>CAVUSQ010000011.1:0-201627 GCA_963744175.1 Bryobacterales bacterium | reverse complement strand
GCTAGGGGGAGAAGATACGCAACTATCTCTGCTTACCCAGGATGCATGACTCCGTTTTCCGACTGGGGTAACGGCAAGCGAACCGCAGATTTCGTTAGCGCGGCGAACCGCTAAATACCCGGTCAATACCCCTCCGACCCGGGGGCAACGCTGTCGATTTTCGCTTGTACCAGCTAACGGGGAACAGCTGAGATGAAAACGGGGAACAGCTGAGATGAAGATCGCGATTGATGACGGAAGGCACCTACCCGTTCGGCTTCGGCGGGGTGAGCGTCTGGTGCGACCAGCTCATCCGCGGGATGCCCGGATACGACTTCCACTGGTCGCGCTGGTGGCGACGGCGGCCGAGCCCGCGGTCTGGGAATTGCCCGCAACGTCGTCCTCGCTGTCGACGTGCCGCTCTGGGGCCCGGCCCGGCCGCCGCGGCCGGCCACGCGACGGCGAGCGGCGAGCGGCCTCCCGCTCGGTTGCTGCGCCACCTCATCGAGCAGCCTGCTCGACTCCTCGGCCAGGCGCACGAGAGCCGCTTCGCCGATGTGCTGCGCGAACTGTACGAGTCTGCGCCAGCGCGGGAACCTCAGCGCCGGCCTGGCCAGCGACAAGGCGGTCCGGCTGCTCAGCGAGGCCTGGGCAGACCGGTGGCCGGACGCGGGCCATGCCATGCCGACCATGCACGACGCGGTCACCGCGCATGCAGCTGCTCGACCACTCCCTCCGCCCGCTGTGCCTACCCGCCGGTCCAGGCCGACCTCGCGCACGCGGTGGCCAACGGGCTGGGGTGCTGCCCGCGCTGGCGGCGAAGTGGCGGTACGGCACGCCGGTCATGCTCACCGAGCACGGCGTCTACCTGCGCGAGCAGTACCTGCAGCACCGCACGGAGCCGTACCGGTGGCCGGTTAAGGCACTCCACCTGAGCGTTCATGCGGCACCTTGCGCGCTCGGCTACCAGGAGGCAACGACCATCACCCCTGGCAACGTGTACAACAGCCGCTGGGAGGAGCGGCTCGGCGCCGACCCGGCGCGGATCAGGACCGTGTACAACGGCGTTGACCCGGCGAACTTCCCCGCCGTGGACGGCGAGCCCGAGGCCCGACGATCTCGTGGGTCGGCCGGATCGACCCGATCAAGGACCTGGAGACGCTGCTGCGCGCCTTCGCCCTCGTGCGCAGCGGATGCCCGGCGCGAGGCTGCGCATGTTCGGCTCGCCGCCGCAAGGGCCGGGAGTCCTACCTGCAGCGCTGCCAGGCGCTGGCCGCCGAACTCGGCATCGACGAGGCCGCCACGTTCGAGGGCCGGGTCGACGGACATCCGCGACGCCTACGAGGCCGGCAGCATCGTCGCGCTGTCCAGCGTCTCCGAGGGCTTTCCCTACAGCCTGATCGAGGCGATGACCTGCGGCCGGGCCTGCGTCGCCACCGACGTCGGCGGGGTCACCGAAGCCGTCGGCGACACCGGCCTCGTCGTGCCCCCGCGCAGCCCGGAGCCGATGGCGGAGGCCTGCCTGACCCTGCTGCAGGACGACGACCTGCGGCACCGCCTCGGGGCCGCCGCCCGCGCCGCGCGCTGGAGTACTTCACCGTTGACGACGGCCATCAACACCTTCGACGAGATCTACCAGCTTCCTCGGCCGCCGGCCAGTCCGATGCCGACGGCACCGCTGCAGCTGCTCGCCGCGCTTCCGACGCCTGAACGATAGCGCGGCGCCGCCGTGAGCGGAAGCAAAGAGCGCGATCTGCTGCCCTGGGGAGGCGCCCGATGATGCCGGGAACGGTGTCGGCGGTGCCTGATCCCCGGGCGAACGGCAACGGGCACCTGCCCTCGGCCACGGCGGAGGCGGTGGCCAGGTCGCGCGACGTCGATGAGCTGTGCGAGCAGTTCACCGCCGTCTGCGAGTCCGCCGTCGATCCACTGGAGATCTCCAGCGCGCTGGAATTCGACGGCCTGAGCGACCAGGCCGCCCAGGCAGCGGTACGGCGCAGCCGACGTGTTCGCGCTCGCCGAGGAGCTGTACCGGCGAGTGCCGCGCCGTCCGGCGGAGCCGGAGCCGCCGACGGACCCGTGGCAGAACAGCCGGCTCCGCGCCGCTCTGCACGGCCTGCTCTACGGACTTCCCACGGTCTGCTTCCCGGCCGCGTCCGGGCTGCTGTCCGGCCCGCACGTGCTCCGCGCGCTGATTGTCGCGCTGCTCGCCGCGTGGACGCTGAGCCAGGGCCTCGCCTATCTCGGCTACCTGCGGCTCGCCCGGGCGGGCCCGGCCCAGGCGGCCCGGCTGCTGCTGGCGGGCATGGCCGTCAGCATCGCCGGGGTCGCGCTCGCGCTGGCGATGACCGGCCTGTTCGCTGCACGCCCGCGTGACCGGCCTTGTCTTCGGCTTCGGGCTGGGGGCCTACATGCTCGGCGCCACCGTGCTGCTGGTGCTCGGCGCCGAGCGCCTGCTGCTCGTCGTCCTCGCGCCCGGCGTGCTGGGCTCCGCCGCGTTCCTGCTGCTCGGCCGGCCGCCGACCTTGAGCACGCGGCCTGGGCGGCGCTGGCGGCCACGCCCGCTGCTCGCGGTCGGGCTGGCCACGGTCCGCGCAGGCCGAGGGCCAAGTTCGGCGGCCCGCGCGGTCTGCGGGGCCTGCTCGACCGCCGCGGCGAACGCGGGCGGAGCGACGCGTCCGAACAGCCCGGGCCAGCGCGGCGGCCGGTCAGCTCTGCCCGGGCAGCTGTGGGGGCGCTCCCGAGCGCCGGGTTCGGGCTGGTCGCAGCCGGGCTGCTGGTTTCCCAGTCGCGGCCGGCCTGCCCGGCCATCAGGCGTCAACACCGGCGCGGTGCTCGCCTCACTGCCGCTGGCGCTGAGCATGGGCATGGCGGAATGGACGCTGATCTGGTTCCGGCGGCGAGGACAGCGCCTGCTGCGGAACACCCGGTCACTGCCGGCGTTCGCCGACGGGCCCGGCTGGCGCTATTCGGCGCGCTCGCGCAGTACTTGCTGGCCGCGGCGCCGTGCTGATCGCCATGCCGTGGTATCGGTCGCCGCGGCGACCAGCTGGTGCAGCCCGCACTGGGCCGTCCTGCCGGAGGTCAGCGCGTACCTGGCGCTCGGCGGGGCGATGTTCCTCGCGTTGCTGCTGCAAGCGTTCGGCAGCCGCGTTTTCCCGCTGCTCGCCTGCGCCGTGGCGCTGGCCTCTCGAGGTCGTGTGGCGCGGTCTCGGCGTGCTCGGCCAGATCGTGGCCTGCGCGGGCTGCTGATCGTCCTGGCCGGATACGCGGCCCTGCCGCTTGGGGAGGGCGGTCCGCCACGCGCTCTAGGCCGCTTCACTGTACACGGGATCGACAAGTGATCACAGAGGGGACAGCCTATGAGACAGATCAGGTCGCGGTAACGGGTGCCGAGGGGTTCATCGGGTCACACCTGGTGGAAAACCTGGTACGCCGCGGGCACCGGGTCCGGGCGATGGTGCTCTACAACATGCACAACTCGCGCGGCTGGCTCGAGGGGCTGCCAGCCGACGTACAGGACCAGGTCGACGTGGTCTTCGGCGACGTCCGCGATCCGGCGTCGGTGCAGCAGCTGGTCGAGGGCGCGGCGGTTGTCTATCACCTCGCCGCGCTGGGCTCGGTCCCGTACTCCTACTCGCGCGCCGCGGTCCTTCGTGGACACCAACGCGATCGGGACGCTGCACGTGCTTGAGGCGGTGCGCGCCTGCCGGACGCCGCGCCTGATTCACACCTCGACCAGCGAGACCTACGGCACCGCGCGCACGGTGCCGATCAGCGAGGCGCACGTGCTGCAGGCGCAGTCACCGTACGCGGCGTCCAAGATCGCGGCGCGACAAGCTGGCCGAGTCCTACTACCTCAGCTTCGGGACGCCGGTGGTGACGCTGCGGCCGTTCAACACGTTCGGCCCGCGCCAGTCGGCCCGCGCTGTCATCCCGGCGATCATCATCCAGCTCGCGGCCGGCTCCCGCCAGCTCAAGCTCGGCGCGCTCGCCCCGACCCGGGACTTCTCCTATGTCACCGACACCGCCGAGGCGTTCGCGGACCTTGGCGAGGCGCCCGCGTCGGCGGTGCTCGGCGAGGTATTCAATGTCGGCCCCGGCGCGACGTGTCGATCGGCCAGCTCGCCGAGGACATCGCCGCGATGATGGGCGTCGAGGCCGACATCGTCGAGGATCCCCAGCGGCTGCGCCCGAAGGACTCCGAGGTGATGAGGCTCGTCTGCGACGCCTCCAAGCTGCGCGACCGCATCGGCTGGCGGCCGCGCTACACCAGGGACGAAGGCCTGCGCCAGACCATCGACTGGTTCCTGGAGCCAGGGAACCTCGCCCGCTATAACCCCAACGAGTACAGCCGAGTAGCGTAGTACGGAGGCATCATGCACGCAGTCATCCTCGCGGGGGGAAAAGGCATCAGGCTCCGCCCCTATACCACCCGGCTCCCGAAGCCCCTCGTGCCGATCGGCGAAGAGCACTCGATCATGGAAATCGCGCTGTACCAGCTGGCCAGCTCCGGATTCGACCGGGTGACGCTGGCCATCGGCCATTTCGGCAACCTGATCCAGTCCTACATCGGCGACGGCAGCCGGTGGGGAATGCATATCGACTACACGGACCCGGAGGACGTCCCGCTCGGCACGATAGGGCCGGTGCTGCGGATCCTGGACCGGCTTCCCGACCAGTTCCTGATCATGAACGGCGACGTGCTCACCGACCTCGACTACGCGGACCTGATGAGGCATCACCGAGGCCGGGCGCGCCGCTCACCATCGCCACCTACCAGCGCAAGGTGAAGGTCGATTACGGCGTGCTGACCACGCGAGACGGCCAGGTAGTGGACTTCACGGAGAAGCCGGCGTTCGACTACCGGGTGAGCATGGGCGTCTACGCCTGCTCCAGGGCATCCTGACCAAGTACACGCCCGGCCTGCCCTTCGGGTTCGACGAGCTGGTGCTGGACATGCTGGCCCAGGGCACGCACACCGCACGAGTACGCGTTCGACGGGTACTGGTTCGACATCGGGCGCCCGGAGGACTACGACCGGGCCAACGCCGACTTCGGCATTATCCGGGGAAGCCTGCTGAAGGAGGCCTAGCTCATGCGCCTGCTGATCATCGGTGCGAGCGGGTTCATCGGCGCGCACGTGCGGCGCCAGGCGACCAGCGGCGGGCCTGGAGGTAGTGACGGCGGGCCGGTCCGACCGCGCCGGCTCGCCCCGGCATGGCGCGCCGACCTCGCGGCGGACTCCCCCGACGCGATCGCGGCGCTGATCGACGAGGTGGCCCCGGACGCGGTGGTGAATTGCGCCGGGGCCACCGCCGGGGATCCGGCGCGCTCATGGCGGCCAACGTGACCAGCGTGTACACGCTGGCCAAGGCCATGCTCATGGCGCGAGGCGCCGGCCCGGCTGGTGCACCTGGGATCCGCGGCCGAATACGGGCGCCGCCCGCCGGGCGTCCGGGTGACCGAGCAGGCCGTCCCCCGGCCTGCCGGGCTGTACGGCGTGACCAAGCTGGCTGGCACCCGGCTGGTGGACGCTCGCCATCGCGGCCGGGCTGGACGCCGTGGTGCTGCGGGTGTTCAACCCGGTCGGGCCGGGCGCCCCAGCGGGCAGCCTGCCGGGCAGGCTCGCCGCGGAGCTGCACCGGGCGCTGCGAGACGGCAGCGATGTCCACCTCGGCCCGCTGGACACCGTGCGTGACTTCATCGACGTACGGGACGTCGCCGACGCGGTCTCGCCGCGGCCAGCGGCCCGCGCTGCCGCATCGCGTGCTCAACATCGGCACCGGGCGCGCGGTGCCGGTCCAGGCGCATGGTCGAGGAGCTGCTCGCGATCAGCGGCTGGAGGGCGCGCTGCGCAGGATTCGGCTGGATCGCCGCGCACGGCGGATGTACCGTGGCAGGAGGCCGACATCACATGCGCAGTCGAGGACCTGGGCTGGAAGCCATGCCGCGATCTCGCAGCCTCTCTCGCCGCCTTGTGGGAGGCAAGCCATTGACCCAGCACTCCCACTGCACGACGCGGCGCCGGCCGGGCCGCAGATGATCGTGCCCGCGTACTTCCACCCCGCCACGCCACCCGCGTGAATGGGAATGGCTGGCGCGGCACCCAGCGCGGATCCGGGTGGTCGTCCTTAACCTGGCGAACGGGCCGGGCGCCAGCCGGACGGGGTGTGCCTTCCCGCGCTGGAACGGGTCCGCGCCGCCGGAATCGCGGTGTGCGGGTACGTCGACACGAACTACGGGCAGCGCCCGCGGACGACGCCCTCGCCGACCTGCGCCGTCACCTCGACTGGTACCAGGTCGACGGCGTTTTCCTCGACCGCGTCGCGACCGGCGCCGGGCAAGTGAGCCACTACGCGGGCCTGACGGCCTCGGGCGGGACGCCGGGGCGCGGCTCGTCGTCTTCAATCACGGCGCGCACCCGGTCGAGGCCTATGCCGACCACGCCGACCTGCTCGGCACCTTCGAGGGATCGTGGAGTTCCTACGTCGAGCTTGGCGTGCCACGCTGGGTGCGCTCCCGGCCGGCCGGGCAGTTCTTCCACCTGCTGCACTCGGTGCCGAGGCGTCCTTGGCGGACGCGTGGTGGCTGGCCGCCCGCCGGCACGCCGGCTGCGCCTACGTTACCGACCGCGACGGGGACAACCCGTGGGACGGCCTTCCCGCCGACGACTTCCCGAGGATTTTCTTATCCGCCTGACCGGGGGCATCCCCGAAAATGCGGACATGACTCGCTAATCGTCACTGATCCAACCGAACTCTCCGGAATAATGGCTGCGTGCGCCTGCTGCACAGTGCACCGGCGCCGTGCTCCCGGTTAGAAGGTTGGTGTGCTCAAGGACGTGGCAAGCCAGCGCCCCCGTCGGAGGGCAGGTCCGCCGCCCCGATCTCGTCGGCTTCGACTGCTGCTGGCCAGCGTTGTCCTACTCGCAGTGGGCGGCATCGTGATAAGGATCGTGACCGAGCCCGGGCCATCCTGCCAGCAGTCGCTCATCCCCGCTTACTTCTACCCGGGTGCCAATTGGGTCAAGGCGATCGACAGCAAGCCAGCACCAAGATTCATGTTGATGGACATCACGAGCTCGGGTGCGGGCAGCTCGCCCGACCCGAATTACCAGGCGGAAGTCAAGCGCGCGCAGGCGGCCGGAATAACTCTCGTCGGCTACTCGGCCACGGACTACGGCCGGCGCCCGGCCGCCGACGTCGAGCTGGATGTCCAGGCACTATACAGTCCTGGTACGGCGTGACCGACATATTCCTCGACGGGGTCTCCAGCAACGACAGCGGTCTGGCCTACTACCGGCAGCTGTCCGACTACATCCACGGCACGAACCCGGGCTCGATGGTGGTTCTGAACCCGGGGACGTATCCAAGCGAGCGGTACATGTCAATCGGCGATAATCGCTGCGAGACCTATCGTTGAACAGGAATCCGCTCACTTAATGAGGCAAATCGCCAACGGGCTTCTTCTCCGTAATCTCCCGATAAGCATCCCGCACCTGCGCGGTAAGCGGCGACCCGACCCACGTCTTCACCGCCGCCGGCATCGTAATAGTCGAGACCTCCCGATCGCCTTCCTTCTTCACCAGGTCATCGAGCTTCTTGCCTTGCTTCACCGCGGCCCCCACTCGATCATGCAACTCGGTGAAGAACAGCCGCTGATTCTCCAGCATCTCTCGGCCGCCTGCCGGCCCATGCCCCGGCAGAACATGATCAACGGCTAGCTTTTGCGCCTTCTCAATCACCTTCGGCCAATTGCCGATGTTGCCGTCGCCCGTATAGTTGTAGGGACCGTTCACCACCGCGTCGCCCGTGCACAACACCTTTTCCTTCGGCAGATAAACGAAGCCGTCGCCGCGCGTGTGGGCCCATCCGAAAAAGTAGAGTTCCACTCGTCGCGTTCCGTCCTCGATCACATGCGGGGAGTCAGAAAACGTCTGCTGGGGCGCCTCCGGTGCATCGAGTTTCAGTTCACCGACGTCTTTACGCGACTTGACTACGTCCTGCCAGCGCGCCGGTTCGTAGCGCTTCAGTTCGTCCGCCACGCCCGCGAAAGCCAGCGTGGTCGCCCCTGCCCTGGTCCACACTACGTTGCCGTAAAGATGATCGCCGTGATGATGAGTGTCGAAGACGTACTTGACCGGCTTCGACGAAACTCTCTTCGCGTCCTCGATGGTGGCGCGCGCGCCGCTCGGGAAATTCGCGTCCACCACGATGAGGTAATCCTTCATCTCGATGATCACGTTGTTGCAGTGACCCTGGTGCTCAATATCGCCCTCCCGAAACCAGACGCCGGGCACGATTTGCCGCACCGTGTTCGGTTGCGCGCCCCCACGGGTGGCGAAAAACCCGGCCGCGATAAGACCGCCAAATGCAAGCGCAAGACAAAACCGTTTCATACCCGCCCCCCCTGTTTATCCCGACGATTATCCCATGACGCTGGCCTTTCGAATAGTATAGATGCGATGGGCAGACTAATCATGAGATCCGCCGTGGCGGCAATAATGGTGATCGGGATCGTGCCGCTGGCCGGGCAGGCGTATCGCGCACCGCGCGCTCCCGACGGCAAGCCCGACCTGAATGGAATCTGGCAGGCGCTGAATGAAGCCAATTACGATCTCGAAGGTCACATAGCGCGTCCGGCTATGGCGCTTCGCCCCGGGCCGTACGGTCCAGTGCCGGCCGCCCCGGTGCTGGCGTTAGGCGCGGTCGGCGCGGTGCCGCCGGGACTTGGGCGTGGTCGAAGGCGGCGAAATCCCCTATAAGCCGGAAGCGCTCGCGATCAAGAAACAGAACCAGCAGGATTGGTTAAACCGGGATCCGGAGATCAAATGCTATCTGCCGGGTGTGCCGCGCGCGACCTACATGCCCTACCCGTTCCAGATTCTCCAAAGCGCCAGCGCATTGACATTCGTCTATGAGTACGCGGGCGCGGTGCGGAATATTTATCTGAAGAACCCCGGGCCCGCTCCGACCGATTCCTGGATGGGCCAGTCCGTCGGACATTGGGAAGGTGAGACGCTGGTGATCGACGTAACCGATATGAACGATCAGACCTGGTTCGACCGCGCCGGAGATTTTCATAGCGACAAGCTGCACGTGGTGGAGCGTTACACGCGCACCAGCCCGGATGTGATTTCCTACGAAGCAACCATCGAAGATCCGGACGTCTTCACGCGCCCCTGGAAAATCAGCATGCCGCTCTATCGGCGCCAGGAAAAGAACGCGCAGCTTCTGGATTTCAAGTGCGTCGAGTTTGTCGAAGAACTGCTGTACGGCCCGTACCGGAAGCACCCGCTGAGTAAATAATCGAGGAGGTGTGTATATGCGGAATCGATTCATGTCAGGAACCAGCGCCACCATAATGGTGACCGCGTTGTCGCTGGCGGCTCTCTCGCTGTTAGCCCAGGTGCCTGCCCAGGTCGCTAAAACGCCGGCCCGCACACCGGATGGCCATCCGGATTTGCAGGGCACCTACGATCTGGCCACTATGACCCCATTCGAGCGCCTGCCCGGCGATCCGCCGGTACTGACCAAGGAACAAGCCGAAACTCTGCAGAAAGCCGAAGCCGCTCGCAGGGCCGTAAACGCTACCAAGCTGGATCCGAATCGCCCTCCGCTGCCTGTAGGCGGTGACAAGACGCAGGGAAAATCGTTTTTCGAGATTCTCGAAAAAGCGGGCGGCGGCGCCGTCGGCGGCTACGATCGTCTATGGCTGAACCAGGGCACGCAGTATATGGTGGTCGATGGACAAATTCGAACCTCCATCGTCGTCGACCCGCCGGACGGCCATGTGCCTCCTGCCAACGCGGCATCCCGGCAGAGGGGTCGTGGCGGCCGTGGGCTGCCGACGTCGGACACGGGCGAAAGTCAGGATGTGAACGCCGCGCCCCGCGGCGAGTTCGACGATCCGGAGCAGAGGCCGCTCAGCGAGCGCTGCCTGCTCGGATTCGGTTCCACCTCCGGCCCGCCGGCGCTGCCCGACTATTTCTATAACGATCTGCATCAGATCGTGCAAACGCCGGACTCGATCATGATCCTCACCGAGATGGTCCACGACGCGCGCATCGTGCGCATGAATGCCCAGCATCTTCCCAAAAACATCCGCCGCTGGATGGGCGATTCGGTGGGCCATTGGGACGGGGACACGCTGGTCATCGACACCACCAATTTCACGGACAAAACCCGGTTTCGCGGATCGACGGAGAACCTCCACGTGGTGGAACGCTTGAGGCGCCTCGATAACAAAACGCTTCTGTATCGCTTCACAGTGGAGGATCCAGACACCTGGGACCGCCCCTGGACCGGCGAAATGACTTGGCCCGCGACCAGCCAGCCGATCTACGAATATGCCTGCCACGAAGGCAACTACGCGTTGGGCGATGTGATGCGGGGAGCCCGCCATCAGGAGGCCGAGGAGGCAGCGGCGAAAGGCAAGAAATAATTATGCGAAATCACTTCACTAACATCTTTTGCGCGGTCGTGCTCGTCTCTGTGGCGCATTTCGCCGGTGCACAGACACCGTCGGCCGAAGCGGTCAGCAACGTAGTCGCTAACCCCACCTACATTTCCATTCCCCTGGAGATCGCCGTTAACCGTCCCGCCGCCGAAGTCTGGAAGCGCGTCGGCAAGTTCTGCGATATCGGCGAATGGCTGCGGATCCCGTGCACCATCACATCGGGCAAGGACGGCGAATTCGGCGCGGTGCGGTCCGTCGGGGCCGAAGTCCTCGTGGGGAAAACCGAACTTTCCTATACCTACACTCAAACCGTGAAGGCCGGCCGGCCGTACAATCTCTATCACGGCACGCTCGAGGCCAGGCCGGTGACCGCGACCACCTCGAAGCTTGTCTACACCTTGATTTTCGATAACTCGATACTGGCCGATGACGCCGCCCGTGAAAAGGACAAGACACAAAAGACCGCAGTCTTCACCGGAGCGCTCGAGAACATGAAGATCCTGGCCGAAGGCGGCACGCTTCCCCCCGCCCCGCCGCGCGGCGGCCGGTAACGCATTGCCTTCAAACTCAATTCGTGAAAGTTTTCGAGCCACCTAGTGAGCTGATCTTTTACGTCTACCCGCATGCTTACGAAGAGGCAGGCGTTCCGCCTGCGCCACAACACCACATCAGCAGTTTACAAGTCGTGTGGGGCAGGCGGTTCCACCTGCCGGTGCCTCTGCCAACCTGCGGACCGATTGTAATCGTGCCGATTTTTGGCCTGTTTTTCAACGGAGCAATACTCGAAATGACCTCGACAGCTTTTTCTACAAGCCTTCACCCCATCCATTGAGGATGCTGAGCCGTTCCGTCAAACTGCTGCGTAGTCTTGAAGGGCTCGAATTCTCCCGTCATCGCCGCGTCCTTGGTCTTCGCGAGCAGTTCCGACATTTCCGCCCGAGTCAGCGGCTTGAATGTTCGCGCGGCCTCGATGGCCTGATCGAGGATGGCCATGCTTTCGCAACCGGTGATCACCACTGAGGTCGGCAGGTTCAACGCGTAATGCAGGCATTCCATCGGTTTCACCCGGCCGCTCTTCAGCAGGTTTCCGTCTCCCATCGATTTCATTCCCAATACGCCGATGTGCCTGGGCCACCAGTCTCGGAAGCACCATGTGTTCGAAGCTGCGGAAGTGTGCGTCCATCGGATTCAGCGGCATCTGGCAGCTGTCGAAATGAAAGTTGTGCTGCGCCGCGACGTCCAGCATGCGCAGATGAACCAACGGATCTTTGTGCCCGGTAAAACCGATGTAGCGGATCTTCCCCGCTTTCTTCGCCTCCATCAGCGCCTCGATCGGCCCCTTAGCAGCAAAGAACCGGTCGGGATCTTCGAGGCGGATGTTCTCGTGATACTGCATGAGATCGATGTGATCCGTTCCCGAGGCGCTCTAACGATTCGTCGATCTGCTGCGCCGTCGAATCTTTCGTGCGGCCGTCGAACTTGGTCATCAAAAATACTTTCTGCCGGTATCCATCGCGGAGCGCGGCGCCCATTCGCTTTTCGCTCTCGCCGAGGTAATAATCCCAGCAGTTATCCATGAAGTTGATGCCGCGATCGATCGCGCTGCGAACGATGCGGATCGCGTCGGCTGGATCGGGCGGATGGCCCAGGTGATAGCCGCCGAGTCCGATCGCGGATACTTTCTCGTTTGTCTTCCCGAGGGTTCGATAAAGCATTTCTCCTCCAGTGCAATTTATGGTCAAATAAGGCATCCGTCACAGTGACGTTCATTGGATCAATTATGCGCAGTTAAGCGCGCATAATCCCATCCTCCACCGAGCGCTTTGATCAATAACACGCTCGCGTCCAGGCGGCGCCGCATCAAATCGATCTCCGCGCGCTCATTCTGCAAAGCGGCCGTCTGCCAGGTGACCACTTGCAAATATGTGTCCACTCCGCCCTCATAACGGGTTTGAAACAGGTCGAGCGACTGCTCGGCCGATTGCGTGGCCTCTTTCTGCTGCTGCGTTTCTGTGTCCAAAATGCGCAAAGCGGCTAAGTTATCTTCAACTTGCTGAAATGCGGTGAGAGCCGTTTGCCGATAGTTAGCAACGGAAGCATCGTAATTGGCGAGAGCGATATCGGAAGTCGCGCGGCGGCGTCCCCCGTCGAAAAGCGTCTGCGACAAAACTGGCCCAACGGCCCACATAGCGCCAGGCCAGCCTGCGAGCCCGCCCAGGGCGCTCAAGCTAATCGTAGGATAATAAGCGGCTTTCGCGATTCCGATCTGCTCGTTGGCAGCCGCCATCCGTCGCTCTTCGGCGGCGATATCGGGGCGGCGTTCCAACAATTGCGATGGCAGCGCCACTGGGATATCCGGAAGCTCAGCGGTAACAACTGCAGGCGGTAAAGTAAGGTCGGCGGGCGGCTTACCAGTCAAAATTGCAATGGCATGTTCGTATTCGGCGCGCATCACGCCGACATCGGTTTGCTGGACGCGGGCGGTGTCGAGTTGCGTGCGGGCTTGCGTTACATCGGATTGCGGAGCGGCTCCTCCTTCGAAGCGATCTTGCGTCAATTGAAGAGCTTCCGTATAAGCCTTGATGGTTTCGGCGAGAAGTTTCGTTTGCGAGTCGGCGCTGCGCAGTTCGAAATAGTCGATGGCGAGTTCGGCGTGCAAACTCAGGCGGGCGTTTTCTAAATCGGCGGCGCTGGCTTGCGCCTGTTCTTTCGCCGAGGTAACGCCGCGACGGAGGCGGCCCCAGAAATCGAGCTCCCATCCTAAATCCAGGGGAAGGCTGGCGCTGCCGGGGCCACTTTGAACAATTTGTCCATTGCTGGTTTTTCCTACGGATTCGTGCACGGCGGCGATGCCGGGATCGGCCGTGATGGTGGGTTTTAGCTGGGCGCGGCTGAACAGGATGGCGGCGCGGGCGGCGCGATAATTCGCCTCGGCGGCTTTCAATGTCTGGTTGGCGGTATCGACCTGCGTTTCGAGCGCGTTGAGCTCGGGGTCCTTGAACATGGTCCACCAATCGCCGCGCAATGCCTGGTCGTTGGGCTGCGCGGTTTTCCATCCGTCGCCTTCTTTAAACACGGGCGCGAGGGGCACGGTTGGCTTCGAGTATTTTGGACCCACCATGCAACCCCCTAATAAAAGCATCATGGCAACAACGACGAGAGATCGCGGGGTCATTTGCTCACCTCCACTTGCGATCCGTTCGCCAAGGAATCTGAAGGGTCGAGAACGACGGCGTCCTTCACGCTGAGGCCGGAGGAGACTTCGACTGCGTTTCCGAAATCGTGGCCGATGGTGATGGGGACAAGCTGGATGCGGCCGTTGCGGACCACGCCAACGCGCAGTCCTTCGGCGCGGAACAACAGAGTGTTCGAGGGAATGGTGACGGAGTGATATGCGCCCGGTGACCTGAGGTGAACGAAAATGTACGCGCCCGGCAGCAGACGACCGGTGGGATTATCGACATCGACTTCGACGTTGAGAGTACGCGTGGTCTGGTCGATGGCGTTTGCGTTGCGCACAATGGTGCCGGTGAAAATCTGTCCCGGATACGCATCCTGCGTGAGGGTGACGGTGGCTCCGTTGCGCACAGCCGCCGCGTAAACTTCCGGCACGGGCGTGAAAACACGAAGGCGCTCGATGGAGGCGAGATGGAAGAGTTCCCTGGGCGTGCCGCTTGATCCGGCATTGATCAGCGCTCCGATATCGGTGTTGCGTGCGGTAATCACTCCGTCGAACGGGGCGGTTACTTTTTCGAAATCCTGCAACTGTTTCAGGCGGCGAACATTGGCTTCGTTGGCGGCGACAATGGCTTGTTTCCCCACCACATCGCTTTTCGCCTGATCGGCCTCCTGCATGGAAACGGCGCGTTTGGCGACCAGTTTCTGCCAGCGAGTGTTGGTAATCTCCGCGATATTCGAGCGTTGCCTGCGCGCTATTCAGATCGGCCTCGGCCTGCTGGAGCTGCTGGTCCAGTTCCGGTGTTTCGATTTCCGCCAGCAACTGCCCCTGCTGAACGCGCGCACCGATATCGACGTGCCACGCTTTCAGATAACCGTTGGTACGGGCGTAGATGGGCGTATCGGTGAAGGCCTGCGCGTTGCCCGGCAGCACGATTTCGCTCGGAGGGTGAGCCGAGCGTGGGATGCACCACGGCAACCGATGGAATGGCCGCGGAGTCGGTCTCTTTAGTCAGAGCCGCTTCGGCGTTCACGCGGAATCCGATACCGCGGTAAATGATCAATCCGATCAGTAATCCAGCGATGAGGAATGCGAAGATGCCTTTACTGTTTTTCATGATTCTGAACCTTCCCGTGAATCAGCGCGAAGACCGACGGCACGAAGACAAGTGTTGCCACGGTTGCGCAAAGTAGCCCGCCGATGACGGCGCGCCCTAAAGGCGCATTTTGCTCGCCTCCATCGCCCAGGCCCAGTGCCATCGGAACCATGCCGATGATCATGGCGAGCGCAGTCATGAGCACCGGACGAAAACGCGTTGCTCCCGATTCGAGTGCCGCACGCACGCCGTCGCCATGTTCGGCGAGCTGCTGCTTGGCGAAAGAAACCACGAGAATGCTGTTGGCGGTGGCGACGCCCATGCACATGATGGCTCCCATCAATGCCGGCACGCTGAGCGTCGTGCGGGTGACGAAGAGGAAGAGCACTATCCCCGCCAGCGCCGCAGGCAGGGCTGTGATGATGATGAACGGATCCACCCAGGATTGGAAATTCACGACGATCAGCATATAGACGAGCACGATGGCGAACGCTAATCCGGCCAGCAGGGAGACGTACGAACTGCGCATGGTGTCGATTTGCCCGTGGAGGGAGACGAACGTTCCGCGCGGCAGAGAGCTTCGGCCGGCATCGATGATCTTTTCGCACATCGCGGCCGGTCGCGCCGAGGTCGCGGCCTTGCACTGCGCCGTAAATATCGACTACGCGGCGGATGTTGTAGTGATTGACGACCGCCATTTCGTGATTGCGATTCACGGCGGCGATGTCGGCGAGAATTTCCTGGGTCGGCATGGCAGAGGGAGTGTTCACGCCGGTAGTGCTGCGATTGATGGGTATATTTTGCAGATCCTCGATGGCGTCCATTTTGTATTGGGGAGTTTGCGCGACCAGGTTGTAGTTCACGCCGTTCTCCCAATTGAGAAAGAACATCGGCGTGACCTGGAGGCTGCCGGAGAGGCTGTTCAACACACTAGTGGTCACGTCGCGCTCAGTAAATCCGCCCTGCGATGCCTTGGTCCGGTCGACGGCGATATCGAGCGTGGGGTAATCGAAGGGCTGCTGGACGCGAACGTCGGTCAGGCCCGGGACGCGGCGAAGCTTGGCGAGCATGGCGTTGGCAAGCTCATAACTTTTAGCCACATCGTTGCCTTCGAATTGAACATCGAGAGGAGCGGGCAATCCGAAGTTCAGGATCTGGGTGGTGATATCGGCGGGCAGAAAATAGAAGGTGGCTCCGGGAAAGATTCGCGGCAATTTAGTGCGAAGTGTGCGGATATAATCCGCGGTCGGCCGATGCATTTTCCTTCAAAGACACCATGACATCCGCGTCGCCCGCGCCCAGCATGCCGTTGGTAAGGTGCTGGGTGTTCATAGTGCTGTACGGCAAGCCGATGTTATCGAGAACGTTGTCGAGCTCCGCAGCCGGGATCTGACGGCGGATATAGGTCTCGACCAGATCGCACAACCTGGCCGTTTCCTCAATGCGGCGTCCTGAAGGAGCACGCACATGAAGGATGAATTGGCCGCTATCGGTGCTGGGGAAGAAATCCTGGCCCAACCAGGGGACCAGTAGGAAGGCGCATAAACAAGGGAGAAGAAAGAGCGGGATGAAGATGCGGCGGTGCGCTAAGAGGTGCTCCAGGGCTCGGTGATACTTGGCGCGAAGAGCTTCGAAGGCTCGGTTGAAGGACTGTTGGAAGAGTACTAGGGGGGACTTTATGCGTCTGTCCGCATGCTTACGCATGGCGGTTCTGCTGGGGTCGTCGGCTGGCGACTGATTGACACGGAGCAGGTACATGGCTAGGGTCGGGACCAGGGTTCGTGACAGGATGTAGGACGCTAACATGGCGAACACGACTGCTTCGGCCAGAGGCACGAACAGATAACGGGCCACGCCCCCCAGAAAAAACATGGGCAGAAACACGATGCAGATGCACAGTGTCGAGACCAGTGCGGGAACGGAAATCTGTGACGCGCCTTCGAGAATCGCATTGCGCAGATCATGACCTTCTTCGAGAAACCGCTCGATATTTTCGATGGTCACGGTCGCGTCGTCAACCAGGATGCCGACGGCCAGTGCAAGACCGCCGAGGGTCATGGTGTTGATGGTCTCCCCGAGAAAGCTCGAGCACGATGACGGAGGTGAGGATCGAAAGAGGAATGGAAACGGCGATAATCAGCGTGCTGCGCCAACTGCCGAGGAACAGCAGAATCATCAAGCCGGTGAGCGCGGCGGCGATCACTGCCTCACGAATAACGCCCGTTACCGCGGCGCGAACGAAGATCGACTGGTCAGCGAGCGGCACCATCCGAAGATTCGGCGGAGCGATACTCGCAACGCGGGGCAGCAGCCGGCGAATGCCCTTGACGACGTCGAGCGTGGAAGCATTTCCACTCTTGAGGACTGTGACCAGGACGCCGCGGCGGCCATCCTGCCGCACGATGTTGGTCTGCACCTGAAAACTGTCGCTGACGCTGGCAAGGTCGCGGAGATAAATCGTCGTGCCTGGACACCTGCCGAATGGGCAGATTGCCGATCTGATCGACGGTGCGCGGCGTGCCGTTGGTGCGGACGTCGTACTCGCTCTCCCCGATCTTGAGGGTCCCTGCCGGCATGACGACGTTTTGGAGTGCAACGGCGTTCAAAATATCGCCGGGCGCGATGCCCTTCGACTGCATCGCATTCTGATCCATATTGATAGTGATCTGGCGTTGCTTGCCGCCATAAGGGGAAGGAACCACGGCGCCGGGAACGGTGACCAATTGAGTGCGGACGGTGTTGGTGGCGATGTCGTTCAGATCCTGCTCCGAGAGATTTTGGCCGGAGAGACCGAGTTGAAGAATAGGCACGCTGGAAGCGCTGAAGTTGATGATTTGCGGCGGAAGAGTTCCGGGGGAAGCTGTCGGAGCATGAACTGCGACATGGCGGTGACCTGCGCGTTGGCGGTATCGAGACTGGCGCCCGGCTGGAGAAAGATTTTGACTACCGCCATGCCGTTGTAGGTGGTGGATTCAATGTGTTGAATGTTGTCGACCAGCGTGGTGAGTGCTTTTTCAAAAGGTGTGGTGAGGCGGCCTTCCAACTCTTCGGGATTAAGGCCGGTGTAGGTCCAGCCGACGGACACGACGGGGATGTTGATGTTGGGGAAAATATCAGTGGGCGTGCGGAGGATGACGACGGGACTTAGGAGGAGAATGAGCAGCGCCAGAATGATGAAGGTATATGGCCGGTCCAGCGCAACTTTAACGATCCACATAAAAAACTGCTCCCTCCTGTCGCGGCTCGTGGGAGCCGTCTACCTTTTGGATGGATGGACCACGGTCGCGGCTTCGACGTTCCTTCCGGCAGGTACTATCGGAAAAACCGATAGAATCGGGAATATGGAACTGCGTCATTTGCGATATTTCAAGGCGGTTGCGGAACAGTGCTCGTTTAGCGGCGCGTCGCGGACGATTTATGTCTCGCAATCGGCGCTCAGCGAGCAGGTGGCCGACCTGGAGCGCGAACTGGGCGTGCCTTTATTCGACCGGACCGAGCGGAAGCTCCGCCTGACGGCGCAGGGTGAAATTTTTCTGCGCGAATCGAATAAGGTATTGGAGAGCGCGGATCGCGCGGTGGCGGTGGCCCGGAGGTCGTACCGGGGAGAAGTGGGAACGCTGCGCATTGGATTTTTCGCGGGCGGATTAGGCGCGCACTTTGCCGGACTGATCCGGCGGTTTCGCAACGAGCGGCCGGGAGTGCAGGTGTCGCTGGTCGAAAATAACGCCGGGGGAGCAGACGCAGGCGCTGCTCGAGGGTGCGATCGATGTCGCGTTTACCAGGCGCGTGGCAGAACCGTTTGCGCGCGAGCTACGGTCGGAAATGCTGCGGCATCATCGCCTGGACGCGGTGCTTCCGAAGAATCACAAATTGGCGAAAGGACCGGTGGATATTCGCGCGCTCTCCTCGGAACGATTCGTGCTGTGCGCGCGGGAGACTGCTCCGGCGGTGTTCGATAAGATCATCGAGTTGTGCTCCGAGGCCGGTTTTTCCCCGCTGATCGCGGCGCTTCCCATGGTGCGTTCGAGCGCACTGATGCTGGTGCAGGCGGGCGAGGGCATCTCCATTGTTCCCGAGTTGCACGATGTGATGGGGAGCGGGTTGAAGTCGTGTCCGCTCAAATCGAAGGACGCGTTTGTCGAACTGGTGATGGCGTGGTCTCCGCGGCGGGTGGGTCCGATCATGGAGGTGTTTATGGGACTGGTGCGGGAGAATAGGAGTTATTTGTAGAGCGCATGAGGGGATTGCCGCCGAAAATCCCCGCCCTTACGGGACAGGGTTATACAGACTGTTCGTCGATGCGGCGCGCGGATGCGCAATGGATTATTTCGGCGACATTTGTTCTTGGTTACGAAACGTCGTGGTCCTGAGGAGGATCGTATGGAGATGAAACTGACTCGACTTTCAGTTATTTCTTTCCTGGTGTTTTCGGCCGCATTGCCCTCTGCAAACGCTCAGGAAAAACAGTCGCTTACCGAACGCGGTAAATATATTGTAGAAAGCGTGGCCATGTGCGAACTCTGTCACACGCCGCGGGACGAGAACGGCAATCCCGACCGCGGCCGGTGGTTAAAGGGCGGGCCGACTCAGTTGCGGCCCTCCTATCCCGCAACCGGCTGGGCGGTTGTGGAGCCTCGCATCGGCGGCGGACCTCCGGGCACGGACGCGGATTTCATCAAATTGTTGACTACGGGAATCGCGCGTACGGGCGCGCCTCCGAATCCACCGATGCCGCCTTTTCGGATGACCCGCGCGGACGCCGAGGCGGTGCTCGCTTACCTCAAATCACTCGCCCGGTAGATCGCATGGAAGGGCACTTGCAACAGCCTTCACTTTACAATGGGTATGTGAACTTTGCCCCCGTAGCTGAACAGCTCGCTTATATCAAGAAAGGATTTTCGGAAATCATCCGTGAGGAGGAGCTGAGGGATCGTCTGGAGAAATCTCTTAAGACGGGAAAACCTCTGCGGGTGAAGGCGGGCTTCGATCCCACGGCGCCCGATCTGCATCTGGGACATACCGTTCTGCTGCGGAAAATGAAGCATTTTCAGGACCTGGGGCACACGGTTATTTTTCTGATTGGCGATATGACGGGGCTGATCGGCGATCCGACAGGGCGCAATATTACTCGTCCACCGATGACGCGCGAGGAGTTGAACCGGAACGCGGAGACGTACAAATCTCAGGTCTTCAAAATTCTCGATCGCGAAAAAACGGAGCTGCGGTTTAATAGCGAGTGGCTGGAGCCGCTGAAGTACGAAGACATCGTGCGGTTGTGCGCGAAATACACGGTCGCGCGGATTCTGGAGAGGGACGATTTCACCAAGAGGTTGAAGGAAAACACGCCGATTTCGATGCATGAGCTGCTGTATCCGCTGGCGCAGGGATACGATTCGGTGATGCTCGAATGCGATGTGGAGCTGGGCGGAACGGACCAGAGATTTAATCTTCTTGTCGGGCGGGAATTGCAGAGAGATGTGGGGCAGCCTGCCACAGATTGTGGGGACGGTGCCGCTTCTCGAAGGCACGGATGGCGTGGAGAAAATGTCGAAGTCGAAAGGGAATTATATCGGCATTACCGAAGCCCCGAAGGTTATGTTCCGGAAAATCATGGGAATCAGCGACACGCTGATGTGGCGCTACTGGGAATTGTTGACGGACGCGACGCTCGATGAGATCGCGGCGCTTAAATCGCGAGAGCCGATGGAAGTGAAGATGGAACTTGCAGGGCGCATTGTCGCGGATTTTCATTCGGCGGAAGAGGCGAAGCAGGCGGGCGAGGATTTCAATCGCGAGGTGCGGCAGGGCGGCGAGCCGGCGGATATTGTGACAGTCGACTATGGATCTGTACGCGAGATTCGTGTTCCGCAAATGCTGGTTGAGCTGGGAACCGCGCCAACGCGCACGGAGGCTGAACGCCTACTCAAGGCTGGCGCGGTGGAAATCGACGGAGTGCGCTTCACCGCACTCAAATGGACTCCTCACGCTGGCACGATTCCCGTTCGGACGGGAAAAAAGTGGATCAAAATTACTGTGAAAGACTGAAAATCACGTCGATGGGGGCGATCACTTCCACCGCTTGTCCGTTCAAAAGAGTCGGACGGTAGATCCATTGGCGGACGGCATCGAGCGCGGCTTTCACCAGCAGTGGATGTCCGCTCGCCACTTGTAATTGCTGAATTGTCCCATCTTTCGCGATAATTCCAACGAGCTGGACGGTGCCCGAGACTCGCGCCTGGCGGGCGAGTGGGGGATAAGTCGGGATCACTTTCTTTATGATTTTTGCGGCTTGCACATCTCCTCCGACTGGCTGCGGCTTTGCGGGTGCCGGCGCGGGATCGGCGATGCGGGGCTTCAGTTGAGGGATCGGTTCTGGAAGAATCTGATTCATTGCTTGAGGCAACGCCTGTGCCTCCGGGGACGCCGGTATCGGCTCCGCTCGCGAAGCTGGGCGGCGCTTCTACGAATCCTACGTCGGGGAGCTTAGAAAGATCGGCAATGCGGGTGGGCGTGTAGATCCTCGCTTGCGCGAAACTGTTGCGCGAGGTCGATGATGTTGCTGTCTGGGTGTGCTGCCGGAACGGGGGCGGAGGAGGCAATGGGAGCGAGAGCGGAATGGACAGTCGGACGTCGGGCAGGCGGTCGCTATAGATCAACGGGATCGCGATGAGGAAGCCGACTAGTAGCGTTTGCGCGGTGAGCGATGCGGCCAACGCCCCGGTTTTCTTGCCCGCGGCGTGATCGAGAAGAAGTGATTGCTCGAACATGCTGCTGTAGACAACGCGGGGGCGGGAAAGTTCCCGGGAGATTTTAGTAGCGCTATTCGACGATGCGGCCGTCGCGCATGCGCACCATGCGATGACCGTAGGCGGCGGCTTCGGGATTGTGGGTGATCATCAGGATGGTCTGGCCGAGGCGCGTGTTCAGGTCGCGCAGGATGCCGAGCACGGCGGTGGAGTTTTCGCTGTCGAGATTGCCGGTGGGCTCGTCGGCCAGCAGAATCGCGGGATGATTGACGATCGCGCGGGCGATGGCGACGCGCTGCTGCTCGCCGCCGGAAAGGGCGCGGGGTTTGTGATGCATGCGACTCGCGGATGCCGAGCAGAGTCAGAATTTCTTCGAACTGCGGATCGTGTTCCGCTTTATTGCCGGCGATGTCGCGGGCGATGGCGATGTTGTCTTCCGCGCTGAGCGTCGGCAGCAGATTGTATTTCTGAAACACGAAGCCGACGGTTTTCTTGCGCAGATCGGTGCGCTCGGCGTCGGTCATTTTGAGGAGATCGCGGCCGTCGATATGAACGGTGCCGGAGGTGGGAGGCGTGAGGCCGCCGAGAATGTTGAACAGCGTCGATTTGCCGGAGCCGCTGGGACCGACGACGGAGAGAAATTCGCCGCGCGCGACCGAGAGACTGACGCCGCGCAGGCGTGCACGTCGATGTCGCCGGTGTGATAAGTCTTCGTGAGGTCGCGGATCTCAATCATAGGAGAGCGCCTCGATGGCATCCTGCTTCGCGGCTTTGAAGCCGGGATAGAGCGCGCCGATCAGCGAGCCGACCAGCGCGATACCCATGGCGATGGGCCACCATTCCTTTACGATCTCCATGGTGAGAAAGGCTGGAGCGAAGTTAGTGCATGAGGACCTGCGATCCGATAGCTCATGACGATTCCGGCGATGCGAGCCCGCGATCGCGAGCAGCACTGTCTCTCGCATGCAGAATTCCGAGCATGTAGCCGGGCGATGCGCCGAGCGCTTTCAGGATTCCGATTTCGCGGGTGCGTTCCAGCACGGCGGTATACATGGAGAGAAAGACGACCAGGAAGCCCGACCACCACGGCGATGCCGATCACCACTTTGGTGAATCCCTTGACGACCGGAACATTATCGGGAGTCAGCAGCGAGGTCATCTCCGCCATGGAGTAGATGTTGTAGCCGTCGAACTTGTCCTTCAGCTCCGCAATCACGGCGGGGATGTTCGCCGGGTCGTCCACCTTCACCCATACGACATTCACTTTGCCAGTCTGCGAATATTCGTCCTGCAACGTCGTCGATATCGGCGAACATGCGGGAGAGCTTGCCGCTCTCGACGATGCCGGTGACGCGCCATCTTTTCCCAATTTCACGATTGACCCGACGTGCAGATGATCGGCGCGCGCTTCCACCTGATCGACAATCATTTCGTGCGGACCTGTGAACGGCCGCCCTTGAGGTATTGAAAGCCGCCGCTCATGCCGTTGAATTCGTCGAGATGAATTCCGGCGATGGAGTTGAACAGGCCGCTAACGGCTTGAATCAGGGTGCCGGTGGCGAGCGCGACGTGCGGCTGCTCCCGGATCACGGCCACGATTTTCTCCGGCATGCCGACGCCGCCCAGGCTGAAGAGATTGCTATTGGGGGGCCGGACGACGATATCGGCGCCCGTGCCGCGGTTCGCGCAGCGACATATCATCCGTAACGCCGTGACTGAGGCCGACCAGCGTGAGGATCATGGTGACCTCAACGCCGATCGAAACGATGCCGAGCAGGGTTCGAACCGGGCGGTGCTTCAGATTCTCAAAGACGAGACGGTTGACCAATTTCTTAGTCTAACAGCCACTGCCGAATTTACGATAGCCAAGCGCGGCGAGGGCCGCGGTTTCGGCGCGCAGAACCAGAGGGCCCAGCGATACCGGGGTCCATTGGGCGGCGGTGAACTGGGCTCGCTCCTCATCGGTCCAGCCGCCTTCGGGTCCGATCAACATGGCGACGGTATCGTGTACGGATCGCGAGTTGCGGGCAGAGCGGTGTTCAGACGGCCGCGCGGCGGGATTTTCGTCCAGCGCGAATCTGTAGGTCGCTTCGCGAGCCAGCGCGTCGCGGAGCGGTTCGGGCTCCGATACTTCGGGAGGAAAGCGCGGCGCGATTGCTGGCTGGCTTCGAGCGCGATGCGGCGCCATCGCTCCACTCGTTTTGCGCGGCGCGTTCCAGACCGCGCTCGCTGCGGATGGTTTCGACGGGCACGATTTCGGAGACGCCGAGCTCGGTGGCCTTCTCGATCATCCATTCGAAATGATCGAACTTGATCAGCGCGGCGCAGAGGATCAGGCGCACGGCGGGCGCGGGCGGGGCGAGTTTTTCGAGCGTGCGAAAGACGACGTGTTCCTTGCGCGCGGTCTCGATCTCGGCCAGATAGACGTTGCGATTGTCGGAAATTTCGTAGCGCTGTCCGGCTTCGACGCGGAGAACGCGGGTGAGGTGGCGGGCATCGTCGCCGGAAATTTCGGCTCGTCCGCTTCGCACCTCGTCAACAAAGAACCTGCGGCGCATACTATTCTGTATTCTTCATGATTTCGCATCTGCGTGGGGCGCTGCTCGAAAAACATCCGAACGTGGTGATGGTGGATGTCACGGCGTCGGCTACGAAGTGACGATTCCGGTTTCGGCCTTTTCGTCGCTGCCGGAGACGGGAGCGGAGGTCGCGCTGCACATCCACACGCACGTGCGGGAAGATGCGCTGGTCGCTGTTCGGATTCGTGTCGGCGGCGGACAAGGCGCTGTTCGAGAAATTGATTTCGGTGAGCGGCATCGGACCGAAGCTGGCGGTGACGGCGCTGAGCGGGCTGGCGGCGGCGGATCTGGTCGCGGCGATCCGGAATGGCGCGGTGGATCAACTGGTGCGGATTCCGGGCGTCGGCAAGAAGACGGCGGAGCGCATGGTGCTGGAGCTGCGCGACAAGCTCGATTCGATCGGGCTGCCGGCGCGGGCGGCGGGCGTCGCGGCTCGCAGAGCAATTTCAGCGCGACGGAAGAAGACACGATCTCCGCGCTGATGAATTTCGGGTCGGCGCGCGCGGCGGCGGAGGCGGCGGTGACGAAGGCGCGGTCGGCGGAGGGCGGGAACGATTTCGACGCGCTGTTCCGGCGGGCGTTGAAGCTGGTGCGGTAGCGTGCGGCTGAGCCTGTGACACTGAGTAACTGACTTCATGCGAGAGCAGGGCATCGTTTCAGCATCGTTGCGCGAGGAGGAGAAGCAGTTTGAGGCGGCGCTGCGGCCGAGCAGCCTGGCCGATTTCGCGGGCCAGCCGAAGATCAAAGAGAATCTCTCCATCGCGATCGAGGCGGCGAAGAAGCGCGGCGAGGCGATGGATCACGTGCTGCTCTACGGGCCGCCGGGCTTGGGCAAGACGACGCTCGCCGGAATCATCGCGGCGGAGCTGGGCGTCGGCATTCAGCAAACCTCGGGACCGGTGCTGCAGAAGAAGCTCGACCTGGGCGGCATCCTCACGCACATCAAGGAGCGCGAGGTTTTCTTCATCGACGAAATTCACCGGCTGCATGCCGGATGTCGAAGAGATGATTTATTCGGCGCTCGAAGATTTCCGGATGGACATCCTGATCGGCACCGGCCCGGGCGCGCGCACGCATTGCGATGGACATCAAGCGCTTCACCGCGATCGGCGCGACCACGCGGCAGGGGATGATCAGCGCGCCTCTGCGCGGCCGATTCGGGCTGGTGCTGCGGCTGAATCCTTACGATCCGGCGGAGCTCGGCAGCATCGTGCGGCGGTCGGCGCGGCTGCTCGGATGTGGAGATCGATAGCGAGGGGGCGGCGGAGATTGCGCGGCGAGCCGCGGGACGCCGCGCATCGCGAATCGGCTGCTGCGCCGGGTTCGGGATTACGCGCAGGTGCGCGCGGCGGGTCACGTCGATCTGGAGGTCGCGAAGAAGGCGCTCGATCTGCTGGAAGTGGATCCGCTTCGGGCTCGATGAGATCGACCAGAAGATCATGATGACGGTGCTCGAAAAATACGGCGGCGGGCCGGTGGGCTTGAACACCATCGCGGCGTCGATCGACGAGGAATCGGACACCATCGAAGAAGTGTATGAGCCGTACCTGATGCAGCTCGGGTTTCTGGATCGCACGCCGCGCGGGCGGATGGCGACGGATCGCGCGTTCGAATATTTCCAGGTGCCGCGGCGGGTGCGCGGCATTCAGAACACACTATTTTGAAAATCGTCTACATTGCGCTCGGCTCGAATCTCGGCGATCGGGCGGAGAATCTGCGTCTGGCGCGGGAGCGGATCGATGCGCCGGATTTGCGGGTGCTGCGCGCATCGTCGATCTATGAAACGGCGCCGCGCGACGTTGAGGATCAGCCATGGTTTCTGAATCAGGTGATCGAGTGCGAGACGGATTTATTTCCGCGGCAGTTGCTGGCGCGCTTGCAGAAGATCGAGCGGGCGATGGGACGGAAGCGGAGGATGGCGAAGGGTCCGCGGGAGATCGACCTGGATATTCTGCTGTTCGGCGATGCGGTGGTGAAGGCGCCGGAGCTGGAGATTCCGCATCCGCGGATTGACGGAGCGGCGCTTTGTGCTGGAGCCGCTGGCGGAACTGGTGCCGGAGAAGAGGCATCCCGGGACTCGGCGGACGATGCGGGAGATGCTGGGAGGAGTGGCGAGTCAAGTAGTGAAGAAAATTTAGCGGAGCGAGTCACGCGGGCCTTGTCGGCTGCGGTCATTTTTTCGGCGGCGTAGCGGAGGACCAGGCGCGTTGTCTTCGCGCGATTCGCGACCAGAAAGCGCACTACTTCGGCGGGCTTCTTCGGGTACGTTTCTTTCAGCAGCCAGCCGACGCCTTTTTGGACCATGTCGTCCGCGTCTTCGATCAGCGGAGCGGCGATGCGGAGGATTGCGCGGCGTGTGCTCGCCGCGCTTCGCGCTGTAGACCAGCGCGACGGCGGCGGCGCGGCGCTTCCAGCGATTTTTCGATCGCGTCCAGGCATCGAGTTTGTCGATCAACGCCGGGTCATTCGCGATCGACGCGCCCAGCAGCCACAGCGACAAGCCGTCGGTGTAGCCCCCAATTGTCGACGTAACGATCGAGCCAGCGCGTGAATAATGCGAACTCGCGGGCTCCGCATTGCTTGCGCGAAACGGCGGTAGAAGTAGCAGACCAGCGCTCCTTCCTCGAATCTGCGGCTGGCCCAAAGGGCTGTGCAGAGGCGGTCGCGGTCGGCGACGGACAGTCTTCTTGACGCGCGGATAAATGTCGCGCGCGATGCGCTGGATCTGAGGTGCGACGCCGGCGATCGCTGATCCTGAAGAAGCGATCGAACTCGGCGCGAATCTCGGCGAGCAGATCGAATTCAGCGCGATTTCGCAGCAGTCGTCGCTATAGCCTCCAATCGGGTGCGCGCGCGGTGATGATTTTCACTTTCGCGATGCGGTTGCGATCCATTTCCTGCACGATAAAAGTCCGCGAGCCGTAGGTCACCGATTCGCCCGGCCCGGGAATGTAGCCGAGGCGGAACAGCAGAAATCCGGCGAGCGTTTCGAAGCCGGCGTCGCCCGGCAGTTCGATCTCGTACTGCGACGCGAGGTCGCGAATGTTGGTGCTGCCGTCGACTTCGATCACGGGCGCTCCGGCGACGGGCAGAGGGCGCCGCACGTCATGCTCGTCGCCGATCTCGCCGAAGATTTGTTCGAGCACGTCTTCGAGCGTCACCAGTCCGGTGATGGTTCCGAACTCATCGACCACCATCGCCAGATGCGTGTGTTTCTTGCGAAATTCGTCGACCAGTTGATTGAGCGGCTTGGTTTCCGGCACCACGAGAACGATCGCGCAGATAGCGGCGCAGGCAGAAAAGGGCGCGCGGGCATGCGGCGGTCCGCGGCGAACTTGCGCTCCTGCCAGGCGCGGATCAGATCCTTGTAATGCACGATGCCGATGATGTGCTCGGGCTTGCCTTCGATACACCGGCAGGCGCGAGTATTTGTGCTCCAGGGTGATGCGCAGCAGCTCGTCGAGCGCTGGCATCGACCGGACACGGAAACGATTTCCATGCGCGGCGTCATGATCTCGCGCGCGTTGACTTCTTTCAGCTCCAGCAGCTTCTGAATCGCGTCTTCCTCGAAGCCTTCGAGGTGCCCTTCGAGGCGGCTGGATTCGACGATGAACTTCAGCTCTTCGGGCGAATGTCCGCCGCCGCCGTGTCCGCCGTGCAATCCGATGGCGGCGCTGAGCGCGGACGCGGCGCGCTCGATCACGAAGACGAATGGCGCGGAGATTCGCAGGAACACCAGCAGCGCCGGCGCCATCAGCAACGCCAGGCGATCCGCTTTTTCGATGGCGAGATTTTTCGGCACCACTTCGCCGATCACCACGTGAACGAAGCTGATGGAGCAGAAACGCGAGCGCGAAGCTGAGCCATGCAGCCAGTAACTGGTCGCGCGGCGTGATGAGCGGATGAAGCATGCTGAGCAGGATCTGGTAGACCGTGTCCTCGCCGGCCCATCCGAGGCCGAGGCTGGCCAGCGTGACGCCGACCTGGGTCGCGCTGAGCAGCCGGCTGGGATTCGCGAGCAGCCCGAGAGCCGCGCGCGCGCGAGGCGTTGCCCTGCTCCGCCAACTCGTTCAGACGCGACCGGCGGACGGAGAGCAGCGCGACTTCGGCGGCGGCGAAAAAGCCGTTCAGCGCGACGATGGCGACAAGAAGAATCAGCCGCAGAGACATCTGTTTTATATGAGCGGTTCGGTACAATCGAGCAGTGTTGTTCTCTTCCCCGCTGCTCCGGGCGATCAATCTGAGCATAGCCGTTTTGCTGATTGCTCTTCTCGGCGCGGTTTATTGGTACGCGTGGCGTCCGCTGCCGGAAACATCGGGCGAGATCGCCGCGCCGGTCTCGGCGAGAGCCACGATCGCGCGCGACGCGCTGGGCGTGCCGCACATCGAAGCCGCGTCCTGGGAGGACGCGATTTTTCTGCAAGGCTACGCGACGGCGCAGGATCGTATGTGGCAGATGGATGCGCTGCGCCGACTGGCGGCGGGCGAACTGGCGGAGGTGGTGGGAAAGCGGCGCTCGAATCGGATCGAGGAAGCGCGCCGGCTGCGGCTGGCGCAGATCGCGGAAGAAGCGGAGCGATCGATGCCCGCGGCGGATCGCGCGATTCTGGCGGCGTACGCGCGCGGCGTGAATTATTATCTGGAAACGCATCGCGGACAGTTGCCGCTGGAGTTCACGCTGCTCAATTACGATCCGCGGCCGTGGCGAGTGCGCGACTCGATGCTGGCGGGCTTGCAGATGTATCCGCACGCTGACGACCAGCTGGCGCGACGAGATCCAGAAGCTGCACATGCGCGAGAAGGGCGATCGCGGCGAAGGTCGATTTTCTGTTTCCCGCGCGCACCGGTTTCGATCCGCAGCCGGGTTCGAATGCGTGGGCGGTTTCGGGCGAGCGCATCGGCGACCGGGAAGCCGATTCTGGCGAACGATCCGCATCTCGATTTCGGAATTCCTTCGACGTGGTACATGGTTCATCTGCGCGCGCCGGGCTTGAATGTGACCGGCGTGTCGCTGCCGGGCGTGCCCGCGGTGATCATCGGGCACAACGAGACGCATTGCCTGGGGCATCACCAATCTGCAGTTCGATGTGCAGGATCTGTATCGCGAACAGATCGATCCGCAGAACGGGCGGTACGTGTTCAGAGGCCAGCTGGAGCAGGCGCGCCTGGAGCGCGACGCGATCGCCGTGAAAGGCGCGAAGCCGGTTCAGATGACGACGTGGGTCACGCGGCACGGGCCGATTTTTTTGAGCGACGAAAACCATCAATACTCGCTGCGCTGGGCCGCGGCGGACCCGGGGACGTTTCAGTTTCCGTTTCTCGATATCGATCGCGCGCACGATTGGAAGGAATTCACGGCCGCCATCGCGCGATTCCCGGGTCCGGGGCAGAATTTCGTTTACGCCGATACGGCGGGCAACATCGGGTATCACGCGACGGGCCGCAATCCGATTCGCAAGCAAGGGCTGCGGAGGCGATGTGCCGGCCGATGGCGCGTCGGGCGATTGCGAATGGGAGGGATGATTCCGTTCGACGAGCTGCCGCATTTTTTCAATCCGGCGCGCGGCGCGGTCGTCACGGCGAATCAGAATCCGTTTCCCGGCGGATTATCCATACCCGGTGACCGGCAATTTCGCGGCGCCGTATCGGCGCGATTGAAATTCGCACGCTGCTCGACCGACGGGCGAAGTGGGAGCCGCGGCAGATGCTCGAAGTGCAGAAAGACGTGTATTCGGCTTTTCGCAATTCCTCGCGCAGCAGGTGGTGGCGGCATGGGATGCGCGGAAGGCGACGAATCCGGCGCTACGCGAGGCCGTCGATTTACTGCGATCGTGGAACGGGCAAATGGAAAAGGGCACTGCGGCGCCGATGGTGCGTGACGCTGGTGTTTCAGCAGCTTCGCAAAGCTGTGGCGGAGCGCGCCGCGCCGGGCAGCGGGGCAGACTTACGAATTTGGGATGGCTCCCGCGGTGCTCGAAAAACTGCTGCGCGAGCGCCCGCCGGGATGGTTTCCCGATTACGACGCGCTGCTGATGAAATGTTTCGCCGATGCGGTGGAGGAAGGCGCGAAAATTCAGGGCTCGAAGGTTTCGCGCTGGGATTACGGGCAGTACAACGCACTGAAAATGGCGCATCCGGTTGGCGGGCAGCTGCCGTTGATCGGAAGGTATTTCAACATCGGTCCAGTACCGATGAGCGGATCGTCGACCACGGTCAAGCAGACCACGCGGCGACTGGGACCGTCGATGCGCATGATTGTCGACCTGAGCGATCTGGACCGTTCGCTGCAGAACATCACGGTCGGCGAATCGGGACAGCGGTTGTCGTCGCATTACAAAGATCAGTGGAACGCGTACTACGGAGCGACCAGTTTTCCGATGCAGTTCGGAAAGTCGATGCGAAGAGCACTTTGGTGGTTCTGCCTCGGTAGAAACGGGAGGGCAGGTCGGGAACCGTCCCACTTGGCTGAGGGGCGCCGGTTATTCGATGCAGGTATCAGCTCGAAGCGGCCGTCGGAATGAAGCAGGTAACGGCGGCCCCGCCAGATGATCGTTTTGCCGAAGAATCCCGCGCACCCAGAAGCAGAATACGGCAAGATCCTCGACCGGCAGCAAGCAGCCAGTTCAGTTTCACGTGCAGCACGCGCGCGGAAACGATGTAAGCCGCGGCGAAGCGGACTGCCAGCGCGGCAAGCGCGAACGGCCAATCGGATGGCATCCGCGGCAACCAGCGCGATCGCCAGCGGCAGGGGCATGGTGAACAACTGGCCCATGTAGCCCCAGGGCCTGGAACGGCGCGTGCTGCGGGTCCAGCGCAGGCGATGCGCGGCGTTGTGAGCGAAATCCGTGCTGCCGATGTGATGCTCGACCACACCCGACGATAGAATGACGCCGTGACCGGCTTCGGCGGCGAATTTTCCCATCACGAAGTCTTCGGCCAGATAATCTTTCAAGCGGTCGAATCCGCCAATCGATGCGAGCGCGCTGCGCCGGGCGGCGATGGTGGGGCCAACCGCGAACTGCATCCCTTCCAGCATGCGCGCGACCAGAATACCGGCAAGAAAATCGGTATTCATGCCGATCGCTTCGATGCGCGACCAGAAACTCGGGCCGGAAACCGCGCGATAGGGGCAGGTGGCGATGCCGAGTTTGGGGTCCTGAAATTCCGCGCGCGACGGTGCGCAAAAGATTGCGGCCGGTGCGAATATCGCTGTCGCTCATCACCACCAGATCGTTCGCCGCGGCGGCCAGCATGCGGTCCAGGCTGAATACTTTCGCGTTTGCGTACGGAGGCTCCCCGGTGATCAGCAGGCGCGTCGCGCACATGCGGATATTCCTGCCGCAGCCTTTCCGACGACCGCGACCGCCGGGTCGTCTGCATCGCGCACGGCGAATAGGATTTCGAAGGCGGGATAATCCTGCTCGAAGCATGTTCGCAGATTCGATTCGAGGCCCGGATCGAGACCGGCCAGCGGCTTCAGAATGCTGATAGGCTCCATCGCCGACGGCGCAGGGCGGCGGGTCGCGAGGAATCGCAGTGCCGCGAAGATGGATAACAGCGAGTAAATGGCCGATCCGGCCACCAGCGCAATCAGGATGACCATCGGATTATTCCGATCTCTTTCGGGCGGGCCGACAGAGATCCATCGAGTCCATGTGCGCGTCGATTGCAACATCGACTGTGCCGACCGTTATCTCCAGAGGCTGGCGATGGCACTCCAACGCTCGGAGCATATGTTTATGGAATGTCGGCGGCACGGCGGCACGCAGAATCCCCGTTAGGACAGCAATCACCCAAATCACCCGCATATTAGTTCTAGGATAGCGCGGATGTGTGCCGAATGGCCACTGTATCGTATGCCGTATGGCTTACTTTTGGGTGAATTCAAACCTACGCGAATTCCGATCAATCAGTCCGCCCCGGCATGCGGCGGTTGCGCTACCCTAAACTACTTATGCCCCTTTTGCAGGCGATCGTCCTGGGCATTATCCAGGGACTGACCGAATTTCTGCCTATCAGCAGTTCCGCGCATCTGATCGTGATTCCGAAGCTGCTGGGATGGCCGGAGCAGGGGCTGGCGTTCGATATCGCGTTGCACGTGGGGACGCTTGCCGCTGTGATTCTTTATTTTTTTCGGGACTGGATGCAGATCGTCGCTCAGGGATTCGGCATGCGCGTCGGCGGCGATTCCGGGCTGCAGCGCAATCGCGGACTCTTATGGCTGCTGGCGCTCGCCACCATTCCGGCAGGCGTCGCAGGCCTCCTGTTTCAAAAGAAAATCGAAGGCGCTATACGCGACAATCTGTACGTCATCGGGGCGATGGCGATCCTGATCGGAATCGTTATGTGGCTGGCGGAGAACGCCGGGACGCAAGCAGAAAGACCTGGGCCACGTTTCGACCGCGCGACGCGCTTCTCATCGGCATCGCGCAAGCGCTGGCACTGGTCCCTGGAGTCTCCCGCAGCGGAATTACCATGTCGGCCGGGTTGTTTCGAAACCTTGAACGCGGAGCCGCCGCTCGCTTTTCCTTTCTGCTGCTGACGCCGACCGTCGCCGGCATCGCGCTCAAAAAATTCTACGATTTGTACAAGCACGAAGGCGGCATTCCGCACGATATGCAGACGCCGATGCTGGTGGGAATGCTGGTGAGCGCGATCACCGGATGCATCGTCATCCGTTTCTTCCTTGCGTTCCTGCGGCAGCGCACTTTTGGAGCCTTCATCGCATACCGCATCGTTTTTGGCATAATAGTAATCGCTCTTGCGTTCTTCCGCTTTGGCGGCGGATGAAATATTTAGGACCCACGCAGTATCCACGGCTCAATGAAGCCGTTGCGATTCTATTTCTGATTGCGGGACTGTTCATTTTTTTCGGTCTCGTGTCGTATCAGTCCTCTCGACCCTTCGTGGAACACGGTCAGCGGCGCGGCGAAGCCTGTCAATCTGACCGGACGCGTCGGCGCGTTCTTCGCCGACTTCTTTCTGCAAACGCTCGGCCTGGGCGCGTATGCCGTTCCCATTCTGATCCTGCTGCTCGGCTGGATGTGGATCCGCTCCGCGGAAATTGAAGCGCAGTGGGCGAAATTTCTGGGCGCGGTGCTGTTCCTCGCAGCGACTTGCACCGCGTTCGGATTCGCCTCGACATGGCAGCCCATCACCGGAGGAATTCCCGCCGGTGGGCTTATCGGCACGGTGCTGGCGGACTATCTCGTCGCATCGATGAACCTGACCGGAGCCGCTTTGTTCACGGCCGGCTGCTGGATCGTGGCCCTCTATCTGGTATCGACTTTTGAAATGTCGCGGCTTCCGGGTTGGTTCCGAGTCCCGCTGAACATCTTTGGCGCAATCGCTGGGCGCTATCGCGCCTGGCGCGAGTCGCGAGTGATGGCGGCGAGAGATCGAGCCGAAAAGCGCGCTCTCAGGAGAGCCGTGCAGGAAGCAGTAGAGGAATCGCCGGTGGAAGCGCCGCGCGCTCGAAGGACGAGGGAACAACCAGACTCGCCTCCGATCGTCGATCCGCTGGAACGGGCGCCGTGGGAAGAAGCTCCGTCGTCTCCATTTCCGGTCGAAGATATTCCGATCCACATGCTAGAGCCGACGCCGGTTTCACAGCAGATGGTCGAAATTCCACCCGCTGCTCCTCCGAAACTAGGAAGCAAACCGGAAATCGCGCCCCGGAAACAACGTGCAGATTTCCGCTTGCCTCCCACCACTTTGTTGCAGGAGCCAGTCGCGCGCAGCGCCTTCGACAGCCAGGAACTCAAGGAGACCGCGGCCAAAATCAAATCGAAATTCGAAGAATTCAACGTGCTGGGCTCGGTCACGCAGATCAATCCCGGACCCGTCGTCACCACTTTCGAATTCAAGCCCGAAGCGGGTGTGAAGTATTCGCGCATCACCACGCTGACCGAGGATTTGTGCCTCGGCCTGCAAGCCGAATCGATTTTGATCGAGCGCATTCCAGGCAAACCGACCGTCGGAATCGAGGTGCCGAACTCGAAGCGCGAAGTGATCAGCCTGCGCCAGATTCTCGAGTCGGATGAGTTTCATAGCTCCGCATCGCCACTGACGGTCGCGCTTGGGCAAAGACATCAACGGACGAATTAAAGTCGCCGCGCTCGATACGATGCCGCACCTTTTGATCGCCGGATCGACCGGAGCGGGCAAGAGCGTGATGCTCAATTCGCTGATCATGTCGATCCTTTATAAGGCGACGCCGCATCAGGTTCGCCTGATCATGGTCGATCCCAAACGCCTGGAATTCGGCCTCTACGAAGGCATTCCGCACCTGTTGACGCCGGTGATCACCGACGCGAAAAAGGCGACCAACGCGCTTCGCAATGCCGTGCTCGAAATGGAGCGGCGATTGAAACTGCTGGCCTCGCAGGGCGTCCGCAATATCGATCAATACAACAAAAAAGTGCGGCAGATTCAAGCCAAGCCGCGCAGCTTGTTCGACGATGAATCGGAGCTCGACGAGCTGGAAGAAATTCCCTACGTTCTGATTCTGATCGACGAGTTGGCCGACTTGATGATGCTCGAACGGGCGAATGTCGAAGAGAGTGTCACTCGGCTCGCGCAGATGGCGCGCGCCGTCGGCATGCATCTGGTGCTCGCAACGCAGAGGCCCAGCGTGGACGTCATCACTGGATTGATCAAGGCGAATTTCCCGTCGCGCATCAGCTTCCGCGTGGCTACGCGAGTCGATTCGCGAACCGTGCTCGACGTGATGGGCGCAGAACATCTGCTAGGACGCGGCGACATGCTGTTCCTGCCGCCAGGATCGTCGCGACTGGTGCGCGTGCATGGATCTTTCGTGAGTGAAGCGGAAACCAACGAAGTCGTGGAGTTCTGGAAACGGCAGGCCGAGCCCGATTACGACAAGACGTTCCTGATGGCGCCTCCGGCCGACGACGAAGAGTCCGGTGACAACGAAGAATTCGATGGCAGCGAGGATCCCGTCTATCAGGACGCTGTGCGCGTGGTGCTCGAAATGGGGAAGGCGTCGACGTCCACTTTGCAGCGGCGCTTGCGTCTCGGCTACGGCCGCGCGGCGCGGATTCTCGATATGATGCAGCGCGAAGGAATCATCGGACCGCCCGATGGAAGCCGCCCGCGCGAGGTTTTGAAGCGCCCGGATTGGCTGGCGGAAGTCGAAAATCAATTAAGATAAATGAAGACCCGCGCAAACTCTATGGTTACTTTTCGACGCCTTCTGGTTTTCCTGTGCCTGATTTCCGTGTGCTTCGCGCAGCGCACGCCGCGCAAGTGCGCCGACATTCCTATTCCCGGCAGTGATGGCAAAACCATTCACGTTGCGCAGTATCACGGCAAGGTGTTGATGATCGAAATGATGTTGACCGATTGTCCCGAATGCCTCTCGACGCTGCAATTCATGGCGAAGCTGCAAAAGGAATTCGGTCCACGCGGCTTTCAGGCCATTGGCATCGCGCTCGATCCGAATATCGCAGTCGTGAAGCCGTTCGCCGAGCGCTACCGCTTTCCTTTTCCAGTGGGACACTTGGATAAGGATCCCGCCATCAAATTCCTCGACTTGAAGGAGACTGGGCGTCCCACGTCCCTTACATCCTGTTCGTCGATTGGATGGGCAGCGTCCGGTTTCAATACCCTGGCAGACGCTCCCATTTTCGCGTCGGCGGAGAAAAACCTTGGCCAGATCGCCGACGGACTTCTGCGGCAGGCCGCTGAAAAGAAGGGTCCGCAGTACGAAACCAGGCCAGCCGGCAGCAAGCCGTAATCACACATCGAATTCGATGCCCTGGGCCAGCGGCAGCGCACCGGACCAGTTGACCGTCACCGTCTGCCGGCGCATGTAAGCCTTCCAGGCATCGCTGCCGGATTCGCGACCGCCGCCGGTTTCCTTCTCGCCTCCGAATGCGCCGCCGATCTCCGCGCCGCTGGTGCCGATATTCACATTGGCGATGCCGCAATCGCTGCCAAGCGCGCTCAGGAACGTTTCCGCGGCCGTCAGATTATTCGTAAAAATCGCCGACGAAAGCCCTTGCGGAACGTTGTTATGCCACTGATTGCCTCGCCGATTCTTTCGAACTCGATCAAGTGCAGAATCGGCGCGAAGATTTCTTCTTTCACGATCGGCATGCGCTCATGCGAACGCACCAGCGTCGGAGCGACGAAACACGGGCCCGTATTGAGCCGATCTCCACCGCAAAGAACCTCGCCGCCCTGATCGCGAATATCATCGAGCGCCCGCATCATGATCGCGACGGCATCGGTGTCGATCAGCGGCCCATCAAAGTCTGCGGATCGCTCGGATCGCCGACACGGATCTGTTTATAAGCCGCGATCAGCTTCTCCGTGATTTTCGGCGCGATGTTTTTCTGGAGAAAGAGCCTGCGAATCGTCGTGCAGCGCTGCCCCGCCGTGCCCACCGCGCCGAACAACACCGCTCGCACCACCAGATCGGGATCGGCATCGTCCATCACGATGAGGCCGTTGTTCCCGCCCAATTCAAGCAGCGTCCGCCCTAATCGTTTCGCGACCACCTGAGCAACATGTTTGCCCATGCGCGTCGATCCAGTCGCGCTGATCAGGGGAACGCGAGGATCGCCGATCAGCCGTTCGCCGACGACATCGTCTTTGCCGATGACGAGATTCAGCACGCCCTTCCATCCGTGCCGATCGAGCACGCTGTCGGCGATTTTCTGCACCGCGACCGCGGTGAGAGGCGTCTTCAGTGACGGCTTCCAAACCACCGTATCGCCGCACACCATCGCCAGCAAAGCGTTCCAGCTCCACACCGCAACGGGAAAATTGAAGGCGCTGATCACTCCAACCACACCCAGGGGATGCCACTGTTCATACATGCGATGCGCGGGCCGCTCGCTATGCATGGAGAGGCCGTAGAGCTGGCGCGAGAGGCCGGCCGCGAAGGTCGCGATATCGATCATCTCCTGCACTTCGCCGCGCCCTTCGGCAAGAATCTTTCCCGTTTCGAGCGTCACCAGCAACCCGAGCTCGTCCTTAGCCGCACGCAGCTCTTCGCCGATTTCGCGAACGATTTCGCCGCGCTTCGGCGCCGGCTCCAGACGCCATCGCTCGAACGTCTTCACGGCATCCCACAGCACATCGTCGTAGTCTTCTTCCTCGGCAAGGCGCACGCGCCCCAGCTCTTGACCTGTCGCCGGGTTAGACGAAGCCAATTCCTCGCCGGACCAGTTTTCAAAGTGCGTCTTGTGAAGAATTTCGGTAAGTAGACTCATAAGGCCAATCTGGCAAACCCGCGTGGCCCGGTGGTGAATGTGAATCCGGCCTCGCGGGCGAGGGCGTCAATTTGTTCTACCACTCTTGCCTGGTGCGCCGCGTCGAAATAATCGCCGTGATCGTGCATGGTGCCGATCTTGAACGCGGCCTCACGCGTGGTTGCGCCGTGACGTTTAGTCGCGCGGATATGCAGCGGATCGCCAATTAAATGGTTGTGGCGATGCGTCGAGCGCGGCCCGCGCCAGCACTTCCGGATCGCACGGCAGCAGGGGCGCAAGCGTTGCATAGGTTTCGATATCGCGCCTCTCGCAGCGTGCGCACGACATTCAGGCGCTCCTCGAAACTAGCGCAGTGCGGCTCGTAAAGCCGTCGAATATCCTCGCGATTCGTCGTGATTGAAAAGCTGACCCGCAGCGTCGTACACCGCGAAAGCGCGCGCAGCCGCTCGATATCGCGCAGGATCAGCGGTCCGCGAGTCTGGATCGTAAAAACTCGCGGCGGCGCATCAAGCAGCACATCGAGAATGCGCGGCATCATTTGTTCTTCCGCCTCCGCCGGTTGATAGGGATCGACCAAAGGCGAACAATAAATACTCTGGGCGTGCCGCAATTCGCGTCGCAATAATTCAGGGGCGTTCGATTTATACGTCGTGAACTGACCCCAGCGATTCCAATCCTCCGGCTTCAGTCCACCATAGATGCCCATTGTGGGGACGTAACAATAGGTGCATCCGAACGTGCAGTTACGCGCCGGCGTGAGCGAATGCGTAAAACCCGCCTCAGCGATAAACCCGGAGGTTTTGCTGAGGATACTCTTAGCGCCAGTACTTCGAACCCGCATGGTTTTATTCTGGCTTCTGGCTTCTGGCTCCTTCTTACTCAGTGACGTTCTTCGTCTCCACCAGCCTGGTGACTTCTTCCACGAATTGCTCCAGCGGCTTCGCACCCATATCGCCATGCTTTCGATGGCGCACCGACACTGCGCCGGCCTCCGCCTCGCGATCGCCGACCACCAGCATGTACGGGACCTTCTGCATCTGCGCGTCGCGAATTTTCAGTTGGACCTTCTCTTTCCGATCATCCAAGTGCGAACGCAGCCCGGCCTCTTCCAACCGCGCGTGAACCTTTTGCGCATATTCGAGCTGACGATCGGTAATCGGCATCACCACCGTTTGCACCGGCGCGAGCCACAAAGGGAACGCCCCGCATAATGTTCGATCAGGATGCCAAAGAATCTCTCGACCGATCCATACAGCGCGCGATGCACCATCAGCGGCTGATGCTTCTTGCCGTCTTCGGCCACGTACTCCAGGCCGAACTTCTGCGGCAGCGTGAAATCGAACTGCACCGTCGATAGCTGCCACTTGCGGCCCAGCGCGTCCAGCAGTTTCATGTCGATCTTCGGGCCATAAAACGCCGCGTCATCGGCCGTCACAGGCGCTTTCAAATTCAATCGCTCCGCCGCGTGCTTTAACGCATTCTCCGCCAGAGCCCACTGCTCCGGCGTCCCGTCGTATTTACCGCTCTTGCCACCGTCCCACGTCGAAAGCTCCGCTTCATATTGCTCGAATCCGAACGCCTTCAAGACATCGATGGCGAATTCGAGGCAGCTCACGACTTCATCTTCAATCTGGTCGGGAGTGCAGAAAATGTGAGCGTCATCCTGCGTAAATCCGCGAACGCGCAGCAGGCCGTGCATCACGCCGCTGCGCTCATAGCGGTAAACCGTGCCCAGCTCGCCCAAGCGCACCGGCAGTTCGCGATAGCTATGCTGGCGATCGCGATAAATCAGGATGTGCCCGGGGCAGTTCATCGGCTTCAAACGATACTCGGCGTCGTCGAGCTCCATCCCGGCGAACATATTTTCTTTGTAGTGGCTCAGGTGACCGGATGTCTTCCACAAATCCGCGCGCATCACGTGCGGCGTATAGACCAGAGCATAACCTCGCTTCAGATACTGCTCGCGCATCCAGTCCTCGATGATCACGCGGATGCGACCGCCCTTGGGATGAAAGAAAATCAGCCCCGGACCAGCCAATTCCTGAATGCTGAACAGGTCGAGTTCCTGCCCCAGCTTGCGATGGTCGCGCTTCTTCGCTTCTTCCAGCTTCGCCAGATACTCGTCGAGTTCCTTCTTGTTAAAAAACGCCGTGCCATAAATGCGCTGAAGCTGCGCGTTCTTTTCGTCGCCCTTCCAGTAAGCTCCGGCGATCGAGAGCAGCTTGAACGCTTTCAACTTTTTGGTCGACGGCACATGCGGACCGCGGCAGAAGTCAATGAAATCAGGCCCCAGAGTGTACTCCGAAAAAATGTCGCCCGCGCGCTCCGTAATCAGCTCGCACTTCATGGGCTGATCGGCGTAGAGCTTCAGTCCTTCGTTTTTCTCCGTGTATTTGCGCTCGTAGGGAAGATCGCGAGCCTGAATCTCCCACATCTTCTTTTCGATCTTTTCGAGATCCTCCGGCGTAAACGCGTCGGGTCGCGCGAAGTCGTAATAGAATCCCGTGTCGATCGGCGGACCGATGCCGAGCTTCGTTTCAGGAAACAATTCGAGCACCGCTGCCGCCAGCAAATGCGCGGTCGAATGACGAACCACTTCCAGCGCGTCGGGATTCTTTGTCGTGAGAATTTCGAGCGAGGAATCGGCTTCAAAGGGACGATTGAGGTCCCATAAATTGCCATTTACGCGAGCGACAATCGCATCGTCGGCAAGGCGCTGGCCGATTTTCGCCGCGACATCGATCGGTCGCGCGCCGTTAGGAACACTTTGGACACTGCCGTCCGGCAGCGTAATTTGGAGGTTGCTCATCTGTAACCATCAGGTTACCAGAGGCGAACGGCGCGAGCCCCTCTAGCGACGCACCGTTCAATGCAAAGCGCGGGTCGACCCGCTCGCTTATGGTCGCGGCTCAGAATCGGCTCTGAGCCGCCATGCGTAAAGCATGCGGGTAGACGCGAAACTTCTGGCGTATCCTCAGGCAAGGTCGTAGCGATCAAGGTTCATCACCTTGTTCCACGCAGCCACGAAATCCTTCACGAACGCCTCCTGCGAGTCGCTGCATGCATAGACTTCGGCCAGGGCCCGGAGCTGGGAGTTGGAACCGAAGACGAGATCAACGACAGTGCCCGTCCACTTGAGTTCGCCCGTCGCCCGATCGCGCCCCTCCAAAACGCCCTCGGATGTGGCGGATTTCTGCCACTTCGTATTCATGTCCAGCAGGTTCACGAAGAAATCATTCGTCAGTGTCTCAGGTCGGTTAGTGAAGACACCGTTTTTAGACTGTCCGAAATTAGCATTTAGGGAACGCAGGCCACCGACGAGAACCGTCATCTCGGGGGCAGTCAGCGTCAGCAACTGTGCCCGATCCACCAGTTCCTCGGCCGGACTTTGGTGTCCGTTTCGGAGATAATTGCGGAACCCGTCCGCGGTCGGCTCCAGCACCGCGAAGGAGTGTACGTCGGTCTGCTCCTGCGACGCGTCCGTGCGCCCCGGCGAGAAAGGAACCTTCACGTCGTGGCCAGCCTTCTTCGCGGCTGCCTCGACCGCTGCGCAACCGCCCAGCACGATCAGGTCAGCAAGCGACACCTTCTTCCCGAAATCCTTCTGGATCGCCTCCAGCTTCTGAAGGACCTTCTTGAGTTCGGCCGGCTGGTTGACTTCCCAATCCTTTTGCGGCGCGAGGCGAATGCGTGCCCCGTTGGCTCCGCCGCGCTTGTCTCCGCCGCGGAACGTTGTCGCCGACGCCCAGGCAGTCGTGACCAGTTGGGAGATAGATAGTCCGGATGCGAGGATCTTGGATTTCAGCGCGGCGATGTCCTGCTCGCCGATCAGTTCATGATCCACAGCGGGGATGGGATCCTGCCACAGCAACGGTTCCGCGGGAACCAGCGGGCCAAGATATCGCGAGAGGGGCCCCATGTCTCGGTGCGTCAGTTTGTACCAAGCCTTGGCGAATGCGTCCGCGAATTCCTGTGGGTTTTCTTGAAAATGCTTCGAAATCTTCGCGTACGTCGGGTCCACCTTCAGTGCCAGGTCCGTCGTGAACATCATCGGAGCGTGCTTCTTAGACGAATCGTGGGCATCGGGCACCGTACCTGCCGCGGCTCCGTTCTTGGGCGTCCATTGCTGAGCGCCGGCGGGACTTTTGGTGAGTTCCCATTCATGGCCGAACAGGTTCTCAAAGTAGTTGTTGTCCCACTTCACCGGGTTGGTGGTCCATGCTCCCTCCAACCCGCTGGTGATCGCATGGGCGCCAGCGCCGCTGCCAAACGTGTTCACCCAGCCGAAGCCTTGCGCCTCGATGTCACCTCCCTCGGGTTCAGGACCCATATATTTGCCTGGGTCGGCAGCGCCGTGCGCTTTCCCGAAGGTGTGTCCGCCGGCAATAAGGGCCACCGTCTCCTCGTCATTCATCGCCATGCGGGCGAACGTCTCCCGGATATCCCGCGCCGCAGCGGCCGGATCCGGCTTTCCGTTGGGCCCTTCCGGATTCACGTAAATCAGGCCCATCTGCACGGCTCCCAGAGGATTGGCGAGGTCACGGTCGCCGCTGTAGCGTTCGTCCCCCAGCCACTTGCCCTCTGGCCCCCAGTAAGTGTCTTCTTCCGGCTCCCAGACGTCCTCGCGGCCGCCGGCAAACCCGTAGGTCTTGAATCCCATCGAATCCAGAGCGACGTTCCCGGTGAGGATCATCAGGTCGGCCCAGGATATTTTCCGGCCGTACTTTTGCTTGATCGGCCAGAGCAGCCGGCGTGCCTTGTCGAGGCTCACGTTGTCCGGCCAACTGTTGAGCGGCGCAAACCGCTGTGCTCCCGAACCCGCGCCGCCTCGACCATCCGCGATACGGTATGTGCCTGCGCTATGCCACGCCATACGGATGAAGAGCGGCCCATAATGGCCGTAGTCCGCCGGCCACCAGTCCTGCGATGTAGTCATCAGGGAATGGAGATCCTTGATCACGGCATCCAGGTCGAGACTCTTGAATTCTTCCGCGTAATTGAACTCCTTGTCCATCGGATCGGACAATGGGGAGCGCTGGTGCAGGATCTTCAGGTTCAGTTGATTCGGCCACCAGTTCGCATTCCCCTGCCCTCCGGCCGAGGTGTGTTTGTGCCCGTTGCCCGAGAATGGACACTTGGCTTCGCTTGGCTCGACTGCACTTGGCAGAATATGCTCCGGCTGATTCGGCGCGGGATCCCCCACGCCAGGGGTGAATTGTTTTTCCATGATGTTCCTCTTCCTGTGAGTTAGTTAGAAAAAATACGTTGACGAACTACGAACTCGCTCGCGCTTTCGCATTTGTGCCATCGCGGCTGGACGCGTTCCTTGGGGCGCATTTAGAGCACAGCCCCCGAAAAATGAGTTCGCATTCACGAACAATACGCTTACCGAGTGAGCTCGATGCAGGCTTAGGGACGTCGTACCACTCCATGTCTTCAACCTTGCCGCAGTGGTCGCAGATGAAGTGGTGGTGCGGTATGCCTTTCGCGTCGAATCGCGCGGCACGGCCCTCGACGGCGACTTCCCGCACCAAGCCGGCCTGCACCAAGTCCCGCAGATTGTTATAGGTGGTAGCCCTTGAAGAGCGTGGATCCGCGCGATTCACAGCTTCGAAGATTTCCGCAGCCGTAGCATGCCTGCTGTGTTCCATCAGGAATGCCATTACCGCGTAGCGCTGAGGAGTGCACCGCAACCCGCTGCTTTCCAAGGACCGTTTGATCGCCTCGGCGTCCATCAATAAATTAGACTATATCTAATCTAATATTTTGTCAAGACTCAGCAGATCGAGATGGGTTTTTGGTCCACGAAACGGCGCTATTTTTTCGTGAGCTGATCTTTTTGTTGTAGTACGTCCAACTCCGCCTGAGCCTTGGTATTCCCTTGCTTGGCCGACATCCTCAGCCACTTCGCCGCCTCCGCGTTATCCTTTCGGACACCCGACCCTTTCTCATAGGCCAGCCCGAGGCTAAACTGCGCATCGACGTTACCTTTTTCAGCGGCGAGACGATAATAATAGGCGGCCTGCTTGGCGTCTTTCTGAACGCCATAGCCCTCATCGTAAAGCCAGCCCATCCGATTCTCGCCGTCTGCGTCTCCCGCCGCTGCGGATTTCTGGGTCCATAGCAACGCCGAACTGAAATTCTGCGGAACACCCCATCCCTTCGCGAACATCTGCGCGAGCTGATATTGCGCCTGCGCATTCCCTTTGTCCGCTGCCGCCTGGAACAACTGGAATGCCTGCCCCGGATCGCGGTCTACTCCCAATCCTTTTTGATACATCACGCCCAGATTGCACTGCGCATTCGCATCGCCCTTGTCAGCTAATGGCTTCCATTCTTTATAAGCGGTCGCATAGTCGCCCGCCCGAAACGCCTTCAGGCCCGGAGAGTCATCTGACGCCACAGCCGGAATCACAGCAAAAAGTGCGACGGCCCCAGCCATCAATAATTGATTTTTATAATTGATTCTAAAGGACATGGTATTACCCTTCCCAGTAACCTGCCTTTACTATACTCCGCTGAAATCGCCAGTCAAGATTTTTTTACAAATGGTCTGTAACCTTCATAAAATCCATAACGCCAGGACAAATTCTTGTTGACAATGTATTATTTAACTAATACACTAGCGTTGTAATTGATATGCCCATTACGCAGTCGCCCTTCAAATTTCGCCTCGATAACGGCAGCGGCGTCCCGGTTTACCGCCAGCTTATCGATCAGGTGCAGGCCGGCATCGCGACGGGGACTTTGCGTGTCGGGTATCAGATCCCGACCGTCCGCCAAGTCGCCGTTGACCTGGCCATCAATCCCAACACGGTCATGCGCGCCTATCGTGAACTAGAAATTCGAGGCGTCCTCGATACCCAACAAGGCACTGGCACTTTCATCGCCTTGCAGCCGCGTCGCGTGGACGATGACGATCGCACTCGCCGCCTCGATCAACTGATCGACGAATTCGTCGCCCGGGCCGGTGCAGGCGGCTTCACGCTGGCGGAAATTCTCGACGCATTAAAGGAACGGGGGAAATAACATGAGTAGCCTAAGATTAACCATCTTCGTAATATGCGTGGCAGCAGGCGCAGCCGTCTCCGCACTCACTGGATTTTGGACGCCCGCCGTGACCGGAGCCCTGATCGGACTCTACCTTCTCTTCGCAATCCGAGTCGTCCGCCAGTGGGAAAAAGTCGCCGTACTGCGCTTCGGCCGCTACATCGGTCTGCGCGAGCCCGGCATGTTCTTCATGATCCCCGTCGTCGACACGCTCAGCCCCGTCGTCGATCAGCGAGTCCGCGTGACCAGCGTCAGCGCCGAATCGACCCTCACCCGCGACACGGTACCAGTGAATGTCGACGCCATCGTATTCTGGGTAGTCTGGAATGCCGAAAAGTCGATTCTCGAAGTACAGAATTTCGTCGACGCGATCACCCTCAGCGCCCAAACAGCTCTGCGTGAATCGATTGGCCGCCACGAACTCGCACAGATGATCACGGAGCGTGAATCCATGGGACGCGAACTGCAAAAGCTCCTGGACGAAAAGACCAATCCCTGGGGCATCACCGTGCAATCCGTAGAAATTCGCGACGTCACGATCCCGCAAGCCTTACAGGACGCCATGTCTCGCCAGGCCCAAGCCGAGCGCGAACGCCAAGCCCGCCTGATCCTGGGCGATGCCGAAACGCAAATCGCCGAAAAATTCGCCAAAGCCGCCGAGACCTACGCCGAAAATCCCGTCGCCCTTCACCTCCGCGCCATGAATATGCTATACGAAGCGATAAAGGAGAAAGGCGCAATGGTAATCGTCCCGTCAAGCGCAGTAGAAACCATGGGATTAGGAGGCATGCTAGCAACTTCGTCGTTAGCGAAAAAGCAATGAGAACCCGAAACCCATTCTGGCTCCTGGCTCCTGGCTCCTGGCTCCTTCTTCAGGACCTCCGCTACGCCCTCCGCTCCCTCCGACGAGCCCCCGGCTTCGCCATCGCCGCGATTCTGACGCTAGCTCTCGGCATCGGCGCCAACACCGCGATCTTCAGCGTAGTCGACGCCGTGCTGCTCCGCCCTCTGCCTTATCCCGATTCCAACCGTCTGGTCATGGTATGGAACCAGCTCACCAAGCTAGGTCTCAATCGCCTCAACCCCGAGTATCGGACCGCCGCCGCGTATCGCCGCTTGGATCAGGTCTTCGAATCGACCGGCGGGATTCTGCCGCTCGACCGCATCCTGACAGGAGACGCCGGAGCCGAGCGCGTCCCGTCCATGATGGTCTCCGATCAGGTGTTCAACATGCTCGCACCGCGCGCGGTTCTTGGACGCGTCTTCACGCCCGACGAGTACCGCGCCAACGCGCCATCTGTCGCCGTAGTGAGCCATTCGTTCTTTATGCGGCGGTTCGCCGGCGATCCCGCCATCATTGGAAAATCGATCAACCTCGACGGCGTTGCCCATCGCGTCGTCGGCGTCATGTCTCCTTCCTTCGAGTTCAGGCTGGGCATCACCGGCACCGACATCTGGACTCCCCGGAACCTCGACAATCCCAAGAGGTGGGGCAACATCACGCGCATGATCGCCAAACTTCGACCCGGCGTTTCCCTCGCAGCCGCACAATCGGCTCTCGATGCGGCGGCCAAACACGTGGACGAAACCGAGCATCCTTATACCGGCCCTCACGGTGAGGACGCGGGCTATCGTGTGAAAGTGATTTCTATGCGCGAACAGCTCTTGGGCGAGTTCCGCACCGTGACTCTGATCCTGCTGTGCGCGGTCGCCGCCGTCCTCCTCATCGCCTGCGTCAATGTCGCCAGCCTCCTGCTGGTGCGCGCCGTGACCCGTGAAAAAGAAACCACCATGCGTCGCGCCCTGGGAGCCACCGGAGCGCGATTAATGGCGCAATGGATGACGGAGTCCGCCGTACTCGCACTCCTCGGGGGCGCGCTCGGCTCCATCGCCGCCGTGTGGGCCCTGAAACTCCTCGTCAGGGTAAGCTCTTCCGCACTGCCTTCGGATGTCGCCGTCGACGGACGCGCGTTGCTCTTCACGCTCGCTACCTCCTGCATCGTATGCTTTCTGTTCGGCCTCGCGCCGGCTCTCGCCTCTACTAAAATGACGTGGGGCTCCCGCGGAGTCACCCGTCAAAGCCGTCGCGCCGCATCTTCTTTAGTCACCGTCGAAGTAGCGCTCGCCGTCATGCTGATGATCGGGGCGGGATTGCTGCTCAAGAGTTTCTCCCGCTTGCGCAGCGTCGACCCTGGATTCAACCCCGTTCATCTGCTCACCATGCAGGTGCAGTTCCCTCCCACGCGCCCGATTTCAAGAGTCCGCATAATGGCCTTTTACACTGAGCTGCGGGAAAGACTAGCACAATTACCCGGCGTAATCAGCGCGACCGAAGGAATGCTGCCCGTCAGAGGCGGCGGCGCGAATGCCGGCGGAGGCGATCCGTTCATGATCGAGGGCCGCGCCTACGGCTCCAGCGGATCCGTCGGCCAGTTCGCCAACCTCACCGGCATCGCCCCCGATTATTTCCGCACTTTCCAGATTCCTTTGCGCGCCGGTCGCTTGTTCGAGCCCGGCGATTACTCGACCCAGCCGCCCCGCGCCGTGATCGTCAATGAAGCGCTGGCTCGCGCATTTTTCCCCCAAGGCGCGATCGGCCAGGAAATCGGGTTGCCCAAGGCCTGCGCCGATTCCAGCTGCGGATTCGACTGGTCGACGATCGTCGGCATAGCGGCGGACGTAAAGACCGCCGCACTCGACCGAGCCCCGATACCGCAGATTTACATGCCTATGCCAGGCGGCAGCAGCGTGGTCTTGCGCACCGCAGGCGACCCGATGGCACTCACGCATGAAGTGTCTGCCTTGGTTCGCTCGATCGACCCCGATATGCCGGTCTTCGACGTAAAAACGATGGAGGACCGCATCTCAGAATCGATCGGCCAACCCAGATTCGAAACCGCGATCGTAGCATTCTTCGCTGCCGCCGCCCTGTTCCTGGCGGCCATCGGAATCTTCGGCGTAGTAGCGCATTCAACAGCCCAGCGCACCCAGGAAATCGGCATAAGAATGGCGCTAGGCGCAAATGGCGCACAGGTGATAGAAACCGTCCTGCTAGACGGTTTACGCCCAGTCCTGTTCGGCGTCCTGCTAGGCCTGGGAGGAGCGCTAGCCCTGAGCCGCATCTTCTCCACTCTGCTGTTTAACGTAGGCGCAACAGACCCATCGACCTTCCTAGCCGCCGCAATTATGCTTACATTGGTAGCCACAGCCGCATGCCTGGTCCCCGCCACCCGCGCAACCAAAGTCGATCCAGTAATCGCATTACGGGAGCAAAACTAATGAAGCGCCGACGTTATTCTGGCTACTGGCTACTGGCTCCTGGCTACTGGCTCCTTCTTCCCAACATGCGCCCCCTCCTGAAATCCCCCTCCTTCTCCGCCGCCGCGATCCTGACACTAGCCCTCGGCATCGGAGCCAACACCGCGATTTTCAGCGTAGTCGACGCCGTCCTCCTGCGCCCTCTTTCCTACCCGCACTCCGATCGCCTGGTTATGGTTTGGGACAAACTCGTAAAGTACAACCTCCCTCGCCGCTCGCCCGAATATCACACCGCGGACGCCTATCGCCATCTCGATAACATTTTCGACTCAACCGGCGGCATTTTTTGGTATGACACCACGGTGAGCGCCAACACCGCCTCGGAGCGCGTTTCCTTAATGACCGTCAGCCCGCAAATATTCGACATGCTCGCACCGCGCGCTGAAGTCGGACGAATCTTCACGCCGGAAGAGTATCGCGACGCCGCCCAGCCCACCGTCATCCTGGGCAATTCACTTTTTCTACGACTCTTCGGAGGCGATTCCTCGATGCTCGGAAAATCGATCAACGTTGGCGGCCACACCCGTCGTGTAATCGGCGTCATGTCCCCGGATTTCGAATTTAGTATGAGCTCCGGAGCCGTCGACGTCTGGATTCCCGTTCCGCTCGATACGCGTCAAAGCTGGGGCAACGCCACGCGCATGCTCGCCCGCTTGAAGCCCGGAGTTTCGCTGGCCGCCGCGCAATCCGCCTTGAGCGCCGCCGCCAAACATGTCGATGAAACCGAGCATCCTTATATAGGCCCTCACGGCGAAGACGCCGGCTACGGCGTGACCGTCGTGTCCCTTCACGATCAGTTTCTCGGCGAGTATCGCAGCGTGACATTGATCCTGCTCTGCGCCGTAGCCGTCGTCTTATTAATAGCGTGTGTCAACGTAGCCAATCTCCTGCTGGTGCGCGCCGTGTCAAGGGAAAAAGAAACCACCATTCGCCGCGCCCTGGGAGCAACCACTGCCCGGCTGATGGCGCAATGGCTCAGAGAATCGGCGGTGCTCACATTGCTGGGCGGCGCGCTCGGATCCGTCGCCGCGATCTGGGGTGTAAAGCTTCTGGTCCGGCTGAGCCCCGCAGCTTTGAATGGTATGAATGCCAGCGCTCAAAAACTAGGCACCGGTCTCGCCGCCATCAGCGTCGACGCGCGTGCTCTTGCGTTTACGCTGGCGATCTCCGCCATCGTCTGCGTACTGTGCGGACTCGCACCGGCATTAACCTCGGCCCGTATGACCTGGGGCACCAGGGGAACCACGCGCCACAGCCGCCGCGCCGCGTCCATTTTAGTAACCGCGGAAGTTGCGTTAGCCGTCATGCTGATGATCAGCGCCGGCCTTTTGCTAAAAAGCTTTTCGCGCTTGACCCACGTCGATCCCGGATTCAACCCCTCCCACCTGCTGACGCTGCGGACCGATATGACCCGCCAAACGACGCTGCCTCAGCGAGTTGCATTCTTCGAAACATTGCGCGAAAAGCTGGCCGCGTTGCCAGCCGTCACCGGCGCAACCGTCGGGCCCGTGCCATTGCGCGGCGGCGGGATCAATGCTCGCTCCGGCGATCCTTTCGGGATCAAAGACACGGCCTATGACACCGCAAACCAATTCGCGAGTCTCAGCACCTTCGTCGGTCCCGACTACTTCCGCACCTTCGAAATCCCCATGCGCGCCGGGCGCGCCTTCGCTGCCGCGGATTTCCCCGCTGCGAATCGGCGTGGAAGCGGCAAAGATCCCTAGCGTGGTGATCGTCAACGAAACCCTGGCCCATACATTCTTTCCACACGGTGCCGTCGGCCAACAAATTGGCGTCCCCCCACCATGCACCGACACCAAATGCGAGTTCATCTGGACTGACCATCGTCGGCGTCGCCGGCGATGTGAAGACCCGAACACTCGACCTTGCCGCCTCGCCCCAGATCTATATCCCTCATGGGCGCCGACGCTCTGATCCTCCGCACCTCCGCCGAGCCAATGTCGCTCGCCGGCACAGTCGCGAAGGTAATCCGCTCCGTCGACCCCGACATGCCCGTTTTCGATGTCAGAACCATGGAAAACCGCATGGCGGAAACCGTCGGCCAGCCGAGATTCCAAAGCGTGATCGTAGCCTTCTTCGCGTTCGCCGCTTTGTTTCTGGCGAGCATCGGAATTTTCGGTGTAGTAGCCCATTCGACAGCCCAGCGCACCCAGGAAATTGGCATCAGAATGGCACTAGGAGCAAATCGTGCCGACGTAGTGGAAACCGTCCTGCTGGACGGCTTGCGCCCTGTGCTCTTCGGCGTGTTATTAGGATTAGGTGGAGCGCTGGCATTAAGCCGCATCTTCTCCAGCCTGCTGTTTAACGTAACCGCAACCGACCCTTCGATATTTCTCCTGGCGGCTTTGGTGCTAACCGTAGTAGCAACCGCCGCCTGCCTGGGCCCCGCAAGACGCGCAACCCAAGTAGACCCCATGATCGCCCTAAGGGCCGAGTAGCCCGATAGCCGGCCACCGAACCGCCATGCGTAAGCATGCGGACAGACGCTAAGCTTCCGACCGCAACCCAGAGTAGAATGAAAGTAACACGTGACGCCCACAACCACAGCCACGTTCGATGAATCCGCGCTAGTCGAAAAGGCCCGCGCCGGAGATGCCCAGGCTTTCACGGAGCTGGTCAACCACTACGAGCGCAAGATCTACCGCCTCGCAAAACACATCACCCAGAACGATGAAGATGCTGAAGACGTGCTGCAAGAGGCGTTTTTAAAGGCCTACGAGCACCTCGACGGTTTCAAGGGCGATTCGAAATTCTACACCTGGATCGTCCGCATCGCCGTCAACGAAGCGCTCATGAAACTCCGCAAGCGCAAAGGCGATCGCACTGTTTCGCTCGACGAACCTGTCGAAACAGGCGAAGAAACGGTGCAGAGAGAGATCGCCGTTTGGGAAGACAACCCCGAGCAGCGTTATTCGCGCGAAGAGATGCAGGGAATTCTTGACGAAGCCGTACAAACTTTAAAGCCTGATTTCCGCACCGTTTTCATGCTTCGCGACATCGAAGAACTGAGCACCGAGGAGACCGCTGATACTCTCGGGAATCTCGATTCCGGCGGTGAAAAGCCGGCTGTTGAGAGCCCGCTTGGCGCTGCGCGAAAAATTGACCCGCCAATTCCGGCGGAAGGGGGAAGACGTCTTTGCTCACTTGTAAGCAGTTCCTACAGGAACTGAACGACTATCTGGATCCCAGCACCGATCCGGCGATGAAGTGCCATTTGGAAAAACATGTGAGTGAATGTCCAAATTGCTTCGTCCTTGTCGACACAACTAAGAAGACGCTGCAAGTTTATAAAGGTCTCGAACCTCAGAATATTCCAGAGAGCGTGAAAGCGCGGCTTTGGAAGGCACTTGAGAAAAAAATGGCTTCGCGCAAAGCGCAGGCCTAGTTTTTTCCTGCCGGGCACAATCCTTTATAGAACTCGCAGCGAAAGCAGTGTTCTCCCTCCTGTAGTGGAAATAGCATGTTTTTTTGGCCATTTAAGAGCCTGCAAAGCGTCTTAACTGCCAATTTAAGGTCGTTTATGGCAAGTGAAACTTCGATCGAGCGCCCCGAACGGAGATAAAACAGCACCGCGCGATCCGGAAGACGTCCCACATACTGTTCGAGCGCGAGCGCATAAAACCGCAGTTGCAGAGCGTAGCTTTCTGGCTCTTCCTCCCGGTCGGTTTTGAAGTCTACGAGAACCAGTTCGCCATCCTGCTCATACCAAAGATCGATTTGCCCCCGCAGGACGACATCTTCCAACGCAAACATAAAATCGAACTCATGTTCGAGGCGCGTGGGATGCGCAGGCATCGGAAACCGACGAGCAAGTTCCTGCGCTTCGAGCAAGTTACTACTTCCACCCGCGAGAATTTTATGAACCTCCGAACCAACCGACATGGCGTCGGACCTGCGTGATTCCAAGCCGATATATTTGCCCAAAAAATACTTGCGCGGGCAAACGTCAAATATAGCGATCGAAGTAACCGCAACGGTCGAATCGTGCTGCCCTGTAACGACCGGCGGCTCGACAAATTGAACCTTGTCCTTTTGCGCGTTTATTGACCGCGGCGGTGCCGGAATAACAGTGTCCACGGTGAATTCCGCGGCGACGGTTGATTCTACTAACTTCTGCCAGCCGCGGGAGTTTTTGCCTTTGGTGTAGGTCAGAAACAAGCGCTCCTCGGCGCGAGTCATAGCGACGTACAACAGCCGATTCTCCTCGGCTTCTTCCCTCTGTTTTCTTTCCTGTTTAAGCGCCGCATAGACTGTGTCGGGCTGCGATTTTCCGGTGGCGGGATTGCGCCATTTCGCGCCGATTCCATTTGAAAATGCAATCACAGGTGAGCCAAGATCAGGCCCTCGCTGTAGCGCACTGACGAAAACGACCTTGAATTCCAGCCCTTTCGCAGCATGGATCGACATTAACTGCACCACGTTACCAGCTTCAGGCGGCGACGCTTCCGCTTCCGAGAGATACTCCAGATCGTCGAGCATTTCAGCAAGTGGCCGGGGACGATTACGATGCTCGCGCCGCAGCCACGAACACAATTTATCCACGTTGGCGCGAGCGCGTGGAGTCAGACCCGGTTGGATGGGGAGCAGGCGATCGGGAGAGATGAAGCCAGCCTTCTTTCGAAGATGGCCGAATCTTGTTTGAAAAATTTCCTGCCAACCATTTTTGCCGAGGCGGAATATTTCTTCGTCGCTCAAACCGACGATGGGACTGCGCAAGACACCGACCAATGCGATTTCATCGAGAGGGTTTACTAAAGCACCCATAAAAGCCAGCAAATCGCGAATTTCGCGGGCTTCGAGAAACGTGCGGCCGCCTGTAATCACGAACGGAATGTTGAAGCGATCAAGTGCGCGAGTGAAGGGTTCGAGTGAATTGAGAGAACGCACTAGAATCGCGATGTCTTTGTAATCGCAGCCCAGATCAAGAATGCGCGACGCTACCAACGAAGCCTCGACATCTTCGCCTTCGCCGACCAATCGCTCGACTGATGGGACCGTAACGGAGGGAAATTTTTTCGCGACAATTAACGGCCGTGGCTCGATTCCTTGCTGGCCATCGAGCACGCGCGAAACCGCGTCGAGAATTTGTTGGCGGCTGCGATGATTTTCGCGGAGGTCGTCGATGGTTGCGCCGGAGGCTTCTAAACTTTTTCGATACTCTTCGAAGACGGCTGGATCGGCGTGGCGGAATCCGTAAATCGATTGATTGATATCACCGACGGCGAAAAAAGAATCCGGCGTGCGGATCAGTTCTAGAAGGCGCCATTGCAGGCGGTTGGTGTCCTGCAATTCGTCCATCAGAATTTGATCGAAGCGGCTGCGGGTGGCCTCGCGGATGAAATAGTCGGATTCGAGCAGGCGGATCGATTCCTCTTCCAGATCGGCGAAGTCGAGTGCGGACTGATCGCGTTTCTTTTTTCGATAGCTGCGGTCGAGGCGTGCAATGGCCTCGCGGAGCAAGTTCAAGAGACCGGCGTTCCAGATTTCAATCCACTGCGCGAGGAGCGCGGGAAGAATTTCGTTCTTCAACTTCTTAGCGTCTTCGGCACGCGTTTTTCCGACGCGGCCGGTGTGCGCTGTGAACTCAAGCGCGAAGTGCTGCTTGGTCAGAACGAGTGGAAGCGCTAGGAATGCGGTCGCCCAATCGCGTAATGACTCGGTTTCGGAAGACGCCTTGCCTTTATCGTCGAGGACATTGCGTGCGAGACGTCTCGCTTCAGGCCATGCATTGGACGGAGGCTCCGCGGGAGGGAGTTCGGTGACACCGGAAATGCGCATCGATTCGTAGACTTCTAGAAGCGTCGCGGCGAGATCGGGTTTGCGGCCGAAATCGTCGGTCGAGAGATCTAAGGCTTCTAAGAGAAGGCGGATTTGCTCGGGGCTTTCTTCGTAGAGTTCATCTAGCGATTCTTCGGCGGATTCGCGGGCCAGGCGCTCGGCGGTGGTTTGTTCGAGCACCGTGAAATCGGGTGCGATGTTGGCGGCGACGGCGTTTTCCTGGAGCAGGCGGGAGCAAAAACCGTCAATCGTGGAGACCCAGGCTCGTTCGATCGATTCGCGGTGCTCGGGGGAATTTTCGAAACGCTGGATCAGGCGCTCCTTGATTTCGGTGGCGGCTTTTTCGGTGAAGGTGATGGCCAGGATGCGGCTGGGATTGACGTTGTGAAATTCGACCAGCCAGGCGAAGCGCTCTATGAGGACTCGGGTTTTGCCGGAGCCGGGGCCGGCTACTACGCAGACGTCCTGATTGGTGCGTTCTACTGCGGCGCGCTGGGGGTCAGAGAGAGTCATCGGAAGAAGAAGCCAGGAGCCAGGAGCCAGGAGCCAGAATTGCCCGCCTGTCGGCTTGGGAAATTGATTCTATGCGGCAGACGGCGTTGAAGTCGCAATAGCGGCATTTGTTGCGGTCGGTGGGGCGGACTTCTTTGTTGCCGGATCGGATTGACTCGAAAACTGCAATTGACGTTTTTTCGGCGGCCTCGATTAGTTCCCTCAGGCTGGTTCTTGCTTCGCCTAGTTTCAGACCTGGGACATTTGTGTGCCAACCTTCCCAGGATACGGATTGGCGCAGTCCGCAGTAGAACATGCCGGCGGGCTTCAGGTTGAAGACGCGCTCCGCCGCCAGCAGGTAGAGGCCGGCTTGCACGGGATCGCTCTCGACGCGCTCGCGGAGTTTGGCGGCGGCGCTGTATTTATAATCGATCACGATCGCTTCGTTATTGGGTCCGAGGTCCAGGCGGTCGATGCGACCGCTGATGGAGAGTTCGGGCGTTAAAGCTAGTTCGAATTTTTGTTCGACTTGGCTTGGCCAGTTTAGAGGCCAGTTTTCGTTGGATCGGAAGGCTTCGAAGTGGCGCTTGAGTTCGAGGCGGACGGCTTCTGTTCGATAGGTCCTCGGGATGTTGTTTTTCTGGCACTCGTCATTGAAGACGCGGTCCAGCTCGCCTTCGGCTAGCGCTCGGTGGAGGATACTGCCTTGAACCAGCGCGTTTAAACGGTCGCGAGGTTTATCGGGTCGCTTGCGGAGCTTCAAGGTTCTCTGGGCGAAGAATTGGAAGGGGCATTGGAGGAAAGTTTCTATTGAGGTGGGGGTTAGACTTCTGGGGTTGGAGGAGACGAAATCTGGGACCTGGGCAGGTCGGGAGACCTGCCCTACAGGAAGGATACGGGTGGGACTGGGGGGTTCGCCTTGCTCTGCCAGGAAGAAGGAGCGGAGTTGTGGGTCGCCTTTTTCGTTGAATCTGGCGTAGCTCAGGATGGTTTCTTCTGTTGCGCGGGTGGTGGCTAAGTCGAATAGGAAACGATCTTCGTGGGGGAAATGGCGCTCGTTGAGTCCGCAGACGAAGGCGATGGGGAACTCCCAGTGGCCTGCTTCGTAGATGTCGAGCACGTGGACTATGTTGCGGCGGCGGTCGGGGATGCGGAGTTTTTCTATTACCAGGATGGTTTCTACGCTTGACCAGAACGTGGGCAAGTCCATTTCTCCGGTCAGGGCTTGGGCGACTGTGTCTAGCACTCTATCGAAGGCGTTTAGGGCGGCGGCTGTGGAGCGGTAGATGTTGAGTTGATCGCGGTCGATTTGGTCTGTGATTTCGGGGATTGGGATTTGGTGGCGGAGGGTTTTTAAGCTCTTCGCCCAATCGGAGGGGGCCAGGAGGTCGGTTTCTGTTATGCGGAGGGCAGGTCGGGAAGCTGCTCCACCCGGAAGGGCTTCGCGCATTGCGAAATCTTGGCGGTCGCCTTCGGGAGTGGCTCCCAGTCCGGATATGGGCATTCTTAGGAGGGTCAGGAAATCGGCTGGGTTCTTCGCGCGGATCAGGCCGGTTAGATATTGGATTGCCGGGTGGGAGGATAGCGCGTCGGCGAAGTGGAATCTGGCGGGGATTCCCAGGCGGGCGAATATGGATTCGAGCGCACTTGCGTAGGGGTCGCGGACTCGCAGTAGGACTCCCATTTCGCGGAACTCGCGGCCTTTCGCGGTGTGTTCCAAGATGCGCAGCGAGATTTGTTCTACTTCCTGTTCCAGAGTGAGCGCCGCGAAGACGTTCCGGGTTGGGTGGCGGAGGGTTGTATCCAGATGCTGTTCGGTGAAGCCGATGCTTCGAAGATGCTCGCGAGCGTCGGCGGAGCCGGGCCAGTCTGGGAGGGTTACTGTTACTTGGGTTTGTGTTGCTAGCTTTTCTATGAAATCCAGTTCGGCTTCCGATAGGGTGAAGAATCCGTCCAGAATTATCGTGTCTCTTATGATGACTGCGGAGGGCAGGTCGGCAACCTGCCCCACTGTCAGAGCTAGCGGAGCGATTCGGTTGGGGCGAACCGGGATGTTGGCTCGAGCTAGTTCATTGCGGAGGTGCTCGGCCATCGTCGCGGTCGGGGTGAGCAGTGTTGCGGATGGGTCGGCTAGGAAGCGGGCGAGGGCGGCGCGGGATTTACCGGAGGCGGGGGGGCCCGTGATTAGAAGAGAACCCAGAATACCTATTATGGCTTGGGCGCTAATTGCGGGGGGATTTCTCCCATTAGCTTTTGAAATTTATCGCGCTGCGCTGGATCGAGCTCCTGGAGGATCCTCATTTTGCCGGTGGCGCGGATGTCGTCCTGCTGATCCTGTACGCTCTGATAATAGTGTTGGTAATCGTCCAGGATCAAAGAAATTTTTGCCGCTTGCGCGGGCGTCAGGTTCAGGTCGGTTTTGAATTTCTGAAGGACGCCTTCTTTGGAAGTCGGTGCGCTTGATCGATGCAGGATCTGGTGCAGGCCGAACTTCATCGAAACGGCTCCGGTGGCGCCTCCGGCTAGAAACACAAACAAAAGTGTCGAAAAGATGCGCGGGTTTTGCCAGGTGGCGCGTTCAGCGGAGGGTTTTGCCAGTGAGATTCCTGCGGGCATTCCTACTGCTCCCGATAAGTGACGAGATCGACTAGAACGGTGTCCTTATCGGGCAGGCCGGCTGCGGTGAGCGTCATTGCGGGATGATCTTCGTCGACCGATACGATAACCGGCTGGGCGAGGCGCTCCGAGGAGACCAGGTAGAGACTGAACAGCAGGGCCAGAGCCACGGAGGCCACGGCGATGCGGCGGCCGAAGTCCGAATCGAAAAAAAGCTGCCAGATGTCGATGGGGCGCTGGGCTTCGATCCGCTCCATCACGCGGGCGTAGAAGCCGGGGCGCGGAGCCAGCGTATCGTCATTTGCACGCAAGCTACGAAGCATGGCGGCGTGAGTGCGCAGCGCCGATATTTCCTCGCGGCATTCTCCGCATTTGGCCAAGTGCACGACTGCCGCGGGATTCGATCCCGCGAGCACCTCTTCGAGGTGATCCTGAATTATGCGATGCATGGTATTTCTTCCCTCTAAAAATTTACTACTATTGCTGCGCGGGTCTTGATGCCCGCTGTTTTTTACTGCTACGAACGGACCCGGTTTAAACGCTGAGCTGCTTTAAGCAGCTTCTGTCGCGTCCGGAATAGTTTAACCTTTATCGTATTCTCATTCAATCCAGTCATGGCGGCCAACTCCTCGACCGAGTGGCCTTCCACTTCCTTGAGCATGATCAGGCTGCGATCTTCCTCGGACACCTTGGAGAGGAGCTTGGTAACCAGATCGCGCTGCGCCAACTGCTTGTCCATCGGCGCCGCAGGGTCGATGGCTGGATCGGACGCTTCCATGCGCTGCGCGTCTTCTTCTGAAAAATCGCTTTCATACACGAGCTTCCGGACGCGCTTTTTGCGCAGGTAATCGTAACACTCATTGACGGTGATCTTATAGATCCAAGTGAGCAGCGAACTGCGGAAGTCGAAATTCTTAATCGAGAAATAAACCTTGGAAAAAACCTGTTGGGCGATATCTTCGGCGTCGTTATGATTGCGGAGCACGCCGTAGATGATGGAAAAAATTTTGGACTGATAGCGGTCGACGATTTCACGGAAGGCCAGTTCGTCGTGGGCCTGGATGCGCCGGACAAGGTCCGCCTCTTCGCTAGTCTTGTGGTCCACTCGGGTCCTGGTCCGGGTCCGTTCGCCAGCGGCGGGGAACGGAATCGCTTCTAATAGGCCGCTCATAACTACACTTCCGACGCAGCCCAAACAGAAGGGGTTTCAACAAGTTCCCCGATACCGGCAGCGCGTGGCGCCGCCTCACAATCCCATTGTCCGATAGACCGGGCCATAGTACAATGGGATTGAGGGAAATCCCAATGGTTCAGTTGACAGAGACCGCAATCACCAAGGTGAGAGAGATTTTAGACACCCAGGAGCCGAAGCCGGCCGGGCTGCGCATTGCCGTAGTGGGCGGCGGTTGCTCGGGGTTCAGCTACTCGATGGCTTTTGAGAATAGCCCGGGAATGCTGGATAAGACGTACACCTTCGACGGGTTGAAGGTTTATGTGGATCAGGCGAGCCTGTTGTACCTGGATGGCGCCCAGGTGGATTTCGTGGAGACGCTGGAAGGCTCGGGGTTCAAGTTTAATAACCCGAATGTGAAGTCGACTTGCGGGTGTGGAAGTTCGTTCAGCGCTTAGGAATTAGGACAGTAGACATCAAATAGCGCTTCTCCAACTGAATGCAGAGGGGGAAGCGCTATTTTTGTGTCTTCACGTCTACCCGCGTGCTTACGCATGGCGGCTCCAAAAAGAAACGGGCCGGAGGGTTTACCTCCAGCCCGATGAGTTGCCTTAAGCGGGAAACCGATTACTTACGAGCGAACTTCTTGCGTCCGATGAGGCCGGCTGCGAGCAAGCCGCTGCCGAGGAGCATCATCGAACCGGGCTCGGGAGCACCGGTCGAGGGAGCGGAGTAGGTGTAGGTAATGAAAGCTGTGCTACCCAGCGAACCGGAAGCCGTGACCGAGGAGCCTAGCGCCGTCGCATCCGGATTCCCAGAAACGTCCGCTACGGTAAAGATGCCTGAGCCAACGTAGAACCCTAGATCCGTGGTAATAACATTTCCCAATTGATAGAAGGTGCCGCCAGTGACACTGCCGGTCACGATATCCTCGCAGGTGGTTGACGAACCGCTTCCGATTGCGACGCAAGTATTGGGGAGCGATGCGTTCAGGAGGGTGACGTCAGGGTCGATGGAGGTATAGTTGAAATCGAAGATGTTGGTCTGCGACGGAGTACCCTGGTTGAAACTATCTTCCAGCTGAATGGTAACCGAGTTCAAAATATCGCTACCAAGCGCTGCAGCTGTAAGCTGATTGCAGGTCAGAGCTGTCGCGGCGAAACTGTTAGCGCCGTTCGCACCCGTGGCACTACTACACGTGAAAGTAACACTTGATGCAGAAGCGCTGATGGTCATCATCAGTGCCGCCGCACCTAATCCTAAAAACTTCATTTTGCAATCCTCCAATTTATTTTCTAACAATCATGCCAAGTCAATTGGCAACTCAGACTTCGAGCGACACAACAATCCCGCTTCTGGCACCTTTGTAGTATACGGTCGGGCTGGTACTCCGTCAAGGGGCAAAACGAGGATTTTTCCCAGGTAGGGACTGGTATGGTTAAACCATTGAAAAATAGGATTATAATAATGTAACCCGAACGAAATTTTAGGTCAAAAAGACCACCACTCGCCTTGGGTGCCTGTAGAATACTTAGAGGGCTGAGACCTTAGTACTATGCCTAGGAGACTTTTGACAGAAGAGGAAAATCCGGCCTCTACCCGCATCGGTGGGATGGATACTTTCGCCATGTTGGGGATCATCAATTCCGCGGATGCGGAGGTCGCTTTGGCGGTCCGGGAGGAGCTTCCAAGGATCGCGGCGGCGGTGGACGCGATTGCGGCGAGGCTAGAGCGGGGTGGCCATTTGACCTATATAGGTGCAGGGACCAGCGGGCGGTTGGGAGTTCTGGATGCATCGGAGTGTCCGCCGACCTTTAATGTGCCCCCGGAGATGGTTCGCGGGATTATCGCGGGAGGAGAAAAGGCGTTGAGCCGCGCGACGGAGGCATCGGAGGACGATGTGGATGCGGGGGTGAGGGATTTGCTGGCCACTGGATTCGGCCCGGGGGATGCATTGATCGGAATCGCGGCGAGTGGGCGCACACCTTATGTACTCGGGGCGGTCGAGGCGGCTCGGAAGATGGGGGCTCTAACTGCCGGTATCAGTTGCACGCCGGATTCGGAATTGTCGAGGGCGGTGGAGTTTCCGATGGAGCCGAAGCCGGGGCCGGAGATTCTCACGGGGTCTACCAGGCTCCGGGCGGGGACGGCGACTAAGATGGTACTCAATATGATCAGCACGGGGGTGATGATCAAGCTCGGGTATGTATATGGGAACCTGATGGTTAACGTCCAGCCGACGAATAAGAAGTTGGAGGATCGGGCGCGGAGGATCATCGCACAAGCGACGGGTGTGACGGAGGATCGGGCGGCGGAATTGCTTGAGGAGTCGGGGCGGAGTGTGCGGACGGCGATCGTGATGGAGCAAGAAGAAGGTTTCGCGGGAGCAGGCGGAAGAGTTGCTCCGCCGCGCGCATGGAAAAATAGGAGAGGCGCTGGCGGAGTAGCCAGTAGCCAGGAGCCAGTAGCCAGCATGGATAGATTCTTGATTGAGGGCGGGACGCCTTTGGAGGGCGAGATTGCGGTTAGCGGGTCGAAAAATTCGGCTTTGCCGGCGTTGGCAGCTTCGCTGCTGACGAGTGAGAAAGTCATATTAGGGCGGATTCCGAAGGTTCGGGATATCCGGACGATGGAGAAACTGCTGGCGTACACGGGCGCCAGCGTCTCGCACGAGCAAGGGTTGATCATTATCGAAGCGGCGGAGTTGGATCGGCCGGAGGCTCCGTATGAAGTGGTCAAGACGATGCGCGCTTCGAGCCTGGTTCTCGGTCCGCTGGTAGCTCGGTGCGGACGGGCGCGGGTCTCAATGCCGGGAGGGTGCGCGATCGGGTCGAGGCCGATCAATCTGCACGTTTCGGCGCTCGAGAAACTGGGCGCGGTGGTGCGGCAGGAGCACGGCTATATCGAAGCGCAGGCTCCGGATGGTTTGCGCGGCGCGGAGGTTTCCTTCGACCGGATCACAGTCACAGGTACCGAGGATCTCCTGATGGCGGCGGTGCTGGCATCGGGCCAAACGGTGATCAACAACGCGGCGCGCGAGCCGGAGGTGGTGGATCTCGCTGATCTGCTCACAAAAATGGGTGCGGCGATCGAGGGTGCGGGCACGTCGACGATTCGCGTGAAGGGCGTGGCGAAGTTGCACGGCGCCACCCATACGATTATCGCCGACCGCATCGAGGCGGGGACATTTCTCGTCGCGGCCGCGATCACGAAAGGCGATTTGACGGTTACGGGATGCACTCCCGAGCATTTGCGGGCACTGATTTCGAAGCTTCATCACTGCGGCGTGGACGTGAAGGAAAGCTCGGTCGACACTCTGCGCGTCCGGACGAACGGGAAGGTGACGAGCGTCGATATGACGACGGAGGAGCATCCCGGATTCGCTACCGATTTGCAGGCGCAGTTCATGGCGCTGATGACACAGGCGGAAGGGATCGCGATTATTACGGAGACGATTTTCGAAAACCGGTACATGCATGCACAGGAACTGGCGCGGATGGGAGCGAACATACGGCTCGACGGGCGGAGAGCGATGGTGGCGGGAGTGACTCATCTCTCGGGCGCGGAAGTGATCGCGAGCGATTTACGCGCCAGTGCATCGCTGGTGCTGGCGGGGCTGGCGGCGCAGGGCGAGACGAGCATCGATCGCGTCTACCACATCGACCGGGGGTATGAGAAAATCGAGGCGAAACTGGCGGGCGCAGGCGCTCGCATACGGAGGATCTCATGAAACATAGCGAAGGATTTTTAGCGCTGGTGAACGATGCCAAGTCGCGCGTGAAAGAGATCGGCATCGATGATTACAAGAAGATGCCGCGCGAAGGACACCTGCTAATCGATGTGCGCGAAGACAACGAGTGGGTCGCCGGTCATGCAGCGGGCGCGGTGCATATGGGCAAAGGGATTATCGAGAGGGATATCGAGACCAAGGTGCCGGACAAGTCCGCGACGCTGGTGCTATATTGCGGCGGAGGATTCCGGTCGGCCCTGGTGGCGGATGCGCTGCGGAAGATGGGGTATGAGAATCCTATTTCGCTCGATGGAGGATGGAGGGCGTGGAATGAGGCGGGGCTGGCGGTAGAGAAATAGCGATTGCTGAGTCCGCGACTTTACAACGTTCAGTCCATGAACTACGTCTAAACTCGCGGGAGGCATCTCATGGCTCGAGCGGCCTTGGTTTTACTCATCTGCTGGACGGCCTGCAGCCAAACTGAAGCAACTCCTCGCTTTGAAGTTGCTGCGATCAAGCCCGCAAATGAGGTTCGGCCGGGCGGCGGAATTGTCACCCGACACGGCCGCGTTACGATCGTCGCCGAAACACTGAAGCGCTGCATCATGGGCGCATATGGGCTGGGGCCGAACCAGATCGCCGGCGGACCGGCCTGGTTGGACTCGGATCGCTTCCAGATTGTCGCTAAGTCGGAGCGCGATCAGGATGGCGACAAAGCACTGATGGCGATGCTGCGGACCTTGCTCGCAGAGAGATTCAATCTTATTGTCCATCGCGAGATGAGGACGGTAGCAGCGCTGGTGTTGGAGACTGCCAGGAACGGGCCGAAGCTTGAAAAGGCTGAAAACGGCGAGGCAAGTACAAATAACGGGCGCGGCCTGATCGAAGCGAGGGCGATCACGATGAGCCGATTCGCCGAGGTGCTGTCCCGCCAAACGGACTTGCCTGTGGTGGATAATACGGGATTGAAAGGCGCGTTCAACTTGAAGTTGGAGTGGAGGCCGGAGAGCGCGAACGCAGCAACGGACAGCAGGCCTTCCCTTTTCGACGCGCTGCCGCAGCAACTCGGATTGCGTCTGGAATCGCGCAAGTTACCAGTTGAGACCCTGGTGATCGATCGTGCGGAGAGGCCGTCGGAGAATTGAGTTGCGCTCGCCAGCTTGCGAGAGTGCCAGAAACGTTCTAGTTTGGGATATGACGGTAGAATCCATCAAAGAGGCGATTGCCGAACTCGGGGCTGATGAAAAAGCTTCTCTGACGGCTTGGCTCGTCGAACAGGATGCGGCAGAGTGGGATCGGCAGATGGAAGAGGACTTTTCGCCAGGCGGTGCGGGTACAGCATTGCTTGAAGAGGCACAGTCCGATGTCCGCGCCGGCAGAGTCCAACCAATGGATGAATTCCTGGCTGAAGCTAAAACGAAACGCAAGGCGTAGAGGCTCACCTGGTGAGCCCATTTTCGTCGACCATGACTCCTCGCTTTCGGAAGCTGTTTGCCGAACTTCCGGAAGAAACGCAGGCGCTGGCGTTCGAGAAATACGAATTGTTTAAGAAAAATCCATACCACCCTTCGCTCGGCTTTCAGGCAAAAGGGAGAGCGTGGACGGTGGAGGTTGGACGATCCCATCGCGCAATTGCGTATCGATCTGAAAATCATCTCTCCTGGTTCTGGATCGGGTCACACGAGGATTACAATAACGTCTTGAAGAGAGTGAAGTAAGTGTGCAAAATCCCGATGGAGCTGGAAATGATCGTTGAAATGCGAACTTACAAAACTAAGCCTGGCAAGCGATCCGAGTTTCTCGAAGTATTTCGTTCCAAGTCAATTCCGGCACACACGGAAATCGGGATGAAAATCTTGGGACCGTTTCTTTCCGTCGAAGACCCTGACGGCTTCTTTTTCATGCGCGGATTTCCCGACATGCAATCGAGGGAGCCGATGAAGGCGAAATTTTATGAGGGCAGGCTATGGAAGGATGAACTTGAAAACGTCTTAATGCCTATGCTGGAAAAGTATGAAGTTGTCGTGGTGGAGGATTCTGAAGACCTCTTAAAATGGGGCTTGGCCGCCGCCGAAGACTTCCGACAGGAACACGTAAACAATGACGCCCATTGAGACCGTCGTCAGGCCGGCGACCACCTTGGTGAAGCCTGGGTTCATGAATTCGAAACGCAGCAGCAGCGCAAGGGCAAGGCCGACTACCATCAGGTAGGGATTAACGCTGCGGTCGCTAAAATTAGTGAAAATGAACGCGACGGCGTAAAACAGCAAAGGCAGATTGCTGTCGTACTTCTTGCGCATCAGAAGCGCCATCGCGACGACCGCCAGCAAGGCTACCAGTAGCTCTGTGATGTTGACCGAATTGGCGTCGAAGTCCACTGCTGTGGGTCAATCGACGGTTTCCCGAAACTTCTATAGGGTCAGAACGAGAAGGCCAACGACGAGAATCCGGTATTGGCGCGGTAATCCTGAGCGGCGGAAAACTGCTCACGATAACCGTAATACTGATATCCGGTGTTCCAACGAAGTTTCGGCGTGATGCGGATCGACAGGCGGAACTGCGGTGACAGATAACGAAGAGGGAAGGTTTGCGCAGCCTGGAATGCGGGCAAAGCCGAATAGATTCCGGCGCCAAACGGGTTGGCGCGGCCATCGCCCACATCCTGCACATGGCTGTAGCCGGCGTAGATATCGGCGCGTTTCAAAAGCGTGAAGCGGGCACCGAGATTCGCGGAATGAATATTGCTGACGTAATAGGAGCTTTCACCGGTGACGTCGGTTCCAAGGGCGAAATAGTTGATGCCGCCGAGCGTGTTGAGGTGCAGCTTGGTATAGCTGGCATCGATCGAGAACCAGGATACAGGGACCCAGGAACCATCGCCTCCATACTGGCGGGCGTGTGAGGCGAAACTGGTGAGCACGTCGGAATTGATGTTGTAATCCGACTTGGCGTAGGCGCCCACGCGGAACAGTTTCATTTTGTATTCGGCGCGAGCGCGGAAGGTCTGGTAATTGCCGTCGCTGATGGGATAGATGGGGTGGTTGGAGCGCCCAACTTCGCCGTCGACACTGATGGTCAGGGGTTTGATCGGTTTCAGGCGGAAGCCCAGGGTTCCAGCCTTAAGCTGGTTGCTCTGCTCAAATGGGGCTTGATTCGGCGCGGGACTGCCAAGGTCGCTTTGGCCTTGGACCGAATTGATGTGCCGGTCCGAATACTCAAATCCGCCGTGGATGCTGAACCATTTGGTGGGGCGATACATGAGGTCGGTAGTGTTCGAAAAGGTCTGAATGCCGAGGTATTGAAACGGGAGCGTGGGGCTGACGACAGTGCCGTTGCTAATCTCAGTGAAATACGAATCGCCAATCATGCGGATGTTCGCGAAGGAACTCTGATTGGTGAAGACAATGTGGGTGGCGGGGAAGATGCTGAGCGTCAGATTAGCGGTCAAAGCGGGACGATCCGCATTGCCCTGGGTCACCACTTGAAGCTGAGTGGGCGTGCCGCGGAAGTCGGTTCCCGCGGATACTTCGTCGAGAGCGAAGGCTCGCTTGCCGGCGACATAGGTGAAGCGTCCGTTGACGGCCCAGAGTTTCTTGCCCTCGCCAAAGAGGCCGACGCGCCAGTATGGGCTGGTGCCGTGATAGGGCTGCGTCGATTGAAACGAAGTGAGGGTGTTGCGGTCGGTCGGATTATTTCCGGCAGAAGGTTCGGTAAGCGATTGGGGGGTATTTTCCTTATAATCCTCCCATCCATGCATCACATTGAGGCGCATGCCGAGCAGATGCACTTCGCCGCCCAGACGATATTCGTTGACCTCGCGGTGAACGTTGGAGAAGAGAGGAAATTCGTCGCCCTGGGAATTGAACAACTGAATGGTGCTGAGCGCGGGTCCGGTCTCAAGATTGCGGGAGTAGCCCAGGAACAGCTTGAAGGGGCTCACTGGAAATAACGTGAGATCGTGATCCTGCATGCGGCGCGTTGTGTCCATCGCATGCTCGCCGAAGGAAATGGTCGCGGCGGGATCGACATAGTTAGTTAGGCGCCACATCATGTCATAACGATAGACGCGATTCTTCTCAATACGCAGGACGGCGGACTGATAGGGGTCGTTGCCCAAGCCCTGCGTAGTAATGAGCAGATGGTCGAAAAGCTTGCCGTGCCCGTCGCGCGATTGAACCGTGAGAGAGCTGGACAGGAGCCGGATGCCGTCGCCGTAATTGACGGTGGCATCGTACATGCCTCCATCGCCCCCGACGCTCGCGAAACGGTAGCCGAGCTCGAACGAATTAATGATGTTGTAGTTACCCGAGTTGTCGCCGCGCAGGGGGCCGGTCTGCTCATTGGTAGGAGCAACCGGCGGCTGAGCAAGCGCCAGCGAAGTCAACAAAATAAAGAAAAGCGGTTTCATCGGAAGAAGAAAGGATCGGCATTCGACCCGTGAATTCGCGCATGGCACGTGGTGCAGTTCTGGTATCTCGGGTCGGCCATGTTGTGGGTGGCGGATAGATGGATCACGCCGTTGTTGCTGATGCCAAAGGTGCCCGCGCCATTGTGGCATTCGAGACAGACGGTGAAGATGGTCGGCCGCTTCAGCATTTTCGCATTGGTCGACCCATGCGGCATGTGACAGGTTTCGCACCCGTCGATGCGCACGGAGGCGTGTTCATAGACGAAGGGACCGCGCTTGTCGCTGTGGCATTTGAGGCACGGTTCCTCATTTCCTTCCTTCTGATCGACCATGCGGGGGCGTGACGCCATTCGCCAGGAGGCGGCGAAGGTCCCGTGAGGATTGTGGCAATCGGTACATTCGGCCACGCCTTCATTGACCCGATGTTTGAACGGCATGGAGAACTGCGCTTTCACGGAAGCATGGCAGGAATAACAGAGGTCGGATTGTTTCTTCGCCAGGAGGAATTTAGGCGCTTTGGAGTTATGGATGGAGTGGCAGTTCGTGCAGACCACATCTTCCTGGGTATGAACGCTCCGGCGAATGTTGGCTCGCGAAAGAGTTTGCGAGTGGCAGCGGAGGCAGGCGTCGAGAGTTTTCTCGGGTCCGATTTCGGAGAACGCGATAATGGTCGCCTTGCCGCCACGCGCTTCAATGTGGGTTTTCCCAGGTCCGTGGCAACTTTCGCACCCGGTATTTTCGGCCGATTCCTTGCCGCTGGCGATACTTTGATAATGAGGGTTGCGAAAGAATTGATTCCAGATGGGGGCGTGACAGGTCTTACAGGCCTCACTGCCTACGTAATCCGCGCCCTGGGAGAGTGCGATGAAAAAGAGAGCGGCTTGAGCCACTCGATGGAGCGTCACTACCCCATATAACCACGCCGGGCCAGGTGAAGTTTCGAGAGGATCGTAAAAGTATTGTGAAACAAGAACGGACCAGGCGCCAATAGCCAGAAGGAAAGACGGCCAAGCTATCCTTCGTCATGGGTGACCAGCGCAGCGTCGCGGTTAGTACCGCGATTTTTCTCGCAGGAATGAGGGTTTCGGGAGCTATCTACTTCTCCGGGCGAGCGGTCACTTTCAACGATGCCGTCATTTCCAATTTTCTATCCCCCAGTGATAATCCGAACGGATACTTGCCGGCAGCGCTCGCAACAGCGTTGGCAGGCCTGATGCTGGCGCCGACGGAGGTGACTCTTTGTCGGCGGATGGGCCGGATTCACAGGTGGGGGTCGATCCTCGGGACTGCGTTTTATGCAACCGGTCTGCTGGCTGCGATTCTAATTGGCTTGCCTGGCTCCGGTTCACGGGCTCGACTTTTCCATACACCTCGTGCTGGCATATATGGCGTTTATCAGCCTGCAGACAGGCATTTCGGTTTATGTGACAGTAGCTGTTTATGGCGCGAAAACGCCTGGGCGTATTGCGTTTGCCGCGATGGAACGGGGCCTGGCAGTAATACTGCTCGCTCTCAGCTTCGGTCCGGACTGGCCGGGAAGTATTGCGAATGGGGCCTTTGCGGGACATCGCTATGGGCCTGTGCGTTTTGACTAGTTAGTGTAGCTGATGCCGATCATCGGCACGAAGTCCTGTAACCACCCGCCCACTTTAGCACCGACGTTCGGAGTGATCACCTTGTTCGGGAACGGCGTTAGATAATCGTGCACATCAAGGCGGAGTTGCACGTGCGAAGAAATCTGGAACTTTACGCCCGCACCGGCGCTGACCAGGGGCGTAAGATCCTGCTGCTGAGTGAGGAGGGCGACGTTGCTGAGGGGCTGATAGGCGACCTGCGCTCCCGTACCCTGATAGAGCTTGACGCCGGCGCCCGCGGCGACATAAGGACGGATCCGCGATTCCGACGAAGTGGCGTGCCACATGATGTCGTAATGAAATTGTTGCGTGTGTGCGCCGAAGGTGGCGGTGGTCCCGCCCGAGCTCAGGGCCAGATCGCTCATGCCGTAGTCATAGCGCAATTCACCGCTCCAGCGCCCCTGCCAGGTATTGCCCAGCCAAACGGAGCCTGCCAGGCCGGTTTGAAGCTTCGCCGACGCCGATCCTGTCGGTGAGTTGACGGTCTGCGCAGTGTAGAATCCGCCGCCCACTCCGGCACCGACCTCCCAGCTCTGAGCGAACGCGCGAGGTGCCATGAGAGCGGAACATACAAGCAGCATTTGAAGGATTTTCATAGGGGTCCTCTTCTTCTTTGCGAGTTAATTGACCACGCGCATGGATACGGTTATCGTTCCCGTGCCCTGATTAATGGTGAGCGGCAAACTGATCCCGGTCGGCGTGCCGCCCGGAACGCTCACGTTGATCTGATAGACGCCAACTTCGCCCGGCGCAAGTCCAGCGTAAATCACCGGCAGATTCATGCCACCCAGAGTTACGGAAGTCGCAGTCAGCGCGTTTGAAAGCGGACTGCCCGGCGCAGGATACCCGGTCGCACCGGCGGGGTTGGTCTGGCCAAGTCCGGTCAGGTAGATCACCAGGTCGTCACCGGGATGGATCGGATTGGAATCGGTTGCCAGCAGATTATTGGCGGTGCGGATGATAGTCGGCAGATTGGTCTGCGGCCCCGCGACTCCACTCAGGAACACGGCGGGGGAGTTCGGCTGGACAATCAGATTGAAATTATCACTGGTACCGCCCGGGGTATGGACGACAATCGTCTCCGCGCCTACTGCCTGAAATGGCATTTGCGCGTTAACCTGCGTCGGCGAGACGAAAATCAGGGGGATCGGCTGGCCGTTAACCGTGATGCAGCTATTGGCAAGCGCGGTCGGCACCGGAATCTGGCTAGTGGCCTGATTGGTGGGGCTCAGATTCGAGCCATATAGAGTGATCAGTCCGCCTGGAGCGGCGGCCGATTTGCTGTCCGCGGCGCTCACCACCGAGGCGATATGCGGAGGCGCGATGGACGCCGCATAGGTCCACGGAAGTATGGTGAATCCCGAGGTCGATAAAGAGATGATCGAGGTTTGCGTTGGCAAAGGCGCGAGGCTGCGCGTCCAGACCGAGGCTGAGGAGGCTGCGGTAGGACTCGTCGAGATCGGCGCGGCAGTGGTTGTTGTGGTTGTTGTGGAGCTGGCGGTCCCGCCCATCAGCGGCGCTTCCACTGTCGCGGTGGGTTGAATCGCGTTGCCCGTCGAAAGATTGATCTGCTCGATGACCCCCGGGCTTGAAGTTGTAGTCCCGGAGGTATAGTAGCCAGCCTGATTCACGAAAGCGAAACCCGATGAGTTGGCGGAGCCGCTCAAAATCTGGCCCTTGGGCACCAGCGAAGCATCAAGGAGATTGGTGCCCACAATGAACTGGTTGAAATTCGACGCCGCGTAGGCGCCGCCCAGAGCCGAGAAGTCCTTGCGCGATACAGTGAAGCTATCGGCGTTGGCGTCGTAGAGCATCACCGAGCCATCCGAGGACGCGATCAGTATATTCGCGCCGTTAGACGCGGAGGTCAGGACCGTATCGAGCGGGAGACTATTCTGGTAGACACCTAGCGACGGAAGCTGTGTCACCACCCGGGCGATCATGTCCACGCGCCCGAGGCCGGGGTTCTTGCTGACGATGGGACGCACATGGACGAGGATTGCATTTGCAGACGCAGCCACGGACTGGACGTAATCGGCAACATAAATGGGCTGTTGCGCCGTCAATAGGTCGAGATCAAAGACGCTTATATAATGAGCGTTGTCGCAGCCGACCAGAAGATCCTGTTGATCGAAGGTAATGGCCATCCCCTTTGGCGTGGTGCATGTGCGTAGAGTGGCGGTCAAGGTATTGTTAGAGCCGTTATAGACCAGCACCTGGTTCTTGTCCTGCCTTAGAACGTAATAGGCGTTGCGCTTAGGATCGGCGAGCAGATCCACCACGATCCCGGGGACGTCGACAAAAGTTCCCCGCTGTGACGGGTCTTGGGAATTTATTAATACGCGAATGGCGGGGGGCAGATCAATCGCCGCCGTGGAACTGATCGTCAGGTAGGCGGCGACTGTTCCCTTGCTCGATGAAAATGCATTCGGGTCAACCGACACCGTTATATTCGCCGGGGTGACGCCGCTGGACGGGGAAATGGAGATCCCGGCAGTGGTCGTCGAAACTGAAAAGGGTGTGTGGCCCCCGCCCGGATCGGTAATGGAAAAGGTCTGCGTCGTGATGTTTCGATTGCAGAAATTCCCGCGGAACACGACATCCTCGGTGGAAGCGGACAGGCGCGGATAAGAAGCGAGATTGCCGACAGGCAGCACCATCACGCCGCTATCGGAAATTGCATACATCGTATTGCTGTCCGCCGACAAAATGCTCTTGCCGGAAAGGTTCTCGGGCAACTGAATCCGATCTTCGAGAGTGAGATTGTCGGAGTCGACGATATCGAGAATCGGCGCGCTGGTGTTGACGGTGGCCGGGGTGCCGGAGATTGGAATCTGTGCATAGATCAGGTTACGCGACGAATCGATCAGTGTGCTGCCGAGATTCAGCAGTCCAGCCGGGTTGGCGAACTGCGCGGTGACATTCAGATTCACGTCCTGCACCGTCCAGTCGAACGTCGAGAGCGTACCATCCTTACTCAGGCTGACCACGCGCGGACCGGCGGCTGGTGACGCGATATAAGTGACCGCCGAGAGGCCGTGGGTTGCGACGCTATATCGATACTCCAGAATCCCAGTGGTAGTGCCGCCGCCCAATCCGGCAATCGTCAGTCCGTCGGCCGAAACTGCGGCGCTCGCCTGGGTGAAATTGGACGGAAAGGTTTGCGGCGGTTGAGGAATAGCCTGCGTGCCCGCCTGGGCGATGGTCCGCAGCAGCGTCGTCGTCCCCACCGTCGGATCGAAAATTATAAATTCTCCTGTGGTCACCACCAGCGCCTTATTGTCAAGACCGAACGCCACGGTAAGCGGAGGGTTGCTTAGAGTGAACGTCTGTTTGGCGTTGGCGTTCGTCAAATCGACGACCGTGAGTGCATTAGTGGACGAGCCTGTCGTGTTGTTGCCGTAATTGGCAACCAATAGCCAGTGGGCGTCCGGCGAAACCGAAATCGAACTCGGCTGATTAGGCACGTTGATCGAAGTCTGAATCGCGTTGTTCGAGAGTGTCATCACGTCGATCCGGTTGGCGGTAAAGTTGGCGATGTATAACACGCCCCGCGTCGGATCGAGCGCGATATCGGACGCCTCTCCACCTATAGGCACAACCGTCCCGAAGGTCCCCGCCTTAAGGGAAGCCACGATCATCCCAACACTTGCTATCGCCAGAATCCAATGCTTACGAAACATACGTAAACTCCATATCTTTTCTCTAACTACTGCTTTGAACACACTTCTTCCCAACAACAAATACGCCGCCCGTGGTTTGCTCCCGCGAATTGGCTACCGACTGGATCGTACCCGAAGAGGAAGACGCGCTAGAGCCGCTCGCCGCCGCGCCTTCCCTCGATTGAGACGAGCTTAGTCGTCGACGTTCTTTTTGCGGCGCAACACGATGATCCCGAGGAACGCGATCGCCAGTACGGCACAAACGATTCTAACCATTGAACTGTCCATGTCTTTCTCCTTTCCTGACAAGAGTAAAATCGGCTTCTTTAGTCCTAACCTTTAGCCCGTACTAGATGCTATTCATCATGGGGACTAGCTCCCGCACAATCTTCACCGCCACCGGACCCACCGTCACAACGAACAGCGACGGAAGAATGCAAAAAAAGATCGGGAAAATCAGTTTTACGCCAAGTTTCGCGGCCTTCTCCTCAGCCACTTGGCGGGCCTGAACACGCATAAAGTCGGAGTGGGCGCGCAGGCTCTGTGCCACGCCGGTGCCGAAACGGTCGGCCTGAATCAGCACGGCCACTAGCTTCTTAAGATCGTCGACCCCGCTACGCTCAGCTAGATTCCGCAGGGCATCCACGCGCCGCTTCCCGGCCTTCAACTCCAAGTTGACGAATCCAAACTCTTCGCTGATTTCCGGATGGGCGTGCTCCAGCTCCTTCGAAACTTGAAGAATGGCCTGATCAAGACCGAGTCCGCTCTCGACGCAGACGACCAGAAGGTCGAGCGAATTTGCCAGTCCACGTGCGACTTGCTTTTGGCGTTTGCTCGCCATGCGCCGGACATATTCGTTGGGCAGGAAGAAACCTGCCGCTGCAGAACCCAGAACGCCAAAGATTTTGTTGGAGGTATCCGTGGAGCTGGCGGAGACGGCCAAGGCCATCAAGAGTGGAAACGTGACGCCACAAACAAACTTAGCACCATAGAGAATCTTTAGAGCATTTTCATTGCGGATGCCGGCGCGGATCAGGCGGCGCTGCATCACAGTTACATCTTTGGGCGATTGCGGAATGAAATTGCCGAGCCTTTTGATGAGTTCATGAATCGCCAGACTGGGGTGGGTCGGAACGTGATCTGCCGGATCGATTCCGCCCGCCACTCGTTCCATCGCTTCCTTCGGGCGGATGTACATTTTCGTGCCCGCCAGCGACACCAGAGCCACCACCGCAATAAAGACCAGGAACGCAAAAAGTAGGGGCATGAAATTAAACCTCGATGTTGACGATTTTCTTCATGATCAGGTAACCGACCATTTGCAGAAACACGGCCGAACCCAACATGATGTTGCCGGTGTCGTCCTTGAAAAAGAACTTGACGTAATCCGGATTGGTATAAAACATCAGGACCGCCACCGCGGCCGGAATCGCGCTGAGCGCGGTCGCGGTCATTTTCCCGTGCGCGCTAACGGCCCGTATGCGGCCGCGCAGTTTGAAGCGCTCGCGGATGACGTACGCCAACTTGTCCAGAATTTCGGCCAGGTTACCCCCGGTCCGCTTTTGCAGGAGCACCGCGGAAACGAAAAAGTGTACATCGAGTGAAGGTACACGCGTGGCGAGTTTCTGCAATGCAATCTCAATCGGTAAGCCGAGGTTATGTTCCTCGAACGTGCGTCGGAATTCGCCGGCGACCGGCTCCTGAAACTCGCGATGAATCATCTCGAGCGACACGGAGAACGCATGCCCGGCGCGCATCGACCGCGACACGAATTCGAGTGCGTCCGGAAATATCTCTTCAAACCTGTGAAGCCGCGCTTTTCTCTTGCGCAGTATAAAAAGGAGGGGGGCAACGCACGCCACACCTCCCACTCCCACCGCCACGATCAGGGAGGAGGTAAGCATCCAGCCCAGAATGGATCCGCCCATGAAGCCGAGGAGGCAGGTGTGGACCAGCCTCGCTGGCGCCCAGCGCATCCCTGCTTGTTCGAGAAGATTACCGATTTTCGGTCCCAGCCGGTATTTATCGACAATTTTCTGCGCGAGGCGATTTTTCGTCCCGGCTTCCTGCTGCATGACGCTGGCTTCGCCGGTTTTTCCACTCTTCGCTTTCTTCGTCTTATTCGTCCCTGACAAGCGAGCCTTAATTCGGTCCAGATCGCTCGACTTGATGTATTTGGAGACGAGGAACCACGCCAGCATTGCTGCAGCCCAGATTCCGATCAGCACAATTACGAAACTCATTTTGCCTAAGCCTCCAACTCAAACTTCCAGGTCATACTTCCAAAACTTCGTCGAAAAGATCCGGCCGCAGGCGGATGCCGGCACTTAACAATTTTTCGTAAAACTTGGGACGGATGCCGGTGGCGGCGAAACGTCCGACGACTTTGCCATCCGGATCGAGACCGCGCTTTTCGAAAACGAACAAATCCTGTAGCGTGACCACTTCACCTTCCATCCCCGTAACCTCGGTGAGCGAAACGACGCGACGCGAACCGTCGCTCAAACGCGAGGCCTGCACCAGTACGTGGACCGCTGCGGCGATCTGTTGACGAATGGAGGTGAGCTGCATGTTCGCGTTGGCGAGCGATACCATAACTTCGAGACGCGAAACAGCGTCGCGAGGCGTGTTCGCGTGGACCGTCGTGAGCGATCCGTCGTGACCCGTGTTCATTGCCTGCAACATGTCGAGCGCTTCCTCGCCGCGGACTTCGCCGACCACGATGCGGTCGGGGCGCATACGCAAGCTGTTTACCAGCAGTTCGCGCTGCCGGACCGCGCCATTGCCCTCCATATTCGGCGGACGGGTTTCGAGGCGAGCTACGTGCGGCTGCTTCAATTGCAACTCGGCCGCATCCTCGATAGTGACAATGCGTTCCTTCGGGTTGATGAAGGCCGAGAGAGCGTTGAGGAGTGTTGTTTTCCCGGCGCCGGTTCCGCCGGCGATAATGATGTTCATCTTTGCCTTCACACAGGCTTCCAGCAGTTCCATCATTCCCGGTGTCAGAGCTTTTCTCTCGACCAAGTCGGCCGGCATCAGCTTGTCCTGCGAGAAACGGCGGATCGAGAGCAGTGGCCCATCGACGGCCAGCGGAGGGATGATCGCATTGACGCGCGATCCGTCCATCAGGCGCGCATCGACCATGGGCGACGATTCGTCAATCCGGCGGCCCACCTGGCTTACGATCTTGTCGATGATGCGTAGCAGGTGCTGGTTGTCACGGAAGGCGACGTTGGTCAGCTCCAGCAATCCCCGGCGCTCGATATAAACCTGTTTGTACGTGTTGACCAAGATGTCGGAGATGCCTGGGTCCTGCAGCAGAGGTTCGAGCGGCCCGAGTCCAAAAACCTCGTCGAGCACTTCGTCGCTGATTTGCTGCTTTTCAAGCGAGCTCAGCAATGTCGGCTCCGAGTCAATCAGCGAGATCACCGCTTGGCGCACTTCCGCCCGCACCCGTTGGTTATCGATCGTTGCCAGCGCTTCCAGGTTGATCTTATCAACCAGCTTGCGATGGAGCGTAAATTTCAGCTCCTGATACTCGGGCTTGAGGGTACCTTTCGGCTTACCCGCATTTTTCATCAGCCTCTGTTCCCAGGAGACTTGCTGCGTGTTTTTATTACCGTTATCGAGCGATGAAAACATAGGAATCCGTCAAACTTTCATACCTGAGAAAATGCCGGTCTCATCTCGCGCGCCGGCAGCGCGGACTTCTTTAAAGGCGCAAGGGAGCCGCTTAATCGTCCGGCAACCTGCTCGATCGCCTTGCCCAGCTCTCCGTCAGTGCCGAGCGGTTGCCCGAGCGTGACCACGCGGTGCAGAGAAAAATAGTCATTCGGAAGCTTGGCGTGAATCGGACACCCGAACAGCTTTTCCATGTCGGCGGTGCTGATGTCGTCCCGCTTATCGACTCGATTGACCAATACTTGAAACCGGTCCTTTGGAAACCCGAGCTGATCGACCATCGTCAGCGCCTTCCGGGTCAGATGGAGGCTCGGCAATTCCGAGGTGGAAATCAGAAAAGCGCGCTCGCATTCCGAGATTGCCATCAGGCTGGTGCGATTGAAAATCGCTGGCAGATCGAGGATCACCCAGTCGTAAAGGTTGCGAGCGTGTTCGATCAGTACCCGTAATCTCGGGCCATCGAGAGGCTCCGCATAGGGCGCAGCCGGCGCCGGCAATATATCCACGCCGCCGTAGTTCACCGTCAGCGAATTCCACAGCGCAAGATCCATGTGTTCGGAGTGCTGGAGTGCGTCGACCAAAGAGTAGTTGTGGCTCAGCTTCAGATAAAAACCGATAGTGCCGCCGGTGAGATCGAAGTCCGCAAGAAGGATGCGCTTTCCGGTGAGTCTTTGCAGCGAAAATGCCACCTGCGTGGCGACAGTGGACGCTCCGGAGCCCGGCTTCGAGCTTGCCATCGCGACGACGTGTCCCGCTTCGGTCTGGCTTGGCGCTTCCGGCTGCACCAGCCGACGCAAACGGGCGATGGCCTCGCGTTGCGTCGCCAGTTCGAAGGGTGCATAAAGAAACTCGCTCGCACCTGCGCGCAGAGATTGCAGAATCGCGGTCGAATCGTTCTGCGTATTCAGACCCACCACATGCACCGCCGGCGTCATCGCCGCAATGAACTTCACCACTTCCACCGCGGCGCTCAGATCGCTCGCCAGATCGAGCAGCACCACGTTCGGCTTGAGCTGTTTTATGCGAATTTCCAAGGTCTGCTGCGGCGGATAACTTTTCAGATCGGCCAGGATCTGAAATGCGCGCGTCTGCGGCAGCGTCGCCAGAAACTGCTGGGCCAAGCCGCGGTCCGGCGCGATGAGCAAAGCGGCAATCTCCGCTTCGTGATGGACCCGGGCACTCATGTTGCTGGTTTTTCCTCTAAGGCTAGTAGCTACTGTTTCTTTTTCTTGCTCGTCTGCTGCGGAAGGTCCTTCGGATCCAGCCGGACCAGGAAGTCGCGGGGCATGTAAACGGACGGCTTCGGATCGTTGACTCCCAACGGCTCAGTGATTTCAGGCGTCACCAGCACCACCAGGTCGGTGCGGTTCTTCTTCTCGTCTCTCGACTTGAACAGATACCCGATGATCGGCAGACTGCCGAGCACGGGAATCTTTGTGAAGGTATCCGACTCCGCGTTGCTCACCAGGCCGGCGACCACGAAACTCTGGCCTTCGCCCAGCTCGACATCGGTCTCGGCGCGTCGGGTCGAAAGAGCCGGAATCACGAAACCATTGAGCGTAACGCCATCGCCCGGATCGAGGGTTGAAACTTCCTGACTAAGGTGCATCTTAATGGTCTTGTGATCGGTCAGCACCGGAAGGAACTTCAAGCGAATACCAAACTCGCGGAACTGTACCGTTACCGCGCCCGCGCCGCTGCCGCCTTGCACCACCGGTACCGGAAATTCACCGCCGACCAGGAACGAAGCTTCTTTGCCGTTGGTGGTCACCAGATTCGGTTCGGCCAGCGTCTGCAGGATCGACTGACTTTCGAGCGCCTTCAGGAATGCGCCGAGATTCAGCTTCGGATCGAAAGCGAACAAGCTGAGCGCCTGAGTGATGCTGGAAATCGCCGTGCTGCCGCCGGAACTCGCCGGAACAGCCGCGGTGCCCGTGGTCGATACGCTGGTAAACTGGCCCGTTGTCGAACCGATGAGCGTTCCTCCCGGCGCAGCCAGGAGATTGACGCCGTATTGAACTTCCCGCACTCGGTCTAGCTCGGCGAACTTCACGCGCAGCAGAATCTGCTTCTCCGCCATCCCGACGTTCACGCCCAGATTATTGACGACGGTCTTTGCGAACGCCCCCGCCACTGCCACCGCCCGGTCTCCTTCATCTTTATTGCGCACCGAGCCGCTCAGCGAAAGCGTGTCGCGCGAACTGCGGACGGTGATATCGTCCATCGGGAACGTTTCCTTCAACATGCGCCGCAGAGGATCCAGATTCAGATCCACCGTGCAGTTATAGAAGGTGCGCTGGCCGGACTTGCTCCACACCACCAGCGTCGCCGACCCGAGCCCCTTGCCATGCAGCAGAATCTCGCGCGTCGTCACCGGGCTGGCGTCCAGAATATCCGGACTGCTGGTCGAGATCTGGCGGATGTCGGACGGATAGTCGATCACCACGCTCTTGCCGATGGTCAGTCGAAGATCCTCGGCGCTCTGCGCGAAGCTCAAGCCTGCGGCCAGCGCGAGCGTCGCGCTCGATATAAGAATGCGTTTAATAAAGCTAGTCATGGTCGTCTATCCCCTGTCGTATATACCGTTAGTTATTCTGTCGAGCCGGCATCACTTCCACGGTCCGCGTGGTTCCGCGGATCACTACGATCTGATCCGGCGGAGGAGGCGGCGCGGGAGCGACCATCACGGCGGAGGCGGAGGCGCGCTTGACCGCTACCTCTACCACTCGCTTCGGACGCGGAGCCGCTTCCGGTTTGCGTCGCCACCGGCTTCCTCGCCGTGCCGTATAATTCCGATACGAACCGGCCGGTGGTCTTCTCGATCGTCTGATCGCTCGAATTGCGCAGCACCAGTTGGATGCGCCCTTCGCTGTTGGCGAGCGTCAGCGTTTCCGCCTGCTCCGGATCCACCAGCAACGTCACCGTCGGAGCCTTGATCGTCTGGCCGCGCGGATCCGGCGTCATCGTCGTGCCGGCCGAAAGCACCAGCATGTTCTGCAGGCAAGTCGTCGTCATAGTGCCGTCGCCGTTGGGCGGATGCCCCGTCACCAGCACGTCCACCTTCATTCCCGGCAGCACGAATCCCGCGATGCCCGCCACGTCGTTCACGCGCACCGTCACCGCGCGCATGCCCACGGGAATCGTCGGCGCCAGGCCCAGCCCGCTGCCCTTCGCCGCCAGGCGGCCTTCGAGGATCGGCTCATCCAGCAGGACGTTCGAGATCACCGGCCGGTCGAGCACATCCTCAACCTTGGCGAACGCGCCCTTCGGAAACGCGTCGCTCGGCACCTTGTCGATCTTCACGTCGGCCGGCTTGATCATCCAGCCGACGCCCAATGGCCGGGTCGCCACCACCACGTCTTTCTGTCCGTCGCCTCGACTCTTTTGGCGCTGCTCGAGCGCGCGGTCATCTGATAGAACACGCTCGAAACCACCAGCGCGAACACCAGGCTGACTCCCAGTACTGTGAGAAACCTGCGATCCATAAATTAATCTCCTCTAACCGAAACTTCCCTGTTCCCCTCAGCCCTTCGGCACCAGCGAGAGCCAGACGCCGAGCGTAATCGCCGGCGCATAGGGAATCGATTCCCCGCGTTCTTTTTCCTCAGCCGTTTCGATCGTTCTTACCGCAACGCCGCCGCACACGTCGCTGCACAGCCTGATATGTCACCACGCCCAGCGCCAGCAATCCGCCGACGCCCGCCGTCCACAACGCGGCTTCGATCAGCCGCCCCGTTCCCAGCAGCGCTCCGAAGCCCGCCATCAGCTTCACGTCGCCGCCGCCCATTCCACCCAACAGATAAAAAACCAAAAAAACCGCAAACCCCGCCGCCGCGCCGGCCAGCGCATGCACCGCGCCCATCCAGCCGTCCTGCCCGATCTGCCATCCGAAGCCGCCCGCCAATGCCGCCGCCGGAATCCAGTTCGCGATCTGCCGGCGCGCGAGATCATCCACCGTCGCCGCCAGACCCACCAGAACCGCGATCCACACCTGCATCGTCATGCTGCCTCTTAAAACCGTCTTTCCCGAAAGGTGCCGGAAAGTTCCGGCGCCTCCTTCACGCGCTTTTCCACTACCACCGGATTCACGGCCGGCACCGGTATCTTCCGTTTCTTCAACCGCGGCGTCCCGATCATCAAGGGCGCCAAAAAACCCGCTTGTAAGGCAAATTCCGCCAACGCCTTTCCCGATGGCAACCGCCAGCTCATCGGATCCATCCACTCCATCGGGATCTGGGGAATTCTCGCCGGAACCCGTCCGTTGCGGCCAGACCCGGTTTTCCCAGAACCCGCGTTCTCCGACTTCATCCGTTTGCTCCCATTACTACTTCGGCAGCGTCGGTGGTTTTCATTAGCCTCTCGGAGGCCTAATGCCCGTACTCCCTAGAACCTTGGTTCCGGGAGGAAATTACCTGTAACAAGTACGAGGACCTATCGGTGGACTAAGAGAATCGTCTTACCACTGTCCTGCTTCCACCCTCCACCCCGGATCGCGCTTCAACAGCTGGCAAATCGGCAGTTCCGACGGCAGCAGCACGCTCGTAAATCCGTTCTTTTTCATGATTTGCTCCCAATCCCACTGGCCGCCCGTCAACGCGCAAATACTCGTTGCCGATCTCCTGTCCGTAGAAATCGCTGCGCCCGTCGACGTATACCTTTTGCTGAGGATTCAGGTAAATCAGGTAATCCCCCCATTGGTCGGTAGTAAGTAAACGCGTATTGAGAATCTGCGCGCTATGCTCGTGAATCATTTTTACGGGAAAAACTAATCGCCGGAAAATCTTTCGGCCACTTGATCGGCGCGCCCATCACGACTAAGGTCCCTACTAGCAAGAAATGGCCACGCGCTAATCCGCAGGAAAGAAGGCGCCAGTTCGCCCGACATCTGGTTGACGATTCCGAACAGCGACGATTTCTTCGCTCCCTCGGTCCACGCCCTCCACCAGTCCGAAATCTCCGCCGCAATCACCGGCGCGCACACCGTCACGAAAATCGGCACATGGCGCACGCTCCCCAGCGACATGTGCGCGAAATACACGATCCACAATCCCTCTACGACGCGCCTCCGCCGGAACAACAGCCCTGTCGCGACCAGTCCGATCAGCATCAGCGCCTCGAATTGCAGAACATTCTCATTGCGGAATATCGGCGATTGAAATTCCTGAATCGTGTTGCGGATCCAGTCCGAGCGCAAATACTCGCGCCACATGCATGTGCAGATGATAGCCGTAAGGATTGATCAGCGACGCCGCCGCGCACGCCGCAGCCAGCGCCGCATAGCGCACCGCATTTCGGAAATCCCCGCGTCCCGGCTTGCCGCCAATAGCCTCGACCGCGAGTCCCACCGCCGTCAGTCCCAGCACCGCGATCAGCGCCAGAAACCCTCCGTGCAGATTGGTCCAGACAACGGTCAGCGGAACCAGCAGCCAGATCCGCCGTGCCGACTCCGCGCTCGACTGCTTGCGGTCGAGCTCGATCATCCACACCGCAATCGAGAGAAACAGCAGCGTGAACAAATGCGGACGAGCCAGAAAATGTATCGACGCCGCTCCCACCCCTAGCAGCGAGACCACCATCGCCCACAACAAATGCACCCCGCGCCCCACCATCCGCCGCAGCAGCGTCCACGCGAACATGCGAAATCAGCACCCCCGCCAGCAGCACCACGCCCTTCAACCCCGCCAGGCGGTGAAGCGAACCGTAAATAACGTCGCTGCCCCACTCCCACGCATACCAGGGCGCGCCCGCCTTTGAAAAGGAATAAAGGTCGTGATGCGGAACCGCGTGATGGTCGAGATCCACTCGCCGGTGCGGATGTGCCAGCCGATGTCGGCATCGGCGAGCAGCCCTTCCCACCCCGCCGCGCCCGCGCTCATGCACACCCACACCAGCACCGCGACGAAGAAGAGATCGGAAAGCGAAGGAATCGAGACCCTCGCCCAAGGGTTGCGCAGCAGATTCTCGATCCGGATGCCACCTTTATGGGATAGCGGTTGTCCGGCAGCAATACTTTGAGGCGAAGTCACCTACCTAGTTATTCGCCTGATGAGGGCTGGTACTTTAGTGCGGAAGAGGACTAATAAGTAGTAGACGTTCGCCGGACCACAGCGCTGACAAGAATTGCCCTGGTCGCATGAACGGTGAATAAGACACGGTAGTCACCAACCCGCCGTCGCCACCGATTGCTAAAGCCCTCCAGCTTTCGCGTGTCGCCTCCGAACGGATCGTCCGCCATCGCCCGGAGAGCGGACTCGATTCTAAGTTGGTCCTTAGCGGGAAACCTTGCTACTTGTTTTAACGCCGGCTGTGCGACGGTGACGGTCCATTTCATCGAGGAATTCAGCCAAAGTCAAAAACTCGCCTCTGGCGAATGCCGCTTCACCCTTACGCATCGCCGCAAGCTCAGCCTTTGTGGCTTTGTAGCTGCGCTCCTTCGTAGCGGCGGCTGACTGCCGAGGACTCTTAGCACTAAGCGTCATACCAACGACAGAATAACACTTTCTCAACTCCCCGACTGACTCACCATGCGGCTCTCCGCCCGCAACACTTCTGCCGGTATGCTCCGTCCCCAGCATCCTCCGCCCATGCACCGCCAGTTCGAAACGATCCTTCACTCCGGTCTTTTCGAAAATGTGCATCAGGTGGACCTTTACCGTCCCCGCCGTGATCCGCAGCGCCTCACGCAATCTCTTTATTCTTCAGCCCCGCGCATACGTGATGGACGATCTCTTTTTCCCGCGGCGTCAGCCTCGGCGCGGATCGCCGGTCGAGCGCTCCCACCACTTGATCGGAAAGTGTGCCTTCAATCCACACATCCCCGCGCCCCACCGCCCGCAGGCACTCCAGCAGCGAGTCCACCGGCAGCGTCTTCTTCAAAATGCCTCGTGCGCCCAGCTGTAAAGCGCGGAAACAGTCGATCTCCGCCAGGTCGTTCACCCACAGGATCGGTTGGCAGGACGAAGAAGTATTCCGCACATCGGAGATGAATTGGAATACCACTTTCAGACCAGCCGCATGGCCGATCAGAATAATGTTAGGCTGCAGCCGGCGCAATGCGTCGAGCGCGTCGGATAACCCCGACGCGGCTCCAACGTATTCAAGATCGTCGCAGGCCGCAAGGACCTTCTCCAATCCTTCTAGTACGATTGGCTGCGATTCGCAGGCGAATACCGTGAGACGGTTCAATACATTCCCCTTAAAGTGCTTAAGATCGACGGCGCAAGTATGCTGGGTGTAGGTACTAAGTGCCGATTTATCTGCGGTAGTAAGTCTAGGGATACGTCGTAGCCTTAGCCTTAGCACCTCGAAACGACTCCCGGACGAGTGCCCGAATCACTTAGAACCATTGGACTAAATGAAGCAGCTAAAGGGTTTCTGCGAAACCTCCGATTAATGAGAGGACACCCTTACTCCCTGGACCATGACCAATCCGCCCTTCGACGAGATCAAAGCAAGACTGGACGAACACGCCAGCCTTCCACCTCCCGATCGGCAGAAATTCCTGGACGAGACCTGCGGTCCCGATGAGAGCCTCCGCAGCCTCGCCTCCCGCCTCTACGATGAAAAATTTGGAACCCGTCCCGAAGCACCTCCCGCCTCCCCGCGTCCCGCGCCCTCTTATAAGGATTGGCAGATCGGACCGTATCGCGTGGAGCGCGAGCTCGGCCGCGGCGGAATGGGCGTCGTCCTGCTCGCCTCCCGCGCCGATCAGCAATATCGCAAACAGGTCGCCATCAAGTTACTCCGTCCCGGCCACGACGGCGACGACATATTTCGCCGCTTCCAGAACGAGCGCCAGATTCTGGCAAACCTGGAGCATCCCAACATCTGCCGCCTGCTCGATGGCGGCGTGACCGAGGACGGCGAGCCCTATTTCGTGATGGAGCACGTCCGCAACGCGCGGCCCATCGACGAATATTGCGCGACGCGCGACCTCGGATTGTACGAACGCCTCGAACTGTTCCGCCAGGCCTGCGCCGCCGTTCAATATGCGCACCGTTTTCTGATCGTGCATCGCGATCTGAAGCCGTCGAACATTCTGGTCACCGACGAAGGCGTCGTGAAGCTGATGGATTTCGGCATCGCCAAAAACCTGCTTGCCGGATTCGACGATCCTTCTCCGCAAACGCTCGGCATCCAGCCGATGACTCCGGCCTATGCGAGCCCTGAGCAGTTGCGCGGGGAAGGCATCAGCACTGCGAGCGACGTCTACTCATTGGGCGTCGTGCTCTACGAATTGCTAACCGGCCATCGCCCTTTCGAGTCGGCCGAAAAAGCTCTGCCGGAAATGGTGCAGTCCATTTGCGAAGATGAGCCGGATCGCCCCAGCATCACCGTTTTCCAACCCGGCAAGCACAGCATGGCTAGCATCCGGACCGGAAAGCCGGGCGAAGGCTTCATTGAGCGTCTGCGCGGCGATCTCGACTGGATCATTCTGATGGCATTGCGCAAGGATCCGATGCGCCGCTATGTGTCGGTAGAACAGTTCAGTGAGGATATTCGCAAGTACATGGAAGGCGCTGCCGGTCATCGCGCGCAGCGATACCTTCTCCTATCGCGCGGGAAAGTTTCTGGGCCGCAACAAACTGGGCGTCGGCGCCGTGGCTCTGATTTTCGTGACGCTGGCGGGCGGTGTAGTATCAACCCGGCGCGAACAAGCCAGCACGCAAGGCCCGCTTCAACGACGTCCGCTCGCTGGCCAACAGCATCCTGTTCGAGATCAGCGATGCGATTCGCGACCTGCCCGGCTCCACGCCCGCCCGCCTGCTGCTGGTCGAACGCGCGCAAACCTATCTCGATAAGCTGGCCCACGAATCGGGGGGCGATCCTTCGCTCGAACGTGAGTTGGCGGAGGCTTATAAGAAGGTCGGCGAAGTGCAATACCGCGTCGGCTATCCGAACCTGGGCGATATCACCGGCGCGCTCGCCAGTGCCCGCAAGGAACAGACGCTCCGCGAGCGAATCAGCGCCGTCGACCACAGCATCGCGGCCAAGCTCGCCGTCGCCGACGCGCATATGCGGCTGGGCGAATTGCTCGATGGCACAGCCGACCCTCGCTCCGCCGATGCCCATATCCAGCAAGCGCTCCAGATTCGCGAAGCACTATACGCAGAGAATCCGAAGGACGTCGACGTCCGCGCGGACCTGGCCCGCAGCTATCGCGCGGCGGGCGATCGCGAAAAGATGGGTGGACACGCACAAGCCTTTTACGAGCTCAGTCAGAAAGCCCTCGTAATCCGCGAAGGACTGCTCGCCGAGAATCCCTACGACGAATCGATCAAGCGGCAATACTCCATGGACCTGGTCCGTATCGGCGATTCGCTCGGCAGTCCGAATGAAACCAATCTCGGGCGTTACGAGGAAGCGCGCGCGAACTATGAGCGCGCGCTCCAGATTCGCGAGGCGCTGGCCATGGCGAATCCTACCAACTCGGTCGGCGTCCGCGATGTGAGCAATGTGTATCAGCGGTTGGGATCCTTGCTCGAACACATCGGACGCTATGAAGAGTCTCTGGCCATGAGCCGCGAAGGCCTCGCGATCTCGGAGCGCCTGTTCGATGCCGATCCCGCCAATTTCGAAGTGCGCCGCGACATCATCGTGTTTAACGACCAGCTAGGCCGCGCGTTCATGAAGCTCCACGACTACGCGGCTGCCGAAAAATCGCTGCGGACATCGCTCGATATCGCCAGTGAGCTGATCGCGAAAAATCCGGGCAGCGAGCGCAGCCGCGACGATCAGGCCCAGAGCGCTTACCTTCTGGCCTTGTGCCTCTCCGAGACGCACAGGGATCACGAAGCGCTTGAGGATCTGAAATGGTCCACCGCGACTTGGGATAACTTGCTCGCAAAACATCAGGACTCAGGCCGCTACAAAGTGAAAATGATGCGCGCCATGGCCGCGATCGCCGAAATTCACGCCCGCCGCAACGATATCGATGCCGCCCGCGACGAATACCAGCGCGCCTACGAACTCAGCATGGAATTGCGCACCCAAGGCCGTTTAGGCCAGGAAGACCGCGACATGCCGGAGCGCCTGTCAAGCCAATCCTCCCGCCTGCCCAAGTAACCCTACCGAACCCCGACCGTAAGGGAGGGGACATCTCGCACCTCCGCTAAAAGATAATAAAACCTTGCTCCCTCTCGATCACTACGCCCGCCGCTACCGCTCCGAACTCCTCGACCGCGTAATCCCTTTCTGGCTCCGTCACTCGCTCGATCATCAGCATGGAGGCTACTTCACCTGCCTCACCCGCGAAGGCTCGATCTACGATTCCCGAAAATACGTCTGGCTACAAGGCCGAGCCGTCTGGATGTTCTCCAAGCTCTATAACGAACTGGAACCCCGCCCCGAATTTCTAAATGCCGCCCGACTGATTCTAAATTTTGTCCAACAGCACGCTCGCGATGAACATGGCCGCTATTATTTCAGCCTCACCCGAGAAGGCCGTCCGTCGTTTTATCAGCGCAAACCCTACGCCGCCGTCTTCGCGATGCTGGGAATGCTGGAATTTTCAAAAGCAACCAATGACACTGCGTTGCGCAAAGAAGCCATCGACCTGTTCTGGCAAATCCGCAAATGGATTCAGGACCCGACGCTCTTAGGCCGTCCCCCACAACCCCTCTCGCTAGCTGACGTGATGGTCACAGCCTCCATGGCCTCCGAAATTGCGAAATTCGATCCTGATCCGCGCTATCGCGAAGTTCTCCGCGACTGCCTCGAAACATCGCGATCCTTCTACGATCCCAGCCGCCGCATTTTTCTCGAATACGCGCCGGCCGATACTCCCGAAGGCCGCTTGTTCTGCCCCGGCGATTCCATCGAAGCCTCCTGGTTCCTGCTCCACGCCGATCCCGATGAGGAAATGCAAGCATTGCTCCTCGATTCGATCGAAGGCGCATTCGAATTCGGTTGGGACCAGGAATACGGTGGACTCTACTATTTCATGGACGTCGAAGGTCTCCCGCCTCTGCCCCTCGAATCGAATATGAAGTTGTGGTGGCCGCACACCGAAGCTATTTACGCCACCATATTGGCTTACAGCCTGACCTTGGACAGGCGTTTTCTCACCTGGCTCGAACGCATCGACGCCTACGCGTTCGCTCATTTCTCCGATCAAGAGCACGGCGAATGGTTCGGCTACTGCGACCGCCGCGGCGAATTAACCAACACCGCGAAAGGCAACAACTATAAAGGATGCTTCCACGTCCCTAGGATGCTGCTGCTGAGCTATCAGCTTTTGTCGCAAGGATCAGCCCGACAACCGTAACCGCCGAAGCCGCGATTCCCCACGTGGTCAACGCCCCGTGCTGAATCAAAAATCCCGCGAACGGAGGAGCCGCGATCTGCGCCACCGAAGTCAGCGACTGTTGCAACCCCAGCACGCTCCCCTGCTCCGACCTCGGTGCAGCCTTGGTGATTAAACTGGTCAGCGTCGGCCGCACGAATCCGCCGAACGCTGTTACCGTCGCCGCAACCACCAACATTGGAATCGAATGCGACAAACCGAGCAGTGTGTAGCCCACCGCGTAGGCCACGAATCCAACCCGGTTCAACGCCCGCTCGCCGAATTTTTTCACCAAAACCCCTAGCGCCGGCCCCTGCGTGAGAATTCCCAAAAATCCCGCCCACGCATAAACGAATCCAGTCTGCTCCGGCCCGAAGCGCACCTGCCAGTCAACCTTCGTTCAGCGAATAAAGGAAACCCCGAAATAAACATCGAGAAGCGCGAAAATAAAATAAAGGAACTGCCACAGCCGCGTCGCCAATTGCGGATCGCGAAAATATTTCACGTATTCGCCCCAGGCGATCAGCGACAGCCGCCTCCCTCCCTCGCTCCGAGCCGGGCTCCGCCTTCGGCAACAGCACCGACGTAGCGAGGATGCTCAGCGCCGACAATCCCGCCGCCGCGAATACCGGATAGTGATAATCCGACTTCGCCAGAATCCCCGACGCCGCCGGCCCGATCAAAAATCCGATGCCGAACGCAATCCCGATTACACCAAACGATTTCGCGCGATCCTCCGGCTTGGTGATGTCGGAAATATAAGCCTGTGCAAGCGACAAATTCCCCGCCGTCGCCCCGTCGATCATTCGCGCCAAAAATAAAACCAGCAGCGACGGAGCAAACGCCGTGATGATAAATCCGATAAACGTTCCCGCTTGGCTTACCAGCAGCAACGGCTTCCGTCCTGTCGAATCCGACAATCTCCCCAGCAGCGGACCCGACACCAATTGGCACGCCGCATAAGCCCCGATCAGCCAGCCCACCTGAAACGGAGTCGCTCCCAGCTTCTCCGCATAAAACGGCAGCAGCGGAATCATGATCGTCAACCCCAGAACATCGACGGCGACGATCAGAAATATGGCGAGCAGCGGAGAAGGACGCAATGTTCATCATCCCATGCCTGTGACTGGCGCCACGTGAAAACGCCGTGGAATTGGCGCTGGCGTTAGAATAACGCCCCGATAACGGGTCTCATTTCGCGGTCGATCTTGAGTAGAGAATTCTCACGGATATTCCTCGCTCAGTGTATTTGAGGCCGCGGCCGGGAAGGCTCGATTGAAACCTTTATCCGAATGATTTCCTACGAATTAAACCGCGCGGCAGTCGCGGAATCAGTTCCCCGACAACCTTTCAATATGCTCGACCATCAGCATCTCCACCGGCCCCTTCCGCGATTCCATTCTCAACCCCAGTTGCTCCCGCAAAGCCGCCTGCAGGGACGACCCGTTGGGGTCCGGCGCCGGCTCGCGTCCTTCTTTGACGCCCGACTCCGCCCGGTCCGCTGTAATATTCGAGCGTAAAATCGTAGCCACCTTTGAGCCCCGTCCCATCGACCACCGTATCGTCCACCGCCCCCGCCAGAACATTGGCGAACAGCGACATCGGCATATTGTGATAGCTCATCTTATTGCCGCTGATTTTCCGCATCGCCAGTTCCCCGCCATCGTGATTCTCATCCATCTTTGGCCCCGCCCTTCGCGACCACCAGCACATGCGCGGACATCTCTTTCGTCTCCCGGCGCACCACCAGCTTGAACCGATCCTCCAGCAAACTCCGCAGCATGAGCATCATCTGAGCGCGGCTCACCGGACGCTCCGCCTTCGCCTCGATATCGTAATTCTCCGTCGCCATTTCCGGCAGCCCCGAAATCTGGCGATTCGGAACACGGTATGCCTCGCCGATCAACCAAATGAGCGGCATGTTCCGCGCCACCAGCCTCTCTCCGCCCGGCAACACGGTCATAGTCGCCAGCCCGCGAGCCGTGTTCAACTTCACCGACGCGACCTCAAACGATTGGCCAAATCCAAGCGCAGCGCGAAACCAACAGGCAAATCATTTTTTCGAATCGGTGTTTATCGCGTTCATCGGCGGCCAACACCTCTTTATAACTGACGCTCACAACCCCACCAGCGCTCACTAATTAGATGTCCCAACGATTCTGTTTACGGAAATGCCCGCGTCTACCGCATGCTTACGCATGGCGGCTCTGTGTCCACCTGAACCGCCATGCGTAAGCATGCGGGTAGACGTAGCATACTCGCTAGAATAAATAAATGCAGCCAGATCACGAGTTCTATCGCATCGCAAAGCTTCCCCCCTACGTCTTCGCCGTCATCAATGAGATGAAGGCCAAAGCGCGCGCGGCGCAGCTCGATGTGGTCGACCTCGGCATGGGCAACCCGGACGGAGCCACTCCGCGCCCCATCGTCAACAAGCTCGTCGAAGCCGCCCGCAATCCGCGCAACCATCGCTACTCCGCGTCGAAAGGCATTCCCCAATCTGCGCGAAGCGATCGTCAAGCGCTACAAGAAGAATTACGACGTCGACCTCGACTCGGAAAAAGAAGCCATCGTCACCATCGGCGCCAAGGACGCCCTGGCGCATCTGCTCTTCGCTGTCATCGGACCCGGCGACGCCGTCGTCTCTCCCGAACCCCTGCTATCCCATTCATCAATACGGCGTCCTGATGGCCGAAGGCCATGCCTGCATGCTCCCGATGCCCGATCCGGCGACGTTTCTTCAGTCTCTCGAAGACCTCTACCGACGCTCCTCGAAACCTCCGCGCATGATTCTCATTTCCTTCCCGCACAACCCCACCACGCAGTGCGTCGACCTCGATTTTTTCAAGGAGATTATCCGCCTGGCGCGCCATCACGGCACCATGGTGGTTCACGATTTCGCTTACGCCGACCTGGGCTTCGACGGCTACCGCCCGCCCAGCATCCTGCAAGTCGAAGGCGCGAAAGAAGTCGCCGTCGAGATTTTCTCGCTGTCGAAAAGCTACAACATGGCCGGATGGCGCGTCGGCTTCTGCCTCGGCAATCCGCGCATGATCGGCGCTCTTGCCCGCATCAAAAGCTATCTCGATTACGGCGTTTTCCAGCCCATCCAGATCGCTTCCATCATCGCTCTGCGCGAATGCGAGGAGGATACGAAAAAGATCTGCGCCGTTTATCAAAAGCGCCGCGACATCCTAATCGACGGCCTCCGCCGCGCCGGTTGGCCGGTCGAGCCTCCCAAAGGAGCCATGTTCGTCTGGGCTCCTCTGCCCGAGCAATATAAACAACTCGGCTCTCTCGAATTTTCAAAAAAGCTATCTAGAAGAAGCGCTGGTCGCCGTTTCGCCCGGCATCGGTTTCGGACCCATGGGCGAAGGCTTCGTGCGCTTCGCGCTGATCGAAAACGGCCAACGCACCCGCCAAGCCACCACGGCGATCAAAAAAATGATGCAATCGAAGCGGTAGCACTGATTATGGCGGCGGCGCTAGCAGACCCCGCGCCTTCTCAAACACTGGACCTTCGCAGTGTCGACGTCGAAACCCTCGCGCCCATCCTCGCCGAACAGATCGCGTCGTGGAAAGCTGAGCTCGACTGGGACTTCACGCCTTCCGCCAATCTGGTCCGCCGCTTCGTGCAGATGCACGTCCTCACCGGCTATGTCCTGATCTCGCGAGCCGATCCCAGCCCGCGCCATCGGCTATTCCTATTACGTATGCGAAGACGGCAAAGGCCTCATCGGCGACCTCTATATTCTGAAGCAATACCGCACCTGGGAAATTGAGAACGCTCTGTTCCAAGCTTCGCTCGACGCCATGTGGCAGACTCCCGGCGTGAACCGCATCGAATCGCAGCTCCTCATGCTGAGCGATGCCGCCAACCGCCGCGTTCCCTTATCCGAACTGGCTACAATCCTTCCCGCGATTTTTTCTCGAAGCCCCTTCGCGTGTGCAACTGCCCGCGCGCAAACTTTCTTCCACCATCTCCATCAGTCCCTGGACCGAAGCCTGGCAGGAAGCCACCGGACGCCTGATTGCGGGCGCATATCAGAACCACATCGACAGCCAGATCAACGATCAATACCGTTCCGCGATCGGCGCCCGCCGCTTCCTCACCAACATCGTGCAGTATCCCGGCTGCGGCTCCTTCTTCGCCCCCGCCTCCTTCGCAGCCGTCGCGGCCGGAGCGCTATGCGGAGTCTCGCTGGCCAGCCTGGTCTGCGCCGGACGTCGGCCACATCACGCAGGTTTGCGTCGCGCCCTCCTTTCAGGGAACGGGCCTCGGCTACGAACTGGTGCGGAGATCCATGGAATCCCTTGCCAAGCACGGCTGCCGCGCCGTCAGCCTGACCGTAACCGCGGCTAACGAATCGGCACTGCGCCTTTATCGCAACATGGGCTTCGTCCCGCGCCGAGCTTTCTCCGCCTACGTCTGGGAACCCAAATCCTAATTGCGTGCTTGTGGGGCAGGATGGCATCCTGCGCGGCGGTTGGCAACCGCAGCTCTTCGAATGGATGCACCGCAGGTCCGAGGAGGCCGATTGCCAATCGGCCGCAGCTTAACAAGCTGCCCCACAAGGCCATATACCCATGGCGGCTTCGGGCGACTGAACCGCCATGCGTAAGCATGCGGACAGACGCGAGCATTTCGCTAACAGAATCGTTAGAGTCCATGAACCCAGTACATCCCTACCGAGCCGTGACCAACAACTGCGAGAGCCTAAAAAAGTTAGTAACGCTACTCCCGCCAAAAGACACTATCTCATCGGAGGTAAAACAATGTCCAATCCCAAGTACGTCCCCTTAGGCGAACTGGAAGTGGCCGTGAAAAACGCCGTTCAGCAGGCGCTCGGAAAAGCAGGCGCGGTGCCCATCGACCAACTCTGGGTCGGCTTCGTAGCGCCGGAAAATATTGCAACTCAGCAACTTGCCAACGAAGTAGCCAGCAAAGTCGGCGGACCCGGCGCCGTCGGCTCAATAGGCTCCGTGGTTGGCGCGGCGCAAGGCGGCGCCCATAAGGAAGCTGCAACCAACCTGCGCATTCTCGGGTACATCCACAAGCCGACATAAAACAGCCATGGAACCGTCAAGCCGCAAGATTTTGTGCCCCAGCGCACAACCAGGCATGGCGGGCAGCGTGGCGTTCGGTGTGGTCGGAGGAACCACCGAAGAACCTCGTGTTTCATGGATCGAAAAACCCGTGCCGGTGACCGGGGACCTCCTCGCGCTCACCGGCTCGGTGCCGCCCACGCAGGTTCTTCGCATCGCCGCCCCCTGCCAGGAAAACTCCTGTTGTCATTTCGACGGCGTCGATTGCCGCCTCGCCACGAAGCTGGTGCAACTGATACCGCCTGTCACCCAATCGCTGCCGCCCTGCCGCATCCGCCCGGATTGCCGCTGGTTCGTCCAGGAAGGCCGCGCCGCCTGCGCAGTCTGTCCCCAAATCGTAACCTATAGCCTCAATCCATCCGAAGAACTAACCGAAGCCGCGACGCCTTGATGAGTGGCACAGGGTCGACCTCGACGTGGAAAGTGGGGCGGCCCCCCGGTCCGCGGCCGATCCCCGGATCGGCCTGTACACGTGTCACAGAGGTGATTTTATTGGTCGAGAGCGCGATCAGGGGATCGCGCGCGGACCAGGGGTCCGCCCTACGACTTGTGGGGCCGCCAATCATAGCGGCAGCCGCTTTCAGCAAGCTCCTGACTGACCGGCAAGAGCCGCCTCAAAAGGTCGCCGCCATGATTGGCCGGCCCACAAGCCTCCCCTACGTGCTACTTCACAAAAACATTCAAAGTCGGACTCGCCGACCCTCCCACCGTCAGCGTGATCGGCACTGACCCCGGAGCCGCGCTCTGCGGGATCACCGCGTTCACCTGAAAGAATCCGTCGAACGACGCAGTCCCCGCGTAAAGCACCGACGCGTTAATCTGCCCGATCGATACCGCGACCGCGCCATTAGGCTTCGCCAGACTTCCTGCCCCCGGCACAAATCCATCGATGCCTCCCGGCGCCGTTTGCCCTTCGCCCGTCGCGTAAATCGAAATGTAGGATCCTCTCGCCGCCGGATTGTTCGCGCCATTGACCGTTCCATCCTGATTGATCACCGCGGCCTGGTTGTTGCCCAGGTTGAACATCGCGGGCGCCGTACCAACCACCAGGTCGCCGATGCTCGGTCCCGAAACGCCCGCGCTGATCACCTGCACGTTGACACGCTGGCCCACTGCGCTCGCGATTTCATACGGCGCAATGGCATTGATCTGCGTCGCCGATACATAGAGCAGCGGCGCCAGCGTGTTGTTCACCAGGACCTCGACGCCGCCCAGGTTCGTCGCGATCTTGCCGGTGGCATCGATCGCCAGCGTTTTCCCGACCGCCGGTCCCAGTCCGCTGCCTGAGACGCTGAAAATCAATCCCGGCGAAAGGCCTGTATCGACGTAGCTTGCCGCGTTAAAAATATGCGAGATCGTGGGCTGGCTGGCCGGCCAGACTCGCATCATGTTGTATGCGTCGACGCTGCCGAGCCCCGTCACCATGTCGTACCCCGCGCCCCGCGGAGTAACCGAGCATGCCTCCGACGCATCCGTTTGTTCCCCCGATACACGGAACGAAATTGCTCCCCGTAGTCACGTCGTGAAATACGCCGCTGACGGTCGATGCCAGCTTATAGAGGCTCGGATTAATATTGCCAAGTCCGTTCGCGCCGAGGTATTCATTCATCAGCAGAACGATTCCGGCAAACACCGGCGTCGCTGCTGAAGTGCCTCCGCTGATGCCGACGCCTCCATTCTCAAACGTGAAATATCCGTCGTGATTGGCGGAGGCCGCCATCGCCACATCCGGCACGTAGCGAGCCGTGCCTCCCGGAACTCCCGCCGCGACTCTGCCACGGAGGATGGGGATAAATGATGCTCATTCCGCCGCCGCTCGCTGCAATATGGGAGGAGTTCGAATCGTTCCAACCGACTTCGGGAATGTATGACAGCGCCGAATTCCCGTAATAGGGTCCATTCGTCTGCGACCAGAAAGTAGTGCCGAATCCTTCCGCGAGCGTCGTCCCTCCCACGCCCGTTACTTCGGGAACGCTGGCCGGAACCATCACCGCGATTCCATTTTGGGCGATAGAATGGCCCGCGTCGCACGCAGCCGCGCCGTCATCGCCCGACGCGGCGATCCAGGTAATTCCCTCCGCATTAGCTTGCTGCGCTAATGGCTCGAGCGATGCAATGACACTGCTCGTTTGGTTCGCCTCGCAGCCCGCGTAGCTATAGCTGATCACCGGCGCAATTGCCTGATCGATCGCATACCTTGCTGAATTAGTGACGTTGCCCGAATAGACAAAAATGATTTGAGCGTTCGGAGCGACGGCGCCAGTCATTTCAAGATCGAGATCGGATTCGCCGGCATCGCCGGTGACAATACCGGGATTATTAGCACCCGGCACCAGCACCTTCACGGGCGGATTTAGCGGGAGATCGAAATCGTTGCGGTACGCGGCGATGTCGGAAAGATTCACATCGCTCTGCCCGATCACGGCCAGCGGTATTCCGCCTCCGGTAACGTCGATCGCGTCGCTGAACAACGGCAGAATATCGTACATGATCCACAAATCGCCGGGCGCGATCACGTTTTGCCCGTTGTAATTCAAATCCGGTTTCACCGTCGCGGGCGATGGCTTCAATTTGAAATCGTCGAGCCCCGTAAATCCAATCGCGAACGGCGCGAAGGCCGCGGGAACCGACGGCGCACTCGAATTGGCGAAGTGCAATTCCCCGTCAACCCGGTAACGATGAATCTCGGTATGAAGCGCGCTCTTGATCTGCTGTGCCGTAGCGTTAAACGAAATCCATCGCCGACCACGCGCCGTGGAGATAATTTCGAATCCCTCGGACTCCATCCAGGAAGAAATTTTATCCAGATCCGCCTTGCTGGTTCCGAAGCGATCCGCGTACTCCTCTGGCGTCAGCCACTTTCGGAAATGTGGCGAAGCAGAATCCTGCTGGTCGAGAAGTAATTGATTGAGCTCCGCCTGCTGACTGTCCGACAGCTTCAAAGTGAGCGTCACATAATTCAATTTCATCGCCGGATCGACGGGACCCTCATCGAACTGCGGCCGCGCATTCATGTGAACGTTTCCAGGGATCGCGACGACATGGCTCGCATCGATACTGCCCCCGATACGGTCTTCCTGCGCCAGCAGGAGCAGGAACATAAAAGTGATCATGATTTGTCTTTCAATGAATATGGCGCAGAAGGAACCGAAAGTCCGTCAAAGGGTAAAATTATGGTCATTTAAGGCTCCCTGGAGCTTCATTTTTTGCGTTTTATGGCTTTTTATGGCGTTTTAAGTGTACGCATTTTTGGCTCCCGTGCGTCTTTTTTGGAATCATGCCGGATCGGACCCGCCTCCTGCCCCTTTTCCTGCTGGCTTTCTTCCCTGCAAATGGATCGGTTATTACGGACGCGTTAAAGTCCGAATTGACCCGTTCCATGGAGCATCTCAAGAAGCAGCCGACGCCCCCCTATTTCCTCAGCTATGAGCTGATCGAGACTGAATCGGCCGGCGTCTCCGGGTCGTTCGGTTCACTGGTATCAAGCGCCCCGATCAACCGCAGGCGCCAGCTCGGCATCGATCTTCGGGTGGGAAGCTATCAGCTTGATAATACTCATCCTATTCGCGGCGCGATGGGCAATATGTTCGACACCTATAGCTTTTATCAAATGCCCATCGAAGACGACCCGGACGCGCTGCGGGCCATGCTGTGGTATTTCACCGATCAGAAGTACAAGCGGTCTGTCGAGCAATTCATCTCGGTGAAAACCAACGTCAAGGTGAAAGCGGAAGAGACAGATAAATCAGGCGATTTCTCTTCCGCCAAGCCCGAAACTTTCGACGAGCCCAACTCCGCCGCTCTGTCCGTGAATCGCACCCAGTGGGAGGATAAAGTCCGCAAGTACACCGCGCCTTTTCAGCGCTACGGAAATATCTATTCCGTCAACGCCTCTCTTTCCGCCGACCGCGAACTGCGCTGGTTTGTATCGAGCGACGGTGCGTCAATTCACACAGCCGACACGAGTTATCATTTGAGACTTTCAGCTTTTGCCAAGGCCTCCGACGGCATGGAACTGCCTCGATACGAAAATTTCTATTCACCAACGCTCGATGGATTGCCGAGCGACGCTGAGGTGCTGGAAAAGGTAAAGAAAATGATCGCGGATCTGATGGCACTCAAAAACGCGCCTGTAATGGAGCCGTATGTAGGCCCGGCGATTCTATCGCCTAGAGCCACCGGCGTTATTTTCCACGAAATTTTCGGCCACCGAATCGAGGGGCAGCGCGAAAAGCGGGAAAATCAGAGCCAGACCTTTCGCGACCGCGTCGGCCAGAAAGTGCTGCCCGATTTCATTTCCGTTTACTCCGATCCGACCGAGCGCAAATATGGAACCACCTTGCTTGCCGGATATTACAAGTTCGATAACGAGGGCGTGAAAGCGCAGAAAGTCACAGTGGTTGAGAACGGTGTCCTCAAGAATTTTCTAATGTCCCGCCTCCCCGTCGACGGCTTCCCTGTATCGAATGGTCATGGCAGGCGCGCGCCGGGTTATAACATTGCCGGGCGCCAATCGAACCTATTGGTAGTCGCATCCAAGACCGTGACGCCGGAGCAGCTCAAGAGTCAGTTGATTGAAGAAGTTAAAAAGAAGAGTCTGCCCTACGGACTCTACTTCGATGACATCGCGGGAGGATTCACGGCGGTTGGCCGCGGCATGCCGAATTTCTTTGAAGTAATTCCTGTAATGGTTTACCGTATCTATCCGGACGGCCATGAGGAACTGGTTCGCGGCGTCGATCTGATTGGTACCGCGCTCACCGCGTTCAACAAAATCGTCGCCGCCGACAATCGCTCCGAGGCTTTTAATGGAATGTGCGGAGCCGAATCCGGTCCGGTACCCGTTTCCGCTGGAGGACCCGGATTGCTGTTCAGCGAAATCGAAGTGCAGAAAAAGGCCAAATCGCAGGAGTTATCGCCGATTCTCCCGCCGCCGTTCGACGACCGCAAACCGTGAGGAACCTATGAAAATCCTGGCAATCACACTACTCTCCTCCGTGTCATCGTTCGCCGCCGACGATGTGGTGATGCGCGCCATGCGCGATGAGTTGGAACGGTCCATGCGCAAGCTTCAGCTCGAGAATCTGCAGAAGCCGTACTTCATTTCTTACCGGTCGGTGGAGACGCAGGGTTGCTCGATGGGCGCCAGTTTTGGCGCGCTCACCAACAGTTATTGCGAACCCGCTGCCAGCGATCATGCCCGCTCGCGCAATCTGAGCGTTGAAGTACGGGTGGGCGATTATGCTCGCGATAACACTAACTTTTTTGCGCCGATGATGAACGCCGGAGTCGCGCGGCCTTTGGGAACCGGTGGCACCAGCGTGCCGATCGACGATAATTACGACGAGCTTCGCCGCCAGCTCTGGCTCTCCACCGATAGCGCGTATAAGAATGCGCTGGATACTTATGCGAAGAAGAAAGCGGCGCTCGAAAATCGCACTCGCACCGAAGACGCGCCGGATTTCAGTAAAGAGGAGGTCGTCAAATTCGAGCAGCCGAGGCCTCCCATAGCGTGGAACCGCGCGGAGTTGGAGAAGACGGTGAAGTCTCTCTCGGCGCTGTTTCGCGAGACGCCCGGCATCGACGGATCGTCCGTTATGCTTACTTCCAACGTGTGGCTCACGCGCTACGTGAATTCCGAAGGAACCAGTTACATTCGCGGCGCGACCGGCGCGACCATCACGATTAATGCGGATGCACAAGCCTCCGATGGCATGCCGATTTCGGACTTCGAGGTCATTCATGCAAACTCGATCGATCAGCTTCCTCCGCGCGACGAAATCGTCAAACGGATTCGCGGATTGCAGTCCCGTCTGGAACGCCTGCGGAAAGCAACCGGTGTCGATCGCTACACGGGGCCAGTCTTATTTGAAAGCGCTGCCGCGGCGGAGTTGTTCTTGCAAGCCCTCGGATCGGCGCTAGCGGGAGTTCCGAGAGTCGTCGTCGACGATTTAAGATTCGAACGGTTGTACAGCGCCAACGGAGGATTTGCGGAACGAATCGGCACGCGCGTTCTACCGGACTTTCTGACCGTAACCGACGATCCTTCGGCGCGGGAATTTCGCAAGCAGCCGCTGTTCGGCGGATACGACGTGGACGACGACGGGGTCACTCCGCATCCGACGGTTCTTGTGGATAAGGGAATTCTCAAGACGCTGGTACATACCAGAGCGCTGATTCCGGGCACTACTCGCAGCACGGCGAATCGCCGCGGGAACGGTCCGATGCCCAGCAATCTGCTGATCACCTCCGATAAGTCCCGCACGCCCGAAGAGCTGCGAGCGGAGCTGATGCGGATGACCAAACAACGCGGCAACGAGTTCGGGATTGTCGTAAAACGTATGGCGAACCCGATGACGCAAAGCCCTCTGAACCGTTCACGGATCATCATCATGACTGGTGGAAACGGTCCCGGAAACATTAACGTGGAGCCGCTGATTGAAGCCTACAAAGTGTTTCCCGACGGCCATGAGGAGCTGGTGCGCAATTTGAACCTCAATAGTCTGACGCTGGCTTCATTCAAGGATATTGTGGCCGTGTCTGATACCGCGTCGGTTTATACCGCGGGGATGCGGATGACGATTCGATCGCCTGCGATGATGATGAGTTTTTTGCCTCCGGGAGGACCAAGCTTTGTGTCTGTGGGAACACCAGCGATGCTGTTTGATGACATGACGCTGCAGCGTCCGACGGGGGATGTTCCGAATTTGCCGTTCACCAAGCATCCGTTTTTCGATAAGTGAGTACGCTCCCTGCGGTCAGGGTTAGTCGACACTGCATGCAAAAGTCCTCACAGGCTGAAGCCTGTGCTACCACGTGCTGGTAACCAGTCATCTTTTCCGTCTGTCCGCATGCTTACGCATGGCGGTTCAGCTTCCCTACTGAGCCGCCATGCGTAAGCATGCGGGCAGACGCGAGCATTTCCGCTAACAGATTTTGGGGGTGGCACAGACTTTAGTCTGTGTTCTCCCACTTGCGCGATATCATCGAATTACATATAATCGACATACCGATATGAGCAGCCCGTTAAAATCCGCTGATTTTCACATTCTCCTGGTGCTCGCCGACGGCCCCCGCCACGGCTACGGCATCATGAAGGAAGCGGAGACTGAGTCGGGCGGCGCCGTGCGCCTGGAGATCGGCTCGCTTTACCGGATTCTCGCTCGCCTCCTTGACGCGGGTCTTATCGAGGATGCGAAGGCGGACGATGACGAGCGGCGCCACTATTACCGCATCAGCCGCCTGGGTCGGCGCGTTTTGAAAGCTGAGGCCGAACGTCTCGCCGGCCTGGTCGATCTAGTTCGCGCGCGACGATTACTGCCTGGAGGCGATGCGTAATGCGCCGCATCGTCGCTGCCCTTCTGCATCTCTTCCCGCCCCACTTCAAACGCACCTTTGGCGGCGATATGCTCGCCACTTTCGACCAGCGTTGGCGCGAACGCCCAAGCTGTCGGCTTGCCGCGCGAACCATTTTCGATCTGCTCGTGAGCGCTCTTTTGCTGCGCTTCTCATCTCACCAGCCGGCCCTAGGGCCCATCAGAAAAGGAGATTCTCCCGTGTCGATTTTGTGGCAGGATTTTTGCTTTGCCCTGCGAACGCTCCGCAAGAGCCCGGCATTTACGTTGGTTGCGCTGGTGACACTCGCGCTCGGGATCGGAGTCAATGCGGCGATGTTCAGCGTCGCCAACGCGGTGCTGTGGCGGTCGCTTCCTTTTCCTGACGCCGCGAGGATTATGTGGGTCGGCGAGGTCGACCGCGCGAATCCGGATAATGCCTGGGGCTCAACCTATCTTAATTTCCGCGACTGGCAGGCGCGATCACATTCTTTCGAGCGCCTCGCGGGTACTATGCGGGACGAGCGCATTCTGCGGCAGGGCACAGAACCGTCGCGAGTCTCGGGAATGGCGGTGACTCCTGAGTTTTTCGAAATTATGGGTGTTCAACCCGCAGCTGGGCGCGTCTTCGCTGGGGCCGATGAGAAGCCGGAATCGCCGCTCGGCATCGTCCTCAGCGATCGCATGTGGCGCCGGCGTTTTGGAGCCGATCCGGCGATGGTCGGGCGCACGATTCGCTTTGACGATCTGATCGCAACCGTCGTTGGCATCATGCCGGATCGGTTCGAGGCCTTGATGCAATCCGAATACTAGGTGCCCCTCGGCCATGTGATCGACTCGTACTTTGCCACTCATCGGGCGGTGTGGGTGCTGGACTTCCATCGGGCGCCTTCGATCGAGGCCAGACCGTCGCGGCCGCGCAAACTGAATTGGAAGGGATCATGCAGCAGATTCGCCGCGATCATCCCGAAGTTGACCGCGGTTTCGCGATGCATGTCCATCCTTTGCAATCGCAGCTCAGCCGGGATTTGCGCCCGGCGCTGCTCGCACTGCTCGGCGCGGTGGCCGTCGTTTTGCTGATTGCGTGCGCCAATCTCGCCGGATTGATGTCGGTTCGCGCGGCATCGCGAGCACGAGAAATGGCGATTCGCAGCGCGCTCGGCGCGGGCCGGCAGAGAATGATCCGGCAATTGCTCACCGAATGCGCAACGCTCGCGTTCGCCGGCGGACTGGCCGGAATCGGACTCGCGTTCTGGGCTGCACGCGGACTTCAGTGGCTGAGCAAAGACCCGCGCCTGCTCAAAGTCTCGATCGATTTGCCAGTGCTCCTGTTTGCCTTCGCAGCGACGCTGATGACCACGCTCTTATTCGGCGTCGCACCGGCGATTCACGCCGCCCGCATCGACGCCGCGGAAGCCTTGAAGAGCGGACCGCGTTTGGGAGGAGGACCACGGCGCGCATTCGCAAGACAGGTGCTGGTCGTCGCGCAGGTCGCGTTATGCCTGGTGCTCCTGGTCGGCGCGGGCCTCTTGTTTCGTAGCTTCCGGCGCGTACTCGATGTCAATCCCGGGTTCAAAGCCGATCATCTGGCGTCCCTGCGCATCGAACTGCCGGGCAGCTATAAAACGATCGCAGCAGTCCTTCAGATTCACCATCAGTTTCTCGAACGGCTGAAGTCGATGCCCGGCGTGGTCGATGCCACCATGATCAACTCGCTGCCGGTTTCGGGCGACAGTTCGAACGGCGATATTACTATCGAGGGAATCGCCTCCGCTCCCGGCGAATTGGGCGCGACGAATTTCCGCCGCGCGGTGCCAGGATATTTTCGCGCCATGGGAATCCCCCTCGTTCGGGGCCGCGAATTTACCGACTCCGACGACCGCCAGCATCCCGATGTCGCGATCGTCAACGAAACCATGGCGCACCGCTTTTGGCCGTCGGAGGATCCTCTCGGCCGCCGCTTCCAGATCGGCCCGCACGATACCGCAAGGTGGATGACCATCGTCGGCGTGGTGAAGGACGTGCGGAACGTCAGCCTGGATTCCGAGATCGGGTTTTCCAGCTACCAGCCGTACGCGCAACAGCCCCGCACGCGAATGGAATTCGCCATTCGAACCGCGGGCAACCCGGAAATGACCATGGTCGCCGCGCAGCGAGAGTTGCAGCGCATTGAACCGGCGGCGATGATCGACAACGTTCAAACTATGGCGCAGCGAATCGATGACAGGCTCTCACCCCGCCGTTTGAATCTGGTGCTATTCGGATTATTTTCGGCGCTCGCGTTGGTCCTGGCAGCGGTTGGACTCTATGGCGTGGTCGCTTATGCGGCTGGGCAGAGGACCCGTGAATTCGGGATTCGCATGGCTTTGGGCGCGCGCGCCGTTAACGTGCTCTGGCTCGTGCTCGGCCAGGGACTCAAGCTGGCACTGCTCGGCGTCGTGATCGGGACGGGTGTCTCCATGGGTCTGACGCGGCTGTTGACAAAACTGCTGTTCGGAGTGGAACCTACGGATCCACTCACGATGATCGCGGTGGCGATGTTGCTTACCTCGGTCGCGACGCTCGCCTGCTGGCTTCCGGCCCGTCGCGCAACGCGCATCGCACCGACCGAGGCTTTGCGGACCGAGTAACTGAGCGCGAGCGACCGCGCGATTCCCAGCACCGGACACCGGCCCTCAGCATTGTATTGGCCCGAGTGGAGTTAGGCTGGACCGACGATTGCTAATCCCCACTTCATGGCCCTTGAACGGTTTATTCAGGATTGGCGATTCGCGTTCCGGATGTACGGTCGGACTCCCGTATTTACGGCGATTTCCGTGCTTTCGCTCGCATTAGGGATCGGTGGAAATGCAGCCATGTTCAGCTTAGTGAACACACTGCTGGTCCGCCCTCTGCCTTATAGCCAACCCGACCGTTTGGTTCGCGTCACTGGAATTTATCCGCGCGCGGCTCTACCGTTTTTTCAAGAGCGGGCGCGCGCCTTGGATGTTGCCGCGGTTAGTTCGGGGTCGGAATATAATCTGACCGGCCAAGGCACTGCGGTTCGGGTGACCGGAAGCAGCGCATCGCCGAACTTCCTTTCCGTGCTCGGTACTTCGGTCGCGAGAGGGCGGAATTTCAATCTTGGAGAAGAGGCTCCGGGCCGCGACGGCGTTGTCATTATCAGCGATTCGTTGTGGAAAGACCGCCTGGGGAGCGATCCATGGGCGATCGGGCGCGTGATTCGTTTGAACGGAGTCGATCGCGAAATTGTAGGGATCATGCCCGCCGGTTTTAGTTATCCTTCCGCGAAAGTCGAGCTGTGGGTGCCGATGCGCCTCGATCCCTCCAACTTTTTAGAATATTGGGGTACCGAATTTATGCCGTTCATCGCGCGTCTTCGGCCCGGAGCGACGATTGGCGACGCGCAAGGTGAAGTTCGCGGATCGGTGTCTCAGTTCAGGGCCACGTTTCCATATCCAATGGCGCGAGATTGGAACGCGGATTCGACCGCCATTCCTCTGCAAACCGATATCGTCGGCGATGTGCGCGGCAAGCTGATTATTCTGTTCGCCTCAGTTGGAATGGTCCTGTTGATCGCCTGTGCCAACGTCGCGAGTCTGTTGTTGGCGAGAGCCACCACTCGCCGCAAGGAATTGGCTCTGCGTGCCGCTTTGGGCGCGAATCGTTGGCGAATCATGCGACAGCTCTTGACTGAGAGTGTCGGCCTCGCCGTCACTGGCGCTGCGCTCGGCATGGGTCTGGGAGTCGTTGCGTTGTCGACTTTTAAAGCTTTGCTTCCGCCGGGTTTGCCGGGACTCGCTCAGGCTGCGATCGATTGGCAGGTGGTCGCGGTAGTCGCTGCCCTCGCGGTGTTTACGGGCATCGCGTCGGGAATTGTGCCAGCGTTAAGCGCGTCGCAAGTGGATATTACTGAAACGATGAAGACTGGGAGCATCCGTTCGAACTCAGGCTTCTGGTCGAGGGCGAGAGGCTTCATTATTGCGGGCGAAGTTGCCGTTACGCTGGTGCTGCTGGTGAGCGCCGGACTTTTGCTTCGCAGCCTCTATAAGCTTTCGGAAGTAAATCCGGGATTCGATCCCTCGCACTTGCTTACTGTTCAGATCAGCCCGAACGAGCTAACGTGTAAGCAGCGAAGCGGTTGCGTCGCTTTGTACGATCGGCTGCTGGAGCGCAGCGGCGAAATTCCGGGGGTGGCTGCGGCTGCCATCGCGAACTCGATTCCGCTCGATGGGCAGCTTCCGACTATTCCCGTCGATATTGAAGGACAACCGAAGACCACCGATCATCCAGCGCCCATGCTTTGGCTGGGGGCGGTCAGTCCTAACTATTTACAGATGATGCACATTCCGCTTCTGGCCGGTCGTTATTTGAACCGCTCCGACGGAGCCAACTCGGCTGGAGTCGTCGTCATTCCGGCATCGACGGCAAAGCATTTCTGGCCGACGGAGAGCGCTATCGGAAAACACATAAAGCCGACCGAGAGCAAGGAATGGCGCATTGTGGTTGGAATAGTCGGCGATGTCCATCACTATACGTTGAGCAGCGCTTTGCCGAAGTGGGTTGCGGGGGTGATTTACATGCCTTATTCGCAAGCGGTTCGCGAGAATGGGCAGATTCCGGCGGCGATGACTTTAGTCGCTAAAGTGGAGACAGATAACAGCCGTATCCGAGCCGAAATTCGGGAATTGGCCGAAAGCCAGGATCCTACAGTGCCGGTGGGGCGGGTCGAATCTTTAGAGAAGACTTCGTCGGAATCGATTGCGGATTTCCGGTCTACCATGCAAGTCTTTCTCAGCTTTGCAGGCGCCGCGATCATTCTTGCCGCGGTTGGCATTTACGGGCTGATGTCTTATTGGGTCAGCCAGAGAACCTATGAGATTGGCTTGAGAGTGGCCATTGGGGCGACACGGACTCGCATTGTATTCATGGTTTTGGCGCAGGGATTACGAGTTTCTGTCTACGGAGTGATTGCGGGTATCGTCACGGCGAGTCTACTGACTCAGTTTCTGGCGTCCATGCTGTACGGAGTTCAGGAAACTGACGCGCTCACGTTCGCGCTGGTGACCAGTATTGTTCTGGGGGTCGCAATTTTAGCCACTGCGTATCCGGCTTGGAGAGCTGCTCGAATCGATCCGATCAGGTCGTTGCGGGCGGACTAAGCTGCCATAGATGACCATAAATGCGCTGTTAAGGGGTCTGAAGAAGCCTTAAAAGGGCAAATTTTGCGCATAGGACATCAGGCCGCGAAGTAAGGCCAGGAATTTGGCTCGAAGCTTTTAGGCTGGTCTGTTGCGGGCGCGGATGTTCTTTTCTTCTCAATAGTGGAGATGCTCACGATCACGCAGAGCTTTTTTGAGACTGGGGGTTTGTTATTCGGTTGCCGGGTCGGGAAAATTAGAATTGCTGGTGTTGCCATGCCAGACGCAGAGCAACTAAGACGCCACGACGCGCGCCCCGACTTTCGCGGGCACGGCCAACGGTAAAGAGAAATGGAAGACCGTACCTTCACCCGGGACGGATTCGAGCCATAGCTTGCCGCCGTGCACTTCTATTACGCGCCGACAGATTGCCAGGCCGATGCCGGTACCTGGAATGTCGCGGCCATGAAGGCGTTTAAAGGGAAGGAAAATCAGCTCGTGATACGTTGGGTTAATTCCCTGGCCATTATCGCGAACGCTAATTCGCACTTCTTTCGGATTTTGCTCCTGGGCGCCGATTTCAATTTTGAGCGGCTCTTCCGGCCGACGGTACTTGATCGCGTTCACGATCAGGTTTTGGAACACGTCGCCTAGCTGCACCGGATCGCCGATCACAGGCGGCAGGGGGTTGACGGTGATGGTGGCTCCCGCCTCCGCAATCCGCTCGCTACACTGAGCGATCACTTGGTCCACCACGGCCTTCAGATCCACTTCGGTATGTGGACCATGTTCGCCGTGCCCGAGTTGCGAGTAGGAGAGAAGCGCGCGAATCAGGTGCTCCATACGCTCCGCGCCTTCGACGACGAACCCGAGGAACTTCTGTTCTTCTTCATTCAGCCGTTGGTCGGCCGACTGCGCGATCAGCTGAACGAAATTGGTGACCTGGCGGAGCGGCTCCTGAAGATCATGGCTGGCGAAATATGCAAATTGCTGCAAGTCCTGATTGGACTGAAGTAAATCCCTATTGACGGTCGCGAGGTTCAAATTTGCCTGATGGAGGGCGGCGTTGACTTCCTGGAGCTGCTGCTCCGCTCTCCTCAAACGCAAAAGGGCATTGATGGTGGCAATGAGAACCGTGGGATCAACGGGCTCCGCTAAATACGCATCGGCGCCGCTGTTGAGGGCGTCGGTAGCGTGGGGAGCGGTGGTTGCCGAAGCGGATATCTGGAGGACGAGCAAGGAGGCGTGATCCGGCGCAGGCCTTCAGCCTGCGGCACACTTCGATGCCGTCAATATCCGGCAAGTTAATATCCAGAAGAACTAAATCCGGGTGATGTAACGCGGCTAATTCCAAAGCGTCATGACCCAGACCTGCGTTGTAAGTGGTAAATCCTGCTTCGACTAGAACACGGTTCCGCCAATAGCGGTTCGGTTCATTGTCGTCGACGTTCAGGATAATCGCCGGTGTCGCCATGAATCGCCTATGATACTCTTTGCGAAGAGGTCATGAACTCGGGCTCCTCGCGGAACAGGTTGGGCTCGCCCAGAATCTGGCGAATCATGGTGAGGGCCTGGAAGCGGCCGGTTCCGGCTTTGGGCAAGATGGTCGCCTGGCGCGACGCAAGCCGTTCATAGTCTATTTCCCGCAAGGTCTTAGAGGTCTGAATGACCACCGGAATGTCGCGCGTCGATTCATGGGACTTCAACTCATCGAGCACGTTGAACCCGTTCTGATTCGGCATCATCAAATCGAGCAGGATGAGGGCAGGGCGATCGAAACGGGCGCGCTCCGTTCCCTCGGGTCCACTGGCGGCCTCGATGACGCGGTATTTTGAACCGCGGAAAAGCTGGCGGGCGATATAGCGGGCCGGTTCCTCATCGTCGATGATCAGGACGGTATCGGAGGGGGCCATATTCGCCACAATGCTTGCGAGCCGAAGCGTTAACGTGAACTTCGATCCGGATCCGATGGTGCTCGACGCTTCCAAGGTGCCGCCGAGAAGTGTCGCCAGTTTCCGGGAAAGCGGCAAGCCCAATCCAGTGCCTCGCACATTTTTTTGCAGGCGGTTGTCGACTTGCGCGAACTCATGGAAGATGGTCTCCAAATCTTCCGGCGCGATTCCGACGCCCGTATCGGTAACCGACAATAAGATCTTGCCATCCTGCCTGGAGTTGAGCGGAGACTCGCACTTCGCCCGACTCGGTAAATTTAAGGGCATTCGAAATCAGGTTCCGCAGAATCTGGCCCAGCTTACTTTCGTCCGTTTCAAGGAATGCACCGAAGGGCGGATCGTCGAAAATCAGGGAGACTGCGTCGTTGGTGGCCAGAGGCCGCATCAGGGCGCGGATGGCTCCAAAAAACTGGCCGAGGTCTACGCGAGTCATGCGGACCTCGGTCTTTCCGGCTTCGACTTTCGCAAGATCGAGCAGATCGTTCACCATTTCGGCGAGATCCTGCACAGCCTGGCGGATATACTGCACCTGCTTTTCCTGCTCCTCGGTGAAGTCGCCGTCGAGGCGGCGGAGGAGCAACTGGGTGAGAGCTAGCACGGAGTTCACGGGGGTCCGAAATTCGTGGCTGACATAGCGCAGGAAATGGGACTTCATTTCGTCGGCGCGCTTTAACGCCGCGGCTTTTTCGTCAAGCTCGGCGTATAGGGCAACCACGCCGCGATTGGTTTCCTCGAGCTCCAGATTCAGTTGGGCCAATTCCAACTCACGTTTTTCGAGCTCCAGTTCGCGCAGGCGCAATGTTTCGAGGGTTTCGAGGAGTTCCTTGTTCTGGCGCTGCAGTTCATCGAGTGCTCCAGACTCCCGCGCAGGCGGCAGCTGGGCGCAAAGGCTGGTCACCTCCGACGGCACAATCGGTTTTACCGAGGGCGGAAGAATTTTTCCGAACGTGACTTGAGTTCCGCCTTTGGGCACGGAGTGAATTCTGAAAATGGTCCATCAGGCGGCGAGTGCCGGAAAGTCCGATGCCCATCCCTGTGGGGGATTCATACGCGCCCTGTAAGATGCGGTCCAGGTTGCCGATTCCGGGACCTTTATCGCTGACCTCAACCCACAACACCTGGGGCTGGGACCGCAGATCGATGGAAAATTCGACGTGCCCCGAGCCAGCGTACTGGAAGGCATTGCGCGCGATTTCCGACACAGCGGTGGCAAGCCGTGCCTGGTCCTGAAGGCTCAACCCGAGGCGCATCGCGACTTGACGCGCCCGTTGACGCGCGCTCACGATATCGGCTTCATCGCCGATGCCGAGCGAAAGTAACGGAGTGGTGGATGGAGGAATTTGGTGCGACTTCATTGCTACATGTGATCCTTGTCCATGTAATCCTAGCCCATGCGATGCCTGGCTACAATCACGCAAACATCATCCCGGCTTCTGGTCGCATCGCGATAGAGCGTGCCGGCAATCACGGAAGGGTGGCGAAATTTGAGGCCGGGATAGGATTCGAGATTCCAACTGGTGGTCAAACCATCGGAATGCATAATCAAGGTGGAGCTTTCCGGGAACGCGTAGACGAACTCCTGAAAGCGCGTGGCCTCGTGACCCGCGGTTCCATTGTGGGAGATCATGAATTGGGTCTTTGCGGGGCTCACCACGATACCTGAAATATTGCCGATTCCAGCATATCGCACGAGGTGTTCATTGCGATCGACCCGGGCCACCGCGACGGCCGCGCCGCGGGTACCTCGGAGTGCGCGATGAACGCGGCCGAGGACTTGAGCAGGATCGGTCTCGTTAGAATTTCTGAAGGCTGCGATGGCCTCCGCCGAAGCTTCCGAGGCAAGAACTCCATGACCGAGACCGTCGGCTACGATAAACATCGAAATCGCGCCGGCTTCGCGCATGGCCCAGGAATCGCCGGAAATTTCTTCGCCCGAAACCGGGCGGCCGGCGAAGCCGACGACCATTCCTTTATTCGCAGCGTCTCCTTTATTCGCGGCGTCTCCTTTGTTCACGGCGTCTGCTTTGTTCACGGCGTCTTCTTTGTTCACCGCTTTGGAAGCGCTGATGCGAGCCAGCATCACGGTTCCTTTGCCGGGCTGCGAGTAGGCGTCAAACACCTGCGCGCAGCGGGAAATAGCGCCTAAACCTGTGCCACTGGTTCCGGTGCTCGAATAGCCGTCCCGCAAACAATCTTCAATACTCACGATCCCGGGACCGCGATCGATAGCCAGCACATCGACGCCCGGAGCGGCAGCGCCCGCGAGACGAGCGACTTGCATCTCCCCGCCCTTCGCATGCTTCCAGAGATTGGTCGCCATCTCCGTAGCGGCCAGGCCCGCGTCGCCCATGCGCTGGTCGTCCAGCCCCTCCTCGCGCGCGATGGCGATTGCGAGGCGGCGCGCCTCTGCGACGCGGCTGGGATCATCGATAGGAAGAAAACTGATCAACCCGGTTAACTCTTCCATCGGATAATTGTGATTCGCGTGCCTGCTCCGGGTGCGGATTCTATAAAAAATTCGTGCGAGAGTCTTTTGGAGCCGCCTAACCCCAGCCCCAGCCCATTGCCGGTGGTGTAGCCGTCCGACATAGCCTTTTCAATATCCGAAATTCCAGGCCCCTGATCCTCGAAGGTTAGACGCAAACCTCGTTTACCTGTTTCCTGTAAAATTTCAAGCCGGATGAGACCTCCGCCGCCATGGATGACGGCGTTCCGGGCCAATTCGCTGGCTGCGGTGATGATTTTGGTTTGATCGACCAAGCCCAAGCCGAGTTCGACAGCCCAGGAACGGACAAACTGGCGGGCGGCAACGACGTCCTCCTGCGCGCGCAGCGGAAGCTCAGAGGTCTTCTCTACCGGCACTGGCGGTTGCTCCCGTTTCTTCGCTGGCCGCCCTTAGCAGATCCATGCCCCGATCGATATTGAGAGCGGTTCGGATGCCTGGAAGGGACAACCCAAGCTCCACCAGCGTAATGGCGACGGACGGCTGCATACCCACGACTACAGTTTCCGCGTCGAGGATACGGGCCATGCCGGCAATGTTTCCCAGCATCCTGCCGATAAAAGAGTCGACGATATCGAGCGCGGAAATATCGATCAACACGCCGCGGGCTCGGCTCGAGACAATGCGGTCGGTCAAATCGTCCTGTAAGGTGACGGCGAGACGGTCGTGCATGTCGACTTGCACGGTGACCAGCAGAAAGTCGCCGATCTTGAGGATTGGAATGCGCTCCATGGGTCCTCCGTCAGCGGCTGGCGATCGAAAGATTCTTCTTCTTGAGCGCCAGACGGAAGGCGTCGGCGAGGGTTGCCTTGGTGATTACATTTCCGAGATCGACACCCAGGTGAATGATGGTCTGGGCGATCTGGGGGCGAATTCCGCTGATGATGCAATCGGCGCCCATCAATCGGGCGGCGGCCACCGTTTTCAGCAGATGCTGGGCGACCAGAGTGTCGACCGTGGGGACGCCGGTGATATCGATAATGGCGAGATCGGCTTCCTTGGCGACGATGGCCTCAAGGAGATTTTGCATCACCACCTGAGTCCGGCTGCTGTCGAGGGTGCCGATCAGAGGAAGCGCCAGAATGCCGGTCCACAGCTCGACCACGGGCGTTGACAGCTCCAGCAGTTCCTGCTGCTGCCGTGAAATTACGCTCTCGCGGGTCTTGGTATAGGCCTCGACTGTAAATAGTCCGAGTTGGTCGAGGAGTTTGGTCGCGTCCCAGGCACTTTCGGCGAACTTGGCGGGATCGTTTCCGTACTCCTGGCGAAGCTTGGCGAAGAGAGCCTGTTTGAAGGAAAAGACGAAGAGCGCGGTTTCAGAAGGGGAAAAGCCCTGGGACGCCCGCTGCTTGGAAACCTCCGTCAGCACTTCCCGCAACTTGGCGAACGCCGGTCCGCTGGTATCGGAGGAATCGGTTGTCGATAGAGCTTCGCGCAGTCCCATGATGAAATCCTGGGAATTGGCGCGAAGCTGGCTCTCGGAAATGCGGTCCCGGCGGGCGGAAAGATTCTGATTTTGCAGGCGAAGCCACTCGACGAGGAGGTCATTTTCGTGGCGCTGGACTAGGTCATGGAGGTTATGAGTCGGCACTTGCTCCCATAGTACCCCAAAAGAAATTTCACGCAGAGGCGCAGAGCTCGCAGAGAACATTCAGCGTTCGCGGACGAGTTTGTACCCTACTCCGTGGACGGTGTGCAAAGTTCGGGGATGGCTGGGATCGTCTTCGAGTTTGGCGCGGAGCGTCGCTACATGATTATCGATGGTCCGCGTGCTTTGCCCGGCGTTCAAGCCCCACACGGTTTCGAGCAGCTCGTCGCGGGTCACGACGCGGCCTTCGCACGCGGCGAGCAGGCGAAGCACGCCGAACTCTTTGCGCGTCAGATCGATCGGGCGGCCGTTGCGATGCGCTTCATAGGAGCGGAAATCGACCACGATATCGCCGATGCGCAGCTCGTCGGGCATTGGCTGCGCGGCGATCGACCGGCGCAATAGCGCGCGAGCGCGGGCTAGCAGTTCGCGGACAGAAAAAGGCTTGGTGACGTAATCGTCGGCGCCCAGGTCGAGGCCCAGAATGCGATCCTCTTCCTCGCCGCGAGCGGTCAGCATCAGGATCGGAGTCGTTGACCCGCCGGCGCGTAGTTTGCGGCAAACTTCGTACCCGCTCATGCGGGGGAGACGAATATCGAGCACGATCAGGTCGGGCTTTTCTTCGCGAGCGAGGCGAACCGCCGTCTCGCCATCGGATGCCAAGTGGGTCTCATAGCCTTCGAACTGAAAATTATCGCGGAGGCCCTGCGCGATTGCCTCGTCGTCTTCGACGATCAGAATACGGCTCATGCGTTCGCCGCGACCGGCAGGTGGAGAGAAAAAATCACGCCCTTGGGCGTATTGTCGCGCACTTCGACGGTCCCGTGATGCGCTTTGAGGATTCCCTCGACGAGCGTGAGGCCGACGCCGACGCCCGGGACCGCCTGGTGTTCCGCAAGAGGGATGCGGAAAAATCGCTCGAAGACGCGGCGGCGATGCTCGACGGGAATCCCGATGCCGAGGTCGGCCACTTCAATGACGGCTTGCTTATCGCGAAGCAGGAGCGACACGGCGATCTCGCGCGAATCGCCGGAAAACTTCATGGCGTTGGTCAGCAGATTGAGAAGAGCCTGCTCCATTGCGCCGGGATCGGCGTCCACCTCGACTGGCTCCTCGGCGATTTCGAGATGGACGGAAAATCCTTTTTGCTGGATGGGATGTTCGAGGGTCGAAAGGGCAGCCTCGATGGTCGCGGCGAGGGCGATTCTCTCCATTGAATAGCGCGCGGCACCGGCTTCGAGCTTCGAGAATGCCAAGACATCGTCCACGAGTCGCGCGAGGCGGCGGCTTTCGCGCGCGATGGTTTCGAGATATTTCTGCTGGCTGGCGGGGTCCGGCACGCGGCCCATGGCGAGCGTCTCGGCGAACATGCGGATCGAGGTGAGAGGCGTGCGCAGTTCATGCGAGACGTCGGTGACGAACTGCGCGCGCAGTTTAGCCAGGTCGCGTTCCTTTTGCATTTCCCTCCAGACAATCAGGCGGCAGAACAGAGTCAGGCCGAGCGCGAACACGATGGCCGCGGCGTAGAATGCGAAGCGCAGCTTGCTCTGCTGCTGGCGATAAATCTCAATGCCGAGACCCGCGAAGACCGTCGCCGGGATCAGGATCGAGAGGACGAACAGCGCCACGCGTTTGCGGTACGGCATTGGGTCTAAGCGCATTCTACTTCGGATCGGGAAGGAGCTTGATGGTAATGGTTTTATAGTTGCGTCGTTCGATTTGGTCCAGCAGGGCGCAGACGGGAAGGCCTGCAAGGAAAACCACAATCGCGACGGGGACGGTGACGATCGCAAACGGGGATAAAGCGAAGTCGAACAGGTGCGACCCGAACGCTTCGGCGTGGCTCGGCTGGCTGGCGTATCGCGTGATGGAGACGATGGATTCCCGGGGAATTTCGACCGCGCGGCCAGTGTTAGTGGTGTTAATCACGATGGCGTCGGGGCTGGTCGATACAAAGCGGCCGGAGTAATTCATGCCTTTGCCGTCTTGGATGGTGACCTGTTTATTCTTCAAATATCGCGATAGATCTTTCCAGTGAAGATCCTTGGCGTCGGCAAATCCGGCGATCCAGAGGATAGCCATGAGCCAGACCAATCGACGGGTCATTGAGACACACCTGGAGTAGGATCGGGCAACACGACGATGAATTCGGCAGGAGATTCGGCCAATTCGAAGAGATCCCTTATGAAACTGATCGGAGCGCCCACAGCGCCTCCTACTGTTGCGAGCGGGATGGTAAGCAGTGCCAAGAGCGGTTGCGGATCGCCTTCGAAACCGGTGAATGGGAAGATATAACCCATCAGTACAAATGCGCCCAGGGTCTTTAGATGCGAAAAACGGGAATCTCGCCCTTTGCGGTAAATCGACTTGATTGTATCGCGCGAAATCGTCACTTCTTTATCGTTTTTCAGAATGATCGAGTCCGGGAGCGAACTGACGAAGCGTCCCTCATACTGCTCGCCTTTCTTCGTCGCAACGATGAGGATCTTTCCCTTTACGGCCTTCGGCAACTCAGACCAATGAACCTCGGCCCCGGAAGCTGCAACGGAGCAGATTGTTGCTAGCACCAATACGGCGCGTGTCATTTCGTCACCGCAGTGGAACCATCGGGGAGAATCGAGATGTCGCCGCTGGTCTGAGGATGTCCCGCGAAGAGGTCTCCTAGCAAACAGAACGGCGCGGCGGCGGCGCCCCATGCAGTGATCGCCGGGAGCTCCACTAATCCGAACGGGCCCATCGGCGTACCCAGCAACCGCCCACTATGCTGGTATCCCTTGGCGAGCATTTTGCCGAGTTTGCGCGTCTGACTTTGATAGGGCGCCTCCCAGTGGAGCGACACTACAGAATCGCGCGGCACGTTCCGGGGATATCCATCGTTTAGTGAGATACCGTCGGGCCTGACGACGGCCAATCTACCGCTGACCTTGTTGCCATCCTTGGTTGTAATGGTGACCAGCTTGTCTTTTAAATGGGCCGCGAGATCCTTCCAGTGAATCTGATCCGTAGGCGCGGCCTGGGTGGTGAAAGCGACCATAATCGCAATAATCGCGACACGGCAAAAGCGAGCGAGAGTGAATTTGTTTCTCATAGCTTGCCCAGAATACGGCGGATAGAAAAACGAGTTGTCGGGCTTCCGGCTATCCTTCGCAAAAAGATTTCTAAATGTTTTCCAGTGAAAGGTCGGGATTATGTCTCGGAATTGTCAAGAACCGGGTGAGAGCGGGTCCCCTCCCTGACGGTCGGGGTTCGGTTGGGGAATGCCCATATCGAGCCCAGGCCCATGAGCGGTTTTTGGAGTATTGCCGCAGGTAACTTTATCCGAGGGACCACGGTACACCAATAGGGTGAGCATCCTTTTCGGCACTTTTCTTCAGGACTTGCGCTATGCTCTGCGGAACCTGGGGCGGAACCCGGGCTTTACCATCGTGGCGATGCTGACGCTCGCGCTGGGTATTGGCGCGAACACCACCATCTTTAGCGTGATCACTAACACTCTATTGAAACCGCTGCCCTTCCCCGATTCCGACCGGCTGGTGCTGGTATGGGAGACCTTCGGCAAGGGTCCTGACAATTGGAATATTGTCTCCGCGCCGAATTTCTGGGATTTTCAAAAGCAGAGCCAGTCTTTTGAGAGCATGGCTATCCTCGATTCGGCCGGGCGCGGGTATAATTTATCGGCCACGGGAAACAAGCAGGAGGCGGAGCAGGTCTCGGGACTGCGCGTGTCCTCTGGCTTCTTTTCGGTGCTGGGCGCGAAGCCAATGCTCGGACGCACGTTCCTTCCTGAGGAGGAGACGCTGGGGCGTGATCACGTGGTCGTTCTCAGCTACGGGCTTTGGAAAACGCGCTACGGAGGCGATCCATCGCTGATCGGGAGGACCATCCCTATCGACGGTGCGGAGTTCACGGTAATCGGCGTGATGCCGCGCGAATTCGAGTGGCAATTCTGGAGCGGTCAGCGGAAGTTGTGGGTTCCGGTGGGCTATACCAAGACGGACTTCGGCCGCCAGGACAACAGCTTTCTCGCGATCGCCCGCTTGAAACCGGGAGTGACGTTGCCGCAGGCCCGGGCGGAGATGGAGGCCATAGGTGCCCACGTGCAACAGCAGTATCCGAAGGAAGACGCGAACATGGGAGCGACGGTCTCGCCGCTTGAATGATTATGGGATGGACGGCCTTCGCATCGACCATGATTGCGCTGTTCTCCGCGGTGGCTTTCGTGCTGCTGATCGCTTGTGTGAATGTGGCGAACCTGCTGCTCGCGCGCGGCGCCGCACGCCAGAAGGAGTTCGCCATCCGGCGAGCACTGGGTGCAGCGGGTTTCCGAATCGCGCGCCAACTGCTGACGGAAAGCGTTCTTCTTGCGCTGGCGGGAGGCGCTGCGGGTTTACTGCTGGCAGCGGTGAGCACGCGCGTGCTCTTTTTTCTAATCAAGAACGCCTTGCACCTTCCGATGCGGCGCATCGATTCAATTGAAATGGACGGCCGTGTCTTCTTATTCGCGCTGCTTATCTCCTGCCTGACTGGCGTCGTCTTCGGACTTGCGCCGGCGTTGAGCGCTTTGCGTCAGGGCGTGAATGAACCTCTTAAGGAAGGCGGGCGCTCCGCGAGTTCGAGCGGCAGTAATCGGGTGCGTCACATCTTAGTCGCGTCCGAAGTGGCGCTGGCCCTGGTGGTGCTCTCGGGCGCCGGGCTGATGATTAAGAGCATGACGCGATTGTTAGGCGTCGATCCGGGGTTCAATCCGAAAAATGTTTTGACCATGCAGATGTCGGTGCCGCAGGAGGAGATTTACGTCGGTCCTCCGGGGCTGCCGCGCTTTTGCCAGGACTTGACGGAGCACGTGGGCGCGATTCCGGGAGTTGTCTCGGTGGGCGCGGTGGGTCATCTGCCGATGGAAGGAAACGCGGGCCGCGGTTTCCAGATCGAAGGGCAGCCCCCGGCCGACCCCGGCAAGATGCCCGGCGCGAACTATAGCGTTGCCTGTCCGAACTATTTCAAGGCCATGGGGATTCCGGTTGTGAAAGGAAGGGAGTTCACTGAGCAGGATACCGTGAGCGCGCCCGGCGCGATCGTGATCAACGAGAAGATGGCCCACGATTTTTGGCCGAAGGAAGAGCCGGTTGGCAAAGCGATCCGGCTTGGCGGACCGAATGGGCCGCGGCTGATCATCGTGGGCGTGGTGGGAGATGTGCATCACCTGGGCCTCGACGTGGCGATGCAACGGCAGTTCTTCCGGCCTTATCAACAAGCGGGCTGGCCGGTGATGAGCATCGTGGTCCGGACTATCAGTACGCCGGGATCGTACACTACGTTGGTCAAGAGGGCAATTGCGGATTTTCTGCCGGACCGCCCGGTTTCAGGCGTCGGGAGCATGGAAGAAATTGTCCACAATTCCACGGGATCGAGGCGCTTCCCGATGCTTTTGCTAACTGTGTTCTCGGTACTCGCGCTGGTGCTGGCGGCGGTCGGCATCGTGGGTGTGGTGAGCCATTCGGTGGTGCAGCGAACACATGAGATCGGCATTCGCATGGCGCTCGGCGCGCGGACGATGGACGTGCTTCGGCTGATGGTGAACAGGAACATGGCCTGGGTACTGGTCGGACTGACGGCGGGCGTTGCAGGATCGGCTGGCCTTTCGCGGCTGCTGGCTGGAATGCTGTATGAGGTGCGTCCGCTCGATCCGGTGGTGCTGGGATCGGTGTCTTTGTTGTTGGCCGCGGTCGCGCTGCTCGCTAGTTATGTGCCGGCGCGGCGGGCGTCGAAGATCGATCCGATCGCGGCGCTGCGGTGTGAGTGACCGCTCCCGGGCGGATTAGAGCCGCGACCATCGGGAGCGGTCATCCCGCAAATCAACAGGATTCGCCGGAGGGCAGGTCGGGGACCTACCCTACTATGTGTGAACCGTCGACACTCTGAGTGTCGCTCCCTGCGGTCACGGCTCGGTAGAGTTGTACTGCGTATGCTGGATTTTTAGCATATCTTTGCTATCATGATCCCATGCTGCACGACCTTCGTTATGCCGCCAGGATGCTTCGGCGCAGTCCCGGGATTCACGCTCCTTGCGGTCACGGCGCCTGGCGCTGGGAATTGGAGCCAACTGCGCAATTTTCAGCGTGGTGCACGCGCTGTTGCTGGCTCCCCTGCCGTACCGCGACGCAGCGCACCTCTATGAAATCGCCTCGGTGGATCCGAAGGAGGACGGTACATCCGTAGCCGATTTCGTCGGCTCTCAGCGAAGCGTCCGGCACTTTTCAACAGCTCGCGGTGGACCGCTTCTGGTCGTTCACGCTGACCGACCACTGGGGCGATGCGGAGCGGATTTATGGGCGCGCGCTGTCGGCCGAGATGATGCCTTTGCTCGGTGTCCCGCCGCAGTTGGGACGCGCGTTTGAACCGGAAGATTATCGCCCCGGAGCGCCGCGGGTCGCCCTGCTTTCCGATCGGATTTGGAAGCGGCGCTATTGGGGCGACCCGCAGGTGCGGTGGGACGGACCATCCAGCTTGACGGAGACGGTCTATACCATTATCGGCGTGATGCCGCGCGCAGTTCCAGTTTCCGATTTCGGTCTACGACGTCTGGACTCCCTGGACTTTTTCGGGAGCGGAGCTGGCGGCCCGCCAGGGATCGCGGGGCGATCATCTATGCAAGACTTCGCGCCGGCGCGACGGTCGCGCAGGCGCAGGCGGAGCTGGACGCATTTGCTCACACGCATCGCCACCCAGTTTCCCGACACAGAAAAAGATTGGCATCCAAGGATCGGTCCCACCAAGCTCGGGTCAAACGATCAGTACCGGACCGGATTGCTGACGCTTCTGGCGGCGGTGGGATTCGTGCTGCTGATTGCCTGTCTCAATGTCGCGAACCTGCTGCTGGCGCGCGCGGCGGCCCGCACGCGGGAAATCGCGGTACGGATCGCGTTGGGCGCGGGACGGGCGCGAATCATCCGGCAACTGCTGACGGAAAGTCTGCTGCTCGCCGGATTGGGAGCGGCTCTGGGAATGTTGTTTGCGTCCTGGGGCGCAAAGGCGCTGGTGACTTTTTTCCCAGTGCGCCCGCCCCTCTCGCCCCTCGAATATCAGGGGCTTCGATGGCACGATGTTCGGATTCGCGCTGGCAATCGCGCTGATCGCAAGCGTCATCTTCGGACTGGCTCCGGCGCTTCAGCTATCGCGAACCAACCTGAATCGCGAGTTGAGCGGCCCGCGCCGATTCGGGTCGCAGGCAAGTTCTGATCGTGGCTGAAACGGCGTTGTCTCTAGTGCTGCTGATCGGCGCGGGGCTGATGATTCGCAGCTTTGCGCGATTGATGGAAGTCCAGCCCGGGATTTCACGCGGAGAACGTCCTCACGGTGCAGGTCCCGATGCCAAGTTTTCTGAGCGCATCTCGAGCTTTGCGTCGCGAAAAGATGTCGAGACGCGGCAAGCGGCCGAATATGGGGATCTGATCGATCACATCCGCACGCTTCCCGGCGTGATCGCCGCGGCGTGGCGACGGCGCTTCCTCTGGGGCCGGTCGAAGTGCACACGCAGATCGGCTTCGAGGGCGATCCGAATCCTCAGCAGGATCACGGAGCGCACTTGTGCGCGGTGAGTCCGGATTTTTTTCGCGCGCTGGGGATTCCGCTGCTGGCCGGGCGCGCGTTCAACGACGCGGATACGGCCGGCGCGCCGGAGGTTGCGATCGTGAACGATGTGGTCGCGCGCCGCTACTGGCCGAACGACACTCCGATCGGCAAGCACGTAAACATGTCGGGCTGCCCACCGGACCCTGGTACGAAGTGGTCGGCGTGGTCGCCGCGATTCACCATCGCAAGCTTTCCGACCGGCTTCAGCCCGAGCTCTACCGGCCTTATCAGCAGTATCTCGGCCCCGCGTTCGGATCGGTGATCGCGGTCCGTTCCGTTCGCGATCCCGTCCGCGCTGGCCCCGTCTGATCCGCAGTCAGATCCGCACGCTTTATCCGAATCAGCCGATCGGCGACATCAAACCGATGGAGGATCTGGTTGCGGACACCGTCTGCCCAGCCGCGCTTTTATACGGCGCTGCTGGCGACCTTCTCGGTGCTGGCGCTGGTGCTCGCCGTCGCGGGAATTTATGGGGTGATGTCGTATTCGGTGGCGCAGCGAACGCGCGAGTTCGGGATCCGCATCGCGCTGGGAGCAACGCGGCAGGCAGTTTTTGGGATTGGTGCTGCGCGATGGACTGGCCATGGTGCTCGCCGGCGTCGTGCTCGGCATCGCGGGCGCGGCGGCGCTTACGCGGCTGATCCGATCGGAGCTTTATGAAACCACGCCGACGGACCCGGCCGTATTCGTGTGCGTTTCGCTGTTGCTGCTCTGCGTAGCGGCCGCGGCTGGATATTTTCCCGCTTCGCGCGCCGCCGGTGTCGATCCGATGGTCGCGCTACGCGAGGAGTAAGCTGCGAACACAGGCTTCAGCCTGTGATTATTGCGTCGCCATGGTCACTCCCGGCTGACTTTGCGAGTTCCCCACCTGGAGCATGACCGGGATCGCGGCTCCCGTGTGAGCGGAAGCTGGCACCTGAACGGAAACCTGCAATATGCCGAGCATTCCCGGCGCGGCGAACGCGGATACGATTTGGGCGGGCAGACCGTCGATGGTCGCCGAGACCGCAAGGACTGGTTTCACCGACGAATTCTGCGGCGCGATTCCATCGGGAAGTGCCGGGTTCGTCGTTCCCATTCCGGTAGCGTACATGGTGACTACGGAACCAAGGGCCGCCGCGTTCGAAGCCGAGTTGGACCTCGAATCCTGATTGAGGATCGCCCCTTGTCCGCTGCCAGTCGAGTTCGCGGTGAAGCAGGCCGGTCATGCTGGGCACGATTTGCACCGTGAGGGGAGCCGACGCAACGCCGACGTATTCGACCACGATGCTCGCCGTGACGCCTCCGCTGATGGAGAACGGCGCGACTGCGTTGATCTGCGCGAAGGATACATAAGTGACCGGGACAGGAATGCCGTTGAACAGCACGCGAGTGCTCCCGAGTTGCGTCGAAGGCGTGCCGGAATTAGCCGGCGCCGATATTCCGACCGGCGAGCCGAAGTCGGTTCCGGTGATGGTGATCATTTCACCGGGCGAGATCGGCTGCACCGTGTTGGGCTGCGAGGCGGCGGCCGCGTTCTGCACGCCGACAATCAGCGGCGAGGGCGCGCCAAGAAGAATCGGGAGCGCGTTCGATTCCAGGGAGCCGGTGTTCGTGACTGTAACCGCGATGGTGATCGGAGTCGCCGACCCGACGCCCGGGAAAAATTGCACGGTGTTCGAATCGACAACGTTTACTGACGGCGGCGCGATATAGAGGGAATTCGGCTGACCGGCTCCAAGCGCGCCGTTCAGGTAGACTTTAGCGGACGCACCCGGCAAGAATCCGGAACCGAAGATGGTCAGCGGAGGCTGAAGGGCCGGGAAAATAGTGGAGGCGGTGGTTAACGAATAAGACGTGAGCACCGGCGCCGCGGTAGGAATGTTAAGGGTCACGCTGACGCTGGCCGGCGTGCCTCCGCCAGTGCTGACGGAGACCGTGCCATGGTAAGTACCAATCGCCAGGCCCGTTGTGTTCACCGCGACGGAGATCTGGGCCGCTCCGTTGAGCGTAGCAGAGAGCCAGTTTCCTCCTGAAGCGGTGCTGACTGACGTCGTAATCACGGCACCCGCGGCGGCCGTCACGCTCACCGTCTGCGCCGGCGGCTGATTCGGTCCTCCCGTACCCGTGAAAGTCAGGACTTGGGGTTGTACGTTTACCGACGCCGGAAGACTCGCCGCGACCGGGCTGAGAGTCATCAGAAACACGTCCCATTGCCCGCCTAACTTGGGCTGATAGGCGTTGGCTGTGACGGGAAAGTCGGGAGACTGCGTAGCACCCACTATATAAACGTTGCCGGTAGAATCGGTCGAGACGCCGTACACCCCTCTCCCGCCTGACTCCCGCCGACCAATGTCGAATAGAGCATCGACTGCCCGCTCGGCGAATATGCCGTCAGGAAGCCGTAGTAAGGGTTCCTTTGCCCCGGCGTCTTGGGTATCGAGGTCGCAGGCGCGTTCAAAACCGGAAAGTCCGTCGACAGAGTAGTGCCGGTCACGTAGATATTACCCGCGCCATCGATCGCCATGTTCAGCATGTCGTCCTCTGCGTTTCCGGCAAGGAAGGTAGAGAAGATCAAGGCGTTTCCTTGTGGATTGATCTCCGCGACAAAGCCGTCGTTGCCGAGACCCGGAGTGTTCTGAACCGCATTGACCAGCGAGAAATCGGGGCTTGCGAATCCGGTGAGGTACAGATTCCCCTGCGGATCTACTGCCGCGGCGGTGGCCTCTCCCCCACCGCCCCCCTCGCCGCTCCCTCCGAACATCGTTGCGTAGATCACTGACTGACCGTCGAGGGAGAACTTCACCGCACCGACCATTCCGATTTGACCTGGCTGGTTCGGCTGAATGGAGTTCTTCACAGGAAACACGGCTGCGGCAGCCAGTCCCACCATGTAGACGCCAGTGCTATCGACCACGACGTGGTTCGCTCCGGGCATGCCCAGGTAAAGCGTCGAAAAAAGCAACGAGCCTGACGGCGAGATTTTGGCCAGAAATGCGCCCGTTTCTTCTCCCGACGAGTAGAGCGCGTTCAGAATCGGGAAGTCCGCCGATTCCTTAACACCCGTGAAATAGGCGTTTCCGTCTGAATCCACCGCGACTCCCTCACCGGTATCCCATGCATGTCCTCCGAAATAGGTGGAGTACACCAACGACTTCCCGTCCGCGGAGATTTTCGAAATGAACGGACTGAACGAACCGCTCAGGTTCGCCGAGACAATCGGATTGACCAGGGGGAAATCGAGTGACACCGTAGAACCTGCCAGATACATGTTGCCCGCTGAATCGATCGCGAGATCCTTAACATACGTGATGGCATCGGAGCCGACGTGAGCGACGAACAGAATCGCATTCTGTGCCGGTGAGAACTTGATGACGGCTCCTTCGAATGGCCCGGCAGTGTTCGTGGGTGAGGATGAGAACGGATTGCTGTCGGAGAGCGGCACGGCGAGTCCGGCGGCGATGTAGATGTTACCCGCCGCATCAACTTTCACAGCATCGCCGCCGTCGACTCCAGGTCCACCGAAGAATGTCGAGTATTGGAGAACGGGATCGACGATTAGAGCCTTGGTGCGGTCATAAACGGCCAGCGTCAGCCCGACAGTCTTGCGTCCTTCCATCTTGTAAGCGGCCGCAATCTCTTTTCGATGGCCGTCGACGAGTTGGTAAACTTGCGGGCTCTTCTGCCGCATTTCCCCGGTCTTCGTCGAAAGAATCAGGTCGCCATTCTGGTCGATTCTCAGGCGGCCCGTCCCTTCGTAGGCGATGTGAATTCTTCCAGGATCGGCTCGCGGAGCGATTTGGAAATCGTACTCGATATTTCCGGCAGTCCCGTAATACACCAGGTCGATGCCGGGATAAACACTGCGATAGCGCACTTTTCCGAACTGCGGAATTCCGGTGTGCCACTTGCTTCGATCCTGGCCGCGGAAGTAGCTCGATATTCCTGGAAGGCGGTCGATCCCTTCGGGCTTCGACGCGCTCGCACCGGCGAGATGCATCCGCACGGGCGAACCGCCGACCGTAAACACGGCCTCGTCGTTCGTCAAGTATGAGATCGCGCCGTTTCCACGCGAGAGAAACTCCACGCGTGGATGAGCCTGGCCTTGGTTGGGCTCGAAATAAAGTGGAAGGGTGGTGGCCCAGACTCCGCTGGCGGCGAGTAAGAATTGGAATGATCGAATCATAAAAATCTCCTGTTAAAAACGAAACCTCACCGCGATTTGCAGGGAGCGCGGTCCCCCGATTTGGAGCGCGGGCGCAAGACCGCTCGCAGGTCCTCCGGCTCCCAGAAACTGATCGAGCATGGTCGTCGGCCGTCCGAACCCGGGGTCGCCCAGAAACGTGTCGGGATTTCCGAAGTTCGGATGGTTGAACGTGTTGAAGGTCTCGATTCTCAACTGCGCTTTCAGACGTTCGGTGATGGTGAACTGTCGTTGTAAAGCGAGGTCGAGCTGTGACATGCCGAATCCCGGAATGATGTTTCTTCCGAGTGTTCCCGGCCGGACTGCCGGCGGCATCGAGAATGCCGCGCGGTTTAGCTCCCTTCCAGTGGGAGCGTTGACGTCCGGCACCCAGATGGGAGTGCCGGAGATAATATCGGGCCGGGTTTCGTCGCCCGGCGGAAAATAAGAATTGAGCCCGTCGACGGTCAGCGGAAAGCCGGTCCGCGCCTGATAAATGCCGCTCAGCGTCCAGCCGCGCAGATGCGGCAGGTCATAAGAGAGGGCCGCGGAAAAAGACCGGCGGATATCGAAACTGGAATTCCCGCGGTCGACCGAGCCTGACCATTCGACAGCGGGATTGAACAGGTCGGAGTCGCTCGAGGAGTTGTCGATCGAATGCGCCCAGGTAAACGAAATGATCCCATCCAAACGCTGATTGATGTGCGAACGCGCCTGTGTCTGGAAAGCCTGATAAGATGCGACACCGCGCGTCGTAAAGACGTCGACATATCCCAGACTCGGCAGCGTGAGCAATTCTTTCCGTAGCAGCGAATGGTCCGAGGAACCGAGGTAAGAAACAGAGACCACGCCGAGTTTCGCGACTTCCTGTTCGAGCGTTGTGTTCCATTGAATCGACATCGGAGTGCGGAAGCCATCGGCGAGCTTGGTCGCTGCGAGCAGACTCGGGCCGGTGGGAGAGAACGCAAGGTTAAGCGATGCGGGACTGGCACTCGTCGAAACATCGAAGAAGCTCGCCGTGTTTTGGGCGATGGCGGTTTCGAGCGCGGCGCCGAAACCCAGATCGTAGTAAATGCCCGCTGGCGCTGCGCAGCACTAAGCCGGACCGCAGCCTGTAAGCCGCTCCCATGCGAGGAGCGAAATTGCCGGCTCCGACGTGCCAAAGCGAACTGCCTCGCGACGCGACTTGAATGGTCGAATCGTTCAGATTGACGGACGCGAATAAGGGCGTCGCGCCGCCGGCGGTGGGAGCGGGATTGTATTCCCAATGCAGTCCGTAACTCAACGTAAAGCGGGGCGCGATTTTCCAGGAGTCCTGCGCGAAAACCGAAAGGTTCGAGAGGTTCATCGCGACGGGATTGCGTTGCTCCACCGACAGAATGTAGATGTTGCCGCTAGCGAGCGACGGCAGATCCGTGTACAGGCTGTCGATTCGATAAGGCGTGGCGCTCAAGGTCGGCGCGAGCGCGCGAAAATCGACGCCCCACTGCAGCAGGTGCTTGCTGTGGTTGAGGCTCATCGTGTCGGTAAGGTTCCACTGGCGCTGCCGCGCAACCGCTTCGTCGCCTCCAATCGATAAGCCCAGGGTCAGAACTTCGAGGTTGTAACTGGTCGCACCGGGAAGCGCCAGCGGAGGAGCGTACTGCGACAGGCCGACGTCGGTCTGGATCACATAGTCTTCAGTGACCTGCGAATGATTCAGCCGAAGACTGTTGCTGAGGACAGGACTGATCATCGCGTCGAGGCCGACTGTGATCCGATCGGACGTGAGCGATAGCCGCGACGTCGCGAGCGCGCCCGGATGCTGCTGCGAGTCGAGCGATGGAGCGCGGCTGAAGCGCGAAAAAAGTTGTAGTGAAGATCCAAAGGTATGGTCGACGCGGACACTGGTCGAATCGACGCTCGATGCTCTTGGAGCATTCACTGTATAGGTCGCAAGTCCTGGCGAAATTTCCGGCCCATTGGGAAGAGGCAGCAGGCTTATTAGCGCGGGCGCTCCGGTGCGAGCATCCATCGTGGGCAGAAACTGCATTTCCGGAAGTGCGTGCCGGAGTCGCAGATCTTCCTGCGAGACGAAGAAGAAAGTGCGGTTTCTCACAATCGGACCGCCGAATGTTCCTCCGAAATCGTTCAGATGGAATGGCCCGCGCGGCTGGCCCGCCTGATTAGAAAACCAATCGTTCGAGTCCAGTGCTTCGTTGCGAAAATACTCGAACAAGCCTCCGTGAAACTGATTCGTTCCGGACCGCGTAGTGATCGCCAGATGTGCGCCGGGCATGCGCCCCACGTCGGCCCTCGAACTGGAGGTCTGCATCCTGAACTCTTCAATCGCCTCCAGCGAAACCAAGCCTTGCATGCTGCCGAGCGCGGTATAAGCGGGAACCGCGCCCCCTAGCGTCTGTAGCACCGTCGGACTACCAGGCACGCCGTTCAATTGGATTCCGTCATTAACGCTGATGCCGTCGATGGTCAGATAATTCGCATCGGCTCGCCGACCTGCGGCGCTGAACTGGCCGGACTCGCCCGAACCTGCCGGAGTAATGACCACTCCCGGCGTGACTCCCAATAGCGTAAGCAGGCCGCGCCCGCTCAGAGGAAGGTTGTCAATCAAGCCCCGCCCGATCACCGTATCCACGGACGAATCATCACTCGCGACGGGATCGCTTTCGGTAGTGACGAGCACCGACTCCTCCATCATGCTGAGGCGCAGAGTAAAATCGATGCGAGCACTCTGACCCACGTCGAGCTTGGCTCCCATCCGGATCGCCGTCTGGAATCCGGGCTGGCTCACGCGAATTTTGTAAACACCGGGCTGCGCCGCGGGAATCGAATAATAGCCCTCCGGATTGGTTCGCGAAGTGTGACGGACGCCGGTGTCCTCTTTGGTCAGCGTCACCGTGGCGCCCGACAGAATGCCTCCCGATGAATCGCGAATGACACCCGAGAGCTGCGCGTTCTGCGCCAGCAGCGCCGTTGCTGCGAACACCATGAGTACGAGTCTCACTTAGCTATTCCGGCCGAGGCGTCTGAGAGTTCAGCCAGTAACTGCGTCGGCGTCAGGTCCGTCGCCGCGCCTCCGAATACGACGCTCAATACTCGGTCCAGCCTTTGCGCTGCGGCCAGGAGATCGCGACCAGCCGGCGGGGTGACGGCCGCCGGCGCGTTCAAGGCCTCTCGAACGGGCGCAAGGAGCGCTTCGATGGCAGCAGCGTGCCGATCGAGAGCAGCTCGATGCGAGGCCGCGATCTCCGAAAGTTGAGCGGCTGCGGAGGGGTTCAATTCCGCGCGGCGCGCATCGGGAAACTCCATGGCCAGATTCCGGAGTGCATGGGAACGTGCCAGGATTGCGTCGCTTTCGTCCAGCACCCGGTCTGCATACTGTTCCCATGCCTCCTGTCCGCCTGCCCAGAGTAGAAGCCGAGCTTCGAAGGGGCTTCCTCCCGCCACGATGCTGACACTTCGCGAAGCGCCTCCGACCGATTGCCCCTCTTGAAAATTGATTTGCACGCCTGGAATAGATGCCAACGCATCGCGTATCTCGACTTCGCGCGCAGGTGCAAGCCCGATGCCAGTGACACTGACTCTGCCGCCTTCTACCATTGCGCGAACCGGGTCGCCCAGATCCGCGCCGATCCGATGCAGAGCCGCGATCACCAGTACTTCATCGTTAGCGACCGAGTAAACGGGAGCCACTATATTATGTGGCGCAGCGGTAGGGTTCTCCACGACTGGGGACTCTTTGGGAATCGATGGCGCAACCACCGTATTGGCAACCGACTTCTTTGACGCTCCCCCCGTCCCGAAGGTCAGAGTCAATGCCAACACCACGCAAGCGACGGCGCCTCCTCCGACCGCCAGTCGCGCGAACGATCCTAACTTCGGAAGCAACCGGACCGGCTCAGGATCAGCTTCATCGATCCTCGCCATCGCGGCTCGCAAATCCTTCCACGGTGCGGGAGGCGGGGGCAGATTCGGCAATAGCACCTTCTCGTGATACCGCGAAAACTCGCGAATCGTCGATTGAATTTCGTAGATTTGAGCGTGGCACTTCCAGCATTCGGCAATGTGCTTTTCCACTTTGCTCATCGATCGAGCGGAAATCCCCTGATCGAGAAATTGCAGCAACTGCTCAAAATCAGGGTGCTCCCGCAACTCAGTCATAAAGTTCCTTTCTGAGCCTGCTCACCGCGCGCCGCAGAAATTCGCCGACGCTCGATGTGCTGATGCCGATAATTTCCGCGATCTCGCGGTAACGGAACCCCTCCGCCCGCAAGTGCAGGCAATGCCTCTGTTGATGAGACAAAGAGCAAACTGCCTTGTGTAGCCTCTGAAGCTTTTCGCGATCGAGCGCGCTTCGTTCCGGAGTCGGGGAACTAGCCGCCAACTGATCCTCCAGCGAAGTATCGATGCTCTCGAAGGCGGCGGCCGAAGTCATCGCGGCCGTCGCACAATTTCGTGCCACTGTGAAAACCCACGCCCGCGGGCTATCAAGCCGGGTCCCTTTCCGCAGCTCGGTATAAAGCCGCAGAAAAGTTTCCTGGCAAAGTTCCTGCGCCTGCTCGTGCCCGGCGCCGAGAAGCAACAGATAACGGAAGACATCGTCCCGCAAGGTCTCATAGAGTTCCGAAACCTGATCCTGAACGGTCATCGGCATCTTTCTGAGCCGGGAGTCCGCGATGGCAATTGCAGGTTCGAGATTGAACAAGCGATCCATGGCGTCAACGATTCCTGTCCTTCTACTATGTAAGAGTTTTCGATTATCGTTTTGCCGACAGAGTGTCGTGAATAATTCCTTGCGTTTCGGCCCGTTTTCGGATAATCTAAGAGTCCGTCATCCCTCCACAGTCTGAACCGATCTGCACCAAGCGTCGCTTGCTGTGCATCACCACTCGTCTACTTACAGTTTGAAAGGGAATCATTGAGCGATAAGCTTACTCGCGGAGAAGTGCGCCTTCTCGCATCTCCGAACACATGGATCGAAGGCACAGCCGTCGACCAGCTAAAGAAGACTGCCGAATTGCCGGGAATGAAGTTGGCCGTCGGTCTGCCGGATCTGCATCCCGGCAAAGGTAGCCCTATCGGTGCGGCTTTCGTTGCTGAAAATTGGATTTATCCCACGCTCGTGGGCAACGATATCGGCTGCGGTATTGGACTTTGGCGCACCGGGTTGAACGCCAGGAAGCCCAAGCGCGAAGCCTGGGCCGACCGTTTGCGCGAACTCGATGGCGCGTGGGATGGGGATGTTCGCGCCTGGTTGTCCGCGCGCAACATCGAGCCGTCGGGTTACGAATCCAGCATGGGAACCATCGGTAGCGGCAATCACTTTGCGGAACTGCAAGCAGTCGAGACTATCGAGAACCCCGGCGCCATGCGAAACATTAGGCCTGACTGCGGATGCCGTCTATCTGTGCGTTCATAGCGGCTCCCGCGGCTTTGGCGAAGCCATTCTACGCGAGCATTTTGAAACCCATGGAACGGCTGGTCTGAACGCAAGCACCCCCGAAGCCACACACTATCTTTCGCAACATAACCAAGCCAAGCGCTGGGCCGAAGCCAACCGCGAGATGATCGCAGAGCGTATGCTCGGCCGGCTGAAGACTGAAGGCGCCCGGCTCGCCGATGTGTGTCACAACTGGGTAGAGCAAAGAGACTTCAACGGGCGCGCCTGTTGGCTTCATCGGAAGGGCGCAGCGCCTTCAACCGAAGGACCGGTTGTGATCCCAGGCTCGCGCGGAGCCTTCAGTTATGTGGTGCTACCCAAGAAGGGCGTTAGCCTCAGTGCCTACTCTTTGGCTCATGGCGCAGGCCGAAAGTGGTCGCGCTCCGACAGTCGCGCCAGGTTGGAAAAACGCTACTCGCCCCAAGCCCTCACCCGCACCGATCTAGGCAGCCACGTAATCTGCGAAGACAAAGCGTTGCTCTACGAAGAAGCGCCGCAGGCGTATAAGAACATCACCACAGTGATCGATGACCTGGTCTCCGCCGGATTAGCGGAAGTGATCGCAGTGCTTCGACCGCTGGTAACTTACAAGGTGAGGCGATGAGCGAAGTTTGGCTTCAAATCACCGCGGGCAAGGGTCCAGCGGAATGCGCGTGGGCGGTGATCCGGGTGATGGAGAAGATTCTCGAAGAGGCGGCCGCGTCCCGCCTGGAAGCAAAGACGGTCGAAATCGAGCCCGGCCCCCAACCCGGCACAGCGCAATCGGCACTCATCGCCCTTTCGGGTATCTCTGTTGAAGCGTTCGTGAAGAGCTGGCAGGGAACTGTGCAATGGGTCGCGCGGAGTCCTTTTCGTCCGGAACATAAACGCAAGAACTGGTTCGTCGGCATCGAAGCTCTGGAGCCGGTGGAAGACACCCGCTTCGATGCTAAAGATGTGAAATGGGAAACAATGCGAGCCAGCGGTCCCGGCGGTCAGCACGTGAATCGCACGGAGTCGGCGGTAAGAATAACTCACGTGCCAACCGGCACGCAAGCCTCCGCGTCAGAGGAACGCTCGCAACATCGAAATCGCAAACTGGCGCTGGCTAGACTCGCTCAGAGGCTAGCGGAGCGAGACCATAAGCAGCGCGGAGCCGCTCGCGAACAGCGTTGGCGCGCGCATCACGCCCTCGAACGCGGCAACCCCATAAGGATTTTCGGCGCCCCATGAAAGAAGACTTTGCAGACTGGCTTCAGAAAGGCCTCGGCCGCGCAGCAGTCTATCTAAAGTCAAACGATAGTACCCCTCACCGCAATGCCTTACTCTACGCGTGCACTCATAATCTCAACTATGACCGTCAGTGCGAGCAGAGTCGGGCTCCATACCTGTTCGATCTCATCGAACTCTCCGGCGATAAAAAGTTTTATCGCGACAGTATCCTTGAGGCTTTGAGTGAGACTTCTGATAGTCACTACGGTCTCGGTCAGCTATTCGAGTTAGGAGCACTCTTCGCAGACGCAGGGGATGAAGAGATGAAACAAGGTATGTATGCGCTTTTCGAGCGCCTCGGCTTTGCTGGTGCGGGTCTCACCTGCGCCGAGGAGATCGTCTGGTTAGATGGAGTAGCCGGATTACAGTTTGTTTGTAGAACCTTCGATCAGGTGACAGCAGAGGACCGGCCATGGCAATTCGCAACTTTGATGGAAGCCTTAGGAGAGAGTGACAAGGGTCGGTCCCTTCCGGAAGAGTTAGGTCACCTCGAACGCGAATGGAAGGCCTATGAAGAGCACGGGGAACGAGCCAGGCAGAAAGGTCCACCTCCCCGTCTGACTTACTCCGACATCAAGAACCGAATCTCAAAGTACGGGCGAAGAGCGGGAATGATCGGCTGGAGTAAGAAGGCTACCAATGAGGAGATTGCACAAGTCGCCGACGATCTTCTCGCCGAATCCGATAGCGACCGGCTATACGGATTCCTGCGACTATTTCATCTGCGCAAGTTTCCGCGCGACCCTCAAAGACTTCTCGAACTTGCGCGCAATGAAGACGACGGATTGGCCTGCGCCGCGATGGCCGCGCTCTCGCATGTCTCTCACCCTGAAGTTCGATCTCTTGCGTTCGAAGCCGCGAGAAATCCGCAATGGCGCCACTTGGCCGTCAGGATGCTAATTCATAATCGGAAACCCGACGACTATCTCTTCATAGAAGGTTTGTTAAAGGAACAAGCCGGACGAGATGAGTATCACCTGCTCGGGTTTAGCGTGCTCAGTTTCATCGAAGTGCATAGGTCACTGGAAGCTGAGTCTTCATTACTTCTCCTATACGAAAGCGGCCCATGCACGTCCTGCCGGCATGACGTAGTTATGGAGCTAATAGCCATCGATCGGCTTCCTGACTGGATGAAGGAAGAGTGTCGCTATGATGCAAATGCAAATATACGGCGCACAGTCGCTCAATCGGGGTCGCCGACTTAGGGCGAAGGTTTCCAGACCTTCACCCAGTCCACCAGCATCGACAGCGGAAAGCGGGTCGCCCGATCCGGGTTGCCCGGCCATGCGCCCCCGATCGCGAGATTCAGTAGCAGGAAGAAGGGCTTGTCGAAGACCCACACGCCGTCGGCCGGCAATGACGCGCGGGTAACTCTCGCGTAAGTCTTGCCATCCACCTGGAAATCAATCGCATCGGCCGACCATTCCACTCCGTAGACGTGAAACTCTCTACTCCCGTTGAGAGTCCGCGCCGCGCTGATGGCCTCCGGCCCCGAATAACCCGGGCCATGGATGGTCCCATGCACGATCGACGGCTCCTTGCCGACATTTTCCATGACATCGATTTCGCCCGACTGCGGCCACCCGACTTCCGGGATGTCTTTTCCCAACATCCAGAACGCAGGCCAGACGCCTTGTCCGCGCGGGATCTTAATCGACGCTTCAATTTTTCCGTACTGCACTTCAAACCGGCCCTGGGTCTTAATGCGGCCGGACGTATACCGGCCCGCCGCCGTTCGGATCGCGCGGATCACCAGGTGTCCATGGCCGTCGAGAAATACATTCTCCTTTTTATAGTCCTCGAGCTCATCGTTACCCCAGCCCGTTGCTCCCAAGTCGAACACCCATTTCGAGGAGTCCGGCGCGGATCCGGCGGGTCCATCGAAATTATCGACCCAAACCAAGCTCCATTTCGCATCCTGACCCTGGCAAAGCAGAGCCGCGATAAATATCAAGTAAAAACTCGTTGCGCATCTCTCCACCATTGCCGAGATCATAGCCCCATGCGTGAGCGTGGGGCTCGCTCAATCCGCCTCCCAACGAAAACGCATCACCGCCACCACTCCGAACACCACGGCGCACCCGAACAGCAGCGCGATCCAAAGTGCGACCGCCGAAAAGCCCAGCCCGCGCCAAGTCACCGCATCCAGCCCGTCCATAGCCCACCTCGTCGGGAACACCACCGCAATCGCCCTCAGCCACTTCGGGAAAACGAAAGTCGGAACCCACGCGCCGCCCAGCATCACCATCAACAAGGTGGCCAGAATCGCGAGCCCCCGCGTCGCCTCCGCCGTCCTGCCCAACGTGGCGATCAACAATCCGAAGGTCGCGGTCATCAGAGAAAATGCTGCGCATACGCCTAAAAATCCCACCATGCTGCCCTGAATCCGCACCCCGAACACCACCCGCGCAAACGCAAACACCACGATTAACGTACCCATCGAAGTGATCGCGGAACTCGCGACCCGGCTACCCAGCAGCGCGGTCTTCGAGAGCGGCGCCGCGCGCATCCGCTTCCATACCCCGCGTTCCCGCAGCAGCAGCAGCGCTATTCCAACATCAACGCCCACCATCAGCAGGAACTGAATGCTCATTCCGCCGAAGGAATGCGCGTAGCCGTTGTACTTCACGCCGGGCCCCGACGTCACGCCTTCCGGACTCATTCGAAACGGCAGCGTCAGTCCTCCCTTAGGCGATCCGCGGCCGCTCATCATCTGCTTGGCGGCCGTCTCCATCACCGCGCCGGCCATCAAGCCTTGGATCATTCTCATCTCCACCCCATGCGAGGGGTCGAACAGCATGCCGATCTCCGGCTTCGCTCCTCCGAACAAAAACGCCTTCGCTGCGTCAATACTGAAGTTTTTGGGAATCAGAACCGCCGCCGTGGCCTTTCCTAAACGCACCGCCTCGCGAGCAGATTCAGGCGCGGCCGGCTTGATGTCCAAAGAGGATTCGGCCTTCAGCCGATTCACAATTTCGCGGCTGAACGCGCTTCCGTCCTGGTCGCTCACCAGGACCGCGATGGGACTATTATTGTCCCCATTACCCGCGCCACCGCCGAAAATGTAGCCGAAAAACGACGCAATCGCGATCGGCGCGACCACGCTCATTAACACCGCGCGCCGGTCCGAAAAGAACAGCCGCAGGTCCTTCCGCACCAGCGCCAGAAATGGGATCAGCATCAGTCGCGAAGACTCCTTCCGGTCAGATTGAGAAATACTGTTTCGAGGGTCGCCCGTTCGCTCGCCAGGTGTTGAAAGGGATGTCCTCGATCGACCAGCCACTGTAAAATACCCGCCGAATCCGCCGCCAGATCGCGAACCCCGATTCTGAGAATCTCACCGCGCAGTTCTACCGACGCCACTCCAGCGACGGCCCGCAGATCCTCAATCGAAAGTCTGTTTGACCTTCCTTCTTCCAACTCAATATTGAGGAGGCTCACCACCGGCACCATCCGATGGAGCCCTTGCAAAGTATCGTCCGCAATCACCTTTCCGTGATCGATAATCACCAGGCGATCGCACAATCGTTCCGCCTCTTCCATGTAGTGCGTGGTGTAGAGCAGCGTCTTGCCGCGCTTTTTGAGGATTTCGAGATTGTCGAATATTGCATTCCGGCTTTGCGGGTCGACACCCACCGTCGGCTCGTCCAGCAATAGAAGCTGCGGATCGTGCAGCAGCGCAGCGGCCAGATTGAGACGCCGCTTCATGCCTCCGCTGAAATTCATTACTTTGTCTTTCGCTCGCTCCTTCAATCCCACCAATTCCAGAGCTTCGTCGATGGCATGGTTGAGAGGCGCACCGCTCAGATCGTAGAGCGCTCCAAACAGATGCAGATTCTCCCGCGCGGACATTTCGTCATAAAGACCCAGATCCTGAGGCACCAAACCAATATCGCGTTTGGCCGAATCGGTATCACCTTTGAGGATCCGCCCGCCGATGCGCACTTCGCCAGCATCGGGCTGTACCAAACCGGCGATGATCGAAACCGTAGTCGTCTTGCCTGCGCCATTCGGTCCGAGGAGACCAATGGTCTCACCTTTGCTCGCCTTGAGCGAAACTCCGTCGACCGCGATCAGGTCGCCGTAGCTCTTGCGCAGTCCAAGGACTTCGAGCATTGCTATTCCATCATACATTTATGGCCAAATAAGCCTCCCCCAGCGGTGGATTTAAGGTCATTTATGGCTTCCTTAGAGTCGCTAGTACCGAAGCGCTAAATGCCTTTTGTTTCAGCAAACCGCCGGTACCGGGCCGATAAGCCGGACATATGACATTTTTGAGAACTGTTTGCGCAGCAGCGTTGGCGTTGGCTGTGGGTTCCCTTGAAGCCGCTCCAACCCAGACATTGCTAAACCACGTTCCCCGCGCAGTCAGCGCTTCACGGCAATTAGGCCCTGTAGCTGCAACGTCGACCCTGAATCTGGCGATCGGCTTGCCCCTTCGCAATCGCGAGGAACTCGACTCGCTGGTGGAACAGATTAGCGATCCGCAAAGCGCTAACTATCGGCAGTATTTGAGTGCAAGTGAATTTGCAGAACGCTTTGGCCCCACGAAAGCAGATTATGACAAGCTGATCGCGTTCGTTGAGAAAAACGGGTTGACGGTATCGGGGACTCACGCTAACCGCATGATTCTGGACGTCACCGGGCCGGTCGCGGCGATCAATCAGGCGCTTCATATCAGTCTGGCGATGTGGGACCACTCTACCAGAGGACGCTTCTACGCACCCGATCGCAATCCGTCGATGGAAGTCGACGTTCAGGTGCTCGATATTAGCGGCCTCGACAACTTTGTATTGCCTACGCCCATGGATCTAAAGCTCATGCCGCTGACTGCGGCACTTCCGTTCGTAACCGGCTCGGGTCCCAGCGGACTTTTCGCGGGCAAGGATTTTCGAGCCGCCTACGCGCCGGGAGTGACGCTAACCGGAACAGGACAAACGATCGGGCTCGTAGAATTCGACGGCTTTTACGCCGCTGATGTGGTCTCGAATTTCAAAGCCGCCGGCTTGCCCGCAGTGCCCGTTTCGACGGTCCTGCTTGACGGCTTCAATGGCGCGCCAGGGAGTGGGAACATTGAAGTTATCCTCGATATCGTGATGGCCGGCTACATGGCGCCCGGCGCCAGTGTGGTGGTTTACGAAGGCTACTATCCCAACGATGTCCTCAACCGGATGGCGACCGATAACAGCGCGCGACAGCTAAGTTGTTCATGGGGTTACGGAATCAATGCCACCACGGAACAAATTTTCAAGCAGATGATCACGCAGGGCCAATCGTTTTTCACCGCCTCCGGCGACAGCGGCGCCTATTCCAACGGGGTGATGCCTCCGGCCGACGATCCGAACGTAACTTCAGTAGGTGGAACAGCTTTGACTACTACCGGTCCTGGCGGAACCTGGGTTTCAGAAAGCGCGTGGAGCGGAAGCGGAGGCGGCGTCAGCACAGCTTATACGATTCCGAGCTATCAGCAGGGAATGAATATGGCCGCGCAAGGCGGCTCGAATACTATGCGTAACATGCCGGATGTGGCTTTAACCGGCGCGGTGCAGATGTACCTTATATATAACAATGGGCAGCAGACGGCGGTCGGCGGTACCAGTGCGGCTACTCCTTTATGGACGGCGTTTACCGCTTTGGCGAATCAACAAGCGGCGGCGAATTCGAAGCCGGCGCTGGGCTTTATGAATCCGACGCTTTATGCGATCGGAAACAATGCCGCCAATTACGCCGCGGCGATTCATGATATTACCACTGGCTATACAGGATTCTCAGCGCTGCCCGGTTACGATCTGACCACGGGATGGGGATCGCCTACCGGCCAAGCTTTGATCAATGATTTAAGCGCGCTGCCCACGACGCCTTCCTTCACGCTGGCGGCAACTCCGGCTTCGGTGCAGGCGGGATCCAGCACGACTTCGACGATTCAGGTTACTGTGCAGAACGGTTTTTCCGCCGCTGTCACGCTGAGCCTCCTGGGATTGCCGACGGGCGTCACGGGAACGTTTGGAGCGTTCAGCACTGGCCGCGCGAGCGTGCTGACTTTGAGCGCAACGAGTGCGGCTGTGCCAGGCACTTATTCGCTTTCGGTGAAAGGCGTTTCGGGAAGTCTTAGCGCGAGCACGACGCTGAGTCTGGTAGTGACCGCCGCGCCTGGCTATACCCTGACGACATCGGCCGCGGCACTAACTGTGGTTCAGAGCACCACCGGCGCGGCTTCGATCACCGTCGCTCCGAGCAATGGATTTAATGCTGCCGTGGCGCTTACTGTTTCCGGCCTGCCGAGCGGTGTGACCGCATCGTTCAGTCCGGCTAGCACGACTACGGCGAGCACGTTGAGTTTTGCCGCCAGCGCGAGTGCGACCGCAGGTGCGGCCACCGTGATCGTAACGGGCAAATCCGGAAGCCTGACCGCGACGGTTAATATTGCTTTGACCGTTGCGACTCCGGCATCTTTTTCGATCGCGACGTCGACGCCGACACTGAGTGCTGTTGAAGCTGCAAGCGCGACCAGCACCATCACTATTACTCCGAAGAGCGGCTTTACCGGCAAGGTCAATCTGACAACTTCAGTTCTGCCGACCGGAGTGACAGTTTCGTTTAATCCGGCGTCGACTTCCACAACCAGTGTGGCGACATTCATTGCCACGGCAACCGCCGCGGTGGGAACAACCGCTGTCATTGTTACGGGAACTTCGGGGACGACATCCGCCTCCGCGACCATTATCCTTATGGTGAAGGCCGGACCGAGCTTTACCATTGCGGCCGCGCCTGCGAGCTTGAGCGTGACCCAAGGCTCGTCGGGAAGCAGCACGATCACCGCCACTCCGTTGAACGGTTTCACCGGAACACCGACGCTGACTGTCGGCACATTGCCTACCGGCGTCACAGGAGCATTCACCGGCACAACGCTAAAGCTTACGGCATCCGCTTCGGCGTTAGTGGGCCCGGCTACGGTGACGATTACGGATGCGTCCGGCGCTATTTCAGCGCAGGCAACGATTGCCTTAACGGTGGCCGCGGCACCCAGCTTCAAACTTTCCTCTTCCGCCACGAACGTGAATGTGGGCGCCGGAGGAACGGGAACAGCACCGATAACAGTGACGCCGCAAACCGGTTTCACTGGAACAGTCGCCTTGACTGCGACCGGCTTACCGACAGGCGTGACAGCATCATTTAGTCCGGCTAGTGCGACGGCAAACAGCACCCTTACGCTAACTGTGGCAGCCGGCGCCCTGGCAAAAGTTTCGCAATTTACCGTCAACGGCACATCGGGCACTCTGACGTCCGCGGTTGCGCTTACAGTGACGGTAACGGCGCCGCCGGATTTCACGTTCGCACTGGTGCCGGCCAGCTTGCGCATAGTTCAAGGTGGAAAGGGAGCGAGTGCGCTTTCGCTCACCCCGCTCAACGGATTCTCGGGCAACGTGATGCTATCGGTTTCGGGACTTCCGACTGGAGTTACGACGTCCTTCAGTACAGTCAACTCCGGCTTATTGGAATTGTTTACGGTCAGCAGCTCCGCAGCCGCGGGCACTTCGCAAGTGAGCTTGACGGCGACGTCGGGTAGCTTGAGCCACGTAGCGCTTCTGAACCTGACAGTGGTCGCACCCGCCGCGCAAACCGCGGTGGTGGATCTTTCGGCCTCTTACAACGTGTCCGGTATTGCCGCCGACAACCTTCCGTTTACCGGTGGAGGTTTAGACGCGGGGGGACGGTCCTACTCGGGCGTGCTGCTGGGCGCGAGCCAGACGGTCGGCGGAATATTATTCGGCCTGGGGCCGATGGGATTCGCGGACGCGGTGAGCGGGCAGACCGTAACGCTGCCGGCCGGCAAGTTCACTTCGCTGAATATGCTGGCGACTGCGCTGAACGGAAATCAGACCAGCCAGAAATTTACCGTCACGTATTCGGACGGCTCGACGACTGTGTTCACGCAGAATATGAGCGACTGGTTCACGCCACAGAACTATTCCGGCGAATCGCGTGCGGTGCCCATGAACTATCGCGACAACAGCACCGGAACAACCGACGGCGAGGCGTTCAATCTTTACGGATATTCCTTCCCTTTGAACAGCGCTAAAACCGTGAAGTCCATCACCCTTCCGCTAAACCGCAACGTGGTGGTGCTGGCCATTACGATGGCGGGCGGCAGTAAGTGACGGCCAGCGCCACGATCGCACTTGCAGAGCCAGACCAAGGGGTCCGGCGCGGACGAGGGCGTCCGCCCCACTGCTTCAGAAACACGACACTAGCGCGGGGGCGGACCCCGGGTGTTCGAACATTGAGCTAAATAGATCGCATCCGTCCCCCATCCTTCCTCGCCCTGAATCCTCCCTATTGACGTGCGACGCATTTCAGCCATAATACGAAGTACGCTTTCTCCCGATAGTTAATCTAACCGGAGAGGCGAGGAAGCCAATGTCGTTGCGGGTTCGGTTGGCGTTAATTTCGCTGGCGGCGGTGCTGCTATCCATCCAGTCGCGGGCTCAGTCGCAGCTCGCGGGCTCTGGCGGCAACGGGCTGCACATGATGAACACAGACTTGGCCGTACTGGAGGCCCAGGATGTCCGCAAGGATCTCCCCTGCTCCGTGACTCCGGTCAAGCCCTTGCTGGGCTTCGATCTCCGCTTCCACGCGGGTTATGAAGTGAACGTTCCGCTCAAGGAACTTTCCGGGTCCGAAAATAAACTGACAATTATTTTCCGCGTGACCGCCGACGGTCATAAGGACGATCCGATGTACTTCGTCCAGCACGTCCACGTCCCCTCGATTGAGGAGGAGGCCAAGGGCGAGGCGACCTTGGGCGGTGCTTTCGATCTCGGCGAGGGAAGTTATCATGTCGACTGGCTGATGCGGGACCGGTCCGAACGTGTCTGCTCCTTTTACTGGGATTCGGAGGCGACGCTCCCCGCCAAGGACAAACAGATCGCTCTCGAAATGGCTCCCGGCACCATTCGCCGGTCCCAGGAGGAGCAGTTTATAGAGGATCCTCCCGTAGAACGCACCCCTTCCACCGGCGCGCCTCTTAACATTAAGGTTCTGGTAAATTTTGCGCCGCAGAATTTCGATTCGCCGGCATTGCGGCCCATGGATACGGTCGCCCTTATTTCGATTCTTCGCCGCATCTCTCGAGAGCCGCAATTCGGGAAATTTTCCCTGGTAGCGTTTAATATTCAGGAACAGAGGGTGCTGTACCGCCAATCGAGTTCAGAGCGGATCGATTTTCCGGCTCTCGGACAAGCCCTGCAATCGGTGAAGCTCGGTACCGTCGATATGAAGCGCCTGGCCCAGAAGCATGGCGACACGGATTTCCTTACGGACCTGATTAAAAAGGAGATGAGCGCCGAAGATCACCCCGACGCATTGGTCTTCGCTGGGCCCAAAATCATGCTCGACGCGGCCGTTCCCCAAGACACTTTGACCCCCATCGCCAACGACGTCGACTATCCGGTTTTCTACATGAACTACAACCTGAACCCGAACGGCGTGCCATGGAAGGACTCGATCAGCCGCGCCGTCAAGGTTTTTCGGGGAACCGAATATACCATCAGCCGTCCAAGGGATTTGTGGTTCTCCGTTACGGAGATGGTGTCGCGTATTGTAAAATCGAGACATAGCCACGCTGCGCTTCCGGTCGGGGGAAACTAGGGAATTACCGGACGCGTCAGTTTGCTTAGGGGTGTGGGGAGTGAATATGCGCTGGGTTAGTCTTGTATTGGCGCTGGCATGCTTGCCGGCGATGGCTCAGGATCCACGTTTCAGCAACAAGCTTTCGCCCTATGTGCGAACGCCGGACCGCATTATGGACCGCATGCTGGAACTGGCGAATATCAAACCTGGCGATACGGTTTATGACCTCGGCTGCGGCGACGGCCGGATCGTCATCGCGGCGGCTTTGCGCTACAAAGCAAAAGCCGTGGGCGTGGAAATATCCCCCAAGCTCGCGTCGCAGGCGACTTCAGCGATCGATAAAGCCGGTTTGAAAGGTCGCGCCCGCATCATCCAGGGCGACCTCCTCGAAGCCGACCTGACCGGCGCCGACGTAGTCACTATCTACCTCGGAACCCAGTTGAACGCCGAACTTCGTCCGCGCCTGGAAAAATATCTCCATGCCGGAGCGCGCGTCGTTTCGCACGATTACGCGGTGCCAGGCTGGAAGGCTACTCGTACGGAACGTACGGAAGGCAAGCAGGGCCACGTGATCTACGTGTACGAAATGCCTCCGGCGAAAGACCCGGGCGACGAGTAATTACTGCGCTTTGATACTCGATACTTTAAGCGTGTCGCTGCCGGAATCATAGCTTCCGGTGACCGTAACCTTTTGCCCGGCAAACGCCGCCGCTTTCTTCTGATTGTCCAGCTTATAGGAACGCTTCTCGCCGGAGGCGTAAAGCGCGTAAGTACCGCCCTTCTTGACGCACGCGATGGAACATTCCTTGGCGTTATGGGCGCCTTCCCCCTTCATCATGTCCTCGTGCGACGCCATGTCGGAACACTGACTGTCCATGATCTCGCCGGTAAAAGTCTTGTCGGCACCGAAGGCGGCGGTAGAGAGCGCGAATAAGAATAACAATTGTTTCATATACCCGATTAGAGCGCGCACGTCCGCCGACGTGTCCTGCGATGGTGTAAAAGGATTGTAAATCTCGCCGCTTCCGCCTCTTTCAGGCGGAAGCAGTTTTGAGGCCGCGGCGGGCACGCTCAGCGAGACGGTTACGCGAATTTCTGCGCGCGATGCCCGGCGTGCATAATGAGCGCGACGAAGCTCCTACTTGCGAGCGGGGTGGCCCTTAGTCCCATTCAGGAGCTCTGGGACGAGATCAAACTTGCGGCGCATATCCTGAAGAACCGCTTCTTCCAACATGTCAGTTCTGTAGATCGGATGTCCAGTTCCTCGAATGAAGCACGTCTGCCGAAACTGAGCGGGAATCCGCCTTCCGACGAAAAGATGGAAACCCACTCCGCGCACCAGCAGCTTATACACGTGATATCCGTGCCTCCGTCCTCCGTACGGAGTTAGGGAAAACGCGTCAATAGGCGTACGAGTATCAGCCACCGACACCCACATCACGCAATCGCGCGGAAACTCCGTCAGTCCCAACAGGTAGGTCCGCAACTCTTCCTGATACGGCCCGAGCTGAATACCTTTCGCCGCCATTCCCCGCGTCGTCCATCGGTGAGCTGAGCCACGCCAGAACATGCTCGAAGCGAAGTATGCGAGGGCTTCAACATTCACCCCGGGAATCGACGCAGCGTGGTAGACTTTCATTCGCGGAGACAACTCCACAGGGGTTCCACTGTTTAGCAGAGAATCCAGGCGAAACTGATCCTTCCTTGAGCAGTGCGCCAGGAACCATCTCTCACCGTTCTTGTTTAGCCGATCCTCGCACTCCGAACAAAGCAAATAGTCGGAGATCTGCTTGGAATCCTGAAACACCCCGCGATCATTAAATGTAATAGGATTCGGATTCGCCTCATTCTCCTCCCGAGTCACGCGATACACGCCCGCTGGCAAGAAATGGCTGTTCTGCAATTCCTGGTCCCGCTTGCACAACGCACATGTACCTAGCCTAATCACACTCCTATTTTAGAACGGTGAGGTTAGAGACGACGAACATCCGGCAATGCTAACACTCGAACCGCGGGACGGTGCGTAGAAAATCGTCGGCCTAAACTCCGGCCGCAACCGACACACACGCAAATTCGACCAGAGAAAACTCCCCCCCTCGCCCCACTACTTAAATACCCCCACAAGGGCAAGCACATGATAGGAATAATCCTCCTCCTAACCGCCGCGCTCGCCGCCGCTCAAACGCCTGATCCCGCCTACGCTCCGCTCGAAAAAGCGTACACTGCGCTCCGCGCCAAGGATTACGACCGCGCCATCGCGGCCTTCCAGGAAGCCGTCAAAATTGCGCCCGATCGACCAGCTATGCGCAAGGATCTGGCCTACACGCTCCTCAAAATCGGCGAAAATGAAGCCGCACGCGATCAGTTTCGCAGAGGCTATGCGCCTCGATCCTCGCGACGACCACGTCGCGCTCGAATACGCGTTCCTTTGTTATGAGACCAAGCAACAAGCCGTCGCGCGCCGCATCTTCGATCGCATCCGCAAAACAGGAAACAAGACCGCTGCAGGCGCCTTTGAAAACATCGACCGCCCCCTGCGAGTAGGCATCGCTCGCTGGACCAAGGCGCTGGAGATGTCGCACGACAATTTCAGCGCGCATGAAGAGCTCGCGCGCCTCGCCGAACAGCGCGACGAACTGCCTCTCGCCGCCGAGCATTATCAAAAAGCCTGGGCTCTGCGCCCGGACCGCCGCAGTCTGCTCGTCGACCTGGGGCGCGTCTTCACCCAAATGTCGCGAATCGATGAAGCGAATGCGGCGTTGCTCGCGGCATCGCGCAGTTCGGAGCCTCGCGTGGCCGAGGAAGCGCGCGATCTGCTCCCGAAACGCTATCCATATGTATACGAGTTCCAGCGAGCCCTCGCGCTCGACCCTCGCAACGCCGATCTGCGCCGTGAACTGGCCTATCTGCATCTCGAAATGAAGAACCGCGCCGAGGCGGAAAAGGAATTTAAAACTGTCGTGGAAAATTCCCCCAACGACCTCAAGTCGGTGGCCCAACTCGGCCTGCTGCGCTGGACGCGAGGCGATGACGAGGGCGCTCTGCCTCTGCTCGAGCGGGTGCTTTCGAGCGGCGATCAGGAACTGGTCGCACGCGTCCGCGCGGCGATGAAGACGCCGCAAAATCTGCAGAGAAGAGTGGAGGAACCGAAGGCCGCCAGTCCCGGATCAAGCCCGCCTGCTCGGCGAAAAAAGCCTGGAGAAAGGCTATCTTGCAGGACGCCCTGAAATATCTTCGCGTCGCGCATGAAAACGATCCGGACGATTTCCGCGTGATGCTGAAGCTCGGCTGGACCTACAACATGTTGAAGAACGATGCCGAGGCCGTCCGCTGGTTCAAGCTCGCGAGCGCGAGCACCGATCCGGCCATCGCGTCGGAAGCATCGCGCGCGCTATCGCAACCTGAAGGCCGATACCGAGCTTTTTAAAACCACGGTCTGGGTTTTTCCGGTCTATTCCACGCGATGGGACGACCTGTTCGCCTACGCGCAGGCGAAGACCGAGCTGCATCTCAAACATTCCTGGCTGCACCCGTATCTTTCCGTGCGTCTGGTGGGCGATTCGCGCGGCGCGGTCGACCTGGCTCAACTACGGTCCGCAATATTTGAGTGAGCGCAGCGTGATCGCCGCCCTCGGCGTCGCGACGAAGCCTTTTTATGGGGCCACCGGATGGTTCGAGGCCGGCGAATCGCTGCGCTTGAATCCCACGCAAGCCGAACCCGGCCGCCTGCTGCCCGACTATCGCGGAGGCGTATCGTACGCCAAAGGCTTCGGAAAACTTGTTGGCAAAAGGCGCCCACGGCCTGTTCGCGGAAACCAATGACGACGGAATCTACGTTAGCCGTTTCGATAAGGACACGCTGCTCTATTCGCAGAATCGCGCCGGCTATCACGTTGCGCGAACTCGAAGGGTTCGCCGGATTCCACGCGCAGGTCTATTGGAACGCGAATGCGACAGTCGACATGCTGGGTCAATATTGGGCCAATTACGTCGAGACCGGCCCCGGCATGAAATTCAAATTTGAAGGCTCGCGCGTGCCCCTGCTTTTCTCCGTCAACCTGCTGCGTGGAGCGTATCTGATCAATCAAGGAAATCCCCGCGGTCCGAATTTCAACGATCTGCGAATCGGAGTCTGGTATGCCTTCGCCCACTAATCGTTTACTCACTAATAACGTGGGGCGGGGCCATGCCCTGCCATCAATTCTACTGGCGCTATCAACACTGGCGACCGCCGCGCCAACGCTCTCCTTCCACGTGATGGGGGACGTTCCCGGCCCCTGGCCCGCCGTGCTTTCCTCCATCGGCCTCAGGGAAAATGCGACGGGCGATGTCCTGGTGATCCCGAACGGCGCCCAAATCTCTTTTCAGGAATGCCAATCGCGCCTGGATCGCGGAGCGATCCTTATCCTCGAAGGACCTTCCCCGCTCGCCGAGTCCTTCGGTTTCCACGCCACCGAAAAACCGCACGTCATCGTTCGCAGCGTCGAAGATGTTCGCGCATCGAAGCTGCACATCGTTTGGGAAAAGCCCCTCGAAATACCGGTCTTCGAAATTCCGAAGGAAGCCCGCGTTTTCGCGGCGGAGCGCTGGCAGGGCGTTCCGCTCATGGCCGGGTTCAAGCGCTCGAAAGGCGCAGTGCTATGGATCGCCGCATCGCCCGGGCCACGTGGCTACGAACGCTTCCCGTACATCCCACAAGCCCTCGCCGACTTGGGTCTCGAAGCGCCATTTCGATCCGAGCGCCTGTGGGCCTTCTTCGATTCCGCCTATCGTTCGCGCGTCGACATCGATTATTTCGCTGCGCGATGGAAAGCCGCCGGCATCGGCGCGCTGCACGTCGCAGCCTGGCATTACTGGGAGCGCGATCCGCAAGCGGATGAATATTTGCGCAAGCTGATTGAAGCTTGCCATCGCAACGGAATCGTAGTGTACGCGTGGTTCGAACTGCCGCATGTCAGCGAAAAATTCTGGGATCAGCATCCGGAGTGGCGCGAAAAAACGGCTTTGCTGCAAGACGCGCAGCTCGATTGGCGAAAGCTCATGAATCTCACCAATCGCGCCGCATTCGCTGAAGTTTCAAAGGGCATGCGCGACCTGATCGGCAGTTTCGATTGGGACGGCGTGAACCTGGCCGAGCTTTATTTCGAATCGCTCGAAGGTTTCGACAACCCCGCGCGCATGACCCCGATGAACGACGACGTGCGCGCCGAATTCCGCGCCAAAGAAGGTTTCGACCCGATCGAATTATTTAGGTCAATTAAGGTCACACAAGGGTCCGCACTGGCACAGTTTGTCGACTTTAGGGCCGATTTAGCCCGTCGACAACAGGCGGAATGGCTTGCCCAGGTCGACGAGATCCGCAAAACCAAGCCTTATCTCGACCTGACGCTGACCCATGTCGACGACCGTTTCGACACCACGATGCGGGAAAAAATCGGCGCCGACGCATCGAACATCCTCCCGATGCTGAATTCTCATGACTTTACTTTTCTCATCGAAGATCCCGCAACGATCTGGAACCTCGGCCCGCAACGATACCCACAAATCGCAGCCCGTTACGCGGGCTTAACGCCTGCACAGGACAAACTGGCGATTGATATCAACGTAGTAGAACGCTATCAGGATGTTTACCCCACCAAACAACAAACTGGCACGGAATTATTCGAGCTGGTCCACACCGCGGCGGCCTCTTTTCCACGGGTGGCTTTGTACTTTGAAAACTCGATTCTTTCCCCGGACTTGGCGCTTTTATCCGCCGCCGCATCGTCAGTCGATCGCGCGGAAATGATTGGCGGAAAACTAATCGTAGAATCGCGCCGCGGCTCCGGAATTCCCTGGAAGGGGCCGGCACTGGTCGACGGAAAGCCGTGGCCTGTCTTGAACGAAAAAACGCTGTGGCTCGCCGCGCGGGCCCCATTCGATTGAACCGGCTCAAAAGGCAACCACGCTGAGGATACTCGACTTCAACGGCGACCTGAAATCCGCGAAGGTGAGCGCCGATGGAATCGAGTTCGCCTATCAAAGCAGCGCCCGTGCCATGGCGACACTCGAACAAGCGCCGCACAAAGTGGAGATAGACGGCGCGGAAGTAAAACCGGAGATGATCGGAAATGTTTTAATACTGCCGCGCGGGCAGCATCTGGTGACGATCACGAAATAGTGAAAACAGGGCGCGTCCCGTTTCCCACAAATTGATGGCCGTCCAAACGATAACGCATACCTCGAAACTGAGATTCGCCCAGGACGCCACATCCGGATACGGCGACGTCACATAATTCGGAGCCTTCAGCAGCAATAGCACGGCTAAGCACAGGCTGAGGCCTTTCAAAATCGCATCCGCAACGCGAGCTCTTGGGCGCGCCAGCCACCGGAATATAACAAAAAACTGAAGCACCAGCCGGGCACAGAGACCGGCGACGATTACCCAGTAGAACAGGGGCCACGAAGGCATCGCCTTCAGCCCCAACTGCGGCAAATAAAAAGCGCCCGGGCCGAGCAATAAGTACGGCCACCGCGGCGTCAACGCCAGCCAGAGTGTTCCAATCGCGGTGACAATAAACGTGAAAATGTTTGCCGCCGTTGGCCCATCATCCGGATTCGCTTTCAACGCCGGCAGTTTACGCGGGTCCCACTTATCCAGGACGTGCGCTTTGTTTTTCTCCACAACGATGAAGATCAGAGTTACGGCGACGAACTGCGTGACCAAGGGGATGAGCGCGCGAGTCAGCGTGATCGCCCCTCCTATCTGGTGCGCGATCACGGGCAGTAAGACGGCCAGGACGACAGCCGTAATAACCAGATTGACCGTCAGACTCATCTTGTAAAAAGGAAACAACTCCGGTCCGATCAATTGCGTGCCGAACGCAAGGCCGAGATTATCCTCGCGATAGCGGCCGGCGATGACCGTGGGATTTCCATGATGCCGGAGAATTGCGGCCTGCTCATCTTCGGTCAAGGAGCGCCCCAGTTCCTGCTCGCGATCCTCCATCTGCGAAAGAATGTTCGCCCGTAGTTCCGCGACAATGTCGTCGCGCCGCGCTTTAGGCAACAACCTTCCCACCGCTTGCAGATATCGACTGAGCAAGTTCATACTTTTACCTCACCTAAAATTCGATCCAACGATTCACCCATCCCGCGCCACTCCTCCAGCAACTGTTTGAGGATCACCTTGCCGTCTTTCGAAAGACGATAGAAACGCTTGTTGCGCTTATCTTCCTCGCGCCATTCGCTCACCAGCAAGCCTTGCGTTTCCAGGCGCCGTAGCAGCGGATACAGCGTACTTTCTTCAATCTCCAAACCGTCGTCTGAGAGCGCCTTGCGCAGCGTGTAGCCGTAATGCTCGACACGAAGCTGCGCGAGCACCGCGAGCACCAGACACCCGCGCCGCAGTTCGAGTCTCAGATTTTCAAAGGGACTCTCGTTCATGCGGGGCTACTGCTTGACGAGCACATAAGTGACTTCGAGGTTGCCCTCCGGAGACGCGATGCTCAGCACGTCGGTGAATATTTTGCCGTCGTCGGAGAGCGTCCAACGGTTCGTCGATTTGACCTGCGCCCCGCCGGCGTCGACATCGTTGATAATCATCAGTGCCTTGCCATCCCAGTGGGCCTTGCTCTTGAAGTCGGTGCCCATGAAACTATTCGCAGTTTCCTTGCCATCGGTGGAATAAGTGAACGTCACATTCATGTCAGGACCCGTGATGATCTGCTTCACGATAATGTCCGGACCTTTCTGCTCCACCGTCCGCGTCATCGCCGCCGGCGGAGGCATAGCACCAAATAGACTTTTTTCGAGGTCAAGCTTCCAGCTACCCGAAAAATCAGGCTTATCGCCGGCGACGGCCATATTAGCGGCGGCGGCAATTAAAAATAAAGTGCTCATCAGTGGTCTCATAGCAGTTCCCTTCTTGTGTTTTGATATACTGTACTATGTACACTGTATATCGTACAGTAACCACTGTCAAGAACATTTTCTGCAATTATTTTTTGGAGTTGTTGAAAGACTCGAGCGGATCGCTTCCTGCGGTCGCGGCTCGGAATCGGCGACGCGTAAAATCAATCGCTAACCGAGCCGTGACCTCAGGAGCGGTACTCGCCAGCGCTACTTGACGTTAATCGTGAATGGCATCAGCCGCATGATGCCACCATGCGACAACGCATGCAGAGGTAGTTTTCCGATCACCGGCCGCACCAGCGATTCCACCTGCGACGTCTCGTCAGTCTTATTAAACAGAACGTCCCACACCGACCGTTTTGGCGGATATGTCACCAGAACAATCTTCTCCGACGAAGAAATTTTCGCGCGATCGCGCACCATTTCAATCGCACGATCCAGTCCGCCCAATTCGTCCACCAGTCCATTCTGTTTTGCCTGTGCGCCGAGCCAAACGCGCCCCTGCGCCAGCGGCTCGACCGTATCGTAAGGCTTTTTGCGACCCGCGGCGACGCGATCCACGAAGCCTTTGTAAAACGTTTCGATCTCCCGCCGCAGTTTCGCCCGCTGCTCGTCATCCAGCGGAGCGGTGGTCGTATCGATATCGGCGAAGCGTCCGCGCTTCAGAGTGTATGTCGCCAAGCCGACCTTATCGAACAAGCCTTTCAAATTCACCTTGCCGAAAAACACTCCGATCGATCCGGTCAGCGTATTCGGATACGCGACCACCGGATCGCCGGTCATCGCGATGAAATATCCGCCCGACGCCGCCAGGTCGGACATCGAAATGACCATCGGCTTTTTCGCGCTCAGCGATTTTGCCGCGTGCAGAATATCGTCCGACGCGATGCCGTCGCCGCCCGGCGAATCGATGCGCAAAATCACGCCCTTGATCGACGAATCGTTCTCGACTTGGCGCATCAGTTTCACCAGACCGCTGGCCGTGATCCCATCGCTTCCAGTCGACTCATTGGTTCCGCCGCGCGTGATCTCGCCCTGGCCGACGATGAACGCGATCTTCGTTTTCCCGTCCACTCCGGCTACTTCGACCTTGGAGTAGTCCCTCTCGCCGACCCTCTTGATCGATTCGAGCTTCGCCGCGTCCTTCAGCTTCCCGTACATCTCATCTTCGAATAGCAGCTCATCCACCAAGCCTCCATCGAGCGCGCTCTTGCCGACAAACGGCCCATCGTCGAACAGCGCCTTCACCGCCTCCGGCTGCTTCTTCCGCCCCTCAGCGATGACGCTGATAATGTCTCCGAAATACTGATCGAGAATCTGATTCTCTACTTCGAGCGTCTCCGGCGTCGGCGCGGTTTTCGTGAACATATCCGGCGCGTCTTTATATTTACCGACGTGCTCGAACTCCATCTGCACGCCGAGTTTGTCGAGCGTCCCTTTCACGAACATCAGCTCCGCGCGCAGACCCTTCACGTCGAGCTCATCTTCCGGCGCCATGAACACGCGGTCCGCCGCCGTCGCGACGTAATATTCTTTGGTGCCCGCTCCGCGTAAATACGCGTATACCGGCTTGCCGCTTTTCTTGAACGCAACAATCGATCCGCGCAGTTCCTCCAGTTTCGCCCAGCCGACACCGAGATCGCGCGGCTCCAGCACCAGCGCTTTGATGCGCGAATCGACCGCCGCTTTGCGCAGCAGCTGCCACGTCTCGACCATCGTCATCGGCTGTTGTTCTTCCAGGAAGGGAATCGGCATCGTCACCGGCGGCTGCTCCGGCAGCTCGCCTTCCAGATGCAGAACCAAAGTCGATCCGTCGGCGACGACCGGCGGCCGCTCGCCAAATCGCATCGCGACCGCGCCGATGATCATTGCTACCAGGCCCGCAAACAACAGCCCAATCACGAATCCAAGTGCGAATTTTCTCATGCCGTTCTACTCCCCGCTGAGGATCTGTTCGAAGCGGCGATTCACTTCCTTGAGATAGTCCGCGTCGCCGCCGGCGAGCTCCACCGTTGCCGTGCCTTTGTAGTTGATCGCCTCGAGCGACGCATGGACGGCGTGCCAATCGATGGTTCCTTCCTTCAAAGGCATCCACGACGCAACGTTTTTTTCGAACTTGAAATCCTTGACGTGCAGCTTCACGATCCGCTTGCCCAGCACGCGAATCCAATCCTGCGGATACCCACTGATCGCCACATTGCCGACGTCGAAATACGCCTTCACATAAGGGCTGTCGAAGGTATCGATATAGTGCGCGAATTCGAGCGGGCTGAGCAGAAATTTGTTCCACACCTCTTCAATACCGATCACGATTTTCGACTCCTGCGCAATCGGAATCAGCTTGCGGATCTGCCTTTGCGATCGCTCCCACGCCTGAGCATAGCTCACCTCGGCATTGACCACAGCCGGAACCAGAAGAACCGTGTCCGCGCCCCACAACTTCGCGTTGGCGAGACTCGCGCGCATGCCTTCAAGACTCTTATCGACGACCGCTGGATCGGGCGACGACAGAGGAGAGCCCCAGTGCGCCTGATTCATGACCGAGTGAATGCGGAGCCCGGTTTTCTTCGATGCCATCGAGCATCTCCTCAGCCTTCGATTGCTCCGGAGTCGTAGGGCATTCGATCTGCTCAAACCCGCAATCCTTGGCGAGTTGAAACGCATCGGCCACGGCGAGCGATTTCGGCAGCATGCTAAACTCGACCGCTTTTTTAATCGGCAACCGGCTTTCGCCTTTTAGAAAAGGAGCAGCCAAGGCTGCCCCGAGTAGGGTGCGTCGCGTCATGCTGCGATTTTACGCTGTTTCGACGGAGCCTTTTCGGCCGCAGCCATGTACGACTGAACCAGACGAAGAACCGCCATCTCAAAATGGCTGAGTTTACCCACCGGCAGGGTGGAATCGTCGGGAACATTCTTGATGACAGAAAAAATCGTCTGCTCCGTGTAGCACGAAAAAACGGCCGGATGGATGTAGTATTTTCGACAAGCCGCGGGCCGATTTCCCAGGTGCCTGGCAGTCTCTTTAACCGCCTGCGCGATGTTGCGCTTGGTCTCCGTTTCCGTTTCGGCTGGTCCTAGGGCAACCAGCTCCCGCGCCATGTGACCGGTTCCGTGCCAGGTGCGAAAATCCTTAGCAGTAAAATGTTCCTGCGTAATTTCGTGCAGGTATTCATTCACGTCCGTCGAGCTCACGTTCACCGGCTCACCCGTGTCTAATTGATATTCGAATAATTCCTGACCCGGCAGCTCCTGGCATTGTTTAACGATCTTCGCAAGGCGCCGGTCGCGTAGCGTTACGTCGTGTTCCTGATGGCTCTTGCCTTGGAAATGAAAATGAATGCTCGAGCCGCGGACGTCAGCGTGGCGATTCCGCAGCGTCGAAAGCCCGAAGGATTTATTGGTTTTCGCATACTCTTCGTTGCCCACGCGAATGCACGTTTCATCCATCAGCCGCACGATCGCAGCCACCACTTTCCGCTGCGGCAAGCCGCGCCGCGACAAATCTCGATTCACTTGCGCGCGGATTTTCGGCAGAGCCGCGCCAAAGGCGAGCATGTGATCGAACTTCGCCTCATCCCGCACTTCGCGGTAACGCGGATGATAGCGATATTGCTTACGCCCCCTCTCATCGCGGCCGATCGCCTGAATGTGTCCGTTCTCGAAGGGGCAAATCCAAACATGCTCCCACGCGGGAGGGATCACCAGCGAGTGGATCCGCTCGAGCGTGGCCTTGTCGCGCACCGGCTTTCGATCAGCGCCAATATAGGAGAAGCTTTTCCCGCGCCGCTTGCGCGAAATCCCCGGTCCATCGCCGGTCACATAGCGCAGATGCGCGGCTTTGGCGGAATCCAGCGGATCGATGGAAGTGTTGTAGCGAGGCACCACATTGATGGACCCGAGAGAGGCCACGAGTGTTTCAACCAATCCCGCATGGAAATGCTCGCGTCAGTCTTGAAACGGAGCCGGGACCGTCAGGAAGCGCCACGAAATGACCAGGGACAGCTACCTAGCGCCAATCGATCACCGCCTTCACCACCCCTGCCTCGCGATGAAGCCACAGAGGAAACTTTTCATCCATTGCCTCCGGACGAACGAAATCAGTCGGCCACGCCGATACATCGATCGTTCCGCGCTCCATCAAATCCAACACCCGATGATGCTCCGCCGGCGTGCTATTGCGACTCGCCAAAATCGTCGCCTCCCTCCGATGCAAATCCGGATCGAACAAAGAAATGTGGTCATTGATCAGCCCCACGAAAATCAGCTTGCCGCCTTGCTGGAGCAGTTGAATCGATGCTTCCATCGAGCTCTTATCGCCGGTGCAATCGAACACCAGCATCGAAGCCTCTTCCTGCTTCGCCTCTTCATGAGAAGGATAAGAGCGCTTCAACCCGTGATGACGAGACGCGAATTGCAGCCGCTCCGGTATTTTTTCGACGACACCGATGTCGGCGCCGGCGAGCTTTAGAAACTCAATCACGGATAGCCCGATCGGCCCCGCGCCCACAACAATCGCACGATCGCCAGCCTGCGCCTCAGCGCGTCCGGTGGCATGAATCCCCACGCCCAGAGTCTCGACCAGCGGAATCTGCACGGCCGGTAAGCTTTCGCATTTGTAGAGCTGCTTCGCCGGCAGAAGAATGCTATCGCGCATGCCTCCATCGGAATGAACCCCTATAACACGCATCTTGGCGCAGCAGTTCGTGCGTCCACACAAGCAAGCCGCGCACGCACCGCACGTCATGTACGGATTCACGGCACACTGATCGCCCGCTTTGAACTCACTGCCATTGCTCTCGATTACTTCAACAGCCAGCTCATGCCCAAGAATTCGAGGATAAGTAAAGAATGGCTGCGTCCCTTCAAACGCATGCAGGTCAGTGCCGCAGATCCCGACCGTCAACACCCGCACCAGCACCTCACCCGATCCGGGCGCGCCGGGCTGCGCGGTATCAGTAAGCGTGAATCGTCCGGGTTGTTCAAGAGTGACAGTCTTCATTTCACGATTACTTTACCAAAGAAGGTGCGAAAGACGCCGCTGCACCATTTTGGTGCATACTGGAGTCATGAAGGCAGTCGCAAAGACCGTACGCCAAAGCGTCACCCTTCCGGCGAACGTTGCGGCGCAAGTGCGAAGTATCGCGAAAAGCCGCCGCCTGAGTGCCAATCGCACGCTGATAGAGCTGATTGAAAACGGGATTGAAGTGGACAAGCGTAAGCAACGAGAATTTTTTGAACTGGCCGAGCGCTTCCGCCAAGCGGACGACCCTAAGGAGATCAAGCGCCTCGGAGATCTGTTGGGCCGCATGGTCTTCGGCGGCTGATGCCGAAAATCGAGAGCTGGGCGAATCTTCCGCCCAGGGTTCGCCAGCATTTGATCGATAGGATGCACGAGAGGTCCATCAGCCTTTCCGATCTCAATCACCTGCGCTTGTGGATGGAGTCCAAACCCGAGGTGCCAGAGACGGATTGGTTCAAGGATTTTGGCACGTTCAAAATCTGCGGTCGCGGGCCGCATCCGAAAACGTTCTTGCTTCGCGGTCAGCCAGCAACCGGTCAGTCCCTTTAGCACCGTCGATTTATGGTCATTTAAGGCTTCCTAGCGCCTCGCATTTGGTCATTTATGGCGTTTTAAGGCGCGCTATTTTCCTACTACGACGATCGAAAACGTATCCGGCACCATCTGTCCCCGTCCTGCCCGGCCTCCTGGCGGAGGGGTTGCCGGGGGTGGGGTGTACTCGGCAGTGATCAGAACGATATGGTCGGTTTTCGAATCGAGCGTCAGAGTCTTTGCGCGCACCGGAGTCGTCACGGTTTGCTCCACTACGAAACTGGTCGGGATGTTTTCCTTCACGATCGTGAGAGTGCCATCGCCTTGTGAACTGAAGGCTTCCATGGTTTTCGGATTGAAAACCGCGCCATCGGTCCCGGCTCCAAGCGGCAGTGCGTCGATAATTTTCCCGTCTTTGGCGCCCATAATCACCATCATGGCGGGCTTGCGGCAGGCGACGAAAAGTATTTCATTTTTAACATCCATCGCGAGCCCCGCGCATTGTCCGCCTTTCCCTGCGAGATCGTAATGCCCGGTTACCGCCATCGTTTTCGCGTCCACTACCGCGATGTTGTCTTTATCTTCTATGTCCACATAAATATGGCCTTTACCGTCCGTCACCGCCTGCTCCGGCGCCCCTCCCAAATCGATGGTGCCCAGGACATTGCCGTCTTTCGAATCGATCACGGTTGCGTTCGGAGCGCTGTGGCTCCAGATATAAGTGCGCTGATTGAAGGGGTCGAACAGGATCCCGTCGGGGCCGCCTTCGACGTCGATTTTCTTGATGACTGCGAGCGTTTTCGAGTCGAACATCACCACCGGTTTGCTAGTGACAAAACCATGATTCGATTTAGGATCGACGGCGGCGCCGCGCGCGCTGGTCTCCGGAATTTCGCCCACCGGTTCGAGCGTATCGAGATTGAAAACAGTAATGCGCGCGCCCGGATTTCCGGTTCGCGGAATATACAAACGACGTCCGGCGGCATCGGCATAGACGTAATCGAAGCCACCGGCGCCGCCTACTTTTGCTGTTTTTAATACCTTATAAGGACCTTGAGCGAAGAGCGAAATTGCACTCGCGAAAATCAGGCAGATGCGTATCATGATTCGTTAGCATATCACTATGTCAAAGATGCTGGAGGAAATCCGCGAGCAACCGGCGGCGCTCGATCGCACGCTGCGATTGGGGTTGAAGGCGGCCGCGAAACTGGCGCGGGATGTCCAAAAAATACGCCCGAAACTAATCGTTCTCGCAGCGCGGGGGACCTCGGATAATGCGGCGCAATTTGGCCGTTATCTCCTGGAAATTACCACAGGTATTCCCGTATCGCTGGCCGCGCCTTCTTTATTTACGCTCTATGACGCCAAAATCGACCTGAAGAGCGCGTTAATTGTCGCTATTTCGCAGTCTGGAGAATCGACCGATACGAACCTCGTGCTGGAGCGGGGACGCGAGCAGGGGGCGCTTACCGTGGGGATTACCAATGAGCCCGCGAGTTCGCTCGCAAAGATCGCGGACCATTTATTTTTTGTACGGGCGGGGCGCGAGCGCAGTGTCGCCGCCACGAAAACTTATACCGGGCAACTGATGTCGCTCTATCTTCTGGCGCACGCGCTGGGTGCCAAGATCCGGCTTGACGATCTGCGCAAGATTCCCGATTGGGCGGCAAAGGCGTTGGAGCTGGAAGACCAGATCACGGCGCGGGCGGAGAGGTATCGATTCATGGAACGCGCGATCGTGGTGGGGCGCGGTCTCAACTATGCGAACGCCTTCGAGTTTGCGTTGAAACTGATGGAGACCTGCTACGTTGTCGCGGAGCGATTTTCGTCGGCGGATTTTTTGCACGGACCGATCGCGATGGTGGATCGTTCCTTTCCTATGTTTCTGTTTACGCCGCAGGGCGTGACGTGGGAGGGAATGCGCGATATGATCGAGCGGCTGGCGGCGTTGAAGGCCGAAACGTTGATCTTCACCGACACCAGCAACCGCGCGGCCATCGAATCCAATCCGCGCGCGGTAGTGATTCCGGCCAAACTCTCACAAGAATTGTACACGCCGATTCCATACATTATTCCGGCGCAAATTTTTGCGGCGTCCCTGGCCGCCTGGAAAGGCATCGATGCGGATCGGCCTCGCACGTTGAGTAAAGTTACGCGTACACTATGACATTGCCATGAGAATAAAGCGTAGGTCAAAACGATTTTTCAAGCGGGTGTTGATCGCGATTCCGATTTTGCTGCTATGCACGGCGATGTATCTGGTGGTGCGGCGCCCCTCGAGCGCGCCTCCGTCTAAAGTCAAGGTCGCGATGACGGAGGAAAGAATTGAGCGCGGGAAATATCTGTTTACGACGCTTCTCGATTGCGACGGATGCCACTCCGAGCGCGACTTTACGCGGCTGGGCGGACCGATGGTCGCGGGCGCGAGAGGGAAGGGCGGCAGGATGCAACTGGAAGGCCTGCCAGGAGATGTATATGCTCCAAATATTACGCCCGACAAAGAAACCGGCGTTGGGAATTGGAGCGATGGAGAAAAAATTCGCGCGATTCGCGACGGAATTTCCAAGGACGGGCACATGCTGTTTCCGCTGATGCCTTATCCAGGCTACCGGTATCTCAGCGATATCGACGTGATGGCTCTGGTGGCGTACATGGATACGCTTCCGGCGATTAGAAACTATGTGCAGCGCAGCAGCATTTCGTTTTTTGTCTCAATCATGGTGAAAGGCGTGCCGCAGCCGGTGACGCGTACGATACCTCCAATCGATATAAATGGAGGCGAAATTTACGGCGAGTACCTGGCGTCCGTTGCGGGGTGCGAGGAATGCCACACGGCGCAGAAACGAGGGCAAGCGGATAGCTCCATGCGGTTTGCGGGTGGAAGAGTGTTCGCGACGCCGTGGGGCACGGTGTTGAGCGCCAACATCTCGCCCGATAAAGACACGGGCATCGGCAGTTGGGATTATGTCCGCTTCCGCGATCGCATGCGCGGGATGCGGCAGTATAAAGATGCGAACTTTCCGAAGGTGGGGCCGGAGCGGTTCACGCTGATGCCGTATATTGCTTATGAGAATCTGAACGATCATGATTTGGAAGCGATTTTCCTGTACCTCAAATCGCGGAGAGCCATTACGAATTCGGTGGTGCCGCACCCGGGGCATGCTGAGATTAAGGATTGAGTGGGTGTGGATCGCTCCCTGTGGTCGCGGCTCGGTAGAAACGGTTCACAGACTGAAGCCTGTGCCACCATGTGATGGTAAGGCTCTAGTAAGCTGTCCAAGTGATTCTGTTAGTGGAAATGCTCGCGTCTGTCCGCATGCTTTACGCATGGCGGCTCTGTAGAAAGTAAGCGAGGTGGCACAGACTTTAGTCTGTGTTTCAAGCGTTAAGGGGAGATGCGTTGGGGTTGTACTTTGGTGCCGCTCTTTAGAAATTCGAAGCGTACGCGCCAGCGTTGGCCGACTTGGCTGCCGTTGACGTTCACTGGTTCGAATTTCCATTGGCGGACGGCGGCTAGGGCGCGCTCGCTGAAATATTTGCTCACGCCGGAGGATTCAAGCTTCGCTTCGGTTACTGTGCCGGAGGGATTGACGTCCACTCTGACGTTGAACTTCACTCTTCCGTGAATTGTGTTTCTAGCCCGGTCCATAATATCGGGCAGAGGCTGCTCGAGGATTCCGGATGCGGGCGCGACGGTCTCCAGTTTCGGCTCTGGTGCGGGAGCGGGTTCTTTGGGTTTCGTGGGCTTTGTTGCTTTCGCGATTTGCCTGGGCTCCGGTGTGATTTGGGGTGCCGGGGGTGGCGCTTGGGCCTCGGGCTTCACGGTTTCGGCCGGCTGGACGGGGGCAGCCGTGTTGGTGTTCGTCTGCATGATCATCACGCCCGCCACGGTGATCACTACCAGGGCAAGAAGAATGAGGACTCCAATGGGCGTGTAACGCTTCTTGCGAGGGGTTACTAAATTTTCGGGCGGCGTGAGGAGTTGGGAAATTTGCGGAATGGTCGAACGATCCGCGGGGTTGCGGAGGAGGCAGCCGCGGGCGACCCCGGCGAACGGCTCCGGCAAATCCGCTGCCACAATTCCGTTGGTTGGACGATGCTGCGTGAGCACCTCGACGAGCGTCACGCCGAGGGACCAGATGTCTCCGGCAGGCGAAACTGCCTGGGTCGCGCGCTCCGGAGGGTCATACGGAGTTGCAGGGCCGTTGTCTTTTGTGCCGACGCGCAAAAGTGTGTCGCTCGAAATCTTCAAACGGTCTTCGACCGCCATAATGTTGGAGGGTTGGAGACGAGTGTGCACAAATCCCAGGCGATGAATGTATTCAAGGGCGCTGAGCGTGGGCTCCAGCATTTCGCGCGCTTCGACGGCGGTGAGTGAGCGATCGGGAAGCACCTCGGAAAGATCTTCCTCGGCGCGATCCGTAACGATGTAGAGCAATGGCAAGCCGTCGAGTTCCGAGCGGCCCATGCCGAAAATACGGATCAGGTTGGGGTGCGAGAGCTTCTGTGCATCGCGCCATTGGGCGAGTTGGGATTCAGCGATTTGCGCGTCCGCCGGGACTAACTTGATGGCGGCGTTGCGGCCATCGTAGGTGGTAAGAAAAACCGCGCTCGCTTCACCGCTGCCCAAGAGTTGGCGAAGCGGAAAAGCGTCGATGGTCCGGCCTTCCCATTGTGCTGAGAATTCGGCGATTCTCACTGTCGGTTTCTCACTGGTCTGATACATTGTATAGCTATGCTGCGGCGCATGTTTGTGGGCATCTTCGCTCTTTGTTCACTTCGAGCGGGCGTGGTGGCCACCAAAGTTGACGGTCACATCCACATCGAAGTTGACGGCAAGCCATTCACCGACTTCTATTACGGGCCCGATGCGCCGAAGCCTTATCTCCATCCTCTAAGATCTGCCAGCGGCAAGATCGTTACGCGCGGTTTTCCGATGGAAAATATTCCTGGCGAATCGACGACCGATCAGCATCATCGCGGCGTGTGGCTGGGCTATAAGGACGTCAATGGGTATGACTTCTGGCAGAACGAATTTTCATATCAGAACAAGAATGCCGGGAAGGTTGTCACTCGGAGCATCGATAGTTTGACGAGCGGCAAAGACAGCGGGGGATTTCGCGGAACGTTCGCGTGGCTTTCTCCTTCGGCCGAAGCGATGCTTGAAGAGACTCGGACGATGACTTTTCGCGGGGATGCGAAATTGCGGATTGTCGACGTCGATATAAATCTTAAAGCGCTGGTTGATACTACATTTGGAGACAGCAAGGACGGCGCGTTTTCCGTTCGGCTCGCCGAGCCTTTGACGGAGAAAAATACAGGTACGATGATCAACTCCGAAGGCGGGCGAAAGATGGATCAGACTTGGGGAAAGCCCGCGAGCTGGGTTGATTATAGCGGCGAATTGAATGGCGAGAAACTCGGGGTAGTGCTATTCGAGCATCCGGAGAGTTTTCATCATCCTTCGCGATGGCACGTTCGGGATTATGGGCTGCTGGCGATTAATCCGTTTGGCTCGAATGCGTTTGACAAGCAGGCTCGGGTTTCGAAATTCACACTGGCGAAGGGCAAGAGTATTCGGCTGCGGTACCGGATTGTGATTCATCCGGAGATGGGGGCGGAGGAGATCGGCGGGCTTTACCGGGTGTTCGCGGAGGGGAAGTAGCACGGGTCCGGGCTGCGCGCGGATGGACCGATTAACAATCGGTCCGCAGGCTGGCAACCTGCCCCACAAAGGTGCACGTCTAGATCTTGTGGCCTAGCGCGATTACGAAGTAGTGGGCCATCGTAGTGCCGATGTTTTTCATGCCATGCAGGTCGTTCGATCCGTTGTAGATCACGCCGCCTGGGCCTACGGTCGACACGTTCCCTTCGTTCGTTACTTCGATGGTGCCCTCGCGGATCATGATTACTTCTTCGTGATCGTGGCGATGCGGCGGGTGCGGAGCGGCGCCGGGAGGGAGCTGGGTCTCATGAAGATCGACGCGGAATCCGGTGTGCGTAAGGCCATCGAAGACGGCGCGGGAATTTCCTTTCAATACCAGATCTTCAAAGCGATAGGTTTTGCTGGGCAAGGCCGGGAGCGTTGGTTTTTGCGCTTTCGCAGTCGCGGCGAAAACGGCCGCCGACATCAGGGTCAAGTCTCGACGAGTCATCCCCCTATCATAAGACTACTGCGGGAACTGGCTCATGCAGCCGAGCACTTTTACCGAATAGTATGGGCGCGGATTATAGACGCGAAGTTTTTCTTCCAGCGTTTTTCCGGCATACCAGCGTCCTGACCCGAGTTCCTGCGACACGTGGCGAATGGCTGCGCGAACCGATGGAAACGATGCTTTGCCGTTCTTCCATCCGAGTGGATTATTGGTTTCGAAGTCGTAATGCTTGCCGCCCGAGCTTTCAACAAATTCGATGCATACGATTAACGATGGTGGAATCGACGCCTGCGATGCCGACTGCTCGATCTCCGTCAGGTTATATGGCTGCACGAAATTTTTTCGGCGCATGAAAGACGAAAGTGTTTCCGTGGAAACGGGCTTCAGAACCGGGCGCACGATCGCTTTTGGCGGCACGTCCGCGATGGTTGAAACGGGCAGCGCGGGGGCGAGTAATAAAACGCCGAGCATTATATGGGAGCCCGGCCTGAGCTTGAGTTTGCGGCGTTTGCGCCCGAGAATCGGCGTCCATTTTATTCGAACAATCACTAACACCTATCGGCCTCAGCGTTTCGATCCGATAGGGTTATGGTTTCGCAAGGACCTTCTCAATCCATCGAACCATCGGACGTTTATAATCGGTGAGTTTTGCATATTCCCAAGAGCGGATGCCATGCGCTCCGCCTTTAACGGGATAATATCTCGCAGGCCACATTCGACTCGCGTAGTTTATCGCAAAATCTTTCCGACTGCGCGAACGGCACAACATTATCGTCGGTCCCGTGAATCAAAAGAAACGGCGGCGCAGCCGAGCTGACCGCGTTGATGGGGGAGAATTCGGTTAATCCCGCCATCAAAATATTGTCGAACATCGTTCCCTTCACCGCGTCACGAATATTATCGGGAATGAAGCTGCTGGTGCGCACGAGCGTCGCTAAATCGCTGGGCGTATAAAACGCGACAACGCCCTGGACGGCTCCATCGGCGTCGGGTCGAAGCGCGGCCATGGAGGCGAGCTGACCTCCGGCGGATTCACCGATCAGCACGATTTTGTTGGCATTCACGCGATATTCCGACGCGTGTTCTTTCACGAATGCGACGGCGCGCCGGACGTCGCTCTCCGCGGTTCCCATTTGCATTGCGGCTCCCACGGGATTCCGCGCGACATCGGCCGCGAGGCGATAGCTGATGGAAAACCATGCGATTCGCGCGTCGGACAAAGGCTCGAGAAGAGGTCGAACGCTATTGATTCTGTCGCCCGCAACCCACGCGCCACCGTGGACAACGATGGCTGCGGAGAAAGGACCCCGGCCATCCGGAATATGTGCGTCGAGCCGAAGAGTGACCTTCCCGGCCTGTCCATATTCAATATCTTTGAAATCTTCGGAATGGAGATCTTCAGAATGAATTACCGGCATGAAAAGACAGAGCGTGCCTGCGCAAAGAAGTGTGCGGGGGAGCATGGCCTACTTGGTTAGACGCGCTCGCGAGTGGTGGGTTGCACCGCTATTTCTTCTCGCTATCGATGCGGATATCTTTTAAAAACTCGGCGGAATGCAGCGAGTTCCGTTTTGCCGGCGGGAAATTTATTGACACTTAAAATGTACGCGGTGATATCGGAGTTCACTTCGCGGCTCAATTTTCCCGCTTTATTCTGCGGCATGGTGGTGCGGATTCTTTCGAACAGATCGCCGAGCGTGAGGCCATTCCAATTGGAAAGAAATTCGCCCCCGACGAGGGGAGGGGACATTTCGCCGCCCATCAAAGTATCGGCGTGACAGGACGCGCAGTGTTGATTATAGAGCGGGCGGCCGCGGTCGGCTTGCGCATCTGTATAGACTCCGTCCCACACAGACCGCGTGGCTTCCTGCTCGCTAAGGAACGCGATGAGAAGGGCCGCTGCGATTACGATCTTCATTTAGTGCTGAGCCGCAGTGGTCGAATGTTCCTCCGCTGCGGGCAGCGTGAACGCGATATACTCGCCGGAATAATTTCCGCCGCTCACGGCGACGATGATGTATTGCTTGCCGTTCATCATGTAGGTCATCGGCGATCCGGTCTGCGGCGCGGGCATGTAAACGGCGCCCGCATCTTTGCCCGTCGCTTTGTCGTAAGCGCGCAGCATCGCTCCGCGGGGATGCTCGGCGGTGGTCGTCACTTGCCCTTCGCCCGCGATCACCAGCGTTTTCGTGATCAAGGTGCCGACGTTATAGCCCAACTGTCCAGTGCGCGGAACGTCGATGCCCTTCAGCGCTGCATTATTGCGAATGTTGTCGGGCGTATCTCCGTGCGCGATCTGCCAGACGATCTCGCCCTTATCGAGACTGATCGCGGAGATGGTGCCGTAAGGCGGCTTGATGAGCGGCAGTCCATTCACGGTCAGACCTCCGGCGCCACCGCCCGCGGCTGGAGCGGCAGCAGTTCCACCTCGTCCACCTCGACCGGGAGTCGCGGCGGGCGTGCGACTCGGAAGCGGGGTGTCGGCACCAACGCCTTCACCGGGCCCCATTCTATTTCGAACTTCCTGTCCCGCGGTGCCGGCCACGAAATCCATATCGGAAAGAGTTTTGGGAGCGCGCATCAGCCCGATCGGCGTGAGGCACGCGTTGCATGCATAGGCGTAGACGATGTGAGTTTCGGGATCGTAGGAGGCTCCCGGCCAGTTCGTTCCGCCACTCGCGGTTCCCAACGTAAGTGTCGCGAGAGGACCGCCAAGCTGGCTCTCGACCGGCGGCGTGAACACGGGTCCGATGTGATACTTCGAGACGATCGTCAAGCGCCTGATCGTGCATCGCGGGCGTGAAGTTGATCAGGTCGTCGGGTAGGACGCCGTTGCGGCTGTAGGCTGGCGGCTTGGTCGGGAAAGGCTGCGTGGGCGAATACCACTCGCCCGGCACGGTTCCCTTTTCGACGGCGCGCTCTTCCATCGGCCCACACCGGCTTGCCGGTCACGCGATCGAACACATACAAAAATCCCTGCTTGGTCGGCTGCGCCACGGCCTTGATAGCGCGTGCCGTTCACATTGATGTCGGCGAGAATCGGCGCGGAGGAAATATCCATGTCCCACAAAGGATGATGCACCAGCTGGTAATGCCACTTACGCTGACCGGTCTTCAGATCGACGCAGACCAGGCTCTCGCCATAGAGATTATTTCCCGGGCGATGGCCTCCATAATAATCACCGGTCGGCGATTCGACGGGCAAGATACACAAGTCCGAGTTGCTCGTCCACGGTGACCTGCGTCCACACGCCGGTGTTGCCGGTATACTCAGCCGATCCCTTATCCCAGGTGTCGTAGCCGGGCTCGTTCTTCAATGGAATCGTGTGGAAAATCCACAGGCGCTTGCCGGTCTTCACGTCGAATCCGCGCACGTAGCCTTTGTTATTGCGCATGCTCTTCGGCGTCATTCCTTCGCGAAACGCGGCGCCGATGATGATCGTGTCCTTGGCCACAACGGGCGCCGATTGAAGCCCAATCTCGCCCGTGGTCAGATCCGGCAGGATGGTCTGATCGTCGTCGAGCTTCAAGTCCACCACGCCGTTCTTGCCGAAGGAAGATACGATCTGGCCGCTTTTGGCATCCAGGCAGATCAAACGGTAACCCGGAGTCACGTAGAGAATCCGCTCCTGCTTGCCGTCGGTCCAATAGGCGAGGCCTCGACCGGAAAGCTGGCGCGGAGCCGCAGCGCCGCGGTCTCCTTCATGCTCGCCGTGAACCCACAGCAATTCGCCAGTAGCCGCATCGAGCGCAATCGCTGCGCGCCGCGATCCGGCCGTGGTGTAGACGACGCCATTCACCATCAGCGGCGTCCCTTCCAGCTTGAACTCCTTGCGATTGCCGATGCTATCCGTCTTGAAGCTCCACGCGACTTCGAGCTTGCTGAAATTCGACGCGTTGATTTGATCGAGAGGACGGTATCGCGTGCCCGCGAGATCCGCCGCGTAGCTCGGCCATTCACCGTCCTTATTAATGCGAGTTTGCGCGGTGGCGCACAGCGCGATCAACGCGATCATCGTCGTCATTCGAAACATACGTGGTTTTCTCCCGGTCGTCAAAGATCGCTCCCTGCAGTCGCGGCTCGGTACGCATTTGGTTTTCGTATTGCCGATTCTGAGCCGCGACCGCAGGGAGCGATCGGCACTACTATCAGGCCATGGTCTTCAATTCTTCGATCTTCGCCTTGATCATCGTCTTCTGCTCGTCGGTAACGTCGGGATTTGGCGGACGCTGATAGGTCTGGCGCGCTCCCATTTCCAGGCTGAGAGCATATTTCATCGGGCCATACGAGCCGACGCCCGCGGACCGGAGCACCTGTTGCGCCGCGTGCAGAGTCGCCAATGGCGCGTCGATATCCTTGCCCTGACGGTGCGCCGCAAACACGTTCGCGATTCGCTTGGTGAACAGATTCCCTTCTGCGAGAATCGCGCCCATGCCCGAATTCAGCGCGGCTTTGAGGTTATTGCCCGTGCCGGTTCTCATGTTGAGCTTCGGAAATTCCTTCAGGTACATCTCGTACTCGGGAACATCGCCGTTGGAATCCTTAATGCCGGCGAGGTTCGGATAGTGTTCCAGGCTGTGAAGCAGCTCGGCCGTGACGGGAACCGCGCTGGTGCCCGGGATGTGATAGAGGTTGATCGGAATTTTCACCTGATCGAAAATCAAAGAATAATATTTCGTCAAGCCGGCCAGCGGCGGCTTCTTGAAATAGAAGGGAGGGATGATCAGCAACCCATCGGCTCCGTTCGCCGCGGCGTGCTGCGACAGCTCGATCGTCTCCGGAAAATTCGGCGTGCCCGTGGAGACGATCATCGAAGTGAGACCGGCCCTGTGTTTGAGCGCCGTCTCCTGGATCTTTTTTCGCTCCACCGTCGAGAACGAGGGGTACTCGCCGGTGGTGCCCGTGACCACTACTCCATCGGCGCCCTGATCCTTGAAATACGCCATCATGTCGCGGTAATAGGCTTCGTCGAACTTCAAGTTTTTGTCGCAAGGCGTGCAGGCCGCGACCCAAAACAGGCATTTTTCGGTTGTTGCGGTTTGAACTTTGCTGCCGCGCGGCGCAGCCATCGCTGCGGCGGCTCCCATCGTTCCTAGAAAAGTCCGTCGGCTAGTTTCAGTTAACATGGAAACCTCCTGGTCTTGGTCAAGAATTGTATCACTGCTTGACGTATTTCTTCACGCCCTTCTGCAGGACCTCGGCGCCGTATACGGTCCCTTTGCCGTCCGCGCCGACGCCTTCGGCTCCGCTGGTCGCACCTAACCCCGGCGTTGGATCCGGAATGAATGCAGTCACCGTTCCGTCTTTCGCGCTCCCGATTCGGATGCCGCGCTTGAATCCGGGATTGTTCCCCGCATATCCGCCCGTTTCAATCGATTCCGAGTCGGCCACATAAATCACATCGTGGCTGTCGATGAAAATTCCGCTGGGCCGGCCGAACTGTTTCCACTCGGTAATAAACTTGCCATCTTGATCGAAGATCTGGATCCGGTTATTGGCGCGGTCGCCCACGAACAAGCGTCCTTGCGAATCGAATGCCATCGTATGCGGCACTTCGAACTGCCCTGGACCCGACCCGTGCCCTCCCCACTGCTTGATGAATTTTCCATCCCTCGTAAATTTCAGGACCCGCGCATTTCCCCGTCCGCGATCGTGACCATCGGAAATAAAAATGTCGCCATTGGGCGCGATCGCCACGGCGTTCGGCTGATTGAAAAGCTCGGAAGTGTCGCCGGTGACTCCGGCTTTGCCGAACGTCATCAGAACTTTCCCGTCCTGATTGAATTTGAAAATCTGATGGCCAACTGTCTTTGCATCCCGGGCCTGGCCGTCGGCGATCCAGATGTTGTCTTCCTTGTCGATCCAAATGCCGTGCGGAAAGGCGAGCAGGCCGCTTCCAAAACTTTTTAACAATTTTCCGGAGTCGTCGAATTCAAGAATCGGGTCGACGGTCTTGTCGACGCAGCTATTGGCGCCGCAGCGCTCCCCGATCCAGATGTGTCCCTTGGAATCGACTGCGACAGTGCTGGTCGAGCCCCAGGTGCGGCCTTCCGGCAGCTTGAAGAAGTTCTCCACGGTGCGATACGGATTCGGCTGCGCGAACAGCGCGGCGGCGAAAAATATCCCGCCTATCAGGTAGACGCTGATTGTACGACGAAGTACCTTCATAACTCTTCCTTCCAATTCCGACTTACGATTGTACTGCAAAGCGAAATGTTACCCTTCGTTCGTGAAGATCGGCATCACCTGTTACCCGACTTACGGCGGCAGCGGCATCGTCGCAACGGAGCTCGGTCTCGAACTCGCAGCGCGAGGCCATGAGATCCATTTCATCACCTACGCCAACCCGATTCGCCTCGACCCCGGCACTCCCCGGATTCACTATCATGAAGTCGAAGTTTCGGCGTACCCACTATTTCTCTATCCACCATACTGCCTCGCGCTCGCGTCGCGGATGGCTGAAGTGGCCGCCTGCTACGATCTCGATCTGCTGCACGTCCACTATGCGATCCCTCATTCGATTGCCGCTCTACTTGCGAAGCAGATGACGTCCAATAGGCGTTTGCCGTTTGTCACGACGCTACACGGAACCGATATTACGCTGGTCGGTGCGGACCGCTCATACTTTCCCATCACGAAATTTTCGATTGAGAAATCGGACGGCATCACCACCATCAGCAAATATTTGCAGGAAAGAACCGCGGACGTTTTCGGAGTCGTCAACGAGATTCGCGTGATCCACAACTTCGTGAACTGCGATCTTTATCGCCCCAATCCGGAAAGTCAGCCGAAAGAAAAGCAACTGATTCATCTTTCCAATTTCCGGCCCGTCAAACGCGTGCTGGATTGCATCAGAATTTTGAAAGAGGTTTTGAAATCGACGCCGGCTCGTTTAGTGATGGTTGGCGACGGACCCGAGCGCGGCCCCGCGGAGATGCTCGCGCGCGAACTGCGAATCGACAAGCAGGTGACGTTCCTGGGCAAACAAGATCACGTCGAAAGGCTGATCCCGAAGCATCACGTGCTGCTGATGCCAAGCGAAATGGAAGCCTTCGGACTAGCCGCGCTCGAAGCCATGGCCTGCGGCGTTCCACCGATCGGAGACCCGCATCGGAGGCGTGCCGGAACTGATCGACGACGGCGTCGATGGATTCCTGGAACCGGTGGGCGATATCGAAGCGCAAGCTGCGCGAGTGGTCTCGCTGCTGACCGATGATGAACTATACCAGCGAGTTTCAGCCGCGGCGCGGCGTGCCGCCGAGACCCGTTATTCGACCTCGCTGATTATTCCTCAATACGAGCAGTATTATAACGAGGTCTGCGCGCAGTGAACATACTGGCGATCGGCCCGCATCCCGACGATATCGAATTCGGCTGCGCGCCGATCCTCATTAAAGAGGTCAGGCAAGGGAACAAGGTGCAGATGCTGGTGCTATCGCGCGGCGAAGCAGGCTCGGCCGGCACGCCCGAAGGCCGCGAAGATGAATCGCGCAAAGCAGCACATTTAATAGGAGCGAGCGTCGACTTTTTGGATTTTGGAGGCGACTGCCATCTCGAGTACACGCCCCAAAATGCGTTTCGCATTGCGGCCGAGATCAGAAAGTTCAGACCGCAGATTGTCCTCGCGCCGCGCCCGCAGGAAAATCAGCATCCGGATCACGTGGTGGCTGGAAAACTGGTCCGTGACGCCTGTCGTTTCGCGCGCTATGGCGGTCTTGAGGAATTAGAATACACCCCTGTTCATCGTGTCGCGAATCTGCTCTTCTTTAACATCACGCAGCATCTTGAAAAACCCGACATCGTGATCGACATCAGCGACGTTCTCGACGAGTGGGAGGCGGTCATGAATTGCCATGAAAGCCAGGTGATGAGCAAGGGCTATATCGAACTGCAAAGGACCGGTGCGCGGCTACTCGGTTTAACGATCGGCACGGAATACGCGATCGGCCTTTTTGCGAACGACCCTCTGCGCCTGGACACGATCTCAGACATGAAACTGTCGTCTAGAAACTTTTAAGGCGCCTTAAGTGACCTTAATCAGCCATTTTTCGTGCCCCAATGAAGCCTTATTTGACCTTATTTCGACGCAGACTGCTATACTCACTATTTCGGGCTGTGGCGCAGCCTGGCTAGCGCGCTTGCTTGGGGTGCAAGAGGTCCCGGGTTCAAATCCCGGCAGCCCGACCATATTCCTCATAGAGTTACAGCTACAGCAGCATCGGAAAACCTGCTTCTGGAGTCCAAAATGGACTCCCGGGCCTGCGCGGTCTACCGGGTTCTGCGGAACCGCTAAAGGCAGGACCTCACAGCGCCGTGGCTTCAGATCCGCATGGGTTGCCGTAAATGGCCGGTTCATGCAGGTCGCGGCGTCTCCGTCGCTGGCCGCAGCCAATGTCATCAGAGGCGGGAGCCGACACAGCAGCCGGAGGCGCGGAACGTCTCCGTTGCCGCCGTCAGGCGTCCCCGTTATTCCACGCGTAACCCACGAACTCATCGCCGGCGCCATGACGGAGGCTTCCTCCCGCAATCGAAGCCCCGTGTGCCGAGGGGCGACCTGCCCGACTAATTTCCCGCGCGAATGGTAAATGAGTTTGTCTACTGTCCGCGGCTCTATTTCTATATGTGGGTGGAGGGGCTATTCCGGGAGAGCGCGGACACGTGTTTTGGCGCTCGGCCATGCCCGGCAGCAACTTAGGCAGCGAGTTGCGGAGTTGCATGACGGATTGTTCCCTTCGGAATCCGCGCTTCGCGCCGTCGATATCCGGAAACGTCACGTCGAAATGGCGCGCGCCAACGGACGCGAACGCATCGAGCATCCGGTAGGCTTCGTCGAGGTTTTGCATTGTCCCTCCTTATGAAAATGGCCTTTCGCAAAGCGCTGAAGGGCATTTTCAGAAGGGAATAGCAGCCAATGCATTCGCCTGCAACGAGGAAGTGCTCCTCCAAAGCCTTCATCCAGATAAAATTGGAATCTCAGGAGGTTACACAGTGACCGACGAAGATCTTGCGTTGGCCGAGTTGAAAATGCTGCAGGATGTTATCGCGCGGCAGGATGGATTCAAGGACAAGACGAAGGCAGTGGCGGTTACACTGTTCAGCGCCCTCTCAGTCGGGTATTTTTCCGGTCAGATAACTCTGTCTTGGTGGCAGTATTTCCTTACGTCAGCTTGGATCTGCGTAGCGTTTGTGGCGTTGGAAGGCTTATATGGCGCGACAGAAATAAAAGCTGAGTCTAGGGTCAAGAAAGTTGAGGCATTTCTCAGGAAAGAGAGGGACACAACCTACGGGGGGCCAGCGATGCTTACTACCCTTGTCCAGCCAGGATCTTTCGGGAATATGCTTGAAAGCATTCTCCGCTGGCGAACGCGTTTCTTATATTTGTCATTGCTCTTGTTTTCCGCTCTGGCAGCCCTCTACGTCCAACCCTCGCATCACCCTGATCAAAACATCGAAACGCAATTATCGCAGTTGCTCGCTGCATCTGCGCGTCAGGACCAAAAAGCGACCGATTTCGATAAACGCTTAAATGACATCTCGGAATTGCTGAAATCTGATAAAACAGCCGTTCCTGTGCGAAAGAAGAAGTAGGCAGCACCTATTCAGAAGACGATCCGTTCAATCTCGTCAAGGCTCACTGCATCGCTACGCCGGTCGTACAGCCCGGTCGTGCGGAGCGGCGTCCTCTGCCTACTCACCGCTCGCAGGCTGTTCGTCTCAAAACAGGGATAAAGCATCCGCCTGTGTCTTCGTCCAATGTCGGCGTGTACCGGATAGTCGCTAATTCGCCGAAGAGTCTTCGGCTGGTGAAGGCGCCACCAGTTGCCTAACGCCTTGACGCCCTGCCTGGACGCCCCCCAAACAGGTCAATTAGTTGCGCGCCGGTTAGCGATTTGCGCCTCGCACATCAGTCGCCAGGAAACCTGTGCATCGCAGGGTCGGCCAACAATCTTGAGCTAAGGTAGCCTTCCGATACGCGTATGGGATCGGAGGAAGACCGATGTCATTAATCAAAACGCTCACTTCGCGGCCAGCAGGAAAGGTTCTACTGGCGGCTTTCGTTTCCAGCATCTTTGCCTTTCCCGTATTCGGGCAATCCGGTGTTTGGACCGGATCGGCCAGTTGCATGGCGATTGCCAGCGGCACCTACACCGAGAACAACGGTGCCACAGGTACGTTTTCGTACACCGAAACGCAAGCCTGGGCCATGACGGGAGGAGCGCCAAGTCCGGTGCCACCGAATGCCTGGTACCCTGGCACTTACACGGTGACAGGCTCGGGCTTTAACCAGCCGTCCTCAGGGATCAGACAGAACTATTCGACCTCCTACTCGGTGGCGAGGGCATTGCTGGTGGGGCAACTGAGTGGTGGCCGCGTGTCGATTACGCCTGCACAACTAAGTGGTTCCCTGCAGGGAACCTCCATCAATGGAACGTTTTATAACATCATCGAGCTGCCTTTCCCGGTGCCGACAGGCACTGCGATCCCGCTCCAAGGCTCCAGCAGCCCGTCTATGACCACCGCTATCGCAGCGCAGGAGCCCGGCAACATACCGACGACTGTGAGTTGCACGTGGGACTTCGGGCCACCAAAACCCGGTTCGAGGTTCGTCCCCCTGCGTCCTTGCCGCTTGATCGACACGAGGAACAGCTCACAAGGCCTGACGGGAAGAGGTTTTCCTCCGCACTTTTTTTTCGTCGGCGTGATGACAATACCGGTGGCGGGACAGTGCGGGATCCCCGCATCTGCCACCGTCACTGCCTATTCCCTTAACTTGACGGCGGTTCCCAACGGACCTCTAAACAGCCTGTCAATAAAACCTACAGGGCAGAGTAGCCCGGCGCTGGCGCTCCTGAGCGCACCGGATGGCGATCCTACCGCGAATGCGGCAATCGTGCCTGCGTTGCCGTCCGGATCGGTCGACGTGACGCTTTCCTCTTCCTCGAACTTCATCATCGATGTCGATGGATACTTCGACAGCAGTAACGGCGATTCGTTTTATCTGCTGCCCTCGGTCTGCCGGGCGGTGGACACGCGCAGCGCCAGCGGTCCAACTGCGGGCGCGATGCTTTCCGGAGGAGTGACGCGCTCCTTCGCCTTGCAATCCTCAGGGTGCAATATCCCGGCGGACGTCCAAGCTTATGCCCTCAGCATCACGGCGGCTCCGGCCGGCTTCTTCGGCGGCCTCACGATTTGGCCCACTGGACAATCGGAGCCGACTGTCTCCACGCTCAATGCCTATGACGGTCAGACGAAAACCAACGCGGCTCTCATTCAGGCAGGAATTGCCGGCGAAGTCAGCATCTTTCCCTACAACAATACTCATCTGTCCGTGGACATCATCGGTTACTTTGCGCCGGCCGGGGCCCCTGGCGCCCTCACCTACAATCCGTTGACTTCCTGCCAGGCCGCAAGTGTATCGCTCACCGGCCTGACGAGCCAGAACTTGACGATGCAAGGCACTTGTGGCCTCCCGTATTGGGCCGCGGCGTACGTGCTCAACTTCACTGCCACGCCTAGCGCGCCGCTAACGGGCTTGGCGGCGATGCCTACCGGCCAGACTGCTCCGGCGTATTCAATCCTAAGCGCCGGCGACGGACAGGTTACGGCGAGCAACACAATCACAGCCGCATCGAACGGATCGATCACCGTGGTGGCGACCGCCGCGGCAGGCGTCAACGTAACTGCTTGGGGTTATTTCGCGCAATAACATTGACCGCGCAAACCGTGACCATCGGATCATCACTGCGTTCTTGAAACCATAGATCGCGGTGTTTAAGTGCGCGGAGTCGAGCGCTTACCTGGGGACTTAGCAGCATCTGGTGCGCGCGCCGAATGATGCGATCCGGCCGAGAGTGGCAGTCTAGCGCCGCTTGCCTTTCCTGGAGCATCCTTTCAAGGGAACACCCGGCTGTTCTGCATGTTGGGAACCATGGAAGGGGAATCAACTTGAATTACAGCGAGTGGCAGAAGAAATCCATGTGATGGAATTTCAAGCCTGCTGGAGAGAGTCAAAGAGCTAATCCACAAGGGGAACGATCAACGCATGGGGTTATGGATCGCTTCAACGACGCTGCTTGGAAGACGATAGAAGATGGGATTGTAGGGAGGTCGAAACGGACGGGCCGCCGACGAACCAGCCCAAGCCACTGATGCGCCCCGTACAGCTTCCTGTCCGCGGCCGGTTCTTTACCAACGATCCGCCGCCGCGGCGCTGGTAAAACCTTCCTTCGAATTGCCATTTCGGAGTGCTATCCCCTTTTAGTGGCGACGATGTCCGAGTGGGTCCAGTCGAAATTCACCGTTTGAATCAATATGTTACGCGCGTGTCTTATGGTAGCCTGTCAAAATCCTAGCGAAGCTGGTAGCCGAGTGTGCCACCAAATGCTCGCAGGAACAAAGGAGAGCTCATGACGCGGGTTCTGTTCGTAGGCTACGATCCAGAGGCTGTCGATTTTTCTGACCCTGCTTTACCACCGGGTATGACCGCTGAGAAGGTTCACGCCGGCATCGCGGTCGCGATGAAGCAGTTCGCTGAACGCGGATGGGAGGCCGACCTCGGTTTTATTCGGCCGGATGAAACCGCTGGTCCGACAGTGGAGCGTCAGTTAGCTTCGAAGAGCTACGATTGTGTGGTAATCGGAGCCGGCGTGCGCCTGCCGCCCCGGGGTCTTGCATTATTCGAAGCCGTCATCAACGCTGTCCATAAGGCTGCCCCAGGCGCGGCGATTGCCTTCAATACAGTGCCCCAGGACAGCGCCGATGCTGCCGCCCGATGGTTGGCGCGTGGAAGCCACGCTATATAGTCGCTGCGTCCCTAGTCCGGCCTCATCGAACCGGGCAGCTTCACGCCGGCAACGGCTCTGATCCGGGATTGATCACGTCCGGGCCTGGCTCCTGAGAAGAAAAGGCGGGGCGCTGCGGTTAGGCGACCGCTGGAGCGCCCGTCGTCTCGATACTTATTCGTTACCCGCGCAGGGCGCACGCTTTGTCGTCCGCCTTCCGCTGACGCAATGTGAAACGATGCGGCCGGGAGGTTCATTTCAGCCGACCGCCACGAACCATGCTTCCCAAAAGCCGCCCGCAGGAGTGAACTCGTGAGCAGCGACACCAAAACGATATCAGCCTTTAAAGCCGCCTCGTCGGAGAAATATGTGGGTTACCGATACGCTCCAATGGGCGTCGGAAACTCGGCGCGCGCAGCCCGCGAACCCGATGTGGGATAGCGCGGCTTCAGCTTTTCCTGTTCGTAGCCAGTTGCCTTTCGAACTAGTTTGCCCTCTCCGGTTAACGCTACGCCGTTGATCGTGAGTTTAGGTGGATCGCCGGGCAACGCAGCGGGCGTTCAGCCTCCTCACTTGGCGCGCGTCGCTTATTGGAAGCGGGAGCGCGCCATGTGGAAGGAGCTTGCCGGCTAAAGGAGAAACATTACATACGAACTAGGAAGAGGGCTACATTTGAGGATGCGGAAAGCTTGACGCAGTAAAATAGCTAATATATTCTCAGCAGTCCCTTCAGGGAGGTTACGCACGTGTCACGCTCGATGTTTGAGAATAATGTCAGCAAGCAGTTTTGGCTCGCAGGGTTCGCTTTTGCTTTCTTTCTTGGAGTTCCGAATTCCATTTTCGCCCAGTCGATCGGACGCATCGGTGGTACGGTTACGGACTCTACGGGGGCTGTGGTGCCCGGTGCCAGGATCACCTGCAATGACCTGGACACCGGTATCAGCCGCACAGTAGAAACCAACGCTGCAGGGATTTTTGAGTTTCCCGACCTTCCCATCGGTCCGTACGAGTTGACCTTCTTGAAGCAGGGCTTCCGGTCACAGAAGACGGACAAGGTCACTCTAGTGACTGGACAGATCATGGATATGAAGATCCAATTGCAGATCGGTGATTCCAGCGAGTCCGTTACGGTGACGAGTGAAGCGCCTTTGGTGCAAGCCGCGTCGTCCAGTGTTCAGACGTCGGTGACAGTTGGGCAGATGCAGGATTTACCGCTGAACGGGCGCAACGCCCTGCAACTGACGACTCTCACACCTGGAACCGCGATTACAGATGTGGGCACAGAATCCGGGCAGCAGGATAACCGTGGATTGACTGTAAACGGATTGCGCGCCACGCAGAACAATTTTCAGCTTGACGGCACCATTTACAACGATCGTTTTTTCGACTCCGTACCAACCATGCCGGATCCGGACGCGCTTCAAGAGTTCACCATCCAATCGTCCAACTACAGTGCGGAGTATGGCGGGGCTGGCGCGCTGGTGCAGTTGTCGACGCGCTCCGGAACCAACGAGCTGCATGGCACCGCGTTTGAGTTTCTGCGGAATACGGACCTGGACGCGAGGAATTTCTTCGCTTTGACACTGCCTCCCTTCAAGCTGAATCAATTTGGCGGCACGGCTGGAGGACCGATCAAGAGGAACCGGACGTTCTTCTTTTTCTCCGCGCAGGACACGCAGCGCCGCTCCGCACCAAGCCCGGTGTCGATTACCACCCCGACGGCGGCAGAGCGCACCGGCAATTATTCGGCTCTTCTTCCGAAGGTGATTACGAATCCATCGACAGGCTTACCGTTTCCAGGAAACATTATTCCGGCGAACCTGCTGGATCCGGTCTCGGTCAAGGTCGCAAATGCGCTGCTTCCGTTGCCCAATAGCGGTACGCAATGGGTCGGCGTCGAGAATCAGAATCTGGACGATACCCAGTATCTGATGAAGATCGACCACATGATTTCGTCGACCAATCACTTCAGCGGGCGCTATTTCTATGACCAGGACAATTTCCAAAGACCCTTCAGCGCGCCCACCGGATTTTACGCTGAGAATCTCTTCCGGAACCAGACTGGGACGTTCAGCGATACTCAGATCTTCAGCCCTACACTGACAGCGACGTTTTATGCCAGCGCGGGCCGGTTTGCCCGCACGCAGATTCCAGTGGATCCGGGTCTGCAAACGCTGCAGAGCTTCGGACAGAATGTTCCGCTGGGAACGTCAGTTCCGATCTTCCCGGGCATTCGAGATAATATTTCCGGTTTCGTCGATATCTTCTCCGGCGGCGCGCTCCGCCAGGATTCGACGTCCTTCGTCTTTCGCGCCATCGCTACCAAGGTTCTGGGAGCCCACCAGCTTACCTTTGGCGCGGAATTTGAACGCACGCGCATCGACGCCAACGATTACTCTTATACTCCCGGCGACAATACCTTCAACGGCCAGAACAGCGGCAACGCCATCGCCGACTTTTATCTGGGCGCGGAGTCGCAATTCTTCCAGGACAACGGCCGCAGGATTTCGTTGCGGGAGGACCGTTTCTACACTTTCGTGCAGGACGATTGGAAGATTACCCGCCGGCTTACTTTGAATCTGGGACTGCGCTGGGAACCCTGGCTTCCTCCGATTGACCTTAACAATACGCTGACGGCCTTCATTCCCGGCCGCCAGTCTACTATCGCGCCCAACGCGCCACTAGGGATGCTGTTCCCTGGAGATAAAGGCATCGAAAACACAGTTTTCAATCGGAACTGGAAAGATTTCGCCCCGCGCATAGGCTTTGCCTTCGATGTGACCGGCGATCACAAGACCATAGTCAGGGCGGGCTACGGCATCTTCTATAGCTTTCCGGAAGGCTTGCTCTATCAACGTACGGATGCGATGCAACCGACGGATCTGTACCTGAGCATTCCCAACCCGCAGAGCTTCGACAATCCGTATTTAGGATTTCCCGGAGGCGATCCATTTCCGCGGGCGCACATTCTGCCCAGCCAGTTCGCCACCTATCAGTTCGTGCTCCCGCTTTCCGGTGGTGTACTCGATCCAGCCTCTAAAGTTGGCTACACCCAGAACTGGAACCTCACGATCGAACATCAATTCCACAAAGACATTGCAGTATCGGTGGCCTATGTGGGCAATCACGGCGTCGACGTGATGGGCTCGCGGCAGTTCAATCCGGCGATTTTTGGTCCCGGCTCAACAGTTGCGAACGAGAATTCACGCCGGGAGTATCCTGGCCTGGGAGCGGTCGAGCTGGCGAGTTCCTATGTCTACGACGAGTTCAACTCGCTGCAGCTCAACGTGACTAAACGCTTCTCCGGCGGCTTGACCGTGCTAAGCAACTTTGTGTGGGGCAAGACTATCGACGATACGTCGAGCGGGACCGAGGGAAATACCGGTCCGCCAAACCCGTTCAATTTCAGGAGCGCGCGCGGACCCGCGGACTTCGATCAGAAATTCCGTTATAACCTGTCGATCGCATATGCGCTTCCTCGAATGAACCTCAGCGGATGGAAAAATACCGTCGTCAACGGCTGGAAGTACAATACCATCGCCAGCCTGTATAGCGGCTTGCCATTCACCGTCCTCAGCGGCACGGACCGCTCCGAATCCGGCATCGGCAACGATTACTCGGACATCGTCGGCAATCCCCCTCGACCGGCGGGAGTGAACCAGGTTCAAGAGTATTTCAACACTGCGGCATACACTCCCGCGATCATCGGAACATTTGGCGACATCGGACGCAACTCATTGCGAGGGCCTGCTTACTTCGACATCGATATGTCGTTGTTCAAGGACTTTGCCTTGACTGAGCGCTATCGGCTCCAGTTCCGCGCGGAGGCGTTCAACACTGAGAACCGTCCGAACTTCCAGACTCCTGTCGCGTCGGTTTCTTCCGGCACCTTTGGAAGGATCACCAGCGCGAATGATCCGCGCGTGTTACAGTTCGCTCTGAAGCTGTTTTTCTAGCAGTCAGAATCTGAGTGTCAACGCCCCTTGCATCACCCTGGCTGCGTTCGCGGCACTAATCACGCCCGCGCTGGAGGAACCGATGGCGGCGCCTGGATTGCTGAAATTGGTGTGATTTGCTGCGTTGAACATTTCCCAGCGAAAGGTAAGGCGCGCCAACTCGCGGATGTTAAAGGTGCGGTGAAACCCCAAATCCACGTTGACAAAGCCCGGTCCAATAAGAATACCGTTCCCACCGTCTCCGAAGGTGTATGCCGGCGGTGCGGTGAAACACTTAGTGTTGAACCACGCGTAAATCGTCTTTCCCGCAGCCACGTCATTCGGATTGCAGCCTGCCACCACGTTCGGGCGCTCGGTGGGGGCGATCGTGCCTGTAACACCCGGCGGAAGCGAATTCGTAACCGAAGTCGCGAGCGAAGGCGTGAATCTCGGGCCGGAGTATACCGTCCAAATGCTGTCTACGCTCCAATCCCCGATGACACTGTTCACAATAGCGTTTCCACTACTCCACTTTCGCCCCTTGCCGAACGGTAGTTCATACACCTCAGTGAGTACAAACAAGAAGACCCGGCTGTCGGCCGTATCACCCCACTCGCAGGCATAGCACTGAGTGTTCTGCGGCCTTGTGTCATCGTTCATATTCTTCTGCCAGGTTAGGTTAATCGACGACGTCAGTCCGTAACTATACCGTTTTGTCAACTTGGTTTGCAGGGCATTGTACTTGGCCGCCGCTGCGTCCGTTCGATAATCTATATCCTGGATGTATGGATTGATGTTGTATAGTGGACGCCGAGGGCCATAAGCGCCCGGCCCCGGAACAGCCTGATTGGCGACGATAGCATCGAGTTCGTGGCTGGTGACAGTGCGGACATAACCCACGTCCAGCAACCAGTTGTGCCCTAATTCCCGCTGAATTCCAGCCGACATCATCAGTACCCTGGTGTTCTTCAGGCCGGTTGGAGACCCCTCGTAAAGGCCAGTCTCCTGCGACGGTACGGTTAGATTGGGCTGGGTCAGAAGCGGAACACCTTGTGAAAACAACAAACCCGGAGGCCCGTTCGTAGGGTACGAATAGTCCGCAATAATATCCATGGGCGGATTTAGATTGAGTGTCCTGCCGGCATTATCGGTCCTCCAATATGCTTCGCCAAAGCCCGCTCGGAACACTGTCTTGCCGTCACCGGTAAGCTGATGCGCGATGCCAATCCGGGGGGAGAAATCCTTTTTGTCTAAGCAGACCAGCGAGCGGCCACAACTCCCGTTCACATTTTGAGTGGGTGTGCCAGCGATTGCGAAAACGCCGTTGGTGGGGTTGATGTTGGACCAGCGGTTCCAAACATCATAAGGAAACGACTGGAGATCCCATCTCAACCCATAGGTCACGGTTAGCCGCTTCGTTACACGCCAGGAGTCCTGAGCGTACATGGCGCCATCCCACATGCGCTCCCCGAAGGGGCCGAATTGCTCGCTGTTTGCGATCGATACAGGGGCGCCAATGGCAAAATCCGCCAAGTCGTTCGCGACTGCGGCTGAGCCGCCGATTTGTTGGGTGAACACGCCCTGGAAGGCATACTGGCCGCGCGGCGCCAAGGACGTGTGGCCGTCCAGCCGATGACGAGTGTAACCACCCCCGAAGTTCATCGTATGGTTACCCTTTACAACCGTCAGCATGTCCTCAACGGGCAGGGAAAGCTGATGCGTGAACTCGGGATATGTATTGGTATCCCCGAATGCGGTGAAGCCGCTGACCGACACTGCGGGTACGCCCAGTTTGTAGTTTTGAACGTTGATGCCGGGAACTCCGAGTGACGTTGCGGTATCGAGTGTACCGCCGTAATTCGATATGTTGAGGTCGTCGCGGACCGCTCCGAAGTGCACCTCATTCAGGATGTTGGCACTGATCACCTTGGTATAATTTCCCGTGATCGACCAGTTGCCAATGGTCGCGATACCACCGCCGCTGCCCGATTGAATGCACGGGGAAATGGAGACGCCCGCCGGAACATTCGGCCCGGTCGGCAGGACACACGCGCCATTACCGAGGGCACCGTCGTGGCTGAATTTGAAAAAGAGCCGGTCCGATGTCCCGATGTTCTGGTCGCCCCGTATGTCGTACTGGTTGTCGTTCTTGCTTCCCTCAGGGTTGTAGATAAGATTATTCGCCGAAGCCGACGAAGTCGGTAGCGGCAGCAGCGCAGCCATCTTCCCAGCCGCTGGGTCGAGCAAAGCCGCTGGGATGATATTGCCCGCGAACGGAATGCGTTGGCCGGCCGCATTCGTGGTATAGGGATTGTACAGAACAGTCGAGACAGAGCTGAAATTACCAGTCTCAATCATCTGGACCTGAGCCTGGGAGGGAATGGTATCCGTTTCCGTGGTGGGCTGAACGATGCGTTCCCCCTGATAATCCGCGAATATGAAGGTTTTGTTTTTTCGGATCGGCGCGCCAAAAATCCCACCAAATTCATTCCGGTGATAGGCGGCTTTCTTCTTTCCCGCCAGGTTGCTGAAGAACGTGTTGGCGTCGGTAACGGAGTTGCGCAGATACTCGTACAGACTTCCGTGGATCTCGTTGGTGCCCGACTTCGTCAGCACGAGCGTTACCGCTCCCGCGGAGTTGCCGTACTGCGCAGTGTAGTTGCTGCCCATGACGCGCGTTTCCTGAATGGCCTCGATCGGCGGCTGCATAATGATATAGTCTGTCCAGAGTTGCCGGTCATACAAGCCATCGATCAGGTAAGCGTTGCCGTTCGAAGCAGCCCCGTTGACCGTATAGGCGATAGCGGCGTTCATGGTATACCCGGTGAGTCCCGCCGTCTGCCCGGGAGTGCTGGGCACCACACCAGCATTCAGAGCAAGCATGTTGGTGAAAGTACGCTCGACATAGGGCATCTCCTCAATCTGCTTGTTGTTAACCAGCGAGGATACCGTGGCGCTCTGAGATTGGACCTGAGATGCCTCGGCGTTGACTTGCATAGTCTGCTGCGTATTGCCGACTGCGAGTTGCAGGTTGATGGTGACCGTGTCGGCAGCGCTGAGTGTCACTCCCGAGCGAACCAGCTTTTCGAAGCCGGGTTTTTCCACAGTCAGACTAATCTGCCCTGCCGGGAACGAATCCGCAACGTACTCCCCGCTGGCATTGGTAACCAGACTCCGAGTGAAGTGGGTACCTGCATTGGTCACTGTGATTTTCGCGTCTGGAACGACGCCGCCGCCCGAATCGGTGACTGTACCGACAACGTTACCCAAGGCTTGTCCGAACACTTGGAGCGCCGAAAGTGCAAGCAGCACGACGACGCTCATGGAACTTCTCTTCATGGCTAACTCCCACGGCCCACTCAAAGGCCGATGACGTCAGAATGCCCTGGAAATCCGAAGATCTCTATTTACCTCACAACTTTTAACACGGTTGAAAAGTCAGAACAAATCGAATTTTGCGAATAGTCAGTTCTAAGCTTTGGAAGACGATCGCCCCCCCGCCCGGGCGATGCAGTTGAGGAATAGTGCAAATTGGCACACCGACTGTTAGGAAGTTGTTGAAAGCAAGGTGGCCGCTCCCGATGGTTGGCTCTCAGGATGGAGCTCACATTTTTAAATTATGAAGATAGTCGTAGCTGATCTTGATCGCCTCAAGCGGCGGATGGGCCGTGAAAGGTGGCTCCTGCTCGACGTAATATCCCTGGATACCCGCCTTTTTGGCAGCCGTAAAAACCCGCTTCCAGTCGATTACCCCACTGCCGACCTCTGTCGTAAGCGCGGCCTTGGTAAGTCCGGTTGACGGTTCGAACCCTGGTTGCTCGTCCTTCACGTGAAGCAGCGCAATCCGGGTTGGATATTTCGCAAGATAGTCGACGGGATCGTAACCGGCCAGTGTTACCCACCCGCAGTCCAGTTCCATCTTCACCGTGTCATGGTCAGTCCAACTAAGCAGATGGTCGTAAGCCGGGACGTCGTCGTACTTCCTGAATTCCTGGTGCTGGTTGTGATAAACCAACTGCAGACCCGCCTTCTTCGCCGCCTCACCTGTCTTATTGAGCTGCTCTGCTGTGTATTTATAGTCGTCCAGGGTCATGATCCGCGCGATATCGCCAGGAGCCTTGAGGCGGGAACGGTCTTCCACCTGAGCGCTGGCCGTTACATACTTAAGGCCTATCACATGTGCCGCTTCTATCGCCTTATCATGATCGGTAAGAAGCAGTTGCGAACTCACGCCTCCGCTAAGACAGTGCAGCCCCGCGGCGTTCAAGGCTTGACGGTATTCTTCAGGCGTCTTACCCCTGGCGCCACCCTCAACCCCCCGGTATCCGATCTCGGCGATTTTCCGGAGCGTACCTTCGAAATCGGTCCGCAGTTCTTGCTGAACCGTAAAGAGCTGCAAGCCGATCGGCATACCCAGGGGATCCGCGTTGAGACGGGAACCAGCCGCCGCAACCGCCATCCCAGCCGTACCTAAGAACTGCCTTCTGGAGGTTAAGGTTGTCATTGCTTTCCGATAACTCACGTGTCACTTGACGCTGGGGCTGTCGTCGGCCGGCAGATCGCCCAGGGCGTACTGGATTCCAGCGAGAAGGTGCTCCACAATCACCTGCATGGCGTAGACATGCTCACTGTGACCATGCGCCTCGTAGAAGACGCGCCCCTGGCCTTCGCGGCGGATCCAACTCAAACCGTAGTCGCCATCAGTCCTCTTCGTAGCTGCCGGTTCCTTGGCTTTGTCCTCATCGCTCATTTTCGAATAATCAATGCTCGTCAGGACGTGAGCCTTCCTCCGGGAAAAGGAATCCTGGGCGAAGGTATACGTCTCGTCGTGAATCACATACTCCTTACCGTGAAACATCTTCGTGAGAGGACTCTTGGGGTCGTCAATCTTCACCGTGATCACTTGCGGGTAAACCCAGTGAAACTTGAAATACCCGCCGATTGTATTGTTAAAATCGGGCCAAGTACCGGTGGGAGTAGCGCCGCGACCGGTGGTGTGATACGAATCGGTAGCCGCATGCACTCCCGCCAGTCCTTTTCCGCTCCTCACGAATTCCAGAAGGGCTTTTTTTCGGGCGTCTGTCGCCGCTGCGTCGTTCTGGTCATCGAGGAGGGCGCCTGTGGTGCTGTCCAGGAAAACCAGATCGTACTGCTTCAGATTGCTTTCGTTGATATCGGCAGAGTCATAGGTAATGGTTGTTGTCCAGGAATCCGTCTTTTCGCCCAGCGCTTTGACCGTCGCTGCGGCCAGAGGGATCGATCCATGCACGAAGCCGCTCGCCTTGCAAAGCACCAGCACCTTGCGTGCCTGCTTGGGCCGGACCGGCGCCTTGTCCGGCAGCGCGTCCATCATGGCGATCAAATCCGCCTGATTCGGCGTCTGAATCTGCAAGCCATCGGGACCCAAGCCTGGTCCGCGCCTGCCTCCTCCCTGAGCGGCGGCTCCTGGAGCTGGGTTCGGCGTCGCCGGGACCTGCTGTCCTTTACCGCTGCTACTGAGGTAAAGGATTACTATACATACCCCTGCCAGCCACGAACCAATGAATCCACGTAGTTTCATTTCTGCTTCTCCCTCAAACCATTACGCGGGCGGAAGCCGGCTATCAGGCGCTCCTCTAACTATCCGGACATCCTCATCCATTGTAGGGAGACCGCTGAGCCGGGGCAAGCCAAAGTTTTCGAAGGAGTCATTCAAGAATTTCGAGGCTACCATGAGTTTCAGTCGGTCAACACTATGACGAGCTTGAATAGCCTCAGAATATTTGAATGGTTAGTTCGAAAACTTCGGCTTGCTCCGGCAATTCGGTCTCTATACAATGATGTTGGCGTAAAACGGCACAGGGAAAGCTTGGGCAGCACGATGCACCCGAAGACGCTGGCAAGATTCAGAAGCTGTATTTCGATTCTATCAGGGCCTTGAAGCCACATGAGCATTAGCAATCCATGAAGGTGACATTGTGAAACGAAGAGACTTCCTTAGAGCCACAACCGCTGGATCAGTTCTCTACGCGATTCAAGGCATGCGAGCCGCTGACGGGAAGATGTTCGTTTCTCTCAACGGATCTCTGGTCGGGAGCAAAACCGGCGCTGACGGCAAGAGGACGCCCTCTGTCAGTTGGCCCGAATTCGCTCGCCTGGCTGCCCGCGTGGGCTACCCGGGGGTCGACGTGAACATAAACGCCGCCATGGACGAAGGCGAGGATGCAACGCGAAAGTTGTTTTCCGAACTGAAAATCAGAGGCGGCGTGTGCGGCTCTCCGGCGCTGTTCAGCCGCGATGAGGCTGCGTTTAAAGCTGCCAACGAACGGCTTCCGGAAATGGCCAAGTTCGCCGCCGCGATCGGCGACCCGCGGATGATGATCGTACTGCCGCCTTCGAGCGACACACCTAAAGCGGAGCTGCAGAAAATCTTCAAGGACCGCTTGACCGCCGCCTCAGAGATCCTGCTCCGCTCCAAAGTCAGACTGGGAATGGAGTTTCTGGGTCCCATGTACATGCGGAAGCGGCAAAAGTACGAATTCCTGTGGCGAATGGACGAAACGGTTGAGTTTGCGAAAGAATGCGGATCCAATATCGGCGTGGTGCTCGACGCATGGCACTGGCACCATTCCGGTGCGACCATCGATGACATTATTCGCGCCGGCAAATCGCGTATCGTGACCGTGCATGTTTCCGATGCCAAACAGCAGGCGCCCGAGGAAGTGCGCGATAGTCAGCGCTTTCTTCCTGGCGAGGGAGTCATTAATCTGGTTGGGTTTTTCCAGACACTTAAGAAGATCGGTTATGAGGATTCGGTCAGTCCCGAACCGCTGGGTCGTATTCCGAGCGATACATCGCCTGAAGAGGGTGCGCGCATGGGTTTGGAAAGCACGCTTGCTGTCATGCGCAAGGCGGGGGTAGCTTAGACCAGGAAGTTCGAGAATGAGCGAAAGGAGTCCCGCATGCCACAAGTAGTGCGCAGCAGGCCCGTCTACGATGTCGTCGTGATCGGTTCCGGCGCGGGCGGAGGAACCGTAACGAAGGTTCTGGCCGATCTCGGCATCAGCGTCCTGCTTATGGAGGCTGGCCCCATGCTAACTCCCGGCAAGGATTTCAAGGAACACATGTGGCCCTACGACGTCCCGCATCGGGGTGTGGGGCCACACGCGGAGGGTTATTTCGGGCGTTCGCCCTTTACCTTTAGTGCCACCTATGGCGGCCCGCAGATCGACGGTGAACCTTACACGGTTGCGCCCGGCAATGAGTTCAGTTGGTTCCGTTCGCGTATTCTTGGCGGGCGGACGAATCATTATGGACGCATTTCCCTGCGCTACGCCGATTTCGATTTCGCCCCGTACTCGCGCGACGGACTCGGCACGGACTGGCCCATCACCTACGATGAACTCTCGCCCTACTATGACAAGGCGGAGGCGTTCATCGGAGTCACCGGGACCAAAGAAGGTATTCGAAGCGCGCCGGACGGGATTTTCCAAACGCCGGCGCCCATGCGCGTCCACGACCTGCTGGTAAAAAAGGCCGGCGAGAAGCTTGGTATTCCGGTGATCGCGGCCCGCCAGGCAGTCATTACGCGCCCTATGAACGGACGCGCCGCGTGCCATTATTGCGGACAGTGCGGCCGGGGCTGTATCACGGCTTCTAACTACGCTTCGAGTTACGTCCAGATCTTTCCGGCGATGAAGACCGGCAAAGTCAAATTGCTGACGGGCGCGATGGCGCGTGAATTGATCGTCGACGACAGCGGCAGGGTTAAAGCGGTTTCCTATGTCGACAAGGCCACGCGCACGGAGCAACAAGTGCTTTGCCGCACGGTCGTCCTGGCGGCGAGCGCCTGCGAATCCGCACGTTTGCTGCTCAACTCGAGATCGCCGCGATATCCCGCAGGTATAGCGAATTCTTCAGGCGTGGTCGGCAAGTATCTCACCGATACGGTCGCCTCTCCGGGATTGAGCGGGTTCATTCCCTCGCTCGTGGGCCTGCCCCATTACAACACCGACGGCTACGGGCCGCACGCTTACGTACCGTGGTGGCTTTGGGATAAGAAGGACAAAGCATTCCCGCGCGGGTACCACATTGAGTTTGGTGGAGGATTCGGGATGCCCGCGGTCGGCTCGTTTTTGAACGTCTGCCGCCAACATGAAGGGTACGGCTCCGGCCTCAGGAAGGCGATCCAGGAAGAATATGGAGCGAACATCGGCTTTAGCGGCCGCGGCGAAATGATCCCCAACGAAAAGTCCTCTTGTGAAATCGATCCGGACGTCGTCGATCGTTGGGGCATTCCGGTGCTGCGCTTCCATTTCGGGCATAGCGAACACGAGCTCAAGATGGCGCAACATATGCAGGACACTTTCAAGAATCTGATCGAAGCCATGGGCGGGACCGTGGCCGGCAGTCGCCGCGGCGGTCCCAGCACCTCCCTCATCTCGCGGGGCGGAGCCGTTATTCACGAATTAGGAACCGTCCGCATGGCCAAGGATGCCAATAGTGGTCCGCTGAACAAGTATTGCCAGGCATTCGACGCGAAAAACGTGTTCGTCGCCGATGCGGGACCGTTCGTCAGTAATCCCGACAAGAATCCTACGCTCACCATCATCGCGCTAGCTTGGCGAACCGCCGAGTATATGGCCGAAGAAATGAGGAAGGGCAATGTTTAATACCTCCAGACGCGAACTGCTGCGCGGGCTGGCTGCGGCGGTCGCCGGTGCGGGGTCGATCGATTCGGCCGCAGCCCAACATGTGCATCAACTAGCCGCCGATGATTTGGCGGCGGCCGGCGTTTACAAGCCCAAGGGACTCACGGCGCACGAATTTTCAACTCTCGAACGTCTTACTGACCTGATCCTTCCCGCGGAGGGGTCAAAGCCCGGCGCCGTCGCTTCCGGGGCCGCCGCGTGGATCGATATGCTGGTGTCTGAGAATGCCGAGCTCAGTGAGATTTATACCGGAGGGCTCGCCTCACTCGACAACACCATGCGGAGCCGCACGGGTAAGGACTTCTTGAGTGCATCCCCGGCCGAACAGACGGCGCTGCTCGATCTGATTGCCTACCGGAAGAATGAATCTCGCGAGCTGGGCGCGAACATCCACTTTTTTGAATGGGCGCGCCGGATGACCGTGGACGCGTTTTACACCAGTAAGCTTGGCATCCAGGCCCTTGATTATCGCGGTAACACGGCGTTGGCGAAATACGAGGTCCCGGCGGCTGCAATCGACTACGCATGGAAGAAAAGCGGTCTCGCATAAAGACGCTTGTAATATCGCGCACAAAAATACACGAAAGGGAGTGACGAATTCATGGAGAGCAGACGGGCAATATTGAAACTGGCAGCAGCCGGAGCGGTAGCGGGCGCGCGCTCGGTGATCGGCGCGAACGACCGGGTTCAAATCGGAATGATCGGTACCGGCACTCGCGCCATGCGCGATCATACATGCTTTTTGGCAAACAAGGACGCGGTGTTTGTCGCGGCATGCGAGGTGGATTCGACCCGATTGGCGAACGCGCTGAAGCGAACCGGCAAGCTCGATACCTACGGCGATTACAGGAAGGTGCTCGATCGCAAAGATGTGGATGCGGTGCTGATCGCGACTCCCGATCACTGGCACAGTCAAATGGTCATCGACGCCATTGCGGCCGGAAAGGATGTCTATTGCGAGAAGCCGGTATCGAATACCGTCGAGCGCGGCCAGAAAATGCTCGATGCCGTCCAAAAATCACGCCAGATCGTCCAGGTCGGAATGCAACAGCGCAGTTGGGATCACTTCCAGGAAGCGTATAAAACGGTTCAAACGGGCATTCTCGGAAAGATCAGCCACGTGACCGTGCAATTTCCCGGAGGCTATTCGAATACTCCCGACCCGAAGATCGCGGTGCCGGACGGGTTGGATTGGGAGAGTTGGCAGGGTCCCGCTCCCCGGCACCCGTATCAAGTGAGCCGGCAAAGGCGTTGGCGCGCCTATTACGACTACGGCGGCGGATTAGTCACCGACTGGGGCGTACACTTAATCGACATCGCGCACTGGTTCATGAACGCAGATAACAAGGGTCCATTGCGAACCGTCGCAGCGTCTCAGTACGTCAACTTCAAGGATCCGGAGTTCGCGCAGTTGCCGGATGCATTTTCCGTGGCTTGGCAGTACGACGATTTCGTGATGACGTTTGTAAATTGCGAATACGACACGCCCGAAATCGAAAGTTGGGGGACTTATTTCCACGGCTCCGCCGGGTCTTTACAGGTGAACCGTCAGGGCTGGCGCATGACGCCCAATATTCCGCGGCGCGTCAATATGCCCGCGACCGCGATCGCCAATCCAAACGCTCAACGGGAGCGTCCTCCGGCATTTGAGGGTAAGGTGCATTTCAATCCCAATGGCGGCGTTGAAGTCGACTATGCGGCAATCGCGCATGTCCGGAACTTCCTCGATTGCGTAAAATCGCGCCAGAAGCCGACTTGCGACATGAATATAGGATTCCACTCTTCCCTACCCTGCCTCCTCGGTGTGATGGCGATCCAGCAGCAGAAAACCATGTTGTGGGACGGTCGGACCGCGACGGCGGCCTAGACGATGACCCCTGAGTTTCGAGTGGCCCTGCTCGGACAGGGGTTCATGGGTAAGGCGCACTCCAACGCTTACTGCCAGGTCGAGCATTTTTACGATCTGCCGTTTCGCATCCGAAGGAAGCTCCTCTGCGGACGTGACACCGAATCCCTGTCGCAGATGGCGGCGCGTTGGAGCTGGGAGGACACCTGTTCGAATTGGCGCGCAGTACTCGACCGTCCGGACATTGACGCTGTTGACATCGCGCTCCCCAATCATCTACATGCTCCGGTTGCGATCGCGGCCGCGCAAGCGGGCAAGATGGTTCTCTGCGAGAAACCACTGGCGATGAATGTGGCCGAGGCCGCGGCGATGGTACAAGCGGCAAGAAATGTTCCGACCCTGGTCTGGTATAACTACCGGCGCGTCCCCGCGATTGCGTACGCTCGCCAATTGATCGAGGAGGGCCGGCTCGGTGATATTTTTCACTATCGTGCCGCGTATATGCAGCAATGGGGTCCCGATACCTCCCGCGCGCTGACTTGGCGCATGGACCCGGACCAGGCAGGCTCGGGCGTAGGCGACGATCTGCTCACGCATTCGCTCGATTGCGCGATGTATCTCAATGGTCCGATCGGGGAAGCGACTGCGGCAGCGCAAACTTTCGTTGCTGGCCGCAAGCTCGATGACGCGGTGATCGCTTTGGCCCTCTTTCGTAACGGCAGCCTGGGCACCTTCGAGGCGACGCGCTTCGGCATCGGGTACCGGAACGTCAATCGCTTCGAGATTCATGGTTCGGGGGGTATGCTGCGCTTCGATCTGGAGCGTTTGAATGAGCTCGAATTTTTCGATGCCCGGCAGCCTGGCCAGGAACAAGGTCTGCGCGACATCATGGTGACCCATCCCGCGCACCCCATTTTCAGCAATTTCTGGCGGCCGGGGCATATCATCGGCTACGAACATACCTTCATCGCGACGCTGGCTGAGTTTTTGAACTGTGTCTCGAAAGGCGAGGATTTTCACCCCAATTTTCACGACGGCTTCCGTGTCCAGCTGGTGTTGGACGCGGTTCAACAATCGGCTGAAACGCGCCGATGGGTCGCGGTGGAAGCCGAACAAAAGGACTAAAGGTGGCGTACGAACTGACAGGACTTTCCCAGAAGAAGAGTTGGACGATCCTCGCGCTGTTGTCAGCTTCGATGGCGATCAATCTGTTCGATCGCCAGATCTTCTCCGTGTTGGCCCCGGTGATTCGCGAGGCGCTTCATTTTTCTCCGAGCCAATACGGCTACATTACGGCGGCATTCCAGATGGGAATGCTGGCGGGGCAAGTGCCGGCGGGTGCATTAATAGATTCGGTCGGAACCCGCGTCGGATTGGCGGTAATTCTGGTCTTGTGGTCTTTGATCAACGGCGACTTCGCCGTCGTCTCAAGCTTGATCGGCTTCATGATCGTGCGTTTCCTGATGGGATTGACGGAATGCGGCAACTACACGGCCGGGATCAAGTTAATCGCTGGTATGTTTTCGGCAGAACGCAGATCGTCGGCGGGCGGGATGTTTAATGCCGGCGCCCAATTGGGCTCCGTGCTCGCTCCTCCGCTGGTCGTCTTTCTTGCGGCGAAATTCGGATGGCGTTCCGCTTTTGTCATTCCCAGTCTGTTCGGCCTTCTCTGGCTGATTCCGTGGCTGCTCGTTTTTCCGAAGACGCCGGTGACGGCGGAGAAGAAGCCCCAGCAGGAGATTAAAGTCCGTCTGCTCCACTTGATGCGGGAGCGCAAAGTGGTCGCCCTGTTTCTCATCCGGGTTTGCTCGGGACCACTCACCACGTTTTACTGGTTCTGGCTTCCTGAATATCTCCGCAGCGGCCGGAAGATGTCGCTGGAGACGATTGGACTGCTCGCTTGGCTGCCGTATTTGTTTGGGGCCCTCGGCAACGTGCTGGGTGGGTTTCTTTCAGACCGTTTGGTTCGATTCACAGGGTCTGTCGACAAAGCACGGAAGATCGGCTTTACTCTGGCTTTCGGACTCTCGGCGCTGAGTATGGCGCTGCCGTTAGCCGGCGGCAGCGACTTCCTGGCTTTGGCGATCATCTCCGCGGTGCTGTTCGGCAATCAGTGGGTTGCAGCGACGTATATTGCAACCGTGGGCGATGTAATTCCACAGAACTTAGTGGGACGCGTGAATGGACTGGCTGGATTCGGCGACAGCTTATCGACGTTGTTCGCGACTCTGCTCACCGGGATCATCGTGGAACATTATTCCTACACGCCCGTGTTCATAGCGGCTGGTACTCTACCTTTATTAGCGATGGCGAGTGTCTTCCTGGTTCTCCAGCGCATAGAGCCCGCCCGGACGCTCAGGTTTTCATAATGCCAGAACGTCTTTGGGTCTCGGCATCCAGGACTTCCATTGGTGCGCTACCTCAAGCAGCGCCTGCAATGCGGGGTGCGAGCCCGGAGACTTTGCGTATATCAGGCCGGTGACACTGTAAAGTCGCCGGTCCGCGAGGCGAACGATCGACAGCGTGCCGCGCTTTACGTCTCCCGATACACCCCACAGCGGCAGCAACGCGATTCCGACCCCTAGTTTCACCAATTCTTTGATGGAATCGGCCTGGTCGTTCTGCATCAGTACCTTCGGCTCGAACCCAACGGAGGCGCAGAACTGTTTGATGGCCTGTCCCTGGCGAATTGCAAATAGGGTCGGAATCCTAAGCAGATCCGGTTTTGATACGATGCCGGGGTGCGCGATCTTGTCACCCTTTTAGTACATCTGCTCGCTACTCTTTTCCGTCTCATTGGCCCGGGCGGGGTTCGTTCCGTGGTTGCGGAGTCCATTCTCGTCAAACATCAACTGGTGGTGCTCAATCGTTCGCGAAAGCGGGCACCACCTTTACGAGCATCGGATCGATTCGTCGCCGGGCTGTGCGCATTTCTGATCCGCCCCGCTCGTTTGGTCCGTTCCGCGGTAGTCTTAAAGCCCTCAACCCTTTTGCACTTTCATCAAGCATTGAAGAATCGGAAATACCGCCTGCTTTTTTCGCCAACAGGCCGGCGTAAGCCCGGTCCAAAGGGGCCCTCTCAAGAACTCATCGATTCTGTCATCCAGATGAAACGGCGCAATCCCACTTGGGGATGTCCAAGAATCGCGCATCAAATTGCGTTGGCCTTCGGGGTCGAGATAGATAAGGACGTGGTCCGCCGCATTCTGGCTGTGCATTTCGGGCCGACAGGCGAATCCGGTGGTCCATCCTGGTTGACGTTTTTAGGCCACATGAAGGACAGTCTATGGAGTGTCGATTTGTTCCGGTGCGAGTCCGCGACACTGAGAACGTATTGGGTTATGGTCGTGATGGACCAGTACACGCGCAAGATCATCGGGTTTGGCACGCATGCCAGAATCGTCGATGGAATGTCGTTGTGCCGGATGTTCCTGAGGGCAATTCGCAGGCAGTCACTTCCGAAATACCTGAGTTCGGATAACGATCCTCTATACCGTTTCCACCAGTGGCAGGCGAATCTTCGGATCCTCGAAGTGGAGGAAATCAAGACCACACCCTATGTACCACTTTCTCATCCATTCGTGGAACGGTTGATTGGCACCATACGGCGGGAGTGTTTGGATTTGATGCTGTTCTGGACATGCCAGGATTTGGAAGCCAAGCTGCGCGATTTTCAGGACTACTACAACCTTCATCGCACCCATTCCTCAAGGGCGGGATGCACGCCGCAGGAGACATTTGGGCCACTGGTTCCTGATTGGCGTCTCGGCTCCTATGGCTGGCGACGACATTGCGGAGGGTTATATCAAACGCCGCTTGCCGCTTGATATCGGATCGTCAGCGTCTGCATACTCCGAGGCGCTGAGAGCGAATTACAAGATTCCCTGGTCTGGAGCGGTTACCGCAGCCCAACCTCGAATCCATCTTATGCGTTCCTTCGATGAACGGAGCCACACCTATCTGGGTTACCTGTTGAGGATTGAGGGAACAATGGATGGCGTCGTTGCCGATTTTCGAGTCGGTCTCGGCTCCGGAACCCAGGCCAAACAGCAAGTCCGAATTGGTGATCACGTCGAGGGGCTGGGACATAGGGTTGCCGATCCGCGACTCGAAACTGCCGACATTTACAAGGTCAGCAAACTAAAAATAATCCGGCGCGGAGGAGACCCTCCGACAACGTCGCCATGGCACGGAGTGCCTCCACCGTTGTCTGTATATCGCGAGCGCGGACATCGACGTCTCGCGGCAGCGACGTACGACACCAAGTGCAGTTCATGCGTTTGGGGTTGCGCCATGCCTGTGGAGATGATCATTGATAAATGGAATCCGGAGCGCCGGCGTTACAGGACGGAAACGTTCTGTTACGGACCTCTATCCTGTTCCCAATACAAGCCAGGTCCCACCCGTAAGGTTCCGGGCCGCAGCGGCATGAGCTATGAAGAGGAAGACTGGATCGACGAGCACGCCACCTCACATCGCGGTCCCGATGAATAGAAATCGCCGTTCCGCGAAACAAGCCGCCTCGGCGGAATTTGGTAATTCGCTACACACAGGTCCAGACGAGGGCCAGTACAGCAATAGTTCGGTAGAACTAGCCGAGAGTCTCCGATGCCCTAGGACGTTCATGCACTCGGCGCTCATGTGACATTCTCGGGGCCGACGTTGTGATGGTACATCGCCTCGGCAATCTGACGGACTCGATCCATCGTGATTCCACGCCGCTGTTCCAGCGCAAGCAGATGCTCAGTTGGTTCTATCGGAAGGAAAAACGATCCAAAATCCGCTGGCATGGCTCTACCGCGTCGCGCACAACATGGCCCTGCGCTCCCACACGCGAGACCAGAAATTCGACGCACTCTTGTTTGACGGCCAGACTAGATGCGAATGTCCGGCGGCGTCACTGACCGCAATCGAGATACACGAATTATGATCATCAATCCTAATCCGATTGTCATTGATGCGTACGGGGCCGGCTCAGGAACGGCCGTGCCATATGTGATAGCGCCACTACTTAATTTGAAAAACGTATTGTCAGCGGTACCCGTGAAAGTCGAGGTCGCGCCCAAGATACCGGTACCCGTGTTGTTGACGATCACTTCGAGAATGTTTGTCGCACCGAGATTGAATCCGGTCGTAATGGTTCCAGAGACTTGATTGGTGAAATTGAAGGGTTGCAGCGCGCCGCCATCGGTAAAGGTCATATCTCCGCTGCCGGGGTCGCCGTTGCCCGAATCCCCGATCACGACACCATTGAGTTCCAGCACTGCGCGATCATCGGAACTAAAGCCTGCGAACGAAAGAGAGACAGCCGTTGCGTTCAGCGGAAGGAAGAACGCCTCTGTCGCTTCCCAAAAGCCGTCAAAGGTGCCCAAACTTCCACCTACTATGAACGTGCCGTTTTCCGTCTGATCACTCGTAATACTCAAATGATTAACGGTCGTCTGAAAGGGGACATCGTTCGACGCTCCGGCGCCAGAGACCTGCCAGTTACTTGCTACGCTGGTGATGCCGATTGTGCTGGCACGCAAGGCGCATGGAATCCAAAGCACGAGTGCCGCTCCAAGAATGACACTCGCGTTTCCCCGCCGATTAAGTCGTCGTGCATGCATATATATCTTTACATCGGACTTTACGCCCGTTTGGAACATAGCAGTATTCTTTAATACCGCGACAAACAGCCAACGCTATCAAAAAGCCTAGAAAAACCTTCTTCTTGGCATGGCGGAATATCGGCCTATTATTCGTTCTCCCTCCGTCTTGGCTCGATTTCGGGTTTTTTCTGCTGCTGCGGTCCCAGTCCAGCGCATAGACGTGTTTACTACAGGGTGGCCCCGTGCGCTTGGGCCCCCGAAACGAACTATGTTTGCTCCATCCACCCAACCCGCACTCGTGCCATTCGTCGAACAGGGAGCCCAGTTCCACGGGGGCGGAGCCGAAGGATCGTCTCGATCCGCAAGTTGTTTTCCGGACTACTTCACAAATCCTTGGAGCTGCCTTTTTGGCTCTTCGCTTCACCATCGTCACCGGCGGAGGCGCTGGTGGCAGATGCTCAACCGGATATGGATCGCGAAACGTTCACTTCCGACCTGGGCGATGATCGTCGAGATCCCGGGTTATTCTTCTGGAGGTTTCGGAAACGGCAACACGTTATTCTTGTGGTTCTTCATAACAACAGTGATGCCTCGCGTCCAGAGCAATAGCAAGTCTCCGTACTACTGGTAATCCCTTCTGCTTAACGGACCTGGATTATCCTACTCGTCGCCATTCATCACTCGGAATCCATCGCGTTCGTTTGGGCCACCAAACGAGCATGGTTCGCCGCAGTTAACACCTCAACGACGCAGATCGCCAATAAAAACACCCGGTTTTCGTTTCATCTCGGCAATCGAGCAACCAATCTACAAGTTTCGTCTGGGGACCCGAAAATCGCGGCCACTTGACCGACGGCACGCGACGAACAGTCACTCCACGAGCTTCTTCAACCGTTATTAGGATCTTCATATCAAGGGCTAATTTAACCTATTCAGAAATCGTCGTGTCGGTGACGGCGAACATGCGCGCCACCCGTTGTCGCTTTCGGTTTGGCAAGATGCGATTTCTCGAAAAGTGACTCGCCCCTGATGACCGCCATTGTCGGCATATATGCAGCAACGCGTTCCGTCGACTTTTGGGGGCCGACACACCGTGTCCCAAGGAGAACCGGCTCCTGTACCAGGGTCACGTCGCTGCCAACGCTTGTAATTTCGCTAGAGGGGCAAATGATGGAATCGGCGCAGGATCATGAACGCGACCGTCGAGCAAACAGCGACGCCCACGGAGATGGCGGTCGCAACAATCCGGAAGTTCGTCTCATCATGATTATCGACCGGGTAAGACTGCCCAAGCCGCAAGGTGATGGGACCGAGAAACGCGTGCCGCGCTTCGCAGTTCTGACAGCGGCACAACTCGCCGCCGAGCACAAAGCAGAGGTCTTGCAGTGCACCCCTCGAGCGGGCATGCAGAACGAGATCAGAATTACACGCCGGGCAGCGCCGCGACGAAGATTTCGATTCAGCCATGGGTCCTTCGTCCAACTATGTTAGCGAGGACCGGTCCGGGGAATAGACATCAGTAAGCCCCACGGTGAGGGTCGTACCCGTTCCACGCCGAGAAAAACCAGCCCAGCCAACTCCGGCAATACACAGCCTCGACGAAAAGAGAAGTATCGAGCTTTTCATAGTTTTAGTTTTTGGCCAGTCCTCCAAGACGCAAAGACGCGTGGGCTTGTCTCCGACGGATTTTTTCCTGGTCTCGTTCTGTTTTCAGACCGCCAGACACCCACAACTCCCTTTTTGCTAACACCCAGTCATTTCTATAAATCAATAGCATAGAGTACTTCTGTCTGTTATTCAGAACAGAAAAGGATCAACTTCACCCTTGGCTAGAATGTAACAGCGGGGAACTCTTGAGTCAATGCGCCGGTGCCCTAGGCACCTAGAAAAAAACACCTTACTACTGGGGCGCCCCGTGCGCCCGTTCATCTAAAAGAACCAATCTTGGTTGCGATGGTGGCACGTGAAAGTGCTTCACGCGGTCGCGCAGGATGCTCGCATCAACGGAACGCTTGTTACCGCGACGCATCGACGTCATTCGAGTTGATCACGAACGTGTATGGCGTGAGATACGACCAGATATGCGACCTGTCCAGAAGTCTGAAGGTGGGAAGCTTGAGTCCCAACAATCTGAACCGATGTCGCGCATTATCGACCATCAAGAGACTAGCCATTCGGCTCGCTCCCCGTCGTGGACACAAGCATCTGGCGCATGTCAGCCATCGTGGCGCGATCAAGCAGGATTCGTCGTCATCATCGGTTGCACCTATGCCTCTCTCAGTAATTCAGTGCGGTACTTGGGTGCCAGCGCCTTCACTTTCTCGACGAAAACGGTCTGCTCTTTTTCGTCCAGCTTCGGTGGGGGCGTCGTGCGCGTGGCGACCGGTACCCCAACTTCGACGAAGAAATTCTCCTGTCCCGCCGGAGAGCAGATACAGAGCATACGCACTGCCTTAGCGGAACTGTTATGAAACTGATGCGGAGCGTTGGCAGGAATGTTTAGTGTGTCGCCAGCGCGAACGATCGACTTCTTGCCACGGAAGGTCGCTTCCATTTCACCTTCGAGCAAGATAAAGGTTTCCTCGAAGTCGTGCCGATGCGGCGGCGGCCCGCCACCGGGCGGGATGTACATGTCAATTACACAGAATCGTCCGTCGGTCGCTTCGCCCGTCACGGTGATGGTGTAGGTATCGCCGACCAGACCGATGTGAGGCAGGTTGTCAGGTTGCGTCAGCGTGAGATTGCGTTTGGGGTTGTCCGGGGGAATCGTTGGTGTATCGGTTGCCATTTTGTTTCTCCTGTTGAGGTATGAAGCTGCTCACGCTTTCCAATGCGCGGCGGTTTCTGCTGCGAAGTCCTCATAGCTGCGCGGCGCGTGGCTAAGGAGCTTTGTCACGCGCGCAACCTCTGCCTCGGTCGAAGCAAAGCCGCGGTCGAAGTAGCCCTGGAACATCATGCGAAGATCGAAGGCGTGCCACCCCTTTGCGTTCGCACGCATCTGCTGTTCCCATTGGTCGAAGTCGTGGCCGGTGTACGTGATTTCCTTGCCCAGGAGCTTGCTCCACGTCGCCGCGTTACCAGGGCCGCTGATCAGCGTAGGACCCACCAGGTCGTACGTCTGGCCATCATGGCCTTCACCGGTGAGAGAATGGCGGCCGCTTCGGCGATGTCACGAGTGTCCACCGCGCAAATTCCCGCCGTGCCGATCGGTATGGGGTAAAGACCCGGACCGGTCAGGGCGCCTTTTAGCATAGCGTCGTTCTGGATGTAGTAGCCTGGCCGCAGGATCGTGTACGGGACACCGAATTCGCGCAGCGCGTTCTCAACCGCCAGTTTCGACGCAAAGTGTGGCGCGTCACGGAATTGCTCCACCTTGAATACCGACAATAGGTGACATGCTTCAGTCCCACCCGCCTGGCGATTCCGTACGCGATCAGCGCCTGCGTCAGTTCGTCAGCCACGACGGCGTTCAGCAGAAACAGCTTGTCGACACCCTGCATGGCGTGTTCGACCGAAACCGGATCAAGCAAATCGCCGATGGCAATCTCGACGCCGGCGGGCAGTTTGCCTTCTTCCGGCTGCCTGCGAGCCAGCACCCGGACCATTGCTCCGCGCTTGAGCAACTCCTTGACCACTTCGCCTCCGACGTTTCCCGTACCGCCAATTGCCAGAACCTTCATCGCAACGTACTCTCCTTCATTACCTCAATGTATGCTTTACTGAACCGCTTTGACCCACCTATTTGAGCAATTCCGCATTGCGTCAACGCAATGCTATAGTGGCCTTGTCGCGATTCTGATGAACGACCTCGATCTCAACGATGTCCGGATGTTTGTCGCGGTGGCACAGTCAGCCACGTTGACGGCTACGGCCAGGGACTTGCGGGTGCCTGCTTCCACGGTCAGTCGGGCGCTGACCCGGCTTGAAAAGCACCTCGGAGTCCTCCTCGTGCGGCGAAGTTCCAGAGGTTTTGTCCTGACCGACTCGGGGAAGGATTACCTGCAATCTTGCAGACGCGCATTACGGACCCTCAGGGATGGCAGTGAGCTGCTGGAAAGCCGCCGCTCGAGTCCAAGCGGGCTCGTTAAGGTAGCTTGTCCCGTCACCATGGCGCGCGACGTCTTGGCACCTTTGCTTAGTGATTTCCTTGGACGCTACCCCGATCTGCGGATGGAGATCGAGCCCTACGCAACAGGTTGGGATCAGGAGCCCCGGGAAGACGTGGACGTATGGGCGCGCGCTGGCGTATGGCGACTCACATTACAACCTATGCATCCGCGATCTAAACCCGTCATCGGCCGTGCGTGCAATCCCTGTTGGCGGCGACGTACAGCGGTTAAGATGGTCCAATGACGGAACAGGATTCGATTCAGCGTTAATGAGAATCTCACGTTGTCCGCATCTCTGTGGGGTGTCCGGCGCGACGGGAGCGGTCTCCATCAACTTTCAATTCCTGCGATTCAAGGCAAGAGGCTCTGGGCGGAAGGTTGGACCGCCGACGGACGATATTTTGTCTTTTCGAAAACGAACAACTCAATCACGGCGTGAGCCTCTGGGTCGTGCCCGATGGTCCGCTTAAACTAAAGCAGCCGGTTCGCCTGGCCCACATCCCTATGAGTTTTCGCGAGGCCACGGTTTCGTCGGATAATTCCTGCGACTTCTTCGGATCGTATCTAAGTCGCGCGCTGAGGTGGCGCGGTTCGATTTGGAAAGCAGACGTTCGTTCCGTTCTGGATGGACATTCCGGCGATCGATGTTTCGTTTTCCAAGGACAGAGTGTGGGCGGCGTTCGTGCGTTATCCCGAAATCCACCCTCTGGATCAGCCGAGCGGACGGAACGGAGCGAAGGCAGATAACCTGGGCAGGTATCGAGGCCCATCAACCGCATTGGTCACCGGATGGTCGAAAGATCGCTTTTATGGGCGAGAAGCCGGGAAACTTTGGCGAATCTACACGGTGGATGCGGTGGGTGGTCTTCCGCAGGAGGTCAAGCCGGACGATCCATTCGATCAAGGCGTGCCGACTTGGTCAGCCGATGGACGCTCCCTGGCGTTCGGAGAACTGAGGGACAGAAAGTCGGATGCTGACATGGTGATTCGCGTCCTTGACCTCGCGACGAGCATGGAAACGATTCTAGCCGGCTCGAAGGGTAAGTGGTCGCCCCGGTGGTCCCCTGATGGACGCACCATTCTTGCTCAGACGACGGATTTTAGGAGCTTGATCTCTTCAATTGCAGTTACAAACGTGGACCCCTCTTGCACCGGTGTTGTCGGACGACGCGACTTGGTCTGCGGACGGCAAGTTCGTACACTTTCGCGGGAACACAGAAAGGGAATCGCGCTGTTTCGAGTGCGAGTGGAGGATGGAAAGATTGACGAACTCGCCCTACAACCAGAGCAGGAATACTCCTGGTCCGGCGTCGCGCCGGATGGATCGCCGCTCACGCTACGCACCGTGAAGATCGAGGAAATTTATGCGCTCGACTTAAGACTACCCTAAGCCCCCGTAAAACTTCGCGCCGGAGAGTCCGCCTAGTGTTCGCGGGCGACCGGTCGAACACCTGAGTATCTTAGCTGTCGAACTGAATCAAATCGCCGTTCCGAAAGGTCCGGGTCTTTACGTCGGGATCGGGCGGGATGCGGTACTCAATAATTTATGTTTGTGCTCGTTAGGGAAATCATCGGAGAAATCCTATCGGAGGCGCGGAGATCTTTCGTCCTACTCTCCAAATAGCCTGTAAAATTTGTGTCTTGTCTACGTACTTGACGCCAGTCCCCCATCGAGCTGAAAGAATCTGTGGGAGTATAAAGGGCTCAGGGGATTCGAACATCTCGATTTCTCTAATAAACGTCTTCACCATTCCCTTCTTGTCCCGAATCTGCTTCACATGCGCTTGTTGATATCTTCCTCCGGAGTCAGCCCGGAACGGGTCAGGGAGGAAACGAAATGAGCGACGTTCTTATGCGGACGCCCGAAGCGCCTCTCCGAGCAGCCGCTCCGTGATTCTGTACCATTCGTGAACTGCGGGGTTGTCGTATCGCATTTCTTCGATAGGTTCAGCTAGCTGTGCCTCCAACAATGCGACAATCCGCTTCGATGGCATTCGCTGCGGTTTTACGGGTGGCACCAATTCACCCGTAACCGCGGGTGGCACGTCGCCGCCCGGAACGTTTCCCAGAGGCACGACTTTAGGTTCAGGCTTGGCGTTGTAGACTTTGCCCGAAGAAAGCCGAACTCTACCTCGCTTGAAAATCGCCTCGTCAGATAAGGCTTTCGAAAACTGACTCAAAGGCGTCCATATCTCCCACACCTCGTCGGGTTTCAATCGTTTGGGTAAGGGTCGTTCCGGGCGGACCAAGCCGATTGGCGGATCGAAGGCGAACCATACGTGTGTCACCTCCACCTCTCGGCTGTGCGAGCAATTCGCGACTGTAATGAAATAACATTCTGGGCCGATGGTGTTCGCCTGAAGGAAGAAGGCCCGATGCGCCTTCACCGCAATTTTTCTCCTCGCGGAGTTTGTGAGATATAGGCCTATGGCCGTTACGATAACGGCGGCGATCGCAACCGCGAGCGTCGGATTGATTTGATCGATTCTGAACGCACGCTAAATCCATACATGATCGCCTGTTCTGTCGGTCTTTCGGGTCCCTCCGCCCGAGTTCGACCTGGTTCCGCCGGCGCTGCCTATCTGTTGCCGCGGCGAGATCGGCGCCGGAGACCCACAAACCGCGACTGAACGGGCCATTTGGCGCAAGAATGCCAGTCCAAGCCCCAAAATGCTGTGAAATAACGGGCAGAGAGAGTTCGAACCCGAACAAGTGGCTCCCCAGACAGAATTCGAACTCTGCCCCCATTATTCAACAGCCCCCATAAACCGGACCGAAGTTCGTGTAGATTCGAACTCCGATTCGCGGAAATCTGAGTACTTTGCGGATTTAACGTTGACATGCTGCCCGTGTCCCGTTGCGAACAGCTTCATCGAATCGCGTCACCTCGGCGCGGGGACTTGGCCTCGCGTCCTTTGGTGGGGACTGCCACGGCGGACTCGGATGGTTCTTCTGCCCGCTGGCGCATGCGGCCGAAATCGGTCCAGTCCCGTTCCTCTTTTTGGTGGAGGATCTCGACCATCTCGAAGCTGACCCAGGCTCGGGTCTCCTCCAGGGTTGCTCGCCACACCTTCAGGAATTCACGCTGCCAGCGATACCGGAATAAGCGCAGTTCTTCGAGGCGCTCCAGATCACGGAGCACCTGTTCGAAATCCCGATTCAGTGTGGCGAGGGCGTCGTAGACCATAACTTTCCGAGTGTTTTCGGGAAAAGGCGTGCGTCGAATCGTGAGATTTTTGTCTTTTGGTTTTGGGCACAACACATGACCGCCTCTTCAGGCGGCTGAAGTCAAGTTGAGCACTGCCTTAGAGAGAGACCAAAATACCTTGCATCGCGTCCGGTGCAGAGACTTGCTTCTGCCCGGAACCAGAGGGATGAACTGGCGCTATGAAAAACCGTCAGAACAACGTGTTACCGTTTCCGGAACCGACAGAAGAGTTCGGGATCTCGACCATAGTCGCTCAGATCGGAAGACAACGCTTCGCGATCCATATGCAAATTGAGGATCTGCCGCCGGCGGATCCGCCGCTGGTAATGCGGAAGCGAGAGACCAACAAAGCGCCGTCGAAAATTGAGCAGTAGTCCGGGAACCGAGCATGAACATGGAAACGAAATTCCTTCGGCTTCGCACGGAAGTGGAACTGGGCTTCAAATTCGACGACTGGGAGTGTGCTGGTTAGGAGGATGGAGCAAGCATAGACTGTACTACCTGGTAATGCTGACGAGGATAGCGCGGTAAAAGAAAGTGGAGAAAGAAACGCCGCCGAGCGTGACGACTCGGCGGCATGGTGTGTGTGGCTGTTATTTGGAAGGGAGCCGGTACGAGCGGTCTCCCTCGCTGCCTTTGAAAGACTCAACCGGCGTCCCCATCTTCTTGCCGATGGCGCCGCTCAGGAAGCCGCGCACCGAGTTGGGCTGCCAGCCGGTGGCCTTTACCAGTTCCTTCAAGGTGACGCCGCCGGGCCGTTTCAGCAGGTCGAGGATCTTGTGCCGTCTTGCTGCCGCCGGCGGGGCGGTGGCGGGCTTCTTCGCGCCAGCGGCCTTTTGGGCCGGCTTGGCCTTCAGCGGCGCGGCCTTGGCGCTCCGTTTGGCGAACACGTGCCTTCGTGGTCGGCGCCGCGGTTGCATTCTTAGTCTTTTTCGGATTGAGGTGCTCATTTTGTTGGTCTTCCTTTGGCGGCAGTCGCCGCGTCATGACATATCCCTCCGTCTCGCCCCACAAGCAAGTCAATTCTGAAGAAACTGCTCGAAAAGTTCACGCTGGCGATCCCAGCGCGGCTCGCGCGCGATCTTGCGCAATCCCAACTCGGTGATGAACCGGGCGTCGCCGGCGGAAAGAAACAAAATGTATTCCTGGATCGTCGGGGCCAGATGCAGCAGCACCATGATTTGGGTGAGACGCGCTGGCGAAATATGACCCAGCCGCGCCAGTTCGCTGTAATCGGCGATCTCGCCCGAGCGAACCATCGCGTCCAGTTTGTGGGCCAGCGCCAGAAGCCGCGCGATGCGGGGCGCGCGTCCCTGCGGTTCGGGAGCTGCTTCGACCAACAGTGCCCGCGGCGTCAGCTACCCGCCGGAACGGGACTGTGAAGTTCAATCTTCATGGCGTCCTCGCTCCTCTGAGGTTCAGCGAAACGGCTCCTGTTGTTCCGTCATAGCTGACTTCTTTCACCAATGCGCGGACGAGCTCGCCATGATCCTGTTCAAAGGACTGCCATTGGGCTTCGGAAACATTGAGCTGCTCGCGAGTCTCCGCTGTCGCGCAAAGCCGTTCGAAGCTGATCGAGGACCGAATCTTCGATCATGCGCGCCGGAACCGATTTGGTGGGACAGGAATTCCATCCGTTCTGTCGTGCCGTCTGGCATACGTAATAACGATACCGCCGCCCGGGTTTGGCCGTGTAGGTGGGTATCATCGGCCGCTTGCAGCTCTTGCAGATCAGCAGGCCGGCGAGCAATGCGTTCTGCGGCACTCGCGTGGCTCCGGTCCCGGTCCGGCGGCCAGCACGAAGCTCGGCGTTGACCTCCTGCCACACCGAGGTTCAACGATCGAGGCCTGCTCGCCTGCATAGATCGCACCCCGGTGTTCGACCTTGCCGGCATAGATTGCATTGATGAGTAACCGGCGCAACGACGCCTTGGCGAAGTCCGCCCGGTGTGCGCCGTCCCATTTTGCGAGGTCCAGGACTTGGTCTTCCACCGCCGCCGTGCCAGTTCCGCGACCACCGCTGAAAGCGAATGGTGTTGCGGAACAGCGCGAAAATGTCCCGAACCCGGCGGCTTTCCTTCTCATTGACCACCAGCCGCCCGCCGCCGGGATCGACATCGTAGCCGAGCACCGGCGTGCCGCCGACCCATTTGCCTTTGCGCCGCGCCGCCGACATCTTGTCGCGCGTCCGTTCGCCGATGATTTCGCGTTCGAATTGGGCGAAGGAAAGCAGAATATTCAGCGTCAACCGGCCGAGCGAGGTCGTCGTGTTGAACTGCTGGGTCACCGAAACAAAACTCACCGAGCGCTGATCGAACCGGTCCACCAGCCGCGCGAAATCGAGCAGCGACCGGCTGAGCCGGTCAACCTTATATACAACCACGCAGTCCACGCGGCGGGCATCGATATCCTCGAGCAAGCCGCTGGAGGGCCGGCCGATCCAGGTTTCCGCCGGTGAAGCCGCCGTCATCGTAATGAGTCGGAACGAGCGTCCAGCCGAGATGCTTCTGGCTGACGATGTATGCCTCAGCTGCCTCGCGCTGGGCGTGCAGCGAATTGAAATCCTGATCGAGCCCCTCCTCGGTGGACTTGCGGGTGTAGATGGCGCAGCGAACGCTGGGAGCGCTCTTATGCATCGCGCCGCTCCGCCAGGCCGAAGAACAGCAGGCCATTCCAGCGCGTGCCGGTCACTTCGCGCGCGATCGCGCTCAAGGAACGATAATGGCGAGATTCATACTCAAATCCTTCTTTGAGCACCTTGACGACGATCTGCCGGTCGCCGAGGCGCCGGGTGAGCAACGTCCCGGTCCTGGCACTGATAATCCTTCGGCGGTCCCGTGCGATCGATGCTGCCGGGAATCGGAATCCGGTCGAGCCAGAATTCCTTCGGCGCTCGAACACGAAGATCCCGATCCTCGGCGATGTCGGCGCTCGGCGGCGCGCTCGCTCGCTCAGATCTCCCTCGGCGTTGGCCTGGAGACGAAATGCGATGCGTCGAAATAAAAACTGTTTGTTGGAGGATTTCGATTCCTCGCCAAACAGCTCGCGGTATCGCTTCTTGAGCGCGGGGATCTTCGAACCTGCTAACTCTTCAATCGATCGAATCACCGTTTTGTCCATGGTTCTCTGTCCTTTCTCCTGCTGTTAACCACAGCTCCATGGACGCTCTGTGCCGCCGAGAAATCAAGTGGCAAGAGGCGATTTCCGCAGTTGACTTCCCCCCTAAAAGAGGACGTCATTCCAGCCTTTTATAAGCAAACCTTGTTTGTGAAAGGCTGGTGTCGACTTACCTTTCGAAGGCAAAATGCCAAGCAAGGAGAACACGAAAGTCTGCCCACGATGCACCGCAGATGGGCGATTGTTCGAACGGCGGTGGCACCGTCGATGCGATACGCCGATTCACGAAGTTTTGCTTAGGACCGCGCATGGTCGGGAGCATGACAGGCTCCCCGCTGTGGGCCCTTGACACTCACGACCTTGTCCGGTGGACCGCTGGGGTCGATGTGATTACCGAGAAGCGAAAAACGTGGCGAATGTGAGCAGCGTAGTCCTGAACCCTCGGCCACACCGCGGCCGCCTCTTGTATTTAAATTGGCCCGATCGATTGGCTCTATGAAGGAACCGAATGGAAGGAGATATACCATCGGGTTCATGTTGTCGCGTCGGACCCTGAGCCGTCGAATCGAGAAACACGATGCCAGCGGGGAGATGTGCTCGCAGCCCAGGCGCTGCCTTGTATTAATATTGCCGAGATCGATCAACTTAACGAAGCCACAAAATGACTCCTGTATGGAACATCAACCACGGATTGACGCAGATTTGGTTCAAGGTCTGGCGGCTTGCCGTTCTACCGGGATCGCGTCCGCGCAAGATTATGGAACCGCGACCGAACACGCGTTTGAATTCACGACCTTGTTTCTTAAACGGCGGAGTCGACTAGATTACTGAGAGCACAAAAGCGAGTTTGCAAAAACACGAGGCCACGGTGGCAAGTTCGAAACAGTT
>CAVUSQ010000010.1:0-573700 GCA_963744175.1 Bryobacterales bacterium | reverse complement strand
CATTCCCACTGATCTCGCCCGGCGCATATTATGCCGCTCAAAAAGAAGGCGCAGCTGTGGTGCAGACACTCCACAATTTTCGTCTGCTCTGTCCAGGAGCGACATTGTTTCGAGAAGGCCGGCCCTGCGAAGAGTGCATCGAGAAGAAATCGCTGCGGCCGGCGATCGCCCATGCGTGCTACCGCGGGAGCCGTCCCGCGACCGCAGCCGTCGCCACCATGCTGACCGTACATCGAGCCGTGGGGACGTGGCGCCGGAAAGTCGATCTATATATCGCACTCAGCGAATTCGCGCGCCGAAGTTTATCGAAGGAGGGCTGCCCGCCAGCCGGATTGTAGTGAAGCCGAACTTCGTCTCCCCCGATCCAGGCGTAGGAACAGGCAGCGGTGAGTACGCCCTGTTTGTCGGAAGACTGTCGGCGGAAAAAGGAATCACAGTGCTTGAGTCGGCATGGAAAGAACTCTCGCACATCCCCCTCTTGGTTGCCGGAGACGGGCCGCTGTCGGGACGGAATGGCCGCAAGGTGCGACTTGGATCGGCAGACAGCCGCGCGAAAAGATTCTGGCGCTGATGCGTGAGGCGCGCGTGTTGATCTTTCCTTCGGAGTGCTATGAACGGGCCGCCCATGACCCTCCTCGAAGCATTCGCCTGCGGGCTGCCGGTGATCGCGTCTAATCTGGGATCCATGGCGGAAATCGTAACTCACGAACGAACCGGACTCCTGTTCACCCCCGGCGATGCGGCCGACCTCGCGCGCAAGGTCCGTTGGGCATTCGAGCATCCCGAAGCGGTCGAAGGTATGCGAGCCGCGGCTCGGCGTGAGTTCGAGGAGAAGTACACAGCGGAGACTAATTACAAAATGCTGATCTGCATCTACGAAGAGGCAATCCGGCGCGCCGAAGGTCGCTTATGAGCCCTAAAAAGGTCTTAATCACCGGTGCAGGAGGCTTTATAGGTTCTTATTTGACCAAATATCTGGCCTCCCGCGGCCATTGGGTGCGTGGGGTGGACATCAAACCGCCCGAATATGAGGCCACCCACGCCCACGAATTCCGGGTGCTCGATCTGCGCTTTTGGGAGAACTGCCTCGAAGCCACACGCGGCATCGATGAGGTCTACGCGCTCGCCGCCAATATGGGCGGCATCGGCTTCATTGAAGCCAATAAAGCCGTGATTGTAAGGGACAATACCCTCATCAACCACCACACGATTGAAGCCGCCAGAGTCAACGGAGTCAGCCGCTTCCTCTATACATCGAGCGCCTGCGTCTACCCCGGCTACCTGCAAAAATCCTCCGAAGTAACTGCATTAAAAGAAGAAGACGCCTATCCAGCCGACGCCGAAGATGGCTACGGTTGGGAAAAGTTCTACATGGAGCGCACCTGCCGTCACTATAGCGAGGACTTCGGCCTCGAAACACGCATCGTGCGCTTTCACAACGTTTACGGCCCTCTCGGAACCTACGACGGAGGCCGCGAAAATCTCCAGCCGCAATTTGCCGCAAAGTCGCGCTCGCAAAAAACGGAGGCTCCATCGAAGTGTGGGGCGATGGCGTGCAGACCCGCTCCTATTGCTATATCGATGATTGCGTGGAGGGTATCCATCGCCTGATGCGGTCCGAAGTTCGCGAGCCTTTGAACCTGGTACGGAGCGTCTGATTACGATCAACGGTCTGGTCGACCTTGTGGCAGAGATCGCCGGAAAGCGCCTCGGCAAGTCACGATCTGTCGAGCCCCAAGGAGTTAGAGGCCGAAATAGCGACAACACACGCCTTCGCCAGCTTCTCGATTGGGAGCCATCAATAACTCTCGAAACCGGCCTCGATCCCACCTACAATTGGATCGCCGGCCAATTGAACGCAACTCGCGAGGCGGTCGCATAGTGGAGAGTCGGCACATCCTCGGAGTTCGCGTCGATGCAACAAGTTACCGCCGCGCCACCGATCAGATTCTCGACTGGGCCGCGCAGAATCTTTCGCGCCTGGTCTGCTGCGCGTCAGTAAACAACATCATGGCAGCCCGCGATTCGTCTGACTTCAAAGAAGTTATGGCCAGCGCCGATCTGGTAACCTCCGACGGCATGCCTCTAGTCTGGCTCCTGCGCGGTCTCGGCATCCCCGACGCGGAAAGGGTTTATGGCCCGGACCTGATGCCCTCAGTTCTCGAAGCCGCCGCGAAATCGGCTATCCCGGTTGGTCTCTACGGAGGCAGCGCGGAAGTTCTCGCTCGGCTTATTGAACGCCTGGCCGCGAATTCCCCACGCTGAACATCGCATACCAGGAATCTCCACCTTTTCGCATTCCGACTTCTCAAGAAGATGAGCGGACCACAAGCCATCGCCGACGCCGGCGTGCGAATCTTGTTCGTTGGCCTCAGCACTCCGAAACAGGAGCGCTGGATGTATTCGCATCGCGGACGCGTCGACGCAGTGATGTTGGGTGTGGGCGCAGCCTTCGATTTTCTCGCCGGAGCAAAACCGCAAGCTCCCCGATGGATGCAGCGGAACGGCCTGGAATGGCTTTTCCGTTTAGCGACGGAGCCGCGCCGCCTGTGGAAACGCTATCTAGGCCAAAACCCACGCTTTGCAGTGTTGGCGCTGGCCCAAGTTTTTCGCGAACGATCCTGAATGAGCACAGCCGCGCGGGCGAAGATCGCGATTCCGTCCTTCCAGGCAGCGAACTGGACCACCTGGGCAATCCTGGCCGTCGACGTCGCGGCGCTCGAAGCGTCGTTAGGACTCGGCCTCGCCGTGCGAAGAATGTTAGCTCCCTGGTTCACGGCGGCGATCGGAGTCGAACAATACTTCGCGGTCGCAGTCGGCATCTTGTTGCTGCCAATCGTTCATTATCAACTCGGCATCTACCCCGGCTATCTGCTCGGACCGGTCGAAAGATTGCGGCGCAGAACTCTAGCGACTCTCGCCGCCTTCGGAGGCTTGGCCGCCTGGGACAGCATGGTCGCCCGCGGAGTTTTATCGCGCGGAGTGCTGCTCGCGACCTTTGTTTTTGCGCTGATACTGCCTCCACTCGCGGAATCGTTGACGCGAAAAACGCTGATAGCTCGCAAGCGCTGGGGCATTCCGGTCGTGATCATCGGCGCCGGCTCAACCGGACGCCTGATTGTTCGTACTTTGATGAGCAATCCGCAGTTTGGATTGGTGCCGATCGCCTTTCTCGATAATCGTCCCGACGCCTGGAATCAAGCCCTGGAGAATGTGCCGGTTGCAGGTCCGCTCGGCCTCGCGCAGGATTTCGAGGGACGCGCGGAAGCGGCACTCGTCGCGATGGCCGACCTCGAAAGAGACGACGTTGCGAGTCTTCTCCAGGAACTCAATTTTCCGCGCGTCATCGTCATTCCTCAGTTCACCAGCGTTGCGAGTCTGTGGGTTACCGCTCGCGATCTCGGCGGCTGCCTCGGTCTGGAGATCAAGAAAAACCTGCTGGTCCCGCGCAATCTCGCGTTGAAGCGAATCATGGACCGCGCCATCGCTCTGCCTCTATTTCTGATGAGCATTCCAGTGATGGCAGCGGCGGCCGTGTGGATCAAACTGATCAGCCGCGGTCCGGCGTTTCATTGCCAGATGCGCGAAGGGATCGACGGCCGGCGAATCGCAGTCTGGAAATTGCGCACCATGCACGTCGACGGTGAACGCCAGCTCGAACCATGGTTCCGGGAACATCCGGAAGCCCGTCTGGAATGGTCGCGCTACTTCAAACTTCGCCATGATCCGCGAGTGCTGCCGTGGATCGGCAAGCTGCTGCGGCGCACCAGCCTCGACGAACTGCCCCAGTTATGGAGCGTGCTGAAAGGCGAGATGAGTTTAGTAGGACCGCGCCCCCTGCCCGATTATCATCTCGAACAATTTCCAGCGGAGTTCCGCGCGCTGCGCATCCGTGTGCTACCCGGTCTCACCGGTATGTGGCAGGTTTCCGCACGTAGTGAGGGCGACATCGAGGTGCAGGAGGCGCTCGACACGTACTATATCCGAAACTGGTCGCCGTGGCTCGATCTATACATTCTCACCCGTACCGTGTGGGCGGTCGTGATGGCTCGGGGGGCTTACTAGTTGTGGTGCCTCAACAGGTTGTTCCGACCCACCAGCCCCGTTGCTCCGAGAATCAGGATCTTCATGACGAACACCCTGCTAAGCTGCGAACTGTCTCAGATGATAATCCACGTGAATCTGCAAGAGCTTGCCCCACTCTTTGGGCGCCATCTTACCGAACATAGGATGCGGCTTCCAGGCATCGGCGGTTCTCGCGTTCCAGTCGGCCTCCAAGATTTTCAGCAGTTGTGCCTTTTCGTATGCAAACTCAAGTCTCTGCAAATGCGGGATTTTGAAGCCCGCTGGAAGCCGTAGGCCGAGTGGCTGCTCCGGAAACCAATCGACGAGAATCCACTTAAAGAACGCCCGCGAAGTCATGTAGCTCTCGTCCGGGAGATGGTAGAAACTGAGTGACCCTCCGCCAGGTTGAGTTAGTGAAGCATCTGGTCAACCTCCATGGCCCCCTATTGACGCTGGGAGTGAGGCGTCACACTCTCTACACGACGGCGATACTCCGTGAGTTTGCGGCAAGCGTGCGTGACGCCAGGTAGCCTGCCCTGGTAAGTTCATTCAGTCGCCGAGGGGAGGCTGAAGATGAACAGCAGAAGCACACCCGCTATTCCTGAGCCGATCGCAGAGTTGCAACGCCAGTTGGATCAGTTCCGTAGCACGCAGCAGCGGCGGACGAAGCTGCCGGAGTCGCTGTGGCAGGCGGCGGTTGAGTTGGCCCGGCAACACGGAGTCCATTCCGTCGCGCAGCCGCTGCGGCTGGATTATATGGGCCTGAAGAAACGGCTGGGCGAACCTCCCAGTCACCGGCGAAAGGCACCCAGGGCGGCCTTCGTCGAACTGATCGCGCCACCCGCGGCGGCGCTGGAGGAGTGCGTCATCGAGTTCGAATCCTCGCGCGGGGCGAAGATGCGGATCCAGTGGAAGGCCACCACGCCACCGGATTGGGCCAGCCTGCTGCGCGCATGGCGGGAAACGGAAGGATGATTCAGATCACGCCGCAGATGCGGATTCTGGTGGCGGTGGAATCGGTCGACTTTCGGAAAGGCATCGACTCGTTGGCGGAGTTGTGCCGGCAGAAGCTGGATGCCGATCCGTTTTCGGGTTATCTGTTCGTGTTCCGCAGCCGGCGAGCAACCTCTATTAAGGTGTTGGTCTATGACGGGCAGGGCTTTTGGCTGGCGACAAAGCGCCTATCCAAAGGACGCTTCCGCTGGTGGCCCCAGATGACAGGAGCCGAGGAACCGGCGCGAGTGTTGCGCGCGCATCAAGCGCAGGTGCTGCTGGCGGCAGGCAACCCGGACATCGATGCGGCGCCGGTGTGGCGAAAAGTGAGCTGATGCATTTTTCACTTGCGTTCTGAAACGCTTTCTGGCACACTGCGGATGAGATGGCCACACATCGCTATCGGAGCCGGGATATTACCAGCGAAGAGATCCTCTTCATCCGGCAGCTCATCTCTGATCGTCCGGAACTGAGCCGCTGGAAGCTATCGCGCGAACTCTGTGAGGCCTGGCAGTGGAAACAGGCCAATGGCTTGTTGCGCGACATGGTTTGCCGCGGATTACTGTTGATGCTTCACCGTGCGGGCGAGATCGAGTTGCCGCCGGCGAAGCGACAGGTACGGAATCGCTTAGCGGAGCGGCAAAAGCCTGAGCCGGTAGTCCCCGACAACCGTCCAGTGCGCGGACCATTGGCGAGCATCACTCCGCTGGAGTTTATACAAGTGCGGCGCACGCCAGAAGAAGCGTTGTTCAACAGCCTGATGGAGCAGTATCACTATCTGGGTTATGAGCAACCCATCGGCGAGCACCTGAAGTATCTGGTGAAAGCCGATGGACAAGTGATCGCGGGCTTAGCCTGGCAAAGTGCGCCGCGACATTTAAAGGTGCGTGACCGATACCTCGCATGGAGTGACGAAGCGCGCGAGCGTAACGTGCACTTGCTGGCCTACAACACACGTTTTCTGATTCTGCCGTGGGTTCAAGTCGAACACTTGGCTTCGCACGTTCTAGGTCGCATGGCCAAGCTGGTTCCGCAAGACTGGCAGCGGCTCTACGCACATCCGATTCATTGGTTGGAGACGTTCGTCGATACTTCGCGTTTTCGCGGGACCTGTTATCGCGCAGCCAACTGGCAGGTGATTGGCACCACGGCAGGCCGCGGGCATCGTGCGCCCACCTACGAGCAGACGCGTCCGGTGAAACAGATGTTGGGCTTGCCACTTCATCGCAGGTTCCGGGAGATGCTCAGCCAATGAAGCGCCCTCGCATGCATGTGAATCTGGAAGAGTTGGACCAGATCATCGAGCGCGGCACGCACGCGCCGTTGAGCGAATCAGAAAGCGAAAAGCTCAAGAGCGCGCTACACGCGTTGGCCGGAATGCTGCCGCAACCACGCTCTACGGAAAAGACCAAGAACGTTTTAGAGCAGCCCGCAGCATCGGCCCCTGAAAATGAGCCAGAGCCGGTAAAAGGCCATGGGCGCAACGGAGCTTCCTCCTACATCGGCGCTCAAAAAGTCGCAGTGGCGCATCCGCAACTGCACGCGGGCGATCCTTGCCCGGGCTGCGAAAAAGGCAAAGTCTATCCGCAGAAAGAACCGCGGACGCTGGTGCGCATCGTGGGACAAGCGCCGCTGGCGGCAACCGTTTATGAGATGGATCGTCTGCGCTGCAACCTGTGTGGCGAGGTGTTCACCGCGCCAGAACCGGAAGGCATCGGCCCGGAAAAATACGACGAGACCACGGCCGCAATGATCGCGCTGCTCAAGTACGGCAGCGGAATGCCGTTTTATCGTTTGGAAAAGCTGGAACAGGCACTGGGTATCCCACTGCCCGCTTCGACGCAGTGGGAGATTGTGGAAGAAGCCGCGGAGGTGATCCAGACAGCGCGCGATGAACTCATCCGCCAGGCGGCGCAAGGCGAAGTGCTGCACAACGACGACACCTCGATGCGCGTGCTGCGTCTGGCTCGAGAGCCCTCCGATGACCGCACCGGTGTGTTCACCTCCGGCATCGTCTCCACACAACAAGGACGCAGAATCGCGCTCTACTTCACCGGCCGCCAGCACGCCGGCGAAAATCTGCGGGATGTGCTCCAACACCGCACCGCGGATCTCGCCCGGCCCTTGCAGATGTGTGATGCGTTGTCGCGCAATACGCCCAAACTGAGCGACGGCGCGGAGATCCTACTCGCTAACTGTCTGGCTCATGGAAGACGGCAGTTTGTAGACGTGGCCGCGAACTTCCCGGAACCCTGCCGTTATGTTCTGGAGACGCTGGGAGCCGTATATAAATATGATGCGGAAGCGCGCGAGCGCCATCTATCGCCAGCCGAGCGCCTCCAGTTTCATCAGCAGCACAGCGGGCCGGTGATGGAGCAGCTACACCAGTGGCTGGAAGCGCAGTTCGCACTGAAGCAAGTCGAGCCCAACTCGGGTCTGGGCAAAGCCATCACCTATTTATTACGTCACTGGAAAGGGCTGACCGCGTTTCTGCGGGAAGCCGGCGCACCACTCGACAACAACATCTGTGAACGCGCGCTGAAACGCGCCGTGTTACATCGCAAGAACGCCCTGTTCTATCGCACCCTGCACGGCGCCGAAGCCGGCGATCTGTTCATGAGCCTGATTCACACCTGTGAGCTTGCCGGTGCCAATCCGTTCGACTATCTCACCGAGTTGCAGCGGCACGCGCGCGAACTGGCGGACAACCCGTCAGCGTGGATGCCTTGGAACTATCTGGAACAAACTCAGCCCGGCCATAATCATTAGTTTCTGGCCATCTTCTTTTTATCGATGTCACACTCCGGAAATGCCCAGAAAACAGGCTTTTCCCAAAGCACCATCGAACAGGGTTTTTGGCCACCCCTTCCGCGTCGGCCTTTATGCCCGCGTTTCCACCCACGACCAACAGACACTACCACTGCAAATCCGTACTATGCGCGAATACGCAGCCAAGCGCGGTTGGAGCATCGTCGCGCAGATGAAAGAGGTCGGCTCCGGCGCGGCCCAACGCGAACTGCGCGCAACTCTGATCGCTGCTGCACGAAGGCGCGAAATAGATGTCGTGCTGGTTTGGAGACTCGATCGCTGGGGCCGATCCGTCGCGGATCTGGTTTCGACGCTCCAGGAACTGCAGCATCTCCATGTGGGCTTCGTGTCGCTGACCGAAGCACTCGATCTGACCACGCCCGCAGGCCGTGCCATGGCCGGACTGCTCGCGGTGTTCGCCGAGTTTGAACACGAGATCCTGCGGGAGCGGGTCCGCGCCGGTTTAGCTCATGCCCGGCAGCAAGGCAAACGCCTCGGCCGCCCGCCATCGGTGCTTCACAAAGCCGTCGAAGCTCGAAAACTGCACCAGCAAGGCAGCAGCAAATCTGAGATCGCCCGCAGGCTCGAAATCGGCCGAACCTCGGTCCGCCGCCTCCTGACCCAAAAGAAATCCTGATTCAGACGGGCTTACGCAGGCTTGCCGGAAGGACACAACCGCTGTTCACCACGCGAAGCAGTTCCTGGAGCGCCTCCCGGCCCTGAATGCCGAGCCCGCTCTTACCTGCATCGGCAAACGTCCGGACGATCGTCAGCCCTTGCTCGTCGGCGAAGCGCTGAATCGCCGCGTGCTGATTCTCGGTCGAGTATTGCTGGTGCTCCGTGGACATTCGGACGTACTCGGCCGCCCGCTTCTGGTGAGGCTCACTTTGAGTGGACAATCGACTGCACCGCTTCGAAGTCATCCGCGCACAAGACCTTTCCCGACCGTCCCTTGTTTTCAGAGAGGTAGCGGTGAGGCGCATCGACGAAAACCTGACGTCAATCCGCTCAGCGTTCACATTTAGTTATACGTCGATTCAAACAAATCGCCAAGAAGATGTTCTCTCTATCCCTGGGTCTAGGCCGATGGGCGAAGTACTTCAAGGACAATAAGATGCGCTGAAGCCAGGGTGTTCTTTACACGATCGTCGTGATCAACGAGCCAAATGTCCGCAACATAGTCGCTTATTCGTAGAGCTAGGTTGTTCTCTACAGCCTGGAGTAGCCGTTTCAGAATTGGAACTGGGAGTTTCGGGGCTTTGGACCGGCCGAATGTGCGATAGTCACGCATGTAATCGCGGTGCGCATCCCGCCACTTGGTTTTGCTCTCGCGACATTGAAGCCGGTACGCTGGATCCTCCGCGAGTTTCTGGCGGTGATAGGCCGCGCGCCGCTTGCGCTGGCAATCTCCCATGCTGCAAACGACCTGATCCGGACGATAACGGGAAGGCTCGAAGCGCTTCTCACAGTACGGGCAATGGGGGAGTGGCATCAATTGTTGATCCCAGTTCGCTTTCTTGCGCGTCAAACGCGGGAGCGCGCCGACGACCGGTCGGCCGACCGTTTCTCTGCTACGATTCTTGAGTGATGAGGAATCGTCTGGAATCGCCCGTTGCACTACCTCGCGCACCCAAAAAGCAAAAGATGAGCGTTCGAAACTGCCAACAATGAATACCAGCCTGGACGAGCTGGAACGGCGCCTCGGGCTCGAATGGGCCAATCTTCGTCGCGCTCGCGAACTGGCGGATGCGAAGCGCCAGGAACTGCAAAGGGCGCTGGCAGACCTGGATTCTGAGGACACGAGCATCGTCGTATCCGGCTCCCTTGCGCGCGATGAATTTACGGACGGGAGCGACATCGATTGGACGCTCCTGATCGACGGTCTCTCCGATCCGGGACACTATGTCCTGACCAACCGAATTGATGAGATCATTCGAGGCATCGCGGCTAAGCCGGTGGGGCGCGAAGGCACTTTCAGCACTATGGTTTTCAGCCACGATCTCGTTCATCAGATCGGCGGTGACGTCGATACGAACAGGAACACAACCCGGCGTCTTCTGCTAATGCTCGAATCACGTGTTGTCGGCCGCGAGGACGCGTACCGGCGAGTCGTGCGAAACGTTCTGAACCGCTACCTTCTCGAAGACCGAGGATTCTGGCGCGGATCCGGCCATCGTGTGCCACGCTTTCTCCAAAACGACATTGCACGGTATTGGCGAACGATGGCAGTTGATTTCGCGTACAAGCTGCGCACGCGGTCGGGGAAAGGGTGGGCGATTCGAAATATCAAATTGCGGATGTCTCGAAAGCTGATTTACGTTTCGGGGCTCCTAGCCTGCTTTCGTTGTCATCTCGATTATCCGCCAGCCGAGCGCGCGAGAATCTTTGGTGATCCAAATTGTCGTCAGGAAGTTATTGAGCATTTGGAAGCCATTTTCCGGCTCACGCCGCTAGAGATTATTGCGAGCGTCTTGACGCGATACTCGCACCTCGATGGAACGGCGGCAAAAATCCTGAGCTCGTACGACGAGTTCATTGGTATACTGTCCGACGCGAGCGCTCGGGCGCACCTCGAGGATCTGAGTGAGGCCGATGCGGATGAAGACAAGATCTACCAACGAGCTCGCAGCCTTAGCCACACGTTTAGAGATGGCCTTCTCGAGTTTTTCTTTGATCCTGAGAGTGAGATGGAAGACCTGACGAAAAATTACGGGGTGTTTTAATGCGACCAATCGGATTTTCAACGGGCGCTCTCGCCTATGCTGACTTTGCGCGTGGTCTCGAAATGGTGCATCAGCACGGGTTGCACGTAATTGAACTGTCGGCGCTACGACAGAATGAGCTGGTTCCGATGCTGAATGCGATCCCGCACCTTGATTTGGTGGGTTTTCACTATATCTCAATCCATGCCCCCAGCTCCTTTGATTCGGCGTGGGAAGCAACACTGCGGAACCGTCTTGGCGATGAGGTCTATCGCGGGTGGCCCGTCGTCGTCCACCCAGACGCGATAACTGATTTCGGCCTGTGGCGGGAACTCGGAGAAACCGTCTGCATCGAGAATATGGACAAACGTAAGCCGATCGGTCGTACCGCTGAGGAGCTTTCATGTGTATTTCGTAAACTGCCGGATGCAACTTTTTGTTTTGATATTGGGCATGCGCGTCAAGTGGATCTAACGATGACTGAAGCTTACCTGATCCTGCGCGAGTTCGGTCCGAGACTCAGGCAGGTTCACGTCAGCGAGGTGAACTCGCGGAGTAAGCATGATGCTCTATCGTATTCGTCAATGATCGCGTTTCGGGAAGTCGCTCACCTCATTCCCGAGCAAGTGCCCCTTATCCTGGAAACGCCGGTCGACGAGAAGGACATGGACACCGAGATTGAAAAGGTCAGAGAGGCCCTGCCACTTAACCTTCGGACGATGGTCGCGTAGAAGACGCGTGTGGCTCCGGATGCTCGCCGCCGATCTTCGCAACACGAGGGGCGTGGTGACCATATATAGGATATTTGAATGTTGTTTTCACATTCGTGAGACGACTTCACAAAAAGGCAGTCGATCGCGCGCGAGGCAATCTAAATGCCACATTCTACGTGCGTTATGTGGAGTCCACGTGGAGTCCAAAGCGCGTCTGGAGTCCAAATGGAGTCCAAATCTTTTTCGCGTAAGCCTTGTGTTTTCATAGAAAATGGTCTGTAAGTTGTTGATCTGACAGCCCTGAAAAGGCTGGCGTCGGCGGTTCGATTCCGTCCCTGGCCACTCCTATTTTTCATACACTTACGCCGATATTCGTGCTGCGAGTGTGCCTCTGTGGAGTCCAAATGGAGTCCAAACCCCTTTAGGTTCGCGATGGTAACCATGGTAACCACCCCATTTCGAGCGGTTACCATTGGAAGCTACTGATGTGAAATGAGTTGACCTGCCAAGGTAGCCATGGTGACCACTTTTTTTATTTTTGTTGTCTCGCGATTCGCAAGACAATATTGTTTTTTCTACATATGGCTACCACCACCACCCCGAAGCCCCGTGATTGGCGGATCTCTTAGCTACGCTTTCGAGATTTTTGCGCTAGCGGCCCCTCGGTTATGGGCCGCCCATCATTGCACGCATGACCATCGGAGCTATTTGGTCCCGCGTGACACTGGCGTTTTCGCAATACGATCCCCCGCCACAGCCCGTCCAGAATCCAAGCTCATACATCTTTTCTACGTAACCGAAGAACATGTCGGTGAAAGGAACGTCGGTGTGTGGCGTCGCCAAATTCTTTTCGCTACCTTCGCGGGATGGGACGCGGCCGCGGCCAAGTCATTCGGATATCCACGTTTTGGGTTAATCGCCAGAATCAGCCGGCTGAGGAACTCGGCCCAGCCCCCGACGCAATTAGCGGAAATTTGAATGATCTTGTCACCTTCTGCAACCCCGCTCTGTGAAAGACCCACTCCAATCTGCGGGTTGTGTTGGACGTAATTGTCCCATTGAAGTAGCCGGTCAGCTTCTCCATTCTGCCGTTGACGATCAATACAAACACACTCGGATAGAGTGCAGACGACGGCGACTTTCGCCGTGCTCATCAGGTCACCAAGGGTGAGGACCAGCCGTCTCGAAGAAACCACCAGTAGGGCCGTCCGAAGGCAGAAGTGCCAAACGGACAGGCTCAGCGGCCCCTTCTTCGAGAGTCTGATGGCCTTGATTTCCGTTCATGTCAGTCGCCGTGTAGCCGGGGTTTGCGGAATTCACCTTCATCGGCGTATCGCGGAACTCGTAGGCCAATTGAATGGTCAACATATTCAACGCGGCCTTGGAGGTGTTGTATCCGAGGAATTTTGCGCCGGCGAAGCTCCATGTGGGATCGCCGTTCATCGTCAGAGAACCAAGTCCGCTGGACACATTGACAATGCGGGGGCAGGAGCTTCCCGCAGAAGAGGCAGCATCGCCTGAGTAACAGCCAGCGTGCCGAAAAAATTCGTCTCCATCACCCGTTGAACTACGCTGAAATCGACGGTGCCTGGAGGGCCGTCCGCCGGATCGACTATTGCCGCGTTATTGATAAGCACGTCGAGTCGCTGACCATGAGCCTTGATGGTGGATGCAGCGGCTTCGATGGTTTCCTTTCGATTGAGGTCCAGTTCCACGGGATGAGCATCGAGATCCTCGGCGCGGAGCTTTGCTGCCGCCGCTTGCCCTGCAGCGGTGTTTCGCGCTCCAACGAAAGACCAAAAATCCGGCCTTTCCCAATTGCCTGGCGATCTCCAAGCCGATGCCTTTGTTAGCGCCCGTAACCAGCGCCGTTTTCTTTGATGAGTTATTCATTACATGACCTCGTTTGTGAATCTGTGGCCGTTTGCTCGGTCATGGAGTTACGGTGCCTGCTGCCCTCCGGGGCTCAATCAGATCGCCAAGTCCGATTGCAAGCAAAGATGATTGGAGTTCTTTACCACTTGGTATACAATGAGTCCAGAAGGAAACGATTGTCGAGGGATTATTTACCGATCGGTATTAAATGAAAGCGACCTCTCTCCGCCAGGCCGCCCGCGTGCCTTCGACACTGACGAGGCTCTGGACCAGGCGATGCGCCTGTTCTGGAGGAAAGGTTTTCTGGGCACATCGCTTTCCGACCTGACAGAGGCAATGGGAATCAGTCGCCCGAGCCTCTATGCGGCCTTTGGCAACAAGGAGTCTCTGTTTCGGCGGGCTGTCGAGCGCTACTTTCAAGGCCCGGCTGCGTATCTTCAGGAGGCGCTGAAGAAACCGACCGCACGCAAGGTTGTTGAACGTCTGTTGCAAGGGGTGGTCGATCTGGTCACTGATCCTGATTTGCCAGGAACGTGCCTTTGGGTGCACGGCGCACTTTCGTGCGCGGGGACGTCCGATCCTCTTCAGGAAGAATTCGTCAAGCAGCGGGCGCAAGGCCACGCGGATTTACGCGCGCGGTTGAAGCGTGCCATTGCCGAGGGCGATCTTGCTGCCGGCAGCGACGCCGACGCGCTGTCCCGTTTTGTACAAACCGTTAACTTTGGGTTGTCCGTTCAGGCAGCGACCGGGGCGAATCGCAAGGAGCTTCTCCGGGTCGTCGCGGTCGCCCTGCAAGCCTGGCCGACCTGATCAAAATCATGACAACGCCCCCTCCGCCGGCGACTCCCTGAGCCTGCGCAGCCGAACAATAACCGAACATCGAAGGGCCGAAAACAGCCCAAACCGTCCTAAGTCATCCTAAATAGCCTCGCCGGCAACCCGTTTTCCATCAAATTACATCCGCTGATTCCAGTCTACTTAGCCAATTCGGTAGGAGGCCTGAAAAGGCTGGCGGTGACAAAACGCCAAACTATTTCTTTCCCGTCCTTTAGCGCGGCCCAACGGATCACGGTTGGCTGCAGACAGGCGGATGACACCGGCCATCACTTCAGGAAGTCCCAATCGCGGGTCGCTAGGCCCCAACTCTCGCCATCAGCGCAGCCAGCACCCGTGCCGGCGTGAAGGGCAGCCGGAACATCCCTCCGAGGAGTGATGGCGGTGGCGCGCTTTTTCTCGCAGGCGCGGAACCCGGCAACGGCGAAGCAGAGCGGGCTTGTCGGTACCGATCCGAAGTTTCCCAAGATCGGCTAGAGTTCGCGGTCCGCACTTCAGCGTGTTTACACGGCAGAGCTGGGTTCAAGGATATGCATTGACAAGAATGCGGGCCGTTGCTCCTAGAGCCCCGTCGTGTCTGTTGACAGGTTCAAGAATCTTAGTGGTGCGTGACTATTTTCAGGAATCTCGACAGCCCTCTCGGCATCGAGCCATCGGGGCACCCGACACAGGCGACCCGTGGCCAAACAGCATTCGAATGACCAAAGGCGTGCCATCGTGGAATCAATTCGACCTGTTCGTGGTTGCCTTCAGGACGTGTTTTCGCCTAAACTTCCGTTCCAAGTCTGGCCAGAACTCCTTCAAGATGTTGGACGCCATGTCGACTCCAATCTGCATCCCAAGCTTTGATACGCCCTCACTGGCGGTCCGGTTGTCCGCGTAGTAAGCGTTCGAAATGGCCACTGCGACTGAGTTTCCGACTATTTCCGAATAGTTGAACTGCGTCCCACCCGAATCACGATGAGTCCAGAAGATTTGCCCCACGGCGTAGCCGAGTCTGGACCGCTCGCTCCCGGTGCCACGGCGAAAGTAGCGCGGGTCCTGGCGGAGAAGAGTCGGGAAGACCGCCTCTGTCATGTAGTCGCCAATCACAAAATCGCCGTACGCCGCCCCGAAGTACCGGCCAAATCCCAGAGTGCCTTGCCCGAAAGCTCGATTTGAGTTTGTCAACTGGCTCTCGCCGCCGAATAGAAGTGCCAGTCCGACAGTGCCGCGATCGAAAGCATCCTGGGAGGCTATCTTGAACTTTTCACCGCTTGTCAGGGGCTCGTAGTTCTGGAGGGTCGGAGAGGTTCGGTAATTTGGCATGATGCCGAGAAGCCGCTTACTCTCCACTGACGGATTGTTATCCTCAGTAGTCCTTGGGGTTGCGGTCGTCTGAGTGGAATCGCCCGGCAAGGCTTGTTGACACAGAGATACAGACGAAACAAGCGCGAAGGCAACGGCAAGGGAAGAAATGCGAGGGGACGCAGAAAACATCTTTTCAGAAGTCATTCTTGGCTTGGTAACCGGTACACCAGGCCCCCTTTTGGAAGATGCTTGTTCATTGGAGATCGTTCGCATTGATTCACCTCTCGTGGGCGTAGATTCAGCGCTGCGATGACGGTTTCAGAAACCCTGAAGCCAGGCTGGGGATTTCGTAGCGCCGTCCAGTTGCAACCTGACCTGAGGAATTGACCGCGTTTTGCGTTTCCCTTCGAACTCGCCGGTGACTTGACTAACGCCGCCGGTCCGTCGTGCATGTAGTAATGCAGCATACTTTCAACCACGCACGCGAGCAACCACTAGATCGTTTTTCGAAACCCTTGAGATCGTGTGCGTTATGCATCGCCATTCGTGACGGTGCCGGCTTTTCGCTGTCGACGGTACGGCACATGCCTGCCCGTTGGCACTCAGTTCAGCCCCCTCGGGGAGTCTTGCAACGCAGTACTCCCATCGAGAACTTGACGAGACGAATGTCTGTAGGCTGAGCCGCGCCGCGATCGGCATCGAGCGCATTGAGCTGCGGACCGCCCCCGCCCCAGTCATAAGACTCGCCAAGTCTTTTTTCCAAGCTAAGCTCATAAGCACTTTTTCTCTTTGTCTGCAAGTTCGCCCAGGATTGTCTCGGCCGCGAGGCCCCTCCCGGAAACCTCGACACCATCGCGATGCATCAATCGCAGCAGACACCAACCCGCCTTATCGATCGAGGTGACTTCGCTCGAATCGAGAGACCGCCTCCCAGCCGGAGAACGAAAGCGTCCTGCCCGCCAGCACTGTTCGGGCGCCGCGACACAAGGCTCGCCCAACCTCCCGCGACTCATAATGTCAACTGACCGTTAGCTTCGTCTGTCTCGATTCTCAGCAGGTGAAAGCTTCTCCGAGGAACTTTCCCGTCGCGTTTCCCGCACGGAGCGACTTCGCTGTACGACCCACTCGGCCGGAGACAAGACAGATCGAGAGCCACTCGATCCTTTGCCGACGCCGTTGAGAACTCAAAGGCTCCGAAGAAGTCGCCGCTACGAGAGCCACCCCGCTGATGTCGACAGGATCGCAACTGCCGACGCGACGGCACGGAACCAGGCCACTGTGAGCGAAGCGAACCCGTATTTCGTTGCATGAGCAGAACTCGGACGTTGGAAGGGAAAGTGCTTATTTCTTAGCAGGCATGCCAATCAAGAAAATTTCAGAGGTCAAGAGAAGGAGCGTTTCCATGTTTTCGAAGAGAGTATCTTTAAACCAGCGTGTGCTGTTGCTCGTGGCAGGAGCATTTACGATGTCAATACCGGCGTTCTCGCAAGAGGAGACGCCAGTCTATAAGAATGAAGCAAGCGTTCAGGCGTTCGGAAGTTTTGTCAACACCACCAGGAGCAATGGCGTGGACCAAAGCGCGACCAACACCGGCGGTGTACTCGCCAGTTATCGATTCTTTTTCACTCAGAACCAGGGTGTGGAGTTGAATTACGGCTACGCCCTCAATACCGAGAGTTATGGGCTCGAGAGCGGACCGATCGGGTTGAAGACCTACTCGCATGAAGTCAGCGGCGATTATGTTCTCCGCTTCCCGCAGAGGCACTGGTCGCCATTCTTGTTAGCCGGCGTCGGCGGACTGGTGTTCGATCCCAAGGATTTCGTGGGCGCGAGCGCGCAGGCGCGGGCTGCATTTGTATACGGAGGCGGGGCCGATTTTAACCTCTCCAAGCACGTTTTCATGCGCGCCGAATACCGGGGTTTTCTCTACAGTTCCCCGACCTACGATTTTCCTCGACTGAGTGGCCTGGACCGAATCAGCCATCGAGCTGAGCCGTCAGTCGGATTCGGATACCGGTTCTGACATGTTCTGAAAGAGGCAGACTGGACAACAAAACGGCGGGCGCTCAGAGTCTGCGCCCGCCCCGTGCAAGACTGCTCAGTTTTACCCAGCAGGATTGACCGGGTATCATCGGGGCCGTGGAGTTCAAACCTTTCGAAGGCCGGCTGGTTTGACTGTCTGAGCCAACAACAAGACTCGCAGGCGGTTGCCAGCTTTGCTAACCCGCACACAAGTTTCGTTGGAGAACCGTTGCGAGCGAGCGCGGGTGTGCGGGGCAGGTCAATGCCGAGCTAACGCAAGTACGTGTGCGCGCTGGCAACAGCCTGCCGGTTCCCGCACGCGGGCGCAGTGAAGGTTCACTGCCTTCATTCAGTTCCGCCGGTGTCGTGGAGCGCTACGGCTGTTTCGAGCCGCGCCGTTCATTTCAGCGCGTTCAGCTCAAGCAACCGCAATTATATTCTGTATATTCCCCAACCCGGTGAACACGGAATACCGCAAGCGAGTGATGGGACCGGCGACACAAATTATCGGAGGATCTCTACAGCGAGTTTCACCCGTCGTCAGAGACGTACTGGCCGAATGTACGCGCGGTTCACGCCGGCATCGACGAGATCAATCATGTGTTCGACCGGCACCGGGACGAAATTCTGGCCGCTCGGAAATACTACTATGACATCCCGTACACCAAAGATGTCGAACGCTTGACCCGCTTGCTCGGCGGCCCTTGGGTGTGGCCACCGATAAGATCTATGACGGTTTGAGGATAGCCGGCCCGCCCGGTGGTTTTCCGGGTGGATGGCAAAACGCTTGCTCAGCGACTTGGCGACGCATTTCAAATGGGAGCAGTGACTTCGGCGTTAGAGCGGTTTTCGCCCGCAGGTCAAGACCCAGAAGCGACTCGCGCGCTGGCAAGAGAAGCGAGGGTGCCGACGATTTCATCGGTGGTCACAATAGCACTGGCGTAGTTTGGGAGATTGACTTCAAGAGAGGCGTGCATGTGCTCATCGGAGTAGCTCGCGGTCGCATCTTTTGCCACCGTGACCTCATAGCCGAGCTCGGCGGCATCGCGAACGGTAGCCTCCACACAGGTGTTCGCGATCAGTCCCATGACGATGACTTTGTGAATGCCGTGCTTCTTGAGCTGCAAGTCCAAATCCGTGTTGGCGAAACGGTAGAGCACCAATGTTCCGCGGCCACGACGTCGCCCTCGTGCGGTTCGAACCAGGCGCGGATCTCGCCGCCCCACGTACCGTATTCGAAGGACTTCCGCGACCATGCTGCCTTCTGAATTGGCGCGATGTATTTCCAGGTCGCATAGTCACCAGCGCGATATCGCCGATGCATCGCATAGAAAACGCGAATGCCAGCCTTTCGCGCGGCTTCGAGGATCTGCATCATATGAGGAATACACTTGTTGCTTTCAGCAACACCTTTTATGCGATCCCATATTTTGCCGCCTTCAGAGATGAAATCGTTATAGGGATCGATCATAACAAGTCCCGTGAACTCCTTTTCATATGTCAGGTTTGCCATGTTTCCTCCAGTTCGTCTCAGTTTGTTCTTAACGCATGACGTTCGATACTCTCCGCGAAGAGAGGCGTCTCTTGCCGGTTGTGAGCCTCCGAGATCGGCTTGCGAGCGCTCCGGAAGACCTCGAATGGGATTCCTTGCTGGCCGAGAAAGTGCAGCGGTTCTGGAGTGGTGCAGCTTTGAACTGTATTCGTGAACTCGCACGTTTTGTCGTCGATCTTCCGGACCGCCAAGTCCCAGGTCACGGCTAGTTTTGTGCGGCCCGTGGGCGTAAAGACGTCCGAGTGAGAGGCGAGTCTGAGGTGATCAGGCTTCGCGATCTCTTCGACGTAGTGTTGCACCATCAGGCTTCCGCCGAGGATCTCGATATTGATCGACATGCGTCGTCCATCCGGTGCGAGGGTGGCGCCGGCGGAGCAATGGGCCGGAGAGCAGGCCTGATATTCCGACTCGGACACCGCAAAGCACCAGGACGGAATGATAGGGGCGTTGATCGTTGCCGAGAAACTCGACTTGACTATCGTGTTGTCTTCCATTTTCCTACCTCTATCGCAGGAGACTGCAAACAGAGTGCCAGTCTCAGCTGTGGCATAACCACAGGAGGGGAAGTTGCTTATCGTCTGGTGCGATGAACGGTCGATGTCAAAATGTCAAACCGTGGTCTTGAACGAAGTCAATCGGCGCGGCCCGCGGAATTACGCACCTACGGCTGATTCCATGAGCGTCCTATGCTCCGCATTCATGGCCGGTATGAACCGGCAACGTTGTGTCCGCCGCGATTCGATTCCCAGTTTGCGCATTTTATACATCAGTGTGGTGCGCGGCAATCCGAGGCGCGCGGCTGCCCCTTCGGGTCCGCCGACCGTCCAGCTGGTCTGCTCTAATACTGCGAGAATATGCTCACGCGCCGCCGTTGCGAGGGTGTGCGCGGTGTTGGGTGTGAACTGGCCCGCCACCGAGATCAGGTCAGTGAGGGTAGGCCGAAGCGTTGAGTCGGGCGAGAGCACTACCGCCCGTTCAATGCAGTTCTGGAGCTCGCGAATGTTACCCGGCCAGTTGTGCCTTTTCAAGGCCTCCATCACTTCCGCGGGAATGATATCGATCGGTTTATCGAGACGCGCCGAGAACTTTCTCACAAAGTGCTCCACCAGGAGCGGGATGTCCTCCCTCCGATCCCGAAGTGCGGGCAGAGTCAGCGGGATCACGTTCAATCGATAATACAGATCTGCCCGAAACTGCTTCTGGGCTACGAGCTGTGCCAGGTCCTGATTGGTCGCTGCGATTACGCGCACGTTTACGCGGATGGTCTGGTTGCTGCCCAGCCGTTCGAACTCCTGTTCCTGCAAAGCGCGCAGGAGTTTGGGCTGCAACTCCAGCGGGAGGTCGCCGATTTCATCGAGGAAGAGGGTTCCCTGGTCGGCTTGCTGGAATCGGCCTTTGGTATGGGTGACGGCGCCGGTGAAGGCTCCACGTTCATGGCCGAAGAGTTCGCTTTCGAGCAGAGGCCCGGGAATGGCGGCGCAGTTCAGCTTGACCATGGGGCCGTGCTTTCGGCAACTCTGGTCGTGAATGGCGCGGGCGATTACTTCCTTCCCGGTACCAGTCTCGCCTTGTATTAAGACCACCGATTGGCTTTTCGCGATGACCCGCACCTGATTCAGAACGAACTGAAATGCGGTGCTCCGGCCGATCATCTCGTCTTCCAGCGCTTCTAAGACACCTGACTTGCGGTACACAGGCAAACCCTTTCCTGCAACGGCACCGCTGCCGTTATCCCTGAGGATTCTGCTCTAAAGCCCTTTGAATTGCGCGCACGAGTTCCTCGCCATCGAATGGCTTGTATAGAAACTCGAACGCGCCTTCTCCCAGCGAGCGTTGTCGAACCGCTTCGTCCACGTGCGCAGAGATCAGAATTATCGGCAGCTTGGGATGAGCCGTCTGGGCCAGCCCCTGCAACTCCAACCCGTCCATTCCGGGCATACGAATATCGGTAATCAGACAACCCGCACGAGCAAGGACGCCCGACGAAAGCATCGCTTCAGCGGAAGGATACACTTCGACCTCCAGCCCGGCCGACGATGCCAAACGGGCAATAGACTCCCGAACGCGAGAATCATCGTCTACAGCAACTACGATGCGATTAGTCACATCGCTCGATTTCCAACCATCTACAGTCTGATAGTAGGGAAACGGCGGGCCGGCGTCCATTCCAAGTTCCTTTAGTCCTCGCTACAAGATTTTACGAAACGAACCCAAGAGCCCCCGCCGCTGCGCCAAATTACGAAACGAACCCAAGGATCCCTGCGGCTGCGGCGAACTTGCGAAACGAACCCAAGGACCGCTCCGCCTCCAAAGCCCATTTTCAACTCCGGCAGGGCTGACGAGAGGGAATGAGGCAGTGATGTGGTTGAAAATATTGGAGAAATGCCGTGTCGGAGGAGCGTGAGCGGTGCCTTGGAGATTGGTTTCAGCCCTTTGAGACCCCTAGCTTGTCCGCCATCCGGACCAGCTCCGCTAGCGACCGCGAGGCCATTTTGCGCATGATTTGCCCGCGATGGACGGCGATGGTGTTCTCGGCAATGCCAAGGTCCGCGGCCGCTGCCTTGTTCGCAAACCCGGCTACCACAAAGGGCAGAACCTCCCGCTCTCGCGATGTTAGCAGATCGTAACGCCGGCGCAATTCGCTCAGCTCCGATCGTTTTCGGCGTGTTTCCCGATCCTGCGCGATCGCGATGTCGATCGCACGCAGTAATTCCTCGTCGTCAAATGGCTTCGATAAGAACTCAATTGCGCCCGCCTTCATCGCACGAACCGTGGAAGGGATGTCGCCGTCACCCGTTATGAAAACAATTGGCGGTGCGTCTCCTTCCGCCAATTGCTGCTGCAGTTCCAGGCCGTCCATGCCTGGAATCCTCAGATCGAGCACGAGGCAAGCTGACGCGTCGGGCTTTTCATATTCCAGGAATTCCGCAGCCGAGCCGAACGTGACGACGGCCATGCCGGCGGACGAAATCAGCCGGGAGAGGGCTTCCCGCACCCGCCGATCGTCATCCACTACGAACACAATCGGGGAGTCAGGCGTCAAGCAAGCTCCGCCTTCGTCGGAAGCGTGAAGCAGAGCCTGGCACCCGGCCCGGGCGCTGCGGCCACCCAAAGACGCCCTTGATGCGCCTCGATGATCGAGCGGCAGATCGTCAATCCCATGCCCATGCCATTTTCCTTGGTAGTGACGAAGGCTTCAAATGCTTTCTCGGGATTCTCCAACCCGAAGCCTGAGTCCGTAACTTCCACCAGCACGGTGTCGGGGTCCTTGGCGAAAGAGCGGATGGAAAGCTTTCGGGGACGGTCGTTGACGGAATCCATCGCTTCCATGCCATTGAGAAGAAGATTGGAGGTCAATTGCTGCAATTGCACCCGGTCTCCGTGAACAAGCGGAAGCTCCTTCGCCAAGTCCGCCTCCAAGGAAACTCGTCGCTTGGAAATTTCACCAGCCAACAGACGCAGCACCTCCCGGATCACGTCATTCACGTTCAGCATCGTCTTCTCAACGGCTGCTTGCTTGAAGAGCGCGCGGACTCGTCGTATTACGTCGGCGGCGTCCTTGCCGTCACGCACGATACTCTCAGCCGCCTCGCGGCCTCCGGCGATGTTAGGAGGCTCGGCCAAAAGGAATCGGCGGCATGCATGGCCACTGGCAATGACCGCGGCCAGCGGCTGATTGATTTCATGGGCGATGGAGGCAGACATTTCGCCAACCATGGCGATCTGCGTGGCTCGGGAAAGGCGCACCTCCGTGGTGCGAAGCGTCTCCCCAATCCGGATCCGGTCATCGATATCGAGAAGCAGGCCGTACCAGCGAGTGATGGCGCCCTGACCGTCGCGGGCTGCTTCACCGAGTATGTGGAACCATCGATATTGCCCGTCCGAACGCCGGAGCCGGCACTGAATCTCATGCGGTTGACCGGTCGCCACATTGTTCGACCATGCCTGGATGGTGGGACCCGCGTCGTCCGGGTGAAGGAAATGAGTCCAGCCTCCGTTCGTCCAGTCGGCAAGAGCCGCGCCCGAATAGTCGAGAATCCGCTGGTTGAGATAATTGAACTCGCCCGCAGGAGTAGCGCACCACACGAACCCCGGAATCGTTTCAATGATCAGGCTGAGGTCGCGTTCGCTTGACCGTAGGGCTTCCGTGGCCTGCTTACGATCTTCGATGTCGATATTCGTTCCGTACCAACTGATGATCTGGCCCGATTCATCCCGCAACGGATTGGCGCGAAACCAAAACCACCGATAGACTCCGTCAAAACGGCGCATGCGGGCTTCAATGTCGCCGGGTGTGCCGGTTTCGAGACAAAATTGCCAATGACGAGCGAGTTCGGGAGAGTCAGCGGGGTGAAGCGTAGCTGCCCATCCCCAACCTTCCGCTTCCTCCGCCGACATGCCGGTGTATTCGAGCCAGCGTTGACTGAGAAATTCAACGTAGCCGTCTGGACGAGTCGACCATGCCGTTACCGGAATCGTATTGATGATGGCGCGGAGAGTACGTTCGTTTCGACTGACGGCATCCTCCGCACGTTTCCGATCGTCGATGTCGATGTTCTGTCCATACCATTTAACAACCACGCCCGATTCATCGCGTAACGCAACCGGGCGGAAGAGGAACCACCGGTAAACTCCGTCAAAGCGTCGCAGGCGAGCTTCGTGTTCTCCTGCGTCGCCTGAATCCAAAACGCCTTGCCAGAATTTCACCAGCCCAAGTTCATCGTCGGGGTGAATCAGCGGTCTCCACCCCCAGCCCATCACCTGTTCCATCGAGCAGCCGGCGTAATCCAGCCAACGCTGGTTCACGAAGTCGCAATAGCCATCGGGCGCGGTAGACCAAGCCAGCTCGGGAATTGAGTTAATGATGGAGCGAAGATTGCGCTCGCTGGCGCGCAAGGCCTCATCCGCCTGTTTGCGATCCTCGATGTCGATGTTGGTTCCGTACCATTTGACGATCTTGCCGGACTCATCGCGAAGGGGACTGGCGAGAAAAAGGAACCAGCGGTATACACCATCGAAGCGTCGCAGCCGCGCTTCTACGTCGACTTCCGTACCCGCATCGAGCGCAGCCTGCCAGTATTCGAGCAGGCGTTGAGCGTCTCCGGGATAAATTGCCACGGCCCAGCCGAAGCCTAGCGCCTGTTCTTCGGTGAGGCCCGTAAAACCCAGCCAGCGCTCGCTGAGAAATTCGACGGAGCCATCCGGATTGGTCGACCACGACAGTGTCGGAATGGTATTGATGATGGCGCGGAGGCTCCGCTCCCGGGCGCGAAGGGCCTCATCTGCCTGTTTGCGATCTTCTATATCGATGTTCGTCCCGTACCACTTAACGATCTTGCCGGATTCATCGCGAAGGGGGCTGGCCCGAAACAGAAACCATCGATAGACTCCATCGAAGCGGCGCAACCGAGCTTCGACGTCCACCTCCGAGCCGGCATCGAGCGCGGCCTGCCAGTACTCCAGTAGGCGTTGAGCGTCTCCGGGATAAACTGCCACCGCCCAGCCGAAGCCCAGCGCCTGTTCTTCCGTGAGGCCCGTAAAACCGAGCCAGCGCTCACTGAGAAATTCGACGTAGCCATCCGGGCGGGTGGACCATGACAGCGTCGGAATGGTATTGATGATGGCGCGGAGGTTACGTTCGCTCGCGCGCAATGCCTCATCTGCCTGTTTGCGATCTTCTATATCGATGTTTGTTCCATACCATTTGACGACTTTGCCCGATGCATCGCGCAGCGGGTTCGCCCGGACCAGAAACCATCGATAGACTCCATCGAAGCGGCGATGTCGCGCTTCCACCTCCGCCGCGATGCCTGAGGACAGGCACAACTCCCACTGCCGCACCAGCGCGCCGCGGTCGTCGGGATGAACTACCGTTCCCCAGCCCCAGCCCAGCGCCTGCTCCGCGGTCATCCCCGCGTAGTCAAGCCAGCGTTGATTCAAGAACTCGACATGGCCGTCGGGGCGAGTTGACCAGGCGGGAGTTGGAATGCTATTGATCATGGCGCTCAGCTCGGTGACGTTCGACGGCGTCCTGGATGCAGTTCCGTACCATCGGATGATTCGCCCTGATGTGTCGATCACCGCTCTGCGCCGTATCAAGAACGATCCGTATTCGCCATCTTGGCCGCGCAAGCGGGCGTGGGTGCCGTTCGGATCCGCGGAATCCCAGTAATCTTGCAGGCGCGTTACATCATCGGGGTGGACGGCTTTGGTCCAACTCCAGCTTTCCGCGGGGCCTACGGAGAGGCCGGTGAATTGCTGCCACTCCTGATTGAAGAACTCAAGCGATCCGTCGGGGGTAACCGACCATGCGAGTCCTGGAATCGCATCGAGGATCGCGCGAATATCATTGCTTGATATCTGTTCTCTGGGTTCCAACATCCTGTGACCCCTAGTATTTTAGATGATGCCAGAATCGGCTTGAAAAGTGTGGGATGAGACGAAAAGTCTGCGCTTCTTTCCGCCGGTGTGGATTATCTAGTCTGACGGTCAAGGACTTGACATTTTGACACTTGGACTGGAGAGCGAGGCTCCACAGATATCTTCGTTTTCAACTGGATACTGCGAATAACCAAGCTGGCGCGCGGGGTGCACGATAGTTGACCGACAGTCTTCCCATTAGATCAAAGGAGAAAACAGCATGGCAACTGCGATTCACGAAAGCAACAAGCAGACAATAGACAAGACCGCCCTTCGCCCATTCCAGGTGAGTGTTCCGGCAGACGGAACTGACCGAAATGCGCAGGCGCGTCAATGCCACAAAGTGGCCTGAACGGGAAACGGTTACGGATGCGACGCAAGGAGTGCAACTTACGACGATGCAGGCGCTGGCTCGCTATTGGGCGACCGAGTACGACTGGCGCAAGATCGAGTCGAAACTGAACGCCTTGCCGCAGTTCCTGACGGAGATCGACGGGTTGGACATTCATTTCATTCATGTCCGCTCGAAACACGAAAATGCATTGCCGCTGATTGTCACGCATGGATGGCCTGGCTCGATCACCGAACAGATGAAGATCATCGATCCGCTGACCAATCCCACCGCACACGGCGGAAATGCGTCCGATGCGTTCGACGTTGTAATTCCGTCGATGCCGGGCTACGGTTTTTCCGGCAAGCCGACCACCACTGGCTGGGACCCCGCCCACATCGCTCGCGCCTGGACCGTGCTTATGAAGCGCCTGGGATACACGAAGTTCGTGGCGCAAGGCGGCGATTGGGGTGCGATCATCACCGAACAAATGGGTGTGCAGGCTCCTCCCGAACTGCTCGGCATTCACATCAACATGCCAGGCGCGGTTCCGCCCGAAATTGACAAGGCGGCATTCACCGGTGCTCCAATGCCAGATGGTCTCTCACCTGAGGAAAAACTCGCTTTCGAGCGGCTGCAATTCGTCTACAGCAAAGGCGTCGCCTACGGCTACCAGATGGGGTTGCGACCGCAGACGTTGTACGGAATTGCGGATTCCCCCGTCGGCCTGGCCGCCTATTTTCTGGACCACGATGCGTGGAGCTACGCGCTGATCTCACGTGTCTTTCAGGGAGAATCCGAAGGCCTCACGCGTGACGACATTCTCGATAACGTCACGATCGCCTGGTTGACGAACACGGGGATTTCCGGAGCCCGCCTCTACTGGGAAAACAAACTCGGATACTTCAGTGTCAAAGGCGTTTCCATCCCGGTTGCCGTAAGCTCCTTTCCGGACGAGATCGATCTGTGCCCGCGCAGTTGGGCGGAGCGGGCGTATCCCAAACTGATCCATTACAACAAGCTCCCCAAGGGCGGCCACTTTGCGGCCTGGGAACAGCCGAAGCTCTTTTCAGAAGAGGTTCGCGCAGGCTTCCGATCGCTGCGGTAGGGTTCTTCACAACAGAGGAGAAAATACGCCATGCCTAACACTTCGCAGTTCAATATCGACCGTACCTATCCGGGCCTGTGGACGATCACCTTCAGCAACCCGCCGATCAATCTATTTGTTCCCACAACGATCGTCGAATTGGGAGCGCTCATGACCGACCTCGAGGCGGACCCGTCCGTGAAGGTCGTCGTGTTCCAGTCGGCGAATCCCGATTTTTTCATCGCCCATCTCGATGTATTCAAGGCAGCTGAACGGCCAGAGGCGCTGGGCCTTTGGCGCGAGTTTGTCCTTCGCCTCGCGTCCTCGGCGGTGGTGAGCATCGCCAAGATTCGCGGGCGCACGCGCGGGATCGGCAACGAGTTCGTGCTGGCCTGCGACATGCGCTTCGCCAGCCGCCAAAACGCGCTGTTCGGCCAACCCGAGGTCGGCGTCGGACTGGTCCCGGGCGGCGGGGCGCTGGAATGGCTACCGCGCTTGGTGGGCCGTTCGCGCGCACTTGAGTTCGTGCTCAGCGCCGACGATTTTAATGCTGACATCGCCGAGGCCTATGGCTGGGTGAACCGCACGCTGGACGATAGCGACCTCGACGCGTTTGTCGATACGCTGGTCCGGCGTCTCGCCTCATTCGAGCGTGAAACGCTAGGCGCGGCGAAGGCCCAGATCAACCGGTTCGGGATGCCGACGGCTGCGGAACTCCAGTCGAGTAACGAGATGATCTTCCCAATGCTGGCCTTGCCAGATGCGCAGGCGCGCGGTCCCAAGCAGCGTGGTATCGGTTATGGTATTCCGAGCGACTTCGAATTGAACTTCGGCCGGTACCTCCCTGCGTTCGGGCGGGCGGACGTCGATCACACGGATACGCAGCCCGCCTGATCGTCGCCCTGGATTTCTGAACTCGGCACTGACGTTCGACAGTCAGCCAGCTCCCCATTAGGCTTCTTGAGTCGCAGCTAGTCGCTCATCATTGAACGGAATTTCAAGTCCTGGTAAGTCGTGCCGGCTCGGCACAGAAAGAGGTAGACATGAAACCCTGGAAAGTAGCTTCGCTGATTCTATTTGCTCTTGCGGTTGCAGCCGCGGGATACGGGGTGACTCTCGTGCGACGAGGCTTCAGCGCACTTGAGACACCATCAGCGATTGAGGAGGTCGCGGCCACAACGGCACGCAAAATAGCCGTGCCATCCGCTTATCGCCAACTTCGCAATCCCATCATGCCTTCAACGGAGAACATTCGGGGAGGCATGGAGCACTTCTCCTATCATTGCGCTCCGTGCCATGGGAATGACGGAGGGGTCCACACGGTATTCGGCAACGGCCTCTATCCGAAACCGCCCGACTTGCGCGCAGCCGGGACGCAGAACAAGAGCGATGGCGAGCTCTACTACACAATTGAAAATGGAGTTCGTTTGAGCGGCATGCCAGCCTTCCACGGAACGCACACTGTCCCGCAAACCTGGCGCCTGGTTTTGTTCATCCGGCACTTGCCTCAGATCACGGCCGAGGAACTCAATGAGATGAAGGGGTGGGACCCGAAGAGTGCGGCGAATCCAGCGCATTTCTGAAGGGCGGGGACCCGCCCCAGAATCCTGCGGGAGAAACACACCACCACTAGAAGAAGAATCACCATGAAAAAAACGCAGCACTCCTCGAAAGGAGCACCCGATGAAAGAACCAGACGACAGATCGCGCCGTAGCTTGCTCAAGGCGAGCTCGATTTTGGGCCTGGCAGTCGCGCTCAGACCAGCCACGATCGGCGAGGCATTTGCAGATTCGCAATCCAATACTGCTCAAAAGGAGAACACCTTAGCCCAAACCAGTGCTACACAGGCAGCCGACAAGACGACTATTCGTCCGTTTCAGGTGAATGTTCCAGAAGCGGAACTTACCGAATTGCGCAGGCGCATCGACTCGACAAGGTGGCCTGATCGGGAAACGGTCACGAATGAATCGCAAGGCGTGCCGCTGGCGACAATTCAGGAACTTGCCCGCTATTGGGCGACAGACTACGATTGGCGCAAGTTCGAGGCGAAACTGAACGCCCTGCCGCAGTTCATCACCGAGATCGATGGGCTGGACATTCATTTCATTCACGTTCGTTCGAAACATGAAAATGCGTTGCCGCTGATCGTCACGCACGGATGGCCCGGCTCAGTCATCGAACAGCTAAAGATTATCGATCCACTTACCAATCCTACGGCACATGGCGGGAGCGCATCGGACGCCTTCCACCTGGTGATTCCGTCGCTGCCGGGCTACGGGTTTTCCGCCAGGCCGACGACTGCCGGCTGGGGCGTCGAGCGCACCGCGCGCGCCTGGGTCGTGCTGATGCAGCGTCTCGGTTACACGCAATTCGTGGCACAGGGCGGCGATTTGGGTGCGGGCGTCTGCACGGCGATGGCCAAACAGGCGCCTCCAGAATTGCTGGGAATTCACACCAACTTCCCTGGGACGATTCCATCCAACATTGGGAGAGCGCTCCAGTGTGGCGATCCCCCGCCATCTGGCCTATCCGCCGAAGAAAGGCGTGCTTACGAGCAGCTGACCAACCTATTTACAAAGAAACGTGCCTACGCACAAATGATGGCGACTCGCCCGCAAACGCTGTACGGATTGGCGGATTCGCCCGTCTGCTTGGCAGCTTGGCTCTTTGACCACGGTGATCGTTATGGCCAGCCGGCGGCGCCGATCACCTCGGCAGTGCTCGGGCGCAGCATTAATGGATACTCCGCAGGCGACCTGACACGAGACGATGTGCTCGACGACTTCACACTCTACTGGTTGACGAACACGGCGATTTCTGCGGCTCGTTTCTATTGGGAACTCCACCTCAATCTTTATAACGCGGCCAATGTCTCCGTCCCAGCTGCGGTGAGTGTCTTTCCCGGCGAGAACTATCAAGCCCCGCGAAGTTGGACGGCGCGGGCCTATCACAAACTTATCTACTACAACCAAGTAGACAGAGGCGGACACTACGCGGCCTGGGAACAGCCGAAGCTCTTTTCGGAAGAAGTTCGCGCGGGATTCAGATCGCTGCGATCATAAACCGCAAAATTGACAATCTGATCTGAAAGACACGAAGGAGGAATCATGAAACTCAAAGGCAAAAAAGCTCTCATCACCGGCGGAAACAGCGGCATCGGGCTGGCCACCGCGCGCCTTTTCGTTGCAGAAGGCGCTGAAGTCGCCATCACCGGCCGGGATCAACAGACGCTCGATGAAGCGGTCGCCGAACTCGGATCGAAAGCGCGCGGCTATCGCGCCGACGTTACAGTGGCGGAGGACCGCAAGGAACTCTTTGCTGAACTCTCCAAAGACTTTGGCAAACTTGACATCCTTTTCGCGAATGCAGGTATCTCGGGCAGGACACCGACTGGCACGACCGACGAAGCCATCTTCGAGAAGGTAGTCGACACCAACCTGAATGGCGCTTTCTTCACCGTCAACTCCGCCACGCCTCTGTTGAACGACAACGCCAGCATCATCTTCAACGGTTCGGTGCACAACTATCTGGGCCAGGCCGGCCTGGCGGCCTATGCGGCCACGAAGGGTGGGGTAGTATCCATGGCACGTGCGATCGCCGCCGACTTTGCGCCGCGCAACATTCGTGTCAATGTCGTAGCGCCCGGAGCGACCAAAACTCCCATCTGGAAGCGCGGGTCTCGGGCCAATGCCTCTCAAGAACAGTCCGCCAAGCTCGCAGACTTCTACTCCTCTGCGGTTCCGCTGGGCCGCTGGGGCGAGCCGGAGGAGATTGCCAGAGCCGTTCTTTTTCTCGCGTCCGACGATTCCTCGTACATCAACGCGGTCGAGTTGATGGTGGACGGCGGATTAACGGGTGCTCCCTTCGGGGCACGCATTCTTCGCGGCTGACACAGCAGCTCCGGCGTCCCCCTATTCAACAATCGGAATCAGATTGTCGGAAGCGCTTTATACGAAACCGAAGTGGAGGCAGATATGAATGTGAAGCTGAATAGAGAACTCGAAGAGCTATGCATCAACACGATCCGAATTCTGTCGGCCGACGCTGTTCAGAACGCGAACGCCGGTCATCCCGGCATGCCGATGGGCGCTGCTGCCATGGCCTACACTCTGTGGACGCAGTTTCTCAGGCATAATCCCCGGAACCCGCAGTGGTTCGACCGCGATCGTTTCGTATTGTCTGGAGGACATGGATCGATGCTGTTATACAGCCTGCTGTATCTTTCTGGTTACGACCTGCCTCTCGAAGAGATCACACATTTCAGAAAATGGGGGAGTAAAGCGGCAGGTCACCCGGAGCGTGGTCTGGCGCCCGGCGTCGAGGTCACCACGGGACCACTTGGGCAAGGATTCGCCAACGGCGTGGGCATGGCGATTGCTGAGGCGTGGCTCGCGGCGCGCTATAACCGGCCTGGACACAAGATCGTCGATCACTACACGTACGCGATCTGCGGCGATGGTGATTTGATGGAAGGCATCAGTCAGGAAGCTGCCTCATTGGCCGGACATCTGCATCTGGGAAAGCTCATTTATCTGTACGACCAGAATCACATTTCGCTCGCCGGCGCCACCGAAATCGATTTTACCGAGGACGTGGCAAAACGCTTCGAAGCGTCTGGCTGGCACACTCGCATGGTTTTGGATGGCAATGACACCCAAGACGTTGCGAGCGCAATTCGCGAAGCCCAGGCCGAGGATCAAAGGCCATCATTGATCCTGGCGCGCACTCACATCGGCTATGGCAGCCCTCATAAGCAAGACAACTTCACCGCGCATGGGGATCCGCTGGGAGAAGAGGAACTACAAGCCACAAAGAAAGCCTTGGGGTGGCCAACCATGGAGAAGTTCTATCTGCCCCAAGACTCGGTGGAATATTTTCCGTCAGGCAGTTCCTCATGGCGCGCAAATGGAGGACGAGTGGCGTAAGAAGTTCGACGCGTACAAGCAAGCGTTTCCAAAGGAAGCCGCCGAGTTCGAGAGCATCGTTAGCGACAAGCTCCCGCAAGACTGGGACGTCGATCTCCCCAAATGGGAGCCCACCGATAAACCGATCGCAACTCGCGCCGCAGGCGGCGAAGTGATGAATGCTCTGGCCAAACACATCCCGAACCTGATCGGCGGATCAGCGGACCTGAACCCGTCGACCAGGACGGCCCTTAAGGGTCTGGGAGATTTCCAATCGCCCGAAGTGTCGGGGCCGGGAACGCTGGGCGCGGTCGGCGGGGAGTGGAGCTATGCCGGGCGGAACATTGCCTTCGGTGTTCGCGAGCACGCTATGGGAGCCGCTGTGAATGGAATGGCCGCACACGGCGGAGTGCTCCCCTTCAGCGCGACGTTTTTCACCTTTTCCGACTACATGAAACCTGCCATTCGCCTGGGGGCGCTGAGCAATCTTAAAGCGATCTACGTGTTTACGCACGACAGCATCGGACTGGGGGAGGATGGACCGACTCACCAGCCTATCGAGCACCTCGCCGGCTTGCGCGCCGTTCCAGGGCTTACCGTCATCCGTCCTGCTGATGCGAACGAGACCGCGGAGGCGTGGGCTTTTGCGGTTCAACATCACGGTCCCACGCTGTTCGTGCTGACGCGGCAGACGGTCCCGCATCTGGACCGCAGCGGGGCGAAAAACCCCGGTGTCGCACGCGGCGCCTACGTGCTCGCGGAAGCAGAAGGGGGTCCTCCGGATGTAATCCTCATCGGCACCGGCTCCGAGGTTAGTCTCTGTGCGGCGGCGCGGAAGACGCTGAAGGGTTTCGGAGTGAAGGCACGTGTCGTCAGTATGCCGAGTTGGAGCCTGTTCGAGGCCCAGGAGGACTCTTACCGTGAAAGCGTCCTTTCCGCGAGGCATCAAGAAACGGGTCACGGTGGAGGCCGCCTCACCGATAGGATGGCATCGCTGGGCGGGCGACGAGGGTGCGGTCATTGGTGTGGAGCGCTTTGGGGCGTCGGCGCCTGGCCAGGAGGTTCTTGCTCATCTGGGCTTCACGGCGGATCACGTCGCGGCTGCCGCTCTTCGCCTCTTGGGCAAAAATAACGAAGCCGATCTGGAATACGGATCTGAAGCAACGTTGGTGACGGCGTAGCGGCCAAAGTCCCTGATCCTCTCGTCTGTGAATCGACAGCATTCCTGACAGTCGTCTGCCGGGTCGACCTGGATTTTTCACTCGAGACCACATAGACACGTTAGCGAGGAGATTCATTATATGAGCGCGATAGCTTCCACACCGATAGACGCAGAGACGAAAAACGTACCCACGTCCGGCAGGCTCTTCTTCCTGGACCTCAGCGGCGGCCGCATACTGTCCGCAAACCCTGATGGCTCCGATTTGAAGACCATCATCAACGAAGGCCGGAGGTTGCCCGATGGCCTGGTGCTCGATGTCGCCGCTGGGCACATCTACTGGACCAATATGGGTGATCCCAACAGGAATGATGGCTCGATCATGCGGTCGGATCTCAATGGCAAGAACATGATCACCATCGTTCCGCCTGGCGGCACGTTCACGCCGAAGCAGCTCCAGATGGAGAAGAGGAGCGGCAAGCTTTACTGGTCGGACCGGGAAGGCATGCGGGTGATGCGGGCAAACCTGGACGGGTCGGAAATCGAAACTCTCGTGGATACGAGCCTGGGCGATTCGCGGCCGGGATCGGATCCGAGGAAATGGTGTGTCGGCATTGCGGTGGACACTGACGGCGGCAAGTTCTATTGGACGCAGAAGGGTGGTCACGACGCGGGTTTGGGTCGAATTTTTCGGGCCAACATCCAAGTTCCGCAAGGTCAGTCGGCCGAGAACCGCAGGGACATTGAGCTTCTTTATGACAATCTTCCGGAGCCGATCGATCTGGACCTCGATCCGGTTAATCGGACGCTGTATTGGACCGACCGCGGCGACCCGCCGCGTGGCAACACGGTGAACCGTGCACCCATGGACCCGGAGGCCGAAAATGGCAAGGAGCCTGAGATCCTTTTCACCCATTTGATGGAAGGCATCGGCCTGGCTTTGGACCTGAAGGGCGGTCGAATGTTCATTACCGACTTCGGCGGCTCGGTCTACAGCGCCAATCTCGATGGGTCGAACCGGAGGACGTTGCTGTTTGCTGAAGGAAACCTCACCGGCATTGCATACGCGGAGGTGCCGTCCGGATATTGAGCCGCTCGACACTTCTAGATAAAGGACAGCGGCCCTCATCAAGCAGTTCCTCGCTGCTTAAGGCGGCCACCTAAAGGAGATGAATCCTATGAATGCACCGGAAAACTTCGATGCCCTCGTGCTGGGCGGCGGCACAGCCGGCAAATTGGCGGCCTGGACGATGGCCAAAGAAGGAAGGCGAACCGCCGTGGTCGATCGGAAGTATATCGGCGGATCGTGCCCGAACATTGCCTGCCTGCCGAGCAAGAATGTCATTTATTCCGCCAAGGTCGCCTCGCTCGTTGGGAGGCAGCGGGAGTTCGGGATCGAGACCGGGCCGATCGCCATCGACATGGCGGGAGTTTACGCGCGCAAGCGCGATATGGTGGACGGCATCATCCAGGTTCATCTCGACAAATATCGCGCGGCCTTGGACAAACAGCGCGGTGATGAGCTCATCTTCGGCGAAGGCACATTCGTCGCGCCTCGCACCGTTCACGTCGCATTGCGCGATGGGGGCGAACGTACGCTAACCGCGGAACGCGTGTTCGTGAACCTCGGAAGCCGCGCGACAATACCCGACACGCCCGGCTTGCGGGAAGCCAAGCCGCTGACCCATATCGAAGCACTGGACTTGCAGCGGCGTCCCGAGCACCTGATCGTCTTGGGAGGCGGCTACGTCGGCCTGGAACTCAGCCAGGCTCTGCGCAGACTGGGAAGCCGCGTAACGCTGATCTCCCGCGACTCGCAACTTGCCTCCAACGAAGATGCCGACGTTTCGCTAGGCGATTCTGCAGCTGTTCCGGGACGAAGGCATCGATGTGACTGTTAGACACCGACGTGCTCGGTGTCAGTGGCCTTTCGGGCGACACGTGAGTCTTCAGCTCCAAAGCGGCGAAGGCCCACGAACCGTGGAGGGAACCGACATTCTCATCGCGCTTGGACGCACGCCTAACACGAGCGGCATCGGGCTCGAGAAGGCGGGAATCGAGGTCACCGAAAAGGGACACATCCGCGTGAACGATCGGCTGGAAACAACCGCGCCGAACGTCTGGGCGATGGGAGATTGCGCGGGCAGCCCATACTTCACGCACGTATCGGAGGACGACTTTGCCATCATTCACGAAAACCTGAACGGAGGCCAGCGCAGCACGCGGGACCGGCTGGTTCCGTCCTGCGTTTTCATCGATCCGGAGCTGGCGCGTGTCGGCCTCAACGAGTCACAGGCGCGGGAAAGATGTGTTGCCTACCGGGTTGCGTCCGTGCCAGTCGCCTCCGGCTGGCGGCCCTGGACCATTTCTGAGAAACGCGGGTTCATGAAGACGCTCATCGACGCACACAGTGACCGCATTCTCGGATTCACGGCGTTCGGGCCGGAGGCCGGCGAACTTATGGGTACGGTTCAACTCGCGATGCTGGCAGGCCTGCCGTATACGACTTTGCGGGACGCAATGTTTGCGCATCCGACGATGACGGAAGGGCTGAAGGCCTTGTTCATGAGCGTGCCCGAACGTCTGGAGAACCATGCCGAGCAGCTCCAACACGCGCGAACGCCCGCGGATTGAGCCGAAGACCGACAAAGGTACGCTGAGCGCTGCCGATAGCCTGCGTCTTCACTGGCCGGAGTACCTGATGGAAGCAGGAGAGGCGGGCCTGTACCTGTTCTCTGCGTGCACAGTTGCGACCTTGTTATGGCACCCCGCTTCGCCAGTCCAGCAATCCCTCCCAAGCGACGCTGTTCGCCGGATGCTGATGGGCTTGGCGATGGGAGCGACGATCATCGCTATCGTGCGCTCACCGTGGGGCAAGCAGTCAGGAGCGCACTTCAATCCCGCTGTCACAATCACGTTTTATCGATTGGGAAAAGCGGCGTTGTGGGATGCGGTGTTCTACTGCGCCGCGCAATTGCTGGGCGCGGTGGCCGGCGTGGCGCTCGCCTCGCTTGTGCTGCAAGGCGCGCCGGCTCACAAAGCGGTCCGTTACGCCGCCACCGTACCGGGTATTTACGGCGACACCATCGCGTTGGTTGCCGAGCTGGCGATCTCGTTTATCTTGATGTACGCGATCCTGTTCGCGTCCGATCACGAGGTCCTGGCGCCTTATACACATTACTTTGCCGCCATCTTGGCTGCGATATACATCGCCTTCGAATCTCCCCTATCCGGTATGAGTACGAATCCCGCCAGGACGTTCGGCCCCGCACTGTTTGCCAGTTACTGGCACGCTCTTTGGATCTATTTCATTGGGCCACCCTTAGGCATGCTGGCGGCGGCTGAGGTTTTTCTTCTGGCCCGTGAAGGCAACGGTCCGTATTGCGCGAAGCTGCATCACCACAACGACAAACGCTGCATCTTCCGCCACTCGGGACCGGACCCGACGACGCCGGCAAGATGATGGCAGCTTGCTTGCACATGATTGTCGAAGGAAACAGTCGATGAAGAAACTCATTGAAGTAGTACAGGAAGCAGAAAACCGTGTCGCCATTGGGCACTTCAACATTGCCGATCTCGTCCTGCTGAAAAGTGTCTTCCAAGCAGCGCATGAAATTGAACGTGCCGGTCATGGTTGGCACGTCGCGATTCCGTCCCTGGTCACTCCTATTTTTCATACACTTACGCCGATATTCGCGTCGCAAGTGTGCCTCTGTGGAGTCCAAATGGAGTCCAAACCCTCTTAACTTGGCGATGGTAGCCCATGGTAGCCATGGTGACCACCATTTTACAAATGGCTACCATTGGATACTGCTGATGTGAAATGAGTTAACTGCCATGGTAGCCATGGTAGGCACTTTTTTTTTATTTTGTCGTCTCGCGGTTCGCAAGACAACAATTGTTTTTCTATATATGGCTACCACCACCCCAAGCATCGTAATTGGGTGGATCTCTTCGCTTCGCTCTGCCGACATTTTGAACTTGCGCTCCTGGGTTATGGGGCGCCCATCATTGCACGCATGACCATCGGAGCTATTTGGTCCCGCGTGACACTGGCGTTTTCGCAATACGATCCCCCGCCACAGCCCGTCCAGAATCCAAGCTCATACATCTTTTGTACGTAACCGAAGAACATGTCGGTGAAAGGAACGTCGGTGTGTGGCGTCGGCGAGTAAGTGAGGACTGTAACATTGTTGAGCAGCATCCACGAGCGGATCATGAACGCCGCCATCTGTCCCTGGCTGACCGATTCATCCGGACAATAAAGCGCCGGAGACGACTGGCAGCCTAGCGTGATACCTAACTGTGCGATTCGCTGAACATCCGGGAAGTAAATGCTGTCTGGAATGCCCGAGGCCGGAAGATCCTGGAAATAGGGCGTGGTGGGATATGTCAAACCAATTCCACTGGCAACATCGTAGGCACGCACGAGAAAAGCAGCCATTTCCGCACGAGTCACTGGGAAGTTGGTGCAGTAGAGTGGCGGGCTCGCCTGACATCCGAGCGTGATGCCGTAAGTCGCCATCACCGAAATATAGTCGAAGTATGGATCTGTGGGTGGGACATCGTTGAAGGTCTGAACCGCCGGTGAGCCGCCCTCCATGACCCCAATTCTTTGATTCGCGAAGCTGATATATGCTAGCTGGGCTGTGCCAGCGTTGGCATTGGTAGTGAAGGAGATGGTGCCGTTGCCGTTTCCCGAAATGCCGGAAGTGATCGTCAACCAGAGGGCACTGGTCGTCGCGGACCAGGAACATCCGGCGCCGGCGCTCACATACACCGATGCCGGTCCGCCCGCGTAGCTGATCAGCAACGTGGATGGACTCGCCGAGAAGCTACAGCCTGCGCTAAGCGTGGTGAAAGTAGAAATCGCCGAACCGGTGGTTCCCACGCTGTTTCTAGCGACCACCTGCCAGTAATAGGTCGTGCCCGGAGCCAGACCCGCCGGAGTATAGCTGCTGGTCGTGACGTTCTTCACAAACGCAGGAGACGGCGAAGTTCCGAAGTACACGTCATAAGAAGTAGCCCCGATCGCGGTCTGCCATGTGAGCGTCGTGGTCGCCGAGAACGTTCCTCAAGCCATTCTCCGGGTAACTTAATGCAGGCGCGGAAGGAGACCCCAGTTGGAAATAGATCCACATACTGGGAAGGCCCGTCATTGAACGAGGCCTGCGCGAGAATGTGGCCGTTATTGCTGATGCTGATCGCATTGCTCACGTTCCATCCGGCCGGCACAAGAGTGTTCAGGAGGACCGTTCCGTTCGCCGCGTCCCAAATCCACCCTCCTACGTTGCTGTATCCCACAACCATTCCGCTGTTGTTGATGGCGCCCTCCGTCATCACCACATAGGTCGTTCCAACAGGCATCGGAATGACGACGCTCCCGGAGGTCGTCCCAGTAAACGCTTGGCCATTGGCTTCGCTGTTCGCTATCCCTGCGACCTGCCCGAGGTCGTTCACCGCGTAGCCCACTGAGGTGAGAACGCCGGAAGGAAAGGGAATCGGCGTGATTCCCGCAGTGGTAGTAATAAACGCCTGGTTGAAGCCCGGGCCTTCCAGATACCCGGCAATCTGCCCTGAATTGTTCACAGCTAGGCCAATCGCAAAGGTCCAGCCGGACGGAGTGGGGAACGCCGCGCTTCCTGCCGTAGTGCCGATGATGATTTCACCGGTGCTGCTGTATCCCGCTACCTGACCGGAGTCGTTCACCCCGTAGCCGTAGTCGGTGGCCAAGCCGGCGGGCAACGGGATCAAGGTGCTTCCCGCTGTGGTGCCAATAAACGCTTGGCCGGGGATAAGCCCTTGGCCGCCAATTCCGGTGTTGCCCCAGCCGGCCACTTGGCCTAAATTGTTCACCGCCTGCGCGTAAGCGTTCACCAAGCCGGACAGCAAAGGGATCGTCGTGCTCCCGGATGTAGAGCCTAAAAACGATTGCGTGCCAATGCCGTTGCTGCCCTGCCCTGATACCTGGCCGGAGTCATTAATGCCCTTCATACTAATTTCGGAGAGTCCACTCGGCGCCGGAATCACCGTGACGGAGAAGTTAGGCAACTGGCCGAAGGCTGTAATCGAAATGAAAGAAAGGATCAGACCCGCTCGAAGCATGGGCGAAGAGTATCACACCTTCGGCGACCGTCGTTGCAAAATCCTCAATCCTCAGCCCGTCACCAGCACCCGCAACTCCCGCGCTATCGCGTTCATCGATTCGTCTGCGCCGCCAGTTCCTCGCCCCCGCCGCGCGTTTTGTCGGGTCGATAAAAAAGAGCCTCGCTCCGACATTTTGCTTTCCGGCTTGCCACGTGAATCGCGAAAGATCCTCCTTGCCATTCCTCCCAACCCGAGTGATGAATGTGATGACCCCGAAGGTGTGGTCAACATTCCATAAGGAGGGTTATGGTATCTTCCCGCGATTCCCGCATCATCGATCTCTGGCTCGAACGCCAAGCCAGCCCGCATACGCGGGGAGAGTGACGCGGTCCACTTCCTTGCCGCCGAATTTGTAAGGCGCACGATAAAGATAGTCGCGAAAGCTGGTGACGACCTCCTCGACACGGCGTCGGTTCGAGGCGCAGCGGCAAGGATCGCGGGCATGGCGAGAAGAGTCCGGCCCTTCATAAACCGGGTTGCGCCATGATCGCGCGGGTTCTATCGAGATCCCGCTTCATGGCGGCGTAGACCTCTTCCTTCGGGATGCTGATGGTGGTTTTGCCGTCGTTCGCGCCGCCGAGCGGATATTCGTAGTGCATCTGTACGGGGCCGTTAAACGGGGTTTCGGCGACCATATGGAAGAACTGCGGTAGTTTCACAATCCCCTCGCCAATGGGCGTCCATTGCGCCTGCGCCGCACCTTTGGCGTCTCGCGTCCAGGCGAAATCTTTCACGGCGATACCGCGCAGGTGGCTGCTAGCGATCTTGAAACTATCGATCCAACCTCCGAGGCCGCCTTCGATGGTGGCGTGCGCCACGTCGAAGTTAATCCCCATTGCGGCCGGGTCTAGATCGCGCATCAGATACCAGAGATCCCAGATGGACGCACCCACGACGCCCGCCCCGGAATGGGTGTGGTACATGGCGCACATACCATACCGCGCGTTGAGCGCTGCGAGTTTCGCGAGGCGCGGTTTCATTGATTCCAACTGCGTGTCGTAAGGCTTGGAAGCATCCCATTTATAGGCTCCAAAACGATAATTGCGGATGCCGAGCTGGGAGGCGGCTTTGAGAATATCTTCTGTAAAAGGAGTCTCCGCGTCGGCGATACCGGTGGTGACCATGGGCACTTCGAGCCCGTGCTTTCGCAGGATCGCGACCAGAGGGGGCAGGTCCCGGGCGACGGTAGAAGGCTCGACGTGGCCGCCATTGCGGAGAGCGATATCGACGCCGTCGAATCCGATGCCGGCAGCGGCTTTGGCCAGTTCTTCGTCCCGCACGAATTCGAGGTGCTTGGAGAAGACCGCGACCTTCAACTTCGCCGTCGCGCGCGCGACGGGGACCAGCAGGACTGCGCCGGCAGCCAACATGGCACGCCTGGAAATGGGCGGCAATATTCGAATGCTCATCGGACTATAATAGTGCCTCTGTGCCCATGCCTCGTCGCACGTTCCTCGTCAGCGGTGTGAGTGCGCTCGCATGGGCCGCGCCGCCATCCGACCAAATCGCGTTGGGCGTGATTGGATCCGGCGGCCGCGGCACAGCGGTGATGGGCGTCTTTCAGAAAGACCCCGCCCTGAAGGTCACGGCGATCTGCGATGTCTATGAGCCGAACCTGGAGAATGCGGTCTCTGTGGCGTCCAAGGCACCAGGCACGAGGCCGAAGGTTTATCGCAATTACAAAGAACTGCTTGCCGACAAGGACGTGCACGCAGTGCTGATCGCCACACCGGAGCACTGGCATTATCAGATGGTGCTGGATGCGCTGGACGCGGGCAAAGACGTGTATATCGAAAAGCCTCTATGCCAGAAGCCAGAGCAGGGAATCGCGCTGATGGAGGTGGAACGGAAGACGAAGCAGATCATTCAGGTGGGCATGCAGCGCCGCAGCTACGATCTCTATCAGGACGGGCGGGCCATCGTCGCCCGCGGCACGTTGGGAACCGTGCGCATGGTGCGGTCGTGGTGGCTGAATAATTATCTGAGTGGCGCGCCCGCGACGAAGCTCGCAGGGCCGCTCGATTGGGAGCAGTGGGAGGGACCGGCAGTCCACCGACCCATGGACGCGGACCGTTTCCGCAACTGGCGATTCTACTCCGACTATGCGGGCGGGATTGTGGCCGATCAAGGGGCGCACGTGTTCGATGGCATTCATATGCTGATGGCCTCGGGATTCCCAAGCGCGGTGACGGCGGCGGCCAATAAGCCTCATAAAGCCGGCGTTGATGAACCGGAAAGCGTGGTGGTGATTGCCGAGTATCCGGAGGATTTTCTCGGGGTGTTCACGGTGAACTACGCGGCTATGCAGTACAAGAGCCGGAACGATCAGTTGAACCAATTGGATGGCGACCTGGCTCGTATGGACATCGGGCGCGAAGACTTGAAGGTGTTTATGAAGGGCGCGGAGGAGCAGCCGGTGATGGAGAAGAAATCGGAAAAAGGATTTGGATGGGCCACCGATCTACATGTACAGAATTTCCTCGAATGCGTGCGCACGCGGCAGACGCCGACGGCGCCGATGAAGTTGGCGTTTCAAGCGGCGCTGGTAGTGCAGATAGCGAATCTTTCTCTCAAGAGCGGGCGCAGGATGCGCTGGACGGGGACTAAGGCGGTTTAGATGGCTGCTAAAAAATTCGACCGGACCGCAGCGTTTCGGGCCATTTTGTCGGCTATATAGAAACGGACCCCATCCGACGATTCGCCCTCCTTTTCCGCAATAATCCCGAAGATTCGGCTTGCTGTTTCTCCGTACCCGAGGGCTGAATGTGACGACCGCCCAAGTGTGGTCAGCCCCATAGGGAGAGTTATGATATCTTCCCGGCGATTCTCAGATCATCGAACTCGCCCGCCAAGCCAGCCTGCACACTCGCGGCTGCTACCGCCGCGAAATTGCTCGCTGATGTATCTAAACCTTTGAATCGTTTGACCTTGGAGGAAATTCAGGACTTCCCGCAATCGCTGATTCAGGCCGGCTTGGCCCCCATGTTCCTGCTCGCCCCGCCGGGGCCGCGAATGCGTTATGTTTCCGCCAACCCCCTCTGGGGGTATGCATGTGGGTATATACTAACCAAGAAATCGGAAGTCCAAAAGGGAGATTCCGGCGAAAAATGGTCAGGTCATTCTCACCGTCCCCTCTGGCACATGTCCCGCCTAAGCCGCCCGAGACAATTCCGACCCGCCTCTGTTCGCTTGATGCCTTTCGCGGTGCCACGATGGCGCTGATGGTGCTGGTGAATACCCCCGGCGGCCCAAACTCCTAAGGCCCGCTGAACCACAGTGCATGGAACGGCTGGACCGTCACCGATATGGTGTTTCCCTCGTTTCTCTGGATCGTGGGGGTGGCCATCACGCTATCGCTCGGCCAGCGGATCGCAGCCGGCGTTCGCAAGTCGCGCCTCTTTCTTCAGGTGTTGCGACGAGCAGGCGTCATCTTTGGCCTGGGTTTGATTGTCTATGCCGCGCCAAGTTTTAATTTGTCTACGCAACGCTTGCTGGGCGTACTACAGCGAATCGCGATATGCTATCTGATCGCATCCGCGATTTACTTGACGACGCGCTGGCGTATGCAAGTTGTCTGGATCGTCGCACTGATCGTTTCCTATTGGCTCATTATGATGTTAATACCCGTGCCGGGTTATGGCGCGGGTGATCTGGTCGCGGGCCACAACGTCGCCAACTATGTGGATCGTGTAGTGCTGGGCGCGCACAACTACGCGAATACGAAGTATTGGGACCCCGAAGGTCTCATCAGCACCCTGCCAGCGATCGCCACCACGTTGCTGGGCATCATGGCCGGGCACATTCTGAGATTGAAGCGTGACCTCTCCGAGCGTACTACCTGGCTGTACGTGGCCGGCAGCATCCTTATCGTCGTAGGGCTCATCTGCGATATCTGGCTCCCCATTAACAAGAAACTCTGGACCAGTTCCTTCAGCCTGTTCATGGCCGGAATAGATTTCGTCATCTTTGCTGGCTTCGTTTGGCTGATTGATGGCCGAGGCTATCAGCGCTATGCGCGGCCGCTGGTCATCATGGGCATGAACGCCATTGCCGTGTATATGGCTTCCGAATTATTGGAGGAGGTGCTGAGCCTTGTTAATGTCCGTGGTCCGGCGAGTCCAAGCGTTCATGAATGGATCTACCAGACTCTCTTCGCGCCGCTTGCCTCCCCTCGGAACGCATCGCTCGCTTACGCAATCTGCTATGTGCTACTGATGTACGCGATCGCCTTCGGTATGCACAAGAAGCGCTGGTTTCTGAAAGTTTAAGGACAACGCGGGTCCCTCTTGCGTTTTGTAAAGGCAACGCCGGAGACGTGCGACTGCCCGACTTTAGCGCCGCGATTGGCGATGCGCGCCGCCGCCAAGCCCGCCCAGATCAATTATCACAGCGATCAGCAGCCACAGAAGATTGATTCCCGCCGTAGGCATGCCGCTGTTCAGTTCCCATGCGTACACGATCGTAGTGAGCGGCAGGAAAATGAAGCCGAGCACCGGCAGCACCAGACCACCATGGAATGCGCGCTGCAGATAGGTCGAAAAGAACCACATCAACACCAGCGCGATGCGCGGAAACAACAGGACGAGGAGGAGCAGGAAGCAGGGCATTGTCAATCTCAAGCCGGGCAAGACGAACCCGCGCAGTGCGATCTTACCAAATTCGCGCCATGCGATCCGCCGACCGTCAACGCCGCCTCATCGTGTACGGGAACCATGTTCCAACTTTCGCTTCGTCGCATCAACAATTCGAACAAACACGCCCGCGTTGCGGCGGCCCATTGAAATCTGGCAGTCGGACTGCCGCATCCCGATTTCGGAAAGAGAAGCGTCAGAACCGTTAGGTCGGCCATTTGGTGGAGTGTCGACGTATTTTTTGAAAGCGTTAGGAAATATCGTTCGAACGGTTTCGAAGATGCGTGAACCTCTTTATTCATTAACTTCCTAACGCTCCTAACGCTTTTTTTGCGGTAGCGGCGCGAATTGAGCTGCGATTTCCCAAGCTACAGACAGACCGAATTCTGGTATTGCAACGTTTTCTGTTGACGACTGAACCCGCCGAATGATATTGATCAATTGAACGCTGACGAAGCGTTCAGTCCACCGGAGCGCCGGGACGCTCGTGAATCTACTCCCGCAGCAGTTCCTACTGCTGGACGTGTGCCCAAAATCATGAACTTCCCAATTCCCGTCTACAACGCCGACGGAAGTCTATACGCCACTGCGTCGGAGCAACGATTGGCGCGTCTTCAATTCGCAGGATTGGTCGATCGTGTAGTGCGCAGCCGCAAGGGACAGGTAGTTCGGGCAATTCTCTTCATCCGGCGCGGTGAATCGAACCCAATGTCAGTCGGTTCCGTAGGCACGCGATACAGCCTCAAAGAGCGTCTAGAGCATGGGCGCGCCTGGGACCTGAAGCGTCTTGGTGGCAACCGTGGCGGGAAGAACTATGCACCGCCAGAGACTCGCGCTGACTTCCTCCAGGTTGTCGCTGACTGTACGGTTACTTGAAGAATAAGAAATACAACGTCGCCGGGGAACATCGCCCGGCTCGGTGGACGCGATGTTTGCAACGCCGCCATAGCAGGAGGATCGCGCGCGAGATATGAGCAACCTTGAGATCAGTTCAAATACGGCTATCGACTCCTTACCAGGAATGCCCCGCATGGAGATCGTTTACAAACCACTCGCCTGGTTTAAGGAGTACGAGCGCAACCCGCGGAAAAATGATGCCGCGGTTGATCGCATGTGCGCCGCGATCCGCGAATTCGGATTTGCGGTCGCGATGCTCTGCCGCTCCACCGGTGAGATCGTGGACGGCCATTTGAGATTCAAGGGCGCCAGGAAGATCGGGCTCGCGGAGCTGCCAGTCGTTCTTTGCGATCACTGGACCGAAGTTCAAGTCAGAGCCTTCCGGCTGCTGGTCAACCGCTCCGTCGCCTGGGCCGAGTGGGATGAAGAACTGCTCGCGCTCGAACTTCAGGAGATTCAGGAATCGGACTTCGATCTCAGTCTGACGGGATTCACTCCCGGGGAGATCGATAAACTTCTGTTGCTTGAAGACAGCGAGAAAGCGGACGACGCACCGCCGTTGCCGGAATCGCCAGTATCCCGACTGAGCGATCTGTGGCTGTTTGGGTCACACCGGGTATTTTGCGGTGATTCCACGAACGCGGATCACGTGGCGCGGTTGCTGGGTGGACGAAAGCCCATCCTGCTGGTTTCCGATCCGCCATATGGGACTTCATACGACCCGGAGTGGAGAAAGCGTGCCGGGCTGAACAACTCTGACCGCATGGGCAAAGTCAGTAATGATGACCGAGCAGACTGGCGTGAGGCTTGGGCGCTGTTTCCTGGTGATGTGGCGTACGTTTGGCACGGAGCCTTGCACGCGGGTACTGTAGCCGCCAGTTTGGAAGCGTGCCATTTTCAGATCAGAAGCCAGGTCATCTGGGCCAAGCCGTCGCTCGTGATCGGCCGCGGTCACTACCACTGGCAACACGAGCCATGCTGGTATGCCGTGAGGACGACCGGGCATTGGAACGGCGATCGCAAACAAAGTACATTGTGGCAAATCGAGAATCGGAACCAGGACGCCAAAACGGTTCACAGCACCCAGAAGCCGGTCGAGTGTATGCGACGTCCGATTCTGAATCACACCAAGAACGGCGAACTGGTCTATGACCCGTTCCTCGGCTCCGGGACGACGCTGGCCGCAGCGGAGGTGACGCAGCGCATCTGCTACGGCATGGAGCTCGATCCGAGATACGTTGACGTCGTAGTGCAGCGTTGGCAATTGTTGACGGGAAAGCACGCCACGCTCGATGGCGATGGGCGAACGTTCGACGAGATCGCGGAGGAACGCCGGAAGGAGTCAGCGTGAATCGATCGCTGCCGCCGCGAGATCGCGGAAATCGAACGACGGATTCTTTCCGGCCATCCCGACCTCCAAGGGTTGTGCCTCGCGTTATCAGACTGGTCGGCGGAGCTGCGTATCCTCGAAGGTGCGAAATGATGCCGGTCTGGCGAATCGAAGGTGTGCATCTGATCGAAGGTGATCGCAGATGAGAGGACACGGCGCAAAGTTCACTCGAAAAATGGGGGACGCCGTTATCGCAATCCTCACCCAGCGGAACCTCCAGGAGGCCGCACACGCCGCCGGTATTGGAATCGCCACGCTGATGCGCTGGCAGAAGGTGCCAGAGTTTCAGGAGGCGCTTCGTGTTGCTCGCCGCGAGGCCCTCTCGCAGACCATCGGCCGATTGCAACAGGGCTCTTCCGCCGCTGCCACAACCCTAATGAAAGTGATGGTTGACCAGAATACGCCCGCGTCGACGAAGGTCAGAGCAGCGGATAGCGTCATCAACCACGCGCTGAGAGCCATGGAGTTGGAAGACGTCTTGGAACGATTGACGGAACTGGAACGCGCCGCAGACCCGTCGAAATCGGGCGGTAAGCACTGATGTCGAAGGTGCGGCATAAATTGATCGCACGGCGCTTTGCGGACGATGTTGTTCACTGTGGGAGGGCTTTGCCGATTCGATGTGGCGACACGACGTGGAAGAATTCTCAACGTCGAGGAAGCCCGATACGACAAAATGCTGGACGAAGTCACGTCTTAGGAGCCTAAATGAGCTTGGGTAGGCAGTTACAACGGCGACTAGAATCACTTGAGAAGCGGCATTTAAGGGATCCGATCGTACTGCAAATGGCGGACGGCCGCATCGTGACACTCCCAAACCGCAACGGCTACTTATTCGACTTGGCTTTGCGCGCCCTCAGGGGAAACCACTCGCCCGAGATGGAGCTTATCACTCAAAGCATAAACTCTTTCGAACCGGGCGGATCACGCCTGCTAGATATCGTGCGGGCTTTTTGGCCCCGGTCAGAGGCAGACGCAACGGACGCGGATTCCGACGAACGCGAACGCTGATTCCGAATGGAAAGCGAACGCAACCGGGTGCAAGGCGAACATTTTGTCAGTGCAGCGAAGGGGGCAGAGACGAGGAAAGCCGCCGGGGTTTTTTGAATCCGGCGGCTTGGGAAGAGCCCGCGGTTGGGCTTCAGCCCCTGATCGAGTAGCTGCGCTCGCCGTCCTCGCCCTTTGTCGAAGTCACGGTCAGGCCCATTTTCTTGCCAACGGTTCCCGAAAGGAAACCGCGGAGGGAATGTGGCTGCCAGCCAGTCGCCTTGAGCAGTTCCCTAGCCGTGGCTCCGTCGGGCCGCTTCAGCAATTCGAGGATCGTTGCGGTTTTGCTGCCTTCCCGGGCGTCGTTTCGTGCGCTTCTGGGCACTTTCTTCTTGGGGTGGCCTTCTTGCCCACCTTACCCTTGGCGGACGCGACGTTCGCGCGACGTGCGCCACGAGTGGCCTTTTTCGTGGCCTTGGTCTCGGGCGCCGTTTCTGTTTGTTCGGTGGTCGATGTCATGTGTTTCTCCTTGGGCGGTGATTACCGCGATCACATGAATTGCTCTGAAGGGCGAGGAAAGCAAGAGAAATCGACGTTGGCGAATGTTTGGCGATGAGCACTGAGCTACCTCTACTATTGGCCTTGAGCTCGATTTTGCTGGACTTCGAAAATTGCCGTAAGTATAATCCTCAGCATGTTTTCAGTCCGAGCCTTCCTGGCGTGCATTTTCCTTAGTGGAAGTCTGGTCTCTCGTGCACACGCACAGGCCCCGGTCGGTCACATTGTGCTAAAAACCGGCACGATTCTCGACGGCAAAGGCGGAGTTCTGAAAGACCAGCGTATCGTGATCAACGGTTCGCGGATCGAATCCGTCGGAAAAGGATCCGAACGTCCTACCTACGATTTGCGCGGGCTGACGGTCATGCCGGGCTGGATCGATACGCACGTACACCTTGACTGGCATTTCGACGAAACGCATCACAATAGCAACCGAAACAACGAGAGCCGCGAAACGCTGGTTTTGTACTCTGCCGAAAACGCCTGGATCACCCTCCTCGGCGGATTCACGACTGTGCAGAGCGTGGGCGCGCCCACAGATGCTCCGCTGCGCGACAGGATCAACAAGGGGCTTCTGCCAGGGCCGCGAATCCTGACGGCGATGAATCCGATCAACTCTCGGACGGGAGATCCCGATGCGATCCGCGCAGCGATCAAGAACTTGAAGGCGGATGGCGCGGATTTGGTGAAGATCTTCGCCGCGACTGGCGGCGCCGGACACCATCATGACCGACGCGCAGATGGAGGCTGCGGTGAGCGAGGCCCATGCGCAAGGGTTCCGGACCGTAACTCACGCGCGATTCCTCCCCGAAGAAAAAGTCGCGGTACGCGCCGGCGTGACAACCATTGAGCACGGTTACGGCCTCGACGATGAAACACTCGAAATTATGGCGAGGCGCGGGATTTACTTCGATCCCAATTTCCTGGTTTCGCACAATTATATTGAGTATCTGGACGCGTACCGAAGAGGCCCGGAGGAGAAGACCACGCGCGAAAAGCTCCTGGTAACGCTGGCCGAAGTGGTGCAGCGCGCGCGGAAACACAATGTAAAGATCGTGCTGGGCACCGACGCAGTGGCGGGCGCGCATGGCCGCAATGCGGAAGAATTCATCTATCGCGTCCACGACGGGCACGAGCGTAACATGGACGTGATCATGAGCGGAACCTCGATTGCCGCGGAATCACTTGGGATGGCCGACCAGATCGGGTCAATCGCGCCCGGAATGCAAGCGGACCTCGTGGCGACCGAAGGCAATCCTCTGGACGACATCACGGCCGTGCGTCGCGTAGTATTCGTGATGAAGGGCGGCAAGGTGTACAAGAATACGCTATCACCAACGCGGCGATGACAAGCCTTTTAGCGCCGTTTGCGCTGAGGTCGCTGTCCGGCGGGCGGAAATCCCGGCCTCCTTCACCCGGTATGGAGTGAAATAGACTTTGAAAGGCGTCGTCCGGGCAGGTATACCTCCAAGAAAGCACCGTCCAAAGCCCCGCCTCCGCGTCGCGTTAGGTGACCACACCCATTTCGCTCTGGAAATTCAGCGCGAGCCGGCTGCACATCGTTCAGCTCATCTTGTGATGCGCTGTTCTTCCAATGCTCGCGATAGAGCGTTCGGAAATTATCCGAGCCCGTATGCTGGGTCGATGTTGCGCTCATTCGATTTCAATGCTGTGTAGCTTTTACGATCGCACCCTTGAATAGAACAACGCGAACCCTTTCGAGCGCGTGAATGTCTGAAAGCGGATCGCCCTCCACGGCGATCAGGTCGCCCTCCATTCCCGGCGTCAGCCTGCCGAGTTTCTCCATTCCGAGCAGCGCCGCTCCGCGAATCGTGCCGGATTCGAGCGCCTGCTGCGGTGTCATTCCATACTTCACCTCGGTAATCAGTTCGTCTAGCACCGTCGCGCCACCGGGGCTGTAAAAGGTGTCCGATCCGGCAGCCATCGTGACACCGCTCTTCAGCGCCAGCTCAAAACTGGCGAAATGCGTCTTCGCCAGATTGTGGGCCTTCGCCATCATCACCTCCGGCAGATGCTGGCGCTCGCCGAAAACCTGAAACGTGTCAACCACGTTGAGCGTGGGGACGAGGGTCACGCTATGGCTTTTTATCGATGCTATGGCCTCCTGGTTCAGCTCTGAACCGTGTTCGATGGAATCAACGCCGGCGGCGACCGCGTCCACGATTGAGCGCAGATTCTCGGCGTGCGCGGCGACCTTCAGATGATGCATGTGCGCCTGTTCAACGGCGATCCGCATCTCCTCTAGCGAGAGGTGCGCATCGGCCGGAGAATCGAGCAGCGATCCGACTCCACCGGACGCCGCAAGCTTAATGACTCTCGCGCCGTATTTTACCTGGAGTTGCACTGCACGTTCGGCATCGGCCGGGGAGCTGACAAAACCGTGCAGGGGCGTATACAGATCGGAGAGTTGCATCGTGTACGGCAAAGCAAAACGGTCCCCATGCCCTCCGGGAATTGTCAGCGCGTGTGCAGCGGGAAGGATGTGCGGTCCGGGGATGGTGCCGTCCTCGATCGCGTCACGCATCGCCACGTCGATGAAATCGGCGCTCCCCAAAACTCGCATGGCGCTCACGCCAGACTGGACCGCGTAGCCCACCGCCTGCGCCGCTTTGAGTGCAGCGTAGGCGGGTGACGGCGTCTGTAAAAACCCGCCAGTCCATAAATGGCAGTGGGCGTCGAGAATCGAGGGCAGGACGGTGTACGAACTCAAATCGATCTGACGTGCGCCCGGAGGCACCGGCACGTTAGCGCCGGCGGCCGTGACTGTCCCGTCGCTGATGACCACGGCTCCTTGCAATATGACCGGTTTGGTGGCATCGACGATCAATCGGCCGGCCTTGATATAGAGAATTTCAGCGGAAAGCACGGACTGGAGTGCAACCGCGAGAACAGGGGCGAGCCATCGGCGGGTCATGGGGTCAATCTAGCAGATCAGCGGATTGTTATGAATCTAAATCCATCGCGCCAGGCGAACGCTCGCCGCAGCGGCTTTGGGCCGACAATGCGAGCATCAGGCAGTCGGCGTACGATTGAAGATCCTCCCTCGATCGCCCGATATTATTCGCGGTAGCGAATCGCCTCAGAATCGTACACTGGTCGATTACGGTCGTTAAGGAAATAGAATTTTGACCGAGGTCATACCGGACAATCTTCCATCGGGCGAATTCATTTGAACAGGACTGTCAGATCGCAGCGCCGAGGATCTCGTGGGCGCCAAAGCAAGCACCCCAAGTTTCCGCCGGGAAAACGCTCTGCGGGACGCTTGTCCGCACTGCTCGGCTCTGTAATCTTAATCTCGTTTGGTTGGTGGTTCACCAGCCGCTACACAATAAGCCCACAAAACCCCGTCCAAATCCAACTGCGGTGGCCGGTGGTCTTCTCCGAGCGGGCTGACGCTGAGGAGGTAGAAAGAGCCCGTGCCGATCAGCATGGTCATCGATTATCGGCATGGCAGCAATATGCTTGCATGAAATTCGGATCGGACTGCCGGGTGGCGCTTGCGATTCAGCGCGCCGAAAATCCGCAGGGAACGTGCGAAGTTTATCACTACAACGCAGACGGAACGCTCGATTGGGGATATTTCCAAATCAATACCGTGCACCTGAAGCGGCCCGGTTTGAATCTTCGCGACCTGCTGGACTGCAAGGCCAACATCGATTTCGCTCACCAGCTATTTCAGGAGAAGCACGGCTTCACTGCGTGGAGCACCTACAACAGCGGAAAATATAGTCAGCTTATGGAATCTCGCTGAACGCGAAATAGAGCTGGAATGGCCGCTCTCTAAGCCGTTAATTAAAAACTTTCGGAAGTGCTCCGGCGGAAGAATGGCGTCGGGCACCGGCATGGCCGGGCCGGAGCACTTCGGATAGAATTCATTCAGCGAAGCCGGGACGAGTATCTGGGTATTGAATGGCTTGTTGCAGCTTACCGTGGCCTTTCCGCAAGCCACACATCTACGTAGTTCGAAGCCAACAATCGCTTCCAGGTCCTCGTCGTTTTTCGGAAGACCATGGATAAACGCGTGTTTGGTCCCTTACCGGATGCCCTTGCTCATACCCCAACTATCGCTGCCATGATTTCGACCCCACGACCCGCAGCTCAGCTCTTGGGGCGCTCAAGGACCAGAACCCAGTCGGCGACCACCGGCGGAGTCGGCGACTGCCACGTGCCGGAGGCGTCTGCGGAGAATTCGGGAATGGGGATGTCGCGGCCGGTGCGAGGGTCGAAGAAAAAGCCGCGCCAGCGGCCAGGATCAAGTGACTTCACCTGCGGCGGATTCCAGAGCGTCGGTATGAAGATCACGCGCAATTCACCCGGGATACCGGCGGCGAAGGGCATCCAGTAGTTCTTTTCGTTCCAGTGCGGGTCGACCCACTCCGGATGAGGCTCAAACCGCCACCACGGGTAGCGCATAAGCAGGGCCTTGGAGTGGGCGATGTGGTTGGCTCCAGGCAGGCGTGCGGCTTCATCCCAAGGGATGTCGCCCCAGGAGCGGCCGTGAGGGGATGGGCCGAAGGGTTGGTCGCGGCGGTTCACCTGCCAGATACCGTTGGCCCCGTAGGTATGTCCGGCGGCTCCACTGAGCACGCACGCCCAGAAGTAAAAACGCTGCACTTCCTGGCGGCTGGCTTCCATGATGCCTTCATAGCAGACCTCGCCATCGAGGACGGGCATACGAGGCTGGGCGGCGTAGGATGCGGTGAGTATGCGGACAGTATTGGGCGCGCTCTGGCGGTCGCCGTGTCCGGTCTGGAGCATGTCGAAGTCGAGCACGGACGCGTCGGTCACACACTCGCGCGCGCTGGTGCCCGGGTGGATGGTGATGAGGCGGCGATAGGGATCCAGGGAGCGGACGTAGCGGGCCAGTTCGGTCCAGCTTTGCTTCTGTTGCGCCGCGTCGCGTTCCTTGGTAGTGGACAGGTAATAGGGCATGATGCCCTCGCCGGCGAGGCACCAGACCACTGGGTAGGCGCCCCATCGGGCCACAAGATAGCGCCAGTGACGCTTCATTTTGGCGGCACCCATCCACTGAACGGAAATATCCCCAGCAGCCGACGACGCAAGGAACCAGGCCGCGGCTCACGAGGTGCTGGATGCGGAGGTCGGCCATGTCAAAGTAAGCGGGGTTGATGCGCCGGTAGTCCCCTTCCCAAGGAAAGCCAGCTTCGTTCGCGCCGCGTGGATCGAAGGCTGGCATGTCAGGATAGAGCCCGGCGACGATTTGAACTACGGTGAAGCCTTTGGCGGCGCGGTCGGCGGTGAGTTGCTGAAAGTCAGAGGGCCATTGGAATCGCTGGCAAAGGCCCATCCACCAGGTGTCCGCGAGCCAGAAGAAAGGAGTTCCATCGTCGTGCTCAAAGTGACGCCGGTCTAAGGCGACGCGCGGGGCACCATGGACCACAAGAGCATTAGCACCGTCGTACGGGGCGACGTCCAGCGTACCGGTGTGGGCGTGGAGGCCGGTATCTGAGGTATCGCTACAGACCGTCGCATAGGTGTAGCGTCCCGGCGCGGGGGCGGCGAAACGCACGCGCCACTCGTTTCCGCCGGCCCAGAAGGCGGGGACGCGATGCTCACCCGAGGAACCGTTGAAAACGACATCCAGTTCGACTTCGTCGGGAGAGGCTTGAACGCGAGACGCCGTGAAGGGCCACTCGGCGACGGTACGCGTGAGAGCGAAGCGGGACTGCGCGACGGCGGTGGAAAAAGGGGCGGCGGAAAGAGCAAGAAATGAGCGTCGCAACATCGGTGTCATCATATCGCAGGCAGCCCGCCGGCCCTTCGCGTTCCGCTGGTCCGCCGCTGGCCGGTTAGTCTATTACGATGGGGGAATGGCTGGGTGGGCGACAGCGGGAGCACTTGTCTGGATCGGTGTGCTGTTATCTGCATCAAGCGCGCAGGCGGTCAATTTTGAGTTGATTGGCCATATCCAACCTGAGCAGCCGCTCCCGGTGTACCTACAGGGAGCCAATGCTCCGTTTCGCGCGACTACCGAAGCTGATCTGAAAGGAAGCTACTTGCCGGCGCATATGTGCTGGCGGTGGGTAGCCTCCAACGAACGGTGGAAGTGGGGCCGACCCTCGCGGATGCCAAAGGACGCGTGAAGGTGACCATCGACCTGCGGGACGCAGATCGCGATCCGGGCGCCGAGCGGTACCGCGTTTCGGTCCGTGAGCTTTCACTCTCGAAAGAGGCACAGCGTGAGTATGAAGAGGCCCTTAAGGTGCTCGCCGGCCTGATGTGCCTGCTGCTGTCGCGCACCTGAGGCGCGCGGTCGAGTTGGCCCCTCAGTTCTCGGCCGCGTGGAATCATCTTGGGACCATCGCCTATCAGACTGGTCAGTTCATGGAGGCAGAGAGCGATTTCCGCAGAGGACTGGGGGCCGACCCCGAAGCGTATGCACCATTCGTGAATCTGGGCGGTGTGCTAATCAATCTCGCCAAGTGGGACGAGGCTCTCACGTTTAATCGGAGGGCTGTGCTCAAGAATCCCAACGACGCGCTGGCGAACTCGCAGCTCGGCATGGCCTACTTCTATTCAGGCAAACTCGACGCAGCCGAGAAACACCTTGCGGAAGCAAAGCGGATCGATCCGGCGCACTTTTCGCATCCGCAATGGCCGCTGGCCGAGATCCATCTGCGCCGGAACGAGCCAGAGGCCGCGGCCCGCGAGTTGCAGGACTTACTCAAACAGCATCCTGATTTGCCGAATGCTTCCGAGATCAAAGAGCAAATTGCGCGTCTGCGGGCAAGAAACTAGCAGAAACTTTTCGCGCCGATTCGGAAACATCGGAGAAGCTGATTGTGCCCGAAGGCTTGCGCCTTGTGCTGAGAGTTGTCTTTATGAATTAAGATGATACCGAGCCGTCTGGCGGGCGGTACTACTTCGGTTCTACTAGGGAGAGAATTTATATGTATAACCGAAGAGAGTTTCTAAGCCTTGCCGCCGGCGCAACTGCGGCATCGTTGCTGCATGGCGCCCCGGCAAAAAAACCAAACTTCCTGATCATCCTCGCCGATGACATGGGCTTTTCGGATGCCCGTTGCTACGGCGGCGATATCGACACCCCTAATTTCGACCGGATGGCCGCAGCCGGTCTGCGCTACACTCAAGCCTATTCCACTGCCCGGTGTGGTCCCTCGCGCAATTGCCTGCTCACCGGCCAGTACGCCCAACAGAACGCTAGCGACATCATGACCCCGGGCAGGATTCCGGACTACACCCAATATCTTCCCGAATATCTGAAGCCACTTGGCTACCGCAGTTATCACAGCGGCAAATGGCATATGAAGCACGTCACCGGCGATGGAGGCGTAGGCTTCGACCACTCCTACACCATGATGGACGAACTGCGCTTCTTCACTCAGAACAGGCACTTGCTGGATGGCGTGACTCTACCCACACCTGAGCCCGGCTATTACAGTACAACCGCGATTGCCGACTACGGTGTCCGCTTCCTGAAGGAACACGCGCGCGAACACCCAGCCGGCCCGTTCTTCCTCTATTGTGCTTTCCACGCCCCGCATTTCCCGCTTCAGGCGCCGCAAGAAGACATCGACAAATACAACGACCGTTTCAGCGAGGGATGGGACACCGCCCGCGAACGCAAGTGGCAGCGAATGAGACAGATGGGTCTTATCAACTGTTCGCTGGCTCCGCTCGAACCGAACATGTGGACCGACTGGAATACCCCTGATGCGGAGCTGATCGCCAAAATCGGTCCGGGAGAAATCTCCCGCGCCGTTCCCTGGTCGACGCTGACGCTGGAACAGAAGAAACTCCAACGCGCCAAAATGTCGATTCACGCCGCCATGATCAGCCGCATGGACGCCGAAACCGGAAAGATCCTCAAGCAGGTGGAAGCCATGGGCGAACTCGACAACACCTTGGTCATCTTCCTCTCGGATAACGGCGCCAGTTCCGAGCAGCTCATCCGAGGCGATGGTCATGATTCCACGGCGCCCCTGGGCTCCGCGCGGACGCATCTCGGCATCGGACCCGGTTGGGCGAGTTGTTCCAACGCTCCCTTCCGGCTACACAAGTCCTGGGTCAATGAAGGTGGCATCGCCTCTCCCTTAATTGTGCAGTGGCCAAAGGGCATCCAGGCGCGCAATCAGTTACGACATGATCCCTGTCACTTCATTGACTTTCTGCCCACGCTGGTCGATCTAGCCGGCGGTAAGGCCGCCGCACCATCCGGCCCTGGGCTCGCCGGACGCAGCATCGCTCCGACGTTTAAGCAGGACCACTCACTGACCCGCGACTTTCTCTATTTCAATCACAATCACAATCGCGCCATCCGCGAAGGGGACATGAAGCTGATCGCCACCGGCGATGACGGTCCCTGGGAGCTGTACGATCTCTCCAAGGACAGGTCGGAGCAAAAGAATCTGGCCAGTGTGCAACTTAAACTTGCCAGTCAGCTCGCGGCGAGATGGAAGGCAATCGATGACGGCTTCACAAATGTGCGAGAAAATGGCCACGCTAGCACGAAGAACCTTATGGGGTCTGGGCGCGCCTGAGTTTGAAAGCGCGGGCTCAAGGTATTTTTGTAACGCATATCAAAAGGTGCTTCGCCCCGGTGATTTGACCTCCTTTATTCGATAATCGGGGAGGATTCTGAGGTCGCTGTGCCGAGCGCCCCGCGAGTGCTGAAGATTCTCGTCACACGCATGGGCGGACCCGATGAGACGAACGAGTTGGTCCAAGATGAGCCACGATTGGCGACGAGGATTCTCGGAGGGCAACCGCGAAGGCGACAGATGATCAGCAGAGGTCTTGCTCGACGGCTAGAGCGATTGGGAGAGCAGGTGGCACCCCACCAAAGCCTAAAGCATGTTGCCCTCTGCGTCCCGACATGAGACCAAAGTCATTTTCGTCAATACCGAGGGTGCGAATCGCGCCCCACCCCGCGCCGCAGGGTCGTGGACGTTAATGTGAGTTATCTGGCAGATGCGCCCTGGTTCAACTTCCCACATCTGTCACATCGGCAATATAGCCCAAGTCCGACCAGTGTCCGAGTACCGCGTAAGAACTAAGCCGCTGGCGCGGCGGACGCAGCCGCGTGCGTGTTTGCTGGTGCTGCCCGCGGTAGCTTCGGTCACAGAGAGGAGTTTCTGTGACCGCACTACGAAAGCGAATGCTGGAAGACCTTCAGCGTCGCAACTACAATCCCGACCTCATTCGCGGCTATATCTTGGCCGTGGAACAGTTCGCCAGCCACTTTAACAAGTCCCCCGAGTTGATGGGCGCCGAGGAAATCGGCCAGTTTCAGCTTCACTTACTGCGCGAGAAAAAACTGGCCCTCGGCACCATCGCGCTCCGTATAGGCGCGTTGCGCTTCCTCTACAAGAAGACTCTGAAGCGTCGTGATTTGGACTTCGATGACCTGCCACTGCTAAGGACTCCCAAGAAGCTACCCGTCGTGCTGAGCCCAGAGGAGGTGACCCGTCTCATTGAAGCCGCACCCAATCTGCTTTATCGCACCATGCTGATGTTGCTCTACGCCACAGGCTTGCGCCGCGCAGAGGCAGCGAACCTTAAGGTAAGCGACATCGATAGTGCTCGGATGTTGATCCATGTCCACCAAGGCAAGGGGTCGCGTGACCGGGAACTTCCTCTCACTCAGAAACTGCTCGACGCTCTTCGCGATTATTGGCGGGCGGCGAAGATGAAGCCTCGCGTTTACCTGTTCCCCAGCCGCCGGGGACCCGTCACGCAAGAGCAGCCCATCTCCGATAAAACAGTGTGGCACGCCTGTCATGAGGCTGCTCTGCGCGCCGGCATCGGCAAACGGATCGGCCCGCACACGCTGCGCCACAGCTTCGCGACCAACATGCTTGAAGCCGGTGCGGACTTGCGCACCATCCAGTTGTTGCTGGGACACCGGCACCTCAAGGACACTGCGCTGTATCTGCATTTATCGCGCCGCCACCTCAGCGCTGCCGTCAATCCGCTCGACCAGATCACGTTACGCGAGTTTCAGAGTCAACTCGTATCGCCGGAGATCGATCATCCGTGAAACGGCCACCCTGGGAGGTGGCCGACATCATCGGCAAGGCTGGCGACCGATTCCTGGATCGTTGCGGCAAGTTCCTCTCATGGCCACAACTGAAAGTGCTCCGAGCCATCGAGCGCTGCCGCACGGCCGCGCTCGGCGGACACCGGGACCAATGTGACCGCTGCGGCCATCAGGCCATCTCTTACAACTCGTGCCGCAATCGGCATTGCCCTAAGTGCCAGACCAATGCTCGTAACAAGTGGTTGGCAGCCCGCCAGCAAGAGTTGCTGCCGGTTGACTATTACCACCTAGTCTTCAGCGTGCCCCACACGCTGGTTCCACTCATCTGGCAGAACCAGAGAGTTCTCTTCAAGCTCCTGTTCGAAGCCAGTGCCGCAACGCTGATCGAGGTCGCGGCCAATCCCAGGCATCTCGGTGCGGAGATCGGCTTCTTGAGCGTCTTGCATACCTGGGGGCAAACTCTGCAACCGCATCCCCACATTCATTGCGTCGTGCCGGGCGGGGGACTATCGCCGGATCACGCTAAGTGGATTCGCGCGCCCAATCGCTTCTTCCTACCGGTCAAGGTTTTGAGCCGCGTATTTCGCGGAAAATTCGTGGGCGGGTTGAAACGTGCTTATCGCCAGGGCAAGCTTGTGTTCTTTGGGTCCTGCCTCCCACTAATGCAGGAGAAAGCATTCTCTGCTTTCCTCCGTACGCTATTCCGCGAGGATTGGGTCGTTTATGCGAAGAGACCTTTCGGGGGACCGGAACACGTGCTGCATTATCTGGCGCGCTACACTCATCGCGTCGCGATCTCCAACCATCGGCTCGTAGAGGTGACCGATACTCACGTGTCGTTTCGCTGGAAGGATTATGCCCATAGCAGAAAGCGCCGCGTGATGACCCTCAGCCACGAGGAATTTCTGCGCCGGTTTCTCCAGCACGTTCTGCCTCGCGGATTCCCCCGCATTCGCTACTTCGGCCTACTCGCCAACCGGCGTCGTGCCGCACTGCTGCCTCTTTGCAGGACGCTCTTACTTGTGCGTCCCGCGCTCGCGTCGCCAACGTCTACGGCAGCCCAGGCTCTGTGGAAATGTCCTTGCTGTCGAGGCCCGATGCGCCCTGTCGAGCGCCTCACAGCGAACCAGCTTCGCCAATGCCAACATTCCCAGGCTGGACGCCTTGACAGCTCGTAGCGACCGATCACTTACGTCTCCCACCGCGCCCCTTCCCCGACGCGGAGCCACCAGTGTCTCTATTTCCCAAAATCATCCTCTTCGCCGGCCTTCGTGCTGCGTGCGGATGGGTGATTTTGCTCGCTACCAAGACTGCAGAGGCATTCTTTCCCTCGACAGGTTCGGTTTTGCCAGAGCCGTTACCCAAGAATCAGCATTCAAACCCCATAGCTAGAGGCTGTCAGCGCGCCGCGCCAGCCGCTTCCTTCTCACGGCTCAATCCGAACCGGCCCGGCCCCCGCCTTGTCCCACACATCGACCCAATCCCGCCGGGCCGCTTCCGATTGAGTCCTAACGTCATCCGCTCGGAGCGGCACAAACTTCACAAGAGAACCATGATGGTCGATTGCGCGAAGGGGATTTCGCGACAGTTATCCGCATCGTGCACCTCGGCAAACTTCCGTGCGGCTAGGATTTGGATTGCTGCTCACGCCTCAACAGATTGTCCAGCATAGAAGGACCCTATTAAAATTCACTCGCTCCCCACCGCGGAGCGTTCGCGCCAGAGGTTTAGGGGCAATTGAAGGAGAGCGTATTCGGAGTATTTCTGACGCGCCCGTAACACCAACAAAGCCAGTGAACCTATCAATGTGGCCGCGAGCCAGACCCAAACGCGCGCTTGCAATTCCGTGTCGACTGAAGCGCCGCGAAGCACCGGTTGCGGGTGTTGTGTCCGCCACCACTCCGTGGCAAAAAACACTAACGGCGTGACTGCGCCTGCTAGGAGCATCCAGCCCGCCACAATGGCTCGGCGCCAGCGTGACGCGGAGAATATCTCGACTGCGATCGCTCCTACAATCAGGAACAGAAGGCACGCAGTGAGGGTCAAGCGCGCATCCCATACCCACCAGATACCCCAAACCGATCTCGCCCAAAAAGAGCCCGTGAGCATGGTAACGAGTGTCCAGAAGAATGCGAGTTCCAGGCATGGCATCAGCGCCCCGGACCATATCCAATAACGGCTGATCAGGCGAAGTACTCCACAAGTCGCGCCGGCGATCGCGAACAGCAGACAAAGCCATCCAGCAGCGGCATGCGGGAATAGCAGCCGTGCAATACTTCCTTGGTTCAGATCAGGGACGGTAGTGAAGGCCTGCCACAACGCAATAATCAGCAGAAAGATACTAAGTAGACCCAGAAACGCAACCGTTCTCCGCCCGATCGCATTGAGCGAACGATCCAGCAAATTCGAATTCTCTCCGATCGCCATCGCCAGTTCACGGAGTACCACCCGCGGCTCGAATTTTCCACGGAGTTGTTTTTCGGCGTGCTCGGGCACTGGTAAATCCGCTGCATTTGCTCCGGACAGAAATCGCACATAAACAGCGTCCGAAAGCGGATCGTCCTTTGGTGGGTGGCCCCTGCCGCGGATGAACTCCCGCGTGAGTAGATTGAGCGGACGCCGGTATTCCCGTCGAAATTCGAGGCGGTGACCACTCTCCCGCGAAGCATCGCCGGTCCGCAGAAGGGACTGCAAAATCTGCCGGACGTGCGCCTGCTCCTCGCCGCTCAGGGTATTCAGAAGCGCCAACCGAAGCCATTGCGGGAAGCGCCCATACCGAAACCACGGTAGCGCTGCGAGGGTCAGGAACCCGCTCTCCGGAGCCCGGCCATCGTGGGTCGCGAGCATGGCTCCCAATCGCAAGGTGATAGACCAGTCGACGGCTGGATACGCGGCGCACGCACACAACCAAAAGAACGTTTGGGCGCCTAATGAAATTCGAAGCTGCAGCAGCAGTTCAGCGATTTCCGAAGCAGACGGGGCAGAGCGACTTAGCCACCGCCGCTCCCGGTTGGCGATGGCCGGCGGAACACCGGGAACGAAGACCGTGTCTTCGATTTCGGCGTCAAGACGATGGGCTGCCGCGACAAGACTAGCCTGGTCTGACGGGATCACAGCCCAACCCGCCTCGGCCAACGCGTGCTCGCGCGCGCCCCAAAGAGCCGATGCTTTGGGCGTCAGCAGCGCCTTGTCTACCCAATTTCCGAACGGCTCAATCCACGGCCCGCATCGTGTGCTTAAGGGATCGATGAATCTGCTGCCATCGGAGAAGACCAGCAGTCGATGATCGGGAAAGTGCTCGACGAGTTCCTCCACCCGGACGACCTGGTGACCCCGCGCAGAGTAGCACTGCTGTGGCACGCCGTCGAAGTAGAACCACTCTAGCGCGATATTGTCGGACTCTAATGCCTGCACAATTTCAGACGCGAATCGCGCGAACAAATCTGCGGAACTGCGACGGTCGATGAGAATCAGGTATTCAGGCACTGTCGGCCGGCTGGCATAAACCGGAACAAACCGTCCAGATTCCCGCGCGGTAGCAGCGACCGATGCAGCGACATTCAGATCTTCCGAAGCAACCCGGATATAGGCGCCGAGACCGTCGGCGACCAGACTCAGAAGACGGGAGTCAAAGATCAGCGAATCTTCGTCTCTCGGTAACCGCATCCCGACGGTGAGTCCCGCAATGGAAGCTTGCTCTTGCACGAGAAATGCCTTTAGACGCCGTCGGCGCAGCCACAGCACAGCCGGAGTGCCAATCAGGAGTAGCAACGCCGTGGCTAAGATCCACCAACTGCCCGAAAACCGGGTCGCGGCTTCGAGGTTGCCGGCGGCCTTCTGGGGTGTGCCTGGGCTCAGCACTAGAGGCACGACAGCGCCGAGCACAATGGTCATCGCTCCCAGGCCGGCGGCCAGTAGCCATCGCCTTCCCTGATCAATGCTACGCAGGGTTTGCTGCAAGCCCTCTTCGACTGTCCGCATTGCGGCCTCACTCTCCCGGGCATGCAACCACACCCGGAAATCGGCCGCGAATCTTTTTTGCTCCTGCAGACTTTGACAGACCAGGGGCTGGAGCCAAGTCTCCAGTTCGGCAGCGCGATCAGGAAGTTCGCCGGATCCCGCCAAGGAAACGAACAGCCGATGCACGCGTAGATGATGGTCCACACCGATTGCGTACTTGTGCTGGCGGAGATAGTCGAGAAGCGAATCGGCTGCTTCGGCGACGCCAGCCGCATTCGGCACGCTGCCCATTACTTATCCCGAGCCAGCAAGCGCCGCAGAGTCGCGGATGCTTCACGCATGTCCTGTGCGTCCTTAACAACGCAGCCTAGGCTATCCAACACTGACTGGACGTCGCTCGATAAAGAAGCCGATGGATCCCGGAACCGATGCTGGAGTGTCACCATCCACCCCAGCAATTCGGCCGTGGACGGTTTTTTGCGGAGGTTTAGTGTCTCGCTTCGGAGTTCATAAAATAGGGTCACAGTCTGTTCCAGAAGCCTGCCATTCCGTGGAAAGTCTTCACCCAGGCGCTCGCTTAGGATTTCTTTCAGCCGATCGGGCTCTGGAAACGGGATGTGATAGTAAACACAACGCCGCAGGAACGGCGCAGGCAATTGGCGTTCGGAGTTGCTGGTGATGATCATCACCGGCCGGAAGTCCTGTCCGGCCTTGAATTGCGACTCGATCTCGGGCGCGGCAAAATACATTTCTTCCAGTTCGCGCAGAATATCGTTCGGGAAATCGCGGGGGGCTTTGTCCACCTCATCGATCAGCACGAGCGACCGTGCCGGCTTGCCCGTATGGACAAAACCACGGACATATCTCCCCACCGCCACTTCCGGATTAGCGAGTAGGACGGCTCTGCCAAGGGCGTTATAGTTAATGTAATCGAGGCTTGTCCGGCCTTCGACCCTGTTCTGAGCGTCGCGAAAACTGCGCAGAGAGTCGAACGTATAGAAGAGGTCCCGATATGTGCTGTTCGACTTGGTATCGAATCTCAGGACGTCACCGAGATTCAAATCCCGAGCGACGGCAGCGGCCAACCTAGTCTTTCCGGTGCCCGGCTCACCTGTCACCAGCAGCGGCTGTTCTAAGAGCAGAGCGATGTTGACTGCTTGGACGAGTCCCGGATCCGGGAGGTAGACCCACTCACGTTCTCGCAATGCCGCGGCGCCCCCCAGATTGGCGTTATCGGAACGGGGCGGTACCAAGGCCGCGGTCGGTTTGCCGGAGTACCGAAGTTGCACGATCTAGATCCTCTCCTCCAACATGCGTGTCAGTTCCCCAGCTAACGGGTGCATACAAGGACTGCCCTCCGGCTCGCGAGCGAATTTCGTCCGATAAATCTCTCTTATCCTCGGTCCGCAGCCGGCACCCGGAAAATGTTTTCGTACGTCCTTTTCGTTCGCCCATCGGACAGCCTCGTTCACCGGAATTCGGGGGAGCTCAGGCAGCACTTCACGGAGGTCACTATTCGTGAACTCTTTCTCCAGAAAATTCTGGATCGCGCGATTGAATCGTATCGTACGTGGAGACCAAACTCGATTCAGCATGCTGGGGCGGGGGAGTTCGTATTCAATTCGCAATACGGCGATCAGCGGATGCGAGCGCGCGAACTGCAGGCGCGTCTCGCAGAATTTACAAAACTCCTCGACGCCGATCCGACTGAGGCGCTGGTACTCGGTAGTAGAGAGCCATGTGTGAATCAGAACTGGACCGATTGTACGAATCAAAAACTCCTGGACCCGTTCAATCGGTGCATGACGATCCTTCAAGACAGCATCGGCGAGAGCCTTATCGAAACTGTGCTGGAGAGCGCTCCCCTCTACATCGGGCGGCCATAGGAGTTCGAAATCCTGTGGCTCTCCGATGTCTCTGGTGGCCGAAAACGAGCGGAGCTTATGGTAAAGCACTTGGATGAATTCCGCCCCGCTCTGTAGTTCATCCCCATGGACCACGAAAATCCGCATTCGCATATCGCCTTTTTCGCGTCGTTCCCGAAGCTTGTCCTCTATTCTCTGGTACTGCAAACGGCGGTCGCAGAAGTACGGCAGCAGAGGCTCGAATGATTCCACGACCCCGACGCGGTCCTTGATCGTCTTTCGGAACTTGGCCGTGAAGTCATCCAGATCTTCGAAGTACACAGGAGTTACAGCCGCGCTTAGGGCAGCTCGGAAGCCGACGATCGATTGTGCTAGATCCGCATGGCCGATCTTCAAAAAAATGAAACGCTCCTTCTCGGCCGCCCGATCGAATTCCCGATGCGTAATGCTGCGCGGATCGCCATCCGGCGGCACGTAGCCGTATCTCTCTCCGACGATTCCCGCGAGCAAATCGCACCGATCAACGTCAGTTAGGCACTGTTCCACGACTGGATAGGCGCCTGCCGCATATGAGTCCACCGGGACATGCCCGCACTGCCGTAAGACCGATTCCGCTGCCCGGCGATGGAACTGCAGGTCATCCCAGGTACAAGAGATGTAGACTTTCTTTCGAATCATCGCGATAGGCCAGTTTACGATAATGACCCGGACCTGTCAAAGCAAGAAATATGGTGATCGTGAGGTCTGGCGAGGTGATGCGGGCGGCAGCAGTGAATCCCAGCTGCGGTCCGGTCTTTGCGATCTGCTCCTAGAGTGTGCCGTTTCCGAAGTGTCTTGAGCAATCGAATCGGGACAGGACCACAACGTGGGGCAGGAATTATCCTGCAGGCCCGATTGCATCGGGCCACGAAGATTCCAAATTGTCGCGCAGACTGCAAGCCGACTCCGAGCCTGCCCCACTTCGCGCCGGTGATTGGTCTAGAGATTTGAGAATCACCGCGCTAGCTTCGGGTGCCCTCGCAGCGATATCGTTGATGAATAACTCGGACGCACGACTCGCTGAGACATCTTGGGCCAGTTTTGTGTTGTACCCTTCAAGGGCAAGGAATTGGTGAAGGCAACCAAGGACAAGAATGCCAGCCGGCGGAGCAATCCTTGAGATGTTCCGGCCTGCCCATTACGTTTCCGCATTCCTGGCGAGAACAGCCCTTCGCCTTCACGGACCGATCTTGGCGCAAAGGGGATTTCGCGACAGGAACCGGATGAAGAATAAACGGACACACTTCCCCCAACGGGAAGAATTATACAATGGAAGTATCGACCGGATCGGTCGCGGGCAGAATCTCGGTTAAGTCGGGCGAAAGACTCAACATCACGATCGCCATTCAACCTTAATTGACGAGACAAGCCTCGACCAGCAGACTGCGGTTGAAGATCACATTGCATCTCGCTTCAAACAGCGCTGCAATTAAGAGACGCCGACAACCTGAAGAATCCATTCGAATGCCGGCTTCTGAACTGGCCCGCCGGCCACTCTGCATGCGATCTTATCTTGTCCGTTCGATCATCAATCTGATTACTGGAACCTGTTTCGATTAACAGAATCTCGTCATTGTCCGCGGCCTGTTCGAGTTGCATCGGCGCACGGTGCTACAAGATGGAACGACGAAGCCGCAGCAAAAGATAAAGTTGCCCACAAACGCCTGCGAAACTTACAAGAGCGTGGCAGTTACTGTCGGAATAGATCGCCAAGATCAGAAATCGCCAGAACGCGATACAACGCTGCGGTCTTATCCCAACTCGCAGAGAGGATCGTTCGCCCATCCGGTGAGAATCCAACCTGACGAAGATAACTATTTTGGCCTTGCAGAATCGCAATCACCTGGCCCGTTACAGCATCCCAGACTCGCCCCGTTTGGTCATCGCTTGCTGTAACAATGTGTTGGCCATCAGGCGAAAACTCGACCAGCAGCACCCCTTTGGTGTGACCCTGGAGTACAGCTAGGTTTGTTCCGGTAGTCGCGTCCCAAACTCGCGCGGTTCGGTCATCACTTGCGGTGCCAATTTTTTGGCCATCGAGCGAGAACACAGCCTTTCGCACACCTCCAGCGTGGCCTCGCAGCACGGCAATCACTTGGCCAGTTTCTGCATTCCAGACCCGTGCGGTTTGGTCATTGCTCGCTGTGACTATACGTTGGCCATCTGGAGAGAACGCAGCTTGAAAAACAGTGCCCGTGTGCCCTTCGAGCGTCACTAGCATACGGCCCGTGGTCGCGCTCCAAACCCCCGCCTCTCTGTAGTCAATTGGGATCACAACGTGGAGGCCGTCTATTGAGAACGCTGGATGAGCGAGAAATCGAACGCTCCCTTGAAGTTTGCAAACCTCCTGGCCATTCGTCGGATTCCATATCGTAACCGTTTTATTTGAAGTCTCAGTCAAAATCCGCGTGCCGTCATGCGAGAACTCAAGATAAGCGACTTTCCCGTTATTCCCCTGCATCCTCGTCAACACTTGGCCACTACGCACATCCCAAACCTGGGCCAGATCATCGTTGATTGCCGCGACTCTCAAACCATCTGGTGAGAACTGCGCTGTGTTCAAGGTATAAGATCCGGTAAACCCTCCGGCCACGTCAGCTCCGGTGTGACCAAGCAAAGTTGTCAGAAGGCGTCCATCCGCGGCATTCCATACCCGAACAGTATGGTCCCAACTGGAAGTTACAATCTTCCGACCATCCTGAGAGAAACTCGCTGAGTCCACATAACCAGAATGCCCCCGGAATGTCACCAATAATTGACTACTTGCCGCATTCCACACTCGCGAAGTATGGTCCGCACTGGTAGTAATAATTCGCTTGTCGTTCGGCGAGAAACCGGCGTGGCTCACTATTCCCCCATGTCCGCCAAGCTTTGCAATTAGCTGTCCGGTCGACGCTGCCCAAACACGAGAGGTTTTGTCATAACTCGAAGTCAGAATCCAACTGCCATCCGTTGAGAACGCAGCGCCTTGCACGTTCTCGGAATGGCCCTCAAGGGTGATTAATGGACGCCCATCGGCCGCGTTCCACACTCGTGCGGTATGGTCGCCGCTCGAGGTGAGAATTTTTTGACTGTCCGGTGAAAACACCGCGGTGTTGATATAGCCAGAGTGTCCGTGGAGTGTTCTCAGGTACTTACCATCGGTGGCGCTCCAAACCCGCGCGGTATTGTCCCAGCTGGCAGTGACAATCCATCGCCCGTTAGGGGAGAAGCTTCCGTGGGTTACCGCACCATCGTGCCCCAGCGTGGCGACCTGCCGGCCACTTGACGCATCCCAAAGGCGCGCGGTGTGATCGGAACTCCCCGTGAGAACGGAGCCGTCGTTTGAAAAGGCAACGTACATCAGCCGGTCGGCGTGACCTACCAGGGTCTGCAGCAACCGTCCCGTACTTGCGCTCCATAAACGTGCAGTACGATCCTGGCTTGCCGTCACAATCTGTTTGCCATCCGGTGAGAATGCCGCGTCCACAACTGGTCCGCTATGCCCCGTCAGTGTCATCAAGAGCTCGCCACCCGAGGAATTCCACAACTTAGCCGTGTTGTCGGAACTGACAGTCAGCACTTGCCGTCCATCTGGCGAGTATAGGGCGTGATAAACATAACCGGTATGGCCTCGGAGGGTAGCCACAATTGCTCCATCTGCAACATTCCATATGCAGGCAGTGCGATCGTAGCTTGCGGTAACTACAGAGCGTCCATCAGGCGAGAAGGAAGCGTCATTGACACGCTCTTGATGGCCCTTGAGTTCGACTAGGAGCTGTGGGAATGTGTCAGCCAGTGCCAAGTGAGCTTGCTCCGTTCTAGCCACTCGCCAAGCATCTAACGCTAAAGCGAGCGCCGCGCCCTTGTTCTTTCCAAACATTTCCTCAGCCTCCGCGGCTAACGCGCGCGATTCTGCAATTAACCGCTGCCTTCTCTCGCGATTTGCTTCCCAAGTCGCCAATCCAGCAAGCACAAACAGCACCATTGAGGCGCAGCTAATAATGCTGAGAAGGGCGCGCCTTTGGGACCGCTCTTGGCCTCGTAGTTCGCCCCACTGGCACCCTGGATAAAAGCACAGAATCAACTGTTTCAGTTCTTCAACCAATTCGCCGTGCAGCTTTTGACTCCTTGGCTCGTTTATGATCTGCTCACGCCGATCCTTGATGTTCAGCCATAGCGGCTCGGCGATAAGTCGTTGCCGAAGAGTCTCGGGAATGGCATTTTCACGAACTTCCTGCCAGGACCTAAAGTCTCCGGACGTAACGACGATTAGGATATCCCCGGCTCGCTTCCGACTGAACCAATGTTGCGCCTCGAATTCCATCCCTGCACTCTTTGCGGCTTCGGGGCACGCTAGGACTATCAGATGAGTCGACTGATCAATTCGTCGACGGAGTTCCTCTTCAAGGCTGGAACCAAGTGGGAGAGAAGATAGATCTCTAAAGATGGTCTTAGCTCGAACTTTGTACCAAGGACGAAGAAACTGCTGCAGCAACGACTGCAGGACTGGTGCGACTTGAAGATCCGCTGCCCAACTATATGATAAAAAGGCGTCGTACCTGGACGCGTTGTCTACCCAGAACAATTCTCGCAGCCATGCAGGTGCGAGTCTTCGCCAGCGCGGTGGAGGAGGCGGCAAATCCGACGGGAAACTATCACCACGAGATGGCATTCCCAAATCCAAAGGACCTTATGGTTTGATATTTCATTAGATCGCGTGCTCAAGCCTAGCTTACAGCAAACTAACGATGGTTCACGGAGATTCAGTTTGAAAGCCCGATTCACGGATTTCTTAACCGATTTCGTTGTCTTCGATATATACACTCGGACCACCGGCACTTCCTGTCCGAACGTCATACCGAACCGTCCTACAATTCCATAACCGGTCGTTCCCGGATGCGTAACTGGCAAGCGCTGCGCCATGGATGGCGAGACGACGGGACGCGATGAAAACGTGCGATAACATTAATCAGTTGGATTGGATGGCACCGGGTCGCTGGCGAGAACAGCCCTACCCACCATCAAATTCACGTGGCTGAACTCCAAGCGGCTTTTGGGACGTTAGGACGGTCTGGTGGCAATGTTGAATTGGCTGGTTTCAAACTGGAGCAGATTTAGCCCTTAGGTCCTTGTCGTTGCCCCTCTAGAACTAGATGATAGAATCATGGGGATATGTGGCTAACGCCGCAAAAATTATGATCATCCGGCACGCCGAAAAGCCTGAAGGCGCAGTTCAGGGCGTTGATATCAGCGGAAATGACGGAACAGAAAACCTGACCGTCCAGGGATGGCAGCGCGCCGGCGCGCTTGCCCGATTCTTCGCACCGCTGAGCAGCCAGTTTCAGCGGCCGCGGATCGCCCAGCCGCAGTTTTTGTTGGCGTCCGGTCCGGTCAGCAAGACGCAGAAAAAAGACGACGGTAATGGATCGAAAAGCCAACGGCCGGAGGAGACGATCACGCCGCTGAGCCAACTCATCAATGTCCCGATCGACTTGACCTTCGTGACAGGCCAGGAAACGCAAGTGGCGGCTGCGGCCGTCGCCTCCGGAGGCGTGGCTCTGATCGTCTGGCAGCATGAAGATATCCCGGCGATTGCCGCGGCAATTCCCGGGGCAAGCGGGTTCCCATCGCCGTGGCCCGGAAGCCGTTTCGACATCGTTTGGGTTTTCGATGTACAACCGGATGGGACTTATTCGTTCAGCCAGGTGCCCCAAATGCTGCTCTCCGGCGATCTTCCGTCGGTAATCACTTAAACGCCCCAATCCGATGTGCGCGGCTCGGAGTTCGACCGATCATAACGCGAGCAGATCATCGCGAGGTTGACCGTTGACAACCGCCCTTCCGACCAGCAGTCGGGCAGGAACCTGTCGGCATCGGGGCGTATCCTGGCAAGCTCCGTCCGTATCGTCGCTCACTCGTACAAAGCTCAGATTGATCCGCAGCCAGCGAACTCGCAATTGCCCAAACGGCGTTCCGGGAAGTAGCCGATAATGAAACGGATTCTATCGGAAGTGCTTCGGCGGAAGGATGGCGTGGTGCAACGGAATAGTCGGGCCGGAGCACTTCGGATAGAATTCATTGAACGGAGCCGGGGCGAGTCGCTGAGTATTGAATGGGTTTTTGCGGCTTACGGTGGCGACTGCGGCGAGAGAACTGACAGGTTGGAGGATGGAGTAGTGGCTTCTGGCGCGAAAACAAGGGGCACCTACGGGTGGCTGGAGACCTTTCGGCAGCGAAGCGATTAAGCGGAGACAGAGCTCTGGTGAGGCTCTGATGAGAACGGGTGAAGGGGTCGAGGACGGGTAGGTTGCGCAGATCATGAGGTGTCCTGAACCGCGGTGCTTTCGACGCTGAGAACTTCGATAACAACCAATCGTCCGCGCTTACAGATCGGGCAACAATGCGGATCGTCAACGCTGGTGGTGGTATCGTCCATGTCGATTGGGATATGTGGGGTCGGAGGCGGCGAGCAGAGCGCGGCACTGCATCAGTTTTTATTTGCGAACCCGGTTGGCGAGGAAGCCGAAGTGGCGGATGCGGACCAAGCCGGAAGGCAGCACGTGGAGCAGGAAGCGGCGGATGAACTCGACCGCATCGAGGGTCATGGTCTTGGTGCGGGAATGGTCCGCGTAGTCTTTCCAGTCGAAGCTGACGCGGCCGTTTTGCAAAGTGCGAAGCCAATGGGTGGAGATGGCCACGCGATGAGTGTAACGAGCCAGATACTTGAGCACGCGCCGGGGTCCACCGAAGGGAGGCTTGACGTGAACGACCCATTCGAGGTTCGCGGCTGCTTCGCACATGGCTTGGAACGCGGCGGGTTTCGCTCTTCGTGAAGAATAGAATTGATCGAGCGCTGGAGGCGGCCCGCTAACGTCCATTCAGCCGATAATGATGCGGATAACGCGTTAGCTAGCCGGTGATAGGCAGCACTTCTCGGCGTCGACAAATGTTTCTCTTGGGGATGCCTTGCGCTTCTACACATCTGCGATTAATATGTAGAAGAACGAGGTGTAATCAGTGACGCCGAAATCAGATCTTCCTCAAGGCACCCTGGATCTGCTGATCCTGAAGGTTGTCGCGCCTGGACCGGTACACGGCTATGCGATCGCACAACGCCTGCAGCAGGTGTCGCGTGATGTGGTCCAAGTGCCCCAAGGATCGCTCTACCCGGCTTTGCACCGGCTCGAAAACCGTGATCTCCTTGCGGCGGATTGGAAGGAAACGGAGACCGGGCGCGAAGCTAAGTTTTATCGGCTAACGCGGAAGGGCAGGGCGCAACTCGAAGCCGAGACCGCGAGCTGGAGGCGATTGACAGAAGCCGTGGGCCTCATTCTCAAATTGTCTGAGGGAGGTGCAGAATGAGATGGTGGCATCGCCTATGGCGCCGAAAGCGGATGGAGGAACTGCTCGAAAAGGAACTGCGATTTCATCTGGACCAGCACGCCAACGATTTGATCGCTCAAGGGTATGACCCAGAGGCGGCACGACGGCAGGCGCGGCTCGCTCTGGGCGGTCCCGACCAAGTGAAAGAAGAATGTCGCGCCGCCCGGGGAACACAATGGCTCGACAACCTTTTGCAGGACCTGCGCTACGCCTTCCGCACGCTTCGCAACAATCGGAGCTTTACCGCCGTCGCAATCGTTTCGCTTGCCCTGGGCATCGGCGCCAACACAGCCATCTTCAGCCTGATCGACTCGGTGATGCTCAAGACACTGCCGGTCAGCCATCCCGAACAACTGCTTCAGGTGACCAGACTCAAGGAGGTTCTGTTGCAAATAGCAGAACGACGACAAAGCGGCGGCATGAGTTGTTCCCGTTTCTACGCAGCGATGCCAAAGAGGTGGTGAATAAATTGGCGCTGCCCTATCACGTCTCCCTTGTCCAACCATCGAACCTGCCCTTTCCGGATCATGTGCATCGCCTCGTAGCCTTCGATCGTCCTCCATGCCCCTTCTGGCGACCGGAATCCGAGGCTCGCAGTGATGCGCTTTTTGATGAAGCGGTGGTCTTGCTCGATGATGTTGTTCAAATAGGGTGAAGGGCGGCATAGGCAACGCCGACCGAGATCGCGCGAATCCTTTAACTCCGCAATAGCGCGGGCATAGGCGGGATGCCCATCCACGTTCACAACCCGCGGCCGGACCCCACCGCTTCCTGATAATGCCAAACGCAGGAACAGCTTGGCTGCCGTGAGGTCTCGCTTCGGCGACAACATAAAATCGACCGTGTCGCCAGAGGAATCCACAGCGCGATACAGATACGTCCATTGACCGGCGACGCGAACGTACGTCTCATCCACGCGCCAGGAACGATTGGGACGCCGGAGTTCGCGGCGAAGCCGTTGATTCAGAATGGGCGCGAAACGTTGGACCCAACGCCAGATCGTGACATGGTCCACGGAGAGGCCGCGCTCGGCCGTTATTTCCTCTAAATCCCGGTAGCTGAGGGAATACCGCAAATACCAGCGGACACACAGTAGGATGATTCCGTCCTCGAAGTGTCGCCCACGGAATAGCGCCGGTCGGTTCTTGGTCAAGGGTTCACCTTACCAGATCGGCCCGCGCTGTTTGCAACAGAGCCAGAGCGGCCACTTGACCAAATGAGGGCAATTCGTGAGTTGGAATCGGGCTCCGTTTCCTGGCGGACCCTTCAGGCGACATTGATTCTTGGCTGCTTGCACCGGCGGCTCAATTCTTATAAAGTCCTTAGAACGCTTTTAAGACTTCCTCACGGCCGCTTCCTCAAGATGAAGTAGTGGCAAGGTTCAAGTTCAACGATGGATGGTGGCAGAGAGTTACCGCCCGGTCGGTTTCTGACAAGGAAACCGAAAAGCTCGACGAGGTAAACAACGAAGCAGCCGCAAAGACTTGGCGGGCTTTTGACGGCCCTGTTAAGGATTTACTACTCCCCCACAAGACATCGCTGGAGCGATCAGAGCGCAGCCAAACCCGAAAGACTCTTAAGCTGCTCAAAGCCGTACTGTTTGTGGGATTTTCAGGATTAGGCCTCCTCGGCATACGAATTCTTCCTGCGACAGCTTCAGAGGGGTGGTTACTCGTTATTGCATTGCTGGCGGCGCTTGGACTTATCGTTGCTGCGTTGATTGAAGTTAGGCGAAGCAAGTGACGAGAGGCGGCTACTTTGGCATCGATTTGTACCATCCTCGCATACGGTCCACTGAAAGGGCCCCGTGATGCAAGAAGATGTTGCAAGGCAATTGTCGTGCCTGCGGCTTGTTCCGAGATCGCGACATCGATATCGCGGCCGTTTGCGTCAGGCTTCGAGAAATACAATCTCTGGTTGAAGTTTTTAATGTTGCAATGCCCCTGCGAGCGGTCCGAGCGCCAGGGCTGGCAAGAAGCTCAGCGCTCCCACGAGCAGGATCGTCCCGAGAACCAGGATTCCGAACATCACGGAATCGCTAGGCAGCGTACCCGTCGTGGTCGGCCAGCGTCGCTGAGCCGCGAATCGCCCAGCCAGCGCGAGCGCCAACGCGGCCAAGCCGAAACGGCCAACGATCATTGCGACAGCAGTGGTCGTGTTGTAAAACGTGCTGTTGGCGTTGAGGCCAGCCATGGTCTGTCCATTATGAACAGGCCGATCCTGAACTGGGTGACCCAATCCTGCAGAAACCGGTAGAGCAGACGCGGGCCGAACAGCGTAGCGACCATCGACAGCACCAGCAGCGCAACCGAAAAAATCAGCGCCAGCACGGTCGCGACCGCGCCCATCATTGCCGACAAGATGGCGCGCGCGTCGTCAATACTGCCCATCGTCAGCCACGACGGGATGTGAATGACGCCGTACTTGTCGAGGATGTCCGGGATCAGAGTGAGCCGAACAGCGCAGTCGCCGCGAGCGAGAGCTGCAGCGGGATTCGCCACAGGTTAATGTCGCGCTGCGAACGAAGCTTGGTCGGGCGCGGAGAAGACTCGAGGCGAATTTTCAGGCACAACACTCCTGGATGGCGACCGCCGCTGCTATCGTCACCGGGCGAACCTTCAACAGTGTGTGATGAAGACATGCGCCCAGCCTGCCGATGCATCGGCCCTCGATCGAGCATTCAATATAGGCACACTGTTCGCAGCACGCACGCTGCGGTGCCCATCGTGGCTGCTGCACAGCTATCACGCTAAATCATACCGCTGAAATAGTGGGTGGAGTCTAGCCGGCAAATCGCGATTGACGCCTCAGGGCAGCCAGACCTACAAGCAAACTTCCACGTTGTTAACCAGCAACCTGCCCTTCGCCGAACGGACTGAGATCCTGGCCGGAGGACCTCGAATACCAGATCGGTCGTCATGATTTCCCTGGCAGCCCGGCGGAACTGAACCAAAACACTGTTGATGTGCATCGCCATCTTGGTATTTTCGCCTTTCGCCTCGAAGCTCTCCAGTAATAAATTCGCCAGTGTCAGTTGCGATCGCGGTCTGGTGCCAATCTGTTGCGCTATTCCCCGCCTCCATCATCGTTCAGCGAGCCTTGACATCTGTAACAGAGAAGGTTGTGTCCTTCCGGCAAGCCTGCGTAAGCCCGTCTGAATCAGGATTTCTTTTGGGTCAGGAGGCGGCGGACCGAGGTTCGGCCGATTTCGAGCCTGCGGGCGATCTCAGATTTGCTGCTGCCTTGCTGGTGCAGTTTTCGAGCTTCGACGGCTTTGTGAAGCACCGATGGCGGGCGGCCGAGGCGTTTGCCTTGCTGCCGGGCATGAGCTAAACCGGCGCGGACCCGCTCCCGCAGGATCTCGTGTTCAAACTCGGCGAACACCGCGAGCAGTCCGGCCATGGCACGGCCTGCGGGCGTGGTCAGATCGAGTGCTTCGGTCAGCGACACGAAGCCCACATGGAGATGCTGCAGTTCCTGGAGCGTCGAAACCAGATCCGCGACGGATCGGCCCCAGCGATCGAGTCTCCAAACCAGCACGACATCTATTTCGCGCCTTCGTGCAGCAGCGATCAGAGTTGCGCGCAGTTCGCGTTGGGCCGCGCCGGAGCCGACCTCTTTCATCTGCGCGACGATGCTCCAACCGCGCTTGGCTGCGTATTCGCGCATAGTACGGATTTGCAGTGGTAGTGTCTGTTGGTCGTGGGTGGAAACGCGGGCATAAAGGCCGACGCGGAAGGGGTGGCCAAAAACCCTGTTCGATGGTGCTTTGGGAAAAGCCTGTTTTCTGGGCATTTCCGGAGTGTGACATCGATAAAAAGAAGATGGCCAGAAACTAATGATTATGGCCGGGCTGAGTTTGTTCCAGATAGTTCCAAGGCATCCACGCTGACGGGTTGTCCGCCAGTTCGCGCGCGTGCCGCTGCAACTCGGTGAGATAGTCGAACGGATTGGCACCGGCAAGCTCACAGGTGTGAATCAGGCTCATGAACAGATCGCCGGCTTCGGCGCCGTGCAGGGTGCGATAGAACAGGGCGTTCTTGCGATGTAACACGGCGCGTTTCAGCGCGCGTTCACAGATGTTGTTGTCGAGTGGTGCGCCGGCTTCCCGCAGAAACGCGGTCAGCCCTTTCCAGTGACGTAATAAATAGGTGATGGCTTTGCCCAGACCCGAGTTGGGCTCGACTTGCTTCAGTGCGAACTGCGCTTCCAGCCACTGGTGTAGCTGCTCCATCACCGGCCCGCTGTGCTGCTGATGAAACTGGAGGCGCTCGGCTGGCGATAGATGGCGCTCGCGCGCTTCCGCATCATATTTATATACGGCTCCCAGCGTCTCCAGAACATAACGGCAGGGTTCCGGGAAGTTCGCGGCCACGTCTACAAACTGCCGTCTTCCATGAGCCAGACAGTTAGCGAGTAGGATCTCCGCGCCGTCGCTCAGTTTGGGCGTATTGCGCGACAACGCATCACACATCTGCAAGGGCCGGGCGAGATCCGCGGTGCGGTGTTGGAGCACATCCCGCAGATTTTCGCCGGCGTGCTGGCGGCCGGTGAAGTAGAGCGCGATTCTGCGTCCTTGTTGTGTGGAGACGATGCCGGAGGTGAACACACCGGTGCGGTCATCGGAGGGCTCTCGAGCCAGACGCAGCACGCGCATCGAGGTGTCGTCGTTGTGCAGCACTTCGCCTTGCGCCGCCTGGCGGATGAGTTCATCGCGCGCTGTCTGGATCACCTCCGCGGCTTCTTCCACAATCTCCCACTGCGTCGAAGCGGGCAGTGGGATACCCAGTGCCTGTTCCAGCTTTTCCAAACGATAAAACGGCATTCCGCTGCCGTACTTGAGCAGCGCGATCATTGCGGCCGTGGTCTCGTCGTATTTTTCCGGGCCGATGCCTTCCGGTTCTGGCGCGGTGAACACCTCGCCACACAGGTTGCAGCGCAGACGATCCATCTCATAAACGGTTGCCGCCAGCGGCGCTTGTCCCACGATGCGCACCAGCGTCCGCGGTTCTTTCTGCGGATAGACTTTGCCTTTTTCGCAGCCCGGGCAAGGATCGCCCGCGTGCAGTTGCGGATGCGCCACTGCGACTTTTTGAGCGCCGATGTAGGAGGAAGCTCCGTTGCGCCCATGGCCTTTTACCGGCTCTGGCTCATTTTCAGGGGCCGATGCTGCGGGCTGCTCTAAAACGTTCTTGGTCTTTTCCGTAGAGCGTGGTTGCGGCAGCATTCCGGCCAACGCGTGTAGCGCGCTCTTGAGCTTTTCGCTTTCTGATTCGCTCAACGGCGCGTGCGTGCCGCGCTCGATGATCTGGTCCAACTCTTCCAGATTCACATGCATGCGAGGGCGCTTCATTGGCTGAGCATCTCCCGGAACCTGCGATGAAGTGGCAAGCCCAACATCTGTTTCACCGGACGCGTCTGCTCGTAGGTGGGCGCACGATGCCCGCGGCCTGCCGTGGTGCCAATCACCTGCCAGTTGGCTGCGCGATAACAGGTCCCGCGAAAACGCGAAGTATCGACGAACGTCTCCAACCAATGAATCGGATGTGCGTAGAGCCGCTGCCAGTCTTGCGGAACCAGCTTGGCCATGCGACCTAGAACGTGCGAAGCCAAGTGTTCGACTTGAACCCACGGCAGAATCAGAAAACGTGTGTTGTAGGCCAGCAAGTGCACGTTACGCTCGCGCGCTTCGTCACTCCATGCGAGGTATCGGTCACGCACCTTTAAATGTCGCGGCGCACTTTGCCAGGCTAAGCCCGCGATCACTTGTCCATCGGCTTTCACCAGATACTTCAGGTGCTCGCCGATGGGTTGCTCATAACCCAGATAGTGATACTGCTCCATCAGGCTGTTGAACAACGCTTCTTCTGGCGTGCGCCGCACTTGTATAAACTCCAGCGGAGTGATGCTCGCCAATGGTCCGCGCACTGGACGGTTGTCGGGGACTACCGGCTCAGGCTTTTGCCGCTCCGCTAAGCGATTCCGTACCTGTCGCTTCGCCGGCGGCAACTCGATCTCGCCCGCACGGTGAAGCATCAACAGTAATCCGCGGCAAACCATGTCGCGCAACAAGCCATTGGCCTGTTTCCACTGCCAGGCCTCACAGAGTTCGCGCGATAGCTTCCAGCGGCTCAGTTCCGGACGATCAGAGATGAGCTGCCGGATGAAGAGGATCTCTTCGCTGGTAATATCCCGGCTCCGATAGCGATGTGTGGCCATCTCATCCGCAGTGTGCCAGAAAGCGTTTCAGAACGCAAGTGAAAAATGCATCAGCTCACTTTTCGCCACACCGGCGCCGCATCGATGTCCGGGTTGCCTGCCGCCAGCAGCACCTGCGCTTGATGCGCGCGCAACACTCGCGCCGGTTCCTCGGCTCCTGTCATCTGGGGCCACCAGCGGAAGCGTCCTTTGGATAGGCGCTTTGTCGCCAGCCAAAAGCCCTGCCCGTCATAGACCAACACCTTAATAGAGGTTGCTCGCCGGCTGCGGAACACGAACAGATAACCCGAAAACGGATCGGCATCCAGCTTCTGCCGGCACAACTCCGCCAACGAGTCGATGCCTTTCCGAAAGTCGACCGATTCCACCGCCACCAGAATCCGCATCTGCGGCGTGATCTGAATCATCCTTCCGTTTCCCGCCATGCGCGCAGCAGGCTGGCCCAATCCGGTGGCGTGGTGGCCTTCCACTGGATCCGCATCTTCGCCCCGCGCGAGGATTCGAACTCGATGACGCACTCCTCCAGCGCCGCCGCGGGTGGCGCGATCAGTTCGACGAAGGCCGCCCTGGGTGCCTTTCGCCGGTGACTGGGAGGTTCGCCCAGCCGTTTCTTCAGGCCCATATAATCCAGCCGCAGCGGCTGCGCGACGGAATGGACTCCGTGTTGCCGGGCCAACTCAACCGCCGCCTGCCACAGCGACTCCGGCAGCTTCGTCCGCCGCTGCTGCGTGCTACGGAACTGATCCAACTGGCGTTGCAACTCTGCGATCGGCTCAGGAATAGCGGGTGTGCTTCTGCTGTTCATCTTCAGCCTCCCCTCGGCGACTGAATGAACTTACCAGGGCAGGCTACCTGGCGTCACGCACGCTTGCCGCAAACTCACAGAAGGTGTACGGTGTATATTATAAAGATGGACGGTGTCCACCTTAGGAGTAATTCGATGGCGAACAGCAAAGATGTCGTGGTCACCGGGGTATCCACCGGAATTGGTTGGGGAACACAAAGATCCTTATTTCAGAAGGATTTCGCGTTTTCGGTTCTGTACGCAAGCAGGCCGATGCCGATCGTTTGCAAAAAGAATTCGGTAACGGCTTCGTGCCTCTCATGATGGACATTACGGACGCCGACGCTGTACATCGTGCTGCCCAGAAGGTCGGCTCCATGATTGGCGACAGGAATCTGGTTGGCCTCGTGAACAACACAGGAATTGTAGTGAGTGGGCCACTGCTTTATCTGAAGCCCAGCGAGTACAGGCGGCAGTTGGACGTCAACATGATCGCCCCGCTTGTCGCAATCCAAGCCTTCGCTCCTCTTTTGGGAACGGATAAGAAGAGGCAGGGTCCGGCCGGCCGGGTCGTGAACATCAGCTCTGGCGGCGCAAAAGTTGCTATCCCACTTCTCGGTGCTTATAGCGCCTCGAAATTTGGTCTCGAAGGAATGTCGGACGCCTTGCGGCGCGAACTCATGTTATTTGGCATCGACGTCGTGATCATTGAACCGGGCACCGTGAACACGGCGATGTACGACAAGGGCGAAAAAGAAGACCTCAGTGAGTTCAAGCCGACCGAGTATTGGGAGGCGGTTCAGAAATTCCAGAAGTTCATAATCACCGAAGCACGTACTAACGGCTTATCCCCTGAGCGTCTGGGAGAAGCCGTCCACGTGGCACTCAGCGCGGCGAAACCGAAGGCACGCTACGCGGTCATTCCGCAACGCTTCAAGAACTGGACTCTGCCCAGACTTCTTCCTACAAGGATGGTCGACGCCTAGCTAGCAAAGATGCTTGGACTCACAAAGCCGGAGCCAGCCTAGAACACGGGCCAACTGTTCAGTGAATCATCATGCCCTAACCATCGAAAACAGACCGCCAGACCATCCTTTCGGCTGCACTGAAAGGTCTGGCGCGTAAAGGCATCCGCGACTTGTCGTTACGGAATCTCGCGGCCTCGCTCGACCTCGCGCCCAATGCAATCTACCGTTACTTTTCCGATCGCTCGGCGCTGGAAGCTGCGCTGGCAAACGAGGCTGCCCGGCAACTGGAACTGGCGCTGAGAAAGGCAGCCGACGGGTGCGAACCGATTACCACGATCCGCGAGATGGCATCTGCTTACTTGAAGTTCGCAAGGGATAAGCGTCACGTCTACGAGGTGATGATGAGTCTTCACGCATCGGATCAGGATGCGAACTGCCGCCAAAGCCTTTGGGCGTTCACTGTAGAGCAGGTGCAACGAATTGCTGGATCGGACCGAGCTGCACAGGCGTCCGTGGCGCTTTGGGCATTCCTGCATGGAGCCGTGACCTTAGAAGCTGCTCAAGTGTTCGGAGAGAACAAGCCGGCAAACGGACTTGAATTTGGGCTTGACGCGTGGCTAATGGCTGTTTCTGCTCCTGAGCAAACAATGAAGGCGCTCCAAACCAAGTCCAACAAGAGGACGGCCAAACGCCCCAGAGACAATGCTGCCCCAAATGGAGAGTAAACGTAAATAGAGATCGGATCAATGGAACTTCGCCATCTGCGTTGCTACGTGGCCGTTGCCGAAGAACTTTTCCATTATATTAGCTTGCAGGTTAAAGTCCGCCGCCGACTTCCATCGCCCTTCATCTCGATGACTTTCGCCATCGCCAGCTACTCTGATTTCGGCAGGAGCGCGAGATCGGGAGGTCTGGTTGCACAGGAGAATGAAAGTGGAACTATTCGAAGAGATCCCGCGGGAGTATGAACACGGGGCCGGGACGATCAAGGGTGTGGCGAAGGCGCAGTACTCGGCGATCGTGTTCGGCGCGACGGGGAATGTGGGTGGGTGCATCGTGCAACTTCTGATCAAGAACCCTCTGTGTAAGAAGGTGGTGGTGGTGACGCGGCGCAAGATGGAAGCCTTCGCCGACCCCAAGGTCTCCGAGGTGGTTGTCAATATGGACCGACTCGAAGAGGAGGTTGCGCCGCACGCCCAGGGAGTCGATGTCGCGCTCGCCGCGTTCGGCGTCGGCAAGGGCAGCGCGAAGATGCCCGAGGAGGAGGTGTGCAAGATCGAAATCGCCTACCCGCAGGCCTTTTGCCGCGCCGCCAAGGCTGGAGGTGCTCGTGTGTGCGGGCTCATGACAGCAATAGGCGCGGATCCCGAGGCCGGGATGAAGTACGCGAAGATCATCGGCGAGAAGGAAAAGGCTGTCGAGTCCGTCAAGTTCGACTTCCTTGGAGTGTTCCGTCCCGCCGTCATTCTCGGCAACTCCAACACGCCGGGCGTCCTTGGCTACGTCATGCCACTGCTGCATTGGGCCATGCCGTTCAAGTACCACTCGATCCACAAGAACGACCTCGCGCGCGCGATGGTGGCGCAGTCGGAGCAGGCGTTCCTCGCGATCGCGCAGGGCAACGCTCCCAAGGAGGCGGCCGTGAAGATCCTGGAGTACAAGGAGATGGAGCCCTTCTTCGTCAAGGGCGAGAGCGACGAACCTTGAGACGAACAGCCTTATGAGGGCCGCTTCCTACGCTTGGGAATGGCCGCTCCCAAAAAAGAGCAAGCCTAAGAAAGGGGAAGCTTTAGGATTGCCGCTTACGCCTGAGATATCCGAGTATCTGCAGGCTGGCGAGCGCAGCTCCCATTAAGCCGAAAGACGCCGGTTCGGGAGTAAATGAAGACTCTCCGAAGGAGTTTTCAAAATTGTTGAGGGTGACTATTGTTCCATTAACGTGATTAACGCTGACCAGGTCTGTGATCGCGATCGTCGTCGGGGCGAATGACATAGCGCCGAAGTTAACGCCGGCCGATGTGGCGCTCAGGCAAATGCCCGCCGTGCCGAATACACAAGTGAATACCGCCGTGGAGCTACCCGTATATGAAGCAGTGATCGTGCCATGGTCCGCTGCAGTGCAACCATTGCCAAGAGTGGCCTGGCTGGCATTAATGCAGAAATTCTCGGTAATTGTAACGGTATCGCCCGCGTCGACCTCGGCTACCGAAGGCGTCAGTGTCAAGGTGGAATAGGCCCAATGCAGACCTCCACCCGTGGGGCTGGAATAATTGATGCCCCCAACCGTGCCGGTATTGGCGGTTGCCTGCATAGCAACCGTCCCGGTCTCGGAGGATAGGCCTGCACCGGTGAGCGACCCACCTTCGACGAAAAGGTTCACCGGACCAACTGTGTTACCGCTGGCGGCTGTTCCTGTTGAATAGATATAGGTATTGGCTGTCGTGGGCAGCGTGGCGCCACCCGTGCTGGCGCCGCCGGTCAAGTTGAGAGCCGTATAGCTGAGGTCATCCTGATAGCACCCGCTTGTGGCGCTCCCGGTGCCCAGGCTCGAAATGGGGGTCCCCGGGGCGGTCGTCGCGCAAGCTGCTACGGTTCCCCACCCCGTTCCCGCTGTTCCCAGAGCCAGCAAAACCAGAGTGCAACTTCTCAATATTTTAAGTTCGTTCATTTATAATCTAGGCTCGCTAAAACGAGTGGCAGTCGCGCCAGTCCGGCGTAGCAGTAACGCAATCGATACGACCCTCGCGGCACAGCGCCTTTCCTCATCCTGTTGGCGGAGAACAACGTGGTTAATCAGATGGTCGTGGTTCTCGATTCCCAGCTCCCAGAATTTCTGAGATTGCGATGCGTCATAATTGGCTCCTTGGTTGATCATTACTTGGCACGCTAGAAGCCACTGGCTACTTCTTGAGAGTCAATGAGTTGCAACGTGCTGTTGAGACAACCTGTCACTTCTCAGAGACACCGGTGGACAAATTGTCGATGGTTCCAGTTCCGCCTACGGGCGCTACAGAGCCGTGCCCTGCGGGAGTATGCCGCCCAGTCACCCCAGGGCAACTCTCGTTCCAGAGGCAAGTAAGATCCAAGCGCATGGAGTGCGACTTGGCCGGCATCCACCTGCTAGACGCGCACACCGGCGTCCAACCTGCTGTTTCTCACGCCCGCGCTGGATCTGATTGCGGGATACGGCCGCCTCCGTGGCATTGTCTTCCGGCGAGGCGACTCACGCGCTTCGAGGGCCGATCGGCGGCGGAGGCGGTCGCGGCGGTACGAAGCGATCGCGCCTGCGTCATGGTCAATCGCAACAAGGTCAGCACTCGCGTGCTGATCGATCGTCTGCTCGACGGCGCCCGCCCGCGCGGCTATGCGGTTCCAGCCGCGCAACCACCATGCAGTGTCCGCCGAGATCGTCCAGGCACGCGTGGGACGCTGGAGATGATTGCCAGCAACACCGGCCTCGGCTTCCTGCCCGTGCAGGAGGAGCGCTGCGACTTCGTCTTCCCAAGATTGCGCACGACTCTTCCAGCCGTGATCGCCTTCGCGACACTCCTCACTCAACCCTCGACCAGCGATGCGTTGCGCCGCCTCGGGATCTAGTCGTCCTGGCGCTTGCGTCGGCCTATCGCGCGGGCGTATAAATATACGTAGTACGAGCGTTTCGACACGCAGCGAGGTGTTTTCATGGAGATTTCACGGCGCAACATCCTTCGTCTGTCTGTCGCGGGAGGCGGCGCCACGGCCCTAGGCGGGCTGATCGCATCAGGCGTCAGCCTCACGGCCGTCGTGGCGAAGGCGCAGGAGTTGCGGATCGCCAAGGCCAAAGTGACGCCGAGCGTGTGTCCGTTCTGCTCCGTTGGCTGCGCGACGCTGGTCCACACGATCAACGGCCAGATTGTGAACATCGAAGGCGATTCTCGCAGCCCTCACAACGAAGGGTCCCTGTGCCCTAAGGGCGCAGCGACCTTTCAGCTGCATATCAATCCCAATCGCCCCACCCAGGTGCTGCACCGGGCTCCTGGCGCAACCGAATGGGAGGTGTGGGACCTGAATCGCGCTATGGATCGCGTCGCCGGCCTGATGAAGAAGACGCGCGATGAAACCTTTATCGAAAGCCTTCCGAACGGCAAGGTCGTCAATGCGACGACTGGGATCTTCTCGCTGGGCGGGGCGACGCTCGATATCGAATGGAATCACATACACCAGAAACTCATGCGCGGCCTCGGCATCGTCGCGATTGAGAATCAGGCCCGTATTTGACATAGCTCCAGTGTCCCCGGTCTGGGGACACGACTTGGCCGTGGCGCAGCGACTATGTATCCTCGCAGCATGGAGGATTCCGATTGCGTTGTCGTCATGGGTTCGAACATGGCTGAGAATCATCCGGTCGCGTTCAAATGGCCCATGGCCGCAAAAGTCGAACACGGTGCGAAGCTCATTCACGTCGATCCGCGTTTCACCCGCACCAGCGCGGTCGCCGATATCTATGCACCCGTCCGTGCGGGCTCGGATATCGCGTTCCTGGGCGGCGTCATTCGTCATGTCATCAACAGCGAACGCTGGAACAGCGACCCGTTCTTTCGTTCGTGGGTCACGCACTATACCAACGCCGCCACGATCGTCAGCGAGGACTACGTGGACGCCGAAGACAACCATGGCGTCTTCTCGGGTCTGATGGAATTCAAGGGCGGTGTGCCCGAGTGGCCCTACAACGGATTTCGTCGGCGAGTACGACTCCAAAAGCTGGCAATATGCAGGCACACACGCCACTGCCGCTGCCGATCAAGCCAGTGATCGCGGCGGTAACGGCGCCGGCGGCGCCGGGGCGCCCTCGGGACCTCCGTACGACGGCCTGGTCAAGTCACTGCTGAAGCCACCGCCGCAACGTGACGAGACCCTCCAGAATCCACGCTGCGTTTTCCAAATTGTCAAAAAGCACTTCAGCCGCTACACGCCGGAGATGGTCGAGCGGACCACTGGCTGCCCGCAGGACATATTCCTCAAGGTTGCCGACACCATCCTCGCCAACTCAGGCGCCGACCGAACCACGTCGTTTGCGTATGCCGTAGCGTGGACGCAGCACACCAATGGACCGCAGATCATCGGTTGCTGTGCGCTGTTGCAGCTTCTGCTGGGAAATTTCGGCCGGCCGGGCGCCGGCATCATGGCGTTGCGCGGCCATGCCTCGATCCAGGGATCCACCGATGTTCCGACGCTCTACCACTCGATTCACGGATACATAAATCATCCGTCGGTCCTCAAGAAACACGACACGCTCCGTGATTTCCTGGCGGCAGAGACTGTGCCCACCGGCTACTATGCGAATACGCCGAAGTTCGTGGTCTCGTATCTTAAATCCATGTACGGGGAGGCCGCGACTTCCGAAAACGATTTCGGCTATGCCTGGCATCCCAGAATCCTCGGCGACCACTCCCATATGCCCATGTTTGTCGCGATGAACGAGGGCAAGGTAAAAGGCATGTTGTGCGTCGGCCAAAACCCGGCGACGTCGCTGAATGCGAAGCTGGAGCGCGCCGCGATGCGGAAGCTGGAGTGGCTCGTGGTCAAAGACAACTGGCTGCACGAGACCGCAAATTTCTGGAAGAGCGCGCCCGAGGTGACCAGCGGCGAAGTCAAGACCCAGGACATACACACGGAAGTCTTCTTCTTCCCGGCAGCTCAGGTCGCGGAAACGGAAGGCACGTTTACGAACACGCAACGGATGCTGCAGTCCCACTTCAAGGCTGCGGAGGCGCCCGGCGATTGTCGAACCGATGTGTGGTTCACCTATCAGCTGGGGAAGCGATTGAAGAAGATGTATGCCGATAGTCAGGCGCCACGGGATCAGGGATTCAGGAACCTGGTCTTCGATTATGAGAGTGAGGACGCCAGGGAAAGGGAAATCGGAGAGCCCGACGTCACGAAGCTCCTGAAGGAGTTGAACGGATACTACACTGACGACCCCGCCAAGCACCTCCCCGGTTTCGCCGCCCTTGCCGATGACGGCTCGACGACGTGTGCGTCCTGGATCTACTCCGGCGTCTTTCCGGCTCCCGACAGAAACCTTGCTGCCCGTAAACAACCCGATCCTCCCGGCCAGCGCGGCGCGCAGCTGAATTGGGGCTACGCCTGGCCGGCCAACCGGCGGCTATTGTACAACCGCGCTTCGGCCGATCCGTCCGGGAACCCATGGAGCGAACGGAAGAAGTGGGTGTGGTGGGACGGAGCGAAGTGGACTGGCTACGATGTGCCTGATTTCACCGTAACCAAACCGCCCACCGCAAAGGCGGTGCCTGGAGGTATCGGCCTCGACGCCCATTCAGGAACCGACCCGTTTATCATGAAGGCGGACGGAGTAGGGTGGCTGTATGTACCCGGCGGTTTGCTCGACGGTCCGCTCCCGACGCACTACGAGCCGGCGGAATCACCGGTGCACAATCCTCTGTACGAGCAGCAGTCCAGCCCGGTGCTTAAGTACTGGAAAGATCCGGCCAACCCATTGGCGGGCGTCGCGGATCCGAAGTTTCCGTACGTGATGACGACCTATCGCCTCACCGAGCATTATCTGGCTGGCGCCATGAGTCGCTGGTTGACGTGGCTCTCCGAACTGCAGCCCGAGCTGTTTGTGGAGATCAGTCCTGAGCTGGCGCAGGAAAAAGGCATTCAGAATCTCGACTGGGTCCGGGTGTCCAGCCCACGATCGCACGTCCGTGCGAAAGCGCTGGTCACGCGGCGCCTGCGCCCGTTGCAAATCGATGGCAAGACCATCCACCACGTCGGAATGCCCTGGCATTGGGGTTATGAAGGGCTTGTGACCGGCGATATCGTGAACGAGCTGACGGCGCTTGTCGGCGATCCCAACGTAACGATTCACGAAGGCAAGGCATTTGTCTGCAACATCGAGAAAGCGTGAAGCGAGCGAGCTGAAATGATCCAGTTCACGACCAGGAGGTGTCATGGCTGAGCCGATGGGGTTTTTCACCGACACGACAGTCTGCATCGGCTGCAAAGCCTGCGAAGTCGCCTGCAAACAATGGAATCAACTTCCCAGCACCAACGGCGGTTTGAACACATTGAGCGGCGACAGCTACGACAACACGCGCCGGCTGGACGGTATCCACTGGCGCCACGTCAAGTTCATCGAGCAGTTCACCGAAAGCCGGAAGGACGGCCGTTGGCTCCTGATGAGCGATGTTTGCAAGCACTGTGTCCACGCCGGCTGCCTGGAGGTCTGCCCCACGGGTGCGATTATCCGCACTGAGTTCGATACCGTTGTCATCCAGTCGAATGCCTGCAACGGCTGCCGGGACTGTATCGGGGCCTGCCCCTTTGGTGTGATTGACATCAATCCAGTCTCGAACACAGCTCAGAAATGCACCCTCTGTTACGACCGGCTGCAGGGCGGCATGGAGCCGGCCTGCTCGAAAGCCTGCCCTACGAAATCGATCCAGTTTGGAACCATCAAGGAGCTTCACACGAAAGCAGAGGCACGAGTGGAGCAACTGCACCAGGCCGGCGAGAACAGAGCGTATCTTTACGGGGCCGACGAGAAGATGCTGGGAGGACTCAACTCGTTTTATCTGCTGGTCGACAAACCGGAGGTGTACAGATTGCCACCCGACCCGAAGATGCCGTCGCGCAATCTGGTGCCCGGCTCTCTGTATGCGCTGCTGGGAGCCATCATGGTCGGGTTGGCCGGCATCTTCAACTTTCGGAAGCGAGGCGCGAGCGAGCCCGCCTTGACCAGAACGATGGGGAACCGCAGCCATGAATGGCGCGCCATCGAGCACCTGGTTCACCACCGGCCCCCATTGGGGATGGTACATCGCACTGTATTTCTTTTTTGGAGGCCTGGCCGGAGGAAGCTACTTCCTGGCAGCGCTGATCGACCTGTTCGGCAGGCGTGAGGACCGTCCTCTCGCTCACATTGGTTACTACGTCGCGTTTCCCTGTGTGGCGCTCAGCGGTCTGCTGCTGACTGTGGATCTCGGGAAACCGCTGCGGTTCTGGCACATGTTGATCGAGAGCAACACGTACAGGCCGATGTTCAAGTACTGGTCCCCGATGTCCATCGGCTCCTGGGTGCTCCTCACCTTTGGATTCTTCACCCTCGCCTCATTTCTCGGAGCACTCGCGGAGGACGATCGGATCCCGTGGCCCGCCTTTCGCAAACTGCGCGCACCAGCGGCGCCAGGGCTCGTTGTTGAGCTGCTGGGCGGAATTTCCGGATTCTACGTTGCCAGCTACACGGGAGTCCTCCTGGGGGTGACGAATCGTCCGATCTGGTCCGACACGCCTCTGCTGGGAATGCTGTTCGTCGTATCGGCGGCGTCGACATCGGCCGCATTGATGACATTACTGGCGCACCGATCCGCCCTGACCCTGCCCGGCCTGGCAGACCTGCATCGCATGGAGACCTGGGTCATCGCGCTCGAGTTGCTGGTCTTCACCGCCGTAGTCGTGTCGCTGGGGCGGGTGCTGAGTGCCTGGCTGAATGGCTGGGGCCTTCTGCTCCTGATCGTGGTTGCTCTGGGAATGGTCGCGCCACTGTTCCTTGCATGGCGCAGAAGTCCGGGTAGTATGTCGACCACCGCCATACTTGTCCTGATCGCCGGTTTCCTCCTTCGCGTTGTGATCGTCTTTTCGTCTGAAAGGGTCTAAGATGAAGACGCGTGGCGTTCACTGTGCTGCTGATTGGCTGTATCGTCGCCGCTGGCTGTGTCAGCCCGGAGGCTACGCGCGTACGCGGCGGTCGTGGCGCCGACGTCGGCAACCGGCCCGAGGTCGTAAAGATGCACGACGGCGCAGAGCCATTCTGGAAGACACCTCGACTCGTCACCACCCACCCTCCCCTGGAATCCGCACGGCAGGCCGAGCAGCTGAGTCGCCAATGAGTGCGCCGGACGCCGCTCTGAATGGTCTCAGGCGCGAGCGCCCGGAATGGGAGCCATGGCTCGTCGTGGTCGATGAGATTCTGCGCGAGGCAGGTAGTCCCGCATGGGAGGCGGCTGTTCCGGCCGCCGCCCAGGCACCAACGGACCGCGGTTCCGCTCCTCGCAGGAACTACGCTCACCCTGGAGGCTGGTTTGGTTCGCCGTCTGTTTGAACGGCTGATCCGAACCGCTTCGCGCGTCGGAACGCCGAAGATGGCAAGCCTGAAAGCGGCGCTACATGCGGATCTGGAGTGGGCGCCACTGTTCACGGCGTCACTTTGTCAGGACAGCGATCGGATCAACGAAATCGCGGCTGTTTCGGGCGCGGACGCGGAGGCGCTCCACGCTGTCATCGCCCTGCTTCCTGTCCCGTTTCTCCATGCCTGCAACCGCCGCTGGGCGTCTTCGATTTCCGCAAGCTGGGTGGAAGGGTACTGTCCCGTCTGCGGGTCCTTGCCGGCCTTTGCCGAGGTGCGCGGCATCGAGCGGAACCGCTATTTCCGCTGCGGCCGATGCGGCGGAGAGTGGCACGCGCGCGCGCTGTATTGCCCGTACTGCGCCATGAGCGATCATGATGAGCTGGTCGCGCTCGTGCCGGAGAAAGCCAGTTCAGCCGTGGGTTCGAATGCTGTGATCGACGCGTGCCAGCGCTGCCTTGGATACGTCAAGACTTTTACCAGGCTTCAGGGCTGCCCGCCAGGTGCGGTGATGCTCGAAGATCTTGCCAGCGTCGATCTTGACGTGGCCGCCATCGAGCACGGCTTCGCACGGTCGCCAGGCCCAGGACTTGCCCTCGGGATCACGGTGACTGACAAGGGCGCAAGGCGAGGCTTTTTCGCCTGGAAGTCATGAACGCCGTCAAAGATGCCTCGCACACGTTTCGCCCGGCCGATGTGTGCAGGGCCCTGCTCGCGGCACTCGAAGCCTCAGAAGGACGCAGACGAAAACGCAAACGGGATCAGACGCCCGACGCCTTCGGACTTGCGGTCAAGCGGGCGCTGTTGCAACGGGCGGTCGAAGACGACCCGCAGCCTGAAGCCTTTGAAGAATGGCTGCTCAATTATCCTCTGAGCTGCAAGGCCCCGGAACTGGCCGGCCCCGCCTTCGCCATGGCCAGAGCTGTTTTCGACGAATGGCGCCTGGCCCATACATTGGGCGAGTTCAGGCTCTGGCTCGAGCAGGGAGCGCCGTCGGACGATACCAGATAACGTAGGAGTTCACGTCTCTCTGGCCGGTATTTCTTCAATATTGCCCATTACATCGGCGCTACTCATCCCTTCGGCCGCCCCGGCCCGAACGAAAATGGGCCAGGTGCCAAATCGCTCTTCTAATCGTCCCGAGTTGCGGCTCTTGGGTTCGTTTCGTAATTTCGCCGTTACCCGGTCGCGGCTCCGCTTCGATACGGAACCGCCATGCGTCAGCATGCGGACGGACGCGAAAACCTATTTGCCGATTACTTTCACCAGCGGGCGGAGCGCTTCGGGAAGATTCTTGAAATCCTGCGGGCCGACCAGAGCTGGAGAGAGAGGATCGGGGCCGTTTTCCTTCAGCGCCGCAGTCCCAGCCGGGCTCAACAATAGCTCAATGAATCTAATCGCATTCTGCTTGTTCGGAGCGTCCTTTAGCATCGTGATCCCCCACGCGACACGGGCGCCTGGAACGGCAATTGTTTTTGCACTCCGCGGTGTTCCTAGTCCCGGTAGAACGACGATCGCATGCTGCCGATAGTAGGCATTCTTTCCAGGATTCGACAGGTTGAGTTCATCAGGCAGGTCGACATACTGATAATCCGCATTGGCAGCCGCTGTGGCACGCGCATTGTGCTCATAGGTGAACTGAAAATCGAATTGCTTGCCGAGAACGGCTCCCGAATTCTGGCCCATAATCACCAGGTGCTCCAGCAGATTGTTATAAAGGTTCGGTACCCGGTAATACTCGGCCGCGAGTTGGAATATCATCGGAGCCCGATAGGCGCCGGGGTCGAGAAACCAGTTGCCGCCTCCAATCGCGACGCCAGAACCGGTGAGAATCTCGTACCAGTTCGCCGCAGCCTTTGGAATCGAGTTCGGCGCGTGGAACGCCGGACTGCCCGGCTCGACGATTGGAGGTAGTTTCTTCGATGCTAAGCCGCTAGCGGAATACGCAAGGACCATCCTCCCGTGGGCGAACACTACATCGAAATTCGCATAACCGGCGGGCTTCATGAACAGATCGATGTCCAGGTAGTCCGCCGGTGCGTAAAGGTCGCAGGCCTGGCCTCCAGCGGTAATTTGACGGCCCGCATCCACGCTCCCCATTGCCATATCTTTCACTTGCACGCCAGTTTGGCAGGTAAAAGTCTTCTCGCAGTGGCTGGAACGCGCGCGTAAGGCTGCCAGCGCGATAAATGATCAATTGCTGGTTGGACGGGGCCACGCAGTTCGTGGGCTGAGCAGCAGCCGATAGCAGAAAGAGCGTGTACATCATCTGTATATTCCAAGACATAGTTGACCCCCTAAAATTCGAACCGCATGGATGCGGTGATCAGACGCGGCTCTCCCAGGTGCCCGAGATAGCTTCCGGAGCTTTGCCCCGTGATGCTGCCCGGCCCCAACGTCGACCAGTAGCGCACATTGGACACGTTGTTTGCCGCGACGCGCCAGGTGGTCAATTTCCCCATGATTTTAGTGGTGTAGCGGAGGCCGAGATCAAAGGTGTCGTACTGCGGTGTGTACGTGCTGTTAATGTCATCGATCGGGCGGCGTCCCACATGCTGCCAGTCGAAACTCAGGAAAGTGCCGATGATCAGCGGCAGACGATACTCGGCAAGAATATTGGACTTGTAATCGGGAATCCCCACAAAATCCTTGTTGTTGGTAGCGGCGATACCCGTATCGTGAGCTTCGGATTCAGCACCGTCAGACCGCCGGTGATCATCAGCCTTTCAAAGATCCTGCCGGACAGCATCGTTTCGACGCCGTAGTTTACCTGGTCGCCGGTGATCTGGTATGCCTCACAATTCGATGTCCCCGACTGCGCTCCACAAACCGGGTTGACGATGCCGGTTACATAATTCGCAAACGGCCGGTCGATCCGGAACAAGGCAGTCGAGAAGTTGATCTTGCGCAGTCTTAGCTTGTAGCCGATCTCTCCTTCCTTGCTGCGATAGGGCGGCAGCGGCAGGCTGGCATTGACGATGACCAGGCTGCCGCTATTGGCCGCCGCGACGTCCGGCGCCTGAATGCTGCTGGCAAAGGTCCCGTAAAGGGTCATATTCTCGGCGAGCTTGTAGATTATGCTTGCCGAGGGACTGACGCCCTGGTTCGTATAGCCGCCGGGGATCCAGGTTTTCAGATAGTTCGTGGCGGCGGTGTCCGTATAACTGTCGGTCCAGGTCCAGTCCTGACTGGCGGCCACTCTTAAGATCCAGCTGGGACTTGAGCCTGATGCTATCGCTGAAACTGAATCCCTGCTGACGGATGATACTGGATATATAAGTACCAGTCGATGGGCTGGTCTTAGCATAGGAAAAGATGCCGGCCGGGGGCACCACATCGACCAGGGGATCGGAGATGTTTGCTTCGCATATGCCCTGCGGCAGTGTTCGCCGTGCAAAGGGCTGTCTTGGCGGGGCTGGTGACGGGCGACCACGACGCGAACCTGTAGCCAGTGCTCCCGATCACTACATCGTGGCGGATCTTCCCGGTCCAAAACCTGCCGGTAAGATATGCCAGGTCGCTCTCCACGGAAAACTTCGGAGCCAACGAGGAGAAGCTATTGGCGAGATAGATTTGTAGTCTCCGTTGTTGTCGACGAACTGGTTGACCGCAGTATTGATGTTGCGGTTGGCAAGCTGGTCCAGCGCTCCGACTACCAGTTGCCAGTTCGAGCTGAAATCGTGCTTCACCCTCACTTCGCCGATTTTCGAAGTGAGATCCACGCCCGAGAAAGACTGTCCGTAGCCTTGACGAGTCGGGTCGGGCGCATTCGGCGGTAACAAAATGCTCTTCGATCCGGCAGCAGAGGGCGGAGTCGTGGCTGGGCGTATAGGCAAACCAGCCGGGATATCCATGCTGAAACAAGTTGTAGAAGCTGTAATTGGCTTCGATTACGGTATGGGCGAATGGACGCACATCGACCGCTACAGCGGCCAATTGACGCCGGAGCTCGCTCCCGGTGACGTAGCCAGCGCCATCTGCCAACAACAAGTTCGTACGGTAGCCGAATATCTTCTTGAAAAGGCGTCCGCCCAGGTCGAGGTGAGCGGTGCCAACAGTACTGCCCTCGTAACCCAACTCGATTTGGCCCATCGGCAGCTCGGTGGGACGCTTGGTCACGAAGTTGAACATTCCCGATGGGTTGGCCGGACCAAAGAGCGGGCCACCCAGACCCGTTGACCACCTCAATCTGTTCGTATTCCTCCAGGGCGGAAGGCGTCGTAACCGCGATTCCCATCCCGTCCTTGCGGTCGTTCTGCATGTTACTTCCCTGCATTCCGCGGGTCTCGGGACGTAGAACCTCCGGCCCCTGCATCTCCTGGAACGAAACAAGGGGCAGGTATTTGGCCGCCTCTTTGAAGTTTCTCGATTGGGTGTCGTCAATCAACTGACGTGAAATCACGTTGACCGAATAGGGGAGATCAAGGATTGGCGTTGTTCCGAAAGGCCCTCCGGCCGCGACGTTATCAACGCGATAAGCGTTCTCAACCGTCCCAGCCGAAACATTCACTGACTGTGCGACTGCAGAAATCGTCAAGGCGAAATCAAACTTGACGCTCTGTCCCGCTTCTACTTTGAGCTCCGGGCTGACGCTGGTCTGAAAGCCGGGGCCATCTGCCTCGACGAACATAGGTGCCTGGCGGCACGCGAAAAGAGAATGCGCCCTGAGCATCGGCAACACCCGTGGTCTTGATTGCTGTCTGCTGATTTGTGAGCGTCACTGGGCAATTCGGAACCAGAGCTTGATCCGGGTCCCGCACTACGCCCTTAATCTCTCCGGTGTTCGCGTTCTGAGCGAAGGCGGAAAGCGCGAGTAGCAATGCCGTGGCCAGGCTGATTGCCATGCGGCCAAGAACAGCCGCACATCGACTCCGAGCATTGGCTCCAACTTGCGCATCTCTCGCTTCACATGGTTTCATATATGCAGCCTAGTACATATCTATTCGCATGCTACCCCTCTGGTCTCTTTGCCTAAGCATAGATTTGATGGAGACACTGTGGGAATATGACATTTACATCCTATTTGGGAATGGCTCGACCGATCTGACCAGGAAGGGAGGCCACCACTGATCCATGTTGAGATTGAACCCGTGTGGCGTTTCAGGCGGGATAACAGTGCGCAGTCGCTTCTGATCATCCTCACTTTACTGAATGAAATCCGAGTGACGGGCAAGATCGGCCGGGCTGCTGAGCGGGTTGGAGTGTCTTATCGCCACGCCTGGAACCTCATTGAGACTTGGTCTGCGTTCTTCGAGGCGCCATTGGTGGAAAGGAAGCAGGGGCGAGGAACAAGTCTGACGCCCTTAGGAGGCAAGTTGGTTTGGGCTGGGCAGCGCCTTGAGGCGCGTCTCGGAGCCCAGCTTCAGAACTTGTCTCAGGAGTTGGAAACAGAGATCAACCAACTGCTCCCGCACGGTCCGTCGATAATCCGGGTTCACGCGAGCCACGGCTCCGCAGTTTCCAAGCTGAGGGAGCTACTGAGCCGCGAAGCGAACCTCGGCGTAGATCTGCGCTATGTGAGCAATCAAAGCGCCTTGGTCTCCCTGGCCCATGACGAATGCGATCTAGCAGGCCTGCACGTGCCCCGAGGGAACTTGCGGAAGAGCAGCATCGCCGACGCCAAGGATTGGCTGACACCCAATGTTTATCGGGTAATCGGCTTGGTGACTCGCGAGATGGGCCTGATGGTCAAACGGGGCAATCCGCTGGGGGTGGTTTCTGTTGAGCAGCTACTTGAGCCGGGCGTTCGGTTTGTAAACCGCGACCCCGACTCCGGAACTCGCTTGCTCTTCGATCAATTGCTGGCTCAGCAGGGACTCGACGTTTCACGCATCAATGGGTATGCACAAGTAGAATTCACGCATGCGGCTGTCGCCGCATATGTCGCAAGCGACATGGCAGACGTTAGTTTCGGTGTCGAAGCCGCGGCCCGGCAGTTCGATCTCGATTTTGTTCGATTGGTCACGGAAGACTATTTTTTCGTCTGTAGAAAGAAGCTTTTGGAATTAGAGCCGATGAAGCGCGTGCTGGCGGTCATGCGAAGCAACGAATTGCGGGATGCAATCTCGCAGCTTGCCCGGTTATCGATGCAAGGACGCCGGAGCAATCAAAACGATTCGAGAGGCTTTCCAATGATTATTTTATGGGCTGTGATCCGCGCCTACCGCAGGGGCACGGGCTGCCGTTCGGGCAATAGAACACCGCCGCCGAAGCTCAGACGCTCGGGCGGCACGCCGCCCTTCGTAATCTTCACTGCGCAATACTTGAACTCAGGAATCTTCCCGAAGGGGTCCAGCACCGGATTGGTCAGCATATTCGCGGCCGCCTCGTAGTAGCAAAAAGGAACGAAGACAGAACCTCGCGCCATCCCATCGTCGGCACGTGCGTAGAGCGAGATTTGGCCGCGCCGCGATTGGATCGTAAGAGTTCCTCCGGGTGCGGCATTCAGCTTTTGTAGATCCAGCGGATGGATGGACACGACCGGTTCCGGCTCGATGGAGTCGAGTGCCGCCGCGCGACGTGTCATCGATCCCGTATGCCAGTGTTCGAGCTGGCGCCCGGTGATGAGCACCATCGGATACTCTTCGTCGGGCCGCTCTGCCGCGTAGATGAGGTCGGCGGGCACGAACTTGGCACGCCCCGACTCGGTTGGGAAGTTCTCGATGAATACCACCGGATCGCCCGGATCGCCTTCTTTCACGCACGGATAGGTCACCGATGATTCGCGCTCGAGACGATCCCAGGTGATTCCAGCGATCGAATCCATGCAAGTCCGCATTTCGTTGAACACATCGCGCGGATGGTCGTAATACCAATCCACCCCCACGCGGCGCGCCAATTCGTTCAGAATCCAAAAGTCTTCCTTCGCCTCACCGGGTGGCTCGATGGCCTTACGTCCGAGCTGCACCATTCGATCGGTATTGGTGACGGTGCCGATCTTTTCGGGCCATGCCGTAGCGGCCAGAACGACGTCTGCCAGGTATGCCGTTTCCGTAAGAAAGATATCCTGCACCACAAGGTGATCCAGGGTGCCGAGGGCCTCGCGCGTGTGATCGACATCCGGATCGGACATCGCCGGGTTCTCGCCCATGACGAACATGCCGCGAATCTGGCGTTTCTTTGCGGCGTTGATGGTCTCAACAACCGTGAGCCCATTATCCGGATCAAGCTCAGTTCCCCACAGCTTCTCAAACCGTTGCCGGGCCGCGGGCGTTCCCACCCTTTGGTAGTCCGGATAGAACATCGGGATCAGCCCGGAGTCCGACGCGCCCTGCACGTTGTTCTGACCGCGCAGCGGATGCAGGCCCGATCCGGGCTTGCCGATCTGGCCGGTGGAGAGCGCCAGGGCGATCAGGCAGCGAGCGTTATCGGTACCGTGGACATGCTGAGAGATTCCCATGCCCCACAGGATCATCGAGGCCTTCGAAGTTGCGTACAATCGGGCCACTTCGCGGATGGTCTTCGCGTCGATCCCGCAGATGGGCGCCATCGCTTCGGGCGAGAACTTCTTCACATTCTCTGCGAGCGCTTCGTAACCGGAAGTGCGGTCGCGGATGAATGCCTGATCCGCCAGCCCTTCCTCCACGATGACGTAGAGCATGGCGTTCAAAAGCGCCACATCCGTGTCCGATTTGAACTGGAGATTGTAGGTGGCATGCCGGGCCAACTCGCTGCGCCGTGGATCGGCCACGATTAGTTTCACTCCCGCCTTTGCGGCGTTCTTGATCCAGGTGGCGCCCACCGGATGATTTACGGTCGGGTTGGCGCCGATCACGAACATCACTTCCGCGTTCGCGACATCCCGCACCTGATTCGATACCGCCCCCGAGTTGATGCCCTCCATCAGCGCCGCGACACTGGATGCGTGGCAAAGGCGGGTGCAGTGATCGACGTTGTTGGAGCCGAAGCCGGTGCGCACCAGTTTCTGGAACAAATACGCCTCTTCGTTGGTGCATTTAGCGGACCCAAAACCAGCGAGCGACCGCTTGCCATAAGTATCCCGGATCTCCCGAAATCCCTTCGCCGCGACGTCCAGTGCTTCTTCCCAAGTAGCCTCGCGGAAAACCTCCTGCCAGTTGTCGGGGTCAACGACGAAATCCTTGACCTTCGGAAATCCCGGCTTACGGATAAGCGGCTTGGTCAGGCGATGCTTGTGCTGGATGTAATCGAATCCGTAGCGCCCTTTGACGCACAAACGGTTCGAGTTCGCGGGTCCATCCTTTCCCTGCACATAGAGGATTTTGTTGTCCTTGATGTTGTAGGTGAGCTGGCAGCCGACGCCGCAATAGGGGCAAACCGAGTCGACTTTTTTGTCCACGACGACTTTGCCGACCGCGCGAGCGGGCATCAAAGCTCCGGTTGGACATGCCTGGACGCACTCCCCGCAGGCAACGCAAGTGGAATTACCCATAGCATCGTCCAGGTCGAATACGATCTTCGAGTGTCCGCCGCGGAAAGCGTAGCCGATTACGTCGTTGACCTGCTCTTCGCGGCAGGCGCGCACGCAGCGATTGCACTGGATACAGGCGTCGAGATGTACCGCCATCGCCGGATGTGACAGATCCTCGGCTGGCTGATGCCGCGCGGTGAACCGTGGCTTACCGACGGACAGCTTTTTGGCCCAGAAGTCGAGTTCCGAGTTGAGCGTATAAGACGTCTCGGGAACATCGGAAAGAAGCAACTCGAGGGACATCTTCTGGCTGAGGAGAGCCCGTTCGCTGTTGGTAGTGACCTCCATCCCTTCTTTGGGAAAACGGCAGCAGGATGGCGCAAGCACACGCTCGCCTTTGATCTCGACCATACAGGTGCGGCAGTTGCCGTCCGGCCGCATGCCTTCCATATAACAAAGGCGTGGAATCTCGATGCCGTTCTGCTGGGCGGCCTGCAGGATGGTCTGATCCGGATCGCAAACTACGGTTCGTCCGTTCATCAGGAACGAGAGTGGTTTCGTCGCATGATGGCCATTGCTACCGTTCTTCCCGTTACAGCCGGCAGCCGTTCCAACCGGCGGGACCGGAACTGTTTCCAGGAGCGAAGAACCCTTCTCGTTCATGATGCGACTTCCTCTGAGAAATATTTTAAGACGCAGAGCGCCGGATTTGGCGCGGCTTGGCCCAGGCCGCAGATCGAGGCATCCACCATCGCCTGCGAGAGTTCTTTCAACAAAGGCGCGTCCCACCTTTTCTGCTCCATCAATTGGAGGGCCTTGACGGTGCCAACGCGGCACGGGGTGCATTGGCCGCAGGACTCTTCGGAGAAGAATTTCATCAGGTTCCGCGCGGTGCCCGACGCCGTATCCTGCGTCGAAAACACGACGATGGCCGCCGACCCGATGAAGCAGCCGTATTCATTTAACGTGTCAAAATCCAGTGGAATATCCGCTTTGGAGGCGGGAAGAATTCCCCCCGACGCGCCACCCGGCAGATAGCCGTATAATTCGTGCCCGTCGAGCATGCCGCCACAGTATTCGTTGAGTAGTTCCCGCAACGTGATGCCAGCCGGAGCAAGGTGCACGCCAGGTTTTTTTACGCGCCCGCTCACTGAGAACGAACGCAGACCTTTTCGCCCATGACGGCCTTGAGCGGCGAACCAAGCAGGCCCGTTCTCGATAATCTCTCGCACCCAATGGAGGGTCTCCATGTTGTGTTCGAGTGTGGGGCGGCCAAACAACCCGACCTGCGCCACATAGGGTGGACGCAGCCGGGGCTCGCCACGCTTTCCCTCGATGGATTCGATCATCGAGGATTCCTCGCCACAGATATATGCGCCGGCGCCACGCCGAAGATAAATCGCCGGAATCTTGCAGGGCGGATTTTCCTGAAGCTCAGCGATCTCACGCTGTAGTATCGCTCGGCAACCGTGATACTCATCGCGGAGATAAATATAAATCGCGTCGATGCCGGCCGCCCATGCCGCAATCAGCGCGCCTTCGAGAAAACGGTGTGGGTCACGCTCCAGGTAGTACCGGTCCTTGAATGTGCCCGGCTCGCCTTCGTCAATGTTAATCGCCATCAGGCGCGGAGCGGGTTCGGCCGACACCAGTTTCCATTTGCGACCTGTCGGGAAGCCTGCGCCACCAAGGCCGCGCAGGCCAGAATCTTCCATGAGCGCGATAACATCCGCCGGCTTCCTCTCTCCTGCGATACAGGATGCGGCGAGAGTATAACCGCCCGACGCGCGATAGGCGGCGTAAGGAATATGGCCCGGGGTGACGGCCGGGTCTGCGCTCGGATGAGTCACTCGCCCGGCTTTTACGGCTTCCTCTACCCGCTCGACAGTTGCTTGCGGAATGGGATTCTGACCCACTACCGCCACCGGTGCAGTTTCGCAGCGCCCCACGCAAGGAACGTGCAGTACGCGCACGCCGGAGCCGAGAAGCGCAGGAAGCTTCGCTAACAAGTCCTTTGACCCCGCAAGTTCGCAGGCGATTGAATCGCAGACGCGAACAGTGATGGCGGGTGGCCGCGTTTCGCCCTCTTTTACCACGTCGAAGTGGTGGTAAAACGTCGCCACTTCGTAGACTTCGGCCATCGCCATCTTCATTTCGCCTGCAAGCGCCACGAGATGCCTTGCCGACAAGCAGCCGTAGTGATCCTGAATCTTGTGCAGGTGTTCGATCAGCAGATCTCGACGGCGGGGCGACGCGCCGAGCAAAGCTCGAGACCTCTTCCCGCGCTTGTGGGTCTACTTGCCTTCCCTTCGGAGTAGAACGGACTCGGCCTTGACCGCCACCCCTGTTTTTTCTAGAGCTCGACTCAGGTTCGGCTAAGGAGATGGAATCGCTCATCAGTCTACATCACAGAACGGTTGATTTGCGAGGATGTACATGATTCTTTAGCATTTTGGGCGCGAATCTGGAGTTCGATCAACCCAGTGCCATGCTATCATCAATTTAGGCTCGGTCGCATGCATGTTGAATTTCTAGGCGTTCCACGCCAACGCGCCGGCGTCTCTGAAATTGAAGTACAAGCTGACACCCTGGGACAACTTCTGGGAATACTATCGGCTCGGATTCCATCGTTCAGCGAACTCATAACCGTGGACCGGCTTCACTCAGCATTGGTTGCGAATCTGAATGGTGAGCGGTTCATCAGCGATCCTCAAACACCTCTTCGCCAGAGATGATTCGGTGCTGATTCTGTCCGCGGACGCGGGTGGATGACATGCCCTTCGGTTATCACGGTTCCTACCTTCGAATCGATGTTACAGGGGGTAGCGCCGAACACGTCTCCTTGCCAGAAGCCGTTCTGCGGCAGTTCATCGGGGGCAGCGGGCTGGGCGTACGGCTGCTTCTGGACGAAGGCGCGGCACACGCCGAACCGCTTGCACCCGAGGCTCCCCTCGTTTTTGCCTTTAGTCCGCTGGTCGGCAGTCCGCTGACAACATCGGCCAAGTTTGCTGTAGTCAGCAAGAGTCCCTTGACGGAGCGCATTAATGACTCGCTGGCCAGCAGCGGCTTCGCGATTGCGGGCAAGGGCTGCGGCTGCGACGCCATCGTTCTCGTAGGACGGGCGCCTGAACTCTCCGTGCTCATTATCGATGAGGTGGATGCTAGACGCTGGCGGCAAGCGTACCAAGGTGCGGCTCGAACCCGCGGCGAAATATCGCGGCGCAACGTGCCGGGAGACTGAGGCGGGACTGAAAGCTGAACTTGGCGCTGGCTATCGGGTGGCTTCTATCGGTCCCGCGGGTGAGAACTCGGTTCGCTATGCAACCATCTCTCATGATGGACGCCATGCCGGGACGCGGCGGCAGTGGGGCGGTGCTCGGAGCCAAGAATATCAAGGCGATCGCGCTTCGCGGAACTCAACGCACCGCATGGGCGCACCCGAGTGAGCTGACAGCGCTGAGCCGGTCCCTTTCGAAGCGCTCGTTCGGTCCCGCGACGGCAAAGTACCGCGAGCTCGGCACCGCTACAAATTTGCTCACATTCAACAGGTTCGGGGCGCTTCCGACGCGCAACTTTCAGAGCGGCACGTTCGAGGAAGCCGCCAATATTTCTCCCGAGCAACTGACCGCAACGCGTTCCAAGACGCGAAAGAGCTGCATGGCTTGCACCATTGGCTGCGAGCATATTTACGGGAATGGAAAAACCGGAGTCCGCGTGGAGTATGAGAGCTTGTTCGCGCTGGGATCGTTGTGCGGCATTGGCGATAGCGACGCGGTGCTGCGTGCGTCCGAGCGCTGCGATGAACTGGGTCTCGACACGATCAGCACGGGCGGAACCATCGCGTTTGCGATGGAGTGCGTGGAGCGCGGATGGTTGGATGAGCCATGGCTCCGGTTCGGAAGCGGCGACGCGTTGCTGCGTGCCATCGACATGATCGGCTCGCGCGAGGGTCTCGGCAACCTTCTCGCAGAGGGCAGCCGTAGAGCCGCACATAAGATCGGAAACAACAGTATCGCGATTGCTCCGCAGGTGAAGGGGCTCGAAATTCCCGGTTATGAGCCGAGGGCGCTTCAGACCATGGCACTCGGTTTCGCCGTGGGGGCACGCGGCGCGGATCACAATCGCAGCGGCGCGTACGAGGTCGATTTCTCAGACAAGGTGGATCGGCGCCATGTAACGCTGGACGCAGTCCGTCATGCCATCGATACCGAAGATCGGGCGGCGCTGATGGATTCTCTGATCATCTGCAAGTTCCTGCGCGGCGTGTTTACCGATTTCTACTCTGAAACCGCCGAGATGCTGCGGAATGTTACCGGCTGGGACGTGAACGCCGATGAATTGCGCGAAACGGCCAAGCGCATCGTCTCCGCGAAACGCCAGTTCAACCTTCTGGCCGGTTGGACGCCGGCTGAAGACACCCTCCCGGAGCGCATCCTGAGCACGCCTCTCCCGAATGATTCCGAGGCGAGTGCTGAGCCGTGAGCGCCTGGATGGCTTGGTGGCGGAGTATCATCGCCAACGCGGCTGGTAGCGCATGCGTCAGGCTGCTGTGAGGCCGGCATCGGACAGCGCAGCCAGGTAGTCCTCTCGAGTATTGAGGTTTCTGAGCGTGCGTAGTTCTTGATCCACCGATACCATTTCTTCCGTCCGCACGCGTCGTGTGCGAACGGCATCGAAGAGAAACACCGGCCGCAATCGATCCTTCGCAAGCAGCGCTTCAATGTGCGGCAGGACGCTGCGCCGGTATACCGCCGAGAGCGGATGAGGAAAGCCGTCGATTTCCATGACGGCGATGTCCTGGTCGCCCAGCAGCTCGATCATGCGTTCCACGAAACCCGGCACCAGCAACGGCACATCGCAGCTGGTCGCGTAGGCCAGGTCAACGGAATCCGGCAGCGCCCTGAACCCAGCTCGCAAACCTTCCAGCGGTCCTTTTGCCTCGCGTTCATCTCGGGCAACGATGACGCCTTCCGGCAGCTCTGGCAGCGACTGCTCCTGCGCCGCCACGGCGACGATCGGTGAAACAACCGTTCCAAGCAGCCGCACCACCCGCTGCAGCATGGTCTCAGGCCCGAAGGCCAGGGTCGCTTTGGGAACCCCCATCCTGGTGGATTTCCCTCCGCACAAAACGATGCCGCCCGTGGTCATGGTTTCATCCCCAACCGCGCCAGCGCTTCTCGCGTAGACGCTTGCTCCAGCAACTTCTTCAGTGCGACCACGCCCGGCCGGGTGGCGCGCGAGAGTGGCACAACGAAGTCGTATTGCTCGGCCTGTACGGGAAGAAATCCGAGGCCCGCGCCACGGGCGATGGTGTCGAGCGTCATTCCCCAGTCAGCCCGGTGCTGTACCACGGCCGCTGCCACGGCATTGTGGTTCCGCGGCTGCACCGCATACCCGCGAGGCCTGATGCCGCCTAGTAGTTTATCGATCAACACCCTAGTGCCGCTCCCCTGGTTGCGATTGACCATCATGCACGCAGGATCGTTGGCGGCCTGGGCGATGGCTTCTTGTGGAGTCCGGCCTTCGAAGCGAATGTCGCCGGGACGAAATACGATCCCTTGCAAGCGGCCGTAGCCTGGTACAAGCTGGAGCGCTGGAGTAAGGAAGGGCCGGTTGTATTCGTTTGTCTTTGGATCGAGCAGATGAATACCGGCGACGTCGCATTCACCGCGCTTGGCGGCTTCCAGCCCGGCGGTGCTGCCCACGGCGAGAAACTTTGAGCGCACACCCTGCCGCTGCAGCTCGCCCAGCAAATAATCGAGAGCGATACAGTGGCTGCCGATCACGACCAGATCGGCAAGCTGCAATTCGCGGCCTAGAAGCTGTACATCGATGATGGTTCCAGCTTGAACGATCTCTTCGTGCCGGCCGATCGTAGCAAACCCGTCGGCCCGGCTGAAGGTGGTTACGCTGCCGGACCCCTGACCCATGGGGTATGCGGCGAGCGACGTTCCAGCACCTTCGTCTCGCCGTTTCGACGAGCCCAACCAGCAGGTATTCAGTTCGGCCGATTTCGCTATTCACCTTGACGGCGAGCTTGGCCGGCACGATCGTCCGCTCCTGGGATCCGCGACCCGCCAGCATGCGAATCACGGGCGCCACGAATTCATGGAAGGTGAAAATGGCCGAGGTCGGGAAGCCTGGAAGTACGACCACCGCGCGACCGCCGGTTGCGGCGAGGCAAATCGGCTTACCTGGCTTGAGCGCAACGCCATGTGCGACGATTCCCGGATCTCCTAATTCGGAAACAACGCGATAAGACACGTCTCCCGCACCCTTGCTGGTCCCTCCCGACATCAGTACAACGTCGGCGAATTCAAGCGCTTGATGCAATCGCTCACGCAGGGCGGCAAGATCGTCCGGGACGATGCCGAGCCGCCTCGGCTCGCCGCCAAGCTCGCGCACAGCGTCAGCCAGTACCTGGGCGTTGGAGTCGTAGACCTTTGCTGGTTGCATCGGATTTCCCGGCGCAATGATCTCGTCGCCAGTCGAGAGAATCGCGACAATCGGCTTTCGCCATACGTTGACATGGTCCACTCCGATCGCCGCAAGCACTCCCGTATCCCTGCTGGTCAGCACGCGGCCACGGCGAAGTACGGTTTCACCTGCGGTGATATCGGTTCCGGCAAATGAAATCCCGGTGCCTGGTGTGACAGCCCTGGTGACATAGAGCTCGCCCTCGCGTGTATCGGTGTCCTCGATCATCACAACGGCATCGGCGCCGCGCGGCACCATGCCTCCAGTGGCAATGAGCACCGCTTTGCCGGATTCAACTACGGCGGTCGGGACAACACCGGTGTGAATCTCTTCTTCGGCTACAAGCAGAGAGCGAGGCGCCTCCTCGGACGCTCCGAAAGTGTCTTGCGCCACCACAGCGAACCCATCGACGTTCGAGCGATCGAAGAACGGGACGTCGACGAGAGACACGACGTGAGCCGACAGCACCCTACCGAGTGCGGCGTCTAGCGGGACTGTCTCAATGCCGCAAGGCGTGAGGTTGATCGCGGCCCGGAAACGGCGGTCCGCTTCATCGCGATCGAGGACTTGGAGAAATTGTTCCTGCTCACGCATAGAGCCAAACTTCCACTTCGGCGCCGGCGCGGGAAGCCCTCGCTATCTTCGCCAACGATCACGAAGCCGTCCGCCCGCGTCGTTGACGACAGGACCGACGCGCCAGTTACGGCGAGCGGCTCAACCAAACCGTCTGCGACCCTCACGCGAGCGTAGTCGAGGCGGCCAATCGGTGAGCTGATCTTCCGATTCAATCGACCGCATACTGCGCGGTATGGCCACTCCTTGCTTCGTCCGCCAAGTAGCCCGAATCGCGCGGCCGGCGAAGAAATCGTAGGCACACAAGCTTGAGACAGGATTGCCAGGTAACAAGATTATGATTCTATTGTCGATGCGGCCTAGCCCAGTGGGACTGCTCGGCCGCATGGCGATGCCGTGCACCGCGAGTTCGCCGTACTGCGCAACGAGCATCGGCGCCAAATCCTCAATGCCCACACTCGTGCCCCCGGAAACAATGACGATATCTGCGTCCGAGTGAAGGGCTTCTAGGATGGCGTCGCGATCGTCTTTCACTAAACCAGGAAAGTCAACGAGACCTCCATCTCGATCGATCAGAGCAGCCAGCATCGGCCCGTTGGCGTCGGCAATACAAAAACCGCGCGGGCGCGTGCCCGACGGCAGTAGTTCGTTACCTGTGACGGCTAAACGCACGCGTGGCCGGCGGACCACCTGCACCTCTCCCTGACCAATGGAGCTAAGGACCCCGAGATCCTGCGGGCGGAGCACGCGTCCGGACTCAAGTAAAGTGGTTCCTCTGAGTAATATCTTCACCAAGCTTGCCGACATGTTTTCCAGGTGAGACAGCGGCCAGAGCAATAATGAGGTTCAGGCTGCTAACGCTCCCGCTTCATCCTCTTCCGCTCCAATCCATTCGGCAGGCAGTACTGAGTCGGTGCCGTCCGGCATCGGGGCGCCTGTCATGATGCGAACGGCTTCACCTTTGCGGACCACCCCATCAAACGGGCAGCCGGGCATTGATTCGCCAACGACCTTCAGCTGTAGCGGCGTGTAGGCACTCGCGCCTTCCGTGCTATCCGCATCTACTGCGTATCCATCCATCATTGCCCGATCGAATCCGGGCACGTCTACGTCGCTGACGACTGAAGCTGCGAGCACTCGACCGGCGGCGAGACGCAGCGGTACGATTTCCGCCGTCAGTGGCTGCAGTTGAGCATCCAACCAAGCCAGAGCAGCATCCACAGTGTGACGTTGCGCGAAACCGCGCATGCGGACATCGTCTGCTCCTCTTGGGGGGTGATGCATTGGGGACCCTCATTCATGTTAGTTCACGATGCGGGTCATCTATCTCCGACTGGTGCAGGGACAGAATTCAAACTGTCCGAACCATGCGCGCCCCGCACCGGGACGGATCATCGACCATCTAATTGTGGTAAACGGTTGTTGCGGAATCCAGCCCCGGCTACTATCCCACAAGGCCACGCGGTGGAAGCTTTGGGCTCGCGTATGGATTGCGGTCTGCGGCGAAAGTCGCCGCGTAGCCTTCCAGCAGCCGACGGCCTTTCGACGCGCATGCCGCATCGCCCGTGGTCGTAGATGCGCCAAACCGGATATGAACTGGCCGAGTGCCCCGGCACGAAGCCGTCGGCATCGTACCAGCCGCCCATCTCCGCTCCCGGCGCGGGCATCCCGGCCTTTTGTCGATATACGGCCAAAATGCGATCTCCGTCGAGCTTAAAATACGCGGCCTGAATGCCGCGATATTGATCGTACGACGGACTGGCTTCAACTTTACCTCGGAGTAGTCGAGTTCCTCGAGGCGATCCTGAGCCCGCGCGTGCGGCAAAAGTGCGAGGCCAGCGGATCCGAGAACGCCCGTCGAGTGATCATCCGCTCTTCGACTCCGTTCTCTGATGAGCTTCTCAAAAACCGGTGGATTCCGCTTGGTAGGATGAATCACGCCCGGGTACGAACACCCGTGCGAATTGAAGGTTGAGTGCCGGGCCGGGAATAAGCGTATGACTGGCATCAATTTAGCTTGCTTCCCGCCAGATGGCCACCTCTAATCGTTTGCTTTCGGGATTGTCTCTTCCAAGGAGTTGATTTTGGTCGCAGATCGTCAAGCGCGCCGACGGACGCCAGCGCGAATTCTGAGGCCGGCTGTCGTTGCCATTAAGACCGGGCGTTGAAGGGCGAGAAGAAGGTAACGTCAACTTTCCTATCTCAAAACCACGACGTCGTAGGTGTCGAGACTCGGCAATGTGAAGGTAACGTAGTTCCCTTCTTTCTTAAGGGTCAGATCCCTTCCCGTACTGACCATCCTGGCGGAGCTGAAATGACCCTCTACGTCCACGCGGATGTTGCTCATGGGGATCGCCGGGTGGAAGGCAGTCTGGGAAGATCCGGAGAGGTTAACGAAATGCACTAAGGTTCGTCCTTGCTGCCTTTGCTGCTCAAGGGTCATCTCTACCATAGGGTGAGCGTTGGTCTTTAACTGCCGGCCTTTCGGCAGCAGACGATCGACCAGGTCGCCCACGATCGCCAGGTGATACACCGCACTATAGCGATAATACAAATCACCCAAATCCCACGGGATATAGGCGAGCTTTCCTTTTCCATAATCGGCTAAGTACAGACCGGGCATGGTGGTGTCCTTCCAGTCCACGCCAACCTTCTCCATCGGACCGACCATGGAAGGTGGAATCATGGTGAGCGCCGCGTTGCCGCTTGGCTCCAGCTCCAGGTAATCGCTATAAAAGAACACCACGTCGGTATCTTTAAGCGACGGAAATAGTGCTCGATCCTGAACCCGCCAGTAAGCGGATTCTGTCTCCTTCTGCTTCCAAAGCTTTACGACACCGGGCAGGTCGAGTTGGGGCTTGGTTGCACCGGCTACCAGAACCCGTCCGCCTTGACGAAGATACTTATCCAATGCGGCCGGAGCGCCTCTATAAGAAATGACCAAGTCATATTTGTCGGGCTCTTTATCGATCCAACTCAGGTCGCTCGACATGGCGAAGGGAATATGTTGCTCGGAGAGGATGCGGAAGAATCCGCGCTGAGAGGTGTCGCCATCGCGTCCGCCAGCACCTCCGCGTCCGCCGCCCGCACTTTCGAGAAGCAATACGCGCGCGGCACTCTCCTGCCGGACGTAAAGGTCTTCATGGTCCTTGTGGAACTGAAACGCCGGACGGGCGCCTTTCACTGCATTCCCATCCTGCTGGTCCAGGTCGCCGTTAATGAACAGATATGGTCCTGCCCCGTTCGCCATGTTTTCATAGGCGCGGATTTCGCCATCCGGCGCGGACCGGTGCGCAAACCGCCAGTAGCCGTCAAGGAAGGCGGCGTCATTATCGAAAGCCATTTGATTGGGAAACGTGTTGCGTTCGCTATTTACGGTCTGGCTGGCCGCATACAGCCAATATGCCCTGTCGCCGATCACTGAGGCGCTGTGGATCTCCGAGTTGAAGGAGTCGACAAATTCGGCGTTTGCCCTGCCCAGCATGACATTCAGGCCGGGACGTTTGGAGTGGATGAATTGACTCATTCTTGCGAGGACGGACCGGCTGGCCTCGGCAATGAACTCCCGATACTGGGCATCCGGCTGCGCCGGGATGTCACGATTGTATTTCGCCCGGAAGAGGCGTTTGCAGTTATCGCAGGTGCAGGGAGCGTACGTATTGCCGTTGTTATCGCTCATTCTCTGCGCAGCGCCGTTGAAGAACGTACCGTCGATCGGATATTTTTCCAGCACCTCGGCGAGAATCTTGAAGGTTTGTTCCTGAACGTAACCACCATTGACACATGTAAGGTAGCCGCCGTTCCAGATGTTCGGTTTCCCATTGGCCTGCCGCTGGAACCACTCGGGGTGGCCGTCGTACGCTTCCTTATGCATGATCATGCTCCACTCGAAACGCGACATCACGCGGATCCCGTGCGCATGAGCTTTTTGCACGACCTCGCCGACCAGATCCCGCCCGGCAGGCAAGTAGGCGCTGGCATAGTGGAAAGGCACTTGGGTCGGATACTGGGCGACGATCCCGCCGGTGGGAAACAGGACAACATTGGCGTTCAAATCCATCAACTGCCGGATCAGCCTGTCTGAATTCAGTGTGGATTGTTTCTCGGATATGAGGGGCAATACCAATCGAACCGGCTCGTCCATCCACCATTGCTTTTCCGCACCGGGGGACGGCACGCTCAAGGTCCCGAGAAGTACGCCGTAAATAAAGAGCCTCTTCATAACCGTGTCCTTTACAGATCGATAGCCACGACTTCGTGCAACTCGATCGGAGGAGTCGTCGTTTCGATCCATCCTCCGCTCTGGCGCCATTGCGCTTTCGCCGCGCCGACCAGGAACTTGACTTCGCGAGCCTTGACGCCATCCGGCAATCTTACACGTACCTTCTGCGGACCGATGGGTAGAATCTCGCGCACCGGCCCCTTCATCATCATGGGGTTCGTGAGGTTGACCAAATGTACCGTCATCGATTGTTTCTGGCGGAACACGGTCACGTCGAACACGCCATGACCAGTTACCGCGACCGGATGCGGTTCGTTGGCGGCCCATTCCACGGCGTTCCGAAGAAGCTTCAAATGGTCGGTGGAGAGGACCTCCCAGAAAATGCGGTCGATGTCCCAGGGGAAGTACACCACTCGTCCCTTGTCGTATTCGCGGACAAAGACCTCCGGAATGTCGGTCTTCGGGACCCGGGGGTAGACTTCTTCCATGGGTAGGTCCGGGTAACTCGGAATGAGAGTTAGCGGCGAGTAACTCTTCTCCTCCTTAGCAACGACCTTCGTAACAACTCGTGAGTCGCCATTAATGATCCTTTCCGCGTCGTCCAATCCGGCTAGAACCGGATGCCTGCGGCCGGTGGAGGGATCCGCTTCGAGCGTCAGATAGGAATTTTGCATGCGCGGTTCCACCGTGCCGTCGAAGGATGCGCCGAACAGATCGGCGAGGCCGAAGTCGGAGCGCCGTACGCCCCACTCATCGTAGAGCGATGTTTCGTAAGTCGCCACGATGCTGCCGCCGCGTTTCACATAGGAGCGAATCTGATCGCACTGCCCGTTCGATAGCGCCGCAATATTCGGAAACAGGAGAACTTTGTATCGATCGATGTCCTGGTCGAGCAGCCCATCGTGGACCATCTGGAAAGGGATGCGGGATTCGATTAAAGCCTGGTAGTAGCCGAGAGCGTGACTCTCGACTTTCTGCGCGGCGTTGGTACCGCCGTAGTAATGGCCGGTCTGCTGCGAGTAGACCATTCCCACTCGTGCCATCGAATCGGTGTTCCGGAGGTAGCGCTCGTTCTTGAAGTGCCAGTTGTAGACGTCTTCCACCACGGGCAGCCAGCGTTTGTCGTGTAGAGTGCCGGAGAATTTGGTGAACCAGGGGCGCAAGTCGTTAGCGATTCCGTCCATGGCCCAAAGGCGGATTTCGTCTCCATTCTGGACGGAGTCTTTCCAGCGAAACTCCTCCTCTATTCCGACGCTAAATATCCCCACAATCGCCTTATTGCCCATGGTGGATCGGAATTCCTTGCCATTCTTTCCGTTTTCCCACGGCGGCGCCAGGCCGCGGCGCGCCTGACGATCCGCAAACAGCGTGGGCGCGAGTTCACCGATACGCTTCATGTCGAGTTCGCTGGTGGCGCCACCGCCGGTGTTGGGAATGTAACTGGCATCCGGATCGATTTTACGGATCTCGCCATCCCAGAGCTTCCACAGCTCGAACAGACGATTCTGCTTCCATTCGATGTAGGCGCGGCGAGCGGGGTCATGCGGATTGTTGCTGCGCGGAAGGTCGAGTCCGGATGCTTTATGGAAGTTCTGCTGGCAGTGCTCGCAGTAGCACATGCCTGAACCGGCCCAACGATTGCTGAAAATTCCGTCCACTTTATACATGGACATGATCTCTTTGTTCACTTCGTTCATGAACTCGAAGTTATAAGGGCCAAGGGCGCAGGTTACCCACAGTTCAGGCATCGCCCAGTGCCTGCGCTTCTGGCCGTCGGCATCGACGGCGATCCAGTCCGGATGGGTATCGCAAACATCCTGATGCACCGCGTGCGGATCGGTCCGCGCCACGACCACCATGTTCATTTTGCGGCACCCGGCGACTAAGTCGCCAAATGAGTCCATGTTGCCAAGCCATTGACTCCGGTAATGAAGCGGAATTTTAGTGGGATAGAAGGCGACGCATCCGCCGGCGCTCAGACAGGTCGCGTCGGAGTGAGTGCGCTTCATGTAGTCGAGCCAGAAGCTGAGATCGTACTTACCGGGATCGTCCTCAACCAAGGTAAGCTGCGCCCAACGCATGGGTTTGTCGAACCGGTCGCTCGCGGAGAGGGGAGCCGCGTCAGCGAGTCCGTCGCCGATGGCGAGCGTGGAAACGGCGAGTCCCGCAGCCTTTAGGAAGTCACGGCGAGGCCTCAGATGGTATTTCATAGAGTTGTTCCAACCTTATTTCAGTACGACAAGTTCATAGTCCACGAGTTCCGGAATCGTGAACACGGTGTACTCTTCGCGCATCTCGGTGGCAATCGAGCGCGGATTCCGCACCGTCGCTGCGGTCTTGAACCGTCCCGCCACTTCGATTCGGATATCGCTCATCTTCAGCGGAGCATAATATCCCGTTTGCGAGTGGCCGGATAGATTAATCAGATGGAGCAGGCTGCGGTCGCCCTGGTGCATCAAGGTGATTTCGACCAGGGGGTGCGCGTTCGTCGTCAGTTGGCGCTTTGGGTACAACCGGTCGACAACATCGTGAAACAGAGCGGCATGGGAGGGTAGGCTTACCCGGTAATAGAGTGCGCCCAAATCCCAAGGAAGCCATGCCACTTGCCCCCGGCCAAGGTCTTTAAAAACGATGCCGGGTTTGTTGGTGTCCCGCATGTCGATATGAATGAACTCCGGCGGGCCGATCATCGACGGAGGAACGAGGGAAAGCGATTTCGATCCATCCCCCTCCACTTCCGTATACGCACCGTCGAGCAGCAGAAGATCGGTATCCTTCAAAGAAGGGAACATCGCATGATTGCGGACCCGGAAGTAGCCTTTCAAGTCCTTGGAATTGCTAATCACCCGGGCAACGGGAAGTTCGGGCTCTCGAGAACTGACGATCAGCAGGTGACCTCCCTTCTCCACATACGGCTTCAGTTCAGCGGGCGCCCAGTCCGCCGCGATCACCAGATCGAAATCGCGTTTTCCGATCCAGTTCAGATTATCTGAAACCGCGAACGGGATATGCTCTTCGCTGAGCAAGCGGAACAGGCCGCGGTAAGAATTCTGTCCGAAGGCGCGGCCGGACGCCGAAGGGGTCCCCAACAGCAGTACGCGCGCGGCGCTTTGCTGCCCGGCATAATATTGCTCGTTTTGCGCGGCCCATTGGAAAATCGGCTTCGCAATCTCCAGTGCCTGACGATCCTGGAGGTCGAGCGTCCCATTCACCTCAAAGGTCAACGCTCCCGCATTCGCGATATTTTCCCACATCCGCAACGCAATCTCCGCGCCTGGCACGGTAGCAAACCGCCAGGCGTAATCGACAAACTGCATGTTCAGGTTTACCGCCATCTTGCCCGGCTCGCTATTGCGAGCGCGATTGACATTGTCGCTGGCGCTATAGGGCCACAACGGAAGCGGACGATCGATGGCGGTATTCGATTCCGACATGATTCCGTCGGTAGACTCCTGAATATAGTTAAAGTAGCCGGCTTTGGGCCGCTTGGCGTGAATCACGTCGCCAATGGACGCCGCCACCTCGCGCGAGGAGACGAACATGAACCGGCGATAATCGTCGTCCGGCTGATCCGGGATCGGCTTGTGGAACATCGCGGTATACCGGCGGCGGCAATTGTCGCAGTGACAAAGGCCCACTTCGTGACCGCTGTAGTCGCGCGATTGATTCCCGAACGCGTTGAAGAAGAGCCCGTCCACATCGTAATTTTCGAGCGCCTCCGTCAGGATCTTCAGCGCCTGATCGCGATAGTAGCCGCCATTGATGCAGGTGGAATACAGGCCGTTGTAGATCACCGGATCGCCGTTGGCTTTTCGAAAGAACCACTCGGGATGGGCGTCGAAAACCTCCTTCCGAGTCTTGCTGAAATCGAAGCGTCCGACCACCCGGATGCTCCGTTTGTGAGATTCGCTCAAGACTTCGCCGAACATGTCCCGGCCCGGCGCCAAATCCGGACTGGCGTAATGAAACGCAACCTTAGTCGGATAGTAAGCGGCAATGCCACCCATGCCAAAAAGCAGCACATTGGCGCGCATATCCGCTAACTGGCCGACCAGACGCTTCGCGTCGAGGCTCGCGTCGGTCTGTCGCAGATTCGTCTGGACCCAGCGGCTGGGCTCCGTCATCCACCATCCCTGTTGAGACAGGCGGCTGTTGCGCGATGGAGCAGGTCACGCACAGAAGAGGCAAGAGCAAACGGGTATAGCGGGCTCATCAGAAATACAACTTAATGCCGAATTGAATCTGCCTGCCCGTGGAGGACGAGGAGCTCAACGTGCCGAAGCTTGAATTACCGATGGTGAGCTGCGGGGTGTTCGCCGCCGGAAGAAAGAATGCCGGCGTGTTCGTGAAGTTAAACGCCTCCGCGCGGAATTGCAGGTTCCATATGTTCACGAATCGCAAAATTCCTGAACAAGGAGAAGTCGAGATTTTTGGTTTGCGGTCCGCGTCCCGCGCGCCGCGCCAGATCGCCGAACGCCGTGATCGGAGTGCCCACCGCGTTAATAACCTGCCCGGGCTGTGTGAACGCCGCGGGGTTGAAAAATCCATTTGGACCTGGATTCGGCAGATACATCGACACGCCAGCCACCGAGTTGGGAACGTTATAGGTGGTGAAGAGTTGGCCGGCGGAGGTGTTCGGCGTTCGGATGTCGGTGGGAAAACCGCTCTCCAGCGTCAGGATGCCATTGATCTGCCACCCGCCGAAAACCGCTTTGGAGAACCCTTGATTCGCCCACGGCTTCTTGTTTCCAAAGGGCAGTTCATATCCGGCGCTCGCGACGAAGACCTGCGGCACATCCAGAGGAGCGTAGGACTTTTCTTTCTGAAGATTCCAGCTATCCAAAGGATTGGTGGTACCCCCACTTTGGCTGAAAGAGCTGTTCCCACCGCTCCCATTGGCCTCGAGGTTTTTCGACCACGTATAGTTGACGAGAAAATTCAACCCCGCACTGAGACGTTTCTCGGCGCGAAGGTTCATGGAATTGTAAAAGTTATTGCCTGCCGCCGAATCCATAACCACCTGGTTCCCGACATTCGGGAACAGACGGTTGGCTTGGCCGGTGAGTCCGGCAATCCCTTTGGACCATGGGAATTTGATTCAGGTTGACGCGGCTCGTCAGATAGTTTCCGCGTTCCCCGGAATAAGTCGCCTCCAGGACCAGATCTTTCGTGGCCTGATACTGGAACCCGTAGTTCCATTCATAGAGCTGCGCAGGGCCGGCTATTCTTGAAGTCGGCCGTACGAATCAAAAGGCCCAAGCTATTCTGAGGCGTAAATGTGCTGAGATCGGGAGATTCCGGCCCGACCTGGATCGGTGTGTTGAGCGTAATCGGGGGCGCGAGCGTCGTGGTCGGGCTTATGTTCGGCGTGATTACCGTCGGCGCGTTCGGGGGATTGGCGCCAAATACAGTCGACTGCTGGTTCTGCTCACGGGGACCGTAGAACAGTCCTGTCCCGCCCCGCACGGTCAAGCGTTTCGAGGCCGCGTACGCAAATCCGAAGCGGGGGGCGAAGTCCAAATGATGACCGTTCACGATGGCGTCGGAGAAACCGTTCTGGCCCGGCAACTGGAACTTTCCGGTGGCCGCGTTGAAGAGAGCACCCAGGTTTCCGGCGTCCACCGGCTGCGTGTACAGCTCATACCGCAGCCCCATATTGACGGTCAATTTGCGCGTGACTTTCCAATCGTCCTGGAAGTATATGCCCGCATAAAGATCACGCTCGCGAGCCCAGCTCAGCAACTGCGTTCCAGTAAGCTGCGAGGGATCGCCCAGGAGAAAGTCTGCCAGCGGCGCGCCGGAATTCGGGGAGTTGGAAGAAGAACTGAAGGTCGGGCCAAAAACCGTCTGTCCGCCTCCGTAGACGGTATCGAAACGATCCCGGCGGACATCGGTTCCCATTTTTATGGTGTGGCTTCCCTTGTTCCACGAAAGGTCGTCGGCACCCTCGAATATATTTTCGATGTTCAGATTGGGCGTGGCGGCGCCAATCGCGGTGAATTCGTTCGTTCCGCCGGTGCTGGATCCGGAGGAAGAGAACAGGTACGAGGGAAACGTCAGCACCGGGAACGGATACATGGCAATTCCATTCTGGCGCGCAAAATCGACTCCCTGGCTTTGATCCAGGGGCTCGATGTTCCCATTGTGCCGCGTGTATCCGAAGCGGACCTCGTTCACCGAGATTGGGCGAAAAGACGTTCACGTCGTTCAGGGTCGCATTGATCGGGTTGTTTATACCGTTGGTTCCTCCACCCAGAAATCCGGTGAAGCTGCCTGGGTTGGTGTTGGTTTGCAGTGCCTGCGACCATCGGGCGAAGATGGTATTGTTCTTCGATATCTGTTGATCGCCCCGGACGTCAAACTGATCGCTCTGGAAGGGTTGGCTCGCGACAAACAGGAAGTTGTTCGCCTGCGCTCCGGGAGCGCCGAAATTCGGTTGCGGCAGCAGAGCGAGAGTAGCCAGCGCGGCGGGATTCAATTGGGAAACCGGTATCTGATTGCCTGGGAATGGCATGCTGATCACGGTACCGTTGGCGGCTAAGGTCCGCGAGGCTGGATTATAGATTGGATAAGGGTAACTCGAAAAATTGCCGGTGCGGAAAGAAACCGGCGGTATATTCTGAATGCTCGAGGAAGCCGATGTCGCTCGCCGTAAGCCTTCGTAATCCATGAAGAAGAAGGTTTTGTTGCGGCCGCTATAAAGCTTCGGGATAATGACCGGGCCTCCCAGCGTGCAGCCAAACTGGTTCTGCTTATAAGGCTGCTTCGGCTTGCCGGCCGCGTTCGAAAAGAAGTTATTGGCGTCCAGCACGTCGTTGCGCAAGAACTCCCAACAATCGCCGTTGTAAACGTTCGTGCCGGACTTGATGGTGGCGCTGACGATGGCACCCGCGGAGCGCCCGTACTCCGCGCTGTAGTTATTCGTCTTCACTTTGAACTCGACAATCGCGTCAACCGAGGGTGTGTAGTTGATGCCCACCACACCAATCCCGCCCGCGGTGGCTACGGTATTGTTGTCGATTCCGTCGAGGAGAATATCATTCGTCTGAAAACGTCCTCCACCCGCGACGAAAGGAAGGTTGGAAGCCACTCCTTTTACGGGAACCGAATTGCCGGAAATCAGCCCCAGGGCCCAGACGTTTCTCCCGTTGAGAGGAAGATCGTTGATCTTGGTGTTGTCGATGACCTGGCCCAACGAGGAAGTCGAGGTATCAATCAACGGAACGCCTCCGGTAACCTCAATCGATTCGGAAGTGGATCCGGGCTGAAGGACGACCGTGAGATTCACGAGCTGGTCGACCTGGAGTACAATTCCGCTACTAATGTCCGATTTGAAACCCGGCATCGAGACTGCAACGGAATAGCCACCCACACGCAAGTATGGCGCGCTGAATTCCCCGCGTTCGTTGGTCACGGTCTGCCGTTTCTCGGTCGTTGCCAATTGAGTTATTTCAACCTTTGCGCCCACTACGGCGCCGCCGCTGCTATCGCGAACAGATCCGGATATTGTGCCGGACGAAACCTGCGCTAGGCAGACCGCGCTGAGAGCAACAAGTACGATAGATACATTCAACAGTGAACGATTAAGCGTCATGGCTAACCTCTTTCCTTCTTTCCAGGGGCAATAAATGCTTTGCCAGTTTGCCGCGGGAAATCTTTTTCCGAACATCATTGAGCCTTTTTCGCGGCCGGCGCGCTCACCTGGCAGCCCGCTAACTTCTTCAAGCAAATGCTGGCTTGCGCAGAACGCCGAGCAGAGGCAGAAGCGGAAAGATCGGAGTTGCTGCAATCAAAGCCGAAATCGCAAGCCCTTGGCCGAACGGCAGATAATTTTGACTCCAAGTGGCAGTCATTTGGTACGATTGTAAGACCTTTATACCTTTGTAAAGATGGTATATTGGTCAGACCTTTTGTGTCAAGAAAAAATTCCGATTAGAAGAAATAACAGTGTAAGCTCAGGTTCATGGTAAACTTAGCTCCCGATGGTGAAAAACGGCGAGTCATGATTGGCGGTGGGCACTCTCGCGCAGACGCGCCCCCGGATAACGTGATCTGACGCCGGCTTCAATGCGAAATATCTCTTCGCGAATAGAGTAGATACGCCAGCGCGAACGCTGCGGCTGCGATTCCTCCCAGGACGTACAAGTTTTTTGCCGACAGCGCTGAGCCCGTTACTAATTCAAAAGGCGTGTAATACCGAAACGGCGAAAGCCAAGCGACCGATTCCGCCGGTTTCCACGCTCGGCCGACATAATCGGTGAGGTACGCAGTCAACGCCAGCAACCCCGCGATGGCTCCGGCAGAACCCCTTCGGCGGGAGGCGCAGCCGATCGCCATCGAAATCGCCGCCCAGCAGAGCATCAGAAATCCCAAATTGATTGCCAGCGAAGCAATGAGGCCAGCCGATGGCCACGCCGCACTCTTCGCTGCAAAATAACTCAGGCCAATCCAGGTGCCGATGGCCATCATGGCGAGGAGATACGCCGTAGAGATCACCGCCACCAAGATGGATCGGGTCACGATCCAGTGCCGGGCCACAGGCCGAGCCAGCACCAGATCGATGAATCCAGTCTCGATCTCCATGACCGGAATGGTGGCGAGTGTCAGCGAGACCGAAACCAACGCCCCCATCACGACAGGATGAAAATACCCCAGGCATACGATCCCTTTGAATGTGAGAAACGCGACAAATGAAGGTCCCAATACGTCGCGCGCGAACGCGGGAACCATCGCCCCCATTTGCGCAAACGAATTGGAAGTTTGAATCGAATTGGCCTGGAGGATGAGCACAACCTGAAATCCCGCCAGCAACACGCCCGCCGCCAAGAGAAATTTACGGACCCGGCGAAGCGACTGAGCGATGAGCGCGAAGAGCATGGTCATTCAGCGCCATCCCGATAGTACTTGACGAGAACATCTTCGAGTCTCGCTTCTTCCACCGCGAGGTCGGCCACGGGAAACGGCGCGAGAAACGAAGGCAGCGAGCCGAGTTGTCCGGTCACGCGAAATGTCCAAGAACACGGTTTAGCGTCGATCATCTCGTAACCGTTGGGCAGGGAAGCCGGAACGGAAACCTCCTGCTGGAAGGCGACGCGTACGCGCCGGGACGCGAGCTTCCGCGCGTCTTCGACCGAGGAGAGCAGCACGACCTCGCCTTTGCGCAGCACAGCAATGCGGTCGCAGACCCGCTCTACTTCGGGCAGCACGTGCGACGACATGAAAACGGTGCGGCCACGGTGGCTCGCCTCGGCCAGCAACTCATAGAAAGATTCCTGCATGAGCGGATCGAGACCCTCCGTGGGTTCGTCCAGAATCAGCAGTAGGGGGTCGCCTTGAAAAGCCTGGATCAAGCCGAGCTTTCGTTTCATGCCAGTGCTGTACTCGCGCAGCTTCCTCGAAAGATCGCGGTCGCTTAATTCGAAGCGCTCGGTCAGGTTGTTTTGCTGCTCTCTCAAAACACTCCCACCTCCAAGGCGCTCCAGGAACTTGAGTATTTCGTGTCCCGTCAAATCGGAATAGATTCCCATTTCACCCGGCAAATATCCCACGGCGAAGCGGGCTTGCAAGCCATCTGACTGGCAATCATGCCCGAAGACGGAGGCACTGCCCGAGGTGGGGCGCAGCAGGTCGAGTAAGATTCTGATGGTGGTCGTCTTGCCGGCGCCGTTCAGCCCGAGGAATCCAAAGACCTCACCACGCCGAACCTCCAGATCAAGACGATCTACAGCGATGAGATTGCCGTAGCGCTTAGTCAATCCACGAATTGAGATCGCGACGGAGCCGGAGAGCACAAGAGGATTCTAACAACGCTGCAAATCCTAGCTGCCTGGCGTCATTATGTGTGCGGTGGACGTACCAACGTTCATGATCCAGACGCCACCCTGCTTCGGGTTGTCCGGTAGGCCGGTGGATTGAGACGTAGCACCAGGAACAGCGATTGTAACGTGAACATGAGCGTGAGCTTGATCGGCGCCGTTCATGTCGTACCACACAGAGCCGTACTCTGGTTTTACCCGGCTCCCATCGGCTTCAGCTTTGTCGAGGGCCGCCTGTTTCGTGGACTTATCGGTCATCGCTTCGAATTTCCGATTCTGGACCACGCGATCGAGGTTGCCAATGCTGGTGCATTGGACAGCGAAGGGCTGTCGACCGGGCTCTCCCGAACGGTCGTAGCAGACCAGCCGGTTCGTCCCCTTCTTGAGCGTCTCATAGGTTCCGTCCGTCGTCCATTGGATCACCGTAGCTGCATCATGCATCTGACGAGGCGCCGCTGCCAGCGCGCGCTCTATGATCTCTGCCGGCGCTTGAGCCACTGCTCCAGTCGAGATTGTCAACGCTGCGAGAGCCAGTCCCATAATGCGCTTCATGCTGAACCTCCACGAAATCTACTTGTGATTATCCGCCCCACTCGAGTTGGCATTCAACCTAATCTATCAGTTCCCAACACATGAATTTCAAATTGGGCTGATTTAAGAGATGTACGTTTATGGTGTAGGAACCTGGTGCCAGCAACAGAGCCCGAGTCATCAGTCACTGATCGTTGTGGGCGCCGTTCGGTACTGCATGGGTCCTTGGATAAACTCGTTCACCCGCGGCAGACGGGATGTTCCCAGCTCATCGGCCGGGGACCACATCGATCTGCAGCGTTGGATCCGCCGCAGGCACGTACGTCAGAGGCAGTCCAAGCTCACGGCGAACCATGTTCGATCCCTGGGCTAGGGCGCTCGCTTTGTAAAACGCGATCTCACGATTCGAGCCCTGCCGTCCAAAGCCGCAGTCGCTCGACACGATCAAGCGCTCAGGGGGAATGTATTTCAAGGCTTGGCGAATCTCTCGAGCGACCTCCTCCGGGCGATCCGCTTGCAACGCGCGATGGCTGACGGCACCGATGCAGATCTTCTTTTTCAGGTCGTGCTTGAACGGCTCGAACAGTTCCAGATCTCTTTGGCCGCGGTCTTTCATTTCAAGCGTCCATACGTCGCCCCGGCATCGCTCCAAATAGATTTCGATCGAGTTGGCGTAGCTGGTGTCCTCCATCACCCGCTGCATATTTGGATTGCCCCAACAGGTGTGAATCCAGACTTCCACATCGTCAAGCCCCTGCACCTCCCGGTTGAATGCATCCACCATGAACTTCACCTCGTCATGATCCTTTCCGTAGGTGTTGGCCATGAAGTGGAACGTGGGCTCCTCAATCTGGATGCACCGGCAGCCGGCGTCGCGTAGCGCCAGTAACTCCTTGTTCATCGCTTCCGCCATGTCCCAGATTACCTGGCGCTTGTCTTTGTACTTCGGCGTGTGAATGTCAAGAAACAGCGCCATCACCTGCGAGCAGCAGGTTCCAAACTTAACCGGCTTGCGCGTCTTCGCTTGTGCGAGTCTCCACAGTTTCGGATAGTCGAGTGGCCGGTGCTCAATTTTGTCGACGACGTGCGGCCAGCGCCAGCCGGTATAGATTTCGTTCAGCAGAGTGCCAGGCGGATAGTGGAGCCACGGCGCGGTGGTCTCTTCGGGTTGCAGATGGTCGCCCTCGAACCCGGCCCAACGCTGGAGCGGATAGTGATGCCACGCGCGGCCCGCCAGATCTTCGTCGACGTGAAGATCGCCATGCGTCAAAATATCAAGCCCGGCGCGCTCCTGGTCACTGATCAAAACCGCCATCGCGTCCTGAAATTTCTCCCGAAACCGAACGTCGAGCATGCAGGTGTCGAGCGGCTTTCCCCACAAACTCACGTCGAACCAGCGAGGGCGCGGAAACGATCCGGTGGTCGTGCTTGGGAGAATTAAGTCGGCAGTAGCGGTGAACATGGCTGCCCCACATTGTACTTCCGAAATTCGCCACGCGAACGCTGTTACTTAAGAGCGCATCTTGCGAACGGGAAAGTTAGGCGGCGTACCCCGCTTGGCCTCGAACTGGTTTTCGCCCCTCAGCCATTCCGACAGCGGACGAGTTCCGATCCGAATCTGCGCGCGCCGGAGCATGGCGTTCATGAACCGCAATTCGGCAATCAAACTGCGAGCGGGATTGCCGCGGGCCTCGCGTTTTACCGTAACGTGGCCCTTTTCGACCCACAGGAGGCCCCACTTCTTCGGCACATCCTCCGGGGAGATCACTCCGGGAGGGCAAAGATAATAACGGCGCTGGCCCATGCCAGAGGCTGGTTTCTTGCGGACGACCTTCTTCGCGTCGCGCTGGAAATCGATGCGGCTCGCCTTGCACTCGATCAGTGTCGATAGGCCATCGACCCAGCCGATGATGTCGGGACACTCTTTGGAGACCGCCGCGAATTCGTAGAACACGACGGAGGATCGGCGGCTCAACCAGCGGACACCGACCGCGACGAGGGTGGCATGAGTCATTTTCGCGCGACTCTCGGCTCTCCTGATAGCAAAGAGCGCCCAGGCGGTCCCAAATTTTGAGGGGCGAACATTCGATGGATATGATAACCTGCCGGTGCGCCCGAGCCGTGGTGTCAGGTGAACTTTCGCTTGAAATCGTTGGCTTCATACGCGACCCTATCGCGACGCGAATTTATTTTTCAAAGCCATCGCTTCCGGGTGCTTCGCTCGTAGCTGTATAACTAATGAAGAGCGTTCGCGAACTGACGACAATGAGGTGACAAAAGATGCGCGTCAAACGCGGCTGGGCAGCCGCTGTATTACTAGGACTGACTGGGATGGCTGGTCTCCAGGCGCAGGCATCCCCGCCAGCGGGAAACGCCCAGAACAGAGTCCGGCCAGCGGGAGGATTCGTGCCCGGCCAACAGCGGCCCTCTGGTGACCCTGCGCAGATCGCGAGGGGCAAGGCATTATACGGCATCGACTGCACGGGGTGTCATGGCGCGGACCTCCGCGGCGGGGACTTGGGCGGACCCAACCTACTGCGGTCGCAACTCGCTTTGAGCGATCAGGATGGTGAATTAATTCTCCCCATTATTCAGGGCAGCAGGCAGAGCCGAGGCATGCCGGCCGTGGACATGAGTCGTGAGGATGCGCTGGCAGTGGCTGCTTACGTTCGCAGCATCGTAGCCACCATTGGGAGACAAGGCATGCCGCCCTCGGTCGGTCAGGAACCTCCTAGCGTGCTCGTCGGTGATGCGCGTGCCGGTCAAGCCTACTTTGACGCGAAGTGCAACGGCTGCCATTCGCCCACCGGCGATCTGAAGGGCATAGCGACCAGGATCCCGGATCCCAAGGCGCTCCAGAACAGATGGGTGGCTGGCGGCGGTGGGCGTCGCGGAGGCGTGGGCGCTCATCCTGTGACGGTCACCATTATTCAACCGTCGGGAGAAAGAATCGACGGCCGGTTGATTCGAATCGACGACTTCTTGATCACGATTGCCATGAATGATGCGACGATCCACACTATCCGCCGGGATGGCGACGTGCCGAAGGTTGACGTCCACGATCCGATGAAGGCCCATAGGGATCTGCTGTCGGTATACGCGGACCAAGACATGCACGACGTGACGGCCTACCTGGTGACTTTGAAATGACGTTCAAAAAATTTCTTCTCGTCGCGCTTGCGTTGCCGCTCCTCGTGAAAGGGCAGGGCAGTGGAGTCTCTCCGACCGAGCTTCTCAAGCCGTTGAAAGACTCTTGGCCGACGTACAACGGAGACTATTCCGGCAAGCGCTACAGCGCGCTGACGCAACTCAATCAATCGAACGTGACGCATCTTACGCTGGCTTGGTCGACCCGGGTGAGCCCTGGAGCAGGCGGCGGTGGTGGACGAGGCGGCCGCGGAGGTGGCAGCATAAACGTAATCGTGGGCGGCGAGGGCACGGGCGACCTTCCTTCAGGAGGCAGCATCAAGGCTTCCGTGCTCGAAGTCGACGGCACGCTTTACTTCACCATGCCGGACAATGCATGGGCCGTCGATGCGCGCGACGGACGCGAGTTGTGGCACTACTTCTGGAAGACGAAAGGCGGCACGCACATCGGCAATCGCGGCCTGGGAATGTGGAACAACTACCTGTTCATGGAGACGCCCGACGACTACCTGGTCTCGCTCGACGCGAGGACGGGCAAGGAGCGATGGCACAAGCCGATCGCCGATCTCTCCCAAGGGTATTTCTCCACGCCGGCCCCGATTGTCGTGGGGAATCATGTGCTTGCGGGAACGGGTAACGACATCGATGCACCGGGATTTCTGCAATCATTCGATCCTGAAACCGGGGATCTGCAATGGAAGATGTACACTGTTCCGATGAATCCGGGCGATCCTGGAGCAGATTCGTGGGCCAGCATCGACGCGGCGCGGCACGGCGGCGCGCAAACATGGATCCCGGGTGCCTACGATCCGGACACGCATCTCTATATCTTCGGCACGGGGAATCCAACACCCGCCTATACCACCGGTACGCGTGGCGAAGGAGACAACCTGTTCGCGTGCGCTCTGGTGGCTGTGAACGTGGACACCGGCAAGATGGCGTGGCATTTCTCCACTTCGCCGCACGATATGCACGACTACGATTCAGCGCAAACGCCGATTCTAGTCGACGCAATGTTCAATGGCAAAATGAGGAAGCTGGTTTTGACGGCCGCCCGCAACGGATACTATTTCACGCTGGATCGCATCACGGGCGAGCGCTTGGTGACCACCAAGTATGGACTACTGACGAACTGGGCCAAGGGGCTGAACAAATCGGGCGCTCCGCAGCACGATCCGGCGAAGGACGCGACTGTACCCGGTTCGCTGGTTTCACCGACCTCCGACGGTACTATCAACTGGGAGCCCCCAGCCTTCTCTCCGGATACGGGCCTGTTCTACACCGCCGAGGGCGATGGATATTCGATTTTCTATCTGACCGATGTGGACCCGCGCGGATCGATGGGGCTGGGCGGAAAGGAAGAGGCTGGCGTCGGTTCCGGAGGCAGCTTTCTGACGGCGATCGATTATCAGACGGGGCAAGTAGCCTGGCGGCATCCCTTCTACGGCAATGGCGGCGGGGGCGGATTGTTGACCACAGCCGGGAAGTTACTCTTCGCCGCCGATGGCGCGGGCAGCTTGGTGGCATACGATGCGTCGACGGGGAAGCCCTTGTGGAATACGCGCATCGGCAACGTCACGAATGCGCCGCAAACTTATATGCTGGATGGCCGCCAGTACCTGCTCGCAGCGACGGGCGATACACTATGGTCATTCATGCTCTATTGATCGTGGTTTTCTAAACCCAAAGAAGGAGAGTCCATGGACCGAATGAACCTCGACCGGCGCGAGTTTTTCAAGACGAGTGCCTCCGCAGGGTTGTTATTGGCAGCAGAGGGATCGGCAATTGCTGCTCCGCTAACTGAAAAAGATAAGCTGGCGCGAATTGCTTCGAACACGTGGCCGCTTCGCTATCTATTCAAGAGCCGGATGGGCTTCGGGAGCGGTCAAAAAAGTGAGGAGATGAAAAAGAAGTACGGCGAGATTACGCTGCTCGACTTTCCACAATTCACGAAAGACACGTTTCCCGGCGTCACGCATATGGACCTGTTTTCCGGGCTATTCGGTGATCCGGCCGATGACGCCATGTATGTTGAAGTGCCATTGATGGCGGGCGTCGCGACGCGGACCTCCTACGAATTCGACCCGTCCAGCGCGGTCGGAAAACGCTGGCTGGAGAAAATGGCGGCTAAGATTTCCTCGGCGGGAACATATTGCCAGCATATTTCAAACAACGCTCCACGCGATATCTGCGAACTCGACCCGGCGAAACGCAGGATTGGGATCGAGATAGCAAAAAAGTGGATCGACGGAGCGAAAATTCTCGGCGCCAAATCGATGCGCGTGAACAGCGGCGGGCCTCGGATTGCGCCTTCCGCTAGCGCAACCACCGACTATCCGAAGAATGACGAGTTGGCCAAATATCTGAGCAATTGCATCGAGTCGTTCAAAGAAATGGCGGATTATGGCGGAAAAAATGGCGTGAAGGTGACGCTCGAAAACCATTGGGGGCTGACTGCGAATCCGATAAACATCAGAATCATTGTCGACGAGGTCCATCATCCTTTTTGCGAGGCGTCTCCCGACTTTTGCAATTGGGAGCACGAGTATCTGATGTACAACGGCCTCAGGGATCTCGCGCCTTACGCTCACACCAACGTACACGCCAAGTACTGGAATCGATGGAAGGATAACGACGTACGGCGGTCAGTGAAGATCATGACCGACGCCGGATTTAAGGGGACATTCGCTCTTGAGTACGAGGACGGGCCGTGGGATGGAGTGGAGGGGTCGAAATACTTGTATAAGGAAGTCCTGGCCGCCCTTTAGCAGGTCGTGCGCCCCAATGTTACCGCCAGACCGGATTCGTAAAGGCACCGTTGCCTGCCACGTCCCACACCGCCAACCTCGCCCATTTCCAGTTCTTCGCTTCTGCCGTCCATTGGAGTGTTGCGTGTCCGAACTCTCTTGTTTCTTCCAGAGGAATTATTTTGTGGTGGATCGCTGAACCATCGCCCCAGACGATTTCGGCCATGCGCAGCGGAAAAGTGTAATCCAGCGATAACCGCGGCCGTCACCACGTCTCCGGCGCCGCTGAGTTTCGCATCGGGAATCAGCACCTCGCCGGTACTCATAAACCCATTCGCCCTTCGCCACTGCGTCCAATAAATCGCCGTAATGTTCGTACGACGGCAAGGATGGCAGACGAACATAATTGATATTGAGATGGCCGTATAACTCGTGGGTCGAATCGAGCTGGAACACGTCCACTTCGCCGATCATCCTTTTCTTTAATCCCAGATTGTTCATGTCATCAACCGTCTTGAACGCCCGCTCGCCTAACCGCGGCGACGACAAATCGGATGGCATTGCCTTCCATCCCGATCCGAAGTATCGCGGATCGCGAAAATACGCCGTGTCACGAATCGCGTCCGGATATCCGGTCGATCCCTTAGTGCGAGGGTGCGTCTGGTACACGAACCCGCCCTCCCGCTGCACCATTTCCCAGACTTCCTGCGGATTGCCGACGCGATAAACAGTGCCGTACTTAGGATCGGTGGTCATGAACGGTTGATCGGGCCTGCGATCCATCAGCCAATACACGGGCTTCGGAAACACCAATGCCCAATGGCCTCCCAGGATCACGTTGGCCTCTTCCGCTGGAATCAGCAGGAAATCCTTCCCCGATTGCGCTTTTGTCGCGCGGATATAGTCTTTCAGCTCCTCCAGGCGCACTTGGCCTGTATCGCGCGGATGGCCGTCGCCATGAAAATCCATGATCATCGCGGCATCGATTCCAGCGGCTTTCATCGCAGGCTTGAACGGCGGCTCCCAATCGAATCCGTGTTCCTTGGCCTGCATCGTGTACGCCAGATGCCAGTGTGGCGCGAACGTCACATAGCCAGGCAACTTCTGAAAATGATCGGCATGCGTGTAACGGAGAACGCCTTCGAGAGTCGCTCTGGCGGGTGCGTCATTCACCAGGATGAACATTCGCATTTGCTGCTCGGTTCCGGGTGGCGCGTTCATCCATGGGTAGTACGGTGAGTCATCATCGGGCCACTGCCGGATTCCCATCGAGATGTTGCCTCGCCATGCGTTGTACCAGACGTAACCCAGGTTCGTCGTGTAGTCCCTGGCAAACAGGTATTGGTGCGGCGCGGGAAACACCGCGACGGACCCGCCTGCCGATCTGGCAGCAACCGCGCGATAGCGGACCGAGGCTGGACGACGCTCCGAACCATAGGGCGGCGCGATAGTATGGAAATTTCCCTGCGTATCGAAGTAGCTGACCTCGGAGTTCATAGTGCCGCCCGCCGTCAGATCGGACGCGGCGCTCATTCGTAGACCGGCGTCGTAGAAGTAGGCGACGTCCTCCTCCTGGGTCTTCATCGCCGCTTGCTGTTCAATCAATCTGCTGCCAGGGTAGAAGATGTATCGAATTTCGCCCCGAAAAATGCCCAGCCGCATCCCGTCAAATGCGACCACCACGCGCTCACCAATGGTGGTTGCCCGTGCAGTTTTCGGATGAAACTCGCCCAAGAAACTTCGCGTCCCGTCAGGCGCTGAGGGCGGGAAATCGAAAAACGCATCCCAACCTCCGCGACGTTTCCCTGTTTCCGCTCGGTAGAAAGCCTGCCCGCCTGAAAGCACTACCCGTCCGCTTACGCCGATGGAAGTGATCAGAGGCTTGCGTGGGTCTAGTGCGAACTGAGCGGTCCAGGTGCGGCCGCGCTCATCCGGCCATTCAACCTGCAATCCGCCGTTGGTGTTTTGCACACGGACGGGCCCAGGGCGGACCCCCGAGGAATCGAGAGTCATGTTTTGTGCGGCCGCTAGCGACCCGCATAGGATCAGTCCGACATAGAAAAATGCTCGCATAGGAAGCCGGGCTCAGCTTATTTGGTGTTCGTGCTCCCTGTCAAGAGGTACGGGTACCGTCCATGCGGAAACTGTCGATGGACGCCGCAGCGCTCGGACTGAAGCGAATCCGGGAACAGCCAAAATGGTCAGTGTTTGTGATTCTTCAGTGCCTCGCGAATTTTCGCGACGTGGGTGCCATGTACACGAATGGCTTCGTGCAATTATTGGCCTGTGACGTGAAGCTCTGCCGCCCAATAGTGGATGTCGGAAGAAAGTTTCGGATTAATCACATTCGGATCGTGAGGCCCCTTTGCTTTAGGGATTTCTCGCGCTTCCGGAACTTCTCTTAGGTCTGCCATGAATGATCACTCTTTCTGAGGCAATTGGTCTGCTTACTAGATGGAGCCCAACGGGGCGGCGTCTGTTTCACAGGAAGTCCAGGGAAACAATTCGACGCGATGCTGATCTGACGTCCACGAACCTGCAGATTTTGAGTCACGGGTCGTGCTGGCGGACGGTTACGCAGATTTTTTCGCTCCGCGAATAAATTCGCTTACGCTGAAGCTGAAGCCGCCAGGGCGCATCCATGACCCCTTTCGTGGAACTTCAGCGCAAGACGGCATGCCTCACGTTTCTTCACGGCTGATCGCAGAGCAACTCGCGCGATCTTTGTTTCGTTTGATCTGATCGCTTTCATCATCAATCCATGAGCGTGCTGAAGATCCCCTTCGGCTATTCCACATTCGCGAATCTGCCGTACAAGTTCTACGCATACCATATAGCTCAAGGGGTTGCGCTCTTTGTAGCCCTATGCTCGCTCTGGTCGTTGTGTGCGAGAGAGGTGGCGATCCCGATGCACGTTTTACATACTGTCCCACTTGATTGATCGGACAGTGCTACGATCAGCACAAAATCGCGTTCTGGCCATATTCTGCAGAGCGTCAATTGGTCGGTTGAGTTGCGCTTTAGATGAATTTTTCTCAGCACTGTGTGCATTCCTTTCTATGTCGGGAAGGAAGAGGAACGCCCAGCACTTACGAATACGACGAGGCTCTAGGATCGAGGTAGCACCAATGATAACAGACTACCCCCCATATTGGGGTATTCCCGCAAGCCGCGTCACCCAGCACAAGATGTCGCTAAGAAGGTGATCGATTGGATGGCATGTCGGCGGCACGAGTCCCAAGTACGCGAGGGTTGAATCGGGACTCGCTGGGATTGGTTACGTTGTTGGTCCACCCGCGATAAACATCCAGCCGTGCCCCCGTCCGTCGTAAGATCAGAGTTCATGCCCTACAACACTCAGTTATTCATCAATGGCGCCTGGACGGACAGCGCAGATGGTGCAACGCTCTCCGTCGTAAATCCCGCCAGCGGCGAGTCCATCGGCAACGTGTCGCACGCTAAACAGCCCGATCTTGATCTTGCGTTGGAGGCTGCCGAAAAAGGGTTCAATGCCTGGCGCAAGATCTCGGCCTACGATCGTTCCAAAATAATGCGCAAAGCAGCGGATCACGTGCGGACGAATGTCGACTCGATCATGCGCACCATGACTACCGAACAGGGTAAGCCTCTGATCGAAGCGAAAGGCGAGATCTTGCTGGCCGCGGATCTCATCGACTGGTTCGCCGAGGAATCCCGAAGGACTTATGGCCGAGTGATCCCTCCGCGAGTCGAAGGAGTGTATCAATTGGTGGTGAAAGAGCCGGTTGGTCCGGTAGCGGCGTTTTCACCTTGGAATTTTCCGATCAATCAGTCGGTGCGTAAAATAAGCGCCGCGCTGGCCGCCGGATGCTCGATTATTCTCAAAGGCCCCGAAGAAACTCCGGCGTCGGTGGCGGCATTGGTCCGCGCATTTGCGGAAGCGGGCGTAAGTCCCGGCGCAGTAAATCTCGTATTCGGAGTGCCTTCGGTGATCTCGGAATACCTGATTCCGCATCCAATCATTCGCAAGATTTCTTTTACCGGCTCCACGGCGGTCGGCAAACACCTGGCGGCACTTGCGGGCCTTCATATGAAACGCGTGACGATGGAATTGGGTGGCCATGCACCCGCCATCATTTTCGAGGATGCCGATCTTGATGTTGCCGCTAAGATTCTCGCCGCCAATAAGTACCGCAACGCCGGCCAAGTCTGCGTTGCACCCACGCGCTTCCTGGTGCAAAAGAGGGTATATGATTCCTTCGTCGAGAAATTCATCGCCGCCAGCAAGAAGGTGAAGGTGGGCGATGGACTCGAATCGGGTACCACCATGGGCCCTCTGGCACATGATCGCCGGGTCACCGCTATGGAAGGCTTCGTTGCCGATGCCGTCGAGAAGGGCGCCCAGATCCAAACCGGCGGCGAACGCCTGGGAGAAAAAGGATTCTTCTGGGAACCCACAGTGCTTACGAATACCACCAACAACAGCCGGGTTATGAATGAGGAACCTTTCGGACCGGTGGCCGTCATGGTCCCGTTCAATGACTTCGACGACGCGGTCAAAGAAGCAAATCGGCTTCCTTATGGCCTCGCGGCTTACGCATATACAAAGTCGGCGCGCACGGCCAACCTGATTGGATCGGCGATCGAAAGCGGTATGGTTTCGATAAATCATCACGGTCTTGCACTTCCAGAGGTGCCGTTTGGCGGAGTGAAGGATTCAGGATATGGATCCGAGGGAGGATCCGAAGCGATAGACGCCTACCTGAACAGTAAATTCATCACTCAGGCGGGACTATGATCGTCAGGTTGAGACCCGCGCGTCAATGCTAATGAGGAGGGGAAGGGGCACACGCTGGAATAGCTGGCGCCGCATTTCGACGTTGAGCCTTGGAGTCGGGCACCGTGATCCAGCGCTCATTCCGGTGACCGGACAAGTAGGCTGTTTGCCACACAGTCCGACCGTTCACCCAAGTTACTACAATCACTTTTGTGGACGAAATGGCCCATCTCGAGCGAGGCACCCGATACGAGCCTCACGTTTATGGAATGTTGGCCCCAAGCCGAGTGACCACCACCAGATCCCGGCGCCAGCAGGAAGCTGGCAGCATGGGGGACAGGAAGGCTATTACAGGCCGTTACCGAGCCTCAACCATCGAGCACTATCCAAGCGGGAGCGTGATCGCTCGCGTTTTCCTCACCGCGAACCCATCGGTCTACACCCCCGAGCACGAGTCGATCGCACACTGTCGGAGAGAGAAGGAAATGATCCAGCCGCATCCCCTTGTCTAAAGCCCACCGATTACGTTCGTAGTCCCAGAACGTCCAGAGCGGCCCCTCGGGTTGCAGTTCTCGCAGAGCGTCCGTCCAGCCCTGAGCTAGCAGCCGAGCATACGCCTGGCGGCTCTGAGGTTGAATCAATGCGTTGTTATCGAGAGATCGCGTTGGATAGATGTCCTGCACAGTCGGTACGACGTTGTAATCGCCGGCCAAGACGACAGGCACGCCGGCCTTCATGAGTTCCACGCCGTGTTCGATTAAACGTTCGAGCCAGGCCAATTTGTAATCGAACTTCGGACCGGGTTGAGGATTTCCATTTGGCAGGTAGATGGAAGTGATCAGCACACCATTTACCGCCGCTTCGATATAGCGTGCTTGGCGATCGTCAGGATTCCCAGGCAAGCTGGATCGCGTCAGCACCGGGTCGCACTCCCGCGCCAGGATAGCTACGCCGTTCCAGGAACGTTCGCCTAGCCAGACTCCGCGATAGCCGAGGTCACGCAGGGCCCTTGCCGGAAATGCCCCCTGCTCCGCTTTGAGTTCCTGGAGGCAAACGACATCGGGCTGCGCCTTTGCGAGCCACGCCACGAGATTGTGTAGACGCTTGTTGATATTGTTGATATTGAAAGTGGCGATTTTCAGAGTCCGCTTCCTAATGAACAGCGATTCTGTCCTGACCCGAGTGTCACACTGCTAGTACTTCGTTGTGCCGGACGTGTTTTGAGGATGAAGCCAGACATCGTCGTCGAGATCTCAACACGCGACGAGGAAGTCGGCCTACTCGCTCTTCCCAATCATGCCCTGTGCCCATTCCGGCGCAAGCCCCCTTGTCCGCTCTCCGCCGAAAGCTTGCGCGAATGGCCGACCCGCCGCTGCGCGCAACCGCTCGATTTGCGCAGGATTCAATTGCTTCCAGTCGCGGTCGGTTCCCCTAGAAACTTGTGCAGAAACGTCTCCATCCGGCCAAGCGTGTACAGCCACCGGCTGTGCAGCAGCGACTCGTGCACATCGTCCGGAAAGACGATAAGTTCGTGATAGACGTGGCGCTGGCGCAGCAGCTGCACCAGGCCGACCGTTTGCAGAAAGGAAACGTTGCGGTCATCATCTCCCTGAACCAGCAGCACAGGCGACTTCCAGCCGTCGATCGCACTGATCGCCGAAGACTTGTAAGAGACAGATTCCGGATCGAGAGAGTTCCCCTCCAAATGCACGCCCGCTAGATCGACGCCCGCCTTGAAGATATCCGAGTTGCGCGCCAGAGCCTCCGCCGTCAGCAAACCTCCATAGGAAAGTCCCCAAATCCCAACGCGGTTCGGATCCACATCGGGTCTGGTTTGCAGGTACTTCCCGCCGGCCAGAACGTCTTTATACTCGCTATTTCCCTGGGCTCCCCCATTGGCAGCCCGCTGGAACGACCGGCCGTAGCCCACGCCGAGGCGGTAATTGATTGACATCACGATATAGCCTTGACTCGCGAGCCATTCATTGATGCCGTAGGCCCAGTGATAAAACTGCATATAGTGATACGCGAGCATCATCTGGCGTGGAGGCCCTCCGTGTACGAAGACGATCGCCGGCCGCCGCTCGCCCGGTTTCAAATCCTTCGGCAGGAAGAGTTGATTGTGAATTTCTACCCCGTCATCGGCCTTGGTCAGGACGATCTCCGGCTTCACGTGCGCGTCCTTCGGAAAGCCGGGCATCGACGCGGGGAAGACAATTTTCTGCTTCGTTTCCGCTCCCAGTTTCCAGACGCCAACCGATTGCGGCATGTTCCAATCCGCGCTCAGCGTCACGAGGTATTTGCCGGAAGCGACCGGAGTGGGATACGTTTCCACGCCTTCGCCCGTGGTGATCTGCACGGGCGCGCCGCCGCCCACCGGTACGGCCCAGATGTGCCTCCGCTCGATATCTTTGGCGTTGGTGCAGTAGTAGAACGTCTTCCGGTCGGCGGAAAGCGCGATGGAGGTTTGATTTTCAATCAATCCGTCGGTGGTCGTCAGCAGGACAGGACGTGCCGCCGAATCCATTACATTCACGGCGTAGTAGCGATCCCACTCATCCACTGGCAGTTCCTGCTTTGGCGGCTCCTTGAGTTCGGGGGCTCCTCGTCCTGCCGCCGCGACGCCTCTGCCACCCCTGCCTCCGCGTCCGCCTCTGCCGCCCGCACCAGGCACGACCAACTGGAAAATCAGTGTATCGCCAGCCAGTCGAATATTTCCGATGTTGCCGGCGATCTTATCATTTTCCTGGTTGTGCCAGACCTCCTGTGCATCGCCGGTTATGATGTCGGTCTTGTAGAAGCCGATAGTATAGCCTCCTTTGAACGTCGCGCGCATGATCCCCGGAGCATTATTAACCGGGGCTCGGCGTTTGCCGGTGCCGCCGCGCCGCGTCCACCACCCCGGCCACCCGTTGCCGCCGCGAGAGTCTGCGGAGGCGCTGCGTAGTTCGCGCCGCTGCCCGCCCCTGTCTGCAGGGTCTGCTGCCCAAACGGCAACCCGGGCTGGCGCATGAAGATCAGATGCTTGCTATCGGCCATCCACATAGGGGATCTGTCGAAGTCCACGCTCGGCGACATGTACTTCACTAACCGCGTTGCGACATCGTACACCATGATGAAGCTGTGATCCACGCGAGTGCTGACCCAGGCGATCTTTTTTCCGTCGGGAGACCACTTCGGTTCGCTTTGCACGCCCCATTCGGTGATGAAGGCCTTCTCGCCGCGATCGACCTCCGTTGCGGGCTTCGTGGGGCTGAGCTTCGCGCGATAGATCTGCCCATCCTTTATGAACAATATCGAGCTGCCATCGGGCGCCAGCTCGGGATTAGCTGCATCGGCTACCCGCCATGCACCTCCACCGGTAGTGCGCGCCGCCCAGAGGGCGTGCTCCGGTCCGTTAGGATCGGCCGTCGGATTCGGAGCCCAGCCGGAACGGTTTGGAGCCTCGCCCCGCAGGAATACCACGGTGCTGCCGTCATCCGAGATGTGAATGGCGGACATCATGATGCCGTCGTCCTTCATGAAGTTGGTCAGGCGTACCGGCACGAACTGGGGAGCCATAGCCGTATAGGCATTCCGCTTGCCTTCGGCGTAATCCACCCATGCAATCCGATCCACTTTCCGCGCCGCGACCACTTCTTGCGGCGACGCTGGACTCAAGAAATCCCGGTAGGAGGGAACAGTTGACGAAGCGGCCGACAGTAAAGCGGCTGCCACAACCATAAGAATCAAAAGACGGGACAAAGGGCGCATACGGGCTCCATTGAGCGATTAGTTTAGCATGAGCGCCAGCGTGATCTCGACGCGGTGATGCATAGGCGTTACCAGCGGCGGGGCGGCGGAGTGTTGGTGAGGAACCGGCAGCGGACCAGGTACGGAACGCATTCCCAAAGATGAGATGTCACTGGGCGATCCGTCGCAGCAGCTACCGTCAATTTGATCCGGTAATTGGGTGCGTGCACCAGATCCTGCCTCGTCCCGAGATAGCGTTCGGTGGTCTGCACGGAAGTATGTCCCAGCAACAACTGGATCTGCTCAAACTCGCCGCCAGCCGCGCGGCACAACTTCGCACAGGTACGTTTCAAATCATGAGGCGCAATGCCGCTTGCCGATCGTGCGCCACACGCAGCGTCTCGCGGGCGTGCCCTTTTTCGTTCACTGCAACGAACACGGAGAACTGCTTGTGAGCGTCGCATCCGATAAACTGTTCCATGTTGCTGCAGCACCTCCTAAGTGCTTGGGGTTGCGCGAAACCCCGCTGCAGCGCTTTCATAGCATCATTATCGTCGGCTCCCTAGAACCCGTTCCAGACCAAATTGCGAGCGAACAGCCGGCCAAGCTAAGTCCGTAGACGCTAGGCGACTGATCGTTACTTTATCGAGGTGCTCTGGGTTTGGCAATCAGGTTGGCCCCGCGCTCAACCAGCAACTGCACGACCATGGCCTTGCGGCAATTGATGGCTCGCTGCAGTGGCGTATCGCCCTTGCTGTCCTTCGCCTCGATTGCTGCTCCAGCATCAAGCAACGCGCCGGCAATCCCAACGTAACCCCGCCTTGCGGCCATATGCAATGCAGACGCGCGCGTGACGCCGCCACACGCGTTGACGTCCGCCCCGGCTCGCACCAGCGCCCGGACTAGATTTGGGCCCGCTTCTGAGGCGCATTCGTTCGCCACGCTGTAGAGCGGCGCATGGCCCCCGCGATCCCGAATGTTCGAGTCGGTGCCGAGCCGCAGCAACAACTCGACCACCTCTAAGCATCCTGTACCGGATGCGAAATGCAAAAGCGTTCTTCCGGAAAAAGGGCGCGTCGCGAGGAAGGGCTCCCTCTCCACAGCATCGATCACGAAGCGAATCAATCCGGCGCGGCCGGATTGAACCATACGCGCGAGCACTCCGACGAAAACCGACGGCCGGGCAGAAAATTGCGGCGCGAGTGTGAGGGCTTCATGATCATGGCCAACGGCAATTGCGCCGATGGTGTCGTCCAAAACGCGCTGCTCAGTCCAGCGCGCGGCTAGCTCCTCATGCTCAGGCGCAGCAGCCTCTTTTCCTACGACATGAGCGGAACTGTGCAAGAAGAATTGACGAAGAGCCTTCCGTGCGCCCTCATCGAGCGGAGTCGCTTCCAGCGTTGCCCCCATGTGCTTCAACCATGCGCTCCGCTCGGCAGGACCAATTCGAAAACGCGCGTGCGACTCGCGCAAGCTCAGCCACCATCGGTGCTGGGTTTGCTCTTCATCGCCGCCTAGGAATTGAATGAGGAAAGCGGCGAACTCTTCGGTAGCGCATCTGAGGCTCTTGCCTGGGAATAACGGACGGAGAACCGGGTCCTTCCCAACACGCGCGTAAAATGCCGCCGACAGCCGCTTGCAACCTGCTTCGCCGCCTAGCGCCTTCAGGAATGCAATCCCCTCGCTCATGACAAGATTGTACCCTTCGTAACTCGCGCCAAACGGCAAAGGGTTTAAGTCGAGAAGCGCACAACCCGCCCTTGCACGGGTGCTAGGTGGTTCGCCAATCTAAGGGTCATTATCGTAGTTTCCTCGAACGCCGCTCCTCGCCAACTTTCTGAGAGCCTACGCGGGGAGAGCGGACCACAGGGCTAAGTGGATCCAGTCGTCCCCCAATGTGCGTCCCTGGATCACCATAACACGGATGCTGAGCGGCTTCGCGTGAACGAGCATGGCCTTTCGGTCGCACTCTCGCCCGGAAGTTCCGATGCCAGCGCTGTTCGGCCGAGCTATTTTGCGCAGCCCGACCAATTCCTCTATTGGCAGGACCTTGTTCGAAGGCGACTCCTTCATACGGCGTAGACGCGTTGCGCGCTTCCGCGCCGTCATCGATTGGAAAATATGCCATCGCCCAGAGCCAAAAATGGCAGCAACTACTTCAACGAATTCGCCGGATCCGCGGAATTGTGGCGACTCGTGCGCGGTTTCATCCGGTGGGTGTGCTGTTCGTCGAGCCGTATCGCAAGACGCATAGCGAAATAAGGCGCAGAAGGAATCGTGTGCCTCGAAGCAACCCCGTCGGGCGCCGTTATCAGAGCGGTCCAATCGCCGTCGATTCGATTTGTTATTTGACGCGCCATCCATCGGCATGCACTCTTGCCATGAATTCGACAAAGGCGTCTAAGAAAAAGTCGGCGATTTCCTTCGCGACATCAGGAGTGGAAAATGAATTTTCCAAGCGGGGAATATTCAGAGTGTGCGTCCTTTTCGTTTATATCCATTCGTTTCTGCAACTCACACAACTCTCGCCGGATCACTGCTGCTTGGTCGGAGTCGCGCTCGGTGGAATAAAGATTTCGGAGGGCTGTCAATACTCGGAGCTGGGCTTCACAGTCCCGGCCGAACTTCCGTGCGAGGTCCCGCGCCGCCCTTTCCAATAGCGGCCGCGCATGGTCGGATTGCCCAGCCTGCCAATACGCAACTCCGAGTTGAGCCATCAAAATCAGAGTTTGAGGATGATAGGGGCCGAACCGCTCTTCGTACGAGCACAAAGTCGCGAGCATGCTGGACAGTTCGCATGGTTTTGGCGATTTCTGGCGTTTCTTGATCGGTTCCATGGAGGAAGACCGGCGGCTTTCAAACATGATATTGTCTATTTTAGCTTACAGTGTCGTGTAAAAAGGACAGTCTGCAAGGAGTATCTATATGGCCTCTGTCATGTCATCGCCCTCCCAAAACAAGGTTCGAATTTCTGCCACTAAGCTTCTGATCAACAACCGCTGGGTCGACAGCGAATCCGGCAAGACGTTCGGCACCATCAATCCTTCCACCGGGGATGAAATCTGTCAGATTGCCGAAGCCGATGCCGCCGATGTCGAGAAAGCTGTCCGGGCAGCACGCGCCGCGTTCGAGCGTGGCCCTTGGAGAAAACTACCTGCGTCGGAACGAGGACGGTTGATGAACCGCCTCGCCGATCTAATGGAAACGCATGCGGACGAACTGGCGCGTCTCGAATCTCTGGACAACGGCAAGCCCTTTTCGATTGCGAAGGCAGTTGACGTGGCGGCGACGGTTGGTTGCTTTCGTTATTTCGCTGGGTGGTCTGATAAGATCCATGGCAAAACGATCCCCATAGACGGCGATTACTTCTGCTACACCCGGCATGAGCCGGTCGGCGTCGTCGGCCAGATCATTCCCTGGAATTTCCCCATGCTCATGCTGGCGTGGAAGCTCGCGCCGGCGCTCGCAACCGGTAACACCGTTGTGATGAAGCCTGCCGAACAGACTCCTCTGTCCGCGCTGCGCATAGGAGAATTGATCGTCGAAGCCGGGTTCCCGGAAGGCGTTGTTAACCTGTTGCCCGGATTCGGTCCAACCGCCGGTGCTGCCATCGCCAACCATATGGATGTCGACAAAGTGGCATTCACCGGCTCGACTGAGGTCGGCCATCTGATTATGGAAGCCGCCGCGAAATCCAACTTGAAGCGGGTCACCCTGGAACTCGGCGGCAAGAGTCCGAATATCGTCTTCGCGGACACCGACCTCGAAGAGGCGGTTGAAGGCGCTCACTTCGGGCTTTTTTTCAATCATGGCCAATGCTGTTGCGCCGGCTCGCGCGTATTCGTAGAAGAGAAAATTTATGATCAATTTGTGGAAAAGAGCGGCGTGCGAGCACAAAACCGCACGGTAGGCGATCCGTTCGATCCCAAAACAGAGCAGGGACCGCAAGTCGACAACGCGCAGTTTGAGAAGGTGATGGACTATATCGGCTCGGGTCGAAACGAAGGCGCGAAGCTGGTCTGTGGCGGCGAACGCGTCGGAGACAAGGGCTACTTCATTCAGCCGACCGTATTCGCCGATGTTCAGGATGATATGAAGATCGCCAAGGAAGAGATTTTCGGACCCGTCATGAGCATCATTCCGTTTAAGAGCGTGGACGAAGTCGTTCAGCGCGCCAATCGTACGGAGTATGGTCTGGCCGCGGCCGTCTGGACGCGCGACATCAAGAAAGCCCACAGCATCGCCGATAGCATTCGCGCAGGCACGGTTTGGGTCAACTGCTATAACGTGCTCGACCCCAGATCGCCGTTCGGCGGGTTCAAACAATCGGGAATCGGACGCGAGCTGGGCGAGTACGGACTCCAGCAATATACAGAAGTCAAATCCGTGATTATGAAACGGTAATCGAACGACATGATCAACGTTTTCCGCACTCCCGATAAGAACGACCAGAAGGAAATGCCAGCTTGATGCAGAGTTGGAAATTTGCAGGTGGACGGAAAGACCGTCGTAACGGAAGCGGTTATCGATCCGAAAAACGTGAACATTCAGGCTCCCATTCTGCAAGCATCTCGCGAGTTGAGCCAAATAAATCCGACCGTTGCGGGATTCTCCGATCACTCTGGACAAGTGGCTCGCTGTAAGCTGGATGGTAGCTAATTGCAAAAATGGAATCTCTAGCCATGAGATTCACCGGTCTATTGGAATTACTCAGAAGACCACTTGGTTTATGCTGCACTGAGTTCGTTTTGCAATGCAGGGTGACGACGGAACCAAACTTTCCAGTAACGTTGAAGAGGATGAGATCTTTGTCGGCGGAAGGTCCAGAACATGCACCGTCATTCGAAGCGCAACGTGCAAGCTAAGAATCAAGGCAAGACTGTCGTTCTCGGCTTGCTGGAACGCGAAGGCCGTGTCCGCGCCGCCGTTGCTCCTACTCGGAAGCACTACGATGTTCACGCCAATGTTATGTCGAATGTTGAAGAAAGATCCACCCTCTTTACTGCGGGCACGTTGCAGAGATTGGCATCGAAGCTGACGTGGTAATTCATGCCCCCGCAAACGTGCTTGGCTCCGCGTTACCAGCGGCGCGCCGCCGCGCACGAGCATTATTGAATACGTGAATCCGCGGGAATACATTCTCCTCATTCGGATTTTGGTGCTCCAGAATGCTGCGGACTCCTGCTGTCGTTCGAGCGGGATGATTTCGGTGGATATCATCTGCGACGAATGCGATCGCGAATCTTCCAAACCGTCGAGGCCGCCGACCTCCGCCGAACGCTCGATGAAATGCAATTCAAACTGAACGTAACGTCGGAGAGGTGCTCGTTTTGCCGCTCCGTCAATCTGCTGCCCGGCTTCTCCCGAGTGTTGGCGTTTACCTGCCGATCGTGTGGCAGAGCCGTCGTCGTTAACCTGTTTGAACACTAAGCGTCCACGGGTCTTCATTTTGCGGGTCAACTCGCGTGGGGCGTCGAGCGGATCATGCGGTCAATGCGAGCCTTTTCCGCACCCCGAGCACCAAACCGATCATCATAAGTACAGCCATGATCACAATGAGCAAAACGTTCTCAATCGGTAACGACCTTCAAATAAATCGTCTAGGTTTCGGAGCCATGCGCCTGACCGGAAAGGGAATTTGGGGTGAGCCCAACGATCCCGAGGAAGCCCGGCGCGTCCTAAAACGTGCCGTCGAGCTTGGTGTTAATTTCATCGACACTGCGGACAGTTATGGCCCCGATGTCAGCGAACGCCTGATCGGTGAAACACTGTCACCGTTTCCGAAAGGTCTGGTCGTCGCAACCAAAGGTGGATTGACCCGCGAGGGCCCCGACCGATGGAGTCCCGACGGCCGCCCCGATTACCTTGCAAAGGAAGTGGAAAAAAGCCTCCGCCTGCTAAAGACCGACGTGATCGACCTGTGGCTAGCTCCACCGCATCGATCCAAACGTCCCTGTCGAACAATCGCTAGAGCCAATCGTGAAGCTGAGACAGCAAGGCAAAATCCGTCACATCGGCCTCAGCGAAGTGAAGCCAAAAGACATCGACCGCGCCCGCAAAGTCGTCGAGATCGTCAGCGTCCAGAATCTATACAACGTAGGCGACCGCCAACATGAAGATGTTCTTGAATACTGCGAACGCCACAACATCGCCTTCATCCCCTGGTTCCCGGTCGCAGCTGGAAAACTCGCGCGCCCCGGCGGCAAGCTGGACGAAATCGCGAAACGTCACGGAGCCACCGTCGCACAACTTTCCATTGCCTGGCTGCTGCACCGCAGTGCCGTGATGCTTCCGATCCCCGGAACCTCCTCTGTGGCGCACCTGGAAGAAAACATGAAAGCAGCCCAAATCGTGCTATCGGAAGCAGAGATGAAGGAAATCGAAAAGGCAGTGTAATCTTGAAACTGTTTCCTGGACGCGAAGCGGCTCAGGCAGGCGGTTTTCGTCGCAGAGACTGCTTCTCGACCAAGCTGGAATGGCCTGACATCTCCAGCTCCATATGCAGAATGCTCCTATTTGCGCCGCATGTTGACGCCGAACGTTGACTATGATGAATGGTGTGAACCAGAACGCCCTGCTTGCTCTGTTCGAGCCGGAGGATGACAATATTTCAGGCGCCAGCGGTTCTCAGCCACGCATTTCGGGCAGGGCGGTTTCGGCCCGATTCTTCGATGGCGGAGAGGATTCGCGCGGCGATTTCCAAGCCCTTCAGCCTCTGGAAACGGCCGTCGACGGTATGGTGAATCAGGAGCAGATGGTTGCGGTGCTCTCCTCGGTATTCGCGGCGCTCGCGCTGGTGCTCGCCGCCACCTGACTCTACGGTGTTATGGCGTATGGTGTCTCGCAGCGCACCAGCGAACTCGGCATCCGGATGGCGCTCGGCGCAACTCCAGGCGACATGCAGTGGCTCGTGCTGAAGCAAACCGCGATACGATTCGTGGCGGATATGCGTTCCCTTTCGCTTCTAAAGGAAAAATCCATGATTGCTTGTCGAAGTGCAAGAGGAGTGTTGCGATAGTGGATACTCCCACCCGCGCTGGAAGTCGGCGGTTTCGAAACAATCGGGGCAGAGCACCACGCATCGGCACTGCAAGTGGGCAGCTATGTCATATCTGGACTGATTTGCTGCGTGGCGGGCCTCGCCTGAACACGCAGGTCATCTCCGACCATAAATCCGCATATTTCCAATTGCTTGCGCCAATCCCCCTCCTGAGAAATGCCCTTTCGTTCACCGATCGCACGGGGCAGCGTCTGGCACGCATCCCGGACGCATGCCGACGTATGGTTATTCATCGAGCGGTTCAACTCGGCGTCGAACTCTCAAGGCGTCTGACCTAGCCGTTTTCGACTCGCGCCTTTATATCCGAGTACGCCATATTGATGAGTCTGCTTAGGGCTACGGCGTTTGTGACCGTTCCCGGTCTCAGCTTGACATGACGCATGAACTTGCCAGTGCCTTGCAACAAGCGCGCCGGATCTGGCAGCGCCGCGCCGTGAAAGAATCCCACGTTTACGTGCGAGGTAAATACATCGACGTAGCCGAAGGGTGCATCTCCCAGACATGCAACCGGATGGCCGTCATGCACCAGCTCCCGAACTTCGTCCCCGCATTTTCGCATTAGCTCAAACCACTCGCACGCGATGGCTCCCAATTCACCTGCATGCTTGTTCATCCACGCATCGATGGCGGCATCCCGCTCGACAGCTCCGTTGAATCGCAGTAATTTCGTTCTCATCGTCGCTCCACTGTTCTTTGGAGATCTCTGGTTACTTGACACCCTTACACGAGGGGCGAAAGGGATAGGTCCTGAGTAACGTCGAGCTTCTGAAAGCCGTACTCACGCTGCGCGTCCACGCTTCCGCTATCAAGGTAGCCAGATTGATGGCGGGTTGCAAAGGACAAAACTCACCACTGGCGAAGCTCAACCCGTTAGCTGATACAATTGAGCGCGAAAGAGGAGTCTCACGGTGTCTGATCCAAAAACTCGCAGGTTTTTCCTCGGAGCCCTGACCGCTGCGTCCGCGGTTCGCGTGTGGGGCGCAAATGACAAGGTCAACGTCGGCATCGTGGGCCTCGGAGGCCGCGGCAGCAGCCACCTCAATACTTATACCGGTCTGAGCGAGGCTCAGGTCGTCGGCCTCTGCGACGTCAACCAGGCCGCGCGCGAAAAGGCCCAGGCAACGCTATCGAGGAAGAACCTGGAAAAGGCCAGGGAATTCGAAGATATGCGGCAGATGTTCGCCGACCCGAAGGTCGAGGCGGTTTCGATTGCGACTCCGAACCACTGGCACGCGCTCTCCGCTATCTGGGCGATGAAGGCGGGCAAGGACGTCTACGGCGAAAAGCCCGCCTGCTACAACATCCACGAAGGCATGCGGATGATCCAGGTGCAGCGCGAAACCAAGCGCATCATGCAGGTGGGATCGCAGCATCGGAGCTGGCCGTTCAAGATCAAGGCGATCACGGCGCTCCAACAGGGTTTGATCGGCAAGCTCTACATGAGCAAGGCGCTGTGTTACAAGCTGCGTCCCTCGATCGGCCACACGCCGGATAGCCCTACACCTCCCGGCTTGAATTGGGATCTGTTCCTCGGCCCCGCACCGATGCGGCCCTTCAACGAGAAGCGTTTCGCGTATTACTGGCACTGGTTCTGGGATACCGGCAACGGCGACATCGGGAACCAGGGTGTGCACGAAACCGGTATCGCGCGCTGGGCGCTGGGCGATCCGCTGTGGCCGAAGACGGCGATGGCGTTCGGCGGCAAGTTCGGTATCGATGACGACACCGAAACACCCAACACGCTCACGGCCGGCTTCAGCTACGGCGAGCAGCAGCTCGTCATCGAGGTGCGTGGCAAAATGACCAACGGCGAAGGCGTTCGGCAGGCGCGTGTGGTGACGGCCGGACCGTGGGCAGTGGCCGCGGCAGAGCAGGTGGGCAGCCGCCCGCGGAAGGTGCGGCTCCGCAGCGCGCTCCGGCGCCCACGCAGGTGGGACCGGCGAGCAATCCTCTCAACGTCGGTGTCGGCGACCTCTTCTATGGCAGCGAAGGTTGGGCCGCGATGAGCGACCAGGGGTTCCAGGCGTACAAGGGCGATTCGAGCGAACTGATCATGGAAGAGCGGTCTGAGCGCGGCGCCGGCGATCCCACGGGCCTCCACATGCAGAATTTCCTGGCCTGTGTGAAATCGCGGCGGGAGCAGGATCTTCATGATCCGATTGCCAACGCGGTGCCCAGCGCCGATCTTTGCCATCTGGCGAACATCAGCTACCGCGTAGGCCGCGCACTGAAGATCGAGCCCGGTCCGGTCCCGAAGTTCACGGGCGACGCCGAGGCGACCAAAATGGTCACGCGCCCGGTTTATCGCAAGCCCTACGAAGTATAGCCGAGGGATGAGTAACGTCTGCCAGTAAATTCCGTAGTTCTCGGGATTGGCGGCCTGTCAACGCGAAGTTGACTGTGGGATTTCCTATGGTTCTGCCCAGCAAGCCCATCTTGTCTGGCCGTCGCCTTTGATCGGCCGGAGTCACGACGTCGTAGCGCTTGGCGACGTCGTCGGTGCTCCGATCGTTGCTACAGTATCGTCGACGCTCCATCCGCCTGATATTGGACAGTTAGAGCACCGGCTACGCTCGCAGTCAGCGCGCGCTGATCCCCGAAGTACACGCCCAACACGTGTTGGAACATGCCTGGAATTCCGCCTTCCTTGTCCCAGTCGGCGCAGATTTCGTCCACGGTGTGCAAGCCGAGCACGCGATAACTCTCCGTTTGCGACTCGTCGAAGAACTGATCTGCGGTGCTTTGATGGGGGAACTCCTGGTGGTTGGTCCGATAGCTGGCGACGTCGGGAGGTTCATTTCCCCGCATCATGGGCTTGATATAAAGTAGATATCCGTCTTCCTCGGTAACGTCCACTAGGCTATAGCGGATCCGCGCGATGGCGCAACGCTTGGTTTGTCGCCCCAGGGACTGGAAGGAACCATCCGTGAAATCGACGGGGATCTTCATGTCGATGCGGATCTTGCGCAAAGCGTTGCCCAGGTCTTGGCAGGTTAACCTTGGATCGCAGGCCGCATCGGATACCACGATGTAGCGGCAGCGCCGCCGTACCATTTCATAGACTCCGAGGTTCTCGAAATGGCCGCCGTCCGAAAGATACACGTACTGACTCGTATTATTGGTGAGACCAAACGCTTCCCGAACGATTGATGCGATCGCCGAAGTCGGCCCTTCCTGACGCCAGGTCTTCGAGCCCGCCTCGCCAGGATTTCCCAGCCAGGAGCCAAGGCGGGCGTTGAACAGCGTCATAATGAACCCGATTACCGGCGATGAGTGATATCCCATGTTGGGGCTCGCGGCGGCTCCCGAGATCGTGATAGCGGTGCCGAGAGAGATTCCGTCGGCCCCTCCGTAATGGATACTGCGACGATAGCCGAGATCGGAACTGCCGCAATGCAGCGGCGTCATGGTGAAGGACTCGGCCTTCCGCTGTTGCCACGCCAGCCTCTGATTGGCTACCAGGTTGAGTGTGACGTTAATCACATGCAGCGGCTTCAGGCTCGGGTCCAGCTTATGAATCGGGAGGTTGTCGCTTTGTGCGAACCCGGTGAAATCGTTTGCGTCCCGGCATGGATTGGAAGCGCCCAAGTATGCCCGGATCAACCGGTCCCGATACATCCCTTGCAGGGAGAACTTATTGATGTTGATGAACCTCGCCATCAGCCACCCGAACACTAGAAACGCCAGGCCCAGGGCGAGGTTCGCTTCCCAACGTGTTCCATTCAACATTGCCTGATGTTCCCACCAGGCGCAGTTCGGACAATGCGTGAGGATCTCGGCCTGCTTGGCCGCATCCCATTTCCAATGCGCGCCGAGCCGCGACACCATGAGAATCCAGTTCGTCAGGATCACCAACCCCACCGCGAACGCCACAGCGAAGACCGGGGCCGCCAGTTTCATGACCAGGGACATGAGCATGGAGGGCGGTGGGGCTCCGCCGGTCCCTGTACTACCGTTGCCTGATTTGGTCCTTGAACTCGAACCGGTTAAGGCGCTGGTCCAACCCGCGGCCGCGCCAACCGCCGCTAGCGCCGATTTTCCCCAAACGGGCAGCGTGATCGCCCACGTAGGCAAAATCAGTACCAACGCGCAGCCTGCTGTCCACCAAACCACGATCAGCAACACCCACGCGCCGGCGCGCGATAGCCACTCGCGGTCTTTATCCTCCAGGACACGACTCGTGAACCCGACGAAAAGCGATGCGGCAAGAGTCAATGCCACCAGCAGAAGAGGCGCCGCCACAGTAGTATACAGAGGCCAACTGGTGCTGGGGTAGACTTTGTCTGTAAGAAGCCACGCCGCACAACCCGCGCTCCAACTGGTCAGCAGGACCGCCGCGGAGACAGGCAGAAACAGGCGCACTCGTTCCCGGAGGCTCTTACCGCAAAAGATGAGGTACACGATCCACCCGGCAAATGCGGCTGCCACCACGCCAAGAGTCAAGGTTCCGTATCCGATCTCCTCCGAGGATTCCGTGCCGGCTCTGGTTAAATCGCCGCCCGTGAACCAGGAATCATTGGTGATAAACGCGACCGTGGCAAGAACCAAAGGCAGTAAAATATATTTCAGAAAATCGATTTCAGAATGGTTTTTTCCACCAACTCCAGGCAAATACCTCAAGATATTAAAAATTACTAGCGCGAAAAGAAACGCGCTGATTCCTGGAATTATTTTCGACAGCAGCTCCGGATTCAGCCACGGTGACCCGCCGTAAACAACGAAATACGTTTCTCCCAGCCGCGCGAGCGATAACAGCAGCCGCGGCGCCATGAGGACGGCCAGCAGCAAGGGCACGAAAACCAGCCAGTTCAAGAACATGTTGCGCGCAACCGTCGCCACCAGCGTCCAGGTGTCCGCCGAGAACAGGCCAAACCTCGGCGATAGGAAATTGTTGTATTCCCGGAGGTGCTGAATAGGATCGGGGCTGTCCTTAGACAACGTCGGAGCGTCCCGGCACAGTTGCGGAATCACCGTACGCAGGCCGTTGGCGTGCTGTTTCCAGGAACTGAGCCAGCCTCCGATATACCCTCCGCCAGAAACCGTAGAGAGGTAGTCGAAGCCGTCGAGAACGCCTCGCTCCGACAGCCCTTGGATCACTCCGAGGGCGAACGTGGCGCTGCGGATGCCACCACCGGACAGGCATAGGGCCGTGAGAGGCGCCATCGGTTGATCGTCCGCCGCATGGGGGCGCAGGACGATGTATTCTTCACGTAAGACTTCGGCCAGCGAAAGTAGCCCAGGCTCAACCATAGGGGAAACTATGGGCTAAATTCCGATCGGAGTCAAGGTTATTTACCACAGAAATAATAGTAAATTAGACGGTAACATCAAAAATTCGAAGCATTTGCAGCTTCAAAATAGATCTGTCTGGAATGGAATCAGCGGATATGGTTGAAGAAAAGTGCTTGTCCCAGCACGCATGCCCAAGGAACCGGACACGAACCAGCTGTGTCCTACACTTGTTGCTTACGCCTTACCTGCCGATCATCAAAATCGTAAACGAACCTGGCACCGGTGTGCCCTGACCCCCGCGGCCGCCGCCAGGAGGAGGCGGTGGTGCTGGCCCACGCTCCTGCGACATGGTGAAAAGGTGGCCCGTCTTGCTGTCGAACGTCACCGTGCGGGCGCCGTTCATCGTTTGCAGGTTCTGCTCCACTTCGAAACTTGTCGGACTCTTCTCCTGGACGACGGTCATCGTGCCATTGCCATGCGTGCTAAACGCTTCCATCGTTTGAGCGTTGAAAGTAGCGCCGTCGGAGCCGCCGGCCAGCGGCAGGTTCGCGAGGATTTTGCCGTCGCTCGCGCTCAGAATCACCATCATCGGTTGCGCGGGCTGCGTCGGCGGGTTGCCCGATCGTCCACACGCTGCGAAGAGCACTTGGTTCTTTACATCCAGCGCGAGTCCGTTACATCCCCCCTTGTCGACGAACGAGTAGTGCCCGGTCGCCTTCATCGTCTTTACGTCAACAGCAGTAACACTGCCTATCGGATCCTGCATCACGACGTAGAGCATGCCCTTGCCGTCGGCCACGCCCTGTTCCGGAACTCCGCCCAGATCGATTGTGCCCAAAACAGTGCCCTCCTTCGAATCGATGACGGTCGCGTCTTTCGTGGGGTGACTAAAAACGTAGACCCTTTGGTTGAAAGCATCGAAGAGGATGCCGTCCGGCCGCGCCGCGCCCACGTCAATACTTTTGATCAGAGTCATCGTTTTGGCATTGAACATCGACACTTTCGGATGGTCGCTCGTAAAGCCATGGCCGGACTTCGGATCGACTGCCGTGCCATTCCCTCCAACGCCTGGAATCTCACCGGCCGGCTCAAGTGTGTCCAGATTGAAGATGGTCAAGCGTGCTTGGACCGCCGGCACCTCTGGTGTCGTGTCGGTGGCCGCAACCGCGCGCGTTGCGCCTCGCGGAATATACAGCCTGCGTCCAGCGGCATCCGCGTAGATGTAATCCCAGCCGCCTTCTCCGCCGACCCTGGCCGTCTTGAGCACCTTGTAAGGCGCCGGACTCGCGGCCTGCCATGCTAAGCCGATGGCCGCGAGAATCGTTGATGCTGTTGCTATCGCCAAAAAGAAACGTCGCACTTGGTAGCCTCCCGTCGTGCTGCGGAATGGTTTATGAAAACACATGGTTCTGAAGATTCGCTGAAGACCGGGGATCCAGGGATCAAAATGCCACGCGAATCTGAATCTCAACCCGACGATTGTTCGCACTCTCCGAGATTCCGCTGCCGCCGCTTCCTGCCGATTGGTTTGCGGTTCCAAACAGAGGGGAAGTGATGTTGCCGATAATGGGACCCGGGTTGGTGTGATTGGTGAGGTTGCGCAAGGAGGCGGAAACGGTCAGGTTGTAGCGGCGATTCGTATTGGCCACGCCTCCCGTGATTCCTCCTCCATTCCCGGGCGAACCTGGAGGCCGCGGACCTCCGCCGCCCGCTGGGATGGGGGCGTCCGCCACCTTCGCTTTTCCCTTTTCCCCGCCAAAGCCCCACGTCTTGCCGATTCGCAGATTAAGCATAAATTGACCCGGCCCACGGCCGTAGTTCCGCGGCAGGAGTCGTTCGCCGGCGACCGGATTCGGGTCCAGAAGTCCATATTTAGTCTGAATCGCGCCAGGAAAATCTCCCGAGACGAGTCCCGGGCGCGCGTTATAAAGCGTCGTTCCGAACGGATCGCTTCCACTGGTGATATCGAACGGCGCGCCAGACTGCAAATTCAAATAGGGACTCATGCGCACGTGCCACTTGAGATTCACAGAACCGCCGATACTTCCGCGATGACGAACATCCATGGCTGCCGGGCCATACTCACCCGCGAAATTGTACGGATTCGCGGGATACGTTCCCAGTCCATCGGTATTGCTCATGGCTTTGTTCAAAACGTAAAAACCGAACAGCGAGACGTTCCGGTTCACCTTCGTGTTCACATTCGACATCAACTGATTCTGGTTGTAGATCCCCGAGGTCGTCATCAAAAAAAGCGGATTCGGAGTGCCCAGCGGATAAATGCCGGTGCCGGGCAGTGGTGCGTTGATGTCCTCGGAGCGAAGTTCGTGCAAGCCATGGGAATTGGTGTAGGTGACGGCTAGCGTCGTATTGGCGGGTAATTGCCGCTCTATCGAAATTGCCGATTGCATGATGTAGGGACCTCGAACATCGGAAGCGACCTTCTGAATCACTTGCGGGGATTGCGATGTCGCAAGCGTCGCGATGCTCGGTATGTTTGGAAAAAACGCGGGATTGGTGAGCACATATTGCTGCTCCACGATACCGTTGTAACGCTCCGCGGTCAGAGTGTTCGCCAGAATGAAACGATCGTAAAACATTCCAAAGCCGGCGCGAATCACTGTTTTCGGTCTATTGCCCCTGGCATTTGCGCCGGGAGCCCACGCGACGCCGATGCGGGGAGCCCAATCGTGGGCGTCGTGAATATTGGTTTGTGTTTCATAGCGAAGCCCGAGATTGAGGGTCACATTACTGCGGACGCGCCACTCATCGCCGGCGAATAATCCGATATCGAACTGGCTGCCGCTGATCTCCGGATTACCGGCATTGATGCTAAACTGCGTCGGGCCCCCGCCGAGCGCCGCGGCTTGCGACGGACTTAGCCCGGTCTGCTCCAGCAGCAGCGTTCGCCTATAACGGTCTATACCCTGAATCGCTGCCAACACCGGCTGGCCCGATGGGTCGAGAACCGGTTGATTGTTCGCGTCCAGCACCGGTGCCAGGCCCCCTCCGAAAGTGAACGTCCCGCCGAAATTCTGCGGATTAATAGCGTCGCTAAGCTGCTCCCTCATCCGCGCGCCGAACCTGATGGCATGCGCGCCCCGAATCGTGGAAGTATAGTTTTGCAGCTCAAATAAATTCGCGGTGCTCAGGGAATGCCCCGTTTGTGAACCTCCGCCGTTAAATGAGCCGAGGACCAGAATGGCCGGGTCCAGGCTATTGGCCGTGCTTTCTGACGCGGCCCGATAATACTGAAACCGTGTCTCATTAACCACCGTGCCCAGCACCGCCGTATCCGATAATTGCACCGTCTGGTTGGTGTTACGCAATTGATAGCCTCGTGAAACAAGGTCGAAACTCCCGATGCCCGCGTTATCGATATCGAGGCGCGTCAGCTGATACCGGAATGTAATAGTGTTCTTTTCGTTAAGCTGATAATCCACCCGCGGCGTAACGGAAATCCGGACCTGTGGCGTCGTACGGACAGTTCCGAGAGAAATAATGCCGAGGGTCGAAGGATCGACCGATACTGCGTTCACAATGGACCCGTTATCGACTTGTTCTCGCTGACCGTCAAAAGTGAAAGAGGTTCGATGGCCCAGGGGTCCACTGACGCCTCCTTCAATCTCATTCAATCGCAAGGGCGCCTTTTCGGGCGAATAGGGATTGCGAGTGTTGAGGTCATCGTTTTGCAGGTTGTAATTTATGGAGCCTCTCCAGTTGTCGGCGCCAGGCTTGGTGAAAATCTCAATCCGGCCGAAGCCCAATTTGTCATACTCGGGCGAAAACGGGTTTTGATTGATGCGTATCTCCCGAATCGCGCTCTTTGGCGGAAGCTCCCCTCCGCTGAATCCGTCGATGAAAATAGATCCACCTCCAGGTCCAGCCGACGGACCGGCCAGGGCTTGTAAATCCGCTTGCAGATCCTCGGGACTGTCGCCCAGCGCCTCGAGATCGTCGCCTTTTAAAACCAGTGCGCTGGCATTCGAGGAGGAGTCCGTGCTCACCCTAGGCCCGGCGTTTTCTTTTACCGTGACCTGCTGGGTGGTCGAGGCCACCGTCAATTCTAAGTTGACCGACTGCGCGCCCGGCAGTATCGAAATGTTTTTGGGCTTCGCCATGGTCAAATCCGGAGCGGACGCGGAGAGCGTATAAGCCCCGAGGCTAAGTCCTCTGACCGAGTAAGCGCCGTGATCGTCGGTTGTCACGGCGCGCACGGAACCGTTCGCCGCCGTCAGCACAACTCGTGCCTCGGGAATCACCGCCCCCGATTCGTCCGCGACCACGCCGCTAAGAATCGACGTCTGGCCCAACAGACTGCCTCCAAGCGCGCATATCAGCAGACACTGAATTGCCGAGCGAGAATACATGTAGTGGTCATAGTACAGGTCGAGTCTGAAGGTAGACTGAAAAAGCGACACTCGTGTCCGCGGCCCATCCAGCGGGATGAACAACGACGGTGGCGCGAGCTTCAGCCGACGGACTCTTCGATAGTGTCTGGGTCCCGAGGTCGCCCCGGATGCTGCCCCATCGGTTCTATTCCCGTATGCTAACGAAGGGACTCGGCGGCCATGAACCTGCCCGCGGACCCGTGAATTGCTCTAGGCCCTTTCTACCTCGCTAGGCTGGACGAACCGTTCTATAATTTGGGAGGGAGTCCCCAACTCCTCCGGGGAGGGTCTATGAGCCTCAGAGCGAATCTAACGCTCCTGCTTATCTGCGCCGCAATGCCGGCACAGGTGACGGAGAAACCACTCAACAATACAGACGTCGTGAACATGCTAAAGGGCGGACTGCCGGAAGGAACCGTGGTTTTAGCCATTCAGCGTGCCGTCGCGCGCGCGAACACCGACTTCGATGCCTCGCCGCAAGGGCTGGTCGAATTAAAAAATGCAGGTGCAACCGAGCCGATTCTCAACTTCGTTCTCACGGCTCCGACCATTCAGCGCTATGAGCCAAGCACCACCGTGCCGGGACTGCCGGTGTCGCACGGTTTATATTTCCAGTCCACAGCAGGCTGGAACGCTCTGGATTCGGTAATACTTTTCCCCGATGTCGAGGCCCGTTCGAAGGCCAACTGGAAGGTGTTAGGGAGCTGGGATAACGCGCGTGAGAAACGGCGTTATATTGTGCCCGGACGCCAAGCCCGCGCGCACGTGTCTGGGCCCCGGCCCGCCCTCTACCTTCGCGGCCAACGTCCCGGCAGCGGTTGGTCGGTGGTGCGCCTGACGCCACAGACCGATTACCGCGAGCTGATTGCCACGATCCCGGATGTGTTCGCCAACCGGCCCCGGTTGAAATATGCTTCCGGCGCGCCAATGGGGTTAGACCCCGCCACCACGGCCGACGATGTGGTCACGTTACGCCCCACGGCCGACCTTACGCCGGGTGCGTACCTCGTTTTCAAATTCGTGTCGGGTCAGCCTTGGCTCATCGAGGGCTATGCATTTGAGGTAGGGGCAACTTAGAAGTGATACTTTAAGGCGAATTGCAGGTTCCGCGCGCCGACTGATGTATTGATCACCCCAGTCGGTATGCCGGCCGTATAGCTGGCGTCGGATCCATAGCGTGACTTGTCGATTCCACCACCTGGGAACACGTCTGTCGCATAGCCGCTAACAGCGAAAATGGGCGTATTAAAAGCATTGATCGCGTCGAAACGAAACTCTAAGGCCTGATGTTCGGTGAGAGCAAACCTCTTTGAAAGGCTCATGTCGATCTGCTTTATTCCCGGGCCTCGTTCACTTGAAATCGAACAAGTTCCTAGCTTCCCTGGCCCCGGAATCGACATCGTAGTCGGATCGAACCAAACATACCCACCTCCCGCGAAGTTCTTATAAGGAGTCGCGACCGAGGGACTGTTGCAATCGGGACGCGGTTGGAAATAAGCGCCGGTCGGATCGTTGCCGAACTGGATCATCGAGATCGGGAAGCCTCCGTGTGCGGTGGCGATGGCATCGTAGTGCCAGCCCCCGAGGATCGCGTTCACAACCGGGTTCGCGTTCTTGCCAAAAGCTCGATTGTGACCAAAGGGTAAGTCATAGTTCACATAGCCGGTAAAGTTATTAGTGACATCGGCATCGCAAAGCCCATAGTCCAGATGGATGTTATACACATAGGACTGGAAGGCAACGTCGGCTGTGGTCTGGGCTGCGGCAGCGTTGCCATAGCGGCCATAATAGCCCTGATTATTAGTTAGACACTTCGACCATGAGTAGTTCAATTGGAAAACGAGTCCGTTCCTCAGTTGTTCTCGGGCGACAAGCTGTAGCCCGTCGTAATTCTGGATGGCAGTGGAAGTGTTGAGTCTCTGTTGACCTGTGCCGTCGTTCTTGAGAGTCGGATTGCCCGATAAGTACGGCCCTGGTGCGCTATAAGGACCACCGGCTGGAGGGTTCGGTAGAAGAACGTTCTGGCCCATATTGTAGATTGCCGCCATATGATCAGTATGTTGGCCGACATAGCCGGCCTGAAGAGTGAGCGTCTTCGCCAGCTGACGTTGGATGGTGAAATTCCATTGATTCGATACCGCGGGCCGGTAGTTAGGATCGGTTGCGTGGATACGCACGCCGGCAAAGCATGCCGCGGGAGCTGAAAGAACTGTACCTACCGTGCAACCGCTAGTCGCGCCGAGTGCGCCGAATCCCTGATCGAGTGTTACCTGATTTGCTGGAATCGCGCCCGTGGAGTTCGTCGAGCCCCACTGCCCCACCAGATCGACGTTCCAGGGAGCATTAGTCGCGAGGCGATTGTACTCGCCTGTTCCTTCCTGGAAACTCGAGCGGGAGAAAGCCGCTCGAACCACGGTCTTATCGTCCAGGCTCCAAGCTAGACCTACACGAGGCAGATAGTTAGCGATGCCGTTGTACTGGTTATAGAGCGCCCTGCTATTGCCATTCTGACCGGCCAGCTCAATCTGCCCGGAGTACTCACCGAAGTTAGTCATGCGGTTGTGCACTTCGTAAATCGGCGTGAAGACCTGGTAGCGCAGCCCGGCATTCAGAGTTAAGTGACGAGAGATGCGCCAGTCGTCCTGGAAGAAAGCGCCGATCGCGTCGTTACGCTGACCTACCGTACCTGAAAAGCCGAGACCATAACCCATATAGGACGGTAGACCGAGGAAGAAGTCTGCTTCGGAGTTTCCCGTGTATGTTCCGTTAAAGCCGATCTGTCCGGCGGCTCCGTCGCTACTGGTGGCTGGAACATAGTTGTTCCGGTATCTGTTGAACTGGAAACCCATGCGCATCGTGTGAGTGCCTTTGGTCCACGTGGCGGTGTCGTCGAACTGAATGGAAGTCTGATGGAAGATCTCAGGACTGTCGTTGGTGCCAAAGGCAAAAGGTCCATTTAGTTGGCCGCCGACTTTCGAGCTTGCGAAAGAGAGACCTGGAAGAAACTGAGTCGGTTGGCCAGGGATCAGGTTTGCCCCCGCTGTAGTAGTTAGAGCTTCTGCGTTCGCGTCGGCTGGGAAGTAGTTCATTCCGATACGGATGTCGTTCAATATTGTTGAGCTGATCGTACGGGTGTAATCGAGCACGGCTTGCTGAAGCGGAAAGATGTTGCTGCCTGCGCCGCTATATTGAAAGGCTTCGCTGTTCACGATGGGATTGTCGATATGCTGCTGAGAATAGCGTGCGTATAAATGGTCTTTATCTGTAGGATTCCAATCGACCTTAATATCGCCCTGGTTGCCGTGTGTGTAGTTCTGCACGGTATTGTTCAGGTTGTTGATAGTCCCACTCGCCTGACCGGGAAGGTTCGGCTTGGGCAGAGCATTGGCGATTTTCAGAGCGGTCGCGCTGATGCCGTTGATACAAGGATTGACACCCATTTTCTGGCTGCCGGAACAGATGTTTGCCTGGGCCAGATTGGACGGCATGGGAATGCGATTGCCATTGGCATCGACAGCTCCCGGATAGTAAAGAGTTATGCCAAGATCCGTAAGGTTACCGGTGATGTCTGCCGCAGTAAACGTCGTCTTAGGACTGGGTGTTGCGGGTAGGTCGAAACGCGAACCCTGGTAGTCGGCGAAGAAGAATAGCTTGTTCTTTTTAATCGGACCGCCGATGGTCGCTCCAAATTCGTTCCATCGTTGCCGAGGCGTCGGCAAACCATTGAAGTTGTTCGACCACTCATTGGCATTAAAGAAGTCGTTGCGAAGATACTCGAAAGCATCGCCGTGGTACTGATTAGTGCCGGACTTCAGGCTTACGTTGATGACTCCGCCGAGAAACTGGCCGAACTCGGCATCGGGATTATTGGTGATAACGTTGAACTGCTGAATCGCATCGATACTTGGCGAATAGGCTACGTTGTTATCTACAAACTCGGTATTTTCCATGCCATCGAGCAGGTAATAATTTGCCTGCTCGCGGTTACCATTAAGGTTAGGCCGCGCGGCATTGAAAGTCTTCAAGCCAGTATTAAAGGACGCGGGGCTGATAGTCACAGCGCCGGGAACCAGCAATGCCAACTGATTGTAATTCCGGGTTTCAAGAGGAAGGTTCGCGATCGCCGAAGCGTCCATAACTGAACCCACTTCGGTGGTCTGCGATTGGAGGACCGGGGCTGCGCCTGAGACCTCTATCTGCTGCGAGATTTGGCCGAGAGTCATCGAAAAATCGACGCGCGCCGTCTGGTTTAATTCGAGATCGAACGCCGCATGGACGGCGGTCTGGAATCCCGACGCTTCGACGCGAACGTCATACTTACCGATCGGTAGGCGGGGGAAGCTGTACACGCCTTCCGCATTAGTCTGGGCTTTCCAGGTCGTACCCCGATCTGCATCTCGAGCGGTGACGGCCGCCGATGGCAGCGCCGCGCCGGAGGGATCGGACACCGTGCCAGTAATCGCGCCGGTGACCTGTTGTCCCCAGGAAAGAGGGGCCGCAAGAACCAAAGCCGCGAATGCCAGCAGCGTCCCCGCGATACTGCTGGAAATAAGTGAATGCGATTCATTGCGTCTCATAGACTCCCCTTCTGATTGGTTAATAACCGTCGTTTCGGTTTCTGCTTTTGCTAATGCTGGGGCTGGTTGAGCCTCTTGTCCAGTTCAAAACGGTTGCGTCTCGCGTTATACATAGGTTCGTTACCCATCGAACGTCAGCCTTTTCAGTCATTTGTTGGAATCCTTTTGGGGACACGGCTTCGAATAGCAACCGGGCCGGCCTTACATGCATCGGAATTCCCACTCATCAGATCGTCCTGGTAATTTTCGTCAGCGCTCTCGGACTATCCGGATTGATTCCCTTAATCGATGCCAGATTCGCCGCGAATAACTGGGTCGGGACGATGTAGGGGATAGGCGTGTACAAATCCTTGGGACCGCGATCCGACCCTGGTTCGGCAGGTAATAAAAGAAATCGAGCCGCCCTCCCGCGCACCTCTGCGTTCCTTAGATCCGTAATAATCAGCGTCTCCGCTTTCAGTGCTTGCAGGCGATCGAGCACCAGCGAAATCGACGGCCACGTAACCCCGGAGGGAGCAAACACGAACACCGGAAACGATCGCTCCACCAGAGCAATCGGGCCGTGCATCAGGTCCGCCGACGAAAAACGCTCCGTCACCACGTAGCAGGTCTCCATCAGTTTGAGCCCGAATTCCAGCGCATTCGCGTAGTTGAGGCCGCGCCCGACGGTCACCGCACGCGACATGAATAAGTAGCGCGCCGCGAGTTCCTCAATATGTTCCTCGAGCTCGAAAGCGCGTTCGACCCAACCTGGAATACGCTGCAAATCGTCGAGTTGAACCTCACCCGCCAGTGCGGAGGCCAATAAATAAAGCGCCAGCAGCTGGCAGGTGTAAGTCTTCGTGGCCGCTACACTCTCCTCTGCCCCAGCCTCGATCAGCAGCGGATATTCGACCAGCCGCACCATCGCGCTTTCGGGATCGTTCGTGATGCCGACCGTGGTCGCGCCCCGCTTCCGCGCATCCTCCAGTACAGCGTTCGTATCGGTCGATTCACCCGACTGCGAGATTCCGACTACGAGTACATCTTGAAGATTGAGTGGACTCTCATATAAAGTCAAGACCGAAGGAGCGGCCAACGAAACGGGAATTCCCGTCGTGATTTCGATCAAATAGCGGCCAAATTGCGCAGCATTGTCCGAAGTGCCTCGCGCAACCATCACGATCAGCCGCGGACGATGCTTTTCCAGGTGACGGCGCAGGCTGTTAACCGTTCGCCATCCCGTCTCCAAAGTCTTAGCGAGCGCCTCGGGCTGCTGTCGGATCTCGTCGAGCATTTTGGACATGCTAAGGGTGGAAGAGGTCTTCCATCTCCTCGCGAGTCGGCCGACTCCCGTATCCGTTAACCTGAAATACTTTGGTTAAGCCAATGCAGATGATCCTCACCTCCCGAATCCTGACCTGTGCATCGCTCCCTGTCCAGTTCAGAACGGTTGCGGGAGTGTTATGAGGCGGGTTCGTTACCGGGATCGAACGTATTTGTTTTCAATGTGTTCGAGATTCACGCCGAAGGCGTGTTAGAATCGAAGTCCAGATTAGTAGAAGAGGTGCTTTTCGTGGCCCAGGGCGAAGCTCCCGGGGTGCCTCCAACCAACGGTTCCGAGGGCCATCGGTCGACACACGTTCCAGAGGAGACGATTCGGGAAGAGCTCGCGAGAGTGCTGAGCAGCCACGAATTCCGCGCCAGCAAGCGCAGCCAGGATTTCCTGCGCTACGCCGTCGAGAATACCTTGAACGGACACACGGACCTCCTCAAGGAGCGAACCATCGGTATCGAGGTCTTCGGCCGTTCGACAAGTTACGAACCGAGCGATGACGCCACCGTTCGGGTCAAGGCGGGCGATGTGCGCAAGCGGCTCGGTCTCTACTATGCCGAGCAAGGATCTCAGAATGCTGTCCGCATCGAGCTTCCAGGAGGCACCTATGTTCCCGAGTTTAGATGGGAGATCGTTCCGGAAAAGCCACACGCGATCGAGCCTTCACCCACGCCACTCCCGACCTCGCACAACTCCCGATTCCTGGTCGCTGCCGTAGTCTTCGTACTGGTCTGCGTTGCCGGCCTGATTTGGATGAAGACGCGCCCAACGTCGATCATCGATCAATTCTGGTCCCCGGTTCTGAACAGTGCTTCACCAGTTTCGTTGTGTGTCGCTTATGTACCGGTGTTCGGTCTGGACCGCGACGCGAGTTCCGCCAAGCCGGTTCGCTCCGAGGATTTCGTATCCTTGACGGACCAATTCGTCGGTGGAGGAGACTTGATCGCGACCGCCCGGCTCAGCGCGATGCTGACGAAAATGGATCGACCATATCGTTTGCGAATCGGCAGCGATGTCTCGTTCCACGATCTGCGTACGGCGCCTGCCATCCTGGTCGGTTACTCCTACACGCGCTGGAAGGAAATCAGCAGCCAGCTCCGATTTTTTATCGATGCGTCCCGCAACCCGGTCGGAATAACCGACTTCGGACATCCCACGCAATTCACTCTCCCCAATCTGCCTCCCGACCGCCACACCAGTGAAGACTATGCAATTGTTTCGAGGGTTTTTCATCCCGATACACACGCGATGCTGGTGGAGCTTGCGGGCATCACGCAGTACGGAACCGATGCCGCAGCCGACGTCGTCACCAGTGCCGATCTCATAGCCGAAGCATTACGCGGCGCTCCTCCGGATTGGAGGGGCAAGAATCTGCAACTCGTCCTGCACGTCAAAGTTATTTCCGGTACGCCCAGCTCTCCGAAAGTCGTCGCCACGCACTTTTGGTAGAAGGTCTATTGCGCGCTCATGCTCGTTACATAGATCCGGCGCCAGATTCCAGTTAAGCCGCGCTCCTGGTATTGGATGTCGACTTTCTGCCCAACGTCGAAGTGTTCAGACGCGACGGTATTGAGCGAATAGCCAAGGGAAGCGGACAGTTGATCCACCCGGATCACAAACACATAACATTCCGCGGTCGGAATGATGCTGGGTGTATAGAAGCTGCCGCTGCTGAACGTGGGATACTGCACATACTGGCCGGCCGGCTTCAACACTTTGTAAGTGATAACGCCCTGCGCCGCCTTTGTGGCAGCCGGGCGCAGGAACACGAGCCACATCAGCAGGGCGAAGGCGGCGCACACGGCGGCGAAACTAAACAAGAGAGATCTCAATTGCCAGCCCTCACACCCCGACCCGTCGGAGCGCATTCAATAAATGCGATCGAAGACCCGGCGGATAAACTAATTAATCTTGACAACGGCGCCCGTAATTGTATGCATACCCACCGCGTTCGAGTTGATCGCCGCTCCCGAAGTCGTCACTTTCTGAACATCGCAAACCATATTCTGGTTGCCCACCCCGGCTTTTACCGTCGCCGAGCCCAGTATCGAAATATCCTTGCCCGAAATCACAATGGTGCCATCCTGTTTCAGACTCATCATGCTGTCGCCGCAGTGCAGCAGGATTTCAGTTTTGGCGTCGATCGTGATCTTGGCATTAATGGATTGGGTGAGAATGTTCTGCGCCACCTTGGTCTGCTGGGTGGCGTCATAATTCTCGATCACATCGCTCTTGACGTGATGAGTGTGAGTGTTGTTCTGCACATCCAGCTTATAAGGCCCTTTTTCAATGGTGATATTGGTGTCTTTGGTGATCGTTTCGTTGTGCGTGCCGTCCACCTTGATAGCGCGGTTATTGTGGATCGTCTGGGTGTCATCGTGCTCCACCGTGGTCGACATGTCCTTCTGCGCGTGGACGTTGACCAGTTCTCCGCTCTTGGTGTCGTTCATCGAGATTTCGTTATACCCGCCGCCTCCCGGCGTAGTGTTGGATTTCCATCCACTCACCATTTTTTTGTCCGGCAGTTGGTAGGGCGGCATCTGGTCCGGGTTATAGACACTGCCGACGATGATCGGCTGGTCCGGATCCCCTTCGAGAAAGTCCACTACTACTTCCTGGCCAATACGCGGGATCTGCACCATGCCCCAATTCCTGCCCGCCCAGGGCGTAGCCACGCGAAGCCAACAGGAACTATCGGCGTCCAGCTTCCCTTCGCGGTCCCACGGGAACTGGGCCTTCACACGGCCATACTTGTCGACGAAAATTTCTTCGCCTTTGGGACCCACCACAGTAGCCGTTTGCATACCCGCGATCACCGGGCGCGGCGTCATGCGCTGAGGTCGGTAGCGAAGCGCGTCGGGGATGCATTCGAATCGATTCTGATATTTAAACGCTGAGACCCCCAGATTCATGCTCCGGTAGGATTCATCGCTGGCCTCATGTTCCACCCGTGTAAGCAGATACGGCGCGTCGGCGTCGAAGTGACGCTCCAGCGTAAACTTGTGCCCCGCAGTAAACTGCCCGCAGTCGCTCGAGCCTTCAATCCGGATCCCGCACACCTCTTCCTGTTCCATGCGCAGCCGGACCGTTCGCGTGCGGTCTTCAAAGATGTGCTGAATATCAGCCGGACGGTCTCCGCCTTTCGGATCGATGCCATCGAAACGCTGCGCGTAAGCCCCGGGATAGTCATAAATCTCCAGGTGATCGTTGGCGAGAGTGAACTTATGAGTCACCTTGCCCACCGCCACGCTATCCAAGGTTTTAAGTTTCGCTTCCAGATGGTTTTGCGGAACTTCGAAACAGTGGTCCCACAACGTGCATTCGCCGGAGCGTACCTCCTGGATCTTCTCCCAGCCCGTCACGCGCATGTCCGTTCGCAACTCGTCGGTGACTTCCTCATAGACCGCGTTCGCTTGCCCCTGAACGGCAGGATGCCTGTTAGGTACGTCCGTCACTAACATCTGGTGACTACCGTCGGAATGCTTGAAGAAGTAATAAATTCCTTCTTCTTCCATCAGGCGGCTGGCAAACGCGAAGTCGGATTCGCGATACTGGACGCAGTAGTCGCGCTGATAATAGGTTCCCGTAAATTCGTAGGCCACGTTCAGGCCGGTCAAAACTTGGCGGAGTATGTCCGGCACAGCGAGGTGTTGAAAAATCCTGCTGCGGACGTTTTTCGTCAGCAGCCAGAATATCGGCACGACGCTGGCCCGGAAGTGCAGAAAATCTTCATCCCGCGGACCCTGACTGAAACGGTTCACCATCCCGTTGAAGTACCGCACGCTATTATCGAGCAGCCGCATCTCGACCGTAACGCTCTGCCCGATGATCTTATCGAAGCGGACCTCCTTCTTAAGATCAGCGATCAGATCGACATTGAAATCGAAAGGCCGCGAAATCTCCTCTCGTCCCTGCAATCCGGTGATAAACAGGACATCGGCGCCCAGCGGCGTTGTAATCTTCAGCGGTCTGTCCGCTTGTGTGTAATCTGGCATGGCTTAGTCCCCGATTTTTCGGATTCTATCATGCCAGCCCATCAAACTTGACGATTCTTATCGAGCGGTATCGCAAGTATCAGCGATCCATCGGCTTGCTTCAACATCAGCCGATGCCAAGATCGGCCATGAACCGTGCACTCTTCGTTTACGAGTATAAGCGCGTTGGAATCGAGACCGGGGTTGTTGTCGCACTTGCAACAGACGTGAACCAAGGTCGCGCCGTGCTCCCGCTCGAGCTGTTCGAGGAACGCATTTGTTAACTGTCGCGGCACTGTTCAAGTTTATACACTTTTCCGCGCGGTGGCTGTGCCCACGTTGTGGGGCAGGTTGGCAACCTGCGGACCGATTGTCAATCGGTCCATCCGGGCGCAGCCCGGACGTCGGCAACCCTGATGCGTCCGTGTCAGCGACATCCCCGCGATTAAAATCGCCCCACTTGTACAACAGAGCCGCGACCTCCGGGAGCGGTCAGCCGCAGCGTTAATACAGCCTCGTGAGCCAGCCGTCCCGTTAGTACTGAACCGCCATGCGTAAGCATGCGGACAGACGGGACCATTTCCGCGAACAGAGTCGCTGGGACAACTTACTACTGGCACTCCCCCGCACTACGCCGAAACTGCTCGACCTGGCTCGCCCGCGCAGGATCCCGTGTCGATATTCGTTGGAGAATCGGTTCCAGGAAACGGCTATAGCGATCGACGGTCGACCAATCCCCCTTAGCCAGCGCCTGCTCCACCGTGCGCTTGGCTTACTGAACCGCCATGCGTAAAGCATGCGGACAGACGCGACCATTTCCGCGAACAAAATCGCCGGGACAACTTACTACTGGCACTCCCCCGCACCACGCCGGAACTGCTCGACCTGGCTCGCCCGCGCAGGATGCCGTGTCGATATTCGTTGGAGAATCGGACCCAAAAAACGGCTATAGCGATCGACGGTCGACCAATCCCCCTTGGCCAACGCCTGCTCCACCGTGCGCTTGGCTTACTGAACCGCCATGCGTAAGCATGCGGACAGACGCGACCATTTCCGCGAACAAAATCGCCGGGACACCTTACTACTGGCACTCCCCCGCACTACGCCGGAACTGCTCGACCTGGCTCGCCCGCGCAGGATCCCGTGTCGATATTCGTTGGAGAATCGGACCCAAAAAACGGCTATAGCGATCGACGGTCGACCAGTCCCCCTTAGCCAGCGCCTGCTCCACCGTACGCTTGGTTTCAGGAGTAATCAGCTCAATTCGCCCAACGAACACGCGCGCAGTCTGCACCGGAGCAGGTTCCACCCGGAGCGGCAGAATGGCCTCGATGGCGCTGCGATGGGACAATGTAGATCAAGCGTGAGCCTTCCTCGAACCAGGAGTCCCGCCACGTCTCGACCATCGCTTGCGCCTCCTTCGGAAACAGGCCTTGCGCGACGAGCGTGGTTTCCAGATCGTGTAGCAATTGCGTAAACGTACCGTCGAGCAAAGGCTTGTCGAGCGTCACCGCGTCCTTCAAGGCACCCGCGTTGCGATAACCGAGTCGGCCTCCTCGATTCTCGAACAGGAACACGGCAGGAACCGCATCGGAGCCGCGATTCTCGACCGTCACCTTTTCATCAGACAGGCGCGCCGAAAGAGGCGGCTGAAAGCGTCCCACGCCGCGATAGAACAGGAATTTTTCATGTTGCGTCGCCGACCGAGATCGGAGCCGCATCCGTGGCCCGCGCGGCATAGTAGCGGCTGGAACCACTCTCGACCGGAAAAGCCGCGGTCGATGCCGGCTGCACTTTGATGTCGCTCCACCCGATCGCGCCCATCACGTGCCGCAGCGAAGTGTCGATCCCATTCAGCGCTTGGGCTCAACCGTACCAGCGAAGCGTCAAGTCGCGCAGGCGGAGGATCGATCAGACTATTGGTCTGATAGATCGCGCTCTCGGGCGAGTCAATATGCATCCGGTCCATCAGGCTCTTCGACTCATAAATCGCGTTATCGCCGTTCGGGATACCATTCGGTGATCACGCCGTATGGAAAGCGCACTTGGACGCTGGCAACAACTTCTCGTGGACTATAAAAATAAATCACCGGCGTCTCCATACGCACCGTCTCCTTGAAGCCTGAACTTGAAGCCCCGGTATCCGGCGGCGTTGACGAATCCCGGCAGATCGGTCTTGCAGCCGAGGGCATCCCAATCTATGGCGGAGCCATCTTCGCCCGCGACCGAAGTGAAGGTCCCCCACTCGTGAATCGTCAAGCCGTCGGACTGCACCTTGCCCGTATCCGCCGCTATCAGGAGTACCGCGGCGGAGACGACCAGAACCAAAGTGAGAGTTGATGATTTCATTTGTTCCCTCTTCTGACTGAGCTCTTTCAGCGCAGTTTCAACTTCCGCGTCAGTGGCCGGACGCGGGAAAAATTTCGACGATTCGCGGATGAAGCCTTTCGGACCGATCGGCACCACCGCGCCGGCGCTTGCATTGGCGCAAACACCTTTGAGATTCACGACCCAGTCGCCCTCCGCTGGCCAGTTCTCGTAAACCGCGTAGACACCCGGCTTCGTTCCCGACGCGAGCTTGAGAACCACCGATCGCCGCGCGCCCTTCACCAGCCCTTCCGCGGTGCCGCCGATTTGTGCCTTCGCCGGCTCCGCGCAGCCTTCCGTGCGAAACACAAATGCCGCCGACTTCATCTGAAACTCCTGCGAGGCCACAGGACCGCCGATGGTGAAAGTAAATCCTTCCGCCGTTATCAACAGCGCGGCTGCACACAGCCGCAAAACCAAGTCGCAACATCGTAAGCTCCTTTCAAATCATTGGACGCAGGGAGCCGGGATTTTCTTCCCGATTTACCACGTCCAGGCCAATTCTTCTCTCCAATGCTTCAGTGTTTCAGGATCCAGCTTCAGCGCCTGCTCGCGCGAAACCCCCGCCGGGATGGGCGTCAAAGCAGCGATACGATCATACACACGCTCCCGTTCGTCCGGTTTAACGCGCGCCAGAAGATGCCAAAGCGTGAGCGTGTCCCGGACACGCGATTCGGCAAGGATGATACTCAAATCTCCATTCCGTTCGAGAGCCTGTTTCAGAGTCTCGGGCGCGTCGTCGAAGTACGGAATGCCCGGACCGATACGACCTCGCAAGCGGCAGCTCGCACCGGCCGGCACCAGCGACTCAAGCCCCTCCCATTGAAACGACACCCATCCTTTAGTAACGCTCAGCAGCCCGACGCCATTCTCGTCTGTATTGAGCGAATACTCGCAGCCAAGATCCACGGCCGTGCCCGCCGCAGTGTCGACGAAAAACAGTTTGGGCGGCGCCGAGATCTTCGCGCGGATCTCGCCCCGCTGGAGCGCCAGCCGTGTTCGCCCGGCTTCGCGGCCACGACGCGTAACTGAGTATTCGGCTCGACCTCCACCGTTCCGATCTCGCCGACTTTAATTCCGGCACGCGATGCCGAGTCCGTTTCTATCCATTCGCCCACCGCGATTTTGCCAGCCCCGCCGATGTGTTTCGCGCCCACGATTGGTGTACCTTCGATCCGTACGACATCCCACTGCGGCGCCGGCGCGCGCCAATAAGCAATCCCAGCGACCGTCAACAGCACTGCCGCGGCGAAAGCCCAGCGCCAAATCGGCTTTTCGCGAGGCTTGGCATCGATCGCGGTTTTGATCGATGCCCATATCGCCGGGGGCGCATCGACGGATGGAAGATGCTCGATCATTGCCATTCCAAATTGGACTTGTTCAAACTCCTCCCGGCACAGCGCGCACTGCCCGATGTGACGCTCGACGTCGACGGCGTTTCCAAGTTCTCGATCGGCATAAGCGGCCAACTCGCGCGATACATGCCTGCTAAACATCCTCATCCCTTTAACCCCTTCAGCCGCTCCGCCAGAATTTTATGTCCCCGGCTGAGCCGCGAAGCCACCGTCCCCATGGAACAATGCAAAACCTTCGCCATCTGCTCGTAGGAAAGATCCTCGAAATGGCGCAATAAGACGGCAATACGGAATTTCGCCGGCAGAGCCGACACACCTGCCCGCACCGAGTTCGCCATCTGCGACGCGGGCGTAATCTTCCTCCTGCGAATCCGGCGCGGCAAACGCTTCCGAGATCGCCGCGTCCGGCTTCTGGCGACGGGCTGCGTCCATGCACGCGTTTACTACCAACCGGTAAAGCCAGGTCGAAAACTCCGCGTCCCCTCGAAATTGGGCTATACCAGTCATCAACTTAAGGAAAACCTGCTGGGTGACATCGCTGGCCATGGCCTGATCGCCGTGAAAAAAATAGAGCGAAATGGAATACACCTTATCTTTATGTATGTCGTAGAGCGCACGAAAGGCGTCCCGGTCGCCCAGGCGACAAGATTCGATGATCGCGGCGCTGATCTCGCGATCGCTCAGATGAGCCACCACTGAATCAGACGGAACATCGCGGATGTTTCTTCCATTTTCTGGACCAAAAGTGCCATTTTAAGGTCGTCTAAGGCTTTGTACAGTTGCTTTTTTGGCACATTAAGGCCGCTTTGTGATACATTCGGTGAAAACTAACGTGAAAATCGTCACCGTCCACGGAATTAACACGAAGGGCGAATGGCAGGACAAAGTGGAGGGGGTCTTCAAACCCCACTTCGAATGCGTCCACATCCGCTACCCGCATTATCGTCACCTGGGTGCTTCTCAACTTATTTTCGAACTTCACGTTCTAGCGTTCGGGTTGGCGATTACTGCCCTCGTATACTGGTTCAACCGACCAAGCACGACCGCTGCGTGGGTGTCTTTCGCATTAACCTTGGTGTTTGCGCGCATTTGCGCCAGCAGGCGGCGCGAGAACGTTGTGGCTTATTTCAGCCGCCAGCTTCAGAAGCGTCTCGAGCCGGGCGAGCGGGCGCACCTGATTGCGCATAGCTTCGGAACGTACCTGATCGGGAGGACGCTGCTGAAGTGGAAGAACACCAGGTTCGACTCGATCGTCCTGACGGGTTCGGTTCTGTCGCACCGTTTTGGTTGGGAGGAACTGAAAAGCCGCGACTTCCATTCCATAAAGAGGGTTCGCAACGAACAAGGGTTAAAGGATCTGGTTGCGGCAGCAGCAGTTCTGTTTTACGGCACCATTCCGAATATGGGCTATGCGGGCTATTTAGGCTTTAAGGGCGACGAAGAGCTGATCCACGATAACAGAAACCCCAACGAGCGCTGCCCTTTCTGCAAGCCCAAGGAAATCGCTCTGGTTCATAATGTACGCCTCCCAATCGGGCACAGCGATCATTTTTTGACGATCGGTCACGCTCTATCGTTTTGGCTGCCGTATTTTTGGGGCATCGAGCCTTGTGAATACCAGGATTGGCTGGATCTTTGCCAAGAAGCCTCGGAAGCCGAAGAGCAATTCGGTCCTGTTTCCCGCGATTTAATACGTTATGAAAATTGGATAAGCACGACCTGCTGGCAGTGGTGTGACGGCCTAACGCTGGAGAAATACGTGCGCGCGGAAGCTCTTTTACGTGCAGCCAATCTCAACAGCCGCTGGTCGGAAGCGGAGATCGACGATCTGGAGAAGGCTGCGATACGATTGTTGTGGAAAGAAGTGAGAGACGCGCGAAAGGCACACCATGAATGGTGGTCTCAGAATGCCGACGACGAGGCCAGTTGGCGGGAGAAGCTGATGCGTCTGTTTCAGCGCAATTCCGATCTCCAGGATATTGGGATCGGTGTTCAGGCGGGGTACCCGGAGCTGGCTCGCGCAAGAGAAGATCGAATCCGGTCTTTGAATCCCAAGGTAGCGGTTTCCGAAGTGCTAAAACATCTTTTTGCGTAAGTATGGGAATATCACTGCAGCAACAACCCCTGCGCGAGATCCTGGAGCGGCTGGCGAATCAGCCGGAGGACCAGGAGGCCTGGCGGGATTTGACGGTGAGGGTTTGGCCTTATGCGATGGTGGTGAATTTTGGATTGTTTCGTGGCATCTGGCGTCTGGCCGAAGACGCCACTCAGGAGGTTCTACGCCGCCTGATCCGATATTCACCCATCGAGCGATTGTACAGAGACGGCACATTTCACGAGTATGTCCGGTCCTTGTGCCGGAACTACGCGAGGGAGCAACAGAACCAGCTGCTACGGCACGAGAATCTGGGCCGAGCCGAGGCTGCCAATTCGAAGCCGTCGGATAAACAGTCTTCGGACGAGGCATTCAAAGAAGCCGTGGAACAAATGCGGCCGAGCGACCGTCAAATGGTGGAGTTCATGGTGGAGGGGTACACTCTGAGCGAGATTGCGGCAGCTCAAGCGATTCCCGATGCTCCGGAACGTTTGCAGGATCTGCGCGGAAGGCTGCACAACCTGCTCTCGAAAGGATGAACCGTGCAGGCTGACAAGGTTGACAAGTTAAAAGACTTCATCAAGAGGCGCGCGCAACTGCTGGGCATCACCGTCGATGAAGTAATGCGCGAAGCCGATAACGAGGATAAGCCGGAGTTTCTGAAGGCCGCGGAAAGTCGCGCAGCCCGCCAGGGCCTCTCCCCCGATGAGGTTCTTGAGAGGGACGAGGCGCGGCTGCGAGCGCCCGCACATCCAGCCATCGAGGGCCTGATGCCTTATGAAGTTGAGGAATTTCTAGAGGGCAAGCCCTTGCCGCCCGAGCGAGTGGCGCACATCGAGCACTGCGTCACCTGTAAAGCCCTGCTGGACGCCAGGCCGGCCCCGGAACGCCTGGAAAAACTGATGTCGGTCGCGGCCTCCAGCCGCAACAAAACTCAACAGGAGCATGTTCGGAACCTGGTGATCCCCTGGCTGGCGGATCCCGAATGGACTCCGGATAATCTGGTGTCCTGGTTCAAAGACAACATCCCGCGCCTGGAAATACGCCGGGGCGAGACCTACCGGGAAATCCTGCAAGCGCTGGCGGTGGACCCCGAACGCGCGCGCTGGGAGCAGGAACTGGCGCGGCGAGTGGCGCGTATGCTGACCGAAAGCGCTGCTACTCCCGAATCGACCTGGAACGGCGATCTGGTCGCTGGGTTGCTTAAACTGAGCGCAGGGCTCAGCCGCGGCGATGAATTGGGATCGCCTTTATGCATACTGTGGGGAAAGTGTTCGGCGAGTGGCGATTTACGACGCCTGCTGCTGGCCGCGCTGATTGAAAACCAAGCGGACCGGCGGCTGCGGGACGTCTGGCGCCAAATGCTGGACCCCTCCGTCGAAATTCCCCTGGGCACTGCCCTCGATGGTCTTCGAGGAATTTTGCGCATGCCCGCGCCCTCTACCGAAGAACAGAATGCGGATCTTGACGAGATCGGCGCCGCGGTCCGGCGAATCGTGGATGGCTTGCCGGAAGACCGGTCGCGAGCGGCCTACTTTGACTCATTCCTCTGTGAGATCAAACCGGCGCGGCCATCCGCACTTTCCGATGAAGCGCTGATTTCACTGGCTGACAAACATTGCTGGCCCCGTTGGGCCGTGCATCGACTCAACCTTTTCGTCGAGCGGGAGGGCACCGTCTGGCTGTGGAAGCATGTGGCATACACCGTTCGAAGGGCCTCTCCCGATGTTAGGTTAGTCCGGCTTTGCGGCGGCGAGGTGTTTCGCCTCGATCCGAAGGAAACGCTGGAGTTGATCCGCGCGATCGCCCCCACTCTCGAAAGGAAGCGAATGGAATGGAAAGAGCCCGACCCCCGGGCTTGTAGCGTGGTGGCCGCGGAATGTCTTTTCGATATGGCGGAGGGTTTTCACAAGTCCACGCCGGAGTATGCGCGCGCCATGCAAGCGGCCGCCAAAGAACTGATGCAGGAAGAGAACGTGGGAATCACTTCCTGAGCGTACTTTGAATCTCCCGTACCAGCGGTTCAAAATTGGAATCCTTGGGCAGGTAGGAGGCCTGAGGCATGTCCTTCAGTTCCGCCGCAAGATTGGACTCCGCTAGAGACGTGTACAGAACTACAGGAATGTCCTTGGTCCGCGGATCTTCACGCAGCAGTTTCTCGCAACGTATTCCGGCCCTCCAGATTCCTGCTTCGACGACTGCGGGCGGCCGAGGCACCATATTCTCCGAGGGATGCGTCCAATTCAGCATTACATCCATCAACACCACGTCCGGTGGGTCGGCGGCGATGTTCTCGAAAGCAGTGCGGAATCCGCATTCGGTATCGCACTCCTGGATCTTGGCGTTCGGAAACCGCTTGGCGAGTTCGTCGTTCATCCATTCCAACTGAATCGCGTTGTCTTCGACAATGAGGATCTTCATGCAATCGCTTTCTCCTATACCGGGAACATCAACTTGAACTCGGTCATTCCTTCCGGATTCGAAGGGATTACCAACAGTTGCCCGTCGTGGGCGCGCATGATGTGATCGACGATCCATAGTCCGATCCCGGTTCCATCGCCAGTGGCCTGCGCGTCCTCGCCTCTCCAACCCCGTTCCGCCAATTTCAACGCTTCCTTCGGGCGGATGGGGATACCTTTGTTGCTTACTGAGATGTGGAATTTGCCTTTACCGGTTACGCCGCCATAAATCTTGACCAGGGTATTGGCATAGCTGTACTTGCCGGCGTTATCGAGAAGATTGTTCACCGCCTGCTCCAGAAGGTCCAAGTCCAACAATACCGGCGAGGTGTTCAGCATCCGAAAGCTTTCGCGCTCGACGCTGAAGCGTATCTGGCGCTTGGCGTCGACCATGAGGGCGTTGTCACTCGCGGCTTCAATCAGCATTTTGACGATGCTATCGGAGGCAATGCGTGCGCGGTTGGCTTCAATGCAGCGCTTCTTCGAAAGATCGGAGAACAGCTTGAGACTCATCGCCACGCGGCGGACCTTTCCGCATAATCCCCGGACCTTCTGCAGTTCCAGACGCAGCCTTTCGTCGAGCGATTCCGATTGCAGCACCATCCGCATGCGGGCATGCGCCTGCTGGATGGGTGTTTTGAGCTGATGCTGCAGATCTTCGAAGGTTTCCAGCTGCTCCATCTCTGCCCGGTAACGGCGCCGGATGGTGGAGGCAAGGCTATGATACAAGCCCAGTTGCTGGGCCAGCAATTCTGTGATCAGAGGCGTGTGCCGGCCGAATCCTTCGCCGCTCTGGACGCCGAGCACTCCGACGATGCCCTCCTCTGTACTGACCGGCGTTGAGATTACTTTCGACATTCCCGGGAATATTTCGGAAGGGTATTCTTCGGGACTTACATCGAGCGTCTCAACAAGGCCGGTTCGCATAACACGGGCTCCGATGGTCGTGGATGGTTCGGCGAGAGGGACGCGGACATTGCGGCGGTCGGCGATCTCCCGCGGCGATCCCTGTTCCCAAAATCGTCCACAGGCAGCGGCGACACGCAGTTCGCTCGATGTTTCGTCGGCCAGGCGGACATCGATCGCATCGGCGCCGCTGATGGCGTCCCGAATGCTTCGGAGCGCGCTCTCAAACATTTTTTGAACATCGGGATTCGGCTGCTTGATCTCCTTTTGAACGAAATTGTTCATGAGGCTCATTCCCATGACCAACAGCCGCCAGGATTCATTCTCGTTTTCGATCTCGCGCCGGTTGAGCCACGTCACCCAGAAGTGTCCGATTTGCTCGGCGATAATTTCGAGCAGCGCGAGTTCGCGCTCGGAATAGTAGTGGGGCTCCCGCGATCGGGCGGCGCAGCGTATGACTCCCAGCACGTTGTGGCCAGTCATAATGGGGCAGCCCATGAAACTTAGAGGAGGCAGCTCATCGGCCAGGCCCAATCCAAGCCGTTCGCGCGCTAAAGCTTGGATATCGAGCGAGTCTTTCCAGACTATTCCAGCATACTGCTGCTGAATCAGTTCCCGGTCACGTTCGAAGTGATTGAAATCGAACAGCCTCACTTTTTTGCCGGTGCTGAGGATCCATCCGGTGAGTCCTTCCTCTGACGAGGCGCGATACTGCTTCTTTTGAGGGGGCTTCTTAAGACTGGTGGCCGTAAGATCGAAGACCGCCGGATTGTCCTGGGTGCCCCTTAAGTAGAGAGATGTCTCTATCGATTGAAACGTATCGGCGACAGATTCCACGATGGCGTTTAACGCCGCGCGGACGTGATCGTGGGTGGGCGAGGAGGTCATGTCCACCTGTTGCATGATCCCGTTGATCTTGCGAATTTGACGAAAACTTATTTTGTCGCGTATGTTTCCATACAGCTCCGGCACCAGCCACGCCATCTGGACAACGCGCTCCACCTCGGCATCCGTAAAGGGCGTTGCCCGGTAGAGGTTCAGCGCACCTTTGCGGCCGTCGAGGAAGGTGAGCGGCGCAGAACAGAAGCTGTTGATGTGGGTGTGCTTTAAGAAGGGGTGTTGATCTCTAACTCGCTGGTCGGTGGAGATCTGGCCGACGTTCATCGCCTTCTGCTCGAGGATCGCACTGCCGGTGACCGAATCGAGTCCCAGATTGTAGGTTGCCGAGGTATTCAAACCGTGGAACCATTGGGCGAGCACATAGAGGCGTCCGTCCCGCGGTTCCCCACCGTGTACATAGGGTGCCAGTTCCCACAGCACGCACCCGAAACTCGAGGAGATTTCGGCCACCGTCCGCAGCAATTCGCATAAGCCCGACAGGCACTCCTGCCGGGCCGCAGTCTGCACCAATAGCATCCCCAGGTCGGCAGGACTGAGCGAGCAGGTAGCGTCGGCCACCCTGCAATATTACCCCACAGATCGGGGGCGGCGCAGTTGGTTATCTGTTGGTCCGCGACCTGTGTCAAACTGTGGGAGCGCGTGATCTTGGAAAAGCTGGCACACTACCAAATTCTCGAGAAGCTCGGCTCGGGTGGGATGGGCGAAGTGTACCGCGCCGAGGACACTAGATTAGGACGCTCCGTAGCAATCAAGGTGCTGCTGCCAGACCTGATTCCGGATGAGGACCGGCGGCAGCGCTTCTTTCGTGAAGCGAGGACTGCTTCGGCTCTGAATCATCCTAATATCGTCACCATCTACGAAGTAAATTCGTCGGAAGGCGTCGATTTCATTGCGATGGAATATGTGCGCGGACGCACTTTGCAAACGGTGATGCGGGAGGCGCGGCTCAGCGGCGAACAGGTACTGGAGTTCGGCGTGCAAATCGCGGAGGCGTTGACGGCGGCGCACTCGGCGGGCGTGATCCATCGCGATCTGAAGCCGGCCAACATCATGGTCAACGACCGAGGGCTTATCAAAGTACTCGATTTCGGGCTCGCGAAATTCGTGGCGGCGAACGATGCGGAGCGGTCCGATGCCACGGTGACTATGCTGCAACAGACGCAGCCGGGCATGATCCTGGGCACCTGTGCGTACATGTCGCCCGAACAGGCGCGGGGGCTTACTCTGGACGCGCGGAGCGACCTGTTTTCGTTTGGGGCGGTGCTTTATGAAATGGCTGCCGGAAAGGCTCCCTTCGAAGGACCCACATCGGTTTCGGTGCTACTGGCGCTGGTAGATTCGTCGCCTGATTATTCGGCGGTCCCAATGGAGTTGCGCAATCCGGTTTCCCGATTGCTTGAGAAGGACCGGGATCTGCGGTACCAGTCCGCGGCGGAATTGGCGGCGGACTTACGGGGGCTGGCGCAGCGCGAGAATAGCGTCCACTCTACCGCTGGTTCTGGCGCGCAAACTGCCGCACACCCGACGGCTATCGCGGTGCTGCCTTTCGCCAACCTGAGCCCCGATCCCGACAACGAGTATTTCAGCGACGGGCTCACGGATGAGATTATCAACGCGCTTACGCATATTCCAGGGCTGCGCGTGGTGGGCCGCACCTCCGCGTTCCAGTTCAAAGGATTGGCGCAAAATGTTGCCACGATCGGTCAGCAACTTAAAGTCGACGTGGTGCTGGAGGGAAGTGTGCGGTGGGTGGGAGACCGCCTTCGGGTGAACGCACAACTGATCGGGGTCGCGGAGGGCTATCATCTGTGGTCGGATTCCTACGATCGGCGGGTCAAGGATGTTTTTGACGTCCAGGAGGAAATCTCGCGTTCGATCATGGAGGCTTTGCAATTGCGCTTTAGTGAACGGGGGAGCGCGGTGGGGCTTAGACCCTACAATCTCGATTTGCAGGCGTACAACCTGTATCTTCGGGGGAACTTTAATTGGACCAAACAGAACTTGAAGAAAGCGATCGAGTGCTTTGAAGAGGCGCTCACGCGGGATCCTCGGTATGCGCCAGCTTGCGTCGGCCTGGCAAATTGTTACCTGATGCTGGCACACACGATGCCGGCGCGCGAAATGCTCTCCAAGGCGAAAGAGATGGCCCTTCGTGCGCTCGCGATCGATCGGGCTCTGGCCGAGGCGCATACTGCGTTGGGAATGGTTCATGCACTTTACGACTTTAACTGGGAAGATGCTGCCGAGCGATTTCAAAGCGCGGTTCGATTGAATCCCGGCTCGTCGCAAGCTCACAGCGGATTCGCGATCGGGTATCTGGCGCCGGTCGGTCGTTTGGCGGAAGCAATAAAGGAAATGGAACTCGCGCAGGAGATTGATCCTCTGTCGCCATTTGTGAGTCACACTTTGGGAACATGTTTGTATTTCGACGCCCAGTATGAGCGTGCGCTGGAACAAGGGCGGAAGACGATCGACCTCGATGAGCGCTCGGCGCTGGCCCATTTGCTCATCGGCCGAATCGGTGCGGCCCGGGGCGAGTTCGATGACGCGCTGGGATCGTTTAAGGCTGCGATGGAGCTCGAACCTAGTCTCTCTCTGGCGGCGGCCGCCGTGGGATTGTGTTACGGAGCCTTGGGCCGGATGGCGGAGGCGCAAAACATCGCGGAGACATTGACGATAGACGCTGCTCGCGGCTACGTTTCACCGTACGCCATCGCGTTGGCACATCTTGGAGCGGGCGCTCAGGAAACGGGAATGGAGTGGCTAGATAAGGCAATTGACGATCGCGCTGGAGGCGTGCAGTTTCTCGCGGTCGAGCCCCTTCTTAACTCCTACCGTTCTCACTCTGCTTTTCCAGGCATAATCCGAAAGCTCGGCTTCCCGCCTCGCGGCGTGTAACACCCTTTCGTCCGTCAGCGTCAGGTGTACAGGAGGCCACATTGAAAATACCCGCTTGGCTCCTGCTTTCGATCCTGGCGGCATTACGGCTTTCGGCCGCGATGACCGTGTCGCTCCAGGCTTCATCATCGTCGCCTGTGCCAATCGGCACAGCGGTCATCTTGACCGCTGCGGCTCAAGGAGCCAGCGCCGGAACGCTCCTTTATCGCTTCCGGGTTCAGGCTGCCGGCGGCGCTTTCCGGACGGTTGTGGATTATGGACCAAACCCATCGCTAACCTGGACGACCATCGACCAGGAGGGCACGTACCAAATTGAGGCTGCGGTGTTTAACAGCGATACGCTGGAAGAGTCGGTGACCACCAGCACGATGTCTTTCACGCCGTTGGTAAGCGGCTCAGCTCCCATAGTGACACCGAGCGCCAATCCCATGGTGTTCATCTATAGCGCTCCACCGTGTCCGGCGGGTGAGCGGATCAGAGTTCAATTCCAAGCTTCCACAGGACCAGTTCACTACACGCCTTATCAGGCATGCGTGGCCGGAGCCAGCAGGAATTTCTATTTGGCCGGCATGCTGCAAGGCGCAGGCTACCAGATCCAGCATGCCGTCGACAGTGGACGGAGCAAGGTGTCGGGGCCGGTGATCAACTTCGCGGTTCCCGTCACTCCAATCGCTACACCGACGTTCACTGCGCTGACCCAGGGTGCTGCTCCAACGGGCCTGCTGTTGCAAAGTCTTTTCGGGAGTGCAGCCCTGGCGACCGATTTGAACGGCAACCCAGTCTGGCAAGGCCCAGCCGATGTAACTTACATCACTCGGCCCGTAACAGGAGGCACCTTTCTGGGTATCGGCGAGGATGCCACCAAAGATCCCTCTCAACAGTTCATTCGGGAATTTGACTTAGCCAGAATTGTCGTCGCGGAAACCAATGGGGCTCGCATCAGCCAGCAATTGGCCTCTCTGGGTATGCATGCCATTAACGGTTTCCACCATGAGATGAGAAAGCTTCCCGGCGGCGGTTACCTGACGCTCGCGGATTCAGAGCGTATCCTGACCAATGTACAAGGTGCGGGCAACGTGGATGTCATCGGCGACACCATTCTGGTGCTCGACCAAAATCTGCAAGTAACCTGGGCATGGGATGCGTTCGATCATCTCGACACGAGTCGGAAAGCTAGCTTAGGGGAGACCTGTACGTACCCGGCTGGAGTAACCTGTGCGCCGTTCTACCTGACCACCGTCGCTAACGACTGGCTTCACGGCAACGCGCTGCAACTGACGCCGGACGGAAACATTCTATACTCATCCCGCCATCAGGACTGGGTGATCAAGATCGACTATGCCAATGGCACTGGGAAGCGGAGACATTCTCTGGCGCATGGGAATGGAGGGTGATTTCCAGATTCAATCTTCCGATCCGAACCCCTGGTTCTCCCATCAACATGACCCCAATTTCGAAGCCAACAATACGACGCTCCTGGTGTTCGACGACGGCAATGTGCGGGCGGCAGCCGAGTCCGGCGGCTCATAGCCGTGGACAAGTTTTCCAAGTGGATGAGACCAAGAAAACGGTCACGCCGCTGCTCAATGCCGATTTGGGGGTGTACTCCGGGGCGCTCGGCTCGGCGCAGCAGCTCGCGGACGGGAATTACCACTTCGATGCCGGCTTCCTCCTGAGCACGGACGGGAACGGAAACCCGGTATACAACGCCCAATCGTTAGAAGTGGATTTGTCGGGCCACATTGATTTCGGTGTTCAATTCGGCACCCTCGAATACCGGACTTTCCGAATGCCGGACCTGTACACGGCGCCGGAAGACGCGTTGCCCACCTTGAACACCCACCCTCCGATTCCCAGCAGATGATACCCATGGCCTTGACCGCTCCCGAAGGTCGCGGCTCCAAAAAACAATTGAGACTGGTACGATGCGGTAAATTTGTGTAAGTTGTCTTCAGATGGCGGATTTTTAACGCCGCTTTCCTTGACTCTCCCAAGGCCCGGCGAATACACTAAGTGCTGACCGGTTAACCAAATAGGTAAATTCCTTGGTACGAAGCATCCCTTTGTTGCCGATTAGTGAATCAGGAATCGCCACATGAGTCGAGAAGCACTTTCCAGACGTACGTTTCTTAATGCAGGTACCGGAACCCTTCTTGCCGCTTCGGCTGTCCGCGCTCAATCCTCAAGGCCGCCCAATTTTATCGTGATCTGCTGTGACGACCTGGGGTATGGCGATCTCCATTCTTATGGATCTTCGCTGGCGACTCCGTTTCTGGACAAATGGCTCAGGAAGGCGTCCAGTTCACGCCAGTTCTACGCGGCGAACAACGTCTGCTCGCCGTCTCGCGCGGGACTTCTGACCGGCTGCTATCCGACCCGCGTCGGCGTGCCAGCCGTGCTGTGGCCCACCGACAACACCGGGATCTCGCTCGCCTCGCCAACCATCGCCGAAGTTTTGAAACCCGCCGGATACACCACCATGTGCACCGGCAAGTGGCATGTGGGCTCAGCGGCGCAATTCATGCCCATGAGCCGGGGCTTCGATCATTATTACGGTATCCCTTATAGCAGCGACATGTCGCCATCGATCCTGATACAGGACGGTGTAGTCATAGAATCGCCGGTTCAATTGAATACGCTTACCCAGCGGTACACGCAACAGTCCGTCAATTTTATTGCAAGCAACAAGAACAACCCGTTTTTCCTGTACCTGGCGTATAACTCTCCTCACCTGCCGCTGACGGCGTCCGCCGGCGTTTCTGGGCAAGTCGCCGATGGGGTTGTACGGCGATGCGGTGCAGGAAATCGACTGGAGTGTGGGCCAAATCCTCCAGTCCCTGCAAGACAATGGAATCGACGGTAACACCATGGTGATGTTCACCAGCGACCATGGGCCGTGGTATCAAGGCAGTCGCGGGCAGGCTGCGTGGCCGCAAATGGTCGACTTACGAAGGCGGCGTTCGCGTACCATTTATTGCCCGTTTTCCCGGCCAGATTCCGACGGTTTCGACGAGTCACGGCACACTGCAGCGAAATAGCATCAACCGGGGGCCGGGTGAGCACGGCGGTGGCGTCGGCGATGGACATCCTCCCTACGATTGCTACGCATGGCCGGCGCCAAAGCTCCGAATATTTTGGACGGCATTGACATCGGGCCGATCCTGTACTGGAGCGATGGGCAGTATCGATCGCGATGTAATTTTGCATTTCAATAACTGGGACCTGCAATGTGCGCATTATGGGCAATGGAAACTGCACATCTCCCGCAACAGCAACTTTCCCTGGGGTCCCGCTCCGGTCGGGGGCGCCTACAATCTGCCATTGCAACCGCCCGAACTTTACAATCTGGAACTCGATCCGGAGAAAGCTGCGATGTGGCCCCAGCGAATCCCGACGTCGTCGCGGATATCCTCGCTCGGGTGAAAAACAATTGCCCACCTTTCCGAACGACGTAATGAACGCCTGGAACCACACGATGAGCCTGCCTGTGCAGAACACCTCCGTTGGAGCTCTACCCGTGTTGGGACCCTAGGGAGCGTCGAGGATTTTGCGAAATTGTTACTAGCGTAAGAGCGCCGATCCCCGCACTCACGTGACGGGGTTATAAGCCCTGTGATCACCGCCCAACCGCCAGCGGTTTTTCTTCGGCAGACTCCTAGCGAACCTCAATCGGGTTCGTCGAGCACGCTATCTTCCCTTCGATTTCTTCCACTACCTCGCGCAGCTTGTACACTCCCGGCGGAACTTCCAAAGTGAGCTTTGCGTTCAGCCCGGTTTTAGTTAAGCGATTGTACGTTTCCTCCTTCAACGCTAAATCCAAGGTGGCTTCCTTAGCTGCGACAATCGCTCCTTGCGCGTCCATGAGGGCGGTCACGAAGCGAATTCTCTGGCTCCGCCGATCTTTTTGCTTCCCAAAATTCAGCTTTGAAATATCGACATTCGCCACCACCGATACTGTCATTGAGCCGCTTAGGAGCTTGTTGTTGCGCGCGCTGAGTTGGACCGGGAAATCGTCCCTGGTGTCCGCCGCGAGAACTTCCTTGTCGACCGTTGACGGAGCATTTTCCTCCGCTGCCGCCTTCCGCGCCGGCGCGAAATAGCCAGGTCGGGACTGAATCGATTTATACCGCGCGTCCACCACCTTCACTGCCAGCTTGTGATAACGGTCCTCCTGGGCGCCCTCGGTCAGCCGAAAACTAAGTCGGTAAGTGATCTCCGGAGGAGTCGCCAGTTCCTGAAAGCCGGTTTCGAGATCGTTGTTATTGTGGAAGAAAATCCCCCCAGTCCCTTCGGCAAGCGCGGCCAGCGGTTCATTCATCGCCTCCACTCGCAGCCCCACTTGGACGACCTCGAACCTCTGGTGCGCCAACCCAGCTGCGACTCTGGTTCCGGTAAGAGGAACAGAGGGCTCCACGGGCCGCCAGCTATCGAGTCCCTTCGAATCGAGCGCATTGATCACCACGTCAGCGTGCAGCGCGCGGCTGACAATCTCGTCCCTCTGCTGCTCGAGCGTCGCTGTGAGAAATCCAGACGATGCCAGCAAAAGTACCCGCGTTCCCGGCATCGTCGCCAGACGATCCGCTACGCGCCCGATTGATTCCAGCGTCTGCGCCGAAAGCTCCTTCTCGCGCCGCCACGTTTCTTCCGCCTGTGCCTTGATCACTTCTCCCGATCCCTTGCACTGGTATGCAACTTCATTACGTGCCTCAGTATCGTGCCGAACCGCGATCAAGTAGGCGACGTAGGGAGTGACTGCCGTGCAGATCGATGCGCCGGATTCGGACAACCGCACGTGCGCCCGCACGCTCCCGATCGACTCGATTAATTTTGTCAGGTCACCGGTAAAATCGAGCGCAGGCGCGCCGGATGCAGTGAACACGCCGATTTTTACACCCGGTTGCAGAGCTTCTTTCACGAACTTCCCAGCCGCCTCCCTGGTCAGCTTGAGATCGTTCGCATGCTGCTCATCTTTGGAGTTGACGTCGTCGAAATAGAGTGCAATAAATCGCGGCCGCACAGCGTCGGATTGCGGCGCGGCCCCGGACTTCCCGTCCTTAGGAGCCGACGGCATAGCGGCCGAGGCGCTGGAATCGATCGCAAAATCCGCGATGTCACGCTCTTTCCCGTTGTCATGAATCCGAAAATTTTCTTTGGTCAATCCAGGGACGGCGCCCCCGTTGTTATCGCGCACCACCACGCCAAGCTCAACCAAATTCGTTTCCACTCGCAGTGTGGAACGATGCGGCACATAGGTCTGGCTCTTGACCCGTATCTCATCAGGATCAAGCGCTTGCGGTGCCGCATGCGACGCCGGTAGCAGCAATAACGCGGCAACACGAAATCTGCCCATCGACTTAAGGCACAAATCGGACGTTAATATAAGCGTCGGTCTGACTAGACGCGACGGAAAACTTGGTCTTCTTCACCAAGTCCATCGCAGTCTCAATCAAACTGGGATCAGCCGCCGCGGAAAACACGGTATCAATCGCATTGCCATCGCTGTCGAGGGTGGCGTGAACGATCACCTGTTTCAGCATTCCTGAATTGCTAGTGTCACGAGTGTAGAGCGGGAACCGCTGGTTGAGACCGATACTCGGCGGACCATCGGGTCGCATGTCGGAGGTGGGGCTTAGCAGCTTCGCGTCGACACCCGCGGGATCCGCGATGCTCACCAGTTGCGCGTCGACCACCTGCGCACCAGCCACGAAAAACATGATTCGATCCGGCATCTGCCTGCCGTGAAATTGAAGTCCTTTATCGTAGCTATAGACCGCAAAGGTCCCGGGCGCGCGCGAGTAGATTTGCAACAGACCGGTCGCGTTATCGATGACATACTCGGTCTCGACCCAGTGGCGCCCCGGATAGATCGACTCCGAGTTTCCCGAGATCAGGACCACAGTCACCGGCTTGCCGTTCCATTCCGCCGCCGCCGAGCGAATCATGTTCACCGAAGGATTCCCGCCAACCGGCCAAAACATCGCGGAGCGAACCATCTGCACCTGCATCGGCGCCATCCCGACCCGTTTAGCAAACGTCTGCCCGCCGCCTCCGACGCGCGTTTCGGAATACGTTCCGAGACTCTGGTCGTAACGCCAGCTTCTTCCACTGAGCCAAGTCTCGCTAATCTCGCCCATCCCCGCCTGCGTAGTGAACGACACCTTGACAGCAAACGGAGGCGCCCCCGGCATGTGCATATCGCTGTTTTGCTTGGCCCGCTCCAGCAGCGTCATCGCGTTGGTGCGATCACTGGGAGTCGCGAGCACTTGGGCCATCCCTGTTACCAGCTCATGCGGATCTGCGGGAACCGGCGCAACACTGCTTTGGACCGAACGGTTTTGGGCTGAAAGATAGCCTAATGCGAGGAATACAGTGAAGGTTCGCATCTCTTGCTCCTGGTCGGACGGTTAACAGTATATCAAGGTCCTCCACGGAACCTTAATTGGTCAAAATCCAACACCGAAGAACTTCCGCTACGCTCCAGGCCTGCGCAATGCATCCGCGCGGCTTGAACGGGGAATTGCCGTCAAAGATCTCGCTGATCGATCCGACGCACGCTTCGTTCAGGTGTTTGCCGAAACCTTCGAGCAAGCGGCGCGCTCCTTGCCTATCAGCAGGATTCACTTTGAGCCAAGCATCTACAAAGGGGCCGATCAGCCAGGCCCAGACGGTGCCCTGATGATAGGCTGCGTCGCGGGATCGCAGGTCTCCGAAATAAATCGGCTTGTAATCGGGGTGATCGGGCGAGAGCGAGCGCAGGCCGAAAGGTGTGAGCAGTTTCTGTTCGACGACACTTAGAACTGTCGGCCAGTGAGACTCATCCAACACCGGGTGATTTAAGGAGAAGGAAAGAATCTGATTCGGGCGGCAGGCGGGATCGTTTCCATTGGGACCGTCGATTACGTCGAAGAGATAACCCAAATCGTCGGACCAGAATCGGCGATTGAAAGAAGCGCGGGCCCGTTCGGCGTAGCCGCGAATCTGGTCCGAGCGACTATCGTTCGATTCCGTAAGCCAATGCTCCAGTAAGGAAAGTGCGTTATACCAAAGGCCATTGATTTCGACGGCTTTTCCACGGCGCGGCGTGACGACCCAATCGCCTACCTTGGCATCCATCCAAGTTAGTTGATATCCATCCGCGCCTTGACTGAGTAGGCCGTCGGACGGATCGACGTGAATCCCGAAGCGGGTTCCGGCTACGTGATGGTCGATTATGTCGAGAAGATTCGGGAGCAGGAGACTTAGAGTCTCCCGATCGCCGGTCGACTTCACGTAGCGATCCAGAGCGTGGAAAAACCATAGAGTGGCGTCGGCCGTATGATAGAGGCCTTCGTCGGCGCCCTCGGGGAAAAGGTTAGGGATTAAGCCGTCGCGGATATAACGCGCGAAAGTATGAAGAATCCAGCGCGCTTCTTTTTGACGGCCAGTCGAGAGCGCCAGACCTTCAAGACTGATCATGGTATCGCGGCCCCAATCAGTGAACCAGTGGTAGCCGGCGATCACGGTCCACGCTTCTTCTCCTTCAGCGCGGGCGATCGCGACGTCTTTCAATCGTGTGTCTGGACTGACTAAGAATTGGTCGGCGGCGAGAACGAGCTCCTGCCCAAAGCCGCTCAGAGCCGCCGCCGGTGCGGTAGTCAGCAGGCTATCGCGGCGACGATTCTCCGTATCTAGAGTTTGCTCCGAGCTCATAGCAAGAATTGCGTCCCAGCTTTCGATGGAGGCGACAAAGCTCGCCTGAGTGCCGACTGTCAAATCGGCTCGGTAATAGCCAGGGCTCCATGTCTTGCCGCTGGCTTCATAGCCGCGTTCTTCTTCGAGCGGATAAACAATTTCGCCAATCACTTTGCGATCGAAGGTGAAGGCAGAGTTGGTGCCGTCAAAATGGATCCGCAGGATAGGAGGTTCGGGGTCGATGGAGATTTCACAGCGATCATCGATCATCTTTACTGTATAGCCGGAGCGTAGAGGCGTACTCACTGGAGCGTCGTGAGAGCGGAAATTAATCGCGGGTCGCACGCCCAGGCGGAGTACACCCTCGCCGGCGAGAAGCTTGTAGATCAAGTGCACTGTGTTCTGACGGTAAGGGACCACCAGGCGTTTTTCCAGACGGTATCCGCCGATTTCATACATCCAGACGGGCAGACCATTTTCGAGACGGAATTCCGTGACCGAAAAAACTTTCTCTGAAGTAACGCCGGTAAGCTCTTCTGCGCCCAGATAGCCGATCGAACGGTCGGGAAAGCGCAGGCGTTCGGCGAGGCCGTTCAGGATCATGGTTCGTCCGGTTGGAAGAGTCGCGATTAAGAGACCGTGATAACGGCGAGTGAAAACGCCGTCCAGGGTACCGGACGCGTAGCCTCCCAGTCCATTAGTGACGAGCCACTCGCGCCGAATGTCTCGGTGCGGCCAATCCTCTTTGAGGGTTTCGCGATTGAATCGGCGTATGGTTCTTTCCATGCTAATCTCTCAATTTTCAATGGGCCAAAGGACGGTTGCGGATTCGCCCGCGATATTCCAATCTCCGTCTCCGTCCGGCGGGTAGATTCCAGAGCCACCGTATTTGGGATGCTCGCTCGAAAACAGAACTTGCCATCGGCAGCCGGCCGGAGGCGCCAGGAGAGGCTCGGGAATGCTGTTGAAGTTGAGGTCCATAGCAAGATTCAAGAGTAGAATGCGGTCGCGCCCATCGGGGGCGAAATAGCGGACTAGAAGGGTATGGTCACCTAGAACGGCACCGTCGACCTTCATGATGCGGAACACAGGATCAGTCTGGCGAAGGCGAATCAAGTCCTTATGAAGGAAATAGATTTCGGCATGGTGTTCGCGCTCGGAGAAGTCTAGCTTGCAGCGCATGAAGGTGTCGGGATCGCCGGGGTTGGGAAGAGTTACGGGAACCTCGGCTGAACCGAAGCTACGGAACTGCGACATAAATTCGGCGCGTCCATTAGCCACTAACTTCGTGAGCTCGGGATCTAAGTCTGAGAAGAATGTAAACGGAGCGGAAGCGGCGAATTCCTGACCTTGAAATAGCATCGGCGTTCCGGGAGCGAGCAATAGAAGTGTGGTCATCGCGCGGATACGAGCGGGGCTCGCCAAACGATCCATCCGGTAACCGCGAACAGAATTTGCGATTTGATCATGATTTTGAAGGAAGACTACGAAGGCGGACGGATCCAGATCGAGAGCGGGCGTGCCACGCAGTTTCTTTTGCCACGCGTAGCGTTGACCCTGATATAAGAAGCCGTATTTGAAGGCGGAGAGAAACTCCTGCGCTCGTCCGGAGTAATCGGTGTAATAAGCTTCGCTGCGTCCACTGAGAGCAACCAGAGCACTGTGATGGAAGTCATCGTTCCACATGCCATCTATCTTATATGTGCGAAGGAGCTTGGTGTCTTGCGGCTCGTTTTCTGCGACGACGATCGTATCGCGGCCGCGGGCACTCTCGCGAACCGCGCGGCCTATTTCTTCCACAATATGAACTGGACTGGCGTCGTAGATATTCTGCGTAGCGTCGAGACGGAGTCCATCCAGATGGAACTCGTCGATCCAGTAAGAGGCGTTGGCGCCCACAAAGTCTCGGACCGGCTGAGAGTCATCGCCGTCAAAATTGATGGCGTCTCCCCAATCGGTGGTATAGCGATCGGTGAAGTAGCTGGGTGAGAAAGAACCCAGGAAGTTACCAGAGGGTCCGGCATGGTTGTACACCACATCGAGGATGACGCCGATACCCAACGCATGAGCGTCATTCACGAAACTTCGAAAATCATCGGGCGTGCCGTAAAGGCGGCAGGGAGCGAAAAAGTCTACTCCGTCGTAACCCCATCCGAAAGAACCATGGAAGTCGGCGACCGGCATGACTTCCAGAACCGTGATGCCGGCGGCGGCCAACTCCTTTAGTTGAATCGAGGCGGCTTTCCAAGTACCTTCTTTGGTGAAGGTCCCAATATGCATCTCATAGAGAATCTGGCCGACTAGTTTACAGCCGGGCCAGTTGTCATCGGTCCATGGAAACGACGGATCGATCACCTGCGACCATCCGAAGGGGCCGTCGGGTTGAAAGCGGGAGGCCGGATCGGGGAACAAGTCAGAGCCCAGGCGGAATTTGTAGAGTGAGCCGGGTGAAACGGGAGCGATGGCGGAAAAGTATCCATTGGCTTCTGACTGGAGAGCGTGAGACTCATTAGTGTCTAGGACTACTTCAACTCTCTCGTGAGATGGAGCCCATACGCGAAAATTAACGCCCCGCTTTGTGATCTCGGCGCCGATTGGATAGCAACGGGATTTAGATTCGATTGGGTCGATCATGACGAGAAGAGGAGGCTAGCTGCCGTACGAAGAATTGTCATTGCCGGTCTCCTAACAAAACTGCCACCGGAAGATCGCGGAACACTTCGGCGGCTTCAATTTGGCAGTCTAGCTTTTGGATGTGAGCACCAGTTAGCATGTTGCGAAGTTTCTTCCCGCGAAGATGCGGGGGAATGGGAATGCTAGTATCGAACCAGCCCGGATCAGCTTCCCTTCTTGCGGGGTAGAGGGCGGTCAGAACCATAATGTTTGGTCGGGCGAAGGCGCAGATGCAGTCTGCCTTTTGCCCTTCGGCGAGGATCGGTTCGTAGGTGCCTTCCGGATTGAGATGAAGAAGCTTTTGAGTTACTAACAGTTTGATTGCGCCATCCTGCCAGTTGTTGAGTGAAATACATTCACACTTACCAAGGAGGTGGACTCTGTGTTCGTAATCCACGGGACGGCGATTATCGGGATCGACCATGCTTAGGTCCCAAAGTTCCGATCCTTGATATATGTCGGGAACACCAGGAGATGTTAGTTTGAGTGTGAGTTGCACTAGACTATTTTGGACGCCGAGTCTCGCGATGCGTTCAGCGAAGGGAAGGAACGTCGAGAAGAAGGCATCCGAGTTAGAAACATCATCGATAAACGACAGTACGGCGCTCTCATAATCGCGATTCGGCGATTGCCAGGTGGAGTGGGCCTTGGCTTCGCGGATGCTCTTTGTCATCGCGCCTTTGAGGCGATCGATATAAGTGACGTCGAAGTGTCCTTCGACAGGCCATGAACCCAGGAGGAGTTGATAGAACAAATACTCGTCGTTGCGGTCCGGCGGTGCGGCGATGCCAATTTCACCGCGGCCGGCTCGAAGAATCCGGCTCCACATTTCAACGCGCGCGGCCCATTCCTGGGGGATTTCGCTCAGAACGGCCAAGCGCGCACGCGAGTCCTCACCTCGTTTAGTGTCGTGCGTGGAAGTGGTCACCATCGAGTGGGGCCATCGCTTGGCGCGTTGTATATTCGCGTGGTGAAAACTAGCTATAGTCACGCCGAAACGGTCCGGGTCGCCGCCTACTTCATTCAGCGCGGTAAAGCGGTTATAGCGGTAAAACGCGGTATCCTCGAGACCCTTCGCCATCACCGGCCCACTAAACTGCTGGAGCTTCATGGCACAGCGAAGGACGGCATGACGGCTGAATCCGCTGCGGCCTTGGCCAAGCAGGTCGCCTGAAAACAGGTCTTGAATGAAATCGAATACCGTGGAATCGAGATCGATTTCATTGGCTCTGGCCTGCTTCACGGCCCAATCGAGATCGCGGCGATCCTCCATCGAGGCGACGTTCTCCGAGTCTACATAGGTTCGATATACGGGAAAGCAGGCAACTATTTCGCGAATGGCTCGGCGCAAAACGTTGTGGGTGAAATCGGCGGTCCTGGGGTTTTGCCGACCTATGCGCGCCGCTTCACGGGCTAGAACATCGAGTTCGCTTGCCATCTCGTTCCGCATGATTCGCCGCTTGGAATCGAGGACGACCTCGCGAAAGGTCGTACGATCCCCGGTCCAATCGGCATAGATCTTAGTGAATGGCTCCTCTCCGGCGGGATCGATCAACAGGCCCAGCACTTGATTCGTGAACTCATAGCCCGTGGTTCCATCGACAGGCCAGTCTTCGCGGAGGCTCTCATGATGCGCAAGGATTTTCTCGACGACCAGGTAGAGAGGCTCGGTTCGTGCAATGTGGGACCGGAGCTGAATGAGGTATTCTTTCGGGTTCAACAAACCGTCAACGTGATCGATCCGCAGCCCATCGAGCGTACCATCGGCGATGAATCGCAAGACAAGAGAATGCGCGTGTTCGAAGACATCAGGAAGCTCCATGCGGATTCCCGCAAGTCCGTTGACATTGAAGAAGCGTCGATAGTTAATGTCATCCGCGGCGACACGAAAGTCGGCGGCGCGCCAATATTGATCGTGAATCAGAGTGTCGAGAGTACGCCAAGTGTCGGGCTGATCGGATGGGCCGTGGAATCGCTTGAGGGCATTTGCGATCTCATCGCGTACCTCTTCGTTTTCACAAGCCAGAGTCGCGAGCTCAGCCTTTAACTCCTGTGCGCGGCGCGCGACTTGAGGCTTCCAGTTTGTGAGGTTAGCGAAGGAATCGCCTAAGCGTTCAAGTGCAGGGAGTGCATCGCCAAGTATGCGGCCGTAGTGGAGCGGGCAGATAGGCAGTTTGTGTGAGTCGTAAGCCCAGACCGCGAAGGTACCGGCGTTAGAATCGAACTTAAGCCGCAGTTTGCCGCTGTATAACTCGACTCCATACTGATTGCCGAGAAAGGGAACCAATAGCTTGTCTCTCAGGTAAGTTCGCTCGGAACGCCATTCGATATCGAACCATCCAGCATAGGCCGAGTCGGGTCCCCATTCGAGTACGTCCAGCCACAGAGGGTTGTCCGCGCCGCCGACACCCATGTGGTTAGGCACGAAATCCAAAATATGGCCCAGACCATTTGCACGGAAGGCGGCTGTCATCGCGTCGAAATCGTCGTGCGTTCCGAGCTCGGGGTTCAAAGCCTGATGATCGATAATATCGTAGCCGTGCGAACTACCGGCACGCGCCTTCAACCACGGGGATGCGTACACATGACTCACACCTAAGCGCGCCAGGTAGGGCGCAATCCGCGCGGCGTCCTTAAAGCCGAAGTTCTGGTTGAACTGCAAACGATATAATGCGCGGGGTGTCATCGTTGCTCAGCTTCAAGTACGAAGAGCACCACAGAGCGGGCAGAGGCCGTGTAACTCGCTCCTACGGCGAGCGGTGGGGCCTCGCGAAAATCGGGGACGTTCGTGTCGATGAGCAAGCACCACGAAGATGCGCCTGCAACTTCGGGTAAGGTGAAGTCGACCGCATCGGGGTGCCCGTTGATGACTATCAGAATGGTCGCTTCCTTACCGCGCTGCCGGATTCCGGTAGTCTGCGCGCGGCCGTCGAGCAGCATGCCGAGACACCTGACAGGGGCCTGCCAATCCTCGTCTCCCACCTGCGAGCCATTGGGGTTGATCCAGGTCACGTCTCGAACGTCCAGTTCCTCTATGTGTTCGCCATTAAGGAAAAGGTTTCGGCGAAGAATCGGATACCTGTGGCGCAGCGCGCAAAGCTTACTCGAGAATTTCACGAGCTGGGCATTCCTCTCCGCGAGAGACCAATCTACCCAGCTAATGTCGTTGTCCTGACAGTAGGCGTTGTTGTTCCCTCTCTGTGTGCGAGCGAATTCGTCTCCGGCAAGGATCATCGGAGTGCCTTGCGAGAGGAGCAGTGTCGCGAGCATGTTTCTGAGTTGACGCTCGCGCAGAGCTTTGATGTTTGGGTCGTCACTAGGACCCTCGACGCCGCAGTTCCAGGAACGGTTGTCAGAAGAGCCGTCGTTGTTGTCCTCCTTATTAGCCTCATTATGCTTCTCGTTGTAAGTCACTGCATCGTTCAATGTAAAACCATCGTGGGCGGTCACGAAGTTAACGCTCGACCACGGTCGCCGGCCCCAATGATTGAAGAGAGGAGCCGAAGCGCAGAGACGCTCGGCCAGCCTGGGGGTAGGAAGCTCCCCTCGCCAGAAATCGCGGACATCGTCGCGGAACTTATCGTTCCATTCGGCCCATCCAGGCGGAAATTCGCCCACCTGGTAGCCGCCGGGACCGCAGTCCCAGGGCTCGGCGATCAGCTTCACAGTGCCTAGCAACGGGTCTTGACTGCATGCTTTTAGAAACCCGCTCTCGCTGTTGAAACCGTCGGGCTCGCGGGCGAGGATGGTACCGAGGTCGAATCGGAATCCGTCGATGTTGGTTTGTTGAACCCAATAACGGAGACTGTCGGTGACCAACTGTATGACGCGCGCGTGGCTGAGATTGAGAGTGTTTCCGGTGCCTGTGTCGTTGATGTAATAACGCCTCTGATCCGGAATTAGCCGGTAATAGGCGGCGTTATCGATTCCTTTAAAAGAGAGCGTCGGACCTCTCTCATTGCCCTCCGCTGTATGATTGTACACTACGTCGAGAATCACTTCCAGGCCCGCATCGTGGAAGCTCGCGACCATCTCTTTGAATTCGCGCAAGCTGTCGGCAGGGTTGGCGGCGTAGCGAGGGTCGGGCGCAAAAAAACTGATGCTGTTATAGCCCCAGTAGTTAGTCAATCCTCTATCGAGAAGATGGGAATCCCTAACAAATTTGTGAATCGGAAGTAGTTCGACTGTGGTCACGCCCAGTGACTTGATGTGGCTCAACACTTCCTTGGTGGCGAGGCCTCTATAAGTACCGCGATTCTGAGCCGGCACCGACGGATGCAGCATGGTGTAACCGCGCACGTGCATTTCATAGACGATTGTGTCGTCCCAAGGAATATTCTTCCTGGCCCGGGACCCGGTCCAGTCGAACTGCGGATCGACCACCGTGCACTTGGGCATAAATGGCGCGCTGTCCCGTTCATCGAAGGTCAGGTCGTCGCCCGATTCCATCTGGTATCCGAACAGGGCCGGATTCCAGGTCAACTCACCAACTTGCGCGCCGGCGTAGGGATCGAGCAGTAACTTGTTCGGGTTGAACCGATGGCCCGCATCAGGCTCGTAGGGACCATGGACGCGATAGCCATACGGGGTGCCGGGCCGAACGTCTGGCAGGTAACCATGCCAGATCTGGTTCGTATATTCGGGAAGCGGGATCCTCTGCAATTCTTGCTCACCCTTACCGTCAAAAATGCACAGTTCTACCTTAGTTGCGTGGGCCGAGAACACCGCGAAGTTCGTGCCTGCCCCATCCCACAGGGCCCCGATCGGATGCGGGGAACCTTCCTTGATCCGACTTGCAGTCGTGCTTTTCGTGGTGGCGATCACCTGCTACCGTTTTGTGAAGCTAACTCTTTCTCGGCGCGGAACCAGTCTTCCTCCGGGCATCCACCCTGGCAACCACGCTGCTGCCAATAGGAGTAGGCGAGCATCGCGACGTCTTCTTCTTTTAACTCAGGCGCGGCTCCCTCTTCCGCGACATCACTGGGGCCCCGCACGGAAGAGATTTCATCTTCTAGGTCCGCCGCGAATCGCTCGCGAATATTTCGATCAAGGCTCATGTTTATACCCTCCCACTTGTAGCTTAGACGGCGAGTCTTGCATTAGCAATCCAACAGCCACGCTCAACGGAATTGCCGCTTGTAAAAGAAATCCACACCGAAGATTCCGTTAATATCGCGTGTCGCTACAGCCGAGAATCGTGGACTTATAGTCCACTCTACCCTAACTAATTCCGAATTGGATTGAGAATAGTCCTGCGTGTAAGTGAATGTCACGTTACTGGCAACTCTCTGCTGCAAGGAGAGACTTGCTTGTGGGAGGGCCGAGCCACTGGCGAAAGTCGGATCGATGGAAAGCTGAGTGACTCCGAAGACACGCTGGAGACGGCTTGAAACCGGCGAAGCGATCGCCTGACTTACGATCGCCGTTTCACCTAATTGCCCCACGGACTGCTGCGGAGGCGGAGCTTCATTTGCCACTATGGTGGGGTCCGAAGAAGGACGACGACCAGTCGCCAGCAGCCCCACAATTTCGTCAAACTGAAGAGGTGGATCGGAACGGTAAGAGAGCTTAAGATTCTCCATCGGCCCGGTCAGACTTAGGACCACGTCGACACTCTTCACCGTTGTCTCCAGACTCACGTTGAGCTGTGGTTCGATTCGCAAAGGGTTGTAAAACGAGATCACACCATGGTTCACGGTGTACTCGTTGCCAAAGAAGATGAGATTGCCTTCCGTTACCACGACTCGTCCGGTCATCCCGGGATTGCTGACAGTTCCCACAAGATTCAGATCCGCTTCCGCTTGCAAATCCTGAGCGAGGGTCGATTGGAAGCGCACATCTGGTGCCGTTCGAATCCGAACGTCGAGCCTGGTGTTCGACAAAAACGGAGACACTTGGTCATCGGTGACTTGCGCGGCCGAGGTCGTGGATAGGATCGATCCCAAATCGCTCTGCGGATTGATTCCCAGGCTAACTACCGTCACAGTCCCAGAGATCACACTCTGGTCGGAGGTTCCACTAACGGTAAGGGCAGCACTGTTGACGATGCTGACTCCTTGCTGACGAGTCCTCACGCGATTCGCATTTGCGCGGAGAGAGTAGCGCAGCGTACCGCCGTTGAGACCGGCATAGCCCGAGACGGTTATCCTGCCTCCTCCCGATTCTCCAGTGAGATTGCGAATACTGGCCCGCGATCCATCGAGTGAAATCGTTCCATTCACATTCGAAATGCCGTTGGAAATTCCCACCATATTGACTGAGGCATTCTTGAGCTGAACGGATCCGGTGGCCAGAGGCGCTGAGAATGATCCGCGCACGGAAGCGTCCAATGAGACGGCACCCGACGAATAAAAATCGCGATCAATGTCCTGCAGGAGACCCAGGTCGGCGTTTGCGTTGATAGTTAGGTTGAGCGGAGTTTTCTCCGCGAAGCCAATTGTTCCGGCAATCGCGATATCGGTGCCCCGCGGGCCCACGACGTGCGCGGAGCGGACCGTTAGCACCGACCGATCGAGTTGCGCCTCAATAGGCCCTTCGTTCCGCAACGCGAGCGACGCTGATTTAGCTGCGTTGCCGCGCGTCCGCGCATCAACCTCGAAGCGCGGAATCCGGATATCGCCACGAAGTTGATCCAGCTTTCGCGCGGAGCCGGAGACGGAGCCATCGACTTCCGCCACAGCCTCGAAATTCTGCGTCAGAGACTCTATGTTCAGGAAAGGTTTGAGATTTGAGAAACGAAGGTCGCGCGCCGAGAACTGGGCCGTCACGGGATAATCCCCGGTGAGCTTCACCTCACCTTGCGCGTGGATGGTCGCTCGCGCGATATCGGAATCGAGCGCGATGGCTAAGGTGCCACCGCTGGTCTTCGCGGTCAGCTTGGCGTTACCGGCCTGATGCCCGGCATAACTGATACCGGTGAGAGCGGCCGTGGCGTCAACTTGCGAGGGGATGATCTCGTGCTGAGCGTTGATGGTTTTCAAAGCACCTGAAAAATCAATCGAGACTTTGAGTGCTCCTCCCAAACCGGGTTTCACAAGCTGGAGAGCGTGGATCCGATCAACACGAAGATCGCTGCTCGCGAGATGAAGCTGAATGTTGCCCGAGGAGAACTGATCTGCTGTATGCGCGAACGAACCGTTGAGCGCCGCGCTGCCGGCGGGCGAGCTCGCTTGCAAAGATTCTATTTCGATGAGCTGCGATGTATAGCGCGCCGACGCCTGGAGCTTGTCAATGGGCTCGCCGTCGATTTCGCCATGAATGAAATTCAGTTGCGCAGTGACAACCGGATCGTTCAGCGCGCCGCGGGCGTGTCCCGTTATGGCGACAGTGCCTTTGACGGGGATGCCGAGATCGAAGGGGAGATTTTCGACGGCGAGATTTTGAGCCGAGACGTCGGCCAAAGTTGGATAGTCTTTCGCGAGGATCGTTTGACCAGTAACCAGGATCGCGGATCCGGAAAGATTGGAGTCGGCGCGAAAGCTCACTGTCGACCCGCTTGTGTCGGCGTGGGCGGAGAGATTTCCGTAGTTTTTGGCCTGATCGCGGAGATTATCGACGCGCAGGTCGCCGCGAATTAAGGTCAGCGCAACCTCCGTCTCGCCCTTCTCCTGTCGGACACCAGCGGCCGCGTCTAAGTTTAACTGCAAAATACCGTCGGTCCCTGGATGCTGCTTGGTAACATTGGCGACGGCGTTCAGATGCACTTGGTTGCTTGACGCGTGCATCCGCAAATCGCCAGCGAGAAATGTATCGCGAGGATGCGAGTAAGTGCCGGTCGCCTGTAACGTTCCCGCGCGTGCAACCAAATCGGCGCGAGTAAGCCGGACCAACTGATCCGACAGGGAGGCCTGTAATTCCAGGGTCTCGAACGTCTCGCTATAGAGACTTCCTTCGGTCGCGGAAACGGAAATGATCCCAAGAGGGTTCCCTACTGTCCCGCTGGCTTCGACCGACGCATTGAGTTTGCCTGATGCGGGTATGGCGGATTCACCGGCAAGCGCCAGCAGATCCGGAAGTTCGGCATTGCGCAACTCTGCCCTAGCGTTCACTGGCTGATCGTTCGTCAGCGTCCAATTGCGAAGGCCGGCTGAGCCGGAAAAAGTGGCTTGCATCGAGCCGCGAATAACTGATCCGTTCTGAATGCTGAATCCGTTCTTCGAGGCCGTGGCATCCGCTGTCAGGTGATCAAAGGCACGCTTCTCCAAGGCGAAGTGCTCTGCGCTGACCTGGGCTGTGATGGACGGTGAGGCGAGGGGGCCATCCGCGCGCGCATGGAACCCGAGCCTACCTCCGTTGAGGGTGAGGGGCATCTCCCCGGACGGAGCTTTCATCGCCATGGCCATCGCCGGATAGAGATCGCTGGTATCGGTAGTGGAGAAATCCGCATCTATGCGGGTCCCTAGAACTCCGCTCATGGTCAGGAGCGAATGGGGCAGGGAGATAGATGCGCGCGCGATCTTCACTTGATTCGACGCGCTGCCGTACTCTGCATCGATATGCCCCTTCAGCGGTACCCCGTGCGCTGCGGGAGCAATTTCGAGCTGCGTTCGCGCACGAATGCCAGAGGTCCCAGGGCTCGCAAGATTTCCGGAAGCCTCGAACTCGCCCGCAATCGTCCCGTCGTAGCCCGGCTTCGGCGAAAGAAAACGGCGCTCGAGATCGGCGATTTGAAACCCGTTGACTCTTCCGCGAACCTGGAAAGCTTCATAGTTCGCCAACGATCCGTCGACGATCAACCGGCCGCCGAGCCCGTCGATTTGCAGACCTTGAACGTCGATGCGGTCGTTCACCGATTTCACGATTCCTGCTAAGTGAACGTCACCGATCGAATCTCCCGGGAATTGAAAAATATCGCCGATCTCGTCCATCGCCAATGTGGCCTCAACGTTCGCTGCATCACGACGGCCGGATGCATTCAAGTGAGACCGGCCCATAGAAATCGCGGCTTTAGAGATTGCGAATTTCTGATCGTCCACGTGCGCTTCCAGGTCGGCGTCGGCGAAACAGGGAATGCCGTTCGTGCAAGCTCCGGGGGCGGTCCCTGTGACTCGCTGAACTTCCGCGAGGGAGACGTGCGCCATCAAATGGGCGTCGACGATGGGATGCTCAAGATTTGTGAGGGAGCCGCTGAGCGTGAGCGACGACGCGGCAGTTCTAACTGTTGCCTTCTCGACCTCAATGCGATCCTTAGCGATCGTGACGGGCACCTTGACGGATGCCTTGAGCGAGGGTCGGCCGTGCTGCGATAATTCAACGCTCGAGATACTGATGTCGCCGTTGTAAATCGACTTGGCTGTATTGAAGAACAATTGCGCGCGAAGATCGCGACCGTGGGCTGCCAATGCAATCTTCTGCTGGCCGAATGTCACCTCTCCGTGGTTGAGATCGAACTGATGAATCGCGAGATCGACGATGGTCTCAAGCGCAGGCTTGTTGGACGACGACGGAGTCTTGGGCTCGGGAATGTTCGTCGTTCCGTCCGGGAAGACGATGATATTCGCCGCGGGTTTTTCCACGCCAAGGTACTCCAGGTCCACCGTCGTTTTCCACGAGGGCAGGAGTTTCAAGCGCAGGTCGATTCCATCAATGTGCAAAAGAGGCGCGCTGCCCAGTGGCTCCTTCCCATGGAGAATGAAGTTTGTCACTCGGGCGTGGAGATGCCTCCAGTCGAAGGTGAACGCCCCCAGTTCGGCGCGGCCTCCGGTCGACTCCTCCGCGACGGAGATGATTTTTCTGCTCACATAGTTTGCGAACCACGCGCTACGGATTACTTCGACGCCGATTAGCAGTAGCGACGCAATGAGTATCGCGGCCACACCGCCGAGCCGGGTCCAGATTCTCGTGCGACGGCTCATTTCAAGCTGTCCTCCAGATAGCGGATCGCAGTTGCCTGCCGCCGGTGATCCAGCCAATCGTAGAAGGCTTTATTGGTGAGCTCTCCCGCAAGAATGTCTTCAATCTTGCCACGCGACGCATCCAGGCCGCCGCTGAATTGCTGCTTGTGCGAGTCGTAGTATTTCCGGATTTCATCGTCAGTGACGTTAGCGGACGAGCGAAATCGCGTGTCGATGAAGTGAAGCACGGTAAGCTGCCACAGCAGGCGCGCCTTCAGATCGTCCTCCGAAATCCCATAAACGGCGAGGGCTTTCTTGTAGACCGCGGTTGTTGCATAGTGAGATTTGACGAGTCCGTCCAGATTCTCCTGTAATTCCCCGAGCGACGCCTGAGGATACGCGCCCGCCTCCACTTCATCGCGGATGAAGGTCTGATCTAAGAGGCGGTTCGCGGCCGTTTTGCGGTGTGCGGGCGTAGACGCGAGTGGCTCCTGGTTCAAAAATGCAGTCAGCTTCAGATCGTTGGCGATGTCGCTATCCTTGATGATCTTCTTCCCGGCGATAATCGCGATACGGTCGACGATTACCGCCTGCGCAAGCGCGCAAGAGAGCAGGAATAAAGCGATGAGTCTCGAAACCATCAGAATGTTTGTCCGATCGAAAAGAAGAATTGGAAATGACTCAGGCGCTGCGGAACTCCGGTGCAGTAACCCGGCAATTCGTTGGCTGGCAATTGCGGATTGCAGGTCAAGAGCTGATCGATGGTTCCTTTGAAGCCGACAAATTGCGGCGGATTGATGCTGTAGGCGAAGTCCGCGCGCACCGGACCGATGGGTGTTTTATAGCGAATGCCAAATCCGACCGCCTGCACTGCGTAGTTGAAATCCTGGTCGTTCTTTTGCGTGAATCGCAGCGACATAGAGCCGATGTTGGTATAAATATTTCCCATGTCATGGAAAAAGACTCCGCCGATATTGTCGCCGAGCAGCGGAAAGCGGAGCTCAGTGCTATGAAAAAAGAGCGCGTTCCCGCCCAGAGGAAACCCCGTCGGCTGCGTCTCGGTTCCGTTCGCGCCCGCGGCCATGCCGATGTCGCGCGGCCCCGCCTGATTTTCGCCGAAGCCGCGCATGGACACATTGCCTCCACCGAAGAAACGTTCCGGCAGTGGAATCGCGTCGGTCGAGCTAAGATCCGAGGGCAGCTTGAACGGCTGAATAATGCCGAACGTAAGCTGGCGCGCGAGCACCATTTTGTGGGGGAGCTGATAATACGTCGCGTTGCGTCCCAGGGCTCTCACAAAATTTCTTTGCGACCCAAGGATGTTCGATGCGACACCCACGTCAATCGAATTGTAGATCCCGTGGTGCGTATCGGCGGGATTATCGCGTCGATCCTGAATGAGGTTTCCTGAAACTATGCCGATGCGGACCGGCTGTGCCAACTGCGGCACCAGCAAATCCGGGATCGCGACATTAGCGACGCTTACGCGCCGGTATGCATAGCGGAAAAGTACAGTGGTGGGTTTGGACAATTTCTGCGAGAGCTGAATCGACACCTCTTCGCGTTTCGACGAGAAAGTTCGAACGTCCGACGCCTTGTCATAGAGCCCGCCAAACGTGAGAGTTCGTTTCTTGGATTGGAAAAAATGTGGAATCGTATAATTGATTGCCGCTCGTTGCTCGAGGGTTGAGAGCCTGCCGTCGAAGTTTATAGTGTGGTCGAGACCGAGAAAATCGATGCGACTTATATTGATCAGAAACCGGGGACTGAAGCCCGTGCCGCCAGCCGGCGCGCTTAAATTCGTCGTCGATGCACCGAGCTGCGCAATCTCCGCGCCCACGCCTAATCGCATTGTGTATCGATGCGCTTCCTCGACGTCGTAAAGCACGAACTTGTCGCGCGCCTCGCCGTCGGCATCGAGAATAGCGCTCTCCACCCGGGCGAAGACGCCTAGATCGTCCAGTTTCTGCTGCGTCGTATTCACCGCCATCTGTGAAAGCGGATCGCCGGAGTGCAGTTCGATAGCTTTGTTTACCAGGTTCAAGCGAGTTCGCGTCAGTCCGAGAACCGTGACGCTGCGTACGAATTCCTGGCGGCCTTTGACAACCTTATAAGTAAGGTCTACCTGATGAGCTTCGTTTGAGGTCGTTGCTTCGTACTGGAAGGACGCGTTGGGATATCCCAGCCGATAGAGATGCCGGAGCACCAGATTGCGATCCGCATCGACGTTCAGATACGCAAACGGCTCCCCGGCACTGGACGCAACTTGCGGCACCAGCGGCTTCTGCTCTTCTGGATCGAGCCCTTCGATCTGGAACATCCCGACCAGCCACATCGAGCCTTCGTTGATGCGATAACTTACGGAAATCTCATTCTCTTTTCCCCGGTAGTTCTCTTCGAGAGAAGAGGTCACCGCGACGTCGCGGAAGCCGTTCGCCCGATAGATGCTCGCGATCGCCTCTTCATCGCGCTTGCGGAATCCCTCGCTATAGCGGCCATGCCAGAAGCGTAATGAGGCAGGCGTAAGGAAAAGGCGCTCCCGTAACGTGTCCGACTTGAAATAGCGATTTCCCTCGATCGCTACATGGACCAGCTTCTTGCGCGAGCCTCGATCGATTACATACTCGATGGTCTGCTTATCGTTCTTAACCGGCGTTTTTCGAAACGTAACCTCCACGTCGGGATAGCCGCTGTTTTGGAAATAGTCGCGAAGATTGCGCGCACCTTCAACCAGAAGATCGGTATCGGTTGCTCCTTCCTCATAGACAGGAACATAACGCTTCAGACGGCCCTTTCGGATTTTAGCGTCCACCGCTTTCACTTCGATTTTCGGACCAGCGTCTATTGAAAGCGTCGGCTTCACGCGACGCGTAGCTGCATCGTGATCGACCTTTTCAAGATCGATAGTCGCCGATAGCCGCTCGTTCTTCTGATACTTTTTCTTGACCCCGGTGACCCCGCCGTCCATTAAAGCCTGGGTGACGTGCTTCCATCGATGGATCAAAATCACCCGCCAGCCGGTGGCACGCAGGATGGTTGCCTCTGGAAGTTTAAGCTCGCCGTGCATCTCCGGCATCTCAAAGCGCGCGCGCTTGCCGGGATCTATCTGAATGTTGATCGACACCAGTTGTGAATTCGGATCAAGCTCCTTCTCCACATGCACGTCCGCATCGTAAAAGCCATTACTCACGAAAAGCTGTTTGATTCTCTGATCGGCTTCGGGTAACGCCGCTTCGTCAAAGGCCTCTCCTAACGAAAATCCGGCACTGCTCAACAGAGCGCTCTTGTTGGGCGGCGACTTCACCTTCCCCTTGACTTCGACGTGTCCGACGCGCGGCACAGGCTTTGTCAGATACGTGACGGCCACGCCATCCGCCGATAGCTCCGCATCCACGCGAATGTCAGAATAGGCGCCCGTCTGGAACATCCGGTCAATTGTTTCGCCTACCGCGGCCGCCGAATAAGGCGTGCCTGCAATCAGCCGTTGGACTCGATCTAGATCGGCGCGTGAAAGCGGTTGGACAGGCGGATCGTAGCGGATCGAAACTACGTTCTTGCCTTCGAAACGGTCACCAACCTGAACCGCCTGTGCCTGCAGACTCTGGATCGCCATCAGAAAAATCCAGATCGAGGGAGGGCAATCGTGAACATTCATGCTGGCTGAAGAAGAACACGGCGCACGAGATACCAAACGCGACATTGGTTCGATCCCTCAACGCCATCATCTGTTTCATCAGCTTTCTTACTTCACTTCACGCAAGATCCCGAGATGCAGGCCGGGTGAGAAGTTCGCCTTGGCGCGGTACTCGAACTTTCGCAGCGTGCCGCCGACGGTCAGCTCGCAGATTCCAGAATGGACTCCTTCGGCAATGAAATCAGCCCAAGCGGCTTCTCGGCGAACTTCGGGAAAGAACTCGTCAACCCGCCGGCCAACAATTTCCTGACGCGACAACCCCATCACCGCGGCTGCGGCATCGTTCACATCGACGTACCGACCATCGTCGTTGGCCACCAGGATCAGGTCCAGCGCCGACAGCGCCGCCATGGCCAGAATGAGACCTGGCCCGGTCCCGTCATGCGAATGGGACCGGATCGCCTCCAAATCACTGCATTGATGTTCTTTGGTATGCTGCTCCAACGCTTCCCAGGCTTTTTGAGATAGAGCCCTGGCGATTTCCGCGGCATTCCAAATCTGTTTATTCTGCTCAGGGAACGGAGACTTCAGTGTGTCCAATGGGACATTAAACTTTGTAATCAACCGGCTGTATTCATCCGCAAGATGAATGCGCTCGGAGCATTCTTCTCGATTCACGAGCGATCTCCTATTGCGCCACGCTCGACGGCAGCGGCGCAACACTAGATATTCTAGCGGTTACACTGAAGCAATATCCCGATCAAGGAGCCGCTATGAACCGCCGCGATCTGCTCACTGGACTCGCCTTTGCAGGCGTGGAGGCGAGGGCACAAACTCGCACCGGACCCGAATCCGAGTCGCTCTACATTCCCAAACCGCAACTTGTCGATGACCGCCGCTTCCTCCACGATTTTATGGAGGAGTTCGCGTTCGTCGATCTGGTCACCGTCTCGCCCACGCTGCGAATCACCCACATCCCGGTTTTTCTCGATCGCGCCGCTGGAGCTTACGGAACGATTCACGGCCACATCTCGCGCCAGAATCCCCAGAGCGCGACGTTCGACGGTGGGCAAACCGGCGTCATTGTTTTCCACGGCCCGCACGGATACATCTCGCCGACCTGGTACGCGAAGACGGGGAATGTGGTGCCCACGTGGAATTTCGCCGTGGTCCATGCGACCGGCAAGCTGCGGCCCGTGACCGGTAAAAAGGAACTGAACGATCTGCTCTCGAAGTTGATTGCGAAGTTCGAACGCTATGAGGGGACGGGCTACGATTTTTCGAAAGTCGACGAAACCTACAAATACGGTCTGATGGGCGGCATTATTGGCTTCGAGCTGGAAATCGAGCTCCTGGAAGGAAAGTTCAAACTCGGCCAGGACCGCAGCCCAGACGACCGGGAGAGTCTCCTGAAGAAACTGGGAGGAGCAAAGTCCTCCCGCTCCCTCCGCGACCTAACCGCCAGCTTTTACGAACGCCAGAGCAAGGCCTGAAAAAACGATAGACCGCATCCGAGGAGTCTACGCAATGCCGTCAAACGAGCCGCGACCACAAGGAGCGGTTTCTGGGACTTTTCTGCACAGGCGTCAGCAGTTGACTAGTAATGCAGCGAATAGGTTCGATCCCAGAACGGAATATTGCCAATCGCGTCCGCGGAAACAATAATCTCCACCCGCTGATTTTCATCCCGTCCCGCCGCCGTTCGGCTCGAAGCTATTGGGCGCGAATTCCCCATTCCACGCGCCGACACCACGCTGGATGGGATTCCGCGGCGAACCAGAACATCACGCACTGCTTCCGCCCGTTTTTGCGATAGCCCGGCACTATCGGGAGTGTCAGTGTAGCCGTCCACCTCAAGCCGCAATTCCGAGTGGCCGGCAAGGATCAGGGCCATTCGCCCCAACTGATCCAAAGTGTTTTCGCTGAGCAGCGCGCCTGTGAACCGCGAACCAGCGATGGTCGATACCAAGCCGCGGCCCGTGTCGCGCGTAGGCAGTGCGCTATTCAGCTGCTCCATCAGTTGCATGCGCAAAGCGATTTTCCGCGCCGAATCATCCGGCTGTTGCGGCCGCGGCGCAGGCGACGGGAGCACTGTGCTGATTTGCGCTTCCGCATGGGCGGCGCGATCGCGGGCCGCGGAAGCCTCCGCTTCGGCTCGCAGCCGGGCGCCGCGTTCGGCGTCAGCCTGAGCTTGCGCCGCGTCCGCATCAGCCCTGGCTTTCTGCGCCGCAAATTCTGCTTGCGCCACAGCCGACCGGGCCTGAGCCGCGTCGGCCTGGGCCTTCGCGACCGTCTCATCCTGCTGATGCTTGATCGCGATCACCCGGGCGTCTTCGGCCGTCTCCGCCGCTTCCCGAGCCGTTTCGACTACCCTGCTTGAGTCTTTCTTACCAGCCTCGATCTGCTGCGCCTCGGCGAGCAATTGCTGAGCTTTTGCGAAAGTGTTCGGAGCATAGCGATCCGCGTTTGCTGTACGGGCGATTCCAATGGCGTTCTGTGCCTGATACAACTCAGAGAGCGCTTCGTATTCGCGCATGGAAACTTTCGGACCATTCGCATTGGGATGCTGGTCCGTTACGTGCCACGAATAGAGTCCGCGCGGCAGCAACTCCACTCTGGCTTCGACTTCTTCGATTTTGCCCACCGTGTCAGGCCGGACCGCGTTCTCGAGCACGACCACGTTGCTAGGCTGGCGCACGGCCGAGTATGGCTCTGCCGTAACGATCATCGCGAAGGCCTGCATATCGGTGGTGACGTGCAGCTTGGCCTTGTCCGACGTGCCGGGAACTACTTCGCCGATGTTATGAGGCCTGCCATCGGGCGTCAGCGCCCACAATACATAGGTCAAATACTCAACGCCGAATCGCTGAGGCTCACTCAGATTTTCAAATCTCGAATCGATGTCGGTTCGACCCTGCTTCGATTGGACCAGCGCTTCACCCTTGGCCTTGGGAAGCAACACCGTGCCGCGAAAATCGATCATGGTCGGGTCGGACCGGTACTTATAGTTGATGGCTTTAACCGTCCGCTCCACCACGGTAACCTGGTAAATCGGCGCCGTCTGCTGTGCCCAGAGCGCGCAGGAAATCAGAAATAGTGTGGGCTTCATGTTCACCTCCCTCGCTGATGAACACGTGCAACTAAGTTGCCAATCAGTGCATCAGAGCCGCGACCTTCGGGAGCGGTCACCCCACATTCAACACAGGCTCATTAGGGAGGCGGTGACAACATGCAGCTTCCCGCACCCCAACCGGAGGGGCGTTCTTCAACGGCTCGGATTGCGCATGTTATCGCTCGATAGATGGTTTCAGGGGAACCAGCGTGTCATCTCTACGATCGAATTGCAGCAAAGCATCGGCCAGATTATTGATAGCGTGCTCTTCATCGCTACGGCTTGCTTCACTCCGAGGCAGCGAAACCATTTCCAAATGGATCAGCTCGTGAACGATCGTAAATTCCATGTCGTTCAGCGTCGCATGAAACGGCATGTGATAGTCGGACGCATCGAGCACGCGAATCACCGCGCTCTTCTTATCCGCATCCCAGTGAATGTTGCCCATGGTGTGCGGTCGGAGGCCGGACGGATGAACAGACAAAATCGCGATTTTCCAGTCTTCCAATTTAAGTCGGCTCTGCCAGAGAGGGAGTTTCTCCCGGACAAACTTGTCCGCGAGAGGTCCGCGCTGGCGAAGCTCCGGCTCGACCTTGGTTTGCGGCGCCAAACCAACGCGTGCCGTCGCTCCGAAGAGCAGGAAAAAAAATAGTACAGCCCTTAACTGGGCAGGAAAAAAGCGCAATCCCATAACCCTAATTTATCATGGGCGCGCCAAGAAGCGGGAGCCGTGTGGCCCCCGCCCTTCACTACTCTCTCTATCGGTCTAACGCGCTATTGAATGTCGACGCTATCGACGGTAATTGTCCCGCCACTTTCGGTACCGCTGACATTCGCGACTATTTCTTTCGATTGAGGATTGTTCGGGTCCGCCGCTCGATCCGCCCGGCTCTTCATTGCGGTCGCCGCTTTGGAGTTACCGTTGGCATCCAGCGCATAGAACTTGCCGGAAACATCCAACGCGAAGGCTGTGGTCGTGCTTGTCGCTTCACACCCCGCTGCCTTCTTCTGCTGACTATAGCAACTGGCGTCGATCAGCTTGCCTGACCAACTGCCGCCAAATGCAAGCATCGCGAATATCGAACTAGACGCTAGCGATAATAGGATTTTTTGCATGTCGCTTCCTTTCAGAACTTCAGGTTTGCCGAAGCTCGATCCGCATTAACCAAGGGCACGCAGCGTTCCAATTTGCCTTTAATGAGAGGAAAAGGCTTTTTTAATATTAAGATTTTCAATTTGGAAAAAACTCCTGATTTCGAGTAGATAATTCCGGGTTCGACCACTCACGACAATTCGCGTTTGAGTCTTTCGAGGAACCGGCGTACATCGTCCGGATCGCGAAGCTGAAATTGGGCTCGCGAAAGGGAACGCGTCCCAACGAGAATGGTCAAACCATCCGGCAGAGCAGCGAAAGCGCGCTCATCCGTGCAATCGTCTCCAAGATAAACGGGGAGTGGGCGATGCTTGAGGCGGCCTAACTCGCGGCGGACCGCAGATCCTTTATCGCCGACTTCGCGGGGCAGAATCTCCCAAACTTTCTTGCCGCTAAGGAGTCGAAATCCGCCGTTAAGCCGCGCCATGGCTTCGTACATCGACGTGCGAGCCTGGCTCGACTCGGCTTCACCAGCATCTCGATAGTGGATCGCCAGTGCCGGACCCTTGTTCTCAATCCAAATTCCGCGCAATGTGCCAATGCTCTTTTCAAGGCTGCGCCGGGTGTCGTCGAGCTCGCGCACAGTTTCCGGATCGAGCGCAGTGTCCAGCCCGCGCTCCCATCCGTGTATTCCCAGATAGCGCACGCGCGACAATCCCGTTCTCTCACGAACATCGTCTCGCGTCCGTCCGCTAATCACCCACACGTCGGTGCGATCGTTCGCCGCAAGCCGTCCAACCGCGGAGCGCATCGGCGGGCTCAAATGCACTTCGGACGGAGTCGACTTGATGCGGGCGAGTGTGCCGTCGAAATCGAGAAACAACGCGATAGAGCCCGCGGACTGGATACGGGATGCTATTTCTGGCCAGCAATCGAAAAGCCGTCTCATACGATGCGCCGCTTGGAACCCACCGCGACGGCTTCATACTCTGGCTCCGCAGGAGCCGTGTGCTTCAGATGGTGGTGGTCAGGGATCCCCAGACGAATTCCGGTGAGCTCGCCGATCAGGTCTCCTGCCCAGCGATATACATTGTGCTCGCGCACCTGATCGCGCATGTGGCGCATTCGCGTAGTTCGCTCCTCCGAAGGCATTTCGAGAGCGCTGTGAATCGCCTCGGCAAGCTGCTCGGTATCGTACGGATTGACCGCCAACGCATCCTGCAGTTCCTGACTCGCCCCTGCGAAGCGGCTGAGAATCAGCACGCCGTCCTGGTCGTGCCGCGCGGCTACAAATTCTTTCGCGACCAGATTCATTCCATCATGAAGCGAAGTAACCAGGCAGAAATTCGCGGCCCGATAGTAAGGCGTGATCTCTTCATGGCTATGCTGGCGTTCCAGCAGGACGATCGGTTTCCAATCGCCTTTTCGAAAACGCTGATTTATGCGATCCGCTTCCTCCTGCACCTCCAGCATCAGATCCTGATAGCGCTTAATCGGAGTCCGGCTCGGCGCGCCGATCTGCACGAACGTAAGCTTACCTTTATAGAACGGATACTTTTCCAGGCAGTGCTCGATGCCCCGAAAGCGTTCCAGAATGCCCTTGGTGTAATCTATACGATCAACTCCCAACCCCATCAGCGTCGCGTCAACCTCCAGGTGGCGAAATAACTGCGCTCTCTCGACTTCCCCTCGCTCCGCCGGCGTTCGATCGACGCTCGCCGCGCAAAATGCCACGCTGATCGGAAACGGCCGCACCACCGTCATATGATCGCGTCGATTGACCGCGAAGCTCTCCCAATCGATGCGCGATTCGAGCGCCCGGTCGACCGTCTCCAGAAAATTATTGCAATGCGCCTGAATGTGGAACCCAATCAAGTCCGCGCCCAGCATCCCGTCCAGCAATTCCTTTTGCCAAGGGCAAATCCCGAACGCCTCCGGATTCGGCCACGGGATATGCCAGAAAAGATTAATGCGAGCATCCGGACGCTGCTTCTTGATCATCTGCGGCAGCAGCGCGAAATGATAGTCCTGCACCAGGATCACCGGATTCGGCTCGCCTTCGATCTCTTCCAGCAGCGCAGCGGCGAATTTCTGATTTACGATCTGGTAAGCGTTCCAATCCTCGGCGCGGAAAATGGGCCGCGTATGCGCGATATGGCACAAAGGCCACAGCCCCTCGTTCGCAAATCCGAAATAGAAACCGTCTTCTTCTTCTTTGCTGAGCCAAACCCGGCGCAGCGTATATTGCGGATGATCCGGCGGCACCCGCACCCGGCCGCGATCATCGGACGCCGCGCGATCCGCATCGCCCGTAGCCTGCGCGACCCAGGTCCCATCGCAAGCCTGTAGCACCGGCTCGAGCGCAGTTACCAAACCGCTAGCGGGAACCGACCACCCAATCGACCCTCCCCGATTTTTATGTTCATAAGGCTCGCGATTCGATACCGCGAACAGGCGGCTGCCGTTCAGTTTCGTTTGAACGAAAATCCGCAATCGCTCCGGAGTCCACAGCGCCTGCGCCGTATCGCGAAGATGCGCCTCCTCATCCGCCGCCGCCCGCGCGGCTTTAAGGGTGGTCGCGAGCTTCGTCACCTCTTTGGCCAGCGGCTGGAACATCGCTTCCTTAGGCAGTTCGCTTTCAACCGGCGTTTTCCCGGTCCGCAAATCCTCCATCCACTGCGCCATGCGCCGCAAAGGTCTCCGCAAACTCCAGCGGACCACCAGCAGCGTAACGATGATAATCAAAATCGCCTGCACCACCAGGCTGGCAATCGTGTTCCGCCACACCGACGCTTCGCGCGAGGCGAGGTTCGCCGCGTCCTGAAAAATTGCAATCGCGCCGATGACCTCCGTCGCCGAACGTAGAGGCAACGCGAGAACATGCACCGGCTTCCCGTCGATCCGCAGAAACTGACCTTTTCTCCATCCATCTCGAATCGCCAGCAACACGGAGGAAGGCGGCAGGGCAATGTTCGCCGCCGCCAGCGACGCATTGATCGCGAGCGGATTCCCTTTCACGTCATAGATGGCTTCCGTAGAATGCTCGCGCCTCTGAAATCCGTCGACCAGCGCCTGGAGATCTTCCGGCGTGCCGCCACGAAGCAAAGGTTCAACTGCCCGCTGCTGGCCCTCCGCAAGCGCAAGTGCCGTCCGCTCAACCTCGTCGGAGAGCGCCCGAATCTCCACTCTGGCTTGGAAGGAAGCCACAATCAGCGAAGCAGCCGTGACCCCTCCGATCAGGTACACGTTGATTCGGCTGTTAAAGAACACAAGATTAAGTGAGCAACAAGAAGGCCAGTCGACGAGGCAGTAGAATCAATAACATCCAAACCCGCCGTCAGCAAATTTTGCCAGTGGGGCAGGTTCCCGACCTGCCCTCTTTTGTCAGCGCGGATCGAAAAAATGCGTTAGCGTCTTTGTTCATCTCCGTTCATCGGCGGCGAATAAGACTTTTTCAGCACCCCCTAAACCAACTTATTCAATCGCCGCCGAGCCGACCGCCGCAAGTCAATCACCCTTTGCCGATTCAGCCCCAGCCTGGCCGCGATTCTAATATCGTCCAGCGGCAGCCCCTTCCAGACGCGCGTCAACTCCTCTACCGACATCTCGACCGCCGCAGCAATCTGCGCCAGGCTCGCCACGCCCGTCGATGGCAGCAGCGTAAGCGCCGCTTCCCCCCTCTCGTCCCTTAGATTCAGCAGCAGCGAAATCCTCTGCGCCCGAGGCAATCCGCCAATCTCGCTCCAAACTCGTTTGAGCCAGGCGCGCTGCGTCAGCTTCGTCTCCACGCTCGGCGCTTTATTCGCCAGATCGATCCCCTGCACATCATGCCGATCGGAAATACGCCAATGCTTCGCCACGCGCTCCACCAGTTCGTTAAACGGCAGAGGCGCGCTCGATTCATCCAGAATCCTCTCCATCAACCGCACCGCCACTCGCGAGCTCGCCCAACTAGAATCGCCGGGCTCCGTCTTCAGCAGGGACTCGAGCCGCGGCAGCCCTTTATTCCGAGCCTTGCTTCCGCAGATCCATTCCCCATCAGGCGAGATCCAAATCGCCAGCCGCACATGCTTGCCCAGCAGATATCGCAATTGAATTTCGAGCCGGTGACGCTGAGGAAAAGCCCGCCGGTAATATTTATCGCACCCGTGATATGCAGCCACGGCGCTATAAGCGCGAAAGTCCCGGATCGTATCGCGTTCCGCCGATTCTTTCAACTCCCGCAGCCGGGAAATCAGATCCGCAATCACCTCGCTTCGCACATCCTCGGCGATCGCCCCGCGAATCTTGGAGCCGACCACGCGTTCCACAATCGGCGCCGCCTGTTCCTGTACCAGCATCTCCAGCAACCGCTCGGATTCCTCAGGATCCAAAGAATCGAGGAATTTCGGTAACAGATCCTCCGGCGCCGGCCTCGGAATCATCTACTTACGACTCTTTCCCTATGACTAAACACAAATATCCCCACACCCTCTAAGGCGAAAAACAAACCTGGGATTATTCCCCCGAAGCGCATAATGCAACCTAATCGACCTCTTCATTACTTGAACGGGAAAGTTGAACGGGGAAATAATGACCATGCTTTTGCGCCGCTGGAAACTTCTTATTGGTTGTCTCCTTATTAATGCGTTACGCGCTCAGACCGTCGCCGTCACACCGGCCGAGCCTTACGTCGGTGTTGGATTCACCCAGCAGTTCCATGCTGCCGTCACGGGTTTGTCAAACTCCGCCGTCACCTGGTCGCTGCTCGGGATGGCGCCCATAAATAATCCGAAGCTCGGCACCATCAGCGCAACGGGTTTGTACACCGCTCCCGCAACCCCTCCGGCCCAAAACCCGATAACGGTCCAAGCCACCGGGTCGGATGGAAAAACCATTGGCATCGCCTACGTATTGATCGAGGCGCTCGGCCCGACCCTAACATCGGTTTCGCCAAATCCATTGAACGTCGGCAGCTACAGCGCAACCATCATTGGCACCGGATTTCTCACCGGAGCGCGAGTCATCGCCGGACCGGTCGCGCTGAGCACGACTCTAATCTCATCCAAGCAGTTGACCATCGCCGGATATCAAGGATCCACCGGCAGCGTTCCGTTCTCAGTTACGAATCCCGGAACACTGGCCTCGAACACCGTCAACGTAACCTTCGTGACGCCAATAACCGTTTCTCCCGCCAGCGCCAACGTCGCATTAGGCGCGTCCAAAACCTTCACCGTTTCCGGCGGTCAAACCGTATCTTGGACCGCATCCGCCGGTACCATCACCTCGAGCGGAGTCTATACCGCTCCCGCAACGATGCCTTCTTCGAGCGCGGTAATCATCACCGCCAGTGGCAGCGCCGGTCAAACCGGAACCGCGAAAGTGACGCTCACTCAACCCGAATCTCCGGTAGCCACGCCGACGTTCACTCCGCCGGCGGGAGCCTACTCAGCCGCGCAATCGGTGACGCTCGCGACCACAACCACCGGCGCGTCGATCCGCTATACCATCGACGGAACCAATCCGAGCGCAACGGCCGGGACGCCTTACAGCGCAGCATTCTCCGTCGCCGCCACCACTACAGTCAAGGCCATCGCATTTAAAAGTGGGATGACCAACAGCCCAGTCGCGTCCGCGGCATATACGATTAATCTCCCGGCAGTGTCTATCTCCGTCTCGCCGACCACCGCCAGCTTGTCGGCAACTCAAACGCAGCCCATCACGGCGACAGTGACAAACAGCACTAATCTCGGCGTGACATGGACCATTAGCGGGGCCGGCACACTGAGTGCCACGACCTCAACCTCAGGCACTCCGATCAACTACACGGCTCCTGCCACGATCGCCAGTAAAACCTCGGTGACTGTCACAGCGACCAGCGTTGCCGACAGTACCAAATCCGCAGCCTCGACCATCACTCTGAATCCGGCGGCAGTCACCGGAGGACCGATTACAGTTTCGCCCGCCACAGTTTCAGTGGCGCTAAACGGGATGCAAACATTCACCGCATCGGGACAGACTTCCGTGACATGGTCGTCCTCCGCGGGATCGATCACTTCACTCGGCGTATTCACGGCACCCTCAGCCATGACCGCAACCGGCACGGTCACCATCACCGCGTCCGGCACTAATAATCAATCGGGAATCGCAACGGTCGCACTCACCGGAGGAACCGCACTGGTCCCGACGGCCACTGCGCAGCGATTCCTCCAACAAGCCGCGTTCGGCCCCGCAAGCTCTGATATCGCGAACGTGCAAACCCTCGGACTCCAAGGCTGGCTGAACCAGCAATTCGCGTTGGGTAAAATTTCCAACTACGCGAACCTGCCTTACAGCATGCCCACGCGTTTCTTAACGAACTCCGTCATGAACGCCGATCAGTTGCGCCAGCGCGTGGCGTTCGCGTTGAGCCAGATCACGGTTGTGTCGCTCAACTCTCTGATCTTCCCGAACAACGTAACTCCGTTCCAGGAGCTTCTGTTGACCGACGCATTCACCAACTACCGGCAGATCCTAGGCGATGTCACGCTCAGTGCCTCTATGGGCGGATTTCTCAATATGGTGAACAATGCCGCCGCGAATCCGGCGCTCGGCACCGTAGCGAATGAAAATTATGCGCGCGAGCTCATGCAGCTTTTCTCCATCGGCACCGTGCTGCTGAATCAGGATGGCTCGGTGCAACTCGGCTCCGATGGCCTCCCGGCCCCCACCTATAATCAGACCAACGTAACCGAGCTTGCACGAGTCCTCACCGGCTGGACCTTCGCGCAATCGGGCGTTGCTCCTTATTGGGGCGCGGGAATCAACGACGGCAATACCGACCCGACATCGCCCATGGTCGCGATGCCGCAATTTCACGACAGCGGATCGAAAACGCTGTTGCCCGATTTTAAGAATGGCAACGGCACCGCTCCGTACGTCGCACCCGCAGGGCTCGCCGCAGTCGGCCGATCTTTCAGCGGCGCTCGACAATATTTTCTATCACCCCAACGTCGGCCCGTTTGTCGGCAAGCAACTCATCCAGCATCTGGTCAAGAGCAATCCCAGCCCGCAGTACATCTCGCGAGTCGCCGCCGCCTTCGCCAACAACGGAAGCGGTGTCAGAGGCGACATGAAGGCGGTCATCACCGCCGTGCTGATGGATCCCGAAGCTCGCGCCAACGATGCGGGCGGGAACGATCAATCGACCGACGGCCACATGCAGGAGCCGGCTCTGTTCCTCGCAGGTATCATCCGCGCCTTCAACGGCACCGTCAACGATCAGAACTATTTCGCGTTCGATCTGCTCAATATGGACCAGGACATCTTCAACCCGGCCAGTGTTTTTAACTACTACTCGCCGCATTATGTCGTGCCTGCGGGCTATATCACGCCGCCGGCCTCCGCGCCACTCACGGGCGGCGAGTTCCAGATCTTCGATACCTACACCTCGCTCTATCGCGCGAATCTGGTCGCGAATCTCTTCGCCAGTTTCTCCAGTCCGCTTCTGACTTACGGACCGGGCACGAGCCATCGATCTGACGTCGTATCAGGCGCTAGCGAAAAACCCGGCCGCGCTAGTCAATGCGATGGACCTGACCCTGACCCGCGGCCTGCTGCCCGCAGCAGTGAAGAGCATCATAGTGTCGGCAGTCGCAGCCGAAGACCCAGCCGGCTATACCAACGGGCATGAAGCAGGTGGAGACAGCTCTCTATCTGATCGCGACATCGAATTACTACAACGTGTGGCACTAACAGTGGGGCAGGTTCCCGACCTGCCCTCTTGCCGCACCAGCAAATCAATAAAAGGAAATTAAAAATGCTAATTCGTTCCAGACGGGATTTTCTTCGCGCTACCTTGAAGTCAGTCACGGCATTGGGTGCCATGGGCGCCATGTCGAAATTCGGTGAGATGAACGCTCTCGCCGCCGGAAGCACCGGTTATCAGGCGCTAGTCTGCATCTTCCTCTCCGGAGGCAACGACGGCCACAACACCGTGATCCCCATCACCACCGCGCAGCAGAATTATTCGCTCTACGCCGCTAACCGCGGCCCTCTGGCGTTATCGCAAGCTCACTCCTGCCCATCCAAGTCGGCAGCGACACCTACGGACTCCATCCAAGTCTGATAGAAATTCAAAGTCTATATAACGCAAAAAAAGCCGCGATTCTAGCCAATGTCGGCATGCTTGTGGCGCCGACGAATCGCGCTTCCTACTTGGCCGCGAATGGTGGAGCGGCAGTGCCCGCCGCCCTCTTCTCACACTCCGATCAATCCAGCCAATGGCAAACATCAGTTCCCAACGGACTCGGCGGCACAGGTTGGGGAGGCCGCTTGGCGGACTCGCTTCAGACCGTTAATTCCGGCGCCCAGTTTCCTCCCGTAACTTCCATCGAAGGCTGCGGATTGTTCTGCACCGGGCAGAACACTCTGCCAGCCACCGTTCCTCCCAGCGGCCCCGTTCAACTCAACGCAGCCGTGACTGACTCCAACGTTCAGAACGCCGTCAACTCTCTGCTGACATTCAGCAACGGAGTCCAGTTAGTGCAGGCCGCCAACACCATCGTTACGCGCGGCGCGAACTACGCGAATACACTGGCCTCGCAAATCGGCTCGGTCACGATCAACACGCCGTTTCCCGCCAACAATCCTCTCGCCGACCAGTTGCTGATGGTCGCGAAGCTGATCGGCCTTCGCAACACGCTAGGCATGACCCGCCAGATTTTCTTCTGCCAGTTAGGCGGCTTCGATACACACGGCGCGCAGCTTGAAACGCAAGTCGCCTTGCTACAGCAACTGAGCCAAGCCGTCAACGCATTTTACAGCGCGACGCAGGAGTTGATGGTCGATAGCCAGGTAACCACTTTCACCGCCTCGGAATTCGGCCGCACTTTAAGTCCGAATGGAAATGACGGCAGCGATCATGCCTGGGGCAACCATCACTTCATCATCGGCAGCGGAGTCCAAGGCGGCGCGATGTACGGAGCTTTCCCGTCGCTTGCTTTCGGCAGCCCGAACGACACCAATATGCGCGGAACGCTCATTCCGACCACTGCGGTCGATCAGTACGGAGCCACGCTCGCAAGCTGGTTCGGTGTCCCGGGCTCGAGCCTCACCACAATCTTCCCAAATAGCGTAAATTTCCCCTCATCAAGCCTTAACGTCGGCTTTATGGGTCCTTAAATGACCTTAATTGGTAGCGTAAGGGCCTGTGGGAGCCCTTAATCGACCTTAAATTCACCATAATACTTGTTAAGCGCTGTTGAGGCGCTGGCGAACAGCTCCATCGACGATTTGAATTTGAGATTGTCGGGATATTCGAAAGTCACGTTTTTCGCGAGACGGGTGCATTCGACCAGCCGAGGGCCAAGAACCGGGTGGTTTAGATACGCCTCGGCCTCCGCTTGAGATTCGATGCCGTATTTATACGACATCGCGCTATGACCTAAACCGCGAAGTTGAGGAAAAATAAACCACATCCAGTGGCCCACCTTGCGCCCGGCCCGCAACTCCGCCAGCACAGAATCGTATACCGGATTCTGTGCGTCGACGAACCGCTCGAGATCCAAAGTATTAGAAATAAAACTTCAAAGCCAACTGCAGGTTGCGCGGCGTGTTAATCTGGCTTCCCGAACCAACCAGAACACCGAACTGGGCATTTTGCAACTGCGTGCTGCCAGTGCCGAAGCGTACCCGATTGAACACGTTGAAGGCTTCCGCGCGGAATTCGAGGCGCATCTTTTCGCGAATCGGGAAGCTGCGCGTGAGCGACATGTTCTCGTTCAGGTTCGGGAACAGGCGGAGCTTCGGATTGTAGCGGGTATCGTTCCCGATGCCGTTGAAGCCGGTGCCGGATCCTTGGAGCGGAAACGGTCCGGTGCCGTAGGGGACGAAGAAGTTGTCCTTGCCGGGATCGAAACTCCCGCTATAGCTCGGCTGCCATCCGGTGTAGGAAGTGATGTAGGGAGGGAGGCGCGTCGATCCCGCATCGCCGGCGGCATAAATCGGAAGCGTATACGAGGTGCTGATGCGCGACCGGAGTACCGCTCGAATAGAGGTTGATGCTGGAGATGCGCCAGTTGCCGAGGACCCAGGCGGCGGGGCCGTGGGTCAGGTACTGCTGGCCGCGGCCGAAGGGAAGGTCGTAGACGGCGGCGAACTTGAAGTCGTGCGTGACGTCGTAGGCGCCGATCGATTTTTCCAGATGGCGATTGAACTGGTCGGCGGCGTAGCCTTGTCCCGTCTGCTGATCGCCCCATGCGGAATCGGCGTCAGTAAGGATCTTCGAAAACACGTAGGACGTCTGGAGAGTCAAGCCGTGGGATAGCCGTTTCTGGAACTTGAGCAGAAAGGCGTTGTAAGTGGAGTGGCCGCTGTGGTCGCCCTGGCCGGCGTAGGTATCGATTACGTTGTACTGCGGGAACGGCCGCAGAGCCTGGGCTACGGTGGCGCGCGATCCCCACAAAGAGTTGAACGTAGGGAAGGGCGCGGTCACGCCGGCGGCAATCGCAGCGGCAGAACCGACCTGGCTGTTCAGCACAGTGATGCTTTGCGCGACCGTGCCGTACTTGGTGAGATAGCTGGGGTTGATCTGGTTGTAATCGAGCAATTCGGCTTGCAGATGCTCCCCCATAACCCCGTTATACGCGGCTTCGAGAACCATGGAGCCGCTGAGCTGGCGCTCGATGGAGAAGTAGAAGTTATCGTACGCGGGAAGTTTGGTGGTTTCATTTCCCTGGAACCAGGCGACGTTGGTTCCGTTGGAAACGGCAGGATTGATGAAGGGCGGCGCGGTCCAAGGCGGCATTCCTTGATCGATCGTGTAGGTGGGTGTATACCGGAGTTGGCGGATGAGAACGTCTGGGTCAAAGTGTAGCCGCTGTTGTGCGTGGAGCCGCTGACGGAAACCAGAGATCCGTAAGAACGCGCGTAGGAGGCGCGGATGACGGTCTTCGAGTCCGCACGAATAGGCGAGTCCAACATGCGCTCCGAAGCCTTTATTCCAGAAATCGGCCAGAGTCCGCGAGCCAACGCACCCTTGACAATTGCCCGCGAACAGGACTGCGCCAGGAATCCGCCGACCGGGTTCGGCGTCGTGGGCCCGAAGTCTGTCCAGCGGTCAGCAAGGCCGGTGGGCGGAAGATTCGCATCCCAGCGCAAGCCGATATTCAGATTGAGCTTGCGAGAGATTTTATAATCGTCCTGGAAATAGCCGGCGAAATAGTAGAACTGCTGGCCGATGAAACGGACGGTGTCGATCTGTCCGCTGTCGGCTTGGCCGAGCAGGAACGAAGCGAAAGCGTTGCCGCCTGCATTGGGATTGGAACCGCCCGGAACGCCGGTTTCCTGATAACTGAAGCCGATGCAGCCGGCCTCGCACTGACGGCCGAATCCGTTGTAATGATTGAGCTGATACATGCCGCCGAACTTGAAGGTATGCTTGCCGTGGATCCAGGTGAAGTCGTCGTTATAGGAATAGACGGTGTTCTCCGAACCATTGTCGGCCTGGCCTCCCCAGGTGCTGTAGTTATCGCTGGTGCCGCCCGAGAATAGATTCACCAGATTCTCATTGCAGTTCGGCACGTTGGTCAGGCAGAACTTGCCCTGCCAGTTGCCGATGTATTCCTGCGGAGGTTTATGATCCTGACGCCAGTTGTTGCCGCCCGCATAGAAGTAATTGATCTTGGTGGGGCTGAGCGTCCAGGTCCAACTGAAGCGGAGGACGTCGCTGTACTGGGTCAGATCGTTGTAATTGGAGTAGAGGCCGGGGAGCGTGGGAGGTCCGTCCGCGCCATAGGTCTGATGCTCACGGTCGTTGCCGTAATATCCGGAGATGCGATGCTTCTCGTTGAATACGTGATCGCCCTTGATGCTCCATTTATTGACGGGATAGATCTGGGTTCCGCTCGTTTCGAGGAAATTATTTGAAATGTAGGCGGGCGTGCCCGGAGCCGCGCCGTTGTTGGGCGCGATCGCTCCGCCGGACTGGAACACGCTGAGGGCTTTCTGCGAAGCAGCGCTGAACAGCGGACTTGGGAATAATGTTGCCGGGGAAGACCTGCCGAGTGACCGATCCATTGGCGTTCGTGTACCTGGGAAGTGGGGTTGTAGATCGGAATCATCGCCCCGGTGGAGGTAACCCATTTGCTGAAATCGCCGTTGTACATTTCCGGAGTGGGGACGGTGAAGGCCGTACCGTTGGCGCCGGCGCGGTTGCGGAAACCTTCGTAGGAGAAGAAGAAAAACGTCTTGTCCTTCCCGTGATAGATCTTGGGAATCCAGACCGGACCGCCGGCTGTGAAGCCGAAATCGTTCTGCTTATAAATCGAATTGGGGATGCGGGTGGCGTTGCTGAAAAAGTTATTGGCGTCGAAATCGTTATTGCGAATAAACTCGTAGGCCGAGCCGTGGAATCGCGTTGGTGCCGGACTTGGATACGAAGGTCATGACGCCCGCACCGTGCCCATATTCCGCTTTGTAGCCGCTGGAATCGACGGTGAACTGATCGATCGCCTCGACGGACGGGGAGTTGGAGGCGACCCAGCTTTTCGACAACGCGCGCGACGTGTTCGCGGAAACACCGTCGAGCGTGGTGCCGTAAGCGGCCGCCTGACCGCCGCCGACCGATAAATCCGTTATCGCCACCGACATTCTTCGCATCGGGCGTCATCGCGGCGAGATCGAACGGCGTTCGAACTGTTCCGCTGACCACCAGCGGCAGGTCGTTGACCAGCTTGTTCTGAAGCGTCGTGCTGGACTTTGCATCCTCGGTCTGCAGCGAGACCGCAGAAGCCTGAACCTCAATAGCCTGGTTCGATGTGCCGACTTGCAAAATGGCGTCGGCCCGCACTGTTTGCGCGGCGTCGAGCGAGAGGCCCCGCTCTTCAGAAGGACGGAAGCCGCCCTTCTCGACGCGGACCAAGTAGGTGCCGGGAGGCAGGTTGGGTACGGTGAACTCGCCAGCGTCGTTGGTGGTGACGTGGACCGCGACGTTGGTGGCCTGGTTGGTGATGATGACGGTGGCGGCAGGAACGGAAGCACCGGAAGGATCGCGTACCGCGCCGGTGATAGTGCCGCGCTCGGATTGAGCGAGTGCAAGAGCGGCGAAAAGAACGGTCAGACTCACCCACTGAGTGACCTTTAAAAGACTGCGAGAGAACACCATGGTTACCCCCCCTTTTTAACTACATGCCAAAGATCGCTCCCTGTGGTCGCGGCTCGGTAGCGCGCAGGGAGCGATTCGAATCGTTATGAGAACAGGCGATCGTTGATTCGCGAATTCTCTTTATCCCACTGCGGTGTTGGCTCGAAGTACCCAGGTTCGAGCAGATGCTGCTTCATCACCTCATCGTTAAGAGTGATGCCCAGGCCCGGTTTGTCGGGCACGGTTACGAAACCTTTGTTCACGATCGGCTTTTCGACGCCATCGACCAGATCGCTCCACCAAGGGACGTCGACCGAGTGATTTTCGAGGACCAGGAAATTCTCCGTGGCCGCGGCGCAGTGCACGTTGGCCATGCAGGAGACGGGCGAGCCGGCGAAGTGCATCGCCATGGGGACGCCGTATTCCTGGAGCGCGTCGCCGATTTTCTTGGTTTCGAGAATGCCGCCGGAAGTAGCGAGATCGGGATGGGCGATATCGATGGAATGATTTTTCGCGAGTTCGATGAAGGCTTCCTTAAGATAAATATCTTCGCCGGTACAGAGCGGAACTTCGATGTGATCCTTGATCTCCTTGAGCTGCTCGGTGCGCTGCCAGGGAATCATGTCTTCGAGCCACGCGGGATTATATTTTTCGAGCGCACTCGCCAGGCGAATACAGGAGTGCACGCCGATGTGGCCCAGGTGATCGACCGAAAGAGGAACTTCCCAGCCGACATGCTCGCGCACGACGGCCATGAAATTGGCCATCAGCTCCGCGCCCTTGTGGGTGATTTCGATGCCGGTGAACATGTGCTCCTTGCGGGAGCCCTCGCCCAGATCTTCGCCGGCAGGATACGTCAGCGCGCCGGGAACGTCCTTGACGAGATCGATGCCCAGATCCATTTTGAGCCAGGTGAACCCTTGCTCCTTGCGTTTCTTAAGCCGATCGCCGTAGATATTGGCATCGTCGGATTCAGTGGTGTCGGCGTAGCAACGGATCTTGTCGCGAAACTTTCCGCCGAGCATTTGATAAACGGGAATGTTGTAAGCTTTGCCGGCCAGATCCCACAGCGCCATTTCAATGGCGCAGACGCCTCCGCCCTGGCGCGAGTGAAATCCGAATTGCTTTATCTTGCGGAAAATTTTATCGACATTGCAGGGATTTTCGCCCAGAATACGGCTCTTGAGCATCAGCGCGTAGGTCTTGGACGCGCCGTCGCGAACTTCGCCCAGGCCGTAGATTCCCTGGTTGGTATCGATGCGGATGACGGGGCAGGTCATCGGCGCGCGGGCGAGGGTGGCCACGCGCAGGTCGGTAATTTTGAGTTCGGATGGCTTGGATGCAGTGTTGGTGTGCTGCATCATCGCGTCCAGAGTGTCGCCGCTCCAGATGGTCGCGCCAGTGACGCCGGCTGCGCCTCTTAAGAAGCTGCGTCGGGAGTTGAATCGTTTCATCATTTCAATAAACCAGTCCCCTGCTTGGGTGTATTATACATAAACATTACAGTTGTGCAACTGTAGATTTGTAAGGAGCGTACGACCATGATGAATCGGCGCGATGTTTTCAAACTCTCAGTGGGAGCTCTGGGATTTGCTCAACGGGAATTGGCGGCGCAGGAAAAAATCGCAAAAGCGGTGCGCGGTTTGCCCTCGCCCAAGATTAAAGATGTCAGCGTGATCGCGACGGCGCCCGCCGGTTTGCGGCTGGTGGTGGTGAAGATCACTACCGATCAGGACGGCCTGTACGGCTACGGCTGCGGGACGTTCACGCAGCGCGCGGACCTGGTGGTGCCGGCGGTCGAGAAATATCTAAAGCCGTTTTTGATCGGCAAGCCCGCGGACCGGATTGAGGATATCTGGAACGCGAACTACAACAGCTCGTATTGGCGCAACGGGCCGGTGTTGAACAACGCGATCAGCGGCGTGGACCAGGCGCTGTGGGATATCAAAGGCCGGCAGGCGAATATGCCTGTATATCAACTGCTGGGCGGAAAAGTGCGCGAGGCGGCGGATTGCTATGGGCATTCCGATGGCGCCGATTATGCGCAAACCATCGAAAGCGCGAAGAAATGGATCGAGCAGGGATTTCGTTTCGTGCGCGTACAGGTGGGCGTTCCGGGCATGGCTGGTTATGGATCGCGGCGCGGCGATGCGACGGTAAAGTCGCTGCACGCGGGTCCGGTGTTCGAGCCGGGCGTATACATCCGGCGGGCTCTGAAGCTGTTTGAAGAATCGCGCAAGGCGCTGGGCGACGATATCGAACTGCTGCACGATGTGCATGAGCGCGTCGCGCCGATTCAGGCGGTGCAGTTCGCGAAAGACGCGGAGAAGTTCAAATTGTTTTTCATGGAAGACGCGTTGTCGCCGGAGGACATCGCGTATTTCCGAATGATCCGGCAGCAGTGCGCGACGCAGCTCGCGATGGGCGAGCTGTTCAACAGTCCGCATGAGTGGCGTCCTTTGATCACGGAGCGGCTGATCGATTTCATTCGCATTCACGTCTCGCAGTGCGGAGGCTTGTCGCCGGCGCGCAAGATCATCGCGTTCGCGGAGCAGTTCGGGGTACGCAGCGCGTGGCATGGACCGGGAGATGTATCGCCGATCGGGCATGCGGCGCAGATCACACTGGATGTGACGGCTCCGAATTTCGGAGTGCAGGAATATTCGCCGTTTAGCGAACGGACGCAGGAAGTTTTTCAGGGCTGTCCGGTGATGAAGGATGGATATTGGTATGTGAACGAGGCTCCGGGGTGGGGCATCGAAGTGGATGAGAAGGCGGCGGCGAAGTATCCGTTTGGGTATGGGGAAAATGGCGAGCGGAAGACTCTCAACGGCGGGTGGGGGGAGATCCGGCGGATGGATGGGACGATTATCAAGCAGTAGCTTACTGTGTTGAGTTTGACAAGGCGGCGGTCGGGACGGCACACGGTATACGCCACAAATAAATGGAAATAAATTTCGACCCGGGTGCGGTCGTTTTGCGTATCAGATTACATGGAATCTGCCTTCCGCGACCTTCGGCACGCCATCCGTTCGCTTTTGAGCGACAAGGGATTCACCTTCACTGTGGTCCTGACAATTGCGGTTTGTATCGCCGCGAATACGGCTACGTTTGCGGTGGTGAACTCGGTGTTGTTGCGACCGCTCCCGATTAAGGACGCACGCTCCATCCTTTTAATGGCGAATCGCTACCCGAAGGCGGGAGCCGATTTCGGATACAACAGCGCCTCGGGCGATTATTACGACCGCCTGCGGGATGTCAACGTTTTCTCGGAGCAGGCGCTCTTCAAAACCACCGGCCGAACGGTGGAGATCCAAGGGACACAGCAGCGCGTCACAGGCATGCAGGCGACGCCTTCTCTGTTCCGCCTATTGCGCGCATCGCCAGCCTACGGGCGCGCTTTTTCCGACGCCGAAGGCGAGCCGGGAGGTGACCAGAAAGTCATTTTGAGCGACAGCCTGAGCCGGGCTCTCTTTGGCAGCCCGGAGGCGGGGCTCGGGAAGGACATCCGTATGAGTGGACAGCCGTTCACGGTTGTCGGAGTGATGCCAGCGGGGTTCAACTTTATCGATCCCGAGGTCCGCCTCTGGGTGCCTGCGGCGTTTGCACCGAGCGAGCGGGAACTGCGCCACGCCAATAACTGGCAGAACATCGGCCGGCTCAAGCCGGGCGCGACGATCGAGCAGGCGCAGGCCCAGGTGGACGCGCTCAACCGGGCCAACCTGGAGCGGTATCCGAATTTCAAGGTGCTGTTGATTAATGCGGGTTTCCACACTTTGGTGGTGCCTCTTGAAGACATGCTGGTGAAGGAGATTCGCGGAGCGCTTTACCTGCTGTGGGGCGGGGCGGCATTCGTGCTGCTGATCGGCGCGGTTAATGTCGCAAATTTAGTGATGGCGCGTACGGCCCTGCGGCGCAAAGAATTCGCCACTCGCCTGGCACTGGGCGCAGGAGCGGGACGGCTGATCGGCCAGATGGTGACGGAAAGCACTCTGTTAGCGCTGGCGGGCGGCGCGGCGGGGGCGGAGCTGGGCGCGGGATTGTTAAAAGCCCTGGCGCATAGCGGGATCGAAAAATTGCCGCGAGCGGGCGAGGTGCGCGTGGACACCATGGTGGTGCTGGCGATGCTTGCTGACCGCGGCGTTCGTCGGAATTATTATCGGGCTGATCCCTTCGGTGCAGGTGCTGCGGTCGCGGTTGAATGAAGTACTGCGCGAAGAAAGCCGCTCCGGAACGGCCGGGCGAGGGGCACGCCGTTTGCGGCAAGTGCTGGTGGTCGCGCAGGTCGGATTGGCTTTTCTGCTGCTTGTCGGCGCGGGACTGGTTCTGGCGAGCTTTCGGCAGTTGCTGCATGTCGACCCGGGATTCGATGTCAAGGGCGTGGTGACGGCCGCAACGAGTGTGCCGCAATCGCTCTATTCGAAAACACCTGATGTGAACGAGCTGATGGACCGGACACTCGCTGCGATGAGAGCGATTCCCGGTGTGACGGCGGCGGGTGCGACCACCACGATCCCTTGGGGCGGCGATCATAGCGACGGCGTGATCCTGGCCGAAGGCTACGTGATGAAATCGGGAGAATCGGTTATTTCGCCCGAACAGCTTATCGTTACGCCGGGCTACTTCGAGGCCATGCATATCGCGATGATGACGGGGCGCCCGTTCGATGAACGCGATCGCGAATCCGCGCCTGGAACGATTATCGTGGATGAGAGATTGGCGCACCACTTTTGGCCGGATCGCAACCCGATCGGCCGGCGCATGTACTTTCCGCAGGACCTCAACAACTTCCTGAAGACGGATGAACACACGCGTTGGATGACAGTGGTGGGGGTCATTCGTCCCGTCCACACGGACAATGTGGAGGGCAACGGAAATCCGGTGGGAGCATACTATACGCCTTACGCGCAGCATGTTCAAAGGGGTTATGTGCTGGCCATTAAGACATCCGGCGATGCGGGAGCGATTTTGCGCGCGGTGCGTACGCAATTTTCGGGCGTAGCTCCCAGCCTTGCGTTATTCGATCTGCACACCATGGAGGAGCGCGGCGATCTGGCGCTCGCGGGACGGCGCGCCTCGTTGACGCTGGCCATGTTATTCGGAAGTCTCGCTTTGTTCCTTTCGGCGATCGGCATTTATGGCGTGCTGGCCTATCTGGTTACACAGCGCCAGCGCGAGATAGGGATTCGAGCCGCACTGGGGTGCACCGCGGGGGGCGTGGTGAAACTGGTGGTCAGTGAAGCGTTGTGGCTGCTCGGCGCCGGCCTGATACTGGGCATGGCGGGATCGGTGGCGTTGCGTTCGGTTGTGGCGGGCCAGCTCTACGGCGTGAAACCGCTCGACCCGGCGGTGATGTCGGCTGTGATTCTTACGCTGGCCCTTGTCGGTTTGGCGGCATGCGTGGTTCCGGCTCGTCGAGCTACGCGCGTCGACCCTGTGACGGTGCTGCGAGAGCAGTGATCCGGCTCGTATTACAATTCTCCGATGTCTCTATCGCGTCGAGGGTTTCTCGCTGCTACTACTTCTTCTTTGCCCCTGCTCCAAGAATCCTCCGCGCTAGTCCTCAAGATAATCGTGGCGGGCGGTCATCCTGGCGATCCTGAATGCGGATGCGCCGGAACCATCGCACTTTACACTGATCTCGGCCATGAGGTGGTTCTGCTGTATCTGAATCGCGGCGAGGGGTTCTGCGGCGGCGCTGCTCTGAATCGCTGTGCCGACATCCGTACCGGCGAGGCACAGAAGGCTTGCCAGAGTCTTAAAGCCCGTGCCGCTTTCGCCAGCCAGCTCGATGGCCGCGCCATTGTCGATGACTCACACTATGGGGCTTTCGGTCGCCTGCTCGATGCCGAAAAGCCCGATGTAGTTTTGACCCAGTGGCCCATCGACCGTCACCGCGACCATCGCGCCATCTCGATGCTTACGCTCGATGCCTGGTTGAAATCCGGCCAGAAAGTTCGCGCTGTACTATTACGAGGTCGCCGAGGACACCACGCATGTTCTCGCCAACCGATTACGTCGACATCTCTTCGGTCGAAGCGCGGCGGCGCGCCGCCTGTTACGCGCACGCCTCCCAGCAACCGGATAAATGGTATCCGAAACAAGTTGAAATCACGCGGTCTCGCGGCGTAGAGAGCGGCTTTCCACAAGCCGAAGCGTTCCTCCGCCATCCTGAAAGCAAGCCCGCCACACTGCCAAAAGGCGTTGTTCTTCATCGAGGGATCATACGAGGAAATTAATGCAGAACGACGCGTACTTCTACTCGTATCGCAACGCGACCATAGGATCGATTTTCGACGCGCGCTTCGCGGGGATGTACCCGGCCACCGTACCTACCGCCAACAGAATTACTCCGGCCACCGCAAACGTCAGCGGATCGTTGGGCTTCAGCCCGAATAGCTGACTCTCCACAAACCGGGTACATGCGATTGCCGCGGCAATTCCTGCCACGGCCCCGACGACCGTCAGCAGCATCACCTCCCGTAAAATCATCCCGATCACATTCGATCCTTTCGCGCCGAGTGCCATCCGGAGGCCGATTTCATTGGTCCTGCGCGCAACGCCATAGGACATCACGCCATAAAGCCCGATCGCCGCCAGCGTGACCGCGAGGATTCCAAAGAATGCCGAGAGCCGCGCCACCAAACGTTCCTGGACCACGCTGTTGTCCATTAGTTCGCGAACTTCCTTAATGTTGAGAATCGGCAGGTTGCGATTGACGGCCTGCACTTCCCGCCGCAGCAAAGCTTCCACCGCCGCTGGATTTCCGGCCGCCCGAATCTCGAAGTTCGCCGTCGTAATGCCGTCGATCGGCTGGAAGTACGATACATAAAAACGCCGCACCTGCGGCTCCCGGAAATCATGATCCCGCGCGTCCCTAACGACGCCGACGATTTCGAGCGCAAGCTTGTCCGCGAGAGACGTGCTTACCGATTGGATTCGCGCCTTTGAAATAAAACTTCGCCATCGTGTCGTTAATGATGGTGACGCGCGGCGCCCCGGGAACATCGCGCTCCGTCATGTCGCGGCCCAACAGGATCGGAATGCCGATGTTGGTGAAATATCCCGGTCCGATCTGATCGAATCGCGCGTTTTTATCGTCTGGCCCGCTGGGCGTGAATCCCTCGACGTCGACACCCCATCCCGATTCGGTTCCCGAAAACAGGCCGTTCTCTGAAAAGGTCGCCGCGCTTACGCCCGGTAGCACCGCGATTCTGTCGAGCAAGTTCTTGCACACGCGCCCGATATCGTCTCCGCGATATCCAGCGCTGATCGGATCCACGCAACAGCACCAGCCGCTCCGGATTGTAGCCGACATTCTGCGACTGCAAATTATAGAGCGTTCGCAGAAACAACCCGGCGCCGATCAGCAATAGCAGCGACACCGCGACTTGCGCCGCCACCAGCATTTTCGCCATTCCTACGCGGCGTCCACCGGCGGAGCCTCGCGAAGCCTCCTTCAAGGTGTCTGCCAGGCTCACCCGTGTCGCGCGCAATGCCGGAGCGAGTCCGAAGAGCAGTCCGGTGACGATCGAAATGACCGCCATGAATCCCAGCGTCCGCCAGTCGATCGTGAACGGAAGTACGATCTGCTGCCGCTCGTCGGAGACCATCGCGATTAGGACTCTGGTCCCTAAAACTGCGAACGCCATCCCCAGCACGCCGCCGATGGCCGCCAGCAACAGGCTCTCTGTTAGCAATTGCCGGATCAATCGTCCGCGGCCCGCGCCCATCGATAGTCGCACGCCGATCTCGCGCCCTCGCGCCGTCGCCCGCGCCAGCAAAAGATTCGCGACATTCAAGCAGGCGATCAACAGGACCAATCCGACAATCGTCATCAACACCAGCAACGGCTGTGAGAACTGCCGCCTCAGTTGTCCGAAGCCCTTTTCGCCAGGCTCGACCGTGCGATTCGCCTGCGCGATCCGCCGCTTCTGATCCTCCGTCAGATGGTCGCCTTGTTCCTCCGTCAGGATTTGCCTCCACAATACCGTGACCGCCGCGCGGGCCTGTTCAATGCTCACTCCTGGTCTCAACCGCCCCATGAGGTTCAGGAAAGCGACATTCTGCCGCTGCCTCAGCCATGGCCGGCCCGGCATAGCCGACGCCTGCATCATCATGGGAATCCAAACGTCGGTTGCGGTCCCCACGGAGTCCCCAAAAAATTCCGGTGGACTGACTCCCACGATCGTCAACACTGCTCCATCCATCGATCGCGACGCCCCTGGGCTGTCATAAATATCGAGACCGCCGGTGCCCGCGTTCCCTGACCCTGATCGCACCTGAATCTTCTTTCCGAGCACATCTTCTGACCCGCCGAACATCCGCTTCCAGTAGCCGTTGCTGATCACGGCCACCGGGCTTGACTCCGGTGCGCGATCGTCCTCCGGAAGGATCGTCCGGCCGATCACCGCGTTCACGCCCAACATCGCGAAGTAGTTGCCGGTTACCAGCTCGCCCGCCGCCTGACCTGAAGGCTGTCCCGGCAGGCTGACCGTCATGTCGCTCAAGGAATGCGTCGCCACGATGCTTGAGAAAGCCTGGTTCCGGTCGCGCATATCCTCGTACCTTGGATACGAAAACTGTCCGCGAATCACGGCGAGCTCAGACGGATTTTTCACCGGCAGGAGCTTTAGCATCACATGGTCGATCAAACCGAAAATCGCGGTATTGGCGCCGATGCCAAGCGCCAACGACAACGCCGCGATCGACGTGAACACCGGATTGCGCATCAACTGCCGCAATGCATAGCGAAGGTCATGTAGCACGGGCGCCTCTCCTGTCAAATATTGGACTCCGGAGCGCGGGCGAGGTTAGCGCTGTCGCGTCCGATCGCATCCCATCATCGACCGTAATTACCTGGAAATATTGCGTTCGGCCAGCCATTCTTTCAAACGATCCGGCCAACCCGTGACCGGTCCGGGCTTCTGCGTTGGCCGCAACCCGAACCCATGCCCTCCATACGCGTAAATATGCATCTCCGCCGGAATGTGATTCGCTTCCAGCTCCAGATAAAATTTTACTGTTGGTTCGACGTGGGACCGGTCATCGTCGGCACACACCATGAACACCGGCGGCGCATCTTTCGGGACGGGAAAAAGGGGCGCCTCGTCAGGCTTATTCGCACCGGGCCGGTACCACGGATATATAAGGACATTGAAATCCGGCCGCGAGCTGACGCGCTCAATGGGATCCTCCGCGTCAGGCTTGCCCGCGTCGAATTTCGTCTCGATCATGCCCGCCACTTCTCCTCCGGCGGAAAAACCGGAGAAGCCGATGCGCGCCGGATCGACGCCCCATTCCTTCGCATGGCTCCGCACCAGCCGCATCGCCCGGGCGGCATCCGCGTAGACCTGATCTGGCAGCGTGTATTTCGAACCCGGTGCTTTCGCCAGGCGATACTTCAGAACGAACGCGGCGATGCCGTTGGAATTCAGCCAATCCGCGAATTCCCAGCCCTCTTTTTCGATCACCAGCTGCGTGTGGCCTCCGCCGGGCGCAACGATCATGGCAGCTCCCGTCGCCTTTTCTTTCGGAGGAAGGAAGACGTAAATAGACGGATAATGCGTTACCGTGAAGTTGCTGGGCCAACCGTTATATTTGGGATTGGTGGAAGGCTTCGAAACTTCCGCTGCGGTGATACCTTCCGAACCCGGCGCGCCTTTGGGCCAGAGCTTGATCTCCTCGCCGCGATCGGCGGCAAGAGAAATGCCGGCAATCAGTAGAGAAATGAAAATTAGTTTCGACATAGGATTACTTTAAACGTGCCATCCCCCTCCCAGCGCTTTGATCAACAGGACACTCGCATCCAGGCGGCGGCGCATCAGGTCGATATCGGCGCGCTCATTCTGCAAAGCCGCGGTCTGCCAGGTGACCACTTGCAAATAGGTATCGACACCGCCCTCATAGCGAGTTTGAAATAGAGAAAGCGACTCTTGTGCCGAGGCCGTCGCCTGTCGCTGCTGCTGCGATTCTATTTCAAGGACGCGCAGCGCGGCAAGATTATCTTCAACCTGCTGAAACGCGGTCAACGCTGTCTGGCGATAATTGGCGACTGCCGCGTCATAATTTGCGATCGCGATAGCGGAGTTCGCGCGGCGGCGCCCGCCGTCATAGAGCGTCTCCGTCAACGTCGGCCCCACTGCCCATACGCGATTTGGCCACGCGAACCAGCCAAGTAGCGAACCCCCGCTGAATCCGGCCAACGCGCCGAGGCTTATCGTCGGATAGAAGGCCGCTTGGGCGATGCCGATCTGTTCGTTGGCGGAGGCCATGCGGCGCTCCTCGGCGGCGATATCGGGACGGCGCTCCAACAGTTGCGATGGCACAGCTCCGGGAATATCGGGCATCGCGGGCGGCTGCGAAGTGACGGGCGCCGGCGCCAGACTGAGTTCCGACGGAGGCTTCCCCGTCAGGATCGCGATGGCATGCTCGAATTGCGCGCGTTCGACTTCAACGTCGGTCCTCTGAACGCGCGCCGTGTCAAGCTGCGTGCGCGCCTGCGTCACATCGGATTTGGGAGCCGCGCCGCCTTCATAGCGATCCTGCGTCAATTGCAAAGCGCGCGTATACGCTTTGATAGTTTCGTCCAGCAGCTTCTCCTGAGCATCGGCGCTGCGCAACTCGAAATAATCGATCGCGAGCTCGGCGTGCAGGCTGAGGCGCGCATTCTCGAGATCGCCCGCGCTTGCCTCCGCAAGCTCACTGGCAGAAGTAACGGCGCGTCGAAGGCGTCCCCACAGGTCGATTTCCCAGTTAAAATCGACGGGAAGAGTGAAACTTCCAGGGCCGCTTCGAATCACTTCGCCATCGCTCAAGCGTCCGATGGTCGAACGAACCGCTTCGATTCCCGGCTGCGTGGTGATGGTTGGTTTCTGTCCCGCGCGCGCGAACATCACCGCCGCACGCGCTGCGCGATAGTTCGCGTCCGCCGCTCGCAACGTCTGATTCGCCGCCTCTATTTGCGTTTCGAGCGCGTTGAGTTGCGTGTCCTGAAACATCGTCCACCAGTCGCCGCGCAACGCCTGATCGTTGGGTTGAGCCGTTTTCCAGCCATCCCCCTCCTTGAACGATGCTGGCGGAGCTTCCTTAAATGCGGGCGCGATCGGCGTGGTTGGCTTGGAGTATTTCGGGCCGACCATGCAGCCGCCCAAGAGAAGCATTGCAGGAATTACGGACGCTCGGGAAATCATAACGGAGGTCAATTCACATTGTCTCTCAACGAAACGCCGGATCCGATTCCGCGCCCCTGCGCGCTTTCCACGTCAGGTCGTAATAATCGCCGCGATCCCTTGCCCACGGATCGAAAACGTTCACCACGTCCCTCAATTGCGGCTCCAACTCCGGCACGGTTCGAAGCAAAACCCGCTTCATGGGCGAGACAAGTTGCACGTGCCCGTTCGAAGTTCCCTTCTCCATCACGCGCGGCCCGGGCCCGTTGTTGTTCACCCAATCGACGCCCAGGCCGGTATAGAACTCGGGGCGGAAGCTCGACGTGAAGAAGCGGTCGCTGAACAAACGACGCGACGCGTTCAGGATGAATACCGCGAACTGCGTTTCGGAAATCGCGAATCCGTGAGGGCGCGTGTATTCCGCCAGCCACCCGACCACCGTATCGACATCCTCCACATTGTCGACGACGCTGCCGTTGGGATGGCCCAGGCAATCGTTGATGCGCGATCCGTCGTTGTTCAACTGCGCGTCGGTGATTACCTTCGATGCGTCGCAGGTGTGCTGGCCATAAACCTCGCGCAATTTTTGAATCTCTATCTCCTGCCGATGCCGCTCAGGCGAATCCGGCGGAAGTCTATGGTCCACGAAATCATCGAAGCTGGTTAGTGTTCGGAGGCCATATTGCCGCCGGAATTCATTGAATCGAGGAACGCCGTGCTCGCGATCGCGAATCAGATCGAGCGCTGCGACATCTATCTGCTGCGTTTTCGACGCGAGGTTCGTCATCTTAAGGTTCTGAAGAAATCGCGGATGATTCTGGAGCGTAAGTGCGCCGAGCCTTTGGCGGCCCATACTCAGCGCAAGATTCGCCAAGCCGCGCGACCGCATCACGTCGGTCGCCTTGCCCCGAAATGTCTCGACGATTGGAATCTGACCTTGTATCTTGTTCGGGTCCGAACTCCATTCGCGATATTCGATCAGATCGGGAACCAGCGGATGAAGGCGATACACGGTGGTGAACTCTTCGGGAAAATTGAAGGGCGATCCGAAGTGATTCACACCTCCATTTACGTGATCCGGATTGCGGATGTCCCAAAGGTCCTTCTTGTTCGAGGAGAAAGTGGCGAAGATGGAATCGTCGGCATACACATGGTTGCCGAGCCCGAAAATCCCCGGCCCCGACGCGAATACGGAATACCAGCCGGCTGCTTTCTTCGCGTCCTCCGACTTACCGAAGTTCGTAGTCACGATCTGCGCGAGCACTTGCGCCACCGCTTGGCTATCGGCGAACAGGCCGTTCCAATTGCAGTTCATGGCATTGAATAGCGGCTCGTCGTAAAGTAATCGGGTGGTCCATTCGAGCGTGTGGATTTTGGCGATTTCCGCCGCGACCACTAGCCGCGCAGCCTCGAACAATTCCTCCCCGGTCACATCGCGATAGCGGATCACACGATCGGGAGATGCCGGATTTCTGAGGCCGCAATCCGCATCGGGAGTTCGCCCTGCCTGCTTGCGGAAGTCCTCGACGAACACATTATGCTCGCGCGAAAACACGTTGTGATAGAAGCTCATCCCGATCGACCAGTTGTCCGCCATCGCCGCGGTCTCCTGGCCAGTCCATTCGGGATTTATGGGATCCGACGCATTGAAGGTCGTCAAATAACCCTGCTTCTCTCCATCGCCCGCGCGACTGCCGAGCGGACTCATCAACAGTTTCGCGGGATCGCGAGGATCGTGTTTCACGCGCTTGCCGGACCGTTTGTCGAACCCATAAATCTGTGAAGCGTCCCACCACGCGGTCACATTATTGCGGAACGTTTTGGGCGCTCTGGTCAAATATTCTTTGCCGTTGTGCGTAAATTTAACGGGCTCGCCGCTTTCGGCGACATCGGATTTAGCGATACGATCGTCAGCACGGCAGCCCATCCGCTGCGCCTCCGGCGTGTGGCAACCGACCTTAATATATTCGGCGGCGCTGCGATCCTCCTCTAAGTGGGAGAACCAGTCGTGTGTCATGAACTGAATCCAAAACGCGGCAAGAACGTTTAAGTGTGGCGCTTTCTGATAATCGCAATCCGTTCCGTAGCCGTCCTGGCAGGCGCCGGGATTCGATTGCGCGCGCGTGAAAAATTTTCGGCTGATCAACTGCGGATCGGGTTTCAGCAGAGACAGCCGGTTGCCGTGCCGGTTGCGCGTCAATTCCGTTCGACCCAGATCGGGGAACGTCGTATCGAACTCCATGTTGCGTGCGAACAACTGACCGGTTGAGCCCATCAAAGGATTGCGAATATCGTTGCAGATGCCTGTCAACGTCCGTGCGCGAATCAAATCGCCTTGGCAGATCTGTTCCCCGTCGCCGCCCACATCGCGATAGCGCGGATGATCTTCCGCAAGCCGCATTTCCTTCCAGACCTTGATCGCCGGACCCGGAACACCCCGCCGGCCCTCCACGTATTCCTGATAAGTTTTGTTGTTATCGAAGAGATTAAACTTGATCAGCTCGATGCGCTGATATTCCATGTCGAGCAGCGCCGCATTCACGCCGCGGCTGTTGGGCGCGAGGGCATTATTCTCGCTGACGACGCCGGAAACCTTCGAGGAAGCGCCCCCCGTAGCGAAATAGTTTTCCCAATCGACCCAAGGAGTGTTGCGCGCCGCCACCGCCTTCTCGCCGCCTCGGCATAGGGCTCGGGCTTCGTCTACTTTGCCTTCAAAGCGCTGGTCACGTGCCTGCGCGATCGGCAGCAGTCCGTTGGCGAGCACGGCCTCGCAAGCTTTGAGAGATGCGGTCTTCTCATGATTGCAGCTCACCGCACCTATCAATATGAGCAGAGACAGTTGTCGCACTACAACGTCTTCAGATACTCCAACAAATCTTTCTTCTGCTGCACGGGAAGTGTCGTCCCGAATTCATGACCGTTGCGCCAGTTTCCCTGAAGCGACGTATCGAATCGAAAAGTTCCCGGCCCTTCCTTGGTCGAAATGCCGACCTTCTCGGCATCGAAGTCGCGGCTGCCGATGTAAAACACTTGCGGACGCTCGTCGGTCGTGCTCAATAAATCCCACAGCGTTGGAACGGAGCCATTATGAAGATACGGCGCCGTTGCCCAAATGCCGTTCAGCGGCCGAGCCTTATAGCGCGGCGTCCGCGCCGATTCGAGCGCGCTCTTAAAATGCGCCAGATCGCTCGCGACGTTTACTTCGAGGCCGGATATGCTCACGGGAACTCCGTTGGGACGATCGATACCGTTCAGCACGATCCCATTTACGGTCGCCAGCAGCAGATTGTAGCCAGGCGCCTCCGCTCCGAATTTCTGACGCTCGATGAGATCCAACGAGCCTTCTAGCGGTCCCGACTTCGCTTTCCATGCCACGAAGTTCATGGCCATTGTCGGATCGGTCTGAACTTCAGGCAGCGTTTTGAGAACCGCCGTAATTTGACGATTCTCGTCTTTTCGCTCCGGATCTTTCAGGATCACGTGGCAGCCAACGCACTGCACTCGATAAACAGCTTCGCCACGCGCCAATGTCGCCGCGTCGGCCAGGGGTAAACAATTCCTAGGCCACGCTGGCGACCACAGCGTCTTAACCATATTCTCAAGCGCGATCAGATTCGCGAGTTGCACCGAATGTTTAAACTGCGGCGGCTTCGACAAGAAAGGCAATATGCTATTCGTTCCCGGCGTGACCTCCAGTTCACCGAACACGCCTAGAACCTCTCCTGTATTGCGGGACAACGGGCCCAATTGCAGTAGTCTGGAATTTGGCGCCGATCCGTTCCACTGCACCAGATCGTGCTGCGGCGTGTCCCAAAGAAAAGGATACGAGACGGGTGCTTTTATCGGAGCGGCGTACGGCGCCGCGGCGTTCGCGGCAACGTTGAAATCTTGTGCCAGCACGCGCGTCAGAATATGCGCCAATGCATCCACTCGCCCGTTTCCGAACGGAGTATTCGGCGTGTTTTGCGCGACCCTCAACTGAAGATCCGCCAGTTTCGTTTTCATGCTGCCGCGAATCGTCTCAACTGCCGCGGGCGTTGGATTGTCGGTGCTGAGTACCTTCTTCGAAAAACGATCGAATTTCGCCGGTACCGTTAATGCTGTGTCCAGTGCCGCCACCGATTCCGCGAGAAAAGTCCAGAAGTCGCCCAGCGCCGGCGCTCCTTCGATAATCACGGACTTCCCTCCAATATTGAGGCTTCCCGTGTGGCACGCCGCGCAGTTCAGCCCCACGTAAGAGTCGTTCGTGTTCCCCACGTCTTTCGTAAAACCGATCGGCAGTCCGTCTTTATTCATCGCGGAGGGCGGCACCGAAATAAAGCCGTAGCGGCTCATGTTGGAGGGATTGGTGAATAAAGTCTGACTGGCTGGATCGGCAACTTCGAGCGCGAGAAACCAGGAATAAGGCATCATGCGCGAACCTTGACTGGTAAACCAGAATTTCTCGCTCTGTTGAGGTGTCCAGCCCTGGTCCAAATTGATCGCATCGCAAGTGTGCTGCGGAGGAGCCGCTTCCATTGCGAAACAGATAACACTGCAAAGTGCGATCGACGGTTTCATCGGCTATTTATGGCCCAGCTCATTCTGAATCGCGAGCACGTTGTGATACGCCTGATCCTTCATCGGCCCCGCAATCGCCGCCGCCTGCTGGCTGTATTTCAAACCCGTTTGCATCCGAGGTTTATCCATTGTCTGCTTGCCGAGCTGATAATTTGCCAGGCCGAGATAAAAATAGACGATGCCCAGCCTGGTATTGTCATGAACGAACGGCAGAGCCGCTTTAAGTTGACGATCGCAATCGATCCAATTGCTCTTGCCGCCATAGATCGCACCGGAAACGTAATACCCGGTTGCCAATCCTGCTGTCTTGGTCCTATCCCAGTCCGCTTCGGAAACCCCTTCGGGCTTCGCCTTCGTCTTCAGAACTGTAACCAGCCTGTTGGCATAATTCAGAGCGCGATCCGGGCTTTTGTTCGCCAGCCCTTCAGCGAGCGCTGCAAGCGCGACCTCATTATCCGGCCGGCCGGCGGCGACTTTCGTCATGCCGTCAAGTTGCTTCGCCGCGCCGCTCTTGCCCAGGGCAGCCAGATACTGAGGCGTGCAAACGTCGAGATACTTGCTCTTGGGATTCTGCGCCATCAATGCCTCGACCAGCTCGATTGTTTTCGGCGCATCGACCTGAGTCGCGACATACGCAATGGCGTATTCGCTATAGGACGCGACTTCCTTCCCGTACCCGACGCGCTGCTTCCAGTTGTCGACCTCCGCCGCATCGGATGGTTGCGGTGCAGTAATCAAAACCTGCGCCAGCTTGTTCGTGGCGGCCGCGTCCGCTATCACCGCCTCGGCATCCTTCTTCTCGACCGTCGCCTTCAACTTCGCGTAGGAGTCTTCCAACTCGTCGGCCCGCACGATACCCACGAGGGCAAACACTGCAATCGCGGTAAACAAAATCCGTTTCACATGACCTCCAGAAATCCTAAGAATTATACACCCATGGTTCCCAGCTTGTGGGGCAGGTTCCGGACCTGCCCGCATTCTATTCCCAGCGCTCCCACCACTTCCCGCTTCTACTCACCTCGCTTTAAACAATCCCCGAGTATCGTAAGCACAGAGAGGTTGAGCACTGATTGGCTTCCAACCCGCCGCGGCAATAGGAAGCTCCATGGCAACCCCAGACGGTTCAACGCTGAAGGCGGTCAGAGAGTGTCGCGAGCCACAAGTGTGATGCCAAGCTGCTGAGGTTAGTAGAAACAGCCGTTTAGCCTTTCTGCGATTCGAGAGGTAGGTACCCCATAATTTTATTGGTCAGCAGAAGTGGTGGATGCCGCGGGAGCAGCCTTCTTCAGCACGTATTTGCTGTACCAATTGAGATAGCGTTCGTATCGGTCCTTGACATAACTGGGCCGCGAGATGCCGTGAAATTCGTTGGGATAAATCATGAGCTGCGTCTCCACGCCCAAACTCCGCAGCGCCTGATACATCTGCTGCCCGCCCTGCACGGGCACGTTGAAATCGCGTTCGCCGCCCAGAAAAAGCGTCGGCGTCGTGATGCGGTCCGCATGCAGGAATGGATAGGAAATCTTCACGTACGTTTCCCATCCCTTCGCGGTCCAAGGCGGTCCGATCTCGTAATCGTATTGCAGAATATATTGATCGGTGCCGTAGAAGGAAACCGTAAAGGCCGTCCCCGCGCCGCTGGTCGCGGCTTTAAATCGATGATCGGTCGCGATCATGTAGTCGGTCAAAATTCCGCCGTAGCTCCATCCGCCGACGCCGAGTTTATCCGGATCCGCGACGCCCATTTTGATCACGTGATCGACGCCCGCCAGCAGATCCTCGACTTCATAATGTCCCCAGTCCGCGAAAATCGCGTAGGAATGTTTCTGCCCGCGACCGGAGCTGCCGCGATAATTCACCGCCAGCACCGCGTATCCATTGGCCGCGAAAATCTGCCGCTCCACGCTGAACTGATGCGCGTCCTGCCCGTTCGGCCCGCCATGAATTCGCAGCAGCAGAGGAACCTTGGTGCCCTTCACATATCCAACCGGATAGGTCAGCAGACCGTGAATTTCCGTACCGTCCTTGCTCTTGAAATTCACTTCCTCGGTCGGAGGAATATCGAGATCCGCGAACAGTTCATCGTTCTGATGAGTCAACTGCCGCAGCGATCCGCCGTCGACCGCATAAATCTCGTTGTGCCTGGAATCGCCGCCGGACAACACCGCGGAGCACGCCGCCGCGACCGTCGGACTCGAGACCACCACCGGCGTCGACATCAATCGCTCCGCGCTTCCGCCAGAAACGGGCACGCGCACCGGATACACATTGCGATCGTCCGCCACCAGCACCGTGAGCGATTTTCCATCGCGCGCTCCAGCGCGCCGACGATACTCCACGATCCAGATCCTTCGCTGCCTTCACCAGCATCGGCGCGGAGCTTCCATCGGCGGCGACAATCGCGAGCCTTTCCATCCCGTAAGCGCTGTATTTTTTCTCATCGCCGATCAGGAACGCGATCCATTTTCCATCGGGCGACCATTCGAGTCTCGACCGTCCCGCGCGCGTATCGTTTTTGGTCAGTGCCTTTTCCGTCGACGCCGGCCTTCGCTTCCGCGACATAGATCTGCGCTTCGGGATTTCGATCCGAATCCGCATCGTGATTGCTCGAGAACGCGATCCATTTTCCGTCGGGCGACCATACCGGACCCGCTTCATCAGAACGATTTTCTGCGTCGTCAGCGCGGTCGAGTTTTTTCGTCGAGATATCGAACAAATAAATGAAGCTGTGGCGCCCGCTCAGCAAATATCCCTGCACGTCCTGCTTGAATTTGTAGCGATCGATCACGATCGGCTTCGGCGTTTTCGGCTTGGCGGGAGCATCGCCGGGCTCCGGAGCATCGGGATCCGGATCGCCGATCACCAGCGCCAGCTTGGTCGAATCCGGCGACCATTCGTAGCCTTGCAAGCGGCCTTTCACGTCGGTCAACTGCATCGCCTCGCCGCCCGCGCGCGGCAGCAGCCAAACCTGACTGCCCTTCGCCTTCCCTGGCCGCGACGACGTGAACGACAAATATTTTCCGTCGGGACTCCAGCGCGGCGACGACTTCGCTTTCGTTGCTCGATGTCACCTGCCGGTCCGTCTTGCCGTCGTAGCTGATCATCCAGACATGCCCGCTCGACTTGTCCTCCTTCGCGTCGATGGTCGAGACCGTGTACGCCACCCATTGCCCGTCGGGCGAACACTGCGGATCGCGCACTTCGCGGAGCTTCGCCAGATCGTCGAGGCTGAAAGGCCGCTTCGCCGCCCACAGAGACGCAACCGACAAGAAGAACAACAGCGTTCGTGAACGAGACATGAGGACCAGTTTACACCCGTGCTAGCATTCGTTCATGTTGCGAAAAATTATCCTGTTGATGGCCGCGGCGGCGCTCGCCGCGGCGCAAAAACTCGATGGATTCGACGCTTTCGCCAATCAGGAATTGCGCGACTGGAAGTGCGACGGTTTCGCCATCGCCGATCGTGCAGGACGGCAAAGTGATTCTCTCGAAGGGCTACGGTTTGCGCGACGTGAAGAAGAATCTTCCGGTGACGGAGAAAACCCTGTTCGCCATCGGCAGCGCGACGAAATCGTTCACGGTGACCTCGCTCGGCGTGCTGGTCGATCAAGGCAAGCTCGATTGGGACAAGCCCGTGCGCGACTATCTGCCCGACTTCAGCTGTGGGATCAGTTCGCGACGGAGCGCATGACGCCGCGCGATCTGGTGACGCACCGCTCCGGCCTGCCTCGCCACGATTTGATGTGGTACAACTCGCCATTTTCGCGCCAGGAATTATTCGACCGGCTTCGATACCTGGAGCCGAACAAGGATTTTCGAACCACGTTTCAATATCAGAACCTGATGTTCATGACCGCGGGCTATCTGGCGGGCCACGTCGCCGGAACCACTTGGGAACAGCTTGTGCACAAGGCGATCTTCGAACCGCTGGGAATGACGAGTTCGAATTTCTCCATCACCGATTCCCAGAAATCGACCGATTTTTCGCTGGGCTATCAGGTGGTGAACGATATCCCTGTCGACATGCCGTTTCGCAATATCGATTCCATCGGCCCCGCGGGCTCGATCAATTCGAATATCGAGGACATGACGAAGTACGTCATGATGCACCTCGCGAAAGGCAAGGGCGTGGTGTCGGCGACCAACGAAATGCAGATGATGATGCCGCAGATGGCGATTCAGGCGCCTTCGCCGGACAAAGAATTGGGCGACCTTTCCTACGGCATGGGATTTTTTGTCACCACCTATCGCGGCCACAAATTCGTCCATCACGGCGGCAACATCGACGGCTTCAGCGCGCTGGTGGCGTTTCTTGCCGCAGGACAATATCGGCCTGGTGATTCTGACCAATCAGAACTCGAGTCCGCTGCCGGCGGTGGTCGCTTATAACGTGTGGGACCGGCTGCTGGGCCTGGATCAGATCGACTGGACGGCGCGTGTCAAGCAGCAGCGTGCGATGACCAAAGCATCGGAGCAAGACGCGAAGCAGAAGGGCTACACGACGCAGCGCACCGGCACGCATCCATCGCACGAACTAGCCGAATATGCGGGCGAGTATGAGCATCCCGGCTACGGGATCGTCAAAATCGAATATGCGAGCGGCGCGTTGAAGATCGATTATCATGGCCTCGGCGGCGTGCTGATCGCATTTTCACTACGACGTGTTCGAGGTGCCGAAGGACGATGCTGAATCCTTTCTCCGAAGAGAAAGTGCAATTCCATACCAACCTCGCGGGCGAGATCGATTCGCTGGGGATTCCCTTCGAATCGACCCTCAAAGACATCACGTTCATCAAGCTGGGCGACCGGAGCATGACGCAGAAGACATTCCTTCAGCCTTTGACTGGCGATTATCAACGCGGCCCTATGCTGGCGGCGATTTCGCTGAAAGGCGATTCCGCGTTGACGCTGACGCTGCCCGGCCAGCCGGTCTACAATCTGGTTCCAGTGCACGGAACCAAGTTCAACATTAAAGAGCTGAATGGATACAGCGTCGAATTCAAAGGAGACGATTTAGTGTTTTATCAACCGAGCGGAACATTTTCCGCGACGAGGAGAAAATGATGTTTGATCTGACAGGCCAGGTTGCCGTCGTCACCGGGTCGACCAAAGGAATTGGACGCGCGATCGCGGAGGAAATGGCGCGGGCGGGATCGAAGGTGGTCATTTCCAGCCGCAAAGCCGAAGCATGCGAAGAGGTCGCGGCGGCGATTGTGAAAGAGGGCCATGAGGCGATCGCGATTCCATGCCACATCGGACGCCGCGCGGACTGCGAGGCGCTGATCGCGAAGACGCGGGAGAAATGGGGCAAAATCGATACGCTGATCTGCAACGCGGCGATCAATCCTTATTACGGGCCGCTGACCGATCTCACCGACGAGGTTTTCAACAAAGTGATGGAGACCAATGTCCGCAGCAATTTGTGGCTCGCGAATCTGGTGCAGCCGGAGATGGCCGCGCGCCGCGACGGAACGATCATTATCGTATCGAGCATCGGCGGATTGAAGGGCACGGACATTCTGGGGATCTATGCCATTTCGAAGGCGGCCGACATGCAACTCGCGAGAAATCTGGCGGTCGAGTGGGGTCCGGAGTAATATTCGAGTGAACTGCATCGCGCCCGGATTGGTGAAAACCGATTTCGCCCGCGCCTTGTGGGAAGATCCGGAATTGCGAAAAGGTTCCGAGGATCGAACGGCGCTGCGGCGTTTAGGCGAGCCGGAGGACATCGCGGGAGCTGCTGTATTTTTAGCATCGCGTGCAGGACGTTGGATCACGGGGCAAACCATCGTGATCGACGGAGGACGGACCATCGCATGAAAGCCGCCCTGTTGCGAGAATTCGGCGGGCCGATCGTGATTGAGGAAGTGGAAACGCCAGTTCCCGGCCCGGGCGAGGTATTAGTGAAAGTGCAGGCGTGCGGCGTGTGCCATTCCGATCTGCATCTGGCGCAGGGCGATTGGGACATGCTGCGCGGGATCACGAAAATGCCTCTGATCGGTGGGCACGAAATTGCGGGTGTCGTGTCGTCGATTGGCGAAGGCGTGACCGACTTGAAGATCGGCGACCGCGTCGGCGTGCCGTGGCTGCACTGGACCTGCGGCGAGTGCGAGTATTGCCGTGCGGGTCGCGAAACGCTCTGCGGCAAACAGAAAATCACGGGCTGCACGGTGGACGGAGGATTCGCGGAATATGTGAAAGCTCCAGCGACGCATGCCGCGAAATTGCCGGACGCATTTGAGCGCGGAAGAAGCGGCGCCGCTGTTGTGCGCAGGCCTCACGGTTTATAAAGCGCTGAAGAACTCCGGAATCGCGAAGGGCGAGAGGCTTGCAGTTTTCGGCGTAGGCGGACTGGGACACTTGGCGGTGCAGATCGGCCATGCGATGGGTGCGCAGGTTTGTGCGATCGATATCGCCGATGACAAATTGGAACTGGCGCGATCGCTGGGCGCGGAGTGGACCGTGAATGCGGCGACCGAACAGGTGCCGAAAAAACTCCGGGCCATCGGCGGTGCGCATGTTGCGCTGGTCACGTCGGCAAGCGCGGCCGCATACGAAACAGCGCTGCGCGTGTTTGCGGAAAGGCGGCACGCTGGCGGTGGTCGGGATGCCGAATGAGCCGTTCAAAGTGTCGGCAGTAGCGATGGTGGCGGGCGAAACTAGAATCGTGGCGTCAGCCGTCGGGACACGCGAAGATTTGCGGGAGTTGTTTGAATTAGTTGCAAAGTTTCCGATTCGATGTCATATAGAGACCCGCCCGCTGGATGCGTTGCCGGCGGTGTTTGAGGAGATGAAGCGCGGCGCCCTGTTGGGGCGAGTGGTGATTGTTTAACTCGGGAGTCCTAATATTGGACGAATCTTCGCTGCGAACTCAGCTTCAGAGAACCTCGCCGCCCACGTTTGTAGCGCCCGTGGGTCGACCTCTTGCTCGCGAGCATCCCATTGCAAGATCGCGTCCCGAAGTCCTTCATCTGTTGGTTCGCGATAAAGGATTCCGCCGGAACAGGGAACGGTTTCTAGCGCTCCCCCGCGCGCGAGCGCGATCACTGGTTTCCCGCTCGCCAGAGCCTCCACCGCGGTGATGCCGAAATCCTCTTCTCCAGGCATCAGGAACGCGCGGCAGCGGGCGTACAATTCGCGAAGTTCTTCGTCGGTGACCCGACCGCAGAATTCAATGTTCGACTTGGCGACACGTTTCAGCGCGGCGAACTCCGGTCCATTCGCCGGCGATTTTCAATCTTCGGCCGGATTGCGAGAATACGCGCACGGCCGCATCGATGCGCTTGTACGCGACCAATTCCGAGACGATCAAATAGTAATCCTCCGGCGGCTTCGAATAAAATGTTTCGACCGCCACCGGCGGAAAAATCACGCGTCGCCTCACGGCGATACGTTTTCGCGATGCGTCGCCGCACATTTTCGCTATTCGCGATAAATTCATCGACGCGCGCGGCCGAGTCGCGTAATCCCACAATCGTAAGTAGTGCGTGAGCGGAGTCATCAGCGCGCGCTTCATTCGCGATTGCGTCCACTCATTTCGATAGGCCGGATAGAGGTCCCACAAATAACGCATCGGCGTGTGGCAATAGCAGACGTGCCGCGCACCGGACGGAACGATCACTCCTTTCGCAGGACCCGATTCGCTGCTCACGATCAAGTCATATCCGCGCAAATCGAAATTCTCCAGCGCCATCGGCATCAGAGGCAGCATCGACCGGTGATGGCGGCGTAGCGGTTGGAGGAACGAAGTTGTGATACGATGCGGACGAATCGTGGCCGAGACGCTCATCGAGGGTCGTAGAACAGCGTGAAAATATCGGCGTCGGGCAGCAGGCGGCAAAAAGCATCCAAAACCTTTTCGCCGCCGCGCATATTGAGCAGCCAGTAATGGATAATCGCCGCTCTCATGAAGGCATGATCGCGCGCCTGACAGTGGCGCCTTGTGCCGACGTTGTATTTTTGCTGTAAAATCCGCCGTTTGAGGCCGTCAAACCCTGGATTTGGGGCTTTCATCGCTTACTCTGGCATCGAAACCCTCTCTATGCCTGTCGAACTCCAAACCAATCCTGCCAGCGACGACATCATACTGTACGACGTCCCTCTGCCGTTGCGTGCGACACTTTTTCCGCTCGGATTTCCGCTTGAGCTCGCCACCAATTCCGAAGCGGTGATCGCAGCGGCGATGGAAAGCTGGAGTTCTTTTCCGGCTGTCTATCCCGGAACTCCGATTTCGCTGAGTCTGGCCGTTACGGAGCACGACGATGAGCCAGTTGCCGCCGCAGCCGCAGATTTCGCTCGCATCGACCATTTGATGTCCATTGTTTCCGACGCGCACAATCAGGTGATTTGCGATTTCAGCCGCGGATTGCGCCGTCGGGATGGATCACGCGGCGCGTGGCGGAGAATGCGGGTTACCTGCGGCTCCGCTTTCTTGAATCCTCGGTGATGAGCATGATTGGTGGCGGCTCATCTCGCGCCGATGCATGGCGCATTGGTGGCGCGCAGCGGCGTCGGAGTTGCGCTTTGCGGTGAGTCCTTCGCGGGAAAGAGCACGCTTGCTTATGCGTGCGCGCGCAGCGGCTGGACTTTCGTTTCCGATGACGGGACGTTCCTCCTGCGCAGTCGCACGGACCGCTACGCGGTGGGAAATCCTCTACAACATCCGCTTCCGCGAAGATGCGAAGTTTCTGTTCCCGGAGCTCGCCGACATACAAAGTCGCGCGGCGGCAGAATGGCGCGGTGGGAATGGAAGTGCGCACCTCGGAACTCCCGATTTCGACGGCGGCGGCTGCTCGATCGATCACCTGGTGTTTCTGCGGCGCGCCCGTTCCGGCCGGCCGAGCATGAATCGCATGGAAGCAATGGCAGCAAGCGAAGCAAGGCATTGGCTTGGAACAGGCGCACCGCTCTACGGGCCGCAAGAAGTGAGGGTCTCGCAACGCCAGGCATACCGGCGACTGCTCGACGCAGGGCTCTGGGAACTGCATTATTCGGAGCTGCAGGATGCGGTCGAGATTGCTCGAACAGACTCGGAGCCGCCGCATGAGAACCGCGCTCTTGACCATTATTTTCGCCGCCCATTGCTGGAGCCAGGCGTCTTCTGGAAGTCTTGATCGGCGACGTTACTGACGACAGCTCGCAGCAGCTTCCGAATATCTCGATCACCGTTCAACACGGCGCGACCGGTTTCTCCCGATCGGTCGACGACCGACAGCTCACGGAGGCTATCGCATCGAGGATCTTCTTCCCGGCGAATACACCGTCACCGCGCAGCATGCCGGATTCCGCAAGGTCACGGTCTCGTCGATTTTAGTCGAGGTCGATCGCAAAACGCGACTCGATTTCACTATGCGCGCCGGACCGGAGAGCGATGCGGTGGTGGTCACCGGCAACTCTTCGCCGCTCCAGACGGACGACGCATCGGAGGGCTATCAACTCGGCTCCGGCGTAGTGGACTCGCTGCCTCTGTCCAGCCGCAACATCATCGAACTGGTGACGCTCGGCCCCGGCGCGATTCCCCGGCAGCTCGGTGGCTTCACGCACGACATCATCAACGACAAGCAAGCCAACCGCGGCGCGGTGGCGTTGAATCCGCCGGTCAACGGCGCGCGGTCCTACCGACAACCGGTACATTCTCGATGGCGCGGACAACACCGATCGCAACACCTTTGCCGTGTCTGTTCTGCCGCCGCTTGAAAGCGTGCAGGAGTTTCGCATTCTCACTTCGCTCGCGCCGGCCGAGTTCGCGCAGGGCGGCGGAGCGGTTGTCGACGTGGCGACGAAATCGGGCAGCCACGATTTCCACGGCAACGCGTTCGAATATTTTCAGAACGAGGCGACCGATGCGCAAGGCTTTTTCGCAGTGCCTGGATTGCCGGTCGGCATTGTCCGCCAGAATCAGTACGGCGCGACGCTCGGAGGTCCGCTGCATTCGAACCAGACATTCTTCTTCGCGTCCTATGAAGGTCTGCGCGGTAGCTCGGCCGAATCCGACGCAGCATTCGGTGCCCACGGCGGCGGTGCGCAGGCGGCGATTTCGCGGGCGGTTCGCAGATCTTCGATCCGCTGAGCTGAACGCGGCGGGCTTGCGGATGCCCTTCGCGAACAATATCGATTCCTCTGACTCGCCTGGATCCGAACATGCAGAAATATCTCGCCACCTACGAGCCTCTTGCCGAACAATCCGGCGAATCCGGCGGACGATTACAACGATGCCACGCCGAATCGCGATCATGTCGACAATGGGTCCATGCGCCTCGATCACGCGTGGGGCCAGCGCAACCGTCTGTTTCGCGCGGCTACACGATTAACGACGAGCGCAGCGTGCTGGCCGGGTCCTTTCCAGAGCTGCCCGACGGCGGAGACAACGCGTGCGCAGCAGGTCGCTATCGGCCATACCTACGCGGGCGCGGAGTGGATCAGCGAGACGCACTTTTCCTTCACCCGGCTGCGCGTGTTCGATCTGCCGGAGAGCGCTTTCGGGACGCAATGTGCTGGCGAGCCTCGGCGTTCAAAACGCGCCGACCGATCCTTATCACGTTCGGACTGCCTGCGCTCGTGGTCACCGATTACGACATGGTGCAGGATTCCGACACGCTGCCGCAGACGCAGCGCGATAACACGACATATCTTGGCACGCAGCCTTTCGCGGACGCATGGGCCGCCATACCTGGAAGGCCGGATTTCAATTCACGCATTTCACCATGGCGTATCTGCAAAGCCAGTTCGTGCGCGGACAATACGAATTCAACGGAACCTACACCAACGATCCCGTCGAACCCTTCCAACACCGGCGATCCGTTCGCGGACTTCCTGCTCAGCGACGCCTCGGAGACAACACGCGATGTCGGCACGACGCAAGCGTATCTGCGCCAGAACGGCTACGCGGCGTTCGTGCAGGATGAATGGCGGGTCACGCTCGCGCATCAGCGCTCACGCTCGGCCTGCGTTATGAATACAACGTCGCCCTTCACCGACGATCATGGGACGCTCCTCAACCTGAACTACTCGACTCTGCCCGCGGCGCCCCAACTTCGAGCCCGTGAAAACCGCCGTCAATCCGCGATATCACGAACTTCGCGCCGCGTATCGGTCTGGCCGCGCAGGCTGATTGGAAACACTGTGTTTCGCGCGGGCTATGGGATTTATTACAGTGATGAAACTCGCGATCGAAACCTACGATCTGCTGCGCAACGGCGTGCTGAATGAGATCAATCAACCGGGCGGACTGACGCCTTTGCTGACGCTTGAAAATGGTTTCCCGCAGACCAGTTCAGACCGGCCTGCCGAGCTACTTCGGGCTCGATCAGAATGCTAAGACGCCCTATGTGCAGCAATGGTCGGCGAGCCTGCAACACGAAGCGCCCGGCCATATCCTGACGGAAATCGCATACGCCGGAACGAAGGGAACGGACCTGGGCCGCTTCCGCCGCTTCAATACGCCCGCGCAAGTCGAAACGGGCGCCGATCTGGCGCCGCGCCCCGGCGACTATCAATCGTTGGTGGCGTTCCCTGAGCTCGGCACGATTTTTCAACGCGAGCATCTGGCCAACTCCATTTATCATTCGCTGCAGATCAAGGGCGAGAAGCGATTGTCGAACAACCTCGCATTTCTGACAAGCTTTGTCTGGGCGAAATCAATCGACGACGCCGACGACCTGATCCAGGGCGAATATGAAAGCTGGGGCGCGCAGGATGAGCGCAACCTCCATCTGGAGCGCGGACTTTCCTTCTTCGACGTTCGCTATCGCTTCAGTACCGGGTTCGTTTACTCGATTCCCACCGCGCCCGTTGTTGCGCGCCCGCGCTGAAGAACTGGCAGTTCAGCGGAAACGTCACGCTGCAAACCGGTACGCCTTTGAACCCGGTTTATTTCGCGACCGACTACGCAAACTCGGGCACGCCGAATCGTCCGAACATCGTGCCTGGGCAAAGCCTGCTCAACGCCAATCCGACTGCCGACCATTTTTATAACTCCGGCGGCGATCTCCGCGCCCGCGCCTTACACGTTCGGCGACGCGGGCCGCGACATTCTTCCGGGTCCGGGAAATGAGGTGGTCGACGTGGCGCTTCATCGCCGCTTTTATCTTGGCCGAGCATCGGACGATCGAATTTCGCGGCGAAGCTTTCAACTCGCTGAATCATCCGAATATCGGAGTCCCTGGACCTTATCCCGACTTCGGGCCGTTTTACGGAAAGGCATTTTCCGCCGGCAATCCGCGACGCATGCAATTCGCGCTGAGATACGATTTCTGACATCTTCGGCTGATCGAACTTCCGGCGTACATCAGGGCGCCTCGTCGCGGCGCTGCGATTTTCGTCTCCCGATTGCGCGATTGCTCGGCGCAGCTCACGGCGGAGGATTGGCAGCGCACTGCTGCGCTTCTGCGATCGGGCGCAGCTCACTCTGCCGTTGGCGCTGCAGCGGTCGCGATCGTCTGCCGGACGATGTTCGCGCCCGCACCGATCGCAATCTCGCCGGCAATGCGGAGCGATGGTCAGCGCGTTCAAGTCGGCGTATCGCCAAGTCGCGGATCCGTTCGAACGCTCGGGGATCGAAGCCGTGGTCCTGAAAGGCTTCTCGCATTGCCCCTGTTTCGTTCGACAATCCGCGATGGCGCCCGCAATACGATATCGATCTGCTGCTCCCGAAGGATCAGTTGCTGCGCGGCGCGCGATGTGGTGCGGGGCCTCGGCTATCGAGCCTCTGCGAAATCGAACGGCCGCGTGGATCATCTGCCGACCATGATCCGCAAGACCGGCTGGCAATGGCGCGGCGATCTTTTCGATCCCGAAATCCCCCTCTCGCTGGAGCTTCATTTCCGGCTGTGGGATCAGGCGACGGAGCACTTCGAGCCTGCGGGGCTCGATCAATTTTGGGAACGCCGCGAGCGCCGCGCATGCTGGAAGGACTCTCGTTCACGGCGTTTCATCCGGTTGATGCCGTGGGCTACGCGTCGCTTCATCTGTTGCGTCATCTGTTGCGCGGCGACGCGAAGCCGTTTCACGTTTACGAACTGGCGTCGTTCCTCCACCAGACCGCAGGCGCCGAATATTTTTGGTCCCAGTGGCGAGGAATGGCACGATCCTTCGCTGCGGCAGCTCGAAGCGATTTGTTTCAGCCCTGGCGCATCGCTGGTTCGATTGCCGCCTGCATCCCGCGGCGGCGGACGCACTCGAATCGCTTCCGCCGGAAGTGAGCCGATGGCTGGATCTGTGCGCGTTCTCGCCGCTGATGCATTGGTCCGCCCGAATAAGGACGAACTGTGGCTCCATTGGAGCTTGCTCGATTCACGCCGACGAGCGATGGTCGATGCTGCGGCGCAGGCTGCTTCCCGCCGCCGCCCGAAGGGCCCGTCGACGCGGTACATATTCCCGAGCGCGAAATCACCTGGCGCATCGGATGTGCGGCGCAAATGGCGATACGCGCGCTACGCGGCGTCGCGAGTCTGCACCACCTGGGCGCGCTCTGCCCGGCGTCGCAACCGGAGCGGTCGAATGGTTCGGCGGACTGAAAAGTCAATACTGGACCTTCTTCCTCACCTCCGCGTTCTTCAATTTCGGGCTATTCATTTTCTTCTTTCTCTACAACCTCTATTTATTGCAGCTCGGCTTCCACGAAAATTTCCTGGGCTTGGTCTCCGGCGTCATGACGGCCGGCAGCCTCGCCGGATGCATTCCCGCCGCCGCCGCGGTCCGACGATTCGGCGTGCGAACCGACCTTGCTCGCGGCCTTCATCGCCATCGCTTGCATCGCCGCCTTGCGCGCCATCGGTGCTCTTTCGCGCCCGCGCTGGTCGCGCTCGCATTTGTGGCGGGATTCGCCGGCATGCACCTGGGGCGTCGCCATCTCGCCCGCGATCGCGCAGTTGACCACCGAACGCAATCGCTCGCTCGGCTTCAGCCTGATCTTCTCATCCGGCGTTGGGACTCGGCGTACTGGGAGGATTCGTCGGCGGTCACCTGCCCGGGAAATTCTCGAGCCTCCTCGCGTCCAACGTCGACGGCTATCGCGCCGTCGCTGTTGTTCGGCTGCGCGATGGTGCTGCTCGCGCTGATCCCTCTTTCGCGACTGAAAATCGACGCGGCGCCTGTCAGCGGAGCCGGTGTTCCGCCGGCCGAGCCCTCTGCTCTTGCGATTTTTCGCCGCCATGATCGTGTGGAACCTGGGAACCGGCGCATTTAACCCTTTCTTCAGCGCTTTTTTCGTCCACCTGAGTTTTTCGACGGAACGTATCGGGATGCTGTTCTCGAGCGTCCATCTGGCGCAGGCCCTCGCGATGCTCGCCGCGCCGATCGCGATTCACCGCCTCGGCCTCGCCCGCGGCATTTCGACGATGCAGTTCGCGACCGCGCTTATCGCTCGCCGGATTGGCGATGTGGACCGGACCCGCAGCCGCCTCACTTCGCCTACGGCTCTTATGTTGTTTTCCAATACATGAGCGAGCCCGGCGTATTCGCGCTGCTGATGAATAGCGTGCCCGTCGCGCAGCGCGCCGGCATCTCCGCGCTCAACATGATCGTGATCTTCGCCGCGCAAGCCGCCGCCGCGAGCCTGTCTGGCGTGCTGATCTCGCGCTTCGGCTATCCTCCGGTGCTCATCGCTGCGTCGCTGATCTGTGCCGCGGCGGCGCTGCTGTTTCGCGGCCTGGCGCGTCGGAACGTATTGCTCCATCAGAGTCGTGATTCCGTTCGCGATACCGCGCGACCGTGTAATGCCGTTCCCACTCGCGACGCGCGCGTTGCCGCAACTTCGCGCAGCTTTTGCCGGATCCGCTTCCAACACCTCCTGCAATGTCGCCGCGAATTCTCCGCGGCCAGGAAACCGGTACTCCGATCTTCGATCACCTCCGGGATCCCGCCCACCGGAAATGCGACCACCGGAACCCCCGCCGAAAACGCCTCCAGCAAAACCCGCGGCATCCCTTCCTGCTTCGACGGGATCACCAGAACATCCAGATCGCGCATCACGCCTGCCACGTCTTCCTGCCAATCCAAAAACTCCACCGGCAGCCCGGCAGGCGAGCCGCAGGACCTCATGGTAATAATCGCGATCCCCAAACAAAGGCGCGCCGCAGATCACGAATCGGCGCGCGCTCCGCTTGCAAAAGAGCCGCAGCCGCGCGCAGAAATTCCACCTGCCCTTTTTCGGGCGACGATGCGTCCGATGATCCCGATCGCGCAGCGCTTTTCAAAGCTCCGCTCCACAAATCCGAGATCGGCAGTTCCATTCGGAATCACGTGAACACGATCCGTCCGGCGCGAATCGCGCAGCGATTGCGCCACCGCATCGCAGCACGCCACGATCGTTCGCTCGACCGCCGCAACGCCAACCCTTCCGCGTACCGCGCGCTCGTTTGCCCGATGCAATGATGCGCATGGAACAGCATCGGTACGCGTCTTCTCGCCGCCAGCGCCGCCGCAATCAGCAACCGTGGACCATTCACGTAGACCAGATCCGTCCGCCTCGATCAGCATCCGCAATCCTCGCCGCCTGCCTGGGAACATCCGCCGCGAACTGCACAGATCTGCCGCGGATTCTTACTGCCGCCTCGATAAGGCCCGCACTTGAATTTCGTCGACCCGCACCCCGCGCGCGCGCAGAACTCCACCAGCGGCCCTCCCGCGTGGCACCGCGGCGCGCGCATTCCAGCCTCGCTCCTCGATTGCCGGAATCAGATCGAGCAAACACCGCTGCGCGCCGCCCAGCTCGCTGTACTGATCGAGAAAAAGGACGTTCACCTGCGGCGCACCGCCAGCGCCAGCACGCACATGTAGACCGGCAGCACGCGCCAATACGTCAGCAAATCGGCCGAGAACATCTGCACGATTTGTCCCGCCCAGAAGCACAGCATCCAGGTTCCGCAGAACGACCGCTCCGCGTCGTCCGACCCGGCCGCGCGATACGACGCGCGAATCACCGCGACATTCCAGACGATCAGCGCGACGAGTCCCACGATGCCGGTCTCGATCAGCATGCTCAGGTATGTGTTGTCCGCGATCGCCGTCTGGCCGATGAAATCGGAATAGGGCAGCGTCTTGTAGCCGATGCCGAAAATCGCGTGCCACGGATGCGCGATCAGGAACTGCGTGAGAATCGTCCAACTGTGGACGCGTCCCGAAAGAATCGCGTTCGGCGATTCGAAAAAGTAGGAGAACGACTGCGCAATCCGCAGCCAGTAGGCCCGCGCGAAAATCGGGAAAAATGCCGACCAGCAGCGCGAACGCGGCCCCGCCCGAGACGGCAGCCGCGGCCAGCAGCCGTCCCAATCGCACGCGCTTCCGGTTGAGCCACAACAGCACCGCCAGCGCCACAGCGAGGTTCACCAGCGATGCGCGCGAATAGGACAACACCAGCGCCGACGCCAATGCGACTCCGCCCGCCAGCATCGCGGCTAAGGAAACCGGCCTCTCGCGCGCGCGGGCGAAACAGCGCCACCGCGATCATCTCCAGAAAGAACGCGCACAAGTTCCCCAGCGTGCTCGCTTCATAAAAGACGCCCTGCGCGCGCCGGAACACTCCCGATTCGAGCCATATGAATTGCGGACCATATCCTCCGGGCGCGGGAAATTGAAAATAGAAATCGAGGCATGCGAATACCGCGGATCCGACCGCCGCCCAGAACAGCACGCGCACGATGTTGAACGATACCGCCGCTCCGCGCACGAAGAAAAACACGTACACCGAAATCCCGAACAGCAGCACGCGCGCCATGCTGGCGGCCGCGATCGCGAAACCCGGAGTAAATCGCCGCCATCGCGACGCTGGCCGCAATCGCCGCGAACAACGCCACCAGCGACACACCCAACCGGTCCACGCGCAGAGGGACCGCATGAATCAGCCCGATCGCGATATCCGCATCCCGCAAATAACAGTCGCGACGTGCGGCCCCGCGTCCCCGATATTCACCGGCAGCGGAGGCAGCAGCAGCGCCGAGACGAAGAACAACACCAGCCATCGCGCGGCTCGCGCAGCATCCACCACAGCAGTGGAATCGCGATCGCCACCGCGCCCATCGCGGCCTTTATCGCGATTCCCTGGCCTCGCCGCGATCAGCGCCGCGCACGATCCCACCAGGGCGCCCGCGGCAATCTGCCCCCGCGTCCGCTCCGCCGCGAAACTCATGCCGCGCGCCGCCTGCGTACGAAAATGAAATCGTGAAGTAAGCCGCCAGCGCGATCAGCGTCAGCAGCAGCGCGACCAGCACGTTCAACGCGATGTTCGGCGAGCTCGGACGCTGCGGCACCACTCCCGGATCGATCACCCGCAGCCTCTCCCCGCGCGTTCCCGCCGTCGCGCGCAAATCGCGAAGCCTCGCCGCGGAGCTTTCGCTGGCCGTCTGCGCCATCTTCACCTCCACGTCCAACTTTTGCCGCTCCGCGCTCCTTTGCGACGCCAGCGCGCTCTTCCGCTCGATGCTTTTTTCCAGCTCCGCCGCTCTCTTCTCCAGCTCCGCCGCCCTCGCCCGCAGCCCCGGCAGCTCCCGCGCGTAATCCGGCTTCTTCCTGATATTCGGCGATATCGCTGCGCGCGTCCATCAACGACTGGCGGACTTTTTCAAGCAGGTCCACCTCCGCTTCGATCTGCGGTTGCAGCGCTCCGTTCGGCTCACGCGCCGCATTCGCGACCGCACGCCTGTTGCGCGCTGCTCCAGCCTCTGCTGCGCTTCCGTCGCCTGCCGCTCCGCTTCGCCGATCACTTCGCGATCGCGTGGCCGCGCTCTCGCCGCGGCTCAACTTCACCGTCTCCTCCGCCACGTAATTTACGAATTGCTGCGCCATTGCGGGCTCCGGCGAGCGTCGCGCTGATTTCCAGAATTTTCGTGTCGCGAAGTCTTGGTGACCTTCAGCACCTGCTGCTTCAGCGATTCGATGCTTCCTGTTCGGACGCCAGATGAAAATGCTCCACCGCGCCCGCAAACAGCGTGTCGCTGATCCGCGAATCGCTCATAGGTTCGCAGCGATTCCAGATACACCGGACTCACCGCCGTCGCGGTCCGCACATCGTTGCCCGCCGGCGGTTCGATCACGATGCTCGCCGTCGCCGTGTATCGCTTCGGAAGCAGCAGACTGACCACCAAGGAGAGCACCACCGCGCTGACGCAGGCCGCCGCGATCAGCCTCCAGCGCAGCGCGCAGATAATCGATATACTCAAATGCGCTTCTCTCGGAATCGCCGTACTCGGAATCCTCCCGGCGTTCGTATTTATACTCGGTATGCAACTTTGGGTGCTCCTGATAACTGCGCTGGTCCCTCTCGCGATCGCGCCGGGGCTTCTTTCCGCTTTCGATATTACGCCCAAAATTGCGATTCTCCTATTTTGCGAATCCGTCCTGTTGCTATTTTGTAAACAGCTTGTAAACGGCCTCCAGCCGCTCTGTGAATCAACGTCCGGACGCCTGTTTATGGCGCTCTTGACGCTCGAATGGCTGTCGAGCGTCGCTTCGACCCTGTCCTCTTCGAGCCGTGCGCTTGTCGGCGGCAGGCAGCAGTTGGCGGCGCGACGGTCTGATCGCGGAATCGGCGATCCTGCTGTTCGCTCTCATCGCCGCTGCCTGGTTCACCGAGGATCAGAGCCACATCCGCATAGTTCTTCGCACCGCAATTGTCACCGGCGCCGCCGCGTCGCTCTATGGAATCGCGCAATATTTCGGATGGGATCCCCTCCTGCCTTCGAAAGCCTACCAGGCGGGCGAGGAGGTATTCACCATCGTTCGGCCGCCGGCAACATTCGGTCACGCGGACTATTTCGCAAACTGGCTGGTTATCGTCGCTTTCTTCGCGCTCGCCCTCGCGCGGATCGAAGAAGATCGCGTCTGGCGCGCCGTCGCAAACCTTGCCCTGGTTCTCGCGACACTGGCGATTGTTCTGAGCGGCACTCGATCCGCCTTGCTCGGCCTGGTTACAGGCGCAATCGTATTCGTCGTCATCGCCCGTCCCCGCCTCGATCGAAATGTGCTGTTGAGTCTCGCCGCCAGCATCGCCTGCCTGGGGCTGCTGTACATCTCTCCCGCCGGCGCGAAATTGCGGGCGCGCGTGCACTGGTCGCTCGACGACGTTCGCGGCGGCGCGCGCCTCTTGCTATGGAGCGATTCGCTGCACATGGCGATGCGCCGCCCCTTCCTCGGCTACGGCCCCGAAACGTTCACCGTGCAATTTCCACCGCTTCGAATCGGTGGAGCTCGTCGCGCGCCTATCCCGACTTCTATCAGGAGTCGCCGCACAATATGTTCTTAGACGCGCTGGTATCGCGCGGCATCCCCGGCGCGATTGCTACTGCTGGCGCTCTGCGCGCTCGCGTTCTGGGCCGCCAGAAGAAACGCCGCGCTCGCCGCCGCACTCGCGGGAGCAATCGTCTGCCAGCAATTCATGGTGCTGACGATTCCGACAGCCCTCTATTTTTATCTCCTTCTCTCGATCGTCGTTACAGCTAGCAGCGCAACCCCCTTCACTGTTGCAGTTCACGTGGAGCAGGTTCCCGACCTGCCCTCCGAAGTGCGCCATAATCCCGACCGCCGCCGCAATCGCGATCGTGTTTCTCCTATTCGCGACCCGTCTCCTGGTCGCCGACCGAGCCATGGCGCTAGCCGAAAAGCCGCACCGCATCAGGCGACGTCCCAGGCGCCGCCGAAGCATATCGAATCGCTCCAACGCTGGGAACCTTCGCCGGGCGACAGCGACCTCCGCTATTCGCGCGCCATGACGCGCTCGCGACCACTACGAAAGTTTTCGCCACCAGCGTCGCCGCCGCCGCAGCAGGCTGCCGAATCCGCCGTTCGAGCCACTCGAAACGGCCGAGGACCGGCAAAATGCCTGGTACAACCTAGCCACCATCGCCGCTCTGCGAAACGATCAGCGCGGGCGTCGAGAAGCGCTCTGCGCCACGCCATCGCGTGCGCTCCGAATTGGTTCAAGCCGCACTGGACCCTCTCGCAGCTCCTGGAACTCACAGGACGACACGCGGAAGCCCGCCGAGAAGCCGCCATCGCGATGGATCTGGATGGCGGCCACGATCCCGAAGTGACCGCGACTTCGCAAGTAAAATCTCAGCCTGCCTAGCATCGCCCCTCAAGTTTCACAATTCTTTTACGAGTCCTGCATTGTCGCGGCACCCCGCGTCACTTATAGTTGGCGCAGGGATTATTTTATTTATGCGAAAACTGCACTTTTTTCGTGCTTGGTATTTGCGGCCGCGCTGGCGTCCGCGCAGACCACCCCCAACCATCGCGTCCGGGCGGCATCACCAATGGCGCCAGCTTTCAGGCTATTCCTCTCGCCAGCGGCTCGTTGTTCTCGATCTTCGGATCGGGACTCGCGTCGCAGACGGCGAGCGCAAGCACCGTTCCATTCTCCCGTTCGCTCGGCGGTGTCACCGTTCAATTCGTCAACGGATCCACCACCATCGACGCGCCCATCTCCTACGTGCAGCCTGGCACCGGGACCAGTTCGCAGATCAACGCCCAAGTGCCTTGGGGGCTGGTGACGCCCGGGACCACCGCGACGGTCAACATGGTGGTTTCGAACAACGGAGTCCCTTCGGCGACCACGCCGGTGAACATCGCCCCATTTTCACCGGGAATTTTCGGGTTTAACAGCCGCATCGGGAACCTTGGCCATCGCGTATACCTATCAGGACGGGATGTTCGCCTGGCCCACCAACAGCGTCGCGGGTCTCACGACTCACCCGGCCGCGCCTGGCTCGCTGCGTGATCGTCTATGCAACCGGACTGGGCGCCGTGACCCCGCCCATCGACGATGGAGCGGCGCCCGGCTCTGTGTTGACTTCCGTCAATACGCCGCCCGTCGTCATGATCGGCGGCATTAGTGCGCAGGTTGCCTTTGCGGGGCTCCAGCCGCAATTTCCCGGCGTGTATCAACTGAACATCACCGATCCCCGCCAACGCGCCGACGGGCAATGCCGTTCCGATTCAGATTCAGGTCGGCGGCGTCACCTCGCCGGCGGCCTTTACCATTGCAGTCGGCAACTAGCCTTTCCGACAAAACTTCCTTCTTGCGCCGGCATCGTAATGGTGCCGGCGCATTTTTTTCGTCGTAGTCCGCGCTCAGCCCTCTTCACCCGTCCGTGAGGGCGGGGAATTCTACCAGGCGCCTTTTCCGTGAAACAACGCCGGCACTGTGCGCAGCCAGAATCGAGAAATAAGTCCGCGCGCTCAGACTGTTAACCATCTCCAGATCCATCGCCGCCCGCTCCGGAAACTCGATGGCGCTTCGCCCGCAGGTCTGCCAGATCCCCGTGATTCCCGGCTTCACTGAAAGCAGTTCGTCCGCCCGCGTGCCGTAATAGCGGGTTATTCTGCGCGAGTCAACGGCCGCGGACCCACCAGCGACATCTCCCCGCGCGCCACATGCCAGAGCTGCGGAAGCTCGTCGATAGAATGGCGCCGTACGAACTTCGCGAAGCGGCTGGTCACGCGACCATCGGATGGATTCTTCGAACCTCGCAGCGGCTCCGCGACGATATACTCCACCCATCCCTGTTCGCGCGGTCCCGGTGCCTGTAGCGTCCACATGGTCCTCAATTTCCACATCCAAAGCAACTCGCCCGCCTCCCCTACTCGCTGGTGGGCAATAAAAGGCGACCTTCGCGACAACAGGGAAATGATCCCGGCGGAGGCCGCAATCACCGGACTCGCCGCGACTAAAAAAACGGCGCCAGCCGCGCGTTCTATCGCATCCACAAATCCGGGAACGCGTGATGTGCCAACCGCAGCTTGAATTACTTCCTGAGACAAAGAGACTCCCTCAATGTCGAGTATAAAGATCGACCCCCACGTCGAGGAAGTGTCCTACTGTAACTTTGCAGCCTTTTTACATTCGCCTCTTCCCAGATGTCAATTTATGGCGTCCTAAGTCCCTCTACAGACCACTAAATGGTAATTTATGGCTCTTTTAGGATGAAACAAATTGAACCCAACGAGATCTAATCAGCCAAAATGCACAGCGTGCGGGTTTGCTGAATGCCGCAGATCTTTCACAAAAGCTCGAACAGCCTCGCCAAAGTCAGCATTGCGGCGGCGCTATTCGCTGTCTCTGGGATCGTTTGGGCCGCGTATCGCCTTAACGCGGGTTCATTCACCACTGGGGTGAGCGTGGTCCGCGATCAGCCCGTTCCGTTCAGCCATAAACATCATGTTGCGGACGATGGAATCGATTGCCGCTATTGCCACACTTCTGTCGAAACCTCTGCATTTGCTGGACTTCCCCCTACGGAAACGTGCATGAGCTGCCATTCGCAGCTCTGGACCAACGCGGAAATGCTCGAGCCGGTACGCTCCAGTTTTCGCACCGGTCAATCCCTTGAATGGACGCGCGTTCACGATCTACCCGACTTCGTGTACTTCAATCACAGTATCCATGTAAATAAAGGAATTGGCTGTTCCACCTGCCACGGGCGCGTCGATCAGATGCCGCTGATGTACAAAGTCAACACCCTTTATATGCAATGGTGTATCGATTGCCACCGGCATCCGGAAAGGCAAGTGCGTCCGCGCGAGGAGGTGTTCAACATCGCTTATGAGACGCCGGCTCCGAATCAGGACGAAATTGGACCGAAACTAGTTTCGCTCTATAAGATCCAAAGCTTGACCGATTGTGTGACCTGCCACCGATGAACGACATAAAGTATTGGCGGAGTCTTCGAGGAACTGGCTTCGACTGAGGAGTTTCGCGCTTTCGTCGAGGACGAATTTCCCAACCGCACGCCGGACTGGAATAATCCCGCGTCCCGGCGCCGCTTCCTCACACTGATGGGTGCATCGGTAGCGCTCGCCGGGGCGTCCGGGTGCACCGTTCAACCTAAAGAGGTTATCGTTCCCTACGTCCGCCAGCCCGAAGAGGTGGTGCCTGGCAATCCGCTTTTTTATGCGACCGCAATGAGCACCGCCGGTATTGCGACCGGGCTTCTTGTTGAAAGTCACATGGGCAGGCCGACCAAGGTTGAAGGTAACCCTCAGCATCCAGCCAGTTTAGGTGCAACAGACGCTGCGATGCAAGCCAGCATACTCACGCTTTACGATCCGGACCGGTCGCAGACCGTGACGAGGAACGGCGCGATCAACGATTGGGGGAATTTCCTGACTGCGTTGACAGGCGCCCGCGATTCAGCCGGCCTTGAAACAGGGCTCCGGCCTTCCGCATTCTTGACTGGCACCGTAACCTCTCCCACGCTAGCCTCCCAGATCGAAGGAGTTCCTAACTGCTTATCCAGCAGCGAAGTGGCATCAATACGACCCCTGCGGTCGTCACTCCGTGCGAGCCGGCGCCACGATGGCTTTCGGGAAGCCCGTCAATACGATCTATCGGTTTGATCGAGCCGATGTAGTCGTTTCGTTAGATGCGGATTTCCTATGCGCCGGAATGCCGGGCGGAATTCGTTATGCCCGCGATTACAGTGCGCGACGACGTGCCGCGGCAATGGATCCGAATGCGCAGGCGCCTCGCCTGTACGTGGCGGAAGGCACTCCCTCAATTACGGGAGGCATAGCGGAGCACCGTTTTCGGATGCGAACTTCTGAGGTCGAGTCATTTGCTTCCGCCTTGATGCACGATCCGACAAGTGCAGTTGGCCAAGGACTTGAATGCGCATCGTGGATCGAGCATCGTCATCGCGGGCGAGCATCAATCGCCGCGCGTCCACGCGATCGCACACGCTCTTAACCAAGCGCTTGGAAATAACGGTAAGACGGTACTTTACACGGATCCGGTCGAATCAAATCCTGTGGACGAACTGGCTTCGCTAGGCGAGCTAGTTGCGGATATGCAACGCGGCGCGGTCGAAGTCCTCCTGATTCTCGGAGGTAATCCCGTTTACGATGCGCCGGCCGATGTCAATTTCCTCGATGCTCTGAAAAAGGTCGGCTTTCGAGCGCATGTCGGACTTTACTCGAATGAAACTTCAGCCTGGTGTCATTGGCATGTCCCGGAGGCACATTATCTGGAATCATGGAGCGACGCTCGCGCCTATGACGGAACCATAAGTCTGGTACAGCCACTGATCGCGCCAATTTACGACGGGAAGACTCATCACGACATTCTGAACGTGCTTAACAACCACGCCGATCGTTCGGCCCATGATACGGTCCGCGACTATTGGCAGAGTCAGCATAAGGGGAAAGACTTCGACGACTTCTGGCAGACCTCACTACATGATGGAGTTGTCGCTGGAACCGCGCTCGCGGAGACAAGCCCACCAGTGGCTAAGATGCCCGAGGCCTCAACAAGTGCCGCTACTGGACTTGAGATTGTGTTTCGTCCCGATCCCGCGATTGGCGATGGAGCGATGTCTAACAATGCCTGGCTACAGGAGATGCCCAAGCCACAGAACAAGATGACTTGGGACAACGCCGTTTGGTTCTCTCCTAAGTCAGCGCAACGTTACGGAGTCACTACTGGCGATGTCATTGAGATCGCGGTTCGCGGGGCGAAGGTTGATGGTCCGGTGTGGATCATGCCGGGTCATGCAGACGAATCGATCACTGTGCACTTTGGCTATGGTCGCACACGAGGCGGTAAGGTTGCCGACGGAGTCGGCTTCAACGCATACGCGATCCGCAACTCCGCTGTCGCCTTGGGTCGACACTGGAGTCGAGATTACCAGGAAGTCGCACGGGTATGTATTCGCGACTACCCAACACACTCAAACCATGGAGGAGCGGGATCCTTTCCGTGTCGCTACTTTCGCCGATTATCATAAAGATCCGCAGTTTGCGAGGCCGGAAGAAGATCGCGTCCCGGACAATCACACGATGTTCCCTCTGTGGGAATACAAACAACACAAGTGGGGGATGTCGATCGATCTAACTGCGTGTGTTGGATGTCAGGCGTGTACCATCGCCTGCCAGTCTGAAAACAATATTTCGGTCGTCGGGAAGGAGGAAGTGGCTAAAGGCCGCCATATGAACTGGATTCGTGTGGATCGCTACTATCATGGCTCGACTCGACGATCCGCAGATGTACTTCCAGCCGGTGCCGTGCATGCATTGCGAGAATGCGCTCTGCGAGTTAGTGTGTCCGGTCGCGGCCACAGTGCATAGCGCCGAAGGTCTGAACGAGATGGTCTATAACCGTTGTGTAGGAACGCGCTACTGCTCGAATAACTGCCCCTACAAAGTGCGCCGGTTCAACTTTTTCCTATACGCCGATTGGGACACCCAAAGCCTGTTCGGCTTGCGCAACCCCGACGTAACCGTCCGCAGCCGCGGCGTGATGGAAAAATGCAGTTACTGTGTCCAGCGCATCAACCGGGCCAAAATTGACGCCGAAAAGCAGGACCGTCCTGTAGCCGATGGCGAGATCGTTACGGCGTGCCAGCAGGCTTGTCCGACTCGAGGCGATTGTCTTCGGCGATGTGAACGATCCCAACAGTAAAGTGTCGAACGCTCAAAAAGCAGCAGCGCGACTATTCACTATTGGAGGAATTGGACACGCGGCCGCGCACGACTTACTTGGCTCGGCTGCGCAACCCGAATCCGGAGTTGGAGAAGGGATGAACAAGTGACGCCTGAAGAGCCAGTCCGAACAGTCAGCGGTGGCGACGCTCGACCCTGGCCCGGAAAAGGTTCTCGGCCCCGGGCACGACTACGCCTCGGTCACAGACGAAAATCTCTGGTGTTGTTTACCGGCCATTCCTGAAGACGCCGTCGACAGATGTTCGTTGGCTTCGGGCTTGCGTTTCTGCTGGTCAATCTACTGATGGTCGCTGTCACCTGGCTATTCCTGCGAGGCGTGGGAATTTGGGGAATCATGATCCCGGTGGCTTGGGGATTCGCGATCGTGAATTTCGTCTGGTGGATCGGTATCGGGCACGCGGGCACCTTGATTTCGGCGATTTTGCTGCTGCTCAAACAGGATTGGCGAACATCGATCAACCGTTTTTCGGAAGCGATGACATTGTTCGCCGTGGCCTGCGCCGGCATGTTTCCCGATTCTTCACCTCGGTCGTCCATGGCTGGCATATTGGCTGATTCCTTATCCAAATACCATGTGGCTATGGCCGCAGCCGCGGAGCCCTCTGATTTGGGATGTCTTTGCGGTGTCGACGTATGCGACGGTTTCGCTGTTGTTCTGGTTCACGGGTCTAATTCCGGATTTCGCCACCATGCGCGACAAGGCCCCGAATAGCTGGGCGCAGAAGATCTTCGGAATGCTGGCGATGGGCTGGCGCGGGTCGGCGAAGCATTGGGCTCGATATCAGAAAGCGTATTTGTTACTTGCCGGACTCTCCACGCCATTAGTAGTCTCCGTCCACTCGGTGGTTAGCTTCGACTTCTCCGTGAGCATCGTTCCCGGCTGGCACACCACCATCTTTCCGCCGTACTTTGTGGCCGGCGCGATTTACTCGGGCTTCGCGATGGTGTTGACACTCGCAATCCCCGTTCGCCGCTGGTATCACCTGGAAGACCTGATCACCATGCGGCACATCGAGTGTATGGCGAAAGTGATGCTCGGTACCGGACTGATTGTCGCTTACGGCTACGCGATGGAAGCGTTCATGGCCTGGTATAGCGGCAATCAGGTGGAGCGCTATACCTTTATCAATCGCGCCTGGGTGGGCGGCTATTGGTGGACCTATTGGCTTCTGATCCTCTGCAATATCCTGATTCCCCAGCTGCTATGGTCGAAGCGGGTGCGCATGAATCATTCCTGCGGTGTTCGTCATCTCTCTGGTCGTTAACGTCGGAATGTGGCTGGAGCGCTTTGTGATTGTCGTCACCAGCCTGACTCGGGATTATCGTGCCGTCGTCCTGGGGCATGTACTATCCGACGATCTGGGACTGGAGCACTTATGCGGGAACCATCGGCGTGTTCCTGAGCCTGATGTTTCTGTTCATTCGCGGCCTGCCCGCGATTTCGATTTTCGAGATGCGCGAAGTAGTGCATCATCTGGAGCCAAAGCATGGTCACGGAGACTAATCTCTACGGCCTGATGGCCGAATTCGACGAGCCGGAGCCTCTGCTCGAAGCCGCGCGCCGCGCTCATGCGGCAGGATATCGCCACATGGATGCCTATTCGCCGATGCCGGTCGAGGGCCTCGCCGAAGCGATCGGATTCCGCACGCAGCATGGTGCAGCGATTAGTGTTTGTGCGCTGGCCTCTGGGGGCGACCGGCGGATTTACGCTTGTGCTGGTGGATGACAGTGATCGCCTATCCGCACAACGTAGCGGGAAGGCCGCTCAACAGTTGGCCGGCGTACATTCCCATCACATTTGAGGCGATGGTGCTGGTGGCATGCCTCACCGCGGTGGTCGGGATGCTGGCGTTGAACGGGCTCCCGCAGCCGTACCATCCGGTATTTAACGTTGCCCGATTCGAACATGCATCGCGCGACAAGTTTTTTCTCTGTATTGAAGCAACGGATCCCAAGTTCGATCCTCTCGCCACGCGAGAGTTCCTGGAGCAGCTCAGACACTCAGGGGGTGATGGAAGTTGAGCGCATAAGATTCGTGCTGACACTTCGCTTAACGTTGTCGTCCTGTCGCGGCTGCCGCCAGGATATGCACGATCAGCCGCGCTACAAGCCTCTAGCGGGAACCGGCTTCTTTGGCGACGGACGCTCGGCCCGGCCCGCCGTGGAAGGAACGGTCGCGCGCGGCCATCTGCGCATCGACAGCGCCCGCTACACCGGCAAGGTGGACGGCCAGGACGTCGACGTGTTTCCTTTCCCGATCACCAAAGACGATCTGGAGCGCGGCCAGCAGCGATTCAATATCTATTGCTCCCCTTGCCATAGCCGGATCGGCGATGGAAATGGCATGGTTGTGCGCCGGGGTTTTCGCCAGGCTGCTTCCTATCACACAGAAAAGCTGATCAAAGCTCCCGTTGGCCACTTCTTCGATGTCATCACCAATGGCTTCGGCGCGATGCCGAGTTATGCCTCGCGCGTGGAGCCCGACGACCGGTGGCGCATCGCCGCCTATATCCGGGTCCTTCAACTGAGCGAGAACGCCATCATCGAAGATGTGCCTGCCGAACAAACGCTCCGCACTGGAGGCGACGCCGCAATGATGCCGGCCGATTCGGTTACGCTTCAAATCGCGCGGTGGCAGCGGACCTCGTTGTTGGTCGGCATCGCGGCAGGATTGTTGGTGATCGTCGGCTTCCTTCTCGATCGCGAGCAGGCTTTGCGCTCTTATCTGTTCGCCTATCTCTATTGGATGGGAATGGGACTCGGTTCGATGGGGATTTTGTTGCTGCATCACACGGTCGGAGGAAAGTGGGGCATGGTAATTCGCCGCATGTGCGAGGCCGGTGCCGCACACTTCCGTACATGGCGATCCTTCTGATCCCGGTGCTGCTGAGTATCCCGACACTCTATCCATGGGCGAGGCCGGAAGCGCTGCACGATGCCAACATCCAAGCTAAGGCCGCGTACCTGAACGTGCCCTTCTTCCTGGTCCGGGCACTATTTTATTTCCTCATCTGGACGTTCTACGCCTGGCGCCTCAGCAAATGGTCGGCCGAGCAGGATCAGCACGGGCGATGAGCGCCTGATCGACTAAAATGCGCGCGGTCAGCGCCCCTGGACTCGTGGTCTTCGTGTTCGTCACTTCCTTCGCGTTCATCGATTGGGTCATGTCGCTGGAGCCGCACTGGTTCTCGACTATTTATGGAGTGATGTTTCTGGTCGGCCAAGTGCTCGAATCCTTTGCCTTCGTGATCGCGTTGGTGATTCGTTTTGTCCAAGTGGCCTCCGCTCAAGGAATATGTCACCGCGCAGCACCTCCACGACCTTGGCAACATGATGTTTGCGTTCATGGTCCTGTGGGCTTATCTATCGTTTTCGCAATTCCTCATCATCTGGGCGGGCAACCTGCCGGACGAGATTCCTTGGTATCTGCGCCGCCTTCGAGGAGGCTGGGGATGGGTCGCGCTGACGCTGGTGATCTTTCATTTCGCTACGCCGTTCGTTCTTTTGCTGATGCGCAAGACCAAGCGCCACGCGGAGCCGGCTGATCAAGGTCTGTCTGCTGATGATCGCTGATTCGCATCGTTGATGTCTACTGGGTGGTCAAGCCTGCCTTCTACGATCAGCAGATTCAGATTCACTGGATGGATTTCGTGACGCCAGTCGCAATCGGCGGCTTGTGGCTGACTGCTGTTCTTCTGGCAATTGAAATCCGCTGCCGCTGGTTCCATTGAAAGATCCGCGCCTCCTAGGGCGCGCCGCGGGAAACGGTCGCGTTCTAGGTGTCATGACCGAGTTGAGCCACAATTCGATAGGCCATGAGACAGACGACGCGAGACGTTCGTGCGATCGGCCTCACGGGACTTGCTCTCGCCATCGGAATTGCGATCGTGCTGTTTCTCGTGTACGGAATGTTTCAGTATCTTCGTCCATCATCCCGGTCGTCATTGTGCCCGCGAATCCTCTGGCGGAGACCGACATCAACAATTTCCCGCCGACGCCGCGGATCGAAGAGCATCCGGCGACAGAGATTGGAGAACTTGCATTCGCAGGAAGACGCATCCTTTCTACCTACGGCTGGATGGATAAGAAGGCGGGGATGGTTCGGATTCCCATTGATCGCGCTATGGAGTTGCAATTGGAACGGGGATTTCCGGCGCGCAAGGAGGGGGTAAGAAATGAAGCACCTTCTGATGCTGGTTCTTGTTTCGCCGGGTCCTTGGCCCTCGCGCAGGTGCAGACCGGTTGGCGTCCGGCATTGTTGCGGAGCGTCGGCATCGATCAGAAAATGGGCGCGCAAGTTCCGCTCGACCTTCCTTTCAACGATGAGTCCGGCCGCCCTGTCACGTTGCGGCAGTATCTGGGCAAGCCAGTGATTCTGGCTCTGGTTTATTACCAGTGCCCTTCGCTGTGCAACATGGTTCTGAACGGAGTCTTGCGCAGTGTCAAGAATCTGACGATGACCGCCGGCGATCGAATTCGATATCGTCGCCGTCAGCTTCGATCCGCGCGAAACGCCGGAAATGGCCGCTGCGAAGAAGGCGTCGTATATTAAAGGCTATGGCCGGCCAGGCGCTGAGCAGGGTTGGCACTTTCTCACCGGAGCTCGAGGCATCCAGCAATCTCTTGGCCGAGGCCGTTGGGTTTCACTACGCTTTCGACCCAGTCACCAATCAATATGCACATGGCAGCGCCATCATGCTTCTCACGCCAGAAGGCCGCGTGGCGCGCTACTTCTATGGCATCGACTATCCGGCGCGCGATGTGCGCTTAGGTCTGGTGGAGGCTTCTGATCGTCACATCGGATCGCCGGTTGACGCGGTCATGCTGTATTGCTATCACTACGATCCTTCGAACGGAAAGTACGGAATGGTGATCATGAACGTACTTCGTCTCGCGGGCCTTGCCACCGTGGCGGCACTGGCTGAATTCATGATCATCATGTTCCGCCGGGACTTATAAGGCGATCTGAATGGGTAGCTTTTCCATTTTTCCGCCGCGTGCCTCCGCCGCAGCCGGGGAGGTCGATGCGCTGTACGGGTTCCTGCTGTTTGTCGGAATCGGCATGACGGTGCTCATCTTCTTCTTCGTCTTCTTCTTCGCCGATCAAATACCGCCGCAAGAGCCCAGACGATCGGCCCAAAGCTATTCATGGATCGATTCCGCTCGAAATTGCATGGAGTGTCATTCCATTCCTGATCATGCTGGTGATGTTCGGCTGGGGAACGAAGCTGTATTTTCAGAACTACACTCCGCCTCCAAGGGACACGCTCGATATCTACATTACCGGAAAGCAGTGGATGTGGAAGGTCCAGTATCCCGGCGGCCAGCGCGAGATTAACGAGTTACATGTGCCCACCGGACGCGCCGTCAAGCTCACTCTGGCCAGTGAAGACGTGATCCATAGCTTTTACCTCCCGGCCTTTCGCTTGAAGCATGACGTGGTGCCCGGTAGCTATCAGACCTTCTGGTTTGAGCCGACCAAACCCGGACGCTATCACATCTTTTGCGCCGAGTACTGCGGGACCAATCACTCCCGCATGATCGGCTGGGTCACGGTGATGGACCCCGTCCGTTACCAAGCCTGGCTATCGGGCGGCAGCACCGGCGAATCGATGGCCGAGCAAGGCGAGAAAGTGTTCGAACAGTATGGCTGTGTTACTTGTCACGTGCTGGATCAGCAAGGGCGCGTTGTCCGTCTTTGCGCAATGTGTTCGGCAAACCCGTGCAACTTGACGATGGACGTACCGTGCTCGCGGACGAAGCCTATGTTCGCGAGTCGATTCTCAATCCAAACGCCAAGATCGTGAAAGGATACCATCGCGACATCATGCCGGTCTTCCAGGGGCAGATCGGCGAAGAATCACTGCTACAGCTGATTGTATATATCAAGAGCCTGTCGGCAGCACCGCGCAACCAAGCTGAGGCAGTCCATTAGTGAGTACCACCCTTCCGCATCCCGAACTTGATGCACCAGAAAACTATCTGAACGCGGACTATGGATGGAAGTCCTGGCTGTTCACCACGGACCACAAGCGCATCGCGCTGCTTTACCTGTTCTCCATCACCGCATTCTTCTTCGTCGGCGGCGCATTCGCCGTGGCGATGCGCATCAACCTGCTGTCTCCGAATGGCCTCTTCGCACACGACACGTATAACAAGCTGTTCACCATGCATGGGGTCATCATGGTGTTCTTTTTCCTGGTTCCCTCGATCCCGGCTACGCTCGGCAACTTTCTGATACCGCCGATGATCGGCGCGCGGGATCTTGCCTTTCCTCGGATCAACCTCCTCAGTTGGTATATCTACATCGCCGGCGGCATCATGGCGCTCACCGCGATCGTGCGAGGCGGCGTCGATACCGGCTGGACTTTTTACGCGCCCTTCAGCTCCACCTACTCAAACACTCATGTCATTCTCGCGGCGATGGGAGTGTTTGTCGCCGGCTTCTCTTCGATCCTGACTGGCCTTAACTTTATCATCACCATTCACACGATGCGCTGTCCGGGAATGTACTGGTCGCGGCTGCCACTGTTTGTCTGGGGACACTATGCCACCGCGCCTGATTCAAGTGCTTGGCTACTCCCGTCCTCGCCATCACGATCTTTCTGCTCTGCCTGGAACGTGTTCTGCACGCGGGAATCTTCGATCCAGGCCTGGGCGGCGATCCGGTTTTGTTTCAGCATCTGTTCTGGTTCTATTCGCATCCGGCTGTCTACATCATGATCCTGCCGGGCATGGCCGTGATCAGCGAGACTGGTGGCGTGTTTTTCGCGAAAAGCCATTTTTGGTTACGAATTTCGTGGCGTTTTCAAGCGTTGCAATCGCGGTGCTCGGATTCCTGGTATGGGGACATCATCTGTTTGTCGCCGGCCAATCGATGTATGCCAGCATGGTGTTCTCGTTTATCAGTTTTCTGGTCGCGGTTCCTTCCGCGATCAAAGTGTTTAACTGGACCGCTACGATGTACGAGGGCTCCGTCTCCTACGATACCCCGATGCTCTACGCGTTTGGCTTTATCGGGCTATTCACGATCGGTGGCTCTCACCGGCCTTTTCCTCGCCACCATGGCGATCGATGTTCATGTCACGGATACTTACTTCGTCATCGCGCACTTCCATTACGTGATGGTGGGCGGCATGGTGATGGCTTACCTGGGCGGCATCCATTTCTGGTTCCCGAAGATCACCGGCCGCCTGTATCCGGAAGCTTGGGCGAAATTCGCGGCGCTGGTGATTTTCGTCGGATTTAATCTTACGTTCTTCCCGCAATTCATTCTTGGCTATCTGGGAATGCCGCGGCGCTATGCGACCTATGCCGAAGAGTTTCACACTGTTGAACGTCATGTCCACCGCCGGTGCGTCCATCCTTGGGTATCGGCTATCTGATTCCGATGATCTATCTGGCTTGGGCCTGGCGGCACGGCCCCATGTCGCCGCAGAATCCGTGGCACGCGAAGGGACTGGAGTGGGAGCAGTCGCCGACCCCTCCGCCGACATTTAATTTTATCGAGCCGCCGGTGGTCACCGAGCCTGCCTACAACTACGCCGGCGCGGAGGAGGTCGAGCTTGGCTAATAACGACGTCGCTCTCGCAACATCCGCCCGGAGCTGAAGCATCACTTCGACGATGCCGACCAGCAACTCGAATCCTCGACGCTGGGCATGTGGGTGTTCCTGGCCACGGAGATTATGTTCTTCGGCGGAATGTTCTGCGGCTATACCATCTATCGGAATGCCTACCCGAAGCATTCGCGTCCACCAGCCACTACATGAATGTCACCATCGGCGCGATCAATACCGCCGTGCTGATCTGCAGCAGTCTGACGATGGCGCTGGCCGTGCGCTCCGCGCAACTCGGCCAGAAGAAAGCGCTGATCTGGCTGTTGATCCTGACGCTGATTCTAGGCTGCGTGTTCCTGGGATTGAAAGGCGTGGAGTATCACGAAAAGTGGGTGGATCATCACATTCCCGGCCCCGGCTTTCACTATGAGGATGCGCGCTACGCGCAGCAGGCGCAGATTCTCTTCTATCTCTACTTCGCCATGACGGGCCTGCACGCCGTGCATATGATCGTCGGCGCGGGACTTCTCATCACCCTGATCTTCATGGCTGCGCGAAATCGCTTCAGCGCCGCCTGGTATACGCCGGTCGATATGATCGGCCTCTACTGGCACTTCGTCGATATCGTCTGGATCTTCCTGTTTCCGCTGCTCTACTTGATAGGACACACCAAATGAGCCATCCGGTTGTTCCAATCAAAATTTATGTCGGGGTCTTCCTGGCGCTAATCGCTCTTACCATCACTACCGTAGGCGTCTCTAAGATCGATCTGGGCGAGTACAACTTCGTTGCCGCTATGACCATTGCCGTCATTAAAGCTCTACTGGTGGTTTTGTTTTTCATGCACGTCAAACAGTCCAGCTCGATGACCAAGCTGTTTGTCGTCGCGGGTTTCTTCTGGATGGCGATTCTGTTCGTCTTCACTCTCAGCGACTACTTTAGCCGCGGCTGGTTACCGGGCGGAAAATGGTGGTAATCAGGCCTTAAGTATCAAAATCGGATCGCTCACGCGATTCGACTTGTCGAGCTCTGCTTTGAGCCGTGAGAGATCAGCGGAAAAGGCGGGCGGCTCCAGCACGTGATTTTTCCACGGTGCTTCTCCGGATGCCCAAATCTCATTAAGCTGTTTGTATTCGCGATAGGTGTCCATCGCCTGGAAAAAGCCTTCGTGATGGAACGCCACGAGTTGATCTTCTTGGCCAAGGCGCTCCAGGGGATCGCGCTCCAGGATGCAATCGTCTCCGTCGAGATAGTCAAGCACGCGGCGATCGAAGACAAAAAACCCGGCGCTGATCCAGCCTTCCGATTGAGGTTTTTCCGCAAATGCCTCGACCTGAGCCGTGCGTGCCGATATGCACGACGCCGAATCGCGAGACCGGACGCACAACAGTGACGGTTGCCAATTTTCCGTGTGATCGATGAAATGCAACCAGCTTTGTTATATCGACATCGGAAACGCCGTCACCGTATGTAAGAAGGAAAAGATCGTCGTTCAGATGGCGCGCCACACGCTTCAGCCGGCCTCCGGTCATGGTCTCTTCTCCGGTTTCGGCGAGCGTGACCGAAAAATCCTCTTCCTGATGGGCGCCGTGATATTCGATTTCCTGGCGGCCCAGGTTAATCGTGAAATCCCGATTCATCGCCTGATAGTTCAGGAAATATTCGCGAATGATGTTGCCGCGATAACCGAGGCAGAGAACAAAATCGTGAAAGCCATGCCAAGCGTAGAGCTTCATGATATGCCACAGGATCGGACGGCCGCCAACTTCCACCATCGGCTTGGGACGAAACTCGGTCTCCTCGCGCAGGCGTGTGCCCTGGCCGCCGCACAGGATCACGACCTTCATTGGGAGACTCCCTCGTGATCGACCGTTTGCTTCGCGGTCTCTGTTTCGCCAATTGCTTCCGACATGGCAATGAGCGATGGCGCGGTGTCAGTACTCTGCATCGGATCGAGGCCGCGCGTATAGATCAAATCCCGGAGTCCCTTATTGCGCGCGTGCGGGCCGTCGATCATGCCGATCATCACCGCCTGGTCGGGGCGCAACTCTGCATCATCGTCTCGCCGTGCATCAGCTCGCGGCAGGAAAGCTGGCCTTTCAGCAGCGGAATCGCCAGATAGATATCATCGGGGGTCAGCTTCTGCCCCGGCTCCAACGTATGCTTGGCATAAACACCGCGCACGAGAGAATCCAGATAACGGATCTCCTTTTCCGGTGGAATGCGCTTGTGAGTCCCGGGCGCCCCGCACATGCGGCGCGATTTATCGAAAGCGCGAAACCAGGTGTCTATTTGATCGGGCAGCGAACAGTAAGGCGATACCGGCACGCCGTCCATTTCAACGTCGACATGCCTCTCGAAGGTGCGAGCGCCCTTCGCATAAGCGATCATCATTGAGTCTTCCCAATCGTTGTATTCGTGCGTCGAGAATCCCACCACATTGTCCGGATAGCGGTTCCGCAGGAAGTCGATCTGATTCAGCTCCAGCTCTGAATTCTCGCTGGGATAGATCGATACACAATGATTGATCGCCAGGGGAATATTGCGATTCGCGAAGAAGGTCACCATGTCGTCAATATCTTTGAGCGACGATCCACCGGTCGAAACAATGACGGGTCTGCGCGTGGCGGCGATTCTCTCGATCAGAATCCAGTCGTTAATATCGGAGCTGGCGATCTTAAGGATCTGGATATCGAGCTCTTCGCAAAAATCGACCGAGCGTTCATCGAAAGGCGTCGCCATCGGGATGCAGCTACCCTCCACAATGGCTTCGGTCAACGTACGGAGGTCCTCCTTGCTCATCGCAGTGGCGGCGGTTTTCTTGATGTAGCGGACGTCCTGTCGATGACGGTAATCGCGATGAATGAAGCTTTCCACGTCGCGGAACTGGAGTTTGATGGCTGCCCGGACATTATTAAATCGCACGATACGCGAATGCTCCGACACGATACGGAGACCGCGCTCGAGCTTGCCCAGATGGTTATTGGCGAGCTCCAGAACGAACAGATCCTCAAAAACGGCCTTCGCCGTCGCGGCTACGGACTCAGATGGGTCACGAAAGACCCGAAGGCGACGTAAGTTGGAGGCCACGATTTCCTTTCCGACTAAGAGAAACACTTGAGGCTCGACGCCCCATTCGCTATGTTTAGAATCGGCAGGAGCCTTAGCGGTCTTTACGGTCTATCTTTTTGTAAAGAAAACTCCCATCCTGTCCGATAGCTGAATTGGAGACCATCCCACCACATGAGCCTGGACGTTTCGCTGGTCGCACTGTTTTATAACGAAGAGGCGAGTGTTGAGAGCGTAATTCGCGACGGCCACAGGGTTCTCAAACAGATCGGGGTTCCGTTTGAGATCGTGGCGGTCCAGAATGGCTCTTTAGATCGGACGCCGGAAATTCTGGCGCGCCTGAAGTCGGAGATCGACGAGTTAAGGATTGTCGTGATTCCGGAAAATCGGGGCGCGGGATATGGCGCGTTGCAGGGGCTTTATTCGGCCGTTGGCGCGGACGTAGTCGGCGTTTCCGGCGATGGCCAAGTGGATTTGGACCTGATTCCTAAAATGTACGAATTCAAGCGGCAGTGTGGAGGGGACATCGCTTACGGCCGGCGCATCAGCCGTCCCGACGGGCTCGTGCGGATGGTGATCTCGCGGTCCTACAACCTGCTGATGCGGTGGGTGTTCGGGCTGCAATCGAAGGATGTCAACGGGCCGCCAAAGATCGTTTCGCGGAAAGTGCTGGAGGCGATGGGGCTGAAGAGCACCAACCAGTTCCTGGAATGCGAAATGATGCTGAAGGCGGAGCGGATGGGACTGACCATGTGCTCGATCGATGTCGAATTTCATGCGCGGGAGGGCGGCGAATCCTCTATCGGCTGGCGCGATTGCCGGGACTATTTGCGCAATCTGTTTATGGTGCTGGTTTCCAGTGACGATCCTTGGGGCATTCATCGGATTCCGAAGGCTGCCCAAAAAGCGAAATGGATTCATCAGGGGAAAGGATCTGACCAAACGCCGCCGGCGAACGCGTTCGCCACCGTCAAGGCAGAACGCTAACAGAACTGGTCCTGATACCAGCGCGCCGTTCGATCGAGCGCGGGAAGCCAGTCTGTGTACGGATAGTTCAGGAAGTTCTCATCGCTGATGCTGAGCCGGGAGACTTCGCCCGGCAGGTTCAACGCCTTCACATTCAGTCGTCGTCCGGTAACAGTCTCGACGTCGCGAATGACGTCGCCGACGGTCTTGACGTGGGACGGCCCGAAATGATTCGCGGGCCATACCGGTTCGTTCGCAATCGATGCCAGAGTGCACCTGGCTACGATCCGGGCGGCATCGCGAACATAAATGTATTGCCGCGTGGAACCGTCCAGGCAAGTACGAATCACCAATTCCTTTTGTTTGGCGGAAGCTTCGCAAATCGACGGAACCAGACGTTCCAGGTGACGGTCGCCCTCGCCGAAGAAATTCGGGAAGCGCAGGAGGCAGGTGCGTAGATCGTAGGTTTTTCGATAGGACTCAACGAGAAGATCCTCGCACGCTTTCGAGCTTTCGTAAGGAAAGCCTGGCTGATAAGGCGTCGTTAGACTGGAGGCCTCCTGCTCGCCGAAGCTTTTATCGGTCGCGATGTAGAGGAACGGAGTTTCGGGCGCCGCGAGGCGGATAGCTTCGAGCAGATTCGCGGTTTCCATCACGTGAGACTGGAATGCTTCCAAAGGATGTTCGCGGCAGCGGCGTACGTCGACGATCCCGGCCAGATGAATGATCGCCGCTGGCTTGCTGCGTCGCGAGAAACTGCTGTAAGTCGGGCAAGGAGCGGCGCAAGTCGCGGGAGATGCTCTCGACGGCGAACTGATTTTCTTCGAGGGCCGCCTGCACGTGAGTTCCCAGAAATCCTGCGATCCCCGTCGCGGCGATCACTTTCACCTGAGGACCCGCAAGGACGCGGTCGCGCGGGATTCGATGAATTGCTCAAAGTGTCCGACCACGTAATCGAGCATCGCGCTGGTCAGGCCCGGGTAGACTCCGATCCAGAACGTGTTGCTGACGATTCTCTCCGTGTTTTTTAGATCGCCAACCACGCGCTGCTGGATTCCCTTGATAAGCCGGCTGACGAGTCAGGTCTCCCGCGAATAACAGGCGCGTCGCGATTTTGTGGTCTTCGAGATGGCGTGTAATCTCCGTACGAGAGAACGGCGCATCCGGACGAACGGTGATTACGAATCCGAACCAGCTCGGGTCGCTTTGGGGCGTCGGTTCGGGGAGAATCAGAAATTCTTCGTAAGGCGCAAGCGCGGCACGCAGAGTCTTCCAATTACGCTTCCGAGCCTCAATAAAACCGGGCAGTTTTTTCAACTGGGCGACGCCAACCGCCGCCTGCATGTCCGTCGCTTTCAAGTTGTAGCCGATGTGCGAATAGATGTATTTGTGATCGTAGCCGCAGGGCAATTCGCCGAGCTGCCAGTCGAAGCGCTTGCCGCAGGTATTATCTTTTCCGGGCGCGCACCAGCAGTCGCGGCCCCAGTCGCGGAAGGATTCGACCAGCACGCGCAACTGCGGGCTATTCGTCATGACAGCTCCGCCCTCGCCCATCGTGATGTGATGCGCGGGATAGAAGCTTAGCGTCGCCAGATGTCCGAACGTTCCCGTCATTTGGCCGCGATAGGTGGAACCGAGCGCGTCGCAATTATCTTCGACCACCCAGAGATTGTGCCGCTTGGCGAGCGCCATTACGGCGTCGATATTGAAGGGATTCCCGAGCGTATGCGCCATCATGATTGCGCGCGTTTTTGGCCCGATTGCCTCTTCTAACTGCGCCATATTCGCGTCGTAGGTGGCTCATTTCGACGTCGATAAATACCGGAATGAGGCCGATTTTGGACGATCGGATTCAGCGTGGTTGGAAAACCCGCGGCCAGCGTAATCACTTCATCGCCAGGCCGAAGCGCCCGCTCGCCCAGTTTGGGAGACGTTAGCGCTGAAAGCGCCAACAAATTCGCCGAGGATCCGGAGTTGCAGAGCACCGCATCACGAACGCCGACAAATTGCGCGAGTTGCTTTTCGAATTGAGTCGCGAAGCGGCCGGTGGTCAGCCAGAAGTCGAGCGATGAATCGACCAGCGTTGTTACGTCGTCCTCATCGAACACCCTGCCTGCATAAAATACTTGCGATTCGCCGGGGATAAAAGGCTGTCGCAGGCCATTGCGCGCGCGAGTATTCCTTGACCAACGCCAGGATCTCGGCGCGAAGTTCGTCGGCAGACTTCATGCCGCCACCGCCTTCTTCCACCGCAGCGTGTCGTCCAGTTCACCTGTATCGAGAAGATGTTTGAGCTGCTTCAGTCGGATATATTGACGGCTTTGCAGATCTGCTTCCTTTAGATTGAGCTCGCGGCATGCGGCCATCAACTCCGCCGCGCCCCGGCGGGCTGTCCAGTCCGTGCTGAATCCCAGGGCGTTACCGATCTTGCTGAAATTGACGCGATAGTTGCGGGGATCGGGATTGCTCGTTCCGGAATAGGTGACGATCGATCCCCCTACTGTCTCCGAGACGATTTGCCCCAAATCTCGCACCTGATAATTTTCCTCGGTCGCGCCGACGTTGAAAGCCTGATTGTGAATCGTCTCGCGGGGGGCGCTCAGAACCGCCGCGAAGGCGCGCGCGATGTCTTCGATATGCACGATCGGCCGCCACGGTGAGCCATCGCTCATAATTTGTACTCGCCCGGTGGTGAAGGCCCACGCCACCAGATTATTCAGCACCAGATCAAGGCGGAGACGCGAGGATACTCCATAAGCGGTCGCATTGCGCAACGACACAGGCGAAAACGCCGACGTTGCGAGCTTGTCGAGGCCTTCTTCGGTTTTCACTTTCGAAATTGCATACGCTGAAAGCGGTTGGAGCGGCGACGTTTCGGTGGCGAATTCGTTCTCCGATGCTCCATAAATGCTACACGAGGACGAAAACAGGAATCGGGAAACTCCGGCATCGCGCGCGATCCGCGCCAGGTGCAGCGATCCTTCGCAATTGATCTGATGCGTCCATCCGGCCTGCAATTCACCCATCGGATCGTTGGAGAGAGCGGCGAGGTGCACCACCGCGTTGAAGCCGGCCAGGTCCGACGGATGCAAATCGCGAACATCTTTTCGCAAAAATCCGGTCGACGAAGATGCAGCGAAGTAGCCGGTATCGAGCCCGACTGACTTCGTGCCCGGCATTCGTCAAAATCGTTGACATCACTGGCCCGATGTAGCCGGTATATCCCGTGACAAGAATTCGCATGGATCGCCTAGGGTATTTATCGGAGGAAAAAGGAACAAAGTTTAGATGTGACCGCTCCCGAAGGTCGCGGCTCTATAAGGCGTCGGCGTCTATCTCGACCCGCACTGCACCGCGCGAACATGCTCTGCGGCAACGAGCAGAGGGCGCGTCCAGGGCCACGCGGAATGATTTTTGAAAATGGGGTCGTCATCTTTGGCGATCAGCGCACGAATGTTCCAGGCATCGCAGGCCCGGTCGATATCGCCATCGTTCACGAACAAAGGCGCCAGGTCGCGCTGCATTGCGGCGCAGGGCGCCGGGTCGCCTCCCAGTACCGAACCGCAAAGACTATCGAAGGCCGCGGTCTGGCGTCCGCTGTAAAGGCCGTGATAAAGGTCGTTCCAATGGGTCGGATTGGCTTGCACGATCGCGTCCTTTGGAAGCTCGCGGCGCAATTGCTCGTAGACCAGTCGCGCGTCGAAAGTCCGGCGACCGGTCTCCGCCGTTTTGCTGAACCATTCGGCGACTGGCACTTTTCTCGCCTCCATCAGAGGGAGATAACTGCGCAGCGATGACGAGTTCGTATACGCTCGACCCGAGACCGAGAACAATCAGGCCCGTGATCAATCCGCGCCGGCCTCGCATGCGCCACCATGCGCTTAACGGACCGGCCAACCAGATCGCCAGAATCAACTGTCCGACCAGCGCTCCGCGCCATGCCAGATCGTTGCTCGAGATCACGCTCGAGCGCAGGAATGTCGCCACGAACAGCGCGGTGAGAAACAGGCCGAGTGCGATCAACTCGGATTCGCGAAGATGTTTTCGGCGTCGCCACGCACGGCGGAGCCAGATTCCGGCGAGCACGAAGGCCAATCCGGTTTCGAGAAAATAATTGAGAGGCAGCACGGCCAGATTCACCCAGGCAATCTGATTCCAGGAAAGTCCGTAGCCAGGGAGAATGATGTCCACGAACGTCATGCTACGGACAGTCAGGGTAACCAACGACCCCTCGGACGTCCCTCCAGCACCGCGCAATCCAAGCAGATAGGGCATGGTTCCGGCTATCGTTGTCGCCCCCGCAGCCAGCCAGACCGCGCGCTCCGGCCACGCTTTTTTCCACAACATTACCGCACCGCAAGGGATTAGAAAGAGCGCGAACGTAAGAGTCACGTAGATCGAAAGCCCTGTCGCGGATGTGAAGCAGAGGCCCGCGCAGATTGCGGCCGCGATTTTGCCGCGGGATCGCAAGAGCAAGAGAAGTCCTATGAAGCATGCGATTAAGGACGCGACATGATGCGCGACCCAGAGCACGGCGGTGGGGAATCCTGTGACTTGGTTGTTCCACCATTCGGAAGACGCGAAAACCAGTCCGGCGCCGGTGGTTGAGAAGATGGCCGCGAAAATCAGATTCGGGATGATGTCGAGGCCGGCGACGGCGAGCATCAGGATCGCCCATTTTGCGCGCCGGTTGAGGCCGCGCTCGCCTGCCGGGTGGAGATAGCGCAAGGCGAGCAGCACGACTGCCATCAGCGCCCATCCGCACCACACGTCGCTCGCGATCAACGCCTGGCGAGCGGAAACGATCGATCCTCCCGCGCGCTCCACCAGGGAGCACGGCAGGAACCAGAAATAGTGATAGCGCAGCGGTTCAAAATGGTCTGGAAAATAAAAGGGGTTCTTAGCCGGAACGCCGAGCCTGGTGATTCCGTCGATCACCGCGCTGCGCACGTTGTAGTCGTAGGCGAGAACGGACGGGAACAGGCGATTTCCGATTTGCAGGTCGATTCCGGATGCCCAGACGATCGCGAGCCAGGCGAGGGCTGTGATTATGATCCACTTTGTGTCCCCTCCCTGACGGTCGGGGTTCGATTGGAGCTTAGCCTGCGACATGTCCCGTAAGGCCGGGGATCGTGGGGACACCTCAGGCCGGAGACTTACCGAACCCCGACGGTCAGGAAGAGGATGACGATCATAACTATATCGCCATAAGGTCAGGCCGGCACAGATAACGTGAAACATCCAGACGGCGGCGATTGTCAGGTAGCTCCAGAGAAGAAATTCGATCGCTGGAACTATCGCTACCGAGATTGCCAGCGCAGTTACAATGCGCCAACCGGTCGAGGCCGTGCGGAAATTTAATAGATCGAATAGCCATGCGATCGCGAAGCCTGGAGGGATAAACAGCAGTCCGAACAGAAGGGTCGCCAGTGCGACGCCGAAGAGGTCGTCGCGCATGAAGTGCGCGGGGATCATTCCGACTATCCATCGGCGGGATTGGCGGATCGCTTTAAGTAGAACGTACTAAGCGATGCCATGCGATCGTGCGGCGAATTGATTCGGAAAGATCAATGCGCTCTTGAAGATGGAGCTCGGTACGAGCACGTAGGGTCGACGGTACATATCGCTCAGGTTTTTCCCCTACTACTGCGGTTCCCCGCACTTCGACGGACGGTCCTACGAGGCCGGCAAGATCCTTGATATTAATCGCATGTTCCGATCCTACGTTGTAAGCCCGACACGATTCGCCGCGGATCAGATATTGTCCAGAGCCAGATCGCGAGATCGGCGGCGTAAAGATAGGATCGAACCGCCGTTCCGTCTCCTTGGACGACGATGGGACGGCCGGCGAGCGCATCGGCAATAAAATTTCCTGCGGCGAAATGGGTATTGATTGGTAAATAAGGGCCTAGAAACGCGAATCCGCGGGCTATTTTTACCGCCAAACCGCCTGCGCGCGATGCCGTGGCGCACATCCATTCAGCCATTCGTTTCCCTTCGGCGTAGGCGGATCGAGGGTCCAATGGATCGGGACCACCCATGAAATCTTCGGGCGTTTTTTCCAGGTCGGGAGGCTGGCGGCCGTAAACCGCTCCGCTGCTCGCTAGGAGGAATTTTGCCGCGCCGCGTAGCCTCGCCAATTCCAAAACGCGGCGCGTGCCGTCTACGCAGATCTCCTGCATTTCGAATGGCTGGGAGTTATTAAGGGCCGCGCTGGCCGGAGTGGCGAGATGAATGACGTGAGAGAAATCGCCAGTCGGGAAACTCGAAGGTGCGGACGTCGCCGGAGCAGAAGGAAATGCCTTCGCGAGGCTGCTGCGGGTTGCGGCTTAGAACGACAAGTCGCGCGCACAATTGAAATTGCTGGTTCGCGGCGTGGAAACTTTCGATCATCCAGCGCCCGAAAAAGCCGGTTCCGCCGGTGACGAAGATGGAAGCGCCGCGAAGTTCGTGCCACAATCCTTGCGTATGTTCGAGGATATGTTCGATGTCGCGTCAGCCGTTCAAGACGTTATTCTACACTTAAGAACGCGTGCGTATTTTTATTTCTGCCGGTGAGGCTTCGGGGGATCTTTACGCTTCGCGGGTGGTCGAGGCGATTCGCGCGGCATCCGGAGCGGAGTTTTTTGGATGCGCGGGACCCCGGATGCAGGCCGCCGGAGTGCGCGCGGTGGTGGATTCGCGGTCGATCGCGGTGGTCGGGTTGGTCGAGGTGGTCGCGCATATCCCGCGGATTTACGGGGAATTTCGCAAGCTGAAAAAGGCCATCGTCGCGGAGAAGCCGGATGTCGCGGTGTTGACGGACGCGCCGGATTTCAATCTGCGGCTGGCCAAATTTCTGCGCCGGCAAGGCGTGCCGGTGGTCTACCTGATCGCTCCGCAGGCTTGGGCCTGGAGGCGAGGGCGAGTGAAAACCCTGCGGGCGACGGTCAACCGCCTTCTCTGCATCTTCCCCTTCGAGGAGGAGTTTTTCACGCGGCACGGCGTTCCGACGACCTATATCGGGCATCCTCTGGCGCGGATCGTGAAGCCTTCGCTGACGCGCGAGGAGTTTTGCGCGAAGTTTGGAATTGCCGGCCGGCAAAAAGATCGTCGTGCTGCTGCCGGGGAGCCGGCATGGGCGAGATCGAGCGGCATCTGGACGACCTGATAGACGCCAAGAAACGGCTGGAGGGCCGGGATCTTGTGTTTTTATTGGCACTCCCGGGCGGATTTGGCAACACTTTTTCGGAACGCATTCGCGGCGCGTCCATCCAAGTAATAGAAGACGCGACCTGGGATGCGCTTGCCCATGCAGAGATGGCGCTTGCCGCGAGCGGGACTGTGACCATTGAGGCGGCTTTGCTCGGCTGCCCTCTGGTGACCTTTTATAAGGTAAACGCGTTAAGTTGGATATTAGGACGCTGGCTGGTGCGGGTGCCGTTTCTGTCGATGGTGAACCTGGTGGCCGGCCGGAAGATCGCGCCGGAGCTGATCCAGGGCGAGATGACGGGTGAAAAGATCGCGGCAGAGGCGATCCGGTTATTGGACGATGAGGCGGCGATGGACGCGATGCGGGCCGGGCTTGAAGGAAGTTGCGGCGAAGCTCGCGAGCGAGCGGGATCCGATGGAGATGGCGGCGGGGTGGGTAGAGAAGGTTGTGACATGAAAAAGCTAGTCGTAATTAGTTTGCTTGATGGTGATCGCGGTGGCGAGCGCGCAGGACAGGTCCGCGACCGCGGCGCGCGCCAGCAGAAGATCGACGTGCAGAGTTACCTGATCGACGCGCAGGTGGATCCGCGCGCGCAGACGCTGAGCGCGACGGTGCATGGTGCGCTTCATTCCTCTCGAAGACACGTCGCAGGTGACGTTCGAGCTGAACAACGCCTTGAATATTTCGAGGGTGACGGACGAGGACGGGCGGCAGGTGCCATCGTCGCGATTGCAGCAGGACATGAGCGTGCGGCTGAGCCTGCCGCAGACGCTGAAGAAGGGCAAGGTCGCGGCGCTCACGTTTGTGTACGACGGGAAGCTGTCGGGCGACGAGGAATCGCCGGTATTCGGGATCAAGTTCGCGGCGATTCATCCGGAGGTGTCGTATCTGCTGTATCCGGCGCGCTGGTTTCCGGTGAACGATTATTCGACGGACCGGTTCAGCTCCGATCTGAAGGTCACGGTGCCGGAAGGATACAAAGTGGTCGCGAGCGGAACGGACGAGCAAAGACGGGCCGCTGCGTTCCGGTTCAAGTATGAGCAATCGTCGTTTCCCGGGAAGCTTCGCGGTGGTGCGGGGCGAAGCGCAAATGGTGGCGTCGGGCGGCGTCAAGACATATTTCTATTTGCGCGATGCCGCGGCGATGGCGCAGGCGTATGGCGAGGAGATCGCCAAGGCGATTTCGTTTTTCACCAGCATTTATGGCGTGCCTCCGCGGCTGGGCTTGACGGTGGTGGAGACGGAAGCGGGCGCGGCCGAACGGCTATTCCGCGCCGGGAATGCTGTTCCTTTCGCCGAGTGGAATCGGCAAGCAGGTGAACCTGAAGCTGGTGGCGAATCAGGTGTCGCGGCAATGGTTCGGGACGCTGGTTTCGCCGACGACGCGGAATCACATGTGGCTCGAAAACGGCATGGCGCGGTATTCCGAGATGCTCTACGTGGAGCACGTGAACGGACCGGGCGCGATGGATACGGAGATTCACGATGCGTACGTGGAGGCGCTGACGGTGGATCAGCCGCCGATGATTCAAGCGGCTCGGCTGGAGGATTATTCGCCGGAATATTGGGCGACTACGGGCGGCAAAGGCGCGGCCGTGCTCCAGATGCTGCGCAATGTGTTGGGCGACGACGCGTTCATGAAGGTGCTGAAGGAATATCCGGCGCGCTTCGCGTGGAAGTCCGCGAATACGGACGATTTTCACAAGATCTGCGAGGAAGCGTACGGGCAGAGCTCTGAACTGGTTTTTCCAGCAATGGGTGGAATCGAGCGGCGCGCCGGAATTCAAAATGGAGTATACGGTGTTCCGCACGCAGAAGGGTTTCCGCGTGATGGGCAAGATTTCGCAGGATCTGGACTCTGTTCCGCATGCCGGTGACGCTGCGCGTCGAGACGGAAGGCAATCCGGAGGAGAAGACCATCGAAGTGGTCGGCACTTCATCGGAATTTGTTGTCGAGACGTTCGGAAAACCGAAGAACATCGTGCTCGATCCGAAGGGGCTGGTGCTGCGGTTCTCGACCGACGCCCGCGTGGCTGTGGCGATCCGCAAGGGCGAGCAGTTTGTCGAAATTGCGGACTACGGCGCGGCGCTGAAGGAGTATCAGAAGGCTCTGGATGTGGCGCGGAACAGTTCGCTGGCGCACTTCCGGATCGGGCAGGTTCATTTCCTGGAAGGCAACTGGTCGCCCGCCGCGAACGAGTTTCGCGAGTCGCTGAATGGGGATCTGGTGCCGAAGTGGACCGAGGTTTGGTCGCACATTTATCTGGGCAAAATTTTCGACGTCAGCGATCAGAGGGATCGGGCGTTGAACGAGTATCGGCAGGCGGCGCGCACGAAGGACAATACGCAGGGCGCGCTCGATGAAGCGGCGAAGTATACGGCGACAGAAGTACGAGAAGCAGCGGACGACGAACTGAGAAGAAGTAGCCAGTAGCCGGTAGCCAGTAGCCAGTTGAAATGCGGTGCGGCTGTACGAACCGGCAACACGGAGAGGTTACTTGCGGATGAACATGCTGTTGGCTTCAGTGAATGGGATCGAGCCTTCGATCATTTTGTCGAACTGACCTGTGCTCTTTAGATCTTCCGCGATGCGGCGGGTGTGGCCCATGGCGGATCGCATCATTCCCGACCCTACGCTGATGCGCGCCACTCCTAATTCTTTTAAACGCGCGACTGGTGGGGTGCCGGCTACGGCCAGGATATTGATTGGAAATTGTAGCGCCTCGACGAACCGCGCAATCAGATCTTCGGTCACGATTCCCGGAATAAAAAGGCAATCCGCGCCGGCGTCGCGATAGGCTTTCAGGCGCTCGCACGCGCGGTCGAAGCGGGTGGCTTCGTCGCCGATCTGGAGGAGATAAAGATCGGTTCTTGCGTTGATCACCACCGGTCCCGTTTGGCGGATGGCGGCGATTCCGCTTTACTTGTTCGTCGATCGACGCTAGAGACTCGGGTCCGTGGCCTAAAATGTCTTCGAGGTTCAGACCGACTGCGCCTGACTCGAGCAGCGCGGCGGCGGTTTCGGCGATGTCTGCCGTAGCCGCCTTCCAGGTCGGCGGTGACTGGGACGTCGACGCATCTTGCGATTCTGGCGACCGCGGCTAGCATTTCTTTTGCGGGAATATTTTGGCCGTCGGCGTAGCCTAGCGAGAAGGCGACGCCGGCGCTGGTGGTGGCGATGGCGGGGAAGCCGAGTTCTTCGAAAATTCGGGCGCTGGCGCAGTCCCAGGCGTTCGGGAGGACCAGGACTTCGGGGCCTTGATGGAGTGCGCGGAGTTTTTCTGCTTTGGTCATATTGGTTTGCGTCTGTCCGCATGCTTACGCATGGCGGTTCTGTCAGCTCGCCGGCTAGCTGACCGTTGTCAGCGCGCCGGCTGGCTGACTGCGTCGTTGAAGACCGCCGGCTGTAAGGCCATGGGTCTCATTTAATGGCCTTCGGATTCCAGGTAGCGTTCGGCTTCTATGGCCGCCATGCAGCCGGCGCCCGACGCCGTGATCGCCTGGCGATATACGCGATCCTGCACGTCGCCTGCGTGAAATACGCCGGTGATATTGGTTCGCGCGCCGCCTTTCGAAATAATGTAACCGTCGGGATCGAGGTCGATCTGTCCGACGAACGGCTTGGTGTTCGGGATGTGGCCGATGGCTAGAAAGAATCCGTCGACATCCTGATCCCACGCCTCGCCGGTGGTCAGCGAGCGCAGCTTCACGCCAGTGACTTCGTTTTTCGAGATATCGTAGACGTCTTCGACCACGGTGTTCATCAGGAATTTGATCTTCTTGTTGGCCCGCGCGCGGTCGAGCATGATTTTCGATGCGCGAAATTCGTCGCGCCGATGCACCAGCGTCACTTCGGAGCCGAAGCGCGTCAGAAAATTCGCCTCCTCCATCGCGGTGTCGCCGCCGCCCACCACCATGATTTTGCGATCGCGGTAAAACGCACCGTCGCAGGTCGCGCAGGAGCTGACGCCGTGGCCGATCAGCTTCTGCTCGTTCGGCAACCCCAGCCATTTTGCCGACGCGCCGGAGGCGATGATCAACGTGCGCGTCTCGTGCCACTCGCCATCGATGTTAATGCGGAATGGGGTGACTTTGAGATCGGCTTCCGTGACTGTGCCGTACATGTATTCGGCGCCGAACTCCTCGGCCTGCTTCTTCATGTTCTCGACCAGATCCGGGCCGTTGATGCCGCCGGGAAAGCCGGGGAAATTTTCGACGGAGGTGGTGAGCGAGAGCTGGCCTCCGGGCTCATGCCCGATGACGACCAGAGGTTTCAGGTTGGCTCGGGCGGTATAGATCGCCGCGGTATTTCCGGCGCACCCGGAGCCGAGAATGATGACGTTTCGCACACTATATCGTAACAAGCGGAGGCGTCAAAATAAAAAACGAGCGGTCCGCATTGGAGGGCGCGGTCCGCTCGTCGTACTGCGACTGCAAAACTTGTTTTGTTAGGCTTTCATCCGTTTGCGGAACAGTCCGATGCCTAACAACCCTGCTCCGAGCATGGCGAGCGTCGCTGGTTCCGGCGTCGGGTCCATCACTGTGATCATTTCCTGAGAACCTGAGACCGATGAGACCGGGGCCTGAGGCTGCGCCGGTGTACGGAATGCGAATTAGTGGACGTATAGATACGAATTTCGCTCTCGAAGTCGGCCAGATTAGACGAGCGTTTCCGCTCGCAGCCAGTTGCTCGGCTTTGGTGATGTAGGTGCCGTCGCCAGCGGCGTCGCCAAAGTGGAAATCCGGAGGTGCCATTCACGGTCAACAGAGTCCAGATTGCGTTCTGGATCTGGTCATCGGTCAGTCGTCGTCGGTCCGCTGACGATGGGAAAAATGTATTGCTGGGTGAGCCAAGCGGCCATCGCATAGCGCTGCTGCGCGGTAAGCGCGGTGCCGCTGACGAGGGTGACCTGATGCCGCTGTTGTCGAAGCTAAAATCGCCGTGGGCGTTGATAGCGAGTGTTGGCGACGGCCTCGCCGTAACGGGTGATTGTCGGTAGTGACGTTGTACGGAGTTCGCCAGATCAGTGATGTTGTCGGTCGGCGGAAGGACCGATGATCGTTGAGATCGTCGACGCAATATACCAGCAAGTTCTGCGTGTCGGATTGGACGCCAAGGTACGCGGTGAACTGACCGCCGCCGTTACGATTCTCGGTCTGACCGGTGAAATGTCAAAGCGTGTCTACCGAATGCGACAGCGCTGAAAGTAAGCCATAACAAGCCGCCCACGGCGGCTTTTGAAAACGATTTCATTTAAACATCCTCCTCGGATGCAGGAGAATCTCATTCAGGGGTTGAGCGGACCTATGGAACCCCGGTCCTTCCAGTCCTAGAAAGCCCGGGTACTTTGACGGGGAGGGACTAGGTGGATACCTAGGACGGTGCGGGTAAGATTGTGCATAGTGAAGAACAGCTGCCGGTCGAATGTGGGGCGGACCCGTGTCTGCGGGCGACGCCCTCGTCGGCCTTTCGGTGAGAGCCGAACGGCCGGACCGGGTCCTCGCGGACGAGGTGCGTCGCGCCCACCGATTGCGGTCCCCGTGCTAGGACCAGATGGTGACGATTCGATTGGCGAGAAACGCGCAGACGTAGGCGAGGCCGGTCATGTAGGCGAACTGGATCGCCGGCCAGCTCCATCCGCCGGTTTCGCGGCGCACCACGGCGATGGTCGACATGCATTGCATCGCGAAGGCGAAGAACACCAGCAGCGCGACCGCTCCGCCGAGCGTCAGGTCCTGGTGCAAGGCCTGCTGCAAGCCTTGCTGACTGCCGGTGCCCTCGATTCCGTAGATGGTTCCCAGCGTGCCGACGATCACTTCGCGCGCCGCCAGCGACGTGATCAGTCCGATGCCGATCTTCCAGTTGAAGCCCAGCGGCCGGATCGCCGGCTCGACGACGTGACCGATGCCGGCGACGATGCTGTGCTCGATCGCCGGAGGCTTTCCGTGGTTGAGAGGCAGATTCGACAGCACCCAGATCACGATCGCGACCCCCAGAATCACGGTGCCCGCGCGGCGCAGGAAGACTTTCGAGCGATCCACCAGCCGCAGCGCCAGGCTGCGAACGGTGGGCCAGCGATACGGCGGCATCTCCAGCATGAACGACGAGCGGCGGCTCTTGAGCACCGTCGATTTGAGCAGCCGCGCGGTCAGAATCGCGGCCAGGAATCCGAGCACGTACAGTCCCAGCATCGCCGCGGCTTGCATGCCCAGAAAACGGCCGATCGAGATTCCGGTCCGGGATGAACGCCGCGATCACCAGCATGTAAACCGGCAGCCGCGCCGAACAGGTCATGAACGGCGCGATCAAAATGGTGGCGATGCGGTCGCGCTTGTTCTCGATGGTGCGCGTCGCCATGATCGCGGGCACCGCGCAGGCGTAAGCGGAGAGCAGCGGAATGAAACTCTTCCCTTGCAGGCCGAAGCGCGCCATGGTGCGGTCCGCGATCAGCGCCGCGCGGGCCAGATAGCCGGAGTCTTCCAGAACGCCGATGAACAGGAACAGCAGCAGAATCTGCGGCAGGAAGACGACCACGGAGCCGACGCCCTTCCAGATGCCATCGACCACCAGCGATCGCAGCGCCTCATTCGGCAGCAGATGCCCGATCCACTGGCCGGAGATTTCAATCGCCGCTCGTCGACCGCGTCCATCAGCGGACGCGCGCCGGTGAAAATGGTCTGGAAAACCGCCGATCACCACCAGCAGAAAACCAGCGGACCCGCGACCGGATGCAGAAAGATCGCATCCAGCCGGCGCGTCCACAGAGGCGGCGCGGGCGCATGATAGCCGGTTTTGTTGCCGATGTTCGTCGCCCAGGCGCGGCATTTCGGGATGTCCTGAATCACCGGCAGTTGCATGAGAGGCGCTTGCGGAGCCGCGCCCAACGTGGCTCCGCTGAGGAACTGGAAAACCTTTTCGACGCCGATTCCCTTGGCCGCGCTGACCAGCGCCACGGGCGCGCCGAGCTGCATGGCCAGCTCCGCGACGTCCAATTCGCCGCCGCGGCTCTCCAGATCGTCGGCCATGTTGAGGATCACCAGCGTCGGCAGGCCGAGGCTCAGCACCGGCGCGGCCAGCACCAGATGCCGGCTGAGATTGGTCGAATCGAGAATCAGCAGAACGGCGTCCGGACGCGGGAGATCCTTCATCTGGCCGGACAGAACGTCGTGCGTGACGCGCTCGTCTTCGGTGCGCGGAGTGAGGCTGTAGACGCCCGGCAGATCGACCACGAAAACTTCGCGGCCCTGCTCCAGCTTCACGCGGCCCATGCGATGCTCCACCGTCACGCCGGGAAAATTCGCGACCTTCTGGCGCAGGCCGGTGAGGCGGTTGAACAGCGTCGATTTGCCGGAGTTCGGCGGACCGACGATCGCCACGATGTGGCGGCGCGGCGGAGCTCCGTAAGCTGGAGGCGGAGAGTAGCGTGGCGATGTTAGCGGGGCAGCCGTGGCAATCGCCCATATATTCCTAGCGGAGAATCAGCCGGAGCGCGGTTTCCCGGCGCAGCGCGACCTCCGATCCGTCCACGCGAAAGACCCGCGGATCGCCGCCCGGAGCGGAATGTCCGCGGGTCACGGCGTGGCCGGGCAGAAACCCATCTCCATCAGCCGCTGCGCGTCGTCTTCCGGCAGGTCGAGCTTTTCGAGCACTCCTGCCTCGCCCGGCTTCAGTTCGGTGAGATTTTTGGCGTCGGTCTTTCTTTGAGGATGATGTCTTTTTGAAACTCACTTGCATTTCCGGCCTCAGCTTTGCTGACTCCCAACCTACTATACGAAACCCGGTTGCAGTTGGGAGTTCTTTTCTATAGAGCATACACCATACCGGACCGAAATGGTCTTACTTTCGTTGAACGGTAGGTTTTGGAGGGCGAAGCAGGATTTTGCGCTGTTCAAAAGGAAACGGTGCATCCGAAAGAGCGAGCCTAGGATTTCCGCTTAGGCCTGCGATAACCGAGTGCGAACAACGTAGCGAGCGCGGCACCCATAAGGCCGAAAGACGCCGGCTCAGGAGTAAAAGACTGTTCTCCAAAGGAGTTTTCGATATTGCTGAGGGTGACTGTTGTTCCAGTAGTGCGAGTAATGCTAACGAGGTCCGTAATCGCGATCGTCGTCGGGGCGAATGGCAAACTCCCAAAGCTTACCCCGCCGGATGTGGCGCTCAAGCAAATGCCCGCAGTGCCGAATGTACAAGTAAATGCCACCGTAGTGTTACCCGAATACTGAGCTGTGATCGTACCTTGGTCCGCTGCGACGCAACCGTTGCCAAGGGTGGCCTGGCTGGCGTTAAGGCAGAAACTCTCGGTGATTGTGACGGTATCGGCTGCTCCGACGGCGGCTACCGCTGGCGCGAGCGTCAAGGTGGTATAGGCCCAATGGAGACCTGAACCCGTCGGGCCAGTATATGTGAGGCCTCCGACCCCCACACCCGTGTTCGCGGTTGCCTGGACGGCAACCATCCCGGTTTCCGAGGATGCGCCGCCACCGTTGATCGTCGCGAAGCCATCGACGAAAAGGTTCACCGGACCGATAGTGTTGCCGCTCGCGGCCGTTCCTGTGGAATAGAGACCAATATTGCCTGTAGTGGGCATCGTGCCGCCGCCAGTGAAGGCTCCGCCGGTCAAGTTGAGCGCCGTGTAACTGAGGTCATCCTGAAAGCAACCGCTTGTGGTGCTCCCGGTGCCCATGGTGGACAGAAAGGTACCAGGGGTGGACGTTACGCAAGCCGAGACGGTCGCCCACCCACTTCCCGCTGTGCCGAGAGTCAGTAAAACCAGAGTGCAACTTCTAAACATTTTAAGTTCGTTCATTTATAATCTAACGCTCGCTAAATGTGCAGAACCTGGTAGGCCTCCACAGGTAAGAATCGTAACATCTGTAACGCGTTAAATCAAGCATTTTCTTATAGTTAGGGGAATTCACTTACTTTATTAGACGAGCCTTAGTACTTGAGTCCCGACTCCTATCTGCTATGCCAGCCCACGCTTCGCCAGTAACATCTTTGCCCCCGGCGCACGCCTGTAGTATGCTGAGAACGAGTTACTTCATTGACATTTTGGAGGTTCACAAACACCCATGCTCGCCACGCTGCGTAAGCTCGCCATTGGAGTTCCACTTACACTATTGCTCTCTGTCGCTTGCTGGGGGCAGACTGCCGCTTTTGAAGGCGATGTGAAGGGCGAAGACGGCAAACCCATGGTGAAAGTGACGGTTCACCTCGATCGCACGGATATCAAGGGGAACTACAAGGTTAATACCGACAAGAAGGGTCATTATTATTACGGTGGTCTCCCGCCGTCGGGCGATGTTCAAAATCTGGGTCGAGGTGGACGGCAAAGAGCGCGACTCGGTGGACAACGTCCACGCGGCGCTCGGCGATGCCAAGAAGATCGATTTCGACCTCAGCAAGACGGCGAAATCGAACGCCGACAAGAACGCCGAGTTCAGGAAGACAATCGAATCGGGCGGCGAGTTGACTAAGGAACAGACTCGCGACATGACGCCGGAGCAAAAGGCGGCGCTCGAAAAGAAGATCAAGGACGCGCAGGCGACCATGGCGAAGAATAAGGCGCTGAATGACGCGTTCGGCGCGGGCAAGACCGCGCTCGATGCCAAGCAGTTCGACGTCGCCATCGAGAATCTCGAAAAAGCGAAGACCATGGCTCCTGAGCAGAACGTGATCTGGGGAAATCTCGGCGATGCCTACGCGCGGCGCGGCCAAGACCAAGACTGGCGCCGATCAGCAGGCCATGTTGGATAAGGGAATCGAAGTCGTACAAAAAGGCCATCGAACTGAAGCCTGACGATGCGGCGTATCACAATAATTACGCCCTGCTGCTGGCGCAATCGAAGAAATCCGACGAAGCGCTGGTGGAGTTGACGAAGGCCGCGCAGTTGGATCCGCCGAGCGCGGGCAAGTATTACTTCAACGGCGGCGCGGTTCTGGTGAACCTCGGACAAAATGAGGCGGCCGGCGCGATGTTCAAAAAGGCGATCGAGGCGGATCCGGATTATGCCGAGGCGCATTATCAATTCGGCCTTTCGCTGTACGCGAAGGCCACCACGGCGCCGGACGGAAAAATCGTGCCTCCGGACGGGAACCAAGGAAGAGTTCCAGAAGTATCTGGAACTGACGCCGACCGGCCCCAACGCCGAAACGGCGAAAGCGATGCTGACATCGATGGGCGCGACGGTTGATGACCGACTACAGCAAGCCCGGCGCGAAGAAGAAAACCACAAAGAAGCCGTAGCCGGAGCAAGTCTCATGATCCGGGCGTTAGCTTACCTGATCGCCAGCGTGCTGGTGATCAGCGTCGTGCGCTCGATTATCGGGATCGTACTGAAAGGATTCGCGGATCTTTTTCATCCGCCGGCATCAGCTCAATCGAGCCCGCGCGCGCCTGCTGTTCCCGCGGGCGGCGAATTGAAGAAGGATCCCGTGTGCGGCACCTTCATCTCGACCGCCACGGCAATCCAGAAACGAGTGGGCGGCGAAACCTACTACTTCTGTTCCCCAGAATGCCGGGACAAGTTCAGAGGATGATCAGGTCGCGCTGGCGAGGAATCCGATCGCCCGCTTGGGCCGGATGGGCGGCTCCAGAATTTCGAACGGAGAGTCATCAATACGCGCCGAAGTTCGATATCATGCTTGCCGACCTTGCCCGCAAGTTTCGCCAATTGCTTGGCGAGTATTTCGTGGGTCACCACTCTTTGCCGAATCCTCACGAAAGCGCGAACCACTTGAATGCTGGCGCGCACGGCAGGCGCGCTCTTCAGCACGTTCGCTAACATCACGGCCCCGTGCTCCGTGAATACGTAGGGCAAATATTTGACGTTCTCGCCTCGCTTCAAGATCACAGTTTGTGATCTTGAAGGTAAATGATCGCGGGCTTCTTTATGCGTCAAACGGAACATAAAGTCGGACGGGAAGCGGTCGAGATTGCGCTTCACGGCTTGATTTAGAGTTCGTGTCTCGACGCCGTATAGCATGGCGAGATCCCGGTCGAGCATCACGCTATGTCCGCGCAATGCAAGAATCCGCCGCTCGATAACGTCGAGCGAAATGATCTCGGCTTTCTGAGTCTTCCTGTTGGACCTGGCTGGCATATTCCTATTTGTAGTGCGGATGAGGTCCAGTCTCTCTCATGTTCAAGATCACATTTTGTGATCTTGAACGCTTCCGGCTGTCCCCCGCGTTAATCTGGTCACATGAATCTTTCCGATCTCGCGGCCGCCCTGGGCTGTGAATTGCGGGGCGACGGCTCAATTGAAATCACCGGCGTCGCCGGGATGGAGCATGCCGGAGCGACGGAGATTACCTCCCTCCACAATCCGAAATATGCGCCGAAAGCGAAGCATACCCGCGCCGCCGCAATCCTCGTCAAAGCGTATCTCGAAGACATCGCGCCGGCGCAGTTGCTCTCGAAAAATCCGTATCTCGACTTCGCTCGCGCACTGGAACTTTTCTATCAACCGCCCCGGCCCGCCCCCGGAATCCACCCCCTTGCCTATGTCGCTGCGCACGGCGCGGATCGGTGAAAATGCGTCGATCGGACCTTTCGTCTCGGTGGGAGAAAATGTAACCATCGGCCGCGACGCAGTGCTGCATCCGCACGTCGTGATATATGAGGGCGCGAGTATCGGCGACCAGTTCCTGGCTCATTCCCACGCTGTGGTCCGCGAATATTGCCGCAGTCGGAAATCGCGTGATCCTCCAGAACAATGTCGTTATCGGCGGCGATGGATTCGGCTTCGCCAAGCGAGCCGATGGCACGCACTACAAGATCGTCCAGAGCGGCATTGCCGTGATCGAGGATGACGTTGAGATCCAGACCCTCACATCGATCGATCGCGCGTCGACCGGCGAAACCCGAGTCAAGCGCGGCGCGAAAATCGACAGCCTGGTGCAGGTCGGGCATGGCTGCGTGGTCGGAGAAGACAACATCATCTGCTCGCAAACCGGTCTCGCCGGATCCAGCATTCTCGAGAAAAACGTTCTGCTCGCCGGACAGGTCGGTATTTCCGGACACCTCACCATTCACGACAACGCCGTGATCTATGCGCAATCGGGAATCGGCGGCGATGTCGAGGCGGGAGCGGTGATGAGCGGCTCGCCTGCATTCGAGGCGCGGGAGTGGCTGCGCGCCATCACCGCGTTCCCCAAATTGCCGGTGCTGCTGCGCACAATGCGACAATTGGAGAAACGGGTGGCCGAACTCGAAGCCGCGCCTGCCAAAAATTCCCATGCATGAAAGCCTGGATAAGTCCGCGCTGGCGTATCGCAATCAGCAGTTTCTGGACACGCCGGAAGCGCGCTCGCTGCGTATCTTGAGCGAGTATCTCTATCCCCTGTCCCATTTCCGCCAACAGAAAATCCAGGACACCATCGTCTTTTTCGGATCGGCGCGAATGCTCGAAATGGGTCCGCTGGGCCGGTACTACAATGAAGCGCGCGCGCTGGCGAAACGCATCACAGACATGGTCGGACAGTCTGGGCGAGAGCGGACGCCGGTTCGTCGTATGTAGCGGCGGCGGCCCCGGCATCATGGAAGCGGCCAACCGCGGAGCGCAGGACGCAGGCGGAAAAACCATTGGGCTCAACATCGGCTTGCCGTTCGAACAGCGGCCGAATCCTTTTATTACGCCGGAGCTCTCTTTCGAATTCCACTACTTCTTCATGCGCAAGTTCTGGTTCGCTTATCTGGCGAAAGCGCTGGTGGTGTTTCCAGGCGGATTCGGCACTCTCGACGAGCTGACTGAAATTCTGACGCTCGCGCAGACTCAGAAGCTCGAAAAAAAGATGACTGTGATTCTCTACGGCACTACGTTCTGGAAGGAGATCGTCAATTTCGATGCGCTGGTCCGCCACGGAATGATCGCCGAAAAAGACCTGGAATTATTCTCCTTCGCCGACGACGTGGAGACCGCATTTTCCCTGCTCGAAGCGGGGCTGACCAAACACTACATCAAACCGGACACCCAGGTACCGGAAATCGCCAAATCGAGGGTGTAGCGATTCGTGCGCGCCAGCCTCCAGACAATCCTCCGTTGGATGGGACGCGCCGGAATTGCGTTTCTCGTTTTCCTGTTGTTGTTCTTTGCGCTGGATTATTTCGCGCCCCTGAGCGGCGTGAAATTCCTGGCCGCGGTCGGGGTGTTTGTCACCGGTCTGTGGCTTGCCATCCGCCTTGCTGAGAAAAGCCGTATGGCGGCTGCGCAACCGCCTGATCGTTACGTATATGTTTATCGCGGTCGTGCCGATCGTGCTGATCGCGGCGCTGGCCTCGATGGGCGGCTATCTGCTCATCAGCCAGCTTGCAGTCTATCTGGTTACCAGCGAACTGGACCGCCGCATCGAATCACTCGATACCGCGGCCGAAAGCATCGTGCGCACCGCGCCCGCGGATCGCCCCGCGGTAATGCAGCGTATGACGGAGCTCTTTTACAGCGAGCACAATCCGGGCCTTGAAATTCTGGTCCGCGACGGCGGCAAGCTGATCCGATATCCGGAGAATGGCACGCTGCCCGCGCCGCGCCGCGAGTGGAAGGAAACGCGAGGAGTGCTGCTGCGCGAAGGACGAATCTATACGCCTGGAGCCACCGCAGGACCGAGACCGGCGATGTGACGGTCGCAGCTCCTTTGACCGGCGATTTTCTGGCGGGCCTTAGTGCCGAATCTTGGCGCCGTGGACTTCTCGAATCCCGCGGCGGCTCGGCGATGCATGGCACCCACAAAGGCACTCTACCTCCGCCGATGAATCGTTTCGATCGTGAAGTGCTGTGGTTCGCCACCATCCCCGCGGCCACTTGGGAGCAGCCCGGAAAGGAATCGGACGGCCCGATCATCGCGGTTCATTCGCGGATTTCCGCGGTCCTGTCGACGGTCTTCAATCGCAAGACCGATCCTGCGCAGCAGGTATTTCAATACGGCCTGATTGGCGTCGCGATCGTGTTCCTGGTCGTCGAAATTGTTTCCATGATCATCGGCGTTTCGATGACCAGGACCATCACCGGCGCCGTCCACCGTCTCTATGAAGGCACGCAGAAAGTGATGGAAGGAAATTTTTCCCATCGCATCGAGGTCAAGGGCAAGGATCAGCTCGCCGATCTGAGCGAGTCCTTCAACCGCATGACGGAAAATCTGGAACGCCTGCTGGTGGTCGCGAAAGAGAAGGAGCGTCTGCAATCCGAGGTCGAGATCGCGCGCGAAGTGCAGAGCCAGCTCTATCCTCGCGTCGTTCCGCAGACGCGCACGCTCCGCCTGACCGCCGTCTGCCATCCCGCGCGCATGTGCTCCGGCGACTATTACGATTACGAAGTGATTCGCGACTCCCAGGTCGCGCTCGCGATCGGCGACGTGGCGGGGAAGGGAATTTCAGCGGCGCTGCTGATGGCAACGCTGCAGAGCTCGCTGCGCTCTCAATTGCAGAGCGCGCTCGAAATTGCGGCCACCGCCGGAAACGGCGTCGGAGGTAACTCGCTGCTGCCTCTGCTCTCGACCTCGCACCTGGTGTCGCGTCTGAATAATCAGCTTCACGCCTACACGTCGCCCGAAAAATACGCGACCTTCTGTTTTGGCATTTTCGACGAACCAACGGGTATCTTCACCTACACCAATGCCGGCCACCTTCCTCCGCTGCTGGTGCGCGGCGGCGTGGCGGAACGCCTGGATGTTAACGGCACGGTCGTGGGCGCATTTCCGTTTGCCAATACGACGAGAGCCGCGTCGAATTGAAGTCGAGCGATCTTCTGGTCTGCTTCACCGACGGCATCACCGAGCCCGAAAATGAGTACGGCGAAATGTTCGGCGAGGATCGCCTGATCGAACTGATCGCCCGCAGCTCCCATCTCAACGACGAGCAGATTATCGAAGTGGTGCTCGAAAGCGTTCGCGAGTGGACCGCGACCGACGAGTTGCAGGACGACATGACCCTCCTGCTCGCCCGCCGCGTCTGAAAATCAGGCAAGATAATTAACATGACCAAAAAACTGCTGCTTGGAATGAGTTTCGCTGCTATCGCGCTATTCGCCGCTGACGATGTCGTGACGGCAGTCGAGGGCACTGTGAAGAAAGTGGATGCGGGAACGAAAACCGTGGTGGTCGCGACCGCCGATGGAACGGAGCACACGGTTCACTTCGTATCCAAGACCGCCGTTCACGGCTGGGACGCCACCGAAGCCGGCGCGAAGGATGGAATGCACGGCGTAAAGGAAGGCAGCCACGTGGTGGTGCACTACACCGTCAAAGGCACTGAGAAAACCGCGCAGGAAATGGACCGCATCGGTGACGGAGGATTGAAGGTGACCGAAGGGACCGTATCGAAGATCGATCGCGGCACCAAAACTCTAGCCGTGAAGACGGCGGACGGTGCCGAGGCGACCTATAAGATCACCGATCATGCGGTGGTCGATACGCGGAAAGGGAATCGAGAAAGCCAGCCAAGGTCACCGTTTATTACACCGAAGAAGGCGGCAAAAAAGTCGTGCACTTCTTCAAAAACAATTAACACCCGAACCGCCAACCTTGCTGTACTGAGCCGCGACCACAGGGAGCGTACGCTCAAATTCCCGCCGACGCCAGTTTCTCCCACGCAGCGGGCCATGTATATCGATCGAGATACGACTCACGGCCCGCTTGCCCGATTTCCCGCCCCCGCGATGGATCATCGAGGATCTCCTGCACCGCCGCGGCAAAGCCGGCGGCCTCGTCCGCGAGCAGCAATTCTCGCCCGTCCTGAGCTCCCAGTCCCTCCGCTCCAATCGCCGTCGATACCACGGCGCGTCGTCGCCGCCCATGCTTCCAGGATTTTGAACCGTGTGCCGCTGCCTGAAAGCAACGGAACCACGACCACGCGCGCAGCAGCGATTGCCGCGACAGCGTCGTCCACCGGCCCGACTGCGCGAATGCGAGAATCGCCTTCGAATCAACCCCGAAACCGCCTCCGGGTTGCGGCCGACTAAATTCCATGTCAGTCCATCATTCCGCTCTCGTAAACGCAGGCCAAATAGCCGAAGCGAACCATCGCACCGCCTCGATATTGGGATGGTATTCCAGGTTGCCGCTGAATACGATACAGTTTTCTTCCGCGACTGCTGGCACTTCGATAACGGGCAGTGCGTTCGGATATACGAGCGATGTTCCGATGCTCGATTCGTCCGCCGGTCTTCTTCGGAAGCAGTCAGGATCAAGTCGAACTTCGGAATCCATTCGTGCTCCAGCCTTCGATATGCGTCCGCAAATCGCCGGTGAGCGATCGATTCCAAACCGCTCGTGGCCCGCGCATGCGTCGCCGCCAGTTCGCTCTCGACGTTATGCAGATCGAGCACAAGAAGATCGCAATATGGCCGAATTGCCTCGGCATACGGCGCGCACCAGAAATGCTCTATCACCGCGGCTCGATAGCGTCCATTAAGAGCAAGCTGGCCCTCAAATCCCGCGAATCGATCGATCAGCGGAGGCACTCCGCGCACCAACCTCACGCCATTTCTCCACACCCGCGCGACGAAATGCCTTGAGTGATGGGGCAAGGTGAAGCTCGCCACTTGGACATCGTACTTTGTCCACAGGTATTCAAGCAGCGATGCCGATCGCAATCCTCCTCCGCCAGTGCCTGCCCGCGGCACCTCCGGCGTGAGAAACAGCGCCCTACTTCTTGAATAATCGGATTGCGACGTCGTAGACCTCTCTCGTTTTCTGCGCCGTCTTCGACCAGGAGAACTGTGCCGCGCGCTTCAGCGATTCCTCCCGCCGCAACGGCTGCGCGCGCATCGCCTCCGCCAGCGCGCGAACATCAGTCGCGTCCACATGGACCGCCGCGTCTCCCGACACTTCCATAATCGCCGGATCGCGCGAAGTAATCACGGTTGCCCCACATTGCATCGCTTCGAGCACCGGAAGGCCGAATCCTTCATACAAAGATGGGTACACAAACGCGATTGCGCCGGAATAGAGCGCGGGCAACTCACTCTCGCGCACCGCGCCCAAAACGCGCAAACCCTCTTCGGGAGCCGGCTCCGCGAAATCGTCGCGCACCCGACCTGCCAGCACCAGATCGACCTCCTGCGATTTCCGAACCTCCCTCCACGCTTCAATCAATCGCGCAATGTTTTTCCGCGGCTCAAGAGTACCCACAAAGAGGAAATACGGACGCTCGGCCGGAGCTGCTTCAACGGGACGGAAGTGACTGGACGCGGCCAGCGGCACCGCCGCCACGCGCTCACAGTCGAGGCCGAATCGGGATATCGCCGCGCGCCTGACAGTTCGCTCGGAGTAACAATCATCGTCGGAATCCGCGCCCGCAGCAGCACTGGCACACGGCGCCGCACTCGAGCCGACGCGTCGCTCAACATCCATGGAGAAAGGTCGTGCACCGTCATCACGCTCGGCCGACGCGAAACGTAAGGAACTGAAAAATCGGTGCCGTGAAACACTTCCACGCCGCGCCGCATCATCTCCCGATTGAGCCCCCACAACCACCAGCGGCGTTCAGCGAGCGTACGCGGGCCGTCCCCCTTATGAAGATTCGCCGAAATCGGCACAGGCATCGTAAACTGCTGATCCGACAACAGCCAATATTGGTCCTCCCCATGCTCAGCCGCCAGAGCGCGCGCCAGTTCACAGGTGTAGCGCGTAACGCCACCGGTGGGTACGATCAGCGGGGTGGCATCGAGGGCGGCTATCACAGAGGTTACAAGGAAAGTGTAGGATATCTAACGTGGGCGATGAGAATCTGAATCCTCTTGAAGAACTGAAGCGTCTGGACCAGCAGGTAGGCCTTGTGGCCAGTCTGGAGGGCCTGAAGCCAATCTATTACCGGCTTGACGAGATCGCCAAGCAGTACGCCAACGATTTCGAAGTGCAGCTGGTGGTCGGCGACATCAAGCAGCATCTGGTGAATCGCGGCACCAAGCTCAAGGAGCAGGAAGCCACCATCGCGACGCCGCCCGCCATGGCGCCGCCGCCGTTTCCCGTTCAGTCCTCTCCGCCGCTCCCAACTCCCTCGGCCCCACCGCCGTTTCCAGTTCAATCGGCGCCCCCACCGCCTCTGCCTTCGCAAGGCGCTCCTCCGCTGCCGACTGCGGTTCCTCCCACGAAAACAATTTCGCAGTCTCCCACGCCTCCGCCACCAATCCCGATCGCTCCGCCGGCCACACCCCCACCGTTCGCGACGCCTCCACCGATGCAGGCCTTCGTGCCACCCACGCCTACGCCTCCGCCGACCCCGGTCTCCTCCAGTCAATTCTCGCCGCCCCCAATTTTACCCACCAGCGCTTTCCCGTCGACTGGACCGCAGGCCGTTCCGCCCACGCCTCCCGTCGGACCGCCACCCGTCAAACCGCCCAGCGGCCTCACGCCACCGCCGCCACAGAAAGCCGGTAGCCTGGAAGAAGGCATTGTTCTTCGGCGCGATACTCGGACTTATCGTCGCAGTCGCCGGTATCGCGTTCCTCGTGAATATGGCGCGCAAGCGCAGAGCCGCGGAAGTCGTCGCCACTCCTGCAGGCATTGAAGTGCAGGTGGCCACCACACCGCCCGGCGCCGCGATCAAAGTCAATGGTGAGGATAAATGTACCTCGCCCTGCTCGGTTCCTCTCGTCCGCTGGCGATTATCAGATCACCGCTTTTTTACCGGCTATGAACCCGGCGCGAATGGAGTAACCGTCGCCGCCACCGCCCCGCCCGCTTCTGGTGAACCTGACGCTTGAGCCATCGCCGCAGCCCATGAGGATTCTCGCCGAAGGAGTCGATGGCGGACAAGTCACCGTCGACGATCAGCCCGCCGGCGAAGTGCAGGACGGCCAGTTCGTCATCGATAATGTGAAGCCCGGCCCGCACACCGTGAAAATCGTCGGCAAAGGCGGGGAAGCATCGTTCTCTTTCGAAACCGCCGAGGCGAAAGCGCCCACCATCACCGGAGCCACCGCCAAAAATCTTCTCGCCGTCGTTGTCGCAAGCTTCGGCAACAACGCTCGCCTCGCGACGTCGCGCCGGACCCCTCAAGCTGACCCTCAACGGCCAGCCGCAAGGCGACGCGTCGCCCGGCGGAGTGGATTTGCAGGGTTTCCAGCCCGGATCTGCCGAGATCGCCGTCGGTGATGGACCCACGCTCAAAACCATGCAGGAGACCTTCGGCTCCGCTCCCGCTCTCACCGTTTTTCTGCGGCCTGAGAAAGCCGGCCCCGCCACGGGCGACCTGGGCACGCTCATCGTCGTCACCGGCGAAGACGATGTCCGCGTTTTCGTCAATAATAAGGAACAGAAAAAGCATACCGCCCGCGGTCAGCTCCGCGTCCCCACTCTGCCCGGCAAGATATCCGTGCGTGTTTACAAAGACGGATTCACGACGCCCGCCACCCAGTCGGTCGACGTTGTGAAAGGCGCTGACGCGCGCGTCGAATTCCAGCTCCAGAAAATGGACATGGGCACCCCGAAACCAACGCCAGTGGCGACTCCGACGCCTGTCGGCAGCACCACTGGGACCGTTCATATAACCCGCTCGCCCGGCGCCGCAACGATTACCTATAAGCGCGATAACGAAGCGCAGCCCCATCAACTGAACGGCGCTCAGGTCGACCTCGCGCCAGGCAACTATACGTTCAGCGCGAGGGCCCCCGGCTTCACTGACCGCACCGAACACCTCCAAGTCTCCGCCGGCGGCCAGTTCAACGTCGATCTGACTCTCGCCGCCACCCGAATTGCCCCGCCTCCTCCCAAAGTCGGAGGTATGGCGGATTTTGAAGACCCCTCCGGTTGGACCCGCGACGGCGAAGCGTGGCTCCATAAAGGCGGCAACTTCCTCCCGTACAAACTCCCGTCGAAAGGGACCTACACGTTTACCGTCCAGTTGCTCAAGGGCGGCAATATCTTTCAAAGGCGGCCATATCCGCTGGTATGTCGATTACGTCGACCCCAAAAACTACGGCCTCTTCGAGATCGATAAGAAGACCTTCTGGGCCAAGGAAGTCACCAACGGCAAGAGTAAAGATCGCGAAAAAACGCAGCACGGCGTCGACAATGAGAAGTCCTTCACCATTCAAATCAACGTGGGCCCGGACCACGTAGTGCATCGCATCAAGAACGGAGACAACTGGCTCACGCTGGATTCCTGGACCGAGGCCGGCCGCAATTTCTCGGATGGCAAATTCGGCTTCTACATTCCCGGCAACGACGAAATCAGCATCAGCGACTTCAAGTTCCGGCCGAACTAACGAGGACAGCGCCCCGGCCTGTCCTCACTTCGGTATCGCGAAAAAAAACTCAGAACCCGTGCCCACTTTCGAGTCCGCCCATATCCGCCCCCGGTACCGCTGCACGATCCGCTGGCAGATCGCCAGTCCCATGCCTGTTCCCGGATACTGCTTACTGGTGTGCAGCCGCTTGAAAATTCCGAACACCTGTTCGCTATAAATCGGATCGAAACCGATTCCGTTGTCTCTCACCGAAAATATCCATTGCCCGCTGTGGTCGACCGCCGATATGTACACCCGCGGCTTCTCCCTCCTGTACTTGATAGCATTTCCAACCAGATTTTGAAACAACTGCTGCAGATGCACTTCCCGCACCCGCACCGCCGGCAGCGGTTCATGCGTCACCAGCGCGCCGCTCTCTCGGATCGCCTCCCGCAAACCCGCCAACGCCGCGTGGAGAGGCTTCTCCGATGGACAAGGTTCGGGAATCTCCTCAACGATGCTCGCTGCCTGCGTGAACAGAAGCAGGTCGTTTACGAGAACATCGATTTGCCGCGCCCCCGAAATCATGAATTGGAGAAACTCTGCTCCCTGCGCGTCCAGAACGTGGCTGTAGTGTAGCCCCAGCAGCTCGCCATAAATCGCAATGTTCCGGATCGGCTCCTTCAGATCGTGGCTCGCTGAATGGGCGAACTGCTCCAGATCGGCGTTCACCCGCGCCAGCGTTTCCTGCCGGTCCCGCATCTGATACTGCCGCAGCCGGGCGCGAACGGCGGATCGCACCAAGCTCCGCACCGTTTCCGGACGAACCGGCCGCTCGAGAAACGTCACATTGCCCAGCGCATCCAGTTCCTCCGCCCTCTTCGTGGTCGATGGACGCGGCGCTCCTCGCGACGTCAGGACTACGAACGGCATGTCCGACCATGGCGCCTGCCCCGAGACCCACTGTCCCAGATTCGTCACCGCGTCCGCATAGAGCGCCTCATCCGCGACAATTACCGCCGCCGCTCCCTCCCCCAGCTTCTTCAGCAGTGCCTCGGCGTTTGCGCAGATCGCCTGGGGCAGAGCGTCCGCTGCCAGCGTCTCCGCAATTAAAAAGGCGTCGCGCCCGGTCGGCGCCAGAATCAGGATGCGCGACTCATGTGCGTTCGGAGCACCCATCAGCCGTCGCTGTCCTTCTTCAACAGCGGCGACTCATTTCCCAGATAGCGGGGCACTCCCGTCAGCACTCCCTCGAATTGGCGCAGCGGTTCGCCTACGATCACGCCGCCTGCGCCCAGCTTCATCTCCCGGATGGTCCGTTCATGCCCACTCCGCCGCTTCTTGACTACGGAGATCGCCTGCCGCACTTCGCCCAGTGCTTCGAAATATCGCAGCAGAACCACTGTGTCGGCCAGAAAACTGACGTCGATAGGCGTCAGCATCGCGCTCCCCATCATCCCGTGCTGGGCCATCACCAGTAGCGTGACCACCCCGCGTTTGCCCAGATAGAGCAGCAGCTCATGCATTTGAACGATCAGAAACTGCTCGCTGGGCATCGCGTTCAAATAACCATTCAAGCTGTCGATCATCAACACCCGCACGTTGCGCTTTTCCACCGCCTGGCACACCATAAACGCCAGCGCACCCGGAGACAACTCCCCTGCGTCGGCCTGATGCAGCACTAATAGGCCCGCCTCCAAATAGGGCTCGAACTGCATTCCCAATCCCGTGGCCCGATCCAAAAAAGTGCGGATACTCTCTTCGAACAGGAAGCCCTCCACAGCCTCCCCGCGCTCTAAAGCGGAAATTAGAAACTGCGAGCACAAAGTGGTCTTCCCGCATCCCGCCGGCCCGAGGATAAGGTTGCTAGACCCCCTGTCAAGCCCGCCGCCCAGCAGCGAATCCACTTCTTCCACTCCACTCTTCATGTCACCTGGCGGATAGTCTTTAGCGGGATCCGTCGACATTATCCTCGGATACACTTCGAGGCCGCCCGTCTTGATCTCGAAATCGTGAGCCCCGTCCCGGAACCGCACTCCGCGCATCTTTAGAATGTGGATTTGCCGCCGCGTGTCCCCGTATTCGCGCCGCTCCCTCTCCAGTCCGATCACCCCGTGGGCGATACTTTGCAGTTGCTGCTCCTGCCGGCTGATACGATCGTCGAGAACCAATACCGTGCACTCCTTACCAGCGAAAAACTGTTTCAACCCCAGGATCTCCCGCCGGTATCTGGCATTGGTTTCAGCCAGGATCTTCAACTCCGAGACCGAGTCGAGCACCACTCGCGTAGGCTTCAGCCGGTCCGCCTCTGCCCGGATCCGACTCGTAGTCTCCCCCAGTTCCACATCGGCTGGGTGATAGACCGTATACCCCGCATCCCGATCCAGGCGTTCGGAGAGCGCTCCGAGTTCCAGCAGATGGACCCCTTCAAGCGACCAGCCATGCGACTCGGCAACTTCCAGCAGCTCCTCCGCCGTCTCTGAAAGCGTGACGTAAAGAACCTTCTCCCCGCGTTCCTTTCCTTCGAGGAGAAACTGCAGCGCCAGGGTGGTTTTTCCCGCGCCCGGGTCGCCCTCGATTACGTACATCCGGTCCCGAGGCAGCCCGCCGCCCAGAATCGCGTCCAAGCCCGAAACTCCCGTGCGCACCCGCTGATACCCTTCTGTGTATGCCATGTGACGTATGGCAGGTCCCCTACCTGTCTCTAATTAGAGACGCGAGAACCACTTTCGATACCGAATTAGCTGCCATCAGAACTATTCGCGGGAGGCCGCCTGGACGCACTCTTCGAAGCGCTCGATCGATTTTTCCGTTTCGCTGATATCCAAGGCCTTCGCCGCTAGTTCAACACTGGAGCCGATCGTACTAAACTCCGGAAATCCGTAGCCTGTGCCGATCCCTTTGCAGTTGTGTCCTATCGTTTGAATGGAGCTGAAATCGCCGCGCGCCAGCGCCGCCCTCATTTTCGTCAAATCCAGCCGCCGGTTGGTAAGAAAGGCCGGCCGTCGAGCCGCAATAGATTCGGGCACCTTCTCTTTTCGCCCTCCGGAGCGTCGCGCAAATTTGACGATAGCCGCGATCAGGTCGTCCCGCTCCACCGGTTTGGTGAGGTGTCCGTCGCATCCCGCCTCCATACTCTCCGCCGAAGCTCCACTCAAAGCGTGCGCCGTCAGCGCCACAATCGGTACTCGCCGGCCTCCGTGCGCCTTCTCCCACCTGCGAATCTCGCGGGTCGCGGTATATCCGTCCATGACCGGCATCTGGACGTCCATCAGCACCAGATCGTACTCGCAATACTGCTGCTTTCGCAGCGCCTCGGCGCCATTCAGTGCAAAGTGCAGCGAAAGGGACCGATTGTCCAGATACGCCCGCAGCAGAATCACATTTTCCGGATTGTCCTCCGCCATCAAGATTCGGGTGCCCGGCTCCATTGCCTGCGACTGTTCGGCGGATTTGGCGGCTCCCATCCTGTCCCGCACTTCCTCTTTCCTCGCCAAGGGAAAGAACACCGTGAAGACAAATTTCGAGCCCGTCTCCCCCGATTCTTCGAGCCATATCTTGCCCGCCATCATTTCCACCAGCGTTTTCGCGATCGACAGCCCCAGGCCGGTTCCCTGATACGGCCGGTTCATGGATCCTTCCGCTTGCTGAAACGCCTCGAAGATCAGGCCCGTCTTATCTGCTGGAACTCCGCAACCCGTATCGGTCACCTCGAAACGCAAGGCCCCGTTCGCCCTTTCCAAAATTCTCCGACCGGACTCGCACATCGATCTTTCCGCGAGCCGTAAACTTCACCGAATTCCCGATCAGGTTCAGTAACACCTGCTGCACCCGCTCGGCGTCGCCGATCCAATACAACCATACGTCCGGATCGATCGAGCTTTCAAACTCCAATCCCTTCGCCTCGATCCCCGATGACATGGTTGCCGCACATTCGTTGATGAGTTCGCTGAGATCGAATGGAACCGCCGCGAGGGTCAGCATCCCCGCCTCTACTTTGGACAGATCGAGAATGCCGTTAATCAGCCGGAGCAGCCTTTTGACGTTCCGGTGCGAAATCTCCACGTGCTGCCTTTGCTTCTCCGTGAGCGGACTTTCCAGCAGCAGCGCATTCATTCCCATAATCAGATTCATCGGCGTCCGGATCTCGTGGCTCATGCGCGCCAGAAAATCGCTCTTGGCGCGGTTCGCCCCTTCCGCCGCCTGTTTGGCCAGTTCCAGTTGCTGCTGATAACGCACCCGCTCGGCGATATCGATGATGGTGCAGAGAATCAACTCTCCGGTATGGGTGTCGATCCGGTTCAGGTATAACTGCAGCGGGATTTCCGCGCCGTCCCTCCGCAGGCCGACTAAGTCCCGCCGGCCTCGCTGATCGCGGTATTGAATCCCAGCGATGCCCAGGTGCCGCGCGAAAACGCTCCGGCAGCAGCATTTCCACCTTCTGCCCGATCAGTTCCTCCCGCGTGTAGCCAAACAGCTTTTCTACGGCCCGGTTCGCCGAACGGATCAGCCCGCCCGCGTTGATCATCAGCAAGCCGCTGGGAGCCGATTCCACGGCCAACGCCAACGCCTCCTGGTCCCGCTTATAACCGGAGATATCGTGCGTAACGGTCCGAAAACCGGTCAACACTCCGCCCTCGTCGGTCACTATCGTGATCGTCAGCGATTGGCAGACGATGGAGGCATCGCTGCGGACGACTCGGATCTCAACGGATGCCCTGCCTTCCGAGCGAGCCCTCTGAAAAGCCGCTGCCGTTCGATCGTAGTCCTCGGTATGCACGGCAGAGCGCCAGTGCCGGCCGATCAACTCCGGCGCTGTCAGGCCGAGCATTGACCGGGAGGAGGAATTCAACGAGACTATGCGTTCCTCCGCATCCAACTCAGCCATTCCAAGGTTTGCGAGCTCGACGGCTTCCTGGAGAATCTCTCTTGTTTCGTGCATCCTCTCGCTTATCGGCAGGATTTCCCGGCAGCTACCTTAAGGATTTTCCGGCCGCTCTCATACTTTCAGATATCCCGTCGATATTAAGTGCCATGGAACTTTCCTGCGCAACTCCCCAAAAAATTCACGCCGTCGTCCCGGAGGTGTCGCGGACCCAGATCGCTAACGAAGCACCGATCCGCGTCCTTCTCGTCGAAGACAATCCGGAAGCCGCTGAAATGGTTCAATTTTCTCTCGACGAAGACCACCAACGGTTTTGTGTGGAATGGTCCCGCACCATCCGGCACGCCATGACGCGCCTCGGAGAATTTGAGGTAGACGTGGTGCTCCTCGATTTGGGCCTGCCGGAATTGAGCGGTTACCGCAGCTTTCGCGCCATTCAAGTCGCCTCCGCGCGCGACCTTCCTATCGTCATCTTCACTGCCGATGAAAGCATCCTTTCGAAAGAACTCACACTAGGATTCGGCGCCTCCGACTACCTGGTGAAACAGCAGTGCTCGCCCGCCCGGCTCAGGGAATCCCTCAGAATGGCCGTCCTCCACGGCCGCCCTCCCTATGACGAAAGCACCCCTAACTACGGCTCCGCTTAAGTAGCGCGCGTCCAGACGTGCAGCGTCGAGATTCAAGCCCATGTCCGAGCCGCGACCATAGGGAGCGATCGTTAGCGTACGAACATCCGGTCTCGAAGACCGATCAGGCGTTGCACACTGCGCCTGATCAGCGCCGCTCTCGAGGTCTACTCACGCCACCGGTAATCGTGCCCGCTTCAAGTGATCCAGTAAATTGACCAGATCCCCCCGGCGCAGAGGCTTGCGCAGGAAACCCGAGCATCCGCATTCTGCCGCCGAGCGTCTCTGCGTTTCCAGATCGTCGGACGACAACACCACGATCGGTGTGCGCGCGCTGCCCGTCTCCGTTTCCCAATCGCGCATGCGGCGAATCGTTGTATATCCGTCCATCCCCGGCATGTGAATATCCATGAAGACCACGTCGAAGCGTTGCTTCTGAATCATGGTGATGGCCTCCCGTCCGTCGCGCGCCCGCTGCACGTGTTCCTCTTCGAGCACCATCTCGCTCAGGGCGAAGCTTTCGTCATGGTCCTCCGCCACCAGGATGCGCAATGCGTCGGGCAGCATCGTGCGTCCATAAACATCGTCCTTACACTTCCGCGAAGGAAGGTCGAGCGCGACGGCGGAGCGCCCAGCGGAATCCTCCGCCAGTTGGGCCATACCGCCAAGCGCGTGAAGGCGCTTGGCCGCGACCATGATGGAAACTCCAAACGGAATGTCTCCATCGCCCCCCAGATCGGCTAGTTTCACATTGGTATTCAGCCAATGGTTCAACCTCCCGGCGAGCTCCGAATCGTGCGAAGCCACTGCCAGGCGGACGCGGTCTTCCCGGCGGCCCCGATGAAGCCCCACGTTCACTTCAGGCGATTCGGAAAGCTTCAATGCGGTATCGAGGACCCGCGTGATAATCTGTTCCACTCCGCTTCGGTGCTGGGTCATCCACAGCGGTTCGAACAGCGTATCCAAAACCATCCGTCTCAGCGGATTTCCCGACGTCAGGTTCAGTGCTTCTACAATTTGTCCAACGCACAGCGTCAGGTCGAACTCCTCCATGGCGCCCGGCGGATGGTCCTCCGACACCAACTCGCGGAAGTCGTCGATCGACCGCAGTAGTTGGTCCGCGCTTTGCTCTCCGATCTGCACCGCGCTTCGCCGTTTTGAATCGGCGGCCGGGTCTCCCACCATTTCCATCACTCCAAACGAGGCATGGACGGAATTTCGCGCCTCGTTACAAAGGTGGTCCAGAATCGCCAGAATCGCTTCATCTCTCATACTGTTTCCTTTCTCTCCGAATGCATCTAGGCGCTTTGTTTGCGCGCTGGACTGACTGAAAAATAATCGACGAATCGCCGCACCGGGTTCGACTTCCGGATACCTGCCTTCGCCGGCACCATCTCCGCCGCAATCGCCGCAATCTGCTTTCCCAAAGGACAGTCCGGGTCGAGGATCTGTCCCTTTTGAACCGCCTTTTCAATCCCCTTGTTATCCGCCGGCAGCATATAGCGGACCGGCAACTGGATGATCTGTTCGATCTCTTTTACGGATAGTGTGTTCCGCCGCTCGATGCAGTTCAGCACCACCGATACTTTGTCCGTCAGTTGCAGATCCCGGAACCACTGAGCCTTACGCCGGGCCACATGCAGCGCGCCGATATCCGGCGTAGATACCAGCAGGATTCGTTTCGCCCGCAGCAGCACTTCGCACTCGTAATCTTCCATGGAACCCGGCAGGTCCACCGCGATGGTCGAATACTGGCGCACCGCAAAATCGAGCAAGGCCCGAAACTGCTCGCCATGAAAAACGTGCGAAAAATCGGCGGCCCCCGAGCCCAGCAGGTGCAAATTGCCGATCTGCGAAACCAGTCCCGACCACACATCCTGATCCAGCCGATCCACTTGCTGTAAAGCGTCGACGATGGTGCGCGTCCCCTCCGCCTTCAGCAGGAACGTAGTAACTCCCAGCCGTATATCGAAATCCAACAGCAGCGTCGGATCCTCCGCCATTTGTGACGCCATCCCCGCGGCATGCGTAGCCACCGTAGTGGCGCCGGACCCGGGTTTGGCTGGTACGAACGCGTAAAGATCGGCTACCACTTCGCCTGAGTCTCCCAGCGCCGTCAGCGCCCTGCCCACCGATTGCAGCAGGTCGCGAAACGTAAACTGCGGAAGTACGTCGCGCACGCCCGCGTGCATCAGCATCACCAGTTCATCCCGGCTGTCGCCGCATCCCACGGCAATGGTGGCGATTTGCGCCCTCCCCCCGAGCATCCGCGCCAACGGCAAGGCGCGGGGATCGCTCGAAAAATCGACGATATTCAGACACTTCTGATCGGACTTAACGCCCTGCAGACGAGCAGCGTCGTCATAACTAAGTTCCCAGGAGGATTCAAACCGAAACCTCGATTCGAGCGCCGCACGGACATCTCGATGAAACCCAAGTTCAGATGAGACGGTAGCCAGTATCATACTCTGCCTCTTATCGGAGGGGGTATGAAGAATATGAACTATCTCGACCGCACCGAGCCGCGATCGTCAGGAAGCGGATAGACCGACGACGATTTCATCTAACTTCACACGTCTTCAATACCTGTCCTACACCCGTCACCGAATCGTGCACGAACAGACCGACGCAAAGAGGAAATTCGATCACGCCACAAACCAGATCGCGGGACGGACGTATCCAGCTTCCCGCCCCGGAAAGTTCTTGCGTGACTGGGACACTTCAACCTCCCCGAATCGTAGATGGCTCGATGTAACAATATCAGACCTGATGGCCTTGACCAGCCAAATTGTTTAATGGCGGACGAGTCAACGTAATTATTGTCTTTTTCTGAGCGAATCACAAACGAGTTTTAAGCGAATAACGAACGAGGAGTGTATCAATAGCCCAACATTTTCGGCCGAGACCTACGCCCTCCTCCACCACCCCGAATACCGCACCCGCTACACCGCCAATCTCAAGCGCGAGCTCCCTCGCATCCCCTTCGCCCCCGACTTCCAAGCCTTCGCCGCCGCCGGCAAAGAACTCGCGAGACTTCACGTAGAATACGAATCCCTCCACCTTGGCCCCTGACAGAAATCGAAAACAAGGATGTGAAGTTCACCCAGCGAGTCACCAAAATGAAGTTGAGTAAGGATAAACAGTCCCTCTACGTCAACGACTCGCTAACCCTTGCCAACATCCCACCCGAGACGTTCGAATACCGCCTGGGCTCCCGCTCCGCCCTCGAATGGATCGTCGATCAATACCAGATAAAAGGCGATTCCGACCCCAACCGCGAAGACGACCCCGCCTATATCATCCGGCTAGTCGGCCAAGTAGTCCGCGTCAGCATCGAAACCGCCGCAATCGTGAAATCGCTGCCAGCCTTCCTCCCGGAAACACTCAACACCGCGAAAAGTGGGGACTGACTTCTCTGTCCCAAGGCGGCCACCGCCTCTCGCGCAAAACCACAACTTCTCGTCGCCGCGTGGACAGAGCGGTCTGTCCCCATTTTTCGCCCCGTCTACGAACGCAAGCGGCTGACGATCCAATTCCATCGCCAGTACCACCATCCTTCTAAAACCTGAACAGTCGCCATCGCAGGCCATCCGTCTGTCACGCTTCACCCCAAGACTTTGGCTACAATCAGGAAGCAGGCAGAGCTGAAATGAAATACGCAGTGATTTATGAAACCGGCCCTGACGGCTACAGCGCCGACGTGCCCGACCTTCCGGGTTGCGTCGCTGCGGCGTCAACCCTCGAAGAGACACGCCAGTTGATGGAGGAAGCCATCGAATTCCACATCGAAGGAATGCGACTGCACGGCGAAGCGGTTCCGAGACCCTCCTCGCTCGCCGAGATGCTCGAGATCGCTCCCGTCTAGCCCCGCAACGTTACACTAAACAAGTGTCGTCCCGCCGCAGCTTTCTGTGCAGCCGCTCCCGCCCTGATCGGCCTGACCGCCAAAGCCGAAAAGCGCATCGACGGACAATTCGTCAACGACGGTTTCCCTCTGGGCCACCGCCTCCGCGACCACGCGTCATTCTCTTCTCCTAAAAAAACCGACCGAGTCGCCATCGTGATCGTCGGCGGAGGCATCGCCGGACTCAGCGCCGCGTGGCGTCTCCACAAAAAAGGCTTCCACGATTTCGTCATCTTGGAAATGGAGCCCGAACCCGGAGGCAACTCCCGCTGGGGTGAAAACGAAATCACCGCCTATCCCTGGGCCGCGCATTATGTGCCCGTGCCCGGCCCTCATGAAACCCTCGCCCGTGAACTCTTCGAAGATCTCGGAGTTTTGAAAGACGGCAAATGGGACGAGCGCCGTCTATGCTTCTCTCCGCAGGAGCGCTTGTTTATGCACGGCCGCTGGCAGGAAGGTATCGAGCCGGAAACCGCGGCTGTCGACCGCGAGGACTATCGCCGCTTCCAGGCCATAATCGATGAACGCCGCGCCTCGGGCGAATTTACTATTCCCATGCAGCGCGGCGCGAAGCCATCGCCGCTCGATAAAATGTCCATGCAGCAGTGGATGGAGACCAATCGCTTTCACTCGCCCAATCTGAACTGGTACGTAAACTACGCCTGCCGCGATGATTATGGCGCGCTCGCAAGCGATACTTCGGCCTGGGCCGGAATCCACTACTTCGCATCGCGCGAGCCCGAAGAAAAAGGACCGCTGGTCTGGCCCGAAGGCAATGGCTGGATCGTCCGCCAACTGGTGGAGCGCTTGAAGCCCTTCATCCATACCAACTCGCCCGTCTATCGAATTAGCGGAACGCATCTTTATACCGAGGCGGTCGAATACATTGCCCAACGAATCATCTTCGCCGCCCCGACATTCCTCGCGCCCTACATCATTGAAGGTGCGCAGCCGCCGGGCTTCGTCTACTCCCCCTGGCTCACCGCGAACCTGACGCTCGACCGCCTTCCTTCTGAAGACTCGGCATGGGATAACGTAATTTACGATTCGCCCGCCCTGGGCTATGTTGTCGCGACGCACATGAGCTTGAAATCGCAGATCGACCGTTCGGTCTGGACCTTTTACTGGGCGTTAGCCCACAAACCTCCGGATGAAATGCGAAGGCTGCTGCTGGAGAAGGATTGGATGTACTGGCGCGAAGCCATCCTCCATGATCTTTCGCGAGCGCATCCAAATATTCGCGATTGTGTTTCGAGAATCGACATCATGCGCATCGGCCATGCCATGAGACGCCCTGTTCCCGGCTTTTTAAATGGGCGCGAATTAAGGTCAAATAAGGGCGTGCTGAGCTATGCAAATAGCGATTTAAGCGGCTTTAGCATCTTCGAAGAGGCACAATATCGGCGGCGTAACGGCTGCCGAGCGCGCCTTGAAGGACATCGGCCGTGCTTAAACAGACTCTGATCTCGGCTGGCGGGCCGGCGGCTCTGGCAGTCTACGCTGTCCGCGGCAAATCGTCCTCCTTGCTCGGCCATCTGTGTGGCACGGGAACAGAAAACGCCCGGCGATAGCCCTGACTTTCGACGACGGCCCCAGCGAATCGACCCCGGCGATGCTGGATCTGCTGGCCCAGCATAACGTCAAAGCCACATTTTTCATGTGCGGCCAGAACGTCCGCCGTTTGAAGGAGATAGCGCAAGAAGTTTGCGGCGGCGGGTCATGAAATCGGGAATCATACCGACTCGCATCCCGCACTGTATTTCAAATCTCCGGAGTTTATCTATCGTGAACTAGCGCTTGCTCAGGAGTGTATCTCACAGATAACACAGCCCAAACTATTTCGAGCCCCCTATGGTGTCAGATGGCTGGGTTTGCGGAGCGCTCAAGACGAGGCTTAAACTTACCGGCGTGATGTGGACCGCGATCGGAAACGACTGGATGTGGCCGGCAGCGCGTATTTCGAAGTTATTGCTTAGAAAGGCAGAAAATGGCGCGATTTTCTGTTTGCACGACGGACGGGAATTGCGGACTGCGCCGGATATTAGCGCTACGATTGAGGCTCTGAAAATCGTGCTGCCGATTTTGAAGCAACGCGGGTTCAGCCTAGAAACCGTGTCAGAAATCCTACGATGAAGGCGACCGCTCCGGCGATCAGATATTTCCATCTCATGCTGCTGAGAATACCTGATCGCCTTTGGCGAGTTACCTCAAAATCGGCGAACGCCGCGAATTTTCGGGACGAACGGCGAATCCTAGCGGGGGTTCGGCGTGCCCGACGTTGTGGTGCGGGTTGTGGTCAGCGTGGTTCCCAGAATTTCGCCCGAGACTACGAGCTCGACGCGACGATTCTGCTGGCGTCCAGCGGCTGTTGAGTTGTCAGCCACCGGCATTGTTTTCCCGAAGCCCTGGCTGCTGACGCTGGACGAAGGTACGCCTTCGCCTACCAGGAAATCGCGAACGGCACCCGCTCGATTTTCCGATAGTTTCATATTGTATTCGTCGCCGCCGACGCTATCGGTGTGACCTTCGACCGCGATTTTCAGACCCGGATGTCCGAGAATGATTCCGGAAACCTTGGCCAGCTTCTCACGCGCACCCGGCTTCAACGAGTAGCGGGCGGTGTCGAACAAAACGTCGGACATGTTGACGATCAAGCCCGCGCGCGGTGTCCCGCGTCTGGAGAATGGAATTGAACTGATCGAGCAGCTGCTGCCGCAGCGCGGCCTGATCCTGTTCCGCTTTCATCCGCAACCGATCGGCATCGGCAGCCGCCATCTTCGCATCGATCCGCTTCCAGCTTGGCGCGATCGGCTTCCTGAGCGAGCTGTTGTTGCTGCGTGACAGCCGCTGCGCGAGCCTGTTCAGCGGCCATTCTGGCCTGATCCGCCGCCATGCGAGCCTGATCCGCGTCGGCTTTGGCTTGCAGCGCTTCCGCCTTGGAACGCTCCGCCGCGGCTTTCTCCTGCCGCGCAGCATCCGCGTCATTTCTGGCACTTTGCGCCAAGGTCAACGCTTCGGATTTTGCCTGCTCTGCCGCGAGACGATCGAGCTCCGCCTGACGGCGGGCGCGGGCTTCATCTTCGGCGTGCATGCGAGCTTCATCGGCTTTCTGTTTTTCGGCGTTCTCACGCGCAACCCCGGCTTGGCGCTCCGCTTCGAGAGCCTCGGCACGCTCCGCTCGCAAGGCTATGATGCGGGAGTCTTCCGCGCGGAGGCAAGCTTCGCGGGCCATGGTGATTACCGGCTTTTGACCTGGCTTCTGTACCTGATACTTCAAGGATTGCTGCAAGGCATCCTCCGCCTTCTGGAAGCTATCGCTCGCGTATTTCTGCGCGCCCGCCACGCGCGCCAACTGGACCGCGTTCTGGGCTTCATACAACTCGAACGGATCCTTCTTTCCTACCAGGATCGGCGTGAATCCGGCGGCCCTGCCGTGATTGGTGTACATGCCGCGCGGGAGCAGCTCGAATTTGGCGTTGATGTTTTCGATCACGCCCTGCGTCGTCGGCCGCACCATGTTTTCCATCACCACCACGTCGCTCGGCTGCGTGACGGAGTAATAAGGCTCCGCAGTCACGATCATGCCGAAGGTCTGAATATCGCTGGTGGTATCGATCTTGCTATCCGATCCCATGCCGTAACCGTTCAGCGTCAGTTCGCCGAGATTCACCGGGCGGCCGTCGGGCGAGATCGCCCACAGCACATAGGTAAGATATTCGGGGCCGAAGCTACTGGGAGGCGCCATGTTCTTGAATTCGGCGCCGATCTTGATCACGCCGCGCTCGCTTTCGACTTTGGCCGACCCTTTGCCCATCGCCATGATCGGCGTGCCGTTAAAATCGATCCTGGTCGATCCGCCGCGATGTAAATAATTGACTGCGGCGATGGTATGCTCCACCACTTCAATTCGGAAGATAGGTTGTGGGGAGTTGGGATCGGGTCGGATTTCCCCTTGGGACTGGGGTGGTTTTTGGAGAGGATTTGCTTCCTGCGCGTTCAACGTAAAGCCCGCGATCGCGACAAAAGCAATTGTCTTCGCGTAGATTCGATGTGCCATATAATGAATCAAGGCACTTTCCGGGCCAACGCCCGAAGTATAGCTAATTCAGCAAAATACGGAAAAAATCTGCACTCATGCGGCGCAATATTTACCGGTATGTGCAGCTTACTTCGACTTAATGGCGGTCAAACCGTATTCGCGCAGAGGCTCGCCCGTATCGGTCGCGAGCCGCACCCAATAAGCCCCGGGGAGCAGCCCCTTGGTGAGCCGGGCGGGTGTTCCGCCGAACCACACGCGTCGGCCGCTCGCATTCACGATTTCGACGCGATAGCCCGCCGCCGGCCGTACTTCTTTCAAGTCGATTACCAAATCGAGAGGCCGCCCGCGGGCGCTTCAGAAGCGGTGCCGCGATAGGCAGTTAACACAACGGTTTTCGGCTCGCCCGATGGCGCCCGCCAGGATACCAGCGTCGTCAGGCAGGCCGAGAAGAAGGATTGCCGCCGCGATAGCGTTCCTACGCAACCCGTGATCGCGCGGGAGAAACGGCAAGCGCCCGCCATGTTCCGTTACATATTCCGACGTCGCGGCCTTCATTAGCCGAATATATTCGTCGGTCTGGGCGAATTTGCTTTGACAGAGCTCGCAGATCAGCAAGTGCTCTTCGAAATTCGCGGTTTCCGTGTCAGAGAGCCTATGGAATGCATAGCTCTCAAATCATCCTCCGTAGGATGATTCCTGGGTATTAACGTCAACTTCTTAGTCACAGCGTTTATCCCTTGTGGCGCCAGAGAAGAGGGCGCCCGTGCCGAATTGAAACTCAGTAGCTTAGTGGGACATGCCCGCCGAAGTTCTCATATGAAATGCATGTAAAGTGCGATGAATGAGTTTTTTCTTTCCCAGTTCGCCAAATCTGGCCTTGGCTCTTGATTTTAAAAGCCTGAACTGCGTCTCGGAGAGGCCCATTTCCGAGCAGATCTGATCCTGGCTTTGCTCCAGCAGATAAAATTTGGTGAGAATTGCCCTATCCCGCTCCGAAAGTTCGCCTAAAACGCGGTTGATTAGCTCCGTTCGTTGACTGAAGATGGCTCTTTCTTCCGGATTTCCCTCCGGATCGGCTAACCGAACGGTGGAATCCAAATCGATCTGATCGCGCCGGGTGTGAACAACCTTATCGATATGTGCAGCCACCTGGCGGCGGACGATGGTCCGGACAAATCCCATCAATCGCGAAGGTTCCCGGAGTTCCCCGCGCCGGATCGCTTGCACGACCACTACAAATGTATCGTGAACCTTGTCGTCCAACTCCTGCGGCCCCAACTGGCGGCACAAATAGAAGCGGATGCCTTTGGAAAACAGCTGATACAACTCCTCCATGCCGTCGGTTTCATTGAAACGAATCCGGTCGACCAGATTGACCCACTCCGCATAGGACTCTCCCTCCTCGACTGCTGCAACTGCATCCAGTGGAAGGACCACCTCGACCATCTCCTCAGCGGCGGCAGGACTTGCTGCTGCATCCATAATTGCGTGTTCGATGTCCTCGACTTTACTCATCGTGCTCCCCCCGTAATCTGGTAAGGAGCCCAATACGAAGGCATGGCCCGCCAGGTCCCCGATTGAAGCATTTCGGTCTGACTCAGCCGCAGCGCCTCGGCTGCCGGAACACTTCTCAAGTGATTGTAAAAAGCTGGCTAGAATGTCGCCGCTGGAATCCCGAACCGGCCAGGAGGTCGCAAGCACCGCACTGGCGCCCGCCATTTGCCAGGCCCTGGTCAGTCCCAGGAGGCCCGCGCCAGGGCGCGCTTCACCCGTTCCCGTACCGCAGCCCGTCATGGCCACGAATGCTCCGGGTACTCGTAAGGACGCGACGTCCGTGGTGGTCAGAAATTCACTACGGCCTTCCGTTCCCAACCCGAAGGCAATCAGACCCTGTTGTTTGCCGGCTGGATAGATAACATGGGTCGCCAGATGGATCACCGACGGACCATTTGCAAGCTGGCTCAGGAATGCGTCCCTCCGAGCCGTCGAACCCTGGAGCAAAACGGTGCTGGGGCTCCCCCAACCCGCAGCACTTGTTTTCAACTCTTCAGCGCTGCCCACCAGGCGGCCATATTGAAACAGATTCAAGAAGTTAGCCGGTTTCATTTGCTTTCCCCAGCGCGGATCTGCCGCGTTATAAATTGGATCGCCAACGCCCAGGAACGCACCGATTCCCGCCTCCGGACGCGTGCTCAACAGCAGCGCCCCAGGTATCGTTTGCACTGAATGCTTGGACACCAGAAAACTCACTTTGCCGTCCTGCTGCTCCGTCACCAGAGCAGAGAACGGCGCCTCAAACAATGTCCCTTCGAGCGATAGCAACCACGACGTTTTCGCCGCTGCATTCTGCTCGAGCTGGCCGAACAGCTCCTTATAAAGCCGCTCACCTAATTCCACCGACTCCGGCCGCCCAGCCTGAACTGCGTCCTCGAACTTGACCACCTGGCTCCGAATTTCCCTTTGTCCCGCGATCCTATAAAGGTGCAGAGTCTCGCGCGTCACCGACCAAAGGTAGGACTCCGTATCTGCCAAGTGGAAGCTAAGTAATACTTCTGTCATACGCAGGCCTTGTTGAAAATGTATAAGTGAACTCCGATCGGAAATTATCTCGGAGTTCTTTGCTGTAAAACCAAGTCCCGCCTTAGCTTCCATCTCAGAAAGTACTAGACGGAGCCGACGCGACTCGCCGTTCGCTCCGTGACTTCCGGAAGTATTAACCTCAGATAAGCGAAGCTGGGCGAGGGCCTCCCAATACTGAGGCGGAACCTTTTTATGCCAGGCGTCAGCGAGGGCCCGGCTCTCCCGAAGACTTGCTGCCCGATTGAGTTCGACCGCCTCGAAGGCTTCCTCGGCCCAGCGGTTCTCCCCCGTCCGCAAGGCTTCCTGCGCTGCGGCCTCAATGAACGATGAGAAGACAAAGCCATCCAGCATCTCATTCGCCGCGGTCAGAGATGCCGTCGCCGGTAGAACCTCAAGACGCCAACCCGAAGACAACGCAACCGCTTCCCGCAGATCGGCAAGCCCATTCGAACGGTCCCCCATCGCCATTCGGATCAGCCCGCGCTGATGCTTCAGGCGGTATGCCGGGGCAGTCCCTTTCGCCGCGAGCGCCAGGTTCGTGTAGCGAGCAGCCTCCGCCCAATTTCCCCGCAGCCTTTCAAGCTCCCCCATGCGCCACCAGGAAAGGTCCAACTCAGTGGGCGAGAATTTCTCGCGCAAACGCATTCCTTCCCCGATCGCCTTTTGGGCTTCGTCCAGATCTCCTTGTCCCAGCCTCTCCTCACCGCAGCAAATCGAGCCCCAGCGCTTCGACCCGTTTGTTATCGGATGCCCTTGCCATTTCAATTCCTTGGCGATAGAACGCGACGGCCTTCCCGTCATGCTCAATATCGTGGACACGCCCCAATTGGATCAGGAGGCTTGGAAGGAAGTAGGGGCGCCGGAGGGATTCGACTTCCAGGCGGCCTTCCTCGGCTTCTTTCGCCGCATTGTCGAAGTCCCACACTTGGGAATAGAGGGTGGAAAGGTTGACCGCGATCGCTCCCAAACCCTCTCGATCGCCGATCGACTTGGCATGGCCCTTGGCCTCTAATAAGGTTTCGAGCGCGGCGCTATATCGTAATTGTGTCAGCTGGCAGGCGGCGATACCATTCAGATAGCCGACCATGGCACGCTCGTCCTTGCGGCGCACTGCGTCGTCGTAGCCTTGCCTGTAATAGGCTTCGGCGCCGTTAAGGTCGCCAGCGCGGCGAGCATTATCGGCCAGTCTGGCGATTTTTCTTGAGTCGGGCGTTCCCCACCATGCTCCGAAGGAAGCTCCGGGCAGGATGGACGCCGAAGGGCGCGAGCTGACCATCCACAACGTAAGGATCACGCAAAGGCACCGATTGGCAACCATTTACGAATCTTCCGCGTGCTACAGCAGATGCATACTAGCAGTTAATTCCGCTTAAGCCAAGACTAGCAGTACTGCATTACTTTTGGCGATCGTCAATCGCAGACAATATCTTTATGAGAGCCGTGGCCGTTTTCCCCGCCGATCGAAGATTTGGCGTCATCGATCATCCCGAGCCCTCCATAGCTTCGCCCATTGATGTGAAGCTCCGAATGCTGGACGTGGGCATCTGCGGTACAGACAAGGAAATCGTTTCCTTTGAATACGGTACGCCTCCCGAAGGCTCGCCGTACCTGATCATAGGACACGAGTCGCTAGGCGAGGTGGTCGAGATCGGGAACGGGGTCACCCGTTTAAAAGTGGGCGATCTTGCGGTGCCCACTGTTCGCCGGCCCTGTTCCGATCCCGCGTGCATCGCCTGCCGAGCCGATCGCCAGGATTTCTGCTACACCGGGAAATTTACGGAGCGCGGCATTAATCAGCTCCACGGCTATATGACCGAATTCGTCGTGGAGCAGGAACGCTATCTGAATCCGGTGCCACGCGCCCTGCGCGACGTTGCAGTTCTGGTGGAGCCCTTGACCATCGCCGAAAAAGGGATCGCGCAGCTCAAGCAGATCCAGCAGCGTCTTCCGTGGAACGAGAAAAGCTCGCGCGCGCTGGTCCTGGGAGGTGGGCCGGTGGGACTTCTTGGTGCGATGAAGCTGGTTCTGGAGGGCTGCGACACCACGATCTATTCGCGAACGCCTGCCTCAAGCGACCTGGAAAAGCTGGCTACCTCCTTCGGCGCGAAGTTCGCTCACGCCGAGACAACGCCGGTTGCAAACCTCGCCAAGCAGATCGGGAGCATTGATATTGTTTACGAAGCGGTGGGCGCATCGTCGCTGGCCTTCGAAGTGATTCCTTACCTGGGCACCAACGGAGTTTTCATTTTCACGGGAGTTCCGGGACGCAAAGGTCCGGTCGAGATCGATACCGATCAGATCATGCGGGACGCGGTATTGAAGAACCAGCTCATCTTCGGTACGGTCAACGCCAGCTCGGAAAGCTTCGCGGAAGCGATCGCCGACGTGGGCTCGTTTCTAGCGAAATGGCCCGTGGCGTTGCGGTCGTTGATCACGCGGCGCTGGCCTCTCGATCAGGCGGCCGAGCCTTTGGCGGGGAAATCCGGGGGGATTAAGAACGTCATTGCGATAGCGAATTAGAATCTGATTCACGCAAAGGCACAAAGCTCGCAAAGATTTGTCTTGATGTTCGCTGCGAGCTTTCCGCCAGGCGGTTTTTCGAGGCTGCTATCATGAGTCTGCACCATGTCAAGCCCGCAGCCCGCTCCAATGTCCGAAGCGGTTACCAACTCAATCCGTGTCGAGGTGATGTCGCAGTACTCGGCCGAAAATTCACGCCCGAACCAGGACGTCTGGGTGTTTGAATACACCGTTCGGATCACTAATCAAGGAACTGAGACAGTCCAGCTGCTGACTCGTCACTGGATCATCACCGACGGGCTGGACCACGTCGAAGAAGTGAAAGGACCCGGAGTTATCGGCGAACAGCCGGTGCTGGCGCCGGGGGAATCGTTCAAATACTCCTCATGGTGTCCTCTCAAGACTCCGACCGGCGTGATGCGCGGAACCTATCAGATGGTGCGAGTCGGCGGGACGCAGTTCGATATCGAGATCGCTCCGTTCGCGTTAAAAGCTCGCTATATGGTTAACTGAGGGTCCACCCTCCCAACACGCGGCGTAGCGTCACGAGTTCTCCCAGATGATAGGCGTTATGATCCGCGGCGAGAAGCGCCTCGCGTAACAGAGTTTTGCCATCGGCATGCGGAATCGCCGACAGGAGATCGGAGGACTCATTCGCCACCAGCTCGGCAAGCTCGCGGAGGTTACAGCGAAAGGCGTCGGCACTCTGGTCCCAGGCTGATTCGCTGGCAGGCGCCTGCGCTCCGGGCCGATAGCCGCCGGGAAACTCGGGGGAGACGTGATGAGGATTGCGAATAAATTCGAGAATGTCCCATTGCGCGATGCGCATGTGTTCCAGGACTTCCCAAGGCGAATGCGCGCCTCCCGTCGGCCTGAGTCCGCGAAGGTCGGGTGGCAGGTTCTTAACGGCGCCGTCGAAATTCAGGTGCGCGCCGTCGCCGATTAATAAGTCGAGCACGTGTTCCCGCAATACTTTGTTGTTTTGCATCTCTATCTCCTTTGTCCGCGAAATTCGCCTTCTAACTTCCAAGTCTTGCCATCGGCCTGCAACGCTTCGCCGAGCCAATGGAACGAATCCGGTGTGATCCCGGTATAGCTCCAGCGGGTCGGCGTCCCATCGGAGCGGGCCCCGATCTGCATCACGTCGGGGCCGCTCCATCGACCAATCTGGTCCTCGCGATGCCCTGTGACAGGGCTCACCCAGATAATTCGCCAGGCCTGAATCGACGCGTCCCAAACGCGCAGCGTAGTGCCGAACAAGTTATTGGTTTTTCCCAAGTGCGCCCGCTCCCGAGGCATAATCCAAACATCCTGCACCGCGCGACCTTCGAGGACCCAGCCGAAATGCACCTCGCCCTTCAGGTCAACTTTCGCGCCGGCATAGTAATGAACACTGAGGTCCCAGGTTCCGATCAGCCAGCCGTACAAATCGCTTTCATGGGGAATTTCAGGAGAGCGTCCCGCAGACGACAGTAATTCGTGAAAAGTCATGGTAGAACCGTTATAAGGGACAAAGAGGGATTAAGACTTGGCGAAAATTGCGGTCGCATTGGAATCCGCTTTGGCAATGCGCGAATTAAACGGCGGGCCGGGATCGCCGTCTTCGCGCGTGCTGGCTCAAGGCGACGGTTGGAGCGTGGAGGATGTGATCTGCACTTGCGGCCCAAAGGATCGCGCGTTCGAAGAGAAGCACTCGCGCATCTCGATCGCGATCGTAGCGGCCGGAACTTTCCAATACCGCTCGACGACGGGCCGCGAGTTGATGACGCCCGGCTCGCTGATGCTGGGCAGTCCCGGCCAAAGCTTCGAGTGCGGCCACGAGCACGGCATGGGCGATCGATGCCTGTCATTCGGGTACACGCCTGAGTATTTCGAGCTGCTGGCAGGGCGAGTGAATCCAAACTTCCACGCCCTGCGGATTCCTCCCCTCCGCGCGTTGTCTCCTCTGATCGCAAGAGCCTGCGCGGGACTTACAAGGAGTATCGCCTGGGAAGAGTTAAGCGTGCGACTGGCGGCGCAGACTCTGGACCTGGCCGCGGGCGTCTCGCTGAATTTCCAACCTGGCGCAGAAGCACGAGTCACCAAGGTAGTGCGATCGATCGGACAGGACCCCGCTGCTGCGCACACTCTGACAGAGTTAGCTCACGAAGCCGGCCTGAGCCCTTATCATTTTCTAAGAACTTTCGAGCGTTTGACAGGGGTAACTCCGCACCAATTCATCCTTCGAGCGAGACTTAGAGAAGCATCCTTGCGTCTGACTAATGAAGCAAGAATCCTGGACATAGCCTTGGAAAGCGGCTTCGGCGACCTATCGAACTTCAACCGCACGTTCCGAACCGAATTCGGTGTCAGCCCACGTGTCTGGCGTAGCCCATCGCATTGGCTATGACCCCTGGCCCCAGGGACCCGGCCGCCTCCGTTGTTCACAATAAGCTACTGCGGCCATGGACGGTCTTCAATGCTAAAATCGGCGTCATGCGATTAAAAATTTTGGCTCTTGGAATGGCGGCTCTGGCTATGGTGGCTTCCGATGTGCGGGCTGCGGATCGGGTGTTTGAGCTGCGGACCTACACTACGTTTGACGGGAAGCTGGATGCGCTGAAGGCCCGATTCCGCGATCACACGATTGCGATTTTCAACCGGCATGGGATGACCAGCGTCGGATACTGGGTGCCGGCCGATCCGGCGAAATCGCAGAATACGCTGATTTACATCATTGCGCATCCCAGCATGGAAGAAGCGAAAAAGCATTGGGATGATTTTCGGAACGATCCGGAGTGGAAAAAGGTCAGCGCGGATTCGGAGAAGGATGGGAAGATTGTCAGCCACGTGGATTCCGTGTATATGACTCCGGCGGATTTTTCGATGTTGAAGTAAGAAGGTTATTCGGACTTTAATACTTCGATTGGATTTAGTTCAAGAACGCGGCTGGTAGCGGACCAGATGGATATGATTGCTACGGCGGCGAGCAGGGCGGCCGAGGCGGCGCACGCTGCCATATCTACCGGCGGAACGGCGGGCAGGAGATGTTCGAGCAGCCTGCCTTGCGATGCCGCGCCTCCGAATCCGATCAGCATTCCGGCGGCGATGGGCCACAGCGCCTGACGCAGAATCATCGCGCGGACTCCTTGCGCGGAGGCGCCGATGGCGATGCGGACTCCGATCTCGCGGCGGCGCTGGGTGATCGAGTAAGACGAGACGCCGTAAATTCCCGCGATGGCCAGCAGCAGTGCGAAGCCGCCGAAGAAGAAAAACACGGTGGTGCGGAAGCGAGGCACGGTCACCTTTTCGTCGAAGCGCTGCTGAAGAGTCTTGGCGTTGAACACCGGCACCTCGCGATCGACGGACTGTACGGCGTCGCGGCAGGCGGCGAGAGAATCGCCGGCCTCGCCATGGACACGCGCAAGGAATGTGGCGTAATCCGGCACTTTTTGGAAGACTGGCAGAGTGATCTGCTCCCTGACGGGCGAATCCGGGCTGAAGTAACGGGTCGAGCGCACCACTCCGATGACGGTGTACGCTTCCTTCCGGTCGATTATCTTCCTGCCCAAAACAGATGAGCCCTCCGCGATTGCGCGCGCAATTCCTTCTGAGAGAATCGCAACTCTGCCGGTATCGGCTGCGGTGAATTCGCGGCCGTAGAGAAGCGGCATGCCCATCGTTCGAAAATAATCCGGCGTCACGCGATTCTCCAACAGCGGTGACGATTCGCGCCCCGAGTCGAGCGTGATGGTGCCGACTCCGAACCCATCGTCAAGCGGCAGCGAATAGGCCGCGGAGCTGAATTCGACGCTTGGAACGGCGCGAAGGCGATCCAGGGCTTCGCGGTAATACTCCGCTTTTTGAACCTCGGATTGCTCGCCTGTTCCTACTAATGACACGCTCATCGCGACCAGATGATCGGTCTGAAAGCCCATACCCGTGTCGAGAAGGCGAAGAAAACTGTGGCCCATGGTCACCGATCCGGCGAGCAGGATCAGGGTGAGCGCGACCTGCATTGCGATCAGGATGCCGCGGAGCCAGGTGGTTCGCGGGGCGGAGCTGCGCATGCGCGCGAGATCGCCCGACGGCTGTAAATGGCGAACGAGCAGAGCCGGCACGACGCCAAATAGAAGTCCGGTTAGAATTGCGATACCCACGGCGAAAGACAGCACGCGCCAATCGAGGATCGTGTAGGTCTGCGAAGCGAGCTGGGCAGGTTGTGAAAGGGACGCGAGCTTCGCCGCCCAGTACGCGACCGCCAATCCGGTAACCGCTGCGATGGAAGACAGAAGCACGCTTTCCGACATCAGTTGCTGGACCAGGCGAGCCCGGCTGGCACCAAGCGCGGCGCGAATAATCAACTCGCTGCGGCGTTCCGAGATCCTGGTCAGCAGAAGATTTGCAACGTTGGCGCAGGCGATCAGGAGGATGAATCCCACCGCGGCCATCAAGATGAGCGATGCTTCCCGAATATTGTCCGCAAGCTGCACTCTCAAAGGGACCAGGTTCGGTGGCGGGAAATCCTTCATCCAGGCCGGCCGATTCCATTGCGCCGCTTCCGCCTGGTACATCTGGCGGGCATGCGCAAGGCTTACGCCCTGCTTCAATCGTCCAAAGGGATCCCAGCCTCTGCCTTTGTACGGCAGCCGCGAATGGTCGAACACGGTCGGGGTCCACACGCTGCTTTGGTGCGGATAGTCAAAGCCGGGGCGGGCGACACCGATAACGGTCATCGGTGAGCCGTTCAACATGATTTTCGATCCCAGCACGCGCGGGTCACCGCCGAAAAGCTGCTGCCATAGCGAATGGCCGATCACTGCGACTGCGTCGTTTCCAGGAACATCCTCAGAGGGAGAGAATCCGCGTCCCAGCATCGGCTCACTGCCGAGCGCGGAGAAAAAGTTAAACGATGTTTGGGCGATGGTGGCGCGCGCCGGCTCCGCGACACCGCCGACATTCACCTCGGCTGTGTATGCCTCGGCGGCGTCTTCCAGATAGGCGCTGCTGGTTCGCCAGTGGTGAAACTCGGCGGGCGTCGTGAATTTCTGGTTGAAATCCCACAGAACAACGAGGCGATCGGGATCGCGAAACGGCAGCGATCTGATCAACACGGCATTGACGACGCTGAATACGCCGGTCGCGCCTCCGATGGCGAGCGCGAGGATCGCGATGGTGAAGGTCATTACGAATGGCCGGCGCGCGTGGACTCGCAAGCTGTGCGCGAGGTCTTGTTTAATCTCATGCGTGAGCTCGATGGGAATCGACCACGCGAGATCGCGTAGCGCGCTGAGCCAAAGTTTGTAACGCGAGCCGAGTGTGTGCGCGTCTCGATAATCGTCGAGAAACTGCTGCTGGAGGGGGCCGGCGTACTCTTCGCGGAATCGGGCGGGATAGAGATTCAGGAGCAGGCGGTAGAGTTTCATGGCTATTCCGCCTTGAGAACCTCGATGGGATTGAGTTCGAGGACGCGGCCGGTCGCCGACCAGATGGATACAATCGCGACGGCGGCGAGCACCACGGCCGATGCCGCGCACGCCGCCATATCGACTTGGGGGACGGCGGGGAGAAGATGCTCCAGCAGTCGGCCTTGCCACGCGGCGCCTCCGAATCCGATCAGCATGCCCACGGCGATGGGCCACAATGCCTGGCGCAGAATCATTGAGCGGACTCCTTGCGCGGAGGCGCCTATGGCGATGCGCACGCCGATTTCGCGGCGGCGCTGGGTGATCGAGTAAGAGGAGACGCCGTAAATTCCCGCGATGGCGAGCAGCAGTGCGAAGCCGCCGAAGAAGAGAAATATTGTAGTGCGGAAGCGCGGCACGGCGAGCGTTTCGGCAAGGCGCTGCTGATATGTCTTAACACCGAATACGGGAATTTCACGATCGACGGATTGCACGGCATCGCGGCACGGGGCGAGCGAATCCTTCGCGTCGCCGCGGACTCGCGCCACGAAGGTCGCGAAATTCGCGTAGTAGCGGTCGAAGGGGAAAAACACCTCCTCGGTTCCCGGCCCCTCCGGCCCGCGATAGCGAACCGGCCGCACGACGCCGACGATGGTAAACTCCTCCTGCCCCTTTTGCAAGGCGTGTAGCCTGATCTTCCTGCCAATCACTGCGGAGCCTGCGGCGATCTCTCGCGCGACTCCTTCCGTCAGGATCGCGACCTTCTCGGTTTCTTTGGATTCCTTCGCGTCGGAGGGTACAAACTCGCGGCCGTAGACGATCTCGGTCGCCATCGTTCGAAAGTAATCCGCGGTTACTTTTCCGATCACCACTGGGGAAGTTTCGCTGCCGGTTTCGGTCAGCAGGCGGGCGCCCATAAAAGAGTTGGCGTCGAGCGGGAGGAAATCGACTGCGGCCGCGGACTCGACGCCCGGGACGGCGCGGAGGCGGTCGAGCGTATCGCGATAATACTCTTGTTGACGACTCTCCGACGCCTCGCGAGTCCCGGCTAAGGAGAGGGCCACCGTGACCAGATGGTCCGCGCGAAAGCCGATGTCGGTGCCGAGAAGATGCAGGAAACTGCGGCCCATGGTCGCCGATCCTGCGAGCAGCACCAGGGTGAGCGCGACTTGCATCGCGATGAGCAGGCCGCGAAGTTTCGCCGTGCGAGGTCCTGAACTGTGCATGCGAACGAGATCGCCCGAGGGCTGCAAATGACGCACCATCCACGCGGGCACGACGCCGAACAAAAAGCCGGTGATCAGACGCGATGCCGATGGCGAAGCCGAGCACTCGCCAATCGAGAATCGTATATTCTTGCGCGGCGAGTTCCGCCGGTTGCACCAGCGCCGCCAGCTTTGTCGCCCAATACGCAATCGCCAATCCACCGACTGCGGCGATGAACGATAGCAAGCACGCTTTCAGAAAGAAGCTGCTGCACAAGACGCGCGCGGCTGGCGCCAAGCGCTGCGCGAATCACCAGTTCGCCGCGGCGTTCGGTGGTCCTGGTCAGAAGGAGATTCGCGACGTTGGCGCAGGCGATCAGCAGCACGAATCCGATAGCGGCCATCAGCACCAGCGAGGCTTGGCGAATATTCTTCGCAAGCTGATCGCGCAAAGGAATCAAACGCGGACGGTTCTCAAGATTGCGTTTCATGGTGCCTGGGCTAAGATGTTCCGCATCGGATTCGAACATCTGCTCTGCCCGCGCAAGACTCAATCCGCCCTTCAAACGTCCGATGATTTGCCAAAAGAACACACCCGATTTCGGCAGGCGCTCGAAGTCGAAAGCCGTGGGGGTCCAGACGCTGGCCTTGGCCGGATAGTCGAGTCCGGGCCGGGCAACACCGATGATCGTCATGGGCGAGCCATTGAGCAGGAGTTTCGACCCTAACACCCGGGGATCGCCGCCGAACAACTGCTGCCACAACGAATAGCTGATCACCGCGACGCCGTCGTTACCGGGAACGTCCTCAGAGGAAGCGAACGCGCGGCCGAGCAGCGGTTCGGTGCCGAGCGCGGAGAAGAAATTGAACGACGTCTCCGCCACCGTGACGCGCGCTGGCGCCGATGCTCCGCTGACATTCATTTCCGCGCCGAGGAACACAGCGGCGTCGTCTAAGTAGGAGCTGCTATTTCGCCAGGACTGAAAGGTGGCGCTGCTCTCCATCACCCTTCCACCAAAGTTGAAAAAAACGACGAGGCGCTCCGCGATCTCGAAATGGCAGTGATTTGAGCAGCACCGCATTAACGACGCTGAATACGCCAGTCGCGCCTCCAATGGCGAGCGCGAGGATCACGATGGTGAAGGTCATCACGAAGGGTCGGCGCGCGTGGACTCGCAAGCTGTGCGAAAGATCCTGTCGCAGTTCATGCGCGAGCTCGACGGGAATCGACCAGGCGAGATCGCGTAGCGCACTCAGCCACAATTTCGACCGCGAGCCGATCGTCAGCGCCTCGCGATAATCGTCGAGAAACTGCTGCTGGAGCGGTCCCGCGTACTCTTCGCGGAATCGGGCGGGATAGAGGTTTAACAACCAGCGGTAGAGTTTCAAGCGCGCTCCGGCAGGCCGAACGCGTCGTCGGCGATCTGCACCAATTCGCGCATCCGGACGGCCTCAGCCTGGGCAACCAGTCGTCCGAATGCGGTGATGCGATAGTAGCGGCGGCGCTCGTCGTCGAGATGCGCGTCGGGCCGCTCCTCCGATTCTTCAATGAGGCCTTGCTCCAGCATCCGGTTGATCGTTCCGTAGAGAACGCCTGCGCCGGGATTTATCGCGCCGTTCGTTCGCCGCGCGATTTCGCGCTTCAGCGCGTAGCCATGACGCTCGCCATCGCTGAGCGCCAGCAGGAGATGGAACAGCGTCGGCGACAAGCGGGAGCAGGTCTTTCGGAGCGGGTATGTGTTTCTTCGGCATACTAGTACGTTTCTGGATATAGTATGCTTTAAGACGTAGGACTCGTCAAGATGTAAAATCGCAAGCGTGTTGACGAATTCTCTTTCTATTAACCGCCGCGACTCTCAGCGCGCAGAAGACGCTCGACATTTATTGGATTGACGCGGAGGGCGGCGCGGCGACGCTGATCGTCACTCCCTCGGGGCAATCTCTCCTTGCCGACACCGGGAATCCCGGCGACCGCGACGCGCAGCGGATTTACGACGTCGCGACCAAGCAGGCGCATCTCACAGAAGATCGACTACGTGCTGATTACGCACTTTCATAGCGACCATGTCGGAGGTGCGCCGCGCGCTTGCGAAACTCATCCCAATCGGCGAGTACATCGATCACGGCGATTCGGTCGAGACGGAGAATCCGGCGGATCGGCAGCGCTGGGAGGCGTATAAGGCAATCTGCGGCGGGACACCGCGTTTCGCTATCGGTGGGCGGAAAAGTCGGTCTGAAAGACGTTCGGCTCGATATCGTCAGTTCTAATGGCGAAGTTCTTTCGAAAGGCGGCGCCGCGAATTCCTATTGCGCTAGCGCCGTGAAAAAAGATCCCGACCCGACGGAGAACGCCCGTAGCCTCGGATTCAAGCTCACCTATGGAAAATTCACGTTCCTCGATCTCGGCGACTTGACCTGGAACAAAGAGCTGGAGCTCGCCTGCCCGGAAAATCACCTTGGACATGTGACGCTTTTTCAAGCCACGCACCACGGATTTTACAACGACAATTCGGGCGCCCCCGCGCACGTGTGGGCGCTGCCCCTCAAGTCGTGATCGTGAATAACGGCCCGCGAAAAGGGCTCGGCGCCAATGCGTGGGATACAATCGCGAAAATTCCTGGCCTGGAAGATACCTGGCAGGTGCATCTTTCGCTCGCCACCGACGCCGCGCATAATACCGACGAAAAGAAGATCGCAAATGCGGAGGCGACGCCGGAGTGCAAAGGCAATTTCCTGAAGGCCTCCATTTCGAGCGACGGGAAATTCACCATCACGAACAGCCGCAACGGTTTTTCGAAAACTTACACGGCCCGCTGAGTCTCGCTATGATGTGACTCATGCAGCGTATTCTCGCCCTTTCTCTGATTGTGTGCGGGGCATTCGCCCAGGCGCAGACGAAACCCGGCGTCACCGCCGAAGATTATTTTGCCTTCGAGTTTATCAGCGATCCGCAGATTTCGCCCGACGGCCAATGGGTCGCCTACACCGTCGCCACCATCGACCAAAAAGCGAATAAGCGCGTGTCCCGCATCTGGATCGCCTCCATCGACGGCACGCATCCGTCGGTGCCATTTACCGGCGATACGACTTCGTCCACTTCGCCGCGCTGGTCGCCCGATGGACGGTTCCTGGCGTTTCTCTCGGCGCGCGATGGCGGACGCGCGCAGATCTGGCTGCTCTCGCGCAACGGAGGCGAAGCGCGGCGCGTTTCGAACCTGGAAAACGGCGCGTCGAGCTTCGAATGGTCGCCCGACGGCACGCGCTTCGTCTGCCTGACGCGCACCGGTCCGCCCGCCCAGCAAGATCGAGCGACGTGCGCCACTACACGCATATCTATTACAAGTTCAACGACACCGGATATTTCGACGAGAAGCGCTCGCATGTCGCGATTGTCGACGTGCGGACCGGCGCCGCCGAAGCAGATCACCGACGGCGACAACTGGAACGATCTCGATCCGCACTGGTCGCCCGATTCGACGCGCATCGCGTTCGTCTCCAACCGCACCGGCAAGGAATTCGATCTCGATCACAACTCCGATGTCTGGACGATTCCGGCAACCGGCGGGCGCGCTCACGAAAATCTCCGATCACGCTGGGACCCGACAGCAGCCCGCGCTGGTCGCCCGATGGAACGCGCATCGCGTTTCTCGGCGCGGAGGATGAGGAGGCGCCGCCGCTGATTTACGTCGCGCCCGCCTCAGGAGGCGCAACGTCCGTAGCGCTGAACAAGACTTTCGATCAAACCGCGACCGACCTGATGTGGGCCGAGCAGGGCCGCGCGCTCTATCTCGAACTCCGGCGTCAAGGGCGAGACGCATCTCTATCGCATGGATGCGTCGACCGGCGCGCTGAGCGCGTCGACGACGGGTCCGCGCGCCGTGCGATCGGCGTCGCGTTCATGATGCGTCGCACAAAATCGCATACCTGTCGAACGATTTCGCGCATCTCGACGATCTCTATGTTCGCGATGCCTCCGGCGCGGAGCGGCAGTTGACGCATCTAAACGCTTCGCTGTGGGAGCAGCGAACGCTCGCGACCGTCGAGCGCATTCCTTATAACGCGGCCGACGGTTGGCCGATCGACGGCTTTCTGGTCAAGCCGATCGGATGGGAGCCGGGGAAAAAGTATCCGATGGTCCTCAGCATTCACGGCGGACCTGCCGGGCATGTACGGCGTCGATTGGTTTCACGAATTTCAGGTCTACGCGGGGCGCGGATGGGCCGTGTTCTTCTGCAATCCGCGAGGCTCGACCGGTTACGGGCGCAAGTTCCAACGCGGCGTCGCGAAGGAGTGGGGCGGCAAAGCGTACACCGACATCATGACCGGCGTCGAGGAGGCGCTGAAGCGCAATCCCTGGATCGATCGCGACCGGCTGGGCGTCACCGGCGGATCCTACGGCGGCTACATGACCAACTGGATCACCACGCAGACCGATATTTTCCGCGCCGCGGTCACGCTGCGCAGTATCTCGAATTTCATCAGCGACGACGGCACGCGCGACGGCGCCTACGGCCATGAGAGAGATTTCGGCGGCGACATTTTTCAGAATTACGACGAGTACTGGAAATATTCGCCGCTGCACTACGCGTCCAAAGTGAAGACGCCGACGCTGGTGCTGCATTCCGATAACGATTACCGCGTGCCGATCGAGCAGGGCGAGCAATGGTTCCGCGCGCTGCAGCATTTCGGACGTCACGTCGGAGCTGGTGATGTTCCCGCGCGAAAATCACAACCTGACGCGCACGGGCGAGCCGAAGCATCTGGTCGAAAGCATGAACTGGCAATGCTACTGGTTCGACCGCTTCCTGAACGGCAACGCCGCCGCGAAGCGGCCCAATGAACAGTAGATGATCGCTTCCGCCAGAGCTCGATCGCATCGTCCGGGCTCTCCACGCTGCTGGATTTCGCGCGCTCATCGCCGGCGGAGCGGTGCGCGATGCATCTGCTCGGCCTCGAGCCGAAGGATTTCGACATCGAAGTCTACGGCGTCGTCTTTCGATGCTCTCGCCGAGTTGCTCGCAGCATCACGGCCGCATCGATCTGGTCGGTCAGAGCTTCGGCGTCGTGAAATTGACCGTCGCCGGCGGCCGCGTTTACGATTTCAGCATCCCTCGCCGCGACAGCAAAATCGGCCGCGCGCATCGCGATTTCCTCGCGACGTTCGATCCTGAGATCACGCCCCAAGAAGCCGCCAGCCGCCGCGATTTCACGATCAACGCGATGGCCTTCGATCCCGTCGCGAATGAACTTCTCGATTTCTTCGGCGGCCGCGAAGATTTGAAAAATCGCGTGCTGCGCGCCACCAGCGATGCGTTTCGCGAAGATCCTCTGCGCGTCCTGCGAGGCATGCAGTTCGCCTGCCGCTTCGATCTGACCATCGATCCCGCAACCGCGGAGCAATGCCGCGCCATCGCGCATGAATATTCGACGCTCGCCCAGGAGCGCGTCGCCGAAGAGTTCATGAAGTGGGCGATCAAGAGCTCGCATCCCGGCCGCATCGCCGAATTATCTCGCTGCCACCGGATGGATCGCGCACTTCCCGGAGATCGCGAACATTCTGCAAGTGCCGCAGGACCCCGAGTGGCATCCCGAAGGCGACGTCGGCGATCCACACCATGCTGTCGCTCGACGCGGCCGCGCGCATCGCGACGCGCGATTCGCTCGAAGGCGACGAACGCGCCGTGCTGCTGTTCGCCGCGCTGACGCACGATTTCGCGAAGGCCGGCACCACCGCTCTGCGCGAGCGCAACGGCCGTCTGCGCTGGACCGCGTACGGGCACGAAGCCGCCGGAGGCCCGCTGGCGCGCGCGTTTCTGGAGCGCATCGGCATCAAGCCCGTCGATCGTCGATCAGGTGGTCCCGCTGGTCGAAAATCATCTCGCGCATTCCAGCCTTCGCAACGACGTCACGCCGCGCACCGTCCGCCGCCTCGCGCTGCGACTCGCGCCCGCGAACATCACGCAGCTCATCCGCCTGATCGAAGCCGATCACTCCGGCCGCCCTCCACTTCCCGCGGGACTACCGGAATCGGCCGTGCGCATTCGCGATATGGCCGCGGCGCAGGCCGTCGGCGACCAAGCCGCAGAGCGCGCTGATCCTGGGCCGCCACGTTCTGCCGTACTTCGACAATCGTCCCGGCCCGCACATCGGCGAGGTCACGCGCGCCGCCTATGAAGCGCAAACCGACGGCGCGTTCTCCACCGAAGAAGAAGCACTGATCTGGCTGAATAATTTCATGGCGAAGTAGGACAGGTCCCCGACCTGTCCAGTTAGAATCGTTACATGCACCCCTTGTTAGTGGCGCTGCTGCTCAGTGCGGATCTGACGCCGCAGATGCAGTCCGACCATGGATCACATTTCCGCGCAATCCCTGCGCGGGCATCTTTCTTTCATCGCGTCCGATTTGCTCGAAGGCCGCGCCACTCCTTCCCGAGGCCTCGACCTGGCCGCCGAATACATCGCCTCGCAATTCCGCCGCGCCGGACTCGAGCCCAGTCGGCGACGACGGATATTTTCAAACCGCGACTCTGATCCAGCGCGAGCCCAACTGGGATGGCTTCGAAATGACCGTCACCAGCGGAGCCAAGACCATCCGCATCGACAAGAGCGAAGCATACCTGGTGCCCGAATCCGCGCTCAATCTTCGCGACGTGCCGATCGTCGTCGCAGACCAGGACACGCCGCGCGGAATTGACGCGCGGCAAAGTGGTGTTCGTCGCGAATCCACGTGGCCGCGGCAATTTCGATCAGCCCGCGCTGGTCATCGCCGCTAGCGCCAACCTCCCCACCGGGCCGCAAATACGCGATCCCGAAGCTGGTCCTGGCAGAGGCGGGCTGAATATCGTGAACAAGCCGGAGCTCGCCGCGTTCCTGAACGACAACCCTGACGCGCGCCTTAGCATTCACATGGCCGCGGTCCATCGAGCGGCCCGTGAAGGTTCACAACGTCGCCGGTCTGCTGCGCGGCTCCGATCCAAAATTGAGCGACACCTACGTAATGCTCACCGCGCATTACGATCACCTGGGCACGCGCGCCACCGGCGACGACAAAATTTTCAACGGCGCGAATGACGATGGCAGCGGAACCGTCTCGGTAGTTGAAATCGCCGGCGCGATGGCCGCATTGGAAAAGCACCCGGCGCGCAGCATCCTTTTCATGACCTTTTTCGGAGAAGAGCGCGGCCTGGTTGGCTCTCGATATTACGGCCGCCATCCTCTGGTGCCACTCGAGAAGACCATCGCCGATCTGAATCTGGAACAACTCGGCCGCACCGACGACACGGAGGGCCCGCAAGTCGGCACCGCGACCGTCACGGGTTACGATTTCTCCGAACTCACGGGAATCCTCGCCGACGCGGGAAAGATCGCGGGCATTAAAGTCTATAAAAACGAACAAGCCAGCGACCCGTATTTCGCGCGCAGCGATAATCAAGCGCTAGCCGACGTCGGCATCCCGGCGCATACGCTCGTGCGTGGCCTTCGATTTTCCGGACTATCACAAGGTCGGCGATCACTGGGAAAAAATCGATTATGGAAATATGGCCAAGGTCGACCGCGCCGTAGCGCTAGCGCTACTACACCTCGCGTCCGACGCGCCGCCGCCGAAGTGGAATGAGTCGAATCCGAAAGCGAAGAAGTACGCGGACGCAGCGAAGAAGCTGCATCCCTAAAATGTGGGGGGGTGCCATGCCCTGCCTTTAACAGAATGAACGGCAGGGTCTCTAACTCATTACTCGCCCGCCCCCGCATCTTCCCCGCAAAATACGCACACGACCCCGCCACCGGACACTCATCCACATTTCGGATTCTTCAGCTTGCACAATTTCTGCCCATGACACTTCAACAACAAATACGCGCGAATCCGAGCATCGAACTTCGCAGGCACTTCCTCCGCAATCATTCGTTGAGCCTCCTTATACGTCACCCCGTAATTCTCGCGCTCCTGCCCCACTCGAATCCGCACCAGAACATGAGGACAATTCGACGGAACAGCCGCCACCGGCTGAGATCCCGCCGAACAACAAAATGCGGTCCGCGCCCGGATCGGCGATATTGGGAAATTTCTTCAACGCCGCGCGGACCCGACCAAGGGTCAACCCCTTCAGCCCCTCCTGCAAATCGCCGCCGAATTCTTTTTGAACTCTCTCCGCGATCTCCTTCAGCCGCATCGCGCGAAGTTCCGGCACCATCCCTCCGGGCTTCAAAGCCAGTGCCAGCTTCGCAGGATTCGCCCTCAGCAGCCGATCCGGCTCCACGCCGATCTCGCGCGTCAACGATTCCCAACCCTTCGCGCAAGCAGCGTCGCTAGCCGGATATCCGCAGTGCCACCACACTAGAAAAAGATAAGGATCAGTCGGAAAGTTCGGCTGCTGCGATCCGTAGAAAGCTTCGAGCGCGTCAAGGCTTAACATTCATGGGCCTCAACAACTGCCTCCACTCCGTATCGAACACCCCTCCGCGCACCACCGTCCGAGCCAGCGGATGAATCATCGCGTAATCCCCGAGCCTCGGATAAAGCAGAGCGTTCGTCCCCTTGAACTCCTCCTCGTGAAACGTGTGCCCGCTGTTGAACACCACGTAGCGCGACGGATTCAGGGGATTCGGCGCGATCATCACCGGCACCAGAGGAGCCAGGGGCCAGGACCGCATCAGCAGCGGCGCGATTCTCTTCGTCAATTTATTGCTCTGCAGATCGCCGAACAGGATCAAATGATAGCGATCGATATCATCGTCCGTCACCGCCTTATCGTCCTTGATCCGCACCTCGCCGCGCATGTACTTCGCCCACTCCTTGCGAAATTGCTCCATCGTCGCATTGATATACTCGGCCAGCCTCTTTATTCTCCGGCTTGCCCGTCGGCCGCACCACTAAGAACGCATCCTTGAACGCATCGTCCACCGGCCCCTGCAACCCCGGCTTCTTATAACGACCCGCCTTGCCCGCCCGTCTCCACCCATCCGGCGTCTTCATGAGCAGACCGAAGTTCGCCAGCTCGATCCATCTGTCCGTCGATGATCGCGTGCGTGCCCCCCTCGATCGAGATTCGCGAAACGTTTCGCGTCGTCACCCGAATCTCATCGCCCATGCGATCCGCGTCCACTTGCGCGCGCTGATATTGCTTTTCCACGCTCTCAATCGAAATCCAGTAGCACTGATGATAGGCCGTCGTGTACGTCACGAAGTGAATATGATCCGGCTCCTTGCGAGGCCTCGCCAGTACCGCATCAATAAATGTATTCGACGCCGCCAAGCTGGTGGGCTCCCATTTGTGCGCGGTCCCCGGACCGATCAGGAACAACATGTGCGGCGGCTCGATGCGCTCCGCGGCCAGCTTTTCCTGAATATTGATGCTCGCCTGCAACTGCGGATCGATCTCGCCTCCATAACCGACCATCGGCACCATCTGCGCATTCGCCGCATAATCCACCGCGTCGTAAATCCGCAGCATCGCTTCCTGATACGCCACCATCGGCCCGAGCTTCGCGTACTTCTTCGTCTCCGTGAATCCCGCGCCCGCCTCCACCGCGGCCCACTTGTCCGGGAAAATGCAAGCCGATGTGCCACGCCCCCGCGCCGCCCATCGAAAATCCGCGCAGCACAATCTTCTTCTCATCGATCTTGTAGCGAGCCTTCACCGAATCGATCGCCTCGAACACATCCGTCTCGCCCGCCCAACGATACGCGTTGTTGCCGCGCCCGTAAACCTCAAGCGTGATGTAATCCTGCGTAACCGGTTTGTCGCTTTCGTGCGCCGCGATGAAACTCACCTCCGTAAGCTCCGTACCGCGCCCATGCAGCACCACGTCAAGCCGCACCGCCTTCGACCCGTCATACGATTCGGGAATAATCAATCCGTAAGGCTGCACGCTCCCATCGACCTTCGATCGATACCCACGCACGATTCTTCCCTTGCGCGACTCCCAGGAAAATGCAGCGTCCGCCGCCCGCGCCAGCCCGTGATCGAGCGCTTGCAGAGCATTCGGAACATAAGCAGGCGTGAAAAATTCCTCTTCGAATCGCAGTGCCCACGTCGCAGCTTTCTGATAAACCTCGATGTCCGCGAGCCGCGCTTCATCCACGTGTTTCGCACGCAACTCATCGATCGCGCGCGTCAACTGCGCCAGCTTAGAAGTGATTTGTTCGCGTTCGGCAGCCGTGGGAAGCGATGCCGCCCGCGCCATGAGCGCGAACCCAACGATGCTCGCCAGGAACTTCATTTCGAGCCAAAACAATACAAATACGCGACCGTCCGCACGTAAATCCGCCCATCCGCGATCGCCGGCGTCGCATAAATATCCTCGTCGATTCTGTTCGCCGCCAGCATTTCCTGATCCCCGCCCGCCTTCAGCACCGCCACCACTCCGCTCTGCGACGCGAAATATATTTTCCCGTCCGACGCCACCGGCGACGCGTAATACTTGTCCGAAACCGAGCGCAAGCCGAGCCTGCTTGAACACCTCGCCCGTCTTCGCATCCAGCGTCGTCAGCACCCCGCTGTCGTTGATCATATAAATCACGCCGCGATAAAGAACCACCGATGGCAGCTGCGGAATCGACTTGTGAAATTTCCACTCCACCGCCGTCGCCGACACGTCGCCATGCGATCCCGCCTTCACCGCCATCAACGAATTCGTAGCGCCCATGATCGCCGCGTACATCTTCCATTCGTAGGCGTCGAGAACTCCATCGCCGTTCAAATCGATGTACGGAAAATAGAGTCTTCGTCCGCTGATCCGGCGCCTCTTCTATCGAAATCTTACCATCGCCATTCTTTATCGCTCGACTTCAGCACCTCTTCAAACGGCGCGATCGCGATCTGCTTACCCGGATCGTTCTCCGGCGTATTGTAGCCGTTGATATAAATCGTGTCCCCATCAATCACCGGCACGCTCTTCATTTCGGAAGCCAGGCCGTGCATCCACCACACGCTCTCGCCGGTGTCCGCCGAATACACGTCCATGCGAAACGACGCCGGGGCCACGATCAGCGATTTCCCATTCGCATCCTTAATAATGCTGGGCGTCGAATGCCCGCTCAGCGCCTCCGGCCGCGCCGTCTTCCATCGCTGCTTGCCGTCCGCCAACCCGAACGCCGCGATGAACGACCCGGTCGATTGATCGCACACCAGCACCACTTTATCGTCCACCACCACCGGCGACGCGCCCATTCCGTACACGTTGTTGAACGGACCCAAAGGCACATGCCACCGCTCATTCCCATCGAAACCGTAAGAAATCAGCCCGTATTCGCCAAAAAATACGTAAATATTTTTCCCATCCGTCGCCGGCGATGGCGATGCAGGACTGTTCCGCTTGTCGATCTTTTCCGACCGCGTCTTCGGCGCTTCGCGCCGCCACAAAATCTTCCCACTCGCCCGATCAAGCGACATCGTCAACAGCTTCTCGCCCTCGAACGCCGTCAGAAAAATTCGATCGCCCACCAGAATCGGAGACGAGTGCCCCGGCGGCAGCGCGACGCGCCAGCGCATATTCTTATCGACGCCGAACTCCACCGGCAGCCCCTGCGCCTCATTCACGCCCGACCCGTTCGGCCCGCGAAACCGATCCCAGTCGCTCGCAAATCCAGTAACAGCGTCAGACAGGCAAGCAAAACTTGTAAACTAATGCTCATAAACCGTGACTCCTACTATACAACCGACCTCGGCTTCGCTCGACAGTTGGACCCGCGAAGTCGTCCACTGGCATTTCAGCCCCGAAACCGGCACGCCCTTCTGGCTAGACCGCGCGAAGGCCCTCAACTTCGATCCGCTCCGCGACATCCATACCTACAATGATCTCGATAAATTCGGTTTCTTTGAAGATGAATGGCTTCGCGGCGGTCCTGTCCGTCGCTGGGTCCCGAAGGCCTACGCAAACAAACCGATCTTCACCTTCGAAACCGGAGGCTCCACAGGCGTCCCGAAATCCCGCATCGCGCACGAGGATTTCCGTATCGATTACGAAGCCTTCTCCGACACCTTGCCTGACGAGTTTTTCCCGCGTGGCGCCGATTGGTTGCATCTAGGCCCCAGCGGACCGCGCCGCCTCCGCTTGGCCGTCGAGCACTTGGCGCAGCATCGCGGAGGCATCGCCTTCTGCGTCGATCTCGATCCCCGTTGGGTAATAAAACTAATCAAGCGCGGTGACATTCAGGAAGCCGAGCGCTATAAGCAGCACTGCATCGATCAGGCCCTGACGCTGCTAAGAGCCCACGAAATCCACTGCATGTTCACCACGCCGAAACTGCTAGAAGCTCTCTGCGAAAAAATCAATCTGCGCAGCGCCGGCATCCAGGGCATCTTCTGCGGAGGCACCGAAATGACCCCGCAGTTCCACCGCTTCGCCAAAGAAGAATTGCTAGGCGACGAAATTTATTTCGCCCCCACCTATGGCAACACGCTAATGGGCCTCGCGGTTCATAAACCCTTCGACATCGCCGACAACTACGCTGTAATTTATTACCCGCCGAGCCCCAGAGCGATGATCGAAGTAGTAGATCCCGACGAACCGACTCGCTTGGTAGACTACGGCAAAACCGGCCGAGTCCGCTTAACGACGCTGACCAAGGAATTCTTCATGCCAAGATTTCTTGGAGCGCGACGAATGCGAGCGCGAGCCCCCTTGCGAAAAATACCCCTGGGACGGCGTCCGCAACGTCCGCCCCTTCCGGAAATTCCAAACCACAGTAGTAGAAGGCGTGTATTAGTGCGCTTCATTTTCTCCCACTCCGCCGTCAGAGGTGGCACAGGCTTCAGCCTGTGTTCACTCCTTCTACTCTCAATCCCGCTGCTCCGCGCCGACGACCGCCTCCAAAACGAAATCGCCCGCCTCGCCAAAATCACCGACGGCGAAGTAGGCCTCACCGCCATCCACATCGAATCCGGCCGCCGCGCCTCCCTAAACGAAACCGACCGCTTCCCCATGGCGAGCACTTTCAAAGTCCCCATCGCCGTGCAACTTCTCTCCCGCGTAGACCGCGGCGAAATCCGCCTCGACCAGATGATCACCATCGAGCCTCACGACCTGCACCCCGGCAGCGGCACTCTTTCAAATCTTTTCAAACAACCCGGCGTCAGTCTCAGCGTGAGAAATCTGATGGAGCTGATGCTGCTGATCAGCGACAACAGCGCGACCGATATCGTGCTGCGTCTGGCCGGCGGTCCCGAAGCCGTGACATCGAAAATGCGCGACCTCGGCATAGCGGGCATCAACGTCAATCGCCCCACCGTCCGCCTCATCTCCGAATGGATAGGAGCCGACCTGCCTCCCGAAAAAGACTGGACCCCCGACCTCTTCGGCAAACTCTACAACGCGGTTCCACCCGCGGCACGCGCCGCAGCCGAATCGAAATTCAACCAGGACCCCAGAGACACAGCGCAGCCCGCCGCCATGGCCGACCTGCTCCTGAAAATCTACGCGAAGAAACTCCACAAACCCGAGACCGCCGAACTGCTTCTCGACATCATGCGCCGCTGCCAGACCGGCGATGCGCGCATCAAAGGAATGCTCCCGCCCGACACGGTGCTCGCCCACAAAACCGGATCCATCGGAAGCACCATCAACGACGTAGGCATAGTAACGTTACCCGACAACGCCGGCCATGTCGTAGTGGCCCTGTTTGTGAAGCAAGGTACAAAATCGGATGCAAGCGAAAAAGCGATAGCCCAAATCTCCCGCACCATCTACGACTATTTTCTATTTGCTAAGGATCGCTAGTCCAGTGGTCGTAGGCTGCAACCGAATCGCGCGAGCTATTCCTACCGAATCGATTGGTGGGCTCTGTCGAAAGCCTCGTTAATGACGGCCTCAAGACCTTCTATGGGCTCCGTAGCTCGCGCCGCATAACTGAGATGGATGACCGCATCGAGAGTCTGCCGATATGCGCGCTCAAAGTCACCACGCTCGACGCTTGTAGCGGCCTCGTTCAGGGAATGCTGAATGAGATCAAAATCCATGCTGCCCGAAAAATCAGGCGAACGCCTAGCCATTTGCTGTAGCTCGGCTCGCAGACTTTTGATCACTTCGGGAATCGCGACGTCTGCAGTCGTGCCTTCTTGCGCTGTGATCGCACCAATGTCCTTCAAGAATCGATCAAAGCCGCTCATTTCATCCTCCTAGTACTCCGGCGCCGCGTTGCCTGTCGCAATTCTTGACCAGCGACGAGGCCGCCAACCAAGCCTTGCCAACTACACCCTCCGATAAAGGCCTGTTTCGGTGTCGCAGGTTCAGCCAGAAACACTGTAACCAAGCCCCACATATCAAGAATACGACGAAATCGAACACGGCAGTCCTCCAGTTGTTTGCCGGATCATCGAATACAACCTGTATTCGCGTCTCCCGGAACATTAACATGTAAACAACAAACGATCCTGCCGCACCAATGAAGAACGACGATGCGTTGCTCAAATAGCGAGTCTCCGGAACCTATAGTAACCCGCCGGGGACTACTGCCCCTCCTGCCACTCCTCCAACCAAGCCATCTGAATCGCCTCCAACTTCGCCTCATTCGACTTCAAAGGATCATCGTCAAACCCATCGAGCCCCGTAATCCACTTATGCAAATCCGTAAACCGGATATTCGTCGGATCGATCTCCGGATATGTCTCATAAAGCGCGAACGCAATATCGTCCAGCTTGTCCCACGTCAGCTTAGCCATTAATATTGGTCCCCTTCAGCGCCCCTCGCACGGCCGTATTCATCATGTTCTCCGCCAGCGTCTGCGTCGCCTCATTCAACTGATCGATCTTCGACCGCACCAGTAAATGATCGTCGCCATGATAGACGACCAGCAGTTCGTTAACCCCGCGCTCAATCGACGCACGTTCCTCTTCCGGCAACTCAAAGTAAGCGTCGTTCTGCTTGGCCTTATCCGTCGCCGCCAGAATCGTATCCGCCTCTACCCGAGCCTCGCGCAACTGCCGTTCGCTAAAATCTTCCTCCGCCTTATCGAACGACTCGAGAATCATCGCCTCCACCTGATCGTCCGTCAGTCCGTAAGAAGGTTTGATCTCGACACTCTGCTCTTTCCCCGACCTCTGATCCCGCGCCGTCACGCTCAAAATCCCATTCGCGTCGATCAGGAAACGAACCTCAATCCGCGCAAACCCCGCCGTCATCGGAGCGATATCTTTCAAATCGAACCGAGCCAGACTCCGGCAGTCTTTCACCAACTCGCGCTCGCCTTGCACGACGTGAATCAGAACGTTGCGCTGCCCGTCGACCGCAGTCGTGAACTGCTCCGTCGCCGACGCCGGTATCGTCGAGTTGCGATGAATCAATTTCGATACCAGCCCGCCCATCGTCTCGATCCCGAGCGATAAAGGCGTCACATCGAGCAGCAATTTATCCTCGACGTCGCCCGACAAAATCCCCGCCTGCACCGCCGCGCCCAGTGCGACCACTTCATCCGGATTCAACTCGGTATGCGGCCTCTTGCGGAACAACACTTCCACCGCGCCCCGCACCATAGGAATCCGCGTCGACCCGCCCACCATCACGACTTCATTAATCTCTCCAACCGAAACCCCCGCATCCTTAATGCAATCGCGGCAGGGTCCGAGAGTCCGATCGACCACCGGCGCCACCAGCTTGTCGAACAGCTCCCGCGTAATCTCGCGCTGATAAGTTTTCCCGTCATATGCCAGATCGATCGTGGCCGCAGGAACAAACGATAACTGTTCTTTCGCAGAGATCACCGCGCGCCGCAGCAACTGCACCGCATCGCTTTTCGCCGAAATGTCGAAGCCCCATTCCGACGCGATATCTTCGAGCGCGATGCGCAGCATCAGATTGTCGATATCGTCGCCGCCCAGATGCGTATCGCCGTTGGTAGCCAGCACTTCGAAGATCCCGTCATGCAATCGCAGAATCGAAATATCGAACGTGCCGCCGCCGAAATCGTATACCGCGACAATGCCTTCTTTGCGCTTATCGAGCCCATAAGCCAGCGCCGCCGCGGTCGGCTCATTCACCAGACGCAAAACTTCGAGCCCTGCGATGCGACCCGCGTCCTTGGTCGCCTGCCTCTGCGCATCGTTGAAATACGCCGGCACCGTGATCACAGCTTGCGTAATCTGGACGCCCAGTTCTGCTTCGGCATCGAGCTTTAACTTGCGAAGGATGTGCGCCGAAACTTCAGGCGGCGTAAACATTTTCTCGCCCAGCTTCAGGCTGGATGGTCGATTCGCTACCTTCGACAATATGGAACGGAAAGAGCTTCAGCTCTTCCTGAATGTCGTCAACGCCGCGGCCCATCAACCGCTTCACGGAATAAACCGTGCGATCCGGATGCGTCAACAACATCTCGCGAGCCTCGGCCCCGGCAATTACTTCGCCCGATTCGGTAACCGAAACCACGCTCGGCACGATGCCCGAGAGAATGCGCGGACCCGTTAATTCCATCACTGCGACCAGGCTGTTTGTAGTGCCTAAATCGATGCCGACAATGGGCGATTTTTCATTTCCGAAGTCAATTTGGAAGGACATTTTCCACTTCTCTAATAAGGTTTCTGATGTATCGCCGCCGGTTGAGCAGCGCTCGAAGCTTCTTCCAGGTCGCCGCGATCTCCCGCCGCTGTCAGCGACACGTCAATCGAATCGCGCATCGCGACAAAACGATCCCGAGCCTCGATTAATTGAGGACGCGCCGACTCGTCGCCTTCGCGCAATTCTTCCAGCGCCATATTCAGCTCGAAAACTTCTTCGAGCAACTCCGGCAGGAGCGTCTTTTGAAAGCTCAAATCCTTTTTCTTTGAGGAAGTATTCCGCGCGCGCAACAGGATCGCGCAAGGTGCGGAACGCGTCGTTGAGAACCGCAGTCATCTCCAAAGCCTTCTCCTGCTCCGCAATCGAAGCACGAGAAAATTTATCGGGATGCCATTGCCGGCTGCGCTCGTAAAACCGCTTCTTCAGGTCCTCCGCGTCGAGAGACAACGCAGGCTCCAGATCGAACGCATCAAAGTATTGCATCGTCTGTCGCTCCCTGACGTGCGGTTCCGCCCACCACCATGCTTGTCATGGAACCGCATGCGCAGCATGCGATGCGCTTCATCTACGCCGAAAACGACGTTCCGCAGCCGCAGCTTTTTTTGGCGTTGGGATTTTCGAAAACGAATCCGGATTGAATCAGCGAGTCTTTCCAATCGAGCGTCATGCCGTCGAGGAAGACGAAGCTCTTCGGATCGATAAAGACGTTAACGTCCTCGAAATTCAGCACCTTATCGGTCGCGACGCGGCTTCGGATCGAACTTGAACTGATAGCTCAAGCCGGAGCAGCCTCCGCCCAAAACGCCCAGGCGCAGCCCTCCCGTGACTTTTTCACGCTCGAACGCCTCGCGGATCTTCTGGACCGCCTTCGGGAGTCACTTGCACCATAACTGCCTATGCTTTAGCGGCTTTTTGCTTGTAATCGCTGATCGCCGCCTTGATCGCGTCCTCCGCCAGAACCGAGCAGTGGATCTTCACCGGCGGCAGGCTTAGCTCATTGACGATATCGGTATTCTTAATCGCGAGCGCTTCGTCGACCGTCTTGCCGCGCAGCCATTCCGTTGCCAGCGAAGAACTTGCGATCGCGCTGCCGCAGCCGAAGGTCTTGAACTTCGCGTCTTCGATGATGCCCGTCACCGGGTTCACCTTGACCTGCAGCTTCATCACGTCGCCGCATTCCGGCGCGCCGACCATTCCCGTGCCGACGTTCGGATCGGATTTGTCCATCGAGCCGACGTTGCGGGGATTTGCGTAATGGTCGATTACTTTCTCTGAATATGCCATGTTGATCTCCTCTTAGTGAGCAGTCCACTGAACTTTCGAAAGGTCGATGCCTTCCTTAAACATTTCGTAAAGCGGTGATAATTCGCGGAGTTTCTTCACTACTTCGATCACTTTCGCCGTTACGTAATCCACTTCCTCTTCGGTGTTAAACCGGCCCAGACCGAACCGGATCGAAGAGTGCGCCAAGTCGTCGCCCGCGCCCAAAGCTTTCAATACATAAGATGGTTCCAGCGTCGCCGAGGTGCAGGCCGAACCGCTTGAAACCGCGATATCGTTGATTCCCATCAGCAAAGATTCGCCTTCCACGTACGCGAAGCTGATGTTCAGATTGTTCGGCAGCCGGTGCTCCATCGTTCCGTTGATGTACACTTCATCGAGCGAAGCCAGCAGCCGGTCCTTCATCTTATCGCGCAGGTATTCGAGGCGCTTTGCTTCCTCGGCCATTTCCGCTTTACCCAATCGCGCAAGCCTCGCCGAATCCTACGATTGAAGCTACGTTCAGAGTGCCCGAACGCATCCCTCGCTCATGGCCGCCGCCGTCCATCTGCGCGGTTAACTGTACGCGAGGATTGCGGCGCCGGACATACAACGCGCCGACGCCCTTCGGACCGTACATCTTGTGAGCGCTCAAGGACATAAGATCGATATTGTCCTTGATCACGTTCACCGGAATTTTGCCAGCCGCCTGCGTTCCGTCGGTGTGCACCAGCACGCCGCGTTCTTTCGCGATCTTGCCGATTTCGGCGATGGGCTGCACCACGCCGATTTCGTTCTGCGCATACATGATGCTGACCAGAATGGTTTTATCGGTGATCGCGTCCTTCAACTGTTGAAGATCGATCAGGCCGTTCTGCTGCACCGGCAGGTAAGTGACGCGAGTGCCTTCGTGTTCCAGGCGTTTGCAGGTATCGAGAATTGCCTTGTGCTCGGTCGCGGCCGTGATGATGTGATTGCCTTTTTCGGCATACATATCGGCGACGCCTTTGAGCGCCAAGTTGTTCGATTCCGTGGCTCCGCTGGTGAAAACGATCTCTTTCGCGGTGGCGCCAACCAGATCGGCGACCTGTTTGCGAGCCTTCTCAACCGCTTCTTCCGCTTCCCACCCGAAACTGTGGTTCCGGCTGGCGGCGTTGCCAAAAATTTCGGTAAAGTACGGCATCATTGCCTTTAACACGCGTGGATCCATCGGCGTGGTGGCGTGATTGTCCATGTAAATCGGCAGTTTCATCGGGTGTGACTTCCTATAGTTGGTTGGATGGCTGAGAATTCCCGGAATAGGCATTTCATCGTGGGATAAGTCTGAGATGGTGATGCCGGACAGAAGTCGCAGGATTCCTTCGTGCACTTTGCGTAAAGGCTCGCGAACAGGGCACAAGCTGCTCTGGTCGCAATCGGTATGTTCCGTAAAACAATGCGTTAAAATGATCGGCCCGTCGATCGCGCGAATCGCTTCGAGTGTCGTGATTTCCTGCGGGGCGCGAGACAAACGATAGCCGCCATTGGTGCCCTGCTCGGAGGTCATGCAGACCTGAACGCACCAGCTTTTGCAATACTTTAGAAAGCAGAGGCATCGGGATGTGATAAGAATCCGCGATTTCCTTGGTAGATGCGCACCCACCCTTCCGCGTTGCCAGGTGGCGCAGCGCGATCAGCCCGTAATCCGCTTTCTTGGTGAGTTTCAACATCCTAGACCGTTTTAGTCCTACATCATTATGAACCTCGGTGCTGGGCATTGTCAAGCGATGGTATGTTCTTGTAAAATCGGAGCTTGTCGATCGCTCCCTATGGTCGCGGCTCGGTAGGCTTTCTGTGTCTGCTTGGGGTACTGGGCTTCGAGCCAGACACAGGATGAGGTTCGGGTGACGAGCCACGATTACGTGCCTCAATCAGCCTACACTTTGCGGGTCGATACCAAGCTGGTGGAGATCGCGGCGGTCGTTCGGGACGGACACGGGAAGGCAATTTCGGGGCTCACAAAAGACGATTTTCACATTCTTGACGATGGTAAAACGCGCTTAATCGACCATTTTAGCGTCGATAACGCGTCCGGCGAGGCCTTAAACAACCATAAATCCGCCAGTACACCGGAAGCCCTGAAATCAGGGGTCCCAGCAACATTTGCTCGTCCGCCGCGATTTCTCGCGTTGTTTTTCGACGATGTCAACGCCACGGATGGAGCGCTCGGGAACGGTCTCAAGCAGACGCAGGCAGCGGCGAAGAAATTTGTGAAGGACGCTCTGAAAGGGGACGTCCGCATTGCGCTCTACACGGCGTCCGGCCCGCAGACCGTGGAGTTCACCACCGACGAAGTGAAATTAGTCGACGCGATCTCTGAATTGAAGGCGCACGTGAAGATGAGGGAGGATGGCTTGGCGCACTGCCCTCGCGTCACTCCGTACTATGCATTCAGAGATTGCCTACGAGAAGGACCTAAGTGTGATCAGGGCAGTGCAGTTTGACGCAAGCCAGAAGGACTGCACTGCGTCTCAATCCGAGATCATCGCACAAGCTGACGAGACCTGGCGACAGGTGAACGGGATTACCATCGACACTTTAAATGCGATCGGCCGCGTTGTCGTTCATCTGGGCACCATGCCTGGGAGACGTGAACTGCTGCTGGCGTCTTCGGGGTTTCTGGCCGGTCCCAATCAGGAACTGAAGGACAAGATCATAGACCGGGCGCTGCGATCCGACGTCGTGATTAACGCTCTGGATGCGAAGGGAATCTATGGCGAGGCTCTGCCGGGCGTGAGGCCGCAGGATGCGAGGGTTCACGGAAACGCTGTCCGGGTCCACAGCGGCTGCGAATCAGTGGATCATGATTCGAGACACTGGAGATGCCGTTGCGCCTCCAGGCTTTGAGTGAGCCGATGGGGACTCTTGCGGAGGGCACGGGTGGCGTGTTCTATCACAACAACAACGATCTCAATGCCGGTTTTCGCGAGCTGGGCCGCGAGCCGGAGGTTACTTACCGGCTTAGCTTCCGGCCGGAAGGGGCGGCGCCGGATGGGGCCTATCACAAGTTGAAAGTGAGCCTGGTTCATTCGAAGAATTATTCGGTGCAGGCGCGACCGGGGTATTTTGCGCCCAACGAAAAGGCTCCCGAGAGCATCCAGTCGAAGATCGACAGAGAAATTCTGGCGGAGAACACGGTGGCGGAGTTTCCGATGGGGATTGTCGTGCAAGGGGACAAAGCTGCTCTGTCCGTGGTGGTGAGTTTCGATATTTCAAAGTTCAAATTCGCGAAGAAGGGCGAGCTCGAAGTGCAGAGGATTATCTTCACGACGGCTCTGATCGACGGGCAAGGAAGGATCACGGCGGCGAAAGAAGGACAGATGGATTTGACGTTGACGGAGGCCGGGTACAAGCGTCTGGCCGCTGTGCCGTTGAAGGCGACGATTACTTTGTCGGCTCCGGCGGGAGTCTATACGTTGCGTGAGGTGGCGGAGGAGTCGGTGGAGGGGAAGATTGCTTGTTCTTCGCATTCGATTGAGATTAAGTGAAGTCGGACGGACGTCGACTGAAGTCGACGCTGCAAGCTAAAGCTCGCGCCACGAGGGAATCCGCCGGTCGTCGACAGTCTCGACAAAGTCCGCGGTTGAGTACTGCTTCCCGCAATCACGTGCCCGCGAAGGCTGCCTCGATGTACAATCGAGCCGGTGAACCACACGCATCCGATGCTTCGAGCCGTGCTGAAAAGCCAGTATCACGCGTCGCTGGCGATGCTCCGCGAAGCCATCGAGCGCTGCCCGCCCGAGGAGTGGTTGAGCACCAACCACAAGAATGCGTTCTGGCAGTTGTCGTATCACGCTCTGTTCTTTGCACACCTGTATCTACAGCGCGACGAAGCTGCGTTTAGGCTGTGGGAGCAGCATCGCGGCGAGGGCGACGGCATCGCGGGTGAGCCGTACACGCAAGCGCAGGTGCTCGAGTACTGGGAATTCTGCGATCGGATGGTGGATGACGCCGTGGACGCGTTGGATCTCGACGGCACCGAAAGTGGCTTCAGTTGGTATCGCATGTCCAAGCTGGAGCACCAGTTCGTCAATATCCGCCATATCCAACATCATGCCGCGCAACTGATCGACCGCGTCCGCTCGGCGGCCGACGTCGGGATTAGCTGGGTGGCCGCGCGCTAGCGCCTTGGTAAGTCAAGTAATTCATTGCCATTACAGGGCCGGGCGGGGGAGTTTTTGGGTGGCGAAACCTACGATCGCTCCCAGGATGCTGCCAGGGAGCATGATTTCGAAATAGTACTTTCCTTGCATCGCGGCGACGCCGTAGCTTAGGGCCATGCCGACAATCAGGCCGGCTAAGACTCCCAAGGCCATGTTGTTGACTTTTCGAGCAGAAGAAGCCGGCGGCTAAGCCGGTTAGTAAGCCTTTGAAGCAGGATCCAACTACAATTCCGGCCAAACCGGCGCGCGCCTCGGGGGTAAACCAGGCGGTGAGACCGTCGAAGATGCCCAGGACGGCTCCCAGGGTGAGGCCGATGAATACCTTATTTTTCATGTTGTTGTACCCTTTCGAGGATACTATTAACCGGACGCGCGGATTCCATTATTAGGACTTCACAGTAATTCACTGAGGTGATACACTGAGGTTGGCGTTTGATTGTCCCGCAAGCTCTGGCTCATGATGTCCCCGCCTCCGTTTGTCGCCGCTTTCAACCCGTTAGGAGAAGAAGACCTTGAAGAACATATTCGTAGGGAACTTGGATTTTGGCGCGACGGAGGATACGGTTCGCTCGTTGTTTGAAGCGTATGGCACCGTGGAGCGCGTGAGCCTGATGACCGACCGGGAGACTGGACGTTCGCGGGGATTTGCATTCGTCGAAATGACGGACACGGAAGAGGCGGATCGGGCAATTACGGCGTTGAATGGCGCGAATGTCGGCGGGCGCGCTTTGAACGTTAATGAAGCTCGGCCGAAGCCGGCGGGTGGTGGCGGTGGTCGGGGACCGGGTGGCGGCGGAGGGTTTGGCGGCGGCGGTGGCCGCGGCAGTGGCGGACCTCGCCAGCGGCGGGAACCGCGCTGGTAGTTTGGCGCATCTAATAAAGTGAAGTGCCCGCAAATCGGAGCGTGGCAGGAAAATCGCGTCAAGCGGCCGCGCTCATTTGCGGGTGTAAGATGTAGTTTCTAAATTATACGGTCAGCTGATGAAGCTGGCTGAAGAAAATCAGGGGAGAATCTTATGGCCGGACGTTCGCATTCAACATTCAAGAAACGCCAGAAAGAACTCGCCCGCGTTGAAAAACAACGCGACAAGGCCGAGAAGCGACAACAGGCGGGCACCAAGGAAATATCAGGTGGACCGGAGATCATGTCACTGGAAGAAGCAAGGGCATTGCGTTTCCAGGACACGCCCTTCGAAGACGCCGTCCCCGACGTGGTGCAGCCGTAACGAATCCTTTCGTTTTAGGGTTCTTCCAACTGGAGACAGTTGGAGATGCAGCAGCCAATCAAAATAGCGATTTCTTCTTTCCTGTTGGGGGTGTGCGCTCCAGCGCTGATGCTTGCGCAGGGACCACCTCCTCCGCTGCGGACCGGGCGAACTGGATAACCTCGTCCAGAGGATTGCGCTTTATCCGGACGCAATGCTCGCCAATATTCTGACGGCGGCGACTTATCCCGACCAGATTCCGGAGGCCGACCAGTGGGCCGACCAGCACGCGGGGCTTCATGGCGATGCGCTGGCGCATGCGATTGGCGAGGATCATTTGCCATGGGATCCAAGCGTGCAGGCGCTGCTTCCTTTTCCGCAGGTGCTGGAAATGATGGCTCGCGATCCGGGCGTGGACGCAGAAGCTCGGCGATGCGGTGCTGTCGCAGCGGGGAGATGTGATGGACGCGGTGCAGAGGATGCGGCATGCTGCGGAACGCTACGGCTATCTGCAAACTAACAGTTATTACAGCGTGGTGAACGCGGGTGGGTTCATCGAGATCAACCCGCTAAATCCGGGTGTATTCGTCGTGCCGATCTATGATCCAGGAATCGTATTTGTGGCGCCTCGGCCGGGATTTGCGGTGCGGGCCGCGATTTCATTTGGGCCTCGAATCAGCCTGGGCGTCGCATTTGCGCCGTGGGGCTGGGGACCGGGCGCGTACGCTCGATTCAACTGGGGCGGGCACGGGTGGTACGTGAACAATCACGAATGGGGGCGGACCTGGGTCAACCGGAGGGAGTACGTGCATCAATGGTCGGTGCCTCATTATGAGAGGGCGGGTCGGATAGAGAGCCATAAGGTGCCGGCGGCGCGGCGGCCGGAGGAGCGGCGGCGGAGGCCGTAAGGAATCTTGCTGGCTCAAATTCCGAGGCGCTTTTGTCTAGACCTCCATACCGATTGCCACAGATTACGTCGATTCGGTTGCCTCCCAGCCGCCTACTTATAAACCCATCGTTTCTGCCGATAAGAACGGGGTTACAATTCAGGACGGAGAGCAAATGCCCGAACTGGTCACGATACCGATTTCCTTTTTTGAGGTTACATTCGATTATCTTCATCCTGACCTTAAGCTTTTAGGCGATCGTGGACCGGTTGTGCAAGGGATCTTCGAGGCGCTGCAACCTTGGTCGCCCACCATAGATAACATCGACGTAAGGACTGCTGGGAAGATTTCTGAGCAAGGCGTTAGCTTTAAGCTTCCTCTTAAGAGGGTAACGTTTTTCTTCGGCGCTGCCCATTGCACGTTTACCAGGGACGCTGTGGATTGGCTCACCGCTGAAGAGACAATGGAAATCCTAAACATTTTCGTTTCCTCATTTACTTCGCTAAGCGGCGTGGAGCTAGCCAACAAAAAAACGGCGATTGGTTTGCATATTCAACCAAAGACAGCGCCGTTTGTTAACGTTCTCAAGCCTTTCGTCCCACCTCAATTGGCAGCGCTGGAGCCAGATCCCTTCAAGACCATGGCGACTATTGTGCGGTGGGATCAACGTCGCGTTACTCTCGACGGTTCAGGCTCCTTGGCGAATGGCCTCTTCCTGAAGCTTGAGAGAGAGTTTCAGAGTGCCATCAGCTACGCCGAGATGGCTCAACAGCTGAAAAAAGATGAAGAAGACCTGTTTGCGATAATGGGAATCGAGGAGGACCTGACATGACCGCATATCCAGAAACCCAGACCTCCGGCCATCAATGGCCTCAGCACACAGGTCAAATGACCCATGAAGGCTTTCAAGCGCAAGGCTCGGTCGCCGACTGTTCACAGTGGCAAGCCATGGCAATCGCTCATCTGGAGCCTCAAATATCATCCTCTTCGCTTAATGAGGATGGCTTCCTCAAAGAGTTACGGAGGTGCTTCATTGTACAGAACGAGCCCTCCGTAGTCGCCTTCTTAAGTGACCACAGAGCTATCTCCCAACTTTTGTTGGAATCGGTCAAGCCGCTTATCTTTTTTTTCGGCAGAGACACTATGTTTGTCCTCCGAGTCCGAGTCGACGAAACGGGTTCTGGAACTCTGTATGTGGTGGCAATGTGGTCCAACGATGTACAGTCCGCCAGGGATGCTCTAAGCCGCTTCGATGATGAATGGTGGGCCACGCACTCCCGGCTCGGATCAGGCCGTCTCGGATTCACCTACGAGTTGGTATAGATGGCTTCACCGTCCTTCGACTGGTCTGGATATTTAGCTTTAGCGGATGAACTAGGAAAAAGCGCAGACGAAGCCGCATTGCGAAGCGCCATCAGTCGAGCCTATTACTACGTCTACCATCTCGCCTTGAAGCGGGCCGAAAAGAACGACTTCAAGCCCAGTCAGGGTGGCGCGCATGTCCAATTATGGCGGTTTTTCGGTGGGAGCCCGGATCTCACTTGTAGAAGATTAGGCGATCTCGGGAACCGGATGAAAGAAAATCGCCATCGAGCCGACTACGAGCCTACATATCGTCGAATCTCGGACGAAATACCCGAGATTCTCAAGGATGCCAGAAAATTTGCATCAGACTGGCGAATGTCCCGGAACGCCTTCCCAACGCGAAAAGCCAACGCCAGTAATTCCAATATTGGGCGATTAGCCGACCTCTTCAAAATCCCTTGGTGCGGATAAGAGGACTTGAACCTCCACTCCCTTGCGAGAACGTGGACCTGAACCACGCGCGTCTGCCAATTCCGCCATATCCGCTTGAGATGACTTTTTTATTATAACGTGGACGAACGCAGCTCCAAAATCAGACGCATGACCAATCCTTCGATCTGTTCGGCCACGGTTTTATAGACTTGTTCGGTTTGGCCGATCGGATCGCGGACGGGCCAATCGCGCACCGTGGCTCCGGGGGCGAGCGGGAGTTTTTGGCCGCTCATGTTGATGATCACGTCGAACTGCTCGTGCAAGAGAATTTCCATCCCTTTGGGAAACTGATCGCCGATGTGGATGTTGCGGTCGGCGAGCACTTGTTTGGTGAGCGGCTGGACGATCAATGCGGGACTGAGGCCGGCGCTTGCGGCGATTAGAATATCGCCCCCATATGCGCGGGCGAATCCTTCGGCCATCTGGCTGCGGCAGGAGTTGCCGATGCAGACGAACAGCACTCGCTTCTTGGTTCGCTGAATCGCGGGGGATCGGCGGTCGGGTTGCGGGTTGGCGATCGGAGAATCGCTTGGACGCGGGCCTCCCATGCGATGGCGGCCGCCGCGGTATCCGCCCATTTTGCTCATTGCAGCTGCCTCATAAAGCAGTTTTGTACCAGTCGAGCGTTTTGCGGAGTCCGTCTTCTATTGAGAATTGCGGCGCGTGCCCTAACTCTGTCTTCGCCCGAGTGGTGTCGGCCATCGAGTGGCGGACGTCGCCTGCGCGGGGCGGACCAAACTTCAAGGCGATCTCCACGCCTTCCATTTTCTGCAGCATCGACCAGATCTGATTCAATGTGTAGCGGCCGCCATTGCCGGCGTTGAACATTTTACCCGCGACGCCCGACGCGTTGGCCGCTTTGAGGCACAACGCGGCGACGTCCTCTACATACGTGAAGTCGCGCGACTGTTCGCCATCGCCGAAAATGGTCGGCTGAGTGCGCGCGATCAGGTGCTTCATGAAGAGGCTGAGAATGCCGGAGTAGGCGCTCGATGGGTCCTGGCGCGGACCGTAGACGTTGAAGAATCTGAGCGCGACGGTTTCGAGGCCGAAGCAGGATGTGTAGACCGACGCGTAGAGCTCGCCCACATATTTCTGCACGGCGTACGGCGATTTGGGCTTGGCCGGCATGGTCTCGATTTTCGGCAGCGTCTCGCTATCGCCGTACGCGGAGGACGATGCGGCGTAAACCAGGCGGCGCACTTTCGCCTTGCGCGGCGGCGTTGAAGACTTCAAAGGTACCGTCGATATTCACTTCGTGCGATGGCCGCGGCTCATCGATGGACCTGGGCACGGAGGGAATCGCGGCGAGGTGAAACACGGTGTCGGCGCCGGCGATCACGGGCGCAATCGCGGCGCCATCGCGAATGTCGACAATGTGCAGCTCGATGCGGTCGCGAATTTCCGCTAGATTTTTTTCATGGCCGCTGAGCAGGTTGTCGATCACGGCGACCTGGCCGCCGGCATTTAATAACGTTCTGACCAGCGTCGAGCCGATGAAGCCGGCTCCGCCCGTCACGACATATTTATTCATTCTTATTTAGCCGTCATCCTTATCTGTGCTATCGCGGTATTCAAATAGTCGATCGATTCGCGCGCGATTTTTTCCGCGCCGAATGAAAAATCAAAAGCTTCGAGGGATATCCATCCCTTGTAGCCGAGGTGCTCCAGCGTCTTCAGATACCGGCTTGAAATCGTAATCGCCCATGCCCGGATGCCTGCCGTCCATCTCGTTCACGTGCACGTGGCGGATGATGTCAAAATATTTTTCGATGAGTGCCGAGTGCGATTCCTTTTCGTTCACGGCGTTATGCGTGTCGAACATGGTTTGAATAGCGGGGCTGCCGATCTGGCTAACGATCGACGCGGCTTCGGCGAGCGTGTTGACGACGTTAGATTGCTCGATAGGGAGCGCTTCGACGAGAATCGTTACGCCGCGTTGTTCGGCTTGGGCGGCTACGCTCGACAGGCCGTCGACATAGCGGGAAGTCGCCTCGGCGATTGTGGATCCATCAACGGTCGAACGTTGTACGGGCGAGCCGAATACCATCACACCATTCGGGCCGAGGTCGGCGCACAAATCGATCAGGTCGCGAATATGCTGCCAGCTTCGCTCGCGCAAAGCTTGGTCAGGCGTGGTCACGTGCAGGCCTTTCGGAGAAACCATCAGCCAATGCAGGCCGACGAAGGCGAGGCCTTCGGACTTGAGGATGTCGCTGTACTCGGCTCGTCGTTGAGGCGAAATAGCGGTTGGGCTTTCGGCGAGTGTGAAGGGGGCGATCTCCAGGCCGGTGTAGCCGGTGGCACGGACGAACTTCGCCGCGTCGGCGAAGGACCAGCTTTGAAACATTTCGTTACAGATCGCGTGACGCATGAGTGGGAGACTTATTTCAGTGTAAATGAACGTCGCCTATCTGCTCCCTGACGGTCGCGGGCGTCGAAGCATAGCGATGCCGATACGGAGTCGCGACCATCAGGGAGCGGGCAGACGTACCAGTCTAGAGAACGTGGACAACTTTTGGCGCGACCATCGGCGGACCCGTCAGGCTCCGTTCGAGATCGGAAAAACGGGTGCGGGTGATGAGTGCGGCCAGCGCGCGGCGATCGAATCTTGCAAGATCCTCGACTGCCGCGCGAAACGATTCGGCGTCCGCGTTCACGCTGCCCACGATAGTTTGATTGTTCACGATCATCCGCAGAAATGGCACCGGACCCGCGCCATCAGGCGCTCCCAGCAAGACCATTACACCGAGCGGAGGCATTTGTTGTAGCGCGGATAGCGCGGCATCGGTCGAACCTGTCGCCTCGATGACGATGTCGGCCGATCCCGTCAACATCGGCTCGTAAGGGATGTCCTGGAGGCGCAGGATCGACACCCGCGGATGGTCGGCTGGTTCGAGCGAATGCACGCGGACCCCGTATCCACGCACCTTCAGAGCCATCGCCGCCAACATGCCGATGGGCCCCAGGCCGAGCACCAGCGCCGTTTGCGGTTCTCCTTCATGCACTGCCAGCGCGCGGACGATGGCTTTTTCGGCGATGCTGAGCGGCTCAATCAGTACGCCGAAATCGACTAGCTTAAGCGGCACGCGAATCAGGTCGTCTTCGGCGTCGACTGCGCGCTCAGTGAAATAACCGTGGAGCCGGAAGATGCCGCGCTCCGTATATTTTCCGCTGATGCAGAGATCGCGGCGTCCGCGCGCGCAGGAACTGCAAGGGGGCTTGCATGCGCGGCGCACCGTGGGCACGACCCAATCGCCGCGATTGAGCGACTTCACTCCGCTGCCGGTGTCGATCACCTGGCCCAATGCCTCATGCCCCAGCACCAGCTTGGTCTCGTCGGCCGGAGGCGCGCCAAGCCGAAACGATGCGAGTCGCACGATCGGTGCCGCAGATGCCGACCTCATGAACGCGATACAACACGTCGCGATTGGCATAGAACTCCGGCGGGTCGGGCTCGATCCATTCGAGCGAGCGCGCTTCGAAATTCAGCGCGAGGGCTTTCATGGCTTGGTCGCGACGGCGATCACCGACAGGCCTTTCCAGGGCAATAATCCGTCGATGCGGCGCCAGATCCAGACTGTTTTGTCGAACAGCTTCAGAGAAAATTTATTGATGCGCGTGCGACCCAGCAGTTTACCGAAAATCCACCAGGAGACGGCGCCGATTTTGTTCATCTGATAAAGCCGGTCGACGCGCAGGCCCGCTTTTTCGATCATCTGCTTCAGTTCGTCGCCGGAAAACCGGCGCTTGTGGCCCATCGCGCGATCGAGCGAGCCGTATAATCCGGGCCCCTGCGGCACCAGCACGATCGCCACGCCGCCAGGTTTCAATAATCCTGCGAGCTGAACCAGCACGACTTGCGGATCGTCTACCGATTCGAGCAGATTCACGCATAGCGCGCTCTCGAATTTTTCTTCCCACGGCTGATAATCGGCCGGATCTTCGGGGTCCAGCTTGCAGACGGTAACGCTCGGCGTGCGGAGAAATCGATTGCGCAGCGCGTGCAGATAAAGTGGATCTTTTTCGCCCGCAACGTATTCGAGCTTACGCGCCATCAGGCGGCCGGTGAGATTGCCGAGGCCCGCGCCCGCTTCGAAAACGGTATCGCCCAGATGCGGACGCAGCACGCGCGTCAGCCAGCTCAAATATTGCGGCGTGCCGGTGAGGCTGTTGAGCAATCCGCGCCCGTAGCTGGCGACGTACAGATCGTCGACCAGCCAGAAGTAGAGCACGACTCCCAGCGCCTTCACGCCGTCCTTCCAGCCGATCTTTTTTCCCTTCTTCATACGTGCGCCCGTGATAGCTGATGGGCACTTCATAGACGCGCAGCTTGCGCTTGGACGCCTTCATCGTGATCTCCGGCTCAAAGCCGAAGCGGTTGGAGCGGATCGGAATGCTCTTCAGCAAATCGGTGCGAAAAACTTTGTAGCAAGTCTCCATGTCGGTGACGTTCAGGTTGCTGAACATGTTCGACACCAGCGTCAGATACTTGTTGATCATGGAGTGCCAGAAGGGCAGCACGCGCGATTGTTCGCTCACCAGATAGCGCGATCCGAAAACCGCGTCGGCGCGGCCGTCGAGCAAGGGGCGCATCAGCTTGATGTATTCCGAAGGATCGTATTCCAGGTCGGCGTCCTGCACCAGGCAAAAATCTCCTTGCGCGTTTTCAATCGCCGTGCGCACGGCCGCGCCCTTGCCCTGATTCACTTGCGTGGCGATGCAGGCGAATGCGCGGATCATCGGCGGCGAGGCGGGCGAGAATATCGGATGTGCCGTCGGTCGAGCAATCGTCGACGATGACCAGTTCGCGGTCCATATTCTCGGGCAGACGCCGCGGCCAGCACCAGTGAAAGACTCCGCTCCACAACGGTCCGCTCGTTATAGACCGGAATCAGGATCGAAAGAAGCATGCAATTCCATCAGTATAATTGGGATTGGCCCCACAACCCCTGCTTGAGACAAATCTGCCTGGCTTCAAGCTGCGCGGGCGCGGAAAAGTACGCGACATTTACGAGGATAACGACCGGCTGCTGATCGTCGCGACGGATCGCATTTCGGCGTTCGATTATATCCTTGCCACCGGGATTCCGGACAAAGGCCGCGTGCTGACGCAGATGACTTTGTTCTGGCTCGACTTTCTGAGCGACGTGGTTCCGAACCATTTGCTGAGCACCGATGTGAGCGAACTGCCACCGGAATTCGAGGGCCGTTCGATGTGGGTGAAGAAGGCGCAGATGTTCGACGTCGAATGCGTTGCGCGCGGTTATCTATCGGGCTCCGGATGGAAGGATTATGTGCGCACTGGAGCGCTCTGCGGAATCCCTTTGCCTGCGGGACTGCGCGAGAGCGATGCGCTGCCCGAGCCGATTTTCACTCCCGCGACCAAGGCGCAGAGCGGCCACGATGAAAATATTCCTTATGAGACCGTGGTGAATATGATCGGCGTGGAGACGGCGGCGCGGCTTCGCGATCTGACGCTCGACGATCTATAAAAAGGCGGCGGAATATGCGCGATCGCGCGGCATCATCATCGCCGATACGAAGTTCGAATTCGGCGTCGTGGATGGAGCGATCATTCTTGCCGATGAAGTGCTGACGCCCGATTCGTCCCGCTTCTGGCCCGCGGAAACGTACTCGCCGGGCGGCGCGCAGCCTTCTTTCGATAAGCAGTTCGTGCGCGATTATCTGGAATCGATCCAATGGAACAAGATGCCTCCGGCGCCTGCTCTGCCTGAAGACGTCGCGCGGCGGACCAGTGAAAAATATAAAGAAGCTTATCGGATGCTCGCGGGAAAATCGTTATGAATCTGCTCGATCTGCTTCTCGCCGTGATCATCGGAATCTCCGTGGCAACGGGATTTATGGCGGGATTCGCGCGCGTCGGCGTCGGATTCATCGCGTCGATCTCCGGCCTGTTTTTTGGTTTCTGGTATTACAACGTGCCCGCGACGTGGCTGCGCGAACACTGGACCATGTCGGTGAATTTGTCCAACATGCTGGGATTCTTCGTCGTCTTCCTGATGTTCCTGACCGCCGGCGCGATGATCGGCAAACTGCTGTCGAAACTCTTCAAGTGGACCGGACTGGGCTGGCTCGATCGATTGCTCGGCGGCGCGTTCGGGTTGTTGCGCGGAGCGCCTGCTGGCGGTGATTTGCGTCGCGGTGATCATGGCGTTCACGCCGAAGCCTCTGCCCAACTGGATGGTTGGATCGCAAGTGCTGCCCTACGTGCTCGACGCATCGAACGTCATGTTCCAAGCTGGCGCCGAACGCGGTGAAAGAAGCGTTCCGCGACAGCATGTTCGAAATCCGCAAGCTGTGGGAGGAAGAGCTGCAGAAGAAGCGGAAAAAACAGGAGCAACTTAAGAAGGTCGACAGTTGAAGGAACTTTTAATTTTCGATCTGGACGGCACGCTGATCGATTCCAAACGCGATCTGGCCGATTCCGTGAACGCGATGCGAGTGCATCTCGGCGAGCCTCTGCTTCCCGATGAAACTCGTGTATTCCTACGTCGGAAATGGCGCTGCCGTGCTGGTCCAGCGGCGCTTTGCCGGGGCGCGATCGAGGAGGAGATCGAGCGCGGGCTGGGCTTCTTTCTCGAGTATTATCGCGACCACATGCTGGATGCGACGACGCTGTATCCGGGCGTCCGCGAAGGGCTCGACCAACTGCTCGCGGCCGATGTGAAGATGGCGGTGCTGACCAACAAGCCCGTGCGATTCAGCGAGCACCTGATCAAAGGTCTCGGCCTCGGAAGTCATTTTTTCCGCATCTACGGCGGCAATAGTTTCGAGGAGAAGAAGCCGCATCCGAAGGGCATCGAACTGCTGATGGAGGAGTCGGGCATCGGGCGCAGGCAGACCATCATGGTCGGCGACAGCGCGGTGGATGTGATGACGGCGCGCAACGCGCAAGTGCGGGCCTGCGGCGTGAGTTGGGGATTTCAGCCGGAAACGTTCGCAGAGGCGCCGCCGGATTTTGTGATCGATGACATGAGTGAGTTGGTCGGTATGGTGATCACTTAATCGACAGAAGGCTCTCGACCGAGATGTCCTCATCGAGATCCGGCCAATGAATCCCAATTCCGCGGCCGATCAGCCTCCAATTTCGCCTTTGTGCGTCTGATGCTTCGTTGAGCCGCGGAAACCAAGCGAGTGGAGCGCTGACCTCTCGCCCATCGGCAAGGACAACATGCAGCACATCTGGAATGACCGAAACGTCAACGGCAGACCCGTTCATTCTGGCTACTGCGCTACTGGCTCCTGGTTCCTGATGCGACATCTCCGGCATCGCATGCCTGTATCGCCCCGCGAAAATTTCCGCGAACTCAGCCAGCATCGGCTGATGCAAAGCCGAATTATCCGCCAGCATCTGCGGACCCCGCAAGCTGAACGGACCGCCGTGCATATCGCTCACCGTCCCGCCCGCTTCGCGCACCAGCAGCACGCCCGCCGCCATGTCCCAGGGATTCAATCCGAACTCCCAGAATGCGTCGAGCCGTCCGCACGCCACATATGCCAGATCCAGCGCCGCCGCGCCCGCGCGCCGCACTCCATGCGACATCATCGCGAGCTGATAGTAGAAATGCACGTTCACGTTCTCATGCCGTTTGCGCGACGGGAACCCGGTGGCGACCAGAGCATCCTCCACGCGCGCCACCTTCGACACGTGAATCCGGCGGTTGTTCGAGATACGCGCCGCCGCCCTTCTCCGCCGTGAACATCTCATCGTGGATCGGATGATAAATCACGCCCGCGATCAGTTCGCCCGCGCGCTCCAACGCCAGCGTCACGTTGAACATCGGGAAGCCGTGCGCGAAATTCGTGGTGCCATCGAGAGGATCCACATACCAGCGATATTCGGACGACCCTTCCTGCCCTCCGCCCTCTTCGGCCACCACCGCATGCGTCGGAAAATGATTGCGCAGCCGCTCCACGATCAGGCGTTCGCTCGCGCGATCCGCCTCCGTCACCAGATCGTAATCGCCCTTCAACTCGAATCCGATGCCGCGGGCATGGTAGCTCGCGATCAATGCGCCCGCCTCGCGCGCAATACCGGCGGCGGTTTCCAGAAATTCGGCCATTAGCTCAATTCGTACAGATATTTGATGTCGTGTTTGAACAGGAAAAGATTCGGCTCGCCCGTGCGGGTGATGCGAATAAACGTGGCGTCGTAAAATTCCACCACGCCGTCCACTTCCTGGTTGTCGCTCAACCGCACCCGCACCGGAACGCGATCGTCGATCAGATGTCGAAGATACTTCACCTCTTCAAAGGTCTGATCGGGAGCTTTCGCTTGGCTGATTTTTCCGGGCACGGTTTAGGAGAGACTTCAGGGAGCTACATCACTATAATAGCCGCTCCGCGTCAACACCCGCAAATCCGGACGTTTCACGTGCACCGCCACCGGATGAAAACGCTTCGCGTCCTTCGGCAGATCCTTCGGATAATAGCCGAGCAAATACTGCGTCCGCAGGTCCAGCAAAATTTCGCCGAACGCTTTGTCCAGACTCGGCAACCGTCGGGATAAAACACGCGCCCGCCGGTGTTCGATGCCGAACTGCACCAGCGTGTGCTCGCCGCCGATGTTGCGCCCCGCGTCGTTGGAAATCGGCACCACGATAATTCCGTAAATCACCGCATCGGCCTTCTGCGCGGCTTCCAGAGCATCGTGATATTTGTAATAGCTGGTGGTGTCGCCGCCGTCGCTGACGATCACCATCACGTGCCGCCCCTCGCGTCCCTGCAACTCGTGCCCCGCGAAATGAACCGCGTCGTAAAGCGACGTCCCCGCCGTCGGCTTGATCTTCGCGAGCTGGTCTACCAGCTTGATTCAAATCGCGCGTGAAATCGTGCAGCAGCGTCACCTCGTAGTTGAACGAGTACAGCGCAGCCGTGTCCTTCGGATTCCCTTCTTTGATCAGCGCCTTGAAAAACTTCGCGATCGACCCCGTCTCATAGCGGACGTCCTTCAGCGTCGACCCGCTCGCATCGATCAGCACCGAGACCGAAAGCGGCTGCGCCGTCTGCCGGTCGAACACCGCGATCTCCTGCTTCACGCCGCAATCGAAGACCTCAAACTCGTCCTGCGCCAGCGACCCCACCACTTCCCCGCCTGATTCTTCACGCTAACCAGCAGGCGCACCAGCGTCACATCGTGCTTAAACGTGGATTGCGCCGCCAGAGTAATCACAGCTGTAGTATGTGGCGCGCGCTCCAGGCGTGAGCGTCAGCGTCTGCCGACGCCGCCGATCCGATAGGCGAGCGACTCCGCACATCAGCCCTCATGACCCCGCCCTGACCACCGAGTCATCCCACTCCCCGTCCACCCACACTTCGCCGTCGACGAAATATTCTTTCTTCCACACCGGCACCAGCCGCTTCAACCGGTTGATCCCTTCGAGCGCCGCCTCAAACGCCGGCCTGCGATGCGGCGCCGTCGCGATCACCACCACGCTGGTCTCGCCGATCTCGATGCGCCCCAGCCGGTGCACCATCGCGATGCGCGTGATCTCGAAACGTGCGCGCAATCTCGCCGCCGATCTCCGCCATCGTCTTCACCGCCATCGGCTCATAGCATTCGTATTCGAGATACCGCGTCGCCCGGCCCTTGGTGTTGTTGCGCGTCACGCCTTCGAACGTGACGATCGCGCCATCCTCGCCGCGGAGAATTTTCCGCGCCAGCGCCGCGGCATCGATCGGATCGCGCGTCAGCGCAAAGAATTATCATCCGAACTCCCTCCGCTTACCGGAGGCAGAAACGCCAGCTCATCCCCATCCGACAAAGGAACCGGAGGGCGCGCAAAATTTCTGATTCACCGCCAGCACGATGCTCCGGGACATCTCGCCCAGCCGCGGAAATCGGGAGGCATAATGTTCAAATACACTCGCGGCCAGCCCGCCGTCAGGGACGTCAATCGAGTCCTCACGGAGGCCGTCACGTCTCGTAAAACGCCAAAAAACAGGACACGGATACGCACTTGCTGTCATACTAACAGACCGATCCCGCCAGCCTCGGTTTCATTTAGTTAAGGTCGATTAGGACCACCCCTCTACACTGGAGGCTCATGGATTCCATCAGCACCCAGCTCCGCGTCCGCTACGCCGAAACCGACCAGATGGGCGTCGTCTATCACGCCAATTACATCGTCTGGATGGAAATCGGCCGCGTCGAATATTTCCGCGCCCGCGGCATCCGCTATCGCGACATGGAGCGCGACGAAGGCATTCTGCTGGTCGTCGTCGAAGCGCATTGCCGCTATCATTCACCCGCCCGCTACGACGAAGAAGTCACCATCCGCACCTGGATCGAAGACGCCAATGCCCGCATGATCCGCTTCGGCTATGAGATGACCGATGCCGCCACCGGCTGCCATCTGGCCACCGGCGAAACCAAGCACGTCTTCTGCGGACGCGGATCACAAGCCCAAAAAGCTCCCCGAGAAATACCGGGCCGCATTTGGCATCAATGATCGCCGCCCGTGCCACGGGGTTATAACCTCGTACGTCAGTGCGGGGATCTTCTCAATTTGCAATCATCTTAAGATGAGCACACTGTCGATTCGCGACCTCGACCTGAAGGGGAAGCGCGTCTTCATGAGGGTGGATTTTAACGTCCCGCTCGCACCCGGCGGAAAAGAAATTACCAGCGACAAACGAATCAAAGCATCCCTCCCCAGCATCCAGTACGCCCTCGATCACGGCGCAGGCCTCGTTCTGGCCAGCCATCTCGGCCGTCCCAAGGGCAAACCGAATCCGGAAATGAGCCTCGCTCCCGTCGCCGTTCGCCTCGCGGAGCTGCTGAAAAAGCCCGTCAAAATGGCCCCCGATTGCATCGGCCCCGAGGTCGAAGCCATGCTGCCCGAAGCCCGGCGAAATCCTGCTGCTCGAAAACCTCCGCTATCATGCCGAAGAAGAAAAGAACGATCCCGAATTTTCGAAAAAGCTCGCCGCGCTGTGCGACGTCTATGTCAACGACGCCTTCGGCTCCGCCCATCGCGCCCACGCCTCCACCGTCGGCATGATCCCTTTCGTCAAGGAAGCAGCCGCCGGACTGCTGATGGACAAAGAGCTCGAATATCTTGGCAAAGTGACCAAAAATCCCGAGCGCCCCTGCATCGCGATCCTCGGCGGCGCGAAAGTTTCCGACAAAATCGAGGTCATTCAGAACCTCATGAAGGTCGTCGACAAATTGCTGATCGGCGGCGCGATGGCCTACACGTTTTTGCGCGCCCGCGGCGAAGGCACCGGGAAATCGCTGGTCGAAGAAGACAAGCTCGATCTGGCGAAACAGTTGATGTGCGAAGCCGGCGACAAACTGCTATTGCCCGTCGATCACGTCGTGGCATCGGAATTTAAAGCCGGCGCCGAGAACGAAGTCGTCGATCGCGTGCCCGACGGAAAAATGGGACTCGACATCGGCCCGCGCACCATCGCCGCGTTTTCGAAAAGTAATCGCCGGCGCGAAAACCATCATCTGGAACGGCCCCATGGGCGTCTTCGAAATGCCCCCCTTCGATACCGGAACGGTAGCGATCGCGAAAGCCGTCGCCGGATCGGGCGCGGTCAGCGTAGTCGGCGGAGGCGATTCGGAAAAAGCCATCAAATCGGCCGGCGTAGCCGATAAAATCTCCCACGTCTCCACCGGCGGCGGCGCATCCTTGGAATTCCTGGGCGGCGTCGAACTGCCCGGAGTAAAGGCCCTCGAAAAATGAAAATCGTTCTCGGTTGTCACCCGCGCTTCTCCTGACCGCGATCGCCCTGACGCCGCAACAAACGCCAGACCCAGCGCATTCCGCAGTTTGAAAACGACGACGTGAAAGTCTGGCGATCCGTCGTCGTCCCGAATTCGCCTCTGACCATGCATCGCCACGAGCATGGCCGTGTCATCATCCCGATCGTCGGCGGGACCATGAAAATCGTCACCCAGGGCGGAGGCACGGAATCTCATCAGTGGGATACCGGCAATGCCTACTGGCTCCCAGCGAATAAGCCCAACAGTTCATGCCGACGTCAATGCGGGGACTAAACCCATTGAGGTCATGGTGGTGGAACTCAAGAAAAATAAGGGAAACAAGCTTATTGCAGGGTATTCCCTTAGAGCGTTCGCCCTACGCTTGACCTAAGATCATAGAAGGCAATACGATGCAATTGGATAGCAGAACCATCACGCTGGTGGGGATGGCCACGGCCATGCTGGTCAGCATGCTCGGGATCATGGTGGCGAGAGGCAGCCATACCTGCCCCGGGTTCAACTACTGGACACTGGCCAACCTCTGCGCCTCTTTCTCGCTTCTTTTGATCGGCTTGAAGCGGAATTATCCCGGACGCCTATCGCATCGTCGGAGGAAATCTACTGGGCATCGCCGGCCTGTTCCCTCATCATCGAAGGAGCCCGGCGGTTTCGAGGCGAAACGCGCATTCTGGTGGCCGAGCCCCGGCGGCGGGCGTGGTTACGCTGCCGCGATCTAGCTATTTCTGGCTTGCCGTCGACAGTTAGAACCTCCGCATCGAATCGTCCTTCTTTCCCTGTATCTGGGAGTCTCCGGTCTGCTCGCGGCGAAGCAGCTTTTCTCCGCCATCCGGCCGGGCTTTCGCGTCAGCCTGGGCTTCACGGTTGGCGGGCTGGCTGCTGTTCAGCCTCGCTCAGTTCGGCCGGATCCTTTACACTTTCTCGCGGCCGCCAATGACCGATCTGTTCGTGCCCTCCCCTGTGTTTGCCGCGCTTGATGGTCGGAACGGTGCTGGGGATCATCGCCTGGTCGTTCGGATTCTTCCTGATCAATCACGATCATCATGGTGGAGGGTCTCAAGAAAGGCCGAATCCCGCGCCGCCCGCGCCGATAGCGCCAAGAGCGAGTTCCTGGCCAATGTGAGCCACGAAATTCGCACTCCGATGAATGGAATCATTGGGTTAACGGAGCTGCTGCTGGATTCGCCGCTCGATCATACCCAGCGCGATTATGCGGAAACGGTGCGGGAAAGCGGGCAGGCTTTGCTCGATATCGTGAACGAACTGCTGGATTTTTCGAAAATCGAGGCCGGGAAAATCGAGCTGATCGAGGCCTCCTTCGATCCGCGCGAAGTGGTTGAAAAGACAGTGGAATTGCTTTCCTGGAAGGCCAAAAACCAAGGGTCTGAAACTGAGCTTCGAAATGGAGCCGGATGTCCCCCGCACCCTGATCGGCGACGCCGGCCGTTTGCGGCAAGTACTTACAAACCTAGCGGGCAAACGCTCTCAAGTTCACCACGCAGCGGAGAAGTCGCGATCAGCGTGAGCCTGGAGAGAACCCCGGCGGTGCTGCGATTCAGCGTCACCGACACCGGTCCGGGGATTCCTCGAGAGCGAGCAAGCCCGGCTTTTTGAACGGTTTGAGCAACTCAAAGTCCGCGCGCCAGCACGGCACTGGACTAGGATTGGCCATTTCCAAGGAACTGGTGCAGTTGATGGGCGGCTAGATCGGCGTAGACAGCGAAGAAGGCAAGGGTTCCACGTTCTGGTTTACCGCCGTCTTCAAGAAGCAGGACACCTATTCCAACATGTCGCTGCGGGTGCTGGTGGTGGACGATAGCGTTATGAATCAGAAGGTTGCGGCTGGTCTGTTGAAGAAAATCGGGTGCGAATCGCGGCGTGGCTTCGGATGGGCGGACGGCCGTCGACCTGGTTTCGCGCGAGCCCTTCGACCTGGTCCTGATGGACTGCCAAATGCCTGAAATGGATGGGTTTCAGGCCGCTAGCGTGATCCGGCAGACGTCGGCGATTCCAATTATCGCGATGACCGGCAGCGTGCGGGACGAGGATCGCATCCGGTGCCATCGAAGCGGGGATGGACGGGTATATTTCGAAGCCGGTCAGCCTCAATTCGATTGCCGAGGCGGTGCATAGCTACGTCCTTAATCGGGCATAAAACGGCCAATAAGCAGGCTAGCGGGAGCCTTAATCGACCTTATATGTCGGGATTTCAGCGGGTTGAAGCAGTGACAGATCGGTGACCTGTCGCTACTTGAGCGGCGCTGCGAAAACGTCGCGGAGGGCAGGTCGGGAACCTGCCCCAGCTGTTGAAATCACTGGGCCGGTGCGCTGCCAAAAGAGCTCTGCGGGTGCAAGCTTTACTGGTGCGCTGGGTCTGGCTTTTCCTGGCTGAAGCCTAGTTCGGCGATGGCGGCTTCGGCTCGGTGGACGTTGATTGCGCCGGATTTTGCCAGCGCTGCCAGCGTTGCCTGCGCGATGGCTTCGGCGGTGATTTCGAAGAAGTGGCGCAGATGCTCGCGATTTTCGCTGCGGCCGAAACCGTCGGTGCCTAGCGAAGTCAGGCGGCCGCCCAACCAGGGCGACAGGCCGTCCGGGATGCTCTTCATATAATCGCTCGAGGCGATGATCGGGCCTTGCGTGTTGGCGATGATTTGCGCGATGTAGGGCACGCGCTGCTCCGATGCCGGATGCAGGCGATTCCAGCGCTCCACTTCGAGGCCGTCCTTGCGCAGCTCGCTGTAGCTGGTGACGCTCCAGACATCGGTCGGCGATCTGGTAGCGCTCGGCTAGAATCTGCTGGGCTTTCAGAGCCTCATTCAACATGGGGCCGCTGCCGAATAGTTGCGCGGCGGCGTATCCGCTCTCGGAGGCCTTGTATTTATAGAGGCCGCGCAAAATGCCTTCGCGAATATGATCGCCTTCGGGCATGGGCGGCTGGGCGTAATTTTCGTTGTAGACGGTGATGTAGTAGAAGCGATCCTCGCGCTCCTGATACATGCGGCGGATGCCGTCCTGGATGATGACGGCGAGCTCATAGGCGTAGGCGGGATCGTAAATCGCGCAGGTGGGGACGGCGCTGAACAGCATGGGCGAATGTCCGTCCTGGTGCTGCAAGCCTTCGCCGAGCAGAGTGCGTGCGTCCGGCGGTTCCGCCCATCAGGAATCCTTTGACGCGGGAATCGGCGGCGGCCCACACCATATCGCCGACGCGCTGGTAGCCGAACATCGAATAGTAAATGTAGAAAGGAATCATCGGCACGCCGTAGTTGGCGTAGGCGGTGCCGGCGGCGAGGAAGCGAGGCCATGGAGCCCATCTCGGTGATGCCTTCTTCCAGAATCTGGCCGTCCTTGGCTTCCTTGTAATAGAGCAGAACGTTGGCGTCGACCGGGCGATACCGCTGGCCCTGGCTCGCGTAAATTCCGTATTCGCGGAACAACGATTCCATACCGAAGGTGCGCGCTTCATCGGGAACGATGGGCACGATGTACTTGCCCAGCTCGGGATGCTTCAGCAGCGCTTTCAGAATCGCGACCCACGCCGCGGTGGTGGATGCTTCGCGGCCTTTCGAACCGCCGGTGGTTTCGTGGAACAGCTCCAGCGGCGGCGCGTTGACGGCCGGGAAATTCGTCTTGCGCGCGGGCAGAGGGCCGCCCATCGCTTCGCGTGCGCTTGCGGAGATACTGCATCTCCGGCGAATCCTCCGGCGGGACGGAAGAAATCCAGGTGCTGGACCACTTCATCGGAGATCGGAATCTTGAAGCGGTCGCGAATCTTCATCATCTCCGGCTTCGGCCAGCTTCTTCTGCTGATGCGCGGTGTTGCGGCCTTCGGCGGTTTCGCCCAGGCCGTAGCCTTTCACCGTTTTCGCCAGAATGACGGTCGGCTTGCCGGTGGTTTCGACGGCTCGTTTATAGGCGTTATAGACCTTCACCGGATCGTGGCCGCCGCGGCGCAGGGCCCAGATATCGTCGTCGGTCAGATGCTCGACCAGCTTCAGCAGCTCGGGATATTTTCCGAAAAATTCCTTGCGGATGTAAGCGCCGTTCTGCGCGCGGAAGGCCTGGTATTCGCCGTCCACGCACTCATGCATGCGCTTGAGCAGCAGGCCGGTGGAATCGCGGCCCAGCAGATCGTCCCAACCGCTGCCCCAGATGCACTTGATGACGTTCCAGCCGGCGCCGAGGAACGCGGCTTCCAGTTCCTGAATGATGCTGCCGTTGCCGCGCACCGGTCCGTCGAGGCGCTGCAAATTGCAATTGACGACGAAGATCAGGTTGTCGAGCTTCTCGCGCGAAGCGAGCGTCAGCGCGCCCAGCGATTCCGGCTCATCGGTTTCGCCGTCGCCTAAAAACGCCCAGACCTTGCGGCCGGTCGGTTTGATGATGCCGCGATTTTCCAGGTACTTCATGAAGCGCGCCTGATAGATGGCGCCGATGCGGGCCGAGGCCCATGGAAACCGTCGGAAATTGCCAGAAATCGGGCATCAGCCAGGGGTGCGGATAGGAAGACAGGCCCGGGTCATCGCGCAGCTCATGGCGGAAATTTTCGAGATTCTTGTCGCTGAGGCGGCCTTCGAGGAAGGCGCGCGAATAGACGCCTGGCGAGGCGTGGCCCTGGAAATAAACGAAGTCGCCCGGCTTCGCCTTGATGGGAGCCGTGGAAGAAATGGTTGTAGCCGACTTCGAGCAGCGTGGCGAGCGAGGCGTAAGTCGCGATGTGGCCGCCGATGTTCGCATCGTATTTATTGGCGCGAACCACCATGGCGGCGGCGTTCCAGCGGACCAGGCTCTTAATGACGCGCTCCAGGCGCGGTCGCCCGGATAGGCGACTTCCTCGTCGGTCGTGATGGTATTTACGTACGGGGTATTCCATCGCAGAGGCAGTTGCACGCCGAAATTGGCGGCGCGTTCCATGAGTCGATTCAGGAGGTAGCTGGCCCGGTCGGGCCCAGCTTCGTCGATGATTTCATCGAGCGCCTCGACCCATTCGGAGGTTTCCTGAGGATTGAGGTCGTCGGGGGCATCTGCTTTTACTTTGAGCATGGGGTACTTACTTAGGTTAACGGTTTCGGCGGGAAGTGGGCAAGGTGGGTAAAGTGGAACAGTTGGCAGACTACAATAGCTTGGAGGAACGAAATCCATGAAACGATTCGTAATTGAAAGAGAAATCCCCCAAGTCGGCTCCCTCGAACGCGAGCAGCTCCGCGAAGCCGCCAAGACCTCGAACAGAGCCCTGCGCGAACTCGGCCCCGATATCCAGTGGATCGAATCCTTCGTAGCCGCCGACAAAACCTTCTGCATCTACCTGGCCAAGGACGAAGAAGTCATCCGCCGCCACGCCGAGATCAGCGGCTTTCCCGGCACACCGAAGTCCGCAAAATGATCACCGCAGAGCGCGCCTATGCCGCGAAGATCGCATGCGATCCGCACCACGACCCGAGCAGTGCAGGTTCCGCCTGACCCGGTGCCTAGCAGTTATACTATGCAAGTGCTATCGCAGGAAGCTCCCCCGGGCCGCCTCCCTGAAGAAGGCACTCTAGCCTCCTCAGGCTCGCGCCGCGCCCTTGCCGGATTCTTCGTTTCCGGCCTGCTGATCGCCTTTCTCGGAGCCATCCTGCCCTCCTGGCAGCATCATCTTTCGTCGGAATACGGAACGGTCGGCTACTATTTCGTCGGCCTGATCGCCGGCATCCTGGCCTCGGTCTGGGTCTCGCCTCCGCTGATCGAACACAAAGGCATCGGCTGGACGCTGGCCTTCGCCTGCGCCGCCGCGGCCACGGCGTTGCTCTATCTGGCCTTCGTCTCGCCTCCGTTTTCACCATGGTGGCGAGTCGCCGGCATGGCGCTTGTCGGCTGCTCCGCCGGAATTCTCCACACCGCGATTTTCAACGCGATTTCGCCGATGTACCGTCACGATCCCGTGGCGACCGTCAACCTGGGAGGCATGCTGTTCGGCCTGGGCTGCTTCACCGTGGCGCTGCTGGTCTCCGGGACTTTTTATATTTACAGCGCGCCCACCATCCAGGTCTGGATCGCCATCATCCCGGCCTTGTTCGGATGGATGTACCTGCGGTCGCGCTTCACCGCGCAACCGGCACGCGCACGCGCCCTCGCCGCACGCTGTGCTGACCGAGCTGCGCAGCCCCGGAGCCGTCCTGTTCAGCCTGGTGCTGTTTTTTCAATTCGGCAATGAGTGGGCCGTCGCCGGATGGCTGCCCCTGTTCCTGAGCCAGCGCCTCGGCATCAGCCCCGCCACTTCGCTCGGCATGCTGGCCCTGTATTGGTTCTCGCTGCTGATCGGCCGCATCGTCGCGCAGTGGATGATGTCGCGCGTCAAGCACACCCGCATGCTGATCGTCAGCGTGCTGGGCGCCATGTTCGGATGCGTGATCCTGATCCTCACCGACAACCGTTTCGGAGCCACCGCCGGAGTCCTGCTGCTGGGCGGATCTTTCGCCCCGATTTATCCCCTGGTCGTCGAAAGCATCGGCCACCGTTTTCCGTCCTACCATCCGGGTTTTTACAACGGCCTGTTTTCCTTCGCCATCGCCGGAGGAATGCTGGCGCCGTGCACGCTGGGCTTTTTCGCATCGCTGTGGGGAATCTGGGTAGTGATGGGCTTGCCGCTGGTCGGCTCGGCGATGGTGTTCCTGCTGCTGATGCTGGTGTGGCTGGAAGCCAGGTTCAACCGAGCCGCCCAGCTCCCGTCACCCTAAGCAGCGAACCAGACCTTGCAGCCGCCCCACCCAACAATCGTCTTTTTTAAGGTCATATAAGGCTCCCCAGAGCCCCATTTCGGTGCAATTATGCCCTTCTAAGGACCACGATTGTGCGATATTCAGTCATGCGCAGCGCGCTTCTTCTGTCCCTCGCGGCACTCTCCCAGGCCCAGAACCTGGAGCACAAGCTCGACCGCCTGCTCGAAGCCGGCCCCGGGAAATATTTCGCCGGCGTCGAGGTCTATTCGCTCGAATCGAAGAAAGTCCTGTTCAAGTACAACGAAGATTTTCTGTTCATGCCGGCCTCGAACATGAAGGTGCTCACCACGGCGCTCGCGCTGCTGAGACTGGGCCCCGATTACCGCTTCACCACCCGCCTGCTGCGCGAACCATCGGGCGACGTGGTGCTCGCCGGCAGCGGCGATCCTCGCTTTCCGGGCGCGTCTATCCCTATACAAAAGATAGTGGTTCCGGCCCTCCTCTGCGGGCTCTGGAAGCGCTCGCGGATCGCGCCGTGGCGGCCGGACTGACCCGAGTCGACGGCGATATCGTCGGCGACGACCGCCTGTATCCCTATGCGCCCTATCCGCCCAGTTGGACCGAAGACGACATCATTCGCGAGTACGGCGCCCCGGTCAGCGCGCTGACGCTAAACGACAACACCATTACGCTCACCGTTCACCCGGGCGCCGAAGCCGGGCGATCCGGCGCAGATCTCGCTTTCGCCGGCGATCGAATATTACGCGATCGATAATCGTATCGTCACGGTTCCAAAGGGCGGGGAAGCGCGGATTCGGATTTCGCGGGTACAGAACTCGCGGCAATTGTTGCTGTGGGGCAGCATTCCCGCGGGTCATCCGGCGTTTTCGGATGAACGCTGCCGGTGGACGATCCGGCTCTGTTTGCGGCGGAAGCCTTGTATGACGCGCTGGCGCGGCGCGGGGTCACGATTACCGGGAAAGCGGTCGCGCGGCACCGCTCCGTGCATGACGATTACGATCCGGAGGGTTCGGAGCAGCTCGCTTCGCGCGGCTCTCGCCGCCTCTGGTTCAATTGCTGCAAGTGACTGATAAGACAAGCCAGAATCTTCACGCCGAGTTGATGCTGCGCGAAGTCGGACGGGTCGCGCGGTTCATGGGAACGCGGGAAGTCGGGCCTCGAAGAGATGACCGCGTTGTTCAAGGAAGCGGAGCCTCGGCGGGCGATGCGCGGCTCGAAGACGGCTCCGGCTTGGCGCGCAACGTGATGGTCGCGCCCCGGCTGATGACCCGAATTCTGGCGTATCTTTATGCATCGAAATACCGCGAGGCGTTTATTTCCCTGTTGCCGATCGGCGGCGAAGACGGGACGCTGAAAAATCGCATGAAGGACAGTCCACGCGGCCGATGAGATTCATGCCAAAACCGGCACGCTGAGCCGCGCCATCGCGCTCTCCGGCTACGCGCAGAGCAAAACGCACGGATGGCTGGCGTTTTCGATCATCGTGAACAGCTTCACCGCGCCCCCTTCCGATGTGCGCAAATGGATTGATAAAATAGCTTTAGAGCTGACGGAGTAAAACAATATGCCCATTTTTGAATACCTGTGCGACGGATGCGGAACGAAGTTCGAGAAGCTGGTGCGGCGGTCGGATGACGCGACGCTATGCCCGTCGTGCGGCGACAGCCATGTCACCACGCAATATTCGACCTTTGCAGCGCGGGCGAACGGAGCCGCCAAGGAGCTCGCGATGGGATCGTGCCCGTCGGGGATGTGCCAGAATCCGGGTTTTGCGGCAGAAATTAGTGCTACAGGTTTTTAGCAATTCTTCGATCTGCTCCGCCAGCATTTTGGGCAGGAACGGCTTTTGCAGGGACCTGGTTCGTTTGCCGCTCGGCTCATAGGGATAACCGCTGGAGACGATCGCGCGGAGTTTGGGGAGCGCTGGCGCGCATCCGGGCGAGCATTTCATCGCCGCTCATGCCGGGGAGCGTCAGATCCGTCAGCACCAGGCGTAGCGCGCCGGATCCGCTTCGAAACGCGCCAGCGCGTCGGCCGGCGTCAGGCAGGAATCCACCTGGTAGCCCAGCCGTTCCAGATATCGCCTCAAAAGATCGAGCAGCGGAGCCTCATCGTCCACCAGCAGTATGCGGACGCCGCCCATGACTTTTTACCAGAGCGACAGCGGCACTTTGCCGGGGCTGAACGTGAGGCCGAGCGACACCCGATATCCGGTGTGCTTATAGGTGAGGCTTTCGATCTGCCTGATAGCGGTAATCGTAGCGCGCCACCAGGTGCAGCGACCAAGGGAGAGTGTAGGTGATGCCGGCGCCCCCGGTGCACGGTCGGTACGGCGGGATTCCCTGACCGAGGCTGCTGAGCTGCATAGTATCCGCCGCTGAGCGACAGATTCACTTTGCGAATCCCGGTATAGCTATAGCTGGCGCCGCCAGCTGTCACTTCTTCGAAGTGAAATAGACGCCGTTGCCGGGGACCACCGTCTGCGAATAGTAAGAAGTTCAATTGGCCGTCTTGAATTTTCTGGTGAGCGACAGCTTGACCGCTGGGATAGATATCCTCGCGATAAAAGGCCTGCACCGTAGTCGCCTGCCCCAGCAGCGCGGCGATCACGGGATTGAGCGCCACGGTTTGCAATCCGCTGACTTCGGCATGGAACACGCCGCCGCTGAAGAGTGAAAGTCCAGCGCCGCCCCAGGTTGGTGCCGAGGAACACTTCGCCCGTATCGATGTCCGCCTGACCGAACACCTTGGGAAAATTGAAGTGCTGGCGCTGATAGGTGAAGCCGACCGACGTATTCCGGTTGAGCTTGTGCTCCACGGAGCCGTGCGCGCTATATCCTTCCACTCCCACCAGGTAAGAGGACTGCCTCCACACGTCGAAGCCTTGGCCGCCGAAGGTGAAACTGGTTCGCGGCGGTTTGCTGCATGGTCAAGTCCAGGCCGCCTTGCAGGTAGTAGGAACGGCTATCGAACAGCAGACTGGCAGGGCGCACGACACTGTGGATTGGCAGAGGTGACCGGCTGGCTCGAATCCGATCCCACCGAGTGCGTCGTCGAGGAATCCCGCCCAATACCTGCGCTTTCCAGATGATGCGGCGCGACTGCTGCCAGGTATAGCCGAGCGTCAGAAATCTGATCGATGCCGGAGTAAGCTGGGCTCGTTCGCATACTCGCGGAAAGATGCCGCGGTAGTCGACTCCCAGAAGAGCGGTCCGCCAGGAATGGGTGCCGTAAGCGCCGATGTTGGCTTCCACGCCGTAGAGTCCGTTGATGGTGACCAGATTGACCCTTGGAATCGACGGCCACAGGCTCAAGGCTGGAATCGTAAACGCCAGTCGACGCCGGCGTAGAATCGGAGATCCACTTGCTGTCCGCTGCGGTTGCCGACGCCGGTGGCGCCGCTTGAGAGCACGGCCGGTCCGAGATAGCCTCCGCCCAACTGCGCCAGAGCGGTAGACGCGAGGCAGCACGCCGAGCGCGATCAGTCGTTTTTTCAAGCTTGGTTTCTCCGATTCTTTGTTTGAACGACCACTTTTGAGTCTGACGTGTGCCGGTTGTTCATGTCAAGCTGTGAAAGGAACTTACGGGTCGCGGCATGTGTCAGTAGGTATGAGGCTGTTTAACGATGCGAAAAACAGTTTTTCCTGGTATTGACGGCCGCGGCGTGGCGTTTCGGCCGCCGATCTTGCCGATTCGCGAAGTGATCCTTTATAAGCACGGCGTCGGGTTTTTTGAACGCGCCGGGAAGCTGGAGGCGGGCGACACGGCGCGCATCGATTTCAAAGCCGACGATATGAACGACGTGCTGAAGTCGCTGACCATCACCGACCGCAGCGGAGGGAAGATCAGCGGGGTCCGCTACGATGCCAGCGAGCCTCTGGAAGAGCGGCTGAAGAATTTTCCGTTCGCCGTGGGCGCGGATTCGACGCTGGCGGTGTTTCTCGACCAGATGAAGGGCGCGCGGGTGGAGATGAAGTTCGGCGCGGAGACGTTCGGCGGGCGTGATCCTGAGCGCGCGGGTTATTAAAGGTGGCGACAAGGAAGCGCGAGCGCGAGACCGTCACCCTGTTGACCGATGCGGGCGAGCTGCGGACGTTCGACCTGGCGGCGGCGAGCTCCGTAAAGTTCACCGATCCGAAACTGCAAACGCCTGCTGAAGGATTATCTGGCGGTGCTGAATGGGGCGCGGTCGAAGGATCGGCGCAGCGTGTATATCGACTCGATCGGCGCGGCGGCGCGGGATTTGGTGGCGAGCTACATGACGCCGTCGCCGGTATGGAAGTCGAGCTACCGGCTGCTGTTCGCGGGCGCAGGGCGAGCCGACGCTGGAAGGATGGGCGATTGTCGACAACACGTCGGGGGACGATTGGAACAACGTGCGGCTGTCGGTAGTGTCGGGGCGGCCGATTTCGTTCATCACGCAGTTGTATGCGCCGAAGTATGTGACGCGGCCGAATGCGGAGCTGGCGGACAATCTGGCGGCAGCGCCGACGGTGTTTCGAGGGGGCGATTGGCGGGGCGAATGGCGGCGGTGAATCAGCCGCCAGTGGCGATGGCACCTCCGCCTGCGCAGGCGCCGGCTCGGATGATGGCGCGCCAGGATCTTATCGGTGAGCCACCGCGCGAGGCAGTGGAGCGTCCAGGCTTCCAGCATCTCCTCCACCGCCGAAGGCCGCGAGGCGGGCGACCTGTTCGAGTACAGCTTCTCCTCGCCGGTCACGGTGAAAAAAGGCGAGTCCGCGATGCTGCCGTTCCTGCAACAGAAGCTCGGCGCGCGAAAGCTGCTGATCTATCGGGAGAGTTTCGGCGTCAATCCGCAGAATGCCGCGGAGCTCACCAATTCCACCGGCAAGACTCTCGACGGCGGACCGATCACGGTTTACGACGCGGGAACGTACGCGGGCGAGGCGCTGGTCGAGACGGTGAAGGCGGGCGACAAGAGGCTGATCAGCTACGGAGTCGACCTGGGCACGCGCATCACGACGAAGTTCGATTCGTCGAAGAATGTGGTGCGCGAGATTCACGCTCAGCGCGGGATCCTGACGTCGAAATACGCGGTGGAAGAAGTGAAAACGTTCACGATCAAGAATGTCGATCGCGAAGGCGAAGACGCTGATCATCGAACACCCGCAGCGCCCCGGCTACAAGCTGCTGGAGCCGGCGAAGGCAACGGAGACGACGGCGAACGCGTATCGCTTCGAAGTGAAGCTGGCCGCGTCGGCGACACGACGACGTTCGTGATCCGCGAGGAGCGCGTTTACGATCAGACCGTTTCGTTGACCAACATGACGCCGGATACGATCGCGCGTATGGCTCGAGAATAAAGTGCTGAGCGCGGCGGGGCGGCGGCAGCTGGAACAGATCGCGCAGAAGAAACGCGAGATCGCCGATAATGACGCGGCGCTGAAGCAGGCCGAGAGCGGCATCACCGATTTGACGCAGGATCAGACGCGCGTTCGCGCCAATATTCAGAGCCTCAACAACGTCAGAATCAGCAGGACCTGGTGCAGCAATACGCGAGCCAACTGGCCGCCAACGAGACCAAGATGGTGGCGCTGCGCGATCACGCAGAGCGACCTGAAGCGCAAGAAGACTGCGCTAGAATCGGAACTCGCGGCGCTGATGGAGAAACTCGACTTCTGAAACTGGCGCTGATCGGTTACGGAAATGTGGGGCGGGCGTTTGCGCGGCTGCTTGAAACGCAGCGGAAGGTTTTCCCGTTTCGCATCGTGGCGGTTCAGACGCTGCGCCACGGCAGCGCGTTCGATCAGCGCGGGTTGCCGATCGAGCCGGCGTTCGGACCGCGCTGCGGATCGGTCGAAGAATTTCTGGATCGCGCGCGGCCGAATATCGTGGTCGAGATTACCACGCTGAATCCGGCGACGGGCGAGCCGGCGATTTCGCACATCCGCGCGGCATTCGCGCGGTCGATGCACGTGATCACGGCGAACAAAGGTCCCATCGCGCATGCATACGCGGCGTTGATCGAGGACGCGCGGCGGGCGGGCGTCGAGTTTCGATTCGAATCCATCGTGATGGACGGCGCGCCGGTGTTCAACCTGGTGCGCAACAATCTGCCGGGCTGCAAAATTCGCGGATTCACGGGAGTGGTGAACTCGACCACCAACGTGGTGATCCAGGCGCTGGAAAACGGGCCGCACGCTGGCCGAAGGCATCGAAGAAGCGCAGCGGATCGGCATCGCGGAGGCCGATGCGAGCTACGATATCGACGGCTGGGACGCGGCGGCGAAGACGGCGGCGCTGGCCAATGTGCTGATGAATGCGCGGATGACTCCTCTGGATGTCGATCGGCGGGGGATCGGGAGGCTGACGCCGGAAAAGCTCGCGGAACTGAAGAAACAAGGCAAAAGAGTGCGGCTGGTGGCGCGGGCGCGGATGGTGAAAGAGGCGGTGAAGCTGCGCGTGCGCGCCGAGGTACTGGACGACACCGATATTCTGGCCAGCGTGCGCGGGACCTCGAACATTCTGGTGCTGGATACCGACCTGATGGGCAAGGTGGGGACGGTGGAGCTGAGTCCCGGCGTGGAGCAGACGGCCTACGGAATTTTCAGCGACCTGGTGGATATCGCTAAAACATTATGAAGCTGATGCGTTTTTTTCATGAAGGGCACTTGCGGAGCGGGAGTGATGCGCGGTGACGAAGTGCTGGAGATCGAAAGCGACCTGCTGACGATCATTCAATCGGGGACGCTGCCGAAGATGCCGGATGGCGAGGGGATTCCGCTCGCCGAGTGTCACGCCGCATTTGCCGTACGATGTTCCGCCGAAGATCTGGTGCATCGGGCTGAATTACAAATCGCACGCCGAGGATATCAACGCGGTGCAGCCGGAGGAGCCGGCGAGTTTCATGAAGCCTGCGTCATGCATGTTCCAGCCCGGGAGGCGAGATCGTGCTGCCTCCGATGGAGGTTTCGAACGACGTCGATGCAGAGGGCGAATTGGGCGTGATCATCGGGCGGCAATGCAAATTTCTGTCGGCGCGAGGATACGCCCAGCGCGATTTTCGGGTACACGACGACGCTCGATTTGACCGCGCTGGACGTGCTCGCGAAGAATCCTCGGTATTTGACGCGCGCGAAAAGTATCGATACGTTTTTCACCTTCGGACCGGTGATCGTGACGGCGGATGAGGTGGGCGATATCGGGTCGCTGGAAGTGATCACGGAGCATAACGGCGGCGTTTGCTCGCGCGATTTCGTGAATCACATGCGGCATTCGCCGTATGAGCTGGTGCGGTTTCACAGCCAGTACATGACGCTTTATCCGGGCGATCTGATTTCCACGGGGTGTCCGAAGGGCGCGCGGATTAAGGCGGGGGATCGGGTGGGGTGCAGGATCGATCGGGTGGGTAGGGTCGAGGCCACGGTTACGGCTTAAGAGCACTGGGCGCCGGCTCGCGCGACCTGGTCGTCGGCCTCACATTGCAGACGAGTTTCGGTTACGGCTTGAAGCCGATTCCGGTGATGAGGATGCCTAGTTGGCGGCCGTCGCCGGGGACGGAAAATGTTTTATCGACGGCGAGGGTGACGGTGATGCTGGCGCCTCCGCCGGGCGCGGGGACCGAGAGCGCGTAGGAGCCGGGGCGCGGGGAAGGTCTCCTCCGCGACTTGCTTGCCGTCGACCAACAATCGAACGCGGCGGGCGAGCGATTGCGGATGAATCGTGAACTCGGCGGTTAGCGGACCGTCGCTGTGCTTCACGAGCACGGTTGCTTCGGCGGACGACCAGCCGTCCGGGTCGAGGCCGCGCAGGATTTGTTGCTGGTCTCGCGGGAGTGACCCAGGAGAGCTCGGCTTTTCGTTCGCCGATCAGATAGGCCGCGACGCGGTCGACCGGAGCGGTCGAAAATTCGAACGGCCAAAGACCGTGAGAGGCCACGGAGTAGGCGGATTTTTCGTTGACGGAGAAGAGGCGCAACGGAATCGAGGGACGGATTTCGAGCGATGCGATCCGCTGGCCCTCGGGATGCGGCGTTCTTCGAGACGACGATGTCGCCGGGCGCAAATGTTTGGCCGCGAGGAACGGCTAGCGCGCCTTCGGATTCGAGATAGTAACGCAATCCCCAATCGTGATCGACCCACATTCGTCGCTCGGCGGCTTCTGGCGCGAGCGAAATCGCGAATTGGCGGTAGGCGCCCCAGGTTTGATAATTGACGATGGTCAGGCCGACGGACAAAGCCATTTGCGTCGCGAATCCGACTGGCGAGCATGGGCGTCGAGCAGCGGTTCGCGGCTAGAATCGCGAGTGGGCGCCGCGATCGGCAGCAAGTATCGGGCGGATCCGGCGAAAAATACGATCAATGCGCCGGCGAAGAAAATCAGGACCCAGGCGTTCCAGGAAATCCGCGGTGGAAACAGGACGATAAAACCACTACGCCTAATCCGAGCGACGCCCAGAACATCGGATTCGGATCGTAAAACGCGCCGGCTGCCGACGCGATCGCGCCCAGGATCCAGTTCCAGCGATTGCCGCGAATCAGCAGCGGGGAAACGATCCAGGCTGAGTGCACGATCAGCGCCGCGGCGTTTTTCACTTTTTGCGCGAGCGACCTGCCAGCCGTACTTGCGCATGTAATCCCACAGAACGACGGCGGGCATCGCTCCGCCGGTGACGCGTCCGTAGATTTGCCATGCGCCGATCGCGACCGGGGCAGCGAATATCACGCACCATGCGAACGCGCTGCGGTTCTTTTTTTGCCAGAGATAAAACGCGAGAATCGGGACGAGGAAGACGGCTTGATAGGCGTCCAACGCGGCGATTCCCGCGGCTAGCGCGGCGGCCGATGAGTGCGAGCGTCGAGTTTTCCTCGACACCTTTCACGAACCATGCGATGGCCAGCATCCAGAGGGCGAGAAACGGCAGATCTGTTTCCAGCGAATTTCCATTTACGACGAACGCGGGCACGGCGATGAACAACAGAGTCGCTAAAAATGGTTTGTCGCAAAAGCGCCGCGCGAGCGATAGCATCGCCAGCGCGGCGATGATCGAAAAGATCGAATACGCCAAGTGAAACGGCACTTCGCGCACATCGCCATAGAGCCCACAGCAGCGCGCCGAGAATCCAGGAATTGAGCGGCGGATGCGAGTGGCCGCGCATCTCCACCAGGTCGCCGTGGAACAAATATTTCGCGTGATCGGGATGCAGAGGCTCGATCTGCGCGTGCTCCGCGCCGTATAAATAATAGAGGTCGTCGCCCTGAATCGCCTGGTGGAGAAACGGCAGGCGCAAGCGCGAGCACGAGCGCGACGATCGCGAGCGATCTGTTTCACCACTCGACTGGAACGCCCGGTTCGAGCGTCCATACTTCGGTGCCCGGCAGATCGCGAATCAGTCGGCCAGCTGTTCAGGCCGTCCGGTCAGCGGCGGGAAAGTTCCGAAATGCAGAGGGATCACGCGCTTCACGTTCAGCATGCGGCAGGCGAGCGCGGCTTCGCGCGGACCCATGGTATAAAAATCGCCGATCGGGAGAAACGCGAGCTCGGGATGATAGAGGCGCTCGATGAGCTGCATGTCGGAGAAGACGTTGGTATCGCCCGCGCAATAGACGACGCGGCGGTCGGGCAGGCGCATCACGTAACCCGCGGCCTCGCCTCCGTAAATTATTTTTCCGTCGTCGAGAATGCCGCAGCTATGAACGGCGGTGGTCATGGTCACGGAGATCGGCCCGACGGTCGCGGTGCCGCCTTTATTCATGCCGATGGTATTTTTCGCGCCCTTCGATTCCAGCCAGTGCGCGGTCTCATAAATCGCGACGATCTGCGGAGAGAATTTCTCGGCCAGCGGGAGGACGTCGTGGATGTGATCGAAATGGCCGTGCGAGACCAGAATCATGTCGACGCGATCGATCGTGTGTCCCGCGGGGATACCTGGGATTGCCTTCAATCCAGGGGTCGACCAGAATCACTTCGCCAGTTTCGAGACGGAACTGATATGTTCCGTGACCGAGCCATGTAATCTCTACCATGATGTAATTTTACACGCTGCTGAAAAAACGCGAAAACATTTATGGCCGCCGATGAACGCGGATCGCGATGAAGCACTGGAACGGTTCATCTGCGGCTAAAATTGCTACCGCGATCGCGCGGGCAACTGGATGCCGTCGCCGTATTTCGCGAATCCGGGGATCGTCACGGGCATATGGCCGGCTGATCGGGATTTCGCCGAACAGCGCTTTCACCGCCGACGATTCCGACGGGGGCGTGCTGCTGAAGGTCGCCAGGTACGCCGCGGTTTTCGGGAACGCGCTCAGTAAATAAGGATTGCCCATCGCGACGATCGCCACCGGCGCCGGCCCTTCGGTCAATTTCGCGATGAAGGGCGTCAGTTCGCCGTTGAGTCCGACGCTGCCTCGATTCGCCGCGACCGTCGCGAACGCCGCGACTACGATGGCCGAGCATTTTGATGTATCGCCGACGATGGCGGCCAGCGCCGCCGCGTTCATCGACGCATCGACGATCGCGATCTGCGATTTCGGCGCGAACTTGCGATACGAATCGATCATGCGCGTTCCGGCGGTCGAGGTTCGCCGCTCCACCACCACCACCAGGCACGACTGCGCCGACGCCGCGAGCGGCAGAACATCGTGTTCGTTCCGCACCAGCGTCACCGCGCGATCCGAGGCCTGCTGCGCGTGCGCGGTGTCTTCCTGCGAATCGAACACGTCGCTGATTTCATCCAGGTCCACCAGCTTCTTCTTCATGACGCCGACGCGGACTTTGGCTTCGAGCACGCGCATCACGCTCTCGTCGATCCGGGCGCGTTTCAGACGGCCGTCCTTCGACCGCGGAGACCACCGCGCGAATCACCGTTTCGGGATTCAGAGGCATCAGCAGCACGTCCGCGCCGGCGTCGATCGCGCGCACCGCGGCCTCGCCCTGATTGAACATCTGCGCCAGCCCCTGCATATCCATCGCGTCGGTCACGATGATGTTTTGGAATTTCATCTCGTCGCGCAGCACGCCGGTCAGCACTTTCGACGAAACGGTGGCGGGAATTTCGTCGGGCTCGAGCGCGGGGACCGACAGATGCGCGGTCATGATGGAATCGACGCCGTGCGCGATGGCGGCGCGGAAGGGCGCGAACTCCAGCGTTTCCAGGCGCTCCTTGTTCGCGGTCACTTTGGCCAGCGCCATGTGGCTATCGGTATCGGTGTCGCCGTGGCCGGGAAAATGTTTCGCGGTGACCATCACGCGATTCTTCGGATCGGAATGCGCGCCGTCGATATAGGCGGCGACGTTCTGCGCCACGTCCTCGGCACTCTCTCCATAGCTGCGAATATTGATGACCGGATTTTCGGGATTATTGTTCACGTCGGCGACGGGAGCGAAAATCCAGTGGATGCCGATGGCTCGGGCCTGGCGCGCGGTCGCGAGTCCTTCATAGCGCGTGGCATCAAGGTCGCGTCCGGCGCCGTACGCCATGTTGTAAGGGAATTGCGCGCCGCCGGTGACGCGCATCGATGCGCCGCGCTCCAAATCGGCGGCGACCAGCAGAGGCGTCTTCGACATTTTCTGCATCTGGTTCAGGAACAGAGCCATCGCATGCGGCTCGGCGTTGCGAATGGCGCCGTGATCGATCGCGATTGGCGACGATGAACCCGCCGATGTGCAGATCGTGAACCCAGTGCCGGTACTTCTGATATTCGGCGGATTTGGTGGCGGGCGCGTCGCCATAACAGGTGCCGATGATGAGCTGCGCCACGCGATCGCGCAGGCTCATCGATTTCATGATGGATTGCGCGGCGCGCTGATCCGGCGTCAACGCCGGCTTTTTCGTTTTGACCGCGGGCTTGGTGGCGGCGATCGCGGCGACGCCAACAGCAGCGCCAGCGCGGCGCGGGAAAATCTCATGCTTCTAGTATATCCGCGAGTCCGGCGCGGCGTATCGCTATAAAACTGAGTTGCCGGACCAGGGGGTGCGGCGCGGACGAGGGCGTCCGCCCCACGAAGTCCGTTGGTATGCTGACCCCATGAGAATCCGAGGTGGGCGGTGCTGCTTCTGTTATGGATAGCCACGATGTGCCGCGGTCAGGATGCGAGTGCCGATCTCAATCGGCAAGTTGCGGAGCTGCGGGATCTGGTTTTGAAACTGCAGACGCGGATCGACGATCTGGAGAAGCGCTCGGCCGGCCGAAGGAGAGCGTCGTCAGCTCGGCGATACCGAAGGAGGCGGCAGTGGCTGCCCGCCGCGCCGCCGGCGCCCGGTCTGTTCGAAAACACGACCATCAATTTCGCCTTCGACGGATACTACGGCTTCAATTTCAATTCGCCGATCGGACGCACCAATCTGCTGCGCGCCTACGACGTCAGCAGCAACAGCTTCAGTCTGAATCAGGCCGACGTCGTGATTGAAAATGCCGCGGACCCCGCGCAGGGCAGGCACTTCGGCGCGCGCGTGGATCTGCAGTTCGGGCAGGCCACGCAGACCTTGCAGGGCAGCGCGATGAATGAGCCGCGGCCCGATATTTACCGGAATATTTTCCAGGCATATGGAACCTGGGCGCCCAATAACAAGCTGACGCTGGATTTCGGAAAATGGTCGAGCTCGATCGGCCTCGAAGGGAATTACACCAAGGATCAGATCAATTATTCGCGATCGTACCTGTTCGATTTTCTGCCGTTTTATCACATGGGCGTGCGCGCCGCGTACAAAGTGAACGACGCGCTGACGGTGAATTATTGGCTTGACAACGGGACGCAGCAGACGGAGGCGTTCAACAATTATCAAGGACGAGCTGTTCGGCTTCGTAGCCACGCCGCGCAAGAATATTTCCTGGACGGTCAATTATTATCTGGGCCAGGAGCATCCCGACGTGGTTTATTTTCCTTACACCAGTCCGCCGGGGCTGCCGACGCTGCAAGGCGAATCCTTCGAGCCGATCATTCCCGCGCCGCAAAGGAAAAACGCACATCTTCGATAGCTATGCGTCGTGGCAGCCGACCGATAAATTGACGCTCGCGTTTGAAGGCGACTATGTGATCGAAAGGGATCAGACGAATTCGGCGCCGATCCACACCGCCGGCGGAGCACTTTATGCGCGCTATCAGTTGACGAAGAAATTCGCGCTGGCGGGACGCAGCGAGTATTTTTCCGATCGGGGAGGGCTTGTATACTGGCACCACGCAGGCGCTGAAGGAAGCGACGGCTGACGGCGGAATACAAAGTCGCGGAAGGGTTCATGACGCGCCTGGAGTGGCGGCGCGATTTCTCAAATCAGCGCTATTTCCTTACCGATACGCTCGGGTTGCTGAGCAAGCAGCAGACAACGGCGACGATCGGGGTGGTGTGGTGGTTCGGCAAGAAGACGGCGCCTGGTAATCCAAACCAGATGCAGAAGTTGCAGGCTGTGCATATTCGGCAAACCTTCTCTGCCAATGGAAATAGCTGCATCGTTCACAATTCATTGGGCTTCATAGTTGGCCTCTAGGATGCTAGGAGGCGGGTATGATCTCATTAAGAACCCCGAAAACTTTCGCGGTCGCGATGTTGCTGGGAACATCCCTCATTGGTGTTCAAGCTCAATCGACGGACCCGCAAACGAAACCACCTGACAACTCCGCGGTGAATAAGCGTGACAAGGACCCCGGCGCCGTAACGGCGGATCAGCAAAAGACCAATTCGTCGGATCAGAATATTACCGCTCAGATCCGCAAATCCATCATGGCCGATAAGACTCTATCCACATACGCGCATAATATTAAAGTCATAACGCAGGATGGGACGGTCACGCTGAAGGGACCGGTCCGGTCGGACGATGAAGTGAAAACGATCGTGGCGAAGGCAACCGACGTCGCGGGGAGCCCGATAAGGTGGTCAATCAGCTTGAAGTGAAACCGCCCAAGACGAAGTAGTTAGTGCAGTGCAGCCTGGGCCGCTGCCGGGCTTCGGTCTCTGCATAAGAATGCCAGCGGAGCCATCAGGGCAGCGGCTATGGCGAATATCCAGATGGTGTCGAGATAGGCGAGCATGGAGGCTTGCGCCTGCATGGCTCCATACACGCGGTCATAGGCCATTTGCGTGGCGTGCACAGCGTCGTATCCGGCGGATTGGAACGATTTCGCCATGTTGGAAACGGCGGAGCTGAAACGCCGGATCATAAGTGCTGGTGTGCGCGGCGAGACGGTTCTGATGGAACTGGCCGCGTCGCGCGAGCAAGGTCATCACCAGCGAAATTCCGATGCTGCCACCCATGTTTCGCGCGAGATTGGTCATGCCGGAAACGTTGTTATTCTTGCCCGGCGGAATGCCGACGTAACACATCGTCTGGATCGGCACGAACAGAAACGCCACGCCAACCATCTGATAAATGCGCAGCAGGATCACCTCGCGGAAGCTCATGCCGAGATTCATGGTCGTGGTCATATAGAACATCGCGAGCGCGGCGAGCGTCCATCCCAAGGCGATGAGTCTGCGCGGCGTCCATTTTGCCGACCATCATTCCGATGAAGGGCAGCAGCAGAATGATGACGATCGCGCCGGGCGAAAGCACTTCACCCGCCTGTTGGGCGGTGTAGCCCATCAGCGTCTGGACCAGCTGCGGGATCAAGACGGTCCCGCCGAACAGCGCCGACGCCGAGCATGAACATCATCACGCAGGAGACGGCGAAATTGCGATTCCTGAATAGGCGGATATCGATCACGGGATTCTCGTGATGCAGTTCCCAGAAAAGCGCCGTCACCAGGCAGACGACGGAGGTGATGACGAAGAAGTTGATGAAGCTCGACGAGAACCAGTCTTCGCGCTCGCCTTTATCGAGCACCACCTGCGCCGCGCCGATGCCGACGGCGATCAGGCCCGAGGCCGAGCCAGTCGACGCGGCCGGTGGTTTGTTTCGCAGCCTTTAAATGCGGCGGATCCTCGACCAGGCGCGAGGTGAGAATGCAGCGAAACGATCGCCACCGGCACGTTGATGAAGAAGATCCAGCGCCAATCGAAGTTATCGGTAATGTAGCCGCCGAGCGTGGGACCGATGGCGGGCGCCATGCACCACGGCCATGCCGTAAATCGCGAACGCCATGCCTCGTTTAGCGGGTGGAAACGTATCGGCCAGAATGGCCTGTTCGCTGGGGGCGAGGCCGCCTCCACCCAGGCCTTGCAATACGCGGAAGAAAATCAGCATGCCGAGGTTCGGCGCGAGGCCGCACAGCAGGCAGCTGATGCCGAACAGCACCACGCAGCCCATGTAGAATCGCTTGCGGCCGAACTGGGTCGCCAGCCACGCGCTGATCGGAAGAATCACGGCGTTGGCGACCAGATAGGAGCTGAGCACCCAGGTGCTCTCGTCGAGTGCCGGCGGAAAGATTGCCGGCGATGTGCGGCAGCGCGACGTTCGCGATGCTGGTGTCGAGCACTTCCATGAAGGTCGCCATAGTCACCGCCAGCGCGATGATCCATGGGTTGTGCTTCGGCTTCCACGGCGCAGCGGCACTGCGGCGTGGCGTGGCGGCGCGGCTTCTAATACTTGTTCGCTCATGCTGGTCCTCTTATTGCAGCTGCACCGTGGGCGTCACCGACATGCCCTGCCGCAGCAGATGATCGCTATTCTGGCCCGGATCGAGCGCGATGCGCACCGGGATCCGCTGCACCACTTTCACGTAATTTCCGGTGGCGTTTTCGGGCGGCAGCAGGCTGAAGCGGGCGCCGCTGGCTCCGGCGATGCGCTGCACTTTGCCGGTGTATTCGCGATCGTAGGCGTCCACTTTGATCTTCACGGTCTGGCCGACGCGCATTTTTTGAAGCTGCGTCTCTTTGAAATTCGCGGTGATCCAGAGGTCTTCGAGCGGCACGATCGCCATCATTTCCTGGCCGGGCGCAATGTTCTGGCCGATGGCGACGTTCTTTTTGCCGACCACGCCGTCGATCGGCGCGACGATGGTGGTGTATTGGAGATTCAGCTCGGCCTGATCGAGCAGCGCCCTCTGCTGCTCGACTTTCGCCGCGGCGGATTGGGCCTTCGCTTCGGTGACCTTCACCTGCTGCGGACCGGTCAGCGCGGATTGAATCTGCGCGTCGGCCTGCTCGACGCGGGTCCGGGCCTGTTCGACATTTTTCTCGGCGACCGAGATATTCTGCTGGCTTCGTTGACCAGCGCGTTCTGCGCGTCGAGCGTCGCGCGCGCGGCTTCCTGCGCGGCGACGGCCTGATCGTATTGCTGCTTCGAAATTTCGTCTTTCGAGACCAGCTGTTTGTAGCGCTCGACGTCCTGCGCGGCCTTGGTGAAATTGGCTTGCGCGACGCGGACGTTGGCCTGCGCGGTGGCCAGGCGGGCGCGGGCCGCTCCGAGTTGCCGCTCCGCTCCCGAGACTCCGGCGCTGGCGTCGAGGCGCGCGGAATTGGCGCTGGTCAGCGTGCTTTTCGTGTTGGTCGAGGTGATGGGGACGTCGGTGCGGTTGCTCTGATAGTTGGCTACGGCGTCGGCCAGATCGGCGCGCGCTTTGGCGACCGCGACTTCGTAATCCTTGGGATCCAGCACGACGAGAACGTCGCCGGCCTTCACTTCCTGCTCGTCCTCGACCTTCACTTCGATCACGTGGCCGCTGATGCGCGAGCTGATGGCGTAGATCTGGCCGTCGACCTGGGCGTCGTCGGTCGATTCGAACTTCGACAGGTGCAGCCAGAACAGATAGCCGCCCGAAATGAGAACCAGCACCACAATGATGATGACGATTCGCCCGAGCACTTTGTTGCTTTTCGTATTCGCCTGCACTTCCGCCATGATTACTTCCCTCCCATGAATGTCTTCAGATTCGCTTCGGTCGCGCCCATCGCCCGCGCCAGCGCCACTTTGGCGAGGTTATGCGCATAGATCGCGGAGATCAGATTTTGCTGCGCGTTGGCGACGGAGTCCTGCGCCTGCACCACTTCGATGTTGTCGGTGACTCCGGCGGCGAAGCGGTCGCGCGCCTGCGTCAGCGTCTGGTCCGCCAAGTCCGACGTTGTCCTGCGCCACGGCGACCTGATCGGCCGCGGACTTCAGATCGAGCAGAGCCGCGCGCACTTCCTGATCGATCTGGCCCTGCAGATTCGCCAGTTCCTCGCGCCGCTGTTTGATGGTCGGTGTCGGCTTCCAGCATGTCGGCGCGTCGCTTTCCGCCGTCGAAAATATTGAACTTGATCGAGCCGGTGACGCCGAAAGTGCCGTGCGAATTGGCGAAGGTCGGGCCGACCACGTCGTAGTTCGTAGCTGATGCTGGCCGTCGGCTGCCACTCGTCACGCGACGGCGCTGGTGAGCGAGTTCCGCGGCCCGCACCTGCGCTTGCGCGCTCTGATAATCGGCGCGCGAGGCGTAGGCGCGTCTGCAACGCGTCGGCCGGCGCGAGTCCTTCGAGCGGCTTGTACGGAGCCTTGTCGGTGATTTCGAAAACCTGCCCGGATGGCAATCCGATGGCGCGCGCCAGCGTCAACTTGTCCTTCGCGACCTGATTCTGCAGCGCCAGAAGCTGCTGCTGCTGGGTTTTCAATTCGACCTGCGAACGCAGCTCGTCGATGGCGGGCGAAGTTCCGGCGCGATGCTGATCGCGGGCGCGTTCATAAAGAGCCTGCGCCGTGTCGACCTGCGACTCGCGTCGCATCGACGCGCGCCGCGGTCGCGATGATCTGCAAATACGCCGATGCGACGGCCTGCACCACCAGATCGCGCGCGTCCTTCGCCGAAAGTTCGCGCGGCGCGCTGGCTCTCATTTCGCGGATCGCCAGGCGTTCAGAGTGCGCGTCCGTCGTAGACCGGAATATCGGCTCTTCGCGCCGGCATCCTGATAATGAAACGGGCCGATGATGCTCGGGACACGCCGGGGAAATGAAATCCGAAGGTCGCCAGATTGATCTGCTGCTCGGTCATCGAAACGCTGGCGGTCACGGTCGGCAGCAGAGCGGCCAGCAAGCGCATGCGATCGACGCGGGCGCTGATCGAGGAATTGTCCCGGGTCAGCAATCCGAGATTGGTTTTCATGCCGCGGGCGATGGCGTCGTCGAGCGACAGATTCAATGGCGTCGGAGTCGCCTCGCCGGTGGGCGTACTGCCGTTAAACTGCGCTAATAGCGGAAATAACGTGCTCGAATAACATCGATAACTGCCCTTAAAACGGTCAATTTATGCCTCATTCCGAATAATGTTGTCGATGATTGCCCGCGTCAGCAGGCCGGCTGCGGCGAACGTCGCGCCGTCCCGATGCATCCGCTCAAGCAAGGAGCGTCCCTTATCATCGATGAACGTCACGTGCTTAAGATCCACCAAAATTTTGCCGGCCGGGTGATCGATCCGGGCAGCGTGCCAGCAGTTTTCAAGTTCGGGGACCCAGCCTTCGGCCAGACGGCCGCAGACTTTCAGCGTCACGCGATCGCCGGTTGAACTCACTTGGGCCCTCATCATTACGATAACTGGACAATGCATCCGGCTGGCCGTTTATTATTTCCTATAACTTAGCATGTATAAGTGCCGAATTTTCGGCGCCGATATTTCAGCGAGTGCCGACATATCGGCGCATGATCCCGAGCTTCTGCATGCGGGATTGGAGGGTGCTTCGCTTCATTCCCAGCATCGACGCGGCACCGCTGGGACCACCGACGACCCAGTTCGACGCATCGAGAGCATCGAGGATGTGGCGGCGTTCGGCATCGTCCATGGTCAGGACCGAGGCTGGCGCGGCAGGACGGGATTCGTGCAGGTCGTCTTTGGGAATGGTGAGGCGCTTGCCGGAGGTAAGGATGACGGATCGCTCGATGATGTTGCGAAGCTCGCGGATGTTGCCGGGCCAGGAATAATTTACCAACGTTTCCATCACTTCCGCGGGAATCGACTCGATGTTCTTGCGCATTCTGGTCGCGAATTCCTGGACGAAATAGCGGACTAGCGTCGGGAATATCCTCGCGGCGCTCGCGCAGGGCCGGGAGGATGATGGGGAAGACGTTGACGCGATAAAACAAATCGGCACGAAATTGTTGTTCGGCGACCATGGCGCGCAAATCGCGATTGGTCGCGGCGACCAGGCGGAAATCGGATTGCATGGTGCGCGTGCCGCCCAGGCGTTCGAATTGGCCATCCTGCAAAACGCGGAGAAGTTTCGGCTGCATTTCGAGGGGCATTTCGCCGATCTCGTCGAGAAATAAAGTGCCGCGGTGGGCGAGCTCGAAGCGGCCGATGCGCTGGCCGACGGCTCCGGTGAATGCTCCTTTTTCATGGCCGAGCAGTTCGCTTTCGATCAAGCCGGCGGGGATCGCTGCGCAGTTGAGTTTCACGAAGGTCGCGTTGGCGCGGCTGCTGAGTCGATGGATAGCGCGGGCGACCAGCTCTTTGCCGGTACCGGTTTCGCCTTGAATGAGGATCGACGAATCGGTAGGCGCGGCGGTTTGGATCTGTTGCAGCACGCCGCGGAGTGCGGGTCCTGAGCCGACGATTTCGTCGAAGCGATACTCACTGCGGATTTCCTCTTCGAGATAAACTTTTTCGTCTTCGATGTGGCGTCGGAGTTCGTTGATCTCTTCGAAGGCGACGGCGTTTTCATTGGCGATGGCGACTTGCCGGCCGATGTGCTGCATGAACTCGCGATCTTCAGGAGTGTAAGCGTTGGGCTGGCAGGAGCTGAAGGCGATGGCGCCGTGCATACCGCGCGAGGTGGTGAGGTCGATCCAGAATCCGCTGCGGATATTGTGCTGGCGATAGACTTCCATCAGGTCGGGGCGAAATCTGGTTTCCAGCGATATGTCCGGAACGTAGAGCGGCTGCTTGGTCTCCAACATGACTTCGAGCGGACTGCCTTCGACCGGCCACTCGGTCGGGCGATCCGGATCGTGACGATCCATACCGGCAATGGCCTTCAATACGATGAGGCGCCGGACCGCATCGTAGCGCATAATCACCAGATAATCGAAGGCGATCAGAGGGTGCAGGGCCTCCCACAGCGAGTGCACCAGGGCGTCGCGATCGCGGCAGGCGATGAGGGCTTCGGAAATTTGCAGGAGCGCGCGATATTTGAGAGCGCTATCGTCGGCGGACATCGGATGTCTTTATGATATGGGTTTTAGTTGCCGGTGGTCGTGGACGTCGACGCTCCCATCGATCAAGTACCGCTCCGCTGAAGAACATGCCAAAATTCGTCGCATGACGCCGCTGCAAGCTGAAGAGAGGCTACGGAAAAAGTTCCAAGAGCTCTTTTTTTTGGCAGCGCACGGCGCCGCCCCACAGCGAAAAATCAATAGCTTGGGAACCTCGGTGGCGCGGGGCCATGCCCGGCGAAAGACTTTTTCCGCAGCCTGTGAAGAGTTGCTGAAAATTCTTGACGATGACGTAAGCGCAGGCGGAACCGCCTGTGCCGCCAGTTTACAAGTCGTGTTAGGCAGGCGATTTCGCCTGCCAGCGAGTTTTTCAACGCCGGGAATTTCCGCGGCGCCATTCAAGTACACATAGTAGAGGCCAAGGCTCGTAGGGAGGCATGTGACATCGCAGGCCTGCGATCGCTGGTCGTGGCTTATTATCGGACGGCGGTATAATAAATGCTTAAAGCACTGCTAGGAGTTTTGCGCATGAAGACCTACCTGAAGTTCGGATCCCTGATCGCGGTGATTCTGGGAACACTGCTGTGGCTGGCAATGGGCGGCATCAGCGAGACGAAGACCTACTACAAGACCATCGCCGAATTGAACCAACTGGGCGACAGCGGCAAGGATCACCGGTTGCGTGTGGGCGGCGACGTCGCGGATTCGATCCATCGCGAAGGCCACGAAGTGCGGTTCACCCTGACGCAGGACAAGTTGATTCTGCCGGTGGTTTATAACGGAATGGAGCCTCTTGCCGGATACTTTCAAGCCGGGCGCGCAGGCGCTGGCCGACGGAAAACTGGGCGCGGACGGCGTGTTCCACGCGACCAAGATCCAGGCGAAATGCGCTTCGAAGTATGAAGCGAAACCGATTCAGCAGCCGGCGTCAGCGGTCCTCGCGCATCTCTCTAATAAACCACTTATGGAAAATATCGGCGCGCTGTCAGTTCTGCTTGCCTTTTGTTTCGCGATCTATTCGATCGTCGCCTCGGTCATCGGCAAACTGACCAAAGCGGCCGTTTCCTGATCCTGTCCGCGGAACGCGCGGTGTATTCGATCTGGGTGCTGGTCACGATCGCGGCGGGCATTCTGATCTATTCGCTGATGACCGGCGATTACCGCATGGCGTACGTCGCGCATTACACCAATCGCGCGATGCCGCTGCGTTATAAATACACGGCGTGGTGGGGCGGCCAGGAAGGATCGCTGCTGTTCTGGAACTGGCTGCTGGCCAGCTATGGCGCAGTGGTGGTCTTTAGGAACCAGCGCAAATTCCGCGAGATGATGCCCTGGGTGGTCGCGGTGATGATGGCGACGCAGGTATTTTTCCTGACGCTGATCGTGTTCATCGAGAGTCCGTTCAAGGTGCTGATGGCCGGGCAAGCGCGTCATGGACGTCGGCGACGGCCAGGGCTTGAGCGCGCTGCTTCAATACTGGACGATGATCATTCATCCTCCGATGCTGTATCTGGGCTATGTAGGATTCGTGGTGCCGTTCGCTTTCGCGATCGCGTCGCTGATCACCAAGCAGCCGGGCGAGGCGTGGATCCATGTGACGCGGCGCTGGACTCTGGTGACCTGGATGTTCCAGACGACCGGAGTTCTGCTGGGCGCGGGCTGGGCTTACGCGGTGCTGGGATGGGGCGGCTATTGGGGCTGGGATCCGGTGGAGAACGCATCGCTGCTGCCGTGGATCACGGCGACGGCGTTTCTGCATTCCGTGATGATGCAGGAGAAAAAAGGAATGATGAAGGTGTGGAACATGGTGCTGGTCTCGGCCACGTTCTTCCTCTGCATTTTCGGAACGTTCCTTACGCGCAGCGGCATTGTGAACTCGGTGCACGCGTTTTCGCAGGGGCCGATCGGGATGTACTTTGTGTGTGTTCCTCAGCATCGGAATCGCGGCGACGGTGACGCTGATCGTGAGCCGGCTCGATTTTCTGAAGAGCGAAGCGTCGATGGAGAGCGTGCTGTCGCGCGAGTCGAGCTTCCTGTTCAACAATCTGGTCCTTCTCGCGAGCTGCTTCGCGATTTTGTGGGGCACGCTGTTCCCGGTGATCTCCGAGAAATTCACCGGCGAAAAGATCAGCGTCGATGCGCCGTTCTTCAACCGGATCAATATTCCGATCGCGATGTTCCTGCTGCTGCTGACGGGCGTCGGTCCGTTGATCGCCTGGCGAAAGAGTTCGTTCGATAGCTTGAAGCGGGCGTTCCTGTGGCCGACGGTCGCGGGCGTCGCAGTCGCCGTTGGACTTGAGCTGGCATGGGCGTCCGGAGTTTCTACGCGCTGATGTCCTTCGCGCTATGCGCATTCGTGCTGGTCACCGTGGCGATGGAGTTCGTGAAGGGCGCCAACGCAATCGCGTCGAAGGACAAGTCGACAGTTTATGTATCCTCGGTGATTGAGCTGACGCATCGCAACACGCGCCGCTATGGCGGATATCTGGTGCACGTCGGCGTGGTGATCATGTTCATCGGGTTCACCGGTCAAGGCGTTCGATCAGAAAACTATGGTGGAGATCTCGAAAAACGACGTCGTTTACGCTCGGGAACTATCAGCTTCCAGTTGATGGATATTCAGCAGGGGCAGAACGACAATTACCGCTGGCAGAAAATCATCGTCGGACGTCTTCAAGAACGGCGAGATATCTGGGCACGCTGGAGCCCGAAAAACGGCTTTATCTGGCGAAAAGGAACCGGCCAGTAAAGTCGACATCCGGCGGCGGCCGAACGAGGACGTGTATCATCAACTTCGCGGGCTTATCGGACGATGGCGAAAAAGTGGTGATGCGACGCCTATGTATTTCCGCTGGTGAGCTGGATCTGGGTCGGGTTACTGGGTGGTGCTGGCGGGCACGATCATCTGCCTGATCCCCAGCAAGAGCCGGCTGATCTATCCGCGCATGGAGATTGTCGGCGTCGCGGGAAAACATGCGAAAGTCTAGCCTATTCTGGCGCTTCGCCCTGCGCTTTGTGATCGCGCAAACGGCGGTCGATCTCGATTCCGAACCGGTCAACCGGGTGGCGAAGAAGCTGTCGTGCAACTGCGGCTGCGCCCAGGACATGACCTGCAAGATGGAGCCGGGCTGCGGGATCTGCAAGCGCGCGAAGACGAAAATTTTCGCCGCGCAGCAGGCCGGCAAGAGCGACTCGCAGATTCTCGACCAGTTTGTCGCCGAAAACGGCAAGCAGATGCTGGTCGTCACGCCCGGCTTGTTCGGAACGGCGGGGCCGTTTCGTAGCGCTCTCGCTGGGCGCGATCGTCGTGCTGCTGGTGATCCGCAGGTATCGCAAACCGCACGCTGCCGGAAACATGCCTGAGATCGATCCTGCAAGTTCTGGAGCGCATCAATAAGGATATGGCGAAGCTCGACTGATGATACTCATTTCCGTGGTCGTGCTCGTGATCGCCGTCACTCTCTTTTTCACCCTGACGATTCGAGCGAAGGACCTGCCGCCGCCCGATCCGGTCTCGCCCGACACAATACCTGGAAGACCGCAAAGCGCAGATTTACGAAAACCTGCGCGACCTGCAGTTTGAGTATCGCGTGGGAAAACTTTCCGACGAGGATTATCAGCAGACCAAGCTCGGATTGCAGAAGGAGCTGGCCGGCGTGCTGGGAGAAATCGAAAAGTTCGGGACGGCCGCCACCCTCAGCAGATCGAACCGGCTCCCGAAGAAAGCTCCCGCAAATGTCTGTCCGCACTGCAACGCGCAATTCCCCAAGCCGATGAAATTCTGCGGAGAATGCGGAAAGGCCATGGCACAATGAAGATCCTATTCTGGCTCCTGGCTACCGGCTCCTGGCTGCTCGCTTCCGTCGACGGCACGGTGATGAACGCGACCACCGGCAAATCCGCAGCCGTCGGTCATCGTGACGCTGGTGCAGCCCGGCGCGCAAGGCATGCAGACCTCGGCGACCGTGAAAAGCGACGCCGAGGGGAAATTTAAAATCGACAAAGATTTTCCGCCCGGCCCGGCGCTGCTGCAGGCGATTTATCAGGGCGTGCTGTACACGCTCGTCCTCCCGCCGGGCGGCCCGACCACCGGAGTCCACGTCAAGATCTACGATACGACCGCGAAAGCCGGGAGTCGCGAAAGTCTCGCAACACATGATCCTGATCGAGCCGAGCGCGAACTCGCTCGACGTCAGCGAAACGTTCCTGATCGAGAACGAGTCGACGACAACTTTTCAGGATCCGGTAAAAGGCTCCATTCAGTTTTATCTCCCGGAGGCCGCAGGCGGCAAGGTCGAGCGTGACCATCAATTCTCCGGGCGGCATGCCGATCCAGCGGGCAGCCGAAAAGACCAACGAGAAGGATGTGTATAAAATCGCACTATCCGGTGAAGCCGGGAGAGAGCCGCTTCGATGTGAGTTACTCTCTGCCGCCCACCGATACCCTCGCGAGCAAGATCCTGCATGGCGAGGGAGTGACGCGCCTGGTGACGCCGCTCCTCGGTCACGCTGGAGGGCGAGGGCGTGCGAATCGCTGGGGCAGGAGCCGCAGACCAAGGCTCATATCTACGGAGCCGGCGACGCCGATTACACCGTGAAGATCACCGGCACAGGATCGCTGCGAAACGCGGAGGCAGCTCCGGCCGACGCCGAGGACACGGGCCAGCCTCAGATCGAGGAAAAAGCCGCCCGCGTTTATTCCCGCATGTACTGGGTGCTGGGCCTGGCGTTCGCGATTCTCGGCCTGGGAGGCGTGCTCCTCTATCGCAGGAGCGCGGCATAATAGCCCCGCGGCATGAACGCTCTAGAAATTGACGCCGTCTGGAAATACTTCGGCGACTTCCCCGCCCTGCGCGACATCGGATTTAAAGTCGACGCCGGCTCTGTAGTAGCATTGCTGGGCCGGAATGGCGCGGGAAAAACCACGCTGCTTGCGGATTCTCGCGGGGCTCGCCAAACCGTCGAAAGGATCGGTAAAAATCTACGGCTCAGAGGTTCGCGAGGAAGCGACCAGGCGGCGGATCGGCGTGCTGGGACATGGAATTTCTCTCTACGACGAGCTGACCGCCACGGAGAATCTGGTTCTGTTCGGAAAACTCTACGGACTCGACCAGCCGACGAAACGCGCGCATGAATGGCTCGAAAGAACCGGACTCGAGCGTGTCCGCGACGGCTTGGTGCGCGAGTTCTCGCGCGGCATGCGGCAGCGCTTGGCTGTAGCGCGAACATTTATTCACGAACCGGAAGTGCTGCTGTTCGACGAGCCCTTCACTTCGCTCGACGATCGCGCCATCGCGGTGCTGCAATCGCTGATCACCGAGGCGCAGGCGCGCGGCTGCACCATCGTCATGTCAACCCACCAGCTCCGGGAGGCGATTGAGCTCGCAACACATATCGCTCTGATCGCGAAAGGACAACTCGCCTACGCAGGCGAGCGCCGCCAGGAAATGCTCGACGATCCGACGTGGCTCTATCGGACCTACGAGGAAGCGAGCCCGTCGTGAGTCGACACTCCGCGAACTCTGCGCCTCTGCGTGAAACGCCTTTCTTGTTCCTCCGCCAATGCCTCACCATCGCCGCCAAAGATCTGCGCGCGGAATGGCGCACTAAGGAAGCCCTCAACGCATCGCTCGCGTTCTCCACCGTAATCCTGATCCTGTTCAGCTTCGCCCTCGATCCCAACCCGGAAATGATGCAGGAATTTTCCGGCGGACTTCTCTGGCTGGTCTTCCTCTTCGCCGGCGCGCTGGTACTAAACCGCAGCTTCGCCCGCGAAATGCAGAACGATTGTCTGGACGCGCTGCTGGCTTCGCCCGGTCCCTCCCTCCGGTCTCTTTTTAGGAAAAACGTTGGCGAACTACGCGTTATTGATGATGCTGGAATTGCTGTGTCTGGCGGAGTTCGGAATCTTATTCAATGTGCGCTGGCTCCCGAACGTCGGGCCGCTGGCGCTGGTGCATGGCGCTCGGCACCTGGGCGCTGACCGTAGTCGGAACCGTGTTCAGCGCGCTGACCGTAAACCTCCGGCTGCGCGAAGTGATGCTGCCGGTGCTGGTCTATCCGATGATGGTCCCGCCGATGATGGCCGCGATGATCCTGACCACGGATCTGCTGGCAGGCACTGCGCTCGGACCCGGCAACATGCTCTGGGTCCGCGTATTAATTGGCTTCGACGTGATCTTCACGCTGCTAGGCGTGTCGTTAATAGATACTGTATTGGTGGGGTGATTTATGCGCAATCGCATTTTGCTCTTGCTGACCGCCGCGTTTGCGGTGCTCATTGCCTGGAACCTGAAGAACATTCTGCTGGGCCTTCCCGATGAAGCGCGCCAGGACGCTGTCTATCGGATTCTCTATTTTCACGCGCCCTGCGGCGATGGTCGGGATTGACCGGCTTCGGCGTCGGCATGGTGTTCAGCGGCATCTACCTCGCCACCAAAAATCTGTACTGGGATACGCTCGCCGCCTCGACCACCGAAGTATCGCTCATGCTCGCCGCAATCAATTTGGTAACCGGCTCCATTTGGGGCCGCCAGCAATGGGGCGTCTGGTGGGCCTGGGATGCGCGCCTCACCTCGATGCTGGTCTGCTGGCTGATCTTCGCCGGTTACATGATGCTCCGCCGCGCAGTGGAAGAACCAAATGCGCGCGCGCGTTTATGCGCCGTCGTCAGCGTCTTCGGCACCGTGAATGCGTGGTTCGTCTACAAAGTAATCGAGTGGGTCCCGCGCCTGCAACATCCGGGCCCGGTGCTGAGCTTCCGAACCGGCGGCAAGATCGACCACCAACTCGAAACACCTTTTTTCTGGATGGTGCTTGCCTACATGTTACTCGCGGTGATACTGGTCATGATCCGCATGCGGCAGGAATCCATCTCGCACGAAATCGATTCGCTGCGGCGCCTGGCGCACGCCTGAGGAGATTCTATGAACGCAAATTTTGAATACCTGTGCTACGGATTAATGGCCGCGTGGCTGATCGTTACCTTCTATGTAATCCTGCTCGGCCTCCGCGAAAACAAACTCCGGCGCGAGCTCGACAGAGTGCGACAGATGGTCGAGCCGCGCGCAAAATAACTTACTGTCCGCGACTCCCCGCCAGTTTCTCCGGCATGTCCGCAAGAATATAACTCATCACCGCCAGTGCCGCGACACTCTTGCGGAAATCGTCGCGATCCACTTTGTCGAGCGTGTCGGTCTCCGTGTGATGCCAATCGAAATAATGCGTACCCACCGACCTCTCGCCCAGCCCAGGCACTCCATCGCGCATCAGCGGACCGATGTCGGACCCGCCGCCGCCCGCCGAAACCTCACCCGCATTGATCCGGTCCAGCAGGCTGCCGATCTGCTTCAGCATCGCCATGGAAGTCTCCTCGGCCGGGTCCGAAGCCGCACCACGCTCGGCCGCGTCCTCCACGACCTCTGCCGCCGCCAAATCCGCCCGCGCCATATCCGAATCCTCGGGGCGCTTCCGCTCCACCGTCCATCTCGATCGCCGCGACGTGATTCTTGATTGCATCGCCCACCCACGTCCGGTAAGCCTCGCCTCCGCGCCCGCCGTTTTCTTCATTCACCCAAAAGACGACGCGAATGGTTCGCCGCGGCTGCAACCCCAGCTTCTTGATCAGCGCGACCGCCTGCAAACTCGCGATGATTCCGGACCCATCGTCCTGCGCCCCGCGACCCACATCCCACGAATCGACATGTCCTCCGAGCACCACCACTTCTTCCGGATGCTCGCGCCCCGGAATCTCGCCCATCACGTCGCCGCTATCGGCATCGGGATCCATGGTGCGCCGCCATTTCGAGATGAATCTTGATCGGAATCTTCTGCGCCGCGAAACGTCCGAGCATCAGCGCATCCTCGACGCTCAGCGCCGCCGACGGAATTTTGGGCTGTGCCTCATCGTAATCAAGAGTGCCCGTATGCGGGATCTGCATCGCCAGCGGAGTGACCGATCGCACCAGCACGGCCACCGCGCCCATCGACGCGGCAATCGATGGCCCAGCCCGCCGATATTGACCCGTCAGGCCATAATTGACCCATTTTTCGTTATAGAGAACGATCTTCCCGCGCACGCCGGCCGCGCCCAGCTTGTTCAACTGATCGAAATCGTCCACCACCACCACGTCGGCCGTGATCCCGCCCTTCGGCGTGCCGACGCTCATCCCCAGCCCCAGCATGTGCAGGGGCTTGTTCTCCGGCTCCAGTAACTGTGCCGATTCCGCGCCCCGCACCCACTTCGGAACCTTCACGGGAATCACGCGAACGTTGCTCAACCCGTCGCTTTTCATCGTCGCTTCGGACCATTTGATGGCGCGATCGAGACTCGGCATTCCGCTCAACCGCGCGCCGATGCGATCGCACAAATACGCGAGCTTTTGATAGCCGTCGTTATCGGCCAGCGCAGCATCAATTAGCCGCTCGGCGACGGATTTATACTGCTCGGCAAGGTCGGCCGCAAAAATCGAACCGCAGGCCAGACGAGAGAAAAGAAAAGTTTCGGAGGGCGCATGAGTTCCAAGTATTATGACATCTCCCGCACAATTCGCGTTTTGGCCCTGATTGCCATGAACACGATGCAGCTCTACCGAGCCGCGACCACAGGGAGCGTACTCAATCGTGTATGTTTTCGAGAGTGTCGACGTCTTACACCACCCACTTCTGCCCGTTGATCGTAACATCGCTCGCGCGCAGCCCCGTCACATTCTGAATCACGTTCTCCTTCTCTACGTGATCGAACGTGCATCGTGAAAGGCTGACGTCGCGGATCGGCGCCGACTTGTAGCCTTTGAGCGACACCGCGACCCTGCTCTTCTGACAATTGACCTCTTCCATCACCATGTTTCGAACCAGCGGAGTGAACGCCCCGCCCTCGCCCTCTTCATAAAAAAGATCGACATCGAGAACGGCTTGCGCCACCTGCCCCACCGAACAGTTCCGCATAAAGATATTCTCGATCTTGCCGCCGCGGAAGGAGTTCGTCTTGATCCGCAGCGCGACGTTGAGATGCGGGCTGTCCATCTTGCAGTTCTCGACGTAGACGTTCCGGACATCGCCCGACGCCTCGCTGCCGATCGTGACGCCGCCGTGCCCGTCCTTCATCGCACAATTCCGAACAATAATGTTCTGGCTCGGTACGCCCACGCGGCGCCCATCCCGATTGCGGCCGCTCTTGATTGCGATGCAATCGTCGCCGGTGTCGAACTCGCAATTGTCGATCAACACGTCAGTCGAGGATTCCGGATCGCACCCATCATTATTCGGCCCATGGCTCGCAATCTTTACATCGCGCACAGTCACGTTGCGGCACAGCACCGGATTGATTTCCCACATCGGCGAGTTCCGAATCGTCACGCCTTCGATCAGAACGTTTGTGCATCGGTACGGCTGAATAAACTGCGGCCTCAACCAGCGGCCTTCGCCGTACACTCGATCCTTCACCGGGACGTCTTTATCGGCCGCTGCCACCAGTTCGTTCCGCGCCTGCGCCTGCGTCGGCTCGCCCTTTTTTCCGCAGCCGCCTTTGCCGGACCAGTTCCACCAGAAATCGCAATTGGCATTGCCGTCCAGCGTCCCGCCTCCGCTGATCGCGATATTCGTCTGCTCGAATGCGTAAATAAACGGAGAGTAATTCATGCACTCCGTTCCCTCCCACCGCGTGAACACCACGGGAAGATACAGCTTCGGATCGCGATTGAACAGTAGCGTCGCGTTCTTCATCATGTGCAGATTGACGCCGCTCTTCAAATGAATCGCACCCGTCAGAAACATCCCATCCGGCACGACGACTCGCCCACCGCCCGCTGCCGCACAAGCCGCGATCGCCTTTTGAATTGCCTCCGTCGAATCTTTCTTGCCGCCCTCCGCCGCGCCAAATTTCGGAAATATCGAAATCGCGCTCCGGAAACTGTCGGAGCTTTGATCCTGCTCAGAATATCTGTACGTTCATCCGCTCCGAGACGCGGGAATCGCGAGACTCATAGCCAAAAATTCGCGCCGCTTCATCGCAGATTGGTCCATCGCTCAAAATTCGTGCGGAACAGCCGCTTCACGTCCTGTTGAATATCGCCGACATTCACCGCGCGCCCGTCCTGCGACAGCAAATCGTACGTATTCGCCAGAATCGGAGCCATCGTCCGCCGCGTGTTACGCCACTTATAAATCACCTGCTCCAGAACCCGCGCGTCGGAATGCTGCGGGATAAACGTCGTGCCTAGCATCTCCAGCCGCTCCCGCGTAATCTCCTCGACAACGGACGGGTTGTTCAAAAACCACCAGCACCCGAACAGCATCAGGTTGCTGAACTTTCGCGCATAGACCGTCAGCTCATGCTGATTCTCCCGGCTCAGCACGCTTGAAAGAAACCGGTTCTCCGGAAATTCGCAGCACAGCCGCTCCAGCGCACGCAGATCCGCTTTCCCGACGGCGTCTCCGGCAAGCCTCAGACGCCGGATTCACCAGATAACGAACGCCGATCATTAGCGACAGCGGCAAATTAAATTCGCGGCAAACCGGCAGCACCGCCTCCGCCAGCAGTTTCGCGCGCATGCTGTTCTCCGGATACGCGAAAGTGTCGGGCAAGGAACAAGCCATGTAGACCGGGCGCATCCGCTTCACCCACTCCGTCAGGAATCGCCGCACGTCAGAAATCGAATTGCCCCCAAGATTCTCATCCACCGTGTAGCCTTTGCTCTGGAGAACCTGGTAATGATCCGGCCACTTATTCAAAATGCGATCGAGACGCAGCACCGGATGAAACTGCGAGTGCGCCGTCGCGCCCTTCTCCCACAGCGGAGCCTCTTCCGGATCCAGAGGATCGTTCGTCATCACCACTTCGCTGATCCCCGCCAGCTTGAACACATCCGCAATGTGTTCGTGATAATCCCGCGCCTTGAAAAACTCGCGCGCCTTTTTGAGATCCGAGCCCGACGTCGGCAGATCGAACGCATGCAGCACCGCAACCACGCCGCGCGTCGCCTCCGATACCGGAGCGTTTTCGATAAACAACGTACGCCAGATGAGGTCGGCCTTGCTGCTGCTTGGAGAGATTGAAGTACTCCGCGGGTGTCACCGGGGACGAGCGAAACAGCTCCGCCTCCAGGTAGTGATAGGTAATCAGCTCATCGATTCCCCACAACCCCATGCTGCCAAGCGAGGGCATGAACAAGTGCGTATGAACGTCAACAAAGGGCGTCGAAGCCAGCGCGGAATCGACCGCCGCGCGAATCTGATCGGAAGAAAGCATCCCTTGAAAAATATACCGCTTACGCCCGACACGTCAACCACGGGCCGCTGAATGATGTACTTAGCGAAACTGAACGTTTCACAAATATGAGCCGTTAGACTGCCGCGCAACGGCACACCACGCGAAAAGTGGGGACTGACCACTCTGTCCCAAGGCGCCACCATTGTCCGCGCAAGCACTCCATCCCGCGGGCCGCGTGGACAGAGCGGTCTGTCCCCATCTTTCGCCCCACGCACCAGACTCACGAGGGCATATTCAAAATTCCGCGCGCGATCAAATCCGGAAAAATCAACTCCGCCAGACTCGGCGCCAACAGCGCCCGATCGTCCCCCGCCCCGAACCACACCAACTCCCCAATCTCCGATTGCGCACGAGCCTCGCCCTCCAACTCCGCGCGATACAACTCGATCCGTACAGTTTTTCCCGCCTCGCCCGCCGCCGCATGCGTGTATACGCCAATAAGCTCAGGCAACACAGCCCTAACGTCGCCCAACTCCTCCCGCAGTTCTCTCGCCAGACATTCGAGCGACGATTCTCCCGCCTCGCGCTTACCGCCAGGCAATATCAGAAGAGGTGTCCCGCGCTTCTTGCGGCACAACAGTACTTTGCCATCGCGGATCAGTCAGCAACCCGACCTTGTCGATCATTGCAAGATCGGCAGCTTCAAATAATCCGCGGGCACGAACAAACTCCCCTCGGTAGTCCCCTGCGGCGCGAATCTCTTCAACTCGAATCGCCAAGTTGCTGCGGAGTGATCGCTCCCGCCAGCGCCGACGCGAACGCCCGCGCGATCTCTTTCACTTCCTCCGCCGATTCATGCACGAACTCCAGCCGGAAATGCCGAATCCCAGCGCGTTTCCACTCCTCGAGATGACGGCTCGCCTCCTGCGCCTCCGCTCCGAAAACAGTATTGCGGCACCCGACGTCGGCCAGCACCGGATGCGCGCGCCCCGCCGAATCCTGCAACGCAACCCGATGCTTTTCGCACGGCCGCCCGCAATCCCGATAACTCGTGCCTGTCGATAAAAACCGGCAGAACACGCAATGCTCCGTATGAAACACCGGCAGATGCTGATATGCGACCACCTCAATCCGCTCCGCCCCCGAAGTCCGCGCCAGATCCGCCACCTGCGCCGCATTCAGATCGTGCGTCGGCGTCAGCCGGTCGAGCCCCATCGCCAGATAAGTCTCCGCCGTCACCGAATTCGCCGCGTTCAAACTAAAATCGCCGATCAGCGACGCATGCGAGAGCTCACGCAGCGCATGCAGCATCCCAGCCGGCCGCACCAGAATCGGGCAGTCGAGACTCACCAGAAAATTGAGGATCCGCTCCTCACCCGGCTTCACCACCCGCGGACTAGCGACCCGCGCCGCGATCCCGCTCTGCTTCACCCGCTCAACCGAAGGCCGCAGACCATACAGATCCAGATAGTCGAGCGTAATGCTAGCCGGCCGCAATCTCAATCGCCGCCGCAAGCTGCTCGCGCGTTTCGCACCAGCAGATGCAACTCCGGCGCCGCCCATAACGTTTGCATCACGCACCGGCCGTGAATACTCAACAATCGTTCACGATCCCCGCCCGCACCGTCGATTGCAGCGCCTGCAACTGTTCCACCGCCTCCCGACGCATCTGATTCAACACCGAAACCGGCGCGAATGGCGACCCGCTAATATCCAGCGTCACCTCCCTCAATTCATACGGCGTATTTCCCAACCGTCCGAACTGCATCCGCAGCGACTCCACCGACACTCCGCGATTCTGCGCAGTCTCCAGCACGCTCGCGCTCTCGTACGACCACCCGCTTCTCGCCAACCGACCACTCCGACACCAGCGCCGCACCCTCCGCCGCCGTAACATGAACCCGCACACCCTGCCGAGCCACCGGCGACGTCGCTTCAAGAAACGGCTTCGCCACTCGCGCCAAATCCGGATCCGCCGTCCGCCATACTCGATCCCCCGCGCGAATCCGATCGAACTGAATCGCGCCATTTCCAAACTTCACTCGCCAGCGTCCCGTCGAGCCCTGGCAAAGTCTCATATACCCGCCCGCCCTCCTCCGGCTCGCCCGGACTACGCCAATCCGCCGCGTCGAACACCACGCCATCCCCTGGTTTCAGTGGCGCGATCGGATGAGCCTCGCTCGTTTCAACATCGACACCGTCCACGTGAACCCGCACCACCCGGCCCATCTCGACTCCGCGATGCCTCGGCGCGCGCCCCTGCACCACCGCCTGATGATTCGTCCCTGTCAAAAAGAACGGCCCCAGCCCGCGCGAATAAACCTGTTCGAGCCGCAACTCTTCGACCCGCGTCACGCTCTGCGCCCGACCCTCCCACGCCTCATCGACGGCCTTGCGATACGCCTGCGTCGTCAGCGCCACGTAATCCGCATCCTTATATCGACCCTCGATCTTCAGCGCCGCAACCCCCATCTCGACGATCTCCGGAATCTGCGCCAGCGCATACAAATCCCCCGGCGAAAGCAAATACCGCGCATCCGCCAGCGGCTCGATCCTCCCATCCACCAGCAGTTCATACGGCAGCCGGCAAGCCTGCGCGCACTGCCCCCGATTCGCGCTCCGCCCACCCCACGCCTCCGACGAAAAGCATTGCCCCGAGTACGCGACGCACAACGCGCCGTGCACGAACATCTCCAGCTCGCAACCAGTTTCGGCAATAATTTTCCGAATCTCATCGAGCGAAAGCTCCCGCGCCAGATTCACCCGCTCGATCCCGAAACTCTGCGCGAGCTTCACGCCCTCCACGTTCGTGATGCTCATCTGCGTCGACGCATGCAGCTCCAGATCCGGCGCAATCTCCCGAGCCAGCCGCACAATCCCGTAATCCTGCACGATCAGCGCATCCGCCCCCGCCCGCGCAATCGCCGCAATGGTCCGCCCCGCCTCCTGCAGTTCATGCTCGAACACCAGCGTGTTGAAAGTGATGAACCCGCGCACGCCGCGAGTGTGCAGAGTCCGCATCACCTCCGGCAATTCGTCCAGCGAAAATCCCACCTTCGCCCGCGCCGAAAAATGATGCAGCCCGAAATAAACCGCATCCGCGCCCGCCTCGATCGCCGCGCGCAACTGTGGCCAGTATCCGGCCGGACTCATCACTTCAGGTTTTCGTCGAGGCATGAACTACTTTCCTCCAGCGTAACTCACTCGACCGAACCGCCATGCGTCAGCATGCGGACAGGCGATCGAATGTACGATATAAGAATGAAATTCGCCGCCCTAACGCTGTTGTTCTCCTCGGCCGCCTTCGCCCAAACCGACGACCCAGCCAAACTCCAAGCCGCCCTCGATCGCGACAAGAAAATCCTCCAGGACTGGCCCGCCCTCTCCCGCTACTCCGCCGACAACGCCAAACTCGCTCCACCCTCCGCCGGTGAACATCGCATAGTCTTCATGGGCGATTCCATCACCGACGCCTGGATCAAGCGCTCCCCCGAGTTCTTCGACGGAAATCCCCTACATCGACCGCGGCATCAGCGGCCAAACCACCCCGCAAATGTTGATCCGCTTCCGCCCCGACGTGATCGCACTGAAACCCGAAGTAGTCGTGATCCTAGCCGGCACCAACGACATCGCCGGCAACACCGGACCCATGACGCTGGAAATGATCGAAGACAATTTCCGCTCTATGGTCGAGCTGGCAAAAGCCAACAACATCAAAGTCGTGATGTCCTCCGTCATGCCCGTCTGCGATTACATCCGCCCGCAAACCGAGCGCCGTCCCCCCGCCCAAATCATCGCCCTTAACGAATGGCTCAAAGACTACTGCCGCGAAGAACAACCTCGTCTATCTCGACTACTACTCCGCCATGCTGGACGATCAAAAAATGCTCAAAAAAGAAATTACTTACGACGGCCTGCATCCCAACGAAGCCGGCTACGCGATCATGGAGCCCCTAGCCGAAAAAGCAGTATCCGCCGCCCTCCACAGCCGTTGAGATCTTCCAATGTTTTCCTTCTTTGCGAGCTTCGCGCCTTTGCGTGAACCCAATTTATAAACTTTCATGCCCAAACTAAATAAATACTCCGCCCACATCACCCAGCCGAAATCCCAAGGCGCATCCCAAGCCATGCTCTACGCCACCGGCATGACCGAGGCCGATCTCAACAAGCCGCAAGTCGGCATCGCCAGCGTCTGGTTCGAAGGCAACCCCTGCAACATGCACCTCCTCGACCTCGCCGCGAAAGTCAAGGAAGGCGTCACCGCCGCCGGCCTCGTCGGCATGCGCTTCAACACCATCGGCGTCTCCGACGGCATCTCCATGGGCACCGACGGCATGAGCTTTTCTCTCCAATCGCGCGACCTCATCGCCGATTCCATCGAGACCATCATGGGCGGCCAGTGGTACGACGCCGCCATCACCATCCCCGGCTGCGATAAGAACATGCCCGGCTGCGTCATGGCCATGGGCCGCCTCAATCGCCCCGGCCTGATGGTCTACGGAGGCACCATCCGCGCCGGCTGCACCGCGAAACATAAGAAGCTCGACGTCGTCTCCGCCTTCCAAAGCTACGGCGAATTTCTCGCCGGCAACATCGATGAAGCCGAGCGTTGCGATATCGTCCGCCACTCCATCCCCGGCGCAGGCGCCTGCGGAGGCATGTACACCGCCAACACCATGGCCTCCGCCGTCGAAATGCTGGGCATGTCCCTGCCCTATAGCTCCTCCACCCCAGCCGAAGATCCTCTTAAGCTCGACGAATGCGTCCGCGCCGGCGCCGCCATTCGCAATCTTCTGGAGCTCGACATCAAGCCGCGCGACATCATGACCCGCCAGGCGTTTGAAAACGCGATGGTGCTGGTCACCGTGCTAGGCGGTTCCACCAACGCCGTGCTGCACCTGATCGCGATGGCGCGCGCCGTCGACGTTCTGGTCACCATCGACGATTTTCAGCGCGTCAGCAACAAGACTCCTCTGCTGGCCGATTTCAAACCCAGCGGCAAATACGTGATGGAGGATCTGCAAGCCGCCGGAGGCGTTCCCGCCGTAATCAAAATGCTTCTCGAAGCCGGCATGATCAAAGGCGACTGCATGACCGTCACCGGAAAAACCGTAGCCGAAAATGTGAAGGATCTCCCCGGCCTCACTCCCGGCCAGCAAATTGTCCAGCCTCTGACATCGCCCATCAAACCGACCGGCCACATTCAAATCCTCAAAGGCAATCTGTCTCCAGAAGGCTCCGTAGCGAAAATCACCGGCAAAGAAGGCCTCCAATTCTCCGGTCCCGCCAAAGTTTACGACTCCGAAGAAGACATGCTCCACGCCTTCGAAAAACAGCAGATCGAGAAAGGCGACGTCATCGTGATCCGCTATGAAGGACCGAAAGGCGGCCCCGGCATGCCCGAAATGCTGACCTGCACGTCCGTCGTCATGGGCGCAGGCATGGGCAAAGACGTAGCGCTCATCACCGACGGCCGCTTCTCCGGAGGCTCCCACGGCTTCCTCGTCGGCCACATCACGCCCGAAGCGCAGGACGGAGGCACCATCGCGCTGGTCCGCACTGGCGACAAAATCACCATCGACGCCGAGAAAAATATTCTCTCCGTCGATCTCACCGACAACGAACTGGCAACCCGCCGCCAAGCCTGGATCGCCCCCCCTTATAAATCCACCCGCGGCACGCTAGCAAAATATATCCGTCTGGTAAAAAGCGCCAGCGAAGGCTGCGTCACCGACGAATAAAACCTCCGATGTGCGGCAGGTTGGCACCTGCGGACCGATTGTTAATCGGTCCATCCGGGCGCAGCCCGGACCCGTGGCGATGTAAGCCCAGTGGGGCAGGTTTATTCCGCGAGTTCGCGCGACCTGCCCTCCAGCGATGTTTTTTACTTCCCCTTCCGCGCATGCTTATTCAACACCGCCACAAACCCCTTCGCCCCCCGGGGCGGCAGAACCTTCCCCATCAGAATCTGCTCGTTCCCAACCTCATGCCCATAAAGCTTCTTATTCTCCCCCCCATCCGGCCGCAGCGTCGCCCCTTCGAGCGATAGCCCCGCGAACAATCCTTTCGCCCGCGACTAAGAAATCATCTCCGCTGTCATCAGGACATCGGTATTCGCGCTGGCGCTCCCGCCCACCGGACCCGCCACAACAGCCACCTCGCCGCCCAAAGTAAACTTGTCGCCCAGCAGCCTCTTCATTCCCGCTTGATTCATCACCAGCATAATCAGGTCAGTCGACGACGCGCCCAGCTGCGGCCCAAAACTCCCGCCCTCAATCGCCATCAGCAGCCGGAGCGCTCCAGCCCCCATTCACTCTGCCGGCACGAAGCAAATCCCCGCCCATATTTCCCTCCAAAAAGAAACGCGCCCTTCACCAAATGAGGCACCACCACCACGCACTGCGCCTTCCCGGCAAGATCGTGAGGAACATTGCTTTCCGTAGAAAAAAACGCCCGTATCGCCCCCGTGGCATGCTCCAGCCGCTTATCAGGATTAATCTCCTGCCCCCACGCAATTCCCGCCACCAGCAAAATTCCCAATAATCGACTCAATTCGATCTCCCTTCTCTTTTCCGTAGCGGTGCAGGTTCCCGACCTGCCCTCTTCCGAAACCGAGCCCCAACCGTCAGCCAGGGGACGTTTTGCCCAACTCCCTCAAACTCCCCTCAATCAACTTAACCGTAGGCTCCACAGGATCCCCCTCCGCGTCATACTCCATCGAAAAATATCCCCGATACCCCGCCGCCCGGGCAATTTCAAAAGTCCGTCCCAAATCCACCTGGAACATTTTCTTCCCATCCTGTTCCGAATCCTTCACATGACAAATTCCGTAGGCATGATCAAACATCGCCCGCACAGCATCGTAGTTATACTCCGAGCCGCGCTCCAGCAGCATCGAATTACAAAAATCCGGCAGCGCCCTCAACCACAGCGTACCCGCGGCCTTAATTACATCAACCAAAAAGAACGCCTCCTCACTCCGTTGATCGTCATTCTCCAGATGCACCACGACATTCTTACTCTCCCCATACTCCGCGACCTCGCGAAGGCTCTCAGCCGCCAACGCAACATCAGGCGGATTCTTCGCCGATGCAATATGCATGCGCACGCTCGGCGATCCCACAGCACCCGCCACGTCGATCCAGTGCTTCGCAGTGACAACTACGTGCTTGCGCTTCTCCGCATCGGCATCATAAAAACTCCCGCCCAGCCGACCCACAGGAATGTTCACGATTCTCGACCCGCACTTTGAAACCGCCTCTCGAAGCCGATCCAGATAAGCCGCGTCGGTAGATAGAAAATGTTCATCGAGCGGCTCGATCCCATGAACCCCAAACCGGTCCACAATCATCTTCGGGAAATCGAGCAGAGGCAGCGTGCCCTTCTTCGGATCGACGAGTTTTCGAAACGGCCACGACGCCACCGCCAGCCTCTCGCGCGGATTCGATGGAAACTCAACATGCGGCGGCAGGAATCCCGCGTACTCGCCCTGCTGATAGCGTGTTGCCCTTATAATCCATCTCATCGTGAATGCCGATCTTCGACGAATAGTAGCCGCGCACCGTCGCCGCCTTCAATGTGGCGAAAAACGGCTCTTTCTCGATGCCAGCAACAACTGCGATACGCTGCGAATTATCGCCTGCTAAGAACCCGTGGCCGTGCATCTTTGACGATTTAAGGTCAATTAAGGCCAGCTGTGTGCGCCATTCTTGCCGCCCTTGAGGGTCAAACGCCTCCGCCAGGTTCTGGTCGATGTACTCCGCGACCTTCGCCGCTTTCGCCCCTCCCGACTTCTCATCGGTCGGGATAATGATGTCCGTCAGCTCGTCCACCATCGCGTATTCTTCGTCGGTGAAGAACTTGTGCTTCCCCGCGCCGCGCGCCAGCGCCGCGCCCAGGCTCAATTTGATCAGATCCCTGCGGTCAAACACTTTTATATCTCCCCTTTGCGCATTTGCTCGGCGAGATAATCGCAGGAGCGCCAGGCCAGCGCCATGATCGTCCACGTGGGATTCTGGCAGGACGCGCTGACGTGCGTGCTGCCATCGACGACGAACAAATTTTTCACATCGTGTGATTGTTGGAACTGATTGACAACAGACTTTTTAGGATCCGTCTCCCATGCGCGCCGTCCCCAGTTCGTGGATCGACCAACCCGGCGTAAGCATCTCCCGGTCGGTCCCGATAATCTGAATCCCCGCTTCTTCGAACATTTCTTTCGCACTGGCGTTCATGTCCGCGACCATCTTTTTCTCGTTCTCGCCGAAATTGATGTTGAATCGCAGCACGGGAACTCCCCATGCATCTTTCACTTGACGATCGAGCTCGACATAATTTTCATACCGCGCCAGCACTTCGCCAAAACCACCCATGCTGATATACGCGCCGGCATGATCCCGAACGTCTTTCTTAAACGATTTCCCAAATCCCGGCGTCGTGTATGCGTGATCCGGAAACATGGTCGTTCCACTTTCGCCTTCAAATCCGTAGCCGCGAATGAAGTCCGATCTCTTGTCTGTGAGATTCCTAAATCGCGGCAAATAAAAACCTCCCGGCCGCCCATCGTCGAGCGTTCGCGGCTTGCCGACCAGGTCCTTCACAATCCCCGTCACGCCAGGACCCATCACGTGCTCGCAAAAATTGTGGCCGATATGCGAATTCTCGATCTTCGAAAGCAACATCAAGCCGCGCCGATTCGAGCGTCGAAGCCCCTAAAATAACCACTTTCGCTTTCGCCTGGTAATTCTTCTTCGTCTCCGTATCGATGAACGAAACGCCGTTCGCTTTACCACCGACAACATTGATTTGATAGACAGTTGCGTTCGTTCGAATGGTAAGATTGCCGGTATCCATCGCCGGATAAATCAGTCCCGTCGGTGAATCGAATGCGGCATGAATATCGCAGCCGCCGACGCGGCGATTGCAGGCTCCGCGGCCGAAACATTTGGTGCGATATTTGTTGTGCTTCAAACCGTCGGTCGTAACACCGGCCCGATACGGAGTGATCAGCCGCCCCCTTTTTTCAAGCGATTGCCGCAGCATCATCTCACCGGCCATCAATTTATTCGGGCGCTGAAATAAGCTGTCCGGAAGATGAGGGAGATTTTCCTTCAACCCCGAGATTCCAAGATAATTGTCGACGCGATCGTAGTAAGGTTCGATGTCGGAATAAGAGATCGGCCAGTCCTCACCGAACCCGTCGCGCGATGCTGCTTTGAAATCGTAATCGGAAAGGCGCAGCGCTAAACGCCCCCAAATGGTAGTCTTGCCGCCAAAAGTACGGGCGCGAACCCAGGCGTAATTCGTTCCCGTATAGGGATGATCCTTTTCGTCGACCACGATGTTCTTCGAATAGTCGGTGCCGCTCCAACCCTGCACATAAGAAAAGACATGCTGAAACCGCGATCCTTTGGCATAAGGCGGTTTGCGAATCGTATATTCGTTGAGCGTGAGCGCATGGTCGGTCGATGGCATGTCACCGCGGCGCGGATGATTGTAGGGCCACTCCATCGATTTCAATTCCTGCTCGATCGGAAGCTTGCGGCCGGCTTCGAGCATGAGGACTTTCATGCCATGCGAAGTGAGGACATGGGCGGCCATGCCTCCGGCGGCTCCGGAGCCGATAACGATGGCGTCGTAAACCGGTTTCAAGTCAAGATCTTGAAGCATGATCCATACTATCTTGAGATTATGTCTTCTAATCCTGACCGTGTTTTTGGATTCGCCACGCGTGCGCTCCATGCGGGACAGCAGCCCGATGCAGCCACCGGCGCCCGCGCCGTTCCGATTTATCAGACCACGTCCTATGTGTTTGACGACACGGCGCATGCGGCGGCTCTATTCAATTTGCAGCGCTTCGGAAATATTTATACGCGTATCATGAATCCGACGACCGCGGTGTTTGAGGAGCGCATGGCCGCGCTCGAACGCGGCGTCGGTGCGCTGGCATTGAGCAGCGGGCAGGCGGCGCAATTTATCGCGCTGACGAGTCTGCTCGAAGCGGGCGATGAAATCGTGTCCGCGAAAACGCTATATGGCGGCACCTATACGCAGTTCGACGTGAGCTTTCGGAGGCTGGGAATTCAAACCACCTTCGTCGATCCGGACGATCCCGAAAATTTCCGCCGCGCGATTACTCCGAAAACAAAAGCGATTTACGGAGAGACCATCGGCAATCCCGGCATGAACGTTTTAGACATCGAAGCAGTCGCGAAGATCGCGCATGAACACAATCTGCCGCTGGTAATCGATAACACGTTTGCTTCTCCCTACTTATGCCGGCCGATCGAGCATGGCGCGGATATCATTTGCCATTCGGCGACGAAGTTTATCGGAGGGCATGGAACCTCGATCGGCGGAGTGATTGTCGACAGCGGCAAATTTCCGTGGAATCAGGGCCGTTTTCCGCAATTATTGGAGCCCTCCCCGGGCTATCACGGGATTCGTTTTTACGAAACTTTCGGAGACCTCGCCTATATCGTGAAGGCTCGCGTCGAAGGGCTGCGTGATTTTGGGCCGGCGCTGAGCCCGTTTAATTCCTTCTTGTTTTTGCAGGGATTGGAGACTTTGAAATTGCGGATGGAGTCGCATTCCTCGAACGCGCTGCGAGTAGCGCAGTTTCTGGAATCGCACGATCGCGTGCAGTGGGTGCAGTATCCGGGATTACCATCGAGCAAATACAACTCGCTTGCTAAGAAGTATTTGCCTCTGGGCTCGGGAGGGGTGCTGACGTTCGGAATCAAGGGCGGAATTGCGGAAGGGCAGAAGTTTATCGAGGCTCTTAAACTGTTTTCCCATTTGGCGAATGTCGGCGATGCTAAAAGCCTGGTGATTCATCCGGCATCGACGACGCATCAGCAACTATCGACAGAGCAGCGAAAAGAAGCAGGCATCAGCGACGATTTGGTCCGGCTATCGGTTGGCATCGAGGAGATCGACGATATCTTGTGGGATCTGGACCAGGCCTTAGGAGCCAGCGCGTGAGTACCTGCGTCATTTCGTTTGCGGATGGAGTGGGGGCGAATTCGCCTGTGAATACGGGCCGTTTTGCGACGACAGCGGCGGACCGGCTGAAGATTTTGGAGAGCTACCGGAGGATCGCAATGGTCGGGTTGTCGTCGAATGAATTTCGGCCCAGCCATTTTGCCGCGAAATATTTGTTGTCCGAAGGCTATGAGGTGATACCTGTGAATCCCCGCGAGAAAGAGATTTTGGGACAGGTCTGTTATCCGTCGCTCACGGCGATTCCCGGTGGAGTTGAAGTGGTCGACATTTTTCGCGAGACGGCGGCAGTGCCGCAGATTGTCGATGAGGCGATTGCGGTTGGCGCGAAAGTGGTGTGGATGCAATTGGGTGTGATTCACGAGGAAGCAGCGGGAAAGGCTATTGCGGCGGGGCTCGAGGTGGTGATGGACCGCTGCATGAAGATCGAGCACGCGCGATTTTTTGGAGGGCTGAATACGCTGGGGATGAATACGGCGGTGATTACTTCGCGGAAGAGAGGGTTGCGGTACACCAAAGAAAACGCTGGCTGAAATCGCCGCGGCAAGCTAAAGCTCGCCACGTCTCGAGTGTGCCAAACGGCATAATTTTCTACTCGGCGAAACGACTTTTAAACATGTTTGCTCTAACCCTTCGGAAGGAGAAAATATGCGCGGATTTACTTTTCTTGTTTTAACTGCTGCCGCGGGGATCGGCTTGACCGCATCCACCGCGAGGGCAGAAGCTCCTCAAGTGGGCGTCGAGGTTGGCGTGGCGCCTGATTGTCCTTATGGGTACTATGACGTTGCTCCGTATAACTGCGCGCCCTATGGCTACTATGGGCCGGAATGGTTCACCGGGGGCGTCTTTATTGGAGTTGGACCGTGGTTCCACGGCGCGAGCGAATTCCGTGGCCATGTGAATAATCGCTATCATCCGGAGCACGGCTACAAAGGTCCTATGCCGGCGCGCGGCGAGAAGGCGGACCCTGCAAGGCATGTCGACGCGGAGCATTTCAAGGGTAATGAAATGCGTGACGGTCGAGGGCATGTGGTTAAGAAGTAGATAACTTTCTATCGAGCGACAATGGGCGTCGGGCTTATTATGCCGGCGCCCTTTTTTTGGTTTAGTAAAAAAAAAAGCAGTTGCGGACGGCGTGGCTAGCCTATCGCCTGTCCCCTCCTTTACAGTCGGGGTTCGGTTAAGATCGGGTGCCGCTGAGCTTAGATCGGACTAGTCATTGCGATGGGCCACAAATACCCGCTCCCTGTGGTCACGGCTCGTTATTGAATAAAATCAGTGTTTCTTTTTTTCGGGGGCATTCCGCAAGGCCGTTCGGAAACTGTTGTCGGCGGTTTTGAGGCAGCTGTGAATCTCGTCGATATCAACGAGTTTGGATCCGTCGATTTGACTCAACGAAGCTTCGATGGATTCGATCTTAAGCATGCTATCCGTAATAACTTCGCGTTCGAGTTTGCTTAGTAACATTATGTTTTCGAGCAGCCGTGGGCTTCCACATGGCGAAGATATGCGTACTTGGTCGTCTGTTTTTGTTCGTTGGCCATGTGAATCAGGATATCGAAGCGGGCACACTCATCATCCCCTTCGACAATTGCCTGGAACTGCTGCTCGTGAAGGGTCAGAAGCTCGCGAACCGCTAAACCAAGTTCACTCAATAAGCGACTGTGTTCTCCACACTCAGCGGCAGTTTCCAGGTTACGCATCGGCTGGCTTCTCGCCTCCGCTGGAAAAGGAGCAATCGACATGCCAGAGTGAGGGGGAAGCAGGACGAAATCCATCCAAAATGTCTCAATCGATAACAACAGTTTCACGGAGCGATCGAGATCGATCGGCTTTTGCACGAAACAGTTGGCGCGGGCCTGATAGCTTTCCCGCACATCATGCGGGGAGCTGGATGTCGAGAGCATGATCACCGGTATCATATAAAGCTCGGGATCGCTTTTGATGGCGGAGAGGGTCTCCAAGCCGCCCAGGCGCGGCATATTGATGTCGAGCAGGATGAGGTTCGGGCGCGGAACTTCGGCGTGGGCTCCTCTGCGACGGAGAAAGTCGAGTGCCTCGACGCCGTCCCAGACGAAGTGCAATTCGTAGCGCCCTCGCAGATTTTTCATCAGGCTGCGGAGCAATTCCGCACTGGCCCGATCGTCATCAACGACGAGGATATGAAACACTTCCCTTGACGTTGACGCTGGTTGCAAAACGAAGAGTCCAGACACTTGGATCCTGAAAATGTGATCCTGTTACCTACAGTTGTGTTTCGGTTTGGCTCGAGAGTACGCTCCCTGCGGTCACGGCTCGGTAGGCAATTTGTCTACGTGGCGGGATTTTAGTATGTTTACGGCTACTGCTGCTGCTATGCCGGCGCCGATTGCGAAGCGTCTCAGAAGGCTTGGGGGGCGGCTGCGGCCGATGTGTTCGGGGCGAACGCCGATTCCTATGAATCGCCCGGTCAGGTGCTGGATGCCCGGGATGCTGGTTGCGACCTTGAGTTGCCAGGGCGCTTTGCTGGGACCGGGGTGGGTGAATATGTATTCAAATCCTTTGTGTGCGGTCACCTGGACGAACTGCGTAACGCGCGTGGGGAATTCGCGGCGGCGCTGGACGCGGGCCAGCAGGGCTTCGGTGACCCGCCTTTCTCTCAGTGGACGGGCTAGTAAATTGGCGGTCGCGACGGCATCCTGAATTGCCAGGTTGATGCCGATTCCTCCCGCGGGGGACATGGCGTGCGCGGCGTCGCCTATGCATAAAAGGCCCGGGCGATGCCATTGGCGCAGGCGATTGATCTGCACCGATAGAAGTTTGATCTGGTCCCAATTCTGAAGTTCGTGGACGCGATCCATCAGGTAGGGCGCAATTTGGACGATGCTCTTGCGGAAGGAATCGAGACCGCGGCTCTTCCTTTCGTCAAAGGAGCCCTTGCGGATGATTAGTCCGGATTGGAAATAGTCTCCGCGATTGATGAGGATGAGAGCCTTGCCGTAGTTGATATTTCCGAAGACCTGTTCGGGATCACTCGATTTGCGGCTGATGCGGAACCACAGGACGTCGATGGGGACGCCGGACTCGATTACTTCGAGGCGCGCGGACTGGCGGGTGATGGAGTGGCGGCCATCGCAACCGACTACCAGGTCGGCGTGAATCTGCGCGGTGCCATCGGGGGTGCGGGCTTCGACTCCGAAAACTCTTCCATTGTTGCGGAGGAGAGCGACCGCTTCATGCTGCATTCGCAGATCGAAGGATGGGAAGCGCCGGACCTGGGCGGAGAGGAAGTTCAGGAAATCCCACTGCGGCATCAGGACGACGAACTTGCACGGGCCAGGCACACGGCTGAAGTTGGCGGCCTGGAAGGGGAAGTCTCCGAAGGTGCCCCCTACCGATGTCAGCTGCTGGTGGGGTACTTTCAGGAAGGCTTCGAGGAGGCCGAGTTCATCGAGGACTTGGAGGGTGGAGGGATGGACGGTATCGCCTCGGAAATCGCGGATGAAGTCCTGGTGTTTTTCGAGGACGGTGACTTGGACGCCGGCGCGGGCCAACAAGTAGCCGAGCATCATGCCTGCGGGGCCTCCGCCCACTATGCAGCACTTGGTTTCCAGGGTTTCGGCGGGCATACCTTAGTGTGACTATTTCAAAAGAAAGATGTTTCACGCAAAGGCGCTAAGCTCGCAAAGAGTTACTTTTTTGTGCGGTGAAGGTGCCTTTGCCGACTTCGCCGTAGTCTACTGTGCCTTTCATTTTATTTGCGCCGTCCAGGGTGCCGACGTATTTCGCGCTGCCCGCGTCGCCGCTGAAGGAGAACTCGACTTTATCGCCTTTGACGGTGCCGGTTACTTTGGCGTCGCCGAACTGGCCGTGATACATGCCGGTGAGGTTGTCGCCGGTTTGCGTGAATTCGAAGTTGGGGCTGCCGCCGCCAGCGTCGAGGACGACTTCGAAGGACCATTTTCCGGAGATGTCGGCGGCGAATGCAAGGGCTGTGAATGCGAAGAGCAGGACGAGAGTCTTCATGCGAGCGATCATATCATTTACGAAGCAGATGGGCGGCGGACGCGGTTAGGATGGCGTTCATCTGGTCGCGACGATCGGGATCGACATCGGTGACTCCGGGTAAATTCCAGTACGCAAGCGCCTGCTGGGCATTGTCGCGAGCCTCCGGCCATTTATTAAGCGTGCGGTCGACCGTGGCGAGACCGAAGTAGGAGTCACCGAGGTATCTCTTGCGAAGACCGGGCTCGGGGCCATCGATATATTTCTGCGCGACCGACACGGCTCGCTGGGCGTGGGCGATGGCGCCGGCAGAGTCTCCGCGGGAGGCGAGGATGGAGGCGATTTCCCTTTCATCCGTGACCAGCCGCGACAGAGCGGGAGCATCGCCGGGATGCGTTACAAGAGTGGCGTCGACGATTTCGAGGGAGCGCCGCAGTTCGACCAACGCCTCATCGAGCCTGCCCATTTTGCGGAGGCAAATGCCGAGGTATTGATCGGCGAGCATCAAAGGGCGCTGGTAGCGAAGGCGAGCCGGGAGCCTCGAGGGCGAGGGCTTCCAGGGTGTCGACGGATTCGCGAAGGGAGGCGAGGATTTACGGCACGGTCGCCGCCGGGAACTTCCGCTGCTCCCTGGCGCAGCAGGGCGTTGCCGAGATCGTAGCGGGCCGTTCGATCCTGCGGATCGGCCTTGATGATCTGACGGGCGATGTCGACGCACTTGTCGAAGTATTCCCGCGCGCCCTTGGGATCGCCGGCATTGGGAATGAACGGCGCGCCCAGGTGATCGCCGACATGGCCGTAGGCAATCATGAGCAGGCGAAGGCGAAACACATCGTTGGGATGACGCGCGGCGACTCCTTCGCGAATTGAGGCGCTTTCCCGCGATTCTCTTAAAGCTGCCACGCGATCTCCGCTGCGCGAGAGCAGCGTCGACATGGTGGCGTGCGCGACGGCGGCTTCATCGGCGATGTCGTCATTGCCGGGAAATTTCTTAAGAAGCGCGGGAATCAGGGCCATGTGCAGGCGCGCATATTCATTCGCCCGTTTCGGATCGGCGAACTGAAGAGAAAGAGCGAGGTCGTTGTAAAAAACTCCCTCGGCTTCGTTGGATTCGGGGTCGTTGGGCTGGAGGCGGGCGATCGCCTTGGCGGCTGGGAGTACGTTTTCGAAGGCCTTGACGAGGGCGGGAACATCGCCTGTTTGGTTCAGCACGGAACCCATGTGCTGATATGTGTCGACGACTTGCCGCAGGACCTCCGGGTCGTTGGGACGCTTGGCGCGCAGAGGGGTCGAGCAATTCGACGGACTTGTTGTAACTGAGCGAGCGCGCCTTTTATATCGCCGAGATTCGGTTTGTCGGGATAGCCCTGCAAATCGCCGAGACGCCAGTAGGCGGTGGCGAGCGAGAGACGCACGTCGTCGTCGCGGCCGACATCTTTGGAGAGATTTTCGAGGAACGCGAGAGTGGTTTTGACAATTTCGCGGCGGGCGTCGGTGGCGCCGGGCAAGCGCTCAATAGCGGAGTGGACATCGAAGAGCGAACGATTGGCGAGCTCGACCATCTGGGTGAGACGGCGCTCCGCGCGCCGCGCCTGGGACATGGCGATGACGATTCCACCCACCAGGCTCGCGACCACGACGCACGCAGCGGCGATCATCAGGCTGTGGCGGCTAACGAATTTCCCGGCGCGATAGGCGAGCGAATCCTTGCGCGCGAGAACGGGACGACCGGCGAGATAGCGGCGGATATCGTCGGCGAACTGATCGACGGACTGATAGCGGCGCGAGGGATCCTTGCGCATCGCCATCATCACGATATTGTCGAGATCGGCCGGGACGCCGGGTTTAGTGGCGCTCGGTGGCGGGACTTCCTGTAGGCAGATGACGCGCTCGATTTCCTCTTGCGAAGTAGAGTCGAGGTTCTGGGCGCAGGCTCCGGTGAGCAGCTCGTAGAACACGCCGCCGAGCGAATACACATCGGTCGCGGTATTGACGGGGCGACCCATCACCTGTTCGGGGCTCGCGTACTGCGGGGTGAGGAGGCGGGCCTGCATGCCGGTGACGGTGAGATGCGGATCGCCATCGGGCACCAGCAGTTTTGCGACGCCGAAATCGAGGAGCTTGGGCGTGCCATCGGGCGCGACGAAAATATTGCCGGGCTTCAGATCGCGATGAATGACGAGATTTCGATGGGCGTGAGAAACGGCCTCGCATACTTTCAGGAAAAGCCGGCAGCGGTCGGCGAAGGTGAGGGCGCGATCGCGGCAATAGGTGTCGATCGACTGGCCCTCGACGTAATCCATGACGAAGAACGGACGGCCGTCGGGTGCGGTGCCTCCGTCGATGATGCGGGCGATATAGGCGTGGTCGAGGCCGGCGAGAATGCGGCGCTCATGTTGAAAGCGGCGGAGGACTTCGGCGGTATCCATGCCGCGCTTGACCAGCTTGATGGCGACGTTCTTTTGAAACTGATCGTCGTCGCGGACGGCGAGATAGACGGCGCCCATGCCTCCGCGCCCGATTTCGCGAACGACGCGATAAGCGCCGAGGCGGGAGCCGATGATGGGGCTCAGGCCAAACAGCGATTGGGCCTCATCCTCCACGGCGCGGGTGATTTTCTCGCCGCTCTTGCGGTCCGAATCGAGCAGGGATTGCACTTCGCGGCGCAGTTCCTGATCGCCCGCCGCAGGCCTGGTCGAGGAACGCCGCCTGCTCGCGGACGAGGCAGATCGGCGGCCTCAAGAAAAATATGCTCGATTCGCTCCCAGGTATGCGAGGGCATCGCCACAGAATTATCCGTTGGTGCAATGCCGTTTTCGGAATGGCGGCAAAGCACGATCCTCCGAGAATCGTTTAAAATTCATCGTGACTTGCCGCCTCCTGACAGATAATGCGCAAACCCCGGCCAAATTTTTCGCGAATTGTAAAAATTATTCTACCGCTTCACCGGCGGACGCGGTCCAGTTCACGCTGGAGCCATGCCTGGGCGATGCGAAGGCCGCGGCGGACGTCGTTTACGGGCATATTCAAGACGTCGGCCGATTCCTCCGCGGTTAGACCGCCGAAAAAACGCATCTCAATGAGGCGGGCTTTCAGCGCGTCGTGGGCTTCGAGGGCTTTGAGGGCGTCGTCGAGATCGATCATCAGGGACGGCTTTTCGATGGCGGCGTCGCAGGCTTCATCGAGCGAATATTTGGGACGGGAACCGCCTCGCTTGGCGGCAAATTTCTTGCGGGCGTGGTCGATGAGGATCTGGCGCATCACCTGTGCGGCGACGGCCAGGAAATGCACGCGATTGCGATAATCGGGCTGTTTTTGCTCGATCAGGCGGGCATAGGCTTCGTGCACCAGCGCGGTGGGTTGCAGGGTATGGCCGGGACGTTCGTTGCGAAGATGTCCGTCGGCGATTTTGCGCAGTTCGGCAGTACACCAGCGGAATCAGATGATTCAACGCCGTCTTGTCTCCGCTGGCGAAGGCCTGGAGCAGCAGCGTGATGGGACGATCTTCCGTCATTTCTTTTGGAGTCATTGATTTGCTGATTTGGAGGCGGGCGGGGCAGGCGATCCAGCGCCCCGGGGTGGCGTCTGTTTACTGTTCGCGAGATGGAGAGTCGATATCATCTGCGAATGATCGGTTGCTTCGTGCCAAATCTTTGCATTCTGCGCAACCATCCCGCAGGAGAAACGAAAAACGCCCAACAACGTTTTCATTACCAATAGTTTACGCCTCCGCGCGTGGGTTTCGCTATGATTCGGTTAGCTGAGATGTTACGGAATTTCTATTTGGGTTTGATGTGCGCCGTCGCGGCGTTCGCTCAAAAGGGCCAACCGGACGCGGTTTTCGACCGGATTCCCTTCGACCAATGGCTGAAAGGAGGCGAGGACGCGCACATTCGAGTGGTCGACGGATGTTGTCCAGGCTCGCCTCAGCGTGCATCAGCGGTTGAGCGTGATTCTCGCGGTGCGCGTCGATGGATCGGAGTTCGTGAAGCGGAGTGGGCCGGGGCAGATGGTGGTGTTCCTGGAAATTCGCGATCATGAGGACCGTGTATTTCGAACCCATCGCGCGCTGCATTTTGAGGAGCTGAAAAATCCGGACAGCCTTGCCTCTATAAATTTCGATCAGTACGCATTTATCCTGCCCGGCGATTATCAAGTGGCTGCGGCGGTGTTCGATACGGGATCGAAGGAACATGCGCTGAAGCGGATCAAGCTGCATGTGCCGGATGTGCCTCACGATCCTCTGCCGGACGCCTGGCGCAACCTGCCGGAGGTCGAGTTTGCGACGTTCACCGAGCCGCCGGACTCGTGGTATTTGCCGGAAATCTCCTCGCGTCTCAACTTGCCTGTTCAAAACGAGCGGCCGGTTCGAGTGGAAGTGGTGGTGAACGAATCGCCGACGGAACTGGCGACGCGGCGAGTAGGCCGGACAATGAAGCGCAATATGGGCAATCTGATTCCGGCGCTGCAAGATGCTTTCGCAGATGGACACTAAGAATGGATCGATCAATGTGACGCTGCTCGATCTGGAGCGCCGGAAGGTCAGCTTCAACCAGGAAGAAGTGGGCAAGCTCGACTGGACGCGGCTGCGGGCGGCGCTGCTGGATAACGATCCGAATCAGATCGACGTGCATGCGCTGGAAAATCACGAACAGAACGCGCAGTTTTTCGTCTCTGAGATCCGCAAGCGACTGGAGAGCACGGAGCAGAACGGCGACGTTCCATTGGGATTGACCGCCGATGCGGCTCGCGTGCTGATCGTGCTGAGCGGGCCGATGGCGTTTCCCAAGGGACAGGATCTGCGGCCGATTGAAGCTGCGCCGGAGCCGGGAGTGCGGGTGTTTTATATTCGCTACTTTCCGCCTATGCCTGATTCAAGGCCGAGGCCCAGGGACTGGCGCCCGGAGGCCAACGTGGGCGCTGCAGCCGCGCCCGTATCCGTCAGGTGTTCCCGTCAGCGGAGGTGCTGCCGACGGAGGATTCGCTCGCGCGTACGTTGAAGCCGCTGGCGCCGCGGACCTTCGATGTGACGACGCCATTGGAGTTCCGGAGCGCGCTGGCGGCGATCATGAGCGAGATTTCGCGGCTGAAATAACCAAGAGTTTTCAGACATTTGGCGTTTTCACTCGCGCGCGCGCGCTGAAATGACGGCGCTATCGTTCCGAGCAGAGGAACGCGCATGAATTCACCCCCGGATTTTCAAATTACCGAGACGCCGACGCTGCACTTTGTGGCGACCGACGACGAACAGACAGCTCTCTCAGGATCTGCAGGCGCGCCTGGAAGAATCGCTCGGTCAGGCGGAGGAGCAGGCCGGAGGTGATGGCCGCGGTGGAGGCGACTCGCGGGCGCCGATGATCGCCTTCAGCAAATGAAAAAAGCCGAGCGCAGTCTGCATCAATACGCCCGCGAATCGAACAGCGAGATGGCGAGCGTCGCGGAAAAGACGCTGGGAGTAATCATCGATTCGGCGGCGGAGGGCAAGCCGGCGTTCACGAAACTCAGCGACCTGATGGCGATCGAGGCGCGGATCCGATATACGGGCCGCGCCCTGGAGAGGCTGGTGGAGCATCTGATTCCGCTGGCGCAGATCGCGCATCTGCGCGCCGATTCGCACGAATTGCTGACGCGGGCGCGGGCCGATCGAAAAAATCGCACAGGAGCGCGCGGAGCGGGTGCTGGCCAGCTTCGCGAGGCGGTGAGCGAAGAGATCGTGCTGCCGGTCGACATGTCGAAAGGCGTGGCGGGCGCGCTGCTGGCGCATGCGAGCGGATTGAAGAGGCTGGCGGTGCAGCAGGCGGAGAACGCCGACCGGATCGAAAAAGCGTACACAGCGCGTGCAGGGTAAGGAGAGCCGATGAGCAAGTTTCAAGATTTGGTGGAAAGCCTGGACCGCGAGGGGCTCGACGAGCTGCGGCGATCGGTCGCGGCGGAAGTGGGCGAGCGCAGGCAGAAGAGCGCGATTCAAATGGAGCACATCCATCCGGGGATGTCGGAAGAGCAAAAAGACCGGGCGGCGAAAGAAATCGCGCGCGTGTTGCGGGGAGAAGAATAATGCGGGATCTGAGGCAGTACTGGCAGGAGGTCCGCACGCTGGAGCGGTCGCTGCCGGAGTTTGTGTGGCTGATGAGCCTGGAGGATGCGAAGCGAGGAATGGTGGGCGGCCGTATGGCCGAGGTGGGCGCGGCGCAGGCGGCGCAATTGCTGCATGCGCACTCGTATCGCATGGCGACGGAGGAAGAAATCGCGGCGCATCTTGCGAAAGAAGAGCAGGCGCGGCGGCAGAGTTTCACACGAAGGCTTCGCAGGCGCGGGAATCGCGGTAGTGGCCGTGCCTACTTCAGTGCCGACAGCAAGATTGGTAAGCGAGCAGCACCCAGGCGGCGATGAAGGCCAATCCGCCGAATGGAGTGACGGCGCCGAGCCCTCTCGATCCGGTGACTGCGAGCAGATAGAGGCTGCCGGAGAAGAGCACGATTCCGGCGAGCAGCAGCGCGCAGACGGTGGTGCAGGCGGATTCCGTCAGCGCGCCGGCGCGGAGGAGTGTCGAGACGATCAGGATGCCGAGCGCGTGAATGAAATGATAGAAGACGGCCTTCTGATAGACGTCCAGCGAGTAGGCGTCGAGCCGCTCCTTGAGCGCGTGGGCGCCGAACGCTCCGAGCATTACGCCCAGAGCCATGAGGGCCGCGCCGATGGCGCTCCAGATCATGAGTGCGCGGGGAGTTCCTTCACGATATCGGCCACGAACGATTTCGCGTCGCCGAACAGCATCAGCGTGCGATCCATGTAATAAAGCTCGTTATCGATGCCCGCGAAGCCGGGGTTCATGCTGCGCTTGATCACCATCACGGTGTGCGCTTTATCGACGTCGAGAATCGGCATGCCGTAAATGGGGCTGGTCGTGTCGTGGCGCGCGGCCGGATTCACGACGTCGTTCGCGCCGATCACCAGCGCGACGTCGGCTTCCGCGAAATCGGGATTGATGTCTTCCATCTCATGCAGTCGGTCGTAGGGAATGTCGGCCTCGGCCAGCAGCACGTTCATGTGGCCGGGCATGCGGCCGGCGACCGGATGAATCGCGAATCGCACTTCGACGCCGCGCTTGGTGAGCGCGTCGGTCAGCTCGCGCAGCTTGTGCTGCGCCTGCGCGACGGCCATGCCGTAGCCGGGAACGACGATGACTTTGCGCGCGCCGGCCAGGATCGCGGCGGCGTCTTCGGCGGTCGCCGAACGGACCGGCTTGGTCGACATCTTCGCCGACGCGCCTTCCTGCACCTGCCCGAACGCGCCGAACAGAACGTTCAGGAAAGACCGGTTCATGGCCTTGCACATGATCACCGAAAGAATGAAGCCGGAGGCGGCGTTCAGTGCGCCGGCGATGATCAGCAGGCGGTTCGAAAGCGCGAATCCCATGGCCGCGCAGGCCGCGCCGGCGTAGGAATTCAGCAGCGCGATCACGGTGGGCATGTCGCCGCCGCCGATGGGAATGATCAGCAGGACGCCGAACAAGCAGCGACAAGCCGGTGAAGGTCGGGAACACCCAGGACGGCGCGGGCTCGACGATCATCCAGACGCCGAGCGCAGACGGCGAATATGAGCAGCGCGATGTTGACGAAGTTCTGGCCTTTATAGGTCATGGGACGCGTCGGGACGATCTCCTGCAGTTTTCCGAACGCCATGATGCTGGCGGTGAAGGTGAGATAGCCGAGCACGGTTTCGATCACCAGCGCGGTCATCGTGAAGCCCGTGTGGGATGTGCTGCGATAATATTCGGCGGTTCCGACCAGCGCGGCGGCCAGCGCGCCGAACGCGTGCGAGAGCGCGGTCAACTGCGGCACCGCGGTCATCGGCATCAGGTACGCGAGCGGCGCGCCGATCGCGGCTCCGATGAAGATGCTGATCAGGATCCATTCGTAATTGACCACTTCATGCCGCAGCAGCGTGCCGACCACGGCGAACAGCATGCCCATTTGGCCGGCCATGACGCCGCGGCGCGCGGTCGCCGGAGAACTCAGCCACTTGATGGAGCCGATAATGGACAGCGCGGCGACGATGTAAGCGACCTGCCAGATCTGTGTCCATTCATTTAGGCTCTTTTTTCCGAAACATCTTCAGCATGCGATCGGTGATCAGGAATCCGCTGACGATGTTGATGGTGGACGCGACGCACGGCGACGCAGCCCAGCACCTGGCTCAGCTTCGGCGCTCCGCCGGCGCCCGCGACCAGAATCGCGCCGACCACGGAGATCGCCGAGATCGCGTTGGTCAGCGACATCAGCGGCGTGTGCAGCAGCGGCGAAACGCGCTGCACCAGTTCCAGTCCCAGCGGAACGGCCAGGATCAGCACGTACAGACTCATCTCAATTTCGGTGACTCATACGTTGACTCCCGAGCAGCGCCTGAACTTTCGGATTCACCACCTCGCCGTCGCGCGTGATCAGCGTCTCGCGGGTGATTTCGTCGTTCGGTATCGATGTTCAGCTGGCCTTCTTTATTCACCATATTCTTCAGGAACGTCACGATGTTGCGCGCGTACATCTGGCTGGCATGATAGGGCACGGTCGCCGGAAGATTCGACCGGGCCCAGGATCGTGACGCCGCTGCTCGATCACGGTCTCGCCGGCTTGCGTCACTTCGCAATTGCCGCCGCGCTCGGCCGCCAGATCGACGATCACGGAGCCGGGCGCCATGGCGTGCACCATTTCGCGGGTGATCAGCATCGGCGCTTGCTTGCCGGGAACCGCGGCGGTGGTGATCACGACGTCCTGTTCGCTCATGAACGTCGGCCATCTGCTCGCGCTGGCGGCGCATCGCGTCTTCGTCGAGCGCCTTGGCGTAGCCGCCTTCGCCCTCGGCCTTCGCGCCGCCGAGATCGATGTTGACGAACTTCGCGCCCAGGCTTTCGATCTGTTCCTTCACCGCGGCGCGCACGTCGTAGCCGCTGACCACCGCGCCCAGACGCCGCGCGGTGGCGATGGCCTGCAATCCGGCGACGCCCGCGCCGATCACCAGCACTCGCGCCGGAGGAATGGTGCCCGCGGCGGTGGTCATCATCGGAAACAGGCGCGGCAGAGTGTTGGCCGCGAGCAGCACCGCTTTATATCCGGCGATCGACGCCATGGACGAAAGCGCGTCCATGCTCTGCGCGCGCGTGATGCGCGGAACCAATTCCATGGAAAACAGCGTCGCGCCGGCGGCTGCGTATTTCGCCGCCAGATCGCGGATTCGACAAAGGATCGCAAAAGCCGATCGACGATTTGGCCGCTTCAGGCCGTCGGGCAGAGGGACGCGGACGTGAAGCAGAATCGACGCGTGCTCCCGAACCTCATTCGGCGGACGCGAGGTGCGCGCCCTTGGCGGCGTAATCGGCGTCGGGAAATCCGGCTTCAAGCCCGGCGCCGTGCTCCATCCACACTTCCGCGTTCAGCTTTTTCAGCACGTCGATAACTTTCGGGGTCAGGGCCACGCGGCGCTCGTCCGGGAAAGTCTCTTTGAAAACACCGACAATGAGTGCCAACTGGACTAAACCTCTTCTATAACTAGACGTTTTCTACCGGCACAAGTTACCGGTACTCTTCCTGCAACTTCGCCAACTCCGCCGCGCCGGGGCACAGCTTTTCATACGGCATCTTCGACAGCGCCCCGTCCGGCGAATTGCTCATTTCATGCATATCGGGCACGCTTTCGTCGACGTAGAGAAGCCCGGTGACCACTTCGCCCTGTCCCTGATGCTCCTGCAAGATAGGACGTGACCTGCTGCCGATCGGTCGGATCGTAATCCTTCGGCACGCCCGTGAATCGCACCACGCTGCCGTCGTGCATGGTCACGGTGGTGGTCCCGGTCTGGCCGATGGTCGCCAGAATTTCCGTGGCGGGCGGAACGAAATCGCTCTCCGTCACTCTTCGCGTATGCTTGCGGGTGTACAGATAGCTTTTGGTCGATCCGTCGTGATCGTTGAAAGTCACGCACGGCGAAATCACGTCGACCATCGCGAAGCCGCGATGCGCGAGGCCGGCCTTGAGAATCGGCACCAGCTGTTCCTTGTCGCCCGAAAAACTGCGCGCGATGAACGTCGCGCCGAGGCTGAGCCCCAGCATCACCGGATCGATGGGAGCCATGCGGTTCGGCTCGCCGCGCTTGCTCTTCGAGCCGACGTCGGCCGACGCGGAAAATTGTCCCTTGGTCAAGCCGTACACGCCGTTATTTTCGATGATGTACAGCATCTTCACATTGCGGCGGATGGCGTGGCACATGTGGCCGAGGCCGATGGAGAGCGAATCGCCGTCGCCCGAAATGCCGATGTAGGTCAGTTCGCGATTGGCGGCGTTGGCGCCGGTGGCGATGGCGGCCATGCGTCCGTGGGCGGAATTGAATCCGTGCGCGCCGCTGACGAAATAAGTCGGCGTTTTCGACGAGCAGCCGATGCCGCTCATCTTCGCGAGCATGTGCGGAGGCGTCGAAAGCTCCCACAGCGCGCGGATGATCGCGGCGGTGATGGAATCGTGCCCGCAGCCCGCGCACAGCGTCGACATGGTGCCTTCGTAGTCGCGAACGGTCAGGCCGAGCGCGTTGCGATGCAGGCTGGGATGAACGGCGACCGGTTTAGCGATGGATGGCATTTATTAGCTCTCCCACTTGTTCTAATATTCCATCGATCACGTTCTTCGCGCTCAGCGGGAAGCCGCCGAAGGCGAGCACGCTGCGCAGCTTGTCCTTTGGCGACGCCGGTTTCGAGCGTCAGCAGCGAGCGAAGCTGCGCGTCGCGATTCTGCTCGACGATGAAGTTGACGTCGTGCGCATTCGAGAAACTCCTCGACTTCCTCGTCGAACGGGAATCCGCGGATGCGCATGAAATCCGCGTCGATGCCGCGCTGCGGCAGCAGTTCGATCGCCTCGCGCACCGCCGGATCGCAGCCGCCGATGGTGACGATGCCGATGCGTGCGCCCTCGCGCTTCTGAATAATCGGAGCGGGAACGAATTTCGCGGCGGCCTTGTGCTTGCGCAGCAGGCGGTCGACCACTTCCTGATACTCGTCCGGCATTTCGGTGTAGCGCGCCGAACTTGTTGTGGCCGGAGCCGCGCGTGAAAAACGCGCCCTTCGAATGCACGCCGGGCAGCGTGCGCGCGGCGATGTGATTTTCGTCCTCGTTGGTATAGCGGAGGAACTTCGAAAGCTTTTCGATCTCTGCCAGATCGAGCACGCGGCCGCGATCGGGCCGGTAAGCATCGTCCCAGGTGAGGCGCGGCACCACCCAGTCGTTCATGCCGATATCGAGATCGGACAGCATGAACACGGGCGTCTGAAAGCGCTCCGCCAGATCGAACGATTTCACCGCGAATTCGAAGCACTCCGCCGGATTCGACGGGAACAGCAAAATATGTTTGGTGTCGCCGTGCGAGGCGTAGGCGCATGCCATAATATCGCCCTGCTGGGTGCGCGTCGGCATGCCGGTGGACGGGCCGACGCGCTGAATGTCCATGATCACGGCCGGAATCTCCGCGTAATACGCGAGGCCGAGCAGTTCGTTCATCAGCGAAATTCCGGGGCCCGAGGTCGACGTGAACGCGCGCGCGCCGTTCCAGGACGCGCCGATCACCATGCCGATCGCCGACAGCTCGTCTTCGGCCTGAATGATCAGGCAGTTGTTTTTGCCGGTCTCCGGATCGCGCCGATACTGATCGCAGAAGCCTCGGAACGCGTCCATCACCGACGTCGAAGGCGTGATGGGATACCATGCGGCGACCGTCGCGCCCGCGTAAACGCAGCCGAGCGCGGTCGCCGTATTGCCGTCGATCAGAATCTTGTCGGCGTTCGCGTCCATCTTTTCGAGATGGAACGGCAGCGGACACTGGAAATGTTCTTTCGCGTAATCGTAGCCCAGCTTGAGCGCCGTCAGATTCGATTCGCGCAGCGCTTTCTTCTTCGAGAATTTCTCGTCCAGCAGCTGCTTGACGATCTCCATGTCGACGTCGAGCGCCGCGATCAGCGCGCCCGCGTAGGCGATGTTCTTCATCAGAATGCGCTCGCGCGGATCCTTGAAATGCTCGTTGCACATCTCCGCCAGCGGCACGCCCAGATAGGTCACGTCGTCGCGAATCAGGCTCTTGTCCAGAGGCCAGGACGAATCGTACAGCATATAGCCGCCCTCGCGAACCTCGCGCACATCGCGCGCGTAGGTCTGCGAGTTCATCGCGACCATCAGGTCGTAATCGAGCGCGCGCGCCGTGTGGCCGTCCTTATTGACGCGAATTTCATACCACGTGGGCAGGCCTTGAATGTTCGACGGGAAAAGATTCTTCCCCGACACCGGAATGCCCATGCGGAAAATCGCCTGCATCAGCAGACCGTTCGCGCTGGCCGAGCCGGTGCCGTTGACGTTCGCGAGCTTGATCGCGAAGTCGTTTACGCGGGTACGTAGGAGCTGGTGCACGCTGCCGCCCTCCCCGCATATGGAATTTCGAGTTCGAATTTCTGCATGTCCCAAGCCGCCGTGGGGCAGCGTTCCGCGCACAGGCCGCAGTGGACGCAGAGGTCTTCGTCCTTAATCATGAGGCGCGCGGTTTGCGGCAGCGGCGCGGACGCGTAGAGCGCCTGCGTCAGATTCATCGCCGGCGCCGAGAGACGCGTGCGCAGATCCTCTTCGCCGCCGTCGCGCGTGATGGTCAGGCACTGCAGCGGGCAAATATCGATGCAGGCGTCGCATTCGATGCAGCGGGCCGCGGTGAACTCGGTCTCGACGTCGCAGTTCAGGCAGCGCTGCACTTCGCGCGCGGTCTGCTCCGGGTCGAACCCCAGCTCGACTTCGATATTGAGCTGCTTGAAGCGCGCTGGCCAGATCGACGTGCGACATCTTCTGGCGCGACGCCGGATTGTAATCGTTGTGATAGCTCCACTCGCTCAGCCCCATTTTCTGGCTGATGAGATTCATGCCCGTCCTGCGGGACGCTCCGTCACCGGCGACGTCCTGGCAATAGTTGTCGATCGAGATCGCGGCCTGGTGGCCGTGCTCCACGGCCCAGATGATGTTCTTCGGCCCGAACGCCGCATCGCCGCCGAAGAAAACGCCGGGCAGCGTCGACATCATCGTCGTCTCGTCCACCACCGGCTGATCCCATTTATCGAACTGCGCGCCCAGGTCGCGCTCGAACCAGGGGAACGCGTTTTCCTGGCCGATGGCGAGAATCACATCGTCGGCCGGCAGAAAAATCGTGTCGATCACGCGTCGAATTCTTCGCCTTCGCGTCCCATTCCAGACGCTCGAACTCCATGCCGGTCAGCTTGCCGTTCTCGATCACGAAGCGCTTCGGCGCGTGATTGATCACGATCTCGACGCCCTCTTCCTCGGCATCGTCCAGTTCCCAGGGCGACGCTTTGAAGTAGGCGCGCGGGCGGCGCGCCATCACTTTGACGGATTTCGCGCCCATGCGCTTCGACGAACGGCAGCAATCCATCGCCGTATTGCCGACGCCGATGATCAGAACCTTCTCGCCGACCGATATCGATATGGCCGAACGCGATCGATTCCAGCCAGTCGATGCCGATGTGGATGCGATCCGGTAGTCGTGACGGCCGGGAATTTCCAGTTCCTTGCCGCGCGGCGCGCCGCTGCCGACGAAAATCGCGTCGAACCCTTCGGCCAGCAGCGCCTTCATGCTCTTGACGGGCGTGTTGTAGCGAATATCGACGCCCATATTGAGGATGGTCTGCGGTCTCTTCGTCGAGCACTTTGGCGGGCAGGCGGAACGCGGGAATGTTGGTGCGCATCAGGCCGCCGGGCTTCTCGTTCTGTTCGAAAATCACGACTTCGTAGCCGTGCGGCATCAGATCGTTCGCGACGGTCAGCGACGCCGGACCCGCGCCGACGATCCCGATGCGCTTGCCGTTCTTCTTCGCCGGAATGGGCGGCAGCAGATCGGCGATTTCGCCGCGATGATCGGCCGCGACGCGCTTCAGGCGGCAGATCGCGACCGGCTTTCCATCCAGCCGGCCGCGGCGGCACGCCGGCTCGCAAGGCCGATCGCAGGTGCGCCCCAGAATCGCCGGGAACACGTTCGATTCGCGATTCAGCATGTAGGCGTCGGTAAAACGCCCCTGCGCGATCAGGCGGATGTATTCCGGAACATTGGTGTGCGCGGGACACGCCCACTGGCAATCGACGACTTTATGGTAATAAGCCGGATCTTCCGTATTCGTGCGATTCAAAAGAGTGCTTCCTCTGCTCTCAGCCGACGTGGGCTATGACGTACCGCCCTTCATTGTAGCGACAATGGAACGATGCTTGCTCGCGACCTGTTTGACGCCCAGCGATGCCGCGTTCCGCCTGGACGGGTCTTCGTATCGCGACCGAATCGGCGCGCTCAAAGCGCTGGAGCGTGCGCTGCTCCGTCACCAGAATGACGAGATCGTTCGGGCAATCTCTGACGATTTCACAGGCCGCGCGGCCGAGGAGACGCTGGCGCTCGAACTGGTCCCAACGCTGGGCGAAATCCGCGATGCGCGCAAGCATCTTAAAGAATTGGATGGAGCCCCGCGCCGTCCCGGTCGGCTGGCAATTCCAGCCGGCGCGCGCGCGGATCGAGATGCAGCCGAAAGGCGTCGTCGGGATTTTGGGAGCCTGGAACTATCCTCTGTTTCTCACCATCGGACCGGCCGTCGGCGCGATCGCCGCAGGGAACAGAGTGATGATAAAGCCCTCCGAGCTGGCGCCTCGCACCGGCGCTCTGCTTCGAGCAAATCATCGAAGAAGACGTTTCCACCCGACTATATTTGCGTGATCAACGGCGGATCAGAGGTCGCGGAGGAATTCTCCCGTCTGCCTTTCGATCACCTTATATATACCGGCTCGGCGCGAGTCGGAAAAATGGTCATGAAAGCCGCCGCGGAAAACCTGACGCCCGTCACGCTGGAATTGGGCGGTAAGAGTCCCGCGCTGGTGCATCCCGATTATCCTCTCGAAAGGGCGGCGGAGCGGATCCTGACGGGGAAACTCTATAATGCCGGACAAACCTGTGTCGCGCCGGATTACCTGCTGATCGCGAATACTCACGTCGGGGAATTTCTGAAAATTGCACCGCGCATCGTCGGCAACATGTATCCGAAACTAGTCGCGAATCCCGATTACACGCGGATTATCGACGCCGCGCACTATCGAACGCTCGCACGAACTGGTCGCCGACGCGGAGCAGAAAGGCGCGACCGCAATCCAAGATCAACCCTGCGAATGAAACGTGCAACGAAGAAAATCAGGTCTTCGCGCCGACGCTGTTCATCAACGTCCGCGATGATATGACGGTCATGCAGGAAGAGATTTTCGGCCCGATCCTGCCTGTCGTAGGATACGAAACGCTGGACGACGCGGTCGCGCTCATCAACGCTTGCCCCCATCCTCTGGCGCTCTATTATTTCGATTCGAACAGCGTTCAGGGTGAACAGCGTGCTCGCGCGAACGACTGCCGGAGGCGTCACGGTGAACGACTGCATCTTTCACGTCGGCCAAACCGGATTGCCCTTCGGAGGCATCGGCCCCAGCGGCATGGGCCATTACCACGGCGTTCACGGCTTTGAAACTTTTTCGAAGAAGAAGGGCGTTTTTATTGAAGGCCGCTGGACGCCCTTGAGCCTGCTGCGCCCACCGTATGGGGCTGTGGCGCGCCGAATTCTCAGCTTCCTGATGCGTTAAGCTCCGACGTGGCCTGCCGCCCACCCAAGGTAATGAAGAACGATGGTGGCGCGAGCTTCAGCTTGCAGCGTCGGCTTCAGCCGGCGGTCGTTCAGCGAATTTTGGCATGTTCTTCAACGGAGCTGGTAGACGCTTCATAGCCAACGCTATTTCTTCTCACAAGCCGGCGCCGGAACACGCGCCTGAGGAATCGGCACAGCCGTGTTCGCCGGGCGTAAACGCGATCCCCGGGTCGATCGCATCCGCATGCGCTTCGAGCAAAGGCACGGAGCAGATTCCGCTCTGCGCCGGATTGAGTGTAAAATTCAACTCGAAGCAGCTAGGCGGCGCTGCTTCGCTTCGAAAGATCCAAGCTATGCACAGGCTTCCCGGAACTAGGATCAACCAGCTTCGGAAACTCCAGCAGCTTCTCAGGAGAAATCAGTTGCAATTGAGGTTTGTCCTGCGCGTACGAACGAACCGCAAACGCGAGGCAAAAAATCGAGGCGAGGATCAGTCTCTTCATCCGGAACCCCTTTCCCGAAAGCTTACCTCATTTTGGACAAGACAGACGGGCAGCACCCGGGATTGATCCACTGTTCGCCCGCGGCCCCGATCGTCAGCATCAGAAAACGGCGCGCCGATCGTTTGCGGCATCGCGCGAGCTTCGACTCGCACCAACGATAAAGCCTGCTCCTGAATGCCTTGCGTCATGGTCGACGCCGCGCCGCGCTCATAGCGGTCGATCGCGCCCCGCTCGCCCAGAATCACCCGGCCCCATGTCTGCCTCCCCTCGGCGGAACGATTCCGACCGCACGCTAAGGCGCGCTCCCGGCGTTCCCGTAAATGTGATGTGGTTCAGCGCCGGCGCGCCGTTCTCGATCCCGGCCACCAGCACCGTCAGATAAACCGTGCGCGCGCCAACCACCGGTGCCAGAGCCTTTCGCAGCGCCGCCGTGAATCCGAGCCGCGCATTCATCCACGCGTGTCGACGATCCGCAAGCGCGCGCCGCCGTCTCCCACACATCGAACCCCGCCGTTCTGAATATGATAATTGCCCGCCGCGGAGATGTAGTTCGACCCGAACTTGCGAATCTTGCAATCGTTCCAGGTCTTGTGATGCCGCTCGCCATTCTTGCCGGTCCAGTTCACGTTCACCAGGCTGTCGCCCGCAATCACGAGCCTCGACGGCGTCCAGATCGCAACAATAGTGGTAGCCCCTGCATTCGCACAGATACTAATTCCCAGCGCTGCGACCAATCCCCTCACGCTAGCTCCTAGTCGGATCCGGGAGGATTCTTGTGGAACAGCTTGTGCTTGATGTCCGGCCAGAATTCTTTGAGGATTTGCGAAATGCCGTCGGTGGCGCATTGCTCCAGCAGCTTCTCCACGTTGTCCAAAGCATCGCGCTCATCGGGATGATATAGATTCGAAATCGCCACCCCAGTCGAGTTGCCCAGCCATTCCGAATAGTTAAACCTGGTCCCGCCGGAATCGGTGCGAGTGACGAGAATGCGCGAAAACGCATACCACGTGCGGTACTTCATGGTGCCGCGCGATGGACCGATTCGGCGATATCGGGGATCCTCATGCAGCATCGACGGGAAAAAACCTTCGGTCATCATGTTGCCGATGGCCTGATCAGCATAATTCGCCGCCAGCCGTTTCGCGAATCCTTCAACTCCCTGGTGATAGGAGTGGTCGGAGTCGTCTAACTGACTGATTCCCGCGAACGCTGCCGCCAGCAGCACCAGCGGATAATCGAACGAATCCTTGGCCGCGATAATCAGCTTCTGCTTCGTAGTGATGGGCTCATAGGTGCCCGTCTCGTTCACTGTCCGGTAATTCGGAAGCACTCCCAGAACACGCTTATCCGGCGGAGCGTCCTGATCGGACTGCGCATGCTCAGCTTTGGTCTGGGGCGACTTCTGAGCGTCGCTATCGGCAGGCTTGGCGGGGGCAGGCGTTCCATCGGAAGCCGGTGGAGCGGACTGTTGCTGCGCGCGCCGGATCCTGAGCGAATCCGCGCGCGTGCACTAAAAACAGTGGCAGCAACATCGGCAAAAGAAACGACGTCCGCAATGGCCGCCCGAAAAAAATCATCATGTCTACTTCCTAGAGAATAACCCAACAACGCCTCTAACCGCTGTTTTCTGAGATGCTCCAGACCACCGGATAGTTTCTAAATACATGCGCGGTGTATCATTTTAGGAGAGTTAACGCAATGCCAGCCCACACATACCAGACGCACTTTTTTCTCCTTCGCCACCGCCGCTGCCGTCGCCGCCAGCCAGCAAAAGCCTCTCGTTGCACACAAATGACAAAGTCGATGTCGCCATCATCGGCCTCGGCGGACGCGGCCAGAATCACATGAACATCTACGCGAAGCTTCCCGACGCCAACATCGTCGCGCTCTGCGACGTTAACCAGGCGGCCCTCGAACGCGGCCAGGCGCTGGTCCAGAAGCTCACCGGCAAAACACCCAAGGGCTACGCCGATATGCGCCAGGTCTTCGACGATAAATCGGTGCAGGCCGTCTCCATGCCCGTCCCCAATCACTGGCACGCGCTCGCGACCATCTGGGCCTGCCAGGCCGGCAAGGACGTCTATATCGAGAAGCCCGCATGCCACAACGTTTTCGAAGGCCAGCAGATGATCGCCGCCGCACGCAAGTACGGCCGGATGGTGCAGGTCGGCTCGCAGAGCCGCAGCATGGAACACAAAGTGAAGGCGATGAACCTGCTGCACGAAGGCGTCATCGGGAAGGTCTACCTCGCCAAGGGACTCTGCTTCAAGCGCCGCAAGTCGATCGGCCACAAGCCCGACGAGCCGATACCCGCCGGGCCTCGACTGGGACAAGTTCCTCGGACCCGCGCCCATGCGTCCTTACAACGAACTACGTTTCGCCTACAACTGGCACTGGTTCTGGGACACCGGCAATGGCGACATCGGCAACCAGGGCGTACACGAAATGGATATCGCCCGCTGGGGCCTCAACCGCGGCCTCCCGCAAAGCGTCAGCTCTACCGGCGGAAAATATTATGTGCCCGCCGATGACGATCAGGAAACTCCCAACACCCAGATCGCGACCTTCAACTACGGCGACGCCGAGCTGATGTTCGAAGTTCGCGGAGGCCTCACCGGTCCCGAAGGCGGCCTCGAAATCCGCGGCGGCAACACTGTCGGCGATCTCTTCTATGGCAGCGAAGGCTGGATGGCCATCGACAGCGCGTCGGCTTCCAGGTCTACAAGGGCGCAATGCAGGGCAAGGCCGAGAAGCAGGAAAAAATCATGGACGAGCTAAATGCCACAGCCGACGATACCGGCCCGCACATGTCCAATTTCCTGGCCGCCGTGAAGAACCGCAATTACAAAAATCTCCACGCCGACGTAGAAATCGGTGTCGCGTCCGCCGACCTCTGTCACCTGGCCAACACCAGCTACCGCCTGAAGCGAATGCTGAAATTCGACGAAGCGACTCGCAAATACGTCGGCGACGAGGAAGCAAATAAAATGCTAACCCGCAACTACCGCAAGCCGTACATCGTACCCGAAAAGGTCTAATTACTCCGCCAATCTCCGCAGCGACGCGATCTTCCAATCCGTCCCGACCTTCTTCAACACAATCAGCACCGGACCCTTGTCCACCGCATCAACCATCGCGACATCCGCCGTAACGAAGCGGATCTTCTTGACGATCACGCTCCCATGGACCCCCGCCGGAAACCACTGAGCCTCGCCCATAGGCTCCTTGGAAATCACAACGGTTCCGGGCGCACCCTCCACCGTAATCGGAATCGCCCCACCATCCGGCGTCTTCCCAAACCGCACCAGCTCCTCGTGATCGAAATCGGAAGTGTACAGCACGGCGCGCGACGGCATCACGCTAAACACGCGAATAGTATTCTCGATCGCCGCCCGATCCGCAACCTCATCCGCCGCCCAAACCGCACCGCCAAAAAGAACCGAAGCAATGATGATCGACTTCATACATCCATCTTAGTAGTGCAAGTGGGGCGGCGCCATGCGCTGCCTGTTCGAGACCCGCCGCCTATACTGTAAGTTAGGTCGTGGTCCTATGCGCCTCTCCCTCCTCTCCGCCACGCTGCTAATCGGAACCGCCCTAGCGCAGCAACCCGACTTTCAAAGCCAAGCCCGCGAAGTTCTCCTCGAAGTAGTAGTGCGCGACGCCCACGGGAAGCTGGTAACTAAAATCGACCCCGCGCAACTCTCGGTATATGAAGACGGCGTCCGCCAGGAAATAAAATCCTTCCGCTTAGTCCCCGGTCGCGAAGTCCAAGCCGAGTTTGAAAGAGAGTCAGCCTTGGCAGCCACCAAGCCCGAAGCCCTGCACATCGACGCCGCTGCTCGCCCTCCCTCCAATCCTCTGCGCACCGTCAACGTAGTCTGCCTGATCCTCAACGATCTGAATCCCGAAACAAGAGCCTTCGCCTTCGACGCCGCCAAGAAATTCGTCAACAAGGAACTCCGCCCCGACACTTATATAGGAGTCTTCAGTCTCGATGCCCGCGGCCTCCGCCCCGTCTATCCCTTCTCCAACAACCGCGAGCATCTGCTCAAAGCCGTCGAGCTCGCATCCGTCAACCAGCTCCCGACCATCGCGCAAAGCAGCGCCGCCGTCCTGAGCGGATTGAGTATGACGACTCTAGGCGTTCCCCTGAACACCAGCGTCAGCACCTCCGTCACCACCGCATCGACGCCTCCAACCAGCGCCACCGCGCCTCCCGCCGCCGGAGTGCCCACCGCCCCCGATGGCTCCAACGCCCAGGACCCTCTAGGCACCCGCGGAGACATGGGCGTAGCCGTCAACGCCGGCCTGCGCGAAATCGATGCCCTCATCAACATGGTGAAGCAGCTAAGCCAGCTTCCCTTTCAAAAGACTGTGTTGCTAATGAGTACCGGCCTGACCCGCCCTCCCGATCAACTGGAACGCTGGCACTCGCTAATCAACTTAGCCAACAAAGGCGGTGTGACTTTCTATGGCCTCGACGTCTATGGCCTCGGCGTTTGTCAGGACATGCCCACCTGTCCGCAAGGAACGTCTTCCGCGCAAGGTGGTTCTCCCGCAATTCAAGGCTCTCCCGTATCGACTCCCACGAGCGCATCGGTAGCCTTAACGCAAGCGACCGCCGGCATGAGTCAAAGCCAGTCGACAGTCGGAATGGCTACGCGCGGCCCGTACTCACCGGGAGGTAGCAGCACCACCGGACCCTCGCCCGCCGCGCAGGCCATGGAGTCCATGCATCAGACCGACTACTTACGATTCGCCGTGCTAAGCGCCAACACCCAGGAAGCCCTGCGCGAAATTTCTGAAAGCACCGGCGGCTTCGTAATCGCCAACACCAACAACTCCGAAGCCCTGCTAGCGCGCGTGATGGAAGAGGTAGACACGCACTATGAACTAGCCTACCGCCCTGCGTCTCCAGCCAACGACGGCCACTTCCGGAAAATTGAAGTCAAGCTGACGAAGCCGGACCTGCGTGTCGCAAACCCGCAGCGGATACTACGCCGTCCCGCGGTCCTTTAGCTCCCGGAGACATGGGAGCACTGGAAGCCTTAGACACCGTCCCACTGCCTTACAACTTTGGCTTCGAATCGAAAGCCATAAGGTTCCGCTCCGCAAAAGGCCGGACTCAATACGCCATCGCCTTCGAACTCCCGATCGCCAATCTGACCGCGACCCCCGAGACCAAAGAGAAGAAGCATAGGTTCCACGCCTACCTCTTCGCGCTAGTAAAGAATGAGCAAGGTGAGATAGTAGATCGATTAAGCAAAGATGTCCCCTCTGATGTCGCGGATAGCTTCCTGGCTGGCCTGCGCGGAGAAACCATGATCTACGAGCACGCCGTAAATCTAGCACCAGGCCATTACACAATTGAGACAGCGGTAGTCGACCAGGAAGGCAACCGCGCCAGCACAAGTGTCTATCAAATCGAAAACCGTGACCAACCCGGCCCAGGCATCAGCGACATCACGCTAGTCCGCCGAGTACACGATCTAAAGCGCCCGCCAGATCCTCTAGACCCCTTCGAAATCCCCGGCAAGCGAGCGCAGCCATATCTGTCAACCGACCTCCCGTCCGGAGCCCAGCCCTACATTTATTTCGTAGCCTATCCGCAGGAGAGTCTGGAGACGCCATTACTGGAAGCGCAATTCATAAAAGACGGCCAAGTGCTAACAACCCAAAAGTCCGCCCTCCCCGCCCCCGATGCAACAGGAGCAGTCCCGATGGCAATCCAACCCGCCGCCACCCCCGGCGACTACGAAGTGAGAATCACAGTGAAGCAAGGCCAAAGCTCCGCCCAACGCTCTCTTAAATACACCATCTCCAAGTAATGAGGTGGCAGAGACTTTAGTCTGTCAGTGGGGCAGGTTCCCGACCTGCCCGCCTTTGATCGGGCGATCCAGAAGAAGGTCGGGAGGAAATCCTGAAAGGAAATGTGGGACGGACAACATGGCCTTTGTTCGAAACGGCAAGACTCAGGGACAGTGCCCCCGTTCTCCCCTACCCATCAGGCCCCGATCATCGGCTAATCTTAGTCCGCATCCGTTCATAGCGTAAGCCCACCGATCCATTCGAGTAGGACTTGCACTCTGTCAGCTTGAAGTCGCGCTGCGGGAACTTGCCCGGGAACCCTGGGATGCCATCGCCCAACAGTATGGGACCAACGCCGATGAAGAGTTCGTCCACCAAATCCTCTTGGAGGAAACTGCGAGCCAATTCGCCCCCACCTCCCAGATAGATATCTTTCCCCGGGCGGCGTTTTAGCTTTCTCACAAACGTTGTCAGAGACCCACTCACCACTTCGAATCCCTCGCGTTTGCCCGGCTTCCATCGCCGGGAAATCACGTAGTTAGCCATGCCCGGCGTGTCAGGAATCTCGCCGCTATTGCGCATTTTCACCCAGCCTACCGCTGTCTTGCGCCCCATGATGGTGGTGTCGATCTTGGCGAAGAAGTCCGCCATCAGCGCTTCACCTTCTTTGTCTATGACCAGAAAATCGATAGCACCATTCCGCCGCGCAATATAGCCGTCGATACTGATTCCGAATCCCAGGATGACTTTTCGTGGCATGCCGCGATTGTAAATGGGGCGTTCACTCACCGTCAAGATCCTGTGTAGTTTTTTGGGGGAAGCTGGAGGTAAAGGCGAGGGGGAATTGCGGGACGGACGAGGGACAGGGAAATGCGGGACGTCTCCCGCTTCCCCCCAGCCCAACGAGCCCTGAAATACAAACTGGCCAAATAGTGAGGTGGCGCAGACTTTAGTCTGGGAGTGGGGCAGGTTCCGGACCTGCCCGCCTTCGATCCATCGCTCTGTCCCAAGGTGCCACCCTCTTCCGCGAAGGATCTCCGTCGGATGCCCGCCGCATGAGACGGCCCTCGTTCTTCCCTTGGGCAGAAAGCCGCCAGAGCACTCAGGCAGGAAACCGGGCCGAGATCAAGCGCTGGCGCTATGTTGGAGGCACGAATCCGTTATTTTTGATTTCGAGAAGGTGAGAGGTCATGCTTTCCAAGTTTCCTGGAACTGTCTCTACGGATGTGATCAGACTTCTTCCGTCTTTTAGCTGGATTGTCCACCGAATAACGAAGGGTACATGATTCCCGGTTGTTAGATCATCACCCTTTTCAAACGTCACCCTCTCTACGGCCTTAAGAGTGCCCTTCTTACCTACCGCTGCCAGTGTACCGTCCTCAATAACCCCTCCATACTCCTGGATGAAACGGTTCCACTGGCTGTTGTCGCTGCACACCGTCGTTGGCAATTTGTAGGCGGCTAGAAATACTCGCAACTGGTGTCGAAAGGTGTTCAAGTAGACGAAGTCTTTGAAGAGGTTGTACTCTTCACGGAAGGTCCATGCGCCGCTTGGGGTTAGATACGCGACAGTGTTCGTAACCCATCGATCCACTTTTTCTAGAAAGCCCTCGGTCGTTTTGGGCGATTCCAAATCCACGTGAAGTGCCCAATGACAATACATCCAGAGTGAGCCCATCTTATGCTCCGGGTCGTCCCGCTCAAGTAGTTTCCGTACTTCCGCCAAGAGGTAGACCACTTTGCATTCGCTATCTATGGGCTGGTTGAGGAGAGCCTCCAGTTTGCCAACAATATCCTTTGTCATATAGGGAAATGCCTTCCTAGTTCTCCATTATTATAGGACCCCGGTTTAATGAGACACCCCAACAAAACCAACTTGCCCGCCACTTTCTACCTCGTCAACGCATAAATAAACAAAGCCACCCGCCGCGCCTGCGGAACCTGCGACCCCAACTCAATCGTCTCCCCCGGCGCATGCCCTCCCGACCCATACGCGCCCAGCCCCGAAATACTAGCCACGTACGGTGCGACAAACGACAAATCGCCCGCCCCTCGACGGCTCGGATCGTAAGGCTCCATCACATCCACGCCTAACTCCCGATTCACTCTATTCAACTCGCCGAGAAGTGCCTTATTCGCATCCGTAGCCGGCATCGAAGGATACCCTTCCTTGAACTCAATCTCCGCCGACGTCCCCTTCAAATGCTTCGCGACAATCTCCAGCATCTTTTTCCGCGCCCGGTCGTACTGTTCATCGGTAACCGTCCGGATATCCCCCACCGCTTCCGCCGCCGCCGGAATGATGTTCGATTTTCCCGTTGCCGATCCATTGGCAGTTGCGGAATCGTACGATGCCGTCGTGCCGCCCGTGATTAGTCCGACGTTGTAAGTTAAATCCGGCTCCCGCAACTCCTGTCGAAACGCATCCAGTATCCGAGCCATTTCATAAATCGCCCCAAATCCCGCCTCGCCGAAAATCCCCGCGGAATGCCCCGTTTTTCCACTGGTTTTCAGCACCCATGAATAGGAACTCCGCCGGGCGATACTCGCCATCTCATGCCCCGCCTGCCGGACTCCGGCTTCGAATTCCAGAGCGGCATCGCTATGCTTCCCCGCCTCAATCAAATCGCGCCGTGAAATCGATAAAGGATCGCCGGCCTTCTCCTCGTCGCCCGTTAAAAACACAGTGATGTTTGTTCCGTTTAGCGCACCCACACTGTTCAGAGCTTTGAGCGAACTCAAAATAATTACCAGACCGCCCTTCATGTCCTCCGATCCAGGCGCGACTGCGATATCGCCTTTGCGCTCGAATTTTTGAAAGGGACTGCTGGGCTCAAATACCGTATCCATGTGCCCGATCAGCAGAACTCGTTTTCCGTGAGTGCCTTTGCGCTCGCAAACCAAGTGTCCTGCGCGATGCACTTCTTCCATCGGAATGAATCGGCAGGCGAATCCCAACTCCTCAAAACGCGGCCGCAGCACATCGGCGACTTTGCGCACGCCCGCCGGATTCAAAGTGCCGCTGTTGATATTTACGATCTGTTCCAACAACTTCAGCGAATCATCCGCATCCGCATTTACCGCCGCGACAATCTTCTGCTGCATAGATTGACCAGCAAGCGTCAGAGCGAAGCAGAATATAGTCCGTTGTCCTAGGATGGAGATGCCAAGCATATCTATACCTTACAATGCCCAAACTCATCGAATTTGAAAATGTTCACGTCCAGCGCGAGAACACGATTGCGCTCCGTGGCATCAGCTTTTCCGTTGAAGCCGGCGAGCATGCCGTTATTCTTGGGCCTAATGGCAGCGGAAAATCTACCCTTATAAAGGTCATTACGCGGGAGTGCTATTCGCGGCAGCCAGGACGCGTTCGGATTTGGGGCGAGGAGCGGTGGGGATTGTTTGATTTGCGAGCGTTATTGGGCATTGTTACCAACGATTTAGTCGAAACATGCCGAAAGCCTTATTCGGCGCTGGAGACTGCGCTCAGCGGGTTTTTCGGGTCGATCGGGGTCTGGCCCAATCATCACGTCACCGCCGAAATGGAGCGGAAGGCGCGGGAATCTTTGCGTTTTTTCGACGTTGAACATCTTGCGGATCATCCACTTACCGAGTTATCGAGCGGCGAGGCGCGGCGCGCGGTTTTTGCCCGGGCCCTGGTCCACGATCCGAAGGCCCTGCTACTCGATGAACCGACGAATTCTCTCGATATCCGGGCCCAGCACGAGGTGCGGGAGGCGATGCGGAAACTGGCGCAATCGGGGGTAAGTATCGTTCTGGTGACGCATCATCTGCCGGACATCATCCCGGAGATTCGGCGGGTGATCGCGCTCAAGAACGGTGAAATCTTCTGCGATGGCGCTACCGAAGCGGTCTTAAATGACCTTAAAATGACGAAACTGTTCGACTACGAGGTCTTAATTGACCTTAAAAACGGTTTTTATCACTTCAATGATCCCGTCCGGTGACCAGATCGGTGACCGCGTTGAGGGCCTTCTGATAGGGCGAGTCGGGAAATTCAGCGATGATGCTTCGGGCTTTTTCAGTGAACTCCCGGGCGCGTTCCTGGGCTCGCTCGATTCCGTGATGCTTGTTGAGGATTTGCAGAATTTTGCCGAAGGGGACCTGGTCGTAGTTGCCGTCGGCCAGGATCGTCTCGACCAGTTTGCGTTCTTCGGCGTCGGCGGTTTCGAGGGCGTAGATCAGCGGCAGCGTCACTTTGCCTTCGCGCAGATCGTTGCCTACTGGCTTGCCTAGAATTTTTTCGCGCGAGGTGAAGTCTAAGATGTCGTCGATCAATTGAAATGCGATGCCCAGGTTCCAGGCGTATTCGCCGAGGCGTGTCTTCATCGGCTTCGCTTGCGCCGGCGACTGATGGCTCCTAGTTTCGCGCAGGCGGAAAAGAGGCTCGCGGTTTTGCGATCGATCAGCTCCATGTAATCGGCTTCGGTGACGGCGATTTTGCCGATGCGCTCGAGTTGGAGGAGCTCGCCTTCGACCATCATTTGCGTGAGGCGAGATCAAGAGATCGAGGACGGGGAAGCTGCGTTCGCGCAGGGCGACCTGGAACGCCTGCATGTACAGCCAGTCGCCCGCCAGGACCGAAGTATGATTGCCCCACACGACATTGACCGAGGGACGGCCGCGGCGGGTTTTGGCGATGTCGATTACATCGTCGTGGACCAGCGTCGCGGTGTGGATCATCTCCACTACGGCGGCCATGCGGATCAGCGCGGGCGTGGATTCGGAGAAGAGCTTTGCCGCTTAGCAGCACCAGCACCGGGCGCAGACGTTTGCCGCCGCCGGATTGGAGGTATTGACCGATATAGGTGACGGCGTCGGTGGAGGAGATCGATTCGAGTCCGATTTCCTGCTCGACTTTATCGAGGTCTTCGCGGACCAGGTCGAAGATTTCTAGAGCGGTTAAGGTTTGGCCTAGCTTGCCGAATGCCATGGGAACTTTTGAGTGTAGCAAGCCCACTCAGAGATTACAGAGGCGGTGGAAGTTTTCTGTCGTGCTATCGGCGATGGCTTGTTCTGATACGCCGCGGAGTTGGGCTAGTTTGCGGACGGTCTCTATCATGAATGCCGGTTCGTTGCGTTTGCCTCGTTTGGGGACGGGGGCTAGATAGGGGGCGTCGGTTTCTATCAGGATGCGGTCGGCGGGACGTTGGCGGGCGGATTCTTGGATTTCTAGCGCTTTCGGAAATGTCACTATGCCGCCGAAGCTCAGGTAAAAGCCCAGGTCCAGGGCTTGCTTGGCTTGCTCGGGATTGCCGGAGAAGCAGTGCATGATGCCTCCGCGGCTCGTGGGTCCCAATGTTCGCGGAGTAGTTGGATGGTGTCGTCCCAGGCTTCTCTGGTGTGGATCACGATGGGCTTTTTCGCGTCGCGCGCGATTTGCATTTGTTCGATGAAGACGGCGTGCTGGACTTCGCGGGGGGAGAAGTCGTAGTGGTAATCCAGGCCGATTTCGCCGACGGCGATTACTTTGGGGTGTTGGGCTAGATGCGGCGAGATGGTTGTCGTCGAACGTGCTTGCTGGCGTCGTGGGGATGGACTCCTACTGTGGCGTAGAAGAACCCGTATTTGTCGGCTAGGCGGATGCCGGCTTCCAGATCGGGGGGGCCGTTGCCGGTGCCGATGGCTACCATGTTGGCTGACGCCGGCCGCGAGGGCGCGCTCGATTACTTGCTCGCGGTCGGCGTCGAATTGGTCGCTGTCGAGGTGGCAGTGGGAGTCGATTAGCATTGGAAGAACATTTCACGCAAAGACGCAGAGCACGCAAAGAAAACAACTACTTTAGCCTTGCGCCCACGGGGACTTCTTCGAGGAAGCTCACCAGCGACGGGCTGCCGCCTTCTAAGCGATGCGGCTACGATCATGCCTTGCGATTCGATGCCGCGCAGTTTTCTGCGGGGCCAGGTTTGCCACGATCGCTACTTTGCGGCCTACCAGGGCTTCGGGTTTGTAGGCTTCCGCGATGCCGGCTACTATGCTTCTCGGTTTGGGTTCGCCGATGTCGATGTGGAGGTGCAGGAGTTTGTCGGATTTCGGGACTGCGGCGGCGTCCAGGATTACGCCTACGCGCAGATCGACTTTCAGGAAATCGTCGATGGTGATCGACGGCGTCGCTTCCGGCTTCGGTACCGTTTTGCCAAGCACGGCTTGCTGGCGGGCGTATTCTTCGATTTCCAGTTCTTTCATTTTTTCGATGGCGATTTTTGGGTCGGCTCGGGGGAAGACTGCCGGCGACTGTGCCCAAGGCTTGACCGGCGGGCAGATGGCCCCAGTGCAGATCCTTGGTGCGGACTTCGGTGATCGGATGCGTCGAATCCCAGCTGCGCATAGATTTTCGCGGCGGATTCGGGAAGGACGGGCGCACAGCAGGCCGGTGATGATGCGCAGGGCTTCGGCGGCGGTGTAGAGGGTCTGATCGAGATGCTTGTCGCCGCCTTCGACCTTGGCCTGCTTCCAGGGGGCCTGCTCGACGATGTATTTGTCGACGGCGGCGATCAGGCTCCAGATCAGTTTCGAGGGCCTTGGAGAATTCGAATTTTTCGAAGGCGTCGAGCGCGGTCGAGGTTGCCATGGAGGCGTCTTCGGCGATGTGGGAATCGCCGGCCGATTTCGGAATGATGCCGCCGCGGTACTGATGGATCATCGACAGAGTGCGGCTGGCCAGGTTGCCGAGGCCGTTCGCGAGATCGGAGTTGTAGCGGCCCACCAGGGCGTCGTAGCTGAAGCTGCCGTCCTGGCCGAAGACTACTTCGCGCAGCAGGAAATAGCGCAGGGCGTCGGTGCCCAGCACTTTGTGGATGGGAGTGGCGCGCACGATGTTGCCGCGGCTCTTGCTCATCTTGTCGTTTTCAAACAGCAGCCAGCCGTGGGCGAAGATGCGCTTGGGCAGAGGCAGGTCGGCGGCCATCAGGAAGGCGGGCCAGAAGATGGCGTGGAAGCGGACGATTTCCTTGCCGATCAGATGCAGGTCGGCGGGCCAGAGGTCGTGGCCGTGAACTTTTTCGCCGTGGACGGCGCTCATATAAGTGGTCAGGGCGTCGAACCAGACATAGAAGACGTGCTTGGGTTCGTCGGGAACGGGAATGCCCCATTTGATGGACGTCCGGGTGATGGAGAGATCCTGCAGGCCTTGCTTGACGAAGGCGATGACTTCGTTGCGGCGGGACTCGGGCTGGATGAAATCGGGCTGCTCCTCGTAGAGCGTCGAGGAGCTTTTCGGTGTACTCGGAGAGGCGGAAATAGTAATTTTCTTCGGTGACGGTTTCGGTGGGGCGGCCGCAATCGGGGCAGGGGTCGCCCGGCTTGGCATCGTTGACGTAGGCGTTATCGAAGATGCAGTATTGGCCGGTGTAGTTGCCTTTATAAACCTTGCCGCGTTCACGGCAGCGGCGGAACAGGTCCTGGACGCAGAGGGCGTGGCGGTCGCTGGTGGTGCGCTCGAAGCGATCGATGTGGAGGCCCAGAATCTGCCACTGCTGGCGGAACTCCTCGGAGATTGTGTCGGTGTACTCCTGCGGAGTTTTTCCCTGCGCCTCGGCGGCGCGTTCGACGTTGACGCCATGCTCGTCGGTGCCGGTGGTCAGGACGGCGTGGAAGCCCTGCATGTTTTTCAACGCCCGGATGGTGTCGGCCGCGATGGTCGTGTAGGCGTGGCCGATGTGGGGGGCGGCGTTGGTGTAGTAGATCGGGGTGGTCAGGTAGTATTTGTTCATCTAATTTATTTGGCGGAGCACGTCCCCTCCCTGACGGTCGGGGTTCGGTTTCCTGGAGACACTTCTATATTGGCAGGGGTGGGGGCTGTGCGACAAACGGGACCGGAGTAGGGTGGCACTGTTTTCATGGCTATCGGTGGCAGCGCATGGCGCCGCCCCACAAATCACGGCTTGTTTTTTATATAGGCAGATTGGGCGGCGGCCAGGACTTCTCGCAGAGGGGTGCCGGTGGTTGCGGCTATGGCTCGGCAGTCTTCGTATTCCGGGGCGAAGGAGCCTTGGCCGGAGACTTTCACGCGAATCTTGCCGAATTGGGTTTCTACTTCTACTATGCGGCGGGCTTCGATTCTGCGCTCGGCGGCGTAGATCCGAAGGCCTAGTGTCGATGTCTCGGCGAAGATTAGCTGCGCCAGTATTTCCTGGTCCTGGGGGCGGGCGATCACTTGCAGGAGTGAGCCGGGGCGGTTCTTTTTCATTTGGAGAGGCGAGAGAGACGCGTCCAGTGCGCCGGCTTCCATCAGGCGTTCGAGGGCATAGCCCAAGACTTGCGGGCTGGAGTCGTCGATGTTGGCTTCGATCACGCTGACCACCGTCGATTCGGGCGCGCCGGTGCGTTCGCCGATCAGGACGCGGAGGACGTTGGGGGATTCCTTGAAATCGCGATCGCCGGCGCCGTGGCCGATGCTTGAGATGCGCATGGCCGGCAGGACGCCGAAGCCGGACGAAAGCGTCGCGGCGATGGCGGCTCCGGTGGGAGTGGTCAATTCCATGGCGGGGCCGCGGGCGTAAATGGGCTTGCCGGCCAATAAATTCGCGGTCGCGGGAGCGGGGATGGGGAGGACGCCATGCTCGGTCATGACGGTGCCGCTGCCGACGTTGATGGCGGAGGATCGGACTTCGTCGACGTTCAGGAGATCGAAGGCGACGCAGGCTCCTACGATATCGGCGATGGAATCGGCGGCGCCGACTTCGTGGAAATGCACCTTTTCTATGGAGACGCCGTGGACTGCTGGATTCGGCTTCGGCTAAGCGCTGAAACACGGCGGTCGCGTTTTGTTTGGCTTTCGCGGAGATTTGGGAGCGGTCGATCAGGGTCGAGGATGTGCGAGAGATGGCGGTGTTTTTGAGGCTCGGCACTGAGGTGGACTTTGAATTTCGAGGCCGCGATGCCGCTGCGCTTGGTTTTTTCAACCTCGAATTTTGCGCCGGTGGAGAGGGATTCCAGAGCGTCGATCACGGCGGAGGACGGGGCTCCGGCATCGATCAGGGCGCCGACGGTCATGTCACCGCTGATTCCGGAGAAGGCGTCCAGGTAGCAAAGCACTCCTTATTATAGAAGGCCTAGGCGTTATTGAAGTCGCCTACGCGACGCGGGCGTTTAGCTTCAAGGGTTCGGTGCGGGACTCGGACATGGATTCGGCGAGGTCGACACCTTTCAGAGTGATCGAGTGGTGGCCGTTGTCGGTGCGGGTGACGAACTGGCCTTCCTTTAAATACCAGAGCGTGAATTCGAGATGTTCCTTGGGGACGCCTAGGAGCTCCTCGAATTCCTTGAGGTTCATGGAGGGATGATCGGGCTGCGCGACGCGTTTGCGATAGAGCAGAGCTAGAATGCCGGAGCGCTTGCGGCGTTCGGCTTCGACACCCTGAGACGAGGTGGTCTGATCGAAAATCTTCCAGGTGAGGCGGCGAGCGGCGCGATGTTCGATATCGAAGGACGCGCGTTTCTCGGGGTCGCTCAGGGTTTCATAGGCCTCGAGCAGGACACGAAACATTTCCGAATCACCGGTTTCGCGATTATCGGGATGGACGCGCTGGGCGAGGATCCGGTAGACGCGGTGGATGGTATCCAGATCAGCGTTGGGGCTGATTTGCATGGTCTCGTAATGATCGACAAACAATTGCGCCGGCATTGAACATACTATTTATCGGCGACCCGGAGGTGGGTTGGGAATAGCGGGATGGTACTTTTTTTACCTGTACGAAAGTTCCATTATTAAAATGGAGGCCGTACTTAGAAGCGAAAGAACGGCCTTTTCTAAAATATCGTCGCGGACTAGCTTCCTTCGGAAGCGGCGCCGGTCATTACGGATGCAATTGAACTAAAAATAGTGCTAATGCTAACGGCAATATTGGGCATAACGGCTCCCGCCGCAACGGCCACAAATCCTGCCATTAAGGCATATTCAATTAAATCCTGACCATTCTTATGTTTCCAGGATTGTTTAAGGTTGCGGGCAACGGATGTCAGTAACTGCATGGATCGATATTAAGGGTATTATGCTCCAAGAACACTCAGACGAAAACCTGAGGGGGAATCCCTGTAGCGACCTACGTCGATTCAGTACGTCCGTGCTAAGGTGTGAATATTTTACTAATTCTTTGTCATTGTCAATCCGGTGACAATAACTTCAGTATTATGGCCGAAACGAACTCCATAAAGACCGTCGGTTGAGGCGAGCTTTCCGGGGGCAATTACGTCGGCTTTCGGATAACTGGCTACGACAGTTCCATTAATGGAGCAATCCACTTTGCCGTCTTTTACGGAAACAGCGATCTCCTGAGTGACCGGTTCTCCGGTGCCAGCGGCCTTATGGACGGCGGCGTTGGCTTCACCGCGGCGCCCGTTCATCTGAAATGCCGCGGGACCAAATCCGCGGACAATGAAATTGCCGTTGCCGTAGGCGGCGCAGTAGAGATAATTCTCCTGGTCGCCTCCCAGACCCGTTCCGCCGATGACGATGCCATAGGGGTGTGGATGGGTATTGAGGTTCATGAACTTCGGCTCATTAAACGTGGCTTTAACGGTGTAATCGCCGGAGGCTTTATTGGCGGGATTCCAATACGTCGCTTCGGGGCCGGTGATCACGTGGATGGCGCTGCCTTCCTTGGCAAATTTCGCGTCATTAATCGTCTTGCCCGCTTTGGTTTCGGCGGCGTCGACTTTGCCGGTCCAGCCAGGGACGGAAATGCCTCCGCCGGCTACGCTGCGAGAGGATTCATCCTGGGCAAAGCTCAGAGCGGGGAGCGTCAGGAGGATAGCTGCTAGGGAAGAGGAGAGGCGCATAATGGTTTCCTTTGAGACATCATACAGGATTCAATAAGGGACTTGGCGTTCGATCAGCATCGTCGTTATGGATTAGGAGAAAGTGCCAGCGGCGAAGCCTAGAGGGGAACTGGCGCTCGCACCCACACGTCTGCGCCTTCTGCGCCATTTGACTCACGCCACTCGCGATCGCCGGGATCTATCTTCTAATAAGCACAACGGGATTCGAATGGCGGTCTTCGTGCGAGGTAAATGCGGACGCCCACAGTCTTTTAGCACGGGGCTTGCGAGGAAAAATGATTATGGAAATAAGTCCTGCACGGAGCCACACTCACCACGCGTCGCGCGATTACTCGAGGTCTCCCATGAATGTCTATTGGGAAATGACACAATCCTGCGCTCTTGCCTGCCGGCATTGCAGGGCGGAGGCGATTTCGACGCCACATCCGCAGGAACTCAATTTCGAAGAGAGCGTTGCATTCCTGCATCAGATCCCAGGTTTTGGCGCGCCGCTGCCGCAGTTAATTCTTACGGGCGGGGATCCATTGGCTCGGGCCGATCTCTATGAGCTGATCGATGAAGCGCGCAAACTTGGGATATCGGTCTCGATCACTCCAGCCGCCACTCCAGCGTTAACGCGCGATGTACTGGTGCGACTGAAAGAGCATGGAGTGGAAGGGCTCGGATTGAGTCTCGATGGTTCCACGGCCGGCCGCCACGATTCGATCCGCGGCGTCGCCGGGACTTTCGATCGTACGATTCAGGCGATGCGCTGGGCGCAGGAACTGGAGATGCCGGTGCAAATCAATACCCTGGTTGCCTCCGAAACGGCCAATGAGCTGCCCAGGATTTACGACTTGCTGAAGCGCTTCGGAATCGCGCGCTGGAGCCTGTTTTTCCTCATATCGGTGGGGCGCGGCAAGGTCCTACAGCCGCTGCCTCCCACTGAGGGAGAACAACTTATGAAGTGGATTCACGCTGTCTCGAAAAGGGCGCCGTTTATCGTGGCGACTACTGAAGCTCCTTCGTACCGGAGAGTCGCGCTTCAGACTATGCGCGCGGGAGGCATGACCGGCGAGCAAATCCAGCGAAGCGGCGCGACTCGCAGCTATGGAATCCGCGACGGTCATGGCGTCGTCTTCGTATCGAACACCGGGGACATCTGCCCGGCGGGATTTCTGCCGCTACCGGTCGGCAATGTCCGAAAGGTCAATCTCGTGGACATGTACCGCGACTCTCCACTGTTCCGTCAACTTCACGATCCATCGCAATTCGGGGGGCGGTGCGGAGTCTGCGAATTTAAAACCCTATGCGGCGGCTCCCGCGCGCGAGCGTTCGCGGCGACAGGCGATCCTCTCGCGTCGGATCCGATGTGCACGTTCCAGCCAAACTGAAGCGAAGGCGATATACTAGCGGCGATGACTAGTCGTCGCGATGTTCTGAACCTTGCCATGCGCGCTGCGGCTCTACCGGGCGGAGCGCAGTTTTTCTCGGCGTGGCTCCGCGCGGCCGACGATCATAAGCATGGTTCGGACGCTCCGCCGGAGCCGCCCCTGCTGCGCGATTATCAGCCGAAGTTTTTTTCGCCGGAGGATTTCGCCGCGCTGCAAGCGTTTACCGAGATCCTCATCCCGACCGACGATACGCCGGGTGCGCGTGAAGCTCACTGCGCCCATTACATCGATTTTCTGCTGCATGCCGCCGATGACGCGCCGCAGATGCAGAAGCAGTGGCGCGACGCGATGGCTTCGCTGAAGGAGACTGGATTTCATACCTTAGACGCGAAAGGGCGCGCGGCACTGGTCGAAGCGATCTCCAAACCGGAGCGCGACCGATCCGCAACGCATCCGGCATTCGCCGCCTATCGGCTGATCAAGCAGCAAAACACCTTCGCGTTTTACACTTCGCGGGCCGGCATGATCGAGGCGCTCGAGTATCAGGGCAACTCTTTTAACACGACGTTCCCAGCCTGCGATCATCCGGAGCATCACACTCTCTGAATATGGCGAAAGTCTACGACGCTATCGTGGTCGGGTCCGGCGCATGCGGCGGCTGGGCAGCGATGGAGCTTTCCAAAGCGGGAATGAAAGTTTTGATGCTCGAAGCGGGATCGAACGTGGTTCCGGCGCACGATTTTCATCATCGCTTTTTGTACGAAATGGAATTTCGCGGGCAGAACCGGCCCGGCGCGCTGCGGCGCTACACCGGCACGGAGCGGAACTACCGCATCATGCTCGACAGTACCGAGAATCCGTACACCACGGCGCCGGGAACCAGCTATCAGTGGACGCGGTCGCGCTGCCTCGGCGGTCGCACCATGCATTGGGCGCGCGCAACGGACCGTATGGCGGACTACGAGTTTAAGGCCGCTTCGCGCGATGGCTACGGGATGGATTGGGCGGTCGACTATTCCGACATGAAGCCGTACTACGACCGCGTCGAGCGATTCATCGGCGTCAGTGGCGCGATGGAAGGATTCCCCCAGTTTCCCGATGGCGAGTTTCTTCCGCCGATGTCGCTCAACTGCGCGGAGACAATTTTCACCGCGGCGTCGAAGGGCCTTGGCTGGCGAACCACGCATCGCAGGCTCGCGCAGTTGACGCGCATGCACAACAATCGGCCGCCCTGTCACTATTGCGGAAACTGCGTCAATGGATGCGACGTCGGGGCGATGTTTAACACCGTTGCGGTAACCTTGCCGCCGGCGCTCAAGACCGGAAATCTGGAAGTGCTGACCGACAGTGTGGTCGCGCGCGTCCGCACCAACAGCGAGAATCGCGCGCAAGGGATCACCTATATCGAGCGCTTCACCAACAAGTCGGTGGACGTCGATGCAAAGTTCGTGATTTTGGCAGCGTCGACTCTCGAGAACACCAGGCTGATGCTGCTCTCGGCGAAAGACGGACTCGGTAATTCCAGCGGCCTGCTGGGCCATTACATGATGGATCAGGTGGGAGGCGGCGGAGTCTCGGGTATCCTTCCAAAGCTGAAAGGCGGTCCGAGCCGGCTTGACGACGGTAAATCAGCGGGCATCACGATTCCTAACTTTCAGAACATCGATAAGAAGACCGCGCGGAAGGATTTCATTCGCGGATACGTGATGAACGCGACCGGTGGCCAGACCGAATATCCGCAATACGCCGCGGCGGTTCCCGGCTATGGATCGGAGTGGAAGAAAGAAGTGAAGAGCCGCTACGTCGCGCAGGCGCGGGTTTGGAACGCCGGTGCGGAGATGCTGGCGCGCAAGGAAAATTTCGTCGAGCTCGATCCGGAAGTGAAGGATCACTGGGGTATTCCGGTTCTTAAAATCCATTTCACGCATTCCGATAATGACCGGAAACTGATCGCCGATTTTCAGGAGAAGGCGGAAGAACTTTTCCGCAAAGCTGGAGGCGAGGTCATTGCGGGTCTGGGCCGCGGCGGACCGGCGGGTTTCCCGGGCGGTCCAGGTTCGCCCGACGCGAACACCGGCGCACCGCGCGATCGCCTCGGCGGAGCGATTCATGAGAGCGGCACCGCGCGCATGAGTGTCGACCCCAAGGAAGGCGTGCTCAACTCCTTTTGCCAGACGCACGACATTCCGAATCTGTATGTATTCGGCGGCAATGCGTTCCCCTCCACGGGCGACAAGCATCCGACCCTGACCATGATGGCATTGAGCGCGCGCGGCTGCGATCATCTACTCGACCAAGCCAAAAAGGCCTGATAGCTCTCTCCTTGACAAGTTAGGAGAGATCGGAATATGCTTCTCCTAGTGAGATTAGGAGAACGCGTTGCCACCATCCACTGAGTTACTTCCCGGAACTCTTGACCTGCTCATTTTGAAGGCAGTTTCGTTAGGGCCGCACCATGGCTACGGAGTCTTGCTGCGCATCGAACAAATTTCCGGCGCGGCTCTGAAAATCGAGCAGGGCGCGCTTTATCCGGCTCTTCATCGACTGGAACACGGGGGCTTGCTGGCGTCGGAATGGGGCATCTCGGAGAATAACCGGCGAGCCAAGTTCTATAGTTTGACCGCGGCCGGCCGCAAGCGGCTTCGATCTGAACGGGATGGATGGGAGCGTCTAGTGGTCGCGATGACCACCGCGCTAGCGACCCGTCCGGAGGAGGTCTAGAATGCTTTCCAGACTCCGCGCGCTTCTACGACGCAACAAATTTGAACGTGACCTGGACGACGAATTGCGACTTCATCTCGAACTTCGCGCCGCCGACCTGATGCGCGCAGGTCACTCCAAAGAAGCCGCCGAACGGCAGGCGCGATTGGAAATGGGTTCCCGCGAACGATTCAAGGATGAAGTTCGCGCCACCGCCGGCATCCGCTTCTTCGACGAGCTATCGCAGGATCTCCGCTACGCCCTGCGTGTTCTGCGCCAGAGCCCCGTATTCACGGCGGTCGCGATCGGTTCCCTAGCTTTGGGAATCGGCATGAACACAGCGTTGTTCAGCGTGGTGAACACGCTGCTCTTAAAGGATCTCCCGTATAAAGATGCGGACCGCCTGGTCTACGTCACCGAGTATTGGCCGCATGAACCGATCCTCGTGCTGGGACCTCCGAGTCCGGATTTCGCAAACTGGCGCGATCATCTCAAGTCCGTCGATGGCATCGCGGCTTACGGCGGCGGCGCGAACGCGCTGAACCTCACGGGCGAGGGCGAACCGGAGCGCATCGAAGGGACGATGGTCACCTGGCAGCTACTCGATCTCCTCGGCGCGACTCTTGCCGTGGGCCGTAACTTTACTGAGCAGGAGGACCGCTTGGGAGCCGCGCCAGCCGTCATCCTCGGCTACGGCCTTTGGCAGAGGCACTTCGGCTGGTTCGCCGGACGTCATCGGCAAAGTCATCCAACTGAACGGCGTGGGCCGCACGATTGTCGGCGTGCTTCCCGCGGGTTTCTCGTTCCCGGACAATAATTTTCGTCACGAATTACTGGTGCCGATGGCGCTCCCGCCCAATCCGAATTGGCACGACCCGCAACATTTCCGGACGTTGCGAGTCCTCGTGCGGCGCAAGCCGGGCGTGTCCTTGTCCGCGCTGAAACAGGAGCTCGCGAGCCTGCTGCAAGCCACGTCGGCGGACGAGCCTCCGCAGATGGTCACCATGCGGAAAGATATGGAGGTACGCGTCGTGCCTCTGCGCCAGTGGCTTACCGGCAGCGTGCGGACGGCGGTTCTGGTTCTTCAAGGGGCGGTCGCGATCGTGCTTCTGATCGCCTGCCTCAACATCGCGAGCCTGCAGGTCGCGCGGGCCATCGCGCGCAAAAAGGAAATCGCGGTACGCGCATCCGTCGGCGCTAGCGGGGCGCGCCTGGTGCGCCAGTTGATGACGGAAAACCTGCTGGTTTGCATCTTGGCCGGACTCACCGGACTTCTCTTCGGCTACTTCAGCCTCAGCGCGCTCAGGAAATTTCTCCCCGCGAACCTGCATCTTGCCGATATGCTGCGGCTCGATACATCGGTGCTCACATATACGTTAGGTCTCACGCTAGCCGCTGGCCTGATCACCGGACTTGTGCCGGCGCTTTTTGCGCTGCGGGCCGGGTTACATGACGCGCTGAAAGAAGAAGGGCGGAGTAGCGGCAGCCTCGGCCAGCGTCGCCTTCGCAGCGTTCTGGTGGTTGCCGAAATTGCGGCCGCGATGGTCCTGCTAGTCGGATCGAGCCTCCTGATCCGGACCTTCCTACGTCTCGCGTCGGCCAGTCTGGGATTCGAACCCAAAGGCGTTCTCACCCTGAAAATAGCTCCCTCGCCGAGAAATTATCCGGATGCTGCCAAGAGGGTGGCGCTCTATGATCGGATCTTAGAAAACGCGCGGGCCATTCCCGGTGTGCAAACGACCGCCATCGGCGGAGGACTACCTGTCATCGGAAGTGCTGGGGGATTCGCGGGCGTGTCCTTCGAGGGTCTCCCCCAGCCACCGTTAGGCGCACGGCCATCTCTTCCGGTGTCCCATGTGAGCCAGGCTTACTTTCAAGCGCTGCAGATCCCGCTGCTCCGCGGTCGCGTGTTCTCGGAATCCGATCTGCAGTCGGCGCAACTCGTCGCTATCGTGAATCAGGCTTTGGCTCGGGAATTTTTCCCGGGAGAAAACGTCTTGGGAAAGCGGATCGAGGTCGGCTCCAGGGAAGGATTGTGGCGGGAAATCGTCGGCATCGTGGGTGACGTAAAGGAGCAGGGCCGCGGCCCGGTGGATCCCTTCATGATTTATCTCCCTTTAAAAGGACCCTTTGAGCCCGAGACATTCTTGATCTTGAAAAGCAACCTTCCAGTTTCAGGCCTGGTCGCCGCGTCGACCAAGGCTGTTCAGGACGCGGACCCGAATCAACCGGTGTTCGACGTCGCCACCATGGAAGACCGCCTGAGCAATTCGCTATCGACCCAGCGCGCCAACATGACTCTCATGGGCGTTTTTGCCGCACTCGCGTTGATTCTCGCGACCGTCGGCATCTTCGGCGTGATCGCGTATTTCGTAAACAGCCGCTTGCAGGAAATCGCCATCCGCATCGCCTTGGGAGCCTCCGCGCGTACGGTCGTTGGAATGGTTCTAAGTCACGGCATGGCGCTCGCTGGAGTTGGAATCGCCGTCGGCACTGCAGGCGCGCTGATTCTGACCCGCACGATTGGTTCCCTGGTCGAAGGAATCGGCCGCAATGATGCAATGTCATTCGTCGCGTCGTCTGTGGTGTTCGCCGGCGTGGCGGCGATTGCATGCTCAATCCCCGCGCGGCGCGCATCGCGAGTCGATCCCATGGTTGCGCTGCGTCACGGCTGATAATGTAAAGCGTGGCGATCAGCAGACGGGCCTTCGTGAGCGGAGCAGTTTCGCTTGCCGCCCAAACCCGACGGAAACCGAATTTTCTGTTTATCCTCGCCGACGATCACGCCGGTTACGTCCTCGGATGCGACGGAAATCGCGATGCGCGCACGCCCAACCTGGATCGGCTCGCCGCCGGGGGCATGCGCTTCGCGGCGCATCATTGCAATTCGCCCGTCTGCACGCCTTCCCGGCAATCGATCCTCACGGGCCAGTTGCCGCATGCTGCTGGAGTGACGTTGCTCGCGACACCGCTGGCAATCGACAAGCCCACGCTCGCGAAACAATTCCAGAGGGCCGGATATCGAACCGCGGTTTTCGGCAAGATGCATTTCAATCGGCCCGCCGAACCCGGCCTTCACGGTTTCGACGTCATGATGACGGAAGATGAGATCGCGAAAAAGTGGACGGCGGAGGTGAAACCGCGCGCTCTTCCCGCCAATATCAACACGAAGCCAGCCCAATGGCGCCCGTTCCGCGATCCTGCCAGGATCTGGCTGAATGCCGACAAACTTCCGCTCGCGCGATACGACGAGGATGCGCGCGGCACCTACATCGCCCGCAAAGCTATTCAGTATCTGGAAGAAAACCGTACCCGGCAATTCGCGCTCTGGACCAGCTTTCAGGAGCCGCACTCGCCTTTCGATTTTCCGATCGAAGATCGCAATTTATTTCCCCCGAGCAGTTTTTCGGTTCCTCGTGTCGGACCCGAGGACGCGTGGCAGATCCCCAAAATCTTTCGCGATCTGAGCGACGACGATAAACGGGGGATCGCCGCCGCGTATTACACTGCGGTTGCTTTTCTCGACAGGAATGTCGGTCGCGTGCTCGACGCCCTCCGCCGCCTGCGGCTCGACGAGGACACCTTCGTCGTCTACATGGCGGATCACGGCTACAGTCTCGGTCAGCATGGCCGTTTTGAAAAGCACTGCGGGTATGAGCCTGCGCTGCGCGTGCCGCTCATCATGCGCTATCCCGGCAGAATTCAGACCGGCGTCGTGCGGGATTTGACGGAGCACGTTGACGTGCCCGCGACGATCGTCGACATGCTGGATCTCGATCCACTGCCAATCACGCAGGGCCAAAGCCTGCGTCCATATTTAGAGGCCCGCAAGCCGCAGCACCCGCGCGATCATATCTTCAGCGAGTATCTGGAGAACGAAGAAGCCTACATCAAGACATCGGACTGGAAGTATATTCTGTGCTCGGGAAAGCGCGCGCGTAAGGACGGTTACGAAGTCGATAATCCGACTCCGGGGCGATATCGGCGATTGTACGATCTTGAAACGATCCCGGAGAGTTCACCGATGTTGCGCAAAAACACTCGGATGTTCGTCGCCAGATTCGAAGGTCTGATGCTCAATCGTTTTCGCGCCACCCATCCCGATCGCGAATCGGAACCGCAGCGCCTCAGCCGCGAAGAAGCCATCGAATTCTATCTCCGCCCGAGAGACGCAGCTGAGAATCCCATTTAAACCCCATGCGTCAGCGTGGGGCTAGCAAGGTGGGGCGGACGCCCTCGTCCGCGCCGGACCCCCCGGTCCGGCCCTTGCAACGTTCCCGCAACAGGGGCCGATGAGGGCGTCGGCCACAGTGGGGCGGGGCCATGCCCTGCCAATATAGTTAAGTGATGAAGAAACTGCTCTACGCTCTGTTGACCTTGACAACATGCTGGGCTCAGCCACGGCGTATTGTCATCCAAACCAGCACGATCCTCGACGGCAAGGGCGGCGTGCTCAAGGATCAGCAAATCGTGATCGAAGGCTCCGAAATTCGCACCGTCGCCGGCGGCACCGCCAAGCCCGATTACGATTTGCGCGGCCTCACTGTCATGCCCGGCTGGATCGATACTCACATCCATCTGAACTGGCATCTCGACGCCAACAACAAGTCCGTCAACAACGGCGGCAAGCCCGAAGACATGGCTCTCGCGACCGCCGCCGACGCTTGGATCACGCTCCAAGGCGGATTCACTACCGTGCAGAGTGTCGGCGCAGCCGTCGACGCGAACGTTCGCGATTTTGTCGCGCGTGGTTTATTGCCAGGCCCCAGAATTCTCACGTCGCTGCGCCAGATTCAAGGGACCAATCAGGACAAAACCCGTCCGGACCCGGAAGCTCTGCGGGAACTGGTCCGCAAAATCAAACAGGAAGGCGCGCGACGTGATCAAACTTTTCGCCACCACCGGATTAGGTGCGGGCGGCGACCAAAGCATGACCGACGAACAGATTCAGGCAGTGTGCGGCGAAGCAAAAGCCGTGGGCCTTCGCTCCGTGGTCCACGCCATCGGCGACGCAGGGGCGCGTGCCGCCGTGCTCGCCGGATGCACCGCCATAGAACACGGCACTTTCATAAAAGATGAAACCCTCGACCTGATGGCCCAGCGCGGCACCTTCTTCGATCCGAATCTCCTCGTCCTGCATAACTATCTCGACAACCGCCAGAGCTACACCTTCCCCGCGGCGTCGCTCAGCCACGCTCGAAAAAGGAATCGCGCCGACCGAGGACGTGCTTCGACGCGCGCGCGCTCACAAAGTCAAGGTGGTCTTTGGCACCGACGCAGTCGCCGGCTCGCACGGCCGCAACGCCGAGGAATTCATTTACCGGGTGCGTGACGCGCACGATAAGCCGATGGACGAAGTGATCAGCGCGACTTCAATGTCTGCCGATTCTCTCGGCCTCGGACGCGAGATCGGCACTGTCGCTCCCGGTTTCCAAGCCGATCTGGTAGCCACCGATGGCAACCCTCTCGAGGACATAACCGCCGTGCGCCGCGTGGTGTTCGTCATGAAGGGCGGCAAGGTCTACCGCTACCAGCGATAGTGGCTCCCAAAGATTTCGTGTCCATTTCCTAGCCAAATGCGAACACGAAAGCCTGATTGCCGGGATCGCTGAGTGTGAGGTGTGTCAGGTTCCTTCGTCAGTGATGACCTGGCTCGTCGGCGTTGAAAGTGCCAAAAATGACCTTAACGCCGGCATTCGGAGAGCTAAAATGCCTATAATTCCACCGTCCCAGCCCGATTTGAGGGGATCCATCTAAAATGAGAAAAGATTCATCGGTATCTCTATGATTCCATGGGATAATAAAACGTTACCATTATGCTCCGCGGTCCATCTAACATAGTGGATGGATGAAAGAAGGCTAAAGATGAGAGGTTCTACTCTTAAGTCGATGTTCCAGACAGTGGCGGCCGCGGCAGTGCTGTTCATACCGATTGGTTCGACGCTCGCTGTCGCTCAGGAAGCTGCCGCTCCGGCGGAGCAGCAGGCCGCGCCGCGTTCGACGCTCACTGCCCAGCAGTTGGATAATCTAGTCGCGCCTCTCGCGCTTTACCCGGATCCAGTGCTAAGCCAGGTTTTAGTGGCGGCGACGTATCCTCTTGAAGTGGTGCAGGCGAATCAGTGGCTGCAGCAGAATCGGCAGTTGACTGGCACCGCACTGATAGACGCGGCTAAGCAGCAGAATTGGGATCCCAGCGTCCAGGCGCTGGTTGCGTTCCCCGACGTGCTGACGCGGCTGAACCAGGACGTGCGATGGACCACGGATCTGGGGAATGCATTCCTCGGTCAGCAGGCTGACGTGATGGCCGCCATTCAGCGGCTACGCGCTAGAGCGCAGGCCAACGGTAAGCTCCGCACGACTCCGCAGGAAACCGTGACCACGGAAACGCAGAATGGACAGACGGCGATTGGAATTCAGCCTGCCGATCCGCAGGTGGTTTACGTGCCGACGTATGACCCGACGTATATTTGGGGTCCGCCAGCCTACGGATACTATCCTTCACTGTTTTATCCGACCTATGGGTTCGGATTCGGTTTCGGCATTCCGTTCGGCGGGTTCTATGCAGGATGGGGAGGCTGGGGTGGCTATGGCTGGGGATTTAACTGGTTTGGCCGCGGGCTCTTTGTAAACGGTGGCTTCTTCGGCCGCTATGGTTATGGTTACGGCGGATTCCGCGGAGGCTTCGCTGGAAACCGAGCCTGGGCACACAACTATTCGCGTTCCTCGGTTGCAACCGGTCGAGCCGGCTACAGCCGGTCCTATAACACGGCCGCAAATAGTCGCGCAGCGGGAAGCGGCTTCCGATCCGGCGCAGCGGGCAGCGGTGCCCGGTCCAGCGCGGTAGGCGGCGCTCGGGCAGGCGCGGCAGGCAGCGGTTATCGTTCAGGCGCAGCGGGCCAAAGCTATCGCAGTGGCGCGACGGCTCAATCCTTCAATCGCGGATCGAGCGGCCAATCGGCGGCGCGGAGTTACTCGGCTCCGTCGCGCAGCTACTCGGCTCAGTCACGTAGCTCAGCTCCTTCGCGCAGTTACTCGGCTCCATCGCGCAGCTACTCCTCGGGTGGCGGCGGTGGTTTCCACGGCGGCGGCGGCGGGGGTGGCGGCTTCCATGGTGGTGGCGGAGGCGGCTCGCACGGCGGCGGACGCCGGTAGTCTTCACATCTCAACCTCACAAACACGCGGCCTTGCAATCCATGCAGGGCCGCGTTTCTGTTTGCACGCAACCGCTATACTGCATAGGAAATGTTCAGATGGATCCTTGTAGGATGGATGTTCATTGTTTCCGCGATTGCTTATCTCGATCGCGTAAACCTGTCGATTGCCGGCCGTGCGATTGAAGAAGAGTTTCACCTCACCGATATTCAACTTGGCTACATCCTGAGCGCTTTTGTGCTGGGGTACGCCTTATTTCAGGCCCCCGGTGGACGCATTGCCGATCGTTTCGGGCCGCGGCTCGTTCTCTCGCTGGGCGTCGTATGGTGGGCGATTTTCACCGTCCTGATCACATTGATCTCGGTTCAGTTGACGGCGCTGTTGACGACTCTCATCGCGATTCGCTTTGCGCTCGGTATCGGCGAGGCGGTTGTCTACCCTTCCACGAACTGCATCGTTTCTGCCTGGATTCCTTCGACGGAACGAGGGATTGCGAACGGAATCATTTTCGCCGGCGTGGGATTCGGCGCCGGAATCACGCCTCGTCTGATCGTCTATTTTCTGGAGCACGGCGGCTGGCGCGCATCTTTCTGGGCCAGTGCGAGCATTGGACTCGCAGCGGGTGCTGTCTGGTTTATTCTGGCGCGTGATCGACCTCGCCAGCACCCCTGGGTCTCGCCGGCTGAACTCGCGCACATCGAAAGCGGATTGCCTCCAGAGGATCCAAAGCTCGGACCGCGCAAGACTTAATTGGGGAGCGATCTTCTCCAACCGCGATGTCCTCGCTGTGGCATTCAGCTATTTCTGTTTCGGATATACGGCGTATATTTTCCTGAGTTGGTTTTTCATCTATCTGAACAAAGTCCGCGGCCTCGATCTGAAGTCGAGTTCATACTACAGCATGCTGCCTTTCCTCGCGATGGCCGCTGGATCGACGTTTGGAGGCTGGCTCAGCGATGCGGTGACCAAAAGACACGGCAAGAAAATCGGCCGCTGCCGTCTCGCATCGATCGCGGTCGCATTCGCCGCGTTGTTCGTCGCGCTTGGCACACAGGTGGATAGTGCGAGGCTCGCGAGTCTGGTTCTGGCCGCAGGCGCCGGCGCTTTGTACATCGCGCAAAGCTCGTTCTGGTCGGTGAGCGCGGACATTGGCAAGAGCTCAGCGGGCTCGGTCTCCGGCGTGATTAATATGGGTGCGCAACTCGGCGGCGCGCTGACGTCTTCGCTTACTCCGTGGATCGCGAAGGAATTCGGGTGGACGGCATCGTTTCTGGTCGCGTCGGCATTGTGTCTTGCGGGGTCGGTGATGTGGCTGTTCGTGGAGCCGGATCGCGGAGCTATAAACTAGCCCTTCTGCCCGCATGCTTTACGCATGGCGGCTCCGTTGAGCCGCGACCATAAGGGAGCGGGTAGGCGCGAAAGACTGTGCTTCGAAATGACCGCACGGACTGATTTCACGGCTGCAGCCGGTTGAATTTTTTTAGCGTCTCGCGCAATCGATCATGCGGCAGCGCGAATACTTTGTGGCCGTCGACTCCGGTCATGGTTTCCGCGCCTACCATCGCATTGACGATCGCCTCTTCGGTCGCTTGGACCGCTGCCTCGAACACCGGGTTTAACTGATCGTTCGGCAGCATTTGAATTGTGGCCACTCCTGTCGATCCCGCCGAGTGCGCGTTCGCCGTGGAGAAAGCGATAAAAATATCACCGGAACCATCACCTGAAATTGAGCCCGTGCGCCCGAGCCCCAAGGTGGCGCGCCGCGCCAGGCGTTTGGTCTGATGCGGCAGCAGAGGCGCGTCCGTCGCCAGAACGATGATGATCGACCCGACATCTTCGCGATGAGGCGACCCGACGCTCGCGATCGGCATATCCTGCGGTAGCTCCACACCCACCGGCACTCCGCCGATGCGCAACTGCCTTCGGCTTCCGCAATTACACTGCACGAGAACGCCTACCGTATAGCCTCCCTGCGCGTCGGTCAGCTTGCGCGACGCGGTCCCGATGCCGCCTTTGAATCCGTAACAGACCATCCCGGTTCCTCCGCCGACGTTCCCTTCGGCGACCGGTCCGCCGGCCGCACTTTCCAGGGCCGCCGCCACATCCTCCGGCTTCACATGAAATCCGTTCACGTCGTTGAGATACCCGTCATAGGTCTCGGCGACGATCGGATAGGTGTAAAATCCGCCGGCAAAAGTGTTGGTCCCGGGCTTGCGATTATTTTTCACCAGCCAGCCGAGGAAGCTGTCGCGAGCGACACCGACGCTGTGGGTATTGGTGATCATGATCGGTCCGTCGGCGAATCCGGATTCCTCCAGCCACGGCGTGCCAGTCATCTCGCCATTTCCGTTTTGCGAAAACCAACCCGCGAAGACCGGATCCGAAGATTGTTTTCCGCGCGGCCAGATCGCCGTCACGCCGGTGCGCACCGGTCCCTTACCGACCTCGAGTTTACCCTCGCCCGAAATAATCGTACGATGCCCGACCTCGATTCCAGCCACATCGGTGATCGCGTTTAACGGACCAGGAGTTCCTTCGAGCGGCACGCCGAGATCGCGGGCACGAGGTTTTGTTTGGGCAAACATGATTTGTGTCCCACACAATAACAGAGCCAGAACGCGCATAATGTCCGAAATCGTAGCATGCCTGCTGACACAATGCTGTCAGTAGCCCTGCCTCAGAATCGAGCCATGACACAACCTCTTAGCTGGTTTGAAATTCCCGCACTCGACTTCGCGCGAGCGCGTTCCTTTTACGAAAAACTTTTTGGGGTCGAACTCCAGGAGCACGTCGCCGGCCCGAACATCATGGCCGTCTTTCCCTACGACCGCGAAAGGACCTCTGGCGGTTGCGTCATGAAAGGGCCCGCGCTGGTCCCGACCAACGACGGAGTCATCATTTACCTCAACGCCGGTGAGTCCCTCGACAATGCGTTGAACCGCGTGCAGCCGTCCGGCGGCGAAGTTGTTTTTCCGAAGACCCAAGTCCCCGGCATCGGCTTCTTCGCCCATATTAAGGATACGGAGGGCAACCGCGTCGGCCTGTTTGCGGTGAAATAAGGAAGTGCGCAGAGCGGACCGGCTCTTTCAAATCGTGCAGCACCTTCGTGCGCGGCGGCTCACCACTGCCGCGCAGTTGTCTGAATGGCTCGGCATTTCGCAGCGCACGGTCTACCGCGATATTCGCGATCTTTCTTTATCCGGAGTCCCCGTTCAAGGTGAGGCGGGCGTCGGCTATCGCATCGACCGCGCCTACGATCTGACCCCTCTCATGTTCACGCGCGATGAAGTCGAGGCAGTGGTGGTCGGCCTGCGCATGGCAGAAGCGTTCGCCGGACCATCCTTGCGGTCGGCCGCTCGAATGGCGCTCGATAAAGTCGCTCTGGCGCTGCCGCAGCACAGGCGGTTGGAGATCGAAGAACCGCAGCTTTTTGCGCCGACGTTTCATCTCGATCCCGCGTTGGGCGAACGAGTGGAGATGGTCCGGCAGTCGATTGCCGCGCGACGCAAGTTGGACGTTTCTTATCGCGATAAGAAAGACGCGCAGACTCGCCGCGTACTGCGTCCACTAGGATTATATTTCTGGGGAACGGGTTGGTCGCTCGCCGCATGGTGTGAATCGCGCAAAGGGTTTCGCAGTTTCTGGCTGCATAAAATGAGTACCTGCGTTGCGTTAGAAACGACCTTCGAGACTGAGCCTGAGAAGTCGCTTGCGGAGTTCCTAAAATCCGTTGGCGCAACCTAGGCCTCCGGTTGTGGGGCAGGATGCCATCCTGCGCACCGGTTGCCAACCGGTGCTCCGCGTTTTCCACGCACACGAAGTGGGTTGCCAACCCGCCGCAGGTTACCCAACCTGCCCCACGACCGGAGCGATTACGCCGACTGTTTGAAGGTCGTTTTGAGATGAATGTCGACGGCCGCAAGGGCCTTCGATAGGGGGCATCCCGCTTTCGCGCCCGCGGCGGCGGCCTCGAATGCGGCGGCATCGATCCCCGGAACCTCGCCGACAGTTTCGAGCTCGATCTTGGTAATCGCGAAGCCGCCCTCGACCGGATCGATATGAACGGCGGCTGTCGTGTGGATGCTCGTTGGAGGATGGCCGTCCTTCGTCAACACACCGGAAAGAGCCATCGAAAAGCACGCCGCATGCGCTGCGCCCAACAGCTCTTCAGGATTCGTCTCGCCTCCCCCGACAAATCGCGACTTGAAACTATAAGGACTGTCGAGCGCGCCAGTCTCCACTTTCACGTGGCCGGAGCCCTCTTTAATCGAGCCGTTCCATTGTGCTTCTGCGTGACGAATCATCGTTGTTCTCCTGTCTACAGTCTACTTGTTTCGTCTAAGATCGGGAGATATGGCGAAACCGACTTTCGACCCCGGCTTAACCCAACAATACACCGGCATTCTGCGGCGTGCCATCAATAAGGATGGCAGCTTTAACGTCGAGCGGCGCGGCACGGGTTGGCGCGATATCCACCCCTACTTGTTTTTGATCAGCATCCCGTGGCCCGCGTTTCTGGCGCTGGTTTTCGTGGCGTATCTGGCGGTAAATACGATTTTCGCGACATTGTATTACTCGCTTGGACCGGGCCATTTGCAAGGCGGGGATGCGCCGCATAAGCTCGATCGGTTTCTCAATGCGTTCTTCTTCAGCGCGCATACGCTGACTACGGTCGGCTATGGAAACATCGCGCCGGGCTCGATTTCCGCCAATGTCTTCGCGGTCGTCGAAGCGTTGATCGGACTGTTAGGATTCGCGCTCGCTACCGGCATCCTGTTCGGACGTTTTTCGCGGCCGTCGGCGCGAATCGGGTTTAGTGAGAAAGCGCTAATCGCGCCCTACGAGGGCCGCACCAGCCTGCAATTTCGCATCTTAAACCGGCGTCCTAATGCCTTGATGGAAATCGAAGCCACGGTCATCCTGATGCAGGTAGAAGGTGAACCGGGAAAGCAAAAACGAACGTTTCAGCGCTTGACCCTGGAACGCAATACAGTGGATTTCCTCGCGTTAACGTGGACCATCGTGCATCCCATCGATGAATCGAGTCCACTGTTTGGAGAGACCAAGGAAGACGCGGAACGCAGGCAGTCTGAGGTCATCATTCTGATCAAGGGATTCGATGAGACATTCAGTCAAGGCGTGCGCGCGCGTTATTCGTACCGTTATGACGAGGTCGTCTGGAACGCGAAGTTCACACCGGCATTCGACTTCGATGAGACCGGCAATATGGTATTGAATATCGATAAGGTGGGCAATTACGCGCCGGTGGAACCCGCAACTTAGCTAGCGCACGACCACTTTCGTCAGCCCCGCGTTGCCCGCCGCGTCGTATACGCGAATCACGACCAGGTGCTCGTTCGCGGAAACTTTATCGAGGCGAATCAGGAAACGTTCGCGCGGCGAATCGGTCACTCCATCCGCGGCTTCGACCGGCATCCATTGGCCGGCGTCGATCGAGTACTCACAGCGGCGGAGAACGGACCCGCGGTCCTCGGCATCGACGTCGATTTCGACCATCGCGCCGTTGCGGCGGGCAGCGCTCGCGGTTACCACCGGCGGAGTACTGTCGATCAGGATCGGAGCGCTGACCAGTTCCGCCTCGCGCGCCAGATTTGCTGGATTCGAGGGCGAGTCCGACGCGACGACTCGAAAATAATAGCGCCCGTCAGCGAATACGTCCGCTTCCAGCAGGTAGGTATTTTCGATCATGTTGGCCCGCAGCAGCTTCCAGCGAGTCTCATCTTCGCCGCGAAAATAGAGATTGTAAATGAGCCGATCGCCGTCGGGATCGTCGGCTTGCCAATAGATTTGCACCTGCTGGCCGGGGATGCGCGAAAGTGTTTGGGAAGGCGTCCCGGCAGTGACCGGAGCGTCCCCGGAATCGGTAACGGTGATCGCGTAGCTCGCGGTTGCTGCCGCTGCCGCCGAGCCTGATTTTACGGAACCGCTGACCGCGCTTACATTGATGCTGCGCACGTTGGGCGGCGTATTCTGAGGCAGGTACGCGATGGTCACGCTATCGAGTGAAGGAGCCCACGCTGCGCTTCCAGAAAATTCGGCGCGCCATTGAATGTAACGCGCGTTGGGACTCGTGATGCCCGCGCGGTCGGGATCGGTGAGGGCGGCGGACCAGTCGCTCCAGGTCGCGTCCGGCCGCAGCGAGTTTCCACTGCGCGTCTTGAAAGCGATGCCCTTCGCATCACCGCGCCAAGCGAGCCTCCCCCAGCGCGCGACGGTCGAGGAATCGTGCACCGGAGACTCGAACCAACCGGTTGGAACCGTGCCCGCGTCGAGGCGCAGAAGTTTTCCGAGATTGCCAGTCGCGGCAAGCAGCGCGCCCCGCGATTCAAGCAGCCGCGTAGCCTCGCCTTCATTCGATTGCGCCAGCAGCGTCGCTTTCCGGTCGCGGTCCAGGCGATAGAGACGGCCCTGTACGTCGGTGACGAACAGGAGCGATGAGTTGAACATCGCTATGTCGTAAATATTTTCTTCCTTCGAGCTCCACAACGTCTCGACCGTGTTGTCCGCATGAATCACATAAAGCGCGGATTTGTCTACGCCCGCATAGTCGACGGTCGCAGGTGTCGCCACCACCGCGGGCTGCACCGTGACGGAACTCTTTGTGACTTCGGGTTTCGGAGGCTGCGCGAGTCCCGCCTGCTGGTCGGTCACCGTGACCGTGGCGATGACGGGTGCTATCGTGCCGGCCGCCGGATTTACTTGACCGCCGGCAGCTCCGATGCGCCGGGCGACGCTCCCTCCAAGTGCGGCGACATAAAGATTGCCGTCGGCTCCCGGAACGATCGCGCGGATCTCGGGGAGATTTGCGTCGTATAGAACGAACGCTTTATTTTGCGCCGTGATGCGATAAAGAATGCCGTTCGGCTCACTGCCCGCTAACAGAGCGCCTTTAGCATCGAACTCTAGGCACGTCACGTGGGACTGGCCAGTTTCGTAATACGCTGAGCCAACTCCCGCCGAGGTCACGCGAAATATTTTCCCCTGATCGCCGGTGCCGACGTAGAGCGATCCGTCCGTCGCGGCCTTTAATGACCAGATATACCGCGCGCCGGGCGAAAAATATTCCGTCCCCTTGCCGTTCTCAATTCGATACACCTTGCCGTCGGGCGAGGTGCCCGCGTAGACGACGCCTTTCGCATCCACCGCGACGGCGAAAATTTCCGACTGGTCGGAGGCCCACACGAGCGAGCTTTTCCCCGCCGCGTCCAATTTATAAAGTCGGCCGCGATGACCTGTGCCGAGATACAAGGATCCGTCAGGTGCCTGAGCGACGCTCCAGATTTCCGGCTGGCCGGAATCGAAAAGTGTGTCGAGTTTGGAGCCGAGCGTCAGTCGCCCATCGCGCGTGAGCGAGAGTCCGCTGATGCGGCCGCGCAGGAAGTCCTGATAGCCGGTCATTTCCCACGTCGTCGTTGTAGCTGCGAAGCACACGGAGGTCAGGGTGATGACAATGGGCCACTTCATTGTTCTTTCACCTCGACCTGCACGGTCTTGGACCCAGTCACGAAGTTTTCACCCGCGGGAATCTCGATCTCCGCGAGCTTTCGATCCGCGCAGGTTCGGCAGATTCGTCGCCTGCACCTGCGCACGATTCAGAATCATCGCCACCGATGGCGGAGGACTCGGCAGATCGCGGCCGTCGATCGTATACGCGGCCTCATTTCGCCACACGCGAATATAGGCTTTGGTATTGGTGCGCAGTCCGTTCAGAAATCCCAACACCTGTCCGGGCGAATGATATTGCAACCCGATCGATGCGCCGAACTCGATCATGTTGGTCGACGATGCATCGGCCGCCGTGAAGTTGATCGGTCCCAGGGGCGCGCCCACCGGGACGCGATAGAAAACCTTGTGCTGCGATTCGACGCCGTTTTCGCCCGCCAGCGTCACGATCAACTCGACATTTTCGCCCGGCCGCACACTTCGCGGCGCCGCGATGTCGGCGATTTGCATCTGGCTCTTTCGGTCGACCACTCCGACCGCTAGCGTGACGCCCTTCAATTTAAACTCGTCGAAACCGCTTGCCATCGCGTAGCTGAGAGACGTTCCGACGCCAAGCGATGCCAGCGCCGGAACCGCAACGTCGCCGCTATACACGTTGTCGACGCGCACGCTGCCGCCTTCGAAATCGAGGTGGCCGCGCACGGAAAAGGTCGAGCCTCCCTGCGCGCGCTCCGTCGCGTCGATTGCCGAAAACAAAGCCATCTGTGTAACAAGCGGCGTCATCACCCGATCCTGAATCACCTGCATGTGATAAACATTCTTGCCCACGCTGATATCGACCGGAGCCATTGACGCACGGCGCCCCACGACGCCCGAAACAGCCGTACTGCGATCGTCGGTGAGCGTGCCCATCCATTCGCGAGCGGCGGAAATTTTGAAGGAACTCGATACGTTCGGCAGCAACGCGAGAACCTCGGCGCGCGCGAAGGGAATGTCGCTCGGTCCCGCATCAAGGAAGCGATGCCCGAAAGCGTAGATGTGGTCGCCCTCGATGTAGGTCACGGTTCCATCGGCGCTGATGCTGTAATCGCCCGACAGAAGCTGGGCGCTGATCATCGACCCGGGCTGGATGCTTTTCGGGTCGCCCATGCGATCGGTCGGGTTGCCTCCCCCGGTTACGCCCTGGCGCGGATCCATTCCCATCTCACGGAGTTGGGCGCCGAAGTGTTCGAGGGTAGCCGAAGTAAATCCGGAAAACGAAACAGGCGTCGCGATTTCCTCCAGGCGCGCATCGCGAGCGACGTAACGATTCCGCGCCATCATGCGCGGACCATCCGGTTCCACCCGCAGCATATCTTCAATCGGCCGAATCCCCGCGATCGCATCCTTGGAATAAGGAAAGCTCAGCGCGACAGCGCCGGCGAGTCTGCCGTCAATGTAGACAGGCGATCCGCTCATGCCCTGCATGACGCCGGTCCCAGCCAGCGGTCCGCCTTTCAACCTGCCCAGAATGATGGATTCCTTGGGACCCAGGTTTTCAAGGACGCCGAGGATCTCAACATCAAACTCCTCAACCCGGGAGCCTGAGAAAACCGTGCGACCGATTCCGTGTTGTCCCGGGCGAATATCCTTCAGCGGAAAAATCGCGGGCGCAGCGGGAATGACGGTGGCGGCAATAATGAGCCCGCCGAGAAAACGGAGCGGCAGCACGCTTTTATTGTAGTTGTAAACGTTCTGATACAAACACTACGGCTGTACGAAGTAGCCAGTAGCACTAGCCAGTAGCCAGGGATTAGAGGCATACCCGCCAGTCATCAACAATCAAAGGGTTGGGTACCCACAATCCGTGTTGTTAGTCCCACGGCGAACCCCGCTATGAGACGCGGGTTCTCCCCAGGTGCTTAAGACGTTCGCGTTAGGGTCTCGAGAACTTGTATGCGGCGCGAACCAGGCGTCCACTGGGATACCCCTGGCTTCTTGACTGTAGGTTAAGCGCAAGTTTTCCGGGCGGGTATGGATGAAAGTGGCAAGCCTTTGAAAACATTTCACGCAGAGACGCGGAGAACGCGGAGAAGGAGAAAGGGCCCTGGGGATAGAATAGGGTTTGCGACTACTGTGGGCCGCTATCGGCGCTGTTGCGGGGATCGCGCTCGCGGTCATTTTTTTCACCATTGAGCGAAGGGGCTTACCGATCCGCACGCTGGATTCGCCGGCCATTGTCCGCGAAATTCAGGGGCTCAGCGAACTGGTCTCCGTCAAATACACGGTGCAGAAAGTCGTGGGCCTCGAGGAGAAAAAGACCCCGGTCGGTGCGGAAAAGTTATTGTTAATCGTGCAAGCAGAGGTGCTGGCGGGCGTCGACCTCTCTGAGGTAACCCCTGCCGGCGTCAAGATTTTACCCGGGGATAACATCAAACTTGCGCTGCCCGCGGCGCGGATCTTTCACATCGTCATCGACGATAAGGAGACCAAAGTTTGGGATCGGCAGATCACCTGGTGGACTCCCTGGGTTTCGCCCAACCCGGATCTGGAACGGCAGGCGCGTCTCGCCGCAAGCGCATCGGTTAAGCAGGCCGCGCTCGATATGGGCATTCTCGATCAGGCGCAACGCAATGCGGAACTGGTAGTTCGGAATCTTTTGCAGACGTTGGGCGCGAAGTCGGTTACTGTCGGTCCGACTTGAGCAGTGCGTCGGCCCGCATGCTTACGCATGGCGGCTCAGTGGTAACCACGCCGTCACGGTTCAAACCTAAATGTTTGAAGGATCGGTCCCAGGTATCCCGTCACCTCGCCGGCGCGCGTCGAAAAGCTGACGTTATCGACCGCCGTGATGCTGGAGAAGCATTTCGAAACGGAACGTAGTTCAAGCATCGATCAACTCTCAGACACCAAGACGGGACGAAAAGTTCCGGTAAGATGGAGACAACGTGACGGCTCCGCAGGACCTTACCCAGCTTCTGATCAACTGGCGCAACGGGGATAAAGCGGCTCTTGACCAGATGACGCCCGCTTTGTACGAAGAGCTGCGCCGCCTCGCCCGCTTCTTCCTCGCCAACGAACGTCCCGATCACACGCTGCAACCGACCGCGCTGGTTCACGAAGCGTATATCCGCCTCATTAGTCAGCATGCCGTCGATTGGCGCAATCGCGCGCATTTCCTGGGAGTCGCGGCAACCATGATGCGGCGTATTCTCATCAACCACGCGCAGGCTCGCCTCGCCGCCAAGCGCCAGGGGCAGGCGCAAACCGTCGCGCTTGACGACGCACTCGGGGTTTTCACGAACTCAACGATCGACGTGCTCGAACTCAATCAGGTCCTCGAACAGCTCACCGAGCTCGACCCGCAACAAGGCCGCGTGGTCGAATTACGCTACTTCGGAGGCCTCACGATCGAAGAAACGGCCGAGGTCCTGGGCATCTCTCCCGCCACCGTCAAGCGCGAGTGGAGCATCGCCCGCCTCTGGCTGCTCCAGAAAATCGAAGGAACCCCGCCCGCATGACGCCCGGCCGATGGAGTGAGGTAAAAACGGTCCTCTCCGGTGTCCTCGATGCCGACCCCAGAGAGCGTCCAGAGATTCTCGACCGTCTCTGCGGTGGCGACACGGAACTTCGCACTACGGTCGAATCGCTGCTCGCTATGGAGAGTAAAGCCGATCAGTTCGATACGGCCGTGCTGCCTGGAACGGCTCTTTGGGGCGAAACCTCCGAGCCGCGCCCCACTCAAATCGGCCCCTATACGATCCTCAACGAAATCGGACGCGGGGGCATGGGTGTCGTTTATCTAGCCGAGAGAGCAGATGGCGAATACCGCAAACGCGTCGCGATTAAGCTGATCACCAGCCCGCGCCGCGACAAAACTCTCGATCAACGTTTTCGGCGAGAGCGTCAGATTCTCGCGCAGCTCGAACACACCGGCATCGCGCGTCTTCTCGACGGGGGAGCCACGCCATCGGGACAGCCTTACCTCGTCATGGAGTTCGTCGAAGGGCCGCCCCTGCTCGACTGGTGCAATGAACATCAGCTTCCGATCGCCGCGCGCCTCGCGCTATTCCTCTCCGTTTGCGACGCGGTCGCCTACGCGCATCAAAGGCTGATCGTTCATCGCGATCTGAAGCCCGGCAACATCCTGGTGACTCCGGCCGGCGATCCGAAACTTCTCGATTTCGGTCTCGCTCGGGTCCTCGATTCCGATTCCGATACCGAGATCACGCAGGCCGGACCCATGCTGATGACGGTCGCCTACGCCAGCCCCGAGCAGATTCGCGGCGAGCGGCAAACGGTCGCGTCCGACGTTTATTCGCTCGGCGTCATTCTCTACGAACTGCTCACCGCGCATCGGCCTTATCAACTCGCGAACACGTCTTTCGCCGAAACCATGCGTGTGACCTGCGAGCAGGAGCCCATCCCGCCGTCGCAATTGAACGCCCGCCTGCGAGGCGATCTTGAAACGATTCTTCTCAAGTCTCTCGCCAAGGATCCCAGCCTCCGCTATCGCGAGTGTCGACGAGTTCGCCGCCGATCTTCGCCGCCACATCGACGGCCAGCCCATCCACGCGCGTCCCGCCACGTTCTCTTATCGAGCCGGAAAATTTCTCCGCCGCCATCGTATTGCGGTTCCCGCCGCCGCCCTCGCCGCCGCCCTGATCCTATCTTTCGCGGGACTTTCGTGGTTCGAAGCCCGCCGCGCCCAGCGCCGTTTTAACGACGTCGAGAAACTCGCCCACTCCGTCATGTACGAGTTCCATGACGCGATCGTCAATCTTCCCGGCGCCACCGCCGCCCGCGAGCTCCTCGTCCGGCGGGCCCTCGAATATCTGGAAAATTTGTCGCGCGAAGCCGGCGGAGATCCCCGACTCGCCCGCGAAATCGCCCTCGGTTACAGCCGCATTGGGGAGGTGCAGGGCACTGGCGGCGTGTCGAATCTCGGCAAGGTGTCCGCTGCGCTCGAAAGCCATCGCAAAGCCGAGGAGATTCTAGGGCGCCTGCTCGCGCGCTCGCCCTCCGACGATTCCCTCCGCCTCGATTATCTGCACGCCTCGGAAGGGCTCGCGGGGGCCTATAGCGCGTCGGGCGATCGTTCCGCGCGCGCGTGCCCTGTCGGAAAAGAATCTCGCGATGGCCACCGCGGCGCTCCGCACGCATCCCAACGATCCCGCCTTTCTTAACGCCATGATGGAGGCGGAGTACATCGCAGCGGATTTGCTCACCAACGCCCAGAAATACGAGGAGGCGATTCCCATCCGCGAAAACATCCTGGCGATTCAACGGCGTATCGTCGAGGCGAAGCCCCTCGACTCGGGAGCGCGCGGCAATCTTGCTCTCGCGCATAAGCGATTGGGCGCGCTTTACGGCGTCCTCAAGCGCTACGAGGAAGGGCGCCGTGAGTACGAACAAGCTCGTGTGATTGACGAGGAGTATCTTAAGAAGTTCGGTGGCCCGCGCGCGCAGCTCGATCTTTCCTACGACTACAGCGATCTGGGTTGGGTCACCTCGCACGTGGGCGATCAGCCCGCCGCGCTGGCGTTCTATCGCCAAGCGCAGGCGCTCCGGCAATCCGCCGCGGCCGACCCCAACGATCACCGGGCCGCCATAGCTCTGGCCAGCATCACCAGACGGATCGCCGCACAGTTGCGCCGTACGCACGATTTGCCCGAGGCCCTTAAGGAATCGCAGCGCGCCAGCGCTCTGTGGAAGGACCTCGCGGAACGTCCGGGCGCCGCCTGGAACTACACCAGCGAACTTGCCGACACGTATGAAGATCGCGCCGAAATCGATATCGATATGAAAAATTTCCCCCGCGCTGTAGCCGAATACGAAGAGGCCGTCAAGCTTTATACGGCACTCCGCGATCGGGGAGTCCTGCCCCCAGCGCTTCACACGCACATTGACGAACTAGAAGCGGAAGCCCAAAAATGCCGCAAATCGACCTGCACTTCAACCCAGTAGGGCAGGTCCCCGACCTGCCCGTTTTTCCCCCCAAGCGCGCCCCGCGACCCACCACGCCGCCACCGGGACCAGCATCAAAACTCCAGTTGCATCCGCGACCGTCCGCACATCGATGCCGCGATCGATGGCCTGTCCCGCCGCAAAACTGGAGACCGATACCATCAGCATGCTGAACGCGAACTCGGCGGAAAACACGCGTCCGCGAAACCGGTCGTCGGTCTGTTTTTGAAGCAGCGTGCTCGATGCGGTCCAGCAAGCCGAAACGCCCGCATGCGCGATCAGCAGCGTGAAAACCGCGATGGCGAGAGACCCGGCTGCGCCCAGCGCGATGTAGCCCGCGGCGGCCATGGCGAATCCGGCGAGAATCGTCCAGCGCAGACGAACGCGATTTGTTCCCGCGAAATTTCCGCCGAGAAACGATCCGGCAATCGCGCCCAATCCGCGGGACGCAACTAGGGTACTCATGCCCAGCGCCCCGGCTTGCGCGGCATTCATTCCATGCAGCCGGATCGCGAAAAACACGTTCCCCCAGCACCGGCAGGATCACCCAATTGCGACCCGATTAACCCGATGCCGCCCTTCACGAAAATCGTCGCCAGTAATTTGGGATCGCGGCGCACGTAGCGCACGCCTTCCGCGATCGGCGAAAAATCGACCAGATCGCGGGGCCGCAGCGGCGGCAGATTCTCGGTGTGAGGCTCCGCGAACTTCATTTTGCGAATCAGCAGAGCCGACGCGATGAACGACAGAGAATTGACGACGAACACCGTCTCGCGTCCGAACGTCACCAGCAGCCAGTCCGCCCAATCCCGCGCCCAGCGCGAAGTTTACAGACCAGGTGGCCGATGCGAGTGCATTCGCGATCGGAATCTCATCGCCCTCCGTGATGTTCGGAATCACGGAGCGTTGCGCCGGCTCGAACAGCGCCCAGCAAGATCGTTTCGAGCAGCAGCAGAACGAACAGCAGCGGCAGCATCGCGCGGGTGCGGACCAGCATCATCGCGAGCACGATGGCGGCGCGCGACCAATCGGCGAACATCATCACCTTGCGGCGGCTGATGCGATCGTTGATCACGCCCGCTGTGGGAGCCATGAAGCATTGCGGCAGCACCTGCATCAGGAATGCGAACGCCACCATTTGCGCGCTGCCGGTAAGCTCCAGGAGAAAGCTGAAGATCGCGACCGAATAGAACCAGTCGCCCATTTCGCTGACTACCTGCGCCGTCCACAGCAAGCGCAAGTTCTGATTGCCGCGCAGCAGCCGCCAGTACGACGCCAAAGTCACGGCGTGTACAAGCCCATCGCCTTTTTGACTTTATGTACCGTGTCATTCGCGATCGGCCTGACCTTCTCCGCGCCGTCTTCAAGCACCCGCGCGATGTAGCCCGTCTCCGCCGTAATCTCGCGATAGCGTTTTTGAATCGGCTCGAGCGCCGCGATCACCGCCTCGGCCACGGTCTTCTTCAAATCGCCGTAGCGCATGCCGCTGAACTGCGCGCGCAGTGCGTCGTCGGTACATTCGGTGAAGGCCTGAAAAATCGCCAGCAAATTGCGAACGCCCGGGCCGGCCGTTTCGAAATCGACCGCGGGATTCGAATCGGTCGTCGCGCGCAAAATCTTTTTGCGAATCACCTCCGGCGGATCCAGCAGACTCACCGCGTGGCCGCTGCCCACCGCCGATTTGCTCATCTTCTTTTCCGGATCGTCGAGTCCCATGATGCGCGCGCCCACGGTCGGCAGACGCGTTTCGGGAACGACGAACGTTTCGCCGTAAAGCGAATTGAACCGCTGCGCGATGTCGCGCGTCAGTTCCAGATGCTGCGATTGATCGTCGCCGACCGGCACGATCGCGGCCTGATATATAAGGATATCGGCGGCCATCAGCACCGGATACTGCATCAGGCCGTCGCCGATAGTTTCCTGCGCCGCGGCCTTGGCCTTGAATTGCGTCATCCGCTCCAGCCAGCCGATCGGCGTCACGCAGGTCAGCATCCAGGCGAGTTCGGCGTGTCCCGCCACCGACGATTGCACGATCAGCGCACGAATGCGTCGGGTCGATTCCGATCGCCAGCAGCATCCCCGCCAGCTCCTCGATTTTCGCGCGCAGCTCCGCCGGCTCCTGATAAACCGTGATCGCATGCAGGTCGACGATGCAGTAGATGCTATCGTAGTCGTACTGGATCTTGGCCCAGTTTTTCAGCGCGCCGAGATAATTTCCGATGTGCGGGCTGCCGGTGGGCTGAATGCCTGATAGATACGCGTGGTCTCATTTTATATTGTTGGGGGAAACTTCCATCCTAAACGAATCGAGCGGTGAAGCGAAGAGCGAAGCGATCAACGCTGTCAACGAAGGAGCGAAAGAGCGAAGCGATGAACGCTGTCAATATCGATAAGTGGGTCTATGGCGGCGATGCCATGGCTCGCATCGAAGGCCGCGTCGTGTTCGTGCCGTTCGTATTGCCGGGCGAGGTCGCCAAGGTGCAGTTGAAAGATGGCGACATGCACGCGCGACTCGCTGGAGATCGTCCAGCCCGCGCCCGAGCGCGATCGACGCCGCCTGTCCTTTGTTCACGCACTGCGGCGGTTGCCACTATCAGCACGCGCCCTACGAATTTCAGCTGGCCCGCAAAGTTGACATTCTTCGCGAACAATTGCGCCGCGTGGGAAAAATCAAGTGGGAAGGCGAGATCGCGACCGTCAGCGGACCCGCGTTCGGTTATCGCAATCGCGCGCCAGTTTCATATCGCGAATGGAAAAATCGGCTACCTTGCGCCGGGCTCGCATGACCTGATTCCCGTCGACGGCGAGTGTCCCGATTTCCTCGCCGCGACTGAATCAGGCGCTCAAGGAAATGCGCGACCGCATGACCGACCGCCGCTTCCCCGACTTCGTCCACTCGCTCGAATTGTTCACCGACGAGACGAAGGTGCAAGTCAACATCCTCGAAACCGATCGCCCGGTGGCGAAGTCATTTTACGAATGGTGCCAGTCGACGGTGGCTCTGGAATACGCGACCACGTTCGGCAAGTTCCGCGTCAGCCCGCGATCTTTTTTCCAGGTGAATCGATTCCTGGTCGATCAACTGGTCGATGCCGCCATCGGCGATGCGTCGGGTGAAACCGCGCTCGATCTTTATGCCGGTGTCGGCCTCTTCGCCCTGCCGCTGGCGCTAGAAAATTCGCGAAAGTCGCCGCGGTGGAAGCCGGAGTCACCGCCGCGCGCGATCTGGAAGTGAACGCCCAGAACGCCGGCCTGGTCATTCAGCAACTGCAAGGACGCGTGGAAGATCATCTTGCCCGCATGACCGCGACGCCCGATTTCATCGTTGCCGATCCGCCGCGCGCGGGACTCGGCAAAATCGGTGGTCTCGCACCTCGCGCGCTTGAAACCGCCGAAGCTGACGATCGTCTCCTGCGATCCCGCGACGCTGGCCCGCGACGTCGCCGGGTTGACCGATTATAAGATCGACAAGTTGACTCTGGTCGACCTGTTTCCGCAGACCTATCACCTGGAAACAGTCGCCCACTTGTCCCGCCGCTAACTAGCCTGGAATCATAATATCGATTGTTTTCCCGCGCCGTCCCGCGAAAACCGCGCTCATACTTAACACAGCCTCAGCATCTCCTACCGAACCCGACCGTGAGGGAGGGGATGCAGGTCCGCCTGGCAAAGTTGGGAAGGAGGCCCGCGATCGCGCAGAAGAAAAATAAATGCCTGTAAATTCAATAGTCTACGTGGGGTCTGGCGTTATTTTCTTAAAAAACATTCAATGTTTTCAGAAACTTGCCAACTTTTCCGCGTTATCCGCGCGTTATTTTAACGCCAGGAACCGCCCGACTGCGCCGCCTCGGAATTGATAAACTAAGAGCGGTCCAAATGCTTACCAGCACACCATCTCCCACGGATCTCAGCGCACTCCCCACCAGGCTCGGACGCGACCAACGGATCCAGGCTTTTCGCATCATGTACCTCTCCCGCCGCATCGACGATCGGGAGATTCTTCTCAAGCGCCAGAACCGGATTTATTTCCAGATCAGCGGCGCGGGCCACGAAGCAATCGGGGCCGCGGCTGGACTCGCCATGCGCCCCGGGCATGACTGGTTCTACACGTATTATCGCGACCGCGCGCTAAGCCTCGCGCTCGGCGTTACCTCGGAAGAGATGCTGCTGCAATCGGTGGGCGCTGGAGCCGATCCAGCCTCCGGTGGCCGCCAGATGCCGTCGCATTGGGGATCGCCGCGGCTGAATCTGGTGACAGGCTCCTCTCCGACGGGCACGCAATTCGTCCAGGCAGTGGGATGCGCGGACGCATGCCGCAAGCTCGATCCGCAATCGGACGCGATCACGCTCGTGACCACCGGCGACGGAGCCACCAGCGAAGGCGAGTTCTGGGAAGCGATGAATATCGCGTGCATCGAAAAGCTCGCGATTATTTTTTTGGTGGAAGATAACGGCTACGCGATCTCGACGCCGGTCGAGCGGCAGACGCCGGGCGGCGACGTCTCGAAAGTAGTCAGTGGTTTTCCGCAGTCTGAAGATTTTCAATTGCGACGGAACGGATTTCGACGCGACCTACGAGACGATGGTCGAGGCAGTCTCCTACTGCCGTCGCGAGCAGTCTCCGGTGTTGGTTCGCGCCACCTGCATTCGGCCCTATTCGCACTCGCTCTCGGACGACGAAAAACTATATAAGACCAAGGCGGAACGAGCCGATGAAGCGAAGCGCGATCCCATCGTGACGTTCCCCGAACGCTTGATCGAGCGAGGGCGTGCTCGATCGCTACGGCCTGGAATTGCTGACCCACGAAGTGGATTTGGAAGTGCAGGAAGTCACCGATCGCGTGTTGAAAGCCGCGCCGCCTCCGAAAGGCTCCGCGCTTCGCTATCTCTATTCGGAGCGCGTCGATCCCACGTCATCGGAGTTTGAAGCGCCTCTGAAAGTTATCCGGCGAACCGCGCACGATGGTCGACGAAATTAATCGTACGCTGCATGAAGAGATGCGCCGCAACGCCCGGATGGTGGTGTTCGGCGAGGACGTTGCCGATTCCAGCCGCGAGTCGAGTCTGGTCGAAGTGAAGGGCAAAGGCGGAGTGTTCAGCGCGACCAAAGGCTTGCAAATCGCTTTCGGAGCCGCGCGCTGTTTCAATACGCCGATCGCCGAAGCGGGCATCGTTGGACGGGCCATCGGCATGGCGACTCGCGGCATGAAGCCGGTCATCGAGATTCAGTTTTTCGACTACATCTGGCCGGCGATGATGCAGATTCGCGATGAACTTGCCTCGATCCGGTGGCGCTCCAACAACGGATTTTCGGCGCCGGTGGTGATTCGCGTAGCCATCGGCGGATATTTGAATGGCGGCGCAATTTATCACAGCCAGTCGGGCGAAGTGATGTTCACGCACATTCCCGGCCTGCGCGTGGTATTCCCGTCGAACGCGCTAGACGCCTGCGGCCTGCTGCGCACCGCGATTCGCTGCGACGACCCGGTGCTGTTCTTGGAACACAAGCGCCTTTATCAGCGAGCCCTACAATCGCTCGCCGCATCCGGGCGAGGATTACACGATTCCCTTCGGCAAAGCAAAAATCGCCAAAACAGGCGCAAATCTGACGATTATTACGTACGGCGCGCTGGTTCAGAAATCCATGCAAGCCGTGCTGCAGGTGGAAGCAGCGCAACCCTGGGACTACGATTGAAGTGATCGATCTGCGTTCGCTCGCGCCCTACGATTGGGAAGCGATCCGGGCGTCGGTCGAGAAAACGAGCCGCGTAATGATCGTGCATGAAGACTGCCTGTCGTTCGGCTACGGCGCAGAAATCTCGGCCCGCATCGCGAGCGAACTGTTCAGTTCGCTAGACGCCCCGATCGGCCGAGTAGCCGCGCTAGATACATGGGTCGGCTATCATCCGCAGTTGGAAAACGAGATTCTGCCGCAAGTGGAGAATATCGTCGCGGAAGCCGATCGGATTTTAGGGTATTAGCTTTATTGACAGCAGTTCCCAAATATGGGAACATTAGCGGTGAGGGTTCTGGGCGAAGCGGTGCTCGTGAGATTTGCGCGTAAGCATGCCGCCTCGAGAAAGCCTCTCCAACGGTTTCTTGGAATTGCCCGCGCTGGCGATTGGCCGCACTTTCCCTCGTTAAAGCGAAGCTTTGCCGCCGCTGATTACACTTCGCGGGGAATGATTATCTTCAATATAAGCGGCAACAAGTATAGACTCATCGCGACGGTGAATTTTGAAAAACAAATTCTGTTGATCGAACGAGTGCTTACCCACGAGGATTATAGCCGGGAGGAGTTCTAAATGCCAGTTTCAGCATATGAACGATTGCTCGTGGAAGTTCTGCCTACGAGAATCGAGACGGATACGCAGTATGATGCTAGTCGCACGCGTCTAGGAGAATTACTGCGGAAGGCCCGCCGCAACAAGGCCGAGGACAAACTGTTGGACTTACTCGGAGTACTAATAGAAGACTTCGACCGGCGCAACGGTTTGCCTCCCGATGATGGGACGCCAAGTGAGCGTCTTCGATTTCTGATGGACCATTCCGCGAGATCAGCATCTGATTTGTTGTCGGTGTTCGGCCAGCGGAGCCATGTGAATGAGGCGTTGAACGGCAAGCGCTCCATCAGTATTGAGCAGGCTCGCAGACTAGGGAAAATGTTTTCCGTTAACCCAGGCCTGTTCATATAGCAGGTCGCATTGGAAGTTCAATCTGCGAAACTATCGGTTCTTGTTGGAGTTCATCATATAGGTGGTCACAATGAAATTCCCTCTGAAAGTGCTGAGTCTGGCGTTGCCCGTGCTCGCCCACGCCCAGGTCACAAGTTTTCAGCACGTCGTCGTGATTGTTCAGGAAAATCGGACGCCGGACAATCTTTTTTACGGCCTGTGCGCGACGCCTCGCGGCGTTAAGGAACGGTGCAGTACCACGCCGAACGCTTCTCAATACAACATTCAAACCAGTAACTGGCTTGACAAGAATTCCTCCACCGGCCTTACGCAGCCTACGCCTATTGCCCTGGCGAACAAATACGATCTGAGCCACGCCCATAAAGCTTTCGTCTCAATGTGCGACGCGAATTCGAGTGGAATTTGCAAGATGGACGGGGCTAACGATATCGCTTGCACCGGTACCTGCACCGATGCGAAACCTCAGTTTAAGTTTGTCGACAATTCGAAAAATCTGGTGACTCCCTACCTCACCATGGCGACCCAATACGGCTGGGCGAATTATATGTTCCAGACTAATCAGGGACCCAGCTTCCCGGCCCATCAATTCTTGTTCGGAGGAACGTCCGCTCCCAGCGCCGCCGATGATGCCGCTGGTATTTTCGCGTCGGAAAATATGTCGACCACGGCCGAAGGAACAGTGGCTGGGGTCGCTGGATGCACGGCTCCCTCCACCACCACCGTGGAGGTGATCAATCCGACGGGCGGGGAGAATCAGAAAATTTATCCGTGCTTCGAACATCAGACGATGGCGGATATTCTTGCCACTTTCACGTGGCGTTACTACTCGCCCAGTGCGGGCTCTATTTGGACGGCGCCGAACGCGATTCAGCATATCTGTGAATCGACCGGACCGGGAGGAAGATGCGCGGGGCAGGATTGGACCAACAATGTGGACCTCACGCCGGCCAGTGTGTTGAAGGATATCGCCGCTTGTAACCTTCGCTCGGTGAGCTGGGTCATCCCCTCCGGCGCCAATTCGGATCACGCGAATGTAAACGACGGGGGCGGTCCTTCCTGGGTCACGGCAATTGTCAACGCTATCGGCAACAGTTCGGCCTGCGATAGCCACACCGGTTACTGGAAAAATACCGCGATCTTCATTGTCTGGGACGATTGGGGAGGCTGGTACGATCATGAGCCGCCCACAGTTCTGGCGCAGCCGGGAGGCGATTATCAATATGGATTTCGTGTCCCTCTGGTCGTGGTTTCGGCCTACACACCTGAAGGCTATATCGACAACCAGCGGCACGATTTCGGCAGCATTCTGCGGTTCGTCCAGCATAATTTTGGCATTACGGAAGGCTCGCTCAATTTTGCCGATGCGCGATCGGCGACCGATCTCACGCCATTCTTCCAACTCGGGCAAACGCCGCGCAAATATCGAACCATCAATGCGCCGAAAAGCGGGAGCTTCTTCCTTCACGACAAGAGGAAGGCGACGGATCCCGACGATCAGTGATCGCCACGACGCTGCTCCGACGCACTACACTAACAAAATGGAGCAAGACAACCGCCGTAATTTCCTGAAGACTACGGGAGCCGCCCTCGCCGCCGGGTTCCCGGCGCTGATCCGTGGTCAGGCCACCAACGCGATTAAAGTCGGCTTGGTCGGCTGCGGAGGGCGCGGCACTGGAGCCGCTTCGCAGGCTCTCAAAGCCGATGATTATGCCGAATTGACCGCCGTCGCCGATGTTTATCAGGATCGCGTCGACACCTGCCTGGAGCAGCTCGGCAAGATCAACGGCGCGAAGGTGAAGGTCGAGCCGAAGAATGTGTTTCTCGGCCTCGACGCTTATCAGAAGCTGATCGATAGCGGAGTCGATGTGGTGCATTCTCGCCACGCCTCCCGGATTCCGTCCCTCGCATCTGCGGGCCTGCATCGACGCGGGAAAGCATGTGTTCTGCGAGAAGCCGATCGCGGTGGATGCGTTCGGCGTGCGCGACGTGCTTGAAACAGCGAAGCTCGCCAAGCAGAAGAATGTCGCGCTGGTGTCCGGCTTCTGCTGGCGCTATAGCAACTACATCGTCGCGACGTTCGATCAGATCCATTCGGGCGCGATCGGCGATATCGTCGCTTATTACGCGACTTATTACACGGGTCCGGTGAAGCCGATGCCTCCGGCGAGCGACGCGGCCGGCGGGGATGAGCGACGTCGAATGGCAGATCAAGAACTGGTACAACTTCCAGTGGCTCTGCGGCGACAGCTTGGTCGAGCAGGCGGTGCACAGCGCCGATAAGATCGCGTGGTCGCAGAACGATAAGCCGCCGATCAGTTGCGTCGCGGTAGGCGGGCGGCAGATTCCGGCCGAGGGCGGCAACATTTACGATCACTTCGAAGTGAATTATCTTTATCCGAATAACGTCCGCGCGGTTCTCGGTTCGCGGCAGATCGAAAATTGCTGGAACGAGAATGCCGATTACATTCTGGGCACGAAAGGCGCGTGCACCATCGGCCGCTCGCCGATGCCGAAAATCACCGGCGCGAAGGATTGGACGTTCGAAGGCCAGAAGTACGACATGTATCAGTACGAGCACGACATGATGTTCCAATCGATCCGCAAAGGCCAGCCGATTAATAACGGCGAACGCATGGCCACCAGCACTTTGCTCGCGATGATGGGCCGCATGTCGGCATACACGGGGCGCGAAGTAACTTGGGACCAGGCGCTCAATTCGCAGGAGCGGATTTTTCCCGACAAGGTCGATTGGAACGGCTCGATGCCGGTGGCTCCTCTGCCGCGGCCGGGTGTCAATAAATTGATCTGATGATTGTCCCGTTTTTGTTCTTGATGGCGGGAGTGAATTTCGAGGACAAGATCGCGCCGGTCCTGATCGAGCGTTGTCTGCCGTGTCATAGCAGTATCAAAGTGATCGGGCGCGGTGCGCTTGACTACGAATGTCTCGGTGTCGCGAGTCGTGACTCCGGGCGAGCCCGAGAAGAGTCCTCTTTATACTGAGTGTCGAATCGGGCGCGATGCCTCCTGGCGGACCGAAGCTTTCCAAGGATCAGCGCGAGGCTATTCGCGACTGGATTCAGGAAGGCGCGAAATGGCCTGCGGGATCACGCTCGAAGGGATGCGCCTGCCGGCGGTTGAGCGCGCTTTCGTCAGCCGTCTTGCACGACAAGATCGCCGCCAATAAATCGCCTGCTCCTGGCAACATGGCGCTCTATACCGGAGGCGATTTTATGATGGGATCGACGCGTCATAAAGACGAAGAGCCACCGCATAAGGTTCATATCGATGCGTTCTGGATGGATAAGTACGAAACGACCTGGGACCAATATCGCCTGTTCATGTTCGCGAAAGATGAAGGAGTGGATGCGGTTAGCCGTCCTACTCGGCCTTATGTCGAGATGTCGTTCGGGATGGGAATTGAAGGGTTTCCGGCAATCAGCATGACGCAGCATGCGGCGAATAAGTACGCGGAATGGCTTAGCCAGAAGACGGGACAGTTCTATCGTTTGCCGACGGAGGCGGAGTGGGAATATGCGTGCCGGGCGGGGACCACGACCGCTTATTCGTTCGGAGACGATGTGAAGCAGCTTGTTAATTACGCTTATTTCGCCTTAAACAGCGGTGGGAAGTATCAAAAAGTGGGCTTAAAAGCCTCTAATCCGTGGGGCCTGTACGATATGCACGGCAACGTGATGGAGTGGACGCTCGATCAATATTCGGCCGAGTTTTATTGCACATTCGCCGGCGTCGAATCCATGGAATCAGGCGACGAAACCGTATCCGCATGCGGTGCGAGGAGGGTCGTGGCAGGATCCGGCGGAGATGCTGACTTGCAGTGCGCGGATAGCTTCCGATCCAGAGTTGGAAGGAGCAGGACCCGCAGTTGCCGAAGAGTATCTGGTATGAAACCGATGCGCAGGGGTTGGGTTTCCGGCTGGTGCGGCCCTTCAAAACTTCCCAGTGCGGAGGAGATGTATAAGTATTGGAACAGCGGCGTTGAGAAGGATAACTAGCGCTCTCCTGTTTACTTGCGTTTTGTGCGCGGAGCGATTTGAAGGTGTCGAGCCGCACATGGGCACGCTGGTTCGCATCACTATCTACTCTCATGACGCTTCGCCGATGCGCGCAGCGTTCACCCGGATAGCTGAGTTGGATGAGAAGCTTTCTGACTATAAGCCTGAGAGTGAGCTGAATCGGCTGTGCCGGACGCATGGTCAACAGGTGAGAGTCAGTGAGGATTTGTTTCGTGTGCTCGAAGCTTCCTTGAAGCTTGCGGCGCTGACTGATGGGGCTTTCGATGTGACCATCGGACCGGTTACTCACTTGTGGAGGCTTGGAAAGACTCCTGATGCGGAGACGATGGCTCGAGTCGGGTGGCGGAATGTCGTGCTTGGATAGGAAGCATCGGACTGTTGAGTTGAGGCTTGCGGGGATGCAACTTGATCTCGGTGCGATCGCTAAGGGCTATGCGGCGGATGAGGCTTTGAAGACTCTGCGCGGGCTCGGGGTTAAACGGGCTTTGATTGCGGTGAGTGGCGATATTGTGGCTGGCGATGCTCCTCCGGGTGCTCAGGGATGGCGTGTTGGATTGGAGCCGGCGGGGGAGAGATTGTCTTGCGTAACTGCCGCGGTATCTACATCGGGAGACACGGAGCAGTTTCGCGACATTGGAGGAGTAAGGTATTCGCATATCATCGATCCGAAGACGGGGCTCGGGCTGAGGTCGGCGATTGCGGTTACTGTGGTTGCGCGGAGGGGGTTGGATGCGGATCCGATTGCTACGGCGATTAGTGTGATGGGGGAGGAACGGGGGCGAGTGGTGTTTGGGAGACGGGTAAAGAAGCTCATAGTTGTGGGTTCGAAAGCGGAAGAGCGCGACGAATTCTGATGTTCCCTGGGCTCAGAACGGAAAAAGCGCCAGGCAATTCATGACCGTGGCTTAGGATTGCCGACGAGACCATCAATGCCTTTTGAGCGGCGCCCAGTCCTGATAATCGAACGAGTAGAACTCCAGTCGAGGCTTGCGGCCGGCGAAAAACTAGTTCTCCGAAATCCTTGTCGGCTGTGATCAACACGCTTGATGAGTCTCGGCTAAGCCTCAAAACAACATCGTCCATTATCCCTGGTGACATCTCGGACGTAGGCAACTTCGTGTCCGTCGAGACGCAGTCGTTCGACAATCTGGCGGTCGATGCCTTCGTCCGCAAGGAAAGTCACCGAGGGATGGTCTCGACAGGATACACGACATCAGCGCGCAGCGCGTCAGCAGCAAATGCAAGGGCTGCGCGAATCGCGCCCTCGTTGAGGCGGGGATGTGCCTCAAGAATTTGCTCTACGGACTCTCCGGCCAATTTTTCCAAGATCAGCTCAACTGTAATGCGTGTGCCAGCCACGACCGGCTTCCCCATCATTAGTTGTCGATTAGAAATAACCATCTCATGGTAATCCTGCACTTAGACCTCGTAAACCAATCGTACCGCGTAAATGAGAGTACGTGAGGGACAGGTCGGGTTACCTGTCCTACCTTGACTGGTCGTCGTCTGCGCCCCGGCGCGGGGTTGCGGGAGGGCGCGGGGAGGCTTCGCGCTCCATTTCTGTCATGTCTATATTCTGGTCCCAGTCGCCTAACAGGAATCGGCAGAAATAGTCGGCTCTTACCCAGAAGAAGTAGTTGGCTTCCGCGGCGTAGCTGTGGCGTTGGCCGGGTAGGATGAATTGGTCGAAGCGTTTGTTGGCCTTGATCAATGCGTCGGCCAGGCGCATGGTGTTGGCCATGTGGACGTTGTCGTCCATGTCTCCGGTGGTTAGCATCAGGTGACCTTTCAGGTTCCTGGCTATTTCGGAGTTCTTTTCGATGTTGTATTCGAACTTGACGGAGCCATCCTTTTCGTTGACTATTTCCTTGATGCCGTGATGCTTCTCGCTCCAGGTCTGGTTATAAACATTGTTTTCATGGTTGCCGGATTCACTGACGGCCACTTTGAAGAAGTCAGGATATTGGAGCATGGCGGCGGCTGACATGAAGCCTCCACCGGAGTGGCCAGTGATACCTACGCGGTCGATGTCGATGAAAGAGTCTCGTCGGGCTAATTGTTCGATGGCGGCCTTCTTATCGGCTAAGCCATAGTCACGAAGATTACCGTAGCCGAAGGTGTGATACCACTTGGAGCGGTGCGGGTTGCCTCCGCGATTTCCTACTTCGATTACTATGAAGCCTAGCTGAGCTAAGCCGATATTGGCGCTTCTTGGTGTGAATACTTGAGTCACACTTTCGGTTTGCGGGCCGGGGTAGACATAGGCGATGATCGGATACTTCTTGTTAGGGTCGAAGTCGAAGGGTTTATACATTACGCCGTAGAGGTCGGTCAGGCCGTCGTCGGCTTTCACGGAGAAAGGCTCGGGCATTTTGAAGCCGCTGTCCATCAGGGCGGAGATATCGGTGGTTTCCAGGTCCAAGTCCAGTGCGCCGGAGCGGTCATAGAGGACGGAGTGAGGGGCGGTGTTGACTCTCGACGCATTGTCGACGAAGTACTTGCCATCGTCGGCGATCGACGATAGCGTGCGACGCGTCGCCGGGGTCCAACATCTTCAGGCCGGTGCCGTCTAACTTGATGCTATAGGCGTGGGTGAAGTACGGGATTCTCGCCAGGTTCCCGACCTTCGGCGGTGAAGGTGATTACCCGCGACTTTCTCGTCGATGTTATCGATGGCTTCGGTGACGAACTCGCCGGAAGTTACCTGGTTCTTGAGATTGCCTTTGCCATCGTAGAGATACCAGTGGCCCCAGCCATCGCGCTCCGACCAATAGAGCATCTCTTCGCCGTTGTTGAGCAGGCGCAGAGGCTTGGTCTCTATATAGGTGTTCATGCGGTCTTCGATCAGCGTGGTCACTTCGCCGGTTTCGGGGTTGGCCACGCAGATATCGAGTTTATGCAGATCGCGGCTTTGGCGCTCGAAGTAGAGTTTATCGGAGCCATCGGCTAGCCAGGTCTGGATCCATGCGCTGACGCTCGCGCTGGCGGGCGGTGACGGGAGAAGTCAAGACTCTGGCGAACTGATCTTTGAAATGGTCGATCTTCATTTCTTTGCGGGATTTCTGCGGCGATATCGAAGACTTCCATGTGCGGCTGCGGGACGTTCGCGTCGCCGGGCATGGCGTACTTATAGGTCTCGAGCGTCGGGCGCGGATTTTCAAGAGTGTGGATGACCCATAGGTCGGCGACTTTGCGCTCGTCGCGGCGGACCACGGAGAACTTCTTGGAATCCTTGGACCAGGCGATCACGATGGGCGGGACGCGGCCGGTCTTGTCGCGCTGCGGCTGGCGGCTGCCTGGCCGTTCTTCCTGCTGTTGCTGTTCCTGATCGCGTTCGGCTCCGTTGATGCGGCGGGCGTAGCCGAAGAATTCTTCGCCGTCGGTGGTGAGCTGGCGTTTCCTTGATGGTGGGATCGTCGGACTTTTTCAGCGCGAGCGCATAATTGGCGGCGTCCATCATCCAGAGATTATTTTTGCGGGCGAAGACGATGAGTTTTTCGTCGGGAGACATGGACGCCCAGGCGGGCTTGCGAGGTTCGGGGGTGAATTCGGGCGGCAGAGTCAGCTTGCCGGTGGCGAGCTCGTATTCGAAGTAGAGCGTGCGCATGCGGGGGTTGGGAGCGCGCTGCCGCCGCGTCCACCTCGGCCTTGAGGGACGGCTTCCTCCTGATTAGAAGCGGTGGTGGTCTGCGTCATGTCGCCTTCCTGCTCGCCGCCGATGATGGTCTGCTTGCCGTTGATGTCGGCGTCCTTCTCGACCTGGATGTCGAACTGGACTACGGTATCGTTCTTGACGAACTTGATGGTGCGGATGGGCAGATGCTGCGCGTCGTAGGGAGTGCGCGTGATCAGAGTCAGCATCGCCGCCATCTTGGAGACGTCGAAGATCGGGGCCTTGGTTTTCTTGACGGGGTCGACCAGCATGAAGTGACGGCCGTGGCTGGTTTCGTAGCTATACCAGAACCGGTCGCCTTCGAGCCAATGAGGTGTGACTTGGGTATCGAAAACCAGCTTCGTGATTTTCGCGGTGGTCCACCGTTGGGCCAGCTCATAGTTTGCTTTTTGAACTTTTACGGGTTCGGTTTTGGTGTCGGCCGCGCAGAGGAGCGCCGGGAGGAGCGGGAGCAGAGAGAACTTCATATTAGGGTTAATATACACGCCTGCGGGGGATCTGTGTGGCAGGCTGCGATTTTTTTGCTTGACAACCTAGTACCTTAACCCTAATAATTGCTATCAACCGGGAGGCTGCCACGCTGCCTCCTCCTGCCCTAGGAGAACTGAATGACCCTTCCAGTGAAACAACAAGACGTACTTCTCAACAAAGGCTTCTCGCGGCGGCAGGTTGGCCGGATAGCGAGCTTATTGACTGCTGGAGCGGCGCTGCCGTTTTACAACGAATTCGCGATGGCGCAGGACGCAGAGCGAAGGATGATGCGCGGGGCCGGGGCGGGACGGATGAACGATCCCGACATGGTGCGGATCAGCTCCAACGAGAATCCGATGGGTCCGTGCAAAGAGGCTTTGGAATCGATGGCGAAGATCGCTCCTTTGGCCTGGCGGTATTCGCCGGTGGGAGACGATCAGGATTTCGTGAAAACGGTGGCGGGGATCGAAGATGTTCCGGCCGACTATGTGATGGCGTTCGCCGGGTCGAGCGATCCGCTGCATCGCTGCCAATGCGCGTTCACATCGCCTACGCATAGCTGGACGATGGGGGATCCGGGGTATGGCGCGGGCGCACCGGCGTTTATCGGGTCGGCGCTGCACCAGGTGCCTCTGCGGCCCGATTTCAGCCACGATGTCGAGGCGATGATCAAGGCCGATCCGGATGCGGGCGCGTATTACGTCTGCAATCCGAACAATCCGAGCGGTACGCTGACGGCGCGCAAGGATATTGAATATTTGCTGGCGCACAAGTCCAAAGACGCCGTGGTGGTGGTCGATGAGGCGTACATACACTTTTCCCATAACGCCCAGCCGTCGAGCGACCTGGTGGCGAAAGGCAAGGACGTGGTGGTGCTGCGGACGTTCTCGAAAGTCTACGGGATGGCTGGGTTCCGCGCGGGATTCGCGATGGGGCGGCCGGACCTGTTGGCGAAGTTACGTCCTTACGGGGCGGGCATGCAGCCGGTGCTGGGGTTGACGGCGGCTACGGCCAGCATGAAGGTAAAGGGACTGGTGCCGGAACGGCGGGCGATCTGCAAACAAGTTCGCGAGAATACATTTGAGTTTCTCGAGAAAAAGAACATCAAGTATGTTCCCAGCGAGGCGAACTTCTTCATGATGGAAGTGAACCGGCCGGGTGCGGATTTCGCCAAGGCGATGGCCGACAATAAGGTGATGATCGGGCGCATCTGGAAGGCTTGGCCGACCAAGGTTCGGGTCACCGTGGGGACGCAGGCGGAGATGCTGAAGTTCCAGGCGGCGGTTTCCAAGATTATGGCGTAACAGAAAGGGCGGGTCGGGAACCTGCCCTTGCTGAGTCTAGCTTAGCGCCCTGGATCCATTGGAGGATGGTCTCGTATTCGATGGACCCTTTTTGCCAGCGGACGCCGCCGCCGTGGGCGAGTTGGCCGGAGCCGACCACGCCTTCGGAGTCTGCGGTGGATGTCGGCTTGCGCAGGATCAGGCTGCTTTCGGGCGCGGTTGGTGTCGACTACGTTCATCACCGTTGACCAGGTGGCGTTGAAAAGCGTATGGGTGATGTGGCAGTTCGCGCAGGCGTAGCCATCTTTGCCCTTCTTATTGAGGATGGGATCGACGTAGGCGTTGAAGAACGGCTTCGTCGAGCTTCTTCTGGCGCGGGGCGTCGGTACGAGCGGCTGGTCGCCGCCGGCTTGCCGGGGCCGGTAGCTGGGGGGCGCATGGCGGCTAGGACTTCGGTCGAGCAGCGGGCATGCTTTGGAGCTTTTTCGCGAGCAAGCTCGACGTTGTCGCCGCGGTCGCCGGCGATGTTGGTTCACAGCCGCAAAATTGGTTTGGCGGACGATCGGTGACGCGCGCTCCGCCAGACGCGCGCATTTCCGGGTCGGGGGAATCCAGCAGGGGGAGCAGCGATTTCGCCAGACGGTCCGCGCTGGGGCCGAAGAACGCGATCTGTTCGATATCGTTGCCGATGCGGCTGTAGACCAGCGGGCGCGGTTTTCGAGAGATCGCGCTGAGAGATCGTAGACATCGCCGCGGCGGAGCGTCGGGATCGGCCAGAGCGGCGAAGAGCACCTTTTTCTTTTGCGGGTCGGGGCCGGTTTCTAAGAACGCGGGCGATTTTTTCGGCGAGCTGAGCTTCTACGCTCAGGCGGCCTTGGATCGGCCGCTCGCGATCCTGTTCGGTGCCCAGCAGAGGCACCCAGTTGTTGTAGAGATAGCGGATATTTTCGTCGGCCAGATTGTAGAGCGCGTCGTTCAGATTTTCGGTGATCCAGGGATGCTGCGGCTCGGCCATGCGCGGCTAGCACGGTGTCTTCGATGCTGGCTGCGCACGGCGGGATCGGCATTCCAGAACCAGCCCTGCCACAGGCGCTCGGATCGCGTCCATGCGCGATGGGGATGAACGGGTCGGAGGATAGCTTGTCGAGCGCGGCGACCATTTCGTCGCGCCGGGCCAAGGCGGCGAAGTGATGCGCGAAAACTCGCGTTGCGCCCCATCGTGGTGCGGGCGTCTCGCGAGGATAAGCGCGGTGAGAAGCGGCGCGCTCGGCGTGTCTTCGTGGCGGCTGTAGATCTGGCGCAGAGACCAGGCGGCGGTGCGCTGGACCAGCTTGCTGGGATCGCCTAGGAGGCGATCAGCGTGGCGGCGGAGGACTGGTTGGCCAGGCGGCCTAACGCTTCCGCGGCGGCCTGGCGGATCAGGACGTCGTTCGATCTCGCGGCGGATCTCGATCTGATGAATCAGCGCGGGAGATGCGCCGTCCCAGACTCGGTCGAGTTCTTCGAGAAGCTTGAACCGGCTCCTTCGAAAGAGTCGCCGGGGCGGGGGAGTTCCATCCTTTCGACTTGTCCGGCGCCGGGATAGTAGGAGCTCAGCGCGAGCACGGCGAACTGCGTTTCGCGGAATGGGCGTGCGGAAATTTTCGAAGGATTGCAACGGATCGAACCAGCCGCCGAAAATCTGCTGGCGGTTCAGCAGATAGTCGAGGGCCTTTTGCACTTGCGGATTTTCGCGGGGAATGCCGGCGGCGGTGAGAGCCCACAGCGCGTGGCCGGTTTGAAATTCGACCTCGGGCTCTTTGGGGTCGAAGCGCATCGACCACTGGCCGTCGGGACGCTGCAGGGAGAGAATCCGCTCGGCGTTCTTCGCGATCTGATCTTTGTACTTCACCGCGTCGATATCGGCCAGCGCGAGCGTCTGGTAGCAGAGGTCGATCATGTTCTTCACTTCGCCCGCTTCCATCATGCCGGGGAGGCGCGCGTCGTGCGTCGCCTTCCAGGAATACCAGGCGACTTCGAAGGTGCTGACCAGCGGCGTGTTGCCGTTGGTCTCGTCGGGAGGAAGCTTGCGTGCGGCCGGCGTAATAGAGTTGAGATACGCGTCGACGGCGCTGATGGTAGCGGGGCTGCGGCTCGCGCGAAATCTGGTTCTCGAAGACGTCCATCAGATGCGACATGCGGCTCAGCACGTTGGCGGGAGCGGAGATCACGCGCGACCAGACGGCTCCTTCCTGTCTCGAATCCGTAGAACGGGCGCGGATTGTTGTAGAAGCGGTCGGAGAGAAACTTCAGTTGCTGGCGCTGGACCACGGGATATCCGTTGACGGCGGCGTAAAGCTGCGCGCGCTGCGAGAAGTGGCTGACATGGCAGGCGACGCACAGCGAGGTTTCCTGATGGACGCTGGCGACGCGATCGAGGCGGCCTCCGCGGCGCGGAGTGTTGGCGAACCAGGAATCGCCGGCGCCGAGAATGTAATCGACGGCGGTGCGGACGGCCTCGTGAGGATCCTTATAAGGAGGCGGATCGTAGAGTGCGGGTGATCAGTTTGTATTCGGGATCGTTGGCGCGGACGCGGACGTAGTAATCGCCGGCGTCGCTGAAAATGCGCGGGGCGAATTTGTTGCCGGGCAGCGCTTGCACTTCGTGCGGGCAGCGCGACGGGGTCCTGGCCGTCGGTGAACGGCGACGGGATTGCTGTCCGTCGACGCGGATAGATGGAAACGTCCACGGGCAGGTCGTCGCGATCCATCAACTCGACTTGAAAGAAAACCAGCTTGGAGGCGCCGTCGAAATGGAATTTGTACCAGTCTTCGCCGGACGCGCCTTCGATCGCCTCTCTCGCGCTCGTGCCTGGGAGCGGGATGTAATCGACGTTGTCGGCGGAGGCGTAGACGGTCTGGCCGAGCGTCATCGGGCTCGCATCCTGCCAGCGGTGATTGGCGCCGCGGCTGAGAGAAGTGGAATCCGGCCATTCGTTGATGCGCAGGGAATAGTGCGCGGCGGCTGAGGAGGTCGCGGTGATCGCGCAAGCTCGGGACGAGTCACACGATTGACATGGAACGGCGCATAGAAATCGGCGTCGCCAAGGTGCAGCGTTTTGGACGCGAGCACCGCTGAGCCGTCGCGACAGCTTGACTTCGATTCGCGAGTCGGGCTGGAGCGCCGCGGGAGAATCGATGGAGAACAGCAGACGTGTAGATCTTGCCGGGATTGAGCTCAGGCAGGCGGACTTGCATTGCGACTCTGTGCGGAACGGCCGCTGATTTCGATAGAATTTCAGGTAGGGTATGCCGTGCGGCGTTTGGGCCGCGCGCCAGTGCTGCAGGCAGCGATGAATAAAGGGTAGTTCGAGAGAGCATTCGCGTGTTTCTAATTTCGACAGATGCCAGAGCGGCGGAGAATGTTTGTATCGTCAAACAAAATCCTACGTGCGCAGCTATCTGTATGATACGATGCGGCGTAAGCCACTGGTCTGGTCTTCGCAGCGGACCTCAAATTTAAAGAGCAGGAAGCGGCGGCGGCGTTCCTCGCGAGCGGCTCCGAGGAGTCGTTTCGCGGGCTGTTTGAAGCGCTGTATTCGAAGCTGGTCCGGTACTTCGTGGTGCGGGGACTGGACTTGCAGGTGGCCGAAGAACTGGCGCAGGATGTCCTGATGACCACTTATCAGCACGCGCGATGCCCTGCGGCAGAAGGAGTGTTTTTTCGGCTGGCTGTTCCGAGTCGCGGGAAACCGTCACCTGCAATACCTGCGGCAGCGCAAACGGAAAATCGAAACCATCAGCCTGACGCCGAATTCGGTTCGCGGGTTGAAACCCAGCTACGCGAGCGCGATCGAGCGGGCAGAACCGACTTCCAACGTTGGATGGATTTGCTGGAACCGGTCGAACGGCAGATCATGATGCTGCGATATTCCGAGGAGCTGGGATATCAGGAGATCGCCAACGCTCTGCATTCCGCTGGGAACCGTGAAATGGAAAATCTTCTGCGCTAAGGAGCGGCTCAGCGCGGAGCTTGGAGTCGGCAAGCGGACGGGAGAGACGAGTCTGTGAAAGAAACATTCACCAGGCAGCAATGGATTGAATATACTTGCGGAACCGCTCCGATTGAGCTTCAGGTAGCGATGGACGGATCATATTTGGTGCTGCGGGGATTGCCGGGCGATTTCGCGCACGCTTGAAGACGTCGACCGCGAGCTGGTTGCGGCGGTGGCGATTTTACGCGATTCCGTTTTCGAGCTTGGAATCATCCGGAGAGCGGGCGTATGAAGTGTGGCGGCAAGAGAGCCTGCCAGCCGGGAGACCGATCATCTCTCGCGGCGGATTGTCCGGCTGCAACTCTTCCTTGCACCGATCTGCGGTTTTGGAACGGCTGAGCGGGCGATGCTTGCGGCGGCGAGACGATCGACTGCCGAGTCTGTTGAACTGCTGACGGAAGTCGAATGGCCGGCGTTCGTCAGGATCTGAGCTCGATTGTTGGCGCGTTGTGTGGGGAGCCGGCGGCGCGGCTGCTGTGGCATCTCGGTCAGCCTTTGGCGCTCGAAATATCATGAAGCTCTGGATGACGATCGCGCAAACTCAGGCGGAATCGCCTGCGCCACAACAAGAAATCAGGTGGCGTCGCAGTTGACGCCCCGCGTGCTCGGCTTCCTGTGCGCCTCTCTATTGATATTGTGGTCGGCGCTCTACTTCGCAATGGCTCGGGAATGCTTTCCGATCCAGTTCCGATTCTGTTGGTCCGCGTTGTCAGCCCTCTGATGGCTTATGGGATCGCGATGTGGCTATGCTGCGAGATCGCCGGGGAGTATCGCATTCAGCCGGGATTTGCGGATGGCCTGGATCTGTTCTGGCGTCTGTGCCGGGCTCTCGATGGTGCGGCATTTGTTCGATACGCCGCTGGTGGATCTGGTCTGGCCGGGCTATTGGTCCGGACCTTGGAGCCATTTGATGCGCGAACTGCTTGCGGCCGCAGCGCTCACGCTGCTCGCAGCGGGCATTTTGACGATGGGTGAGGCATTCCGGCGAATGCGGCTGGGGTTTTCCTGCATTGGCCCGATCTGGCGGCGATGGCGGGGGTTTTGTTGCTGCTCGGGCTGGTCTTGTATTTTCGTAACGATCTTTCCGCGGCCGGGTGCCCCTCTCGCTGGCGAAACGGGCGCAATTGTTCAGCCAGATCATGTTCGCGGTGGCGGCGGCGGGATGCGTGCTGCTGATGCGGATCAGCAAACAGATGGGCGGAGGGAAATTGGCCGTCGCGATGGGATGGATCATCGCCCACATCGTGCTTCGGGCCGCGCTGGTGCTTTCGACGACATTGCAGGCGCATCTGCATAAGTCCTTACCATTCAGCGATTTTCTGTTTTTCATCGTATCGACTGCGGCGATCTGGATGTTCGCCATGGCCGCTGCCAGCCGGTATCAGGTCAGCTTGACGGCCGCACAAGAGGCAGCCAGATGGGGTGTTGTTAATAACGGCCGGCTGCTGCTGCAAAAGAATTTGATCGAGACTCAAACAATTCCATAATAATGAGCATCTGACAAGCATCATGCGTATGCTTCCTGTCTCGCGTCCGCAGTTTCTGTCCATGTTGGATCAAAGGTCGAATCAACCAGTATGTCGGTTCCTTCGGTCAGCTCTTCTCACCGGTCTGGTGGTGGTTGCGCTCTTCTCCCGGCGCCGGCTCAGGTCCTTTATGGAACCCTTACCGGAACCGTAACGGACGCCTCCGCCGCCCCGGTTCCTTCCGCCAAAATTGAGGCAGTAAATACCGGAACCGGAGTCACAAAGCAGACCACTACGGACGATCGCGGAAACTACATATTCACGGATCTCCAACCAGGCACTTACAAGGTGACCATTTCGGCGCCTTCTTTCCGCACCGTAGTGCAGCAAGGCGCGACGCTGGATGCGAACGCCATCCGCCGCCTGGATGCCCAACTGCAGGTCTCGACTGTCGAGCAAACCTTGACGGTGAACGCGGAGGCTGTTGCTCTGCAGACCGATCGGGCTGACGTGAGCCAGCAGCTTCAGTCTCAGCAGCTCAGCGATTTGCCGGAAGCAGGCACGCGGAATTTCCAGAGCGTGTTTATTGTGATTCCCGGATTCAGCCCTCCCGCATCGGAGCATTCCGAAGCCGGCAATCCGCAGGGCGCTTTGGGAACCAACGTGAACGGCGCGTCCTATAATAACAACGCCACGCGGCTCGACGGCGCGCTCGATTTGTATCCATGGCTGCCGGAGATTGTCGCGTATGTACCGGCCGCAGAGGCGATCCAGACGGTCAACGTGGTGACCGCCAGCTTTGACGCCGAGCAAGGGATGGCCGGCGGATCCGTGGTCAACGTCGCCATCAAATCGGGCACGAACCAGTTTCACGGCGCGGCGTGGGAATACAACACGGTCAGCGCACTGAAGGCTCGGAACTATTTCTACTACGGAGCCAACAATCCGAAAAACATCATCAACCAGTTCGGGGGGAACTTCGGCGGACCGATCAAGAAAAACAAGTTGTTCTTCTTTGGCGATTGGGAAGTCACCGATAAGCGGGCCAACGTGTCGGCGCTCGAGACGGTCGCGACCGATCCTCTGCGGCAGGGCAACTTCACCGGAACCACCACGATCTACGATCCCAGCACCGGAAATGCGAACGGCACCGGCCGCCTGCCCTTTCCGGGCAACATGATTCCGACCGCCCGTTTCGCCTCGGCGGCTGTGAAAATGATCGCGCTGATGCCGGAGCCAAATCAATCCTCGGCTTCCGCGACGCCGACCAACGATTATTTCGGGTCCGGCGACTATTCCTCGACGCACCATAATATCGATACCAAGGTTAATTGGATTCCTACGACCAAGAGCTCGGTTTTCGCGCGCTACAGCATTTCGCCGAGCCACATTTTCGATCCTCCCGGGTTGGGACCCGCGGAGGGAAATACCCTGGACGGCGGACAGCCGGGAACTGCGACCGGTCTGGTGCAAAGCGTCGGTATCGGCGGGACGTATACCGTTTCCCCGACGATTCTCATCGACGGAAACATAGGTTATACGCGCCTCCGCCTTGGCGCGGAGAACGTCGATATCGGGAAGAATTACGGCCTGGATGTCCTGGGCATTCCCGGGACCAACGGCACCTACTCGCTCGATGGAGGTTACCCGAATTTCGGTGTCACCAGCTTTTCGTCTTTTGGCAACTCCAACGTTTCGAATCCCTTTCTGTTCCGCGATAACGAATACGTGGCCGGCGTCAACCTGGGATGGGTGAAAGGCTCGCACTCCTTCCGTTTCGGAGGTGAGTACCAGCATTTCGCCATCAATCACTTCCAGCCGCAAACCTCGTTCGGGCCTCGCGGCGGCTTCACATTCACAGGCGGACTCACGGCGCTGAATGGCGGCGCCGCGCCCAGTCTCTATAACGCCTGGGCGGACTTCCTGCTGGGCGACGCGCAGACCTTGGGAATTTCGACCGAGTACATCAATCCCGCGACGGTTCGCGAATCGATGTATGCATTTTATGCGCGCGATCAATGGCAGGTGAGTCGAAAATTCACCGTCAGCTACGGCATCCGCTACGAGCTATACCCCTTGGCCACTCGCGACAATTATGGCGCGGATATTTATAATCCCAACACCGGAGTCGTTTGTCTCGGCGGTCTGAACGGCGCACCGAAAGATTGCGGCGTGAATGTGGGCCATGGCAATTGGGGCCCGCGCTTAGGCTTAGCCTACCGGTTCAACGAGAAGACGGTGCTTCGCGCAGGCTACGGCATCAGCGTCGATCCGAACAGCTACCGCGCCATGCGCGACGCCTATCCGGCAACCATCGCGCGAATCGATCAGCGGCGCCACCTCGTTCCAGGCCGCGGGCACGCTCGCTACCGGTATTCCCGCCATCGTGGGACCCAACTTGTCGGGCAAGCGCGCCCATTATTCTGCCGACCACCATCACCACCACGACCTATCCGATGAATTACAAACGCGGCTACATTGAATCGTTCAACGTGACTGTTGCAGCGCGAACTCGCGAAGGATTTCACGGCGCAGGCCGCTTTTGTCAGCACCAAGGCGATTCGCCATACTGACGACATCAATATCAATCCCGCCGGTCCGGGCGGCGGCGTCGCGGGCCAATATTACTATCCGATCACCGGCCAGACCACCGCCATCACCGAGAGCACGCCGTTCAGCACCTCCAATTACAACGCATTGCAGACCCAGGTGATCAAGCGGCTGGGCGGAGGGATCGTCGGCGCAACTTACACTTTCTCGAAGGCGATGGATTTCGGCGATAACGACGATTCGGGCCTGACCTGGGCGTGGGCTCCGATGTTCGAACGCAACTACGCTCTGGCGGGCTTCGACCGGACGCACAACTTCCAGTTATTCGCCAACTACGCTTTGCCGTTCGGCCGCGGGAAACAGTAGCTGTCTCAGGGAGTCGGCGCGGCGGTTGCCGGCGGTTGGCAGCTGAACGGCATCTTGAGCCGCGAGAGCGGACTGCCCTTCACGGTCGCCTCCGCGGGCACGTCCGTCAATGCACCCGGCAACACTCAAACGGCGGAGCAGGTTCTGCCAGACGTCGCCATTCCTGGCGGCCACGGAATTGGCGCCAACGGCGCGTCCTATTTCAATCCGGCGGCGTTCGCGCCGGTCACTACGGTAAGCTTCGGCAATAGCGGCCGCGATATTCTGCGCGGACCTGGCGTGTTCAACACCAACGCCAGCCTGTTCCGGAACTTCCGCCTGACCGAAAAGTTTCAACTGCAGTTCCGCGCCGAAGTCTTTCAACCTGACCAACACGGCGCAGTTCGGACAGCCTGGCGCGACGGTCACTTCGGCGACGTTCAATCCGGATGGCAGCGTCAAGGCGCTGAACGGATATACTCAAATTACGTCGGCGAGCAACGAGCGCCAGCTCCGGTTTGCGCTCAAGCTGTCGTTCTAAAAATAAGGAGGCTGATCGCCATGTCAGCGAATCGCGGAGTTGCATACATCAAGCCGGGTACCGTCGAAGTGAAGTCCATCGACTACCCGAAATTGAGGATGCCGAAAAGCGAGAGCGACCCGTTCGGCGGGAAGGACGCTCCCCATGGCGTGATCCTGAAAATCGTGACCACCAATATCTGCGGGTCCGATCAACATATGGTCCGCGGCCGGACTACCGCGCCGGCGGGGCTGATCCTAGGACACGAGATCACGGGCGAAATCATCGAGAAGGGCATCGACGTCGAGATGTTGAACATCGGCGACCTGGTGACCGTGCCGTTCAATATCGCCTGCGGGCGCTGCCGCAATTGCCGCGAAGGCAAGACCGGCATCTGCCTCACCGTCAATCCGGCGCGTCCGGGCGCGGCGTACGGCTATGTCGATATGGGCGGATGGGTCGGCGGGCAGGCGGAATATGTCATGGTGCCCTACGCCGATTTCAACCTGCTGAAGTTTCCCAACAAAGAAAAGGCGATGGCGAAGATTCTCGATCTGACCCTGCTTTCCGACATTTTCCCGACCGGTTATCACGGCGCGGTCACTGCCGGCGTGGGCCCGGGCTCGACCGTCTATGTGGCAGGCGCGGGTCCCGGTGGGTCTGGCGTGCGCGGCGGGATGCCAATTGTTGGGCGCCGCAGTGGTGATTGTCGGCGACATGATTCCGGAGCGTCTCGCACAGGCGAAGAGCTTCGGCTGCGAGGTGATCGACCTGCGCAAGGATGCCAGCTTAGCCCAACAGATCGAGCAGATCCTCGGCGAGCCGGTGGTGGATTCGGCGGTCGATTGCGTGGGCTTCGAAGCTCATGGTCACGGGAAAGAGGCTGGCGGCGGAGCAGCCGGCTACGGTGCTGAACGCGCTTCAGGAAATCGTGCCGCGCAGGCGGCTTCGATCGGCATTCCCGGGTCTTTATGTGACGGGCGACCCGGGCGGCATCGACGCAGCTGCGAAGATCGGCGCACTCAGCATCCGCATCGGCCTGGGCTGGGCGAAGTCCTGCTCGTTCCACACGGGCCAATGTCCGGTATTGCGTTACAACCGGCAACTGATGATGGCGATCCTGCACGACAAAGTTCATCCCGCCAAGGCTTGCAATGCGACCATCATTTCGCTCGACGATGCGCCGCAAGGTTATAAGGACTTCGACAAAGGCGCGGCCAAAAAATTCGTGATCGATCCGCACGGGTCGGCGAAAAAAGTGGCGTGAACTTTTTCCCACCGCCTATCGTATTCTAAATCGGAGAAATCCAATATGATTACGTTTCTGCTGTGGTGCATCCTGCTGGTGGTGTGCTGGCCGCTGGCGATTGCGGCGCTGTTTCATGTATCCGATTGTGTGGCTGATCCTGCTGCCCTTCCGCATCGTCGGAATCGCAGTCGGAGGCGTGCTCAATCTGGTGTGGTCGATCGTAATGCTGCCGGTCCTGGTAGTTCGAAAATTAGCCCGCGCGTAGGTCGCAGCTCGTTCAGAGCCGCGACCTTCGGGACCGGTCCTGATTACGCTGTCTGCGTCTGCTCCTCCACCACCCGCCCGTCGAACAAATGGATGCTCCGGTCCGCGCAGCGCGCATAACGAGGATCGTGGGTCACCATGCAGATCGTCGCTCCGCCGCGATGCAGTTCGCGCAGCAGGTCCATCACCGCTTCGCCGTTCGCCGAATCCAGGTTCCCCGTCGGCTCATCCGCCAGCAGGATCGCAGGATCCCCGCCAGTGCGCGCGCCACCGCGACGCGCTGCTGCTGGCCGCCCGATAGCTGCGAAGGATAGTGCTTCACCCGATGCCCCATCCCGACCCGTTCGAGCGCCGCGTGAACCTTCTGCTTGCGCTCCGACCCCGGCATCCCGCGATAGGTCAGCGGCAGCTCGACATTTTCATAAACCGTCAAATCGCCGATCAGATTGAACGCCTGGAAAATGAATCCGATCTCGCGATTGCGGATGCGCGCCCGCTCGCTCAGCTTCAGCCCTTGCACGGATTTCCCGTTCAGCGTGTACGATCCGCCGCTGGGCGAATCGAGCAGCCCCAGAATCGCCAGCAGCGTCGATTTCCCGCACCCCGAAGGCCCGGAGATCGAAATGTACTCGCCTTGCCGGATATCCAGGTGGATGCTCAACAGTGCATGCGTCTCCATGTCGTCCGTCACGAACATCTTCGATACGTCTTCCAGATGAATCATCTGCCGGCGTTCTGTTCATTCATAAAATTACCTCGCTGCTAAAATTTCTTCGAAAAATTTGGTGGCGCGCGGATCCTTCGACCGGCCCAGCCACCGCACTGCTTCCTGCCGGATCTGCGGCGAAACCTGCGGACGCCGCGCCAAATCGATCAGCGCCGGAGCCCCGTCCTGATGCCGCGCGATGGCGGAAAGCGCGCTGTTGGCAAGCTGCCATTCCAGGCCGCGCTTGTCATTCGACATCCCCCGGCGGAATGAAGGTCGAGAGCAGCTGCGCGCTCTGCGACTCCGTCGACGCCCGTCAGCCAGTAGAGCGGCAGATCGCCCGCATCGAAGGTGCAGTCCGTCGCGTAGGTGCGGATCTTTTCCACCTGCCCCGCCGCCACCCGGTAGAGCACCACGAACTCCTTCGCGCCTTCCAGACTCACCGTGCCGCACATCGATCGCTCTCCCGCAACCTGCGCCACCGAATATCCGATCCATGCCGGTTCCACCTGCCGACGAGACCATGCGTGCGGAACGAAGCGTCCAGCGCCCCGTTCACCGCCCGCGTCTGCAGCTTCGCGTTCTCGATCTTGGGCTGCGCCGAACGCCGCGACCGCGAAGCGCCATGAAGACGAACCGTCGTCACTTAAGGATCTCCATCAGAAAGTCCATCGCTTCCTTCGATCGCATCTCGCTCAGCATAGCGCACCGCGGTTTTCTTCAGCTCCGGATCGCTCTCCTTGCGCGCGCATTCGATGATCTGCTTCACCGCTCCCTGGTTGCGCAGCGAGTTCAAAATCTCGGTCTTGATTTCCTTGTCGGACTCGCGTCCCGTAAATCGCAACCAGGCTCGCCATCGTCTGATCGTCGCGAATATTGCCGAGCTGGCGGATCGCCTCGCGCCGCAGATCCACGTTCTGCTCGCTCTTGGCGATGGCCGTCAGATGTTCGATGTCGCGCGACATTTCGAAGCTCCGCAACACGGCGCGCTTCACGTTCACGTCGCTGACCGAGGCGTAGACTTCCGCCAGCAACTGCCGGCTTTCTTTCGATCGATAGGTGCCCAGATACTGCACCGCCGTCAATTGCAGATCGGGATTGGAGCCGCCCTTGGCATACCGCCCCACGATCTCATGCGCCTTGTCGGACCGGCTCTGCGCCAGCACGAACAGCGCGCGCTCTTTCAAGCGGGGCGACATTTTCGGATTGCTCAGCAGCCCTTCGAGCAGAGGCACCGCGCGATCCGCGTCGGAGTTGATCAGCGCGTTGATCGCATAGAGCTTCAGATCCTCGTCGGCCTGATTTTCGGGAGAAATCGGCTGCCCCTTGCCCTGCTGCACTTCGGCTTGCAGCGCCTTGGCGTCGTTCAACCAACTGCTCTGCGGAAACTGCTTCGACAACTCCGCCAGCGTCGCCAGAGCCTCGTCGCGCTTGCCCAGCTTATTCAGCGCGTACGCCTTCCAGTAATAAGCGCCGTCGGCGCGCGAAGACGGGTTCTTGCGCGTTGATCACTCGGTCGAATTTCTCGACCGCCTTCTCATAGTTGTGATTGTCCAGCGCCGATTTTTCCCGGATTCGTAGGAGCCGGAGTCCGGAATCGAAATTCAAAACCCTTCATAGGCCTCGGCATCGGCATAGGCGGCCATCGGAGCCATCGGAGCCTTGGGCGCGAATATCCTGCGCCAGCAGGATCTTCATGCTCGCCACATCGAACTTGCCGAAAACCGCCATCGTCGAGCCGATGCCGCGCGGCGGCTCGCGCGAAACTCGCCGTCCTGCGTCATCGATCTCGACGCGCACTGCGTCTGGCATCCGGCGTCTATCGCGCATCGCGTCCTGAGCCTCGAGCCGCTCATTTTGACCGCGCCAGCTGCGCATCTGCTCACGCAGCGGCGTCCTGATCCACCAGCGCGCACCGCGCTGGCGCCCAGCGCGGCAGTTGCACTGCGCCGCGATATGGCACATGCTGCCATGAGAGTAATTACTTGAGTTCTACGAAATGGTTTCATGCTTTGTTCCCTTTTTTCCCGTTACAGAGTTGTTGTGTTTCGCAGCGGATTGCTCCACTTGCGATCCGAAAATTTTCACTTTGAAAAGAATGCCCCGATCCTCGATCTGCTTCCGCAGCTCCTCCAACTGCCGCGCCGACACTTCCGATGGGCTGTGCGCGATCTCCAGCAGCACCCTTTCCAGCTCCTCCAGCAGCGCCGCCGTGGCCACATCCCCATTGGTCGCCGCGGTCTGCCGATACAGCCGGTTCGATTCGAGCAGATCCTCGGCCGTCTTCTGCTCGTAGGAAATGTCCAGCCGCCCCGCCGCCGGCGCACCCGCGTTGGCGAGCTCCACCAGTACCATCTGGCTGCGCTCCAGATGATCCCCGACCGCCACCAGCAACACCCGCTCGCGGACGCCGCCATCGGAATCGCCACCTGCCGCGGCGCCGGCTTCTGCCAGTCGCGGCCCGCCAGAAACGCGCCCACGATCAGCACCGCCATCGCCGCCGCGACCAGCACCGGACGCCATCCGAACGACCACCATCGCGACCGCTTCTCAATGCGCCCCTCGATCGCCGCCCACACCCGGTTCTCATAATCCGGCGCGCGCTCCGGCACCGGAAAACTGTCGACCGAATTGAGCACGCGCTGCAGCGCCTGATACGACGCGCGGCACTGCTCGCAGCCGCCGAATATGATCTTCGATCTCTGCCGCCCTCACCGTAGTAGTAGAGGACCAATTGTTCTTCCGTTGGATGATTCATCATGAGACACCTGCCGAATTCACTAAAGGCTCCAGTGCGCGGCGCAATTTCTGAACCGCGCGAAAAATACTATGCTTCGTCGCGTTGCCCGATAATCCCAGCGACGTTCCGATTTCTTCGATCGATTGCCCTTCGAAATGCCGCAGCACGAACGCCGTGCGCTCCTGCTGGCTCAACTGGTCGAGCGTCGCGGCCACCGTCCTCTGCACTTCATCGCCAAACAGCAGACGGTCCGGACCCGGCGCATCGCTCGCCACCGCGTGCACGGCATTGGTCGCCTCTTCGCCCGGCGCCGGCGATTCATCGAGCGCCGTCTGCGGATGCCTCTTCCTCGACCGCACCAGATCCAGCGAATAATTCGACGCGATCCGGTACAGCCAAGTCCCGAAACTCGCCCGCGCTTCGTAGCGATGAAGCTGCTTGTAAGCGCGCAGGAAAGTTTCCTGCACCACGTCCTCTGCGTCCTGTTCGTTGCCAGTCATACGATATGCCAGTCGGAAGACACTACGGCTGTGGCGATCCACCAGCGCGCGGTATGCGTCCCCGTCGCCGGCCTTTACCCGCGCGACGGCGACGCTGTCCGAGTCTTCCATTCACCCTTTAGACTGCAATATCTTGCGGCGGTTAGCCAGCAGTTCTACCAGTATTTCGACCGCCCCCTGAACCGCCATGCGTAAAGCATGCGGACAACGCGAGGCCCTCAATAACCCCGCCGGTCAAAATGAGACAGGCGCGGCTCCTCTTTCCTGCTACCATGAACAGTCTTTGTTACAACCAATAGTGTTACAAGCAGCAGTGTCACCAGAAGCCGGGGCCAACGCCCCGAACGGTTCGTTTTGATGCAGAGTGCACGATTGCCTCTGCGGGTATTCTCAGTCCGCGATTCTCGGCGGCTTCCCCTCCTGTCTCGCCCTGTTCAGAGCGAGTGCTGCTGCGTGAAGCCAGTCAACGGAAGGATTTCAATTGAACATCGTCAATCTGCGCTCCGCCCCTGCGGCCGTTCCCGACCGGGATGCGCGTGCATCTGGTCAACCCCAGCGACATTTCGTTTGGAACAGCCGTCATCACCCCGCGCTGGCTCTATGTCCTGGCCTCGGCGACGCCCGCGGCCTTTGGCGACGCCGTCATCTGCGATGAAACGCTGGAGCTGCTCAATCCTCTGAACGTCACTCCCGGCGACGTGGTCGGCATCGGCATTCACACCGGCAACGCGCTGCGCGGATATGAGGTCGGCAAGACTCGCCCGCGAGCGCGGCGCCTGGGTCATTTTCGGAGGCATCCACGCGACCCTCTATCCCGAAGAAGCCATCGAACTCGGCGGCGCCCATGCCGTCGTCAAAGGCGATGGCGACGTCATCTGGGCCGAAGCTCTGAACGATTGCGTCCTCGGAAAACCCCGCAAGCTCTACGACGGTGGACGCATCGAGCCAGAGCAGTTCCTCCCCGCCCGCTGGGACCTGATGCCGCCCGATAGCTATATGTGGGCGTCCGTCCAGACCATTCGCGGATGCGCCAAGCACTGCTCGTTCTGTTCCGTATGGCGAACCGATGGCCAGCGCCCCCGCCAGCGCGCCTCCGACGGCGTCATTCAGGAAATCGTCGAGCTTCGTCGCAAAGGATTCCGCTTCATCGCCCTCGCCGACGATAATTTCTATCCCGTTACGATTACCGATCTGCGCCTGGCCCGCCAGCAGGGCAACGCCGAACGCATCGCCGAGCTCGAATCGATTCGCGCTGAGCGATTCGTTCTCATGTCCCGCCTGGCGGAACTTCCGAAAGACATGGTCTTCTATACCCAGATCACCATGGAAGCAGCCGAGGATATCGAATTCCTGAAAGCGATGAACAAAGCTCGCATCCGCGGCGCGCTGGTCGGCGTCGAAGCCGTAACCGCCGAAGGCCTCAAATCCGTCTTCAAAGACTTCAACTACTCCGGCGACGGCCTAGTGAAGCAGCTCCAAACCTTCCGCGAATACGGCGTCCACGTGCTGGGATCCTTCATCTTCGGCCTGCCCACCGATAAGCCCGATACCTTCGCCGCGACCGCCGCGCTCGCGAAAAAAGCCGGCGTGACCTTCGCGCAGTTCGTCATGATGACGCCGTTTCCAGGCACAGTCGATTTTATCCGCTGGGAAAAGGCGCAGGAAGCCGACCCTGAAATGATCGCCGGCGTCCCTTTGACCCGCTACTGGCTGATCCCTGCGTCCGCGCGACCGAAAATGTTTACCCCTCACCCCTCTATGAGCGCCGACGAAATTCGCGAGCGCACCCAAGGCGTGTGGGACGGTTTCTACAGCATCAAATCCATCTGGACCCGCTCCAATTGCGTCAAATCCCTGAAAGCCCGCGTGGCTTTCGTGTTGATCTCCAAACTCTACCGCCAGATGTACGCCAAAACCGGCATCTCCACCGACAGCGCGCGCAAGAAAAAGGCCAACCGGCTCGCCCGCTGGATCGCCAAACCGTGCCGCAAGCTTTTCCAGGCCAAGCCCATGCCCGAGCTAATGGCTCCTCAATAAAAGTACTTTACAACACAGAGTTCTTCCTGTAAGCTCTTTTCATGAAGCTTGCAACGATCTGTCTTGCCTGTCTCTGACGGCCTGCCAGTCCGGACCACCAATTTCTCCTCTAATCGCTGCAGCCCGCGAAGGCGACACCCAAACGATCTCCGTACTGGTGAAATCCGGCGCCGATGTGAACCAGCGCGGAGGCGTCAACAACTGGACCCCTCTAATGCACGCCGTCCACAAAAATCAGCCCGCCGCGGTCCGTGCATTAATCGACGCCGGAGCCGACGTCAATCTAACCGCCGGAGCCCGAGGCCGCGACACAGCCCTCCGCTTGGCCGAAATCGAAAACGAAGCCGACATCACCAAAACTCTCCGCGACCACGGCGCAAAATAATCAGCCGTCTTTGCGAGCTCAGCGCCTTTGCGTGCGATCCTCTTAAGAAGTGCGCCTGAGACCATACGAGTGGCTGATCATCGCCTATTTCACCTACGTAGCAGCCATCGCGCCCATCTTCATCACTCACGGCGAAATCAGGTGGCTCCCCGCCGCGATCGCCGCCGTAGTCGCCACGATCCTCTTCGGCCTGACGCATTACTATTCAATCCTCCGCGACTGGATCCCCATCGCCTGCACACTGGCCGCCTACCGCGAAATGAATTGGTTCACGCCGTCGGTCCGCGATCATCATTTGGAGCGCGCCTGGATCCTATGGGACCGCTGGCTGCTCGACACCGAGCATCTCCGCGCCGCCATCGAGAGCTTAGGCGCATTACTCCCTTCCTGCCTGGAAATCTGCTACGTGCTGGTATACGCGATCGCGCCAATCTCGCTGACAATCCTGTTCCTGAATAGCCCGCCCAATCTCCGCCGCCAACGCGTGAACACCTTCTGGCTCGCGTACGTCGCCGGAACCCTCGGCGCCTACGCGCTCTTTCCCTACTTCCCGTCGGACCCTCCCCGCACTGTCTTCGAGGGCGCCGACCTTCCCACAATTATCACCGTCTTCCGCCGCTTCAACCTGGCGATCCTGGGCAAATACGGTATCCATTCCAGCGTTTTTCCAAGCGCCCACGTCTCCGCGCGCCTTCTCCTGCGCCTGGGGACTCCTGATCGCGATGCCCGACCGCCGCCGCTACGGCTCCATGGTCGCGATATACGCATCGCTAGTCGCCATCGCAACAATCTACGGCCGCTACCATTTCGCCACCGACGCCCTGGCCGGCCTGACCATCAGCCTCCTAGCCTTCCTAGCGGTCCACGTGACCAGTGGGGCGGATTCCCGACCTGCCCGCCATTGATCGAGTAACGCCGTCCGCCCACCGACCGTGATAGCCTAACCCAAGGAGCGCAAATTCATGCCCCTAAACCCTCTCCTCCGCCGCGTGGCCAAAAAAATCAAAAACTTCTTCTCCACCCGACCAGAAGATCCCCATGAATACGCGCTAGTAGGAGCCCCCGTGCTCCCCAAGCCCCCAAAACTAAGCGCCAAAGCGGCAGTTGTCCCCGAGCGATACGACTTCAACTAGCTGTGCTCCGTCGCGTTTCCTGCCTACTCGAACTAGTGGGAACCGGCGCAATCGGATACTCTCTACGCAATCGAGTGCATTACTAAACGTGCAACCATGAGATGGCTGTTATTCACCTTCCTCGCGATCTCTCCCCTGGGCGGCCAATTGCTGATCGACACCTACGCCGGCGGCGTAATCCGCACCGGAGTTCCCGCCAACAACATCGCCCTCGGAAACATCACCGGAATGACCTGGAACTCCTCCGGCGACATTGTGTTCAGCGACCGGGAGTACAATGTGATCCGCCGCGTCGGGACCGACGGCATGATCACCACTATCGCCGGTACCGGAGCCTTCGGCTTCAGCGGCGATGGCGGACCAGCCACCAGCGCGCTGATTAACTATCCTCAAAGTCCGCAATACGACGCTTCCGGCAATCTTTACTTCTTCGATTCCGCCAACTACCGTATCCGCCGCATCGATACGAAAGGCATCATTACGACTATCGCCGGCGACGGTGAGGCATTCGGACCCGAAAGCAACGGACCCGCCACCGCTCGGTCGATCCAACCATTCTTTTTCGCTGTCGATCCCCATGGCATCGTGTACCTTTCCGACAACGGCGGCAATCTGCTCCGAGTCACCGCCGCCGGCAACCTGGAACTCTTCGTCCAGATACCCTTCATCGTCCCAGGCGGGCTCGCCACGGACGCTATCGGCAACGTCTACTTCTTAAACCAATACGAAGATTACTATGCGCCGCAGACGTTGTACCGAGTCACCCCGAGCGGAATAATCTCGACGTTCGCAACCTTCACGGTTAACGTTTCGCAACCGCCGCCGGGTAACGGTTTTCTGACCTCCGACCTGGCGGGCAATATTTATACTTTCTTCAACGGCCAGTTACTCCGCTATGCTGCCGACGGAACCAGCACTGCGATCCCAACTCCAGTTGCGTTAGTGAACTCGGCTGCCGCAGCGATCGACTCGAGCCGCAACATCGCCTTCGCATCCTCGCTTTTCCCGACATCGCCAACATTCAACACCCGCGCAGCCCTCGCCGTTATTCAGGAATTCACCACCCAATCCGTCCTGACCACCGTCGCCGGAGACAACCCACAGCCTGCCCCCGACGGAACGCCTCTCAGCCAGGCTTGGTTCCTCGGTCCGCTGACTATCGCATTCAGCCATACCGGCGATCTCTACATCGTCGAAACAGGAGCCTGCCTGATTCGCAAGATCAGCGCCGCCGGAATTCTCAGCACCTTCGCCGGAACGGGAACGTGCGGATCCGGCCGCGCTTTCCGGCAATGCGAAAACGGTGAACCTGGCGCAGTATCCATACAGCCTCGCCGTCGATAGCCAGAACAACGTCTGGATCACCGGTCCCTACTCGATCTCCCAGAACGGCGCCATCTCGGCGGTCGTCTCGCCGCCCGCCGCCACCTGGCCCAATTTACCTCGCCATCGACTCCAAGGACAGGCTTTACGTAGAGGGCCTCATGTCGCTCTATCGCCTTTCCGGCGGTTCCTGGCAGACCATCATCGCCCCTCCGGCGGGAATTGGAAGCCGCGGTACCCCTCTCTTCGGCCTCGGCGCCGACGTATCAGGCAACGTCTATTTCTCCGAACAAACAAATACCTACATCGTTAACGACGACGCGACATTCACGCTGCAGTATCCGAACTTCGCCGCCTTTTCCCTTGCCTTCGATCCCGGCGGAAACATTTGGGGCAGCAGCTTTAGTGGATATTTAATTACCTCGAATCCCTCCGGCATCGCGCATGTCGGCTTCGGCCCCACCGGATCCGCCCTTGGATTCGCAGGCGACGGCGGGCCGGTGCAATCGGCAGTCCTGAGCGCCTATGGATCAGTCGCCTTCGGCCCCGACGGCAATCTCTATTTCGTCGATAACGCCATCCGCATACGCCGCGTCACCGGGTCTGGACCCTCGACCCCTCCCGTGATTTCGCAAGGTGGAATCGTCAACGCCGTAAGTTATGCCGGAGGCTCCATCGCACCCGGCGAAATAGTCTCGATCTTCGGCACAAATTTCGGAGCCAGCAGCCTGGAGGTCAACTCCGCCATAAACAACTCCATCCCCTTCACCATTGGAAGAACGAAAGTCCTGTTCAACGGTCAGCCCGGCGCGGTCAGCGCGATCACACCAACGCAAATCAACGTCTTCGTCCCCTATGAAGCCACGACGCCAGTGAATGTCCAGGTACAGGTCGACAACCTTCTCTCGACGCCGGTGGCAATTCCACTAGTCCCAACCGCCCTGGGCATTTCGCCCTCGATCCTGAATCAAGACGGCACGGTCAACACCGCAACCAACCCGGCGCCGCGCGGCTCGATCATTTCTCTATACGGAACTGGCCTCGGCCAAATGACGCCGCAATTGAACGATGGCAATTTAGCAATCTCGACGCCTTTTTCGACAGCGGTAAATCCGCCGACCATCGCCATCGGAAACCAACCCGCTGAAATTTTGTACGCTGGCGATGCTCCCACCTTTCCAACCGGAGTTTTCCAAATCAACGCAATCGTCCCCACCACAATAAATCCCGGCCCCGCATCGGTATCGAATCAAGTCACCGTTTTTGTAAAGTAACCGCGAGCACAATAATAACGGCCTTCAGCATCATCTCGACATTGCTGTCGACGTTATTCAGCCGTAGCATGTTGGTGAGCACGCCGATGGTCAACGTCCCGACAATTGTTCCCGCAATCGATCCGCTCCCACCCGATAAGTTTCGTCCCCCCAATCACCACCGCCGCGATCGCATCGAGTTCATAAGCGACTCCCGGCATTTGGGTTTCCCTGATGATTTTCCGCCGCATACAAAACCCCCGCGACCCCTGATAGCAGCCCCGCCAGCGTATAAACCCAGATCTTCACGCTGCGAATCGGCAGCCCCGCATAAAGCGCCGCATGTTCGTTATCGCCCGACCGCGCGCACATTTCGTCCGAAGACTGTTCTTTGCAATAAGATCCAAAAAATCGCGGACAAGATTACCCAAGTTCCGATCACAACTGTTTTGGTGCGCAGCATCTCCGCGAATCTCGCGGCCACATCCTGGCCGAATCCGATATCGATATTTGCATTCCCTGTCAGCCATTTAGCGAGGCCGCGAATGCCGATCATCGTCGCGAGAGTTACGACGAAGGGCTGGATTTTCAGCAATGCCACGCATGATCCATTCACCGCGCCGACCGCCGCCGACGCTAAAAGAGCGAATAGAATCGCTATCGCTATGCTGGTGTTTGGCTTAAGTTCCATCGCGACTACCGATGTCGCCAAAGCCAGCGTACTTCCTACGCTCAAGTCGATGCCGGCGGTCAGAATTACGAAGGTCATCGCCAACGCGATAATGCCGGTCACGGAGACCTGTCGCAGGATGTCGGTCAGGTTGCCTGGATCGAGAAAAATGCGGGTGGGAGTGAAAATAATGGCCAAAATAACGATGCTAAAGAGGCTTAAAGTGCCATTTGTGTCGCTCCACGAGCTCTTATTTGACCTTAATTTCATCGTTCGCGCGTTTTGCGCCAGAATAGCATCATGAGACTCGTTGTCGTTCTTCTTGCCGCCAGCGCCCTGTTTGCGCAGCGCCCGGAACATCCCCGTCCGGATTTTGAGCGATCCCAATGGATGACCCTCAACGGCCAATGGGATTTCGGGTTCGACAACAAATTCGGACGTTCAATTACCGTGCCGTTCTGCTGGGAGAGCGAGCTTTCGGGCATCACGAAAAAAGGTGAGACTACCGGATGGTATCGCAGAAGGTTCGTCATTCCTGCAGATTGGTCGGGCAAGCACGCGTGGTTGCATTTCGATGCGGTCGATGAAGAGGCACAGGTTTGGGTGAATGGAAAAGAGCTTGGCACGCATCATGGCGGATACTCGCCGTTCGAGTTTGATCTAAATAATTTTGCCAAGCCCGGCGAGACGGCAACGGTGATCGTGCGCGCGTTTGATCCAACCGATCAGGAATTGCCGGTCGGCAAACAGACTCCCAGTTGGTACACGTACACGAGCGGGATCTGGCAGACGGTCTGGCTGGAGGCTCGGCCGGAACATTATATAAAGACGTTCGCTCTTACTCCGCGGCGCGATGGCGAACGATGGCTGCTGGACGTGGATGCGACCGGCGACTTTACAGATCCTCTGCTTATTTCCGGAATCATTTCCATACCCTTCAAATTCGAAAACGGCCGCGCGCATGGATCGATGGAAATCAGAGAGCCCAAGCTGTGGAGTCCCGATTCTCCTTATCTTTATGACATCGTTTTGCACGCTGGTGAGGACCGCGTGAAAACTTACTTCGGACTACGCACTATTTCGCGCGGCAAGTTTGGGGATCTTGCGCATGAATCGATTTTTCTGAATGGGCAGCCGCTCTATTGGCGCGGCGCGCTCGATCAATCGTTCAATCCGAAGGGGATTTATACTGCGCCTTCCGACGAATTTTTGAAGCACGATATGGAGCTGGCAAAAGCGGCCGGGATTCAGTTTCTGCGTATCCATATTAAAGCGGATGAGCCTCGACGGCTTTATTGGGCCGACAAACTGGGCGTGCTGATCATGCAGGATATGCCGAGCGCTTCGTTCCAAAATCCCAGCAAGCGTTCGGCGTGGGAAGAGACCATGCGCGCGACGATTCAACGCGACCGCAATCATCCGTCGATCTTCGCATGGGTCGCATTTAACGAGACGTGGGGATTATCGTATTTCCACAATTCGCAGCCGCTTTATCCGCAGAATCCGGACACGCAGAAATGGGTGGAAGCGATGTGGAGGGAGATGAAGCAGCTCGATCCTTCGCGGCTGGTCGAGGATAACTCGGCGGACAAGCGGGATCACGTAGCGACCGACATCAACTCGTGGCATTTCTATATCGACGATTATGCGCGCGCCAAAGCGGCGATTGAAAATGTGGTGACGAATACTTTTTCGGGATCGAATTTTAACTTCGTGAAAGACCGCGCGCAGGATACGGCGCCGTTGATCAACTCCGAGTACGGCTCAGTTAGCGCGGGCGGAGGAGATCGCGATGTCTCGTGGGGATTTCATTTCCTCACCAATGAGCTGCGGCGTCACGAAAAAGTGCAGGGCTACATTTATACCGAGCTCAGCGATATCGAGTGGGAGCACAACGGTTTTTATAATTACGACCGCTCGGCGAAGGATTTTGGGTATGACGCTTTCGTGCCGGGCATGACGACGCGGGATTTGCAGGGCGAGGATTTTATCGGGTATGACGATCCTCCGATGATGAAGCCTCCGATGTTTTCGCTGCCGGTTTTCGTAAGTCATTTTTCCGCGCGGACTGACCAGCCGACGCTGCGCTGGTGGCTGACCGGCAGCGACGATTTGGGCGCGCCGGTGACGACTCCTCCGCAGACGCAGGCGGTGAAGTGGGAGAGGCTGCGGGTGACGAACCAAACTCCTCTCGATGTGCGGGTGCCGGGGAACAGGCCGTTTACGGGGGCTGTGGCGATGGAACTGCTCGATTCAACCGGCACACGAATCGCGGCGAATTTTGTGAACGTAGCGACGCGGTCGTCGTTATCGCCGCGCATTGAAGTGATCAATCCGCAACTCGTCGCGCTTGCGATTCTCGCCGATCGAGACGAGAGAGTCGGGTCCCGATAGCGGAGTCCATGCTGGTAAATTTTGGGCAGCGGGTCAGGCGGAGGTCGCCTACCGTGTTGTGTTTCCGGAGTGGGTGGTCGCGGCGGGCGCTGAAAAAGTGGAACTGATTGCGGAAATGGGGACGCATGCGGGGACCGCGAAGCTCGATTGGCCGTGGCGGCAGAAGCCCGTCGACTATCCGCAGACCGATGTCCATAAATATCCGGGGAAGGCGCACGTCATGATCGGCGGCGTGGATGCGGGCGAGGTCGCGCTCGAAGACGATCCAGCGGACATTCGAGGATTCCTATCGAGCGTCGCGGGTTTTCATCATGGGAGCTACGGGTATCTGACTCGCGTTTCCGTGACGCCTCCGAAAGCCGCGACCGAACTGATCATTCGGATTGAGGCGACGAAGGGGATTTCGATTTATGGGGAGGGGATGGGGCGGTATGGGTTCGATCCAGTGGTGTTGGTGCATACCGGGCGCGATGTGAGGACGGGGAAGTAGGTCTCATATTTGATACACTTGTTCGTGGGGCCGGTCATCTTCCATCCGAAGGCAAGAGAGGTGATTCGCCGATTTTCGGAGGCCGCAAGAGCGGGTCTGGGTCGCGAACTGTTTCGACTGCAGATTGGAGAGCCGTTACAAATGCCCACCTCACGGCCCATGTCAAGCGTTGCCATCGGTGCTGCGGAGCTTCGCGTACGGGACGAAAACGGTACTTATCGAGTGTTCTACTATGCGGCTTCTGCGCGAGGGATTCTCGTATTTCACGCTTTCGTAAAGAAGACCAGAAATACGCCTCCGCTCGAAATTGAACTTGCAAGAAAGCGGTTGAAGGAGCTTCTCGATGACCAGAATTAAACCGATTGTTGCTAAGACCCCGGAAGACCTCGCAAGGATCATGGGACTCCCGGCGGCGGTTGCCAAAGAATGGCAGGTCCAACATGCTCTCCTCAAGCGTCTCAAAGAAATCGTTCAGCGCGAAGGGATCACCCATGCTCAGGTAGCCGCGCAAGCCGGTACCTCGCGAACGAGAGTCACGGCGATTCTGAACGATGACCTGGAGCATGTGTCGACCGACTTGCTTATCCGCATTCTCGCCTCGCTTGGGTATAGCGTGAAGGTTTCGGTGACTCGGGCTGTCAGGGCCGCCTAGGAACTATCTGGATATGAGGTCGAGATCTCGGCCGCGACGCGGTAATTTCACAAGAACGCGGGTCTGTACTCCTCGATCGCGACGGCGCGGTTGGTGCGAATGTCTACGCAGGCTTCGTAATTAACGGTCGCGGCTTACCCTTGTTGCGATTGCCACATAGGTTGTCGACCTGCGCTTTGTGGATATTTTCGCGGATGCCTTTTCTTTCGAACTAAGTTCTGCTCCATTGTGCTCAGGACATCGCTATGACGTTGGGAAGATGTCGCACTGAGCGCTGAAAATTCGCGAATTCTAGCGATTCTGTTAGCGGAAATGCTCGCGTCTGTCCGCATGCTTACGCATGGCGGTTCAGTATCCACCTTGAGCAGGCATGGAAAAGACTTCTTGACTATGGCGTAAACCGCAGGCGGAACCGCCTGCGCCACAAGAGAGATCAGCAATTTACAAGTCATGTGGGGGGCGGTTGCGCGGGGCAGAGCTCTGAACGGCGGCTAATAGTAGCCCTTGCTAAACTTTCCATAGATGGCGCAAATCTTAGACGGGGCTGTTGTACGCGACAAAATCCTTAGCGAGCTGAAACCCAGGATTCAAAAACTCACTCGCCCGCCGGGCCTCGCCGTTGTACTGGTGGGCGACAACCCGGCCTCGGAAATTTACGTTCGCAATAAAATCAAAGCCTGCGCCAGCCTTGGGATTTATAGCAGAAAAATCACCCCTCCGTCGACGGTATCAACCGACGAATTGCTCGCGATCATCGAAGTCCTGAACGCCGATCCAACGATAGACGGCATTCTCGTCCAGGTGCCTTTGCCGAAACAGGTCGATTCGCGCCGCGTTCTCGAAGCCGTCTCCGCCGAGAAAGATGCCGACGGGTTTCATCCCCTGAATGTCGGGCATCTGGTTGCCGGCCGGCCTGCTCCCCGCGCCTGCACACCGGCCGGGATCATTGAGCTGTTGAAGTTTTATCACATCAAAATCGATGGCCGCCGCGCGGTGGTGCTCGGCCGTAGCGATATTGTCGGCAAGCCGATGGCGCTGATGCTGCTCCGCGAAAATGCCACCGTGACCATCTGCCACTCCGGAACGTCCAACCTGATGGAGGAATGCCGCCGCGCGGATATCCTCGTGGCCGCCATGGGGAAGCCCGCGTTTTTGACCAGCGAGTACATTGCGCCAGGAGCCACCGTGATCGACGTCGGCACCTCCCGCATTGTCGATCGAGCTGAAGCCGTTCGCCTGCGCAAAGCGGAGGAGTTCGATCGCAAAGGATGGGCGCTGGTGGGCGACCTTAATCCCATCGATGTCGCTGGCCGAGCCGCCGCCTACACTCCGGTCCCTGGCGGAGTCGGCCCCCTTACCATCGCGATGCTGATGTCTAACACAGTGGCTTTGGCCGAAAAACATCAAGCGAGGACAGGCTCCGCATAAACACTTCACAGGCTGAAGCCTGTGCCACCATGTGTAAGGGGTGCGTTATAAAATATGCTCCGCATCGGCCTGACCGGCGGCCTCGCCAGCGGTAAATCCTTCGTCGGGCGAGCATTCAAGGAAATGGGCTGCTTCCTCATTGAAGCCGATGAGCTAGGCCACAAAGTAATGGCCAAAGGCGCCGAATCCTACGACGCAATTCTCACTCAGTTCGGCACGGACATCCTGAATGCCGAGGGTGAGATCGACCGCCGCAAACTGGGCGCCGAGGTCTTCGGCCAAGCCGAGCTCCTCACAAAACTGAACGCCATAATTCATCCCGCAGTCCGTGCCCGCGGCCGGAAACTGGAAGAGTCTTTCCAAGAGCGCGAGCCCGATGGCATCTGCATTTATGAAGCTGCGATACTGATAGAGACGGGGAGCTTTCGCGATTTCGATCGGCTCATCGTTGCATCCTGTACTGAGGAGCAACAGATTGAACGGGCGATTCTACGCGACCATTTCACGCGGGAGGAGGTGCTGAACCGGTTAGGCCGGCAAATGCCTCTGGAGGAGAAAGTGAAATACGCCGACTACGTCATCGATACTTCTGGAACAAAGGAACATACGCTCGATCAGAGCCGTACCGTTTATGCGTCCCTAAGGAGGCTACAGCAATCATGAGACTACGAACCCTGATCCTCGCCGCCGCGATCATTGGCGGATTTGTTTATTTCGCGAGGCCGAACTCCCTGTTGCGGCAACGCGGCCCCATATCCGGCCCCCTGTGGACCGGGCCGGCAGTGACGCGTTCAGCCGGCCTGGGCGCCGACGAGCTCAACAATATCGATATATATAAGATGGCGAGCCCCAGCGTCGCCTATATCACCAGCACGGTTTACCGGCAGACATTTTTTTACGGAGTGCAGGCGGCCAAGGATTTGGGCTCGGGGTTCATCATCAACGCCAACGGCGAAATCCTCACCAATTTTCACGTTATCAGCGGCAGCCAGCAGGTCGAGGTCACTCTGCCCGATCAAAGCAAATATAAGGCAACCATTTTGATCCGCGACCGAGTCAACGACTTGGCGCTGATTAAAATCGAGCCGAAGAAAAAGCTCACTTACTTGAATCTTGGCGATTCGGACCATTTGCAAGTGGGGCAAAAAGTTCTCGCCATCGGCAACCCGTTTGGATTCGATGGCACGCTCACGACGGGCGTAGTTTCGACGCTCGGCCGCACTATTGAAGCCGAGAATAACCATCGCATGGAGGGTATGATTCAGACCGACGCCTCCATCAATTCCGGCAATAGCGGAGGCCCTCTGCTCGATTCGCAGGGCAATGTGATCGGCATCAACACCGCGATTTATGGACCCAACGGCGGTAGCGTCGGCATAGGATTCGCGCTGCCTATCAACCGCGCGAAAACCATGCTCGACGATTTCCGGGCCGGCAGGAAACCCGCGCGCCTCGGCATCTCCACGGTCTACGTCGCTGGCGATGTGGCGCAAGCATTGGAACTTCCCACAGCCGGCGGATTGCTGGTCCAAGAAGTGGCGCAGGGATCTTCGGCTGAAATGGCTGGCCTGCACGGCGCCCGGCGGCTGGTGGTGATCGGCAACCAGGAAGTCGGCATCGGCGGCGATTTCATCACATCCGTCGACGGCAAAAAGGTAACTGAGATCGACGCGGTCACGCGCGCGCTGGCGAAGAAGCATTCCGGCGACATTCTCGATTTAACCGTCTACCGCGGCGGGCGTAGCGTGGATGTGAAAGTCAAACTGGGCGAAGGCTCAGAGGACGTTCTCTAGAAGTGTTAATTGCGACCTGTGGCGACGCCGGCACGGGGTCTAATCGCGGGCGGCTGCGGAGATCGCGGCGCAGGTTTGCTTTAACTTTGGCGCGAGCGAGCGGGCGCGATTCAGGTCCATGCGGAAGACGGGGCCGGAAATGCTGAGCGCGGCGACGACTCGGCCATCGGGGCCTGAGACAGGGGCTCCGATACAGCGGCCGTCCAATTCATTTTCCTGATTGTCGATGGCATAGCCGCGTTCGCGGACACGGTCGAGTTCGGCGAGCAAGGCCGTACGATTGATGAGGGTGTGAGGGGTCAGGCGCGGGAGGCCTTTGAGACGGATCAGGCGCAGCATCTCTTTTTCAGGCAGCGCGGCGAGCAGGACCTTGCCGATGGCGGTGGTATGGAGACAGCGGCGGTTGCCGACTTTCGACGACATGCGAATGGTTTGAGGGCTCTCGACAGTATTGATCACGACGACTTCGCCGCCATCGAGGATGCCGAGGTTCACGGTCTCGCGGCAAAGCCTGGCGAGATCCTCCATCTTAGGGGGCGCGACGCGGTTCAGGATCTGCTCGATGGGATGACGCTGCTGAAGGTCGTAGAGCTTGCGGGCCATGCGATAGCCGCCGTCTTCGCCACGATCGAGGAAGCCGCGCGATTCGAGCGTCGCGAGGATGCGATAGACCGTGGCTTTCGGTATGTCGACCGCGCGGGCGAGGTCGGAAAGCTTAACGCCGGCGGGCGTGTCTTTGATGTTTTCGAGGATATCGAGGGCTTTGTGGAGGACCAGAACCCCTCCGGTTTGGGTCGCTCCCGTTTTCATGGCTGGTTCACATAGTAATACATGTTATGGATGAGGTGTAGGGAGTGTGCATATTTCACGCCGCGGATACACCTTCCGCGTCTCACAATATAAACCGCGAATGCCTGATTGGTTTCACTTCAGCTTGGATGCGCCGAGGATCCAAAGTTTTTCCCAGGTGGGGACGCGGATGCGGCGCGTCAGGACGTCGTAGTTCGAGGCGACGATTCTATCCAGCAGGCGCGAGTAGATTCCGATTAGGGCTTTCAGCGACGCGCGACTGTGGGGGTGGATCATCGCGATTAGAGGCGCAGATTCGCGATAGTAATCGCGGGCGCGATTCGCTTCGAATTCCATTAGGCTGAAGAACCCTTCGGTCGAGACCAGTGTCGCGGGCGAGACGCCGAAGCGCTGAAAATCTTCGGCGGGGATGTAGACGCGATCCTTTTCGTAATCTTCGCGGACATCGCGCAGAATGTTGGTGAGCTGGAATGCGATGCCGCATTTTTCGGCTAGCTCCAGGGCCTTGGGATCGTCGAAGCCAAAGATGTGAATGATGGTGAGTCCGACCACGCTCGCTACGTGATAGCAGTAGTCGTAGAGTTCGGCGAAGGTCTGGATGCAGCGGGGTTCGAGGTCGCTCGAAATGCCGGTGATCATGGCGAAGAAATATTGGTGGGGAATTTTGTAACGCTCGACCGCGTCGACGAAGGCAGGCCAGAGAGGATGGTCGGCGAGCTTGCCCTTCAGCGCGGATTGGAGATCGTCGCGCCACCGAGCGATGGCAGACGCGCGGTCGGCGATTCCCTCGTCGTCGCTCAGATCGTCGCAATAGCGCATGAAGGCGTACACCGCGCACATGGCTTCGCGCTGCGGGAGCGATAGGAGCAGGAAAGAGTAGTAGAAATTCTTGGCTTGCTTGCGGGCTATGTCGACGCACCACTGATAAGATTCTTCGACTGAGTAGCCAGGGCTCATGCGGCCGGTGAGAACGCTCGACGGGTGAGGGCGCCCAGCAGCAGGCCGACGCGCTCGACTTTCGAAATTTTGGGACGCGAGCGGAGGACGTTGTAATCCTGCTGCTCAATTTTTTCGAGGATCTTCAGGCCGCCACGGCTGAACAAGTCCAGATCGATCGAGAGGTGGCGGTCGACGTGTCCCGCCAAAGGCAGTCCCTTGAGAAATAATTCGCGCGCGACCCCGATCGATTCTTTCATCGCTTCGCGGAAGCGAGCGTCAAAGCGGCGTTCGAACAGCGCCTCGATGGGATACCCGTGCCTGGCGAGAATGTCGAGAGGAAGGTACACGCGATCTTTTTCCAGATCTACAATTACGTCCTGCCAGAAATTTGCGAGCTGCAGAGCGGTGCAAGTAGCGTCGGAAAGTTCCTGGCGCGCGGCATCGCGATAACCGCATAATCCCAGCACCAGCCGGCCGACTGGATTCGCGGAGTAGCGACAGTATTGAAATAGCTCGTCGAAATTCTGATAGCGCGTGACCACTTGATCCTGCTCGAAGGCCTTGATCAGATCATCGAACGTTTCCTGAAGAAGGTACTGACGAGCAGCAGTGTCTCTTAGCGCGACGAAAACGGGATGCGACGGCTCACCTGCGTACATCGCCTGCAATTCGGTACGCCACCAGGCGAGGAGACGGAGGCTCTCCCTGGTGTCGCCGATTTCATCCGCGAGATCGTCCGCCCAGCGGCAGAAGGAATAGACGTTATAAAAATCCTGGTGCAGGCGCTTGGGAAGAAGAAAACTGACGACGTGAAAATTTTCGTAGTGATGCGTGGCGAGCCAGCGTGTGTAGGCGAGCGACTCGTCGAGGGTCCAGGAACGGCTTAGCAACTCGGGATCTGCGATGAAGGCGGCTGGAGCGAGGAACACGTTACGGAATAATGGCGGTCTTCAAATGGCCGTTATGGCTCATCAGGTGTTGCATCACTTGCAGCAGATTGGTCAGAGGCTCGGAATGATTTACGAAATCTTTGGCGCCCACGTAACCGCGGCTCACCAGATCAAGTGCTTTGCGAATCAGCGCCGGCGTGTGATGGAAGCTCGCTTTACAGGTCAGCTCCGAATAATGAAGCAGATTCGTATCGAGGCTGAGGTTCGTGCCGTCCGGGCAGCCACCGAAGAAATTCACGACGCCGCCGCGGCGCAGGAGCTGGATCGCCAGTTGCCAGACTTCAGGCAAACCGACCGCTTCAATCACGACGTCAGCTCCCCTGCCTCCGGTCATTTCGTGGACGGGACCGACTACGTCAGCACCCTCGCAATTAAGGACGGTTTCGTCGGCACCCATTCTTGAAGCGCGCAATAGTTGTTGCGGACGCCGACCGATGGCGATGACCCGCGCGTTACAGACGGCCTTGGCGAGGCGGACGAACATCATGCCAATGGGCCCGAGACCGATGACCGCTACCGTATCGCCGGGACGCACGCCGGATTCTTCGAGGCCCCGCAGCACGCAGGCGAGAGGCTCCACGAGAGCAGCGTCCTGGTAGCTGACATGGTCCGGCACTTCATACATATTTCTGCGCACGATACGCTCAGGAATCCGGATATATTCGGCGTAAGCTCCGTTGTTGAACAGCAGATCCTCGCAAAGATTCTCCTGATTGTGTTCGCAGTAAAAACATGCGCCGCACGGAGCGGAGTTCGCGGCTACCACACGCTGGCCCATCTTAAATCCGCGAACGTCCTTCCCCATGGCCACGATGTCTCCGCCCAGTTCGTGCCCGAACAAGGCTGGGGGAACAATCATGCGGGCGTGATAGCCGCGGCGGAAGACTTTGACGTCGGTGCCGCAAGTCAGCGCTGCGCGCACGCGCACCAGCACGTCACCCCTGCCAATCTGCGGAACATCGACCGTCTCGATCTGCACGTCCTCTTTTCCGTAGAGAACAGCAGCCGTCATCTGATGATTCACTCTTTCCACCTCTGTGGCTCTACTACTATCTTTAATGATTCTTCGTCAGGATGCAACGCGCGATCGATCCCTTCATTAATATGATTTAATGCGTACCGGTGCGAAATAAGCCGTTCGACGTTCAATTCAGCATTGAAAACCATCGCAGCTCCTTCCTTCTGAACGTCGATAGAAGCGCTGTAGGATCCGCATAAGGTGCGCTCTCCCATGCAGATATCGGCGCCTGAAAGGTCGATGCGCTCCTGATGGGAAGTCTGCGCGAATAATAAAATTTTGGCACCCGGCCGCGAACATTTCACTGCTTGTTCGACTATCCCTTTGGCAGATGCGGCGACGATGACGAGGTCGGCTCCCCGGCCTTCGGTCATAGAACGTATGGCACGCTCAAACTCATCGCTTTGCGGGTCGAATGCTTCCGACGCTCCAAATTCGCGCGATAATTTGCACCGTCCGGGCATCGTATCGGTCGCGACAATTTTCGCGCCCGTGCGTGCGACCATCATTGTAAAAATGAGTCCGATGGGTCCCTGACCGAGGATCGCGACGACATCTTCAGGTTGCGGATCGATCTGCTTGACGCCTTTGAGACAAGTATTCACAGGCTCGACGAAGCATGCCTGATCGAAGGAAACGCCCGCTGGAATTTTTTCGACACCGCGCTCTACAATCCAGTCCATCGCGCGGACGTATTGCGAAAATCCACCGCCCGCGGGTTCGTATCCGGCGGTGACGCCGACCTTCTTATAGACCGGACACTGCGCGTACAGCTTCCGCGAGCAATAAAAACATTTTCCGCAGGGTATGTGATGGAACACGATCACGCCGTCGCCCGCTTGAAACTTGGTGACGCCGCGGCCAACTTTCGCGACAACCCCCGCAGTCTCGTGCCCATAAATGCGCGGAGCGGCCAGCAGATTGTATTCGATTTTCTTGAGATCCGTGTGGCAGATTCCGCAAGCTTCGACGCGAATCAGAATCTCGCCCGCGCCGATTTCGGGTACCGAGATCGATTCCACCTCCACCACGCTGTCGCCTTTATAAACAGCGGCCTTCATGGTCGCCACGGCGACACTGTCGGCCGGCACATTGGTAAGACTAAAATCGACAGTCTGCAAAAAAAGCTCCTAGAGATTCCGACGCCACGTTGCAATTGGCTTCCAGGCGGCGGAGCGCCGGGATGCGCGTAAAAGGGCGGCTCATCGCCGCCAGCGCGATCCTCGGCAAGCTGAATCGACCCTCGGCGTCACGGTACGAATTGAAATCCAGCGGCATGTCTTCATCGGCCGTATCGGAAACAGCGCGGACGCAATAAAACGGCACACCCCACTTATCGGCTGTTTTCCTCACCGTGCCCGCTTCCATTTCGGCTGCGATGGCGCCTGTTTTTTCCCGCAACCGCCGCTTTTCCTCCGCCGTCACTACCACATGATCGGAGGAACTAATCTCGCCGCTCGCGAAATGCGAGCTGCACGGAACGTCACCCCACACGACGATATCGCCGATGCGCAGCGACGGATCGAGCGCCCCGCAATATCCCGTGTTAATGATGCCGCTTACTTCCATCTTTTGCCTGAGTACCTCTTGCACACACCGCGGTCCCGGTCCGTTCGCGACCAGCAACCACTTATCTCCGTCTCTCCAAACTTCTCGAGCAAACTTCGCGCCGCCCGCATCGACCTTGCCGGCCGGCCCGAACCGCTTCAAAAACCCGCTGAATTCGCGAGCCTCCGCGGCGATCATCAACCACGTCCGCACTAGCAGTATCCATTAGCGCGAAACCATTCGACGGCGCGCTGGAGCGCTCCCTCCGCCGAACCCGGAGCGTAACCCAATTCCCGCTCCGCTTTATCCTGCCGCACCCACATCTTCTTGCGGGCCATTTTAACCCCGTCCAAAGGAGCTATCGGCTCTTTTCCGGTTACTCCCGCCCATGCCGTCGAAACCACACCCGCCGCATACGCGACGGCATATGGAATCCGTATCTTCGGTGCCGGACGCCCAACCGCCTTGGCCAGCATGCCAAAAATGCTCTGCAGCGTCAGATTCTCCGCGCCCAGAATATACCGCTCACCCACCCGGCCCCGATCGCACGCGGCGATATGACCGGCAGCTACATCCCTTACATCCACGACGTTCAGCCCGGTATCGAGAAACGCCGGCATCGCACCGCGCACAAAATCAACCAGTATCTTTCCCGTCGGCGTCGGTTTAAAATCGTGATCGCCTACTGGCGCGGTTGGATTCACAATCACCACTGGAAATCCCTCGCCCGCAAATTCCAACGCTACTCTCTCGGCTAAAAACTTCGACCGCTTGTACGGCCCCTGCATGTCCCCGATGCCCACCCGTGTCTGTTCGTCGCCGATTCCATCCTTCGGAATCCCAATACAGCCCACTGTGCTCGTATAAACGACTCTTTCTATTCCAGTACGTTTGCAGGCGTCCAGCAGATGCCTGGTTCCCTCGACATTCGACCGGAACATCTCCTTCGGATCTCTGGTCCACAGCCGATAATCTGCAGCGACATGGTAAACAACCCCACACCCCTCGACTGCTCGCGCCAGCGACTCCGGGTCACGTAAATCTCCCTGAACAGCCTCGACTTCTTCCAGTTCCTTCAACCGAGCCCGATCGCGCACTAACGCCCGAACCCGTTCCCCACGCTCCAACAACTTGTGCGCCACATGCCAACCCACGAATCCCGTGGCGCCCGTCACCAGGGTTGGTTTCACCTGACCGCCCGCGTGTCCCCTCCCTTACGGTCGGGGTTCAGTTGGGAGCCTGGAGCATCCCAACCCGAACCCCGACCGTAAGGGAGGGGATCAAAACTCACCTGACTACTCGCCGGTACTGAACCCCGACCGCAAGGGAGAGGATTACAATCCCGACACCTTCCCACTAGCTTAAAAGCCAGCCCAATTGCTTGAACGGATCGCTAAATTTCGAATTAATCCCGTATGCCGCCGACGGTTCATATCCGCAGTGCACCATGCACTCGGTGCAGCGCGGATCGTTGCCCTCGCCGTAGTTTTCCCACGGCGTCTTGGTCATCAGTCCCTCGAACGTATCGTGATGGGCATCGGTGATCAGATAGCAGGGACCTTTCCAGCCCTTCACGTTGTAGGTCGGCATGCCCCACGCGGTGCATGGCAGCTCGCGGTCGCCCTTCAGAAATTCCATGTAGATCGGCGAGGAGACCAGCGGAAACCGCTTGGCCATCTTGTCGACATCCTTGAATTTCTCGTGGACGTCATCGCGCGTCAGGAAGATCTCGCGTTGATTGACCGCGGAATAGCCGTACGCCGGCGCGATCGCGTGGCCGTCGACTTTCAAAGGCTCCAGGAATTCGTAGAGTTCCCAGATCTCTTTCATGTCGGTCTCTTTGTACACGGTGGTGTTCGTGAAGACCTTGAACCCTGCAGCCTTGGCGGCTTTCACTCCCTCGATCGCTTCTTTGAAAACGCCCTCGCGCTCGACCGAGATGTCGTGATTCTTTTCCATCCCATCAAGATGGACATTGAACACCAAGCCCGGGTGTGGCGTGAACTCTTTCAACTTCTTCACCATGAACATGCCGTTGGTGCAAAGCTGAATCCATTTGCCACGCGCCAAAATCTGATTCGTCAATTGCGCAATTTCCGGATAGAGCAGAGGTTCCCCGCCGCAGATCGAAACCATCGGAGCGCCGCACTCATCGACCGCTTTCAGGCATTGCTCCAGGCTCAACCGTTCGCGAATCGAGGACTCATATTCGCGTATACGCCCGCAACCGGTGCATGTCAGATTGCAGGCATGCAGCGGCTCGAGCATCATGACCAGGGGGAACCGCTTGTTGATCATCGGGTGCGGCTTGCGCTCGACACCCGCCGCCGGAATCTGCGCGTGGATGATGCGGAACGGATTCGCGTCGTCGGAAACAGCGTTGTTCTTCTGCCACTCCGGCCGCGGACGAATCTTGTTCTTGGCGATGTAGGTCGCCATGTCGGCGACTTGCGAAAAAGGAACTCTCATGAACGGTCTGCTCCGTGTGCGCTTCTCGATTTCAGGTAGCACGACATCGCCAGCACTGGAAAAGAGTTTCGATAAAGGTGATATTTCAGGTAGAAGACGCGAGGGAATCCGGTGCCTGTGGCCAGTGCCTCATCCCAGCTACCGTCCGCTTTCTGCGTCTCAATTAGATACTCAATGCCGTTGTGCAGGCTGTTGCTGGTGGTGTCGCCCCCGGCAAGCAGAGCCGAGAATCGCCCACGCCGTCTGCGATGGAGTGCTCTTGGCCGGCATGTAGGTGTGATTGTCGTAGCTGGCACAGCTTTCGCCCCAGCCTCCGTCGGCGTTCTGAATGGACCGGACCCACTCGCCCGCGCGCAGGATGTACGCTTCGCGATCGCTCTCGCCCGCGTCCTTCAATCCGCGCAAAGCCAGGAACGTGCCGTAAATATAATCGACGCCCCAGCGCCCGTACCAGCTTCCATCGACTTCCTGCGTCCGCTTCAGGTACTCGACGCCGCGCCGGATCGCCGCATGATTCGGGTCGACACCCGCTGCGATGAGCCCTTCCATCACGCGGCCCGTAATATCGGGGCATGTCGGATCGAGCATCGCATTGTGATCGGCAAACGGCACCGAGCTCAGGAAATTCCAGTTGTTATCGACGTCGAACGCCGCCCAACCGCCGTCTTTCGATTGCATCGCCAGCAGCCAGGTGACCGCCCTTTGAGTGACCGCTTCCTGTTTCGCCGAACTCGACCCTTGTGCGCGTGCGAGCGCTAGCAGCACCTGCGCCGTATCGTCGATATCCGGATAATACTCGTTGGCGAATTCGAAATACCAGCCGGAAGGCTCAACGTTGGGCCGCTTTACAGACCAGTCGCCCTTGCGCCGGACTTCTTTGGTGAGCAGCCAATCGACGGTGCGGCTCAGCTTCGCGTCCGGAACCACGCCCGATTCGCCCAGCGCGTAAGCTGCGATCGCCGTATCCCAAACCGGCGAAAAACAAGGCTGGAAAAAGAATCCGCGCTCGTCGTCGACCAGCAAATTGAAAAACTGCTTTTCGGCTTCTTTGACGTCCGGATGATCCTTCGGATAACCCAATAAATCGAGCGCCATGATGACGTACATCATCGGCGGATAAATCGCGCCGAGCCCGTCGGTATAACGCGCACGCTGCAGCATCCATTGCTCCGCGCGCCGGATCGCCTTCGTGCGCAGGCCTCGCGAACCGTGACGCTCCCAAAACTTCAAGCATTTGTCGGCTTTGAGAAAGAAATTCCGCCAGCTGAAAAACCCTTCGTCATTGGGAAATTCGAGCGGTACTCCCGGAACGTACAGTTCCTTCAATGAAAATCCTGCAGGCACGGGACGCCGCGGATTCATCGCATGAACGATCGACAAAGGAATCACGATCGCACGCGACCAGGATGAAATTTCGTAGATCAGTTTTCCGAGAAGAATGCCTTCAGGAGGAATCGAAGGCGTATTTTCACGCGGATAAAGATTGAACAGGCTCAGATTAATTTTGGTGTAGCTGTTGGCCGCTTGCAATCCACCCAACGCTAGAATTCGTTCCCGCGCGCGGCTCAGATCCGGATCGTCATAGTCGAGCCCAGCCAGCTTAAGAGCGGTGTAAGCCTTTACGGTTGCGCTGATTTCCGACGGCCCTTCGGCGTAAATATTGAATCCGCCATCGGGCAATTGTCGCGCAAGAATCGATCGCACTGCCTTATCGACAAGAGGTCGCGTGGGAGGATTCCAGACGCCATTCTGCGGCGGATGACGCCACAGCTCAAGCAAAATAAAATCCGACTCGAGCGTGGTGTCGGCGGTAAGGTCACCCCACCAGTAGCCTTCTTTCGTTTGACGCCCCAGCATGTAGGCAGTGGCGCTACGCAGCGAGCGAGCCGTGGCGGCGGTTAACGCTTCGACAAGTTGAAGACTAGGACTCATACGCGCGCGATGGTCTGTAGTTGCACCGTGCGGCCAAGTTCGGATGGCAGATTGAACCGCACGTCCTCTTCCTTGATTTCCATTTCTTCGAGTTCGTCGAATCCGCACCCCTGGAGCGATCCGATCAACTCCTCCACTAGATTCTCAGGAGCCGATGCCCCCGCCGTAACCGCTACGGTTTGGATGCCGGAAAGCCACTCCGGTTTCACTTCTTTTAAGTCATCAATAAGATACGCCGGTACGCCCATCTTTTCGCATACCTCGACCAGCCGCCGCGAGTTCGAGCTATTTTGCGAACCCACCACCAGCAGCAACTGGCACAAAGGCACCACTGCTTTCACCGCAAGTTGCCGATTTTCAGTAGCATAGCAAATGTCCTGCGCCGCCGGCCCCTGAATTTTCGGAAACCGTTCCTTGAGCCGCGCCACAATATCCTGCGTCTCATCCAAGCTTAGAGTAGTTTGCGTAATAAAGGATACGCGGTCCGGATCGGAGATGTTCAAACGGTCGACATCCTCGACAGTCGAGACCAGAATGGTCGCCTCGGGAGCTTCTCCCAATGTGCCAATCACTTCGTCGTGATCTTTATGGCCTATTAAGACGATGCTATAACCTCTTTTAGCGAACTTTTTGGCTTCTAAATGGACCTTAGTTACCAAAGGACAGGTTGCGTCGATGACTTTAAGGTCGCGCTCCCGTGCCTGCGACCACACCGCCGGGGAAACACCATGGGCGCTGAAGATCAGTCGCGCTCCGCTGGGAACTTCTTCCAGTTCCTCTACAAAGATCGCGCCAGCTTCGCGCAATTCGTCGACAACATGCTTGTTGTGCACGATTTCTTTGCGCACATAGATTGGAGCCCCATAAAGATCCAGTGCAATTTTGACCACATCAATCGCACGGACCACACCCGCGCAAAACCCACGCGGCCTGAGTAAGATGATCTTCTTAGACGCAGTACTCATAGGGAATTAACATTATAGCAAGTTCCCTTGAGTCCTGGGCCTATCTTATGGGTGACGAAGTGGTCTGGCAAGCAGAGTCCCTTGCCCTAGAATCCACTGCGGGTCAAAGCGGCGCTTCACCGCGCGCATTGCCTCGATCTCGGCGGGCAAGTACTGTATTTCGAGCAAATGCGCCTTCCGCTTGCCCAGCCCATGCTCAGCGCCCACCGTCCCTCCCAGCGCTACGGCATCACGGGCCAGTTCCGTCGAAACCGCCTTGGCCGCCGCGAACTGCTCCGGGCTATCGGAGAACGTATTTATATGTAGATGCGCGTCGCCGATATGGCCGAAAATAACGAAGTTTTCGCCGACGGCTTTTTGAAGTTTGGTTTTATAAGTCGCTAGAATTTCGCGATTTTTGTCCAAAGGAACGGCGTAATCCGTGCTCAGTTTCATGAATCCAGTACGCCGGATGCGCGCGTTTACTCTCTCGGGCAGCGAATGGCGGAATTGACGGAAACGCTCGCGATCGGCAGCCGACATGGCGAACCAGGAGTCGTTTTCAAGCGTCCCCGACATGTCCAGGTCCGCGTCGCCCTCAATCTCGATCATGAGCGCGGCTTCGTGCGCCACATCCATCATTCGGAGCGACTTGCCGTCCAGGTACTCGAGCATCCGTAAGCCCGGAAGTTCCTTCCACCGGTCAACTGCATCGAGCGCGGCTTCCTCCGACGCGAAAAAAACCACTCCTCCGAGGATTTCCCCCGGCGCAGGAAGCAGCTTCAGTTCTGCCTGCGTCACGACGCCGAGAGTTCCCTCATTCCCGATAAACAAGTCGACGAAGTCCATGTTCGGCGTAAGCCGATATCCAGCGGAATGCTTCGTCGTTTTCGGGAGAGGAAGAGCCGGAACGTCAAAATCGACAGGCTGGCCGCGTCGAACTTCAATCACGCTCCCGTCGAGCAGCGCAACCCGCAGGGCAAGAACGTGTTCCCGCGTCGCTCCATAACGAAAACTGCGCGACCCGCTGGCATTGGTCGCGATATTGCCGCCGATCGAAGAAGTATTTTCCGTCGGATCCGGAGCATAAAACTGCCCCGATGCCGCGGCGCCGGTCTGCACTTCGCGCAGCAGAGTCCCTGGCCCGGCAATCGCCCGGCCCTTCTCGATATCGAGCCGCCGCAGCTTCGCAAGCGATAATCCCCACCCACCTTCCGGTGCAGCGCCCCCGGTGACGCCGGTGAGGGCGCCCATGATCGTGATCGGGACATTCTCCGCCGACGCGCGCTGTAGAATTTCAACGACCTGTTGTTCGTTTTCGGGAGAGAAAACCTGATCCGCGTTTCCGGGGTATCCGGACGCGTCGGTGATGTCCATATTTTTTAGTGTAAGACTACGGGTATGCACACGTATCTTTTTCTCTTGATTCTTGCTGGGCTGCAGGCGATCGCCCAGATTGAGACGAATATCGCTTGCGTCGAGCGCCTGGAGATTCCGGCTTATCCGGCGCTTCCCAAACAAGCGCGAATCGCTGGTGTCCTCACAACAATTGTGCTCCTTGGGCTGGAGGCTTCTGTTGGAGGGATAACGTCAGATTGGAGCTCCCAACGGAGCTCCGGGTCCAAGATCGAGAACCTATTCCTGCCTGGCGTTGAAAAATCGCTCCGGGCATCGACATTCGCGAAGTCTTGCGCAGGCAAGAGAGTCACCCTGGTTTTCAACTTTGTGCTGTCGGAAAACCCACGACTCCAGGAGACCACATCGTTTTTTGGCTACCCTAATCAGTTTTGGATTGCCGCGCCTATTCCGCTCGTTCAGCCGTAGGGTCTCGCGCCTCGGTCCCCTCCTTTACAGTCGGGGTTCTGTCGAGCTGTGTGCGTCCGCGACAATTCACACCGAGCCCCGACCGTGAGGGAGGGGATTGCTTCAGATGTCTTTCGGAGCCCAGCGCAACATATCCCGGCGATTCTCGTCGATTTCCTCGGCGGATGGGGCGGGACCATATTTCGCCAACATCCCACGTCCAGTTTTGTACTGGCCTCGGTGGGGTTCGGACCCCACCTCCCGGTCCACAATCTTCTGAAACCACGCCTCAACTGACCAACCTTCCACGAGCGCGACCGCTCTCAGCGCGTATAGTTGCTTCTCGGAAACTTCGATTGTTACCGTCATCGCCTTAAACCTCTAAAATCACCGGCATAATCAAAGGCCGCCGCGACGTCTCCTTCGTCAAATACCTCTTCAAATCCGCGCGAATTTTCTCCTGCATTACTCCCAAATCCGTCCGCTCCTCCGCCGACGATGAGTTGAGCGTCTTCAGAACCACCTTCCGTGCCTCCTCAATCACATCCGACCGCTCGTCGAGCGACATGAAGCCCCGGCTCACAATCTCCGGCAGCCCTTCGCACACGCCCGTATGTTTGTTGATCGCGATAATCGGCAGCACGAAACCGTCTTCCGATAAATGGCGGCGATCGCGAATCACCATATCCTCCACGACCTCATCGAGCGTCCCAGAGTCGATGCAAATTCGGCCGACCGTCACGGGCTCCCCTTTGCGCGCGCCCTTACTATCGATCTCCAGCGTTTCGCCGGACTCGAGAACGAACGTCGCCTCCAGGTTGTAATGCGTCAGATGCTGCGCCAGTTGCGCATGCTTCGTCATCTGCCGATACTCGCCGTGAACCGGCACGAAATATTTCGGACGAACCAGATTCAGAATCAGCCGCAGTTCCTCCGCGCTTCCATGCCCCGAAACGTGGATCGGAGGATTCATCGGGCCGTACACCAGGTCCGCTCCGCGCCGCGCGATGTGATTCATCATGCGGTAAATCGCTTTTTCATTCCCGGGAATAATGCGCGCACTCAGCGCGACCGTGTCCCCGGTCTCGATCGACAGGTGCTTGTGATTGTCGACCGCCACGCGCGACAGAGCCGACATCGGCTCACCCTGCGTACCGCTGACGATCGCACAAACTTTGCTCGGCGCCGTCTGCATCAGGTCCTGAGGACGCAGCAGAATGCCATTCGGGATGGTCAGGAACCCGAGGTTGTGCGCAATCTCCGTCGCCGTATTCATGCTGCGGCCGATGAACGCGACTTTGCGCCCATACTCGTCGGCGGCATCGAGAATCTGCTGCAGCCGGTGAATGGAGGAACTGAAGCAGGAGATAACGATCCGCCGCGGCGCGCGCATGAACATCTCGGCCAGCCTCGGCGCGACCGCCCGCTCACTCTCCGTGTAGCCCGACCGGTCGACGTTAGTCGAATCCGACATCAGCAGCAGCACGCCGCGCTTCCCATACTCGGCGAATTTGTGCAGATCGAACAGTTCGTTGTCTGTCGGCGATGGATCCACTTTAAAGTCGCCTGTGTGCATGATGACGCCAAGAGGAGTCGTGATCGCGAGCGCGACGCAGCTCACCGTCGAGTGCGTCACATGGATGAACTCAATCGAAAACGGCCCGAGCACCAGCGTCTCGCCGGCCTTGACCCGGTTGAGGTTCACCTCCTTCAACATCTCGTGCTCATCGAGACGCCTCTCTACCAGCGCGAGCGTGAAGGCGGTCCCGTACACCGGAATCTTCATCAACGCGAGCAGAAACGGAATGCCGCCGATGTGGTCCTCGTGCCCGTGCGTGAGCACCAGCCCGCGAACGTGCTTGGCATTTTCCTCCAGGTACGTGAAATCGGGCGTGACAATATCGACGCCCATCAGTTCCGCGTCGGGGAACATCATCCCCGCGTCCAGAACGATAATGTCATCGCCGTACCGGACGGCCATGCAGTTCATACCGAACTCGCCCAAGCCTCCCAGTGGGATGATTTGCAGTTTTTTATCTGACATTAAACTATTCAAGGTTAGCGCACTATACTAAAAACATGGCAGCCGCCACGCAAATTTCCGTGGAGGAGTATCTCAAAACCACTTATCGCCCGGACCGCGATTATGTGGACGGCGAGGTTCTGGAGCGTAACGTGGGCGAACGCGATCATAGTCAGCCGCAGGCCCTTCTTGCGGCGTATTTTCTGGGCCGTAAGAACGAGTGGCGGTTGTGGGCACTGACTGAGCAACGCGTCCAGGTGACGTCTCATCGCTTTCGCATCCCCGATGTCTGCGTGCTTCAACCAGACGCTCCTTATGAGCAGATTGTCAGTACGCCTCCGCTAATTTGCATCGAAATTCTCTCGAAGGACGATTCCTTCGCATCTATTGTAGATCGCCTCGACGACTACATTTCCATGGGCGTCGCCAACATCTGGGTTATCGACCCTCACAAGCGGCGCGCTTACACTTACAACGCGGACGGAACGATTGAAGCTACAAATAGCGAACTTTGTATAGCAAATTCGAACATCTCCGTTCCCTTGGCAAGCATCTTCGAATCCTAAAATCGACCCATTCGAAGCTTCCTATTGACAGTCCGCCGGAATCGTGATTCACTTAGTTGGCTACCCTAGCCAACTAAGTATATGGCTTCCGCTCAAACCGCACTCGACCTTTTGGTCCTCACCGTCCTCGGCCGCCGCGGCCCTCTCCACGGCTATGGAATCGCAAGCGCCATCGAGGATCTTTCCGACGAAGCACTCCGTATCGACGAAGGATCGCTGTACCCGGCCCTTCACCGCATGGAGGAGATCGGCTGGATCACCGCATCGTGGACCCTTACTGAGAATAAACGCCGCGCCCGGATCTACCAAATGACCCGCGCCGGCAAAAAGCAATTGGCCGCCGAAACCGAGCGCTGGACCAATTTCTCGACCGGCGTCGCCCGCGTGCTTCGCCACGCGTAAGGAGCATCGTATGTCCCTTTTTTCGAGATTGAAGAACGCGATTCATCCGAAACGACTCGACGACGAAATCCTCGACGAAATGAAGGACCACTTGGACCGCCGCGCGGCAGCTTTGCGCGAAAAGGGACTGCCGCCGGCCGACGCAAGACTTGAGGCCGAGAGACGATTCGGCAACATCACCCAAATCCGCGAACAAAGCCGCGACTTCCGTTTATCGTCGACCCTCGAAACCACTCTGCAGGATCTCCGCTATGCCCTCCGAGGAATGCGCAAGAGTCCGGCGTTCGCCCTCACCGCGATTCTTTCTCTCGCCCTGGCGATCGGTGCCAACACTGCCATCTATTCCATCGTCGATGCCGCGCTCCTGCGTCCTCTGCCGGTGCCCGAGCCGGAGCGGCTGTTCACGCTCTCGAATCCTCCGATTGCCGAAACCGCGGGCCTGGGCGCCGGCGAAAACGAAGTGTTCAGTTATCCGCTATATCAGCAGTTTCGCGCCGCTGCAGGCGATTCCGCGCGCCTTGCGCTTTTCAGCCTGGGCAATCGGACCGACCTGCAGATTCCAGGAAAAGATGCTCCTATCGAGAAAGCTGTCTGTGGATTTATCTCCGGCGATGCGTTCGATATCCTCAACGTGCCGCCCGCGCTGGGGCGGGTTTTTTCGTACGAAGAAGACCGCGTGCCGTGGGGTGAACCGTATCTCGTGATCAGCTTCGATTATTGGCAGCGGCGATTCCATGGCGATCCGGGAGTACTCGGCCAGCGCGTGCAGATCGGACGCCACGCCTACTCCATCGTCGGCGTAGCCCGCCAGGGATTCTTCGGCGTCGAGCCCGGCAAGTTCGTCGACATCTGGGTGCCTGCCATGATGTTTAGCAAAGCCGCGTTCACTAACGCGGGGTGGAGTTGGTTCCGCATCGTGGGCCGAACGAATCCCGGCACCACACTTTCCAGCTTGCGAGACCGGCTCCAGCCCGTCTTCACCGCACATGAGGATGAGCTCGTGAAGACGCACCCGACCATGCCTCCGTCGATCCAAAAACTGTTTCGTGCGCAACCGCTTCACGTTCGCCCCGGAGCGACCGGCGCGTCGCTTTTCCAAAGCACGTTCGCGCGGCCCTTGTGGATCGTACTCGGCGTGGCGGCCGGAATCCTTTTGATCGCTTGCGCGAATGTCGCGAGCCTGCTGCTCGCCCGCTCCACCGCGCGAGCCTCCGAAATGGCGATGCGCATCTCGCTCGGCGCCGGCAGGTCGCGCCTGATTCGCCAGCTTCTCACCGAAAGCCTGCTGCTTTCGATCATCGCCGGTGCGCTGGGCTGGGTGTTCGCGAGTCTGGCCGCTCCGCTGCTGGTCGCCGCTCTTTCCAAAGAAAGCGACCCGGTGCGCTTCGCCTTATCAATGGACTCGCGAGTTCTCCTTTTCTGCGCGGCCATCTCGACGCTCGCCGCCGTATTCTTTGGCCTGCTGCCCGCCTGGCAATCCTCCGGCGCGCAGCCCATGCGTGAACTCCACGGCCTGCGAGTCGCGGCGGGAAAGCTCCGCATGGGCCGTTTTTTCGTTGGCCTCCAAGTGGCCTTCGCCTTCACGCTGATCATCGCAGGCGCGAGCTTCTTATTCAGCCTCCGAAACCTGCTCGAAGTCGACACCGGATTCAACCCGCAGAACGTTTCCGTGATTTCCGTCAGTACGGAGCTGAGCGACATCACCCAGAAACCCGAGCTAAACGTGTTCCTCGACGATCTTCAGCGCCGCATCGAAGCGCTGCCCGGCATTCAGAGCGCGGCGATCTCCCAAGGGGCCTTGTTCGATGGTAAATATTGGGAAAACCAGGTGATTCTTCCCGGCAAGCCTCTGCCGGATCGCGAGGAATACTCCATGGCCGTCTCGCCGCGCTATTTCTCGACGATGCACATTCCCCTCCTGGCCGGCCGCGAATTCGAGCAGCGCGATCGCGATTATCACCACACTGGTCCACCGCCAACTGTGGTCGATAGCTCCCCGTCACTAAAATATTTTGGAAATGAGAATCCGGACAATGGCCCGCGCCCGACCATCGTCAACCAGGCGCTGGCGCGAAGATATTTCGGAAACGAAAATCCCATTGGCAAAACGTTTCAGACGCCGGACAACGACAAACGGATGAGCCATGAAATCATCGGCGTCGTCGGCAACTCCTCCTATGGATCGCTGCGGGAAGGTCCCGCAGCCCATTATGTACGGCGTTGTGCGGGGCTCAAGTTACGTCTGCGATCTACATCCGCTCCCCGCTCGACCTCGGCACCGTAGTCAAAATGGTCGAGCGCGAAACGGAGGCGATCGGGCACGGCACTCGAGTCCGCGAAATCACTACGCTCGACACGCTTGATCGGCAACACCCTGCTGCGCGAAAAACTCCTCGCCGGCATCGGAGGAGTCTTCGCCTTCCTCGGCCTCCTGCTCGCCGCGATCGGATTATTCGGACTGCTGAATTATTCCGTAACCCGACGCACCAAAGAAATCGGCATCCGCGCGGCGTTGGGCGCAAGGCCTCCGGCACTCGTCTTTCTGGTCTTGAAAGACATGCTCAGCATGATCGGCGGAGGCCTTATCGTTGGCTTAGCCGCGTCGCTCGTCACTGATGACCTTCGTCCGCTCGCTACTCTTCGGAATCCGTCCGATCGATCCATTAGTAATGACCACGGCAGCAGCAGTCTTCCTGGCCGCAGCCTTCGTCGCCGGCGGCCTGCCCGCCAGTCGGGCTGCAAGCATCGATCCTATGGTCGCCCTCCGCCACGAGTAAACTAAGGACATGGCAACTGCCACGCAGATCTCCGTAACCGAGTACCTCAACACCACCTATCGCCCGGATCGAGATTATGTGAATGGCGAGGTTTTGGAGCGCAACTTGGGAGAATACGAACACAGCAGACCGCAAATGCGCATTGGCGCGTATTTCTATAATCGGGAAAAAGAATGGCGCATCCGCGTCGTCCCCGAACAACGCGTGCAAGTGAAACTAAATCGTTTTCGCATTCCCGACGTCTGTGTGGTGCTCGAAGATTCGCCCGTCGAATCGATCTTTCGCCACCCGCCGTTCATTTGCATTGAAATTTTGTCGAAAGACGATTCCTTCAAATCCGTGATCGATCGCCTGGAGGACTATGTTGCAATGGGCGTTGAAAACGTCTGGCTCATCGACCCCAGTGCCCGGCGCGGCTACGTCTACCGTGACGGGTTCAGCCTGGCGAAAGATGGCGTGCTCCGCACCGCGGATTCTGGCATCGAGCTTCCACTAGCGAGTATTTTCGAGTAGACCATTGTGGGGCAGGTTGGCAGAGGTTGCTGAAAAACTCTTCGGAGGCCCATGACAGCGCGATTCTGGGGTATACAAAACCATCGACGAGCGTCTGCCGATCGCGCACAACGCGTCCCTGCGCGTTTGCTTTTTCGCGCGCGACGTGGGTTTCGAGTTTTTCAGCAATCTCTGGCAACCTGCGCACCGATTGTAAGCGCCGCCGCGACCCTCAAAGAGCGGGTAGACGCGAATCCGCCGGGCGCCCCGCATTCAAGAAACGCGACACAACCGCCCACAGTTGCACCGCCTCGACTGGCTTCGACAGAAACGCCTGCATCCCCTGCCGCAGGCATCGATCGCGCTAAGCTCGTCCGAAAAATCGGCGGTAAGAGCAAGGATCGGGCACCCCCGCGTAACCCGGCAGCTTCCGCATCTCCTGAGTCGTTTCGAGACCGTTCATGCCAGGCATTTGCAGATCCATCAGGACCAGATCGTAGCGGCAGCGCGATGCCGCGGTCAGCGCTGCGGCGCCCGATGTGGCTCCGTCAACCTTTACCTGCCGCCGTTCGAGCGCCCGTTTTAGAATCGTCAGGCCGACCGCATTATCTTCAACCGCTAATATGATCGGACCAGTCTCCACGCGCAACGCCGCCAGCGCCCTACCGGCTTCCGTTTCGGCGACCCGCAGAGGAATGCGCAGCGTGAATGTCGACCCTTTGCCCGGCGTGCTCGCCACGTTAATTTTGCCCTGCATCAATGATGCGAGCTTTTTCGCCAGCGCGAGTCCCAGCCCCAATCCCGGATACATTCGCGAAAGCCCGCTATCCACTTGGCGAAACGATTCGAAAATTCTATCCATCTGATCGTCGGGAATGCCGATGCCGGTGTCTTCCACTTCGATCCGGAGAATTCCTCAGGAGGATCGCGAATTACCCGCAATTCCACGGCGCCCGCGTGCGTGAACTTGATCGCATTCGCCAGGAAATGGCTCAGCAGCTGCCGCAGCCTCGGCGCGTCTCCCATCATCGTCTCCGGCAGTCCCGCATCGTAGGTGGCGCGGAGATTGAGCCCCTTCGATTCTGCCTTCAGCATTTGCTGCGCGAGCGTCGATTCGATCAACTCCCGCAGGCTGAATTCGCTCTCATCGAGCGAAAAATGCCCTGCTTCGAGCGCCGAATATTCCAGCGTCGCGTTCAGGATTTCGAACAGGCTCTCGGCGCATAAACGGGCGGCGTTGACGTAATCCTTCTGTTCGTCGTCGAGCTTGGTTTCGAGCAGTAAATCCGCCATTCCCAGAATGCCACTCAGAGGCGTTCGAATTTCGTGATTCAAACTGGCGAGGAAAGTGCCTTTGAGCCGCTCCAGTTCGTCCGGCGCCAGGGTTGGCCCCAGATACCGCTCCGGTTCAAGTGTACTCGTTGAGGCGCTGCCGGCCTCTATCGGCGATTGGGCGTTACCTGCCATTAAAGGAACAATCACCTGTCGGGCAGTCTATCGGCTGATTTAAGGATCGAGTTTAACGAAATTTGTTAAACAGCTCTAAGGTATTTCTTTTACTATAGTTTCCGCCGCCAGCACGTCATGATTCGCGCTCAGTAATACGCGCTTCGGCCTCTTCGGCAGATTGATTAAAATCTCCGGAGTTGTCATATTCCCGCTCATAGAAATAGTGGCCGCGCGCAGCACCCGACCGTCAAAATCGAGGTAAATCGGCACCCGCATTTTAAAATCCGCTCCCACGTCGCTCTCGGTGAGCCGGGCGCTCAATCGCACCTTGCCATCGGCCGCTGGTTTGAGCGAATAATCGAGACGATATTTCGGCAGATCCGTGCCATAAATCCATTCCTTTTTGAACCAGTCCATGTTGTGGCCGCCGTCCATGTCCATGCCCGGCTTCATATGCTTCGCCACCACCGCGACGAAGCTTTCCGAGGTGGCGTTTTGATATAGATGCGTTTTGACGTAGTCCTTCATCATGTCGCTGAAGTCCTGATCCCCCGTTTTCTCGTCGCGCATCAGCATCCGGATCATCTGCAGAATATAGGCGCCCTTCGGATAGACCATCCGCCGATAAGCGCCCGGCGTTTTCGGAGTATTCAGCCGCAGCCCCAGCCAGATCGGCCCGGCATCGTTGGCGGAATTACCAAAACCGTTTTTCTCCGTAATCTCCGTTTGCAGCCGATCCCAGAATTTCTGCACTTCGCCCGGTTTCTCAGTCACTTCCAGGAATAACCCCGCGGAAAATTCGGCAAATCCTTCGGAAAGCCATTGATCGTGATAACTCGCCCAACCCACCATGTGCCCCCACCACTGATGGGCAATTTCATGCGGAGTCACTTCGAGAATAAATTCGGAGAACCGGAACGCCTCCGCGCCCATCAGGCTCCATCGCTGCGTCCCATCGAGAAATGCGCTAACCGGAAGATATACAAGTGTCGGCCATGATTGGCCGAAACTGAACGCGGGCTGTTGGGTAATTGCCAGGCGTCCGTAGGGCGCATCGCCGAACATTTTCTGAAATACGCGCATCGAATTTTGCGCGTCGACCAAGGCATTTTGCGCCATCGCCGACGGTGACAACGACATCCGCTCCTTAAAGGGCGTCAGGCTGTTCGGAACATCCTGCGTTGTATACACTTCCAAGTCATACCTGGCTTGTTCGTCAGACACTTTCTTCCGCTTGAATTCGCCATAATTGAAGCCCGCGACTGCGATGGGCACGTCCGATTTCCACTCCGATACCGAGGCGTCGCCGTCTTTCGATTCGCTCACCAGTTTGCCGACAGAAATCAGCGTGTATCTCTTTGGAACGCGGAATTTCAGATCGTAAGTTGCGTGATCGAGAAATGAATTGACATTCGGATACCAGGAAGATCGCGCGAGCACCGCGAAATTTCCACCGCCTTCGTCTCGAATCACTTTATTTCCTTCATATTCAAAACGCAGCGAGTATTTTTTCCCGGCTTCAAGAGGCTCCGGCACGATTACGTGGAACGAGCCTTTCTCCTGAACAAATCCGATCTCGCGGCCTTTTTCATTGGTGACTTTCTTCACCTTCATACTGGGCAGCAGTTCGATGCGCAGCACTCGCGCGCCCGCCGTTACCGCGGTAAATTCCATCTCCGTTGTCGCCTGAAGTGCCCCGCTTTTATCGACATCCGTGTTTATGTTGTAATGCGTCGCCCGAATATCCCGCTTGTCTTCGGCCGAGTTCGCCACTTCGCCATCGAGGTGCGAAAGATACCAGATGCCGCCCTTTTCGCTGTCGACATTCATCAAAGCGATCTCCTCAGGCGACATATCCGGCAAGGCCCCGGAAGGGATCATGAGAAAACGGAGATCGCTGTTTTTCTTGCCATGAATATATGCTCTAAACGATGGACCGCGCTTGGGATTTAACAGTTCGGCGAGCACTTCCGCTTCGATTCGCACCTTCTCGCGGAGAGTCTTCAACACTTGCGCCGCCCGCGGGTCAGGCGGCATCGCCGAGGCTTGGCTTTTCACTTCGGCGTAGGTCTGATCTGTGAAAAAGAAAACCGCGGAATCGAAGGCCTCTTCGACCTCCGGTTTGCCGGTCACTTTGGTCAGATAGTTCGCCTCGATCGCCACCGGCGGTTTAGCCGAAAAACGCCTTCGCCGGTGAAAACGGCGATCACGGGACGATCCAAAGCTGCCTTAATGAACCCTAATTGACCATTTTTGAGCGTGACGGAGCCCTTATCGCGCCTTAATTCGACATTTTCCGTCCTTAACACTTCCGTCGGTACGCCATCGTGCAGGGCGCGATAATTCGGTTCCCAATCGGATAACGCGCACAGCAGGAGCGCAAACAGCATCAAGGTTTCTTTACGGGAGGTTTGTCTTTATCGTCGACCGCTTCGCCGAACGTAATTGTCGTATCGGATTTGAACCGCTTGTAATCTTCGTACTTCACGGTCTGTTTCATGCGCACGTCCATGTCCTTGAAGTGCAGCGTATCGTTGGCGATAGTGTAGGTCGGGAACCAGAACTTGCCGTCGATTTGTTCGCGGTAGGTTTCGAATTTTGGAAACTGCTGGCCATTTCCGCCCTTATTCGCGCTGCCGACGCCGCGGCCGTAGCTCTTCACGATTTGCAAATCGCGATCGTCCACCCACACTTCGCCTTGAAAGTAGCGCAGTTTGCCCTCGTATTTAATGGGCTTCACCGCGAATACATAGCAGCCGATTTCGTCGACCTTCTGCCGGCCCAGGTAGCGAATCAGATATTTCGGCAACTGATCCGTGGTCAGAACGAAAGGCTGAACGCTTTTCAAATCCTCCATATCCTCGGGCGTCAGAATCAGTTTGGTCAAAGAAGGTACGGGCGACCGCGTGACATGCTCGGTGCGCTTTCCGTCCGATGCAAAAATAATGTCGGAGACGACTTCCCATTTGCCCGTCGTGTTGCCGGAATCATCCAGCTCCTGAATACGCACGGTCTGCTTGTAGACATAGTTCTCGCGCGCTTTGGCGAAGTCCGCTTCGTGGGCGGCGAATTTATGGATGATCTCGTCGATCTGGGCCTGGGACGGCTCGGTGTTATCGGCGGCGAACAATGCGCCGGCGGCGAACAGAACAACTCCTAAAATGCGCATAACAACTCCTTACTACTTCCTGTCGAGCAATTGCTTCGCGATGGTGACCCGCTGCATGTTGCTGGTGCCTTCATAAATCCGGCCGATCTTGGAATCGCGATACAACTTCTCGACCGGATAATCTTTCGTGAACCCCACGCCGCCGAGTACTTCGACCGCGCGCGATGCGGTCCGTTCCGCAACCTGCGACGCAAAATACTTGCACATCGCGGCTTCCGTGACAAACGGCAGACCCGCGTCGCGTAAACGAGCGGCGTTATAAACCATCAGCCGCGTCGCTTCGACCTCGACGGCCATCTCGGCGAGATCGAACTGCACGCCTTGAAACTCGGAAATCGTCTTGCCGAACTGCTTACGCTGTTTCGCATAGGCGAGGGCATGATCGAGCGCTCCTTGCGCCAACCCCAGCATCTGCGCGCCGATTCCGATGCGCCCTTCATTCAACGTTTCGATTGCGATTTTATAACCCTTGCCGAGCTCGCCGATGACGTTCGCCTTCGGAACTTTGCAATCGTCGAGAATCAGTTCGCAGGTTGAGGACGCGCGAATCCCGAGTTTATCTTCTTTCTTGCCGACTGCGAACCCGGGAAACTCGCGCTCGATCAGGAATGCCGTTATGCCTTTATAACCGGCTTCGGGATTGAGGTTCGCGAATAAAAGAAACAAGCCTGCCTCGCCTGCATTGGTGATCCATAGTTTGCGCCCGGTTAGGCGGTAATGGTCGCCAGAATCGACGGCGCGAGTGTGAAGCGCGAATGCGTCGGAGCCCGATCCGGCTTCCGACAACGCATAGCTAGCGAGCGTATCTTTAGTAAGCCGCGGCAAGTATTTGCGCTTCTGATCCTCGTTCGCCCAGCGCAGAATCGCATTATTGAAAAGAGTATTCTGCACGTCGACGATAACTGCGGCCGACGGATCGACTCTCGCCAGTTCCTCGATTGCTATGATCGATTGGAAGAAGTAGCCGCCCTGGCCGCCGTACTGTTCGGGAACGTCGATACCCATCAACCCGAGTTCGAAGCATTCGTGGAGAAGGTCCTTGCGAAACACGCCGGCTTCGTCCATCGAGCGGACGTGCGGCCCGATCCGCTCCCGCGCGAATTTCCGGACGGTCGATTGGAACATCCGTTCTTCTTCGCTCAATTGCGTTAGCGGAGCGGGGGTAACGCGGGGCTCGGTAGCTTGCATTAATTCAATTGTAGAATGATCCTACCGGACATGACTGACTGGAAAAAAACCGCGGCGGCGCTCGATCCGCCGATCCCTGAACCTGATGTGGAAAAACTCCTTCCCGTCATGGAGGCACTCGAAAACGCGTTTCGCCCGCTGCAGCGCACGCTGACTCCGGAGTCCGACGTCTGGACAGGACCCGAGGACGTAGGATGACAATCCTTGAAATGGCTGACGCGCTGCGGGCGAAAAAAGTTTCGTCGCTCGAACTGACGAATGACACGCTCGCGAAGATTGCGCGCGAAAATCCACGGCTGAATGCGTTCATCACTGTGCTGGAGGATTCCGCGCGCGCACGGGCTTCCGCCATGGACGCTGAGCTGTCCCACGGGATCGACCGCGGCCCAATGCACGGCGTCCCTATCGCGCACAAGGATCTGGTCTACACCAAAGGCGTTCGCACCACCGGCGGTTCGAAAATATTGAAAGACTTTGTGCCTGATCACGACGCCGATATCGCGATCAACCTCGACCGCGCGGGTGCTGTGCTGGTGGGAAAAACCAATCTGCACGAATTCGCTTACGGCATCACGTCGACCAATCCGCACTTTGGCGCGGTCCGAAATCCTTGGGACACCGAACGCATTCCGGGAGGATCGAGCGGAGGATCAGGCGCGGCGGTTGCGGCGGGAATTGTGCCCATGGCCACGGGAACGGACACCGGCGGATCGATCCGCATCCCTGCGTCGTTTTGCGGAATCACCGGGCTCAAACCAACTTTCGGCTTGATCAGCAAACGCGGTGTGATGCCGCTCGGCTGGACGATGGATCATATGGGTCCGATGACCAAGACGGTGCGCGACTGTGCAGTGGCGTTTCATGCGATGGGAGGACCGGATTATCCTCTGAAGAGCGCCGATATTCGCGGGCTGCGCATCGGATTGCCGGTCAATTATTATTTCGATGCTTTAGACCTGGAGGTTTCGGAATCCGTTCGCAGGGCGGTGCAGTCGGCGGCGGCGCTGGGCGCTCGCATCGTTGATATTAAGGTTCCAGATATCGACGCGCTGAACGTTGTGGGACGGATGCTGCTGCTCGCCGAAGCTACTTCGGTTCATCGGGAGCATTTGAAGCGGCGTGAGGATATTGGAGCCGACGTGTTGACGCTGCTCGATCAGGGACGGCTGATTCGCGGGTCCGATTACGTCGATGCGCAGAGGCTGCGGCGGATTTATTGCCGCGAATTTTCGAAGCTGTGGAGCGCGGTCGATTGCATTTTCACGCCGACGACGCCAACGCCCGCGCCGAAGATCGGGCAGACGAAGATGCAGGTCGGCGCGATCGAAGAAGACGTGCGATTGGCGACGACGCGGTTGATGCGCGGGATCAACGTGCTCGGGATACCAGCGCTGTCGATTCCATGCGGGTTCACTAAGGCGGGATTGCCGATCGGGCTACAAATTCTCGGCGCGCCGAGGGCGGAGGAGATGATTCTACGTGTGGGGGCGGCGATTGAGGATGCTACAGGAGTGGTGGGACGGAGGCCGGCGCAGTAGTAAAAGCTGTGTTGTCTTGGGAAGCAGGGCGATGAGAGTGCCTTAGCCGAATTCGAAGCCGGCACAGGCGTAGATTAAGGCGCGATTCGATTCTCGTTTTCGGCCTCGGGTCATTCGGGTCAGGATCCGCGCTTGTTCGAAGCCCAGGGATTGGGCCAGGTTGTTTTCGGGAAAAAGATCCCACACCAGGTGCTGGTTTGGGTGGCCAGCCAGGTACCATCGGGCCAGAGCCAGCGCTGCCTCTCTTGAGCGGCTCACGCAGGGTCCGAAACGATTTCCTCTGCCCATAGCGAAGGCGCCTTCGAGAGATGCCGATTCGATTTTTGCCAGGCGCTTAAGTAGTGCGCTACGGTCGGCGCCAAAGGCCTCTTTGTCGAACGATGGATCCGTGAAATTCTGGACTTCGACTGGAGCGAAATTGGATTGACCTTGCCAGCGTTCAATGACGCACTCGTCGACGAATCCCAGTTGGCGGTAGAGGGGCGCGCCCATTTCCGTCGCATCGAGTTTTATGGTTTCTACATCGCTGAGGTGGTCTAGAGCGCAACGCATTAGATCGCGCGCGTAGCCTCGTCCGCGAAATTCGGGGTGGGTTAATACCATGCCGATCCATGCGAGATCGGTTCCGTAACGAATCGTGGTTGCCGTCGCGACTACGCTGCTATCGACCTCCATGGCGAAGCAGCCGCCGGGGTTCATTTCGATCGCGAGACCCCAGTCTTCCGGAGTTTGATTCCAACCTACGGCCTGACTTAAAGCGCGGGCTTGCGGCACGTCCGTTGGCTCCAAAAGCCGGATGCGGTTTGCCATGATTTACTATGGCACTCAGATGATGCTATCGGACCGAGAAGCACTAGCCGATGTGAGCGAGCTACTGGTGATTGGGGCAGGCGGGAAAATGGGGCCGAGCCTGGTGGAGAAGGCGCGGCTGGCTGCGCCGCATGCGAAGGTCGTCGCGGTGGCGCGCAGCGGCGGTGACATTAGCGCGGACCTTCTTGACAGGAAGCAGGTCGACGCACTGCCGGATTCGAAGAACGTCATTTTTCTCGCGGGGCGCAAATTTGGGTCGACGGTGAACGAAGGACTCACTTGGGCTACGAATGTGCTACTGCCGGCTCTGATTGCGGAGCGGTATCGCGATGCGAGGATTGTCGCGCTGTCGAGCGGCAACGTTTATCCGCTCACGCGCGAGGGCGCGACTGAGGAGACGCGGCCCGCTCCGGCTGGCGAATATGCGCAATCGGTGTTGGCGCGGGAGAGGATTTTTGAATACTTTTCGGAACGCAACGGCACGCGGGTTGCGCTGTTGCGATTGAATTATGCGATCGATGTACGGTATGGCGTGCTGCTCGACATCGGGCAACGCGTGTTTGCGCGGGAGCCGGTTTCAGTCGTAATGGGCGCCGTGAATGTAATCTGGCAGGACGACGCGAACTCGGTGGTGCTGCGATCGCTCCAGCTGGCTGCTTCGCCTCCGTTCATTTTGAACGTGACGGGTCCCGGAGTGCTGCGTGTCAGGGACATCGCGTCGAGGTTCGGAAAAATATTTGGGATCGAACCGGTCTTGGAGGGCAGGGAAGCGGAGACGGCGTTGTTGAACGATGCATCGTTGTGCCATCGGCTGATGGGGCCGCCAGCAGTTCGTGTTGAAGAAATGATCGAGAGGGTCGCGGAATGGATTCGCACCGGAAAACCGACGCTCGGAAAGCCCACGCATTTTGAGGTTCGCGATGGCAAGTTTTGATTGGCGCGCTCGGTTGCGGGAGGGCGTGGTGATCCCGGCGCATCCTTTGGCGTTGACGAAGGGCCGGACTCTTGATGAAAAACGGCAGAGTGCGCTCACGCGCTATTACCTCGATGCGGGTGCGGGAGGGATTGCGGTTGGGGTCCACACTACTCAGTTTGCGATTCGCGAAAGGGGGTTGTACGAGCCGGTGCTGCGATTGGCCGCGGATGAGGCGCGCGGCCGGTCGGTGATTCAAATTGCCGGGACGTTCGATGTGGGTGAGGCGGAGTGTGCTGCGAAGCTCGGGTATCATGCGGCGTTGTTGATTCCGCGGGCGTCGGAATCGCCAGATGAGTTGCTGGCGCGAGCGCAAGACGTTGGAAGAGTTCTGCCGATTGTTGGGTTTTACTTGCAGCCTGCGGTCGGGGGATGTGTGTTGCCGCGCGCGTTCTGGCGGCGGTTCGCCGAGATGGAATCGGTGATTGCGATTAAGGTCGCGCCGTTTCATCGCTATCAGACGCTCGATGTTTTGGATGGGGTTCTCGATTCGGGTCGTGCTGGTGATATTGCATTTTATACAGGGAATGACGATCACATCGTGCTCGATTTGATTACGACGTATCGCGGGCTGCGCTTTGTGGGAGGGCTGCTGGGGCAGTGGGCGGTTTGGACGCGGCGCGCGGTGGAGATGCTGGAAGGGATTCATCGCGATCCCGGGGCGGCTGAATGGAGGACGCTCGCGGGTGAGTTGACGGCGGCGAATGCGGCGATTTTCGATGTTGCGAATGGGTTCAAGGGGTCGATTGCGGGGGTTCACGAGATTCTGCGGAGGCAGGGGTTGATGGAGGGGATCTGGTGTCTGGATTCGGATGAGGGGCTTTCGCCGGGGCAGATCGAGGAGATCGATAGAGTGTGTGCGATGTTTCCGGATTTAGTGAATTCGTAATGCCGAAGAAACCGCTTCCTGTGGTCGCGGCTCGTAAGAGGCGGTTCGTCTTTGACCACTGCGCAAACTGATAGAATTCTGGTCCATGAAGAACGTTATTTTTGCTGCGATGTTTTCAGTTCTTGCGTGGGGCCAAGGCGCTCCGCCGCACGGGGGCGCGGATCAGCCTTATTCGGTTGAGTATTATTACAAGGTTCAGTGGGGGCATCAGCAGGAATTTTTGCAGCTCTTTCTGAAGAACCATTACCCGCTGCTCCAAAAAATTGTAGAGAGCGGGCGCATGATGTCGGTGAAGATCGAGACGCCGGCATATCATACGACCGAGGACGGGCGCTGGGATTATCGGGTCACGATCAAGTTTAAGAATTCGACGCTGGGTACCACTGCGAATCCGGATGAGGAGCGGTTGATTAAGCAGCTCTGGCCGGATCAGACTGTGTATCAGCGAGAAGAACAGAGGCGGTTTGAGATTTTAGTCAGTCACTGGGATCTTCCAGTGACTGATATCACGCCGCGGAAATGACTAAAGGTGTGGCAAGGAGCTGGCCAGGGATAGCAACACGGTTGCAGCCAGCAGGTCCTGGCCGGTAGCGGAGGGATGGACATCGCAGGTGGTTGCGCTCAGGCGCACCAGTAGTCCGGCGGCGCAGGGATCTCCGTTGAACAGAGCCGATGCTACTTGAAAGGCGGTGAAACCGTCCGCGAACTTCGCTCCAAAAGGCGTACCAACCTCTACCATGACTTGGTTCAGCGCGGCGACCGCCTCCGTGTAGGTGGGATCGTTGTTGGGGACGAAGTACTTCACCAGAACAAGGTTCCCCGTATAGCCGGCCTGCACGCGAATCTCGGTCAGGATCTGGGTGAGGTTGGCTCCATATGCTCCCAGGACTGCGGGCAAGGCGGCTGCTACGCATGTAGCAAAGGACGTTGCAGTGGCGCATTGCTGCTGTAGCAGAAGGAGGTCGTTGCCGCCAATGCTCAACGTCACCAGGTCGATGTGCTTGTTCGATTCGAGTTGCGAGACGGCGAAACTGGATTGCGTGCCGGTGTAATCGGTATGCAGGCCGATCGTATCCTTAAACTGTTGGCAACCGTTATCGGGGCCACCGATCAGGAAACTCCCGCTGGTTTGCCCGGGACAGGATGCGTTGACTTCCTTCTTGGATTGCACGAGGTGTAGGACGCCAGCGACGACTTCCGGGTATCCGGTATATTTCGCGGGTGTCGGTGATGTCACCGTTGGATCGTAGCCAAAGGAGACGGAATCCCCGAGAGCCAGGTACGTGTAATTCGATGCGTTGCCGGCGAATAGTGGCGCAACGGCAAGCGTCATGACTAACGCTCTGTTGAAGATAGACATATAGGTGTTTAAAGATCCCCGTTAAGTTGAATTTCAGAATACGAGAGGGGAGTCCGGTTTGGTGGATTGTGTTTCATGGGATGGAAACGCTCTCGCCGCGGGCGGGCATGTGGGCCTCGATACCGTATTCTTTGGTGATCAAGGCGGCCAAGGCGGCGCCGGGGCCGGGTTCGCCATGGACCAGGAACACTTTCTTCAAGCCTTTGGCGAAGGGGCGCATCCATTCGATTAGTTCGTGCTGGTCGGCGTGGCTGGAAAGTTCTTCTAAGGACACGACTTCGGCGCGAAGGGCCATCGGCTCGCCGAAAATCGGGACTTCGGGCTGGTGGTCGAGAATTTTCCGGCCTAGCGTGTAGGGGGCCTGGAAGCCGGTGATGAGGATGGTGTTGCGCGGGTCCTCGATGTTGTTGCGGAGATGGTGGAGGACGCGGCCGGCTTCCATCATGCCGGAGGACGCGAGGATGATTACGGGTCCTTTAAGGCCGTTGAGCTTTTTCGATTCGCTGGCTTCGCGGATATAGGTTAGGCGGGAGAAGTCGAAGGGGGCTTCCTTATCGTCGAGGAATTTTCGGGCTGCCTCGTCGTACAGCTCGGTATGCTTGCGATAGACCTCGGTGACTTTGATAGCGAGCGGGCTGTCCACGAACATTGGGATCGAGGGGATACGCTTCGCTTCCATTAATTGATGAAGCATCAGCACGACTTGTTGCGTGCGGCCGACGGCGAAGCAGGGCACGATGATTTTTCCGCCACGGGCGGCAGTGCGATTCACTACGTCGGCGAGTTTGTCTTCGGCGTGGGCGATTGGGGCGTGGAGGCGGTCGCCATAGGTGCTTTCCATGATGAGGTAGTCGGCGGCGTCGAGGGGCTGAGGGTCGCGGATGATGGGGATGCCGACGCGTCCGACGTCGCCTGAAAATGCCAGGCGCGTGCCGTCGGCTTCGATAATCATGGCGGTGGAGCCTAGCATGTGGCCGGCGTCGTAGGTGCGATAGGCCAGGGCGCCGGAGACTTCTTTGTGCTCGCCTAATTGGACGGGTTTGAAAAGAGGATAAGTGTGCGCGGCATCGTCGAGGGTGTAGAGAGGGGCGCACTCGCGGTCGTCGAGTCCTTTCGCTTTGCGATGTGCTCGGCGCTTGTTGCAGAACTCGGCATCGGACTGCTGGATGTGCGCCGAGTCGGCGAGCATCGCGAGGCAGAGATCGATGGTGGCGGCGGTGGTGTAGATGGGTCCGCGGAATCCGTTGCGCACCAGGGTCGGGAGATTGCCCGAGTGATCCATATGCGCGTGCGAGAGGATCACGGAATCGATGGAGTTCACCGGGAAGGGGAAATGGCTGTTGCGTTCGAAGGCTTCCTGGCGTCTTCCCTGATATAAACCGCAATCGAGCAAGAACTTCTTGCCGCCCGTTTCTACGTGGTGCATGGAGCCGGTTACAGTCCTGGCGGCGCCCCAAAATGTTATCTTCACAGTTATTCAATATACGATGTCGAGACTAATTCTATTTTCGTTTTTGTTGGTTGCGCCGGTTTTTGCGCAGAAGAAGCCGGTCACGCTCGAGTCGCTGAAGGCGGTTAAGCATGAGGGTGAGGGGAGTCCGACGTGGGCTCCGGATGGGAAGACGTTCCTTTTTTTGAAGGACAATTCACTGCGGATTTATGATCCGGCGAAGAAGACTTCGAGGGAACTGGTGTCGACTGACGCTCTGGATCTGGCGGCGGTGAAGGGACCGGAAGAGGGCGCGTACGGGTGGACGAACCGGTACGTGGAATCGGGCGGAGTGGAGTTTTCGGGGTCGGGGAAAGAGGTGTTGTATTCGACGGGAGGGGATTTATTTCTCATCCATGTGGAAACGGGTAAGTGGGATCAATTGACGAAGACGGCTGAAGCTGAAGAGGACGGAAAGCTGTCGCCGGACGGGAAAATGGTGGCGTTTCGGAGAGCCTCGGACCTGTATACGTTGGAGATCGCGACGGGGAAGGAAACGCGGCTGACGCTCGACGGGTCGGATACGCTGCTGAACGGCGAGCTCGACTGGGTGTATCCGGAGGAGCTCGAATTGGGGACGGCGTACTGGTGGTCGCCCGATTCGAAGTCGATTGCGTATTTGCAATTCGACACCAGCCGCGAGCCCGTCGTGCCGCATGAGGACGTACTGGGAGTGAGAGTACGCTATGAGCCGGAGCGGTATCCGCAGGCGGGTGAGAATAATGCGGACGTGCATTTCGGAGTTGTTCCGGCGGCGGGTGGGGCGACGCGATGGTTAGAGGTCGGCGATACGCGGAACGCGTATTTGATCGGGCGCGCAGGCTGGATGCCGGATTCGCGGAGCGTGTATGTGGTGCGGATGAACCGGGTGCAGAATCGATTGGAACTGTTTTCGATTGGCGTCGATTCGAACATGCCGTCGGGGATTCTGAGGGAGGCGGATCCTTACTGGATCAATCTTGCGGGCGATGTCCGGTTCCTGAAAGACGGCAAGAGATTTTTGTGGACCAGCGAGAAGGACGGGTATCGGCACATTTATCTTTACTCGAATGACGGGAAGGAATCGAAGCAGTTGACGAAGGGCGAATGGGAGGTGCGGTCGATTGTTGCGGTCGACGGAGGACAAGGTTTTTTATACCTCGGACGAAGGGAATCCGCTGGAGCAACACTTGTATTGCGTGAAGTTCGATGGGGCGGGGAAGCAGAGGCTCGATAAAACGGAAGGCTGGCATCATGTTTCCTCGGGCGGGAGCTTATTATCTTGACTACGTATTCGACGTTGAAATCGCCGTCGAGGACGACGCTGCATTCTGGGGATGGCACCGAGCTTGGGGTCTATCGCGAGGCCGCGGCGAACGAGTTTGAGATTCTGCCGACGGAGATCGTCAAGTTTAAAGGTCGCTGATGGGACGGAGTTGTACGGACGGATGATCAAGCCGGCGGGCTTTCAGGCGGGCAAAAAGTATCCGGTGATCGTGAGCGTCTACGGAGGTCCGGGGGTGATGCTGCCGGTGCACAATTCGTGGTCCGGTGTATCGATGGACCAGGTTTACGCGCACAAAGGATACGTGGTCTGGCAATGCGAGAATCGCGGAGGGCAGGGCAGAGGGCATCGCTTCGAGACGGCGATTTTTCGGAATATGGGGGCCGCGGAACTGGCGGATCAGGTGGCGGGCGTGAAGCATCTGGTGTCTCTAGGATTCGCGGATGAGAAGCGCATCGGCATTCATGGCTGGAGTTATGGAGGCTTCATGACTCTGAATGCGCTGCTGAATGCTCCGGATGTTTTTCGCTGCGGGAATTTCGGGCGCGCCGGTGACCAGTTGGTTGAATTACGACACGATTTACACCGAACGCTACATGGGATCTGCCGAAGGAGAATGTCGAGGCTTATAAGAATACGGCGCTCTCGCCGAAGGCTGCGAATCTGAAAGCGAAGCTGATGCTGGTCCACAATTACGAGGACGATAACGTGCTGTTCCAGAACTCGCTGCAGATGACGAATGCGCTGCAGAATGCCGGGAAGCAGTTCGAATATATGCTGTATTCGCAGAAGACGCATGGCGTGAGCGGGCCGGCGGCGGATCAGATGAATGCGAGCATGCTCGATTTTTTTGAGAGGAATTTGAGATGACGAGGGCAGGTCGGCGACTAACCCTACTCTTGCTGCGCGTGGTCATGCTCGCTGACTGGGTGCGCGCGGAAGGCTGGTATTGGGCCGAAAGTCGATCCTGCGCTGGCGACTCTGATTCCTGACGATACGACTTTGGCGGTGGGCACGCGCCTCGAAGCGCTCGAAAAGACGCCCGTCTATCAGAAGTATCTTGCCGATCGAAAATTTCCGCAGATAGAAGACTTCTCGCGTCAAACGGGGCTCGATCCGCAGAAGGATTTGTGGGAGCTGTTGTTTGTTTCAAACGGCAAGAACAACGTGCTGCTGGGGCGCGGAAAATTTGCGAATGAGATGGAGCCTCGTCTCGAAAAGGGCGGCGCGAAACGATTCGGATATAAAGGATACAACCTGATCGGCGATGAGAAGGCGGCGGTGGTGTTCATCAGTTCCACTACGGCTGCGATGGGTCAAACCGAGTCGCTGAAGTATTTGCTCGATCAGCGCGGAACATCGAAGGGGCCGCCACCGGCGCTCGCGGCCTTGATGAAAGATATTCCGGAGGACGCGCAATTCTGGGCCGCCTATGCTGGTGGTCCGTTCGACTTGGCATTGCACCGGAAATCTGGCGAACATCACCAAGCTAGTGAAGTCAATTGAAACCGGCAGCATTTATTTCGATCTGCGGACGGGATTGAACGGAGTGGCGTCGGGGGAATGTTCGACGGATCAATCAGCGGAGGAAGTGCAGGGCGCGCTGAAAGCGTTTATCGGATTGGGGCGATTGAATACGCCGGCGAATCAGCCGGAAATGCAAGCGGCTTGGGACGGGCTGCGAACCACTCTACAGGATAAGCGAGTAAAGCTCTACATCGATGTTCCGCAAAATGTGGTGGATCAATTTTTGGGATTGTGGATGGGGCGGAAACGCTGATTATTTTTTTGGCGGAGGGATTGCGTTGCCTAGATTCGTCGAGCCTCCGCCCTCGCTGACGTAGTTGCGATTCCAGCCGGGGATTTCCACGGTCACATCGCCTGTAACCACGGCCTGGCAGGCCAGGCGCGAATGCAGCGTCAGGCCGGGAGCTTGATCGAGACGATCCAGTTCGTCTTCATCGGCAGGATTCGGGCTTAGGTTGGCATCGCCCTGCTTGACGATCACGTGGCAGGTGGTGCAGGCGCAGCTTCCTCCGCAGGCGTGTTCGATATGGACGCCGAAGTTGATCGCGACGTCTAAAATGGATTCCGGCTTGCCATGTTCATCGTAGGGAAGCTTTCCGGACTCAAATTCGACAGTCTTTCCCTCCGGCAAAAACGTAACTTTGGGCACAATCTCATTGTAACGCGCCGACCTCTGTCATACTGGATTTTTCATGTTTCATATCCTAGAAAAACGCATTGCCGAGGCTATTGTCTGCGCGGATTCAGATCGTTATACGGCGTTGAAACAGCGGTGCAGATCGAGCAGCCGAAGCAATCCTCGTTCGGCGAATTGGCGCTGCCCGCGGCGTTTCAACTGGCGCGGCAATTGAAGAAGGCTCCGAAGGCGATCGCGGCGGAAATCGCCGCGGCCGGTGGTGCGATTGAAGGTGTCTCGTCGATGGAGATTGCGGGCAACGGGTATTTGAACGTTCGCCTGGATCGCGGCGCTTATGGCGCCGGAGTGCTGATGGGTGAGGGAGCGGTTCGCGAAGGAAACCGCGACTAAAATCATCGTCGAGCACACCAATATCAATCCGAACAAGGCCGCGCATATCGGGCATCTGCGCAACGCGATTCTGGGCGATACTTTCGTGCGCATGCTGCGCGCGACGGGCGAGCGCGTGGAGGTGCAGAATTATATCGACAACACCGGCGTGCAAGTGGCGGACGTCGTGGTCGGGTTCCAGCATCTGGAAAAGAAGTCGATCGCAGAAGTGCGTGCGCTGATTGCGGAGCCGCGGTTCGATTATGTTTGCTGGGATGTTTATGCGCGAGATGTCGCAATATTACGAGGAACATAAGGACGCGCTCGCAGTGGCGTCACGCGACGCTGCATTCGATCGAGGCGGGGCAGGGAATCGAAGCGGAGATGGCGCATCTGGTGGCCGACGCGATCGTGGATGCGCACATCGCGACCATGTGGCGGCTGGGGATCGCCTACGACGTGCTGCCGCGCGAGAGCGAAATTCTCCATTTGCAATTCTGGGCCACGGCGTTCGAGCAATTGAAAGAACGCAAGGCGATTTATTTGGAGACCGAGGGCAAGAACAAAGGCTGCTGGGTGATGCCGGGGTCGGCGTTTCGGGAAGGCTCGGTCGAGGGCGACGACGATAGCAAAGTCATCGTGCGGTCGAACGGGACGGTCACGTACGTCGGCAAGGACATCGCCTATCAGCTTTGGAAGTTCGGACTGCTCGGCAAAGATTTTTACTATCGCAAGTGGCACACGTATCCGAACGGGCACGAGGTTTGGGCGTCGACCGATGTGCCGCAGACGGGGACTCCGGCAGTTTGGAAAAGGCTCGCGCGTGTATAACGTGATCGACACGCGGCAATCGTATTTGCAGGATGTAGTGGTGGCGGGGTTGCGGGCGCTCGATTACAACACGCAGGCGGACAACAGCATCCATTTCAATTACGAGATGGTGGCGCTGTCGCCGCGCACCTGCGTCGAGCTGGGGATCGAACTTTCCGAAGAAGACAAGCGGCTGCCGTACGTGCAGGTGGCGGGTCGCAAGGGGATCGGCGTGAAGGCCGACGACCTGCTCGACAAGCTGATCGAGAAGGCGCTGGATGAAGTGACTTCGCGGCATCAGGAAGAACCGGAAGAAACGCGGCGGCGCGCGGCGACGCACATCGCCATCGGCGCGCTGCGATACTTCATGCTGAAGTTCACGCGCAATTCGGTGATCGCGTTCGATTTCGCGGAGGCATTGAGTTTCGAGGGTGAAACGGGTCCTTATGTGCAGTACTCGGCGGTGCGGGCGCGGAATATTTTGCGGAAGCTGGCGGAGCGCGGGGAATCGCTGCCGGACTTCAGTGCAGTACTGACGCGAGAAATTATGGAGCGGCAGTTAAAACAGGAGGACTGCTGGCAGTTGTTGCTGGCGGCGTCGAAGGTGGGGTCGGCGATCGAGAGGGCCGTGGCGAGTGGCGAACCGGCGCACGTGGCTCGGTATGCATTTCAATTGGCGCAATCGTTCAGCAATTTTTATCACGAGTATCCGGTGCTTTCGGAAACGAACGTCGAGAAGAAGACGTTCCTGCTGTGGATGACGGAATATTTTCGCGCGCAGTTGGAGCAGACGCTGGGAGTGCTGGGCATTGAAGTGCCGGAGTATATGTAGCTAGAAGAGCTTCGCGATAGGACAGATGAAACCGGGGAGTAGCGGCGTTTCCAGTGAGTCGGATTCCAGAAGAGTGCGAATCGGACCAGTTGCGGATTCCCAGACTTCCACCGTGCGGGCTTTGGGATCGATGATCCATGCGAGCTTGCAACCGGTCGCGAAGAATTGTCCGAGTTTGCGCTGCATCGCACGGCGTGTGTTCGAGGGCGATAGGATCTCGGCGGCAATTTCGGGCGCACCCTGGATCTCCTCGTCGGGATCAACGGTTCGCAAGATCACGGAAACGTCGGGGGCCCGTTTGATCGCCGGGCCGAGGACATACAGGATATCGGCGCCAAGAACAACACCGATCGGATTCCTTTCAAGGTATGATCGCAAGGCAAAATAAAGGTTGCCTTCGATGCGCGTGTGCCTCATTCGTGGCCGGGTCATTGTTATCAGTTCGCCCTCGTCCAGTTCATATCGGAACTCTTCTTCCTCCAGCCGGTCGAACTGTTCGACGGAAATGAGTGTCTTCGCGCTCATGCTTCGATTCTACGCCTGCCCGCGATAAGATAGGGGTACGCATGAAAAGTTTGAACTCCTTCCACGCCGCGGGTGAGCTTCGTGCCGGTGGCCGCACTTACGAGATTTTTCGCCTGGCTGCGCTGGAGGAGGCGGGTGTCACCAAGCTTTCGCGGATTCCGTATTCGATCAAGATTTTGCTGGAAAATCTGCTGCGGTTTGAAGATGGCTCGACCGTTAAGAAGAGTGATATCGAATATGTCGCGAAGTGGGATCCGAAGGCCGCGGCGCGCGATATCAATTTCCGCCCGGCGCGCGTATTATTGCAGGATTTCACGGGAGTACCTTGCGTAGTGGACCTCGCAGCGATGCGGGACGCGCTGGGGAAAATGGGGGCCGATCCAAAAAAAGCAAATCCGCTGGTTCCTGTCGACTTGGTGATCGATCACTCGGTGCAGGTGGACGAGTTCGGCACAAGGGGCGCGTTCGCGGCCAACGCGCTGCTCGAATTTCAACGCAATCAGGAGCGCTATTCCTTCCTGAAGTGGGGACAGGGGTCCTTCGGGAATTTCCGCGTGGTGCCACCCGATACGGGCATCGTGCACCAGGTGAATCTTGAATATCTGGCGCCAGTGGTGTTCACCGCGAATGGGCAGGCGTATCCCGATACAGTGGTCGGGACCGATTCTCACACCACGATGATCAACGGTCTTGGCGTCGTCGGATGGGGCGTCGGCGGCATTGAGGCGGAGGCTTGCATGCTCGGCCAGCCGGCCACGATGCTGCTTCCAGCTGTGGTCGGATTTAAGTTAGACGGCAAATTGCCCGAGGGCGCGACGGCGACGGATCTGGTTTTATTCGTCACGCAGATGCTGCGGAAAAAAGGCGTCGTCGGGAAGTTCGTCGAGTTTTACGGCGATGGGTTGAGCGCACTGAGCGTTGCCGATCGCGCGACCATTGCAAATATGGCGCCGGAGTACGGCGCGACCATCGGAGTCTTCCCGATCGACAGTGCGACGCTCGATTATCTGCGCATGACGAATCGGCCGCCGGAGCTGATCGAACTGGTGGAGGCGTATGCCAAGGCGCAAGGATTATTCCGCCTCGATGGCGCGCCGGAGCCTTTATATTCGGACACGCTGACGCTGGATCTTTCAACGGTGGTGCCCTCGCTCGCGGGGCCGAAGCGTCCGCAGGATCGCATTAATTTGCCGGATGTGAAGCAGAATTTTCTGACGACGCTAGGTGCTACGCCGAAGACGAATGGAATCGTTCAGGACGGCAGCGTGGTGATTGCGGCGATCACGAGTTGCACCAACACGTCGAATCCCTCGGTGATGATAGCCGCGGGGCTGGTTGCGAAAAAGGCAGTGGAGCGCGGTCTCAAATCCAAGCCGTGGGTGAAGACGAGCCTCGCGCCCGGATCGAAAGTGGTAATGGATTATCTGACTGACGCGGGACTGGTGCCATATCTGGAGGAACTGAAATTCAACCTGGTCGGCTATGGATGCACCACGTGCATCGGGAACAGCGGTCCCCTGCCGGAAGAGGTCGCGGCGGCCGTTCAGAAAGAGAAGCTGACAGTGGCGAGCGTGCTCTCGGGCAACAGAAATTTCGAGGGCCGTGTGAATCCGCTGGTCCGCGCGAACTATCTCGCGTCGCCTCCTCTGGTAGTCGCTTATGCACTGGCGGGACGTGTCGATGTCGATATCGCGAACGAGCCAATTGGGCAGGATCAACAAGGTCACGATGTATATCTGCGGGAGATCTGGCCTTCCCCTCAGGAGGTGCAGGCGGCCATTAAAAAATCCGTGCGCCAGGAAATGTTCGCGAAGCAATATTCCGAAGTCTTCACGGGAGATGATACTTGGAACTCGATCAAGGTTCCGATCGGCGATCTCTATGCATGGGATGAGCACTCCACGTACATCAAGCGGGCCCCGTACTTCGACGACATGGCCGATCCCAAAACGCACGTCAAGGATCTTTCTGGCGTCCGCGCACTTGCCGTGCTTGGCGATTCGGTGACGACGGATCATATATCTCCTGCGGGCAATATCGCGGTCGATAGTCCGGCGGGGAAATATCTCATTTCGCTCGGCGTGAAGCCTGCTGATTTCAATTCCTACGGCGCGCGCCGGGGCAATCATGAAGTGATGGTGCGAGGCACGCTTGCGAATATTCGGCTGCGTAATCAGATGGCGCCGGGAACCGAGGGCTGCTGGACCATTCACGCTCCTTCGGGCGAGAAAATGTTCATCTACGACGCCTCGGTGAAGTATCAAGAAGCGGGCGTGCCTTTGCTGATCATCGCAGGCAAGGAGTACGGCTCAGGTTCGTCTCGCGATTGGGCGGCGAAGGGCGTATTACTGCTCGGCGTGCGTGTCGTACTGGCCGAAAGTTTCGAGCGTATTCATCGCTCGAACCTGGTCGGCATGGGCGTGCTGCCTTTGCAGTTTCTCGAAGGACAGAATCGCGAATCACTGGGATTGACGGGCTTCGAAACTTTCGCGTTCGAAGGCATTCCCGAGGCCGTCGAGTCCAGCGGAAAGACGAAGGCTCGCGTCACCGCAACGCATGATGGCAAGTCGAAAAAATTCGAGGCCGTCGTTCGTATCGATACACCGCAGGAATCGGAATATTACCGCAGCGGCGGAATCCTGCCCTACGTGCTGCGGCAACTAGCGGCCCGCTGATCATGCAATTTCCGAGTACGCGACGATCCGCCGTCCTGGCCTCGCAAAGCAAGGATCCGGCAGAGCGGCGGCAAGCGTTCGAATCGCTGGTCGATGCGTACTGGAAACCGGTTTATAAATTCGTCCGTATGAAATGGCATTGCGATGCCGACGACGCCGCGGATTACACGCAAGGATTCTTTGCGCGCGCCATCGAGAAGGATTTTTTCCGCTCCTACGATCCTTCCAAGGGCAGTTTCCGAACATTTCTGCGCACTTGTCTCGAAGGCTTCGTCGCCAACGAAAAGAAGGCCGCGACGCGATGGAAACGAGGCGGTGGGACGACTATTCTCTCGCTCGATTTCGCCACCGCCGAGGGCGAACTTCGCGAGCATCCCCCCGCTCCCGATACGAGCCCCGAGGAATCGTTTCATCGCGAATGGATCCGCAGCCTGTTTGCCGTGGCGCTCGACGATCTGCGCGAACTCTGCGAGGCGCGCGGCAAACGATCCGAGTTTGAGATTTTTTCGCGCTACGATCTGGACGAGCCGACCAGTTACGCCGCGCTGGCCCAAGAGTTCGCGATTCCCGTAACCACCGTTACCAACCGTCTGGCGTGGGCGCGCCGCGAATTCCGCAGGCTGCTGCTCGATCGTCTGCACAGCGTCGATGGCCGCGAATCGGAGCTGATGTGAAATATCTTTCCGACGACGCCATCGCCCGACTACAGCAAATTGTCGAGTTTCCCGATCTGTCAGCCACCCGTTATCGCGTCGTTGAAAAAATCGGCCGCGGCGGGATGGGCGCCGTGTACAAAGCCGAAGATACGGTGCTCAACCGCATGATCGCCCTCAAAATCCTTGACGAAGAAAACGACGAAGCTAACATCATGGCCGCCCTCGAACATCCGGGCATCGTCCCCGTTCACGATGCCGGCCGCCTGCCCGACGGACGCATCTACTACGCAATGAAGCTGGTCGACGGCGTCCGTTTCCACGAGCTTCACGTCCCCCTCGCCGATCGTTTACGGGTGTTCCAAAAGATCTGCGAAGCCGTCGCCTTCGCGCACTCCCGAGGCGTATTTCATGGAGACTTGAAGCCTGAAAATATCATGGTCGGCGCCTTCGGTGAAGCGCTGGTGCTCGATTGGGGCGTCGCCGCCTTGGCGCGCCGAGGCTCCATCGCAGGCACTCGCGGATTTGTCGCGCCCGAACAGGCGGCGGGCACTGCGATGGACGCGCGCTCCGACATTTTCTCGCTTGGCGCCATCTTGCGCGAAGTTCTAAAGGGCGAACCGGCACGGCCAGCCCTCACATCGATTTGCGCGAAAGCGATGGCTGTAGAGCCGCACGATCGCTACACCGCTGCGCTGGAAATGACCGCGGAGATCGCCCGTTATCTCGACGGAGAGCCCGTCCACGCGCATCATGAAACGCTCTTTGAACGCGCGGGAAGATTGTTCGCGCGTCATTATATGTGGGTTCTGCTGATCGCCGCGTACCTCATAATGCGGACGTTGCTCCTGCTCCTCCTCCATCGCTAGCGCCGCGCTGGCATTGGAGCCCGCGCGTCGATCTGGCCCAGGATGCGGTCCAATTCGGCCTCCTTAATCGGCCGGCCGAGCAGGAAATTCCCGCCGTCTTCAATGCTTCGCGCGAGCTCCGCATCGTAACCATCGCTGACCAGAACGAACGCCGTGATCGATGCCCGGGCGCGCTCTTGAAATTCGCTCCACTTCGAATTGCCCGAGGGAGAAAGCCGCATCGCCCACAGCACCGCATCGAAACGCAGGCGCTGCGCCAGGTTCGCCGCCTCCTCTTCCGAAGCCGGAACCACGCGATGTCCCCGCAGACTCAGCAGCCCGAGAAGCTGGCGCTGCGGGCCCGGATCTGGATCCACCAGCATGATGGTCAGCGCTCTCTCCGGTTTGCGCGCGGTACTTAAATCAGCGGGAGTTTCCGTGCGCACAACGGGCAGCTCCACTTCGAAGTAGGCCATCCCGCCTCGCGCAGCGAATCTCATCCGTCCGCCGTGATTACTGATGATGCTGCGGCAAACGCCCAGCGACAAAGCACCCGCGCCGGATATTCGGCTCTCGCTGAACGGGTCCGCGTCGGCGGCTTCGTCTTCCCGCGCGGAGTACCCGATTTCCACCATCACCCGTCCCGCGATCACGCTGGTCGAGACCGTTACGGTTTTCGAAGGCACCTCCGCCACGGATTGTTCGGCGTGCACCAGCAGGTTCAGAAACACCTGTTCGATCTGTCCCTGCGCGCCCAGCACGAACGCCGGCTCCGGTGCCAATCGATTCTGCGATCGCAGCTGCATCGCCTTCCATTCCGGTTCACGAAATTGCACCAAGCCGGCTAACAACGCGTTCACATCGAAGTTCCGAGCGTCGGAATCTTCAGGCCGCGCGAAGGAAACCAGGCGCGACACGATTTCCGAGGCACGCCTCGATTCACCCGCTAACAGGCGCAGATCGCGCTCCGCCTCAGGCTCCCGCACCGGTCCGGCAATCGACGTCGCCAGTTGTAAGGACAAGTGCAGAATCACTTCCAGCGGCGCGCGTAGTTCATTGGCGACGCCCGAAATGAGTTGGCCGGTTGCCGCGAGTTTCTCGCTGCGAAACAGCTGCTCGCGAATCGCGCGCTGCTCCTGAAGTTTCAGCGCGGCAGCCACTTGATTCGCCAGATGTTGGATGGAGGCCTGCTCCTCAATGGTGAAATATCCCACGCGGTTGGCGTTTCCCGCCTCCAGTATCCCCAGCACATCGCCCTGCGTGGTAAGCGGCACGATCATCGCGGAGCGCGGCGCATGCTGCTTCGTTCGCGTACTCGAATATTGGCTGCGGCGCACGTCGGGAATGTCCAGTTGCGTTCGATTCTGGAAGCAAACCGCGGCGCCGCTCGCCAACTCGTCGTCGCCCTGAGCATCGATCGGCACCACCATCGGATCAGGATCGGACTCGGTAGACACTCGCTCCAGCGATTTCGTGCGGCGATTAAAAATGTAGAGCCACGCGCCTGTCGCCTGCGTGATCGTTGGCAGAACAGTCATTAGCTTTTCGGCGATTTCCGAAGGCGACGGGGCCGCGATGATCTCCTCGCAGAGAGTGTGAAAAGTTCGCATGGCGCTATGTTGCTCGCTGAGACGGCGTCTGCGAAGCCACCACAGGCCCATAAGGATTGCGCCTACGCCGAGCCCGCCCAACAACAGCAGAGGCACCAGTCCGAACCCCGTTCCCGACACTTTCAAATCGCCCGGAGATGCTAGCAGGATCTGAAACTCGCCATTATAAGGAGGCCGCGGCGCGTATTGAGTCAGCAGCCCGCTCGCGTTGACGCGATCCCCAATACGAATTCTGGCGAGAAGGTCGTTCACTGTCGATGGCGATCGGGCCAGAAAGGCCACCGCAGTTGCGCCGCGATCGGTAAGCTGCAGGGTGGTGCCGCCGACGTTTTCGCCGACCCTGGTCACGGTCCCATGCGTTTCAACAAGTAACCCAAGATGACGAAGATTCGCGGCCTCGGGCAGGGATAGCGACATTGCCGAAGGAGGCGGACCCTGCCGCACTCTCTCCATCGAATCGGGAACCAGCAGAGGTAATCCAGCGCGGCTCTCGATTTTGCCGCGGGCCTCAATCCAATCGCCCGGCTCATAGCTCGCGAACCGGTCGTGCTCGCCCTTCAGAATCAGCCCATGCTCGCTCGAATCGCGGAGGGGAAGATAGTACATCCCGAACGCCCACATCGGCGGCGATGCAACTTGCGCGCGCACAATGATAGTGCGCCCCTCGTACGCTGCCACGAACTCGGGTCCCGTGCGCGAGGCCGCTTGCTCCAGCGTGACGACGTCCTGTGCCTGAACACAAAAGGCCGCAAGAATAGCGCACGCGACAAAGGCCTTGTGGGGCAGGTTGTCAACCTGCGGACCGATTGTCAATCGGTCCATCCGGGCCCATCCCGGACGTGGCGACGACTGATTGTTTTGAGGCCGTCCGCCACTGCCATTCACCGTCGCTGATCTCTCAAGTTTCACTTTTTCCGCGTTCCCTCAGATACCGACAGTTGCATCGCAAGCCACGAAGCCAGCTCCGGCTGCAAAAAGTCGCGAACAGCGACATCCACATTCTCAAGTCTCGACGCATGCGTCAGAAGACCAACCACTCTCATCCCGGCCGCGCGCGCCGCCTCGATGCCAACCGGAGAATCCTCAAACACGATGCAGTTAGCGGGATCGACACCCAGTAGTTCCGCGCCGCGAAGATAAACATCGGGCGCCGGCTTGGCGTTCGCTACTTGCGATCCGTCGACAATAGCCCGGAAGTATTGCCGGACTCCCGCACCGTCCAATGTAAAATCGACATTGGCCGGCTCCGCGTTCGTTCCCACCGCGAGCGGCACCGTCTTCGAAGCCTCCGCCAGAAACTCCCGCACGCCCGGCACCAGCTTTGCTTCGAGCGTAGCGCCGATCAGTTCGCGAAAAAGCCGTTCCTTAGCGGCGCCGTGTTCGAACACCGCCGCGTCGTCCAGATGCGATCCAAAAAGATCCCGCACCAGATCGTCGTTGCGTTTTCCATGCATGCGAGCCTCGACATCGCGCGGGTCGATGCCGTTCGCTTCCAGGTAACGCTCCCAAGCCAGCGTGTGCGTAGGCATGGAATCGATCACCACGCCGTCAAGATCGAAAATCAGCGCCAGTTCCGGATTAAGAGTCAGCACGTAATATTCTAAGATTACATGGTCAAGGCACGGCGTTTCCTGATCTCCGGCCGCGTGCAAGGCGTCGGGTACCGCTATTTCGCCAAGCGTTCCGCGCACGAAACCAACGTGACCGGATGGGCCCGAAATCTCGACGATGGCCGCGTGGAGGTTCATGCCAACGGCGTCGCGGACCAACTCGAAGACTTCGAAGCGCGCTTGCGGCAGGGTCCTCGCTTCTCAGACGTACGATCGGTCGAGTCCTCTGATGTAGCGGTGTTAGAATTGAGTGGTTTCCACATCCGCTAACGAATGAATCTCAAATCTCTGATCCGAGAAGTGCCGGATTTTCCCAAGGCCGGCATCAATTTTTACGACATCACCACGCTGCTTCAGAACTCAGCCGGCTTGCGCGCCGTAATCGACGATCTGGGCGACGTATACAAAGGAAAAGGAATTGAAATCGTCGCTGGAATTGAAGCTCGCGGCTTTATTTTCGCCCCCGCCGTAGCGTATGCGCTCCATGCCGGCTTCGTTCCTATTCGCAAACCCAAGAAACTTCCCGCGCCAACCGAGCGCGTCGAGTACCAGCTCGAATACGGAACCGATGTTCTTGAAATTCACAAAGACGCCATCGCGCCCGGCCAGAAAGTTCTTATCGTAGACGACGTTCTCGCAACGGGAGGCACCGCCAAAGCGGTTACGCAACTGGTCGAAAAACTAGGTGGGAAGCTCACAGGCCTAAGCTTCGTGATCGAACTTGATTTCCTAAAAGGCCGCGACAAACTCCCCGGCTACGCAGTAAACTCGCTGCTGCATTACTAAATGTTCCGTACGTCGCAGCGGTACCCGTTGTGGGGCAGGTTGGCAACCTGCGGACCGATTGTAAATCGGTCCATCCGGGCAAAGCCCGGACGCCCTGGACCCTCGCCACGCCCCTACCGAACGATCACAGGTTTTTCCCGGTGACCCGCACCGCCCGCCTGAAATCGCTGGCGAAAATAAATCTCGACCTCCGAATCCTCAATCAGCGCCCCGACGGTTTTCACGACCTCCGCACGGTATTCCAAACCGTCTCCCTAGCCGATGAAATCGAAATAGAATTTGAGCGCAGCCGCCGCCGGGAACTAACAATCGACGACAAGCTGGCAATTCCCAACAACCTCGTTCTAAAAGCCGCTCACGCCATCCTTAATGAGATGAACATGGCAGCGCGTATCCGATTCCGGCTGGAAAAACATATTCCCATGGGCGGAGGCCTAGGCGGCGGTTCCAGTAACGCCGCAGCAGTGCTGCTTGCGCTCCCGGTCCTGGCAGGCAAACTTGTTCCGATGGAGCGTCTTACTCAGATCGCGTACCAACTCGGCAGCGATATCCCTTTTTTCCTCCAGGGTGGCACCCAACTCGGTCTAGCTAGAGGCGGCGAAGTCTATCTCCAGGCGGACGTCCATCTCAAGCCGATTGTTCTCGTTACGCCCGATATTCACGTCGCCACCGGACCTGCCTACGCGGCGCTCAATCGTGGTTTGACTTTCACGGGTTCGTCAAGTAGTATTAATAATTTCCAGGCCTTCGTGCGCGCATTGGACGAAGGGCGCGATGTTGTGGCGGCAAGTGCGCTCAGCGCGAACGACTTTGAAACGGTCGTCTTCAAGCAACATCCCCAGCTTAGAAAGATTGCGAAACGGTTGCGGACATTCAGCCCCGGCGTCAGAATGAGCGGGAGCGGTTCGACAATCTTCGCGCTGTTCGAATCGGTCGAGGATCGCGATCGGGCCGTAAGTGGTGTCAGTAAGGACCAGGTATTTAAAGGATGCCGGGTTATGAAAGCGGAATTGGTCAGCCGGCGGGGCTATCAGAGGCTCTGGCGCAGGCAGCTCAAAGAACATTTAGTGCCTTTTAAGGATGATTCATGGCCGCCCCGAAGCCGGTACGTGCAATGAGGTTTAACCACTTCAAAGTGTTCTCTGGGAATGCGAACCCGACGCTTGCCGGGGAAATCTGTTATGAGCTCGGCTGCCAACTCGCCGCCGTGCGGGTGCGCGAATTTTCCGACGGCGAAGTGCACCTCCAAATCCAGGAAAATGTGCGCGGCGCCGACGTGTTCGTGGTGCAGCCGACGTGTACTCCCGTTGACCGGCATTTGATGGAATTACTGCTGATGATGGACGCATTAAAACGCGCTTCAGCGGAGCGCATCACCGCAGTGTTACCCTATTATGGGTATGCAAGGCAGGACCGGAAGGACCGTCCTCGCATGCCGATTTCGGCGCGTCTGGTGGCGAGCCTGCTGGAACGTGCCGGAGCCAACCGCATTTTGGCGCTCGATCTGCACGCTGCGCAGATTCAGGGCTTCTTCGATGTCCCGGTGGACCATTTGTTTGGAATGCCGGTGATGATCGACTACTTCGACGAGATGCGTGGAGAGAGTATGACTGTGGTATCGCCCGATGCGGGCGGCGTCGAACGTGCGCGTGCGTTTGCGAAAAGATTGGACGCGCCGCTGGCGATTATCGATAAGCGGCGGACGGAAGTAAATGTGGCCGAAGTAATGCATATTATCGGCGATGTGGAAGGGCAGCACTGTTTGATCGTGGACGATTTGATCGACACGGCGGGAACGCTGGTCAAGGCCACCGAGGCTTTGTTGAAACAAGGCGCGGCGAGTGTGCGTGCGTGTGCGACCCATGCGGTGTTATCGGGGCCGGCGGTGGAAAGAATTGAAAATTCGGATATTAAAGAAGTGATCGTGACCAATTCGATCCCCTTGAAGGGGGCGGCGGATAATTGCCGGCGGATCAAGCAGCTTTCGGTGGCTCCGATGCTGGCAAAAGCGATTCAATCGATCCACGAAGATGGTTCTGTAAGCACTTTATTCGTGTAATTTTTGGCAGTTTTTGGCAATTTAAGGTCGTTTAAGGTTCACTAAAATGAGAAAAGACATCACAATTGTGGCGGAACCGCGTTCCTCGCGCGGCAAAAATGAAGCACGGCGGCTCCGTGTCAGCGGGCAAACCCCGGGAGTGTTGTACGGCGCGGGCGGCGAGTCGGTCGCGGTGGCGGTGAGTCCCAAAGAAGTCAATAAAATCCTGCATAGCAAGACGGGCTACAACACCATTTTCAACCTGAGTGTAACGGGCGGCGAAACCGTGCCGGTAATGGTGGTCGACTGGCAGCACGACCCGGTCAAGGAAAACCTGCTTCATGTTGATTTAAAAAGGATTGACTTGACGCTGCGTTTGCGCGTCAAGATTCCGGTGCATACCGCGGGCGAGCCCAAAGGCGTGAAACTGCAGGGCGGACTGCATGAGTTGATCACGCGCGAAGTAGAAATCGAATGCCTTCCGGACGATATTCCTGAACACTTTACGCTAGATGCATCGGAACTATCGATCGGCGAGAGCCTGCGTGCGAGCCAGATTCCGATGGCCGCGTCGATGAAGCTGTTGAGCAACCCCGATGCCGTTATTTCTCACGTAGTTTCGATGAAGGCCGAAGAAGTAGTTGCGGTGGATGCCGCCGTGGTAGCGCCGGTTGCCGCTGAGCCGGAAATCGCTAAAGCTAAGGGAAAGAAGGAAGAGGAGGCGGCTCCGGCGGACGACAAGAAGAAGAAAAAATAAGCGGTGGACTTTCTCATTGTCGGTTTGGGCAATCCTGGTGCGGAGTACGAAAATACGCCGCATAATCTGGGGTTTAGAGTGGTAGACCGTTTTGGGATCAGGCTCAGCCGCAAAGAGAATATGTCGCTGGTCGGCCATGGAACGATCAAGGAACATCCGGTCGTGGTGGCTAAGCCGCAGACTTTCATGAACTTGAGCGGGCCGTCTGTAAAGGCCTTGCTCGAGCGGTACGAATTAACACCCGGCCGCTTAATTCTGGTATACGACGAACTCGCGCTTCCGTGGAATACGATTCGTGTCCGGCCGAAAGGGTCGGATGCGGGGCATAACGGAGTAAAAAGCGTGATCGGAAGTTTGGGAACGAACGAATTTCCCAGAGTCCGCTTAGGCATCAAACCTGATCATCCGATTGGGGATGGTGCGAAATTTGTGCTTGCGCCGTTTAAAAAAGCACAGATGCAGGAAGTGGAAGAGATGGTCGCGCAAGGCCGCGCGGCGATTGAATCCATAATCGCTGATGGCGTCGAAAAGTCCATGACGATGTTTAATCGTCGCGCCGGAGGCTTAAAACAAGAGGAAGAATGAGAGTCTACGAAGAGTTGTTTATCGTGAAGCCGGATGCGCCGGAAGAGGAGGTCGACACGTTTGTCGACCAACTCAAGACGCTGATCACAAACGGCAAGGGAACCGTCGACAAGGTCGATAACTGGGGCACCCGCAAGCTCGCTTATCGCGTGTCGAAATACGCCGAAGGGCATTTCATCCTGATTCAATTCAGTTCGTCTCCGGATTCCGTGAAGGAGATTGAGCGCCGTCTACGCGTAGCGGATATGGTGATCAAGTACCAGACCATCCGCATCGACGAGAAGCAGAAGAAGATCGATAAGCGGAAAAAGGCGCGCGAGAAGCGTGCGGCGCGAAGGCCCGCTCCGCAAGTTGCGGCTCCGGCTGCTCCGTTGGGTGTGCCGGGGGCTCCGGTGGAACATGCTGCTGCTCCGGGTCTGCCAGGCGCGGCTCATCCAATACCAGCAGCCCCGGCACCGGCTTCGCCGGCACCGGAAGCAGTTGCACCGGGCGAAGCGGTTCCTACAACAGCGGCCGTGGAAGAGACGAAGGGATAATATGGCAGAAACCAAGGGCGGAAGACCAATCAGCGGCTCGCAGCGTCCCACCGGCGGCGATAAAGCCATCGCGGGCAAAAAACAATATTTCCGACGCAAAAAGATGTGCCGGTTCTGCGTCGATAAAATCGACGATATCAATTACAAGGAAGTGCGGCTGCTGTTGTCGTTCATTTCCGAGCGCGGGAAGATTACGCCGCGGCGCATTTCAGGCGTATGCGCGCCGCACCAGCGCAGGCTGGCTGAGGCGATCAAGCAGGCGCGGAACATTGCTCTGATCCCGTTCTCAACTTCAATTTAAGGAACATCATCATGGAAGTCATTCTCAGAGAAGATATCGTTAACCTCGGGACGCGTGGCGCGGTGGTGAAGGTGGCTCCGGGCTACGCGCGGAATTTCCTGCTGCCGAAGAAGATGGCTGTTGCGGCGACGGAATCGAACAAGAAGATCGTCGAGCAGGAACGGCAGTCGCATCTTGAAGCGCGATGCAAAAGAATCTTCGGACGCGGCGGATCTGGCGAAGCTGATGGCGGCGGTGGAAGTGACCATCGCGCATAAGGCCGGCGAAAACGATCAGTTATTCGGATCGGTGACGGCGAATGATATTGCGACCGCGCTTGAAAAGCAGGGCTATACGATTGACCGGCGCAAGGTGGTCTTAGAAGAGCCGATTAAGAAGCTCGGCGACTACAAGGCTACGGTACGGCTGCATCGCGATGTGTCGGTGGAGATTCCGGTTCACGTGGTGAAGGAAGACTAGTCGCCAGTCCGGAAGACACGGCGATTGTGGTCGGGGCGAAAAATTGGGGACAGCCCGCTCTGTCCACGCGGCGCCGAATGAGATCGCGTTTTTCGAAGCACTGAACGCGCCTTGGGACAGAGAAGGTTGTCCCCAACTTTTCGCAGACTCTGCTGTTTTCGAAGCGAGGGATGGATTTTGGCTACTGTTGTTGAGTTGTTGCGGGCGGCGGCTTCGGGGCGGGTGGGGGTGGACCGGCGGCTGGTTCAAACTATTCTCGATCAGCCGGATGCACCGAACCAGGTTCTGGCGTTTTCCCGGGAGACAAGGGAAGGGCATCGGCTCGATCTTGATCCTCTGCTGATTGATTTATTCCGCTACTGGAAGTCGGATGAGGCGCTGGATTTTTATGTCGATGCGGTTCGCCGGCAGCCGGAAGAAATAGGCGACGACCTCGTTCAGGCATTCCTTCCGTTTGGCGAAAAAGCGATTGAACCGCTGCTGGCGCTCTATGAAGAACTGGGCGAGGAACAAGCGGGCGACCTTGCGTTTCTACTTGCTGGATTGAGGGTACGCGATCCCCGCGTGATTGAGCTTTTGCTCGACCGTCTGGAATTTGACGCGGGCGATGGGGCGTTTCTCCTCGGTTTATACGGCGACAAGACTGCGCTGCCCGCGCTTGAAAAAATGCTCGCCGAAATTCCGAAAGAGGATACCGAGCTCAGGCTGGAGATTGAGCGCTCGATCGAACTGCTGGACTCGCCGGAACCGCAATATCTTCCGGAGCCTTTCGACATTCTCAAAGAGTATCCGAAGACGGAGTTGCCGGCGTTCGATTTGCTGCCGGACAGTGAGCGGATCGAGATGCTCGCGTCGGACGATGCGCTGATTCGTGCGGGGGCTGCGCACAGCTTCTTCAATGAGGACCTGGGTTCGGAGACGCGCGATAAATTGTTTGCGCTGGCCGACGGCGATCCGGATTTAAAGGTTCGGGTGCAGGCGTGGGAGTCGCTCTCCGGAGCATCGGAGCAGACGCCGATTCAAAATGCGTTGATCGCGGCTCTGAACGATGAGTCGAAGCCGGTGGAGGAACGGGGTGCGGCTGCGGTTGGGCTGTATGCGTTCGCCGATAAGGACTTGGCGCGGCGCGGTATCGAGGCTCTGTACGAGTTGGGCGGCAATGCGCGGGCGAAGGCGCTGGAAGCGATGTGGCGATCGTTGTGGGAGCCCTATGCAAAGTATTTTGCTCCGCATTTGGAAGAGACCGAAGACATTGCGATTCTTCGGCAGGCTCTGCGGGGGGCAGGATATTTCCGGCTGACTAAGCATGCGGAAAAGATCGCTTCCTATTTCGATCGGGAAGGCGATCTGGCGACACTGCGGGACGATGCTCTGTTTGCCTATGCGCTGGCGATGCCCGGTGAGACTACGCGTGGGCGGATTCGAGGGATGCTGCGAAAGATCGACGCGCTGGCGGATCTGGATCAGACGGAGACGGACCTGGTGATGTTCGCGCTCGACGAGAGGCTGCGGCTGCATGGGTTGGAGGCGGTGTTTCAAGAAGTAGCCAGTAGCCAGGAGCCAGTAGCCAGTAGTGAGGAGATCGAGGACGCTCCACGGGGTGCGGTGGCGGAGAAGGTCGGGCGGAATGATCCTTGTCCTTGTGGGAGTGGGAAGAAGTTTAAGAAGTGCTGCGGGAAGTGAGAAGAAGTAGCGAGCAGTAGCCAGAATGAAGAGCCGGGAGTTGGTGGATCCTCGGCGGTTTCCTTAAAGAACTCAAGAAGATCTCACTGCTGAATCGTGGTTGATTCTCCTCTCATCACTTATACAGTCGTCGAACTGTAAAAATGAACTGGAGATATTATGAGCAAATTAACGGGTAAGGTCGCGGTGGTTACTGGTGCGTCTAAGGGAATTGGGGCATCCATCGCGGAGTATCTTGGCGCGGAGGGGGCTTCTGTGGTCGTGAATTACGCTTCCAGCAAGTCCGGTGCGGACTCGGTGGTGAAACGGATTACCGAGAAGGGCGGCAAGGCTGTCGCGGTGCAGGGGGATGTCTCAAAGCCGAAAGATATTACGCGTCTGTTTGCGGAAACGAAATCCGCTTACGGGAAGTTGGACATTCTGGTTAACAATGCGGGCATTTTTGAATTTGCTCCGCTGGAGTCCGTTACGGCGGAACATTTTCATAAGCAGTTCGATTTGAATGTGCTGGGACTACTGCTGACTACGCAGGAGGCGGTTAAGCTGATCGGACCCGAAGGCGGTTCGATTATCAACATCAGCTCGATTGTCGGGCAGATGCCGGTTGCGGGAGCGTCGGTCTACAGTTCGACCAAAGCCGCGGTGGATGCGATTACTGTTTCTCTATCGAAGGAGCTTGGTCCGAAGAAAATTCGGGTGAATACGATAAGTCCGGGGATGGTGGAGACGGAAGGCTTTCATACCGCTGGCTTGGCGGAGGGCGATTTTCGCAAAACAATAGAAGCTCAAACACCCTTGGGGGGACGTATCGCGCAGCCGAAAGATATCGCTACCGCGGTGGTGTTTTTCGCTTCGGAGGATTCGGGATGGGCGTCGGGGCAGAATTTGGTTTTGGCTGGCGGGCAGACGCAGTAACGGGCCCTGGGCGCTGCGGTCGGCGATTCCGAACGGTCAAGGCGGCGATCCGTAAAGCGCGGAGACTTTCCCGCCGATCATTAACCGGATGCTCTCTCTTCTGAAGACCTTTGCCCATACCCTTCTGGGGTATTTCATCCTGGTATGCACCGTCGTCTTCATCCACTTTCCGACTGCAGAGGACGATCGGAAGGACACGTCCGACGATCTTCTGCGGACCACGTTCTACGAGACCGTGTACACGGCGCCCAAGACCCCCGTGAACGGCAAGAACCACAGCGCCTACGTGGAGTTCGACCAGGCGGTCGGGGTCCCGGTCAAGGACGAGATCGCGCAGTTCGTGCGGGACCATGGTCTCGAGAAAGGGAAGATCCTCGAAGTAGGAGCCGGGAGTGGAACGTTGCAGGACATCGTGGAGGACTACACGGGTCTCGATTTGTCGCGAGCCGCGAGACGCTTCTATCACAAGCCGTTTGTTGCGGCTTCGGCGACGAAGATGCCCTTCCAAGCGAACACGTTCGATGGGTTGTGGTCGGTGTGGACACTGGAACATGTGCCAAACCCCGAACTGGCGATGCTGGAGATGCGCCGCGTGGTGAAGGACGGCGGATACATCTTCTTCTTCCCAGCCTGGAACGTCTCGCCCTATGCCGCCCAAGGTTACCGTGTACGCCCGTATGCGGCGCTCGATTTCAACGGCAAATTCATCAAGGCGTCGAGCGTGGTCCACGATTCGACGATCTATCAAACGGCCGAGCATTTCGGGATCCGGGCCGTGCGAAAACTGCAGGCGAGCGCCGGCGGTCCGACGAAGTTACATTTCAACCGGCGCGATGCCAACTACGAGATCTACTGGGAAGCAGATAGCGACGCGGTGGTATCGCTCGACCCTTACGAAGCTTATCTGTGGTTCACTAGCCGGGGCGACGAGTGCGTGAGCTGCGCACGGCCCTTTACCTTGGGGAACGGTGGGGGAATCGTGATCCGGGTCCACAAACGGACCAGTGCAAGTTAACGCCCAAGTTTCCGCACTCGGGGCGGCCGCCATTCGCAGGTTACCGGAAGCGCAGCGGGTGGAATTAGTCGCGGTAGAATAACAGGGTGGCGGCTCCCAGCAGGCCCTCTCTTCTCAGACAGCTCGGAGTAGTCAGCGCGACGGCGCTTGTGGTGTCGAACATGATCGGCACAGGGAATTTTCACGACCAGTGGATTCCTGGCGGGCGATCTGGGGACCCCGAAGCTGGTGCTGTCGATTTGGGTGGTGGGAGCGATTTGCGCTTTTCTGGGCGCGATCTGCTATTCCGAGCTGGGCGTCAATCTGCCGAGCAGCGGCGGCGAATATGTTTACCTGACGCGGGCGTTCGGTCCGACGTGGGGATTCATGACGGGTTGGGTTTCCTTCTTCGCCGGATTTTCAGGTCCCGTGGCTCTGTCGGCGCTGGCTTTCGCGGATTACCTGGGATATTTTTTCCCCTCGGTAAAACAAGAGAATGCGCACGTGCTCGCGGGATCGGGAGAATGGACGCTGCACTTGGGCGGAGCGCAGATGGCGGCTTGCACTCTGGTGCTGCTTTTCACGCTGCTGAATTGCTTCGGCGTGCGGCGCGTGGCGCAAATTCAAAACGTGCTCACCGGCGCGAAGGTGCTGACGCTGGTCGTCTTCATCGCACTGGCGTTTACGATCGGGCACGGATCGTGGGCCAATCTCTCGATGAACGCGACGCGGACGGCGTCGACGAAAATCCCAGAGCAGTTTGTGTTGAGCCTGTTCTGGATTTACGTCGCCTATAGCGGATGGAACGCGGCGACCTATGTGGCGGAGGAGCTGCGGCATCCTTCGCGCACGCTTCCGGCGGCGCTGGGGATCGGGACGGCGCTGGTGGCGGCGCTGTATCTGTTGTTAAACGTGGTGTTCATTTACGCGGCTCCTCTGGAGGTACTGAAGGGACAGGTGGCGGTTGGCGCGCTGGCGGCGTCGCGATTGTTCGGGCCGGAAATCGCGGGGTTGTTCAGTGGGTTGATGGCGCTGTCGCTGATGGCGACGGTGAACGCGATGGTGACGATCGGACCGCGCGTATATTACGCGATGGCGAAGAACGGGGCGTTCCTGGCGTCCGCGGCGAAGGTGGATCCGCGATGGCACACGCCGGTGTTGGCGATTGTCGCGCAGGGGATCTGCACGATGATTATGACGCTGACGCCGTTTCCTCAACTGGTGATCTACATCGGATTCCTGTTGAATTTCTTCGCGGTGATGAGCGTTGCGTCGTTGATCCATCTGCGCAGGCAGCCGGGTTGGCGGAAGCTGCGGGTGGTGAGCTTCTGTTATCCCCTGTTCCCGGTTCTGTTCATCCTGGTGGGATTGTGGATGACGGTGCAGGGAGTGCAGTTGAAGCCCTATGTATCGCTGGCGGCGGTGATCACGGTGGCGACGGGCGCGCTGGTGTATCACTTCCGGATGCGATCGAGCGCGCCTGTGGAGCCGGCGATTGAAACGTACTGATGGCCTTGCTCGACGGCCGCCTCTAGACACTCTCGAAAGTATCAGTCGCCACGACGTGTCCGGGCTACACCCGGATGGACCGATTAACAATCGGTCCGCAGGTTGCCAACCTGCCCCACTTGGTTGCGTACACTGTAATCGCGATCGCGAAGCAGGTTGCACGGGCGGCGGATGAGGAGCGTCAATACTTAAGATGAGCGCGTCGCTCTATCAACTCGCGGGTTTGGTTGCGGTGACGGCGCTTGCGCAGAACGGTGTTGCGCCTTCCGTCAACTCGATCGAAGGCACGGTGCTGAACGATCGGACCGGACTGCCGCTGCCACGGGCGCACGTGGTCCTGTCCGCCGGCGCAGGCTGGATTGAGCCCGGTCGCGGCGGATGCGGATGAAAAGGGCGCGTTCGCGATTCGCGATATTGCGTCCGGCCGATACTCGCTGAGCGCTTCCCGCGACGGCTACTTGACGACGTCGGTCTGTTGGCTGGGGGCGGTGCGAATGCAGCAGACGTTTGCGATCGGGGCGAAGGAAGTGGTTGCGGGGTTGACGTTCCGGCTGCGGCCGTTCGCGGTGATGGCGGGGAGGTGACGCTTGAAGATGGCGAGCCGGCGATGAACATTCGCGTCGAGACTTATCGCGAGTATCGGAATCATTTGCGGCATGGATACGCGCTGGCGGGGAGCGCGGTGACGAACGACCGGGGTGAATATCGTCTATTCGGTTTGCACCCGGGGTCGTATATCGTCGCGGCGACGGAGCGTCCAACGGCGGCGGAGGAGCAGGTTCGCGAGACGCAAGCGCTGCGCTACGCGACGACGTTTTACGCGAACTCGACGAAGCTGGGTGAGGCGGTGCCGGTGCGGCTCGAGTATGGACAGGAGAGCGGCGGGATCGATGTGTCGATGAAGCGCGTGCGGAAGGTGAAGCTGCACGGACATGTGATCAGCGGGCCGACGGGGGAGGCGGTTTCGTCGGCGACGATTGCGATGCAAAGAGTGGATGCGCACAATACGGCGTCGATCGCGGTCACGGTGCCGGTGACGTTCGATCGCGATCACAGGTTTGAGATTCGCGATGTGACGCCGGAATCGTACGTGATGTGGGCGGAGAGCGCGGATGGAGGGAAGGCTCTGGCAGGTCACGCTCCGCTGACGGTGGGGGAGGCGGATATCGACAATGTCGAGCTGACGATTCTCGGCGAGCGCTCGGGTAGCGCGGTGCTGGTGGTGGATGGCGGCGTCAGATTGGACGATCAAGTGAAGTTGCGCTTTGAGCCTCGGAATGAGCGGGGGAAGGTCGTTGAGGTGTCGAGGGTCGCGGGTGTCGAGGGGTTTCACTTCTCGCTGATGGGCGACGAGCTATATGATTTATTTGTTACGGGACTGCCTAACGATTTTTATGCGTCGGCGGTGCGGGTGAATGGTGTGGATGTGATGCCGATCGGCATTGAAGGAGTGGCGGCGTCGGCGAACCGTCCCTTTGAAGTGGTGATCGATTCGCGCGGCGGACGGGTGTCGGGAAGAGTCCTGGGGTCCGATGATAGCTTGTGGAGTCGGGCGAGTGTGGCGCTGATTCCGGATCCTCCAAAAGGCCGGGTGCAATCGTATCGGGAAGGAGCGGCGGATGAGAATGGCTTGTTCCTGCTGCGAGGGGTCGCGCCGGGAAAATATATTCTGATCGGATGGCTGGACGAGCCGCCGTGCGATTATTACGATCCGGAAGGCCTAACGAGTTGTCGAGCGGCGGGGATGAGTATCGAGGTGCAGGAGGCAGGGGAACAAAATGTCGAATTGAGGATGAAGGGGCCGGTGAAGCGGTAGTATAATGGATTTATTTGGCGCTATCGTCTAACGGTTAGGACGGAGCCCTCTCAAGGCTTAAATACGGGTTCGATTCCCGTTAGCGCTACCAATAGAATCATAGACTTACAAGCCGTGGGAGACCACGGGAGACCACGCGCAGTGGCTCAGGGCTCTACGGGCTGGCTCTAGGCTCTACGGCACTTCCACGAGATGGCCACAACAGGCTTCGATTTTCGGTAGTGTCCTAAATTAGGACACTACCGGAATTCCGGACAACCAGAGGACCTACGCGCTTTCCTTTTACGAACACACGAAGTGTACAGCCGTCATGGGCATCCCCTGCACGGATCTCGCTCCGCATCCCTGGGCGGAGCAAACGCTGCAAACGATTTACGGCATTATCGGAACCGGAAGTGGGGCGCGAGTTGTTGCCACCGAAATGGGCGATAACAACCCTGTTGATCCAGCCTGGAAGACCGAATGGGCGATGGAGAGTCTCACCACGCTCATGGAAAAATATCAGATCGAAGGTGGCTCCTTCTGGCGATGGACGAGTTTCATGGACTCCGAGGACTCAGATCCGACTTTGACCCAGCCCGTCAAGGTTCGCGGCGTGAACTTCGTTTACAACCCCGTCCAGAAAGAAATCCTCGACTGGGCAGGGTTCCATCTGACCGCGATTCCAAATGGCTCTTTTGAGGACGATGTTGCGGCGAACGGGGTCCCTACCCAATGGACCCAGACCGGCAGCGGTACGGCAGCGGCATACTTCCTCGCCCAGGAGCCGGGCCAGCCGCAGGTTCCTTCGCGCGGTTCTTACTGCCTGCGCCTGACGACCGCAGCCGGCGCCTCCTCCACGGTCAGTGCTCTCAGCCAGCCGATTCCGGTTACACCTGGAACCAGCTACACCACCGCGGCCAATCTGCGCTTCTCCTGGACGGGCGATCCCAACCCATCCGGAAATTCGGCAAAACGTCCTCAGGTGTTCGTGACCATTCACTACCTCAACGCGAACGGCCAGCCTGCCTCGACGCCTTCGACAGTCTTTTCCTACTTTCAGGAGAACAGTACGCAAGGATTTCAAACCTTCGTTTTTCAGTACACGCCCCCGAGCGACGCAACATCACTGGAAATCGAAATCGGGGCCGCTCGTAATAGCCTATCGATGCCGATCGTCTTCGATGCAGACAATTTCAGATAGGCAATCTCCTGACAGCGGCGCCTTATGTCGTCTGCTCCAAGACCATATGGAGCGATTCCTCGTCCCTGGGTAGTGGGTCCGTTTGAATTTTCAAATAGACCCACTACCCGTCCCTGACGCCGATCATCCGGACGGATATTTGGCGAGGGTGAGTTGCGCCATTAGTAGTTCAAACGACGTTGGGGGGAAGTGTCGTCCGCGCTCAGGGATCCGGAGGGCAGAATCCAATAACGTTTTTGGTCAGGGACTATAGCCGACGAAAAGCGGTCCGCACTCACTGCTGAGCGACCGCGATAAAGGCGTTCGCAACGCTTTGAAAGCCGCTAACTGTGGCCTGTGCCGGCTCGTTGCCAGCGGCTACGTTTGGGACCTGGACGTTGAGCTGGTATAACCCTGAAGATACGATTCCGGCCCATTGCACCTGTGCCTTCACTCCTCCAATCGTCACCTGGGCCGGCACGCTCAGTAGAGCTGGCTGGGCGACCAATTGGGAAGTGGGCGTTACCGGATTTGTCGGGCCGAAACCGGTCCCGTAGAGTTCGATCACCTCACCCGGAACCGCTGGGCGGGATGATGGCCCGGCCGGGCCCACGAGGGTTCCGTCCAGGTGGATTGCCGCTACATAGGTGGTGGTAGCTGATTGGTACGTGAAAAAGGCCGGCGACAACGCCTGCTTCAGGACAGTTGCTGAATAGCTCGCGCCTTGCGGCGTCGTCACCTGGACTTGAACATTCCCAATGGTGGCGTCGTCCGGAGCAATGGCGTTGACCTGCGTGGGGCTGACGTACTCCACGAAGGCAGGCTTGCCGTTAATCGTTACCCCCACGCCATCGAGCTCGACCGGGAGACTGCTGGCTGAAAAATCGGATGACGTCCAGGCACGGGAGGACGCAGCAAATCCGGTTCCCACAATCGAAACGAATCCTCCTGATGAGATCGCTGGCTGGAAGCTGGCTGCATTGAACACAGCGTTGATCCGCGAGGTAGGCGCGGGCAGCGGCTGCTGGCGTTGCAGGAGGATGCCGTCGAACCCGCCGAGCGTCACCTGCGGCGCGGCTGAGCCGTCGTTGTACAGGGCTGCCGATGCGAGGTAGACCGCATCGGCAATCAGCGAGCCGGATCCGGCGTTGCGGACTCGCAGATACGGTGCGTCCGCCATCTTGAGGCTCACGGTCGCAATCTGATGCCAGGCGTCCCCCAGACTGGCGGTACTCTGGTCGATGGTGGCCGATGTCACCACGTTTTCGCCGGCTACAATTTCGTATAGAGCGCTCTTTGTCCAGTTCGCCGCGCCCGGCGCCGCCGGCAGCCACACCTGAATTGAATACTGGCCGTCAGCGGGAGGGTTGAGATTCCACTGGGCCTTGCCGCTGCTTGAATCCAGCTGATGGCAGCTCCCTTGCCAGCAGTGATAGTAAGGGCCGTTGAAGTTCTGCGGCTCGGATGGAAGGTTCTTCCCGGCCGGACCATAAGAACCAGTGTTGTAGATGACGGTGCTCCACGAACCCGTGGCGCTAAAGCCGGCATCAGCATCGTCTACGATGTACTGGTAGAGGGGTGCCTGTTTACCGGTGAATCGCTGGAATCCGGATTCCAGGTCAACCGTCTGTGGCGTTGCCGTCCCATTCAAGAGGACCACACCACCGGTGAAGTCCCGGCGGTAAACCGAGGCGGTTTGTTGCGAGAGCTGTACGTCGTCGAGCCACACATTCCCCGCGACGTCTCCAACCCAGAATTCCAAGCGTCCGTCGTTGGCCGTGGCGGGGGCGAGGAACGAGGCGGAATACTGGCCCCAGCTGGTGCCGATGGCAATTTGCGCGTAGAGACCATAGTTCGGGTAATTCGGCGCGCCTCCTTGTGAAATTACGGTGATGGTTCGCGGCGAGTCTGCCCGTGCCCAGAATTGAACGCGGTACTCAGTTCCGGACGTCAGAGCAAGGTTATCCTGCTCTAGTTCGATGTGCCAGTTGACTGTTCCCGGAGAGTTGATCGCGATATGCACGGAAGCCAGTCCGTCTGCCGCCATCGAGGAATCCGCTGCCGCCGTGCCATTGGCTTGTCCATCATTAGTCACGCTGAGATGCCATCCGGTGAGCCCGTTTTCGAAGCCCGGATTGCTGAGCAGATTTGCGGTTTGGGCGGGCGCCGCGACCTGTGCCGGTAGGCCGATAGGGGTCCCGATTTTGAAATCGTATTCGTCGTACCACCAAGTCACCGGCGGCCCTTCGTCGCCAAAATCGAAGCCGAAGAATCCGTCACCCATGAGAGTCAGCGCCAGGCCGAAGCGCATATTCGGATACCAACCTTGCGCAAACGCCACGGTCGACGGGAGCAATGCTTTCAGGGGGAAATAACCATATCCATAAGAGAGCTGGTTGGGGGGGCACGCTTGTACCATGGGCAGCGTGGGAGCGACCGCCTGCGAATTCCATGCCTGATAAAGATCCCACAGCTGGCCGAACGGGGATTGGCCCTCTCGCACACTCTGGGGGTAGAACTCGATGCTCGTACCGTTAAAGGCCGCCAGCGATTGCGCCTCCGCGGGGGCATCCAGCACATGTCCGGAAACGTATGCGCCTGGCGCCAGAGATCGGAACGCGCTCAGGACCGCGTACTCACCCGCGCTCCATGCCACGTTGAGGGCGGCGGGATCGTCGGGAATACCATCGCCGTTCGCATCGATTTGCACGATGTTCCCGTAGCAATCCGTGAACGGCTGTGGGATCGAAGTATTGAAGCTGTCAAGAAACAGGCCGTCGAAAACGAAGTTCGACTGGGCCAGCACTCGGTAAGCATATTCTGCCAGAAACTGAGATACCTCGGGCCTAGTCACATTGAGGACGTACCGTGGCGGCGTGCTGCTACACCAATCGGCAATCTTATTCCCATGGACATCCCTTAGGAAATAAGCGTCGGGTGGCGAACCCTCGCCGCCATTATCGGTAACATTCACGGCAGGAATGTTCAAAAAGCTTGGATTCGTGGCGCGGAGTTGCGCGACATTGGCCGCGCTCAACGCATTGGCTCCGAGAACGAGTTGCGTCTTCTGCGCCTGATCGGGCGCGTTGCTGAAAACATACTGTCCTATCCAGATGTTCCCGATGCGCGGATACGCGGCGCCGGGCGCGGATACCACCCGGTATGTCACCGATTGCAGGTAATCGGGGTTGGAGGCGCACCGGATGTAGACGCTATTCACGACTAGAGGGTCGGCGGAGAGTCCGCTGATCACGCCTTGGTGTGAAACGGTGGGCGGCCCCGTATCGATCGCCTGCATGACGGAATAATCGGAAGCAGTGCCTGTCGAATAGCGGCAAGTGGTAGCCTGAATTGTCTTGAAGGTGACCGTGGCCTCGGTGCTGCCGGAAGTAAGCAGACCGCTCGCCGGGGCGAGGTTGCTTATCGGGACGCCGGTGAAGTTATATATGGCCGACCCGCATCCTGTAACAGAGTAATTCAACTGGCCCGGCGAAATGCCCGCGAGCGAGAACATCACTTCATTGTCGGCGAAGGGTGCCGAACGCGCGGCGTCGAAAGCAATGGCGGAATCGGACAGCGCTACGTTCGAGACCCGCAGCTCATCGACCGTAAAAACCGTCGACCGAGTAGGATTGATCCTCCCGCGGTGGAAGGCGCATAATAGTAGCCTTCGTTGTTGTCGGCAATTTTTACACCGTCCAGGTAGAACCTGATGTGGTTGGCACTGGCCGAGAACGTTGCGGCGACGTGATGCCACTCGCCTGCTTTCCAAGCGGTCATGTCGCCGCCGGCTGAATTATACGCGCTCTCATACTGTCCATTCCCCTGTGCGTTCGCGTAAACAACCCGCCCTTGGTGGGCCGAGTCTTCTCCAATCTTGAAGTAGTCGCCGTTGGCGCCGCTATACATGAAGATGCTGTAGCCCGCCGGCGACGCAAAGGCCGGATCGCTTCCATTGAACCGGGGGGCAATCCACATCTCGACCGTCCCTTCGGACAGGTTGAGCAAAGCTCTGGGATACATGATTCCCGCGCCCGTTTGAATATAGAGTCCCTTCCCGAATTTGCCCGTGTCGTACGCAGCGCCTGCTGATTGGATGGAGAGCTCCGGATGTTGTGTTCAGCGAGTCGTCGAAATGGAAAAGAGCGAGTTGGGTAAGCGGCCCGGAAGAAAGCGTCTGGCCATTCTCGGTAATCTGTAAGGCGGTACCGCCGCTCGAAGTTCCAATAGCAAAGCTATAGTCGGGCTCGAGCTGTATTTGCACATTTCCCGGAACTGGCCTGCGCAAAAGCATCAGGCAATAATATTAGGCAGAGGGAAAACAACCGCGACGTTCGCATCGGCCTCGCGCGACCTCCGAGATGGAAAATTATACCAAGTCGGCGGTCTGCTCAGAGGCAATTACTCGAAACGCCCGTCCGCCAATTCCGCAACGTGACGCCCATAATGGTTCCGAGTTCGTGGAACCCTGAACTTGATCTGCGATGTTTAGCCCAGCTATGAGCCTCGCCGAACCTCAGACTGCACGCGCCCCTTCCTGCTGCGGCTCCCCGCCCGTCGGCTGGTTCTGAAACTTCTCCCACGTCCGCGCAGCCTCGTCGTCCTGCCGGTGAATCCTATGCGAGTAAATCTCCTGGGTCGTCCGTATCGACGCGTGCCCCAGCCGCGCAGATACGGCGGTATGCGGTACGCCACTCGCCAGCAGGTGCGATGTATGCGTGTGACGCAGCGAATGAAGGCTGGTGCCCTCTGGAAGCTTGAGGCGGCGGAACAGCAGCGAAAGGGGCCAAGGCGCCAATTCACCGAATAGCGCGTTGTTTCATCCAAGTGCCAGTGCGCCTCCCACATCGCCGTTTCGGCCCAAAGTCCGAGTAGCCGGCATGCGCTTCGATTGGGTATACTCCCGAAAAGAGCGATTCCTGGGTAGAAACATGAAAAGAGAGAGAGGCCTTCGTTTGTTCAGTGTTATGGTCGCCCTCTGCGTGCCGATAGCTTGTGCCCAATCTCTTCCGACGATTCAGCCGCCAACCCAAACCTGGATCTATGATTTCGGCGGGGCCTTTTTTTGCACCCGTCCCCGCGGCACCGGAATTAAATTTGGGAGCTAATTTTTCGATCGAACTTGGGCAATGCTCCATTTCTACGCGGTCGACGGCCAGTACATGAGGGTGTTCACCACGTCGAATGCGT
>CAVUSQ010000009.1:0-532793 GCA_963744175.1 Bryobacterales bacterium | reverse complement strand
GTAAATTTACTCCGGGCGTCTATTACACTCCGACGCGCGACCTTCATCTACTCGGTTCCCAGCGCCTTCCCGATGACGGAGGATGGTTGGATGTGCTCGAGGCCAATCGTGTTTCTGAAAGACATCGTTTACACACGCGAGTTGGTTACAAGTGGGGTTCTCAGACTGTCATGGCCCATTATGAGTGGATTCAGTCGCACGACGATACCTCTGGGCCTTTTTCATTTCCGGCACAGCAAAATGACCTCTCGGCAGAGTGGGCGCGCAGCGCCGGAGTCTCACCCCACAATATCTCAGCAAGGAAAGCTGGAAAGATCAGGCCCGCACCCGGGCGTCCGCTGGATTCGAGGTCCTGGCAATTGACTTTCGTGGATTCGGCTGCTGAAGAGGTCCGGGCCAGGCTGATTTCGACAACGCCCCGTTTGAGAACGATGTTTTCGCTGCGGTTCACTACTTGAAAACGCATGGAGTCAAGACCGTGTCAGTGGTTTGGGGCACCTTCGGAGGCGGAGCTGCCGGCGATGCTTCGATCAAATCCGCGCTGAAGTGAGATTGATCGCATTGTATTTCTGGGTGCGGCGCCGAATCTCTCAGCGGAAAAGCTGAAGTCTCGATCCCTGTTCATCGTCGCCCGCGATGACAGCAACGATGCCGGCCCCCGGCTTCCGGGCATTCGTGTCCAGTACGATAAAGCTCCTCAGCCGAAGGAACTGATCGTTCTGGAAGGTTCCCCGCACGCGCAGTTTCTTTTCCAAACCGACCAAAGTGCTCGCGTCACCCAGATCCTGCGGTTCCTCTCCATCCCGTGATCGTTTAGCCCAGCCAGCCGATCTGGGCGATCATTACCGAGCTTGAACGTACCCCGGGTGAGATGCGGGGGTTAGCATATGGAAACGGCGTTGTGCGACACCACGAAAGCGATCCCGGCGAAATGCGCTGTTGGGAGGTGTTAACGACACGGTGGGCCCTTTCGGCTGGGTCCCCGAAAAATCGAGCAGATTTCACAACCTTGACTTAACGCAGCAGCTTAACGTGACCGTTACGGAGCCGCGGCACCGCACTGCTCGAGGCCAATAGTCGATTGTAATCAACGGCAGCGCTGATGGGGAATTTCTATGGTTGGGTTTTTCGAGCGATCGTTCGGGGAGCCGAAAAACTAAGGCCACTTCGCTCGTCAACACGACCGGTGGCGCATATTGCCACTCGAAACTCGCAATTGCGACAGCATCCCTCTAGAATTACGTACCGAATTAAAACGCTGCAGGCGGACGCCCCACGCCGTTCCATTTCCCGCATCACGATTTCATTGTTTGCCAAAACAAAAGGGGCCAAGCAATCCAATCTGATCTGCGGTCAATCGAGGAATGAGTTCCCCCAACGCGTCCACTAAGGCGACGACGCAGAGAGGGAAGCTGAGCTGACGACCGAGGAAGCGCCGCAATATTTCCCGTGTTTCGTTCTTGAATACTTCTGACCTGCCCCCATCTTCTCCACCAAACGAAACTAGAGTTCTCGGCTAAATCACAACTCCTCTAGGCTTCCCCTTCAGCCTCGTATCAGAAGCCTTTGAGCAGACCGGGGAGTCTGTCAAGGACGCGGCTACCAGCGCTCGATCACGGGATTCGTTGTGGACAGGTTTTCAGGTACGGTGATGGGGAACTCTCCTGGTCTATGGTTTTTTCCGCTTCTCCACTGCTTCTGGCCTCTGCGGATATAAAAGATTTTGACGCTCCCACCATCCTCGCCTGGGAATGCGGCCGGTAGATCGCGTCGCGCAACATGCTGTCGGAATCGGGTTCCGTCTCAACGCCGACCTGGGACAACAACTGATGGCCTACCGGAAATTCGGCGTGCACTTCGAAACTGGCTTGACGGCTCGGCAGGACCTGGAGTACCTGCTGTGCCTAGCAGGAGCGTTGCTTGTCTGGTCCTGGATGTACCAAGTTCACTTCACGCCGACAAGTGGGAGCTGGCTGAATCTGGTGGAGCGCCTCTTCGGAGAAATCCCCCTTCATAGAATAAACGGGACTCCTGATGATGCCAACGGAGACTTTCGGCACTCCAGCCTGTTGTGGCGGCTCCATCCTCCGGTGAAGTCGGGCTGCGGGCGATAACGGAGACGCCCAGACCTGCATGAACCCGCTATTTGCGCCAAACAGTACGAGGTGCTTGCCGTCGTCTGCGATGTCTCGAAGGAGGCGCGGGATGCCTTCCGTGAGGCAATGGTCGGTCGCGGCGTCCAAGAGTTTTTCCTTTGGGCCAAGTTTATCGCGAGCCCACCGGAGAGATTTGTGCCCAGAACGGGATATTGCCGAGAGCGTCTCCGGAAACTACGATTTCTACTTGCTGATTCTCTTCTCGATCCGAGGCCGTGCGCATGGACTTTACGACTCCCGAAGGCGCAATCGCGTTCGATGAAACTCCGCGGCGAATCAGTGCCTCCCGTACCGCGTCGGCGCGCTGATGAGCCAGACCCGTCAAATCCGGAATGGCGCCGTGCCCCTCGACAAAGATGTGCAAATCCGGGTGGGCTTTCAGCACGTCCGCAATTTGCGCCAGGTCCTTCAAGGCCTTCTGAGAAGGCTTAGGGCCGGCGAATTTCCAGCCCGCGATGGTCGCCGCCAAGCCACGCGTGGTATCGCGGCTGGGAACGCACGCGTTCAAATGTTCTAATACGTCCAACCGAAGTTCGGTCTTTCGCGCACCGTCGTCCCGCAGTGGTTCGGGAGCCGGTGCGGCCACCGATATGCGCGATTCCGCCTGCTTCGCGCGCTCCCGTGCCGCCGCCGCCTCGGCTTCTGCTATTTGGCGTGCGGCGCGTTCTGCTTCCACCTGCGCCTGCGCGGCTTGTGCGGCGGCGCGGGCTTTCAGGGCCTCTAGTTCCGCGCGTACCGCGGCCTTGCGAGCCTCCGCGGTATCGGCCTGAGCTTTGGCGAGCGCGGCATCCCGTTCTGTGCGTGGCGAAACCTCGTGCCTGTCCTCTACCCCTTTTACTTTTCCTTCGATAGCGACCGCCTTTTCGAGCACTACCGCTTTGCCAGGCTGGCGAACCGCTGCGTAGGGTTCTGCCGTAAGCATCAGGGCGGACACCTGCAGGTCGGTGGTAACGTGCAGCCTTGCTCTACTGAGGGCTCCCGGAACTACTTCGCCGAAATAATGCGGCCTGCCGTCGGGCGTCAAGGCCCAAAATATATAAGTGCGATATTCCAGGCCGAGGTACTGGGGTCCGGTAAGATTCTGGAATGCCGCGTCGATCTCGGTGCGCCCCTGCTTCGATTGCACCAATGCTTCGCCCTTCGCTTTCGGGAGCAGACCCGTTCCCCGGAAATCGATGAGAGTCGGCTCCGAGCGGTAGGTGGAGTCAATGACCTCTATACTGCGCGCTACCTGCGAGATTGCAGGAAGCGCAAAAGAAATCAGAAGGATGAAGAAAGTCTTCATGAACGTTCCGCCCCCATTTTTCAGGAAATCGCCGGACTCCCGCCGGATTCAACCTGCGTCTCACCTTAATCGTACTCTCCATCGCGAAGCGCGTGGGCTTATCAGGATCACCTGTTCCAAGGTCGCCATGCGGAGATCAGCGCCACCGCGCCCGCGCTGGCTGCCCAGAACAGCAGCGCGAGCCGGATCGAAAGCGTGCTCATACGATTTCGGGCGCACGCCCATACCAACCCGCAAACGTTCACGAAGTTCCGAGACCGAGTTTCTACGGCATGGGAGTCTTCTTCATTAAAGGGGAGACCGTCGGCTGCGCACTCTGCCGTCCTGCGAGTGAGCACACAACTGCTGAAGCTGGGGCGCACTACTCTTGGTGGGCTGCGGCCAGCAACGGAGACGCCCCGACTCTCGTCCACCTGCTACTTGCGGAAATAGGGTGGGGCGGGTGGCCTTAGTTTTTCGGCTCCCCAAAAAATTTGCCAAAAATCCAACCATTGTGGTTCTACATCAGCGCCTGCTCTGACAGAACCAATGGAAGAATAAGACGGAGTTTCATTTCGGGTCTCTAAAATCACTGAACGGCGATGGTGATTTCATTGCTCGGGCCACGCGATGGAAAAAGGCCACATCGACATCTTTCACAGGCAGCTTGGGATCATCGTTCACGCCGAGCACCGTGCGCAGATTGGTCACGCCCTCTTTCTTCGCCCGCTCGGCGACGTAATCCAGCATCTTCTGATCGATGTCCACCGCGTACAGAGTCCCATTTGGGGCGACTGCCTTAGCCATTGGAATCGAAAACGTTCCGGACCCGGAGCCGATGTCGACCACGATATCGCCCGGCTTCAGCCGCAGTTTCGCGATCACTTCGGGGATCTTTGCCTCGATCCCGCGCTCGAGAGAGTTCATCGTCTCGATGTATTTCTCCGCCGGCGACTGCGCCAGTTGCGCAAAAACATTGGCCGCCGTGAACACACAACCGACACAGGAAACCCACACCGATATTTGTTTTAGCATCCTTGGCCCTCCTGAACCTGCCGACGATCTTATACCAAGTCGACGCGAAAGATCCATCCGCTCGACGGCGCTGTCGCACACTGAATCAAGCGATAATCATCGTGCCGATGTCAGAGGTGTCCCGCGGGAACGGCTCTCGACTCTGATTGGCGGACCCGTGCCGACTTACCAGTACCGTACGCTTCAACCCCGCATTCTGCATCGCGTTGCTCGAGAGTTTCGGCGATGATGGTAGAGTTTGGATACCGTATGGGCTCAATCTTTCTTAGCTACAGGCGAGAGGACGCTGAGGGTCAAGCTGGCCGCTTGTACCACGACCTTGTAGCCGTGTTCGGGTCCGATTCCGTGTTCATGGATGTTGCGGCCATACAACCTGGGCGTGATTTCCGAAGGGCGATCGATCAAAGCTTAAACTCGTGCGGCGTGTTTCTGTGTTTGATCGGAAAGGATTGGCTGACTACGACAGACACATCAGGCCGACGCCGGCTCGACGATCCTGCCGACTTCGTTCGCATAGAAACTGTGGCCGCTTTGAAGCGCGATATTCCGGTCATTCCGGTTCAGGTCCAAGGCGCAACTGCTCTCAGGCCCGAACAATTGCCAGACGACTTAAAGGATCTCGCTTATCGCAACGCAGTGGAGCTAACCCACCCGCGCTGGGAGTCGGATGTCCAACTCCTAGTCAATGCGGTGCGCCCTTATGTCTCAAGACCCCACGCAGGCCCTGAGCCAGAAGTCATTCAGCCCAGCAAAAAATCAACTGGGCCTAAGTACTTTTCGTTAGCTTTAATTGTTGTCCTTTTTGTGCTGGGCGTGGTGTTCTACCTTTGGCCGGGAAAGAAGGTAGTCGATCCGCCAGCGCAAAAATCGACAGAGACGGCCACGTCTCCGGCGGCTACCGACTCGGTGGTTCCCGGGACCACCAAGCGCACTCCAGACGAAGTTGTGTCTCACCGGCCAAGCGCGTCTCCCGTAAAACCCAGCAGAGAGGTAGTCGATCCTCCACCGCAAAAATCGACAGAGACGGCCACGTCTCCGGCGGCTAACGAGTCGGTAGTGCCGGAGCTAAACGCGGCTCCTCCAAAACTCAGCAGAGTCGAAGATTTCTCTTTGGCCGCCGAACAAAAACCCCTAGCGGACAACCCCAAGCGCTACACCTTCAAGTTATCCCTCAAGGTGCCAAGCGAGATTATCGACGGCATCTCTCGCGTCCACTACCAACTTGTCTACGACCGCAATCCTCTGTCACTTGAAGGTGGCCCCGCGCCGAGGTTCAGCGCCGTGTACGAGGGCTGGGGCTGTTATGAAACAGTGGTGGTGACCGTCTATTTCCAATCTGGTGCATCGAAGCCGCTAACAAAGAACTTCAATATGTGTAAGGCTCTGAATCAGTAAGGCTCGGCTCCGACCGCTTGCATTACGGCCAAGCGGAGACGCAAGACCACGTTCATAGTCTTCTGTCTTTTTGGCGGCTCGTCCGGCTTGCGACTGCTGGTGCCAATACAAAGAAGAGAGAACGCTTCGCTTCCGCTGGATTTGTTGGCGATAGGGAATCTTAGTAAAGGAAGGATTTTGGGGTGAATCGAAATGATGGCACACTCAAAACTCGTTTCTAAACATTGGCACACACGAACGCGTGACCAGATAGCTACCCGGAAGCGCGCTTGCGACCGGCTTCAGTTCAACGCTCAAAATTGTTGCCAACCAATAGTCGCAACTAGCGCCCGCCGCGTTTCCCGATCCAAGTTTAGTCAAGTCCATGGGAGATTTTCTTGCTAAACAAGCGTTGCTGCTTGATGCGCCTGGCCTTCAGAGGTAATGTTCAGATAGCCGATAATGCCCATTAAAGGACTGAAAATGAACGACTTAATTGTGATTGAAAAAATCGTCCAGTGGGAGAAATTGAAGGCGCTCGTGCTGGACAGCGTTTCCTCTCCGATCACGAAACGCGTATACAACATGGCACTGAACGAGTTTATGGACTGGTTCCAAAAGGCGCCGCGGCCTGGTTTCACCAAGGCCACCGTGAGCGCGTGGCGGGTATCGTTGGAAGAACGCCGCCTTGGGTCGTCATCCATCATTATTAGAATGTCCGCAATTCGCAAGCTGGCCGCCGAGGCCGCCGATAACGGTTTGCTGGCACCGGAATTGGCACAGGGGATCAGCCGAGTGAAGAGCGTGAAATCAACCGGCATTCGCGTTGGGAACTGGTTGTCGCAACGGCAAGCGCAGGCGCTACTGAGCGCACCTGATGTCTCGACCGTCGTCGGGCTGCGCGATCGCGCCATCCTGGCGGTTCTTCTCGGCTGCGGGCTGCGACGTTCCGAAGTGGCGGGGCTCACGTTCACGCATGTTCAACAGCGCGACGGGCGCTGGTGCATCGTCGATCTTGTCGGAAAACACGGTCGCGTCCGCACCGCGCCGATACCGACTTGGGTGAAAGTAGCGACCGACGCGTGGACCTTGGCCTCTGGCGTCGCTGCCGGTCATGTTTTTCGGCCAGTGAAACGGAACGGCTGCGTCAATGGCGAGCGCCTCGGCGAAAAGGTCGTCTGGCAAATGCTCAAGCGTTACGCCGCATGGGTGGGCGTCCCCGGCATAGCACCCCATGATTTGAGACGTACCTGCGCGAAGCTGTGTCGCGCGGCCGGCGGCGAGCTTGAGCAGATCCAGTTATTGTTGGGACATGCTTCCGTGCAGACCACCGAACGTTACCTTGGGACGAGGCAGGATCTGGTGCACGCACCCAATGACGCGATCAAATTGAGGGTAGATGCTGCAACGGATCGCCCAGTGACATCTCACCTTTAGGAATACGTTCCGTACAACTCCCTATCCGCGACCGGTTCTCTAGCAACGATCCACCGCCGCGGCGCTGGTAGCGCTTTCCATCGAATTGCCATCTCGCGGCGCTATCCTTTAAGAGGCAACGATGTCCGAGCTAGTCCAGTTCGAAATTCCGCGTTCAAAACCTACCGCGACTTGTGCATCGACGCGCAGCGCTACGGTGTTCTGGCTTCAGGGAATCACCCTGGTTTGGATGCTGGTTGAGTGCGGCTTGTCGCTGTACGCAGCAGCGGCGGCACATAGCCCCGCAATGTTCGCCTTCGGCTCCGATAGCTTCGTGGAGCTATTGTCTGCGGGAGTGGTTCTGTTGCAATTTCTGCCGCACTTTTCCGTTTCCGAACGGGTCGCCGCCCGTGCTGCTGGCGCTCTACTGTTCGCTCTTGCTCTTATCGTCTGCGTCATGGCCATTGGTTCCTTGGCGCTGCATCTCCGCCCTGAAACAAGCCGCCTAGGTATCGGAATCACCGTGGCTGCTCTGATCGTGATGCCTATTCTGGCTAAGCTGAAGCGACAGGAAGCGCGCCGCAGCAACAATGCTGCTCTCGCTGCGGATGCGGTGCAATCGGCCACGTGTGCTTATCTCGCCGCTATCGCCCTAGCTGGGTTGGCGATCAACGCAGTTTTCCATATCGCCTGGTTTGATTCCCTTGCCGCACTGGTGGCGGTACCGTTGCTCCTGAAGGAAGGTCGTGGAGCCTGGAAGGGCAAAGCTTGCGGGTGCTGTTGAGCCTCATCTCTCACGGGGAAGACGGGCTCGCTTGCTAAACAAAAACCTCGCCTGAGGAGCTTTTGGGTCATTGATACCTCGAATGGTAGTCAGTAGCGCAGGCCGTGCACCGGCGAATCCGATGTCAGCTAAACGCTACGCCGTTATTCAGGAGCTATTCGTATTGTGCCGCGCGAAGCCACGCTGTCCAAGCAACCATTGGGTTCGAAGCGCGAGAGAAATGCCGGGCTTATAATCGGTCCATACCAATGACAAAGACCAGTCCCGCCATCACGATTCGCCGCGCTCGGCCCGATGACGCGCGAGAGTGCGCACGAATCTGCTTTGACGCTTTTTACAAGGTCAATGCCGATCACAATTTCCCGCCGGAAATGCCGGAGCGAAGTATGCCCGAGGGCCTGCTCGGCATGATATTCTCCCACCCCGGCTTCTATACCGTCGTCGCCGAAAGCGGCGGTCGCATTGTGGGCAGCAATTGTCTCGACGAGCGCTCGACCATCTTCGGCGTCGGCCCCATCACCATCGACCCGGCGGTGCAGAATTCCGGAATCGGCCGGCAACTGATGCAAGCCGTATTGGACCGCGCGGCCGAGCGCGGCGCACCCGGCGTCCGCCTGCTGCAGTCCGCTTTCCACAACCGGTCGCTTTCGCTTTACACTAAGCTCGGCTTCGACCCGCGCGAGCCGATCAGCGTGATGACCGGCCCGCCGCTGCGCCTCGCGGTCGAAGGCTGCAAGGTTCGCGCCGCGCAACCCTCTGACATTTCCCCCTGCGACCGCCTGTGCCTGAGGGTGCACGGACACACGCGTTCCGGCGAACTCGCCGACGCAATCAAGCAGGGACAGGCATTCGTGGTCGAGCGCGACCGAGGCATAACTGGCTACACCACGGGCTTAAACTACTTCGGCCACTCCGTCGCGGAATCGAATCGTGACCTGCAAGCGCTGATCGGCGCCGCCGAAAGCCTAGGGGGTCCCGGCTTCCTGGTCCCCACACGCAACGCCTCTCTGTTCCGCTGGTGCCTGGAGCACGGCCTGCGCGTAGTGCAGCCCAACACGCTGATGAGCATGGGCCTCTACAACGAGCCCTCCGGCGCCTGGATCCCGTCCATCTTGTACTAGGGCGTGTTCACGCTAACCGGAAGCCTCGACAATGAATGCGAAGCATAAGAATGCGAGGAAAATGACATCGAGTTTTTCGAAGCGCGAAAAAATGCGGGCGTAAGCCTTTCAGTCTTCGGAAGAGTCATTCGATCTCATTGCGCTTCTGATTCGGGCGCGGTCGTACTCCTAATTCATGGCCGTCAGGTCTAGCCTTCGCAGGTGATCCGGATCGCGTATCACATCAATTTCCGCGATCCAGCCGCCCTTAACCGTAAAAGACATCACTGCGAATACCTGTCCGCTAGGAAGCCGCGACACGATGCCGGCGGCGCCATTGACAAGCACCGGTTGAATCCGCTGGACCATTATTGAGAACATTAGCGCGCCTTCTGCCGCAGCGCGCGATCCCCGGAGCTCCCGCAGGGTACCGTGATCACTCCGCACCACGACGTCGGGGTCGAGCACCGCGACAAGCGCCTCGAAATCGCCCCCTCGCACTGCCGCGAAAAAGGCGTCTACAACTTTTCTCTGCTGCTTCCGGTCAACTTCTGGAATCGGTGCTGCCTCGCGTACCCGGCGGCGCGCGCGGCTTGCGAGTTGCCTCGCTGCAACGGGAGAGCACCCCAGCATATGCCCGATCTCCGCAAAGGGCACTGCGAACATATCGTGGAGTACAAACGCGAGCCGTTCGGAGGGGCCCAGAGTTTCCAGAACAACAAGCAGGGCGATGCCCACCGAGTCGGCTATCAGCGCTTCGTGCTCCGGGTCCATCCCATCCTCACGGCTCACAATCAAGTCGGGAACGTGCTGGTCGAGCGGCTCCTCCCGTCGCGACTTCCGCGAGCGCAACACGTCAAGGCACACCCGTCCGACGACGGTCGTCAGCCAACCTTCGAGATTAGTGATAACCCTGGTTTCTGAACGGTTGAGCCGCAGCCACGCCTCTTGTACGGCATCGTCCGCCTCGCGGAGGGACCCTAGCATGCGGTAAGCCACCGCTCGCAAGCGGCGGCGGTTTTCTTCAAATCTCTGTGTTAACCAGTCACGATCCTTCATCGGTCACACTTTCTCACTATGATCCGTCATCACTGTGACGAATCAAATGCCGCAGATGTGACAGCGTCAGGTTGGATAATCCCCTCAGAAGGCGAGGTCCTCAGTACGAACCTCGTTGTTCAACCATGGTCACATTCCGTTGTTGCGTTCCGTCATGGTAGTGGCGAGGTATAGAGCGAGCCGAAGCCGAAGACGACATAATGACCAATTTCGCTTGACAGCAGAGCAGCTTAATGAAAGGAACCAGCATATGCAAGCCAGAATGACAGCCCCAGCGCCAATCGTTCGTGGGAACCCTGAGGACCCATTCCTTCCGCCGATTGACAAGCCCGAAAGCCTGATGATGAAACTGGTTTTTTACTTTACACGCCGGCAGTACGGCAAAGTGATGGCACCACTGACGGTGTTTGCCGCCAGAATGCCGCTTTCGTTCGGTATGTTTTACGGAAAGATCGGCTTGTTGGATAAGAAGCTGCTACTGCCTCCGGAAACTGCGTTGCTCATTCGGGTGCAGGTGGCGCGCTTAAACGTCTGTCTTTTCTGCATTGATATGGCTCGCTCGGTTGTGATCACAAAATCGATAAACGAGGCCAAATTCGACGCCTTGGACCAATACCAGACGAACTCGCTTTTCAGCGAAGCCGAGCGTGCCGCTCTTGACTATGTGACTGAGCTGAGCAAGGACAAAAGGGTAAACCCGAACACCTTTGCCCGCATGTCTAGCTACTATTCCGAGCGGCAAATCTGCGAGATCGTGTGGCTTGTCGCCAGCGAGCATATTTACAACATCACGAACATCGGTCTGAATATCCACTCGGACATGATCTGCGACATCGTCAGGAACAAAGCGAAGTGAGCGGACTCGGAAGACCAGATGAGGAGAACTCACCGTTTTTGGCCCACCGATTCATCCGCATGTAAATGGTGTGCCACCTGCCAAACCGTTTGGGAAGCCCGCGGGCTCGGCTACATAGAGGATCGCATGGAGTACCTGCAGGTTCGTCAGACTCACGCTGCCGCGCTGCACCGGCAGACTGCCTTTGATGCGTCCGTACTGCCCTTCCGTGATTTCCATCCTGCAAACATTTTACCGTTCGACTGTCTTAATAGCGTGAACACGCCCTAATTGTCAGGCTCTTCTACCGATGACGTCTCCCCGTGTAATCAACGATCTACGTGCTTAGTCTTGGAACCTTTTCGTCGCAGCGGTGGATGAGGAGTTCGAAAAAGGCCTGCCGGGCTGTGAGCCGACGGCTTGTGGGATGGTACGGACTACTTCGCAACCTTATAGACACGCTCGCCCGCATCATTCTTCGCCGACTCGATCTTGACGCCGTGCTTCTTGCCGGCGGTCGAGATGAACCCGCGCACGCTGTGCGCCTGCCAGTCGGTCGCCTGCATGATCTCGGCGAGCGTCGCCCCTTTGGCGCGGGCGATCATCTCCAGGATTTTCGCGCCCTTGCTTTCGGCGCGCGGGGCGGCGGCCTTCTTGGCGGCGGTGGGCTTGGCGGCCTTTTTGCTGGTCTTCGCGCCCGCCTTGGCCGCCTTCCTCGGCGCAGCGGCCTTGGCTTTGGCACCGTTGGTGGTTTTCTTGGCCTTGGGTGCGCCCTTCTTCTGGCTGGCAGCCTTTGTGGCGGGAGCCTTCTCCGGCGCGACGTGCGCGCCCGCTGCCGCAACGGCGGCGGTTTTGTCGGTAGTGTTGGTTTCTGTGGTCGTCATGTGTGGGTATCCTTTTCTGCACTTGCTTCGCGCATGACGATTCATCACTCTGGTCGGGGGAAAAGGCAAGCAGAAAGTGAGGGTTCTGTTGCAAATAGCAGAACGACGACAAAGCGGCGGCATGAGTTGTTCCCGTTTCTACGCAGCGATGCCAAAGAGGTGGTGAATAAATTGGCGCTGCCCTATCACGTCTCCCTTGTCCAACCATCGAACCTGCCCTTTCCGGATCATGTGCATCGCCTCGTAGCCTTCGATCGTCCTCCATGCCCCTTCTGGCGACCGGAATCCGAGGCTCGCAGTGATGCGCTTTTTGATGAAGCGGTGGTCTTGCTCGATGATGTTGTTCAAATAGGGTGAAGGGCGGCATAGGCAACGCCGACCGAGATCGCGCGAATCCTTTAACTCCGCAATAGCGCGGGCATAGGCGGGATGCCCATCCACGTTCACAACCCGCGGCCGGACCCCACCGCTTCCTGATAATGCCAAACGCAGGAACAGCTTGGCTGCCGTGAGGTCTCGCTTCGGCGACAACATAAAATCGACCGTGTCGCCAGAGGAATCCACAGCGCGATACAGATACGTCCATTGACCGGCGACGCGAACGTACGTCTCATCCACGCGCCAGGAACGATTGGGACGCCGGAGTTCGCGGCGAAGCCGTTGATTCAGAATGGGCGCGAAACGTTGGACCCAACGCCAGATCGTGACATGGTCCACGGAGAGGCCGCGCTCGGCCGTTATTTCCTCTAAATCCCGGTAGCTGAGGGAATACCGCAAATACCAGCGGACACACAGTAGGATGATTCCGTCCTCGAAGTGTCGCCCACGGAATAGCGCCGGTCGGTTCTTGGTCAAGGGTTCACCTTACCAGATCGGCCCGCGCTGTTTGCAACAGAGCCTCAATCGTCGTTCCGTGCGAGAGGGCGCGTTCACCCGCTCGTGCATGTGCCGGCGCTCTAGCACATATAATGTCGGTTATGTTGAATCGGATCAGCCTTGCGGCAACGACAATTCTGGTCTGCCGGACTTGTGTTCAAGCCCGCGTCACCCGCATGGTGGTTGAGCATCGCGAGTCCCCCGCCTTTGGCGGGCAGACCTTCGGCAATGCCGGCCAGTACGAGGTGCTGAGCGGGCACTTTTTCGGTGAAATCGACCCCAAGGACCCGCACAATTCCATCATCATGGATATTCAATTCGCGCCTCGCAATGCCCACGGCATGGTGGAATATTCCGCGACGTTTGCGCTCGTCGAAGCCGATCGATATGTCCAAATCCAACGGCGTCCTCTACTACAGCGTGTCTAACCGCGGTCGGGGCGCTCCGGCAGGTTCCGACGACGGTCGCATCAATCTTCTCAGCGGATGGCAGGGTGATCTTCCGCAGCGGCCGGATGCGCAGACCATCGTGGTGCCTGTGGCTCGCAAGTCCGATGGCTCACTGTTGACCGGGCCGGTGTTGGAACGCTTGATCAACATTCCGCCCGGCACCACGACTATCGATCTCGGGTGCGACGCCTTACCTGGGTCTTACCTACCAGCGCCCGGTTACGCTCGACACCGCGGAGGCCAAACTCACGCGGCGCCCTCCCAGAACGCGCCGGCCTGCTGACGTTCCCAGCGGCGATTGGGCATTCGCCGACTGCGCTACGAAGCCGTTCCCGGGCATCCCCGATCCTTCCAAGCTGTGCGTGAAGGGCGGATTCGACCCTGCTTCCGAATACCTGCTGGTATTCACCGCTAAAGACCCGCTGGTGCTGGGCATCGGTTTCGCCGCGACTCGCGACCTGAATTCGTTCCTGCGCTACGCCGCCGCAGGACGACACGGCCACACCGAACCCTCTCGCCTGGACAGATCAAGTGGGTTATCAGCCGCGGCGATTCGCAGTCTGGCAACTTCATCCGCAGCTACATTCACCTGGGTTTCAACCAGGACGAAGCCGGGCGCATGGTGTGGGACGGCGCCAATCCGCATATCGCCGCGCGGCAGCTTGCGCTCAACTTCCGCTTCGCGGTGGGCGGCGGTTACGCAGCCATATATCAGCCCGGCAGCGAGGGCGTGCTCTGGTGGAGCGATTACGCGGACCCGGTGCGGCGCCGGCCCACGGCCGGATTGCTGGACCGCTGCCGCGCCACCAATACCTGTCCCAAGATCTTCGACACCTTTGGCGCGCGTGGAGTTCTGGTTCCTGCGCGAGTCGCCCGACCTGGTCGGTACGGACGCCAAATCCGATCATTCCGCTGCCGCCCAACGTGCGCCGTTACTTCTTCCCTGGAACGACGCACGGCGGCGGCCGGGGCGGTTTCAGCACGGCGGCCCCGCCAGCCGCCCAATGGTTGTGTGCTTGCCGGCTAATCCCAATCCGGAAAGCGACACCATGCGCGCCCTGACCGTGGCATTGATCGACTGGGTCACCAAAGGAACGGAGCCGCCGCCGAGCCGCTATCCGCGCCTCGACCAGGGACAGCTCGCGCCCGCCACCAAGGCCGCCATCGGGTTCCCGAACATCCCCGGCGCGCCTTCGCCCGACGGCGTGGTGAACCCGGTCTTCGATTACGACTTCGGGCCGGATTTCAATTACAACGACGAATCCGGCCTGATCACCAAACAACCGCCCGCCGTCAGGCAGATCCTTCCGACGCTGGTGCCGAAGGTGGACGGCGACGGCAACGACGTCGGTGGAGTGCCGTCGGTGCTGCGGCAGGTCCCGCTCGGCACCTATCTCGGCTGGAACATCGTGGCGGCCGGATTCGACAAAGGCAAGATCTGCACGTTGAACGGCGGCTATCTGCCGTTCGCGAAAACCAAGGCGGAGCGTGTGGCTTCAGCCGATCCGAGGCCCTCGCTCGAAGAACGCTACGGCACCCATCAGGCTTATGTGGATGCGGTGAAGTCCGCAGCAGAAAAGGCTGTTGCCGAGCGCTTGCTACTGCGCGCTGATGCGGATCGACTCGTCGCGGAAGCCGCGGCCAGTGACGTTCTAGTGGAAAAACCGTGAGCGCCGCGGCGAACGCCGAGCATCTCGCTGATACTCCCAGTGCTGCCAGTTGCGGGCGCCTCCTAGCCCTGCGACTTGCCGATATCGCCACTTAACACCTCGGACTGAAACGTGCTGCTGACGAGCCAAACACAGATGGCATTATTCACGCCTTGTGGAAGCGGGTTAACCACGTTTTGCAGGGTTCTTCACTCAAGGACAAGCGCGGAGCCGTTCCCCGGAAGAGCGTGCGGAGCCGGAGCCTCGTCGACACTGCGGTCCCGCCGGCGCACCCACTCGCCCTTGCGCACCGTCTCAAGCACCTCTCCTTCGAACTGATAAAGCCCTGTTGCCGGCTTTTTCATTAACAGTTGCGTCGCCTCCTGATATGCATCTTCCGCTTGCTCACTCTGCCCTTCTGCTTCACGTATGGCGGAGTCCACCAATAGGAGCCGGATTGCGAAAGCACGTTGCCGAAGGTTTCGGGATGTCGATAAGCCTCACAGGTCGCGGCGAGTCCTCCGTAGCTGCAGCCTCCGATGGTGATTTTCCGCGGATCGAGCGTCACATTGTAGCTTCGGCGCACCCAGGCAATCAGCTCGGAATTCAGAAATTCTGCGAACGTGGGATTACAGGCGGTTGGACCTGAGCGCCGGCGCGCCGGTCAGCGTGGAAGCTGGAGCCGACGATCGCATACAAGTGATCGCCTATCGTCTGGAGTCGCACCAGGAACGCCAACTGCGCGCAAGTCTCTCGGGCGTCTAGGGAGTCACACTGGAACTACCACCGGAGGATAATTCTGGAGTGCCGCCAGTTCGAAGGCAGTCGATTCGGCCAATACCAGCGAATCGATCATCGCTCGCGCACACTTCCTCGATCGCCTTGCCAACCTGTTTCCCACGTTGACAGAGGCGGCACCGAGCCTGCCGGATCGCAAAACACTTTGGGATGCTTTGTTCTACGCACCTTGAACGCGGCGCAAGTGGGCGATCTACTCATGAGCCTAATCCACTCAAGCGAGTTGTGCGGCGCCAAACTCGTTCGATTACCTGATCCATCTACAGCGCCACGCCCGGCAACTCGCGGCCAATCCCGTCGATTGGATTCCGTGGAACTACCGCGAGACGCTTCCACGGGAGTTTGATGATTCCTATCTGGCCGAACGGAACAGATCATAATCCAACTGTCGTTCACCGCCCGTGATCACGCGGTCTGATATTTGAGAAACCCCAGACCTTCCCAAAATCGCCAGATTCTCAATCTGCCCCGCGGACAAGGTTTCGGAACCGTGATCAAACGTGCGATCACGGTCAGGCGGCGTCTGTGCCTTTTCAATCTTCGGGGGATTCCGAACCGCCATCGATGAGCAACTGCAGGTCGTCAGCCTAAGTACTACCAGTGCCCTCCATCAGAACTCCGAACACGAAATCTTTCGCGTCGGGATTTCAGGGCGAAGCTTGATCGAATACTCTGTCCAATCATGAGTACCCTTGAACTGGCGGTTATGCATATTATCAAAGCCAATTACACCTTCGGTGGCATCCTCGCGGAGCCATAGGCCGAAGTATACGCTGACCGCCTCAGGTTTCAGAAAAGCTCGCAGTTCAACCCACTGGCTTGCAAAATCGACCGGCAAGGAAGTGGTCAGAGTCGTGAAAGTTCCAGCGCTTGAGGTTTTGCGGTCCAACGGAGCGGCCCATTTGCCTCCATGTACCACCTCGGAATCGGAGAACAGCGTCTCTCGCGGGCCGCCGCCCCTGTCTCCTGTTTCGAAAATTAAGCAACTGCCGCAGAGGAGGCTTTTGCGAAGAGGGCAAGCGTCGAACAACTCGCCAGCGCGAACGCGACCCTGGCACAAGTCCGCATGGACCTTATCATAACCGACTGTGTTTTGCCCGATCCGGATACATGACGTGTTAGAACAAACTATTGGGTTGGGGCGTAATATCCGGTGCGCCAATGAACCGCCAGTTTTCCTATGCCCTTCGGAGGGATCAACTGGATTCTAATTGCATGATACTTGCCGTCTCTGGTGTTCTCCGTCGGCGAATACGAAATCAGATACCGGTTTCGAAGGTCGATGATGACTTTTTGTGCTAGTTCCGGCAAGCCGACGCCGCCTAGTTCGATCAGCCGTCCCCCAGTCAGTTCGGCGAGATGTTTCAACAAGCGGCCATTGTTGTCTCCGTGGGAATCTTCAGGCTCAGGACCGATCGCGTAGAGAAGCGCGTCGGTTTCCCTAAGCGCATTCTGGAGTTCCGGGAGAGTGTATCGGCTGTGGTTTTCGCCGCCATCGGAGATCAGGATGAGAGCCTTCTTGACGAGTTGTGACTTCTTAATTTCATTCGTCGCGAGGTAAACGGCATCGAAAAGCGCGGTCATTCCCTTGGACTTCGTCATCATGATCTGATAATCGATGTTAGACGCGTCTCGGCTTAGAGGCACCGCCAACTTCGGAGCGCTCTCGAACTCCACCAGGAAAAACTCGTCCTTCTCATCCGCGACCTTGAAAAACTCGTGGGCGGCCATTCGGTATCGGCCCATGGCGCCACCGATACTGCCGCTGATGTCGAAAATGAAACCTACGGCGACTGGATCGTCTTCCATCGCGAGATTGACGATCCTCTGTTCGACTTTGTTGTCAAAGACTCGAAAGTTTTCTTTTTCAAGGCCGAGGACCGGGCGGCCGAGTCGGTCGGTCACCGTAAAAGGGACCAGAACCAAGCTGGTATCTATTTTGAGGTGCGCCTTTCTTTCGTCCGGCTGCGTCTTCGTGCCGGGACGTTGGCGTGGTTCGATGGATATGGGCTGGCTCAGCATTGCGAATGACGCCAACAGAAACGCGGCTGTGTATTTGAAAGATTGCCACACGACCGGATTATAAGACGTTCGAATCTGTTTCTGGGCAGTCGTTGCATTCGGAAGCGGCGACGTTCCATCACATTGAAAAGGTCGTTACGGCGCCGGCGGAAGGGTCAAAGTCAACGGAGTCGCCAGTCGCGGCGGCCCGCGGTCATTGAGAAGATCCTTTCTGCGTGCGACGCGCCACGCTGGCATCTATGGCGACCTTCGTTTGGTGAAGAGATGTAGCGAGTGAATCTCTCGATACGCGGCGCACGATGGGAGTCACGAACACGCGAAATGCGGCGGGGATATCGCGGCTTAACGCAATTGCTTCCAACTCTGCGTACACGCCTCCGTCGCGCTCCTCAAGGCGCGTGATGCTGGATAGCCGCCAAATCAGCCCAGTACCTTGGTCTTCGGGCAAGATGTGTTGCTCTGGAGTTCCGAATTTATCGACTTCCTGAATGTGGATCGTGTTGGAAACACCGTACCAGTGCCGATCGTCGACCCGAATATAGGAAGCTTCGCATTCGGCATCAAGAGCCGTCTTCGCTACCACCGATTTGTTCACGAGACGCATAGAGAAAAGATCTTTCACGTCGTCACTACCATGGGAGAGGGAGTCGAGAACACCCGGACGATAGACGTCCTTGTACCGGTCATAATCCCGGAGAACCAGGAGGATATCTTCGATTTTTACGTTGGGGACAAAGCCCACACCCAGCCAATCGTGGATGAGTCCGGACGGAACTTTCTTTGGAATCTGCGGGCCAGCCGGCGCAATGTAGGGCCCCTTTGTCCGAATACTCTCAGCTCGATCCGGCTCGTCGTCGAGCCATAGGAAATGGGCGCCTGGTTGTAGACGGGCCTGCATGGCGGCATTTGCGGCTTGAAGATAGGCGTCCCAGGCTGCTTTCGTTTCGGGTTTTAAGGTTGCGGCGCTGGATGACGAATGAAATCGCAGCAGGATAAAAATAACAGCAATTCGAAATTTGTTAGTCATTTTCTAACCTCAGCCCCCGGCACGAGGACCCTTGATTTTAAATTCTAGTCGAATGACGCGTGCGGCGGTTCACGGAGTTGTTTCGATGGGCAAAATGGGTGGGAATGCTCGCTGGCATTTGTCGACGAAAAGCCTACCTGCGCGAAACCGGACCGTGCATGAACTTTTTCAAGCTTTGGAGCAACCTTTGTACTGCTGCGCCGACGGCACTTCGCCGTCAGCCCGTTCCCACAACGGCCAGTTAGCTTAAAGTTGTTGTGTAGAGCATGGAATCCAAACCGAGGAAAGAACGATGAACTACAATCGCAGGACTTTTTTGGGCGGCGCACTCGGCGGCGTGGCGGTGGCGCAGTCTGCGCGTCCGCAGTCCGCCAAGCCACGAAATATTCTTTTCATTCTGACCGACGATCATCGCTATGACGCCATGAGCTTCATCGGGGCGCAGACCTTTCCGGTCACTCCAAACATGGACGCCATGGCTCGCGACGGCGTGCATTGCGTAAATGCTTTTGTCACCACAGCGCTATGCTCGCCAAGCCGCGCCTCTATCCTCACTGGAAAATATGCCCACCAGCACCGGATCGTGGACAACAATACGGCGATTCCGGCCGGTACTCATTTCTTTTCCCAGGATCTGCAGAAGGCGGGTTATGCTACCGGCTTTTTCGGAAAGTGGCACATGGGCAACACCGGCGACCAGCCCCAGCCCGGATTCGACCGCTGGGTGAGTTTTAAAGGCCAAGGCTCTTATCTCCCCGTTCCGGATGGGCTCAATGTCGATGGAAAGCACGTGCCGCAAAAGGGCTACATCACGGACGAACTCACAGACTACGCCCTTTCATGGTTGGCGCAGCGGTCCACGCAACAGCCCTGGTTCATGTATCTGTCGCATAAAGCGGTGCACTCCCCGTTCATTCCCGCTGAGCGCCATAAAGGGAAGTACGCTAATGCCAAGTTCGTTCCGCCGCCCACCATGGAAATCAGCGGCGACATGGCCCGCAATCGTCCCATGTGGGTCCAGAATCAGCGGAACAGCTGGCACGGCGTCGATTATCCTTATCACAGCGACTTACCTCTCGCTGAGTACTATCAGCAGTATGCGGAGACGCTGCTGGGGGTCGATGAATCCATCGGAAGGGTGTTCGCGGCGCTCAAACAGCGCGGCGAACTCGACTCTACGCTAATTGTCTACATGGGTGACAACGGCTTCCAATTTGGCGAACATGGTCTGATCGACAAGCGCACCGCATACGAGGAATCGATGCGCGTCCCGATGCTGGCACGCTGTCCGGAACTTTTTCCCGGCGGAGGCAAACTGAAAGAGGTCGTGGCGAATATCGATATTCTCCCCACGTTTTTCGCCGTCGCCGGGCTCGAACCGCCCGTCGATATCCCCGGACGCAACTTCCTCTCTCTTCTACAAGGGCAGTCGATTCCCTGGCGTGATGGCCTGCTTTATGAGTACTACTGGGAACGAAACTTCCCGCAAACTCCGACCATGCACGCGCTGCGCGGCAGTCGCTACAAATATATTCATTATTACGGAATCTGGGACATCGACGAACTTTATGATCTGCAGGAGGACCCGCGTGAGACCAACAACCTGATCTTCAGCGCGAAGCACCAGCAAGTCGTCAAAGATATGAATAAGCAGCTTTTCGATGCAATGGAGTCCAGCGGGGCGATGTACATTCCACTGTTTCGTGACGCGGGCGGGCAGTCCAACAAGCGAAATCCGGATGGAGCCAAACGGGCCGACTTTCCCCCGCAGCTGATGGGGCCGCCGAAACAGCCCTAGCTGCTTAAGTTTTTTTCTTTGCAGACCATAGGAACGGGACCATGGAAACAGGACAGGACCGGAACGACTCTTCCTTTGGTCGGGACCAGTGGAACTTTACGGAATGCCCTGTCTGACTCGTGTGCTAATGTGGAGTGAATTCAATCAGCATAAACATCCTCGGGCTCTTCGTGGCTTGAATTGGGCTCGCGCAGGAGGCGCAGATCACAGGACGCGTGACGGACAGTTCCGGAGCAGTGCTTCCCGATTTAAGGTCACCGTCACCAACGCAGACACCGGCGTCGCGCGCGAAACCAAAACGAACGACCTCGGCTACTACACAGTGCCGCTGCTGTGTAGGCGCGGTCGCTGTTGACCTGATCGGCGAACGTTGGCGGTCGAACCTCCACTCGCGCGTGCAAGCGGTCGTTATTTCGTGCTGCCGCTAGGTAGGCAAGTGATCAAGTTGCATTATTTCTGATTACGATCCTGAGCGTGTTGAGCTTCCACTAGATGCACATCTTCGCTCCGCTTGCGGACTCGAACACATTCTTCCAGCGTCGCCGGATGAGACGCGATCAGTTCCACGAAGGCCGTCTGGCTAGCTTCCGTCGACTGATGGAAGCCCCACCCAACCGTTTCTTCAGCCCCATCTAGTCCGGCCGGAGCGGCTGCGCGACGGAATACACACCGTGTTGCCGCGCCAGTTCGACGCCGCCTGCCATAGCGACTCCCGCAGCTTCGTCCGCCGCGGCCGGGTGCTGCGGATTGATCCGACTCATCTTGTAACCGCACAAATCGGTTCAGAAAGTATGGTGTCCTGTTGCGGTTCACGATTAGTCGCCTCCCGCGACTGAATGAACTTAACAGAAGAGCCCGTCTGGCGTCACGCACGCCTGCCGCAAACTCACAGTGCGACAGAATGGCCGGGCCGGAGCAACTTCGAATAGAATTCATTGAACGGAGCCGAACGAGTCTCTGGGTATTGAATGGCTTTTTGCAGCTTACGGTGCCGAGTGCTGCGAGAGAAGTGACGTGTTAGAAGATGGACGAACGGCCGTCTGCGTGAAAACGACTGGCGCCGAGGGATTGCGACAGTCACTTTCGGCAGCTACGCGATCGACCGGAGACAGAGTTCTGCTGAGGCTCTGATCAGAGCTGGCGAAGGAGGCGAGGACGGAGTTCGTCGCTCCGATCATGGGATTGTGAGTGGTTTCGGCGGCACAAGAGTTCGATAACGACTAATCGTCCAAGCTTACAGACGGGCAACCATGCGGGGAGGCACTCCATATTATAGTGTGGTCCCATTAGCCGACCTTCGGTGCATTCTCGCCATCTAGCCAATGAATCCCATCAGCACCGAGCCACGGTACGTTAACTTGAGTTATCGCGTACTCAAAGGCTCCCCGATTAGTGCCTTGGGAACAGCGGCCAAAATCCACTCAACAGCGTTTTCGATCACGGTGAACTTTGATCAGTGGGCATAACGTTCGACGGTGGTTTCTGGAATAGCCTGAACCAACTCAACTCTCTCTCTTCCCGTGCAGCAGCATATCGAGGGCGTGCTCCATCGATCCTGCTAATGCGACTCCACCGGAATTAACGAAATAGATCTGATCCACGTTATCGATGGTGTTCAGACGGTGGGCGATGATCACCTTGGTGGTCTCCGGCGCCAATTTACGGAGGATCTCCTCCAGAAGCTGTTCGGTCACGGTGTCTATGTTTGCCGTCGCTTCGTCCAGGATAAGCAACTCTGGCTTTCGTAAGGTCGCACGCATGAATGCGATCAGCTGCTTCTGGCCCAGACTAATACTGTTGCCGCTGCTCGCCACTTTCGTATCCAGCCCTTCGGAGAAACGCGCCAGCAGGCTCGAAAGGTTCGCCTTCTCCAAAACTTCGGCCAATTGCGGGCTGGAGTATTCCCGATACTCGTCGTTGCCATAAACGATGTTGTCGCGCACAGTGCCGCTAAACAAGAACGGCTCCTGCGGAATAAAGCCGACCTTTCGTGAACGTTCGTCCGGCGCAACCGAACGGATGTCCCGGCCGTCCAGAAACACCGATCCTTCGGTCGGATCGTAGAGCCTCGCCATCAGCGATGCCGTAGTGGTCTTGCCGCCTCCAGTCGGACCGACCAGCGCGTACGCTTTTCCCTTCTCCAACTCAAACGAGACGTCCCGCAGCACATGCTTGCCGCCAGGATATTGGAAGGACACGTTGCGGAACTCCAGTACGCCATTCGATTCCGCCGCGCCGGTGGGCACCAGTGGCATATCGGATTCGAGCGCCAGCACTTCCGAGATCCGGTCCAGCGCCGCCAGCGCAAGCTGAAATGACGACCACACGGTGGCAAGCTGCCGCATGGGACCGTAGAAGCTGTTTACATAAAGAAGGAACCCGATCAACTGCCCGGCTGTCGTCTGATCCCTTCCGATCAGTACAATTCCGTAAGCCACCACCAGAAGCTGCGCCATGTGGTGAGCCAGGCCGTACATGGGCATGAATATGTTATTCGCGATAGCCCGCCGAGACGGAGGCGGCGTAGTTGGCCTCGTTCGCGGTCTCGAACTTCTGCTGGAAGTAATCCATGCGGTGAAAGGCAACGATCACTTTGAAGTTCTGCAGGCTCTCCTGAATCTCAGAACTCATCCCACCGAGGCTTTGGAGGCTCTTCATGTTTCTGGCCTTAACCCAGGCGGACGTAGCCTTAGTCGCGGCAAACACGCCAACCGCCGGCAGCAGCGCCGCGATGCCCAGCCGGAAGTTGAGCGACAAAGCGAATACCGCCGCGCCCGTCATCAGGAAGATGCTGCTCAGAAACTGCATCAGCGCCTGGCCCACGAACTGGTTCAACTTGTCCGTGTCGTTGTTGACGCGCGAGATCAGGTCACCGGCCTTGTTCTCATTGAAGAATGCGACCGGCAGATCCTGCAGCTTCATGAACAGCGCGTTCCGCAGGCTGAACAGCACCCGGCGTCCCACCCCGCCCATGGTTCGGATCTGCGTGTAGCTGAATACGACGCCCACCAGGTAAACCGCCATCAATACCAGCGAGACGACCAGCAGACCATGACCATCCTTCAGGCGGACGTAGGTATCGACGCCCCGTCCGATGATGACTGGCCCGACGAGAGACGTCGCCGGTACTCGATCAGCATGGCCACCAGAGCCACGACGATGAGTCCGGTTTCGGGCTTCATCAGGGGCAGGAACCGCTTAACGCCAGCTCCGAGCGTGCCCTTTTTTGCTTCCCGTTTGCCGAGCGCTTTGGAGGTCTCAAGCTTGTACTTCATAGAGATTTGTGCTCCGCTGCGATTCGTAGATCTGAACGTATTCGGGCGACGTCTCCATCAGGCGCCCGTGGGTTCCCGACGCAAGCACCTCGCCTTCCATCAGCAGGATGATCTGGTCGTAATGCTCCACTGAAGAAATTTTCTGCGTCACCGAGATCAGCGTGATGTCGGGATAATTCCGCTGAATGTTCTGGAGAATGGCGCGCTCGGTGTTCGCATCCACGCGCGCCGTGAAATCGTCGAGCAGCAGCACTTTGGGATTGAGCGCCAGCGCCCGCGCCAGCATGACGCGTTGTTTCTGTCCGCCTGAGAGGCTGGTTCCGCGCTCGGAAACCACCGTGTCCAGGCCCATGGGAAGCGTGGCGATAAAGTCATGAAGCTCCGCCGTCGCAATCGCCTTCTCCATGTCCTGCTGAGGAATCGCCGTGCTGAAGGCAATGTTCTCCCGCAGCGTCAAATTGAACAGGATGCTATCTTGAAATACGAAACCGACCTGCCGGTGCAACGCTTCCTTGTCGTAGGACTCCAAGGGCTTCGCCATCGTAAGTTACGGACCCGGATTCCGGCTTAAGCAGTCCGATCAGGACGTATAACATTTGCGTCTTGCCCGCTGCGGTAGGGCCGATAATGGCCGTAGTGCTGCCGGCTTTCGCGGAGAACGACACGTCTTTGAGTACTTCCTTGTCCCCTAAGCGTGAGTGAAATGCCGGACATGGAAACGTCGCCCCGCAATGCGGACCGGTTCTCCCCGGCTTTCGGAGGCGGCGGGGCATTCAAAACGCCGCTCAGCCGCATGTAGGAGGCGCCAGCCTGCGCCATTATATTGCTCATAAATCCCAACAGGATGATCGGAAAAATCAGCAACGCAAGATAAGTATTAAAGGCGGAGAAATCTCCCAGCGTCATCCGCCCGGCGATTACGAAACGGCCGCCCACCAACAGGATGATCACCGTGGCCGCATTGGCGGCGAGTGTGATCGTGGGAATCAGCGCCGACATAACACTCAGGATGCTGAGCCCTACGTTCTTCGCCTCCGCGTTCGCGGAAACGAACTTCTGATACTCCACCTGCTGCGAGTTGAGCAGCCTGATCAAGGTGGCGCCCAGGATGCTTTCGTTGATCACCCGGTTCAACCAGTCGATAGCCTCCTGGCCTTTCTTGAAGAGTTCTCGAACTTTCTTAAGCGCCAGGTAGAACGTGATACCGATGAACGGCACGATCCCCAGAACGCTGAGGCCCAGACGCCAGTTAATGGAAAGCAGCAGGACGCTGGAGCCGGCGATCAGGAAAATGGAAGAGATGATCGTGGCGATGGCCATCGACACGAACAGCTTGACGCCATCCACGTCCGACGTGAGGTTGGTCAACAGCTTCGCGGGTGTGACGTGTTCTACGAAGCTATATGTCTGCGTGGCCAACTTGGCCACCAGGCGGGCGCGCAGATCCTTTGCCACGCGTTCGGACGCATAGGTCTGCACCAGGCTCTGCAGATACGTCAGGAGGAATGCGGACACGCAACCAGCAGGAATCGGGCGATCATGGGGCCGAGCGCGAAGTTTGGCTGCCGGTAGTTATCGATGGCGCTCGCAATCAGTTTTGGCACGACCAGATTCAGCGCGTTGGCCAGAATGGTAAGCGCCGCAAGCAGGGCGACCAGACCTTTGTAGGGCTTGACGAGTTGAAAAAGCCCCGCCTGTGAAGGCCTGGGTGGTTTGTTTCCGCGGGCTGTATTTGCAGCTTGAGTGGACATGGCGACTCACGGAACTCTCTCGGGAACGGTTGTTTCACTAGCTTAAAACAATTCGCACAAATCGAGGCAGCGCTCGGCGCAACGATTGGACGGCGCGGCAGCCGGATCTTTCTCGGGGCTAAGAACCGCCTGTCACACTGAACGAATAATTATTCCGAAAACTGGGAATCCATTTGAGCTGGCTGCCTTACGAGCCGAAGTCAACTTCACCCTGGTCTGGCATAACACGACGAGACCTGGCAGATTTTTATTACTTAGGTTGGGTGCCAAACCGTGTTGCGATGCGGATGAGAAGTCCACGAGAATGAAATCCCATCGCCCTAAGTGTTAGGATCAAATCAATGGCAACTGAATCAATCCTCGCTCTCCTCATCGCGGAGCGCGACAAGTTAGAACTAGCAATAGCAGCACTTCACGCGGGTGGGGCCGAAACCGGAAATCCCAAGTCTGCTGAAGGTGCGCCCAAGAAGAAGCGCCATATTAGCGCTGCAACCCGTCGCAAGATGGCCCTCGGGCAACGGAGGCGCCAGGCGGCGCTGAAAGCGGCAAAGAAATAGCGGACAGCACAATTCAGCTCAACAACATCAAGCCATTCGAGCTTGATGACTTCGACTGTTCTACAAGAGTCAGAAGGCAACGAGAGTCTCTCCTTCCGGGGGATACCGTCGAAGTCTGGAATGAGGCACGACTGAATTTCGGCCGGCGGATTGCTCGCAGCCAAGCTCTTCCTGACGAAATAATCCTTTCGCAATCACCGGCGCCGCGCTGCTCCATCTATTGATTTCGATCGCCATCACAGAGCGGCTGTGGTTCTGAAGTGGAGATTTGCTAATGTCAGATGCGGTCATCTGGCGAACACGCCGCAGTCGAAACCGAAACGTTCTAATGCAAGTGCTGGCACATCGGTTCCTCGACGGTCTTCGCACCCAATCGCCGTTATGACCGACAACAGTCAAATTCATTCTCTCGTCGGCTGACTATATTGCTCTAGATCCCCGCACTGAGCCATCTCTTCCTCGTCCAGCAGACCAAACAGGAGAATGTCTTCCAAAAGTTTTGAATTGCACGGCATTTGCTATTCTAAACACATGTCGCAAAAAGGCGTCGATCATCATCTGAAAGCCGCCGAACTGCTGGAGCATGCCGCCAAGCACCAGCGCAGCGCCGCCAAATATCACGGCGCCGGCGAATTCGAAAAGGCCGCCCATCATGCCATGATTTCTCACGGCCACCTGGTCCATGCGATGGAGCACGTTGAAGGGGCCAGCAAACACCAGGCGGAAAACCACGATTCGCACGAATAGCGTCCGCTCATCGGCAAATCGGGCCCGTTCATAGGATTTTCTACCCATCGCGTATTGCGATCGCCGTCATAATAGGCGATTACCCTAATAATGAATTCCTGGCGTATCGCGATCGCTACGGCTCCTGCTCGCATTCCCGGCTCTCGCGCAGGAAAAATTGATCTCGAAAGAAGATGCGGTGCGAATCGCGCTTGCCTACAACCAGTCGCTGCGCGCGAACCGGTTGAATATCGATCAAACGAAGGCCGAATGAAATCACCGCGTCGCTGAAGCCGAATCCGACGCTCAGCCTGGGCGTTGATGCGCATCCCGATTCTCTCTGCCGCAAACCATCCGCTTCGATACTCAAATTTATTCAGCCGGCCTCAGTTACACGGTGGAGAAGGGCGGCAAGCGCGAAAAGCGCGTGGTGGTGGCGAAGGACAACACTCTGATGGCCGCGCAGAACGTCACCGACAATGAGCGGACCCTAAGATTTCAAGTGGTGCAGGCGTTCATTAATGTTCTGCTGGCGAAATCCGTTCTCGCTGCTGGCCAAAGACGATCTTGGCGAATTTTTCGCAAGAGGTCGACCTGAATCATGCGCGCCTGGTGGCGGGAGATCTGGCCGAAGGCGATTACCTGAAGCTGTCGCATTCAGAAACTGCAATTCGAGCAGGATGTTTCGGCCGCGGTTTTGGGCCTGGTGCAGGCGAGGGCGACGCTGCGGCAACTGTTGGGCTACCAATCCGTGACCGACGATTTCGACGTGAAAGGAGCGCTGGCAGCACACCAAGCCTGCCGTCACCCTGGAGGATCTGGAGAAGAAGGCGCTGGATTCCAGGCCGGATTTGCAGGCCGCGCACACCGGCGTGACGCTCGCCAACGATACCGTCTCGCTGGCATTCGGAAATCGCGCGCGGGATTGGACCTGGGGCGGCGATTATTCGTACCAGTCGCCCAGCTCAGATCGGAGCGGGTGTGTCGTTTTCCATGGACCTTCCGATTCACGATCGCAATCAGGGCGAGATCGCGCGCAGCCAAGCCGCGGTGAAGCAGTCGGTCGAAACCGAAGCGTCGACCAAAGTGGGCGTCCAGACCGACGTCGTCAATGCGTATTACGGACTGCAAGAGCAATGAAGAAATCGTGAATCTTTATGAAAGCGGATATCTGAAACAAGCCACGGATTCCCGCGATATCAGCAATTACGCGTTTCAGCGCGGCGCCGCGACGATTCTCGATTTGCTCGACGCGGAGCGCAGTTACCGGGCGACGCAGCTTGCCTACCGGCAGGCGCTGGCGGCGCAGATGATCGCAGTGGAGCAGGTGAATCAAGCGGCGGGAGCGCAGGTGATTCCGTGAAGTTCGTTATCGCAAGTCGCAGCGCTGCTGACTGTGTTCATGCGGCCTTTATAAGAAAACCGCCCCCGGCCGCGGCGGCGGCGCAGACGGATGAAGCCGCGCTGTTTGAAGTGCCGGCGAAACAACTCCCGCATTGAAAATCGCCGAGGTCAAGAAAACCTCCTGGTCGACTGTGGTTCGCACGACGGGCACGGTGGATTGGGACGCGGACCACACCACGCAGGCGATCACGCAAGTGAACGGGCCGATTTCAAAATTGCTGGTGGACCTGGGCACCCGCGTTACAGCGGGTCAGCCGCTGCTCTATGTATCGAGCCCCGATGTGGCGACCGCGATCTCGACTTATAAGAAAGCCCGCAACCGCGCAGGATTATTCGAAGAAAACCCTGGATCGGAGTAAGGACCTGCTGGAACACAAGGTCATCGCGACGAAGGATATGGAAGCGGCCGAACAGGATTATAACGATGCGCGCGCCGAAACGGAGAACGATCTGCAGGCGCTGAAAATCTTCGGCGTTACCGAACAGGAGATCGACGGATGCGCAGCATCAGGGCGTGGCCATCAATCCGCAACTCGCGGTGCGCTCGCCGATCGCGGGCATCGTGGTGCAGAAACTGGTGACGCCGGGACTGGTGATTCAGGCCGGGTACGACCGCCTGCTTCACGATCAGCGACAACTCGACGGTGTGGGTGCAGGGTCACATTTACGATCGCGATCTGGAAGCGGTTCGCGTCGGCGACGCGGTGGAAGAGACCGATTCGTCCTTCCACCGGACGTTTCACGGCGCGATCGGGTACATCGAAGCGCTGATCGATCCGACGACGCGAACGACTTCGGTTCGCATCGTCACGAAGAATCCGGATGGGCTGCTGAAGAAGGATATGTTTGTCGATGCGGTGATCCATACCAGGTCCGGCAGGACGGTGCTGACGGTGCCGACGTCGGCGATTCTTCGCAATGACGAGAATCTTCCGTTCGTGTATGTCGAAGTCTCGCCCGGGAAATTCGCGCAGCGCTTGATCAACATCGGCGCGGAGCAGGGCGACGAAACGGAGATCAGTCAAGGGATTGAAGGAGGGCGAGAAAGTGGTCGCGCAGGGCAGCGTTTTTCTTCAGTTTGCGAACACCATCCAATGATTGCACGCATCGTATCCTTCGCCCTCGCGCAACGCTTCGTGATCATCATGGCCGCTCTGGCGTTGATGGTCTGGGGCGCGGTCTCCTTTCAGAAACTGCCCATCGACGCGTATCCGGACCTCTCTCCGCCGCACGTCGAGATCATTACGCAGTGGCCGGGCCACGCCGCCGAAGAAGTCGAGCGGCTGATTTCGATCCCGCTCGAAGTGGAGATGAACGGCATCCCCAAAATCGAAGCGCTGCGCTCGATTTCGCTGTACGGGCTCTCCGCTTTGGAGATGAATTTCGAGTATGAGACCGATCCGTATTTTGCGCGCGAACAGGCGTTTGAGCGCATGGCGAACGCGACGCTTCCGGACGGGATCACGCCCGGTGTTTCTCCGCTGTTCAGTCCCAGCGGATTGATCTATCGCTATGTTCTGGTGAGTTCGGATCGCACGCCGCAGGAGCTGAAGACCATCGAGCAATGGCTGCTCGAACGGCGTTATCGCGCGATCCCCGGCGTCGCCGACGATTCGAGCTTGGGCGGCACCACGATGCAGTATCAGGTGAACGTGAATCCCTACCGGCTGTTCTCCCGCGGGGTGACCGTTCCGCAGATTTTCCAGCAATTGAGCACCAACAACTCGAACGCCGGCGGCGGATTTTATTCGCAGGGCGGCCAGTTCTATTACATTCGCGGACTGGGCCTGGTGAAAACCGACCGAGGATATCGGCAACGTGGTGGTGGCGACCAACAACGGCATCCCGACCTATGTCAAAGACGTGGCGAAAGTCGAAATCGGCGATGCCGTTCGGTTGGGCGAGTTCGGATATATGAAGCAGGACGACGCGGTCGAAGGCGTCATCCTGATGCGCGTCGGCGAGCAGGCGCAGGTGGTTTTGAAGCGCGTCGAAAACGCTGACGAAAGAGTTGAACGAGCACGTGCTGCCGACGGACGTGAAGATCATTCCCTATTACGACCGCAGCGATCTGATCGAAGAAACCACCACGCACCGTGGAAGAGAATCTGATCCGCGGCATGATGCTGGTGCTGATCGTTCTGGGCATATTTCTATTCAACATTCGCGCCGCCATCATCGTTGCGATCACCATTCCGTTCGCGCTGATGTTTTCCTTCATCTGCCTGGATTGGAGGCATATTCCGGCCAATCTGCTGTCGATCGGAGCGATCGACTTCGGCATCCTGGTCGACGGAGCCGTGGTGATGGTGGAGAACGTATTTCGCGAACTGGCGGCCCGCGCAAGGCGAGGATTACGATCTGATTTACGTGATCCGCGCGGCGGCGAAAGACGTCGAGCGGCCGATCTTTTATGCGGTCGCGGTGATCATCGCCGGGTATCTGCCGATTTACGTGCTCACCGGTCCCTCGGGAAAATTGTTTCAGCCGATGGCGGACACCATGGGATTCGCACTGGTCGGGTCCGTGATCTGCGCGCTGATCCTGCTGCCGGTGCTGTGTTCCTACCTGCTGCGCGGAAAAATCCACGAGCCGAAAGTTTCGTTCTTCGATTTCATCCGCCGCGGCTATGGAGTTTTGCTCGGCTGGTGCCTGCGCAATCGCACGCTGTCGACCAGCGCTGCTGCTCTCGGTCTTCGCTGCATCGTTACTGCTGATCCCTTTGATCGGCGCGGAGTTCATGCCGCATCTGGATGAAGGCGCGCTGTGGATGCGCGCGACCGCGCCTTATACGATTTCCTTCGAGGAAGCGTCGAAACTCTCGCCGCAGATTCGCGATATTCTGCGCACCTTTCCGCAAGTAACCACCGTCGCCAATGAGCTGGGCCGGCCCGACGATGGAACCGATTCGACCGGATTTTTCAACAACGAATATTACATCGGGCTGAAGCCTTACTCCGACAGCTGCGTGGACCGGCAAGGTTCGCAACAAGAAGCAACTGGTGGACGCGATCAACGAAAAGATGGCGGCATTTCCAGGCGTGATTTTCAACTTCACCCAGCCGGCCGAGGACGCCGTGGACGAAGCGGAAACCGGCTTGAAAAGCTCGCTGGCCGTGAAGATTTTCGGCGGCGATCTGGCGACGCTGGAAGCAAAACGCGCGGACGGTGAAGCGGATTATCTCCAAGGTCCCCGGCATTGTCGACATCACTGTGGTGCGCGAGCTCGGCCAGCCGAGCCTGATCGTCACGCCCAATCGCGAGCGAATCGCCGCAATACGGACTGAACGTGGATGACGTCAACACCATGGTCGAAACCGCGATGGGCGGCAAAGCCGCTTCGCAGGTGATTCAAGGCGAGCGCCAGTTCGATTTGATTGTCCGCATGCAGGAGCCGTATCGCAAGGATGCCGACGCTATCAGAAACCTGCTGATCGCGACGCCCAACGGCCAGCATCTTCCGCTGAGCCAGTTCGCCGACATTAAGGTCGAAAGCGGCGCGTCCTTTATTTACCGCGAATCCAATTCGCGCTTCATCGGAGTCCAGTTCAGCGTCCGCAATCGCGACTTGGCGGGAGCGGTCGAAGAAGCGCGGCGCGAAGTCGACCGCCAAATGAAGCTTCCTCTCGGCTACACCTTCGATTGGGGCGGCGAGTACAAAGACTACCTGGCGGCGCGGGAACAGATGAAGATAATCGCGCCGCTGACCATTGTGCTGATCCTTCTGATCCTGTTCGCGCTGTACGGAAATTTGAAATTTCCGCTGATCATTCTGTTCAGCGTGCTGGTGACGGAACCGGTCGGCGGACTGCTCGCTTTGTGGTACACGGGAACCAATTTCAGCGTCTCCTCCGGGCTGGGATTCGTCGCGCTGATGGGCGTTGCGGTGCTCACCAGCGTGATCCTCTATTCCTTCATCAACAAGCTGCGCCTGGAAGGAAAAGATATCGTCACGGCGACTTATGAAGCGTCCCTGCTGCGCCTGCGGCCCATCATGATGACGGCGCTGGTGGCGTGCATCGGCCTGTTGCCGGCAGCGACGTCAACGGGAATCGGCAGCGATTCGCAGAAACCGTTCGCGATCGTCATCGTAGGCGGGCTGCTCTCGCGCCTGCTTGCTGTCGATCTTTCTGGCCCCGGTCCTTTACGCGATCGTGGCGCGGCGCGACGATGTCCTGAAAGTCTGAGATTACTTCCAGGCTCCGTCGCACAAACTAGTCCTCATGAGTAATCCGCGACAGGGTGGGCCTTCAGTCGTGTGTTGAGTGATCCCCAAGCTGTTGATTGCCGCAACAGGAGAATTTGTGCCTTGTATGGGGCAGACAGTTTCGCCTGCCAGTGAGATCTTCCGCCATATAGCTAACGTTGCTAGCATCGAAAGGATGCGAGACCTGTTGCACCACACAGCGGAGATAGCCGCGCGCTACCTGGAGACTTTGGACGAGCGCAGCGTCGCTCCAACCACCGAAGCACTGGCGCGCTTGGAGGAACTGAATCAGCCTCTGCAAGCGGACCCTCAGGACCCGGCTGAGGTCCTCGTGATGCTCGATCGCATCGGCTCACCCGCGACCACAGCAATGGCTGGCAGGCGATATTTCGGCTTCGTGATCGGAGGCTCCCTGCCGGCTGCACTTGCCGCAAACTGGTTGGCCGGCGCATGGGACCAGAATCCAGGCCTCTTCGCCGCATCGCCGATTGGGACCGTGCTGGAGGAAGTATCGCTCGGATGGCTTCTCGGCGTTTTGAAGCTTCCCGCAGAATCGGCCGGAGCCTTCGTCACCGGTGCGACCGTCGCAAACTTCACGGCCCTCGCAGCCGCCCGTCATGCCGTTTTGGAGCGCGTTGGATGGGATGTAGAGGCCGACGGTCTCTTCGGCGCTCCGCCGATTACAGTGATCGTGGGAGGCGAGGCTCATCCATCCCTCATGAAAGCGCTAGGGATGCTCGGCATGGGACGCGCGCGGGTAACGCGGGTGCCGGTGGACGACCAGGGGCGGATGCGCGCCGGCGAGATACCGCCGTTCAACGGACCCACGATTCTATGTATCCAGGCCGGTAACGTGAATACCGGCGCATTCGATCCAGCCGCGGAGATCTGCGAGCGCGCCCATCAAAACGGAGCGTGGGTGCATGTCGACGGCGCCTTCGGCCTTTGGGCCGCGGCGAGTCCGCGCCACGCTCACCTCATCGAAGGCGTGGCGACCGCCGACTCCTGGGCCACCGACGCGCACAAATGGCTCAACGTTCCTTACGATAGCGGCCTGGCATTTGTCCGCGACCCGACGGCGCTGAAGCGAGCTATGTCAGTGACGGCTGCGTATCTTCCGCAAGGCGAACATCGCGAGCCCTCTCAATATACGCCGGAGCTTTCAAGACGCGCCCGGGGTGTGGAAATCTGGGCCGCATTGCGCTCATTAGGCCGGAATGGCTTGAGCGAGCTGATCGAGCGGAACTGCGGCCTCGCCAGTCGTTTCTCTTTAGAGCTACAAAAAGGCGGGTGTGAAATTCTCAACGAAGTCGTGCTGAACCAAGTCCTGGTGTCCTTCGGCGATGCCGCCCGAACCCGGCAAGTGGTCGCGCGAGTGCAGCAGGACGGCACCTGTTGGTGCGGCCCCACGGAATGGCAAGGCCGCACGGCCATGCGTATCAGCGTGTCGTCATGGGCGACGCGAGAGGAAGACGTGGATCGAAGCGTAGCGGCGATTCTGCGCGCGGCCCGCGGTTAAGCAGTACAATCCCTTATGTGAAGCGCCGCAATTTTCTCCTGACTGCTGCCGCAATGGCTGGCGCCCCCGCTCTGCCGCAATCCACCTTGAAACAGCCCGCGACCCCGGAAAGGCCTGCCAACGCCGTCCGCAGTATCCAGCGCCTTTTCGCCAGCGAGGTCGAAGACAAGCCCTGGTTCTACGACCGCGAGATGTGGCCGCGTTATCTTGCCATGCTCGCGGAGAACCGCTTCAATCGTTTCAACCTCAGCTTCGGCATCGGCTACGATTTCCTGCGCGCCGTGACCGACGCCTACTTCCTTTTCGCTTATCCCTTCTTCCTCACCGTGCCCGGCTACAACGTCCGCGCCGTAAACCTGCCCGACGCCGAGCGCGATCGCAACCTCGAAACTCTGCGCTTCATCAGCGAGCAGACCGCCAGCCACGGCCTCCAATTCCAGTTAGGCCTCTGGATGCACGGCTACCAGTGGGAGAACAGTCCGCATCCGAACTACACTATCGAGGGGCTCAACGCCGAAAATCACGGCCCGTATTGCCGCGATGCGCTTGCGGCTCTGCTTCGCGCCTGTCCCGCGATCGGCGGCGTCACCTTTCGTATCCACGGCGAAAGCGGTGTCTCTGAAGGCAGCTATCCGTTCTGGAGCACCGTGTTCGACGGCGTGAAACGCTGCGGCCGCAAGGTCGAGATCGACTTGCACGCGAAGGGCATCGACCAAGGCATGATCGACCTCGCGCTAGCCACCGGCATGCCCGTAAAAGTATCGCCGAAATTTTGGGCGGAACACATGGGAATGCCCTACCATCAGGCCGACATCCGCGATCAGGAGATCCCCAAGCCAGACCATCGCGACAGCGGCCTCATGGCGCTGAGCACCGGATCCCGCAGCTTTACCCGCTACGGTTATGCCGACCTGATGCGCGAAGACCGCCGCTTCGACATTCTCTGGCGCATATGGCCTGGCACCCAGCGCCTGTTGCTGTGGGCCGACCCGGTTTTCGCCGCCGGCTACGCGCGAGCCTTCCAATTTTGCGGATCGAAAGGCGTCGAGATCATGGAGCCCCTCTCCTTCAAAGGGCGGCGTGGATCGGGAATTTCAGGCGGTCGCTGCGCCTACGCCGACGCTTCACTTCGTCCGCGTTGGGATTGGGAGAAGTATCTCGATACCTACCGCGTCTGGGGTCGGAAGCTCTACAACCCGGACGCCAAGATCGAGGTCGAACCCGCGCTCGCCGCGGCCAGCCGCATTCTGCCAATCGTCACCACCGCGCACCTGCCCTCGGCTGCGAACAACAACTACTGGCCCGAGATCTACACCAATCAGTCGCTGGTGGAGCTAACGAAAACCGAGTATACCGACACCCCTTCGCCTAAAGTCTTCGGCAATACCAGCCCACTCGATCCGCAACTCTTCTCGCGCATCAATGACTTCGCCGACGAGTTGCTTAAGGGCGAGCGCAGCGGCAAATATTCGCCCATCGAGGTCGCGCAATGGCTGGAAGATCTGGCCGGCGTCGCGCAACCGGTAAAGGACCGCCGCGTGGAAATCGATGTCGCGATTCATGTCTGGTCTCGGTAAATTTTTCGCCGCCAAATTCCGCGCGGGCGTTCTGTATTCGATTCATGAGCGCACGGGCGATCGAGCCGCGCTCGAGGAAGCGGTCAAATTCTACCGCACAGCGCGCGCCGCCTGGGCTGGATTGGCCGAAAAGGCCAAAGGTGTCTACGTTCAAGACATCACCGTCGGCGAACTGCCCTGGCTCCGCGGCCATTGGCTCGACCGCCTTCCCGCAATTGATGCCGATATCGCCCTTCTGGAAAGTCGCCTGCCGTCTGCTAAGCCGACCGATGATTCGAAAGTGAAGGCAGCCATCGCCGAAGCAACAGGCCGCCCGGAGCGCCATTCCGCCGCGATGCAGCATCGTCCGCCGAAACGCTTTGATGGCAAACAGCCGCTGCTGCTGGAACTCGCTGGTCCAGTTCTAGCCTCGGTGCGTCTCCACTATCGCCATGTCAACCAAGCGGAGCGTTGGCAGTCCGCCGTGATGGAACGCAAAGGACAGGCCTACGTCGCCTCTATCCCCGGCGCATACACTGATTCGCCGTATCCGCTCCAATATTACTTCGAGCTCAAATCGGCCCCAGACCGCGCTTGGCTGCACCCCGGCTTCCCATCGAATCTAGCCGCCCCGCCCTATTATCGAGTAGGACAGGTCCCCGACCTGTCCCTTTAAGCGCCAACCGAACCGCCATGCGTAACATGCGGTCAGACGAAACAACTACACCGCGTCCGAAACACTAGTAAAGTTAAAATCCGTCGTAATAAGAGATGGAGCCATATTCGACCCCGTCTCATCATTCGTGACCCGAATCGGCTGCGTCAATTTCGTAGTCCGCTGGAGAATCTCCGCCGGACTTTGATTCCAACGGAAGTTCGTGACCGGATCGGTAACCTTCCCCTTCTCGATTAAAAACACGCCATCGCGTGTGAGACCGGTAAGCTGCCACGTCTTCGGTTGGACCACGCGAATGTACCACAGGCGCGTCACCAGCAATCCGCGATCGACCGATGCGATCAGGTCGTTCAACGTATTGTTCTGTCCCTCCAGCACCAGGTTCGCTGGAAATGACGTCGGCTTTTTGCTCGCCTTACTCGCCCAGAACCGGTCGTAAAAAAGATTGCTGACCACGCCTTCCTCGATCCAGGAAATCTTTTCGTTCGGCAGCAGCGACGATCCCCAGGGCGTTGACGCCAGCTTGGGGTGAAAGGGATCGCTACGCAGCGTAATGATCTCGGGAAACATTTTTTCGCCAAGAAAAGTCGCAGTCGCATTTGGGTCCGAGCCTGGCTTGCTGAGGAACGATTGTCCCTGCTCGGCATCGCGCGCACCGAACGCGAATCCGAGCCATCCGATCACATCCGCCACTGCGGCAGGCTCCATAATCACGGTGTACTTGCCGGGATCGAGCTTCTTCCGGTTGACGCCGCCCAGGCACTTCTTGATCGACACAGCGACCTGCTCCGCACCGTTCAGGTCCTTCACCATCACCGAACTTTGAGTCGCCCAACCGGAGCTGGTGCCTTCCGGGTTACGCATGGTATGGGTGAGGCTCGAATCCGTGTAAGTGTGATATCCGAACAGTCCGGCCTTGTTGCCGACCCCCACCGCGTTCGCCGATCTCTGAATGAATCCCGCGGTAACCAGCTTGTTCTTCACCGCACCGGAGATCACGGCTTGGACATGTGGGATCAGCACGTCGCCGCGCGCGGCTGCCGTGTCCGGATCGAAATTGCTCAGATGCGGATATTTTTGCGCCGGTAGCGCGGGCATATCCTCCGGATTCGGGCGCGAGATCAACGCCAGATCCTCCGCCTGCTTGACCCCCGCTTTCAGCGCCTCCGGCGTGAGTTCGCTGACGGCGGAATTGCCACTGCGTTTATCCGCGGTGGTGCTGGTAATCGAAATCTGCTGGGTGACGCGATAGCCCGACGTGGTGATGCCGTTTCTCGCGAATCGGATAAAGTCGTCTTCGGTCCATTGGACATTCACCTCGCATCCCGGCAGCTTCGAATAGCTGATGACCTGATCGATGATGTCTTTCACTTGCTGCTGGCTGAACATGACAGGTATCCTTCTAATCGGTCAGCAGTACATTGATCTGGCGGAATCGCGAGGGCGAGCAGCCATGGCTGACGGCGTTGCTTTGTCCCGGTTCACCTTTGCCGTCGCTTGGCGCGCCGAATTGCTGCCAGTAGCTTTGTCCGGCTATGCCGTCGCAGGCATGCCAGAAATCCGGAGTGCGGGCTTGATACGCCACTCGCGAAAGCATACCCCGCTTTTTGCCCCCTTTGATCTCCCAGAAGGCATCGCCACCAAATTGAAAATTGTAGCGCTGCTGATCGATGGAAAAACTCCCGTCGCCCTCAATGAGAACGCCGTCATCGACGCCAGAAATCAGATTGTCGGGCGTCACCCCCGGCGCACCCGGTGCAAGCCATACATTGGGCATGCGCTGGAACGGCACACTCGACCACGAATCGGCGTAGCAGCAGCCGCGCGATTCCGTTTCCCCTACAAGATGGGCCTGATCGCGAATGGTTTGATAATGCTTGAACACGCCTTTTTCGATAATCGGAAACTTAGTAGTCAGAACGCCGTCATCATCGTACTTAACGGTCGATAGCCCGCGATCGTTCGTGCGGTCGCCGAAGACGTTGATCAGTTCGCTGCCGAACGAGAAATTCCCCATTTTCTCCGTCGTAAGAAAGCTGGTGCCCGCGTAATTCGCCTCATATCCCAACGCTCTGTCCAGCTCGGTCGAGTGGCCGATCGATTCGTGGATCGTCAACCAGAGATGGCTGGGAAGCAGCACCAGGTCTTTCTTTCCGGGCGACACCGGAGGCGCGGCAAGGTGCTCCAATACCTCGGCGCGAATGCGCGGCGCATTCTCTCCGAGATTCGCTTTGGCAATCGCCTCCCAACCTGCCGTTTGCGGTTCCACGGAATAGTTTCGGGTACGTGAAATTCCATTCTTAAAGTCGACCGCGACCGCGTTCAGCAGAGGGTACACGCGAACCACGTATTGCTGGATCGAAGAGCCTTCCGACGACGCGAAGTACTTGTCCTCCGACTGGAACCCCAGCGCACCGAACGCGGAGAAGACCTTCGGGTCCTTCTTAATGCTGAGCGTAGCGGAGTGAATAAGCTCCAGCTTCTCGTTCATCGAAATGGCAAACGGATCTTTATCGAACTTCGAAGTCCACCGGTCGCGATAAGCTTTTACCGGCGCGAGTTGAACCGGCGTCGCCTGGGCTGCTGCGTTCGCCTTAGCGACAGTGACCGCTTCCCGCGTGATGCGCGCGATCTCCTCCGCGGTAACCAGCGGTGACGCCGCGAACCCCCACTGTCCCTTCGCGATCACCCGCACGCCAAACCCGAAGCTGTTCTGATCGGTGACAAACGGAACTTCATCCGTCGTGCTGCTGCCGCGCTGCGGAGAAAGCCGGTAACCCGAGAACTGATTGCGATAGCGGCCAATACGCAGGTCGGCGTAGGTTGCGCCTTGCTTTTTCGCTTCTGCGATAGCAACCTCACCGAGTTTCTCCAAATCGGGCGCGGGCCTATTCGAATTAGGCTGCGGCGCACCAAATAGGCGATTCGCCACCAGCGATGACGCGGCCGAAACCGGCATCGAAACAAAAGATCGGCGGGTCGTTTTGGGGAACACTAATTATTACTGTAGCTCGATCTAAAGCAGTCGATTTTCCTGCAGGAACGATCGCAGGGTCGCCCCAATCTTCACGAATTCCGGATAAGTGACTGGCTTTCGGAAATAGCCTGCGCCGAGCTTTGCCACTTCACTTCGATCGCTTGGCGAATCCGACGACGTGAACACCAGTACCGGAATTTCTTTGAACTTATTAGTGGCGCGAATCGCGCGCAGTACTTCAAACCCGTCCAATTTCGGAAGATTCAGATCCAACAGCAGAACCTGCGGGCACGGTGCATCCTCATTTGTTTCCGCCGCCCGGATAAAATCCATTGCTCGTTCTCCATCCGGCGCAATGTGGATTTCGATCGGCAGATTCCCTTCTTGATCGCCTCCCGGATAATCAGAGCGTCCGGTAGATTATCTTCAACCAACAGAAGATTCAACGTTGGCCGCGCGGGCTCGCGACGCCGATTGGGGGACGGTGAAGTAGAAGGTGGATCCTTTTCCGGGTTCCGATTCGACCCAGATTCGTCCCCCATATCGCTCGACCACCCGTTGACAAATTGCCAGTCCGATCCCGGTGCCGGGATATTTCTGATCGCGATGGAGCCGTTTGAAAACACCAAAGATTTTCTCCTTATATTGAGGATGGATACCGATACCGTTATCTTGGACCGAGAAGCACCACGCGCCCCCCTGGTTGAAGGCCGACACGTGAATTCGCGGCGGTGCTTCCGTTCGATACTTCAGCGCATTGCTGATGAGATTCTGAAAAATCTGTTGCAGATGGACTTCCGCCATAACCACTTCCGGCAACGGATCAAAGGTCACCGTCGCCTGATTCTCGCGAATTGCCTCCGCCAGGCTGGTCAGCGAATGCTTCAAAACAGCCGTCGCATCTACCGTTGTCGGATCGCCCTCGATCACGCCCGCTCGCGTGTAGGCCAGCAGATCGCTGATCAGCGTCGCAAGGCGCCGTCCGCCCTCCGTCAGAAATCCGAGGAACTGCTGCCCCTCAGCATCCAACCGATCATGGTATTGATTGCTGATGATTTCGCTATAGATTGCGACGTTCCGAATGGGTTCCTGCAAATCATGGCTGGCCGAAAACGCGAACTGTTGCAGGTCGTAATTGGCTCGCCGCAATTCCTCTTCCCTCTCTTTTTGCTCATGAATCTCGGTGGTCGATCCAATCCACATTTGAATATTGCCCTGCGTGTCCCGCATCGCTTGCGCCCGGCTTAAATGCCAGCGATACACTCCGTCGAAGCGGCGAAAACGATGCTCAAAACGGAACGGTTCACCGGTCTCGAGCGAATGCCGCCACGCGCGCACGTTCTCCTCGACGTCGTCCGGATAAAGATATTGCGCCCAATTCGCAAGCTCCTCAGCTGGTAGCCCGGTAAACTCCATCCATTGCCGGTTGAAGTAATCGATCTCCCCCTTTGGCGTCGTGGTGAAAATTTTCTGCGGCATCGATTCCGCCATAAAGCGCAGCCGCTCCCGGGCATTTTCAGCCTCTCGCAGCGCCTCTTCGCGATCGAGAAGCGCCTTTCTGAGATTGTTGTCCCGCACTTGAATGCTGCCCAGCATGTCGTTGAATCGATCGCCCAGAACGCCGAGCTCATCGCCTGACATTTTCTGTGCGCGAATGCTATAGTCGCTGGTCTCCGATACCGACCTGGTCGCCCGAACGAGCTGCGAAATCGGCGCCGTGATCAGGGTCCGCAGCCTGGACGAGATCAGGAATGCAATCAGGCTCGAAAGTAGTACGAAACCGACCACCGTCGATCCATATAACTTGACGCGTTCAATAACTTCTCCGAGATCGTAGCGCAGCACCAGCGTGCCGATCCGGCGATTGCCCAGCACAATGCCATGCGAGACGGTAACGTCCTCTTTGTGGAACAAAACGTTATCCCGGCTTTCGGCGGACGGGCATTCAGAAAGCGCACCCAGTCGCGAATATTGAGCCAGAACCGTACCGTCCGATCGAAACACACACGCCTTCACCATATGCGTTCGCGCGCAATGCACTGAGCGTGTCCGTCGCGGATTGTGGATCGTTAAACGCCAAAGCCGCGGTGCTGTTACTTCCGCCGTACCGAAAATTGACAAAGCCCTGCTCTTCGTTTCCTCCGCCCGCCGAAACCATAGTGCCTTGGGTGTCTTTGGCGCTCTTGGTAATAATGTTGATGACGCCATCGACCGCGTTCGGCCCCCAGATCGTTCCGCCGGGACCGCGGATCACCTCGATCCGATCGATGTCGTCCATGTTCGTATTTTGAACGTCCCAGTTAGTACCGGCAAAAAGTGGCGTGTAAACAGTGCGGCCGTCGATCAGCACCAGAACCGAGCGCGTCAGATTGCTTCCAAATCCGCGAATTCCAATCGACCAATCGCTAGAGTCGATGCGAGCGACCTCCACCCCCGGCGCCAGTCGCAGCGCTTCCGGAATGCTGGTCGCGCCCGAACGCCGTATATCTTCTCCGGTGATGACGTAGATTGCGGACGGGGTTTGAAAAGCGCTCACAGGCGCTTTAGAAGGAGTAGTCACCTCGATCTGGGAGAGTTCTTCGAGACTCAGACTTTTCAATGTGGTCGGCGTATCTCCTTTCAGCAGCGGCATCAGTATAAGGAACAGCAAGAGCTTCAAGGAGGAAGCGGACATCCAAACTTTGATCTGCCAGCTACGAGTCCTGTTTCACAGAATCTTCAAATTGGTTTAGAAAGGGGTACTCATAGCCCATCAACAACTCGAGCCGAGCCATGATCGCCCAGGAATCGCCTTTGTGTAATCCCAGGGCTACGCAAGGAGACTTTGCGATGAGCTCTACCGTCCCCATTCGGTCAATTGCTGCAGAATCTGTTGGGCGGCCTTTTGTCCCGCACTTTTCTTCGACAGACCTTGTGCCTGGCTGACCCATTCTTTGCCGAGGCGCACTTCGACGGTAAAGGTCTTGGAATGTTCGGGCCCGTCCTCATTAATGATGACGTAGCGCGGTGGAGGCAGTTTCAAAGCTTGCGCCATCTCCTGGAGTGAGCTCTTATGATCGGCGACGGCACCGTCGATCGCGTCGTCAGGAGGCTGGAACGAGCCCAGCACCCGATGTTCGATGAAGGCGCGAGCGGTGTCGAGATCCGCGTCCAGATAGAGGGCGGCGATCAGCGCTTCGACGGCGTCCGAGAGCAGCGCCTTCTTCTCACGCCCTCCGGACATTTCCTCGCCGCGACCGAGCAGCAGGAACTCGCCCAGCTTCAGATTCTGCGCGACTTCGTAGAGACGGGCGGCGCTCACCAGGTGGGCTTTGAGCTTGGAAAGACGGCCCTCCGGCGACGACGCGTAGAGGCGCACCAGGCAGTCGCTCATCACGAAACCCAGAATCGCGTCGCCCAGAAACTCCAGTTGTTCGTTATCGCTCGCAGTCTGACCGTCGGCCGATTTCTCGTAGACTCTCGATTTATGGGTCAGGGCGCGCTCCAGCAGTTTTTTATCGCGAAAAGTGTGCCCTAGAGCTTTTTCGAGAACTTCGACATCAGCACCCATCTATCATTTAGTGTCGCTGATCGGCTGTATCGTTTCGCTCAATATCTGCATTTATTTTTTGGCGGCCTTCAAGGCCTCGGCCCGCTTCTTTTCTTTTTCGACGAACGGCGCGAGCTGCGGATTGGCGGGCATCTTGGCTAGTACTGCTAGTGCTTCGTCGGGCTGCTTGTTGTCGTTATAGGCAGCCGGCGAGGCGAATAAAGGTCGCCGGATCGGGCTCGCCCGGGAATCTCCACTGGCCTGCTTGAACTCGGCGACCGCGACGTCGTACTTCTTGCGCACCGAGGCGATCATGCCCAGATCGCGATGAGCGTCGCCGATGAATTCCTTCTTAATCTCCTCCCACTGCGGGTCGGGAATCTGCGGATTCGGCTTGGGTGCGGTGGGAACGATTTCCATGGCCTGATGGGCGATTTTTCGGCCTTGGCAAGCTTGTCTTCCTTGTCCAGATCGTTTTCGCGGGTGGTTCGCGCCAGTTCCGCGGATTCCATCAACATGGGTTGGTAGGCCTTGGGGTCGGCTTCGAGAGCCAGATCGGCAATAAATGATCACCTTGGGGCCGTCGCCCAACCGCTCGGCAAGCTGGCGGCCTGGGTGTAGAGCACCGCTTTGAATTCGGTGTCGGCGAACTTTCTTGACGAAATCGTCTATCTTTTTGATTTTGGCGGCTGGGTCCTGTTCGTTCTGGATCGCAATCAGCGCTTCCTGCTTCCGATTTCGTTCTTCGGCTTCTGCGCCATCGCCAGCGCCGCCACGGCCAGAAGAGCGGCAGCCAAAATTCTCATCCTCGTCTCATCCAAGCACTCCTAAATTTATTTTTTGTCGAAAGCTTCTTTCAAACCTTTTTCGGCGGCTTTCCGGACCGAATCCGGCGCGCCTTCCACGGCGAGCGCAGCTTTATAATACTCCTGCGCCTGCTCGCGATCGGCCTGGGAGTCGGCCAATCGAGCCAAATATAACAAACTCCACGACTTGGTGTACGCGTCGGGCTCCAGTTCCAGAACTTTCCGGAACAAACGGTCGCCTACCTCAGGATCACTGTTGGAGGATCGCGATGCGCGCCAAACCATAATACGCCTTCGCGTGCAGAGTTTTCACTGTCGTTTCGGTCAGCACGCTCAGATAAAGCTCCTTAGCAGCCGTTAAATCGCGCTTTTTGTAGCTCGCTTCGGCCTTATCGAGCGTTAATTCGGCGCCCGTGAGCGCGGGCAGCTTCTCGCCGGTGACATGAACGGTGCGGCCGCTGGCCTCGCTCGCGAACTGGAAATTTTCGAACCTTTTCTCCTCGCGGCGGAAATCGAGATGTGCGACCAAATCGGGAAAGCAGAGCCGCAGAACCACGTCCTGCTTCTCATACACGTTGGCAAGAATCTCGGCGAACGCGGGGGTCAGGATGAATCCTTCCTTCGCGGCTTCGCAGTGGCACGTCGGGCTTCTTATCCATGCGGCTCTCGACCGCTTTGATGAAGCATTCGGTGGCCAGCAAGACGAAGTCGGTTCTGAAATGCTCGGCGAGCAGCGGCGAGTTCAGCGCGTAATCGCCCAGCGGCGCTTTCTCCATCAGTTGTTTCGAGAATTTCAAGCCCGATCGGATCGATCAGATAGTGCAGGTAGGCGTGGCGGATATCCTGAGTGCGCAGTTCTTTCGATGGCGTGACGACCACGAAGCTAGTCGTCGGCGTAACTGCGCGTCTGCACCTGGTTCGGAGCGCCCAGCAGATCGAAGTAAACCTGAAAATGGTGGCCGAGAAATCCGCTGGTGGGATTGCGCGCGTACGCGTTCGCTAGCAGCACGGCGCGGCTGACGGGATCGTGATATTGCTCGATGACGCCGTCGAACGCAGGCTGGACGCGCTTCCAGAGATCGGCGATGTGCGCCTCGCGATAAAAGGCGATCAGCAGCGGCGTGAGCCCTTCGAGCTGCGCGGCGTCGGGAGGCATCATGTTGTTCACGTAGCGCGGCTCGAACAAAGGCGGCCCGTTGACGGCGAGCGCGAAGGAAATGTACTGGCTGAGCTCGGCAGCAGGATCCTTCTGTTTGTGCTCCCTGACGAAGCGTTTCAGATCGAAGAGGCAATCGAGTTTTTGCGTGGCGAGATATTCGCGGACGACCTTGCGCATCGGGCTGTTCGAAAGCGAGTCGATCTCGGCATCGTAACCGGCGGCGTTGATCGCAGCGAGGACGGTGAAAAGAGCCTCGTTGGCATCAAGCTGGTTCTCCGGCTGGCTGGCCGGTTTTTGCGCTTGAGAGAACGCGGGAGCGGCGGCGAGAATCAACAGAACAGCTACAGCGCGCACTTATTCACCCAGTATATCGAGCGCCGCTTCCAGTTCGCTGCGCGCATGAGGATCGCGGGTGACGGCGATGCCGCGGCGGTAAAAATCGCGCGCTTCATCGAACTTGCCGAGCTTTTCGAGCGTCTGGCCGCCGTGAAAATATGCGGCGGAATAATTCGGATCGGTTTTGGTGACCTCTTCAAAGGCCGCGACGGCGCGATTCAAGTCGCCGGACTTGACGTACTCCATGGCGAGTCCGTAGCGGGCGAAGGTGCTCGCGGGATTCTGATCGAGGAGCTGCTGGAGGATTTCGATGCGGGTAGGTTCCAAACTGTTAGGATACATCTGTGTGGCCTGTCCGTTTTTCAGACCGACGCGGGCGATGGAGTGGAGCACGGGTCGCGCACCTTTGGGCGCGATGTTCGAAGGGGACTGCGACGGAGCATGGACGGTCGGAGAGCCGCGACTCTGCAATTTCGGATACGCGCGGGGATTGTGCGCGGAGTTTCCCGACGGGTCGGGCGCGGATGCGGTGCGATTCTCGGTATCGGGGAATGCGGATGGGATCGTGAAGATCGTCTGGATTCTTGAGAAGGACCATGCGCCTGTCGAGCATGGATTTCTGGAGTACACGAAGTCGAGCGGCGTATTCGTGGCGGAGGCGGAGGGTGCGCTGGGGGTCCAGGCTCGGGTTTTTGTAGAGAATTATCTGCGGCGCTGAGAGAATTATCCCCAGGTGTAGCGACTGATAGATAGTGGCATCGGTTAAACTCGTTCCCGTAGAAATCATCGAACGCAAGATTTACCTGATCGGTGTAAGGTTATGCTTGACAGCGACTTGGCGGACTTGTACCAGGTCCCGACGAAGGTCCTCAATCAGGCAGTTCGCCGCAACTTCGACCGCTTCCCGTCCGATTTCATGTTCCAACTGGACGCGGAGGAGCTGGAAAACTTGAGGTCACAGATTGTGACCTCAAAAATTGGGCGTGGCGGGCGGCGCTATACGCCTTATGCCTTTACCGAGCACGGCGTGGCGATGCTTTCTTCCGTCTTATCGAGCAAACGCGCTGTTGCCCTGAACATTCTAATCATCCGGGCGTTCGTTCGCTTGCGAGAATATCTCGCCACCCACAAGGATCTGGCCCGAAAACTGGAAGACGTCGAACGCACACAGCATGAGCACGGTGCAAACATCGAACAGATTTATGGCTACATCCAACAGCTTCTCGAACCCCCTCCTGAATCGTCGAAGCGTAGGATTGGCTTTAGTCCGTAACTCAACACGGATTGCACTTGAGGCGTCTTTTTAAGCGAGCGCGTTCAATCGCGGCTGATGGCGGGAGTAGAGTACCCCACCCCACCAAGCTGCCGGTATCACCATCACCATCGACCCGATCCAGCCCCAGAGCGGTGCTTTATCCGGGAATGCAAGCATCGCCGGTATGGTAAGCGCCGACTGGACCAGACCCAGAACGACTGCATGCCGCACCGGGAAGCGCGCCGCAAGCCGCGCGGTGACGTACCCTCCTGCCACGACGCATACAAAAGTGTATGCGAACGTGAACAGCCATGCCGGCAGATTGTAACTCATCGCGGCCTCATCAGGCAGCGCAGCGGGGAGCATCCGCATCAGCAGAGGATTTACTGCGAATTCAATACCGAAGGAGGTCACGACGATCACGGCGAGTCCAGCCAGTATCGCCAGTATGCTGCGAATCATGGGTTTTATTTTATTAGAAGATCGGCCGGTTGTCTTGACGTTTTTGCTGTCTGGCGAATTTCGGTGCAAGAGCTAAGCATTATCCAGACGGCCAGATCGGAACAGCGAGGATGAAGTTTTCTGCGCAGTGGCCTGAGAGGGGGCGCTGTGTTTTTCGGCTTTAGAGGTCTTCTGGGCGAAGGCCAGTTTCCTACCCTATCTTAGAGAGCGCGGCCGGGCCCACCTCTTCGCTGTCGTGAAAGCAGAAGGTGAAGTTCGGCCAGCCCGAACGTTGCAATTTTCGATGGGACCCGACCTGTTTTTTAAGCGTCCAGCCGAGCCGCAACAAGGCCGCATAGACTCTTCTTGCCTTTGTCGCGCGCCAACGGCGCGGGAACCTCGTCACCGCTCTCGATCATGTCAGCCAGTACCTGGAGGGATATCGACTTCACCTTCCGTACAGCCTCTGCTTCGCTGGCGCCGTAGGCCATAACGCCCGGAAGATCCGGCACAGAAGCCAGGATTCGACCATCCTCCTCACGGTCCACCTCAACTCGGATTGGCTGAATCTCCACCATGCTTAGGCTTTATACATGTACTTGATATTCGATTTGAAAATCAGCAGATTCGGATCGCCATCGCGGTTCACTTTCAGACACGCCTTGTCGTACCATTCGATGACGCCTTTGATGATTTCGCCATCCTTCAGCACGATGGTCATCTGCGTTTTCGACTGCATCTGCTTCAGGTAATAGAAATTCTCCGCGTTGGTCTGATCCGGCGGAGTCGTCTTCTTCGCTCCGCGCGGATCCTTCATTTCGGTGAGAGACGGACGGATCAGTTTGCGATTACTCGGCTCCACGGGGCTCCTTCGTTCTATTTAGTTGATAACATGTCTACTGCCCATGCGTCCAGGGCGATCGATTTCTGGATGTTCCGGCGCACCAGTTCGACCAGCGTATCCACCTTTTCAACAGCGCGGCGGAGCCAGTCGAACGACACGCGGGCGGCGACGGCCTGCAAGTCCAGACTGATGTCTGCGTTGGGACCGGCCGGCACGCCTTCAGTGAGTCGCAAGCACGTCGCCGAGCAGCATGTAGAGCACTTCCAGATACGCATCGAGCTTCTCCGTCCGGCGCGCGGCTATGGATTCTGAATGCTTCAGCCAGGCTCCGAATGTGTCGGCTCCGCTGGCCGCTTTGAGCAGGGCGAGCATCGCGGTTCGGCGGCGATCGTAAGTTTCGAGGTCGATCGAGACAGCCAGGCCGGGCGCGCCGTCGGCCAGTTTTTCGCGGCGCTCCGGATGATCGAGACCGCGCATGGCGATGAACCGGCGCATGGCGTCGGCATCAAGACGCGCGAGACGGAAAGGGACCGAGCGGGAGCGGATGGTGGTCAGCAGATCGTAGGGATTACGGGCCGTCATGATGAGAATCAGGTGCGGCGGCGGCTCTTCTAAAGTCTTTAGAAGTGAGTTCGCCGCTTGCTCATTGGCGCGGTCGATCGAGTCGATCAGAAAAACACGCCAGGAGCCTTTTAGCGGCTTGAGCTGCGCGCGCTCTTTCAACAAACGCATTTGCTGGATGGTGAGCTGCCGCAAGGGTCCGTCCGGCGCGAAGGTCAGAAAATCGGGGTGCGAAGAGAACAGCAGAGGATCGTCATTCCGTTTATCGGAGGTCCATTTTTCGCGGTCGGTAATGAGGTCGGCGTTCGATTCCAGGCTGAGGTCGTCCTGCTCGATCTTGTGCGCGTCGTTAAGAAGAGCAGCGGCGAAGCGGCGGGCCAGCGTCGCCTTGCCCACGCCTTCGGGACCCGAAAGAAGCAGCGTTTGGGTGATGCGGTTGCCCCGGATCATCTGCTCCAGGGTCTCGACTACATCGGAATTGCCGTAGAAGTCTTCCAAAAACTAAACTAGCACGCTAGTAGTATTTGGGAAGTTGCTTAGCGGCGCCTACCAATTCCTGTTGTGGTTCTGCGGTGCGGCTCGCCACCGATTCCGCGGCTTTGTCGCGCCAGTGCTGGGCTTCCTCCGGATGATTCAGCATATCTTCGATCGAGGCCATGGTTTCGAGCGCGAACTCCAGGCGCTCGTCCTTCTTGCGTAAGACCCCGATCGCGTGGATCAACAACTCGCGCGCCGCCGAGGTTCTTCCCGCCCGCATGTAAATCGCCGCCAGGTGCGCCTGCGTGACGGCGGTCTGTTCCCGATCGCCTCCGATTTGACGATCCGCGACGGCAAGCGCCCTTTCGTATTGGTCGGCGGCGCTCTCCGATATCACCCGATTCCTCGAGCGATGTGGCGAGATGAAACAGGTCCTGCGTGGCGGCAAGCGAATCGACTCCAGAGGTCTTGCGATGAATCTCAAGCGCGCGCCGCAGGCAACGTTGCGCCTCGGCATGATTGCCGTTCTCGCGGTATTGCGCTGCCCAATTCGGCGAGAGCGTTCGCCGGTCTCCACATGATCCGGACCGAAGCTCTTTTCAGAAAGCTGCTGTGGCGCGCTCGAATGCCTTCATCGCCTCTTCCGGGCGTCCGCTATTGAGGAGCGCCGTTCCCAGTTTGCGCGAAGACGATGCGAGCCGCTTGTAATCGGGCTCTGGCAACGAGCGCTCCAGCGTTTCGATTTTTGCGATGGTCATTTCCACGTTGCTGTATTTCTTTTGATCGAGTTGAATGTCGACCAGGCCGTCGAGGGCTCGCGATTGCAGAGCTTTGTTCTTCGAGGAGGCGGCCAGATCGATCGCCAGTTGCGAAGTCTTCTCGGCGTCGGAAGACTTGCCTTGCTTTCGCTGCGCTTCCGTCAGACCGAGCAGCAGGTCCAGGCGGCGCTGGCTCGCATGGCGGCGTTCCGCCAGCGCGAGCGTCAGATGCTTTTCGGCTTCGCTCCAGTTGCGCGCCTCCAGATGCCGCTCGCCTTCCACGCGATTTTCAGTGGCGTTTCCGGTGCCATTCCTTCACATGCGGCGTGGCCCAAGCGGCGAGACGGACGCCCAGACGGAGAATTCGCGTGACACTGATCATTCTCTTTCCTTATCGGTGTGGATGGACGGGACTTTAGGTTGTGTAAAATGTGCGGAGAGTGGCCTTGATCGTCAATCCCGCGGCGTCGCGCCTGGGCGTTGAAAACGCCGTGCTGTGGGGACGAGGGAATCGCGAGTATCTATGTTCGCGATTTTCCGGGTCCGTTGTCGATCAAAGCGGTGCTCAAAGGGTCGGCGGAATGGCGCGCCGGGAAATCGCGATTCGAGGTCGATGCCGGACTCGTTGCTGATTCTGAACGATCGGCCAACCGTACTCGATGACTATTGAGCCGGGTCCTCCGGTCGAAACTTTCTGCGTGTTCTTCGAGCGCGGATTCGTGGAAGATGCCTGGCGATCTTCGGCATCGGACGACGCCGGGCTGCTCGACGATCCGGAGCGCGCTGCGATGCTGGGATTCGAGGAGCGCTTGCGGCCAAGGAACGGGCGGATCGATCGCGCGCTCAGACGGATGCGCAGCTCGCCGCTCAGGCGGCGACGCGGAGGCGGATTTTTACGATCTGGCGCTCGGATTGGTCGAGCTTCGCGGGGAGCTGGCTCGCGAGATCGGCCGCGTTCCGGCCGCGCGCGTTTCCACGCAGACAAGAATTGCATGCGCGGGTGCAAAAAGGCCGGCAGGCGATGGACGAAATGCTGACCGAGAATCTGCCGTTGAAAAATATCGCGCGGCTGGCTCATCTTTCGCCATTCCATTTCCATCGCGCATTTTCGGCGGTATTCGGCGAAACGCCTCATGCCTACCGCACGCGGCGAAGGCTGGAACGCGCGGCTCGTCTGCTGGAAGAAACGGATGCGCCAGTGATCGACGTGTGCCTCGACACGGGTTTTGAAAGCGCCGGAAGTTTTTCGACCTTGTTCCGCCGCAGGTACGGAGCGAGCCCGACGGAATTTCGGAGGAGGCGGCATGAAGCCTGAATTTGAGGAAGTATTTGCGGCTCTGAAAGCCGTCCTGAAAAAGCACGAACGAACACTATTCGTGCTGAAAGACGAGCCGCAGGAGTACACGCTGGTCACGAAATCGAACAGCAATCGCGGCATGAAAATGTGGTTCGGATCGGTGCGCGCGGGCAAGGCCTATGTGAGCTATCACCTGATGCCTTTGTACTTCAATCCGGCGATGAACGCCCTGGTTCCTCCCGACGCTCAAGAAACGGATGCAGGGGAAAACGTGCTTCAACTTCAAGAGCATCGATAAGGAGCTGTTCGCGGAACTGAAGACCCTGACCCGGAAGGCGTCGAAAGCTACCGGAGGAGGGAGTTGCTGTAAGTGGCGAAATACGTCGCGTTTCTGAAGGCGATCAACGTCGGCGGACACGTCGTCAAAGATGGAGATGCTGCGCGAGCTATTCGCCGGCTTGAAATTTTCGAACGTCGAGACGTTTATCGCCAGCGGAAATGTCATCTTCGACACGAAAGCGGCGCCGGATCAGAAGCTGGAGCAGAAAATCGAAAAGCATCTGGAAGCGGCGCTGGGATACGAAGTCGGGACCTTTGTCCGCTCGATCGAGGAGATTCGCGCGATCAGTGTTTATCGAGCCTTTTTCGAGCGACGCGGTGAAGGCCGCGCATGTCGTCACGTCGGTTTTCTGAGAGACGTGCTTGACCCCGAGCGTTATCGAACAAGTAATGGCTTCCGCAGCCGACGTCGACGATTTTCACGTGCACGGACGCGAGGTATACTGGCTGTGCCGCATCGGCCAGAGCGATTCGAAATTCTCCGCCAAGAAATTTGAGAACGCGCTCGGCGGTCCCACGACCTGGCGCAACATGAATACTGTGGTGCGGCTGGCCGCGAAGTTTAATCAATGAGCTATAGCCATTGACAATATATCCACTGTGGGTATAATCGGGACATGGAGCCCGATTCTTTCCTCCCCCTTCCCTCCGCGACTTTTCACATCCTGATGGCCGTCGCCGACGAGGACCGGCACGGATACGGAATTATTCAGGACGTCTCCGCCAGCACCAATGGCGAATTGAAACTGAGCGCCGGGACGCTCTACCGGTCCATTCAACGAATGCTGGAGCAGGGGCTGCTGATCGAAACCAGAGACCGCCCCGCGCCCGAGGACGATGACGAACGCCGCCGTTACTACCGCATCACGCCATTCGGCAGAGCGGTCGCGAAAGCGGAGGCGAACCGGCTGATGCAACTGGTGCAGGCTCGCGCGCAAGAGCGGATTCGCGACGGGAAAGGCGTAAGCGATGTACCGCGCGCTGCTGCATTTTATCCGAAATCGTTCCGCGGCGAGTACGAAGGCGAAATGTGCGCCGTGTTCTCGCAGCGCCTCCGCGACGCTTCGGGATTCGAATTGTTCGCCCTGTGGATCGAAACGTTTTTCGACGTCCTGTTCAACGCCGTCGCGCGTGCATCTCGATATATCTGGGCCAGGATCTGCGCTACTTCGGGCGCACGTCTGCGCCAATCGCCTGGCTATGCGTTGACCGTGGTCGCAATCGCCGGACTCGGCATCGGCGCGACGACCGCGGCGTATTCGATCACCGACCATGTTCTGCTGCGGCCCCTGCCGTTTCCCGACGCCGACCGGCTGGTGACGATCTTGGAGAAGGAACCGCACTATCTCGCACATGGAGTTGTCGCCCGCCAATTATCGCGACTGGAAGAGACAGAGCAAATCGTTCGAGGCGTTCGGCGCGTACGCCAACCTTTCCGTAAACATGGCGGGGCATGGCGAACCGGAAAAGTTGAAGGGCGAAGTGATGACCGCGGACGTGCTGCCGCTGATCGGCGTGAAGCCGCTGCTCGGCCGCTGGTTCTCAGCCGAGGACGATCGTCACGGCGCGGCGGGCACGGTGATTTTGAGCTACTCGCTGTGGCAGGCACGTTTCGGCGGCAGCGCCCGCAGTCCTCGGGAAGAAGATTCTGCTCGACGATGAACCGTGCACGGTGATCGGCGTCATGCCGGCGGGGTTCGCGTTTCCCAGCCGGCAGGACGAAATCTGGCTTCCTATGCGGTTTCGCGACGACTGGTTCCTCGATGACGATCGCGGACCAACACCTTCCTGACCGGCGTCGCGAAAATTACGCGCCGGAGTGTCGCTCGCGCAGGCGAATGCGGAGTTGCGGCTGCTCGCGGCGCAAACCGAACGGCAGTTTCCCAAGGAAATGAAGGACGTCAGCGCCGCCGCGCTACGATCTGCACGACTTCGATTTCGCCCCACTCGAAGACCATGCTGATGGCGCTGCTCGGCGCGTCGTTCTGCGTGCTGCTGATCGCCTGTACGAATCTGGCGAATCTACTGCTGGCCCGGGCACTGGCGCGGCGCAAAGAACTGGCCGTGCGCTCGGCAATGGGCGCGGGCCGCGAACGGCTCGTCCGGCAATTGCTGACGGAAAGCCTGCTGCTGGCGATTGCCGGAGGCGCGCTGGGAATGCTGATCGCAGTAACGGCGACGCCTTTATTCGCCGCGCTGGTGCCGACCTACCTGCCGATCGTCGCGCTGCCATCGGCGGATTGGCGCGTACTCGCGTTCGGAGCCTTGGCGACGATTCTGACGGGACTCGCGTTCGGCGTCTTACCGGCGCTGAAAGCCACCGGCGGCGCCGACTTGCGCGAAGGATCGCGGTCGGGCGTGGGAGGGAGAAAAGAACGGCTTGCGAGGGGTGTTGGTCGTCGCGGAAATCGCCGCATCGGTGGTGCTGCTGGTCACCTCCGGTCTGCTGATCCGCGCCATGTTGCGGATTCAGGGGACCGACCCTGGATTTCGTGCCGATCACGTGTTGACGCTGCGCACTCCCGTAACTGGGCCCCGGTACGCGAAGACCGTTCCCCGCTGCGCGTTTTATAAACGAGTACTCACGGAGGTACGCGCGCTGCCCGGCGTCCAAAGCGCGGCTTATACCAGCTCCATGCCGATGGTGTGGCGCGGCGGCATTTGGACCATAAAGATCAACGGGCAAGAGCCAGTCAGTCCCGACACCCAGCGCGCCAGCGTGCGATTCGTGTCGCCGGACTTTTTCAAAACGCTCGCGATCCCTCTCGAACTTGGACGCGATGTAGCGGAATCGGACGTGCTCACGTCACCTCTGGTCGCGGTGGTGAGCGAATCGTTTGCCAAGCAATACTGGCCCGATGAGAACCCTCTGGGAAAACGATTTAATGGCGCGCTCGACGATCGCATTGTGGTCGGCGTGGTCGGCAACATTCGGGTTCGTGGCCTGGAACAATCGAGCGAACCCCAGGTTTACCTGCCCTACCAGCAGGTCAAGGATGGCTGGTTGGTCGGCTATATCCCTCAGGATCTGGCGATCCGCACGTTGCAGGGTGACCCAGCGCAAATTGCGCCCGCCGTGCGAAGAATCATCGCCGGCGCGGAGCCGCAACTGCCGGTAACGAACGTGCGCCCGCTCAGCGAAATTGTCGCCGGAGAGACGGCCTCCAGAAGAGCGCAACTCGTGGTGTTAGGAGGATTTGCCGGCAATCGCATTCCTACTCGCCGCGATCGGGATTCATGGGCTGCTGGCCTACGCCGTATCACAGCGTACGCAAGAGATCGGCGTAAGGATGGCGCTCGGCGCGACACGCGGAAACATTCTCAGGCTGATCGTCGGCGACGCTATGGTGCTAGCGACTATCGGTATTTCGCTGGGCGCCGCAATAGCTTACGCGTCTGGATGGCGGATTAAGATCGCTGCTCGCGGGTCTCAAACCCAATGACATAGGCGCATTTTCGGCAGGCATCCTGCTGTCGCTGGTAATGACGATCGCCGGAAGTTTCCTGCCTGCCATGCGGGCAGTCCGCGTGGATCCGGCCACAGCGTTACGCGCGGAGTAGGTGGCACAGACTTTAGCCTGTGTTTCCTATCTATTACTTAGCCGCCGCGCGAGCCTTCGGTCGGCGCACTTCCACTGGAGCGGGCGCAGGCGTGGCAGGCTGGACCGGATAGTGCTGTCCCAGCCATTTTTCAATCATTTCCTTCTGCGTGGCCAGAACCACACGTTGCCATTTGACGGTGCCAGTGCGCTCACTGTACTCAGCCATGACATACGAACCCTCATTGAGCACTTTAATAATGCCCTGAGTCTTAGTCCTTTGAAAGTGATACGAAGAGAGAGCGGCGTGATGTTTTTGCATCTCAACTCTATCATAGCAGGTGCCCCTAATTTCGGCTATTTTTGGCGATTTCGCATACTATCAAGATATGGCATCCGCGCCGGATATTCCGGTTTCAGCCTCGAATCCCCAATCGAATCAAGAACTTGCCACGGGACAAGCATGGCTTTCGTTCTGGCGCACCCTTACCCGCCTGGAACGCGATAAGATCGTTCCCGGCCGCGCGGCAAGAAATGCCATCGGAGTCGCTGCTGCCCCTCGCCGCCGGATTTCTCTTCGGATCCTTGTCCGCCGGTCTGATCGTCAGCCTCCGGCGCACTGAACGTCTGCTTTACCGATGGTGACGACCCCTATCGCCAGCGCGCGCGCCGCATGCTGCTGGGAACTTTGCTCGTTGGGATGGCGGTTATGATCGGCACGCTTACCGGACACATCGCGCCACTCTAGATCGCCATCGCCGGCGTCTGGGCCTTCGCCGCCGGAATGATGGTGGCCATTAGTCAGTCTGCGACCGACATGGGCGTCACCACTCTGGTGACCCTGATCGTGTTTTCGGCGCAGCCTTTGGACCCGCATCGCGCCGTGTCGGCGGGATTGCTTGCGGTGGTGGGAGGATTGTTCCAGACGCTTCTCGCTCTCGCATTATGGCCAGTCCAGAGGTTTGAGCCGGAGCGCCGTGCCTTGGCGAATCTGTTTGAGGAGCTATCCCGCGCCGCTGCGGCACCTGCCGCCGCCTCCGAAGCTCCGTCTGCAAGTGCCCACGCGACGGCAGCCCATAATACGCTCGCCGCACTAGGGGCCGATCCATACCGTGGAGGCCGATCGCTACCGTTCCTTGCTCAATCAGGCCGAGCGCATGCGCCTCAGTCTGCTCACGCTCGCTCGCTTGCGGGTACGCATCGGACGCGAGCAGCAGCACGGAGCGGAAACTGCCGCGCTCGACCGTTTTTTCGAGCTTTGCTCCCGGATTCTCGTCGACTATTGGCCGGTCGCCTGCGGTCGAACGATTCCATCGACCACAATCCCGATGCACTGGACCAAATCGACGCCCTGGCGGAAGTGCTGCGTGTGACCCCCGCGGCAACACTCCGATTCTTGCGGCTTTAGTCGGCGACGCTCAGCATCAGATGGATGCGCTGGCAGGGCAACTCAGGTCGTCGGTGGAATTGGCGTCCCACGCAACCACCGAAGGTTTGGCAAAATTCGAACGCGAGCAATCGCGGACACCATGGACGCTTCGCCTGCGCGGCAGCCTGGCGACGCTGCGCGCAAACCTTACCTTCGAATCTGCGGCCTTCCGCCACGCGATTCGCCTGGCGGTGTGCGTCGCCTTAGGCGCCGGGATCGGCCGCGCCGTAAGCTGGCATCGAACCTATTGGCTGCCGATGACCGTGGCCATCGTGCTGAAGCCGGATTTTACCGCGACCTTCAGCCGGGGCGTTCTGCGCGTGGCGGGAACGCTCACCGGGCTCGCCTTCGCAACCGTGCTGTTTCATCTTGTCTCGACCACGGTGATGACCCAAATCCTGCTCATCGGCGTGCTGACCTTCATAGCTCCGATCCTTCGGCGCGGCGAATTACGGAATCCTGACCGCGGCAGTCAGCGCGCTGGTCGTCCTGCTAATCGGCCTGACCGGAGTCTCGGCCAAAGATGTAATCGCAGCGCGCGCCATAAATTCGATTGCCGGCGGAGCCCTCGCGCTGGCCGCCTACTGGCTCTGGCCGACCTGGGAACGCTATCGCATAAACGAAAATGTAGCGCGCCTTCTCGACGCGTACCGCGATTATTTCCGCGTGATCTCGGAGGCGTATTTAAAACCGGACGCGCCGCCACCCAGCTTAGACACCGCTCGCCAGGCGGCCGTTTGGCGCGGTCGAATCTGGAAGCGTCAGTCGATCGCCTCAGCTCGGAACCCTATCCGTCGCAGATATCCGCGCTGAACGATATGCTGGCCAGCTCGCATCGGCTGGTGCACGCGCTGATGGCCCTCGAAGCAGGCCTCTATCAGAGCCAATTCGTTACGCCGCGTGATGCGTTCCGCAAGTTCAGTCACGATGTGGAGCGGACGCTCTATTTCCTGGCAGCGTCGCTGCGAGGGTCTGTGATTCATTCTGGAGACCTGCCGGATCTGCGGGAAGATCATCACGCGCTGCTGCGCTCCGGCGATTCGCATGTGGAGCGATACGCGCTAGTGAACATCGAGACGGACCGCGTAACGAATAGTCTGAATACTATGCGCGAACAGATCCTGGCGTGGCATTCGTGATACACATGGCTCGAAATTTCCCGGTCGTCACGACCGGAGGCGGGATGTTTCCACCGGTTTTGGGCTGGCGGTCAGCTTGCAGTACGGTGCAGCTCTTTCTCTTTGTCTCGTTCGCACTCGCCCAATCAACATTTCCCGATCCCGCAACTCTCCTTAAAGAGATCCAAGCCAATCAGCACAAGATGGACGATATCCGGGAGAACTACACGTTTCACCGTATCGTGACCGAAGACGATCTGGACGAAAAAGGCGCGGTCATAAAAACGACCACGCGGGAGCGCGAGATCTTTTTCGTAAACGGCCACCGCATCGGACGCCTGGTCAAGAAGGACGGCATGGAACTGAAAGGGACCGAAGAAAAGAACGAGCAGTCTCGCGTCAAAAAACTGATTGAAATAAGCATGAAAGCGCCGCCTCCCAAAGAGGAGGGCCGGCCAGTGCAGTATGATCGGCGAAATTCTTCCCATGATGAAGGTCTCCAATCCGCGCCGTTTGGACTTTCATGGCAGGAGCACCCTGGCTTACGATTTCACCGGGGATCCGCATGCGAAAGGGAAAGGCACCAACGAAAACGCCGCGAAAAAAATGGCGGGCACGATCTGGTTCGACGAAGCCGACCACCAGGTCGCGAGAATGGAAGTGCATTTCTACGACAATTTCCGCATCGGCGGAGGATTCCTCGCCAGCGTCCAAAAAGGCACCATGTTCGAAATAGAACGCTCGCCCATCGGCGAAGGATTATGGATGGAGACCTCCAACAATCAACATGTCGAGCGCGCGAATCGTCGTCAAAAACTTTCGCCAGAACGTTCATGCCAAGGATTTCGACTTCAAAAAATTCAACGTCGAGGCCGTGGAACAGACCGTTAAATAGCTTTATACCTTCTTTACGCGCTCGACCCTTTGAAACGGCTACCATCTTTGGTGAAGCTCATGCGCGTCCGTCCGAATGTGTTGCTGTTCCGCCTGCCGGCGAGTCTCGTCGTCGTCGCCGCCATCACCTTCATCTGCTGGCGCGTGATTCCAGTCAACGCGACCACCGCCGGATTCGCCTATTTGCTGGGCATTCTCGCGCATTGCCGCCACCTGGGGATTGATCGAATCCGTCGTCGCCTCCATCGCCGCGATGCTCTGCTTCAACTTCTATTTCCTGCCGCCCGTCGGGATGTTCACCATCGCCGACCCGCAGAACTGGGTCGCGCTGTTCGCGTTTCTCGCCACCGCGCTCGTCGCCAGCCATCTCTCCGATCGCGAAAAGAAGCAGGCCGACGACGCCATGAGCCGCCAGCGTGAAACCGAGCAGCTCTACGCCCTCAGCCGCGCCATCCTGCTCACCGATCCTTCGCAATCGGTCGGATCGCAAGCCGCGCGCCACATCTCCGAGATCTTCGAATGCCCCGGCGTCGCCCTCTACGACGCGAAAACCGCGGAAGTATTTCGCGGCGGCGCCGACGACATGCTCGACATCGAGAGCAAGCTCAAACAGGTAGCCGTGCAGGGAAACAATTTCGTCGAGCCGCCCTTATTCGTCGCCGCGATTCTGCTCGGCGGCCAGCCCATCGGAAGCCTCGCGCTCAAAGGTTCGTCGCTCTCCGATGGCGCGCTCCAGGCGCTGCTAAACCTGGTCGCCATCGCCCTCGAACGCGTGCGCATGGAGGAAGCCGCCAACCGCGCCGACGCCGCGCGCCAGAGCGAAGAGTTCAAATCCACGCTTGCTCGACGCCATCGCGCACGAATTCAAAACTCCGCTGACCTCGATCAAGGCCGCCTCCACCTCTATGCTCGTCCGATTCCCGTGCGCTCTCGCCGCAATTCCGCGAACTGGCCGCTATCATCGATGAAGAGACCGATCGCATGAATCAACTGGTCACCGAAGCCGTCCGCATGTCGCAGATCGACGCCGGGAAAATTCGCCTGGAGCGCGAATCGATCGACGTCGCTCGAACTGCTCGCCGAAAATCCTCGAAAATTTCGAATCGCAAGCCGCCGGCCGATCGCTGCGCCTCAATCCCAGCACGAACCTCCCGCGCGTCTCGGCCGACCCCGAATTGCTCTCGCTCGCGCTCCGCCAGTTGATCGACAATGCCCTCAAATATTCGCCGCCCGCATCGCCCATCGGCGTCGTGGCCGATCTCGAAGGCGATCGCGTCGTCATTCGCGTGCACGATCGCGGCCCCGGCATTCCGGAGCGCGAGCGCGAACGCATCTTCGATAAGTTCTATCGCCGCCCTCGCGGTTCGGGAACGCGTTCCCGGCACCGGCCTCGGCCTCTACATCGCGCGCGAAATTCTCCGCACCCACGGCGGCGATCTGTGGATCGAATCCGAGCCCGGCGAAGGCTCCGAATTCTGCGCGGCCCTGCCGATTCCAAAGGAAACCCGCACAAAATGAGCTCCGGCCGCATCCTGGTAGTCGACGACGAGCCGCAAATCCGCCGCGTCCTGCGCGCCACTCTCACCGCGCAAGGCTACGAATTTTACGAAGCGCGCACCGGCGAAGAGGCCCTCGACGCCATCCGCGAGAATCGCTTCGACCTGGTTCTTCTCGACGTGAACATGCCCGGGCATGGGCGGCCTCGAAACCTGCCGCGCGATCCGCAGCGGCTCCGAAGTCGCCGATCATCATGCTGACCGTGCGCGATTCCGAGCAGGATAAAGTGGCCGCGCTCGACGCCGGCGCCGACGATTACGTCACCAAGCCGTTCAGCACGCCGGAACTGCTGGCGCGCATCCGCGCCGCGCTGCGCCGCATGCCGTCGTCTCCCGAAGGCGGACCGCAATCGGTGCACCTTGACGACATCGAAATCAATCTCGCCACCCGCCGCGTCATCTCCAACGGCCGCGAAGTTCGCCTAACGCCCAAGGAATTCGGCCTCCTCCAATATCTGCTGGCGAATCCCAACGTCCCCATCCCGCACGGACGACTGCTGCAAGCCGTGTGGGGACCCGATTACGGCGATCAAGTCGAATACCTGCGCGTCTTCATGAATCAGCTGCGCAAGAAAATCGAACCCGACCCCGCGCATCCCCGCTACCTGTTAACGGAGCCATGGGTCGGCTACCGCTTCGCGCTCCCCGAGAAACCCAGCGCCGGGCAATCGTAGGAAACCTGTTTATCCGCCGCAAATAGCACGTTCGCTCTGCTTAATCCACAACTTCATCTCGGCACGGATCGTGCGTATAGGAACAGATATACCGCCCCAGGCTCTTATAAATCCGCGGCTCCGGATAAATCGCCGCATTCAGCTCGCTCATCGACCATTCGCGCAAAATCAAAATACCCGTCCCCGGCTTGTTGCTCGGATAAACATGCGGCACGATCTCTTTCGGCAGCCGGTCCTTCAAGGCATCCGAAACGTAAACCACGCCGGTGTTCCGAACTCCGGAGTACAGCGCAGACGACAAATAAGCGTCCCACAGATTGAAAAAGCTCAAACATCGGCACGATCCCAAACAGCACCAGCACCACTCTCTGATAAACCCCTTCCCCCCACAAGACCTCACGCGCCGAAAACCTCTGGCCGCTCCCGGAAAAGAATCAAAAGAAACAAATCATCGCGACATTCCAGGGCCACACGACGCTATTCGAACTCCGCCCCAACGGCCCGATCGCCAGCAGAATAAAACCATGCATCGCGATGGCGGCATAAATCGCATAAGTCCGAAAACGGGGCGTCAGCAGTCCAACCCCGATCGCCATCTCGAATCAACGGCGCGAAAAATCCCAACTGCAACGGAACAATACCCGCGAGCGGCCCCAACATGAACGGAAAAACATTGTGAATGAAATCCCCGTTCGCTTTTTGAAGACCGCTCCAGAAATAGGTGCAGACCACCACCAGGCGACAGGTGTTCAACGCCGCATGGGATCGCATAGGCCAACTGCGATCAGCATAATTAGGTACTGATAAAACCACGGCTGCCACCGCGACTGATCGAACAGCGCAATCAGCGATCGCCAGCACGGCGAACAGCCGCGATCAATTTGGCAGGTCGCGCAACCACGGCAATGACAGCCAGAATGGCCAGCATCGCGCCATAGAGAATATAGTCGACTGGAAAAGGGATCGGCCGCAGCAGAGTCAACACAGGAGTCAATGGATAAACGCGCTCGCTGATCCACAGCTTGGGAGACAGCGCCAACCCAGCAAATAAAGCGCCCGCAATCGCGATCCTCAAGCCACGTTCCGCCAACGAATCGGTTGAAGGTGCGCGCATTGCTGATCGCATCGATCGGTTTCTTATCCTGGGCTAAAGTCTGCCGCCGGCGATTGCTCCCACGATTAAAAACGGTTCCGCTCCCGACGCGACCGCATCCGGCAACGCCCGATCTGCAGATTCGTGCGACAGATCCTGCTCGCACGCGAAGAATCGAACGAACGGCCGTCGCGCGAATGTGACTTGATCGCGAAGGGTTCCTTGCAGCATCGGATAGGACGATTCCAGCGCATCCAGGACCGACTTTTGCGTCGCTGGTCCCTCGACCTCGAGCTGGACCTCGCCCGACACCTTCGCCAAACTTCTCAGATGCGCCGGCAGCACGACCCTGATAACCATCTGGATCACTTCAACGTTTGCACTTCTACGGAAAGCACCGCCGGAAGATCCCGCACAATGGGAGCCCAGTTGTCACCCGCATCGGATGACGCGTACACCTGGCCGCCGGAGGTCCCGAAATAAATTCCACACGAATCGAGCGAATCAACCGCCATCGCATCGCGAAAGACATTTACATAGCAGTCGCTCTGCGGCAGACCGTTGGTAAGCGCCTCCCATTCGTCCCCACCCTGGCGGCTGCGATATACGCGCAGCTTGCCGTCCGGGGGATAGTGCTCGGAATCGCTCTTGATCGGCACGACGTAAATCGTCTCCGGCTCATGTGCGTGGATGTCGATCACGAAGCCGAAATCGGTGGGCAGATTGCCGCTGATCTCCCTCCAGTTCTCGCCTGCGTCGTCGGTGCGCATGACGTCCCAATGCTTCTGCATGAACAGCACTCCCGGACGCGACGGGTGCATCGCCACGTGGTGAACGCAGTGCCCCACTTCTGCTCTCGGCTCAGGAATGTACTGCGAGTACAGTCCGTTGTTGATCGGTTTCCACGTCTCGCCCGAGTCGTCGCTCCGAAACGCGCCGGCGGCCGAGATCGCAATAAAAATCCGTTGCGGATCGCTCGGATCGAGGATAATCGTGTGCAGGCACATTCCACCGGCTCCCGGCTGCCACCTGGGTCCAGAGCCATGTCCGCGCAGTCCCGAAAGCTCTCCCCAGCTTTTTCCTCCGTCGGTCGAGCGGAAGAACGCGGCGTCTTCCACTCCTGCATAAACCGTGTCCGGATCGGTGAGTGAGGGTTCCAGATGCCACACCCGTTTGAACTCCCATGGATGCGGCGTGCCGTCGTACCACTGGTGAGTGCCTGGGACTCCGTCATAGGCGAATTTGTTGTCGACGGGCTCCCACGTCTTTCCGCCGTCATTCGACCGCTGGATCAACTGTCCGAACCACCCGGTGGATTGCGACGCGTACAACCGATTCGGGTCAGCGGGCGATCCCTTCAAGTGATAAATCTCCCAGCCGGCAAAATGGGGGCCGCTGATGTTCCATTTCTCCCGTTTCGCATCCGCCGTCAAGACGAAAGCACCCTTGCGAGTGCCAACCAATACCCGTACGCCACTCATCTTGTCTGTAATTATGCCTGATCCGCTATCTTCACACGAGCCGTGACCACAGGGAGGGTTTTTAAGATCTTGCCGAAGCAAACCCTCAATCCTATGCCAGGGGTGGCACAGACTTTAGTCTGCGGAGCCTACTTCGCCGAAATCAACTCCGCTCGAAACCTCTGCGCCTTCTCCGGCTGCTTCAACGCGTCATACACGCTAACCAGGTCCTGCCGCGCGTTTTGAAGGTGCACTGACGACGGGTTCGCCTGCTTGCTCAAAATCGCGTAGCCGGAAACGATATGGCCCTCCGCCTCACTGAATCGCGACTCGAGCACTAGAGCGCGACCCAATTTGATCTGCGCAATTCCCATGTTCAGATGATTGGCGGGGAGCGTTTCGGCGAAGGCCTGAATGGCATCTATGTAAAACTGCTCTGCGCGCGCGTATTCTTTTCGGCCGACGTAAACTCCCGCCAGATTCGACAATGCGATGCCGATCAAATAATGGTGGTTGTTGTACACCGCGCGATAAATATCGACCATGCGGCGAAAGTATGGCTCCGCGTCATCGTACTGATGTCGGTTCATGGCGGCATTTCCCAGCTCGTTGAGCGCTGAGGCGACTTGCCGGCTCACCGGCCCATACGCCCTCTCCTCGATGGGAAGCGCTTTTTCGAGCGCAGCGACCGCCTCGCCGAATCGCTTCTCGTAGCTGAGCGTGCGCCCCAGGACGGTCAGATTGTGCGCCATTTGCGGATGATCCCCGCCGTAGTAGGCCTGGTTGATTTCGAGCGCCTGCCGCTCGAACTTCTCAGCTTCGCTGTAATAACCCAGATCCTGCTGCACCGCGCCGATATTGATCAGATCGTCGGCAACCAGTGGATGACGGTCGCCGTGGAGTTGTCGATGCATCTGGAGGACGCGGCGAAACAAGGAATCGGCGGCGGAGCAACGGCCGGCGAAGAAATGCACACTGGCCAGCTCGTTCAAGCTATCGGCAAGTTCCGGATTGACCGCACTCTGTTTCGAACTAAGCTTCACGGCTCGTTCGAGAATGGGAACTGCTTGATCGTAGGAACCGCGCTCTTCGAGCACACGGCCAAGGGCGGTAGTTGCCTTAGCAAGCGAAGCATCACTGCGGGGTGCATGTTTGGCGATCGCGAGCCCTTCGCGAATCAGCCGTTCGGCCTCCGGCAGCTTTTCCTGATCGATGCGAAGAAGCCCCAGCGCCACCATGCTATCCGCGGCTTCCGCGCTGTCTTTGCCGAACAGCGATATGCGCCGTTCCAGGCCGGAGTTGAGCAGCGAATCGGCGCGATCGAGTTTGCCGAGCTTCTGATAGATGCTTCCGAGCGTTTGATAAAGTTCGGCCTGCACTGACGGTTCGCTATTCAGATCCTGCGCCTCCTGCACCCCGCGATCAAGCAGCGTGATCACCCGTAAATTGTCGGCGGGCCCGGTCTCTTTCTCCCCTCCTTCGAATAAATTCAGCATGAAGTGCTGGATGCGCTGGGTTCGTGCCGCCTCGTCCAATGCGCGATTGCGGGCGATTGCCAAGCGCGCAGTAAAGAAAGCGACCAGCCCGACGACCAGCATCAACACAACTGCGGCCGCAGCGACGGCGCGCCGGTTGCGGCCAATAAATTTGCGAGCCCTATAACGCAGAGTGTCGCGCTGCGCCTCCAAAGGCTCGTTCCGCAGATATTGATCGAGGTCCCGAATCAGTGCCTCGACGGAACTGTAACGACGCTCGGGATCCTTATGCATTGCGGTCAAGCAGAGCACGTCGAGATCGGCTATGAAGGATGGTTTTTCCGGCTCCTTTTCGAGAATCATCTTCTCAGCCTCGCCTGGCGTACGGTCCGCGAGGTCGAACGGAAGTTTTCCCGCGAGCAGCTCATAGAAAACCACGCCGAGCGAGTACACATCCGTGTAAATACCGATTCGATCCCCGCGAATCTGCTCTGGAGCCGCGTAGGCCGGGGTCATCAACCGCAAGCCCGTCCTTGTCCGGTCAGCAGGCGCGTCGAAGCGGTCGAGTTGTTTGGCAATTCCGAAATCGAGCAGCCGCACGGTCCCATCCGGACGCACCAGGACATTCGACGGCTTCAGGTCGCGATGAATCACCGCGTGCAGATGAGCGTGCTGAACGGCTTCACACACCTCGCGGAAAAGTTGCAGCCGTTCTTCAATCAAAAGCCGCTCGCAATACTTCGTGAGCGGAACACCTTCGACATATTCCATCGCGAACCAAGGCGTTCCGTCGGCGAGAGTGTTCGCATCGTAGAGCCGCGCGATCGAAGGATGGTTAAGCTGGGCAAGCGTCCTCTGCTCGGTGAGAAAACGTTCCCGCCGCGCCGGCGACAGCCATGCATCGCGCAGGATCTTAATCGCGACCATGCTGCCCAGGTCGTCGCGCTCGGCCAGCTAAACGACGCCCATTCCCCCTTCGCCGATCATCCGCACAACCCGGTAAGGGCTGGCTTGCTGGAGCGAGGGCGCATCACCTAAAAACTGATTGGCAACGTGGGAGACGTCGCGATCGAGCAAGGAATCGCCTCTCGCATCCTCGTCGATCATCGCCGCACTTCATCCATCAGCGCCAGATCGCCGCCGCATTCTCTTGCCAGGAAAATCTGTTGATCGGACCGCGGAAGGTCGACCGCGCCCGCGAATAACTTCTGGACCTGAGCCCATCGTGGGCTATCCATCATTGGCGAAGCGTGTGGGCGAGCCATGCTTTGGCGGCCCGCCAGTCGCGCAGAATAGTTGCCTCGGACACCTCCAGCAATTCCGCAATCTCGGCGATCTCGAGGCCCCCGAAGAATCGGCTTTCGACCATCATCGCCTGACGCGGCTCCATGCGCGCCAGTTCGTCAAGCGCGGTATCGAGCCCCAGCAACTCCCGTTCGCACGCCACCGTCGACATCGCTTCGTCAAAGGTGACGAAACTAGCGCCGGGCCCGCCGCGCTTATCGGCGTTGCGGCGCCGAGCCGCTTCGACCAGCACCTGCCGCATGGCGCGCGCCGCGATCCGCTTGAAATGGAGTCGGGAGGTGTTTGAAACCTGGGGATAACCAGCCAGTTTCAGCCAGGCCTCATTTACCAGAGCAGTAGGATTGAGAGTCGCGCTCGGGTCGCCGCGCCGTACCGTGGAAGCCAGGCGCCGTAACTCCTCATAGGTGACGCTGAACAGATAGTCCAGTTCTTCGCGCTCTGGTTGCTGAGTCATCTGCCGCCACAATATCCGGATTCAAATTCTATCACTTATAAGAACCCCGGCTAACCGAAGCGTCGGTCGAGCGTCTACCCTGGTAGGGTAGAATGTCTACTAGCGATATGACAGACCGCATCGACCTTCTGCAAGGAACCCTGGACATGCTGATCCTCCGCACGCTCCTCTTTGGACCCGCGCACGGCCATCAGATCGCAAAGCACATCCAGCGAACCACCGAAGATGTCCTGCAAGTGGAGCACGGCTCGCTCTATCCCGCGCTTCATCGCCTGGAGCGCAAAGGCTTGGTCGCGGCGAAATGGGACAACGCCGGCGGTAACCAAAAGCGGGAGTTCAAATATTACCGGCTCACCGCAGCCGGCAAAAAACATCTGGTTGCCGAAGAATCCAAGTGGAAGCGGATGTCGGACGCCATCGGTCGAATTATGTGGCCTGAGCATGAAATGTTCTGGCGCCGCAAAAAAGAAGACGACCTGGATCGCGAATTGCGATCGCATCTTCAACTCGAAGCCGAGGAGCAGCAGCAAGCCGGCCTGTCTCCTTTCGAAGCAAGCGATGCCGCGCACAGCGCATTAGGCAACACGACATTAATCAAGGAGCGCACACGCGACATGTGGGGATGGATGTTCGTCGAAGAATTCTGGCAGGATCTGAAATACGCCGTCCGCGGTCTCGGCCGTACACCCGGATTCGCGACCGTGGCCCTGTTGTCGCTGGGTCTGGGAATCGGCGCAACCACCGCGCTGTTCAGCGTGGTCTACGGAGTCCTTATCGCGCCTTATCCTTACGCCAAGCCGGCCGAGATCTGGGCGCCCGCCGTCGTAGGACCCAAGGAAACTCCCGAAAACTGGCATAGGTATCCACGCCGCGAGTTCATCGAAATCCAGAAGCTGCCGGCGTTCTCAGATGTCATGGCGACCGAACTCCAGAGCCCGTTTGTTGCTGGGCGGCGATCGCAGCCCGGAAAGTTTTTACGGCGTTCTCGTGTCCGGCAACGCCTTCAACTTCCTCGGCGTTAAGCCGCTGACTCGGACGCACCATTCAGCCGTTCGATATCGGACCCGGACGGCAACCCGCCCCGGTAGTCGTCTTGAGCTACAAGCTCTGGCAGCGCCTGTTCGACGGCCAGGAAAGCGCGCTCGGCGAAAAGCTTATCCTGAACGACGTTCCGCACACCATCATCGGCGTCATGCCTCCGCGCTTCGGCTGGTTCACCGGCGATGGCTTCTGGCTACCCATGTCGCATGGACCCCAAGGACGAAGGATCGCTCAACGTGATCATGCGGCTCGCCCCCGGCGTCACCAAACAAATCGGCGAACAGCAGCTGCAAGCCCTCAATCAGCAACTAGCCCGAGAGACGCCGCAAAATTTCCCCAAAGGCGACTTCCGCACGGTCTTCCTGAACTACATGGACATCACCGTCGCCAGCGGCGAAATGAGTTCCAGCCTGCGCCTGCTGCTCGCCGCCGTCGGATTCCTGCTGCTGATCGCCTGCGTCAATGTCGCGAATCTGCAACTGGCGCGCACTACCACGCGAGCCCGTGAAATCGCGCTGCGCTTTCCGTCGGCGCGAACCGTGGACGTCTCGTCCGCCAATTGCTCACCGAAAGTGTGCTGCTCTCCTTGCTCGGCGGCGTGATCGGCGTGCTCCTCGCCATCGGCATCACCAAAGCAATCGCCGCGCTGATCCCGGAGTTTTATGTTCCCAATGAAGCCCGCATCACCGTCAACGGATGGGTTTTGCTTTTCTCCTTCGCGATTTCGGTGCATGACCGGAATCCTGTTCGGCCTGGTCCCCGCGCTCCAATGCTCCCGCCCGAATCTGGTCGATTCGCTCAAAGAAGGTGGCCGAGGACCGGGCGGCAGCATCCGCGGACAGAAGACCCGCCGCACCCTGGTAGTCGTCGAAGTCGCCCTGGCCGTGATCCTGCTCGCCGCTTCCAGCCTCACCATTCGCAACTTCGAAGGATTGCTCAAAACCGATCCAGGCTTCCATCCCGAGCGGACTCTGATGGTCGACGTCCAACTCTCTCCTAAGCAGTACTCGACCATCGAGCAGCGCAACATGTTCTATCAAACTTTGATCGAGCGCGTAAAAAATCTACCCGGCGTCCAGGCCGCGACCATCGGCAATGGAGGCATGCCCTTCGGCGGACCCCGCTCGACTTTCTCCATCGAAGGCCTAGCTCCCTCGCCCTCGCAGCGTCTGACCATCGGTCTGATCAGCGCCGATTATCCGCAGACTCTCGGAATCCCTCTGCGTCGAGGCCGCCAGCTTACAGATCAGGATGTCGCACGCGCGGCGATCACTTCGCGCTGATCAATGAAACCGCGGCCAAACTCTGGCCCGCCGGTCAGGACCCCATCGGAAAGCACGTCACCATCGACCTTCTCGTCAAGCCCGGCGGCAAGCAGTCGCTGGTCCCCTCCGGACTCAGCTCCGCCGACTTCACGATCGTCGGCATTCTCGGTGATACCAGAAACGCCGGTTTGCGCGACGCGACCATGCCCGCCGTCTTTGTTCCCTATACACTGCTAGCTCCCCCTTCGCGCGTGCTGGCCGTTCGCACCGCGGGCGAACCGATGGCGATGTTGAACACTCTGCGCAGCGTGGTTCAGCAAATGGATCGCGAGGTCCCTCTGGGCCGTCCGATCACGGCGCAGGAAGTGCTTGGCTTCGAGACCGTGCAGCCGCGCTTCAATATGGCTCTGTTCAGCGCCTTCGCCGCTCTGGGATTAGCGCTGGCCGCCGCGGGAATCTACAGTGTCATCTCCTATGACGTGACGCAAAGGGTCCACGAAATCGGCGTCCGCCTTGCCCTGGGAGCCAACCGCGCCGACGTACTCGGAATGGTTCTGCGGATGGCAGGCATGGTGGTCGCCATCGGTCTCGCGATTGGAATTGGAGGAAGCATCGCGATAGTGCGCATGGTCCGGTTCCAGGTGTTCGAGGGCACAGCCTTCGATCCACTCTCCGTGCTGATCGTAGTGGCAGTGCTCTCAAGCGTAGCCCTGATCGCATCGTTACTACCAGCTTATCGAGCCGCAAAACTGGACCCCCTAACCGCCCTCCGCCACGACTAATCACCTGTGAAATGCGATGCCTATCAGGAACACCGGGTGATTGTGCCCCGTTACGCCGAGTAGATTACGCGCGGTAAAGAAATCGCGGTTCTCCGCGCGGAGGCTAAGCAAGCGGCTCAAACGCAGATCGATTCCACCTGCAAAGTCAAAGACGGGCCTGGTGTGGAAAGTCGTATTCGCCATCACTGTTCCATTGGCTCCGCTCACCACGCCATCGATCTGCCAAAACCCTCCGAAGCCTCCGCCGATTGAACCATAAAAAGACACGCGTCGGAACGTTCGAGTCTTCAGCCGCAGGCCCGGAGTGACATACGTGACGTTCCTGCTGAAGCCCCCAATAGTGGTTCCAGCAATGCTACCCGTTCCCTGCCAGACATAAGTGATGGGAGTCTCGATCCAGAGATTGCCGGCCTTCGTCGATGCCACCTGATAACCAAAACTCATCTGCGCCGTGAACCCTGACGATCCCGTGAGCACCACATTTGTTCCCTCAACGATCGACCCCGAACTATGGACCCCTCCGGCCATCACGATGTATTCCATGTTCTGCACACCCTGCGCCCACCCCATGCACGTTAGCAAGATGAAGATCCAACCAATTCGCATGTTGAATCATAGGCGGCGTCCACTAGGAATAGCCAGCATTTTCTAATGAGTGGTCGAATTAGCAGGTGAGCGGCGAAAACGCCACTCATCGTCGGCAGCCGCCGCTCATCGGGAATTAGTTGTGCCACCGAAGCCGCGACCATATACTAAGCGGGTCTATGCGTCGGATCGTGGCAGCATGCGTCATCCTGTGTTTCGCCTGGGTCCAGGCCGCCGCCGCTCCGCGCAATTCCTGGAACAAGATCCGGTACCGTGGCGGAACCGTCACCGCGCGCGTCGATTCCTGGGATTGGAACACCACTCTCACTGTGAAGCCCGACGAGATCGTAGTGTTCTTCGCGCCTCGCACCACCCTCCGCATCAAACCCAGCCAGGTTGACTCCATCAGTTACGGTCAGGAAGCTCATCGCCGCGTCGGCGATATCGTCGCGCTCAGCCTCGTCCTGGGACCTCTGGCTCTATTCGGCCTCCTCCATCACAGCACCGATAACCTGGTCGGCATCGTATATCATACGGACGATGGAAAGCGCGGAGCGATCCTCTTAGAAACCCCCTCTTACTGGGGAATCTTACAAGTCTTAAAAGCCGTGACCGGTAAGCCAGTGGACATAACCCCATAGCAGTGGTGGGGCGGACCCCCAGGTCCGCGGCCGACGCCCTCGTCGGCCCTTCTAGTCGCAGCCGGAGGGAGCCGGCGAGCATGTTTGACCACAAGGTGCTGGATCTCGTATCTCTGATCAGCTTCACCTTCGGGGCCCTCGCCTTCTCCGTCCTGGTGCTGATGTACTTCCGCCAACGCGCTTCAAAGCGGCCCGGCGCCGGAGTCCTGGCAGCCTTCACCGCAGCTTGTGCCGCGGCCTTTATAACCAACATGGCGCTCCGAATTGTCTCTCTGGAAGCCGTCGACTCTTCCCTAGCCGCCGTCCTCGCCCTGGCGCTAGGCCTCACAACCAGCCTGCTGCCCCCTTTGGTCTTTCACCTCATTTATGCGAAGGAGGCCGAAGCTCTTCCGCACCGCCGCATCTGGGGCTTTCTCCTGGCAGCTACATACGCAACCAGTCTCACCGCCGCTTTATTGAAAGCTCTAGACGATGCGAATCTCGCGGCCGGAGGCATGTCAGAGTGGTTAACTAACGCTCCCGCCATAACCCTGGGAATCTCCGCGGCTTTGGCGCTAGCCGCACAAGTTACAAGTGGTGTGGGTATGGGGCAGGCCAGTGAGTTCTTCACATCCTCCGCAGCATTGGCAAGTCATGTGGGCCAAGCGGTTCCGCCTGCCAGTGAAGTCTCCCGCCCGAATCACCAGCGATGGAATAAGCTGCTGCTTACATCGATGCTCGCCGCCGCTGCTCTTAACATCGCGGTATCGAGCCCCTGGATAAGCCTTCTCCCCGACTATCTGTTGCTAGCCTTCTTCTGCGTCACTCTCTATTACGAAGAACGCCTGCTATTCTTCGATCTCCTGATCAAGCGCGGAGCCTTTTTCGCAGTAGCCCTCCTAAGTCTTCCGCCGGTTCTGATGCTAGGATTCAGGATCGCCGGTTCGCCCGTCGATTGGTACCGTTGCTGGATCTGTTCCCTTGCACTCAGCCCCCGTCTGGTTGATCGGCCCTTGGGCCTACCGGCGCATTGAAGGCGCGATCGACCGCGGCTGGCTTAAGCGCAAATACTCGCTTCCCGATGCGGAACAGAGGTTCGTTCGCGATGTGCAGCTCGCATCGACAGAAGACGATCTTCGGCTGCGCGCCGCATCGAGCCTGCGTGAAATTTTTCAGGCCCCAGCCCACATTTCGGTCAACGAGACTTTGCCCCACGCCGGCGGGCTGTCCTCCGGATGTGTCCACGTCGAACCCCGTCCCGACGGCATGCCTTTCCTGAGCGACGATCACCGTCTCCTTCAATCGCTGGCGCGCACTCTCAGTGTCATACTGGATAACGTTCGCTTTCGCGAGCGCGAACACCATCTCCAGTGGCTAGCCAGCCGCGCCGAGTTGAAAGCCCTTCGCGCGCAGATGAATCCACACTTCTTGTTCAACGCTCTGAATGCGATCGCAGGACTCATAGTCGACCAACCGCGCCTGGCCGACGAGACCATTGAGCAATTGGCCCACGTCCTCCGCTACACCCTGCGTCAGTCGGAGAACGAATGGGTAAGGCTCGATGAAGAAATCGAGTTCGTGACCGCGTATCTGCGCGTCGAACAAGCTCGTTTCGGCGAACGTTTGCGCGTGGATTTCGGCGTCGACTCCGCGGCCGCCTCAATACATGTTCCGGCGATGACCATCCAGCCCTTGGTCGAAAACGCGATCAAGCATGGAGTCTCGACACTCGAAGGCACCGGCAAGGTAGGTGTGAAAGTAGTTCTCGAAGGCGACCTCCTGTGCGTGGAGGTATCTGATAACGGTCCCGGTTTCCCGCCCGGTTTCTCCATCGGCAGCGGCGGCCACGGATTGCGAAATGTCGCCGACCGCCTGGCGGGTTATTATGGCAGCTACGCGCAACTTAGTTGGAACAGCAACTGCAAGGGGGCGCAAGTCTCTCTCAAAATCCCCCGGGTGACAAAAAATGGCAGCAATGCGCATTCTAATCGTGGATGATGAAGCGCCGGCGCGCGCGCGTCTCCGCCAGATGGTCGCGTCGCAAGACGGCTTCGAGATCGCCGGCGAAGCCTCGACCGGCGTAGAAGCGATCAGACTCGTCTCCGAGCTTAAACCAGATGTCCTGCTCCTCGATATCCAGATGCCCGCCTGCAGCGGAATCGACGTTGCCGCGAGCCTTCCCGACCCCCGCCCGCAAATCATTTTCTGCACCGCCCACGATCAGCACGCAGTCGATGCATTTGAATTACACGCCATCGACTATTTGCTAAAACCGATCAGCCGTGTCCGTTTGGCGGAGGCGCTCCAGCGCGTGCGATCGCTCCCCGCTGCGCCCAGGCATATCAGTCCCACCAGATTCCTGGTAAAGAGCTCGTCGCATTATCTGGTAGTAGGCGAATCCCGCGTCCTGTATTTTTCCTCCGAAGACGGCCTGACCAAGCTGATCGCGGAGGCCGGCCAATACTGGATGGATCCAACGCTGAATGAACTGGAACTGCGCCTGGACCGCTCCCGCTTCTTCCGCATCTCCCGCGCAGCCCTAATCAACCTCAATGCAGTGGAGCAAGTAATTCCCCTCCCCGGCGGAAGCGGCGAAGTTCTATTAAAAAACGGGATCCGCCTGGAAGTAAGCCGCCGCCGGTTCCCCGCCCTCCTCCAATTGCTAGACGGCACCGAAAACCAGAATTGACAATTCTTCTGGCAATTTTGCCGGCAGCCGCCCTACTCGCCCATAGTGTCGTCACTCCAACGGAACCGCGACCGTCAGGGAGCGGACAGACGCTCCAACATTTCAATGTGATATAACCGTCTCGCGTGCCCACTCCCCTCTATGACGTCTGCGTAATCGGCTCCGGAGCCGCCGGCGGCATCGTCACCAAAGAACTCTGCGAAGGCGGCGCCAAAGTCATTCTCCTCGAAGCCGGTTCGGAGGTAAAGCCCAGCCGTTCCGCTCCCACTGCTGGCCCTCCGATATGCAGTTCCGCGGACTCCGTAACGAAAAGCAGGAACTCTTCTATCCGCCGGACCTCAAGGATTCCATCCGCTACGAGCAGTCCGACAACATCAGCGTCGACCGCATCCGAGTGCTAGGAGGCCGCACCGTTCATTGGAACGCCGTAGTCCTGCGCTACTCGCCCGCCGACCTCCGCGAATACAGTCTCAACGGCATCGATGTCGACTGGCCTCTGACCTACGAAGAACTCGCCCCTTACTACGAGCGCATTGAACAGATGATCGGCGTCTGCGGCAATGACGACGGCATTGAAACCCTGCCCGCCGGCCGCCACTATCTGCCGCCCCTTCCACTGCGATGCAGCGAACAGATCCTGCGCCGCGATATCGCAGGGATGGGCGCGAAAGTAATCTCTGTGAGGAAAGCTCTCCTGACCCGCGATTACGATAATCGTCCCGCCTGCCATTACTGCGGCCACTGCATGGATGGCTGCGATGTCTCGGCCATTTATTCGACCCCCGGCAGCATGCTGCCCAAAGCGAGGCGTACCGGAAATCTGACCCTTCGCCAAAACGCATTAGCCCGCGAAATCCTCTTGGACAAGATCCGGCCTCGCGCGAGGCGTCTCGATCATCGACCGCGTAACCGGCAGAGAAGAAGAAATCCGCGCACGCATCGTATAGTGTGCTGCGCGACCATCGAAACCGCGCGCCTGCTGCTAAATTCGAACGGCATTGGCCAATTCGAGCGGCGTCGTCGGACGCTACCTGCACGGCCATTCCGCCGGAGGCCTGCAGATGTATCTCAAAGAACTGCAAGGCAAGCCTCCGTCGAATCAGGATGGAGCCCTCGATCAATGCCTGATCCCGCGTTGGGATACCAAATCCTAGCGAGGCACCTACGACTTTCAAGTGAATTACTCAGGCTATATGTTTCCTTTTCAAGCCCATGCCGTGCGCGGATACGGTTCCGCAGTTCAAGCAGCGCGTGCGCGAAATGCAATCCGGTTTTCTGATGGCCGGCGGATTCTGCAAAGTGACGGCACATCCCGATAACCGTGTAACCGTCGATCCGAACCGCAAAGATGCCCATGGCATTCCCATCCCTGTAGTCCATTTCCGCTTTATGAAATGGATAAAGAAATCTACGGCAGCATGCGCAATTCCGCCATCGCCATCACGGAGCGTTTGAAAGCCGACATCACCCAGCTTCCGCCAGTCAGCGGCCGTCAGGTTTCGCAAGCCATGAAAACGGCACGGTCCGCATGGGGAGCGATAAGAAAACTTCAGCGCTCAATAGTTTCTGTCAGTCGCACGACGTAAAAAATCTCTTCGTGACCGACGGCAGCACCTTCCCGACGTCGTCCGAAAAAAATCCGACGCTTGACCATCATGGCTCTCTCGCTACGCGCCGCCGACTATATCAAAGAGCGCAGAAAACGAGGAGAACTCTAGTGGATCGCCGCACAGTTCTAAAAGTCCTGACCGCCTCCACTATTGCGCGCCGCGAATCAATGCGGAACCATTTCAGACGTGCCCGTCGTTTTTCACGCCTGAGGAGCTCGCTCTCCTAGAACGCCTGATGGAATTGATCATCCCCGCCGACGATCACTCCCCCGGCGCAAAAGCCGCCAAAGTTCCGGCCTTCGCCGACCTTATGATTTCGACGGGTCCGGATCGCATAAAAGTTTTATGGCGTTCCGGCCTCGCCGCATTCCGCGCTGCTGAAAATCTCGAAGCGGCACTAGCGCAGGCCGCCGCTGAAGAGGATGCGCCGAAGTCGGAACTGGGGCGGTTTTTCATTGACTTGAAGCGCATGACCGTCGACGGATACTACACCTCTACCATTGGCATCCACGACGAAATGGGCTATGTGGGAAATCAACACCTGACGGCAGCTCCAGAGTGCGATCATCGGGAACACAAAGGAAACACTAAGCCGGTTGCCTGAGTCTAGGCGGGTATGAGATACCGTGTGGCGTTCACGAAACGGGAAGATACGACGATGCGGCCTAGCGCGGAACTCGATCTGAATCTGTCGGATGGCGTGGTTGCGGAGAAAGTGCTGGTGGAGGAGTTGGATTCCGAAGCCCAGCACGGCGAGGAAGAACTGGACGAAGACGATTCATTTCTTGGCAGCGCGGCGGCGGAAGTCTGGGAATATGAGGTAGTTGACGCACGCGCACAGGAGTTTGAGGACGCCTTGAAAAACTCCGATCTCATCTTGGAATCTGAAGTTGTCGACGACACGGTGACGGAGGCCTCCGATGCAGCCGCAACGCGGCTCGGACAGGGCGGCGTTTATCCGGGTCGAGCCGAACCCGAAGACACCGACGACGACGATTTGCAGATCAAAAAAGCCAACGATCCGAGTTTGGGGCTTACTTAAAAGGCCTTAAATGGCCATAATGCGCCGCGTGGGGCACCTTATTCAGCCATAAAACGGCACCGAAACGAAGCTCTCCAGCGCCGCCTCTACCGGTTGTGGACAGCAACGATCTTACCCGGCGAACATTTATCGGAGCCGCCGCCCTGGTCTCCCAAGTCGCGATTGGTGAAGGAGCGGAGGACAGTCCCACCGAATCGTGCTCCCTCACTATCAATAATGTACGTCACGACCTGAACCTGGAACCTCGAGTCACTCTTCTAGACTTGTTGCGCGAGCACCTTCACATGGCCGGCACCAAGAAGGGCTGCGATCACGGTCAATGCGGAGCATGCACCGTCATAGTGAATGGAGAACGCATCGTCTCCTGTTTGAGTCTGGCGATCGCGAACGACGGAGCATCGATCACTACGATTGAGGGTTTGGCTTCCGGCGAGCAGCTTCATCCCATGCAGGCCGCATTTCTTGAACACGATGGTTTTCAGTGTGGCTTCTGCACCTCGGGTCAAATCTGTTCAGCCGTGGCCATGCTCGATGAAGCACATAAAGCAGTGCCGCGAGTTCAACTCACGGACTCTGAGATCCGGGAAAGAATGGCGGGGAATATCTGTCGCTGCGGAGCTTATCCCAACATTGTTGCTGCCGTTCGCGCGGTCGAGGCCAGGTCATGAACGCATTTACCTATAAGCGAACGTCGTCGGTTGACGATGCCCTGATTTCGATCAAGACTCCGGACGCCAAGTTTATAGGCGGGGGCACCAATCTGGTAGATCTCATGAAAATGGGAGTCGAACATCCCTCGTCGCTCATCAATGTGACTCGCGTTCCACTTGCGACTATCGAACAGCATGGCGAGGGTGTCCGGATCGGCGGAATCGTGCGAAATTCCGCGGTGGCGAGTCATCCTCTGATACGAGACAAGTATCCGGTTCTCGCTCAAGCGCTTTTGTCGGGAGCTTCTCCTCAGATACGCAATATGGCGACAGTCGCCGGCAACCTTCTGCAGCGTACTCGATGCTTTTATTTCTTCGATCCAAGCTATCGTGAGTGCAATAAGCGCGTGCCAGGTTCAGGTTGTGCGGCGATCAAAGGATACAATCGCATTCACGCTATTCTTGGCGGCAGCGATCACTGTATCGCAACCCATCCGAGCGATATGGCTGTGGCTCTCACTGCCCTCGAGGCGGTGATTCAAGTGAGAGGGCCGTCAGGCAACCGGTCCATTTCTCTGAATGACTTCTATCGCCTTCCCGGCTTAACTCCGCAGTTAGAGACTGTACTGAAGCATGATGAGCTGATCACTTCTGTTGATCTGCCAGCGCCGGTTGCAGAGAAGTCTCACTACCTTAAAGTTAGAGACCGCAACTCTTATGCTTTTGCACTGGTATCGGTAGCGAGCGTGGTCGATATCGATCCCGCCAATCATATTCGCAAGGCTCGGATCGCGCTGGGAGGTGTTGCACCCCGGCCTTGGAGAGTCACGGAAGCGGAGCAGACGCTAATAGGAAAAGAGGCGACTGAAGCAAGCTATCTACAGGCTGCGGACATTATTGTGCGCGGTGCGAAAACACATCGCTACAACGGGTTTAAAGTTGAGCTCGCGCGGCGGGCCATTGTGCGGGCACTCAGTGCGGCGGCTCAAGGAGAATCTAATGCCTGATGCTATCGGGCAACCGATGACTCGCGTCGACGGGCGATTGAAGGTTACGGGAAAGGCACTGTACACGGCCGATCACAATATCCCGAATGTAACTCATGCGGTGTTGGCAACCAGCTCGATCGCTAAGGGGCGGATCACTTCGATCGACACGCACGCTGCCGAGAGAGTTCCCGGAGTTCTTGCGGTACTCACGCATAAGAACAAACTTAAGCTGGCGAAAGATCCCAGTACCGTATCACCTTCATCGCCGGCGGACCGCGCACTCCAATTACTCCAGGACGATCGGATTCTTTATGGCAATCAGCCCATCGCTGTCGCCGTGGCTGAAACCTTCGAGGCGGCGCTCGAGGCGGCACGATTGGTTACCGCTCAGTATGCTGAGCAAGCTCCGTCGATTCGCCTGGATCAAGGGCTTCCGCACGCTTACATTCCGAAAAAGGTCGGGGGAGCCGGAGACCCCGCTACCAGCAGCCGTGGTGATTTCGACAATCAGTTTCCTCACGCCCCGGTACACTTTCAGCAGACCTACACTACGCCCTTCCAGACCCACTCGCCGCTGGAGCCGCATGCCACCATCGCGGTCTGGGACGGGCCTGACATGCTGACGCTCTACGATACCTCCCAGGGCATTTTCGGCGATCGCAAACGTACGGCGGAGTTGCTTGGCTTGGCACCGGAAAATGTTCGGGTGGTTTCTCTTTTTCTTGGTGGTGGGTTCGGAAGCAAGGGACCTTGCTGGTCTCACACCATGATCTGCGCATTGGCTGCACGTGAAGTGAAGAGGCCAGTGAAGCTGGTGGTGCGGCGTCCGCAGATGTTTGGTCCCGTAGGTTGCCGATCCGCCACACATCAAACGATTTCTGTTGGTGCTCGAGCGGACGGAAAGTTAGCTGCGCTTAAGAACGAGACAATCACACACACGTCCACCTTCGACGAATTTACGGAGACTGCGTCGCTTCCAACCCGGATGCTCTACTCGGTTCCGAACAATGCGACGGTGCAGAAGCTGGTCAGGTCTGACATTGGAACTCCATCTTATACACGCGCCCCTGGCGAGGCGCCTGGAACATTTGCTCTAGAAGTAGCGATGGATGAACTGGCGGTCAAGCTGAGAGTAGATCCTCTTGAACTGCGCCTGAAGAATTATGCAGAGAGAGATGAGGAGAAGAATCTTCCATGGTCCGGGAAATCCCTTCGGGAGTGTTATCAAAAGGGTGCCGAGAAATTTGGGTGGTCAAACCGACAACCTGAGCCGCGATCAATGCGGGAGGGGCACACGCTCATTGGTTGGGGCATGGCGACCGCGGTGTATCCGGCGCGCCGCAGTCCGGCTTCCGCGTTGGCCCGAATGAATTCCGACGGTACCGTATTAGTCGAGGCAGGAACTCAGGATGTGGGCGGCGGTACTTATACAATCATGACTCAGATCGCCGCGGATGCTTTAGGAGTGCCTGTGTCGTCGGTCACTTTCAAGCTGGGAGACACTCGCTATCCAGAGACACCCGTTTCGGGAGGATCTCAAACAGCTGCGACGGCAGGTGCAGCGGTAAATGAAGCCGCGCATGCGCTTCGACAGAAACTATTCGACCTTGCGATGTCTGACCCGAACTTCGCTGTGCCGGGGGCTACAGTTGCAGACCTCTCTCTGGCTAATAGCAATGTTACTCTCCGAGGGAAAAGCAAGGCAATTCGTGAACTTGTAGGTGGCGAGCCTTATATCGAAGCACAGGCATCTACGAAGCAGAATGAGGATACGAAGGAATACTCAATGTTCTCCTTCGGAGCCCAGTTTGCGGAGGTGCGGGTCGACGCGGACCTCGGCCAAGTCAAGGTTTCGCGCATGGTCGGGGCTTTCGGTGCTGGAACCATTCTGAATGCTAAGACTGCCCGCAGCCAGTTTATCGGCGGCATGATCTGGGGCATCAGTTTCGCACTGTTGGAACACACAGCTTACGATGAAAGGCTCGGACGCATTGTCAATAACAATCTCGCCGAGTATCATGTTCCTACGAATGCCGACGTCGGTGCTATTGACGTTCTTTGGATCGATGAGCCAGACCATCATGTGAGCCCGATGGGGGCGAAGGGAATTGGGGAGATCGGCATCACGGGATCCGCCGCCGCGATCGCGAACGCTATTTATCATGCGACTGGTAAGAGGATTCGCGATTTACCGATTACACCCGATAAACTTCTGTAAATTTGGAGGATAAGATGGCAACTAAAAAGGGTACTGGCAAAAAGAAGGTCCATAAGGTGATGAGTGAGTATAAACATGGCGGCCTTAAATCTGGCTCCGGTGGAAAGGTGAAAAGCCGGAAGCAAGCAGTGGCTATCGCGCTTAGTGAGGCACGGAGTTCTGGGGCGAAGATACCAAAGAAGGCTAAATCCTAGGGTAATCACGCTAGCCCGCATGCTTACGCATGGCGGTTTCGCAGCGACAAGGCTGGCGAAAATCGTTTCGGTACGCCTTGCTGCCCCACAGCGGCGTAATTGCTAGGCTATTAGAGTGCCTCCTATTCGCATCCTGCTTGCCGATGACCATACGATTATCCGGTCAGGGCTGCGTCTGCTATTGGACCAGCAGTCGGATTTCAAGGTTATCGCGGAGGCTAGTGACGGGCGGGAGGCTGTTGAATTCGTTTCAAAACTTCATCCCGAGGTCGCCGTTCTCGATATCGGTATGCCTCAACTCAATGGCATTGAGGCGACACGCCAGATAGCTTCTCAAGAGCCCGATACGAAAGTAGTCATACTGAGCATGCATGCCGATGAAGGTTATGTGTTGAGGGCCTTGAAAGCTGGGGCTCGTGCTTACATTCTGAAGAACTCGGCGGAGGCGGATTTGATTCGGGCGGTCAGAACCGTGGCTGACGGAAAATCGTTCTTCAGTCCAGTCATTAGCAAAATGTTACTCGAAGATTATGTTCGCCAGATACGAGATAAACACGTCGAAGATAGCTACGATCTTCTAACTCCCCGGGAGCGCGAGGTTCTGCAGCTTCTTGCGGAAGGCAGAACTAATAAAGAAGTCGCGAACCTTCTTCACTTGAGTGTTTATACAGTTGATGCACATCGGGGCAACATACTTCAGAAGCTAAACCTTCACGGTGTGCCGGAGATGGTTCTCTACGCGGTCAGAAAAGGGATCATTCAGTAGCTATCGGAAGCCTGACGCGTAGCTCAGTACCTTTTCCAGGGCTGGAGCTTATCTCGAGCTGGCCGCCGAGCTGCCGGACCCGTTCTTCCATGCCAAGCATGCCGAGACCTCTGGTTGTTTCAGTGTTGAACCCCGAGCCATCGTCTGCCACACTCAGACACAGTGAATTGACCTCCTGCTTCACCGTAACTACGGCGCACTTAGCACCGGAGTGGCGCGAGACGTTCACCAGCGCCTCCTGGACCACACGGTAGATACAGGTACGCGTTTCATCGGAGAGTGAGTCGGGCACATTGCTCGCTTTCACTGTGATTTTGATGCCGCTGCGCCGCGATACCTCGCGCGCCTGCCACTCCAGCGCAGGTATCAAGCCCAGATCGTCGAGCATGGAAGGGCGAAGCAGTAGAGCGATATCACGGATCGAATTCACACTGGAATCGGCGAAATTCCGAATGTTATCCAGGGATCGAAGACTTACAGCATCATTGGCGGGGATACGCTTTGCCAGATTTGCGGTTTCAACCAGCACGGCATTCAAGGTTTGTCCCACTTGGTCGTGCAGTTCGCGTGAGATCGTTCGCCGCTCTGTTTCCTGGGCATCCACTAGCCTTGCCGATAACTGTTCGAGTGACCTACGCGCTTTGAGAACCTCCTGATAGCGGCGACTGTTCTGCCTCTCAATACGAAAGATGTAAACCGAACATCCGACGGCCAGCAGCAGCGCCGCGAAGAGACCGAGTCCCAGCGCAGTACTCAATCGGGAGCCGAGCTGCTCGAATTGGGCTTCGATTTGGGCTTCCGTCGAAGCGGCCTGCTTAGTGTCGATCCCTTCCAGTTGGGTTGTGATCTCGATAAAGGAGGCTCGCAAAGGGACCATCTCGTCGGTGTAGAAGGTCGTGGCGTCGGGACTCTCGCGTGACATGACATTCAGGGCGCCGCTAAGGCGTTGCCAGTGCTGATCGAGTAGGTCGCTAAGATGCGTCACCAGGGCCTGCTCATCGAGATTACTCGGGCGGTAGCTCCTCAAATCAGATGACGAGCGGGATCGGGCATCTTCCATTTTTGCGAGATAATCGGTGACCTTTTGTTTGCGTGAATCCAGGAAACAATCTCCGAGGTAGGTGTTGCAAAGCAAGACGGAAGAGCGGATGGACGCAAGCTGATTGGAGCGCTGGAGCGCCTCTTCGCGCAGGATTTTGTTTTCAGTTCGCAACGCACTCAGTAGCCGAACTGCATCGGTGGTCGCGGCTAAAAAAATGAGGGCGATGCCGCCCAAACCGGCGATCAGAGCGAGCCGGAGGCCGCGGCCGGAATAGTCGTCGTCCGTCGAAGAAGGCAAACCGTACCCTGACTTCAGTCTAACGGAGAGCAGGCGAATAAAGCTGTGCCTCGCGTCGATCATATGTGTTAACCATAAAAGATGAAGCTCGGCATCGACTTCGGGACAACTCGCATCGTCGTCGCGGTGGTGGACCGCGGCAACTATCCGCTGGTGCCTTTTGAGACCGCCGACGGGGTCTTCGAATGGTTTCCGCCCCTGGTTGCGATTAACGGCGATCAGCGCAGATTCGGATGGGAAGCTTATGCGATGCAGGCCGAGGCAGGCTGGACAATCGTCCGCTCCCTCAAACGGTATCTGGAGGATGCGGGTCCTCACTCGCGGATCGATCTCGGCGGGGTCGCTGGTTCCTCTTTCGGACCTCATGTCGGGTCTGGTCGGAGCATTGCGCCACGCGTTGCTCGAGCGTTTTGGGGAATCCGAACCTCTGGAAGTTGTGCTCGGAGTTCCCGCGAACGCGAACAGCAATCAGCGATTTCTGACGGTCGACGCGTTTCGCCGCGCGGGATTTTCCGTGCTCGGCCTGTTGAACGAACCTTCGGCGGCGTCGATCGAATTCGGGCATCGGCAGAAGATCACCGGCCGCCTGCTGGTTTACGATCTGGGCGGAGGCACGTTCGATGTATCGCTGGTGGAGATCGCGGAGGGCACGCACACGGTGCTCGCTTCAGAAGGAATGCCGCATCTGGGCGGCGACGATTTCGATCTCGTGCTGGCGGAACTGGCGATCGGCGAAGCAGGCGCTTTCGAAGCTCGAGTTGGCCGAGGTTTTTCGGCTCGATGAGGAATGCCGCCGTCAGAAAGAGGCGCTGCATCCGAATTCGCGCAAAATTGTCGTCGATCTGGACGATGTCGTGAAGGAAGGCTTGGGGCAGGCCACCGTTTCGGTCGCCGATTTCTACGAGCGCTGCCGCCCTCTGCTCGGCCGAATCGATTGAAGCGACAGCGCTAGCTCGCTGCGGATAACGAGATCGAAGCGCTGTATGTTACCGGCGGCGGAAGCGAACTGCCGCTGGTTTCGCGCGTGCTCCGCGAGGAATTTGGCCGCAAGGTGAAGCGCAGCGAGTACACGCGATCGGCCACCGCGATCGGCCTCGCGATTCAGGCCGACGCGACTTCGGGCTACACTCTGCGCGAAATGTTCACGCGCAATTTCGGCGTGTGGCGCGAAGGCGATGCCGGCCGGCGCATGATTTTCGATCCGATTTTTCCGCGCGGCACGCGTTTGCCCGGGGCCGCCGAGCCGCCGCTGACGGTTCGCCGCCGCTATCAGCCGGTGCACAACGTCGGCGATTTTCGGTACCTCGAAGCGAGCCACGTCGCCGATGACGCGCAGCCCTCGGGCGACATCACGGTGTGGGACGAAATTCTGTTTCCCTTCGATCCGGCGCTCGCCGATCGCGGACTCCTTCGATACGGTGCTGGTCGAGCATTCCTGGCCTGCGTCGCATCAGGAAATCGAGGAGCATTATTCCTGCGATGCCGCGGGAGTGGTGACGGTGGCGATTCGCAATCTGACCTCGCACTACGGGCGCGAATTCCGGCTCGGGCGCTGGAGCGGGAAAACCGCGGTGGTCTCGCCCAAGCAGCGCGAAGCGCGTGAAAAAGGCGACGCCATGATGGTTGGAAAGATCTACGATCTGGCGCAGCCTCTGTTCGCCGGGATGCCGCATTTCCCCACGCATCCTCCGTTTCTCGCGCACGCTGACCAAGCGGCATGGCGAATTCGTGCTTGCCGAACGGCGCGAGTTCCGCCGCGGAAGCGATCACGCTGGGAGGCCACGTCGGCACGCACATCGATGCGCTCTCGCATTTTTCCTGCGACGGGAAATTGCACGGCGGTCTCGAGCCGGTGCAATCCTACAGCGACGGCGTGACGACTCACGGCGTCGATACCATTGAGCCGATTTTCCGCCACGCGGTGCTCTTCGACATTGCCCGTCTCGAAGGCGTCGACGTCGCTGCCGCTCGATTTCGTCGTGACGCCGGAACATCTCGCAGCGTGCGGCGTTACCGCCTCAGAAGGGCGGCGTCGCGCTGATCCGCACCGGCTGGGGCAATTCTTGGAACGATGCTGCGCGCTTCATTACCGGCGGCAGCGGGTCCGTTGTGCGCGGTCCAGGTCCGAAAAAATCGGGTGCGCGAATGGCTTAGCAACCACGGCATCTTCGCCGCCGGCAGCGACACGGTGGCCTTCGAACACGTGCCATCGAACATGGAAGTGCACGTTCACTTATTGGTCGAGCGAGGCATCCACATCATCGAATGCCTGAACCTGGAATCGCTAGCCGAGGCCGGCGTGAAAGAATTTCTCTTCGTCGCCTTGCCGCTGAAGATTCGCGGAGGCACGGGCTCGCCGATACGCCCGGTGGCAGTGGTAGAGTAGGCTACGGCGTTTTCGACTTCAAGTATCCGTAGAATCCCAGATCCGAGCCCGTTAGCAGCTTCGTCGCGAAAATGATTTGCCCCGTGTGCATCGAAAAATGTTCAACGACGTGATAAATTGCTTCGAGCACCGTCAAGTCCCAGTGCTTCTGGATTGTTCTCCGCTCGCCTAGCTTTTCGTGCGGGAGCGCCTTCAGCACCGCGACCGCCTCCGCCACCGTCGACCGCAGACGCTCCATCGCATCGCTCGCCTGATCGCGCCTCGAACTCGCTATCGCGGTCGCGACGATCCTCGGCTCCGCCGACGCCGCATATAATCCACTGGCGCACATTGCCCGCCAGATGCAGCATCAGATTGCCGACTGCGTTGTCGTTCTCCGCGCCGCGCGTCCAGATCTGCTCCGGAGTCAGCTTCGCCACACAAGTCTCGATGCGCGTGTTCAACTCGCGTCAACTTCTCGCACGAAAATTTTAAGAAGGTTCTCTTCGTTCGACATAGACCTATTCTGCCGCGACCGTCTCCACCCGCGCATCGACGGACCCGGCCGCCAACTTCATCCGCCATCCCGCCGCGAGCCCCGCAAGCATCGCCACCGCCGCGATGTTCAAGGACGCACGTACTCCCACGTGCCGCGCGATCTCTCCCCACAAGCCGCTGCCCACCGCCAGCGCTCCTTGAAACACAAGTAGATAAAATGCCAGCGCCCGCGCCCGCATCCATTGTGGAGGGGTTGTCTGCGCGCACACGTTGAAGCTCGACATCACGGTGATCCATGCCACGCCGCCCAGCAGCATCGCCGGAGATGCCAGCGCCAACGTTTTGAGCGACGCGAGGCCGATCGTCGCGATCGCGAATAACACCACGCCGACTCGCGACAATTTTATCCACGGAATGGCGCGACCGCAGCGGCGCCAGCACCGCCGCGCCGACGACAGATCCCGCCCCCAGGCATCCCAGACAGGATGCCATATCCAAGTGACGTGCTCTTCATCTCCTGGCGCGCGACCACCGGCAGCATCGCCCACAATGCGCTTCCAGCGAGCGAAAACATTCCCGCACGCGCCAGCACCGCGTGAAACGATCGCGCACCGCGCACGTAAACCAATCCTTCGCGCATCGCGTCGCGGAATCGAGTGCCGGGTTCGCGCACTGCCGGCGGCCTCTCCTTCCAGCTCCACAACACCAGGATCACGCCGAGGAATGAAACCGCGTTCGCCATGAATACCGCGCCCGCGCCCGACGACGCCATCACGATTCCGCCCAATGCCGGGCCAACTGCGCGCGCAATATTGAAGCCGACAGAATTGAGCGCGACCGCGGCAGGCAGTTCCTCGCGCGGCACCAACTCCGGAATCGCCGCCGCCCACGCCGGCCCGTTCATCGCCGATCCCGCACCCAGCGCGAAGGTTAATGAGAGCAGCCACCACGGACCGACTGCTCCGAACATCACGAGCAAGCCCAGCAGCGCCGCGACACCCAGCATCCACGATTGCGTGAAGATCAGCAGCTTCCTGCGATCGACCAAATCCGCCATCACGCCCGCCGGAAGGCCCAGCAAAAATACGGGAAGCGTGGTCGCCGTCTGCACCAGCGCGACCAGAAGCGGCGACGCGGCCAGCGAGGTCATCAGCCACGACGCGCCCACAGTGTGCATCCACGTGCCGATGTTGGAAGCCACGGACGCGATCCACATCGCGCGGAATAAAGAATGTTTTAGGGGTGACCAAGCCCCTCTCTCCGCCATTGTTTTTAGTTTGACAGGTGGGGCAGGTTCGCGGATGATCGCTCCCTGTGGTGCACATATGCGATTCGTATGCAGGCGAAACCGCCTGCCCCACACGACTTGTAAGTTACTGGTCTGCTGTTGTGGCGCAGGAGTTTTTCCGCAGCCTGCTAAGGAAGCACGCCGCGCGTCTGCGCCACTAAATTCGTCGCCCGCAGCAGCGATTCGAACGTTCCCGCATCGGTCCACCAGCCGTCAAGAAACGCGTAGCTCATGGAGCCTTCGGCGATGTAGGCATTGTTCACGTCGGTAATTTCCAGTTCGCCGCGCGCGGAAGGCTTCAGCGTCCGCACCTTGTCCCAGACGCTCTCGTCATAGAGATAAATCCCCGTCACGGCGTACGCCGATTTCGGATGACGAGGCTTCTCTTCAATACCAATAATCCGGTCGCCTGAAAATTCGGCGACGCCGAAACGTTCCGCGTCGGTTACTTCCTTCAGCAAAATCTTCGCGCCGCTTTTCTGATTCCGAAAATCCTCCACTGCGCCGCGAATGCTTTTTTCGATAATGTTATCGCCTAGAATCACGCATATTTTCTGCCCCGCGGCGAAATGCGCGGCCAGGCCCAGAGCATCCGCGATCCCGCCTTCGCCTTCCTGATAAGTGTAGTTGATGTGCGAGAGTCCGAACTCCTTTCCGTTGGCCAGCAGGCGCAGAAAATCGCCGGAGCTGCGGCCTCCCGTGACGATCATAATGTCGTCGATGCCGGCGTCGACCAGCGTCTGAATCGGATAGTAGATCATCGGCTTGTCGTAAATCGGCAACAGGTGCTTGTTGGTGATCTTAGTGAGCGGAAAGAGGCGGCTACCCGTGCCGCCGGCGAGAACGATGCCTTTCATATCTCATTCATAATGGCACGGCGTACATGTTCACAGGCTGAAGCCTGTGCCACCAGCTCCAGCTGCGCAGGATCGGACAGATTTCAGTCTGGGGTTCGTTCCGGCTTTTTCACTGCCCTGATAGACTGAGTATTTAATGGCCTCTCAACTCACCACGCGCGCCATTCCCCTGCTCGACCTCCGCCGCCAGTTCGACCCCATCCGCTCCGAAGTGATGCGCGAGGTGGAGCGTGTCATTGAATCGCAGCACTTCATTCTGGGTGACGACGTGGAGCGCTTCGAGCGCAACTTCGCCGCCTATTGCGGAACGGCGTACGCCATCGGTTGCGCCTCCGGCACGGATGCATTGGAGCTCGCTCTGCTCGCGCTCGACATCGGCCCAGGTGATGAGGTATTGACGGTCCCGTACTCGTTTTTCGCAACCGCGGGCGCGATTTTGTCGGTCGGCGCAAAGCCCGTCTTCGTCGATGTCGACCCCGATACGTTCAATCTGGACGTAACGAAACTCGAAGCAGCTCTAGCCGCGCATCCCAACGTGAAAGCAATTTTGCCGGTGCATCTCTATGGAGCTTGCGCCGATATGGACGCCGATTCTGTCCGCCGCGGGGCCCATTCCCGTAATTGAAGATGCCGCGCAGAGCCACGGTGCGGAGTATAAAGGACGCCGCGCCGGCTCGATCGGCAAGATCGGCTGCTTCAGCTTCTTCCCGACAAAAAATTTAGGCGCGTTCGGCGACGGGGGCGCGCTCACCACCAATGATGAATCCATCGCGAAGAAACTGCGCGCGCTCCGCGTTCACGGCAGCATCGCGAAATATATTCATCAGTGGCCCGGCAAAAATTCGCGCCTCGATGCGCTGCAAGCCGCCGTGCTGAACGTGAAGCTCCGCTATTTGGATGAGTGGTCCGCCGGCCGCCAGCGCAACGCCGCAGCTCTATCGCGAGGCGCTGGCAAAATCGAGCGCCATCCTGCCCGCAGTCGCGCCCTATCAGACCCGCCATATCTATAATCAGTTCGTAATCCGCGTGCGCGAACGCGACAAACTCCGCGCGTTTCTCGCTAAGCAGGGAGTCGGCACGGAGATTTACTACCCCTGTCCGCTTCACCTCCAACCGGCGCTCGAAAGCTTAGGATTCAAGCAAGGCGATTTCCCGGTGAGCGAGCAGTTGTCGAAGGAGACACTGGCGTTGCCAATTTTCGCGGAGGCGACCAAGGAAGAGATCCACACAGTTGCAGAACTGATCATGTCTTTTTAGGCCATTTTCACCGTTCTTATAGACCCAGCCCGGCCAACGCAATACAGGCGAGGCAGGCTAGCGGAATCCCCGCCCTCACGGACGGGGTTATAACCCCTGGCGTCAGTCAGGGGACTCGCATGCAACCATGAAATTGCTCTAGCGCCGCTCAGTTGTGACGCACTACGGCTGTAAGGAAATCCGTGCGCGGCCCCCTATCACCCGGCCGCTGATGGCTTGGACTGTCTCTTGCGCAAGCCTGGAACGCCGACTGGCGCTTGTATTCTGCGCTTTCGATGCACACCCTCTGAAACCCAGTGGGTACGGCGATCAGGGCTATCCGCTCTCCCAGAATGTTATTTAGATCGATCTCAAAACTCTTCCGTCGACCCCATCCTTATAGTCGGTAGCCGCAAGGCGTTAACGGCCTCTGATTACTAGGATTGATCTTCTATGGTTGCTGACGATCTGAGCCCGCGAAGCCCTAGCTTCTTCTAACCCGGCTTCCAACGAATCCAAGACCGAGCAGTCCGATCCCGCTCAAGAGGATTGAGGTCGGTTCAGGCGCACTCGTCTGCGTCAGTGTGAGTAACAGATTAGTGGAATAGTTAAGGGGGCCGTTACCACCCTCGAGGAACGCGAGCGCTTGCTGCGGATTCAAACCGACAAATTCCACTGTAGAAAGTCCGCTGAGTTCGCCAGTCGCACCCCCCGCCTGATGAACGATACCGATTACCCCGAATGTCAACGCGGTTCCAGACAGGTTTGAATCAAGGTTAAATGCCGTAAGACCCTGGGGGTTGCTCGGGGTGATTAAGAGGTTGTTCTGCGGTGTACAGTGGGCAAGTCCGGCGCACGTGGTTGACACGGTGTCATTTCCCAGGGGGATGAACGTCAATTCGATCGTGAGGTCTGAATTCAAATCGAAAGTCATGAAGTCCGGCAGGGAGAATAAGGTGTTCAGCGGCTGGGCGGCGTTGTTGATGTCGGTGATGAGACCAAAAGTTGAGTTGTATTCCGCAAACGACAAGGTAGAGTCAGAAACGGCAAAATCGCCCTGATTGGCCGGGGCGGTCGTGCAAGTTGTATCACCGGGCTGGTTACAATTCCAAGTCGTGGAGATTGCGCCTAATTGCACAGCGCCTGAGAGATGGAGCTGGCTTCCATCGATCAACGATGCACGGGCAACCGGCATCAACGCGGCAGCGCAGCACATCAATGTAAGGGTCGACGTCTTATATTTGCTCAAACCGAATCCTCCGGGGAAACTAGTCTGACGACTACCCGTCAGCCGCAAACGAGGGTATCACTGTGAGGGACTCCTGTCAAGGATGCAAGTACTTTGAGGCAAAAGCTACTCCTTCGGCAACTGCACCGTAATATTCCGATACTTCATCCCGCCCGTGTGATCGCCCTGAATATAGAACGGTCCCGGCTCGCCTTCATTCGAATCGAGTGCCCCGCCGGTGATCCCCGGAATCTCGCGATTGTCGACCGTCTTGATTTTATTCCGCACGATGGTCACGAAGCGGCCGACGAGAGTGATGTCGAACGTCTCCCAAGTCGCCCGGCTTCCTCGGCAGATCGGTATCGGGAGCGATGAATGCCGTAAATCGACCCGATGCTGTGGAACTTATCGTTGGCGTCGACCTTTTCATATTCCACCTGCACTTCGTAACGTCCTCGCAGATAGATGCCGCTGTTGCCGTCCTCCGGACAATTGAACTCGATGTGCAATTTGAAATCGTCGAACTTGCGCGTGGTTTTAATGTTCGCGCCGTGCGCGGTATTCACCAGCTTTCCGTCCTCCGCCACCCAGTTGTTTTTTGCGGTCGCCGGAATCGGCTCCCATCCAGTCAGATCCTTGCCGTTGAAAAGCGGCTCCGCCTTTGTCCACACCTTTGGAGTCTGCTCGCGCTTTAACTCCGGCGCCTTCACTCCCTTGATCTGTACGACCTCATTGCCGCTGGTCTGCGTGCCCGTGATCACCTTGTTCTTGATCTTCAGATCCCAGGTCGTCGCCGCATGCTTGTGCGTTAGCCTTATCCATCACCAGCGTGATGTGCGGACCATCCACGTTCACGTCATACGCCGGATGCACGCTGCCCCCGCGCGGTTGAATGCGGATCAGAGGGTCGCGGCCCTCCACATAATCCATCCAGCGCGGCGAAGTCGATCCGTCTGGCGCAGTCAGCACCATATCCCACCGCCCTTGAAAAGGACTGGTCATTTCCGGCAGTCGCTGCGACCGTCCAGGACCAACAAGCACACCGATTATCACGGCGACACAAACAATTTTCATCTCTTCCGTCCTTTGCGAATGTTTTCTATGCCAGGATATCGCGAATCACGTTTCCCGAAATCCCTGTCAACCGCGCATCGAGCCCTTGAAATTTCACCGTCAGCCGCTTATGATCGATTCCCAGTAAATAGCAGCATCGTGGCATGAAAATCCGCGACCGCAACCGGATTCTCTTCCGCGGCATAACCCAGCTCATCCGTCGACCCATAGCTGAATCCCGCGCTTCACGCCGCCGCCCGCAACTATGAACGAAAATCCTTTGATGTGGTGATCGCGCCCATCCCCGCTCTGCGACATCGGCGTGCGGCCGAATTCCCCGCCCCACACGATCAGCGTGTCGTCGAACATTCCGCGCTGTTTCAAATCCGTAATCAAGCGCCGCCGTCGCGCGATCGACTTCTTCCGCCTTCAATGCCACGTTGGTTTTCAATCCCGAGTGATGATCCCAATCGCGATGATAGAGCTGAATGAACCGCACGCCCTTTTCGGCGAGCCTGCCGCGCCAGCAAGACAATTCGACGCAAACGATCCATCGCCCGGATGCGCGCCATAAGCATCGAGCACGCTCTGCGGCTCCTTGCTCATGTCCATCAGGCCGGGCACGCTCGATTGCATCTTGAACGCCATCTCATACTGCGCCACGCGCGTAGCGATTTCCGGATCCTGCGACAGCCGCGTTCTCGATATTGTTTAGCGCATTGATCGCCTCAATCGAATCGTGCTGCAGCTTGGTGCTCACGCCTTGCGGGCTGTGAATATACAACACCGGATCGCCGGCCGAATTAAATTTCACGCCCTGAAACTTGCTGGGCAAGAATCCCGCCGACCACTGCCGCGCCGCGATCGGCTGATTCTGGCCGCCCCGTCCCGATGACAGCAGCACCACGAATCCCGGCAAATCCTCGGACTCCGACCCAAGCCCGTAAAGAATCCACGACCCCATGCTCGGCCGCCCCGCGATAATCGATCCCGTATTCATGAGCGTGTGTGCCGGATCGTGATTGATCTGCTCGCCCATCATGGACCGGATGATGCAAACATCGTCGGCGACGCTGCCGATGTGCGGAAACAATTCGCAAATCTGCTGCTGCGATTTCCCGAATGTCTTGAACCCATACTGCGGCGCGAAACACTTCAGCTCTTTCCCCTGCAACTGGGCGATCTGCTGCCCTTTGGTGAACGATTCCGGCATCCCCTGCCCGTCCATCGACAGGAGCTTCGGCTTGAAATCGAAGGTTTCAAGGTGCGAAGGCCCGCCCGCCTGATAAAGAAAGATGACACGCTTCGCCTTCGCTGGATGGTGCAGAGGATTCACCACTCCGCGCGATTCCGCCCCAAACAACCGGGGGCTCAGAAGGGAGTTCAACCCAAGCAACCCCATGCCAGCCGCGCCGCGGCCCAGGAACGTTCTTCGGCAAATCTCTTCAGTTCCGCGTAATGGTTTCATGGAGGTTTAAAATTGCCCTTGCTACCGTAGTCATCGCCGCCAGATCCGCCGGCTTCAACGAAGGATCCACCGGCTTCTCACCCGAGTGAATAAACTCGCTCGCCGCTTTCGGATCGGCCCGAAATTCCGCGAGCGATTCCTGATAAAGCTTCTGCAGTACCTGCCGTTCTTTCTCCAGAGGCTTGCGGCTGAGTGCTCGTTCGAACGCAAAATCGATTGCCGGTGCGCCATTTAATCCCGATTTAAGGACGTTTTGGGCGAAATAACGGGCTGCTTCGACGTAAATAGGGTCATTTAAGAGATCTAAAGCCTGCTGAGGCGTGTCGGAATTCACGCGATTCACCGTGCACTCCTCCCGGCTGGGCGCGTCGAAATTCAGCAGGCTTGGCTGGAGGAACGACCTTTGCCATAGCGTATAAACGCCGCGCCGATACAGATCGTCGCCGTGACTGGCCGCATATTCGCGCTTCGGAAAATTCAACGTCGCCAGATAGCCGTCGGGCTGATATGGCTTGACGCTAGGCCCTCCGAATTTCTCGACCAACAGCCCCGCGACGGACAATTCGATATCGCGAACTTCCTCGGCATCAACACGATATCGGCTCTGCCGGGCGATCAAACGATTGTCGGGATCCTTCTCTTCCAACTCCTGCCGCACCGCAGATGATTGGCGATAAGCCGCGCTCATCACAATCGTACGCACCAAGTGCTTCATGTCCCAATCATGCGCATTCTCAGCCTGATACCGAGGGTGCATAAATTCTGTGGCCAGCCAATCCAGCAACTCCGGATGCCTCGGCCATTCCCCTTGCGACCCGACATCGTCGAGCGTCTTTACAATGCCGGTTCCAAAAAATTGCCGCCACACGCGGTTGACGTAAACCCTAGCCGTCAAGGGATTTTTCTCGGAAACCAGCCAGTTCGCCAAATCGAGCCGAGTCGCCCTGCGCCCGCCCGTATCGAGTTTCGCCAAAAACCCCGGCACCGCTGGCTCAACCACGGCGCCCGATTCGTCCAGGAAATTTCCGCGCGCTAAAATCCGAATCTCGCGCGGCTCCGTCGCCTCGGTAACCACGACTTTGGGAATTCTCGCCTCAAGAATCGCAAGGTCCGCTTCAAGTTTTGCGACCTCGACCACCAGCGGCTGCAACTCCGGCGTATACCCATCTTCCACAGAGCCTTTTTCGTCTCGCAGCGCTGGCCTCTTTACTGCTTATCGTCTTTAGGCTCCTCTTTCTTTTCTGCGGTTCGATCGTTTTCACTATCGATTCCGGCAATCCCCGTATTTGACGACTCGCTCTTCTTGGCCGCTTCTCAAAACTCGGCCACGAATATTCCGCATCCGACTAGAGCGATGCGGAAACGACCCGATCGGTTGCGCGGCGCATATCGGAATCCTGATGCAGACGCACGGTAATTACCGAATCTTTCTGAGTGCGAAGCTTCTCCGCGAAGCGCAGAGCCAGCATAATATCGTTGTTATCGCCCAGGGCCCGAAATGCCCCAACCCGTTTTCGGATCGCCATCGATTGCGGCCATCGCCGGCACGTCCGGCGAGATATCGGATTTATTGCTCTGCGTCGCAAGCACGAATTTCAATTTGCGCCCACGTCATCTCCGCGTCGACTTCGGTAATCACTACGCGATCCGCGCCGCGCGCCAGGCGCTCTCCCGGCAAACTGTCTTCCTGCACGATGTGAACGCCCAGAGCCGTCCAGGTGCCCTCACCCGGTTTGAAGGAAACCGTATAGGTTTCGTTATCGGGATTCGGTCCGCTCGCGATCACTACGCCGCCGCCTGGCTTTCTCTCGCCCAGCTGCGTGCCTCCGTCGTAATAAGTAAAATCGACGGGCTCATCATTATATATAGTCAGCTTCGCGCCATTCTGCGATTTCGCGGAGAACGGGCGCTGATCCTTCCAGTTGAGCTTGCCGGCCTTATACACCGCGAGCACATCCTTCTCCCACTGCGGCTCGAGCGATGAAAGGGTCGCGGCCCGATCCTCAAGCGTTTTCTTCGCGACCTCCAGCTTGCGTTTCAGATCTTCCTGTTTCACACGCTGCGTCTCCGATGGCAAAGCCAGCAGCGATCCCCAGGCCTTCGGTCCCCGATCCGGCATCAGCCCGGTTTCCTTCACGTCGGCGAAGAACGCTTCCATGGAGTAAAAATCGCGTGACGTGAATGGATCGAATTTGTGATCGTGACACTCCGCGCATCCGAGCGTGCTGCCTAACCACACAACACTTGCGGTCCGCGCACGATCCGCCGCGTATTTCGCCAGATATTCCTTCGGCTGCAACCCGCCCTCGGCCGAGGTGCGATTCATGCGGTTATACGCCGACGCGACTTTTTGATCGACACGTCGCATTCGGCATTAGATCACCCGCAATCTGCTCGCGCGTGAACCTGTCGAACGGCATGTTGTCGCGAAACGCGCGCAGAACATAATCGCGATAAGGCCACGCCGGAAATACGTTATCGCCATGAAATCCGCACGTATCGGCGTAGCGGACCGCATCCAGCCAATGCAGCGCCTGCATCTCCGCGTAGCGCGGCGACTTCAACAATCGATCGACAACGCGCTCATAATTTCCGTCTTTCAGAAAGGCTGCGACTTCCTCGGGCGTCGGCGGAAGCCCTGTCAAATCGAGCGTCACGCGACGAATCAGCGTCCGCGGGTCTGCCTCGGGCGACGGCTTCAGTCCCTCTTTATCGAGCCTCGCGCGGATAAAATAATCGATCGGATTCTTCCCAGCTGGCGCTTCATGATGCTGCACAGGCTGATACGCCCAATGCCCTTCATACTTCGCGCCCTCAGCAACCCACTGCCGGATTGTCGCCTTCTGAGCGGCCGTCAACTCTTTATGAGCAGAAGCCGGAGGCATTATTTTCCTGTCGGAAGCAAAAACTCTCTCGATGATCGCGCTATGATCCGGATCGCCCGGTACAATCGGAGTGACGCCGGTCTTGGTCGTCTTTAACGCCTCGTCGCGAATGTCGAGGCGCAAGCCCATCATGCGCGCGCCCTTATCGGGACCATGGCAGCGGAAGCAGGTGTCGGCCATAATGGGCCGGATATCGCGGTTAAAACTGACCTCGGCCCGAATTAGGGGAGTCGCAGCGAGCAGACAATACAGAGTCCAGCGCATGTCAGTAACATTCTACTCCCGCTGGTTTACGAAGGGGCTAGTCTCTCCGATATGAAAGATTTTCGCGTCTGTCCGCATGCTTTACGCATGGCGGTTCTGTGGGCAGGGCCTGCTTGGAAGAGTGAGGATGACGCGGGCAGGTCGGGCCCACTTCGTTACTCCAACGTCACTCGCTCGTGATCGTCGATTCATAACCGGAGGCTATCCTCAAACCGAGATCACGCAATCTCAGAAAGAGAGCCCCATGTCGAAAGAACGCGAAGAACACCATCTGAAAGCCGCAGATCATCACGAGCATGCCGCGAAACATCATCGCGCAGCTGCCGAGCACCACGCCGCAGGAGATCATGAAAAGGCCGGCCACCATGCCCACGTCGCGCATGGCCATCACGCCCACGCCGAGCATCACGCCGACGAAGCCAGCAAGCATTCCGCGAATAACCACTCTGCCTGATTTGACGGCGCTGAGGAGACCCTCGGAGGATCTCTTCGGCGCCTTTTTTACTTCATGCCGAGCCGGATCAGCAGGTTCAACCCGAACGCGAAAATTCCCGCCCCCAGCAACACGCAAACTGGCATCGTCAGCACCCAGGCCAACAGCAGATTCCGCAGCGTCTCCATCTGAATGCCAGAATGATTTGCCGCCATCGTCCCCGCGACCCCCGACGATAGTATGTGCGTCGTACTCACGGGAACATTGATGCTGTCCGCCGCCATAATCGTGGCCATCGCCACCAGTTCCGCCGAAGCACCCTGAGCGTAGGTCAAGTGCGTCTTGCCGATTTTCTCACCCACCGTCACCACGATGCGCTTCCACCCGATCATGGTGCCTAGCCCGAGCGCGATCGCCACCGCGACCTTCACCCACAGTGGAATGAACTTCGTTATTTTGTCCATCCGGGTCTTGAGCGTCGCCGCCGCATCCTTTTCCCCCGGATCTTCGAGCTTATGCTGCTTCACCAGCTTGCCCAGCGACTCCGCCGATAGATACAGATCGGACCGTAGCGTCCGGCGCTGCTCCGGATTGAGTTCCGTCAACTGCTTCCTACCCTCGAGAATAGTCTCGATCTCACGGCACTTGGTCCCAATGGCCGCGAACGTTCGATCCGTCACTGTGCCGGTCGTCTTCAAATACCCCGATAGCTCGTCCGCCGCTACTTGCGACCCCGCCATCGCCACGCCCGGCGCGTGGCGGTCCATCTGGAACGAAATCGTCTGCGCCGCCGCCCCGAGTTCCTCGATCGACGCCTGATTCGTGGTCAAATCCACCGCGAACGTGATGGGCAAAATACCGATCAGGATCAACATGATCAATCCCATGCCCTTCTGACCGTCGTTGGAGCCATGCGCATAGCTGACACCGGTGCACGTTCCGATCAGCAGGAGGCGAATCCACCACGGCGGCGGCTGATCCTTCTCAGGCGCGGCATAGAGCGCCGGGTTCTTGATCAGCAGCTTGCACAATAGCAGCAGGAGCCCAGCCAGAACGAAGCCCACGATCGGCGATACCAGCAGAGAAATCCCCACCTCCCTCGCTTTCGCCCAGTTCACTCCATCGCCGAACTCCCGTCCTCCGACGAGCAATGAATTCGCCAGTCCAACGCCCAATGATCGATCCGATCAGCGCATGGGAACTCGACGCCGGGAGGCCGAGATACCAAGTGCCGAGGTTCCAGATGATCGCCGCCAGCAACAGCGCGAAGACCATCGCGAACCCCGCGCCCGATCCCACGTTCAACACCAGTTCCACGGGCAACAGCGCCAGGACCCCGAAAGCCACGCCGCCGGTCGATACCAAAACGCCAATCAAATTCCAACAGCCCGACCACACCACCGCAACGTATGGTTTCAGGCTGTGCGTGTAAATGACCGTTGCCACCGCGTTGGCAGTGTCATGGAATCCGTTGACAAACTCGAAGCTTAGCGCGAGAAACAGCGCGAACAGCAGAAATATACCGGCACCCATGGTAACCGGCTCGCCAAAAAGTTCCACGTTTCCCTCTCAGTCAGTTGGAAAAACAATTGATAAGGTTACGGGAGTGTGGTTACAACATCATGAATTCTGAAACACAGAACCAGGGCAGGCCCCCGACAGGTACTGGCTACCAATTTGTAATTGAGCCGTCCGGGCGATAGTACAGGATCCGATCGGTGATGGGCTGCGTGATCTCGGCCACCATCTTGAGCGGCTTCAAATCCAGCTCGACGCCCAGTCCGGGCCTCTCGTTGGGCCATAGCTTGCCGTCCTTAAAATCCGTATATTGCGGCAGGTAGGGAATCTTTTGCGATTGGTAATTGTATTCGAATAACACCGGTCCCGGAAAAGTCCCGAGCAAATGCACCAGCGCCGCCTCCGCTATTGGACCGGTAAAATGCGGGACAATTCCGACAAAATGGGTCTCGCAAATCGCCGCGATTTTCCGCATCTCGGTGATCCCTCCTACATTGGGCAGAGTTGCGCGCACGTAATCGAGATCGTGATTTTCAACGAGCTTGTTGAAATCCCATCGCTGCCCCCACTCCTCGCCCGCGGCAAGGGGCACCGTGGTCTGCCGCCGCAGCTTGGGAATATCTTCGAGAAACGCCTCCGTGCGAACTGGATCTTCGACGAGAAATGGCTCCAGTTCCTCCAGCACTTTGCAACCGCGCAAAGCGTCCGCGAAATCGAAGCGCTGATGAAAATCGATCAGCCAGTCGCCGTCTTTGCCTACGCCTTCGCGAACTTCCTCGCAGTCGCGCCGCACCTGATGAATTCTCTCGCGGGCGTTAAATGTCGTCCCGCCATTCTTAACGCTCGCCGCATCCATCCGAAATGCGCGATACCCAGCCGCGATCGCGGCCTGCGCCTTCTCCTTATAAGTCGGCCCTCCACCGACGCCGCCCGTGATATAGCATTCGCAATAGTTGCGAGCCAGTCCGCCGAGCAGCGCGTGCACCGGCTGACCCAGCACCTTGCCCTTCAAATCCCACAGCGCCAGATCGAGGCCGCCCAGTGCGTCGATCTTCTCCCGCCCCGGCGGATAGAAAAACGAGCGATACATATCCTGCCAGAGCTTTTCGATGAACTGCGGATCCTTCCCGATCAGCCGCCCCGCGCACTGTTCGATGGTATCCTTCGATCCGCCCTCGCCGATTCCGGTGATCCCCGCATCGGTCTCGACCGTGATGACCATATTGCTTTGGTTGAACAGAATATTCAGGTTCGGCGGCGCGTAGGCGCGGACGCGGGTGATCTTCATTTTCGGGATCGCGGCGTCCGTGTGCTGCCGGGACGCGAGAGAAACCACGGCGACGGAACCAAGAAAAGATCGTCGTTTCATAGGTCGACTAAGATATCAAATTGCCGGACCCGCTTAGTCCTTCGCCAACGCAAACGCGACGATATCCGACCCGGCAGCGACAGCGAAATATTGTTTATTGTCGAACACGTAAGCCATGGGCGACGCCTTCCAGTTCGCGTTGAGCTGAAAGTTCCAGAGCACTTTACCGTTGGTTGCATCGACGGCCATGAACGCTCCGCTGTCTTCGCAGAAAAATACAAGGCCGGTCGAGGTCGCGAGCGTTCCTCCCCACGATTCCGCGCGACCCTGCTGGGGCAGCTCCCAAGCAATTTTTCCCGTGTGAATATCGATCGCGCGGAGCACCTTCTGCGGATGGTCGTTGTCGACTCCCCGCGCCGTTCCTCCGAAAAATGCCTTTCCCGCTTCCCAATTAATTTCCGACTTCACATAGATGTTGCACTTTTCGAGCGTTTGCAAATAATACAACCCTGTCGCCGGATTGAACGATGTCGAAAACCAGTTCGTCGCGCCCTCGACCGCCGGACAAGTCATGTTTCCTTCCTTGGTCGGAAGCTGATTCGGGTTCAGTACCGGGCGGCCGTCCGCGCCGATCTCTTTCGCCCACGTGATCTTCTTGACGAACGGCTTGGCGAGCAGTAATTTTCCCTCCGTCCGATCGAGCACATAGAAAAATCCATTGCGATTCGCATGCAGCAGCAACTTGCGAGGCTGACCCTGCCAATCCGTATCGATCAGCACCTCCGGCTGCACCGCGTCCCAATCCCAAACGTCGTGCGGAGTGTACTGAAAATACCACTTCAATTTTCCCGTCTTCGCATCGAGGGCGAGCGTCGAATCGGAGTACAGATTGTCACCCAGCCGGTTGTCGCCGTTGTAATCCGGACCCGGATTTCCCGTCTGCCAGTACACCAAGCCAAGCTGTGCATCGTAGCTGCCGGTGAACCAGGTCGCCGCCGATGGATGATCGATCCCCGTGCCCCGCCAGGTTTCAGAAAGCGGCTCGCCCTTCTTCGGCGCAGTCCAGAATCGCCACGCTTCTTTTCCCGTCGACTGATCGAACGCCGCGACAAATCCGCGCACTCCTTCATCGCCGCCCGCGATTCCAGAAATCACCAGATCGCCGACAATTAACGGAGCCGATGTCGCATTGTAGTTCTGCTTCCAATCCGCCATCACCGTGTCCCACAGCACCGCGCCGGTGAAGCGATTCAAGGCGACAATGTGCGCGCGATCCATAACCATGAACAAACGATCGCCCGCGATCGCCACGCCGCGATTGAAACCTCCACCCGCATTTCCGTTCAGGTTCTTCGTGCGATCCCGAAGAAAGTGCCAAACCTGCCGGCCGGTCCCTGCATCGAGTGCGTAACATTCGTTGCCGCTCGAAACGTACATCAGTCCGTTGACTACCACCGGCGTCGTTTCCAATGGCGATGTGTTCGGCAGATTGAAAAACCACTTGGGAGCCAGCTTTTCAACATTCATTTTGTTGACTTGATCGATGGTCGTATAGCGGTTCCCGTTGGGCGAGCCATGATAGGTCGGCCAATCTGTTTGCGAAGTGACCTCGCGATATTTCTCCCGTTCCGGCCGCAGCAGATGCACCTTGTGGTCCGCGCCGCTCAATTGCAAATCCGCGAAGCTGCTGTTCAGTACTTCACCTTCGAGCGTCCGCCCGTCAGTTGTCGTCACAGTCATGTGCACCGGCGCATCGCCGCGCGGTTTCAGGGAGCGGACATAACCGATCAGCTCTTTCAATTCCTCGTCAGTCACTTTGAACGCCGGCATCCCCGCCGCCGGAATGCCTCCGCGGATGACCGCAGCCATTTCCTGATCGTCGCGACGGGCGGCCCTTTCGACGATGCCTGGCCCCAGTTCGCCTCCATTGCCATCGCCTCCATGGCACGACGCGCAGTGACTCTCAAATTGTTTGCGACCGGCGTCCAGAGTTTGCGCAGAGGCAATCGTGGCTGCGACCAGGGTGGCCGCGACAAGGGCGGCGAGCAGTCTTGGCATTCTTATATAGTGCCTTATATAGTGCCGGAGACTGAAAGACGATTGCTCTACCTGCGCGTCGCGATCGTCGGCGGGACCTTCGCCAGCATGGCCCTGTCTCACAAACTGTGGCTGAGCACGCGCTTCTACCCGCTCACGCCGGTGTTTTCTTTTTTGAAGCCGATCCCGGCTCCGTTCGACTATATTCTCTTCGGCGCGACTCTGCTCGCGCTCGTGCTTTCGGCGCTCACTCCGCGGCTGATTCCATTTTTCGCGACGCTCGCGATCATACTCGTGGTCTGCGATCAGTCGCGCCTCCAGCCTTGGTTTTACGAATATTTCTTTTTGCTTCTGGGAGTGGCCTTCGCATCGCCCAACGCCTGCCGCCTGATCGTCGCGGCGACCTATTTCTGGAGCGGCGCGCAAAAACTTAACGCGGGATTCATCAGCGATGTCTTTCCTTGGATGCTGGAGCCTTTTCTGCGCCACTTGCCGCACGGCGCGCAGTCGTTGGTGCATCCAATATCAGTCGCCGCGCCTTTTATCGAACTTTGGATCGGTATCGCGCTGCTGGGCAGAAAATTCCGCACGCCCGCGGTGGTAGTCGCCATCGCAATGCACGTCTTCATTTTAATTGCGCTCAGCCCGTGGGGACAAAACTACAATCACGTGGTGTGGCCCTGGAATATCGCGATGGCCGCCGTCGTCTTCATCTTGTTCTGGAAGACTGACGAATCCGCCAGGCAAGTTTTATTGAGCAAGAATGCGTTCCATATCGCGGTCTTGGTCCTGTTTGCGCTGGCGCCCATGCTCAGCTTCTTCGGACGATGGGATCACTACCTGTCGGCGGCGATGTATACCAGCAACACGAATCACGGAACGATTTTTATCAGCGACAAATTATTCAACCGGCTGCCCGATGGAATCGGAGAATACGCCCGCGTCGAAACCCCCGAGCTCGATTCGATCGACATCGCCGAGTGGTCGGCCAACGAATTGAACGTGCCGCCGTACCCGGAGGTCCGCATCTACAAAAGCGTGGCCCGAAAAATCTGCCAATACGCGGAGAACCCTTCGGAAGCAAGGCTTTCTATTACCAGCAAGTCGACGATCGGCAAGAGCATCACTGGTTCGTCCTACACTTGCGCGGCACTCAAGGGTCAGTAAGCCTCGCCGCGATTATCAGCCACCCTGATAGAGGCCGATTATATTGCCTCCCGGATCGCGAAACCTTGCTGTGATCTCGGGCGCGTCAACGCCAACCGGTTGGACGATGTCGCATCCGTTGGCGATGATCAGGTCGATGGTCGCGGTTATCTTATCAACCATGATGTACATCAGGAGACCGGGCGTCGAGGCGGGCGGGCGGTCCAGCACCCATGTGCCGCTCACCTCGCCGACCCCGTCGTCAAACGCCACACTTCCATCACCACGCTTCCGGATATGCCACCCGAACACTTTGCCGTAGAACTGAGACGACTGCTCTATATCCGTCGCTGGAATTTGGACGTAACAGATCTTGCCGTTACCAAACGTTGGAGGCATACCAATATTATTGCTATTTAAGGTCGGCCCATGCCTTTCCGTCTTTGAAGTGCAGGGTGACTTTCTCAATTGTCATCAGGTCAAGATTTTCCCACGTCAGCACGTTGCCCTTCTCATCTTCGATTCGCAGGTCCCAGTGATGGGCGCGATCGTGCTTGCCGAAGGTGATCTCCAGGCTATCCCCGTCTGCCAGCGTGTCTTTCCCAAGAATATCCTCGCCCCATTCGTCGGAACTGTGCGGCGCGACGTGCAGCGAGTGGATCTCGACGCCCGTCCTGTTTACAAGCGTAAAATCCTGATCGCCCGCCCGCGCGGTAACGGCAGCCACTAGCGCTATCCCCGCGACAGCGAAAAGGCCCAGGGCCATCGATTTAAGTTTGGTTGTTTTGTTTTTCATTTAGTCAATAGTACGCCGCTAAATGATTGATGTAAATATACTTATCTTCAGTCCTAGACTAAGAAACGATAGAGTGTTTTGCGTAGTCCCGAATTACTGGCGGGTAACTAATTTCGACGACAAGTTGTAATCTCTTTCCGGCTTGAAGGAAGGTTCGTGTAACATCTTTAGAGCGACTTCGACCGTCTTGTCGACGCACAAAGGATAGACGAACGTCGCGGCCAGAATCCCGTCTTCGACCTTCTTGACGCCGCCGGCATCGCCGTCCAATCCATCGACGCCGATGAAGGCGATTTCCTTTTCGCGCCCGAGTTCTTTCGCCGCCAGGTACGCGCCGACGGCCATCGGATCGTTGTGTCCGTATAAGACATCGATCGAGGGCTGCGCGCGCAGAACTTCCGTCATGCGGTCCTTCGCTTTGGCTTGAATCCAGTCGGCGACGGGTTCGGCCACGATGTGGATGGACGGATACTTCACGAGAATTTCCTTTGCGCCGCTGTCGCGCTTGATTTCGCCTTCGACTCCGAGGAGGCCTCGCATTTGAACGACGTTCCCTTTCGGGGCGCCGTATTTTTTGGTCAGATAGTCGACGATAAACTGACCGGCGAGACGGCCGATGGCGGTGTTGTCGCTGTGAATGTAAGTCGTGTAGTTCGGTTGCAGTATGTCGCGCTCGAGGCAGATCACGGGGATGTGGGCGTCCATCGCCTGACCCATGACGGCGGTCAGCGCGGCTCGTTCATTCGGGGCGACGATCAGCAGGTCGGGTTTCTGGCGAATGAAGGTTTCCACTTGCGCGACCTGTTTACTGTTATCCTGCTGGGCGTCCGCGATGACCAGTTTCACGCCGCCAGCTTCGGCGAACAGTTTCGTCATCAACGCGTTTTGCGCGGCGCGATAGGGCTCGGCGTTATTGCATTGGCTGAAGGCTACGAAGAATTCTTTTTTGGGAGTGGTGCAGGCTGACAGCAGCAAGGACAGCAGCAGGAGGATCAGCGTCTGTCCGCTCCCTGACGGTCGCGGTTCCGTTTTCATATGGTGGCAGCCTTCATGATACGTTCCTCGGTGGCGTCGTCTCGAGCGAAGCGTAGCGGTGGCGCGGCCTTCTCTCATCACCAGAATCCGGTCGGAGCAGCGGAGCAGCTCGGGCAGCTCGGAGCTGACGAGCAGGACTCCTTTGCCCTCCGAGGCAAGCTTTTCGATGATGGTGTAAATTTCGTGCTTCGCGCCGACATCGATGCCTCGCGTGGGATCGTCCAGGAACAGGACATCGGGATTCGCGAGCAAGCAGCGGGCGAGAAGCACTTTCTGCTGATTGCCCCCACTGAGCGTGCTGACGCGCGCATCTCGCGATGCGGTTTTCAAAGCGAGAGTGCGGAAGACGGGATCGAGCGCCCTCGATTCCTTCGACGCATCGATGAAACCGAACTTCGAGAAACCCCCGAGAACCGCGTTTTCGGCGACGCTCATCTGCATCATCAGGCCTTCGCGCTTTCGATCTTCGGGCAGCAGGGCGATACCCAGCTTAATCGCTTGAGCGGGCGATCGCGGATGGATTTCGGCGCCGTTCAGTTTGAATGGTCCCGCCGAGGCGGGGGTCGAGTCCGAACAACGCGGCTCCGATTTCGCTGCGCCCCGCGCCTACAAGGCCCGCGATACCGAGCACTTCTCCTTTACGCAATTCGAAGGAAATGTTTTGGAGCTTTTTTGTGGAGAGGTTCGCGACCGAAAGGAGAACCGCTTCAGAACCCGAGCCACGGCGCGATGTCGATTCAAGATCGCGGCCGACCATCATGCGGATCAGTTCGTCGGGATTGGTATCGGCAATGGCGCGCGTGCCGACCGTCACACCGTCGCGAAGGACCGTCGCGCGGTCGCAGATGCGGAAAATCTCGTCCATGCGATGGGAGACGTAGACGATGGCGACGCCCCTCTGTTTCAAGTCATTAATTAAGCGGAACAGTCGCTCCACCGCATCGTCGAACAGGGAACTAGTGGGCTCATCCATGAATAAAATGCGCGCATTGGAGGCGAGTGCGCGGGCGATCGCGACCAGCTGCATTTCGCCGGCGCGGAGGGAGCCTAGCGTCGTTCGAGAGGTAGCGGCGAGGCCTACCTGCTCGAGAAAAGGCTTCGCGAAACTGTTAAGATCGCGGAATTTTAAGGGTCTGCCGATGGCGATATTTTCGGCGATGCTGAGGTGCGGAAAAAGGTCGAGTTCCTGATAAATGATCACGATCCCCAGGCGCTGCGCGTCCAGAGGATTTTTGATGTCGACCGATTTTCTGTCGAGGAAGATCTGCCCGGCGTCCGCGCGGACCGATCCGGCGGCGATCTTGGCGAGCGTGCTTTTCCCGGCGCCGTTCTCACCCATCAGTGCGTGCACTTCGCCCGCGGCCACGGAGAAGGAAGCACCGCGCAGCGCCTGCACGCCGTCGTAATGTTTATAGACGGCGTCGACGCGGAGAATTTCAGACATAAAACAGAATGGTCACGATGACGGAGATGAGCAGAAACGCGACGGTGACGTACCAATGAGCGCCGAAAGAAAGTGGAACCACCAGTAACAAGAGCCAGAAGTAGCGGCGGGTGCGTTTCGGTTCCGGCTCGGAAGTCATAATTTCAGAATAAAGGTTTACTGAAAAGGCTCACGAAGGTGACCGCTCCCGCAGGTCGCGGCTCTATGGAGCCCAAGCTTTTTTCGATGGAGCCGCGACCTTCGGGAGCATCAGTTATTGAAGTCGGCTTAGGCCGCAATATACGAGCGTCATTCCGAATCGCAAGGCGGTTTGGACAGCGAGGCTCGATGGCGCGCCCACCGCGGCGACTACGGGAATGCCAGCCAGCGAATCGCCGCTGACGGCCTTGTGGATGGGAGCGGTGACGATCACAACGTCACTACTGGCTGATTTGCACTTCGGCGCGGATCTCCTGCCAGTCCGGTAGAGAGACAGCGCGGGTCGAGTTGCCGATGGGGCTCGACATTTCCTTCGATTCGAATGGTCCCAGAGAAGGAACTTTAAAGGAGAAGCGGCACAGAGGCGCCAAGCCGGGTTTGGCGCTGCGGAGCGTGACGAAAACGTTGGCGTCGGAGATATCTGCGTCAGAGTGATTGACGACCAGGTACTGGACTTCGGATTTCTTAGCCGCGTCCTTTTTAGTCGCGTCGGGGGAGGAAGTCACAATGCGGAAACCCGTGACTTCGATGAACTTGGCGAGAGGGCTGGTGCCTCCCGTGGGAACGGGCGAAGTGGCGGCGACGGCCGGGGTCGGAGTGGGTTTAGCGTCTGCGACCGTGTGCGGCAGTAAATAGAAAACGACGCCCAGGCCAGCGGCCAGCAGTAGCAACATCACGAAGGCGCTGACTAGCCATCCGGGAGCGCCGGCGGTCTTCGGCGGGGGAATCGCTTCTTTGGTGCGCTGTGCGGTATTCTCGCCGATTACGCTAAGAACGTTAGCGTCCTGAAGGCGGGTGAGTTCGGGAGGCAGCGTGGGGCCGGGCAGAGTAATGCGGGGCCCGGCGTCGGCCGCGAGGATTTGAGGGCGCGGAGGAACCGGCAGGATTGAACGGCTGGTAGCCGGCTTATAGTCCTGCATCGGCGCGAACGGCAAAGTCGGACCCTCGGGCTCGGGCGGCGGTTCGGGAGCCAGGGCGACTGGCTCCGTTGGCGGCTCAGGAGGGTTAAAGGGTTCCGGCTCGGCGCTGGGCTGCGCCTGCGGCTCTGGCGCGAGAGCCACTGGACGCAGCTCATGGAAACTGACGGGTTCCGGTGCAGTAAGCGGCGGCGCGAGCAGTGCGACTGCGGTCGCGGTTTCGGCGGCTGCCACGGCTTCCTGAGTGACGTGATTTTTTTCGATCGGCGCGGGAGGCGCGACCTGCTGCGAAACGGATTCGGCGTACTCAGGCTGCGAGATCGCCTCGGGAGCTTGCGATTGTACGCCGACCGCTTCTACCAATCCAAAGAGTCCATTGGACGCGGGTGGCTCGGCGAGCGCGGCGGCCCTGGCGGCTTGGGCGGCCCGGATCTCTTCGGCGAGCGCCAGCAAAGGGTCCGGTACATCGTGTAGCTTGATCGCAGTTTCCTGCGTGTCCGGAGTGGCCTCGTGCTTAACTTCGTGTGCAACAGCGGCGGTTTCGGCAACCGGCTCAGGCTCAGGCGCTGCTGCCTCGGCGAGTACCGGAACGGTTTCGACAGTGGGCTGCGTTTCGGTGACTGGCTCGGGGGCTACGGGCGCGGCTTCCAGAACCGGTTCTTCGGCTACTGGCTCCGGCGGCGCCTCGACGAGTACGGGAACGGTTTCGACAGTGGGCTGCGTTTCGGCGACTGGTTCTGGGGCTACGGACGCGGCTTCCAGAACTGGTTCTTCGGCTACTGGCTCCGGCGGCGCATGGACGAGTACGGGAACGGTTTCGACTGTGGGCTGCGTTTCGGCGACTGGCTCGGGGGCTATGGGCGCGGCTTCCAGAACCGGCTCTTCGGCAGCTGGCTCTGGCGGTCCTACCTCTGCCGGTGCTGCAGCCGCTTCTACGGGGGGCAGATCCGCGGCTATTGGCTCGGCGAGAATTTCGATGACGGGCGCCGCTTCCAGGGCGTGCGTTTCCTCGGCAACTGGCTCGGTAGCCACTTCGGCCACCTCGGGAGTTTCAAGGACCGGTTCAGGAACGGGCACTAGCTCAAGTGGTTGTTCGACCACTTGTTCGGGCGGAGCTGCCTCGGCGACTACCGGGACAATCTCGGGCTCAAGCACTGAAACCGCTTCAATGACGGGCTGTAATTCGACAACGGGCTCTCCGGGCGCTACCTCAATGATTGCTTGGGTTTCGAGCGCCGGCTGGGAGATTGCTTTGACTGGGAATTCCTGGGTGATAGTAAGGATTTCGATTTCCGGTGGTTCGGGCTCGGGTGGCGCGGCCTTTGCTTGCATCGACTCGACCGGTCCTGCTTCGACCACTGGAGCGGGGGCGATGGCGGGCTCCGCTACGACTTCGTCCACTTTGGGAGCGAGGGCCTCGGCTGTTGGCTCGGGCGACTTAGGCACGGAAAGGGAAACTGTTTCGAGGGGCGGGACAGGGGACACTGCCTGGGCAACCTGCGTAGATTCAACGGGTTCCACGACGGACAGGGATACCGCATGCGGGTCGCAGGCCTGGCATTCCCGCACCGAAGGAGGAATTTCGCGCCCGCATTCCGGGCAGATCCAGTGGAACATGTCTCAAATGTACACGGTAATGGAGTGTATGCCCTTCAGGGACACACCCTACAGGACACACCTAGGAACCTTAAGCCCTGATCGGGATTCAATCTCAGGGGAAATTTAAGGCGCACACGGCAACCGGCCCTACTCGTTTAGTCCTTAAGGATTGCCTGAGCTGCATTGTGGCCCGGCGCTCCCATCACGCCACCGCCGGGATGGGCCCCGGAGCCGCATAGATACAGGTTCTTGATGGGAGTCCGGTATTTGGCCCATCCGGCGACGGGCCTTAGGACGAACATCTGATCGAGGCTCATTTCGCCGTGAAAAATGTTGCCGCCGGTGATGCCGAAGCGGCGTTCCAGATCGAGTGGCGTAAGGGTCTGGCGCTCCAGGACTATGGACCGGATATTCGGGCAATACTCCTCAATTACATCGAGTATCCGTTCGGCATAGGGTTCGCGCTGTTCGTCCCAGGTGGCCATTGCGCAGAGTGTAAGGCGCGTATTGGAGAAAAATCCCCATGATGTGACGGCCGGGGGGCGCAAGCGAGGGATCGTACATTGTCGGGATGGTCATCTCGATGAGAGGATTTTGCGAGGGCTTTCCGTACTTCGCGTCGTCCCACGCGCGTTCGATGTATTCGACCGAGGGGCAGATGTGCATGGTGGCCCGATGCTGGGGACCGGGAGAACCGGGATAGGCAGAGAACTCCGGAAGTCCACTGAGGGCCAGGTTCATTTTTAGCGATGTGCCTTCGGAGCGGAAATTTCTTATGGATTCGAGAAAGGCCGGTGGTAGATCTTCAGCGGCTGTGAGTTTTAGAAATGTCCGGCGGGGATCGAGATTGCTGGCGACGATCTTCGCCTGGATCTCTTCGCCCGATTCGAGGACGACGCCACGAGCGCGGCCCTCGCTGACTAGGATTTTTGCGACCGGGGCGCTGGTGCGGATCTTAACTCCCTTGGCGCGCGCCGAATCGGCGATGGCGTTTGAGACTGCGCCCATGCCGCCCCGCACGAATCCCCACAATCCGCGATAGCCGTTGACGCCACCCATGCAGTGATGCAGCAGAATATAGGCTGTTCCGGGCGATTTAGGGCCTCCGTTGGCTCCGATGACGCCGTCGGTGGCGAGGGTGACTTTCAATTGCTCGGATTCGAACCATTGGTCCAGAAAATCGGCGGCGCTCTGGGTGAAGATTTTCACCAGTCCGACGATTTCGTCGCGGGAGAGGCCGCGCAATTTTCCGGCGAGCTTCAGAAACTCGATGAAATCGCCGGGGCCGCGCGGGGGGAAATCGGGAGGCGTCGTGAGCAGCAGTGATTCGGCGACGATCGCAAGGCGTTCGAGGTGCGCTTCGTATTTCGGATAAGCCTCGGCGTCTTTTCTAGAAAATTTTGCGATTTCGGCCAATGTTTTGGCGCGATCCTGCCACATGAACAGGTGGCGGCCGTCGGGGAAAGGGGAAAAAAAAGCGGGGTCCTTGGCGTCGACGCGGTAGCCAAATTTTTCTAGTTCGAGTTCGCGGACGACTTTTTCCTGCATCAGGCTAGATAAGATACGATGCAGTCGAGACTTTGTAGCCGGGCCAGATTTCTTCGGTAACGGCGCAGCCTCCGACCAGCTCGCGGGATTCGAGGACCAGCACGCGACGGCCGGCTTTGGCGAGGTAGGCGGCGGTGACCAGGCCATTGTGGCCTGCGCCGACGATGATGGCGTCGAAATTTTCGGGCACAGGAGTTTATGATAGCGGAGGCCAAGATTGGCCGCCCTACAAGATATTATCCTTTCAACGAAACAAACTTAGTATCAGGCGCGCGCCCTTTAGCTGCTTTATTTCTTCCGCCGCTGGAAGCTACGAACCAGTAACCCAGTCCGGATAGGGGCCAGTCATTGACTGGCAGCAATCCAACGCACAAAGACCCGTATCGGCGCTTGTTCTAGAATTGCCCCTACTGGTCGATCCTGCTCTCCGTTGATGAGCGCATGGACTCCTTGCTTATAAACTAAGGCAGGGTTTTCCGGGCGCATGCGGATGGAAGCCGGATGTTATTCAATTACAATGATATTGAATGGATATTTACGATGAGATCGTGCGGCTGCGCAGGCTCGGGCAGAAGTGCGCGGTTGCAACGATCGTGCAGGTGAACGGGTCCATTCCAAGCTATGAGAGCGCGAAGATGCTGGTGCGCGAGGATGGCTCGATGCTCGGCACCATTGGCGGGGGGTGCGTCGAGGCTGAGGTTTGGAACGCGGCGCGCGAAGTGATTGAGACGGAGAAGCCTCGCCATCTGACATTCAGCCTGGGGCAGGATGCGGCCTACGACAACGGCCTGATCTGCGGAGGGCAATTGAATATTTTCGTCGAGCCGGTGACGCCGCAGCCGCGGGCCTATATTTTTGGCGGCGGGCATGTGTCGAAGAGCATTTCCAAGATCGCGAACATGGCTGGATTTTCGACAGTCGTGGTCGACGATCGCGAGGCCTTTTCGCCAATGCCGAGCGTTTTCCCGAGGCCGACGCGACTTACGCGGAACCGTATGAAGACGTATTTCCGAAATTGCCGGTCACTTCGTCGAGCTACCTGATCATTGTTACCCGCGGGCATCGCGACGATATGCGCGTATTGCGCTGGGCGGTGACGACCGAGGCGCGGTACATCGCGATGATCGGGAGCAAGCGGAAAACGATTTCGGTGGTGCACGAGCTCGAAAAAGAAGGCTTGCCGCGCGACTTGTTTAAGAACGTCTTCGCGCCGATGGGGCTGGAAATCGGCGCGGAGACGCCGGAAGAGATCGCGATTTCGGTGGTCGCCGAAATGATCGCGCTGCGGCGCGCGCCGGAAGCGGATTGGCGGGCGCTTTCGAAATCGATTTTCGCCAGCGAAAAATTGCAGGCGCTATTGAAGTGATTGCCGGTATTATCCTCGCCGCCGGAGCTTCGAGCCGCATGGGAACTCCCAAGGCGCTGCTCGATTATCGCGGGGAAACGTTTCTCAACCGGCTGATTCGCGTGCTGGGTACGGTGTGCGATCCGGTGATTGTGGCGCTCGGTTATCACGCGGATGAAATTCGCGCGGTGGCGGCACACGGGAACGCGCGATTCGTGGTGAATCCCGATCCCGCGCGGGGGCAATTGAGTTCGCTGCAAACTGCGCTGGCTGAGGTTCCCTCCGAAGCGGAGGGGTTTTTGTTCATGCCGGTGGATTGCCCGGCGGCGGAGCTTTCGACGGTCGAGCGGATTGCCGATGCTTTCCATGCGCCGGAAAAGCCTTTGCTGGTGATTCCGCGGCACGAAGGGAATCGCGGGCATCCGGTTTGCGCGCGGCGCGAATTGATCGCGGAGTTTCTCGCGCTGCCCGCGGAGGGACAGGCTAAAGAGGTGGTGCGGAGGCACGCGGATCGAACGCTATATCTCGACACCTTCGACGCGGGGGTGCTCAGCGATATCGACGATCCGGAAGCGTATCGGATTTTGCAGGAGAGTGCGAGGTGAGGGGCGAGCACGCAGAGAATGTGGACTGGGCGAAAACCGGGACAGACCGCTCTGTCCACGCGGCCAGGGGTTCGAGTGAGCTTTCGCGTGAGATTGTGGCGCCTTGGGATAGAGTGATCAGTCCCGGTCTTCGCGCGTTTCGCAGGAGCAAGCAATGAAACGAGCGATTATTATTGCGCTGCTGCTGGTGCTGGCGATTGGCTTTGCCGCGCCTCACTTCGAGATCGAATTTGTTCGTCCAAGAATTGCGCGGGCGCTGGAGCGCGGGCTGGGACGGCAGGTCGTGGTCGGACCGGTGCACTTTAATCTATTTACCGGGCCCGGATTCACGGTGGACGACGTCACGATTCATGAAGATGCTCGCGCGGGGATCGAGCCATTTGCTTACGTCGGCAGGCTGGATGCGCGAGTGCAGCTCCTGAGCCTGTTTCAGCACAAGCTGGAATTTTCAAGCCTGCGCCTAGACGAAGCGAGCATCAATCTGGTGAAAACGGACGCCGGTCCTTGGAATTTCCAATTTCTTCTGAACAGTGCTCCGGCGAACGCGGGCGCCATGCCGGCGATCAAGATGCGCGGGGGTCGGGTCAATTTTAAATTCGGCGATATGAAGTCGGTGGTCTATTTCAGTAATGCCGATCTCGATGTCGCGCCTTCGATGGACGGGTCCGTTGAGCTGCGCTTTGCAGGAGCGCCTTCGCGTTCGGACCGGCCGGCGCAGGACTTCGGGAATTTTTTTGTGCGCGGGATGTGGAGCGCGCAGAAAGTCGATATGCGAGTTGAGCTTGAAAAGAGCGCGCTCGAAGAGGTCGCACGGCTGATCGACCCGAGAGGCTTCGGGCTGCACGGCGTGATTGCGCTCGACGCGCAGCTTTCAGGAATTCCGTCGCATCTCGATGTGACCGGAAATATTCAGGTGAACGATGTGCATCGATGGGATCTGCTGCCGCAAAGCGGCGCGGGATTGCGTGTTGCTTATAAGGGTACGCTCGATCTGCATGGAGACCGGCTGGAGTTAGAGAGCGTATCGGACGTGCCGAATCCTCAAGTGGCGGCGGCATTTCGCGCGTGGGATTTTTTGACGGCGCCGCATTGGGATGCGAGCGCGGAGCTGAAACAGGTGCCCGCGGCGACGGTGCTGGAAATCGCGCGGCACATGGGCGCTCAGTTTTCCGACAAGCTGGCGGCGGAAGGATCGCTGTCGGGCGAGGTTCGATATTCCGAGCCTGACGGATTCGTCGGCAAAGTAGCGTTGCAGACGCGTCGCTCACCCTGCCCGATGGGAGTCCACTGCGGGCGGCGTCGGCCGAGGTGGTGATCGATCATCAGGTGGTGTCGCTCCAGCCCGCGACCGTCAGCGTCGGCGAAAATGACAGCGCGGATGTGGAGGGGAGTTTTTCTTTGGAAGGCGCGGCCAAGCTCGACTTGAAGATTACGACGCGGGCGTTGAGTGTCTCGGACATGCGATCGTTCGGCGTCGCGTCCATTCCCTTGCTTGATCAGACGCCGCAGGGCACTTGGCGCGGTTGGGCGCGCTATGAATGGGCCCGGGACGAGGCGGGCCAGTGGTCGGGCGAGTATGAATTGCTGAATGCGCGCATTCCTGTGGAGGGACTCGCGGAGCCTGTGAGGGTGCAATCGGCCGCGGTCAGCCTGAGCGGGAAGCGCGTGACAGTTACCCGGATTCGGGCCAAGGTGGCCGAGATTGCCTTCACCGGCGATTATCGATGGGAGCCGGCGGCGGTTCGTCCTCACAAGTTTCATCTGACGATTCCCAAGGCCGATGCGAGTGAGCTTCAAAGCGTCCTCGCGCCTGCGATGGTTCGCGATCGCGGATTTTTTGCGCGCACGCTGCGGTTCGGTGACGCGCCGGTACCAGACTGGCTGAAGGCTCGGCGCGCGGATGGCACGGTCGCGATCGGTACACTAACGTTCGGGGATACTCAGGTACACGTCGATACCGCGCGCCTGTTGTGGGATGCGGCGCAGGTGCGTTTTGTAGGGCTGAACGCCAGAATCGATCAAGCTAATTTGGCGGGCGATCTGGCGATCGATCTCAGCGGTCACGCCCCGCATTATCGTTTCGAAGGCAAGCTCGGCGAGGTGGCTTATAAGGACGGGAGGCTCGATTTCGAAGGAAGTGTCGACGCCGATGGCGCGGGCGCTGACATTCTGGCGGGCGCGCATGCGGAGGGAAGGGTGCATGGGCGCGCGATCGCGTTTTCACCCGATGCGGAGTTTCGCACGGCCGCGGCTTGTTTCGAGGTAAGCGAACAAACCGGGGGCGAACGCTGGAAGTTGTCGTCGGTAGAGGTGACGCAGGGCGCCGACACGTACACAGGCTCGGGCGCGACGCAAAGCGATGGGCGGCTGGTGCTTGATTTATTGAGCCGGGGGCGGCAGGTGAGATACTCGACTCTGTTAGCCGCGGCAGGCACACAATAGAATATGACTCTGGATGAGCGCTTCGCCGAATTTCGAGCCCTGTTGGAAGCGGACATCGTTCGCGCGCGGCGCGAGGGAATTGCGGATCTACTTCGCGTTGCGGCCAGGATTCGCCGTGCATCGAGCGACGCCGAGCGGGTTGTGGCGTTCGAGGATGCGCGCAAGACTTTCGACGGAAACGTGGTGGTGCTCGAGTTTATGAAAACGCTGGCGGCGCCGGCACCGGTTTCGCATGAGGAGACCAGTTTGCGCGCGCAGCGATTCGCACGCGTGCGGGTAGCGGAAATCCAGCTTTACCACGCCGCTGCCGTGAAGAGCGGTCGCGCTTCGGGCGGCATCTACTTGGCATTGCGAGCCCAAATGGACGCGGCCCGCGACGCATATCGCGAAAACTTTATAACGCCGACGAACGGAACCGCCGATTACCTGCATGCGGAATTTGTGCGAACGTTGGCTAACGACAATGCGGCATTGCTCGGACCGGAATATCCCGGACCACTTATATAGAACGTTTCTTGCGGCGATGCTTTTCGCTGCCACGGCGTTGACGTGCGGATCGGCTACAGATCCTCTGGTCGACCTCAAGGCAGGCGCGGGCGCGCTCGACGCGAAGAAATATTCGACGGCGATTGCGGTGCTGGAGCCGGCGGTGAAGCGATTGCCGAAAATCGCCGACTACGTCGCGTTTTTTCTGGCCTCCGCGAAGGTTGAATCCGGAGATAACGCGGGAGTTTCGAAGGCGCTGGAGCCGGTATTCAAGATGACGCCGGTTTCGCCGCTGGCTCCGCGGGCGGTGCTGATGATGGCTCGCGCGTACAGTCAGGCGGGGAATGACAAGGCTGCACTCGAAACACTCCGCAAGAATTATGGGACATTGCCGCAGCCGGCGGGCGATCTGGCGATGGCCCTGGCGTTTGCCTCGGCGGGCGATTCGATCAGCGCCGTGGTTTACCATCAGCGCGTCTATTACGGATTCCCGCTGGCGGCTGAGGCCGCGCAGTCCGAGGCGGCGTTGACGAAGCTTCGCGCCGATTTGGGAGAACAATATCCGCCGGCGATGCCCAATGCGATGCTCGGTCGCGCGGTCAAACTGATGGAGGCTAAGCAGTACGCCAAAGCGCGCACGGAGCTGGAATCGCTGGTGCCGCAACTGGGCGGGGCGGAAAAAGACTACGCGCAGGTCCGCATCGGGGTCGCCGATTATGACGCGAAAGATACTGTTCGCGCGCACAGTGCACTCGCCTCGCTCGAAGTTTCGACGCCCGATGCGGATGCGGAACGGCTGCACTTCCTGTTGCTCTGTGCGCAGCGGTTGAAGAATCAGGACGAGGTTAATGTTGTTCTCGAAAAGCTGGCTCGGCTATATCCGAATTCGAAATGGCGCCTGGAATCGTTGATCGCGTCGGCGAATCACTCACTGATCGAAAACCAGATGCAGGCGTACGAGCCGATTTACCGGGCCTGCTACGAATCGTTTCCGAAGGAGCCGCAGGCCGCGGGCTGCCACTGGAAGGTGACGTGGGGGCACTACATGCGGCGCCAGGCGGATGCGTCGGAAATGTTGCGTGCGCACTTGCGGATGTTTCCCGGGTCGGAGTATGCGCCGGGAGCGGTTTATTTTCTGGGGCGTCTGGCGGAGGGCGGTCATGAAGCAGGCGGGGCGCGAGCCTACTACGATGAGATTGTCCGCGAGTATCCCAATTATTACTACACTGTGGTCGCGCGGGAGCGCTTGAAAGAAATCGGCAGCGTCGCTCCATCGCCGAAGGTGACTGAGTTTCTGCGCGGCATCGAATTTCCGCAGCGATCGCGCACACTCAATTTCGAGGCCAATGCGACAGCTCGGGCGCGGATCGAGAGAGCGCGTCTGCTGGCATCCGCTGGGCTCGACGATTGGGCGGTGAACGAACTGCGATACGGTGCGCAGAATGAGGATCAACCGCAGGTGCTGGCCATTGAACTGGCATCGATGACCGCGAAGAGCGTGGGGCCGGATCAGGCGATGAGATACATCAAGCGATACGCGGGAAGTTATCTGTACATGCCCATCGAATCCGCTCCGGCCGAGTTCTGGAAGTTCGCGTTTCCTTTACCGTATCGCGCGGATCTGGAACGCTTCGCGAAACAAAACGCGCTCGACCCGTTCTTAGTCGCGGCGCTGATCCGGCAGGAGTCCGAGTTCAATCCAAAGGCGGTTTCGCGAATGAATGCTCGCGGTCTGACGCAGATTCTTCCAGGCACCGGCCGCGAATTGAGCCGCAAGTTAAAAGTGAAAGCGTACGGGACGGCGAGTCTCTTTTTGCCGGCGGTGAATCTCCAGCTCGGGACATTTTATTTGAAGACGATCGTCGATAATCTTGGCGGGCGATGGGAAGCGGCACTGGCGGCGTATAACGCAGGACCGTCCCGCGCGAGAGCATGGTCGAGCTGGGGCGAGTTTCGCGAGCCCGCCGAATTCATCGAAACCGTTCCGTTCGCCGAGACGCGAAATTACATTCAGACGGTGCTACGGAATGCGGACACGTACCGGCGGATTTACGCGGGCGAGATTCGGGCCGGCTTAAATAAGTAAGATATTTAAATGGCTACCACCACTGAAGCGTTGTCTCGATCGAAGTTTCGCAGCGACAGGACGCAGCGTGTAAATGAAAGCGTGATCCGCGAGATGACCCGGCTGGCAATGGAGTATAAAGCCGTCAACCTGGCGCAGGGATTCCCTGACTTTCCCGCCCCCGAAATTTTGAAGAATGCCGCGCGCGAGGCGATCACCGGCGATATCAATCAATACGCGATTACCTGGGGCGCCAAGCCGTTTCGCGATGCGATCAGCGCAAAGTACAAGCGGACCTACGGGCTCGACATCGATCCGGAGCGCGAGATCACGGTCTGCTGCGGCTCGACGGAAGGGATGATGGCGTCGCTGCTCGCGGTAACGAATCCCGGGGACGAACTAGTGATCTTCGAGCCGTATTACGAAAATTACGGCCCCGATTCGCTGCTCTGCGGCGCGACCCGGAAGTTCGTGCAACTGCATGCGCCCGATTGGACGTTCGATCCGGACGAGCTGCGGCGCGCGTTTTCGCCGCGGACCAAAGCGATTATTATTAATACGCCGAATAATCCCACCGGCTGCGTCTTCGACCGAAAAAGCCTGGAATTGATCGCCGAGTTGTGCCAGGAATTCGACGCGCTGGCGATCACCGACGAAATTTACGAGCACATTCTTTACGACGGCGCAGAGCATGTGCCGATGATGCAGATCCCCGGTATGCGCGACCGCACGATCCTGATTAACAGCATGAGCAAAACCTACGCGGTGACGGGGTGGCGTGTCGGCTGGGTACTAGCAAGCCCAGATCTTTCGCACTCCATTCGCAAGGTCCACGATTTTCTCACCGTGGGTGCCGCAGCTCCATTACAACAGGCAGGCGCGATTGCCCTCGCATTACCCGATGAGTACTATACGTCCATGGCGGAGGATTACGTGGGGCGCCGCGATACGATGCTCGAAGTGCTCGAAGGGGCGGGATTTCACTGCTTTCATCCGCGCGGCGCGTATTACATCATGACGGACATAACGCAATTCGGGTACCCTGACGACACACAATTCGTCCATCATTTAATTAAAGATGTTGGAGTCGCGGCGGTACCCGGGTCGAGTTTCTTTGAAAATCCGAAAAATGGACACAAAATGGTCCGCTTCTGTTTTTGCAAAAAATATGAGACCCTCAAAGAGGCGCAGGTAAGACTGCGGAAGATCTAGGCGACCTCGTAAAGCCGCCGGGTTTCTGGAGGGAACGATGCCAGAGATATTCGTCCCGGAAATTATCGCTCGCGAAGACGGCGCAAGCGATGAAATTGCCTTGGGTAAAACAAGTGGAAAACCTCTTCTGCTTACCCTCGGTATCACTCGAATCCTGGAACAGGAAAGCCTCGATGTCTCGATCTGGGGATCGGCCGACAAAGAGCACTGGAGACAGATAGCTGCGTATCCGCAAAAGTTTTATTGCGGAACTTATTTGCTGCTGGTAGATCTCGCGCGTGAGGCCCACATCCGATATCTCCGCGTGCAATGGCGGATGGGCCGATGGGGCGAGACCGAGCCGAAACCGGTAGCCGGCTTTTATGTCGCTGCGGAAGAGCTGAAATATCAGACTGCCGGCGCAGCTTGAACTCACATTTGTAACAAAGCCACTGAAGCCAGGGGGCTTCGGAACCCACCGAATTTTAGGCGTTATTGAGGCGAACTAAAAGGTAGGCAAGCTGTGCCATGTTCGGGCGCGCACTCGAGTTCGCCTCCAAGCGCCCCAACACTCGACCTGGAACATCGCGAAGCCAGATTTCTCGGTTGCCAGTTGGTGGGGACGAAAAAATGCCAGGCATGTCCTGGCATGTAACACTGAAGTCCGGGCCACCCTTCGGATTAAAAGTTTATTTGTGGCACAGGCTTGAGCCTGTGTACTAATGATAAACTCATCCTTTCAAGGAGCTTCCCCGAGTCATGACCCTAAATCCTTCCCGCCGCGATGTCGTGAAGCTGGCTGGAGCCGCGTCCGCCGCTGTTGGACCCTTTATTCAGAAAGTCAAAGCCGCCAACGACCAGGTGCAGTATGGATTCATCGGCACCGGTAGTCGCGGTACGTATCTGCTCGGGCACTTGGCGAAAATCGATGCCGGACGCTGCACTGCGGTCTGCGACCTCGATCCGACGCATGCAGACAAAGCCGCTGAAGTTATCGGGACTAATCCGCAAAAATTCAAGGATCATCGCGAGCTTCTTGCTGCTAAAAATATCGACGCGGTGCTGATCGCGGTTCCTCTTTACGAGCACTTCCGCGTTACAAAGGATGCGCTCGAAGCGGGCAAGCATGTATTCTGCGAAAAGAGCCTGGTGTTCAAGCCGGAAGAGGTACACGGTTTGCGCGCCTTGGCTGCGGCACACCCGAAGCAGACGATCCAGGTCGGCTTGCAGCGTCGCTACAGCAAGGTTTATCAGGCCGTCAACGACATGGTGAATAAAGGCCTGCTGGGCGACGTGAAGCATGTTTACGCGCAGTGGCATCGCAACGATATTTATCGCCGCAGCATGACTTGGACCATGAAACCGGGCGGCAGAAACAATCCAGGTAACTGGCGCCTGTTTCGCGAGTTTTCCGGGGGTCCAGCGGCGGAACTATCTTCGCATCAGATCGACGTTGCAGATTGGATGCTGGGCAGCACGCCGGACTTTGTCGTTGGCGTTGGCGACACCAGCACGATTCGTGACGGGCGCGATATTTTCGACAATCTCGAACTTATCTTCAAACATCCGGATGGCAAGAAAATGATCTGGAGCGGCGTCTGCACGTCGTCGCATTTGCCCCTTTTGAACGGCACGCGGACGGAAATGGGCGAGCTGATTATGGGCACGGAGGGCTCGGTCCACATCACCGTCGGCGACGACACGCATCCGGCCACCGCTATGTGGTTTCCCGAACCGCCGAAGCCCCAGGCCACCAAGGCTGTCGAGAAAGAGAAGGAACACAAAGCGGGAGCGACCATGGTTTCGGTCGCCGCAGGCAAGTCGCTGCCGATTACGCTGCCGAAGGATGAGATCACCGGCAACGAGAGCTTCCTCGACCGAGAAATGAAATTCGCGCGGCGCTGGCTATACAACAAAGGCGTGATGTCGCCGGAGGATGACAAGAATCCGGTTGATCGCGAACTCGAAGGTTTTCTCGAAAGCTGCCGCACTGGCAAGCGCCCATTCGCCGACGTCGAGGTCGGACTGCACGATTCCATCGCGGTGATGTTCTCAAATATGTGCGCCGATCAAGAACGCCGCGTGAGCTTCAACGAAATCGATAAGCTGGGTCTGCCGGGCGGTAAAAAAGCGTAATTAGGGAGGATCCCAGTGGATCTTAATCTGACGCCGCAAGAGCTGCGTTTCCGCGACGAAGTGCGCGCCTGGTTCGCCGAAAATGTCCCGAAGGATTGGGTCAAGCGGCGCGACCGCCTGATAAAGCGTGAAGAGTCGATGCTCGGGCGCTTCGAGTATCTGCGCGCCTGGCAGCGCAAGCTTTACGATGCGGGATGGGCCGGGATTTCCTGGCCGAAAGACTTCGGCGGACGCGGCGCTGCCGGTGATGGAGCAGGTCATCTTCATCGAGGAGATGGCGCGCGCCGAAGCTCCTCCTATGGCCAACGTCATCGCGCTCGGACTGATCGGGCCGACCATTATCGCCTTCGGCACTCCGGAACAGAAAAAACGGCTATCTCGCGAAAATGTTGTCGGCTGAGGAGATCTGGTGCCAGGGATTTTCGGAACCCAACGCCGGCAGCGATCTGGCCGCGCTTTCGACCACCGGCGTTCTCGATGGCGATCATTTTGTCGTCAACGGACAAAAATGCTGGACCAGTTACGCGTGGGCGGCGGACTGGTGCGAACTGATCGTGCGCACTGATCCCACGGTTCCGAAACATAAAGGTCTGACAGTGTTGCTGGTCGATATGCACAGCCCCGGCGTCGAGGTTCGCGGCCTGAAGCAGATGAGCGGCGAGAGCGAATTCGGCGAAATATTTTTTCGTGATGTGCGGGTGCCGGTTGCGAATGTGGTCGGCAAGGTGAATGAGGGCTGGGGCGTCGCCATGGGCACGCTGATGCATGAGCGCGGAACCTTTGGCGCGGCGTTGCAGGTGAATTACCGGCGCAACTTTAACCGCCTGGTTGAGATCGCCAAACGCATATCGATCGCAATGGAAAACCAGCGTCGGAAGATCCGGTGATCCGGCAGAAGCTGGCGCAGTGCTACGCCGAAATCGAAGTGATGCGGCTCAATCAACTGCGGGCGTTCTCGCGTATCAATGAAACGGGGGTGCCGGGGCCGGAAGGATCGATCCAGAAGATTTTCTGGAGCGAGCTGAATCAGCGCTTTCAGCAGGTAGCGATGGAGATTCTGGGCCCTTATGGGCAGCTTGCGCACGGATCGCCCGACGCGTTCGACGAAGGCCAGTGGGCCTACGGATATTTGCGTTCGCGCGGCAATACGATTGAGGCGGGAACGTCGGAAATTCAAAGAAACATCATCGGGCACTTTGTGCTCGGCCTGCCAAAGAGCTACTAGCCTGAAAGGGCGCGGCGGCCCCGCGCTATTTCTCAAAGGAAAGATGCCGCCGCGCTCCGTTTTGCGGGCTGACAGAAAGGTGATATGCAATTCGGACTCAGTGAATCCCAGCAGATTCTGAAATCAAACGCGCGAAAATTCTTCGCCGCCGAGTGCCCCATGTCAGAGGTCCGCCGCATTATGGAAACGGACACCGCGCACGACAAGAAATTATGGCGCAGCATGGCCGAGCAGGGATTTTTAGGCGTCGTGTTTCCGGAAGAGGCGGGCGGCATGGGGCTCGGTTATGTCGAGCTCGCGGCGCTGGCCGAGGAAATGGGACGGGCGCTGGTGCCGGGAGCGTTTCTATCGAACCTGTTCGCCGGCGCCGTTCTTCACGCCGCCGGTGCGACCAAGCATCTGGCCGCGATCTCCAACGGCGAGAAAACGGCGACGGTCGCATTGCTCGAATCGAGCGCGAGTTGGGACCCGAATGCAGTACAAATGCCGACGCTCGCCGGGGAAAAGCTATTCGTGCCCGATGCCGAATCCGCGGACCTGATCGTGGTCGCAGCGCGCGATGGCAACAAGCTGGCATTGTATCTGGTGGAGAGTCACGCGGTGAAGAAGACGCTGATGCCCGCCATGGATCTGACGCGGCGTCTCTATAAAGTTAAGTTCGATCATCCAGCGGCGGAGCTTCTCGTCGAAGGCGATGCCGCGCGCAAAGCGCTCGATCACGCGCTGAATGTCGTGACGGTGGCGCTGTGCGCGGAGATGACCGGGGGGATGCAGCGCATGCTCGACATCGCGGTCGAGTACGCGAAGACGCGCAAGCAGTTCGGCAAGCCGATCGGCCAGTATCAAGCGGTGCAGCATCAGTGCGCCGACATGCTGCTCTACACCGAGAGTTCGCGCTCCGCCGCCTATTACGCCGCCTACACGATGACCGAAGGCAGCGCCGACGCGCCCACCGCGGTGAGTGTTGCGAAAGCGTACGCGAGCGATGCGTGCCGCGAAACCGGCAATCGAGCGGTGCAGGTGCAGGGCGGCATGGGCTTCACCTGGGAAAACGACACGCACCTGTATTACCGGCGCGCCAAGGCCAGCGAAATTGCGTTCGGCGACGCGACTTATCATCGCGAACGGATCGCTCGATTGGTGCTTGACTAGTCCGAGCTGTCCCGCATGCCTGTTCCCTAGAGCCGCGACCATCGAGAGTCGGTTTCTGGAATGGCGTTAAACTGGAATTAAGATGTCGCGTCTTCTTAGCGACCGCGCCGAGCAACACCGATCAGGTTGTTGTCCTGCCGTCCGCTCTGGAAGACCCCTCGAAATCTCCGCCGGGTTTGTATCGCGTCGGACTGCTTACCGCGTGCATCTCCATCTCGGCGTTTTTCATCGCGCTGGTGATCGCTTATTACTGGCGCAAGCTCACGCCGCCGTTTTGGGAGCCGGTTCCGATTCCGAAAACGCTGCGGCTCAGCACCATCCTGATCCTGATCAGCAGCGGCACGTTCGAGACCGCGCGCCAACTGTTCCGGCGCGGGCGCTACCGCGCTGGCATCGCATTTTCTGCTGGTAACCGCATCGCTGGGCGCGGCTTTTTAGCGAGCCAACTTACCGCTTGGCGATCCCTGGTGATGCACGGCGCGTTCCTTGCGCAGGAATCCGCACAGTTCGTTCTTCTACCTGTTCACCGGGCTGCACGCCGCGCACCTGATCGGCGGATTGGTGCTGCTGTTTGTCGTGGTGCTGGGAAAATCGAAGCGCCGCGAACTGGTGGACGTGGCAACGCAATACTGGCACTTCCTCGGAGTGTTGTGGATCGCTTTGTACTACGTTTTGATGACCGCGTAGCTATCCTGAAGCGATGCGAGAAGCTGTCATCGTCGCCAGCTCCCGGACTGGCCTTGCAAAATCGTTCCGCGGATCCTTCAACATGACCCGGCCGGACGATCTGGCCGCCCACTGTATTAAGGATGTCCTGAAGAAAACTCCGCAGCTCGATCCGGCGGAAATTGAGGACGTGATTCTGGGCTGCGCGCAACCGCATGGGCCGCAGGGATCGAACGTCGCGCGCATCGCCGCGATCATCGCCGGTCTTCCGGTCACCGTCGCCGGGACCACGGTGAATCGATTCTGCTCCTCCGGTTTGCAGGCCGATCGCCATGGCCGCGCATCAGATCATTAATGAAGGCGTGGACGCGGCCATCGGCGGCGGCACCGAAAGCATTTCCATGACGCCGCGCAATAACGATCCGAACCCCTGGGTTCGAGGAACACAAGCCAGCTCTCTACATGGTGATGGGCGATACGGCGGAAGTGGTCGCCAAACGCTATAAGGTCAGCCGCCTGGCGCAGGACGAATATTCGCTCGAGAGCCAGAAGCGCACCGCGCGCGCGCAGAAGGAATGTTTTTTCAGCGGCGAAATCGCGCCGATGCAGACTACCAAGGCGATCTTCGATAAGAAGACCGGCGAGAAAATCGGCGAAGAGCCTGCGACTTGCGATCGCGATGAATGCAATCGCCCCGATACGACGCTCGAAGGCCTGCTCGCACTGAAACCTCATTTCGATCAGACCAGCGGCGAAGGATCGGTGACGGCGGGCAATGCGTCGCAGCTTTCCGACGGAGCATCGGCGACGCTGCTGATGTCGAGAGAACGCGCGGATGCGCTCGGCATCCCTTATAAACTGATCTTCCGCGGATTCGCCGTGGCCGGATGCGAGCCGGATGAGATGGGCATCGGCCCGGTGTTCGCGGTTCCGAAACTGCTGAAGCGGCAAGGCCTGAAGATGGGCGACATCGATCTGTGGGAGCTCAACGAAGCGTTCGCCGTGCAGGTGATTTACTGCCGCGACCGCCTCGGCATCCCGCAGGAGATTCTCAACGTCAACGGCGGCTCGATCTCCATCGGCCATCCGTTCGGCATGACCGGCTCGCGCATGGTGGGAACCATCGCGAATGAGATGGCGCGCCGCAAGGCCCGCTACGGCGTGGTAACGATGTGCATTGGCGGAGGCCAGGGCGCGGCCGGCTTATTCGAGAATGCCAATTGATCCCTCGGCGATAATCGCCCCGACCGCGCGCATTCATCCCGATGCGGTGATCGGACCGCGCGTTGTCATCGGCGATTTCGCGATTGTCGAGCAGGACGTCGTTATTGGCGCCGAAACGAGACTCGAACCGTACGTCTTCGTGAAACGCTGGACCACTCTGGGCGAGCGCAACGAAATTTCCGCAGGCACCGTGCTCGGGACCGATCCGCTCGACAAAAATTTCACGGGCGCGCGCAGCTATCTGAAAATCGGCAATGGCAACAAGATTCGCGAGCATTACACCATCTCGCGCGGCACCGCTCCGGAATCCGAAACGATTATCGGCGACGAAAATTACATCATGACGTCCGGCCACATCGCGCACAACTGCAAGATCGGCGACAACACGGTGATCGCGAGTTGCGCGCTGGTGGCGGGATATGTCGAGGTCGAGAGACCAGGCGTTCATTTCCGGCGGCGTGGTGATTCACCAGTTCTCGAAAATCGGACGCTTGGCGATGATCGGCGGCAATACCCGCGTGAATCTCGATGTGCCGCCGTATTTTCTGTATTCGGATTTCAACGTGTCGCCGAAAGGTCTGAACCTGGTCGGGCTGCGGCGCGCGGGTTTCACGGCGGCGGAAGTTCGCGCTTTGAAGCAGGCTTATAAGCTTCTCTACAAGTCCGGACTCAAGCTGGACGACGCGCTATCGCGCATCGAAGCGGAGCTGCCGACCGAGCATACGCAACATCTTGTCGCATTCATCCGCGGCAGCAAACGCGGAATTTGTAGAGAATAGAATATGGCCGCGCAGGCTCCTCCACCACAGATGCTTTCGATGAGGGACGTCCTCGCCGAAAAGCAGTTCCGACGCCTCTGGTTGGGACAAATGGTCAGCATTTTCGGTGACTTCGTCGCTTTGTTCGGGGTAATGACCGTCGTCACGTTCCGGCTTCATGGGACTGCGGAGGACGTTACTGGGATTATGGTTGCCTATCTGATGCCCTTCGCGCTGATCGGCCCGATTGCCGGCGTTTTTGTTGACCGCTGGAATCCGCGTATCACGATGATCGCCAGCGATTTGACTCGTGGCGCGCTGATCATCGGGCTGGTCTTCACCACCAGCCTTTGGCAGATTTACGCAATCCTGTTCGGGATTAGTACTGTATCGAGTTTCTTTGTGCCCGCCCAGTCGGTAACCGTACCCATACTCGTTGGGCGCGAAGGTCTCATGGCAGCCAGCAGTCTGATGCAGCAGACCATGCAGTTCGTCAGAATCTTCAGCCCTGCCGCAGCCAGCGCGCTCGTGGGGTGGTTTGGAGAAGCCAGTTGCTACTACGCCGATAGCCTGACGTTTTTCGTCTCCGCATCGATTTTGATGACGCTGACGTATCATCGCCCGGTGGTTCCGTCGCCACGCGGAGTTGGAGCCGTGCTCAAAGATCTCGGCGAAGGAATGAAGTTCATCTTCACCCACCCGACCTATTCCTTCGTGATCCTCTCCATGACCGTTGGCATGTTCGCCATGGCCGCCTTTGGAGCGCTGGTCTCGGTGTTCGTGCGCGACGTTTTACACAGGGGCACGTATTTATACGGAACAATTCAATCGCTGATTGGCTTTGGTTCCATTCTCGGCGCGTTCGTGGTTCTGAAGTTGGCAAAGGGCCGCGCACCCGCCAGCATGGTGAGCATCGGACTGGGTGGCGTCGGCGTTTCGATCGCGATTATCGCGACACTCCGAACGCCGATCACGACCTTGGCCGGCGCGTTCGGTATTGGCCTGTCGGTCGCATTCATCATGGTCGCGGCAACGGCACTGCTTCAAGGGGAAACGCCTCCGGAAATGCGGGGCCGTGTCAGCTCAAGTTCGATGTCGCTGATCACGCTGGCGCAGGGCATCGCAATGGTGTTCGCCGGTGGATGGGCGACGCGTTATGGCATCGTAAACCTGTTCTATGCGAGCGCGGCGATTCTATTCCTGGTGACCATCGGCGGCGTGTTGCGGCTTCGGCGGATGAACTAAGCTGCGTTGCGGACCTCAATGCTGATGGACTTGCCGAGTGCACTTAACGCAGTTTCGATATCATCCATCTTCGATCGTCGCCGAAGGTCCAGAAGACGATCGACGTGTGCGACGGGTTGACGCAAACGTCGCGCAAGATCCGCGTTTCGGAGACCAGCCCCATGGACCGCAGAGTAGAGCACTACTTTCGCTTCTTCCAAGGCGGGTAGGCCAACCGTACGATATCCTCTGCCTTTTTTCGAAGGCTTAGGAAGCGGTTTACGCTGCTGGATGCAATCCTCAAGGAAAATCTTCAAGAGATCGCGAGCCATAAACATCGCGTCGTCAAGATCGTCTCCTTGCGTCACTCCCCAATCGAAATCGGGGAATGTGACAGTGTAGGACCCGGATGGCCGGTGAAGCTCAAATCGCGCCGAGTAATGATACACATTAGCGTTCTTTCGAAATGCCGAGCTTCTTCAGAATACTCCGCACTGTGGTCGGATTCAGTTCCTTCGAGGGATGTCGGGGCATCGCCGTGCGCCGGTTCTCGAAAAATACAAACGTATGATTCGTGCCTTCCGCAAACGTACAACCACGGTGCTTCAACCAGCGTTTCAATTCGCTGGCCCGTCATCTTAGTCTACAACCTTCACAATTCTCTTCCCTATATTCTCGCCGTGAAACAGTCCGATGAATGCTTTGGGTAAATTTTCGAATCCATCGACGATATCTTCGCGATACTTCAGTTTTCCTTCGCGCAGCCAACCTGCCATTGCGGGCATCGCTTCGCCGAAACGCGGCATGTAATCCGTCACCAAAAACCCCTGGGCCTTTGCCCGTGCGACGATCAGCATGCCCAGCAGCCTTGGACCCATTTCCGGTTTTGCATTGTTGTACTGCGAAATCTGCCCGCAGATTGACAGGCGAGCAAAGGTGTTGATCTGCATAAAAACCGCATCCGTTATCGCACCGCCGACGTTATCGAAATACACGTCGATGCCGTGCGGGCAAAGCTCCTTGAGCTTGACTCCGTAGTTCTCGGTCGTCTTGTAATTAAACGTTGCATCGTATCCACAATCCGTCGAAAGCCACTCGCACTTGTCGTCGCCACCCGCGATCCCCACCGTCCGGCATCCTTTAATCTTCGCGATCTGGCCGACGATCGAACCCACCGCGCCAGCCGCGCCCGAAACAACCACTGTCTCACCCGGCTTCGGATTGCAGACATCTAATAATCCGAAATACGCAGTCATGCCGGTCATGCCTAGCACGCCGAGCGCGGTCGACACCGGCGCGATTGACGGATCCAGCTTGCGGATTCCTTTGCCGTTCGAAACTACGTATTCCTGCCAACCCATGTAAACATCTACGACGTCGCCGACCGCGAAATTCGGATTTTTCGATTCGACAACACGAGCTACGCCGCCGGCCACCATCACGCCGCCGATCTCGACTCCCGCCGCGTAACTTTTCGCCTGGCTGATGCGGCCGCGCATATAAGGGTCCACCGAAAGATACATGGCGCGTGCCAAAAACTCGCCATCTTTCAGCGCCGGTATTGGTGTTTCGATCAGTTTAAAGTTCGACTCGTCGGGGAGTCCGGCCGGCCGCGAGGCTAGCACGAATTGGCGGTTTACAGATGACATGATCTCTCTTCTCTTGTCTTGAACTGAGGAACGGTTATATTATGCACTAGGAAAGCAGGAACCATGTGGATTCGTAAATGCGAGCGCGATTACAAAAAGGGAGTTGACTCCGCCATTCCCACGCAGCTCGTTTCCAACGAAGAAATCATTCCTCGCCGTCAAACGCAAAAGCAGAAGCAGGTCGAACATCTCATCGGTGAAATGTCGGCGGAAAAATCGCGAAAGCTCGGCATGGACCGCCGCGGCTTTATGGCAAGCTCCATGGGCCTTGCAACGTGTTTCCTCGCATCCAATAAAGTTTACGGCGAAGCTTTCGAGGTCGATGAGGCCGAGACTATGGAGCCCGAGGCGTCGCAGGAAAAATGGCCCAAGGGCGAATATTTCATCATGGACGTGCAGTCGCACTTCACGCACGGCCTGGCGCTGCCGTTCCGCAACGACCCCTTCATCAAGAACATGGGGTTCGACCTGAAGAACGATGTCGAAGCCTATAGTTTTAAGAACTACACCAAGGAAATGTTCTTCGATAGCGAGACGCAGATGGTGGTCATCTCCGGCGTTCCCGGCAAAGAATTGCATAAGGACAAGGCCGGTGTTCCGCTCGAAGGCGCGCGCCGCGGCGGAGGGATTTTACCAAGCTGGCTGATGTCGCAAGCGGGCCGCGAACTGAATGAACTGGCCGGGTCGCAACGCGCGTTGTGGCAAGGTAACTGCGCTCCGAATCATTATTGGGATAAGGTGGCGAACAAACCGGACAAGCCCGCGATCATTGAACAGATGGAGCGCGAGCTCAATAAATACGGCATTCAAAGCTGGAAATGGTATTGCCATTCCGATCCCGGTGGGTCCGGCCAGGGCTTCCAATTGGATGACGACAACGCGATGTGGTTTTACGAAGAGTCGCGCAAGCGGGGCATGAAGCGGTTCAGCGTCCACAAGGGATATTCTTACCAGTCGCGAACCCTCGGCCATCTGGCGAATCCGAAAGACGTCGAAAAGGCCGCGCTGAATAATAAGGATCTGACGTTCATCATTTATCACTCTGCGCTCGAGCACGGGCCGGGCGAGCCTGAGTTTAAGGATCCCAAGTGGTACGACCCGAAGACCGGCGATTTCGGCTGGCACAACATCCTGATGGACATCAAGATCCGCAATCCGCACATGAACAATGTGTATTGCGAGATCGGCAGCTTCTTCAACGTCCTGGTGATCGCCGACCCCATCATGGCGATGCATGGGATGGGCAAGAACATCAAAAATTACGGCGCGGACCACGTAATCTGGGGCACGGATTGCCTGTGGTGGGGCTCTCCGCAATGGGCCATCGAGGCGTTCAAGCGCTTCCAGATCTCCGACGAAATGTGCGAACGCTTCGGCTATAAGAAAATCACCCAGGAAGACAAAGCGAAAATTTTCGGCCTCAACGCCGCGAAGATTTATGGCGTCTACGCGAAGGACAAGCGCAATCCGCTGCCAGATGATACGCTCGATAAGTTGCGAAGTGCATACCTCCACGATGGAGGGATGCGCAGCAATCAAGTCTACGGATGGGTGAGGACCGACGACTAATGGCTGAAACGCAAAATTTTAAAAATCACGGATGTTCGATCCGCTGTTCCACTTTTTCTTGGCGCCGGTGGGAGTGATTCCTGCTGATTATGTCGATCATCGAGGTCGTGAAGAATCCAAGTTGGATGACGGGAATCCACGTTCTCGCTGTTTCGTCTGGCTCTTCATTTTGGTGTTCAAAACCCGCGTCTATTCGCTCAAAGTGCAGGACCGCGTGATTCGACTGGAGGAGCGCTTGCGCCTGGCGGCCCTGCTGCCGGCCTCACTCCAGCCGCGCATCGGCGAACTGAGCGTCGATCAGCTCATCGGCTTGCGATTCGCTTCCGACGCTGAACTCCCCGGCCTGGTCGAAAAAACGCTGGGCGGCAATTGGAAGCGCAAACAGATTAAGGAAGCGATCCAAAATTGGAGACCCGACAACTGGCGCGTGTGAACATATTCTTCTCCTCCTTTCGATCGCGGTGCTGCAGCGCGCAGACGCCGCCTGCCGGTCCCGCGCCGGAACTGTTGTGGCCGAACGGCGCGCCCGGCGCGCTCGGCACGGCCGATGAGGACAAGCCGTCGATCACGCCGTATCTCGCGAAATCGCCCAATGGCACCGCGGTTATCGTCTGTCCCGGGCGGAGGCTATCAGCATCTGGCGATGGATCACGAAGGCGTGCAGATCGCGAAATGGCTGAACAGCCTCGGCATTTCCGCGTTCGTTCTGCAGTACCGGCTGGGCCCGAAGTATCATCATCCGGCGATGATCAACGATGCGCAGCGCGCTATCCGCACCGTTCGATCGCGCGCAGCCGCGCTACACATTCAACCCGATCGCATCGGCATCTGGGGATTCTCCGCCGGCGGCCATCTTGCTTCCACCGCGGCCACGCATTTCGATGCGGGTAATCCCAACGCATCGGATCCGATCGACCGCGCCGGCTCGCGCCCCGATTTTGCGATTCTCGCCTACCCCGTGATCTCGCTCGGCGAGTATGCGCACGTCGGATCGCGCAACAACCTGCTGGGCAAAGATCCGGACCCGAAACTGGTGGAGGATCTTTCGAACGATCAGCGCGTCACCGCCGCAAACGCCTCCCACTTTCCTGTTTCACACCACGGCCGATGCGACGGTTCCGGTCGAAAATAGCGTGCGCTTTTATCTCGCGCTTGCGCAAGGCCGGCGTCCCGGCGGAAATGCACATCTTTCAAAACGGACCCCACGGCGTCGGTTTGGCGCCCACCGACGCGACGCTTTCGGCGTGGGGCGGGCTTTTGGCGAACTGGCTGCGGGAACGCGGTTTATTGCGCTAATGTTTTGGGAACATCCAGCAAGGAGGACGCGTAGTTATGGCTATCATGCGAACTGCTTTGGTCGCCGCGTCCGTCAATCGTGCTCGGCGGATGCACCAGTCAACACGGACTTCGGCTGGACCCGCTGAGCATCTCAGAAATCCATCGATCTCGACAAGTCCGAGATGGCGCGCGTCGAAATCAAGATGGGCGCGGGGGAACTGAAGGTCGAGGGCGGATCGTCCAAGTTGATGGACGCCGACTTCGACTATGACATCCCTTCCTGGAAACCAGCGGTCCATTACAATGCCAGCAGTTTTCGCGAGCGAGCTAGTCGATCGAGCAGCCCAGCGGCATTCATGGCGCCGCAACAATTCACCTATAAATGGAACCTCCATTTAACGACAAATTGCCGATCGACTTGTGACCCATCTGGGCGCGGGCGCAGGCGCACCTGAACCTCGGCGCGATGAATCTGCGCAGCGTCGAAGTGCACATGGGCGTCGGCCAGGTGGAGCTCGACCTGCGCGGCAATCCCACCCGCGATTACAACGTTGAGATTCACGGCGGCATCGGGCAGGCGATCGTTCATCTGCCGTCGACCGTCGGAATCGTCGCCAACGCCGCCGGAGGCATCGGCGATATCGACGTGCACGGCCTGGAGAAAACACAACGGCCACTGGACCAACGCCGCGTACGAGCACTCGCCGGTCACCATCCATCTCGATGTGAAGGGCGGCATCGGAAACATCACGCTGACCGCGGAGTAAGCAGTGCGTTACCCTACTTGATGAATGAGTACTTCCGTCGCGGCCCCCGTCCGCATCTCCACGCCCAACTTGCGAACCCGGCATCGGCAAAGTGATTCGCACCCCGGATTCCGCCGGACCTGATCGACGGCGTCCGCGTTCAGCCTTACGATCTCTGGCCCGACGATCGCGGATATTTTCTCGAAGTGATCCGCATGCGGCAAGGTCTGGCCGCGGATTTCGCGCCCGAAACCACGCAGGTTTCCGCCGCGCTCAGCTATCCGGGCACCATCAAGGCGTTTCATTTTCACCAGCATCAGACCGACCTCTGGGTTCCCGATGTCCGGCATGTTCCAAGTGGCGCTGGTCGATCTGCGGCCCGATTCGCCCACCTTCGGCGTCAAGAATACGCTGTACGTCGGCGCGCTGCGGCCCTGGCAGATTCTGATTCCGCCGGGCGTCGGCCACGGCTATAAAGTGGTCGGCGAGAGCTTCCGGCGTGCTGGTCTACGTGACCAATCAGCTCTACAATCCGCAGCGACGAGGGCCGCATCGCCTATAACGACCCCTCCATCCAATACGACTGGGAGACGCAACACAAGTATGAAATTTCTGGTCACGGGCGGCGCCGGATTCATCGGCAGCGCCTTTGTGCGGCTTGCTGCTGCGGTTCCGGCCGCGCGTCGCGAAGTGGTCAATCTCGATAAGCTGACCTACGCCGGCAATCTGGAAAATCTGCTGCCCGATCGCCGCGAATCGCGACTATCGCTTTGTCCACGGCGATATCTGCGACGCGAAACTGGTGAACGATCTGGTGGCCGAAGTGCAGCCCGACGTCATCGTGCATTTCGCCGCCGAATCGCATGTCGACCGCAGCATCCTGTCGCCCGCGCCGGTGTTCGAAACCAATCTGCGCGGCACGTTCACGCTGCTCGAAGCGGCGCGCATGCATCAGACGCCGCGCTTTCTGCACGTTTCGACCGACGAAGTTTACGGCAGCATCGACGCGCCGCACGAAGCCGACGAGCATTATCCGCTGCGCGCCAGCAGTCCGTATTCGGCGTCGAAGGCCGGCTCCGATCTGCTGGCGCTGTCGTATTTCGTCACCTACAAACTGCCGGTGACGGTGACGCGCGCGTCCAATAATTACGGGCCGTATCAGTTTCCCGAAAAGCTGATCCCGCTGATGATCTCGAACGCGATCGACGATCAGCCGCTGCCGATTTACGGCGACGGCATGCAGGTTCGCGACTGGCTGTATGTCGACGATCATTGCCGCGCGATTCTCGCCGTGATCGAGCGCGGACGCGCCGGCGAAATCTACAACATCGGCGGCAGCCGTGCGCTCGCCAACGTCGAAGTGGTGAAGATGATGCTCGCGCTGCTCGGCAAGCCCGAGAGCCTGATGGTCACCGTGAAGGACCGCCCGGGCCACGACCGCCGCTATGCTCTTTCGAGCGAAAAGCTGATGCGCGAAACCGGATGGGAGGCGCAGATGCCGTTCGAAAAAGGCCTGCAGGCGACCATCGACTGGTATCGCGCCAACAGCGATTGGATCGCGCGCGTCAAATCCGGCGAGTATCAGAGCTACTACGAGAAGAACTACGCGGGCCGCTGAGTGCGCCCGCCCCACACGCTGATCGTAATCGTAGCCGACTCCCGCCAGCGCCCCCGGCAATATTTTTCCGCTCGCGGCGAACTTCCGGCTGCGGATGTCGAGCAGCTCATATTGAGCGAGCTGCGGCAGCCGGTGCCAGTCCGCCATATGGATGCCGTGCTCCTCATAAACCCGCTCGACCTCCGGATGCGCGCCTTCCTGCAGCGTCGTCTTCGATGACGGATGCTCGCGGAACGCGCCCAGAAAGCGGTCCACGCGCTCCATGCGCCCTTGCTCTCATGAAGCGCACGAACAGATCGTAGTCGAGCGCGAACTGAAAACTCTTATCGATGCCGCCGACTTTCTCGTAAATCCGCCGCCTCCAGAAACACGTTTCCTGCGGAATGTAATCCCATCGCTCCATCATCCAAGTGTGATGCGGCGGCAGGATCCAATACGCGCGTCACGATGTTCTCCTCGTCGATGAACACGCGATGGCTGTAAATCGCATCGACCTCGGGATGCTCCGTCAAATATCGCGCCGCGAAATCGAGAGCCCCGGGCGCCAGCAAGATCGTCGCTATTGAGATAAGCCATGATTTCGCCAGTAGTGTGCTCGAATCCGCGCACCACCGCATCGGCCTGTCCCTCATCGGGCGCCGATTCGCAATACGTCAGGCGATCGCTTGTAGCGCGCCAGAATCTCCGCCGTCCCGTCCTTGCTGCCGCCGTCCATCACCACGTATTCCAGGTTCGGATAGCCTTGCTCCAGCACGCTCCGCATGGTCCACTCGAGAAACTGCCCCTGCTGATAGGACGGCGTCACGATGGAAATTTTCGGCGCATTTTCGAGCGGACGGCAGCAGCCTCCTCCGGCCGCGGCCAACGTTGGCGAACTTTCCCGGCTTCGGCAGCCGCGGACGTGGAATGGACCGGAAGAACAACACCAGTCGGCACTCCGATCAGGTCCACCGCGACCATCGCTCGCGGTCGCCGCGCAATCCTTCTCGACCTCTCACTCACTCGCGTTTCTTTCAGATTCTTCCGACCCTCAGTCCCCACCCTTCGCCAGTGCGCGCCGCCGGGAAATTCCGGGACAGCCTCGGATCTCGAACCACTCCGTGCGCGAAAGAATCGTGAAATCGCCCTGTGCTCGAACATGCGGCGAATCCGGCCATTTTTCCTCGCACTTCACCTCCGGTAGCAAGCTGCTGCCCGGCGCTTCGCGTCAGCATCCACCAGATTCTATTAGGTAGCTCCAGGCGCGCGAGATCATCGGCGCCTCATAAAGACCGCAGCGCAGCACCCGCGCGTTTAAATGCCGGGAATCGCTTGTCCGGCGGTGCCCCGTATCCGAAACATGCAAACGCAAACGGACCGGCAGCCCGTTGTGATTCGGCACCGGAATATTCACTACTCGCCTATTCGCCAGTCGCACGGACAAGACCCTGGATCCCTCGTCGTCCAGTACGTCCAGCGTCGTGGGCCCCATGTTGACACCGGGTCCAGGCTCGATATCGAGCGCCAACACGCGCGCCTCGTCACTCTCAGGCTGAATGCTGATCTCCGCGTCATTATTGAACCAGCGGAACGGCTTCGATCCATCTATTTCCTTCCAGAACCAGCCTTTGCCGAGCCCCAGCCTGCCGTCTTTCGCAGCGATGTCGTCCCATTCGAGCGAGCTGAATCTAGCATGTTGTCCGCCAATGAACTCCATTAGCTCGTCCGGGAGCAGGTCGCGCATCTCTGCCGCCAGAACGAATCGTCCCCGCGAACGCCGGATCCCCACGTTCTTCGCGATTGCACGCTCCAGCGCGTTCGGATGCGGCCGGACCATGTCATCCGGAACTTCGATGATCCGTACCGCGCATGGTCCTGGTTCCTTCGGCAGTCGCAACGTCTCCGCAAGCGGAGCCTGTTTCTCTGGACGCCTCCACTCGACGATGATCAATTCCGAATTAATCCGATGCCGGCGGCATTGCTCGAGTGTCCCTGTCAAAAGGACCTGCATGCGATCCACGAGATCGCCGCCGTGGCTGTCGTCTACCGAAGTGACGACAATGGAGAGATACGGCTCCATCGCGATTACCTTGCGGGTCGCGGCGTCGGGAAGGACATATGAATGCGCAAGGTAGCTATTCTAACCCGGATTTCGGCGGGCATAAACCTCCCCGCCATAGTGGATCATCACGATCTCAAGGTGTAACTGCCCGCATGTACCTGATACAAATCTCCGTTGAGCTCCCGGTACGATCCCCTTCAGCGCCACGGGGCGATTGATCCTCGGAACTCATCTTTGGCAGCGCATGGCGCCTCCGCACAATGGCAATCAATTGCCCGCGAGCTCCCGTGGCGCGAGGCCACGCCCTGCGAAAGACTTCTTCAGCACCCTGCTAGGAACCGTTCCCATTGGAGCTCTTGCGGAGGATGCCTCGCTCTTTTTTGGGGAGTTTGTCGATGGCGTCCTGCGGTATGCCGAAGTTTGCCGACAATAGCGAACTCGGATTCCCTCCGAGCCAGTTGGCGAGCGAGATTTCCTGAAATTCGGGATGGTTGAACAGGATCAGCACCTCGGTTGGCTGGTCGCCGATCTGCTCGATGTAGTGGCCGTATCCTTGCGGACAAAAGCCGACGTTTCCTTTCTTGTAATCTTCTGTACGGATGCGGCCGTGGGAGCCGAAGACGGTCATGCGCGCTTGTCCGCTTAAGTAGTATTGCCACTCGTCGGCGTGCGGATGCCAATGCATTTCCCGCAAACCTCCTGGTTGGAGAATCATCTTTACGGCGGTGAAGGTGGTCTGAATCGGGAAGTCTTTCTGCTGGACGATGTACTCCATGCCCCCTTCAAACACATGCGGAGGCTGCATGTCGAGACGATATTTGTGGGCAAACTGGCTGGTCTGGCTACTGGAAAGCCGAAAATCTTCAAGGATAGTCTTAGGGACCTCACCAGGACCGATATAAACTTCCTTTTTCGGAAACTTGGCGAGAACCGACGCCGGAAGATTCAGAACGCGGCTGGCGATTTCGGGCGGCGTGTTAGTGATCCAATCAGTGATGCTGAACGTACCGAATTCGGAGAAGTGTCCATTGTCGAAGCCGAGCAGAAAGTGGGCTTCACCGGGGCCCAGTCCTTGCAGCAGATGGCCGTGGCCGCGCGGGAAATACCAGGTGTCGCCGGGTCCGAACTCATCGATGGCGGATTGGCCGTTGGGCATCACGACAGTAGTGCGAACGCGGCCTTCAATCATGTACGCCCATTCGGCCGCGAGCGCATGCCAGTGAAGCTCCCGAATGGCTCCAGGTTTGAGGCGCATAGACACCCCGGCGATGCTTTGGGAAATAGGGAACTCCGCAACGGTGGCTTCGTTAGCGGAGCCGGCTTCACCTTTCCAGTGAGTTTGCGCTTCGATATCGAACTTGAGGCTCGGGATGGCGGCGGGTTGTTCCTGAGCGTTTGCATGTTGAGGGGCCAGGAACGCAGCAGCGGCTCCGAGGGGTGCGGCTTGGAAGAGACCTCGGCGGGAGAAACTTTTGGACATATAGAAATCGTATCGTACACGAGGACGGTGATGCGTTGCTAGCCGGGTTTTAGCGCCTCCCAGGGGTTGAGAGTGGCCACACCGATGCCTTCGAAGTCCCGTGTATTCCGGGTCACAATTGTTAAATCGTAGGCCAGTGCGGTCGCTGCAATTAAGGAGTCAACCGTAGGCAGGGGCCTTCCAGTCCGCACGCCTGCCGCTACGAGCGATGCCCAACGAGCGTCAACGTTGCGATCCACTGGGAGTGTGCGACCAGAAAACTATGCTTCCAGGTCATTCTTAAGCCACGCTTCGAGCAAGACCCGCCGCTTGCCTTGGGCGAGCAACTCAATGCCCTTTTGAATTTCCGCCAGTGTAATCACGCTTACGTATTGCGATTGGAGGTCGGTCGTCTCAAGCCATCGCCGAACACCGGCGTCAGGACCTCCCAGCCGGCGATACTCAGAGAGAACATTTGTATCGATAAGGAAACCGTTCATCCAAGATCAATAGGGCGCGGATAATCTTTGGATCGCTCCAGGTCGAGTTCGGATTCTGCGAAAGGAGAATTGAGGAGCAGATCAGAAAGATTTTTGAACCGCTTATGAACCGGCTGCGGCTCTGGAGCCTCAGATGAGCCGACCTCCCTGGCAACAATGGCGAGAAGGTAGTCATCCAAGGACAACCCAAGCTTCTTCGCGCGAGCGGTCAGCCCTTTCTCTATCTCGGGGTTTAGGCTCAGAGTAACCGTCATGCGTTCTCACTCCCCCAATCCCTACAATACTGGATTCGAGCTACACATTGGCAGTACTCGCCCGATTTGTGCCTTTGGAGTTGCCAGCGATAATAAACACGATGGCGGAAAACATTGTTGAGAGCCGCGCAGCTCGGACTGTTCGGGAGATTTTTGCTTCGGGAAGGCCGCTGACGTATATCCGCTCGGCGGAGGAGCAACGTGTTGCTCGCGTACTTCACGAGGTGGGCCTACGCATCGATGCACCCGTTTGGACCTGGAGCCAGACCGAGGGAATGGAGGGGGCGGAGACGGCTCGGGCGGCGCTGGACTATATCATTACGCAGACCGGTGGAGGGATTTTTCACCTGAAGGATTTTCATGAGGCGCTAAAGGAATCAGCGGAGATCCGGAGGCGCCTGCGCGACGTCTATGAGCACTTGCTTGATCAAGGAAAGTTTGTGGTGATCAGCTCTCCTGTGCGGTTTATCCCGGAAGAACTGGAACGTAGCATGATATTCCTGGAATTGCGTCCGCCGGACTTGATTGAGCTGGTAGAGTTCCTGAAAGAAGAGACCGACGCGGACGAGGACACCTTGCATTCCGTGGCCCGCGCGCTGCAGGGCCTTACGCTCGATGAGGCCAAGTATGCGCTCCGCCGCGCTTTGGCGGTTAGTCCACGATTAGGGCCCGAGTCGTTCCCAGCACTCCTCGAAGAGAAGCGCCTGCTGGTGAATCGCAGCGGGGTGATTGAATATATTTCTACTGGGACCGAACTGGGCGAGGTCGGCGGCCTCGAGGGCTTAAAAACCTGGCTGCTCGAAAGACGCAAGTTATTTCAGATGCGCGACAGCTTGGACGAGGAGATCGTGCCCAAAGGAATTCTCATCATGGGGATTCCCGGATGCGGAAAAAGTTTGACGGTAAAGGCTACGGCGTCCTATTTCCAGCTCCCTTTATACCGCGTCGATATGGTCGAGATTTTTTCGGGTCGGCACGGCAAACCGGAGGGCGCGTTCGTCGCTGCCTGCCGGATGATGGAGGACATGGCTCCCGCCGTGCTGTGGTTCGACGAAATTGAGATGGGGATCAATTCCGCGGAATCGGGCGGGGAACAGGGTCGCATTTTCGCATTTTTCCTGACCTGGATGCAGGAAAAGACGCGAGGCCTGTTCGTGGCGGCAACCGCGAATCGCATCGACCTCCTCCCCGCTGAAATGATCCGGAAGGGCCGCTTCGATGAAGTGTTTTTTGTCGACATCCCGCTGGAAGATGAGCAAATTGAGATCTTCAGGATTCACTTGAAGCGGCGCGCCGTCGACATGACCGGGTTCGACCTCTCGCAACTAACGAAGTTCACGGTGGGGTGGACCGGCGCGGAGATCGAGCAATGCGTGATCGCTGCGGTAACCAAGGCTCGACTGGCCGATGGTGTGGTGTCCTTGCAGGATCTGATTATGATCGCGGCCAAGATGGTGCCGCTCTCGCGAACCATGAAGGAGCAGATCAATCAAATTCGAGGATGGGCTTTTGAGAGGGCGGTACGGGCGTCGGCGCCGGCAATTCGGCGGTAATCTCTCATACTCGCGCCAAGCCGGCCGATGAGTTGTTTAAGATGAGCTCCACTTCTTCAACCACCGCCGGGATCACGGACTTGATGCAGCTTGTTTCGACCGCCGCTTCGCCGACTCTTTCGTCATTACTATCCTCGTCGAAGTTGCAATCAGCATTGGCGAAAGCACCGCCCGCCGATATCGCGCAACTGAGCGATCAGGCCATGCAGTTGCAGGAAGTCGATGGCTTGTTCGGAGCATCGGCCCCCTCTACGACGATAAGTTCGGGGATGGCAATGCAGGATTTGTTGACTTCGATTTATACCGGAACCTATGTAAATACCGTCGGCTAGCCTATTTGCGTTCATGCGGAGGCGGCGGAAGTCGGCGCGAGAATACCAGGCGCGCGCCGGATCCAGGGGTCGCCGCGGTATAGGTCACCTCTTGCCCGGGAGTTGCGGCGAGGGCTCGGATGACGGCATCCGAAACTGGAGCCGATTTATTGTCGGGGACGAAATTGTTGGCTGCCGCGTTGTACAAAAAGCTCATGATGCGGCCATTCTGCACCACTTGCACCACCAAATCGCATTCTGTTACCGAACCGTTGAGAGCTTTGGAAACGAACGGCGTTCCCGCTCGCGCCATCAACAAATCGATACGCGCGCCGGCGGTGGCAGAGTTGGTCGACGTCAAAGTTACCTGCTGGCCGACGATGGGCGCGAGGTCGCTATCGAACGCCAGCAGGTAATGTTCGACGGCGCGTCGGGTATCGTCAGGATTCGTTTGCGGAAATCCGGAATTCGAGGTCGGGGCGAAAACCGCCGCGGTTAGGAAACGAAAAATCGTGTCGGTAGACCCGTCGCCGGTGAAACCGAAACCGCGAATCTGATCGCCCATCGAACCGCTATCGGCCTGCTGGAAAAAGCTCACCGCGGGATTCCCGAACATGCCGATCTTGTCGTAGACGTTTCGCAGATGAGGGATTTTCACGATCTGCGTAAGCCCTTCGAAACTTTGATTGCCGCCCGTGCCGAAAAATCCGTTGGAGGAATCGAGCACATGGCATCCATTACAACTGAAGGACGATTGCCCAGCGATCGCGTTGACTATCGCGTTGTTGACTCCGTCGGATGGGCGCGAGCCGGAAAAAAAGTCGTGCCCCTGCTGCTGAGCCGCAGTAAGCGAATTGTCGAGATTGCGTACCGGATTCGGCGGCGGAACAACTTGAAGCGCGAAGTCGGCGAACATCTGCATCTCCGATTCCAAGGGCTGGTTGGGGCTCCCAATCAAACTCTGGAACGCGACCGCGAAATTCATGAAGGACACGTTGGAGCTGAACGGATCGGTGCCGGAAATTCCAGTGGAACGGTCGCCGCGCCAATGCATCGCGCCCGAGTTCTTCAAGCCGCGCAGCGTCTGCGTGGTGAAAGGGCCTTTCATCGGATGGAAGTCCGAGGGCTTATTGCTCCCATTTATGGGGGCCGAGACGCCCGTCGCTCCCGTGGCGATCAGGATTTTCAGCAGACCGTCAAAATTAATCGGGATCGGACTTTGCGTGACAGTGTTGTCCGGATTGCCAAGGTCCCATGCGACGCCGTCGTTGTCGGCGAAATTATGACAGCTGGCGCAGGCGGCCTCGCCGTTGCCTGAAAACTGCGTTGCATCATAAAGCATGGGCCGGCCTGCGACCACCGGCGCAGGCTCGGGATTGGGGAGCCCGAATCGTGAAACTTCCTGGTTCGAGCGAAGGTCGACAGTCTTCACCGCGTCGTCGAAGCGAGTCATTACATAAAGCTGATGGCGCGTCTCATCGAGGACCACGCCGCTAGGGCCGCCGCCAGCTGACCGAAATGTAATTCGCACTCCCGGTCACTGGATTGAAGGAATCGTTTTCCAAAGCAGTAGTGTTGAACACACCGATTTTGCTCGAGCCGAACGCAGCCACGTAGAGTGTCGACCCATCGCTCGAAACTTTCATATCGAGCGGCATCGCCAGGCTATGATTCTTCGCGGTGGCATCGAACCCGGGCGCTCCGGCGAGCTTGCTGTAATCGATGTGCTTGTTCAAATGATGCGGCGTGACCGTCGTGCCGGAAATTACGGTAATGCGCGCTTCCGCCAAATGACCTTGCACGGTATGTCCGGCGTACGTCCCGGGACCTTCGAATCGAACATTGTTAATCGCGTCAGTGTTCGATACGTAGATCTTCCCGGTAACCGGATTCGTAGCCATGTTGAACAACGTCGTGCCGACATGCGCGAACGCGGCCGTCTGCTTCAGCGTGTTCGCGTCGAAAGAAAACACATCAGTATCGGGAAGATTGAAGCGGACCGATCCATCCCACACGCGCTGCAATTCGTCCTGCCAATGCCCGGTCACATTATTGAATTTGACGATCAGGCCTACCTCGGGCGCGGGCTCTCCGGTCGCGTCGGTCGACGGGCCGGGATTACCGCCGGGACTTATCGTGCCGTCGGAAAGAGTGCAAGGCTTGTTCTGGAATCCTTGGCAAACCCTGGCCTGATTGATCGTGGTCGTCTGGTTGCCGGTCTTGAACCCCGCAACGTAAACCGTGTTCCCATCAGGACCGACAGCTAATGCGCGCGGCGTATCCGTGAAGAAACTCAGAATGCTCAGCGGAGTTCCACCCGCGGTAGTTCCGAGATTCGAAGGATCGAAAACCCAAACGTCGGCGCGAGGAATTCCCGGAGTAGTCATTTGCGGATCGCCTGCGCCTGGAACATTCGCGATCGAAGGATCGGTGCGCTGCTGGCCGCGATGAGCGGTGGTGATGAAGGCGCGAGTTGGCGTCCCGGCGAAGACGATATCGCGCGGCTCATCGCCGACGAGAAGACTACGGATGACGTGGGGAGTCGCGGTCAAAGTCACAACGCTCACGCTATCGGAAAGGAGGTTGGTTACCCAAATCTCCGTATTCGTTCGAGCAGCCACCGCAACCGGTTCGAGGCCGACGGGAACGCTAAATTTCAGAACTGGCTTGCCGGATGTGAGATCGAAAATCTCGAGCGTGCCATTGGGCGTGTTCACCGCAAACAGGGTGGCGCCATCGGGAGACATCGCGATCGGGCGAACATGGCCGCTTTCGAACTCCACAAATGTGGGGCCTGTCGAAGACGCGGCGACCGTGGCCCGGTTCCGCGCCAACGTGAACAGAAGCACAGCGACCGCCCCGAATGCCGATAAAAGAAGGGCTCGACGCATGGAAGGACTTGCCCTTTATGATAACAGTGTATGTCCCGGCCTCCGCATGACTGACAAGCAAATCACACGCTGGTTTCTCGGCGCCGTGGCGCTCATTGGACTCATTTACATTTGCTTCGAGCTGACGCCATCGTCCTACGGAATGTTCCTCGACGTGCTCCAGGCACCGGAATCCGGACCCATCCTTGGAATCAGCCGGGGAATTCGATCGGATGAATGGGCAGTCGCCACTCCATTGTTCCAAGCGTGCATTCGTAACGGGTTCCGCCGGGTCAATGAGACCTCGTTCTACCATGAGGACCTGCGCAACTTTACTCCGCTACCCCTCAAGGACTGGAGCCTCATCTTTAAGCCCCAGTTGTGGGCCTTTTTCGTCCTCCCACCCGCGTTGGCGTATTCCATCTTCTACACGCTTTACATGTGCGCCTTCCTGGCCGGCTACTTCCTTTTTTTTCGGCAACTCGAAGTCCCCGCCTGGCTCGCGGCAGTCACCACGGTGATCCTCTACTTTTCCGGATTCACCCAATTCTGGTGGACGATTTACGGCGCTCTGCTCGCCGGCCTGCCCTGGATTTTGCTCATCGTTTTCAGGCCAATGCCCTGGTGGAAAAAAACTCTGCTATGCGTCTGGGCGTTCCCTGCATTGGTTCTTGCGCAGGCTTATCCGATGCTGCTGCTAACTTTGGCGTGGGGCGCGTTGATCCTGATCCTCGGATTTCGACCGTCTGTACTACGGTCGCCGGCGGATATTGCCGCAATTGCCGCAGGCTCGCTCGCCGTCGCCCTGGTGATTTTTTTCTACTACGGCGACGTGATTTCCATCATGAGCAATACCGTCTATCCAGGGCACCGCATATCACCCGGCGGCGGAACATCGAAGCTGGCGGCGTTGTCCGAAATATTCCCATTCGTATCGTTCCAGCTCGGCGATTACATGCAACTCGATGGAGAGAATATCTGCGAGATCGGCGCCGTGGGCAGTTTTTTTCCTCTGTTAACGCTGTGCCTGATCCGCTATCGATCTCTCCGAGACCACCCGTCGGTTCGCAGACCGTTGCTGGTCCTCCTGATTGGATTCCTCGCCATCACCTTATGGCAAATTGCCCCCATTCCGCTCTGGATCGGCCGAATCCTTCTCTGGAACCGTGGTAGCTCTCAACGGTTCCTATTCACGTCCGGACTTCTTCTAACCATGGCCGGCCTGTTGATTTGGAGTAAGAACCTAATCTCGTTCCATCCTGTTCGCATCGCTATTTTTGTGCTGGTGGGTCCCATCGCCTCGCTTTTTCTCAAGTCGGCTTGGTTGATCCACAACGGGGAACCCGCCTTCCCGAGCCGCCACGATCTTCTTCTCTCGGGAGTCGCCATCGGGGGGGCGCTGGCAGCCTGGTATGTCCCCCCCGCATCCCGCGGTTATGTGCTTTTGCTCACCGTTGCATGGATCAACGTCTACGCTTTTGGAAGATTCAATCCGCTGCAACCCGCCGGGCCCATCTTCGAGGTACCCGAAACGGAAATCCTGCACAACCTGCGGGAGAAGGCTGCGGCTACCGGGGGAGTTTTATACGACATGCAATCCTTCGGAGCCACGCTTAACGGACTCGGCTTTCCCGCCGTGTCCCACGTCCTGATGGCCCCCAAACTCGCCCTGTTCCGCACTTATTTTCCCGCGATGGATGCGGAGCGCTTCAATCAGATCTTCAACCGGTACGCGCAGATCCATCTGGCGGAAAAGCCGATGCCCGATGTCCCGCACGCGGACGTGATCGATGTACCCAAAGACATGTTCGTCCCGGTGCGCAACCTAAGGCACCTGGTCGCCGGCGCGCCCCAGCCCAGCGTTTGCACGCAGCCGTCCGACGGCGACCTCGACCACGTGTTATCTCAAGGCGCGACGATCACCATCGATGGATGGGCGCCCTGGACTTCAGAAACCGACGCGCAAGGAGTTCGCATAGAGACCGCGCGTTCGTTGCACCCCGGCACGCTATCGACAATTACGCGGCCGGACATCGCCGAACGGCTACAGGATTATGGTTTCGTGAAGTCAGGATTCCAACTCCAGGTTTCGAGCGCCGATGGAAAGCCTCTTCGCCCAGCGGAACTAGTTCTAGTAGCATACGGCACAAAGTACGGAGAAGTCCGCCTCTCACATTGCGCCCAACCGTAAACATCCAGCCCGTCCATGACCTGCCAGCACATCAGCCTGTGGGGACCATTTGCGAATCGCTTCCTACGCGGCTCAGAAGGTGGCGCGAGCTCCTAAGTCATGTGATTGAGGCGTTTGGAGGCGCACTCAAGAGCGCGCCTGCTGTTTGCGCGGCTAGCGAACTCTTTAGTTCGCCCTCCAAACGCCCTAAAATTGGGCCTGTTCGCGAAACCACTTCGCGTCAGTGACTTTGTGGTGCAAAGTATCAGGGATTTCATGTCTATGAACACTTGAGCTTGCAGCGTCGGCTCTTTCAATAGATCGTACTCAATAGTGAAACGTTTTCGAGCCACCTAATGGGGCAGGTTGCCAACCTGCGGACCGATTGTCAATCGGTCCATCCGGGCGCAGCCCGGACACGTCCGCTCCAACTTCACGCGGTGTCAACGCCACAACTCAACCGAGGAGTTCCGACGGCGAGAACGTATCGAATTTTGGCCTATTCTTCAACGGAGTGGCACTCCCGGCACCCTCTGTCAACCGCGCCGCCTGCGCTACCGAGCCGCTACCGCAGGAAGCGATACTGAAACGCCAGGCACCGCCGGTATTGCCGCAATCAACCGCTTAGTGTACTCACTCCGAGGATTCAGAAACACCTCGTCCACTGACCCACACTCCACAATCTCCCCATCATGCAATATCGCGACTCGATGACAGAGCGAAGCCACCGACGCCAAATCATGCGAAATGTACAACACTGCAATCCCGTGCTCGCGGTTCAACCGCTTGAACAACCCCAGAATCTCCGCCTGGGTAATCGTATCGAGCGCGCTGGTGGACTCATCCGCCAGCAGCAGACTGGGCTTATGCAAAAGAGCCATGGCGATCAAGAATCTCTGCGCCAATCCGACGCTCAATGCCCGCGGATACTGCCGAAGAAAGCTCTCTTCCGCCGGCAGGCTGACGCTTTCGAGCAGAGGCTTCCAATCCGGCTTGCCCTTTTCATGTGCCCGCCAAGCTTCTTCCAGTTGCGAGCCGAGCCTCACGTTGGGATTCAACGCCGCCAGCGGACTCTGCGGCACCAGCGCAATTTCTTTCCCTCTGACACGCCTCATCTCGCCAGCATTCAATTTCAGCAAGTCCCGATTTTTGAAAAAAATTTCCCCTGCACACCGCCCGCCCTTCAACCCCAGCAGCCCGAGAATCGAAAGCGCGATGGTACTTTTCCCTTCTCCGCTGCGGCCCACCAGTCCCAGAATCTCGCCTTCGGCAACATCGAGCGCGACATCATGAAGCACGCGTTTCTTCCCATATTCAACCGACAGCCGGAGCCGGAGAAGCATCAAGGCTTCACCGTAAGGTGCTCCGCGTCCCAATACGTGTGAGGGAAAAAAGTTGTTGGCTGCACGCCGATCACCTGCTTCGATACCGCCGAGAGCGAGTTCGGATGCAGCAGATAAACAATCGGCTCCTGCTCGCGCATGATCTCCTGCACCCGGTCGAAGCTCTTCTTGCGCGCGTGATAGTCCGCCGTCGCCGCCTGCGCCAGCATCAACCGGTCGATTTCCGCCTCCCACGCAGTTTCGGGCGTCTTCTGCGAAGGATTCCACGGATGATTGCTAGCCGAGCTGAGCAGAACATTCATCAGCTCGCTAGGGTCCGGATCCACATTCACCAATCCCAGCAGGCACGCTTCATAATTCAGCGTGCGCGTCATTCGTTCGATCAACGAAGGAAAATCGAGCGTAACAATATTGATCTTTATCCCTAACTTCCCCAGATCCTCCTGGATCATCGCCGCCATTCGCTCCCGTGTCTTGCTGCCGGAATTGGTAACGATGGAAAACTCCACCGCGTGGCCGTTGCGATCGCGCAGTATACCTTTCTCCAACCGAAATCCATCGCTTGCAAGAAGTTTCGCGGCAGCGGCAGGATCAAAAACTTGCGGACTCAATCCTTGTTTAAACCACAATTTGTTCGAAGGAGCGGCCGGCCCCGCTGCGGGCGTTGCGTGACCTCGATATACCACGCGACAGAGATCAGCCCTTTGAATTCCTTCTGATACCGCGTGGCGAAATGCTGTTGAGCGAAACCATTCTTTCCTATACTCCAGGATCGGAGCGCGTTGCGCTTGATTGAACCACAGAAATTCCGAGTCGAGTGTCGGCCCCGCGTCAATCGCTTCCGGGATGCGCTCAAACAGATCAGGCGTCAATTTATCAATGAGTTGGATCTCGCCGCGCTTGAATCTTAGAACCTCCAAGTCTCTGTTCTGTTCAATATCGATTCTTATGGTATCGATCGCCGGAAGAGGCTTTTTCCAATACGCCGGATTTTTCTTTAAGAGAATAGAAATGCCCGGCTTACGCTCCGCTACCAGAAAGGCCCCGAGCCCAGAACCGATGGCGACCTGATCGAAAATAATCTCGAGACTGGCGGTCGGCGCGGGAAATTCCGCAGTCACTGTAGATGGGCCTTGCGCGGTTACTTTGACGGTGCCTTTCTCGGTTTTGAAGGTATCGGCAATCGGCGAATGCAGCGCGGGATCCAACAGGCGGTGGAATGTCTTTACTACTTCGTCCGAAGTCACATTTTCGCGTAATTGAAAAGTGATTTTCGTGCTGTCCTTCGATATTTTCCATGACGTTGCGAGATCCGGCTCTGGTTTTTGGGTCAGACGATTAATGCGGATCAGCACGCCTTCGGTTAAGTAGCGAATCGCCTCTGCGGATTCATCGGCCATCATCAGAGGGTCCGTCGTTTTCGGCTCCTCATGCAAGGCGAAGCGTAACTCTCCCGCTAGGAAGATCAATAGCATCAGCTTCATACCGAATAATCCTCGCGTTCGAAAATCACTTGAAAGCTACCGACCACCGCCGCCAATAGCAGAACAGGCGCGAGCATCCAGGGATGGTTCGAAATTCCCCCGCCTTCCAGTTCACGCAGCAAATTCCCCCACGATGGCAGCGGCTCCATCACGCCTAACCCCAGCATTCCAAGGGTCGTTTCGGCCAATACATAGGCGGGAATTGTGATCCAGAGCTGGGCCCAGAGAATCGGCATCACGTTGGGAATTAAATGTTTCGAGAGCAATCGCGAGCAACCGGTTGCCCGGGCTTGGAGCATGAAATCGGACGCGCTAAGTTTTCGCACGGCAGCCCGCACAACCTTCGCGGGCGTCGCCCATCCCAGCAAGCCGAGTAATAAGAATGTGATGGTTACGGATAATATCGGGGAGACGTTCAGTGGCAAAAATGCCCTTACCATAAGCAAAAGAAACAGCCAGGGAAGCGACAAGAACAAATCCGCAGCGCCGAGTATTAATTTATCCGCGATGCCAAACCCCGCAAGTCCTCCGAGTGCCGCTGCGGCGAGACACGACAAAATTGCGGCAGATGTTGCGAGCAATAGAGATACCCGCGTTCCATAGATCAAGCGCGACAAACGGTCGCGACCTAAATCGTCGGTGCCAAGCGGGAATTGCCGGGACGGGCCGGCATTCGGAGAATCTCGAAACTGGCGCTCGTAGCGCACTGGCAAGAGTGCCGTGAGTGCGACAACGATCAGAAAACAAATGGCGATAACGGATACTTGAATCATTCGGAATTCGCCATTTCCGCAACCGCCGTTGCAACGGTCGTCGCGACCGCGACCAGCATCGTCAAATTCACCAGCAGAGGAAGATCGCGCGCCATCGCGGCGTTCCAGGCCAGTCGTCCCAGGCCGGGCACATCGCAGATCGCTTCAATCGGAATAATTGCTCCAATCGCCATACTCGCCGAAGCTGCTGCAAGTGCTAGCAATTGCGGGGAGATTGCCGGCAAAACGTGGGCGACAAGAATCTTTGCTTCCGTTACGCCCCGAGCTCGCGCCATTTCGACATGAGGGGCTGTATAGGCTTGGGCGAGAAGATTGCGAGCAAACCGGAAAATTCTCGGCGTCAGGACGATTACCAAAACCAAAAAAGATTTCGCGCCCGCCACCAGACAGAGGTAGGCGATCAGAGCGGTCGGAACGCTGAGAAGCAGGCCCGCAACAATCGAAAAGCCCCGTTTGGGAATCGCCAGCGCCAAGCCAAGCACCCACCCGCCAGCCAAACCGATGGCAATTTCGCGCAACGTTTCGGGGGCCCGATCGGCGATCAAAACGGCTATGGGGGAGTGGTTCGACTCCGAATATCCCAGATCGCCCTTCGCTAAGCCAACCATATAACGCCTTAAATTGCCAAATACGTCGCGCTGGGAAGCCTTATTTGACCTTAATTCGCGTATGCTCGATTCATTCAACCTGCGGTCGAGTTCGCGCTCATCGACCATCGTTCCCGGAGCATAGCTCACCAGAAAAGCGCACGCGAGACCGGCGGCCAAGACCAGCACGACGATTCGTGTAACTTGCTTGAGCACATATACCTATCGGCAGAAATCGGCCAACCGCTATCAGGCGTTCTGGCCCGGCAACTGGGGCAATCGCCTTATGGCCTATCCATAAGTGTTCGTAAATACTAGTTATTGATGCTCGCTCGCGAATTTATCGGTGTGCCCGTCGTATTCGCCAGCGAAGTTATGCAACGATTGTTGGTGCTGGTAGAGAAAGTCGCGGCTACCAACGCGACGATTCTCATCACCGGCGAAAGCGGCGTTGGAAAAGAGATCATCGCGCGCGCGATTCATCACTACTCGCTGCGGTCTTCCAAATCCTGGGTGGATTTGAACTGCGCCGCGCTTCCGGAGAACCTGCTCGAAAGCGAATTGTTCGGCCATGAGAAAGGCTCGTTCAGCGGCGCGGACGCTTGCAAGCAGGGCTTGTTCGAGCTGGCCGATCGGGGAACGCTTTTTCTTGATGAGATTGGCGACCTCGATCCGCGCATGCAAGTGAAATTGCTGCGGGTGCTGGACGGCGCGAGCTATTACCGGGTTGGCGGAGTGAAAAAAGTTTCCGTGGACGTTCGCCTGGTGGCGGCCACGAACCAGGATTTAAAGCTGGCAGTGCGCGAAGGGCGGTTTCGATCCGATCTTTATCACCGGCTCTCCCAGATTCCGATTTGCGTCCCGCCGCTGCGCGAGAGGCGCGAAGATATTGTGCCGCTGGCGCAGCATTACCTGGCGCTGCAAGGAACCAGCATGGGGTTCTCTGCCGAGGCGCTCGACAAGCTGTCCGCGTACGATTGGCCGGGGAATGTTCGCGAGCTGCGGAATGTGGTGTTGCGAGGGTCGGTGCTTGCGCCTGGTCCTGAAATCACGACCGCCGATTTGCCGGACGAGTTTCGCAATCATGCGTTTCGCTCGGGCCTGCAACAATTGGCGGGTCTTCCGGACATGGAGAAAAGGGCGATCCTGGCGGCGCTCGAAGAGACGGGTGGCCATCAGCAGAGGGCGGCAGACAGGTTGAATATATCCAAACGAACGCTGCAGCGGAAGATCAGATCGTACATGATGACGGCGGAGCGGATAGAAGTGGCGGGATAAATTCGCAATGGACTTTAACGGCCAATCCGAGCGAAGAAGTGAAGAGCGGTCGCCCTACTCGGGAGCGATCGAGATTTTTTTTGCCGATCCGAATCCAATGTCGGTGACGGCGGAGCTGATTGAGGTCAGCGAAAGGGGATTTCGCGCGTCGCACGATTCCCGATTGCTTACAGTGGGCCTCGAGGTCCGGTACTCACGAAGTGGATCGTCGGGAAGGGCTCGGGTGATTTGGACGCATGTGTTGGATGGGAGATGTGTTAGCGGGTTTTTGATTTTAGCTGTCGTGTAGAATGGGCAGGTCGGGAACCTGCCTCACTTGCTGCCACTCCTTGCGGTCACTGTAGAGCAGCGCGGGTTTCGTTGCGCGCTGTCTTTCTGAATCGCGTGACATTGAAACTTCAGGATTCCAAAGGTCGTGAGCTTTGACATTCAATTGGGGCTGAATTTGACAAAAAACACCTATCCATCAATTCCAAATGCCCGAACATTGCGCGCTTTAAGAGCGGGCAGGATCGTCGTCTGCACCGCCTCATGCACCTGGTCGCAGGTCGGAGTACGATCAGCCAGGTCGCTCCAATGGCCGACCTCCAGTTTGTAGTGCGGCCGATTGCCGATCAGGCGAATTCGGTCTCTCAAATTCCATTGAACCTGACCCGCCAAAAGGAACGGTATGCGGCCCTCGATATAAGGATCGGAAGAGGCGTGTTGGAGCCAACTCCACTGCCAAATGGCCGTGCTGGGTGGTAGCGAAAAGTCGGAGTCAGTTAGCAGGACGTCAATCTCTGAGAGGCTCAGGTCGCTCTCGAATTCGTAATGAGCAGGGAAGCTGCCATCGACGCGAATAAGCGAAACCGGTTGCGGCACCAGGGGCTCCCACACGGAGGCATTGAGCGCCACGAGCACTTTGTCGCGGAGGGCGTGATATTCTCTTTCGGCATCGGCGCCTCCCTCTGTTGGGATGCGAATCGTCAGGTCAAACGGTCCCGGGCTCTCATACCGATAAACGCGGACCATTACGTCCGTTGTCTCGCCCCACACACGAATCTTGTCCCATGAGGAATCCCCTTGACCCCAACGCAACGCCGGCAGCGCTGTTCGGAGTCTGGTAAAGATACCGTGCTCGTCGTCTAGAGGAATACAAAGCCGACATCTGAATTCCTGTTCTTTCATTTCTCCGGTGGTTTGATCTGATCGTGCGGCAACGCTACTTCGATCGATTGGCATCCCAATCGATCCCAACCCCGTAGAGTCGCTCCGTCTGGTTAGTGAACTGGAAGTAGATCTTGACGCCTCGCGCAAGCGTGAAGCCCAGCGTATAGTAGCCCTCGCTGCCGCCGAGGTGCGTCGGGCTCGAGATGCCGCGCGATGTCGGCGGTCCATATTTCCGCAAGTCCATGGTCGTCGCCGTGAGCCCCGAGTCCAGCCGGGCGTCGAGGTTGAGGATACCCGCGCTCACCTCCTTGTAGTAACGCAGTTGCACCTTCCTGAACGATCCCTGGGCGAACACGCAATCGAACACCTCGCTGAGCCGTCCTTGAGTGAGCGTTGCGCCCAGGATGCTGCCGACCGACTCGGGCGATGGATCGGCCAGGGCGATCAGTGCGTCGACCATCGCGACGACCTCGGCGCCCCGGGAACCTTCGGAACTGGAGTTAGCTGCCATTTCGCGCGCCTTTAGGGCCAGACAGGCGATAGTATAACTAGAACTGGGTAACCGGAGGGAATTCATGAAGCGTGGCCGAATCATCCTCGCCATCTTATTGGCCGCTTCGCAGTTGTTTGGCGTCGATACCGGGGCCGTCGACCGGGTCTTCGCCTTGATTCGGAACAATGACCTGCGGGAGTTGCAAGCGGCAGTGGAGCAAGGCGCCGGAGTGAATTTCCGTGGGGATCGCGAGACCACACCGCTGATGTACGCGGCGGCGTTCGGCAGCTTGGAATCGGTGAAGCTCCTGCTGGCGGCTGGAGTGGAGGTGAACGCCCACAACGCGCTGGGAGCGACGGCCTTGATGTGGAGCGTCACCGAACCCGCCAAAATCAGACTGCTGGTGGAGCACGGGGCTGATGTAAACGCGAAATCGAGTACCGGACGAACGGCACTGCTGCTGGCGGCCTTGCATAACGGATCGGACGAGGTGGTGAATCTGCTGATTGCCAAGGGCGCCGACGTGCATGCGCAGGACAACCGCGGACTGACCTTCCTGCTGGCGGCTTCCGCGGCCTGCAATTCGCGGCAGGTCCGGTTGGCGTTGGACGCTGGCCTGGACGTCAATGCGAAAGACGAATCCCTGGGATTCACGCCTCTGATGAATGCGGCGGGGAATGGCGATTTGGACTCGGTGAAGCTGTTGCTGGCCAAGGGCGCCCACGCGAACGACGCTTCGGCCAAGGATCCGGTCAACGTGTTGCGCGGACCCATTGATCTTGGGTATTACACCCCGTTGATGCTCGGTTCGTTGTATGGGCCGCCGGGCATTGTGGACGCGCTGCTGCGCGCCGGCGCCAAAGTGGAAGCTCGGGATATCCGCGGGCGAACGGCCCTGCACTACGCGGTCTCTACAGAGGCGCAGAATCCGGAGATCGTGCAGCTACTGCTGAAGGCGCACTCGGATCCAGCGGTCAAAGATAACACGGGCGAAACGGCAGTGGACTGGGCGGCGAAGTATCTGCATCCCGGCACCATGCGGGCGCTAGGCGCTGCCCCAGCCGCAGGCCCGGAGGCGGCTAAGGTTCGTCCGGCTTCGACGCCGATTCCATCGATCAAGGCGGCGGTGGGACGAAGTCTCATACTGCTCCAGGGCGTGAGCAACTCGTTCATGAAGAACGGCGGCTGCGTGGCCTGTCACGCGCAGGATCTGACGGCCTTGACCGCGAAATATGCGAAAGCTCACAGGTTCGCGGTTGACGAAGTGGGGTTGAAGTCCCAACTGGGCGACCTGCGAGCCGCCTACATCAGGAATGGAGACCGTTTCCTGCAAAGGTATGACGGCGGAGGCGGGATTGATACACTCGACTACGCCATGCTGCATTTGGCGGCCGTCGATTATCCAGCGGATGGGATGACGGACGCGATGGTGTACAACATAGTGAGCGAGCAGATGGCGGATGGCAGTTGGATCCGGGGCGGCGCGGTGCAGCGCGGAGGGCCATCGCCGGCGGCGCGCGCTCCGATGCAGGACAGCGACATTGTTCGCACGGCACAGGCGCTTCGCGCGATCAGGACCTATGGTTGGGAGGGACGCAAGGCCGATCTGAATTCACATGTGGAGGCCGCGCGGCTCTGGTTGCTCCGCGCCAAGCCGGTTTACAACGAAGAATTCGTAATGCAGTTGCTGGGATTGTACTGGGCTGGGGAGAAAGCTGCCACTATCGGATTACTGGGGCGCAAGCTTATCGATCAGCAGTTGGCGGATGGAGGATGGTCTCAAAATCCGTACCTGCCGACGGATTCCTACGCGACCGGGCAGACACTGTTTGCGTTGAGCGAAGCGGGCATCCTGAAGCCCGCGGACCCGGTGTATCGGCGGGGAGTCGATTTTCTGTTGCGGACGCAGCACGAAGACGGGTCGTGGCACGTGAAGAGCCGCTCGCCGGAATTACAGCCATACTTTCAGAGCGGCTTTCCGTATGACCACGATCAGTGGATCTCGATGGCGGCGACGGCTTGGGCTACGATTGCGCTGGCGTTGGCAAGTCCGGTGGCGATGTAGTTTGGTGCTGTTTACTTTGGGCGAGCAGAGAGCTCGACGCGGTATTTCACAGACCGCGGGTCCGGCGGTATTCCTCGAGGGCGGTTTCTGTTTCCGTGCTGATATCGTCCGTATCGTTGAGATCCGCCAAATAGTCGAACACATCCGCCAAGCGGTCCTCTGGCAGCGTGTCGTCACGGGTCGGGCAAAACTTCTATCTAGCTTCCTTCCATAGGCCTGCGATGGCCATCCACGGCCCCGTACTTTTCGCTCGCATATTCTCTGATCAGAAGGAGTCTCCACCGAGTCTCTTTTGACAGTTTTTTCCTGCGCAGGAAATGTCGTATTGCGGTGGTCCTTAGCCCTCTTTAACGGAGGGACATTGGGGTCGATCTCATAAAATCACGGGAAACCGAGGATTTCAGAGGGTTGTTTACAGCTTGGCACTAAGAAGGCTAGGCCAGAGGCAGCTCAAATCACTGGCGGCCGGCGGATCGAAAGGTCAGCCGGTCGCGCACGACTTTTCCCACAGCCGAAGTGTGCCTTCTTGAGGAAGATAAAAGGAACCCTAAACTCACGGCCAGGGGATTTGGTCGAATAGGGCGCGCAGCCGCCTTGCTTTGGCTGGATTGATCGACTCAACGAATGCCACCTTGCCTTGGAGATGCAGACGGTAGTGCGGGTGGGCATCGTGGTTCTGGCTTTCGGGACCTTGACGGATGCAGTTGGTTAGCGTGGCCTTGAGACGATCAAAGTCGGAGCGGCGGATGTTGGCGCGTTCGTTTGCGACTAGGCCGGCAAGATGTTGGCGGACGCTTTGGCGCATGATCCTGGTTTTACGATGATGCACGGAAAAACCAGCTTCATTAAGGATAGCCGCGACGTGGATGGAGAAACGCTCCACCGCGCGTTCGAATGGTTCGCCGCCGGAGAAGGCTAGATCGTCGGCGTAGCGGGTGTACTCGGCGCCGACGGATTTCGCCAGGCCAGTGAGGCGACAGTCGACGCGATACGAGCACAGATTGGCGAGAGCGGGTGAGGTCGGCGCACCTTGCGGTAAGTGCGGTTGCGTATAGAGATCTCGCGCTTTCCAGATATCACGCGGGGCAGTCGTCGTACAGATGCCTCCGACCAGATCTGCGACCGATTCCGGATAGCCCATAGTTCTGAAAAGGGACTGCACCCTGGCGCGAGAGATAGAAGGGAAGAAATCCTCCAGGTCCATTTTCAGGACAACGCGCTGGCCGATGTGAGGCGCGACGAATGTCCTGATGGAGTGTCCTTTGACGAATCCGTGGAGTGCGGGATGGGGCGGGATCTTCTCAAGAATGCCCGCCAGGATTTTTCGTTGGAGCGCCTTCAGGCGCGGCTTGGGCGCTTCGATCAGGCGCATTGTGCCGGACTGCTTCGTGAGCAATCGGTAATGATAGTGCCTCAACTGCGGACTGCCTTTCCGGTTGAGTCCCTGCAAGTCGGCGAACCATTCGAGGTCGCCTAGATTGAGTTCCAGCCAGTCGGTTAGCGCTCCTGCGGTTTCGATTGACGGGATGGGCCAGCTTGCGGCAACGGGGACAGGGCGCATTTGCTGAGATGCGGTCAGCCACTCGTCGACTGATAATTTCCGCAGACCGCGAAAGCGCTGAAGGAATTCCACCACCTGCCGATGCCGCGGGCGCGTTTTGTCCGGCGGAAACGTCTTCACGAATCGGCGGGCAGCGCGAGTGATCCAGCGCGAAGGCCTGCCTAGCAGCCGGGTGGCGCGCTCGATCAACTGCTCAACCGCGGGTTCGCCTGCGAGAAATGCTGTGGCTATCGCGCGGTAAGGCATGATCAAACGGCGGCGAGCTCCAACGAGTCCGACCTTGCGCGAGCTGAGCTGCGCCTTGGCGCAGCCGGGGCTCCCGCGATGAAATCTCAGTCCTACACGTTCCCCTGGGGTAACCCCAGAGAGGGCTAACCGAACTCGAAGAGCCCGATTAACACCAAGCTTGGAGCATTCCGCCGCCGAGGGCATGATAGCAGGATTAATCCGTGGTGCTGGCGGGAACATCCGGCTTGCGAAATGCTCTATTCCGGCCGGACATGGCTGCTGCAACCAAACCCGCTCCCGTTTCGGCACCAAAGACTACTCGAGGCGTGGCTCCAAAATCGCAAGCTGTTGCATTGAAACCGGCCAGTGGTGCGAAGAAGAAATCCCGTTTCGGGAACCTAAGTGAAATAGGCGCGCCGTTGGCGGTTCTCGGCATTGTTATGGCGATGATTACGCCGATGCCCGCGTTCATGCTGGACATTCTGATCAGCGCGAACATCACGGTCGCCGTGATTGTCCTTTTGGTTTCGATGTATATCACCAAGCCCGTGGAATTCAGTGTCTTCCCAACAACTTTGCTGCTGCTTACGTTGTTCCGGCTGGCGCTAAATGTTTCATCCACCCGGTTGATTCTGATGCATGGAAACAGCGGGACGCGAGCTGCGGGACAGGTGATTGAGGCGTTCGGAAATTTCGTGGTGGGCGGCAACTACATTATCGGCATCGTGATTTTCCTGGTGATGCTCGCCATTCAGTACGTGGTTATCAATCACGGCGCGGTGCGCATTTCCGAAGTCACGGCGCGCTTCACTCTGGATGCGATGCCCGGCAAGCAGATGTCGATCGATTCGGACCTCAATGCAGGCTTGATCGACGAACACGAGGCTCGGACACGGCGCAAGAATCTATCGGCGGAGGCGGAGTTTTATGGCGCGATGGACGGCGCCTCCCGCTTCACGCAGCGCGATGCGGTCGCGAGCATCATGATCACGACTATCAATATCGTCGCGGGATTCTTAATTGGCGTGTTTCAACATGGGATGGATCTGAAGAGGGCATTGGCGACCTATACGATTCTGACAATCGGCGATGGCTTGGTCACCGTGATTCCGGCGCTGATGGTTTCCGTTTCGGGAGGCCTCATCGTTACCCGTGCCAGTTCGGATCACAAGCTCGGCTCGGATATGAAGAAGCAGGTGTTCAGCAATCCGCAGCCGTTGATGCTTTCAGGGGGAGTGCTGGTCGCGATGGCGATGTTCCCGGGGCTGCCGACACTTCCATTCTTGATTCTCGGTTCCAGTGTGGGATTTTTCGGCTGGAGGATGCACCAGAAGGCGATGCTCGAAGAAGATGCGATTCCCGTGGCCGGGCCGAATGCCGCCGCCAGTAATAAAGAGAATCTGGAATCGCTGCTCAAAGTGGAACCGCTCGCGATCGAAGTGGGATTGGGGCTGGTGAAGCTCGTGGAGGGCGCGCAAAACTCACCTCTTCTGCGCCGAATTTCAGGAATTCGCCGGCAGATGGCCAGCGATCTTGGCTATATGGTGCCGCCAGTTCGCGTGACCGATAATTTGCAACTGAAGTCGGGTGAGTATGTCGTGCTGCTAAAGGGCGCGGAGATCGCGCGGTTCGAAATGATGCAGAACTGCGATCTGGCGATTCATTCCGGGGGGGTACGGCGCCTCCGCTTGAAGGGATCCCGGCAAAAGAACCGGCGTTCGGGATACCGGCGGTCTGGATTCGATCGGAAAAAGCTGACCATGCGCGCTCCCAGGGATACACGGTTGTTGACGCGGTGAGCGTTCTCGGAACTCATTTGGCGGAGTTGATCCGCAGGCACGCTTCTGAATTGCTGTCGCGGCAGGACACTAAGAATATTCTGGATCGGGTTACGGAAGAGAATCCCAAAGTGGTCGAGGATCTGGTTCCGAAATTGCTCCCCCTAGCAACCGTGCAGAAGGTATTTCAAAACTTGTTGCGGGAGCGAGTGTCGATTCGGGATGCGGTGACCATTCTTGAATCGCTGGGGGAATCCGCAGCGATGACGAAGAATCCGATCCTGCTGACGGAGTACGCGCGGCAGGCGATCCGGCGAATGCTGGTGAAACCGTATTTGAATCCTGCAGGCGAGCTGCCGGCCTTCTTTGTCGATTCGCAGATCGAGCAGACGGTAGAGCGGGCGATTGAGTATAACGAGCAGTCGAGCCACATCAATCTGCCGCCACAAAAGATTCGGGAAATTCTCGACAAGGTGACGCGGACGGCAGGGTCAACCGATTCTCCAATGGCGGTGGTTACGAGTACTTCCGCGCGCTTCTATCTGCGGCAGATGATCGAGGCGCAGCTTCCGAATCTTTCGATTCTTTCGCATAACGAGATTCCGTCCGGTGTGAAGGTCGTATCGATGGGGCTGATTCAATGAGACTAAAAAGCTATTTTTCGGGAACGGTCGAAGCAGCGATGGAGCTGGCACATAAGGAGCTGGGCGAAGATGCGCTGTTGGTCAATGCCCGTCCTTCGACGCTGGAGACAAGGAGTCTTGGCGCGTACGAAGTCGTCTTCGGCGTTCCCCCAAAAGCGCAAGCCGAGGCCGTCGCGAAGCCCCTCAACAATTCGCCGGTGAAGGCCTCTCCCAGCGACCGCCTGGCGCAGGACGTGGCGGAACTGAAGCGCGAGATCGAGCGGATGGCGCAGTCGCTGCGTGGCGGGGGAATGTTGTTGCCGAAGGAGACATCATCCGATTTATATACCACTCTGATCGAGAACGAGCTTGATCGAGCGCTCGCTGAGCGGGTCGTTGCAGGCACAGCGCTTGAGGATCTCTTTGAGGTCGACGCAACTCCGGGAAGGCGCGGAGCGACGCGGGGTGTGATTGCACTGGTGGGGCCTCCAGGCGTCGGCAAGACAACGACGTTGGCCAAACTCGCAGCGCGGTTCGGGCTTGCGTCACGCAAGCCGGCGTATATTCTTTCGGCCGACGTTTATCGCATCGCCGCGGCGGAGCAGCTCCGCTCACTCGCGGCAATTTTAGGCATTGGGTTCGATATCGTCGAAACTCCGGTCGCGCTCGCCCAGGCGCTTGAAGAGCATCGCGCGAAGGAGTGGGTGTTTATCGATACTCCGGGACTAGCCGCAGGGGAAATGGAAGACGGTGCGGACCTGGCGCGATTGATCGCGTCTCATACCGAGATCGACACGCATCTGGTGCTGTCGGCGTCGATGAAGCCGGCGGATCTTGCCCGGGTGATCGATCGCTACGAAATTTTCCAGCCGAAGAAGCTGTTGTTCACGCGCCTCGATGAGACTGATCGTTTAGGTGCTTTGGTGAGCGAGGCGGCGCGGCGGTCGCTTCCCATTTCGTTTCTGGCTACAGGACAGCAGATCCCGGATGATCTTGAGCCCGCTTCGAAGGAACTGATCGCAGACAGGGTGCGTGGGGCGCATCAACGCATTCGTACGCTCGGAGCAACCGCATGAAGCAAGCGACAAAAGAACAAACGACGAAAGAACAAATGACGCAGTCGACCGCGAATCCTTACGGAGCCCAAGCTTACGGGGCGACCGCGCACACCGCCGATGAGCGGGAACAACTGATCCTGGAGCACCTGCCGCAGGTGCGCCTGATCGCGCGGCGCATCCACGACCGGCTTCCGGAAAGCGTGAGCCTGGATGATCTTGTATCGACCGGCATAGTAGGGCTGATTTCGGCGATCGACCGTTTCGATTCATCGCACAACGTCAAGCTAAAGACCTACGCCGAGTACAAGATTCGCGGCGCGATTCTGGACAGTCTGCGGGGGCTGGACTGGGCTCCGCGCCAGCAGCGGAAGCGTTCGAAGCAAATTGAAGCGGCGATTTCCGCGCGCCGAGCAGTTGTTGCACCGCTCGCCGACCGAAGAGGAGATCGCGCAGCAACTCGGCCTCACTCTGGAGGCGTATCACGAGTGGCTGGTCGATGTGCGGGGCCTGAATCTGGGGAGTCTCGAAAGCGCTGCGCCGGAGGACGACAACACCAACAGTCGGGATCTGTTGAAATACATCTCCGGTGATGAGGAGAACTGGCCGTCGCGGCTGCTCGAACGCAGCGAGCTTCAGAAGCTGCTGGCGGAGGCGATCGGGAAAATGCCCGACATTGAGAAAACGGTGCTGAGCCTTTACTATCACGAGGAATTGACTCTGCGGGAGATCGCGAAGATCGTCAGCCTGCATGAGTCGCGCATTTCGCAGCTAAAATCGCAGGCGATCATGCGGCTTCGCTCATACATGGAAAAGCGCTGGCCGATGGAACGCGGAATCTGACCGGAGTTAACTCGTGAATAGCGCCACCGACATTTTACACTGGCTGTTCGAGGAGCTTTCCTCGCGCCTCGCCACAGTATTCGAAACGATGTCGGGTGAGCGGCCGGCGATCAAGGTCGAGCAAGTTTCAGAAATGCCCGCCGACGCTACGCATCGATGGCGCCAGCCGTTCTCGGGTGTAGCGGGCGCAGCCTGGGTCGTAGCTTCGGAGACGGAATGGACGGCTGCCGGTGGCTACGTGCTACGCGCGGCCGGCATTGAGGAAAGCGATCCCGCCAGTCTCAAATCCACATACCTTGAAACGGTCAGCCAGGCACTATCCGGAATCGCAGGGGCAATGTCCGGGCGCGCCGGCCACGAAATAAACTGCACGGGCGGCGAAGAATCGACTGCCACCCCGACCGATGCCGCGTGGGCGGTATTGCGCCTTCATCTGGGGGCGGAAACGACGAGCATCGCGATCGGACTCGAACCGGCGCTGGTCGCTGCGATGGGCTCTTCCTCACCAAGCGCCGACGCGCAAGGAAAGGCCTTGGAAGCAACGGCCGGGGTAGGATTCACCGGACCCGTCAATTCTCGGACGTTCGAATTATTGCTCGATGTCGAACTGCCGGTCAGCGTGTCGTTCGGGCGCGCGCAGGTTCCTCTTAAGGACGTACTGAAGTTGACTACGGGGTCGATCGTCGAGTTGAACCGCTCAATTCTCGAGCCGGTGGAAGTGATCGTCAACAATTGCGTGATCGCGCGCGGAGAAGTAGTGGTCGTGGAAGGAAATTTTGGCGTGCGGATCCATCAGGTGGTCAGTCGCCAGGAAAGACTGCGGACGCTTAATTAAATGCAGCTGCTCCCTTATTTACTAATCGCGGCGGGATTGTCTTCCACGCTCGCTTTGTTTATAACGCTGAAGCGTGAGATTTGCGGACACGCACGGCGGCAGAAGAAACGCATCGAAGAAATGGCCGTTCAGCTCAGAGAAGTGAATCGTTCTCCTGAACGTGCCGCAGAGGAGCCAGCGGTCGCTTTCGTACCCGCTCCGCTGCGCGCCGGGTTAAATCTCAACAAGCGAGTTCACGCCATGCGGATGTTGCGAAGAGGCGAGGAGGTTTCCTTCATCACCGCCGCGCTGGGAGTACCCCGCCAGGAAATAGAACTGCTCATCCGCGTACAATCGATCGGCAGGTCCCGGGTGGCGAGCGCCGGTGCGGACTAGAACTGATTCGGGTTCACTTGAAACGGAGTGATCTGAATCCTGCCCGGGTCGTCATCGGAGATGGCTAGCGTGACCGTCAACTCTTTGTGATCGCGCATGAGAGCGACCGCCGCTGATTTGCCATGGAGCGTCCGCAGGCGGGTCGATATGTCACTGGGAGTCACGATGTGAGTGTCTTCGATCTTGATAATCACGTCACCAGCGCGGATGCCAGCCTTCTCCGCTGCGGAGCCTTTTGATACCGACCGCACGAGCACGCCTTCCTTGACGCCGAAATATTGAGCCAACTGTCCATCGATCGATTCCGCCTCCACACCCAAAATAGAACTGCGCAATTGCATCAAAGCACGAGGCAGGTCCGGCATGTGAATTTCGAGGTGCTCCGGCATCGCCGGCTGATCGCCCCATTCCACTCGGGGCGTTTTTCGTTGCGCCACCCGAACCATCACGGTTTGCGTCGCTCCACTGCGGCTGATCTCGAGCTTCACTTCGCGTCCGGCAGGTGTTTCGCGCACCAGTCGGGCGAACTGCTCGTTGCCTTCCACTCGTTGGCCGTTGTAGCGAAGCACGACATCGCCGACCTTCAATCCAGCCTTTTCGGCCGGACCGTCCTGTTCCACCACGGTGAGCTCGACGCCGACCGCCTCGGGGAGTTTCAACGCTTTCGCGCGCTCGCCGTCGACCTCCTGCATCATGACGCCGATATAACTTCCACCCGCGGGGACGACGTGGGGCGTTTGTGCAAACGAACTTAAAATGGCGCAGAGGCCGCCGACAATCACAGAACGCATCTGGCTTTCAGACTCCTGATTATTGCTTCACTTTTTTCAAATAGATGATCCCGGCCGCAACATTGATCCGCAGCACCGGACCGCCGCCGTTGATCTGCCCTTCGGCCACCGTGGGAGGATGACTGAACCCGAACGATTTCGCATGAATTTCCGGGAAGTCAGAGTTGATGCGAGGATTGGCGCCCGAATCGTTCCTCGCCATGACCGACAAGGACAATCTCGACGGAATGAGCACGGTGACGTCGCCCGAGTTCGCCGTAAGCAGCGAGTCTTCCATACGCGATCCGGCAATCAACTCCGCCAGTATACTCCCCATGGCGGTCTGCACATTCAGCGGACCCGACGCGTTCTTCACACGGATTGCGCCCGCAGCCGATTCGCATCGGGCACCGCGCGCCGAGCCAATTTGGATCGAGCCGCCACGCGTGTCGGCGATCACTTCGCCGCCCGCCTGGTTCACCTCGATCAAGCCCTCGCCGGTATGCGCCTCCACCGTCGATCCGGCATGGTCGACTTCAATATTTCCGCTCACGTTGGTCAGCAGCAGAGGGCCGCTGGCCTCCCTGATCACGATCTCTCCGCCCGCTGTCTCACATCTGGCAGACCCGCCCACGCTATCGATGAAGATCGATCCGCCGCCAGAGACGCACTGCACCGAGCCGCCAATTTTGCCCAGCCGGATTTCGCCGCCAGCCGTTCGGCCGTCGACGTTTGCATGAATCCGATCGCAGCGAATTCCCAAGGAAGCTGCCATTTGTACGCTGCCGTCCAGATCGTACGCCTCCACGCTTCCTCCCTGCGCTTGCACGATGGTGATCACCACCTGCCGGGGCACGCTCACTTCCAGATCGTTCGAGACCATGTCACCGGCAGAGGGAATGACGGTTAGCGTCGTCATGGTCACCATCGGCACCGCCGAAATGAACACGCCGTGGAAAAGACTCTTGGCTTCGGCAAGCGAGCGCGCCTTTGCTCGCTGCACGAATTTGTAAACGATCTGATCGCTTTTTGATCCGCGCAGTAAAACGTTTCCGCGGGAGACGATCCGAAGCTGCGGCGGGACCCGCCCGGCGATGCGCGAGACGACCGGCTCGCTCATCGTCCGCACATAGAAGGGGCCTTCGCGCGTCAGTTCCGACGAATCCTGCGCGCAGACTGCCAGCGTCGTCAACGAAATGAGGAAAGCAAGCCGCATCCTAATAAGTTTCCGTCGACGCCTTAACCGATTCGAGCGCCGTCTTGCAGCGCTGCCGCACGTACGCGTTGCTTTCTCTCTGCATCAGTTCCTGCATGGCGCCGATCACCTGCCGATCGAAACTCATTCCTGGATTGTCCTGATTCAGACTCTTCGTCAACAGGTCGATGGCCTGTTTGCGCATTCCAGGATTCGTGTCCGTCAATAGCACCTGCGTCATGGCGGACCGAACCTCCGGCTGCTGCGCGAAGGGCGTCAGTCCCTGCATCACCTTGAGGCGGACGCCGGCATTCTGGTCGTGCAGCAGCGCGAACAGCAGTGCATCGCGCACATCAGCGAATTGCGCGCTCGAGTTCAAAATCTCCACGCTTTCGGCGCGCAACCCCGGATCCGAAGGGTCCTTCGCCGCCGATAGCAGCAGGCCGCGAAATTTCGGGTTGTCGAGGGCACCGGAAACCACGCGCTGCCTGGTCTCATCGAGCACGATTTGAATCCTTCCATCGGAGGCCGGCTCCACGTAGCGAACCCGGGACGATGGTTCCATCACCCCCGCTTGAAAGAGTCCGCCACCATTGCCCACTCCGCCGACCGAAAGCAATTGCGCCACGCCGAACCCGAGGGCGACCAGCGTTAACGCGCCTGCCGGTTTCATCCATCCGTGTCCGGCCCGACCCGTTATCGCGTCAGTAAACTGTTCCCACCAGCCGCGCTTCGCGCCGGATTCGCCGCCCGCTTCCTCTTCCACCAAACGGTAATGCAGATCCTCGCGGCACCAGCGCAACAACGACGGCGCGGGCTCGATCGCGATATTGTCGAGCGCGATCTGTACTTCGCGCTGACGCTCTAATGCCTTGCGGCAATCGACGCAGGCGTCCAGATGCGATTCGACGCGCTCCTCCTCGTCGAAGGAGAGCTCCCCGTAGAGATACAGCGCAAAGAAATCTTTCGCCGCCGCACAGTTGATTTCATTACTCATACAAAATCTCCCAAAGCAGCCCTCATTTTCTGCGTCGCACGGAACAAGCAGTTTTTCGCCGCTTCTTCGGTTGTCCCCAAAATTTCCCCGATTCGCCGCAACCGCAATCCTTGATAATGCCGCAGTTCGAACACCATTCGCTCGCGCGGAGTCAGTTCCGCCAGCACTTCCTTCACCCGCTTCCGCAATTCGCCGCTGAACAGGAACCTCTGCGGATCGCCGTCGACCCTTTCCTCCGGCACCGCATCCATACGGTCGAGCGGACCTTCCGCCGTCGCGACGATGGTCGGCTCCTCTTTCCTCACCTTGCGCTTGCGCATGTGATCGAGACAGAGGTTGGTCACGATCCTATACAGCCAGGTATGAAAACTGCAATCGAATCGGAACTTATCGAGGTTGCGAAAAACCCGCAGGAACGCTTCCTGATAAACATCCTGCGCGTCCTCCGGCGAACGCAGCAGATTCATCGCGAGCCGGAGCACACTTTGGTCGTAGGCGCGAACGAGTTGCTCGAATGCGGCGCGATCCCCACCCTGAGCAGCCCGGATCAGCGCCGTCTCTTCCAATTGCCCACCCGTCTTTTGGGCCAATAGCGCGGCTCCACTCTTCCGGTTCAACTTGATTGTTTGGACGGACGAGAACGATAAACGTACCGTTTACTGCAGCTCCAACTCGATTCGCTTCGCCGCGGCGTCGATGCTTAAGATCTTGAAACTGCGGACCTGCCCCGCCCGCGGGGCTTCCGACGCTACAGTATCGGCGCCGCCCGATTTCCAACGCTGCGAGAGCATGGCGGTTAAAGATCCTAAATCCGCCTTGCCTGCGCTGGCGGCCGCTTTCGCTGGTTGTTCGCCGGCGATCTTCGTCCAGGCGAACACGCCCTCGCCCAACTCAACCTTGGCCTTCTGTCCCGACACCTCGACCAAACGCCCCGAGACGGAGTCGCCCGCCTTATGCTCCGCGATGTATTCGTCGATGCTGGTCGGCTCCAGTTGTTTGATTCCGAGTCGCATGCGACGGCGTTCCTTATCCGCTTCGAGCACCTGCGCCTTCACCGTCTGCCCGACCTTCAGCACCTCATTGGGATGATTCAGACGCTTCTCGCGGCTGATGTCACCGATGTGGACCATTCCCTCAATGTTGTCGCCCAAGTCGACGAACGCGCCGAATTTCGTCAGGCTGATCACCTTGCCTTCGGCCACTCCGCCCGCGGGATATTTCTTCACCGCTTCTTCCCAAGGATCGCCAAGCGCCTGTTTGAGTCCGAGCGCGATGCGTTTATCCGCCGGATTGACTCCCAGCACGACGACCTCAACGTGGTCGCCTTCCTTGACGATGTCCTGCGCACGAACATTTTTCTTGGTCCACGACATTTCCGAGACGTGAATCAATCCCTCGATGCCCGCTTCCAGTTCCACGAACGCGCCGAAATCCGCGACTCGCGCGACCTTGCCTTTCGTCCGCGATCCCAGCGGATATTTTTCCGGCACCAGCGACCATGGATCGGGCAGCAACTGCTTCAACCCGAGCGAAATCTTCTTCGAATCTTTGCCGATCTTCAGGATCTTGACATCGACCGTATCGCCGACTGCCACAATGTCGGATGGCTTGACGTTTCGCGTGTAGGCCATGTCGGAAACGTGCAGCAACCCGTCAATTCCACCGAGGTCGACAAACGCGCCGAACTCCATCAGCGATCGCACCGTGCCGCGCACGATGGAGCCTTCATGCAGCGTCCCGAAGACTTCTTCTTTTTGGGCGCGCTCGCGCTCTTCGAGAACGGAGCGACGATCGACAACCACATCCTCGCTCGCCGTATCGAGCTTGGTGATCCGGCACTCGATCTGCTGCCCAATCAATTTCTCCATCTCGGCCTGCTCGCGTACACCGCTTCTCGAAGCCGGCATAAACGCTCGTACGCCGACATCGACGCGCACTCCGCCCTTTATAACTTCGAGGACGGTGCCGCCGATAATTTTCTTCTCCGCGAACGCGGCTTCGAGAGCACTCCAATCGCGCGGAGTCTCTACCTTAATGGTCGAGAGCTGATAGGTCCCATCCTCATCACGCCCGCGAATCGAGACCAGCAGCTTGGTGCCGGGTTTCAGATTCACCGCGGGATCGCGGGGCAACGCGCCATCCATCTTGCGGCCGATATCGACGAACACCGTGTCGGCGGTGACCGTCATGACAGTACCTTCCACAGTCTCGCCGCGCGATCTATGCGTTTGTTCGAATTGGCTGAGTATGTCGCCGAAAGAATTGTCGTTCGCGGACATCTCAGGCGAGTCAGAAATGTTGGATTGGGGCATGCCGAAAAACCGGAATTGTTTTATTGTGTCACAAAATCCGACACACTCCGTAGATCGTGAATGCCGCCACACCCACCGACCAGATTTGCCCGGTCATTTTTCCATTCCAAAACAGCGAGAAAATCATTGCGAATCCAAGCGGAGCCAGCGCATTAAACTGCACCGCCTCGGAGAGATGACCCTTGGCCAGCGCGAACATCGCCCGCGTCAACCCGCATAGCGCACAGGGATGTCTGGTCAGCCAATAAAATCCGCACAACCGGACGTGAGGCTCCGCAGGCGGTGTGAAAATCCACAATACACCGAACAGTGCCGCGGCCAGCGCGCATCGGATCACAATGCGGCCCATTACAATGCGGCTCATTATAATGAGTCCACCGTCCTTTGATCGAAGCCCACGCATTCCTGATACGCGATCGTAATCGCCGCGATACTCACCGGGATCGTGACTAGCAGCCCGACAATACAGCACAGAAATCCGAGGATGTTGATCAAAGCCATCACGATCAAAAACATTGTGAAGCCGAAGTAATCGTTTTTGACTACCTCATGACTCGCCTGCATGGCGGGCCAAAAATCCATCCGTTTATCCAAAATGAATAAATAGGTGAATTTATACATGCTGGCGACCACCAATCCAGGGATGATACAAAGCAGAGTGCCTGCGAACACAAATATTCCGATGAGAAGCGAAGCCACAAATGCGGGAAGGAAAAAATCGAAGCCTTTAAAAAGATCGCCGATGTCGGACCTTCGGTTAAAGAGCCTCTTCATGAAATGCAAGTGAAATCCGGTTTGCAAAGGTCCCTGCGTCACCACCGACGCGACCGAATTCACCAGCACGAAAATGAGCGACACCAGCAGGAAGTTGCCGAGATCCGCCGTCACCATTCGCCATCCTGCCGAAATCCAGCGTCCTGTCTGCGCCTTGACACCCACTGGCGCTGTCCACACTGGCGCATTCGTAAACACTGGCGTCTGCGCCTGGCCGCACTGCGGACATACCCTGGCATCCGGTCCAATTTGCGCACCGCATCTGCTGCAGAACATCGAAGGTCCTCTTTCCCACTCCGCTTTCCCACTCAATGATACGTTGCAATCGAGCGTTATTGTTCCAGAAATCGGTCATTCCTGTCTTATGATCGATGGAGTGCCAGATCTCCACCGCTACCTCCGACCCCAGGATTTCGTCTGGCTCCTAGCCTTTGCGGCGATAGGCATCTTCAGCCCCTATCGCGATCCGCGAGTGCTGTGGTCGCTGGCGGCGCTGGCTGTGCTCCAGATCTTCGACGCCCGGATGGCGGCCGCTACTTCTATCCTCCTCAAACTCGCGCTCATCTGGGTCATGATTTACTACGGTGGAGGCATTGAGAGCGGGCTATGGGTCATTCTCGTGCTGCCGGTCATCTCGGCCGCCACGAGATTCGGTCTGCTTGGCACGACGATCTTTAGCGTGCTTGCATGTCTCCACAACGCGTCGTTCATCCTACCGCTAGAGAAGGGCACCTTCGTTTTATGGAGTCCCGAAGGCCGTCAGTTTTTGCTGCGCATGTTGATTCTCATCGTCGTAGGATTTCTCGTAAACCAGCTCGCCGAAGCCAGCCGCCGGGAGACGCGGCGCTTTCAGGAGACTGCCGCGAAGCTCGAAACCGCAATCGCGCAAGTCCGCCGATCGGAACGTCTCGCCGCGTTGGGGCAACTCACCGCGGGCCTCGCGCATGAACTTCGGAATCCCCTGGGAACCATGAAAACCTCAGCCGAACTGCTCGCCCGCAGCGTTTCGAAGGAGAATCCAATTGCGCAGGAGATGGCAAGCTACATCTCTACCGAAGTCGATCGCACCAACTCGCTCATCACCCGCTTCCTCGATTTCGCGCGTCCTCAGCACTTGCGTCTCGAACCGGGAGACATCTCCACGCTTCTCGATCAAGCGGTCGCAAGCTTCTATCGCGAGCGCCCGGCTTCGCTCGCGGGAATCGAGATTTATAAAAACTATTCACCCGGCATCCCCCCCGTGAGGTTCGACGCCGAATTATTGGAACGCGTTTTTTCGAATCTGATTCTAAATGCGGCGCAAGCGAGTCCACCCGGAGGCGTGGTGACGGTCAAGACTCAATTGCTCGGCGACAAAGAAGTAGAAATCGCCGTGATCGACCGCGGCACTGGAATCGAAGCGAAAGATTTGGAGAGCATCTTCAACCCGTTCTTCACAACGAAGCCTGACGGAGTCGGCCTGGGCTTGGCAATCTGCTCAAAGATTGTCGACGAGCATGGCGGCCATATCACGGTAGAAAGCTCGGCGGGCGAAGGCAGTGTGTTTCACGTGATCCTGCCGATCTAGTAGTGCGCTCCGGCGCTACGTATAATCGATTGCTTACCGAGCAGCGCCCACCGGAAGCGATCCTGCGGGCTGCGGCCCTACGGGAACATCACCATTGAAATCGTCATCGTATCCCGAACCGGTGCACGATAGCTGCGTATCCGCGCGCAGATTCGAGCCTGGCAGTTGAACGTCCAGCTGATAGTAGCCGGCTGTACCGGGTGCCAAGCCGCTGTATAAAACCGGAATCGTCATCTTCGTTACGTTATCCGCGCCCCACGCCCAACACGTGATCGGAGTAATGGTGCTGGGAAGCGGGTTTGCGGACGTAGGCATTCCGTCCGGTGCATGCGAACTCACCGGCCCGAAATCGAACCCATAGAGATGCAATATTTCATTTGGATGCGCGGGATTTGACGGAGTCACTAGGGCGGTCCAGTCTTGATGAACCGCCAGTACAAAAGGATCGGCAGGATCCTGCACGAAAACTCCAAACCCTATCCATGCCGCCGCGCTCGCGCTTAATGCCCCTACGAACGGCGACGAGTACGGCGTATTGAGGACGACGCTGCCGGTGGCTGCCGGGAAGATTGCCGCCGGAACCTCCCAAGGAACCTGGACCACGATCGCCGTCGGACCCACGGAAAAAATCGGCGCCGCGATTCCCTCGATCGAAACCGTCACTCCCCCTAGCGTTTGCGGTAAGGGATAGCCTGACGCCGCAAAGCTTGAATCGCTGAATCCCGAGCCCGTCATCGTCCATGCGGTGCCGGGCGCCATGGCCGGAGTGCCGCCGACGAAGTTGGGAGTGCGGCCGATCCTTTCCTGAATTGCGCCGGCGCTCAAGTCAACCTGCATCACACGGCCCGAGCCCGAAAGATACCACGCCGTCGCTCCGTCATCCGACATCGCGGCGGTCAGTACTCCGGTCGTATCGAACGTCATCTGCTTAGCGCCGGTAGCGTCGGTGTTGACGATCCAGATTTGCGGCGATCCTGAGGCCGTGGAAATAAACATCGCCCGCGTTCCGTCGGCGGTCACAAAGGGCGCAGTGCTGTTGCCCTGTGAGAACAACGGCAGATCTTTCTGTTGGCCAGGTGAATACGCGTGAATCGAGCGTCGAAGGGCAATCGGATCGTACTGAACGTAGATTACGGTCTTTGCGGCCGAATCGATCACCGCCTGCTCCGCATACATCGGATCGAACGAAATGGATTGCAACGTAGCACCCTTGGCAATGATCAACTGCAATTGATCGAACACCGAGGTGCCGTCGTCGGCGACGACGCGCCCCAAGCCGTCGGGTGCGATCCTTAGCGCCTGCGTTTGCGATTGCCCGGTCTCAAGATCGAGAAGGGTCGACGATGCTACTACGCCGGGAACGCTCAGTAGAAGATAGCGCCCATTGCCGCTGATTCGTCCGGTTCCTATTCCGGTCATGACGCCGCCGGGCAGTCCCGTCACCGTGGTCTGGAAACCAGTCCCGAGAGACCCCGAGTTCTCGCAATTGTCCGTGCCGTAGCAGACGCGTGCCCCGGTATAGATAAGGATGGTTCCATCGCGGCTCAACTCAGGACCAGAGAGCGCGTAGTAGCTGCTATATGGAGTCGGAGCGGTAGCCGGCACGTCGGCGACAGTGTGGACGCCCCTCGAATCCACGCTGAAAATTCGCCCCTGCACAGGCTCGTTCGATCCCTGCAACGGAAGTGAGCTTGTGAAGTAAAGCTTCGCTCCGCTTCCAGGCACTGCAAATTGCGTGAATTGCGCACGGCCGCTCGCAGCCGCAAACGTAGCAATTGCCGCTGCATAGAATACACGCAAGCCCGCCATGCCTTCACTATAACTGACGCCACCGTGTGTCACTGAGGACGAATAAAGGCTCGCAGCACAATTGCACTCCGAATTTCACTTTGCTCCGAGATTCCTGAATAGAGAGCGGGAATAACTCCTTGAATATGCCCTGCATAGAGATCTCAAACGAACCCTCCGATCCGCCGCTCGGCGGATACTATGCCAGGAATATTTTCAAGATGTGTATGTCAACCGCAGGTGCCAGAAACACTACCGTTATCTGGGCGTTATTTTAACGCCAGGGTCGCTTTCGACCCCCTTTCTTCGCCCAGCCAGTCACGTCCGAAAACGAGCGGCGAACCCACCACACAGGGCACAATAGAGAACGATGCCGCGTCCAGCCATCCTCGTCATCGAGGACGAAGAAAAATATCGTAGGGTCATCGGCCTCCATCTCTCCTCCGCCGGCTACGAAGTCAAAGCCGCCGCGACCGCCGAGGATGGAGTTAAACTCGCCGCCGACGTCGATCTCATCCTCACCGATCTCAAGCTTCCGGGCATGGACGGACTCGCGTTTATCGAAAAACTCCGCAGCCAGAACACGCACACACCGGTTATCGTGATGTCCGCGTTCGGCACCATCGAAAACGCCGTCGAAGCGATGAAGAAAGGCGCTGTCGATTTTATTCCTAAGCCCTTTTCCCTCGACCATCTCACCGTCGTCGTCGAGAAGGCGCTTGAAGTTCGCAAACTGCGCGACGAGAATCGCGAGCTGCGCGAGGCCCTCGGCCAGCGCTATCAATTCGAAAATATCATCGGCCATTCCCGCGCGATGCAGGAGATTTTCGCGACTATCATGCGCGTCGCGCCCACTCGCGCCACAGTGCTCCTCGCCGGCGAAAGCGGCGTCGGCAAGGATATGATCGCGCGCGCCATTCATCACCACTCGCCGCGCCGCGACAAGCCGTTCGTCAAAATCAACTGCACAGCTTTGCCCGAAAATCTGATGGAAAGCGAGCTGTTCGGGTATGAAAAAGGCGCATTTACTGGAGCGAACGTCTCGAAGCCTGGCAAGTTTGAAGCAGCCGATACCGGTACGGTGTTCCTCGATGAAATCGGTGATGTGCCTCCGGCGATCCAGGTGAAACTACTCAATGTTTTACAGGAGCGACAGATCGAGCGCCTGGGCAGCAACAAAATCCTGCAAGTCGACGTCCGCGTGATCGCCGCCACCAACGTCGATCTCCGCGCCGCGCTCGAACAAGGAACCTTTCGCGAAGATCTTTATTACCGGCTCAACGTCGTCCCCTTGAACATACCTCCGCTGCGTGAGCGTAAAGAGGACATCCCCTATCTCGTCGAGCATTTCGCGAAGAAATTCAATGGCGAAATTAGTGAGGCCGCGCTCGAACGTCTTATGGGTTATCACTGGCCTGGAAATGTTCGCGAGCTCGAAAACGTCGTGGAACGAAGCGTCCTTCTGGCGCAAGGCCCGCGCGTGGAGGCGAGCGATGTGCGCATTGACACAGCCCATCGCTCCCGCGCCTCAGCCACATCCGGGGATAATTTTCTGCCCGACGGAATGACCCTCGATGACTACGAACAATCTCTCATTCGCGAAGCCTTGAAACGCGCCGACGGCAACAAGAGCCACGCAGCTCGACTCCTCGGTCTGACCCGAAATGCCCTCCGCTACCGCCTGGCGCAGATGGGCATCGAATAGCCAATGCCAGTCGATAAAATCCTGGGAGGCATCTCCCATTTTCAAAAGCATGTGTATCCGAAGCATCAGGATCTGTTCGAAAGACTAGCTCTGGGCCAGCGGCCCGACGCACTATTCATCACCTGCGCCGATTCCCGCATCGACCCTTGCTTGCTTACGCAAACCAAGCCCGGCGAACTGTTCATCTGCCGCGTAATCGGCAACATCGTTCCGCCGTATCCCGACGCCATCGGCGGCGTTTCCGCGACCATCGAATACGCTGTCGGAGTGCTCGAGGTGCCAATGGTCATCGTCTGCGGACATACCGATTGCGGCGTGATGAAGGGAGCTCTCAATCCGGAGGCGCTACAAGAATTTCCGAACGTGACCCACTGGCTTCGCTACGCCAAGGTGGATCACCAGGACCTTCTCGCGTTTACCGAACACAACGTTGTCGCTCAACTCCACAATCTCCGCTCCCACCCGTCGGTGGCAGCGCGATTAGCGGAGCTGGAGCTGTACGGATGGGTTTATCACATCGGCGACGGCAAGGTAACCGCCTATGACGAAGAAACCGGAACATTCCTTCCGCTATCAGGTTGACGGGGAGTCGCCGGTAGCATAGAATCCTCAGTCATGATGAAGCCATCGCTCGCCGTTTTTCTGAGTTTCTGTCTTGCGTACGGGGCCGGGTTGCCCACCGCCGCTCCGGAACGTGAAGGATTTTCTCCAGAGAGGCTGAACAAGATCAATGTCGTGATGCGCGAACATATATCCGCTGGCCGCCTCGCAGGCGCTTCCGGGCTGATCGCGCGCAACGGCAAGATCGTGTTTCGCGAAAACTGGGGCGAGATGAAACCCGACTCGATCGTCCGCATGTACTCGATGACCAAAGGCGTCACCGGCGTCGCGGCGATGATCCTCTATGAAGAGGGCAAGTTCGCGATGACCGATCCGGTCTCGAAATATATGCCCGAATTCGCGCACATGCGGGTGGCCGTGGGCGACGCCGGAAAGACGGTTCCCGCCGAGCACCCGATTACCGTTCGCGATCTATTCCGCCATACCTCCGGACTCGACTATATGGGTCCGAAAGACGAGAATGGCGACGCCGCCTACAAGAAACTTGAGATGACAGGCGGCGCTCCGCAAGTGTCGTTCGATCTAGCGGAAGCCGTGAAACGCCTTGCGACTGCGCCTCTCAATAACGAGCCTGGGACTATGTGGCGCTATGGCTACTCGATCGATGTGCTCGGCCGTCTGGTCGAGGTACTCTCCGGCAAGACGCTCGACCGGTTCTTCGAGGATCGAATTTTCCATCCGCTCGGTATGAAGGATACGGCTTTCTACGTGCCCGAAGAAAAGTGGAACCGCTTGGCGACGCTTTACTCCCCGAAGAAAGAAGGCGGCATTCAGCGCTCGACCGCGCCTCCGCAGGAGAGCTTCAAGAAGAAGCCCGCATTGTTTTTGGGCGGAGCGGGACTCACTTCAACGCTGGAAGACTATTCGCATTTCTACGCGATGCTCCTCAACGACGGACAGTACGACGGCGTGCGGATACTCGGCCGTAAATCAGTCGAGCTAATGCGGAGCGATCATCTCGGCTCGATCCCGCACTTCGGCACAACACTGCCGGAATTCGAAGGCTTCGGACTGACATTCGCCGTGAACCCCGGTCCGGGCAAAGCTCCCGACGTCGGCTCGGCCGGAACTTACCGTTGGGGCGGCGCAGCGGGAACCACGTTCTGGATCGATCCCAAAGAACACATGTTCGGCATCTTCCTGATCCAGATTCTGCCTCCCAACGTCAGCGCGTCAGGCGAATTCCAACGCCTCGCCTATGACGCGCTGGTCGACTAACGCTTGACGAAGATATCGAATTTATCCTTGACCTGAAACACCGGCTCATCCGCCTCCGGATCGGCGACGCGAATCATCTCCGCGTGCAGACGATCCGGCAGCAGCGTCAATTTCACATAGTGATAATTGGGGAACATGATGCTCTGATAAAAATCGTCTTTCGTGCGTTCCACATAATATGGAACCGCGCCCCCGCCGCCCGAAACCAGATACACAACATCGTTAACAACATTTCTCTCGTAATTATGGATATGCCCCGCGCTGACGATGATCCGCGCGTGCATCTTCGGCGCCATTTCGCTGAACAAATCGCGCAATGCGATTTCATTGGGCCGTGGATTGTGATCCACCTCGATGTGCGTCTGAATATCGGCGACCGGCGGATGATGCATGGTGACCAGCAGAAAATCAATGGTCGACGGCAGCGACCCAAGCTGCTGGCGGATCCAACGATCCTGATCGCTCCCGGGAAGCAGCGATGTGTCGCTGTCAATCGCCATCACGTAAACGCGCGGCCCGATCTGCGCCGAGTACCAGCGCCGATTGCGCATCTCGGGAAACGCGTTCCACCAGTTTTCGAGGCTCTGCTGCGCGTTGCCATGAAACTCATGATTGCCCAATGTCTGAAAAACATGAATGTGGTTGTCGCGCCAGATCTGAGTCTCCGTCTGGTAAACTGCGTAGTCGTTGACCACATCGCCCGCGAGAGGAACATCTCCGTTGATGACGATCGCAGCGGGTTTTTCGCTAGCAATTTTCTGCACCAGCCAGCGGCGGACCTTCGGATTCGTGGCCCTGACATTCGTCGGATCGGTGAACCGCGTATCGCCATAAGCGATGATACTCGTGGGCGAGGAAGGATCGTCAATCCGGAACGTGGCGCCCGGTTCGCTGATCAACTGACTCGTCGGAAGGCTCGCCGCAGGCTGCGCCGCCGCGGAGGCCGCGAACCCCAAAAAGGCCGGTAAAAACATTCGTCGGAACATGACCCTGCGATTGTCTCAAGGCATTGTTACAGCCTGAAGAAAACCCTCAACTTGATCCCATCGGGAATCGGTTTACGCGTACATGATAGAGTCCGTAGAAGGAATTGAGGGAAAAACGTTGCCGAGCTATACACAGACCGATAGACCGCTCAAAATTACGACTCCGTTAGGCCCGGATACCCTGCTCATCACTGGTCTGAAAGGTCATGAGGAGATATCGCATCTCTTTAAATTCAAGCTGACCATGGTCGCCGACCTCACCAAGGACGTCCGCTTCGACGCCATCGTCGGTCAAAGTGTCACCGTGGAAATGAGCCAGATGGACGGGAGCAAACGCTATTTCAACGGTATCGTGAGACGCTTCAGCCAGGGCGGCCGCGACGAAAATTTCCAGAACTTCAGCGCGCAAGTGGTTCCCAAACTCTGGCTGCTGAAGAAAAAGGTCCGCAGCCGAATTTTTCAGCACCTTTCAGTCCCCGACATTCTCAAGCAGGTGCTCGTCGGATTCGACGTCAACTACGACATCACTGGGACCTATAATCCGCGCGATTACTGCGTGCAGTACCGCGAATCCGATTTCGATTTTGCCAGCCGCCTGATGGAGGAGGACGGCATCTACTATTTCTTTAAACACTCCGATGGCAACCATCAGATGATGGTGTCCGACAACACCAGCTTGCATCCCGCGGTGCCGGGACCAGCGACCGCGATCTATGAAGAAATCGTAGGCGAGGGCCGCACCGATATGCGCGTTACCGCCTGGGAAAAGACCCAGGAAATTCGCGCCGGCGAATGCACCCTGTGGGACCACTGCTTCGAGGTGCCGACTAATCATCTCGATGCCAGCCTGAAAACCATCGCCAGCGTTCCGGTCGGCAAAGTGAATCATAAGCTCAACCTCGCCAACGATACTCTCGAAATGTACGACTATCCCGGCCGCTATGCGCAGCGCTTCGACGGCATCGATCCCGGCGGCGGAGACCGTCCATCCGACATTTCACACATCTTCGAGGATCGCACCCGAACCGTCCGGCTGCGCATGGAACAGGAGGAAGTAAACGGCCTCCTGATCGAAGGTAAAAGCGACTGCGGCCAGTTCACCGCCGGCCACAAATTCACCCTCGAAAGGCACTTCGACGCCGACGCCGCGTATCTGCTGATCCGCGTCGATCATGACGCGCAGGACGAGTCTTACCGCAGCGATCACCCTTCGCCCGAACATTTCAAATACGAAAACGGCTTCACCTGCATCCCGGAGGCGCTCCGCTATCGTCCTCAGCGCGAAACGGACGTGCCCGAGATCGCGGGCATACAGACAGCCACGGTAGTCGGCCCTCCCGGCGAGGAAATCTGGGTCGATAAGTATGGCCGCGTGAAGGTCCAGTTCCACTGGGATCGCGAAGGAAAAATGAACGCGGATAGTTCCTGCTGGGTGCGCGTCGCCCAGGTGTGGGCGGGAAAAACCTGGGGCGCATTCTTCTGGCCCCGCATCGGACACGAAGTCGTGGTGATCTTCGAAGAAGGCGATCCTGACCAGCCCCTAATTATCGGAAGCGTGTACAATGCGGACAATATGCCGCCGTTCAAGCTCCCTTTGCGCAAGAAGCTCGGCGGCATCAAAACGGCGACGGTCCAGGGTTCGCCCAAGGAAAATTTCAATGGCCTGATATTCTTCGATGAGAAAGGCCATGAGCATTTGGCCATTCATTCGGAGCGTCATCTATCGCTACACGCGGAGCTCGACAAGAAATTCAACGCGGGCCGGCACAAGGGTGAGCGCGTGCCCGGTGCTTCTGTGTTGACGGTCGGCCGCTTGCCCGGTGGATCTTAGAACAGGCGATTAAGGAGAGCGAAGATGGCAAATACCCCTTTCCAGGTTCCGCAACCTGAGGCAATCGGCGGTCTGAACTCCATTATGGTTTACGGAGAGAATCTTCAGGTCGCTGTGGGCCTCAATCATCAACTGGCTGTCGGCAATAACCTTCAGCTCTGTGTGAACCCCTCCGTTCTGGAGGAGCTGTTGAGTATTCCTCCCTCGCCCACTTTCGCCGCCTATTGTGGCGCCGGCGCCGGCGGCAATATGCAATTCACCATTGGCGCCAGCGCCAACGTGGTGTGGGGACGGACCTTCAACATTGTCGTTGGACCTGAGCCGGTCAACGTGAATTTCAACGACCGGCATCCCTTAGCCAGAGGCTTTTGCATGCTCATCAGCGCGGCCGTTCTCGCGCACATAATACTCTACGGGCTCATCCAGGATGACAACCAAAGAGCGACGGAAGTAATTATCTTCCAGGTGCTCGTCGATTTGCTTCTTGCGGGATTTATGCAGGCAAACCTGATCAATAAGACTTTCAACATGACCACCTGGAGAGCAATTCAGGAGCTTTTCAAAGCGGTGCCGAAGGATATATCGGACAACCTCGAAAATCTCCGAGGTTTCGTGGAATACGCTGCCATGCTGTCCGCCTTCATTCTGCCTGTGGTTGCCATTGCGCTGGAGGAAGGTCATTTTCTAGGCGATACGCAGGATGTTGCTACATCGTAGGAGATCCATTCATCAATGAAAGACCAATTTATATACAAGTGTTCGCGCCGCACCCGCCCGGAGCCTTCTGCTTCTGAAGTTTGCCACTACCCGGTCGTGAGCGTGGAGCCCTCTGGCGCCGGTTCGGGAGGCGGACCTGAGGATGGCTCTCCCACCCATTATCATGACGGGACATATTCCATCGTGGCGAATCAAGTGCAACTCCACACTGCACCCCAGATGCCTCCGACGGATCCCGTTCCCTATGTCATTTCCCTTTTGTCGGCGGGCTCGGGCTACGATGGCCGGGTGGAAGTGAACGCGAGCCAAGGGGTGCGCGTCACCGCGGGACCGCCACTAATGCCGCCCACGTCTTCGGAGTCTACAGAGGGAGTGGAGGTCGCTGTGGGAGAGCTTCAATCGATAACTCTTATTCGGGGTATGATTCCGGGTGCCCAGCAGGCGATCGCGATTATGCCCACCAACCTTAATATCCTCGGCACCACGGCGAACGTTCTTATTAGCAGCGATTTGCAAATCACGCTTTCCGTAGCCGGCGGGTTAAGCTCGATCGTATTGACTCCTGTCGGGATCGTCCTGAAGGGACCGCTTATCCAAATTAATTAGCATGACGGAAGGATCAGCCAAGTGAGTAACGGCCCACTAGTGAAGATTACGGCAGCAACCGCGGCCGAAGTCTGCGCGAATTTTGATTTGGACAAAGAGGCAAAGGGACTGCTCCGCGACCGGATGAATCCGCAGGAATTTGTAGCCGTGCTGATTGAAAAACAGCGGTATGTCGACGCCATCGAATTCATGTCCCATGCTCTACCGGCCCGCGAAGGAGTCTGGTGGGGTTGTTTGTGTATGCAGCACGTCCTGGGCGATAATCTCGCTCCGCCCGATAGAGCCGCTGCGACGGCCGCCGTTCAATGGGTGATGCAGCCCACAGAAGAAAATCGGACGGCGGCTATGGCTCCCGCGGATGCGGCGCCCCCTCCCTCGGTGGCCGGAGCACTGGCCAGGGCCGCTTTCCATACCAGCGGAAACATCTCTCCACCTGGCTTACCTTTCAAGGCGCCGGAGCCGTTCGCCCCGGCGGAGGCGGTTGCGTTGGCGGTTAAACTCGCTTCCACAAAAGCCAAGCCTATCGCCAAAGTGCAGCGATCCTTTGTCGAGCTCGCGCTGGAAATCGCTGAGGGACGCCTTATTTAGGAGCATGGAGACCAATATATGGGAAAGCCCGCTGCTCGCCTGACAGATATGCACGCCTGTCCGGCCGTCACCGTGATCGTGCCGCACGTAGGCGGTCCAATTCTTGGGCCCGGTTGCCCTACGGTGCTGATTGGAAAACTTCCATCCGCGCGTGCCACCGACTTCGCGATCTGCGTTGGCCCGCCCGACGCCATCGCCATGGGCTCTCTCACGGTCCTCATTGGCGGTCTGCCGGCTGCGCGGATGGGCGATCCGACTATGCACGGCGGAGTCATCGTATTGGGCTTTCCGACGGTCCTGATTGGCGGGTAAATATGAGCGCACCATCGATCGCCATCCCATACGAAAAACAATCCGATCCGCATCTCCATCGCGGCTGCGGCGCCGCCTGCCTCAGCATGGTTTACCGTTCCTTCGGCAAGGAAGTCCCGCAGGCTAAAATCTGGCCGTTGATCGCCAAAAAAAACCGCTTCGCCAGCATCGCGTCGACCACGCACTTGATGGCGCTTCATGCCTTGAGCCAGGGATTAAGCGCTGTGGTGATTCAGGCGCGTCATCCGCTACAGGTTCTCCGCCTCTGCCGCGAAGGAGGCATCCGCGCGATCCTCAATCTCCGTTTGCAAGCGGACGCGCCCGTCGGTCACTACGCCGTGCTGGTCGATATCGATGATAAAAATGTCGTTTTGCACGATCCGTTTTTAGGTCCAGCTCGTCGTCTTCCGCATGCCGAATTGATGAGGCTCTGGCAATCCCAAACCTCAAACTCGGAAATCATAGGAAACGTCTTGATTGGAATCATCGACGAACCGGCCACGGTGCCCCCCTGTGAGTTCTGCCACGCGCAAACACCCGCGACAGTCGATTGTCCGGGATGCAAGAAGCCCGTCGGCCTACAGCCGGGAGCGTTGCTGGGGTGTATTCGCGATGGCTGCATCGCGCGGATGTGGAACTACGTCTGCTGCCCTTCCTGTGATTACTTGTGGAGCTTTAACGAATCCGGGGCGACGGCGGCGACTTTTCCAGACCTGGCGGGTTCGAAGTCTGAGCCGCGGGTCGACTCGCCCCTGAATTTCGAAGCGGTCTTCGCTGAGCTCGATAAGTTTTGCAATTACGCGTTAAGCATCCCGGGTGCCGCCGAGCATGCGGAGCTCAAAATGCATCTCGACTTCCTCAGCGCCGGCAGGGAGAAGCTCAAAGTGGCGCAGTCCGAAGAACTCGCATATCAAAAAATTCGTGCGGACGAGATGACTGCGTTGAAACAAAAATCGAGTAAAGAGCAGGAGGCGCACAACAAGATGGTGGAGGAATTGAATACTCCACCCCCTCCTCTCGACGGAAACGCCCTCGGCCACGCCCTGCTTAAGAATCTCGGCTTTAAGTGATATTCTCGATTGAAAGGAACGTGATCCATGTATACCAGAAGAGACTTTGGAAAGATCACTCTAGCCGCGTTGCCGCTCGCCTCCGCCCTGGCGAAAATAAACTCCAAGATCAACGGAGTCCAGCTAGGAGTGCAGACTTACAGCTTTCGCGACCTGCCGCCGGAAGGCATCGTCGACGCCGTCATTAAAGCCATGACCGAGATCGGCTTGGGCGAATGCGAAGTCTTCGCATCGCAGTTCGAACCCGCTCAGCCCCGCATGGGTGGAGGCAGAGGAGCCCGCGGAACACCCCCCGATCCCGCCGTAGTGGCCGCGCGCGAAAAAGCCCGTAACGACCTGCGCGACTGGCGCCTCAAAGTCTCCATGGACCATTTCAAGGGGCTCAAAAAGAAATTCGACGACGCCGGCATCACCATCTACGCCTACAATTACAGCTTCAATAACAGCTTCACCGACGACGAAATTGAACGCGGATTCGAGATGGCCAAAGCCCTCGGCGTCCGCGCCATCACCGCATCCACTACCGTCAGCGTAGCGAAACGCGTCGCCCCATTTGCCGACAAACACAAAATGATTGTCGCCATGCACGGCCACTCCGACCTTAAAGACCCCGAGCAATTCGCCAAGCCCGAAAGCTTCCAGGCCGCGATGGACATGTCCAAATATTTCTGGGTCAATCTCGATATCGGCCACTTCTTCGCCGCCGGCTTCGACCCGGTCGCCTACATCACCGAGCATCACGACCGCATCAGCAACCTGCACCTCAAAGACCGCAAAAAGGATCAGGGCGAAAACGTGCCCTGGGGCCAGGGCGATACACCGATCAAACCGGTGCTTACCCTGCTGAAGGAAAAAAAGTACCCGATCCCCGCCTTCATCGAATACGAATATAAAGGCACGGAAAGCTCAACCGCCGAAGTAAAGAAGTGCTACGAATACGCCAAAGCCGCCCTGGCATAGGCCTAGTATCCATGAGCAGGGCAGGTTCCCGACCTGCCCTCTTTTCTTACGCCTGACTCTCGGCCCCTCCGCATCGGCCCCGCATCCCCGCGCGAAGTTTCTCCCTCTCCTCCGGCGTCAGCCTCTCCCATATCGCCCTCCGAGCCCTCTGTCGATCCCCAAATCCGCCCCGCCTGAAAAATCCCACCCACTAAAATCCGCGTGAGCACTAATAATCCCAGCGCCTGCCAGAACGTGATGATCTTTCCCCCGAACACCGCCGGAACCACCACATTCCACAAATTCATCACGATAAATCCAAACAGCGCTACCGCCAGAATCGCCAGCGGAATAATCACTAACAGTTTTCGCCCACCTCTTCGACGCATCATTTTGAAACCTCTCCCATAATCTCTTCGTTAATTTCTTTCAACCGCTCCCGCAGATGGAGGACCGCGTAGCGTTTTCTCGATAACAGCGTATTAATCGGCACACCCGTCTCAAGGGCGATCTCTTTAAAGCTTCGCCCGTCGATCTCGTGTGCGATAAATACGTCGCGCTGCTCCTCGGGAAGCTCCTCGAGCGCATCCTCGAGTTCCTCCCACAGCACGCTACGCGCGAACGCCGCCTCCGGACCCGCATCAGCCGACGGCAGCATCTCTTCGATCGAGAATTCTTCGTCGTCCAGCAGAACCGGCCGTTTCTTGCGAAAGAAATCGATGATCCGATTCCGCGCCACGCGAAACAGCCAAGCGCCCGCCTGCTCCACCGGCTTCATCAACCGGTACGCTTCCACCAGCTCGTAAAAGACATCTTGGAGGATGTCTTCCGCGTCCCCCTCATCGGCGACGCGCCTCCGGACGAAGCTGCGCAGACGACCCTGCTCCCGCCGAAATATCTCGGTCAGCGAATCGTTACTCAGCACGTCCTCCATCACCCATGAAGACGTTTGAGCGAGAAAAATATTGTAAGGACGTTAAGCCTTCGCCGCCATCTGCTCCCGAACCATCGGCTCCGGCTCCGTCGCGAACACCGCGTAAACCGCGCCCGCCATGGCCGCGCCCACAATCGGAGCTACCCAGAACAGCCACAACTGTCCCACCGCCCAGCTATCCCCGAACATCGCCAGGATCGCCGCCGGACCCGTACTCCGCGCCGGATTCACCGACAGATTCGTCACAGGAATCCCGATCAAGTGAATCAGCGTCAACCCCAGCCCAATCGCGATCGGCGCAAATCCTTTCGGCGCGCGCAAATCCGTGGCCCCCAAAATAATCATCAGGAACATGAACGTAAGCACCACTTCCGCCGTCAGGCACGCTCCCAAACTGTACCCGCCCGGCGAATGCTCCGCGTATCCATTGGACGCGAATCCGCCTGCCAGACTGAACCCGTCCTTCCCTTTCGCGATCACGTACAACACCGCCGATCCCACGATCCCTCCCACCACCTGTGCCACCACGTAAGCCGGCAATTCCGACACCGGGAATCGCTTCCCCACCACCAACCCCACCGACACCGCGGGATTCAAATGACATCCCGAAATGTGGCCAATTGCAAACGCCATGGTTAAGACTGTTAACCCGAATGCGAGTGAAACCCCGACAAAGCCGATCCCCAATACAGGAAATCCCGCCGCCAGCACCGCGCTCCCGCATCCGCCGAAAACCAGCCAGAAGGTTCCGATAAATTCCGCAAACGCTCTTTTCGATAGGGACATTTTGGTAAATCCTCCACGGGAAGAATATCACGTCCCCAACTTGTAAAAGGGTTGTAAAACAAGCCTCCGATTCCACCCACCGGCATCACAATCGCCGTACCCTGATATAAGTCAGATATGCAAACAGTATTAGTGATCGATGACGACGCCAGCCTCCGTGACACCATCGGTCTCCTCTTGGAGAAGGAAGGCTTCCGCCCCGTCCTGGCCGAAGATGGCAAGCAGGGCTTCCGTCAGGCTCTCACTCTCAAGCCCGCGTTGATTCTCGTCGACCTCCGCATGCCCGGCATGACCGGCGTCGAAGTCTGCAAGCAACTTCGCGCCGCTGGAATGAAGACGCCGCTAATCGTACTCAGCGCCATCGGCGACGAGATCGATAAAGTGTTGCTCCTCGAAATCGGTGCCGACGATTATGTAGTGAAGCCCTTCGGCACCCGCGAGCTCCTGGCCCGTATCCGAGCTCTCCTCCGCCGCACCTCCCCAGGCGACACGAAAGTACTCACCTTCGCCGACGTCGAAATCGACGTCACCCGCCGCATCGTTTCGAAACACGGCGAAGAGCTCAAGCTAACAAGGGCCGAATACAATCTCCTCACCTACTTCCTGCAGAACCCCGACCGCGCCCTGAGCCGCGACATGATTCTCAACTCCGTCTGGGGTTACGAATCCTTCCCCAACACCCGCACAGTCGACGCCCACGTCGTCCGCCTGCGCCAGAAACTGGAACCCGACGCCGGCAGCCCCCGCCACTTCCTAACGGTGCACGGAGTAGGCTACCGCTTCCTCCCGTAATGTCGAGAACGTCTTTCTTCTGTGGGGCAGGTTGGCAACCTGCGGACCGATTGTTAATCGGTCCATCCGGGCGCAGCCCGGACGCGTCGCCCTGCGCTACCGAGACCCCAAACCGAACCCCGACCGTAAGGGAGGGGACACCCCCATGACCCGCACCATCCTGATCGTCGAGGACACCGAGCCCACCCGCGACATCCTCGAAATGGCCCTGATGCAGCTCCCCGATATCGTAATCCACTCCGTCGCCTCCGCCGAAGAAGCGCTGGTCTGCCTAGCCTCCAATCACATCAGCGCGATCGTGACCGACCTGCATCTCCCTCTCATGGATGGTTTTCAGCTTATCGAGAAAGTCCGCGCAGCCTCCGACATGCCGATCATGGTCGTCAGCGGCGATAATAATCCCAGCACCCTGGAACGCTTAGTCAGCTTGGGCGCAAGCGCCTATTTCCCGAAGCCATACTCGCCGTCCCAGGTACGCCAGAGACTCGAGGAGTTAATCGATGTGCCGTAAAATTGCATCTCTAGTTTTTCTTCTCTTCCCCGCGCTACTAGCCGCGCAACAGAAATCGGATTTGCAACAAGTTCTCGAACGCCTCGACCGCATCGAACAGGAGAACAAAAATCTAGCGGACGAGGTGCGAGCCCTCCGCGCAGAACTGGCAGCCTCGCGCACTGAGCCCGCCGCTCCGCAACCACCCACGCCCTTAGCCGAAAAACTAGCAGTAGTGGAAACCCGCATCGACGAACAAGCACAAACCAAAGTCGAAGCCTCTCAAAAACTCCCCATCACTCTCACCGGCATGGTGCTCTTCAACGCCTTCTTAAACGGCCGCGCCAACGGGGGATCCGAATATCCCACCACCGCCTCGATAGGCGCCAGTTCTTTCCCCGCCGGCGCGACCCTCGCCCAAAGCGTGCTGGGCATGAAACTCGAAGGCCCGGAAATTTTCGGCGGGGGCCATATCAACGGCACCATGTACGTCGACGCCTGGGGAGGCAGCCAATCCAGTTCCCTCAACCATCTCATCCGCCTCCGCACCGCGACCGTGGAGATCGATTGGAAAAACACCACGATAATGGTCGGTCAGGATAAGCCGATCGTCTCTCCACGCGAGCCCAACTCGCTGGCGCAAGTAGCCGTGTCGCCTCTCACCGGCGCCGGCAACCTGTGGCTCTGGTCTCCGCAGGTGCGCATCGATCAGCGCTTCGCCTTCGGCCAACAAGCCGGACTCACCGCGCAATTGGGCGTCTACGAAACCAGCGAGCCTTCCTACGCCATCCGCGGCGGCGACAATTCCGCTCTCGCTTCCACACCCCGTCCGGCTCTCGAAGGCCGCTTCGAGCTCTGGCGCAAATTCGGTGAAAACGCGCGTGTCGAAATCGCCCCCGGCTTCCACGACAGCACCAGCCATGCCGGAGGATTCTCCGCGCCCTCGCACCTGTTCACCCTCGATTGGCTGATCCAGCCGATGTCAAAGGTTCAATTCACCGGAATGTTTTTCACCGGCGAAAACGCGGCGGGCTTGGGCGGCCTGCACCAGGGCTTCAGCATCTTTAACGATATCCGCGCCGTTCCCATCGGAACCACCGGCGGATGGGCGCAATTTTCCTACTTCGCCACCAAGCGCCTGACGTTCAATATCTTCAGCGGCGAGGAAAACGACAACGTCGCGGATCTGTTAAGCGGCGATATTCACCGCAACTTCATGTATGCCGGCAACGCCATCTACCGGCTGGGCTCGAATGTTTTACTAGGCGCGGAGGTCTCGCAGGTGCGCACCAATTATTTCCTGCTACCGTCAAGATTGAATAATCACTATGACCTCTCGCTGGCCTACCTGTTCTAAGCGATGCTACCGAGCCGCGACCGCAGGGAGCCGTACTCAATCGCGAGCGTGGTCCGCCACACTCCTGTTAATTCTCGCCATCCCCTTACCAGCCTCCACCGTATCCGGCAAAGTCGAACTCCGCGACTCCCGCGAAGCCTCCGTCCGCAAGCGCCTCGATTACTCGGGCGTAGTAATCTCACTACTCCCTGTTAACAAACCCGCAAATCATCCAACCGACATCCACGTGCGAATGCTCCAGAAAAACAAAATGTTCACTCCGCACATTCTGGCCATCGCCTCCGGGACCTTCGTCGACTTTCCCAACGACGATCCCATCTATCACAGCGCCTTTTCGAGCTACGATGCCCAGATCTTCGACGTAGGCTTGTACGCCCCCGGCTCTTCCAAGTCCGTCCAATTCATCCGCCCCGGCATCGTGCGTGTCTTCTGCAATATTCATTCCTCCATGAGCGCGGTGATTGTAGTTTTATCGACCCCCTACTTCTCGACCACCGTCCGCGACGGCACTTTTCAGATCCCCAACGTCCCCCCCGGCGACTATCAACTAACGGTATTCCACGAACGCGCCACCGAAGCCACTCTGAACGCCCTGGCCCGTCGTGTGATCGTAGAACAGGCCGCTTTTGCGCTCTCTCCGATCGTAATTTCCGAAGCCGGTTTCCTCCAGATGCCCCACAACAACAAGTACGGCCGGGTCTACGCTCCCCAAAGCGACGACCATTCCATCTACCCCGCCGCCAAAAAGGAATGAAAGGATGCCTCGCCGCCAATCTCTCTTCCGCGTGCTCCGAGGTGGCACAGACTTCAGTCTGTGTGGTGGGGCAGGTTCCCGGAGGTTGCTGAAAAAATCGGCCTCAACGTGGAAAGTGGGGCGGACCCCCGGTCCGCGGCCGATCCCCGGATCGGCCTGTACGCGTGTCGCAGAGCTGATTTTATTGGTCGAGAGCGCGATCAGGGGATCGCGCGCGGGCCAGGGGTCCGCCCCACGATGGGCTCACCAAAGGAACTCTCGACCTGCCCTGGGTACTTTCCGTCCAGTAGGACAGATCCCCGACCTGTCCTCCTTCCGGAGCCACTCATGCTAACCGGCGCCCGAGTCTCTCTCCTCTGGCGAATCCTCCTCTCCACCTCCATCGCCGTAACACTCCTGTTCGGAGTCACCGGCTGGATCGTCCAGGACAACGCCACCCGCACCACCGCCGCGAGCCTCGACGAAGAGGTGCGCGCCAGCTTCCAGGCCTACGATTCCCTATGGCAATCCCGTGCCGACATGCTAGCGTCAGTCAGCCTGGTGGTCAGCCGCATGTCCGATGTGCGCGCGGCTTTTTCAACCGGCGACGCCGCGACGATCCGCGATACCGCCAAGGAGCTCTGGGACAAAATCTCCCGCGAAGACGCCATCTTCCTGGTGACCGATCCGAGAGGAAAAGTAATCGCCTCTCTCGGCGGAGTCACCGACAGCGCCCTTATGGGCGACTTGCCCGTAGTGCGCCAGGCTGCGTCGCATTTCCCGCAGCAGGCCAAAGGATTCTTCATGTCCGGCGGACGCCTCTATCAAATCGCCGTGACGCCCGTCTATGTGCAAGCCGGCGCCGAACCCGGATTGCTCAACGTTCTGGTAGCCGGCTATACAGTAGACGATCAAGCCGCCGGCAGATTGAAGGAAGCCACCGGCGGCAGCGAATTCGTGTTTCTATCGAACGGAAAAGTCGCCGCATCGACCATGAGCGCCGTAGCCGATTCGCAAGTTCGAAACCGCCAAGCCACCAGCGACCCCGCCCGAGTAGAAGCCGGAGGCATCGAATACACCATGCTTGGCAACCCTTTGCCGGACGTGCAGGGAAACCCCATCGGTGAGCTTCGCATTCTCCGTTCGTTCGAAGGCGCGCGCCAGCACTTGGCCGCGCTGCGCAGAAACATCGTTCTCCTCTGGCTCTGCGCTGTTTTGCTGGGCTTGGGTCTCACCTACTATGGCGCGCGAAAAATTCTGGAACCAGTCCGTGAACTCGACCGCGGAGCCAGTGAAGTAGCGCACGGCAACTACGAATATCGCGTTCCCGTCGCGAGCAACGATGAGCTGGGCCGCTTGGCTGAAGCCTTCAATGCAATGTGCGGGTCGATTCAAGACGCCCAGCATGAACTGATCCGCCAGGAACGCATCATGACCATCGGCCGATTGTCGTCGTCCATCGTTCACGACTTGCGAAATCCCCTGGCCGCAATTTACGGAGGCGCCGAAATGCTGGTCGATGGAGAACTGACTCCTCCGCAAGTGCAGCGCCTGGCCGGAAACATTTATCGCGCATCGCGTCACGTCCAGGAACTGCTCCAGGAGTTGGTAGAAGTAGGCCGCGGCAAAAGCATCCCGTCAGAAGTATGCCGCTTAAAAGATATCGTGGCGGCCGCCTGCGAAGCCTACGCCACTACCGCGGAAGCGCAGCAGGTTTCAGTCAGCGTCAACGTCCCCGACAAAATCGAATTGCCTTTGGAACGAGCCCGCATGGAGCGGGTATTTCTGAATCTGATCGACAACGCCTTAGACGCCATGCCGAGCGGCGGCTCTCTTCATATCGAGGCGCAAGCGTACGAAACCGCGGTAGTAGTAAGCGTAGAAGACTCCGGCCCCGGCATCTCCCCGCAAGTGCGCCCCAGATTATTTCAACCCTTCGCAACAGCAGGCAAGAAAAACGGAGTAGGTCTCGGCCTGGCGCTCTCGCAACAAGCAGTCCTAGATCACGGCGGCGAACTATGGGCCGACGCCGCAACAACCAAAGGCGCCCGCTTCCTCCTAAAACTCCCTCTGTAGAATCCGCAGCGCAGGGTTGTGGGGCAGGTTGGCAACCTGCGGACCGATTGTCAATCGGTCCATCCGGGCCCAGCCCGGACACCTCCGCTCCACTTCACGAAGTATGCCCAATTAAGGTCAATTTAAGCCTCCCAACATCGCACTTTATGGTCATTTATGGCGCTCTAAGGACCGCACTTCCCGCTGAATCAACCCCCACAACGCCTCCACATGCTCCCTCTCGGTTGGAATCGATCCGATCGAAACTCGCACGATCCACCTCCCACCGAGAATCGCCGGGGTCAAATAAGCTCCTCCCGATCGGTTCATACGGTCCGCCCATCCCTGGGTATGGCGGTCCAGCGCTTCGCCCTCCAACCCCTCCGGTTTGTGCAAAATACAAAGCGTTTGCAAAGGCACAGGCGCGAGTACCGACCAATTCTCAGCAGCCCGAACCTGTTCCGCCAGCCATTGCGCGTTCTCCAGATCCCGTCGCAGCCGCTGCTGAAGCCCGCTAACTCCTTGTTCCCGAATGGCAAACCATATTTTCAGAGCCCGAAAACGACGTCCCAGCGGAATGCCCCAATCTCGCAGATTTTTGACTTGAGTATCGGCCGAGGACTGCAGATAGCTGGGGTTGGTAGACATCACGCGAATCAGATACGCCGGATCGCGGACATAGTAAAGCGAACAATCGAAAGCAATTCCCAGCCACTTATGCGGATTGAGCACCAGCGAATCCGCCTCTTCGATCCCCTTCCACATCCAACGGCATTCCGGCAGCACCATGGCCGACCCTGCCATCGCGGCATCGACATGCAGCCAGATCCCATACTTCTTAGCGACTTGTGCAATCGATTCAATAGGATCAAGGGCCGTCGAAGTAGTCGTGCCAGTCGTCGCGACCACTGCGCAAGGTTCGAGACCCACCGCGCGGTCGCGCACAATGTTCGCTTCAAGATCATCCGCACACATCGCGAAGTCCTTGTCGTGCTTCACGATGCGGATATGTTCACGCTTGAACCCGGCAAGCATTGCCGCCTTGTTCACCGAACTGTGGCTGTGGCCCGAAACATAAACAACATTCCCACCTTTTTCCCGAGCGCAGATCAGCGCTAACAGCGTGCAAGTAGAGGCGGTATCCTGAATCACGCCCGACCAGGCGTCAGAAAGGCCAACCATCTGGCGCATCCAATCCGTGGTGACTTCTTCCACTTCAGTGAGCGCCGGACTTGATTGCCAGGAAAGTCCGAGCACGCCTAATCCGGTGCTCGCATAGTCGCCTAAGACGCTTGAAAGCAATCCGTTAGAGGGAAAATATCCAAAGAAATTCGGAGACTGCCAGTGCGATAAGCCGGGCAGAATGATCTTCTCCAAATCCGCCAGTATCGCGTCAAAAGATTCCGGACTATCGGGAGGTTTTGCCGGCAACTGAGCTCGAATTTCGCCCGGCGCTGTGCGAGCCATCACGTTGTAATCAGCGACGTTAGCGCGGTAATCCGCGATCCAGTCGATGAGCCGATGGCCCGCCTTGCGAAATTCGTCAGGGGTCATCGGCCAACGACTACAATTTGGAAACTATCCGGAAGCGCCGTCGGACGGCCTTTCTCCGGTGCGGGACCATATTCGGCGGCAGGCAGATAAAGCTTATGCGCCTTCTGATCGGACGCAATCGTGCGTGCGCCTTTTTGCGTGGGAATGGTCGCAACCACTTGAAACTTATCGTCCACCATCGTAATAGTCGCGTCGCCTCCGTTGGCGCTGAACGCGTAGCCGTCATCGAAGGCGACACCGTCGACTCCGCTTCCGATGGCTGGCGTTGCAACCACTTGGCCTGTTGCGGGATTGCTGACGATCATCATTTTATTGCCGCAAACTGAATACAATAACAGTTTCTTCGGATCAATGGCGAGCCCGCTCGGGCCGTCGCAGGGTGCGATCGAATAACGCTTCGATACGAGAGCGTTTTTCGCATCGATCTCGATGATTTCATTCTTATCTTCTATGTTGACGTAAACATGCCCTTTGCCGTCGACCTGCGCGAACTCGGGCTTGCCTCCAACGGGAATCGACGCGGTGATTACCTCGCCGGATTTTGCATCGATGGCTGTTGAATCGCTGCTGCGTCCATTAAAAGTAAAGACGCGGTGCGTGACTGGCTCATAAATGATGGAGTCGGGGTTCTGGCCGGTTTTTACTTTACTTAAAACCTTCAAAGTTTTGATATCGAACACAGTGACGTCGTTGTCTCCGCCGTCGCTGGTGAAGCCTTTGCCAAGATCGTTCGCGATAGCGATTCCGTGCACCCCCTTCGTATCGGGAATGGTGCCGACCAATTTATCAGTGGTCGTGTCGATCACTTCTGTCTGAGTTGCATGAGATACATAGAGGCGATGATTGGTGCTATCGAGATAGGCGTAGTCCCAGCGGGTGGCGCCTCCTAATTTGATCTTGGTGATCACTTTATACGCGGGCGGTGCGGCGAGCGCAATCGTGGCGGCCATCACGAGAAGGAACTTTTTCATGGCCTGATGATATAGGCGCAAGCTGAAGATTGGCTGAAGAGCTAGCTTCGTGGTTTTTCTAGGACCTGCTTTACTTTCTCAAGCAGTTCGGCGCGGTGATACGGCGGGGGGAAAACCTCGAATCCCGCCAGCGATTCCCGCAGTTCAAGACGATCGTCCTGCATCAGACCGCCAACGATGAGGACCTTCATTTTGAGGCATTTCGAGCGCAGATAAACTGCGGCATCGTGCCCCGGCATGCCTTCCACATAGGTTCTGGTCAGCAGTAGATCGGGCTCGATCTCCTTCAAACGGTCGACTGCATTTCCCAGATCGCCGGTGGCGAGGACGGTATATCCTGCCTGCTCCAAAGCCTCTTTGAAAACGGAACGCACCACCGGGTCTGAAACCAGTAGAAGGATTGTGTACTTCATTAGGGGGCTGTATTCCACGATAGTTTCATTATGAGCTTAATCACGCGTTTGGCGATGCGTATCAGCGGATGCCGGGCTTCGCTTTCAAGGCGCTCCGCTCGCGTGATTTGCCCGGCGAGTTCCTCTTTCAAACGCAGGGCCCACAACGTTCTTTCTTCGACTTGCTCTTCGAGCGTCTCCACTTGCTGTTTCAGATCGAGTGCCCAGGCGGTGCGCTTCTCAACCTCGGATTGAAGACTCAACGTCCAGGCAGTTCGATCCTCAAGCTCCTTCTCAACGCGGCGAGCCCAGGTGGTGCGCGCTTGCACATCCTTTTCAAGACTCAGCGCCCATGCCGTTCGCTCCTCGAGTTCGTTCGCGAGACCGAGCGCCCATGCCGTCCGTTGCTTGATTTCGCGGCCGGTTTCGGCCAAGCGGCGGCAGGCGATTTCCAGTTCGGTTTGCGGGTTTTGCGGCCAGGAATTCCAGAGGTACGGGTTCGGATCATGGGTTTGAATTTTTTTGGGCGATGGTTGGCGGATGCAGGACTTCGGCGAAAAATTTCCGGAGAATATCGAGCATGGCTCATTGGTCAGGACGGCGATCATGTGCGTCGGTTTGAGACGGCCGGAGGCTAGCTCCTCTTCATCGCGCTGATGCACCTGATCGATAAAATGCCGGTCCCATTCTACGGCTGGGTCGAAGTGCCCGCCGAATGCGCGATCGATGAAGGGATCGATTACGTTGCCATAGCCGACGAAGAGGCTGAAGTGAAAATGTTCGAGAAGCAGAGAAAGAATGTCCTGGGAGCGAACGCCCTCGAAGCCCTCTACCGAGCAGTCCCAGCTTTGATACATCTCCTCGTAGTAGCCGACCAGTTGATTGAAGCGGTAGGAGGGCGGGAGCTTTTGCCAGAATTCGTGAATTACCTCGAGCGCTTCCGGCCAGCGTTGGTGGCCGTTGCGTCCGATCATGTCAGAAATAAGAAATTGGCCGCCGGGACGGAGGGATCGTTTCACCTGGTCGAAGAGGCCTTCGAGGTTGACTACATGATGAAGAGATTGATTGGCGATTATCGCGTCGTATCCGGTCGTGGCAGCCCAAGTATTCAGGTCTGTTTCGAGGACGTTCAGGTGTGAGGAGACGCCGGCGCTTTCGGCGGCTTGGCGGGCGCGGTTCAACATGGCTTGATTCAGATCCAGGCAATCGATTGTGAAGTTGCCCTTCAGAGTTTGAGCGAGTTCGATTTCCAGGTCGCAATTGCCGGCTCCCAGGCTTAGGAAATGGACAGGTCGGGGAACTGTCCTACTGGTGCGCAGACGATCGAGGAAAAGGGCGGAGGGGCTGGTGAAGCCGTAGCGCTGTAATTTGGGAAGGAGGTGACGGTTCGACCAATAATGAAAGATGGGAGGCAGCTTATGAATATCGCTGTTGTTTTCGAAGATTTTTTTCTCCTGCGCGTAAGATTCGGGGCAGATGGAGCCTACCCATGCTGCCCCGATGCCCATGTTACTGCACCATCACGACTACTGTCCCCAGGGTGTTCGCGGCTGTGAGCGGCAAGCCACCTGTTACATTCTGGAGATAGAATGTCATGCCGTTAGAAACCCATTGACCGGTGGGAGCGGAGCCGGTTGGTCCACCGTCGGCGAATAAAGTCCCATTCGGGCTGCCGATGGTGATCATCACCGCAGTTACTCCGCTAGGAGCGTTCCACGAGATGGTGGTCATCGAGTCGCCGTTGGAGCTGTGACTTGCCGGGTTGGGACTGGCGGTGATTGCGCCGTTGCCGGTGCCCGTACCCGTTCCGGTTCCGGTTCCGTTATTGTCACTGGTTGCGCCGGTGGCGGCGGAGGTGTTGAAGAGGCCGTTGACGCCCGACGGGAAGAATCCGCCGGATGACATACTGGCGCCGCCGTAAGCGAGATAGAGGACCTGCTGCGGCGTACGCACTTCAGTGAGCGCGTTGTTATCGGTGGGGAAGTACAGGGAACCGGAGGGCGGAGGGATATGGTCGGCGCCATCGAGCGCGGTGGTCTGGACGTTGTTCTGAGCAATCATCAGACGGATGTTCCCGGAGTGGAGGGCTTCCACTGCCAGAATACGGGCCGCATAGCCAAGCACGGTTTTGCTCGAAATCAGCGGAGCTGCGCCGCCGTAAGCGGTGACGCCAATATCTTCGAAAGCGCGAGCGAGTGTCAGGAACGAGCTTAGGGAACTGAAGCCGATCCCCAGCGCGCCCAGGTTAATGGCGGGTTTTGCGATAGCGGTGCCGCCGAGCGAGGCGATTGCGGTCTGAATGAACTTCACGTGGGTCTGCTCGTCCTTGGCGATTTCCTGCGCGATGGCGAGGGCGGAGCCGGTGAGGCCCGCAACTTGCGATCCACCGGTGGTCGCACCGGAGGAGCCCGAGCCCGTTACGGTCATGCCGATTTGGGAGATGGTCTGGCCGGTGGTGGCGACGGTGTAAAATTCCGCTTCAAGATATTCGAGGTTGAGGGCAAAATTGAGAATGTCAAAATCGGTGAATGAGGATTGGGCTTTCGCGGTTCCTTCGACTGCGGCGGCTGCGCCGGCCATGGCGCTGGCTACACCAAGCGTCTTGAAAAATTTCCTGCGATTCGGAGATCGAACGAGCAGGTCTTGAATGATTGAGTGGTGTTCTAATTGTTGCGAGGAGGGGTTTCCTTCTCGAGTGTTGTGGAGATGAATTGTTTTATTATCGGGCACTAAGATCCAACTTTCTGCCTTTAAGAATGTGGCCGAATCTTCGTTCGGCCGCTCTGTAGAGCAGTGATCTAACTTTATTGTTTCCAAATATTTATGGTCGGTTGGAGGGAGTGTCGACTGGTATTTAAGGTATACGTAATGGAGTGGGAGAACGGATTTAATCTATGTGGAAGATCGGCGATTCGGAACGGCGGATTGAGTGGACGGCCAAAATGGGACAGTCCGCGGGAATTGCAACTTGCAGGCTGGCTTTAATTAACCAGCGCCTGATAAACCATGGTGCGCGCCTGGCGCCAGATGAAAACGTTCATGCCTTGCGCCGCTTGAACCATCAGCACGGTCACCAGCTTTTCTTTTGGATCCACCCAGAAGAACGTGCCCGTGATGCCGCCCCAGGAAAAATCGCCGATGGAGCCTGGCTCGGGATTGCGGCCGGCATCGACGCGAACTGCGAAGCCCAGGCCGAAGCTGGTGCCCATTTCAGGGGTCGGACCAAAAGGCCCGAGCGCCATGGCCACCGGAGTGTGGCGCTCCGTGGTGGCTGGAAGCTGATCGGAGGTCATTAATGCGATCGTCTTCGGCCCGAGAAGCCGCACGCCTTCCAGTTCTCCGCCGTTGAGCAGCATCTGAGAGAATCTGGCGTAGTCGCTGGCGGTAGAGAACATGCCGCCGCCACCAGAAAAAAGGGCAGGTTTTTCGGTTGGTTCGGCGAAGGGCAGGTTGGACTTCGCATCTGCTTTAGCAAGCCGGGAAATTGCCGCCGGTTTCACCCAGAATCCGGTATCGTTCATCTTTAGCGGGCCGGTGATGCGTTCCTGAATGAACGTATCGAGGTCCATTCCGCCGGCGACTTCGACTACTCGTCCCAGCACATCGGTCGAGACGCTATATTCCCACGCTTCTCCGGGCTGGTGCAGCAGCGGCATGCCCGCGACGGTTTTCACCATCTCGGCTAGCGATTTGGAGTTGAAAATATTCGCCTGGCGATACATTTGATCGATCGCTGAGTTTCCGAACAATCCATAGGTCAGTCCGGAGGTGTGCCGCATCAGGTCCTGAACGGTCATCGGCCGTTTGGGAGCCAAGTGGTCCGCGCCGACTTTGACGTCCTTGAACTCGGGAAGATATTGCGCCACGGGCGCGCCGAGGTCGAGCTTATTTTCTTCCACCAGGATCATGGCGGCAACGGTGGTGATTGGCTTGGACATGGATGCGACGCGGAAGATGGAATCCTTTTTCATCGGCGTTGACGCGGCGCGTTCCTGATAACCGATGGCATCGTAGGTCACGATCTTTCCATTGCGCGCGATCAGCAGGACGGCGCCGGGGATACTTTTTTTCTCCACGTCGTCGCGGTACGCCTGTCTGGTCTTCTCCAGGCGTTTCGCGGAAAATCCGACATCCTCCGGGTGGTTCGCCATCGGCAGTTGAGCGAACGCGGCCGCGCACAAGGCGCCGGCTAACAATATGGGAGTCTTCGAATGACGCAACATTGGTTTTGTCTACTTTTGAGGAGCGTAGTCGGTATCGTAAAGGAACATGCTCTCGACCTTCTCAACCAGTTTTCCGTTGGCTTCGGATTCTTTCGATACCTTTTGCCATTCCGGATCGCTGCCAAACTCTTTCCACTTGGCGTCGCGCTCGGCACGATCCTTGAACGACAGCATGTAGACTAACCTGGTCTCTGAGCCGTCCTTCTTATAGACCGGACCCCAGAAGCCTACGACGGTCATCCCGTGTTTAGCGAAAATCTGCAGAGTGTGATCGCGGAACCGTTTGTGGATGTCCTCCAGTTTGCCGGGCATCGCGTAGTATGTCCGCAGCTCCAGCAAGCGGCCGGTGGATTTGAGCGAGGGGCTGGGCGCTGCCTCCGGGGCGGGGCTTTGTGCGTAAAGGGACAGGCAGAAGCTAAAAGCGGCGATTTTACTTTGGATGGACATCGGCAATTATCATACCTCTTGTTTAACAGAGTCTATTTTCCCATCGAGTGGACGTGTCGTCCGAATTTCTCGTCGTCGATGGGAACGTTGGTCTGAATTTCACTCAACTGAATCGCATCCCGGCCGTCCAGCCACGCGAAGGTCAAATGAAACGGCATTTTAATTCCGCCGACGTCGCGATAATCGGAATAATCGATCTGCGTGGGAACGCGGCCGATCTGCGTTTTGCCATAGCGCACCAGCCGCACCAGCAGCCCCGATTTTTGATCAAAATACATGGTCGCCAGCATACCCCGAGGGCCTGTTCCCTGCACAACATTGACCGCGCGATCCTGCCCTAAGCCGACGCTCGAATCGCTCGAGGTCTGGCTGGACGGTCCGGTAAGATCGCTGATGGTGTTGGGTAAGCTCACTCTGAGATTGCTCAGGACTTGCTTGATTTGTCCGGGAAATCCCAGCTCCGCGTCCAACATGGCTCCATCAAGCTCAACGCCGGACAACTGGTAATCAGTCAGCACGGCGAGCGGAGTCATCATCCAACCGGTGCGGCCGTCGTAGGATCTGACTTCATCTCCGCGGCCCGTTGCCGCTGCAAACTGAATGAGCGTGGTGCGCTGATTCGGAAATTTCGCGAAGAGGTGGACTTGGCCCCCGCCTCCGAAGCCTCCGAACCCGACGCTGGTGCCTGTTCCGATGTAGCTCTTCAGAGCGGCCAATTTTTCAGCGCCGCCGAGTGCCTGAATATATTTGTCGATAATCACGTCGGCTGTGGGCTGCCCTGGCATTTGGACGAGAGCGTCGTCCATCTCCAGCAATACCGGACCATATACGTTTTCGAGAGCAGGCGTGGTCGATGGACGGTCGCGGCCATGATGACAACTCCAGCACGTCACGACTTGGCGGCCCTGAAAGTTGTCACGATTGATGGCGGCAACCATGGTCACCATTTTGCGGGCGATGATTTTTCGGCCATTGTCGGCCGCCCAATTCACTTTTTCTGTCCCCGCGCCGAGATGACACTCCGAACAGTCGTAGCCAACGGCGGCGGACATCAGCCCCATGGTGTCCATGAAGTCGTCGACGGGAATCCCTTTCAGCACCTGGACGTTCTTGAAGACCTGATCCGCAGTCTGCGCTTTCCCTGTGGCCGCGCCTGGGGAGCGGCCAACACGACACCGATCAGCGATACACCGGTCAGGGCCGCGACAACCAAAATCACTCTCGGCCAGAGGCTCATTTGCATCCTTTTTCTAGTAACCTTTCGCGTCTGTCCGCATGCTTACGCATGGCGGTTCAGTATCCGCCTGAGCCGAAATGATCCTATTTCTTTTCCTTCTCCGCGTCGGACTTGCGCGCGCCGCCTAGAATGTCGCTCATCGCGTAGTTGCCTTCGTGGCAGGCGTATTCGTAGATCGGTCCTTTGGTCGCCACGAAGGGATACTCAATCGTCCACGCTTTGGAAAATGTCGACGGGTCGTCGATGGTCACCCGGTAGAGAATGTTGTTCTGATCGACGCGTGTGAAGCGCTCGATGACGTGCAAATTATCAGACGCTCCGCGGAAGCGCGTCTGGTTGGTGAAGTTGGTCGTATCCACTACCAGCGTGTCGCCTTCCCATTTGCCGATCGAGTCGCCGAGCCATTGCCGGACGCTGGGCGGAGCATGAGTCGCGTTCATGCGGATGATGCGAGCGTCGTGCACCATCTCCACCAGAATCACGATATTTTCCGGAGTCTGCACGATTTCGTAGTTGTTGTTGTACATCACCGGCAGCATGGGCGGCCCGGAAGAGGAGCCGAAGGACAGGAGACATCGCTCGCCCAGAGGACGGTCCTTTACGCTATCGAACCGGCCCATACTCCGGATCATCGCCGCGTTGCGCGCTCTGGCCTCCGAAGTGATCGGAGGAACCCTGCCATCCGGCGGATCGACCACCAGCGAGGTCCGCTTCACGCCGTCGACGCGCGCAAGTTCCGTGCCGCGATCGACAAACAGGGCGTTGTATCCGCCGGTTCCGCCTGAACCAGCGGCGTCGGCAAATGGGTTCTCGGATTTCCCATCATACTTCTGCACTTCGTCGATGGACTTTTTCTCCCATGCCGCCGCCTCGGCGTCGGTCAAGGTTGCTTTTCCAGCCGCGGCAGCAGGCCGCTCGAGCGGAGTAAGCGTCGCATTGGTCCAGACGCCTTGCAAATCGGGCTTGCCGTCCGGAGTGCGGGGAACGCTCCAGTTTTTCGCCTTGCTCTGTGCCGGCAGAGGAGCCTGCGACGCCAGAGCCAGCACGGCCCGCCATCGCGATAAATCGATAACTCATAGGATCACCTTTTCAAGACTCGACAGTTATTTCTTAGGCCCTTCCTGCTCGGCCTTGCGCGCGCCGCCGAGAATATCAGTGAGCGCGTAGTTGCCTTCCTGGCAGGCGTATTCGTACACCGGACCCTTGGTCTGCACGAACGGATATTCCATGGTCCAGGCTTTCGTGAACGTGGCCGGGTCCTCAATCTTGACGCGATAAAGAATCGCGTCGGGGCCAACGCGCGTGAAGCGTTCCACCACGTGCAGATTTTCCGAGGAGCCGCGGAAACGCGTCATATCGGAGAAATTGGTGGTATCGACCACCAGCGTGTCGCCTTCCCAGCGGCCGATGGAATCGCCAAACCATTGCCGGACGCTCGGCGGAGCGTGGGTGCCGTTCATGCGAACGATCCGCGCATCGTGGACCATCTCCACCAGGATCATCACATGGTCCGGCGTCTGCACGATCTGATAGTTGTTGTTATAGAGCACCGGAAGCATCGGCGGACCGGAAGTCGAACCAAATCCGACCAGGCAGCGCTCCGACAGAGGACGGGCTTTCACGCTGTCGTAGTTACCAAAGCCGCGCATCATAGCGCCGATCCGCTCCCGCGCTTCCGGAGTCAATGGAGGCACTTTGCCGTCGGCGGGATCGACGATCAGGGACGTCCGTTTCACGCCGTCTACACGAGCCAGTTGCGTTCCCCGGTCGATGAACAGGACATTGTATCCGCCCGTCCCGGACGATCCGGCGGCAGCGATCAGCGGTCCATCGGACTGGCCGTCCTGCTTCTGAAGTTCCTCATTATTCGCGCGCTCATAGGCGGTCGCCTCGGCGTCGGTCAGCGTCGGTTTGCCGGCCAGGTTTGCGGGGCGCTCCATCGGAGTGATGGTGGCGTTGGTCCATACACCCTGTAGATCGGGCTTACCGTCCGGAGTGCGGGGAACGCTCCAGTTCTTGGGGTTGGATTTGGGCGCCGGCGTCTGGGCGGGGAGAAACCCCGTCAACGTCAAGGCCAGCGCGCTTACCGTTCGATAGTCCATACAACCGGCTACCCTGCTTACTTCTTGTCGTCCTTCTTTTCGTCGTAGGGAGCGCCCGTACCTTGCGAACCCAGGAACAGTTTCTGACCGTTCGGCAACGTGATATCGCGGCCGTTGGCCCTTTGAGATCCGTCCTTCGATTGATAGCCTTCCACCACCACCGGCGTTCCCGTAGAGATGGTCGCCTTGGTGAAACCGCGGCGCAGCAGAACGTTCGGGCTGCCGGCCTCGACCATCCAAGAAGTCACCGTGCCGTCGGCACTCTTCACATCCACATGGATCCAGCTATGCGGGTTAATCAGTTCCACCTTAGAAACCACGCCCTCAAGATGGACCGGCTTCTTAGCGTCGAATTCCGCCGCAAAGGCGTGATGGGCCCACGCCGGCACTGCGACAAATCATCGCTCCAGCGCTTACCATCGCGGCAATCTGCTTAATTCTCATAATTCTCCTTGAGTCTTCCACTTACCGGTCGGTCTAAAGGCCATGATAACTCCTACTTCGGCTTCTTCGCCAAATCGCCGTATAGCAGGTCCTCGACGAACTCGACGCACTTGAATTCCATTAAACGCGCGCCCTTCTCCACATGACGATAGAGCGGCATCCTGATCTTCCAGGGCTTCGAAAATACTTTTGGATCTTCGATGGTGGCTTCGTAAGACATGATGTCCGGCCCAGTCATGGTGTACCGTTCCACCACGTGCAACGCGTCGCTATGGAAATCTCCCGCCCGGTCGAGCCAGGTGCGTTCGTCAAAGCCGGTCGCGTCGATCACCAGGGTCTCGCCTTCCCATTTGGCGAACGATTGGCCCATCCAGGAATCGGCCGGAGCGGGGCCCGGATCCTTCAGAAACATGTTCCGAACCGCACCGTCATATTGGTAGGCGAAGAACAGAGCCTTCGCGCTCTGGAAAATCTGAAACGGATACGGCATGTAGTTGGCGCGCGGCACGCCCGGCAGGTAGCACCGGATCTCCGGATCCAGCTTTAACCGATTTTCGAAATTCTTCTTCTTCATCGCGAGAGCCGCGGGCAAGTACGGGATCTCCCCACCTTCCACCACCCCAATACCTCCAGGGTCGGCGCTCAGTGTTCCGTCCGCGATCACCGTGCCGGGGCGGGCGGCGTGCTCCACCAGATCCCAGTTGGCGGTATTGAGGGCCTGCCAGATGCCGTTAAAATTCGGGTGACCGTCGGGTCCCTTGGGGGCATGGTAAATTTGCTGCGCTAAACCCGGCGCACTCGCTACAAGGAGCATCGCCAACATGTTTCGAAACTGTGTTCGCATCCAACCTTTTCTCCACGTGGTCTGAGAAACATTATCACAGACTCGGGAAAAAGTCGAATCCTACCGGACGGACGGTAGATTGCGTCACGTCAGTGCGAGGAGAAGGAATGGCATTTCGGCAATGTCGCCTGATAACATGAAACGGCACAATGATGGACATTCAGATTCCGTACGATCCGGCGACCAACCCTCTCAATAACAACGAGTGGTCTTTCCCGCTTCTAGAGATCATTCACATTGTTGGTTTTGCGATCGCGATTGGAACCATTTTCATGGTGGACCTGCGCCTGATCGGGATCGGCATGAAGCGGCAGCTTTCTTCGCAGTTGGCGAAAGACCTCGGACCCTGGACCCTGGGCGGACTCGCTGCGGTGCTGATGTCAGGACCGCTGATTTTCTCGTCCGACCCGAATTTGTACCTCAACAATTCCAGCTTCCGGTTCAAGATCGGCGCGCTGCTGATCGCCATCCTCTATCAATACACGCTTCATCGCAAAGTCGCGCTGTCGGATCCGACGCCTGCGTTGGGCGCGCTGGTCGGGATCGTCTCAGTGGCGCTGTGGGTTTCCGTGGTTGCGGGCGGTCTCTTCATCGCGTTCGCCTGAGCGGGAGAATTCATGTCAATCTTGGAAATTTTCCAGTGGATTCAAGATACGGCTCCCATGACTGCGCTGCGGGAATCGGCTTTGGTCTATCCGATTGTCATGACCGGCCATCTGACCGGCATGGCCCTGTTCGGCGGAATGATCGCGATCACCGATATGCGTTTGCTGGGCTGGGCGATGCGGAGTTCCTCCATCACCGACGTCGTCGAGCAATTGCGAATCTGGAAACAGATCGGCTTCGTGATGGTGGTTGGCTGCGGCGCGATGCTGTTGGGCTCGAAAGCGGAGATGTATTATTACAACCCGTTTTATTGGGCCAAAATGACATTGTTGTTGCTGGTGGGCGTGCACGCGCTGGCGTTCCGAAGCGTCTACGGCAATACCGCCGCGCTGGATAGCGCTCCCCACATTCCACGCAAAGCGAAAGTGGCCGCGTGTCTTTCGCTGCTGATCTGGATTGGCCTGGTGACCGCGGGCCGTTCGATCGCGTATTGGGATGTTCCGGAAAACCTGATGCCCGTTTACGGATCGAACGGCCCGATCACGCACCACGCGCGACCGTAAGAGGACGCGCCTCAGGGAGTCTCTGGTGCGCGCGGAAGAACAGAGCGGCGAATTTCCAGAGCCAGCATTACGCTCATGGCGAAGGTCACGTTTCCGGTTGCGACGTGAGCCACGCTGATCGCTAGAAACGCCAGCGTTCCCGCCATCTGCATCAGTCGCATCAGGAACGCAGTCAGTCCCAGAAATACCTGGATTCCCGTGATGGTCATGAACGCGACCGCCATCGGCCGCAGCGACGGGTGTTTAGGAAACTGGTGCGTGACGAACGCTCCTACGATCACGATGAAGAGCGCGACAACCAACGCGCCGAGCAGATGCGGCATCACACCCACGGCGCTATGACGGAAGCCTGCTCCGAATCCAACCTGCACCGCCACCAGGAACGCTGCCGCGCCGCTTAGGAACCGGAGCGTGGGCCGTCCGTAATCCTGCACCAGTTCAGGGTCGCGCTGCCAGGAGGACGAGGTGAACAGAGCTGATCGCGGCGACGGCCGCAAACAGCAGCGCGGCGAAAAACGCGTGCAGAGTACCGGCCACAGGTCCGGCGGGTGACCCCGATGCCGCTTCGATAATGACCAACGCCAGGATGCTCCAAGTTCCAGCGCCTCGACGAAAGTACCAGATGGATAATCCGGCGATCAGAAGCGTACCAACGATCGCGGCCGCTAGATGAACATTTTGAAGAAGCGCCTGCCTGGGCTGATCCCGCGAAGTGGTGACGGCGGCTCCGCTCATTACCAGAAGGAGCGTGCACAAGGCGACGAACACCGCGCACTGATGAAGTCGGGAAGGTTTCACGGCTGAGAGGCCTATTGTATTGCGAACGAGGCGACAGCTTTGCCAGTTGCCTTAGCAGGATGATGAAAAAGTCTCCGGCGAATCGGAAGTTCTAAACACAGACTAAAGTCTGTGCCACCCACGTTAGCCTGCGAGGACTTTTACATCAACTTGTTAGCCGACCAAGTTAGTCCGCGCCGACTGCCTTGCTCATCTTTTTCATGCCGCCGGATTGACTCTTCGCCGGCCTGGATGCCAACTGCATCAGCAGGCCGACCACGAAGAGCAGGGCCGGGATCAGCAGCGCGGTGGACATTAGAATCGCGAATTTTGCGCGCCAGTCGGTGAGATCGGCGGCAGCTTCGACGGTGCCGGCGACTATAGCAACCAGCGTGCAGAGCAGTGCGCCGAAGAAGCCTACGGCTTTTATCACGGTCATGATGGATGAGAATAATGTCAGCAGAACAGACGGATGCGCGCCTTTTTCATCCAGACTCAGATAGCGCAGGTGACACGCGTCCTCCACATAGTCGGCCAGCGCGGTGGCCACGGGAATCACCCACCACAGCTCGAAGCCGGATCCAGGCAGTTTCAGAAAGTGCAACGGTAGCTTGGTGTGGTAGGCGGCGAAGCGGAGGCCAAACATCAGAAAGCCGGTGTAGACAGGGATGAAGCCGACGATATCCCTCCATAAAGCGGCGCGCACGATTTCGCGCATTCGGTGTGCGGCGGGGCCGGTTACCGGATCGTCCTCCTGCCAGCAGCAGATCAGCAGGTTTCGCCAGCGGTTAAGACAAGCTGCCACCTGCTTCGGCGTAAGGCATCGCTGAAGTTTGGTAACGGAATCGAGGTGCGCCTGCGCCATTGGCTCGGCTAGCCAAAGAAACGCCCGCCAGAAATATATCAGCGAGAGCTGTAACACGAGGAGCAATCCAGGCATGAAGAGGACATGAATATGCGACGGCACAGTACGTTCTATCCGAGCCTGAAAGAGTGCGCCCCCAAGACGGAAGAGAAGCCAGTCCAGCGCTGCGGCGCCGTATATCGCCAAGGGTCCAAGGAACAAAGAAAGCCATGACTGCTTAGAGGCTTTGGTCGCGACGATCAGTGCCAACGCCGCGAGCACCGGCACAGGCCAATAGACCCCTGCAACAGAAGCCAGCTCGCGCGTATTCCAGTGCCAGCCGAGTTCTCCCAGGTAGTAAACGGAATTAATCAGGCCAAAAACGAAGAGCACGAAGCCGACGGATCGGGTCCAGTAGATGCTATCGAGGAAAGCCTGACGCCCGGGCGACCCTGCTCCCATGGCTCGCTTGAAGTTAATGCGGCTCTCGCTCAAATCGATGAAGGGCAGAATAAGGGCCGCGGTATAGGCAGCCCACTTGTGCCATTCGCTGGTAATTGTCATGCCGATCAATTGACATACCGAGGCTAACCCGGCGGCGGCCAGGGTGGCCCACAGAATCACCGCCACGAAATCGCTCAAGCGCGTGCCCGGCCAACAATGCATCGGCTGTGCCTGTGTCTCGATGCCGCGGCGCTTAGCGTAGGCATAGAGATTGGGCGGAATCTCCTTCGCTTTTTCCCAGTAGGCAAATACCGACTCGTCGACTACCTCATTAATGGACTCGAGGGAAAAGCCAATCCGGTGATCGCCTTCTTGTACAGGACTGGCGTTTCGAATCGGATCGGGATCGATGACCCGGTAGTTTCTCTTGGCGCGGAAGATCTTGGTCCAAAAGGGAGCCGCAAACTCGGCGAACGAATCGCGAGGCATCTGATTTTGGGGTGTGGGCGGCGGATCCCAGGACACGGATTCCACGTTAAGCTTGAGCTTCATGGCACCCTCAAATATCCATTGGAGCGGCAATTCCGCGAGCCGATTGGCTTCATAGCCTCCGCCGACGTTGGAATGCGCGCCGACAAACCAGCGCTGCTCGATTTTTCGCCGCCACATCGCGCGCGATCTTTCCCATTTAACCTGGTCGGCATCGGCGCTTCGATCCTGATTCAAAAAAGTGGGATGATCGTCGAAACCGCGCACTCCCTCGGAATCGGCGCTGCCCAAGCCTATAAAGGACATTAAGGGCGTGTGATTGAAGCTGCTGCGATGCTCGTCGATGGCTAGCGCGTGCCGGCAATGTTGGATGATGGTCGTCGGGCGCATATTGTTGTGCAGCGCGAGGCGGCTGGTCAACCCGGGAATCGCCAGAGCGTCCCATCCGATGGCGCCTACCGTATCGTAGAGGCCGAGGTAAGTGATCTTCACGCGGCGAGACCACCGGATGAGCAACTCTTCGACGGGATTGGGATCTTCGGCGAGCCAGTGAGCGGCACCGAATTTAGCCTCCGTCCAGGGATCGGTCGCGAGGGCGGTGATCGCGCGGATCGGAGCGGGTTCCTTGGGGAAAAATCGCTCCCAAATGCTGCTGCGCTTTTCCCGCACGCGCCCCAGGACACAGTAGGCTTCCCAGAGTTCGCTCACGGTGATCGGCGCGCCCCGACGGAGCAGACCGCATTCGCCGATGAAACCGACTAAAGAGCGCGCAGTGTAGGCGCCCCTGCTGAAACCGAAAACATATATTTCATCGGGATTTTCGGAGTCTGCATCGCAATAATTCCCGACCAGCCAGTTGTAGGCGTCGCGGACGTTTTCCTCGAGCCCGAATCCAAAGCCGCCTCCGGTGATGCTGTCGAGGGAATTGGTTCCGACCCCAGGATGGTAGTACTTCTCCTGGCACCAGCTGGTCTCGGGATCGAGACCTTCCCGCACCAGGTTGAAGTGGTGCAAGATATTTGTTGAGCTGTCCTGGCGGTTCCAGGTTCCGTCGAGACAAACGATGAGACGCTTTGGCGTGGACAATGTCTTTCCCTTATTCGCGATAAGTTCATCAGATTTTAATACTAATCTGACTCGAATAACAGCGAAATCTTTAAAAGACTAAAGCCTTGCCACCAGTCGGCTGTGCCGGCGATTCTGTTAGCGGAAATGCTCGCGTCTGCCCGCATGCTTACGCATGGCGGTTCAGTATCCAATGCGTAAGCATGCGGGTAGACGTAAGACAGTTAGTTCACGAAGCCGTTGATCATAACGTAAACGTTGCCGCCACTCACTGGCATCCCCGCGGCGACACAGGTATGGTTCACGTTGTCATATCCATCCTGGGGCGTAAAGACCATCGGCGAGGAGGGCGAGACTACCAGGGTCGAGTTGGGTTGCACCTTGAGGACCAGAAACGGGATGGTGTTCCCACCGTTGATATTTCCGATTCCCCCACACGTCCCGCCGGTAAGAAGTGGCGAATAGATGTTGACTTGATTCACAACCGAATCGAAGTTGGTGATCACGATTTGGGTGACGCCGAGGGTGCCTGTCCCCGGTCCGACGGACTGCGAAGCGAATCCGGAGAGGCTCATGGAGCCGAAAAACGGAGTGCTGGGAATGACGATCTCGACCAGCGCTGCCCGAGCGGCTGCGACGACCTTCGGCGCGGCGAGCGCTCCGATAAGAGCCAGAGACAGCAATCCTGCTCCGGCGTATAAAGCTCTGTTAAGTAGTTTCATGGGTCTGCTTTCTTTGTTGCGTTGGTTCTTGGAGTCGATTTCGGAGTTTGAGAACCGCTGCCGCTCCGAACGCGGCCATTACCAGGAGTCCGGTTCCGGGCTCAGGAACGTTGCTCGGTAGAATCACGTCGAACGCGTAGTTAAGGTTCTCGCCGAGGTTGAGGTTCCCTAGTCCGGTAAATCCGTCGGCGAGTGTACCCGTGCCCTGGTTCTCGGCCGAGGACATGTTCTCCCAAGCCGATAAGGCGATCGTGTAGGTACCGGGCTCAAGCAGTGGCGTAGTATCGAGTTGCACATCGAAGCAGTTGCCGCCGAGCGTGTTTGCCGTCGCCGGGCAGGTTCCACTGAAGGACGAAGTAAGGAAATTGCCGGACGAATCGAACAGGCTCAGGTACGGCTCCAGTCCTCCACTTGGGACGATGGCTCCGGTGAGGCTGGTTCCACCTGCATATCCGTAGGTGATGGCTTGAACCGTGGTCGCGGTGTTAACCACGAAGGTGTAAGTGACCGCGGCCCAGTTAGCATATTCGAGATCCGTGTTGCCGGGCCCTAGTGTGCAGCCGCTTCCGCAGCCGTCACATTGGCATCGGTTCGCAAATCGCCGGAAAAGAAAATCACATCAGCCTTGGCGGCAGTCGCTGCGGCGGCTAATAGCAGCGCCACGGCCAGATTGGAACCGATCGATTTCAGAGACATGTTGCGATTCTCCATCTAATTTCCACGTTTTACTGTTGTCAATTGCTCATCCATCGTGCCGAGGCTCACTGCATTGTATAGGCGCAATCGGAAGTTACTTTTTCACTAATGTATCGGGATTTTCTTCGAGAATATTTATAGCGGGCCCTAGTATCCCTAGTGGCGTGTCGCAGGGAGACCATTACCAGCTGTCCCAGCGAGTCTGTTAACGGATAGACGTAAAAGATCCCGATATCGAAATGACCGGCGCAAGAGCAACGTCCCGCAGCGGGAGCGCATCTATGTTGATTCCCGCGGTTGATGCGGCGTAGTTGAGCCAGCAGGAAAACGCCCGAGGTCACGAAAGCCGGTGACTTGTTTTGACTGTCCAAAACAGAGATGCTGGTTCCTTCTGCCTTTCCGCGACAATTCGTAACTCCTGATGCGACCGACTCGTACCCGCTACAATGCCGCCGGCTTCCTCCTCGCGTTGGCCGCTGTCACCTACCTGGATCGGGTCTGCATTTCAATCCTGGCGCCCCATATCGCCCGCGATCTCAGCCTTACCAAACTGCAGATGAGTTTCGTGTTCAGCGCCTTCGCCGTCGCCTATGCGGGCTTCGAAATCGTGACCGCTTGGTGGGGGGAGCGTATTGGACCTCGCCGCGTTCTCACCCGTATCGTGGCTTGGTGGTCCTGCTTCACCATCGCTACGTCCTTCGCCTGGAACTACTCCAGCCTGCTCGTCATCCGGATTCTGTTCGGAGCCGGAGAGGCCGGCGCATGGCCGAACGCAGCCCTGGCATTTTCGCGCTGGACACCGGTCAGCGAGCGCGGCCGCGCGCAGGGATTTTTTTTCGCCGCAGCGCATCTTTCCGGCGGCCTTACGCCGCTCCTGGTGGCCGCGCTGCTTCCCCATATGTCCTGGCGAGCGATCTTTGCCGCATGTGGCGCAACCGGATTCGTGTGGGCCGCCGCTTGGTCCCGCTGGTTTCGTGACGACCCGAGGGATCATCCGCAAGTGAACGTCGCCGAAGCGGAATTGATCGAAGCCGGTCGTCAAGTCTCCGTGCACGAACACGCCGGAAGTGGCGCTTGGCGAGCTCTTGCCGAATCGCCGAGTGTCTGGTTTCTCTGCCTGGCCTATTTTTCGAACAGCTACGGCTCGTATTTCGTCATGACCTGGCTGCCCACTTATCTGGCAGAGCAGCGGGGCTTTCAAAAGGAGTCGCTCAGCTTCTTCTCCGGCTTGCCACTGCTTCTCAGCGTTCTTGGCGACATCAGCGGAGGTGCGGTCACCGATTTCCTAACCCGCCGCTTCGGCCTCCGCCTGGGCCGATCCGGTGTCTCCGTTGCCGGCTACGCTGTGGCAGCCGCGGCGATGTTCGGTTCAGTCCTCTCCGCCACGCCCGTGATGGCAGCATCCCTCATCGCGGTGGCCGTGGCTGCTTCCATGTTCACATTGAGCGCCAGTTGGGCCGCATGTATCGATATTGGAGGCGAGCACACTGGCGTCCTGAGCGCAGCCATGAATACCACGGGACAAATCGGATCGATTCTCAGCCCAGTCGTGACCGGATGGGTAGTGACACATTTTTCCGACTGGCAGATGCCGTTGCTCATCATGGGCAGCCTCTACCTGGTGTCGGCAATCCTTTGGATGCTGGTCGACCCCCGGAAACGCTTGCGCATTCGCCGCGAACTGAACCCGCCCGTCACAAGTGCCCGAAAAGGTATAAGATTCATTATGGACCGTCGCCACTTTTTCGGAACCTCTGCCTCTATTCTCACTGCCTTTCAAGCGAACTCATTGGCCCAAAGCGCAGGACGCCATCACCTCTGTCACGGGGCGGCCGGCGGATACCGTCGCTCGCGACGAAGACTTCTGGTTCAACATCCGCCACGCTTTCACCGTCGATCGCAACATGATCAACCTGAATAACGGCGGCGTCGCTCCGGCTCCGAAAATCGTCATGGACACCGAGGTGCGCTATCTGGAGATGGAGAACCTCAACCCGTCCTATTACATGTGGAATGTGCTCGACCCCGGCGTCGAAACCGTCCGCCGCCGTCTGGCCCGCATGTTTGGCGTGGACCCCGAAGAAGTCGCCATCACCCGCAATGCCAGCGAAGCGAATGAGATCATCCAGCTCGGCATGAAGCTGAAGCCCGGCGACGAAGTCATCACCACCAATCAGGATTACCCGCGCATGATCACCACCTGGCAGCAGCGCGAGCGTCGCGACGGCATCAAGCTCAAGCAACTCACCTGGCCCGTGCCGCCGCCCAGCATGGATTACCTGGCGAAGATGTTTGAAGACGCCATCACGCCGCGGACCAAGGTCATTCACATCTGCCACATCACCAACCGCACCGGCCAGATTTTCCCGGTGAAGCAAATCTGCCAGATGGCGCGCGCCCGCGGCATCGAAACCATCGTCGACGGCGCCCACGCTTTCGCCCAGTTCCCCTTCACCCATGCCGAGCTTGATTGCGATTACTACGGCACGTCGCTTCACAAGTGGGTCCTGGCGCCTATCGGCACCGGCATGCTCTATGTCCGGAAGAACAAGATCCCGACCATCTGGCCGATGATGGCCGCGCCGGATTCCATGCAGGAAAACATCCGCAAGTTTGAAGAGATCGGCACGCATCCGGCTTCGCAGCGCAACGCCATCACCGAAGCGATCAATTTCCACGAAAGCATCGGCCCGGAGCGCAAAGCCGAGCGTTTCCGCTACCTCCGCAAGCGCTGGTCGAATCAGTTGCGCGAACTGCCGGGCGTAAAAATTCTGAACAGCGAAGATCCCGCGCAGTCCTGCGCCATCGGCTTCATCAGCGTCGATAAGATCGATGCCCCGGCGCTCTCGAAGTATCTGTGGGAGAAACACCGCATCTGGACCGTGGCCATCGTCACGCCCGGCGAATATCAGGGCCTGCGCATCACGCCGAACGTCTACACGACGCTCGAAGAGATCGACACGTTCACCGAAGTGATGACGAAAATCATCAAGAACGGCTCGATCCCGGCCTGAAACGCTTCGCAAAGTGCGTCCCAATAGGTATACTAAATTTTGAGCGTGAGCCCGAAAAAGGACGTCCAGACTGTCACCGTTGATGGACAATCGATTCAGAAACTGATTCATGGGGTGACCATTCAGCAAGCCGTAACCCATCTGGACGACCGCGGAACGCTGTGCGAAATTTTCAGCCCTCACCGTGCTCCGCATCCGGCTCCTGTGGTTTACGTCTACCAGTTCACCATTCGTCCCGGTAAGATCAAGGGTTGGCACGCGCATCGCTTGCACGATGACCGCATTTTCATCAGCCAGGGCCAAGTGAAAGTGGTGCTCTACGACAGCCGCGCGGACTCGCCGACTTTTGGCATGATCAATGAGATCTATCGCAGCGACATCCATCGCGATCTGATGGTGATTCCCGCCTTCGTCTACCACGCCCATCAAAACATCGGGTTGACGGATGCCCTATTCGTCAGCATGCCGTCAAGGCCCTACGACCACCAGAGCCCGGACGTCTACCGCTTCCCTCTCGATACCGATCAGATTCCGTATCGCTTTGAAGATCGCAAAGGCTGGTAGGGTCGCGCGCCATGGCCGAAGATGAAGCGCCGGCGGTTAGCGTCATCATCGCCACCTACAATTACAGCAGCGTGCTGCGCTGCGCGATCCAAAGCGTGCTGGGACAAACGTTCCGCGATTTCGAGCTCTTAGTGATCGGCGACGGATGCACGGACGATTCCGAAGCGGTGACCGCATCCTTCCGTGACGCGCGAATTCATTGGCACAATCTGCCCAGCAACAGCGGATACCAGGCCGCGCCGAACAACGCCGGTCTCGAGAGGGCGCGCGGACGCTACGTTGCCTACCTGGGCCATGACGATCTCTGGTTGCCGAATCATCTCGCACGTCTGGTTCAGAGGATTGAGCAAACCGGCGCGGACGTCGCCTACAGCTTAGCCATTATGATTGGCCCTCCCGGTAGTCCCGTGCGGGTGCTGACCGGCGCGACCAAATCAGGCTCCTACGAACCAGAGGCGCTGGTTCCACCATCGACCGTTCTCCATCGAACTGACATGGTGCGGGAGACCGGCGGTTGGCGGGATTACCGTGAATTGCATACCCCTGGCGACATCGCGTTCCTGTCGGCGGCATGGGCGGCGGGCAAGCGTTTTGCGCCGCTTCGCGAGCTGACCGTGCTCAAATTTAACGCCCCTTGGCGCAAGGATGTTTATAGGACGCGGCCTTCCTTTGAACAGGAAGCTTATCTCGCGAGGCTAAGCGATCCATCGTTGTTGATCGACGAGTTGACGTCGCTGGCGCTCGCGATGGCCGAGGGGAACACAGACAGTCCGATCGAGTTTGCGCCACCTCCTCCGGGCGCCCCTGCAGGCTGGAACATCGATCAATGGCGCGAAGGGAAAGGTCTGCCTCGCCGAGAGGGTGAACGCGTATACCTGCCTCTTTATAATGATCCGGGTGCGTTGCGTTCTCACAACCACCAACAGGATATCGTTCCCGCGGAGAGTCTGGCGGTGCTCTACTCAGGCAACGATCTCCCTTCCGACGGAATTTTTCTTGGCCGCGGCTGGCACGGCTTGGAACGCGATGGAGAACAGTTATTTCGCTGGCTGGATACAGACGGGGAAATCGTTGTGGCGAGCCCCTCTGGGACGAACCGTACGCTGGTGATCGATCTAGAGTCCGGACCGTCGCGGAAATGCGAAGCCTTCGAACTTAAACTAACCAGCGAACAGGGCAAGCACCTCGCGACGGCAACGGTGTCCTACCGGCACTCGATTTCGCTGGAGCTACCAGAGACCGCAACCGCGATCTACAGGCTGGTAGCCCCCGCCGATGGAGTCCTAATACCGGGAGACGCCAGGATGTTAAACCTGCGAGTATTCCGAATAAGCTGGAGCACCGGCTATTACGAGTCTGCGTGATTATTCTGACTTTGCAATGGAGCCGCGACCTACGGGAGCGGTCAGCCGCACGTTTCACACAGACTCTAACAGTCGAGGCTCCGAAACCGAACCCCGACCGTCAGGGAGGGGACACTGCGGGTACACCAGTCGTTCTTCAACGGAGCCGTGGCCCTGCGCCCACAGATGATGAAGAACGATGGTGGCGGGAGCTTCAGCTTGCAGCGTCGGCTTCAGCCGGCGGATTTTGGCCTGTTCTTCAACTGAGCGGTACCTCCTGACCCAGCTTCCCCTTGGCAGCCGAACCCCGGAAGTGCTCTAATTCCTCCATGGAGTTCCATTGCGACGATCTTCCGCAATTCGGTGTCACGCTGATCCCGCCATCCTCCCCCGATTATGACCGGTTGCTGCTGGATATCCAGCAGCGTTTCGATCATCCCAAAGAAGGGTCCCCTCCGCTCCCGGCATCGATGCGCCCCAAAATTCTCGAAGATCGGGAAACTTCCGCCATTCTGCTAAACCGCAGCCAGCACGGCATCGTGGAGATCCAACAGGTCTGGACCTTTGAGGAAGTGAGTGGCCGCACCTATACGAGCTCCATCGGCGGAGGAGCGAATCCGTCCGTCCTCCTTCCCTTCGGGCTTTCCGAGAAATCGCTGAACCTGTACAAATATTGGCGCGTGATTTTGCCAGGTTCGAAGCGTTATTTGGGCCGCAATGGCCAGCAGGTGGGAGACAACAGCGACGTGCGGCCTCCCGGGCCGGATGAAGTCTGGACAGGTGGTGGTTGGGGCATGGGTGGAGCCGGAGGTGCAAGGCGCTCCCGTGGTCCACTCCAAAAAGTCACCCTCACTCTGGACGGTGTCTTCTTCGATGATGGAGGATTCGCTCGCCCTAATCAGAAAGGACTCTGGGAGCAGATTGTCATGAGTGCGGATGCGCATCTCCGGGTGGCCGCAATGGCGCGTCAAGCGCACGACGATGGCGAGAATCCAGAGAAGATTCTCGCTGCGATCGAGGCTGTCACCGGTCCCGCGACCGACCAGCCGCCTCCTCCTCCGCCGGGCGATGTCCGGACCCCGGAATCCTATCGCGAGTCGGCGCTCAAAAGGCTTGCGTGGGGAATCGGCATGGCTCGAAAACATCAGGGTGACGAGCGCGCCGTCTACACGCTCCTGGCCTGGGCCAACGAGCCGGTTCCGCATTTTCACAAGCTGTGACCCCATTCGTGGCATACTATGTGTCTCGGTCATTAACTATGCGCCTTGAAGACTTGGGTCTGATCGGGAACTGCCAATTTTCCGCGCTGATACACAAGAGCGGGGAGATCGTCTGGTGCTGCCTTCCTCGGTTCGATTCGGAACCGGTATGTTCAACCCTGTTGGACAGCCAGGATGGCGGACGCTTCCGCATTGGCCCGGCCGGCGGAGAAACCGGCAGCCAGCGCTATCATGCCCAACACGAACATCCTGGAAACTACCTTTCGAACCTCGACGGGCTCTTTCCGGGTGATTGATTTCGCGCCCCGGTTCCTGCAGTTCGGCCGCGCTTTCCGGCCCACGCAACTGATCCGCATCGTCGAGCCGATCGAAGGAACGCCGCGCATCGCCGTGGTCTGCGAGCCGCGGCTGGGCTGGTCCAAGGCGCGGCCCTCCGCCATGCAAGGTTCGCACCATGTGCGCTTTGAAGGTTTCGCCAGCCAGTTGCGCCTCACCACCGACCTTCCCCTTTCCTACCTCGGCGGCCAGCCGTTTACCTTACCGGACGCCAGCACCTGGTACTGACTTGGGGCGCGCCGGTCGAAGAGCCTCTCGCGCCGTTGTGCGAGCGTTTCTGGAATGAAACGAGCCCGCTACTGGCAGCGCTGGGTCAAGCAGTGCGACATTCCTCCGCTGTTCCAGCAGGAAGTGATCCGGTCCGCGCTGACGCTGAAGCTGCATTGCTTTGAGGATACCGGCGCGATCATCGCCGCGATGACCACTTCGATTCCCGAGTCGGCCGGAAGCGGGCGCACCTGGGACTATCGCTATTGCTGGCTGCGCGATTCCTACTACGTGCTGAATGCCTTCGGGTTGCTGGGGCAATTTGAAGAGCGCGAGCAGTTCGTCCAGTATCTGCTGAACGTGGCCGGAGGGGCGCCGGATCTCACCTCGCGCCGCTCTACCGCGTGGATGGATCGAGGAACCTGGAAGAGATCGATCCTCGAAAATTGGCCCGGATATAACGGCGAAAAACCGGTGCGGATCGGCAATGGGGCCGCGTTGCACTCCCAGAACGATATCTACGGAGAGATGGTGCTGGCGCTGACGCCGATCTTTCTCGACGAGCGGATGAGCGCGGAACGTTCGCCCGCGGCGCTCGCGTTGATCGAGGGACTCGCGCAAAAAGGCGATCTCCTTGACGGGAGTTCCGGATGCGGGCATCTGGGAATATCGCACCGAATGGAAGCCGCAGACCTTTTCGAGCCTCATGTGCTGGGCGGCCGCGGACCGCATGGCGGGGATCGCGGACCTGCACGCACCGTCGCGCGCTCAGGAATTTCACGCCGCAGCCGATCGCATTCATGCCGAAATCTCGACCAGTCCTGGAACGCGAACAAAGGAAGTTTCGTGGGCCACTACGGAGGAGAAGACCTGGACGCTTCCCTGCTGCAGATGGTCCGCTTGCGTTTTCTTCCGGCGGGAGATCCGAAGCTGATTCAGCACCATGGACGCAATTCACAAAGATCTGGCGCGAGGCGACTGGCTGCAGCGCTATAGCCTGAACGACGGCTTCGGCAAACCGTCGGTCGCTTTCGTGATTTGTACCTTCTGGCTGATCGAGGCCCTGGCCTTCGCCGGTCGACGGGATGAAGCGAGAGCGGTATTCGACCGGATCCATCAAGCGCTTGTCACCATTAGGGCTTCTATCAGAAGACTACGACCCCGCGGAGCCGCGCATGTGGGGCAACTTCCCGCAAACCTACTCGCATGTAGGACTGATCCATGCCGCGTTCGCAGCCTCGCCAACATGGACAGAAGTGCTTTAGCCTGTTGTGGCGCAGGCGGTTCCACCTGGTTGTGCGCAGCGCGGACGCGTTGAGGCGACCAATGTCGCCCCTGAGCCGCCATGCGTCAGCATGCGGATAGACGCGAGCATTTCCACTGTGGTTATAACCCCGTCCCGTGAGGGCGGGGATTCGCGCTAACCGATTGCCGGACGACTCGTAAGTTACCATACACTTCATGCTTCCCTCCTGCCTCCTCGCGCTCATCCTAGCTTCAAGACCCTATCGCACCGCACTCCGCATCCGAGCCCGCCGCCGCGAAAGCGGCCGCTGTCGCTGACCGCCAGCACCAAGGAGTCTCCGCAAAATCTTCTCACCACCGGCGAAAAAACCGAGTGGAATCAGACCGCGCCCTACGCCGAAGCCGTCGAAATTTCGCATCGCCTGGAAGCGCGCTTCGAAATTCGTCAAAGTGATGGACATCGGCACCACGCCCGAAGGCCGCACCATGATCGCGCTGGTCGTTTCGAAGGACCGCGCCTTCACGCCCGAAGCCGCCGCCAAGACCAACAAAGCCGTAATCATGATCCAGAGCGGCATTCACGCCGGCGAAATCGAGGGCAAGGATACCGTGCTCATGCTGATCCGCGACATGACGGTCAGCAAAAAATTCGCCGCCTGGCTCGATCATGCGATCTTCGTCGTGATCCCGGTTTTCAACGTCGATGGCCACGAATATTTCAGCGCCTATCATCGGCCCAGCCAGAACGGCCCGGCTTCGACCGGCCTCCGCGCCACCGCGCAGCGCCTGAATCTCAATCGCGATTATATGAAAGCCGACACGCCGGAAATGAAAGCGTGGCTGCGCGTCTTCAATTCCTGGATGCCGGATTTCCTGATCGATAATCACGTCACCGACGGCTCCGACATGCAATACGACGTTACCTGGGACATGGCGCGCAATCAGGATATCGCCGAGCCCGCCGGCGCCTGGGTTCGCGAGAAATATGTTCCCGAGCTCGACAAGCGCATGGCAGCCGACGGCCACATGGTCGCGCCCTACGGCGCTTTGCGCAATCGCGAATTCTTCATGGAAGTCTTCTCGCCGCGCTATTCGCACCTGTACTCCGCCGTGCAGAATCGCCCGTCGTTATTGGTCGAAACGCATAGCCTGAAAACCGCCCGCACCCGGGCCTGGGCCAATTACGACATCATGCGCCACACCTTCGACATCATTACCGCCGATGCCGAATCGTTGCGCAAAGCCGTGCGCGAAGCCGACCGAGCCATGTCCGCGCGCGCCGGCGATCATTCACGCCGAACCTGTTTATCTCGCCGGAAAAGTGAGCGACAAGAGCCGCCCGATTGTTTATCACGCGCTGAAAAACGCGCCCTTCAAGAGCGAAGTAACCGGCGCGAACGTCACCCGTTACACCGGCGAAAAGGACGATATCCAAACCGTGATTCACGATCAGATCGATACCACGCTAGCCGCGCAAATGCCCCTCGGATATCTGATCCCAGCCGCCTTCAACTCCGCCGCCGACTCTTCTGCAAGCTCACGGAGTCGAGATCGAGCGCACCGACTAAACCTCTCGATCAGGTTTTCGAAACCTACCGGTTCACCAGCACAAAATTCGCGGCGAACGCCAGCGAAGGACACGTGATGTTGACCGTCGAGCCGCGCGTAGTGAAGGAGAAAATTTTCATCCCCGCGGGTTCCTACTGGATTCCGATGAAACAGCGCCGCGCGCGCCTGATTCTTTCGCTGCTCGAACCCAACGCCCCCGATTCCATCGCCGCTTGGGGCCTCTTGGATTCCGTTTTTGAAGGCGGAGGCGGAAGAGGCGGTCGCGGGGGTGCTGTAGGCGAATATCTTTCCGAGCCGATCGCCCGCCGCATGATGGCCGATCAACCGGAATTGCGCAAACAATTCGAGCAGAAACTCGCTTCGGATCAGCAGTTTGCAGCCGATCCCCGAGCGCGGCTTCAGTGGTGGTTTGAGCAGTCGAAGTATCAGCCTGAAGACGCGGGACGGTACCCGATTGTGCGTGTTTGGGAGAAAAACTGGTAGCGCGAAATTATGGTCATTTAAGGCCTTATTGAGCCCCCTTAATCGCGCATTTATGATGCTTTAAGGCCTCTTAACCCATGCCATTCCGTCTGGATTCTTGCCCGCATCGAGGTGGCCGGTCATTTCGAGCGATTTCAGGTCGACCACGACCACATAGCTGTCGGGCGTGCACGCAACGAAGGCTCGGCTCCCGTCGGGCTGCATTTCGATTCCCGCGGCACCGTGACCGATGGGGATTTTCCTCTTGAGCGTTTTGGTCGCGACATCGAAAATCGATAAGTCCGCGCCGTTCAGAACGTCGAGACGAGAGCAAGTTTTCCATCGGGCGTGAACTTCAAGCGGTTCGCGCCGTTGACGTTTGCGTTCAGTGTTTGCGTGACTTTCTTGGTGGCGAGATCGAGAATGGAAATCGTTCCATCCTGCGCGTTCGCGGCCCATAACTCGGAGCCGCTCACATCAAATCCTTCGGCGCCGCGGCCGACGGCGATGTGAGTCTTCATCCCAATTCGGGCCGCCGCGGCCGCCTGGAGATGTTTTGTCGATGATGGTCATGGTCGCGGAGACTGACGTCGGAAGTGATGATGCGCTTCAGATCTTCCATCACGTAAACCATGTGCGTTCGATCTTGGCCGGTGCCGATGACCAGATCGATTTTTTGCGTCGTGGGATCGATAGCTGCCGACGACTTTCGCGCCTTCCGCCGTGAACCATAATTTTCCGCCGACGAACACCAGGCCGTGCGGGCCGCGTCAGGGCTCCGAGATCGATGGTGCCGGTGGTTTTTTGCGCGACCAGATCGCACTACGGTGATGGTGTTGATACGCGCCGCCGCCGTAGTTCGAGATGTACGCGGTCTTGCCGTCGGCCGATGCGACGACTTCGTGCGGGTCCGGGCCGGAGGGCATGTGCGCGATCACTTTCAGCGTCGACGGATCGACGATCGACAGCGTCAGGTCGCCCTTCGAGAGCACTAGCAGCGAGTCGGCACGCAGCTAAGCCGATCGCAAGGAGTAAAGCTGAGATTGGTTTTCATGGATGTTTCCTTGTCAGATTCTCAAAAAGAAATAAGCCGCTCTTGCCCGCGACGACGATGTCGAGATCGCCGTCGCCATCGATATCGACGACGGGAATCTGCAGGCCGCCGCCAGTGCGAGTGCTGTAGTCGATTACGTGCCTTATCCACACGATGCTTTTGCCGTCGTCGCTCTTCGTATATTGATACCAGTAAATGCCCAGCGGTTCGCGCTCACCGGGGTCGCGGCCGTTGTGGGCCATGTAGCGTTTGCCGGTGACGAAATCCATTTTGCCGTCGTGATTCAGGTCGACCATGGTCATGGCGTGCGACTGCGACCAGCTTTCGTCGATCATGTGCTTGGTCCATTTGCCGCCTTCGCCCTGCTCCATCCAGAAGATGCCGTAGTTGTGGGCCATGGATGTGACGATGTCGTTTCGTCCGTCGCCGTTCACGTCGAGCACGTACATGAAACCGACCGAGCCGAGGTCGAAATCGGGATGCCACTTCCAGGTTCCCGTACGCGGATCGGGCGGCGCTTCAAACCAGCCTTTCGGAGTCAGGATATCGTTGCGGCCGTCGCCATTCACATCGCCGACGCCGATGCCGTGACCGAAACTGGTGGGGCTGACGACGTGTTTGACGAAAGCGCCGTTCTGCACTTCGTACCAGGCCAGAGGCGCGTCGGGCTTGTCGTATTCGGGAAGAATTTCGCGCTTCTTGCCGTCGTTCACCAGGTCGACCTGGAAGGCGAATTCGACAGGATAGCCGGAGTCGATCAGGTGTTCTTTCCATTCGCTTTTGTCTTTACCGGGATTTTCCATCCAGTAGAGTTTGCGCGTGAAATAGGAACCGCTCACGATGTCGATGTGGCCGTCGCCGTTGACGTCGAGGGGCATGTCGCTGAAATCGTCGACGTAGTTGTCCTGGAAATTCAAGGTGCGGAATTTGTGCTTGGTCCAGGAGGGGGCCTGATACCAGTTCTCGCCGGAGATGATATCGAGTTTGCCGTCTCCATTGATGTCGGCGACGGCGGCGGCTTCGCTGGCTCCCAGATCGATGGTGTGTTTTTCGAAACGGGATGTCGTCGGGACGGGTGACGGTCCAGGCGATGGAGGCGAAGAGGAGGGCGACGAGGAAGAGGCGGAAACCCATCGTCGTCTATGTTCTCATTTTTTGAGTGGGGAACGTAGCTCGTAGCGCGATAAGAGTCAGCATTGGCTAGCGACCGGCAGTGTCCGCGCTTCAGAGTAGCTCAGGTCATCCAGTTTTTCCTGGTCCTCAATACAGTAGGGGGTCCAGGGAATCGCTTCCAGACGCGCCGGGGGGATGGTACGTCCGCAGACGATGCACTTACCGTAAGTGCCGTTGGCGACTCTCTTCAGCGCGTCCTCCACTTGTTCCAGCGTTTTCGATTCCAGAGTGCCTTCCTGAAGGGCTTCGCCGGAGCTCTGATCCGCAGTCGCATCGTCAGTTGAATCCCTTACTTCCGCCTCACCTGAGTCACGGGCTTCGCCTTTCAGGCGCGCGAGATCTGACAGAAGGTCTCGACGTTTCTTCTCCAGAACGGCCTTGGGGTTATTCATCGACGCGCGACCAGGACTTGTCGGGCGCGAAGGTTTTTACGGGCGGAGTCAGATTCGAGGCGGGTGTTCCCAGATCTTTTTCGTAGACCACGCCATCCTGATTCACGATGAAAGTGTGAATGCCGGTGACGCCGTATTGCGCGGGCCACGCGACCAGCGCGAATCCGCCCATCATGTGTTTGCCCTGCACCATGTAGTTGATATGCATGCCGCCGCGGTCGGACGCGATCTGCGAAGTCAGCATGTGGAAATAGTAGCCGTGATAAGGCACCGGCTTCGCTCTTCCAGGGCGCACTTCGGCTTCGGCCAGGGCTTTCGGAATTCGCGCGCGCGCTGTCCGAATACAATCCGTCGTCCTTGCCGGGCTCGCTCATCAGGAATTCGGCGTATTCAAGGATGCCGTCCTTATCGCGATCGGCCTCGGCATACTGCTGCTGCGCCTGCACGAAGCCGGCGCACATATCGATGATGTCGATCTCATTGGCGCCGATGCGGCGGGCACGCACTTCGAGCTCGCCTTGGGCGGGTTCGAAACTCCACTTGCCGTCCTTCTCGACGATCGGCACGGGGAAAGGCCAATCTTGCGGACCGATGTCGAGCATCACGCGATGGAGATTCATCGGGTCCTTCTCGATGTGGTTTTTGGCGCGGGCCACGCGGGCAAACTCGGCTCGCTCCTCCGCATCCTGCTTGGGATCGCCGGAGGTGAGAATCGCCTTGCTGTTGGCCCCGAAGATCGCATTGAGCGCGGCGACGTCGTTCTTCTCGGCGGCGGCGATCACTGCCTGCGCCGCCGCTTCCGGAGTATCGAATGTTTTCACCTGCGCGGATAGCGTCAGGACAGCTAGAAAGGGTAGAAATGTTTTCATGACGTTATCTCCTGCCGCCGCCGGCGTGGCCTCCGCCTCCGCCGCCTGCCCCGGAACCTCCGCCTCCTCCACCATGAAACGCGGGGGCGGTTCTGGCGGAGCCCATGCTTGAGAATCCGTGGTCGCTTTGCGACGCGGGCGCGGCTCCCGTTGTTCGTTCCGCCGAACGCGCTGTGATTGTTGGGATGCGCTTCATTCGCGAGCCGCGCCGCTGGACATGTTGGATCGCACCGACTCCGCGCTGGGACGCGCGAAATTCCGTGCACCTCCTGCTCCGGCGTATCGGCCATGCGACTCCCCTGCGGATAGGGTACGCCGCCGCGATGGGCCGGATTATGAGCCCAGGCCGAGTGCCCGTAATGCTCCGCCGTGAAATTCGGCGAAGCCATAGCGGTGGAAGAAGGCGTTATTCACGAAGATGCCCCCGCCGCCCCAGCCAAATCCCCATCCCCAGCCGCCCCAGCCGCAGCAACCGGGAAAATAAAATCCGAGATTAATTCCGAGTCCCCAACCCCAGCCGATACCGATTCCCGGATAGAAAAGTCCGGGCCACGGATAAACCGGCGGACCCCAAAAATAGCCTGGATTATACGTCGGAACGTAAACGACCTGCGGATCGGTGGGCTGAATTTCGATCGCCGCCTGTCCATTCTGATCCTCGGTGACGACCTTCTGTTGAGGCGTATCGGTCAGCTTGCCGGAATCCTTGGCGCTGGCCCGCAGGCGTTGGACGGCGGCCATCACATCGGCCTGCTGCGCGAGAAACGCGTTGCCCAGATCGGTGGTCCAGCGAATGTCCGAGTTCAGCCTCTTAACCACGTCCGGAAACGCGACCAGTGACTGAATGCTGGGATCCCAGTTCTGCTTTTTCGCGGCATCGACCAGCGCCGTACCCGTCAAGCCCTTGTTCTGATCGAGCCATTGCTGCGCCTCGACCACTTCGAGCGGATAGGTGCTCGCGACCAGCACCTGGCTCAGCAAGGAGTCGGGATACAGAGCGATCGGAGCCACCATGCTTTCAAGTTGCTGGGCATTCAGAGTCTGCTGTTCGGCAGTGGCGGCGGGTTGAGCAGCCGGGTCCTGAGCAGGCGGATCCTGTGGCGCGGCAGCGGCTGGAAACAACATCAGCGCGCAAGGGATCAAGAGAAATGATAGGGTACGACGCATCGAATCCTTCATAAGACCCGCCTTGGCGAAAGATTTTACATTCTCCGCCACCTTTTAGATACATCCTGCAGGTAATGAGTTTACTTAATTCTGAAAAGCGTACAGATTCCGCAAGGTTCGCACGTAAATTGCATTACCCGCGATGGCCGGAGTGGCGACAATATCTTCGCCTATCTCATTGCGAGAGAGGACTTTTAATTGCTCTCCGTCGGCGGCGATCACCGTCACAATTCCTTCCGACGACGCCAGATAAATGCGTCCATCGGCCGCGATGGGGGAGGCGTAATACGCGCCTGGCGCGCCCACTCGGGCGCGATAAATCACTTGCCGGTGGCGGCATCGAGACAAGTCGCGACGCCTCCATTACGCACCAGAAACAATCGGCCTTTATAAAGCAGCGGCGAAGGCACTTCGGGAATGGAGGTATTTTCGCGCCAAATGACTTCCGGCTTGTCTCCTTTACTCGAATCGCCAGCAGGCCGTGATCGGTGGCCATGGTGCTGACGCGATTGCGGAACGCTTCCCATTCCGCTTGGTCGATCAGGCCGTCTCTATTGCGATCGACGGTTCGGAAGGCGACGTAATTCTGTGAGTGGGGAATCGTCTCCAAACCCGGGGCGCGCGGTGAAGAGGAGATTCTCGGGAAACTCGGCTTCGCTGATCAGTGCCGTCGCCGTTTTTGTCGTACAGCTTGATCAGCGCCGGGAAGTCCGGCAGCGTGGGACGCTGATCGTCTTCGCCGAGATTGTTCCAGGTGCTCACGTAGATCACGTCGCCGGTCGCGACAGGCGTGCTGGCTCCCGAAGTATTTTCGGGCATCGACCAGAGACGGGCTCCGTTCGATACCTGGTAACTTTCAATGACGCCGGCGCGATGCAGGATCAATTGATCGCGCCAGACGATCGGCGTCGAGTAGCTTTCGACACGCCCGCCGAGATAGGGCTGCTTCCAGACCTGCTTTCCGGTCGAGCGATTCAAGTGCCAGCAGGTATCCGCCCTGCATCGCGTCGTGATTGACGATCAGCAGATCGCCGGCGAGGACCGGCGACGCTCCGCTGCCGTGATGGGTCTTGGGCATGGCAATGGGCGCGGTCCATTGCGGCTCGCCATCATGATTGAAGGCCATCACGCCGTAGGAAGAGAAGTACGCGTAGACGCGCTCCTGGTCGACGGCCGGGGAAGCGGTCGCGGGATTGCAGACGACGTGGGTCTCCTCAATTTGAGGGGCGGGCGCGATGTGTCTCCACAGGATCGTGCCGGTTTTGGCGGAGACGCAAATCAGCTCCAGTTTTTTGGTCGCGGTGTCGAAGGAGGTCAGGAAAACGCGATCGCCCCAGACCGATGGCGAGGAGTGTCCGACCGGGCAGAGGGCGTCTTCCATTTCGCCGATCCGAACTTGGCGGGAGGAGCCGCATCGGAGGTCGCGACGCCGCTCGAATTTGGTCCGCGAAACTGCGGCCAGTCGGAGCTAAAGCAATTGCGGCGGTGATCAGGAGGCCGAGGGCTCGCATTGCCGGATTGTACCGCGGTTCATCTCGAACAGCAGATCGGTGACTTATTATTGTCCCAGCCAGCGAAAATTCTCGCGTCTGTCCGCATGCTTTACGCATGGCGGTTCAGTATCTATAAGCATGCGGGAATTTGGCGGTGCCTTTAGGGCTGGAGTTCCAGCGTCGCTTTTCCCGACGGACCTGCGTACATCAATTCAATCGAATGGATGCCCGACGCCTTGCCCCCGTAATTAAAGTACAGCAGGCCGGCTTGGGGAAGCGCGCGATCTCCTTCCGGGAACGACGCCTTTTGTAAGCGAAGATTCCATTCGCGCTGGAGCTTGAACGGAGGCTTTGGCACCACCGGCGGATCGTTGCCGCCTCCGCCTTTGCCTAACCCGCTCGATCCGATGCTGGTTTTCGATGCTTTTGTTCGGCGGGCACATCCGGCTCCCATTCGGGATCTTTGAGGGATTTGAACACCGTCGCATAAGGCTCGCTCTGCATGGTCTTCTTGCCGTTGATGCGTAGCGAGAAATCCGCGGATTCAGGGTTGTCTTCGCCCCGGGAGGTCCGAACACGCCGGCTTCGACCACTACATAATCTTCCGTGGAGAGCAGCCCGCCTGGCGTCGGCACGGAGTGTTGCATGAACTCCGCCCCAATCGATAGCGGCCCCGCAGGGGCGTGCGCCAGATAATCGCCCGGAGTCGCCCTCGCCGGCATACCCCTTGTTTGCGCTGGCCTGCGCATCGCTGTTATCGACGGGCGCCGGTGGCGTTTGCGCGAACAGGCAGACTGGCGCCACCGGGATACTGAAGGTAGAAAAAAAGTCGCATCGCTGCTCACAAGCTAACATAGTCGGGCTCGTTTTCGCGAGGCGCGGGTGCGAACTCGTATATACTTCTTCGAATGCTCGATAACGTTGGATTTAATTCTGCCAGAATTTCCGCGATTAATGTTACATTTAGGTTGCTTTCTGCGCTTATTCAGCGCCGCCCTCTGCGATGGCCGCCCCGCCGAGCCGCATCACGCGTCCCGTGGATCCCGTCCCGCACCGCCGTCGTCGCAGGGCATGTGCACCGCCTGGCCCAGCCCGCATTCGATCGCGGCGCGATCGATCCGGCGAAAAAACTTAACTACATGGTGCTGCTGGTGAAGCCCTCGGCGGCCCAGCAAGCCGACCTTGATAATCTGCTGTTCGATCAGCAAAACCCTTCCTCGGCGAGCTTCCGTAACTGGCTCACGCCCGAACAATTCGGCACCCGCTTCGGCCTCAATACGAGCGACCAGTCGAAAATCGTCGCGTGGCTCACTTCGCAGGGATTCGCTATCGATCATCTTGCCCGCAGCGCAAACTGGATCGCCTTCAGTGGAACCGCGACGCAGGTTTCGAACGCCCTGCACACGCCGATCCATCAGTTCGAAGTAAACGGAGAAATGCATTTTGCGAACACGGCTGTGCCTTCCGTGCCGGAGGCTTTGTCGGGCGTCGTCGGCGGATTCCTCGGATTGAACGATTTTCATGCCCGGTCCAATGTCAGGCTAGTCCAGCCCGATTACAACTTCTGGGAGCCACCCATTATCTGGCGCCCGCGGATTTCGCCACCATCTACGATGTCGGCCCTCTCTATGCGGCGGGAATCGACGGCACCGGACAAAGCATTGCGATCGTCGGCGAATCCGATGTCCTGCTCAGCGATATCACCGCGTTTCGCAGCGCTACGGGCTTCCCGCGAACAATCCCAAGATGTTTCTCTATGGCACCACGGACCCTGGATTTAACGGCGCGCAATTCGAAGGCAACCTCGACTTGGAGTGGGCCGGCGCGATTGCACCCAAGGCGACCATCTATTATGTCTACGGTCCCAGTGCATTCACAGCGATTGTTTACGGCCGTGGAGCTGAACGTCGCGCCGGTGATCAGCGTCAGTTATGGGAGCTGCGAGATCGACGACGACTATCCGGGCTATCAGCGCCATCGCGCAGCAGGCCAACGCGCAAGGGATCACCATCCTCGCCGCTTCGGGTGACGCCGGAGCTGCCGGATGCGACTCGCAGAGCTGCCGAGCCGTTTGCCACGCGCGGCCGAGTCGTCGATTTTCCTGCCGTCCTGCCGGAGGTCACCGGCGTGGGCGGAACGGAGTTCGTCGAGGGTACCGGCACCTATTGGAACACCACCAACTCCACCACGTTTGCTTCGGCGATGTCCTATATTCCCGAAGCGGCGTGGAATGAATCCAGCACCACGGGCTCGGTTCAACGGGCGGAGGCGCCAGCGCTGCTGTACTCCAGACCGGTATGGCAGAACGGCCCAGGCCTGCCCAACGACACTGCGCGCCATGTTCCAGATGTTGCTCTCAGCGCCGCGGGCCATGATGGTATCTTGATCATCTACCTCGGCTCCAATGTCGCTGTCGCCGGAACCTCATGCGCCACGCCGTCCATGGCCGCGATTATCGCGCTGCTGAATCAGTATCAAGTCACTAACAAATTTCAGAAGGCACCCGGGCTCGGAAATATCAACCCGCAGCTCTACCGTCTGGCGCAAAACGCACCAACCGCTTTTCACGATGTCATCGCCGGAAACAACATCGTGCAGTGCGCGCAGGGCAGCCCGGATTGTCTCAGTGGATCCTTCGGCTATTCCGCTACGGTCGCCTATGACATGGCAACCGGTCTCGGCTCAGTGGACGCGAATAATCTCATCACCATGTGGAATACCGCCACCAACGGGTCGATGGTCACGCTATCGGCGAGCGCCACCAAGGCCACGTTAAACGACACCATTCAGCTAACGGCCACCGTGACTCCAGCCACCGGCACCGGCACGCCCACGGGCACGGTCAATTTCAACTACTATACGGTCCCCCTCGGCAGTGCGACCCTCGTGAACGGCAGCGCCACCGTACCCTTTCCCTTGTATCAGATCGGAGGCACCGGCTCGGCTACGATTTCCGCCGAATACTCGGGCGACGGATCCTTCAATCCCGGCGGCGCGACGCAAAACATCCATATCACGCTCCCGTCCGGCAGTCACCTCGATCGTGCCGTCGGCGCCCACGACAGTTTATCCGCAGCCCGCCGACGCACAGGGATTTAGCTGGCAGACAAGCATCTCTCTTTATCGAAGTCGCCGGCGTTCCCGCCATCGTCACCGGACTAACCATCGATGGCGTCGCCGCAGACCCTTTCGCAATATTTCCCCTCGTCTCAAATTGCACCCAAGGGCTCTGTAACCGCGAACTTTGTCTTCCGAGGGCTCGCCGCGCCAGTGATTAAAACCTTCGTGTTCACCGGCACGGATCCGACCGGCGTCGTCTGGACACGGCAAGTCGCGATAAATTTCTTAGCGTTGCCGACCTATGATTACTTCAATCTCAACGCGACACCGTTAACCGCCGTTCAGAATCCCGCCAATGCCGCCTGCCCCTGGTCCGTGCAACTCAATGTCGACGATCTGGGCGGCTATGGAGTGAATATCATCGACGATCTCGAATCGGGCAATGTCGATTTACTCGAGCAGCATCGCGTCGATCTTCGGCACCACGCGCCTCGATGCCTACGGCGGACTGCAAGGTACGCTCTGCTTTTCCGGCATCACTCCTCCCGCGACCGATGCGATCTATGTCGCGTTAAGCGATGGAGCAAGATTATAATCTGAATGTTTCCTTCGCCGCCCCGCCGGCCAATCCCGGCACGCTTTCCGCCACTCCAACGACTCTCAGCATGGCCGGACCCGGTGTCCTTCCGGGCGTCGCCCCCGTCAAGCCGCCGTCGGCGTCGCTTGCGGTGAATCTCTCCGATAAGACCCAGAGTTGGACCGCTTCAGTCTATCCCGCCAATCGACCTACTTCCTGGCTGACCGCTTCGCAGCTTTCAGGCACCGGCAGCGGCACGATCACTCTGACCGCTAACGGCGCTGGATTCGAGCCTGGAGTTTACCGCGCCACCATCGTCCTGCAATCGCAAAACTCCGTACCGCAATACATCAACGTGCCGGTGATGTTCGTCCTCGGGGAGTTCGACGGGAAGCACCATAACTGCCGTCGCCAATTCCGCGTCGTATAAAACACAGAGTCAGTCCCGGAATGCTGACTGAGCGTCTTCGGCACTGGGCTCGCGAACTCGACCGCGACCAATACCGCGAGCCCTTTGCCCTATTCACTGGCCGGCGTTTCGGCGACGGTGAACGGACTCGCCGCGCCCGTCGTCTACGCGTCTCCGGGCATGCTCAATATCCAGGTACCCTTCGCGGCCGGCGCCGGACCCGCGGTATTAGGCGTCAACAACAACGGACAGGTCGCGGGTCTTCAATTCCAGATGTCCCCATCCTCGCCCGGAATTTTCGCCGACGCGAACGGAAACCTGGTTCCCACTCCCAACGTAAAGGCAGGCACCGCGCTCGCGCTCTATGTCACCGGAACGGGAGACTTAAATCCGGCGCTCAAAACCGCGTACTCGCCCTCGTCCGGAGGCACTACGCCTGTGCCGGTTCTGCCGGTCTCGGTCACCGTCGGCGGCCTCCCCGCGTTCCTCGAATTTGTCGGAGTCACGCCCGGCTTAATCGGCGTAACTCAAATAAACATTCTAGTGCCCTCCTCGACTCCACTCGGAAACGAGCCGGTGGTAGTAACCGTCGGCGGAGTTTCCAGTGCACCGGTTAACATAGTGGTCCAATAATCATTCAGTGGGGCAGGTTCCCGGAGATGCTGAAAAAATCGACCTCGACGTGGAAAGTGGGGCGGACTTGGTCCGCGGCCGATCCCCGATCGGCCTGCACGCATGTCGCAGCGCTGATTTTATCCGCCGAGAGCGCGATCAGGGGATCGCGCGCGGACCAGGGGTCCGCCCCACGATGGGCTCACAAAAGGAACGCAGAAGAGTTTTTTGGCAACCGCCGGCAACCGTGCAGCCCGAACATAAAGCAGATCCCCGACCTGCCCTCCGCTAATTTCCCGAGGGCTTCTCCGCACGATCGATCACCAGAATCTCCACCGGCCCCTTCGTCGATTCCAGCTTCAACCCGAGCTGTTCCTGCAAAGCCGTATAAATCGAAGGTCCCGAAACGTCGCTGGGCGGATGGACCTCCACGCCGCTTATTTTCTTCCTCGGTTCGTCCTCACCAGGCACCCATTCGAGCGCAAAATCAAAATCTCCCTTAAGCCCGGTCCCGTTAATCACCGTACGACCCAGCCGCTGCGAGAGCGTTTGCGCCAGCATCGCCATCGAGACCTTTTGGAAATCTGTCCGCCCTCTGCCACCGGCCGAAATACGCGTCCCGTCTTTGTCGGATCTTTGGAGTTTCGGACCGCTCTTCCCAATGACGAGCGTGTACACCGAGAGCTCCTTCTTCTCACGATGAAGTGCCAGTTTGAATCGATCCTCCAAAAGTTTCTGAACCATCGCGCGAAGATCCTCGGTGCGGGGATTCTCATTCTCCGCCTTCGCGACAATATCGAAGCCATCCGATTCGAGCCACCTGGGACCTCCCGAGACTTGATGAGCCCGAACGTCGTACGCAAACTCGATCAGCATTTCCAAGGTGGCGTTCGTCGTAGTGAATCTTCCGCCCGGCGACCGATTGAGCGACATCCCACGCCCGGTCTCCGCAGTCGGTTTGATCGACGCCACTTCGAATGCCTGCGGAGGCGTCCACAGCGCTTTCCTGAAAAAAGCCTGATCATTCCCCGACGGTCTCTCCGCGTGATCTACAACAATGACATCCACCGGCCCCTTCTCCGATACCAACTTCAAGCCGAGCGCCTCCACCGCTCCGAAAATCGAAGGCGTCAGTCCGAATCCGTGAAAAGCTTGTCCGCGTTCCGGGATCCGAAATTGCGGATCCATTTCCACCCTCAGCGTGAAATCGTACACTCCCTTAAGCCCGGTCTTGTCCAGTAACGGCTGATCGAGGAAGCCTGGAAGAATCTCCGCCAACCGAGTCATGTTAGTCACCATGTGGTAGCTCAAAAAATTGCCATCTTGATCGACGTGAAAGCCTTTGACCGGCTCCTGCTGAACCTCACGGAGCTTCGGCCCGCCTTTTCCCACGACTAAGGAATATAACGGACGCCGTTCCGTCTTATGGCGGATCGTCAATTTAAATCTCTCCCCCAGCAACACCTGCAACATCGCGCCGAAGCTCTTCCTGCGTAGCAGTCTCCGCAGCCTTGGCAGCAATATCGTACTGTTCCGAATCGAGCCACTCCGGACCTGTAATCTGGCTCGCCGCAGTCAGGCTGTATGCCCACGTAATGCAATCGCGCACCGTCTGCTGCTGCATCATGAGGCTGCCATGAGCAGCGGCGATCTTCCTGTTCTCAGGCTGCGATCCGGGCTTCACAAGCTTCACTGTCGCCACCTCAAACTCGGCGTGAGACTGAGCCAGACCGCGCCGGAGCATTCAAAACCCCGACCGCGACCGGCCCCATCACCGCCGCGATCGCAGCCATACCCAGCAGCAGCTTCTTAGAAAAATTCACCCGCAGCCGCATGCCGGTTCGCCATGATCGCTTCAATCCTCTTCTTCGAGATCGGAGCCCGTCACACCCGACACGCAAGCCAGCGGCGATTCCAGATACAGCTTGCATGCTTCGAGAATGCTCTCCGCATAAACCTCGGCCTCACTGCCCAGCCGCAGCACCTCTTCATCGCAAGCCCGCTCGCGTTCATCGATCAATCGCGCCCGGATCCACCACACCAGCGGATGAAACCAGAAAACGGTCTCCACCACCATGTGGATCGCCGCCGTCAAATTGTCGCGCCGCCGCACATGACACAGCTCATGCGCCAGAATCGCCTCCAACTGCGCCGCAGTCAGCCGCTCCGTAATCCCCTCCGGCAACAACAGCACCGGCCGAAAAATCCCAAACACCCCCGGCTCCATCCGCGAAGAAGAAACTCAATACTCGGCAACTGCCCTCCGAGGTGGGGCAGGCAGTTCCAGCATCCTCCGCCAGCGCGAAGCGCCGCGCGAATCCGCAACCACGAGCGCATCCACAAAACAACGCCAACCGCAATCCGCAACAACCCAAATCCCAATCAACACCGGAACAAAATTGAAACCCGGCGCCGCAATCGCAACCGCCACCGGAGCCAGCCGAAGCCCGTCCAATCTCTTCCATCACAAAAGAAACCTGAGGCTGACTCATCACCGGAGCCGCCGTCCGCCATCCAAACTGCCCCCCAACGCTCACCAGCAAAGAAAAAGGAATCAAAAACTTCACCGACGCCGCCAGCCACAACCAATACCGCACCGCCGCGCGATTCGTCCTCAAGCACCAGCGTCAACGCCCACACCGCGACCACGAACAAACTCGACTGCCACAGATGATTCAGAATCACGGCCTCTTCTCCTTCCGCAGCGCCTTCTCCGCTTCCTTCACGTCGTCCAAAGTCAGCTCGCCCGACTCCACCAGGTGCGCCATCACCAGCTTGCCCTTGCCTCCCAGCAGCGCCAGCAATTCGTCGATCAATCGGTGCTGCGCGTCGTCTGCGCGAAATCGCCGCCTCGAAAATATTCGCGTTGCTGATCCGCTTCACGCACCGCAGAGCCTTCTTCCGCTCCAGTCGATAGACCGTGGTCTGCACGGTCGTGTAAGCGGGCCGCCCCGCCTCGGGAAACGTCTCCTGGATCTCGCGAACCGAGCAAGCGCCCTTCTGCCACAGCGCCTCCATCACCTGCAATTCGAGTTTCGTCAGCTTTGGATTCGGCATTTTGAACTCTTCGTGCGTTCAGTCTACTATCGTGATAGTTAGATTGCAAGTGAAATAATGGTCAATTAAGGCATCCCGCTGAGATCGTTTTGTGTCACTTTTGGCTCTTAAGGTACGCTCAAATATGCCCGAATGCACTCACCTCGACCAAATCCACAATGTGAAGCCGCATACTCACGGCTGCGAGGAATGTCTGAAGATGGGCGACACTTGGGTCCATCTCCGCCTGTGTCTGACCTGCGGACACGTCGGTTGCTGCGATTCCTCGAAGAACAAGCACGCGACCAAGCATTTTCATGCGACCAAGCACCCTATCATCCAGTCTCTCGAGCCCGGTGAGAGCTGGAAGTGGTGCTATATCGATGAAATTGTTATGGAATAGTAATGGCGGAACAAGAGATCCGAAATTCCCCGCGCTAAATGACAGCCCAGATCGCCCGGCTCACGCCGATGGGCGAAACGCGTCACGTCGAAGCGGGAGAAACCCTTTTCGATCAAGGAGATGACCATCACGGAGTTTTCCTCGTGCTGGATGGTAGCATCGGATTCGAGGCTATTAACCAAGTCCTGACCCGGGGGATGTTTACGGGCGAAGTAAACCAGCTCTCCGGTCGCCGCAGTCTGATCCGGTGCCACGCGCGGGAATCGAGTACCGTGGTCGAAATAAGCCGGGCCAACTTGCGCCATATTATTGAAAACGATGCGGAACTGGGCGAGATAATCCTGCGCATATTCCTGCTGCGGCGTGTCTATTTGATCCGCAACTCAGTGGGCGACGCGATATTGATCGGATCGAGCCATTCCGCGGACACTCTTCGCCTACAGGGTTTCCTATCGCGTAACGGCCATCCCCACACGTACTTAGACGTGGAACGCGATCCCGATACCCAAGCCGTACTCGACCAGTTCGGCATCCCGGTCAGCGACATTCCCGTGTTGATCTGCCGCGCAACCTTAGTATTGCGCAATCCAACAAACGCCCAGGCTGCGGAATGCTTCGGCTTGAATACGGGAATCGATGAAGGGAGCGTCTACGATCTCACGGTAATCGGCGCTGGTCCAAGTGGTTTGGCAGCAGCGGTTTACGGAGCATCCGAGGGACTAAGCGTGCTGGTCGTCGAGACCAACGCGCCTGGAGGACAGGCGGGATCGAGTTCCCGAATTGAAAATTATCTGGGCTTTCCGGCCGGAATCTCCGGTCAGGAACTTGCGGGTCGGGCGTTTGTGCAGGCGGAGAAGTTCGGCGCCCATGTCGCGGTCGCGCGAACGGCACAGTCGCTGAATTGCAAAAAGACGCCTTACGGGGTGGCGCTGGATGACGGTAAATCCGTGCAAAGCCGGACGGTTATCATCGCGGCGGGGGCCGAATACCGCAAACCGGATTTACCGAATCTAGCCCAATTCGAAGGCGTCGGAATCTACTACGGCGCAACCAGTATTGAAGCCGGAATCTGCCGCGACGAAAATGTCGCTGTTGTCGGTGGAGGAAATTCGGCCGGCCAAGCCGCGGTATTTCTGGCCCAGCACTCTAAGCATGTGTATCTAATGGTGCGTGGCCCCGGCCTCGCGTCGACGATGTCGCGCTATCTGATTTCGCGGATTGAAGCCTGCCCGGAAATTACGCTCATGGCCTGGACAGTGATTGAGGCCCTCGAAGGCGACGATCATTTGCGGAGGATTCACTGGCGAAATAAACAGACCGGCGAAACCGGTATCCAGGACATTCCGCACGTGTTTATGATGACCGGCGCCAGTCCCAACACAGCGTGGCTGAACGGATGTCTGGCGCTCGACGAGAAGCAATTTATCAAAACCGGTGCGGACGCCTCGCCAGACTGGCCTTTGCAGCGCAATCCTTACTTACTCGAAACAAGCCTCCCCGGAGTTTTCGCGGTGGGCGATGTGCGGTCCGGCAGTATGAAGCGAGTAGCGGCGGCGGTGGGCGAAGGATCGATGGCGGTCCAGTTCGTCCACAAGGTTTTGGCGGAGTAATGTGGTACATTGGAAAAGGTTGTCGCGGACCCGCGATAACCCTCTAGGATATTTATGCCAAAGTTGAAGACCCATAAGGGTGCGTCCAAGCGGTTCAAGAAAACGGGAACCGGCAAAGTGGTTCGCCACCATGCCTTTGCCCGCCACATTTTGACCTCGAAGTCGCGCTCGCGGAAGCGCCGCCTGGGACAGAGCGTCGTGGCTGATAAAACCAATCAGGCCGAGCTGCGGCGGATGATTCCGTACTAACGGCAGCAGCACTAGAAAGTTCCCTGGTGTGGACAGTGCGCATGCACGTGCCTGATCCGCCATGACATATAAGGAGATAAAAAAACGTGCCGAGAGTAAAACGTGGTAGTAAGCGGCGGAGCAGCCGCAAGAAAACGCTCGCCCTTGCAAAGGGCTTCTTTCTCACCAAGAGCAAGCTGCATCGGTCCGCGCAGGAAGCGGTCGAGAAGTCTCTTAAATACGGATACGTCGGACGCAAACTCAAGAAGCGCGAGTTTCGCGGCCTGTGGATTGTCCGCATTGGAGCCGGTGCGCGGCTGTCGGAGATGTCGTACAGCCGGTTTATGGATGGGCTGAAGAAGGCCGGGATCGACCTGAATCGCAAGATTCTGGCGGATCTCGCTTACAACGATGCTCCGGCGTTTGCCGCGCTGGCGACGCAGGCTAAGGCGGCACTCGAAGCGGCGCATCCGAGCAATAAAACCGCGGATCCTCAAAAGGCTGCTTAAACGAATGTCCGTTTCGGAAGCGGATTCCTTATCGAGTTTAGAGGATCGGATCCACCGCGCGGTGGAGCTGGTGGCACAGCTACGCGCGGAAAAAGATGCGGCGGTTGCCGAGCGCGATGCGGCTCGGAGCGGCGCGGGCGCGGCTTTGTCGGAGATGCAAAAGCTTCGCGATGAAGTCGAGGAGTTGCGGGGGGAACGCAAGCAGGTGCGGACCCGGATCGAAAAACTGCTCGGGCAAATGGACCAATTGAGCGGATCCTAAATATAAGGGGGAGCCATGGCCGAACGAAAGACGGTGAAGGTCACCATCTTTAATCAGACCTATTCCCTTGCCGCCACCGACGAAGAGGGCGAAGTTGAATCGCTGGCACATTCGATCGACGAACTCATGACCGGCATCGCGATGCGAGCGGGCAATGTCGATGGGAATCGCGTGGCAGTGCTCGCGTGCCTGCACCTGGCGGACCGCCTGCGGTCGATGGAGCGCGAGCTTACGGATTTGAAAGAGCGGGTCGACAAAAAATCCAAGCAGTTTTCGGTGCTGCTGGACGATGTGATTCGCTGAATCAGAACAACAGCTTTAGAGCGAACTGGATCTGCCGCGCCGGCAACGTGTTGGTGATGGTGCCGAACGCGCCGCTGGTGGTGGTATTGGTCGGCGGACCGAAGTTGGTGTGATTCAGCACGTTGAAAAACTCGCTGCGGAACTGCAGTCTGATGCCTTCCGTGATGCGGAAGCTCTTGTCGACTCCCAGGTCCCATTGCTCGAAGCCCGGCGCACGAAACGCGTTGCGGCCCAGATTGCCGAACGGAGCATTGGGCGATGGCGTGGTGAAGGTATAGCCGGCGAAGTAGGTCAGCAGGCTTTGCGCCGTGCTCTGGCTGGCGGCGCTTCCGGACACGTTGGGGCGCTCGAAGGCTTGGCCGCGATATTCGGCGTTCGCGCCGCCGCTCACATCGTTCGCCGCCGTCGGCGCATAGTACACGTTGAGGGGCAAGCCTGTACTCGCGGTATTGATGGTGTTCAACTCCCACCCGCCGAGCACGGCGTCGAGCACGGGATTCATGTTGGCTCCGAACTGGCGGCCTTTGCCGAAGGGAAGCTGGTAGACCACGCTAGTGACGTTGACCAATTTGGCGTCGTAGCTGCTAGGTCCGCGCTCCGCTGCCAAGTTGTGAATGTTCTGCGGATTTGCCCCAGTCAGGTTGGAATAGTATTCCAGCGCCTGTTCGGAATCGCCCAGCGCCTTTCCCCAGGTGAACGAATTCAGGAAGTACAGGCCGCGTGCGAAACGATGCTCCAGCGCGGGCGGAGAGTCCGTTGTAATCGTTATCGCCTGCCGGGATCCACCCAGGTGATGGCGCCGAAGCTCGGGTCCGGCACGCGGGCTTGCTCCGCAAGGCAGCCGGAAGTGACCGTGGCATTGCACGTGGCCGTAACCGGATTCGGCAGCGCCTGATTGTAGTTGGCGATGATGGGCAGATTCAGACTGTGGTTGCCGTTGTATGCGAGTTCCACCAGAGTGTCCTTGGTGATCTCGCGCTGAATGGACAATACCCAGGACTGGATGTAGGGCCAGGGGCTGTGGGCTGGAATGTAATCGTTGTTGCTGTTGATCGGATTGAAGGTGCTGGCGATGCCGGCGGCGAAGCCCGTCTGCGTAGTGAGGAAACCAGGAGTGCCCGGCGCCGCCGTATTGGTGAAGCTTCCGAAGATCGCGAGCGGTCCGTTGATGCCTTCCTCCGCGCTGCCGGGCCGATTGAAGAATGCGTAGCTGATCCCGTACCCAGCGCGGATCACGGTTTTCGAGTTCAAGCTGTACGCCAGGCCGAGACGCGGCCCGTAATCCTTGTAATTTGGATTCACCAGGGCGCGATCGTACAGGCTGCCGCTGGTGGCGCGGACCAGTGTGTTCGTGGCGGGATTGAAGTTCGACCAGAGATTATCGCGCTCCCACACCGGCGTCGCGAACTCCCAGCGCAGGCCGACGTTCACGGTCAGCTTGGGAGTTACGCGCCAGTCGTCCTGGACGTACAGAGAGTTCACGTGCTGCCGCAAATTGGTGACGAGGTTGCTGCCTTGCGCGATGGTGCTGGGGAGACCGAAATAGAAGTCGGCGAGGTCGTAGCTGGTCGCGTCGGCAGGCAATCGTGCAGCCCGCGGCCTGTCCCAGCTGAGCGCAGGTCGGCTTGCTGTACTGATTGTTATAGGTGTCCTGAGCCGTACAACGGGTTGATATCGAGAACCTCCGTGCGGATGGCGATGAATTCATAGCCGGCTTTGATGGAATGGCGGCCTTTGACAATCGAGTAGTTGAGCTTGGGATTGAACGATGTCGGATTCTGGAATTGCGGATTGGTGGCTTGCCTGCCGAAGGTCGGATTGCTGAATCCGGTGACGACCTGGGTCGGGAAACCGCCCGCCAGGCTGGAGGGCTCTCCTTGGATTCCGTACTCGGCGGCGATATTCGGCCCGCCTAAGATAGGGAGGTGCTTTTCCGCCCAGCACGTGATCGAATCCAAAGCGCGCCTTCCAGCAGCGAGGTCGGCGATACCGCCCAGGTGTAGCCGATGGCGGCCTGCTGCTGAATCGCGTGAATAAATCCGTTGGCGTCGCCGCCGGAAGGCCCCGGATCGGCGGGGCCGAAGAAAGAAATATCCTTCCGCTGGCTGAACCGCAGAAACGCGCTCATGCCGCTCTTGATTTGATAGTCCAGTTTGGCGTCGTATTTGTCGCTCTTGTCGGTGACGGGAATGGTTGCCTCGAGATTGTTCGCGCGTGTTGTATTGACCGGCTGCCGGCAAGCCTGCCAGCGCGGCGGCGGCGAACGGATTCAATTGAGCGACCGGAATCGGCGTGCCCGCCTGATAGACGACGCCGGTCAGCGGGTCGACCACTGTGACCGGCAATATCCCCTTGCGATCGCTAGGTGCTCGGAACGGAGTAGAAATTCAGATAGCCCTGGGCCTGCCGGAGCCCTTCATAATCGACAAAGAAGAATAATTTGTCCTTGATTATCGGCCCGCCGAGCGTTACGCCGAACTGGTTCCGGTGAAACGTGGGCTGCACAAAGGTGGAAGGCCGGGCGCCGAAAACATAGCCGATCGCGTTCAGATCGGTGTTGCGCAGAAACTCGTAGACAGTGCCGTGAAACTGATCGGTTCCAGAGCGCAGCACTGCGTTCACCACTCCGCCGCCGACGCGTCCGTACTCCGCGCTGAAGTTGCTAGTGATCACCCGGAACTCCGCCAAAGCGTCGGGCGAGGGCTGCACCACCTGGGCTCGAATAATTCTGGTTGCTGGTTCCGTAGGAGTTGTTGTCGATGCCATCCATCAGAAAATTATTGAAGACGCTGCGCATTCCGTTGACGTTGAATGCGCCTTCGCGCGGCGTACCGGTGGGCCCGAACGAGACTGCGGCTGGAGAAATGTGGACGTTGGTGGCCAGCAGCGCGAGGCTCGCGTAATCGCGGCCGTTCAGCGGCAACTCCACGTACGCTTGCGTGCCGATCACCTGGCTGTGCTCGCTGGTATCGGTATCGACCGCGCTGGCCTGGCCGTTCACGATCACGGTTTCGGTGACCGACCCAACCTGGAGAGTGGCGTCTACTCGCTGGCGGGCATTCACTTCGACGCCAATATCGGGAGACGAGAACTTCGAGAATCCGGTCAGCTCGACCGTGACCGTGTAGCGGCCGACTCTAACGTTGAAGAAATCGTAGCTCCCGCTGGCATCGGTTGTCGTCTTCGCAGCGATCCCGGTGTCCTGGTTGGTCAGAGTCACCACGGCTTTCGCCACCGGATTCTGCGAAGCTGTCACGAACGGTTCCGAGAACCTCGGACGTTTCAAATTGCGCGAAGCATGCGGAACATCCCAGTGCCAAAAGGCTAAACGTGGCCATTATGCGGGAAATCATAGCTATAAGGATACACGGCAGCTATTTCAGATGTCTTTCGTTTCGATGACGGAGAGACGACTGGTGTTTCACCCAGTCATCCGTTTATCGATAAACAGGGCCCGTTCACGACAAATCCAGGCCCGCTCATAATTTTGAGTTAGGTTCACGGTATCTCCGGACTCATACTCAGTAGCAGCGCTGGATCCTCGTGCGATCATTCGCACACTTTTATGAATAAAGCTCTTATCTTGGCTGCGTTACTCGTGTTGACAAACTCGATAAACGCCCAATCGCTCGGAAATGCGGGGACGATTGAGGGAACAGTAGTCGATCCCTCGGGTGCACTTGTTCCCAAAGCAGCCGTCACCATCACCAATTCGGTAACAGGTTATAAACAGACCGTCGAGACAAGTCAGGACGGCGCGTTTCGCCTGACCAACATCCCACCGAACGGGTACCACTTGACGGTGACTGCCCCCGGCTTCAGCAACTTCACGCAGGATGTGACGATTCGCAGTTCCGTCCCGGTGCAAGTGAAGGCGATCCTTCCCGTAGCCGCGGCGGAATCGACCGTTACCGTCGAAGCGAGCGGCGCGGCCGTGGTCGAAACCGATCCCAGCGCTCACGTCGATGTCGACCGCAGCGCCTTCGACCGGCTGCCCACGTCGACTCCCGGCGCGGGCCTATCCGACGTGATCACCAATTCCACCGGCGCGGTCGCGGCCGATGCCAACGGCTCCTTCCACCCGTCGGGCGACCACGCCCAGGTGAGCTATCTCATCGACGGGCAGCTCATCAGCGATCAGCAGAGCAAGATTTTTTCGACCTCGCTGCCCACCAGCGCGATTCAGAGCATGGAATTGATCACCGGCTCGCCCGGCGCCGAGTTTGGCGATAAGACTAGCCTCGTCGCGCAGGTGACCACGCGCTCCGGCCTGGGGTCGGGGAAAGTGTTCGGCAATATCGATTCGAGCTACGGCTCTTTCGGCACGGCCGGCGGAGGTTTCGGCCTGGGATTCGGCAACACCAAGCTTGGAAACTTTCTGGCCGTTGACGGTATTCGCAGCGGCCGTTTTCTCGATTCGCCGGAGTTTGTGCCCTACCACGATATCGGAAATAACCAGACCATCTTCGACCGCGTTCGATTATCAGCCGACGGGCAAGGACGTGTTTCACCTGAACCTGTTCGCGGCGCGGAACTGGATCGAAATTCCCAACGATCTGGACCAGTTGGCGCAGGACCAGCGGCAGCGCGTGCTGACCTGGAATATCGCGCCCGGCTATCAGCACACCGTAAATGCGCACACCCTGTTGACGATCAACCCCTATGTGCGCAAGGATCAGTTCAATTATTACGGCAGCCGCGACGTTCTGGACGATCAGCCGGCCACGCAGAACCAGCAGCGCCAGTTAATGAATTGGGGCGTCCGCGCCGACGTATCCACCACCATCGGGCATCACAACATCAAGTACGGACTCGATTTGAAGCAGACGCGTTTGCTCGAGAATTTTGGATTCGGCATCACCGATCCGACCTTCAATTCGCCTTGCGTTGACGCGTCGGGTCAACCGGTGGGCGACACGTCGCTGACCAGTCCTTCGCAATGCGCGGGCGCGGGCTTTCAGCCGAACGTATCGACCAATCCCAACGCGGTGACTCCGTTCGCGCCTGGATTGCTGCCGTTCGATCTTACCCGCAACGGCCAATTATTCGCGTTCCACGCGACCGCCAATATCAATCAATTCGCCGGCTACTTTCAGGATTCGATCACATTGGGCAATTTAACCTTCAACATCGGCTTCCGCCAGGATCGCTACGACGGCCTGGTATCGAAAAGCGGTCCGCAGCCGCGCGCCGGCATCGCCTACAACATCAAGCGCACCAACACGGTGCTGCGCGCCGCGTATTCGCGAACCTTCGAAACGCCTTTCAACGAGAATCTGCTGCTCTCGAGCGCCACGGGAATCGGCGGCTTGGCGAGCAATGTTTTCGGTTCCACCGCGGTCGCCATCGCGCCCGGCTTCCGCAATCAGTTCAACACTGGTTTACAACAATCGATCGGCAAATACGTCCTCGTCGACGCCGATTATTTCTGGAAGTACACCCACAATGCGTACGATTTCAGCACGCTGCTGAACACCACGATCACGTTTCCCATCGCGTGGCACAATTCCAAAAACGACGGCGTTACCGGACGCGTCAGCACCATCAACATGAAGGGCTTCCAGGCATATTGGACGTTCGGCCACACCCGCGCGCGCTATTATCCTCCCGAAGACGGAGGCTTGGTTCCGCAAGGTGCGCCCCTCGCCGCCGGAGTTTTTCGCATCGATCACGATCAGGCGTTTCAATCGACGCTCAACCTGCGGTATCAGCGGCCCAAGAACGCGGAATGGATCGCGTTCACCGATCGCTTCGATAGCGGCGAGGTGGTCAGCGGCATCCCCGACGCTGGTTTTGCGATGAGCGCGCTGACGCCGAATCAGCAGGTCACTATCGGCCTCGCGTGCGGCGGAACTTATGCCACGCCGGCGGATCCGATCCGCAGCTGCCCCGGCCTGGTGACGTCGAAGCTCCTTACCCTGCCGCAAATCGGAAAAGAGAACGACGACCACAATCCGGATCGTGTGCAGCCGCGCAATTTGTTGAACCTCGGAATCGGCACGGACAATCTGTTCCACACCGAGAAAAATGAGCGCTGGACCGCGTCGGTTTCAATCGATAATCTGACCAATAAAGTCGCGCTCTATAACTTCCTGTCGACCTTCAGCGGGACGCACTTCGTGGAGCCGAGAACTGTGGTCGCGAAGATCGGTTTCGTGTTTTAAAAATTTCGAGAAACTTAATTCTGAACTGTAATCACCACGTTAGTCTGCGTGCTCGCCCCACCGTACGACGCGATCAGCGTGTTATCCCCATCCGGCAAATTTGCCGGCACCACCACGTTGAACTGAAACTCGCCCGGCCCAATCAAGCCTGCGTACTCGACCGTAGCCGAGATACCCCCGATCTGGACCATGGGAAGTGTCGGGAGCGTCCCGCCTTGCATCTCCGATCCGCTCACTACCGGTGTCGTCGTCGCACCGAATCCATTGGCGTAGAGCACCACCGTCTCACCCGGCTTCACCGGCGTCGTCGAGCCTGGATAGAGCGTCGCCGGCCCCACTAGGGTGCCATTAGAGTGCTCGGCCAGAACGTACGGAGAACTCGCAATAAAGAATGTTGGAGCGATCGCCTGCGCGGGCGCCGCATACATCGCGCTCGCGGCTCCGTTGTAGGTGACCTGCACTTCGACCGTGCCTGTGATCATATCGGGAGGCGTCAGAATATTGACTTGTGTGGGGCTGATGTAATAAACGTATGCGCTTTTTCCATTCACCGTGGCGCTGACGCCGTCCAGTTTGGTGGGCATCTGGTTGTTCACGAAATCCCCGGTCGCCCAGATACGCGTGTCGGTCGGCGCCGCCAGGTTCAGTCCCTTCACCTCGAGCCACGTGTTTGGCGCGATGGCCTGCGTCTCTCCCTCGGCGTTCGCCACCAGGCCGATAATCGGCGTCGTCTGCCCCGCATTCTGAATCGTGGTTTGCATGATGACCTGGATATAAGGGTTCCAGGTCGAAAGCATGTAATAGAACGTCGACGAGCCGTTTGCGGCGTTCCCGGTAGTGAATCCGGTCAGGAAGTAGGGCGCGTACACACCCCCGGCCACGTCCAAACGGGACGCGCCGCTTAGTTGATCGCATGCCGGCTGAGTCGCCGTCACCGCGCGGTGAACGAAGTAGCAATCTCCGCGGTCCCGCTGGCCGTTGTAAATCGTCTGCGGAAGTCCCCATGGACCCCACGGCTGGGCCGCGAACCGCATGTATACCCCGTTCAGGTTCGCGGGTGTTCGATCCGCGCAGTTGTACAGCATCACCCAGCGCTGGACGAAAGTGTTGTACTCGACTCCCAGCTCCCCGGAGCAATTGGCTGGCGTTTTATTTGCGCCGTTATAATCCTGGAACAGCCCGACCGCATCGGCTTCCGACGCCGAAAAGTTTGGCGTCCCATTCGCGGCGAGTCCGGTGAAGTATTGCATGCCTCCCGCCTGACCGATGCCCGTGGCCAGTTTGCGCGCCATGTAAACCGTGCTGTTGCGGTAGCCTGTTCCGCCGGCCGTTCCCCAGAAATAGATGTAACCGTCTCCCTGGCCGTTCGCGATCGCCACGAAGACGAACTTCGCGCCATCGCAGCGCACGCACGGAGGCGCAGAGAAGTCGTAAAGATAATGGTACGTATTCCCGTTGTCCGTCGACGTCGCCATCACCGAGCGCGTGGAACTGCCCAGATTGCCGGTCACCGGCATCAGGTTGTTGTTGTCCGTGGCAAAAATCACATACATGTTTCCGCCCACATCTATCCCAGCCTGAGGGACTTCGTTTATGCCCAATGTGATGGCTGGAGTTCCTTGCGCATTGAGGACTACCGGGTTCTGATAGGCCCCGATCGAATCCTTGACAAAGTCAAGTTTCAGGCATTGGCTGATGTTCGTACTGGCCGTCGATGCCACCGAGTCGTTATCGGCGGCAATGCGCGGCGGATCGGTCTGCGAATTGGGCATTCCGTTGAAAGCAGCCGTCGGATTCGTGTCCCCGAACAGAATCCACAGCTTACCCTTATGTAGAAAGGAGGAGCCCAGGTCGCTCCCCACCAGCCCGAAATTCGTCTGCGTCTTGCTGACGGTCGCAAGGCCCGTCTCGTAGTCGTTCTGTCCATTCGGCTGGCAGACCTTTTGCGTAGATCCTGGCACCCAGACGGGATCCGTGGATTGCGCCGCCGCAATGTCAGCCACCCATAAGATCGCAAGTAATACGCATCGCATGACGAAGGTCCTCAGGTCCCCTCCTTTAAAGTCGTGGGTCGGTCGTCGTATTGCCCGAGCGCACTATGATGGGCGGTTGCTTACTGGATGATCTCCCAGCGCACATCGCAGGTCCTCTGAATCCCCGCCTTCAACGATCTCATCACCAGCGTCTGCGTCCCATTCGCCTGACGGGAGATCGTCGGCTGCCACGCGCTGTGATCGAAAGTAAATTTCAATCGCCCGCCCGGCAGGTTCTCGAAGACCACTTCTCCGTTTTGCGCCACTTCGACCGATGCATGCAGCACTCCCGATGTCTGCCGTGCGGCCCTAGGCTGAACCGGATCAGGATCGGTAGGCGGCGGCGATTGTTGTGACGGAGGAGCAGTGACGGCGGGTCTGGTTTGTGCCGGCCGAGGCACCGGCTGTCTGGGAACCGCGGTTGGAGTTGGAGCCGTATCCTTTTGCGCCTGATCCGGATTCGGCGGGATGACCTCCGTTTCAGGATTCGGCGTCGGCGCGGGTACAAATGTCGAGGTCGGCGTAGGCGTCGGCTGCTGGGCTGGCGTGGGGGATACCGTTGGTCCCTGCGTAGGCGTATCTTGTGTAGACGTGGCGGCGGTTAAAACTCTGTGCGCACCCGGCCCGCGAGTCGTATAAAGCCACAGCCCCGCGCCCCCAAGGAGCAGCAGAATGCCGAAAATCCCGATCCAAAGTCCTGCCCCCGGTCCCTCTTTAACCGGTTGAACCGGAGGAGGCTGCATCAGCGGAGGAGGCGGCGGAGGTGGTGGCGGTGTCCACACCGGCGCCTGAACTACGGGCGGCGGAGCAATCGGCGGCGGAGCAACGGGCGTCTGAGCTACAGGAGGAGGTGGCGGAGCGGAAGGCGGGGACGGCATGATTACCGTCGTTTGCGCAGCCGTCGGTGGTGCGGCTTGCCCCACCGGCTGGCCGCACTTCACACAAAAACGGGTACCATCGGCGACCGTAGCGCCGCACGCGGTACAGAAGGGAGCAGACATGCTTCCGCCCTATTGAACGTCAGTTACTTTGCCGCTGTTAAAGACCACCTTCATGTCTTTATACACGTAGATTTTCTTAGCGCCCAAGTCAACCACGCTCTTCGGCTGCCCGAGGATCGCTGTCACCTGGTCAATTGTCTGTCCGAGGCTTATCTCGGCAGGCGCTGCGGTCGATACCGCTGCTCCTCCGGCCGATGGCCCGCCCGATCCATCCCCCGTTACCTGACCCGCTACTTCCAGTTCCGCCGCGTCCGCTTCCTTAGCCTGCTTCTGGATTTCGGCTTGCGCGTTGGGATCCGGCGGCGGAGCGACGGCCGCAAACTCGGCCTTCACGGGAGCTGCCTTCGCTGACGCGGGAACTGCGGGAAGACCGCCCTGTCCGCCCTTCGATTGCAGATCGCCCATGCCAGAGTCGATCGTCTCGCGCATATGGTTCTGCATCTCCTGCAGATCCGCGATGGCGACGGAGACTTTCACTCCCTTGTGGCATTCCTTGCCGCCTTTGCTCGAGAGCACAAACAGGTCCGCCGCGGTTGCATCGGCGGCCGGTGGCCCGGAGAGCTGCAGCGCATCGCCTTCGCTCACCGCGCACTCGGTCCCCGTCGAGTCGATTACATCGAGGTCGCTGCCGGCTACGAAAACGTGTTGCACGTTGTCGCTCAACATGCGCGCGATCCCGCTTGAAGCCGGATCCGGAGTGCTGTTCGCCGCCGTGGTCTGCGCTTCCTGATTCTCAAGCGCGAGCTGCCGCTTCACTTCCTCGGCGACCAGGTTCTTGATGTCCGGCGTCATCGGAGCTGCGTCCGGAGCCATAGCCTGCTGTGCGGCTCCTGCTGCCTGTTGCGCCGCGTAGTTTGCCGCCAGACTCTGGGAAATCATGTAGTCCGCGAGCCATACCGACGCGCTGGGATATACCGGATACGGCGTGAAGTAAGCCCCGTAATATCCATACCAGGGATTGCCAACGAAGCCCCATGCATAGGGCACCGGCGCGACCCACGGATTGTAGGCCCATCCGTAAAATGCCGGAGCATAATAGAACGCAGGCGCGTATCCGTACATGTAAACGCCGTGGTAGGAATAGCGATTGTAATAGCGGTCGTAAGCGCGCCCGCCTGACGTAGTATTGGCGTCGGGCGTACTCATGTCCCGCGATACGAATAGGGACGGCCCTGATAATAGCCCCGGCCGCCGCGCTCGGAAACGATGCGGGAGTGGTCCGCGCGCTCCGTCGCCACGCGGCGATTTCCGTTCAAGCCATGGTGAATATCCATACCGCGTTTGGCGTCGTGCACATCGGCTCGCTTGCCGTCCGAGCGCGTCCGCACGGAGCTGCCATTGGCCGAGTGAGCAGTGTGGCTTCCATTCGCTTCACGCCCTCCGCCTCTGTTCCCGGCCACTGTTCCGCCCTTGGATCCTCCGGCCGCCGGACTGTGTGCGCCGCCAGCCGCGGGGCTATGAGCGCCACCCGCCGCTGGACTATGAGCGCCACCCGCTGTCGTCGGAGCCTTTCCTGCAGTCGTCGGACCCTTTGCACCGGCTGTCGTCGGGCCCTTTGCGGCACCCGAAGTCGTCGGACCCTTGCTCGCCGTCGTCGGACCCTTGCTGGCAGTCGACGGACCTTTACTCGCGCCGGCAGCGGGAGCTTTGGCAGCAGGGGCTGCAGGTTTGGCCGCGGGCGCCGCAGCCGGCTTCTTCGCTTGTCCATTGACCAACGAGGCCCCCAACAACATCACGGCGATCATGCCCGGTAAATATCGGTGCGCTTTCATGGAAACTCTCCTTTGACTATTGGACGTCCGTGACTTTGCCATTCACAAACGTCACCTTCCCAAGATCCTTGTAGTAATAAATCTCTTTAGTGCCGAGCTTGACGACCTTCTCCGGTTGCCCAAAATTGGCAATAACCTGATCCTTCGTCTGACCGATCTTCAACTCCTTCGGAGGACCCTGCGGTTCGTCCGGAGGCGGAGGAGGCGGAGCAATTGGTGCAAGGGCCGGCTCGGCTGGCGGTGCAACCTCGGCAGGCGGAGCGGCAACCGGAGCCTTCGGTCGCTGTCCTCGCGCGGGAGGCGCGGCTTGCTGCTGCGGCGGATCCTCGGCTTTCGTTTCTTCGGCGGGCTGAACCTTAAATACCTCGCCAACCATCGCCGCCATCTGATCCGCGGATGGCATGACACCATGTTTATCGAAGGCAAACTTCAGAGCCGCCCGATACCGCACCTCCGCGTAGGCGTCGGTGAATAAGTCAAACACCACCCCGTCGTCCCTGCACTCGATCTTGGTCACCCACATTTTCTCGCCGGGCACAAAAGTTCTGGTTCCAGAAGCAGGCGGCGGAGCAGCGCCCGGAATACGGCGTAGACGAGTCAAACCGTTATTGAGTTTACCTGCAAAATTCGGGCTGACCACGCCGTCCTTATAAGTACTCTGATAAATCGTGGTCTGAGTCGAAGGACCCATGACCACATTGCCTTTTTTTAACACCAGGATCGCTCCGGCCGTCACAATGTCGGTTTGGTCGGCCGTGGCCTGGGTTAAGGCGTAATCCGCGGTGAGCTTCTTCTCAATCGCGGCCTTGCTCTGGGCGCTGGCCACGAAGGGCATCCCCATGATTACGAAGGGAATTAGAGAGCCGGAGACAGTTATTGTTCGCATATCGGTAAACCTAAGTTTTTGGGAGTGCCCCGCGACAGTATACACCGTGCCCAGTTTTCATTCAAGCCAATCGAGCCCTATCAAGTAACGCGCAAAAGCGATGCCTATGAGCTCATAAATGACCTTAAATGACTCCTTAGGGGGCCCAACGGAGCCATAAATGGCCTTAACTGGCCCGGCAATCTCGCTGTTCGGGTGACGCCCATTCTTAATCACAATGGGATACTTAGCGAGTTTGATAATGCTGCTGGGAGGGCGCAAGATACCGGCGGGCACGCATCTTGAAATCCGGTTGACGACGCCGGTCGGGACCTATGCGAGCAAAGTGGGCGCGCCGGTCTCGGCAGTACTCACAGCACCGCTGGTGGGCCTGCCCGCAGGAAGCAGCCTGATGGGCGAAGTCAAGGTGGTGCGGCGGGTGGGACTGGGAATCGTTCATGAGACCTCCGCGATCCAGCTCGAATTCAAGCGCGTTATTTTGCCGGATTCGACGGTTTATCCTATTTCCGCGCGCGTGATTGAAGTCGACAATGCGCGGGAGCGGGTGGGACGCGACGGTCTTATATCTGCGGAACGCTCGACGGGCAGTCTTTCGAATCGGGCAGCCGGGTACGTGAGGATGGCCGTCGGTTTGAATCTTCATGCACAGCTCGGTTTGTGGGCAGTCAAAACACTGGTCGTCGATGTTCCAGAGCCGGAGATTTATTATCCGGCGGGAGTGGACCTTACGCTGGCTTTGACCGAGCCGCTGACGGTTGCGGCGCGCGAGGAAGCGGACGACACGCCGCGGACATTGACGGATGAGGAACTGGCGACGCTTGATGAAATCGTAGCCGATCTCCCGGAGCGGACGGCGAACCGGTCGCATCGCGCATCGGATTTGATCAACGTTATGTTTATCGGCTCCCGCGAGCAATTGTCGGCTGCGTTTCTGGCGGCAGGGTGGTCCCAGACTGCGCATTCGACGCTCCGTTCGCACTTAACGAATCTTCGGGCGGTGATGGGAAACACTGGGAATCGTGTCGCGCCGATGTCAGCGCTGCTGCTTGATGGCGAGGCTGCCGACATGATGTGGCAGAAGGGGTTCAACGACGTCGGCAAGCGGCACCATATCAGGATCTGGAGGCGGGAGGAGACTTTGAACGGGCAGGAGATCTGGGTCGGCGCGGCTACTCACGACGTAGATTACGCTTTCCTGCGCCCCGGAATGCTGGTCACGCACCGGATCGCGCAGCAGATCGACCTGGAGCGCGACAAAGTGGTTCACGACCTGGAGTTCGCGTCGTCGGTCGACTTAGCGGATTGGATCGAGCGGCCGGAGGTGATCCACGAATTGCATAATGCCACGGGGGATCGGATGACCACTGACGGGCGGCTCGCTGTGGTTCGGGTTATCTCTCGTCCGGCGGCGCAATTGACGGTCGGATTTCCGGCGGACGCCCTGCCGAGGCACGGGAAGATAATGGAGCGCCTGGCCCGTCGGGAAATATTGAGCATGCGCAACGAGTTGATCCGGAATAATTCTTATTGGAGGAGTTATGAGGCCATCCGCTGGGCCGTGACTGCAGCGCGGAAGCACAAAGAGCCGGAAATACAGGCATCGGCAGCGCGGCCTCGAGGTTTAGGTCGCGCGTCTGGGGTCGTGGCGCTGCGGTAGATGGAGGGTAGGTCGGGAACCTACCCCACGGATCTAGTGGTTGTCTTTTTTATCGGTGAGGGAGTAGGAATACTCGATCGCCGTGTGAAGCGCTTCCCGAAATTCCTCGGGTTTCAGGTCTCCGACGCCAACAACGCGGATTCCTTTTTCGCCGCAGGTGATTACAATAGCGCCTTTGGCTCCGCACTCATCTTTGATGGTCTGAGCAATGCCTTGAAGGTCCAACTGGTTGGTACTCTGGATGTCCTGGGCAGTCATGTTATCTCCTGCACCATTTGATAATCACTAAGGTGTTTTCGTTACAATATTTCCTCAAGTGCCTGATTTTCTAGGGAGATCTGTCGGGATTGACTTTGGAACGACCAATTGCGCTGTTGCGGTGGCACGGGCTGGGGTGGTGGAGATGGCTCGGTTCGGGGTCGATCGGACGCTTGAAACGTTCCGGTCGGTCCTCTATTTCGACGGCGCGGGGTCGCGGGGACGGAAGAGGCCGCTGGCAGGGCCCGCTGCGATCGACGGGTATCTCTCTCGGGAAGTGCCGGGGCGCCTGATCCAGTCGCTGAAATCGTTCTTATCGAGCGCTCTGTTTCGGGAGACGTGGGTCGGAAGCGAACGCTACTCGGTGGAGGATTTGACGGCGTCGATGGCGCTCTCCTTGAGGGAAGAAGCGGAGCGGCAGTTCGGAGATCTGGGCAAACGAGCGGTGCTGGGGCGTCCGGTGCGATTTGTCGGCGGTGAGACGAAGGAGGCCGACGCGCTGGCGGTCTCAAGGCTGGAGCAGGCGTTCCGGCGTGCGGGATTCGACGAGATCATATTCGAGTTCGAGCCGGTTGGCGCGGCGTACTTTTATGAGAGCACCTTAGATCACGACGAACGGATTGTGATTGCGGATTTCGGCGGAGGGACCAGCGATTTTTCTCTCTTACGAGTTGGGCCCGGGGTCCGGCGGCGGCGCAGGATCCTTTCGACGGCGGGATTGCCGCTGGCTGGCGACTCTTTCGACGCGAAGATTGTGCGTCATGTGGTGTCGCCAATGCTTGGGTTAGGGACCGAGTATCGATCGCTTGACAAGATGCTGCCGATGCCGTCGTCAGTCTATTTGAAATTGGAAAAATGGCATCATTTATCGTTTTTGAAAACGCAGGAGACGCTGCGGATGCTGCGCAGTCTGGAAGTTCAGGCGGAGGAGCCGGGGAAGATTGAGGCGCTCATTCATCTGGTAGAGAATGACGCGGGATATAGTTTGCATCGGGCGGTGCAGCGGACCAAGCTGGAGCTTTCATCGCGTCAGGAGAGTGAGTTTTCGTATGAAGACCCTTGCGTTTCGATTCGCAAGGTGGTGACGCGCGGCGATTTTGAGGATTGGATTGAGCCGCAGCTCTCGGCGATTTCGGATACCTTAGACACGTTGCTGAGGGATGCGAAGACTAAAGCGGAGCAGATCGATCGGGTGTTTCTGACGGGTGGAAGTTCGTTAGTGCCGGCGGTGCGGCGGATTTTTGAGCATCGATTTGGAGCGGAACGGGTTCAGGCGGGGGATGAATTTACATCGGTCGCAAGAGGGTTGGCGTTAAGAGGGGCTGTTGGGTGAAACGGTTCCCTTGTTCGGCGGCCGGTAACTTTTACTACTTCGGGGACAGTCAGCTATGGTTCGAAGTCGCGGGCAGGCGACGACTACCACGGAATTCGCAACGCTGGGCAGGTTACTGATAAATACGGGTTTGAGAGTACGCTCCCTGTGGTCGCGGCTCAGTAAGCAATTGATTTAAGTAGCGTTGATTGCGAGCCGGCACCAAAGGAACCAACCTCCTAGGATCTTTATTTGCAACCAGTTGTTACGGGCTCGGACTTTACCGCTTCGTACCTTAGCTGACTGTCCCCGAGGTGCGAATTGCCGAAGTGCGAAGTTACTTTTGCGGCAGGGCGAAAGCTACGTAGGCACCTTGGATCGGGCGCTGCGTTGCGGGGGTCAGGCCCTCCTGGGCGGCGGCGCAGAAGACTATATATTCGCGGCCGTTGATTTGATAGACGGCGGGCATGCCTTCCAAGGCTGCGGCGACTTCAGTTTCCCACAGGAGCTTGCCGGTTTCTACGTCGAAGGCCCGGACCTTTTTATCGCGCGTGCCGGTGAAGAGCAGGCCGCCCGCGGTGATCACCGGGCCGACCTTGGGGTAATGAGTTCCCGTTCCTTTAATACCGGGAGCGTCGCCCAAGGCGATTTTCCATTTGATGGTTCCTTCGTTCAAGTCGTAGGCGGTCAACGAGGTCCACGGCGGTTTGATGGGCGAGAGGCCGTCGCTCGCGATCATGAAGCCGAAGCCGCTTAAGTAACGGTCTTCATCGGATTGGACGTGATCGAGTTTCAGAAGCGCCGGGAGATCCTTCGAGACCACGACCAGAGTGCCTTTCGTAGGGTCGACCGCGGCGCCGCCCCAATTTGCTCCTCCGTTGTTGCCGGGCATCTGAATGGTGCCTCGTTTGGCGGGAGGCGTGAAAAGGCCCTCGTTGCGGGCGCTCAGGATCTGATCGCGGAACTTGGCGCGGTCTTCGGCGGAAAGATACGGGCTGAGATCGTCGACGGTGAATTTCTGGCGCGCGTAGGGCGGAGGCTTGGTGGGAAAGGGCTGCGTGGGCCAAGTGGTCTCGCCGGGCATGTCGGATTTGGGAACGGGGCGTTCTTCGATGGGCCAGATGGGCTCGCCTGTGACGCGGTTGAAGACCCACACGAAGCCCTGCTTGCTGACCTGCGCGACAACGTCGATGGTTTTGCCGTCGTGGTGGATGCGTGAGGAGCTTGGGCGCGGTGGGGTCGTCGTAATCCCAGATATCGTGATGCACCATTTGGAAATGCCAGAGGCGTTTGCCGGTGCGGGCGTCCAGGGCCAGCAGGCAGTCGGCGAATAGATTGGCGCCGGTGCGGTCGACTCCGTAGAAATTGTATTTGGCGCTAGCGGTTGGGGCGTAGACGATGCCGCGCTTTTCGTCGATCGAGAGCTCGCTCCAGATGTTCGCGCCGCCGACTTTTTTCCACGCTTCAGGAGGCCATGTTTCGTAGCCGAATTCGCCGGGATGAGGGATCGTGTGGAAGGTCCAGACGACGCGGCCCGTGCGGACGTCGAAGGCTCGAAGATCGCCGGGCGCGGAGCCGTAGCCTTGATTGGTGGCGGAGCCGAGGATCAGCAGATCCTCGAAAACGCGGCCGGGCGTGGTGGATTGCACCAGCGAAAGAGTCTTGGGATCGCGGCCAAGACCCTGCTTCAGATCGACGGCGCCGTCGGTTCCGAAGGTCGGAATGATCTTGCCGGTACGGGCGTCGATGGCGCGCAGGAAATGATTGCTGGCGAAGAGCAGACGGCGGTCTGAGCGGTCCTTGCTCTCCCAATAGTTGATGCCGCGATTGGTGATGATTTTAATTTCCGGGCCGGAGGCGTAGGTCCAGATTTCCTTGCCGGTGGAGGCGTCGAGGGCGACGATGGAGTTGTTTTTCGCCAGGACGTACGCGACGTTGTCGACGACCAGGGGATTGAAAAAATACTTGTTGTTGTCGCCGGTCTGATAGGTCCAGGCAAGTTCCAGTTTGGCGACGTTGGAGCGATTGATCTGATTGAGCGCGGAGTATTGAGAGGAGTCGGATGCGCCGCTGTAATCGGCCCAGGTGGTGTAGGTCTGGGCGAAAAGGGACGAGGCTAGACAGAAGAACGGCGAGCTTCATGAGTCTTCATGATAGCGTTGGTAGGATGAGGCACGAATGGACATTATCGGTGGACATTATTGATGGGGGCGGCCTGTTCGATGATCGCGCAGCCCGCGGCGTCTTACAAATACACCGTCAAGGGTGATGAGAAAACAGTCGAGATCACCAACGTTTACTATGAATTGGCTGGTTCCGACCTGGTGCTGCGCAAGACCACGAAGTCGAAACAGATGCTCGGCGACATTGGAATGGAAGGGTCGACGACGACGGAAGCATGGAAGCTCGGGACCGATTTGAAGGAGAAGCCGTTGTACTCGGTGACCGTGGAAGGGACGGAAAGCCGCACGGTTGAGAACGAGGTGTTCGTTGTTTCGCGAGGCCTGGAAGAAGTGGAGTGGTGGTCGGTTTACAGGCTCGCCGATGGGACGCACTTGTTCGATACTTACGTTCCTCTGGTGAAGTTTTCGACCAGCCGCAAGGATACGATCCTGCGATACGCAGGGTTCGATGTGCCGCCGGACGATTCGAAAGACGCACGATTGAACGATCGCCATGTAGTGGGCGTGATCACTTACGCGTCGGAGGCGAAGGTGATTCGGGAGGCGATGATCACTTGCGACGATCCGAAGCTGGCGCAGCTCCTGCGATCCTACGCGGACGAGACGCGGGTCTTGACGCAGAACGGCGCCGTGAAATCGCAGATCCTGCGGCTCGCGTTCAGCCAGAATTTCCCGTCGCCGCCAGCCACAATCGCAGTGGTGATTCCGATTTCCGGGGACGATCTGGATCTGGCGCATGCGACGTTGCCCCCGCGAATGCACATCGCGGAATGGAAGCGCTAATTATTTTCCAAGGCCATTACGGCGAATGCGGTCGCGGCGTCGCTCATAAATCGGCCGGCATCGGATGCTGGATCGCGTTGTTTATTTAACGATGTTGCCGGCCACAGTCCAGTGTCTTTCTCCTGATTTTCGCGAGAGCCAAGTCAATCCGCGGTCCAGTCGGGCCCGAGGCACGCCTGCTTGTTCTAGAACGAACGTGACCAGGCCCGTGCCGTAGCCATCGCTGACGGAAGGAAGCGCCGTCGAGTCTCTCCGCTTCCAGGTCGAGAGTACCAAAGAGGACGCGCTCCATCCTCCGTCGTTCTGCTGCTTGCTCAACAATTCGTCGACGATTGACTTTTTCTGTTCGGGCTTCAACAAGGCTGGAATTTTAGTCGACGCCCATAGCAGCACTGTGCGATTGAGCAGCGATTGGCTGGATTGCTCGCGTTGGAGATATTCACTCAATAGCTTCACGTTGTCCTGGACGGCCGCCTGATAATCCTTGGGTGCATTGCCGGCTGCGAGGGCGGCGAGCGTCGCGCCCCAATACTGCGAGTCGTCGGCTTCCCAAGGCTCGTTGTGAAAATTTAGCCAGGTCCATGCGCCCTTTTTGTCGCCGGTCTTGAGTTGAAGACCCCACATATTCTGAAGCGCGAGTTTCGTGTCGTCGTTCAGCTTGGGATTGTAACTGGTAAGAATCAGCGCGTTCAGAACGGACTCCGTGCCGCGCGATTCCGCAGTCTTCGGATCGCCATTCTTGTCCGCATAAAACGGCTGCACTTCAGACCACAGACGGACGCGCTTGGTGACGTTATCGAGGAGCTGACGTTCGCCCGTCGAAGGAGCGTGCTCGGCGAGCGCGGTTCGCAACGAGGGACGTCCGAGGGCGTAGGGGAGGGCAGTGTGACAGGAAATGCAAAACGTACCATGATCGCGCGCGGAGGATTTCCAACCGATCCACCAGTCGGCTCGCTGATCAAGATAGGCGGCAGCGTTTTTGGGACTCCAGGCAGTAACCTCGTCGGCCGCGCTCACGAGCGGGATCGCGAAAATCGTGAAAACTATCGTCGTCCTCATTCCGCTATTGTAACGGCAAAAAAGGCAGCGGTATCGCTCCGCTGCCCAGTTCCACGCGAACATTAATTCGGAAGGAGAACCGAATCGACCACGTGGATCACGCCGTTCGACTGAAACACGTTGCCTTGTGTCACTGTCGACATCCCGCCCTTTTCATCCTTGAGCACGATCATGTGCCCTTCATCATCGCGGTGAGAGTGCCGCCGCTTACGGTCTTGAGCTCGGCTGCGCCATGGCCGTCCTTGATCATCTTCTTAATGTCGGCGGCGCTCAGGCGACCCGCGACCACGTGATAGGTCAGGATCTTGGTCAGCGTCGCTTTGTTCTCGGGCTTCAGCAGCGTATCGACCGTGCCGGCGGGCAGCTTCGCGAACGCCGCGTTGGTGGGCGCGAAGACCGTGAAGGGTCCGGGTCCTTTCAGCGTGTCGACCAATCCGGCGGCCTTGACGGCGGCCACCAACGTGGTGTGGTCGGCCGAGTTTACGGCGTTGTCGATGATGTCCTTATTGGGGTACATCTCCTTGCCGCCGACCATCGGGTTCTTGGCCGCAAGCATGACCGACGCCGCCGCGAGCGCGAATACTGAAAATGTTTTAAAGAGTTTCATATTTTGCCTTTCATGAGTGCATACGGATGCCGCGGCGCGATCGGATTTATGGGTCGCACGAATGTTATTATTGTGCTACGGGGCTTTTGAAACCGTCAGGCCTCGAATTGGCGTAATAGAGAAAGAGCATGCACATCCCCGACGGATATCTGAGCCCTTCCACCTGCGCGACCTTATACGCGGGCTCGACGCCGTTCTGGTATGTCTCGCTTCAGAAAATGAAGCGGCGATTGAATACGCAAGCGGTGCCGTTATTGTCGGTCTTCGCGGCGTTTTCGTTCGTGATCATGATGTTCAATCTGCCTCTGCCCGGAGGGACCACAGGACACGCAGTAGGCGTCGGCATCGCGGCGATTGTGCTGGGACCCTGGGGATCGATGCTGGCGATTTCCGTGGCGCTGGTGATTCAGGCGATCTTCTTCGGCGACGGAGGCATCACCGCGATTGGAGCCAACTGCTTCAACATGGCGATCGTCGGGATCGCTGGTCGCGTATGCCGTCTATCGGCTGATCGCGGGTCGAGCAGCGATCGAATCACCGCGCCGCGTGGTCGCCGCCGCCATCGCGGGATACTGCGCGATCAACGCCTCGGCCTTGTTCGCCGCGATCGAGTTCGGGATTCAGCCGATGCTGTTTCACGATGCGTCGGGGACGCCTTTGTATGCTCCCTATCCTCTTCATATCGCCGTGCCTGCGATGATGATCGGCCACCTGACCATCGCGGGGCTTGCGGAAATGATCGTTTCCGGTGGCGTGGTTGCGTATCTGCAGCGAGCTGAGCCCGCCTTGTTGAAAACCACAGCACCCGGGGCGAGTGTGAACGGCGATCCAGTCGGATGGACCGGTTTGCGGCCATTGTGGATCGCTCTTGCCGTGCTGCTGGTCTTAACTCCTCTCGGAATTCTCGCGGCAGGAGCAGCGTGGGGAGAATGGGTGCCGGAGGATTTTTCTACTCCGCAAGCGCGGCATCAGATCGCGGCTGCGTCGGGTAATCAGGCTCCCCCCGTGCAGGTCCCGGCAGGATTGCAAAAACTCGCAAGCGTGTGGACCGCGCCGATGCCCCGCTACGCGCCGCCGATTTTGAAGAGTGCGCAACTCGGCTACATTTTGTCGGCGATGGTCGGAACGGGATTGATCGTACTGGCGTTTCTCGGAGGCGCGTGGATTTTCACGAGGTTCCGATCGTGAGCATGTCCCATACCCACACGAAGGGATCGTTTATCGAACGAACCATTTCGAGTCTTGCGTACGGCATGAACTTCGCAGCGTACGCGGACGATTCGGCGCGATTGGGCGGACTGCTACAAGGTGTCGATCCGCGCGTGAAAGTAGCTGGTATGTTCTCGATGATCGTCGCGGTCTCCGTGACTCACTGTTTGATCGCGATCTCGGCTATTTTTGTTCTTGCAGCGTCTCTCGCAATCGCGTCCAGAATTTCTGTGTTCTATCTCGCACACTGGGTGTGGACGCCGGTGTTCATTTTCACCGGATGCATCGCTCTGCCGGCGATTTTCCTTACACCGGGCGCGCGTCTCATAGGGAGCGTGGCCATTACCGTGCAAGGGATCCGCGCCGCAACCTATCTGTTGCTGCGTTCAGAAACCGCGGTGAGCTTATCCATGTTGCTGGTCCTCAGCACTCGCTGGGCGCAAATTTTGAAAGCTCTGCGCGTGCTGCGTGTCCCTGTGGTTTTCGTGGTGATTCTGGGGATGACCTACCGCTATCTTTTCCTGATTCTCGAAACCGCGCTCGATATGTTTGAATCGCGGGAGAGCCGGACGGTCGGCGTTTTAGAAGGCCCCGACCGAAGGCGCCTGGCGACGGCGACCATCGGAGTGCTGCTCAGCAAGAGCTATCACCTGAGCGCCGACGTGCACCTCGCCATGCAATCGCGCGGCTTTCGCGGCGAGGTCTATATGCTTGACGATTTTGAGATGCGCACGCGTCGACTGGTATTGGCTGCTCTTCTTTTTCACGTCGTCGGCGGCGGTCATCTGGGTGGGGCGCTGATGTTCCGAGTCGAGAACGTGACGTTCCGGTACGGCTCTGTTGTCGCGCTGAACAACGTTTCGCTCGATATACAGGAGGGCAAGCGGAGCGCCCTGCTGGGGGCCAATGGTTCCGGGAAATCGACGCTGTTGCGGATGCTGGACGGGCTTTGTTTCCCCGATTCTGGAGAGATTTCGTTTCGCGGAGACTGGCTCGATTCACACGCCTTCGAACATGACGACTTTGCGCTCGCGTTCCGACGGCGCGTCGGACTGGTGTTTCAAAATCCAGATGTACAGTTGTTCAATCCCACGGTTTTCGACGAAGTGGCGTTTGGTCCTTTGCAAATGCGGTGGTCCAAAGCCGAAATTCGCGAGCGTGTTGAAACGACGCTTGAAACTCTGGAGATTACGCACCTGAAGGATCGCCCGCCGCACCGGCTTTCGGGAGGTGAGAAGAAGCGAGTCGCGATCGCGTCGGTGCTCGTGCTAGATCCCGAGGTGCTGCTTCTCGACGAGCCAACCGCCGCGCTCGATCCGCGAAGCCAGAGTCAGATTATCGATTTGCTGATCGGCTGGGGCGACGGCAAGAAGACGGTGATTACTGCGACGCACGATCTGGGCTTGGTGGAGGATATCGCCGACGATTGCTTCCTGCTCCAGAACGGCGCCTTAGTCGCGCACGGAGCGCCGGCCGGCATTCTTGAAAATCAAACGCTTCTGCGAAGCAGCAATCTGATTCACGAGCATCGCCACGCGCATCCGGCGCTCGGGATTCATACTCATCCTCACACTCATCGCACGTGATGAATTTCGCCGAGCCAATAATTGAGATCCTGCACATACACCGTCGCGGTAATGTGATCGCCGACGTGTAGCGTGTCGAACCCGGCCTGGTCTTTCACCGGATAATCCATCGTCATCGCATCCATCCAGCCTTCGATCTTCTGAGCCATCGATATTCGCGATGTGCCCTTGCGGATTGAGCGAGACGACGACCCCATCGAGCTTGTATTGTTTGATGGGCGAGTTCGATGCAGCGTCTTGTCCTTGCAGGCACACAACACAATCGCGAGCAGTAAGATGGATGTGAATTTATGCGTCATGAATTTATGCGTCATCTAATCCCATTATTGCTGGTCTGCGCTTTCGCATTCGGCGCAGGTGCCCGTGATTTTCGATACCGACATGGGCAACGATATCGACGATGCGCTGGCGCTCGCGCTGCTGCATGCGCTCGAGAGCCGTGGCGAATGCCACATCATCGCCGTGACGATTACAAAAGACAATCGGTGGGCCGCCCCCTACATCGATTTGGTGAATACGTTTTATCGCCGGCCCGAAATTCCCATCGGGATGGTGAAGGGCAGCGGAGTGACGCCGGACGACAGCGCGATGATCCGCGTCCCGACCGAGCGCAAGCGGCCCGACGGATCATTTGTCTATCCTCACAAGATTTTGAGCGGCGCGGATGCTGCGGATGCGGTGTCTGTACTTCGCAAGGCGTTGGAGGCTCAACCCGATCACAGCCGTGACGATTGTGCAAGTCGGATTCAGCACGAATCTAGCCCACTTACTCGATGATTCTCGCGGCCTGGTGGCTCGCAAAGTGAAGCTGCTGGTGATGATGGCTGGCGATTTCGCTAAACCCAATCCTGAATTCAACATCAAGATGGATATTCCCTCGGCGCAGAAACTGCTTCGCGACTGGCCGACGCCGATCGTCACCAGTGGGTTTGAGATCGGCAATTCAATGCTCTTTCCGGCGTCGAGCATCACCAGAGATTTCCCCGCGGATCACCCGGTCGCCGAGGCGTATAGGAACTATCAAAAATTTCCATACGACCGCCCGACGTGGGACATTACCGCCGCACTTTACGCTGTGCGTCCGAATGACGGATATTTTTCGCTGTCGGAGCCCGGGACGATCAATGTGGATGCGAAAGGCGTAACGACGTTGATCCCGGCCGCCGATGGAAAGCATCGATATCTGGTGATGAGCGACGTGCAAAGGGCACGGGCGCTCGAAGCGATGATCTTGTTGAGCAGTCAGCCACGCTAACGCAATGCAGGGGAAACCGCGTGGGGCAGGCGGTTTCGCCTGCCGGGCTCAGGGTTGCTTCGTCTTATCGACCACCACCGCGCCCGCCTTCATGACCCATCGGACCTTCTGAATCGCTACGTCGATATTTTCGAGCGGATTGCCGTCTATCGCGGCGATATCGGCCAGATAACCAGGCTTCAGCCGGCCTAAACGATCCTCGACCCCCAGCAGCTCCGCCGCATCGACCGTCGCCGTTTTCAACGCCTGCTCCGGCGTCATGCCAGCCTTGACGAACCAAGCCGAGCTCCCGCGTATTTTCCCCGAACATGGTGTACACCGCGTCCGATCCCATCGCGAATCGAACGCCCGCGCGAAATGCTTTCTTCGCCGTCTCCAGATTGCGCGCGATGAAATTGTTCAGCGGACCGGTTGCGCCCGCTGGGTAGCGCAGCATCTGCGCATTATCCACGTAGTAGCGGTTGTGATCGATGGTCGGCACGTAGAAAATTTTCTTCCGCGCCATTTCGGCGATCGTCGCGTCGTCCATATCGGCGGCATGCTCCACCGAATCCGCGCCGGCGTGGACCGCATCGCGCGCGCCGGTCGGCCCATAGGTGTGAATCGCGATCCGTTTCCCCAGCGCATGCGCAGCGTCGACCGCGGCTTTCATCTCTTCGTAAGTGAACGTCTGATCGCCCGAAACATCCTGGCCCGATCCCGTCGACCCGTACATTTTAATCACGTCGGCGCCCGCGCCTACTTGCTGGCGGACAACTTTGAGAACTTCCGCGACGCCGTCGGCTGTGCCGGGACCGCCTCCGCGGCCTCCACGCGTGATGAAAAGTCCGTAGCCCGAGACGAACATGCGCGGACCGGTCATCATCCCTGCGTTGATCAAATCGCGCATCGCGATATCGGCGTAGTCGCTCGCACCCAGGTTGCGAACCGTGGTCACGCCGGTTTCGAGGGTCTTCTTTGCGTTGTCCTGCGAAAGATAAACCGCCGCCGCACCTCGGCCCGCTTGCGCGATGCGATTCGTGTCGAGCACGTAAGTGAGATGCGTATGGACATCGATCAGGCCGGGCACCGCTGTGTAGCGGGTCATGTCAATTGCGTCGCCGTCGCTCGCGCCCACGCTCTTGATGCGGTCTTTTTCGACCACGATGACCGCGTTTGTCAGGAGCTTTTCGCCGTCCCAAACGCGTCCGAATCGATAGGCCTCTGCCTGAAGCGCGCTCGCTAAGAGCGCAAAAATGAGGAACGATTTGATCATCGATCCATTCTATCCGCCCAGCGCAGATAGCGAATCAGTTCGTGGCGCTGCTGCCAGGCGATCCGGAAGAAATCGCGCGCGCGCGATGCGGTCGGCGTGCAGTCCCCAATATGTTTCGATTCGCCAGCAAAGATAGGGGCTGCGCCACGGACGCAGGCGGTATCCTTTCGAAAGCCGCCAGGCGATTTTTAACATCAGCCCCGCAGCATTACTTGTCGCCAGGACCCGAAGGCTTGGCGGGTTTCGCCGGCGGAGCGGGGTTGGCAAAATATCCGTTGCGGGTGCGGACAGTGGGATTGCCCGGAGCCTTCACCGTCACCTTGATCGCACGGAACGAGCCGTCGAGCGCGGTATTCAGCGGCGTGTACGCCAGGATGTATTGATTGCGAATTTCATGCGCGATCTGCGGCGTGATGCTCTCGACTTCAGAAAGGCTCTTCGGATAATAGGCGAGCCCGCCAGACGCCGCCGCCAGTTCGTTGAGAGCGCGCTTAGCGGCGCGAGCCTCGCGCGGCTCCTCGTCGTTCAGCAGGCCGATGCAGTAAATCAGCACTTCGCTCTGCCGGGCCTTGCGGACCAGTTGCTCCAGCGTTTCATTGCTGGTGTTGTCGTTGCCGTCGGTGATCACCAGCAGAACTTTCTTGCTCTTCTTGCCCTCTGTCTTCGCGTAATCGATCGACATGCTGATGGCGTCGCGCATCGCGGTGCCGCCGCGCGTATCGATCTTGTCAAGCACCTGCTCCAGCTTCTTAATATTGTTGGTGAACGGTGCGTCGAGATACGCGACATCGTTGAAATCGACGATGAAAACCTCGTCCTGCGGATTCGACTCCTTGATCAGTTCCAGCGCCGCCGCGGCCACTTTGGGACGCTTCTCGCGCATGCTCCCGCTGTTGTCGATAATGATGCCCATCGACACCGGCACGTCTTCGCGATTGAAAATCTTCAGCGGCTGTTCGACATTGTTCTCGAAAACCTTGAACGCGGACTGCGGGAGGTTGGTGATCAGCTTGCCGTTCTTATCGATGACGCTGACGTGCAGTGGCACCAGTCTCGTGTCGAGTGTGAAGACCGGAGTTTCGTCTTGCGGCGGAGGGGGCTGGGACGGAGGCGGGGTCTGCGCCGCGAGAATCGCGGCGGAAACGACCGCTAAGAAATAGGTTACTGCGTAGGTGCATAATATCCAGTTCGGAAAGCCGGCTTCAGCGGCGGCAAACCCACCGTCTTTACCAGCTTAACCTGCACCCGCCGGTATTTTCCATCCTTGACCAGATTCTTCGGCGTATAGCCGAGCACGTATTGATTCCGCAATTCCAGGCCGATCTTGGCCGCCACGTCCGGCAGCTCCGCCAGATTGTCGACGCCGAAATCCTTGCCGCCAGTCTGCTCAGAAAGCTCCCGCAGCAGGCTCGGACCGCCCATTTCTTCGGGCGTCCGTCCGCGCGACGCCATGGGCTCGTAAATCCCGATGGCATAAATCTGGACGTCGGATTCGCGCACCGCGTTGCGAACCTCGGTCTCCGTATAGCGGCTGGAATTATCGCCGCCGTCGGAAATAATCAGGAGCGCCTTGCGCGGATTCTTGCGCCTTCTTCATATGATTCATCGCCATGTAGACGCCGTCGAGCAGCGCGGTGCGGCCCTTGGCCTGGGTGAATGTCAGGCGATTCTGAATCTCTTCGGTGTCGGGCGTCAGGCTCACCACCAGTTCCGGACGGTCGTTGAAGCAGACCAGGAAAAACTCGTCCTCCGGATTCGCGGTCTTCAGAAACTGCGTCACCGCCTGCCGCGATTTCATCAGCTTGCTGCCCATGCTGCCGCTGGTATCGAACACGATGCCCACCGAAAGCGGCGCGTCCTCACTGGAAAACTGCGTGATTACCTGCTCGGCCTTATCCTCATAAACCTTGAAATTCTCCTTGTCCAGGCCGGTCACGAAGCGCATCATCGGATCGGTGACGGCCACCGGGATCAGCACCAGCGTGGTATCCACGCGAATGTTGGCCTTGCGATCGATCGACGTTTCCGTCGCCGGCGCCACCGGACCCTTTAATCGCGGCTTTATATCGATCGGCGGTTGCTGCGCGAGGGCAGCCGTTAATATCGTTACGAGTCCGAGCGTTTGAGCGGAACGCATCGAATCCTCCTAAATCTGCCATCAGTATACCAGCGGCCCGAGCCCGTTGGCCTACCACGAAATGTAAAATAACTGCGAACGGTACCGATTTTAAGATGACCGGGCTGGCAAAAACATTTCATCCCGCACCACCCCCCCAACTTGCTAGAATCGAGTGTGCCGCTCCGCATTCTTGGCGTAATCCCCGCGCGGTACGCCTCCTCCCGATTTCCTGGGAAAGCCCTCGTCTCTATCGGCGGAAAATCCATGCTGCAGCACGTCTGGGAGCGAGCTTCGCAGGCGCGGTACCTGACCAGCGTCACCATCGCCACCGATGACGAGCGCATTCGCGCCGAGGCGGAAAAATTTCATGCCCGCGTCGTCATGACGCGCGACGACCATCCTTCGGGTACCGACCGCGTCGCCGAAGTCGCCTCCGCTTCGAACGCCGATATCATCGTCAACATTCAGGGCGACGAACCATTGATCGACCCCTCCGCGATCGATACCGCCGTGCTCGGCCTGCTCGAAGACGACGACATTCCCATGGGCACGCTCAAGAAGAAAATCGAGCGTCCCGACGAGATCGACAATCCCAACGTCGTCAAAGTGGTGACCGATCTTTCGGGCAACGCGATTTATTTCTCGCGCGCCGCCGATCCCTCATGTGCGCGTCGACGGCGACGCTCCTGTTTGTTTCAAACATATCGGCCTTTATGTGTACCGGCGCGATTTTCTGCTCGGCTATTCCGATCTGCCGGTCGGCCCGCTCGAACAAGCCGAACGGCTGGAGCAATTGCGCGCGCTCGAAAACGGGTTCAAGATTCGCGTGGTAGAAACGGAGTATGAATCGCTCGGCGTCGATACGCCGGAGGATTGGGAAAGAGTCTCGGAGTTGTTTGGTGCGCCTATGGCGCAGGTTAAATTGCGCCTACGGCGCAGTAGTTGGTGCTCTACCGAGGTTAAATGAGAACTTATGGTGACTGATTAATATGGCCAAATATATTTTTGTCACCGGCGGCGTGGTTTCCTCGCTTGGAAAAGGAATCGCGGCGGCGAGCATCGGCTGCCTGCTCGAAAGCCGCGGCCTCAAAGTCACGCTGCAGAAGTTCGATCCGTATCTGAACGTCGATCCCGGCACCATGAGCCCGTTCCAGCACGGCGAAGTCTTCGTCACCGACGACGGCGCGGAGACCGATCTCGACCTCGGCCACTACGAACGCTTCACGCACGCGCCGCTGACCCAGGCCAACAACCTGACCAGCGGCCGCATCTACGAACAGATCATTTCGCGCGAGCGCCGCGGCGATTACCTCGGCAAAACCGTGCAGGTGATTCCGCACGTGACCAACGAAATCAAGAGCGCGGTGAAACGCGTTTCGACGGCCGCCGACGGCTCCGCGATCGATGTCGTGATCGTCGAAATCGGAGGCACAGTCGGCGATATCGAATCGCTGCCGTTTCTCGAAGCCATCCGCCAGTTGCGCCATGAACTGGGCCGCGAAAATACTCTATTCGTCCACGTGACGCTGGTCCCGTGGATCGCCGCCGCGCAGGAACTGAAGACCAAGCCGACGCAGCACAGCGTGAAGGAACTGCGCGCCATCGGTATTCAGCCCGATATCCTGTTATGCCGCAGCGAGCGCGAGCTGCCCGACGACATGAAGGAAAAGATCGCGCTGTTCTGCGACGTCGATGTCGAAGCCGTGGTCACCGCGGTCGATGTCGCGAGCGTCTACGAATGCCCGCATCGTTTTCGCCGAGCAGGGCGTGGACGATATGGCGCTGCGTCTGCTCGACCTCGACCACACCGTGGTCCGCGCGACATGTCGCGCTGGACGCAGATGGTCGGCCGCATGAAGCATCCCAAGCATCAGGTATCGATCGGGCTGGTCGGCAAATACGTCGAGTACGAGGATTCCTATAAGAGCCTCAAAGAAGCGCTGCTGCACGGCGGCCTCGCGCATGAAACCAAGGTCAACATCACCTGGATCGAATCCGAACGACTCGCTTGGCCCGACGCGATCGCGACGCTCGAACACTTCGACGGCATCCTGGTCCCCGGCGGCTTCGGCAAGCGCGGCGTCGAAGGAATGCTGTGCGCCATCCGCTACGCGCGCGAATGCAAGGTGCCCTATTTCGGCATCTGCCTCGGCATGCAAACGATGGTGATCGAATTCGCCCGCAACGTGTGCGGACTGACGCAAGCCAATTCCACGGAGTTCGATCCGGCGACCCATAATCGCGTCATCTATAAATTGCGCGAGTTGAAAGGCGTCGATGAACTGGGCGGCACCATGCGCCTGGGCGCGTATCCTTGCATGCTCGCAGGAAGGCAGCTTCGCGCGCGCCGCCTACGGGACCGCCGAAATCAGCGAACGCCATCGCCATCGCTACGAATTCAATCGCGAGTTCGAAGCCAATCTTGAAGCAGCACGGCCTGAGGCTGACCGGCGAAACGCCCGACGGCGTCTACGTCGAAATCTGCGAGCTGGCCGATCATCCCTGGTATCTCGGCTGCCAGTTCCATCCCGAGTTCAAATCGAAACCGCTCGAACCGCATCCATTATTCAGCGCCTTCATCGGAGCCGCGCGCTCGATCAACAAAAGCGCAGAATGAAAGAAGGAAATCGTCAACGTAGGTGCCAGTCACATCAGAGCTGCCTCGACGAAGCGTTCACTTGTCGCAGCCCGTGCTCGTCGAGAGTCACCTGCGGCACTTCGATCGGCGAACGGCCAGCCGCTCGCGCTGATCGCCGGCCCCTGCGTCATCGAAAGCGAAGAGCACGTCCACTTTCTCGCCCACGAAATCAAGAAATCCGTCGGCGCCTTCATCTTCAAAGCGTCCTTCGACAAAGCCAACCGCTCCAGCGTCGACCGCCTACCGCGGCCCCGGCCTGAAAGAAGGCCTCCGCATCCTGAAAACCGTCCGCGACGCCGGATTCCCCGTGCTTACCGATATTCACGAACCCTCGCAAGCCGAACTCGCAGCGGAGTCCGTCGACATTCTGCAAATCCCCGCGTTCCTCTGCCGCCAGACCGATCTGCTGGTCGAAGCCGGCCGCACCGGCAAAATCGTCAATATCAAGAAAGGCCAGTTCGTCTCTCCGCACGACATCCGCCACGCCGCTGAGAAAGTCGCCTCCACCGGCAACAACAAAATCCTGCTCACCGAGCGCGGCGCGACCTTCGGCTATAACAACCTGGTCGTCGACATGCGCGCGATTCCGATCATGCGCGGCTTCGGCTGGCCCGTGGTATTCGATGCCACCCACAGCGTGCAACTCCCCGGCGCCGCCGGCAGCGGATCCGGCGGCCAGCCGCAATTCATCGAACCGTTGGCCAGCGCCGCCGTAGCCGCCGGTGCGGACGCCGTGTTCATGGAAGTCCACGAAGCCCCCGAACGCGCACTGTCCGACGGAGCCAACGCCCTGCGCCTGGATCTGCTGGGCCCGCTGTGGAAAAAATTAATGCGAATCAGTGAAGCGATCTGATCACTCTGCATGCTCCAACCCCTTGTGCTGGCTCACACTATCCCCGTCCCCACTCTTCAGCTCAGCAAAAATGAGCGTCGAAAGCACCGTCAATCCACCCAACACCAGAAACGCCTCATGGATCCCATGAATCATTTCCGGCGCGCTCGAATGAAAGCGGTCGGGAATAAAAAACGCCGTTGCCAGTGACGCAGACGCGACGCCGAAACTAATCGACATCTGCTGCATCGTGCTGGCAATCGTGCTCGCGCTGCTGGTCTCCTCCTCCGTAACGTCGGCGTAAACCAGCGTGTTCATGCTGGTGTATTGCAGCGAAGTGAAGAACCCGAAGGCGAATGCCTGAATCACGATCAGCCAGACCGGGGTGCCCACGCCGACGGTCGCGAACAAGATGATCAGCAGCCCGATAATCACGGTGTTCGAAATCAACACGCCGCGGTAACCGACCCGCGCCAGAATTTTCGGCATCGTCATTTTCAGGCTCATCGCCGCAATCGCCTGCGGCATCAGCAGCATTCCCGATTGAATCGGCGAGAAGCCCAGTCCAACCTGATAGAGCAGAGGAAACAAGAAACGGAATTCCTCCGATCCCGAGCCGCGTAAAAAAGCTCCCGCTCACCGACGCCCGAAATGTGCGAATGCGAAACAGTGTCAGGCGCAGCAGCGGAAATTTCGTTCGCGTCGCGCGAAATCCATAGCCCGCCAGCAGCAGCGCCGAAAGCGCCAGCATTCCCAAAATCTCCCCCTCGCTCATCGTGTGCTCGCCGAAAACTTCCAGCACATAGGACAACAGTCCCACGCCGGAGCCGAACAGAAACAGCCCCGCCACATCGAGCGGATGCGTGTTCTCCTCGCGATAATCCGGCAGATGGAGATAGACCATGTACAAACCGATCAGCCCGATCGGCACGTTCACGAAAAAAATCACCCGCCAGTGAAAATATCCGACGATCAGCCCCCCGGCAATCGGCCCCAGCATCGGACCAACCAACGCCGGTATCGCAACAAAGCTCATCGCCCGGACCAGTTCGGATTTCGCAAACGTCCGCACCAGCGTGAGCCGCCCGACCGGCACCATCATCGCTCCTCCACAGCCTTGCAGAATGCGGCACGCGACCAGAGCATGGATGTTACTCGAGATGCCGCAGAGCAGCGACCCCAGCGTGAACAGTCCGATCGCCGATGCGAACACCCGCCGCGTTCCGAACCGATCCGCCATCCAGCCGCTGATCGGAATGAAGACCGCGAGGCTCAAAGTATAGCTGGCCAGCACCGACTTCATGCTCAGCGGAGCCACCTTGAGCGCCGCCGCAATCGCCGGGACAGCGGTGTTCAAAATCGTCGTGTCCAGCGACTCCATGAAGAACGCGACCGCGACCAGCCACGGTAACAATCGCTTACTGGATGCCAGCAACCCGTATTCTCGCACGCAGCAAGTAGGCTAGGTCCCCGACCTGTCTCGCTACGCCTCACTTCACAGGCACATCCAACACCACGATCCAATATTGAAACGACTGCAGCGAGAAGCCTATAAAAATGAGCCCGATCCCAAACGCGCCCATGCTCCTCTCCGGAAGATTGTCGGAGAAATATTCAATGAACGGACCCATCGCATTTCCAACGGCGGTAACAATCCCCGTTACAATCCCAACCCGCAGCGCAAGAATCCAGGGATGTTCCAGGTGCTGCACGAACACACTGCATGCCATGGCGGCCGTAATGTAGCCGATCGTCCTCACCACCGCCGCCCCTAATTGTCGACGCGTCAGGCTTGGGCGGCGCGAGTCGCCATAGTCGAAGCCCGGACGTATGCCGCGCGAATACGCGAAGATCTGTCCCGATCGTGATGAGGATTGCAAACGCGGCTGCAAATCGAAATCCGACAAGCACGTAGAGCCCCGCGCCAAAAGCCAATCCGCGAATCGCGCTGAACACGCCTTCCCAGAACAGCGAATAATGATCCTGCTTCCGCGCCATCCGTGCAAGCTCGATCGCAACCGTAACTCCCGTCGCCGTACCGGAGGCCACGCCGAAGACCCAACCTAGTCCCAGTCCATATCCCACCCCGAACACAATCGAGTAAGTAACCGCGCGCGTCAGCAGCCGCAAAGGACCGTTCTGCCCGCCCAACAAATCGTAGGCGAGATAAAGACTGCCCAGCACATCGAGACAACTGCCGGCAATGCTGACCGATGCAACTGTGTGGTGATCCATCAATTGATTCTAAAATGTACCCATGAGACGCCTGTTCCTCTCCCTCCCGCTCTGTCTGCTCTTGCTCGCAAGGCGCTGACGCTCCCGACCTCAAAAAAACTCCCACGCTCTACGTAGTCGGCTACGCCCACCTCGATACCGAATGGAACTGGGATTACGCAACGACCATCGGCCAATACCTGCCGCGCACCATGCTCGATAACTTCGCGCTGTTCGAAAAATATCCGCACTACATTTTCAATTTCACGGGCGCCAATCGCTACCGCATGATGAAGGAGTATTATCCGCACGACTACGCCAAGGTGAAACAGTACGTCGATAGCGGCCGCTGGTATCCCGCCGGATCGTCCGATCGAAGAAGGCGACGTCAACGCGCCCAGCGCCGAGGCCATCCTTCGCGAAATTCTGTACGGCAATAAATGGTTCCAGCATGAGTTCGGCAAATCGAGCGCCGAATACATGCTGCCGGACTGCTTCGGCTTCCCGGCGTCGCTGCCCAGCATCCTCGCGCACGCCGGAATCAAGGGCTTTTCGACGCAAAAGTTATCGGCCAACTGGCAGCCCGCGCCGCACGTCGGCGGTCCCGATTCGCCGGAAAAAACGCCGCAGGGAATTCCCTTCAACGTCGGCCTGTGGATCGGCCCTGACGGAAAAACCGTAATCGCCGCGCTGAATCCTCTGAGCTACGGTTCGAACGTGACCTACGATTTGAGCAAGACGCCTCCTCCGCCCCCGCCGGTAGATCCAAACGCCGGTGGACGCGGACGCGGCGGTCGTGGAGGCCCTCAAGAAGACTGGCCCAAGCGAGTGCAAATCGATGGCGACGCAACCGGCATTTTCGCCGACTATCATTATGTAGGCACCGGCGACGTAGGCGGCTCCCCGCAGCCCGATTCAGTGCGCGTGATGGAAGATATCATCACGAAAAGTGTGGACGCTCCGCCGCAGCCGAGAATCGGTGGACGTGGAGGCGTCGCGCCAACTCCGCCCCCGCCCCCCGGCCCTCCCATCCAATACGGCGATGGGCCGTTAACAGTGAAATGGTCGAACGCCGATCAGCTTTTCAAAGATATGGCCGCGTGCTGTTCGCTGGATCGTCTGCCGACCTATAAAGGCGATCTGGAATTGATCAATCATTCCGCCGGATCGCTAACCTCGCAGGCAATTCATAAACGTTGGAATCGCAAAAATGAATTGCTAGCCGACGCCGCCGAGAAAGCATCGGTAGCCGCAGCTTGGCTAGGCGCGCGCACCTATCCGCAGCAGCGATTGAACGATGCGTGGACGCTAGTGATGGGCGGCCATTTCCACGACATCATGGCCGGCACCGCGACGCCGAAAGCCTACGAATATTCCTGGAACGACGACGTAATCGCGATGAATCAATTCGCGAGTGTGTTGTCCGATGCCACCGAAGCCGTCTCCTCCGCGCTCAACACGCAAACCAAGGGAGTGCCGGTAGTCGTCTACAATCCTCTGTCGATCGCTCGCGAAGACATCGTCGAAGCCGAATTGAATTTCCCCGGCGGCATGCCGAAAGCGATCCGCGTCACCGGTCCCGATGGCAAAGATGTCGCGTCGCAAATCTCGAACGGCAAAGTGATATTCGTAGCGAAGGCGCCATCCGCGGGATACGCGGTCTACGACGTGCAACCCGCAGAGTCGCCGATGTCGAACGAGCCCCTGTCAATTCACGTCTCCGCGATGGCGACGACCTTGCAAAACTCCCGCTACAGCGTCACCTCCGATCAAACCGGCGACATCGTGAGCATTTTCGATAATTCTCTGAACAGGGAATTACTTTCCGCCCCCATCCGCCTCGCCTTCCAATACGAAAAGCCGCAGCAGTGGCCCGCCTGGAACATGGATTGGGACGATCAGAAAAAAGCGCCACGAGCCTTTGTCGCCGCGCCCGGCCAAAGTGCAGATCGTCGAGGACGGCGCCGCGCGGCTGGCCCTCGTAATCTCCCGCGAAACCGAAGGTTCCAAATTCATCCAGACCATCCGCCTCTCCTCCGGCGACGCCGGCAATCGCATCGAGATCCTCAACTCCATCGATTGGAAAATTGGCGAAACCGCCCTAAAAGCCGTGTTTCCTCTAACCGCTTCGAACCCCAACGCCACCTACAACTGGGACATCGGCACCATCGAGCGCGGCAACAACGACGAACGAAAATTCGAAGTCGCCTCCCATCAATGGATCGACCTCACCGACAAGTCCGGCCAGTTCGGCACCACCATTCTGACCGATTGCAAAAACGGCTCCGACAAACCCGACGACCAGACCCTCCGCCTGACGCTGATCTACTCACCCGGCGTCCGCGCCCAATATACCTATCAGGCGAGCAACGATTGGGGCCATCACGAATTCATCTACGGCATCGCCGGTCACGCCGGTAAGCAGCCAGCCGACTGGCAGGCCGAGCGCCTCAATCAACCTCTGATCGCCTTCGAAGCGACCAAGCACGCCGGCCCCCTCGGTAAAACATTTTCGATGCTAAATGTGAGCAACCCGCGCATCCGCGTTCTGGCTCTCAAGAAAGCCGAGAGCACCGACGAGCTGATCCTCCGCGCAGTAGAAATGGACGGCAACCCCGCCCAAAATGTCCGCTTCTCTTTCGCCGGCCCCATCGCTTCCGCCCACGAAGTGAATGGACAGGAAGAGCAAATCGGTTCCGCAACGATCGCAAGCGGCGCACTGGTAACGAATTTCACGCCTTTCCAGCCCCGCACCTTCGCGATCAAATTGGCCGCGTCTCCCACGAAACTAGCCGCGCCAAAATCACAACCCGTAACTCTGAAATACGACGTAGCCACTGCAACCACCGACGGCACGAATTCTTCGAACGCCTTCAATCTCCCCGCCGAACTCCTCCCCGCAACGATCCCCTACGACGGCGTCCAATTCAAACTAGCGACGGGCGAGAACGCCGTAATCGCGAAAGGCCAGTCAATCCCTCTACCCGCGAAATTCAACCGAGTGTACATCCTGGCCGCCTCCACCGACGGCGACCAGACCGCGACCTTCCGTCTCGACAACCATTCGCAGGACCTCACCGTCCAGGATTGGGGAGGCTACATCGGTCAATGGGACAACCGCACATGGAAAGAAAAAACCACGACTCAGCCGCCGTTCCCCGGCGCAGCCAATCAACAACCGCGCACCAGAGTCGAGCCCTTCGGCGAGCTAACCGGCATCACCCCCGGCTTCATCAAGCGTGCCGACCTCGCCTGGTTCGCGTCCCATCATCACAACGCCGACGGCACCAACGCGCTCTACAGCTATTCGTATTTATTCGCGTATTCGATCGATACCGCCGGCGCGAAAACGTTGACGCTGCCGAACAACGATAAGATCCGTATCTTCGCAATCACGGTCGCCGACGAGCCTGCAACCGCCCATCCAGCCGAGCCTCTCTACGATACTTTGCGCAAATAATTGTAGCTCTTTCGCAGGCTCTCCACCGGATCCCCCGGCGTGAAATCCTGCTCGACATAATAATGCTGCACGCCCGCCCGCTCAGCACTTTTCAGCACCTTCGACCAATCGATCGACCCCGCGCCGACCTCCAGAAATTCCTCGTGCTTCACCTTACTGGTGTCATAAGAAACCGGCGTGTCCTTCGCCTTGTCCTTCAAATGAAGCGCGAACAGTCGCCCGCTCCACTTCTCGATCAACCCCGCCGGATCCGTCCCCGCAATGCTAGCCCAAAAGCAATCGATCTCCAGCTTCACATCTTTACTAAGCTTCTCGTGCATCAAATCGATCGCCCGAAACCGCGGGTCAAACTCGAAATTGTGGTGATGATAATAAAACGTGAGACCAGCCTTCTTGCACCGCTCGCCCGAATCGTTAAGCCCATCGATAAACCGGCCCCAGAACCCAGCCAGATCCTGCTGGTATGGCTTCACATCCACATAAGGAACGCCAATGGCCGGAATCCCCAGCTCCTTCGCCTCAGCAACAAATTCATCGAACTGCTGCGGCCGATGACTGGGATCGGCCTGTATATGCGACCCCGTAGCCCGCAGTCCCGTCTCCTTCAAAACCGCCGCGAACTTCTTCGCATCGTCGAAATTGATCTCGACCTCTTTGTACCCGATCGCCGCAATCGCCCGCAGCGTCGCCTCGCCCTTCTCCGCCATCAGCGACCGGACAGTATAGATCTGGACACCTAGCGGCCGGGTAAGCGCCCCCAGCATAACGGCAGGTAGAGAAGCCGCGGAAGCGGCGAATTGGCGTCTTGTCACGCCGCCATCCTATCACTCTCCCGGCTCAAATAATAATGCACCGCCGGCGTCACGATCAGCGACAACACCATCGACGCCAGAATCCCACCGATCACTGCGATTGCCAGTGGCTGCAGCATCTGGGACCCGCTCCCGATCGCCAGCGACAAAGGAATCATTCCCGCAATCGTCGCCAGCGCCGTCATCAGAATCGGCCGCAACCTCCGCTCGCCCGCCTGAATCATCGCATCGCGAGCCGAGAGTCCCTCCGCGCGAAACCTCTGATCCGCGTCGAGCAGCAGAATGCCGTTCTTAGCCACGATTCCGATCACCATGATCAATCCCATGAACGACGATATGTTGAACGTAATCCCCGTCACCAGCAGCGCGAGAAATACGCCCGACGTCGACAGCAGCGCCGACGCCAGAATCGCAGTGGGCGCCGCGAACGTTCGAAATTCGAACAGCAGCACCGTGAACACCAGCACCACCGCCAGAACGAGCACGACAAGAAGATCCTTGAACGATTTCTGCTGTTCGGCGTACGTCCCTCCGTACACCACCCGGATTTCCGGAGGAAGCTGCATCTCGGTCACCGCCTGTTGAACCAGCTCCATCCCTTTTCCCAGGCTCACACCCTCAAAGCGGCCGGTAACCGCGACGTATCGCAGAAGGTTCTCGCGCCTGATTTCGGTCTGCCCCACCTCCGTCTGGAAATCCGCCAAAGAACCCAGCGTCGCCGCCTTACCGGTCGAACTGCTGGTGATCATCGTGTTCTTGATCTGATCCAGTGTCGCCCGCGTGTCCTGCGGAAACCGCACGCGAATCGTATACGAACGGTCGTTCACCACCACCGGAGTCGTCGCCGGCTCCCCTTGCAAAATCGCGCTCGCGTCGATCTCGATTTCCTGCGGCGTAAATCCAGAACGCGCCGCCACCACCGGGTCCACCTTCATCACGATCGCCGGCCCGCTGATCGTATTCTCGATTCCGTTTTTCTCATCCGCGACGCCCTTGATTTTCTTGATGCGGTCGCCCACCTTTGTCGCCCACTTCTTCAACAGCTCCGGATCGGACGAAAACAATTTGATCTCGATCGGCTCCGGCGAGCTCGTCAAATCGCCGATCTGGTCCTGCAAAATCTGAATGAACTCGACATCCAGTTGCGGATATTTCTTGCCGACCTTTTCGCGCAGGTCGGAAATCACCTGGTCAATCGTCCGGCTCCGCTTCCGCTTCAATTTCACAGCGAAATCGCCGGTATTCGCCTCCGTCACCGCAGCCAAACCCAATTGCAACCCCGTCCGTCGCGACGTGCTCTCCACCTCCGGCGTAGACGCGAGGATCTTTTCGACACCCAGTAGTACTTGATTGGTATCCACCAGAGACGACCCCGCCGGCATCAGGTAATCGAGAATGAATCCTCCCTCATCCATCGCCGGCAGCAGATCGGTGCCCAGCGCGCGATAGCAGAAAAAGGACGCCACGATCAACAGCACGCTCCCGCCCGCCAGCACCAGCGGATATCCCAGGACGAATCGCAGCGTCCGATCGTAGACCCGCATAACCCCGCCCATGAGTCCGGATCGATTGCCCTCTTCTTCGCTATGCGATCCCGCCCGCGTCCGCCGCAACAGAAAGTGGCTCAGCGTCGGCGTCCACGTCAGCGCCAGCGCCAGGGATGTCAGCAACGCCGTACCCACCGTCAGCGCCAGCGCGCGAAAGAAAGTCCCGGTCACGCCCGTGATCGAAATCAGCGGCAGAAACACCACGATGGGCGCGATCGTCGACCCCACCAGCGGCACGCGAATCTCCCGCAGAGCGCTCCGGATCGCCTCGCCCCTCGTCTGCCCCGAGTCCCGATGCAGCACGATATTCTCGACCACCACAATCGCGTCGTCGATAATCAGTCCCACCGCCGCGGCAAGACCTCCCAGCGTCATCAGGTTGAAGCTCTGCCCCAACACCCTCAGCACGATCAGCGTGATCGCAATTGTCGCCGGAATCACCAGCGCAGCGACGACTGAGCTGCCCCAGTCCCTCAGAAACAGGACCAGAATAATCGCCGCCAGCGCCAGTCCGATTAAAATCGCATCGCGTACACTGTCGATCGAATCGCGCACCAGCGTCGATTGATCGTAGAACGTATCCACCTTGACGCCCGTCGGCAGTGTCTTGCGAATCTGCGCCATTTCCTCATTGACCGCATCCGCCACCGCCGCCGTGTTGCTGTCCGGTTGGCGAAAGATATTCAGCAGCACCGCCCGCGCGCCGTTCGCCGTCACCATCGTGTAAACCGGCATCACGGAGGTGCCGACTTTAGCCACATCGCCCACTCGGACCGCAACACCCGCTGCAGTGGTTCGCACCACGATGTTCGCGATCTCCGCCGGCGTCTGCGTCTGCCCGCTCACCAGCGTCAGCGACAGCTCGTGATTATTCTCGATCAGCCCCGGCGAATCGATCATGTTGGTCTTCGTAACCGCGTCCAGAATTCCCTGTACAGTCACTTGCGCTTGCAGCAGTTTCGCCGGGTCCGGCTGAATCTCGAACTCCGGAACGCTGCCTCCTTGCAGTACCACCATCGAAACGCCGGTTGCGCGATTCAGCCTCGGCTTGATCGTATAAGTGGCCAGCTCCCACAACTCCGTCTGCGACATCGTCGTCGACGTCAGGCTATAGCCGAGCATCGGATTCGCGGCGAAGGTGGACCGGTTCGCCACCAGCTTCGCCGTCGGTGGAAGCGTTGGTTGCACCCGCGCCAACGCGGCATTCACGTTTTGCAGCGTCTGAAACATGTCCACGTTCCAGTTGAAAAACAGACTGATGTCGGCTGAGCCGCGGCTGGTGATGGACCGGACATATTCGAGTCCCGGAACTGCGTTCATCGCCTCTTCCACCGGCCGCGTGACCATCACCTGCATTTGAGTGATCGGCGCCACCCCGTTATCGATACCCACCACAATGCGCGGAAAATCCGTAGCCGGAAAAACCGCAACTGGAATCGTGTACGCCAGGTACACTCCCACGACAATCATGGTGAGAATGACAAAAATAATCGGCCCTGAAAACCGAGCCGTCCAATGCTCGGAGGCCGCCGAATCACTCCCTGGCAGTCGGCGCTCTGGTGGCGCAGGCGGTTCCGCCTTCGTCTGTTCGTCACTTAGGGCCAGTTCCTCGCTCACGGCTTCTTACCCTTATCCGAGCCCTTAGCGTCATCCGGCTTCTTCTCTTCATCCGGATTATCCTCATCCTCATCCTCCGCCTTAGGCTGTTGAATCGAGACTTTCGCTTTATCGTCCAGCCCCAGCCCTCCCGAAGTAACCACCTGCTCGCCATCCTGCAGTCCGCTAATAATCTGCACCCGAGCCCCTTGCCGCACGCCCACCGAAACCCTCCGCTCATGCGCGACAGAATCCTTCGTAACCACCATCACCTTCTGCCCGCCATCGTCCGCATTGAGCAGTGCCGACGCTGGAATCACAATCGTGTTCTGAATTGTGTCGGCAATAATCGCGACCCGCACGCTGGCGCCCGGCTTTAGCTTCTCGCCAGGATTCGCCACCTGCACCCAAACCTCGACAGTAGTGGTGCTCGGATCCACCGACGGACTAACGACGGTAACCTTCCCCGCCAAATCCCCCTCAGGCCCCGTAATGCGAGCTGGCCTTCCTACACGAATCATGGAAGCTTCCTTCACCGGAACATTCGCCCGCGCCACCACCTGCGAAATATCGACGATCGAAATAATCGGCGACCCGCTAGCCGGCATCTCCCCCGCATACACCGACCGATCGGCGACTATCCCACTAATCGGACTGCGAATCTGCGCATACGATAACTGCACCTCCGCCGCATCGTAATGCGCCTTCGCCGCGTTCGAAGCCGCCTGCGCCCCGCGAATCGTCTCTCGTTGGCTGACCTGATTCAGCGCCTGCAAATGCCTCTGCGATGTTTCGAGCTGCCCCCGAGCCTGCGCCAGCGAAACCTTCGCATCGTCGACCAGCTTCTGCGCCAGCGCCCCCTCTTTTTGCAGCGCGACCCGATTGTCATAAAGCTTCTGCGCCGCGTCCAGCACCTGCTGCGCCACGGCAACGTCAGCCTGCGCCTTGTTCTTGTCCTCCGGAACCGTAGCCCCCGAAATATTTTGATAAGAAGCCTGCGCCTGCTGATACTGGCTGTTGCTTTCGCTGGCGGCCGCCGCCAAATCCCCGCTTTCCAGCTCCGCCAAAACCTGTCCGGCCTTAACGTGATCCCCGCGATTGACCAGCATCCGTTTCACCGGCGCATTAATTTTCGGAGTAACGTTAGCTTGATTGATGGGATATAGAATCGCATCGGCAGTGACCATATAATCCACCGCCCCGCGCACTGCGGCCTCCACCAGCACCGGCGTAGGAGCCTCCCCCTCAGCCGCCTTCTCCGCCGTCTTCCCACACGAAACCAGCCCGATCACAAGCAAACACACAAAAACTCGCGAAAGAATGGGGACAGACCACTCTGTCCCAAGGCGCCCGGCATCCTTCGCAAAAATACCGCAACTTTGCGGCGCCGAGTGGACAGAGCGGTCTGTCCCCGTTCTTTCGCCCCGTCCGCAAACTTCCGGCGTTCTCATAAACTCCCCACAAGACAAACGACTGGGGACAGTCCACTCTGTCCCAAGGCGCGCGCTAAAGTTCGCGAAAACAGGCTTCTCTCCGACGCCGAGTGGACAGAGCGGACTGTCCCCATGTTTTCGCCCCGCCCGCAAACTCCCGTCTGACCCCTCCTATCGGCCGGCATTCTCATAAACTCCCCATAAGCATCTTCAAATTCGCCAACGCCACCCGATACCTCGCAAGCCCATCGTCATTCGCATTCCTAGCCAGCGTCACCGTATTCTGCGCATCCACAACCTCCAACGCAGTAGCCTCCCCAGCCTGATAACGCAACACCGTCAACCGCAAACTCTCCGTCGCCAGGTCAACCGAGCTGCGCAGCGAATCCAGTTGCCCCCGAGCCGCCAGCAACTCCGCATTCGCAGTAGCCAGATTGCTTTGCAGCGTCCTCTGCGCCAGCGACAAATCCAGCTGCGCCTGATCCCTCTTCAACTCCGCCTGCTTCACTTTGCTCCGCGTAGCGCCCCAATTCCACACCGGAATATTCAGAGTCACCTGCGCGCTGTATCCCAAATTCTGCCGGTTCGTGACCTGATAATTCGGAAGCGTGCTGCGTCCCGTAGCATCGCTCAAGCCGTTGCCGGTAGCAGCAAACTGATTCGCATCGATCCCATAAAAAAAATCCACTCCAAACGACGGCAGAAACTGATACCGAGCCACACTAACTTCCCACCCCGCCTCCTGCACCCCCGCAGTAGCAGCCTTTATATCCGGACTAATCGAAGCCGCAGCCGCCGCGTCGACCGCAGGTAACTCCGCAGGCTCCGCCAAATCGTCCACCACATTGAACTCCGAACTGAAATTCGGAAAAATCAAAATCCCCAGTGCAATCCGAGCTTTCTCAATCGCCAGCTCCGCCTCTTTCAAATCCCTCTGCCGTTGTTGCAAATCGATCTGCGCCTTGATGACATCGGCGTGCGCAACCTCGCCGCCCTTCTCCTGTTTTTGCGTAACATCGAAAAATCGCTCCGCCTCTTTCAAGCTGGTCTGCGAATTCCCGAACTTTCTCTGCGCCGCCACGATAGCGTAATAATCCTGAATCACAGTCGAGCTCAACCCACGCGCCGCGACCTCGATCTTTGCTTTGGCAATCGCCTCCGCCGCCATCGCCCTTCGGATCTCGCCGTGCCGCACCAGCGACAAAAGATCCTGATGCACTACCGCCTGCTCGTTATAAACATGTACGCCGTCGTTGGCGACGAATACTCCGGAAGGCGTGCCATTGCCTTCGGTGTAAATGAATTGATTGAACGCATTCACCGAAGGCAGCGTATTCGCGCGAGCCTGCGCGCGATCTTCGCGAGCCTGCATCGCCGCCAGATTCGCAGTCTGAATCTGACCGCCATATTTCTTAGCGCGCTCGAGCGCATCTTGCAAGGAGATCGTTGGCGTCTGAGCGAACATCACGCCCGCCAGCATGAAAAGCCCTGTCCGCATGGACTACCAGTGCATCATGCAATCCTGAAGATACACTGAAGTTATGCAGATTTTGGTTGCCGAAGACGATCAGCGCATGGCCGGTCTGCTGGAGAAGACGCTCACTGAAGAGGGGCATCAAGTCGTCGTTGCTCGTGATGGCAAAAACGCGTTTGAAATCGCGTTTTACTCGCCCTTCGACGTCATCGTACTAGACGTAATGCTCCCCGGGATGAGCGGCACCTTGGTCGCGCGGAAGCTACGCGAAGGCCGCAATCAGACGCCGATTCTTATGCTTACCGCACGCGACTCCGCCTCCGATATCGTGAAGGGGCTCGATTCCGGTGCTGACGATTATCTTACCAAGCCTTTTTCCATCGATATTCTGCTCGCCCGCCTCCGCGCGGTCAGCCGACGGGGCGCGATTGCGCGGCCGATCTGTCTTGAAATCAGCGATGTACGCCTCGATCCGGCCAGCCATCGGGTCACCCGCGGCGAAGAGGAACTGGCGCTCACTCCTCGCGAATATCGTTTACTCGAACTGCTCATGAGGAACCCTGGCAGGGCCATTAGTCGTGATACTATGCTGGAATCGGTGTGGGGTTTCGGCAGCGAGATTACCGAAAACACACTCGAAGTTTTTATGCGCCTACTCCGCGGCAAGATCGGTGAACCGAAGCTGATTCATACGGTTAGGGGCTTTGGCTACATGATGCGGGAGCCTTCCTGATGTCCATCCGCTTCCGCCTGACCGCGTGGTATGCCGCGATTTTGACGGCTGGGCTCGCGTTATTCGGCGGATTGATCTGGTTGACTCTACGCGATCGCCTGTTCGAGGAAGTCGATGAAGATCTGGCGGGGAGCGCCAGCCGTTTTGAACAATATTTCAAAGCGCAAGCCGCCGACCCTCGGGAGCTTAATGAGTTTTGCCAGGCTCTGCCGCCTCATAGTTATATCGAAGTCCATGGAACAAAGGGATTTACGTTTCGCTTCGCGTCCGCGTCCGCCAATTTGCGGATACTCCATCGCCGGTTCAACGTGGATGGCGAAACCTTTGATCTGGACTTGGGCGCGTCCATCCGCGGGGTCGAACATACTCTTGATCTCCTTCGCCTCCTGTTACTTAGCTTAAGTCCACTGGTCATCGCGATGGCCTGCGCGGGAGGTTGGTGGCTCAGCGGGCGCGCTTTGAAACCGGTCAAAGATATCACGGACGCGGCTCTGAATATCAGTATTGAAAATCTGTCCAAACGCCTTCCCGTTCCTGCGACCGGTGACGAACTTGCTGATTTAACAGAGGTTCTTAACACCATGCTGGCCCGCCTCGAAAGCGCGGTCAAGACTTTGTCGCAATTCGTCGCCGACGCCTCGCACGAATTTCGGACGCCGCTGGCGGTGATTCGCACCACGGCTGAACTGGCGCTGCGGAGAGCACGGTCGCCTGAGGCTTATCGTGATTCTTTGCAGGAGATTGGCGCCGAGGCCGAACGGATGACGGTGCTGGTGGAGGATCTGCTGATCCTGGCCCGCAGCGATGCCGGAGTTGCCGATATGCCATTGAGCCCTCTCGACTTAAGTGAGGTTTTGCGGGACGTTTTGGGCGAAATGAGGAATCTGGGGGAGTTCCGCCGCATTACCATTAAGCCTGTTCTCGATAAAGTGATGATTTCAGGCAATCGCCCGGCTCTGCATCGCGCATTTTCTGGTGCTGCTCGATAACGCTTTGAAATACTCGGCGGAAGGGGGCGAGGTAATCGTGACTTTATCGGGCAGACTCGCTCGAAATCAAGGACTTCGGAAGCGGCATCAGCCAGGAAGATTTGCCGCACATTTTTAAGCGCTTTTACCAGGCGGACCGCGCGCGCAGCCAGGGCGGGTATGGACTCGGGCTTTCGCTTGCCGAGAGCATCGTCAAAGCGCACGGCGGTTCGATCGAGGTTTCGAGCGTCTATGGTCAAGGATCGACGTTTCGAGTCGTCTTTAACGCGCCAAAAAACGCCTTAAATCGTCACGTAGAGGCCCTGGCGAGGCCTTAATTGACCATAATTCCGGCCCCCCGGATGGACCGATTAACAATCGGTCCGCAGGTTGCCAACCTGCCCCACAATGCGTTAACGCGCGCTTCTCTCTCCAATCTTTTCAATTGTGGTTTCGGCTGCTCGGGATAAGCTGATCGCGGGGATCAGGCCGAAGCCTCTTCCTGACGCGGTGACCATTCCGGTTTCCTTTTCTTGAATCGCATGCATCCTTGGAATATCGCTCCGATCACCCATCGCGCCGATCACTCGCATCGCTGCGAGCTTGTCCGATGCATCTTTACTTTCTAGCAACACTCGCGCGGTTTCCAGCACTCTTGCGTCTTGAAATGTCGCCGCGCGGTCCAGGGCTGCTGTCCCGACCAGGCCTCCATCTTTGGCTATGTTCAGCAAATATGGCAGGACGATAGGGTCGCGATAATCTGCCAGCGCTTCGATTGCGTTGATGCCGACCAGCAATTGCGGGTCGCGCGCCGCTGCGGCTAGCAGCGGGAGGAGCTCGGGCTTTTCGAAACCGCCCAGCTCCCGGGCTGCTAGCGCCCTAACCTCGAAGTTCGGATCGGCTAGCGCATCTTTCAGCTCCGCGACCGCTCCGGCTTTCCGGAGATTTGTGCCTGCACAGGCGCGAACTGGGGTATCGTTCAACGCCTTGCGCATGGTCGCGATCAGTTCCGGATCGTTCGAGCCGCGGAGCTCGAAGCAGGCGTTATTTCGTTGCGCGACGTTCAAGCTCGGGTCCATCATGCGAGCTAATAACGATAGAGACAAAACGATTTGCATAATGTTTCCTATATTCCTCGGCTTCTTTGGTTTTTCCGTTGGCAATCGCGATCTGCTCGGCGTGATAATAAAACGCCGGTTCGGGCGTGCCCATTTTTAACGCTTTCGCCATGGCCTGATCTGCTTCGGCGAATTTCTCGTTCTTATAGAGCGCCCAGGCTAGCGCGTCGTAGCTATAGATATCCTTGCGGACATCCAGTTCCGCCGTCGCAAGCTGAAGCGCACGATCGACGCGATAGTTATGATCGGCGAAAATCAGCGCCACATTGCGATTGGTCACTTCGCCGTTTTTCTTGTTGATCTGATCGATTACGTCGAGCATCTCAAGCTGTTTTTTCGCGCTCTTGGTGTCTTTCTGAATGGTGTAGAGATCGTAGAGCGCTGCTGCGTAATCGGGCAGAGGAGTCGAAGCCTGCGCCTTTTCGTAACTCGAAATCGCGGCTTTAAACTCGCCCTTCGCCGCCTGCGCCTTGCCCATCCCCGCGTAACCGGGATGATAGCCGGGGAACACTCGGACTGCGGCTGCGTAAGCCTGCTCCGCTTCATCGGCCTGCCCGTTCTTCAAATACAAATGCCCCAGTTCGACCAGACACCACGCGGTATTTTCAGACGACGGAGAGCCCGCGCTGATCGCCTTCTTCATGATGTCGATCGCGCTCGGCCATGTCGCCCGATAGGAATCTGAACCATGCCGCGCGGTTGTAGCTGGCCAGATCCGGCCGCAGCACTACCATTTTCTGGTATGCCTCGGCGGCGCCGTCGTAGTCGCCCATTTCGACCAGCGCGTCGCCTAGCGTACCCCAGTTCCAGGGATCGTTCGGCGAAACGGTCATCAATTGACGCGAGTATTCGGCTACCAGTTTGAAGTGATGGCGTTCCAGTTCGATCTCGCTCCGCAGGCGCAGCGCTTCGTAGTTCTGCGAGTCGGCGGAAATCACGTTGGCGACGATCTGCGCGGCTCGATCGAGATAGCTGAAGTCGGTGGACTCGCGCATTTTCTGAATGTAGGATCCAGCGAGCAGATTCTGATAGTGCAGATTCTCCGGCTTCGACTGAATCATGGTGCCGTACATGGCGATGCGGTCGTCGGTTTTGAGGCGCGCGGCCTGTTCGGTGAAGATGCGCTCAGCAATCGCGGAAGTGGAGGGGTCCGTCATACCGCCGGTCTGCCCGAAGGCAGCTCCGGCGGCGGACGCCACGAGCACAAGGATTCTCGTGTGTCGCATGGCGCTTATTGACCTGTGACCATGCCCTTTCCATTCGTTCCGTTTTCCTGGCTGTGGAGATAGCCGGCGTGGGGAGGGGCATGGAAGGGAAAAATCGCCAGCGTTGGGACGTCGTTTGAATTGACGCCATCCCCCAGCGGCGGAGCGTTGGTGAAGCCGGGAACCAGAATCCCGGCGAGCGCGCGGAACCCGATATCGACCACGTCGTCGTTAGGACGGCGTCCGCCGAAGGGCCAGCCTGCGTTGTCACCACCGAGAGGTCCAAGGCGGTTTTGGCTGGCAAGCGGAGTCGGGGCAATGGTCAGATCGATGCGGGTGATATCCGGAACATAGACGCCCAACAAATCCTTGCGAGGCGCGGGCGGTACCGGAACATTGAAAACGCCGTTCAGAACTCCCGATGCGAAGAACGGGTTTCCGATGAACTGCGCGAACTGCTGATCGAAGGCGGGAAGGCTGCGGTTCCAATAGTCCTTCATGGGAAGAGGAATCAAAGCTTCCACGGTGAGCGGATTGCCGACGCGATCGACCTGCACGTAATCGCCGTAATACTGCGGATCGTTGGGGCTTGGCCGGACCGTGACGATCTGCCGGAGCGTGGCGGCCCACCCGCCGATGTGGGCATTGGGATCGGTGGTGGCCGTCGGCAAAGTGCCGTTGGCGGTCGCCATGGTGATCGGCATTTCGACGGCAATCAGGCTGATGTTGTAGCCTGCGAAACCATCGACGGCCGTCGGATACGCCGCGCCTGTTCCCGTATCCGCCCCGCCGCTCAGAACCGGAGCGGGTGTGCGGAAGTTCAGGAAGTCGAAGGTAGCGCCGGAGTCGAAATAAAACGCGTCATCCCGAGGACCGGCGAAAACACGCATGCCGTTCGAGAGTGTGAAGACGCTGGGCTGGCCAAGGGTCGCCTCATACTTCGGCGTGGACTTAGGGCCCTGATTGGGAGGAGCGACCGACAAAGCGTGACCATTCATATCCGTATTGAAGAAGCTGGTGGCGCCGGTGTCGAGGTTCCTCAGAATGACCGTGTAGGTCTGATAGAGGAGAATACCCGCGCTATCGATGGACGTGATGGGCCCAAGGTAGCTGAGGAATGTGGCGTTGGAGCGAAGCTGGGTCTGAAAGACGAAATCGATTTCGATATCCGGACTTCCGTCGAGGCCCCGCTGGTTGTTGATGTTGAAACGATACAAAACGCTGTCCGAGAACTTGTAGTAGCTCGGCCCGTTATCGGGATTCTGGAAGCCCTGAACGCTCATGCTCATCACAAGATTGTTCTGTTTGCCGCTCTCATAACTTCGGAAAATATAGAAGTCATTGAGATTGGCAGTCTGGTCTTCCAGCAACAGCGGGCCGTTGCGGTGGCTGGCCGCGAATGCCGGATTACCCGGGCAAAGCGCGAGACAGGCCGCAACAGCCAGGGCGTGTTGCAAACTGCGAAACTTCATTTACTCCTCCTTAAGGGGATTTGTTGCTCGTGACTGATACGTGCGCGGGGGGTGGATCGGATTTGAGGGAGTTATCCTTATGTTCATGGCATCGACGGAGGAGAGTGAGTACGGTGAGGATGGGGTGGATGTGACGTTGATCCGGTGGATGTTGTCGTTGACTCCGGCGGAGCGGCTGCAGGTTCTTCAAAAACAGATCAACCGGATTCTCGCGATCCGGGAGCTGAATGATCGAGTATGACTTTGGTTTCCTGCTCCAGGCGCTTATGGACGCGGGTGTCGAATTCGTTGTCGTAGGTGGTTTATCAGCCACGCTGAATGGGGTACCAGTCACCAGCCTCGACGTCGACGTGGTGCATCGGCGGACTCCTGAGAATATCGATCGTCTTATGCCGGTGCTCGAGGCGTTAGACGCGGTCTACCGGATTCAGCCCGAACGACGGCTGCGACCCGGCAGGCCAGCCTTGCTATCGGCGGGCCATCAAAACCTGATCACCAAGTACGGTCCGCTGGACCTGCTCGGAACGATCGGCGACGACTTGGGCTATGAGGAACTTGTTCCAAGGTCCACGGAAATGCTCATCGCCGAGGGCGTTCGCGTCAGGATCCTCAACCTGGAAACGCTGATTGAAGTGAAGGAACAACTCAACGGCGAAAAGGATCGCGCGATGCTGCCACTGCTCCGGCGGACGCTCCAAGAGAATAAGCGCAAGGCTTGAACGCGCCTGTCTGTTGCGAGGCAACTGAGGAAAAATGGGCTCCGGAGTACCGCTCCCTGTGGTCACGGCTCGGAATCGGCGGCCGACGCAATTCTAATTTGACTGGCACTCTTCGAGACACTCTTTCTACCGGTTGCGGCGGAGGTGGTGCCGGCGTGTTCAGTAGCTATCGGCGTGACTCCAGGAACAGCTTCAACCTCGCCATCGCCTCTTCTAGAATCGCCTTCTCCGAGGCGTAACAAATCCGCACGCTGCCTTCTCCACCTGCCCCGAACGCGACGCCCGGCGCCAGGCCGACCTTGGTCTCCATCAGCAGGGTTTTGCAGAACTCGAATGAATCCGTTACTCCTGCGACTTTCGGGAAAAGATAGAACGCTCCATCGGCGGCGGGCGTCGTCACACCCGGCATTTTCTTCAGCGCGGCCATGCAGAAATCGCGATTTTCTTTGAGGCGCGCGACCATTTGCTTCACTACTTCCTCGCCCCACAGTAAAGCCGTCTCGCCGGCTCTTTGCGAAAAACTCGGCGCGTGCGAAATATAGAATTCGTTGAGCTGCGAAGCGCGCACGCTCAAATCCTTGCGGGCCACTAGCCAACCTACGCGCCAGCCCGTCATGCAATACGCTTTAGAGAAAGATTGGATCACCACCACAGCGTCGTCGCGCGTGCACTTTTTTAGAATCGACGGCACTGTTTTCTTCGGGGGATCGGAATAAACCAGACGCTCATAAACTTCGTCCGCCATCAGCCACAATCCGTGGCGCCGCGTGAATTCGAGCAGCTTCTCCTGATCCTTCTCGGTCGCGACCCAGCCCAAGGGATTCGACGGCGAGGTATATAGCAGCAAGCGCGTGCGCGGCGTGACCGCCTCCTCGAGCGCCTCGAAATCGATCGCATAGCGGTCGCCGAGCAGCGGCTGCGGAACCTCCTTCACCACACCGTGCGACATCTGGATGATTGACGGGCCGTTCGGCCACGATGGCGTCAATACCAGCGCCTCGTCGCCCGGATCCACCATGCAGCGCAGGCCGACGCTTAGCGCCTGCACGCCTGAGGCGGTCACTGTGATCTCTGAAGTTGGATCCAGCTCCACTCCGTGCAGTTCTGAGTAATACCGAGCAAGCGATTTGCGCAGCGAAGGCAGGCCGGCGTTCTCCGTGTAGTACGTGAAGCCGTCGGCCATCGCCTTCTGCGCGGCGCGCTTGATGAACTCCGGCGTCGGGATATTCGATTCGCCGAAATACAGCTTGAAAACGCCGTCCATCCCCATGGCGATTTCGGCCAGTTCACGAATTCGGGAATAAGGGACAGCAAGAGCAGACGCAGCAACAGTGGCGGGCATGAGGTGGAAATTCTATTTTACTGTCTTCGCGTGGCCGGCGTACGCCAGCTCGCGCATCGCCGCGGCCCCCGCCCGCCGCTTCCGCAGCTGATAGACGCAGATCATCGCCACTATCGACCCCAGCCCCGCCATCAGCATGTCTTCCTGCGAATCCCAAATGTCGCCCTGCATCCCGACGAATTCCTCGCCGCGCTGCGGACTCAATATGGACGCCATCCCCGCTTCCATCATTTCGTACACCGCGCTGAAGGCGAGCATCGCCTCGATCGGCAGATAGTAGCGCCACATGCCCGCCCACCCGCGCGGCTCGGATGAACATTTCCTGGATCGGATAACTGCACAGCAGCCCGTAAGCAAAATGAGCCACGCGATCGTAATGTTGCGCTGCGTGTGAAGCCAGGGCTTCATCCACTCGCCCAAAGGGACGTCGGAATATTTGTAGTGCGCGCCCGCATTCGTGGAGCGCCAAGTACAGAAAAATGCACAAATACGAGAGATCTGACAAAGGCAGCTTGTTGATAAAAGACCATCAGCGCCAGGACGAAACAGAATACCAGCGCATTCTCGAGCGCCCAATCGAACACCGTGTCCGGACGATAGGCCGCGATAGCAAACGCCAAGCCATCGCTCCGCAGATCCAGTGCAGGAACCGGTTTTCGCGGAAGGGCAGACACGACGCGGTGGATGCAGTGGTCAAAAGGGCATTAGACAACGGAACGGGGTCGGCGCGCAACTGGCCATCTGGCGTAGGATGATCTTGTGACCCTGCGCGAGCAGCTCGAACAACGGAGTCTCCAATGGCGCTCTTTCAACGAATGGGAGGCCGCGCAGCCACCCGTCGTAAGAGAGCCTGCGGCTGTTCTAGCGGACCTGGGAGTGCTTCTCAGCTGGCTTCCATCGGAGGTTCGCAGCCACGACGCTGATCCCAACAAGAACGGCATTGAAAGAATGCGGGCAGCTCTGGCCCTCCTCCGGCAGGAATGACTGAACTGGAGCGTGCGCTAGCGGAGGTAGCTGCCGCACTGGAGTGCTGCCATCTTCCCTACATGCTCATCGGCGGCTTGGCTGTCGCCTCAACCGGGGAGCCTCGCGCTACACTCGACGTCGATATCTCCGCCTGGGTGGACCCGGCGAAAACCCGAGAGAGCGCCGAATGCCTGTGCCGCCAACTGCGTGCCATTCCAGGGGATCCTTTCGCGTTTGTGGAAAAGCGCAGGGTCTTGCCGGTGATGACGTCGATGCAAGTCCGAGCAGACATCGTATTCGCTTCGATGCCCGTCGAACGCGAAGCCATTCGCCGCGCCGTAATGAAGCCTCTCGCCGGGCGACTGATTCCGGTCGCATCGGTGGAGGACCTTTTGATAATGAAGTTAATCTCGGAGCGTCAAAAGGATCTTAGCGACGCAAAGGCCTTGCTTCGGCGCTTCAGGACGTCGTTGGATCTCAGCTATCTTATGCCGAAGCTAGAGGAGCTTGCCGGGGCATTGGCACAGCCGGATATCCTGGAAACGGTTCGCACCGAACTTGGGAGCAAGGACTAATCTAACCCCTGCGATCTTTAGCGCCGATCAACTCTTCGATATGCACCAGGTCCGTCGGATAATTGCCGGTGTAACACGCATAGCAGAAATCGTGTTTCGTATCCGCAACCGCCTCCCGCAGCGCCGCTAGCGAAAGGTACGACAACGAATCCGCCTCGACGAATCGACGAATCTCTTCGACGCTATTATTCGCTGCGATCAGTTCCGCCAGGCTCGGGCGTATCGACTCCATAAAAGCAAGGCGAAACCGTCGGCGGACAGGAAATTCTCAAATGCACTTCCCGAGCGCCGGCGCCCCGCACCATGCGGACAATTTTCCGGCTGGTGGTTCCGCGCACCAGCGAATCGTCGACCAGAATGACGCGCTTGCCTTCCAGCAAATGGCGAACGGGATTCAGCTTCAGCTTCACGCCGAAATCGCGAATCGCCTGCGAAGGTTCAATAAACGTACGCCCGACATAATGATTGCGGATTAGAGCTTGGCGGAAAGGAATATTCGCCTCCGCCGCATACCCGATGGCAGCAGCTACGCCGGAATCCGGCACAGGCACCACGACATCCGCATCCACTGGACTCTCAATCGCCAGCAGCCTTCCCAGCATCTCCCGCGAATGCTGCACCGGACGCCCGAACACAATCGAATCCGGCCGCGAAAAATAGACGTGCTCGAACACGCAATGAGCATGATCGCGCACCGGCGCATAACGCTCGCGCGTCATCCCTTCCGGACCGACGATTACCATTTCGCCCGGCTCGACGTCGCCTAAATAGACCGCGTCGATCAAATCGAAGGCACAGGTTTCTGACGCAAAAACATAGCAGGTCCGGCCGCCCGAGAGTTCCATCTGCCCGAACGCCAGGGGGCGGAAGCCGTGTGGATCGCGAGCGATGAGTACCCGGTCACCCGCCAGAAATACCAATGAAAACGCGCCTTCGAGCTGCAGTAGAGCTTCGCGAAGAGCGCCCGACAGCGTCTTCTCCCGCGACCGCGCGACAAGATGCAGAATCACTTCCGTATCGCTGGACGCCTGGAAAATCGACCCTTCTCTTTCGAGCTCGCGGCGGAGCTCACCCGCATTCGTAATGTTGCCGTTATGCGCGACCGCCACGTTGCCTTTATTGCAAGCCACCGAAAACGGCTGCGCATTCAGCAGAACGGTATCGCCTGCGGTCGAGTAGCGGGTATGGCCGATCGCCGCTTCGCCCGGGCAGGCCTCCCAAGACCTCCGGCGTGAAAATTTCGGCCACGTGACCCATGCTTTTGTGGCAGTGAATTCCGCGTCCGTCGCTGGACGCAATGCCCGCGCTCTCCTGCCCGCGATGCTGCAACGCATAGAGGCCGAGATAAGCAAGATTCGCCGCTTCGGGATGCCCATAGATGGCAAACACTCCGCACTCGTCATGAAACTTGTCAAACATTAGATTTATAAAACCTGGATTTGGTATTTTCAGCGGCCAACTAAATAACCTTCGAGCGCATTCTCTCGAGCCTCGCGAAGAGTGCCGTTCGCGCAATCGATGACTGTCACGCTATTGAGATCGATTCGCAACTCCTCCTTAATTGTAACGCCGATTCTAACCGCCTCAACGTTATGCTTGCGAGCAATTCTTTCGATAATCTCAGGAGTCGCCGTCGAGACCACAATCCGAGAAGGTCCCTCATGAAATAGGGCTAGCTCCGTTCCCATTTCGCTTGCCACTTCAATCGCCGCACCGATTCCCCCAGCACAGCACTCCGCGAGCGCTACGGCCAAGCCGCCATCCGACAAATCGTGCGCCGACTCGACATGTCCGCCCGTCACGATTTCACGAATCGCCGCCTGCACACGCTTCTCATATGCCATGTCGAGCGCCGGCGGCAGGCCCCACATTTCCTTTAGAACCACCTTGGCATACTGCGTCCCCCCAAACCGCGTCAAATCGCAGGACCCGATCCCACCGAGCAGCATTACGGTCCGCGACTCGTTCTTGAACGGAATGGTCATCGGCGCACCGGTTTTCATTAAGCCCACGATGCCCATGACCGGCGAAGGCCATATCGCCTCTCCCAAAGTTTCGTTGTAGAGGCTGACATTGCCGCCGGTAATCGGCGTATCGAAGAACGTGCAAGCCTCGCCGATCCCTTCGATCGACTCGACCAGTTGGGCCATAATTTCAGGGCGCTCCGGATTGCCGAAATTCAAATTATTGGTAGCAGCGACGGGCAGCGCACCGACTGTCGACAAATTGCGGCAGCACTCCGCGACGATCAGCTTCGCGCCTTCGCGTGGAGATAAAGCGCAATACCGGCCGTTGCCATCGAGAGCCATCGCGATGCTGGTATCGGTGTCCTTGATCCGCACAATCGCCGCATCGCCGCCAGGACCTTCGATGGTGTTGGTGCGGACGGTATAGTCATACTGCTGCCAAATCCAGCGCTTCGAGCAAACATCTGCCGAGCCCAGGATCGCGAACAAATCATTTTCCGGGTTGGTTGAAGAAAACGCGGGAGGCGTCATTGGCGCCGGCCGATACGGGGCGACGTTGTGCGGGCGGTCATACAGAGGCGCCTCGTCCGCGAGTTCACGGTTCGGAATCTCGGCTACGATTTCGCCATGATTTCGTACTCGCAGCATCCCGTCATCGGTGACTTGACCGATCGTCACCGCATCTAAACCCCACTTCTTGAAGACGGCGAAAACTTCGTCCTCGCGACCCTTGTCCGCGACAATCAACATCCGCTCCTGCGATTCGGACAGCATGATCTCGTACGGAGTCATCCCGGTTGCCCGCTGCGGCACGAGTGCCAGATCGATCTCGACGCCGGTGCCCGCCCGGCTCCCCATCTCACAAGTTGAACAAGTCAGCCCGGCCGCGCCCATGTCTTGAATCCCGACAATCGCGCCGGTTTTCATTGCTTCCAGGCAAGCTTCGAGCAGCAGCTTTTCCATGAACGGATCGCCGACTTGCACGTTGGGGCGCTTCCCCGCCGACTCCTCATCGAATTCCGACGAAGCCATGGAGGCGCCATGAATCCCGTCGCGGCCCGTCTTCGCGCCGACGTAGATGACGGGATTGCCGATACCCGTTGCGCGCCCAAAGAAAATCTCGTCGTGCTTGAACGATCCCAGCGCAAAAACATTGACCAGCGGATTCCCGTTGTAGCAGGATTCGAACAGCGTTTCGCCTCCGACGGTTGGTACGCCAAAACAGTTGCCGTAATGCGAAATTCCGCTGACGACTCCTTCGAGGATCCTACGATTGCGGGCGTCATCGAGCGGGCCGAATCGCAAGGAATCCATCACCGCAATGGGCCTGGCCCCCATGGTGAAGATGTCGCGCAAAATTCCGCCGACGCCGGTAGCCGCTCCTTGAAACGGCTCGATAAAACTCGGATGATTGTGGGATTCGATCTTGAACGCGATGGCCCATCCATCGCCGATGTCGATAATCCCCGCGTTCTCCCCCGGCCCGACCAGCACGCGGGGACTCTTGGTCGGCAGCTTGCGGAGATGGATGCGCGAGCTTTTATAGGAGCAATGCTCGCTCCACATCACGGTGAAGATCGCGACCTCGGTTTCGTTGGGCTCGCGTTTGAGGATGGAGCGGACCTTATCCAGTTCGCTCGCGGTGAGATCACTCATAAATATTCCGCAGGCTGAAGCCTGCGCCACCTTGGCTACCGCGCATGCCCTACAACGCTCGATACCAGCGTTTCCAAAATTACGCGCCCGTCTGTCGATCCCAATAACGAATCCGACGCGCGCTCCGGATGCGGCATCATGCCCATCACGTTGCGCCCTTCATTGCAGATCCCGGCGATATCGCGCAGCGAGCCGTTGGGATTATCGACATACCGCAGAACGACTCGCTTTTCCGCCTCCAGCATGTCGAGTGTGCGGTCGTCCGCGAAATAGCAACCGTCGCCGTGAGCTACCGGCATCTTGAGGAGCTGACCCGTGGCTTCCACGCGCAACGTCACATCGCGGCAGACAAACTTCAGGCCCCGATTCTTGAGCAGCGCGCCTGGGAGCAATCCGCTCTCGACCAGGATTTGAAACCCGTTGCAGATTCCGAGCACGGGTCCACCGTCGGCCGCGAATTTACGCACCGCCGCCATTACCGGGGAAAATTTCGCAATGGCTCCGCACCGCAGATAGTCGCCATACGCGAATCCGCCGGGCAGAACCACAGCGTCGACGTGACCGACGGAAGGCGAATCGTGCCACAGGAACTCGGCCTGCTGGCCCAGGTTGTGGGAGAAGGCGTACCAGGCATCGTGATCGCAATTGCTGCCGGGAAAAACGACAACGCCAATTTTCATGGGGAGAAATTTCAGTTTAGCAAAGTTAGTGACGGGGACTGGTAGTGAGTCCGGCGCGGACTCTCCCGCCTGTCCGCATGCTGACGCATGGCGGTTCAGTGTCGAAGCTCCGAGCATTTGCGCTAACGAAATGGGGCGTGTCGCAACGAATTCCCTGCGATGGGCCACTAGTCCTGCATGTAGCGGCGCAGATCTTCTGGGCGGAAGCAATGCGCCAGCGCCGTTTCGCGGCTGATTCGTCCGGTGCGCACCATTTCCGCGAGGGATTGCTCCATGGTCATCATGCCGTCAGTTCGACCGGTGGAGATGGCGCTATAAATCTGATGATCCTCGCCTTTGCGGATCAGGCTGCGGACTCCGCTCGAGGCCATCAGAATTTCGACCGCGGGATAGCGTCCCACGTTTCCAATTCCAGGTACTAACTGCTGGGCGACGATGGCGAGCAGGGCGAGCGAAAGCTGCTGGCGGGTTTGCAACTGGTTGCCGGAGGGAAAGGAATCGAGAATGCGGGAGACGGCTTGCGACGTGTCGTTGGTGTGCAGCGTCGATAGCACCAGATGCCCGGTTTCGGCGGCAGTTAGCGCGGTCGATATGGTCTCCGGGTCGCGCATCTCGCCGACTAAAATTACGTCGGGATTTTGACGAAGTATGCTGCGGAGAGAGCTGGCGAAATCCGGAGTGTCGTGGCCCACTTCGATCTGCTCGATGATCGAGGAGCGGTTGATATGGACATATTCGACAGGGTCTTCGATGGTCACGACGTGATCGTGGCGGCTGGTATTGATCAGTTCAAGAATGCGCAGCGAGGGTCGAGCTTTTTCCGCAGCCGGTTTGTCCGGTGATCAGCACCAGGCCCTGACGCGCCTCGGCAAACTTGCGCAGGACTGGCGGCAAGTGCAGGGATTCGAGGGTCGGGATTTTCTCGGGCAGCAGGCGGATGCTGCCGGCGATCGTGCCACGCTGATGATGGACGTTGGCGCGAAATCGTCCGATGCCTTCACGGCTGAAGCAGAGGTCGACCGACTTCGAGCGCGGTCAGCTCCTGGGTTTGCTCAACGGTCAAGAGCGGCAGGAGAAGCTTGCGGATTTCCTCGGCGTCGAGCGGCTGGCCGGTCGGCGAAAGCGATCCGCCGATGCGCAAATTGGCGGGCGCCCCGGCGATCAGCAATAGGTCCGACGCGGTCTTGCGGACGGCATGGGCGAGGAGTTGGTCGAGAGACGCCAGATTCTCGGGCGAGCTAATTTTGTTGAGACGAGGGGGCGGCGCGATTCAGTTCGGCGACTATCTGCGCAAGTTCGTCCTCGTAGGGCGGCACTACTTAAATATGACGCACTGGAGGGGTGGCGCGTTTAGTTTGAAAAAGCTTTATTGGCCGCCGATGAACGCAGATGAACGCGGATTCAATTGCCACGGAAAACTGCGTTTTATTTCGTCCCTACAAAAATACTTTTTGGGATCATTCCGTGGACGCCTTTGGTACCGTCGACTAACTGCGTGATGTCGAAATCTACAGCAATGCTTGCCAGTTGATACGCGTCTTCGCGAGTCATTTTCTTTTCGTTGACTAGAAAATCGAGCGTCTCATGGACGCAGATTTTCGCGGCTTCGGTCAAATCTGTATCGATGCCCATGGTGATGTAGTGGGTCGGGGTTTCCGCGCGGGGCCAGTTCAGGTGCATATCCTTATGGAGGATGAATTGGAACACGCCGGTTAGCGAGGTTTCCATCGCGGTGATGTCGACTTCGCCGTTGCCCATCCCCGCGTGTCCGTCGCCGACTTCGAACAGGGCGCCCGGGGCGTGCACGGGAATGAATAGCGTCGTTCCGGCGACCAGTTCCTTGTTATCCATATTGCCGGCGTGAATCCCCGGAGGCGCGCTGCTGATTTTTCCGGCGGATTCCGGAGGCGCGATTCCCATGCTGCCGAAGAAAGGTCGCAGAGGCACCTCGATTCCCGGGGCGAAGCGGCCCACCATCTTCTGCTTGTCGAAATAAATGATGCGGGACTGGCTCTTGGTAAACTCGCCTTTCAAAAAGCCGCTGTTCGGTCCGAAGTTGTTGAACCCGTATCCCGACCGCAGCCTGATTTCCTTGATGCGCACTTCGAGAACGTCGCCGGGCATCGCGCCTTCGATCGCGATCGGCCCGGTAAGAGGATGGCCACCTGGACCCTTGTCCTTTGGCGGATTGGCGTATAACGAGCGAATATCGGCCTCGACCTGATCGGCGGGCAGTCCGGCCTTTTCGAGCATCGTGGGATTGCCGACCGACACGCATTCAACCGTCACCGTATCGCCGCTCTTCACGGTCAGGACCGGCTTCGCGGCCGACCAATAATATCCCCACGCGACGGTTTCGGGAGTAATTTTTAAAAGGTGATCCGCTGCGGCGAGATTTGCCGCGATAACAAGAGAGAGTGTCAGGAGGCGAAGCATTTCCGTCTATCTTGACACATCGAAACAGATTGCGGATTGCGCATGAAAAGAGTAGAGTTATCTCAATGCGGAGGAATAATGGCTTTTTGCCCTAACTGCGGTACAGATTCACCGGGAAAGTTCTGCGCCAAGTGCGGGTCGCCCATGCCGGATCCGGCACAGGGCGGAGGTGGCTATGCGCCGCCGCCACCAGCAGTTGCCGTAGTGCAATCTGGCGGGCATGGAAGAAAATATGGCCTCGGCTTTGTGCTACCTGGCCGGCTGGCTGACGGGAGTGATTTTCCTGGTTCTGGAGCCCTATAATAAAAACCGGACCATCCGTTTTCACGCGTTTCAATCGATTTTCCTGAACGTGGCGATGATCCCTCTGTGGATCGTTTTCACGATACTTTCCTTCATCATGCACTACATTCCGGTGCTGGGTGCGCTGGTCATGCTGCTGCTCTGGTGCGTCTTCGGCTTCGGCTTCTTTGCCCTGTGGCTGTTCCTGATGTATAAGGCCTACAACAAAGAGAAGTTCGTGCTGCCGATCATCGGTCCACTGGCTGAAAAACAAGCTGCAGCCTAACGGGCCCGCGGCGCGTCTGAGTAGTTAGTGCGAATCACCACGCTATTATTGTGCCTGTTTGCCCGGGCGTATCGCCCAGGTCCCCCGCGTCGACGTTATCGATTTTTACGGGCTGCATAAAACCACCGAGGCGAAAGTGCGGGAAGCCATCGGCATCAAGGAAGGCGATCCGCTGCCGGCCTCGAAGGGCGATGCCGAGGAGCGTCTCGACGGTATTACGGGCGTCGCAGAGTCGCACCTCGAAGCGGTCTACGACGCCAAGAAGATGATCCTCTACGCGGGCTTGGAAGAACGCGGCGCGCCGCATTTCGATATTCGCGAAGCTCCTGAAGGCGACATGAAGCTGCCGGAGGTCATGACCAAGGAGTATCGCAATTTCGTCGAGGCAGCGGCCGCCGCGGCACGCAATAACATTGTCGCGGAGGATTTGACGCAAGGCCACGCTCGTTCCGCTGACCCGGAAACCCGCAAGATTCAGGACCGTTTCCCGCTGTTTGCCACGGATCATCTGGCGGAGTTGCGCGACGTGCTGCGCAATTCCTCCGATGAAGATCAGCGCGCGATCGCGGCCTATATCATCGGATATGCTCCGAACAAGCGCGACGTGATCAACGATCTGCAATATGCCCTGAAAGACGCCGATGCGGGTGTGCGCGCCAATGCGACGCGTAGCCTGGTCGCGATCGAGGTACTGGCGAAGCTCGATAAGACCCAGGCGATCAAGATTTCCCCCACCTGGTTCATTGAGATGTTGAACTCGCTATCCTGGTCGGACCGGAATCGCGCGGTGATGGCTTTGATGGTGCTGACGGATCAGCCGGATCCTTCGATCCTCGACCAGATCCGGGAACGCGCTTTACAGTCGCTGATCGACATGGCGCGCTGGAAAACGCTCTCTCACGCGCTACCGGCTTATCTGCTGCTAGGCCGCATTGCCGGATTGCCTGAAGCGGACGTTCAAACCGCTTGGAGCAAGGGCGATCGCGAATGGGTCGTCACGCAAGCAATTGGTTCGGTGGGGAAAAAGAAAAGTAAGTAGTTTGAACGCAGCGGCTCTGAGCAATTGATTTTACGCATCGCGGACTCCGAGCCGCGACCGCAGGAAGCGATCTCCAGCGGGGTGATGAAAAAGTCATTCGCAGGGCATGGCCCCGCGCCACATTAGCACCCAAGTCCTTGATTCACAGAGGTGGGGCGAGGCCGTGCCCTGCCAAGATCGGTGCTCCAAAAGACTTTTTCAGCAGCCAGAGCCCGCCGCAGTCTGATCGCTGTCAGTGCCGGATGTTAAACTGAGGGCTGTGCCCATCATGCCGCTTTACTCAAAGCAATGCTGAACCAAATTCGAGGAATCATCTTCGATTTGGATGGCGTCCTGATTCACTCGACCGCGTGTCATAGTGCCGCTTTTGAGCATGTGCTGGGACGTTTCGGCGTCGACGATTTCGAGTATGCGCCTTACGCTGGATGGCGAACTCCGGAAGTGATCGAGGATGTTCTGCGGCGGCGCGGACATAGCGTAGAACCCGAAAAAATCACGGAAGCCGCGCGCGAAAAAAGCGAGTTGGCCCGAGACATGCTTGATCGCACCAAGCCCATCGCCCCAGGCGCCGAAATTGTCCTCGCGACGCTCGCGGCCTCTTATCCATTGGCTCTGGCAAGCTCAGGATCGCGGCCGAGCGTTGACGCGTTCCTTAAGATTACGGGATCCGGTTCGTTGTTCGGGAGCGTTTTGAGCGGCTCCGACGTCGTGCGGGCGAAGCCGGACCCTGAAATTTACCGGCGTTCTGCAGAGTCGCTCGGGCTGTCCCCTGGCGAATGCCTGGTTATCGAGGATGCCGTCGCCGGCATCGAAGCGGCGCGCGCTGCGGGAGCTGTCGCGATCGGCGTTGCACCCGAGGGAGATCCAAGCCGGGAACTTTTGCGAGCCGCCGGAGCCGTGCACGTGATTGCGAGCGTTTGTGAGTTGCCGGGTCTTCTCCTTGGCGAAGGGATGTCGACAATCGATCCGTCTCAGTGGACTGCGGTGATCCCGGCGGCTGGCCGTGGATCGCGTCTCGGATTCCATCGGGCGAAGATTCTTTATCCCGTCGCTGGACGTCCGATTCTGGACTGGCTGCTGGATTTTCTCCTCCCCAATTGCGGTTCGATCGTGTTCGTTCTCTCGCCTGACGGCGCAGACGATGTGACGGCGGAACTTAATCAGCGCATTCCGGGTCGCTTTGAAGTCGTCATTCAAGAGACGCCCTCTGGAATGGGAGATGCCGTGGCCCTTGGGCTGGATCGCGTGCGTACTCCGCACGTCGCCCTGGTCTGGGGCGACCAAGTCGCACTTCGACGCGAATCCGTCGAAACATGTATGCGATTACATCAGGGGCCTCTCGACCCCGACGCTACCGTTCCCACTATGAAGCGTGCCGACCCTTATATTCACTTCGAGCGCGACGCCGCGGGAACGATTGTCAGGCTTCTGCAAGCCCGTGAAGGCGATACGATGCCAACCGAAGGCGAAAGCGACACCGGATTTTTCTGCTTTCGGACCGATGCTTTGCGAACCTGGATCACCCTGATGCGCACCTCGCCCGGCGCGGTCGGAAACAGTACGCGCGAAACAAATCTTCTTCCGGTGATTCCAATCGGAGTACGCCTGGGACGTGTGCTTACGCCTCGCTGTGTCCGAAGGGATGAAACAGTTGGTATCAACTCCACTCAGGACGCCATCGCGGTGGAAAACTTTCTTCTGAGATCGCATGCCGCAGAACTCTGATCTTCTCGCAAGCATACCCGCGGACACGTCCCCGGCGCGCGGCGAGCCTCGCCAAAAAATCGAGGTAGTGCTGTTTTCGGGCGGCAGCGGAACGCAAAGCATTACGGAAACTCTGCTCCAACATCCGCAGATCGCCCTCCGAATTCTGATCAATGCTTATGACGACGGCCATTCCACGGGTCGCCTGCGGCGTTTCATTCCGGGCATGCTGGGCCCTTCCGACGTCCGCAAGAATATTAATCGCTTGATGCGGGTCGCGGAGCGCAGCGAACAGAGCCTGCAGGCGCTTTCCGATTACCGCTTGCCTGTGGGCATCCCGCGCGATACGGCGTTGCGGCAAATCGACGCGATTATTGAGGGCCATGCCGCGCAATTGCCGGACAAGCTGAAGAGCGCGCTGCCCAAGCTGGCCTGTTGGCAAGCCGCGCAATTGAAGTCGTTTCTCGAGACGTTTCGCGCCTATTTCGATCAGCAGGAAAAGCTCGGGCGAACTTTTGATTTTACCGATTGCGCCTTGGGGAACCTGCTGTTCGCGGGCTGCTATCTGGAACAGCAGCGCGATTTCAATCGGGCCGTCGACGCTTTTTGCCAGTTCTACGAGATTCCGGGCGATGTGCTGCTCAATATCACCATGGGCGAGAATCTTTTTCTCGTCGCCGAAAAGGAAAGCGGCGCCGTCCTCCTCAACGAAGCCGACATCGTGAAGCTTCAGGACAGCGCGAAAATCGGCGAGCTGTTTCTCATCGACGAGGATACTTATCTACGGCGGATTGAGAACGGACAGGAGCCTGAAGGCGGATGGGGTCAGACGCTTCGCGCGACCCATTGTGTGCCCCGCATGAATCCCAGCGCGGCCGCGGCGATCGCCGCCGCCGATGTGATCATCTATGGGCCCGGCACACAACATTCCTCGTTGCTCCCTTCCTATCTGACCGAAGGGGTGGCGGAATCGATCGCGGCCAACCCTAAAGCCGACAAGATATTTATCGGAAACATCCATCGCGATTTCGATATTCAGGCGGACGATGCCAGCGACTTGGCGCGGAAGCTGCTCAATGCGATGAATCGTGGGGGACAGGCGTCGGTCGGCTGGCGCGACGTGGTTTCGCATTTTTTTGTGCAGGGGATCGATCAGAACACGCTCAATCAGGCGAAATACGTTCCCTTTGACGAATCCCGCTTCGCTTTCCCTCTCGAAACCGTGCGCGTGCGCGATTGGGAGGCGCTCGAGGGCCGTCATTCCGGCGGCGTGGTGCTCGATGAGCTGCGCCAGATCGTCCAGTCGAGGATCGACGTCGAATTGGCGCAAGTGCATCATATGGTTTCAATCGTGATGCCGGTGCTGAATGAAGAAGCTACGGTCGAGCAGGTTCTGAAGGCCATCATCGCGCTCGATTTTCAGGACATGGGGCTCAGCAAGGAAGTGCTGCTGGTCGACGGCGGCTCCACGGATAAGACGGTCGAGCGCGCCAAAGGAGTGCGTAGCGTTCGCGTCTACACTCTTCCGCCATGGCAAGGGACGAGGCGCAGCGATGAAGCTCGGGATTGAAAAAGCGCGCGGAAACCTGGTGGTATTTTTCCCCGGCGACGATGAGTATCGCCCCGAAGACGTGCGCGGAATCGTGCGCACGCTGTTAAACTCCGGCTTTCGTGCTGTATTCGGGACGCGCGCCACGATGTGTACGGATCTCTCGAATCAACTGAAATCCATCTACGGAAACAATCGAAAACTCTACTTGACCAGCAAGTACGGAGGCATGCTGCTGAGCGTCACCACGCTGCTGCTCTACAATCGCTACGTTTCCGATGTGCTGAGCAGCTTAAAGGGCTACGACCTTCAAATGCTGCGATCGCTTCAGCTTGAATCCGACGGCATCGATCTCGAAACCGAGATCGTCGCGAAACTCGCCCGTCGACGCGACTATGTGTTTGAAATGCCTGTGGAATATAAGCCCCGCACCCGCGCCGCCGGTAAAAAGATCCGCGCCACCGACGGCCTGGGCGCGTTGCTAGCACTGATTCGCTTCCGTCTGAAAGCCGGACCCAAGCCGGCGAATGAGGCGGGGCTGGCCTGATGCTCATACAAGATCTGTTTGAGACGATTACCTGTCCGCTCTGCGGGAAAGATTCTTACGACGTCGAAGTCGGGTCGAAATATCCCACCGAAATCAGCGCCGACGAATTAAAGAGCGTGTTCCGCGCCTCGAGCGATCATACACTGCTAGATCAGGTGGTCCGTTGCCGATCCTGTGCCATGGTCTACGTAAATCCACGCATTAATTCGGATTTGATTATCAGTGGATATTCGGACGCCGAAGATCCTTTGTTCGCCGCGCAGAACGACAATCGCATCAAAGCGTTTCGGAGAACGCTGAAGGGCGTCGTGCGTCGTCTGAAGCTCGACCCCAAGGGCAAGCGCGTCCTGGACGTAGGCTGCGCGGGTGGAGCTTTTCTGGTTGCCGCGCGCGAAATGGGCTTCGACCCTCACGGCGTCGAGCCCAGCCGTTGGATGTCCGACTTCGGCCGCCGCACTTACGATCTGGACATCAAGGCCGGCATACTCGAAGCCGGAATGTTTCCCGACCATAGCTTTGACGTCATTACTTTATGGGATGTAATCGAGCATCTGCCCGACCCGCATGACACCTTGACGCTGATCCACCGTTTGCTGAAGCCGAACGGTCTTCTGCTAGTCAACTATCCCGATATCGCGAGCATAGCGGCTCGTGTTCTGGGCAAGCGTTGGCCCTTCTGGCTGAGCGTTCATCTGCTTTATTACACACCGAAAACCATGTTCCAACAGCTGGAACGCGCGGGGTTTTCGCCTCAATGGCGGCAAGCATTCTGGATGACCCTGCCTTTGGGCTATGTGTGTGAGCGCGCGGCCCCTTATTCCGCATTACTCCGTCCGCTTCCCCGATTGAGCCGGCTTTTAGGTATCCATTCTTTGCCGCTATCGTACAATATGGGTCAGGCCCTGGTTGTGTCGCGAACTAAGTAGTCTTGACTGCCAGGTGGCGCTCTGAATGCGCTGCGCCTGCCATCGGTTCCTGTGTCAAAGCGAGAGGAAAGGGATTCTTGAACAGGTCGAAGGAGAAGGCGCCCGTCTTTGGAGCGGCACTAACTACCGGACTCGCCGCACTGCTGGGATATTTTCTGCTGGTGATCGCCCTGCAACACTGGCAGCGAGCACCCAGCGCCCAGTTCGGCGGTTACCCCGATGAGCCTTCTCACTATGTCTCGGGCGTCATGGTGCGCGATTATCTGACCAGTGGATTTCACCGCGCGCCTACCACCTTCGCCCGCGACTTTTACCTGCGCGCTCCGTATTTCGCTATCGGGTATTGGCCGCCGCTCTTTTATTTCGCCGAGGCCTTCTGGATGTTGTGCTTCGGACCAGGGCGCCCCGCGGCACTCCTATTGATCGCACTGATCGCTGCTCTGGTTGCCACTCTCATTTTCTACGCCCTGCGCTCTTCTCTCGGCTCCCTCGCCGCATTTGGCTTCGGCGCAATATTCCTCCTGGTGCCGACGGTCGAATCCAACTCCATGCTGGTGATGACGGATCTGCCGGTCACCCTCCTCAGCTTCGGAGCCCTGCTCGCTCTGGCGGCTTATCTCCAATCGGAACGCGCGGCGCCGCTGATTGTTTTTACGATACTCACCGCGATGACCATTCTCACGAAGGGGAGCGGTCTGTTTCTGATTGCCTTACTTCCCTGTGCGCTGCTCGCAACCGGACGATTACACTGGCTCTTGCGCCCATCTTTTTGGATCGCTCCGTTCGGTGTCGCGATCCTCTGCGCTCCCTGGTATATCGTCAGCCACAAATTCCTCGACCGGGGATTCTTAGCCCGTACGGACTTCACAATCGGAGTATGGGTACTCGGATGGGAAACGGTGCGCGATCTCGCCCTGCTCGCCCCGCTCGCTGCATGGGGCGTGTGGAAAACCTTGCGCGCCCGCCCGATTCCGCCGCTGGCAGCGATCTGCATGATCCAGCCCATTATCTTGGTCGTCTTTCTATTGATCGCACCGGTAATCGTGGAGCCGAGATACATGATGCCCGCGCTGCCGCCGTTAATTGTTCTAGCCGGGTTTGGAGTTCATTCGATCGCCGAATCCACCCACCCTGGACGCACCATTTCACTCGCCGCGACTGGACTGCTTGTCGCGGTCGCCGGCGTGAGAATCTACTTCGCCGCGCCGCCGCCAGCGGTGAACACAATCAGGCCGGTGGCGGAATTTGCGGTTCGCCACACCGCGCCATTCTATAGAGCGGTAATGGTGAGTTCCGCCGCCGAAGGGCCCATGATTGCGGAGATCGTCGCCCTCGAACCGCAGGCGATGGCCCGGTATTTGATTCGGCCCGGCAAAGTGCTCGCTCATATGGACTGGCTTGGACGCGGCTACCAGGAGTTGTACGGGAACACGGAACAAATCCAAGCGTTGTTCGACCGTGTCCCCGTGGACCTGGTGATCCTGCGGTCTAACCTTACTTCGAGAGCCCTTCCGCATGAGCGCATGCTCGCCGCTACAATCAATGCTTCGCCCACGCGGTGGCGACGAGTGTTTCCGTCTCCCGGCGAAAGCTCTCTTTATGAAGCCTATGAACCAGTCCGCACTACGGTCGACGATCCTAAGGCTCTCGAAAACTTTCTCGAATACGAACTGACGCCCCCCGGGGGCACGACCCTCATAGGGAAGCCGGACAGCCGCACTCCGTGACTTATATGCCCGTTCTATCGATAGTAATTCCCGCCTATAACGAAGGCGCATTCCTCAGCACGCTGCTGGAACGCATCGTCGCCGTCCCGGTGGAGCGCATGGGATTTCAGAAGGAACTTGTCGTCGTCAACGACGGTTCCAAAGATGACACCGAAGCAGTTGCGAAGCGCTTCGCCGCGACCTGCACCCAGGTCCCGATACGAGTCTTTACGCAAGTCCCCAATCAAGGAAAGGGCAAAGCCGTTCAGCGCGGCATTCAGGAATCTATGGGAGACTTTATCCTGATCCAGGATGCCGACCTGGAGTATGATCCTGACGATTATCTTGCGCTGCTCGAAGCCCTGAAGACCGCGGATGTCGTCTACGGGAGTCGCACGCTCGGCCAGCGCCGTTTGAAGACCAACTCCAAAATATTTCTTGGCAAGCACCCCGAACAAGGCGTCGGAGCATGGACAGCCGGCGTCCTGCTGACATTTTGGACGCTGCTGCTTTACGGCCGCTGGATCACCGACACTCTGACCGCGTACAAGCTATATCCGGCTCCGGTCCTCAAGGCGATGAAGCTGCGCACCAGCGGCTTTGAAACCGATCATGAAATTACGGCCAAGATGATCCGCCGCGGGCTTAAGCATCCGGGAAACGCCCATCGCTTACTTGCCGCGCTCCCGTGAGGAGGGCAAGAAGATCAAGGCGTCGGACGGTTTCATCGCTGTATGGACGCTGCTGCGATTTCGTTTCAGCGACTAAAGCGTTACTTCACGCAAATAAACCGCGTGGCATCGGAGAACATCAACGCGACGCCCTTTGCCGGACGGAACTTTCTCGAGACCTTGACCACCGTCTTTTTCCACCCCGCGCTGACCCTGGCTTCGTCGGCGATTTCAACCCGGTCGAGAATGCGCGAAAAGCCGGCCTTCCGGAATTCGCGGCGCAGCCCGGAGTGCGTGAACTGGTGGAAATCGATCCCGAGCTTCATAATGTCCGGACCCTGCCGCGCAATTCGCAGCCGGTACCGCGCCCAGTTCGGCATCCATCCATACAGCGGAAAATGATATTCCCCCGAAGTGAAACTGCATTTGTTAGTCGACTCGAAAAACATCACCCCGCCGGGCTTTAACGCGTCGTAAACTTTCCGCACGCCTGAGCGCCAATGCTCCACGTGCTCGAAAACGTTCGAGCAGATAATGATGTCGTACTGCTCGCGGCCCAAGTCGCTATCTTCCAGGTTCCCTAGCTCGATCGACGGATCAATCCCATACTGCGCGCCCCACGCCTTGGCGAACTGGACTAATTGCGGGCTGATCTCGAGGCCCTTGCAGTTCCAACCCCGCTGTTTGCAGAGAATCGGCAGCCAGCCGGTTCCGGTACCAACCTCCAGGATCAGAGTCTTCTCGTCGATTGGGTGGTAGCGCTGCACCGGGTGCATAATTCCCTCAAAATGGGGCCGCTCCGCTTCGAGCGAAATATCCTTGTGGTTTTCCAGATACCGAACGACGTCCGACAGTTCTTCCTGATAAATTTTCACTTGTCAGCTCTCCTTGTTGGCCGATTGGACGAATTCCGACGGACCTCTCGCTTGACATCGATAATCTCGAAATCTTCCGTAAAGGTGTAGGTGTGCACCCCGGTATTTCCCGGCTCGATCGGAGCGTCTATCCGGTTCACAGTCTCCTCCCTGTAATCATCGGTTGAAAGCACAGTAATCTTTTGAAACGAAACGGCGCGGCCGTAGCTCACCGTACAATCCTGCGCAGGCCGGATCAATTGCCTATCGACTTCGAAGATCCTTCCCGCCGGGCGCGCGTTTCGCACATCGGAAACTACAGGATTATTAGGGTGCCCTGTCCACTCCTGGTCGAGCCCGTCGGCGTAGAACAAATGCAGCTCGTCCAGCGCCATACCGCCTTCAATCTTAATGTTCGCAAACATCCACCAGCGATTTTCGCGATAGAGAAGCGTCGCATCCACCGCCTCCACTCCTTTGAGCAGAACGCGGCTGAGTTCCCAGCGCCTCGGAAATTCGACGGCCTTGTACAGCTCCACAGTCCGGTTCTCACCCGTTTCCGGAACCATGAATATATCGTCATTCCATTGAAACAGAAAAGGGTAGGAGAGATGGTACGGCAGCGTCAAAACCGTCTCAACCTTGCCTGGGCCCGATTCGGAGAGCTCCAGACAGGACACCACGCCCTTCTGCTCGCCATACCGGAAGTCCTCGAAGAACACATAGGTACGTCCGCCAACGGCAATCGCGCACGGATCCGCATAATAGCGATCCGCGGGCGGCCGGATAAATTGAAAACCACGCCGGTCGAACTTCTCGCTAAGGATCTTACTCGGATCCACCCGCTTGCGCCACGCTAGCGACCACGAATCGACGCGCGTTCGCAAAACTCGCCGGAGATTGTGCGTGACCAAAGTCCGCCAAAGGAACGGCAGCATTTGCCGGTTGGACGGCTTGTAGTAAATCTTCCCCAGAGTCTCCGGAGGCTCATGAAAAGTCGGGAGAGACTCGATATAAGACCACCCGCGATCGCGAAGATCGCGCAACCGTCGAAGGACGAAATTCGAAGCCTTCCAATAAATCGGATTCCGCTGGCGGCTCAGGGACGTGAAGTCGGTCGCGGCCAGGGATCGATAGATAACTCTGCCGCCATCCAGTTCCTCGGTAAGAATTTGCAGCACTACGCCCGAAACCGGATTCTGTTCGCACATCTCCCAGAACAGCGCCGGCGCGCCGCGATAGGAAAGATTGTCCCCATGATGAAACGACCAGACGCCATGTCGCGCAGTCGAGAGGATCTCGCCGCGGATAATGCGGAACCCGATCCGGAGAATCACATCCAGATCGCGTGCCCGAATCGCATCGATATCGTCCTTGGAGAAACGGTCGGTAAATTTCTTTTTCTCCGGCATGACTTTGATCGTCTCGACACCGGAGCAGAGTTCCCCTAAATCCACGACCTCGAATGCATCAACCCCATTACGGAACAACCGCTCGTCAACCAGAGAATAAGAGTAAAAGAGCGCGCCTCGCCTAGCCTGTGGACTGACGTCCAGGGTCAGCAGCCGGCGCCAAATGGGCGGCTTCGGCTTGGGCTTATCCAAATTGAGAATGATGAGGCTGAGCTCCGCAAAGTCCGAAGTCCGAATATCCCGGATGATTTTCCCAATCCAGGCTGATCCAGCCAACGAATCCAACATAATGCCGACCCGCAGGCGCGACGAAGTATTCACGCTATCAATCCAGAATAACCTACTAACAAAACTCCGATTCCTTGTGGGGCAGGTTGGCAACCTGCGGACCGATTGTCAATCGGTCCATCCGGGCGCAGCCCGGACGCAACTGTCGATCACTTCCGCAACCCCCGCGCCGCGTCCCCCGCATCTTCAAACTCCTGCTCAACCCCCCGACCCACCAATCCCTTCCGCAGCCCTTCGAGCTTGGCGATAAACACTCCCAGAGCCGCATCGATATTCGCAGCGTTGGTCGCGAAAATATCCCGCCAGATTTCATAAGGACTCAAGCGCCAGCCGAGTCAAATCCATCGCCGCCGGACCCGCCACGCGAACCGCTTCCGGCTCCGTCCCAATCGAAGCCGCCAGAGCCGTCGAAATCAATTGCGGCAAGATGCGAAGTCAACGCGACCAGACCATCATGCTCCTCCGCGGACATTATCACCACGCCGAGCCCCGAAGCTCGCGACAAGCCGCTCCAGCTCATCGCATCGCGAAGTCAAGACATAAGGCCGTCCGCGAAATAAGGAAGCTTCCGCCTCCGCCAGCACCGCGAGCTTCCTTGCCCGCCATCGGATGCCCGCCAACAAATCGCCCCCGACGAATTTTCTCCGCAGCCCGAGCGCAGATCGCGCTCTTAGTGCTCCCCGCATCGGTGATCAGCGTCCCGGGCTTCACGTAAGAATCGATCTCGTCGAGCACCGCAAGAATCCCCTCGATGGGTCGAGCCAGGTAAATCAAATCGGCCATCGCCGCAGCCTCGGCAAGCGGCAAAGCCTCATCGATCACGCCCCGCTCGAGCGCCACGCGAACAGCCTCGGGAGAACTGACGCCAATAATCTTTCCCGCTAAATCCCGCAGCCCGCAGGGCCAGCGCAAACGACCCGCCAATCAACCCCACGCCGACAATAGCGACCGTTCTTCACGCCGTTCTGCCGACCGCCGTCGCAATCGCGCGCACCTGCTGCATCATCTCCGTAAACTGCCCCGGCGTCAGCGTCTGCGCACCGTCGCTCGCGGCTTTGTCAGGATCGGGATGAACTTCGACGATCAACCCGTCCGCGCCCGCCGCCACCGCCGCGCGAGCCATCGCGATCACCATGTCGCGCCGCCCCGTGCCATGCGAAGGATCGCCGACAATCGGCAGGTGCGACAACTTCTTCACCACCGGAATCGCCGCGATATCCATGGTATTTCGCGTGTACGTCTCGAACGTGCGGATGCCGCGCTCGCACAGGATCACGTCGTAATTTCCGCCGCTCATGATGTACTCGGCGGCCAGCAGCAGCTCTTCGATGGTCGCCGCGATGCCTCGTTTCAACAGCACCGGCTTGCGCGTCTTGCCGATCTCGCGCAGCAGATTGAAATTCTGCATATTGCGCGCGCCGATCTGCAAAATATCGGAATACTGCGGTCAGCAGAGGGATCTGCGTCTGATCCATCACTTCGCTGACGACCAGCAGTCCGCGCCGGTCCGCCGCGGCGCGCATGATCTTCAGGCCTTCCTCGCCCATGCCCTGAAAACTGTACGGCGATGAGCGCGGCTTGAACGCGCCTCCGCGCATCACCTGCGCTCCCGCGTTCGCCACGATATCGGCCACCGTTTCAATCTGTTCCTGGCTCTCGACGCTGCACGGACCCGCCATCGTCACCACGTGCGGACCCCCGATTTCGACCTTGCCGATCTTGATCACCGTCCCTTGCGGCTTGAAATTCTTGCTGACCAGTTTGTACGGCGAAACGATGCGATGGCATTCCTTCACGCCTTCCATCGCCTCAAAATCCGCCGGATCGAAATCCTCAACGGGACCCACGCCGCCCAGCACCGTGTGCGTGACGCCGGTCGACCGGTGGACGGTGAATCCCATGCTTACCAGGCGGTCGATCACGGCCTGAATGGTGAGGTCCGTCGCCCCCTGCTGCATTACCACTAACATTCTTTCTCTCCCTGTTCTCTCTGCTGACGCCGCATCCGTTGCAGCGTGCGCATTTCATCGATGATGCGTTCGAAAATACTCTTCACCGCGTCCGCCGTCAGCGGCCCGTGGTTGTGATCGGTCACGTTGCGAAACACGTCTTCTTCGCGTTTCGGTTCATAAATCGGCATCGCCAGCGATTCCTTAGCGCGCCCGATTTCTTCCACCACGCGCGTGCGCCGATTGAGCAATTCGAGCAACTGCAGATCCAGCGCGTCGATCGCCTTTCGAGATTCCGCCAGCGCCCGCAGCGCCTCTTCGCGCGTCATGCGTCCATTCCGTTGCGCAGCGATCGCGCGAATTTTTCAAGACCCGCTTCGCCCGCGTTTTGCTCGATCAAGCGCACGATCGCGCTGCCGACCACCACGCCGTCGGCGATCTTCGCGACCGCTCCGGCCTGCTCCGGCGTCGAAATTCCGAAGCCCGCCGCGACCGGCAATTTGCTGATCGCGCGCGTGGCATCGATCAAGGGCGCAGCGCATCCGATAGCTCCGCCTGTTCGCCGGTGACGCCGGTGCGCGAGACCAGATAGATAAATCCGCTCGAATATTTCGCGACCAGCTTCAAACGCTCCGGCGTCGAAGTGGGCGCGGCCAGAAATACCGTATCGAGTCCCGCGGCGCGCATCGCGTCCACGTAAACCTCGGCTTCTTCGACACTGACATCGGTCAGCAGGCATCCGTCGATGCCGGCGGCCTTCGCATCGCGCGCCAGATTCTCCAGTCCGTAGCGCAGCACCGGGATTCAAGATAGGTGAACAATAAGCAGCGGAATTTGGCTCTCTAAGCGTATCTTGGCCGCGATTTCGAGCACTTTATGGACGTTTATGCCGGCTTTAAGCGCCCGATCCGAGCCTCGCTGGATCACCGGACCGTCCGCAATGGGGTCGGAGAACGGGAACGCCCAGTTCGATCAGATCCGCGCCTCCGCGTTCGAGCGCGGCGACCAATCCGGGCGTCGCTTCGGCCGAAGGATCGCCGGCCGTCAGGTAGGCGACCAGAACTGCCTTGCCCTCGCTTTTGCGGCGATCAAATAGCTGCTGGATTCGGGTCGTCATCTAATTCCGGTAAGTTCTCTCGGTAAATGTCAGTGTCTTTGTCGCCGCGGCCGGAAAGATTGACGATGAACAATTTCCCCGGCTCCTTCGGCGCGCGCTCGATCGCTTCGGCGACCGCGTGGGCGGATTCGAGCGCGGGAATAATTCCTTCCGTCCGCGCCAGCCTCTGCGCGGCGGCCAGCGCTTTTTGATCGCTGCACGAAGTATATTCGGCGCGATGCCGATCGTGCAGCCAGGCGTGCTCCGGCCCGACCAGCGCATAATCCAGACCCGCGGAAATCGAATGGGTCAGCGAAACCTGCCCGTCGTCATCCTGCAAAAGATAGCTGTAGGCGCCTTGCAGCGCGCCGGGCGAGCCGCCGGAAAATCGCGCGGCGTGTTCACCGAGTTTTTCACTGCGGCCGCCCGCTTCGACGCCGATCAGCTTCACATTTTCGTCGCCGATGAAGGAATGGAACATCCCGATGGCGTTGGAGCCTCCGCCGACGCAGGCGAAAATCGAATCGGGCAAGCGGCCTTCGCGCTTCAGAATCTCCGCGCGCGTTTCCTCGCCGATCACGCGATGAAAATCGCGCACCATCACCGGATAGGGATGCGGGCCCAGCGCCGAGCCGAGCAGATAATACGTCGAGTGAACGTTGGTCACCCAATCGCGCATCGCTTCGCTGACCGCGTCTTTCAGCGTGCGGCTGCCGTTGGTAACGGAGACGACCTTCGCGCCCAGCAGCCGCATGCGGAAGACGTTCAGACGCTGGCGGCGCATGTCTTCTTCGCCCATGTAGACGATGCATTCGAGGCCGAACAGCGCGCAGACCGTCGCGCTGGCGACGCCGTGCTGCCCCGCGCCGGTTTCGGCGATGATGCGCTTCTTGCCCATTCTGCGCGCGAGCAGCGCCTGGCCCAGGCAGTTATTGATTTTGTGCGCGCCGGTGTGCAGCAGATCTTCGCGCTTGATATAAATCTTCGCGCCGCCGAGCTGTTCGGTCAGGCGCTTGGCGTAATAGAGAGGAGTCGGACGGCCCGCGAAGTTCTTCAGCAGATCGGCCAGCTCGGCTTGAAATGCCGGATCGTCGCGAGCTTCGAGATAGGCTTGCTCCAGCTCCTCGAGCGGCGTCATCAAAACTTCGGGAACGAAGCGTCCGCCGTAGGGTCCGAAGTGTCCGGTTGCATCTGGTTGCGAAGTGATCATTTTGCTTCCTGTGCGGCTTTGACGAAGGCGCGCACCTTTTCGTGATCCTTGATGCCTGGCGCGGATTCGAGCTTCGAACTCGCATCGACGCCCCAGGGCTGGGCGATGCGGATGGCTTCGGCGACGTTCGACGCATCGAGGCCGCCGGCGATGATTATCTTTGTGATCTGGATCGCGCGCGATTGTCCAGTCGAAGGAAATGCCGTTGGCTGGGCCGTCGAGTAAGATCGCTTCGGCGCTCAGCGTCTGTCCGCTTGCTGACGCGCGCGGTTCTGTATCGGGTCGAAACGCCCTCCACACTCGCGCGTTTACGGGGACGGCGTCGCCATAGATCTGCGCGATATCGAGCTTGGCCGCGCGCATCACCGCTTCGATCGCGGCTGGCGTTTCGTCGACGAAGACGCCGACCTTCCATGTGTCGAGACCTTCGCCCAACGCGGCCGCAGCGGAAGGCGTCACGTAGCGCGGACTCTTGGGATAAAAAATAAATCCCAGCGCCGTTGCGCCTGCCTCGACCGCCACCACCGCATCTTCGCGCCGCGTGATCCCACAGATCTTGATCATCATGACCGCAACTCGCGCAGCGCCGCGGCTGGATCCGCCGATTTCATCAAGTGCTCGCCGACCAAGAAAGCGTTGAAGCCCACTGCGTGCAATCTCTTCACGTCCGCCGACGAATGGATGCCGCTCTCGCTCACCTTGACGATTCCCGCGGGGATTTTTTCGGCCAGCCGCAACGAAGTTTCGAGCGTCACTTCAAATGTATGCAGATTGCGATTATTCACGCCGACGATTTCCGCGCCCGACCCGAGCGCGCGGTCGAGCTCCGCTTGGTCGTGCACCTCCACCAGCGCAGCCATTCCGTAATGCGCCGCCAGCTCGCGAAATCGGCGCATGGTCGATTCATCGAGCAGCGCCGCAATCAGCAGAATCGCGTCGGCGCCATGCGCGGCGGCTTCGATCACGTGAATCTCATCGATGGTGAAGTCTTTTCGCAGAACCGGCAGCTTGACGGCGGCACGCGCGGCGATAAGATCATCGAGCGAGCCTTGAAAAAATTCTCGATCCGTCAAAACGCTGAGCGCCGCAGCGCCGCCCGACGCATACAGCCTCGCGATCGCCGCGGGATCGAAATTCTGCGACAACACGCCCTTGCTGGGCGACGCTCTTCTTGATCTCGGCGATAATGGCGGGTTGAGATTGAATTAACGCCGCTCGGAAATTCCGAACGTCCGTGCGACTTGCAGCGCGTTCGCTCCAGTTCGGCGCGCTGCTGCGAAGTGTTTCGCAGTTCAGTGCGCTTATGATCGACAATGCGAGCGAGGATGTCCGGAACAACAACAGCCATGTCGGGGAAACTTCATGGTAGCATCACACGAACCCGAATCCCACTCACCGGATCGATCGAGTGGCTGCTGGAGCCGCCATGAATGGCCGCGATGCGTTGGGCGCAATCGAGGCTTAACGCAGATCCCGGCGGCAAGGACGCGATCGAACGGTAGCCGGGCACGGAGGTGGACACGTCAATCTCAATTCCGTTCCCTTCAGATCTGGTCCGCAATTCGACCGGATACGCTTCCGTCGCGATCTGCCGGAACAGCCCGAGAACGTTCTCGATCAAGGCGCGCCCGTAGACCGGATCGAGTGGGACCAGAGGGAGATCGTCCGCCAGTTCGCATTGGACCGGCGGATCGATCGAGGCAGGCCGGGACGAGATCGCCTCCGTGATCAGATACTCAATATCGATGGTTTCAGGATCCGCGGGGCGCGGATCGGCAAGTCCCAGTCCATTGGCAAGAATCCAGTTCGATTGCTCCACCAGTTGCTGGACGCGCGCGAGATGTTCGCGATAGCCGTCGTTTTCCGGAAGAGCGAGTGAGAGGTAGTACGCAATGGATTCGATGGCGCTCAGCGGCTGCCGGAGTTCGTGCGCGAGGGCACTCATTACGTTTTTCTGGGAAGGCTCGGACGCAAATTCAATCGTCGACGCGGATTCCTTCATTTCACTTAGAGTCATAAGTAAACACGATCGTTACAAACGGAATAATGTCGCGAGCTAAGATCGGCGCCGTCTCGATGGGCCCCACCAGTGGGTAAGATTCTCGACTTCGTCAGCGGTCCGGCATAACCCGATCCTGTGAAAGAGGATTCCCGACATCGCCGGGAGTTTACTAAAGCTGTCCCAGCGATTCTGTTGGCGAAAATGCTCGCGTCTGCCCGCATGCTTACGCATGGCGGTTCAGAATCCACTTTGAGCAGCCATGCGAAAAACTTCTTGACGATGGCGTAAACCGCCTGCGCCACGAGAGAGATCAGCAATTTACAAGTCATGTGGGGCAGGCGGTTTCGCTGCCAGCGAATTTTTTAGCAGCCTGTTACGCATGTGGGTGCAAGCGTGCGGGTAGACGGAAAAGATCTCGTTAGCGTCGGAATAAAATGATGTCACGGCTAGGTCAATTTTGACCGCACGCGATCGCTGAGCGCTTTCCCATCGACGCGCTTGCCGGCAAGTTTGGCCTGCGCGGCCTTCATCACCACACCCATCTGCTTGAGCGACGTGACGCCCGTTTCCGCCATGGCCGCCGCGATGGCCGCATCGACCTCTTCCGCGGTCGGCGCCGAAGGCATGTAGGTCTCGATCAACTTCAGCTCGGCGTCTTCTTTATCGGCAAGGTCCGGCCGATTGCCCTTGCGGAACATGTCGGACGATTCTTTGCGCTGCTTGATCAGCGTGTTAAGGATCTGTAGTTCAGTCGCCTCATCGAGCGCCTTCATGGAATCGATCTCGTGCTTTTTGAGAGCAGTCTTGATCATGCGGAGCGCGTCGAGCCGCGCCTCTTCCCGCCCCTTCATGGCGGCGATGATGTCTTTTTGAATCTGATCGAGCAAGGGCATTGATGCTTTCCAGTGTAGAGTAGGCTACTGACTACTGGGTACTGGCTACTGGCTACTGGCTACTTCTTCCTTGTTATCCTGGAATTTCACCGCGCCCCATGCATATCAAGAAGACACGGCTGCTCACGCCCGGCCCCACCCCCATTTATCCGAAGGCGCTGCACGCGATGCTGGGCGCGGATATGCACCATCGGACGCAGGATTTTCGCAACGTCTTCCTCGCCGTGCTGGCCGACCTGAAACTGGTCATGGGTACCGCCCACGAGGTGCTGGTGCTGGTTGCTTCCGGGACCGGGGCCATGGAAGCGTCGGTCACGAATTGTTTTTCGGCGGGCGATCGCGTGATTGTCTGCACTGCCGGAAAATTCGGCGAACGATGGGTCGAGATGACGCGGGCGTACGGGCTCGACACGATCGTTCTCGAAGCTCCCTACGGAAAGGCCGTGCGGCCGGAGGCGCTGGAACAGGCGCTCGCGGCTCATCCGGATGTGAAAGGCGTGTTCGTGCAGGCGTCAGAAACCTCCACCGGCGCCGTGCACGATGTTCGCGCGATGGGTGAGGCCGTCCGGAAAACCGGCGCTATATTCGTGGTCGATGCGATCACTGGCCTTGGCACCATGCCTCTCGATATCGATTCCTGGGGACTTGACATCGTTATCGGAGGTTCGCAGAAAGCGTTCATGGTGCCTCCCGGCTTGGCGTTCCTGTCGATCAGTCCGAAAGCGTGGGCGCACATGGATAGCGGCGATGCTGCCTCGTTATTATTTCAATCTCAAGCGCGAGAAAAAATTTGCGGCGAATGGCGAATCGGCCTGGACCGCATCCACTGCGCTGATGCTCGCGCTGAATGAGGCGCTTCAGTACATCAAAAGTATCGGGATGCCGAAGCTGATCGCCAATGCGGAGCAGTTGGCGCGCGCGACGCGGGAAGCGTGCCATGCACTTGGGCCTGGAATTGTTCGCGGCGTGATAATCCAAGCGCGTCGGTCACCGCGGTGAAGGCTCCGGAAGGACTCGATTCGGGCGTGATCGTCAAGGAATTTCGCGACCGCTTCGGCGCCATCATCGCCAATGGGCAAGGCGAGATGAAGGGCCGCATATTCCGGATAGCTCATCTCGGCTATTTCGATGCTGCGGACCTGTTCGCGGTGATTGCGGAGCTGGAACTTATCCTTTACGCGAATGGGATTCCAGTTACCTTGGGGTCGGGCGTGGCCGCGGTTCAGAGGGTCTACGCCGAGATTGCAAATAACCAAGAAGGAACTCGCGAACGTCTAACTACTGAATGACCAATCTGCGCATGAACATTCTGATCGCCGAGGCGATGCCCGCGGCGGGAGTGGAGCTGCTGACGCCCCAACCCGGCTGGAACGTGATCGTTTCGAATCCCGAAGAGTATCGCGAACATCTGGCCCACGCCGACGCGCTGATCGTTCGCAACGCAATTAAAGTCGATGCCGAATTATTGGCAGCCGCGCCGCATCTGAAGGTGATCGGGAAGGCGGGCACCGGATCGGAAAATATCGACGTCGATGCCGCCACCGCTGCCGGCGTTCTGGTAATGAACACGCCGGGCGGCAACGCGGTTTCGGTGGCGGAGCATACGCTCGGGCTGATGATCGCGATGGCGCGTTCCATTCCGCAGGCAGCCAATTCGACCAAGAGCGGCGACTGGGGCAAAGTGAAATACGTGGGCACGGAGCTGCGCGGAAAAACGCTTGGCGTCGTCGGCCTTGGCAGCATTGGGCAGGAAGTGGTGCGGCGCGCGCGGGCGTTCGAGATGAAGGTCATCGCTAACGATCCGTATGTAAATTCGCAAACCGCGGCCGATCTGGGGGCGTCGCTGAAGTCTCTAAGCGATTTGTTCATCGCTGAGCGATTACATCACGCTGCATGTCGCGCTTACGCTCGAGACGTTCGCTCTGCTAAACACCGCCGCCTTCGCGAAAATGAAAAAAGGCGTGCGGATCGTCAACTGCGCGCGCGGCGAACTGGTGGATGGCGCAGGCTCTGCGGAAGGCTATCGAATCGGGCAAGGTGGCCGGTGCGGCGCTCGACGTATTTCAAACCGAGCCGCCCGATTCGGGTGAACCTTTGCTCATGCTCGATCAGGTTATCGCCACGCCGCACATCGGCGGAGCGACGGAAGAAGCGCAGGAAAGCGTGGGGGTCCAAATCGCGGAGCAGATTGTCCAGTATCTGCGCCAGGGGATCGCGCGGCATGCGTTGAACGCTCCGGCGATGACCAGCGAGCAGTATCGGACCGTCGGCCCCTATGCGGCGCTCGCCGAACGGCTGGGAACTTTCGCCGCATACGTCGCCACTGGGAATCCGAAGATGGTGCGGCTGATTTATCACGGCAACATTGCCGATCAGAATACGCACCTGATTCGCAACGCGGGGCTCGCCGGAGTGCTCAGCCGGTCGCTGCATCGGAAAGCGAACGTGGTAAATGCGCTGCAAATCGCGACGGAACGCGGCCTGGGTTATGCGGAGCGCCACGACAAACGCACGGGCCATGCCGATTCCGTCAAGCTCGAACTGGAGACGGACGAGGGGATCACGCAGGTGGAAGGAGCGCTGGTGCTGGACCGTCCGCGCCTGCTGTCGGTCGGCGGGATTCGCTGTGAGGCTCCTCTCACCGGGCATCTTATGTATCTGCGGAATGCCGACGTGCCGGGCGTGATTGGTTATGTCGGTTCAGTGACGGGCCGCAATAAAATCAACATCGCGAATTTCTCGCTCGGCCGGCAGCATGCGCCGGATGTCGAGGGCGGAGTGCTCCAAGCGATCGCGGTCGTGAAAACGGATGAGCCGGTCAGCGAATCGGTGCTTCAGGAACTACTTGAAAATAAATCGATCACTGTGGCGCGGGCTGTCGAATTCCGGGACTAGCGGCTGGTCGCTTCCCGCATGGCGATTAAGATCTTCTGTAATCCAGGGATTTTCGGCCGTAAAAGCGCTTCAAGCAAGCCTCACATCGAAACGCAGCGACCGCGGAGATGCCAACGAATTTATCGATAATAGTGGGCCACGATGGGCGGATCCGGTCGGACCGGCAGGAGGGGCAACGATCGACGCGTGGCCGCGATCTGGCAATCACCACCGCGAAAAACCACGTCAACAGCGTTGGAATTAATACGATTAGTACGACGACATATCGAATTCGCATCCAAACTCCCCCCTTGGATATATCGGCAGAAAAGTCCCTTGAGATTAGTAGTACTTCGACTTAAGACGTTTGATTGCTGGCGCGCCGGATCGTTACAGCTTTTCCCGAATTAAAAATGAAATCGATACCGCACTTCGGCATAGATCTGGCGAGGGAGGATGAAGTGCGTGCCGCCAAAAGTATTACTGGTATCAAGTAGATAGCGCGTGTTGGCGATGTTGACAGCATTGGCCGAAATGGTCCACTTCTCGGCGAAATTTTTGCCGATGGACAAATCGAACGTGGAGTGTGGAGGTAGATGCGATGGCCCGTTCCCGTTGAGAAAACCGGAGCCGAACTGGTAAGCCGGCGTCGCCCACATGTGGCCGGGCAAAGTCAACGCAAGAACCGAAGATAAGGAATTGCGCTGATCGTGATCGAGAAGAAAGTTTCCGTTAGGCGCATCTTCCAGTAATCCTCCTGTAATGGGCCCGATGCCCTGCCCGATCTGATTCGAATACGCGACTCGCCACTCGGCCATATGGAAAAGCCTCGGCGAGCGGAGCGCGACTTCGGAGCCGCTGATGATCGCGCCGAGATCGGTCAAGGGGATAAAAATACCGGAGTCGCCAATCACGTCGTGATCGAGGAAGTTTCGCGCGCTGGTATGGAAATTATCCACGTCGATCGACCAGCCGCGGACGGGAATGCTCAATCCGATATCGTGCTGAATATCGCGTTCCCCGCGCAGCGGAATAAATCCAAAACCTTGAGAGACAGCGAAATCGAGAGCGGGACCCGCCAAGCTATCAAGCGGCGGAGGCTGATAGTAATACGCGTAGTAGCCGTGAACGGTCCAGTTCAAACGCGGTATGCGAATCGCCGCGCCGAGCCGAGGATCGGCGGCGTTCTCATTCAGCAGGCCGGCGTAATGCGTCAGCCGGATGCCGAGGTCGAAGGTGAGCCATGATGTCGCTTTGTATTGATCCTCAATGAAAAGCGCCGTCGAACTGGCCCAATGGCGTTCGACTTGATTTAATACATTTCCGCCGGGGTTCGCCGCGAGTCCGAAAAAAGTGTTGTCATGCTGGCCCCACGCTTCAATTCCCGCCCGCGCATTATGCTTCTTCTTTTGCACTTGCACGACGGAGCGTCCGCCGAAATAGTTCGAGCGGGAATTGTCGTTCAGAACGAACGGAGTGTCGTTTGGTCCGCCAACATAATGAGCGCTGTTGAAATGATAGTAAGGCGCGAGCGTGAAGGTAACTCCATCCTCGAAGCTATGGGTCCAATGGAAGCCGGCTAAATAGTCCTGTTCTAGATCGAGGTCTCGCGCCTGATCGTCCGGCAAGTTGGGAATCTGATAATGGTTTTCGCGAACGGAGGCGATCCATCGGAATTGATCTTTCGCGCTCGGATTATAGAGCAGCGAAAGGAATCCGCCCACGCCGCTACTTTGATCGTGAATCACCTGGGACACCGGTGGCGCGAGCCCCAACTCGGAGCGGTTTCCGTCGAGGCTCGCGTAGTAAGCGAAGCGCTGGGTGTGGCTGCCGATGTTGATCTGATCATCGGTCGAATAAAAATTCCCTGCGCTCGCGATCAGGTTAATCTCGTTGTTTCGCTCGAAGCCCGAGGGCGTAACCACGTTAAAGAATCCGTAGGTCCGGTCGCCATACTCGCTCGAGAAGCCGCCGCGCTCGACCTCCAGCTCCGCCACGTTTTTCGGATTGATCAGCGGCGCAACATTGGCGGCGATATTTGTATTGATCACCGGTATGCCGTCGAAAAACCAGTTGACCTGATGGCCTCCACGCATGTGGAGCATATCGTGAACCATGACGGCTCCCGGCGTGAAATCGGTGATCATCGCCAGGCTGTTGGTTTGATCCGCGCCGGCCGTCTGGGCGATTTCCTTGGGCGTAACCACGGTCTGCACCGTTGACGCCTGGGAATTCAATTTGCTGGCGGCACCGGAAACTTCGACGCTGGAACTAATCGTCGCGAGTTCGAGTTCCAGATGCAGCACCGGCCCTTTCGCCGCAGTTACGCTGACCTTCTTCTCGAACGGCTTGAAGCCCTGCGCGGTAACCGCGACGGTGTAAGTTCCTTCCGGCATGTCAGCCACTTGAAATTCTCCGTTGGCGTCAGAGGTCACGGTCTTGGTTAGAGGACCGGTAAGAATGATCTGCGCGCCGGGCAGTGGACGATGCTGCGGATCGTGTACGATGCCGCGCAAAATCCCCGTGTCGGCAGCGAAAATGGGCAGAACGAGCAGACAAAAGACAACAAACCTCATATGGATCTCCTATTCAGCGAACGAGCTGTTGGGGAATTTAGGAGAAAAGGACGGGAGGTCCGCGCTTCTGGCGGGATCGGCTGAAGGAGACGCGATATTGTGCTTCCGTCCTCGCTTCGACGGATGGGTAGCTCACAAGGGAAGCGCCGATCGACGGGGCATTCTTGAGGAACGCGACGCTCGATCCCCCGGGGACGGCGATCATCGAGGGATAATTCGAGCACCTCGGCTGAATCGCTTTGAGTGCGGGACTGGACGCCGTATCCCCACTCACCAAGCCCGTCGAACCCCCTGGCGAACAATGGTGCTTACCATTACGGCGGCAGCATGAGGGCAGGCTGGAATCGTCATCCGCGTGCAACATCGGACCGATCAGCGGGAAGCTGAACAATGCGAGCAACAGCGATGCAAGCGCGCGACGCATCCGGGACCTTTATCTATCAGACATCAATTCCATCCGTTTGTCGAGTCGTCTCATGAACTATGATGAACAAAATGGGAGTGAAGCCGACGTACCCTCTGTTTGTGCTCATCGCTACGATGGCGTTTTCGCTCGCGATGCAGGGACAAGTCGTTACCGCCGCGATTTCAGGGAAGGTCGAAGATCCGTCGGGCGCTGGCGTGAGCGGCGCAACCGTCACAGTGAAGAGTCTGGAGACGGGAGCCACCAGAGTCGTCACGACCGACGATGCCGGCAACTTCAAAGCCCTCTCGCTGCCTCTCGGCCCGCAGGAAGTGAAGGCGGAGAAGACTGGATTCAGGACGCAAGTACGGACGGGCATCAAGCTCGAGGTCGGCCAGCAAGCCGTCGTGAATCTTCAGCTCGAGGTGGGCGATTTCGTCCAGCAGGTGACCGTTTCTGAGGCGATTCCCGTGGTCAATACGACGACTGCGTCAGTCTCGGGATTGGTCGGCGACCGCGCCGTGAAAGAACTGCCGCTCAACGGCCGCAGCTTCGATAATCTGATCACGCTGAATCCCGGCGCGATCAACTACAGCTCGGAAAAGAGCCTCAATACCAGCACCAGCAACGGCAACACGTTTTCGGTCGCGGGACGGCGTCCGTCGGACAATCTTTTCCTGCTGAACGGCATCGAGTACACCGGCGCGAGCCAGCTTGCCGTAACGCCCGGCGGCGTGAGCGGCGAACTGCTGGGCATCGACGCCATCCGCGAATTCAACGTTCTGACCGACACCTATCCGGCCGAATACGGCAAGCGTTCCGGCGCGCAGGTGATGGTCGTGACGCAATCGGGAACCAACGTGCTGCACGGATCGCTGTTCGAGTTTCTCCGCAACAGCGCGCTGGATGCGCGAAACTTTTTCGATCAGGGCTCCGCTCCGCCGTTCCGCAGAAACCAGTTCGGAGGCGCGCTGGGTGGGCCTCTCAAGAAAAATCGGCTGTTCCTGTTTGGCAACTATGAAGGCTTCCGCCAGGCGCTGGCCGTCAGCAACGTGAGCGTCGTGCCGGATTCACAGGCGCGCCAGGGCATCGCTGCCGAACGCCGCCGGCGTGTACGCGCCGGTGGCCAACCTCAATCCGAAGATGCTGCCGTACATGTCGTTTTGGCCGCAAGCGAACGGCGCGGAGCTGCTCGCGAACGGCATCCCGAGTGGAACGGCGCTCGGCTACTACAATCCCAAGGAAAATATCCGCGAGGATTTCGGCACGCTCCGCACCGATTATCTTCTCCGCGAGCGCGACTCTCTTTCGGCGGCGTATACCATCGACGACGGCAACAGCCTGATCCCTTTGGCGGACCCTCTGTTCGGCTCCACCACCACTCTGCGCATGCAGGTGGCGAGCATGCGAGGAGACGCACGTTTTCTCTCCGCAAATGCTCAACACCTTTCGCGTCGGATTCTCCCGCGCGGCGTTCAGTCTCGATTCCGCGCTGCTTGAGCACTTTTCCGCCGAGCCTTTCGTTTCGTCACCGGCGAAGGCCCCGGCGGAATCGTCGTCGGCGGCGGCGCGACCACCACTGGCCTCGCGACCATCACTTCGGCGGGCCCGAACAACGCGGCGGGCGTCTGGAATCGCAGAAATCTCTTCACCGTGACCGACGGCTTTTCAGATCAACAAGGGCCGGCATCAACTCAGTTTCGGCGTCTGGTTTCAGAGGATGCAGGACAATGAAGACACCGCGTCCCGGCAGCTGGGCGTCGCGACCTTCGCCAGCCTGACGACATTTCTGCAAGGCACGGTCACCACGTTTCAGGTGGTGCCCGACGCGAACGAGCTCGGCTGGCGAAGTCTTTTCGGAGCCTGGTATGCCCAGGACGCAATCAAGCTGCGCCGCAATCTGACTCTTCAGGTCGGCATCCGTCACGAATTCACCACCGGATACAACGAAGAGTCCGGACGAGCCGCCAACTACATCACCGACGGGAACGGCGTGCTTGAGACCAATCCGCGCGTGGCCAATTCCGCGTTCACGCAGAACAATGCGAAGCTGCTGTTCGCCCCGAGAATCGGACTCGCGTGGGATCCGTTTGGAAACGGCAAAACCGCGGTCCGCGCAGGCTTCGGCACATATTATTCGCATCATCGACGCGCTGAGTTTCCAGTTGAACTCGGTGCCGCCCACCAACGGCTCCGTCTCCTATTCGAACGTTTCGCTATTTTCGACGCTGCCGGTCACCCCCGGCGTCCCTCCCGCCCCGCAATGCAGCCCGACCGTTCCCGCGCCCTGCACGACTTTCGCGCCCGTCGGAGTGCAGCCCGACGCGAAAACGCCGACCGTCGAGGAGTGGAACTTCACCGTCGAACAACAGCTTGATCGCAACACTGTCGCTCCGAGTCTCCTATGTCGGATCGCACGGATATCATGGCCTGCTCAGCGTCGATCCCAACAGCATTCCCGCGCAGATTTGCGCGAGCGACCACGGGCTGCACCGCCGGCGGCACGCCGGGCACCACCAAGAGCACGGTGCCGCAAGGCGCGCAATATATTCCCGATCGGCACGCGGCCCAATCCGTATCTGGGCGCTGGATTCTTCTGGTACACGGAGGGCAACAGCAGCTACAACGCGCTCCAAACCGACGTCACGCGTCGCCTGACTCACGGCCTCGAAATTCGCGCCAATTACACCTGGTCGAAAAATCTGGACATGAACTCCGGCCCCACCGGCGCGCAGGCGCAAAATCAGGCGCAGATGATTCTCAATCGCAACGATCTTCCGCTTGGACTGGGGTCCGTCCGCGTTGAACGTCACCAGCCAGGCCAGCATCTCCGCCCGCTACGCTCTCCCGTTCGGTAAAAGCGCAGCAAGCTGCTTCGGAGGCTGGCAGGTGAACGGAATCGCGACGCTGCTGACCGGCTTCCCCTTCACGCCCCTGGTCGGATCGAACCGCTCCGGCGATGGCGACACCAGAAATCCCGACCGGCCTTCGTTGAATCCCGCGTTCTCCGGTCCGATCCTGCTCGATAGTCCGAATCAGTGGTTCAACCCCAACGCATTCATTCTCCCCGCGGCGGGCACGTTCGGAAACCTCGGCCGGGGAACATTCGTCGGACCCGGTCTCGCGGATCTGGACATGTCGCTATTCAAAACCACCGCCCTCTCCGAAAAAACGAGCCTGCAGTTCCGCGCGGAATTTTTCAACGTGCTGAACCACGCGAATTTCAATTCCCCGAATACAACCGTATTTTCGAGCGGTGCGATCAGCGCTTCCGCCGGGTTGATCACCGCCACATCGACCACGTCGCGGCAAATTCAACTGAGCCTGAAACTTATTTTTTGATCGCCTCAACCGCGAAGATCCAGCTTCGCCTTAACCACGCTATCTCCCCCATACTTCAAACGGAATCCCAGCAATTTGCAGATCTCGATCATCTGCCGGTTCTCGCCCAGAATGTCCGCAGTCAACCTTTCGAGCCCATCCGCGCGCGCGATTTCGATCAGCCGCTTCAGCAGCTCCGTCCCCAGCCCGTGGCCTTGGAATTCATCGCTGATGAGCACGGCAAACTCTGCTTCCGTCGCGTTCCCTTCCCTGATGAGCCGGCCGACGGCGAGGATTTCCTCTGCTTGCTCCGCGACCAACACCATTTCGCGATCGTAATCGATGAAGCAAATTCGCGTCAGCCGCTTATGATCGACGCGCGTGTCCAGCGGCAACATGTGAAAATAGCGCAGATAAACGCTGCGCTCCGATAGCGTCGCGTGAAAGCGCGCCATCAGCGGCTCGTCCTCGGGTCGAATCGGCCGGATAAGAACTTCGGTCGAGCCCTCCAAGAGCCACGGTTTCACCAAGTGCTGCGGATAAGGGCGAATACATTAACTGTACCGCCGCGTCATCGCCCCTGCGATCCGTTATTAGAGAAACATTTCGCCCGGAATATTATCTCTTAATGGTGCCTTAATGGTCCGGCTAGTAGTCTGAGAGTGGAACCGCGCCCTAAAGAAAAGGTGCGTTTGTCCTCCCATTCAAGAATTCTCCTGATTGAAGCCGATGCCGTTGTGGCAATTACGATCTCCCGCCTCCTCGCCAGCGAAGGCTATCTGGTAGAAACAGAATCCGATGGTGAGAATGGCCTCGCCCGCGCGTTGGAGCGAACCTGGGGCCTGGTCATCCTGAACGCGATACTTCCGAAAAAGAGCGGCTTTCACGTCTGTTGCGACCTGCGCCAGGCTGGCGTCGATACCGCCATTCTGATGTTGACCGCCCGGCCCATGGCGATGGACCGGGTGACGGGCCTTAAGCTCGGAGCCGACGACTGCCTCGCGATTCCCTTCGACCCTCACGAGCTGCTCGCCCGTGTGGAAGCGTTGCTGCGCCGCGTGGAAAAGGAAAATCGCATCCCCCTGCGGACATTTAGTTTCGACGACGTGGAAATGGATTTTGAGCGCGCCCTGGTTCACAAAGCCGGACAGCCGGTCAATATGGCTGCTAAAGAGCTGCAGCTAATCAGCTATCTTGTCCAGAATCGAGATCGAGTCGTCCCCCGCGAAGAAATCCTGCGAAAAGTCTGGCAATACAATACCGACGTTTCCTCCCGCACGCTCGATGTGCACATCGCCTGGCTGCGTCAGAAACTCGATAAGCCCCACAATCCGCAGCACATTCAAACCATCCGGGGTAAAGGCTACCGCTTCACCGCCTGAATTGTTCCCCGCACGCCAAAATACACACAAATTAAATATATTCAGCGCTGTGCTCAATAAAATAGACATTACAATGTCATACAATCCGCGGATAGCCGTCTCGAAAATCGCAGTATTTTATAGCAGTAATTATTTGCCATTTCGACCAGCAACTTTTATAACCCCGTCCCGTCAGGGCGGGGATCCGCAACGTGAACCCGATCGGCCACGTGGATCAATTGGAGAAACCGGATCATAAGCCAACTCATATCAAGCTCATACCAAGCCAGGCCATGGCGAGCCGAAGTCGGATGGGCATGATGATTGTTATGCCAACCCTCCCCGAAGCTGACGATCGCCACAAACCAGTTGTTCCTCGAATCGTCCCGCGTCTGGAACCGCCGTGTGCCCCAGAAATGCGTCAGCGAGTTCACCATCCAGGTCGCATGTAGATTCGCAGTGATGCGAAAACAAACGCCCCACAGGAAAACCGGTAATCCCCCGAAAATCAAAAGCAGCGCCGAAAGAACCAGCAGCGGCACCGCGTTATTTCTTGATATCCACACGATAAATGGATCTTTCAACAAGTCCGGCGAATACCGCCGGCACTCTTCCGGACTGCACTTGGTCGCGTTCCCTACCAGCATCCATATAATGTGCGACCACCATTTCCCATCTCGAGGCGTATGAGGATCGCCGTCCTGATCGGAGAATTGGTGGTGCTTGCGATGCGTCGTCACCCAGAACAACGGTCCACCTTCCAGTGCAAGCGTTCCGCAAACAGCCAGGAAATATTCAACGCCCCTCGACACTTTATAGGAGCGATGCGTGAGCAAGCGATGATAGCCCATCCCGATTCCAAGACTGAGAGCGACCCAGTAAAGGAGAATCGCCGTAATCGCCGCGGGCCAACTGAAATAGAACAGAGCGGCCACGGCCCCAACATGGACAATCGTAAACGGCACGACGGCGATCCAGTTAAGGCCCATATGGCAATTTTAAGCTCATTTAAGGCCCCCTGACAGGCGAGTTAAGGTCAATTAAGGAGGGCTTAGGACAACAAAGCTACATCCGAAGGCAGGGGAGCGGCATCAAAGCCCTTGGAAGGGTTCATCGTGGTAGAGTGTAGGTTTCTTCAGGGGTGAGGGAAAATGCGTTGGGGGCTGCTATTTTTGGTTTGCTTGTACGCCAAAGCGCAGGACGCTTTGCTGCCAACCGTGAGCCCGGGCCTTCCGCCGTCTATTGCTGAGAAGTGGAGTTTTTTTGTCGAGGAAACCATTACGCCCTTGACTTTGGTCTCGGCTAGTCTCGATGCAACCGCTTCCCAATTGACGCGATCCGCTCCACTTTATGGAAAGCATCCCTGGAAACATGGGGCTTTTCCGAAACGCTTCGGTGCGACCGTGGGAGACGATGTGAGCCAGAACTTCTTCGCCGATTTCCTGCTCGCATCCGCGCTTCACGAAGATACGCGATATGTACGCAAGGGGCCTTCGCGCGGCATGTGGCCTCGCATCGGTTATGCCATCAGCAGGGCAGTCGTCACGCGAACCGACGCGGGATCCGGTACGTTCAACTTCGCTAACGTGGGTGGATGCGCCATGAGCGCGGGCCTCTCGAACGCATACTATCCCCCGGTGAGCAGGACCCCGTCAGAGACGCTTACCAATTGGGGGACCAATGTCGCGGGCGCCGGATTGACTAATCTCGCTCCGGAGTTCGGACCGGATGTTACGCGATTTTTCAAGCGCCATCTGCATTTTCTCCACTAACTTTGTCGGCGGTTTCCACTCCGAAGACCGGAAGTGCAGGATCGTTGAGAAGACCGATCTGCTTCAGCACGGACGCCTGATCCCAATAAATATGCTCGTGCGCGAGTTTACCGTCGCGGAATTTTACGATCACCACGAGCGGGATTTTCACAGGCCGGTTAGTCGGCGGGACACCGGGCAGCATCCACGGCATTTCTTCGGTGTGGGTGAATGAAAAAATCATCTCGTCCACCAATTGATTTTCCCCGACCGTGCGCGAGACGGGCGTGAGCGAGGTGTCGGGCGGCATTCTTGGAATGAAGTCTTTGGAGTAGAAAGCACGCAAGGCTTCTTTCCCCCGTCCGCCGGTCATCACGGGGATGTGATTTACGTACGCGTCGTCAACCATCGTGGCGAGCGTCGCTTCCGTGTCGCGGGTTACGAATTCATGGTCGGTATGCTGCTGCCAGAGCGCGGGGAGATCGGACATGCCTCGATTCTATAGTGTCCGATTCTATACTGTTTAGAGATGAACAAGCTCGTACTGCTGCTGTTTATTTCCCGCATTGCCTTCGCTCAGGAAAAACCGGAGCGCCACGAATTTGTGATTACGGATTTTCGGACCGAAGGCGGCGCGACGCTACCGCGGGCTCGGGTCGTTTATGGAACCTACGGCCATCTCAATGCCGCGAAAGACAACGCGATTCTGCTGCCTTCACACTATATGGCCAATTTGCACGGCTATGAGTGGCTGATGGGGCCGGAGCGCGCGCTCGATTCCTCGCAATTGTTTCTCATTACGACGGAGCTGTTCGGGAACGGCAGTTCCTCATCCCCCAGCAATACGCCGGAGCCATTTCACGGGCCCCGCTTCCCGGTGATGACCATTCGCGATAATGTGGAGGCGGTCCACAAACTGCTGACCGAGGATCTGAAAGTTACGCATCTTCGCGCGATCATCGGTTTTTCGATGGGCGCGCAGCAGGCGTTTCAATGGGCGGTAAGTTATCCGACGTTCGCCGACCGGATCGTTGCGACTTCCGGCACCGCGAAAACGTATCCGCATGGGATCGTCCGTCTGGAGGGGCAGATCGCCGCTCTGACCGCGGACCCCGCATTCGAGAATGGAGACTATAAGACTCCGCCGAAGACCGGACTCGCCGCTTTTGGAATGGTGTGGGCGGCATGGCTTTACTCGCAGGAATGGTGGCGAAAGGAATTGTGGCGCGCCTCAGCCCAGCCGGGCACGACGTTCGAGCAGGTGATGAACAGATTTCGCACCCGCTTCAGCGCCGATGCGAACGATTATATTTTGCAGGCCCGCACGTGGGAGAAGCACGACGTGGGCACATCCCCCGGCTTCAATGGCGACGTGGAACGGGCGCTGCGATCGATCAAGGTTCCATTCCTTTATATGCCGTCCGAGACGGATCTTTATTTCCCGATCAATGACGCGCGCTACGAGCAGGCGTTCATTCCGGGCGTGACGTTCATGCCGATTCCTTCGCTATGGGGACACACGGCGGGCGCGGCAAGCAATCCCGCCGATGGAAAGTTTCTGAACGAAAACATTGCCCGCTTTATGTCAATTAAATGAAGAAATTTCGCGTTCGCGAGGGTGAGAAGGTCGATCTCAAGAAATGGCCGACCATTGTTAGCCCCATCTTCAAATCGAAGAAAGAATATCAGACGCTGCTTGCCGGCCACATCGACGAGATGAGGTCCCAGCAGGACCTCCTTTATGCGGCCAATAGTTATGCGCTGCTGGTGATTTTTCAGGCGATGGATGCGGCGGGTAAAGATGGGGCCATCAAGCACGTGATGTCCGGCATCAATCCGCAAGGCTGCGAAGTTTCGAGCTTCAAGCATCCAAGCGCCGAGGAGTTGGCTCATGACTTCCTGTGGCGCACCACACGGCGACTACCGGAGCGCGGCAAAATCGGGATATTCAATCGGTCGTATTACGAGGAAGTGCTGATCGTCCGCGTGCATCCTGAGATTCTTCGCGCGGAGCGGCTTCCGCAACTCGATGAAAAGAACATTTGGAAAGACCGGTATCGCTCCATCGTGAACCTGGAGGAGCATCTGCGCGGCAACGGGACGGCGATCGTCAAATTTTTTCTGCACATTTCGAAGGAAGAGCAGAGGAAACGCTTCCTCGATCGTCTGGAGGATCCGAACAAGAACTGGAAATTCAGCCTCGACGATCTGCACGAGCGGCAGTACTGGAAGCGATATATGGAGGCGTACGAGGAATGCCTCAGCGCAACAAGCACGGACGGCGCGCCTTGGTATATTGTTCCGGCGGATGACAAGATGAACGCGCGCTTGATGGTTTCCCGGATTCTGGTTGATACATTTAAGGGGCTGAACCTTGACTATCCCAAGCCGGACGCGAAGAGGCTGCAGGAATTGAAGGCGATTCGTCAGCAGCTCTCAAAGTGATCGACCTAGTGGCCGGTCGCAGCGATTCTGTTAGCGGAAATGCTCGCGTCTACCCGCATGCTTACGCATGGCGGCTCAGGGCGGACTGAACCGCCATGCGTAAAGCATGCGGACAGCCGTAAAAGAATCTCGATATCGAAATGACCGGGAGAGCTTACCAGTAGCGCGCTATAACAGGCATCCGGTTCTATTGCTTCGCTATCCTACTCACATGACGTCACCGGCAATCGCTTTTTTGCTTGCGGCCGGAATCTGCATCGGGCAGACCGCGGCCGTCACTGTTACCTCCGTCCAGAACGGTGCGAGCTTCACCAGCCAGATTACGCCCGGCGCATTCGTCACCATTAAAGGAACCGGTTTCACGGCCGCGCCCTTATCGGCGGGGGTGGTTCCCGTGCCCGACACGCTGGGAGGCGTTAGTGTATCGGTCGCGGGCCTTCCTTGTCCCATTTATTACGTCAATCCGACGCAAATCAATTTGCTCCTGCCGTGGAAGACTCCTGTCGGATCGTATCCATTAATAGTCAATGCCAGCGGGCAAACCGTAGGGCCGACCAACATCAACATCATCGCGGAGGCTCCGGCCATCTTTCAATATGGAGCGAATCGGGCCGTTGCACAGAATGCCAATGACAACTTCAGCCTGAATACTTCGAGCACTCCGGCGGCTGTGGGGTCTACGCTCGTCGCTTATGTCACGGGAATCGGATTAGTCTCGAACACTCCGGTCGACGGAGGCTACTCGCCCGGCGCGCCCGGGTTAGCGCAGGCGGTGTATATAAGCTCCGCCACGATTGGCGGCGTCAACGCCTCCGTGACATTTCTCGGCCTCACTCCCGGGCAGGTGGGCTTGGCGCAGGCGAATATCACCATCCCGAATCTCCCGTCAGGGGATTATCCGCTGATCCTGAATGTGTCCGGGATCCTGAGCACGTCGGCGTTGATTTCGGTGAAGGGAACAGGTTCCTCGCTGCCTCTGATATTCAGCCCGATGGGCACCGTCTATGCGCCGACGTCTCCTCTGGTGGCCCCTTTGCAAGGCGGCACGCAGGCTTCGGCCAACGTCGTTGTTACCGGCAACTACGCCTACCTGTGCGACGCGAACGGGATCGCGATTATCGACGTATCGAACGCGGCATCGCCCAAGTTTCTTTCGAACTTCGGACAGACCGATTTGAATGGCGCGGGCACCGGCTGCGCACTCTATCAAGGCGACCTGCTGGCGTTCACGAGCGGCCTGATGGCTGCCTACAGCCTCGCAACACCGACAGCTCCGCAACGGATCGGGCTTAATCAGTTTCAGTTCGGCAGCCGATTTTTATCCAATACGACCGCCTACGTGGCCTCGGACATTTACAATTACGATTCCGGTTACAACATCTATAGCCAGATGGGCGAGTTTTACGTGTACAACATCACCAGCCCTGCCCTGCCGAAACTCGATTCGCAGCTGGTGCAGAATTTCTTTCAGATGGGCAGCGCGGACACGTCGCCGCGGTTCGGAGTAACCGTGTTCAACGATCAGACCGCCATCGTCCTGGGAACCACGGCTACGGGCTCGAACACGAATGGACAAGCCTTGTGGACCACGATTGATGTGAGCACGCCAACCAACCTTTCGGTCCTCAGCCAGACGATGCTTCCCAAGGCTGCCGTCGCCACGAACATTGCACTGCAGGGAAACACGGCTCTGATCGTTGGAAATACGGCGGGCGTCAGCAATCCCGTTATTGTCGATGCCACTTCGAAGTCACTGATCCTAGCGCTGGCGGGCAACCTGACGCTCCACACGGTCGACTTTACCAATCCGCTGAGCGGAGTGGTCCTCGGCACTCTGGTCACTCCTTATCAGGCGATTAATGGTGCTTCCGTAAATTCTCTCGGTGGGGGATTTTTCTCGGTCACCATCGCGCCGCCGCTTACGGATATCAAAGGACCAACCGTGCTCGCGATCGTGGACGCGCGGAATCCCGCGAGCCTGGTGGTTTATCCAGAGTACGGAATCGACGGGCTGCAGGGAACAGCACTCGTGAATGGCTATTTGTACACGGTGTCGAATGCCGGGTTGACGATCTACTCGGCGACGGTGCCTTAAGAGCTGCGACCTCTGGGAGCAGTCAGCCACGTTACTTCGTCGGAGTGAACCTCGACATATCCCGCACCTGACCCGGCCGCCTGTCCGACCCTTGGAAGCTGAACATCCAGCCCGGATATTCCGGCGCGAGCTCGCTTAATTTATCGAGCTTCTCCATATCCGCCGCCTCCAGCTTCACGTCGACCGACGCTAGATTATCCTTCAATTGACCCGGTTTCTTCGCGCCGATAATCACGCTGGTCACGGCGGGCTGATGCAGCAGCCATGCCAGCGCGATCTGCGCTACTGTCGCTTCGGTCCGCGCGGCCATCGCCTGCATCGCTTCGATGATGTCGTACGTCTTCTCCAGATTTACCGGCGGGAATCCGAACTTGCTGCGGCGCGAATCTTCCTCGGAAACTCCACCGCGCGTGAATTTGCCCGACAGGAATCCACCGGCGAGCGGACTCCATACTAATAACCCGAGCTTCTGGTCGAGCAGCATCGGCACGATTTCCCGCTCCAGGTCGCGCCCGGCGAGCGAATAGTACGCTTGCAGGCGTCACGAATTTTTCCAGATGCTCCTTCGCCGAAATTCCCAGCGCCTTCACGATCTGCCACGCGGCAAGATTGGAACAGCCGATATAACGAATTTTACCCTGTCGGACCAGGTCGGTTAGAGCGCTCAGCGTCTCCTCCATCGGCGTGAGCGGATCGAATCCGTGAATCTGATGCAGGTCGATATAGTCCGTGCCGAGCCGCTTCAAACTGTCTTCAATCGCGCGCATTATATGGATGCGAGACAGCCCAACGTCATTTGCGCCCGCGCCGGCGCGCCCGTATACCTTCGACGCAACTACGACATCTTTCCGCTTTGCGCCCAACGCCTTACCGAGCATCGTCTCCGATTCGCCGGCCGCATAGACATTCGCCGTATCGAAAAAATTGACTCCCGCGTCTAATGATTGTGTGACCAGGGCGTCGGCATTTTCTTGTGTCAGTCCGCCGATTGCCTGATAAATGGTCCCGGATCCGCCAAAAGTCATAGTGCCGAAGCAGATCCGGGAGACAAAGGTTCCTGTATTTCCAAGCTGGCTATAAAGCATGATTCCTGTATTTTACCGTCTGGACGCGATTGACACTTCGCTTCCGGGCCTTCTATCATGATGTTCTACGCTCACAAAGAGCTTTCTTGCTCGTCCTGAGTTATATATATGATCAAAGTCGAAGGGCTTACCAAGCGATACGCTCGCAATATCGCGGTCGACAACATCTCTTTTGAGGTCGAGAAAGGGCAGATCGTCGGTTTCCTGGGCCCCAACGGCGCCGGTAAAACCACGACCATGCGCGTGCTGACCTGCTTCATGCCGCCGACCTCCGGGACGGCTAGCGTTGCCGGTTTTGACGTGCAGGAAAACCCGATGGAGGTGAAACGGCGCATCGGCTATCTGCCGGAAACGCCGCCTCTCTATCCCGACATGGAAGTGGTCGAGTATCTCGATTTCGTCGGCCGGATCAAGGGCATCCCCACGGCCGATCTGCCGAAGCGCATCAACGAAGTTTCGGAAAAATGCGCGGTCGTCGACGTGCGGAAGAAGCTGATCGGCAAGCTTTCCAAAGGCTACCGGCAGCGCGTCGGCCTGGCGCAGGCGATTATCCACAATCCCGACGTGCTGATTCTGGACGAGCCGACCTCCGGCCTCGATCCGCATCAGATTATCGAAACGCGCGACCTGATTAAGGGCCTCGCCGGCGATCATACCATTATTCTTTCGACGCACATTCTGCCTGAGGTCGAGCAGATCTGCGAGAAGGTCATCATCATCGCCAAGGGCAAGCTGGTGGCGACGGACTACGGTCGAGAACCTCACCAGCCGTCTGCGCGGAGCGGAAACGGTGGCCATCGAAGTGATCGCGCGCGGATGGCTCCGCGCGTGCAGTCGCGACTGGAACAAGTGGCCGGCGTCAGCCGCGTGATTCACAAGGAATCGAAGGACGGCCGGCTGCACTTCACGGTCGAGAGTCTGGAAGGGCGCCACATCCGGCCGGGCCTGGCGCGCGCCGTGATCGAGGCCGGCTGGAATCTGAATGAGCTGCATGGGTTGGCGCTGAGCCTGGAAGAAATCTTCCTGGAACTGACCGCGTCGCACAAGGAGCCAGTAACGGCCGCGCTTCAAGAAGTCGTGAAGGAAGACATCGCGGAAGCGCAGCCGAGGAGAATCGAAATGAACACATTCACCATCTGCACGCAAGGAGCTGCAAAGTTATTTCCGCTCGCCGATCGCCTACGGCGTCATGGCGTTGTTGGCTCTGATCGGCGGCTATCTTCTTTTACTTCGGCCTGTCGTTCTTCGTGCAGCGCAGCATGGAAAGCGCCATGATGGGGCAATCGTTCCCCATGGACATCAATGAATGGATCGTGCGGCCGCTGCTCTCGAACGTCAACGTGGTGGCGCTGTTCCTGATCCCGATGATCACCATGCGCCTGTTCGCCGAGGAAAAACGCACCGGCACCATCGAGCTGCTGATGACTTCGCCGATCAACGATATCGAGATCGTGCTGGGAAAATGGCTGGCCGCGGTGGCGCTTTATAGCATCATGCTGCTGGTTTCCGCTGCTGCACATGGCCATCCTGTTCCGCTACGGCCAGCCGGACTGGCAGCCGCTCGCTGGTCGGCTATCTGGGGCTGCTGCTGCAAGGCGGATGCCTGCTGGCCATCGGCACTTTCATTTCCACCTGCACCAGCAATCAGATCGTCGCCGGAGTCGCTCGGCTTCGCGATTTCGCTGCTGCTGTGGGTGCTCAACTGGGTTTCCGAGTTCGGCAGTTCGGTCACCGAACGCGTGATCGGATATCTCTCCGTGCAGGCGCACTTCGATTCGTTTTCAAAAGGCGTGCTTGATTCGAAGGACATCATCTTTTACGTCTCCATGATTATTCTCGGATTGTTCCTGACCGCGCGTTCGCTGGAATCGCTGCGGTGGAGGGCATAATGGCAGCCGCTGAATAATAACCGCAGCAGCCTCCGCCCTTAGCCAGGGCTTGCTGTACATCGTGATCGTGATCGCGATTCTGGTGCTGATCAACTTCCTCGCCAATCGCTACAACAAGAGCTACGACTCGACGTCGAACAAACAATTCACGCTTTCCGATCAGACCATGAAGATCGCGAAGAATCTGCAGCAGCCGGTGACCATCACGTATTGGGATCAGCCGACCAAGTTCAAGGCGGCGCAGGATCTGCTCGATCGCTACAAGAATCTTTCGCCCAAGATCGACGTGCAGTACATGGACGCCGATAAGAAGCGCACCCAGGCGATCGCGGCCGGCGTGAAGACGCTGGGCACGATTTTCGTCGACATCGGCAACAAGCATCAGGAAGCGAAGAGCCTGACCGAAGAAGAAGTCACCGGAGCCATGGTGCGCGCGCTCAAAGGCGGCGAGCGCACTGGCCTGCTTCGTTCTCGGCTCCGGCGAACATTCGCATCGACAGACACGGAGCGCAGCGGTTATTCGGGCGTCAAGGAGCTGCTCGAAAAGAACAACTACAAGACGCAGACCCTGAAGCTGCTCGAGAAAACCGAGATCCCGAAGGACTGCACCATCGTCATCGTCGGCGGGTCCGAAGCACGATTATATTCAGCCGGAAGTCGACGCGATGAAGGACTACGTCGAAAACGGAGGGCACGCGGTGTTCATGCTGGATCCTCCGCTGAAGTTCGCGAAGGAAGAGATCGACGACAACGCAGGCGCTGATCGGACGTGCTGGCCGGCTGGGGCGTCACCGTCGGATAAGGACCTGGTGCTCGATACCAGCGGCGTCGGCCAGATCTTCGGGCTGGGACCGGAGTTTCCGCTGGTGACGTCCTATGAATCGCACGCCATCGTGCGCGACGATGAAGGAGACGCCGACGGGCTTCCCGATCGCGCGGTCGCTCGAAGTGAAGAACGGCGATCAGACGACGGTCGAGAAACTGTTCTCGACCACCGACAACAGCTTCGCCACCGACGAATCTGGCTTCGTCCGAGATCAAGCAATCGCACGAACGATAAGAAAGGTCCGCTGGTGCTGGGCGCGGCGGGAACTTACAACGGCAAGGGAGATGGCAAGGGCCGGTTCGTGGTGGTCGGTTCGTCGAGCTGGTGCTCGAATTCGTTCCTGCGCTTCAACGGCAATCGCGACCTGTTCCTGAACATGTATAACTGGCTGTCGTTCGGACGAAGATCTGATTTCGATCCGGCCCAAGGAACCCGACGGACCGCCGCCTGAACATGAATGCGCGCCAGATGAGGATGGTGTTCTATACCAGCGTGGTCATGATTCCTCTGTTCATCATTCTGGCTGGAGTCAGCGTATGGTGGAAGCGGCGCGGTCGTGACGCAGGTAGATAGGAACGCATGAAGCTCAGCTCGTTTATTGATCGCCGCCGTTTTGCTGGCGGGACTCTCGGCGGCCGTGTGGTGGTCGAACAAGAAAGAAGACGAGAAAGCCAAAAAGCCGGCCGCCGGATACGACGCACGAAAATCCTCGCGCTGAGCGAAGCCGAACATCGTCGGGCTCGAGATCAAGAAGCGCGCGGGCGAAGACACGGTTCTTCAAGAACGATGCCGGAACGTTTGGTCGATCACCGCGCCGAAGGCTCTGCCGCCGACCAGTCCGCGGTGGCGAGCGTGACCACCGCCGCTACCAATCTGACCGCGGACCGCATGGTCGACGATAACGTGACCGATCTCGCGTCCTACGGTCTGGCGCCGGCCGCCGTCGAAGTCGATCTTCACGATGAAGGACGGCAAGACCAAAACGCTTCTGATCGGCGATCGAACCCGACCGGCAACAACGTCTACGCCAAGGTCGGCGGAGATCCGCATCTGTTCACCATGGGGTCGTCGTTCAAAGACCACCTTCGACAAGGAATCGAAAGATCTGCGCGACAAGCGCCTGCTGACCTTCGATCAGGAAAAAGTCAGCCGCGTGGAGCTGAACGCGAAGAAGGAATCGATCGAGTTCGGCCGCATCAATCAGACCGACTGGCAGATCCTGAAGCCGAAGCCGCTGCGCGCCGACGGTTTCGCGGTGGAAGATCTGGTTCGCAAGCTGAAAGAAGCGAACATGGACACCAACATTTCCGAGGAAGATGCCAAGAAAGCAGCCGCGGCGTTCGGCGACCGCGACGCCTGTCGCGACCGTGAAAGTCACCGATCCGGGCGGCACGCAGACGCTCGAAGTTCGCAAAGTGAAGGCAAGGACAAAGATTACTACGCGAAATCGAGCGTGGTGGACGGCGTCCACAAAGTGTCCAAGGACCTGGGCGACGGCGTCGACAAAGCGCTCGACGATTTCCGCAACAAGAAGATCTTCGACTTCGGATTCAGCGATCCGACCAAGATCGAGTTCAAAGACGGCAGCGAAGCCGCGAGCTATCGAGAAGTCCGGCGACAAGTGGACGTCGGACGGCAAAACGATGGATTCGACCAGCGTTCAGGCGCTGATCGATAAGCTGCGCGATCTGTCCGCCTCGAAGTTCGTCGAGAGCGGATTCACCACGCCGCAAGTCGAAATCACCGTGGTTTCGAACGACGGCAAGCGCACGGAGAAAGTTGCAGATCGCGCCTGGAACGGACGGCAAGTTCATCGCGCAGCGCGAAGGCGAAGCCGCGATGTACGAAATCGAAGCCAACACCATCGCAGGACCTGCGCAGGCGTCGCGGCGGACGTGAAGGAAGAAGCGTCTAAGGCGAAGCCGGCGGACAAGAAGAAGTAAGCCCACGGGCCTTAGCCTGTGAAAATCAACAATGCCACTCGGCCTCTCCACCGACCTCTACCAGCTCACCATGGCGGCGGGCTACTTCGAGGCCGGCAAGACTCGAAGAACGCGCGACGTTCGAGCTGTTCGTCCGGCGTCTGCCGCACAATCGCAACTTCATTCTGGCGGCGGGGCTCGCACAGGCGGTCGAGTATCTGCTCAATCTGCGCTTCACGACCGAAGAGATCGACTACCTTCGCACGCTGCCGCAGTTCGCGCACACCAGTCCCGGCTTTTTCGACTATGCTCGCCGGACCTGCGATTCACGGGCGACCTGTTCGCGGTCCCCGAAGGCACGCCGCTGTTTCCGGACGAGCCGTTTCCTGACGCTGCGCGCGCCGCTGGTCGAAGCGCAGATCCCGGAAACGTATCTGCTGGCGACCATCGGATTTCAATCGATGATCGCGACCAAGGCCGCGCGCGTGGTGAAGGCGGCGCTGGGGCGCAGCGTGGTCGAGTTCGGCACGCGCCGCGCGCATTCGCCGGAGGCCGGCGTGCTCGCGGGGCGCGCGGCTTACATCGGCGGCTGCGCGGGCACCAGCAACACCGAAGCCGGCATGCGCTTCGGCGTGCCGGTGTTCGGAACGCGCCGCGCATTCCTGGGTGATGTCGTTCGCGCACGAAGCGGGCAGCGTTCGAGCAGCTTCAGAAACTGCTGGGCGAGAGCACGGTCTACCTGATCGATAGCTACGATACGCTCGAAGGCGCGCGGCGCGCGGCGGCGCTGGGGCGTCCGCTGTGGGGCGTGCGGCTCGATAGCGGCAACCTGGTGGACGCTCGCGCCCGCGGTCCGCAAGATTCTCGACGATGCGGGACTTGCCCGATGCGAAGATCATGGCGACCGGCGATCTGAACGAGTACAAAATTCACGAGCTGGTCGCCGCGCGCGCGCCGATCGACGTGTTCGGCGTCGGAACGGAACTGGCGACTTCGGCCGACGCGCCGACGCTGGGCGTGGTTTATAAGATGGTGGAGCTGGAGAGATTCCGGCAATCGCCGCTACACGCTGAAGCTGAGCGAAGACAAGCACACGCTGCCCGGGGCGAAGCAGATTTTCCGGTATCGCGATCACGATCTGCTGGCGCGATCGAGCGAATGCCCGTCGTGTCCCGATGGATCGCCGCCGGCGGAGGCGCTGCTGCGGCCGGTGATCCTCGGCGGCCAGTTGGTCGAGCCGCTGCCGACCGCTGAGGAAGCCCGGAATCACGCGGCGGAATGCTGTCGCGGCTGCCTGCGCCGTGCCACAGTTTGTTTGAGCGCGAGGATGCCTGGCGCGTGGACTTGAGCCCGGAGCTCGAAGTGCTCTGTACGAAAGAGTGCGGAAAGGAGTCGCGAAATGAAGACGGTTTTCTTCGACGTCGATACGCAGATCGATTTCATGTTTCCGGCGGGCGCGCTGTATGTGCCGGGAGCGGAGACGATTCTCGGGACGGTCGCGAAGCTGAATCATCACGCCGCGCGGCACAGGATTCCGGTGATTTCGACCGATGGACGCGCACAGCGAAGACGATCCCGAGTTTCGCGATTGGCCGCATCATTGCGTGGTGGATACGATGGGACAGCAGAAGCCGGCGTCGACGCTGCTCGAAAAGCGCGTGATTGTGCCGAATGCACCTTGTGCGCTATTTGACCTTAATTGACCAAATATTGCTCGAGAAGCAGACTTTTAGCGCCTTATCGAACCTTAATTTCGCCCTTTTGCTGGATCATTTCGCGGCGGAGCGTTATGTGGTTTACGGCGTTGTGACGGAAGTTTGCGTGAAATTCGCCGCTTTCGGACTGCTCGAAACCGGCAAGCGAGTCGAGATCGTCACCGACGCGATTTGCGCGCTCGACGAAGAAAACGGCGCGAAAACGCTGGCGGAATTTACCGGCGCTGGGCGGTCATCTGACCCAGGCCGGCATGATATACGCGTAGAACATTACGACCAATCCGGTGACCACGGCGAGTAAAATGCTGTGCTTGAGCGTGAAGCGGAATAGTTTCGCTTCTTCGCTTTGCGCCATGCCTGTGGCCGCCGCGGCGACGCAGATGCTTTGCAGGCTGATCATTTTTCCCATGACGCCTCCGCTCGAATTGGACGCGGCCATCAATGCCGGATTCAGTCCCAGATGATTCGCCGTCACTACCTGCAAATTTCCGAACAGCGCATTGGCCGAGGTGTCGCTGCCGGTGAGAAACACTCCGAGCCATCCGAGCAGCGCGCTGAAGAATGGAAACATCGCGCCGGTGGCCGAGAATGCGAGGCCCATGGTCGCCGTCTCACCGGAATAATTCATTAGAAACGCGAGCGCGAGGACGCTCGATATCGTCACCATCGGCAGCAATAATTGCCGCGCCGTTTCCGCGGTCATTATGGCCAGTCTTTTTGGCGAAACGCGCAGCACCATTGCCGATGCGAACACTGCGAACAGGCACGAGGTTCCGGATGCGGCCAGCCAGTTGAACGCGAACGTCGCGGCGTAGGGAGATGGCTTCGCGGTCACCGGCGGCATCCGCGTCACCAGGTTGTGCGAGACCCGGCCACGGGAACGTGATGGTCGCTCGATTGACGAATGCCTTTACGGGAAGCGCGTCGAGTCCCCACATCAGCACAAACATGACCAGCAGCGCGTAGGGCGACCATGCGAGCAGAATTTCGCCGGTCGAGCGGCCGTGCGCTTTCGCCTGCGTCGGCTCCCTTAGGTTTCCAGAATTGCAGCAGCAGCGACCAGCGATCCCATCGCGGCGATGCGAGCCTAGGATGTCGGTCAAGTGTGGGCCGAGATAGCTGGAGACCAGAAACTGCGCGCTGGCGAAGGCGATCCCGCATACGGCCGCGGCGGGAGCGACTGCGCGCAATGCGCCGAACCCTCCCATGACCAGTACCAAGTACGCGGGGACGAACAACGATACCGGCGCGCAGATGCGTCCGACGTTCGCCGATAAAGGTCCGAGCGGCAATCCGGTCACGGTCGCCAGCATGACGAGCGGCGTCCCGATGGATCCGAACGCGACCGGCGAAGTATTCGCGAGCAGGCAGAGGCTCGCGGCGAAGAACGGTCGGAAGCCGAGGCCCGCGAGCATCGCCGCGGCTACCGCGACGGGCGTTCCGAATCCCGCCGCGCCTTCGATGAATGCGCCGAACGCGAAGGCGATCAGCAGAGCTTGCAAGCGCTGGTCGCTGGTGAGGCTGCCGATCGAGTCCTTGATGATTTCGAATTTTCCGGTTTCGACCGTGAGGCGGTAGAGGAGGAGCGCGGTGAAAACGATCCAGCCGATGGGGAGGATTCCGTACGCGGCTCCGTAAAGGCAGGAGCTCGCGAGGAGTGAAATGGGCATGCGATAAACGAGCAACGCTACCGCGGCTGCGATGCCGAGTCCTGACAGCGCGGCCATCCACGCGGGCTTGCGCAGGATGCCGAGCAGGACCAGCACTACAAATACCGGAAGCGCAGCGACTAGTGCAGAGAGGGGGAGGTTATCGGAGACAGGAGTATAGGTTTGCGGCCACATGGTGAGTGTTTCATCTTATTACGGATTGGGTCCTCGATAACCAGACGTCGACACTCCTGACAACATCAGCGACTGAATACCGCTCGGTTGAAGCCACAACGTCCCCTCCCTGACGGTCGGGGTTCGGTTGGGGAGCCTCGACTGTAATAAGAGGACGACGATCGGATGCGGCATGCTGCTAGCGCTCCTCCTCACCTCGCGGATCTTCATCCACTTGGATGGACCGCAAGCCCATGGGCACTCCCTGCCGTCACGGCTCGGTCGGATTCCGCGCGTGGGCGATTCGAGTTCGTCGATTGGCGATCGTTAAACGCTTGCCTTGGCCGCTAACTACGTTACAGTAGAGAACATGTCGCTTGGGTCCATCGACTATGTTGTCCTGGCTCTGTACTTCATTTTCGTCCTCGGCATTGGATTTTTCATGCGGAGGAAGGTTGAGACTAGTGCGGATTTTCTTACTTCGCACCGGTCGGTTCCGGTTTGGATCACCAGTCTCGCGTTCATTGCGGCGAATCTGGGGGCGCAGGAAGTGGTGGGGATGTGCGCGTCCGGCGCCAAGTATGGATGGATGACGGCGCACTTTTATTGGGTCGGCGCCGTGCCCGCGATGCTGTTTATCGGCGTCTTCATGATGCCGTTTTATTACGGCAGCAAAGCGCGCAGCGTGCCGGAATATCTGCGGATGCGGTTCGATGAGAAGACGCGGGCGCTTGAATGCTGCGTCGTTCGCGGTGATGACGGTGTTTTCCTCGGGCATTTCGATGTATGCGCTGGGGAAGTTATTTCAACTGGTGCTGGGGTGGGATTTCACGGCTAGCGTGCTGCTCTCCGCGGCGATCGTGCTGGCGTACACGTTCCTCGGCGGATTGACCAGCGCGATTTACAACGAGGTGCTGCAATTTTTCCTGATCGTGCTGGGCTTTGCGCCGCTATCGATTCTCGCGGTGATGAAGGCGGGCGGATGGAGCGGGTTGCAGGCGCGGCTGGCTCCGGATGATGACGCATATGTGGCGCTATCTGGGCAACTCGTCGGAGAATCCGATGGGCGTGGAAGTGTTCGGGATGGTGGCGGGACTGGGATTCGTGCTGTCGTTCGGATACTGGTGCACGGATTTTCTGGTGGTGCAGCGCGCGATGGCGGCCGATTCGATGTCGGCGGCGCGGCGCACTCCGCTGATTGCGGCGTTTCCGAAAATGATCATGCCGTTCATCGTGATCCTGCCGGGCCTCGCGGCGCTGGCGCTCGGCCAGATGAACTCGGGATATTCGTTTCCGCTGAAAGAAGGCGGCGGCGGGCCGGATTACGATCTGGCGCTGACTACTTTGATGGCGAAATTTTATCCGTCGGGATTGCTGGGCGTGGGATTGACGGCGCTGATGGCGTCGTTCATGAGCGGGATGGCGGGTAATGTGACGGCGTTCAATACCGTATTTACTTACGACTTGTATCAGAGCTACATTCGCCGCGGCGCGCCGGATTCGCATTACCTGCGGGTGGCGCGGCTGACCACGGTCGGCGGCGTGGCGCTATCGATTGCGACGGCGTATCTGGCGCGGCTGTTCAACAACATCATGGATCTGTTGCAGCTGGTGTTTTCGTTTGTGAACGCGCCTCTGTTCGCGACATTTTTGCTGGGAATGTTCTGGAAGCGCACCACTGGACATGGAGCGTTCACGGGACTTGCTGGCGGGAACCACGGCCGCGGCGGTGACGCACGGATTGACGATCGCGGAGGGAAAGGGCGGCTGGATTTCGCCGGTGCACACCTTTCCGTCGACCATGGCGCAGAACTTCTGGATGGCGATTTTCGCGTGGTCGGTGTGTTTCGTCGTCACCATTGTGGTTAGCCTGATGACGCCGGCGAAGCCGGAATCGGAGTTGCGCGGGCTGGTTTACGGATTGACCGACGTGCCCAGCGATGCGGGTGAGCCGTGGTATCGGCGGCCGCTGGTGCTGGCGAGCATTGTGTGCGTTGCACTGGTTATTTTGAACGTCATTTTCTGGTGAAGAACATGAATGATCTGAGAAACCCGATCGGCCTTTTCTTCGCATTGGTGGGACTGATGCTCGCCGTACGAGTGGCGCGAAACGGCGCCGCTGACCAAGCGCTCCAGTGAATCTCTACGTTGGCGCGACGATGGTTTTGTTTGGCGTGGTGATGGTGTGGCTGGCGCGCAGAAAATCGTAGAAAAATTTCATGCGCGGTATCCTGCGTCGGCGGCGCCACGGGTATGGCGCGCGCCGGGGCGCGTCAACCTGATCGGCGAGCATACCGATTACAACCTGGGCCTGGTGCTGCCGATGGCGATCGACCTGGCGTGCTGGATCGCGGTCGCGCCTTCGGGGGACGGATGGCTGCGCGTGTATTCGGAGCAGCTCGGCGCAGGATCACAGTGGCGCGTCGAGGATATTCCGAACGCTGCGCCCAATGGCGATTGGACGGATCGGGTTGCGGGCATCGCCTGGGAATTATCGCGGCGCGGAGTCGAGATGCGCGGGGCGAATGTGCTGATCGATTCCGAGGTGCCTGTGGGCGGCGGATTGAGTTCGTCGGCGGCGCTGGGCGTATCGTTGGCGCTGGCGCTGGGCGGTCCCGCGGCTCCGCTTGAGGTCGCGCAGCTGGCGCGCGCGGCGGAGATGGATTTCGTGGGCGTGCCTTGCGGCATCATGGATCAATTCATCTCGGCGGCAGGCGAGGCGGGATCGGCGATTCTGCTCGATTGCCGGTCGCTCGCATGGCGCAGCGTGAAGCTGCCCGCGGACGTGGCGATTGTGACGGCCAATTCGATGGTCAAGCATCAACTGGGCGATTCGGCTTATCGGACGCGAGTGGAGGAATGCGCGGAGGCGGCGCGGAAGGCTCGGCATCAGCAGTTTGCGCGATGCGAAGCTGGGCGGGTTAGGTTCGCTCGACGGCGTCCTACTGAAGCGGGCGCGCCATATCGTCACTGAAAACGCGCGGGTGGAGAGGTTTGTGGAGGCGGTCGGGACGCGAGGATCATGCGGCTGAGATGGGGCGCATCGTGACCGAGTCCCATATCAGCCTGCGCGACGATTACGAAGTGAGCTGCGCGGAGCTGGATTTCCTGGTGGAGGCGGCTTTGCGGGTGGAGGGAGTGTTCGGGGCGCGGATGATCGGCGGCGGGTTCGGCGGCTCGACCGTCAATCTGGTGCATCCGGAAGCGGTCGCGTCACTAACAGCCACATTGGCGAAGGAATATCGAAAGTACCATGGGCTGACGCCGGAAATTCACGTTTGCGTCGCATCTCGAGGAGCGTCTGAAATAATTCTTTGAGAATTTTTCACCTCCGAAACATACTCATAACCAAAGTTCGGATTATCCTCCAAATGTGTGATGAGCGTTCCATCCTGATCCATTCGGGCGGAACGCTTATTTTTTCCCGTGGAATGACGTACATTTAGGTGTGCGGGTCAAAGAGCTAGCTGCATGGCTGGGGTCGGGTTTTGAGGGCGACGGAGAACGTGAAATCCGCAGGGTCGCGCCGCTGGAAGACGCCGGACCCGAGGATTTGTCGTTTGCCACGCGGGGCCGCGCTCTAAAGCAGGCCGGCGAGTCACAGGCGGGGTGCCTTCTGGTCCCGGTCGACTACGGCAACGAAACGCAGCGCACCATTATCCGCACGTCCGATCCGCGAGCAGCCGCGGCGCGGGCAATCCCCAAAATTCATCCCAAGATCGAACCGCAGCCGGGCGTTCATCCGACGGCGATTCTAGGTCCCGGCGCGATTGTCGGCTATGGCGTGTCGATTGGACCGCTGGCCACGATCGGCGCGGGAGTCAAAGTGGGTGCGGGCAGCGTGATCGGCGCGGGCAGCGTGATCGGCGACTACGTGCTCATCGGATCGAGTTGCACGATTCATCCGCGCGTGACGATTTATCGCGAGGTGGTGTTGGGCGATGAAGTGGTGCTGCATTCGGGCTGCGTGATTGGCGCGGACGGTTTCGGATTTGTGCTGGAAGACGGCATCTACGAAAAATTTCCGCAAGTCGGGCGGGTCGAAATCGGCAACCGGGTGGAGATCGGCGCGAATTCCTGCGTGGACCGCGCGGCGCTGGGCGTCACCTCGATCGGCGATGGAACGAAGATCGACAACCTGGTGCATATCGGCCACAACTGCCGCATCGGCCGGCACGTGGTGATCGCGGCGCAGACCGGATTTTCGGGCGGCGTGGTGGTGGAAGATTACGCGGTGATCGGCGGACAGGTGGGGATCGGCGATAAGGCGCGGATCGAGTCGCGAGCAGTGCTCGGGTCAGGGAGCGGAGTGCTGACGTCGAAGGTCGTGCGAGCGGGGCAAGTGGTGTGGGGGACGCCGGCGAGGCCGTTGAAGGAGTGCCTGGAGCAGATGGCGGTGCTGTCGCGGATGGCGAAGAAGAAGACTGAAGAAGTAGCCAGGAGCCAGGAGCCAGGAGCCAGAATTCAGGCTCCTGAGCTTCGCATGGATTGCGAGTATGCCTCGATCATCCTGCTGCATTCATCGAGCTATTCGTTCAAGGTCAGAGAGATCCGCTAGCCCGAGATCTGACGGCGAGGATTAAATAGTAACGGCTTTCTTCTAGCGAGCCTTGCGCGATGTTTAGGTAGCGCAATTTGTCCGCGATTCCTCGCTTTACGAAGCCCTTCCGCAATGTTGGCGGGGATGGAAACGGCGGATCGACGCAGTTGGCCGCGTTAAACCGTAGCGCTCGTCAGGAGGAAACTTTTGCGTCTCCTTGTACACGCGCAGAACAAAATGATGGGCCTTCTGCCAAATCAACAAATCGCGAAAGGTGCGGGCGGCGGCCATAACAGATAGTGCGGCGAACCCACTCAATCTCTCATGTCCTGGCTGCTGGCTACTGGCTACTGTGCTGGCTACTTCCCGTCACTCTTTGCCATTCCGCCATTTGCGTCACGCTGACGCCTTGTTGCGGATAGACGATCAGACGAAAGCGGACGGTGTTGGATGAGTTTTCTGAACAGGATGCTGCCGTTGCGGAGTTGCGCGGTATCCATATCCACTGGCTTGACACGCCGCTGTCTTCGATCTCCAGAATGCCCCTTTGCGCGGCTTTTACGGCCGTTGCCTCGCCGTTCCACTTTACGCTGAGGTTGGTGCCGTCCCTGGTCACCGTCAGCCCCAGTGAGTAGTCCGATGTTCCGCCAACCGAGCTTTCGGCCCTATCGTCAGCGCGGCTTGAAATCCGAGCACGACGCCCAGCAACAGGAAGACGAACGATAGCGGAATCCAGGCCCATCCACTGCGAGCTCGCGACTTCGATGGAGACCTGTCGGCATATGCGGGACCCGGCGCCGCGGGCGCGGGATCGGCGAGTTCCTCGGGCGGATATTCGCGACCGGAGGGGTGACCTCGTCCCTCTCGCGTCTCGCCTTCACGGCGGCGCGGCACGCGCTCCAGCATCGACCGCCGCGGAGGCGCCTCTTCGCCCGTCAATTCGCGCCGCCGGAACGGGAATTCGCAATGGCGGCGCGGATGGAAATAGTCCATCCTCGCGGAAAAAGAAGCTCGCCACGCTGACTTTTGTCGCGAAGGGCTTGACCAAAAGCGCGATGTGCGAAGGCGACGGGAAATAGTTTTCCATCAGCTCGATGTCTTCGGGACCGAGCGACATACCTTCGCGCGTGTGGCTGCGAAAAAAGCCGACCGCGGATGTCGATGGCGCACGCACGCATCGTCGAATGCCGCGCCATCGTCGGCGGAGAAAAGATAGGAAGGACCGCGCTTATAATCGCACGGCGACGGACTCGAAATCCTCGACGCGCACGATGGTCTGCTCGCCTTCTTCGATCGTGCCGAGCAGCACGCCGCCGACCTCCGCGCCACGCTTTGGCACGGCTCCGAATCCGCGCATGATTTCGGCCGAAAGACGGTCGATTATGGCGAGATTCAGATGAACCACGACGGGTTTTCCCGGCAGTTCCCAGACGTAGTAACCGGGCGCGGCTTGTATGCTTGGGTCCATTTCAGGTAACGTTTCATCGTACTACGGTGAACAAATCGCTTTACATTGTCTCGACGCCGATCGGCAACCTGGAGGACATCACGATGCGCGCGCTTCGGGTGCTGCGCGAAGCCGATCTGATCGCCTGCGAGGACACGCGGCAGACGCGCAAGCTGCTGGATCATTATGGAATCTCGAAGCCGGCGGTCAGCTATCACGATCACAACGAAGCGGCGCGCACCGCGGAGCTGATCGAACGGCTGGAGCGCGGAGAAAATATCGCGCTGGTGTCCGACGCGGGCACGCCGCTGATTTCCGATCCCGGCTACCGGCTGGTTGCGGCGGCGATCGCGGCGGGAATCCCGGTGGTCCCGATTCCAGGGCCTTCGGCGGTGACAAGTGCGCTGGCGGCAGCGGGCTTGGGAACTGATTCCTTCCGGTTCTGCGGATTCCTGCCGCCCAAATCATCGCAGCGGCGAAAAACGTTCGAGGAATTGAAACACGAATCGTGCACGCTGATTTTTTACGAAGCGCCGCATCGAATTATGGAGGCGCTGGAAGATATCGCGGCGGTGATGCCGGCGCGCGCGGTGGTTATCGCGCGAGAGCTGACGAAATTGCACGAGGAATTTCTGCGCGGAACCGCGGCGGAATTGCACGCGACGCTTTCCGCGCGGCCATCGGTGAAGGGCGAGATCACGCTGCTGATCGGCAAGGCGGAGCACGCGAGAGGCGGACGATACGCCGATCGAAGAAGCGATTCGCGCGCTGGAGGCAAGCGGCGTGCTCGCGGATGGACGCGATCAAGCGGGTGGCCAAGGCTCGGGGATTGTCCAAGCGCGAAGTTTATAAAATGACGTTATGAAGAATCGCTCCGTACCGGCGGATGTCATCCTTCCGCACCTCGTTTATCAGGACGTTGCCGCGGCATCGGTGGCTGACGCGCACGTTCGGATTCGTCGAGCATTATCGCTATGGCGATCCGGCGCAAGGCGCGCAGATGCATCTGGGCGACGCCTGGATCATGCTTAGCCTGGCGCGAGAAGGTCGAAAGAGCCCCGCGCAGGCCGGCATGTGGACGCAATCGCTCACCGTGTTCGTCGACGATGTGGATGCTCATTTCGAAAAGTCGAAGTCGGCGGGCGCGAAGATCATCGAGGATCTCAACGAAACGATGTATGGCGAACGGCAGTATGGAGTTGAGGATCTTGAGGGCCATCACTGGCTGTTTTCACGGCATGCGCGTGATGTGAGTCCGAGCGAATGGGGAGCGGTGGTCGCTTAGCGATGCACTGAATCTTTTTAACGCGCCGTAACGGACGCGCCGGGGGCGGACAACAAGTCGCCGCACAAACGCGACGGTTCCATCTCGATCAGTTCCGCGATCATGCGGATCATCGCCGGATGCGTTTCGACCGTTCCGGCGCGCACCATCTTCACGCCGAATCTCCTCGCACACCGCGCGCGCTTCCGTATCGAGATCGTAGAGCACTTCCATGTGATCGGAGAGAAAGCCGATGGGCGCGATCACCGCATCGGCGCGAATCTCGCGAAGATAATCGCAAATATCGGGCTCGAGCCAAGGCTGCCCGGGCGGCCCGCTGCGGCTCTGATAAACGAGCTTCCATTCGGCACGGCCAACGCCGCTCGCCACGGCCGCGCAGGCACGATTCAGCTCCTCGACATAAGGACTCGATTGCGCCATCGAAAGAGGAACGCTGTGCGCGGTGAAGATCAGGCGGCCATGCGGACACTTCGGCCAATCGCCGCGCGGACGCGATCCGTCATCGCTTCGATGAACGCGGGATGCGCGGAAAACGGGCGGATTCTCGTCGATTTCGCGGCGCCCCCTCGCCCACCGCCGCGCGGGCTCGATCGACATCTTCGACATACTGGCGGCAGCCGGAATAGGATCCAAACGCCGAAGTGACGAACGCGATGGCGCTGCGAATTCCGTCGTCGCGCATCTGCCGCACGGTGTCGGCCAGCATCGGATGCCAGTTGCGATTGCCCCAGTAAACCGGGATCTTCGACGACTTCCTTCAGCGCCGCGACCAGCGCCCGATTCTGATCGTTGATCGGGCTGCGCCCGTCGAAATGATAATAATGTTCCGCGACTTCGAGCATTCGTTCGCGCGGAACATTGCGTCCGCGCAGAACATTTTCTAAAAACGGAATGACGTCTTCATGTTTTTCGGGACCACCGAAGGAAAGCACCAGCAGAGCATCGTAGCGGGACACGACTCTTATTGTACGGGTATGATTGAGAAGATATGTCGCGGAGACGGGTGTGGCTCGCCGTCGCCATTTTAGCGGCCGCAGCCACGATCTTCGGGGGATCCGCACTGTGGCGCGCGCGGGACGTGTTGCGCGAGGCGCGCGAACACGTGTCCGCCGGCGCATCGCTTCCGGTTCTCCGTCCGCCCGATTGTGCCGGTGATTCCCGCGGGCCTGGAATCGATCGGCGCGCCCGCCGTGTTCAACGACGCGACGCGTTTTCGAAGGACATCTCTTTATCGCCGGACCCGCCGGGCTTGACGAAATACGACGGAGCTACGGGCGCGATCGCGGCGCGTTATCGCGTGGGCGCGGAGCTGCCGCCCGCGCCGGTGACGTCGCTCGCAGTCGGGCCTGGCGGGCGATTCGCAGGCGCCCGAACTGTGGATCGGCACCTGGGGCGAAGGGCTGGCCGCGTTCGACGGCCGCGCGTTCCGGCAGATTCGCGCCGAGGATGCGCAAGCTGCGGAAAATCACCGCGATTCTGCCCGCTCGACACCGGCCGCATTCTGATCGGCACGGAGAAAGCGGGCGTGCTGGTCTACGACGGCCGCGGTCTGACGCCGTTTCATTCCTCGGTCGCCGATGTGCCGGTGACCGCGCTCGCCGGTAACGACGCCGACCTGTGGATCGGCACCTTGGACCGCGGCCTGCTGCACTGGAAAGCGGGCGCGCTCGAAACGCTCGACGATGCGCTGCCCGATAAGCAGATCCTCTCGCTCGCGCTGGATGGCGAAACGCTGTACGCCGGCACCGGCGTGGGCGTCGCGGAGATTCGCGGAGGCAAGTTCGCGCGCGTGCTCGCGCCCGGATATTTCGCGCAGACGTCTGCTGGCGAGCGGACGACAAATTGTGGATGGGGACGCTCGAAGAAGGCATGTTCGCCGTGCCGCTCGACGCGCATCCGGGCCGACTGGCGCAGCTCGGCGCGGCGAGCGTCTGCCCCGGCTGTTCGATTCGCAAGATTCTCTCGATCGACGGCGAAGTTTACGCGCTGGCCGAGGATTCGCTATGGCACGGCAACGAGGCCGTGATCCGTCGCGAAGACGCGCTGCTGGCCGACCGCAACATCGCGGCGCTGAAAATGGATTCGACCGGCCGGCTGTGGATCGGCTATTTCGACCGCGGCCTGCAAATCCTCAGCGCGAACGGCGAGCGCGGCGAGCATCTCGAAGACGATCATCTGTTCTGCGTGAACCGCATCGCGCACGATGCGGCGCGCGGCGTGTCGGCGGTCGCGACCGCCAACGGCCTGGTGATGTTCGACGCGGCGACCTCGCGGCGCCGCGTGATCGGGCAAGACGACGGCTTGATCGCCAATCAGGTGACCGACGTGGTGCTGCGGCCGGACGGCTCCGCGATCGCCGCGACGCCCGCGGGCGTGAGTTTCATCGACGCGGCGGGCATCAGCAGCATTTACGCGTTTCAGGGCCTGGTGAATAATCACGTCTACGCGCTGGCGTCGGACGGCGCGCGGACGCTGGCCGGAACGCTGGGAGGTTTGTCGATTCTCGACGGTCCCGTGGTGCGCGCCAGCTTCACGACCGTCCAATTCCGGCGCTGAAACACAACTGGATCACGGCGATCGTTCGCGGTCGACAAAGATTTGTTCGTGGGCACATATGGCGCCGGCGTTTTACGCCTTACTAATAGAGGGCGTATGGGAAACCTTCGACGATCTGCGCGGAACGATCGAGATCAACGCGAACGCGATGGTGGCGACGCCGAACGCGGTGTACGCGGGGACGCTCGACCGCGGACTGGCGATTTACAACATGGCGTCGGGCCGCTGGAATTTTTCACGGCTGGGTTGCCGTCGCGCAACGTGACCGCGGTGGAAGCGCGCGGCGGCGTGCTGTACATCGGAACGGATAACGGGCTGGTGAAGGTTCCGGAAACGACTGTGGTGAGTCAATGAAATTTGCGCTTCTGCTGGCGACGGCGTGTCTGGTTTGGGGCGACGCCGGCGTGCTGATTCCTTCGACCGCGAAGCAGCCCGACCCGAAGGTGCTGACGCTCGATGAAATGTCGATCGCGATCACCATCGACAACGGCAACGCGAAGGTGAAGGTCCAGCAGATTTTCGCGAATCACACCGCCCAGCCCATCGAAGGAAATTATGTTTTCGCGCTGCCCGGGACGCGCGCTGATTTCCGATTTCGCGATCTGGGACGACGCCACGCGCATCCCCGGCGTGATTCTGGAACGCAAACGCGCGGAGGAGATTTATAACGATATTCGCGTGCAGGCGCTGGATCCGGGTCTGCTGCAAATGGGCGAGCGCGATGCCGATGAAGCGCGCCGCACGTCGATATTCAGCGCGCGCGTCGTGCCGATTCCCGCGTACGGCACCAAGCGCATCGAGATGGAATATCAGGAGCGGCTGACGGTGGAGCTAGGCGGAGTCGATGTTCGCGATTCCTCTGCGTCCGGACGTGTATCGCGCGCAGACCGCGGGCCGTCTGTCGATCACCTTGGAGATCAAGTCCGCGCACGCGATGCGCGATTTTCAATTCGTCAGCAAGGCGTACGCGATGCAGATCGCGGCGCGCGATCGCTCACAGCGGTGAAGGCGAGTTTTAATGGCAAGGCCGTCGCGCTGACCGAGGATTTCGCACTGAAATACGCGCTCGATGCGAGTAAAGACGGGCTCGAAGTGCTCACCTATCGCGATGGAAACGATCCGGGATTCTTTCAGGCTTCGGCGTTGCTTGCCGCGCCCGCAAGCGTCGAGCGCGATCGCGCCGCGGTCGATCGTCGCGCTGTTCGACACGTCGCTTTCCATGCAGTGGGAAAAGCTGGAGCGCGAGTTTCAGGCGCTCGAAGCGCTGCTGCGATCGCTGAAACCCACGGACGAATTCAATCTCCTTGTCTATAACGATAAGGTCGCGCCGTTCTCGCCCGCGCCGGTCGGCGGCGACGCCGGATGCGATCGAGAAAGCGCTGGACTTTCTGCGCGCGGCCGCTTTGCGCGGAGGAACGAACATGCAGGCGGCGCTCGATGCGGCGCTCGCGCAGCCGTTCGCGCACGATCCTTATATAGTGGTGCTCGGCGATCTGGGCGCGACGCGCGGCATCCTGCAAAACGGCAAGCTCGCCGAATGGTACACCGCGAAGTGGAAACAGACGGCCGGAGGCGAAGCGCCCGCGCACTTATGTTTTCGCGATCGGCGACGATGCGAATCTTCCCCTCGCGCCGTATGCTGGCGCGCAACAACGGCGTGTTCGAATCGGTGCGCTCCACCGAGCCGATCGAGTTCAAGCTGAAGGCGTTTTTGTCGAAGATCGGGCAGGAAGCCGGTCGACAATTTGCGGCTCACGACGTCGACGCCCACGAATTTCGATCTCATTTATCCGCTGGAAGAAACCGTCTTCCGGGGCTCGATGCAGACCTGGGTCGGCGAATATAAGAAGCCCGCCGCGCAGGCGACGTTCACGGTCCAGCAGACGCGCGCGACCGTGCCTCTGCCCGCGCAGAACACCGAGCATGAGTTTCTGCCGCGCGCCTGGGCCAAGGCTCGCGTCGATGCGCTGCTCGAAAAGATCGAGCGCGAAGGCGAGGATCAGGCGTCGATCGACGAGATCATCCGGCTGTCGCGGAAATACAAATTCGTCACGCCGTACACTTCGTTCCTGGCCGCGCCGCGCGCGCTGCTGCGGCCGCGCCTGATTCGTCCGGGCGATCCGGTGCTGCGCGTGAAGACCGATGAATCGATCACTTCGGTGGTCGCGATGTTTCCGTTCGGGACTGTGAAAAAGCTGCGCTATCTGGCCGGCGAAGACACCTGGCAGACGCGATTTCTCGCGCCGAAGGATCTGGCCGACGGCACGTATCGCGTGCGCCTGCTGCTGCGCGACAAGCAGGGGCGTACGTATCAGCGAATCGAAAACGTTCGTGATCGCGAGCCAGCCTCCGGTGGTCAAAGTGAAGCTCGACCGCAAGCAGTTTCATCGCGGAGACACCGTGAAGCTGCACGTCAGCGCGTCGGATACCACGCGAACGATCGTGGCGCGAATGCACGGCGCGGCTCCCGTGTATCTGCAATGGAATGCGGAGATGGGATCGAACATCGGCGAACTGCTGGTGCCGGCGACGTTCGCCGCGGGCCGCTACAAAGTGACCGTGACGGCCGAGGATTTCGCGCACAACATCGGCAGCGGGGAGGTGGAAATTGAAATTCTTCCCTAACGCACGAATCGCAGCCGCGACCACTCGCGATCGGCGGATTTTTCGCCGCACGCGCGGAGCTCACCAAATGGGCGGAAGGCATCAATGCCGGAAATCGCCTGGAAGCCGTGTTCTTCCGCAACGTGCTTCTGCCCAGCGGTATGGTTCCGGTTCGCCGGCCGCCGAAGGAGACGCGGCCGGAGCTGACGAAGCTCATCGGCGCCGACTCCGAACGACGCCGAACTTGTATTCGCTGCGCGCGCTCGAAGACGAGCAGCAGCTCGATTTCACGGCCGCCGAAGCGGATTGGAAAAAGTACACCGAGGTCGCATCGGACAAAGGCGCGGCGCGTCTGGCGCTCGCGGATTTTTATCACCGGCGCCTGCGATCGCGCGATGAATTCAACGCGCTGGTCGCCGCCTCGTTCGAGCCTGCGCCCGCTTCCGAGAAACTGTTTCCGCCATCCGCGCAAAGGCCGTGGAAGACGTTTGAGCGGTCGATCAATCTGGTCGACGAAGCCCGGCTGGATCCGCTGCTCGCCGTCGGGCAGTACACGCCAGTGGATCGCCCGCTATCCTTCCGAGACCAATCTTTATCGTGGTTTTTTCGCGTTCGCGATGGCGCACGAATTGTATGAGGTCGCGGGCAACGTGATCGCGTCTTACAAGAAAGCCGTTCCCGCCGACGAAGAATTTCCGATCGAAGCAACCGCCGAGCTGGTGGCGAAGACCGGCTCGCCGGCGCGCGCGCTGGAAGTTTACGACCGCAGCTTCAAGCCTCTGTGGCCGGACGCGCTGATGAAGCGGTATTTCGATCTGCTGAAGCAATCGAACTCGCTGCGCGCGTATCTCGAAAAAGCTCGCGCGGGCGTGGCCGCGAATCCCACCGATCTGGCCAGCGCGGCGCGCATCTTTCATTACTGGAAGCAGCAGAACAATATGCGCCGCGGCGGATCGGGCGCTGGCGGAATTCCGGCAGCGCAAGGAGAGCGAAGCGCTCGGCGTGGACCGACCGATGAGTTGGTCACGCTCGCGCAGTTGTACGAGTCGTCGCACAACTACGATGAGGCGGCGCGCAATTATTATGCGCTTTACAACGCGGCGCGCAACGACGATAAGATCCGCGGCCACTGCGCTGGGCGGCCTGGCGCGTCTGCTGCTGTCCGCGCCGGAGCAGGCGATTCGATTGGGCTCCGGCAATCTGACGCTCTATCGCGACGTCGCGACCATGGATCCTCATCCGGGATTCTTGAACGGCGCGCTCTCGCTGCTGCTGAACTCGAGCAATCCGTCGGACGCAGTATCAGCAGGAAGAGCAGAACGCCGGCCCGTACTTCCGCCGCGCGAAAGCGGCGGAACTGGTCGCGCTGTTCGAATCGCGATTCCCGAATTCGCCGGAGCGCGCCGATCTGCGCGAGCGCGTCATCGAAGGCTACGCGGTCTACGGAGCCAGCGACGCCGTGATTCGCGCGGGCACGAAATTTCTCACGGATTTTCCGAATGCGCCGAATCGCACCGCGGTGGCGCTGCGCGTCGCCGACGCGTACGCGCGAACGAATCAGCCGGCGCAGGAATTCGCGCTGTACGATACGCTTATTAGTCGAGCTCGCCAAACGCGCCGACGGACGTGCCGCTCGGTGCGCTGCCTCCTCCGAAAGCCTGGCGAACAGCCGGAAACGCTCCGCCAGCGGCCGCAATACGATGCGCTCCGCTCGCCCGATTATGCGCGCGTGCTCGATCGTTATGTCGCGCGGCTGGTTTCGCTGAAGCGCACGCGCGATGCGCTGGCGCATTTACCGGCGCGAGATCGATCGCAACCCCTCCGATCCGGGATTGTACGACACCATGGCCGCGTTCCTGGAACAGAACGACATGGGCGCGGAAATCGAGGCCGTCTATCAGCGCGCCATCGCGCAGTTTCAGGATCACACCTGGGAGCACAAGCTCGCGCGCTGGTATCTGCGCGACAAAGCGGCAGGCCGATGTGGCGAAGCTGACGCGCGACGTCGTGAAGATTTTTTCGGGGACCGAGCTGGACGAGTATTTCCGCGAGATCGTCACGCCCGGCGCAGCCCGTGGGCCCGGCGCTCTATCTGCAATTGAATCTCTACGCGCATCAGCGCTTCCCGCATTACCTGGCTTTCGCGCGCAATTTGTTGACCGCGTATTCCACCGACTCCGACCGCCGATAACGCCGCCTACGAGGCGATCCTGCGCCGCCATTGGTACGACGCCGAGGATCTGCGCATGCGATTTTTTGAGCGCCTCTCGAAGACCGGGCGTCTGGATGCGGAGCTCTGCCGTGGTGCGCACGTCGAATCCCGTCGGCGACCGCCGGCAAGTGGGACGATGCGATGAATCAATCTCCCGCCGCCGTGCGACTGCTGGCGGAAGGCGAAGCCTGGCGCTGCCATTTTGAAAACGCCGCGCCCTTATTTCTCGCCATCGAATCGAGCTTCCCCGCGGATCGCACCATCGGCGCGCGAACCGCGGCCGTCTATCGTTCTCTGGGCACCATCGATCCGAAGCTGACCGACACCGCCATCTGCAGTGGAGGAAAAGCTCAGCCAAGCCGACCCTCGCGATCACCAGACCTTGACCGCCATCGGCGAAATGGAAGCCGAGCGCGAACGCTTCGACAAGGCCCGCGCGGCGTGGGATCGCATTCCCGAAATCGAGCCGGCGAAAGCCGGACGGATATCTGGAAGCGGCGACGGTTTTCTGGGATTACTATCGCTACGAAGACGCGCTGCGATGGATCGAAGAAGGCCGGAAACGTTTGAAACAGGATTCGCTGTTCGCGTATGAAGCCGGCGCCATCCGCGAGAATCAGCGCAATTACGACCGCGCCATTCGGGAATACGCGAAGGGCGCCATCGCGCAGCCGGGATCGAATTCTGAGCAGCGTTTGCTGCTGCTCGCCCGCCGGCCCGCGCTTGCGCCCGCAGATCGAACAGCTCACGCAGAACCTGGTTTCCGACCGCAATCCGCCGCCGGGCATGTTCCAGTTGCGCGTCGCTCTGCTGCGCAATCAGAATCGCCGCGACGACCTGGAATCGCTTCCTGCTTGAGCGCCACTTCGCGGACCACCTCGCTCGAAGTCCTCGCGCAAGTCGAAAACACCGCGCGCGTGGATGGATTTCCGAAAGCACAGCAGGCGTCGCTTGAAAAACAGATCGCGCTTGATGACCGACCCGGTGGAGAAAATGCGGCTGCGTCTCGCGCTCGCCCGCTTCGAAGAAGGCCAAGGACAAGCAGCCCAAGGCGCGGCCGTGGTCGACGCGCTCTATCGCGAAAATCCCGCGATCCTGGGCATCGTGCGCGCCGCAGTCGATTATCACTGGCGCAATAAAGAACACCAGGCGCGCGATCGACATCCTGGAAGAGGCGTCCAGCCGTTCCTCCGCCACCTATCGCGCGCCCTTCCTGATCGAAGCCACGCGCAAAGCGACCGACGCCGGGGATTACACGCGCGCCCGCATCATGGCCGGCTATCTGCAAATTTTCGACCAGCCATATCGCGCCGAATACATCGCGCTGAAGGCCGATACCTACGCGCGCCAGGGCGACGATCGCGGCTTGCGCACGTTCTACGACACCACCATTCGCAGCGCTTGCCGCGCGACCGCGATCCCCGCGCAGCAGCGCACCGAGCAGATCGCGGCGATGCGACGCGCCCTGATCCCCGTGCTCACGCGCGTGAAGGATTATTCGGCGGCGGTCGATCAATACATCGAAATCCTGAATCGCTATCCCCGACGACGACGCGCTGGCGCGCGAAGCCGCGCTCTACGCGCAGCAAAACGGGGTCGCCAAGAAGCTTCACGATTACTACGCGAAGACCGCGGCGGATTCGCCGAAGGATTTCCGTTGGCCGATGGTGCTGGCGCGGGTCGAAACGCAGATGGAAGATTATCCGGCCGCCATCGCGTCCTACACGCGCGCCGCAGTGGTGCGTCCCGATCGCACCGACCTTATTAAAGAGCGTCTCAACCTGGAAGAGCGCCTGCTTCGTTTCGAGGAAGCGGCGGTCAGCGCGCAGAAGCTCTACGATCTGACGTATCGCAATCCGATGTGGATGGAAAAACTCGCCGAACTGCGCGCGCGCCAGGGCCGCAACGCGGACGCCGTCACCGCGCTTAACAAAGCGTGGATCGATGGCCGTTCCGATAGCGCCGTGAATTATCCTGGACGGTCGCGCAGAAGCTGGAATCGTGGGGCATGCTCGCCGAGGCGCGCAAGTTCGCCGAGGAAGCCATGAAGCGCGCGCCGGAAGATTCCGTGAAAATCTGGGCGCGAATCCTCGCCCGCCAGCAGCAGTATGATGCCGTGTTCGCCAAGCTCCCGACCCTGAAGCCCGCGACGGCGATGCAGGTCGCGCAAGGTCGTCGCCACCGTCGCCGCGACCTATTCGACCGACGACAAAGCAAAATTCGCCGCCGCGATCGAGAAGCAGCCGCTGCGAATCCACGATGGCGCAGAGCGCGGGACTTCTCGATCTCGAACTCAAATGGCGCCTCGCCGCCGCGATGGCAAGACCCGGCACGGCCGCATCAAACCAATCGATCGACCGCATCATCGCGCATGCAGAAAAGCCGTCTCCGCTTCGACGAACTGGGCGCGCAGCTGGAAGCCTACGACCGCGCTTCTGCCCCCGCAAAACCCGTCCGCATCACGAAGCCGAGGAAGCCGACGATTATCGCGCCAGCGGCAACACCGCAGCCGAGTTGCGTGTCCTGAAGCGCCTCTTCGATCGCCACGAAGCGCAAGGGCCCGTGCTCGAACGATACACGCAGTTGCTGATCGCCCGGCCGCAGCAATTGGCCGCCGCGATCGCGAGCGAGCCCGACAGCCGCCAACGTCAACGCGATGCTCAACTACGTGTTGCAACACGCTAACGCCGCCGTCTCGCAACAGGCCATCGCCGCGCGCGGCCAGAAGAACGGCGCCTCTGTGGACCAAAGCGTACACCAGCCTCGCCGGACTTTATTTCGCCAGCTCCGCCGCGCCCGTGAAGAGCCGCTTTCACCGGAATTCTCGGCCCCATGACCGTCGGCGCGCGCATCGGCAAACCGACCGATCGCGACTCAACAGCTCGCCGGCGATGAATGGTTTTACTACGGCAGCCGCTACGGCGAATATCTCGTCGCGATCAAGCAGGCCGGCTCGGAAGACTACCTGCCCGCGATGGTGGAAGCGACGCCCGGCCGCTCCGAGGCGTACTTCCAGCTCGCCGAATATTCCGGCTCCGTTTCCGATTATCAGAACGCGCTGGAGCTGAACCCCGCCCGCGCCGACGTGCACGACCGCCTTGCCGTCATCGCGTCGAAAGCCGGCCGCACGTCCGACGCCGTGCGCGAATGGAAGCTCGCCCTCGCCGCGCTTCTCGCAGATGATGGACCGCTCGCGCGTCCCGCAAAAGTTCTGGCCCGATTTGAGCGACACTCTGCGCCACATCGGCGAGGCCAAGCAGCTCCCCGCCCTTCGCGACGACGTCGAAAAAATTCTGCGCACCTACATCCGCCGCAACGGCGCGTTTCAAATCGAAGGGATTTTGGAAAGCGCGCTGATCGCCTCCGGCGATCCGGCCGACAGGCCTGAACTGGATCGCCGAGCTCTCCCGCACCGCCCCGGACCCTGTGCAATTCCTCGACGCGATCGTCGAACGCCCCTGGGTTCCCGGACGCGCAAAAAAATATCCTCTATCGCCAGATCGTCGAGAACGCCGAAGCGCGCGTCACGCAAACCTTCGGCGAACAGCAGACCAACGCGCAGCATCAGCTTTGGACCGCGCAGATCCGCTGGGTGACCTTCCTTCTCACGCGCCCTCCGGATCCTCGCGACCTCGAAACCGCCGCGACGCTGCTAGCCGAGGCGCGAAAGCAGAAGCTCCACCGACGCTCGACCATCGTCGAGCTGGAAATTCGCCTCGCCGCCCGCACTCATTCGCTCGCCGCGCAACTGGCGAAATATCGCGACCCTCTGCCGCTCGAAGCATTGCGCAACGCCGCAAATACGCTCGTCGAAGAAGGCGACGCCGCTCTCGTCGCGCCGCGTTCTGGAGTTCGTCTACACCAATCAGATGAAGGCCGGCAATCTCGATCAGACCACCTTCCTCGGCCTCGCCGAAGTGAAGCTCGCAGGACGAACGACCTGCCGCGCGCGATGGCTCTCCTGCGGCGCATGGTCGTCATTTCCGGCGAGCCGTTCACCGGCCTCGAACCCGCCGCAGCATTGCTCGAACGCACGCATCACCCCGCTGAAGCCTCCGAATTTCTCACCACGCTCATCAAAGCCGAGCCCTGGAATCAGGATGCGAAACGCCGGCTCGCGGAAGCGCAAGGCACTGCGCCGAAAACTCGCCAATCCGTGGGACACGCTGCCCGCCGATGCGGCCGCGCGAGAGAAGGCGCTGCTCGCGATCATCGCCGCCGATCCCCGTCCCGTCGCGCCGAAGCTCCTGCTGATCCATGCGGCGATCGACGCTCGTCATTCGTCGCTCGCCGTCGCCGTAACCAGGCAATTGCTGCCCGACTTTTTCCGCGACGACGGCGAGGTCACGGAGTGGGTCGCGAAAAGTTTTCTGCCCACCCTCGACGCCGCGGAACGCGCCTCGCATCGCACGCGGTCTGGCCGACGCGCAGCAGCGGCTGGGCGACCTGCGCGCGGCTTTTCTTTATGCCGAGTATCGCGCAATATATCGCGCCGTCCGACGCCGCTCAGTCGAACGTGAACGCGCTTGCGCGCCCAACTCGCTAACGAAGTGAAGAACGAGGCGCGGCGCCCGCTGGTGAACGACGGCTCTCGATCAGGATCGCCTGGTTCGTCCGAAAGTAGGTGTCGAATGAGGCGGCTCTTACTCCTGTCTCCCATCGCGGCCGCGCTCGCGGCGATGATCTTTTGGGCGCTCGCGCAACCCGCGCCGCAGCCCATGTCGAGCCTGTTTCCGGCGGGCGCGGTGCTCTATCTGGAAGCGAAGGATTTCGGCGCGCTGCTCGCGGATTGGAACGGATCCGCGGAAAAACGCGATTGGCTCGCCAGCGCGAATTACGATTCGTTCTCGCGCTCGCGAACTATTCTCTAAAGCTCGATGACGCGCAAACGCAATTCGCGATCCGCGGCCGGAGTGCCGCCCGATTACGCGCTGCTCACCTCGGTCGCCGGGTCGAACTCCGCCATCGCGATGTACGATATCGGCAAACTCGAATTTCTCTACGTCACGCACGTTCCGTCGGCGCGCGCGATGAACACGTCGCTCTGGAAAACGCGCGGCAGCTATCAGACGCGCCACGCGGGCAACGCCGATTATTTCGTGAAGGAAGACAAGCCCTCGCATCGCGTCGCGGCCTTCGCCTACACCGGCGATTCGTTGCTGCTCGCCACCAAGGAAGATCTCATCGCGGGCGCATTGCGATTGATGGCGCGCGAAGCGGTGCCCTCCGTCGCATCGGAGCCTTGGTTTGCAGATTCCGTGCAGGCCGCTGCGCCCGGCCCCAGCGATCTGCGCCTGGTCTACAACATGGCGAGCCTCGCGCGCACCTACCAGTTCCGCTCGCATTGGGTGCAGGGAAATGTGCCGGAGCTTCGCCAATTCTCCTCCGGCCTTGCCGATCTCGAACGCGCGCGCGGCGAAATTCGAGAGCGCCGCGTGCTTCTCCGCGCGACTCCCGAACAGGCCACGGAGAACAGCGAGAGCGCCACCGGCCAACTACTCGCCGCGATTCCCGACGATGCCGGCCTCTATCGCGCGTGGCTGCATCCGGCCGGGATTGCAGGCCGCGCAATGGATCGAAGAAAAACTTTTCCCCGCCGCCACAACGTCGCGGCGCCGCATCGAAATCCGCGCCGCTGGTTGCGGAAACGCCGGACGCGGGAAGCGAGGTCGACCTGGAATCGAGAATCGACGAGAGGCCGATTACGGAGACTCGCGATTCGCTTAAAGCGTTGCGCGATCGGTCTCGTCGCCGCGCACATCGACGCGATGCTCGACGTTTCATCCACGCGTCTCGGACGCCGATCAGGTTTTCGTGCAGCCCCACTCGGCCATCGCGCTGCTGGCGAATACGCGCCTGGAATGCCGATGCAGATTCGCGCCGCGCTCGGCACAGCAGCGGAAGGCGTGTGGTCGAATTCCGCAACCGCAACGTGGCGCACCGGCGCCGGCGGAGTTCACGAACTGGAAGGCCTGGGCAAACTCGCCATGGCGTCCGAAGGAAAGTGGCTGGTCATCGGCGACTCCGCCGAAATGGTGAACGCCGTCTTCTCCCGCCGCAATCGAACCGCGCTCGCGGGCGCAGCCTACGCCGCCGGATGGAGGCATGCGCGCGAGCTTCCCAACTTTGAGCGCATGACCACGCTGATCGATTTCCCCCAGATGCCGCCCGCATCCGCGACGCCAGCAAGGGGGCGCGAACCGCCCTTCTTCTCCGGCAATCTGGCCAGCCTCGGCCGCGTACTAAAGCGCATCGACGCCGCGACCATCGTCGTGCACGACACCGGCACCATGCTGCGCGAATCCGTCGTGTATAAACTAAATCCGTGACGCGCCTGCTCACACTCTTCTCACTGATCGTCGCCACGGTCCACGCCGCCGACGTCAACTACATCGTCGTCGATGTTCGAACCCGCCAGATCGTGAAGCAGGATTGGCCGCGACGCCGATAAACCAATTCCCGTCGGCTCGCTGGTAAAACCCTTCACCGCGCTAGCCTCCAACGGACCGTTCCCACGAGCTCACCTGCAACGGCGCGATCGACCATTGCTGGCTCGCCAAAGGCCACGGCCGCATCGGCATTTCGCGACGCACTGGCGAATTCCTGCAACGCCTATTTTCTCCAACTCGCGCGCGATGTCGACCCGCACTCGCTAGCGGTAGTCGCGGCGAAATTCGGCATTCCTCCGCCCGATGCGGACACGCCCGAAGCAAGAATCGGTCTCGGCCGCGACTGGCAAATTTCTCCTCTCGCCCTCACGCGCGCCTACTGCGAGCTCACGTCGCGCGCCGCAGAACCGCGCGTCGCAGAAATTCTCGCCGGCATGAAACAAGCCGCCGAATCCGGAACCGCGAGCGCCATCGGCCGCGGCGCACTCGCCAAAACAGGAACCGCCCCGTGCGTGGCGAAGCGCAAACATAAAGGCGACGGATTCACCATCGTGCTCGACCCCGCCGACGCGCCGCGCATCGCGATCCTAGTGCGTGTCCACGGCGTGCCCGGGCAGCGCGCAAGGCGCGCAAAATCGCGCGGCGCGCGATTCTTCACGGCCGCGAGAGCGACTGCAGATGATCGTACGCCATCTGCGTCTTCAGCCTCTTTCATCCAGTCGAACTCGAAGTGCAACCCGCGCGCGCAAGTATCTTCGATCGTGGAGCAAAACGGACACCGTGCAACGCTGGAAGGATCGGCCACGATGAAGCTCCGCGGCACCGCAACCGTCACCGGACGCGAAGGCGCGGAGACCACGTTCATCCTCAGCATCCCCGGCAAAATCCGCCGCGAATTTCACGGACGCCTTGAAGTGCGTGAGCAGCGACGGCCACTTGCTCGCCATCGTGAAAATGGAGCTGGAAAACGCCGTAGCCTCGATCGTAGCCGCGGAGAGTCCGCCCTCCGCGCCACTCGAAGCGCGAAAAGCGCAGGCTGTCGTCGCCCGATCGTTTTTGGTCGCCGCACGTGGTCGGCACGAAGGTTTCGATTTTTGCGACACCACGCATTGCCAGTTCCTGCGCGAAGCTCCGCCCGACCGGAAGCCTCGTCCGCTAAAGCCGCGGAGCAAACCCGAGGATCTGATAGTCGCCTATCAAGGCCGCCCGATCCCCGCGCTCTATTCCGCGAATTGCGGCGGCAAGACCAGAACGCTAGCAGACGCCGGCTGGAACGCCGAAGCCGTATCCGTACTTCGCCGTCGACTGCCCCGTGAGAGGCGCAGTAGCCGGACATCGCATCGGCATGTGCCAGGAAGGCGCCGCGCAGATGGCGCGCAGCGGAAAAACCTTCCGCGAAATTCTATCTCACTATTTCCCCGCCACAACAATCGAGCAATCCCCAAATAACGCGCTCGCTCGTTGCGTAACCGAGCGGTCACCGCAGTGGCAGTGCCATGAGCCTGCGGCCCACCCAAGTGGATGAAGACCTGCGAGATGGCGACGACATCGGCCTGCCGCGCCCAACCGAACCCCGACCGTCAGGAAGCGGCGCTCGGGGCCACCAGCGTTCCTCGCGGAGCGCTCCTCACGAGCCTACCGCGGATAAGGATGCCCCCGCAGCGTAGTCAGCGCCCGATAAATCTGCTCCGCCAGCACCACCCGAGCCAACTCATGCGGCATCGTCATCGGCGAAAGCGCCAGCAGCAGATCCGCGCGAGGCCTCCACTCCGCCGGCAATCCATCCGAGCCGCCGATCGATGAACACCATGTCGTGCCACTTCTCCACCTGCGCGATAAATCCCGCCGAATCGAGCTTCTTCCCCAATGGATCGAGCAACACCTTCGCCGCCGACGGGATGCTTCACCCACGGATCGAAACGCCCCGGATGAATCTCGCGCATCTCGCAAGTCGCGTATCGCGTGGACCGCTTGATGTACTCCTCCGCCATCGCATTCGCGTGCGCATCGCGCGCCTTGCCGATGTAGTAGAGGAAAATCTTCACTTCAGAAACGCGCGGATGCGCTCCACCGCGTCCATCAGATTTTCGAACGAATTGGCGATGGAGAATCGCAAATAGCCTTCGCCATATTCGCCGAACGCCGCGCCGCTCAAGCAAGCCACGCCCGCTTCGTTCAACAGCGCGTCCGCCAGTTCTTTCGACGATCGGCCGGTGCCCGTGATATCGGGAAACGCGTAGAACGCGCCTTCCGGAATCGGGCAGCGAAATCCGCGCAGCGAATTGAGCCCCGCGCAAAATGCATCGCGCCGGCGCTTCGGAATTCCGCGACCATCTTCATCGACATCGTCCTGCGGACCTTCGAGCGCGGCGATGCCCGCGCGCTGCGTGAACGATGCCGTGCAGGAAGTCGAATTGACGATCAGCAAATTCACCGGTTCCACCAACCATTGCGGCAGCACGCCGTAGCCCAGCCGCCAACCGGTCATCGCGTAGGTCTTCGAAAATCCATCGAGGATAATCGTCTTATCGAGCATCCCCGGCAAGCTCGCAATCGACAGAGGTTTTTCGCCGAACCAGATGCGCGAATAAATTTCGTCGGACAGAATCAGGATGTCGCGCTCGCGCAGCAAGTCCGCGAGCGCGCGAATTTCGTCGGCAGGAATCACGCCGCCAGTCGGATTTTGTGGCGAATTAAGGACGATTAAGCGTCGTTCTGGACGTGATTTTCGAGCGAATATGGTCGATTAAGGACCCGTTCGAGCGAGGATAAGGAATCGGCGTCGCCCCGCAGAACCGGATCATCGATTCGTAGATCGGAAACCCCGGATTCGGATAGATCGCCTCGTCGCCTTCTTCGAGCACCGCCATCATCGGAAAAAACATCATCGGCTTGCCGCCGGGCACCACGCAAACCCGGTCCGGGCTGACCTCGATTTCACGCGTCCGCGAAACATAGGACGCGATCGCGGTCCGCAGCTCGGGCAGCCCCTGCGTGGGACCGTAATGCGTAAACCCTTGATCGAGCGCGGCTTTCCCCGCTTCGACGATATGCTTCGGCGTGGGAAAATCGGGCTCGCCGATCTCCAGATGAATAATGCTCCGTCCCTGCGCTTCCAGAGCCCGCGCGCGACGCAGCACCTCGAACGCGGATTCGGTGCCGATGCGCGACATCCGGCCGGCGAGTTTCATGCTTTTTTGAAAGAACGAGATATTGTTGCGGGTTTCGGCCAATTCCACGGCATCGCCGATCGAACACGCGATCGCCTAAAATCCGCGCCGTGAGCCGTTTACCATCTTCAAGCGCGACGATCGCGAGCTGATACGGCGCATCCGCCGCGAACTGCTCCGGCGGCGCAAAGACCATGGTTTCCGTGTAAATAACGCCTTTCATGCCGCCCCCAAAATGGTTACGACGGCGGTTGCGCCGGAACCGCCCAGATTTTGCGCTAACCCCAGCTCGTGGCGCGCGATCTGCCGCTCGCCGGCATCGCCGCGAATCTGCATAACGACGTCGCAGATCTGCGCAACTCCCGTCGCGCCAACCGGATGGCCTTTCGACTTGAGCCCTCCGCTGGTATTGATCGGCCGCTCGCCGCGCAGACATGTTTTGCCTTCGAGCACGTAAGGTCCGCCGGAGCCTTTTTCGACAAATCCCAGATCCTCCGTCGCGACGATTTCGGCGATGGTGAAACAGTCGTGCAGTTCCGCGAACTGAATGTCCGCCGCGGTGACACCGGCCATTTTATAAGCTTTTTGCGCAGCTTCTTTCACCGCTCGGAAAGTGGTGATGTCGTCCTTTTCATCGAGCGCGACGTGGTCCGATGTTTGCGCGATCCCCTTCACACGAACGGGCTTGGACGTAAACTCGGAGGCTCGTTCGAGAGGGCAGATCAGCACCGCGGCCGCGCCGTCGCTGACCAGCGAGCAATCGTAAACCGTCAACGGATCGGCGATGGGCTTGCCGTTGAGGGCCTGCTCCATGGTGATGACTTTGCGCATGTGCGCCTGGGGATTTTTCGCGCCATTCGCGTGATTTTTCACCGCGACCGCGGCCAGTTGCTCGCGCGTGGTGCCGTACTGATACATGTGGCGGCGCGCGATCATCGCGAACAAGCGCCGGAAACGTCGCGCCGGCGCGGCCTTCGCCCGCCATGTCGCCGGCGCCGGCCAGAATCTCGGTGACTTTCGGGGTCGGTCTGGGAAGTCATCTTTTCGACCCCTCCGACCAGCACCAGATCGTACATTCCGGCGGCGACGCTCGATACGGCGTGAAAAAAAGCTGATCCGGAAGACGCGCAGGCGGCCTCAAACCTGGTGCAGGGAACGTGCTCGACGCCCATCGCCCCGGCAATATAGGGAGCCAGATGATTTTGGCCCACAAAGGAGGGTCCGGCGAAGTTGCCGAGATAAAAAGCCTCTACTTTTGAAGGACTTACGTTGGCATCCGCGAGGCAGGCCAAGCCCGCTTCGACCGCCAGCGAACGCAGGTCCCGGTCGGCGAACGCGCCAAAAGCAGTTTTGCCGATGCCAATAACCGCCACTTCTCTCATATATGATTAGGATAGCGCGACCGATAGAAATAGCAATGCACGCTTGGCCTCACAGCTATCGTCAATTCTCGTAGATGGCTACGAGCGTCCTATCGGTATTGGAAAGAGCGATGAGCGAAGCTCCGGGATCCACCAGATTCGACGCGGCGCCTCTGTCGTCGGACCACGAAACGCGGTTCGTCGAGCAGAACATGCGGCGCGTGTTCCTGCTGATTTACCGCATGGTGGGCAACGTCGCCGATGCGCAGGATCTGACGCAGGAAGCGTTCATCAAAGCTCTGCAGCGGCAGGATCAGTTGAAGGATCTGGAAAAAGCCGCGCACTGGTTGTCGCGCATCGCGAGCAACACGGCGATCGATTTTCTGCGCCGATCGGGGCGCGTCAGTTTCTCCGACATCGACGAATTGCTGGACCCGGTGGCGAGCGCGCCTGAAAATAGTCCGGAGCAACTGGTGCTGCGCGGCGAGCATCACGCGTATCTGGAAGCGGGATTGAATTCGCTGACCGGGCGGGAGCGGACGGCGCTGCTGCTGCGCGATGTGGAAGGGTTGCCGGCCGATGAAGTGGCGGCGCAGTTGAATTGCTCCAAAGCGACGGTGCGGTCGCACATCGCGAATGCGCGGGTGAAGCTGCGGAAGTATCTGGATCGTCCGCGAAGAAGAGGACAGGCATGAACCGGCACGTGAAAGAGACGGATCTGGCGTTGTATGCATCGGGCGATCTGCGCCTGTGGCAGCGCGCGGCGGTCCATCTGCATGTGCGGAATTGCGAATCGTGCCGCACGGTGGTGGAAGAATTTCGCGCGGATGGCAGAGCATTGCGCGACGCGGCGGCGGGGCTTCCCGATGGCGTGGACTGGGCTCGTTTATCGGCGGAGATGACGGCGAATATCCGGGTCGGCCTGGCGGCGGGAGAGTGCGTGGCCCCGCGGGGAGCGGCGCGCTCGCACAATCTGATTCCAGCTTCGACTGGCGTCCGGTGGCGCTCGCGTCCCTGGTGACGGCGATGTTGGCGGTGCTGCTGGTCGGCGGATGGTGGCTGAACATGCCTTCGCAGGAGACGCAGGCGTTGAGCCGCGCGATGCGATCGATCTGGCAGGGACGCAGCGCTGATGCCGGAGGAACGCGGCCCGGTGATTGAGGCTTCGTCCGAGGGAATCGAGTTGCGCAAGGACGGCGGCGCGCTGGGCGTATCGCAGGATTCGGCGAAACTGGTGACGGTCTCGGTGAGCACGCAAGGCTCGGCCAGCGCGCATTATGTGGATCAGGATACGGGGCAGGTGACCGATCACGAGTGTGTATGCGCAGTAAGATTTTCATTCTCGCGTCTGGCAGGGACAGTCGCGGCAACGGCGCAGACGGTGGGCCGCAAGATCGATTTCCCCGCCGACTCGCCGGTGACGGCGGTGTCGTCCGATTGGAGCGAAACACGCGAAACGCCTCGCGGCGGCGCATATTTGCTGGATGTTCACGCGGTGCTTTCGCTGCGCAATTCGAGCCAGAGACGCATTCGCGGAGTGACGCTGGCGGTGTTGGCGCAGGAAGTGACGCCGGGCGGCAAGGGATCGGTTTCCGTGCCGAGCCTGGACGTCGCGCCCGGGCGAAGCGTTTCCGCTGCGCATCGATCTGCCGCTGCTTTGTCCGTTGGAGCGCCGGTGGTCCGATGGTGGAGGTGAAGCTCGACGGAGTGCTGTTCGACGACCTCACTTTCTACGGCTCCGACAAACTGCATTCGCGCCGCACGATGACGGTGTGGGAACTGGAAGCTCGGCGCGACCGCAAGTATTTTAAGACGCTGCTGGAGACGGCGGGCGTCGATGGTCTGCAAAAAGAGATTCTGAGCTGCTCTGGAACTGCAGAGAGACCGTCCCTCGGCGGGCGTGCAGATGGTGCGCGGGCGATCGACCAACAGCGAGCCGGAGCGCGAGTTGAAATTTGCGTTCCTGCACATGCCGGAATCGCCGGTGGACCCGACGGGCGGCAGCGCGCGCATCGCGGGCAATGAGGCTCGCGCGCCGCAGATCAATATTCAAAACCGGTCCGAGCGTGCGGTGAAGCATTTCGAGATGGGCTGGATTGTGAAGGATCAGCAGGGCCGCGAATTTCTGGCGGCGTCGATTCCCTCGGATGTGAATCTGGCGCCGGGGAAATCGAGCCAGGTGACGCAGGACACGGCGCTGCGGTTTTCCGAGCGAACGCTGGTCGACAGCATGACGGGATTTGTTTCGAGCGCCGAATACTCCGATGGATCGTACTGGATTCCGAGCCGCGCGGCGTTGAACGATCCGAAGCTGCGCAGCGCTGATCGCGCCGTCGCCCGAGGAGCAGAGGCTGCTGCAGATTTATCACGAAGAAGGGGCTCGGCGGGCTGGTCGCGGAGCTGAAGAAGTTCTAGACGAGCCAAGACCGATATAGAATTCGGCCGCCGATGAACGCTGAGTGAAGCTGTGACTAAAAACGCAGCTTATGGACTTTGAGATCTCTCCTTCTGAAGTGAAGCGGCGGCTGGATGCTGGGGAGAAACTGCATCTCATCGATGTGCGGGAGCCTCATGAGTTTGCGCTGGCTCGGATCGATGGCAGCGAATTGATCCCCATGCGCCAGGTGCCGGGCGAATTGCAGACGCTGGAGGCTCGGGCGGATGAGGCTCCTCTGATTGTGTTCTGTCATCATGGCGTGCGGAGTTTGAACGTCGTGAATTGGCTGCGGAAGCAGGGCGTCGAAGCGTGCCAGAGCATGGCGGGTGGGATCGATGCGTGGAGTTTGGGGATCGATCCGTCGGTGCCGAGGTATTAGCGATTTGCGATTATTGGCGATCCCGCTAGCGTTTGCTGCCGGGGCATCGGCGCAGGTCAGAACTCTGGGAGTTTGTGAGGCATTGAATTCCACGATCTCCGGCCAAGAAGTGGTCGTTCACGGCAGGTTCATCAGGTAGGTCCACGGCATCGCGTTTTTTGAAGGGCCTAACGTGGAGACCTGTCCGGGTTGGCGTACGCGCCTATTCACGGCTCACGGCGCCTGCGGCCATTGGAGTCAATTTCTTTTCCACGCACGAGGCCCAGACGCCGATAACAAAAGAAGCGGGCCTTGAGTTTCTTCGGCGAATTGGCGCCCGGGCTGTGCAGGGAACTTTCACGACTCCTGCATTTTCCATGAAGGGGATACTCGTTAAGAAGTTTTGGCCGTGTATCTTTCGCGGGAGAGATGGTCAGTGGTTTGGCTTTGGCTTCGACGCTAATGGGCATACCTGGCGGAGCTTGTGATGACGGAAGTCCCTAGCGGCCTTGATTCCTGCGCCGGGTTTTACTCCCTCCACCACTTTTCCGTCGCGCACGACCAACACGCCGTTCACCAGCACGAATGGGATTCCTTCTGAGTATTGATTCGGCTTTTCGAACGTCGCTTTGTCGATCACGCGGGCCGGGTCGAAGACGGTGATGTCGGCATCGGCTCCAATTTTTATTCTTCCTTTGGTTCGCGAAGTTCAGGCGATTCGCGGGCAGGATGGTCATCTTGCGCAGCGCGGCTCATCAGCGTCAGGGCTTTTTCATCGCGCGCATAATGGCCGAGCACTCGCGCATAGGTGCCGGCTCCGCGCGGATGGCCGGTGCCGTTGAAAATCATGCCGTCGCTGGCGACGATCACGTCGGGATTCGCCATCGCCTGGCGCGCGGCTTCTTCGGGAATCGAATGGAGGATCACGAAGCCTCCGTCTTTGCGATACTTCGCGAAGGTCTCGGCGGTGAGCCGCTCGCCGGTCGCGACCCATTGCAGATCTTTGTAGGTGATGCCGAGTTGCTGTTGCCAGTTGCCGTCGAACACCGCGGAATCGAGGCGCGTTTCGCCGGCGGTGTAAGGATACGCCTCCGTCGTGATGTCGAGGCCGCGCTTGCGGGCGCCGGCGATCATTTCGAGCATCAGGCCGGTTTGTCCGTTCGCCATGCTGGTGATGTGGACGACGTGAATGGATGCGCCGGTGATGGCCGCGTCGGCGATCATTTCCTGAAGCGATTCGGTGACCGAGCCGGGCTCGATGGCGCCGGGCGAGCGCATGTGCACGAACACCGTCGCCTTGCGGTCGGCGGCGATGCGGATCACGTTTAGAATTTCCGGATGCGTGGTGGTGGGGACGTAGGCGATGCCCAATCCGATGCCGAGCGCTTTTTCGTCGAGGCCCTTGCGAATCAGATCTTCGGTTTCATGCTGCTCCGCTGGACGTCGCGGCGCGATGCGCGGCTTCGTCGTGCGGAAGCAGGCCTCCGGTATCGTGCATGACCATCATGCGCGCCGGAATGTGGCCGGCGGTCGCGCCGAAATTAATCAGCGCTTTTCCTTCGCGCGCGGCGTACCAGCGGGCGACGGGCGAGACGCCGACTTCAAGCTCCAGCGCGGTGGTGACGCCGTCGCGCGCTTTGTAGCGATAATTTTCGTCGTCCTGGCCGTGCGAATGAAGATCGATGAAGCCGGGCGCGACGACCAGTCCTTTCGCGTCGATGGTGGTTCGCCCCTGCAAGGGACGCTGTGAGATGGCCGCGATGCTGTGGCCGCTGATGCCGACGTTGCGGACGGCGTCGAGGCCGGATTCGGGGTCCATCACGCGGCCGTTGGCGAGCACGATGTCGTAGGTCTGGGCGGAGAGCGGCTGTCGATACGAGCAAGAAGCATGTAATGGCCGCTGATGAACGCAGATGAACGCGTTGATCGAACCTCTCATATCGTTAATCCTCTTCCCGATCTCTTTGCGCGCGCGTGAACGCGAGATGCGCGGCCACCACGTCTTCCACTGCCAGTCCCAGCGATTTGAAAATCGTGATTTCGTCCTGCGAAGTGCGCGCTGGCGTTGGCCTCGCCCAACTCCGCCACGATGTGCGCGTCGCCGAAGGGAATCACGTCGCCCGATTCCTTCAGCGCGGCGACGCGGGAATCGACGAAGAGGCGCGCGCGGGCGACCAGCGCGGGCTCCATCTCCTGCTGCGTGGGACGCGTTGCGCCGACCGACACTACGTGCGCGCCGGGGGCGACCCAATCGTTGAACAGAATCGGCGTGTGGGACGATGCGGCGATCACGATGACATCCGCGCCGCGCACGGCTGCTTCGGCTGACTCGGTCGCGATGGCTCCAGTCTCGCTGCGCGAATGTGTCGAGATTTTTTCTGCGTCGGGCTCCAGGCGCGGACTTCGTCGAAACTTCTGCACGTGCGAGAGCGCTTCGAAGTGGCTGCGCGCCTGCACGCCGGAGCCGAGAATCGCGAGCACGGCGCGAATCTTCGCTGCGCCAGTTTTTTCACGGAGACCGCGGAAACCGCGGCGGTGCGGGCTTCGGTGATGTATCGCCCGTCGACAATCGCAGCGAGCGCGCCGGTCTCGGGATCGAGCATCACGATGGTCGCGAGGTGCGTCGGCAGGCCTCGCGCGATGTTCGATTCGTAGACCGTCACCAGTTTCGCGCCGAGCGCGGGCGTCGAGGGAACGTAGGAAGGCATCAGCGCGAAGAACGATTTGTGCTCGCCGACTTCGAGCACGGTGCGCACCGGCTGCACCACGCGTGCCGGCGGAGAATGCGGCGAGCGCCGTTTCCATCGCGGCGATCAGATCGGGCATGGTGAGTAGTGCGCGGACGTCCGTTTCGGTAAGAAGCAAAGCCATAAGGCTAATACAGTATCATGAGGGCTTGCGAAAAGAAGACGTTCCGATGATGCTGGCCGGAGCGGCTGCGGTGCTGCCGGTGGTGTCGATCGCGGGGTTCGAAATTGTGTTGGGAGTGGCGATCGTGGCGATGGTCGTGATGCGCGTGAAGCCCCGGTGGCCGCGCGATCTGGCTGCCGATTTCGCTGTTCTTTCTGGGCACCGTCATCTCGTGGCTCGCGTCCGGCGACCTGCGCGGAGGGCTTCCGCAGATCAAGAAATTTTACGTGTACGCGATGGTATTCGTGGTCGCGAGCACGTTTCGAAACGTCGCGCAGATTCGCTGGCTGGCGCTCGGGTGGGCCGCGGCGGCATCGGCGTCGGCGGGGCTGGGGCTGTATCAGTTTTACGACAAGTACGAAGACGCGATCGAGAAGCATCAGAATTTTTACGACTGCTTACGTCGCCGATCGCATCACGGGATTCCTGGATCACTGGATGACGTTCAGCGGCGAGATGATGATGGCGCTGCTGATCATCGGGGCCGTCGTGTTTTTTTGCCGCGACCGGAGATGGGTGGCGTGGCTGGTCGCGGCCGGCGGATTGATCGGCGTCGCGCTGGTCGCGGCGGAAACGCGCAGCATGTGGGCGGGCGCGGCCGTGCGGCGGAATTTATCTGCTGTGGTTCTGGCGGCGATGGACGGTGATCGCGCTGCCGGTGCTGGCGGGGATTTTGTTGCTGGTGAATCCGTTCGGCATCGGCGATCGCGAGCGGTCGATGTTTCAGCCGCATGGCGATGAGGATTCGAACGCGCATCGGGCCGTGGTTCACGGCGTATCGGATGGGCGATGATCAAGGCGCATCCTTGGCTGGGCGTGGGGCCGGAGCAAGTCGGCAAGGTTTATAAAAGCTACGTTCCCGCCGACGTGAAGAAGCTGCCGACGGGATATTATCAGCATCTGCACAACGTTTACATTCACTACGCGGCGGAGCGCGGCGTGCCGACGATGCTGATGCTGGTGTGGATGCTGCTGCGCGCGCTGTACGATTTTATTCGCACGCTACGCAGGCTTCCCACGGACGCCGATACGCGATGGGTGCTGCACATGGGCGATCGCGGTGATCATCGCGATCATGATCGCGGCGTGGGAAGAAGTGAACCTGGGGACCAGCGTGGTGCTGGCGATGTTTCTCGCGGTGCTCGGCTGCGGATACGTTATTTGCCTGGAAGAACGATCATCCCCGTCGTCTGATCCGCGTTGAGGTCGATGGTGTTGCGCAGCTTCAGCGTGACCGGATCGTACACTTCAATGTCGTAGCCGGCGCCGTAGATGTACAGCTCCTTGCCGGTGCTCGACATGCCGAAAGTGTAGCGCGCGCGGCCGTCGAATTCCTGCGTGCGAACCACTCGGCCGGTGGGAATATCGATCACCCAGAACTCGGATCGCTTGTTGCCGCCGGTGCCGTTGGTGGTCACGGTGTAGCCGGTTTTATGATCCGGCGTGATGTGCAGGCCCTGCATGCTGGCGGCCGCGGGACCGATCGGGCGTGAACTGAAACGTTCGCTTGGCGAGATCGAAACGCGCGATGCCGAAAATGTTTTTATGCACCACGGGGTCCGACGAATTGAAGAGGCTGACCAGGATGCCGGGCTCCTGAATGGAATCGAGCTGCTGGCCGAGGTTCACGTTCTGCATGCCGGGAAATTGGGGCTTCGAAAGCTCGATGGTGTCGACGACTTTGAAATCCGTCGTATCGTAAATCGTGATCGTCGCCGCCCATGCGGTAGAGATATTTTCCGTCGGGCGAGAAGCGCATCGCGCCGCCGCGTCCGCCGCCGGCCTGCATCTTCATCGCCGGGCATGTCGACGAACTTGGTGATTTTCTTCTGCGCCAGGTCGACGATCGCGAATTGCTGCTTGCCCTGCTCGAAGCGGTCGATCTTCTTTTCCATCGGGCGGACGATCATGTAGATGAACTTGCCGGTCGGGTCCGGCGCCCAGGAGCTGAAGCGCATTTTCTTGCCGCCCTCGTCGAGGACGAACGAGTTGGTCACCTTGCGCGTGGCGACGTCGATCACTTCGATGCCGTTTTTCTCGATGGTGGAGGCGTAGATGGTCTTGCGGTCGTCGGAGATCTGCATCGAGTGCGAGGTGCCGGTTTGCAGCTCGATGTGATCGACGACCTTCTGCTTCGCCTCGTCGACCACCTGAATGGTGTGCGGCCAGGTGCCGACGAACAGCGTTCCTTGGGCGGCTGCGGATGATGCAAGTCGCCGCTGCGATCGCGAACAGATTTTTTCATGGGAAATACCAGATCGATGTTGCGCCAGTCTTTCGTCGCGGCCGCGCACTTCGCGGTCCAGTCGGGATAATTGTTCATGTGATCCGGCACTTGCGCGGGCCAGTAGCAGCTGATGTAGCAATCGTAGAGATCGCGCTCCACGGGCTGGCAGAGACCGGCGGTGCCGCCGGAGGAATCGACTTCCCAACCGGGCGAGAAAACGATCGCGCAGCCCATCGGCACATGGGGACGCTGCGCCGGCGGGGCCTGCGGACCCTGCATCGCGACGACGTCGTTTTCGACATGCTCCTGAATGCGTCGCGCTTTATGATTGACGGCTCGTAGATGTTTCATGCTGCGGCTTTCCTATCGGAAAAGTGTCTCAAAAAATCGGGGTTCTGCGCGGCGATGGCGCCGTAGATTTCGAGGCAGGTGTTGGTCCAGCCGCGAATCCAATCGCAGTAATGAAGATTCGGATGGCCGGTGTCGCCGTAGCGCACGTAGGCTTCGTGATGGCAGCCGCCGGCGCACACCGGGCGCGCCCAGCAGGTGCGGCAATCGGTCTTCACCTGAATATGGCCGCGCGAAAGAAAATCGTTCTGCTTCGCCTTGTCGATGCCGGTCGAAACGTGGCCCAGCGTGTGCGTGTCCGAATCGACGAAGCGATGGCACGGCGCGATATCGCCCGAGGGTCCGACGCCGACCAGGCCGAGTCCCGCGCCGCAGGGATGCGATTTGTTCACGCCCTGATGCAGTTCGGCGAGCGTGTCGCTGACGTTCGAAAATCCGTGATGCTCGCCGCGCAAGCGCGTTCGCCAGATATTCCGACGCCAGCACGCCGAACTGATCGAGCACCGAATCGAGGCCGCGGTTGTCGATCGAATACAAACGATTCGGCGACGTCGTCACCGGCGCGAATCCGACCTCGTGAAAGCCGAGATCGTGCTTCAGATGGCGATAGGTGCCGAGCACGTCCATCGCCTGCGAAGTCATGGTGACGCGCGCGACGATGGGCCGCGTTTTGTGTTCCTTGATCAGCTCGCGCACGCGCGGCTCGATGATGTCGTAGCTGCCTTTGCCGTTCGAGAAAACGCGGAACTTGTCGTGCGACGCCTTGTCGCCGTCCATGCTCACCGTGACGCCGATCTCATTCGCCGAAAGATATTCGATGATCGTCGGCGTCAGCAGCGTGGCGTTGGTGGTCAGGCTGAAATCGATCGAGCGGCCCTGATCCGCGGCCTTCTGTTTCGCGTAATCGACCACTTTTTTCAGCAGCGGAAAATTCATCAGCGTCTCGCCGCCGAAAAACGTGATGTGAACGCCGTGGCGGCCTGCGGATTGCGTGAACAGATAGTCGACCGACGCCGACGCCGTTTCGAAGTCCATGAACTTCGGCTTGCCTTCGGGCGTTGCGACCTTGTCTTCGCCGAATTCGTAGCAATACTGGCAGGACAGATTGCACTGATTGGTGAGATTCATCACCATCGTCTGCAACGGAAAATCGTCGGGCAGCGGCTGCGGCTGATCGACGAAGCCCTGCGTGGTGGTGATGATGCGCGACTGATACAACTCGCCGATCGGTCTCCGCATCGGCGATCGCCAGCAACTCTTCCTGCGGCGGCTTCGCCTTGCGACAGGCGCGCGAGCACGGCGGCCGACGCGTCGTCCAGCTCGAAAATTCCGGCGCTCGGCACGGTGTACAGAAATCGCCGCCCGCCGCCTCGAAAACGCGTGAAATTCGCCGAGCCTGAAAATTCACTTCGGGCCCTCCGCCTCATCCCATCGTACATACAGCGGGATCGCGACCACCAGGTACGATCGCGCGGTGAGCGGCTTGCCTTCCTTATCCTGTCGCGCCTTTATACGTCGCCACCGCCCACACGTCGCCGTAATTGTTGCGGCTGAATTTGCGCTTCGGATTCGGACCCTCCACGGCCGGCGTGAAAAATCCGGTGGGACTCATCTTGCCGACGAATTCCTTGTCGTCGTCGCCGTAGACCGCGTAAAATTCTTCGAGCGACCATTCCGCGTCCACGCGGACCGAGTTCGACATCGTCCGCCGTGTTCGGCTTGCCGTCCGGTCCGCGATTGTAGGCGATCGCCTCGAACTGCTGATAGCCCTTCGGGAACTTCACGCCGCCCAGCCGCGCAAGCGACGTGTCGGGCGACACCTTGATGTAGTCGATCTTGTCGTAGACGGCGATCGCATTCGGCGCGACCGTGCGGCGAACCGAAACATCGCGCTTGCCGACGATCGCTTTCGCATCGACGTCCACTTCGACCGTCGCCTGCTGCGCGGTCTGATCGACGATTCGCTTCACGGTTACGCCGGTTCCGAAATCGATGTCGGCGACCGTCAGCTTCGGGAAATTGTCGCCGTAAATTTTCACTTTCTGCGCGGTGGAACCGGTCTTGATCATCGTCAGGTCCGTGCCAGTCACGGTGACGCCGTCGCTGGCGCGATGCAGCGTGACGTCGTAGCCGAACTCTTCGTACGCGCCCCAGAACCAGCGGCCTTCCATCGAATTCTGGTCGGGCGCGATCCACATCGTTTCGCGCAGTTCAGCCGGCACGCCGCCGGCGGCTTGCGGCGACGCATCGACGGGATTCTTCGTGGTCGAACGGCCGCGCCACGAATAGCCTGTATAGACCATCGATTTGCCGGAGCGCGTCACGGTGGTGCCGTCCTTCAAATAGGTGAGCTTGACGTTGGTGGTGAACTCGTCTTCCGATCGCTCCGGGTTCAATCACCATCTCGCCCATCACTTTGCCGCGGCCCGCCTGCTCGCCGGTGATCAACCAGCGGCCGGAAATTTTCGGCGCGCGCATGCGGGCGCGCCACGCGGCCCATGCCGGGCGTATCCAAAGGATAATCTTTCGCGAGATACTCGACCGCTTGATCGGACGCGGGCCGCGTGTCGACGCCGGCGCTGCGTTGGCGCCGCGCGCTCCGCGCCGCGCCTCGGCCGCCAGCGCCTCCGCCGCTCCGCCGCGTCCTCGGAACGATTGCTCGGAGACGATGAAATATCCGCGATGCATGTTCACCAGCAGGTCCCACTCTTCTTTCGATCGATGCCAGGATCGCGCGCGGGCGATGGGATGACACGCGGCGCACGCCTCGCGCACGGTTTCGTTGGGAAATTCCTCGTCCTGAATGCGATGCTCGACGAAATACATCACCGGCTTGGCTTCTTCGGGCGCCAGGCCGTGATCGGTGCTCAAACTCTTGACGATGGCGCGCGCCTCGACCGGCGTCAGCTCCAGGCCGTTCAGGCGAACCATGCGTTTGATGGCTTCCTGCCAGCCTTCGGGCGTGGTGCGCTCCCAGGAAATTCGCGTGAGGTTGCCCTTTTCGTCCTTCTTATGACAGCCGCTGCATTTGGCGATCACCAGAGGATCGGTGACGGGAATGCCCTCCTCCATCACCGGCTTCGCATCCGTGCTGCTGCGCCGCGACCACCGCGACCGCGTTGGGCGGACAAGAAGCATCGGGAGAGCTAAGAAGAAGGGTACCAGCAGTCTCATATAGCCGTTCGGACTACGATATCGCATTCTCGAACGGGGAGGCGCAGGACCAGCTTTTTACATTACATGTCAGATGTGGCCGGCGAGCTGTCAATCGGCAGCCGGCGATTCCCAGCGCATTGCGCGAACAGAGTAACACGCGCTTTTGCCCGCATGCTGACGCCTGGCGGACTCCGTATCGTCGAGGACGACAGCTGAAGCAACGGCGCCTAGGCGAGCTCAGCACCAGCCATGCGCAACGGGCACTTCGTGGCCCCGCGCCGTGACATGCTCCACCCCAACCACGCGGCCGTGTTCGACGATTACCGCATCGTCGAAATTATTCACCGTCGGGCAGACGTGGCGAGGGATCAGATAGAGCAGCTCGCCGATCGCGGGCACCGTCGCCGCCGGAAATCTCGATCGGGCAGATGCTCCTCGCTCGGCTTCAGAGGAATCATATCCGCGCGGCCCGCGACCGTACACGTCGGCACGCCCGCGTCGGCGGAAACGCTTTTATGCCCCGCATCGCAGGTGATGACGTTCGGCTTCGGATGGCTCACGACGGTCGAGACGACCAGCGCCGCGGGCTGATATCCCCACTCCGCGGGCAACTGCTTGATGCTGGTCGCATCGCTGTACACGACGGTTCCCGGCGACGTGCGATGCACGAATTTTCCGGATTTGAACGGCGCGTAGGTCGCCGCGCAGGGGAACGCGGGCGTGCCGCTGGTGATCACTTCTTCGATCGGAAAACCGGCGCCCTCGACCGCCGCGACGATCTCCATCAGCCGGTCGTATCCTTTGTGTGCGAGCTTCTCCCGCTCCTCGAGCGACGCCGCGGACATGTGGCCGTCGTAATAATGCAAGGCCGCGAAATTGCGATCCGGCCGCGCGCACGACGCCGAGAATCGCGTCGATCCCGTCCTGCGAAATGCCGGTGCGATCCATGCCCGGATTCACGTCGACGAAAATTCCGATGCGGCTTCCGGCCCACGCCGCGACTTGCTCCACATTTTCGACCAGCACGGAGATGCGAACATTCGGATATTGCTCGGCCAATTGCCGCACGCGGCGCGCGTTCGCGCCCACCACCGGATAGGCCAGCAAAACATCCTTCATGCCCGCTTCGCACGCCGCGGCCAGCTCCACCGTGGTCGAACATTTCGCGTTCACCACGCCTTGTCGACACCAGCCTCCGCATGATGAACCCGAGCTTCGCCGTTTTCAGATGCGGCCGCCAGCGATTCGCGTCGCCACCCAGCAATCGCAGCGTCGCGGCGATGTTCTGGTCGACGATTTCGGGATAAATCACCAGCGCCGGCGTGAGCAGCGCCTCGACATTTTCGATGCTGATAAGAGGTCACTTTAATACTGTAACCGGAATGTTGAAGACGGCCGTGTTCACCACGCCTTTGCGCTGGAACTGCACCCAGACGCGATAAATGCCTTCGCGCGGAAAAATCAAATTGAACTGGATTTGTTTTACCGCGCCGCCCTCCGGATCCGTCACCAGGAAAGGATGCGTGTGCATCAGGTCGATCAGGTCGGCGCTGGCGGCCAGCATGTGGCCCATCGCGCCGATGTACGGCTCGATGCCATCGTTCGGCGTGAGCCGGAAAAACATCAGGGTCTTCATGCCGGCGATGGGCTGCGGAGGCTCCGTGGTCAGCGAAACTTCCATGATTCGCCGTCTTGTTCGGCGCCAGGTCCGGCGTCAGCTTCGCGGGCGTCATCTTCATTCCGGCGCCGGCCACGAACAGAGTGTTGGCGATCAACTGCGGCGTCGCGCCCTTGGGATAAAAATCGCTCAGCACGCGATACAAGCCCGGGATGCGGAAACTTCACGTCGAGATCGAAGGTGCCGTCGGCTTGCATGATCGGATGCACGTGCTGAAAAAACTGCATGTCCTGGCTGATCAGGAACTGGTGAAACAGCTTCTCGTGCATGATCTCGAAATCGTGCACCGTCTTGCCGGTGGACGGATCCTCCACGCGAAACGTCAGCAGAGTCTCTTCGCCGGGCTTCAGAATTTTGGGCGCGGTGGTGATGCGCACCGGAAACTCGTGCGGATCGGGAATGCCCGCCACCAGCGTCATTCCGCAGCGAGGACACTTGCCGGGCGTCTTCGAGCGGACGTCCTTATCCATGGGGCAAACGAACTCGACCTCCGGATCGTCGGGAACGGGCGGCGCGGTGGGCGGCTGCTGCCACCACATTAAGGACGTCACAAATAGAACCAATGCGCGGAACATGGCGGCTACTTCTATTATCCCGCTGGCTTGGCGTCGATAAGCCTCCCGTGGAGACTGTATTATAAGGCCGGAAAGTACCTGACGTTTCGCGTCGGCCCGCCAGGATTTCGCGATGAACATCGGCTTCGTGCGCGGCATTCTGCCGGTCCACCAGATGACGGCGATCGAAGCGCACAAGTGGATCTGCGGATTCGCGGCGGTCAGCGGGCGCGATTTTCCGGTGGTCGATTTAAGAGCGAAGCTCGGAATCGCGCACGGGTCGCATGGAAGAGAGCCTTTTATCATCGTGGTGGAGACACGAGGAAGGCTGGTCGGCTTCATCGCCGATCGAGTGTCCGAAGATACTCGAGCTGCGCGCCAGGGATTTTCGAAACGGAGTGGTGCGGACGCACGGACGGGCGCGACGCGTGCTGGAGCCGGATCAGATCATGACGAGGAAGACTGGTCGGCGCTTCGGATTAAGCGCTCCGCGTTCTAGCCCTTGATCCCGTCGAACGCCTGCTCGATTTCCTTCTTCGCCTCCGGCCCGATCGGGGTCAGAGGCAGGCGCGGGATGCCTCCGTAATAGCCGTTCAAATCCATCGCGTATTTCAATCCGGGCACGCCGTACTTCGTCGTAACCAGTTGCGCCGCGGGCGCGATGCGATTCTGCCAGTCCAGCGCCGCCGCGGATTCGCGCGTGCGATGCGCTTCGTAAATCGAGATCGTCGAGTACGGAGCCGCGTTCGCATACGCCAGCACCGCGCCCACCGCTCCGATCGCCAGCGACGGCGCAAGCGTCGGCGCCGAACCGACCAGCACCTGGAACCCCGGCTTCACTTCGCGAATCATCTGCATCACTTTTTCGAGATTCCCCGAGCTTTCCTTGATCGCGATGATGTTCGGATGATGCGACAGCGCGGCCACGGCGTCGGTCATGATGTCGACGCCGGTCGCCTGCGGCCAGTTGTAAATCATCAAGGGAATTTTCGACGCGTCGGCGACGGCGCGGAAATAGAGCATCTGCGCGTCGGCGCGATTGATCTGATTCCGGTAATAGAAAGGCGTGCGGACCATCGCCGCTTTGTATCCGATATCGGCCGCGCGATTGGTCAGCTCGATCGTCTCGCGAACGCCTTCGACGCCGGTTCCGGCGATCAACAATTTCTCCGGCGCGGCGTATTCGGCGACCCATTCCCACAGCCGGATCTTTTCCTCGCTGGTGAGATAAACGCTCTCGCCCGTCGATCCGCAGACCACGTAGCCGGCGAGGCCTGTGCGATTCCACTTCTCGATATTGTGCTGGACCTTGATCTTATAAAGGTCGCCGTTGATGATCGAAAGGAGTCGCGATCGGAGGGAAAATGCCGTGCAGCTTTAACATGAGGGAGTACGAGCGGGCCGATTTGCTCAGCCCGCTCGCAGAACATTATCTTAACTGTGAAAACGATCAGCAGCGTGAAAATCGCCAGCGATTCGATGAACGCCAGACCAAGAACCAGCAGCGTCTGGATTCCCGCGCGTGCTCCTGGATTCCGCGCCACCGCTTCGGCCGCGCTCGCCACGGCCTTACCCTGGCCGAGTCCGCAGAGTCCCGACGCGATCGCCATGCCGACCACCAGCAGACCGGCCTTCACTTCACCGGCGCTGACGCCGCTGGTCGGCAGCCGTTCCCTGCGCGAACGCGGGCACCGCCGCGATCAGCAGAAAGAGAGCCATCAACAACAACAGTTTCGTACGCATTGTTTCTTCCTTTACCTATCAAATTTCCGCCAAGGAGGTGGTTCCGGTCCCGCGCTGGGGCGCTGGTGGCTCACACTTGCACGGTTCACAAAAAGCCAGTATTAATGTTCTTGCGCCGTAGCGCCGCCGATGTAAATCGTCGTCAGCAGCGTAAACACGTAGGTCTGCACCAGGGCCACAAATATGTGCAGCAGCATGAAAATCACGGGAATCACCAAAAACGTCATGCTCAGGAAGACTCCCGTCACCTGCTCGCCCGCGAACATGTTGCCGTAAAGACGGACGCTCAGCGAAAGGGGCCGCACGAAGTGGCTGATCAATTTCGATCGGAATCATCAGCGGAGCCAACCACGCCACCGGACCCATGAACTGCTTCAGATACCCGATGCCCAGTGATCCCTGAAGCCAACGCGTTGTAGTAAAAGAACGTGACCACCGCCAGCCCCACTGTCACGGGAATATATTGGTGGGCGCTTCCAGGCCGGGGATCAGCCCGATCAGGTTCATCGACAAAATGAAAATGAAAATCGTCCCGATGTAATAAATGAACCGTTCGCCGTGGATTCGACCCCGACCTCGTTAATCGTGTCTGACGATAAATTCGTAAATCAGTTCGAAGACCTGCTGCAGTTTGCCGGGATTCTCGGCCGACAGCCGACCGCGTACAATTGCCACGGTCACCATGATCAGCACGACCACCAGCATTTCCATCACCAGCCAGTTCGGCCAGGGATGCGTTGGATTCTCCGGCAGTCATTCCCAGGGCTCCAAGCAGCGCGTTGGCCGGTCCGGCCAGGTGTTCGTTGAAGAGCGCGGTTATTGCAAGCTCGTGTTCTGCTGCCATAAATGGATTATTTTGGGCCCACCGCACCCCATAGGAGTTCGAGAACCAAAGCTGCGAAGGAGACCAGCAATCCCACGATCAGCGCCCCCGGAGTGCTTCCCAAACCTTCGATCATAGCATAGATCGCTACGCCGATCAGCACATAGCGCAGCGCCAGAAAGATCGCTGAACCGGTCGCGGGGCGCTTTGCCGGAATCGCCGATCGTCGCCGCCAATCGCACCCAGGAACGGAAACTCAAATAAGACAATCCCGCGCCAACCAGAAACCCCAGCGCATCGCGGACGCCATATCTCGCGAGCACCGCGACGGTCCCGATCGCGCCCAGAGCCAAAGTTATCCGCAGGACTCTCTGTTCAGAGATGTCGACCACGCTTTTACATTGCCCGCGTGCCTTACGCATGGGGGCTCGGTAGTTCACTAGTATAGTGGGTCTCCCACACTGAGCAAAATGTGGGCGGACGCCATGGTCCGGCTCTCCGTCGCAATCAAAGACCGACGAGGGCGTCGGCCGCGGACCAGGGGTCCGCCCCACGCGACGTCTAGGAATCTTTGTTCCGGGTCAATTCACGGATCAACTGCACGAATCCGCTCACGATGCCCAGGATCAGGAAAACCATCGTTAAATATCCGGTGCCCAACCATTTATCGAGCCAATGGCCGATCAGATATCCGGCGAACGTCGTAGCCGGCAGCATGGTCGCGATCGCCGTGTAGCGCAGCGCTGACGCCGTGAAACCGTCCCCTTTTTCCTTCACTGCTTCGATTGTAGAATTTTCGCGGCCTGGGCGGCGGTTTCGTTTACCAGGAAGCCCATCTTCGGATGCGACGGTTCCAAGTCAGGCTCAAATCCGAACTCGCGCAGAGTCTCACTGGTCGTCGGACCGACCGACGCGATCACCATCTTCTTCATCGCGCGGCGAACCTCTTCCTCCACGCCTTCTTCCGCGGCAATTTTCATGAGATGCGGCACTTGAATCGAGGTGGTGAACATCGCCACGTCGAATTCCCCGGCTGCCAGCCGCTTCACGGCCTCGCGCAAAGGACCGCAGTCGAACGGCAAATCCCATTGATACACGGGAACCGTCGAGACCTCGGCGCCGCGTGCGCGCAGAGCCTCGATCAGTTCGGTCGCCGGACGGCCGTACTCCTGGACCACGATTTTCCGCTCCGACGCGCCCTTCGATCGCGGCCAGAATTTCGCGCCACGTGTTCGGCTCGGGAACCATCACCGTGTGCCGGAATGCCCCATTCGCGCAAAACCGCCATAGGCTTCGATCCGCGCACGACCACGGTCAGGGCGCGCAAAGAATTCTTGAAGCGTATCCTCCGGATAACGGGTGCTCAGGACATCGTTCAGCAGGCGCGTCCCCACGCCGGTGAGCAGAATCATCATCTCGAATTCGCCGCGAAACAGTTTTTCGGCGAACTCGAATGCTTGCGGATTATCGGCGAGAGGCACTTCGCGCATCGAAGGCGCGACAAAAGGCTCCCCGCGCTGGCTGCGGATCAGACGTTCGATCTCAGTCGCGCGCCGGCTCTCAAGCGACAGCACCCGCAGTCCGCTAAATGACAAGGCAGCGGGCACAAGTTATTGCGCGGGCTTGGCTCGGCGGGCGGCGGAGCCATGGCCGGCTCATGAGTGCCGCGATGGCAGGTGTAGCAGGTGACGTGCTCTTTACCGTCGGGGAACTTGGCGTTAATTTCCTTGGTCATGGTGATCATGGTCCGCGCGATCACTTTGTGCGGATTTTCGTCGCTGGAAAAATCGCCCTGCACGTGGCACGTCTTGCAGTTGCCGCCGAGCGCGGCCGTGTACTTCTGCATGATCCCGCTGCGGAGTTCTTCCACGGTCAACACCTGCAGATTTTTCGGCGGCGGCGGCGGACCCTTCTTGCGATCCTGCGGCGGCTGGGGCGGCTGCGCAAGAAGCATGACGGCAAAAATCGAAAGAGAGGCTAACGAAGCGAAAACACGCATTTCAGTATCATACACCGCGAAACCCGTCTAAGCGGACACCGAACCCCGGCTGTGAAGGAGGGGACTAAAGTCATTTCCCTCTTGACACCTATTGCAATTTGCGATATGCATTATCACGGATTGCGATATGAGACTCGGAGAGAAAATTCGCTACTTGCGGCTGGTGGAAGGAACGCTGCGCGGCCTGGACCGGGAAATGACCCAGCAGGAAGTGGTTCGCGCCATCGCCCGGCAGATGAAGCGGACCATCAGCCAGTCGTATCTTTCGCAGATCGAAAGCGGCGCGCGGCCGCATCTTACCAACTCGACGCGCATGCTGCTGGCGAAGTTTTTTGGCGTCCATCCCGGATATCTGGTGGACGATCCGGAGGGGTTTCATACCGAGCTGATCAGCGGACGTGCGCGTCGAAGAGGATCAGCTCGATCTGTGGCTGATCAGCGGAGCGGAGCGTTTCGCGCGCGACCGGGAAGTGAGCCGGGCGCTGCTGGCGCTGGCCCGGCACGCCGATTCGCGCAAATGCCTGATGCTGCTCTATTCGATTCTCGATACGCCGGAACTGATGGATCGCTTGCTCGCAGTATTGAGACCGGCAGCCAAACTCAAAGAGGCGGTATGAACTGGGAAAATTTCTATCTCGCGACGTTTCTGATCGGATTTCTGTTGAGCGCGCATCTCCGTTTTCGCCGGCGCGGTTCACCTGCCGCATTTTCACGGACACGGCCATGGCCATGGTCTCGGAAAGGGCGGCGGAAGGGGCGGCGTTTCGCCCTTGAACTTCGGGACCTTCGCGGCGTTCCTGTGCTGGTTCGGCGGCATCGGTTATTTGCTGGAGCGTTACTCCAACATCTGGGTCTATCTCGCGCTGTTGATTTCGATCATGAGCGGGCTGGGCGGCGCCGCGATTATTTTCTGGTTTCTCTGGAAGCTGAACAAACACGAGCAGCCGCTCGATCCGGCCGATTACGACATGATCGGCGTGCTGGGCAAGGTTGCCAGCCCGATTCGCGCGGAGGGGACGGGCGAGCTGATTTATTCGCGCGCCGGTTCGCGCCGTTGCGCGGCCGCGCGGAGTGAGGACGGCTCGGAGATGCCGCGCGACACTGAAGTGGTCGTCACGCGATTTGAAAAAGGCATTGTTTACGTGCGCCGCTGGGATGAGCTCAACGGCGAGAAGCTATTAGAGAGGTATATATGCACATTCCGCAAGACGTATGTGGTGATCGCTGTGCTGGTGGTGGTAGCCGCTGTTTTTCCTGATGTCGATGTTCGCGCAGTTGTATCGAAAGGCCGGTCCGCATCAGGCGCTGGTGGTCTACGGAATCCGCGGCACGCGCATCATCAAAGGACGCGGCACGGTTATTTTTCCGATGCTCGAAACGTACCGCGAGCTGTCGCTGCAACTGATGTCGTTCGACGTGGCTCCGCAGCAGGAGCTGTACACGCAGCAGGGCGTCGCAGTCACGGTGGAAGCGGTTGCGCAGATCAAGGTGAAGTCCGATCCGGAATCGATCATCACCGCCGCCGAACAATTTCTCACCAAGAACGACGACGAGCGGCGAGGGCCTGATCAAGCTGGTGATGGAAGGCCACCTGCGCGGCATCATCGGGCAACTTTCGGTGGAGCAGATCGTGAAAGAGCCGGAAATGGTGGGCGACCGCGTGCGCGCCACTTGCGCCGACGACATGACCAAGATGGGTCTCGAAGTGATTTCGTTCACCATCAAGGAAATTCGCGATAAGAACGACTACATCACCAACATGGGCCGTCCGGATGTCGCCCGCGTCAAGCGCGACGCCGAAATCGCCACGGCGGAAGCCGAGCGCGATACCGCGATCAAACGCGCCGAAGCCAGTCGCGCCGCAGCGGTCGCCACCGCGCAGGCCGATCAGGAACGCGTGCTGGCGGAGACTCTGTCGCTGGCGAAACAGGCCGAGTCGCAGCGCGATCTGGAGATCAAGAAGGCGCAGTATCTGGAATCGACCAAGCGGCAGCAGGCGCAGGCCGATAAAGCCTACGACATCCAGACCAACATCATGCAGCAGCAGGTGGTGGCGGAGGCCGTGAAGGTCCGGCAGGTGGAAAAAGAGCAGGAAATCAAGGTGCAGGAAGCGGAAATTCTGCGCCGTGAAAAAGAATTGATCGCGACCGTTCTGAAGCAGGCCGAAATCGATCGGCAAACGCATCGAAACGATGGCCGCCGCCGAGCGCCAGCGCAACATTTCCGAAGCCGAAGGCCGCGCCTCGGCGATTCGCACGCAAGGCGAAGCGGAAGCCGAAATCATTCTGAAGAAAGGCGAGGCGGAAGCCAAGGCGATGAACGTGAAAGCCGAGGCCTATCAGGAATGGAACCAGGCGGCGGTGGTCGACAAGCTGATCACCAACATGCCGGAGATCGTGAGAGCGCTGGCGGCGCCGCTGGCGAATATCGACAAGATCACCATTGTTTCGACCGGCAACGGGCGAGCGCCGGGATGCACAAGATCACCGGCGACATGACGGAAATTGCGGCGCAGATTCCCGCGCTGTTTGAAACGCTCAGCGGCATGAAGATGTCGGAGCTGCTTGGCAAAGTGAAGACCATCGGAGAAACGCAGAATTAAGGAGTAATTTATGGCCCTTTTAGAACGCGTGGCGACGCTGGTTCGCGCAAATCTGAACGATCTGATCGACAAAGCGGAAGATCCCGAGAAGATGATCAAGCAGGTGATTCTCGACATGCAGAACCAGCTGCTGCAGGTCAAGACGCAGGTGGCGATCGCGATTGCCGATCAGCATCTGCTGATCAAGAAGCAGAAAGAGAATGAGGACTGGCGCGGAAGAGTGGGTCCGCAAGGCGGAGCTGGCGGTGGACAAGAAGCAGGACGATCTGGCGCGGGCCGCGCTGGAGCGATCGATGACGGCGAAGAACGTCGCGACCAGTTTCGCCGAGCAGGTGGCCGATCAGACGGCGCAGGTGGAGAATCTGAAAACGGCTCTGCGCAAGCTGGAGCTGAAGCTGGCGGAAGCGCAGAATAAAAGCGACGTGCTGATCGCGCAGCATCGGCGGGCGCGGGCGCTGACGCGCGCGAGCGACGCGCAGATCAAGATCGGCGACGGGTCGAAAGCGGCGGCGTTCGACCGGGTGAAGGAAAAGGTCCAGCACGCCGAAGCGGTGGGCCAGGCGAAATCCAGCATGGCGACGGACGATATTGACGATCGGCTGGCGGCGCTTGGAAAAGAGGATGAGATCGACAAGCTGCTGGCGGAGATTAAGACGCGGAAGGGCGTTTCGTAATGCATGACGAAGGTCTTTCACTTCGACTCTCCGCGTGAGAAGTATCACTGCGACGCCGCGATCGTATGGTGTTTCGACAATCGGTTCAACTTGGCATTTACCAAGTTCCTGAAGCGGATCGGAGTAGCGAATGCAGATCCAATCAAAATCGCCGGCGGAGCGAAGTGCCTGGCGTCGCCGGAGTTTGAAAGGGACCGCGAGTTCGTCTTGGAGCAGATTCGAAAATCGATTCGACTGCATGGAACGAAGCTTGCGATCCTGATGCTGCATTCGGATTGTGGAGCGTACGGCGGCCTGGCAGGCGGGTTCTCAGGCGATGCGCGCCTGGAAGCCGAGTGTCAGGACAAGGAACTGCAACTTGCCGCCGCGAACCTGCTGCGCGAGATACCGGGAATTGCGGTGCAGGCTTATTTCGTCGATTTCGAAGGGGTGTGGTCGGTCGATTTGGCTAAGCCGTCTTAGTCCAGACGATCATGACGCCCATTTCCAGGGCCTGCTTGGTCCATGTTCCGGTGAATGCGCCGCTCGATCCAGTCCAGGAATCGCCGATGGCGAATCCGTCGTTCGCGACGGCGCAGCGGAAAACATCGCCGACGAAATTCGGCTGCGAAGGAACTTGCGGGATGACTCGAATGCCCATGGGACTCGCTGCCTTAGGAGTCGGAGGCGGCACGGGCGTTATTTGCACGGGATAAGGTGGATAGTCCTCGATCATGGTGCTCACTTTGATCTGGCCAAGCGGGCACGGGCCCCGAGTACTCGCCTGGCGTCACGCACCTTCAGTAGTACTGCATCGCGCCTAATCCGGCGGGTTCCCAGGTATTGCCGTAGAGTTCCGCATGAACATGGTCGTGTACGGGTCCATGCTTTCGGCGTCGATCTCTTCGTCGATGGTCCAGCCTTGCGCGATGAGTTGGCCGACGAGCGCCCACGCCTGATCCTGCGTCAGAGGCTCGACGAGGTCATCGCGGCGCCCGGACGGCCGCTATAAAGAGGCTGGAATGCGGGCGGCTTCGAATTGTAATAAGCGGTGTTGAAAGTGGTCTGGTACGCGTTCGCGGCGGAAGACACGCCTGGTGTGGTGATCTGAGTTCCCATGTTGTTTACCTTAACTTCTAAAAATCGGAGCCGGCTCCTCCCTTATTACCCAGATGGACTGGGAGCGCTGTCTCGCACGCTGCTCTCGCTAGTCGTTTAACGTCGGTCGATGAGGTTGCCTAGGACACTCACGCTCCGGTGGGCTGGACGCCGATCAGTGCGCCAACCTCTCGATTGCAGGATACGTGCGCATTTTGCAGGCGGAGGCGGGTGAAAGCGATATCGTTTGGATAACGAAGGAAAAACAGTTGCGGATTCCACGGATACTGTATGTTTCGCGTCCTTCATTTATGCGCTGCTTCATCCTCGCCGCTGCTGTTACTGGGTTGCTGGCGCAATCGCCCGTAGCTCACAAGGAATTCGATGTCGTATCGGTGAAGCCGAGTGCGCCGGACGAGCATAACAGCTTCATGATGAGGAATCTGCCGGGAGGGAACATTCGCATAGCAGGTGTCCCGCTCAGGATGCTCATCATGCAGGCTTATGACGTCAAGGCCTTTCAGATTGCAGGCGGCCCGGATTGGATTCGCACGGAGCGGTGGGACATCCTCGCCAAGGCGGAAGGCGTCGAGGGTCAGATTCCGATGGCGCAGAGGCGGACGATGCTCCAAGCGCTGATGGCGGATCGCTTCCAGTTGAAGATCCACACGGAGACAAGGGAAATGCCGCTTTACGCGCTGGCGGTGGATAGGAAGGGTTCGAAACTCGTTCCTACTACTGCCGCGGAGGGACAGTTTCGCACCGGGGCCGGTTCGCTGACAATCAAGAAGGGCTCGACGGCGTCGCTGACGGCGTGGCTTTCGCGCGCATTAGGTCGTGTAGTGATCGACAAAACGGATCTCAAGGGCGAATACGACTTGACACTCGAATGGACGCCCGATCCTGGAGAGGGCGGTCCTGAATCTATCGGCCTGCCGCCGGGAGCGCCGCTTCCGCACGTCGATACGAATGGGCCTTCGATCTTCACCGCATTACAGGAGCAGCTCGGGTTGCGGCTTGTTTCGCAGAAGGGGCCGGTCGAGATTATGGTGATCGATAGCGTCGAGAAGCCGTCGGCGAATTGAGATTGGCATCGACGGTGAGTTTTCTTGGAAGAAATACCGAGATCGCGGCTAGCAGTAAGGCCGAAGCAGCGCTTATCCAGGCTCCGACTTTTAACGTTCGGGGTTGGTAGCGAAATTCCAGCGAGTGGTTTCCCGCGGGTACGTAGACGCTTTGAAATGCGCCGTGCCAGAGTTGGATTGGGATTGTGTGGCCGTCCAGATAGGCGATCCATCCGGGGAAGAGTTGCTCCTTTAGTACGAAGTCGGCGCTTTGTGGAGAGCTCACTTGGAATTTACGGATTTCCGGTGTTCGGAGCAATAGAGTCGCGCCGCCGATAAACGGCTCTGAAAATTTTTGGTATTCATAAACGCGAAAATAATAAGCCGTCATTCCCTAAGAGCTTGAATGCAGGACTCGCTCTAAGGTGGGGATAAAGCGGTCCGTTTTCGGTCGTGATGACATAACGGACGGCGAGCGTATCGAGAGCTGGTTGGTTATCGCTGTCGAAACTGAATTCCCGATTCGTTTCAGAGCGACCGTCCAGGTTCTTAACCAAGTCCAGTACCGCTGCGGCGACGAAGGGATCGAAGCCCTGGGGCGACGCCAGACCGTGGTGCCTCAGCTCCGCCGGCATGGGCGCGGTGGGTCCAGGAGAATTCGATATTCAGGATGAGCGGCCAGGGCTCGAAAGGCTATTGGATCCATCGCGAAAAAACCATCCCTGGCATACTCATGCGGTAAAGGTCCTTTCCGAGCGTTAAATCGTTTGCTCGTGCCGAATGACTTATAGTCGACCGCGACGCATGCCAGCAAGACAACGGTCATGGCCGGACGCCGGCCTCGAATCGCAAGATGCAGATAATGAAGACACCCAACGTCGCCAGAGCTTCGAGCGCAGACCACCAGCCGGGTCAGAAACGCGGAAGCCACCCAGCAGTGCACCTCATAAATCGCCCATCGCGGAGGCGCAAACGATCCCTATGATGGGCGACACATTGGAGAGCTTGTCGGCGCGGTAGCCTCAGAAACTGATCGATCCCGAAGGCCGCCACGCCAGCCGCAGTCACTGTGATGCCCGCCAGGAAATACGAGGCGCCACAAACTTGACCGAGGAGCTGAACTTTGCCGACAGCCGAGGAGACGGCATGAAACGGATTTGTGAGGAATAGCAGACAGACGGCGCCGCAGGCCAGCAGGGGGAGGGCTGGCCGCCATAGCCGGTATCGTAAAAAAACCGCGATTCCGAAGACTGCCGGCGCGCCCAGATAAAGGTATTCGCGGCCGAAATTGGCCATTGCGGGGACGTTGATTCCAAAATCGTAAAGGTTGGGGATTAAATACGAAAAATAGAACAAGGGGTCCCGGATACTTTGTCCGTAGCGATTCTCTTTCACCATGAGTGAGCTCGCTTCCATCGTCGGGAAGAAGCTGAATCGCTGCTAAGACAAGAGAAGCTAAGAGAGCGACGAATGTCCACGCCACGGCTGCGGGTCTTCCGGAAAACAGCGCATACACGCACCAACAGATAGCGAGAACGAGCCATGTCGGAGGGTAGCCGGCAAGAAAGCAGGCGGCGGAGCCGATCACGATCTTCAGAAATCCGGGCCAGTTTCGATGCTCGGTCAAGTCGTCGATTCCCCATAGGCCCAAAGGTAGCCATGCATAGCCGCAGAGGAGTCCGAGATGCTGGAGCTGGAGCATCGCGTAGCCACTATAAGCGAAAATTGCTGCGCCCAATATGCATGCGAGATCGGTGAGCCGCTTGTTGCGCAGCCAGCAAAAGAAAAGCAGGAATGCTAACCAGACGTGAGCGAATTGGAAGGCTTCGAGGGCCCGATATGGGAGATGAGCATGGCTTGCACACAGCGCATATAGAATCCAGGTCGGAGGATAAAACAGCGCGGCCTGGATGTTCGCCGCGAAGGGCTGGCCGCAATAGATCGAGGGGTCCCAGGCCGGAAAAGAGAAGTGCTGAAGACTCTGAAATGCGAAGTCCATCAGGGGATAGTGATAACCCCAAAGATCGAAGGGAACGTATACTTTTCGAAACGGCGACAGGTATTCGCCGAAGAAGAGATACGTGAAGACCAGCGAGGCCAGCGCTATGGCGAATGTGGACAAACGTTTGGGCATCAGCACGCAAGCTAGAGGTTCACCGCTCCCGATGGCCGCGGCACTAAGGATCGTAGCGCGTTTTAGCTCAGAAGCGCGTCGTTCAAAATGCTGTTGGCGATCTGCGATGGAGATACGTTGTGTGTCCCCGCTTTGTACGCTGCCTGCAACTGGCTGAGCTTCGACGGATCGGCTGCGAGCTGCGACGCGAGGGTCGATATTTGTACAGAGTCCTGACCGCCCGTTTTGCGCGGATTCGACTTTGATCCCTGCGGGCTGAGGCCCAGGTCCGATGGGATGCTATTTAATTGCAGATTGTGGTTGATTTGCATTTGATTGTCCTTGATTGAGCCCATTAACGATCAGCTTCGCGAGCCCCAATCCGCCATTGTTGGCGAGTACCTGGGAAAACTGCTGATCGGCGAGGTCGAGCATCGTTGACGAAGATGAATCGCCGTCCTCTGTATCCTCGCGCGCGGTGCGGAGCATTTGCGCGATCATCAGCGCTTCGAATTGTTTTGCTGCGCCCTCGACCTTTGTCGGCGTGGGCGTCGCGGCCCCGATGGTAGCCGGAGCAACGGAACTGAGAGCATCGGTCATTAGATGACCTCGATTTCGGCGGCTAGTGCGCCCGCGGCGCGCATAGCTTGCAAAATCGCAAGTACGTCGCGCGGCGTGGAACCGATAGCTTGCAGAGCACGTACCAATTCCTCGACCGTCGCGCCTTTTTGCAGCACGATAGCTTTTGCTTTCTGATCCTGCGCACCGACGGTGGTTTGTGGAACGACGGTCGTTTGTCCTCCCGACAACGGCATGGGCTGCGAGACTTCGATCTTGGTACGAATCTCGACGCTGAGCGCGCCATGCATGATTGCTACCGGAGTGATCTTTACGTCCTTACCCATTACGATGGTTCCTGTGCGCTCATTGATGACGATCTTCGCCGGACGATCCGCGTCCACGCTCAGCAACTCCATTTCGGAGATAAACTCGACGGTCCGCGTGGAGTACGACGGAGGAACGTCGACGACCAGCAGACCGGAGCTTTCGGCGCGCGCCACGGGCACGCCCGGAGATGCGAATCGTTTATTGATCGCCTCGACCACGCGGGTCGCGGTGGTGAAGTCGGACTGGCGGAGCTGCAGCTTCAAATGCGACGAGGGTTCGATGGAGGGCGGTGTGCGTTCGACGATCGCTCCATCAGGCGTGCGGCCAACGGTTGGATGATTTTTGGTTTCTGAATTGGCTGCCGCGGCCTGCCACGAAGCCTCCGGTCACGACCGGTCCCTGCGCCACCGCGTAGGTCTCTCCATTGGCGGCCTTTAGGGGAGTGAGCAGCAGGATGCCACCCTGCAAATTCGTCGCGTCGCCGATCGCGGCCGCGGTGGCATCGATGCGCGTGCCGGGTTGCGCGAACGGAGGAAGAGTGGCGGTGACCATCACCGACGCCATGTTGTGCACCTGCATAACAGCAGGATTCACGGTGACGCCCATGCGCTGCAAGCAGGTTCGACAACGTCTGAGTCGAAAACAGCGTGAGCTGTTTATCGCCCGTGCCGGCAAGACCTACCACGATACCGTAGCCGATCAATTGGTTGTCTCGTACGCCTTCGATGGAGGCGAAATCCTTGAGTCGCGCGCCTTCCGCGCCGGCGAGCCCGGCGGTCAACACAAGAGTGATCAACTTTTTCATGACGTCCTAAAAGGGAAGCAATCCGAGCAATATGCGATAGAGGAATGTTCGGCCGCCTGATGGCGTCGCCTACTACGCCCTTGCCTGTGACCTTGATCGTCAGGTTGGCGACCTGGACGGAATTCACCATATTGGCGGAACTTAAATCGGCGGGCCGCACGACGCCGCGCACGGTGATCGATTGTTTGTCGGAGTTGACGCCGATGTCTTTGGTGCCCTCAATCACCAGGTTTCCGTTGGACTGGACCTCCACCACGCGGGCGGAGATCGTGGTCGACAAGGTCAAATTGCGCGAGGTCGTTCCCGAACCGGCGAGCTCGGTGTCGTTTGTCGCGCCGAGCAGATTGGTCAGCTTCGGACGTGGTGATTCCGACGCGCCGGTGATGGAGGCGTTGACAGACGATTTGCGCGAGGAATTCGAAGTACCGCTGACCACGGCCGACGCCGCTTCGTTCACCACGATGGTGACGATGTCGTTCACTTCGCTGGCGCGAACATCGCGGGCCGAATCGGCAAGGCGTCCCGATGCGGAATAGAGCGAACCCGGCGAGGCTCCCAGTTGCGCGAACAGGGAAATAGGGATCAGGAACGTGATCATGCGTGTCATCGTCGTCATTATTTCTCCACCAAAACGTGCCCTTTCTCTTGAATCTCTGCAGGGAAAGACCGCCCATTGTCGGGATTTTTCATCAGGATCGATTCGCCGGCGCGGCCCGATGATTCTGCCGTCGCGTCGAAATCAAGAATTGCGCCGCCGACTTTGACCTCGACGGCCACTCGTGTCTCCGCGTTCCACGTCGTGCGCGATTGTCAGCATTGATATTGCAATCGGGGTACCGGCTGCGAGCGTCCGAATCGGACGGCGCCCGGCTACCCGATTCGATCGATTCAACCAAGGCGGTATCGAAGGGAAATCGCGGACCGGTTTTGAGGATCAGTTGCGACGCCTCGATTGCCTTTCCGGCAGGCAGTGTCTCAACAGCCTCCACCCAAGTCCGCTCGACCGTGATACGGGCCTTCACCCACACGGGCATGCTGTGGCTTTCGCCATAAAGGATGCGACCGCGCCACAAGCCGTTCGGCGTCAGGCTGGATTTTGGAAAGTCGAAGGTGCCGCGTGGAATTCCGAAGCGGCTGAAATCGAGAATCTCTATCCTCGCATTGTCGATCGCCAGAGCTTTTTGGAGAATCGGCATAAGAATCTCGGCTGTCATTAGCTCGGTCGCCCGCGTAAAACAAATCGCACTGGCCGGCCCATCGAGCGCAATGCCGTTCTGCTTGGCCAATCGCACCAGTTCTTCAGGACGCATTACCCGCTGGACCCCAGCGAGGGGAGCTGCTCCGATTTCGAGATGGGGATCGAGCGCGGCGAACAGAGGACTCGCGGATGCGACGTCGCTTCCGAGAATGCGGTCGCCCTCGATCACATGACACGCGAACGCGGACGACATTACCGCTAGGAGGGCGAGTCTCATTGTGTGAGGTTATTTACCTGTTGATACATTTCGTCGGCAGCCTTCACGACCTTGGAATTGGCCTCATATGCGCGCTGGCTGCTGATCATGTTGATGAACTCTTCCACCACGCTGACGTTGGAATTTTCCGTGTAGCCCTGCTGGAGTGTGCCGACGCCTTCCTGACCGCCGGGGACGCCGAGCTGCGCTTCGCCGCTGGCATCGGTAGGTTCGAAATACCCGCTGCCGATCGGCGTTCAATCCGCCTGGATTGATGAAATTCGCGAGCTGAATCTGTCCCGGCCACCTGCGAGGCGGATTGATTCGGCAGCGTGTAGCTGACTGTTCCATCGGCGGCGATGGCGACCGATTGCGAAGCCGCCGGAATATTGATCTGCGGCTGCATCGCATTGCCGTTGGAATCGACGATGTTGCCGGTCGCGTCCATCTGAAAATTGCCGGCGCGAGTGTAGGCGATCGTGCCGGAGGGAAGCTTGATCTGGAAAAATCCCTTGCCTTGAATCACCATATCCAGGGGATTATCGGTCTCCTGAAAGCTGCCCTGCGTAAAGATGATCGTATTGGTCGAGGGCCGCGTGCCAAGGCCGAGTTGCAGGCCGTTCGGGACGATGGTCTGCGATCCGGCCGATGTACCGGGCTGGACAACATTCTGATACAGGAGATCCTGAAACTGTGTGCGGCGCGCTTTATAGCCTGCCGTATTGGCGTTGGCCAGATTGTTCGCGATCGTATCGATGCTCATCTGCTGGGCGGTCATGCCGCTGGCTGCGCTGTATAAAGCTCTAATCATTTTTATTAGTCCTTAATTTGGTTTGGCGACTTCCGAGATTGCCTGCTTATTCATTTCCGTGCCGATGTTGATGGCCTTCTGCATCATTTCGAACTGGCGCATCATGCTGACCAGTTTCACGGCGGATTCACCAACTGGCACGTTAGACTGTTCGATCTGCCCTTGAAGAATCTCGGTATCGGTTGCAACAGGAGTGGCAGCGTTTTTGTCGATCAGGGCGAAGTAGGTGCTACCGAGTTTCTTCAAAGTATCGGAGGGTGATGCCGGCTGCGCGATTTCAATTTGGCCGAGAGTCTGTCCGCCCTGGCTCACCGTGCCATCCTTGGCGATGTCAACCTTCTGCTTGGGGATCGACCGTGATCGGCTTCCCGTTATCGATCACATTGCGCAATGTGTAGCCTTCCTGCCGTCTCCAGTTGATTTGCGGTGGTTGAGACGCGAAAGATTCCGGCACGCGTGTAGACAATTCCCGAAGGAGAGTTCAGCGCGAAAAATCCCTTGCCGTTCAAAGCAGCATTTAATGGATTGCCGGTCGGCAGGAACTGGCCTTGGGAAAAATCCGTATATTGACGCTCCACGGTGGGGAGCGACTGCTCATAAAGGTTATAGAATTCGCGGTCGGACTTGAAACCGGAGCGTTCCGGAGTTCGCCATGTTGTTAGCCAACATGTCGAGCGAATCTGTGCGGGCTTTCATTCCACTGGCGGCGGTAATGAGGAGTGGGTCCATATTAATTCCGATGAAACATTTGCAATTGAGCCGCCGTTCGATAAACCTGCTCAAATAAGGCCGATGAGCGAAGCAGAGCCAAATCGCATCGACAAGATCGTGCCGTTTCGGAGCGAGCGGCAATTGTTTGCCGATTCTGGGACTCCCTAAGTCATTGAGTTTATGTTCATCGGCTTTTGGGCACTGACCTGCAATTGTTCGAGGCGTGAACTCGCTCGCCTCAATCGGAACAAGCCAAAACGGTCTTCTTGCCGCAATGGCACTCCCGATGGCGACTCAATGCGGCTCCTCAGACTCCGACGTTCGTTAATATGGTTAGTCTGTTGCTGAGTTCTCCCACTCAGCCCACATCCGAGTTAGCAGATGCCGCGAAGAATCCATCGACGACTGCATCGCCCGCCCAAATCGCCGATTCGATGATCCAGTCGATGCTGAGCGGCCAGCCATTGGGATCGATCATTCCGTCGCTCTCTTCAGGGCTAGACCCCTCGGTTGTCGCGAACGCGGGAACGCAGTTGGGCACGGCGTCATCTGACCAAATCACCAACTCGACGATCCAATCAATGTTGAGTGGGATGTCATCGGGGTCCACGGTTCCCTCGTGCACTTCCGCGCCAGTGGGACCTACGATTGGCCCGGACGCGCGCGAGCACTTGCGAAGCGTAGCCGATCTACCGATGCTGGCCGTGGTGTTGAATCTATGCCAACGGCTGCAGTACCCGCGTTACCCCCAGTAGCACAATCTTCATCTGCCGCTGGTGGACCAAGCGCGGCTATTACAGAGCCACCCCAATTACCGGCGCCATCGGTCGCACCTCTTGCTAAAAGCGAAATCGCATTTACGGCGATATTGACGCCAATGAAAGATACGGACGCGCCAGTCAACACTGCGGGCGGTTCGCGGCAAATTGTTGCCTTACCTGTCAATGCGACCCACGCCCCCGATGTCTTTCCTTTAGCCCCAATCTCACCTGTCGCAGCCGCGAGCAATTCCCCGGAGCCCCCGGCTACGCAAGCCTTACAGCCCCAGGCGGCCGTCCAGTCAACAGGACAAGATTCGAACGGGAGCCAGTCGGGCGGGGACCAGCAACAAGGTGGCGACGCGCGATCGCAGCAGCAGGATGACTCGACGGGAGCCCCAGCGCAGGTCGTCGCTTCGTCGGTTACAAAGGCCAAGCAGGCGGGCGTCAAGCAGGACGACATCGGAGTCGCCGGCACCGTAGAGGAACGCGCGCTAGTCGCCGATTCATCTCTCACCGAATTTCCCGATCAGTGCCGCGTTGCGGCAATATCACGATCTGATACCCCCGTCGCGGCGCAGACACTTTTCCCCTCCACGGCGGAGGCTTTTCGCGCCTCGGAGCCAGATCTGCCTGCGGCATCGCAAATACGCACGGGAGCGGCGCAGGAAATCTCGATCCGCATCGCGCAGCCCGATGCTTCCACCATCGATTTGCGAGTGGTCGAGCGATCCGGGCAGCTTCACGTCGATGTCCGCTACGTCCGATGCCGACCTGCAGACCTCGCTGCGCCAGGATTTGGGAACGCTCACCAATTCGCTGGAACGGGCGGGCTATCACAGCGAGACTTTCACTCCGCTCTCATTGCTGGGCGCGCGCTGCGCCCAGCGCGCAGATGAGCAATCGGGACGATCATCAAGACCTCTCAGAACCGCAGGACGGCGCCGGCGATTTTTCCGGAGGCCGCCGCCAACAGCAACAACAAAAACGACCGAGCACCTGGCTCGAAGAAACGGAAGATCAACCATGAGTACCAACACGCTCCCCATCAGCAGCATTGCAGCTCTAGCGCCAGTATCGACTACACCGTCCTCGAGCAGCGTGAGTGCGGCGACCGCAAACCTCGCCAGTCAAGAGCGTCTTTCTCCAACTATTGGTCGCGCAGTTGAAGAATCAGGATCCCGAACAGCCGACCGACGGAACGGCGTTTGTCACTGAGCTGGCTCAGTTCACGACGCTTCAGGAAGATACCGACGAGCGCCACCGATCTGGACACGATCGTCGCATCGCTGCCCGTCGCCCGCTCCGACGACGCCCACAGCAACCCCAGCGTCCAACACGAACACGACAGCTATCAGCAATCAATAAGGACAAAATCATGCTAGCCTCATTTTCCACCGCACTCTCCGCACTCACGGCCGACGAAACAGCAATCAATGTTGTCGGCAATAATCTCGCGAACCTTAATACGCCGGGTTTCAAGGACACGGTCGTCTCGTTTTCCGACCTGGTCACGCAATCGCTTTGGCGCCAGCGACGGCGAGTCGCAGGTGGGAGGCGGCGTCGCTGCACCGATTACTCTCAATCAGTTCTCGCAGGGCGCCATTCAAGCCACGGCTGGGCCGCTCGATGCGGCAATTCAGGGCAACGGATTTTTCATTGTCCAAGCTGCGCAAGGCGCTACGGAGTATACGCGCGGCGGCAACTTCCAGGTGAATTCCAGCGGCACCCTCGAAACATCGACGGGGCAAGCGGTGCAGGGGTGGACTGCAGCGGGCGGCACACTCAATACGAGCGGGCCGACCGGCAACATTACAGTGCCGACGGGAACACTGACGGCTCCGATCGCTACCACCGCAACCAGTGTTAGTCTCAATCTCAATTCCACGGCGACGGCGGCGAATGGAAGCTTCTCGACGTCGGTTACCGCATACGATTCGCTGGGCACGTCACACATCGTGACCTACACTTTTACCCCAACCGGAACGCCGAATCAGTGGAATTACTCAGCAAGCATCCCTGCGAGCCGACGCGACTACTGTGACGCCGGCGACCGGCACGCTGACGTTCGACAGCAGCGGCAATCTGATCAGCCCTCTGCCTACCGATCCGCAGCCGGTGATCACCGCCACCGGCATGACCGACGGGGCTTCCGACATGAACATCACCTGGAACCTTTATAGCGGCCAACGGAACGACGCCGACCATCACGCAGTTCGCCCAAACCTCCGCCACCAACGCGGTGACGCAAAACGGCGCGGCCTCGGCGAACCTGTCGAGCGTCAGCCTAGGCAATGGAGGCCAGGTAATCGCGCTGTACTCCAACGGCCAGCAAGTGGTGGTGGGACAGATGGCGATGGCGAGCATCCGCAATCCCGATTCGCTGATCGGCGCGGGCGACAACAACTATCTGGCCAGCGGCGACACCGCGTTGCCAGCCATCGGATTGCCGGGAACGGGCGGGCGAGGCACGGTGCTGGGGCAGTCCGTCGAAGCGTCGACCGTCGACATGGCGACCGAATTCACCAATCTGATCGTCTTCCAGCGCAGCTACGAGGCTAACGCGCACGTGGTCACAACGGTCGATCAGATGAGCCAGGACACCATCGCTCTGAAACAGTAAGCAATGACGGCATTTGAAGAGATCGGGCATTTGAACGACATTCCGGTCGACGTCGACGTATTGCTCGACCGGAAGAACATGACGGTGCGGGAGATTCTCTCGCTTGACCAGGGAAGCGTTATCAAGATGGTGCGCTCCGCGGGAGAGAATATCGACATTTACGTGGGCGGAGCGCTGCTAGGCTCCGGCGAGATCGTGATCATCGAGGAAACCGTAGGCGTTCGTATTACGGATTTTAACGAGGAGGACTAAAGACATGGATGTCTTGCGGCAGGTGTTTTCCGTGCTGCTGGTCTTCTCGCTTCTGGGCGCAGCGCTATGGCTGCTGCGGCGCGGCGGGAGAATTTCATTGCAAGGGCTCGCAAGGAAGCGCGTTCAAGGGAATACAAGATCGATGGTCGCGGTGGAGCGTCTGGTCGTTGACGCCGCAACACACGTTGCATATCGTGCGCGTCAACGGGCGCGAAATCCTGGTCGCGACGCATCCGCAAGGCTGCTCCGTGGTCACAACGGCTGGCAGAACAGGCAATGGGAGCGAAGGCGTGAGAAAATCTGCTCCTCGCACTGGCGTTCGCTGCGACGCCGATGATGGCTGCGCAGGCCGATTCCTTGCTGGGCGATCACGCTGGTCCAAAGCAAGGGCGGCGCATCGCTCGGCGTGCCGATGCAGATCGTTCTGCTGCTGACGGCACTGACGATGCTGCCGGCGATCCTGATGTCGGTGACGCCGTTTCTGCGCTCGGTCGTGGTGCTCCACTTTCTGCGGCAGGCGCTGGGCACGCAGACCACGCCGTCGAATCAGGTGCTGGTGGGGCTGGCGCTGTTTGTCTCGCTGCTGGTGATGCAGCCGGTGGCCAACGATATTTATCACAAGAGCTGGGAACCGCTGGAGGCCGGCAAAGATCAGCGCAACGGACGCCTGGGATCTGGCCACCCCGCCGATCAAAACATTCCTGCTGAAATTCGCGAGAGAAAAAGACATCCGGCTTTTCGTCGAGCTTTCGCATTCCCCCGCGCCGGCCAAACCTGAAGACGTGCCGATGACCGCGCTGGTGCCGGCGTACGTGATCAGCGAGCTGAAGGCGTCCTTTCAAATCGGCGCGGTGCTGTTTCTGCCGTTCCTGATCATCGATCTGGTGGTCGCCTCGATTACGCTTTCCGTCGGGCATGGTGCAGCTCCCTCCGGTGATGGTCTCCGCGCCGTTCAAAATTCTGCTGTTCGTGCTGGTGGACGGCTGGAACCTGGTGATCGGATCGCTGGTGAGGAGCTTCTACTGATATGACCACTGCCGCTGTTGTCGATCTGATGCGCACCGCCTTCATGACCACCTTCTGGCTGAGCCTGCCGATTCTCGCGGTCGGATTCGTGATCGGCATCGTCATGAGTCTGGCGCAGATTCTGACGTCGATTCAGGATTCGAGCTTCGCTAGCGTGCCGCGGTTACTGGCATTTCTGGCGGCGCTGCTGCTCGCGATGCCGTGGATGTTGACCAAGCTGATCGCGTACACCACGACACTGTTCGGCGATCTCGGGCGATTCGCACATTAAGAATCCAATGACGCTGGGTCTTCCGCTGAGCACGATATACGCGTTCCTGCTGGTGCTGGCGCGCGTCGGCGGGATTGGTCGCTTTCTTGCCCGTCCCCGCCTTCCGCAACGCGCCGATGATTTTTCGCGCTGTGCTTGCATTCGTTACCACCATCGCTCTGTCTCCGGTTTGGCCGCATCTTCCGAACGTCTCGCCCTCGATCGGCCAACTCACGGCTGTGGGCGTTTTCGGAAATGGGATTCGGATTGGTCGCGGGACTCGCCGTCGCGTTTCTCAATGAAGGATTTCAAGTCGGCGCTCAGGTGCTGGGAATGCCCGCCGGCTTCGGCTACGCGCAGACCATCGACCCCAACAGCCAGGCGGATTCGAGCGTTCTGCAAGTGCTCACGATGCTGACCACGGGCCTGTTGTTCTTCTCGCTTCGGCCTCGACAGCGGTCGTGATCCGCATTCTGGCCGCGAGCCTTCAGAAATATCCCGCCGGTTCCTGGTCGCTCACCGCGGCGAGCCTCGACAGCATGTGATTCACCTCGGCGCGGGTATGTTTTCTCTCGGGATTCGAGTGGCGCTGCCGGTGGTCGCGCTGCTGCTGCTGATCGATGTCGCGCTCGCGCTTGCTCGGACGGATGCAGCAGCAGCTGCATCTATCTGTCGCTCGCGTTCCCGATCAAGATGATGGCCGCGCTCGGCGTGCTGACCGCGCATCGCGCCGCTGATGCCGAAGTTGTTCTCGGAGCGCAGCCGCGCACACCATCAGCGCACTCTGGCGACCTGGCGGGATTCTGACGTGGCCGACGAACAACGCGACGAAAAACCGACACAAAAGCGCCTGGAGAAGGCGCGCAAAGAAGGAAATTTTCCAGCCAGCCGGGAGTTTATCTCGGCCGTGCAGTTCACCGGATTCGTCACTCTCAGCGTGACCTTCGGCGGAGCGCTGATCCGGCAAGTCGGAATGCTGATGCGCACGCTTCTGGCCTTCGCGTTCACGGGCGAGCTGACCGTGGAGCGCCTGATGACGCTGTTGCGCTATGAAATCGTCCCTCGCTTCGTGCCGCTGATGTTCGCCGGAATCGCGCTCGTGGTACTAAGCGTCGCGGCGCAACTCGCGACCACCAAACTCGGCATCTCGCTCGAGAAACTCATGCCGGATATTAAACGGCTGAACCCTCTCAAAAAACTGACGTCTCTTCCCGCGCAGAATCTGCCGATTTTCCTGCAAGCCTTGCTGCTTCTGCCCCTGGTCGGCTTCGTCGTCTATTACGAAGCTTCCGAAAATCTCGATTCGTTTCTGGAACTGCCCTGGATGGGCGCGCAGCCGGCGATCGCGCGCATCGGCTCCACCATCGAGACCCTGTTGTGGCGGGCGGTCATGCTCTTTCTTCTCGTCGGAATCTGCGATCTGGTGTGGCAGCGCAGCCGCTACATGAAGCAGCTCAGCATGAGCAAGCACGAAGTTAAGCAGGAAGCCAAAGAGCAGCAGAGCAGCCCGCATATCAAGCAGAAAATCCGGCGCCTGCAGCGCGACCTGGCGCGCCGCAACATGATGAAGGCGATTCCGACGGCGACCGCGGTGATCGTCAATCCGACGCATTACGCCGTGGCGATCAAATATTCCATGGAGGGCGCGGCGGCGCCGAAGGTGGTCGCCAAGGGCAAGAACTACGTCGCGGCACGCATCCGCAAACGCGCCATCGAAGCCGGAGTGCCGATCGTCGAGAATCCGCCGCTGGCACGCGCGCTGTACACGTCGGTCGACGTGGGGCAGGAGATCCCGACGCATCTCTATCGCGCGGTGGCGGAGATTCTGGCTTACATCTATAAATTGATGAACGGCAAACTGCCGGGCTAAGATCCGCCGTACTGAGAAGATCTCCGGCAAGGGCTCGAAAGCGCTTCCGCCTGGCGTCTGTCTAAAATCCCGCGAGTTGATCGAGATCCACGTTGCCGCCCGAGAGCACGATCCCGACTCGCCCCAGCCCCGCCGGCAATTTCCCAAACATCGCCGCCGCGGCCGACACCGCGCCGCTACGGCTCGACCAAAATCTTCATCCGCGTGAGCAGGAACTTTACCGTCGCGCGAATCTCGTCCTCGCTCACCAGCACAATCTTCTCGACGTGCTTCTGGATAATCGGGAACGTCAATTCCCCGGCGATGGCGACCGCAATCCGTCGGCGATGGTATCCGGCGCGGGAATCTCGACGCGCTTCCCCGCCGCGAACGACTGATACGTATCGTTAGCGTTCGCAGGCTCGACGCCGAAGATGCGGATCGACGGCTTCAGATGTTTCGCCGCGATCGCGCAGCCCGCGATCAGCCCTCCGCCGCCGATGCAAATCACCAGCGCGTCGAGATCGGGTGCTTGCTCCAACAACTCCAGCGCAGTCGTTCCAGCGCCCGCCATCGTCCACGGATGATCGTAAGGAGGCACCAGCGTCGCGCCCGATTCCGCTGAAATCTTCGCGCCGATGGCGCCGCGGTCATCCTTGAAGCGGTCGTAGGTGATGATGCGCGGCCCTTGCGCGCGCGTCGCTTCCATCTTTCGATCGCGGCGCGTCCTCCGGCATCACCAGAGTCGCCGGGGCGCCCACCGATTTCGCCGCGATCGCGACCGCCTGCGCGTGATTTCCCGACGAATACGCCACCACGCCGCGCGGCAGATTCGTCTTTGGGAATCGAATAGAGAAAATTCGCGGCGCCGCGAATCTTGAACGCGCCGCCTTTTTGCAAATTCTCGCACTTGAAAATCGCGTCGACGCCGGATTTCTCGTTGAACGCGTGCGAGGTCATCACCGGCGTTCGTTGCGCAATGCCTTATCCGCTCCGCATCCGCTGGACGTCTTCGAAGTCACTCAGAACTCACTGATCGCTTCCGTGGTCGCGGCTCGAAATCGTCGGTGACCGTTGCCATGGTTAGTACCCGGCATGTTTATCCACCACGTTTTCGAGAGGCTCGCCTTTCGCGAAGCGTGCAAAATTTTCGAGAAAGCACTGGACCGCCAGATCCCGCCAGCCCGCAGTATGATCGGCGCTGTGCGGAGAAAGCAGAACGTTTTGCAATTTGTAAAACGCATGACCGGCGGGCAACGGCTCGACCGTAAATACGTCGAGCGCCGCGCCGCGAATTTTCTTCGATTCGAGCGCGGCGATCAGAGCCGCCTCATCGATCACCGGCCCGCGGCCGATGTTGATCACCACGGCCGACGATTTCAGCGCCGCGATCTGCGCCGGCTCCAATCAGCCCGCGAGTTTTTGGCGTCGACGGCGCGGCGGCCACCACAAAATCGCACACGGCGAGCATTTCGTCGATCTGCGCCGGCGCATAGGCCCGATCGATCAGCGGATCGCCCGCCGAGTTTTCTGGCTTGCGGCGCAGCGCGACGATCTTGCATCCGAAAGGCTTCGCGCGCTCCGCGACCGCGCTGCCGATTTCGCCATATCCGACGATGCCGATCACCTTATCGCCCAACTCCTCGATATCGAAGTCCGCCCACACACCCGCTTCCTGCTGGCGCATCAGGCGGCGATAATCGTAGAGGAAATAGAGCATCGCGCCGACCGCCCATTCGGCAAGAGGACGGCGAAACACGCCTCGTCCATTGGTCAGCGGCACCGGACTCGCGATGATCTCCGGCGATAAAACGTGTTCGACTCCCGCCGAAAGAGTGTGCACCCAACGCAGACGCACGTCGCCAGTCGGGAACGTGCTTTTGAATAGACGCGGATCTTTAAATTCGCCGTTCAGGATGACGTCGGCTTCAGGAGCGGCCTCGGCGAGCTTCGCCGGATCGGCGCTGGCAATGACGCGCGTATCGGGCGGCAACTGGTCGAGCGCTTTCAGATACGCGGCCTTGGGATCGGCGGTGACAAGCAGGGTAATCGCGGACATCGCAATTGATTAGGATAACGTGGGACACTAGAGTCGTGCCTGAACGTTGTACCTGCGGCGCACAACTCCCCGAAGACGCGCTCTTCTGCCATAAGTGCGGGAAGCCTCAAAGGGAGATCGTGAGCGTCGACGAACCCGAAGTTGTCGCGGCCCCTCCGCCGATACCGGTGGCCGTCGCCCACGCCCCCTAGTCATCAGCTTCCATAACGGCCCGGCGGTGCGCATCGCGTTGAGCATGGGATTTCTCGCGTTTCTTTGTCTGCTGGTGGTGGGGCAACTTGCCTTGCCGCAGGCGTTGATCTTCGTATGGCTCGCCGCGGCGGGATTTTTGGCTGTCTTTCTTTACCGGCGCAGCACCGGACAACGATTATCGGTGATGAACGGAGCCCGGCTTGGCTGGATTTCCGGCATTTTCGGATTCGTGATCGTCACGATTATCCTGACGTTGTTCGTGATCGCGCTTTCCGAGCCCTCGGTAGTAACGGCGCTGCGCGAGCAGATCAAAACGCGCGGCATTCCCGGAGGCGAATCTCGATCAGATGATCCAGGCGCTGCACAGCCCCTCGGGCATCACCAGTGCTGCTGGGATTGTTCTTTTTGCTATTCACCGTACTGCCCGCTTTCGGCGGCGCGGTCGGCGCCAAGCTTCTGGACCGCGACTGACTGCCGCTTCACGATCGCGACTCCGGTAAAGATCATCGCCATCGCGAAACATTCGAGCCGTCCCAAACGGTTCGCGGAAGAAGAGCCATCCCAAGCGCGACCGCGACCAGCGGATTGACATAGTTGTACAGCGACGCAATCGCGACCGGCAGTTTCGCCATCGAGTAAACAAACGCGCTATAGCCGACGATTCCCCCGAACATCGCCAGATAGAGCACCGCGCCGATGCCCCGCGGCGTCCACGCCATCCTCGGATGAAAGATCAGGGTCGCCGATCAGAAAGACGACCCCCGTGGCGAACTGCTGCACCGCTCCACTAACGAACGGATGCGCGCGCGATACCTGCTTCCGTTGCAGGATCGCTCCCAGAGCCCACGCGCCCAGCCCGAGTTGCAGCAGCACGAACGCCGTCACCATCGCCGGCGTCGGACTTCCAGCGCCGAACGCGGTTCGCGCGACCAGAAACACCACGCCGCCCAGCCCGACCAGCATGCCGAGAATCGTCGGCGCGTGAAGAGGCTCGCCTTCGGGCATCAGAGACTCGATGCCGACCATCCAGAACGGCGACGTCGTGCAGAACAGCGCGGCGAGCCCGCTGGGAATCGTCAGTTCGGACCAGGAAAGCGTACCCGTGCCGATGCCCAGAGCAAAAACGCCGAACAAAGCGGTCTGCCACAACTCGCGCCCGCGCGGCAGATGGGCGCCCATGGCTCGCGCGACGATCAGCATGACGCCGCCGGAAATCGTGTACCGGATGGCCATCAACGCGACGGGCGAAAACGACTCGAGCGCCACGCGAATTCCCAGATAGGTAGTGCCCCAGAAAACGCACACGCACGCCAGCGCCAGATAGGCCTGAAATTGTGGATGATTTCGCAACCGTTAGGTACTATGGTAACGAAGCGCCCAAGCACGCATGATCCTCACGCTAACCATTAATCCCGCCATCGATCGCATCGTCAGCGTCGACAAGCTGGTGTTCGAGGATCGCGCCTACATTCTGGATCAGACCGAAGTCGCTGGCGGGCGCGGCGTGAATGCGTCGGTTGTGCTGCACCGTTTCGGCGGAAAAACGCTGGCGCTGTTAACCTCCGGCGGCGCAGCGGGCGAAAGGATGGAGAAGTCCCTCGCCGGCATGGGATTTCCGTTCGAAGTCGTGCGCGTGCGACCGGAGAGCCGCACCAATCTGACGATTTCCGACAAGCAGGGCCTCACCGTAAAACTGAATGAGGTCGGCCATTCTCTCGCTGAGAACCGAACTGAACCAAATCCGGCATCTGGTGGAAGCGCGCCTCGCAAAAGCGCGCTGGCTGATGATCTGCGGCAGCATCCAGCCCGGCGTTCCCGCGAGTTTTTACTGCGAAATTATCGAGATGGCGAAAGCTCGCGGCGTGAAGACGCTGCTCGATACCGATGGCGAGGCGCTGGCGCACGGGGTGGAAGCGAAGCCCACCGTGATCACGCCGAATCAGCATGAAGCGGAGCGATTGCTCGGCCGCGCCTTGCTCACCCGCACCCAGTTTCTGGAAGCGGTCGACCGCCTGCAGGCGATGGGACCGGAGTCCGTGATCCTCTCGCTCGGCAGCCGCGGCGCCATCGGATCGGGACCCGACGGCGTCTTCGAAGCGCTGCCGCCCGAGGGTCGACGCTCTGTGTCCCATCGGCGCGGGCGATTCGCTGGCCGCGGCGTTCGTCTGGGCGATGGATAAGAAGAAGCCGTTCTACGAAGCGCTGCGCTGGGGCGTCGCGGCCGGAACCGCATCGGCGGCGCTGCCGGGAATGTCGTTCCCGACCATGGAGCAGACGCGCGCGATCTATAAGCAGGTAGACGTACGCCCCGCGAGATAATTATTTTCGCCGCTTCTTGAAAAACACGTCCGTCGATTTCATCGTCGTCGACACCAGCAGCAAAAACACCGCGCCCAGCGCCATCAGCGTCGCCACCGAGCCGATCACCATGTAATCGGACTCTTTCAGCGGCGCGGGCATGAACTTCAACATCACCGCCGCCACCACCACGAACACACAAACCGCGAGCCCGCCCAACATGAGTCCGCGTTCCATCAGTCGTATTTCTCAAAGAGAATTTGCTTGCGGTCGAAACCCATTTCTTTCAGGATATTCCTCACATCGTCCACCATCAGCTTCAGCCCGCACAGAAATACATCCACGTCGCGACGCTCGCCGATCGCCTCCTGAAGATGCGCCTGCACGTGACCCGACCGCCCGCTCCAGGATTCAGTCGGCCGGCTCAAAGTCGGCAGGAAACGGAAATGCGGAATGCTTCCGCGCCATCTCCTCGAACTCCGCGCGATACATCAGGTGCGATTCGTGGCGAACTCCGAACACCAGCGTGAACGCTTGCGACGTCTCGTTCAACTGCGCTTTGAGAATGGACCGGAACGGCGCGATCCCGGTCCCCGTGGCGATAAACACGACATCGCGCGGCGGATTGCGCAGCACGAACATCCCCAGCGGAGGACGAATCTCGATCGTGTCGCCCGGCTGCATCTCAAACAACCGCGGCGAGAGCAACCCTTCGTGAACCAGGTTCAGGCACAGCTCGAAACGGTTGGTTTCAGACGGCGCGGACGCGATCGAATAAGCTCGCGTGATCTTCTTCTCGTTCATCACCTGATTCATCGACACGAACTGCCCCGGAACGAACGTGAATTTCTCCACCTCCGGAACTTCGAAGACAAAGTGCCGGACCTCCGGCGCGATCTCCGACGATTCGATTAGCTTTGCTTCCATGACCCTTGTGCCCGATCGAGCAACGCATCGATCATCGCCGGATGTCCGTCGAGCGGCGGTGTGACCTCAATGCATCAATCCCGGATGCACGCTTTCGATTTCCCTTATAAGACGCGGCAAGTCGCGCTGAAGATGCAGACCCGAGCGTGAGGAAATAAGGAATCACTACCACCGACTCAATCGCCTCGCGTCGATAACGACTCCACCGCGCCTCGCAAATCCGGACGTCCCCCTTCGAGAAACGCCGCCTCCACATTCCGAAATCCTCCGCGTTCCTGTAACTGCGCCGTCACCGCGCGAACCGCTTCGTTCGCCGTCTCGACGCTCGACCCGTGCGCGAATACCACGTAGCCGGTCATACTTCGACTCCGGGCGCCGGCTCCGGAAAATAAGTCCGCAGAAAATCGAAAAATGCGCGCCCGCGTCGCCGCCCGTTATTGTGCTGGATCTCCAGCCTCTGCAGAAACACCAGCGTCGCCAGAACATCCGTATCGCGCAGCATCTGCATCCCCGCTTCTTCCGCGATACTCTTCCGCAACTCCTCGATCGCCTTCACCAGCCGTTCCTGAATCCCCGCCGCGTATGGATTCTGCGGACGCGTCTCATAGATCAGTCCCGATTGCAGCGTGCGATACGTGCGAACCAGAGAATCGATCGCCTCCCGCGCATCCAGGTCCACCGCCTTCTCATGCTCCATCGCGCGAGCCAGCGCGAGGCTCAGCGCCATCACTTCGTGCTCATGCTCCTGAATGAAACTCTCTTTCAATTCAATATCGAGATTCGGAATATCTTTTTCAGTCAGCGGCGCCGGCCGTTCATGCACGCGCGCCTCGCGCAAAAATGAACAGTCGAGCGGACAATCGATGGTAATTTCGCGCCCTGTCCCACAGCATTGCGGACAAATATCGGCGCTCGACGCCGGGGCAATGCCTGCGGGCACGCCGCTTTTCGCAAAGCTTACAAAGGGTACTCACCGCGAGACATCTCTATCGTATCACTCGCTATCGTAGAATCGAAAAATGCCGCGGACCGATCTTTATTTGAAAGTCGAAATCGATCTCGATGAAAAGGAGCAGCCCGAACGCCTCGCCTCGGAAATTTGCCGCCAGATTCGCAAGGTCTACGGCGTGCGCTCCGCGGAAATTTCGAATATTATCGAGAAGGAAACGTAAGCACCGCTTTGCCCGTCACCTTGCGCTCCGCCAGATCGCGCAGCCCTCGAGGCGCCTCCTCGAACGGATACACCGCATTCACCGACGGCCGGATTTTCCCTGCCTCGTACATCTTCATCAACGCCGCGTGCGCCTCTTTCTCATACGAGGGATGCGACAAAACGTAGCCGCCCCACAGCACTCCGACAATGGAAATATTTTTCAGCAGCACGCGATTCAGCGCGATCGACGGAATGCGCCCTGCCGCGAAACCGATGATCAGGATGCGCCCCTCGGAGGCGACGCACTTCGTCGACAGATCGAAAATATCCCCGCCCACCGGATCGTAAATCGTGTCCGCGCCGCGGCCCTCGGTGATTTCTTTCACTCGATCCACCCAGCCCGCATCCGTGTAATCGATCGTATAATCCGCGCCCTGCTCGCGCGCGAACGCGAGCTTCGCCTCGCTCCCCGCCGTCGCGATCACCTTGGCTCCCAGCGCTTTGCCGATCTGAATCGCCGCCATCCCAACGCCGCTCGCCCCCGCGTGCACCAGCAGCCACTCGCCCTCGCGAATCTGGTAGCGATGCGTCATCGCGAAGTATCCAGTTTGATAAACGATCGGCATGGACGCCGCTTCTTCGAAGCTCATCGCCTCCGGCATCGCGAATACGCTCGCCTCCGGTGCGAAAGAATATTCCGCGAACGCTCCTCCGCGCGGAATCGCCATCACTCGATCCCCGACCTTCACCGACGTCACGCCCGGCCCCACCGCGTCCACTATTCCAGCCACTTCCGCGCCCGGCGTGAACGGAAACGGCGGCTTCACCTGATACTTTCCCTGCACCTGCAAAATGTCGAAAAAATTCAAGGCCGCCGCGTGATTGCGAATCCGCACCTGACCCGCTTCGGGCTCCGACTTCGCGATCTCGTCGAGCGCCATCGTCTCCGGCTCACCCCAAGCGTGTACTCTCCAAGCTTTCACTTTTATTTCCCTTTGAATTGAGGCTTGCGCTTCTCATGAAACGCCGCGGTCCCTTCCTTCACGTCTTCCGTATAATTAGCAACCAGCGTAGCCATCGCCGCATCTTCCAGCGCATTGTCGAGCTGCATCGCACGCTGCTTATACATCATCCGCTTGGTGATACGAATCGCAATCGGCGGACCCTCCGCGAGCCGCGCGGCCAACTCGTGAGCCCGCGTCATCAATCGATCATCGGCTACCACTTCGGTGACCAATCCCAGTTCCAACGCCTCCTGCGCTGTATAAATTTCCGATAGGAGCGACATCTTCAACGCCCGGTCAAGCCCCATGAATCGCGGAAAAAAATAAGCGCCGCCCTCGTCCGGAATCAGCCCGAACTTCAAACTCGTATCGCCCAGCTTCGCGCTCTCCGCCGCAATGCGAAAATCGCACGCCAGCGCCAGCGTCAGCCCTCCCGCCACCGCTGCCCCGTTGACCGCCGCAATTACCGGCTTATCGAACCGATCCAGAAAACGGATGAGTACGTGCATGTTCTCCCGCATTTCGAGCATCGATTCCAGACGATGCCCTCGATACCGCGCCGGATACTGAAAATCGCGGCTGATGTCGCCACCCGCGCAGAATCCTTTCCGCTGGCCCGTAATAATCACGACTCGAATCTCATCGTCGTCACGAGCATCGGCCAGCGCCTTCAGAATTTCGTGAACCATCGTCTCCGAATACGCGTTCCGCTTCGCAGGACGATTCAATGTGATCGTCGCAACATGGGCGGCTTTCTCGTAAAGAATCTCACTCATAAACTCGCCCCCAGCGTGGACATCCCTCCGTCCACTACCAGCGATTCGCCTGTCGTGCTCTTCGCGATCGCCGCGAAAAACAGCGCCGCCTCCGCCACATCTTCCACCGACGCCAATTGCCGCAGCGGCGTGATTTTCTCCGCCGCATCGAACGATTCCTTCGGCCATCCCGCGAACCGCGTGCGCACGAATCCCGGCAGCACCACATTCACGCGAATTCCCGGCGCCAGCGCCCTCGCCAGCGATTTCGTCATCGTGACTACGCCCGCCTTCGACGCCGCGTACACGATGGAACTGCCCTGTCCCGAAATCGATGCCACCGACGAGATATTTACGATCGAAGACCCCTGCTGCTTTTTGAGAAACGGCGTCGCCGCGCGCACGCAATAGAACACGCCACGAAGATTGACGTTCAGCGTGCGGTCCCAGATCTCATCGGTCAGATCGCCCAGTTGCGCATGTGGGACGCGGGTGCTCCATCCGGCATTATTGATCAGATAGTCGATCCGCCCGTACTCACGTTCCGTCACGTCCATCAGGGCGATAGCCTCGACCTCCTTAGAGACGTTCGCGCCCACCGCGATTGCGGTTCCGCCCGCGCCTTGAATCGCCGCCACAACTTCCTCCGCGGCATCGCGGGAGCTGCTGTAATTGACCACCACTTTAGCCCCGCGCCGCGCGAACAACTCCGCAATCGCGCGTCCCATCCCCGTCCCCGCCCCCGTCACTACCGCAACCTTGTCGTTGAGAGTCATGACGCCATCATATTTCATCAACGCCCTCACGAGCCGCGACGATAGGGAGCGGTTTCTGTCTCGCAGTTCTCAAATAGCAACGCGATTCTCCTGTCCGCTTGTGCGATCATCGTTTTTTGGAGCCTATTGAATGATGAGAAAATTGCTTGCCGCCGTAACCCTGAGCGCCGCCTTCTTATCTGCCGCATCCGACGCGCCCGCGCGCCTGCAGGCCGCCGCGGACGTTTTCAAGGAAGTGATGCGCACTCCCGATAAAGCCATCCCTCAGGACCTGCTCAACAAATCGCAATGCGTTGTCATCGTTCCAGGCTTGAAGAAGGGAGCGTTTATCGTCGGCGCGAAATACGGAAAAGGATTCGTTTCCTGCCGCAGTAAATCCGGCGTGGGCTGGGGCGCGCCTGCCTCGATTCGGGTCGAAGGAGGTAGCGTTGGTTTCCAGGCGGGCGGATCGGAGACCGACGTAATCATGCTTGTGATGAATGAGAGCGGCATGCGTCGATTGCTTACGAGCAAGTTCACTTTGGGCGGCGATGCAACGGTCGCGGCCGGACCCGTCGGCCGCTCCACGCAGGCCGAGACCGACGCCTTCATGACCGCTGAAATTCTAACCTGGTCGCGCGCCCGCGGCCTTTTTGCAGGTGTTGCGCTCGCCGGTGCCACACTGCGCGAGGATTCCGATTGGAACGAGGAGCTCTACGGACGCAAGATCACTAATCGCGAAATTATCACCTCCACCATCGCCCCGCCAGCCCCCGCTCAGCCGATGCTCGAAGAGCTGAATCGCTATTCGAGCCGCAAGTAACATGTCCCCGTACTCTGACGACGAAGTCTCCGCACGAATGCGCGATGAAATGCGTAATGACTGGAACGCCCGCGCCAAGGAGGACGCCGGCTATTACGTCGCGTTCGGACGCCGCGATCAGGACGACGCGGAGTTCTACGCCACCGCCACGGAAATGGTCGGCAGCCTGGAATCCGAGCTGCGCCGCGTTCCTCTCGTCGAACGTGGAAGTTGGCGCGCCCTCGAAATCGGATGCGGCCCTGGTCGCCTGATGCGCCCTATGAGCCGTCATTTTGTGGAGATCGATGGCGTCGACGTATCGGACGAAATGATCGCCCTTGCCAAACAGCGTTTGGGCGATATTCCCAACGCCCATGCTCATCACAACGACGGTGCCAGTCTCTCGAGGTTTCCCGACGAGACGTTTGAGTTCGTCTACTCCTACGCCGTGTTTCAACACATCCCCAGCCGCGAAGTGATCATTCAGTATCTGCGCGAGACGCAGCGCGTCATGAAAATCGGAGGTCTCGCCCGCCTGCAATTCAATGGACTTCCGCAAGGTATCGGAGCCGCTTATGACACCTGGGCGGGCGCTCGCTTGTCCTCGAGCGAGCTGATGGAGTTCGCCCGCGACAACGATCTTCAAGTCCTCGCGCTCGAAGGCGTCGGAACGCAGTACATGTGGACCTCCTGGCGCAAACAACCGCAGGGTTGGAGTGAGGCCCAGGAATCACCGGCGCCGGACACCAGACTGAGTATTCGCCGCATCACCAACGCAGGTAGCTCGGAGCCTGTCGCGCCATCGCGTGGACGCTGGGCCTCGATTTCGATCTGGGTGGAAAATCTGCCGCCCGACGCAGGCCTGCATCACTTGCGAGTCACTGTCGGCACCTCGTTCGGAACCATCACATATATAGGTCCGCCCGATAACATGGGGATGCAGCAATTGAACGTCATCCTGCCGGAGTTGGAGGAGACTGGTCTTCTGCCGGTCGAAGTGCAGTGGTTCGGCAAATGCATTTCCCCGCCCGCGGTGCTTCGAGTGATCCCGCCCGGCCCATCGGTACCAAGCGTTTCGTCGGTTAGCGATGGTGTAAATTTAGTTGCGGGCAAGCGCATTGAGACGCGCATGATAAAGGTGACGCTCGCAGAAATTTCCCGCCCACATGAAATCGAAGCGTCGGTAGATGGCCACCCGGTCTCCGATCTCGAATTTTTCTGTATCGACCCGCGTCCACAAAAGTTCGAGGTAAATCTTCGACTACCAGAAGAGATCGGCATAGGCCCTCATCAACTAGAATTACGGATGGGCCGCAGAAAACTCGCCCCCATCAGCATCGAAGTAGTTGCGTGATTTGTTACCGAAGCCCCCTCTGTGTGCTGAAGGTAGCGCAAGCTTTCAGCTTGCACTTGAAACGTTTGTCCCCGAACCCGGTATAGTGGCGCGGTGAAATAACGAATCCGCGAACCACTTCAGTCATTTATTCCGCTTGAATATGAATCCCACATTCGAGCTTCTTCCCGTGCCATCTACCGGAGCGCGCATTTTCGGGATCGAAAGGAAGTTCAGTGCAAGGCGCGCAGCCGATGCTGGTATACCCTTGATCATAGAGCGGGAGCGCGGGAATATTATGAGCTTCCAAGTACTTCCAAACTTCGCGATTGCTCCACATTGCCAGCGGACTTACTTTCTTCAGCTCTTTTCCGCCGGGAAGTTTGAACGCTTCAATGAGCTGAAGGTTCGCCCGCGTTGGGGATTGTTCGCGGCGAAGACCGGTGATCCAAGTGTCGTAGGGCGCAAGGCCTTCAAACAGCGGCGTCACTTTGCGGAATCCACAGCAGCGGTCCGGAGCGGTCTGATTCAGGATGCCGAACTGCGATTCCTGGTCGGCGACGCTCTGCTTCGCGCTTAGATTCTGGAGGTTGAGGTGCCACTCCGCCGCGATACGGTCGCGATAGGCGAGCGTCTCGCGGGAAGTGATAACCCGTCTCGAGAAACAGCACCGGGATATCGGGTTTCTGCTGAATTATCAGATGCAGCACCACGACGTCCTCCGCCTGGAAGCTGCAAGTGACGCAAGCATTATTGAGATTGAGTGTTTCGATCATTGAATCATCCCTGCTCCGGAGGTTGCGTTGGTGTCACGGTCAATTAGAATAAAACTGCCCGTCATTCGATTCGATTTATATGCATCGAAAAATAATGGCTGCGCGAGTGTGATCCGCGCCTCGCCGATGTCATTCATATTGAGAACGCTATCGGTTGCAACCCGCGCTCGAGTCGTTTGAGTGGTGTGCTTAAGCAGATATTCTCTTGATGGATCGAGAGGCGTTCCGTCGAACCACACCACGGTTGCTTCGATCGATCGCGCGCTCTTGGGTTCAGCACCCGCAGAAAGCATGTCTCCACGGCTGATATCGATCTCATCTTCGAGCGTAAGTGTCACCGAAAGAGGAGCATGGGCAATTTCCAGATCGCCGTCATAAGTAACAATCCGCTTCACGCGGCTTCGTCCGTCCCGACGGCAGAGCGAGTATTTCATCGCCGGGTCGAATCACGCCGGACGCGATTTGGCCAGCATAGCCTCGAAAAGTCTGATCGGGTCGGACGGCGCGCTGCACGGCCATCCTAAATGGGGCATCTACGGGCCTTTCGACCTCGATGCTCTCTAAATGTTCCAACAGAGGCGCGCCGACGAACCACGGCATGTTCGCGCTGCGCTCGACGACGTTGTCGCCTAAGAGCGCGCTCATGGGCAAAAAGTACGGTTCGACGATCCTTAACGAGTCTAAAAAGGGCTTAAAGTTACGGAAAACGTCGTCAAAAACACCATAATCGAAGTTAATCAGGTCCATCTTGTTGACCGCGATCACAAAATGGCGGATCCCTAAAAGCGCCGCAATCGACGCGTGGCGGCGCGACTGATCGGTCAAACCGCGCTTGGCATCTACTAATATGATGGCGAGCTCGGCGGTCGATGCGCCGGTCGCCATGTTGCGCGTGTACTGCACGTGGCCGGGCGTATCGGCAAGAATGAATTTGCGTTTCGGCGTCGCGAAGTAGCGATACGCAACATCGATGGTGATGCCCTGCTCGCGCTCCGCGCGCAGACCGTCGGTGAGCAGCGCGAAATCGATGACGCCGTCGGCGCGGCGCACGGATTTCAATTGATCTTCGTAAGCTCCGCGCGCGTCGTGCAAAAGTCGCCCGATGAGCGTGCTCTTGCCGTCGTCGACGCTGCCCGCGGTCGCGAGGCGCAGCAGATCCTTCGACAATTCAGAAGCGAGGAAGGCCTCGATATCGAATTGCTCTTCGACTGCGATCACTTTAAAAATACCCTTCGCGCTTCTTCATTTCCATCGAGCCTTCGCGGTCATGATCGATCACCCGGTTTTCGCGCTCCGAATTCCGCACCGCGACCAGCTCGGCGATAATCTTCGGAACCGTGTCGGCATCGGAGCGGATCGCGCCCGTGCACGGCGAGCAGCCGAGAGAGCGCATGCGGCAGCGGACGGTTTCCATGGGACCTGGCGGAACGAAATCGAGTTCCGGCAGCGTGAGCGAATTTCCGCGCACCAGCATGCGGCGTTCCTTGGCATAGTAAAGAGGAACGATGGGAATATTTTCGAGATGGATGTACTGCCACACGTCCATCTCCGTCCAGTTCGAAAGCGGAAAAACGCGAATACTTTCGCCGGGGTTCAATCGGCTCGAAAAAAGATTCCAAAGTTCGGGTCGCTGATTTTTCGGATCCCACTGGCCGAAGGAATCGCGGAACGAGAAAATGCGCTCCTTGGCGCGGGATTTTTCCTCGTCCCGACGGGCGCCTCCAAACGCCGCATCGAATCCACCGGCGCGGAGTGCATCGAGTAAAGCTTGGGTTTTCAAAAGACCGCAGCAGCGTTCGGTCCCGAGTCGGAAAGGGTTCGCTCCAGCATCGAGGGCCTTAGTATTCGAGTGGACGATCAGTTTAAGGCCGAGAGAGGCGGCTTGTTGATCCCGGAACTCAATCATTTCACGGAACTTGTAGGTCGTATCGACATGCAGAAGTGGAAACGGGATCGGAGCAGGGTAAAACGCCTTCTGGGCAAGGCGTAGCATTACCGACGAATCTTTACCAACGGAATATAGCATCACCGGACGCTGGAACTCCGCAGCGACCTCGCGGAAGATATGGATGCTTTCCGCTTCTAGTGCCCGTAAGTGGCTGATTCGCCAAGCCATAACTGATACTACCATACGCATGTATCCTATTGTCCATCAGGAATTGGGTATTACCTGGTACTCTGACACCTGTTCGTAACAGGCTGTCCCGTATATAGATATAGTTCTTGACGAAGTACTATATGTTGGGGCATGATTGCGAACAGCGCTGGAAGAGACGGTCATTTTCAGCAGCCAAGATCCTTCACACAAGGGGAATCACCATGGGACAATTAGGTATAGGTGTCGCTATGAAATTGAAAGATGTCCGCCGGCCGGTGCCGGTTTCGGAGCGAGTCGGAGTGGAGTTTCCGCGATACTTCACGTCCCATTTGGACGCGGGAAAAACGCCTTATGACGAGGTGAAGTGGGAGCTTCGCACGGCGTCGATCGGCAACGATAAGGGCGCGGTGATTTTCGAGCAGCGCGACGTCGAGGTCCCAGTCGACTGGTCGCAAACCGCCACGAATATTGTGGTGAGCAAATATTTTTACGGCAAAATCGGATCGCCGGAGCGCGAATCGAGCGTCCGCCAGTTGGTCGGCCGCGTGGTGGATACCATCGCGGGCTGGGGCGGTGGCCAGGGATATTTCCGCACTGCCGAAGACACCGAAAATTTCCGCAGCGAACTGGCGCACCTGATGCTGACGCAGAAGGCGTGCTTCAATTCTCCGGTCTGGTTCAACGTGGGCGTGAAGGAACCGCGCGGCTACGGCTGGTATTACGACGAGGCTTCGGGCGGGATCAAGAAACTAGAGAACGGGCGAGATGAGGCCGCAGTGCTCGGCGTGCTTCATCAATTCGGTGGGCGATACGCTCGAAGGGATTCTGGATCTGGCGAAGACCGAAGGCATGCTGTTCAAATGGGGCAGCGGGACGGGCACGAATCTTTCGACGCTGCGCGAGGAAGACGGGCTGCTTTCGAGCGGCGGGAAGGCCTCCGGACCTCTGAGCTTCATGAAGGGCTTCGACGCATTCGCAGGCGTGATCAAGAGCGGCGGCAAGACGCGGCGCGCGGCGAAGATGGTGATCCTGAACGCGGATCATCCGGACATCGAAAAATTTGTGTGGTGCAAGGCGAAGGAAGAGAAGAAGGCGCACACGCTGATCGACGCGGGTTACGATTCCTCGCTCGATGGGGACGCGTACGGATCGATCTTCTTCCAGAACGCGAACAACAGCGTGCGCGCGACCGACGAATTCATGGAAGCGGTGCAGAGCGACGGCGACTGGTGGACGCGGTCGCGCTTGGCGGGGCAGCCGGTGAAGCGGTTCAAGGCTCGCGACCTGATGCGCCAGATTGCGGAAGCGACGCACCAGTGCGGCGATCCGGGGATGCAGTTCGACACGACGATCAACCGCTGGCACACGTCGAAGAACACGGCTCGGATCAATGCGTCGAATCCCTGCTCGGAATACATGTTCCTGGACGATTCGGCTTGCAATCTGGCATCGCTGAATCTGATGAAATTCGTCGGGACCGACGGGCAGTTCGATGTGGAAGCGTATCGGCACGCCGTCGACACGGTAACGATCGCGCAGGAGATTATTGTCGACAACGCGGCGTATCCGACCGACAAAATCGCGAAGAATTCGCACGATTTCCGGCCCTTGGGCTTGGGTTATGCGAATCTGGGCGCGCTGCTGATGTCGATGGGCATTCCTTACGACAGCGATCACGGCCGCGACTGGGCGGCGGCGCTGACGGCCATCATGTGCGGGCAATCGTATTTGACCAGCGCGCGGATTTCGGAAGGCTCGACCGGCCCTTGCGAAGGCTACGCGATGAACGAGGAGCCTTTCCTCGAAGTGATCCGGATGCATCGCGATGCCACGGCGCGGCATCGACAGCCGGACGGTTCCGCAGGCGGTTTACGAGAACGCCCGGAAGTGCTGGGAAGAAGCGTACGAGCTCGGCCGCATAGCGGGATTCCGCAATGCGCAGACCACGGTGCTGGCGCCGACGGGCACGATCGGCTTCATGATGGATTGCGACACGACGGGCATCGAGCCGGACCTGGCTCTGGTGAAGTACAAAAAGCTGGTCGGCGGCGGAGTGATCAAGATCGTCAACAACACGGTGCCGGAGGCGCTGCTGAAGCTGGGTTATTCGAGCGATCAGATGAACGCGATTGTCGATCACATCGATTCATCGGGCACGATCGAAGGCGCGCCGGGATTGAAGCCGGAGCATCTGCCGGTGTTCGATTGCAGCTTCCGTCCGCAGAACGGCACGCGGTCGATTCACTACATGGGCCACGTGCGGATGATGGCGGCGGTGCAGCCGTTTATCTCCGGCGCGATTTCGAAGACCATCAACATGCCCGAAGAGTCGACGGTGGAAGACATCATGGACGCCTACACCGAAAGCTGGCGGCTGGGCCTGAAGGCGGTCGCGATTTACCGCGATAATTCGAAGCGCGTGCAGCCGTTGAGCTCCGGCACATCGAAGGGCGCGAAGGCGGCGAATGGTCCGGTGCAGGTGGAGATCAAAGAGAAGATCGTTTATCAGCCGGTGCGGCATAAGCTGCCCCTCGAACGGCAGTCGATCACGCACAAATTTTCGATCGGCGGGCATGAAGGCTACATCACGGTCGGCATGTACGAAGACGGGACGCCGGGCGAGGTGTTCATTTCGATGGCGAAGGAAGGCTCGACCATTTCGGGCCTGATGGATAGCTTCGCGACGGCGATCAGCTACGCGCTGCAATATGGCGTGCCGCTGAAATTCTTCGTCGACAAGTTCAGCCATGTGCGGTTTGAGCCGAGCGGATGGACGGGGAATCCGACGGTCCCCTACGCGAAGTCGATCATGGATTATATTTTCCGCTGGCTGGGCGCGAAGTTCCTGGGCCCCGAGTACGCGGTGGGAGAAGCGGGCGATGCTCCGAAATTGCGGGTGACGGAAGAGGATCCGCAGCAGCCTCTATTGTTTTCGGCGTCGGTGACGGATGCGCCGGCGTGTTCGGAGTGCGGCGGGCTGATGACGCGAAATGGGTCGTGCTACAAGTGTGAGAATTGCGGGGGGACGAGCGGGTGTAGTTAGGTGCGAGGGCACCTCTGCGGCGAAGCTTCCGAGCAAGCTGCGAGCTTTGGAGGCACATGACAACAAAAGGCACGAGTGTTTTTAGGAAGCAAGGTCTATGCAGAGTATCGAAATTCAAAACATGCTGAAGTCGTACGAATATATGTGGGCCGGGGACGGACCTGTCACAAGATCAGATGATGACGTGATTGGATACGCTCGAATCGGAGGCCGGAAATCTGGACAGGAAATCTGGATCAATAACTACGGTCTACCTCAACGACCTGATTGGCGGTATTCGATCTATGAGGATGGGAAATGCATTTGGGTAAACAGGCATTTCAACAGTGAGACCGAAGCATATTCATCCGCGCTTGCTTGGCTCGACCTAATCGATCACCGGCCCCGCCTGAGACTTTTTCAGTGGTACGACGGTCATGAGGCGTATGTCGTAGACGGGTTGGATTTTGATGCAATCGTTGTCGAATGCGTTCCGGGCGAATGGCGACTGAACATCACCCTTGAGAATGGGCACAGTTTTTGGCTAGGTGCCTGGTCTCGTCCAATTGACGCGCTCACGGTTTAGACCAATTTCGGGGATTTCCTGGACCGAGCTTTGGAGGCGGAGCCCCTCGCCCAAGATTTACGAAACGAACCCACGGCCGCCTGCCGGTGCGGGAGATTACGAAACGAACCCAAGACTCGCAACTCACGACGATTAGAAGAGCGATTTGACATCTGGACCATTTTCATTCGGGACCGGGCGATGGGAGGAAGGCGTCTCAGCGATGTAATGGGTAATATTGGAGAAATGCCCCGCCAGAGGGACGTGAACGGCCGCGTGGCCATTTGCCAAGACCAAACTCTTCCTTCGCCCCGCAACGCCCGGGCGACAAAAGAAGCGGCTCCAAACGGGTCTCCGGAATCTCCGAAACCGGTCTAAGGTTGAAATAGTTCGGATCGAAAAACCGATCACCCAGAGATGCAAAGCTCGCTGGGAAAATCTCTGCGTTCTCTGCGACTCTGCGTGAAATGGGTTTCTTAAATTGAGAAAGCGCCTATTCTTCCGGCGCCTCGCCCTCTTCTTTTCCCTGCCGGATCGCGTTGAGCCGCTCCTCGCGGCGCTTGGCACGATCCGCCGCGCGCTTCACGAGCTCGCTGCCGACCAGTTCGATCATGGCCTGCTCCGCTCCATCGCCTTTGCGATTGCCCAGGCGGACGATGCGGGTGTAGCCTCCGTTGCGCTGGCCGAAACGCGTGCCGAGCTTGTCGAACAACTTTTTCACCGACGACGGCGTTTCGAGAAACGCCGCGGCTTGACGGCGGGCATGCAGCGTGTCGCGCTTGCCGAGCGTGATCATCTTATCGACCAGCGGCTTGATGGCCTTGGCCTTGGGAACGGTGGTGACGATGCGTTCCTGATCGATGACGCTGGTGACCAGGCCTTTTAAGAGCGAATTGCGCGAGCCGCCGTCGCGTTTGAGTTTATAGCCGGATTTTCCGTGTCGCATGGTTACTCCGTCAATGGCGCTTTCTTCGCCTTCTTCTTCGTCTTCGTCCTCGATGTCGTCGATGTCCGCGCCGTCGTCGTCAATCGAGCCGATCGAGGCGGGTGTGCCGGCCGGCGACACCAGGCGGCCCTGCGCGTCGAACTTCATGCCGAACGTCAGGCCGAGACCGGAGAGAATTTCCTTAATCTCGTTGAGCGACTTGCGGCCGAAATTCTTGGTGCGCAGCATCTCGGCTTCGGTCTTCTGCACCAGGTCGCCGATGGTTTGAATGTTGGCGTTCTTGAGGCAGTTGTAAGAACGAACGCTCAGCTCCAGCTCTTCGACCGACCGGTTGAGCACTTCGTTCATCTGGCTGAGAGCGCGCTCTGCCGGCTCCTCGGCCGACTCCGGCAGCTCTTCGAAGTTGATGAAGATCGACATGTGATCTTTCAGCAGCTTCGCGGCCTGGCCGATGGCGTCGGCGGGCGAAATGGCTCCGTTGGTCCAGACTTCGATGGTCAGCTTGTCGTAATCGGTCATCTGGCCGAGGCGCGCGGCCTCGACGGAGAAATTCACTTTGCGAACCGGCGAGTGGACCGAATCGATCGGAATGTAGCCGATCGGCAGGTCTTCGTCGTTGTTGCGGTCGGCCGAGACGTAGCCGCGGCCGGACTTGAGTCGCATCTCGATCGAGAGCTTGCCGCCTTCGCCGATGGTGGCGATGTGCATATTGCGGTCCAGCACTTCGATGTCGGAATCGGTCTCGATCTGGCCGCTCAGGATCTGGCCCGCGCCGTCGGCCTTGAGGCGGACCGTGCGCATGCCCTCGCCCATCATCTTGAAGGGCACCTGCTTGAGGTTGAGAATGATATCGGTGGCGTCTTCGGCGACGCCGGGAATGGGGCTGAACTCGTGGGCCACGCCTTCAATCCGCACGGCGGTGATGGCGGCGCCTTCAATCGAGCTGAGCAGCACGCGGCGCAGGCCGGTGCCGATGGTGGATCCGAAGCCGCGCTCGAACGGCTGCGCGGTGAACATGCCGTAACGCTCGTTGAGCGTTTCCGTATTGGCGACTAAACGTTTGGGTTTCTGGAATCCTTTGAACATAAATAGGCTCCTTCTTACTTCGAGTACAACTCGACGATGAGCTGCTCGTTCAACTGGATCTGGACGAGGTCTTCGCGTTTGGGCTGGCTGACTACGCGGCCCTTGAGGTTTTCGCGATCGACTTCCAGCCAGTTGGGGCTCGGAGCATGCGCCGTGGCGTCGCGCGCATGCAGGATGGTCGGGTTGTTCTTGCTCTTCTCACGAATTTCAATCACGTCGTTCGGCTTGACGATGAACGAAGGAATATCGACGCGCTTGCCGTTGACGTTCAGATGGCCATGGCGCACCAACTGGCGGCCCTGGGCGCGCGAAGTGGCGAGGCCCATGCGGTAAAGCGTGTTGTCGAGACGGCGCTCCAGCATGTTGAGCATGTTCTCGCCGGTGATGCCCTTCATCGCGAGGGCCTTCTCATAAAGATTGCGGAACTGGCCTTCGAGAAGCTGATAATAGCGGCGGGCTTTCTGCTTTTCGCGCAGCTGGAGGCCGTAGCCGACGATCTTCGGCTTGCGATCCTTGCCGTGCTGCCCCGGAGGGAAGTTGCGCTTTTCGATGGCGCACTTCTCGGTGTAGCAGCGCTCGCCTTTCAAAAACAGTTTCATGCCCTCGCGCCGGCATTGCCGGCACACGGGACCAATATATCGAGCCAAATCAGACCTCCCTGGTCAATTGCATCAGTAGGTGCAGTTTACGGCGGCCACTGGCATCTTCGTCCTGCTTAAACAAGCAAATATCAAACGCGGCGCTTCTTCGGCGGCCGGCAGCCGTTGTGCGGAATCGGCGTACGATCCCGGATGGAACGAACATCGAGTCCCGCGGTCGATAGAGCGCGCACCGCGGATTCCCGTCCCGCGCCTGGACCGCTGACCGCCACTTCGACGGTCCGGAGACCCGATTCCTTCGCTTTATTCGCCGCGGTCAAAGATGCCTGCTGCGCTGCGAACGGAGTGCCTTTTCGCGATCCGCGGAAGCCCAGCGAACCCGGAGCTGGACCATGAGATCACGTTGCCCATGGGATCCGTGATCGTGATGATCGTGTTGTTGAACGACGCCTGCACGTGGACTCGGCCCATCGGGACAGAACGCTTTTCCTTCTTCTTAAATGCCTTCTTCTTGCCAGTTTTCGCCGGTGCTTTCGCCATGTTATTATCCCTTACGTTTTCGCCGCGGACTTCTTCTTGTTCGTTACCGTGCCGCGGCGCGGACCCTTGCGGGTGCGGGCGTTGGTGTGAGTGCGCTGGCCGCGCACGGGCAAGCCGCGGCGATGACGCAGGCCGCGATAAGCGCCCATTTCGATGAGGCGCTTGATGTTCATCGAGGTCTCCTTGCGCAGGTCGCCTTCGACCGCGCCCTCTGCCTCGAGAATCTGGCGGATCTTGTTGACCTCTTCTTCGGTCAGATCGGAAATCTTGGTATCCGGATTGACGCCCGCCCGATAGCAGAGCGAGATTGCCCTGGTCCGTCCGATGCCGTAAATATAAGTGAGACCGATCTCGGTCCGCTTCTTCGCCGGTAAATCCACGCCCGCTAAACGCGCCATATTCGTTAACCCTGCCTCTGCTTATGCTTCGGATTGGTACAGATCACGCGCACCACGCCTTCGCGGTGGACGATCTTGCACTTGTCGCACATTTTTTTGACCGATGCTCCGACTTTCATAAAATCCTTCCTGAATCCCTTACGGCCTGGTCAACACCCAAGGCCCGTTTGCCGTAATCGCCACCGTGTGCTCGAAATGCGCCGAGTATCTTCCGTCCTCGGTCACCGCCGTCCAATGGTCCGCTTTCACCCGGCTGCCCGGCTTTCCCGCGTTCACCATCGGCTCGATCGCCAGCACCATTCCCTCTTTCAACCGCGGATTCTCGCTCCGCCGGTCGACGTAGTTGGGAACCTGCGGCTCTTCGTGCATCTGCGTACCGATGCCGTGGCCCACAAACTCCCGCACCACTGAAAACCCGTTCGCGGTCACGTGCCGTTCCACCGTGCCGCAAATATCGAACAGCCGGTTACCCGGCCGCGCCTTCTCAATCGCCAGTTCCAGCGACTCGCGCGTCACATTCATCAGGCGCTGCGCTTCCTCGGAGATTTCGCCCACCCCAACCGTCACGGCCGAATCGCCGTAATAGCCGTTCAACTGCACGCCCGTATCGATCGAGACGATATCGCCGGGCTTCAAAACCCTCTTCTGAGAAGGCATCCCGTGGATGATCTCTTCATTCACCGACGTACACAGCACCGCGGGAAATTTCGTTCCCGCGCTCGGCGTCGAATAACCCTTAAAGGCCGATCGCGCGCCCGCATCCGCCATCATCTTCTCCGCCGTCACTTCCAGATCGTACGTGGTGACGCCTTCCGCCACCATCTTCTTCAGCGCGTCCAAAATCTTCCAGACGAGAAGGCCGGCGGACCGCATTTTTTCGAGCTCCGCCATGTTCTTGCGCACAATCATGCCTGCTAACTTTCCACCTGGCCGGCGGCTACTTCGCTCCGGCCTTCAATCCATTCCCGAATCTGCTTTGCAATCACCAGCGGCGAACTTGCCGCGCCATCCACTTCGCACACCGCGAATCCCTCTTCGCGCAAACATTCCAACACCGGAGATGTCTGTCGGTCATAAGCCTTTAACCGCTCCGCGACCACTTCTGGGCGATCGTCGTCCCGGACCACCAGTTTCGATCCGTCGTAATCGCAAACTTCCGAAACCACCGGAGTTTTTGACGACACGCTGTATAGCGCGCCGCAGGTCGGGCAGAGCCGGCGCCCGGAGAGACGGGCAATAATAACATTATAATCGACTTTCAGGTGAACCACCACCGTCTCGATCTTCTTGGCCTCCAGCACCCCCGAAATCAGCTTCGCCTGATTCACCGTTCGCGGATATCCGTCCAGGATAAACCCGTTCACGCAATCCGGCTGCTCGATCCGCTCCTCCACCATCTTGTTGACGATTTCGTCCGGCACCAGACCGCCGGATTTCATGATGGCCGACGCTGCTTCTCCCAAAGGATCGTGCGATGCCGCCCGCTCCCGCAGCATGTCGCCGGTCGATATATGAGCCACTCCCAATGCCTGACGCAGCAACTTGGCTTGCGTCCCCTTCCCCGATCCTGGGGGACCGAACAAAATCAGACAGAGTCGACTCATTCACTCGCTTCGTCGGGCTTCCCTCCATAAACTGCCGAAAAAAGTCGCCCACTTCAGATGCTCGTGCTGCGGCGGCCCCGGATGCGGCCCGCGCGCGGCGTAAAACCTTCGTAATGGCGCATGATCAACTGCGCTTCGATCTGGTTGACGGTATCCATCGCCACGCCGACCACGATCAGCAGCGAGGTCCCACCGAAGGAAAAATTCACTCCCAGACCATCCAGCAGCCAGCGCGGGAAATGCGCGTCGATAAAATTCCCAACCAGCGGCAGACGCTGCAGCTTGATGCCCGCGATCATGATCTGCGGCAGCAGCGACAGAATCGCCAGGTACAGGCCGCCGACCACCGTGATCTTGGTCAGAATCTTGTTCATGTAGTCGGCGGTGTTCCGCCCCGGCCGGATGCCCGGGATGAACCCGCCGTACTTGCGCATGTTATCCGCCGCTTCGTTCGGATTGAAAATAATCGACACGTAGAAGAAGCAGAAGAAGATAATCAGAACGGTGTAGAGCAGGTAATAAAGAGGCGATGCGCCCTGGATCGCTCCCAGCATCCCGCTCAGCACGGTCGAATTCTTGACGAAATCCAACTGCATCAGCGTCATCGGAAACGCCAGCAGCGAACTCGCGAAAATCACCGGAATCACGCCGCCCGCATTGACTTTCAAAGGCAGGTGCGTCGACTGCCCGCCCATCATTCTGCGCCCGATCACGCGCTTGGCGTATTGAACCGGAATCCTGCGCTCGCCTCGTTCGACCAGTACGATGAACGCGACCACCGCGACCATCATCACCACGATGACCAGCACCTGGAATCAGCGGCCAATCGCCGGTTTGAACTCGGGTGACCATTTCGGAGATCGCGTTCGGCAGGCCGATCACGATGCCGGTAAAGATGATCAGCGACATCCCGTTGCCGATGCCGCGTTCTGTAATCTGCTCGCCCAGCCACATGATGAAGGCCGTGCCGGTGGTGAGCGTCAGCATCGTCATCGCGGTGAAACTGAAGCCCGGATGCGTGACGAACGGCGTCGACGCATGGGACAGCGTAAACGCGATTCCGTAGGATTGCACGAGCGCCAGGCCGACCGTCAGATAACGGGTCCACTGGGTGATCTTGCGCCGCCCGATCTCACCCTCTTTTTGCAGCTTTTCGAGCGTCGGAACCACCACGGTCAACAACTGCAGAATGATCGACGACGTGATGTACGGCATGATGCCGAGCGCGAAAATCGTCAGGCGCCGGAACATGCCTCCGCTGAATAAATCGAGAAACCCGAACAACGATCCCTGGTTCTGCTTGATGTATTCCGCGAACCGGTTCGTGTCGATGCCGGGGATGGGAATGTGCCCGCCCAGGCGATACACCGCGAGCAAAGCCAGCACGAACAGGAGCCGCTTGCGCAGATCCGGTATGCGAAAGATATTACCGACGGCTTCCAAAAACTTCATGCGATGATTCTCCAGGCAAGACTAGTACTTCTCTGCACTGATTGTCTCTTAGGCGATCACTTCCGCCGTTCCACCGGCGGCCTGAATCTTTTCGAGCGCGGACTTCGAAAACACGTGCGCCTTCACCGTAATTGTCTTCTTCAACTCGCCCGCCCCCAGAATCTTCAAGCCATGCTTCAGCTTGTGGATCACGCCCGCTTCGAGCAGCGTGCCCGGATCGAACGAACTGCCTTCCAGGGCCTCGAGCGCCGCCACGTTCACAATCGCATATTCCTTGCGGAAAATGTTGGTGAAGCCGCGCTTCGGCAAACGGCGATGCAGAGGCATCTGCCCGCCTTCAAACCCGCGCATGCGCGAATAGCCCGAAATCGACTTGGCGCCCTTGGCGCCGCGACCGGAAAATTTTCCGCGGCCCGAGCCCATGCCCTGCCCGATACGCTGGTTCTTCTGCTTCTGCCCCTTAGGCGGTCTGAGTTGGCTGAGATTCATAAGTTACTCACTAATCCACAATCGCTAACAAGTGCGGAATTTTCTTGACCATGCCCCGGAACGCCGGCGTATCGGGCTTGATCACCGTCCGGCCCAGCGTCCGCAGGCCCAGCGCCCGCACCATCACTTTGTGCTTATCCGGCGTGCAGATCACGCTCTTTATCAATTTGATCTTAATCGTTCCCGGCATAGCTTAAACCTTTTCCAGCGCCAGACCGCGCAGATCGGCGACCTCGGCCTTATCGCGCAACTGTTCGAGCGCGTCGATCGTCGCCTTCACCACATTGTGCGGATTGTGCGAGCCCAGAGACTTGGTCAACACATTCGGAATCCCGACCGCCGTGATCACCGCGCGCACCGCTCCGCCCGCGATCACGCCCGTCCCATCCGGAGCCGGTTTGAGCAAAACGCGTCCGCTGCCGAACTCGCCCAGCACGACATGCTGAATCGTCGTCGCCAGCACGTTCACTTTGCGAAGATTCTTCTTCGCCGCTTCGATGCCCTTTTTGATCGCGGCCGGCACTTCCTTCGCCTTGCCCGTGCCGAAGCCGACAATCTTCGCGCCCGGATCGCCCACCACGACCAGCGCCGAGAAGCTCAGATTTTTTCCGCCCTTGACGACCTTCGTCACGCGGTTAATCGAAACAACCTGCTCTTTGAGGTTCAGGTTGGTCGAGTCGATGCGCTTTTGCATGCCCATATATTTTTAAAATTCCAATCCCGCTTCGCGGGCCGCCTCGGCCAGCGCCTTGACGCGGCCGTGATACTGATAACCGCCGCGATCGAACACCACGGCCTTAATGCCTTTGTCCTTGGCGCGCTCGGCCACCAGCTTGCCGATTTCCTTCGCCCCGGTCACGTTGCCGCCGTTTTTCGAGTCCTTCTCGGTCGAACCCGCCGCCACCACCGTGTGACCCTTGGTGTCGTCGATCACCTGCGCGTAAATATGCTTCACGCTGCGAAACACCGCCAGGCGCGGACGCTCGCCCGTGCCCGAAACACGGCTCCGGATCCGCTTGTGAACGCGCAGCCGGATGATGTTTTTAGAATCCCGTCGTGCCATCGATTACTTACCTCCCGCGCCGGTCTTGCCGACCTTCTTGCGCAGCGATTCGCCCGTGTACCGGACGCCTTTATTTTTGTACGGATCGGGCGGACGCAGCGCGCGCATGTTGGCCGCGACCTGACCCAGCAACTGGCGGTCGGACCCGGTCAACACCAGATGCGTCTGCTTGTCGATCTTCATGTCGATTCCATCCGGAAGATAGAACTCGATCGAATGCGAATAGCCCAGCGTGAACGTCGCGATCCGGCCCTTCAAATCGCAGCGGTATCCGATCCCGACAATATCGAGCTCGCGAGTAAATCCGGTCGACACGCCCTGCACCGCATTGGCCGCCAGCGCCCGCGTCAGTCCATGCAGCGCGGCTTTATCTTCGCCGTCGCGCTGAAATTCGGCGATGCCGTCCTTTTGCACCAGCGTGATGCCGTGCGGAACCGGAACGGTCTGTTTGCCCTTCGGCCCTTCGATGTTCAAATGCCCCTCGCCGGCGGTGATCTTCACGCCCTTCGGCAACGGGAGCAGCTTTTTTCCTACTCTAGACATACGCTTCCCTTTTCAACTCTCGACTACCAAACGTGACACAGGACTTCGCCGCCCACACCCTGCTTGCGCGCGGTCGATCCTGTCATCACGCCTTGCGGCGTCGTCAGAATATTGATTCCCAGGCCGCCCAGCACCCGCGGCACTTTCTTCGAACCGACGTACACACGGCATCCCGGACGCGACACGCGCTCAATCCGCGAGATCACCGGCACATTGCCGGGCGTGTACTTCAAATAGATACGGATGGATTTCTTGGTGCCATCCTCGGTCAGCTTGAAGTTCGCGATGTAGCCTTCGTCCTTGAGGATCTTCGCAATATCGTTCTTCAGCCGCGATGCGGGCACGTCCACCTTCGGGTGGCGCGCGGAGAGCGCATTCCTCATGCGCGTCAGCATGTCGGCGATGGGATCGGTTGTCATCATTCCTTTAAAATCCTCCTACCAGCTCGCGCCTTACCAACTGCCTTGATCACGCCGGGGACTTCCCCCGCCAGCGCCAGTTTCCGGAAACAAATCCGGCACAGCTTGAATTTCCTCAGAAATCCGCGCGGACGCCCGCAGCGGAAGCAGCGATTGCGATGCCGGCACGCAAGCTTCGGCTTCCCCGCTTGACGCCTTCTCGATCGCGAGCTTTTCGTCCCTGGCAATTTTAGCGGTAGTCGCCATTTATATATCCTTACTGCGCCCGGAAAGGCATTCCGAGGTGTTTCAACAACGCCAGCCCCTCGGCATCGGTCTTGGCGGTGGTGGTGATGCAAATATTCATTCCCTTGGTTTTTTCGACTTTGTTATAGTCGATCTCCGGGAAAATCAACTGGTCCTTGATGCCCAGCGTGTAATTGCCGCGCCCGTCGAACGACTTCGACGACACGCCGCGGAAATCGCGCACGCGCGGCAGGGTCACGCTCACCAGGCGATCCAGAAATTCGTACATGCGGTCGCCGCGCAGAGTCACGCTGCAGCCGATCGCCATTCCTTCGCGCAGCTTGAACGCCGCAATCGATTTGCGAGCCTTGTTGATCACCGGCCTCTGCCCCGCGATCTGGCTCAGCTCATTCACCGCGCCGTCCATCAGCTTGCTGTTGCCGGTCGCTTCGCCCAGGCCGATATTGACGCTGATCTTCTGCACCTTCGGCACCGCCATCCGGTTCGTGTAACCGAACTCCTTGGTCATGGCCGGAACGATTTTCTTTAAATACGCTTCTTTAAGACGTGCCATATTTACGCCTTATCCAAAATCTCGCCGCCCTTTTTGGCGACGCGCACATGCCGCTTGGTCGCGCCCGTGCCTTCCATCCGATACCCGATCCGCGTGGCCACGCCGCCCGAGGTCACGATCATCACATTCGAAACCGCAATCGAGCTCTCGCGCTCCGCAATGCCGCCCTTGATCTGCTTCGAAGGATTCGGACGAGTGTGGCGCTTCACCATGCTCACGCCCTCGATCAGCACCCTTCGCGTTCACCCGGTCGACATGCAGCACGCGTCCGGTCTTGCCCTTGTCCCGGCCCGCGATCACCTTCACGGTGTCGTCTTTTTTAATCCGGATTTTCAACTTGATCTTTCGGATCGTTCTGATGCCGAAAAGGAATTTTCTTCGCCACTGGAATCCTCATCTAAATAACCTCCGGCGCGAGCGAAACGATCTTCATGAATTTCTTGTCGCGCAGCTCGCGAGCCACCGGGCCGAACACGCGCGTCCCCACCGGCTCACCCACTTCATTGATCAACACCGCGGCATTCGAATCGAAGCGGATATAAGTGCCGTCCTTGCGCCGCGTCTCCTTGCGCATCCGCACCACCACGCACCGGACGACCTTACCCTTCTTGATCGCCGAATCGGGCGCCGCTTCCTTCACGCTGGCAGTGATAATGTCACCCAACCCTGCGCGCAATCCCAGATCGCCTCCGCGCGGCAAAATACATTGCAGCCGACGCGCGCCGCTGTTGTCGGCGACCTCGAGAATTGTCCGCATCCCAATCATAAATTCTGGCTCCTGGCTCCTGGCTTCTACTTCTTGTTGCTACTTCTTTTTCTTCGCCGGCCGCTTCTCCGGCCCCGTCTGAATGCCGATCGAGCTCAGATCCGTCGTCACCTGCACCGCTTTGCGGATCACTTCGCCCAACTGCCAGCGCTTCAGCTTGCTCATCGGGCGGCATTCGATAATCCGAACCACATCGCCCGGCTTGGCTTCGCCCTTTTCGTCGTGGGCGTAAAACTTTTTGCGCTTGGTCACAACGCGCTTGTATACCGGATGCGCCGCCTTGCGCGACACTTCGACCACGATCGTCTTGGCCATCTTCGCCGAGACCACCGAGCCGACCTTCTCGTTCTTAATTCCCGGCTTGTATTCCGGGTTTTTCTCTGGCATCCGCGGTTATCCTTTGCCCGACTTCCGCGGCATATTGATCTTGGCCGACTTTCGGCGCAGCCGTGGGCTTCACTTTCACCTGACTCGCTTCTTTTCTTACCTTCGGACCGCCGCCGCTTTCGGCTTCACGACGCCGCCGGCTTCTTCTTGGCCGTTTCCTGCGCCGCCGGCTTCGGCAGCGATTTCGCTCGCGCCGGCCTCTGAGCCACCGGCGCCGCTCCATCCTGACGCTCGCGCAAAACCGTCAGCATCCGCGCCCGCTCCTTGCGCAGCGACCGCAGCTTCTTGACGCCGTCCATCTGTCCCATCGACATCTGGAACCGCAGCCGGAACATCTGCTCCGCCGTGTCCTTTATCTGCTTGGCGAGTTCGTTCGCATCGAGCGCCCGTGGCTTTATCCGCATTCTCTTTCATTTGCTACTCCACACCCTCGCGCATAATAAATTTGGTCGGAATCCCGATCTTCGCCGCCGCCAGCAGCATCGCCTTCTTGCGCGATATCGCGGCCCACGCCTTCCATCTCGAACAGAATCTTGCCCGGGCGAATGACGCAGACCCATTGATCCGGCGCGCCCTTGCCTTTTCCCATACGGGTTTCAGCCGGCTTCTTGGTAATCGGCTTATCCGGGAACAGGCGGATCCAAACTTTGCCGCCGCGCTTGATCGAACGCGTCATCGCCACGCGAGCCGCTTCAATCTGCCGCGCCGTGATCCAGCCGCACTCGCATCGCCTTCAACCCGTAATCGCCGAACGAAAGAGTCGAACCGCGCCATGCCTTCCCCGTCATGCGTCCGCGCTGCTGCTTGCGGAACTTAACTTTCTTGGGCATCAACATGGGTTATTCCTTGCCTCCGTTCGTTTCAGGAGTGCTCACATCCGGCTTCTCCGCGGGAGCGGTCTCCCTTCCGGTTTTTCCTTATCTTTCCAGCTCGGCTGCGCGAGCGCAGCCATCGGCGGCAAAATCGGAGCCGACGTCCGAGCCGTCGCATCTTCCGGCGTCGCCTGCGTCACCGGACCCTGCGGAGCATTCACTTGCGAAGGCGGCACAAATGCCGGCCGCGGACCACGTCTCCACGGTCTCCGCCCCGGTCTCCCCGATCGCCTCTGCCGCTCCCGATCGCGCGACGACGGTGGCCGCCGCGGTTCCGGATCGTTGCGCAAACCCTTGCGCGGACCGCCGCCGGGCAGAATCTCGCCCTTATAAACCCAGCACTTGATCCCGATCACGCCATACGTCGTGTTCGCTTCCGTGAATCCGTAATCGATGTCGGCGCGCAGCGTGTGCAGAGGCAGACGCCCTTGCAGATACCATTCCGTACGCGCGATTTCCGCGCCGTTCAAGCGTCCCGACACGCGAACTTTAATTCCCTTGCAACCAAACCGCAGCGCCGAGTCGACCGCTTTACGCATCGCCCGTCTGAACGCCACGCGTTTTTCGAGCTGCAGCGCAATCGATTCCGAAACCAGCTGCGCATCGAGCTCCGGCTTGTGCACTTCCTGAATATCGATGAAAACTTCGCGCTTGGTCTTCTTCGCCAGGTCGCCCTTCAGCTTCTCGATCTCCGCGCCTTTGCGTCCGATAATGATCCCGGGACGCGACGTGTGAATCGTGATCCGCAGCTTATTGCCCGGCCGGTCGACTTCAATCGAGCTGATGCCCGCCGCCTTCAAACGGCTGCGCAGCGCGTCTTTCAGTTCCAGATCCTCGCGCAGCAGCTTCGCGTAATCCTGTTTGGCGAACCATCGCGACCGCCACGTCTTGGTGACGCCCAGCCGGAATCCGTAAGGATGTACTTTTTGACCCATGTTATTTCGCGGCCCCTGTTTTCCGTCGGTCTTTCCGTCGCCGACCTTGACGATAATGTGCGACATCCGCCGCTGATACCGATACGCCCGCCCCATCGGCGCCGGACGAACCCTCTTCATGCGCGGCCCCTCGTTCACATAGCACTCGATCACCATCAGCTTGTCGACGTCGACGTCGTTCGACCGGTTCTCGGCATTGGCAATCGCCGACCGCAGCACCTTCTCGATCGAAGGCGCGATCCGCTTATTGGTCGTGCGCAAAATATTGATCGCATCGCCCGCGCGCTGGCCGCGAATCAGGTCGATGACCAGCCGCGCCTTCTGCGGCGACGTTCGAAGATATCTGGCTTCCGCTCTCGCTTGCATCGTAAACTCCTCTTAAGCCGCCGGCTTCGCGGTCTTTTCCGGCGCAGCCTTCGCCGCGTGTCCTTTAAACGTCCGCGTCGGCGAAAACTCGCCCAGCTTGTGGCCCACCATGTTCTCCGTCACGTACACCGGAATGAACTTCTTCCCGTTATGCACGGCCAGCGTGTGGCCGATAAACTCCGGCAATATCGTCGAACGCCGCGACCACGTCCGCAATACTTTCTTCTCGTTTTTATCGTTCATCGCGGTCACCTTCTTCATCAGGTGGTCATCGACAAACGGACCTTTTGCTAACGAACGTCCCATCCGCTACCTCTTCTTCGCTTTCCTGCGTCACGATCCACTTATTGGTGCGTTTGTTGTTGCGCGTCTTGAACCCGCGCGTCGGCTGGCCCCACGGCGTCACCGGATGCCTGCCGCCCGAAGTCTTGCCCTCGCCTCCGCCATGCGGGTGATCCACCGGATTCATCGTCACGCCGCGATTGTGAGGCATCTTCCCCAACCACCGCGAACGCCCCGCCTTACCCAGGCTCACGTTCTCATGCTCGACATTGCCCACCTGCCCGATCGTCGCCGCGCACTCCACCTGCACCTTGCGAATTTCGCCCGAAGGCAGCTTCAATAGCGCGTAGTCTCCTTCTTTGGAGACCAGCTGCGCCTGCGTCCCCGCCGACCGAGCCATCTGCCCGCCCTTGCCCGGCCGCAGTTCGATATTATGAACCACCGTGCCGGCCGGAATATTTTTCAGCGGCAGCGAATTGCCGACCAGAATATCCGCCTCCGGACCCGACGTCACCGTCCGCCCGACCGCCAAGCCCACCGGCGCCAGAATATATCGCTTCTCGCCGTCGACGTAATGCAGCAGCGCGATGCGCGCGCTGCGATTCGGATCGTACTCGATCGCGGCGACCTTCGCCGGAATCCCGCTCTTATCGCGCTTGAAATCGATCTCGCGATAGGACTGCTTATGCCCTCCGCCGATGAATCTGCGAGGACACGCGTCCCGGTCGACGACTCGTCCGCCCGTCTTCGGCTTGCCCTCGACCAGCCTCTTCTCGGGCGTCTGCTTGGTAATGTCGTCGCGCGAAACCACCGTCTGGAAACGGCGTGTCGGCGTGGTCGGATTGTAGCTCTTAACGGCCATGGCTTAGATCTCCGCGTACTCCGGCATTTTTTCGCCGGCCTTCAGGCGCACATACGCCTTTTTCCAGTCCGACCGATACCCCGCGAAACGGCCCCGGCGGCGCAATTTGCCCGCCGTGGTCGACGTGCGGACGTCTTCCACCTTGATCTTGAACAGGGTCTGCACGGCATTCTTGATCTGCGTCTTGTTCGCGTCCGCGCTCGACCTCGAAACACAAAGTACGCTCCGCGTCTTTCTTCGCAACGCCCTTTTCGGTCACGATCGGACGCTTAATGACATCGTAGAGTGTGGACATTATGCCAGCGCCTCCGAAATTTTCTTTGCTGCTTCCTGAGTAAACAGCACATGCTGATGACCCAGCAGGTCGTACACATTCACTTCGCGGCTCGAAACCAGCTTCACGCCTTCCAGGTTCCGGCTCGCCAGCGCCAGATTCCTGTTGGCCGAATTATCCACCAGCAGAATCGTCCGCGAAGCCTCGAGCCCATCCAGCGTCTTGCGCATCACCTTCGACTTCGGCTTCGGTGACCGCGAACTCCGTCACCACCCGCAGTTCGCCGTCGCGCAGCTTCGCCGATAACGCGCTCTTCAGCGCCCCCAACTGCATCTTCTTCGGCAGCTTGTAGCTGTAATCGCGCGGTTGCGGCCCGTGCACCGTGCCGCCATGCCGCCACAGAGGCGACCGGATGGAGCCCATACGCGCCCGCCCCGTCCCCTTCTGCTTCCACAACTTCTTGCCCGACCCGGCCACTTCATGGCGAGTCTTGGTCGAAGCCGTTCCGCGCCTGCACGCACGCCAGGTGATGACGAACCGCTTCGTACAGCAGGTTCTCATTCACCGGCGCGCCAAAAACATCGTCCGACAAATCCAGCGTCCCGACGACCTTATTGCTGAGATCGATAATATCTACGCTCGGCATACTATTGTCTTCGACCTCCGCAGCATGACGTAGCCGCCATTCGGTCCAGGCACCGCGCCCTTCACCAGAATCACGTTGTCCTCGGTGTCCACCTGCACGATTTCCAGATTCCGCACCGTCACCCGATCCGTCCCCATATGCCCGCCCATGCGCGTCCCCGGGAACACGCGCGACGGAAAGCTCGAAGCGCCAATCGATCCCGGCGCGCGATGGAACATCGATCCGTGCGTCGCATCGCCGCCGCGGAAATGATGACGCTTCACCACGCCCGCAAACCCGCGACCCTTGCTGATGCCGATCACGTCGACCTTTTGAGTCGGCTTGAATTCGTCGACCAGCACGCGGTCGCCCGTCTTCATATCGCCGTTCAAAGAGTCGAGCCGAAATTCGCGCTGGAACCTCACGCCCTCCGCGCCCGACTTCTTCAAATGCCCCGCCGCCGGTTTCGACACGCCCTTCTTCTTGGCGTATTCCATAAACCCGAGCTGCACGGCATCGTAGCCGTCGGTGGCCGGCGTCTTCCGCTGCACCACAACGCACGGTCCGGCCTTCAGAACGGTAACAGGAACAACCTGCCCATCCGCCCGGAACACCTGCGTCATCCCGATCTTTTTGCCTAGAATCCCTGGACTCATACCAATCCTTCAAGGTGCCGCGCAGCCACCATATCTGCTCTGGCTACTGGCTCCTGGCTACTTACTTTTCCCAAACGCCTTAATCTCAACGTCCACACCAGCCGGCAGATCCAGCTTCATCAACGCATCCACCGTATCCTGCGTCGGCTCCAGAATATCGAGCAGACGCTTGTGCGTCCGGATCTCGAACTGCTCCCGGCTCTTCTTGTCCACGTGCGGCGACCGCAATACCGTGTACAGATTTCTCACCGTCGGCAGCGGAATCGGCCCGGCCACCGTGGCACCGGTTCTCTTCGCCGTATCGACGATCTCCGTCGTCGACTGGTCCAGTATCCGGTGATCGTACGCCTTCAGGCGAATTCGAATGCGTTCTCTTAAGCTACTCATTAATCGCCCGCTTATCCTAAAATCTCGCTAACCGTTCCCGCCCCAACCGTCCGCCCGCCCTCGCGAATCGCGAAGCGCAAGCCCTTATCCATGGCGACCGGCGTGATCAGCTCAATCTCCAGCTGCACGTTATCTCCCGGCATCACCATTTCCATCCCCTCCGGCAACTGCGCGACCCCGTCACATCAGTCGTGCGGAAGTAGAACTGCGGCCGATAGCCCTTGAAAAACGGAGTGTGCCGCCCGCCTTCGTCTTTGCTGAGGACGTACACTTCGCCCTTAAACTTCTTGTAGCCCTTAATCGACCCGGGCTTCGCGACCACCTGCCCGCGCTCGACGTCGTTCTTTTCGATACCGCGCAGCAGCAGCCCCACGTTATCGCCCGCGCGCGCCTTCATCGAGCAGCTTCTTGAACATTTCGACGCCGGTCACGACCGTCTTGCGAGTATCGGTGAACCCGACAATCTCCATGTCCTCGCCGACCTTGCAGATCCCCTGCTCAATACGTCCCGTAACCACGGTCCCGCGGCCTTGAATCGAGAAAATATCTTCGATCGGCATCAGGAACGGCTTGTCCGTCATGCGCGCCGGCATCGGGATGAACTTGTCGACCGCGTCCATCAGCTCGTCGATGGTCTTCTCCCACTTCTCTTCGCCGTTCAACGCGCCCAGCGCCGAAACTTGAATCACCGGCAGATCGTCGCCCGGGAAATTGTATTTGGTCAGCAGCTCGCGCACTTCCAGCTCGACCAGTTCAAGCAGCTCCGGATCGTCGACCATGTCGACTTTATTCAGCGCGACCACGATGTACGGCACGCCAACCTGACGGGCCAGCAGAATATGCTCCCGCGTCTGCGGCATCGGACCATCGGTCGCCGCGACAACCAGAATCGCGCCATCCATCTGCGCCGCGCCGGTGATCATGTTCTTGATGTAATCCGCGTGACCCGGGCAATCCACGTGCGCATAATGCCGGTTCGCCGTTTCATATTCCACGTGCGCCGCGGCAATCGTGATTCCACGAGCCTTTTCTTCCGGCGCATTATCGATCGAATCGAAACTCCGGAACTTATTCTTCGGATTGTGCTTGGAAAGCGTCTTGGTGATCGCCGCCGTCAGCGTCGTCTTGCCGTGATCGATGTGTCCAATCGTCCCCACGTTCACGTGCGGCTTACTACGATCAAATTTTTCCTTCGCCATTGTTTTCGATCTCCCGTTTCCCGCGCTTAAGCCGCGGGATTATTTCGCTTCATGATCTCGTCGGACGGTACTCTTGGGCACTTCTTCGTACTGACCGAAGTGCATCGTAAACGCGCCGCGTCCCTGCGTGCGGCTGCGGAGCTCCGTCGCATAACCGAACATTGTCGACAGAGGAACCATTGCTTTAATAATCTGCGTCGAACCCAGAATTTCCGTGCCCTCTAGACGCCCGCGCCGCGAAATCAGGTCGCCGTTCACCGGACCCATATACTCGTCCGGCACCACCACTTCAACCCGCATCACCGGCTCGAGCAGCACCGGCTTCGCCTTGCGCGCGGCTTCTTTCACGCAGATCGAACTGCAAATCTTGAACGCCATTTCCGACGAATCGACATCGTGATAGTCGCCGTCGAACACCACCACGCGAATATCCGACATCGGATAGCCCGCCATGATCCCGTGCTCCAGCGCTTCGACCACGCCTTTTTCCACCGCCGAAATGAATTCCTTCGGAATGTTGCCGCCCGTCACTTCGTTGACGAACTCAAACTCGCCGCCCGGCAAAGGCTCCACGCGCAACTTCACGCGCGCATACTGCCCCTTGCCGCCGGTCTGTTTCTTGTGCGTGTAATCGGCCTCCGCCGTATTGCGAATCGTCTCGCGATAAGCCACCTGCGGCTTGCCGACATTCGCGCCCACGTCAAACTCGCGCTGCATGCGCTCGACGATAATTTCCAGATGCAGCTCGCCCATGCCGGCCAGAATCGTCTGCCCGGTATCCGGATCGGTCGAAACCTTCAAGCGTCGGATCTTCCTGCACCAGCTTGGCGATCGCCATGCCCAGCTTCTGCTGATCTTCCTTCGTCTTCGGCTCGATCGCCAGCTGAATCACCGGCGTCGGGAAGTCGATCGCTTCCAGAATCACCGGATGCTTCTCATCGCAGATCGTGTCGCCGGTAGAGACGTTTTTCAAACCCACCGCCGCCGCGATATCGCCTGCCAAAATCTCCGTGATATCTTCGCGCTTATTGGCGTGCATCTTGACCAGACGGCCAATGCGCTCCTTGCGCCCCTTGGCAACGTTATAAATCGATTCGCTCGCCGACAACTTGCCCGAGTACACGCGAATGAACGCCAACTGACCGACAAACGGGTCGGTCATAATCTTGAACACCAGCGCCGAAAACGGCTCCGTATCGCTGGCTTCGCGGATCACGGTGACGTCTTTGTTGTCGACATCGTGGCCATGCATCGGCGGCACATCGAGCGGCGAAGGCAGATAATCCACCACCGCATCGAGAAGGTTCTGCACGCCTTTATTCTTAAACGCCGTGCCGCAGATCACCGGGAAAATCTTCTGCGCGATGGTCGCCTTGCGAACGCCCGCGCGCAACTCGGCTTCGGTAATCTTCTCGCCTTCGACGAATTTGTGGAACAACTCGTCGTCGGATTCGGAAACCGCCTCCACCAGCTTGTCGTGATATTCCTTGGCCTGCTCCAGATATTCCTCCGGAATCTCGACATCGTCGAATTCCGCGCCCAGCGTTTCGTCGCGCCAGATGCGCGCATTCATTTTCACCAGGTCGATCACACCCAGGAACTTGTCCTCGGCGCCAATCGGAAGCTGAATCGCAATCGGACGGCATTTCAACCGGTCGATAATGGTATCGAAGGAGCGGAAAAAGTCCGCACCCACGCGGTCCATCTTATTGATGAAGCACATGCGCGGAACGCGATACTTATCGCCCTGCCGCCAAACGGTCTCCGTCTGCGGCTGAACACCGGCTACCGCGTCAAAAACCGCCACCGCGCCGTCCAGCACGCGCAAACTGCGTTCCACCTCCGCGGTGAAATCCACGTGACCCGGCGTGTCGATAATATTGATGGTGCAATCCTGCCACTGGCAGGTGGTCGCGGCCGAAGTAATCGTGATGCCGCGCTCCTGCTCCTGCTCCATCCAATCCATAACTGCCGTACCCTCATGCACTTCGCCGATTTTATACGTGCGGCCAGTGTAATAGAGGATACGTTCGGTCGTGGTCGTCTTCCCGGCATCGATGTGAGCCATGATGCCGATGTTGCGCATTTTCTGGAGCGGTACAGTGCGAGCCATAAACTTAAAAAAATTACCAGCGATAGTGCGCGAAAGCTTTGTTAGCTTCCGCCATCCGGTGTACGTCGTCCTTCTTCTTGATTGCTCCGCCGCGCAGATTCGCTGCGTCGGAGAGTTCGTTCGCCAGCTTCTCGGGCATGCCCTTTTCGGGCCGCGTCCGGGCGTTGATCAGAATCCAGCGGATCGCCAGCGATGTCCGCCGGTTGTTCGGAACCTCCACCGGCACCTGATAGTTCGCACCGCCCACGCGGCGCGTCTTCACTTCCAGCAGCGGCTTGCAGTTCTCAACGGCCTTCTTGAACAACTTCAAAGGGTCGTCGCCCGACCGCTCCTTGATCTTGTCCATCGCGCCGTAAAAAATCTTCTGCGAGACGGCCTTTTTGCCATCCCACATCATCGAATTCACGAATTTCTCAGCCAGCGTCGAGTTGTACACCGGATCCGGCATAATCTCGCGGGCTTCAGGTCTGCGTCTGCGTGGCATAACGATCCTTTATTTAGTCGCCCCACCCTTGGGTCGCTTCGCACCATACTTGGAACGGCTCTGCTGGCGTCCGCTGACGCCTGCCGTATCGAGCGTTCCCCGCACCACGTGATAGCGCACACCCGGAAGGTCCTTCACGCGGCCTCCGCGGATCAGCACAATCGAGTGCTCCTGCAAATTGTGTCCCACGCCCGGAATATAAGTGGTCACTTCGATTCCGTTGGTAAGCCGCACACGCGCCACTTTACGCAGCGCCGAATTCGGCTTTTTCGGAGTGGTGGTGTACACACGGGTACAAACCCCGCGCCTCTGCGGACAGGCTTGCAGTGCGGGACTTGCAGTCTTATAACGCGTAGGGCGTCGCCCTTTGCGCACGAGCTGATTGAACGTAGGCAACTTACACTCCAAGAAAAATTGGTGAATCTACCCGGAAGTAAGCAAACCACGCTTATTCCGAAACCTGCGAGGGTAGTAACTTCGGACTAGTCCATACCGAACGGCGTAGAAACCGTTCCAAGCAGCGGGACCGGCCCCCGGCCGGACTTCCCTAACGGAAAGTGGTAGCACAGGAGCAGAAGATCAAAACTCGCGAAACCTTTATGAGAATACAGGATGAACGGTTAAGTTGTCAAATGGGCTAGAATTATGGTAGTGGGTCCATATGATTTCCACAGACTGCATAGGATCCAGCAGGCGATCCAAAGCAGGATTTTTAGGATTTTGGTTTGGCGCGGCGCATCCTAACGTAGGCTTCTAGATATTCCCGATGTTCGCTCGATAGCTCAAATCCAAGCAACCCGCGAATTTGTTCACTGACAGCCTCATCATCAAGATTTGTAGAGCCCGCCCCCTGGGACCATACATGCGCATCCACCTTTTCGGCAATCACGCATTCGTGCGGGTCTATCGGTTGCAACTCGCGCTCCAATTCGTCGCCGAAAAAAAGCGCACTCCCGTGCCACAGGTGCCTAAGAATTGGCTCAATTTCTTCTCGTTCGATGAATTCTTGCCCTGGCTCAAGCGTAAGGGTAGCCCATACATGCTGGCGACCGTGAGGAATCTCAGGTAGGTGGGATCGAAAAATGAGGACCGTCGTCCCGTCGTGGAGGCGACGCTCCTCAGTAATATAAATCTTGAATTCGCTAAGCTTATGCAGCAGTTCGGCGCGGTTCATTAGTTAAGGGAACATCATAGACCAGCATACGCCGGTCTTCGATCTCGATTGGGGCCATCGTCTCAGCAGCGTGCCCAATCGGTATGCGTTCCCAATAGCGATCTGGAGCGGGAAAGATAATGTCTTCTACCCAGTTGTTCGTAAGCCCATATTCGATATAAGTCTTAACAGAGATGCGAAGCTTGTCCAATGCTTTGGCTTTTGACATTCCAGAGCTAACTAGATCGAAATCCAGGGCGTGCGCGATCCACCTGCCGTCCTCGCGTTGATAGGTGCCGAAAGTTGTACCCATCGGCAGCCGAAACAGGTTTCGTCCCTTCTGCCATCTACTCCTCATTGTGATATCCTCTTTTTAGCGCAACTAGCGCGGTTTTCAAAATGGACACACCCCTCCGGGGCGTCAACCCGGAGAAATACACCACAAATCCAGTATTGCAGGGAACGGTGCATTCTAGCAAGAACATTATCTGTTTACAACTAAAAAATCGCGCCTTAGGCGCAGGAATGGCACTTATCCACAGGATATAGACCAAAAAATGTGGTATAGGCCATATTCAGTGGGGAAGACATGGGGAATTTCAAAACTTTACGCCTTTACCTCCGAGCGCATCCCCATACTCGCTGTACGACTGCTCGATTCGGCGGCGATTCTCCACTTTCTTTTCTTCGGCTAATTCCGTGCGGTATTCTTCCAGCAGCCGAATCATATCGTTGATGTCCCACAACCGCTCGGTGACGCCAGCGGCCATAGCAGGCGTAACCCGCAGCGTTGTATGGATGCGGACGAAATTGTAGTACATAAAGTAGAGGGAAACCGCAGCCGTGTGATTTTCTAGCTTTTTGGAAAACGCATTGGTTAGGCGGGTGAACCGGCGCATTCCCATCCGCATGTTGAGATTCTGCCGCTCGACGTAAGAAGTGCTGATCAGCGCCTTTTCGGGGTTGCCGATCACGCGCTCTTTCCGCGCTCCTACGCATTCTGCGGGGCTGTAGCGCTTCTCTGACTCTGCCGACTCACCGTAGATCTTCACCAGCATCGCGTAATCGATATTCGCGCCAAACGCGGCTTCCACGGCGTTTACATAAACGTGGTGCCCATCGGTGGTCAATTGAATTCTGTTGGCGAGACGGCTTGCAAGATCCTGCATGAAATCGTGCGCCGCGTCCGCTCCGCGATTGCCGACCATCCAATTGCACATCAGCTTTGTATCCGCGTCTAGGGCCGTCCAGGTCCATACGCTGCCGATCCCGAACTCATTCTTTCGATCTGCCGGGACGTTCTTATCCTTGGACCCGACAAATGCCCAGATTTCATCGCATTGGACGTTTTTGCATGAAAGGTTTCGGAGTGCCTGATCCTGGAAGCGAGCGCACGCAAAGCCAGCATCCACCAGCAGGCTAGCTACCGTGTTCTTGCCGACGCCGAACATCCGCGTAATGGAACGAATCGAGCTTCCCTCACAAAGAGCCGTAAGCACTTGGGCTTTCGTTTTGGCATCTAGAACCTTCATACGAACTAGTATGCTTGATCTGTTAAGAATTGTCAATAGCTATTGACATAACTTGTGACAAGCAAAAAACAACAATAGCATGTTTAGCATTATTTTGCTATAGTATGAGCATGACAACTCAGTTGACACTAAACGTGACAGAGGAGATGACAATCTCACCCAGAAAATATTCAAAGAGCCATCCATGGATAAAATTCCAAGCGGATCTCCGGGGTGCCCCATCTTCTCTTTGGTTGAACCTCGGGGAATGTCAGTCGAAATGCGAACACATCGCTGGAGTGCCTCTCCGCCCAGATGTCGCAAATGAAGTTCATAACGTCTACCTCGCGAAGGGGACATGGGGGACTGTCGCGATTGAGGGGAACACGCTATCTGAAGAGGAAGTGTTGAAGCACGTGCATGGCAAGCTCGAATTGCCTCCTGAAAAACAGTACCTAAAACAAGAGGTAGACAACATCGTTAGAGAATTCAACATGATGAGTTTTCGAGTCTCGAAGCGCGAATCCCTTGAGCTGAGTCCCCGACGGATTATGGACCTTAACAAGAGTGTTTTGAACGGTCTGACGCTCGAAGATGACATCGTCCCCGGAGAGATACGAACAAGGCCGTTCGGCGTAATGCGCTATCTCGGTGCTCCCGCCGAGGATTGTGGCTATCTCTTGGCAAGATTATGTGATTGGTTGAATGGTCCCGATTTTGAGCCCCAAGGGGGGTTAAGCCGAAAACATATGGCGATGCTGAAAGCTGTTCTCGCACACCTCTACATTGAGTGGATTCATGCTTTTGGGGATGGAAACGGGCGTACTGGAAGGATAGTAGAGGCGCAAATACTTCTTTCGGCAGGGATACCAACTCCAGCATGCCAGCTCTTGAGTAACCACTACAATCTCACCCGACGCGAATATTATGCTCAGTTGCAGGCTGCAAGCGATTCAGGCGGGAACGTGGTTCCCTTTGTTTGTTACGCGATCTCTGGTTTTCTAGATGGACTCAAGGGGCAACTACAGACGATCCGCGCTGCTCAGATGCGTGTTTCGTGGATAAACTACGTACATGATTTCTTTCGAGAGAGACCGGGGGCAACAGCCGAGAGACAAAAGCTCGTTCTTCTGGACATGATCAATCAAAATGTCCCTATTGCTGAACCGAACATCGATCAAATTTCACCGGCTGTTGCGACGGCCTACGCTGGTATGCATGCGCGAACAAAGATGCGCGATGTTGACACGCTTTTGGGACTAGGTTTTTTGGTTCGACGCGATAACGGCGTAATCGCAAACCTCGAAAGAATCGAAGCGTTTCTGCCGGTCAGGGCTGAGGTGGAATAGTCGGGCTAGATTTCCAACGCGCTTGGGCCGCCTTCTGCGCGATTAATTTTCGTTTTTTGGGCGATAATGCAGCCGCCCTAGCTTTGCCGCCCTTCAGTCCGCCAAGACGCCCCAGCGTGACGGCGGCGGGGTTTTTGTTCGGATCTACCGGCTCTTCCTTAGGAATCTCCCCGATGGCCTTCTGAAACACTTCGTACGCAATTTGGCTGAAGTCCTTTGGACCTTGGCCGCGCTTGCCTGATCTGTTCGGCATCACCTTTCAGCCTGAGACGTTCTGCATCGGATGTCAATCCCTGTGGAAAAGATATGGACCCACTACCAGAATTATGGTCAATTAAGATTCAAATAGGTGCTCTCAACGTCAACTTTTGGTCTCTTTAGGCCAATTATGGCGCTCACAGCCTCCGCCCTTTCCTTATTTATGCGTCCGTCGACCGAATACATCGGCTGGGCGAGCCGGATTGCGGCAAGCTCCGACGCCGGGTCGCCAACCGATCGGGACCCGGGCCAGCACCTCTTCCGCGGAGTGCTCCCGAATCCACGCCATCGACCGGAGCACCGCCCGCGCCATCTTTTTCGCCGAGTCCCGATTCGCCTCCACCCATTCTCGCCGCGCGAGCAGGCAAGAAGCTGGATAATCATCAACTTGGAAGGCCTTGCGCAGTCCGTCCGGAGTCCGCGTATCGGCCAGAACAACCGCGTCCGGCCTCCGAGCCAAGAACGATGTAATGGCACTCCCGAACAATACCGCCGCGTCAACCTGTCCGTGTTCGAGCGCCACCATCGCGGTCGCACCCATTCCGACCGTCGCCGTGCTGACGTCGGACGGGTTAACTCCAGCTCCTGCAAGCAGATAGTTGAGATAAAACTGCGAAGGCGACCCTACCGACGACACCCCAACCGTTTTGCCCCGCAAGTCCGAGAATGTTTTCACGCCCGGAGCGGCGATTATGGCGAAATTTGGCGATTTCAGCAACGATATGAAGCTCACGATCGACTTGCCTTCTGCCGCCATCTGGAGGGTCTGCTCGTAAACGCCTCCGCCCACATCGGCGCTGCCGCCGACCACTGCTTCGAGAATTTTGGAGGCGCCGGCGACCTGCGAAATTTCGACGTCGACTCCTTCCTCTTTATAGAAGCCGAGCCAGGCCGCGAAATAGCTGGGGTAATTGTTGGTCGACGGAGGCTGCAGGGCCAGACGTACTGGACCCGTATGATTGCAGGACGTCAGCAAGCAAATCAGCAGAAGAGCGCGCGTCTCATGATTTCCATCGTAACAGCCAACGTTCCAGGCGATTTACCCCCAAACCGACCAGCAAGACCGAGGCGCTGAGAACGGCCATTCCTGCGAAGACTCCGGTCGTGTCGAAAACTCCTTCGGCTTGCGAGATTAGATAACCGACACCTCGCGACGCGCCCAGATATTCTCCCACCACTACAGCGATTACCGCGAATCCGATGCTGATGTGGAGGCTCGAAAATACCCAGGTCAAGCGCGCTCGGGATCAGATACGTGCCGTGTTAGCTGCCATTCCGATGCGCCGAGCATTCGGGCGTTATCGATTACCGATCTGTCGACGTCGCGGACGCCTTGATGGGTGTTGAAGAATACGATGAAAAAAACGACCGTGACGCCGAGCGCCACTTTCGACCAGATGCCGAGGCCGAACCACAGCAGGAAAATCGGCGCCAGCACTACGCGGGGCAGGGCGTTTAATACTCTGATGAAGGGATCGGCTAGGGCACCTAGTTTGGGCGAGCGTGCCAGTGCGAATCCGCAGATGACTCCTGCCCCGGCACCGATCGCGAATGCCAGGGCTGCTTCCTCCAGCGTGACGAGAAGATGCGGCCAGATCGAGCCGGTTTTGAGCCAAGTCACAATGCGAGCTGCGATATCGCTGGGACGGCTGAAGAAAAATTTGTCGAGCTTGCCGGCCGTCACTAGGATTTGCCATGTAGAAAGAAACGCGACGGCGATCAGGATCTGGCCGAGGAGGAGAGAAACTTTAGCGCGCATAGGAGGTCAGCACCTCCTCTTTTAGCTGGGCCCAGATTTCGCGATAGAGCTCGGCGAAGCGAGGGTCGGTGCGGATGTCCATCAAGTTGCGTGGACGCGGCAGGTCGATTATGTGACGGGCAATGATGCGGCTCGCGGGTCCGGCGGAGAGGACCACTACTTCGTCCGACAAGCGACAGCGCTTCTTCCAGATCGTGCGTGACGAAGAGAACTGTCTTGGGCGATCCGGTCCACAAATCGAGCAACTCGCCTTCCATGCGCATCCGGGTGTGGATGTCGAGGGCGCTGAACGGCTCGTCCATTAACAGGATGTCGGGGTCGACGATCCAGCATTGGGCCATGGCGACACGCTTTGCGCATTCCTCCGCTCAACTGCGACGGGAATTTATCGGCGAATGCGGTCAGGCCGACGCGGTCGACCCACTGCTGGGCTTTGGCTTCTGAAAATGTCCCTCGAAAGCGCAAGACCCAGTCCAACGTTTTCGAGCACGGTTTTCCAGGGGAGAAGGGCGTCCTGCTGGAACATATAGGCGGCACGGCGATTTAGGCCGGATAAGAGGCGCGCCGAAGACGGAGACTGTTCCTTGGGTGGGTGCGATCAATCCGGCCGCGAGATTGAGCAGGGTCGATTTGCCGCAGCCGCTGGGGCCGACTACGGAGACAAATTTCCCGGCGGCGATTTCAAGGTCGATGCCGTCGACGGCGGTGTAGGTGCCGAAAATGCGGGAGATATTTTCGAAGGTGATGGCGGGAGGCAAAAGGCCAGTCTAATCGAAACCGCTCGGTTGACGCACTTCTGCTTGCGATTATCGTTGGGGCAGCCCGATGATATTCAGGAACTTCAGGTCCCGAAAGGCTGACAGATCCGTCACCTTTGTTCCGCTTATATAGAGAGTCTTGAGATTTTTCAGGTCCTGCAAGGAAGACACGTCCGCGACTTTCGTGCCGCTGAGGTTGAGCTCTGTCAGGTTTTTAAGCTCCCGTAACGGCGACACGTCTGTCACCTTCGTGTTGCTCAGGTCTAGGGTCTTCAGGTTTTCCAGTTCCCGCAGCGCCGACACGTCCGTCACTTGCGAGTTGGTCAGCAAAACTTTCGAATTGGGAACGGGTCCGGTGAACTGGAAAGGTCCACTGAGATCAAGCGTAGTCAGGTTTTTCAAATCCCCCAAGGGTGAAAGGTCTGACACGCCGGTATTGCTGAGTTTGAGCGTTGTCAGGCTCTTCAACTCCCGGAAGGCCGACACGTTCGTCACTTTCGTGAAACCGATGTTGAGGTCCGTCAACTTTTTGAGCTCCCGCAGCGCCGACACGTCTGTTACTCCCAAGCCAACAAGGGAGAGCCTCGTCAGGTTCGTCAGCCCTCCCAGGGGCGACACGTCTGTTACTTTCGAGTTGCTGAGGTCGAGCGCTGTCAGATTCTTCAACTCCCGCAACGGCGACACGTCCTTCACACCCGTGAAATTGAGGATAAGGATCGTCAGGTTCTTCAACTCCCCCAATGCCGACACGTCCGTCAGTTTCGTTGAACCGAGGTTGAGCGTTGTCAGGTTCTTCAACCCCCGCAAGGCCGACGCGTCCTTCACGCCCGTGGAATAGAGGCTAAGCATCGTCAGGCTTTTCAATTCTCCCAAGGCCGAGACGTCCGCCAGTCTCGCCGAACTTAGGTAGAGCCATGTAAGCTTTTTCAGCTCGCGCAACGCCGATACGTCCGCTACTTGTGTACCGAGGAGATTGAGCTGTGTGAGATTCGTCAGCCCTCCCAACGGTGACGGGTCTACCACTCTCGTGGAGTTGCCGAGGTCCAGCGTAGCCAGGTTCGTCAACCCCCGCAACGGCGACAAGTCTGCCACGGCAGTGTTGCTGAGCCGGAGCACCGTCAGGTTCTTCAACTCCCGCAAGGGTGACAGGTCCGTGACCCTTGTGAAATTGAGGTTCAGATCCGTAAGCTTTTTCAGCTCTCCTAACGCCGAAAAGTCCATTGCGCCTACGCCTTGGAGATTGAGCGCCGTGAGGTTCTTCAGACTGCCCAAGGGTGACAGATCCGTCACCGTCGAGGTGCTGAGGTCCAGCGTTTTCAGGTTCTTCAACTCCCGCAAGGCGGACACATCCGCGACGGTCGGATAGCCGAGGTAGAGCGAAAACGGGGCGGGCAGACCGCGGAGGATAGGGATGCTCTCTGAAGGGATATTGTCTTCTCTATCCAACGCCAACGTGCCATTTTCCTCACTCACCGACCAGCCCTGCTTTCGGAGTGCCGAGGTGGGGTCCTGGCGGGGTAATAACGGAATTGCAACCGCTGCAATTCCCAAGACTGCCGCTGCAGCCCAAGGCAGCCAGGGGCGGAGGCGGCGCCATAGGGAAACTGTCCGGCGAGCGACGATGGCATCTAGCAAGGGAACGAGAAAATCGTGCGAGATCTCCCACGTTTCTTGAGGTTGGTCGAGAGGACGCAGGATGGCGCGGTCGCTTTCGCCCAGGCGGCGGAGGCAGGCACGCACGGCGGGGAGAGGGAGCCCGGTTGCAGTCACTAAATCATCGATGCGGCGCGGATGTTTCGTGACGTTGTCGGTGATCAGCTGCGGGATGAGTTTTTCGGCCGGGTCACGGACCTCCGGGAGTGAGAGGGATTCCTTCAGGAAGCCGCGAATGAGGCCACCGCGAAATTTGCGTGGGAGGCCGCTTGAAAAACGGCTCAGGACAAGGCCGCACATGTTTATCGTTACGGGCCGGATGATGCCGGTGGTCTGCTCGATTTCGGCGGCCTCGCGCAGAACCGCTCGCATGAGGTCCGCATTTACCGTGAGACCGGATTTTCTCAGGAACTCCTGCGCTGCGTTTTCGGTGAACGGTGAAATGACTTTTCGGTTTGTATCGAGCTGCATCTTTGGCCAGGGCTGGTCCTGGATGAGGCCCTCGTACTCTGGTCTGTAAACCAGCAAAATGGTGACGCCCTCCGTGGGGCTCCCGGAAAGAAATTTCTGGAAGGCCTGTTGGCGTTCCTGGTCCGTGAGAATTAGAAACTCCTCGAACTGGTCGATGACGATCAACAGGCGGCGCTCTGCGAGGTGGTCCCCGGCGCGATTGAGCAGCGATCGGAGATCGTCGATTTTGCCGGGCGGTTTGGCCCAGACTGCTCCGGGCTCCAGAAGCTCTTCCTTCAGCCGTGCCAACACATCTTCGTAACCGCGGAGTTGAAGGACCACATAGTTTTCACGCGTGAGTCGGGGTATCACCCATGCGGAAAGAAGAGAGCTCTTGCCGGTTCCTGAGGCACCGGTCAGGTACAGGACGGGCTCGCACGAGTTTTGAATCCAGCGGAGGATTTCCCGATGGGCGTTGTCGGCTCGCTCGAAAGTTTCTTCATTATCGCGGGGACGGAGGGTGAAGTACCCAGTCTCAATAGAACCCTTTATTTCCGAGTAGCGCTTGATGCGGCGCTGCTCGATGAAGGCGGGGATGGTGGAGAATGCTAAAGCGAACACGGGGAAGGCGGCGATTAGCGCGATTCCTGCCCACGGCGGGAGGTGCATTTTTTCGAGTCCGTCTCTGAGCTCGTTGAATTTGGCGATCGCCAGAATCAAGGCGACAACGTAGGCGGTGAAAAGGCCAACCCAGGAAGTGGCCAGACGAATCGTCAGATCGAGCCAGTCTCGGCGGGGCGGATCGGTTGCGGCGGTGGGATTTGGGGTCGCCACGGATGAATTTTAGCTTAGTTCGTGCGCTTTTTTGTCAGGTTAATTTATATTGGGAATTATTGGGACGTCCATGATAGGTAAAAGTCAAGGGGAAGGGGGGTGGGCGCCGTGCCCGCGGCCCGCTGCAGCCCTCAAAACGCCGCGTCCTATCCGACGCTTTAGAGCGGCGGATTCACTCCTTTTGCGCACAGTCTCATCGGATCACTTGCCAGCACGCATCCTTAGTCCCCGCTTGTAAGCTGTGCGGGCGATTCTGTTTGTGGAAATGCTCGCGCCTGCCGGCATGCTTACGCATGGCGGCTCAGTATCTACCCCGCCATCGCTAAGCATGCGGGTAGACGCAAAAAGATCGACGGTTGTTGCGAACAGGATTTGGCCCGGAGGGGGATCGTTGGGCATTTCGCGAGTGATCGATTCTCCCGGCCAACTTCTCTACCTCCAAAACGACGAGAGGCGTTCGCTTACGATACGTCCGCCTTGCAAGCGCCCCGCCCTTGCGGCTGGCGCAGAAATTGTCGGATTCATGACGCCACCAGCCGAAGCGAGCGCGGCGAGGGTATCTTCATCGGGATGTATGACCTCTACTTGTGCTCCGCCGCTCCGTAGCGTATTTAGTGCGGCGTCAAGCTTGACCAAACTCATGGAAACAACGCCCAAAGGACCCGGTTGGAGCGCGAGGATCATTACTCGATCGAAGCCAGTCGCCAGATCCGCGTTGTCAGTGGAATAGTACCCGCCATCCATATAATGCTGGCCTTGGAACAGGGTGGGCGGCCAGCCGAAGGAAGCGGTGGTGGCAATTACCGCGTCCACCAGGTCGATGCCACTGTCGCGATCGAAGGCGCGACGCTCTCCAGTGTCCGCATTGACGGTGACGATCAGCAGTTTTTGCTCCGGCCAAGTCTCCATGGGAAGCTGCGCCGCGACGATTTCCCGCCGGGTTGAAGCATTCCTTCCCGAAGCGGCGGCCAGCGCCAGAGATCCGTATCTCCGGAGAATTTCAGTTGGACCGCCGCCAGCCTCCTTCGCACGAGCCAAGCCCTCGCGAAGTTCTACCCAGTCAACCGCAGCAGGCCGCTCGGCAGTCGGAGGGCCTGGGAGAAGGCGTCTTTGAAATACTTCTTCGTGCGCTACCCCGCTCGCAAGATGGAGCGCGACCCGGGAGCCCGAGGAGGTTCCCACGAAAAGGTTAGCGTTGCGAACGTCGAGACCCGCGTCAGCCATTCCTGTAATGAGGCCGGTCTCCCATGCGCTCGCCGCGAATCCGCCGCCCGCGAGAACCAAGGCACGTCGTGTATTGTTCAGTTGATCATCTCCATATAAAAAGAATACTTGAGTGCTGAGGGCATTCGGCGAACCGGCATGGGTCCGCACTTCGGGGACAGTCTGCTATGGTACGAAGTGGAAAACCCGTGAAGGTCAACAAAATATGGCAGATACCAAGTCCGCTTAGGCGCTCCCTCCCAATCCGGAAAACGGGAGACAGCGGATTGATCGCGATTCTAGTGCAATTTCGTCCTAACCAAGCCCAGTCAACCTCGCAAGTATTTGCTTCGTCCCATAGCTGACTGTTTGAATGTATAAGTACGAAGAGCCACCCTGGTGTACGAAAGGCTGAACTCAGCGAAGTGCTGATTCAGAGTCAAACCCAAGGAGGCTCTTCAGAGCATATATGTACTACATCGGACTGGACGTTCACAAGAAGACCATCAGCTACTGTGTGAAGCACGGCGGCGGCGAGGTGCACCAACAGGGGGTGATCCATGCCACGCGCGACGCGCTCGACGATTGGAGCCGGCGCCTTCCGCAGCCGTGGACCGGAGCCATGGAGGCGACCATGTTCACCGGCTGGATCTACGATCACTTGCTGCCGCACGCGGCGTCGCTGAAAGTGGCGCATCCGTTGATGCTGCGCGCCATTGCCGCGGCTAAAAGGAAGAACGATCGCGTCGACGCGGCGAAGATCGCCGACCTGCTCCGTGTCAATCTTCTGCCGGAATGTTACATGGCTCCGACCGCCATTCGCGAGCGAAGACGCACCTGGCGCTATCGTCATCTGCTGGTGCGGCAAAGCGTGCAGATGAAAAACAGGATGGCCGGCTTGCTGATGGAAACCGGCGTCGCCTACAACAAACAGAAGCTCCATCAGAAGCGCTACTTCGCCGAACTGGTGCGCGAGTCCGCCGAGTTGCCACCCGCCTTGAAGCCTCTGCTGAATATTGGCCGGGAAACGGTGGATCGCGCCGCGACGACGGAAAAGGCTCTCCTGCGGGCACTGCAGCAAGACCCGTCGCTCAAGGCGCGCGTGGAACGATTAACCTCGATCCCCGGCATCGGTCCGGTGACGGCGCTGAGCTGGTCGCTGGAGATCGGCGAAGTGAGCCGGTTTCCGTCGCTCAAACACGCCGTGAGCTACTGCGGATTGTGCAGTGGAGAAAACAGCTCGGCGGGCATTCAGAAGCGATCGCCGATTTCCAAGCAGCGCAACCCGCATCTGCAAACGGTGCTGATCGAAGCGGCCAAACTGGCTCCGCGATGGAATCCCGATCTGGCGCTGCTGCACGACAAAGAGGTCGCCCGCGGCAACCGCAATCGTGCCACTCTGGCGGTGGCGCGGAAGCTGGTCGCGTACCTGCTGGCGGTGGACCGCAGGGAAAAACCATTTCAAAAAGGAGGCCCGGAACAGGCGCCCGAGATGGCCGCCTGAACTTCTTTCTCATTAGAATGCGTGACACGTCGAGCGCGTCCTGCCAGGCCTCGCCACGAAAGGGACTGGGCGAGCGGAAGAAATTCCGCGAGGCTCCCTCTGACTGTTTCGAGGCTGGCAGGCAAACCCAAACTCAATCTTCGGTGAAGGCTTTCATGCCCGAGACCGCAAATGGATGTCTGGTTCTGCGCACCGCAGGAACTCCGCCGAGAGGCACAACGCGCAACGCCGATCACGCAAAATATTCACCCAGGCGGCTCCTCAGAGCACGTCAGAAGGGCACCCCCGTCTGCCCTATTGACTTTTACTTATCATGGATGTCCCCGAAGTTCCGAAGTTCCCGCAGACGTCACCCGCCGCATTCGCAGTAACGATCTAGCTGCGACAGGCCACTCGCAGGTTGATGAAACAGGCTTCACAGGCTGAAGCCTGTGCCATCATGCGCTGGTAACCGGCTGATTATCGGTGGAGCTGCGGATAGCCGACCATTGGGGACTTATCTTCATGGGCGGCCCGAATTTGAAATATCCAGTAAGCTACGCCGGTCATTCCAGCGCCTACCCGCTTCGCTGACGGTCGCGGCTCCGTTTCGAGACTGAGCCGCCATGCGTGAGTGCCAGATTATTGTGCATTCGCTCGGCCGCGGCGGCCCTCCAACAAAAACCTGGCGAAGTCCGTGGCGAGCGGCTTTGCGGCAAGCTGCCGCATCATTAGGGAGACCTGACCCCGGTGGTAAGTGGAATGGTTCGCCAAATGTTGCATGAGGTGCACCATACTGATTTGTGTTTCGCGAACAGGAAGCATGCTTCGCAAGGATTCGTCTGTTACGCGATTCACAAACTCGACTTGTTCTCTCTCGATTTCCGCCCACTTTAACTGCAGCGTAGCGAAGTCTGGAAACGCATTCGGATTAAATAGGGCGTCTTCCCGCGTCCACAAATCTGTGAGGAAGGCGGAGCTGGGGGACGGTTCCTTCCAATAGGTTAGCCAACCCCACTCGCCACCGACGAGGTGCACGAGCGTGTCGCGCACAGAACGGAAGCTGCCGCCCAGATCGCGCGTGAACTCTTCAGGGCTGAGAGTAGAGACCGCGTCGAAAACGCGGTTGTTCGCCCAGCGGTCGTATTCGTAGAGTAGCTGAATGTCATCTTTAGTCATAGTCGCTGAGGGCAGGTCGAGGACCTACCCTACTTTTTTGTCAGGATCAGGATGTGCTGGCGGGGCAGGGTTTCGAGCACCTTATCCAAATGGAAACCCTCCGCTTCCACTTCCAGTTTTACTTCTTGAACGCTCATTTTATGTTCCGGTCGGATCGGGATCGACGGATCTTCTTTACGATATTCGAGCAAGACTAATCGGCCGTCCGATTTCAAGGACTCGCGCATTTTGCGGAGCATTTTCTGGGGCTGCGAAAACTCGTGGTAGACGTCGACTAACAGGATCAGGTCGAGCGTGTCGGGAGGGAGTTTGGGATCGGCCTCGCCGCCGAGCACGGTCTGAATATTGTTGAGCTTCGCCTCCGCTGCGTTCTGGCGTAGGCGGCGCAGCATTTCCGGCTGCACATCCTCGGAGTAAACCTTGCCGGTGGGACCGACCCGTTTGGCCATCTTCAACGACATATATCCGGTTCCCGCCCCGACGTCGGCGACCACCATACCGGGTTTAATTCCGATGGCATCGAGGGCGCCGTCCGGATTTTCCTCCGCTTCGCGTTCGTTGCGATCGAGCCAGTCCGCGCCGCCGACGCCCATCACCGGGGCGATGCGGCGTCCACTTAATGGATGTTCCGATTGAAAGGCGTCGGCGCGGGGAATTAGAGCGAAAAGGCAGACCAGAAAAATTATGCGGATTTGCCTTTGCACCGAATACCAGATAGATTGTGGGTTGGTGATCATGATAAGACGAATGTCATTCCCATTCTCGCTCGCACTAGCAGTCTCCCTGCTGTCAGGCTGCCGGAGTCTAGTCGCGACGCGAGCCGAATATCAGATGGGAGACAAAGTACCCGCCGGTCCGCTTACCTACAATGTCGTTGAAAAAGTCTGGCGAAGTCAATTGGGTGATAATTTCCAGGTTCGGACTCCGGAGACCAGGTTCCTGATGATTACGGTTTCGGCTACCAATGGGGGAACGACCGAGGTTTCCATGCCGCTGCTCGAACTGGAAGGGCCGGATGGAAAACTGTACCGGGAATCGGAAAACGGCGAGGGAGTGGACAACTGGTTCGGACTTTTGCGGACGCTGCAGCCATCGCAGACGCAGCAGGGACGCATTCTTTTCGATGTCCCGCTGGGTTCTTACCGGCTGCGGTTGTCCGACGGCGATTCCGCGACAGGGCATTTTACGTATGTGCATATTCCGCTTCAGATCGACGAGGAACCACCGCCGACGTCGCCGGTTCCAGGCAAGTAGTAGCGCGGTGAGGTTGCTGGGTCTGATTTTGATTGGCTCCTGCTTGGTGATGGGAGCCGAGAAGCTCGAGATTGAGAAGTTTGCCCTGCGGCAGTTTGAGGATGGACCGGCGCTTGCCTGCGAGTCACGAATTTCTTCCCGGCGAGACCATTTATTGGAGTTTCCGCGTTCGCGGATTCCACGTCAAAAAAACTGAGAACGACGCGGGCGATCAGGAGAGCCACATGAAGCTCACCTGGACGGTCAGCGAGACGGATCCGAAGGGCGTGCCGATTGAGAAAGAACGGTCGGGTCACGTGGAGGCGCGGGTGTTCGATCAGGATAAGGATTGGACTCCGCGGGCGGCCGACAGTTTCGTGGTGCCGCCGCTGGCTCCGAGCGGGATTTATCGCGCCACGGTTACCGTAAAGGACGAGAGCGCGGAGGCTACGTCGACGCTTGAGTTCAAGGTTAAAGGCGATACGATCGAGCCGAGCGAGACGCTGATCGGGCACGACGTTCGCTTCCTGCGCAGCGAAAACGACGCGATCCCGCAGCGCAATCCAACGTATCAGGCAGGCGACACTCTGTGGGTCCGCTTCGATATTACGGGCTATAAATTCGGCGAGAAAAATAAATACGATGTCGAGTATGGGCTGGCGATTTTGCGCGCCAACGGCGAGACGATGTTCACACAGCCAGTGGCCGCGAAGGAAACGAGCGAATCGTTTTATCCGCAACATTATGTACCCGGGTTGCTGAGTCTCGGCCTGAATAATGATCTGCCAAAGGGATCGTACACGCTGGTGATTACGATGCGCGATAAGATCGGGAACCAGACCTGGGAATCGCGCGAAAAATTTCAGGTGCAGTGACCTTCGGTATTAACTAGCAGCACGCGGTGTTTCTGGAATTGGTTTTTTAGTGCGAGAAGTCCTGCCAGGCAGGCTGCGCCCGATTCACCTGAGTCGATACCAGCTTCGGCGAGGAGACTCATCGCTTCGATCGACAGGCGATCCTCTATAGCGACGAACATATCGACGCCGCGCCGGATAGATGGCCACGCGGTCAGAGAGACTTCGCGGCAATTGAGACCGGCCATGATGGAGTTCTGCGCGCCTTTCGAAACGCAAGGCTCGCCGGTCGGCGAGGAGATGGATTCGAGGAGACCGTCGGCGGAATCGGGCTCGACGGAGACGATTCGTGGACCGTCTTGGCTGCGGAAGTGGTCAGCTGCGGCGCAGAGGAGTCCGCCTACGCCGGCCTGGATGAAAACGACATCGGGCGGCTCGTCGCGCTGCTCTTCGTATTCGAGAAAAAGTGTTTCATAGCCTTCGACGACCCACTTCGGAATCTCCATGTAGCCTTCATAGCCAACGTCGGAAATGATCTGCCATCCGTGGGCGCGGCTTTCGCGGTCGCACAGAGCGAGTGCGTCTTCATAGGAGCCATCGACGACGCGCACTTCGGCGCCTTCGTTGCGAATCGCTTCAATGCGACCCGGAATCGTGATGGCGGGAACGAAGATCTTCGCGGAACAACCCAGCCTTCGCGCGGACCATGCTACGGCGCGTCCATGATTGCCTGCGGTCGCGGCGCTGAAGATCGCATTGGGACGCTCCAGACGGTGCATCGCGTACGAGGCTCCCAGCGCTTTGAAGGCGTTTAGCCCGAAGCGATGCGATTCGTCTTTTACTTGAAGAGATCGGAGACCGAGGAAATCGGCTAGCGGCTGGCAATTCACTAAAGGGGTCGGTGCGTAACCGGGGAGCGTGCGGTGAAAATCGCGGGCGGCGGTGGAAGGGGCGGGAAATGGGCCCGGCTCGCGAAAACGATTTTCGACAAAGCGCATTGACTCTCCACTTTAGTACGATCGCTGGAGATGCAAATCGATCGCGATTATGTTCGGGAGACGCTGGTGCGTCTGGTGCAAATTAACTCGGTGAATCCGACGCTGGTGCAGGGCGCGCCCGGAGAGAGGGAGATTGCCGGGTTCATTGCTGCGTCCCTGACGGGAATCGGGTTGAAGACGGAAATTTTCGAACCCGAGCCGGGACGGCTCAGCGTCTTAGGGACGCTTGAGGGATCGGGCGGCGGCCGCAGTTTGATGTTGAATGCGCACTGTGACACGGTCGACGTCGCCGGCATGGCGGAACCATTTTCGGGGGCGATTCGCGATGGGAAATTATATGGCCGCGGCGCGTTCGATATGAAAGGGAGCCTCGCGGCTTGCATGGCGGCGGCGAAGGCTCTGGTGGATTCGAAGACTCGCCTGCGCGGCGATGTTCTGGTCGCGGCTGTCGCGGATGAGGAGTACGGAAGTCTTGGCACAAGTGATCTGATCAGTCGTGTGAAGGTCGACGGCGCGATTGTCACTGAGCCGACCGCTCTTAACGTGTGTCTCGCGCACAAAGGCTATATGTGGATCGAGGTGGAGATCGCGGGGCGTGCAGCGCACGGGAGTAAGTTCGACCTGGGCATCGACGCGAATATGAAAATGGGCGCGTTTCTTCACGAGCTCGCTATTCTCGAACGCGAACTGCGTGTACGGCCGCCGCATCCTCTGGTTGGTCCGCCGTCGTTACATGCGGCGATGTTGTCCGGAGGCTCCGGGCTTAGCACCTATGCGGCGCGGTCGATGGTGAAAATCGAGCGACGGACGATTCCTGGTGAGACAGAGGTGCAGGTGTTGAGCGAAATTCAGCGAATCGTTGACAAACTCTCCGAATCCGATCGCGATTTTCACGCAACGGTCCGGACGTTCTTCGTGCGCGACCCGTTTGAAGTCGCGCCGAGTGCCGCGATTGTCAAAGCAGTCGATAGCGCTGCGAATAAAGTGCTGGGCCGGCGTGCCGCACATTTCGGCGACACTCCGTGGATGGACTCGGCGCTGCTCCAGGCTGCGGGTGTCGAAACGGTAGTGTTCGGTGCAACGGGCGCAGGCGCTCATGCCGATGTTGAATGGGTGGATCTGGAATCGGTTGTGAAACTGGCGGAGATTCTCGCGGAAGCCGCAGTCGATTACTGCAGCTGAGTCGTATCGTCGCACGTCCCCTCCTTTACAGTCGGGGTTCGGTAGAGGGGCTAAAGATGCAGCTGCAGGAATTTCAGATACTGGTCCCAATCGGAGGGGACCGTACCATGCCCGCCGATATGCTCAAAGTAGCCGATCGTACGGAAGATGCCTTCGCCTGCCGGGGGCATCTGATCCGTATCGAGCCCTTGTTTCCCCAGCAGGCGATACACCGGTCCAGCCGCCACCGCAGCTAGAAACTCGCCCTTCGGATCCGACCAGAAATCCTTATCTCCGGTTTGCAACAACACGGGCCGCGGTGCCATCAGCGCCACGAGCAGGTTCGCATCCACTGGAAGCTTATCGACGTGGTCAGCGAAGTTTCCATAGTTGGCGCAGAACTGATAGGGATAGCGCGAAGGCGCGGTCAGGTGAGCGATCGTCTCACCATAATTGCGACGGCTCAACGCCGCGCCTCCCTCGCCCGAACAGCTTGCGATCACCATCGCGAAACGCTGGTCGTGCGCGCCGGCCCACATCACTGTCTTTCCCAATCGCGACACTCCGAGAATCGCGACGCGCTTGGCATCCACGCCCTTGTCAGTCTCGAGATAATCCATGCTGCGGCTGAGACCCCAAGCCCACGCGGCAATCGCGCCCCATTCGTCCGGCGCAGGCTCCGTTTGGCCTGGTTTCAGAAACTGTGCGCGCACTCCATTGGGTAGGCCTTCCAAGAAATCCGGATCGATATCGCCATAGTAGATCGTGCCGAAGCCGAAGCCCGCATCCAGCAAGCGAACGACGTCGATCTTTCCGAATTTCCTGCCTTGATTCGCGGGAATTTTCTTCTTATCCGGACCCCACACTTCACCTACGCGGACGCCGGGATCGTCCACCGTATTGGAGTTGGCGGAAAAACTGATGTTCAGTAGAAACGGCACCGGCTTTTGTGCGTGAGCAGGTAAATAGAGCAAGAGGTCCATCTTCGGACCCGCCTTATCGGACGAGAAGTGCACCGTCACCTGCCTGCGAATTGCCTTGCCGTCGAACGCGGGCGTTCCCTTATCGAATACATCGAAGGTCATGCCCGCCGGGCGGCCGGGGGCGCGGCCATACTCGTTTTCCTCAAACAGGCGCACGATCTCGGGTCGCCGCTTTTCGGTCCAGGTCTTCGCGTCGCGCACCGGTTTGCCATTTGCGAGGACTAATGGATCCGGAAGCGTGTAGGTCCCGACAAGCGCCTCGTCGTAGTTAGCAGGTATGCCCGCGACCACCTCGGCAGGGGCCTTGTCCGTCTGCGCGTTCGCAGCGATGCAACATGAGATCGCGATCAACCATCGGCACTGGGATGACATGCAAACATCGTATCGCTTTACTGCCAATAATTCCGATCCAGGCTCCGATACTGCACCGATTCGGCGAGGTGTTTTGCGCTGACGCGTTCTGAGTGGTCCAGGTCCGCCACTGTGCGCGCGACCTTAAGGATCCGGTCGTGGGCGCGCGCCGATAATCCCATTTTGCGAACCGCCATTTCGAGCGTCCTCTCGCCCGCATCGTCGAGCGCGCACAATTTCCTTAGCTCCTGGACTGGGATGTTCGCGTTATTGAAACCTCGCGCGTCTTGCACCGCCCGAGTCTCCGCGACCCTTCCTCGCATCTCGGTCGAACCCGTGCCGCCATCCTTAGCGCGCAGTTCCTGATACGGGACCGCGGGAACCTCGATGTGCAGATCGATCCGGTCGAGCAGGGGGCCACTGATCTTGCCCAAATAGCGCTGAATCAGGCCGCCGGTGCAGCGGCACTCGCGCGTCGGATCGCCAAAGAAACCGCACGCGCACGGATTCATCGCGGCCACCAGCATAAAGCTCGCCGGAAACGTCAGGGTCATGTTCGCCCGCGCGATCGTCACCGTGCCTTCTTCCAGCGGCTGCCGTAACTGCTCCAGCACGTTCCTCGGAAACTCCGGCAGCTCGTCTAAAAACAACACGCCGTTATGCGCCAGGCTCACCTCACCCGGCCGTGGCGTGCCCGACCCGCCTCCGATCAAACCTGCGTCCGACACCGAATGATGCGGGGAGCGAAACGGCCTGTCTTCCAGAAGTCCGACGCCCTTTGGCAAAGTTCCCGCGACGCTATGCACTTGCGTCGTCTCCAGCGCTTCGGGAAAGGATAACGGCGGCAGGATGCCCGAAATTCTCTTCGCCAGCATTGTTTTGCCTGACCCAGGAGGGCCGACGAGCAGAACATTGTGGTTCCCCGCGGCCGCTACCTCGATCGCTCGTTTGGCCGTCACCTGTCCGCGCACGTCGCGAAAATCGAGCGCCCCTTCGCGATCTGCTGGCTTCGCATGCGCACTGCTCGCGTATGGTTCAAAGCTCTCCGGCTTACGGAGGAACGCAACCACTTCGCACAAGTGCCTCATCCCGAACACGCGCACACCTTCCGCCACCGCCGCCTCTGCCGCGTTGTCCGCTGGAACCAGCAGATTTTTGATCCCTTTACGCCGTGCGCATGCTGCGATCGACAAGGCCCCGCGGATCGGTCGAATCGCACCGTCGAGCGACAATTCCCCCACGAACAGATGATCCTCCACCGGCCCCACCACGTTCATCGCTCCCAAAATCCCCAGAGCCATCGGCAAATCGAAGCCCGCACCTTCTTTCCTGATATTCGCCGGTGCCAAGTTGATGGTCACGCTCTTGTTCGGATACCCGAACCCCGAGTTCTGAAGAGCGCTCTTAATACGCTCCCGGCTTTCGCGAACGGCAGTATCAGGCATCCCGACGGTGATAAAATCGCGATTCGCTCCGGGGTACATGTCCACTTCAACATCGATCAGATGCGCATCAATCCCGAAGATCGCGGCCGAGCGGGTGCGGAAAAGGGACATCTTAACCCTAGTGGGCGCAGGGCCGGATTATTCGCTGCTGTCTTTTTTAAATTACAATGTGTGCTATGAAGCTAGCCCTCGCCCTGGTTCTCCTCGCTCCCCTTTATGGACAGGACGCAGACGCTAAACTGATCATCGCGGGCGACATAACTAACCCCCTTACGCTCACCAAAGCCGACCTCGCCAAGCTGCACCGCACCTCCGTCAGCGTCAAAAACGAGGGTAGCGATGAGCAGACCACGTATGAAGGCGTCCTGCTCTACGACGTTTTGAGGGAAGCGGGGGCTCCCGTCGGAAAGCAGCTTATGGGAAAGGCTCTCGCCACCTACGTACTGGCCGAGGCGCGCGATGGCTATCAGGTCGTCTACGCGCTCGCGGAGTTCGATCCTTCCTTCAACGACAATAAAATCATCGTCGCCGACACCGTGAACGGCAAGCCTCTGTTTCAATATCAAGGACCATTCCGCCTGGTCGTCCCGAGTGAGAAAAAAGGCGCACGATCCATCCGCATGCTCGAAAAAATCACCGTCGTCCGCCTAAGGAAGTAAATGGAAACCCGCACGCAGCTCCATCAAATCCGCGAGCGCCGGGGCATTTCCGCCGCAGCCCTCGCGAAGCTCGCCGGCATTACGCGGCAAACCATCTACGCGATCGAAGCCGGCGATTACGTCCCCAACACCACCGTCGCGCTGCAGCTGGCGAAAATTCTGGAAGTTTCCGTCGAAGATCTCTTCAGCCTCGAACGAGAATCCCCCGCCGCGCAGAAACCCGTGGCCGTCGATTTCATCACGCCCACTCGTACCGGGCAACCCGTGCAGCTTTGCCGCGTCGGCAACCGCACCATCGGAATCGCCGCCGCCCCGCAACCCATGATGTTCCCGGCAGCCGACGCCATGGTCATCGATCATTCGAAAGCTCAAGTTTTTCAAGAGGGAGAGAACGAAAAGCGCCTGCTGATCGCCGGCTGCGACCCAGGAATCTCCCTGATCGCCCGCCACCTGGACGTCGTGATCGCTCCCTCAACCAGCCGCCAGGCCCTGCAATGGCTGAAGCAGGGAAAAGTGCACGTCGCGGGAACCCATCTGCGCGATTCCGCAACCGGCGACTACAATCTGCCGATCGTCAAGCATCTTTTCCCCCCAGGAACCGTAAAGGTAGTGACCTTCGCCATCTGGGAACAAGGCCTGGTCACGCGAACCGGCAGTCAGATCCGCAGCATCGACGATTTGGCAAGAAAGGACCTTCGCATTATCAATCGCGAAAAAGGAGCCGGCAGTCGCGAGCTGCTCGACCAGCACCTACGCGCCGCCGGTATTCCGTCTGATCGAGTCAACGGATACGATCGCATCGCCACCGGCCACCTCCCCGCCGCGCAAGCCGTCAGTCAGGGCGAAGCCGACTGTTGCATCGCGACCCGCTCCGCCGCCCGAGCCTTTGGCCTGAATTTCATCCCCCTGGCCACGGAACGCTACGACCTGGTCATCCGCCGCCAGTACGCGAAACTTCCCGCTGTCGAGGCGCTTTTCGACGCGCTCAACCGCTCGGCATTGCGCCGCAAATTAGAGCTGCTAGCCGGTTACGACACCACCCACACCGGAGAAGTCCTTGTCGCGTAGTTTTCTCTTCTTTCTCTTAGCCTCCGCAGCCAACGCGCAAACTCCCTACACCTGGGACCTCCCTGCGGGATTCCCCAAACCGCGAGTCCCCGCCGACAATCCCATGACCGCCGCCAAAGTCGAGCTGGGCCGCTATCTCTTCTACGACACAAGAATGTCCAGCAACGGCAAGCAGTCCTGCGCCACCTGCCATGTCCAAAGTCTGGCCTTCACCGACGGCAAACCCCGGGGTGAAGGATCGACCGGCGAGCACCACCCGCGCAGCAGCATGAGCCTCGTCAACGTCGCCTATGCGCCGGTTTTCACCTGGATCGATCAGGGCCTTCATTCGCTCGAAGAGCAAGCCCGCGTGCCAATGTTCGGAGAGCATCCCGTTGAACTGGGCGTCGACGGCGAGAAATTGCTGGCGATCGTCCGCGCCGACACGCGCTATCAAAAGCTCTTCGGCACCCATCCCATCACTTTGGAGAACATCATCAAAGCCCTAGCCTGCTTCGAGCGCTCCATCGTCTCCGCCAGATCGCCCTACGATCGCTATCATTTCGATCGGGAGGACTCCGCGATTTCCGCCCAGGCGAAGCATGGCGAAGTACTCTTCTTCAGCACCGGATTCTCCTGCTTCCGTTGCCACGGCGGCCCGAATTTCACCGGTAAGCCGGAGGAAGAAGGAGGATATCAAGGCCCCCACTCTCCGCAACATCGCCGTAACCGGACCCATACATGCACGATGGAAATGTGAAGACGCTGGAAGAAGCCATCGTTCACCATTCAAAAATGACCGATGCAGAACGAGCCGACATCCTGGAGTTCCTCCGCACTCTGACAGATGAGTCCGTCCTACACGACAAACGCTTCTCGCGCCCAGATTAGCTACATTAGTAAGATTCAAAAGGATGGAAGAGCAGGAAATTTACGCGATTATCGGCGCAGAAGGATTTGAGCGTCTGATTGCCGCCTTCTATCGCCAGATCCCTTCGGACGACGTTTTAGGTCCGCTTTATAAGGCCCACGACCTCGATGGAGCCGAGCGCCGCCTCCGGGACTTTCTGATGTTTCGATTTGGCGGCCCGTCGACATATCTTGAAACCCGAGGCCACCCGAGGCTCCGCATGCGCCACGCTCCCTTCGCAATCGGAACCGTCGCCCGCGACCGCTGGATTCAGTTAATGACTCGCGCTCTGGACGAGGCAAGTCTCCCTGAGAATGTCCACTCCACGCTGACAGCTTTCTTCGCGTCCACCGCAACCTTCCTCATGAATCGGCCAGAATAAACTATGACCACCGACGATTTCCGCCGCCTGGCTCTTAGTCTCCCCAATGCAGTGGAAAGCGCGCACATGAATCATCCTGACTTCCGGGTGAACGGCAAAATCTTCGCGACTCTTCATTACCCGGACGACGGCTGGGCGATGGTAAAACTCCCTCCCGCCGAGCAGGAAGCCTTCGTGCAGTTAGACCCAACCACCTTCGTGCCCATCACAGGCGCATGGGGCCGGCAAGGAGCCACCAACGTGAAAATGAAATCAGTAAAAGAAGAATCCCTCCGAGGCGCCCTTACCCTCGCTTGGCAACTTGCTTCTAGTAAGACAAGTCCCCGACCTGTCCGCAGGCGCTCTTCACGATGACCTCGAAAATAGCTCTTGTCACTGGAGCCGGGAGTGGAATCGGCCGGGCCGTCAGTCTTGCTCTCGGTTCCGCCGGATTCTTTGTAGTGCTTGCTGGCCGTCGCAAGGAGGAGTTGGAAAAGACGGCGGCGCAGGGAAACATGCTTGTGGTTCCAACAGATGTCACCGATCCTGAAAGCGTCGAAGCGCTGTTTTCAAGGCTCGATCGGCTTGACCTGCTGTTCAATAACGCTGGCATGGGCGCTCCGGCAATTCCGATGGACGAACTGACTTTTGAACAATGGACCGCAGTGGTAAATGTCAATCTAACCGGTTCATTCTTATGCGCGCAACACGCGATGCGCCTGATGAAAGCGCAGACGCCGCGGGGAGGGCGCATCATCAATAACGGCTCCATCTCGGCAACCGCGCCACGTCCTAATTCGGCACCTTATACTGCCACAAAACACGCCATTACCGGCCTCACCAAAAGCATTTCTCTCGATGGCCGCGCGTTCGATATCGCCTGTGGTCAAATCGATATCGGTAATGCTGCTACGGAGATGACGGAGCGCATGGCGAAAGGAGTTCCGCAAGCCAACGGAACCATGATGGTCGAGCCGCGTATGGACGTGAAGCATGTTGCCGATGCGGTAGTTTACATGGCCAGCCTGCCGCTGGATGCGAACGTTCAATTTATGACGGTAATGGCGACGAAAATGCCGTTGGTCGGCCGGGGTTGATTTATGTCACATCATGCGTACTTAAGGGCCTTACTTGACCTTAATACTGCCAAAAATGACCAGAAAAACACCGTTATTGGCGTTACTTCGAGCACTTCGAGGGGTTTCGGGGGGGTTGGCGGAGGGCAGGTCGGGAACCTGCCCCACTGGCAGAAAGATTGCCGTTAATTTCAGTCGCGGAGGGCTCGGAGGGGGTCGGTGCGGGTGGCTCGCCACGCGGGGAGGAAACAGGCGGCTGATGACGCTACGGTCATTATGATGAATGCCAAGGCAAATGCGGCTGGATCGCGCGGGCTTACCTTGTACAGCAGATCTCCCATTAGGCGGGTTAATAGTAGGGCTGCGGCGGCACCGGCTGCTATTCCGCGCTGCCGTCAAGGCGAAGCCTCGCGTCATTACCAGACGCAACAGGTCCGACGCTTCCGCTCCTAATGCCATGCGCAAGCCCAGTTCGCGGGTGCTCTGGGAAACGGCGTAGGACATTACACCGTAAAGGCCGATGGCGGAGAGAACCAGGGCCAGACCGCCGAAGATGAAGAGCAGAATTACGGCGGCGCGCTGGGCCCAGCTCATGCGGTCTACCTGCTCGCGCATGGTGATCAGTTCGGAGGGGGCGAGGTTGGGGTCTAACGCTTTGATTTCACGGGTCAGAACTGTGATCATCTTCTCGGGAGGTAGAGGGGTTCTGATTTCCAGATTCTGGCCCATCGCATCCTGACGCATGGACACGTAGAAGAAAGGCTTGGGCGTCTCGATCAACGTACGGTACTTGGAATTTTTCGCGACGCCAACCACTTGGAGCCAACGATCCTTCACCTGAAGACGCTTGCCGACCGGATTTTCACCGCGCCAGAATTGGGTGGCCATCGCCTCGTTGACGACTGCGACCAGAGGGGCCGTTTCGTTGTCGGCACGCGTAAATTCGCGGCCCGAAACCATCGGGATTCCCATGGTGGCGAGGTATCCGGGACCAACCTCATGGTAATCGACGGTGGGCTGCTCGCCGGGGGCGGTCTCATAACCCTCGACGTTGATGGGAGAGGAGGAATAACCCCGGTAGCTGAACGGGACGCCTCGGGCGAACACGACCGATTCGACTCCGCCTGTCGACTGGAGGCGCTCGAGCAGCGCGTCCTCGAAAGTTTTTATACGCTGCGGGTCGTAACCGGCGGACACCATATCGAGGCCTGTCGTCAGGACACCCTTGGTTGAAAAACCGGGGTCGGTTTGCTGCATCACTTGCAAGCTCTTCAAAAGAAGGCCTGCGCCGACCAACAAGATAAAGCTCAGGGAGACTTGAACAACGACCAGACCCGACCGGATCCAGGCTTTTCCGCGGCCTCCGACGACGCTGCCAGACTCGGATTTCATGGCTGAGGCAAGATCGATGCGGCTGGCCTGGATCGCCGGGACTAATCCGAAGAAGAGCGTGGAGAGGAGGCAGACGCCGGCGCTTAAGGCGAGGACGCGCCAATCGAGCTCCGCTGGCAGATTTACGATAACGCCCGGGCGGTTAGGGTAAAACAGCACGATCAGGTTGCGACACCAGTTCGCTACGACCACTCCTCCGGCGGCTGCGAGAATTGAGAGAATCAGGCCCTCGGTCAGGAGCTGCTTTAACAGGCGGGCGCGGCCGGCGCCTAGAGAAAGGCGGACCGTCATTTCGTGACGCCGCGCGAAGGATCGGACCAGCAGGAGGTTGCCGACATTCGCGCACGCGATCAGGAGTACGCAGCAGGCGACTACCAGTGAGATGCGGAGGGTTGGCAGAAGAGTGCCGGCGCCGTTGAAAGGGGTCTGCCACAGGGGATACAGTTTGATTTCGCGGGCGCGGTTGGTGGCGGGATAATCATTTTCGAGCCGGCGGGCGACAGCAGAGACTTCCGACTGGGCTAGGGCGATGGTCACGCCAGGTTTGAGCTTGGCAAAACCCTCAATCCAGCGCGCGCCGCGGTTTTCGAGCTTGTATCCGCCGGAGTCGAAGACCTCCTCCATGGAGGCGGGGACCCAGAACTGAAAGGCGTAGCCCACGAAAGTACCGTAAAAGCCCTCGGGTGCGACACCGACGATGGTGTGCTGGACGCCATTGAGCATCTGGGTCCGGCCGACAATCGAGGGGTCGCTTGCATAGCGCTGTTTCCAGGTGAGATAGGCGATCACAGTGACGGGGTGGGCGTTGCGGCCGATGTCCTCGCCGGGCAGAAAGCCTCGGCCCATGAAGGGGCGGACGCCGAGCGCATCGAAATAGTTGGCAGAGACGACGCTCCCGGTAGCGCGGTCAGCACGGTCGCCCACATTGAGGGTGGTGCCCATGATGCGGTCCGTTATCACGGTTTCAATGAGCGTGCAGTTCCTTTGGAGATCCTGAAAGTCGGGCCAGGAAACCGCGGTCCTGGTGCCTCGTTCGAATCCGGCGACGGCGACCAGACGGTCCTGCCCTTGGACGAGGGGGAACGGGCGGAGGAGAATTCCTTCGATCCAGCTGAAAACGGAGGTGGTGGCGCCGATTCCGAGCATCAGGCAGAGGATCGCGAGGATCGAAAAGCCGGGGCTGCGGCGGAGCATGCGCAGGCCGAAGAGGAAGTCTTGTCGCATATTGGGTTTACTGACGTGGCTGGCTCGGGATAGTTACGATTCAGTGCTGGATAGTGATGAGGGTTCCGGGTTGGGTGGACTGGTTGTTATAGGTCGCGGCGATGGGTTGGTCGCCGTCGGCCAGATTGGTTGGGATTGCCACATTGAATTGGTACTCGCCGGGGAAGATCAGGCCCGCGAATTGGACTTGGGCCGGAATGCCTCCGACTTTAATTATTGGCATGGTGGGGAGGCTGCCGGATTGGGTAATTGCGCCGCTTACTACAGGTGTAGAAGTTGGGCCAAAGCCGTTGCCGTAGAGCACTACAACTTCGCCGGGTTTGGCTGGCGCCGTGGCGGTGAGATAGGTCCCGTTCGCGTGGACAGCGGCGATGTATGGGCCTCCGTTGAATACAAAGAATGAAGGGGATAGAGGTTGAGCTTGCGCGGTAAACGAAGCTGTAAGGGTTCCGTTGTTGGTGACTTCCAGAGGTACTGCCCCGGACAGGGCGTCGGGAGGAGTCAGGACGTTTATTTGGTTAGGACTAATGTAGTAGATGAAGGCTGACTTACCGTTAACGGTCGCGCTGACATTGTCGAGAGCGGTTGGCAGCTGATTACTGGTGAAGTCCATTGGCTGCCAACTTCGGGAATCGAGTGATAGGCCGGAGCCTTTGATCTCGACCCAGGTGTTGGGAGCAATCGTGGGGATCTCGCCCTCGGCGTTCGCGACCAGGGAAATCGCGGGCGGGAGGAGCTCGAAATGGGCTTGTAAAATGTCGGCGGGAAACGCGGCGGCGTTGTCGTGGAAAGCCTCGATGTACTGAGCACGGAGGGGGTTGGTTTGGCCTAGCGGGTAGATGCCCGTGTCCAGGAGCTCCATATAGGTGGATGCGGTGCAGGGGATGGTGCTGGTAATCGGCTCCGAGCAGCCGGCTCCTTGTCCACCCAAATACTCGTTGGTTTGAAAGGCGGCCAGCGTTCCGTAATTTTGGGCGGCTCCAGTGACTACGGTGGCTGCCGCTTCGCCGGGCATTAGGAAATCGAACTGGACCACAAGACGGCCGGGGAGTTGCTGGCTGGCGGACAGGATTAGAGGCTCGTCCTCATCGCCGACGTGGCCGGTGATCAGAGAGCCATCCTCGGCGATTCCGGGGAATGCGTCGTTGGGAATGATGGATACGGCGAAGGACTTGTCGGGGAAGCTTTTCATGAACGAGGCCACAATGGCGTTCCATCCCTGAAGCAACAAGGAAGGCCGATAACCGGCCTGCTGCCAGGTGGTCAGGGAGTCGCTGACGCAGGCAAGGCCGGTGGTCGCGGCGGTTTCGGCGGGGAGGCGCAACTCCTCCGTTGTGCGGTTGATTCCGGTGAGACGAACCAGGGTTATGGCGTTGTAGGTTCCCGCACTTTTGAGGTGAGCGGAGACCGCGGCAAGCATGGCATCCCATTGGGCGAGGAAGGCCTTGTCCCAGGGAGGAGGAATGGTATCGGTATCGCAGACCCCGGTTTCGCCGGCATGGGGCGAGACGGTGAAGTTTAGTTGCACGGCTCCAGCTCCGGAGGGAGGGGGTTGGAAAAGCCACGCGGGAGTCGAGGAACCGGCGGGAATTACCAGGTCGATTTTCTTGCCGCGCGCCGAAACCTTGGCGATCCATTGATCGAGGAGGGTCCATTGATATTGACCTATGTTGGGTTCGATGGAGTTCCACCCGATGACGATGGCTACGCCGTCCACGCCGGGGATGTTGAACGATTGGGTTAGCTGGGTGGCGGTCGCGGTAGAGATGGTCGAGACGTCGTTGGTGTAGATGTAGATGCCGCGGAGGTCGGGTTGGGCGGCGGCTGGGAGGGTCAGAAGAAAGACGACTGAAGTCGTCATCACAGGCTGAAGCCTGTGCCACCAGGGTCTGGATCGGTCCTTGGGCAAGAGAGAATTATAACTCTTGTTTCTGGGCCATAGAAGGGGTTTTTATAGTACTGGTGGAACTGAGGGGGTATGATGGGCTTGATGCTTCGAGCGATCTTACTCGACATGAAGTTCGGTGCGCGGATTCTGGTGCGCTCGCCGGCGATGACGTGTGCCGTGATTCTTGCGCTCGCATTGGGGATCGGGGCGAATTCGGCGATGTTCAGCGTGGCGGATGCGCTGCTCGTGAATCCTTTGCGGTATCGCGAGCCGGCTCGGCTCGAAATTGTGTGGGAGAAAGACGCGCAGGGGACTAACTGGAGTGCATCGGCAGCGGACTTTCTGGATTGGCGGAAGCAAGCGAAATCGTTCGAAGAGTTTGCCGGTTGGACGCTCGCATCGTATGTGCGGACAGGCATCGACCGGCCGGAGCAGTTGACCGGAGCGGCTGTGACGGCCAACTTCTTTCACCTGCTGGGCGTGAAGCCGGCATTGGGGCGCACGTTTCTTCCAGAGGAAGATGGGATCGACGATTCGGGCGGTTCCAGGAAAGTCGCAGTGATCAGCGACCGGATGTGGCGGGAGAATCTGGGTGCGGATCCCAACGTACTGGGCCAGCAGCTAAGGCTGAATTCGGCGATGTACACGATTATCGGCGTCATGCCGCCGACGTTTGTTTTTGTGGCGCGGCTACACCAGGTGTGGACGCCGATTTCGTTGAACAAGAACAACCGCGATTTTCATTCGGTAACGGTGGTGGGGCGCCTGGCGGATGGGTCGGCGCGCGAACGGGCCTCGGCGGAGATGGCGGGGATTGCCCGAGGACTGGCGGAGAAGTATCCGAAGAGCAACAAGGGCTGGTCGATTGAGGTCGATAGTTTTCAGGAGTGGCTGATCAATCGAGGTTTCAAGACGCGCTTGCTGCTTCTGCTGGCGGCGGTGGGGCTGGTGCTGCTGATTGCGTGTACGAACGTTGCAAGTCTGCTGATGGCGCGATCGTCGGGGCGGAGGCGGGAGATTGCGGTGCGGCTGTCGCTCGGTGCGACCAGTGGCCGGATTGTGCGCCAGCTATTGACTGAGAGCGTACTGCTGTCGGTGATGGGCGGAGCGCTGGGGCTCGCGCTGGCGTGGCAACTGGTTCGCTTGGCGCCGAGGTTTGTCCCGCCGAACGCGATTCCGGCGGCGGCTCCTATAGAGCTGAACCTGACGGTGGTGCTGTTCACGCTTGCGATCAGTCTCGCGACGGGTGTTCTGTTTGGGCTCGCCCCGGCGTTGACGGCGACGAAGCCGGATATGCAGGAAGGGCTGAAGGACTCGGCACGCGGAACGACTTCAGGACGGGGGCGCCAGAAATTCCGGCAGGCGATTGTGGCGGTAGAGGTAGCACTGGCATTGATGCTGGTGGCGAGCGCGGTGCTAATGATCGAGAGCCTCCAGGCGTTAACGGGCACCGAACTTGGGTTTAATGCGAACAATGCGATGTCGCTGCGATTGTTCCTACCGGTGGCGAAATACGACGCGGCAAGAGCGCTGCAATTTCATCGTCAGGCGTTGGTAAGGCTCGCGGCGCTGCCGGGTGTGACGAGCGTGGCGCTAGGCACAAATCTTCCATTGCAGAAACCAGTGATGGGTGCACCGTTCGATCTGGAAACGTCGACGCCGAGGGAGCAAGCGGAGAGGCCGGATGTCAATTATGTAACGGTGAGTCCGGAATATTTCAGCGCGCTGGGAATTATGGTGAAGCGCGGGAGAGCGTTCGCGGAGACGGACAATGAAACAGCGACGCCGGTGGCGATTGTCAACCAGGCGTTTGCGGATCGATATTTTCCCGGCGAGAATGCGGTCGGAAAGCGAATCCTGCTGGACCGTCCGAAGCTGCCGAGCGGCTTCGAGGATACCATTCATCCGGAGATCGTCGGTGTGGTGGCGAACGTAAAGACCAGCGACCTAGCCGCGCCGGGGGATCCGATTCTATATGTTCCGCACGCGCAGAATGTGTGGTCGCCGGCGGTGTTCTTCACGCTGCGTTCTTCGATGGACCTGACGGGATTAACGGCGGCGATCCGCAAGGAACTGCTGGCGATGGATCCGGAGCAGCCGATCAGTCAGGTGGGATCGCTCGAACAGACGCTGGTGCGACTGGCCGCGCTGCCCAGATTTCAGATGCAACTCATGGGCGCGTTCGCGGGCCTCGCATTGCTGTTGGCGGTGGTGGGAATTTACGGAGTCAACGCGTACGCGGTCTCACAAAGGCGGCATGAGATTGGCGTGAGGATGGCGCTCGGTGCGACACCGGGCGATGTTCTACGGGAGATGATCGGGCAGGGGATGATGCTGACGGGGCTGGGGATTGTGGCAGGGGTCGGGGGATCGCTGGCGATCGCATCGCTGCTGAAGAGTGTGCTAGTCGGCGTGAGTGCGACCGATCCGGTGACGCTGGGCGGGGTGGCAGTGGCGATGGCAATGGTCGCGGTGGTGGCGTGTTATGTTCCGGCGAGAAGAGCTACACGAATCGACCCGGCGACTGCGTTGCGGGAGAGCTAAATTAATTCTGGCGCGCGAAAACTCCCGAAGCTTTCGTCGCCACACGCGGCGGCGCTACGCACGGATGGACCGATCAACAATCGGTCCGCAGGTTGCCAACCTGCGCCACACTAGGCGACTGACTCGCGAAGGGGATGTTCGGAAGTAATGCTCGCTGGGGGCTTTTTGCTCAAAGGGTCGATGGTGCTGCGGCTGAACTCTTCTTTCCAGTACTTGCGGAACTCTTCGGTCTTTTTGTGCTGTCTTTTCTTGAGGCGGTCGGCTAGGCGATTGCCTCCTTTATACTCGCTTACGATGGCGGCAACGGTTACGCAGTCGTTAATGTCGCCGAGAAGTGTGCTTGCGCACTTGAGGCTCGCGACTAAGAAATCGAGAGAGGATCCGTACAAGGGCTGGAACAGTTCGAGCACGTAGCGGAATTTCTTGGCGGCGATGCGGAAGTGGTGTATGCACTTGGGCGTTGCTTCCGGCGAGGATGCTTCGTTTCCACGTTTCTGGAAGTCCTTGGCAATGCGGCCAATGACCCGGTGCGCCAATTCGTCAACGTCCTGGTCGCTAGATGGAGTCGAATCCAATGCCGAGCGCCATTTGAGGGACAGGCGACGATCCCTCCATTTAATGAGCTCGGCAACGAGGAGACCCTGTGATTCCTTGCGACGGTCTTCAAGTTTTGACTGGAGATAGTCGGCGTGCGGCACTTTAAATTTGGAATTTAACTTTAGCGCCACGTCGCAGTTGCGCACCTCGCCTGCAAGGGTCATGATTTTTTTAAGCCGTCGTCCCTTCTTCCGCATGTCTGTAACGGCGATTGCCTGAGTGAAGCGGCGGATGGCGACTCTCAGATCGTGAACCGCTTCGGGGTTGCAGGACTTGGCGGCGCGACTGATTTGAGACGACAAGTGCCTCAATTGGCTATACGCCTGATCGACGGCAAAGGGGCGCGACTTACCGCCGGCCGACTCTGTGGTGCGCGGTTGGGCCATTGTTACACTATTGTCACATGAGCCGGGCGGAAATCGGCGCTTGACTCCGTGCATATAGTACTAATAGATTAGTATGAATGTCTATTCTGCAGGACACTCGCTATTCGCTGCGGACCATGTCACGGAATCCTGCGTTCGCGATTACGACGACGCTGATACTGGCGCTGGGCATTGGAGGCAACACGGCGATTTTTTCGGTGATTCGCGCCGTGCTTCTGAGGCCGCTCGATTATCGCGACCCGGATCGGCTGGTCCATTTTTCGGTGGAGAATTCGCGCCAGCCGATGCAGAATCCTTCGTTTTCATCGGCGCAATTTGAGGAGATGAAGGCGTCCGCGAAATCGTTCACTGCGTTGGGTGCATATGGGCGGCCGGAGAATTTTGCGCTTTCTAGTGGAGGCGAGCCCGAGGAATTGAAGGGCGCGCGGGTTGCTGCGAATTTTCTTGAAGTGCTGGGCGTTCCACCGGCGTTGGGACGCAGCTTTTTCGAAGAAGAAGACAAGGCGGGCGGACGGCCGGTGGCGATGATCAGCCGGCGATTGTGGAAACGAAGATTCGGCGGCGATCCGACAGTGGTGGGCAAAGAAGTGACGCTCGAATCGACCGGAACTACGATTATTGGAGTACTGCCGGAGGGTTTCGAGTTTCCTTACGCGGACGTGGACGTGTGGGTGACGAGACCGGCAGAGTGGTCCATGCTGCCGCCGCGATATTGGGGCGTCCCGACGTTGACCGGCTTCGGGCGCTTGCAGGCGAACGTCAGCATTGAGCAAGCGGGCGCGGAGATGACGTTGTTGCAGCAGCGATACGACGCAGCGCATCCGAGCCCCACGAATTCGGATCGGAGCGCGATCATGCGCGTGGTGTTGCTGAAGGATCGGCTGGTCGCGGATGTGCGGCCGATGCTATGGACTTTGTTCGGTGCGGTGGGGTTCGTTCTTTTGATCGCGTGTGCGAATGTCGCGAGTCTGCTGCTGGCGCGTGCGACGTCGCGTTCCCGGGAGTTCGCAGTTCGCGCGGCACTCGGAGCGGGACGTGGGCGGCTGATCCGCCAGTTGCTTGCAGAGAGTATGACGCTGGCGATCGCGGGAGGAATTCTAGGGATGATGCTGGCGAAGTGGGCTTTGAGTCTCAGCATAAATGGGCTTTTTCTCCCGGGCGGAGTCAACGCGCTTTACGCATCCGGCGCAAGAGACATCCGGCTGGACGGGATGGTGCTCGGATTCACGGTGCTGCTTTCTATTGGGACCGGCGTTTTGTTCGGGCTGGTTCCCGCACTACAGATCTCGAGACCAGATCTGAATGAAGTGCTTCGCGATCGCGGAACGGCGGGCGGGCGACGCGGTTTCTTCAGCGTGACTGCGCGTGGACTGCTGGTAATGGGACAGGTGGCGTTATCAATTGTCCTGCTGATCGGCGCGGCGCTCCTGATCGAAAGTTTCTATCGGCTGCATAGTGTCGATCCGGGGTTCGAAGCAAAGAATCTGTTAACCGCGAAGATCGCTTTACCGCGTGCCAGATATGATACGGATCTTAAGAGGGAGACGTTCTTCAGGGAGCTACTGCCTCGATTGCAGCAGTTGCCGGGTGTCCGTAGCGCGGCGCTGGCAATGTTACTGCCGACCACATCATGGATTCGGACCAACATCACAGACGTCGAGGGCGCGCCCGCATTGGACCCGGACGATGCCACGTCCTACTCGGTGGTTCAGAGTACGACGCCCGATTATTTCCGCACACTGGGCATTCCGCTCAAACGGGGGCGCGATTTTTCGCCGCGCGACAATACGGTGGGCTCGCGGCCGGTGATGATGGTGAATGAAACGCTCGCGCGTCGTTTGTGGCCGGAGTATCCGAGCGGAGTGAATCCTATTGGGCTGCATATTAAGGAAGGCTATGACAAGGCGCTCGGTTGGATCGAAGTGGTCGGCATTGTCGCTGATATTCACGAAGGGGGACTGGCAAGCGATGCTGTGGCGGAGTTTTATTTACCCTGCGCCATGCATCCTCCGCTGACTGCGTTCGTGATCGCCCGCACGGAGGGCGATTCGCTCCGCTTCGCCAATGCGATTCGCGAGCGGGTGCTGGCGATCGATCGCGATCAACCGGTCTCCGATATTAAGACCATGGAAGCGGTCTTCGAGGCAACCCTCGGCCAGCGGCGATTGACGATGCTGCTGCTCGGCATGTTCGCGGGTGTCGCACTGCTGCTTGCTACGGTGGGCATTTACGGAGTGGCGGCTTATTCGGTGGCGCAGCGGACGCAGGAAGTAGGTATTCGACGTGCGCTAGGAGCGCAGCATGGGAACATTCTGAGGCTGATCCTTGGACAAGGTCTGGGGATGGTACTTGGCGGCATTGCGATCGGCCTTGGCGGGGCATTGGCGTTGACCCGGGTGATGAAGAATCTGCTGTTCCATGTGAAGGCCGCGGATCCAGCGACATTTGTGGGGATCGCGCTTCTGTTCTTCGTTGTCGCGCTGGCGGGCAGCTACATCCCGGCCAGGCGCGCGGCCCGCATCGATCCTATGGCTGCGCTGCGAGTGGTATAGAAAAAAGATCGGGACCAAATCGGCGTATCATCAGTCGATCATAGTATTATGAAAATGAGCACTGGGAGATCGTCTAATGGTAAGACTGCGGCCTCTGGAGCCGCGTATCGGGGTTCGAGTCCCTGTCTCCCAGCCACAGCTTTTCTCGCGGATGGGTTCTCAATGATTCTGCGCACATTCCTGTTACTTCTTCCTATCGTGGCTTCGGCACAAGACCATGTCCCCCCTTATGTGGATCAGGCACTACGCGATCGAGTGAACGGGTTTTACGAGAACTTCGTAGTTGGCTCGTTCTCTCCCCGCAAGGCGGAGCCTTTCGTTGCCGAAGACACGAAGGACTTTTTCTACAACGCCGGCAAGGAGCAGTATCTGTCTTATCAGATCGGCAAGATCACCTATACCGACGACTTTACGAAAGCAGTGGTGGTGGTGATTGGGAAAATGGAAAGGATGATTGCGGCCCAAAAGGTGGTTATGGACGTTCCTAAGGATACGCACTGGAAGATTGAGAACGGGCAGTGGTGCTGGACTTACCATGCTTCCGACTATCCTGTTACACCTATGGGCGGCAGTAATCCTCCGCCGGCGTCGGCGACAGCAGAGCCGCGTACTGCCGGTGTGATTCCCAAAAACGGCAGTCCGGAAGCAATGCGAGCCGCGGGAACTGCCGTACTAAATCAACAGCCGATGGGGCTGGACAAGTCTACTGTCACGTTTAGCTTGGACCAAGCTTCGTCAACTGAAGTGGTGTTTACCAATGGCGCCGACGGAGATATTCAGATCGGACTAGATGGTCCGATGGTTCGGGGGTTGACGGTGAAGCTGGATAAGACGACAGTTCCGGGTCACGGCACTGCGATAATCTCCATGCACTATGATCCATCGGATAAGACTGGGGCTAAGGACGTTTGGGAGCCGAAGGGGAGTATTTTGTTTCGAATTTTTGCGGCGCCCTTTGACCGTATCTTCCCGGTGCGAGTTCAGTTCATCGGGCCTAAATAGCACAATAGTTCCGATTGGCTGTTGAGTTGCTCCCGTCAGTGCGGGAGACAACAATAGTATGGTTTCTGCAACCACAAGGGCGGAGATGAAGGATCCGCTGGGCTAGTCTTACGGTCGGTTCATCTACTTCCGGTAGTTCAGCGAAGGCCTTTGCTAAACAATTGGCTACAGCGGTCGAGGGCTCCTTCAAGCAATCCGGGAAAGGGTCGGCGACTGATATTAATGTGAAGGATGTCTCGGGACGGAATCCTGTCGGTAGCCAATTTCTTGTCACGGTAACGGCGGGAAGCGCAAGCGCTGGCACGTCGAAAAATTCCGGGCTAACTGCGACTACGATCGTTAAGGCTCCCGGCGCCCCATCATCGACGGCCGCGCCTGCTTCCAACGTGCCGACGATGTTAGGAATGGGGCCAGTTGTGGGAACTGATCCGGTTCAGCAGGTTGTCTTCTCCCAACCGGCGGCCACCGCTCCGGTGACCGAGGCGGATGCTTATTGGGCCGCGCAGCCTACCGCGGTGCAAGCGCTGAGAGACATGCCGGACGGCGCAGCGAAAGATCAACTTGCGTTGAAGCTCGCGAATCAAGGCTACTCCATCGACACGCAAATCATGGTGTGGGGCTGGGATCCACAAATGACCATGACGGTGCGGGCGAATCAAGGTTATTCGTGGGTGCCTTCCTACGGGCAGAGTAACATCGCAGTCGGACCGGGCCTGAGCATGCCGGGCAATCCGAACAGCTACAGCCCTGGGAATCCTCCGGCGGGGGCAATCGAAGTCTCTACTGCGTTTGTTGTCGGGACGATTCAGAATCCTCTGGTGCAGACGGATTCTACGAACGGCTAGACACAGAAGAGGCTGGAGTAAGTTCCAGCCTCATTCTGTTCATTGTTTTACTGAACGGAATTCAGAAAAACAGGATTGCCAAAGACGATCTGACCGTTGACTGTGACGGCAAGCGCCAACGGCTGATCAACGCCGGTCGGATTCGTAAGCGGAATTGTGAATCCAATGATGTAGATGCCTACGGCATCGGGTTGATAGATCTGCTCGAAGACCGGAACTCCAAGGCCTGAGACTCCGACGATGACCTGGAAATTAATGTTTTGGCCGTTAACTCCGAGGCGGTCGGTTGCGGTTGCAGGAGTTACCTGACCTAGCCCAGTCGCGACCAGATAGTAGTTCTGGCCACGTTTGGCAGGGTTCGTTGCCGTGACATAATTTCCATTGGAGTCGATCACTGCGCCGTATGCATTGCCATTGGCACCTATGGTGTTGAAAATTCCCGGCTGGGCTTGAAGAACGAGTACGCCTGGCACTGTCGTCGTTGCGCCGTTGAGCTGAATGACAACGGTCCCGTTGGTACCCGGCGTGGCCTCGCATGGTGTCTGGAAAGTTACCTGCTGCTTGCCCCCAGTGTTGCTGATTTGATAAATCGGAGCAGGTGTCCCGTTCACGGTCAACGAGAGACCGTTAAGCGTGTAGGGCGGAGGCGCAAGGAAGCTGGCTCCGGAAATTGTTCCAGTGATGCCTGGGGCTAACCCTGAACCCGTAGCAGTTGCCAGTCCACAGGGCACTAAGCCGGTCTGGAAGCTGGCTGAATTTTGGAGGTTCACCGCGGCTACCACAGGTCCTTGAGGAACAGCGGTTAGCGAGAAGGTAGCACTCACCGACGCGTAGGTCGCACTGACGGTAATTGCTCCCGGGTTTTGTGAGGCAGTGGCGACGGTGGAGGCTTGGCCCTGCGCGTTTGTTACCGCCGACGCTGGATTTATGGTGGCGTTTCCGGCAGTAACGGCAAAGGTGACTGTTGCGCCGGAGACCGGGTTATTATTCGCATCCTTGATTTGAACCGTGAGCGACTGAGGAAAAGCGTTGTTCACGGTCACCGTCTGATTGTTCCCGTTCACGATGGTCATCGAGCTGACCACAGGCTGACTGGTTAAGGTGAAAGTGACAATGCTGGAGGTCCCGAAAGTGGCAGTGACTTGCACCGGTCCCGCTGCCGCTCCGAAGGTCACATTGGCGCTAACTTGGCCACTGGCTCCAGAGATAGAGACTATCTTCGATAAGGTAGCTGAGCCTTGAGAGACCGCCCAGGTAACTTGGGCTCCGCCGACGGGATTACCGCATGCGTCAGTTACAGCGGCCACAAGCGAACTGGGGAGAGTTCCTCCGGCTGGGCCGGTCTGATTGTTTCCGGAAACGATAGTGAGAGTCTGCGCGCTACCCTTCGTGATGATGACGGTACCGCCGAAATCGCTGAGATCTCCAATCGCGTAGAGCACCGGGTAGCTCCCGGGCGAAGCTCCACAGGTCGCGACGACACTGCAATGCGCGGTGCCGGTCTGATCCGACAGCGTCGATCCCTGACAAGCGGCGTAGGGAGAGGGGGCCGGAATGTTATTGGGATCGATGATGCGGATCCCGACGCCCGGAATGGGGCAGGAGTTTGAGGTGCTGGTGGGGCAGTTGAGGTGAGGAACTGAATTCCCGCTGGCGAAGATGGTTGCCGTCACGGCGTTCTGCGCAACTCCCCCCACCGCCACTGTAACTGTCCGGCTAGTGTCCGGCGTCGGCGTCAGGAGATTGATGGCTGGAGGAAATACCGGGCTACTGATGTTTTGGGTCGTAGCATATTCAACCTCAGTGAAACTTACAGCGCCGTATGGGGTGCTCGCGACTACAGTATCTTGTTCAAAGTCATTCTGCCCCAAAGGTTGCTGGCCTACAAAGTTCCCATAGGCGAGGCCTGCGAGGTCTGTCGTACCTACAGTGGTATTTGGGTAAGCACAATCGTAGGCCGTCGCAAGGTTTCCCGTGCCCGACGTAACAGAAAAGTTAACGGAGACTCCAGACAAGGGAACGCCGTTGACATCCGTTACCAAAACGGCCAGAGGGTCGCCGACGAAAAACGCATTATTGCAACCGTTGACGGTCGAAAATCCCGCCGAAATCAACTGCCCGTTCCCGCTGACGATAGTGACTTGGGAAACACCTCCGGGGCCAGTCCCACTAGTTCCGCCGGCGCCCGGCACAGTGATCGTATAGCTGGTGTTGGCGGTACCCGCGGTCAGAGTTATTGTATAAGTTCCTTGTGCGGCGGGCGCAGTAATGGTGGTCTGAACATACCCGTTGGCATTGGTAGTCGGAGTGGGGTTGTTGATGACAATTCCATTGCCCGCTGGAGTTGTGAAGGCTACCGGCAGGTTGAAAACGGGTCGTCCCGTAATGTCCAGGACCTGGGCTATAAGGGGAAGAGATGTCGCGCCTTGCGCCACAGTCTGAGTGGGGTTGTATTGGATAAATGAGCCCGCTCCGGACTGAGGCGGGACACCGACAAATTGCAATATTCCGCCGGGGGCAGAGGCATTGATCTGGGTACTGACCGCGTTCGTAGCCAGTGTGATTCGGTACAGGCTATTTTGTCCACCTGTGGCGACTAGCAAATAGAGATATAGCGAAGACGGGAGTTCGTTGGAAACAGCGGCTGCCAGCACGCTTGTCGCCTGGTTGTTGAGAACACTATTGAGTGAGCTGACTTGCATGCTCAGCGGTGAGGTGGATACATCGAATAGAGTCGTAGTCGAGTAGGAGATAGCGAAGATCCGCGAGTTACCCGCAATCAGAACATCGTCTATGGGCGTGGAGTTCCCGTTGCCGACTGGCCAACTAGTGATGGAGTACGTGGCGAGAATGATCTGAACTATGGATCCGCCAGATCCACCGGTTGCGCTGGAGCTGGTGTTCGCGAAGTACATCGTCGTCCCATCGGGCGTGAAGCGAAGCGGCCCCGGCGTCGCGTTCGGAGTCATGGCGCCGTTGGGTGTCACCGCCAGGGTTGATGGATTGATCTCGAAGACGCGGTTGACGGCGCCCACGTAGAGTAACCCAAGAGGGGAAAATGAGATGGATGTCGCACCGCCCGTTAACTGCAATGGTTGACCAACTTTGGTGCGGCTAGCCAAGCTGATCTGGGTAACGATGGCACCGTAGGGAGCGTTGCTCAGGATGTACGCGTTCTGAGAGTCCTGGCTGATTGCCACCCCGACAACCGTTCCACCGGTGGTGGTGTCCAGCAAAATCTGGTTGGACGAAGCGGAGAGTATATAAACGTCGCCAGCGCCGACGACGACGAAGTTGCCGTCGGGCGATGTCGCCACAGCGGTAGGAGTCGCCGCAATACCGTTTATGCTGGTAAAAGTCGAGAAGGCCGGATTGGCGATTTGCAGATTCGCACCCAGGACATAATATCCCGTACCGTCCGGCTTCGGAACAATCTTGTAGGTCCCGTTGGGGCCCAGGGTGTTGACGCTGGGGGCCAGCGGATTTGCGGCGTAAGGGTAGCCGTAGATCTGACCGCTGGACGTGTTCTGGCCGGGAAGTTGGAACACATAGCCAACACCAGGCTGGCCTAACGCGGCCATGCTTGCGGCGATAGACACAGCGGCCGCAAGGGTTACATTTCGAATAGACATGAAGGGACCTCTCGATGACGAGTTGGACGCGGGAGGAACAAGATCGAGTGTACCATACCCAACGGTACTTAAGAACAGCAAAAAGGAACAAGTTGCGAGCGGAAAATGTTGTACGGAAGGAGCCTGTAAAAGACGCTTGAAAAACAAAAAGGGAGGAGCCGAAGCCCCTCCCTTTCCGAGTTACAGCTTGAGTTAATCTACTGGCCTAAGCTTTCACCCTGGCTCGATCCACGGATGAAGGTAGCGGCATCGAGCACAAGCGCCAGATAGCCTTCCGACAAACCGTTGGTCGAAGAGTTGACAGCCGGACCGCCGCCGAGGCCGCCGATGAAGGCGAACGCGTGACAGTATTGGAACTGCGCCTGGGCAATCATGTAGCCGGTAAAGCCGGCGCCGCGATTATCAAGACCCCACTGAGCGCTGCCATTGTACAGCGTATAGGTAAGGACCTGACCAGCAGAAACGGTTGTCAAAACCGTGCCGCAGGTACCGGGGCTGGCAGTATTGGTACATTGCGTACCCGGAGCAGCACCGCCATTGGCGAGCGATCCGTAATACCAGAACTGAACGGCACCGAATTGGTTAGTGGTGCCATACGGATCCATCGTTGTATTTGCGATTGCAATACCAGTATCGTACCCAGGTGCCTGAGTTACGTACGGGAAGAGCAGGTTGCAGGAGCACTTCACGATACCGAACAGGTTTGTCGCGGCGCCGGTGAATACGAAGCGCGGAATCGGCAGTGTGCCCGAAGCCAGCGTCGCGGCCGAGGTGCTATAGAACGGAGCAAACCACTCGCATAAGTCGCGGTTACGCTGGGTTGCGGCAGTCCGATCGGCGCATTGGACGACAGAGCCGGTAGCATAAGATACGACGAACGGCACGTCGACGTATTCGAGCGAGAACGGATCCGTGAACAGGATCTCGTAGACAACCAGAGCTGCGCCGTTGGTGACGCTGACGAGCTGCAGCGGCTGACTGGCTGCCGTGATCGGACCCGAAGGCGGATTGTACGAACCCGAACCATCGCTGGCCGTGTTGGTCAGGACCATGACGCCCGTCGCAGCACCAGCCGGCAGGTTCTGGTTTGGACCGGCGGTGTAGGTCACTCCCTGGCGGAACAGGAAGAGGATCGGCGAAACATAAAGCGAGAGGCCGTTCGGGATATTCGCCAGCGAAGTGGCTAAGCGAGTTCCTTGATTTGCACTGTCCCGCAGACGTTGATGCCCGTGCCTGCCGCATCCGGCGAACGGATTCTGCATCGCCACGTAACCGTGACGAGGTCAGAACCCGATTGAAGCCCAGCGGCGGATTCGTGGCTTCTGGATTCTGAGCAGCAGACTGGAACTCAAATCCGCTTTCCGTGAAGTAGCTGACGCCCGGCACGTTCTGATTGGTATCCGGCAGCGCAACGCCAGCGGGATTAGTCAGGGCTCGGTGGCGGGGTAGATGTACGGATTTGCTCCGCCGAGACCGCCAGTGTAAGTACCGTTACCGCCAAGAGCGCCCACCGTGTAGGCTACGTTCTTAACCTTCCAGGCACTGGCGAACACCTCCGAGAAGCGGACGGTTGGGCGTGGCATAACCAGTCGTGAAGACGATTGTTCGTCGTAGAGCCGTTACAAGAGGACGAGCCGCAAGTGGAAGTGGACCCGAAGATCGGCTCCGGCTTGCCGTCAGCAGGCCCTTCGCCTGACTGATGCACTGCGCGAAGCTGGTATTGGAGAGACACCGTGCAGCTGAGACTGGCCCTTCTGAACCGTCGCAACTGCCTGGGCCTGAACAGCTGATCTGCAGGGTGCTGTTACCGGCCGAAGCGATGCTCATGGTGATCAGCGAGGTCTGGTTCGCCTGCGCGATACCAGCGCCGTTCGCGTTCACGCGGATGTTCGTGAAGCGCAGAATGCGAGTCGTGGTTCCCGGGAGGATCCAACGGCACGCCATGAAACACGACGACGTTTGCCGTCTGGCCCTGGCGACCCTGGAAGACGTTCGGGTGGCCCGTGCAAGACACCGGTGATCGGGAGCAGCGTGGCAGACAATTCGTCGTAGTCGTGCCAACTCCGTTGCCATTATAGGTGAAGGGTGACGAATATGCCGAGTATCCGACCGAAGGCGATGATTTCACATACGCCCGGACCGGATCGCACCGATGTTCGACGATTCCACTGCTCCCGGCGCGCCGCAGTTCAAAATCTGCCTGGTCGGGTTGATCGGCGAATTCGGCTCATCGATGATCAGCAGCGCTTCCAGGAAGACACCGCCGCTCGATCGAAGCCGGTGATCCTGCTGGTCACGTTCTGCGACAAAGTAACCGTGATATCGGCCTGCGGAACCGGAAAGCCCGCAGCCGTCGGAATACCACCCGTGCAAGTCACGATAAGATCGCCAACCTGCTCCGTGTATCCTTCCGCACGAGCCAAGATTGTTTGTCGCCACCTGAGAGCTACAAACCGGCGTTGACGGAATCTGAGCGCTGGCCGGCACAGTGAACCCTGCGAGCAGAGCCACTACGGCAAGCGCGAATAACCATTTGCGAAAATCTGCCATTTCCTTCTCCTTGTGAATTTTTGGAATTGAATTGATGGAAGTTCTTTTTATCAACCTGAGCCTCAATTTGCAATCCCCTCAGCTTTAAAGAACCTCGGGAACCGAGCTTCCCAGCCGCAATGCTTCACTCTGGCTGATCTCCGCTCGACTACTGTGTTTACGTGAGCTCATCGTTACTTTAAGACTTCTCGTATTTCGACTACTTTTTCTTAGTGCTCGCGGGACTCACGGTCAATGAATCCGCCTAAACTGCTTCTGAACCCTGGACGCAGTCAAATTATTGATACCACTCTCCGCCCGATCAAGTCAAGCATAAAGTGGCAGTTGCACCTCAAAACCTACTGCCTGATTCTCCCTCTGGAGTTCTCCTATTCGAGCATGTGCGGCGCCTTGAGGTCAAGCCTCAACAGGGAATGGAAACAAATTCGCCTCGAATGGAGAATCGGAGGCCCTGAACGGAGGGTTCCGCGCAGTCCTTCATTGAATGGCGACCGTCACCGCAGCTACTGGCCGCCGCCCCTTGTTTTAAATAAAGAGGTAGAGATAGCCCTGGAGCGAGTGTCGAGGGCAACGCGACGTTCGCCTGATATAGTCCAATCGGCTCCCGGCGTTAGGCCGGCGAAGGCTGGAGTGAGTTGCGTCCCACCGATCACAACCGATAAGGATGTTTTGACGGGACTTAGACCGTTGGACGATCCGACTGCGCCAAATCCGGTGCCATATATAACGATAGACGATCCGCGCGACGCCGGATTCGACGCCGTGTTGAGCGAATTGTCCTGATTCGTGATGGCGGCCTGGTTGGGCGCAATAGTAAAAATCTCCGGCGCCACGGAGCTGACCGTCACTTCCGCCGTTGCGCTGCCGGCGCCGGAGGTGACCGCGAACGGTAGCTGTGCCGGATGGAATATCGAATGGCATCTGCGCATTGATCTGAAATGGCAGCGCAGCCAGAATGCTCGGCGGACTCTCCATTCACCGTCACCGAGGAGCCTGCCAGGCCCGCGCCGAAAGATCGAAACGATGCCGCCCGGTGCGATATCGGCGGTCAAACTCGCGGCATTGACGATGCCACCGGCTAAAAAGCGTGGTTTTGAGCGGAGAAATCGCCCATGCGCCCGGGGAGCCCGCGATCTGTTGTGCGGTCGGGGTGCCGGGGAAGGCGATATGAGTGTCGGCCAGCGTAAGATCGTCTAAGAACCCCGCTCCGCTTCCGTCCAGCTCGTATATAGAGGATGAGCCCGGCACAGTGACGAAAATTGAGGTCCCCGGCGTAGTCGGCGAGCGTAACCGAAGGCACCGCGGCGATGGCGGGAAATGCCAGCGTCGTACCGCAGATCCCGGCAACCGATGAGACCTGCACCGCGGCATTGGAGACGATCAAAAAACCGTTCGGAATCGCGGGAGCCTGGGGAAGCAATCGCACCGCGCCCGCCAAAGTCGCCAGGCCGTTCAGATAACCATTCAAATTGGTTTGTCCAAACGACGGATCGGGATCGGAGATCAGCAGGCTGCCATCCGCGGCGATTCCGGTGGCCACAACGAAATGCGATCCCTGATTACCGGACATCGCGAGCGCCAGCATAACCGGAGATCCGCCGGCAACCAGAGAGCGCAATGTCCCAAGATCCGTCTGCTCGATGCTCACAGTCGAGATTCCCCGCGACGAATGCGCCCAGCCGCCACAAGTTCATGGTCTGCTCAGTCGAACCGCTGAGTGAAATAAAACCGTCGCTCGCCTGAAGAAAAGCGTTGAGCGTATTCCGGACTCGCCAGGCCATTAGGCGACGCCAGTTCACCCCGCATCTGGTGATACAAGAATGATCCCGGCTGCAGCGGTGAGCAGCGAACCTTTAGCGCGGATCGTATCGGTGCCGTTGCCGAGAGTGCCGCTGACCACCTGGGAGATCGCGCGGAAAATTTGTTAACGAGAAAGCCGCAGCGCTCGCGCTGAACGTGACCACGTTGTGCGCGGCTTGCGCGGTCACCAGAGCCAAGCTTGCCGACGTCGGCAGACGAAGCACGGCGCTGGCCTGTCCGTTCGCATCGGTGGACGTCGAGGCGGAAACGAGCTGGCGCACCGGGCGAAGCGGCAAACGTAACCGGCTGCCCGGGCGCGGGATTGCCGAGATTATCCTTTAATACGACCGTCAGCGGCGTGGCGAGTACGGCTCCCGGCGCGCCAGTCTGTCCATCTCCGCTGAGGACAGCAAGAGTCAGTGGCGACCGAAGACGCTGCGCGAATTGTGTAAGAAGTTTGCGCGGCCAGACGTGCCTGAAACCTGCGCCGCGCGGACCACAATGGTCCCGCTGGAAGCGCTCGGAGGGCACATAGACATCCCAGACATACGCGCCCGTCCGGCAGCGTCGCGAGAAAACTCGGCTGACCGGTAATCGATACCTTGCATCGCAGTGTTGTTATCGAATCCGCCGACCGTCAGATGAACGAAGGAACCGCTCAGCACTGACGATGGCGTCGCTGTAACCACTGGCGACGCGTGGCGAAATCACGACGTTCGCCGAAGGCGCGCCCGGGGTATAGTTCGCCGACCCACCCTCGAAATCCTGCTGGCGGAGGCCGCTCGGACGTTAGTGTACTCGTCGTTGATGGGAGCACCGAGATTTCCGGACGCAGCACCCGCGCCAATGTACTGCGCAAGAATCAAACCCGTAACAGCGAACGTGCTCCCGCTCAAGCGAGCCGCTGGTCTCGGAGAGGATTATCGCGCCCTGAAACGATTGCATCGACCCGGACGTCGCGCGGAACGTTAGAAAACCTGTTGCAGAGCCGGTCGGGAAACCCGCCACTCCGCTCTCATATCCAATCGAGCGGCCCACTTCGTCAGAATGCTTCCATTCACCAATTGCACGGGCGAACCAGCCAGCGCGCCCTGCTGAAAAAGCTGGCGCCCCGTCGGGGTCGCGTCCGTAGTCGGATATCCGAGCGATCCTGCCGGGCCGCCGCGATTCATATAGGCGGCTAGAATCGCACCAGTCACCACATAGCCGGTGCTCGATCCATCGGGCACCGCGATCAGGTAGGGAACCTGTGGGTCGCATCAGTGCTCTGGAGTTGCTGGACATATCCACCGCCGACGCGCATGGCGGCGGATGCGGCGGGCAAGAGCGATGCTCAATTTGTCGCGCAGGACGGCAGATTGAAACGCGCTTTCGATCGCCGCGGGCGCTCCTTCTCCTATCTGGCAGCAAGGCGCGATGACAGTGACGGAAAGAGGTACGCTGGTTTTTCCTCCAGACGTTGCCGTGATCGACGCGACGCCGCCGCCAACCGCTTTGATCGTCGCCGTAAGCACCGGACGACGGACGCGATTTGTGCGACATTCCCGTTGGTCGTATTCCAGATCACCGCGCGATTTGAAAGTTGCACGCCCAGGTTCGAAGTGACGGTCGCCGTTACGCTCAACGTTGCCGCCGAGATTCAGCTGCGCCGGATGAGCTCGGCTGAATCGACGACCGATCGCACCGGCGACAACAAAGTCGCAATTAATGTGGCTGGATCGTATTCAATCGCGCCGCCCTCAAACATCTGCTCCATCATTCCATTCGGCTCGATCAATTCCCCGGTGGCCGGCAGGCCGAGTAACCCTCCCTGCAATCCATTGACGACATACAGATCGTAGACCGGCTCCTTTACCGCGAGCAGCCGTCCGCTCAAAGTGCCTGAAGTGATGTTATAAATCACGCCGCGATCATAGGTCTGCTAATGTCGCCTTGGAGCCGAAGGAACTGGTCACCGCGGTTTGCGCCGTCAGCGGCGGACCGAGCGCAAAACCATTGTTTCCGGCAACCCCGCCCGAGCGCCGTCCACAGTCGCGTAAAAAGGATCGGCGATCGAGAATGTTTGCGACGTCAGCAGCAACAGCGCCGCGTATGTGAACAAGCGCGTAATTGTTGTCGAACAATTGATACTGGCAGGAATTATTGCTGTCCTGGGACGTGATCAGCGCGGGACAATTGGTCGTGTCGATGGTCGGATAGCCGGCGGTCGTAGGAGTGGTGCCGCTATAAAAAGCGAACATCGCGGCCTGTTCCTGAAACGCGGCATTGAGATTCGGGTTGTACACGATCGCCAGTTGCGCAGTTCGCGATTGGACACGCTCGAAAATTCCTGCACATAACCGGCGGTGCCGAACTTCTTCACGTTGCCAAGCGGCGGCAGAGCGACCAGAAGATTGAAGGCGTTTCGCGCCCACGCCTCCAGGAACAGCTCCTGGATGGCGGGAGTCGGAGCACCCGTTCCAACATCGATGGTCTGCGCCGACGCGGAAACGCACAGCAGAACCGCGATCGGAACGCGCAATTGCATAAAGATCCCTATTGTAGACGGTACCCGCTTCTTCCCGTTTACAAACCGGGTTCCCTACTGGCGCCGGATGTCTCTCTTCATGAGTTTGACGCGGGCTTTGAGTTCATCGCTCGCTTCAATGAGTTGACTTTCGTCGAAAATCACGTGCGGCGTGAAAAACATGATCAGCTCATCGCGCTCTTTGGAGATCGCTCTTGGAACCGAACAGCCATCCTATCCAGGGAAGGCGGACCAAGCCCGGAATTCCGCTGGTGTTATTCGAATATTTCTCAGAAATCAATCCGCCCACCGCGATGGTATCGCCATCCATCATGGTGATCTGCGTTTGCACCACCTGTTGATCGAACGCCGTGCCGACGCTTCCCGCAGCTGCCGTTGCGGCGGCATCGACGTTGCTGATTTCCTGGTTGATCATCAACGTGACGACGCCGCTGGAGTTCACCCGCGCATTCACCTGCAGGGTGATGCCGGTATTCTCCGAGGAGATGCCTGAGGAGCTGACCACGCCGCCCGCCGAGGGGATATTCGTCGTGCCGGTGCTGACCGGAACCTGTGTGCCTACATTGATACGTGGCGGGGATGCTGTCCGTCGCGATCAGGCTAGGCTCGGAAAGAAGCTTTGAATATTGACGGTTCTCGTTTGCCGAAAGCGTCAGCAGCAACTGGCGGCTCTGACCGACCATTGCGCCGGCAGTGAGGCCGAGACTTGCTCCGCTCGATAAGCTTCCGAGCAACTGGTGGAAACCCTCCGGTTCCGGCCTTGGCAAGCGTCGCGGTAATATCGCTGGTCAACGCATCCGACAGCGTCACCGAATAAATCTTCGCTTCGAGCAGGATCTGGCGCGGAGGAACATCGAGATCCTTGAGGATCTTCAAAATGTTCTGATACTGCTGCGCGTCGGCCTGAATGATCAGCTTGTTATCCAGTGGATTGGCGATAATCCGCGGCGGAATCACCGCCGGCACGCCTGCCGCGACTGCCGCTGCCGTGCCTGCGGCGGGAGCAGCAGCCGCAGATCCAATTGGCAAACCCGTCGCATTGGCGGCCGGCATCTGCGCGGCATAGCCTCCAAACGTGGGATATCCGTAGGCCTGCGCCGCGTTATAGCCGCCCGCGCCTCCACGCCATTCCGTTCGCACTGCATCCGCCCGATCCGCCGAATCCACTATTGAAGCTGTTCTGGTTGCCGTAGCCGCCGGCGTTGCCTCCGCGCTGCCCCCGTACGCTCCGCCTCCGTAGCCGTTATTGCCGATCCCGTTGTTGGCCGTAGCCGTTGTTGGTCGTAACCGTTGTTCGCCCGTGCCGTTCGCACCCGAAACTGCCCGCTCGCCAGCAAGCCCAGGATTGAACAATTGATTCAGCGCCTGCGCCAGACACTCCGCGCGGCCGTAGATCACTTGATAAACATAGTTCTCGATCGTGCCCGGCCGTGATCTTCACCGGAACATCCAGCTTTTTCAGCCAGTCCGCAACGTTGTCGAACACTCCCGGATTCGGCGCCACCGCGATCAACGTATTGATGCGATCGACCCCGATAAACCGCACCGGCGACGTCTTCGCATCCAGCGAGATCGATTTGAAAATGTTGTCGAGATCTTTGCCCACATCGCTGGGCTTGACGTTTTTCACGTCGTATAAACGCACTCGCTGGTTGGCGAACGCGTCGCTGTCGAACTGTGCGATCAGCTCCATGGTGCGCCGCATATTCCGGCGGCTATCCAGCAGAAACAGCAGATTCGCGGGAGCATAAGGAATCATCTGCGAGTTTTCGCCGCTGAACTCGCCAGCACCTTACCAGCTCGTCGACGCTCACGTATTTCAGAAAAACGAGATTGAGAATCGTCTGATCGTCTTCCGGAATATTCTTCTGGTTGACCTCCGGATGCAGCGGCATGTGCGTGATCGTTTTCAGACGGAATCACGCGGTACAGATCGCCTTCCTGAACCAGGCCGAAGCCGTTAATGCGCAGAATCAGCTCCAGCAGATTGCGCGGATCGATGTTCGACGTATCGCCGTAGGTGTTCAGCGTGATGCTGCCCTTGACGCCGGGTCGACGATGATGTTGAGCTTCAGCCGTCTGCGCCAGCCGATCGATCACCGCCGTAAGCGAAGCATTCTCCAGATTCATCTTGCCCCATCGGAACCGGCTTCGGAGCAGCCGCGGGCGTCTGCGGCGCGGTGGCCGCCGGCGGAGGAGCCTGCCCGCTTACGCCAAGCGCCGCCAGCCCCAACACGTGCAGCAATGATCTTTCTACTCATTCATGGATTCACCTGCTTGCCACATGCACGTCTGTCCAAACATATTCTGTCGTAATCACTTTCTTGTATCCGTCAATGATGGTGCCCGCAGGCGTCGTGTCTCCCTGCACGCACTGGCGGATGCCGCCTCCGTTATCCGCGCCGATCTTCTCCGAAACCTTCGGCGCATCGGGAGCCGGATCGGCGGTATCAACTTCACCGGCTCGACCCGCGTAGGCGGTCGCGCTCGGCAACCTGCTGAGACTGCCGCGGACTCCCTTCTCCTTCAACTCCTCCGGCTTGCGCTCCACCGTCTTGCCGTCCCAATCGAAAACGACTTTCTCGCGATCGAAACTCACCAGCTTGGAACGGACCCACCTTATCCCCGGCGTGATATTTTCTCTGCGGCCCCTTCGGCAGACTCAGCAAGATCACCGGATCGCCAAACAACGCCATGGTGCCGTAAGTAAGCCGGCAGATCCGGCATCGGCGGCGGAGGCGGCGCAGGAGGCGGCGGCAGGCGGAGGATCCACAATCACATTCGGATTGCGATCCTTCGCAAAAATGTCATTTCTGCGCGACCTCGTTATAATCGGTCGCCGACATCGGCTTGAACAACGGATTCGGCGGAGGCGGATAAAGCCGGCTCGCCTCTGCGGAGACAACGCGAGCACCGTATGCTCATGCTGATGCAGCTCGACCCACTTCAACCGCAGCATCCAGAAAAGCCAACCCGCCAGCGCCAGCAGCACCAGATTCAGAAGGATCAATTTGCGGTTCACGATGCACCCGCTCCTTTCTTGCCCGGCACCAGCTTTCGCGGCACCACTCCGCTCACCGTCAGGCGCACGCCAATCGTCTTGTTCTTCGGATTCGCGCTAGTCACTCGCAGTTCGTTCGAGGCGATCAGCTCCGGCCGCGCCGCCAGTCCGACCAGCATGTTGACCAGTTGATCGATCCCGCATTCGACCTGCACCGAGACCAACACCTCGCCATAAATATCGCCCAAGCGGCCGCACCGCGCCGAACTCCTGCGAACGGATCTCCACCCGGGGATTCTCGTCGTGCTCCCAGCTTGCGCAGCATCTGGATGATCTGCGCTTGCGCCTGCTGCGCCGTATCGGCAATGATAATTCCTCTTTCACGCAACGCGAGATCGCCCGAAAGCTGTTTGAGGATCTCCTGCTTCTGCGGCACCGTCGCAGCGGCCTCGCGAAGCTTGGCCAGCTGTTTTTCCGCCATCCCGACCGAATCGGTAGAAGCCACCGCGACCGTCGCTGGACTCGACGACTGCCAATAAGTCCAGATCAGCGAGATCACCCCCGAAACCAGCGTCCACGCCAGCGCTCGGCGAAAACCGGGACTCAAATTCATTTCCCCGCCTCCCGATTCGTGCGGATGCGAAACATTTCGCCGGTCGCCGTCGCGCATCGGCTGCATCGAAAACTCCGATTGTTCAAAAAACGGCGAGGCGTCAATCTGCTTCAGCAGCGGCGCGGCCTGATCCGTCTCCCCCGCCACCGTCACCTGCGTGCGATTAATTTCGAGCGTGTTCAGCCAGATCGGCGGCGGCAAAATCCTGCGTCATCTCGCCCAATATATCGATATCCGCCTTTGTCCGTCTCCGCACCTGGTCGAGCAGCATGCGTCCGCTGGCGCGTCGTCTCGATATCTTTATCGAGCTTCGCCGCCGCCACCGCCTGCGGCGTGATCTTCGCGATCTCCGCATTCAGCGACCGCAGATACCGCCCATCCTCGAACGATGGATAAGCCGCCAGCGCGACCGCCGCCATCAGAACCAATCCGCCTGCGACTGCCGTCGGAATCCACAACGCCCTGGAGCTGGACGCCCGCAACTCCTCGGGCAACAAATTCACCGGAAGAAATAAATGCGGACACGCGCTAGCCAGCGCCGCCGCAAACGGCAACGCCGGCTCGGCGCCCAGCAGCCCATGGAAGGAACGAGTCTCCGAGATCGTGTAAACCGCCGGATCCAGACCGCAGCTCCGCGCACGCCAGCGCGATCGCGCGCTCCGGCGTAGCATCGAACGCCGCCGAAAAAAGCGGATGCGACGGGCTCTCTCCATACATCTCGACGCGCCCGTTCACTTCCTCAATCGCCAGAACGGCCGGTGGAGGCGCCGACGCAAACAGACGGCGCGCCGAATAAATCGCGGCCGGCGCGCAAGTGAAACTCCCCACCTTGATCCCCGCCTCGGAAAACCAGGACGTGTAGCGTTCGAGCGCCGCGCGCCGCGCGATCGCCACCAGCACCGTCGACGTGCCCGGCAAACGCGCCCAACTCGAAACCACATCCTCCTCCGCGTAAGGATGCAGCCCGTCCATCTGAAAACCGACCGCCGCCGGCAGGTCTTTATCGGAAACTCCCGGAACACTCACCTGCCGCAGAATCACATCCTCGCGCGGCACCAGAACCGTCGCCACCACGTGGCTTCAATCCCAGCTTCTTCACGAACGCCGAATAAGCCTGTCCCCACTCCGCCGCCGGCTGCTGCGCGGCGTTCTCAATCGAGAATCCTCCCAGCACGCGCGCGCCCGTGGGACGAACCCGCACCGCGGAAACACGCAGCGTCTCCGCGCCGCGAGGCCCCGTGATTTCGATCCCCACGCCGCTTCCGAAGGCGAGAAATTTTCTGAGGCTTCCAGATTCATTGCGGGAATCATGGCCGGCGGAGCGATCGCGTGACTCCGACCACGCATCGTCATACCAGCGCAAGATATGAACCGGAATCGCTGAATCGCTTTCGGATCCAGCAGCTTTACCGTCGCCGACGCCGTCCGCACCACGTTTCCGAAGGCATCCCGTCCGGCCGCTTCAGCCGCGCCGAAGCCCGCAGCGTCCAGATCAAATTTCCGCCGACCCGCAGCCGCCCCGCCGGAACGCCCATCGCGCCCACCTCGCCCAAAGTCTTAAACGGCGCCGCTTTCCGCCGCGCGACAATCGCCGCGACACCCTCCGAGGCGGCACTCCCATCGCGGTCATCAGCGCGGGACTCACGCGTATTCACATCGAATGGCCCCATGCGATCCCCACACCGAAAGACAATCGCGCAGCCCCCCGCTCGCATACAGCGCGCTCCTGGCTGTCGGCCACGAAATTTCCATAAAACAGCTCGGGAGTCATGCCGCGCACGAATAGCAATTCCTCTATCTCTTGAAAAGACGCGTGCCGAGCCCGAAAAGTCGGACTGATGCTGAAGTAATATTGATCGAACTGCGATGACCCCAGCCGACTCCGCCCCGCCAATCGAGAATCGCCGCCGTGATTTCGCGCGCCCCGATCGGCATTGCCGCTCACCGCCGTGATCACCTTATCAGATCGTCGGCGCTCGCGTGATTGATATCCAGCTTGGCCGACTCCGGAATCATCTCCACCACCGCCTTGCCGCTGGGAAAAGTCATGTTCATGCGCGGCGCGCCGAACTGCCAGAACGTGGCGACCCATCCGCATTGCGGTAAGCTCTCGCCCCACAGCATCCACTGAATGCCGCGTTCCACCGCGCCCGTCGCCAGATACCACGCGCGCAGCCCGTTCGAGCTCGCCTCCACGCGATCCGTTTCCGCCCGCACGCTGGATGAAACCGAAAACGCAATCGCCGCCAGACATGCCGAAAGCCACAGCACCGTCAGCAGCGCGCTGCCGCGTCTATTGGAGGTCTTCATACCAGGCCCTCACCTGACGCGTAATGCGAATCGGCACCGTGACGTTCATCACCGGAAGCAGCGCCGGGCTCGAATCGAGCGGCGTCATTTCAATCTTCACCGCCGCCGGGCAGATCCAGCCGGTCCCACGATCCCAGCCACTTTGCCGACGGAGCCGCATCGGCAATCGCCTCCCGATAAGAAAAATTGCACGTCGCCAGCCGATCCGCCAGAATCAGCGACGACGGTCACGTCGGATACGGCTCTTCAGCCCCCGGCAAAACGGCGCCGTGCTCGAAGGACCCGTGTACAGATGCTCCGTGACCACCAGCCGCAGACCCTCCTCGCCCTTCACCACTCGAAACTCATCGAACTGCGGATAGCCTCGCGCGCCCTCCGTCCATCGAATAGCTCGACACCAGCCGCAGCGAATCCGGAGTGCCGAGAAAAATCGGAATGCGCCCCGGTCCGCAATCGCTCATCACCGGCATCACGCCGCCGATCTGCCGCGTAAGAATTTGTTCCATCCCCATCACGCGACGATTGAATTGCAGCCGCGAATTGATCTTTTCCATCGACAGCAAACTGGTCCGCATCGCCATCAGCATCCCCGTCGCCAACGCCGCGACCAGCGTGATCGAGATCATCAACTCGATCAGCGTAAAGCCTCTTTCGTCGGTTTTGACGACCGTCACGGGCGCGCATCCCCGTTCTGCAAAACTCCCCGCCGAAATCCCTCCAGCGAAAAACTATGCTTCACCGCGCCATCCATCCAGTCGATTTCAAGCTCAATCCGGTCGACCTCCCAGTCCCAGGCGGCGCCCCCGGCACGGTCTCAAACGGCTGGACCACCGCGCGCCACGCAGCAAGGAACGCCCCCCGTCCGCACCGCATCGAATTCGCCCACCATCGGAACGTTGCGCTGCAGTTTCGGCTCCGCCAGCAGCTCATCCATCTTCGATTTGCGCCAGCAGCACCGCGCGATCATACTCAGTCAGCCGCGCGGCATTATGCGCCGCCCCCGATATCGTATTCAGCAGCCCGGCGACAGCGATGCCCATGATCGCTGTAGCGACCAGAACTTCCAACAACGTAAATCCGTTATTCTTCAAAGCGTTTTGCGCATTCGCCGACTGCGGAACACCCGTCACCGGATCGATACTTACCAGACGTTTCCGCCCCCTGGAATTGCCGATCTCAATCGCAATTTTCGGCACCGAGCCGCCCGGATAAACCAGAAACCGCCGCGGCTGGCTCTGATCCTCCGCATCGGCCGCCAGCTCCGGCTGAACCGACAGAATTTTGATCGGACTCACAACATCCAGTCGCTTATTAAATCCATGATCCCCGCTGGTCGCCGTGATCGTGCCTTCCTGCTGGGAAATCAATATCTCCACCACCTGCTGCCGCGTATCCGCCCGCGCCAGCGCGGTATTGAGAAACCCGATCATCGCATCCGACGTCGACCGCAGCCGCAGCGAATCGAGCCCTGCCGATACCGACGGATAACTAAGCCCCGCGACCAGCGCGATCACCGCCATCACGATCAACATCTCGATCAGCGTGACGCCGCGCCGCTTACTTATTACTCCAACTGAGGATGTCGGCATTATTCCCTTCTCCGCCCGGCTGCCCGTCGGCGCCCAGCGAAATGACATCGGCTCATCCCCGTGATCGCCCGGATACTTATATTGATAAGGACGCCCCCACGGATCCAGCGGAATATCGCTCTTCAAATAAGGCCCGCCCCATTGCGGAGAATCCTCCGGCTTCACGCGCAACGCTTGCAGTCCTTGCTCGGTCGACGGATACGTCCCCGTATCGAGCTTATAAAGTCCCAGAGCCTGCATAAACGTACTGATTTGCGTACGCGCCGTCGTCACCTTCGCTCTGTCCGCCTGTTTAAAAAGATTGAGACCCACCAGTCCTACAAACAGGCCGATGATGACCATCACCACCAGCATTTCAATCAGCGTGATACCGCGTTGAGATCTTCTCTTCATTCTGACTCCTGTCTCCTGGCTCCTTCTTCTTTAGATCACCACATCGTTAATGCCGGTAATCGCCAGCATCATACTCAGAATCAGAGAGCCCACCATGATGCCCATTACCAGGATAATCAGCGGCTCAAACAGCGACGTAAACCGCCGGATCGCAGTCCGCGTTTCGGCATCGTAAATATCCGCCATGCGCTGAAACATCGCGTCCAGATTGCCCGTCTCCTCACCCACCGCCAATAAATGGCTCGCCAGCGGAGGAAACTGGCCTGCCCTCGCCATGCGGCCCCGCGATTCCCTCGCCGCGCTTCACTCCTTGCGACACCTGCTCCAGCGTCCCCGCGATTCTCCGATTGTTCAAAATCCCGCGCGCAATCCCGATCGATTGCACCAGAGGCACGCTAGCCGCGATCAACGTCGCCATCGCCCGCGCAAATCGAGCCGTCTCCGCCTTCCGCAGCGCATCGCCCAACAGCGGCGCCTTCAGCCGCAGCGTATCCCACCACAACGCCCCCGCGGCCGTCCGGATATACGCCTGAAACGCCGATCACCACCACCACCAGCACCGCGAACGCCGGCAGCGAATACGCCCGCACATAAGCGCTCGTCTGAATCAACAGCAGCGTCGGCGTCGGAATCTTCATCCGGGGATCCGAGAAAATCGCCGCAAACCTGCGGCACCACGAAATCCAGCAAAATGAAAATCGAGCCAATCCCAACCAGCGTCAGCAGCGCCGGATAAATCAGCGAACTGATAATGTAGCCGCGCAAATCGTCGCGCGTCCGTTCGAACTCCGACAGCCGCTCGAAAATCGTCCCCAGCGACCCCGACGCCTCCCCCGCGCGCACCATGTTTATGTACAATTCCGAAAAATAGAGAGGATGCGTCCCCAGGCTGTCGGCGAACGATTTCCCGCCCTTCAGGATGCGCATCACATCCAGCACGATCGACCGGAAACCGCCCTTCTCGGTCAACTCCGCCGTAATCCCCAGCGCCCGATCCAGAGGCACGCCCGCATTCAACAGCGTCGATAATTCCTGCGTGAAAAAAAGAACGTCCTTGCGATGCCCGCGCCCGAACGCAGGCATCTTCAGCTCAAGACTCTTCTTCTGTTCAAAGCCGACAAAGACCGGAATCAACCCCTGCCGCTTCAATTCCTGCGCGACATTCTTCTCCGTCTCCGCGGTAATGGTGCCCGTGCGAAGCTTCCCATCGGAAGCAACCGCTCTAAAGAAAAAGGTGGTAGCCATGGTTCTTGCGAGCTCAGCGCCTTAAAACTCCTGCGTAACGCGCATCACTTCGTCCGCCGTCGTCACGCCGTTGCGGACCTTCAGCCACCCATCGTCCCGAAGATTCCGCATCCCATTGCGCAGCGCCGCCGCCGTGATCTTGGTCGCATCTTCATTTCGCATGATGATCCCGCGAATCTCTTCGCTCAATTCCATCAGTTCGAAAATCCCGATCCGCCCGCGATACCCCGTATTGAAGCAATTCTCGCATCCCTTGCCCCGAAACACCTCGATCATGTCCCCATCCGGCGTAATCGCCGTCCCCGCCGGAGCCTTGCACTCCGGGCAGATCATCCGCACCAGCCTCTGCGCCAGCACCGAAACCAGCGACGACGTAAGCAGATAATTCTCGACCCCCATGTCCGTCAGCCGCGTAATCGCGCTAGGCGCGTCATTGGTATGCAGCGTCGAATACACAAAATGGCCCGTCAGCGCCGCGCGAATCGCAATATCCGCCGTCTCCCGATCGCGAATTTCCCCGATCATAATCACATCCGGATCCTGGCGCACAATATGCCGCAGCCCCGACGAAAACGTGAGCCCGATGGTGGTGTTGACGTGGATCTGATTGATCCCGTCCATCTGATACTCCACCGGATCCTCAATCGTGATGATCTTCTTGTCGCTCTGATTAATGCGCTTCAGCGCCGAATAGAGCGTAGTCGACTTGCCGCTTCCCGTCGGCCCGGTAACCAGAAAAATCCCGTGCGGCAGCGACGTGTAATAGCGCATCCGCGACAGCATGTGCTCATCGAACCCCAGCCGTTCGAGATCGTAAAAATCGCCAGCCGACCGGTCCAGCAAACGCATCACGACGCTTTCTCCATAAAGCGTCGGCAGCGTCGAAACGCGCAGATCCACCTCGCGCCCCAGCGTCTTCACTTTGATGCGTCCATCCTGCGGTAGCCTGCGCTCGGCGATGTTCAACTTCGCCATCAGCTTCACGCGCGAAATAATCGCCGCCTTCATTTCCCGCGGCGGAGAATCCTGATTCACCAGCACGCCATCCACGCGATACCGGATCGCGAAACTCTTTTTCGAACGGCTCGATGTGAATATCGCTAGCGCGCTTCTCGACCGCCTGCGCCACCATCGCATTCACCAGTCGAATCACCGGAGCCTCGCTCGCCATGTCGCGCAGATGCTCCAGATCCTCCGCGTCGCCCTCCCGGCGTAGTAAATTCCGTCTCGTTCTTTTTCCGCCTGCCCGTAGAACCGGTCGATGGCGTCGAGAATTTCCTGCTCGCCCGCAATCCCCACCCGAACCGCGAGCCCCGTGCACGCCTCCACCGTCGACCGCGTCTCGAAATCCAGAGGATCGGCCATCGCCAGCGTCACCGTATGATCGTGCAGCGCCACCGGCAGGCACCGGAACTGCCGCAGAAATTTCGGAGAAAGCGTTTCCGTCTCAGGCGACATCGCCGGAGGCGCGTCGATCACCAGCAAAGGAACCTGCAACTGCTCCGCCAGCGCGCTCAGCACGTCGCGCATCGCGATGAAGCCAAGGTCCACCAGGATCTTCCCGAGCTTCTCTCCCTGCCGCTCCCGTTGCAGTTCGAGCGCGCGATCGAGATCCTCGCCGGTAATCAGTTTTCTCTCAAGGAGGATCTCGCCTAAGTCTCATAAGAATTCGTCAGTGGGGCAGGTTCCCGACCTGCCCTCCGGCGAAGTGTTCGGGAGTGCTGGACATTAGTTCTCGGTAATCGTCACAGCCTGCGCCAGCGCCGCGACCGCCCGCCCGCTTCGCGTCGAGCAGCGCCTTCTTCTTGCCCCGGAACGTCATCTGGCCCGGCATGCCGCTGACATCTTCCCACTCATGGTATGCCAGATAAACCACCACGCGTCACCTGGTCGTCCGCCGGCACCGGATCGAGTGAAGCGGCCGCATCGGCCACCGCCAGCGGCATCGCCTGCCTCAACTGCGCGATCCGTTCGCCGCGTGTCTTATGGGCCCTCACGACTTCCTCCTTGGTCACCGTCGGATGCATCATCGAGGTCGTCGAAAGCACCGGGCTCACGTCCACCGTGAACACCGCTCCGTAACTGTCTAAATAAAGACCGCGCGTCGAGTCGGACGATCGGGAAAGGATTATCCGGCCAAAGACTCTTAATCCGGTCGTCGAGACTTGTTTCGACCGCCTTCAGGACATTCCCGCTCACGCGCGGCGTAGTCTGCTGCCCCCGTACAAATGGCAACAGCGCAAAGTGGTACAGCAAGGAGAAGGTAACTTGATATCTTTTTCATTGACGTCTGATTCCTGTTTGCGTCGACGTATAGATACGTGACTTGTTTCCAAATCCGGCATTTCGCCGCTCAACGTTGGCAACAGCACGAGTGACAGCCTGATTCACCTGCGCCTGAATCGCAGCCGCATCGACCGCCGCCGGCCGCATCATATATCCATGCATCACAATCGCCGCGGCAATCACGCAAGCCGCCGCAAACGTCGGTCGCAGAAACGTCTCCCACCACCGCGGCTCAAAAACCTTGTCCGACACAAACGCAATCCGCCGCGGCACTTCTTCCTCGCGCAACGCCGACAAAGTATCGACCGTCAGCCGCACGTGCGCCAATTCCTCTCGGCAGCCCTCACAGGTCGCGGCATGCGCTTCCGCCTCGCGGCGATTCCTTCGCCGCCAGTTCGCCCAGCGCGTAAGCTTTCCAGTCGTATGCTTCGCAACTCATGATTCACCTCGCAAAATTCCCGGAGCCAATGTCTCTTTCAGCAGGTCCAGAGCCGTATAAAGCCTCGATTTCACCGTCGAAACCGGGCAACTCAGGATCTCCGCCATCTCTTCGAACTTGAATCCCTGATACACCTTCAACAAAACCGCCTCGCGCTGCTCTTCCGATAGCCGCCCCAGCGCCCTCTCGACCGCCAGCGACAATTCGATCGGCAGCAACTCCGACCCGCCGCACCGGAGTCGCCCGTTTCAAACGGCATCTCCCCTTCAGGCTTCCTCCGCCGCAGCAGCGAAAACGCCTCATTATGCGCAATCCGGAACAACCAAGCCCCAAACCGCCCCGGATCGTCCAGCTTCGGCAGGCTCTGATAAGCCTTCAAAAAAACTTCCTGACTAACGTCGAGCGCATCCTCGCGATTCGAAACCAGCCGCAGCAAATAATTAAAGACGCGCTTCTCCCAACGGGAAACAAGGAGGTTATAAGCCTCCACGTCCCCTTTTCGCGCTTTCGCAATCAGGTCCCGATCTTCAACTTCGCGGAAGATCAACGAGTGGCTCCGTTCATAAAGACGCAGATACTCCTAAAAAAGTCGGCAATGCGCGACTATTCTTCCGACTATACTTGAGCCATAGCACGAAAGTGCTGATGGACCGTCAGCGAGTATCTCCGCACCAGTTTTGAGGGTTCCGACCGCGAATGCTTCGACGTGATCGCGGAACGTAATTGGGGGGGCGCGCACGGTCACGCGCAAGGCAACCTCAAGTATCGGCTTTCGACTTATAGTTGGTAGCCGCAGGGCGGTAGAGCCTCGAGAAGCTCAGGATCACCGTAATACGACACTTCGTGGCCACGAAGAAAACTGTCGCAGAATGCCGCGGTGGGCTGCTTCATCTGGATTGAAAGTACTCGAAGAAAAGACAAGCGCATTTCACGCAGAGGAGCAAGGCTCGCCAAGGAAAGGAGATAAAATTCACGAATTCAGGTCGAAGGCGGCCGTTAGTGGGATCGCGATGTCGGGATTCTCGGTTAGAAGGATGGCGCAGACCGCTCCGGCGGGGTTTTTCTTCCAATGTAGCTTACCCAAAAAGGGGCGCTGGTTGGGATTCCGGTGCCGATTTCATCGTTGCGCCAGACCGCGAGATCGGCTACGCGATAGCTGGCGGGGAGATTTGAATAGTCATCATAGTTTCGAATACTATCCCCAGGGCCATGCCCCCCTAACTCGACGCTAGACTACTGAGCTTACAGGCACGGTTGTGTGGTTCTCGATTCCTATTTCTACCCATGCGGATGATCTTGCTGCCGGACTGGTGGATCAGGGGCTGGCTGATTCGAAGCGGTTGGGTATCGGCGACGGGACAATGGTCGCCTACTATCTCACTTATCCGAATGGGCTGGACGGATTCTCCCGGCGCGAGCATCGCTTGGACGCGTGGAAGAAGGAGTTGACGTTTCTTGCGAAATACCTGCAGCCGGAAAGTGACGATTTGCTGCTGACCACGCCGCCGAGATCCGCATCGCTGTTTGGGACCGCCGGATAAACGGGTTTCCATAATGGGAACTGCGCTCAGACGGCGGGTAGGTTCCCTGACAAAAGCTACGGCTGCACCTTCACGATCGACGCTTCCTGCCCGCCTTCCCGTCTGTATAAAGGAACAGCATTCCAGTTTGCGAAGGCGAACTCCCGTTGTATGGACCACTAAAGAAAACGTTCGCGGCATTATTGGGAACAATCGTGGACGCGAGCGATCCGTTGGCCGGAACCGTGAACTCATTGGTGCTCGCATAGAATTGCGGCATGTCGAGTTCGTAGTTCATCGGTCCGATCAAATCGGTGAGATTACCCGTGAAGTAATTGTCGAACGCCAGAACCGAGTAAGTGAACGGCGTCGAACTCAGCAGGCTCAATCCGGTGGAGGTCGTGAGTGCGCTTAAAGGCACCGTCATGATCACGTTGGCGGAATCCAGATCCGCGATGGTGTAGAAGAAAGGACCCGATGCCGTACCGACCGTCAGGTCCGCAACGAAGACGCCGTTTTGTCCGCTGAACGTCGCGCCTCCCGTGGTCGCCAAACCGATGTCCTGGTTATAAATCACGATATCGTCGATGCCGTCGTTATTCAGATCCATATGAATATCAAACTCCGCCGGCACGTCCGGGTGAGACCTCTGCCCGAATGTAGTAATCGCGAATTGTGCTCCCACACTCGTGCAGCCGGAAGTGAGGCAGACGAGGCGAACACCCACGGCCTGCAGGTTAATTACCGCGTAATCGGCGCCGGGCGCCGGCAGAACCGAGGCGGGAAACTGGGTTCCCACGCCGGTCAGAGAAAACGCATCCACTAATCCGCCCACTGCTCCGTTTGTATTGGTGAGTTGCAGATTGGTGGGATTGCCGTTCAACACGAGCGAAGAGCTGACCGGCTGAACATTCGCCGCCTTGTGAGGCAGAATATGCCACGGAATGTGAACAGTCTCGGGGCCGGCTGTGAAGCTCAAAAAGCCGGCGTACTCCACAGTGTTCAGCAACTCGCCGTTATTCCCCTGAGTCCCTCCGTTCAAAGTCCACACCGGAAGCGACGCGGCGTTCACCGTCAATGTAAGCGCGATTGACGTGGCGCTGTTCGCCGCAACGGTAACACTCGCCGGAGCCGTAAGCGTCACGCCAGTCGTATTGGGCGCGTCCCGGTACGAATTGGCGATCTGATACGTGCGGCTGGTATTGCTGTAATTTTTGACGATCAGTTTCTTCTTGAAACTTTGGTTCGCGCTGAGCCGGTAGGTCCCGAAGGAAATGCTTACCGCCAGCGGCTCGCTCGAATCCCAAACCGCGGTGCTCGCCGCTGTCACGCGGTCCGCCCGCACCTCGCCTCCGCCCATCCGGCTCAAAGGCGCCAGCGTTCCCGGCTCGGTCAGGGAGTTTTCAAATACATTGATCTCCGCCGTCTCGATCAGCAGAGCCTTCACGTCCAGCGGACCCAGCGTATGGTTCTTCGAAAGCAGCAGCGCCGCCACACCCGCCGTCAGAGGACATGCAAACGATGTTCCGCTCTCCGTATTCATGCCGTTGCCAGTGCCCGGAACTGCCGCCTCGATTGTTCCAGGAGCGCTCATATCCGGCTTCAGCATGTTATAGCTGTAGTTCGGCCCGCGCGACGAATAGCTCGCGATGTTGGAGGAAAGCGAAATGGCGTTGGCCGGGCTCAGCGTGCCGTTGACAGTGGCCGATGTCGACGCATTCTTGATCGTCGTGCTGGTGGATTGGGTGATCACCAGGGTCGGGACGAAATTCGAACCGCCTCCGTTGGCGAAGCTGATGGCGTCGCCGGGCGCCACCAAGCCGATCAACACCCCGACCGCGCCCGCATTGGCCGCCGCGTCTATCTTCAGGCTGACTGAGCACGAGCCCCGGTCGATGAGGCCAATCTTGCCGCTGGGGTTAGCAAGGTACGGGTCGGCGGGACTTCCCGTGGTGATGGAACCCGCGGGGCACCCGCGCCCCACGTAGACAATATTGGCTGTCACACTCGTCGCAACCGGCGCGAAATCGAGCGTCGCCGTATTCGAATAGGTGCCTGCAATCGAGGGCGGAGCATTGACGACCAGAGGGATTCCCGAAGCCACTACGCTGGTCGTTGCCGCCAGAGCCAGCACCTCCGGAGTGGACGCAGGCTGCGCCAGGATGTACGGAATGTCGCCGTCATTTCCTGCTGAAAGTGCGCTGAATACACCGAAATTCACGATGTCCGTGAACGCTTCGCTGGCGTCGTCCTCCCTTTGTCCGAAAGATCCCCCGATTGACATGCTGATGATGTCGACTGCATTGTTCAAGGTTCCGCTGTTAGTGGGATCGAGCGCGAAGTCGAGTCCTTCGAGAATCGCCACGCCGCTGCAGCTGGTGCTGACCGAGCTGCACACTTTCACCGCATAGAGCTGCGCGCCCGGAGCCGTGCCCAAATGCAAGCCATCCAAATTTTTCCCGCCTAGAATGTCCGACGTGTGCGTGCCGTGTCCGTTCAGGTCCAGTTGATTCGGATCGGGGTGCCAGCGGTCCGTTGGGCCAGACTTCGCCGGTGAAATCATATCCGCCGATCACCTTCGTCGTCGGAAACAGGCTGGGTGGCGGCGTGCCGCTGGCGACGGCGAGCGCCGCGTTATAATCGGCCACATTCCCCGACCCGCCTAAGTCGTAGTGCGTATAATCGATGCCTGTGTCAAGCATCGCGACGCGAATGCCCTGGCCAGTAAAGCCTCCCGCCTGCACCGCCGTCGCCCCGATGTAGGCATCGGTGGTGGGAAGATCGGGAACCGGAGTACTGGATACCTGATAATCGGCCAGAGGACGCACCGCAACGACGCCCGTAATGCCATGGATTGCCGCGAGAGCGCTCGCGTCGATGGAGACTCCCAGCGCGTTGTGCCCTTTGCTCACGCGCCCCAGTTCCGTACCGCCAAGCGCGGTTACTTGCGCCATCACCGCATCCTGCTTTTGCTTAAGCTGGCCAGATACGCGATCTGCTGTGCCGCGGTCATCGCGATGCCGTTCTGCTTCGCGTTCACACCCACCGCGACCAACAGCGGCGCATCCTGCAATTTGATTCCGACCTGCACTCTGCCCGTCAAAGCTTTTCCCGAAACCGCGGGGCCGCGGGCCGCGGTAACCGGTCCCGTGTATGCATATCCAGACAGGTTAGGCGGGTAAGTGACGTTGCCTCTCTGGGCGATCGCCAGAGTGCTCACGGCCGACAGAATGCACATTTTTTTTCAAAGAACACCTCCGAGCCTCTCATCTAATCCCAGTGCATACGAAAAGTCAAGGTTTCTTTCAAGCAGATTCTGGAACCTCTCGTTCAGCCTTCAAGGTGCACGATAGCTACTTCATTAGCGTATTCCGCATCGCGAATTAGCATGGTGTGAGAAAAATATCGAACAGTACTTTTCGGCACGGAAAATGGTTGCTTTTTAGCTGTCTTCGGATTTACATTGGCGAGACTGCACTCGGAGGAAAGCGCGTGTCAATTTATAGAATCCTGCCCGTATTTGCCCTAGCTCTGGTCGTGCCGGTCTATGCAGCGACCATAATCGCCAACAATGCGGGGGCCCTTCCAGGAACAGCGGAGGATCTTACGGGCCTCTCTCCCACTGAGATTGTCGGAACCCTCCCCGATACGACCTCCCCTTTGCTCGGTGTGAACATGTTCAAAATCGACATCGCGAATGCGGAAGAGTTCTCCGCAATCGTGATCGGCTCGCCTTTTGGCGTAACGGATACCGTGTTGGCTTTGTTCGACTCCACCGACCTCGGCGTTTACTTGAACGATGACATTTCCGGCGCAGACACGCTTTCTTGTCTGCCGTCTGCCGTAGCGAACCCTTGTCTGACGGCTCTACCTCCAGGGGTTGGTCCCACTGTGGCGGGCGTTTACTATCTGGCGATCAGCCGGTCGGCGAATTATCCCACTAGCAGCACCTCAAGCGAAATCTTCTCGCCAGTGTTTTCCACTGACGTCGTTGGACCGGATCTAACCATGGGCGGAGGCAATCCCATCATCGGATGGGACGGAGCAGCGTTCACGTCGCCCGACACGGATCTGGTGGAGTACGACATCGTGCTGACGGGTACCACACCCGAGCCCGCGACTTGGATCATGACGGGCGCGGCATGCGTGCTGCTCGGCATTTTAAGGTCGGTTAAGGCCTCACAGTTGCGCGCATAACCGGTACGGACATGGGCCGCGTCTTTCCCACTGGCACTGTCCGATTTCAAGGTGATCGCACGAAGTTACAGGTATTGGTTTTAAACGAGTTCTGGTCATTTTTATTTCGGCTGCACCGCAAGTGATATTATCCTCCTGATACACGCTTTGTCCGCATGTAAAGGAGCGCAGCGATGAAATTCTTCTTATGTACCCTCGTCGGCATCGGTTCCATTTGGGCGCAGCCCGGGGGCGGAGGACGCGGCCCGCAGGTCGTCTCGCCCGAAGTCCTCGCTGACCATCGGGTCACCTTCCGCATTCTTGCGCCGAACGCCCAAGCCGTGACGTTGAACGCCGGCGATATTCAGGCAACGGCCTGGGTCTCGGTAAACGGAGCCGCTCCTGTGACGCCGGGTGGAGGACGCGGCGGCAGGCCGCTGACCAAAGGCGAGAATGGCATCTGGGAACTGACCACCAGCGATCCAGTCATCCCCGGCGCTTATCGCTACGTCTTCAACGTCGACGGCGTCACGACGATGGATCCGCGCGACACTTCCATCAGCGAGTCGAACGCACAGAACTGGAGCATGTTCTTCGTGCCCGGTGACGCGTTCATGGAGACCAAGGATGTGCCGCATGGCGCGGTCGCCAGCGTGACCTATCACTCCAAGACCCTGGATAAGTTTCGGCGCATGCACGTCTACACGCCACCCGGATACGAAACCAGCAGCCGGAAGTATCCGATTTTTTATCTTCTGCACGGCGCGGGGGACTGCGACGATTCCTGGACTTCGGTGGGACGCGCGGGCTTCATTCTCGATAACCTGATCGCGGAGGGGAAGGCCAAGCCGATGGTGGTCGTGATGCCCGCCGGGCACACCACGCAGACGATGAACTTCGGCGGACGCGGCGCGGGAGCGGCGTCGGGCCGGCCACTTTTCGACGATGATTTCGTAAAGGATTTTGTGAACGAAATCATGCCCTACGCGGAATCGCACTACCGGATCCAAGCCGACCGCGCCCATCGCGCGATTGCGGGACTTTCCATGGGAGGCGGGCACACGCTGTATATCGCGATTCCCCACCTCGACAAATTCGCGTACATCGGCGTATTCAGCTCGGGACTGTTCGGCATCGCAGGGGGAAGTCCGGGACGCGCGGGCACGCCTCCTCCGGAAGGTCCCAATCCGGTGACTGCGTGGGAAGAAGAGAGTAAGGCGAACCTCGATAATCCCGCGCTCAAGAAGGATCTGAAACTTTTCTGGTTCAGCACCGGCAAGGATGACGGACTGATTGCGACCTCGAAAGTAACGGTCGAGTTACTCAAGAAGCACGGCTTCAACACGACTTTTGAAGAGAGCCCAGGCGCTCACACCTGGATCAACTGGCGGAACTATTTGGACGAATTCGCTTGCAAACTTTTCAATTGATCGGAGTCGGGTTGGTTTGAGTCGGGTTCATTCGAACCGAACAGACATTGGATACAGGATTCAACACTCACTAGTGGCCTGTATCTGAGTAACTATTAGTATGACGGTGACGCCTTTATTGGCATGCCATTTGGTGCCGAGCCGTTGACCCTTACCGAACGAGAACGAGGGGAACTTCAGGAAATGATGCAGTCGCGGACTCTTCCCGCGGGCGATGTGATGCGGTCGCGCATGATTCTGTTGCTGGCCGATGGCGTGGCTTACCAGAAGATTCAGGATTTGCTCGACACTACCGCGCCAACCATCGCGCGCTGGAAACGCCGGTTCCTCGAGCACCGCATCGCCGGTTTGATGGAGGAGTTGCATCCCGGCCAGCAGCCCTCAGTGAGGACGCCAAAGTTGCAGGCGAAGGTACTGTCTGCGATTAAAGAAGGACCGAAGGATGGTTCCACGCATTGGTCGTGCCGGAAACTGGCGGCGAAGTTTCAAGTCAGCAAGGACACCGTGCAACGCATTCTGGCGCAAGCCGATGTACGCCCGCATCGGTTAGAACGCTATATGGCCAGCGATGATCCGGATTTCGAGGCCAAGGCCGCAGACGTCATCGGATTGTATCTAGCCCCGCCGCAGCACGCGGCCGTGTTCTGCGTGGATGAGAAGACCGCGATTCAGGCGCTGGACCGGCTCGATCCGGTGCTTCCGCTGTCGCCTGGGCGGCTGGAACGGCACGGCTTTGAATATCGACGCAATGGCACGTTGTCGCTGTACGCGGCGCTGGATGTGAAGACCGGCAAGGTGCAAGGCAAGACCGCCGAGCGCCATACCAGCGCGGAGTTTGTCGACTTCCTCGAAAAAGTCGTCTCCGGCTGTCAACCGCAGCAGGAGATTCACATCATTCTCGATAACCTATCGGCACACAAGACCAGCCAAGTGGCAGAGTTTCTCCAGCGGCATCCCCACGCGAAGCTTCACTTCACGCCGACGTATTCTTCCTGGCTCAATCAAGTTGAGATCTGGTTTGCCAGGCTGGAGCGCGAAGTCATTGCCCGCGGCATCTTCACTTCGGTCCAGGATCTGTCGCGCAAACTCATGCGCTATATCCGATCCTATTCGAAAACCGCACGTCCCTTCAAATGGAAATACTCCGATGTCCGCAGGAGAATCCTTCCATGCTAACGAACTCGCTGCGACGGGCCACTAGACGGCTCGGCACAGCTTACTGCTTCGAGGATCGACGTCGAGTGCTGGGCGGAGGAACGTATGTCACCAACTCCTCCACGGGATGATTGCCGGCCCATGCGATGCCGCGCAGCAGCGTCTTTTGGATCTGCGGGTTCGCGAAATTACTGTAGGTGTGTCCTTGCATCCAGACGAAGGCGCGCGCTGGCTGGCCGCCCGGCACGGTGTGCTCGTAGGTCCACATCTGGGGAACGATCTCGCCTTTATGGTCGCCCGCGCTGGGGGTCGGCGAGATTTCATTATTAGCGAGCACGTGGAGAGTACCCGTCTTAGCCCAAGTCATTTTGAAGAACGCTTCGTCCGGAATTGTAAGATCCGACATGTCCTTCATGATGGGATGCGCTTTGTCGGCCACCTTGTACTGAACATCCGTTTCCAGGGTATAGTTGACCTCACCGTGCTTTTTTCCGCCGCCGACGAGATTCGCGAAATACTCCGGGTCCGGACCACACAAGGAATCGTGGATGCTGACGAAGCCCCCGCCTCTCTTCACGAAGGCATCTAGCGCGGCTTTGGTGTTATCGGTAAGGAACCCCGCGTCTCCTTTGTAGAGCAAAACAACATTGATGTGCTCCAGGTCGGCACTGCTGGGCGCGTGCAAAGCGCCATCGACCACCGCTCCATGCTCGGTGAGGACCTTGCTCCAGTCCGCCAGGAATTGCGGATAGTCATGCTTTCCTTCCCCGTGTGATTTCAGCCCAGTCCAAATATAGATGTGCATGCCTTTGGGATTTTGGCTCTGTGGCAGCGGAGTACCTCCGGGGCCGGCTCCAATCTGAGCCCAGACCGATAGTGGCATTGCTCCCAGGAGTACCAGACACATTCCGAAACGGATGCGGAGGAGACGTTTTTTCAGACCGTTGATCATAATCTGTAAGAAAACTATATCACCGACTCGGGATTATATACCGTATACACTTGTTATCCGGTGCTAATTTTTTCTACCGTTCTAACGCCGTGCCTGCGGAGTCGAGGATGAAGAACAATCCACTAGCTGTAGCCACGTTTGCTCTCTTGATCTGCGCCGCGCTCCTGCCGGGCACAGGGGGACACAGCGGAAGCTCAACAGAATCCATTGGCAGGCGACTCGGGAGCCATCGCCGCGGGGAAGGCTCTTTACGATCAAGTCTGCCAGAACTGTCACGGCGCATCCGCCGGCGGGGATCGCGGGACAGGAACACTCAAGTGGGGCGCTGCCGACGGCATGATCTTCACGAACATTCGCAGTGGGATTCGCGTATCGGCAATGCCTCCGTTCTCTCGCCTCTCGACCGAACAAACCTGGCAGATTGTAAGCTACATCCGAAGCCTCTCAGCATCAGTGAACGCGACCGAATCCAAAGTCGAGGTCCTGAAAGGGGGATCCCCAAGCCGGGAAGGTCATCTTTGAGACCAAAGGCGTTTGCCTTGCATGTCACCAGGTAAATGGAATGGGGACCGCCGTCGGCCCGGACCTTTCCAACGCAGGGCGGCTGCTGGCCGAAACCATTCGAGCGAAGATCGAGAACCCGAACCAACTCGCGACGCAGGGAAGAGGCAGAGAGCGCGTGGGGTACCCACCTCTTTCGCCATTACTCTAAAGACTAAAGATGGCCAGCAGTATCGCGGCCTGCGGCGGAATGAAGACAGCCTGAGCGTGCAGATGATCGATACGAGCGGCGAGTATCACTCGTTCGAAAAGGCGCAATTTGGCCGATCTTCGCGTCAAGAACAGGTCTCTGATGCCCGACGATTTCATCAGCAAACTTTCCGCGGGCGAGATCGATAGCATCGTGGCGTGGCTCAAGACCCTGACAGAGGCAAGCACAGCGGCGACCGCGGGCGGCCTCAACTGGGAGCGCATCCGCGATTCGGCCAGCGAGCCACAGAATTGGCTCAGTTTATTGGGGCGATCTCGGAGGGCAGGCAATACGTCGTCCGTCTCTTCAGCCAACGTACTCTATAGCTTCGCTTTGCGGAATAGAGATAATTTCGATGAATGGCGATTCCGCCAGATCAGGAGTACCAACTGGCACGGCGCGCCGATTCGCCATCGATTCGGACGCATTAAAGTGTGCATACTGTGTACAAAAAGCTTCACTCGCACTGCGCGACGTGCCTTTTCCTCTCGTGGCCCTGTCGCAGCCAGATCGCTGGCACGTCCCTTCCTTTGCACTCGGGGCTCGGGTTCGGTATGGTGGCGCGCAACCGAGCTCAAGTCGGCCCCATCATTGGCACCGAGCCCCGACATTCATGGTAGGTAATTGTCAAGGGGAAACGGAGATTCCCCTGCCTTTCCTTGGGGGAAAGCGAGTGGCAATCACAAAGGTCACGGCCGAGGACAGGTGTTTAAATCGATCGCGGCCATCCGAGAACAGGTCGGTGACCAGACATCCATTTGCTGGAGCGCGTCAAACTCCGGCGCGTCACAGAATATTGAGTTGAGGTTTGCACCCGCCGGCCTCGAAACAGTGAGGGCGGCATAGCAGCGTGACCCGCTTGCCGAGCCGGGGCTCCGCGAGGTCTGGCGGGATTCTGTCACAACAGCAGCGCCGCTGTGCACCGAGTGTTTCACTCGGATGAGTCTGGCCGGTTATTCCTTGACGGGTTGGTCGCCGCCAGAGCCCGTCTCTGCTTCGCCGGCAGAGAGAACTTCACTTGGATAGATCTGCGATGCCTTAAAAACGCACTCCTCAAGCGGGCGCGGACGCGTGGAAAAAAGAGCGATCGGCGGCCAGTAGATACGCCACCAGCTTGCGAGCCACCGCCAGCGTGGCTTGATTCTGATGACCCTTGCGAGCCGCCTCGTCGTGAACTTCCCGCAGCTTCGGATGATACTGCACGCCGATTTTGGAGGCCTCGATGAGCACCGTTTGCAGATGCCGATTGCGCTGCTTGGATAAAGGCCCGCGTTTCTGCTGACCCGCCGATTCGCGCAACGCGCTTTTGATCGAAGCCAAGCGCGATGGATCGCCCACCTCTAGGGCTCAGCTTAAGGCCGTCACCGGGCCCTCGCCGTCGATGTTGCGCAGCGGCTCCACCCGCGCCTTTAAGCGCGGATGCTGAGCCAGCAGCCGCATCAGCCGGTCAATCCATGCGCGTCAGTTCCTCGGTTTGCGGCTGAACTCCAGCAACGGACGCAGGTCGGGATCGATCAGATCCTGCCTCATCACCTCGGCGAAATAGCGTTTCCCGTGCAGCCGGCGCCGCTCATATTCCACTCCGGCTTCCATCAGCAGACCCGCCGTTTTGTTCTTGAAGCGAACCGTTTCCTCCACCACCAGCCGGCGGAATCGCAGCTGCCGCCTGAGCCCTTCCAGTTCCGGCGGCATCACCAAGCAGGCCGGAAATAAATTGGCCCGCAGCAGATCGGCCAAGGTCCGTGCGTCCAGCTTGGCGCTCTTCTTTTTGCCCGCCGAAATCGCCTTCATCCGCGCCGGATGCCCATCTCCAACCGTGCCGCATGCGGCTTCAGATGACGGAAGATCCAGTGGCTGAACAACGTCGCTTCCATACAGCCTTGCCAGGGCCCCGGCAAGGTCTTCCCCCACTGGTCCAAGGCGTTCCGAATGACCGCGATCTTTCCTTCGCTGAAGATGTCCTCCCGCCGTCTTAACGCAATAGGCGATCACTTGCTTGTGTACATCAAGTCCGACAAAATAGGGATGCATAGGTTTCTCCTCCATCGAGGGATCGGGTCCTTTCGGCCCGTCCTCGATGGAGGCAGAACCGAAATCACCCACCTACGCATTCAAACAGTAAAGGAGGGGATGGTAACGATCTTTCCAAGACAGGTCACTTGTTACAAAGAATTCAGTTCCCGGTGTTGGGTGGCACTCAAGACGATGGGGATGGATTACATTTGGCTAAGTATCAGTTAATCGCCCGTCCTTAAGTCCGAAACTTGAAAAGCGCGCCGGATTCGAGTAACACATTCTGAGATGCCTCACGATGGCTTCTTCGGGCGTCAACTTGGATTCGCCCTTTACCACCTCTAGGAGCGTCCGGTGATCATTGAAGCACCAGCGAACCATATCGTGCGTAACGCCGTCCAGAGCATGGTGAGCCGCGAGTGTGGGAACGAGCGAGTCCAGGATCCGGGCCAGGTTTGGATTTCCACTGTAGCTCCAAATCGCAGGGTGAAACTCGAGATCGAGAGCAGCAACATCAGGGTCGGAACCACTTTCCCATCGCTCCATGACCTTGACCATTCGACTCAGATTATCGTTCTATTTCCGAGGACCCCCGTGCACGGCAGAGTTTCATCGCCTCCACCTTCAGGATAATCCTAATACTGTTGATCTTTTAATTGTCCTCTTCGCAGAGAGAATTGACAAACCTCCCGTGGCGAGGATGGTTCATCACGAGCCCTGCTCCTGCATGAGAGCTTCGCGGACAGGGATACGACTTAAACCGCACTGCCGGGCCAGTTTGCTCTTGTTCAGGCGCTCTCCGGGCGGTACTTTCCGCTGAAATACCTTGGCGTAGCCGGGCTGCAAGATGTGCCTTCAAAGTCGTTGAAGGAAGTTCAGCAACAGCACCGGGTTCGACCATTTTTCTTTGCTTCAGCTTACAACATATTCCGGCGACGACGCTTGTATACAGAATGCACTTTCTCTCGCTGTCAAACTCAAGACTCATCGGCTGCTGGTCGTGTAAAACTGTTGGCCTATGTGGTCGTCCGAGTTCAAATCTCGGCCACACACCATTTCGCGCCTGTAGCCCAACCGGCAGAGGCAGCGGACTCGAAATCATTAAGCCTAACTCAGGTCGTCCGTCTCAAGCACCAAGACCAGGACGCCCCGCCTTTGTATTTGTCTGTAGGCGGGCACAGTGTCTTTGGTTGTATGATCGATAGTTAAACAGGAGGGTTCGTCATGCCTCGCACCCCTTTGCTGCTTCTCGCCGCTCTGCCGCTGGCGGCCGGTTCGGTTCGTATCTGGCAAACCAACAGCGCCGGCGACAATGTGGACGTCATCGACTCGGCGACGAACAAAGTTGTTTTGAAGGTGAAGGACATCGAGGTGCCGCACGGCGTCGCGTTTTCGCCCGATGGCAAGCGGGCCTATATCAGTTGCGAGTCCGAGAAGACGTTGATCGCCGTCGACACGAAGACGGGGAAGCATCTCGGCAGCGCTGGGCTCACGGCGCTGCCGAACAACACCTCGATTTCGAAGGACGGCAAGCGGGTGTTCGTTGCGATCAGGCAGGAGCCCGGAGCGGTGGATGTCATCGACACACTGTCGATGCAGAAGATCAGGAGCATCAAGGTGAAGGGGGCGTCCACAACACCTACGTCACGCCGGATGGGAAACATGTTCTTGCGGGATCGATCGCTGGGAAGATTCTGACGGTAATCGATCCGGAATCACTCGAAATCGAGTGGGAGATGCCGTTCAATCTCGGCGTGCGTCCGATCGCGTTTGAGCGTGCGCCGGACGGATCGACCAGCCGGATCTTTGTGCAGCTTTCCGGCTACAACGGCTTCGCAGTCTTGAACTTCAAGACGCACGAGGAAATCACGCGAATCAAAAATCCCGATGAGCCGTCGGGCGGGCACACCGAGGGCGGCGCTCCTTCGCACGGAATCATCGTTTTGCCTGACAGCACAACGTTGTGGGTCGACAGCTCGCCGGCCACTGCCGTGTTCATTTACTCGCTGCCGGATCTGAAGCTGCTCGGGCACGTGAAGACCGGTGAAGTTCCGGACTGGATCACAATGACGCCGGACGGCAAGATGGTTTATATCGCGAATTCGGGGTCGAACTCGGTATCGGCAATCGATACGGCGACGCGAAAAGAGGTCGCGCGCATTCCGGTTGGGGAAGTGCCGAAGCGCAACGGCGTCGTCCTAATGCCTTAGTTCACTTCGCGCTCGAGATCCAATCGGCAATTGTCTTCCAATCCGCATCGTCTTTGGACGCAAACTGGCGCCCGCCCGCGTGGAATTGGTCTCCTCCGCCGTCGTGGGCCAGCGGATGGATTACCAGGCGGCTCGAATTCGGATCGGCGGGAGCGACCAACTTCAGTACCATTTCAAAATTCTTGCGCGATTGCTGGTCGGTCCAAGTCTTGGCGTCGGTTGCGATCGGCTGGAGCTTGAACGCAGTCAGTGCATCGATATGGCAAGCGACACAACGTGCGTGACCAGGACGCTTCTTGACGAAGATCGGCTCGACGCGGGTTTTGTAAGCCTTGAAATCAAGCGACTGCGCCGCAGCCAGCGGCACGATGAGAATCAGCAACCGTGCCCAAAACATGCATTCAGTATAGCCGCGGCGCACTGACTTGTAAGAAGCGTTGCTCTTGAAACACGCAGTCGGTCGCAGGCCGTCGGTCATGATCCTCTCTCCAGAGTCGCATGCGAAGCTCTTCTCACGCCGGAGACTCCACTCACTTATGTCCTCCCGAAAGCCAACTGTGAATGAAGAGCCGCCGCAGACACCCCTCTCTTGATGGACCGGCCGCTCGATCCCAAGACAGACCCAAAAGCCGTCGACACGGACGATTCGGAGATTTAGCTGCCGAAAGACGACGCTTTTAAAAAGGAAGCGAATTCAGCCGGCTCGCCCCTTTAGATTGCGGAATATGCGTAAAGGCCCTAATCCGCGTCCGCTTCGGGGCCTGACCTTGGTACCGCAGGGCGATTGACGCCCGCCAAGGGTGGACGTAGCCTAACGTTTGAGAGGACTCAGGTACCCCACATCAAGGCGTGGAGAACCACCGCGCAGCACCTACTGCTCCGCTCTCTGTAGTTATGACCCAACGTCAATGGGAACTTTACCGGCTTAGCGTGGTCGAAACATGGCCGGAGTCCACCCGCGAGGCTGCTGCAATCCCCCGAATCAAACACAAACTTGCCGTGATCGAAGATGCAGAAGTGCCAAGAGACGGTATAAAGGTGATTGGAAACGTATTAAGAACGAGCATAAGTCGCTGAAGCCGAGGCCAGCGACACCAAACCCTGCTTGACTGGCTAAAGGAACTCGACTGCGACCTTTCGCACCTCACGTTCCGGCGTCGTACCTGGCGCGAGCTTACGTCGCTTCTCGCTTCTCCTCCTTTCACTGTTGCTAAATTCATCGTTCCCAGTAAAGATTTCTTATTACTTGTTCGAACCCAGGGTGAAATTTACGAATCTTCCTGTGTACGTTATGAGATGAGAGACGGCGAAAGAATTTCGAACAGTAGTCCATTCTTACTAATCCATAGCGTGTCGTTCCAAAGGTATGCACCTGACGATCATCGAAGCTGAGAGTTATCCGAATAGATCAGAGAAACAACTGCTGATTAAACGAGTGTAAGGACGCGGATGAATTTATTGCGGAGTACAACGCTGGAAACGCGTCGATGATCCCATGACGTTGACCAAGCCAAGATCCGTGAAACTGCAGCAATCTCTGCTGCCTGACACCGAACTAATCGAGTTCGTGTGCCTGGAGAATGAGAAAAGCGTCCGGCGCATAGTGCGAAGGTAAATTCTTACCGGCGGCGTTTTGCAAAGACCGCGATTCCAGCCAGTGCGGCAATCGACATCATGCTCGATACCTGCAATTTGCAGGATGATCTCTCCGTTTGGGCCCGAGCGTAAAGTCGACGAGCATACTGCTCCTACTTTTGCTCGATCAGTGCCAATGTGGTAGGCCAATGTTCGGGCGTGAGCGCACAGTTGTAGATCTGCCCGATTAGGTCCGAGAACGCATGTGCCTCCACCGTCGTCTACCTTGGATCATAGAATAACATCGTGCGAGCGTTGAGCAGACGTATGGACGAAATTAGCCGCCAAGCTTTGGGAGTCATGGCACCGGGATCGGCGTGTGATCCGGCTTACCCGAGAATTCCGGCTTCAGGCGTTCCAGGAAGAACACCGGAAGTTGGAGCGCTCAACCAAAGCACGCTGTTTTCCATCGGACGATTCGGAGCGACAGCATACAATTCGGTTTGTTAACGTCACGGTGGGTACTTTCGTTTGGCTCGCGACACATGATTCGAACTTAAGTTTACGGTAGTCGAAAGCAACAACTTTAGCGCCCATGCCGATTTCGGCCCACGTTCCCTTTTCAGAACTCCCTCGCGGGTGTGAATTTGCTGACAGGCAGGAACAGTTTTCTCCCTCGTTGGTTCGCGGCTTTCGGTTCATCGACTGGCGGCGGTACTGGAAAGGTCGGGCAAAACACCTAATGAATGGTCTGGTGAGAAAAGAAGCATAGGGAGTTGGGTGCGCTGCCCCGCGCCACGGCTTTGAAATGACATACAGCAACCAATTCTAACGGCGTTTGAGCCCGTCGGGATTTCCGTTTGTTGATTTCGCGTTCGGGACATACTCTGCCGTTCCTCAATAATTGATGGAGCTTTCATTCTGTGGGTGACAGAGGCCAAATGCAGACTTCACTGGATTTTAAACGCGATATGTCAGCCGCGTCTATTGCTGCAATTGGCGGCGACCTACTGGACAGATCGGTTTCTAGACCGAGGGGGCCCAATCCGGGCTTTTCTTCCAGCGCATTGGGCAGGAAGGAGTAACCACCATGGCGGATATTACTCCCCAGCCAGTCGAACATCTACCTACACACAGACCACCGTGAGCTTTCGGTGAGCGTGCGTAGAGCGGGTTTCGGCGGGACCTATTTTTGGTCTTTGTCCGGCGGCTTGACTCTGATGAACAGCTTGTCCCATTTCTGGTGTTTGCCCGATTTGGTAGGGCGGCTTCCGGGAAAGGTCCGGTCCAACAGTTGGAGATCTGAGATCAGATCTTGCTCGGTCCAGCGCCAGTTAGGCAGTTTCTCGCTGCTCGATCCGGCCACTTGATACCCAAAGAGCTTGATTAGACCTTTGTGAATCCCGTAATCGTGCGGTTCCACGATACGCTCGCGGTTTTTGTAGCGGAATCGGAGCAGGCGTTTCTGCTCAATGGCCATCCAGATGAGTGGATTGATATCCGTATCGAATTCGGCGCTATGGATCTTCCCCTCCACCCCTACCTCTTAGCACGTTTATGCCCTGCTTGGAGATCGAGCCGCCGGGATGCGCCGTACCGATGTCCTGGCGATCTGCAGACGACGGGCAATCTCGAATTCGCTGACTTCCGCGCGGTGCAGTTTCCGGATTTCCCTTAGCGTGTAGGGCTGCGGGTTGCCGGCCGGCCCAGCAGATTCCCATTCTCCCGCGCACGAGCCAAGCCTGCCCTGGTTCGTTTTCGCAGAATCTCTCGTTCGAACTCGGCGAAGACAGCCAGCGGTCCGGCCATGGCACACCCAACTGGTGTGGTCAGGTCTAACTCCTCCGTCAGCGAGACGAATCCAACGCCGAGATGCTCCGGTTGCTGAAGGGTCGCCAGCAGATCGGTTACGGAGCGGCCCCAGCGGTCCAGGCGTCTAACCAGCACCAGATCGATGTCCCGGCGACGGGCGGCTTCCAATCGTTTCTCGCGGGCTTCCCGTCGCGCTGCCCGGAGTATCACCTCCCGGACTTGCAGGGCAATCGTCTAGCCGCGCAGGGCGGCATACTCCCGCATCGCCCGGTTCTGCATCGCCAGAGCCTCCTGGTCATTCGTGGAAACGCGGGCGTACAGGCCGGCACGGAACATTTTTGGCAGTTTCCGTCGCTGGCCAAAAACGTGGTCGGACTTTGCCTTCGAAAAGGCCCGTTTGACGGCCATTTTTCAGAATGTCACCCCAGCGTGGCCGCAATCAATCCTTTTCGGCCATATGGCTTTCATCATACTTCAGCCTGCTCCAACCTCAGCGATAATTCGAGGGCATCCAGGAATGATGGAAGCCCCACCCAGCCGTTTCTGTAAGCGCCGGAGTGAAAATAGACCAGTAAACGCCGCGTGAGCGGCGTTGCTGGCGGAGCAAAACTAGGCCGCCAGGAGACTGGTTCCATCAAACATTCCCATAGGCTTATGTTTTGTGGAACACCTGAGAGGTGTACACAGTGGAGTTGTATGCGCGGGTACGGCGAGCGGTCGTCGTCGACAAGATGAGCGAACGCGAGGCAGCCAAGCAGTTCGGGCTGGCTCGCGAGACCGTGCGGAAGATGCTGCGGTACTCGGTGCCGCCGGGCTATCGGCGGCAGCAACCGGTGCGGCGGCCCAAGCTGGATGCCTGGACTGGAGCTATCGACCAGATCCTGGAAGGCGACAGGGCGGAAGGCAGGAAGCAGCGGCACACCGCCAGGCGGATCTTCGAGCGGCTGCGCGACGAGCACGGCTACATCGGCGGCTATACGATCGTGAAGGACTACGTGCGGCTCAGGAAGCTGAGCCAGCGCGAGATGTTCGTGCCGCTGGCGCATCCGCCGGGAGACGCGCAGGCCGACTTCGGCGAAGCGATGGTAGTGATCGCCGGAGTGGAGTGCAAGGCGCACTATCTGGCGATGGACCTGCCGCAGTCCGACGACTGCTTCGTGATGGCCTTCCCGGCCGAGACGACGGAGGCGTTCCTGGAAGGACACAACCACGCCTTCGCGTATTTCGGCGGCGTTCCGCGCACGATTCTGTACGACAACACCAAGATCGCCGTGGCGCGGATCTTGGGCGATGGCACGCGCACCAAGACGCAGGCATTCAGTGAACTGCAAAGTCATTATCTGTTCGCAGAGAAGTTCGGGCGACCGGGCAAGGGCAACGACAAGGGCAAAGTGGAAGGGCTGGTGGGCTACGCGCGGCGGAACTTCATGGTGCCGCGTCCGCGCTTCGTCACCTGGGAAGCGTTCAACGCTCACTTGCTGGTTCAATCGCAGAAGCGTCGGGAGCGCAAACTACGGAGACACCAGCAGACCATCGGCGAGCGTTTCGGGAAAGACCGGGAGCGGCTGCTGCCCCTGCCGGCGGCGCCGTATGAAGCTTGCGATAAGCGATCCACAAGGGTCACTTCGATGTCGCTGGTGCGCTATCGCACCAACGATTACTCGGTGCCGGTGGAGTGGGGACACCGCGAAGTGCTGGTGAAAGGATTCGTACACGAAGTGGTGATCTGCGCGGCGAGCGAGGTGATCGCGCGTCATCCACGGAGCTATGAACGGGAAGACATGATCTTTAACCCGCTGCATTACCTGGCGCTGCTGGAGCAGAAGAGCAACGCGCTGGATCAGGCCGCGCCGTTGGTGGGCTGGAAGCTGCCGGAAGGCTTCGGCGAACTGCGCCGCCTGATGGAAGCGCGCCTGGGCAAGAAGGGCAAGCGCGAATGCGTACAAGTCCTTCGGCTGCTGGAGACGTTCGCGCTAGCGGAAGTAGAGCGGGCCATCGAGAATGCCCTGCGGAGGGGGACGATCTCGTTCGACGCCGTCAAGCACCTGCTGTTGTGCCGCATCGAGCAGAGGCCGGCGCGGCTCGATCTGGGGAACTATCCGCACCTGCCTCTGGCGCAGGTGGCGACCACGGCCGCCGCCGATTATCTAGCTCTGTTGGAAGCCTGCTGATGGACACGCCCCAGGTTTTACTCCATCATCATCTGAAAACGCTGCGCCTGCCTACGTTCCTGCGCGAGTATGACAAGCTCGCGCAGCAGTGCGCCGCCGAGGGCGTGGACTTTCCGCGTTACCTGCTGCGGCTGAGCGAACTGGAACTGCTGGACCGCGAACGGCGCGCCACGGAACGGCGCATTCGCCAAGCGAAGTTCGACGTGGTTAAGAGTCTGGACACTTTCGAGTTCCTGGCGATCCCATCCTTAAATAAGTCGCTGGTGCTGGATCTGGCTCGCTCGGAGTTCATCGAGCGCAAGGAAAACGTGCTGGCGCTGGGAAACTCGGGCACCGGGAAAACGCACATCGCCCTGGCGCTGGGCCTGGCCACTTGCCAAAAAGGTTTCCGCGTCCGGTTCACCACCGCGGCGTCGCTGGCGCATGAGCTGATCGAGGCCAAGGACGAACGGCGCCTGATGCGCTTTCAGAAAATGCTGGCCAGCTTCGAGCTTCTCATCATCGACGAACTGGGCTTCGTGCCGCTGTCCAAGACCGGCGCCGAGTTGCTGTTCGAGGTCTTCAGCCGGCGCTATGAGCGTAGCGCCACGCTGGTGACCAGCAACCTGCCGTTCAATGAATGGACCGAGGCGTTCGGCTCGGAGCGGCTGACGGGAGCCCTGCTGGACCGGCTCACCCACCACGTCCACATCCTGGAGATGAATGGGGAAAGTTACCGGTTGAAAGACAGCAAACGACGCCGCCCAGCGAAGCCTCGCTCCTAGCCACCGGCTGGTTTTGCGGCGCCGATTTGCAGGGCCGGCTGCCGCTCCGGCCTAAGCGCGCCCCGCAAAGCGGGTCGCAGGCCTACGCTCCAGCCGCCCCCGCAAATCCCTCAAAGCAAAGCCCCAACTTCCCAGGAAGTGGTCTACTTTCTCTCCGCCCTGGTGGTCTATTTTTACTTCGCCCTTGACAGCTGATCGAGGCCAAGGACGAACGGCGCCTGATGCGCTTTCAGAAAATGCTGGCCAGCTTCGAGCTTCTCATCATCGACGAACTGGGCTTCGTGCCGCTGTCCAAGACCGGCGCCGAGTTGCTGTTCGAGGTCTTCAGCCGGCGCTATGAGCGTAGCGCCACGCTGGTGACCAGCAACCTGCCGTTCAATGAATGGACCGAGGCGTTCGGCTCGGAGCGGCTGACGGGAGCCCTGCTGGACCGGCTCACCCACCACGTCCACATCCTGGAGATGAATGGGGAAAGTTACCGGTTGAAAGACAGCAAACGACGCCGCCCAGCGAAGCCTCGCTCCTAGCCACCGGCTGGTTTTGCGGCGCCGATTTGCAGGGCCGGCTGCCGCTCCCGCAAATCCCTCAAAGCAAAGCCCCAACTTCCTAGGAAGTGGCCTACTTTCTCTCCGCCCTGGTGGTCTATTTTTACTTCGCCCTTGACACGTATCCCATATTCACTTGGGCGCGTGTGCTAGGGGTCATCAACTCCAGGCTATCGTGGCGCGTCACCCAACCCGTGAGATCGGACCCGACTAACAGGACGACACAATAATCGCCTGCCCCTCTTGTCGCCCGTCCCAGGCCTTGTTCGACCTTTTGCGCCAGACTGAGATTGAGCGAGCTGCTGGCTCGTAGGGCTTCTGAGCGAAAACTGTCGTATGCGCTTGCGGCCTTGGGGAGTCCGTCAACGATTAGGAGACGGCAAGCATCTCCGAGCAAATCGATGCCGTCATACCGATTAGCAAAAACGTACGCCTGCGGTGCCTCTGTGGGCGATTGCAAGGTTTCGATAGCACCATCGATCTCGTTGCCCATGACGACTTTGCCCACGGACTTCCAGCGATCTGCGGCAGCCTCCGAGGGCACGAGAATGACGACGTTGGCTAACAGCCTTCGCAATTTCCTGCGCGACGCTACGGTCGTCTCTGGACTTGAATGCCATCAGCGACGGCGCGAGGATCATTCGTTCACCGACGCCAGCGAGCGTGTCCGGAACAATGGGCTCTCGGATGGACTTCTCACTGGCATCGAAAGTGCGAATTATTGAGCTGTCGTCGGCGATCGTCGCGGACATATAGATCCTGCGGGAACACTCGCTGAAGGTTGGCAATTGTTCCACGAGGGGCAGTAGCGCAGTGATCGAGAGCTCGCGACTAGTGATGAGTGCCTGGCACGAATCGAAATGATTTCTTAGTAGTGGCAGCTGATACTTGAAGGCGTCGCCGTAGTTGCGAGAAAGAAGCTCGCGGATGGCGGATGCCTTGGCTGCCCAAGCTTTGTATGGCACCTCGACCACGCCTGCCTCTTCTCGCTCGACGATATCATCGAAGGAGCCGATTCGGCCCGCCTGATCAAAATCGGATCTGAAACGCGTACAAAGGTCCGTGTACAACTCTGCGTGAGTTTTTCGCGCGATAGTAAGCGTGAAGGCGTCTCGAATGGTAGATAGGGCAACGTGCGCATCATCGCAAATAATGGCACCGACGATGACTGGCTCCGACCCACCTCCCTGGATTCCAAATTTGCTTCTGCCATTAAAAACGGCGTTGTAGGTTGCGACAAGAGTGCTTTGACCATTGAGAAACGAGGTCGGCAGGTCGTGGGGCCCGGTTTCGTATCCAACGGCCGAAATGCTAACCTCCTTTGCTTTCTCTAAAGTTTGTTGAACGAGCTGTTTCGTCGGACAAAGATAGAGGACAGGTTTGCGAAGTTCGTTGGTAAGCGCTTGGCCTATCAACAAGCCGACCAAGGTCTTGCCGCCGCCTGTATTTAACTTGATGACTAAATCTCGTTCTGTTCGACGTTTGCTCCAAAGCTTTAGAGCTTCGCTTTGCGATTCCCACAAATCGTTAATGTGCGGAGGCTTGGGAAGCCTCTGAAAGAGTCGGAATGGATCGGTTGGGGCCTCCTGAGGGCGCCCAGCGCTAAGCTTTTTGAAATCAACCACAAAGTCTCCCGTAAGCCGTGGAATCCATCAAAACAACGCGCCAGCCAAGCGGCATGAGCCTCGTCGCTTGAAAACCAGCTGCACTGTAGGACTTCACATCATCAGATCACAATTCGACCAACCGCATCTAGCGATCGGCCGCTATCGCTCTCACTCTTTAAGGTCCCTTGAGGTCTGGAAACCGGGGATCCCCGCGGCTGGAGCGGCTTGGCGCCCGGCGGGCTTTCTGTCCATGGCGACAGACAGTGTATGGTAAACTGCGGTCGTGCGGGAATTTATTCTCAGCCCTGGAATTATCCTGAGGGTAGATTCTCAGGCTGACGTACTGTCTAATTTACTGTCTGTTTTCAGGTCCGAACAGGGGGTATTTTACAGACAGTATAGACTGGATAGACAGCGTCTTAAGAACGTAAGTGGCTTTAAATGAGCTAAGTACAGGAATAGCCGAAGGGCGGGAGTAATTCAGTGGTAGAATGCCAGCTTCTACCCACCCCCTTTGTTTTCTGTCATTTAGACCATGTGCTGTCTCCCTTGCTGTCCGCAAAGATGCGGCTCGCAGGAGAGACATTTTGTCGCGAGTCAACATCGTCAAACGCATCAAAATTGGCGGCCGCTGGAAGATGTTTTCCATCCCCCGCAATGCCAAAGGCAACTACGACTGGAACGCCATCGCCGACGGCCGCTACTATGTCGAGTGGTACGTGGGCGGCACTCGCCGTCGTGTGAGTGCTGGCGTCACCGCCGCTCAGGCACTTGAGGTACAGCGGCGCAAGCACCATGAACTGGAAGGCCGCAAACTGGGTATCCCCGGGTTTGAAACAGCCGGCGAAACGGTCAAGAAGCCTGCGTTGCACGTCGCCATCGCTAAATACCTGGAGCAGATCGACGCGCTGAAAAAGCCCAACACTCATCGCAAATATGAAGCCGTGCTCAACCGCTTCGGGGAGTTCTTCCGCGACTGCGTCTCGATCGACGCGATCTCCGGTGACGATCTGACGCGCTTCGTCGTGACTCTCAAGAAAGATCATGGCCTGGGATCCAACACGATCCTGCACAACGCCGTCATCGTCGCGCAATTTCTCAAGCGCCATGGCAGGAGCGGGATCACGAAAGAGCTATCGCTACCGGAGCGCATCACGCCGCTTGTGAAGATATACCGCCACGAGGAGCTTGCCCGCTTCTTTGCAGCGTGCTCCGATCAGGAACGCGCCTTGTTCGCTACGTTTCTGCTGACCGGTTTCCGCGAGCAGGAGGTGATGTTCCTGCGCTGGAGCGACGTGAACTTCGAGTTGCGGACTGTGCGGGTGACCTCGAAACCGGAACTGGGATTCTACCCGAAGCGATGGGAAGATCGTGAGATTCCGGCCCCGGTGGAACTCATCGACGAGCTTCGGAAGCATACGCATCGCCCGAACTGCCAATTTGTGTTCCCATCCACTACAGGAAACCGCGAACAGCATATGCTCGACCACTGCAAATCTATCGCGAAGCGCGCCAAACTCGACCCGACAAAATTTGATTTGAAGACATTTCGTTCGACTTATGCCACGGGAATGCTGCGCAGGGGATTCGATGTACGGACCGTGCAGCACTGGATGGGCCACAAGTCCCTCGAAACCACGATGCGCTACCTGGCGCCGGCCACCGATGTTCACGACGAGTTGGACCTAGTGACTATTCCGTCCGTCGGGAAGGCCGACCCGGCGCCGCGAAAGTCTGCCGCGAGCGAAACTCGTTCTCTTCGGAAGGGAGGACGATCGCATACCAGCGCCAAAGGGGTACCCTCCGGCGAGCTAAAACCAGGTACCTGAGGATACCAAGTCTGTGGCATGAGCCAGTACTGGATGCGCCGGTCCGAGTCGCCCTGGAAGGTTGCTCCTAAGACAATTGACGGTACGGGCAATCATGCAGATTATGATAGAGCTGCCGGAGGACATCGCTGAGGGGCTTGAATCGAAGTGGAATGATCTTGCTCGTGCGGCTCTCGAAAGCCTGGCGCTCGAAGCATATCGGTCGCATGCCCTCACTGCGGCTCCTTGCTTTCGAGACGCGGATCGAGGTCGACGCTTTCCTCAAAAAGCACGAAATCTTCGACTACTCGGCCACGGATTTCGGACAGGATCGCGAGACTCTTCGGGAGCTGCGAATGAGAGAGGCTCGGTCCCTGAGATCGGCCTCTCGATGCTAGTCCAACACAGACAACAACCTCGCTCTCATCGGGAAAAACGCCGGCGTCCAGCTTAGGAAACGGCTGTCAATTCACAATAAAGAACGTTGCGTTGTTGACCTCTTTCTGGCGATTGAGTTTAGCCAGTTTTCATTCTGAACCTCCTGGTGACGCTTTAACGGTGTTCAAATGGTGTTCAGCATTCGCACCAGAATCGGCTAACCATTCGCGTTTCGACTCTCAGATCAGGACCCGGCAGTGACTTCCACGCCGGCGGGGGAAGCGATGGCAGCAACGATTTCATTCGTCGTAACGATCGCACCAGCGTAGTTTGGGAGATTGACTTCGAGAGAGGCGTGCATGTGCTCATCGGAGTAGCTCGCGGTCGCGTCTTTTACCACCGTGACCTCATAGCCGAGTTCAGCGGCATAGCGAACGGTGGCCTCCACACAGGTGTGCGCGATCAGTCCCATGACGATGACTTTGTGAATGCCGTGCTTCTTGAGCTGCATATCCAGATCCGTGTTGGCAAAGCCGCTGGAACACCAATGCTCCGCGGTGACGACATCGCCCGGCTGAGGTTCGAACCCGGCCCGGATTTCGCCGCCCCAGGTACCGTATTCGAACGCCTTCCGCGACCACGCTGCTTTCTGAATGGGCGCGATGTACCTCCAGGTCTCGTAGTCGCCATTACGATATCGCCGATGCATCGCGTAGAAAACCCGGACACCAGTTTTTCGCGCCGCTTCAAGAAGCTGCTGCATATGAGGAACACACTGGTTCCCTTCGGCGATGGCCTTTATGCGATCCCAGATCTTGCCGCCCTCGGAAATGAAGTCGTTATACGGATCGATCAGGACAAGTCCGGTGATCTCTTTCTCATAAGTCAGTTGCGCCATGTTCCCTCCGGTCAATCTCGACTTCGTTGTAAGGCATGACGTTCGATGCTTTTTGCGAACATCGGTGTCTCCTGCAGGTTGTGGGCCTCCGCAAGCGGTTTATGGGCACCCCGGAACACGTCCAGCGGTATCCCCTGGCTGCCGAGGAAGTCTAACAATTCCGGCGTGGCACAGGTTTGAACCGTATTTGTAAACTCGCACGTCTTATCGTCGATCTTCCTCGCTGCCAGATCCCATATCACGCCGATTTTCGTACGGCCTGTGGGCGTGAACACGTCTGACGTGGAAGCCAGTCTTAGATGATCGGGTCGCGCGACCTCTTCGATGTAGTGCTGTACGAACAGGCTTCCGCCGAGTATCTCGACGTTGATCGACATCCGCCGGCCGTCAGGCGACGTAGTTGCACCGGCGGAGCAGTGAGCCGGCGAGCACCACTGGTATTCCGACTCGGGCAGCGTAAAGCACCACGACGGAATGTCGATCTTCTCAATCGGGGCGTTGATCGTTGCCGAAAAACTCGACTTGACTAATTCGTTGTCTTCCATTTCTCTACTCTCCTTTCACCTTCTCTAGATAGTATTTCCGGTCACCCGCCTTATGTCGGCGACGAGACGCGCAGGATGATCTTTACGCGGGTCATCGGTGAAGCTCGTTGCGACGCACTGCAACGTCTCATGTCCACCCTACCTATGGAATTTGCCGACAGGCTCCGCAATCTGATCCGCCGCCGTATCCGGAAGACAATCACCGGATTGCCCGTCGGCATTGAGCGAGGTCGCCAAGCGCACTGCCGCCGCGATCGTGACCGGCCCGAAATGGCTTCCGATCTCAGGCAGTGTATCCATCCGCTCAAACTCGTCGAGCCAGTCATCCGCCGCCCGCCGCGCATGCTCAGCACCGAACATCTCCGACACCGCTCTCATGAAAGCGCCCAGTTCACGCTCGGCGCTCGCCATCAAATGCTCTCTTGGACTCATGGCTTTCTTCCCAATTGCGATAACCCGACTGGGGTTTCCAGGCTCAGCCTGCAACTGCTTCAATCACCCGCAGGCCAGCCGAGGATTCGTCTTTCAAACGCGAAGATAGCCCGCCCATCACTTGCACGAAACGTTCAATCGACCGCCCAGAGCGTCTTCGGGATAAATTGGAAATTCCAAGCCGCTCCATTCTGGACATCAAGGTTGTTCTCGGCAACCCCAGTTGCGCTGCGGCTCCATTCGGCCCACCGACAACCCAATTGGTCGCCTGAAGTGTTGCCGTGATATGCGAACGCTCGGCATCGGCTATCGTCCTGAAGCTCGTTGGCTCGGCCGCCGCTGGAAAACGGGCCGGTACAGCTTCGGCGGTTGTCAGAAGCTCCGTGGTCTGCCGACTCAGCTCAGAGCCGGTCGTCATGATGACCCCGCGCTCGATGACATTCTGCAGCTCCCGGATATTACCCGGCCAATCGTAGTGTTCCAGAGCTGCCATCACATCCCGCGGAATCGTCGCGACTACTTTGCCTTGCTGTCCAGCAAACTTCCTGACAAAGTATTCCGTCAGTAGCGCGATATCGTCCCGCCGTTCCCGCAAGGGCGGAAGCGTCATCGGAAACACATTCAATCTGTAATAGAGATCAGCGCGGAACCTTCGTTCACGAACCATCTGCCCCAAGTCCTGATTAGTCGCAGCAATTACCCGCGCGTTCACCCGGACAGTCTGGGTGCTACCCAAACGCTCAAACTCGCGCTCTTGCAGGGCGCGCAACAACTTGGGCTGAAGTTCCAACGGCATGTCGCCAATTTCGTCCAGAAAAAGCGTGCCCCCGTCCGCCATCTGAAATCGCCCCTTGGTTTGTGTGCACGCGCCCGTGAACGCGCCTCTTTCGTGGCCGAACAGTTCGCTCTCCAACAAAGCACTCGGAATCGCTGCGCAGTTAAGGGCCACAAAACGTTGGTTACGGCGAGGGCTAGCCTCATGAATGGCTCTCGCAATCACTTCTTTTCCGGTGCCCGTTTCGCCCTGGATCAAGACGCCGGAGTCCACTGGCGCCACCCTCTCCACTTCTGCCAGCAATGCCCGGAATTTCGGACTGGATCCGATCAAATCTAAGATAGCCATTGTCTTCTCCTCGTCTGGACTAATAGCGGTTTGGGCCAACAGCGGAAGGTTGCCTGCTCCTTCCGCTGCAACTCTGTGACAATCCCGTCGGACGTGGACTTGGATAAAAATGACTTCCGAACATTTTGCCAGATCACTTTCTTCTTTCTTCTGTGACCGATTATGGCGGTAATCCCGCCTGGCATCGCCCCCAGATCGATCTCGATTGGGTCCCTAGATGGTTGCGAGTCTCATCCCTCTCTAGAGGGATGGCTTCCTACCCCGAGTGCGATCTGCCATTTTGAAGCGCTTTCTTCCGAAAAGGCGAGCGTCGATGGACCATGCTCCTGGGCCGAGCATCGCCACACCTGCAGTTAGCACCGCCAAGAAGATGTGAATCAAGCGGCTGTCCGGCTGTGAAGAATTGAGCGAGAACGCGATCCATAACTCATCAATCGCGATGAGCGCTCCCATTACGGGCGTCCACAAGCCGGCGAGCAGAAAGATGCCGCCGGCCGCCTCGACGAAATCCCGAGCGACCGTGAACGGTGCTCCGAGCGTGCCAAAGAAGCGGCTGATGCCTAGATAGATTAGAGCGATACCGACGCCAAGCCGCAGCAGCAAGAGGCCGAACCCGGGCCAGCTATTAGGAAAGGTCGAAAATAGACGTTGCAGAGCGAATCCCAACTTAATGGTATGGAATCTGCGGCGAGACTCGACACCCCAGAAAGCGCTCTTGACCATCCCTCTTTCGAGGGATACGTGCGCCTATAAATCTATAATTCCGCGCTTCAGTGCGATCGTGACAGCATGGGTCCGGTCGTTTGCGCCAAGTTTGGGGAGAATATTCTTGACGTGATGCTTAACAGTTTCTTCGGTGAGCCCTAACTGCGTAGCGATCTCCTTATTGGCATTCCCTCCGGCGATCAGTCGCAGTACGTCTATTTCCCGTGGGGTCAAGGCGTCATCCGTGGCATGCTCCGCGATTTCGGTGGCAGCCTCAGATGACAGGCGCTTTTGGCCGGCATGCACCGCACGAATCGTCTCGAGTAGTTCCTTTCGCAACATGTCCTTTAGTAGGTACCCCCGTGCGCCGCTTCTTAGCGCACGAGAAACCTGAATATCACCGGCATAGCTTGTCAGTACGATGATTCGTGCATCCGGGAACTCGCCGCGAATCGCACTCAACGCGTCGATGCCGCTCATCTCCGGCATTTGCAAGTCCATCAGCGTAACGTCCGGGTGATGCTGGCGGAAAGCTTCGACCGCCTCACGTCCGTTGGAGGCTTCCGCGATCAATTCCATATCCGACTGCCTCCTGATCAGCGCAGCGATACCTTCGCGGACGACGGGATGATCGTCTACTGAGAGAACTCGGATCACAACTTCATTCTGCCTTTTCCCGGAATACCCGCAAACGGGAGCGCCCGGGCCGTTTACCATAAGCAATCGAGCCTGCGATGCTCAAATCGATCTCCGTACCGGTCCCGACTCCGCTCCAGATGTCCAACTTCGCACCGATCTCCGCGGCGCGTTCACGCATTCCAGGCAGACCGTAGTGGCCGGGACGACCGTCTTCCAGAATTGCGGGTGCAATACCCTCTCCGTCATCGCGAATGCGTAACCGGAAAAGGTTTTCGGCGTAGATAATCTCCGCTTCAATATGATGCGCCCGGGCGTGGCTGAAAGCATTGCGTAGCGCCTCGCGAGTAATGCGGTAAACCTCGTCTCGAACGATCGGGTGCAGTTCCTGCGTCTCGCCTTCCACCAGGAAACCGAACGTCGCGGAGTCTTCGCTGGACAGTTCGTCGCCCAGGGCTCTCACCGCCCGCGCCAGGTCGTTGGTGACCATTGTAGACAAGCGCAAATCGTGAACGGCCTTGCGGCCTTCGGCGACCACCTGATCCGCGCGGTCGAGGGTTTGTTCGAGTTCATCCTTTGCTTCTCCCTGCGGAAGCAATTCATCTAGTGCTTGAAGTCGGAGCATCAACCCTTGAAAACCCTGTAACAGCGTGTCATGCAGATCGCGGGCGAGCCGGGTTCGCTCACCGACACGTTCCTCCATCCGCATGTTGAATTCGCGGGCGATCTGATGGAGCCGGTACCGGTACAGTCCCCAGAGCAGCGCCAGAAAAGCGGCGGCACACGACGCCTGGAACCAACGGGTCTGATAGTACGCCGGAGCGATGGAGAAATCGAAGGACGCCCCGGCCTCGTTCCACACGCCGCTGTTGTTGCTGGCCATCACGCGGAAGCGGTAATTGCGTGGAGGAAGATCGTTATAGAACGCCTTCCGTTCGTTGCCGACGTCCTTCCAGTCGGGATCGCGGCCTTCCAGCTTGTACTTGAAGCGGATTTCTCCGGCGCGACCAGGCTGAGAGCGGTGTAGTCGATCTCCAGATCGCGAACGCGAGGGGGCAAGCGCAGATTCGAAGATGCCTGATCGGTTGAATTGTCCCAGTAGGTCTTGTGGTCGGCGGTGATCTGCTCGATTTGGACCGGCGGCGGAACGTTGTGGAAGGAAGGTGACGCGGATCGAGGACGCTGACGCCGTCTCCAGCCAGGAACCACAACTTCCCATCCGCGGACTTTGGAGACGCGCGGGCTGTAGCCGCTGATAACGCCCGCACGGCTCCTGACTCCGTCGGAGTTGTCGAACATGGTCGTCTGAACCGTCCGCGTCGGATCAGCAGCCCAGGCGTCCAATCCGGACCGGGCAATGCGCACCAGGCCGCAGGCCATGTACAGCCAGACGAAATGGTCATTGTCCTCCCTCATCCAGTGGACCGAATCGCAAGGCAACCCGTTCCGGCTGGTGAGCGTGGCGACGTGACCGTCTCTTATCCGGCTCAGCCCGCCCTCGGTTGCCGCCCAGAGTGTGCCGTCGCGATCGAGTTGAAGATCGGTGACGGCGCCCTTACCTAATCCTTTCTCGGCCGCATAGGATTCGCGTATTTGGCCGTCTTTGAAAAACGCCACACCGCCTTCGAGCCGGAAGCCAAACCAGAGGTTGCCTCGTCGAGGATGATCCGGAGTTTGAACCACGGCGGTCTCCTTATGCCCGAGTTGCGGCCACGCGATCCGCTGGATCGAACCTCCCTTGAGCAGTTGGACCAAAGAATCGTCGTAGGCGAGTGACATGCTGCCGTCGCTGTCTTCGGCGATGGAATGCACCTGCCCTTTGGGAAGTTCGGGCACAGGAACGAAACGGCCACCATCGAAATACATAATTCCTTGATGTGTGGCTACCCAGATTCGACCGCGATCGTCTTCAAACAGAGATTGCGGGCTGCCCGGCAGCCCGCTCTCCTTTCCATAGACCGTTATGCGTCCGTCATTCCACCTATCTATTACGTTCCCCGCCGCGAGCCATACGCTGCCATCCCTTCCTGCCTGGACCGACCAGACCTCGTCGGTAGACAGACCCTGCCTCGCGGTAATCGTCGGGACAGCAAAATCTCGAAAGCGATCGAGCCCGTCAGCCGTGACGACCCAGATATTACCTTCGCGGTCCTGAAAAAGAAGGTAGACGGCATCGCTAGAGAGGCCGTCAGCGCGGGTAAACTGATCCACCCTTCCCTGGTGTAGGTGGAACAGCCCCTGGTTTAGCGTACCGATCCAGAGACTTCCATCGCGATCTCGAAGCAATCCCAAGGCTTCAATTTTCGCGCCCGCCGGCGGCATCGGATACTTTACGATTTTGCCATCAACAAGCTGCCGGAGCTCTTTTTGGACGGAAATCACCAACCGGCCATGGTCATCGCCCAGGGCCTGTTGAAAGTCCCGGCCGAGCCACGGCGTAGGGTAGAGCTTCGGGGGGCCTGGTTTCCACTGCCACACACCGGTCACCGTACCGGCCCAAAGATGGCCGTTTTCTTCATACAAGGAAAAGACCTCACGGCCGAGACTTCCATCCTGCCCGTAGCACTGCACGCTGCCACTCTGGATGGCACACAGCCGCCCCGCCCTCGGCTCACTCGTACCAACCCATACGGTTCCATCCCGATCCTCCAGAAGAGTAGAAATGAAATCGTCGGCGAGCTCCGCGTAACTGGTCAACTTGCCGTCTTTCCAACTTGCGAGCCCCTTATCCGTCCCGATCCAGAGGCGTCCATCGCGCGCGGCAAGCAGGCTAACAATGAAGTTGATGGGGAGGGATTGACTCGACTGGCGGCTGCCAGGAGATATAGCGAACGCCATCGAATCGAAGCAATCCTGATTCGGTGCCGAGCCAAAGATAACCGTCGGGCGTCTGAGCAATCGAACGGATAATGCGCTTTGAAGAAACCGTCGCGGATGGTCCACGCATGGTGCGCGTACTGATTGATTTCGAGAGACGGATTAAGGCCAGAGGCGATGCCGCACCACACCAGAAGCCCGCCGGCCGCCATGCTGGCCCGTCTTGCCATACGGACGATTATCCCGCAGCTGAGCCTCCATCCGCATCGCCCGATGGTATCCTAACTTCTAACGACAACCTCCGGGGGGATTTTGTCTTGCGTATAATGTCGGTCCTGGCGCTCTGCTTGACCTTCGGATTGGCCCTTGGGGTTCAATCCATTAGTGCGCAATCCACCAACGCTTCGCTCGCCGGCCGCATCACTGATCCCTCCCAGGCCCGGATCGCCGGCGCCAGCGTCGCGGCCATCAACGCCAGCACCAGTTCCCGCTATGAAGCGCCCAGCGATGCCTCGGGCGAATACGTTCTGGCAAATCTCCCGCCCGGCCGACTATCGGATCGAAATTGAAAAGCCCGGCTTCAAGAAATTGGTCAAGCCGGATGTGATCGCTGCACGTCCAGGATGCTCTCGAAATCGACTTCCAGATGACCCTTGGCGCAAGCACGGAGACCGTCACGGTGGAAGGCGGCGCGCCTTTGGTCAATACCGAGTCGGGGACGGTCAGTACCGTGGTCGACCGCACCTTTGTCGACGATCTGCCCCTTAATGGCAGGAGTTTTCAGACCTTGATCCTGCTCACGCCCGGCGTGGTTCCCACCGTCACGGCTTTCGACGACCAGGGACAGTTCAGCGTCAATGGACAGCGCGCCGACGCCAACTATTTCACCGTCGACGGGGTCAGCGCCAATTTTGGCGTCACCGGCTACGGTCCCATGATGCAGAGCGCGGGAGGAGCGCTACCGGCCCTCAGCGCTTCGGGAGGAACCAACAGCCTGGTGTCGGTGGACGCCATGCAGGAGTTCCGCATTCAGACGTCTTCCTTCGCGCCGGAGTTCGGGCGCACGCCAGGCGGACAGATCTCGATTGTGACCCGCTCCGGAAGCAATGATTTTCACGGCACGCTGTTTGACTATTTCAGGAATAGCGATCTGGACGCCAAGGATTGGTTTACGAACTTCAACGGTCTGCCGAAACCGGAGGAGCGCCAGAATGACTTCGGCGGAGTGCTCGGCGGCCCGGTGCGGAAAAACAAAACCTTCTTCTTTTTCTCCTACGAAGGATTGCGCTTGCGGCAGCCATCGACGCAGGAAACCTCCGTCCCGGACGCCGCATCGCGGCTCCAAGCTCCGGCCTCGATGCAGCCATTCCTGAACGCCTTTCCGATGCCGAATGGCCCTGAGCTCGGCTCCGGGTTGGCGCAATTCAACGCCAGCTTTTCGAATCCTTCTTCTCTCGACGCCTATAGCCTGCGCGTGGATCACGTCGTCAACTCGAAGCTGACGTTGTTTGGCCGCTATAATTACTCGCCCTCCAGTTTGGATTCGCGAGGGTCCATGCTGAGCATGACGACATCGGTTTTATCGTCGGTGCAGACCGGAACCATCGGGCTCACGGAACAGTTCACGCCGGCAATCAGCAATGAAGTGCGGGCCAACTATAGTAATGACCGGATCGGCACCACCACGGCGCTGGACAATTTCGGAGGAGCCGTTCCGTTGTCGGACGCTCAGATGTTTCCGCCCGGCTACTCATCCGCGAATAGTCTGTTTGAGTTTTATCTCCTGGGCCCTGGAGAATACACACAAGGCAAGCGGGGGACGGACGAGCAGCGCCAGGTCAATTTTGTCGACAATCTTTCCGTCGACCAAGGCCGGCCACCAGTTGAAGTTTGGCGTGGACTATCGATGGCTTGCTCCCTTCACTAGTCCGTTCTCCTACAGTCAATTTGTGGAATTTTTGGGAGTGAACGCTGCGCCCGGAGGAGCTCTTTCGGGCACCGCTGCGTTCGCCCAAGTGGACAACTATCAAGGCAGCGGGCTGCGATCGCGCAACTTTTCCCTGTATGCGCAGGACACCTGGAAGATCGCGCCGCGATTCACTTTGACTTATGGCTTGCGGTGGGACGTCAACCCGGCGCCCACCGGCGCGAACGCCGCGAATGATCCCTATACGGTCACGGGCCTGAATAATCCCGCGACGCTGGCCCTGGCGCCGCGCGGCACTCCGCTGTACCAGACCACCTACGGAAACGTGGCTCCCCGATTGGGCCTCGCTTATCAGCTCGGCAAGAGGCCAAATTGGGGTTTAACCCTCCGCGCCGGATTCGGGATCTTCTACGATCTTGGGCAGGGATCGCTCGGCGGAGCGTCCAGCTATTTCCCCTTCATCGCCTCGCAGACGGCCCAGCCTTCGCCGACGCCTTTTCCGCTCAGCGCTCAGAACGCCGCTCCGCCGCCGATCACCAGCGCTCCGCCGGTTAATACGATTCTCGTAGCCGAACCTAATTTGAAGCTCCCGCGAACGTACCAATGGAACGTTGCGCTGGAGCAGGCGCTGGGAAACAGCCAGAGTCTATCGGTGACCTACATTGGCGCCCTGGGGCGGGATTTGCTCCGGGCAACCAACTTGTTTAATCCGAACCCGAACTTTGAGTCCGTCTCGGTAACGGATAATTCCGCGACATCGGATTACAACGCTCTACAGGTCAAATTCGAGCGGCGCTTGTCGCACGGCTTCCAGGCGCTGGCATCGTATACCTTTTCGCATTCGATTGACGATGCTTCGACAGATGCGGTCGGGAACTACCTCAGCACACCGGGCGCCTTCGCGAATCCGAATATCGACCGCGGCGATTCGGATTTCGACATCCGGCATTCCTTCACCTCGGGACTGACTTACCAGGTGCCCTCTCCGGCACGGGGCACGCTTGCGCATGCGGTATTTGGAGGCTGGTCGCTGGACGGCTTTATCTTGGCCAGATCGGCTCCGCCGCTTGATCTGGTGGGCGCTTTTTTCGAGGCTTACGGCACTGTTCTCTATCCGCGCCCGGACATAGTCCCGGGAGTTCCTCTGGTGCTCTACGGGTCGGGCTATCCCGGCGGCAAGATTTTCAATAGTGCGGCGTTCACCGCGGCGCCCCCGGGCCAGCAGGGCGATTTCGGGCGCAACGTGCTGCGCGGTTTCGACGCTACGCAGGCTGATCTCGGATTGCAGCGGGCCTTTCGCATCACCGAGAAAACGGCGCTTCGCTTGCGAGGCGAATTCTTCAACGTCTTGAACCACCCCAACTTCGGCAGTCCCACCAACAGCCTGACCAGCCCGCTGTTCGGCCGCTCGACGGAGACGCTGGCGAACAGTCTGGGGTCCGGCGGCGCGAACGGCGGTTTCAACCCTCTGTATCAAATCGGCGGACCGCGCTCCGTGCAACTGGCTGTGAAGCTCGTGTTTTGAGCGGCATCGCGCCAGGTGAAAACGGGCAATCCCTGCGCATAGGTACCCGGCGGCGTCCCGACATGACGTGATCGGTTCGCCGGCTCCACCCCATTGTCTGGTCCGTTTTGTATCAGAGGATCAATCTGAACGGCGACACATCCGCGGGGAACGGGGTTGCTGCAGCCGGGCGGATTACCAGCGGATGGCAGCAGTCCTTGATGGGCGCGGGCATCGAGTAGCCGGGCTTGCAGTGTTGACGGCTGCTTTGAACTTGGCCGACCGAGCGGCTCGGCGCGCGTACAAAAATACGGCTGATGATTCCAAGGCACATCGCATTTCTGGCGGGCTCCCCAACTTCGTCTCTATTGCAGCGGGCGCTATTTCGAATCATGTCTCTGCGTTCCCGGCCGCCTGCCTGAAAGATCCTTCGTAGGACTGGGTGCGGGTCCTGTTCCATTCGGCAAATCGTTACGCGATCCTGTGACGCCCAAACGTCACTTTGCGGCCCGACCGCCCCGTCGAGCCCAAACTTCGACATATCGTCGACACCTCAGATACCGAAAGCCCGCAAACACTTTCGCGTCAATCGCATAACGCTAGAAGCCGGGCTGGCACATTGCATGCAGTCGTAGGTGTTGATCGAAGGTTCAAATCACCATTAAAGGAGTAAGACCCTATGACCCAAACCGCTGTTGCAGAACGAGGCAGCAAGCAAGCATCTGATAACACCGCAATTCGTCCATTTCACGTGAATGTTCCGGAAACCGAACTCACTGAATTGCGCCGGCGCATCAACGCAACCAAGTTTCCTGAGCGAGAGACGGTTCCAGATGCAACCCAAGGCGTGCAGCTCGCCACGATGCAAGCGCTGGCGCGCTATTGGGCCACCGAGTATGACTGGCGCAAGATCGAAGCGAAACTGAACGCCCTGCCGCAGTTCATCACCGAGATCGATGGGCTGGACATTCATTTCATTCACGTCCGTTCCAAGCACGAAAATGCGTTGCCGCTGATCGTGACGCACGGGTGGCCCGGCTCGATCACCGAACAGATGAAGATCATCGATCCGCTGACCAATCCAACCGCGCACGGCGGAAATGCATCCGACGCGTTCGACGTTGTGATTCCGTCGATGCCGGGCTACGGTTTTTCCGGCA
>CAVUSQ010000008.1:0-697771 GCA_963744175.1 Bryobacterales bacterium | reverse complement strand
ATAGAATCATAGAGTTACGGGGAACGGGTCATGACGGGTCATGACGCGCGGCGGGCCAGCAGAGTTTCCCGAGGAAATACTCGGCACATACCCCCAATCCCGCTGAACGCTGACCACGCGTGCGGCCGCGCGCACACGGCTCTGCGGCGTCAGCGATTAAACGGAAACTCGTTAACCCCGTGGCGCATCCCCCGCCGCCAGGAATACCGCCATCAACAAGAGGTTGCAGGAATACAATTTCACCGGGACGTCGTAACAGAAATTGAGAGCCACCACGTTGGCCATAACCGCGAAGGACACCAGTGCGCCCAACGTCGTGGTGGGGCGGAACAGCAGCAGGAATCCGCCCAGGGCTTCGGCTGCGCCGGAAAATATCTGGTAAGGAACGGACGCACCCATGAAGTTCCACAGCACTCCCATGGGCGAGAAATCGCCATAAGGCTGGATCAGACGGAAGAGCCTCGGCGGCGGGAATTGCAGCGGGAAGATTTTCGCGAACCCGTATCCGAACAGGGTAAACGCCAGCGTGTAACGCACCAGCAACCGCAACCAAGCGTGAGGAATCGATACTCCAGCCGGCGCCGGTCGAGCACCGACCATACCAGCGTCCCGATCAACGCCAGTAGGACCTACGCGAGATTTTCGATATAGGCGAGCGTTGTATCGCCGCTGCCGGTGGGAAAATAAGTGGTCGGTTGGCCGCTCAAATGGAATCCATGGATCGCGATCCAGGGGCAGATCGCATGCCACAACTTCGTATAAGGCATCGCGATGAACTGGGCGCCGGGAATCACGTTCAGGATATTGATCCGTCCGCCTTCTGGCATCGAATGAGAACGAAATAAATGAACGCGAATCGGAAGAGGACGCGTTGCGCGAGCGGCCAGCGCGGAGCCTTGTCGTTGCGGCTCCCCGGCACTGCCAACGGCTCCAAAATGACGGACTCTTCCATAGGTTTCTCCGAAATCACGACCATTATAATCGCGTTAACAATGTGGGATCGCTGGGGGATGGGCCGGATTTCCGGTCAGGTGGGATGGTCGAGTCGCCAAGGTTTATGGCGCTGTCTGATCTGCACGCGACCCGTGCAGATAGCAACTGATACAACCTGAAGGCTGAGTGGAGGTCAAAAGAAATCCAACAGCATCAATAATTTAACAGTTGCACCGACTGTTTGTTGTTTCAGGTTAATAATCTTTTGATGGGTCATGGCAAACGATATCGTTTCTCGGCAATACTATGGTAGAGATCGAAGTCCGCCTAGGTCGTGGGATAAGTCGGAATGTCTGCGAATCGACCGCCAACCCGTGAGGAACTGATCGCCGCATTTAACAGACTATGCTCCTACGCTAAGGTATTGATAAGTATGGGGCGGGAGGCCTTTCATGGCATCACATCCGAAGAACTTGTAAACGAGACATTTCTTCGCTTTTTCATCTCGCCTAGTGGACTGGGCTGGGACAGCACACGAGACCTCGGCAACTACCTGTGCGGCGTAATGAAAAATATGTCCCGCGAAATGCGCCGGGACCGCTGGCAAAGGGCTCGCGTTTCGATCGACGAAGTTCCCGCCGAAAAGCTATCTGTTCAAGATTCAGGTGGGCTCGAGGCAAACGTCTTCGTGGAGCAGGTCCAGACCGCCGTTGCAGGGGAAGAGTCGCTAGAAGAACTGGTTCTCGCCGCGCTTTCCATTCATCCTGATGGCCGTAATTCCAATCAACGTCTGGCCGCAGCTACCGGTTGGTCAGTCAAAGATGTCGAAAAAACGAAGAAGCGTCTTAAACGGCGCTTAAAGAAAAAGATGGGGGTAGCACTGGCTGAGAAGATCGAGAGGAATGCGGGATGACATCATTACGTTCAATCCCTTCTGAAATTGTCCGGCTAAAGGGACTCCTGGGGCTTATTCTCTGCCGTTTTTTAGTCGCGCCATCACTCTCCTCCTATCGGGCCATTATCAACCGACGCTCCTTTATCAGCGCATTCGTTCTGATTGGCATAAGCGGTGCGAGCGTTTCCCAGGGTCTGGACGCCAAAGCGTCCAAGGACGATTGGGAAGAAATCAATTTCGAATTTAATTCTTCGGTGCTGGTGGATGGATATCCCAGCCTGCTTCGCGTGGCGGAGCTGTTGCAGAAGCATCCCGGGTACAAGGTACGAATCGAAGGCCATACCGACATCATCGGCAACGTGCCTTACAACGAAAAACTTGGGCAGGCTCGTGCCGACTCGGTGCGCGACTTCCTGGTCAAGTACGGCGCCAGCGCCGGGCGGATCACGACCGGCACGCGCGGCAAAGTGGATCCCAAATATCTCGGCCAGATGCCAACTTTCAGAAAGACGGATGAAGCGCGGTGGATGAACCGGCGCGTGGTGCTGACAGTGATGAATAAGTCCGGCGTGGTTGGAGCGGGCGGTCCGGGTGATGCCATTCGGACAATGGAGCCCCGCGAAGCCAACGTGACGGACTACTGTAAGGAAGGGCTGAAAGGGTACGAAGAGCTGGACGACATAGCTCGCCTCCCAAATAGCCCGCCCTTGGACACATGCGCCCACAACGAAGGCGAGCTCGACATGGATTTTGTGGACTGGTTCGGATGGTTAAAGACTGGTTTAGATGGTAGGCTCGGCGCTTTATTCCCCCTGAGCACGGCGGTAGATTCCACCTTCGGAGATGGCGCGCGGGGGATGGTCCACACTGGACGGGCGATGGTTCACATCCAGTTGGGTAACCTGATGCGCCCCAAGGGGGTCAGGGAATCGGGCAGTGTTTCGCGCGTACGCTATGGAGCCAACACTAAGCTGTCACGCGGCCATGCGCTAGTTGCGGTCACTCAATCAGGAACGCGCCGCATGCCGGCCTATCCGCTGATGCCGAGCACGTCGGCGTTCCAGTCGATGGAGATCTTACCATTGGCCAGTGCCATGACTGCTTCGCAGATTTCGAGCATGGCAAATGAAATGGACTCGGGCTCGAACCGCCCAGGCACGCAATATCAAATTCTTCGATTGGTCTATTGGGGCAGAAGGGGCGGCGTCTCTTCTGATGTCCTGACTAGGGGGCACTTGTCATGACGTTCCCCGGGTATCGCCTAATCAAGGAAATTAGCCGCACCGAAGGGTCTACGGTCATCAAAGCCGTCGATGTGAAAACGCAACGGGTCGTTGCTCTCAAGATTCTCTCAGCAACCTTGAGCGAGGAAGCCAAAGCGCGCCTCATCAGGACAGCTCGGCTAGTCAGTGAATTAGACCATCCCAACATCTGCCGAATCTGCGCCGTCGGTGAAGTCGGCAGTCAGGTCTTCGTCGCGATGGATTACATCGATGGTGAGAGTCTAGCGTCAAGGATGAGAGCGCGGCCGCTTACCGTCGAGAGTGCCCTCGATATTTGTATTCAAATAGCCAGTGGGTTGCAGCGAGCACATGAGCACGGGCTGATTCACAGAGATATTCGACCCAGCAACATCATTGTTATACCAGACAATCACGTGGAGATTATTGATTTTGGATGTGCTTTTTCAGTTGCTAGCCACTTAGAGCCTCGGTTCGAAACATTTCAACCTGCTCGCCAGTATGAGTCACCCGAGCAATACGTCGGTCGAGAGTGCGATCAACGGACAGACATATGGGCGTTGGGCGTACTCATGTACGAAGCACTCACCGGCGAGTTGCCCTTCACAGGCAGCAACGCGGAAACTATTTTGGAAGCGATGCTTACCTGCAACCCATCGCTAACGCCCAGATCAGAGTGTATCCCGCCGAAGATTAAAGATGTTATCGCGAAGGCCCTAGCCAAGCGCCCGAGAGATCGGTATGACTCTGTGATGGCCCTTGCGGCGGACCTTCGACATATCGCGCGTCGACAAACGAGATCAGTGCTTCCTAGTCAAAGGTTTTCAACCACGGCGTCCATACCTGAAGGCAAGGCTCTCTCTTTCTCCGAGGCCACAGATTTGGAGGATGTGGTGTTGCAACATGTGCTGACATTGTCAGACGCGGAGATCGACATCCTTGCGTCGGAATGTGGGTGCGGCGATCAATCGTGGACGCGCATTTCCTCTATCGCGTCGTCTGCTGCTAGTCTATACCGAGCTCGTGGTGAGAAGATTCCGCCCCACGTTGTTGCTGCTCTTGGAATAGGCACTGACGAATTGTGAGACAAGCGAGTCTTTAGGTTTGCTCGAGATGCTCCCGCCATCCTTCGCGAGCTCGTTCAAAATCTCCTCGGCAGCGCCCTCCGTCTCGAATTGACGAGAAAACCAGATTGATGGCCGAGAAGAGGTATCGATCCTCAACCTATGTGTAGAGGACTATGGCCAATGCATTCGATGCATCCATTCGAGAGGGGCGGAGCAAGAGCTTTCTGCGAAACAGACTTGACTGCCGGCAGCTCGCCATAGAACGTAGCCGTTACACACGAAGAGTGAAAGAGAATGACGCCGACACCCGAAATCGACAAATGTTACTGAGTTTTCGAGCCACCACTCTTACGAACGACGACCGGAACCTCATAGGAACGCAGGACTCGTTGTTACCACAGCAAGGCCCACGCAGAGAATAGCCCTTCACGTTATTTCGTACAAGGCTGAATGAACTACTGAGACCACTCATAACAGGGGAAAGGATACGTGTGTTTATGGACCGTCAATATGCCTTCGCAGCAATGCTTCTCTTTAAGACGCTGGCCACCAGCACACAAATGATCGCCGAATGCGCGTCAATCCGCGCCGTTGAGTTGTCGGAATACCAATCGACCGGAGATTTCGGAGATGTGTGTAAGGACCGGCGTAATGGGAACTGCGCACAGGAACATCGCCGAAGAGAGTATCCCAGGAGCCATCTTTGCGATGAACTTGTCGAAGGATCTCGGAAACGATTGAGCGAATCCGCAGTTGATGCAGTATTTCTTGTATCGGTACCTCTGTGGCTGTTGTCGACGGCGAACGGGCGCGCACGGCTTAGTCGCCCCAGAGCCTCGCCTCTTTTCTTAAGGCGATCCGTCGCACAGTCAATCCTTTCGGCCCGGCTCCGCTAGCCTCTGTGAGAAGCTGCACCTAAGCCGGATGCTCCGTGCTGTGGGTGATAGCCATCTGACACTCGCAAAGAATACTTGACGGACCACCGCACGGACCGCCCGTTCAACCCGAACGGCGACTAGCCGCTTGATGTAGCGCTTAACGCCCCAGGAGGGCGTCCGTCAATGCTTTGCTTCCTCGGGACCGCTGGTAAAAGGAAGCGTCCGGGCCAAGTCCATTTTTTCTCGGATGAGTTCCGTGGCACGCTCAAGTTTATACTCGCGGATCAGCTCATTCAGGATCGCCATGTAGCATTTTATTACGACGTTAAACGTTACCCCTGCCAGGGCCTGGAATCCTTCCTTCGGAACATTGACGATGCCGGTGAGGCCCGAATGAACATAGAGGCTTAGCTGCCCATAGTACAGCGCATGCAATTCCCCCAATTCGCCGCCTACCTCTTTTGCGCGTTCCGGCATGTGCATGTTCGCCCAATGCCGAAGATCAGAATTCTTAACGCCGGGCCAAGTCGCGGCGCGGCTTGCGTCAATCCTTGCCCCCTCGGAGTCTGCGAACTTTTCGTAATTCTGATTGACCACGGCGTTAGGATTCGCCTGTTTGAACGCTACGATGCGTTTAGCCGTCCGCAGTTTTTCAACTTCAGAAAACGCCCCTATTTTTATGACCGCATCCTTTACGATGCTAATCAATTTCACATCGATCGCTAGCTCCATTAGGGTTCTAGCGATCATCGCAATCGCCTGAAAATCGCTCATCCTCTTCAAAATGAGAATTGATTCGACATTCGTATAGGCTCGCGAATAATTCGCCTTGAAGCAGATATCGCGATCAGTCGGCAGGAGCAATGTATCCATCTTGCCCCGAATCTCCGCTTTGTCGAATTCGCTAAGGCTTTTCACAACAGTAAAAAACCGCTCCGTTATTTCAACCGGATCGAATGCAGCGCCGCTCTGCGTTCCCATTACGGCTGTGCTCCGGCGACCTTGGGATTGCCCACACCAATATGCCATTGGTAAATTGCCAACGAGATGATGTACCTGATCGTGAAGATCAAATCATAGGCATCCTGCGGACCGAGGACGACGCGCGTGTTCGCCGGGAAGATTTTCTCCTCCTCGTCAATCCTGATCCCCATCGTCCCGCCTTTCGGCACGAGCACCGGGAAATCCTTGATCTCCTGATCCCCGACCATCGGAATCATTCGGCGCACCTTCACCTTGATCTCCTCTTTCGGAAAATCGTGGTGATGCTCAAGGGCGTTTCTGAGCTTGTTGTAATTGATCGCCATTTCTCCGATTGATGCGTCGATTCCCGTGAAGCAGTCCAGCTTCCTCGGAAACGTCAGTTTATGGTCGCGTGCGACCGCCGCAACGCCTTGCTCGATCATTTCGAGAACATAGGCATACAACTCTGCGTCGCTGTGCAAATCGCGCGTGATCGGCATTCCGTCCCGCGCTACATTTCGGCTCGCAATCAACCGGTCCAAGAACCCACTGAATTTATTCATCGCCCCAACAAACGCGCTCCTCGCGGCCCGCTGTGGTGCATTCTCACCAAGTGCTTCTGCGTTCTGAATCATCATCTGAACGCCACCGCGCTGAATCATCACCGTATCCGTGTAGCGGTTTTGTTCCGCGGCCCTGCACAGTTGGATCATATCGCTGAGAAGACTGTCCAATTCTACGTGGAACGCCCCTACCCAGCCGTTCAAATCCATCGTCAGCCGAACTGGTTCTGCCGGTGTCATTTTTTGGCTTTGATCGCCGCCCAGCGCTTCTTTTGCCCCTCCGCCATCCGCTTCCGGGCAGCGGCACTAACGTGGCGTTTCTTTGGAGCGGCCTTTCCGCCTCCACCACCAGCCGACGCGCTGTCAGCGACAACAGGTTTTTTTGTTGGGCCTTGGATGGCCTCAATCGCGGCGTTCAGCTTGTCACGTTCAGCGATCAGGAGGGCGATGATGTGGTCTTTGGGCATTCGAGTTGATCGTAGCAATTTCTGCGCCTTCGGACGACACGCCGGGTCAGGTGGGAAACGGCAGCGCGATAATTAAATACATACATGGACAGCTCCCAGCGATCTGCCGGCCAATTGAATATACCGTCTCTCTATCATTATCAGGATTTCGATCCAAACAACAGCCATGACCTCGGGCGCCTGACCGACATTCTTACCAACCATCGCATCTGGTGCTCCAACCCGGCGAACTTCAACGATCCATGGGACGGAAAGCCGTACTTCGATCCGGCTCTTCTGGACGAACCAGCCGCCCGCGTAGCCACGGCGGAAGCTCTCATATCCACGCGAACTGGGGGCACCGAACTGAATGACGTTGATGATAGGCTCCGCACGGACCCCAAGTTCTTAAAGGCTGCGTTGCACCAGTTCTCGACAGCGATGGCTCCCTTCATCTCATCTCGATGGGGCGTTTACTGCTTATCTCCAGATCCATGCCTGACGTTGATGTGGTCCCACTACGCTCGCAACCATAGAGGTCTCGCTCTTGAGTTCGCGGTTCCGAACACAAAATTCCAAGGAGCTCTTCAGGTCAATTATCAAGAGGAGTACCCTCGATTGCTACTTCACGATCCAGACGTTGGAATCAAGATGCTGGTCGTGAAGTCCGACGATTGGAAATACGAGAAGGAATTCCGCCTGATTTGCCCACGCTTCACGGATGTGAAGGACTCCGTCTTGATCATGGACGGAAACTACCTCCCGATCGGACCAAGAGATCTGGCCTCGATACTTTTGGGATGCCAGATCACGGACCAAGCTGCCCACATCATTCAAGATTTAGTGCGCCAACATGCGCCAGACGTGAAGGTTCGGCAAGCCAGGCGCGCCCTCCACAAATATCACCTGGCCATTGGCGACAGATTCTAGGGGGATCGCGTCGTCGTCGTGCAATATGGTACAAGGCCCCGGCAAAAGTGGCATTTGCGGGTCGTAAGATAATTTAGAATCTGTAAGTTACAGGCCCTTCTTCGATCGTGCGGGACCAAATCCCATCAGCTACCTCGGAACTCAGTGTGCGCGCTTGGGCTGGTGTACAAATAACGTACATCGACGATCCCCAAAGCAGCCCCAAACAGCGTACTCAGTCCTAAGCCTGGACTTCCGTAACCTTCTGTTTCTGGGTGATTTACACTGATTCTAAAAACCTTTCTGAAGTTAGCTAAGCGCCCTGAAAAGGCTGGCGTCGGCGGTTCGATTCCGTCCCTGGCCACTTCGTCCTTTCAAACACTTACCTCGATTTTCGCGACGGAAGTGTGCCTCGGTGGAGTCCACATGGAGTCCAGACCCTTTGGTTCTCGATGGTGACCACGGTGACCACCTCGTTTTGAGTGGTTACCATCCCATCCTGATGATGCGGCAGGAGTTGACTGGCGATGGTAACCACGGTGACCACTTTTTTCGCGTTTGTCGTCTCGTGATACGCGAGACAACAATAGTTTTTCTATATATGGCTACCATCCACCTACCGACTCAGGCGGAGACGGCGCGGGGAGTGGAAAAACAAGAAAAGCCACGGCTTGGCACACCGTGGCGTTCGCTCTACTGTGCATTACTTGGTGACTTTCGAGGCCTCGACCCTTGCGCGCCTTTCAATAATGACCAGCATCTGATCGCTACCGATGGTATAGGCCTGTTCTACAACACCACGCGCCTCGACCTGCTGGCCCTGCGGTGGGGAAATCTGGTTCGTCACCACGGCAATCGTACCCGATCCGTCGCTGATCCGGAAATACCCCGCGCGGTAGACGGAGAATGCATCCGTCACCGTACCCGAGACGCGAACGTCTTTGCCGTCGAAGTTGCGCGGATTGCCAATGATGTCCGCGATCTTCGGATTGACCTCTTCATTGGGCTTCTGGCACCCCGTCACCAGTATCATGCCGAGAAGCGCTGTTGTGTTGAACTTCATGGTGATTCCTCTCTTTCCCCGGAATCGATCCTTCCCCTTTAGAGGGAAGGATCGAAAGTGACGCTCAGCAGCTGCGACTTGTCGAACTCCACATTGATCTTGCCCAGCCGCGCGGATTCCTCGGCGAATTCAATGTACGCCGACTCCACCATCGCTTCGAGCATGTCCGGGTTGATGACCTTGCGTTCAGCCTCCACTTGCAAATCCACCAGCCTGTCGGTGAAGACCTTCTTCAACTTCAGCCGCGCGTCCTGTCGGAAACGCGACTTGTTGGCGACGGATTCGCTCTGGATACGAGTCAGATAATCCTCGACGGCGATCGCCACTTCTGCGATCGCGCCGCGGCTCATCACTTCATTCGTTTTTCTGACTGCCAACAACTGCTCGCGAAACGTTTCCAGCCGGGTGGTCAGGGCCGCTTCCTCCGCCGCCCGCCGCGTCTGCGCGTACTTGGAGAACGGATTCCACGCGCGCTTCCGATCCACCACCATGGAAACGTCTGTCTTTCGGTCCAGTTCCTCGCGCTGCTGGCGCACGAGCTCGGCGGGCGAGTTCCCCGCGCTGTTCGCGCCACGCGAGGTAATAAGCGACAATGCTTTCGGATTCGTCGTGTTCATAGTTTGTCCTCTTTCTATTCACGAAACCTGAATGGTGATCGGTTTGAGCAGCTTTTCCACGCTATCGAGATAGGAAGCCACCTCGGCGCGCAGTTGAAGGGTGAAGAGTCGCGCCGAGATCGAACCGGCGTTCAATTCGGCGGTAAGGTCACGCAGGCGCGTTGCCAGCGCTTCGTTCAGCTGGGTGATCTGCGGTATGCCGATCGCCCGCTCTTCCGAGGCTGCACGGCTGGCGTACAACTGGTCGATGATGCGGCGGCGGCTTCCCTGCAGGATGCCGAGGGCCGATCCGTTGCGCGGGTGATCGCTTCCATCCCGCGCATGTAGGGACTCAACGATCTTTTCCCGGTTGGTGGTGAGGACCTCGATGGCTTCGGCGATGGCGGTATCGACGCCGCCGACCTCCTCCATCTCGCCGTTGAACGGATCCTCGGCGCGAGGAACATCATTGTTGTTATCGGCCTCGGTCGTGGCGACATCAGCCCTTTCAGGGGATGTCTTATTCAACATCCGCTTTAACGGATTCATGTTCATTCTCCTTTTGAGCTTTCTCCGTGGTGTTGTGTTCGTTTCCGTCGCCGGCGCGGTAAATCGTCCGCAGCCGCTCGGTTTGTTCCAGCAGCAGTCCGATGATCTGCTGCTCTTCTTCTTCCGAAAGCGCCGCTGCCCGGATGGCCGCGACGCAGGAATCGAAGAAATCGTTCACTTCGTCGTCGAGTTCGGCGACGAGCGCATAATTTCGGTGAATAAGGCTGGCGTACAGCGAGTCCAGCCGCGTTTCGAGGATGGAGATCAGCGTGGCGGGCGCGGTCACCGTCCTGAAAGTGCCGCTCATGCGCGCCTGCAAGTCTTCGATGAGATCCTCATAGGCGGTGACGGTCGGATGCCCCTGGCGCTCGGGTTTGCCGAAAAGGAGCCGGAACACTGATTTGAAAGCCAACGGAACCACTCCCTGCGCTGCTTGCAGGCTTCGCCGCAGGCGCCGGAGCCAGACGCCCATCGCGTGAATCCGCGCGGGCAGATCCAGGCCCTTCTGACGCGTCGCCAGCAGCGCGATGAATCCGGGGAATTCCACGGCGGCCGAGAGAATGATCGCCCACCAGACCGCGGCGTCCCAAGGCTCCTGCACCCGGCGTAGCGCCTCGTTGAAACGGTCATCCTGACCGCGAAGAATCTTGCCTTTCTCGTCATACACCGGTTTGCCCGGCGCGGTCGGCAGCGGAATGGAATCGGTGTCCGGGAGACGGCTATGCACGGCGGCTAGCGCATCATATTGTTTGGTCAACCCGGCCCAATCGCCTTCCGTGACGCCCAGGAAATCCGGCGTGAAGCCTTCCGCGATCCGGCGGCGCTCGCCGATTTGGGATTCCTGCTCGCTGATTTCCGCGACGCGCAACCGCAGGGTTGACGCGTCCGCCCGGCAATTCCGGATCACGTATTTGTTCCGCTGAATGCGGCGCCGTATCGTTTCGTGCTCCGCCGCATTCGCGGAAGACGACAGATCGTTCACCAGCTTCCCGTTCTCCTCCACCAGGTTTTCCGCCTGACGCCGCCGCGTGTCTGCGTCGGCGGAAAACAGTTTGGCTTGCGTCTTCAGATCGAGATCCTGCTGGCCGATCTCCGCGATTTCAGCGGCTTTCACGTTCACCGCGACATTCTGCAGCGCGCTCTGCTGCCGCCGGAATTCCGTGACCGTGTAAGCGGCGTTCTGCTTCATCCCCACGCTCGCGTTGAGGAACGTGAAAAAGAACAAGAAGGTGAAGGCGAAGGAGACGGATTCGGATACCAGGAAACTGCAAAATCCGAAGACGCGCTGCCGCAGGGTCTGGCCGTGCGCCGCCAGCGTTTCCGATCCATAGGCCATCGCCTGAATTCCGATGGCCGTGGGCACGGCAGCCCAGGCCGCGATTACCAGCGCCAGGCCTTCCCGCGTGGTGTAGCACGCGACGACAGCTAGAAAAAACGCGCCGCCGACCATCAGGTAGCGCGCAAGATTGATCATCTTGTGGGTGAAATTAAGGTCCCCGGAACGATCCATAAGGTTTTTCCCTCACCCTAGTTGGGTGTTCCGATATTAGGGGTTTGATCGACTTGGTTCCAGGTAAAGTGAAAGGAAACTACAGGGACGGTACGGAATTGATCAAACCGTTCCGGTGCTTTCCGCCTTGTTCCGACGGAACACCAGATGTCTATAGTGAGCGTTGAGTGGGCTGGACACTTGGCACACTGACTCCCATCCGAATCGGGCTGCGTAAAGTGTCAATTGTGACGATTCATATCGGGTAGAAGTCACTAGAGTAACGTCGCGGCCCTTAATACTCAGGGAGACGATCACGGCCCAACTGCCTGATACATCGCTCCTGTTACTGGGGCGGACATCAACATCGATACGATCAAGCGCGGTCGGCACGCTTTCTTGAGAGTCCGCCTCGCTTAGAACCGCTCTTACGACCGGTCGGATGAATCGTCGCAGGTCTGGGTGATTGTATTTGCCCTTCAACATCCGCTCTATGGCCTCTGGTGAAAGTCCATCGATCGTATCAGCACTAAGAATGAGGACATCCCCATCGGTAGCTACATTGTCCAGTGAGCTAAAAAATGATTGCTCTCGCAGATTGCCAATTGTGCCGCCGGTCAGGCCGAAGATCACATTCCCCTGACGGTGAAAAAATCCTCGCAGGTCGCTCGTCATCTTCAGAACGTCGCCTACGATGCCTTCGATAGTGACATTGTTGACATTGTCGGCGTGCAAGTTCTTACGGATAAAGACCAGCGAGTCTGCCACCATGTAAAAGCTGACATCAAAGACGTAGTAGGTTAACTTCGCACTCGGCTGCTGGCTTGTTAGAGTTTTCATCAGCAGTAGGTCTTTGGTGGGCGCTCCACCACCGGCAAGCATCACAACCGTTCCAGGTTGATTGTTACCCACGATGCGGGTCCAGGGTTCGCTGTCAAAGAGCGCCTTCAATCCCCATTTGCAGTGGTCATGCGTGGGATAGGCATCGGCCCGCACAAGTGCGGTCCAATTGTAGGCCGAATCCGGATCTAAGTAGTAGTGTCTTTGGTCAACTCTGCCGTTGCGGAGTCCGGTTGCTAACGTTTCTATGGGCCCCGTCTGATGCAGCCGGATTATTTGGAGGCCCTCAAACTCGCTGACCGAGATCGGCTCTGCCGCTAACGGCAGATGAACCTCGCGGTCCACTTCGCCATTCCTTGTAACGCGATCCGCCATGAACTGACGGGCATCCGCCTTGAGTGTTTCAGGCAGATAGGAGATGAAGCCTTCCATGTCGCTATCTACGAGCTTGCGACCACGGTTCCGAATACCTATTGTGCCCTCACAGCCCAGTGCATCCGCCAATGCGTCCCAGAACTTCCAGGAATCTTTGTTGGACGGATAGTTGTTCTTAAACCGGTGAAATCTTTCGGCGATCGTTTCTGCCAGCTCGATGTCCTCGGCCTTGTAGAGCACTTTGTCGAGGATCAGATCGCGCTTGGTCTTTGCGCCTAAAAGGTCGCAGCAGAGATCGATCTTGAGCTTAAAGTGTGGGACACCATGCGTTGTAGGCTTAGGAATTTGTGACATCGTAGGTTACCGTACGGGTTGACAGCCGAGCTAGAGCGAAATTCGCCAACAATGCCATGACCATCCCCGGTGCAGCCTCGTTTATGTTCCCACTCAATCCGAAGTATTGCCACAGGGCTGCTGTGCATGTACCGACGATCACGGTGGCAATGAGGGACGTGTCTGTTTGGCGCCACTTCAACAAGCGGATCAGCATCGCTGGTGCCAACCCTGCTCCCATTAGGCCAACGGACGAAAGTGCGAGATTGGCGACGGTGCTGTTGAGGTTCAACGAGGCAATCATGGTCCCGGCGCCCAAAACGGCGGTCAGCAAGATGGATTCTTGTGAGGTACGGCGGGCTGCATCGGAACGGCTTAAGAGGTCGCGTGAGACTGTTTGGGCCATCGCCACAAGTAAGCTGTTCGAGGCAGCGGCGATAGTTGCGAATATATCCGCGACGATGATGCCCGTGATGATCGGGCCGGTATTGGAACGATGAAACAGAACAAGCCCTTTCTCAGGGTCAACAATCTTTGGCATGACCCCACGGAGTGCCATTCCGAAGACGGTCATCGCAATCCACGTAGACTGCACGAATCCGTTATAGATCCACCATGCGGAGCGTGTTTCCTCAGGATTAGCCCCTGCCAGATAGCGCGTAACCATCTGTGGCTGGCCCAGTCCAAAGCCCAGAGATGCGGCGGCAAAACCGAGAACAAAGGGTAGCGCGATTAGAAGCCCCCCCGGGGCTAAATGGAGAAAGTCTGGACCAGCCGCTGCGATGTTCTTCCAAAACAGATCCGGGGTCCGCGAAGCAATTACGGTCACCGCGATCATTGCGATCGCGGTTCCTATCAGGCGAACAACGGCCTGTAGCGTGTCTGCGTAAACGGATCCTCGAAAGCCACCAATGGCTGTGTAGATCACGATGAGGGCTGCGAAGGTCAAAAGCGAAGCTACCCCTCCAAAGTCAAACGCACCTTGCAGGAACTTCTGACCCGCGATCCATTGCGCAGATACGTACCCTCCAAGACAGAGAACGATCACAAGCGCAATCGTCCGCTTGAGCCAAATCCGCGGTCCAGGACTCATACCATCGACAATCAGATCCGTCATAGTTGTGGCGCGAACGGCGCGCCCAGCTGCATTGATTCGATTGGGGAAAACCCACCAGAACAAGATATCACCAAGCAGCCACGCCAGTGGCAACAGGAGCCAGTGAGCGCCGAAGCTGTATCCGAGGCCCACGGCTGCCGTTACCACAAACCCGCTGTTGGCCGTAGCTCCCGCGCTGAGGCCTACGAGCCACCGGTTTAGGCGTTGATCGGCCAACGCGGCTGAGGTCCCCTTCGAGTCGCGCCGACCCAAGAAGGCCACTGCCAACGTGGCGAGAACCGCACATCCGAAGACCACGAGCGAGAAATCTGCGCCGGCACTGGGCATGGATCAATGATCCTCTTTCCGCCGCAGGAATTAACAGGGAATCGAAACGGAAAGCTACGGAAAGATATGAAACCCCATCGTTTTGTCGGGTCCATAAAAAAGAACCTCGATCCGACGATTTCGACCCTCCCCGGCTCGATGATCGCTTAGCACGGCCGCGGGGGGGCCGCGCCGTTTTGTCGGGTCAATAAAAAGAGCCCCGATCTGACGATTTAGCGCTTCTTCGCAACGACAATCGCGAAAACTCCGCTTGCTGTTCCTCCAAACCCGAGGCATGAATGTGACGACCGTGAACAGCCCATAAGCAGGGTTATGGTATCTTCCCGCGATTCTCACATCATCGAACTCTGGCTCCAACGGCAGGCCAGCCCGCACACCCGCGGGTGCTACCGGCGGGACGCCGCCAGGCTCCTGGCCCACCTGCCTAAGCCTCTGAGCCATTTGACCTTGGGCGACCTACAGAGCTTCGCGCAATCGCTGGTTCAGGCCGGCTTGGCACCCATCTCGCTCATTGGCGGCGATTAAGAGCCTTTTCGGGTTCTGCCAGCGGATGAGCTACCTTCCCGCCAATCCCGCCGCCGAGCCGGCGCTGCCCTGCTATGAGAAGCGGCTGGCGGAACGGATTGTGGACGAGGACGACGTGCGTCGGCTGGTAGAAACGGACGCAAAGATCGTTGACGTGACGCGATCGTGCGGTTACCTCACTAGGTCCCTTAGTGTGGAGCACACTGGCCTCCCAGGCCCGTGCCATAAACGGGTAGGTCCGCGAGGTAACGTGGCACTCCCCTCCCAGTCGGCAACTCTGAGTCTCCTGTTCGTATCTTGCGATGCAGTATCATCCTAAGCTGAACGATGCGAGAGGATCTCTGCTATCTCTGTGGTCGATCGGGCGCCGATACTAGCGATCATGTGCCGCCACGGGCCTTTCTTGGGAAAGGCAATTACAAGGGGGCGGCACGAATCACGTTGCCTGCGCATCAGCTCTGCAATCGGGAATTCTCCAATGATGAAGAATACGTGCGGGATCTTTTGGCACCCTCTGCCGAGCACCTGGGCCTACCTGGTGCCGAAACTGTCATCGAAAAAGCGGAGAGGTCGAGATGGCGCCCAGCCGGATTCAAACGCCGACAAGAGTTTCTCAGATATGCCAAGATCATCGAAACGAGAAGTCGATCGGGTCTTTTTCTTGGAAAGGCCCTTAGTGTTCCATTTGATTCAGATCGCGTTAACCGCATCGGTCGGAAGATAGCCCGTGGAATTATCTATCACGATTCTGGTGCAATCGTTGAAGGGGCAAACGTCGAATGCGCCCACATTCCCTTGCAGTGCGTCCAAGAGGAGCGCAGGCACGAGCTGAACCAAGCCAACTCCTATTGGGAACAGCTTGGTTGGAATTCTTGTTTGCATGACACTTTCGCGGATTCCGTCGCAGTCCGGCGCGTTTACATCGGCCATCCAACCGCTCCAGAAATTACAATCGAGTGTTGCATGTCGATTATGCTTTTGGCCGCATTCTTCGTGGTTGAAGCGTTCTTCCCGCGGCCCAAGACCACACCTTCCACATTCTCGTTCCACATCGATACCACTACCGACGCGTGGGTCAAGTCTGACGAACATTCCTGACCTGAGCATCGCCCAACAATTGTTTCGACGGGTGCTAGCGAACTTACCCTACTGTTCAACGAAGGAACGCGACGTTGCCCGCCCTGACCGCAACGGTTGGCCTTTCCGCCGCCCCTCCGCATCGGGCTATGTGTATCCTGGCAGGTAGCGAGGTCAGATGCCCGACGAACTTGACCGGAAAACCGCCGAGGATGTCGCTTCTAGCGCCATTGACCGCGTCCGGCCGATGCGCGGCGGAAGGGTCGTCTCGTCCAGGGCAGCGCTCCGGCCCGTGATTCTGGCCGCGATCCAAGAAGCCTACGAAATCGGCATCCTGGCGGCCGAGAAACGGCAGTTCGAGGAGTTGACGCGTGCGGGCAGTGCGAGCCGGCCCGCTTGGATGGATATCCGCCTCGATAGCCCAGAGGAGTTGGCCGCCCACAAAATCAGCATCCGCCCGGTAGTGCTCAAATCGCTGCTCGGTGCCGGATTTCGCTGCTTCGGCGATCTGCGTTGGGTTTCAAATCGGGAGCTACGGCAGCTCCACTACATCGGGATCAAGAACGCTAAGCAACTCAGGGATGTTCTGCGGCGAATGGAACAGCGCGGTTGACGTTCTCGCGCGACGAAAAAACTGAGAAACATTGCGTGTCCCTCATCCCACCTCATGGAATCGTGATTTTCAACCGCGCCGCTCCGACGACATGATCGGCGGCACCATAGTACGCGATCACTTCCAGTTGGTCCTCTGACGGAAAATTCGCGATGGCTCCTTCGAGAAAAATCACGTTCGGCACGACGCCCCTCTTTTCCCAGTCGAGTTCCGGCGACAAAAACGGCCGATCCGCGCGAGCGGTCAGTTTTGAGGGGTCCTCGCGATCGAAGAGCGCCCATGCGGGACCATAGACCAGCGAATCGTTGGCACCGTTGTAGATCAGCAGGATACCGGCTTTGGTTAGTATCGGTGCCGGGCCCGGTTCCATTACGCGGGAATCGAAGGCGCCTGGACGTCGCGGCAGCACTGGCGCTGCTGAGGCATCAGCCCAGTGCAAAAGATCTGGAGAACTGGCCACTCCCATATAATCGCGCTCCTGGCCATCGGGATCAGTGCGGGTGCCGAGATAATACATCCACCACCGGCCCTTCACCTTCTGCGGCAGGATCGCGCCCGACTTCGTCCATTTCGTGTTCCAGCTGCCTTTATACGCAGGAAGAATGACTCCTTTCCGTTCCCAATGAATCAAGTCCTTTGAAGTCGCCAGACAGAGTTGGGCGTCTTTGCCGTTGTAGCCGGTGTAGGTCAGATAGTAAGTGCCGTCGATGCGCACGAGGCGCGGGTCTTCCACGCCGCCGCCCTTCTCGTACGGCGCCTCCGGTTCGAGCACCGGCTGGGGCCGAACCTCAAAGTGCATCCCGTCCGAACTCTCGGCATACCCGATTCGGGAAATCATATCGGCATCGGTAGCCCGAAAGAGCAGAACTGTTTTGCCCTTGTATTCCACAGCCGCGGGATTGAAAAGGCCGGTGCCCGACCAAGAAGAGCCCGGCTCCAAAGCCGGTTTGTCGCTCAGGCGCGAGGCAGTTATTGTGATTTGTCCACTGACGAACTGCGCGAGGAGAAATAGAAATCCTGTTACTCTCATCATTTGAAGACGTACCAGTATACGGCGGTGCACAACCCAATCCGCGCACGGTATCCGTGTCCGGCGGACGCCCCTCAACGGCCTTTTCTACTTTTTAACACTCTCCTCGGATTTGCGATGTGCTTCCAATGATTTCTCGTGCGCCTTGGTGGAGTGTTCGAGGGCCTGCCGGGAGAGTTCGTGGCCTGTTTGATGATCCTGTTTGCCGTGATGATCGGCCGCTTGCCGGTGGGCATGCGCAGCAAGATCATGCATCTCAGCGGCGATTTGATGTGAGTCCTTCATGGTCAGAGCATAACAGGATAGTGCCACTTTCACCGTTGACGACCTCGCATTACACTGAAGGGCGGTGCTGCCGCAAGACTCCAACGCGCATTTCATCGAGCCGATGCTGCTCCTTCCTGCGGAGACGCTGCCCGAGGGGCCAGTCTGGGCGCACGAGTTGAAACTCGACGGCTACCGCGCCCTGGGGATCAAGACCGGCGGCCAGGTACGGCTCCGGTCGCGGAACGACAAAGATTTCAACCGGAAGTATCCGGCGATCGTGCAGGCGCTGGCGGCGCTGCCGGACGAGACCGTAGTCGACGGCGAGGTGGTCGCGCTCGACGACGCCGGGCGGCCCTCGTTCAACGCGCTCCAGAACCGACTCGGCCCATGCCTCGATCGTCTACTACGTGTTCGACGTGATGGTCCTGGGCGGCCAGAACGTGATGGGAGAGCCGCTGGCGACGCGAAGGGAGCTGCTCTCGCGCGAGGTCCTGCCTCTGCTCGCCGATCCGGTCCGAGAAGCGCCCAGGTTCGACGCATCGCTCGCCGATCTGATCGCGGCGGTCCGCGCCCAGGGTCTTGAAGGGGTGGTCGCCAAGCGACTCGATAGCGTCTATGAGCCCGGCGCGCGCTCCGGTGCGTGGCGGAAGATGCGGCTCAACCGGTCGGAGGAGTTCGTGATCGGCGGATACACGAGGGGCGGGCGGACGTTCGACGCGATCGTGATCGGCCGCTACGAAGGCGAGCGGCTAGTTTATGTCGCGAGGACGCGGGTCGGGTTCACACCTGCCAGCCGGGAGCGGCTGATGGAGCGGCTGCGACCTCTGGAGATCCCCGTGTGTCCGTTCGCGAACTTCCCCGAGGCGCGCTCCGGCCGGTGGGGCGAGGGCCTTACGGCGGACAAGATGAAGGAGTGCGTATGGGTGCGGCCGGAACTGGTGGCGGAGGTGGAGTTCGTGGAGTGGACGCCAGATCGCCATCTCCGGCACGCGCGGTTCATCCGGTTGTGCGATTAGGCTTTCGCCGCTGTCTCGCGTTCGTCATGCGCAGTCCTCAACGCTCGCACGAGAAGCTGAGCCGGTTCTATGAGGATGCGATTCTAGAGGTGTATGTCTGACGTCGTGGATAGACTGATTCGCATTTCGAGAGTACCCTCGGACAAGGAAGAGTTTAATTCGTGGTTGGAGATGGGAAGCGCCCTTGATTTTCTGCGCGATAACAGCCAACAGGACGAGTTCGTCGTCTATGCGTCGACGCGCGGCACGTTTATTCATGCCATTCTCGCTCCGGCCTCATTGTTGGATCTCCCGGACATTGAGGACCTTATGTCCTGGCGCTGCGATTCGAGCTCGTCCTGGGCGATTGAAGTCTGTTTTTCCAAGCCGCGTTCGGTCTCGATCTCTCATCCACTCGACCGCACGGGAAGTAAGGCGCTTGACCAAGGCGAGCAATTGGTGTTCAGCCGTCACTTTGACGGGCATCCCGACAAAAAGAGTTACATCGAAATTTCGCAAAAACTTACCCATGTATTCGGGCTCCACTACATGGAGGAGCGTCATGCATACTGCCGTCTTGACTGTTCTGGCGACATCCAAGACATCATCCGAATCATCGAGGTGCCCGGCAAGGGCGAGGAATTCGATGCGACCTTAGTGATTGTCAATCGCGATTTGCTCGATGAATACATGGTCCTTACGGGCACGGTGATCGTGCGAACCTTTGATTTCACACGGCTTCGATGGGGTAACTTCAGCGGATGGTCGGGTGCCCAGAATCGAGGGTTTAAGACCGAAGGGAATACTCACTATCGCTCTCATGTGGAACCCGGATATGCAAGCTATTTGCGAGGTTTTCAAATCGTCCGCTCGCTGGCTACTCGGGAACGGATAATCAAACGGTTCGATTACTCGACGGAGAGCGTCAAGCAATACGCAACCTTCATCGCGCAGGACTGGAAAAACAAAATCGTGAAGGAAATCTCATGTGCGCCCGGCGCTACCGCCAACTATTTCACTGAATCTGACCTTCCCTACGAGTTGAGTCCAGCCTTCTTCAAGCCGGAGGTCCTTCTCCGGTATAAGGCGGACTCGGACAAATACCGCCTCGGGGCGCGGTCGATCTCGTGCCGAGGCGCGTGGTCTCTTGAGACCTATGACATCAACGATGCGGGACAGGTTCATACCTACCTCGTTTATTTACGAAACCTACCGTACGAGGAACAGCTTTACTGGAAGGCCTACAACGAGGAACCCAAGGGGCCGATCTCGAAACGGGCGTATACGACCGATTTTGAAGGTACTTGGCACCTAGAGTACGATCCTCTCAATAGTCTCCTAGGCGCAATTGGCGATCTAAAACGGGAACGGGTTCCATGGTGGACGCACCGGTCCGAAAAGCTACTCGATCAATTGCACTACCCAGTCACTTCCTCCCCTGACGAATGGGCGACTGAGATTCTGCATCTTGACCAATTGCTGGTAGAAGGGTTTGAAACGAAGTGGCTCAGGAGCACCACGCAATCCTTGGGACGGACCCCCGACATCAAATTTCAGTCGCTGAAATTGATTGAGGAATGTCTTCTGGCGCTCGGATTTGCGGACGACCATGCACGTGCAATCGTGGAGCCCCTCAGAGAGACACACGAGCTTCGCAGTAAAGTGAAAGGACACGCGTCGGGCGACAATGGGGCCGCGATTAAGAAGCAAATTCTCAAAGAACACGGGACGTACAAGAATCACTTCCGCGCCCTTTGTAGAAAGTGCGACGAATCGATCCGAACCCTTGCAGAAGCTCTGAAGCAGCTGAAATGAGAGAACCGTACTCGGATTGGCCCAGCCCCGCGGAACAACTCCGCGAAGCTAATCTCCAGGACCTGGGCTATCTGCCGGGCGGTGTTCACCGTGATGTTGATCCCGCGTTCGAGCAGGATCACTGGTCCGCGTAAATCTTCACCAATCGGTAAAGGAACGTCCGCCCCTCATAAACAGACCTTACCCGGATGCGCTCGTTCAGACCGTGGATGTTTCCGTAATCCGGGTCTTGGAAGAAGCCTGTAACCCCGTAGGTCGGGATACCTGCCGGATTTAGAAACTGGGCGTCCGATGCACCGGGCTCAAGAGCGGGGATAACGGGAACGCCAGGCCACATTTCATCCGCCAGTTTCTCGATCGGCTTCAGGATTCGCGGCGTCAAAGGAGTTGGTTCCGCGACCGGTCCCCGGACCTCGGGAATAGTAACCGCGACGGCGGGATCATCGACGATCTTAACCAGTTGAGCCCGGACAGCCTCGCGCGACACTCCAGGAAAGATGCGGCAGTTGATGTTCGCGCTCGCCCGCTGCGGTAAGGCGTTGGTCGCGTGGCCGGCAGAAAGCATGGTCGCCACGCAGGTCGTGCGGAGCATGGCGTGCCAGTTTCTATCCTTGTCCAGCACCGCGACCGAAGCGGCGTCGCCGGGATTACGAACGACAGCGGCCATGGCTGCCCCCGCCTCGCCACCGACGATCTTTGACATGCCGGTGAAATAGGCGCGATTCGCATCGTCCAGTTGAACGGGAAATTCGTAACGGCTCACGCGATCGACGGCACGAACGACGTGATAAATCGCGTTATCAGGCACCGGCCGCGAGCTATGGCCTCCGGGATTGGTCGTCTCCAGCACGAAGTTTTGAGAGGTCTTTTCGGCAGCGAGAATTGCGAGCATGACTCGCCGACCTTGTGCGTCAAGATCACCGTCGGTGCCTTCGGTCAGGGCAAACTCAGCATCAATCGCTTCGCGCTCGTGCGTTGCCAGCCAGCCTGCGCCATTCAGCGCGCTGTTGGTTTCTTCACCGCAGGTCAGCGCTAATTTGACGGAACGCTTCGGTCGAAATCCCTCTTCCCGAAAACGGATCATATTGTCGACCCAAATGGCGGCCTGGGCCTTCATGTCGTTCGTTCCGCGAGCGTAGAAGTATCCGTTTTCCTCGACGAGGGTGAAGGGGTCCCGCGTCCAGTCCTCCCGCTTGGCCTCGACCACATCGACATGGGCGAGCATGAGGATCGCCTTGGCGCTGGGATCGGAGCCGTGGAGTACAGCCAGAAGGCCGCCTTCCTTGGGATGTCCATCGGGGACGAAGATGCGCAGGTCCTGGTCTGGATATCCGGCGGTCCTCAGTCGCGCTGCCATGCGCTTTGCAGCCAGGGTGCAGTCGCCGGCTGAAAGGGTTGTATTGGTCTCGACGAGTTCTTTATAGATCTCGCGAAACCGCTCCAGTCCTTTGTCGCCAGACTGAGCGTATCCCGGTCACTGCGGCCGACCAGCATCGCGAGTGCTGCCACTGCGGTCAGGCATTCAGTGCCCTTCATTTCGGCCTCCCTAATTAATCGCCACCTGCCGCTCGGTCACCAGAAGCAAACGTTCGCGCTGCAGCACCCGGATTCTAGCATCTAGGTCGAGGAGGTGTTCGAACCGATCCTCAGCATTTCCATCTGGACGGGGGATGCGGACTGCCTTTCATTCACGGGGTTGCTCCAACCGGCGGCGGCACTCTTCCCAGACCTGCCAGAAACGCTGCATCGTCGCCGGCGCTGGGGATGCCGTCCTCCCGGAGGCCACATGCGATTCGATAGGTCTCGTAGGTCCTGGCGAGCGCCGCATCCGACATCCCGGCGAGTTCCTGGCGCAGATCGTCCAGCTGCGCTTCATCCAGCCGATCGGGGTCCACAGCGGTCACTTGGAAATCCTATCATTTCTCCTTTTGTTCGCCTCTCGTGATACGCTGTTCTCCATGGCCCTTCTCGAATGCCGGGTGACGTTTCGGGATGTCCGCGACATCGACCACTCGGTCACGGTCCACGCGGAGACGACCATGGACGCCGCCGCCCTGGGGCTGAAGCGGATCCGGGAACAGAAGTTCGTGATGGAGGATCTCGCCGATCCGGTCACGGTTGAGCTGGTCACCTCCACTCAGCACAAGGTGTCGCTCAAGAAGGTGATGGAGTGGATGGCGCACGCGGGCGGGATGAGTCCTAAGGAGATCGCGATGAAGGCGCGGGTGCGGGAGGGGTGATCCAGCCCCACATGGTGAATTCCATTTCGATTACTTTAGATGACGGTTCGAAATCGGCGCTTAGCGGAGCACGAACGACAGGGCGGTGAGATAGTCCGCTACTGAAAAGGGTTGTTGCGGGCCATCCAGATCTGCGCGCTTTTCTTCTCGTTCTCGCGCTCCGGAAAAGAAGTGTCGTCTCGGTCCGACAGATGATAATATTCGTGTCGGACCTACGGGACAATGTTGCATTCACAATGACACACCGTCCCGCACACGGGAGGAACGCGATGAGCCAGGCAAATCCGGGAATGGCGGAACTCGGCCCGGAGGTATTTAGCCCGGAGGCGATTTCAGACGAAACAAACCGTTTTAACGAAGAGATCATAAAGCGATTTACCCCAGTGCCCAACTGGTGGGAGGTGGGCGCGCAGACCGTCCGCGATTCTCGCGCACGCGGCGAGGGTCCTTTTCCAATCGCGCCGAAGTCAACCAGGGCTCGGACCATCACGATTGAAGGAAAGGGAGGCGCTGGGATTCCGTTGCGAATCGTCGCGCCGCAGAACCCTAGAGGCGTTTATCTGCACATCCACGGCGGGGGGATGGTGCTTGGCGCCGCTGACTTGCAAGACCCAATGCTCGAACGTGTGAACGAAAAGGCGGGCCTCGCCTGCGTGAGCGTCGAATACCGCCTTGCGCCGGAGAACCCCTACCCGGCTCCGCCGGACGACTGCGAATCGGCCGCCTTGTGGCTCGTGAAAAACGCGAAGGCTGAATTCGGTTCCGACGTTCTCGCGATCGGCGGAGAATCTGCAGGCGCAACCCTGGCCGCCGTCACGCTGTTGCGCATGCGCGATAGCCACGGCTTCACTGGCTTCCGCGCAGCGAACTTGGTCTACGGCGCGTACGATCTTTCGATGACGCCCAGCCAGAGACAGTTCGGAAACGAGCGACTCGTGCTGCGCACCGTGGACATCGAGAAGTTCATGAGCGCATATCTCCCTGGCGAGAAGAACATGCGGGATCCGGATATCTCGCCGCTCTATGCCGACCTGAAGGGACTCCCTCCCGCGCTGTTTACGGTTGGCACCCGCGATGCCCTGCTCGACGATTCCTTGTTCATGTACTCGCGCTATATCATCGCGGGAAACCGGGCGGAGCTCGCGGTCTATCCGGGTGGAGCCCACGGGTTCAACTTCTTTCCGATGACAATTGCCGAGCGGGCCAACGCGCGCATGGACGCTTTCCTTGCGAGCGAGACCTGACGAGGGCAGTCGATGGATGCGGCTTTGTGCTGGTGACACGCTGCAGCACGAGGAATTTCGGCCCTTCTTCGGTCAAGTAGAATACCAAAGTGAGCGAAACCATCAGATCGCCCCTCAATCCCCTCGCTCCATCTCTTTCGGCCATAATGTGTGATGGCATGGGCTGGTTCTCGAAGAATGACTTCAAGAGGATGCTTTTGCTCTACGACCAGATACTCTACCTGGTCCCCTCCAGGACGACGGAGTTTAGCGACGTCGACGGGCAACCGAAATACATAATGTTCTCCAAGGACCGGGAGGAGATTGGCTTCCAGTATCAGCACTACCAACCGGACCCCGTCATGGCCGATCTATTGATTCAGGCAGCCAAGCTCGACGCCGAGCGGACGACTTTTGCGTCGATCATCGCAAGTATTCCCGAAGATGACCGCAGATACACATGGCGAGTCACAAATGCCGATGCAGATCTGGGGCGGGGATCGTCTGTCGCACTGCATCCTGCTGAGGAGGCGATCGCACACGCTCTATTGCTAAATAAATTCTTGGTTGCGGCCGATTTGCTAGATGCCGTTCCAATCACGGGCAAACCGTATATCCACGCGTTGGTCTGCGAAAAGTATCAAATCGCACAAGCTACTCCGAACGCCGAAGGTCAGGGGACCTCAATTGCTCCCCCATCACTAACTCCAATTGCGATTCAGGTGATAAATGCGATCGTTACCGACGACGATTTAGAACGTCGTAGCGAGATCGAGATCGTCGAATACAAAGAGAAGCATCGCCAGTTATTTGATAACTTCAGCTACACCATTCGCAAGCTCGTAAAGCAAGTTTCCGCAATCCCGAGTTCGCCCGACTTCGACCGGCAGGTGTCAGAGCTCATTAGCACCGAAGTGTGGCGTGACAAGATGGAGGTCGAGAGGGAACTGCGAGACGGGTGGGAAGGATTCTTCAAGAGCGCCGTTAAATCCGCCGTTTCGGGAGCGGTGGTACTGGGTATCACACCATTCCTTTCCCTCGGAAAACTGAGTATCGCCTCCGCACTTGCAGCAGCCGCAGTGACCGCACCCTGGGCGACGTCCGAGATCATCAACTTGCTTGAGAAGCGCAAGCAGACGAAACGGCATGGCCTATATTACCTTCTGAACTTCAAATAATCGCGCCACATACTTGGTATTTGGACTCGGAAGTTCCAAAGCGCGGATTGCAGGGTTTGCGCCGAACACACGCGGCAGATCCCGCAGCATTGTAACATTTGTCATCTCCTCGCCCAAATTCCTAGGGAGCCATGCACGACCGGCGCGTGCCGACGGGCCGTGCGGCCCCCGACATCAGCGGATTTGCGCGCGCCGCCGCTCGGCGCAGAAGTTAATTACCGGCGAGCGATAAATCCGCCTGTTAGAATGAGCATCCAAATGCCTCAATCAGCGGTGCCTGAATATATCGCGGCCATCAACCGGCCGTGTCCCGAGTTGATGAAATACTACGTGCTGAAAGCCCTGGCAACGAACATCGCGGCGCCTTTGACGATGTTGTTGCTTTACTTCCGATTTCACACCATGCGTTATCGCTTCGATGCGGAAGGGATCCACATGGCCTGGGGCATCCTGATGCGCCATGAGATCATGCTCAACTACTCGCGCATTCAGGACATCCAATTGCGATCGAATTTCGTGGAACGCTGGCTCGGCCTCGCCCGCATTGAAATCCAGACGGCCAGCGGGAGTTCAGGATCGGAGATGACCCTCGAAGGCATCACGGACCACGCCGCCATGCGCGATTTTCTTTATTCCCAAATGCGAGGCGCCCACGATCGGCACACCGCTCCCACCGCAGCTGGCTCTGCGGATTCATTGGCTGGAATCTTGACCGAAGTGGCCACCGAGCTTCGTGCCATTCGCCAGTTCATGGAGCACCGCAATGGCTAAGACTCCTTACCAGTTCTCACCAATCGAGCTGTGGATCCAAAGATGTACTACGCGTGCCGCCGCACCCCCAACCGCCTGAAGGCTCACCCGAATCCACTCAGGTTTTTCACGCCGGCCGCAACTATTACAAATTGTGCCTGATAGTTTGGTTTCTCTCCCATTTCCTCGTGTTGACCGCCTTGCTCTCTCTAACCCCCATCGTCTCCAAAGCGATTCCCACGATGCCGGAGTGGGCGGCGATTTCTGTACGAGTGATTGAGTCGCTCGCTTTCGTGGCCTTCACGGTGTCCGCCGTCTTCACGTTCTTCTCCCAGCGTTTGAACTACGTACTTCGCTGGTATATGGTCACGGATCGAAGCCTGAGGATCCGCTCGGGAGTGTTCAATATACAGGAACTCACCATGACGTTTTCAAACATCCAGGAAATTCGCGTGACCGCCGGACCTCTTCAAAAGCTCTTGAAGCTCGCGGATGTCGAAGTGCAGTCCGCGGGTGGAGGATCCAAGAGAGGCGAAGGCCACATCGGCAGTTTTAAAGGCCTCTCCAATGCAACCGACATCCGCGACCTCATGGTGGAGCGGCTCCGCCAGTATCGCGATTCGGGCTTAGGGGAATCAGCAATACCTACAGGTTCCGAATTGGATCATTCGATGGAGGCCGCTCGAGCTGTTCTAGCCGAGGCACGTGCGCTACGCGAGCACCTGACAGCCTCGCGATGACGGGTCAGTTACGAATTCTACGGAGTCATCGTGGCGATGAGAACGCTTAGGAACACATCCGCAGCCTTCCTGCTCTCAGTCCTTCAGTTCGCCGCTGTCCTACCACTGAGGGCGCAAGTGGATGCGCGCTTCGACGTCGCCAATATGAAGACCGTGATGGTGCTCAGCCGGGCCGAAGTGGTTGCTTCCTCAAGGAGGAACTACACACAGTTCGGAGCCTGCAAACCCGAGTTCGAAGCCAATGATCTCCCAGGGCGACTCGGTGGGCGTTCTGATGCGCGAATGCGTCGTACTCAAAACAACTGGCCAGACCCGCACTATTCGCGGCGTCCAGTGGTTCAAATTTGTAACAGGATGGTCAAGAAGATCGACCAGATCGCGGCCACCAATTCGGAAAGTCGCTGACTGAGGGGCCACGCCGCGGAACACTGCTAGGCAGCGGTTAGGCCGCTTTCCGCTTCGCGGCCGCCTTCTTCTTCGCCCACCGTTTCTTCATCGCGATAGACAGCGCCTTTCGTCCTGCTGCTGTAAGGCCGCCCTTCTTGACTGACACCGGCGTCTTCGCGGGCGTCGCTTCGGGTGCCGCCGCAACCGGAACCTGTGCGGCTGCCGCAGCCTTCGCCGGCTTGATCGCCGCCCACCGCTTCCTTGTCGCTGCACCAATGGCCCGTCTGCCCGCCGCACTCATCTTCCGTTTCGCCCGCGCTGTAGGACCTACCGTCGCTGGCGGCTTCGAGTCCTGCTCGACAGACGGCGGTGCCGCCTTTCGACCGGGACCCGGTGGCCTTCCTTTTCGCTTCGGACCCTGAAGGGCATCGATCGCCTTTTCAATTTTGGTTCTCTCGCGCAGCAGCAGGGCGAGTATTTGATCAGTTGACATAAACGTGAGGCTAACACAGCGGAGTAACGTGACGGCCAATTGTTTTAACGCTTAGACAAAGATGGGGGTCGATGGAACCCCTTATTTTCTTGTCCTCTTTCCGCGCGCCATGCTGCTCTCAAAGCGGGTGCCCTTCGCGGCGGCGGCGCGATCGTCAAGATAGTCCTCATAAAGGTCCGGCCGCTCGTGAATGACATTGATGCGTGCCCGCTCGATTGGTTCGCCCGTCTCCCGGACGCGTGCCCGAGCCAATTCATCGATTTTGTGTTCGGCGTTTGGTGCCACGCGGTAGCGAAGCCCAACAAGCACCTCTTCGATCTTCGCGAGGTTCATTTTTGCCGATGGCTTTCGCGCCGATTCAGCGAGAGACTCAAGTGCGGATACAAGCTCTGTTGATATTTGCCGCGATAGCGGAAGCACGGACCGATGACGAAGCAGCAGAAGAAGTGCCTGAACCCATGCGTTCTCTTCGGGCGTGCCCGGGGTAGTCTTATCCTGAAGCTCCCGGCGGAAAGCGTCGGAGAAAACTTTAGCCAAATCTTCCCGGCCGCACCGCGCCGCCAGCGATCCGAGACGCTGCAAAACCTCTCCGCTCGGCTCTCGATCCTTCTCATAGTACGCGACGGCCCGCACCGATAGCCCAAGCCGTTTGGCAAAGGCCGGCTGCGTCAGTTTGAGTTCTGCGCGCAGCCGCTTCACCGCCGATACAAGAGCATCCATACAGTTAATTAAAGCACATTCGCCATAACAGAACGTGCACAGATAGACAGAGACAGCACGCACGATGATAAACTAGGTGCATGTCGATTCAAGCACATCGTAAGTCATCGGCTCTGGAGCCGACCACATACAGTAATGTAGGCGAACTGGCCCGGGAGCTTGGCCTCGGGCAACTGACAGTTTATGCCGCCCTTCGCAACGGCACGATACCGTCTATCAGAGTCGGCAAGCGCTATATCCTACCGCGCGCTGCGATTTCGGAGTGGCTCAAGAGCGCCGCGGGTCAGCTGAAACTGATCTCTTAAGCAGGATTGGCACACGACGTATGCCGCGCCGAAAAAAATAGCGCGCCGGTAATTCACACCGAGCGCGCCAAGGAACGTTGCCTATGACAATTCTACCAGCGCCCCAAACGGGGCAACAGCTCGGAATCGTCCCCATGCCGACTCCCAACGCAATTTCAGAGGGCTGGAAAGACCGGCTGCTCATGGGTGGCGGCAATGACCCACACCCCTTAGCTAACGTACACAACGCGATTATTGCCCTTCAGTTCGCCCCAGATTGGCAGGGAGTACTTCACCAGGACGAATCGGCGCTGGAAATCGTCGCAAGATCAGCCCCGCCGTGGGATGACGCCCGCTCCCTGCCGTTCACCTGGACGGACACGGATGACGTTGCTGCGGCCGCTTGGATGCAGAGACAAGGAATCGCGGTGGGCAAAGATATTGTGAGTCAGGCCGTCCAGAGAGTGGCGCGTGACCGTTGCTTTCATCCAATCCGCGATTATCTGGACTCCCTCGTGTGGGATGAGGAAGTACGCCTAGAAGAGTTTGCCAATGTCTACCTTGGTGCCGAACCGAGCGAGTACGTTGAGGCTGTAGGGTTGCGTTTTTTTCTGGGTGCTGTCGCGCGGATCTATGAACCCGGAGCGAAAGTCGATACATGCATCATACTTGAAGGCCCGCAAGGATCCCTAAAAAGCTCTGCCCTGCGCGCTCTCGGCGAGCCGTGGTTCACCGATGAACTGGCGGACCTCGGCAGCAAAGACGCAGCTATGCAAATGCGCGGTAAATGGATTATTGAACTCGCCGAGCTAGACGTGATGCAAAAGACTGAAGTTGCGCGGATCAAGTCATTCATGTCGCGTTCGGTTGATCGCTATCGACCGCCTTACGGAAGGCGCGTAATCACCGTTCCCCGAGAATGCGTTTTCGCTGGTACAGTGAACCACTCTGTCTACTTGAAGGATGAAACGGGCGGCCGACGCTTTTGGCCTGTCAAAACGGCGCGAATTGACCTTGCCACCCTTAAGCGCGACCGCGACCAGCTCTGGGCGGAAGCGAGAGTGCGATATCAAGTCGGTACTCCGTGGTGGTTGGACAGCGCGGAGCTAAACCGACTTGCGGCGCACGAGCAGAGCGCACGCTACGAGCCCGACCCGTGGGACCAGAGGATCATCGCCTTTGTCGAGCGCAAAGCGACGGTGAGCGTCGAGGAAGTGCTTGCGAAATGTATCAAGAAGCCAACCGACCACTTAACGCAATCCGATCAGAATCGAGTCGCGCGTTCGTTACGCTCTCTCGGCTGGGAGCGGTTTCGGCACCGCGACGGGCAGAGCCTGTCATGGAGATATCGAAGAAAATCATAATGCAGTCCCAGCGCGAGGGCGCCGACGTTCCCAGTGCGTTCCCAGTCAGATCCCACTTTCGGTCCTACTCGAAAGGGCCTGTTCTCGGCGTTGTTCCCAGTGTTCCCAGTTGTGACTGAATGAAGTGGTGAAGACAGTAGAGAACCTAAAGGAACTCTACAGAAGTGGGGGGGGAAACTGGGAACAGTCGGAACAGACTGCACGTGCAGGCAGCGCGCCCGCCCGCGTTTTAGTCAACAGACTTCAGGTCAACGTTGTGCCGATGATTGTTGCCGTCCCCATCGGTCAGAATCACCTCAACCAGGTTTTCGAGATCCGTAGCGGAGACATCGAAGTCGAAATTCAGCGTGATCTTTTTGTCGCACCAGCACGGCCGCTTCACCGGCGACCTTGTTCCACCGCCCACGTCTCCATGCGACCGACCAATTCACGAAACGGCACCTTCAGGGCGTCGGCAATCGTCCAGACGCGGATTGCTGTCGGATTCAAGATCCCACGCTCGACCCGACTCAGATAGGTCCGTTCGAATCCACAGTCCGCGCTCAGTCTCTCCTGCGAGAACCCCGCCGCGCGCCGGAACTCGGCCACGGCAGCGCCAATGGCTTTCCTCTTGAGATCGGTCGGCTGAATATGGCGGGCGCGCCGTTGCATTCGGAACCTTCATGGTGGTACGTTGAAGCGCATAAGCCAACGGCATATACGCCTCATTTGAGAAGCCGCGTCGAGATTGTAGGGCGTACCGGAAATAGGTAAAACAACGGTGCTAAGTAACGGCGTGATTTTCTTCCTGACGGCGGGACTATTCTCATTCTGCGCACGAGCCACTAACATTCCTGACATCACTCTCCCGGTAGGGTCTACCGGCACAATTCTTATCCGTCCGCATTTCATCGATTATCCGCACGGATTTGCCTCCCCTGTACTGACCCTCCAGATCAAGAATCAGACTCTTTATCCGTGGCGCACGATTGCGCTCCGGTTTGATATTGGTGCCCTGTGCAGGGGCGAGGTGCATCAGTGGAGCATTCCGGTTGCCACGAGTCTGGACTGGGCCGGAGACCATGGCGTCGTTAAGCGATACAGCGACGATGTGGTGTCTTTGATGAACAGCTTCAATTTCGACGGATGCAGCGTTGAGATTATTAGAGCGACGCTGGTTTCAGCGGAAGCGCGTTTGCACGAGTCCAGCCCGCCTCTAGTAGTTCGAGGCGATGGTGAAGCGACGGTGGATCTGAAACCGCAGCTCCAAGAAATTAAGGCTGCCCGTGACGCAGAACGTGACGATGCGGCTGCTCAACGGGCCGAACAGGAACGGAAGGCTGCTGAAGCGGAACTTCAGCAAAAAAAGGCTGCGGTTTCTGCCGGATCGGCGGAACACAGATTTCTGGAGGCGAAACGCGAAAGTGTCGGCTTACTATCGCTCGACGCTTTGCGTGCCGAGGCCAATTGCAGGAAGGTTGATACCTACGATGCATGCCATGAACGCATAAAGCCGATCATGGACGAGATCGAAGCCCAGGAAGCTTTGGTATCAGCTCAGTTGGCAAAGGTCGATGAATGCAAGAAGACCTATCGAACCACAATCGACAAAAAAACGTCCGACCTCACCGTAAGAGAATCAACGGCGGTGAAGACGTGTCAGGCGTTGGACCTGTACCCGTACAAGATGCCAACGGAGCCACAGAGACAGCCGTGAGAAGAAGTTCTTTCGATGGAATGGCGAGACAATTGCGGCCGATGGTAGGAATCATCCACTATTGCTCTATCGCGCTGGTCTGCGGTTTCATCTTGCGTGCGGATAACGAGTTCACGATCCTGCTTGATGACGGCAGCGGGATAGCTCAGGGGATTGTTGTCACGGTGAAGGTGGTTCCGAGATCCACATTTGACTTTGGACAGCTAAATTGCGCTTCAGCATGGTGCGTAGGCTACGAGATCAGGAGGTTCGGGCGACTCGACATCCTGGAACGCCCGCTTTCGTTGAAGTTACAGTTCGATCAGGGAGGCCTCTGCAAAGGCGTGCCCGGCCAGTGGTCTGAGTCCGCCGATGAGGTCGTATCAGGCACGCGAACTAAGAGAGGCGGATTTCACCTTGAGGACGCAGACGGCTGCACCATTGAGATCCTCGACGGGGCGCTTGTTTCCGCCAAGATTGGGACGAAGGTCCTTGTTGAGCGAGAACCCTCAGCACCGGATTTCACTGACCAATTGAAGGCGATCCAGAACAAGCGCGCAACTGAAGCGGCACGGGTGCGGAAGGCCGCTGAAGAGCGAAAGCAGAAAGCAGTTAAAGATGCCACACGCGCGGCGCAGTTAAAGGCCGAGGAGGACGCCAAGGCCGCCGAGGAGCAACGTAAGGTGCGAGCGGCATGCGCGGCCGTCTTTCAAGCCACGATTGACAAAAAGGTGAAGGACCTGACGGTCCGCGAGGAACAACAGGTTCGGTCGTGTCAGGTGCTCAACCTTTATCCGCCGAAATAATTTCGCGGGAGTATCCAAGATTCTTCCTTCGGCGGTCAAAGCTGTCCAGCATCCCGACACCATCAAGATACTATTAGGAAGGTAAGATTGACGCGAGCGCCGCCGGTCAGGGGGCGCTGCCCGTCCTTGAGCGGCGCGACGCCGTGATAGACGAAGCGCGCGGGACCACCCCAGACTACGATGTCCCCACTTTCAACGGGCAGGCGGCGCACCGGCTCTGACCGGCGCTTGCCGCAACACGAGAATACGGCCGGTAATCCGAGCGAGAAGGAAGGTATCGGAGCCCCGGCATCCTTCTCATCAGGGTCCTGATGAAGACTGAGTTGGGCGCCCTGGGAATGTTTCAAACCGTCTATCTACTCTCCAGGATGCATCAGGCCACGTCCATGTGCATTCGTAAGCGATGCCGCGCCCTGTGAGGCCTCGTTCTTGCGGCTCCAAGCTGCTATGAAGCCGTGTCCCAAATCGCGCCGCGCTTTATTGACAAGGTGCTATAAACGGAAGCATGCGGAATTTCCTGCTTGCCATCTCTCTCGCGGCCGTTGCTTGCGCGGCCGATAACCGTCCGAGGATTCGTGCTGTAACCGCGTTCATTGAAGTCGATCCAACCAACTACGGCAACAAAATTGAGGACGCGCAGAAATTCCTCGCCGGCGCGAAGGAAGCCTTCAATCGGGCGGGATTCGAGGGAGCGGCAGGACGTATTACCACGCAGCCGTTTCCGATGTACACCAAAGGAATGCGTACCCAGGATGCCCTCGCGCTGATCCGGAAAATGCGCGAGGCCGCATCGAAGCAGCGCAACGGGCTGAACCTTGGCCCGGCGATGACCGATGACGATGATGACCCTGCGCCGGTCTCGCTACTCGTTGAGGTTTTGTCCAACATCAACGTCAACGCAAACCTGATCATTGCGGATGAGCACGGTATCCATTGGCGCGCAATCCGGCAAGCAGCCAGGCTCATAAAGGAAGTCTCCCAGCGCAGCCCGCACGGGGATGGCAACTTCAACTTTGGCGCGATCGCGATGATGAAACCCTTCGGGCCGTATTACCCCGGGTCCTATCATTTGGGCAAGGGGCATGCGTTCGCGGTCGCCATGGAAGGGGCCAATGTCGTCGCTGACGTTTTCGCGCGCTATCGTGATCCGCATGAAGCCAAGCAGCATTTAGCGGACGCCTTATCGAGGTACACCAAGGAAGCCGAACAAGTTGGCACGGCGATCGCATCCAGCACAGGCTGGACCTACGAGGGCATCGACGCAACGCCGGCGCCGGGCGGGGACAACTCCATTGCCGGCGCCATCGAATCGTTTACCGGCGCGGCGTTCGGCTCTAGCGGCACCATGACTGCTGCGGGCATCATCACGCGGGCGGTGCAATCGACATCCGTGAAACGAACCGGGTATTCTGGGCTGATGATTCCGGTCATGGAGGACAAGCTCCTGGCCCGCCGATGGGCAGAGGGCACATTTAATCTGGATTCGATGCTCGCCTACTCTGCTGTTTGTGCGGGAGGTCTGGACACCGTGCCGCTGCCGGGCGAAGTAAGCGAGGAACAGATTGCACGCATCCTTGGAGATGTTGCATGGCTGGCGTTTCGCTGGAACAAACCTCTAGCCGCTCGTTTGCTTCCTGTACCCGGTAAGCACGCCGGTGAGCAGACCGAGTTTTCCTCGGCTGCGCTGACCAAAACGACGATTCAGCCGCTGCCCGGAACACCGCACTGAACGTAGGAATCGATATTGGCGGCGCGCCTCGGCGGCTTCACCGACCTTCAATCCGATTCTTTCCACCGCGTGGCCGGGTCGAGAATCGGATAGCCTTGACGCGATGGCCAGCATTAGATCCTGAGCGCGGATCGGATCCGGTAGCATCAAACAATGTGCGCTGTGGCGTCCGTCGGTTTGATTTCCGACACCCATGGACTTTTGCGCCCGGAAGCTCTAGTCGCCCTGCAAGGTTCGGATCTCATCATCCATGCCGGGGATGTTGGCAAGCCGGAGATCATCGATCAGCTCCGCGCCCTGGCGCCGGTGGTCGCCGTTAGAGGGAACATCGATAAGGGCGTTTGGGCGTCCCAATTGCCATTGACCGCAGTAGCGGAGGCTGGTTCGGCCCTGATTTACGTCCTTCATGATATCGCGGAACTGGACCTCGATCCGGTTGCGGCTCAGTTCAAAGTGGTCGTCAGCGGGCACTCGCATAAGCCCGGCCATACTGAGCGCAATGGCGTCATCTACGTGAACCCTGGGAGTGCCGCGACCTCGGCGTTTTAATTTGCCGATCACGGTCGCGCGCCTCGATTTGCGGACGCTTCCATGGGGGGTCGAGTTTATCGACCTGTCCCGATGAGAACCGCAGGCAACCTGATGGGCCGCCCGGCAACGGGATCATGCCCCGAGCGGCTTGGTCTCGTTCCTCGACGCGACACTGAACACAGAAGGAATTTGAACGGAGTGGGAACTTTTAGTCTCCTGGCGACATTAAAGAAGCATGAACGCAAGAATGCCGCACGAGGATGGCGGGGACTGAGCTGACGCACCGATTATGACCAGCGACGAAGCCTTGATGCTGGAATTCCAGGGTGGATCACGCGCAGCCTTCGAAGAGTTGTTCGCCCGCTATCACAAGCCACTGTACGGCTTGTTCGGGCGCCGACTGAACAACCCCGAACGGGCGGAGGATCTCACCCAGGAAACCTTCCTCGTGGTGATCCGCGGGGCCTCCCGTTATGAGCCGCGAGCTTTAGTTCGCACATATCTGTACGGCATTGCGTTGAAGCTGCTGGCTGCGGAACGGCGCAAAATCTTGATGAGTAGCAAATTAGGACAGTCTGCGTCCGGAGCCTGAGACGGGCGGAGCTCCCGAGAGCGTGCTCTGGGTCCGCCAAGCGATGGAAAAGCTGGATGCATCGGATCGCGAGATTTTGATGCTTCGCGAATACGAACAGTTGAGTTACTCCGACATTGCCGAACTGCTGCGAATTCCTGTGAATACCGTGCGTTCCAGGCTGTTTCGATCGCGTCTCGCATTGAAGAGTTATCTGGAATCGCGGGCCAAGAGCAATGCTGCCCTGCGACCCATTGCCGCGCAGCCGTACCCGGGAAAACGAGGCATTCAATGAGCACCAACAGACATCCGATCGAAGAGGAAATAGCTCATGGCCTACCTCGACGGCGAACTGCTCGAGGACCAAATCAGCGAGGCGTGGGCGCACCTGGAACTGTGTTCGCAGTGCCAGACCCTTGCTGCCGATTTCCGGAGCGTTTCCCAAGAACTGATGGCCTGGGAAGTTGAGTCACCGGAAGTAGGCATCTCCTCTGCGATCGACCTTGCACTTCGGGAGCACTTCGAAAAGCGGGAAACGCGAAAGGTCAACTCACCGAGATTTGGAAGCACAATAGCGACGACGCGCTGGGTCTGGGCCGGAGCCCTGGCTATTGTCTGCGTGGCTGTCGGTCTGAGGTTAATGCTTGCCAGCCACGATCGGAATGAGAATCGCTCAACAGGCTATCCGAGCATGGCTTCCATCGAGCAATACCTGATGCCGGATCGCGACGCCGAGATCGCCTTAGCGCGAAGCGCCGCCCCGGCGGCGATATCCAGCGATGCGAAGATCCTGGTCCTCGGGCGGCGGGGCTATGAAACCGCCATCGAAGGAAAGAACGGTTTTGTTTGTCTGGTTGAACGATCATGGATGTCCCCATTCAACTCCGCGGAGTTCTGGAACCCCAAGACGCGTGTGCCGGGGTGCTTCAATCCGGCCGCCGTGCGATCCATTCTTCCTCTCACGTTCAAGCGCACGGAAATGATATTAGCCGGACGGTCGAAGGCCCAGATGATCGAGAGCATCAGGGCCGGATTCGACAATAAAGATCTACCGGCGCCGGAGCCGGGCGCGATGTGCTACATGATGTCGCGGGCCGGCTACCTCAGTGACGCCCTTGGGCACCACGTGCCTCATCTAATGTTCTATTTTCCACTGACAGACAACCCCTCCTGGGGTGCGGATCTGCCCAACTCGCCTGTCACGGTGAATCCGCAGTTTGAGGGCGGTCCGGAGCCCATCACCGAGTTCGTAATTCCAGTCGGCAAATGGTCGGATGGAACGGCTGCACGGGTTATGTAGCAATGTCTGGATGCGTGGAAATCAGGAAACCTGATTCAAAGGGGGCTTGATCGTCGTAGGTCTCGAAGATGTATTGGAAAAATCCATATCAAAGGGGAAATCAATGAACCTAAAAATGCTCACGAAAATCGCACTAAGAACTCTCGCGTTGGTTGCCGTAATCTGCGTGACGCCGCCGGTGCGCGTGCAAGGCGCCGAAACGCTCTACGCCACCATGGCTCCGCTAGACCAATATCTGATGGCGGATCGAAATGCTGAGATTGCTCTGGCTCGAAGCGCGGCTCCGCCATCGATTGCCAAAGACGCCGCAGTTCTGGTCCTCGGGAGGCACGGCTATGAAACCGCGGTGGAAGGAACGAACGGCTTTGTCTGCATGGTTAGTCGCTTGTGGACGGCCGGATTCGACCATCCCGAGTTTTGGAACCCCAAGGGTCGCGGTCCAGCCTGCTATAACCCGCAAGCGGTTCGGTCAGTGCTGCCGATCGAACTGATGCGGACAAAATTTGCGTTGGCGGGAAAATCGAAAGAGGAAATCCGCGAGAGTATGAAGGCCGCAGTAGGCAAAAAGGAACTGCCTGCCCTCGAACCTGGCGCGCTGGTCTATATGATGTCGAAGCAAGGGCACCTTAACGACTCCGCAGGACACTGGCATCCCCACCTCATGTTTTACGTTCCCTTGGGAGAGGCCAAGACTTGGGGTGCAGGCGAACCCGGCTCCCCGATCATTGTGCCTCCACGCTTTAATGGTGCTCCGGAGCCATTGACCGAGCTCATTATTGTTGTGTCCGAGTGGTCGGACGGAACGCCGGCGAATTCGAGTGATCATTCTCACTGACATCGATCTCAAAACGTCACGATCAGCAGGCGCAGATCCTATGCGGCTGACTGCCGTCTGTAAAAGGATCATCGCGACCGATACCGGCATCCTCATTCTGTCTGCTCTTTCCGTGGTCGCGCTGCACACCGCAACCAACGGCCAGTACGGATTCCATCGCGACGAGCTTGCGACGCATCGACGACGCTCGTTTCCTTGGCTGGGGGTATGTGGTCTATCCGCCGGTCACTCCCTTCATTGCGCGAGTGGCGCTTACGCTGTTTGGCCCCTCGATGATTGGCTTGCGCTTCTTCGGCGCCCTGGCTGCGGGGATCGCCATGGTACTGACCGGTTTGATGGCTCGCGAAATCGGCGGCAAGACGCCCGGCCCAGCTTGTGGCTGCGTGGGCGGCGGCGATCGCCGGACCCGCGGTGTTTTTGGGCAGCGTGTTCCAGTATGTCTCCTTCGACTATCTGTGGTGGGTGCTGGCAGGCTGGGTTACCATCCGTCTGCTGAAATCCGAAGATCAGCGCTGGTGGCTGGCGTTGGGGGCTGTCGTCGGCCTCGGCATGATGACCAAGTTCACGATGGCGTTCCTGCTGGCAGGCATCGTCGGCGGCATCGTGCTGACCAGGCCCCGCTGGCTGCTCAACAAATGGTTGTGGTACGGTGCCGCCGTTGCCTTCCTGATTTTCCTTCCCAATCTCATCTGGCAGGTCCGGCACGATTTCATCACGCTGGACTTTCTGAGGTTCATCCATGCGCGCGACGTCAGCATGGGCCGCGCGGATGGCTTCCTGCCGGCGCAGTTCTGGGCGATGACGAATCCTGTCACCGTGCCAATCTGGATCGCCGGGTTGTATTTTCTGTTCTTCAAACCGGAGGGAAAGCGTTACCGCATGATTGGGTGGATGTACGTGATCCCTCTGGCGCTCCTTCTCATCGCCAGAGGCAGGCCCTACTATCTCGCGCCGGCGTACCCCATGCTGCTCGCTGTCGGGCGCCGTTTGGGGCGAGCGATGGTTGGAAACCCTGTCCCCGGTGGCTGCCCGACACCATACGCGGGGTGGTTCGGAGCAGCCTGGTGATTAGCGGGTATTGTGGTCGCTGCCCTGGTTCTGCCTCTGGCGCCGCCGGGTTCACGCTGGTGGAGAATCGCCGACGCGGCAAACGCCAATTTCAACGAGGAGTTCGGCTGGCGCGAAATGGCCGATGCTGTGGTTCGCGTTCGCGATTCGCTCCCGGCGCGACGATGCTCCCGTTGGCGTTCTGGCAGGCGATGCCGGTGAGGCCGCCGCGATCAATCTTTATGGCCGCGGCCGAGGCCTGCCGGAAGTAATCAGCGGCTCGAACTCGCATTGGCTGCGCGGGTACGGCAATCCGCCGCCGAAAACCGTCATCGCGGCGGGTTTTCTGCGGCCGACCTGAGAACCGTTTTCGAGTCTTGCGAACTTGCCGGCCACTTGACGATTCCATACGGCATCGAGAACAGTGCCATCGGGGATCACACCGGACATCTTCGTGTGCCGGCGCCCACGTGAGCCATGGCATGTGTTCTGGAGGCGATTTCACTCGTTTGGCTAGAGCTTGACGGACTCTCTTGCTCAACCTTGTTCGCGCAGAATGGAGCACGAATCCCGCTTTCTGCAGCGTAGGTGGCACTTGGCCGCCTGACGCGCGATCCGCCAACTTGTCGAGTTCCGAGCGGATCGTCGGCCACTGGTACAAAGCGCCTGCATCGCCTTCGGCGAACCATCGCAGCACGATGATTCCGTTTAGGTCATCGCGGAGCGTCATCCGGAATGGGCATGTTTCGGAAAATCTTCCAGACGCCCCCCGGCTGCCGCTGCCATACCGTGAGATATCGATGGGCCACCTTCTGCCCGTCACCAAAGCTGACCTCCGACCGGCCCCATTCATAGACGAAGTCGCCTTGTTGAACCGAGCCCAGACTAGTCGCAGAAGCGAACGTCGCGTGGCCGAGTTTAGCGATTCGGGCTCTCATGTAGTCTTCAATCGCCGCGCGGCCCTTCAAGCATTCTCCGGTCGCCGGGCAGTCCAGTGCGTTGTCCGCATAAGTTGCCGAGATCAGGGCAGCCCTGCCCTCTTTCATGCCCGTCACCCAAGCTTGATTTCCAGCGTCGATGTCTTTCCTCGCAGCCGGCTCGATACCTGCTGTCTGAGCCGCTCCAATCGCCGAGAGAACGGCGCCCAACACCAAAAAGCCCGCCGCACTGATTCCGCCTTTGCTCATGAATCCATCTCCCTGGAAACGAGCATCGTACAACACCAGAGTCTCGGGCAAGGTCGCCGCTAGTCGCCACTACTCAGATGCGGCCTTTCAGAAGAGTCGCGTCCACTCTATGCGCGTCGTCGGCTACTCTTTTAGGGCGGAATTGCGGATGGCGACGATAGCCAATGAAAGAGTGACGCGTGATCCGACCGGAAGTGCGGCATGCACTTCGACGGCGGCCGATAGAGAAGGTCGCCACATTGCGAGTCGATCCGATCGCCGCACCTCCGGACTAATCGAGCGGTTGCTAGGCGCCCGAGACCTCGGCGATGAAACCGGCAACCAAGCGCTGGATCTCGGCCGGTGGCAGGTTGTAGCGGGCATTGCCGTCCGGCAGGCCCATATTGCCGCTAATCACGAAGGCGCGCAGGCCCGCCTTGGCGAGGCTCTTTGCCTGTGCGATGCTGAGGCCACCGACAACCTGCACCGCGGCGACCTTGCCGATCCGTTCGAAGACAGCGCGAGCCACATCGCCGAGGTAGTCGTCCTCGATTAGTTTCGGGTTTGCGCGCCGCGCGTCGGACTGCAGGTGGATACCAACCCCGTCGACGCCGGCCTCGACCATCCGAAGCGCGACCTCGACTGCCTGCTTGGCGGGGCCCTGGTGCGGGACCATGATGTCGGGAAAGACAAGTCGTGGCAATTCGGGGCCGGCGCGTCTGAACTCGTCGCGCACGGCGCAGATCGCCTTCGCCGTATCCACGCCGGCGAGAGCCAGGAAATTAAAGATGTTGCCGCCGCCAGCGTAGACGCTGCGGGCTTCGCCGCCACCACCGTCCATGGTCTTCATGTCCGCCAGCAGGACAGCGTCTGGAAACTGCTTGCGGAAGGCGGGCACGACGTTCGCAACACCCTGGGTCTTGAGCAGCGGCGTACCCATTTCAACGATGTTGACTCCACCCGACAGCGCCGCACGGGCGACCGTTAGACCCAAATCCAAGGTCCCCACATCGACCGAAATCTGAAACGAGAGTTGGGTCTTGAGCCGATCCACGAGGCGGGCGGAACTCAGGTGTGTCTCCTTCGCCGGCTGCTGGCCGCAGGCGGAACTAGGCCATATCGTCTCGAAGGTGGCGCCGACGGCCAACCCGCCGCCGGCGAGCCTGCCCGCGGCGTGGAGGAATGATCGCCGGTTGAGGCGGTGATTCGACAACTTATTACGATCCATGTTCGCAGTTCCTTTGAAGGAAAACGTTTGGGGACGCCTGTGTTTAGGCTGAACGTGCATAAGCTTTTCCACACCGCCCTTCCATTTGCCGCATTCTAGCAGGACCTGCCCATAGAGAAGAGAAACCATGAAACTCATTGAAGAGCGCAAGCTGACCCGCTACCCGGACTTTTACTTACCTACGGCCCTCGGTTTGACGGCGTTGGCAAGCGCCAGGCGGTTCTCATGCGTGACGTAGCTGATCTGGAGGTCGAAACCATTAGGCGTGGTCGTGTGATAACTCTTGAAGGCGGCGACATGAATGTCGTCCTTCGTAGAGGTATCGATTCGCGCTCGGAGGCCCCGCTTTTCCAGTTCCGCTTTCACCCCATCCGTGTCCCAGGGCGTGATCCCGAACGAGATATGGTCGATTCGCGGTCTGGGCCTCGGCGGGGCTTTCCCAAAATTCGGATCGTTCGGGTTGCCGCCGCGGATGATGATGTCTCCAATCTCGCCAATCATCAATTCATTCTGACTTCCTTCGTCGTACGTCTCTTTCCAGCCAAGCAGATTGGCATAGAATGACGCGCTCTCCTTGTAATTGGACGCGTTATAGGAGAAGTGGTCCAGCCAGATTGTTTTCCATCCGGTCGGTTCGAAGGGCACTTGCAGCGACATCTTCGCACGTCGGCGGGACCTTGCGCGCTTCGACAAGCCCTCTGCCATTGCTGATCTGGAGATCCCACCCATTGGGATCCTTAACGTGGAAGCTCTCGAAACCTTTGTCACCGTTTTCGGCCACCGGACTGAGTCCGCGCTTCTGCAGTTCCGCCTGGATCTTCGTGGCGCTCCATGGCTCGATAACGAAACAGAAATTCACTACCCGCGCCGACTGCGGTTCAGCCACTTGTCGAAAGATGGCTGATCCCCAGTTGCCGATGTCCAGCACGGCTTGCTTGCCGTCATCGCTGCGGAGAGTCCAGCCCATCAGCGCGATGTAGAAAGCAGCCTCTTTTTGATAATCGGGCATCTCGAAGGTGATGTGATCCAGCGCCACGGTCTTCCATCCAGTGGGGGCAAACAGCGGCTGGAATCGGAGCAGTCGCCGACTCCTCGGCCAAGGGACACGAGGGGGTCCCGTAGCCATCCCGGCAGCGGCCCTGCCCGAATGCAGAGGCGGTAAATGACGCCCCGGTGGCCGCGAGTCCTATGGATCGGAGCAACTGGCGACGAGATCCGTCGTTCAAAAATATTGCGTGCAGGTCATTCATAGTGGGCTCGTTGTGGTGATGGAGTATATGGTAGCTGAGAACTTGGGGTGGGACGTTGTGTAAGCGGACGCTTGGACCCTCGAATCGCCACGTGTTCGCCAAGCGGTTTTTCCACCATCGTCCGCTCACTTTTCCACTTGCCTTTTCCCTCGACCAGAGTGATGAATCGTCATGCGCGAAGCAAGCGCAGAAAAGGATACCCACACACATGACGAACGCAGAAACCAACGCCGACAAAGCCGCCGCCGTTGCGGCACAGGGCGCGCACGTCGCGCCGGAGAAGGCCCCCGCCAAGAAGGCTGCCAGCCAGAAGAAGGGCGCGCCCAAGGCCAAGAAAACCGCCAAGGGTGCCAAGCAGGGGCAAAGCCAAGGCCGCCGCGCCGAAGAAGGCAGCCAAGGCAGGCGCGAAGGCCAGCAAGAAGGCCGCCAAGTCCGACCGCCCAAGGCCGCCGCCCCGCGCGCCGAGAGCAAGGGCGCGAAAATCCTGGAGATGATCGCCCGCGCCAAAGGTGCCACGCTCGCCGAGATCATGAAGGCCACCGACTGGCAGGCGCACAGCGTCCGGGGTTCATCTCGACCGCCGGCAAGAAGCACGGCGTCAAGATCGAGTCGGCGAAGAACGACGCGGGCGAGCGCACTTACAAGATTGCGAAGTAGTCGCGTACGATCCCACAAGCCGCTGGTTCAAAGCCAGCGGCTTTTTCGTTTGACTCCTCATCCACTGTTTCGACGAAACGGTTCAGTTTGCCGAAGGCTTCTCGACATGATCGATGACGAGGACTTCGACTGGGCCTTTGGTCGTCTCCAGCCGCAGCCCCAGTTGCTGGACCGCGTTGAAGATCGAAGGGCTCGCCGCATCGGCGGGGATCGCTCCAGGCGGAGGGGGAGGCAACCCCGGCGTCGTATCGTCTGGCAGGAAACTCAACGTTACATCGAATAGCCCGGAGAATCCCGTCTGATCTATCACCGTTCGACCGAGCACGCGGGAGAGCACGCGCACGAACTCGGCCATCGGCACTTTACCACCTCGCATGCGCGCGCCTCCCGCTTCGAGCATCACATCCAAACCCCCACACCTCGGTGCGAACGTGGAAGCCGGACCTGCAGGCTGCATCCGGGCTCCCGGGTTTGCCAAGGGACCGAGCACGTCTGTCTCCTCCACGCAGTTTCCATCCCGCGGAGGCGGTAGTTTGAGCCCGCCGCGGGATGGCACTAGCGCGTAGACCGGCATCTCCCGTGTCTCACGATGGAACTGCAATTGGAACCGGTCCGCCAGTAGCGATCGCAGCATGAGGAAGAGCTGCGAATTGCTAGGATTGCCTTCTGCCCTCGCGTCGATCTCGTATTGGTCCGACTTGATCCATTCCGGTCCGCCCACGATCTGGAAAGGCTGCACATGGTAGGCTGCCTCCATCAACACCCGCAGAGGCGCAGTCGCCGTGAGGCGGCCGGGCCAGGGTCGCATCCTCCCACCACCGCGGCCGCCCGTGGGCTTGATCGAAGCGACTTCAAACTTCGGCGCAGGGTCGGCAGGGGCTTGCGGCGCGGCGACTAACGAGAGGGACGATATCGCAATGACGAGTGCCACCGCGACTGGCAAGTAAGCGCCAGCGAGAAATCCCCGCCCGACCGCGCCGCTGCCGGGCGTCGAGCACCGCCCTGACGCGGGTAGCCAGATCGGCACGGTTCGCCATCGCCAGCAGTGGCGATCTCTGAGCCGCCGACAGGCGCTTCGCGAGTCCGACCAGTTGGTCGGCATAAGCGGTTGCCTCCGAGCGTCTCAGCACCGCGTCATCGCAGGAGCGCTCCGCTTCCAGCGACGAGCCTCCGCCAAGCGATCCAGACCAAGGGATGAAACCAATATAGCGGCGCATGCCGCCCGCGCGAGGCAGCGGCTCAACGAGTCGCCCCGACGAACGTGCTCCAGTTCGTGCACAATCGCGCGATTCAGGTCCTCCTCGTTCCAGCTTTCGGCGTCCTGAGGCAGTACGATGGCAGGGTGCACGAGGCCGCAGGTCATCGGGCCCGGCAGCTGTTTCATGCAGCAGCACCTCGACGCGGCGACGGACGCCGGCGTCGATGGCGATCGCTTGAGCGACCGACTGCCCGCGACGCCACGGCAATCCCGATCGGCGCAGCGAAGCGGATTTGCCACAAACCGACCACCAGCGGAAGCAGAAAGATCGCGCCTCCGGCGATCCATCCCGGCCAGCAACAGATTGGACAGCGAAATCTCTTGGACGACTCTGCGAGAGCGCACGGAGATCGACACGAGCAGCCGGATCGGCCGGTCGGAACGGGCGGAGTCTGCCCGACCTCCGATCACCAGCGGTAGCGACGCGGACGCCCGATTTTCAACCACCGACGGGCACGCCGAGGCGAACCGGCGGCACGACAACGGAGCCAATCGGCAGCAGTAACATCACACCGAACGCCGCAGCGAGGAACGCATGCCGAACCGCCGCGCGGCTCCCGCGAGCGAGCCAAGCGGCGGAGAGCCCAAAGCCGTGATTACGGTCACCTTGGCTACAATCGACGCGGCCAACGAACCGCCGATTGCGAGCATTACTCCATTGATAGCCGGGATCATGTTACTTCTTCCTTTCTTTGCGAACGCGGTCGATTTCGTCCTTGAGTGCGTCGAGATCGTCATCACGTCCACGACGCCTCCGTCACGAGAGCTGTCATCATCTGCCGCAGCGAGCCGCCGAAGAAAGTCTGCAAATACTGCTGCAGTGCCGTGCGCTTCGCGACGGCCGGCGAGATCGTGGCGGAGTAAATATATCGGGGGCCGTCGTACTGGTGTTTCAGGCAGCCCTTCTTTTCGAGCCTTGCGAGCATGACGCGGACGGCCGAATCGCTGGGCGGGTTTGTCAGGCGCGCACGGATTTCATCCGCCGGTGCGCGATTTCCAGCGCAAAGACGGCGTTCATGATTTCCCGTTCGCGCCGGGTAAGGAATGCGGAAGTTGGCTTTGGATGCGGCATCTTGATGCGACAGGTGTAGCATACCGCTACATATGTAGCACTGTCAACCCCCCCTTATTGAAGTGTCCTGCCTATAAATCCGGACTCCTATACAACCGACAATCTTTGTCGCCGAAACTCCGAGGCTAGCCCCATACGGCAAACATCAGCTTCCACAATCAGCCACGCGCGGTCTGCGGCATGGGGTACTGTCCTAACGGGGAACTCAGGCGTGCGATATAAAATAAGCACAAATGACCGCTCAAGAAGTTCGCACATACATTGGATATTCAGGCTGGGCATCGCGCAACGTGCTAGAGGCCGCGCTCGCCCTTCCGCCCGAGGACCGAACCAAGCCAATGAGCGTCTCCCATGAAAGCATCGCGAACACGCTCGCTCACATCTATTTCGGAGACGCAATCTGGTTTTCGCGGATTGCCGACCCCGACTATCCAGTGCCGCCCCATGATGCGCTCCCGTCGCTCGATTTCGTCATTGAAGAATGGCCTCGACTGCAGGCCAAGTGGGAAGCCTGGGCAAATGCGGTTACCGATTCAGACCTCGCCCGTCAGGTTCCGTTCAAATCACGCTTTCTCGGCAACGCCGGCCTTCCTGCGTGGCAGATTGTGGTGCACGTGGTGAACCACGCCACGCTACACCGCGGCCAAATCATCGGCATGTTACGTCAGCTGGGCATGAAGCCGCCCGCGACGGATATCGTGTTTTACTACTTCGAACAAGCCGCGCCTGTTGCCGGCTAGCGAGATTTCGGCGTACCCCTCGAATACGGTGTTCGAGTGAAGTTGGCTGGATAAGTCCCACAGTCGGCTTGTGGCCTCCGATTGCTGATGCTCGCTAGGCACAGTGATAGACCTCACTAACGCATAGCGGTTAGCTGAGATCGGGTTCACCCGTACGCACGCGACGCATCGGACGATCTGCACTCCGGTCTTCCCCGCGCGAGCGATCGGAACGAGTTGCTACAAGCGGTGCGGCGGCTTATCTGGCGTATAGAACCTCCCGCGGACGGGGAGTGTCACGGGACGCATCAATGGCTTGGGCGTTCGCCGGCGCCGCCGGTTGGCCCATCTGCTGTCCAGCCCGTTTCGCCGCCTCGGCAATGTTATCTTCGATCGTCTTCCACATGGCGTCGGTATAGCGGTCCATGCCGGCGACGGCTGCCGCGGCCCTTGCGTATGTGCGCGCGTCGAGGACATCATTACGATCCCTGGTCTTCTGCCACTCCGTGCGCCGGTACCCCTTCACGACCTTGGTCACCAACTGCTCGGCGGTGATCTGCTTGAAGTATTCCTCGCTGTATTTCGGGAAGTGACAGTAGCCCGGCGGATACGGCTCGCCGCTCTCCTCAGTCGGCCGATCCAGCCGCAGCCACCGGTACAACTCCTCCTTGATCATCGATCCGTTGACCGGCCAAACTCGGACCCCGAACTTCACGTTCTTGCCCTGCGGCCCGACGTCCACCGGAGACGGCTGGCTGATCGGCGCGGCAGCACGTGAGTCGCCCTTAATCACTACTGCCCTCGCGCCGCCGTACTTACGCACAAAGGTGTACACCTCGCCGGTCGCGTAGCCGGAGTCGATGGCGTACTTGAAGATCGGGAAGTTCACGCCCGACGCGGACGGATAGTAGGCGTTCAGGACGCCGTTGAGTTTCATCCACACCGCCGCTCTCGGCCGTCTGCCCCTCCAGCACCTGGTAATCGACCGACCACGACTCCTTGCCGCGCCCCCACCCGACAACCTCCAGCTCGATGCGGTCCTTCTGGACATCGACGCCGGCCGTCAAGAACAGCACGCCCTTCGGCACCGACCCGATCGCGATAGTCCTCGCGCCGATCATAGAGCCGCTGCCATTCCGGCGCGTCGCCCTGGAGCGCCCAGGTCTCGCCCAGTACCGTGTTGATGAACACCTGGAGCAGCGCCGGCTTCTTCTGCGCCTCCTCGAACATCGCCGCCGCGTCCGCCCAACTGAACCAACCGACCGGACTGTAGAGGCTGGACAGGTGGAAGCCCGCCGCCTTCCCCGGCCCCGGTGCTGCCGCGCGCCACTCGCCTTCGCGCCAGCATCCACTGCTTTTCGTGATTCTGGATCTCGCCCTGGCAGTGCTCGCAGATGTAGACGGCCTTCTCGGGCGCGCCCTTCGGCCACCGGACCTGGGCGAACTTCAGCACCTGATACTCGCTGCAGTGCGGGCACGGCACCCAGTAGTAGCGCTGGTCGCTGTCTTCAAAGCTCGCCTCGATCCGGCTGCGCCCGGTGATCTTCGGAGTCGAGATCATGAACATCTTGCGACGCGCGAACGTGCGGGTCCGCGCCAAGGCCAGGTTGACCGGGATCGCCCTCGCCGTCCACGTCGCCGGGATAGGCGTCCACCTCGTCGAGGAACAGATACCGGGCCGCCATCGACCGCAGGCCGACCGCGCTGTTCGCGCCGGTCATGACCAGGATGCCGCCGGGAAATTCCTTCGCGAGCATAGTGTTTCCGGAGTCGCGAGAGCGCGGATCGCTCACCAGCTCCCGGAGCACCGCGCTTTCCTCGATCAGCGGATCGATGCGCTGCTTGCGAGTTGCGCTTGGCCATTTCGACAGTCGGCTGAGACTGCGAGCATCGGGCCGGGCGCCTGGTGGACGACATAGCCGATCCAGTTGTTTCCGCGCTTCTGTGCCGCCGACCTGCGCGCCTTTCATCAGAACGACCGTCTCCGACGGGCGAGGAAGGCGACAGGCAGTCCATGATCTCGCGCAAGTACGGCGTGCGCTCGGTACGCCACGGCCCCGGCTCGGCAGACGCGCGCTGGGATAGAGTCCGATACGTGTCCGCCCACTCCGAAATCGTGAGCAGCGGGTCGGGCCGGGCGCCCTCCGCCTGCGGCGAGTGCGTAGATCTCATCAGCCGTTAGCGCGATTTCCATCTGAGAACTCCGTCAGTGCTTTGCGAATCTCGGTCGAGAGTAATTCGTGAGTGCGGCGCGGATCGGTCTCCGCAGCCAGGACTGCGGCCAGCCGATCGGGAATATTGAGCATGCCGTCGCGGAAGGTGCGGTAGCGGTTGAAGGCGGCGACCTTCATTTCGTCGCGGCTAACGAGCTTCCCAGCGCGCTCCTCGTAGTCCATCTTCGCGAGGCGCGCCAGGAAGCTCTCCTTATAGGCGCGGGCTTTCGAGTACTCCAAACCGGATTCGAGTTTCGGCGGTTCGACCGCCTCGCGCACCGCCGGACGCGGCTCCGCGTGGTGATGAGCGCCCTCGGGCGTAGACACTATCACTGGACGTTTCGCCGGCGGCTTGGCCGCAGGGATCGGACGCGGCGCAGTATTGCGAGCCCAGTTCGCATCCGCCGTGGCTGCATCCAAACGGCCATCTGCGCGCGCGGCAATGCGCCCGGACGCGAGCGCCTTCTGAACAGCCCGTAGGCTGACGCCGCGATGGCGCGCATACGCTCGCAACGACATGGGTTCGTTGCTCATTGCAGTCGCTCGGCTCCGACTTCCTCAAAGCTGCGGCCGCCTTTGGCCAGCACCGCCGCCTGGCCGGTGTACTCCTGCCACCGCTTGACGATCACGTCGGTGTACTTCGGGTCCAACTCCATCAGCCGAGCCTTCCGACTCCGCCGCTCGCAGGCGATCAGCGTCGAGCCTGACCCGCCGAACAGGTCCAGCACGCAGTCGCCGCCCTTGCTGCTGTTCAACAGCGCCCGCTCGATCAGCTCGATCGGCTTCATCGTCGGGTGCAGGCGGTTGGCCGCCGGCTTCTTCTCCTGCCACAGCGTCGATTGCGACTTGTCGCCGTACCAGGCGTCGCTCTGTCTTCGCGAGGTGGCAATAGAAGATCGGCTCGTGCTGGAACTTGTACCGGCCGTGACCCCAGGCGAATGTGTTCTTCGCCCAGATGATCTGGCAGCGCACCTCGAACCCGGCCGCTTCCAGCGCGTTCTGGAACTCCCGCTGGATCGACGAGGCGTGGCAGACATACATCGAGGCGCCCGGCTTCACCACCGCCCGGTAGCTGGCGAACGTGCCGCGCAGGAACTTGTCGAACTCCGCCGGCTTCATCTTGTCGCCCTTGATCGTCAGCTTGTCGGCAGTGTAGCCTTCGTAATCGACGTTGTACGGCGGGTCGGTAAAGACGAGGTCCGCCTGCTCGCCCGCGATGAGCTTGCCGCACGGCCTTAAGGTCGGTCGCGTCGCCGCACAAAACGCGGTGGTCGCCCAGCACCCAGAGATCGCCTGCGACGGTGACCGGCCGCTCCGGCACATCCGGCACCGCGTCCTCGTCGGTCAGGCCGGTAGTCACTACGCCGTCGTCGTCCAGCAACTCGCGCCAATTCCTCGTCGCTGAACCCGATCACGCCGAGATCGAACTCTTCCAGTTGCAGATCCTTCAGCTCCATCCGCAGCAAGTCCTCGTCCCACCCGGCCAACTCGGCGAGCTTGTTGTCCGCCAGCAGATACGCCCTACGCTGCGCCGGGGTCAGGTGGTCAAGCACGATCACCGGCACCTCTTTGAGCTTGAGCGCCTGCGCCCCCAGCAGCCGCCCGTGGCCCGCCATGATCCCCGCGTCGCTCGCGACCAGAACCGGATTGACGAACCCGAACTCGGCGATACTGGCTGCGAGTTGCGAGACCTGGGCGACCGAGTGCGTGCGCGGGTTGCGTGCGTAGGGGATCAGCTTCTCGATCGGCCAGATTTCAATTCGCCGTGCCATCGCTTCTGAATACATCGCTTGCCTCCTTTAGTGATTACCGAATTGCTGGAAACTGCTGACTACCCCCCTGACGACCGACGACCTCTTGATAGGCCTGTCGCTAGCCTCGCTGAGCAGTGGTGAAACCTGCGCCTTTTCGAGTGCGACCAAGTACCTTTTAATCGTTGGGGTTACGAAGGAAAAGGAGGGTGGCGGGGCGGCCTTTCTGGGGACTGCGGGGAATGGGACGGCGGCGTTGGGGGCTGCCGGTAAGGGAAAGCACCCGGGAGTGGGCGCACACGCCGCGCCCGGAAAGGGGCAGGGTAGGCAGCGGCCGGGGTTGCCGGGAAGGGCGGGGGCCGTCACAGCGAGGACGATCAGAGCGCCGAGGCAAGCGAAGAGCAGGGTATTCGATATGGCTAGACGATGGGCGATCGTTACGATCCGAGAGAGCATAGGTCACCTCCGGCAGACAAACTAATAGGTTGTCTTGAGGGAACTTTCGGAGGGTGCGCTTTGCGCTGAGCCTGACGAACCGGTCCTTACCTATCTTAGTACGCGATCAGTATCCCGCAGTTTTAGTTTTCATAGTGCCGATCCAACGACTCCGCTAGTACACACAGCGATCTCAACCCAAGATTTCTCCGTCATAGTGTGCGCGGGGCTATCACGAGCCGAGATGATAGACTCGCGGGATGGCCAAACTCAATGAACCGCTCCTCAAGGAAACCCTGATAGGGATCTTGGAGACGTGCCACGCTCAATTTGTCGTCACGTCTAGGATTTCTTCCGAGCTCGATGTTTTGATGAAGAAAGCGCGCGAGCATGATCCCGACCTTGATCTTTCGCTGGCTTTGAAAAAGGCAGAGCAGAAGCGTCAGGACGCATTAAGAGAAGGAGTTCAGCAATTCGAGAAAAGGATTCAGCAACTCCGTGATTATCTGATTCAATAGGTCTAGGTTTGCGCACACACAACTCCTCTATACTGGAATAGAGAGCGAACCAGACCTTCTGCACGGCCGGTTAGTTGTGGTGGTGGAACACCGCAACAGCCTTTTGCGCCGCGCCTATACCCTCACGAGGTCAGCATAACACAAGGGCTGGCCTGGAAAGGGTATATGCTCGACCACTTCACTGAAAGAATCGAGGCCTTCAGGCCGGAGAATGAAGCAAAAGAGGAATTCGTACTATATATCGATGATGATCTCGATTTCCCTGCATACGTAGGGACCATCTGCATCCCAATGGCGACGGCGCTTGTACACATCTATTCCGAGACGGCTTAGTGGTCGCCGCCGATGGTTTCAACTTCATGCGATCAGGCGTTGGCATCAAACTCACTTCGAAGTGTGCGCAGAAGATCTACGAACTTTCAGGCACAGACCGACAGGTGGCGTGCTCTTTAACGGGGAGGGTCACTATATTCAATAAAGCCGACGAGCAGGTTTTCGACTTTGCTTCTGCTTGTTGTGATGCGGCGCGGGCAGTTGAGTCAGTACCGGCAAGAGACGCGAACGAGTTTGCCGCTCAGATTTTGCCCATCATTCAGCAACGCCTGGCGGCCATCAAAGAGAGTGGCAAGCTGGATCGTTATCCAAGTCCCATGCGCCGGCAAGTGGGGGAACGGGGACGTACGATGGTTCGGATTCACCTGGACGGCTACTTCAATGGGCTTCCCTTCCGAACAGGGATTAGGTTTTTTCACGACAATCAAGAGCTAGGCTGGGAGCCAAGCCTCCATGAGCTGAATCCCTGGCGAAAAAGTCTTTTCTACGGGTTACTCAAGGTAACAGATGTACTCTTGAAAACAGACGATCCTCGACTGGAGAAGTATCGGACACCTGCATGCAAGCTCGTCGCGGCTCGAGAGAATAATCCCGAAATAGCCATATCGCTTGAGGACGCGGTTGAACTGCGCGAAACATTATCGCGGCTTGTTCTGATCGTGTCGCCCCAGAGATTGAGGGAGAGGCATTTCAGCGAATTGGCGGGCACATCCTCGTCGCCACCATCACGCCCAAAGACGGTTTCCGTTGGGTACCCGGCTGCGAGCCTATCCCGCCAAGCGACGTTTTTCCCCAAAGCGCGCCGATCCGATAGGTCCTACCACCCAGGGTAGCGGTTCGTTTGAGCGTGGAGACGTTTTATGAAAAAGATAATTTTGATTGTAATTGGCGCCCTGACGTTATTGGCTCAGACGATTCACGTGCGCGAGCTTCCTCCGGAGGCTATTCCCCACGGAAGCTGCACTCATGGCCATAGCGGGTATTTGGGTGTGGAAGGCTCGAAGTACAGCCGATTTGATCTAACTGAGAAGGAGATCGGGGAGTACGTGCTGAACCAAATGCGCCAAGGGTACAGCCTATCGCTGTACCCTCAGGCAAGCGGTCGTATATTTTCCATTGCAACGTGCGAAGCTACCGCTTCTCAGTCACAGTGATTGTCGGCGGGATGAACGTCTTGTCGCTCCGAATGTGAAATGGAGGCAGTTTGAACTGGTCCCCTGCAGCATACTGCACGCGCCCGCTTTCAGCTTGCGCCTGGACGTACAGGACATAGTCTCCAGTAGCGATGTTCGGCGGTATCGTAGCCTCTACGCGAAAAGTGAGAGGCGAAACCTCCCCGATCCAACCACCGCTGCCAAAGGAAGTAGTGAAGCCAGCTTGATCCTTTGGCGGTGCTCCATCTGGTTTGTTCAGCGAGATGAGTACCTGCTTGATCCTAGGCGCATCGGGGCCTTCGAATTTTATCTCCAGCCTGATGACATCACCGGGCCGTCTGAAATCGGTTACTTGTTGAGCCGAGACTGCGTGGCACGCGATCACGGCTGTTACGACAGCGGGAAGTAAATTTCTCATGCCCGATCTTAACATGCCTTCCCGAGCAAGCACAAGTGCCTTCCCGAGCAAGCAGGCGCCCCGTCATCGAATAACGCAAGTGATTTGCAAAAACAGGGACTTGCGGTCCGCCCATTTTTTCCTTCACACTGGTGTGTGAAGGAAAAAGCAAAATCGTGACAGGAATTGCAAATCGGTATATACTGGGTTCGCCATGCCTACACGAGCAAGCAAGCCAAAACGCCCCCTCGGCCCAAATCTTCTAGCAGGCTCGGTCGTGGAGGGCCTTATTGGGAAAAAGATGGACGGTAGTCCCCTCCTCCGAGAGGACGGAACGCCGGATACCAGAAATCAGGCAGCATTAGCCCTTTCACGGCTAGGTGCGTCCAAGGGCGGGCTCGCACGCGCGGCAGCGCTGTCTGCGCGGAAGCGTAAGATGATCGCCAAGAAAGCGGCTGAAGCGCGTTGGAAGGATTGACGACGTATGCCACCGGTCAACGTCGCGACGGCCAATGATTTCATTGAGCAAGAACTGCACAAGCGCTTAAAGGAAATCGAAGGGGCCTTCTCTGGCCATGCGCTTAGTTTAAGCGGCCCACTGGTGGAGGGGGTCGATGATATCCTTCGCAAGGCGGTGGAACGCAGGTTTAAAGAAAAACCCGCTAGCTCCAAGTTGGTCATTATCCTGACCACCGAAGGCGGGTACATCGAGACTGTTGCCAGGATGGTGGCGACAGTGCGTAAGCATTATGCTGTCGTTGATTTCGTTGTTCCCAATTATGCCTATTCTGCCGGAACCGTTTTCGCATTGTCTGGCGACGCGATTCACATGGATTACTATTCAAGGCTCGGGCCAATCGATCCGCAGATAGAGACCCAGCCAGGACGAGGCGTATCGGCCTTGGGACATTTGGAACGATACAATGCCCTTATCGAAAAAGCGCAAAAAAATAAGATCTCGGTCGCTGAGATTCAATTGATGATTGATGGCTTCGATCAGGCTGAGCTCTACCATTATGAGCAGGCTCAGGCTCTTTCCATCTCACTCCTGGAGGAATGGCTTGCCAAATACAAATTCAAGAATTGGGAAAAAACCGAAACGCGTAAGCGAAAAGTAACAGATCAAATGAGGAAGAGCCGAGCCGCGCAGATTGGTCGTCAACTCAATGATACAAAGCGGTGGCACTCGCACGGGTATGGCATTTCGATGGAGGTTCTGCGTCGGGATCTTAATCTCCGCATTGACGACTATGAGGCCGATCCCAAACGCTGTCCGGCGATCAGGGATTATTACGATCTGCTATCTGACTACATGGTCAAACGCACAGCGAGTGGCACCATTCATATGGATGGAGATTATCGGTCGTTCCTATGAGGGGATTCTATGCCGAAAACCTTTGATCTTGCAGAGTTTATTAAGAAAAATCCGACATTCGACCATGAACGCCTAAAAGCTGGACTGAAACTAGCAGCAGAGTTACGTCGCATCCGTTCTAAATTTCCACGAGGTCCCCGCGTGTCGCCGCTTGTGCGGAGACGTGTCCGAATTCTCGATGATCTTTCTAGTGATCCGCGCTTGGTGCAACTTTCGAGTCTGAGACGAAGAAAGGAAACGGACTAATCCTTCCCGGGCAAACATTCCTCGTCTGAAGATGCGGAACCTACCATGCGAACGCCTACAGGCGGACTAGGCATGAATCGTTCGTGCCAAACGGAAGAACGTTGAACCGGAGCGCGCTGAAGCAGACGCCACGCCAGGCAATTTCTCGAGACAATTACAATACCGCCCGGTGGCGACGCGGAATAAAGTTCATGGGCAATCCCGGTAGCCGCCGCATGTCGCCAGTGGCTCGGTCGCGCCGTCACGTTTCTTGCCAGCAGGTCGGGACAGGATGCATGTCGGGACAATAAGTCGGAGCTTCCCAACTCCATGAGACGCGATCGCTTAGGCTTTAAGTCCCGACATCCCCGACAATCCCGGCATTTTTGAGAGGAGGGGGAGGGGGTGGCCGTTGATGCGTCTCATCCGACGTTCAATTTGCAAGTTCTCTTATATTTCTATTTTAAATGTCGGGACTGTCGGGACAGGCCCATAAACAGTGGCTGTGAGTGGTCCCGAGATCTAAACCTGATGCCGGGACTCGTCGGGACTGTCGGGACTCGCGTATTTCAGTCGTCCGTTAGGATCTTACCCAGAACACAATAAACGCGTATGTCCTGACCGCCGATCTTGGTTTTGATGGTGAAATCGCGGCCTTGCCGGTGGAGATAGCCGCGTTTGAGGAGAGCCTTCGCAGCGGCTTTGTAGCTCAGTCCGTGACGTTCGCTCACCATCCTGAAGCTCTCGCGCAGGAACAAATACTCGGTCGTTCCATCACCGGCCTTCCGCCGCCAACCGAGTCGTTCGGAAAAGTGGTTCGGCGAGCCGGCCGCGCCGAACGGAAATTTGCTCTCTCCGTATTTGTAAGCGCCGGAGTGAAAATAGACCAGTAAACGCCGCGTGAGCGGCGTTGCTGGCGGAGCAAAACCAGGCCGCCAGGAGACTGGTTCCATCGAACATTCCCATAGGCTTATGTTTTGTGGAACACCTGAGAGGTGTACACAGTGGAGCTGTATGCGCGGGTGCGGCGAGCGGTCGTCGTCGACAAGATGAGCGAGCGCGAGGCGGCCAAGCAGTTCGGGCTGGCTCGCGAGACCGTGCGGAAGATGCTGCGGTACTCGGTGCCGCCGGGCTATCGGCGGCAGCAACCGGTGCGGCGGCCGAAGCTGGATGCCTGGACTGGAGCCATCGACCAGATCCTGGAAGACGACAAGGCGGAAGGCAGGAAGCAGCGCCACACCGCCAAGCGGATCTTCGAGCGGCTGCGCGACGAGCACGGCTACACGGGCGGCTATACGATCGTGAAGGACTACGTGCGGCTCAGGAAGCTGAGCCAGCGCGAGATGTTTGTGCCGCTGGCTCATCCGCCGGGAGACGCGCAGGCCGACTTCGGCGAAGCGATGGTGGTGATCGCCGGAGTGGAGTGCAAGGCGCACTATCTGGCGATGGACCTGCCGCAGTCCGATGACTGCTTCGTGATGGCCTTTCCGGCCGAGACGACGGAAGCGTTCCTGGAAGGCCACAACCACGCCTTCGCGTATTTCGGCGGCGTGCCGCGCACGATTCTGTACGACAACACCAAGATTGCCGTGGCGCGGATCTTGGGCGATGGGACGCGGACGAAGACGCAAGCGTTCACCGAACTGCAAAGCCATTATCTGTTCGCAGAGAAGTTCGGGCGACCGGGCAAGGGCAACGACAAGGGCAAAGTGGAAGGGCTGGTGGGCTACGCGCGGCGGAACTTCATGGTGCCGCGTCCGCGATTCGCCACCTGGGAGGCGTTCAACGCTCACTTGCTGGTTCAATGCCAGAAGCGGCGGGAGCGCAAACTGCGGGGACACCAGCAGACCATCGGAGAGCGTTTCGAGAAAGACCGGGAGCGGCTGCTGCGCCTTGCCGGCGGCGCCGTATGAAGCCTGCGACAAGCGATCCACGCGGGTGACGTCGATGTCGCTGGTGCGCTATCGCACCAACGATTACTCGGTGCCGGTGGAGTGGGGACACCGCGAAGTGCTGGTGAAAGGGTTCGTACACGAAGTGGTGATCTGCGCGGCGAGCGAGGTGATCGCGCGCCATCCACGGAGCTATGAACGCGAAGACATGATCTTCAATCCGCTGCATTACCTGGCGCTGCTGGAGCAGAAGACGCAACGCGCTCGACCAGGCCGCGCCGCTGGTTGGCTGGAAGATGCCGGAAGGCTTCGACGAACTGCGCCGCCTGATGGAAGCGCGCCTGGGCAAGAAGGGCAAGCGCGAGTGCGTGCAAGTCCTGCGGCTGCTGGAGACGTTCGCGCTGGCGGAAGTAGAGCAGGCCATCGACGATGCCCTGCGGATGGGGACGATCTCGTTCGATGCCGTCAAGCACCTGCTGCTGTGCCGCATCGAGCAGACGGCCGGCGCGGCTGGATCTGGAGAACTATCCGCATCTGCCGCTGGCGCAAGTGGCGACCACCGCCGCCGCCGATTATCTGGCTCTGTTGGGTGCGTGTTGATATGGACACGCCCCAGGTTTTACTCGATCATCATCTGAAAACGCTGCGGCTGCCCACGTTCCTGCGCGAGTACGACAAGCTCGCGCAGCAGTGCGCCGCCGAGGGCGTGGACTTTCCGCGTTACCTGCTGCGGTTGAGCGAACTGGAACTGCTGGACCGCGAACGGCGCGCCACGGAACGGCGCATCCGGCAAGCGAAGTTCGACGTGGTCAAGAGTCTGGACACTTTCGACTTCCTGGCGATCCCATCCTTAAATAAGTCGCTGGTGCTGGATCTGGCCCGCTGCGAGTTCATCGAGCGCAAGGAAAACGTGCTGGCGCTGGGAAACTCGGGCACCGGCAAAACGCACATCGCGCTGGCCCTCGGACTGGCCGCTTGCCAGAAAGGCTTCCGCGTCCGGTTCACCACCGCGGCGTCGCTGGCGCACGAGCTGATCGAGGCCAAGGACGAACGGCGCCTGATGCGCTTTCAGAAAATGCTCTCCAGCTTCGAGCTTCTGATCATCGACGAACTGGGCTTCGTGCCGCTGTCCAAGACCGGGGCCGAACTGCTGTTCGAGGTCTTCAGCCGGCGCTATGAACGCAGTGCCACGCTGGTGACCAGCAACCTGCCGTTCAACGAATGGACCGAGGCCTTCGGATCGGAGCGGCTGACCGGAGCGCTGCTGGACCGGCTCACCCATCACGTCCACATCCTGGAGATGAACGGGGAAAGTTACCGGTTGAAAGACAGCAAGCGACGGCGCCCCGCGAAGCCTCGCTCCTAGCCGCCGGCTGGTTTTACGGCGCCGATTTGCAGGGCCGGCTTCCGCTCCGGCCTAAGCGCGCCCCGCAAAGCGGGTCGCAGGCCTACGCTCCAGCCGCCCCCGCAAATCCCTCAAAGCAAACCCTCAACTGCCTAGGAAGTGGTCTACTTTCTCTCCGCCCCAGTGGTCTATTTTTACTCCGCCCTTGACAGTCCACGCGTCCGGCAAATCACGCAGCAGCGCGTCCAGTGTTCCGGGAGTGCGGGCCAATACGGATAGACATTCTTCGACAAAATCTGGTTCCATGGCCCCATCTTATCCAGGAAATCTGCAGTATTGCGTTCGCAAGGGTGTCTACCCCTCGCAAAGTCGCGCGGCGTTCACGAACTCCGGTCACGGAGGCATCAGGGCAAACTTCACGATTGCTCCCGACAAACGCCGTCTCCGTCTTTGCGAGGATTGCGGCCGATATCCGATCACGGGTACTGGAGCCCGCGACAATGAAGATAACTCGACATCGAAAGCACGCCAGGACCGTCCTTCGGCTGGTAGACCTCGAACATGCGAAATCTGCGGTGTTGAATAGCCTGGCATCGCCCGAGTCTCGCCGGTCCTACGAATTCGCAACTCGAAACTTCGTCGAATGGTACTGCTCAGAGCCTCGGCTCGCCCTGAACCGAATCGTCGTGACGCGGTAAAGAATGCAATTGGAGCGGGCGAGCATCTGCTTCGAGATTCAATGTCGGATACGATATGTGATGAGAGAATGGACCGGTTCCAGACGCGAGTAGGTTTTGGGCGAAAAGGAGAGTAAATGTCTACAAAAGGAAACGCAATTGGGCGACGTTCGCTTCTGAGCACGGGCGCGGCAGCCGCGGGCCTTGGCCTCTTGGCTGACCTCGAAGCGTATCCCCAGGATGTCAACCGGAATTCAATTCCGTCAGACTTGAAAGTCACTGACATGCGCATCGCCGTTCTGAGAGGGCCGGGAGGCCAGGCGGCCGAGGGTCGGGCGGGCGGACGCGGCGGCAGGGGACCGCTGCCTCCTGCGACTCCCGGCACGGGAGGGGCATCAGGCGGCACGATCATCGTCCGAATAGATACCAATCAGGGAATTTCGGGTTACGGCCAGACGATTGGGGACGGCCCCCAGCCGAACTACGTGCTGACGCATAAGACCCGAGTGCTCGGCGAGAATCCCTGCAACGTTGACAAGATCTTCCGCAAGATCAAGCTCCATGGCGGGTACAACCGTCGGGGGAGCGGCGTCAACGCGATTGAGAACGCGTTGTGGGATCTGGCCGGCAAAGCTTATGGCGTGCCGATCTATCAAATGCTTGGCGGGAAATTTCGCGACAAGGTCCGCATGTACTCCGAGGGTGACCCGCGCTCGAACGACATTAAAGATATCGCCGCCGATTATAAGGAGAGAGTCGCCGCTGGGTTTACGATGCTTAAGTACGATCTGGGCGTAGCTCCTATCCTCCGAGGCAAGAAGGGCACGATGTATGCGCCGGCAGGCTATAACGGGGAACCGGGGGAAGGCCCCGAGAACTACTATCAGGGAATGGAGATCAGCGACAAGGGAGCTGAACTCGTAGCCGACCATGTCGCTGCCATTAAGGAAGCCATGGGCGACGCCGCCGACGTTCCCATGGGTCACGACCATTTCGGGCACCTCACCGCGAAAAGTTGCATCAAGCTGGCTAACGCGCTGGAGAGGGTCACTCCCTCGACTTTGGAAGACATGGTCCCGTGGTTCCGGGTGGAGGAGTGGAAGCTCATCACCAATTCGATCAGGGTGCCCACCTTGACCGGCGAAGACGCCTACCTGATGGAATCGCTAGAGGCGCTTTGCCAGGCGCGCGCAGTCGATTATATCCACCCGGATCACCTTGTTATCGGCGGCCTTCTCGAATTGAAGAAGACGTCCGACATGGCGGCCAAATATTCGGTGGGGATGATGGTCCACAGCAACGCTACCCCGATCGGCTACGCAGCCGGCGTGCACGCGATAGCCGCCTGCCAAAACTTCATCGCCATGGAATGGCACATGCCGCAGCCAGCCTGGCACAAAGACATAACCGACGCAGGGGACCTCGTGGTTAAGGGTTACATCCCCGTTCCGACGGGGCCAGGCCTGGGCATCAAAGTCAATGAAGAAGCGATGCGTCCCCTCTGCAGGCAGGGTGAGTTCTTCACCGATCCTACGACGTATTGGGATTCGCAGTTCGGCGGAGACAAGACATATACATAAAGGGAGGATGCAGGGCTGGACGGACGCGCTGCGAAAACTGCAACCCGAGGGGCCGCTCTGGACGTTCTGGGACTACGAGCGGAATCGGTGCGCATTAGACAAAGGCATGCGGCTGGATCATTTCCTTCTCTCTCCAGCAGTGTGTGATCGACTCGTGGACGGGGGTGTGGATCGATGGGTCCGCGGTGAGGAATACGCGAGCGATCATGCACCCGCTTGGATAGTGCTCGATCGTTGAGGCGCGGTTACCACCTGTTATCGCCTTCCTCGGCCTAGTCTGCCTTGAGATCTAAAATGGGACTGCCAAACCGCGAGTTGCGCGCACATCTCAGCGACGGGCGTTTTACGGACATGTTACCGGGCGGCGTTGCCAGCCGACTTTTCGATACGAATCAGGCAGGCCGTCAACCAGTGCAGTTTCCGAGTGGCCGAAGATACGGACAGCCCGCGGTCGTGCCAAGTCGGAGCGGTAACCGCGCCGCGTACGGTGATAATATTATCGCGAGCCTTTGCTGCCGTACGAGGTCACCTGCGGGCTGCCGATTTCGCCTCGAGGTATTCAGGAGATTCGACCCGCAGAATTCATGTCATCGTTCTCGCAAGGGACAGGAGGACCCCCATGCATTCCAAAAGCACTTACATCGTCTTTTCATTATTGCTGTCGTGCTGCCTGGCCCTCTCTTTGGCGAGCTGCCAGAATTCCTCCTGGCATCTGGCGGCCAGCAAAAAGGGCGGCACCGTCGAGCTTTGCCTGTCAAACGGAGACGCATGCCCACAGGCTGGCGCCGTATCCCCCAGCTCGATTTCCGTTTATCGCTGGGACAACATGCACGACAACGAGCTCGTATGGGACGCAGAGCCGAAAAATCCGATCACCGCAGGCAGTATAAGCGACGTGGTCACCTACGGTGAGGCGCCTAAAGACTGGATCAACAAGCTGACGCCGCCCGCCCTGATTTGCGGAAAGGCATACCTCGTTAATCCGGGAGCCCATTACTTCGCGCTGAAATGTGATGGGACCGTCGTCGTATTCGACGATCCGCATCTGGAAGAGTTTTTCAGGGGAAATAAACCCGCAGACCGGACAAAATAAAATCTAAGGACCCCGAGACAGACGCATCGCCCACTAGCGAGACGTTGGCACAACCGTTGGCTTGAATCCGAAACATCTCTGGGCTTTAAACAGCCCCGCCCCCAAGAGAAAGCTCGCCGTTCTCCGTGCGGCCGACGATTCGCCCGGAAGCCGCAAATCTCACCGGGCATCTCGTATCCCTTCTCCATGCCTTCGTTGCGCCGCGTTCGACCTATCCGCTGGGGTTTCCGGGATGGACCTGCGTTTGCTCTACATTCAGTATCTCGCGCATGACGATCATCAAAACGTCAACTTCTTATTTCGCCTGCCCCAGCCCCGCAATCACTGCGGCAAATTTATCGAGTATCTGGTTCCAGCCCTCCACTTGACCGCTATTTTTAGCATTCTCCATGGTTTCATTCCCAATGAAGGTGAGTCTCGTCTGGCCGTTTCCAAGATCCTCAAAGGTAGTCACATCGTGCACACCGTTTATGGCCTCGTGTTCTATTCCATAGTGCGCAGGCTCAACCTTGTTTCCCTGCGGGTCGGAAAAGTACATGGAGGAAACGATCTTTTCGTGCGGAACAATCTCGTGGTATTCACCGGCATTCCAGAACTCCTGGCCATCCGGAGCTCTCATGCAGCAGAGAAATTTTCCTCCCACGCGAAAATCCATCTTGCAAAAAGGTGTGGTAAAACCCTTCGGGCCCCACCACTGCATTACATACTTCGGGTCCGTCCACGCCTTCCAAACCAATTCGCGCGGGGCATCGAAAACTCTCGTGACCACCATCCGCTCTGTCTCGCTAACCGTGTTTTTTGCCATCGTTGAGCTCCATTTTTTTCATTTGACTCACAACCACATCCAGCTTGTCGAAACTCTCTTCCCAGAATCGGCGATAATAAGCCGCCCAGTCGCTGACTTTCTTGATCGCCTCTGGCCTAAGCGTGCACACACTCTCTCGTCCACGCTTCGTCTTGATCACAATTCGCGCCCGCACCAGGTAGGCAACATGTTTTGAAATCATCTGCTGCGAAATTGCAAACGATTCCGTCAATCCATGCACAGAGGCAGGACCATGTGAGAGCCGTTCGATCATCCGCCGCCGGGTCGGATCAGACAAAGCGGCAAATGTTGTCCCTAATTGATCCACAACCATATGGTAGTGGATTATCCGCAAATGTCAAGTGGGAATTTTGCGATTGCTGATTTCTGACACCGGAGCTAATTCATACTTCCCCCTAAGCGCCCTCCGCAAGGAACGCGAGCCGGCAAGGTTGAGGTGCTGACATCAACGGGCCACGGGGATTACCTCTGGAACGTGTTCTGGCCGGATTACGCGCGATTCGGAGAATGATCCAACTCCGAGCGCAGCCCGCACCTCAAAACTCGTGTCACCAACGAAGTACTTGCAAAGCGACACACCGGTCGGTGCAGAATGGTCGCGTGAGGTCGGGTTATTGAAGATCGCCACTTTCAACGTCAATAACGTCAACAAACGTCTAAACAATCTCCTGGCGTGGTTCACAAAGGCACAGCCCGACGTCGTTTGCCTCCAGAGAGCAGCAAGCGTTCCCGGACGGTGCCCTTCGTGACGCCGGCTGTAGGGGAGTCTGGCCAGGCGAGCGTTCCTGGAACGGCGTAGCGATCCTCGCGCGCGACTGCGATCCGGTGCTGACGCGATCCAGCTTGCCTGGGAATCCCGACGATCGCCAAGCACGCTATATCGAGGCGGCGGTAAATGGAGTGCTGATCACTTCCATCTATCTGCCGAACGGAAATCCTCAGCCCGGTCCGAAGTTCGATTACAAATTGGCCTGGTTCGAGCGCTTAATCGGGCACGGCGCGGAACTCATGAAGGCCGGCGTGCCTGTCGTTTTGGCCGGCAATTACAACGTCGTACCGACTTCGCAGGACATTTATCCAACGCGATCTCTCGATAACAATGCGTTGATTGAACCTCAGAGCCGCCAAGCGTATACTCGACTGCTCGCTCAGGGTTGGGCGGACGCTCTGCGAAGACTGCAACCCGAGGAGCCGCTCTGGACGTTCTGGGACTACGAGCGTAATCGGTGGGCTTTAGACAAGGGGAATGCGGCTGGATCATTTCCTCCTCTCTCCAACTTTGCGCGATCAACTCGTGCACGCGGGTGCAGACCGATGGGTCCGGGGTGAGGAATACGCGAGCGATCACGCTCCGGCTTGGATAGCGCTCGATCGTTGAGGCGCGGCAACCATATGCTATAAGCTTCCTTGGCGCCTAGGCCGCGATCGGCCTCTAAAGTGACTTGCAAAACGCCCCGTCGATGACATGCGCGCAAAACCCGCGACTTATCCGCAAACTTGACGCAGGAGAGCCAACGTTCCGGATGGCACGTGAGAAGGCTCCGCACAGCATATCTCGGGACATGGCGACTCCTGGTGCGGGATCGAGAAGCTCAGCCAGAACGGCTAGCTTGCCAATAAACACCTTAATTGGCAATCGCCAGAATGCGCTATGTAGGGCCCGAAAGGCCGTTGCCGATCTGGGATAACGGTATCCTTAAAACGATTTTCGCACCGAAGTCCGGGTTGTTCTCCGCCCACAATTCGCCGTCGTGTGCTTCCACGATAGAGCGGGAGACGGCCAAGCCTATCCCCATGCCCTTTTCCTTGGTTGTCACAAAGGCGTCAAAAATCCTTTCGAGATCGTGGACTCCCGGACCGTTGTCGATTACCTCAATCGTGACTTCGTGATCGTCGACCGCCGCAGCTCCGACCGTCACCCGGGATTGACGAGGATTATTCTCCATGGCCTCAATCGCGTTGGATATCAAATTGATGAAGACTTCCTGAAGCTGTATTGGATCAACAAAGACCTTTGGAAGATGATCCTCAAAAATGCATTCGACAGGTATTCTTCGCTTATTTGGGTCCTCTTGAACGAGACGAACCGCCTCCCGGAGCATCTCCGGTATGCTTGCTTCCTTCCTGTCGAAGGATTGTCGCCGGAACAGCGCGCGAATATTTTGCATCGTTTGATCGGCGGCCCGGGCATCCCGCACGATTCTGTCGATCGAGGCGGTCGTCTCCTCAAGATTCGGCGGCGTTGCGGCCAACCAGCGTTTGCTAGCCTGCGCGTTTCCAAGCACCGACATCAAGGGTTGGTTGAGCTCATGTGCAATCGAAGCAGACAATTCTGCAACCATGGCGATTCTTGACGCCTTGTTTAACTTCGCCCTGGTTTCGCGGAGTCGATCTTCGACCTTCTTGCGCTCGTCAATATCCACGGTCAGGCCGTACCATTGGGTGATCTTCCCGTCGGGCTCGCGCAGAGCTTCCCCCATCGCATGGTGCCAGCGATATTCGCCATCCGCCCGGCGAAGCCGATGGACGATGCTATAGGGCTCTCCGGTCTGCATCGACTTGAAGAATGTTCTTGCTGTGTCTTCAAAGTCGTCAGGGTGGACGAACTTCTCCCATCCAAGGTTCAGGAACTCTCTCCAGCCCCGACCCGCTGTATTCGCGCAATCGGCGGCTGACGTGCGTGGGATCGCCCGTAGGCGAGGTAGCCCAGAGCATGGATGGCACGGTATCTATGATGTGAAGAAGCTGATGTTCGCGCGACTGAAGCGCGCTTTCGGCCTCCTTTAGTGCGTCGATGTCTGTGTGGACACCATACCAACCGGTGATATTGCCACCATCATCTCGAAACGGTTGCGCCCTCACGAGATGCCAGTGGTAGTTTCCATCGTTCCCCAGAATCCGATAGGTGTCTTCATAGGGAATTCCGAGGCGCACCGATTTGGCCCACCACTTTTCCACCTCTCCGCGCTGCGCGGGATCGATCTTAGACACCAGGTCGAAGGTTTCCGATGCTTCCCAGTGTTTGCCGATCGTCTCGATCATCGTGCGATTCCAGCGATCAATCCGGCCATGCGGGTCGGCTCGCCAAATCATGGCTGGCATCGCATCAACAAGACGCCGCAATTGTTTTTCCTCCTGCCGGACGGTACGTTCGGCAGAGACCATGTCATCGGCGTCGATCATGAGGCCGTGCAATGCAATGACGCTGCCGGACTCGTCTCTTATGGCTGTAATCCTTGATTGAAACCAGCGATATTGTCCGTCGTTGCCGATTAGGCGATGCACATGATCGTGCCACTGGCCTCCGTTTGTCACTATCGCCCAACGTCTCATAACCTCATCCCGATCGTCTGGATGGATGAGGTTACCCCATTCGGCCGCGGCCGTTTCCGCATTCAATCCCAAATATTCCTCGCAATAGCGATTTATGTACGTGACTCGCCCGTCGGGGAGAGCCTTCCACAGAAATCCCGGAAACCTCTCGCCCAGTAGATTTAGTTGTGTCAGTTGGTCCCTGATCTGCTGTTCGGCCCTCTTGCGCTCTTCAATATCCCAATCGATGCTCACCCAGCGTTCGAGCTTGCCTGCGGCATCCCGAATCGGATAGGACCGTGAAGAAAACCAACGATAGTTGCCGTCCGCTCCGCGGACGCGCATCTCAAACTCACCTGGCTTCTCAGTTTTTAGCAGGCCGTTCCAAAAGCCCCGTCTGGGCTGGCGATGGTCCGGGTGAATGCGCTCAAACCCTTCAGTCAATGCCGCCTCCGGAGTAAGGCCTGAATATTCAAGGGCGCCTTGGCTAACGAATTCTGGGGCCCCATCGGGCCGGGCAACCCACATCGATCCGGGAAAAAACTTCAGAACCGTCTCCCAAACATCGTCCCGGGCACGCGTCTCCTCCTCACTTCGTTTTTGCTCATCGATATTCCAGAGCAAACCGAAGTAGCGGACAACTTTGTTGGAAGTATCCCGCTGGCTGTGCAGAAGGGTGGTGAACCACTGATAATCCCCGGCGCCTGATCGGTACCTTGCCTGGAACTGTTGTGGTTCGCCGGTGGCTTCTGCGCTTCTCATCGCGCTTTCGCGCACTCGATTGTCGTCCGCATGAATGAGACCAGCAAAATCCTCCATCTGCTCGACCGAGAGACCCAGGTACTCGCAACATGCCGGGCTCACATATTCCATTGTCCCTTCGACGGTACGAGACCAGACATATTTACTCAATTCCTCCAAAGGAACGTGGAAAGGGATCTTCGATTCCAGATTCGCGCTCGCATTCGCTGGGAAGGGCATTCATTCACCCTCGCGGCGCGCCACCGTTTGTTCAGCCGTGAGCTTCGCCGCCAATCGAACCAATGTCGCAAAAGAGTCAGCCTTCATCTTGCGCATAATACTTCCGCGGTGAATTTGGATGGTATATTCGGTGATTCCGAGCCCCGCCGCAACCTGTTTGTTTAGCAGGCCCCGCGCCAAAAGTGGCAGCACTTCCTGCTCTCGCGGCGTCAGCAAACGGTAGCGCGCCACCAGATCCGATTGTTCCCGTGCTTCGCCCCTGGCATGCCGATCCCTTTTCAGGGCGTGTTCGACCGCAGCCAGCAGGATAGTTTCATCTACCGGCTTGGTAAGGAAGTCGATTGCGCCGCTTTTCATTGCTTTCACGGTCGAAGGGATATCCCCGCGTCCAGTTATGAAAACAATTGGTATCGATAGCTGCGCCGAAACGACGCTCTGAACCTCCAGCCCATTCATCGCGGGCATCTTGAGGTCGAGGATCAAACAAGCCGCAGCGTCACGCCGTACAGCGTCCAGGAACTCCCTGCCGGATGCAAACAGCTGAACATTCTTGTCATTTGCCCGGAGCAGAGACCATAGCGCCTCACGCACGATTGGATCATCATCGACGATATATGCGATTTCGTTTTCCGAGTCCATGAAAACCGCCTGCTCGCGGCAGATAACCCTTCATTCTAAACGTAGAAAAACTCTCCGGGCCGCCGGATCCATCGAGGCCGGCGAGTTCCGATGCGAAAGCGGATCCACTATCCCAACCGATCCTATCGAAGTCGAGGTCGAAGCGGTATTACATATTCCTGTTACTGTGACACGGGTTCGGACACCTCTGCCACGCTCTTAGGGGCGTCACAACTACGGAAACGGCTAGCAGAAATATGTAATGGACCCAATGCGCCGCCTTCCGTACCATCATCACAGAACATTCCTCATGCAGGAGATGCGCGAATGAAAACAATCATGAAACATTACACCGCTGGGGCTTTTGTCGAATCCTGAACCGGACAGAACCATGAGCAAACACAGAGCGATTTCTCCCGCCGAAGCCGCGGATCGCCTGGCAATTCGGGAGCTCGTCGAGGCATACGCACACTGCGCCGATCGTCGCGATGCGAAAGGCCAGATGTCGCTCTTTACGCCGGACACACACTTCGTGGTTTACCTGAACGCCAAGGATCCGATTGCCTCGCAAGAACTGCGTTCGCGTGAGGCGCTCGCTCCGGTGTTCGCGGAACTGAACAAGTACGATGCCACCACCCACTTCGTCGGGCAGAGCACAATCTTGGCGCTGACGGACGATCGGGCCACGGGCGAAGCCTACTGCCTCGCACATCACGTCACGGTCGACAACGGAAAGCGGCGTTTGACGGTCGCCTCGCTCCGCTACCTCGATACGTTTGCGAAAATTGATGGCACGTGGCTCTTTGCTGAACGCCTGCTCTACGTCGACTGGATGAAGGAGAGCGCGCTGTCATGATACCGATCGACCACATACGGGCGGGCACTTTTGACAACATCCCGAGCTCGTCGATGAAGAATTCCCGCACCGGTGGAGAAGTTTCCCAACTCAAGGACGAACTCGGCGGCAAAAATACATTTTTAGAATCCAAGGTGCAGACTGAAGTTAACTTCGACGAAATTGTTGGCGGAAGCGAGGCGCTGAAGAGCATTTTGCGAGAGATCGAGACGGTGGCACCCGCGGACGCGACCGTTTTGATCTACGGAGAGACAGGCACAGGAAAAGAACTGGTCGCCCGCGCGGTACACAGCCTGAGCTTGCGCAAGTCGAGTGCATTCGTCAAATTGAATTGCGCGGCGATCCCTGCTGGCTTGTTGGAAAGCGAGCTTTTTGGCCACGAGAAGGGGGCCTTCACGGGACCGAGTGCCCAAAGGATAGGCCGTTTCGAGATGGCGCATAAAGGGACGATGTTCCTCGACGAAATCGCCGAAATGCCTCTGGAGCTACAGCCCAAGCTTCTGCGAGTCCTCCAGGAGCGCGAATTTGAACGTCTGGGGAGCACGCGCACACTACGAACAGACACACGGTTAATTGTCGCCACCAATCGCCGCTTGAAATTGATGGTGGAAGAGCGGACCTTTCGGTCGGATCTTTATTATCGGATAAATGTTTTTCCAATCAGGCTGCCGGCCTTGCGTGAGCGAACTGAGGATATCCCGTTGCTGGTCGGGCACTTCGTGCGCGAATTCAGCCGGCGAAATCATCGCATGATCGACACTATACCTTCCGACACAATGGAAGCGTTGATCCGCTATTCGTGGCCCGGAAATATTCGGGAACTTCAGAACGTCATTGAGCGTGCAGTGATTTTATCTAAAGGTCGCGTGCTGACCGTTTCAGTCGGCGAGTTCAGCTCAGAGCCGAACATGAGTACTGCTACACCGCAGGACCTCAATCTCCAAGGCGTGTTAGAGAAAGCGGAACGGACGCAGATATTGCGGGCGCTGGAACAGACGAACTGGGTGGTAGGGCCGAACGGAGCAGCCGCGCGTCTGGGAATGAAACGCACGACGGTTACGTATCGGATGCAGAAGCTTGGAATTAAGGTGTCGCGCACTGGATTTGCGATTGTATGACAATGCCCGTTGCTTCACGGCCCGCAAATTCTCCCACAAGGATTAGTTCTTAATGCAGCGATGCGGGTTCACCGAAGCTTTTTCAGTCTGATCCGCCCCATCAACGTCCAAGACTCGCGAATTGGGAGATCACGTGGCCGCACGGTCGGCTACACGCGGAGGTGCCCGAAACCGACTCCCATTCGCTGAAGTGGCGTCTGTCAGGACCGCGACGAGAAGGATGGTTGGGCTCCGATCGTCTCCGTCTCGCTCGGCTTACCGGCCATATTCCTGTGGGGCGGCAAACGCCGTTCCGACTCGGTGCGCCGCCTGCCCCTCGAAAGCGGTGACGTCGTGGTGTGGGCCGGTCCCGCGCGCTTCGTCTCTCACGGCGTCGCGCCGCCCAAGGAAGGGGAGCACCCGTTGACCGGAGCCGCTCGCATCAATCTCACATTCCGAAAAGTATTGTGATACTTTCGGCGGTCTTGATCGGGGTGACATGCACGCGGTGACCCTTTGCCTCATCGGAGGAGGTCTTGTGAACACGCGCTCTACTCTGTGAGTGGGCATCTGCGTGCGACCTGGAGGGCTTGCGAAATCTTCAGTAGGATCTAACCGTCCGCTGTGTTAGCCTCTCCTCCATGGCAACTGATCACATCCTCGCTCTGCTCATAAGCGAACGAGACAAGCTAACTGAAGCGATTGAGGCTCTTCAAAGTCCGACAACCACAGAGAAAACACCGGGTCCCGGTCGAAAGGCGGTAACGCCGTCTGTCGAACAGGACTCGAAGCCGGAGGAACCCGTAGGTCCTACCGCACCGGCGAAACGGAAGATGAGCGCGGTCGGTAGACGGGCGATCATCGCAGGCGCCAAGAAGCGCTCGGCGGCGATCAAGGCGGCGAAGGCTGCTGCGGCGGCGCCAGCTCCGGTTGCGGTTACACCTAAGACAGGGTCCGCCAAGGCTCCGGTGCCCGTCAAGAAAGGCGGACTAACCGAAGCCGGACGGAAGGCCCTGTCGATCGCAATGAAGAAACGGTGGGCGGCGAAAAAGAAGGCGGCTGCGAAGGGGAAAGCGGCCTAACCGAGCTGCAACTGGCCCCGCAAGCCCCGAATGTCGGGCGTCAGCCAGCCGAGCCCGGCTACGCCGCAAAGCCGATGCTCTTCTCTGGCCGATCGGAACGACGCTGGTGAATCGACGATTTCTAATGAAACGTTCTTCCGGCGTCAACGCACCATAGAGTATGCAGCGCCAAATCGACACTTCTGAAGATCCGAGACTTCAGTTCGCTCGCTTACTCCATGCCAGATGCCTGGAGCGGCTCGGACCGGAACATGCGGAGACTCGGATCGTCGCCCGATACATGTCTGATCTGGAGTGTCGAAACTTGGGTAGGGCAGTTTCGCATTCGCGGTCACCGTTGCGCTCCCAGCTTCCAAACACACTTTTCGCCAGAGACTACGTTCGTGCCGCTGCGTTCCTCTATTGTCTGAAACGCAATTGCCGCGTTCTACAGATCGCGAGAGTTGGAGCCAACCGCAATCGCCCGTGTTTTTTTGATGGCCGACGGCATCATGAGTTCCACTGGCAGTGGAGTTTCGGATGCCCTTGTGAAGTCCCCGGGTGACCGCTATCGCACTCGGGCCTGTGGTATTTTCGTCCGGTGGGAGGTTCCTATGCTTCGCCGTCTCTCAGCAGCGTTAACCCTGCTCCTGGCAGCAAGCTCGATGCTTGCTCAGGAGCCTGGCCAGCGGCTCCAGGACGTACGCAAGATTTATGTCGATTCCTTTGGCAGTGGCGAGGACGCCGACGTCACCTGGAGCAAAGTTATCGCTCAGATCGTCAAATCTGGTCGTTTCGAGGTCGTCCAATCTCAGGACCGGGCGGACGCGGCCTTAATGGGCTCTAGCCCCAGTGACGAGCGCGGAGCGCTCCGGGGCAAATGTTATTGGAGGCACCGTAATCGTCAATTCCGGGACAATCTACCATGCCACCGCTGGTGTTCGTCTGGTTGGGAAGGATTAAAAAATCCTTTGGGCCGACGATGCCTCCGGGGGAGGATCCTCGGCGAGGGCTAGCTCGGTGCTCGCCGATAAAACTGTAAAGGATCTCGTGAAGGAGGTTGCGAAGAAAGATAAAGGCAAGTGACCAGCGGAAGGCGCCACTTGAGCCCACCCGCGCGGCTACCAGTGGCGGTAGTGTCCCTTGGTTGACAGGTTACCCTCATTAAGCGACTGGCCCACTTACACTGAAACGAGGAGGCAATCTTAAGCGACGGCCGCGAGGAGCGCGAAGAACCCGCAGTGACGAGGGCGGCTACGATGTGAGCCATCGCGGCGGCCTTCCGGGCTCGTGAAAGTCATCGGACCGCTCACCATCCGATGGCCTGAATACCCGGACAATAGCATCTTCAACACCCTGGGCAACCTGGTGCACAGTCCTGAAGCCGGCCTGGCGATTCCGGATTTCGAGCGGGGCTGCGTCCTCCAGTTGACGGGTAGCGCGGTCACGTTTATGGGATCACAGCGATCCCACTAACAAGACCGCCGGCACCCATCGATTTGTCGAGATGACGATCGCGCGCTGGCAAGAGCTTCCGCTTCCCTTTAACCTGAGAACCGAGTTTCTCGATTACTCTCCTTTCAATCCCCCGGTGGGGGCGCCATGAAGCTACCATTTCCCGCATTGACCAGATCGCCGGGGATGTAAGAGCTTTCGAACTGCGGGAGCCGCGCTGCCCGCCTTCGATTCCGGCGCGCATATCGACGCAGCACATTGCGGTGCAATTGGTGATTGAGACTTTGGCGAGCCGAAGCTGACCATGCTCGAACGGACTTAAATCATTTCCCCGCACCGGCGAGCAACAATTGGGCGAACTATGCTGTGACTTGCTGAGCCGAGGTCCGCTTGTTGACCGATCCGCCCGTTGCCCTGACCCGCGCCGTCAACTGCGTATCGATCGACAGTTTTCCGGGACCGAAGATCAGAACCAGCAGAGAAGCTACCAGAAATGTGTAGGGCGCGGCGCCAGTGAACTTATCCGGATTCGAGATAATCGAGAACAACGCCTCTCTGTCCGCCAGGACATACGCGACGATCATGTCTATCACAAGCGGCAGGGCAATGAGCCGCGAGCCAAGTCCTAGCACGAGAAGAATGCCCCCGCCAAACTCGAGACCTGAAACGAAGTACGCATTCAATGCCGGCGCGGGTATACCGAGCGCGGTAAAGAAATGAATTACCTTTCCGATATTTGTTAGTTTGCCCCACCCGGTCTGCATGAACTGCCATCCCCAATAGAGCCTCACGGCAAGCATAAATGGAGATTGCAGACTGGACGACACTCGAATCAACCGATCATAGTTCTTTTCGATAAATTGGATGTTCATTTGATTACCCCTTGCCTTTGACACAGCCAGCCCAACTCCGCCCATGCGGCGAACCACGACGAGAGCTGCGAACACTGGCGGTCGAGCGGTTCAGGACTACGCGTGAACACCATTCCGACCGCCTCTCCGATGGACTGCCCCTGGCGAAGCGCGTTGAGCAGGCTGTATTCCTCAAACGTGATTCTCCGGTAGTAGACGTTATTATCGAACCGGTGCACGGCGACAAAAATAGGCGTCGGTCTCAACCGAGCCGCCCGCCGCATCAGGCGGCGCGTGGACTGCGGAACACTATTGCTTTCCGGTTCGTGATCCGACGATGCGCGATTCACCCGAATCCGCAGTTCATCCACCGGAAACTTCAGCGCTAGCAGCTGGAGGTGAGGCTGAATTCCGAGATTGCAGCCCTCCGCCAAGTAGATGAGATCTTCCGATCCAAGCGCCTTGTGTACGCCACCGTCGAACGCTTCGATGTGTGCCCACTCCAGCCGTACCATGTCGAGGGCTAGCCCGATCGCGGTCCCCGCATAGCGCGGATTGCGCCGTAACCAAGCTTCGAGGCGGGAACCTAGATTGCGCAGAGTAAACGACTGCGACGGACAATCCCCCAGATAAGCCTTCGAGAGACGCTCGAAGGCAGTCGAACCGACGGCCGCCATCAGACCCGGGAAATCCTCTCTTATCGATCCCATCAGCCGGAACCAATAGCTTCGGCTGTAAATATCAAGGCGTTCCAGCGATGTGAGACGGCTGTTGGGCTTAATGAAGGCCGCGGCCCTGTGCGCGATGTCGGCCGGAGCGCGTTGGCCGGGGGGCATCATGAGGGCTGCAGCCATCTGCCTCTGAATCTGTTTGAGATTTTGGACCTTGGCGCCCGGCATCACGCTACCTTCGCCTGTTGCGGCATGTACCGGGCGGCTTTGCGAGCCTCCGCGTGCAGTTCCTCAAAGGGTGGAATCCGATCGTCCCACTCCAGCAGCGTCGCGGTGGGGCCAAAGCGTTCGATGGCATGCGCATAAAGGCGCCATACCGGATCGATTACGGGGTGATCGTGCGTGTCCAGAATGTATTTCTCGAACTTCGAGTGACCGGCAATATGTATCTGGGCTATCCGCGCGGGATCGACGGCATTCAGGTAGACGAACGGATTGAACTCGTGATTGCGGGAGGAGACATAAATATTGTTGATGTCAAGAAGAATCCCGCAGTCGGCGCGTTCAACAACCTCGTTCAGAAACTCCCACTCCGTCATTTCTGACACGTGGAACTCGGCATAACTGCTCACGTTCTCGACGGCGATCGGTACCTCAATGAAATCCTCAACCTGACGAATATTGCGCGCGGTAATCTTCGCGGCTTCGATGGTATAGGGCATGGGGAGGAGATCGTGCGTGTAGCGGCCGTCCACGCTTCCCCAGCAAAGATGATCGGTGAACCATGGCGTTTTCGTTCGGCGAACGAGCGCCTTCAAACGCCTCAGACTGTTCCCGATTGGGCGGGTCCAGCGGAACCGAAGTACATCGAGACGCCATGCTGAACTACTTTGTACTGCTCGAGAATGCGATCGAGGGTCGCGAGCGGCCGGCCCACCATCAACCATGTAATTCTCAGAGATGATTTCGAACCAATCAACCACCGGTTTACGCTCGAGGATATGATTGTAGTGCGGGACGCGGAGACCTACGCCGATCCCGAAGTTTTTGTATGCATTAAAACGATTGGCAGGCATTGTAGGGTATGGTGGGGCCGACTCACAGGCTGACGGCCCCTGGTCAGGGAATCGAGGGTTTTATTTCTTGGAGCCGTCGGTAGCGCAGGCGCCCTGACCTTTGCAGGAGTTCTTGCCCCATTCCTTCTTATCGCCGCCGCCGTTGCCCTTGCAGGAATTCTGTCCCTTGCAGGCGTGCTTCTCGATCTCCTTCTTGTCGTCCGCGGCCTGCAGGCCGGCCGAAAGCGACGAGTTCGATCCAATGGGCATCGGCTGTGCCGCCCGGGCCGCAGTTCCACCAACCAGACCGGCGAAGGCCGCAGTCACGAGAAGTGAGTTCTTGTTGATCATTCATTTGTATTTCTCCTTATTTCGTTTTTCGATATTCGGCGACCGCACGGAGACGATCTGACCGTCGACTTGTATTTCGCGATTCTGCGCCAAAAGTTATGGAGCTGCGTCCATTTCGGCGCGAGCTATTTTACCAACCACGGCGAGTAGCCGACGCAAAATAAGAGATCAAATCGCTTCAGGACCCGTGACTTTCCGACATGCTTAGCGAAGGATCATGCAGTGGGCTGACAATCTTTACGCACATCGCATAAGAGGTCCCAACCCCGATTACTTAGATATGAGGAGAGCTTCATTGACTTACAACACTCGCAACATCCGTAGACTTTCACGCGGCGTCATGGCCTCGGCAATTGCCGTCGCTTTGGGCATGACCGCATTGGCACAGGATTCGGCCCGGCTTCGCGCGCCACGCAACGCGTCTCGTGGATTGAGTTCGCAAAGCTTTAAGGCGGCGGATATCGCGGACACGGGCACAACCGTGGACCCGAACCTGGCGCAAGGCCCCGGAGGGGTTCCGCTGGGCCCGGGACCGGGCTGCAACGTGTTTCCCGCCTCGGCGAATATTGGTACGGCGGTTCCGCTTTCTTACTTCGGACCGCCGCCTTCGTCGGTGAATCAAAGCCTCGTAGGCCCCGTTCAATTGCTTAACACCGGCCAAATTGATTCCAAGGCCGGCACTATCACCATCCCTCTTTATCTCGGGCATATGAAAAACGGGATGAATGTGTGGTACATCCTGACAGATGTCGACGATGCGAATGTCGCAGCGGAACTCGGACTGAACTTCTCAGCGAAGATGACCTTCATGGCCAACGCCGCACGAACGGCGAATTTCGATCAAAACAACGACTTAGTATTCGACGCGGGTACCGTTGATTTTTCCCGGTCCGGAACATCGTTCCTGGCCCTGTGGGTCGTGAGTTCCCTCCCGTCTCTTTTCAACCTGGTTCGGTTGGCGACAAGAACTATAGTCCTTATGTTCAGATCGTGAATGCCGCTGGCGTGATCTACAATGCCCCGATCGTTGCTTTCAACCAGAATGCAAGCGATATCGAATTTCCGAATGGCAACGTGGATTATTCCAAGGTTCACGATGAGGTTGTCGCGATTGATCCGGCTAACATGACCGTAACCATACAACTCATTAACGGCTTTAGCTTCGGAAGACCGGTCTGGTACATCTCAATGGATGCAAGCATACCCTTGGCCGCCTCGATTGAGCACAATACTTTTGCCCCTCTGATGGCAGCACTTCATTTGGGCGATGACGACAGCTTTTCCAGCCCGATTGAGCGTATCTTCATCGCCACCAACGGGCCCGAGCAAGGAAGCTGCGCAAATCCGCTACGGCAAGGTCTGTCCGCGGATCTGGCGGACGGTTTCCGGCCCAATAACACCTTGGGCGGAATCCCAACGCTGGCATTGGATTACAGCCCTGCCTGGGATGCCAACTTATACGAATGGACACCGTCCGCTATCGCAAGCGGCTATCGAGGTCAACTTCGCGAGGAATTCAATATCCTGACGTTTGTGGCAGATGGCCTGCTGACGGGCCCGGGTGGTGCGCCATTCGGAAGCGCTGGATTCTCCATCAATTGTCCTATCGTTATACGGCTCAATTGACATTTTCCCTCGTGCCCGCTGCCCGGCCTTTGGTCGAGCGGCGGGCTTTTTGGGGTAGAACATCGATCTGAGACCCTGCTTGACATACCGTGACCTTTTTAAGGACAGCAACGAATTAACTGTGGACACCTTGAAATGCGGTCGCCGCCGGATCAAGCAATGCAACCACCCCCAAAGGAGCGCCTAGTGACTTGTCGCGAGATGAATGACTTGATGATCTCGACTTCAGAACGTTGGGCGCGACACAGAAGGACCTGCCGAACACCTCACCAGGTGTGAGCGTTGCCGCATTCTGACACAACTGCTCGATGAAGTTAGAAGTGGTTTCGTGCCTTCCGAGAGCCAGTTGAAGCGAATTAAGATTGCCACAATCGAAAATCTCAAGCCGGTTCGACCTTTGCCGCCGCCCGGGGTGCTTCTTTTAGCCTGCGCGATTATCTTTCTCTGTGTGGTGGCTGTAGGCGCGGTGCGGCTCGGCACGAATGGCTGGGCTGCTCTCAATATCGACCAGAGGATCGCGGTGTTTTCCTCGCTCGCAGCCAGTGCGATTCTCCTGGCCGCTTCGATGGTTCGGCAGATGGTGCCCGGAAGTAGACACAGGTTACCCCCCGCCGCGCTGCCTGTTGGTATTTTGCTGGTTCTGACGCTGGTGATCGCCACCACTTTTCGCTCGCATCAGGAGGTGGCGTTTGTTGCGGGCGGCCTGGTATGCATAAAGAACGGGCTCATGTATTCGGCCCCTGCAGCAGTCCTGTTCTGGCTGCTGTTGCGTCGCGGAGCCATACTTTTTTCCCAAACTCATCGGCTTGGCCGCAGGCGGATTAGCCGGCTTGATTGGTCTCAGCGTCCTGGAAGTCAACTGTCCGAACCTGAATACATTTCATATCTTGGTTTGGCACTGGGGTGTGGTCTTGGTCAGCTCTCTGGCAGGCGCACTGATCGGCGCTGCCGTGGAATATATCGAACGATCGGGCAAGCTGCGTGACCTTCCCTCGCGATGATACGTACTAAATCATGGGAGATGACGAATCATATGACACAAACCGATCTCACACATTTTCGCGATGTCTTGAGGACAAAGCAGGCAGAGCTCACCAAAATACGAGGCTTGGAAAACATCGCGATTGAAAGGAGCGCAGACGAGCTGGAGGAGGCCGACTACAAGACTGCCAGAGAATTGGCAATCGCCGGCTTGAATCGTGAAGCGACTGTTCGACGCAGCGTGGCGTCAGCGCTGCTCCGGATCCAGGACGGTTGTTTCGGAACATGCGTGCATTGCGATAGTGAAATCAGCCAACGCCGCCTGGCGGCAGTGCCGTGGACGCCGTTCTGCATCAGGTGTCAGGAGGCGGCTGATCGGGAAAGCCTCGATCCGGCATTTCTCGACGCGGCGTAATCCGCTCCCGCATTTGTGGCACCATTGGCAGGTAGGTTACATACATGACGAACCAGATGAAGATTCAGCTCCGTCAGGTCTCTATCTCGACAACCGAAGCGACTATCCGCACTCACCAGGTACTCATAGACAGACCGCCAGAGAAGGGCGGAGCCGATATGGGTCCCATGGGCGGAGAACTGTTCCTTGCGGCTGTGGGAGGCTGCTTCATGAGCAACCTCCTGGCGGCGATCAAGACCAGAGAAGCGCAGATTTCCGACGTTCGTATGGAGGTAGTCGGCACCGTCACCGGCTCCCCGGCCTGCTTTTCAGCGGTAGAGTTGTACGTCACAGCAGACAGCCTGGATCGAGACCTGCTTGAGCGGGTTATGGAGATCGCAGACCGCGCGTGTATCATGATGAACACCCTTCGCGGGAAGCTCGACCTTCGTGTCCGTATAGGTATGCCTGTCTAACCAGGCAGCCCGTCGAAAGGTTTTTCAAAATATTTCCGCAGGGCGTAACTCTGAGTGCTGCTGCCGCGAATAATCCCTCAGATGGAGTCCGCCCTCCAAGAGAACATTGTGTCGCAGGAGTCTTCTGCCAGCTTAGATTGCTGGATGGAGCGGTACCAGCAGGCCGATCCGAAGGCTCCGGCAGCATTGGTCGGCACTTTGAGCCCAGCGTTGCTTCGATTCTTTATGAGCCAGGGGGCCAGCCGGGAACACGCTGACGACCTTCTACAGGATACGTGGTTACGGATACATCGTGTGCGGCACACCTATCGCCCCGGAATGCCGGTCCTGCCTTGGATTTATGCCATCGCAAGGCGGGCACGGGTGGACGGATACCGCCGGACGAGACGCATCGCGCTACACGAGACTGCCATGGACGTCCTGCCGGAACAAACTGCCCATGCCGAAGTTCGAAACCCCTGCCCCGCTTTCGAGACGCTTGTTGCAGCCCTGCCGGAAGCGCAACGGGAAGTGGTGACCATGTTGAAGGTGGGAGGGTTAACCTTGGAGGAAGTTGCCCGAGCCACGTCATCCACCGTGGGAGCCGTGAAACAGAAAGTACATCGCGCCTACGACCGGTTGCGCAAATTGCTTCAAGTCCAGGCGGAGGAGCGGGCGAAAGGAGCTGCTCAATGAACTGCAATGACGTAGAAAGGGCTCTCTGGGAGGCTTCGCAAGCCGGCTCGGTTCCCGTTGATCCCTCTTCCCCCGCAACCCTGCGACAAATCGCAGAAGGCATGGCTGCCAATCTGCGCCCGGTGCGCCCGATGGCTCCGAAACGCTACTTTTTTGGAGCTCTCGTTGGTATTTTTATTTCTTTCGTCGCTATTGGTGTCTATCGCATGGGGGCATTCGCGATCGCGGTCATGACCCCGCTCGAAACCGCCGCGATGTTGAGCGCGTTGGCGATCGCCACGGGTCTGCTGGCTTATTCTCTGGTAAATCAAATGGTACCTGGCAGCCTCCACAGAATTCCTCCGATGCTGCTACTCGTTGGCATCGCAATCACACTGACGATTACGATCGCAGTCTTATTCCAATTTCAGCACGAACGACATTTCTGGTTAAAGTGCTGGGGCTGTATCCGAGCGGGCACGCCAATCGGGATCTTGGCCGCTGCGCCCTTCTGGCTGGTGCTCCATCGAGGCGCTATCCTTTCTCCGGGTATGACTGGAGCGGCAACCGGCCTGCTCGCGGGGCTTGTCAGCGCCAGTGTGTTGGAGATACACTGCCCCAACCTGGATGCATGGCACATTTTGGCATCGCACCTCGGCGTTGCGATCGTGTGCGCTCTGGTCGGTCTTGTCACAGGACTGACGAGCGAAATCATCGGCGGATGTTCAGTTCAGCGTAGTAACAAGATTTTAGAGCGCCTATAAATCCCGCTAGCATAGAAACGAAAGGAACAAAGTAAAATGAAGAGTATCAAAATGATGGTCGCGTATCCACAACCCACGGACGCCTCGGCTTTCGAGAAAATATATCAGGAAGAGCACGTGCCGATGGCGATCGCGAATCTTCACGGAAAGACCAAAATGGTCGCCACGAAGGTCTTGCAATCGCCGCAGGGCGAACCGCAGTTTTTCTGCGTTGCGGAGGTGCACTTTCCATCCATGGAGGCGCTCCAGCAGTGCGCGGAATCTGATGGAGGTAAGAAAACCTTGGCTCATGCGGTGAAGATCTCGTCGGGCGGCCCGCCTGTCATCATGATCGCCGAAGAGGAGACGTTCACGTTCTGATTAGTGCCCGAGGGGACGCCGGGAGTAACTCGCGGCACATGATCAGGCAGGCAATGATAAATTCAACGAATTTATAACTCAGGACACTAGGGAGGTGCTGAATGGCAAAGAGATTTCTGAAGGAAGTGGCGATGTTGTGGCCGCTTACGATCGCGGCATTGCACGGCCAGAACATCAAAACCGGGCCGGACGTAGGCCAGCAAGTCCCTGCCTTTTCCGCGCAGGACCAGGAAGGCCGGAACCAGACTCTCAAATCCATCATGGGCCCTAAGGGCGCCATGCTCGTGTTCTTCCGCTCAGCGGACTGGTGACCGTTCTGCAAGATCCAGCTCGTTGAGCTGGAACAAAATCTAGACGCGATCCACAAACAGGGACTTGGTATTGCGGGCATCAGTTATGATTCGGTTGGGGCGCTCAAGAATTTCGCGGATCGGCAACATATCACCTATCCGCTACTCTCGGATCCTGAGTCGAAGATCATACGTGCATACGGCATCTTCAATGAAACAACGAAGCCGGGCACCCTGGTCTACGGCATCCCCTATCCAGGCGTGTACGTCGTGAATACACAAGGGATGATCGTGTCCAAGTATTTTGAAGACGACTATAAGGACCGCGTCTCTACGGCGGACATTCTGGCCAGGCAGTTCGGAGCACCGCTCGATGCGGCGCGCGGATCCGCCGAAGCCAAGCACCTTCAAATTAGCACTGCAGCCAGTAATGGCATCGCCAGGCCTGGTCTCCGAATCGCCCTCAGCCTCGACATCGAAATGGGGGACAAGATGCATGTCTACGCTCCCGGAGTGCAGGGATACATTCCGATTGACTGGCGGTTGGATGAAGGCGGGCCGGCCGCGAAACAGCACTCGTTCGAGTACCCGGCCTCGGAGATGCTGCGCCTGGAAGCGATCAATGAGACCGTCCCTGTATACCGGGGACACATCCGGATCCGGCGCGAAATCACGTTCGGACAGGAGGCTGCGCTGAAGGCCGTGGTCACTCCGGCGGGTGAAGTGATCATCAAGGGAACGTTTCGCTACCAGGCATGTGACGATCACAAGTGCTACGTTCCTGAAGACGCGCCACTAGAATGGCGGTTCAAATATGAGGGCCTGGACCGTACCCGGGTGCCATCGGAGTTGCAACACAAGCCGAACTAGTTCCAGGAGCGCTTGTCGAGTAAGAAGAACCATACGTCAGTTGCGATGCGCGGAGACGTTTCGGGAAGTGACTCTAACGTTCGCGGTCGTGTCGAATCGCGCCGTTGCTGTTAGGTTGAGAACGTTGGGTCGACTGGTTCCGGCCACTGACTGCATGATTGGATCCGGTTACTAAAGATAGCGTGGAGTGAGCCGGCATTGAACCTTCAGGTTGTATAAGTTGCTATCTGCACGGCTGTGCGCGCAGACTAGCCACCAACGCAATGCTCGGCCGCATCGCAAAATCCTGCCGGACGGGAAATCCTCGGACCAATTCTCTGAAACTTCTCTGTTTTCGGCTATGAAGAGGGTTGCTCTTGGCGAGCCACAGTTATCCGCCACGCGACCGACTTTTTGGTTAACAGCCACGTGACGAAGAGGCGTTGCTGTGTATCGTCCAGCACGACGATTAGCAGCGAGCTCCACTTCAAGATCGCCGTGTATTTTGATGAAACCAATTTGTTCATAAAAAGTTACAACACAAAAGTCGCGACGATAAGCTGACCTGCCATGATACGATTGCCGAATGGAAGTCACGAATGTTAAGGTTGTAGATCATTCAACCGGCCTGATCACACAAGGAATCGCCCCGGAGGCGGATGCCGAGTGCGATCGCATTCATCAGCAGTTCCTGAAGACCCACACGCTTACCTATTGGCAACTCGTAATCCTCCCGGTTTTCTCCACCGCCCACGTCGCGATTTTCAGCGGCGCATCGGGTGGAACCAAAAGCCCCAACTACAAGCTAGGGAATATGAGCGACCTGACGGCGGACGTCGCTGAGATGCTTGAAACTCACTATAAACAGGTCGCGAAATCATAACGGCCCGCGGTTCAGCGGTCGATAAGGGCCAGGTAGAAATGAACTCGACGCTCTGGCTACTCACGCTGCGGTAATCTCAGGGTGTGAGGCGGTTGCGAGAATCCACTTTACGATCGCGGGTAAAAGAGCGCGAAGCGGGATTACACGAGGCGATCGCGACTGGACGGCATGCGCGCGGCAAGTATCGCGCCACTGCAGTTCGCAATCTAAATGACAGGGATGAGCAGCGGGCGCAGAGTTTGTTCTTGACTCCACAGAACCGTGTGTGCGGGTGCTAGAGATGGCTGTGGCGCAAAGAGACGAAGCACTGCTGGAGCGTTTCGCGTTTGGTGCCTTTCGCTATTTTCTGGAAAACATAAATCCAGCGAATGGACTGGTGGCAGACACCACGCGTGAAGGTTCTCCGTGCAGTATCGCCGTCGTAGGATTCGCGCTGTCGTGCTATCCGGTCGCCGTCGAGAGAGCCTGGATGAGTCGAGACGAGGCGATGGGGCGAACGTTAGCGACGCTACGCTTTTTCTGGAACAGTTCCCAAAGCGAGGACGTTGATGCCACAGGATACAGGGGGTTTTATTATCACTTCTTAGACCTGCACACCGGCAAACGAGCGTGGAATTCGGAATTGTCCCTGATTGACAGTGCCATTCTACTGGCCGGAATCATGGCGACACAAACCTATTTCAGCGGCGGCGGCCAGGGAGAAACGGAGATTCGCAGACTGGCCGATGCGATTTTTCGGCGCATGGATTGGCACTGGGCTCAAAACGGCCGCGAGACCGTTTGCCAGGGATGGAAACCTGAATTCGGTTTCCTCCACTATGGCTGGGAAGGATATAGTGAAGCGACCATTTTGTATGTGCTGGGTTTAGCTTCGCCAACCTACGCCTTGGCGGCGGAAACCTATCACGCCTGGACGTCCACCTACCAATGGGAGAATATTTACGGTCACGATGTGCTATACGCCGGGCCCCTGTTCATTCATCAATTCAGCCATCTTTGGATCGATTTTAGAAAACTGCGGGATCGATTCATGCGTGAAAAACAGAGCGACTATTTTGAGAACAGCCGGAACGCTACGTTGATTCAGAGGGACTATGCGAAGCGGAATCCACGCGAGTATAAAAGGTACGGCGAGGATTACTGGGGTTTCACGGCCTGCGATGGACCTGGCCATGGCACGCCCACTACCTCTCGGCCGGGCCGGGAGTTTTTCAGCTACGCCGCGCGGGGCGCGCCGTGGGGGCCGGATGACGGGACCATCGCGCCGTCGGCGGCCTTTGGAGCGCTGCCCTTCGAACCAGAAATTGCTTTAGCCGCTATTCGAAATATTTGTGAAAAGGATCCGAGAATCGCAGAGAACTGCCGGGTGCCGGGCGGACTGAATCCGACCGTGAATTCCGACGATCAACGCGGTTGGTTCTCGGAAGGTTATTTCGGGCTTGATCAAGGACTGATAGTGTTGATGATCGAAAATTATCGATCGGAGTTCGTTTGGAATCTGATGCGAAATTGCTCCCACATCCGGACCGGATTGGAACGGGCCGGCTTCACGGGAGGATGGTTGGAAATATCCGATGTCTATTGAAATGCTATCCCCATCGGTGCTGGCGGAAGACGCCGGCAATCGCAGCTTGTTGAATAACGTCCACCCAGAGGACTGGACGAATCCGCGGCCGGCGGGCAGATACAATCTAGTGATTCTGGGCGGCGGATACGCCGGAATACTGACTGCACGGGAGGCCGTGAGGGCGGGGGCGAAGGTCGCGCTAATAGAGCGCAATCTGCTGGGCGGAGTTTGCTTGAATGCCGGTTGTATCTGTTCCAAAGCGATGATCCGCACCTCAAGGCTGTATGCGGAAATGAGGAATGCGGGGCGCTATGGCGCGCAGAGGCCTGACAACATACATGTCGATTTCGCCGAGGTGATGGAACGGATGAGACGAGTGCGCTCCCGCGTGAGCCGGCGGACGTCGGCACACCAATTGAAAGCCAGGGGCGTAGACGTCTTCTTTGGCGAAGGGCGATTTAAGGGCCCAGAGGCGATGGCCGTAAATGGAGAGACTCTGCGTTTCAAGCGTGCCCTGATTGCAACGGGTGCTCGCCCCGTGATTCCCTCTATTCCCGGGTTGGAAGAGGCCGGATACCTAACCAACGAAACGGTGTTCGAATTAAACGAATGTCCGCAAAACCTGGTGGTGATTGGCGGTGGTCCCTTGGGTTGCGAACTGGCGCAGGCATTTTGCCGGCTGGGGTCGCGTGTTAGCCTGGTGCAGGACGAGCCGCTGTTCTTGGGTCAGGAAGAACGCGATGCTGCGCAGATTCTATCTGAATCGATGGCACGGGACGGAATCGATATCCATCTCAATACGCAGACGGTTGGAGTTCGAACGGAAGGGCCGCGTAAGCTGGTGGACTTAATCAGCGACGGGAACAAGGCCACCGTGGTTGCAGACGCGATCCTGCTTGCGGCCGGGCGTGCTCCCAACGTGCGGGGCATGAATCTGGAAGCGGCTCAAGTGAACTATTCGGATGAGTCTGGAATTCGGATTAACGATTTTCTGCAGACATCGAATCCGCGGATCTATGCAGCGGGCGATGTGTGCCTGGAGCATAAATTCGCGCATATCGAAGGAGCTTCGGCGCATATCGTGGCTCAAAATGCGCTATTTTTCGGGCGATTGCGATTGAGTGCCTTGACCATTCCGTGGTGCACGTATACCGATCCGGAGATTGCGCACGTCGGAATGTATGTGAGGGAGGCGAGAGAAAAAGACATCGCGATTAAGACGCTTACCGTGCCGATGCATGACGTTGATCGCGCCATGGCCGATGCGGAAGAAGAAGGTTTTGTAAAGATTCACATTAAAGAAGGTACGGACAGGATTCTTGGAGCGACCGTGGTTGCCCGCCACGCAGGTGAATTGATCGGCGTTATTTCCCTGGCAATGGCGGCAGGTGCCGGACTCCGGAAATTGGCGCATGTGAGCTACCCATATCCAACGCAGGCGGCGGCGATCAAGATGGCGTGCAACGCTTATCGGGATCTGCACCAGTCGAAGTTTAGAGCGTGGTGGGTTCGGAAATGGCTGTCGTTGTAAGGAGCCCGTAGAGCCTAGAACCGGCCGCGTAGAGCCGAGCCGTTAGAACCCTGGTTTCTGTGGGAGCCTTGCGCCTCATGGCCCATCATGACCCGTTCCCCGTAACTCTATGAAAACATGGTAGCGCTAACGGGAATCGAAGGTGCCGACGGGCAGTTCAGTTCGGTTCAGTTGAGTTCAACTGATAACAGTTGGGTTCAGTTGGTATGGCGAAGCCGTGGCAAAACTCCCTACAGCTCCCCGACGTTGTCACTCGTCGAGTTGCAAGTCTAACGGAGCGACTCTCCAAGACCAACGGCTGCGAAGGGCCTGCAAACAGAGATGCCCCCGACGCGTCGATCGGCCTCGGTCGCGACCCGAGGACGGCCCTCTGTAGCCATCGAGGACCAGCAAGAGCTGGGAGAATCTGATCACGGAGTTAGCGCGACGGCTGCCTCTGAGGTAAGCAGCAGGAAAGTTAAGGTCTCCTGAAGATACAGGCGGACGGCATGATCGGTGTGGCTCAGGTAGCCGATGGATACGTCCTGGCCAATGTGCACCTCGAAATCGCCGCCACGCGTGGTCAGTGCAAACGCCCCGTCGATCGCGGGTGCCCAAATGATTTTATCGTCGACCAGCCGCTTGACGTGCTCCAGCACCGGATAACCGTGATCGCTGGTTTCAGCGAGTGAGGTATAGGCGCCGGCTCCCAGCAGAACACTATAGGGGCCATTGACGCCAACAAGCCTTAATTGGCTCAGGGCTTGAGCGATGGCGTCCGGGTACTGGCGAACGTCGGGCGGAAGGGGCATCTTCGGATTGCTGGTCCCTTGTCGAATTCCGACGATGCCGGCTGCCGTATAGCCCTCAAAAATCGCGCCGTCCTCGGCAAAGGCGATCTGGCGAGCCGCGTCCTTCGCTGGTTGCCAATCCGAGTCATTGGCGCCGCGTTCGACGTCGTCGATCGCCTGGCGATCGAGTTCAAAAGGAAAACGCAGTTCCACCAGCGCCTTCACCTCGCGCTGTCTGGCGATAACGCCGTCCTTCGAACTGTCAATCGGACGCAGATGGCCCGTGCCGACCGCGGAGAGAGCTGTGCCCGCCGGTCCCCTCACGTCGACTACCCGCCTGCCGGCGAGGTAACGTTTGAATGTGCGCGCTGTCTCCTCTTCAATCTGAGCCCACGCCGCATCCGAAATGGGAGCTAGCTCGCGATGCAGATTATTCATGCGGATTTTCTCCTTTCAGAGAGCCAATACCCAGCGAACCGTCGCTCTGGCGCGTGGTGGATAAAGAGCTCTCGGCCGTTGCTATGTCGGGCTGGTCCTTGCCTATGGCTTCCAAAAATGTTACGGACGGAGCAAAAAACAGGCTTCCCGTAACGGCGCGGCTGAAATCGAGAATCCGGTCGTAATTGCCGGGCGGCCGGCCAACGAACATGTTTTCGAGCATCTGTTCAATGGTGTGGGGCGAACGGCTGTAGCCGATGAAGTAGGTGCCGAACTCACCGTGCGCAGCCCGGCCGAAGGGCATGTTGTCGCGCAGGATCTTGACTTCTTTCCCGTCCTCGACGATGGTCGTCAGCGCATTGTGCGCTGAGGTCGGCTTCATGGAATCGTCCAGTTCGATGCCCGACACCTTCGTGCGGCCGATGATCCGTTCCTGGGCCTCCGTTGACAGGGCATTCCATCCATCAAGATTGTGGAGATATTTCTGCACGACGACGTAGCTGCCGCCGGCGAACGCGGCGTCCTCCTCGCCGACGATCACGGCATCGGTTGCTGCCTCGCCTCTCGGATTCTCAGTCCCGTCGACGAAACCCATGAGGTCGCGGTCGTCAAAATAACGGAAGCCATGCACTTCGTCCACAGCGCAAACGGAAGGTCCGAGACGCGCCATGATCTGCATTGCAAGTTCGAAGCACAGATCCATACGCTTCGCGCGAATGTGGAACAACAGGTCGCCTGGTGTAGAAACGGCGTGGCGCGCTCCGGCGCGAATCTCCCGGAACGGATGAAGTTCCGCCGGCCGCGTCGCTCCAAAGAGGCGGTCCCACGCGTCCGACCCGAAGCTCATGACGCAAGAGAGACCGGCTTCCAAGTCGCGAAATTCGACGGCGCGCAGCAGCGTTGAGAGGTCTCCGCAGAACGACCGCAGGGTCGCGCGATTGTCGAGGCCCGGGTTTACCGTCACCACGAGAAAAATGGCGGCTCGTGTCAGCGGCGCGGCTACGGGCTGCGAAGTGCTCGATCGATCGGGCTTCACCTGGATATTATCCTGGACGTTGTCGATAAGATTACCATCGTCTCAGGGCTGATATCCGTCATTCTTCCACTGGTCAAACAGACCGAGCTGCGCTTCGGTCCAGAATGGGCCGCCAGGAGGCATGGTTTGGCCCACCAGAGTATCCTGGACCGCGCGTGCATTCGCATAGTTGTTCGTCGCGTCGGACATGTATTCGTAATCGTCCAAATGCACACCGTGAGGCTTCATGTGATTGACGTCGACTTCGCGAAACATTGGCTTCACGTCCTTTGAGAACGATACGGGCATGCTGTTTCTCCTTTTCGACTGAGCACCTCCACAGGGGGGCTGTCCCAACGATGTTAATCAATTACTGCCGCGCCTGCCTTGCTGACCACCTCATCTTGCGAATCGGTGCCTCCCGAACAGCCGATTGCGCCGACAATCTTGCCCTGCTCGATCAGTGGAATGCCGCCTCGAGACGCAATGACTCCGTCGAAAGCGAGCAGATAATCGAGATGCATGAGGTTGATACCGTCCTCGAAGACTTTTGTTGGGCGGCGGAAGGTCGCGGCTGCTCGCGCCTTGTGTTGCGCAATCTGAATTGACGCAAGCATCGCGCCATCCATTCGTTGGAAGGCGACTAAGTTACCGCCGGAGTCGGCTATTGCTACGTTCATCTTCCAATTCCGCTCCTTGGCCTCTGCCACAGCCGCCTGAATAACCGCCTGGGCTTGGTCTAGCGATATGGGCGGACCGTACGGCACATCGTACGGCATTTCGTCTGGAATAACATCGAGTGGATTCGAGATTTGTGTTTTGCTGGTTGACATATTTTTTCCTCCTCTAGATTTGGCCGAGGTAGTATCCGAGCCGATTTTCGACATCGCCTGGCTTGTGGAAGCCGCGCGCCATTAGCGCTTTGATCCCATTCTGGGCGGCGGGTCGCCCGAGCGAAGCGATGCACGCATCCCAACCGGCGCCGAGTTCGACGTCCGGCGGCAGGCTGGTGTTGACGAGGCGCTTGGTGTTGGCGATCGCCCATTTGTCGAAGCCCGGCGATCCGGGTCGCGAGCGCCTCTACGAACGCGTCCAGATCGGCGTCGGGAAGGGCGCGATTCACGTAGCCGTAAGCCTCGGCTTGGACTCCGCTGATGTCTTCCGAGCTCAAGAGCACCTCGAGGGCGCGGTTTCGGCCGATGAGTTGGGGCAGACGGGCCATGGGGCCGCCGCCGGCGACCATCCCCACTCCCACTTCCCATTGCGAAATGATCGTTTTCTCGCGGCTGGCGAAACTCATGTCGCAGGCGAGCGTAATCTCGCTGCCATTACCTGTCGCGCGGCCGCGGATGAGGGCGATGGAGACGACTGGCGCGCGGGTCAGCCGCACGAGAAAGTCCGGCCAAGGCGGCAAGCCCGTGGGACCGGCCGGCATTGAAGTGAGGTCCTCGAGCTTGGCCAGGAAATCGGAGTGATTCAGGAAGTAGCCGTCGACTGCGCTGTCGAAGACCACGACTTTGACTTGCTCGTCGGCCTCGATCGCGCCGATAGTTTCCTGAAACTGCCGGACCATTTCCGGGCCCATCACATTGATGGGCGGGTTATCGATGGTGACACGCCAATAGGCGGGCGACCGTCGGGTTATGCGAAGCTGGGCGGCTTTTGCCGGTGCGCTCACAGTTGTCATGATTTCTCCTTCTCTCGTGCGATGTAGCTAGGGCAAAGCGAACGCCACTGGTAGAGTGTTGAAATCGCAGGAGAGTTGGGACGATGTATCTGTAAACTGGCGGCAGTCAGAGTCGGCGGACCGACGCGGCCCGGGCGCGTCGCTGGTAGCGGGGGGCTCGGGGTTCTCGAAAATACAGAACGAACCCACCGCGGCTTCGGGAGGGGCGGATTGGCGGGTGGATTGCAACAGCAGCAACTGCTTCAATGCCTTATCGTAAGAGCGGTTTAGCGATCCCTCGTAACGGAGCAGGAGGGTCAGGCTGTTGCCGTGATCACCCAGTTTTTGAAAGACAAAGGCCAAGCGATCCTCTTGTTCCATTACTTTTAGTTTGGACCGAGCTTTGATGTCGTCCTTGCGGTAGAGGATTTCCAGGTCAAAGAGGTGAGCTTCGATGGCTAGGAGTCGGCGGAGGCGCCAGCGGGCGATGGCCATGACGTCGACCAGGTCGGTTTCGACGGCGGTCTGAGGCTGGAACTGGTTTAGGAAGTCGGCGCGGAGGAGTTGGAAGTCCTCGGCGGATTCGCCGTCCATGAGGATGGAGGCGGAGGCGAGACCATGACGGCGGCTGTTGGCGGAGGAGCGGGCTTTCCCTTCGGGGGTTGCGGGGCCGTGAGATTTGGCTCCGTTGATACGGGCGGTTTCGCTTTTGAGTGCAGAAGACATTTCGTTAAACTCCGACAGGAGGATAACGGCGGGGTGCGCGGAGCGAGGGGTTTTGCGACGGGAAGTCGTTGGGAGGATGGGGGGAAAGAAGTTAGAACTCGGGTGATCGGTTAGCGTCAAAAGACACGTCGGCATGACGGTCGACGCGGCACGCGTGGACGCGTGCGCCACAACGGCGGCTCTTTGAGGGTGGTTGGGTGCTAGGTTCTTTATGAAAAGGGAATTATCATCTGCATAAGCGATGAAAGCTATCCTCATCCTGCTGGCGTGCTGGCGTTGTGCTTACGCACTGAACCCGTCGCTGGACATCAGTCAATACGCGCACACCGCTTGGACCGTCCGCGAGGGGTTTTTCAAGGGCAACGTTTCGGCGATTACTCAGACGCTGGATGGTTATCTGTGGCTGGGAACACAATTCGGCTTGTTTCGCTTCGATGGCGTTCGGAAAGTCCAATTGCGGTTGCGGGCCGGTGAGCATCTCCCGAGCGACCGTATTTTTGGGTTGCTCGCCGACCGCGATGGCCGTCTTTGGATCGGCACATCTAAAGGGCTTGCAAGCTGGAAGGATGGAAAGCTGAGTGGCTATCCGGAGCTTGCGGGACAGGCAGTTTACGCGCTCCTCCAGGATCGGCAAGGAACGGTATGGGCCAGCGCGCAGGCGGGGCCGACCGGGAGGCTGTGCGCGATCCAGGGCAGCAGCGTCCGTTGCAAGGGAGAGGATGGCAGCTTCGGTCTGGGAATTATCTCCTTATATGAGGACAGCCGGGGCAATCTGTGGGCTGGGGCGAATTCCGGACTGTGGCGATGGTCGCCTGGTCCGCCCAGACGTTATTCGATTCCGGACGCTGAACCCCACGGTTTGATCGAGGGCGACAACGGCGCACTCTGGATCGGCCTGCGGGGCGGTATCAGGCAACTGGTTAACGGGAAAGTCGAGGCGTACCCGCTTCCGGGCGTTCCGGGCAATATAACCCCATTAGTGAGCTTCGGGATCGCAATGGTGGGGTGTGGATCTCAACCGGGGACCGTGGGCTTCTGCATTTGCACCAGGGCAGGACAGATATTTTTGACCAGTCCGACGGTCTATCGAGCAACGCTGTTCAGAATCTCTACGAGGACCGGGAAGGCGATATTTGGGCGACTACGAGCAACGGCCTGGACCGCTTTCGCGATTTCGCTGTTCCCACGATTTCTGTGAAGCAAGGCTTGTCCAATGCCTCCGTTTCAACCGTCCTGGCGGCCAAGGATGGCAGCGTTTGGCTGGGAACTCGCGATGGCCTTGACAGATGGAATAACGGGCGAATTACTGTTTACCGCAAGCTAAGCAAAGGGGTGCCGGTCCTGGGGCAGGGGTCCCTATTCCAGGACGAACGCGGACGAATTTGGAACTCCACGGTTGGCGGGGTCAATTACTTCGATCATGACCATTTCACTCCGATAAGCGGCATGACGAGGCTGATCGCGTATGCTCTTTACGCGGACGGGCCGGGAAATCTATGGATCAGCGATCGGAAGCGAGGTCTTCTTCACCTTTTTGCGGGGAAGGTGGTCGAACAGCTTCCGTGGGCGAGCCTGGGAAAAAAGGACGCGGCCACGGCGCTGTTGCCCGATCCTGTGCAGGGCGGTTTGTGGATGGCGTTTTATGAGGGCGGCTTGGTGTACTTCAGGGATGGTCAGGTTCGCACATCGTATGGCGTCACCGAGGGGTTGGGTGGGGGCCTTGTCGCCAACCTTCAGCTCGATGGGGACGGTACGCTGTGGGCCGCGACCGAGGGCGGGCTAAGCCGGTTGAAAAATGGGCGGGGCAGCACGCTGGCCAGCAGAAACGGATTGCCCTGCGACACGGTGAACTGGGCGCTGGAAGACGACGACCATTCGTTCTGGCTGTACATGCCCTGCGGCCTGGTGCACATTGCCCGGCCGGAATTGGACGCATGGGTTCGCGATTCGAAACGGAAGATCGAGGCAACGGTTTTCGACAGTTCGGACGGAGTCAGGACCCACGCGGGAGGTGCCGGCTACAGCCCACAGGCAGTCAAAGCTACGGACGGGAAGTTGTGGTTCGAGACTGGCGACGGCGTGAGCGTGATCGATCCGGGTAATCTTCACTTCAACAAACTCCCGCCGCCGGTGCATATTGAGCAGGTTAAGGCGGATGGGGTGATTCGTGACGCGGGTTCGGGGATGCGGCTGCCGGCACTGAGCCGGGATGTGGAGATCGATTATACGGCGCTGAGTCTGGTGGCGCCGGAGAAGAATCGGTTTCGGGTGAAGCTGGAGGGCTGGGATCGGGATTGGAAGGACGCGGGCGATAAGCGGGAGGCGTTCTATGGCAATCTTCCTCCACGCAAATACCGTTTCCGCGTGGTGGGTTCGAACAACAGCGGGGTGTGGAACGAGGCGGGGGACTCGTTCGAGTTCTCGATCGACCCGGCGTATTATCAGACGCGCTGGTTCCAGGCGGCGTGCGCGGCTGCTTTTCTGGCGCTGCTGTGGGGGCTGTACCGATACCGGCTCCATCAGGTGGCACGGGAATTCAATATGCGGTTGGATGAACGGGTCAGTGAGCGAACGCGGCTGGCTCGCGATCTGCATGACACGCTGTTGCAAGGCTTTCAAGGGCTGATGTTGCGACTGCAAGCCATCGACGAAGCGCTTCCAGAGGGAGAAATAAAGGACGAGCTCGAACGGACGCTGGATCGGGGGGACCAGGTGGTGATGGAGAGCCGGAAGGCGGTTCACGATTTGCGGCTGTCGACGGTGATCACTAACGATTTGGCGCGGGCGGTTAGAACCGTAGGCGACGAACTATCGAGCGAAGGGTCCGCGAGGTTCGAGTCGGTAGTGGAAGGCGAGACACGGGAACTGCACCCGATCGTGCGAGACGAGATTTACCGCATTGCTCGCGAGGCGCTGCGAAATGCTTTCAGCCACGCTCGGGCTCGTCGTATTGAAGCGGAGATTATCTACGGCGAACAACTGTTTCGCTTGCGGATTCGCGATGATGGAGAGGGCATTGCGTCCGCTCTACTTGAAAAGGGTCGCCCAGGCCACTACGGTCTGCCGGGCATGCGTGAACGGGCGGCGGAGATCGGGGCGAAACTGGATATCTGGAGTGGGGAGGGAGCCGGGACAGAGGTCGATTTGAGCGTCGCAGGCTCGATTGCTTATGGGAAGCGGCCCGGTCGTTTCCGGGAAAAGACAGAATGAAGTTATGATCAGGATTCTCTCAGTAGACGACCATCCTGTTGTCCGCGAGGGCATCGCTGCGCTGATCGGGAGGCAAACCGACATGGAACTGGTCGCGGAAGCTTCCAACGGGCTGGAGGCGATCCAACAGTTCCGCGTACACCGTCCAGATGTCACGTTGATGGATTTGCAGATGCCGGAGATGAGCGGGATCGACGCGCTGAGCGCGATTCGCGGCGAGTTTCCTGAGGCACGAGTCATCGTGCTGACAAGCTATGCCGGCGATGTTCAGGTTTCGCGCGCTCTTAGAAGCGGTGCGCGAGCCTATTTACTTAAGGATATGTTGCGAAAGGAACTACTCGAGACGATTCGCGCGGTCCATGCCGGGCACAAGCGGCTGTCATCGGAGGCTGCGGCGGGAATCGCCGAGCACAGCACGGACGACACCTTGACCCCACGGGAAACGGACGTACTGCGACTCATCGCTGCCGGGAATGCGAATAAGGAGATCGGTTCGCAACTGGGGCTCACCGAAGAAACCATCAAGAGTCACGTCAAGAATATTCTGGGAAAACTGGATGCAAACGACCGGACTCATGCGGTCACGATCGGACTGAAGCGCGGAGTCATCGAGCTATAGCCGGTCGATATCCCTCGAAGGAGGGATGACTCCGTTCGCTTTCCAGGGTATCGAAGAGGGGCGCGGATTCCATACCATCAGGTGGGATACGTTCTGCAACGCCTATATTCGACCTTTCCTAATAGCTGGCCTGGATTCGGCCTCTTACTGCTACGGCTTGGCGTCGGGATTGCGCTGATCTATCTCGGCATGAGCCGCCTCTTCAGCACGCCTGGAGAGCCAATCTCGGTCGCTCGGGATTTTATCGAGGCGGCGGGCGGTGTTTTTCTGCTCGCCGGCTTGTGGACGCCCGTCATGGGAGCGCTTATCGCGATCGATGAGTTGTGGATGGCGCTCTTGCACGCCGCACAGCCGGACAGCCGCTTGCTTCACATCTTCCTGGCGTTGCTAATCGCTGGTGTAGCGATGCTCGGCCCTGGAGCATGGTCGATCGACGCTCGCCTCTTTGGAAGAAAGCGTTTCAAATAGGAGATCGCAATCGGGATAGGAAGCCATCCCTCTAGAGAGGGATCAGGCTGGCAACCATAGAGGGGCCCGATCGACATCGATGTGGGGGCGATACCGGGTCCGATTACCGCGACAATCAGGGACAAAAGAAAGTAATCCGGCAAAGAGTTCAGCAGTCATTTTTTATCCAAGTCCACGTCCGACGGGATTATCAAGAGGGTTGCAACCGCTATTAAACAAGGAGAAGACAATGGCTACCTTAAATCTGATTGGATCCAGTCCGAAATTCCGGGCATTGCTCGCAGAAGTAGAGAAGGTCGCACCGGTGGATTCCGCAGTTTTGATCCAGGGCGAGACAGGCACCGGAAAAGAAGTGATTGCCAGAGCCATTCATGAGGCGAGTCCTCGCCGTAACCATCGTTTTGTGGCTCTTAACTGCGCGGCGATTCCGAGTGCCTTGCTCGAGAGCGAACTGTTCGGCCACGAAAGAGGCGCGTTCACGGGCGCGTGCACACAAACCAAGGGGCGATTTCAGATGGCGGATGGGGGTACGCTCTTTTTGGACGAGATTGGCGACATGCCTCTGGAACTTCAGCCCAAGCTTTTACGCGCCCTGCAAGAGCGGGAGTTCGAGCGCTTAGGCAGCGGCCAGACCGTCCGGGTCAACGTGCGGGTGGTGGCGGCGACCAACCAGGATCTGGAGCAACTGGTGGCCAAGAAGCTGTTTCGGGCAGACTTGTTCTACCGGTTGAACGTCATCCCAATTTGCCTGCCTCCGCTGCGTGAACGCGTTCAGGACATCCCGGCGCTGACGGAGTTCTTTGTAGCAAAGTTTGCCGCTTGCCTCAACAAGCCGATCGATTTGATTCCCGATGAAGTGGTGGCGGTACTCAAAGCGCACGACTGGCCGGGCAATATTCGCGAACTGCAGAATTTCCTCGAGCGCGCGGTGCTCTTTTCACCCGGTTCGGTGCTGCGTCTTCCGTTGGGCCTGAAGCAGACGGTGAAGCAGTGTCCGGAGAGCGTTTCCTGCACGCTTGCCGACGCCGATCGGGAGCACATCCTGGAGACATTGAAGCAAACCGACTGGCTGATCGGGGGGCAGGAGGGAGCGGCCAATCGGCTTGGATTGCCGCGTACTACGCTGATTTACAAGATGCGGAAGCTGGGAATTGAGACACGGCGATCACCGAGGACGCGTCCCTTCCGGCAGATGGCGGATCGACGGTGCCATGCCGCCGCGAGCTGTTGAGGCGGCGCGGCGTCTCCCTGGGACGCGCAGGATTCGCGAGATCAAACGGAAATATCCTTGGAATGGTTTTAAAACGGAGCATCGCGTCTATCACGAGGACGCGGTGCTCGAATACCCCCGGTCAGCCGAACGAGTCCGGCACTTTGACTCGACCGAAGATATTCCGTTGAAGACCCGCGAGCGTGACGGTATACCAGCGTCGTGGATCTGTCCATGTCTGCTCGATTATGAAGCCCGCATCGTCCAACAAAGAGCCTAGCGTACTAGGGGTGAACTTGTAGCTGTTCTCGGTATGGATGGTTTCAAGGGCCGCGAATTGAACGCTAAGTTGCGCGGCCGGGATATTTACGCATTGATCGCGCGTGCTCTCGAGGTGCATCTCAATGCGTGACTCCACGCGATTCCAGCGCGCCCGGTGCCGGAAGCAGCCGGTCTCAAAGTTCGCACCGAGCTCCCTGTTGAGGCGATGCAGGATGTTGAGATTGAACGCCGCGGTGACGCCATCTCTGTCGTCATACGCCCGCACGAGAGTGGCCTCGTCTTTCACCATATCCGTACCTAACAGCAGCGCATCGCCAGCTCTGAGCTCAGACCTCAGATTGCGAAGAATAGTGCGAGCCTCCTCCGGCGAGAAGTTGCCGATGCTCGAACCGATGTACATCGCGAGTGTGGTCCCCTTGAATCGATCCAGCTTCGGCGGATGAGTGACGTAATTTGCCACCATAGGCTGTAGCTGCACATCCGGCAGCAGGCAACCGATGCTGTCGCACGCCGCATCGAGTGCATCCAACGAAACATCAACCGGTAAGTAAATTACTTCGTTTCGGAAGCGCGTTGCGGCTTCGAGCAGAATACCAGTCTTGGCGGCTGTGCCCGCTCCCAGCTCCAGCAGGCGCAAGGGCCGAGAGCAGTCAGAACCAGTCGCCGTGACAATCGCTTCGGCATAGCTCGCCAAAATGTCGCGCTCCGTTCGCGTGGGATAGTATTCCGGCAGGGTGGTGATGCACTCGAAGAGACGCGAGCCCTCGGAATCGTAGAGCATCCACGGAACCAGAGATCGTGGATGTTTGGCAGGCCGCGCCAAACCTCATCAATCAGCGCCGCGCGCGTGTCGAGCGGGGCCAGGCCCGTTCGCTTCGAATGTCTGAAGCTCGGTGATTGTATTCATGTTTAAGGTAGTCTTAGTCGGCCAAACGTATTCCGGTGAATTGCCAGCGTGTCGCCGGCGGAAAGAAATTACGATAGGTTGTGCGTATGTGAGTCGCGGGCGTAACGCAGGACCCTCCACGCAAAATCATCTGGCCAGACATGAATTTGCCGTTATATTCGCCTAGTGCTCCGGGAAGGGGCTTGTAGCCTGGATAGCCGGTGTAAGGGCTTGCTGTCCACTCCCAGCAGTCCCCAAAGAACTGCTGAAGCCCATCGCCCGACGCGATTGCAGGATGTAATCTTCCGGTGTCGAGCGGGTTCCCGTGAATAGAACTTCCATTCGCTGCAAACTCCCATTCCGCTTCGTTAGGAAGGCGGCAGCCTCTCCAGCGTGCGAACGCATCGGCCTCAAAGAAGCTCACATGGCATACGGGCGTATCAAGCAGTGCTGAAAGCGGATGCCACCCTCGAAGGCTGAAGATCTGCCAGCCAGTGCTGTCGGGGGCATCACGTTCCCAATAGAGCGGCGCCCGCCACCTTTGTTTCCTGACCGCTTCCCAACCCTCGGAAAGCCAAAGCTCGGGACGCCCGTATCCATCATCGGACATAAACTCCAGATACTCACGACACGTGACGCTACGGTTCGCGATCCCAAAGGCTTCCATATAGACCCTGTGGCGGGGAGTCTCATTATCGAAGCAAAAATCGAGACAGTTCGCCGGATCTATCGGATAACCGATTTCGGTCACACCGCTATGGAAGTGATGCCACTTGAACTCGGATGGTGAAACGGTGCGTGCTCCCGCTAAGGAGGCTGCGGCGTATGCTGGTCGCAGTGGATTCGAGAAAAAGGCATGCTTGATGTCAGTGAACATTAATTCCTGATGCTGCTGCTCGTGGTTCAGACCCAACACGATGCGTCGTGCTGCATCGTCATGTATGTGACGCGCGAAGAGCCTTTCCATGGCTTCGTCAACGTGCGCGCGAAAAGCGAGCACCTCATCGAGCGATGGACGCGAAAACGCGGCGCGCAGTTGCTTCTCGGGAGGCGCGTCTCCAATCGAGTTGTAGTAACTATTGAATAGCCAGCGAAACTCCTCGTGAAAGGGCTTGTAATCCGGAAGAAAGGGGCGCAGCACGAACGTTTCGAAAAACCAGGTGGTATGCGCCTGGTGCCACTTCATCGGACTAGCCTCCGGGCAAGATTGCACCATCTGATCCTCAGCGGAGGTTCGCGCTGCGAGCGAGCGCGTCACCGACCGTACGGCTCTACATCTCATGCCAAGACAACCATTAGTCTGTTTCGAGTCCGCAGCGTCCGATGTCAACACCCGATGCAGTAATGCCGTTTGCGCAGTCACAACAACGGAAAGTGCATTTCAAGCACCAGCGCGCACTGATCGTGCGGGAGAATGCGATTTCCTCGAAATCAAGGGGTTGCAGTTCCGCGAGGTGATTACTAATTGCTCGGAACGCCGGCAAAGCCATCGACCCGACACCGACAGCCGACTGTTGACAGCGATAAACCGCGGCTGAAAACCCCAACTTCCGGGCCGAGAACCTTGCTGATGCCGCGGCCCCGCACCTGCACGGCGATTTCGGGCAGTCAGCGGACGCTATCGAAAATGGCGGATTTGCTTTTTTAGACGGGAGTTTAATGACTAACACTACGACGCGATTGTTGTCGGAACCGGTCAGACTGGTAGGCGAGACAACTTTCCCGTGTCGCCTTCGGCGTCTTCGTCGAACAGAACTACCGGTTGATACTGTGGAGTTGGCGCGCTACCTGAGTGGCAAAGTAGCTGTCCATGACACCGATGATGGCAGGCTCAGCGGGCGCATCGTCGAGACGGAGGCTTATCCGGTCGGTGATTCCGCCGGTCACGCATTTCGCGGAGAGACGCGAGGCAATGCCTCACTATTTCTTGGACCAGGATACGCTCATGTATACTTCACCTACGGATCGTCGTTCATGCTGAACGTGACGAGCGAGGCGGCGGGAGTCGGGGCCGGAGTCCTGTTGCGCGCCCTCGAACCTCTCGAGGGAATCGATCGGATGCAAGGCCTCCGCGGCGGGGCAGGCCTGCTCGATTTAGCCCGGGGGCCAGGCCGGCTAGCCCAGGCGATGCAGATTGATCTCCGGCAGGATGGTCTGGATCTGTGCGCCGCGGGTCCGCTCTGGCTCGCGACGAGCCGGCGGAAAACGGCCGCGATTGGCAAGAGTGTGCGCATCGGTTTGACGCGCAGCGTGGATCGCGAACTGCGCTTCTACGAGCGAGGCAATCCGTACGTGAGTGGACCAAAGAGGTTACGCGAGTAGCGAAATGAAGGAGTTCTATCGATGCACCTTTCAAATGAACAGCGCGAACAGATTGAGAAGCTGGCATACAAGATGTGGGAGGAGCGAGGGCGGCCCTTGGGATCGGCCGACGAGGACTGGTTCCGCGCTGAACAAGAACTCATACAGCGCTCGCATTGGCCGTCGCGACTCCCATTTTCGTACTTAACGATGGGCCCGTCGACCATTGAGGTCGAATGATGATACGTCGCCAGTTGGCCTCGCAATCATAGATCAATTTCGACATCGCCTGAGGGTCTCGAGCAGCAGATCAGCACGTTACCAGTGGCTGGCGCCTCGAGTGGATCAGGCTCATATTGGACCGTTCCTCCGATCAATGCGCATTCGCAGGTATGGCATACCCCGGTGCGGCACGACCACTGTGCGGGAACGTCGCAAGCTTCTGCCAGTTCCAGCAAACTGGAAAACCGTGAATCCCACGGAACAGTGAGCCCGCTTCGTGTAAATGAAATCCCTGGGCCGGTGCCGGGTTCCCCTGTGGGAGCATGGACCGGCGGGCTTGAAGATCGCGCAATTCCTGGCGTGATCGAAGCTTCCGGCCCAAACACCTCCTGGTAAATTCGCGTGGAATCGGCACCCCATGCCTTCAGGCCCGCGGTCAGGTCGCGGAGAAATGATGGTGGACCACACAAGTAGAAATCCGCGTCGTGAGTTACGCCCAGGTGATCGAGCAAAGGCGTGTCCACATGCCCAACCGAGTCGTAATCGACACCTGCTTTATCCCCCGAATCGGGCTTGCTGTAGACAATGTGGCTTCGGCTGTTCACGAGAGTCTGCAAGAGGCTACGCGACTCTTTAGCAAACGGGTGCTCTGCGCGGTTACGCGCTCCGTAGATCCACCAGACCTCACGTAGTGACGCCTCGGAGGAGAGCGAGTGCAACATGGCGAGTACGGGCGTCGCCCCGATGCCGGCGCTGAGCAGGACCATTGGCGCATCGCCGGATCTCAGAATAAAACCGCCCCGAGGCGCGCTCACGTCCAAAATATCGCCTGGGTGTGCGTGATCGCAAAGATACGCGCTGACAACTCCGTTCGTCTCTCGTTTGACGCTTACCCGATAAGTCCTGGCACCGGGAATGCCGGACATCGAGTAATTGCGGAGAAGCAGTGGGCCGTTGGGTGTTGTGCGCAACCGTAGAACGAGAAACTGTCCGGGTAGAGCTGGAGGCAGGGGCGTCCCGTCCGTTTGTTCGATGGACAACGAGACCACATTGACAGCTTCCCGATCTATTTCGGCGACGCGCAATGAGCCGAAAGCCTGGCCAGACTGGTGGCGGGCCACTGGAGGCCTTGAGCCCGGGATTCCCTCCCTCCGAAGTCTTCTGCTCTGCGATGGCCTTTAAGGACGTTTTCCATCCCTGGCTGAGTGCCGGCACTCGCAGCGCGCGTTCAATTTGTTCGCGCGAGGGGTTTGGCAAATACAGGAGCGCATCGATGTCTGCCACAGTGATACGTTCGGGGCCGTCCGCCACTTTCGTGATTTCGTCGCCAGCGCCGACTTCGCCTTCCTCCAGCACGCGAAAGTAGAAGCCAGGCCGGTGATGTGACACGAGCAAAGAGGCCATTGCCGGCTCTGCCATCCTGATACCCACGCGATAGCATGTGACGCGCGGCTGCGTCACCTCGAAGAGCGCGCTTCCGATGCGATACCGATCGCCGATCGAAACCTGATCATCGGGTAAGCCGTCCACTGTGAAGTTCTCGCCAAACTGTCCGAATGAAAAATCGTTGCGGCCGAGCTGAGCCTCCCAATAGCGGTAAGCGTCCATCTGATATACCATCACCGCGCGATGTTCGCCTCCATGCCCGGCGAGATCCCCCTGTCCATCGCCCTCCAGATTCAGGCGACGGACTGTAACCCTACCCTGGACTGGCTGCTTCCAAATCGCGGTGTGGACTTTTTCGCCCCTCCATTCGATGTCACGAGGAAGCCCGACATTGATTGATAGAAGCCGTCCCATTAGATGTCCTCCTGCCGGTCGGCAGATCTGATTCCACGCGTTCCGCGTGTAGTATCTCAAAGATGCGCGGGACATCAGCTGAAACGTGACGGCAGTCAGTGTCGGAGGGTCGACGGAAGACAAAGCCAAGTCCCTGCTGTGTCTTTCGTTTCTATACCTTCGCTGCGGTACGCCACCTGTGTATATCAAGCAGCGAAGGCGGAAGAGCTGGATACGAAAAAAGGAGAAGAACATGAAGATACTGATGGTCCTGACGTCGCATGATCAACTGGGGAACACTGGCCTCAAGACTGGCTTCTGGCTTGAGGAATTCGCCGCCCCTTATTTCGTATTCAAGGACGCTGGCGTTGAGCTTACGCTCGCCTCTCCGAAAGGCGGGCAGCCTCCGCTCGATCCGAAAAGCGATCTGCCTGAAAATCAAACCCTGGCGATGACGCGGTTCAAGAAGGACGCGGCGGCGCAAAAGGCTCTCGCGAGCACGGTCAAACTCGCGGACGTGAGGGCGGAAGACTTCGACACCGTTTTCCATCCCGGTGGGCACGGCCCCATGTGGGATCTCGCGGAAAGCCCTAGTCTATCGCGCTTCTGGAGGCCTTCTACAACTCCGGCAAGCCAATCGCGTTAGTGTGCCATTCGCCCGGGGTGCTTCGCCACGTCACCTATCAGGGGGCTCCGCTAGTGAAGGGAAAGCTGTCGGCTTCGGCGCCATATTCGAGAAGGTGGCTGAACTGGCAGCCTTTTTCCATCACTGACGGCCGTCTCATTACTGGCCAGAATCCAGCGTCGTCGACCTCGGCAGCGCAGGCGCTTCTGAAACTCATGACTGAATTGCCGTCGGAGCCGTCAATAAACAGCGTACAAATCGAACAGAAGAGCTATGAGATGCCCCCGAGAGAGGAATCAGCGTCGCACATTTTCTCACCGTCGCCGATATCGACCGATCGCTTCGCTTCTATGAAACGGTCTTCGGCGGTCGCGCTCTGAGCAGAGGCGACAGCAAGGGCGCGCCTGGGTATATTCAGATCGCGAATACGTGGCTCCTGGTCAACGTCGGGGGCGGGCCGACCCCCGACAAACCGACTGTAACGCTCAGCGTGCCCGACCCGGATAAGATCAACGGCTTTATGAATATTCGCGTTGCGGATATTCAAGCCTGCTATAAATCATGGAAAAGTCGAGGAGCCGAATTCATTACCGACGCCGATCCCCAAGTACGGCGAGACTTGCTGCTACATTCGCGATCCTCACGGTTACATTATCGAAGTCGGACAGAGTACCGAGTTCATTTACGGTTAACGCTCGGCTCGGACGGGACGCGGGTTTAAAGCGCTGACGGCTACGATCTACGTCAATCCGACGAGAGAAAAGTGGGTCTTGGCGTTCAACTAACGTTAGCTTGGCGTCGAGCGTGGTTGTCTTCGGGAGGAAAAATTAAAGCTGGAAGGATCCACTACTTTGGTCCGCCGAACGCGATTGTGATCGAAGAGATACCATGTCCGAGGCCCAAAGAAGGTGAGTTGATTGTACGGGTTGCGGCTGCCGGAGTTGGCCCATGGGACGCGCTCCTTCGGGAGGGAAAGAGCATTGTGCAACCCTCCCTTCCTATCATTCTCGGGTCAGATTTGGCGGGGATCGTTGACTCTGTGGGTACAGGAGTAATTCAGTTCAAGCCGGGTGAGGAGGTCTTCGGCGTCACAAATAAACAATTTTGCGGCGCTTATTCGCGGTTGCGTCAGCACAGATGGTGGCCGCGATGCCGAGGTCGTTAAGCTTTGTCGAAGCGGCGTCTTTGCCGGTGGTAGCGGTGACAGCGTATCAGATGCTGTTCGACTATGCGCAGATGGAGGCAGGCCAAGCGGTATTAATCCACGGAGCGGCTGGAAATGTTGGCGCGTATGCGGTGCAACTGGCGAAGCAAGCGAAACTGCAGGTTTTCGCAACCGCTGGGCCTGCCGATGTCGACTATGTTCGTGGCCTCGGGGCCGAGACCGTCGTGAACTTCAAGGCTACCAAGTTCGAAGACGCTGTGCCCCGCGTCGATGCGGTACTCGACACGGTCGGGGGAGAGACGCAACATCGGTCATTCCGTGTTTTGAAGCCGGGCGGCATCCTCGTGTCGGTGGTTTCGCCGCCGCCACAGCCTGCGGGCTGTCGTGTAGCGTTCTTCATGGTAGATGTCACAGCGACCCGGCTTGGCACACTCGCGAGAATGCTCGATAGCCGAAAGCTGACCGCGAAGGTGGGCAGCGTGCTCCCGCTCGAAGAAGCTCGGAGGGCGCACGAAATGCTGGCAGGTGCGCCGCATAAGAGAGGGAAGATCGTACTTACGACGCATAGCGTTCACGGGAAGGTAACAGGAGATAACGTTGGGCCTCACGACGATTTTCTCGATGAGTTTCCTACCTGGGCCCACCGCACATTGTACGGAGAAAATAGACGGGACATCCAGGATATTGCACCTTATCGGAATTGGAGTCGTCTCGCGAATGCGAGGAGAGTCGTATGAACTTAAGGAGACCAGGCACATGACCGCTCCCATCAATTTGAATACGCTCAGTGTCAACGTCTTTACCGCACCGGGAAAGCCGATGATCGGCGAGCGGCCAAAGCCCTTCGGCGAACCGCTTGGCTTTGACCCTATGACGTCGACTCTAATCTTTGGCGAGTACGACGCGGTGCTGGTAGACGCAATGACGACGGTGGCGGAGGCCGAGGCTCTCGCGGATTGGGTTGCGCTGCACAACCGCAACCTGGAGACCATCTATATAACGCACGGCCATTTCGACCACTTCTACGGTCTGGGCATTCTACTTGACCGTTTCCCGAGCGCTCGGGCGATAGCAACGCCCAAGACGGTGAACGCCATGCAGATGTCTTTCACTCCCCCAGTGGAGCGGTTAGCCCGCCGGTTGTTTCCTGGCGCAACTGGCCACTAAATTCGTTGCACCTCAGCCCTATGAGCACGACAAGTTCACTCTCGAGGGCCAGGAATTGCGCATCATCGAGCAGGGCCACACCGATAGTGCCGATACGACGTCTCTATACGTTCCGTCGATCGACCTGGTCGTCGCTGGCGATGTGGTGTACAACCAGTGCCACATGTACGTTGGCGACACCACGCCGGAGAGCCGAAAGAATTGGATCGCGGCGCTGGACCGGTTGGCAGCGCTGAACCCGGCGATGGTCGTTGCTGGTCACAAGAAGCCTGGTGCGCCCGACTCACCGTCGGCGATCCAGGACACTAAGAGCTACCTACTGGACTTTGATCGGCTGCAGCAAACCACGGCGTCCGACGAAGAGCTGTTCAACCGGATGACCGAGCTTTACCCCCACTGGGTAGCCAACCAGTCGTGGTTGATGTTCGGATTCCCGAACGGCTGATGTGAGATGCCGCCGCGGGGCTACGGCCGCAGTTTCTCGGTAGAGCGGTCCCAAGGAGACAAACAATGAAAAAACGAATATTAATTGAAGCAGTGTCTTTCGCCGTCCTTGCGGGTCTTGTTCTGCCCGCCCAGGATAAGTATACCGTGAAGGTCCCGGGCGGCCTCGCGTTCTCTGAATTCAGAGGATATGAAGCCTGGCAGACGATTTCGGTCAGTCGAAATGAAAAGGTCGTCACTACGATCCTCGGCAATCCCGTGATGATCAATGCATTCCAGTCGGGTATTCCCGGCAACGGGAAACCTTTTCCAAACGGAGCGAAGATGGCCAAAATTCATTGGACGCCGAAGCAGAATGAGTTCTTTCCGGGAACTACAGTGCGAGACAAGCTTGCGAACGTCGACTTTATGGTCAAAGATAGCAAGAGATTCGCCGACAGCGGCGGATGGGGATATGGGGTGTTTGATTACGACACCGCCTCTGATACGTTCAAACCGGGAACCTTGGCAAGCGTGCCCCCGCAGGGAAATGACGCCAGGTGCGGGTTCGCGTGCCACACCCAAGCCAAGAGCAGAGACTACGTTTTCACCAGCTACGGGAAAAGGTGAAGCGGTAGGTTAGCGAAGCTATTTGGAGAGGCTGCTGAATGATACACGTGATCCAGAATGCATTGACGATGCTCCGCGATGGGGAATGGATGCCAATGATGGCGGCCCGCGTCCTGATTGGCATCTTTTTCTGTATTTCCGGCGGGAGTAAGCTGTTTAGAAGGGCCCAGTTCGGTGTGCTTGAGCAGACCATGGTCCAAATACGCGACCCATTCCCGCACGCGACTGCGCTCTTCGTCGCCACGGTTGAATTCGCGTGCGGAGCGGGCCTGGCGTTGGGGCTGGTCATGCCGCTCTGCGCAGCCACGCTCAAGGTAGACGTGATCGTTGCGATCGCGACTACTTCGATCCACACGATCCAGGCGAGTGGTTTCTTGAGCTGGCTCGACGACTTTCTATACCCCCCGAGGTGCTTTACGTATTGAGCCTGGTGTGGCTGATCTTCGCTAGGCCGGGTCGATACAGCGTCGATGGGGCCATAGCGTTGAGCATCGGTCTCTCCGCGGTCGAGCGCTAGTGTCCCGGAGCTCGCCCTCTAGCTAAGAATTAAGGACCAAATATTAAGGAAAGGACAGGAAAGACATGGCGGAAGCGACTTGGGAACCTCATGGGAAACAAGGATTGCTTACGATGCAGAGCGACCTGCCAGACACTGTCTACGCGTTTCCGAATCAGCGCAAAGAGCCACTGACCGACGCACAACATGTGCGTAACGCGGTCGCGCGGTTCGATCAAGTCATCGACGTCTCCGATGCCGAGCGTACCTTGGCGTTCGCGAACATCGAGAAAGCTGCAAACTACTATGGCGTCAAGCTCGCGGAAACGTCGTGGCGCGACCTAGGCATTCATCCTCGAAAGAGCCGAAGAGGGGCTGCCACCAAGGGGCGCGGCGGCGCGTGAACGTCGGGCGCAGAGCAAAGAATTCACCGTTCAGAGAGTCGGCCGGCGGGAGAAGTGGTGGCAAAAGTGAAGCGGAATCTCTCAACCAAAACCAAACCTTGAAAAGGAGACAGAATGTGACAGACACAAACGCAGTGATCGCAGTGTATGAAAACCACTCGGCAGCCGAAGACGCGGTGAAGGAACTCCAGAAGTCGGGCTTCGACATGAAGAAGTTGTCAGTTGTAGGGAAGGACTACCACACGGACGAACAGGCCGTTGGCTACTACAACGCTGGCAACCGCATGAAGTACTGGGGAGAGTGGGGTGCCTTCTGGGGCGGTGTCTGGGGCCTACTGTTTGGTGCCGCATTCTTTTGGGTGCCCGCGATAGGCACCGTGCTGGTGGGCGGTCCATTGGTGGCTTCGATCGTCGCGGCCCTGGAAAACGCGGTGTTGGTCGGCGGCCTGAGTGCTGTCGGTGCCGGTCTGTATAGCATAGGTGTGCCCAAAAACAGCATCGTCACCTACGAGACCGACCTGAAGGCGGGCGAGTATCTGGTGGTTGCTCATGGAACTTCCGCTGAGGCGGCTAAGGCGAGAAATATCTTGAGCACATTGAAACCGACCGATCTGACCGATCATGTTCTCGAACCTGCCGCGCAAGCGGTGACCCGTTGAACGCGTCGTGAGGCGGGGATCCAGCCCGGTTGTGGGACTTTGGCCTGACGCCACTCCGAATCGCGGAATCTCACAGATATTTGTGAATTTGTTGAATGTGTCAGCCGCTTCGGCCGGTGCGGAGGCTCAACGCCGGCTTGAGCGGGCAAGAGTCGGGCGGAATGCTGGGTGAAATCCAGCGCATACGAAAGGACAATACTTATGCGAAAAGCATCATACCTTCCCGATCAGCCGTGGGGCAATCAGGCGTTCGAGATCGCCCCTATCGCAGCAAAGAACGCCCGGTTCATGAGCCGTGTCTCCGGCTGGATGACCGCCGGACTTTGTCTCACCGGCGCGGTGGCGTGGAACGTCGCGGGCAATCCGCAACTGGTACAAGCGGTTCTCGGTAACCGGCTGCTCCTGTGGGGCCTGGTGATCGCCCAACTGGGAGCCGTCTTCCTGCTCTCCGGACTCATAAACCGGATCAGCGGTCTGACCGCGACGTTGATCTATTTTCTGTACGCTGGGTTAACCGGACTAACGCTATCCAGCATCTTTCTGGTCTTCACAGGATCCAGCATCTTCCAGGTGTTCGGCGTAACAGCCGTCGGTTTCGCGGGCCTCAGCGCCGTCGGATACTTGACTAAGCGAGACCTCGGCCCGGTCGGCTCTTTCTGCATGATGGGGTTATTCGGATTGGTTGGCTTCGGTTTGCTCTCGGTGTTCTTCCCATCGCTGATGGGCGGGGGTGGCGGCTTCCTGTACTCCATTTTGGGCATCATCGTGTTCGCGGGACTCACCGCCTACGATACACAGAACATCAAGGCGATGAATGCTCCGGGTAGCGAGGGAACTGACGCCGCACGCAAGACGGAGATCTTCGGCGCTCTGCGGCTATATCTCGACTTTATCAACCTATTCCTCAGCGTGCTGGGGAGCACGGGGCGCAGACGGTAGGCTCCGCCGAATCGGGTCGTCGAAGCGGTACCTCGGAGCCCATAGCGTCAGTCACCAACTCCCGCTTCGCTGATCTAAGTTTTGTTGGTGACCGGATGCGCAGGAGAAGAAATATGAAAGCAATTGTTGTCCACCAATATGGCGGCCCGGAAGTATTGAAGTTTGAGGACTATCCTGATCCGGTGCCGGGTTCCGGGGAGGTGCTTGTGCGCGTGGCGGCGGCCAGCGTAAATCCGATCGACTACAAGCGGCGCGCTGGATTGACGAAGGATTCTTATCCAATTCAGTTCCCGGGGCTCATAGGAGTCGATATGGCGGGGACCGTGGTGAAGATCGGGCCTGGGGCGGGAGGTTTTTCCCTTGGCGATCAGGTCTTCGCTATGGCGGACAACACTTACGCCGAGCTCTGTGTCGTGAAGGCAGACGTCTTGGCCAAGGTCCCTAAGGGGCTCGATTTGATCCGGGCCGCGGCAGTGCCGCTCGTGACGGTAACTGGAAACCAGCTCAGTTCCGCTACGGGAGTTGGAGCTGGCCAGACGGTCATGGTGGAGGGTGCTGTAGGAAGTGTCGGGCGATCGGCGGTATTCACTGCGAAGGAACGCGGGGCGGCTGTGATCGCCGGAGTTTTGCAGAGGCAGATGGATAAGGCAAAAACGGTCGGCGCGGATCAGGTGGTCGCCACCGCCGCCGCCGCCGCGATTGGGAATCTTCCGCTGCTCGATGCGGTCGCGGATACGGTCGGCGGAAGAACCGCCGAGAAGTTGATCGCCAAGGTCAAGCCGGGAGGAGTGTTCGCTTCGGTTGTCGGGGTGCCGCAGAACGCCGCGAAGTACCCATCTGTAAAGGCGGTGTTCGTATTCTCGAAATTCGACAAGACGACGCTGGAGTTCATGGCCGAAGCCGTGCGCGATGGCAAGGTGGCAATCCCGATTAGCCAGACCCTGCCGCTCAGTGAAGCGGCCAAGGCTCAAGCTGCGGCAGAGAAAGGTGGCATCGGGAAGATCCTGCTGCTGCCTTGACACTTTGGCAGATGTGCAGGACCCAAAGGAAAAAGCAAAATGAAGAAAGATCACCGCGGATTCAATCCCGCTTCGAAACCAAGCGGCGACGGGTGTGTGGAATGTCTGGCATCACGGACAGGCTGGTGGTTTCATCTCCGCCGGTGTGCGGAGTGTGGCCACATCGGATGCTGTGACAGTTCTCCGGGTCAGCACGCATCAAAGCATGCGGCGGCGACAGGGCATCCGATCATTGCCAGCTTCGAGCCGGGTGAGGATTGGTTCTTCGATTACGAGAAGCCCGGGATGATTAAGGGTGTGGAGTTGCTTCCGCCGCATTCGCATCCGGAAAATCAGTCCGTTCCTGGCCCTTCAGGAAGGGTGCCAGCCAACTGGGAATCGCTCCTAAACGCATGAATCAACCTGACGCGCCAATTCCGCACGAAGGCTTCTTCGCAACTCGCTTCTTCACCAATAGCTGCGACGCGATCATTTGATCTAATAGAAGCTCGCCACGTCAAGGGAGCGGTGCGGCACGCAGATGCGGGCGAGCACAACAGGAAGTGGTAACGCCATGGATAAACTTGCGGATTATTTCAAGACCTCCGGCATGAGGCTGGGTGTGTTCTATCCCACCCATCATCTGATTGCCGTCTTCCGGAATCCGGCAGGCAGTGAATCTGCGTTGCACAAATTGTTGAACGCGGGCTTTGCGTCATCGGACGCCATCGCCGCCGACGGTAAGGCTGTGTTGGAATTTGACGAGGCGGAAACGCATCTGGCGGGCTTTGTGATGCAGGCGATCTCTCGATTCTTCGCGACGGAGCAGGTGTTTGCGGATCATGATCTGGAGGACGCCCGGCAAGGCGCTGGGTTTCTGGCTGTGCGCTGCCCGACGGACGACCTGAAGAACGCCGCGTGGGGCCTTATCCAACCCGAGGACCCTCTCGACGCGCGATACTACTCGCCCATAGGCATCGAACATCTGGCGGGCGATTTCAAGACCGACTGAAGGCGGTAGGCCAGGTAAGTACTTGGCGGAATCGACAGGTCGAAACACAAGAAGACCAAGTGCTTATGAAAATACCCGGCGCTTTATCGAACGACCGAGTGGATTGCCTGTCCACGACTGCCGGGAGCCGTCGCGAAGAGCCGTTGGGAAAGTCTACCCGCGGTGCCAGCCACCCGACATCAGATATCTGACAACGCCGTCCGGTCCCTGAGCTGTTCATGCTAAATAGCTAAAATCGCGGTAATTTCCATCACTTCGGACCTAAGCGGCAAAATCTGGCCCGGAGCGTGCATCAAGAGAAATGCGCTCAGCTGCGCATAGCACATCGAGCAGGAGGAATCTAATGTTTGACAAGCCTTTCTTAGCTTCACGCGGTTTCCGAATTGTTTCAGCAGCCGCACTTGGCGTAGCGCTAGCGGCCCTGGGCGCCAAAGCCTTTTCCGCGAAGGATAAGTACACACTGCGCGTGCCAAATGGACTCGCATTCTCTGACTTCAAGGGATACGAGAAATGGGAGGTTGTCGCCGTCAGTCAGACTGACGATCTGCTGAAGGTGATGGTCGCCAATCCCACGATGATCGACGCCTACCGGGCCGGCGTTCCCGGCAACGGCAAGCCTTTCCCCGACGGCTCCAAGATTGCAAAAATCGAGTGGAAACCGAAAAAGAACACAGAAGCCCCTTTTTCAGTGAGGGTGCCGGACATCTTACAAGACGTTTTCCTCATCGAGAAGGATAACAAGAGATTCCCGGACACGAAGGGATGGGCATACGCCGCGTTTGACTATGATGCCGCGTCGGACACGTTCAAGCCCGATGCGACCGGCGTCGTCACTTGCGGCTTCTCGTGCCATACGAGAGTGGCGGCCAAGGATTACATTTTCACGGCGTACGGCAAGAGGTGAACGGAGGGAGCGAGGCCTAGCGCCTCCTCGCGTGTAATGCGCGCGCCCTAAACGACCACAACCTTGGAGTAGGCAGACTATCATAGGAGCGTAGTATGACAGACAAGAGAGAAGCAGTCGCTACGGAAGACACGGTTCGACCTCACCAGTTGGGCCAGGACGGTTTCAGGTCGGTATTGCCCGACGACATCGAGTGGAAGCCGTTTGCGGCGTTCCCACCCTCGGTCCGGCTGGCAGTCATTGTCGGTCAGCCGTCGCAGAACGCCCCCTACACGATAAGAGTCAGGGTACCTCACGGCGTGAAACTGATGCCACACAGGCACCCGGAAGATCGAGTTTACACAGTTATGTCCGGCGTTTTCTATATCGGCCTAGGTGATCGGTTCGACCCGGATAAACTCGAGGCGTATCCCCCCGGTAGTGTGGTCGTTCTGCCCGGCAATACTTTCCATTTCCACTGGGCGAAATCCAGTGAGTACATCACGCAAGTCACTGCGATCGGGCCGCTTGGTCTTGAATATCTAAACGCAGACGACGATCCACGAAACAACGATGTTTAAACGCACGGGTCTCCTTCAACCGCTGTAAAGTGATGTGCGTTTCCCAACTGTTCGAAGTGGGCATTTGACTTTCGGAAGGACTTCGTGATTTTTTATTTGTAGTTCTGAAAAGACGCGAAGGATGAACGGCAAATGCTCAAGGAGAATGCCGCTCCGGCAGATATGCGATCTCATCTCAAGGCCGGGCAAGAAGCAAACGCCTGGGTCCATGGCATGAAGGAAGTGCGTCGGTAGACTCCGCCGACTATTATGACCATCGGACACTCCACCCGCACCTCAAAGGAATTTATTCAGCTTTTGAAGGCGCAACGAATAGAGAGAGTGGTCGACGTGCGAACTGTCCCGCGTTCGCGGCACCATCCGCAGTTCAACCGAAGTGAACTATCGCCCGCCCTGCATTCCTCCCGTCTTCATTACACGTACATGCCCGGACTGGGCGGCTTCCGGCGTGCGCGCCGGGCTTCGCTCAACACCGCCTGGCGTAACGCCAGCTTCCGCGGTTTCGCCGATTATATGCAAACATCTGAGTTCCGTGAACATCTGGATGATTTGATAGAACTTGCGAGGTCAGAGCGGATCGCGATTATGTGCGCTGAAGCCGTTCCGTGGCGCTGTCATCGCTCATTGATAGCCGATGCGCTGCTGGCGCGCGGAATCGAAGTGCGGGAAATCACAAGCGCTACCCACACCCAGACGCACACGCTAACGCCATGGGCCCGGATAACCGGAACGCAGGTCACCTACTCTGCTGAGCATATAGATCACAACACGGGAGGTTGAATCAGCAAGGCTGGCAAACGTCCCAGGTGTATGGTTCGGGGGTATCGGTGGGGGCCGCTGTTTGAGTCGGCGCTGCGATCCCTCAGCTACGGTGGGCGACAGGTGGCTACACAATGCCCGGGCAGCGGAGTATCAACCTGGGCCCTATGCGAGCTTCGCCGAACCGTTGACCAGTCGTGCGGCCCGCGTTGAAGAGTCTGAGAAAGTTGGCGACAACGGGCGGCAGCAGGCGTGCCAGGGGAGCTAGCCCGAGGAACCGTGTTTCCAGAGAAAGGCGCTTTCCCTGAATATTGGCCATCCCGACGGGCGCTGGCTCGTCCGTTGTCAACCCGAAGGCGAAGAATACTCGTACGGATAAATTTGTCGTCGCAAACGGAATCGACACTTCAACCTTCCCATTGACGGAGTCATCAATCGCGATGAATGTGGTGAGCGATTAAGGCCACACCGCCATCGCTGGACTAATTTCGTGCATAACGATCGGGAGGCGAGTTCCGGCTCCCCCTGGGACCTCCCCCAAAACCACTCTAATTCGCACGCGTCTTAACTTCTTCATCACGCGATCCGCCGTTCCGACGCATGAACTCGTCCCAACGCTTGGCTGCGTCTTGATCGCGACCGCGAAGCGCGTGTGAGTAGATGTCCGCCGTCACGCGAACCGAGGAGTGGCCTAGTCGCTCCGACACCGTTGCCAAGTCGACTCCGTCCGCCAGCAAGACCGACCCGTGGCTGTGGCGCAGGGTGTGGAGGCTCGCGCCCCGTGGAAGACCAAGTCGCCGGCAGAGCAGGGATACTGAGGCCGAAATCGAATCGGGCCGAAGGGGCGTCCCATCAGGATTCGCGAAGATCAAATTAAGGTCGGCGCGGTAATCGGACCCGAATTGGTGGCGGAGTTCGCCCTGCTCTTGTTGGTGGACTGCGAGAGAAGCCAGGACCGATCCAGGCAGGCCTACTCGCCGCGGTCTGTCTGTTTTAGTGCCTTTGAACTCCAGCCCTTGCCTAGTCTGCGTCAATGATCGCGCGATCAGAACATCGCTGCCATCGATGTCCGACCAGCGAAGTGCCAGCACTTCTCCGCCCCGAGCCCCGTGGCAGCCGACAGTTCCCGAAACATCGGCAGGCATGCAGGCCCGGTCGCGGAATCGATGAGCAGCATCTGCTCCTTTGGCAACAGCGCCATTCCTTGTGCTTCTTCGGGACCGGGGGCTCGCTGTTCGACACCGGGTTGATCCCGACCAGTCCCCATTTGACGGCGCGGTGGAATGCGCTCGACACAACGCCCGCGATGCTTCGGACGCTCTTCGCCGACAGCGGACGCTGAGCCTTATGCCCACGCGTGTGGCCGCCATTCTGGAGAAGCCGGTTCCATACCCGATTGAGATGGAGGGGCGTAATATCCGCGAGCGCCATCGCCAGCAAATCCGGATTGAGGTATTTTGCCTGCTCGTGATATCGTTCGACGGTCTTCGGCGCCAATTTTTTCTCCACGTGTTGACGAAAGAACTCCTCCAACAACATCGAGAGTGTCTTGGGAGGCGCAGCCGCGACACCGGAGCCGGCCTTGGCCAGCTCGTATTTCTGCTGTTCGTCGATCCGGCGAGCCGCTTCCGCATCTTCGGCTTCCCGTTTGGTGGCAAATCCGAACAGCCGAATTGGGAGGGAGCCCCGCGCTGCACCCGGTGGTTGAAACTTGAAGTACCAGAGAATCGTTCCGGAGTCGTATTTCCGTTTTTAGACCGCCATTAGTTCAACACCGTTACCTCTTGTGTCGGACGAAGTCCACCGCCACCGCGCATTCCGCAGGTGCGCTCCCAATGCTCATAGGCATGGGGCGTGATGATCCAGCGCCGGCCGAGGCGGATGCCTGGGATGATTCCCTGCTCCAGCAACGCGTAGACCGCGAGCCGTCCGATGCTCAATCGCCGGGCGATCTCGGAGGCGGACATTCGATTGCCAGCCTGTTCTTCTAACGCATCGATTCGGTCTGCGCAATCGGAGTCCCTGGGCGGATCGGATGAGGGAGTTTTTCCTTGAGAGCGGTTCACAATTGCCTTGCCTTTCTGGCGAATGCGAGTGATGAATCGTCATGCGCCAAGCAGGCGCAGAAAAGGATACGCGAACCAATATGACCAACGAAGAGACCACCAAAGCCGCCGACGTTGCGGAACAGGGCGCGCACGTTGCGCCGGAGAAGGGCACCTCGAAGAAGGTGGCCACCAAGAAAAGCGGCCGCGCCCAAGGGCCGGAAAGCCGCCAAGGGGGCGCAACCCAAGAAGTCCGCCAAGTCCACGAAAAAGGCCGCCAAACCCGAGCGCAAAGCTGCCGCGCCGCGCGCCGAGAGCAAGGGTGCGCAGATCCTGGCGCTGATCCGGCGGCCCAAGGATGCAACCCTCGCCGAACTCGCCAAGCTGACCGGGTGCCAGAACCATTCGATCCGGGGTTTTCTCTCCGGTGCCGTGGGGAAGAAGATGGGGCTCACTGTCGAATCCGCCAAGCGTGAGGACGGGGAGCGCGTTTACTCGCTCAAGAAATAGCATCGTCCCCCGCTTCCCGTGCCCGCCCGGCTTCTGCTGAGGCGGGCGTTCTTGCTTTCAGTACCATCTCCTGCTCGATCAATCGCAACTCCGCCCACCAGTCCGACAACGCCAAGCAAAGCCCATCGAGGTCGGTGTGCCCGCCACGGATCAATCCTTCGATGACTGGGATTTCCTTCCTGCAACTTTCCCGGTCCACATCAGTTGAGGGGAATGGTCAGGAGGCCGCGGGTCTCGTAAATGCTCCTTTGTCGCGGCTTGTTCACGATTGCACGCGCGAGCGCGTTTACCGTCGCCGCAATGCCATCGATACGCGATGAGCTTTTTGACCGCTCCGGTTTGGTGAACATCAAGTTATCGTTGTTCTCCTTGGTCGCCAGGCAGCTCGCGTTCCAGCGCAGCACCGGATGCCCACCGTGATGAAATTTCCCACCGGCGACCAGTTCCAGCAATTTCTTCGACGGCTCCGATAGCGTCGCAACACCCTGCCGGATCTCGACGCAGGCGTACCCTTCCTGAATCATCGGGACTGAGATCTGGCGCGAGTTCCAAGGATCGAGGCCGATCTCCCTCAGATCGAAGATCGTGAGTTTGCGGCAAGCGTGCGTGACGCCAGGTAGCCTGCCCTGGTAAGTTCATTCAGTCGCCGAGGGGAGGCTGAAGATGAACAGCAGAAGCACACCCGCTATTCCTGAGCCGATCGCAGAGTTGCAACGCCAGTTGGATCAGTTCCGTAGCACGCAGCAGCGGCGGACGAAGCTGCCGGAGTCGCTGTGGCAGGCGGCGGTTGAGTTGGCCCGGCAACACGGAGTCCATTCCGTCGCGCAGCCGCTGCGGCTGGATTATATGGGCCTGAAGAAACGGCTGGGCGAACCTCCCAGTCACCGGCGAAAGGCACCCAGGGCGGCCTTCGTCGAACTGATCGCGCCACCCGCGGCGGCGCTGGAGGAGTGCGTCATCGAGTTCGAATCCTCGCGCGGGGCGAAGATGCGGATCCAGTGGAAGGCCACCACGCCACCGGATTGGGCCAGCCTGCTGCGCGCATGGCGGGAAACGGAAGGATGATTCAGATCACGCCGCAGATGCGGATTCTGGTGGCGGTGGAATCGGTCGACTTTCGGAAAGGCATCGACTCGTTGGCGGAGTTGTGCCGGCAGAAGCTGGATGCCGATCCGTTTTCGGGTTATCTGTTCGTGTTCCGCAGCCGGCGAGCAACCTCTATTAAGGTGTTGGTCTATGACGGGCAGGGCTTTTGGCTGGCGACAAAGCGCCTATCCAAAGGACGCTTCCGCTGGTGGCCCCAGATGACAGGAGCCGAGGAACCGGCGCGAGTGTTGCGCGCGCATCAAGCGCAGGTGCTGCTGGCGGCAGGCAACCCGGACATCGATGCGGCGCCGGTGTGGCGAAAAGTGAGCTGATGCATTTTTCACTTGCGTTCTGAAACGCTTTCTGGCACACTGCGGATGAGATGGCCACACATCGCTATCGGAGCCGGGATATTACCAGCGAAGAGATCCTCTTCATCCGGCAGCTCATCTCTGATCGTCCGGAACTGAGCCGCTGGAAGCTATCGCGCGAACTCTGTGAGGCCTGGCAGTGGAAACAGGCCAATGGCTTGTTGCGCGACATGGTTTGCCGCGGATTACTGTTGATGCTTCACCGTGCGGGCGAGATCGAGTTGCCGCCGGCGAAGCGACAGGTACGGAATCGCTTAGCGGAGCGGCAAAAGCCTGAGCCGGTAGTCCCCGACAACCGTCCAGTGCGCGGACCATTGGCGAGCATCACTCCGCTGGAGTTTATACAAGTGCGGCGCACGCCAGAAGAAGCGTTGTTCAACAGCCTGATGGAGCAGTATCACTATCTGGGTTATGAGCAACCCATCGGCGAGCACCTGAAGTATCTGGTGAAAGCCGATGGACAAGTGATCGCGGGCTTAGCCTGGCAAAGTGCGCCGCGACATTTAAAGGTGCGTGACCGATACCTCGCATGGAGTGACGAAGCGCGCGAGCGTAACGTGCACTTGCTGGCCTACAACACACGTTTTCTGATTCTGCCGTGGGTTCAAGTCGAACACTTGGCTTCGCACGTTCTAGGTCGCATGGCCAAGCTGGTTCCGCAAGACTGGCAGCGGCTCTACGCACATCCGATTCATTGGTTGGAGACGTTCGTCGATACTTCGCGTTTTCGCGGGACCTGTTATCGCGCAGCCAACTGGCAGGTGATTGGCACCACGGCAGGCCGCGGGCATCGTGCGCCCACCTACGAGCAGACGCGTCCGGTGAAACAGATGTTGGGCTTGCCACTTCATCGCAGGTTCCGGGAGATGCTCAGCCAATGAAGCGCCCTCGCATGCATGTGAATCTGGAAGAGTTGGACCAGATCATCGAGCGCGGCACGCACGCGCCGTTGAGCGAATCAGAAAGCGAAAAGCTCAAGAGCGCGCTACACGCGTTGGCCGGAATGCTGCCGCAACCACGCTCTACGGAAAAGACCAAGAACGTTTTAGAGCAGCCCGCAGCATCGGCCCCTGAAAATGAGCCAGAGCCGGTAAAAGGCCATGGGCGCAACGGAGCTTCCTCCTACATCGGCGCTCAAAAAGTCGCAGTGGCGCATCCGCAACTGCACGCGGGCGATCCTTGCCCGGGCTGCGAAAAAGGCAAAGTCTATCCGCAGAAAGAACCGCGGACGCTGGTGCGCATCGTGGGACAAGCGCCGCTGGCGGCAACCGTTTATGAGATGGATCGTCTGCGCTGCAACCTGTGTGGCGAGGTGTTCACCGCGCCAGAACCGGAAGGCATCGGCCCGGAAAAATACGACGAGACCACGGCCGCAATGATCGCGCTGCTCAAGTACGGCAGCGGAATGCCGTTTTATCGTTTGGAAAAGCTGGAACAGGCACTGGGTATCCCACTGCCCGCTTCGACGCAGTGGGAGATTGTGGAAGAAGCCGCGGAGGTGATCCAGACAGCGCGCGATGAACTCATCCGCCAGGCGGCGCAAGGCGAAGTGCTGCACAACGACGACACCTCGATGCGCGTGCTGCGTCTGGCTCGAGAGCCCTCCGATGACCGCACCGGTGTGTTCACCTCCGGCATCGTCTCCACACAACAAGGACGCAGAATCGCGCTCTACTTCACCGGCCGCCAGCACGCCGGCGAAAATCTGCGGGATGTGCTCCAACACCGCACCGCGGATCTCGCCCGGCCCTTGCAGATGTGTGATGCGTTGTCGCGCAATACGCCCAAACTGAGCGACGGCGCGGAGATCCTACTCGCTAACTGTCTGGCTCATGGAAGACGGCAGTTTGTAGACGTGGCCGCGAACTTCCCGGAACCCTGCCGTTATGTTCTGGAGACGCTGGGAGCCGTATATAAATATGATGCGGAAGCGCGCGAGCGCCATCTATCGCCAGCCGAGCGCCTCCAGTTTCATCAGCAGCACAGCGGGCCGGTGATGGAGCAGCTACACCAGTGGCTGGAAGCGCAGTTCGCACTGAAGCAAGTCGAGCCCAACTCGGGTCTGGGCAAAGCCATCACCTATTTATTACGTCACTGGAAAGGGCTGACCGCGTTTCTGCGGGAAGCCGGCGCACCACTCGACAACAATATCTGTGAACGCGCGCTGAAACGCGCCGTGTTACATCGCAAGAACGCCCTGTTCTATCGCACCCTGCACGGCGCCGAAGCCGGCGATCTGTTCATGAGCCTGATTCACACCTGTGAGCTTGCCGGTGCCAATCCGTTCGACTATCTCACCGAGTTGCAGCGGCACGCGCGCGAACTGGCGGACAACCCGTCAGCGTGGATGCCTTGGAACTATCTGGAACAAACTCAGCCCGGCCATAATCATTAGTTTCTGGCCATCTTCTTTTTATCGATGTCACACTCCGGAAATGCCCAGAAAACAGGCTTTTCCCAAAGCACCATCGAACAGGGTTTTTGGCCACCCCTTCCGCGTCGGCCTTTATGCCCGCGTTTCCACCCACGACCAACAGACACTACCACTGCAAATCCGTACTATGCGCGAATACGCAGCCAAGCGCGGTTGGAGCATCGTCGCGCAGATGAAAGAGGTCGGCTCCGGCGCGGCCCAACGCGAACTGCGCGCAACTCTGATCGCTGCTGCACGAAGGCGCGAAATAGATGTCGTGCTGGTTTGGAGACTCGATCGCTGGGGCCGATCCGTCGCGGATCTGGTTTCGACGCTCCAGGAACTGCAGCATCTCCATGTGGGCTTCGTGTCGCTGACCGAGCACTTGATCTGACCACGCCCGCAGGCCGTGCCATGGCCGGACTGCTCGCGGTGTTCGCCGAGTTTGAACACGAGATCCTGCGGGAGCGGGTCCGCGCCGGTTTAGCTCATGCCCGGCAGCAAGGCAAACGCCTCGGCCGCCCGCCATCGGTGCTTCACAAAGCCGTCGAAGCTCGAAAACTGCACCAGCAAGGCAGCAGCAAATCTGAGATCGCCCGCAGGCTCGAAATCGGCCGAACCTCGGTCCGCCGCCTCCTGACCCAAAAGAAATCCTGATTCAGACGGGCTTACGCAGGCTTGCCGGAAGGACACGATACAACCCCAAATCACACGAAAGCAGCCTGACGTGGGGACAAGTTCACTGAAGACTTGAGCGCGCTGCCGGCGCAGGGCGTGATGCGAAGCAGAAAACAAGGGCTCGCCGAACATGGCTTCGCGCGCTACCGTTATGACGGCCCTCAAGTGAGAGGGTCCTGCGCTCAAAGCGATGGGCGCAATTGGTTTGATAATTGATGGAACTCACGCGTGGCGACTATGAAGGACGACGAGTCGTGAGCTCGCGCCAGTTGAGGGCGAGGTCCACGATAAGCAGGGAAGCGAGTGTGAACGCGATGACGCCGACGGCAGCGAGGCTGTCGCCAAGATGGCTCCAGTAGCGCGGCCAGAGATTGAGCACACGGCTGGAGACGAAGGTAAAGGTGACGGCATAGGAGCGAACCATCCATTGGCGATGCTGGGCAATTTGGCGGTTACGCGCGGTTACGAAGGCTGCAGTGGTGCAGACAATCCAAGCGGCGGCCTGCATGGAAGTTCCTGGCAGGCCAGGGCGGCCGGCGGCCAAGCCGATCCCGGTAAAGGCGCCGATAAAGACGGAAATGAGATAGATACGTCCGAGGACACGATGGAATTGCGGGTGACGCTGGCGAAGCCTTGACGAAAACTGCATAGGCCCAGCCAGGAGCGCCAATAAACCGCAGACGGTATGAGGAATGAGAAGTTGCCGATCGGCGATGACCTGCAACCTGTAGCCGTGGTACATGGGGTAATCGGCAATGAGGAAAACTTCTGAAGTGATGAAGACAAAGAGCGCAATTACACCAAGAATGATCCAGAGGCCGAATTTGAACCTGGAATGGACGGATTTGACTGGGAGCAGGATTGAAGACATTATTTCTTGAATCTTTGGCAGGTGGAACACGGACAAGATCTGGCCCTCGGTTCGAAGGGCATTGGCGCTGCCGCCGTCGGCTCCATCAACGAGCTCCTTTATCGATGCGGTCCATCTCCCGCGTGTACAGTTTGTTGTCTGGAAAGCGCCTGTGCAGCTCTCCCAACAGCTCGCGCGCACGGGAAGGATCGTTACTGCGCAACGCGGCCACCGCCAGCAGCATCTTGGCAAATGGCTCCAGGTAATAACCGTGCAGCGCCGTCTCGCGAATCTCTTGCAGGCCCTTCTCGCGATCAACATTCGAGCCCGTGATTCGCAGGAGAACTCGGACGGGCGCGGACTTCAGACTCAACAGGTAATTCTCCAATCCCGGACCAAGGTATGCGTCGGCTGCCTCGGGCTTCGCGCGTACGAGCTTCTCGGCAAACACGCGGCTCTCCTTTGTATAGCTCAAGGCGGCGAGGAGCTGCTTTTCGATCAAGCCCGCGTTGTCTGCGCGCAAACCGAATGTTAAAGACTTGACAAATAGCGCATTGGAATCGACGCCGGATCGTTGCAACGCAGCATCCGCCAAGCGGTCCGCCTCGGCGATCTCCTTGATGAACAGCGCCTTCTTTTCAGAATCCGGCTGCAACTTGCCGCGATCCTGGAAGTGAGAGTCATCAACAAATAACTCAGATTCGAGAGCGCCTAGCCGGGCTAATTCAGAGAACAGGTAGGCCGCCGCGTTCGACGCTGGACCAAGCGGATCTCCTGGATGACCCTGCTTCCAGGCGCCGAAGATCGAGTGCGCTTCCTCGAACTTCAGGTCGTACATTTTGAGCCAGCCGGTGTACAGGTCGTTCTCCGACGGGTCTTTTGCCGCAGACGAAGCGGCGATGAGAGCGAACACGCATGCGCAGGGAGCAAAGAGAAGAATGAATTTGGCGGATCTAGGCATGCGCTACAGGAGTTGACGCACTATTTTCGAGACAGGTTGCTGCGCCATTCGATTTTACTCGGAAATGAACACCTTGTCATTCTGGTGTTTTTTAGGGGTCACTTTCTGAAGGCCCATGTTTGAGCTTCACAGCAACTTTACCTTCCAAGGCATCTTTGGTCCGATCATTGGCGGTACCGATCATCTGCTCGTGAAAATGATTATCGAGAGACCGATCACAAGGAAGGAAAGCGAAGATCGCATGGCAGCGTTGATTCAGTCGTCAACTAAGATGGGGACTGGGGTTCATGGAGCGAACGGCAAGCGGGAGGATGATGGTGAGCCGGGCGCCACCTTCCCTACTATTCGACGCGTCGATAGTCCCGCCATGCACGCGCACGACAGCTTCGACGAACGCCAGCCCCAGGCCATGCCCGGTCGAATTTCTGCCCCTCACGCGACGCTCGAATACCTGCGAGAGGACCTCCGATTCGAAGCCGGGGCCGTCGTCTTCCACTACGAGCAACGCGCCATCTTCCGAGCGGCTGAGAGAAATTGTCACCGTGCAGGAGGCACGCAAATGCTTTAGCTCATTATCGAAGAGGTTCGCGATCATACGATGGATAAGAGCGGCATCCGCGGACACCTCCAACGAGCCTGCGCTGCATAAGTTTATACGTAATCCTTTTTCCGACATGGATGGTTCGTAGAGATCGATCATGATCCTCAGAAGATCATCAAGATCGACCCCCACGCGATTTAGCCTGAGCGCATTTGCTTTGGCCTCGGCAACGTCAAGGGATTGATCCAGAAACTCCGTCAGACGATCCATGTCCTCCATGGCCGACACGATCGATTCCGATTCCTCATCTCGCGCCGCTGCGGTCAAGGACATTTCCAGCTTGGCGCGCACCGCTGTCAGTGGGCTCCGAAGATCGTGGGCGAGCGAGCCAGTGATCGTGTGCAGTTGGTGAACTGAGCTTTCTATGCGATCCAGCATACGGTTCAGTGTGGTTGCTAACTGCGAAACTTCGTCGTTTCTGTGCGTTGTAGGAACTCTGCTGCTCAACTCGGCCTCGCCGATCCTTGAGGCAGCGTCGGTAATATCCTGGACGTGGCGCAGCACTCTCCGGGTACTGTAAAAAACGATGGCTGATCCTATTAGAACAATCAGCACCCAAAGAAGAACGAAGCGGAGCCGCAAACTCCCGAGCACTCGCAGTTGATCTCGTTCGGACAGGCCAAGGTAAATTTGGCTTCCGTTGTTCATCCTGACGCAGACCACGCGAAATGGTGCATCGAAACCGGCCACGTGAACGCTCGTCGGTATTTCAGGAACAATCTGACTGTTTCTCAGCCCAGCGAGATGGGCGCTTCCATCCCCCGCTCCTACCCACAAACCCACTGAACCATCGGCAGCAGTTTGCAGGAAGAACACCGAATCATTCAATCCGGCATCGTCTACTCGCTTATGCGGTATCTCCCTGCTCGCGAGTTCCGCAACCTCTCCGACAATTCTTCGATAGAGCACTCCTTTCGGAGTTCGCTCCGCCACATCGCTGAGAACGCCGGCCTCACCCGCCAGCCAGGCATCGGTCCTCCGTTGAATATCGTGGGCAACAAACTGATGAAGGAATATGAATACGACCATGGTGCCGCAGGCGAACGCCAGCGCGGCCCAAAGAGAGATACGCCAAGCAGCGCTGCGCATCGGTTTAACGGTCTTTGAGAACATAGCCCACACCCCGCAGCGTCCGAATCAGAGGTTGGCGGCCAGTAGTGTCTACCTTGCCACGGAGGCGGTAGATGTGGACATCGACGACGTTGGTGTCAGGCTGTATGCGCATACCCCAAACTGCGTCAAGAATCATCGACCGCGTGACAACGCGACCGGCATTCCGGCACAAATATTCCAGCAGGACGAATTCCTGCGGCGTCAAATTCAGAATCTCCCCGCTTCGAGAGGCTTCACGCCTGAGGAGATCAAGTTCGAGATCGAGAACTCGCAAGCGTGCGGCCTCGGTCGCGGACGAGGTATTTCTCTTTACGAGATTTCGCAACCTCGCAAGCAACTCGGCTAGCGCAAATGGCTTGGTCAGGTAATCGTCGCCGCCCTGCTCAAGACCTCGCACTCGATCATCGACCGAACGCCTCGCAGAAAGGATGAGCACCGGAGCGCGCAACCCGAGCTGGCGGAGCCGCAGGATCAAACTGAGGCCGTCTTCGTCCGGCAGACCGAGGTCGACGATCAATATGTCATGCACGCTTTCGAGGCTCATGCGTTCTGCATTCTTCGCGTCCGCAGCTGCCTCGACCTGGTACCCGGCTTCAGTCAGGGAACGCTGTAGGAAACCTTGAATTTCGACTTCATCTTCTACTAGCAGCACTCGCATAACTTGATGTTAATGTAACGCCAGAGTAAATCTTGCCGTTTGGGACGCTCTGTAGACGAGCCAAAGCCAGCCGCACTCGACGAATCGGTTCTTCTTGGACCGGTTTCGGAGATTCCGTAGACCCGTTTGGGATCGGCGTGGGTGGTCGCCAAGGCGTCGCGGGAGCGTCGCAGAGGAAAAAGAGCCGGTCTTGGCAGCTGGCCCCGCGGCCGTTCACGTCCCTGTGGCGAGACATTTCTCCAATATTTTCCATTACATCGCGGCTGCCCATCCCTCCCGTCGCCCGCACCTGAATGAAAATGGACCGGAGGTTATATAGCTCTCTTAAGAGTCGCAAGCTGGACCGGCCTTGGGTTCGTTTCGTAATTTCGCATTTCTTGGCGAGCGCTCCGTCTACGAAATCTCTAAAATTGGTCTAGTGAATCAAAAGTGGCCGAATGAACATCTTGTCATCTCGCGGCTTTTGAGAGGTCATGTTTAACAGGTAAAACATAATAGACGAGTGACTTCGAGCTCAACCGAACGTTGACATGAACAAATCGTCATGAACGAAAGTCGAAGGAAGCCGTCTCACTGCTATGCGTAACCGAAAAGCTCGGCACGTTGCGCGGGCGAGACGCAAGCCCGAGCGGAAATTGTTTCTTAATCACAAATCCACGGAAATCGGCGGTCGAAAAATTGAATATTGGTATTATTGGTGGCGGCATCGGCGGCGTTGCGACGGCCGTCGCGCTGCATCGCGCAGGCATCGAAGCAACAGTCTACGAGAGGGCGACCGAACTGCGAGAAGTAGGGGCGGGGATGATGCTATGGCCAAATGCAACCCGCGTCCTGAAGGAATTGGGCTTGCTCGAAAGAGTCGCGGCGTTGAGTGGGCCGAACCAGCACTTCCTTGTTCGCTCCCGGACGGGCACGACGCTCATGGACGTCAGGTTGGGTCATTTCGATGTACCGGCGTTATGCACGCGCCGCTCAGATCTCTTGGACGCGTTGATCTCAGCGCTTCCTGAGCAGCGGCTTCGTCTCGGACACGATTTTCAATATTTCGACGAACAAAAATCAAGCGTGACAATTCACTTTACCAGCGGTAATCGGAATGAGCATGACTTCCTTATCGGCGCTGATGGCATTCGTTCGCGAGTTCGCACTCAGCTATTTGGAATCCGAGAGCCCATCTTCCGCGGCTACACGGTTTGGAGGGGAGTGGTGCGACTTGAAGGCGCCGTCTCAAAAGGCGTCAACAGCGAAACCTGGGGACGAGGAAAGCGTTTTGGCATTCTCGGAACGGGCGATGATCGGTTCACTTGGTATGCGACGGCGAATACCGATCCCGATCATGTAGACTCTCATGAAGACCGTCAGCGCGAGCTTCTGCGAATGTTCGAAGGATGGCACGAGCCCGTCGAAAGTCTGATTGCCAGGACTAATGGAGGCACCATTCTTAAGAACGGTGCGTACGATCTTCCTCCCCTGAAGCGGTGGGGACAAGGAAGAGTGATGCTCCTCGGAGACGCTGCTCATCCGTGCACGCCGAATCTCGGACTCGGAGGTTGCATGGCGCTCGAAGACGCATTAGTTCTCGCAAAGTCGTTGTGTAGAGAGGCAACCCCAGAACTGGCTCTGCGCCGCTATGAGTCGCTGCGTCGCCATCGAACCAGTCACGTGCAACGGCGCTCCCTTCTCATGGGCACCATTGGCCAATGGGAGAATCGGCTGGTCACCGGCGGACGCCAAATGGCGACAAGCATACTTCCCTCCAGGATCTTTGAACGAAACTTACGGAAGGTCTATTCTTATGTGGCTTAGCACGACGGCTCTTTCCGCAGCGATTCTCGCGACTGGGCCGCTCATGGCACAAGAAAAAGCGATCGACACCCAGCGGAGCACTATCACCATTCAGGTTGGCAAGTCCGGGCTATTCTCAGCTGCCGCCCATGACCACATCGTTGAGGCGCCGATATCCAATGGCACTATTTCCGAGTCGGGCAATCCGCACATCGAATTTCGAGTGGAGACCGCGAAAATGTCGGTCAAGCCCGATGCGAAAATTGACGCGAAAGATCAGGCCACTATTCAGATGCATATGCAGGAGATGACACTGGAGACGAAGAAGTTTCCGGAGATAACATTCCGCTCTTTTCGGATCGACAAACTGGCTGAGGGCGAATGGCGAGTCGATGGTGACCTATCTCTGCACGGAGTCACCAAACGGATCACCCTGACTGTGAAACAGACCGGCGAGTCTTACACGACCCACGCAGTTCTCAAACAAACAGATTTTGGAATCAAGCCCATCAGTATTGCGGGCGGAGCGATTAAGGTCAAGAACGAAGTTGAAATCGATTTTCACTTTTTCGTGCACTAACAAGGGTTCTCGTGTTTTTCGAAGAGTCGACGTATTCCGCGATGCATGTGGCAGACTGTGGTGAAGTGGCTACCTTGATTCAGCCCCACGTTCTTCGTCATCGACCTTCCGGCGCATGCGGCGCGCGTTTGCATTCGTTTCGCATAGTTCGTCCTCCGCTTTCGGGAACGCAAGAGCAAGCCTTGAGCTGGCTGGCGGAGGCCCATCTCCGGGCGGAGGAAACTCAACGCCTCAACAAAGGCCTTTCCCCGGTTGATCCTACTTTCGCCGCCATAATGCCCAAGCTGCTGCGCCGCTATGGCTGTTCAGCTGATAAAATCGCCACGCGCGGATGTGAATTGAACGACCATCTGCACACAGATTGGGAGCGGATGGAGGTTTACCGGCTCAGGGAGAGCCCCAAAGGGGCCGGCACATCAGTGCGTTCGCAAGTCTTTGCACGCGGCGCGCAGAGAGTACTGAATGCGATGTACGAAGACGAGTCCATCGCGCCGGACGATCTCATTCATGTAACCTGCACTGGTTACACCTCTCCAAGCGCCGCGCAAATTCTTGTGGGAGAGAAGGGTTGGCAACAACGGACACGCGTGACCCATGCTTATCATATGGGTTGTTACGCGGCACTCCCCGCCATCCGTATCGCGAGTGGTTTTCTGTCTTCCGCGACCGACCCAGCGCATCGCGTGGACATTGCGCACACCGAGCTCTGCACGTTGCATCTCGATCCGTCGGATCACAGCCCAGAACAGCTTGTGGTGCAAAGCCTGTTCGGTGACGGCCATATGCGGTACTCGCTCAGTCGGGTGGCTGACGCGACTTGCGCAACAATGCCTGACGACGGGTCTTCCGGATTGCGCATCCTCGCGTTGGCGGAGGAACTGGTGGCAGACTCGACCGACGATATGCGCTGGACGATAACCGAATGGGGATTTCGTATGACCCTCACCCAGGAAGTGCCGCAGAAGATCGGCGCGACACTTCCCGCATTTCTGGCGCGGCTCTTCGCGCAGGCTGATCTCGATTACAAAGCCGAGAAGGATTTTGCCATCTTTGCGATACACCCTGGTGGCCCAAAGATTATTGACCAAGTTTCCGACGCGTTGGGCCTGCGCCCGGAACAATCCGCGGCCAGCCGCGCCGTTTTGCGCGACTATGGGAACATGTCGTCGGCGACTCTACCCCACGTGTGGGATGAAATTCTGAAATCGCGCGCCACCCAACCGGGACAACTCGTGGCTAGCGTAGCTTTCGGTCCCGGCCTGACGATATCCGGCGGCTTGTTTCAGATTGAAAAATAGGTCGAATCATTGGCTATGAAGTACCTGCTCCTGTTGCCGTTGATCGTGCAAGCGATCGCCATCTTTGTGGATGAATTCTACTTCCATTTCGCCCCCGGGCAGCCGCGATGGGAGCGCATTGGGCACCGGCTGGATACATTTACGGCGCAGTGCAAGGCGCGCCAGTGAAGAGCGCGTCGCCACCTAGAGTCAATAATGACATCTATCATGACTTAGGCGAGCGCTGGTACAGCGCACAAGATGATCCGGTGGCGCTATTGCGCGCAGAGTCACGGCTGCGCAATCCTTGGATCGCTAAGGAACTCCGCGCCCGTTTCGCCGGACGCGCACTGCGCATTCTTGACGTTGGCTGTGGAGGCGGCTTCCTGTCCAACTATCTGGCCGCTCAAGGACACGCCGTCGTCGGTCTCGATTTCGCCGCAGATGCGCTGAAAGTCGCCCGCCTTCATGACATCAGCGGGCGTGCGGCATACATCGAAGCGGACGCGTATCGCCTTCCCTTCCCCGACGGGTCCTTCGATGTGGTTTGCTCCATGGACTTCCTCGAGCACGTTGAACAACCTGAATGCGCAATCCGCGAAGCATCCCGCCTGCTCACGCCTGGCGGTTTATTTATCTTTCATACATTCAGCTGCAACTGGCTGGCATGGCTGGTGGTTATCAAAGGAGTTGAGTGGTTCGTGCGCAACACGCCTCCTCACATGCACGTTCTGCGCCTTTTCATTAAACCCGAAGATTTGGTCTCCATGTGCGTGCGCTCTGGTCTCGCAGTGGATTCCCTGCGCGGCATCGCGCCGGCTGTCTTTTCCGCTGAATTCTGGAAATTGCTGATGCGCCACACGGTGCCGGATGGCTTCGCTTTTCGTTTCACACGGTCGACCCGCATTTCCTACAGCGGAATCGCTCGTAAGAGCCAGCAAGACTACCAGGGCGCCGCAAACCGCGAGGAGCATCCGGGAGCTTAACGAGCGTTACATTTGCCTGAATTGTAAGCGAAAGTGGCGGGATGTATTCCGCTCATTAACTATTGAAGAGGATCGCAGGCGGGGATGCCGTTCCTGCTTGACGCATAACGTTAGAACTCAATCGGAAGCGGCCCGGCAGAATTCGGCCGCTGTGAAGGATCAGTCTGGGGCCGGGCCGGTTCGGATTGAGCCGTGAGAAGGAAGCGGCTGGCGCGGCGCGCTGACAGCCTCTAGCTATGGGGTTTGAATGCTGATTCTTTGGTGACGGCTCTGGCAAAACCGGATTTGCCGAGCGGCAAGAATGCCTTTGCAGTCTTGGTGGCGAGCAAAATCACCCATCCGCACGCAGCACGAAGGCCGGCGAAGAGGATGATTTTGGGGAGTAGAGACACTGGTGGCGTCCGCGTCGCGGAAGCGGCGCGGTGGCGAGCCGTAAGTGATCTGTCGCTACGAGCTGTCAAGGCGCCCAGCCTGGGAGCTGTTGGTCATTGGCGAAGCTGGTTTGCTGTGAGTCGCTCGACAAGGCGCATCGGGCCTTGACAGCAAGGACACTTCCACAGAGCCTGGGCTGCCGGCAGACGTTGGCTGAACGCGAGCTCGGGACGCACGAGTAAGAGCGTCCTGCAAAGAGGAAGCAGTGCGGCGCGACGTCGGTTGGCGAGCAGGCCGAAGTAACGGATTCGGGGGAATCCGCGAGGCAGAACATGCTGGAGAAACCGGCGCAGAAACTCCTCGTGGCTGAGGGTCATCACGCGGCGCTTTGCTGCTGATGAGCATAATCCTTCCAGCGAAACGACACGTGAGTATCGGTCACCTCTACGAGTCGATGGTTGGAGATCGCGACGCGATGGGTGTAGCGAGCCAGATAATGCAGCACGTGTTCCGGTCCGCCGAATGGTCTCTTCGCATAAACGACCCAGTCCTCGCGGAATAGCGTACGGAGAAAAGCAGAGAATGCCTTCTCCTGCATTAGTGGGAGGCAGGACCCAAAGAACAGCAAGCTTGTCCTGGCGGATAAGCGCGTTTCAGTCCCGCCACGAACTTTCCGCGAAATACGCGGCTCAAAACCTTGACCGGTAGGAAGAAGCGATTGGGCGCGCGAATCCACTTAGCGTGATCCGGCGATAGTCCCCCGCCCGGCACGACGCAATGAATGTGGGGATGCGGTTGCAGAGTTTGCCCCCAGGTATGCAAGACGCTCAAGAAGCCGATCTCCGCACCGAGGTGCTTGGGATTGGCCGCGACTTCGATCAGCGTTGCGGCGCTGGCTTCGAACAGGAGCTTGAAGAGAACTCTCTGGTTCTGCCAGATGAGTGGAACCAGCGTGTGGGGCACGCTGAAGACCAGGTGGTAATAGTCAACCGGCAGCAACTCTTGCTGGCGGGCTGCCAACCACTTGTTACGAGCGTTGGTCTGGCACTTAGGGCAATGGCGATTGCGGCACGAGTTGTAAGAGATGGCCTGATGGCCGCAGCGGTCACATTGGTCGCGGTGTCCGCCGAGCGCGGCCGTGCGGCAGCGCTCGATGGCTCGGAGCACTTTCAGTTGTGGCCATGAGAGGAACTTTCCGCAACGATCCAGGAATCGGTCGCCAGCCTTGCCGATGATGTCGGCCACCTCCCAGGGTGGCCGTTTCACGGATGATCGATCTCCGGCGATACGGGTTGACTCTGAAACTCGCGTAGCGTGATCTGGTCGAGCGGATTGGCGGCAGCGCTGAGATGGCGGCGCGATAAATGCAGATACAGCGCGGTGTCCTTGAGATGCCGGTGTCCCAGCAGCAACTGGATGGTGCGCAAGTCCGCGCCGGCTTCCAGCATGTTGGTCGCGAAGCTGTGGCGCAGCGTGTGCGGGCCGATCCGTTTGCCGATGCCGGCGCGCAGAGCAGCCTCATGACAGGCGTGCCACACCGTTTTATCGGAGATGGGCTGCTCTTGCGTGACGGGTCCCCGGCGGCTGGGGAACAGGTAAACGCGAGGCTTCATCTTCGCCGCCCGCCAATAATCGCGAAGAGCGTCGAGCAGTTTCTGAGTGAGAGGAAGTTCCCGGTCACGCGACCCCTTGCCTTGGTGGACATGGATCAACATCCGAGCACTATCGATGTCGCTTACCTTAAGGTTCGCTGCCTCTGCGCGGCGCAAGCCTGTGGCGTAGAGCAACATCAGCATGGTGCGGTAAAGCAGATTGGGTGCGGCTTCAATGAGACGGGTCACCTCCTCCGGGCTCAGCACGACGGGTAGCTTCTTCGGAGTCCTCAGCAGTGGCAGGTCATCGAAGTCCAAATCGCGACGCTTCAGAGTCTTCTTGTAGAGGAAGCGCAACGCGCCTATGCGGAGCGCGATGGTGCCGAGGGCCAGTTTTTTCTCGCGCAGTAAGTGAAGCTGAAACTGGCCGATTTCCTCGGCGCCCATCAACTCGGGGGACTTGTTAAAGTGGCTGGCGAACTGTTCCACGGCCAAGATGTAGCCGCGAATGGGGTCGGGATTGTAGTTGCGACGCTGAAGGTCTTCCAGCATTCGCTTTCGTAGTGCGGTCACAGAAACTCCTCTCTGTGACCGAAGCTACCGCGGGCTAGCACCTGCAAACACGCACGCGGCTGCGTCCGCCGCGCCAGCGGCTTAGTTCTCACGCGCGACTCGGAGATTGAATCCGCATATCGCCGATAAGCCATGGAAAGTCGCATTAGATCCGCCCACTAATTTCCAACGTTTCGCCACTCGGTCGCGCAAGCTCACTGCACGCGTCCCTTCTGCTGCTCTCCACCGATGCTTCGTCATCTTGCCCGTGAATCATGTGCGAGTAAATTTCGTGGGTCGTGCGTATCTACCCATGCCCCAGGCGCTCGGACATCGCGGGCAACGGTACGCCGTTGGCCAACAAGTGCGCCGGGTGGGTGTGACGGAGCGAGAGTAGGCTCGCACCCTTCGGCAGTTCAAGACGGCCTGATAACAACACCTGGAACCAATTTCCGATATTGGCCGTTATACGTAAAAGTGGACGTGTTTACTCTACACTGCGCGAGCAGGGAGGGGATAAATGCATTAGTCCTATTGTGAAAGTGCTCTTCTGCCGATTGTCGGGTCAACACCATCTCGCCCCGACTTGATCGAAGAAGAATTATGCCCTATTGCAAGTGTGGAAAACTGTTCAGGGAAGGTGCCGCAGCGTACTGCGTCAAGTGCGGTTTTGAGACACGGGCCTCTGCCCCGACTTCATATGGCGCTCCGAAAACAGATCCCAACCTCAGACACAACTTCATTAGCGTTGAAGCGGTACGATCTCCCGGAGAGAGCACAGCGTTATTGGTGGGATTGGGCCTGTTTGCCGCCTCATGGCTGGTGTTTGACGTTGTCACCGATGCTATCCCGCTGCTCGTCGTAACCCTCGGATTGATCATCTACGTTCTGTATCAGCAGGGCGCGGTTAAGGGCTCTGCTGTTGCTATTAGCCCGCGAAACTTCCCGGAGATCGACGCGCTAGCGCAGAGTGCTGCGGCCCGGCTTAGTATAGGGAAGCCGGATTTGTTCATTAAGCACTCCCGTGAATTGAACGCCTATGCGATGGGCTTCCTGGGATCTTCATGGGTTGTACTGCATTCCGAAACGGTATCTGCACTGACCAATGCCCCGAAGGAAATACAATTCATTATCGGGCATGAATTCACTCATATAAAATGTTCCCACGTATTGTGGCAGACGATTGCTGGAAGGAACCCTATCTGACCCGACCCGCATTTTGAGACAGCGGATAAATTGAGACCCAGCCCTGATGACCCGACCCGCATTTTGAGACAGCGGATAAATTGAGACCCAGCCCTGGGAGGTGGTCCGCAGGCCCGGTTTCCGAGCCATTCGAGATCTAAAGTAACTCACTTTACCCTCGCAAGCAAACGAGGGGATTCACGAAGGCCCTTCGCCCTCATCTTAGCTCGGAAAGCAGGGCCCCGACCGAGTCAAGGGCGGGCGATTTTGGCCCGGCGGCAGCGAACCCTTGACTCGGCCGGGGACCTGTCTTATCGACGATCGGGAGGGGGAAGGGCCGCTTCCCCGCCACCTTCGCAAACTCCGAAGGCGTCCGATCGTCGAGCGCGCTATGCGGGCGCGCGTCGTTATAGTCGCGGCGCCAGCGCTCCAGTTTTTCCCGTGCATCGGCCAGGTCGAAGAAGATCTCGCCGTTCAGACACTCGTCCCGCAGCCGGCCATTGAAGCTTTCGATGTAGCCGTTTTCGACAGGTTTGCCGGGACGGATAAAATCCAGTTTCACTCCCGTTTGATACGCCCATGTCTCCATCGCTTTGCCAGCGAATTCGCCTCCGTTATCAGTAGTAATGGATTCCGAATCCACGAAGGACCGAGAGCCGCTTCATCTGCTCGACCACTTTCTCCCCGGTTTGAGAGCGTTCCGCGAATGCACACAGGCACTCCCTCGTGTACTGATCGACCACCGTAAGAATCCGGAACCAACCTTCGCCCACCAGCCGGTCGCTCACAAAATCCATGCTCCAGCGCTGATTGGGACGCATCGCTCCCGTCAGCGGAACTCGCAGATGGGGCGCGCGTTTGATTCGCTTCGCTGCTTGCACCTGCAGTTGTTCATCCCGATACAGCCGGTACACACGTTTGGCGTTCACCTTCCATCCTTCCCGCCGCAGCATCACCGTGAGGCGCCGATACCCATAGCGTGTCCGGCTTCCGGCCAGTTCCCGCAACCGCATCCGCAACTCGTCCTGTTGATCCCGGCAACTGCGATAACGGTTGGACCATCGCGTGATGCCGATCAGCCCGCAGGCGCGGCTTTCGTTCAGCTGGTACGCCTGGCGGATTCGGTTGACCAGCTCCCGGCGCGCTGCGGGCTTCAGACTTTTTTTGACAGCACCTCCTGCAAAATATGCTTGTCCAAACTGAGATCGGCCACCAAGGCTTTCAGCTTCCCGTTTTCCTCGCGCAACTGGCGCAGTTCGCGCAACTCGCTCACTCCAAGTCCGGCGTAGCGCCGCTTCCAACTGTAGAACGCCTGCGCCGACACCCCCATCTCGCGGCACACCTCGCTGACCTTCTTGCCAGCCTCTACCTGCCGCAGCGCGTATACAATTTTCTCTTCCCCATGCCCTTTTCTCGGCATCCTTCCTCCTCCTTCCGCTTTCGTCCAGAGGACCATATCCCGTGCCGACTCTCAACTTTCCTTTTGTCTCGTTTTTGGGTTTTGGGTCAATCCTTGGACGAATTCCGATTCTGAATTACGTGTTGCCTCTCTTCTTCAGTTGGTGGTCGCGTCAGGCCGAGTACACGGCCGATCGTGGCGGCCTCATCGCCTGTAAAGATCTGGCAGCGAGCCAAAGAGCGCTAGCCCGACTGGTTATCGGGCCTGAGTTGTTTGACCGCGTGAACATAGAGGAGTTCGTTCAGCAGGCGCGTCGCGGCGACGTATCGACACTGGCCAGCGAATTGTTTAGCAGCCACCCTTTGCTGGCCAAACGGTTATTGGCACTGGAAGAATTTGCTCAGAGTCCGCTCTGCAGAGATGCTTGGCAAGATCATGCAAGTGCTACCAGCGCGCGAGATTGAACGTAATCGCAATTGGCCGCGATCGAGCGAACCTCTCTTCGGCCTAGCATGCCGGCGCTGCCGTGATTGCCGGCGACGTAACCGACGCCACCCTTATGAACAAGATCGTCCGCGAGGAGGTGCCCGACGTGCTTATCCTCAACGCCGGCGCGCGGCTGCCGATAAAGCCGATCGACCAGCAGAACTGGGACGAATTCTCGATCATCTGGAACACCGATGTGAAGGTTGGGCTGGTCGGCATTCGGGTCGCACTCCGCACTCCGATGAAGCGAGGTGGCCGTGTTCTGGTCATGTCAAGCGGAGCAGCAATGATGCTTGCGGTGCCATTCATCGCGCCCGAAAACTTGAGCCTCTCTGGAGGCTATATAGGGGCCAAACGGATGCTGTGGTTCATGGCTCACAGTGCAAACGCGGTATCGCGCGAGCGTGACCTAAGGATCCATTTTCAGGTGCTCGTGCCCATGCAGCTTATTCCCGGTACCACGCTCGGCCACAGGTTGCGGCCGCCTGCGCGGAGATCGAGGGTGCCAGCATCGAGGAGCATGTCACGCAACGTTATGGCTCGATCCTGCTCCCAGCGCAGGTTGGAGAACAAGTCGCCGAGCTGCTCGGCGATCCGCGTTATATGCACGGCGTCGCCTACGGCTTTCGCAGCGAAAGCGACATCCTGCCGCTCGACGTAACGTATGATCCAAAGAGCGCTGCTATTCTCAGGACGCGATAGTCAATGACTGATGATCCGCGTGATCAGTTCGAAGGTTTGGTTGGTGAGCTTCGCCCAAAGCTCCATTGATACTGCGCCCGCATGACCGGCTCTGCTGTCGATGGCGAGGATATTGTCCAGGACGCAGTGATGAAAGCCCTTGCCGCCCTGCCCAGTGTCGGCGTCATCGACAACCCTGAAGGCTGGCTGTTCCGTATCGCCTACAACACCGCACTTGATTTTCCCCGTCGCCGCGCGCGCTGTCCGATGATGCAGCATGACGAGGCCCTCGACATGATTGCCGCTTCGGATTCCCCGATCAGGACCACGAAGCCGCCACGATGAGTCTGCGCACTTTCATGCGGCTTCCGCCGCTCCATCGGAGCGCGGTGATCCTGACGGATGTGCTTGGCCACTCATTGGAGGAGGTTGCGTCGATTACCGGTGCGAGCGAGGTCGCCGCGAAATCCGCGCTCCAGCGGGGACGTCTCCGTTTGCGCGAGTATGCCAGGGAACCCGCCGACGTCGCACTGCCAACGCTGTCCGAAGGAATGCGCGCCCGACTGACCACGTATATGGAGGGGTTCAAGATCGGAGACTTCGACACCGTCCGCGCGATGCTGGCTGACGACGTCAAACTCGACCTCGTCGCGAAAGTACGCAAGCAAGGAAAGAGCGAGGTCAGGGAATACTACGCTGCCTATGCAGCCGCCAAACAGTGGGCTTACGCAGGGGGGCGTTGTCGATGGCCGGGCCGCGATGCTCGTATATGACCGCGAGGTCTCACTCGATATGCCTGCCTATTTTGTTGCTCTGGATTTCGATGGCGATCGCGTGGTTTCGATCCATGATTTTCTGTATGCCCGTTATGCGATGGATGGCATCGACTTGACTCCGCTCAATCGCACACCGCGGTCTCAGCGAATGTGGAGCCAACCCATCGTACTTCGCCGTCACGGGCCCGCAAATGGATGCCAGCACCACGCAATGGGGCCTATACGGTCAAGACGAACGGCAAGTGAACAGCCATCTCTCCGTCAATTTGGGATTACGGCGGGAACTACTTCCGCCGTTTCAGGAGAAAAATGGCGATATCGCGACCTACATTACATCGTCGAACGGCGGCTTGACCGTCGTCGTTCCGGACAAATTCTACCCCTTCATCGCCAACAATCCCACCTACCAACAGATATACAAAGGGTTTCATCACGGATTCAACGCATGTTCGCTTCCGGGTAAGACCCCGTTGCTCCCGTGTTCGAACATCGAGACGGCGAGCCAGGCGGGCCTTCCTCAGGGTCTGAGGAAATGGAACTGGCATGATTTTGACCCGCGCGTGAGCATAGCCTACGGCCCGTTCAACGACAATAAAACCGTCATTCGCGCGGGTTTTGGCATCTATACTATGACCACTCTTGGCCCCATGTCTTTCAACAGTGGCATCATCGCCTTCTCGGATCTGCTAACCTTCAACAACTCCGTCACCAACGGCGCCACGGTCTTCCAGTTTCCGCAAACGTCCCCTCCGGGCGCGCCCACAACTTTAGGCGGCGGCGATTTCGAGGAGGCAAACAATCCGAACTGGAAGGATCCTTCGTCAGCGCAATGGAACTTGACACTGGAGCGGCAATTGACGTCGAACTCCAAGCTCCGGCTCAGCTAAACCGGCGAAGGTACCTACGATCTTCCCGTCACCATCGACCGGAACCAGATTCCGGCCAGCGCGATTCCCTACAACGTTCCGAGCAACGGATACTCGGTCGTCGATTCCCGTGCGCTCTACCAGAGCTGGCTTCTGTTGATGGAGTGTGAAAGCATCGGAAATCGGAGCTATAGTCTGGTGTGATCGAATACCAGCAAAGGGTTTCTCACGGGCTGACGTTCAACGCCAACTACACGTTCGCGAAAAACATCAGCGACGCGCAGAACAGTGACGCGCCAACCGCGTACGCGGGTGAAGAGCCTCATGCCGTGGAGATTGCCAACGCCTACAATATCAGGTACGACCGCGGCAACGTAGTGGGAATGCCCCGCCAACGCGTCCTCTTGACGGGCGCGTACCAGATTCCGTTCCCGTCCGGGCAACGGTTCCTGAACTCCGTTCTGGGAGGCTGGACTCTCAGCACCGTTACGACGCTACAACGGGTCAGTGGCTGACGCCAACGATGCCGGCAGCCGACGATCAATCGAACACCGACATGATACTGTGAAGCACGGGCGGAGCCATTGCGCGGCCGGATTGCGTCGGAAATCCTTTCGCCGGCCAGACTTCTTAAAGCTTTTTCAACATCAACGCCTTCGCGCTTCCACCCGCCAACGCCGGACGATTTGGGAGCTGCGGCGTCGGGATCTTGCAGGGTCCCGGTGTAGTAGACGTGGACACCGGTCTGGCGAAGGTGTTCCGAATAAAGGAGCAGTACCGGCTGCGATTGGGGGCGACGTTTACAAATGTTTTGAATCACACCAATTACGCGCCGCCCGCGCTGAACGTCGGCAACCCCTCCAACTTCGGGGTCTTGCAGTCTGCGGTGCCCAAAGGCTATGGAGGCAATCGCACGGGACAACTCGCGTTGCGGCTCGACTTCTGAATGGGAGGCGCGGTTAAGGCCCGCAGCGATTCTGTCACGCTTTTGAAAAGGGACCTATTCGCCATAATCGCGGCATCGCGCCCGTGAAGGCTTCAAGGATCGCCACTCCGGTTGCTCAGGGGAACGACCAACTCGAGTTTACCGCGATTTTTCTCCGCCGCTAGGTGTTCGGAAAACAGGTGTATTTCGAACACGAAATATGCGCTAAGGATTTCCGAACAGGCGTTAATGACGGTGGACAGCGGCAAATTGACCGGGATGATCTTGTGTAGCGCGGAGGAATAGGGCGGCAGCAGCAATGAGACCGCGGCGCGAGATGGTCACCGTAGGATTGTAATATGTGCATTGCCTTTCGGCCCAGTGCTATTTTTCTCGTATTTCGCAGGGAGCGTATGGGAGTCGCCCGTGTGACCCAGGCCCGCGCGCATACCGCGGTGAGCGGTACACCGCTGTCCAACACGCGCGACGTGTGGGTGTGACGAAGCGTAGGTAGGCTTGCGCCCTTCGGGCAGCTTCAGCGGGCGGAACAGCAGCGACAGCGCCCACGGAGCCAATTCACTGGTTTGGAGTTATCCCTCAAGTTGGTGTGACGTCGATCCCCACCGACTGCCGCGGGCCGCATTCTCCGAGTGTACGACTTATACGGACATTATCCGAAGATCTTCACTTCTCCGGTATGGGCGTTTCTCGTCCAAGTGAATAGGTGGCAAGTCATTGAATCTCGCGTTAGATCAGTCCGGTTATTAAGCCTTCGCCACGAACCAAGCTTAATATGCTCTCCGACGGGATCTGCGTCAGGCCAGTACCGGCGTGCAAGCGCCTCGTTAATGACGGCGACCCGCTGAGCTCTGGAATCGTCAGCCTCAATGAACACCCGCCCTCTCTTCAGCGGAGTCTTCAGGACGTCGAAGTAGCCCGAACTTACGCTGGCCACTTCAGCGACCGGCACGTGCTCCGATTCCGTGGCGCGATTTTCGATGAGGAAGGTGCTTTGACTCCGGGAGTTGTTCATGGGAAGACTGGCAGCGCTTCCGACAGCCGCCTGTTCGACACCGGCGAGCGCGCTGACGCGGCGCAAGACTTCTTGATAGAATGCCGCGCGCTTCTCGGTCACCCGATAAGCATCCTCCGCGGGATCATTCGGGCGGGCCAGCCATATTTTTGCCGTCACGAGCCGGTGCGGTTCGAACCCCGGACGCACCTCAAGCAGATGCCGGAAGCTTCGCAAGAGCAGCCCGGCGCCGATTAGCAGCACGATGGAGAGAGCGATTTGTGAGGCAACCAGAATGCGCGAGATCCTTATCTGGTGCTTGCTCGATCCGGAGCCCCGGCTGCCTACCCGGAGATTGCCTGCCTGGTTCGGACGCACTGTCTGCAGCGCGGGCACCAGGCCGAAAATAACGCCTGTCAGGACCGAGACGAAAAATGCGAATAACAGAACGTCCGGACTGAGAACGATCTCATTGACTCGCGGAAGATCGGGCGGGGCCAGTTTCAGCAGCGACGTTTTCATAAGCGCAACGGTACTCAACGCGACGGCGCCCGAGGCGGCCGAGAGTAAAATGCTCTCGGCAAGCAACTGTCCGATCAGCCGTGCTTTTCCGGCGCCCAGCGCGAGCCGCACTTCTATCTCACGCTGACGTCCGGCCGAGCGCGCCAGCAGCAAATTTGCGAGTTTCACGCAAGAGATCAGCAGAACGAACGCGACCGCGCCGAACAGCACGAACAACTCTGTCCGCATATTGGCGACAAGATCTTCCTCGACCCAGGCGCAAGGCCCATCGGGCGGGCGCCGGATAGTCGTTTGGATACTCCCGGCTTAGCTGGTCGGAAAATGCATTCAGGCGTGCTTGCGCCTGCGCGAGCGTCAAACCGGCTTCAACCGGCCCATCGCTCCGGGCAACATCCTGAGCGACCTCAGCGCCGGTGCTGGAAACGGCAGCGCGTTGAACCCCGCGGCCGTCCATCCATCGACCTCGCTCACCAAGGAGCGGCCCGGGTGCCGGAACTCCGGCGGCATGACCCCGATGATCGTGTAGAAATCACCGTCGAGCCGGATTTTCTTACCGATCGTATTGAGGTCGCCCCCGAACGTTCGCCGCCAGAAACCGTCGCTGAGCACGACCCCATCGATGAACCCCTGTCGCTCGTCATTCTGGTTATAGACGCGCCCGGCTTGGGGTCGCGCCGCCAACATCCTGAAATAATTCGTGCTCGTCGTAAGCAGCTCTATGCGCTCCGGATGGTCGCCACCGGTGAGATTTGCATCGGCGGGCCATTCCGCCGAGAGATCTTCGAAAACATCAGATTTGTCCCGCAGATCCCATAATTCCGGTGCCGACATGCCGACATCGCGGCTGTTCGAGCCACGCAAATCGTCGAAGACACGAGTTGCTCGGGATGCGGATGCGGTAACGGATTGAGCAACACCGCCCGCACGGCCGTAAAGGCGGCCACGTTCGCGCCGATCCCAAGCGCGAGGGTCAATATCGCCACCGCCGTGAAGCCTGGACTGCGCCGTAACCTGCGCGCCGCGTAGCGGAAGTTGTTTCCCAGAGCCTCTATCCAGCCAAACGTGTCCATTGTCCGATCTCCTTCAAAAGGAATTCTTGTCTAAGAGCTGCGGCAGTTGCACTCCGCTAACGGGCCGGCTTCTGCGCCGTGCTGGCCGCCAGCACATTTCGTTTTTTCTTTGTATCCGCATGCGAGTCCAACTTCATGACACCCTCGGCAATCGGCGTGACATGACCGCCGACCAAGATGCCGTCAGCGCCCTGCTCTCCCTGAATCTCGACATGCAGGAAGCTCCGGCGGCCCATTTTTGTCCCTTGTTCGCTCACGAAGCGCGTGCCCGCCTTACCCGACACCAGCTGGTGCCGGATCATGTAGGCCGCCAGGGGTCCGGTCGAACTGCCCGTCGCCGGGTCTTCGACGATCCCGAATTCAGGGGCAAACATCCGCGAATAAGCCCCCTCAGCCGTTGGCGTGAACAAGAACACACAGAAGGACTCGCTCTCCCCTCCCTTGAGAGTTTTCAGGCCCACCAGATCAAGCCACGCACGATCGACTGCCGCCTTATCCTGAGCGGCAACAATAACCGTGGGGTTCCCGGCGTTCAGGAGCTGCGGTTCTATGGGAAGGAGGTCCTGCGGTTCGAGGCCAAGCGCTGCTGCCGAGAGAGCAGAGTCATAACATCTTCCTTCGCGAATCGGAGGCGTGCGCAACCAAATCATCGACCGCGCACCGCTGTCAATGCGGATAGGGACAGGGCCGATCTTCTCTTCCACAACGAAGGCGCTGCTGTTTTTCGGAACAATGCCCTCTTCGAGCAACACGAAAGCGCTGCCAACCGTAGGATGCCCGGCAAAGACCATCTCCTTTGCCGGCGTAAATATCCGCAAAGTCGCCGCACAATCCTTGCGCGTCGCCGGAAGTACAAAGGCGGTTTCCGCCAGGTTGAGCTCCCTGGCGATCTTCTGCATGGTCGTTGCGTCCAGGTTGGACGCGTCCGGAAATACTGCCAGCGCATTCCCTTCGAGGGCCTCTGTCGTAAAGACGTCCACGACTTTGTAGCGATAGGACTTCATTTATCGTCAACCTCCGCGATCAGGTCGATCTCCACACAAGAGCCGAATGGGACTTGAGCGACGCCAAAAGCTGCCCGAGCATGGGCTCCGCCATCGCCGAAAACCTGAACCAGCAGCTCTGAGGCGCCGTTGGCGACTAGATGTTGTTCCGTGAAAGCCGGCGAACTGTTGACGAGGACCAGCAGTTTAACGATTCGCCTGATCCGGTTGAGGTCGCCGACGGCCGCGTTCAGCGTGCTGATCAGGTCGACGGCCACCCCTCGGGCGGCCTCTTTTCCTTGTTCGGTGGTGACATTCACGCCAAGCTGGCCCACCCATGGAGCGCCATCCTTCTTGGCAATATGGCCGGAGAGAAACACGAGGCTGCCAACGCGCACAAAGGGCAGGAACGCGGCGACTGGGGCTGTTGCCTCAGGCAGCTTAATCTTCAAAGCAGCCAACTTATCGTAAACCGACAACCGTTCTCCTTCCGCCGAGCGGCCTTTCGCCTCAATCGATGTTCAACCGACCCTGCGGACTGACCCGCCGCAGCCCACCACTGTCGCCAGGGCGCAGAAGATGATCGGGTCCGTCGGCGCAATCTCGAAGAGTATTGTCGCCAGGAACCCGGTCAATGCCGCGGAGCCGAGCAGTCCCGCGCCGACACCGATTGCGATCGTCAGCGCGCCCCGTGCCAGCACGATCCTGAGAGATGTTGTGTCTCATCGTTATTCGGTTCGCAAGGCCGTGATTGGGTCCACGCGTCCTGCGCGACGGGCCGGCAGATAGTTGGCCAGAATGCCGATCGCCCCCAGCGTGACTCCCGCCGCGGCGAAGACGCTCGCATCGGTGGAGCGCACTTCGAACAGCAGCGCAGCCAGCAGATGGCCGGAAAGCGCGGCACCGACCGCTCCCACCGCCAGCCCCGCCAGAATCGGAACCATGCCCTCGCGCAAAACCATTTGCACCAATTGGCCGCGCGTCGCTCCCAGCGCGGATCGAATGCTGATTTCCTTTTCGCGGCGCACAATCGCATACGACGCTAGGCCGTACACTCCGATACTCGTCAGCAATAGTGCCACCACGGCGAAGCACGCCAGCAACGATGCCGCGAAGCGGCGATCGCCGACGCCGACGCGTATCAGTTCGGTCATTTCGACGATCGGCGATACCGGCAAGTTGGGATCCACCGACTGAATTTCGCGCGGCACGGCACGGCTGAGCATGGCGCGGTCTCCCGTGCCGCGAACTAACACGCCGAGGTTCCGTCCGGGACTCTGGTACCCGAAAGTCTGGTACAAGCTGGTGTAAACGTGCGGAATATCCTTTTCATCCAAGCTGGCCAACTTCACGTTGCCGACCACGCCCACCACCGTAAACCAAGGCGCCGGTTGCACGATGCCTCTGCGGGTGGTGCGCGCGGAACGAATCCGCTTCCCAAGGGGATCCTGCGCGCCCCAGAAATGGCGCGCCGCAGGCTCATCGACCAGCACGACCAAGGGCGCTTGCTTGTCATCCGTATCCTGAATCACCCGTCCCCGAACCAGCGGCGCCCCGATGGTCCGAAAGAATTCGGGCGTCACAGAGGCGGATACCGCCGTGGGAGCGTCGCCGCTTTCGGGGGAGCCTTCCACGCGGTATCCGTTTTGCCGCAGCGCGCCCTGCAGGGGAACCACGCTGGACAACGCCGCGTTCTCCACGCCCGGCAGGGCGCTAAGGCGCCGCACCGTCTCACGAACAAGTGCGGTGCGCGTTTCGAGCTTGTCGTAAATGTCGGCCTTGGGATCATTGGGCACCGGCAACGAAACGCTTCCCGCAACCAAGTGCTGCGAGTTGAACCCCGGATTCACTTGCAGAAGATTCCAGAGCGTCCGCAGCAACACCCCCGCGCCTACCAAAAGCATCAACGACAACGAGACTTCCGCGCCAATCAGCACCTGGCGGACTGTGCTGTCGTGGCGCGATCCGGAACTGCCGCGCTCGCGCAATCCGGAAAGCGTTGGTTCCACCTTTCCGGCCTGGAACGCCAGCACCAGCCCGAAGAGCACCGTGGTGAGCAAGCAGAGCGTGAGAGAAAACGCCAGCACGCGCGCGTCGACATGAATATCGTTGAGGCGCGAAAGTTGCGACGGCAACAGGGCGATCAGTGACTGCAAACCGAGCGTCGCCACGCCGACGCCAACCGCGGCCGAAAACAGACTCAGGACTGCCGATTCGGTGAGCAGTTGCCGGACAATTCTCGCGCGGCTCGCGCCCAACGCTAGGCGCACGGCGATCTCCCGTTGCCGCGCGGACGCGCTGGCCAACAGAAGATTCGCTACATTCACGCAGGCGATCAACAGAATGAACGCCACCGCCAGCAAGAGCGAAATCAGCAGCGTCGGCGTATTGCCGACGACAACCTCCTTCAACGGAGTCACGGAAAGCGTCCAGCCCGAGCCGGCCGGATAATCGCTGCCATAGTCGCGGCGCAGCGAATCACTGAAGGTGGCCAGCTTGGCCTGGGCCTGGGCGAGCGTCATCCCCGGTTTCAACCGGCCGATGATGCCCGGCAACAATCGCGCGCTGCGCTGCGCCGGCGGAAACGGATCGCCGCGAAAGCCCGCGGTGACGTATATGTCCACCGGACCAGCGCCAGCCGATGAGGGATTCCGAAAGTCCGGCGGAAGTACGCCCACGATGGTGTACAGATCGGTATCGAGCCGCATTTGATGGCCGAGGACGGAGCGTTCTCCTCCGAACTCGCGGCGCCACAGGCCATCGGTGATCACCACGGCATCGGCGAATCCTGGCGCGGTGTCGCCGGGGTCGAACAGGCGGCCGAGTTCCGGGCGCGCCCCGAGAATACTGAAATAATTGGGACTGACCACCCCACTCTCCAGTCGCTCGGGATGCTCACCACCGGTCAAGTTAGCCGGCCCTTGATATACAGCCGAGACCGCCGAGAAAACGCCGGCGCGATCCCGCAGATCGTCGAGCTCCGGAACGGAAAAGCCGACGCTATTTGCGCCCAGCTCCCCGCAGATCGGCGTGCAATACGACCAATTCCTCCGGGTCATGAAACGGGAGGGGCCGGAAAAGGGTTGCGTTCACGACACTGAAGATCGCGGTATTGGCGCCGATCCCCAGCGCCAGGGTGAGCAACACCGTCGCTGTGATGCGCGGCGACTTCCAGATGGCTCTCAACGCGAAGCGGACGTCCTGCCATAGATTCATGCGGCCCCCCAGCGGCAACTATCCCTAGGGTTAGTGCAAGTTGCGTTCCTTTGTCGGTCGGGAAGCGTTTCGGAGTTTCCCTGGCGGCGAAGAACATGGCCTCGCAGGAGATCGAGTTTTTCGAGAACATCGGAGGCGTGAAGTCTTACGCGGTAGACGTCTTCCGCCTTGCCGCGCAACGCGAAACACGAAGTTTGCTCGACGATGGTTCTGGCCGCTTTGGGAGCGCTCTGCCCGTCAGCCATCGGCGTCATCAGGCTACCAGCAACCGGGAACCTTGCGATCGTCGCTGCGCTAATCCAAATTCCGCTCATAAGGACCCGATTCTCCTTTTCCGGCTTGCCGTCCTGCCCGCCTGTTGCCAGGTTGGATGCGAAGGGTCGTTATCGCATCGGCGGCGGCCAGATCACCCCGCGGCGCTCCTACTTAGACCAGGGCGGAACCACGCCGTTGCTGCGCGCGTACGCTATCGACTGCCCCAGATGCTCGTGTTGATCTTCGAGAAGCAGCATCAGCGCGCCCTGCTTCGTCATGTCCCTTCCGAACAGTTTCACCGGCGCCTGCAGGTCGTTGTCGGAAAGTCCCGTAATCGCTTTTTGCAGATTGACGTAAGAAGCCTTCAGAGCTTCCTGCAATTTCTCCGGATCGGTGATAGGCGCGGGCCGTGCCCCCGTATTCGGTGTGCCCGAGAGCACGCCGACGAGCATGCCGTTCTCCATAACGATCAGGTTGAACACGTCGCCGACGGAGCGAACGCCCTGGCCGGGCTTCCAGTCGTACTTGCCCGACATAACGCGCGCGAGTCCTGTGAATTTGTCGGAAAGCGTTCCGGCATCTTTTCCGAAGACGGCCTGCATTCCTGCCGGCTGCGCCTGCGCCATCGGCACCATCAGAGCGGCCGCAAGCGCGTACACTCCGTACTGCGTCAGAACCTTCTTCATGTGGAACTCCTCTATGTCACTTAAACGATTCGGGCTGCCTAACGCCGAATGCAGGTCTCAACTCGGCGTTTTTTAACTCCTCTGCCGCCAGCGAACCGGCTAGCCGCTTTCAACCCGCATTTTATGTCCGAGTACGCCGTCCCCAATCAGCCTGCTTAGCGCGGGCGTTTGTGGATCTACTTGCTTGCAGAGTCCCCTAATCCTGCTGTTTCAACTCTCGCGCAAGGCGACGAATCGATGTCCAGTTCGGAACCTCGGGGTCGCCAGTCTGCCGAATTTGAATCGCATGAGGCATCAGGGTTCCACAACAGCATATAAACTCCTTACTGTTTATAACGAAAAACCTACAATTCCACAAGTTCATTATTATCACGATGATATTGACGTCTCCGCACGATTCTGCTATTCATTGGGAAGAGGTTCTAGGAGTACTTTTAGGAGGTTCCCTTGCTCGATGATTTACGCGCCCTCGTAGAGTTTGCCCAGGCCGGGTCCATCGCCGGTGCAGCCGATCGTCTATTCCGGACGCCCTCTGCTATTACCCGGCAAGTGCAAAGGCTGGAGGCTGCCTTGGGTGCCGAGTTGCTCGACCGCTCGGTAAAGCCTCCGCGTCTGAACTCGCTCGGCTCCAAGGTGCTCGAACAAGCGCGAGATCTGCTACAGCGGACGGAAGCGCTAAAATCTCTTGCGTCGAGCGACGCCGAACCTCACGGCCTCTTGCGCATCGGGCTCGCGCATGCCCTGGCCGAGGGGACGCTTATCGAACCTATTCAGGCGCTGACTGAGAAATACCCCAAGGTCCGACTGCGGCTGTCGAGCGAACTTACCGGTGAATTATTTCACCGGCTGCTCGCGGGTGAACTCGACGTTGCTGCCGTGCTTTTGGCCGAAGGTAAAACCGCGCCTCCACCTCTTCTGACGAATATCATCGCGACAGACCGCATGGAGATCGTTCAAGGCGCCGCAGGCAACGTTGAGGGTGATTGGAAAAGTTTGGGCCGAGCACCCTGGGTGCTCAATCCGCCAGGGTGCTTTCTTCGGGCAAGGCTCATCGATCAGATGGAGCGTGCCGGCTTCGCCCCAATGATTGCGGCTGAAATCCACAACATGCATTTGCAGCTAGCGTTTGTTCAGTCCGGTTATGGTGTCGGGCTGCTGCCTGCTCGCTTTATTGCCAGGAATCATTCTATCGATTCCGTGAAAGTATTGCGTCCCCCATCGTTTGACCTGCACCGGTCCGTCGCGATAGTCCGGGTTGGACAACTCGGCGCCTTGGGGAAGGCCGTCGAACTGTTGGAACACGGGCTTCGGCAATTGTTTGAGGCAGCCGACACCCCGAAGCCTGTGAGGAGGCTCCGAAGAGGTGTGCCCGCGAATCGGCGGGCGGCGCGACCTCGCAAGTAGTCGCCGAGCATCGCCTGTTGCAGCCTCTCTATCCACTTGGGTCACTCCTCCATTAGTCAAATATTGCACAGTAGCAGCCCGTCTCTAAATCAGCGGTTTTCATGACAGCCCAAATATTTTTCATGGTAACTTCTCCTTTTGGGTTTCTTGAGCGGCTCATCTTGTTGCCGTTCATAACCCATAGGGCAAAGCCTACGCGCTCTCGATTCCTCGATAGCGCGCGTACCCGGGTTATGAGATTTTCACACGCTACCACACGGTTTCCCGATGGTCGGCAAGACGTGTCAGAAACTCTTCTTGCGCCTTGACGATTTTCACGCGCGCTACGCCAACGAAGACCAAGCCCCTGCATCTACTCACGGATCTTGCCCGACCTTAGTGGTCACTCCAAATTGAATGTATTGCTTGTAAGAGTGGCGGGGTCAAGGTCGTGCTCTACCGCCCAGGCCTTGACAACTTTCCCGCCGGCTTGTTTCACCTTGCCCAACGATATGAAGTCGCCGTTAATCGCGACGCCCGTCTCTTCCTGAAACTACCGTTTGGCGGCTGCAAGCGCATCCTCCTTCCGGAATACTCGCCTTTGGGGATGGACCACGCGCCCGCGTCCTTCAACCAACCATCCTAGCGGTCGGTCAGCGTGAGATGACCGGCTTTGCAATGATTTAGCTATGGGTAGGCACTGAGAAGGACCGGCTTCACCATGGTTTCAATCTTGGCGGCCATCTCGTCAGCGGGAATGCGGTTGGGGGTCTGAAACCAGCGGCGAGCGGCTCCGAAGACCGCCCAGGCCGCCGTGGTCGAGAGCAGTGCCCCATCGACACCGGGTGCCATCTCATGATGGGCAAGACCATCCTTGAACATGCCCTCGACGACCGGGATGATGGAGCCTTCGAGCGGTATCCGAGCCAACTGACCGGGGCAGCTTGTGGTCTCACTGAGATAATCGCAGACACCGAGCGCAATGGCGCGCAGTGCTCCATCGCAGTTGGTAAAGGAGATGCCACGGCGCTGAATCAGGTCGCGGAACCGTACATCTGTCATCGCCTGGAGGAGTGCGTTCTTGTCAGGATAGTGCAGGTAGAAGGTGGCCCGGTTCAGTGTCGCCTGATCAGCGATCTCCTGGACGGAAATTTCTTCGAACTCCTTTTTACTTAATAATCTGGCCAGCGACTCCATGAGCATGCGGCGGCTACGCAGGATGCGGGGATCGGTCGCTTCGGTGGCGGGTTGGAGCGCGTGGGCCATTGCACATATAAGGATACCTTTCCGCGACAATCGATGCTAATGCGACATTTGCTTATTTTAGAATCGACACACGACTACTATGCATCAATTGTCGTGTAGGAGGCTTTGCAATGCCAACGCTGCTTCACATAGATTCCAGCCCGCTCTACGGTCGGTCAGTCTCCCGCGAGCTAACCGCCGCGTTCGTTACCCAATGGAGGGCTTCGCACCCAGATGGAAGGGTCGTTGACCGCGACCTCAACGCGACAGCAATGCCGCCAATCAATGCGGAATGGGTCGGCGCCGTTTACACGCCGGCGGAGGCTCAAACTTCGCGGCAGAAGGAACGGCTTTCGCTCTCCGATTCCCTGCTCGCCGAATTGGAGGAGGCCGATGAATACGTCTTCGGCGTGCCGATGCATAACTTCGGCGTGCCCTCCGTGCTTAAGCTTTGGATCGACCAGATTGCGCGTGTCGGGAGGACCTTTTCTTACGCGGATGGAGCGCCGAAGGGCCTGATCGTCGGCAAGAGCGCGACCTTTATCATCGCAACTGGCGGCATATACGACGCCCAAACGCGTATGGCTTCGTTCGATTTTGTCGAACCGTATCTGCGTTCAGTCTTTGGCTTCCTCGGCGTTACGGATGCCACCTTTCTTACCGCCGGCGGAACCAGCGCTCTGAACCAGGGGCATGATCGCGGCGCCTTTCTTGCGCCGCATCTTGAGGCCGTGCAGTCCCATGCGCAAAACCTAGAAGGAGTTGCCGCATGAAGACGGCCGCCATCGTTGCTCGCTATCTGCTGGGGGTGATCTTTACGGTCTTTGGGCTCAATGGATTTCTCAACTTCATCCACCAGCCGCCCCCGGCGAATCCGCTCGCGATTCAGTTTCTAGTCTCTGTCAGCGATTCGCATTTTGCCGCGTTCTTCTTCGCGATTCAATTGCTCGGTGGGCTGCTGTTGCTTTCGGGCTACTTCGTGCCGCTTGCTCTGACGCTGTTGGCGGCTGAGCTTTACAACATCCTTGCGTTTCATCTGACGCTTGCGCCGGCGAGCATTGCTCCGGCTCTGGCAGCCTCTGTACTATGGGTGCTGGTCTTCCTTCAGTACCGCGAAAGCTTCAACGGCATCTTCAGCGCGAAGCCTGCCATGCCGCCCCGGCTACCGCTTCCCGATCTCCGCGAGCAGCCACAGGCGCGCCAGGCGCCAGTCTCTGGTAACCGTCCCCTCCGACACATTCAGAACCAGAGCAGTCTCCTCCACACTCAACCCGCCGAAGTACCGAAGCTCGACGATTTTCGCCTTGCGAGGATCACCGTCTTTTAAGAGATCGAGCGCATCGTTCAAGGCGATAAGCTCACGGTCTTTGCCGCTCGACGGATTCCTCTGGAACTGGACGAGCGCGAGTTGCCGCCGTGAGGTTGACGAATCAAATCGGCTGGGAGCCGTAACCGAATTATGATAATGTTACCCCCGGAAGGCAAATGTCCCCTCAGCGTTGGCGACAGATAGAGGATTTGTTCGATCGTCTGCATGAGCAGTCTGCCGAGGAACGCGCGCGAATCCTGGACACTGCCTGCGCCGGCGATTCAGACTTGCGCCGGCAAATGGAGCGGTTACTCGCCGAAGACAAGCCTGGTTCGCGGTTACTGGATCATCCGGCGTGGAAGATGAACCCGCCGGAGGACGACACGGTGACGGAGGTGTCGTTAGGCGCGATGCTGGGTCCGTACCGGATTGAATCGCCGCTGGGCGAAGGTGGAATGGGGCGGGTGTACAAAGCTCTCGACACGCGACTGGGCCGGCGGGTCGCCGTGAAAATTGCGCGAGAACAGTTTAGTGAACGATTCGAACGGGAGGCCCGCGCCATTTCGGCGCTGAATCATCCGCACATTTGCACGATACACGACGTGGGTCCCAATTACCTGGTGATGGAGTTGATCGAAGGCTCGACGCCAGCAGGCCCGTTGCCGCTAGATCAGGTTCTGCGTATCGCCGGTCAAATTGCGGACGCGCTGACGGCGGCGCACGAAAAAGGTATCGTTCATCGCGATCTGAAGCCCGGCAACGTCAAGATCACTTCAAGTGGCTTGGTCAAAGTGCTCGATTTCGGCTTGGCGAAGCGAATCGACGAACCTTCCGCAGATGGCTCACCCATGACCTCGGGATTGACCGAGGTAGGGACGGCACTGGGCACGCCGGCTTATATGGCTCCTGAACAGGCGCAAGGCAAGGAAGTGAACAAACGCGCGGATGTTTGGGCCTTCGGAGTGTTGGTGTATGAGTTACTGACGGGCCGCCGGCCGTTCCATGGCGAGTCGATGCGAGCGACGCTCGCGGCGGTGCTGACCCAGGAGCCGGATCTTACCATCGTCCCGGCCCGCGTGCGCCCGCTGTTGCTGGCCTGCTTTAAGAAGGACCCGCGGGAGCGCCTGTCCAACGTCGGCGACTGGCAGTTGTTGTTAGTCGATGACAATGGTACCGGTCCCGTCGCGCCAGTCGCGAAGAGTTGGACGCCATGGCTCGTTGCTGGCGCCGCGCTGTTACTGACCGTAGGCGGGGTGTCGGGGTGGTTGGCTCACCGCCCACCGGCAGCCGAACTGAATCCGCTCGCCGATGCGAAGTTCACCCGCCTGACCGACTTTGAGGGTATGGAGCGCTATGCGGCCATCTCACCGGACGGGCGCTTTGTGGCATTTCTCTCCAACCGCAGCGGCCCCTTCGACATTTGGGTCACCCAAGTGGGGACCGGAAGTGCGGTCAATCTGACCCAAGGCAAAACGGGAAACCTGGATGCTTTAGTGGGCGCCCTGGGTTTTTCCGGGGATGGTTCTCAGGTCTGGTTCCACGACGGAGACGTCACGACGCCGTTGCGCATCCTTCCCCTCATAGGAGGCGCGCCGAGGGTGTTCCTGGCTGGCAGTCCGGTCAAGACGCCGCCATGGAATGTGGCGTGGTCGCCCGACGGGAATCGCCTCGTCTATTTCACCGCGGACGGCGGTGACCCGATGTTTGTCACGGATCGCACTGGCGCCAGCCCACATCAAATATTAAGAGACAAGCCGGGTAACCACAATCACTATCCAGTCTGGTCCCGGGACGGGCAGTGGATTTATTTCGTGCGAGGGTCTGTCACCACCAGCCAGATGGATCTGTGGCGCATTTCTCCCGACGGGGGAGAGCCTGAGCGGCTCACGCAGCACAACAGCGAAGTGAGCTCTCCGGCTCCTCTAGACGTGAAGACGGTAGTATATGTGGCCCGCGATCGGGACGGTTCGGGGCCCTGGCTATGGGCGCTCGACGCGAACAGCAAGGCCACTCACCGGATCAGTTTCGGTTTGGAGAAGTATGTCTCCGTGGCCGCTAGCGCCGATGGCCGCCACTTGGTGGCGACCGAATCGAGCCCGATTCCGAGCTTGTGGAGCGTGCCAATTCTGAATCGAGTGGCGGAAGAGCGCGATGTAAAGCCGTACCCGGTGGGCACGGTGAGAGCCCTGGGCCCGCGCTTCGGCGGAACATCTCTGTTCTACCTATCCTCTCGCGGCACGGGCGACGGGCTGTGGCGCTTCCAGGATGGCCAAAGCACGGAGATTTGGAAAGGCTCCGATGGAGCACTACTGGATCCTCCGGCCGTTTCCGCGGACGGACAGCGCGTGGCGATCGCGCTTCGCCGCAATGGGAAATTGACGCTGCATCTGGCCACTGCCGAGGGCAATGAATTGCGGCCGATCGCAGAGTCCATAGACATAAGTGGGGCGGCTGACTGGTCGCGGGATGGGCAGTGGATTGTCACCGGAGGAACCGATGACCATAGTCCTGGTCTTTTCAAGATTCCGGTCAGTGGAGGCATCCCCGTTCGGGTCACAACTGGGGAGGCATCGAACCCCGTGTGGTCGCCGTCGGGAAACCTGATCGTATATAGTGGCGAGAACGTTGGTTTCTTCGCCCCCCTCCGGGCCGTTCGCCCGGATGGAACGCCGGTAAAGCTACCCTCCATCGAAGTGCTTCGCGAAGGTGTGCGCGCCCGCTTCCTGACTAACGGTACAGGTGTCGTCTACATGCAGGGAGAGCCCTCGGCGCAGAATCTATGGCTGCTCGATCTAGCTACCATGAAGACCAGGGAACTGACCCGTCTCAACAACGCCGGCAGAATTCGCAATTTCGATATCAGTCCCGACGGCAACATCGTGTTTGACCGCCTCCGCGGCAATTCACACGTCGTGTTAATCGATCGTTCGGGCGATCCCCAACAACCGTGAAATCCGATGAACTCGAGGATAGCCTGCGTGCGAACTGACGAAGGAGACGCCGCGAACCAGTAAGCGGCTGCGCGACATTGTCAAGTTAGATGAACCCAGTGATGCGCGAATGATTGGTTCTTTAGTTACGCGACCGTGCGGTAACGTCACTTGATGGGTCCGGACCGGCGACATAGTTGACAGCTTGGACCGGTCGCGTCACTCAACGCCTCGGGTAGGGCGTATCACGCCCAAGTTGCCCGAAGGCCGCCAGGGAGCACTGCTCAAGTTCCAATCAGCGATTTGCCGACTTATCGTCAAGGTGGACGGCATTCAGGAACGCCTGTACAGAATAAGGGTCCAGGTCACGATTAACGACGGGCGCCGGCGCTGGCGTCCCCATTTTCGGACATCCCGGTCCGGAAATGAGAACTGATTCGCCTGCAGTGTTGAACAGAATCAAGCACTTAAAGTCGGAAGCCCAATTGCCCTTAAAGGCAGGAACCCTATGCGCGGCATCCTCGAAGACCTCCATTACGCAGCCGGTGTCCTCCGTAGAACCCCGGGCTGGACAGCGGTCGCAGTGCTTACCTTGGCGCTCGGTATTGCCGCCACCACCACAGTCTTTGGCTGGATCGATGGGATGGTCCTGCACCCGTTCCGCGGTGCCACGGACGACGGACAACTCGCCGTCCTGGAATCCGTCCACGCCAGCGGCGTCCAGGCTCCTAACGTTTCCTATGCCGACTGCCAGGACTTCCAGGACAGCCTCCGAAGCATCTCCGGATTGTTGCTGAACCAACATGTTCCCGCCTCGGTGGGCGACGGAGAGAGCGCCTATTCCGCGTGGTTCGAAGTGGTCTCCGGAAACTACTTCGACGTCCTGGGCGTAAAGCCATCCCTGGGCCGCACATTCACTCGCGACGAATATGGCGACAGGGCCGGAGCGTTGACGGCGGTCATCAGCTACCGGCTGTGGCAGGAGTATTTCCGGGGCGACCCGTCCATTCTCGGCCGTGCCGTGCGCATTAACCGGCACCAAGTCACCATCGTCGGCGTGGCGCCTTCGGAATTTCACGGCGATTTTCCGGGGACCGCGATGGACGGCTGGATACCAGCGCCACTGACCGGCGAACGCCGGCGCGATGCGCGGAACTTCCAGGCCATCGTCAGGCTCAAACCCGGCGTCAGCATCTCCGAGGCAAACGCCGAAGCGGCGACGGTTGCCGCGCGCCTTGCACGCGCCTTTCCGAAGACTAATCAGGGAGTCAGCGCCCGGATCGTACCGATCTGGAAGGCGGAGAACGGGGGGTCAAGCGTTTTGGCGTCGCCGCTGGACATCCTCGGTGTGGCCTGCGGACTCGTTCTACTGATTGCGTGCGCTAATGTTACCAATCTTCTGTTGGCTCGTTCCGCGTCCCGGCGGAGGGAGTTCGGCATCCGCACCGCCCTGGGTGCGGGTCCGGGTCGGTTGGGCCGCCAGTTGGTGTCCGAAAGCCTCCTTCTGGCGGCTCTGGCGACGCTTGCGGGGCTGCCTCTTGCTTTGTGGTTTCAGGACCTCCCCGTAAAGCTTGTGCCGCCTACGGGAATACCTGTGTACTTCAACGCCCACCCCAGCGTTCGGGTATTCCTTTTTGCCGCCCTGATCTGCCTGGCTTCCGCCCTGATTTCCGGTCTTCCGCCCGCGTTTCAGTCGGTGCGGCGCAGTGTAGTGGATGCACTGAAGCAAGGAGGAAGAGGCGATACACAGAGCGGGTACTCGCGACGCATCTCCGGGCTACTGGTAGTAGCCGAAGTGGGTCTGGCGTTTGCGGCTCTGGTGACGCTCGGATTGTTTCTCCGAAGCCTTTACGGTTTGGAGAACACTCCGGCCGGTTTCGATCACCGCGACGTGACGGTGAGCCGTCTTTTTTTGGCCACGAACAACTATACTCCCGCTGAGGAGCAGCAGTTCTCGCGGCGGCTCCGCGAGCGCCTGCTCGCCGCGCCCGGGGTGACGGGAGCCGCTTATTCCGACTCGATTCCCCTCGGTTTCGGGCTCGGGAAATGGTCCGAGGTTATGGTCGAAGGGTACGCGTCGAGGCCCGGCGAGAACCTGGACGTGCATCATGCCTCGGTGTCGCCCGGCTACTTCGACCTGCTGAGGATACCGCTTCTCGCCGGACGCGATTTCAGGCCTGAGGACAAGGAAAACGTACTTCGCGTCATGATCGTCAACGAATCCTTCGCGCGACGCTTTTTCGATGGACGCGACCCGGTGGGGCACCGGGTGCGGCGTTATGACCAACCGTTCACGATTGTGGGCATGGTGAAGGACAGCAAGTATTACAGCCTGTCCGAAGCTCCGCAACCCTACTTTTATATGTCCTTTGATCAGGTTCACCACGGAAGTGGCGAAAACGGGGTGGCTTTCTATGCCCGGACCGGCGGCGACGCGCGCGGTTTCGTCCCCGTACTCCGCCGGGAGATGTTGGCCATCGATCCAAACTCGGCCGGCCTGACGGCGATGCCGCTGTCGGATTACATCTCGGCTGCCTGGTTCGGGCCGCGGCTCGCCTCAGTGTTCCTCGGAGTGCTCGGCGTCATTTCCATGCTGCTCGCCGGAGTAGGTCTTTACGGAGTTATGGCTTACTCGGTGAGCCAGCGGACCCGGGAAATCGGTATCCGCATGGCGCTGGGGGCCCGGCAGGAAGGCGTGCTCCGGATGGTCATGAGACAAGGCTTATTGCTGGCTTTATTGGGGATCGCCGCGGGGCTCGCCCTTTCCGTGGCAGCGACCCCGCGGCTCGCGCCTCTGCTGTACTCCGTCAGTCCGACGGACCCTGTAAGCATCGCGGGAGCAGCGGTGTTCCTGATTGCGGTTGCCGTACTCGCGAGCCTGTTCCCAGCGCTGCGAGCCACCAGGGTTGACCCGATTCTCGCGCTCCGTCAGGAGTGACTGGCCCAGTGGTCGTGGCAGGTGTCAGGTGTGTTCGCGGGTTGGTGAGACGGAGCGCTTGGTGTGCACCAGGTCGTGTAACGCGCAACCCGCGGAAATGGACGACGGAACGTTTCGGAGAAGGGTTCGCGCTCCCACTTGAAATCACGCCATCTGCAGCTGCCTTTTCGTGGCGTCCTGATTGATCGCGCGCACCACCGATTCGAGCCGCCATTGAGTGCCGCGCCTAGGCCGGTGGCCGCTCGTGTTGAGGGCGCCGGCGACCGCACGTAGGCTATGGCCGCCCGATCGCAGGCTACGAATTGCGGCGAGAGCCGCCTGCTCGGCGGCGTCTGGCTCGACATGGACCCCGTCAGCCGACAGTCGATAGCCGAATTCGATATTTCCATCCCATTCCCCCTTGCCGCGTTTGTGCCGCAGAGCGTCGCGCGTGCGCTCGCCAATCGCCTCGCGTTCCCACTCACTCACGGCTGCCATGATCGTGATTACCAGCCGTCCCGCGGCTGAGCCTGTGTCCAGCGATTCCGCGACCGAGATCAGCGCCACCTTGCGTTTCTCAAACAGTTCCAGCAGGCCGCACAGGCCTTTGACGCTGCGGGTGAGGCGGTCCAACTTCGCCACGATCACGGCTTCGACCTTGCCTGCGTTAATCAGATCAAGGAGGCGCTGGAGGCCGGGGCGGTTTAGCGACTTTGCGGATTCGCCGCCGTCGATGATGACATCCAGCAGTTCCGCGCTCTGCACGGTCGCCATGGCGCGGATCTTCGCTTCCTGGGCTTCGAGGGAAACGCCCTGCTCAGCCTGCCGGTCTGTGGAAACTCTAACGTAACCAATAGCTTGCATGTGTCACAGCATGGATCGAACTGCCGCAACATTCAAGTCCGCGCCCTTCTACTGTTTCGCCCAAATCAGCTATCCGGGAAACTTTAGCGATAATTTGAATTATCTGGCCTCGCTTTTGAGGCTGATCATCCACTGTGTGCCATCTGCCATCACACGAGTCTTAAGAACTTCCTTCACTGTGTTGTGGGAGCCGGGTCGCTGTTGTTGATGGGGGTTGGTGGCGCGTTGTTGCGAGTGCGGAAACAGAAGATGAGCAGAGGACTTGCAGCAAATCCAAAAGAGTCTTGCTAGATTCGTTCTCGTTTTCCGCTAAATGGATTGAACGGGGCGCGCCAATCTGTTTCTTAGTGGAGGAGCAATTTATCGCCAAAAAAGGCTTCGAGGTTGGCGATGTGCGCCAGATGTACAATCACATGGTCCATTGCAAAGGAGGCTCGGTCATGGCCAAAGCAGTTGCTCTCGTCTACGGCGTGGTAGCTTACGCCATTTTCTTCGTTACATTTCTCTATGCGATAGGATTCGTTGGTAACATCGCCGTTCCTAAGTCGATTGATTCCGGCATACCCCAACCAGTAGGTCAGGCGGTTCTGATTAATGCTCTGCTGCTGGGTCTGTTTGCCATTCAGCACAGCGTCATGGCACGTCAGGGTTTCAAGCGCGTCTGGACCAAGATCGTTCCAAAGGCGATCGAGCGGAGTACATACGTATTGATCGCCAGCTTGCTGCTGGACCTGTTGTACTGGCAATGGGTACCGATCCCAGACGAGGTATGGCAAGCCAAGAGCCCGGAAGCCATTTGGTTCCTCCGCGGGATATGCCTCGTAGGCTGGCTAATTGTTCTGCTGAGCACGTTCCTGATCGGCCATTTCGATCTGTTCGGATTGAAGCAGGTTTATACTAATCTGACCGGTAATCCCTACACTAATCCGGAGTTTCGCGCACCCCTGTTCTACAAGCTGGTCCGCCATCCGATCTACTTGGGCTTCCTGATCGCGTTCTGGTTCACCCCCTCGATGAGTGCTGGGCACCTACTTTTCGCTTTCGCGACCACGGGATATATATTCGTGGGCATCGCATTTGAAGAGCGGGATCTGGTGTCATTCCACGGAGAAGTGTACCGGCGATACCAGACGCAGGTTCCGATGATCGTTCCGGGGCTGAAGGGTACTTCCTCCGACACCGCTGCCAAAGCGGCCGGGCAGGCCTAGCGTTGTCGACGGCGAATCATATCGGATTCGGATTCGATTCACACTGAAGGTGTCGCCTGCATTAGAATTTAAAAAGATTACGATCACCAAGCGGATGCACGGATAGATGCTCGGTTGAAGCGCCCCTGCGGGAAGGGCGAGGTATGGTAGGCTCCGGGTCAAGATTCTCTGCAAATGGGGTCGACGCTGTGATGGACGATGTGCAAAAACTGTTTCGCGAAGTAGCCGATCTCGACGCGGAGGCGCGATCCCAATACTTCGCGGACAACGGGATCGAGGGTAACCTTCGCTGTGAAATGGAATCACTCTTGCGTTTCGATCGAGGAAGTTCGGATCACCTGAAGAATGTAGTTGGCGCGACGGTGGATAAGTTCCTCGATTCCGCGCTAGACCGGCACTGTGGTCCTTACGAACTGGTGAAACTGCTGGGGGAGGGCGGAATGGGGTCCGTCCACCTGGCACACCGTAAGGACGGCGAAGTCGATCTGCAAGTCGCCATAAAGGTGATTCGTGGCTCGTCCTCGCATTTGCTCTCTCGGGACCGGTTCTTGAAGGAGCGGCAAATCCTTGCGTCACTCAATCACCCCGGGATCACACGCCTGTTAGACGCTGGTCACACCAAGTCGGGCCAGCCCTATCTGGTCATGGAGTTCGTCGACGGAACACCGATCGACGTCTATTGCCGCACCCTTCCGCTCCAAGCGAAGCTGAAACTTTTCCTACTAGTCTGCGAGGCGGTCGCCTATCTGCACCGCCACCTGGTCGTTCATCGGGATCTCAAGCCTTCGAATATTCTGGTGGAATCCGGCGGCATTCCGAAGGTTCTGGATTTCGGAATCGCAACATTTCTCGACCAGAGCGGCGACGGGAACGTGACCAAAGAGCGCATGCTGACGCCGGACTTCGCAAGTCCGGAGCAGATGAAGGGAACAGCTAAGACGACGGCAACCGATGTTTACTCGCTCGGCGCAGTCTTGTACGACATGCTAACGGGGCGATCGCCTCATGCGACGGCACCCGGACAAGAATCAATTGAGGAAGCGATTTGTACGGTGGATCCTGTGTCCGTCACAAGGATGAATCCGGATCTTCCCCGCGACCTAAATCACGTCGTGCGAAAGGCGCTGCGGAAGGAGCCTTCGGAACGGTATGCGACGGTAGACGCATTCGCCGACGATCTGCGCGCCATTCTTGAGTCGAGGCCGGTCAAAGTTCGCTCCGGCGACGCGTGGTATCGGACACACAAGCTCCTGCGGCGCCACTGGATTCCCGTGGCGGCTGCGGCGCTTGTGATCGTCAGTCTCTCGGTCGGCTTGTACATTGCAAATCGCCAGCGCGTGATTGCGGAGCGCCGCTTCGGCCAGTTGCATGCTCTGTCGACGAAACTCATCGATCTGGAAACGCGACTCGAGAGTTCCGACCTCAAGTTCCGGAATAAACTCATCTCCCTGTCGATCCAGTACCTGGAAGGTTTGGGCAGCGAGACCTTCCACGATAAAGCATTGGCTCTGGACATCAGCCACGCGTATCTGCGCGTCGCCCGCATTCAGGGGGTTCCCGAATGGAACCAACAGGGCCAGTATGAGGAGGCGGAAAAAAGCTTGAGCAAAGCGAATGCATTCGCCGACTCAGTTCTCGAAGCAGATCCCAACAACCGTGAGGTGCTCTGGTTATCGGGTAATGTTGCACACGATCGCGCAGTCACCGCCTATGCCGAACGCGACTACCAGCGAGTGCTCACCTACTCTCCCAAGGCTGAAGATGCCTTCGCCCGCCTGACGCGGCTCGGGAATCTGACCAGACGCGAAATCAACGACGCAACCTATATCTACGGAGACCTCGCCGAGGTTCACATCGGCCTCCATCGATTTTCAGACGCAGTTCGTTATGCCCAGCTGGGCATCGAGGTCTCCCAGGAAACTCCAACAGTGCCGGGGCCGCGCGGTCAAGCGTTCAATATGCTGGCGGGCGCACTCATGTATTCGGGAGACTTTGAGGGGGCGCTCGGTGCGATCCACGAATCTCAGAAGCAACTGGAGCAATTACGTCGCGAGAACTCGAATCGGTGGTATAACGCGCTGATCCTCTCCCAAACCCGCTGCCGGGAAGGACTCATTCTGGGGGAGGACGACGGCGTGAATCTGAACCACCCGCTCGAAGCTGCAGTTCTGCTCCAAGAGTCGTTCGACGCTCTCGAACCTTTAGCTCAGAACGATGCCAACGAATACGAAGTCCGCTCCTTGATAGCCACGGCCGGGCATTACCTGGGCGATGTCTTGCGCCACAGCAATCCGGAGAAGGCGCTGGAAATCTATGACCATTCGCTGGAGAGGATCCGGGAGGTCCCCAACGATGTCGCGGCGCGCCGAGTGGAAACGCTCCTGCTCGCCGGCTCCTCTTACGCTGCGCGCTGGCTTCATCGTGAGGACGACGCGCGGGACAGAATCAACGCCGCTTTTCAGCTCTTGAACGAAACCAAGGATTATCCCGCCGGGAGCATCCGTGCTGGCAGCGAGGCCGATGCCGCGATGCGCGCTCTCGCCGATCAATACGCCGAGTCTGGCAAGCTGGAGCAAGCCCTGGAAGTTTATCAGGAGCTGTTCCGCAAGATCATGGCTTCGAATCCCGACCCCCACAACGACCTGCTTAATTCCGTTTCTGTTTCGAGACTCCATACTTCGCTCGCGACGCTGCTCCGCCGTATGGGGAGGAAAGACGAGGCTGTGCCACTGGAGGCCGGCCGTCTGGATCTTTGGCACTACTGGAATCGCAAGCTTCCGAGCAACCCGTTCGTGCGGCGGCAACTTGAAGCGCGCCTCCCGTAAGTCGTAGGCTCCCACATCCGCAGAAAAATGGAAAGACCTCTACTAAATCCCCGCCTTCAGTTCCGCTAAATAGGGTAATTATATCGTTGACTAATCCACAATTATGAGTTAGTATTGAAGCATGGAAGCTGTTTACGAACCTCAAACACTGCAAGAAGCAATCGTATACTTCTCGGATCAAGAGAACTGCCTTAACTACCTCGTTGCGCGTCGCCCTGAGTGGGCTAATGGCGTAGTCTGTCCGACTTGCGGCAGTGACAAGGTTAGCTTCCTCAAGAACCAACTGCGGTGGCAATGCAGCGTCCATCATGCAAAGCGGCAGTTCTCCGTTAAAGTCGGTACGATCTTTGAAGAATCTCCCCTTGGCCTCGATAAATGGCTTCCTGCAATGTGGCTCATCCTGAATTGCAAGAACGGTATCAGTTCGTGTGAGATCGCACGGGCTTTGGGTGTCACTCAGAAAACCGCGTGGTTCATGTTGCACCGCATCAGACTTGCCCAGCAGGGGAAGGACGGCGGAAAACTTGGTGGCAGCGGTAACGGCGTTGAAGTGGATGAAACCTTCATCGGCGGGAAGGCTCGCAACATGCATATCGCGCAACGTCGTCGCCGGATCACTGGAACTGGCACGAAGGATAAAACTGCGGTCATCGGTATTCTGGAGCGCGGCGGCAAGGTTCGCACTTCGGTGGTGGCGAACAGGAAGAAAAAGACTCTTCAGGCAGAAGTTCGCAACCACGTTGAGGCTGGATCGGCCCTCTATACTGACTTTCTTCTTTCCTATGATGGTCTGGAGGGTGATTACGCTCATCAGGTCGTAGACCATGCCGTGGAGTACGTGAACGGCAACGCCCATACGAACGGTCTTGAAAACTACTGGAGCCTCCTCAAGCGGTGCATCAGCGGCACCTACGTTTCGGTTGAGCCGTTCCATTTGTTCAGGTATCTCGATGAACAGTCCTTCCGCTATAACAATCGAAAGATGACCGATGGAGAGCGTTTTGACATCGGCGTCCGAGACATCGTTGGGAAACGCCTGACATATGCGCAGTTGACCGGCAAAACGGAGGAAGCCACTGCGTGCTAAGCGGCAGGGTCGGGGGAAGCGGAAGGCTTGACCTTCCGCTTTGGCCCGCGTCTGTTCGGATTGGCGTCCACTTTCTTTCTGTAAGCCCTTTCGCGACGTTCTATCGTAGATCTGGGCACTGAAAGAATCCGCCTTACACCATGGTCGAAGCGCTGAAACGCCTGCGGTCCTTCGTTGCATTCTGGCAAATCGGATTGTAGGGGCATTTCTTCTTTCCATTATAGTGTCGGTAGGGTCCTGAGCGAGGCGACGAATTTGGATTCAAGCGATTTGGTTCTTATCTCGTCTATGAGAGAACCCATGACGGCTTGACAGATACATAAAGTGTCTATCGCCTCATCTTCAGTCAGTCGATCCTGGGGGTGCATCAACGGATTCCGTTTCGCCTTTAACCTTCACGAGATCTATCAGGCTTGCAGACGCCCCAATTGTTGACAACTGCGCTATGTACTCACCCCAATTCCTTCGGTTCATGGGTGTGTAAGCGCCGGAGTGAAAATAGACCAGTAAACGCCGCGTGAGCGGCGTTGCTGGCGGAGCAAAACTAGGCCGCCAGGAGACTGGTTCCATCAAACATTCCCATAGGCTTATGTTTTGTGGAACACCTGAGAGGTGTACACAGTGGAGTTGTATGCGCGGGTACGGCGAGCGGTCGTCGTCGACAAGATGAGCGAACGCGAGGCAGCCAAGCAGTTCGGGCTGGCTCGCGAGACCGTGCGGAAGATGCTGCGGTACTCGGTGCCGCCGGGCTATCGGCGGCAGCAACCGGTGCGGCGGCCCAAGCTGGATGCCTGGACTGGAGCTATCGACCAGATCCTGGAAGGCGACAGGGCGGAAGGCAGGAAGCAGCGGCACACCGCCAGGCGGATCTTCGAGCGGCTGCGCGACGAGCACGGCTACATCGGCGGCTATACGATCGTGAAGGACTACGTGCGGCTCAGGAAGCTGAGCCAGCGCGAGATGTTCGTGCCGCTGGCGCATCCGCCGGGAGACGCGCAGGCCGACTTCGGCGAAGCGATGGTAGTGATCGCCGGAGTGGAGTGCAAGGCGCACTATCTGGCGATGGACCTGCCGCAGTCCGACGACTGCTTCGTGATGGCCTTCCCGGCCGAGACGACGGAGGCGTTCCTGGAAGGACACAACCACGCCTTCGCGTATTTCGGCGGCGTTCCGCGCACGATTCTGTACGACAACACCAAGATCGCCGTGGCGCGGATCTTGGGCGATGGCACGCGCACCAAGACGCAGGCATTCAGTGAACTGCAAAGTCATTATCTGTTCGCAGAGAAGTTCGGGCGACCGGGCAAGGGCAACGACAAGGGCAAAGTGGAAGGGCTGGTGGGCTACGCGCGGCGGAACTTCATGGTGCCGCGTCCGCGCTTCGTCACCTGGGAAGCGTTCAACGCTCACTTGCTGGTTCAATCGCAGAAGCGTCGGGAGCGCAAACTACGGAGACACCAGCAGACCATCGGCGAGCGTTTCGGGAAAGACCGGGAGCGGCTGCTGCCCCTGCCGGCGGCGCCGTATGAAGCTTGCGATAAGCGATCTACAAGGGTCACTTCGATGTCGCTGGTGCGCTATCGCACCAACGATTACTCGGTGCCGGTGGAGTGGGGACACCGCGAAGTGCTGGTGAAAGGATTCGTACACGAAGTGGTGATCTGCGCGGCGAGCGAGGTGATCGCGCGTCATCCACGGAGCTATGAACGGGAAGACATGATCTTTAACCCGCTGCATTACCTGGCGCTGCTGGAGCAGAAGAGCAACGCGCTGGATCAGGCCGCGCCGTTGGTGGGCTGGAAGCTGCCGGAAGGCTTCGGCGAACTGCGCCGCCTGATGGAAGCGCGCCTGGGCAAGAAGGGCAAGCGCGAATGCGTACAAGTCCTTCGGCTGCTGGAGACGTTCGCGCTAGCGGAAGTAGAGCGGGCCATCGAGAATGCCCTGCGGAGGGGGACGATCTCGTTCGACGCCGTCAAGCACCTGCTGTTGTGCCGCATCGAGCAGAGGCCGGCGCGGCTCGATCTGGGGAACTATCCGCACCTGCCTCTGGCGCAGGTGGCGACCACGGCCGCCGCCGATTATCTAGCTCTGTTGGAAGCCTGCTGATGGACACGCCCCAGGTTTTACTCCATCATCATCTGAAAACGCTGCGCCTGCCTACGTTCCTGCGCGAGTATGACAAGCTCGCGCAGCAGTGCGCCGCCGAGGGCGTGGACTTTCCGCGTTACCTGCTGCGGCTGAGCGAACTGGAACTGCTGGACCGCGAACGGCGCGCCACGGAACGGCGCATTCGCCAAGCGAAGTTCGACGTGGTTAAGAGTCTGGACACTTTCGAGTTCCTGGCGATCCCATCCTTAAATAAGTCGCTGGTGCTGGATCTGGCTCGCTCGGAGTTCATCGAGCGCAAGGAAAACGTGCTGGCGCTGGGAAACTCGGGCACCGGGAAAACGCACATCGCCCTGGCGCTGGGCCTGGCCGCTTGCCAAAAAGGTTTCCGCGTCCGGTTCACCACCGCGGCGTCGCTGGCGCATGAGCTGATCGAGGCCAAGGACGAACGGCGCCTGATGCGCTTTCAGAAAATGCTGGCCAGCTTCGAGCTTCTCATCATCGACGAACTGGGCTTCGTGCCGCTGTCCAAGACCGGCGCCGAGTTGCTGTTCGAGGTCTTCAGCCGGCGCTATGAGCGTAGCGCCACGCTGGTGACCAGCAACCTGCCGTTCAATGAATGGACCGAGGCATTCGGCTCGGAGCGGCTGACGGGAGCCCTGCTGGACCGGCTCACGCACCACGTCCACATCCTGGAGATGAATGGGGAAAGTTACCGGTTGAAAGACAGCAAACGACGCCGCCCAGCGAAGCCTCGCTCCTAGCCACCGGCTGGTTTTGCGGCGCCGATTTGCAGGGCCGGCTGCCGCTCCGGCCGCCGCTCCGGCCTAAGCGCGCCCCGCAAAGCGGGTCGCAGGCCTACGCTCCAGCCGCCCCCGCAAATCCCTCAAAGCAAAGCCCCAACTTCCCAGGAAGTGGTCTACTTTCTCTCCGCCCTGGTGGTCTATTTTTACTTCGCCCTTGACATGGGTGGCACGGCTCCAGTAAAGGCATGTATATAGGCTTTAATGCACATCTCAATTGAGCGCAAAATATGGAACCCGCAGGCCGTATACACGGTAAATGCCAAGCACCTGCCCGCCTCGTCTATTTCCCCAATTACGCTGTTGTCAAGCAGCGCTAGGATTTCAGCCGAGTAGCCCTTGCTGGCTCCCTCTACAAGTTTCGCGATTGACAGATTCCCCTTGTCTGTAACTGTGTAGTTGAAAGTAGCGTCAAGTTCATCAACCAAAGTTACAGAAAGGGATTCCACTGCCCGACGGAGGTCAACATAATTAGCTATTGTTCTGCCTTCGTAAATGCCCTGAGACCATAACCACAGTTCTGGAGCTAACTGGGATGCTTTAGAGTACGACTTTGGGAGCATGTGTATTACCCCGTCAGAAGCGATAAAACTCCCGACCGCCTCCGACGCTCTAAAGGTGATTCCCGCTCTCAAATCTCCCGGCACATCGTCCCGCAAATGGGTCATCGAATTGAGCGCAAATCCTAGTTCATAAAAATACGAGAGACTAACTGAGTTCATCGTCCCACTCCAATGCAAGGCTCGATCCCAACGGTTCAGCCACATGGCTGCCCCCGATCAAGCCTACCACAAAGTGGATTAGGCAAAGATATAATCGCCCCAACTAGGGCAAAGGTGCTCGAGTGCGAAACGGAACTCTGCGCTGTGCAGCACTGCGAGGATTTGCGAAAGACATCGATCTCCTTGTGGCCGATGTGATTCTCCAGGACAGCAACGGTCCGGCCGTCGTGCGCAAGGTCAAGCCGATGCGGCCCTTCATGAGGCTTCTCTATATCAGCGGCTTCAGCATGGCGGAGTTGCAGCGTCGCGGTCTGCTAACAGCCACTGAAATCGCGCCGGGCTCGGTTGAGTTCTTGCAAAAGCCCTTTTCTCGGGATCAGTTCTTGGAACGTGTACGAACGCTTCTCTTGAAGTGAGTGTTCCGTCGGATTGAAGTTTCGCAAAACGGCTCAGCGGCGTTTGCAACCCGTCGTCTCTGCCGTGCGAGATCGCCGCGGTCTTCCATCCCTCGTAATCTTGAAGACGCTCACCGAATCCACGCCGCACTGGTCGAACTTACCGTTCGGAATGAATTCATATTCGCCCCAGCTGCTCGCGCGGGCTGACGAATAATCCGTTCCCAAACCAGTCTACGACCTGGAAGAGCTGAGGAGGTGCGAAGGCTTCTCCAACGCCCCCGGTAGCGTGAAGCGAAATATGGCCCCGCACCCGTCGCCTTCCGATTCAACCCAGATACGTCCACCATGGCGGGCTATGATCGTGCGGCACAAAGCCAGCCCGAGACCAGTACCCGGAGTCTCGTTGCCACGCAGCCGCTTCAGCGGCTCAAACACATGGTCGCGATAGTTTCGAGGAATTCCCTGACCGTTATCCTTCACGGCAAACTGCCATCCATCTCCCGAATTACCGCCTGAAATCTCGATCTCAGGCACTTCGCCAAGGCGATGATACTGGATCGCATTGGAAACAAGATTCTGGAGCACCTGCTCCAGTAGGACTGGGTCGGCATCGACGGCGGGCAGCGGCTTGCACACAATCCGGGCTCCGGTCTCTGTAATAAGGGGTGCCAGTGTCATCCGCACCGAATCGATAATTCGCTCGACGCTCACGCGCTGGCGGTTCAATTGGCCCTGACCGGCTTGCGCATAGCGCAGAAGCGATTCAATCAAGCGCTCCATTCCCGAGGTAGCCTGCTCGATCAGACTCAACAAGTGGGACGAATCAGCCTGGAAGCCGTCGTCACGCCGCACGAGGAGCTGGGTCAACACGCGCACTCCGCGCACGGGGGCCTGCAGATCATGCGAAACGGCGTAGGAAAACTGCGAGAGTTCCCGGTTGGATCTCTCAAGTTCATGCAGCAAGGTCTCGCGCTCCTGCTGGATGGGCTTGAGTTCCGTGATGTCCTGAAAAATGCTGACGGCCCCTGTGATAACACCGGAGGAATCGCGAAGCGCCGTGATATTCGCCAGAACGTTGATGCGGGAACGATCCGAGCGCTCAAGGATCAGCTCCCGGTTTACAATCGCCACGCCTGTAGCGAGCACCTCTCTGACGGGCATCTCCTGTGGCCGAAGACCGGTTCCGTCGGTGCTATAGATACGCCGCGATTCCAGAGAGGCCCACGGCGGATCGGCTAGGTCAGGCGTTCGGCCCCAGATCTTAACGGCCTGGTCATTGTAAAACGTAATAATGCCGTCCCTATCACACGCGTATACCGCAGCCGGCATCGCCGAGACCAGCTCCCGAAGATTCTCTTCCGTTGCATAAAGGCTATGCTTCACATACTGATGATCGACGCTGAGATCCTGATAGGCCTGCGTTATGCTGTCGTGCTGCTGTCGCAGCTTTCGCAGGGATGACAGTTCCGCCACCACTTGCCGGCCCAGGCTGTGCTTAAGCGCCTCGGGATCATTCAGAACACACTGGGCGAGCGTCTCATGAGCCGCCAGAAGGTTACTGATGTCGTCTTCGAGGGCGAGTTCGGGATGAAGTTTGGTCCAGTAATGGGCGGTGCGGACGAAAGCCAGCACAAGGTTCAGACGCTCCAGGCTGAGCAGTCCGAGCGCGCTCTGCAAGGCCCCGTGCGCCCGTGGTGCGTCGGGCGTCTGAAGAAAAATGTGCGTCGCGCAGGCGAATAGCGCCTGTTCAGCAGGACTGTCGGGTTCAGGAAAGATAGAGAGGGGACTATCGCGCCCGGCGCAGACCGCGAAATGCGGGAGCATAGCCTCACCGATCGGAAGAGGACGCCGCAGCAACGGCAGGATGGCGTCCACCCGTTGCGGCAGGCAAGAGGAATCGCCAGCCGGATAGCCGAGCCCGGCCAAGAAACCGACGTGGCGGGCGATACAATAACGAACCTCGCAAAACCGGGAAAGGTATACGAAGAGCCGCTCTTTAAACTGCGAAGGCAGGGGGTTGTCAAGGTACGCGAACTGGGCAAATCCCCAGAGGTTTGCGCCGATCGCCGGATCTGCTGGAGGCTAGGCGAAAGAAATTCGGTAATATGCCGAATCGTTTCGTGATGTCGTTTTCTAGCGGCGTGTTCATCAGTCACCTCCTAAAACAAAGCATCCTTTCGAATGCGGAGAGCTCACAGCACTTCGAAGGCGAACAGCCTCGCGGGGTGGCGAAGGAGGAATCGGCCAAATCGAACGTGCAGCGTGTCGTGCCACTGAAATGAGAATGCTACATAGGACTCTTACGGCCTTCCTTGGCTAGCACGCATGCTCTTTACGGTGTGCGTCCAGTGCAGCCACCGTCTTGCGTTCTTGTTCCCTGGGGGTCGGTGGCGAAGAACGTCGGTGAGCGTTCGGCAAGAGGATGTCCACGTAAGATGACCCAGTAGGAGCACATCGCGGTGGCTGGAACGACTCGGCAGGTCCGGTTCTTTGATTCCGCGGCGTCGCGGAGGACCGGCCGACAATCGAGTGGGCATGCACCACGGCCCGTTCTGCGTACCGCCCCGGCCTTTCGGAAACACTACCGATAATTTGAATTATCTAGCGGATGCTCCCCAAATTCAACTTCCCACGTCGGTACGTCCAGGCCGCGTCGCCCAAATCTGTGCTTTGTACGAGTACCGCGCATCCGGACGGAGCTTCACCACGTCAACTGTATGCCGACAAGCCAGCCATATGAAATCGTGTGTTGCTGCAATTTGCAAGTGGTGGCACTCACGAACCCTTCGGCAAGAATTGAGCGGCGGATCGCTCCTAGGCTAATACCGATCCAGTGTTTCCACAATCTAGTATCTATCTCACACTATTCACGTCTCGTACTACCCGAATGTGCGGGTTGCAGCGGCGGGGCAAGCACTTTACCATGGAAGTCGACGAGAGGCTCGACGAGCGGAGGTAACAGATGCTCCTTGGCGATTGGAGAGAGTCAGGATTCTTGTTTGTGCCGCTGCTGACCGCCCTCGCCGGACTTGCATCGGCGCAGTGTCCGCAAAACGATGGCCAGGTCACCGGCGGGCTGAAAACCTACCCTCTGGCGTCGGATCGCTACGCCGTTCAATATTCGATAAACGGCGGAGCCTCGACCACGGCCATGGTCTACATCAGCTACTACGGACAGACTACCGGGTCGCCCTATGCCAATGTTTCCGGCTATACCGCGGGCACGACGTCGATGTCGTTCACCAGCATTCCGGCGCTCCCGAATGCCTCGGTGCAACTCCGCGTCACCAAGCTGTTCGGCACGCCCTTTCAAGCGAGCGACCAGGTGTCCGTACGGCCCAGCGTCAAGCAAATCGGCGTCACGACGAACAGCGACGGGACCGTGTCAATTTCCACATCCACGGCGAGTAACTTCGCGGGAGAGCAGTTTATCCTGTGGTGGAATCGCGGCGCGGACGGCGGCGGCGTGGAAGGTCTGGCCTTCTTCCTCAACCCTCCTTACACAGCCCCGACCGGCAACAATGTGAAGGTCGTAAAAAGCTGGAACGACCTCATCAACCCTTCTTCCCCGGTCAACTCTCCTCCCATCGACACCTTGGACTTCGAGGGTCAGGTGGAGCTAGAGAACACCGGAAAGGCGGTCTACCCGGTCCCCCCCAATATCGTGAAAATCTTTCTCGGACCAGGCGCGTGGGTGCAGGGAAAGTTCAGCTTCTCCGGCCCGGCAACGACGATGATTTACGGTCCGGGCGTGCTGGACGGGAGTTTGTTCGACTACCTGCGCCGCGATTGCGACGACGACAACGGAACCGCGTCTCTGAGCTGGTCTCCCGCGACAGGGAACCTGAATCTTGTGGTCGACGGGATCATTATCTCCGACCACAATCACCAGGCCACTGACCCCCTTTTCAACACCACCCTGAACAATATGAAGACCATCAGTTGGAATAGCAACAACGATGCCTTGAGGTTCAAGGACTCGACGACTGCGACCAACGTCTTCATCCGCAGCGGCGACGATTCGCTGATGATCTGGGGCTCCCCCGTGACGGTGATCAACGCCACGGTCTGGCAGAACTACAATGGCGGCGTGGTGAACCTCGGCTGGCTGAATAACTCGCCGGGAGACAACGGCCTTCTCGATGGTATTTATGTAGTCAAGACGGATTGGCAGAGGCCGACTGCGAACGACTGGAACGCACTTCCGCCGACCAGTTCCGGTGCCTTGAACGGGCAGAATAACGCGGTGTTCGCGTCGCTCATGTCGCCCCCAACCTCGTTCGGCCAGGTCAGCCCGCCGGTGTACCGGAACATCTTCGTCGAAGATCCACCGCTCGTGCTCTTCAGCCTGAAAATCATGCCGCCTGTGAACTGTCCCGCCACAGGGTCGGCTTGCACCGAAACAACCCTGCTGCAACCGAGCCAGGTGTCTCTCAACATCGAAAACCTGAACTCGCCCGCGTCGCTTGTGGAGAATTCAATTGGATTTCAGACTCTTCCGGCCGGCTACACCACGCAAACCAACCAGACCTTTCCCGTTGCCCAAACCTTTGCGAATACCTACACGCTGACCGGTACTATTCACGTCAACCTGACCAACACGATGCTGACGCCGCCGAAAGGGGTCGCGACCGCTCTTACGAGTGCAAACGCGTCGTCGTTGGGCGAATTGTCGACCAATGGAGCGAACGTGAACATCGCGTATCCTACCTCGGCAGTCGGCAATCCAGAGATAACATTCGTCGGGAATGCCGAGGGTGAAAGCCTGGTGATTGCGCCCAACACCTGGGTCGAGATCAAGGGAGCGAACCTGGCGCCCTCCAGCGATTCGCGCACTTGGCAAAACTCGGATTTTGTGGGCACTCAAATGCCGACACAGTTGGATAAAGTCAGCGCCACGGTAAATGGCAAGAGTGCCTACGTCTACTACATCAGCCCCACCCAGGTGAACGTTCTCACGCCGCCCGATGCGATCTCCGGCCCGGCGAACGTGGTGCTCACCAACGGCGGGGTTGCAACCGATACTTTCGCCGCCCAGGCGCAGTCGATCTCTCCGTCGTTTTTCACATTTGGCGGCGGCCCCTACGTCGCGGCCGTTCACACCAATGGAGCCTATATCGGACCCACCACTCTGTATCCCGGCTCGACCACTCCCGCCAAACCCGGCGAGACCGTCGAGATCTATGCGAACGGATTCGGACCAACGTCGGTGCCCGTGGTCAGGGGATCAGAAACGCAATCGGGAACTCTGTCGCCGCTGCCGGCGATCATGGTGGGAGGCATTGCCGCGACTGTCGTGTACGCGGGTCTAGTGTTCCCGGGCGAGTATCAGTTCAATGTGGTCCTCCCGGCGGTGGGCAACGGGGACCAACCCATCTCGGCGACATACAACGGAGTTTCCACGCCGTCTGGTGTATTCATTACCGTCCACAATTGAGTGACGGAGAATGCTTCCGTAATTTCGCGGAAATCAAGCGAATCCGCCCATTGTAATCATTTGAGTTGGGTTCACTGAGATCACTCCCTGACGGTCGGCAAACCAGAAGTTGTCCACTGGGACGTGTAGCGCTGTGGTTTGCAGGCTGTGCCCAGGTCGCTCCCGTCTCATGTGCTTTCGCGCCAATCTGTGCAACTCGTCATAAACAATCGGGGTCAACCGGTCGAGAGCCCCCTGGTCCCCCTCGCTCCACGCTCTCAACAGCGCGCTAACCTCGGCCTGTATCGATTTCTCCTAACAACTGTTAGCCCCGATGATAGCTTTCCCCAGCCCTCTCCGCCTACCCCAGTGGAGGGTTCTATGAAACCAATCTTAGCTTCAATCGCCGCGCTTGCCGCATTCGCCGCAGCGCCGCCCCGCTACACCATCACGGACCTGGGCAACGTGGGCGTAACACCCGGCCAACCGTTCACCGTCGTCAACACAGGAATCATCTCCGGCGCAGCCGCCGGCCCCAACGGCGCCACTCACGCCGTTCTCTGGTATCTGGGACAGAAAGGGGATATCAGCTCACCCGGTCTGGGAGGCCTCAATAGCGTCGCCTTTGGCGTCAACGAGAAGGGTCAGGTCGTCGGACAGGCCGAAAGCACCACTCTCGACCCCAACGGAGAAGATTTCTGCGGATTCAAACAGCTCGGTCTCCCCACCAAGGGCACCACATGCCTGCCGTATCTCTGGCAATTCGGCAGGATGAGTCCCCTGCCGACCCTCGGCGGCCCAAACGGCGTCGCCAACCAGATCAACGCGCGGGGAACCATCGCCGGAATCGCCGAAAACAAACCCTGGACCTGACATGCCCCGCGCCGCAAAAACTCCAATTCAAACCAGTCATCTGGAACAGAGGGCAAATTGAGGAACTCCCCACCTTTTCGGGCGACCCCGATGGAATCGCCATATCCATCAACGGAAACGGACAGGCTGTCGGCTCCTCCGGCGATTGTTCCACGTACGATCCTTACAGCCTCAGCGATCTGTTGCAACGTCACGCCTTGCTCTGGGAAACCAACGCCGTCATCAACCTTGGCAACCTCGGTGGCACCGGCCGCGGCGGCGGAAACATCGCAATTAGTATCAATAATTCCGCTCAAGTCGTCGGCAATTCCGACCTGCCAGGCGACGCTGTCACGCACGGCTTCCTCTGGACCAAGGAGAAAGGCATCCAGGATCTCGGCACCCTGCCGGGCGACATCGACAGCGCCGGCCTAGGCATTAACGACGGTGGAGAAATCGTCGGCGTTTCCAGTGACTCCAGTGGCAACCCGCGTGCTTTCCTTCGCGAAAAAGGAGTAATGGCCGATCTCAATAGCTTGGTTCCCGCCGATTCGTCCCTCTACCTATTGGTCGCCTGCTCGATCAACGCTCACCGCCAGATCATCGGCTTCGCCTTCGACCCGCTACCAAAGAAGTTCACGGTTACCTGGCAAGCCCGGACGGGAACGCCGGCGGCTTTTCAATCGCGGCAGAAGCCGTGAGAGCGCCAGTAGTTCTGCCCGAGGAGGCTCGTCAGCAGCTTCGACGCCAAATGCGCCTCGGTCGATTTGGACCCCGGTTCCTGAATGCGCAATAAGAGGTCCGCCCCCGGCGATCTTTGTTGAGCCAGGCGAACGCGAACAAATGGAGCCTGTCGCAAGAGGCAGGCCTCATTTCAGGAGCCGCATCTCGCGCAGCCGATAATGATGCTATGAAAGCGCTGCAGCGGGGTTTCGCGTAGACTGCGAGCGAAACCCCAAGCACTAAGGAGGTGCTGCAGCAATATGGAACAGTTTATCGGATGCGACGCACATAAGAAGTTCTCCGTGTTCGTGGCGGTGAACGAAAAAGGGCATGCGAGCGAGGCGTTACGCGTGGCTCACGATCGGCAGCTTTACCGCGAATTTCTGACTCGACTGCCAGCGCATTCGGCGATCGCGGTGGAGGCCAGCAGCAGTTACAGTTGGGTAGTTGATGAGATGGAGCGGTTAGGTCATCGCCCCAAGTTATGCAACCCGCTAGAGGCTAAGCGGCGTATGGGGCTGACCAACAAGACCGACAAGTTGGACGCTCGAGGTTTGGCAATCCTCCTTCGCAATGGGACTCTGCCGGAAGTGTGGATTCCGCCGGGCGAATTGCGCGATCAACGCGAACTGCTCCGACTCCGCATCTTCTTAGTGAGGATGCGTACGCGAGTAAAGAATCGCGTTCAGGCAACGCTCGGCCGCCATAACGTGCAAATACCCGGAGCGGATTTATTCGGCGTCGCATCTCGATTGGAACTGGGCAAGCGGTTGTCAGAACTACCGGTACATTGCCGCGAGGCCGTTGAGCAAGAGTTGGCGACTGTGGATTTCCTAAAAACCCAGATTGAATCTGCCGAGCATCGGCTCGAAGCGATTATGAATGTGAGCGTGGAAGCGGATCTGCTGAAGACTTTGCCCTGCGTGGGAAAGATTCTCAGCATGGTTCTGATGCTGGAGATCGGGAAAGTAGATCGATTCCCGACGGCCGCGCACTTGGCCAGCTACGCCGGCTTGGTTCCGCGAGTACATTCCAGTGGGGGCCACACACGGATGGGCCAGGTTTGCGGGAACGTAAATCGAAATCTGAAATGGGCTTTTGTGGAGATCGGCAATCTGGTCGTGGTCAACCAGCGCCGGCTCGCCGGAGCTCATGTAGTCCGGTTGTATCAGCGAATCAAACGCGCCAAAAATCATCAAAAGGCCGTTGTCGCCGTGGGGCGCCACTTGGCCGAAGCCGCTTGGTGGGTGCTCACCAAGCAGGAGGTCTATCGTGAGCCGCAGGGCTCGCCACATGCTCTTTCGTCCACGCACGGGTAAGCGCGGATGTGCAACTAGCCTTCAAGGCTGACTAATGATTGCGACACCCGATTAGCGGAATAGGCTTGTGCAGAAGTTGAAGGCGGAGACATGGATCCGACGAAAGAACGAAAGCTGAGAGCAAGCGGCACGGACGAAGAGAGTCGATGACGAGGGAGGGCATTTTCCTGGGGACTCCGTCCCCAGACCCCTGGGATTTATCGCTTTGATGCCAATCCCAGCTAATCAGTTCGCCGCTGGGGTTCAGTTATTTACCGAACCCCAGCCTGGTTTCGACCCCGGAGTCGGCGCTCAGCTTGCTTCCCAGCAGAGGCTTATCCTCCGCCCCGGTCGCTCGTAGTGTATCCGGAACTACAATTTCGTGCAACGGATGGAAGAAAAAAGAGCTTGATTATCGCAACGCTTTCAGACATGTTGCACATCAGGTGTATTGGGAGAGCTCGCAATGTAGGCCACTGGCGGACGGGACGGCTCAAATCTAAGACTTCCTGGAATGCTCGCCACTCCGGTTTCCTACCTATCCGCTGTCCGCATTGTGCGTCACAAATATTGGAGCCAGCTTGTAACCAGAGCGATCATGCTGAGTATTGCAACCGGGAAGCACCGCAGCATTTTGAAACCGGCGCGCCGATTCATCCGTAATTAAAACGGAACCCCGCGCGTGAGCCATGGGTCGCGGCAGCAGAAACACGACAAAGAAAACGCATGACGGATCTACAAGAAGCGATTCGGCAACTGAAAAAAGCACCCGGATTCACCACGACCGCGGTGATCACGCTCGCACTGGGAATCGGCGCAACAACCGCCATTTTTACCCTGGTGCATCAGGTGATGCTCAAATCTCTGCCGGTCACCAAGCCCGAAGAGCTCTGGCGCGTGGGCGACAAAATCCGCTGCTGCAACTGGGGCGGTTATACGCAGGACAACGACGGTGATTTCGCGCTCTTCTCCTGGGAAGCCTACCGGAATTTCCGCGAGCACACGCCCGAGTTCACCGATCTGGCCGCGCTACAGGCCGGCAATGCCGCGCTCGGTGTCCGCCGCGCCGGATCGCAGGCGCCTGTCGATACCCGCAATGGCGAATACGTCTCCGGCAATTTCTTCCGCACCCTCGGCGTCCAGCCCTGGATCGGCCGGCTGATGACCGATGACGACGATCGCGAAGGCGCGGCTCCCGTGGCCGTCATGAGCTATCACATCTGGACCGATAAGTATGGCTCGGATCCTTCGGTCGTCGGCGCCAGCTATCAGATCAACGGTCATCCGTTCACCGTGATCGGCGTGGCGCCGCCCGGTTTCTTCGGAGCCAAGCTTGACGGCGGGGGCATGCCCGATATCTGGATTCCGGTCACCACCGAACCCCTGCTTGCCGGCGAAGCCCAGCGCCTCAAACGGCCCAATCACGAACTGGCTCGACATCCTCGGCCGGGTGCGCCCCGGCGTGAATCCCAAAACGCTCGAAGCCAAGCTCAGGGTCGAGTTCCTGGACTGGCTTGCCAGCCATGTGCCCGATATGGAACCCGTCGGAAAAACAGACGTGGCGCCAGCAGACGCTCCATCTCATTCCCGGAGGCGCCGGAGTCACCGCCATGCGCGATCGATACGAGGCCGGATTAAAGCTGCTGCTCATCGCGGCCGGATGTGTGCTCCTGGTAGCCTGCGGCAACCTCGCCAATCTCATGCTCGCCCGCGGATTGAAGGACCGTTCGCAAACCTCCCTGCGCGTCGCTCTCGGCGCGTCGCGCGGCCGCCTGGTGCGAAAGGCGCTGGTCGAGTCCACGCTGCTCGCCATCATTGGCGGGATTCTCGGAATCGGCGTGGCATATGCCGGCAGCAAACTGATTCTCTATCTCGCGTTCCACACCAGCGGCGGACCCGCGAACTACGTCCCGGTCGACGCCTCGCCGTCCGGGCCCGTTTTGCTGTTTACGTTCGTCGATCTCGATCCTGACCGGCATCCTGTTCGGGATCGCTCCCGCCTGGATGACTTCGCACGTCGATCCTGCCGAAGCTCTGCGCGGAAGCAACCGTTCCGTCCGCGGCGGCGGCTCCATCGCGCAGAAGTCGCTGGTCATCGCACAAGCCGCTATGTCGCTCGTGCTGCTCTCGGCCGCCGCGCTGCTGGGACAGAGCCTGCGCAATCTCGAACACCAGAATTTCGGCTTCGAAACCGAGGCGCGCTATCTCGTCTCCATCAACCCCAGCCTCGCCAATTACAAGCCCGAACAAATGGAGCCGCTGTTCCGCCGCATTGACGAACGCCTGCTGCGCATCCCCGGCGTGCGCATGGTGGCGCCGGCTCTTTACGCGCCCATGAGCGGCGACAGTTGGAACGAAGGCATTCGCATCGCAGGCCGCCCGGAGCCCGGACCGAAGGAAGAAACCGGCGCCGGCTGGGCGCGCGTCATGCCGGGCTTCTTCGAAACCCTGGGCGCAAAAATCGTGCAGGGCCGTTCGATCGAGGAGCAGGACACGCCCGCGACCCGCCCCATCGCCGTCGTGAACGAAGCCTTCGTTCGCCGCTTCTTCAAAGACCAGAACCCCATCGGCCAGCACTTCGGCATGAACCGCATCCAATACGCCGGGTCCTTCGAAATCGTCGGTGTCGTGCGCGACATGCGCTACATGACCTGGGGCTACAAAGATCCCATCCGCCCCATGTTCTGGCTGCCCGAAACACAAAGCCTCAAATACGACGATCCGCAATTCAACACCTTTGACCTCTTCTCCCACTTCCTCAACAACATCGTGATCTGGGCGCCCGGCAACCCGCCTGGCATGGAAGCCGAGGTACGCAAAGCGCTCGCCAGCATCGATCCCAACCTGGTGGTCTACGGCGTGAATCCGTATTCGGAAATTCTGGCCGGCGATTTTCAGCAGGAAAACATGATCGCCAGCCTCACCATGCTGTTCGGCGTGCTGGGCCTGGTACTCGCCGCCGTGGGCTTGTATGGAGTGATGGCCTATAGCGTCGAACAGCGCACCAGTGAGATCGGAGTGCGTATGGCGCTGGGTGCCGATCGCGGTCGCGTGGTCCGCATGGTCCTTCGCGGCGCCTTCTTGCAGATCGGAATCGGACTCGGACTCGGCATCCCTCTCGCCATCGCCGCCGGCCGCCTCATGACGGAGCAGCTCTACGGCGTCGCCCCATGGGATCCGCGAATGCTCACCATCGCGACTCTATTACTCTGCGCCGCCGCGCTCCTGGCATCCTGGATTCCAGCTGTACGCGCGGCAACCGTCGAGCCTATGGTTGCGCTACGCACTGAGTAGAATCAGGCACCCAATTCTGTGGCGATGCTGCGAAAAATGCAACCATCCTCGTAGATCAGCAGAAAGCTTTCAACAACATCGCTTTAGTTCATATGATGCGTTCGAAGCTTCCGCCCCGCTAAAGGAGGATTTTAATTTGATGTTCCCGCCATACCGAGGTAACGTTCAGGTGGCCGATAATGCCCATTGACAGGGTGAAAGATACAGATTAGAAAAGAGGCTGTCAAGCAGTAATTCACAATAACCCCAGAAATTACCGATGACCGTGACCGTAAACAATCTCAAGCGCAAGCAGTTCCAATGCGAAGGCGACGACAGCGTTGGCAACAATCTTGAGGTCACGCCGGATGGGAAGAACAAGATTTGCATTCGCATCGAGAACCCGTGGGCTGGTGATACGAAACCGGATTCGGGCAAACGTCATATATCGACATTCCGAATGCAGATGCCGTGGCTATGGCAAAGTTCATTCTTAAGATTGCAGATCAACCCTAACCCCTGAATGTGCCATGTCCCACTTCCTGCACGCCTTAGCAGCGGCCAACATCCTGATGGTCATCTTCAATGTGACCGGAATGGCTTGCGGATTTACACCACCGCCTATCGCTGGCATTTTGTCATTCTGGACTGCTTTGGTATGCGGCGCATGGTTGTTTTTCCCAACTCTTTAACCCCCAAATGGAGCCGATCATGAAACGAGTTTTAATAATCGCCGCCTTGATGTTGCCTCTTGTGGGTTGTGGCAAGGTGGGCGTAGGGGGCTCCGTAAAACAGATATTTGGAGATTGGGCCGAAGTAAAGTTGCCGGATGGGTGTAGGGCTAAACAAATATCTGCCGAAGAAAGCAGTGGAGTAGCCGTCTTATGTGAAGACGGACGCATCTTTCATTAATCCCGAAACCATCCCAATCCCAGCATCCCGCCTGGCCGAGCGGTTTTAAAGTTCAGCAACATAAAGACGATAGGAAGCTGTGAGCCTCCCCTCTGATTATCATGGCCGTCCCATCTGGGCCTGGATCATTATACTCGGGCTTAGTCTGATCGGTGCGTGGATGAAGAAGCAGCGGCGTAGGGAGTGGCTGAATGGAACAAATCCATTTAAGGGTATCAGCCCAACCCGATCAGCGATCACCTGCCCTCGGTGTCATGCGCCGTGGCCGAGCGGGTATCAGCCCCGTTCCCACAGAGAAATCATGTGGAAGGGTGTCGTGTGCCAGGAATGCAAGTGCGAATATGACGAGCATGGGCGTGAAAGGCGGGAGGACTAAACTGGGTGTCCGCCGGTGACATTCGTGCCGGATGGGGAGCCGGGGAGACCTGGGATGGATGTGCAGCCGGAGGGGAAGCAGCTCAGCCTGTTTTAGCTTTCGGCTCACCGAAACCGGAGAACGCCCAGATCAAGGCCGATCCTAAAAGAAGAACAGAAATTGGCGGTCCAAAAGCATAAAGAGCGACTTCGCCCAGCTTTTCTGAGGGCGGCTTGTTGGGGTGAGATTGCAGGCCGGTTTTCGTATACAGTGCGTCCGCCAGTTGTTGATCTCTCAGGTCATTGTATTACGGATATAGTGCTCTCAGTTTGCGGAGAGAATACCAGCAAAATCCATCTCGTTTATCAAAATCGGTTAGCTCGCTGCCACGCGCCGCAGAGCAATCGACGGGTGACAGAATCTGCTCGATAGGAGCAATCCATTGGTCTCGTGATTTTCGGATTTCGCCGTATCCGATCCACGAAGCCGCCGCTATCCAGGCAAGTGAGCAGATAAGCCATGGCGCGATTTGGATTGGCACAGAGACTGGGCTGAGCCACTTCGATGGATCGAAATTTGTCACGTGGACGACTACCGATGGCTTGCCCGGCGACTGTTCGGTATGCCGTTGAAACAACATTCGGAGAAGACGCACATATTGGGAGTAGGGAAGAGCTTCTTCGGATTCGAACAAAAGGACGGTGGGCCTGGTCTTGATCACTACGACTTCGGAATCGCCGGCTTTAACGCAGATCGGGCGGCGGCCAAACTGAAGGCGCGCAATTTGACACCAGAGCCAGGCGGGCCGAAGGAGTCGTTCAAGTTCCGTGATCCCGACGGATTCCTTGTGCAACTGAACGGGCCCGATTATGTCGGACACGCGGGCAGTTAATTTGATTAACGTCGTCTGAAAAGGGACATCGCTCGACGCTCCGGCGCAGAGACCCGCCACTTACTTGGCACGCTGGTGATGCTGATTGCGCTGGCTTAGTTAGAGTGGTGAATAAACAATCAGAGGAAGCACGATGCCGGGGCGAAAACAAGGGAACCGGCGACTAATGTCGCGGTAATGGAACCAACCTTCGTCCCATCCCCTGAATCACACGCGCCGACAAAAACAACAGCAGACCACAGCCAAAAAGAGCAAGAGTCGATGGCTCGGGCGCGGAGGATGTGTCACTTACCTGGATATTGTCCAGCGTAAGCGTGGGAATATCGCTGCTTTGGGCGAGAAACGCGATAGTATCAAACTGCGTATCACTCGACGATGGATCGACATTGCTGATCAAAGACCCGTTGATGTCTCCAACGACGGTTATCGACGTTGCGTTCCTGGTCACGGTCAGGCTTCCCGAGTAGGTCTGACCCGGGGTAAGGATGGAGCTTGCTGTAGGGGATCCGAGAGGAACATTGGCAGTAGCGGTAAAGAGGTTGTTCGCAGTCACGCTCCTTTCTACTGTTCTGTAGCGGCCGGGATTGGCGCTGTCTGGGTCGTAGGTGATCCCATACCCCGTGTAGGCATTAAAAAGGGGCGAGTTGAAACCCGTTGTGCTGTCCGCCGAAAGGCGATTACCCCCGGAGTCGTACAGGAACACTCCGAAAGCGCGATCCTGCGGCGCCAGGGTTCCAGAGAGGATGAAGTCGAAGGTTACCTCGAGAGACTCGCCGATTCCCAGCGTCAACATCGAGGGCGTGAAATAAGCCAAGGTGCCAACGTTTCCGGACGCTGTATTCAACTGAAGCTGGTTAGCGACTACAGTCAGCCCCGCCGATCCGTTCGCGGCATACCAAGCTGCTGAGTTGGGCAGATTCTGGGTCGTCCGGCTGCCATTGGAGAAATCATCCTGGAGCAAGATTGTGTTGGCGCGCAAGGCGCATGGAATCCAAAACACGAGTGCTGCTCCAAAAATGACACTAGCATTTCCCCGCCGATTAAGTCGTCTCACATGCATATATATCTTTACATCGGACTTTTCTCTCGTTTTGAACACATTAGCATTCTGTAATACCGAGATAAATAACCCGCGCTGTTAAAAACAAACGGCTATCCCTCCGCAGCCATTCGTAATTCCCCTTTATTTAAACGCAAAAATAGCTAAATTATTTAGCCAAACCCCCGCCTATTCGAAACAATGGCTTTTCAGAAGAGCCCGCGCCCCAGAGTGCCATCCGCGCCTGGGACGTCGGGGAGCCAACACTTCCGCGATGATCAGGCCTGTCCCTTGATATGGAACCTGTGGTAGGTTCAACTCGCGTCATCTGTCGTTATTGGCCGCACGAATTGTTGCGCGGTCCAACAGAATATGATCTCTTATTAATCATGTTGCCTCGACGCTCTCTCACGTTGATCTTGTCGCTTGCCGGACTCGTGGTCGGATTCTGCGCACTGGCCCAAACAGACAAGAAGGACTGGACCGCCGCTGAGGATCATCAGAACATGATGGATCAACTCGGAATCAAGGCCCTTCGCCCAGGTCCCAGCGGCAATGAAAATGCGACGAACCATGCTAACTATGACGAAGCCACGGCGAATCCATTCCCAAATCTGCCGGACGTCCTCACGCTGAAGAACGGCAAGAAAGTAACCACGGCGGGTGCCTGGTGGAATAAGCGGCGTCCCGAAATTGTCGAAGACTTCGAACGAGAAGTACTGGGCCGCATCCCTATGAACGTTCCGAAGGTCACTTGGGAGGTTATGAAAACCGCAGAGGCGAAGGTCGGCGATCATCCCGTCATCGGCAAGCAACTTCTCGGTCACGTCGAAAATTCATCGGACCCCGACATCAAGGTCGACATTCAGATGACGCTGGTGCTGCCTGCGGATGCGAAGGGTCCTGTGCCCGTGATGATGATGTTCGGTGGCCGCACGATACCGGAGGTTGCATTTCCCGCGCCAGTATTTCCCGGACGGGGCCCTGCTGCCGCCGGTCGTGGACCGATAGCACCTCCCGCAAATGCCGACCCGCCCGCAACCGAACAATTAATCGCCGATGGCTGGGGATTTGCCTCGATCAACCCTGGCAGCATTCAGGCCGATAACGGGGCCGGTCTTACGAAAGGAATTATAGGCCTCGTCAACAAGGGACAGCCGCGCAAGCCGGACGACTGGGGCGCGTTGCGGGCCTGGGGTTGGGGTGCGTCGCGCGGCCTCGACTATCTCGAAACAGAAAAGGCTGTCAATGCGAAACAGGTGGGGATCGAAGGGGTCTCGCGTTATGGCAAGGCTGCTCTGGTGACGATGGCCTTCGATTCACGCTTCGCAGTCGTTTTAATTGGTTCATCCGGTGAGGGCGGCGCAAAGCTTCATCGACGTAATTGGGGCGAAGCCGTGGAGAATCTTACAGGGTCCGGTGAATATCATTGGATGGCCGGCAACTTCCTGAAGTATGGAGCTTCGGAGGCAACCTTCGGGAGCAGGACAGCGGGGGACCTGCCCGTCGATGCTCACGAATTACTGGCGCTCTGTGCGCCGCGGCCATCCTTTATCAGTTATGGCGTGCCCGAGAAGGGTGACGCGAAATGGCTCGATCATCAGGGGAGTTTCATGGCCGCCGTGGCCGCGGAGCCGGTCTTCCGTTTACTCGGAGCGAAGGATATGGGCGTTCGAGAAGACTATCGCACTGCGAAGATGCCGCCAGTAAATTCCGGGCTCCTCGATGGACAACTCGCGTGGCGCCAGCACGACGGCGGACACACCGACGCGCCGAACTGGAAGTATTTCATTCCCTGGGCGGATAACTTCCTCCATCACACCAGTGCGACAGGTCGCGCGTGAAGCTGATTCTGGTTGGCATGCTCTTGGTCTCGATGTCGCCAGGCCAGACAGTGGCCGCGGATCAGCCGGTCCCGAGAGCGGATAAGAATTCTCAGATCGCGCATGAACAGCTTATTGCCAAGGCCAAGCAGGGCCGCATCGACGTATATTTCGAAGGCGACTCCATCACCCGCCGGTGGGGTGCCTTAGACTATCCGGATTTACTGGAGAACTGGAAAAAGAACTTCTTTGGTTGGAATGCCGCAGATTTTGGATGGGGAGCAGACCGGGTCGAGAACATCCTTTGGCGGCTCGAAAACGGCGAACTGGATAACGTGAATCCCAAAGTAATCGTATTGTTGGCCGGAACGAATAATGTTGGAAGCAAGGTTCCGCCGGAGGGAATCGACAACGCAGCCGCGAATGTGACGAAAGGTCTTGAAGCGGTGGTGCGCGTCATGCAGTCCAAGGCTCCGAAGGCCGTCATCATCCTTACAGCGATCTTTCCACGAAATGACAACATGGCTGTTTTGCCGGAGATCGACAAGATCAACGGCAACCTTGCGCGGATGGCGGATGGCCGGAGGATCCGGTATTTGAACGTTAACGATCGGCTGGCCGACCATGATGGGAAGCTACGCGAAGGCATGATGAACGTTCGCGATAAACTGCATCCCTTGCTGAATGGATATCAGGTCTGGGCGGACGCGTTGAGGACTCAGTTGACGGAACTCCTTGGGCCGCCCGCCAGTGAAGACCAAGCGCCACCGCCAACCGGAGATCCATCGGCCCGTCCGCGCTGAAGTGGCCGTAACTAATGACGCTGCGTGCTAAGCCCTAGCAGGTTCCGCGCAGCGCCCGTCTTGGCCGGGCCCCATGTCGTGCCATCGGAAAAGAAAACCAGATCGACAGTAAAGGAGTATTTGGCCAGCGCGCCGGATGAACTGGCGGGCACAGAAAGCGGATTCCCAATCGGCTCCGGCCCCGCACCAGAGGCGATCACCGATCCCCGAGGCGCCGAGCCGTTGTTGCACTTGGCAAGAACCGGGGTTCCAGGACCGGCCGCGAGCGCTGGGCCTGCCGCCGACTGCCGGTAGCACGCTCGATTCCACTTCGAAATGACCGCGCCGGTATCGGGATCGGTGAAAGTCGTGATAAATGCAAAGCCTTGAATCGCGCGAGTCGAGGTATTCTGCACCGACTCGATAAGTTTGGACACGCCGTTGAATGATTCGATGGCGCCGGACAATGCGATCGGAGTTGGTTCAGTGGAAGTCGTCTGCGCGCTGAGGACGGGCAGAAAAGCGGCGCTGATCATGACCCACCGGAACATGCGGTTCACCTCTACGTAGGAACGTATCACATTTTAGTTTAGAGACGGGCTGACAGCGTTGACTGCGGATCGAACCAAGAGCTGGTTAATCTGGCAAGCGTTCCCAAACGAGTTTGTGGGGGCCGGACCTGAGCACCAAACGGGGGCCGTCGAATTCATACTGGCGCTCCTGGTCCGTTCCGACCCAAGCGGGCAGCGTACAGGCCTCGACGTGGTGGATCACAGTTTTATTTTCTTCATCAATCGTGAAGCTCCCGTAATACCCTAGGTAGCCTTCTGCGATTTGCCGAAGTTCCTCGGCGCCCGCGCGAGATATGGCGTCGGGCTCGCTGACAGAAGATTGTCGTCCGGACTGCATTATATGAGCGGACATTCGCCCCGCTTCATCGTAGGTGAGGCGGCCAACAGGATGCTCTCCATATGGGTGCAGCACGTTTCCATCAACCAGCACCTCGATGCTGGACACCTTCCACACTCCGATCAATCGTTTTCGCACCGAACCTCCGGATTCTGGCCGAGCGCTTGCGCCGTTACTGTAATTCCTGTATCGCGTGACGTCGATTCATATTGCTTCGACTAAACCGATGTCAGTGGTTCGTCCACGAAGCAACTTTTGTTGCAGATCGCATTGCAGCATCTTGCCAATATATTGCATTCCGCACAAATTGAGAAAGATGGTGCAGGGGCAACCTGCACCTCCTCAACGCGCTGGCACCGCCACCGGATCAAGTCTCGGCTGCCGGACCGCCCCGCCCAACGAAGAATACGTCGCGGGAACTGATTCCGTGATCAGTTTGTTCACCGCTGTCGCGGACGCCGTGGCATCTTCCCAAGCCCAATCGATCTGCCGGAGCTGGGCAGAGGTTGGCAAACCGTCATAGCCGTCGATCGCGTTCTCGACTTGCGCCGCCGCAGCGATCGCACGATCAATCTGAGCCTGCGCCTTGGTGATTTCGGGCGTCACTTTGTCGATCGCCTCAACGGAAGTCTTTTCCCCGGCGGCGTTGAAATATTGCCGTAATCCGGCCATCTGCTCGATAAGTGTGCGCGCCGCGTCGCGGGCGGGAACTAACTGGCGTTGAATGGAGTAGGCGCTTAGAATCGCCGCCTGGCGCTGCTTGCGATCCAATTCGGAGATAGTGAAGCGCGGGTCGGGTTCGACAGTCACGTCCCGCTTGAGCGAACCTACCGCGACCGTGTATCGGCCGGGCAAAACAACCGGCCCGACGCCGCGCCCGCCGCGTCCGCCTCCACCTCCACCTTGCGCGTTGGGCACCTGTCCCGACGGCGGAATCACCGGGTTCGTTCCTGGACCACGAGCAGCGCCCGTACTGATGCACGTGGCGACCGGCGCTGGATTGGGGTCGGCGATCGGAGGCGCTTCGCGCAGATCCCAGCAGGCGCGATTCAATCCGGCCTGCGCCGATCCGTGCAACGTGCGGATCGTCTTCCCGTTCGCGTCCGCGATTGTGATCGGCACGCCCCCGCGTACCCCGCTCGGAAGAATGTAGGTAACCACCGCGCCCGCCGGTGGATTCGGCGCGAAAAATTCGCCGTGGCCGAACCAGAACTGCCCGGTGTAAAGACGTTGGTGATGAACCGGCGGGATCGGGAACAGAAATTCCTTGGCCGCGATTTCCGGCGTGATCTCGGTCAGAGGCTCGTCATGATCCAGCACCCAGATGCCACGCCCGTGCGTGCCGAGCACCAGTGCGTTCGATGTTTGCTGGAACAGAAGGTCGTATACCGGTACAGGCGGAAAATTTGTGTTGAGCGACGTCCAGTGTTCGCCGCGATCAAACGTCGCATACACGCCCTTCTCGGTGCCGATGACCAGCAAATCGGCCTTGGACGGGTGTTCTCGCATGCGGTGCACCGAAGCTTCGGGTAGTCCCGCGCTAATCGCCCGCCAGTTTTGCCCGTAATCTTCGCTGACGAAAACGTAAGCATGGTAATCGTCGTTGAAGTGACCGTCCGCGGTGAGATAAACCCGCCCCGCCGCATACTTCGAAGCGACAATGCCGCTGATGTTCAGCATCGATGGAAGGCCGCGAACATTTGGCGTGAGATTGTTCCACTGCTTGCCGCCATCGCGGGTCATCTGAATGGTGCCGTCGTCAGCGCCGGTGTACAAGACTCCTTTATCGATCGGCGACTCCGCGATCACCGAAAGGGTGCTGAAATTCGATTGGCCGTCATGTTTCGAAAGGACCCCTGTGCCGACAGGCGCGCCCATCATCGCCAGTTTGTCGCGGTCGATGTGACCCGTTAAATCAGGGCTGATCGGTTTCCAGGTCACGCCGCGATCCAGGGACCGGAATACCTCCTCGGCGCCAGTGTAGATCGTATTTACGTCGTGCGTCGAAACAATCAGCGGAGTGGTCCAATACCAGCGATGGCCGGGTTTGCCGGGCTGCGGCTTTTCCTCCGGCTGCACCGGGCCGATCGATTGGCGCTCCATCGTATCCACATCCACGCGTCCGGTGGCTCCATTCTGTGAGCTCACCAGTAACGTGTGATCGTCGGCGAACACGGCGTGCATCCCATCGCCGCCGCCCACGTTGTACGCATCCTTAAAGGAAACGCCGTAAGTCAGGTTGGTCGCGACCGGTGTGCACCAACTTCCGTTATCCTGGAGCCCACCGCAAACCGTAAACGGATCGCGGTTATTGGCCGAAATATTGTAAAACTGGCCGATTGGAAGATTGATACGGAACAGCCACGTGGCGCCGCGGTCGAAAGAAATGGACACGCCGCCATCGCCGCCGACAACCATGTGATTCGAGCTTTCCGGATCGATCCACAAGATGTGGTCCTCGCCGTGAACCTCGCTGAAAACTTCGCGGAAATTACGCGCGCCGTCGTCAGATATAAAAACGCCTCGGTTCGATCCCATAATGTACACACGATTCAGGTCTTTCGGATCGACGATAGATCCGGCTGTAATACATGGGCCGGGGATTGAGTCCGGTCATGTGCTGCCATGTTTCGCCCGAATCGAGACTGCGAAAAATTCCACCGCGCGCGCTGATCCCATCTGGCGACTGCGGCCCTCGCCCGCCACGGCCGCCGCGGCCCGCTGCAGCCGGGGGTTCAGCGCTTTCGCCGCCAGCCGAAGATTCCGCGCCACCCTCGCCCCGGCCTGCCGGTGCCGGATCCGCTTCCACGATCGCATAGATCGCGCGATTATCGCCCCCGAAAACGGCTAGGCCAATGCGCCCTTTGTCACCAGTGGGCAAACCATTTTTTAGCTCCGTCCAGCTCGCGCCGCCGTCCATCGTCCGAAAAATTCCGCTGCCCGGACCGCCGCCGTTGTAGCCCCATCCCTTGCGTTGCCGCTGATACATCGCTGCGTACAGCACGTCAGGATTCTTCGGGTCCATCACCAGATCGATCGCCCCCGTGTTTTCGTCTTTGTACAACACCTTCTTCCACGTTTTTCCGCCGTCCGTGGTCTTGAAAACGCCGCGCTCCGGGTTCGATCCCCACAAATGGCCCGCCGCTCCGACATACACCGTGTTCGGATCTCCCGGATGGATGACAATCTTGCTGATGTGGCGCGTGTCCGCCAGACCCATCTTCTGCCAGGTCGCGCCGCTGTCGAGCGATTTATAGATTCCGTCGCCCCACGACGAGCTTTGCCGGTTGTCGGCCTCGCCGGTTCCCACCCAAACGATCGTTGGATTCGAAGGCGCCACGGCAATGGCGCCGGTGGACATCATCGCACCCGCATGGTCGAAAATCGGCGCGAAGGAAATTCCAGCGTTGACGCTTTTGAAAACTCCCCCCGTGGTGGTGGCGACGTAAATGATGTCGGCCTGCCCCGGCGATTTGGTCACGGCCAGATCAGCAATGCGTCCACCGGTCGCGGCTGGTCCGATGCCGCGCCATTCCAGCCCATTGAGCGTCGCGGGATTGATTTGAGCAGAAACACGGAACAGCATCGAGAAAGTGAAGGCTACAGCCAAAACAGCAAAACGCATGAAGATCTCCAATTCATGAAGTCTAGCGAGGAAACACTCCGCCGCACAAATTGACCAACTCGCCCCCGAAGCTTCCTGGTCTTCACTTCGGGGACAGTCAGCCATGGTACGAGTGTCGCATTGCTATCCGCCGCCGCCTTCGAACCTCTTTGTTTGCGCCAACACTCCTATTCCTGAAGGCGAGTGTCTCACTGGGAGCCGAACCCTGCTGTATGCCTAACTCAAAGTATTTACACTCTTTTCGAGCCAAATTCGCACCCTTCCACTTCGGACCATAGCTGACTGTCCCCGAAGTCGGAGGATTCTAGGGTTTGAAATGGAGCCGCGACCATTGGGAGCGGTCGTCTTCACTTCGGGGACAGTCAGCCATGGTACGAGTGTCGCATTGCTATCCGACGCCGCCTTCGAACCTCCTTGTTTGCGCCAATACTCCTATTCCTGAAAGCGAGAGTCTCACTGGGAGCCGAACCCCGCTATATGCCTAACCCAAAGCGTTTGTACTCTTTTCGAGCCAAATCCCCCACCCTTCCACTTCGGACCATAGCTGACTGTTTGAATGTATAAGTACGAAGAGCCACCCTGGTGTACGAAAGGCTGAACTCAGCGAAGTGCTGATTCAGAGTCAAACCCAAGGAGGCTCTTCAGAGCATATATGTACTACATCGGACTGGACGTTCACAAGAAGACCATCAGCTACTGTGTGAAGCACGGCGGCGGCGAGGTGCACCAACAGGGGGTGATCCATGCCACGCGCGACGCGCTCGACGATTGGAGCCGGCGCCTTCCGCAGCCGTGGACCGGAGCCATGGAGGCGACCATGTTCACCGGCTGGATCTACGATCACTTGCTGCCGCACGCGGCGTCGCTGAAAGTGGCGCATCCGTTGATGCTGCGCGCCATTGCCGCGGCTAAAAGGAAGAACGATCGCGTCGACGCGGCGAAGATCGCCGACCTGCTCCGTGTCAATCTTCTGCCGGAATGTTACATGGCTCCGACCGCCATTCGCGAGCGAAGACGCACCTGGCGCTATCGTCATCTGCTGGTGCGGCAAAGCGTGCAGATGAAAAACAGGATGGCCGGCTTGCTGATGGAAACCGGCGTCGCCTACAACAAACAGAAGCTCCATCAGAAGCGCTACTTCGCCGAACTGGTGCGCGAGTCCGCCGAGTTGCCACCCGCCTTGAAGCCTCTGCTGAATATTGGCCGGGAAACGGTGGATCGCGCCGCGACGACGGAAAAGGCTCTCCTGCGGGCACTGCAGCAAGACCCGTCGCTCAAGGCGCGCGTGGAACGATTAACCTCGATCCCCGGCATCGGTCCGGTGACGGCGCTGAGCTGGTCGCTGGAGATCGGCGAAGTGAGCCGGTTTCCGTCGCTCAAACACGCCGTGAGCTACTGCGGATTGTGCAGTGGAGAAAACAGCTCGGCGGGCATTCAGAAGCGATCGCCGATTTCCAAGCAGCGCAACCCGCATCTGCAAACGGTGCTGATCGAAGCGGCCAAACTGGCTCCGCGATGGAATCCCGATCTGGCGCTGCTGCACGACAAAGAGGTCGCCCGCGGCAACCGCAATCGTGCCACTCTGGCGGTGGCGCGGAAGCTGGTCGCGTACCTGCTGGCGGTGGACCGCAGGGAAAAACCATTTCAAAAAGGAGGCCGGAAACAGGCGCCCGAGATGGCCGCCTGAACTTCTTTCTCATTAGAATGCGTGACACGTCGAGCGCGTCCTGCCAGGCCTCGCCACGAAAGGGACTGGGCGAGCGGAAGAAATTCCGCGAGGCTCCCTCTGACTGTTTCGAGGCTGGCAGGCAAACCCAAACTCAATCTTCGGTGAAGGCTTTCATACCCGAGACCGCAAATGGATGTCTGGTTCTGCGCACCGCAGGAACTCCGCCGAGAGGCACTACACGCAACGCCGATCACGCAAAATATTCAGCCAGGCGGCTCCTCAGAGCACGTCAGAAGGGCACCCCCGTCTGCCCTATTGACTTTTACTTATCATGGATGTCCCCGAAGTTGGAAGATTCTGCCCGATAATTAAGGACACGATGACACATTGCTCCGCCGGTTTCTCCGTTGAGGAAAAGCGAGGAATTTATCGAGCCATTTACGAGCGCCGCGATGTCCGCTCCCACTTCCTTCCCGACCCTGTGCCGGACGATGTGCTGGCCCGCATCCTCGACGCCGCGCACCACGCTCCTTCGGTCGGTTTCATGCAGCCGTGGGATTTCATCGTCATCCGCGACGCTTCTATCCGCAACGAAATCCGCGAGAATTTCGAGAATGCCAATCGCCAGGCCGCGGCGATTTACGACGGTGAAAAGCGTAGCCTCTACGACAGTCTCAAGCTGGCCGCCATCGTCGAATCACCTATGAACCTCTGCATCACCTGCGACCACCAGCGCACCAAAGGCGCGGGCTTGGGCCGCCAGTCGAATCCCTCGACCGACATTTATTCCACGGTATGTGCCGTACAAAATCTGTGGCTTGCCGCGCGCGCCGAGTCGGTTGGCGTCGGATGGGTGAGCATCCTCGATACGGAAATCCTCAAGGCCACGCTTCAAATCCCGCCCGAGGTGATTCCCGTCGCCTACCTCTGCATCGGCTACGTCTCCGAATTCGGATCCCAGCCGGAGCTTGAAAAAAGAGGTTGGGAGCAGCGGGAAGCGCTCGCCAACCTCATTCACTACGATCGCTGGAAGGTCAGGCCTTCTTAGGCTGCCACAAGCCCAGCCCTGCTCCGGTCGGGTCCATGATGATGCTGAAAGAGCCCATATCCGGCACGGGCGTTATGTCGCGGATGATGGTTGCGCCCAGCGATTTCGCCTTCGCGGTAGCCGCCGCGAGATCATCCACGTTCACGTACGCCAACCAGAAGGAAGGCTGGCCCGGCATGGATGCTTCATGATTCCTCCGCCGGTTCCTCCACCCACCCCGATCGTCGTATAAATGCCCATCTCCCCCATGGGCACGTCTTCCAGCTTCCAGTCGAATAACGACCCGTAAAACTTCTTGGCCTTGTCTACGTCGGTCGTGTTCAACTCATTGTGCACAAATGGATTTGCCATGTGTTTCGTCCTTTCAAGAGTAAGACTTCATTCCAACGACGTTCGATACGTGGCGAATAGACAAAATCGGGCAAAATTTTTTCTGCTATCTTGTTGGCGTGTCCGAATCCATCCTTCAAGAGTTCCGAACGACCGGTGCCTATCTAAAAGGTCATTTCCGCCTGACCAGCGGGCTTCATTCCAACGAGTACATGCAATGCGCGCTCGTCCTACAGCATCCCTCCATCGCCGAAAGATTCGGCCGCGAACTGGCCTCGCACTTCTCGAAATGCGACATTGTCGTTTCTCCCGCCATCGGCGGCCTGATCATCGGCCACGAAGTCGCCCGCGCGTTAGGCGCACGATTTCTCTTCACGGAACGCGACCCCGCCACCAGCAAAATGATTCTCCGCCGCGGCTTCACCGTCCGCCCAGGCGAAACTGCTGTAGTGATTGAAGACGTCGTCACCACGGGAGGCAGCACGCGCGATGTGATTGAAACTTTGCAATCTGCCGGCGTGAAAGTTCTGGGAGCCGGCTCGATTATCGACCGCAGCGGCGGCCGAGCCGACCTGGGCGTCCCCCAAGTGGCGCTCGCAACTTTGGAAGTCACAGCGTGGCCCGCCGATTTCTGTCCGTTATGCCAGGAAGGCATCCCCGTAGAAAAACCAGGCTCCCGCCCGTCCGCATGAGAAGAATCCGCATTGCGGTCAGCTACGACGGCACCGACTACTACGGCTGGCAAGTCCAACCGGGCCTGCCGACTATTCAAGGCGTCCTCGAAGCCGTGCTCGCTGAAATCGAAAGCGCCGAAGTGAAAGTCGAAGGCTCCGGCCGCACCGACGCAGGCGTCCACGCGCTGGCGCAAGTCGCGGCGTTCTCTCTAGAAAATCCGATCCCCACGCCGAATCTCGAAAAAGCCATGAACCGCTTGCTCCCACGCGATATCCGCATTCTATCCGCGGAAGAGGCGCCCGAAAATTTCCATCCCCGCTTCGACGCGACCGCCAAGACCTACGAATACCGCATCCTCCGCGCCCCCATCTGCTCCCCCTTCGAGCGCCGCTACGTCCACCACCACCCGTACCCTTTGAACGAAGACGAAAATTTTCGAACTCGCAAAAACGCTGGAAGGCGAACATGACTTCACATCCTTCGCCGCCGCCGACGATACCGACACGCTAGGCCGCTCCAAAGTGCGCGAAATATTTTCGTCTCAACGCGTCTCGTGAAGCCGACCGCTTGATCTATCGAGTCAGAGGCAGCGGATTCTTAAAGCACATGGTCCGCAACATCGTAGGAGTTTTGCTCGAAGCGGGGAAGGGAAATATCGAAAATCTGGACTCGCACCTAAACAGTGCAATCCCTCCGGCCCGACAGCCCCGGCACGCGGATTGTTTTTGGTCAACGTCGAATACGAGCCACGCAACCCACCGGCTGCCCCTTCGTAATCGGCGGCGTAGCGACCACATAGAGCACCACGCCCGCGAGCGGAGCCTTCACGTCCGCGATCTTTCTTCCCGAAAAAATCGGTAATGTGCGCCAGCACTGCGCCCTTCTTCACCATTGCATTTCGTTCCACATGCGGATAAAGAATTCCGGTGGCCGGACTGGTCAGCACCTCCGCCGGATCGAGATAAACCGGCTTTATCTTGACCGGTTTCCCATCGATCATTTTCAAATACCGCATCACGCTCTCGACGCCGCGCAAAATCGCGAGCGTCGATTTTTCATCGGTGCTGCCCAGGAATCCGCTCTCGACAGTCATCGCTGGCTTCCCGCGCGTGATCGCGGTATTGGAACAATACATCGAAGCTGCTGGATCTTTTGGTCTTGCTCGATCGATCACGATATGATCGAAGCCGCAATTCGCGACCAGCTCCGCAATTCGTTCATCGAACGCGGGATCGCCGGTCACCGTTTGATACACGTACGGGCGCAGCGATTCGTTCCCGTCGCCGCAATGCAAATCGAGCAGATAGTCGCACTTATCGATTACATTCGTCGTAATCGCATGCGCGATCTGCTCCGATTCCGTGCCGTCCTTTCGCCCCGGAAATACGCGATTGAGATTTTTTCCATCGAGCGGACTGAAATAAACCGTGCGCCCTAAAAACGACGGCATATTCGCGACATGCACGATGATCAGCGTGCCTGCTAACTTCTTCACTTGCAGTCTTTGGAGCGCTAAGATGGGCGGATATTCGTAGCCGTGAATCCCCGCCGTCAAGCGCCAGCACCGGACCCGGCTTCGAGCCTTTGATCACGGTAATCGGGATTGTCGTAAAGCCTAAATCAATGGTTTGATCGCTTCGCATAACTGCTCCAAATCATTGTCATTGTTATAAAAATGCGGGGAAATTCGCAGAAAACCGTGCCTCGCCGCCACATTCACGTTCTTCTTTTTCAATTCACGCGCCAGATGCGACGGATCGCGGCCTGGAAACTTCGCGGCTACGATCTGAGAGCCGTTGTCGGACGACTTCCGCGCCCAACTCGCGCAGCCGATCTCGCACGGATTCAGCAAGCTGCATTACTCGCTGCTCGATCTTTTCCGGTCCCGTTTCGAGCATCATTTCGACCGACTGCTCCATCGCGTAAAGCAGCGCAAACGGCAGGCCGCCGCCTTCGTATTTCTCCGCCGAATCCTTGAACTCCGGGACGCCGTGATGCAGGTTATCGACGTCGCGCCACGTTTTATGGCTTCTCCAACCGACCTTAATTGACCTTAAATGACTCCGTAAGGGCTCCAAGACTGCCATAAATGCGCTTCCTGGAGGACTAATCAGCCATTTATAACCATGCACGGCGTAGATGTCGATATTCAGTTTTCGCAGATCGATGGTCAGCGCGCCGAGGCTTTGCGTGCCGTCGACAAAAAGAATAATTCCGCGCTCGCGAGTGAACTTCGAAACCTCCTCAAGCGGCGGGCGGAATCCGGTGGCGTAGTTTACTTCACTGATCGCGACTAAGCGCGTTTTATTATCGATCGATTCGTAGAAGCGTTCCCATGCCACTTCGCGCATTTGCGGCATGTAGAGATAATTTGGAAACTCGTCCTGGAGCGTGACGATGTTATCGTCCGGCTTCAGGTCGAGACCGGCGAGCACCATGCCGAGTGCGCCCGCAGCGCTGCTTAGAAAGCGATGTCGTCGGACGTCGCGCCAATCAGTTTCGCGATCGAGGCGCGCAGTCGGTCGGCATCGTCATACCAGCTCAGGAAATCGGTGCAGGCGAGTTCATCGCGATGCTGCCAGTGTTTCGCGACCGCTTCTGTTGCGCGGCGCGGACAGTTGGCCGAAGGTCGCGGTATTTAAATACGCGCGATTTTCCAGGGCAGGGAATTCACTTCGTATTTTCTGCCAGTCGGGCTTTGACAAAGGACGCCGCCTCCGCTACGGCGACATCGGTCGATACTTTGGTGCGGCGATCGACCACTTCCACGAATCCTTGCGCAACCTTCTTGCCGACGTTGATGCGATAAGGAATGCCGATCAGGTCGGCATCCTTGAATTTGACGCCGGGGCGTTCGTCGCGATCGTCGAGCAGGACGTCGAGCCCCAGCGATTTCGCGGCGGTGTAGATTTCGGTCGCGGCTTTATTCAGCGCGGCGTCGGCGAAATTGATCGGCGTTACAACCAGCGTGAAAGGAGCAATGGACGCGGGCATCACGATGCCGTCTTTGTCGTGGAACAGCTCGACGGCCGCGCATAGGATGCGCTCGATGCCGATGCCGTAGCTGCCCATGATGGGAGTGACTTCTTTGCCCGATTCATCGAGAACGCGCAGGCCCATCGATTCCGAATATTTGTAGCCGAGCTTGAAAATGTGGCCGATTTCGACGGTCTTGTGAACCGTGAGCGGGCTGCCATCGACAATCGACGTGTCGCCTTCGACGGCCTGGCGCAGGTCGTGAAACTCGCATTGAAAATGCTTGCCCGGAGTCACGTGCCGCAGGTGATGATCGTTCTTATTCGCACCGGCGATCATGTTGCGGCGGCCGCGCAGGGCTTCGTCGGCAAGGATGCGAATCTTTAACGCCGACCGGTCCGAGCGAGCCGGCATCCGCTCCAAAATGTTCGCGGATTTCTTCGGGATGCGCTGGGCGAATATCCGATGCGCCGGTGACGCTGCCGAATTTCGTCTCGCTCAACTGATGATCGCCGCGCACCATGACCAGCACGACTTTGCCATCGGCAACCATCACCAGGCTTTTCATTTGCGAGGTTTCGGGCAGTCCGGTGAAGCCTGCAACTTCGCCGATGGTTTTCTTGCCGGGCGTGTGAAATTCTTCGGGTTCGAGATCGCCTCGGAGCGTCGGCGACGGCGGGAGGTTTCGCGACGCTCACCGCTTTTTCCAGATTCGCGGCGTAGTTGGGACCTTTGACGACGAAGTCTTCGCCGGCGTCGGAAACCACCATGAATTCGTGCGACTGGCTGCCGCCCATCGCGCCCGAATGCGCTTCGACCACGACGTAATCGAGTCCGCAGCGATCGAAGATGCGGCGGTAGGCCTGGTCGTGTTTCTCATACGCGACATCAAGGCCGGCGGGCGTCAGATCGAAGGTGTAGGAATCCTTCATGATGAACTGGCGGATGCGCAGCAGGCCGCTTTTGGGGCGAGGCTCGTCGCGGAATTTCGTCTGGATCTGATACCAGATTTGCGGGAGCTGTTTATAGCTGCGCAGTTCGCCGCGCGCGATGTAGGTCATGACTTCTTCGTGAGTCATGCCAAGGCAGAGGTCGCGGCCGTTGCGGTCCTTGAGGCGAAACAGATTGTCGCCCATGACGTCCCAGCGGCCGGATTCCTGCCAGACTTCGGCGGGATTCAGGCCGGGCAGATAGAATTCCTGCGCGCCGATGGCGTCCATCTCTTCGCGCACGATTTGCGTGATTTTCAGTATCGAGCGCTGGGCAAGAAAGAGGTAATTGTAGAGGCCAGCGGCAAGCTGGCGGATATAGCCGGCGCGCAGCAGCAGACGATGGCTGGCGACTTCGGCTTCCGCGGGGTCCTCACGCAGGGTGGGGATGAAAAGTTTACTCCAGAACATTGGGGGGTGATTTGTGAGTTTAGCAGAAGGAGCCGGTAGGCAGCATCCCCAGCCCCTTCATCGTATCGGTCCCATTATCAGGGATTGAAAGCGCTGGGACTGGCGATTTCCGGATAGTCCTCCAGGAACTTCTTTGCGACATACCGGGTTCCGTTCAGATTCAAATGATTATTGTCGCGGTATAGTATTTTGCCGTCCATCGCCATCGTGCAAACCTGGGATGGGCAGAGATACTTGGCCGTGTCGACCAGTTTCACATTGGCATGTGTCTTCGCGACGAATTCAAGACTTGGATAGTAGGATTGAAGCCGGAAACCGAAGATCTCCTTCGCTTGAACACAATTGCTCTTGCTGCTGAACCGGCGGGCGTATTTGCATTGTTTGGGGTCGAACAAGAAATCGGGAATGTCGTCAGTAATATAAACCATTTTGCCGGCCGCACCGAGCCTTTCCACAGTGGCTGACAACTCCCGTTCCAAGTTGCTTCCCTTTGGCACTTCGCCCGCCTTGGGATACCAATAGCATGCGATGATCACCGTCTTTATATTGCGATCGGACAATACGTACTGAAAGATATTAGAGAAGCCCCGATCGCTGACGACGGGTAGGCTGGTTTTCAGATAATACGAAATGTTTTGATTTGGAATCGCTTCCGCGAGTCCAATAAACAGGTGTTCGGCGTGACTATCGCCGATGATGGCGATATCAATCGGCTTGTCCTGCTTCGACTGAAGACATCTCAGGGAGTCGCCGAAATACTCGGCTTCTTTCCGTAAGCTGAGCGGCGTGCATGGGTAAAAGTGATTTTCGGCGTATCGGTGGAACGTCAAATGGTCGATCTCGCCTTCGTAGTTAACGTGGGGTTTCGTAGCCGCCCGGAACGCGAGCCCGGCGCGGCGGTACACGAAGTACCCAGCGAAACCCACGAGTATCATGACGGCCAATAATGCCGCTGCGGTGAACTTACGGTGGGCGTTAAACCGGAGCGGCTTTTCAACCAACAGATAGGTCAGCGCGGCAAGGACGATCGAAATCAGGACGGCATATACACGTACTGTTTCCGATGGAACCTCTCCATTCACGATCCTTGGAAACGCCAACAGCGGCCAGTGCCACAAATAAAGCGGAAAACTGATCAAGCCGCACCACACCAAAAGGCGGCTGGACAGGATGGTTCGATTTAGCCACGCGCGCGGACCGGCGGAAATCAGAAGAGCAGCACCCAAGGTGGGTGGGAGGGCCCACCATCCCGGGAAGACGCTAGCCCGGGTGACGGAAAGGAGGCAGCCAGCGATGAGCATCGCGCCTAGCGCCGATTGCACATTAGCAACCACTGCGCCGCGCAAGGACTTGGTTGGTGTGGACTTTCCTATACGGCCTCGTGACTTGGGTGGCGGCGGTTCGGGGTCAGCAAACCAATTTTTTCGATAGAGAGCGGCGTAGGCCAACGCCCCGCCGATTAACAATTCCCAAAAGCGAGTTAGCGGCGAGTAAAACGCAGCTACCGGGTCGTTATACGCTTTACTCACGTTCACACTGAACGAAATTACCAGGACGGCAATCGTAATCGCCAGCAAATTGAGCTTACTCTTCCAGCCGGCCCACAACAGGAAAGGCCAAATAATGTAAAACTGCTCTTCAATCCCGAGAGACCATAGATGAAGCAGAGGCTTGGTCTCCGCCGCGTTGTCAAAATAACCGCTTTCCTTCCACATAATAAAATTCGAAACGAAACCGGCTCCTCCGGTCAGATGTACCCCGAATTGTTTGTATTCGTCAGACAAAAGCACAAACCAGCCGGCGGCAAGACCGGCGATCAGGACCAGAAGCAGGGCGGGGAAGATACGCCTGATGCGGCGGGAGTAAAATTCGATAAAACTAAAGCTGTTTCGCTCCAGGCTCCCAAAAAGAATTGTCGAAATCAGGAATCCGGAGACGACGAAAAAAATATCGACTCCAATAAAGCCACCCGGCATCCGTTGCGGAAACGCATGAAATCCGACCACGGCAAAAACTGCGATGGCGCGAAGCCCGTCAATATCGGCACGATACTTGGGATGGGTGAGAGGACCGGCGGGTTCCGGCGATGACTGATTCCGATTCAGAATACTCACTCTAACAATTAATCTATACAGGCAGCGCCGAATGACGCTTTTGCAGAAAGTTTCGGACTGCCGGGTCTCGCTCCAGGCCGATGGCAATTTCGTAGGCTTGGCGGGCTTCGACGTAGCCTCCGGCTTTGGTTAATAATTCTGCGCGGGCGGCCCAGTAAGGTTGGTATTCGGCTAATCGCGGGTCGGCGGCTACATCCGGCATTGCATCGAGAGAGCCGATCGCGAGGGCTCGGTTGATCGCGACTACTGGTGAACCGGAGATAGCGAAGAGTGCGTCGTATAGTTGGACGACCTCGGTCCAGTTGGGGCGACCGGTGCGGCAGCGATGAACGTGGGCCGACTGTAACGCTGCTTCTAACTGATAGCGGCCGAGTGATCCGAGAGCACTGGCGCGAAGGAGCAGCGCTTCGGCTTCGGCGATCATTTGCGCATCCCATGTTGACGGATCCTGTTCTGCTAAAGGCACGTATTCTCCGTCCGCGGTGCGCCGCGCGCGGCGACGGGCTTCGGCGTGAAGCATCAGTGCCAACAGCCCTAGCGACTCCGGCTCGTTGGGAAGCAACTCCGTTACTAGCCTCGCCAGGAACATGACTTCTTCGGTCAGATCGCGGCGGGCGGTATCGGTGCCTCCGGGGTCGGTCCAACCTTCGGTGAAGGCCGCGTAGATGGCGTCGAGCACGGTTTCGAGCCGCACTGGAAGCTCGTCACGCTCGGGGATGCTGAACGGAATACCCGCGTGGCGGATTTTGTCTTTGGCGCGAACCAGGCGTTTACTCATCGCCGATGGCGACGCTAAGAACGCCGATGCGATGGTCTTCGCATCGAGGCCTAACACCACTTGCAGGATCATCGGCGCGCGGATGCCGGCTTCGATCGCGGGATGGGCGCAGGCGAACATCAACGCCAGACGCTGGTCAGGGATCTCCGCGTTGATGCTTTCCGACATGATCTGGAACTCCTGCGATGCTGCCTCGTCGCGGCGACGGCGGCGCATGGCATCGATCATCTTTCGGCGGGCGGTGGTGAGCAGCCAGGCCTCGGGATTTTGCGGGCAGCCGTTGCTCGGCCAATTTGCCAGCGCCGCGGCGAACGCTTCAGAAAGGGCGTCTTCGGCGGCGGCCACGTCGTGCGTGCGCGCTACCAGGAACGCTATCAGCTTGCCGTAGCTGCGGCGCGCGACTGCGTCCGCCGTGATACTGGCCTCGGAAAAACTCATGGCCATCCGATACCGGGTGCTGGCGCGTCGACGATGAGTACTTGGCCGGTGCCGAATCCGTCGGCCATCTTTGCGAAGCCGTGCCATTCGGCTGCCAGGAGGAAGAGCGTATGTTTTTCCGTACTTTCGTGTCTGTCCGCATGCTTACGCATGGCGGTTCCGAGCATGCAGGCGAAGCATCCGCGATCGACGTTGATTGTCTGCAGCACCTCGCCACCTTCGCGGACGCGGACGCAACACTTGTTGGGAACATCGGCATACCAGACGGCGTTGTCGGCGTCGATGCAGATGCCGTCGGGGACGCCTCCGTTGAGGTCGGCCCAAATGCGTCGATTGGCTAGAGTCCCGTCGGCGGCAATATCGAAGGCGGTTAGCTTCTTGCCGTGCGACTCGGCGATGATCAGGATCGAGTTGTCGGGCGTGATGGCCATGCCATTCGGGAAGGCGATGCCATCGGCTACTTGTCGAGTGGAGCCGTCGGGGAAAATTAGAGCGATGACGCCCGGGCCTCCGTTAACGTAAATGTTGCCGCGACCGTCGACGACGATTTCGTTCCAGGCGTCTTTAGAGAGACTGGACAGATCGGCGTGAGTCACCAGTTTGCCGTTGGGCTCCTGCCGCAGAAGAAGTCTTTCGCGACCCGAAACAATGAGCAGACGCCCATCGGGCAGCCAGTCGATCGAAAACGGAATCGTGGTGGGCACGCGGAGGACGACTTCTTTTTTTCCATCGAGATCGACGGCGACGACCTCCTGCATGCCCCAGTTGGAAAACCACAGGCGGCCCTGATGCCAGCGCGGCGATTCGCCGATCCCGAGACCTGTCAACAGGGTTTGCACGGCTACCTCATATCCCATATCGGACGCACTTCGACGGTGCCGTGGGAAGAGGCCGGACAGCGCGCCGCCCACGAAATTGCTGCGTCCAGGTCGGGCACGTCGATGATGAAATAGCCGCCGAGCTGCTCCTTCGAATCGGCGTAGGGACCGTCGAGTACCTGCGATTTACCGTTTTCGACGCGCACCGTGGTCGCGGCCGAACTCGGCTGAAGGCGGTTGCTTCCTTTCACGACGCCCGCTTTCGCCAGCGCCTCACCATAAGCCATATAAGCGGCCATCCCTTGTTGCTGTTCGGCCGGGGTCATCTTGGGCCAGCCGGCCTCATTCACATAAGCCATCAAAATATATTGCATGTCGATTCTCCTTCGTTATTTTAGGCGGGCACAAGGCGCCGTCACCAGGATGACGCTCGGGCGAGCCGCGGTTGGACCGGCATGGCAAAATATTATCAGTGGCTCCGGTTTCTTATTTTGCGTGCGCGGCTGAGGGGAAGAAACTGCGGAGCGACCGTGATGCGGTCGACCTGATCGGCGAGGCGCAGGGCGGCGACTTGATCCTTATTCCGGCCGAGCGGCTCGATGATGATTTCTTTCGTCTTAGAACCGGCGTCGCGGGCGCGTTTCTTCAGAAATTTGTGACCTATGGCCGGCGTGTTGCGATCCTCGGGGATATTTCGCGGTACGTCGACGAGAGCTCGTCATTGCGCGATTTCGTGGTGGAAGCGAACCGCGGCGATCATGTCTGGTTTGTCCAGACTATTGAGGATTTCGAAATGCGAATCTCCCGGTCACGCGATTAATTCTCCCGTAACACCTGATCCATGAAGGCGATAAAGAATATCGATTGGACTTGGGCGCAGACCGGCCGATAACCTTACTGTGTAGAGACAGCGGTTCCCCCGTCGAAACGCACCGAGAGGTGCTTCCGATTTTAATCGATGGAGGAGAACTGTGTTCAGACATCTAATTTTCCTTACCGCACTTGCGATTCCGGGCGTGGCGCAGGAGACGCGGGTTCTTTCCTCCGTCAAGGGGATGGTGATCACCAGTGAGGCGCTTGCGGGCAACCATTTGATTGTCAGTTTGATCGAGTCGGCAAACCATAACCCGCTTTCTCGAAGTTATGTCGGAGCCGACGGAAGCTTCGAGTTCCACGATGTGCCGGCTGGGAACTATACCGTCGAGTTGGGTACATCGGGCGCGGATCCGATCGAGCAGCAGTCGGTCACTCTCCGGGCGAGCGGGGATCAGATTGAGTTCAGGGTCGAGGGCCGGGAGAACAAGCATCTTCGCGGCGGGACGGTTTCGGTGGGCCAGTTGCAGCATCCTCTATCGGCGAAGTCGAAAAAAATAATGCTGGCAGCGCAGAAGGCATCGGAAGCGGGCGACTATTTGAAAGCGGTCGGGATTCTGCGGAGCGCTCTGAACGATGCGTCGGCGGAGCCTTATGCGCGGACGAACATCGGGGTCGCCTATTTGAAAGCGGGGCAAGCGGCCTCGGCGGTTCCGGAGTTGCAGCAGGCGGTGAGGCTGCTGCCGGACGACGCGGTAGTGCGCACGAATTTCGCCTTTTCGCTGCTGCTGACCAAGCACGTGGATGCGGCCGAGGTCGAATGCCGGCGCGCGCTTCAGCTTGATCGGAATAGTTCCAAGGCTCATTGGGTGATGGGTTCGATTCTGATCAACAAAGGATCGCACGAGGAAGAAGCGGTGGAGGATCTGCGCTTCGCGAGCCGCGAAATGCCGAGGGCCAAGGTGGTCCTCGCCCAGTTCTACGAGCGAAGCGGGCAGAAGGACGCGGCAGCCCGCGAGCTTCGCGAGTTTCTTCCGCAAGCGTCGGGCGAGGATCGGGCAAAAGTGGAGCGGTGGCTATCGAATCTTGCGGCGAAGTAAAGTAGTGTCATGCGGCTTGCCGTTCTGCTGATCGTTTCCGGCGCGGTCTTGCTGGGCGATCTTGCGGGCGTGTTCACAGGGGCGCTGGATCATCCGGCGATCGAGTATTCCACACGTCCTGTGCACGATCCGGTGGCTGCGCTGAACAAAAAACTCGACGAGGGAAAGACGCTCGAGTTTGAGCCCGCGCACGGGTATCTCAAGGCGGTGCTCGATGCGCTCGCGATTCCGGCGGAGTCGCAAATCGCGATATTCGCGAAGTCGAGCTTTCAGCAGCACCTGATCAATCCCGCAAACGCGCGAGCGATTTATTTCAACGATGCCGTGGCGGTGGGATGGGTGCGCGGCGGACCATTGCTCGAAATCGCATCGGAGGATCCGGAGCAAGGGACGATTTTCTACACGCTAAATCAGTGGCAGGGCGCAAGCCCGCGGCTGAAGCGGCGCGACGATTGCCTGATCTGTCATGAATCGTACGACACGATGGGCGTTCCAGGAATGCTGCTGCGCAGCGTGTATCCAGCGTCGAACGGTTTCGTGATGCGTGAACTCGGTAGCTATAACGTCGATCATCGCGTGGCCTTCGCGCATCGCTGGGGCGGCTTTTTCGTTACCGGCAAGACAGACGCGCTATCGCACTTGGGCAATGCTGCGTTCACATCGGGAAACCAGGGCGAGTCCGGGGCGGAATCGGTGGAGGCGAACTTCAAAGGATATCTTTCGCCCGGGAGCGATATCGTCGCGCTGATGGTGTTCGATCACCAGATGCATCTGACGAATCTGCTGACGCGCATCGGCTGGGAGACTCGATTCGCGCTGCATGAGAAAACGATGACGCCGGAAAAGCTCGACGGGATGGTGGCGGAGATCGTCGACTATATGTTGTTTGTGGACGAGGCTCGCATCAGCTCGCCGGTGCGCGGGACGGCGGGCTTCGAGGAGAAATTCACCGCGCAGGGTCCCTTCGATAGCAAGGGCCGTTCGCTGCGGCAATTCGATCTGACGCGCCGGATGATGCGGTATCCGTGCAGCTACATGATTTACTCAAAGGCGTTCGATGGGCTGCCCGGCGTGACGAAGGACGTGATTTATCGGCGCATGTGGCGCGTGTTGTCGGGTGAGCAGCGATCGCGGCTGTCGATCGACGACCGGCGGGCGATTGTCGAAATCTTGCGTGATACGAAACAGGATTTGCCGCATTATTTCCTGTGACGATACCGGTCGTTTGGAGGACGTTGCTCGTTTGGGTGTGGGCGATAGGGATGGGATGGCTCACGTTCATCGTGGTTGTGTTCGCGGTGGAGCGTCCGGTGCTGCGTTGGATCGGTCCCTTTCTTGGCCCAAGTTGGATCGCAACGGCGCACTTGGCGTTTGACTGTGTGACGCTGGCAGCGGCGGGTTTCGTGGCGGGTCGATTCAATCGATCTCATCCAATGTGGACTGCGGGTCTGCTCGCCGCGACACTTTGCCTCCAGGATTTCGGGGCTGCGCTTGCGCTGAATGTTCCGTGGCTGATTCGACTGGCGTGGAATTCGTTTCACGATTCCCGCTATCTCGATGCGCTGGTCACGAGTGTGGAGACGCACGCACTGCTATTCGGATGTTTGATCGGCGGGGCAATGTTGAGCAGGCCTAGGGAGAAGCCAATCTCAATCGCGCTGGACACTAACATCGAAGCGTGAAACCGCCGATGTTCACATGTGATCGCCGTCCCCCGAACCAAGCTTCCAGCTCTCACCGGACTACGCGCCGTCGCCGCATTCTGGGTATTGATGCTGCACTTTGGCGACGCCGTCACCGCGGGCTGGCCTCTCGCCTTTCGCCGGATATTTTCCGGGGGATTCATCGGCGTGGATCTTTTCTTCGTGCTTTCCGGATTTATTTTGAGTTGGAACTATCTGGGCGGCGACCGCGGCCTTACGTGCAGCCGGGCGGATTTCTGGCGTGCCCGAGCCGCGCGGATTCTGCCCCTTTATTACGGCTCTCTCGCGCTCGCACTGCCTCTGTTCCTGCTTCTGCAATTTCAGCAAGGCATCACACCGGAGGCGATTCGCAGTGCCGCCGCCACCGCAGCTACCACGCTTACGCTGTTGCAATCGTGGGCGCGGCCCATCTCCAATCCCTGGAACAATCCCGCCTGGTCGTTATCGGTCGAAGTGTCCCTCTATCTTTCCTTCCCGTTTCTCGCGGCCTGGATGGCGAGGAAGCAGGCGAAGAAGCAGGCGAGGAAACCGCTCGATCGCGTCCTCCAAATCACCGCGCTGACCTACGGCGCAACTATATTGGGCGCGTTCGCATTTGCCGCGTTCCATTCGCACCCCTCCGTCTGGAAATGGGAGCCCGATCAGGATCCCTCCGTCTGGGTCCCGTGGCTGGGCTGCAATCCGTTAGTCCATTTTCATGAGCTGCTCCTCGGATCTGTCGCATACCTGTGTCTTCGCGAGGAACAAACTGGAGCAATAAAGGAATGGATGACCGGACCCAAGGCAGTCTGGATCTCATCCGTCGCGATGATTTTTCTGCTGATCTGGCGCGGCCCGATTCCCTTCATGGCGGCCCTGGTGGGTATCTATAGCCCCCTTTTCGCCCTGCTGATTTACGGCTTGGCGAAACAAAGGGGATTGGTGGCCCGAATCCTGAGCACTCCGGCGTTGGTGTTTCTCGGCGAGATCAGCTTTGCTCTCTATCTAGTCCATTTGACGGTGTGGTCGATGATGCAAGGGTTTAATCTCGAGCATCCTTATATCAAACAGGATTCCGCCGTGAACTTCCTGGTCTGCCTGAGTCTCTCTCTGGCGATCGCGACGATCTTCTACAAATTCATTGAAGTCCCGTACCGCAAGACTTTGCGAAAACGATGGAAGACCGTTCCGAACGTCCCGGTCCCGGATCTCTGCGAAAGCTAATTGCCTACCACGCGATCATCTGATTAAATAATTCCGACTTCATCGAAACCGGATGGTCCTCGTCGATCACCGCCCGAAGATGATCCTGCCATTCCTTCTCCGTCCAGCACCGCAGGCAGGAGACCAGGCCGTCCCACACGATCATCATGGTAGCCATCGGAAATAGCCAACACCAGAAAATCCGCCGAAAGTCCCCCGGGCGCCGCTTCCAAAACAAAAAGGGTGTCCTGATCGCCGGCACGAATCCAAACAGGCACAGAAAAAACGACGCCGTATTCCGCCGCAGCGGCTCAAACACCGCCACCCTATAAGCGGAAAGGCTCCTCAGTACTTCCAAGCGCTTGGCCGGCGGTAAATGATGGAAGGCTGCCGAGAGCACCAGCAGACTACCCGGCGGAAAATCGATCGGACCGAAAAAATTGGTCGGCGTGAGCTTCGCTCGCACCAGCCCCGGATACGTTTCCTCCAGATCCCGATACCGCTCTTCATAAGGATAAAGATCGCTCACCCAAAGAGAAATGTCTGTCCGCCCCTCCAGCGCTTCAGCCAGTGCCCGCGTAACCCGCGCCGTCCCCGCGCCCAACTCCACGACGGTATCCGTGGGATTGCGCTTCACCAACTCTAAAATCTCACTAGCGACCCAATCGTAATACCGGCGCGGAGCCGCGCCGAGACACGTGTCCAGGACATCGTGAATGGTTGACCGCAGGGATGCTGGAAGCCGTTCCAGATCCATAAATTCGAATAGAAACATTCCCGTATAAGAAATCGGCCTGATTGGGACTACTCTTTATAGGACATATTTAATCATGAAATTAACCCTGCTGCCAGTGGGAGTCTCACTCGATATTCTGGCTACTGGCTCCTGGCTACTTTCTGCTAATCTAGTTCTTTGCGTCGAACCTATGCCCGCGCGGATGAGCGAGACGTTCGTCCTGCGTACGTACCCCTTCCGGGAATCGGATCTGATCGTCAGCTTTTTTACACGCGATCTGGGGAAACTGCGCGGTGTCGCCCGGCGAGCTCGTCGGCCGAAGAGCCCGTTTGGGTCCGGTTTGGAGCGGCTGTCCCACGTCCGGATGGCCTATTTTCAACGTGAGAACGCCGAACTGGTCAATCTCTCCGGCTGCGAGCTCATTCAGTCGCAGTTCGCGATGCAATCCGAATACGCGCGTAGTGTAGCGCTTGATTATTTCACTGAGGTCGCCGAGCAATTGTTGCCGCCGCACGAACCGAACGAAAAATTCTTCCGGCTACTAATGGCCGTGTTAACGGACCTGCGAGCCGAAGGAAATATCTGGCGCGCCATCGCCTACTTCACGTTATGGTCGGTGCGACTAACCGGCGTCCTCCCCGAACTGCGGGTGAGCAACGAGACCGCCGAAATCGTAGCAGAAATGTTCCAAAAACCCATCACCGATCTGCCTCCGCGCGAGTGGACCAAATCCACAGCCCAAGACCTCCGCCGAGGCCTGATCCGCACCATGGAACATCACGTTGAACGCCGCTTCCTGACAGTCCCCTTACTGGAGGCCCTCTGATGGATCTGACTATCGCCCGTTCCCGTAGCGCCCGCCTCCAGGCGTGCCGGCGTGCGTTCTTCCAACCGAACCCTGACCGCCAGGGAGGGGACGCTTTCTTAAACTGACGCCCGGCGCCTTCGCTCTGGCGCTTCTCTTATGGACTCCTTCCAACAAACCATCTTCAAACTAAAACGCTACTGGAGCGACCGCGGCGCCATCATCACCGAGCCCTACGACGTAGAAGTAGGCGCCGGCACCATGGCCCCCGAAACATTCCTGCGCGTGCTGGGCCCCAAGCCCTATCGAGTAGCCTACGTCCAACCCAGCCGCCGCCCCGCCGACGGAAGATATGGCGACAATCCAAATCGTCTATATAAACACCAGCAGTTGCAGGTAATCCTAAAACCCTCTCCGGCCGACGTGCTGGAGCAATACCTGGCAAGCCTGGAAGCCATAGGCATCGACCTCAAGAAGCACGACATCAAATTCGAAGAAGACAACTGGGAATCGCCGACCTTAGGAGCCTGGGGCGTAGGCTGGCAAGTCATGCTGGACGGCCAGGAAATCACCCAATTCACCTACTTCCAGCAATGCGGCGGCATCGATCTGGACTTAGTGCCCGCCGAAATCACCTATGGCCTGGAGCGCCTGGTACAACTCCTCCAAAACGTCGACAGCGTCTACAAAATCGAGTGGACCGAAGGCGTGAAATACAGCGAAGTCCGCTAGCCGAAGAACTGCAATTCAGCGTCTAGAACTTCGAAATGGCGAACGTCGAGCGCCTCTGGCGCCTTTTCGCAGAGCACGAAGCCGAATGCAAAGAGCTTCTGTCGCAATACGAAAAGTATCCCGATAAACGGCGTTTCCCAGTCCTTCCCACCTACGATCAAGTCCTAAAATGTTCCAACTTATTTAACCTCCTCGACGCCAGAGGAGCGATCAGTGTAACGGAGCGCGTGGCTGTTATTAAAAGAGTCCGCGACCTGGCAGTAGGCACAGCAAAAATCTGGGCCGCCCAACAGGAGCAAGCTATGACCTTGTGGGGCAGGTTGATCACCTGCGGACCGATTGTCAATCAGAGCCGCGACCATCGGGAGCGATCAACGCCCGACTGAACCGCCATGCGTCAGCATGCGGACAGGCACGCACAAAGGAGGCCCGATGAGCACCTTCCTCCTGGAAATCGGCACCGAAGAAATCCCCCACTGGATGATCCCCAGCGCCCTAGCTCAACTGGAAAAGCTAGATCTCTTTGGCGCAACTGCGAAAGTCGACGCAACCCCCCGGCGTTTAGTAGTCCGAGCCGAAGGCCTACCCGACCGCACGCCCGACCAGGAGCAATTAATAAAAGGACCGCCGATCTCAGCCGGCGACAAAGCCGCGCAAGGCTTCGCAAAAAAGCAAGGCGTCGATCCATCGGCAATGCAAAAGGTAGGCGACTACTACGAGCTGAGAAAGAAAATCCAGGGCCGCGCAGTTCGCGACCTGTTAGCCGAATCCCTGCCAACCAGCATCTTAGGAATTCAGTGGCCCAAGACCATGTACTGGGGCGCGAAAGGCAGCCCAAGATTCATAAGACCGATAAGATGGATTGTAGCCCTGCTCGACGACGAAATTATCGACTTCGAAATCGCCGGCGTAAAAAGTGGCGACATATCACGAGGCCACAGAGTCTTAGGAAACGCGCAAATTAGGGTCAATTATGGCACCGTAGAGAGCGTATTAAGGTCAAATAAGGTCATTTTAGGAGCGTTAGAGCGACGCACAAAGATCGAAACGGAGGCAAAAGCCCTCGGCGCAACCCTCGATCCCGAGCTGATCGAGACCCTGACCTACATCACCGAATACCCCGCAGCAATCCGAGGCGACTTCGACCCAGCTTATCTAGAACTCCCCGCCGAAGTCCTGACCATGGTGATGCGCCATCACCAGAAATATTTCGCAGTGGAGACAGTTCCAGGCGTCCTCGCCCCGCATTTTGTGGCCGTGATGAATATCCCGGAAGATCCGGAGGGCGAGGTCAAAAAAGGCAACGAACGGGTGCTCAAAGCCCGCTTCAACGACGCCCGGTTTTTCTGGGAAGTAGATCAAAAGAAGAAGCTTGCCGACCGCGTAGAAGACCTTTCGCACGTAACTTTCCAAGCCAAACTAGGAACTATCTCGATAAAACAAACCGCGTAGTGGCTTTAGTCAAGGAATTAGGCGGAGATGAAAACGCGCAGCGCGCCGCATTATTAGCCAAAGCCGACCTGACCACAGAAATGGTAAAAGAATTCACCGACCTGCAAGGAATAGTCGGCGGATTATACGCGAAAGCGCAAGGCGAGCCGGAGGCGGTATCTAGAGCAATCTACGAGCATTACAAACCGCTGAGCATGGAAGATTCTATTCCGTCAACGGAAGCGGGCCAAATTTTAGCGATCGCCGACAAGCTAGATAACCTGCGAGAATTCTTCCGCATTGGGATGGTCCCGACGGGCTCGAAGGATCCATTCGCCTTGCGCCGGGCAGCGCAAGGAATCGTCAAGATTTTGGTCGAATCGAAACTGCCTTTTACACTCAAGTCATTGATCGATGACGACTTCATGCGCGAGCGCATCCAATATTATTTCCGCGAAATTCGCGGCTTTAAGTACGATGAAGTCAACGCGGTGATGGCCGTCGGTGTGAATACACTCGTCGATCTTGAGGACCGTTTAAAGAAGATTGCAGAGGTTCGCTCAACTCCGGATTTTGAGCCGCTGGCCGCAAGCTTCAAGCGAATCAATAACATCCTGAAACAAGCGGATTTCACGCCTGGGCCTCTTCAAACCGACATTCTTGAAGAGGGGCCAGAAAGAGAGCTCTACGACGCCTTCTGGAACGAGGATTTTGGCGGCCTCGAAGGAATCGCGATGCTGCGCCCGGTGGTCGACCGGTTTTTCGATAAAGTTATGGTGAACGTGCCGGACGAAAAAATTCGCGCTAACCGACTGACTTTATTGCACAATTTATTGCTTAAGTTTTCCACGATCGCCGACTTCTCGGAGATCGTTACCTCAGGAGATCAAAAATGAAAAAATACGTTTATAACTTCGGCGGCGGCACGGCTGACGGCGATGGGAAGATGAAAGATGTTCTTGGCGGGAAGGGCGCTGGACTTGCCGAAATGTCGAAGGCTGGCGTACCTGTTCCTCCCGGATTTACTATCTCGACTGAAGTCTGTAACATATACTTCCAGAATGGGAACGCGGTTCCCACAGAGATCAACGACCAGGTCTTGAAGGGCCTCATCAAGCTCGAAAAACAGATCGGCAAGAAGCTGGGAGATGCCAAAAATCCTCTGCTGGTCAGCGTGCGTTCGGGCGCGAAATTCTCCATGCCGGGCATGATGAATACCATTCTCAACCTCGGCCTCAATGACGAAACGACCGAGGGATTAGCCAAGCTGACCAACAATCCCCGGTTCGCCTATGACTCCTATCGCCGTTTTATTCAGATGTTTGGCGAAGTCGCGCTCGATATTCACATGGAGAAATTCGACGACATTTTCGACGCGCGTAAGCATAAAGCGAAAGTTAAATCGGACACAGATTTATCAGCCGACGATTTAAAGGCCATTATTGTTGAATATAAGAAGCTAGTACAAAAGGAAACCAAGAAGCCGTTTCCGCAAGACGCGCATGAGCAGCTTGCTATGTCGCGCGACGCCGTGTTCCGCTCCTGGTGGAACCCGAAGGCCGCCTACTACCGCAAGATGGAAAAGATTCCCGATGAAGTCGGCACCGCGGCAAACGTGCAAGCGATGGTATACGGCAACTTAGGCGACACCTCGGCCACGGGAGTCGGCTTCACCCGCGACCCAGCGACCGGCGAAAACACCTTCTACGGAGAGTTTCTGGTCAACGCGCAAGGCGAAGACGTAGTCGCCGGAATCCGCACGCCGGAGCCGATCACCGATCTCGAAAAAATGATGCCCGCCGCGTATGCGCAGCTTCGCGAAATCACTTCGAGCCTCGAAAAGCATTATAAGCGACATGCAGGACTTCGAATTCACCATCGAAGACAACGTGCTCTATATGCTGCAAACGCGCAACGGCAAGCGCACCGGCCCGGCCGCGGTCCGCGTCGCAGTCGAGATGGTGGAAGAAGGCCTCATCGATAAGAAAGAAGCCGTGCTGCGCGTGCAGCCGCAACAGCTCGATCAACTGCTTCATCCTGTATTTGATAGTGCATCGCTGAAAGCGTTAAAACTCGTAGCCAATGGAATTGCAGCGTCGCCCGGAGCAGCCGTAGGCCGCGCGGCATTCTCGGCCGACGATGCAGTGGAGCTGGCGAAAAACGGTCCGGTGATTCTGGTCCGCAAAGAAACCACGCCCGACGATATTCACGGCATGGACGTCGCGAAAGGAATTCTCACCGCGGTCGGAGGCAAGTCGAGCCACGCGGCAGTAGTCGCGCGCGGCATGGGACGGCCTTGCGTAGTCGGCGCGGGAACGCTCGCGATCTCCGAACGTAATAAAGAATTTACGACAACTGTGGGCGGCAAGGCGGTTACGGTGAAGGAAGGCGATTGGATTTCGCTCGACGGCACCACTGCGAACGTGTATCTTGGGCAAAGCGACCACCAACGATCCCGATCCCAATTCATCCTATTTCGGCAAGCTGATGCATTGGGCCGACGAATTCCGCGGCAAGTTCGGCGTGCGCGCCAACGCCGATATTCCACGCGACGCGAAGGCCGCGCGATTGTTTGGCGCTGAAGGCATCGGCCTGTGCCGCACTGAGCACATGTTCTTCGCCGAAGACCGTATTCCTCACGTGCAGGCGATGATTCTGGCTCGGGATGAGAAGACGCGCCGCAAGGCTCTCCAAAAACTTCTGCCCATGCAAAGGGCTGATTTCGCGGGTCTTTTTAAAGCTATGGACGGATTCCCGGTCGTGATTCGAACGCTCGATCCGCCTCTCCATGAGTTTCTACCCAAGCGCGAAGACCTGATGGTCGATCAGGTTCGCCTGCCTCACGCTGACATAAAAACGAAGAAAGAGATGTCGGAGAAATATCGAATCCCGGTGAGCGAATTGAAGAAGAAGCTTCCGGAATTATTGCATCGCGTGGAAGAATTGCATGAGTTCAATCCGATGCTTGGCCATCGCGGCTGCCGCTTGGGAATCACCTATCCGGAAATCACGGAGATGCAGGCGCGCGCGATTTTCGAAGCGGCGGCGCAGGTTGCCAAGAAGGGAATCAAGGTTTTGCCGGAAGTGATGATTCCTCTGATTGGCAGCGCGAAGGAGCTGGAGAATCAAAAAGCTATCGTAGACAAAGTCGCGAAGGAAGTTTTGGAAAAAGCGGGGTGCCGGGGCTGTTTTATATGGTCGGCACGATGATCGAAATTCCGCGCGCGGCGATTACGGCGGACAAAGTAGCCGAGTTCGCCGAGTTCTTCAGCTTCGGAACCAACGACTTGACGCAAACAACCATGGGCCTCTCCCGCGACGATTATACGAAGTTCTCCCGCGAGTACGAAAACCTGAAAATCTTCACAGCCGATCCGTTCGCGGCAATCGATCAAGAAGGCGTCGGCAAGGTCATCGAAATGGCAATCAAGCTAGGCCGGAAAACACGCCCCGATTTAGAGATAGGCATTTGCGGAGAACACGGCGGCGAACCGAGCTCGGTGGAGTTTTGCTACCGGGTAGGCATGAATTACGTGTCGTGCTCCCCCTATCGAGTTCCGATCGCAAGGCTGGCGGCAGCGCAGGCAGCGATTACGGGAGGGAAAGCGGAGGCGAGTCGAACGGCTTAGAGTGTCGGTTGTTTCTTCACGAACATGGCAGCGCAGGGCGCCGCCCCACATTGCTCGGTGATCTAACTTGTGGCCGCGCCGAAGCGCGATCGCGGAGCCGATTCATGGCTGCCTGGGCCGACGCGGCTACTTTTTCTCCCGTACTTTATCGGATGCCGGCTGAAGCCGACGCTGCAAGCTGAAATGTCGCGCCACATGGATTACCAGCGGATCTTTGCGGAGCATTTCTTCAGAGGCGTTTTCAATCCGCGACGGATCGATGCCTTCATCTTTGGAATCGACAAGAGGTAGAGAGTTTCCTTCATCGCGCTAGTCATGACTTAGGATACTTCACTCACAGGCTGAAGCCTGTGCCACCATGAAGCTGATGCTTTTCGATGCTTCCGATCCTTCGCTTTACGATATTCAAAGTCATGCTGCTGGGCCTTTGGGGTCGCTCCCGTTAACCACGGAAATTCTTCGGGAGCGGCCTTCTGGGGATTTGTTTGGGTGGACGCAGAATGCCGGCATGGGGTGGGATGCTTCGAAATTGGGCTCGAAAGAATTTTTGATTCTTTCGACACATGGGGGGATTCGCGCTGCGGACGGGACTCCGATTGCTCTCGGATATCACACGGGGCATTGGGAGGTTGGACTCTTGATGGAGGCGGCTGCGGCGGAGTTGAAAGCTGCCGGGGCGATTCCCTTTGCGGCTTATTGCACCGACCCTTGCGATGGGCGCACGCAAGGGACTACGGGTATGTTCGACAGTCTCGCGTATCGAAATGATGCCTCTACAGTTTTTCGAAGACTGATCCGGTCGCTGCCTACTCGCAAGGGAGTTCTTGGCGTCGCGACTTGCGACAAAGGACTGCCTGCGATGATGATGGCGCTTGCTGCCATGCACGATTTGCCTTGTGTGCTGGTGCCGGGCGGCGTCACGCTTTTGCCCGATGAAGGCGAGGACGCGGGACGGATTCAAACCATTGGGGCTCGATTCGCGCACGGGCAGATCACCATTGAACAGGCTTCTGAGTTGGGATGTCGGGCTTGCGCATCGCCTGGTGGAGGATGTCAATTTTTAGGCACTGCGGCTACGGCGCAAGTTGTCGGCGAGGCTCTCGGATTATCGTTGGGGCACTCGGCGTTGGCTCCTTCGGGGCATCCGATCTGGCTCGATATGGCGCGACGGTCGGCTCGGGCGTTGATGGAGATGGAGGCGCGCGGGGTCACTACGAAAGATATTTTGACCGATGCTTCGCTGCACAACGCGATGGTTACGCATGCTGCGTTCGGCGGGTCGACTAATTTGATTTTGCATTTGCCGGCGATTGCGCATGCTGCCGGACTGCGCCGGCCTACGGCTTCCGATTGGGCGCGTATTAATAGGATGGTGCCTCGGATCGTCGACGCGCTGCCGAATGGGCCTCGGCATCATCCCACGATTCAGGTTTTTCTCGCCGGCGGTGTGCCGGAGGCGATGCTGCATTTGCGGCGCGCGGGACTGCTTGAAACGAAGGCACTCACCGTTAGTGGAGTCACGCTAGGCAAGGTGCTGGATCAGTGGGAATCTTCGGAGAGGCGCGCGAAGTTGCGGGCGGTTTTGAAGGAGCGCGACCGCGTGGATCCTGACGATGTGATTATGGCTCCGGAAGAAGCTTCGCGGCGTGGGCTCACTTCGACGGTGTGTTTTCCTTACGGCAATCTTGCGCCGGAAGGCAGCGTGATCAAGAGTACGTCGATCGATCCGACGGTGGTGGACGCGGATGGCGTTTATCGAAAGATGGGGCCGGCGCGGATTTTCTTGAGTGAGCCGGCGGCGATTCGGGCGATCAAAGATGGGCGGATTAAGGCGGGCGATGTTCTGGTTCTGATGTGCCGGGGGCCGATGGGCGCGGGGATGGAGGAGACGTACCAGCTCACGTCCGCACTACGGTATTTGCCGTTCGGGAAAGAGGTCGCGATTGTGACCGACGCGCGGTTTAGCGGCGTTTCGACAGGCGCGTGCATCGGGCATGTATCGCCGGAGGCGCTGGCGGGCGGGCCGATCGGCAAGTTGCTCGATGGGGACATGATTGAGATTGTGGTCGATCGGATGAAGTTGGAGGGCTCGGTGAATCTGGTGGGGGCGTCGGGGGTTGAAGAGGGGTCGCGGATACTTGCGTCGCGGGAGTTGAGAAACGATTTGGCGCGGGATCCGGATTTGCCGGACGATTCGCGGATTTGGGCGGCTCTGCAGGATGTCAGTGGAGGGACTTGGGGTGGGGCGGTATATGATGCGGATGCGATTCTCGAAGTTATCGCGGCGGGGAAGAGGGCGCTGAAGTAGTAACAAGAGAGCCCGCTGCTCAAAAATTCTAGACGACGACGTAAACGCATGCGGAACCGCCTGCGCCACAGCAGCAGACCATCAGCAGTTTACAAGTCGGGGGGCAGGCCTGCCGGTTAGTTCCTGCCCAACTGGGATATAGTGGTAGCCGCAATCCAGGTTGCACCCCGTCCGCGGAAAGGGATGATCCCACCTGAATGAGTCTCTGAGCACTGAGCATTGACTTCTCTTCTGCCCGTAGCGGACACCGGGCCATAGAAGGAGGAGTGATGTCTCGTGATTTACCTGATAAGCCGAATCTCGAATTTCTAAAGAAGCAAGCGAAAGAACTGCGCAGCGCGCTCGGAGTCAAACTGGCGGATGCGCAGCACGCGCTCGCGAACGATTACGGCTTCCCCACGTGGGCCAATCTGAAGGCCCACGTCCAGGCGCTGGGGCTTAGTCCAACCGAGGCTCTCAAAGCCGCGGTGTGCGATAGCGACGCCGCGCGCGTAAGGAAACTGATCGACCAGCATCCGGAGTTGCGGGCGGCGATCGACGATCCGCTGCCCGACTATGGCTTTGGCCAACACGCGTTATTCGCGGCGGTCCAGAGGAGTGATCGCGCGACCATCGACGTGCTCTTACGCGCGGGCGCCAACATTCAGAAGAGGACCGAGTGGTGGGCCGGTGGATTCGGCGTGCTGGACGATTGCGATCCGGGCATGATGGAGTTTCTTATCGAACGCGGCGCGGTGCTGGATGCGCATTCCGCGTCGCGTCTGGGGATCATGTCGAAACTGCGAGAGTTGGTCGGGGCCGATCCGGGCGTGGTCCATGCACCCGGCGGAGACGGGCAGACGCCGCTGCACTTCGCCTCCACAGTGGAGGTTGCGGAGTTCCTGGTGGCAAACGGCGCTCAGATCGACGCGCGCGATGTGGATCACGAATCGACACCGGCGCAGTACATGCTGCGCGTGGATCAAAAGCGCCACTATCCGCACCATCGCCAGGATGTGGCGCGCTACCTGATTTCACGCGGATGCCGGACGGATATTCTGATGGCCGCGGCGCTTGGCGATGCGGACCTGGTCAGTCGGCACCTGAATGCCGATCCGGCATGCATCCGCATGAGTGTATCGGAGGAGTGGTTTCCGAAGCAGGACCCACGCGCTGGCGGCACCATTTACATCTGGACCCTGGGCGCCCACCGCACCGCGCACGCGGTGGCACGCGATTTCGGTCATGAGGATGTTTTCCAGTTACTGTTGGAACGCACTCCGGAGGACCTGAAACTAGCGCTGGCATGTGAGCTGGGCGATGAAGCGGTGTTTCACGAATTTCTGTCCAAGCATCCGGATACAGCTAAGAAATTGTCGGAGGCGGACCAACGAAAGCTGCCGGACGCTGCGCAGAGCAACAACACAAAGGCGGTGCGGCTGATGCTGGAGGCGGGTTGGCCGGTGGATGCGCCGGGAGACATGGGAGCGACCGCGCTGCACTGGGCGGGGTTCAACGGCAATGCGGAGATGATCCGCGAAATTCTGCGGTTCCATCCAACGCTCGGCTTGGAATCGCGGGAATATAAGGGCCCTGCGCTGGGGTGGGCCATTTTCGGATCCGGAAACGGGTGGCGTCGGGATATAGGGGATTACGTTGGAACCGTCGAGGCTTTGTTGGAAGCAGGGGCGGTGGTGCCGCCGCATGCGGAAGACCTGGAGCCGAGCGATGCGGTGCTGAAGGTGCTGCCATGAGTGGGATCAAACGACCTCTCTCCGTGACGATTCTCGGATGCGTGTATATAGTGGTGGGCACTGTCGGCTTTGCTTACCACTTCGTCGAATACCGGGCGCGAAATGCATTCCGATACGACGACGTCTGGGTCGAACTCGTCCGATTGTTGGCGATTATCGGTGGAGCGTTTATGCTCCGCGGCCACAACTGGGCGCGGTGGCTGGCGCTCGTCTGGATTGCATCCCACGTAGTTCTGAGCGCCTTTCATTCGTGGGGCGAGTTTGCCATGCACTGCCTGTTCTGTGCTCTGATCGCCTGGCTCCTTTTTCGGCAGGACGCTGAGCGGTATTTTCGCGCGGTACGGGCTGAAGAAGAGCCGGGCACGAAGTAATCAGGTAATCTAGAATGCTATGACGGACATGACTAGACGCGGATTTACGGCTTCGATGCTCGGCGCGCTGGCGATGCGCGGCCAGGGGTCCAGCGATTTAACCGAGTTAACCCTTGCCGAGGCATCCGCGCGCATTCGGGCTCGGAGCGTCACGCCGCAGCAACTGGTGGAAGCGTGCCTTGCGCGCATACAGATCTTCAACCCCAAGGTCAACGCGTTCATCACGGTGATGGGGGATTATGCGCTCAAGCAGGCGCAGGAGCTCGGCGCGGAACAAAGGGCCGGCAAATTTCGGGGTCCTCTGCACGGCATTCCCATCGCCCTCAAGGACAATATGGACACGGCTGGTGTTCGCACTACTGCCGCGAGCGCCGTGTTCGACGAACGAGTGCCTACCGAAGATGCCGAAGTCGTGCGGCGCCTGAAAGCCGCCGGGGCGATCCTCATCGGAAAAGCAAATTTGCACGAGTTCGCTTTTGGCGGCACGTCCGTGACCAGCTACTACGGACCGGTGCGGAACCCATGGTCGCTCGACCGGAATCCTGGGGGATCGTCGGGGGGCTCGGCTGCGGCGGTTTCGTCTGATCTGTGCTTCGGTGCGCTGGGCACGGATACGGGCGGATCGATTCGCACTCCTTCTTCGTTCTGCTCAGTAGTGGGGCTCAAGCCCACCTATGGGCTGGTGCCTATTCGCGGGATTATTCCGCTGGTTCTTTCGCTCGATCATTGCGGACCGATCACCAGGACCGTCGAAGATACAGCGATGATCCTCAACGTTCTGGCTGGATACGACAAACTGGACATCACCAGTGTCGAGCATCCCCGGGAAGATTACGTCGCGGGAATGAAACAGCCGGTCGGCGGTCTGCGACTCGGCATCCCGCGCGCGCCGTTCTTCGATCTTCTCGATAGTGACGTCGCGAAATTGGTGGAAGACGCGATCATGGTATTGGCGAAGATGACCAAGGGCGTGAAGGACGTTGCACTCCCGCCGACGGGAAATATCGCGTTGGCAGGCGAGACCTTCGCCTATCACGAGGAGTTCTTCGCGCACGGCTCCGGACGCTATCAAATACCCACGCGGCGGTCGCTTCAAAACAGCAAAGATGCAAAGGCGGCGGATTATGTTCGGGCACGTTGGAAGCTGGAGCTGCTGCGGCGCACCATCGACGACGCGTTCACCGATTTCGACCTGGTGGTGCTTCCGACCCGCCGCCACACGCCGCGCACCGTGGATGCTTCGATCAAGCGCGAGGAGACCGATAAGCCTCGCAACCCGGAACTGGAGAATACCGGACAATTTGACGTATACGGCATTCCCGCAATCTCAGTCCCATGCGGTTTCACAGCGGCAGGCCTGCCAGTGGGGTTGATGATCGCCGGGCCGCGGTTCTCGGAAAGCCGGGTGTTGGCCTTGGCGAACGCGTACGAACGGGCGACGGATTGGCACAGCCGCCGTCCGCCGTTGAAACCAGATATGCCGGTGCCTGCTCTGGCGGTGACCGACGAGAAGGCTTAGCAGATGACCGCTCCCGGAGGTCGCGGCTCTATTTAGCTCAACGCGTGCTCAGTTTTTTCTCAGTTGTTATCAGCAATGCGGCGCTCAACGAACTGGCCAGCGCCAGCCCGGCCGCTATCCACAGCACCGCGCGATAGCCCGCGACAAACGCATCCTCAATTGCCTGGCGCCCGCGCGGGTCCTCGGTTTCGGCGGCGGCAAGTTTAAATCGCTGGGCTTCAACTTGAGCCCGCACCGCTGGCGCCACATCCGGACGGTCCAACCGCCGGTGCAGATCGCTTTGGAAAACTCTGCTTAGTAATGCTCCAAGAACAGCCACGGCCAGCAAACTGGCAACACGCGATACGGCATTGTTGATTCCGGAGGCCGTTCCCGCGTAGCTCTGCTCCACCGCGTTCATCACTGTCGTCGTCAACGGGGCGACACTGATGGCCATGCCCAGCCCGAGCGTCAGCACTGCGGGAAAGAACGTAGTCCAATAAGAGCCGCCAATACCGGGCCTCGCAAATAGTGCGAATCCGACTGCTGCGATGATGGGGCCAATCACTAGTGGAATCTTCGCGCCGTATAGATCGAGAAGGCCGCCGGACCATCGCGACAGAAGAAACATCAATAGGATTAGAGGCAACAAGGCGGCGCCCGCTTCGGTCGGCGAATAACCCTGCACCTGTATTAAATTGAGCGGGAAAAAGAAGAGCACGCCGCTTAACGCGCCGTATAGAAAGAGCGTGAGCAGATTAGCTCCACTGAAATTAGCGGAACGAAATAGTCGCAGTGGAACCATCGGCGAGGATGAGTGAGCCTCCCGATAAAACAGTACGATCAGAGCGAGCGCACCGACTGCGCCCGCGGCGGCTCGCGATTCGATCAAGGCAAAAACAACTCCGCCGAAACCCAGTGCAGTCAGCAGACCGCCCGCCCAGTCGAGCCGACGGTCTTGGTTCTCGGCCCTGCTTTCCGGCACTTTCGACAGGGCCAGCACAGCAACCATCAGCCCCACCGGCAGGTTGATGAAAAACACCCCTCTCCAGGAAACGTGCTGCACGAACCATCCGCCGAGCACAGGGCCGATCGCGGCGGTGATCGATGTGAAGCCGGACCATGTCCCGATCGCGCGACCGCGCTCCTTCGGGGGAAAGTTTGCGCTGATCAGCGCCAGGCTGCCCGGAATCAGCAGCGCCCCGCCCACTCCCTGGACTCCTCTGGCAATAATAAGCTGGCGCAAATCGGGTGCGAATCCGCACCAGGCCGAGGCAAAGGAGAACAGCACGACGCCCGCGACGAAGATTTTTCGGCGGCCATAGAGGTCCCCCAAGGACCCGCCGATTAGGATCAATGCCGCCAGGAAGAGGGCGTAAGACTCCACTACCCATTGAATGTCAGCGATGTTCGCATGCAGGGCCGTCTGCAGTGCCGGCAGCGCGACGTTGACGACCGTACCGTCGATAAAGGCCATGCTCGAACCGAGGATCGTTGCGGCTAAGATCCAGGTGCCGTTCGTTATCGTGGGGCGTGCGCATGTGCCGGTGAGGATCTGGGCTTCGTCGCAAGGCGGTCTGGCAAAGATGGCCATAATACATTCTCCACCAGCTTAAACGGCCATAAATGACCAGAAATGCATTTATAGAGGTGCTTAAAACGCCTTAAATAACCACTATTCCGGCTCGGCGAGCCCCGGCGGCGGCCAGCGTCTCCAGAATCGCGATGTAGGTTTCCGGATCGCCGCCATGCGCCGCCGACCACAGCGCTTGCCCCCATACCGTCCCGCCGTACATATTCGTCGCTTCGAGCGGCGGCTGGTGGCGTAGCAGAAGCTTGACTGTTTCGAGTTGGCCGCCGATCACGGCATGGTGCAGCGCGGTCTGACCGTCTCCGCTGTGCCATGCCAGATCCATACCCTTTTTGAGCAGGAACTCAACAACGTTGTTCCGGCCGTACTGACACGCATACAGGAACCCTTCCTTCAGCAGCTTCATCGAGCCGGCATCGTCGTAGAGGCTTTTAACCAAATCGAGCTTCCCAAGCGCCGCTGCTCCCGCCAGGTCAAAACTAGCCCCGCGACTGGCGAGAAACTCGGCGGCCTTCGGCCGGCCATTCGCCAGACAGGCGACGATCAGGGAATGCCGGTTTCCGGCGACGGAAGGCCCTTCGATTCTGGCTCCACGGTCGAGCAACACCTGAAGCAGTGCTTCCTGCACACCAGCGCGCTCGGGATGGCCGCTGGTCGCCGCTGAGCCGAGCGTCGTGCATCCGCCTCCATAAACATCGGCCGTCGCGTCGATCTCGGCGCCGGAATCAAGCAGCGCTTCAGTAATTTCGACGATATTCTTCGGCGTCTTCTGCCGATAATTTTCGACGCCGTTCGCGGCTACGTAATGCAGCAACGTTGCGTTGTGCTCGCGCGTCGACCTAGCGTGGATGAGCCGCGGGTCCTCGCGCAGCAATCCTTTCAATGTTGCGATGTCTCCGCTGACAATCGCGTCGGCCGCCGCTTCGAATCTCGAAATCGAACTGCTCTTCCGCGCAAGAGCCTCCAGGTGCTTCGAGAACTTCGGCCAGCTCTCGAACCCATAGGCCCGCGCGATCGCAAATTGCGCATTGGTAAGAGTGCACTTTTCGGAGAGTCTTGTGCAGAACGAACTGTTCGACGTTATTGACCGAATCGATCAGTCCCGCCGTGAAGCCACTTTTCGGCCCAGCTATCGATAGTGCCCGATTTGCTGGCCTTTACCAGCTCCTTTGCCAGTTTTCGATAGCGTTCCAAGCTTAGGTCGGGGAGGAAGGGGGAGGGCGTCCTGAGGATTGGGAAACATAACGAATCTCCTTTCATTACGCGCCTGGAGTCCGCACTGAATCAGGCTGAAAGAAGGTTCGCGACCTTCGTAAATTTAGGTGGGTGGGCAGAGCCCTTTCCGCGGACTGGATGCGCCTCTAGCGCTGAAGTCAGGATAGACGGCGTCGCGGTCGGGGTCAAGCAGGGTGAACACAATCACCGCCAGTCTTGTGCGCGTGGTGAATGTGCAGGATTTCGATTGCTTCGGCTTTAACCGAATATACGACGACGTACGGAAGCGGCGTGAGCGGAAGTTCTCTGGTGCCGTCACGGTGACCGGGCCTGCCTCGATTAGGTGAGATTTTCAGCGAACGGACACGCTGGTAAATTGTTCGCACTGTCGGCTCCGCGATATGCGGATAGTGCTGTTGGAGATAGTTCTTTATGCTCTCTAAATCGTCGGCGGCCGGCACGGTCCAACGAATGCGCATCAGGCTTTGAACATCGTCTCAAGCCGGGCATCCATTTGTTCTTCCTCAATAAACTCTCCCCGCTCGGCCGCCGCGAGTCCCTTTTCTACGGCTGCAAGGAATCGGGTTTCTTCGTCGAGAAAACGCGCAACAACATTCGTCACCAGCCGCTCCGTATCGGTTCCGGACTGGACCGCGATCTGCGCAAGCTGCGCTTCCTGCTCTGGAGTGAAATGTACTACCATTCCCCAACGATACGGGAAAATCGGGCGGGCGGCAATGCCAGGAACTGCAGGGGGCTATTTCTTTGGCCGGCGAACTTCGATTACGGGAATCAACGAAAAAGCCGACTCCGGGACCGTTTGCCGCGACCGGTGGGAGATCTCGTCGTTCAGGCTCGAGACGAACTGCTCGATCTGGTGCTGCATCTCCGCCATCCGTTCCCGCATGTTCAGGATAATCTCGACACCCGCCAGATTCACGCCCAAATCGCGAGTCAACTTCAAGATTACTTCCAGGCGCTCCAAATCCTGATCGGTATAGAGGCGCGTATTCCCCTCGCTGCGCGACGGCTTCAGCAAACCCTTCCCGCTCATAAAGACGCAGCGTCTGCGGGTGAATCTGATACTGTTCGGCGACGGCCGAGATCATGTACGCGGCTTTGTTTCGTTTCGCCATCTTACACCTTCGCCCACATACTCGGCGCGCGGATCTTCCGGATGCAGCGTCGCGTATTCGCGCAGCAGTTCCTTGGTCCGCTCGTCCTGCACCACGGGAGCCTCCATCGCCACTTCCACCAGTTGATCGCCGCGCGCGCCGGTCCGCGAATTCAGCACGCCTTTTTCGCGCAGCCGGAATTTCTGGCCGTTCTTGGTGCCCTGCGGAATTTTCAGCAGCGCCCGCCCGTCGATGGTCGGCACTTCGATCTTGGTTCCCAATCCCGCTTCGTCGATGCGCACCGGAATGGTGATCTCGATATCGTCGCCTTCGCGCCGGAAAATCGGATGCGGTTCCACGCGGATGGTGATGTAAAGATCGCCCGAAGCCGCGCCATGCGTCCCCGAGTTTCCTTTTCCAGCGACCCGCAGCCGCGAGCCTTGCTGCGCCCCCGGAGGAATGCGGACCTCCACGGTCTCGCGTCTTCGAAATCAGACCGTCGCCGTGGCAGGTCGAGCACTTATTGCGCAAACGCCCGGTCCCGTCGCAGCTTAGGACACGTCAGGCTGAACTTCATCGCGCCCGCTGTCTGCGTCACGCTGCCGCTGCCGTTGCACTCCGGACAAACCGCGTTCGCGCCCGGACGCGACCCGGTCCCATTGCACGTGGGACACGTTTCCTGGCGCGAGATGTTGAGCCGCACCTGCGTCCCTTTGATCGCCTGCCAGAAATCGATGCTCAGCCCGTATTCGAGATCCGCTCCCTTTTCCGGAGGAGCCGTGCTCGCATCGGCCGCCTTGCCTCCTCCGAACCACTGGCTGAAAATGTCCTGAAAATTCGAAGAGCTTTCCGTGGCCGTGCGACGCCCCGCCGCCGCCCTGGAACGCCTCCGAAAAATCGAATCCTCCGAAGCCCATGTTCGGACTGCGCTGGCCGCCCGCGCCGCCGGCCGCCACTTTGCGGCATTCCGTTTTCCGAATAGAAGCCGTACTGATCGTACATGGTCTTCTTCTTCGGCTCGCTCAGGATGTCGTAGGCCTCCTGCACGTTCTTAAAGCGGTCTTCCGCCGCCTTGTCGCCGGGGTTGAGATCGGGATGATGTTTTCGCGCGAGTTTCCGGTAGGCCTTGCGGATCTCATCCGCATCGGCCTCCCGGGACACCCCGAGCGTCTTGTAATAATCGGCTGCCATAAAGGCGGGGCCAGTGCTCTGGCCCAGCGCTGAAGCTTACTTCTTGTCTTCCACGTCGACAAACTCGGCATCGACCACGTCGTCCTTCTTCTTCTCAGAAGTTGCACCGGGTCCCGCGCCATCCTGCGGCGGAGCGCCGGTCGGAGGCTGGTGTCGAGTGACGATGTTTTATACATCGCCTCCGCCAGCTTGTGGCTGGCCTGCGTCAGGTTGTCGACGGCCTTGTTGATGTCCTCAACCGATCCCGCCTGCATGGTCTTGCGGGTCGATGTCGAGCGCCTCTTCCACCTGCTTCGCATCGGCCTCGCCGATCTTGTCGCGATGGTCTTTCAGCATCTTCTCGACCTGATACACCATCGAATCGGCCCGGTTGCGCGCGTCGATCTCGTCCTTGCGTTTGCGATCGTCGGCCGCATTGGCCTCGGCATCCTTGGCCATCTTCTCGACCTCTTCCTTGCTCAAGCCCGAAGAAGAGGTGATGGTGATCTTCTGCTCGTTATTCGTGGCTTTATCTTTCGCCAGAACATTCAGAATGCCGTTGGCGTCGATATCGAAGGTCACTTCGATCTGCGGAATGCCGCGCGGAGCCGGCGGAATTCCCACCAGTTGGAACACGCCCAGCATGCGGTTATCGCGAGCCATGCGCGCGCTCGCCCTGGTACACCTTGATCTCGACCGAAGTCTGGCTGTCGGCCGCCGTCGAGAACGTTTCGCTCTTGCGCGTCGGAATCGTCGTGTTCCGGTCGATGAGCTTGGTGAACACTCCGCCCATCGTCTCGATGCCCAGCGACAGAGGCGTCACGTCGAGCAGCAGCACGTCCTTCACTTCGCCGCCCAGCACGCCGCCCTGCACCGCCGCGCCGATCGCGACCACTTCATCCGGATTCACGCTGCGATTCGGATCCTTGCCGAACAGGTTGCGGACAATCTCCTGCACCTTGGGAATACGGGTCGATCCGCCGACCAGCACCACTTCGTCGATCTTGCGAAGGCTCCAACCCGGCGTCGGCCAGCGCCTTCTTGCAAGGCTCGACCGAACGGTCCAGAATATCGGCCACCATCTGCTCGAAACGCGCCCGCGTCAGCTTGATCGCCAGGTGCTTCGGACCGGTCGCGTCGGCCGTCAGGAACGGCAGGTTGATTTCGGTCTCGAACAGCGTCGAGAGCTCGATCTTGGCCTTTTCCGCCGCTTCCTTGAGACGCTGCAAGGCCATCTGTCCTTGGAAACGTCGATGCCCTGATCCTTCTTGAATTCCTGAATCAGCCAGTCGATAATCCTCTGGTCGATGTTGTCGCCGCCCAGGTGCGTATCGCCGTTGGTCGACTTCACTTCCACCACGCCGTCGCCGACTTCGAGGATCGATACGTCGAACGTGCCGCCGCCGAAATCGTACACGGCGATGGTCTCGTTCTTCTTCCGATCGAGGCCGTAAGCGAGCGCCGCCGCTGTCGGTTCATTGATGATGCGCAGCACTTCGAGGCCGGCAATCTTGCCGGCATCCTTGGTCGCCTGCCTCTGCGCGTCGTTAAAATACGCCGGCACCGTGATGACGGCCTGCGTGACCTTCTCGCCCAGATAGGATTCGGCCGCTTCCTTCAGCTTGCCGAGAATCATCGCCGAAATCTCCGGCGGCGAATACTTCTTGCCGCTGATATCGACCCACACCGAGTCGCCATCGCCCTTCACCACCTTATAGGGCACCAGCTTCATCTCCTGCGACGACTTCATCGAAGCGGCGTCCCATGAAGCGCTTAATCGAATAAACGGTATTCTCCGCGTTCGTAACTGCCTGACGTTTCGCCACATTTCCGACGAGACGTTCTCCGCTCTTGGCGAATCCAACCACCGAAGGCGTGGTCCGGCCACCCTCCTGGTTCGGGATGACGACCGGCTGGCCGCCCTCCATGACAGAAACGACGGAGTTCGTGGTGCCAAGGTCAATCCCAATGATCTTGCTCATATCTTTCCTCTCGAGTAACTTGAGGCTGCTATTAGCCTGTTTGTAGTATGCAATATTAGCGTAACGTTGTCAAGTTCCGCTCTTCTTGAAATGATGTACATATTTGGAGTATGATATGTACGTGCCCGTCAACATCACCAAGTTCCGGCAGAACCTATTCCAGTTGGTCGACCAGGCGCTCAAAGGGGAACCTGTTGAATTCATTCACAAAGGTGTCGTTTTCAAGGTGGTTCCTGAGACCCCTATATCCAAGCTCTCGAGATTGACGCCGGGAGACAGTAGTTGCTCCCGAAGCGAGTCTCGACACCACCGAGCTGCTGAAGGAAATGGAAGCTGAGTGGGAAAAAGACTGGTCTGAAATTTGAGCGTCTATATCGATACGCATATTGTGATCTGGTTGTGCGAAGGACTGGCCGAGAAACTGACTCCGGCAGCCTCCCACGCAATCGAATCCTCCGAGGTCGAGATCTCGCCGATGGTGCTTGTTGAGTTGGAATATCTTTTTGAAATTAAAAGAATCGTGAAGCCGCCGATGGCGCTGCTCGATCAGCTTCAGACATTAATTGGATTGCGAATGAGCGACCATCCTTTTCCGGCAGTTGCTCAAGCGGCTGTTTTTGAAACATGGACGCGAGATCCTTTCGATCGCTTGATCGTGGCGCAAGCGAGGTCTGACGGATATTCCGGATTGGTTACGGCCGACGAGAAAATTCAGCAGAATTATTCGAAAACGATCTGGAATGTAAAGTCTTCTTAAGGTCCGTAACATCAATTCGGGCGTGAACGTTTGTACATGCAGAGACGCTGAAGAACACGAAAACAAGTTCAACTGGACAGCGGACAAAAACAACTAAGGAGATTGAAAATGACCAAGAAAATGTTGATGGCGGTAGTGTGCCTGGGCGCGGCGATTGCATCCGCGCAGACCATGGAAACGACGTGCGCGTGACTTTGCCCGTCGCGGCGAAGGTGGGCAATGTCTCACTGCCTGCGGGCGAGTATTCGATTCAACGAGCTGAACAATTCGGTGATCGAAATTTCGGTCCGGAATCGCAATGGCAAGAACATCTTCGCGAGCGTGAATTCAATCGTCATGCCGAATCGACCAGGTCGCGGATCACAGCAAAGTTGTTCTCCAAAAGAACGACAACGGATATCAGGTTCAGAAGATCTGGATCGAAGGCCAGGAGTTGGGCTTCGAGCTGACGTCGGCTGAATAATTAGCGCGCGATATCTTTCCAATCGCGCTCGTAATAGCGGACCAGCACTTGATCGTTCAGACGATTGACCTCGGCCTCGACCGGGGTCATATCGGCGGGGAAGTGGAACAGTTCCGGGAATGGTCGTGAACGGTGAGGAACCGCAAGCCCTCCGGCAGATGGGTTGGCGGTTCCCAAGAGTCGCCGGCGATCGTGAAACCCCACTCCCCGAAACTGGGAACGTAAACGTGATAAGGCCACGTATGAAAGCCGGCCTGCTGCAAAGTATCGACGATGCACCAATAAGACTGGCGGGCAAACATGGGAGACGTGCTCTGGACAACGATGAGACCTCCGGGCGCCACATGTCGCTTCAGGAGGCGGTAAAAAGCACTGGTATAGAGTTTGCCCAGCGAGTAATTGGTGGGATCGGGAAAATCGACGACCACGAAATCCCAGGTTTGTTTATTGTCGTCGAGCCAGGGAAATGCGTCGGCATTGATGACTTTCACGCGAGGAGCTCGAAACGAGTAATCGTTGAGAGGCGCTAACATGGGATGCTCGGTAAACAATTTCGTCATCTCCGGATCGAGATCGACGAGCGTAATGCTTTCGAGATTCGGATATTTCAGCAGTTCGCGAACCGCTAACCCATCGCCTCCGCCAAGCACCAGCGCTCGCCGCGCGTTTGGCAGTGACGATAAGCCGGGATGCACCAGGGCTTCGTGATAGCGATATTCATCGCGCGACGAAAATTGTAAGTGCGAGCTGAGGAACAGGCGCAGATCGTCCTTCCATTTCGTGACGACGATGCGCTGATAGCGGGTATTGCGCTCGAAGATAATCTCGTCGGCATAAAGCTGATTGTCGGCGGTGGCGGAAATCCAGTTCGAGAAATACATGCCCTCCGCCGAGCAGCAGCAGCACGGCGATGCATGACGATGCGGACTCGCCAGGCGGTAATGCAGCTGATCGCGAAATAAGAATGTCGACCAAAGCGCGACGGCGGCGTTGATGATCCCGAACATGATCGCCGCGCGCACCAGGCCCAGTTTCGGCACCAGCCACAAAGGAAACGCGATCGACGCGGCGAGCGCTCCCAGATAATCGAAGGTCAGGACGTGCGATACCAGGTCGCCGAACTTGAAGCGTCCTTCGAGAATCCTCATCAGCAGCGGGATTTCGAGTCCGACCAGCGCTCCCACCGCGATCACCAATAAATACAGGCACAAGCGGAAGCTGTGGGTATAGGCGAAGGCCAGAAAGAGCGCCGACGAAGAAAATCCGCCCACCACGCCGACCAGCAGTTCGATCTGCACGAACCAGGCTACCAGTGAGCCTTTGAGATATCGCGAAACCGCGCTGCCGATTCCCATGGCGAACAGGTACGTGCCGATAATCGTCGAGAATTGCAGCACGCTATCGCCCAGCAGGTAGCTGGCGAGCGTTCCCGCGATCAGCTCATAGATGAGTCCGCAGGCGGAGATGAGCAGGACGGAAAGAAAGTAGAGACTACGGGCATTCACTGGCGCAACGGCCGACCTCTAGTGCACCGCCGCGGCGATGATAATGCACATTCCCAACGAAATTGCGCCGATCAGAATCGCCAGGGCGATGTTCTTGTCCTCGGTGATCTCGCGCCACAGATGATAGGGCGTCATCTTGTCGAGAATGGCGAAGCAGAAAATAAAAATCACGATGCCGAGGATCGCGTAGATCGCGGCGTTGAGCAGATTGCCAGGATGAAAATCAGCCATAATCACTTTCCTCCGACGTAACGTGGATAAAACGCGTAATGCGAACGATACGCGCCGGGATTATCGCGAACCGTCTTGGGCGCGACCTTGGTCTGGTCGACTTTCGACAGGGTCCAGCCGCGAAATTCGGCGAAGGTGGCGGTTGCGAGCATCATCATGCTGTAGATCAGGTAGCCAGCATAGCGCATTGGGTTAACCTCCTCCAGAGGTGGGTGGATAGTCGCTGGTGGACCAGCGGTGGGTTTCAAACGCGACGGAGCGGATAGTAGCAAAAATCGGAGGAATCAGCAGCAGCAGCGCCGCGAGCCAGAACCAGCCGTAGCTCGCGCACGTCGTGCCGCAGAACAATTTCGTAGTAGACCGATTTACCGATCACCGGCGTCGGGCGCGACCTGGAAAAATTGCCGGACCCGAAGAGCGGGGTCGGCGTGGGCGTAGGAGTCGGAGTCGGTTTCGCGGCCGCGGAAGAAGGCGTCTCCGAACCCTCCATCTCCGGTTCGACGCGCAAATAATAGCGGCCGGCGGCCACCTGCGGGATCATCGGCGGTCGAAGACTGGCCGCCTTCCGACCATGCTCCATCGCTATCGGAGCCGGCGTAATAGCTGACCTCGCGCCCGAAATCGAAGGCGTCTCCGGTGGCTTCATTGATCAGCGCAAGGTTGAAATAGGCCCAGTTATTAATCAGATTCGTATTGACTGTAACTTCCAGATTGCTGGTGCGGCCCTCGATATCGAACTCTTTGGTGACGAAAGAGGGCTCGGCCCGATCGGCGGTGGAGTAGCGATAGTGCTCGTCGAAAACGGTATCGCCGCGGCTAAGCGCGCCGAACATGCCTCGCGACTACAAACAGCGCGAGCAGCATCAACGCGAAGAGACCCCATGTCCCACTGACTTTTCCTATGATAGGGCGAGGGCTGGTTGAGATAAACGCCTTGCGGACGCGGCGCGCTGCCGGGGAGGGCGAACGCTTTCCAGATTTCGGCGCCCGGCGTGTATTCGCCCTTTGACCAAGTGACCTCATCTGACGTGGTCTCCGAGGAAAGCACGAAAGGCGGGTGAACGAAATCGTCGGCCAGCACCTCTTCGCCGACTTTCACGCGCCAGGGAAATTCTCCGAGCACGAAACTCGTGCTCGCGCTGCGCGCCGGAGAAATGTTTGTACAAGCAGCCTTCAAAGAAAACCGCGGGACGCGCGCCGAGAGCCCGGCGCTCCGGCAGCGATTCCACCGGCGTGACGAAATTCCAATGGCCCTCATAGTTGGTCAGGTAGCGGAATCCTTTATAAGGATTGAAGAGAAGATATTCCTCCCATTCGTAAAAAACGCCGTCTTCCTCATAACCGCGGGTCTGAAATCCGATGACCTCCCACGTTATGCCGGCCCATTTTCCGCGCGTGCCCGAGAGGAATGAGAGGAGTGCGGCGCGACTGCGCATCCTGCGCTTCCTGCACGATTTTGAGCAACGGCGACGAAGCATCGAGCACAGTCAGGCACTGCGGGCAGACGACAGTGAGCGCATGCCCGAAGCCGCGAAATTCAACGGGGCCGCCGCAGTTAGGGCAGATACATCGCCTTCGTTTTGGCGACGGGAGGGCCGACCAGAGGGGAGGACATCAGAAACCGCTCCCGATGGTCGCGGCTCTATTAGTGCATGCTGGTCATGACCATCCCTCGAATTGGCGGACGTTCTGGAGCTGCAGCGCTTCATACGGCACCGTCTTGCCGACGAACAGCATCGGCGCAGACTCGTCGCTATAATCGATCGTCGCGAAATCGTTACCGCTGCGTGCGCAGATCCGCAAACAGCATGTTCGATTTGCCGTAAAAGGGAAAAGGCAGCTCGCCCTCGACGCCTTTGTAACTCGCCATTGTCATGGTCGAAACTTCGAACTCGAATGTTGACGAAGGTGAGACGGCTGCCGCGTTTTATCTGCTCTTCCGGAGGCAGAGGCATGCCGCTCGGCACGAGAAACGAGACGGCGTATTGCAGCTGCGCATCGGAGAGCCAGCCGCTGGTGCCATCGGAAAATACGATGTGCCATTCGTTCCAGCCGCCCTGCTCGTATTCATAAATGATGCGCCCGATGACGTCGAATTTTTTGTTGTTGTAAGTGCCGGAGGTCAGCAGTTGGATCGGCGAAGGATCGGGCGGCAGGTCGGCGACTTTGCCGACGTTTTTGAGAATCAGATCGTCGCGAACCAGAATGGAATGGCAGAAAGGGCAGACGGTCTGGACCGCGCTCGACCAGCGGAACGTGACGGGCGCGCCGCAACTGGGACAGTTCGCTTGTGGTGAGCTCATTCCGATATAAGGCCGGTCGAGACGCCGCACCTCGACCGACTTCGCTCCGAATTCCCGCCGCAGACACGCGTCAAAATCCCAATCGGGCACGCGGCCGGCAGCAGAATACATTCAAGCATAATGAACGGTGCTCCGGGAAAGTATGGCAGGCTATGTGCGATTCCTGGAGCAGCGCGAGACCGGTGATGCCTCCGCCGGGAAACTGGTGCCACAGCGTTTCGCCGATCGGATGGAGGCTCATTTCCTGGATCAGACGAACGAAAAGAGCGCGGAGAGCTTCCAGGTCCGAGACGGAGGCCGCGTCGCAATGATGCGCTTCGACGATCCACTCACAGCCTGAGCTAGTCACGTCGTCGTCCCCTTCCTTACGGTCGGGGTTCGGTTAGAAATCACAAGTGGCTTGGCGCCGACACCGAACCCCGACTGTAAAGGAGGGGACATGCCAAGTGGCTGCGAAAGGCCGTTAGTCACGTTATTAAGGCTGCGCCGTTCCGCACTCCGGACAGAATTTCGCCACTCGCGCAATGGGCTTGCCGCAATTGAAGCAGAACTTCGTCTCGGCACCTGCGGCCGGAGCCGCCCCAGTGGGCGCGGGACCTGCCGGCGGGAGGCGGCGCAGCCGGAGCCGGCGGTGGATTCTCTCCAGGCCGCAACGCATTGCGTCATGACGTTCGCCATCGTGAGCCCCGCGCCCAGTCCGACACCCATTCCCGCGATGCCTCCGCCTTCATTCGCCGCGGCGATCGGCAGCGAGTTCGCCACCTGATATTGCGTGTACTTGTTCATATCGCCGAGCATGTTCATGCCGACGCGCGTGTCGAGCATCTTCTGCAACTCTTCCGGCAGCGAAAGATTCTCGACCACGAAACTATCGAGCGTCAACCCGAGGTCGGTGAACATGGGCTTCAGCCCCTCGGCGATTTTGGTGCCGAGCACCACCTGATTCGCCGCCATGTCGAGAAACGGCACGTTGCTCTGCGCGAACGCATCGGTCATGCGGCCGATAATGGTGTTGCGAAGCTGCCCTTCAATATCGGCGACGTGATAAATCTCGCGCGTGCCGCTGACCTTGGTGTGAAACGCCTTGGCGTCGCTGATATGCCACGAATAAATTCCGTAGCCGCGCAGCCGCACCATGCCGAAATCCTTATCGCGAATGGTGATCGGAGTCGCGGTGCCCCAGCGCTGATTGGTCTGCAGGCGAGTCGAAAAAAAGTAGACGTCGCTTTTGAAAGGCGACTGGAATTTCTTGTCCCAGTTCTGCAGGTACGTCAAAATCGGCAGCGTCTGGGTGGTCAGTTTATAAAGACCCGGCCCAAAAATATCCGCCACCTTGCCTTCATTGACGAACGCGGCCATCTGCGATTCACGAACGGTAAGACTGCCTCCGTTCTGAATTTCCATGTCCTGCATCGGATAACGGTAGGCGAGTACGCCATCCTCCGATTCGGTCCATTGGATGACGTCTATCCACTGCTTTGCGATAAAGTCGCGAAGCGACATTGCTTTCCTCCACTTCCGTTCATCCAATATAACGCCTAAGCACGGCGCGTTGTTCCGCTAAAGTAGCCTTATGGCATCTGCAATGTGGCTAATTCGCCATGGAGAAACCGCCTGGAGCCTCTCCGGCCAGCATACGTCGACGACCGATTTGCCGCTGACGGCAGAAGGCGAACGGAAGGCGGCTGCTGTCGGGAAGCTGCTCGCGGGAAAGAAGTTCACTGCCGTGTATGTGAGCCCGATGACGCGCGCGAGAGAGACGTGCCGGATCGCCGGCTACAGCGATGGTGCGATCGCGACAGACGATCTGCGGGAGTGGAATTACGGATTGTACGAAGGTCTGACGTCGGCAGAGATTCAAAAGACCGCGCCTGGCTGGACGGTCTGGACCGGCACGCCTCCGGGTGGTGAGACCATCGAGCAGGTCGCGGAAAGGGCTCGGAGAGTGATCCATTCTGCTCCCGATGGCGATGTAGCCGTTTTCGGACATGGACACATGCTGCGCGTTCTCACGGCATGCTGGCTTCAAATCGCGCCCGAAATGGGCCGATGCTTCGCGCTTTCGACCGGCTCGGTTAGCGTGCTCGGGTATGAACGGGAAACACGGGTAATTCAGACGTGGAATCAGACCACTTAACCTATGACCGAACCGCCATGCGTCAGCGTGCGGACATTCCGACACATAATAAAGGTGTGGACCGAGTCTGGCTATGGCCGAATCTGCTGAGCCTCGATGCACCGGTAGTTGCTCTGCTTTGGCAGATCTTATTCGCACGCTGTTTCCATGCGCGAGTGGACCTGTTGCCCTCGGTTCTGCTGATTCTGGCTGTTTGGTTGATCTACGCAGCGGATCGGACGCTTGACGCCTGGAGTGGGGCCGGCGAGCGGCCTCGTCACGAATTTTACCGGCGGCATTGGCGGGCGTTGCTGCCATTGTGGATTTTCGTGTTGGCCGCGGGATCGGCGCTCGCGTGGGTGCGGCTGACGCCTGGATTGTTCGTGAGCGGTCTCGCGCTGGGCGGAGCAGTGGTTTTGTATTTCGGATTGCTCCGCTGCGGACTTCTTCAAAAGACGAAAGAAGCCGCAGTCGCCGTCTTATTCGCACTGGGGGCGACTCTGTCCGCCTGGCCTAATGTGCGGACCGTTGTCGATATTGAAGCGATTATTCTTTTCTCCTGCCTCTGCTGGATCAATTGCGTGGCGATCGAGCACTGGGAAAGCGAAGCCAAATGGCCGATCGCCGCCGCCGCTGGATTGGTCGCCTTTGCGGCTGTAATGTTGCTACTCTTCTCCAGTCGCCCCGTCCTTGGCGGAGCAGTCGCGGCAAGCGCTCTCTGTTTCGTGCTGCTCGATTGCGCACGTCGCCATTTTTCACGAGATGCCCTGCGCGTGCTGGCCGACGTCGCACTGCTGAGTCCTCTGTTTCTTTTGCCCGTCGCGGGAATGCACTTTTGAACTGCGACCGGATCGCGCCGTGGTATCGATGGCTCGAATACGCGGCGTTCGGCGGGGCGTTGCGGCGGCGGCGGGAAGCTTTCTTGTTCGAGCTGGGAAATCCTCAGAAGGTGCTTGTATTAGGCGATGGCGATGGACGATTTCTCCAGTTGTTCTGTCGCGCTGTATCCCGAAGCACGCGTCGATGCGGTCGATGTGAGTGCGGGGATGGTTGCATTGGCGAGGGCTCGTGTGGCGAGTGATCGCGTGACGTTTCATATTGCTGATGCTAGAGAATTTCACTCTGGTGAATACGATCTGGTCGCAGCGCATTTCTTTTTCGATTGCTTCGACGAAGGGGAGCTGCGCGCACTTATCTCACGATTCACCGCGAAGCAGTTTCTGATTTCCGAGTTTCGGCGGACGTGGTGGTCGCGGCCGTTGCTTGCGGGACTTTATTTGTTTTTCCGTCTTGCGACCGGGCTGGAAACGAGACGGCTTACCGATCATCGGCCCGTGCTTGAAGGCTGCGGGTACCGGCTTGATCGGGAAGAGAATGCGCTAGGAGGATTGCTTGCTTCGGAGTTATGGCGTCTGTCCGCTCCCTGACGGTCGCGGTTCGGTGCGAAGCGCTGTGCTGGAGCCGCGACCGGACGCTCACATCAGATGATATTTCGAGAGAAACTCTCGCGTCGTTTTGTGAATCCTCACTCGCTCCTCCGGCGTAAAATTTCCGTGCTTGCCGCCGGGGATTGTCAGCAGTTGATTTGGAACGTCGGCTTTGTCCAGCGCTTCATGCAAGCGAACCGAATGCGAGTACGGCACGGTCGGATCGGCATCGCCTTGAATCATGAGAATCGGAGGCAGGCCGGGGCGCACGTACTCGAGCGGCGAGACTCGCTTGGCGATTTGTTCTTTATTCGGCATGCTGCCGAGCCACTGCACCGCGTAGCCTTTCTGGTTCGGTCCATCGAGGAGATCGTTCACGTCGGTGATGCCGTACCAGTCGAGAATCGCCGCTACTTTCGGCAGATCCGGTCCCGGGCACTGGCGGTCAAGACCAGCCGACATAGGGATCATTCCCGTCGTGAGCGCCAGATGTCCTCCCGCTGATTCGCCGGTGACGACCATTCTCGCGGGATCGATATTGTAGTCGTGAGCATGGACGCCGATCCAGCGCAAGGCGCAGAGGCAATCTTCAACAGCGGCGGGCGCGGGCGAGATTTTTTCCAGGCGATATTCTACGTTCACCACATTCCAGCCCATTTCGAAATAAGGAAACAGGGACATGACGGAGGTTTCCTTCGAGCCGCCGGTCCAGCCGCCTCCGTGTATATAGATGATGGTCGGCTGCGGACCAGTCAGATCGCGGCGCTGGTAGACGTCGAGCTTGGTTTCGAAATTATTCTGCATGCCGTAAATGATGTTCGGCTTGATGACGTAACGGTTTTGAGCCTCGGTCGCCCAGGTGGCTTTTTCGGAGAGCTGCCCGTAGGCGGCGCAGGAGAGAAGAAAAAATGTTGCTTTCAGCATGAGGGTCACGATATCAGACAATGGAGTTTCATGAAAGCCCTCGTCAAGAGCAAGAGCGAGCCGGGGTTGTGGCTGGAAGACATCGAGGCCCCGCGGCCCGGAATGAACGATGTGCTGATTCGCGTGCGCCGCGCGGGAATTTGCGGGACTGACGTCCATATTTATAAATGGGACGATTGGGCGCAGCGCACCATTCCGGTGCCCATGGCGATTGGCCACGAGTTTGTCGGTGAAGTCATCGAAGCCGGATCGAACGTCGCCGATTTTCATGCCGGCGATATCGTTAGTGGAGAAGGTCACGTGGTCTGCGGACGATGCCGCAACTGTCTCGCCGGGCGGCGTCATTTATGTGCACACACGATGGGCGTGGGTGTGAATCGACCCGGTGCGTTCGCCGAATATATCGTGCTGCCGATGACCAATATCTGGCGGCACGCGCCTGATCCGTCGATCTCGATATTGCAGCGATCTTCGATCCGTTTGGCAACGCCGTGCATACGGCGTTATCGTTTCCTGTGCTGGGCGAAGATGTTCTCGTGACCGGGTGCGGCCCAATAGGTCTGATGGCGGTCGCGGTTGCGAAACATGCCGGCGCGCGTTTCGTGGTCGCGACGGATATGAATCCATACCGGCTCGCGCTGGCAAAGGAGCTCGGCGCCACGGTGGCTCTGGATGTTTCGAAGGGCACGTTGGCAGAAGTCCAACAGCGGCTCGGCATGAAAGAAGGCTTCGATGTCGGTCTCGAAATGTCGGGGAACGGACAGGCGTTTCGCGACATGCTGACCAATATGAGCCACGGCGCGAAGATCGCGATGCTGGGAATTCCGGATAAAGATATGTCGATCGACTGGCGCACCGTCGTATTCAACATGCTTACGATTAAGGGCATTTATGGGCGCGAAATGTACGAAACCTGGTACAAAATGACGGTCATGCTCGAATCGGGGCTCGATATCAGACCCGTGATCACGCATCGCTTCCATTACACCGAGTTTGAAAAAGGCTTTCAGGCAATGATCGGCGGAGACGCGGCTAAGGTAGTGTTGAGTTTCGATTGACCAGGCGGGTGCTAATCGCCGATCATCTTCATCGCCGCCACCAGGCTGCGTCGCATTCGATTGAACGCGCCGGCGAGGTCGGCAATTTCGTCGCCGCCTTTCACGGGAAGTTCCGGCACCTCGAGATCGCCCAGGCTGATGCGGTTCGCCATATCGGACAGGCGCGCGGCCGGCTTGGCGATGGTGAAATAAAGAACGGCGTTCAATACGACGAGGCTCCCCAGAAACACGATGCCCAAATAAATCAGCAGCGTTCGAAACTCCTTGCGCGCGATTTCGAGCGGCACCGATAGAGGCAGGGAGATCACCTGGGCCGCGATCACTTCGCCCTCCTTCCATCCGAATCCGTTACCCGATCCATAGCGCGCGAGCATCGCCGGAGGCGCAACGTCGGGCGTGCTGTGGCATTTGAGGCAGGGAGCGGTGGCACGAATCGGCTGCGCGAAGAATAACGATTTGCCGACGGCGGCATCGCGCTCTCCGCTCAACTGGCGCAGGCTGCCATCGTTGCGAAACGCGTTGACAACGTCCGCTTCCCAATCGACGGCGCGATCGCGGGGATTGGTCGGGTTGAGCGTCGCCTCTTTATAGGAGTAGTCGGGAAACTGCCCGCGCAGGTAGCCGAAATTTTCGGTAGCGGCATAGCCGGGGACGGTTTGCGGCAGGAATGTATGGGTGCGTTCCTCTTCGGCTTCAAGCAGCGGCAGGAGCTGGATCGTGGTGTACTTGCGGACCGAACTCATAGCCTGCATCATGAGTTGGGCTTGAGCGAGAACCTGCGCGTGCGCGCCGTCCTCCAGCATTCTATACGTCAATGCGCCGATAATCGCCACGCCGATACCAAACACCAGCGTGAAGATCGCACTGAATTTGACGAGCAGCCTCATTCCAGGATGTTAGCGCGAGGGGGGCAACAAGTGGGGGATATACTTTGGATAAGGATCTGCTAATGCCAATCAGCACCATCACGTCGAAGGGCCAAATCACGATCCCGAAGGAAATTCGGGATGAGATGGGTCTCAAGCCTGGAGATCGCGTAAATATCATGAAGGAATCAACAGGGGAGCTTTCGGTGCGGCCCATCAACAGGGATTTTCGTTCGCTGCGTGGAATTCTGAAGTCCAAGAGGACGCGTCCACTCACTCTCAAAGAGATGGACGAGGCGATTGCCCGTGGCGCTTGCGGAGAATGAGAGCGGCTGATACCAACCTGCTTGTTCGATATTTCACTGCCGACGATCGACGCCAAGTTGCCATTGTCGACGCGCTCTTTGGCGAATGTATGGATAGGGGTGAGCAAATTTTTGTCTCGATCCCAGTGATCTGCGAACTCGCCTGGGTTCTTGGCGTCAGTCATCGCTTCACGAAACCGGAGATTGCCGACGCCCTTGCGCGACTTCTGGACCAAACTCTCTTCGAAGTCGAAAGCGAGTTGCTGGTTCGTCGTGCGCTTAAGAGCTACGATATTGGGCGCGGAGGGCTAACGGACTACCAAATCGGCGAAATAGCTGTCGCCGCTGGCTGCCGCGATACCATGACTTTCGACCGAGCCCTGAATGGCTCGCCCGGTTTCACCATCCTGTGATTTCCCCTGCCCGCGACCTCGCATTCCGAGTCTTGAAGAAAGTCCACAACGGCGGCTACGCATCCGACCTTCTGCGCACCGATCCGATCGGAGCTTGACCCGCGCGACGCCGGGCTCGCCGAGACCATCGTCATGGGCGTCCTCCGCTATCAAGGACAGCTTGATTTTCTGATCGGCCATTTTGCCGGGCGCAAGCAGCCGAAACTCGACCCCGAGGTTCGCATCGCGCTGCACATGGGGATCTATCAGCTCCGCTATCTCGACCGGATTCCTCCGCACGCCGCCGTGACGGAGAGCGTCGAACTGGTGAAGACCGCGCAGCAAGCAATCCGCCGCCGGCTTCGTCAATGCGGTCCTGCGCAAAGTGAATCGCGACCCGGTAAAATGGCCCGATCGCGCGACGGAGCTGAGCCTTCCCCCCTGGATGCTGGCGCGCTGGGATAAACAGTACGGCGCCGAAGCCGCCGACAAAATCGCGCGCGCCGCACTCGAGGAGCCGGAGGAACATATCAATCCGGAAACCGGCCGCCAGCAGGACATCGGCGCGCAGATCGATCGTGCCGCTGCTCGCCATCGAGCCGGGGATGACGGTGCTGGATCTGTGCGCCGCGCCGGGAAATAAGACCGCGCAGGCGATCGAGGCGGGCGCGCGCGTGATCGCCTGCGATCGATATCTGAAGCGCCTGGACGAAGTTCCGGCAGCCGCGGAGCGCGTGGTCCTCGACGCCACCCAGCCGCTTCCGTTCGTCAAGAAATTCGACCGCATTCTGATCGACGCGCCTTGCTCCGGCACCGGCACGCTGGGGCGAAACCCGGAGATCAAGTGGCGGCTCAAGCCCGGCGACGCGAACATTTTCTCCGCCCGCCAGCGCGCCATGCTCGATCAGGCGCGCCGCTTCATGAAACCGGCGGCCGGCTCGTCTACTCCACCTGTTCGCTCGAAAACGAGGAAAATCAGAACGTGGTCCAATCCTTACGGCTTCGCGGGCCGAAACCCACCTTCGCCTGCCCGGCCGCGACCCCGGAGATGGCTTTTTCGCCGCCGTGATAACATTGGTCTAAGCGCCTGATCCATGGTCGAGATCCTCCCATCCATCCTCGCGGCGGATTTTGCCCGCTTGGGCGAACAGATCGCGCCGCTCGAAGCCGCCGGTTGCCACATGCTGCACGTCGACGTGATGGACGGGCATTTCGTGCCCAATTTCACCCTCGGCCCGCCGGTGGTCGCGTCTCTTCGAAAAATCACCAAGATGACGTTCGATGTCCACCTGATGATCACCGACCCGGACCGCTATGCGCCGATCTTCATCGAAGCCGGCGCGGATCAGGTTCTGGTCCATCAGGAAGCCTGCCCGCATCTGGACCGCACGCTGCGCATGATTCAGAGCGAAGGAGCCCGCGCGGGTGTGGTGATCAATCCCGTCGACGCCGGTCGCGATGCTCGACGAAGTCCTGGATGTCGTCGATTATGTGCTGGTGATGAGCGTCAACCCCGGATTCGGCGGACAGAAGTTCATTCCCAATTCGCTCCACAAGGTGCGGCAACTGGCGGCGCGAAAAAGGGAACGCGGATTGCACTTTCCTATCGAGATCGACGGCGGTGTGACACGGAAAATGTGCGGATGTGGTAGATGCGGGCGTCGAATGGGTCGTGGCGGGGTCGTCGATTTTTCACACTGTGAACCCCGGGGCCGCTTTTGAAGAGATGCGCTCGCTGGCGCGCAGGATGCGTCGGCCATTAAGGTATAGTCGTAAGGATTCTTTTCATGATGATTCGTTTTTCCAGATCGAGCATGATTGCGATGGCGGCTTGCGGCGCTTGCTCGCGACGTCGGCCTGCGGGTTCAAACGGAAGAAGTACGAGAACCCCATCACCAAAGACACGCAGCAGCCGGACAAACTTCTGTTCGATAAGGCCATCAACGATATCGAGAACGGCCGGTATGAGCTCGCCCGCCTGACGCTGAACACGCTGATCAATACCTACGACACCAGCGAATATCTGGCGAAAGCGAAGCTCGCCATCGCCGATAGCTGGTATCGCGAAGGCGGCGTGCACGGCATGGCGCAGGCGGAAGCCGAATACAAGGATTTCATCCTGTTCTATCCGACCATGGAAGAGGCGGCCGAGTCGCAGAAGCGATCTGCAAGATCCATTATCAGCCTGATGGAAAAGCCGGATCGCGATCCGAACAACGCCCTCCGCGCCGAGCAGGAATGCAAGCAGCTGATCACCCAATTCCCCAACTCGAAGTTCGTGCCGGAGACCGAGCAGAAGCTGCGCGAGATTCAGGAAGCGCTGGGCGGAGGCGGAGCTGCGCTGTCGGCGATTATTATCACCACAAGGGCGTCGAACGCTGCGGCGGCGAACCGCCTGGGCGCGGTGGTCGATCAGTATCCTCTGTTTAGCCGCGCCGATGGGCGCTGTGGGAAGAAGCCGATTCCTATCGCAAAATGGGCAAACGTGGCGCGCGAGAAGGAAGGCGACGCGCTGCAGCGAATCGTGCGCGATTATCCGCTGAGCGTCTACGTCGAGCAGGCCAAGAAGAGTCTCAAGGAACTGGAAATGGCGATCCCGGAAGCCGATCCCGAGGGCGGTCGCGCGCATGAAGTGGGAAGCGGAGAATCGCACCAAACTAGGTCTGATATCGCAGCTCCACCGGATTTCTGACCGCGCGGACCGGACATCGAGCAAGGCGGCGAAAAGCGGCACGCCCACGATGACCAATCCCAAGCAGTCGATGCCGCTGAGCGTTCCCATTCCGGCGAGCACCGCCGCGACCAACGTGCCCGCGGCTACGGAGTTAACGACGTGACCATCGCACCGGTCGCGACCGGCACCTCGGCTCTGGATACCAAGCCCGATGCGCGCACCACGCTGAAGACCGATCCGCGGCAGCGCCGGCACATCAGCCGCGGCAGCCGATCCCAATGCTGCCGCCAGGCGACGGCAACGGCCACGCGGCAACCGCGGCGGCAGAAGCAGCCGCGCCCGGCGCAGCGAAGCCCGACCAGACCACCGACACTACGAAGTCGAAAAAGAAAAAGAAGAAGACCACGACAAGACCACGCAGACCGACCAAGACCGCTGCCAGCAGGAATGAGCATCATTCTGCTGGCCGACGATAGCCCTCATGCCCAGCGCATGGGCGAGCGCATCCTGCGCGAAGAAGGCTTCGAAGTCGTCAGCCTCACCGAACGGCGAAACGGCGCTGCTGCGCATGGCCGACGTCGATCCCGACCTGGTGATCGCCGACGTTTTCCTGCCCGGCCGCAACGGATTCGAGCTGTGCCGCCACGTCAAATCGCTCTATCGGCACGTGCGCGTGATTCTGACCGCCGGACTGCTGGAGACAGTTCGATGAAGAAGAAGCGCGCCGCGCCGGCTGCGACGCGATTCTGAAAAAACCGTTCGAAGCGTCGGTGGTGATGCAGACCATCCGTCCTCTGATCGCGGAAGCGCAGCTGGCGCGGGGACTGTTCGCGGAAGCGATCGCCGCGGCGACTCCCGTCCCCAGCTGCCGCGCCCGCCGTAGCACCCGCAGCCGCGCCGCCCGACCCGGAGCGCATTGAAGCCGCCATCACCCTGGCGCTCGACGCCGCGCTGCCCGCTCTGATCCGTGAAATTACCGAAAAAGTTCTGGTAGCATTAGGTCACTAAATCACAACTATGCCTGATAACAGTTTTGACGTCGTCTCGAAAATCGAGCTGCCCGAAGTGATCGAACGCCATCCAGCAGGCGCTCAAGGAAATCCAGCAGCGCTACGATCTGAAGGGTTCGCAACTCCACCATTCGAGCTGGTCGAAAAGGACAACAAGATCCTGCTCGCGAGCGAGGACGAATTCAAGCTCAAAGCCGTCATCGAGATCCTGGAGCAGAAGCTGGTGAAGCGCAAAGTCTCGCTAAAAGGCCTGGAATACGGCGTCGTGACGCCCGGCGGCGGGATCCACCGTGCGCCAGGAAATCAAGCTGCAGCAAGGAATCGACGCTGATAAAGCGCGCGAGATCGTGAAGGCGGTCAAGGACAGTAAGAAGAAAGTCCAAGTGTCGATCCAGGGCGACCTGCTGCGCGTCGCCGGCAAGGATCGCGACACGTTGCAGGAAGTCATGCACCTGCTCCGCACCAACGACTTCGGCATCGACCTGCAGTTCATCAATTACCGGTCGAATTAAACACAGCGTCAGAAATACTTGCGCATCCGCTCACCGCTGCCACGGAACCGCCATGCGTAAGCATGCGGACATTCGCAAATAATTATGACGCCGTGTTTAGATTCTACGTGCGCCGATTCCGAGCCGCGACCGCAGGAAGCGATCTGTAGAAGCGCGTCCCACGACGTCATGGAAGTTGGCACAGTCCTTGGGTTATCTTCAGTAACATGTCTGGCAATTTTTCCCGAAGAACTCTGATCCAATCCGCGGGCTTCGCTGCGCTTGCCCAAGCCGCCGCCGTGCCTGCTCCCAAGCCGGAAGGAAAGGACACGCCGAAGCTCTGCCTTGAGGTCGGAGCAGGCGGCCTGTCGGCCGGCACCATCGATGACGCGGGTTGCCGCAGAGTTAAACAGCTTGGCGTCGACCACGTGCTCACCGGCGGGCCGCGAATTCCGTGGGACGAAAATCAGCTCCAGGAAATGATGGATAAGTTGAAGGCCGGTGGGCTCAGTCTAGGCAATCTGATGATCGCGGGATTTCCGAACACCATCTACGGCCGGCCTGGACGCGATGAAGAGATTGAAAAGGTCAAGCAGTCGATCCGCGCGGCCGGCAAGGTCGGGTTGCCCGTGGTCGAGTACAACTTCTATGCGCATCGCATCGTCGAGGGATATTACGAGGAGACCGGCAGAGCGGGCGCCGGACTCACCGCGTTCGATAACGACAAGGTGAAGGATCTGCCTCCGCTTCCGAACGAAGGCGCACATAATCTCGAGGAGATGTGGGCCAACATTGGGTACTTTCTAAAAGCAGTCGTTCCCGTCGCCGAACAAGCAGGCGTGCGGCTGGCATTGCACCCCAACGATCCGCCGGCGCCGTTGAGCCGGGGTTCGGGACAGATTATGGGAACGGTCGAAGGCTGGAAGCGGCTGATTGAAATTGTGAAGAGTCCTTCGAATGGAATCACGTTCGACTGCGGCGTCACCAGAGAGATGGGCCACGATCCGGTGGAGGTGTGCCATTACTTCGGATCGCGCGACCGGATTAATCATGTCCATTACCGCAACGTTCGCGTGCGGAAACCTTATGAACAATACACCGAGGTGTTTATCGACGAAGGCGAAAATAATATGTTCGCCGTGATGAAGGAACTGGTGAAGCAAAAGTATCCGAGACTGATTTATCCTGAGCATCCTCGCGCGATTGATTACGATCGGGATCGCGCGGGCTTCCGAACCGCATACCCCGGAGGTGGAGGATACGCGGCGTTCGCTTACAACGTCGGCTATGCGCGGGCGATGATGCAGGCGGCACTATCGTGATATGCTTCTCGAAAACCATGTTACGTTTTCTATTCGCTTTTTTCGCCGCGGCCGCTCTGATGCCGGCCCAGGTGTTCCAGTTAACGCGCGAGCAGTTGATCGAGTACACGCCTAAAAATCCTTACGGGCGTTCCGCCGATGGCCGTCCGCAAGTGCCCGACAAGCTGCTTAAGAAATTCGAGGCCATGAGCGCGGAGGAAGTCTGGACCATCCTTGACAGGACGCCGGGCTACAAGAATCAATACGAAGGGCACTGGCATATCCTTCATCCGGAGAAGAAGCTAATCGGGCGCGCGTTCACGGCGCAATTTATGCCTTTGCGCGCGGACGTGAATGATGTGATCGAAGCCAACGCCAATAAACAAGGTCATCGCAACAGCAACCAGCGCGTCCTCGACATGCTGGAGACCGGCGATGTCATGGTGGCCGATCTGTTTGGCAAAGAAGAAAACGGAACCTTCGTCGGTGATAATCTCGCCACGTATATTTATCAGGCGACGAAGACCGGCATGGTGATCGACGGAGCCATCCGCGATCTGGAAGGCATTTTTCCGATCCCGATGGGCGCCTATTTTCGCGGTGTGCATCCGACTCCGATCGGCCAGGTGATGCTCACCGGCGTGAACATTCCCGATTCGCATTGGAAATGCAACCGTGATGCCCGGCGACGTGGTTTTCGGAGACCGCGAAGGAGTCTATTTCGTGCCGCCGCATCTTGTCGAGCAGATCGTGAAGAACGCTGACGAACTTCACATCCACGATGAGTGGACGCAGATGATGATCAAGACCGGGAAATACAAATCGAGCGAAATATACCCCGCGCCGCGCGATCCGGAGCTCAAAAAGCAGTACGAAGAGTATAAAAAGAAGAAAATGGCGGAACAGCAGCCATAAAAGACCATAAAACGCCACTTAAGGGCCTGAGGGAGTCCTTAATTGACCTTAAATTCGCCCAAATTTGGCTACTGCGTCCTTAATCGAGTGGAATTTCTCGATGAACGGAATCATCGTATGTTCGGTGTTGTCGAGCTCTTGCGCTTTTTTCAACACCTCGCCGGCGCGAGCTTTGGGAACCACCGCAACTCCGTCCTCATCGGCGGTAATCATGTCGCCCGGATTCACTTTCGCACCGGCGCAGATCACCGGAATATTTGCGCCCACAAAGCGGTAGTGATTGATCGTCGTTGAGGGTGCGACGCCGCGGCTGAATACGGGGAATTGGAGCTTGGCGATTTGCGGCGTATCGCGTACACTGCCATCGATTACGGCACCGGCGAGATTGCGATATTTCATCGCGGTTGCCATCAGGCCGCCGATGCCCGCGAAATCCGCACCGTCTTCGAGCACCATCACGTAGACAGAACCGGCGGGCGCGGCATCGATTGCGTCGAGCATGCCCTGTGAGGCCGCGGCGCCTTCTTTGTGCTCTTCTTTTTTGAGCAGCACGGTTACGGCGGGGCCGGCGAATTTGGTTTTTGAAAGAGGGCGCATTTCGTGGGACATGTAGTTGCGCTGGCCGTACAACTGTTCCATCGCGTCCGATACCGAAGCGACTTCAACTCCGCGGAATCCTTCGACGAGGGGATCGCCTCCGGTTTGGGCGAACAGCCACGCGGCGGCTAGTAACAGAGATATAGGCGCGAGTAATTTCATGCATGCTCCATGGGCAAACCGGCTAACGCCATCGCGATTTCTTCCGCGGGATAGTCGTAGTTCTCCAGCTTTCCTGCCTGATAATCGATGTACGACTGCATGTCGAAATGGCCGTGGCCGCAGAGGTTGAAGAGAATCGTTTTCTTCTTTGCCCTCTTCTTTCGCGCGCAACGCTTCGGTGATCGCCCCGGCTACGGCGTGGTTGGCTTCAGGCGCGGGAATGATTCCTTCGGCGCGGGCGAATTGGATTCCGGCCGCGAACGCGTCGAGCTGCTGCACAGAAGTCGCTTCGATCAATCCTAAATCCATGACGTGCGATACCAAGGGGGCCATGCCGTGATAGCGCAAGCCGCCGGCGTGAATTCCCGGAGGCATGAACGTGCTGCCGAATGTATGCATCTTGACGAGCGGGGTGAGGTGTCCGGTGTCTCCGAAATCGTACGTGAATTTGCCCTTGGTCAGGCTGGGGCACGCAGAGGGCTCGACTGCGACCACGCGAGCTTTGCACTGGCCTTTGATTTTGCGGCCGAGATACGGCATGACTAAGCCTGCAAAGTTTGATCCTCCGCCGGTGCAGCCGACAATCACGTCAGGCTCGTCGCCGGCGAAGGCCATTTGTTCTATTGCTTCGAGTCCGATCACGGTCTGATGCAGCAGTACGTGATTCAATACGCTGCCCAGCGCGTACTTGGTGTGCGGGTCCTTCGCGGCCACTTCGACGGCTTCCGAAATCGCGATTCCCAGCGATCCGTTCGATTGGGATTTTGCGCCAGAATGGCGTGGCCCGACTGGGTTTCATTGCTCGGGCTGGCGTCACCGATGCTCCGAAAGCTTCCATCAATGCTCGGCGATAGGGCTTTTGATCGTAGCTGACCCGCACCATGTAAACCTTGCATTCCAGGCCGAAAAACGCACACGCCATCGACAAAGCCGAGCCCCACTGGCCTGCTCCTGTCTCTGTGGAAAGGCGCTGGGTGCCTTCCTTCTTGTTGTAATAAGCCTGCGCGACGGCGGTGTTTGGCTTATGCGAACCGGCGGGGCTTACGCCTTCATATTTGTAGTAGATCCGGGCCGGCGTATCGAGAGACTTGTTCAAGACGGCGTGCACGGAAAAGCGGCGACGGACGCCATTGCGCGTACACCTGCCGCACTTCTTCCGGAATCTCGATCTCCCGGTCCATGCTGACTTCCTGCATAATCAGGCTCATCGGAAACAGGGGAGCCAGATCGCCAGGCCCGATGGGCTTGAGCGTGCCGGGGTGCAGCACCGGAGCCATGGGCTTCGGCAGATCGGGAAGAATGTTGTACCAAGCTAATGGAATGCGGCTCTGCGGCAGGTTGTACTGGATAGAATCCACCGCCTTATTATAAATCGGCGGAAGATTCTACCAGTGGCTTGAGAAGGTTCAAGCCGCTCTGCGAATTCCGTGATAGACGAGCAGCACGACGATGGCGCCGCCGACGGCAATCGCGATGCTATAGAGGTTCACGCCGGACACACCTGCGAGACCGAAGAAACCGGCCAGCCATCCGCCGACTACCGCTCCCACGATTCCGAGAACGATGTCCAGGATGATGCCTTCGCCAGTGCGGTTCACGATTTTGCTGCCGATAAATCCGGCGATTAAGCCCAGCACAATCCATGCGAGGTAGGACATTCTTGCGCCCCTCCTTAAAGGGCAGGCTCAGTATAGTCCTAATGGCTGGGGTTGGGAAGCGGGGAAAAGTCCATAGAGTCCTGGAACTATTCCGCCGATATTACAGGCATGGACTTTCCGGGACCCCAGGTACTTTGCTTCGTATTCGCGATCGTGGTCGGGTATTTTGGGGGGAGAATGCTGGGGATCTTAGACAAGCGCTCCGAATAAAATTTTCACCTCGCAAAGAAAAAAGGTGTTCACATCTATGGAATGGTGTTCGCGAATGGGACAGGACCCTCGGGTGGCGTGTCGCTTTTAGCTGGAATTGCAATCACTTACGTTTGGAAACCCTCTTGCTGCTAAAGCGGCGTGACTAAGGATTTGCTCCTTGCTTTCCGTTTTCTGCGCAAGAATCCGGGGTTCACTTTTGTCGCTGTCCTGACCATCGCTTTGGGCATCGCTGCGAACACCACGGTGTTCAGTGTTGTGAACGCGATCCTGCTGCGGCCGATGCCAGGCATCGCCGACCCAGGCCGGCTGGTTTCCGTTTCCCGAATCCAGGACGGGAACGTATTCGATAACCTCGGCTATCCGGACTATGAGGATTACCGCGATGGTGCGCGATCGTTTGCGGGGCTGGCGGCTTACTCCACGGTTCCTCTCAGCATGAACACTGAGGATGCCCATCGGGTTCGCGGCAATCTGGTTACGGAGAATTACTTCAGCGTGCTGGGCGTCAAGCCTGCTATCGGACGGCTACTGGTGCCGGGCGATGGTCAAGTCGCTGTGGTGAGCTACGGAATGTGGCGTCAAACGTTCGGCGGCAATCCGGAAATCGGCGGTTCGCGGATGGTTCTGAACGGTGCTCCTTTTACGATCGTCGGAGTCGCCGAGGCTGGATTCCGCGGAACGGCCGTGAACGAATCGATCGACGTCTGGGTTCCCATCTCGACGCAGCCTGTCACGCTCTCACGATTGTCGGAGGGAGTCCTCAAAAATCGCGCGGCCGGCTGGATCCAGATTTTCGGAAGGCTTAAGCCCGGAGTTACCCTGCGCCAGGCTAACACGGAATTGAAAACGATCGCGGCGCAGCTTTCGGCAGCCTATCCGGAAACCAATCAGCACCGGTCAGTGAGCGCGGCCAGCGGAGTCGGCATGTATCCGGACGATCGAGCCGAGGTGACCGGGCTGCTCGGGTTGCTGGCGGGTTCCGTTGCGCTGCTGCTGTTGATCGCGTGCGCGAATGTCGCGGGACTCTTCATGGTTCGCGCTTCGCGGAGAAGTCGAGAGATGGCGGTTCGGCTCGCAGTGGGCGCCGGACGATGGCGTTTGATCCGGCAACTTTTGGCAGAGGGAATCGTACTTGCGTTGGCCGCGGGCGCGGTGGCGATTCTGATCACGGAATGGGCTTCGGTCGAGATCGCAGCGTTCTCCAGCCGCAACTCGTTGCTGCATCGAGTGGACATCAGAATCGATGGCCGCGTTCTTGCGTTTACGATTTGCTCCTGTCTGCTGACCGGACTTTTTTCGCGATTGTCCCAGCGATTCAATCCTCGCAAGTCGACGTGGCGAGCACTGCTGAAAAATGGATCGGCCGGAGCGGGCACCAGGCGGAGCACTCTGAGAGCGGCGCTAGTGGTGTCGCAGGTGGTTTTGTCCTTCATTCTGGTCACTGCTTCGGCAACTATTGTTCGCGATCTGCATCGCATGATCTCCGGCAATCCGGGATTTGAGACGAGGAACGTCGCGATGGTGTCGCTGGATATGAGCACGCTTCCGCATTTCGAGGAGCGCGGGCGCGCATTTTACCGGCAAATGCTGGAACGTTTGCCGGAGGTGCCGGGGGTGGTTTCGGCGAGTCTTGCCGGGACCGTGCCGCCTCAGGATTTCAGCGGGCGGGTATCGATTTTCTATCCGGGGCAGGAGCCGACGCCGGAGATCCTGCGCGGGCGCGAGTTCGAGCTGGGATTGCGCGTCGATATCGATCGCATCGCGCCGCGGTATTTTGAAACGCTCGGGATTCCGCTGCTCCGCGGACGCGACTTTACGGATCGCGATCATGGCGTGGTGATCGTTTCGAAGAAGCTCGCCGAACGGCTATGGCCGGGTGAGGATGCGGTCGGTAAGAGGATCGCGTGGCCGGAGCCGGGCGGAGTCGTGCGTCCTCCGGTGGAGGTGGTCGGCGTGGCTGCGGACGCGAAATACCGGTCGCTGATCACAGAGCCTCCGTTGTTGATGTATGCGCCGGCACTTGCCGATTACGATGGCCGGAGTCATATTGTGGTTCGCACGTCGGGCGATCCTGCGCAGGTTATCGGGGATATCGAGCGGGTCGCGCGGAACATCGATAAAGATGTCCCGATTTATAATCCGGAAACCATGGCGGGGCACGCCGCCGACTCTTTATGGCAGCAGAGGACGGCGGCGAGCTGGATCGGCGCATTCAGCTTGATGGCTTTGATCCTCGCGGCGGTGGGATTGTACGGAGTGATCGCGCAGTCGGTGGCACAGAGGACCAGGGAGCTTGGCATCAGGATGGCGCTGGGCGCGGCACCGGCGTCGGTTTCGACGGCTGGTGCTGCGGGAGGGGATGACGCTGGCTTTCATTGGGACTGCGGTGGGCGTGCCGGCTGCGGTCGCGTCGGAACGGATCATGCGGCGGATGTTGGAGGGAATTGGCTCGGCGGATGCGGGGACGCTTTTCAGCGTTGGCGTTCTACTCGCGTTGGTTACGCTGGCGGCTTGTTGGATACCTGCGCGGCGGGCGGGGCGGGTGGATCCGTTGATTGCTTTGCGGTATGAGTAGGCCGACATCACAGCTCGGTGCCGGAACCGAGCCCCGACTGTAAGGGAGGGGACGCGAACGATGTGTCAATCTCGGTCTTAATCAAGTGGGGTGGGCCGCAGGTCCAATAGGCACTCACTGCCAGATCGTCAGCATGTCCCCTCCTTTACAGTCGGGGCTCGGTTTCTTACGATCGCGCGCAGGCACGCTAACGATTTCCCTGCGACAGCCCACTAGTGAGTTTATTTTGCGCGAACGTCAGAAACGTCGGCCAATTGGGGCCGGGGGTATGTCCGCCGCTGTGCTGGCGGAAGGCCACGTCGCCATCGATCAACGGAGTTTCTATAGGAGGAAACTCGGTGGTGCCCATGTCCTTTTTCCCGAGGAGGCGATAGACCGGGCCGGCGCCCGCGGCGGCCAGGAACATTCCTTTGGCGTCCACCCATCCGTCGCCTTTGGTTGCGCCGGCGCTGATGAAAACGGGCGCGGGGCGCACAGAGAGCGACCAGTTCATGCGAGTCGACGGGCAGATCGTTCCAGTTTAGCGGTCCTGCGTATTTGATAAAGTTGCCGGCCATCCAGTGGTATTCGCCAGTGCCCGCGACGTTCTCTACCAGTTCGCCCCAATTGCGGCGATTCAGTTTGACGCCGCCTTCGCCGGACGAACTGACGAAGGCGATCGCGAAACGAGAATCGTAGGCCATGGTCACGGCGGTCGCTTTGCCGTAGCGCGAATGGCCTTCGATGCCGACACGCTTGGCGTCGACGGCGGGGTCGGTTTCAAAATAATCTAGAGCGCGGCTGGCTCCCCAGGCCCAGGCTCGGAGTGCTCCCCAATCGTCGAGCTTGCGGGGCTGTCCTTTATTGACGAGGCCGATGATGCCTTGCGTCAGGCCCGCGCCATTATCGGCTTGGATGCTGCCGGGAACGATGATTGCGTAGCCCCAGCCTTTCGCTAAGACCTGCTGTTGCCAGGTTGGGCCGGGCGGTGGAGGTGGGGCGGGGCCACGGCCTGCGCGACCCGGGAAGGGTCCGATGAATCCGAATTCCATGATCACCGGGACTTTTCCTGTGGCGTCGGCGGGAGTGGTCAGGACTAGTTGAATGTCGACGGTGATTTCGGGGAAGGAGGAATTGTCGACGTGGCCGGTGAGTTTTTTCACGATGATCGGCACGTCGCCGTTGGTTTCCTTGGTGGTGCTGGTGACTTCCCATTTCACTGAGGGAGTGACTTTGGGAACGCGGCCATAGATTTCGCGGTCGAAGTCCTCGACGATTTCGGGGCGGCGCTGATCCCACCACATTTTTGCGGTCGTGACTTTTTTCCCGTTTTTTAAGATGAGGGGGTCGGGGAGGTCGGGATAGGGATTGGCTTTGGATTCGTCGTAATTCGCGTAGTTGGGGGCCTCGGGATGGCTGCCGTCGGCGCCTTTGCGGATGGAGGTCATGTGGAGGAGGTCCATCAGGCGCTGATGATCTTCGGCGGCGGTTAGGGTGACGACCTGGGCGCAAAGCACGGTAGTTGAGGTGATTGCCAAGAACGTCGGTAGAGAGATTTTCATGCTGTTACCTCTTGGGTGATTCCGAAGTGTTTTTGCAACACCAGGGCGACGGTTCCACGCAGTCTGGCCATGCCGTCTTCATGGACCGGGATTAACTTGGGCGCGACGCCTCCGGACAATCCTTGCGCTTGTACTTCGGCTTGGATCACGGGGCCGAAGCGATGCCAGGAGCGGGTCAGGTCGCCGATGATTACGATTTGCTCGGGGTCCAATCCGGCTACGATCATGCGCATGCCGCGGCCTAAAAAGTGTGCCATGGTTTCGAGGGCTTTCGCGGCTTTGTGGTTGCCTTGATCGGCAAGGCTCAGCAGGTCCTGGAAATTCAGCCCGGTCTGCGCGCTCGATTCAAAGTAGTAGCGCAACGCCGCGCGATTGGAGGCGAATACTTCCCAACAGCCACGGCTTCCGCAACTGCACGGAGGACCATCGGGATCGAGAGCGACGTGGCCGAACTCGCCGGCCATTCCGCTGAAGCCTCGGGCGAGTCGTCCATTGACCAGGATGCCGGCGCCGATGCCTTCAGAAACCGTGACTACGACGAGATTGCGGCTCTCGATATGATCGAACCACACGGCGGCCAGCACGCAGGCGTTGGCGGCGTTCTCCATTTCGACGTCGAATCCGGTGGCTTTTTGCACTGCTTCGGCGATGTCGAAATCGGTCCACTCCAAGTTGGGGGCGAAGACGAGACGTCCGGAGCCGGGCTCGACTCGACCGGGAAGGCTGATCCCGATGCCTTCCACCTTTTTCTCTCCACAGGAACGGAGGAGGCGCTGGATGCGGGTGATGACTCCATCGATAGCGGCTTTCGGATTGGCGAGCGGTCGGCATCACCTCCTGGGAAGTGAATTTTCCGTTTACATCGGCGAGCGCGACGGTGATCTGGAGAGGACGGATATCGACGCCGATGATGACGCGATCGTCGTTGAGACGCAGGAAGGTCGGACGACGGCCCCGCGGGAGGCGTCCTGTGGCGACCTTCGAGAACCCAGTGACCCTCGATAAGGTCTTCGACGATCAGCGAAATAGTGCTGCGCTGCAAGCCGGAGATGCGAGCGAGGTCGGCGCGAGAGATGGGTTGTTTGGTGCGGATAAGATTGAGAACGACTCGCCGGTTGATGTCGCGGACACCTTCGCTAGAAGCCACTTGGATTCGTCTTTTGTCGGTTGCGCGCATGTTAATGTGAGCTCAAGACGAATAGTGCCGGATCCGTTCTGACTGCCTCCTACTGAAATTTCAGTGATGTTCTTGCGGGGAAGCGCGAACTGCACGGTCTTGTGTTCGTGGGCGCGCAAGGCGACTCGCTGGAAGCCTGCCAGTGAGCGAACGGCCCCTGACTTCACATAGAACTCGGCGACTTCCTCGCCGGCGATGGGCCCTGTATTTTCGACTTCGACCGTAATTTTATCGCCGGTCTGCTTCAGGTCACGATAGCTGAAGGTTGTATAACTGAGTCCGAAGCCGAAGGGGAACAGGGGCTCACCCGTGAAATAACGGTAAGTTCTATTCTTCATGCTGTAATCGTCGAAAGGCGGAAGCTGGTCGGCGGATTTGTAAAATGTGACGGGCAGGCGGCCGGCTGGATTGTAATCGCCAAACAGAACGTCCGCTATGGCGGCTCCTCCGGCTTGTCCGGGATACCAGGCTTCGACGATCGCGGGAACATGTTCGGCGGCCCAGTTGATCGCCACGGCGCTGCCGTTCAGCAAAACCAAAACGGTGGGCTTACCAGCGGCGAACACGGCTTTCATCAAATCTTCCTGAGGGCGCGGGATACCGAGATCGACGCGGTCACCTCCTGAGAATCCTTCGACGGGGACTTTCATTTCCTCGCCTTCTAGGCGGGGCGAGAGGCCTAGAACGAGAATCACAGCGTCGGATTGTTTGGCGGCGGCGATGGCATCCGCAGTCGAAGTGATAACCGGGGCGCGACCATACTAACTTGATGCTGGCATCGTTCGAAAACTCGTGATAGTCGAGACGGATGGGATAGAGCGTGCCCGCTTTCAGATCCACAGGCGCGTAGCGATACGCGCCTTCATGGATGCCGCTGAATTGGACGATCTGCTTGCCGTCGATGGACAGGCTCCAGGCATTCATTCCGATGGCGCCGATTTGATAAGTCCCAGTGGCGGGCGCAGTGATGTAGCCGGTCCAAGAAACTCCGAAGTCGTCGGGATTCATGTCCTTTGTCGGCGCGCTCTCCCACCATTCGAAATCTATCTGAGGATCGACGCGGGTGAAGGACGGTTTGACGCCGGGATTATATGGTGTGCGGGCGCGGGGACGATGGGGCTTGCCGTCGAAGTCGCACGAATTGTAATACTCGCCTGTTAATCCGCTCTTGCGGCTCGCGTCATTTGATGTGAAGAGCGCGGTTGCCGGGATGGCTTCGAAGTTCGGGACATTCGCCGCGAGGTCGCTGCCGCGAGCGTAAATCACGTGCGTTTTCGCGCCGAGTTTGCGGCGAATCCCTTCGAGCGGAGTGATTGGAGCGGTAGGGATCCCGTTGTAGTTGCCGAGCAGGACATCAATATCGTCGGCGTTGGGTCCGATGACCGCGATGGTCTTGAGCGATTTGCTCAGAGGAAGCGCGTTGTGGTCGTTCTTCAAAAGCACGATCGATTTGCGCGCGGTTTCGAGAGCCAGTTCGCGATGCGCCGGGCTCTCGTTCACGCTATACGGAATCTGCGCATACTTCACCATCTCCGGCGGATCGAACATGCCGAGCTTGAATCGCGCGCGGAGAAGGCGTTTCACGGACTGGTCGATTTCGGATTCGGTGATCAGGCCGTTGCGGACGGCGGGAATCAGATTTGTATACTCGGTGCCGCAACTGAGATCGGTGCCGGCTTTGACGGCGAGCGCGACTCCTTCGGGAGCCGTCGCGACAAATTTGTGGCGAGCGTAAATATCGTCGATCGCGCCGCAATCGGAAACCACGTAGCCTTGAAAGCCCCACTGCTTCCGCAGAATATCGTCGAGCAGGCGGGGATTCGCGCAGGCGGGCTTTCCATCGACGCTGTTGTAGGCGCACATCACGGAATAAGCGCCGCCTTCTTTAATCGCCGCCTCGAAGTGAGGCAGGTAAGAGTCCTCGAGATCCGCTTCGCTGACCACGGCGTCGAAGGTGTGGCGCGACGATTCGGGACCGCTGTGAACGGCGAAATGTTTCGCGGTCGAGACGGTTTTCAGATACTTCGGGTCGTCGCCCTGCAAACCCTTGATGAACTGGACGGCCATGCGGGCGGTCAGGTAAGGATCCTCGCCGTAAGTCTCCATGCCACGTCCCCAGCGGGGATCGCGAAACAGGTTGATGTTCGGCGTCCAGAAGGTGAGTCCTTCATAGATGCTGTGTTCGCCGCGGCGAAGCGCCTCGTGATATTTTGCGCGGGCTTCATCGGAGATTGCGGTCGCGACGCGCAGCATCAGCTCTTGATCCCATGTTGCGGCGAGGCCAATGGCTTCGGGAAATACGGTGGCACGTCCGGCGCGCGCGACGCCGTGCAGGCACTCATTCCACCAGTTGTAGGCGGGGATCGCCGAGACGATCGATGGCCGGGGAATCGTTCATGAGCTGGGACACTTTTTCTTCGAGGCTCATGCGCGAAACCAGAGTCGTCGATTCGCTTTTCGGTAGGTGCGGAGGGGTCCTTATAAATGAGGGCCTGCTGGGAGAATGCCAGCGTCGCAAGTAAGGCGACGCCTGCAAAACATCTCATCGAACAGGGCTCCTTTTTGAATAAGTTCAACTATACAACAATACTTATCGAATCTCGACGTAATCGATTGCGGCACGCTCCGCGCCGTCCGGTATTCCTTCTATTCGGATCTCGTCGCCCTTTCTAAGTGCGATTCCAGTTACTGTACGGCGGGTAGAAGAGGAACTGTCGACTTTGGTGCGCCGCTCCGGAACGCGATCGTCGGCCGCCCATTCGTCGACGATCTGGCTGCCGACAAAAAGCTTGAAATGGGAAGCGCCGGCGCTCTGATCGAAATATTGGACGCGAATTGTATGCCAGCCGGGATCGCCGTCGTATCGGAAACTCGCCGAGCAGCGCTCGTTCGCGCATTCGATCGCTTTGCCACCGGAGGCGCCTTCCCATGGAGTGACGAGCTTGATTGCGTAACCATTGAGGGCCATCGATTCGGCTTCGATGCGGCCGGGATAATTTCCGACGCGCCCTTTTGCGTCCGCGATTCCTGAGGCGCGCCAGAACCAGGTGGTCACGGCGTCGCGCCACACTTGCGCTTGGCCTGCTTGATAATCGAGCTGATGCAGGACTTCGGCGAAGCGCTGCTCGTCGATGTGCGATTGGAGCGATTTCCACTCGCGCACATAATCCTCGACCGCTTGCGCGCCTTCGTAATGCGAATCGTAAATGTATTGAATGACGGTTTTTCCGGAATGCAATTTGTAGGTGTATGGAACGTGGTGCAAAAACAGCAGCAGATCGTCGGGGCACGTAGCGAGAGATTCGAACATGCGCGCTATGGAGGGAGAATATTGTCCGATGTAGGCGGTGCCCGATGCGGCGGTGCGGTCCATACCAACGCCTTTCTCGTCAGCGAAATGCCACTGGCCCCAACCGTTGCGTTCCGATGCCTCGACCGCGACTCCGTAATGGTTTCCGACAATATCGGTGAGGGTTTGGAGACCGAGTGGGCCGGTGTAATTTTCATAGGTGCGCCAGGAGGTGAGCTGCATTTGTGCGATGGTGTCGACGGTCTTGCGATCTGTCGAGAACGTCTGCTGCGTCCACTCATCGATGATCTGGCGGGAGGTCAGGTCGGGATTCCAAGCCAGTCTTCCGAATCCATAGAGATTCGCTTGCGAGAGTTGATTGCCAAGCCAGCTATCATCGAGGCCCACGTTCGCGACGCCTACGAATCCTCGGACGAGCCGCTTCACAGGAGCATTGCCCATATTGAAATCGAGAGCTTCTTTCCACTGCGGAACTAAGAAAACCATGTGGCGCGCCTGTCCCATGTACTCCTGCGTGATTTGCAGCTCGATCGCCTGGTTGGTTTTTTTGAGCGCAGCGAAAAGAGGCGACGCCGGTTCACGGACTTGAAAATCGATGGGGCCGTTTTTAATCTGAATGACAACGTTGCTGTCGAACTTGCCGTCGAGGTCGACAAAATTGTCGTAGGCGGCGCGGGCGCGGTCGTTTTTCGGATTGTTCCAATCCATGTGGTGGTCGTAGACGAAGCCGCGGTAAAAGATCATGCCACCGTGTGGCTGGAGTGCACGGGCGACCACGTTGGCGGCGTCGGCATGAGTTCGTTTGTAAGCGGAGGGACCGACTCGACCCTCCGAATCGGCCTTCATCACGACTCCGCCGAGGTCGGGAATGGCGGCGTAGAGTTCGTCGATTTTCGTTTTCCACCAGGCAGCGACGCGAGCGTCGAGAGGATCGAAGGTGTCGAGGCCTCCGATAGTTTTTGGACTGCCGAAATCGACGGAAATTACGGTTTTGACGCCCCAGGGACGCAGGGCCGCGGCGATCGATGCGAGTTGCGGAAGGAATTCCGGTGACAAGATACGCTTGTCGGCATTCACGTTGTTGATCGCACAGCCGTTGATACCGAGCGAGGCGAGCAGGCGACCGTAATCGCTTACGCGGCTGAGGTCGGTTCGCGCGTGACCTTCGTCCCAGAAAATAGATCGGCCGCCGTAGCCGCGCTCGATCGTGCCGTCTAGGCGGTCCCATTGATTCACCCAGCGGATGGGCGCGGAGGGAATTTGTTGTTCATCGAGACTATCGATAGGTTGGCCGAGCGCAATTTTTCTGAGCAACGCGAAAGCGCCGTAGAGCACCCCGCGATCGTTGGTAGCGGTGACGATGGTGTAGGTGATGTTGCCGGAGTGGACGCTCTTCAGCCAGTAGGCGTCGGCCGGGAGATTCGCGGAAAGCTTCGGGAAGGCGGGGAGCGTGCCGAGGACGATTGCATTTTCCCTGGGCATCGCGGATTCGAGGCGCAGGGTTTTGCCTGCCATGCCTCTAATACCCCTCAGGATTTCATCGCGAGCGTTGGCGATCACCGGAGAATCGCCGAGGGTCGCGAGTACGGCGGGGATGGTGTGCGGATTTCGCTCAGAGTATCGCAGCCAGGCGTCGCGGCCGGTTTCGGCGTGAAGGGCAATTGCCAGGAAGAAGACGCACAGCTTCACGAATTTACTCCTGACGCGAGGAAGCCTCCGTCGACGATGATGCACTGGCCGGTGATAAAGCTCGCGCCGTCGGATGCGAGCAACACGGCCGCGCCGACTAGTTCGTCGGGATGGCCGAAACGGCGCATTGGAGTGCGGATCAACAGTTCTTGGCCTCGCGGTGTGCCGGTGATGATTCCGTTGGTCATCTCGGTGGGGAAGATGCCGGGGGCGATCGCGTTGACCGAAATTCCGTCCTCGGCCCATTCGCATGCCAAGCTGCGGGTGAGCGAGAGCAATGCGGTTTTCGTGGCGCAGTAGGCGGCCACTTCGTGGAACGCTACGAACGAGCCAAGCGATGCGATGTTGATGACGCGGCCGCTGCGCGAGGCTTTCAATGCTTCGTAAAAAGACTGGCAGGCTCGCAGCGCTCCGGTCAGATTGGTATCCAGGATCGAAGAAAACTGCTCCTCGCACAGCTTTATGGTCGGCTGCCTGAACGTGAAGCCCGCCGCGTTCACCAGAATGTCGACGCGGCCGAACTCCTGAAGAACCGTGTCGCGAAGAGAGTCGACCGACAGGCGGTCTCGTATGTCGGTCACCTGGCGCAGGGTGCGACGTCCCATCGCTTCCACCCCGGTGCAGACCTCATCAATATGATTGGCGCGGCGGCCGGTGGGCACGACTTCGGCGCCTTGTTCGGCCAACCCGAAGGCGATAGCGCGCCCGATTCCCGAGGTGCCTCCGATGACCACGGCGACGCGATCCGACAGATCGAAACAATTAAGCATTATTTAGTAGGGAACCCGAACTATCGTATCGTCATTTGGATCGGCCCATCGGTCGTTCGGGACCATGGGAGTCCAGCCGGGGCGACCTGGATCCTGATCGTACGGATAACCTCCAAGGCGGCGATAGAGCTCGGCGTACTCTGCCAGTTTTGCGCGATCGAGCGTCACTCCGAGGCCGGGCTTGGTGGGAACGGCGATCGAGCCCTCCTTATATTCCATGAGGCCGCCTTCGATGATGTCGTCGGTCAGGTGGTGATAATGCGCGTCGGCGGCGAAGGAGAGATTGGGCAATACAGCACCGAGATGCAGCATGGTCGCCAGCTGAATTCCCAGCTCGCCCGAAGAATGCACGGCGACGCCTAGTTGAAATGTTTCGCAGACGGCGGCGGCTTTTACGCACGGCGCGAATGCCTCCCCAAAACGTTGTGTCGAGGAGAATCACGTCTACTGCGGTGTTCAGGACGTTCGCGGCGAGCTGCTCGAAATTGACCACGACTGTATTTGTAGCCAACGGAACGCGGATCATTTCTCGCGTGCGGCGCATGCCGTTCAGTCCGTAGACGGGGTCTTCGAGATAATCGTTGCGCAGACCTTCAATCGCTTGGCCGAAGCGGATCGCTTGTTCGGTGGACCAGACGCCGTTGGGATCGAAGCGCAAGGAATCGCTGGGAAATGCCGACGCGAGGGCGCGATAGACCTCCAGCTCGTAATCCGGGGGAAAGACGCCGGCCTTTAGTTTGTGGGTGTGAAAACCGAATTTCCGCTTCTCGGCGGTCGCGAATTCCACCATTTGATCGATGGTGCGAATTTCGCCCGCGCCGGTTTGAGGATTCGGATAGCGGAAGAAACAGTAGGACGCGAAGGACACACGATCGCGCAGGCGGCCTCCGAGAATCTCTGAAACGGGCACGCCCCACGACTGGCCGAGAAGGTCGAGGCACGCGAATTCAAGCGCCGCCAGAACCTGCGTGCGATTGTTATAAAGCGATGCGGTCGGGTTGGCGATCAGGAATCGCATTTCTTCCAGGCGCGCCGGATCGTGGCCGAGCAAATACGATTTCATGGCGCGAAAAACCGCTTCGGCCGATTCGCCTCCGCCGCCCATTTCGCCCAAGCCGATTAATCCGTTGTCGGCTTCCACTTCGATGATCGTGCGGACGAAACGGCCCCAATGACAACCGTTGGCATGGCGGAGAGGAGCCTTGAGCGGAACGGTGACGGTGGTCGCACGAATATCGGAGATCCGCATACTTAGTTGTATAGCACAACAATATCTTTATAACCCGGGTTTTCCTCGATGTGCCGCCAGAAACTGTCGCAGCGGACTTTTGTCCAGGTATTGACTTTTCGGCCACGCCATGTATATATAGTTTGCATACCGAACTAACGTTCGGCCGACTTCGGGAGGTTGGGAAAATCATGTTCAGCCGGACTCTCTGTATGATCCGCTGCTCCATAGCGGTTCTATTTTTTATGGCTTGCCAGATCGGCAATGCCCAGGTGCTGTACGGATCGCTCACGGGAAATGTTACCGATCCCAGCGGCGCCGCAATTCCAGGCGCGAGCGTTGAAGCCAGGAACGTCGGGACCGGGGTTACGCGGACCACTACCACCGACGTGCGCGGCGTTTATTTATTCAACGATATCTCGCTGGGTAACTATAAGGTCACAGTTACCGCCAAGGGCTTTCAGACGCTGATTGAAGACAACGTTGCCGTAACGGTCAATCAAGTCCGCCGCATCGATTTCAGTACGAAGCTGGCGCAGACCAACGAAACGATTGAAGTGAGCGCAGCATCGGCGGTGCTGCAGACCGATCGCGGTGATGTGCATCATGAGATTACGTCGCAGGAGATCGAGGAGCTGCCCTATAACGGCAGCGAAGGCAAGAACTTTCAATCCCTTTTATTGCTCCAGCCGGGCTCGGCGACGACTGCAGGCACAGGCGAGGCCAACTCCGCCGCGGGCAATCCGCAGCGAGCAATCACCGTGTTCATGAACGGCGTATCTTCGCAAGCCAACAGCACCCGCTTGGACGGCGCGCTCAACGCCTATCCATGGCTGCCTGTGAACATCGCGTATGTGCCGTCGCCGGAAGCGATTGAGACGGTCAGCGTGAGCGCAAACGCCTTCGATGCGGAGCAGGGCGCGGCGGGCGGCGCCTATGTCAACGTCGTGATCAAATCAGGCACCAACAATCTGCACGCCGTGTTTTTCGAGCGCAATACCAACAACGATTTTGACGCCATCAACAACTATTTTTCGCACCCGGGGACGCTCGCGAAGAATATTCAGAACCAGTTTGGCTTCGCAGTCGGCGGTCCCGTAGTGATTCCCAAAGTTGTTCATGGGAAGAAACAAACTGTTCTGGTTCATGAGTTATGAAAGCACCAGGCAGAGCCAGTTCGCCTCCGACCCGAATCTGACTTTGCCCACGGCGGCGATGCGCACCGGTGATTTCAGCGGCACCGGTGTGGTTGTTTACGATCCGCTTACCGGCAATCCGGATGGGACCGGCCGCACGCCGTTCCCAGGCAACATGGTCCCCACGAACCGGATCGCTTCGGCATCGGCGAATCTTACCTCTTTGTTGCCCGCTCTCACCCGGCCCACTAGTTTCTTCAACAACTACGACGCCTATGGCGCGACCACTTACACCGTCGATCGTTACGACTGGAAGGTCAATTACAACCCGACCTCCACTGCGATGGTCTGGGGCCGTTACAGCATCTCCCCCATGGATATCGTGGCTCCGCTGGTTTTGGGCAAGGCGGGCGGTGATGCGTTTAATGGCGGGAATCCGGGGCATGCTGGCGGACGAGTGCAGGTGACGGCCGCCGGCTTTACGGAAACCCTTTCGCCTACTCTGTTGATCGACGGCAATGTGGGCTATACGCGGCAGAACATCGGCGCGAATGGCGATCCTCAGGATGGCGATTACGGCTCGGACACTCTGCACATTCCGGGAACCAACGGCGTTGGTCCGAACTATGAGGGCATTCCAGGCTTTCAGGTCGCGAGCTTCGCCAATATCGGAAACACCAACACAGGAAGCCCGTTCAAGTTCCGCGATAATCAGTACACCACCAACATCAACGTCACCAAGATCAAGGGTGCGCACAACATGCGTGCTGGTTTCGAATACGATAAATTCGCGCTGAATCACTTCCAGCCTCAAGGCGGAACCTTCGGCACCGCGCGCGGCAGTTTTGGATTTGACGGATCGCTCACGGCGCTGAAGGGCGGCACGGCGATCAACACCGCCCCTGCGGGTGCGGCGTTGCCGGGAAGTCCGTCTAATTCCTGGGCGCAATTCCTTCTCGGATTTCCTTCCGAGACCGGCAAGGTCACTCAGGACAACGATCCGATCGCACTCCGCTTCTCAACTTGGTCCATCTATGCGCGCGACGCCTGGCAGGTGCTTCCGAAACTGACGATCGACTATGGTCTGCGCTGGGAATATTATCCGATCTACTCGCACGATTACTATGGCGCGGTGCGCTTCGATCCCTCCACCGACAACATTTACATCGGCGGAGAGGGCGGTGTGCCGTGGAATACCGGCGCCGATGCCAGCAAGAAGAATTTCGCTCCCCGCCTCGGGGTCGCTTACCGCCTCACTGAGAAAACCGTGATCCGCAGCGGTTTCGGAATCACCGTCGATCCGGACAACATGCGCAACCAGCGAAACCAGTTTCCGGCGATCGTCAACCAGGTTTACCAGCCGCTGAACACCTACCAGTTCATCAGCTACGCCGGTGTTCCGAACTCCGACGGCGCCCCGCAAGTTGCTTTGTCCGACGGCGTTCCCTTACCGACCTATCCCAACATCACCGGCGGCATCCTCAAGCCGTCGACGACCGCATCTTTGACGACCTACCTTCCGAGCATCAGCACCGTCACGTTCCCTAAGAATTTCGATCGCGGCTATTACGAAAGCTGGAACTTTTTTGTGCAGCATCAGTTTTCATCGACGCTGAACGCCGATTTGGGATATGTGGGCACTCACGGCGTGCATACGAACATAGGCGTGAACATCAACGGTTCGGCGCCTGGAACGGGCACCGCCGGCCGGCAGCTTTATCCTTATGTGACCAGCGACATGAACTCGTATGAGCCGTTCGGTGATAATACCTATAACGCGTTGCAAGCCAAAGTCCGGAAAACCATAGGCACGTCGCTGATCGGCGCCAGCTACACGTTCTCGAAGGCCATCGACAATTCCAACGGCGATAACGGCGATGGCACGCTGTGGCGCGCGTATCCGGTCTCCTACCGGCTGGACAAGCAGATCGCCGGTTTCGATCGCGCGCAGAACTTTCAGCTTTTTTGGGTATATCAGTTGCCGTTCGGCAAGGGACATACGATGTTGAATCAGGGGCCGGCCGCTTGGATCGTCGGCAACTGGCAGATTAGCGGCACGATCGGCCGGGAATCCGGGCTGCCGTTCGGGATCGGCACGACGTCGAGCATCAATGCCGGCGGGCAAGCCAATAGCGCGACGCAGATCAATCCGCAGGTGGCGATTTATGGAGGACATGACGCGAGCCATCCCTACTTCGATGGCACGGCGTTTATCAATCCGCCGAACAACGTGCTCGGATCGACAGGCCACTACGTGCTGTTTGGACCTGGATACTTCCAGATGAATGCGAATGTCTCCCGCATCTTCCGACTGGGCGAGAAGGCGACGTTCAAGCTGCAGGGCGAAGCGTACAACCTCACGAACACGGTTGTGTTTTCGAACCCCGGCGGAAGCTGCTGCTGGGCAGCAGGCGCTACTACCGCGGCCGGCTACAACGGCTTCGGCGTGATTAGCGCGACGCAATCCACACCGAGATACCTGGTGGTCGCCGGGTATCTGCGGTTTTAGTTCAAGAACCGGCGTAACCCTTCTTCCTCTGCGCCGTATGTAAGAGGAAGGAGATTCGCGTGTCGACTTTCTTCAAAGATCTTCGCTATGCGGTCAGGATGCTCGCAAAAAGCCCGGGGTTTACCGCGGCCGCGATCATTTGTCTGGCCCTCGGGATCGGAGCCACAAGCGCCATTTTCAGCGTGGTGCATGCGGTTCTGCTGCGGCCCCTGGGCTATCGCGATCCCGGCGGCCTGGTCCGCGTGTACACTGAATTTCCGAAATTTCCGAATGGCGGATTGCGCCGTTTCTGGACGTCGCCACCCGAATATGACGAGCTGAAGCGCGAGCTCACATCCTGGGAATCGCTCGATGCATGGTCCACCGGAGGGGCCAACCTCGCGGGCGCAGCCGATCCCATTCGCGTCACCTCCGCCAACATCACGGGAGGCCTGTTTCCATCGCTCGGCGTCTCGCCGGAGCTGGGCCGCGCGATCACTCCGCAGGACGACGTGCCGGGCGCGCCCACGGTGGTGGTCATTTCGCACGATCTATGGCAGAGGGCCTTTGCGGGCGACCGCGGCATTCTCAACCGCGTCATTCAGGTCAACGGACGGAACGCGACCGTGGTCGGCGTGATGCCGCAGACATTTTCATTCCCTCCCGGCGAACTCAACCCGCCCGAAATCTGGGCGCCCATCCAACTTCCTCCGCCGAATCCCCAACAGCGCGGCAGCCATTTTCTTTCTCTCGTCGGACGATTAAAACCCGGCGTATCGCTCAACCGTGCGCAGGATGAAATCGCGCGACACGTCCAGCAATCTGCCGATCGCATTGGTCAGAAGAATCACCCGTTCAGTCCGGACGCTCACCCCATCGTCACGTTCGGATTGCAGGACGAAGTGGTCCGTTCCATCCGCCCCGCACTCTGGACCCTGATGGGCGCCGTCGCCTTCGTCCTTCTGATCGCCTGCGTCAACGTCGCGAATCTTCTGCTCGCGCGTGCGGAAGCGCGCCAGCGTGAAATCGCCGTCCGCAAGGCGCTGGGCGCAGGCACCGCACAACTGATTCGCCAGTTCACCACCGAAGGCCTGCTCCTCTCGCTCGGCGGAGCTGTGCTCGGCCTGGCGCTCGCCATGGGGGGGTTGAAAATACTCGTCGCCACCGGTAAAGCGAGCATCCCTCGCGCCTCCGAAGTAGGCATCGATCCTACCGTGCTCGCCGTCACCATCGCCATATCCTTATTAACCGCGCTCTTTTTCGGCCTCGCGCCGCTCGCTCAAATCGCCGGTGGAACTTTGCATGACGCGCTCAAAGCCGCCGGCGGACGCGGCACCGCGGGCTCCGTCGCCTCGAATCGTTTCCGCTCCGCGCTCGTTGCCGGCGAACTCGCGCTCGCGCTGGTCCTGCTCATCGGAACCGGACTCATGATCCGCGCTTTCTGGAAGCTCAGCGAAGTGCATCCCGGCTTTCGCCCCGAAGGAGTGCTCACGGCCCGCGTAAATCTGCCGTCCGCGACCTATCCCCAGCCCGTGAATCTGACGCGGTTCTGGCAAGCCATCCAGGAAAAAATCAACGCCATTCCCGGAGTCACGTCTGCAACCGCGATGACCGATCTGCCGCCGGAACGGCCCATCGACGCGAACGATACGGAGATCGAAAAGTTCATGCCCGTTCCCGGCGGACCCGGCAACAACATCGATTACTGGCAGAACACCGGGGACCATTTCTTCGAGACCATGGGCATTCGTCTCTTAGACGGGCGCCTCTTCGACGCACGCGATGTCGACGGCGCGGCGGCAACGGTCATCATCAACCAGACCATGGCGCGCACCTACTACGGGAATGAGAGTCGCCATCGGCCGCCGCATTCGTCCTGGCTTTCAGGATCCATGGCGCACCATTATCGGCGTGGTCGAAGACGTGAAGAACGCAGGTCTAGACAAACCCGCGGGCACCGAGATTTTTCTGCCGGTTCGCCAATTTGGTCCGCGACGGTCCATTTATCTGGCCGTACGCACCTCGGGCGATCCGCACTTGCTGATTGGCGCGGTGCGCGCGGCGGTGCGCGATATCGATCCGTCGCTGCCGCTGGCGCAGGTCCGCACCATGGATGAAGTGCTGGCGGGTGCGCGTTCCCGTCCGCGATTCTTAACCACACTGCTCGGCCTTTTTTCCTTTACCGCTCTCCTGCTCGCATCGGTCGGATTATTCGGCGTCATCTCCTATTCCGTCACGCGACGCATGACCGAGTTCGGAATCCGCATGGCAATGGGCGCGAAGACCAGCGACGTTCTCGGGCTGGTTATTTCACAAGGGCTCAAGCTCGCAGGAGTGGGGGTGCTGGCGGGAGCGATCGGCGCGCTCGCGCTCACGCGCCTTATTAAAGGACTGCTTTTCGGCGTCAGTTCCTTCGATCCACTGACATTCTGTGGGATGGCGTTGCTGCTGGGCGCCGTCACTGTCGCGGCGTGCATTATTCCAGCCAGGCGAGCCACGAAGGTCGACCCGTTGATCGCGCTTCGCTACGAATAGTTGGTGATATGGATATGGTTCCATATGCGCAGGAACCTGACGTCGTTTATTCTTTGTGCAGCGCTGGCGCAAGGGCAAGCTCCCGATCTTGGCATGCTTGCCAAAATTCGCGCCGAGGCGACCGATCATGCGCAGGTCGCGCCGGTGTTCGATATGTTTACGATCACCATCGGACCCCGGTTGACTGCCTCGCCCGCGCATAAAAGCGCCGCCGAGTATGCGCGAGATCGGCTTGCTGGCTATGGGCTCAGTAACGCCCGGCTGGAACCCTGGCACTTCGGGCGGGGTTGGACGCTGGAGAAACTTACGATTGAAATGATCGAGCCGAGGTATCTGCCGTTGATCGGTTATGCCGACGGATGGTCTTCTTCAAGCACTGGAGAAATCGTCGGCGCACCGGTGTGGATTGGGGGAAAATCGCCGGAGCAGGTCGACGATCTGCGAACGAAGCTCAAGGGCGCGATCGTCATGACCGAACCGATCATGACCAACTTTGTCCGCAAGGACCGCCCGCAGCCGAGCGATCCGGCTTATGAGCCGATGTCCGCAGCGTATGCGACCAGCGTTGGAGCTCGGGCTGGAGGCCGCGGCAGAGGGCCGACTCCCGCGCAACGCATCGCGCAATCGATTCGGGAAAGCGGCGCGGGTGTGATTCTCAAACCCAGTCGCGGTGAGCATGGAACCGTGTTCGTCACCGGCCGCGATGGCGGCGCGGGGGCAGTTCCCACAGTGACACTGAGCGCCGAGCATTACAACATGATTGCGCACATGATGGAGCAGAACGTCCCGGTGAAGCTGCGCGTCAACGTGCAAACGAAATATTACGATGCGGAAAATGGCAATTCCTATAACGTGCTGGCGGAGCTGCCTGGTTCTGATCTGCGCGATGAAGTGGTGATGATCGGCGGTCATCTGGATTCGTGGCACACCGGCGTCGGCGCGACCGACAATGCCGACGGCGCGACCACTGTGATGGAGGCGATGCGCGTATTGAAAGCAATCGGCGCGCATCCGCGTCGGACGATTCGCGTTGCGCTGTGGAGCGGGGAGGAGCAGGGATTGCTGGGATCGCGTGCGTGGGTCGCACAGCATCTTACGGGTATAGAGCAAGCGGGCGCCGAGAAAGAAAAGTTCGATGTGTACTTCAATATTGACAACGGCACAGGGCCGATTTATGGGTGGTATTTGCAAAATATGGAAGCGGTTAAGTCAATTTTCGATGCCTGGCTCGAACCGTTGAAGAGCTTTGGCGCGCGGCGGAATATTATCGAGCCGGTCGGTTCCACCGATCACATCAGCTTCACAGATGCCGGCGTCCCGGGATTTAATCCGATCCAGGATTACGCCAACTACGACGTGCGCACGCACCACACCAATGAGGACACGGTGGATCGCGTGGACGTCAACGAGATACGGCAGGCGGCAGCGGTGATGGCGTGGTTCGCTTACAATGCCGCGATGGCTGACGCGAAGATTCCGCGTCCGGCAGGTAAGTAGAAGCACTTCGGCTGTACGAAATTATCGTGAGCGACCGGAATGATCTTGCGATCAAACCGGCCGCTAGTGGATTGAACTGTCTCTCGCATGGAGGTTCTCCATGCTTCGATGCACAGCCCTCTGAAATCTTCGGGTGCGGCGATGAGCGCTACTCTCCCGTGATCTTATGAGATCGACCCCAAAATCTCCCGTCGGCATCACACATTTCCGTTGATGCTGCAAGGCGGCTTACGCCTCCGGAAGCTCAGGACCACCCTAATACGACATTTGCCGGCCGGCAAAAAACTGTCAAAGAAGCCTCGATGGTCGGGCTCCTTCTGAGTTGAGGGTACTCGGAGAACGGGCGAGCGCATTTCAGGCAAAGGCGCAGAGCTCGCTAAGGAAGGGAGATAAGGGGCCTGGGAGCGCGGAGACTGCTATTTGAAGTTTGAGTATGGGCCGGCTTTCGCGGTGTCTGGAATACTTAATCCGTCGCTGTCCCAGACGATGACGCCGTTGCGCATGGTTAGCAGGCAGCGAAAACGGCGAGTGGCGTCCACGCGGGTGCGCGCGGAATCAAGGAAGCCGAATTTTCCTTGCTGAATTTCGAGAACCGCGATATCTGCTACGGAGCCTTCGCTGAGGGTGCCGAGTTGCGGCCGGTTTATCGCGCGGGCGGCGTTGGAAGTTACGCGCTCGATGATCTGTTCCACTGTCGTTCCCCGGGTCAAGAATATGGACATGGTCGTGGCCATGTTTACCCTTGGGATCAGGATGTTGTTCCAGCTCATGCCGCTGGAGATGGTATCCGGAATATCGGCGGCGCGGCCGACGATGGCTTCCTGGTATTGAGAACATTTAGCGTCGCCGGAGAGGAACGCGAGCACACGGACTTTCGCGTGGTCGATCACCTCTTTCTTGAAATTTGGAAACGTCTCGCAGGTTGCCGCTCCCGCATCGACCACTGTCGTGACGCCGTAGGGCAGCGTATTGTAGTCGGGTTTCAGCGGGGGTGCCAGGTGAGTGTTGATATCGATCAAACCGGGCGTGACGAGGTAGTTGCTTGCGTCCACGACGACGCGGGCGTGGGCGGTGGGAAGATCGGGAGCTACGCGCACGATGCTCTTTCCCACCACGGCAACGTCAAAATGCCCGTCGCGATGATTGGCGGGATCGATCACGCGGCCGTTCTTCAGCAAGAGATCGTAGATCTGCTGTCCGGATAAAGCGGAACAGGCCAGGATAAGCGTCGCGAACTTCATCGACCCTCGCTCGATAGGGGAAATGTCCGTCCATCGCGGTCGTAGACGACTCGGCCGTCGCGAATCGTCAACACGCATTCCAGACGATGTGTGCCCAGCTTTTTGGCCGGCCACGAGTCCTTGAAAGCGAACACGCCGCTCTGATTTTCGAGCACGGCGATGTCGGCGATGCGGCCCTCGCCCAGCGTGCCGAGTTCCGGGATAACGTCCGATTTCCTTGGCGGGGTTGACGGTGGAACGCAGGATGACGTCTTCAAGGCTCATGCCCAGCAGCATCATCTTCGACATGACGTTCGGCATGTCGGACTGCTGCATCAGGATGCTCGAGGAATGGAGATCGGTGCTGATGGTATCGGGGAGAAATCCCTGCTGGATGGCGCTGGGCGGCCACGGGCCATAGGAAACTTCCTCCTCCGTGTCCGACGTCGAAGAGCACGCCCGCGCTTGCGGGCCTCGATCATCCAGGGCTGGACCTTGCCGGTGAAGCGGTCGACCAGTTCCATCTGCCGGTCGTTGTACATGTGGGTATGAATATCGCCGGGACGCAGATGCTCCAGAAGCTCGGCTTGCGGTGGTGCGTTGGGAGTTGGTGAAAATCTTGTCGTCCACCATGACGGGAACGCTTGCGCGGCGGCCCGCTTCGACGGCGCGATCGATGGCCGCCCAGCCGGGCTTCGCGAAATGGGCCGTTTTGATGCCGATAACGATATCGCGATTGCGGGTAATGGCCTCGGCGGTGGCTGCGGGATCCATGTCGTCGACGTTGCTCTCGTAAGGCTCGCCGACCATGCCCGCGCCGACGATGTTCATCCAGACCAGAACGCGCGTGGCGGAGTGCGCGATCACGGTGCGGCGGAATTCATCGAATGTCCGCCAGCCGCTGCCGCCGGCATCGACGATGGTGGTGGTCCCGGCAGGAAGCGCGGTGTCGTCCGGCGCCAGCGAGCCTTCGTAGCCGAAAACGTGCGCGTGCAGATCGACCAGGCCGGGAACAACGATAAATCCCGGCGACATCGATGACCTTGCGCGCCTGCTGATCGGCGATGTGCGCGGCGACGGCGGCGATGTGGTTGCCCGTTACCGCGACGTCCATGGTGCCGTCGATGTTGTTCGCGGGATCGATCACGCGGCCGCCGCGCAGAACGATGTCGTATTGCTGCGCGGAGCGCGACCGCGAAACACATGACGACGATCAGGCCCACGATTGCTCGCATGAGATGCATAATAAACCAAAGCGCAGAGCCGTAAGGCGTACCGCAGAACTATGCGTCATCCATCGATCGACGGCCTCAGCCGGCGGAAACTGTTTCAGACCGGCGGAGCCGTTGCGGCCGGGCTCGCGGCTGGTTCCACCGGTGCGCGCTGCCGCTCCGAATCCCGATGTTTATACCCGGATCGGAGTTCGGCCGTTCATCAACTGCACCGCGACGCTGACGATCAACGGCGGTTCGCTGACGTTTCCGGAAGTGATCGCGGCGATGGAGCAGGCCGCGCACTTCCATGTGGATCTCGACGAGCTGATGGAGGGCGTGAGCGCTCGCCTCGCGGAGTTGTTGCACGTCGATTGGGCGATTGTGACGGCGGGCACGGCGGCCGCTCTGACGCACGCTACGGCGGCCTGCCTGGTCGGAACGGACCCGGAAAAAATTCAACGGCTGCCGAACCTCGAAGGCCTGAAGGACGAGGTGATCATGCCGCGCGAATCGCGCAATGTGTACGATCACGCGATCCGCACGCTGGGTGTCAAGATTATCGAGGTCGAGCAATCGCGAAGAACTGCGGAAAGCTATCGGGCCGCACACGGCGATGATCGAGGTGCTCGGCAATCATTTCGGGAAGGCCGATCTCGATCTGAAAGACGTCGCGCCGATCGCGAAGGAGCATGGCATTCCCATTCTGGTGGACGCTGCGGCGGATTATCTGATTGTGCCGAATCCCTATCTTGCGCTGGGCGCCGATCTGGTGGCATACAGCGGCGGGAAAATTATTCGCGGGCCGCAGGGCGGCGGGACTGCTGGTCGGCCGCAAAGATCTGGTGCGAGCCGCGTGGGCGAACAGCGCTCCTCATCACGGATTCGGGCGGGCGTTGAAAGTGACCAAGGAAGAGATTGTGGGAATGCTCGCCGCCGTCGAGGTCTGGCGAAGCGGACGGGATATCGAGGCGGATTTCAAAGAATGGAAGCGCTGGTACGCGCACATCGCGGAGCGGATCACGAAAGTTCCCGGCGTTAGCGCGGAGGTGGTTCCACCGGTGCGCGGCGGGCCGTTTCCGACGCTGCGGGTTTCATGGGACAGGCAGAAAATCGGCTCACCGCCGGAGATGTCGGGCGCAAGATGCTGGACGGGCGATCCGAGAATCATGACGCAGGCGGCGGGCGAAGGAAATTCGTTCCTCATCCGGCCGGTGGCGATGAAACCGGGCGAGTATCAGATTGTGGCCGAGCGGCTGTTTCAGGTGCTGTCGACGGCGCCGGCGGCGAAGGAGGTCGGCACCGCTGGCAACGCCTTCGGCGAATATTGCGGGCGTGTGGGATGTCGATATCGATTATGAAGTCGGCTCGGCGCGTCATAAGCTGTTCCTGATCGCTGACGGGAACCAGATCGCCGGGACGCATCAGGGCTGGGCGTATGAGGGGGACTTGAGCGGTCAGATCGGGGGACCAGATGAGGTTTCGAAGCAGTCTGCCTGCCGACGGCAATGTGCTGAATTACTCGTTTGCCGGTTCCGTCACTGGTTCAGGGATGGCTGGGGAGGTTCAGATTGGGGAATATGGCAAGGCTCGCTGGCATGCGGTGCGGCACGGTCGGGATCTCGACCTGCTTAGTTTTAGCGTCTGTCCGCATGCTGACGCATGGCGGTTCAGTGCCTCGGCGCTGACACGACGCGGCCTGAGGCGCTGCGGCCTGACGGGTTATTGTTTCGCTGCTTGCCCTCTGCCGCCGCGGGCTGGCGTGATCGCGTCCCATTTCGCGTCGCCTGATTGCTTGTAGTCTTTCGGCAGCGTGGTCCAATCGGGGCGCGTGATGCCGTTCAGGTCGTAGACGACTTTTCCATCTTTTAGCGTCAGCTCGGCGACGATCTTTCTGATTGCCCTTGAGCCGCGCGCCGTACATATCGGTGTAGCCGAAATCGCCGCGCGCCACGCGCAGGACGGCGACATCGGCTATCGCGCCCACGCGAGAGATTGCCGAGTTCCTCACGATGAATTTCGCGGGCCGGATTCCAGGTCGACTCCGCCACTACGTCCTTGAGGGACTGACCCATCACCAGAAATTTGCTCATCACATTGTCCATGTCCTTCATGCCGCTGTTCATGCTGCCGGTGTGAATATCGGTGGAGATGGAATCGGGTGGAAATCCCTGCTTGAGGGCCGGCACGGCGATGCGCCAGGCGAAACTTCCACCGCCATGGCCGACGTCGAAAATCACGCCGCGCTTTCGGGCCTCGAACATCGCCGGATTGACTTGTCCCGATTCGTCCTGTTCATCTCGCAAGCCCGAATAGCAGTGCGTATAGATGTCGCCGGGACGCAGCTTCTTGGTGACCAGCTCGCTCATCGGCCGCTCTTTGCGATTCGTCGCCGAAATCCACCATCACGGGAATATTGGCGATGGTGCCGGCCTCAACGGCCTGCTCCACCGGCGTCCATTCCGGGCCGGCGTAGTGCGCCGTCTTGACGCCGACGATCAGGCCTTTGTATTTCTCGCGCCATTTCGGCGGTCGGTTTTGCCTGCATGTCGGAGAGGTCGTTCTCATACTTCGCTCCGCGCATGCCGTTGCCGACGATGTTGATGAACGCCAGCACCCTGGTCTTCGCGCGATCGATGACGCGCTGTTTGAAATCCTCGAAGTTCCGCCAGCCCGCGCAGCCGGCGTCGGCGACCGTGGTCACGCCCACGCGGAAAGTGTAGCCATCCGGATAGAGGCTGTTATCGCCGGCGTAGGATCGCGGCTCGCCCGTGCCGGTGTAAACGTGCACATGAATGTCGATCAGCCCGGGCGTGACATAGAGTCCGGCCGACATTCACGACTTTAAAAGCCTGCGCCGGATCGATGCGCTGCGCTACCGCGGCGATCTTGCCGTCCTTAATCGCGACGTCGCGCACCGCGTCGATATTGTTCTTCGCATCGATCACGTGGCCGCCCTGAAGCAGCAGGTCGTATTGTTGCGTCTGCGCGAACGCCAAGCCCGCGCTGAATAAAACAGAATTAAGAGCTGTTATTTTTTCCATGATTGCTTCTGATAAGGAAATGTTTTCCAATCCTGGCTCGCGCGGCCGTTCAAATCCCACACGACTTTTCCGGCGCGCAGCGTCATTTCGCACACAATCAGTCTGATTGCCGGATTTTCTCGCGCCCGCCGAATCCACGAATCCGAAATTTCCCCGGTCGAGGCGGAGAACCGCGACATCCGCGTCGGAGCCCGACGTCCAGATTGCCCAACTGCGGCCGCCTGATTTCTTTCGCCGCATTGAACGTCGACATACGGACGACATCCTGAAGCGACGATCCGAGACTCATCAGCTTCGACATGATATTGGTCATATCCTTCATGCCGGCATTCATGCTGTTGATGTGCAGGTCGCTGGAAATCGAGTCGGGGTAAAAATGCGCGGCATAGGCGGGAACCGCGACATACCAATAAAAACTTCCGGCGCCATGTCCGATGTCGAAGATGATGCCGCGCTTCCGGCCGGCCTCCATCGCGGGATTCACGTTGCCGTTTTCGAGCAGTTCCTCACGGTGGCCCGAAAAACAATGCGTATAGATGTCGCCCGGCCGCAGCTTGTCGAGGAACAGCGCATTTATATTGCGCGTCGCATTTATGCGTCCGAAGTCGACCATGACGGGTAAGCCCGTCAGTTCTCCGGCCTTCACCGCTCCGTCCACCGATTCCCAGCCCGGTCCCGCATAGTGCGCGGATTTGAATCCCACGATGATGTCCGGATTGTCCTTGGCCGTTTTCGCGGCGGCTTGCGCGTCCATCTCAGCGGGGTCGTCTTCCTTGCCCGTGCCCATGCCCGCGCCGACGATATTCAGAAAAGCCAGGATGCGCGTCTTCGAGTGATCGATGATGCGCCTGCTTAAAATCCGGGAAAGTCCGCGCGCCGGAGGAGCCAGCATCGACCATCGTCGTCACGCCGCTGCGGAAGGAATGGGCGTCGGCCTGCACCGCCTCGCCGCCCGGCTCCTGCCAGATATAAATGTGAACGTGAATGTCGATCAAGCCCGGCGTGACGTACAAGCCCGGCTACGTCGACAGTCTGTTTGCTTCGCTCGAATTGATGCCGGCGGCGACTCGCGCGATCTTTCCGCCGGTGATCGCCGACATCCATGACCCGGTCAACGCCATTCTTGGGATCGATCACATGGCCGCCCTTGAGCAGCATGTCATAGGACTGCGCCTCCAGACCACAGGCCAGCGACAACAGGATCGTGATAATACCGCAAGTGAACTCCTCGGTTCGCCAAGGCGTCATTGTATTAGCATATAGCTGATCGGCGCAAGGAGGCGTTATGGACGGAACGCACGCGACGCGGTTTTTTGGGATGGGCGAATTCGGCGCTGGCCGGCCTGGGTCTCGCCGGCGCGAAGACTCGAAGCGGCGGATACGCACCATGCGGCCGAGGGCGAGGACTACTACGAAAAGCTCGGCGTCACCAAGATCATCAATGCGGCGGGCACCTACACGGCGCTCACCGCCTCCACCATGCCGCCTTCGGTGCAGGCGGCGGTGGCGCGCGCGGCGAAGCATCCGGTCCGCTTGCACGAGTTGCAGACAGGCCGCCGGAGAATATCTGGCGCGGCAGCTGAAGTGCGAGGCGGCGATGGTGACGGCCGGCGCTGCTTCCGCGCTCACCCTGGCGACCGCGGCCGCGATGACGCTCGGCAACAGGACCGCGATGCACAGCATCCCGACCGATGTCACGGGACTCGAAGAACGAAGTCATCGTGCAGAAGGCGCCATCGCTACGAATACGATCACGCGATCCGCAATTGCGGCGCGCGAGTTCGTCGAAGTGGTGACGCTCGCCGAATACGAGGCCGCGTTCACCGACCGGACCGTGATGACCAATTTCTTCAACGCCGCCGAAGCAGGGCGAGATCAGCCGCGAGGATTGGATCCGCGTGGCGCATAGCCACGGCGTGCCCTGCTTGAACGATGCCGCCGCCGATGTTCCGCCGATCTCCAATCTGTGGAACTACACGCAAATGGGTTTCGATCTGGTGGCGTTTTCCGGCGGCAAAGGCATGCGCGGTCCGCAGAATGCCGGTTTGCTGCTGGGCCGGAAGGACCTCATCGCTGCCGCGACGCAGAATAACAGCCCCAATTCCGATACCGTCGGACGCGGCATGAAAGTCGCGAAGGAGCAGATCGTCGGGATGGTGGCCGCGGTCGATTGGTTTCTCAGCCAGACCGATGCGTGATGGAAGCCGAGTTCCGCCGCCGCGCCGACAGGATTGCCGCGCAGCTCAAGAACATCCCGACGCTCGAATCGCGCGTCGTGATCCCGAACGTCGCCGCCAATGCGGTGCCGCATCTGCTGCTCCGCTACGACACGCAACGCGTCAAGATCCGGCCGGTGGACGTGATGGCGGAATTGCGCAAGGGAACTCCCAGCATCGAACTGAATCCGCAGACCGGAAAGAAGCCCGGCGCGGGCCTGCCGTCCGATGAAAGCACCATCGTCGTGGGCGTGTGGATGCTCGAACCGGGCGAAGATCTGATCGTCGCGCGGCGCCTGAAAGAAGTTCTGGCAAAAGCCAGCGGTCTTGAGCAATGGACAGGCGCGATTTTTTCGGCAAAGCCGTCGCCGCGAGTCTAGCCGGCGCACTCCGCTGGCCGCGCAAACGAACGTCGCCGGCCCATCGACAGTGACCATCGAACGCGCCGCCAAAGGCACGCCGCATCAAGGGCAAAGTGCTCGCCCTGATCACGCCGCATCTCGATGACGGACCCATTTTCGCCTTCGGCACCATCGCCAAGCTTCTGCGCGAAGGCTACACCGGATATTTGATCCGCACCAGCAACGACGAGAAGGATTCCTACGATCTCAGCGTCGGCGAGACCGTTCTGGCCAACGAGCGCGACGCGCGCGCATTGGTCAAGGCCACTGGACTGAAAAAGGTTTCGATCTGGGCTACCGCAACCATCGCATGGACGACATCAGCCGCATCGAACTGCGCGCCCGCCTGATCTTTCTGTTTCGCCTGCTCAAGGTGGACACGGTTTTCAGCTACGATCCCTGGGATCATTACGAGGAGAATCCCGATCATTACGTTACGGCGCAGTCGGTGGAAGCGGCATGCTGGATGGCCGGCGGCAGCAAAGATTTCCCGGAACATTTCGAGGCCGGCCTGAAGCCGCACGGCGTGCGCGAAAAGTATTACTTCGCGCGCGGGCCGCAACAACTCGTGAATCGCGTGGTGGATATCGGTCCGACGCTAGATGCCAAACGCAACGCCATCCACGCCTGCCGGACGATGGTGACCAACATGGTGAGAGGCGTGAACGCATCGCTCGCCGGGAAAAAGCTAAAGATACCGGAATTCTCAGGCGGCGATGACGAGGCGATCGACGCCTACATCAAGGCGGTATTCGAACATCGAGACGCGGAAACTGGACGGACGCACGGGCTCGCATACGCCGAACAATTTCACTACATCGCCCCTGACTCCGGCCTCGACGAGTACATCTCTCGCCACGCAGTCTCCCTCTAGGAGATTGCCAAAAAACAGTCTCGCCAATTCCGAGCCGCGACCGCAGGAAGCGATCCCAACAACTGGAGCGTTTTACCTCGCCTACCCCAAGCCTCTTGACTTCTTTATTGCGCGGGCGCACAATCGCTCCAAACAGGCGACGAAAGCTGAGGGAGTCTATTTTGGGAACGGTCCGCCACCCTTCACTTACAATCACGTTACAATATTCCCAAAGCAGCGAAATTAACTTTCGTACCAGAAAAGGGGCAGTCAATATGAAAACGGGTGTAGCAGTATCACTGGGATTCTTTGCAATACTTGCTTTGGCGCCGTTGCTTAGCGCCCAGGAAGTTACGGCGAGCATCACGGGTCGCGTCACCGATGTGCAAGGCGCAGCGATCGTCAATGCAAGCGTAACGATGACGGAAACCGATCGTGGGACCGAATGGCCCACGAAAACGAACAGCGAGGGAATCTACGTATTTCCGCGCCTCCCAGTTGGGAATTATGACTTGAAGGTGGAAAACAAAGGTTTCAAAACTTCGCTGAAGGCGGGTATCCGCCTGGAGGTCAACCTGCACACGACCTTCGACATTGCCATGCAGGTCGGCGCCACCAGCGAAAGCGTGTCGGTGACCGCAGAAGCGCCTTTGCTCCAAACCGACAGCAATCAGGTGGGAGGCGTGATCGCTGCGGCAACGATCGAGAACCTTCCTCTCATCAGCCGCAATCCGGTCGCTCTGACTCTGCTAAATGCCGGCGTTACTACCTCCGACCCGAGCAGCTTCAACAGCGGCCAGCGATCCACGGGTGGCGGGCGGCCCTACGTCAACGGGAATCGTGAGGAAGCGAATAACTTCATGCTGGACGGCCTGGACAATAATTTTACGTCCGACAATCTGGTCGCCTATCAGCCTAACCCCGACGCGATCGAGGAATTCCGCCTGATTACCAACAACGCCTCCGCTGAATTTGGAAATTATCAGGGCGGGGTCATCAACGTGGTGATGAAATCCGGAACCAACCAGTTTCACGGCAACGTGTTTGAGGATCTGCGCAACGACGCGATGAACGCCAATAACTGGGCCAACAACTGGAACCTGCAAGCCAACGGGAAGGCCACTCCGCGTCCCCCTCTGCGCTGGAATGAATTCGGCGCCACGTTCGGCGGTCCGATCAAGAAAGACAAACTGTTCTTCTTCATGGATTACGAGGGGCTGCGCAAAGACATTCCTCCATCGATTGTGGGCACTGTTGTCATGCCGGTAGCCTGGCGCAACGGCGACTTCTCCTCCCTGCTGAACCCGGCGACAACCGCCAATGGCAAAGCGGTGCAGCTTTATAATCCCTTTTCGTTGAATGCGACCACCGGCCTCCGCGATCCGTTCCCGGGCAATATCATCCCCACCAATCTGCTTAGCCCGGCGGCCGTAAAACTACTCAACAACACCGCGCTCTATCCCGCGCCGCAGATCAATACGATCACATCCAGTAATTACTTTTATGGCTCGTCCAGCCTGCTGAACATGGACCAGGGCGATCTGAAGTTCGATTATCGTCCGGAGGACAAGGACTACTTCAACTTCCGCTTTTCAGACGGCCGGCAGGATGCTCCCGGATTGAATACCTTCCCGTTGTTCTACAACAGCTTCAACACGTCGCCCTTCAAGAACGGCGTGATCAACTGGACGCGTACGGTACGTCCTAACTTGATCAACGAAGCCCGTTTCGGCGTGAATTACATTCTGCTCGATAACGGCGGCGCGGACAAAGGGCTTGGCAATATCGGCACCGCTGCGGGAATCGCAGCGGCCGGTCCAGGCCTGCTTTCCCTGCAGGGCTTCGCCTACGCCGCGGCAGTGGGAAATGCGAACATCGGCACGCAGCAGCTGTTCGCGAATACCACATTCCAGTTGACCGACAACATGACTTGGATCAAGGGCAAGCACGTGATCAAGTTCGGCGCCGATGAGCAGCGCCGGTGGATCAACGTGTTCTACTCCGGCAACAATGGCCGCAGCGGATTCATCGATTTCAGCGGCCGCTTCACCGCGCAAAATGCGGCGAGTCCCGCCGGAACTCAAATTGGCGAAGCGGATTTCCTGTTAGGGCTGCCAGACCAGTTGGGCAAGGGATTGTCGAGCGGCACCTGGGGGCAACGCTCCTGGGTTACCGGTATCTTTTTCCAGGATGACTATCGCGTCGCGAAAAATCTTACTTTGAATCTAGGATTGCGGTGGCAATATAACAGTCCCTGGGTGGAAGTCGAGAATCGCCAATCGAACTTCGGCCTGTTCACCGGTACGCTGTATCTTGCCGGCCAAGCCGGTTGCCCCTACTCGAACTGCCGCGCTCTCTACAATTCCTACAGCAAGGACTACCAGCCACGCGTCGGTTTCGCTTACACACCGCAGATCATGGGCAAAACGGTCGTGGTGCGCGGCGGCTACGCCATCTCGTCCTATCTGGAAGGGACCGGCACTAACTTGAGAATGCCGCTGAATCCTCCGTTTGAATCGGAATTCCAGACCTACTACAACACGCCGGCATACACGCTGCCGGGATCGACTCTCGATCAGGGCTTGTCGGCGCTGAATCCAAAAAATCCGTACGTTGGAGCAACCATTCGATTGTGGGATCCGGGCGTCCGCCCCGCGGAGTCGCAACAGTGGAACTTGTCGACCGAGTATCAGTTCGCCAGCAATGTTCTGACCGTCGGCTACGTGGGACAGCACAGCACGCACTTGATGGTGGCGATGCCGTATCTGCAGAATGAGCTGGTAAACGGCGCGGTTGTGCAAGGACCTTATTTGTCCGGCAACCCGACGCTCCGCAGTGAGATTTCGCAGATCTCCGGCACCTGCTCCTGCGCCAATCAGGAATATGACGGGCTGCAAGCCACGCTTCGCAAACGCTTGAGTAAAGGCCTGGAGTATCAAGTGGCCTTCACTTACTCCAAAGGCATGTCCGACTCGATTGGCTACTACGGCCAAGGCGGGCAGGCGGGAAGCCAGTCGGCTTACATGCAGAACCTGTATAACCGCGTCGCCGAATGGAGCCCGACTTACTTCGACAATAAATTCAACTTCGTTCCTTCGGCCGTCTATGAGCTGCCCTTCGGCAAAGGACGAAAGTATGGGTCGAATATGAACAGAGTGGCGGATGGGGTTCTCGGCGGCTGGATGTTGAGCGGTGTAATGACCACCCACACCGGATTCCCTTTAACGATCAAAGTGAGCGGCGATCCTTCGGGAACCGGCGCTCGCAGCTTCCGCGCTAACGTCGTCGGAACCCCGCACGACCAGCACCTAATCGGACCGGGTGTTTCGTACCTGGATCTGAGCGCTTACTCGGTTCCGACGGCGTTCACGTTCGGAAACTCGGGTCCCGGTGTTGTTCGCGGACCCGGCGAATTCCGCCTCGACATGTCGCTCGCAAAGCGCTTCAATATCACTGAGCGGAAGTATTTCGAGTTACGCGGAGAAGCCTACGGCCTGACCAATACGCCTATCTTCGCGAGCCCGGCGTCGCAGACTATTACCTCCGCGCTGTTCGGCCAAATCCGCAGCTCGCAAGGGGAACGCAACATCCAAGTGGTTGCCAAGTTCTATTTCTAAGCCAAATCAGAACTGAAAGGGAGAGGTCCTTCGGGATCTCCCCTTCACTCGTAAGATTGCGTAAGAATACATTATGGATCGAAGAATGTTCCTCCAGCTAGCGGCTGCACCGGCGCTGCTAGCGTCAGACGCGCCACCCTCCTATAAGGTGGTGAGCCATTTCCCGGCGGCGAAAAGTTCTGAGACGCCAGGTCCCTATCGCGGCGTAGTTTCCCGCGTAACTTCTGAGAGTGTCATCGACGCGGCCACCGAGCGCATCGATCAAGCGAGCGTCGATAAAATGTTGTCGGCGGGCATTAAGGGACTGACCGGCGCGAAGGCCGACAAAGAAGCCTGGGCGTCGTTTTTTTCATCCAGCGACGTAGTCGGAATTAAAGTAAACTGCTCCGGTGCGCCCGTGATTCGCGCTTCACCCGAGGTTGTCAGCGGGATCGTGCGGAATCTTCTGAGCGTCGGCGTGAAGCCGGAAAACATTTATATTTACGAGCGATTCCTCGACCAGCTCACCAGCGTGCACTACGAGCGCTTCGTTCCAGCAGGCGTGCAGATCGTCGCCGTCGAGACGCCGCGCGCATCGCTTCTCGGCTACGATCCGAAGACCTATGTCGAGTGCAGCTTCTTCGGCGAAGACGACACCCGCTCCAATCTGGCGCGGCTCGTCACTGAGCGTTTCACCAAAATCATCAACGTCCCGAATGCAAAGGAGCATCAGGCATCGGGCGTCACAGGATGCCTCAAGAACCTCGCCTACGGGGATTTTTCGAACGTCGCGCGTTCTCATATGCGCGAGAAAACCAACACGCTTTCCTTCATCGGCACGCTGGCCGCAGTCGAGCCTCTGCGCTCCAAGTGTGTCCTCAATATCATGGACGGCATCCGCGCCATCTGGCATGGCGGCCCTTTCTCGGAGGATAAGAAGTACCGCTTCTATCCGAAGCTGATGATGTTCGGCACGGACCCCGTGGCCATGGATCGATTGCTGCTCGACCTGATTGAAGAAAAACGCAAAGCCGAAGGTGCACCGTCCTTGTGGGACCGCTCGCCTAATATAATCGACCGCCGCGCGCACCTCGATTTTCACAAGAACACGTTTATCCGCGAGCCTGGGCACATCGAGTACGCCGGCAAAAATTTCGGACTCGGCGAATATGATAAGAGCAAAATCAAAGTGACTTCGGCGGAGGTCTGATGCTTGCCGCCGCACTCTTGTTGCCGACCCTCCTCTCACCAGGCTCCGACCCGCCCGCCGATGCGGTGAAGTTAAACGAACCGCGCGTGCAGTATCGGAACAACGAAGCCTCGCCGACCCGCAGTCCCTGGATCGATGCGAACGGCTGGCGGATTCTTCGCTCTCCTGGCAAGAAGTTTGTTTATCACGTGAAAGGCGAAGCCGCCGCCCTCGCCGCCGCGGAGGCATTCACCTACGCCACCGACGCGTCGATCTCCGCCGACCAGCCGGGCGCAACTGCGTTTAGTAAAATGATCGAGTTTCTCAAGACCGTCCCTCCTGCTGATCTGGCGCCCGTCGCCGATTTCGGCGTCGTCGACGACGGATCCGACGCAACCGGCGAGCTACTCAATCTCCTCACGCGGATGAACCTCTTATATAAGATCGAAAAGAATCCCGATCCCACCTTTCACGTGAACGTGCGGCTGGGAACCAAAGAGTATCCACAGGAAGATGCGCAGAACCCAAGCTTGGCCGCGCACAAAATTCGATCTCAAATCGGCGATGACAACCGCTCGCTCCGTGTCTATGGAAGCGAGGTCGTAGTCGGCCGTCTCATCACGGGACCACACCAGGCCCGCGTATTTCTCCTCAACTACAGCAACCGTCCCGTTCTCGGACTGCGCGTGCGCATTCGTGGCGCCTACTCCAAAGGCGAGTTGCAAGTGTCCGGAATTCCAGATGCCCATCTCGCGGACGTAACTCAAGATGGACCGGCAACCGAGTTCAGCGTTCCCGAACTCCGCGTCTTCGCCGTCATCGATCTTCGCTGAAACTGCTGTTTCTTGTAGCAGATTCGGGCGATTTGTGGCAGCATAGTCTAAACCGAGTTACGCGTGCGTGAATTTTTGACTCGCTCGGGTCTTCAAAGGGGTTTGAAAAATGAAACAAAAGCCAGTCGTTACGCTTTGTCTAGCCGCATTCTTCGCGATCGCGGCTCATGCACAGCTCGCCACCACCACATCTCTCGTCGGAACAGTCACTGATTCCAGCGGCAAGCTGATCCCCAACGCCAAGGTCACCGCCACCGAGACTCGCACGCTCGATAAGTACAACACTACCACCAACGAACAAGGCAATTACACCTTCGAATTTGTCCGCGTCGGCGTATACAGCGTGGCGGTGGAACAAGCCGGATTTCAAAAGGTCACCAAAACCGGTATCACTGTCGATGTCGATCAAACGGTCCGAACCGACTTCAGTCTGCGCGTGGGCGCCGTGACCGCAATCGGTGACCGTCGAAGCGATTGTGTCCGCGATCAAGACCGACGACGCCACCATTTCGGAGATCTTAAGCACGCGCAACGTCGCCGAACTGCCGCTGAATGGGCGCGACGCCATGAGTCTCGCGACCACCACTCCCGGCGTGATCCTGGGTGTTAAATCGAGCGCCACCGGCACGCCGCCCGGTGAGGATTTCAACGGCGCCGGGACTCGCGAGATTCAGAATGAAATGTCGATTGACGGCATCAGCATCATGAATAACCTGATCACCACTACGCCCGGTGCAGCCGATGATCGAAGCGATTCAGGAGGTCGAGATCCAGACGGGCACCTACTCGGCCCAATACGGCTCCTACCTCGGCGTTCATATCAATATGATCACCAAGTCGGGGACCAATCAGGTTCACGGTTCCCTATTCGAATTCCTCACCAATCAGGTTCTCGATGCCCGGACCTTCTTCACGTTGCCCACGCCCGCCAACCCCACCGCCGCCAAGCCGCCCCTGCGTCAGAACCAGTTCGGCGTCGAGATCGACGGCCCGGTCGTGATTCCGAAACTTTATAACGGCAGGGACAAAACCTTCTTCATGGCATCCTACGGCGGCTACCGGCTGGATCAGTCGGCGACTTCGCTTTCGACCGAAATGCCGGCGGCTTTTTTCAACGGCAATTTTTCCGGCGTTCCAACAGGAAGCATCACCGGAGGCGCGATCAAGGATCCCCTCACCGGCCAGCCCTTTCCCGGGCAACATCATCCCCACGTCGCGCATCTCGCCGGCCGTGCTGAAGCTTCAGGCAATACTATCCGGCAACCGACTTGCCCGGCTTGGCAAGTAATTATTCGGTGCCAGTGCCAACCACGATCAATACCGACCAGACCGTCGACCGCATCGATCAGAACATCGGCGACAAAATCCGCTTGTACGCCCGCGCCGACGATCAATACGAACACGTGTTCGGCGGCAATGCGATTCCCGTCAACGCCGCCACCACGCCAGTCACCGTTTCGAACTACACAGTCGGCTACACGCAAACCATCACCCCCAACCTGGTGAACGATCTTCGCGTAGGCCGGAATTTCTTCTCGCACCGCGACGCTCAACCCCTTCTCCGTCGTCGAAGCAAGCGACCGCCGGTACGGCCCTGGGAATCCCAGGCTTCACTGGAGACACGACGTACAACAATCCCGGCATTCCCGATTTCGCCATCACCGGTTTCAACGGACTGGCGAACGGCTCCACTAACTGGTATCAAAACGACAGCACCACGCAGCTATCCGAACAGATCAGTTGGAACCACCATTCGCATAACATCCAGGCCGGGCTTGAATTCCGCCGCCTCGCCACCGGGCGCGCCGCCGTCAACAGCGCTCGCGGCTCGTTCACGTTCAACGGAACGCTCACCGGCTACGCGCCGGCCGATTTCATCCTCGGAACCCCTTCCGGCGTTCACCACCCCCGGACCCGAAGTGCGCGGACGCACCGCCGAATGGCGCGACGGTTTCTTCGTCACCGATAAATGGCAGGTCACCCGCAAATTGACCGTCGACTACGGCATTCGCTATGAGTTGCCGACCGTCGCCTACACCATCAACGGCGTCGCCACCGAACTCAATCCGAACCAGACCGCGCTGGTCGGCGGAACGCCCGGTTATCACTTCACCGCGCCGAATCACTCCGACTGGGCGCCCCGGCTCGGAGTCGCCTATCGCATCACCGAAAAGACGGTGTTCCGCGCGGGCGGCGGAATTTATTACAACCCGAATCAGACCAATAGCTATACGTTCCTGAACACCAACCCGCCCTACACCACGATTCTGACGTGCAACTACTCCGTCGGAGACGGTCTGCCCACCTTGTCCAACCCGTTCGCCACGGGAGTGTGTCCCACGGCGGCGACGGCCGGCACCATCGTCACCGATCCGTGGCACCAGCCCACGCCGCGTATGAATCAGTGGAGCGCCAGCCTGCAAAGGCAGCTCTGGAGCGGCGGCGGCCTGGAGGTTCAGTATCTCGGCTCGCACTCCTACCACCTGGACCGCAGTTTTTATAACAACACGCCGCTTCAGCCCGGCCCCGGCTCGGTCAACTCGCGCCGGCCCAATCAGTTATTTGGCGTCGATCCGCACCATCAACGACGATGAAATCGCCAACTACGAAAGTATGAACGTCATCTTCCGCCAGCGCCTGACGCACGGTCTCCAGATGAACGCCAACTACACGTGGTCGCACACCCTTGACGTCACCACGGATTCCAACGGCGGAGGCACGCCGCTGATTCCCTACGATTGGAAAGACGATTACGGCAACTCCAACTGGGATATCCGCCACCGTTTCGTGGCCAGCTTCGTCTATGACATCCCGTTCTTCGCCGTCTCGAATCCGGTGTTGAAAGCCGCGCTCACGAAATGGCAGGCCAACGGCATCATCACCCTTCAAACCGGCATCCCGTTCAATGTCTCGACCGGCACCGACACCGCCAATACCGGTTCCAGCGGCACCTACCGGCCGGACCTGATCGGCACTCCCAGCGACAACTGCGGACGCGGCGATCTGGTCGGATGCATCAACGCCGCCGCCTTCACCGTTAACGATCTGTATCCGATTACGCCTACCCACTACGCCTATGGGGACGCCGGCCGCAATTTGCTCCACGGCCCCGGCGCGGAAACCGTCAATTTTTCGGTATTCAAGAATTTCCCGTTCAAGGAGCGCTTGAAGCTGCAGTTCCGCTTCGAGTCGTTCGCCCTGTTCAACCATACGAACTTCGGGAATCCTGCGGCGACGCTGAATACCTCGTCGTTCGGCAACATTACCAGCGCCAGCGGAAGCCGCGTGATCCAGTTCGCTCTCAAGCTGCAATTCTGACGGTAGGACAGGTCCCCGACCTGTCCTCTTTTCAACTCGGCACCAGGGCAGGTTCCCGACCTGCCCTCCTTCAAACCCGGCAATACTGCGATTCTCGCGGAGCCTGATAACTAACCGCCAAATGTGGCGTGTCAATCTTCACGTGTCCCTTCAATCGAGACTCCAGACAACTCTCAAGCATCCCGCTAACCAGCAGCGTCCGCTCCACCGGATAAGGAGCAACGCCACTCACGATCATTTGTTCAATCTTGCTAGCCAGACATGCCGAGTAAGTCACATTAGGATCCGGCGAAAGAAAAAACTGCGTGGATTGAATCCCCGCGTGACCCTTCACCTTGACCGCAAAAGTGAAATCGCCGACAGCATCCGACAACATCAACATCGTGGCCTTCGTTCCGTCCCGATACTCGATGAAATAAGCCCAAGGATTCTTCTCGATCCCCGGCAGCACGCCCGTCGCCACCATATCCTGCGGACGCCCATCGGTCACCGAGGCCCCTTTCAAATTGTCACTTCGCGATAATGCCGACCGCAGCATCTCCTTCGACCAGCGCCCTTCATCCGCAGCCTTCCAAACCGCGTCGCCCTCAATCAACTGAACGCTCTTCACCCCGCGCTCACCGCCCTTGCGCCGCTCCAGCATGCACTGCATGGCTTCCAGAGCGTGAAAATCCATAGCGTCCGATCCGCCGCAGCCAACCATCAGCGCGTCCTCGATCTCGCACCCTATCGGCAATTCCAATTCGGGCAGCCGCCACGTCACCGGCAGCGACGATCCGGCAAGCATCGGAAATTTCAACCGCCGCGAAGTATCCCGCATCGTCTTGGCCTTCTCAAAACTGTAAGAGAGATGTTTATCGTTATAAACCGGAACCGACCGCCCCTCGGCCTCAAAAACTTTCGCCACCTGCTCAAAAAATTCGAAACGAGGATAAAGCACCTGCCCCTTCTCATTCCGCGGATAGTCGCCATGCTCGCCGATAATCAGAACCGCGTCCACCGCCAGCTTCGATCCTCCGCAGCACACCGTCTCGGCAATCGTCGGATAAACTTTGAACCCAAACTCCTTCGCGCGCGCCTCGCTCAAATCGCCTTTCGGCTTCTGATCGACATACAACGAAACGACCTCGGTATTCGGCTTGTGCCACTCCCCCGCAAACGGATACCCCACGATGAACCGATCCCCAATATGCTGCGCATGCGACTGCAGCCTGAAAATAGTCGAGACGATAGCAATCCTCTTCGGCCTGCGCCTGCCCCAAAACCGGAAGAGCCGCGGCAGTTCCCAAGAAAGTTCTGCGTGTAATGTCTCATCACGTTCTCCAGAAAGTCGACTCTTTCGCCGCCTGATACTTGATCGCCAGATGCGGCGTCTCAATGCGCGTCTGCCCCGCATAAAGACTATCGACACCCGCCGCCGTCAGCCCCGTAGTCAGCAACGTCCGCTCAATCGGGAATCGTCGGCTTCCCCGAAAGAAACATCTTTTCCATGTTGTTCGACAAAGGATTGAAAAAATCCGCCAGAGTAGTCCGCCCATCGGGCATCGGCAAATACATCTGCGTAGAAAATGGTTTCGAGGAGCCCTCCAGCGACGCCGCGAAATTGAAATCGCGAACCAGCCCGCTCATCAGCATCATGGTCGCACTTCAACCCGTCGTTATGCTCATATCGATAAGCCACCGGATCTCGCACCATTTTGCGCATTTCATCGAGAGACGGGAAAATATCGTTAAACCCCGCCCGCGCCGGCGTCAGTGTATGGCTCCTGCACAATGCCGCATTCATCAATTCGCGCGGCCAGACATTCGTCGCGGCAAGCATCCCAAAACTTATCGCCGCGATACGCCTGCAGCCACTTCACTCCGGTCTCGCCGCCCTTGCGCCGCTCGACCATTCCTTGAATCGTTTCCAACCCATGAAAATCGTAGCTATCGACGCCTCCATAGCAAATGCACAACGCCTCACTCACCCGCGCTCCATCCGGAAATTCGACCGAAGGAATTCGCCAAGTCACCGGCAGCTCGATCCCGCCATGTACGCGAATCCCATCTCCTTGGAAGTGTCGTACATCTTCTTCGCCCACTCCCAGTTCCATGACAGATGCTTGTCGTTGAACATCGGCACGGACCGCCCGCTAGACCTGAACACCGCGACGATCTCTTCAAAAAAACGATATCTTGGATACTGCACCTGACCCTTGGGCGTCTTCGGATACTCGCCATGTTCGCCGACGACAACCACTCCATCGACCGCCAGTTTGCCGGTCCCGCAAGTCAGCGCCTCCGCGATCGTCGGATAAATCTTCATCGTAGGAAACCGCGCCGCGCGATCGCGGCTCAGATCGTCGGCGCCCACCTGGTCGACATAGAGCGCAATCAGATCCATCTCCGGATGATGATGCGTGCCATTCCACCCATATCCTTCCAGATACCGGTCGACAACATGTTGTGTGTGCGCCATCTTCCGGTAAACGGTAGTGATCGCAGCAAGTTTAGGACGATTGCCAGCCATTATAATCCTTAGGTGAGAAGATTTTATCAAAGTAAGTCGAGGTGGGGCAGGCGGTTCCGCCTGCCGATGTTTCTTGCAGCGCTTGTTGCCCTGCCCGCCGCCCAAATCTCCGACCGAGCCCGAGCCTTACACAACAGCTCACTAGTCTTCGACGCCCACATTCACGCCATCGAGCGCGAGTTCTATCACGGAGGCGACATCGCCCAGCGCAAACCCGACGGCCAATTCGATCTCCCCCGCGCCAAAGAAGGCGGCTTAGGCGCGATGTTCTTCTCCTTCTACGTAACCGAAGATTACTACCCCGCCCGCTTGGAAACCAAACAAGCGTTGCGCCTGATAGACGCCTGCATCACGCAAATAAAAGCAAACTCCAGCACCATCGAAATCGCCCACAACGCCACCGAAATCGAAAAAATCCACGCGTCAGGAAAAATCGCCGCCGTACTCGACATAGAAGGCAGCTTCGATCTCGACGGAGACCCAGCCGTCATGCGCGACTTCTACCGCCTGGGCCTGAGGTCGATGCAACTCTCCGCGCACAACTGGCAAAGCAACTACGCCGATTCCTGCTGCGCCGGCACCTTCAAAAATAACGGCCTGAACGATCGCGGCCGCGCCTGGATTCACGAAGCGAACCGTTTAGGCATGGTAATCAACGTATCGCACGCCTCAGACGACGCCATCTCGCAAGCCATCGACGTCAGCACCGATCCTGTAATCGCGACTCACCACGGCCTGCGCCAGGTCAACGACATCCCGAGAAACATGCCCGACTGGCTGCTAAAAAAACTAGCAGCCAAAGGCGGCGTAATCGGCTTCCAGATCGGCAACGAATTCCACAACCGCAAAGTTTTCGATTGGGTCACAGCGCACGCCGGCAAGCCTTTTTGGGACACGAAAGCAATTCACGACCGCGCCTCCAATGTCCATCTTCGAAATCGATCAACTAGCCGGAAAAGGCTTCCCCATGGCAGGCACCGCCGCCCCCGACGACATCAAATTAACAGTAGACGGTTGGGTAGCAGTAGTAGATCGCGCGATCCAAATGGTAGGCGAAGACCACGTAGCATTGGGAACCGATTTCGACGGAGGCCCCACCCCTCCAAGCGATATGCACGATGTAAGCGACCTCCCAATGATCACCGACGCCATGCTCCGCCGAGGCTACTCCGACGAAAGAATCAAGAAATTCCTAGGCAAGAACCTCCTCCGAGTCTTCCGCCAGATCACAGAAAAGCCCTGATACACGCTCAAAAACGGCAGAGCACGCGAAAAATTGGGGGGACAGCCTTCTCTGTCCCAAGGCGACCTAAATACTTCGAAAAAACGCCCTCCCTTCGTCGCCGGGTGGACAGAGCAGGCTGTCCCCAATTTTTCCCTTTTTGCCCCGTCCGTACCAGTGACGGCCCGAAAACAAGATTCTCAGCTTCCGGTCCGAACACGATCGAAACCACGCCGAAGATGAACCTGGTATTCCACGCTCTGCGGGCTCTTGAGCCATCCTACTAGCTGATCCCACGACTCCTTCTCTTGTGAAGGAAACAGCCGGGCAGCGGCAGCGAAATACTGACTCAAAGTTCCGTCCATCATCCACAACGTAGAAATTGACCCCACCTCCCTACACCACATTTCCGCAAACAATATCGAGTACTGAATCCGTATAGGAAGCGGCGGATGTTCCGCGGGATTATCAGATTCGATCTGTATCTTCCCGGCCCAACGCGCACAAAACTGGACCATAATCGATAGGAGGAAGCACGAGAGTATCGAGTTCTCCAGGGCTCTCGCATTTGCAATCGTCAAACACGTCGAAAAGCTCTGCCGTCCACTGCCTTTAAAGAAGTATTCAAGCTCGTGGTAGATTCCGTATCCATCCGCATCCAGCTCCTGTGCCTGATAAAGCAAGCCTCCGACGTTGACCGCATGCGGTTGATGGTCGTCGAGATGTCCCCGCACGAGGTGAGAGTATTCATGCGAAGTGACTAGGCAGAACTGCACTAATACCAGCAGGTGTGCCAATTCAAGCGAAGTGGAAAACGGAGCAATCTGTAGACGCATGAACGCAAGGTTCTGTGCTATGAGAAGCTGGGACAGCCTGAGCATCTCGTCAACCATCGGCTGCGTCGCGACAATGAATCCGAACTCCTCTGTTTCGAATACGTGAGCGGATGCTAGCTCGTTGTCGACGTGTACCAGGTCGAAGTGGAGGGGCGGAAGTGCTCGTCCGTCAGTGGAATTGACGCCAATGTCCGATAGCTGTCGATTCATCCAGTCGACAAGGAACCGGTAAAGGTGGTTGGACTGCAGGTCTTCGACAGCAATGCGGCCACCAATCTTGGCGTACTTCGTTTCGCCGCGGGAATGCTTCTCATGAAGAAACCTCTCGAGTGCGATCTCGGGCGAAACCATGACATTCGGAAGCTTAGCACCTCCTCGCCGGCATGTAAGGCCGGCTCGAACACACAAGAGGCGCCCAAGGTGCGACCTTATCAGAAATGGTCCCTCGGGAACGAGAGCCACTTGACCGAGAAACGCCCAAACCGTTCTTGTGGATGGAAGCCCCGTACGACTTGCGGATTCCTTCGGATCAAGAGCCTAGCGTGGACTAAAGTTCGCGCTAAATCCGAGAACGGTCAGCCGGTTCCCCTCTACCCCCTCCGCCGACCCCCCGACGAATACTTATGCCGCTCCGCCGACCAAGTAGTCTCCCCATACTCGCCCATATTCACGACGCCCGGAAATCTTGTCCCCCTCAACCGTCCCCGTGAACGCGTACGACAACCCCTGCCCCTGAATCCGATACCGGCTCTGAAACTTCACGACATTCCCCGAAACCGTCCCCATCAAATCCCCTTGATCGAACTCCGCATGGTGCGTGCCAGTCAGCTTCTCCGCATTCTGCTCGAAAACCAGGTTATGCTCCGCCGACCCTCTCCCATACTCCAGCCGAGCCGTCCACTGACCCGAAACCATAACGCTAGGCGCCTGCGGCTCCGGAGGATTCTCAAATTTCGGAGGCTTCGATAACACGTTATACAGCCGATCCGCGATCACCTTCACGTCGCCAGGCATCAACATGTAAGGAACCACCGAAACCGAGCTAGCCATATTCGAAGGTCGCGCCCCGTTCCCGCTTGCCAAAATAATTCGCGGCTCCGTGTCCCCCAAAAGCTTGTGAACTTCCGTCCCCGTGATCCCGAGCTTCGCCCCGTCCCATTTGATGTTTAACTGCGGCGTGCGATTCGATAACCCCTCGCGCGGCTCGCTGACGCTCGCCGTCACGCCGTCGATTTTTTTGACCGCATCGCCAATCTGATTGCACCATGCGATCCACTGCTTCCATTCCGCGTCATGGTCGCGCTTCACCCACATCTCGACCGCCGCCAGCATGCCCATGATCTCTTCTTTGCCGACTTTCAACGATCGCCCGAACGCATGATGCGGCGCACTATTCGCCCACGCCGCCTGCAACAGAGCCTTCTCGCCCAACAGCAATCCCGCCGCCTGCGGACCCCTGATGCACTTCCCTCCGCTATACACCACCACCGACGCGCCACGCGCCAAATGGACATTCGGCTTCAAAGTCAAAATCTCAGCCGCCGCATCCACCACCACAGGAACGCCGTGTTTCTTCGCGACCTCGGAAATCGCCTTCGTTCCCAAAGGACCCTCATCGCCCGGTCCGCCCAAAATATAAACCATCGCCGTGCGTTCATTGAACGCTGTCGCCAACTCCGAAGGATCCTTCACTTCGACAATCTTCACGCCCGCCATGCGCACCGCGTGGTCGTAAACATTGCGCGAGTAGGAAGGAATCACCACCTCGTCCTTCAGTCCCGTCAAATCTGGAATCTTCTGCATCCGCTCCGGGTTGAATCCGGCAATCGACGCCAGCGTGCAATTCGTAACGCCCGCGCAACACCCCGCCGAAATAATGCCCCACTCCGCGCCCGAAATATCGGCGAGCCTCTGCCCCACGCCGTTCATCAGCTCGTCCATCTGCACATAGCTGCGCGACGCTTCATCCATCGCCTTCTTCACTTCCGGAAGCGTCTGCGAGCCGGTGATGATCGTGAACGTCCCGCGCGCGTTGATGATCGGGCGAACTCCAATCGAGCGGTACAAGTTCGCGCCGATTTCAAGTGGAGTAGCAGCCAGCCTCTTTACCCCTCCGGCGAAACTCCCAGCCAGCGCCATGAAACTCCCACGGCGAAAAAGATCGCGGCGATGCAGCATGAAAACCTCCTGTGAAAGGACAATTATGGCATTTTAAGGGCTCGTGGAGGTGCGTATCAGGCATATTATGGCCTGTTAAGCGCCGTCCGCGTGCCCTGAATGTTAAATGCAGGCGATTACGTCGATCTCTACCAGCGAGTTTCCGGGATCCCGCCAGCCGCCGCGATCGTGGTGCGCGCCGGAGGCTCATCGCCGAAGGAGCCGTCATAGACCTTGTTCATGGCCTCGAAATCTTTCAGGTCGTTCAGGTACACATTGCACTTCAATACTTTGCTCATCGAGGATCCGGCGCTTTCCAGCTGCGCTTTGATGGAGTCGAGCACGGCCTTGGTATGCACCTGTAATATCGCCTTCTTTGTGATACCCCACTCCGGAAATGAAAATCAGATTGCCATACGCCACCGTGCCGCTCATCCGCGCGGAAGGCTTCGCGGGCTTCTTCCCATCGCGATAGATCACTCGTTTGGTGGGCGCCTCGGTGGTCTGTGCTTTGGCGGGAACTGCTGCAACTGCGGTTGCTGCGGCAGCCGCCGCCGCACTTTTTCCAAGAAAATTACGTCGATTTGTCGTCTTCATCGTGGTCTCCTTCAAATCAAATATAGAACACCTGCGGTGAAACTTCATGAAGCGACCTGCTTCGGCCGATAACTCCTTGAGGGAGTTCGATCGGCGTGTCGTTATTGGACAAGAGGGAGAGGCAAAATCAAGAAGAAGCGCAAGCCGTATTGGAGGGGCTCGCGGCGGCGGGTTTTTCGGGCGCGGTAGGGGTTTCTGCGGATCCTATTCTCAATTCAGATGCCCGCTACAAAGCGCTGATCGAGCAAATTCCGGCCGTCGTTTTCGTGGCGCAAATGGAAGGCGGATTGAACGAAGCTTACGTCAGTCCTCAAATCGAGGCGCTCCTGGGCTTCACGCAGGAAGAATGGCTTTCCGACCCCATCCTGTGGTTCCGGCAGCTCCACCCTTCTGATAGGGACCGCGTGAGTTTGGAAGCGGCGGACTTCTTTATGACGGGTGAGCCGCTCAAGTCTACCATTCGGGTTTTGGCGCGCGATCGGACGACGGTCTGGTTCCGTTGCGAGGTGAAGATGGTTCGCCGCGAGACCGGGCAGCCATGGTTCATTCATGGCGTGGGTTTCGACATTACCGAGATGAAGAACGCCGAGGAATCGCTTGCAAGAGCGCACGCGGAGTTGGAATCGCGAGTAGCGGAGCGAACGGCACAACTGGCGCATTCCAACGCCGAACTGGGCCTGGCGATGACGGAAGCTCAGGGGGCCAATCGCACCAAAAGTGATTTCCTGGCCACCATGAGCCATGAAATCCGAACGCCGATGAATGGCGTCCTGGGAATGACCCAGGTGTTGCTCGATACGGAATTATCACTCGAACAGCGCGAGGCCGCCGAGACGATCAAACAGTCGGCAGATGCTCTTTTGACGATCATCAACGACATCCTGGATTTCTCCAAGATCGAAGCGGGCAAGCTGGAACTGGAGTCGACCGGATTCCGGTTAGACGAAGTTGTCAACGGAGTGCTGCGATTGCTGATGCCGCGCGCCCTAGGCGCTGGGTTGCAACTGCGCGTGAAGCATCCGCTGCCGGAGGCGAGGGTGAGTGGAGATCCCGCGCGCCTGCGCCAGATCCTGATGAACCTGGTGGGCAACGCGATCAAGTTCACGGAGAGCGGCAGCGTCACGATCGCGGTCGAGAAGGCGGACTCTTCTCTGTGGCTATTTTCCGTCGAAGACACCGGCGTTGGAATCCCCCTCGAGAAGCAGCGCACCATCTTTGAACCCTTTGTCCAGGCGGATAGTTCTACTTCCCGCCGTTTCGGAGGAACCGGCCTGGGATTGACGATCTCGGCGCGCCTGGTGGAGGCCATGAAGGGACGCATCTGGCTCGAATCCGAACCCGGGCGCGGAACGGTATTCCACTTCACCGCGGAATTGGCGATGGCGGCACCGGACTCCTTGCCGGGCAGGCATCCTTTATCGGGCGTTTCCGTACTGCTGGTAGATCCCTCGGCTTCGAGCAGGGAGAACCTGCGGGACATCCTGATGGGTCTCGAGATGAGGCCCGCTGTATACGGAGATGCACCAAGCGCGCTCGATGCGTTCGAGGCCGCGAATCAAACCAGCGCGCCATTCTCCATTGTTGTGCTCGATCGCGCAAACGGCTGCCCCGGTAAGTTTGAACTGCTCGACCAGATCATGGTGCGTAACGAGGTTTCCCGCATTGTGGTGACTTCGTCCCGATGCGACGCCTGTCATCCGAAGGAATGCCGGTCTGCGGGCGTGGACGCATTCGTCTCTAAGCCGATCGACGAATCCTATCTGGAGCGTGTTCTGCGGAACCTGGTGGAGGATATCGAAATGGAGCGGCCGACCTGCGATCAGATGCAGGCCGGGACAGCGCTCAAACCGGAACAGGTTGGCAGGCCCTTACGGGTGCTGCTGGTCGAGGATAATCGGGTGAACCAAAAAGTTGCGGTCACGCTGCTGACAAAACGGGGCCATCATGTTACCGTCGCGAGCAATGGTCTCGAGGGCTTGGACGCTGTTTCAAACGGAACCTTCGACGCGGTGCTGATGGACGTGCAGATGCCGGTGATGAACGGCTGGCAGGCAACGGCGGCAATTCGCGAACGCGAAAAGGCTTTGGGATCGCATCTGCCGATCATCGCGATGACGGCGCACGCGATGAAAGACGACATCGACCGCTGCGTGGCGGCTGGTATGGACGGCTATGTCTCAAAACCCTTCCGGATCGAAGAATTGCTGAAAGAACTGGACCGGGTGCAGTCGATGCGGACCATGCCGCGAGACCCGATCCGCATGTCCGCCGCCAAGCGGCTCGTACTACCGCCAAGCGGCTCGTACTAACGGAACCGCGACCGTCAGGGAGCGGATAGACGCCGTCAGACGAGTAGGTTGTTGCTCGGCGGACGCACCTATTGGCGCGGCAGCCTTGGAAGGAATAGCTGCAACAGAAAGTCCTGAGCAGCATCTTGCGCGGCGATCGCCGACCACGCATTGAATGCATCCGTCGCCAGGGTCAACACGATGCTCACATCGGCCCGCGCCCACTGTCTCGAATTATCGTAGTCGGCCGTGTGCCGATGATCTTGCAACTGAATGAAGTTATGAGCAACCGTGTTCAACTCGGCAGGGAGCCGCGCCCCACTCTTGACGTCCTTCACCGCCTCATCGCAAACTCTTTTCATCCTATCGTGTCCGAAAGTCCGCGCGAGAAGGCTACGCTGCCTTTCGACGGCCCATTTGCTGACAGCCTCATCGATCAGAAGAGGGAACAGCGCGTAATAGGCAGTCGATACAGCACGCCTGAGACTGGCTTGTTTCGGTTCCCCGCGCTCCTTATCCGCCAGATCATAGGCCGCTGAAGCAGGTCCTCAGGAAAGGACATCTTCCCAGGACTTCTCGCGAAGCGCCGCTTGCTCGGATTCGCTCCTCACGTTGTAATAGACAAAAAAGCCCAACGCTTCGAGATCCAGACAGGACTCCAGCATGCTGACGGTCCTCTTCATAGTCTCGCGAAGACGCGCACTCGCCGCATCGTCGGAAATCAGAATCCGGAAATAGACAGCGTCATCCCCGCTCCAGTCGGTCTTTATGTCGAAGCGAATGAGCTTCACGTCCGGCGCAAGTTGCCGGCATACGTCCGCGATCGCGGCATTTATTTGAGAGACCTGGACGATGCCCGAAAGTAACGGCATAGGTTCCTACTGCGAGGATGCCGCACCGCTGGCCGCTTCTTCGCCCCAGATATATTTACTGAAAAACTCATAGTTATGCTCAATCACCGCCCGCTGCTGCTTCGGCTTATTGATCGGATGTCCGAATCCCTTATAGAAAATCAACTTCACCGGAACACCGCGATCTTTCAGCGCCTGATACAGCTCATACGAATTCGGCGGAGGCACGCGCTTGTCCTGATCGCCTTGCTGGATCAGCGTAGGAGTCTTGGCGCGGCTCACGTACGTAATCGGCGACGTCTTACGATAAATTTCCGGATCGTCCCAGGGCGTGGCCTTCAGATATTGGCGCGTGAAGGGATGAATGTCCGTGTTGACGTAATAAGTCAGCCAATCGGAAATGCCCGCGCCCACCGACACCGCTTTGAACCGATCGCTATAACAGGTGATGAACGCGGAAATATATCCTCCCTCGCTCCAACCCATTGATGCCACGCGATCCTTATCGACGATTCCCTTCGCGATCAAATAGTCGACGCCGGAGATGACGTCCGCATAATCGCCGACTCCCAGATTCCGCACATTGAGCGCTCGAAATTTCGCACCATATCCCGCCGAGCCCCGGTAATTGGGCTTCAAAATAAGCGCGCCCTTGGCGGCGAATTTTTCCACCGGATAATAGCGGTCCGCGCTCAACATAGGCGTATCCACGCCCGTCGGGCCGCCGTGAATCACTACCATCAGAGGATATTTGCGCGCGGGATCGTAATCCGCCGGCTTAATAAGGATGCCCTCAATCGACGCGCCGTCCGACGATTTCCATTGCACCACCTCGCGGGTCGCCAGTTTGAAATCCTTATACTGGCTTCCTACATCGCTCAAAACTTTCGCCGCAAAATCCGAAGTGGACGAGGTCAGCACCTCTGCAAAATGATTCGGCATGCCGCCCACTCCGGCCAGCATTCGATGGTCTTTCGTGAACGATACGCCGGTCAAATGATACGAATCCGGCCCGCTGATCCTTTTAATAGATTTGGTTGCAGGGTCGATGCGAAAAACATGAGCAGCCGTCTTTTGCAAGCCGGTGAAATAAATCCCGTCGCTAGCCCAGTCGATCAGATTCGGATCCTCGTCGAACTCGCTCGTCAGCACCCGCGGCGTCCCTCCGTCGACAGGAATCGCCGAAATATATCGATTCGCGAAAAAGTAAAATTCCTGCCCGTTAGCCGTCACATATGCAATCTCTTTCCCATCCGGCGACCATTTTGGATTGCTATTCGGCCCGCCCGAATCGAGCAGCTTACGCACATGCAAATCGGCGAGATCGAGAATATAAATCTGCTGCGTGTTCTGCGATCCCAGGTCCGGATCGCGGCTGCCGGTGAACGCGATCCGCGTACCGTTCGGAGACCACGAAAAACTCGACACATTGAACTGCTCGCCCTTAGTCAGCGGCTCCGGCTTGGGCAAAGTCTTAACGTCATACGGCATCTCCGACGGAACCTTAATTCGCCATAAATGGTTCATCGTGTAATCGCCGCCGATGATATCGAACTCACCGTATTTGTCCTTGCGTTCTTTTTTCGATTTCGCGTCGGGACCCGCCGAAGTGAATGCAATGGAGCTACCATCGGGCGACCACGCGATCGCACCAACCCCGTTGTCCTCCGCAGTCAATGCAACCGCTTCGCCGCCGACAGGGGAGATCAAATAAATCTGCCTCTTGCCGTCGCGATCTGAAGTGAAACGCGATACGCTTTGAATCGGGCGACCACTGCGGTCCGGTCGATGATTTCTTTCCGCTGGTCAATCGATATCGCTCGCCGGTAGCCGTACCAGCGATCCAGATTTGCGAAATGAAATCGTTGTCGTCCCAGTTCGCTTGCTGAACAATATAAGCGACATAACGACCGTCCGGCGAAATTTCTGCGTTCGATACCGATTGCGTTGAGAGCGATTGATCGATGGTAGGAACGGAAAGGGCAAAACTCAGCAGGAGATACAACATCCCGAAAGTATATCAGCCGCGAGCTTTAATCCTATTCCTAAACCCAAGCAGCAGCATCAAGCCGCCCAGCGCTAGCGAAAAGCCGGTGGAAGGCTCTGGAGTCAAAATCGTAACGGAGTTAATTGTGAGGCCGGTCCCTACCAGGATGCCGCCAGGACTTTGGCCCCATCCGATGAACAAAATCGGCGTGGGCGATGACGGCCACGTCAGAAAACCAGTGCCGATGGTCATTTCGATAATGCCGTCGATTGTGCCGGAATCGATGGCCGTAAAATCGACCGTCGTTCCTTCCTGAAATAGACTAGACGCCGTCTGGAAGACGCCCCCACAGCAAACTGGATTGGTATAGGTTCCCAACAGGTTAGGGCCGTCGAATAAAGATACCGAAACATCTGTGGCGCCAAAGGATCCAGCCTCATTCGGTATTAGCTGTAGAACATTGCAAGCCCCGGATGGACACACCGGCGAGGAAGTGCTGAAATCGATGACAAGGACCTCGCCGGCGGTCAGCGTGGAGCCAATCGCTTTCGGCATCATCGATAGGGCCGCGATCACGCTGAAACTGATGCTAAGAATATTCCGCATTGCGTAAGCATACCAAAGCAGGGCCATGTGTTATCCTCGACGCATAAGTGTGCGGGATAGCCGGATTTACTCACGCAAGATCCATTCCGGATCCTTCGCTGATTCAAGAAATTACGCGATCAATCACTCACCGCGGGCCTGACCAGCAGGGAGTCTGGGAGTCTCAGCAGATCTCTTTGGGCGCGGTACGCCTGAAAATTATCGACCTTGAGCACGGCGCGCAGCCGATGCTGAGCGATGACGGTGACACTGTGCTGGTCTTCAACGGCGAAATTTATAATAACGCCGAGTTGCGCCGTGAACTCGAAGGGCTGGGCCATTGTTTTCATTCCTATTGCGATACCGAAACGGTGCTTCGCGCGTTCCTTCAATGGGATGTCGCGTCCTTCTCGAAATTGCGGGGCATGTTCGCCGCGGCCCTCTGGACTGAGTCGCGGCGCCGACTGGTTCTGGTGCGAGATCGCATGGGCATTAAGCCTTTGTACTTTGCGAAACAGAACGGGAATGTTTATTTCGGTTCGGAAGTGAAAACGATTCTGCCTCATCCGGAAATCAAGCGCAGAATCAATCGTTTGTCGCTCGATCGTTATCTCTCACTCAATTACACGCCGGGATCGCAAACGATGATTGAGGGAATTGAAAAACTTCCGCCGGGAAATTTTCTCGATTGGCGCGATGGGAAAGCTTCGATATCAGCCTACTGGACTTTGGAGTTCCGTCCCGATTCGCGCATCGATTTGGAATCGGCAAAAGGAGAGCTCGACCGGCTGTTGCATTCCGCGGTGAAAGAACATCTGGTTTCCGATGTTCCACTTGGCGTTTGGTCCAGCGGAGGACTTGATTCGTCGACGATCCTCCATTACGCCGCCGAGGGCGCGCGGCTCAAGACATTTTCGATTTCCTTCCATGGCCGCGAATTCGATGAGAGCCAATATTTTCGCGAGATCGCGAAGAAGTATCAGACCGATCATCACGAGTTCGATCTCAATGAGGACATGGGCGTTGCGGATGCGGTCGAGGAGTTGGCGTATTACTCCGACGATCCTATGGCCGACGCCGGTGCGATTCCGGTTTGGTTTCTTTCGCGCATGTGCCGCAGTGAAGTGACGGTCGCGCTTTCGGGCGATGGAGCCGACGAATTGTTCGGCGGATACAACACATATCTCGCTGATGGATATGCCAGAAAACTGCGCATGCTGCCTATGGGCATGCGCAAACTGGCCGCCCGCATGGCTGGGCTGCTGCCGGTTTCGGACAACAAGATTGGTCTCGATTACAAGATCACGCGGATGCTGAACGGATCGCTGCTCGATCCGGTCGACGCGCATTTTTTCTGGAACGGAACTTTTTCAAACGCGGAGAAACGGGAACTGCTTGTCGAGCCAGTGGAACAGCCGCAGCTTGCTCTGCCGGGCAACAACTTCCTGTGGCTGGATCAGCTTACCTATTTGCCTGACGATATTCTTCACAAGTGCGACCGGATGAGCATGGCGCATTCGCTGGAAGTGCGGCCGCCGTTTCTCGATCATCGCGTGGTGGAGTTCGCGGCCACTCTTCCTGACAATCTCAAGATTCGCGGCGGGAAATTAAAATTCGTGCTGCGTGAATTGATGAAGGACCGGTTGCCGAAGTCGGTTTTGTCTCGCAAGAAAGAGGGCTTCGACATTCCCGTGCACCATTGGCTGCGCACTGTCTTAAAACCTCTCTTGCTCGATACGCTGAATGAGCGAACAATTCGCGAAACGGGGATTTTTTCCTGGTCGGCCGTCGATCGAAGTCATTCGCGCGCACCTCGATCGGCGGGCCAATCTCGGGTACCATTTGTGGGGTCTGCTGGTGTTGTTTTTGTGGATGAAACGCTGGCGGATCCAAACTTACGCTGCCATAAACGACCATAATTGCGCAGATATGACGCTCAGCTGAGTCTTAAATGCGCATAATTATCGATGCTACGTCGACTCTGGTTCGGAGTGCGGGCATCAAGAACTACATCTGGCACTGGGCGCGGCATCTTCGCAAACAGGGCGCCGATGTCGGAGCTTTTCCGTTCCTCCATGATTTCGGCAAGCTCGATCATGAAGCGAGCGCGCTTTCGCGGCCGGCAACTATCGCGCGATTTGCGCTGATCAAAGCGATGAACGAGATAAGATTTCCACCGCTTGACTGGCTGATTCGCGACGCCGATATTTTTCATGCTACGAACCTGCTGCGCCGTGCTCCGCGCCGCGCCAAACTGACGGCGACTATTCACGATCTGACCTGCTGGCTGATGCCGGAGGTTCACACGCCGGGCAATGTGAAAGCGGATCGTGAATTTGCAGATCGTATTTTGCGCCGCGCCGATGGATTGATCGCGGTTTCGGAGAACACGCGGCAGGATGCGATTCGATTGCTGAGCATTGCGCCGGATCGGATTCGGACCATCCACTCCGGTATTGCTGAGTCCTATTACGACGCGGTACCCGCGGAGCGAGCGCGGCCTTATGTGCTCTATGTCGGCACGATTGAGCCGCGAAAAAATCTGGACACGCTGCTGGACGCATGGGCACTGCTGAAACCGTCGCTGCGCGATGAGTTCGATCTGGTGATCGCGGGTCCGCGCGGCTGGAACTCCGATCAAACGCTCGCGCGCATCGAGCACAAGGCAACCTATCTGGGCTATGTTCCGGAGGACGAGTTGCCCGGGCTCACGGCTGGAGCGACAGTATTCGTCTATCCATCGCTCTACGAAGGATTTGGATTTCCAGTGGCGCAGGCGATGGCGGCGGGCGTGCCGGTGCTGACATCGAACAATTCCTGTTTGCCGGAAATCACGGGTGACGCGGCGATTTTGGTCGATCCGCGAAGCGCCGCGGCGATCGCGTCGTCGCTTACGCGGATGTTGGAATCGGAATCGCTGCTGGAGGATCTGGCGGCGCGCGGGCGGATGCGCGCGGACCTGTTCCGATGGGAAAAATGCGCAACCCAATCGTTACATTTCTTCCGTGGCGTTTACGGCTCCGTTTAGGTTAGCCTCGAACAAGTGTCGAAGACTGCTCCATCGCGCCGCCTCGCCGGGCTGGCTGGAATGAAATGGCGAATCGTGGCTTTGTTCGCGATTCTGGGCCCCGGCTTCATCACGGCGAACGTCGATAACGATCCGGGTGGCATCCTCACTTATTCGCAGGCGGGCGCGGAGTTTGGCTACTCCCTGCTGTGGGTGCTGATTCCGACTACCATCGCTTTGATCGTGGTGCAGGAGATGGCCGCGCGCATGGGCGCGATCACCGGCAAAGGGCTGTCCGACCTGATCCGCGAGGAGTTCGGGCTGCGCGCCACTTTCATCACGATGGCGATTTTGGGGCTGGCGGATTTCGGCAACATTGCGGCGGAGTTTGCCGGCATCGCTTCGGGGATGGAAATTTTTGGGGTCAGCAAATACATCTCCGTGCCCATCGGCGCGTTTATTGTTTGGTTCGTGATCGTGAAGGGGCGCTATAAGCCTGTCGAGCGAACGCTGATCATCTTTTCGCTGATCTACTTCGCGTATCCGGTGTCGGCGTTTTTTGTCCATGCGGATTGGCCGAGGGCGCTCAAGGAAACTCTGATTCCGCAGTTTTCGAGCAACCCCGATTACGTGATTGTGGTGATCGGCGCTTATCGGGACCACGATCACGCCGTGGATGCAGTTCTATTTGCAAGCGTCGATTGTGGAGGCGGGGATCGATAAGCGGCGATATTGGATGAGCCGCTGGGATGTGATTATCGGGTGCATTATTACCGACGTGATTGCGTTCTTTATCGTAGTGGCGTGCGCCGCGACGATCTTCAAATCCGGGCATGGGAAGATCACCGATGCCGCGCAGGCCGCCATGGCACTTCAGCCGCTTGCCGGTAAATTCGCGGCGGCGCTGTTTGCAATCGGACTGATCAATGCATCGGTTCTTTCGGCGGCGATTCTGCCGTTGGCGACTTCGTACAACGTTTGCGAGGGGTTGGGGTTCGAATCGGGCGTGGAGAAGAGTTTCTCGCAGGCGAAGATTTTTTATGGGCTCTACACGTTCCTGATCGTCGGCGGAGCGGGATTCGTGCTGATCCCGCACCTGCCTTTGTTCAAAGTGATTGTGCTTTTCGCAGGTAGCGAATGGCGTGCTGCTGCCATTCGTGCTGTTCTACATGCTTTCGCTGATCAACAACAAGCATGTGATGCATGAGTATAAGAATAATTTCGTCCAGAACCTGATTGCGGGCGGGACCAGCATCACGATGATTTTGCTGACGGCTAAGTGGTTGTGGTCGATGTTTGTGCCGGCGACGCCTTGAGGCTGGAAATACAGAACTTTTGGAAAGAGGGCAGGTCGGGAACCTGCCCACTGTCAGACTTACCGTGGTAGATTGGTACCATGGTACACACTGTGGAGCGGGTGCAGACGGGCGTTCGCATGGAAAAGCGGATCCTAAAGGTGTTGCGGGCGTTTGCGGACTATCGTGATTTGTCGCTGGGGGATCTACTAGAGGGTATTGTTCTGCATGCTTTCGACGGGAAGGTCCCTTTCAGTCAGGAGAGTCTTAAGCGCATCAAGGAATTAAAGAAGTTCTATGGGCTTGATCTGGATTCCAGTTCAAGCCATCGACTGACTGAGAAAGGAAAAAAATGAATACGCGGCTAAAGAAGTTGGCCATTCCAGGATTGCGTGTGGTGGTGGGTCTGATCGTCGCGTTACAGTCCGCCATTTTTGCATTTTCCTCTGCCGGTGCCCAAGCAGTTGCGAGGATCGGTTTACCGCAATGGATACGTCCGGCTCTGGGCGGAAGCGAATTGGTCGCGGCTATCCTGTTCCTGATACCCGACACTATTCTGGTGGGCGGGTATGCGCTGCTATTCATTTTTGTCATCGCTGTGGCGATTCATTTCGTTCACGGTCAGTTCGACGTGAGCGCCCTGGTACTTTACACAATGGCTGTGATTGTCTGCCTGACGCATCGGGAGGCGCCCCATGAGCGATGACGAGTTCGTCGCTAGCTTTGAAGACTGCACGATCGCCAATGAGTCTTTTCATCACGCGGACCATGTCCGGATGGCCTATTTATATTTGTGCCGGTATCCGGCGATGGAGGCGCTCCAGCGTTTTTCGACGTCGCTGATCCGGTTCGCCACGGCGCACGGAAAGCCTCAGCTTTATCACGAGACAATCACCTGGGCCTTTCTGTTTTTGATTCGCGAGAGGATGGCGCGGATGGGATATCCGCAGAGTTGGGACGAGTTTGCGGCTGGCAATGCAGATCTCTTGAATTGGAAAGAGAACACCCTGAAAAAATACTATCGGGCTGAGACGCTGTCTTCGGAGCTTGCCAGAAAGACCTTTTTGTTCCCGGATAATTGGTAGCTCGAATCGATGGTTTAGTACCGCTCCGTTGAAGAACGGGTCCCCTCCCTTACGGCCGGGGTTCGGTTGGGGGACGCGGGCCCAGGCCATACCGAGCCCGACTGTAAAGGAGGGGACATGCTATCGCCGGTCACGGCTCAATGGAACGAGCGGCAGCGCATGGCGCCGCCCCACAAGCACTAGAGTGGGTCGATTGAGGTGATTTTGATGGTCTTCGTTTTTTCGTCCAGCATGCCGGTTACTTTTACTTTTTGCGCGGCGAATTTTGCGGGCTTGGATTGATCGCTTAGCTTCAAGACGGTTTGGCCGTCGAAGAGTGCGTAATCACTGGATCCTTTTACGCACATGCGGATGCACTTGTCGTCTGGTTGATCTTTCATCATGGTGTGCTTGGCTCCGCACATCGTGTCGGTAATGGTGCCGGTGAAGGTTGCGGCGAGTGTTAGAAATATCAGTATCATGTGTTTTTCCTTAATCTGAATCGGATGAAAATGTTGCCGCCGACGGGATGGTCGCCGTAGAAGGGCTTAATCGCGTCCGGCAGTGTATAGAAGCTGAAGTTTGCGCCAATGCCGGTTTCGATATATGAAAACAGCGGGATGTCGCGGGTGTAGCCGAGCGTGTATGCGCCGATGCGGAAGGTGCCGGGCAAAGGTACGAAGAGTTCATCTTTATCGACCAGCTCGATGCGTCCGGTCAGGAAATTATTCTTCGAGATGGGCACCACCGATTCCGCAAGATAGCTGTTCAGGTTGCGATCGGTCGTGGTAAAGTGGCTCCGCCCCCAGATCAGGCTGGAGGACCAGCCACCCTTCGTGTAGCTGAGGGAGCCCGTGGAACGGATCTGATCGCCGGGCTCCAACGCCTCAGGATGGGTGAGCCTTCCGACGGAAACTTGCGCCGCCCAGTTCTTGGTGGGGAAGAACCAGAGGCGCGTGGACCAGGAATCGATGGCGCCCTGCTGAATGATCCAGCGATTTTCACCGGGCTCGGCTCCATGGAATCCGCTGGCTTCGAGTTTGAATTCTTTATGGGAGATGCCGATGGTGACCACGTCGTCGGAGATGTGAGTGGAGTCCTGCAGGTGGTGCGATATCGGGGCTTGGGGCAGCTCCTCGGCGGAGGCTCTATGTGGATAAGCGACGGGTCCGAGGGCAGGGTCGCCCACGGGGGCAACGTAGAAATCGACGGTCGTGGCCTCCGAAATTTCGTAGGCGTAGTGGAGGCCGAGGGCCATGATGAAATTGTGCGGGTGCTGCGCGTCGTAGAGAGGATGGCCGTAGGCGGTTTCGCCGGTTTGGAAGAGCAGCGGGTAGCGCTCGCCGGTGATGGTGGCGGGGTCGAGGCTCAGCATCAGCTCGGCTTGAAACGCGCCTTTTGCGCCGGCTTGGTGCCCGGCTGCGGCCATGAACACGCTGGGCGAATAAAGTTTGTCGCCTCCGCGGGGGCCGGATTGCTGCGTGTCGACGATGAACGCATCGCCCATGAACATGGTGTTCCAGGAGCCGAGGTGGGCCATCAGCATGGGCATGGTCCAGGCCGCGGGATTGGTGGATGTGCCGGTGGCCAGGTTCATCAGCGACATGGCGGCGGGGTTCATGTCGGTCATCTGACCGGGCATGTCCATACCGGGCATCTTCATGCCCGCCATTGGATCTTGGGCTGCGGCCAATGCGGCCAGGGTTAATCCAAATATGATTGACTTCACGAAAAAGTTTCCTCCTTACGAGCACGCCGGCTGAAGCCGACGCTCGAAGCTGAAGCTCGCGCCACCGGAAGAAGAAAAGGGATCAGACGCGGAGGATAGCCGGTCGCGGGCCAGGAGGGGAGTATTCTTGAATCGCCGGTGCGTCGAACGGTGCCAGGGTTACGGAAAACATCGGCGCATGGAATGCTTGCGATGAGCAGGGCAAGTCGACAACGAAAGATTGAACGATGGTCGCGGGGACTAATTCATGAGTGCACGCGGGCGCCTGTTTATGATGGGGGCATGCAGGCTGAGCGGACGCGACTGGGGTGCAGGCGGCGGCGCACTCGACGCTACCGATGACCAGGGCGAGCGCGATTACAAGCTTCAGCATTCCATTATCAGATTACCACCGTCGTTCACCCTGCTTATTTCGCCGTTCACCGGTTTTCGAGGGCTTCGACGAGGGGGAATCGTTTATGCTCGATTGCAAATGAACCCCACACGCGAGCGGATGGAAGTGACGTTTGAACGGACGCTGACGGTGACTGGTCCGGTGACGCTGGATGTGAGCGCGAATTCGGGCGTGATCCGCGTGCTGAAAGGCGAGGCGGGATCGGTGCGAATTCGCGGCGTGGTGCGGGCGCGGTCCTCCTTCTTTATATGGGGCGACCTTTCGGGGCGGATGCGCAGAATTGAAGCGGACCCTCCGATTGCGCAGGACGGAAACGCGATCGGGGTCGGAGATGTGACGGACCGATGGCTGCTGCGCGGTATCAAGTTGCTGTTGGAGATTACAACGCCCAGCGATACTGAGGTGCGCGCGCTTACCGATGGGGGAGACATTCGAATCGAAGGGATCGAGGGGCCGGTCGAGTGCGAGACGGATTCGGGTGAGATTAATATTTCGAGCATCGGCTCCGATGTGCGGGCCAGCAGCGACTCCGGCGGGATTCGAATTGAACTGGTCAAGGGCGCGGTCGATGCGCGATCTGATTCGGGGCGTATTGAGGCGTTGGAGATCGAAGGGACGATCGATGCCAACACCGATTCGGGCGATATCCGGCTGTGGCAGACCGCGGTCAAGCCGGTGTGCGCGCATGCGGATTCGGGGCGCATCCGCGTGAGGCTGGCGAGTAACGGCGGATATAGCGTTCGCGCGCGCACCGATAACGGGAGGATCGATTTGCCGGTGATGACGCGGCAACGATTGTCGCGCCACGAATTGGAAGGCGATATTCGCGGAGGCGGATCGGTGGTGGATCTCGAGACGGACTCGGGCGATATCGAGATTGTGGCCGATTCGCATTAGAGCGATTTCAGAAATGTAATCAATTGTTGCTGCTGGGTGGCCGTGAGCGAGTTAAAGGAATGGGTGACCTCGCGGGCCTCGCCTTTATGCCGGGCGATGGCGGCTTCGAGAGTTAGCGAGGCGAGGTCGTGCATGTATCGCGATTTGGTGCGCAAGCCCCACAGCGGCACAGTTCGCATCTTTTCCGCGGTATCCTGCGGAGGATTCTGAACGATGCCGTCTCCGGTTCCGATATCGTGCAGCAGAAAATCGCCGAAGGGATGGATCACCTTGTTGGCTAACGCCGGCTGCACGGTGAATGCGCCGCCATTAATGGGCGCGCCCGCCGCGGCTGTCGTGATCGATTCGACGTGGCAGACGCTGCAACGGACCGATTCGAATAACGCCTGGCCAGCGATTGCATCGGGCGTAGCGGCAGCAACGGTGTCGCGCGGCGGCGCCTGCGTTCCGCGGATGAATTGGGCGTAGTGATCGATGGCGGCCAGACCGAGCGCGTCCGGCTGGTCTTCCGGATCCTGCGTGGTTTTGCAGACGGTGCTCGTGTCCTGCGGCTTCAGACGGCTGGTTCTTCCCATCTCGTTTAATTGCGCATCGGCGATGAAGGATAGCAGACTGCCATGCTGATTTTTCCAGCCGAAGCGGCCCACGCGTGTCTGCCCCGGCGCTTCCAGAACCGGCACTTGAATCACTTCTCCCTGGATCAGGCCGTTGCTCAGCGCGGGCTGGCCCTGCGCGATGGCGACCAGCGTATTATCGTCGATCGCCTCGACGAATCCGTCGCCCAAGGTATTGAGCACGGCGCGGAGTGTGCGGATATTCTCAGATTCCGGGACATGCTCCTGAGCTTGCGCGCAGGTGGCGCGGTCGTTGATCAGCGATCGGCCTGCAACGGTATTCAAGCCGTCATTGATGGTCACGGTGGGATTTACAAAATTTCCGTTGTCGTCGCGATGGCCGACACGGATTTCAGTGATCTGGCTGGCTGAGCCGCTGACCCCGGCATTCTGGTGACAGCTAACGCAGGAAGTCGCGTTAAACAAGGGACCAAGCCCGGTGCTGGCGTCGTGCTGCGTTTCGAAGATTGACTGATCCAAGGCGAACGTGTCGCCGGTCTGTTCCGCGAGACCGTTGCTGACGCTTTGTGAGCCTGGATTGTTTACGAGCGTCGGTGTCGCGAAGGCGGCCGGCGCTTCCGTCCCGGTTTGTTGCGCGCTGGTAATTAACGCGATACCAAGCGCGATAATCGGGACACAAAAAAGCAATTTGGTACGAGAAACGTGTTTCCGCATACTCGAAAGACCGGGTATGGCGCAAAAATATTCCCGCGATTTTTCAGATAATTAAAGCCGGCGCGCGACGACCACGGTGATATCGTCGGCGGCGGGCGCGCCTTGGGTGAAAGCGATCACCGCATTGTGAATCGCTTCGACGATCTCCTCCGAGGGGCGATCCTTCATCGAGGTGACGAGTGCCGCCAGACGCTCTTCGCCGTATTCGTCGTCGCTGGGATCCGCGGCTTCCGTCACGCCATCGGTGAACAGAACCAGGGTGTCGCCGGGATTGAGCATCGCGCGCGCTTCCTGATATACGGCCATGGGAAGGATGCCGAGGATGATTCCGCCGGCTTCCTTCAACAATTCGAATTCGCCATTGTCGCGCACCATCACCGGAGGATTATGACCGGCGTTGGTATAGACGAACTCGCCCGTCTTCGGGTCGATGATGCCCATGAAGAAGGTGATGAATCGATTGTCGGGACAGTTGGCGGAGACGGCTTTATTGAGGCGGCCGATTTTGCGCGCCAGATCGTCGGCGTCTTCAAACAGCACCTGTACGCGAGCTTGCAGGCTCGACATCAGCAGCGAAGCCGGCATTCCTTTTCCCGCGACGTCGCCCACCAGCATGCCGATGCGGCCATCGGGGAACGCGAGGTAATCGTAATAATCGCCGCCGACGGTGCGGCAGGCTTTGGTGCGACCGGCGATATCGAGCCCGGGCGCGACGGGCGATTTTTCGGGCAGCAAGCGCTGCTGGATGACCGCGGCCTGCTGCATATCCTTCGCCATGGCGCGCTCCGCCTCTTCGATTTCGTTGAGGCGGGCATGCTCGATGCGGATGGCGGCGACGTTCGCCATCACGGTGAGCAGATTCAGATCCTCGCGCGAGAATTCGCGAATCAGGTGCGGGCGAATCGACGTAAATCAGGCCGATGACGCGATCGTTGGTCTGCAGCGGCACGGCGATCATGCTGCGGACTTTCTGCTCCACGATGCTCATGTGCTCGCGCAGGGCGCGATCGAGCTGCGCGTCGCGGACCAGCAGCGATTCCTTATTGCGCAGCACGCGCTCGCGAACGGTGGTCGAGATTTGAAAGCCGTCGCCGCGCGCGGCGCGCACCGTGCAGCTCGCCGTCTTCGAGCGTCATCAGGACGCCGCGGCCGGCCATCACGGCTTCGACCGAAAGATCCATGATCACGGTGAATAATTCGTCGAGCGGACGATGCCCGGCGAGTTCGCGGCCGGCACGGATCAGGGCGCGCATCTGCGGACTGCCCTGCATCACGTGAGTCTTATTCAGATCGTCGGCCTGCGGACCGAGCACGGCGTCGAGGTTCGCGACGACGGTGGTCGCGGTGTTGGAAAACGCCTCGTTCTGCTCGACGAAGACGACGGTGTTGGACGTGTTGAGAGCGGTCTCGGCGAATTCGATGGTCAGGTGCCCGGCGGAAATGCGGTCGCCTTCCTTGAATGGCGCGGGCTTATCGATGCGCTTGCCGTTCAGCACGGTGCCGTTCTTGCTGCCCAGGTCCTCCACTTGCCAGGTGTCGCCGTGAGCGGGTCAGGGCGAGGTGCTGGCGGGACAATCCGGCGTCGTCGGGATAGCAAAGCTCGTTGGCGCTCGACCGGCCGAGCGTGATGCGGTCGCGATCGAGCGGCACCGTCACATTCTTGCCATCGATGTTGCGGATGACCAGTTCGCGGGGCGTCATTTGCGTCAAGAAGTTAGCGTAACATCCCTCACTCGCATGCCGCGCTGACTCGTTTCCACTTAAGCCGCTATACTCTGATGAAGCGTATGAAGACGGCACTGTTTATCGCGATCGCCTGGTCACCGTGGCCTTCGCTATCGTTCTGGTTGGAGATCGGCCGCGAGCGCAGGCAGCTGAGACTCCGAAAGCGCCCGGTACCGTTGATATTCTGATCGGATTCGTGACCAACTTTTTCGACATGCTCGGCATTGGTTCGTTCGCGCCAACCACCGCCGCTTTCAAGCTTCGGCAAACTGGTGAGCGACGAGAAAATTCCTGGAACGCTGAACGTCGGCCATACATTGCCGACCGCGTGCGGAGGCGTTCATCTCCATCGCGATCATTACCGTGGATCCGATAACTCTGTTCTCGATGATCTTAGCCTCGTGCGCCGGGCGCCTGGCTGGGGGCGGGGATTGTTTCGCAGATGGCCGCGCCGCACGTGTGCAGATCGGGATGGGACTGGCGCTGATCGTGGCAGCGGGTTTTTGCTCCTTTCAAGGCAACTGGGGATGCTACCGGGGGACGCTGGCAGCGCTGGGCGTTTCGGCGGTGAAGACTGGGGATCGCGATCGTGGTGAATTTTGTTTTGGGCGCTTTGATGACGCTGGGCATCGGCCTGTTCGCGCCGTGCATGGTCCTGGTCGCAGCGCTGGGGATGAGTCCGGCGGTCGCGTTATCCCATCATGATGGGGTCGTGCGCGTTCCTGATGCCGGTGGGCAGCGTGCGATTCATTCGCGAGCGGAGCTACAACCTGAAATCCGCGCTGGGGCTGGCGATTGGAGGCGTGCCGGGCGTGCTGATCGCGGCCGTATATCGTGGATCAGATGCGATGGACGTGAGAAATTGCGCTGGGTGGTGATTGTCGTGGTGCTTATACGGCGTCGATGATGCTGCGGTCGGCGATGGTGGAGAGCGGTCGCGGCCGGCGGTCGAGATTATGCCGTCAATCGGTAGATTAAACTATTCAGGGCGTCTGCGAATCAGGTCGTCGACCACGGCGATCAGAGCATTCATCCGCTCATCGGTGTGCTTTTGCGCTTCAGCGAGTTCCTTTGCGCTCAGCAGTTCCTTTTGCGCCCAGCCAGTTCCTTTTGCGATACTGACAATTCCTTTTGCGACTCGGCGATCTGCTGGATCTCTGCCGTGAGCTCTTCTAGCTCGCCCGCAAACGTCTCCATCGTTCCAACTAGTTCGCCCATGCGATCGGTAAGCAGGATCTGAGAGGTCAGTAGACTCTTGTGTTCATCGCTGAACTTCAGATGATCGTCAATGAGAAGCTGCATCAGCCCCTCCATGCGATCCAGCCGCGACATGCCGTGGCCGTTCTGCTCGTCGCCCATATCCTCAAGTATACTCATGCGACCGAAATCACCGGCGCCCCCAACACCTCGAACCTCGGCGTGATTCCGAGCCCTGGCGCGTTCGACGTCGTCATGCGGCCTTCCTTACGCTGCGGAGCTCCTTCGGCGATGCTGACCGTCACGTAGCTATTGAAATCCGTCGTCGTGAACAGCAACTCCGGAGGCGTGGAGTGCGCCAGATGAGCGATTGCCGCCGTCACGATGTCGCCTCCCCAGGTGTCTTCGATCGTCATCGCGATGCCCAGCGATACGCACAAATCGCGAATCTGCCGCGCTTTCGTCAATCCGCCGACCTTCGAGATTTTCAGATTGATCACGTCCATCGCCTGATCCGCGTGGCCGCGCACCACCATCGCCAGATCGTCGATCACTTCATCGAGCACGAACGGACGATCGGTATGCTTTCGCACGGCAAGGCATTCTTCATAGGTGCGGCACGGCTGCTCGATGTAAACATCGACGTCGCGCACGAACGCGGCGACGCGCATCGCGGCATGCTGCGTCCAGCCGGTGTTCGCGTCGGCGATCAGAATATCGTCCGTCTCAAGCTGCTCCGCCGCGGCGAAAATGCGCGCGACATCGGTATCGACATCGGAGCCGACTTTCAATTGAAATTTCGTGTAGCCTTCGGCGCGATACTGCGCGACGCGTTCCGCCATCGCTTCCGGAGCGTCCTGCGAAATCGCGCGATAGAGCGGGAAATCCGTCGCCGAATCGTCCGCCCAGCAGCGTCGCCACCGGCTTCCCGCACGATTTTCCGAGGATGTCCCAGCACGCGACGTCGATCGGCGACTTCACATAAGGATGCCCGCGCATCGCCCGATCCATGTGCGCGTTCAGCACGCCCAGTTCCGTTGGATCGAGCCCGATCAGCGATGGCGCCAGTTCCGCGATTCCCGTTCGCGCGCCGTTCGCGTAGGCGGCCAGATACGCCGATCCCAGGGGGCAGACTTCGCCATAACCGGTGATTCCTTCGTCGGTCGACACGGCGACCACGGTGGAGTCGAATACCGCGACGGCGTTGCCGCCCGACCATTTGTAGCTGCCTTCGTGGAGAGGCAGTTCGACTCGATACGCCTCGATTTTCGTGATTCGCATTACAATAGGATTCATTATGAACCTCCGCATTGCCATGCTGCTGGCGGCGGCGTCATGTGCGTCGGCGCACAGGACTTCTCAAAAGACGTGCAGCCGATCTTCGAACGCCGGTGCCAGGGCTGCCACGGCGCAACGCAGCAGATGAGCAATCTGCGCCTCGATTCTCCGGCGTCGATGGCGCGCGTGACTCCGGGACAGCGCCGAAAGCTGTTCGAACAGCATCAGCAGCACGAAAAAAGGGTTCATGATGCCGCCCATGGGCGCGCCGCTGACCGCGGAAGAGATCGCGAAAATCAAATCCTGGATCGATGCGGGCGCTAAATTTCCGGCGGTCGTCGCAAGTCGACTCATTGGGCGTTTCAGCCGATTCAACGGCCTCGAAAGACTTCGATCGACGCGTTTGTTTTGGAGCGCCTCGCGAAAGAAAACATCGCTCCTTCGCCCGAGGCCGATCGGCGCACGCTGATCCGCCGCGTCAGTCTCGATCTCACCGGTCTTCCGCCGACGCCGCGCGAAGTCGAGGATTTCGTTGCCGATAAGAGTCCGGACGCGTATGAAAAGCTCGTTGACCGCTTGCTCGCGTCGCCGCATTATGGCGAAAAATGGGCGCGCTCCTGGCTCGATGTCGCGCATTATGCCGATAGCGACGGTTATGAGAAGGATCTTTCGCGCCCGTGGGCGTGGCGCTATCGCCAGTGGGTGATCGATGCGCTGAATCGCGACGAGCCTTTCGATCAGTTCACGATTCGAGCAGATTGCCGGCGATCTGCTGCCCAACGCGACGACTGACGACCGCGTCGCCACCGGGTTTCTGCGCAACACGCTGACCAATCGCGAAGGCGGCGTGGATCGGAACGAGGCTCGCTTTGAGCAGATTATTAATCGGACGAACACGGTTTCGACGACGTGGCTCGGGCTCACCGACGGGCTGCGCGCAGTGCCACAACCACAAGTTCGATCCCATCAGCCAGAAGGAATATTATTCGCTTTACGCGTTCTTCGATCACGCTGAAGAACAGGACATCGATGCGCCGATGCCGGGCGAAAAGCCTCCGCCGGCCGACTATTACGCGAAGCGGCAGGAGATTCTGCGAACAGTATTGGGTCCCCGAATTGCAGCCGCCGTGGGAGCGGCGTCTGCGCGAGGCGTATCAACCATCCGGGCGAGAGCGGCGAGTGGGATTTCACGCTCACCGATTTTACGTCGAGCATCGATCGGCCGTATCGAGTTGCTGACCGACGATCCGGAGAAGCGTTCGCCGCGCGACCGCGACCGCTTGACGATGTGGTTTCTGTCGAGGATCGGCGCCGATTATTCCAAGGATCGCGCGACGGCCGGGGGAGCTGCGTGAGGCGCGTGAAAAACTCGACGCGCTGGCCGCGGCGCTTGCCGCCCTACAGTCAGGCGCAGGTGATGCATACGGATCCGTCGGTTCCGCCGACGCATCTCCGTGTGGGCGGCGATTACAAAACCTTCGGCGCGGAAGTCGCGCCGGGCACGCCTGGCGATTCTTCCGCCGCTGCAAGGCGCCAGCGCCGACGCGGCTCGATCTGGCGCGCTGGCTGGTGTCGAAAGAAAATCCGCTGACCGCGCGCGTCGACCGTGAATCGCATCTGGCAGGAATTTTTCGGACGCGGGATTGTTTTCACTTCGGAAGATTTCGGCACGCAGGGCGACCGGCCGTCGCATCCGGAGCTGCTCGATTTTCTGGCGTCGGAATTTCGAGACAACGGCTGGAGCATGAAGCGCATCGAGAAGATGATCGTGATGTCGGCGACTACCGGCAGTCGTCGAAGGCGCGGCCGGATCTGGAAACGAAGGATCCGGAGAATACTCTGCTGGCGCGCCAGTCGCGCGTGCGATTGCCGGCGGAGCTGATTCGCGATCAGGCGCTCGCCGCCAGCGGCTTGCTGAATCCCGAGATCGGCGGGCGCAGCGTGCGTCCTCCGCAGCCGAAAGGCGTCGCGGAGCTGGGCTATGCGAACAGCGTGAAGTGGCGCGAGAGCGACGGGCGCCGGATAAATACCGGCGCGGGCTCTACATCCACTATCAGCGCACCACTCCTTATCCGCAGCTGAGCAATTTCGACGAGCCGGATTCGAATGTCAGCTGCACGCGGCGGCGCCGTTCGAACACGCCGCTGCAAGCGCTGAATCTGCTGAACGATCCGGTATTTTATGAAGCCGCGGAGGCGCTGGCGAGCGCGAATCCAAAGGAAGGCGGGTCCGATCCGCTGGCCTACGCGTTCGAACTGTGCGTGGCGCGGCCGCCCTCGAAATCCGAACGCGCGCGCATCGAGCAATATCGCGCGCAAGGCGGCGACTGGCTGGGCGTCAGCCGCATTCTGCTGAACCTTGACGAATTGATCACGCGAGAATAACCATGAACCTTCCTGAGTTTTTGAAAATCCAGTACGCGGCGATCGTTCTTCCGCAGTTGCGCCGGCGGAATCGAGACGCTCGCGCTCGGCCAGCTCTGCTGGAACGCGAAGGGCTCGCGGATCCGCTTGACTCCGAAGGCTCCGCACTTCGCGCCGCACGCGAAGAACGTCATCTGCCTGTTCATGGAAGGCGCGCCGAGCCAGATGGATCTGTTCGATCCCAAGCCGGCGCTGCAAAAATATTCCGGCCAGTCGCTGCCGCCGTCGATGACCAAGGACCTGCGGCTCGCCTTCATCAAACCGACTGCGGCGGTGCTGGCGAGCCCTCGCAAGTTCACGCCGCACGGGAAGAGCGGCATCGAATTTTCCGATTACATTCCGAACATCGCGTCCTGCGCCGACGATATCTGCCTGGTGCGCAGCATGGTCACCGACGCGTTCAATCATCATCCCGGGCAGTTGCTGCTGTTCACCGGATCGCAGCAGTTCGGGCGTCCGACGATGGGCGCGTGGGTGGTGTACGGGCTCGGCTCGGAATCGCAGAATCTGCCGGGATTCGTGGTGTTGAGCTCCGGCGTCGGCACCAGCGGAGGCGAATCGAATTTCGCGAGCGGATTTCTGCCGTCGACTTATCAGGGAGTCATGTTCCGCACCGGCGCGGAGCCGATCGTTTATCTTGCAAATCGCCCGAAGGCGTGTCAAGAGAGCAGCAGCGCGCATCGCTCGATGTGTTGCGCGATTTGAATCAGGAGCGTCTTGCAGACCACCGGCGACGCCGAGATCGCGTCGCGCATCGCATCCTATGAACTGGCATTTCGGATGCAAGCCGCGGGGCCGGATCTGCTCGATTTTTCGAAGGAATCGCCGTCGACGCTCGATATGTACGGCGTGAACGCGGAGAAGACGCGAGCGTTCGGCACCAACTGCCTGCTGGCGCGCAGGATGGTCGAGCGCGGCGTGCGATTCGTCATGCTGATGCACGCGAGTTGGGATCAGCATACGTATCTCAATCGCGATCTCAAGAAGAATTGCGACATCACCGACGGACCCACCGCGGCGCTGATTCGCGATCTGAAGCAGCGCGGGCTGCTCGATTCGACTCTGGTGCTATGGGGCGGGGAATTCGGGCGCACGCCGATGGTCGAGATTCGCAACACCAGCGATCCTGAAAATGCGGGCCGCGACCATCATCCCTTCGGCTACAGCATGTTCATGGCGGGCGGAGGAATCAAGGGCGGCACGGTGGTTGGAAAGACGGATGAGCTGGGGTTCAACGTAATTGAGGATAAGGTCCATGTGCACGATTTGCAGGCGACCATTCTGAATCGGCTGGGCTTCGATCACACCAAGCTGACGTATCAATACATGGGTCGCGATTTCCGGCTGACGGATGTTGAAGGGCACGTCGTCGAAAAAATGCTGGTCTGAGGACATCATGACTTACCGCCACAGCCGCAGAGAGTTTTTAGGCCTTACCGCCGCAGGCATCGCCGGCTCCGCCGTAGCCGAAGCGCAGGACGCCGATCTCGTCGTCTTCAACGCTAACGTTTACACGGTCGATTCCCGCGCGCCGAAGGTGGAAGGGTTCGGGGTCAAGTCCGGACGGTTTGTCGCCGCGGGTAGTACTGCGGAGATGAAGGCGCTCATCGGCAAGGGTACCCAGACATTCGACGCTAAGCGCATGACCATCGTGCCGGGATTCATCGACTGCCACAACCATGCCACCGGCAACGTTTTGCTCTATGAAGTTCTCGTCGGCAATCCGTACGTGGTCGAGTTTGTAACCATCGATAGCATCATAGACAAACTGCGCGCGAAAGCTGCCCAGACGCCCCCCGGCGCTTGGGTTGAAGGATATTTCTTCGACGACACCAAGGTGAAGGACAATCGTCCGCTCAACGTTCACGACTTGGATAAAGTGTCGAAAGACCATCCGGTAGTGGTGCATCATCGCGGTGGTCACACCTCGTTTTACAACAGCAAGGCGCTCGAGATGGCGGACATCAACAGGAACACGCCGAATCCGCCCGGCGGAACCTTCGATCGCGACGCGAACGGCAACCTCAACGGCCGGGTTACGGACCGTGCGACCGGAGCGCTCAATAGAGTGGGTAAGCGGCAAACCTTAACCGCGGAGCAGACGCTTCAGCGCGACCGCGAGGGACTGGCGTACATCTCGAAACAGTTCGTCCGCTACGGCTTGACCAGCGTGCACCATGAGGGCGGCAATTTGTTCGCGCTACAGCAGGTGCGGACTCGCGGAGAGCTTCTGCATCGCGTAAGTTATGAAGCCAGCGGCAAAGTGCTGGAGGCGATGTTGGCGGGCGGCATCGTCTCCGGTTTCGGCGATGAGTGGATCCGTTTGGGAGCGACCTCGGAACACACCGTCGACGGCTCCTTCTCGGAGCGCACTATGGCGCTGAGCACACCCTATCCCGGCGTTCAGCCGCCCTATAAAGGCAATGTTACCGAGACTCAGGACGTCCTCAACGCCTGGATCGAGCGTGTGCATCGCGCCGGTATCCAGGTCAACTGCCACGCGAATGGAGATGTCGCTATCGACATGGTGCTTACCGCGGTCGAGCGTGCGCAGCAGTTGTTCCCGCGGGCCGACTCGCGTCCTAAGATCACGCATTGCACGCTGATCAACGACGATCTGCTGCGGCGCATCAAGGCGGCCGGCGTGGTCCCCGCTGCGTTCACTTCGTATGCGTACTACAACACCGACAAGTTCAGTTTTTACGGCGAAGAGCTGATGAAGCGATGCATGGCTTATCGCAGTTTCCTCGACGCCGGGATTCCCGCGGCGGCAGGTTCGGACTTTAGCCCGGGACCGTTTGCACCATTGATGGGCATGCAGGGAATGGTGACGCGCACCGGTTGGAATGGAGAGACCTGGGGAGCGAACCAGCGGATTAGCGTTGAAGAGGCGCTGCGGATCAATACCATCAACGGTGCTTACAACTCCCATGAGGAAGCCATCAAAGGATCCATCACACCGGGCAAACTGGCGGACTTCGTCGTCCTGGCCGACGATCCCCACACGGTGGACAAAGAGAAAATTAAGGACATCCAGATCGTCCGCACGGTGACCGGCGGCGCCACCGTCTACCAGCCGTGACGTCTCACCAATGAGCGATCGATGTTCTATCTAAGAGCGACTCCGAATCCGCTCCTTCTGTCGTTCGTCCGGACTCTCTGGTACTGTCGCGCGCCACGCGTCGCTCACCATCGCGAACGAGTTTTGCCGAACGGCTGCATGCAGATCATCCTCAATCTGTCCCGTGGCTATCTCACCGACTGCGGAGAGGATGGAACCGCAAACAGGCGCCTTCCACCTGCTATCGTCGTAGGTCCGCGAGCACGATATGAGGTAATCGATACCGCGGACATGGAGGAGATTATTGGGATTGTGATTCAGCCTGGAGGCTTTGCGGGGCTGTTCCGCGAGCGCGCCGATCTGTTTTTTGAGCGTTCTATCGGTTTGGAAGAGGTAAGTCCTGGTATGTCTCTCATGGATCGCCTGTGCGAGGTTCCTGCACCGGTCGAGAAGCTGAGGACCCTCGAAGTGTTTCTCACCGGACGTCTTTATCCAGGCACACGGCGGTCGGAACTGGTCGATCAGGCGATGCATCTCTTCCGGGAAAAAGATTTCAGTGTTGCCGAGTGCGCCCGATCCGTAGGATTCAGCGAGCGGCGGCTGTCCCAGGTATTTCGAGAACAAGTCGGAGTCGCCCCCAAAATGTGGTGCCGGATTCGCCGTTTTCAGACCGCCTTGCGAGCTCTGCACAACGGGAAGGATGTGCCTTGGGCGGAGTTGGCGCTCCACTGTGGATACTACGATCAATCGCATTTTGCCAATGATTTCCGGATGTTTTCCGGTATCAACCCCACCACCTATTCCGCGCTCCGCGGATCCTGGCAAAATCACGTGCCCCTTCTTTAGTGGGCCGCCGCACGGAATTCCGTTATCATGAAGCACCGCGGAGCGGTACTAGCATTTCCGCCGGACAGCTTACCAGTGGAAAATGTTTGTCGAGCCAGAGCGAACTCGATCCCTTGCGCGATCCAGGGCGAGTCCTGTAGCATCTGATCTAATCATGCTGCGTCGCCTTCTAACTTCTTTTGCCCTTACTGCGTCCGCGATTCTTGCCGCCGATTTGGACTCAGCGCTCTTCGAACGCCTCGAGTGGAGAAACATTGGTCCATCTTCGATGGGAGGGCGCGTTACTTCGATTGCGGGCATCCCCGGCAATCCCGCGATGGTGTACGTCGCCACAGCATCGGGTGGACTGTTTAAGACCGTCAATTCGGGAACGACGTGGACTCCAATCTTCGACCGCGCCAGCACCATTTCTATCGGAGATATTGCGGTTGATCCGCATAATCCGGACGTGGTGTGGCTGGGCGCGGGCGAGGCCAACGCGCGCAATAGCGTCAGCTTCGGCGATGGAGTTTATCGCACGCTCGACGGTGGGAAGACGTGGCGCAATATGGGCCTCGGCGACACGCACCACATCTCGCGCGTGGTGATCAATCCGCTCAATAGCAACATCGTTTATGTGGGCGCCCTGGGGCACAATACCGGGCCCAATCAGGATCGCGGCGTGTTCATGACCACCGACGGCGGCGAGACCTGGAAGAAAGTCCTGTACATCGACCCCGAACATGGGTGCGCCGATCTCGACATCGACGTCAACAATCCCAACATCCTTTATGCCACCATGTGGCGTTTCGACCGCAAGCCGTGGCGCTTCATTTCCGGCAGCGAAAAGACCGGCGTATTCCGCTCGCTCGACGCGGGCCGCACCTGGACGCAGCTTACCAACGGACTTCCGAAAGGCCTGGGGCGCATCGGCGTCCGCGTCGCGCCCAGCAATTCGAACGTCGTCTACGTCGTCGCTGAATCGAACGATGGCACGCTGTTCCGCTCCGACGATCGCGGCGACCATTTTCACATGATGACCAAGAATCCCGCCGTCGTGGGCCGCGGACTCTACTATAGCCACATCACCATCGACCCTACCGACGAGAATCGTGTTTATTCGATCGGCATGCAATTGATGACCAGCATCGATGCGGGCCGTAACTGGCGGCGCATCGCCGGCACCATTCACGGCGACTATCATACGGTCTGGGTCGATCCGAAAAATCCCAGCCGGATCTGGATTGGCGAGGACGGGGGCATTGCCGTATCCTACGACCGCGCCGAAACCTGGGAAGCCATTCTCAATTTCGCCATCGCGCAGTTTTATCAGATTCACGCCGACAATCGATGGCCCTTTTATTACGTCCAGGGCGGTCTGCAAGACAATGGGACGTGGAGCGGCCCAAGCCGCACCAGAGCCGCGGGCATTCTTAACGAGGACTGGCGCAACATCAGCGGCGGCGACGGATTCCACGTCGTCAATCATCCCGATGAGCCGGAGTTGTTCCTCTCGGAAAATCAGGGCGGCGGCATCGTCCGCACCGATTGGCGCACGCGCGAGCAGCAGGATGTGAGCCCGCAGCCGAAACGCAATGACGGTGGCCCGGTGGGCGAGCTGAAGTATCGCTTCAACTGGAACGCTCCGATCGTTCCTTCGCCGCACGACAAGAACACGGTTTATTTCGGCAGCAACGTTTTATTCAAGACCACGGATTTCGGCAAGACGTGGGAGACCATCAGTCCGGACCTGACCACCAACGATCCCGAGAAACAAAAGAGCGTCGGCACGATGTGGACGGAAAACACGACGGCCGAATATCACTGCACCATCATCCGCATTGCGGAATCGCCCAAGCAGGCAGGCGTGATCTGGGCGGGAACCGACGACGGCAACCTGCAGGTAACCACCGACGGCGGCAAGCACTGGACGAACGTCACCGGCAACGCGCCGGGTGTACCCAAGTTCGCCGAAATCGGCTGGATCGAGCCGTCGCGAACCGCCGCCGGAACCGCCTACGTCGCGTTTGAGCATCACTGGTTCGATGATTTTCATCCGTATATTTATAAGACCACCGACTTCGGCAAGACGTTCACCAACATCACCGGCAATCTTCCGCCGAATGATTATCTATGGGTCGTGAAGGAAGATCCGAAGAACCCGCAACTGCTGTATGTGGGCGGCGAACTCGGGCTGCACGTTTCTTTCACCGGCGGCAACCAGTGGGTGCGCCTGCATCTCAAGAATCTGCCTCCGGTAGCGGTGCGCGACATCGTGATTCATCCGCGCGAGAACGATCTGATTCTAGGCACGCATGGACGGGCGATCTGGATTTTGGACGATGCCTCACCGTTACAGCAGATGAATGCGCAAGTGATTTCAGAAAGCGCCCACCTGTTCGGAATGCGGCCTGCCTTGCGCTTCGACGGCGGCGGACGCGGCGGCGGCGGAGGCCTCGGCAGCGGCGGCAACAAACCGTTCAGCGGTCCGAACCCCGGCTACGGCGCTCCGGTCACTTACTATCTGAAAGACAAAGGTCCGGCGAAGATCGAGATTCTAGATGCGTCCGGCAAAGTGATTCGCGATCTCGGCGCCATTCCGCAGGACGCCGGTTTAAATCGCACGACGTGGGACCTTCGCTATCAGGGCCCGCACGTGCGCCGCGCCGAATCCGACGACGACGGAGGAGGCTTCCGTTTCCGTCCCATCGGTCCACTGGTGCTGCCGGGAAAATACACCGTGCGCCTGACGGCTGGAGGCAAAACGCTGAACGAGGAACTCGATGTAAAGCTCGATCCGACCATTCCCGTCGACGCGGGCGCGCTTCGGACGCAACTCGATACCGACCTGAAGCTGCGCGATATGACTTCGTCGGTGAACGACGCGCTGCGATCGATCGATTTGTGGAAAGGCGAACTCGAGCAGGCCGAACGTAATATCCGCACCCTCGATCCACAGGCGCTGAAGGTTCTGGCGGGGTTAATCTCGGAACGTAAGCAGCAGGTCTCCTCCATGGAACTGCGCTTGGCGCGTCCCTCCGATATCCCCGGCTACAGCATGGCTCCCCGCCTTGTCGATCGCTTGGGCCAACTTCTGAACGCGATCGATCGCGTGCTGGCCGCGCCTACACCCTATCAAATCGAACATTTCAACGAGCTGCGCGACGGAGTTTCTGAAGGACATGGGTGACGTAAACGGATTCGCAGAGCGCCAGATTCCAGAGATCAACGACCTGCTGAAGAAGTACAACGCCGGGGCGCTGATGGCCGGGAAACCAGTGGAGCTCCCCGTGGCTGCGAAGTAAACCAAGGGTCTCAGCCTAAGGTTACGCCGTCGCCCACTATCGACCACCCATTAATACACATGCCGCTCAGCATCAAACTCCCTCTTCCCCCGCGCCACCCTCTCCGCATAATTCCGAACCCCCCGATAAACCACCCGCCCCGCAATAGCATCGTGATTCTCTCGTAGCGCACGCGCCCTCTGTTCCGAAGGCGGATGCGAGTGAAAGTAGGACCCCAACGCTTCCCAGACCGCCTGACCAGCCTCACCCAACGGAGTCGTCGCCCGCGCCGCCGCGTGTTCACCGAACTTCATTTTCATCCTCTCGAACACTGCCGGAGCCGCATCCGGATCGTACCCCACCTCAATCGCAAACTTCTCCCCCGATGCATCGGCTTCTAATTCCTGATCCCGGCTGTACCCCATCGCCATCAGCCCATGCGCCAGATTCACGAGCCCCGCCGCATCCCCCGCGCCCACTTTCTTAAGCGCCAGTTCATATTGATACCGCTCCACGCAATGCCGCAGATCGACGTGCGAAATTTCGTGGCCGACCACCGCCGCCAGCTCCGACTCCGTTTGCAAAAACTCCATCAGCCCGCTCAAAACATAAACCTGTCCGCCCGGCAGTGCGAACGCATTCACTTGCGGCGACTTAATCACATGAAACCGATACCGCATCGCCTTCCGATTCACATAAGGCAGCAGCCCCGCGGCAACATCGGTGACATACGCCGAATCCTTCTCATCTTCCGGTCCCCAAGTCGTGATCTGCGAAGCCAGCCGCGCCCCCAGTTCCATCTCTTCATGAACCGGAACCCGCGTCGCGTGCAATCCAAACTCATCCACGTCCCTCAGCACATCCGACCATATCTCCCGCGCCGAATCGAGACTGACACGCGAATCCTGCGACCCCATCAAAACCGCCGCCCCGCACGCCGCCATCAAGCCCAGCAACCCGTAAAAATATTTTCGCGACATATCCTTCTCCCCACCGAACCGCCATGCGTAAGCATGCGGACAAACGTTATAAATACCTCTGAATCCGATCCCGGAACCGCGTGTAAATCCACGAAACCCCAATCAGAATCGCTCCCAAAACGATGAAGGAAAGTATCCGGTTGAACGTCCCCAATTGCCGCAAATCGTAGAAGAACAGTTTCATCACGCAGACCAGAAACAGGAACAATCCCGACAGCCGTTGAACCCTATCCCGCAAAGGAAATCCCGCCCCCAGCAGCGCGAGCCCTTCCGCGCCCCATGCCATCGTCAACACCCCTCCCGATACTTCATAGAACAGCAGCACCGCCAGCAACACCGACGCCAGCAGCGAATAAAACGCGCGCCCTTTTTCCTCCAGCGGCGAAAGCAATTGAGCCGCGTAGAAGCACGCAATCACAATCACTCCCGTCCAGGGAATCGAAAAGCTAGTATTCCAGCACCGCCAAAAAGCCAGACCCGCAATCAAGAAACTTTGCCACCGCAGATCCGCAATCTTGCGCTTGAGGCCCACCTGATAAAGAGCCAACCCCAGCAAAGCCCAACCCACCACCGCCATCGACCGCCCCAATTCGAACCGCATCAGAGCCACCGCCAGAATCGCCGCCCCCCACAAATATGCCCGACCCTTATAGCGCCACCAGATGTAATATTCCGAAATCACAATCGGAGCCACCGTCAGCATCCGATGCGAAATTCCCCACGTGTTCCCAAGGTCCGTAAAATTCGCGAGGAACAGCCGCCCGAACACCGCCGCCCCCGTCAAATTCCCCAACACCGGAAATCGCTCGAACGACCACGTAGATCCGACCTCCAGCAGCACCAACCCAATTGCCGACCACGCGAGCGCGACCACGGGAGCAGGCAGAACCACCCAGGCGAGCGTCGCCGCGAACAAACTCCCGGCCGCCGCATTCAAGTCCCGCGCCCATCCCCCCTCCTCTTCTGAAATCTCCGCCCGCACCCCAGGGAACAACCGCGCACTCACCGCCAGGCAAACCACCGCAGCCACCCCCAACGACCATGCCGACCCCTTATGCGCGAACACCACGTGAAAATAGAACAGGTTCAAAAATCCCACCGCCGACATCACGTACGACAGCTCCCTGAAATATCCCGGCAGCCTTCGCAGCCCAAGCTCGAACACCACCGCCCCCACCGCCATCCAAGCGACCCCCAGATACTCGCCCGGCGCAACCTTCCAGACCAATCCCATCAAAAACGCGACCGTAGCAGCCGACGATACCCACTCCGCCATCGCCTCCCACTTCATTCGCAATGTGGACGCATACAGCACCGCCGCGGAAATCGCCAGCGGCAGCCATTCCCGGTAATGCCACTCCGTCGAAACTAAATTAACCAACCCCGCCGCAATTCCGAATCCCCCAATCACATAGGATTGAAACCGAAACTCCGCTTGCTTAAACTCCAACAGCACCGCCGCGAACACCAGCCACGATACGCACAAGTACGGCGGAAACGTCTCGAACCCCAGCACCAGAAAAACCAACCCCGCCGCAACAGAGCTGTACAATTCCCCTTCCGCCACCCTCCGAGCGCGATTAAAATAGAACACCGCCGCCATCAATAAAGCGACCGGACTAAATCGCAACCAGTTCCGCCCCGCCGCAGCGAAAATCCCTCTCTCACCCGCGAGCTCGATCACCGACACACCTAACACCGCACCCGCCAGCTGCCGCAAGTATGTCTGCCCGAATCGTAACCCCGCCAGAAACAGCAGCTCGCCTTCGATCAACAGTCCGACCTCGACCCAAACTCCCCACGCTCTCAAGAAAATGCTGACCGCCGCCAGCGCGCTAGCCAGCGTGATCGGACCTTCATACCCGCCGGCCGCCATTCGATCCAACACTTCGCCGTCCCGAACCGGCGACAACCACACCCGCAGCAGCGCGCTAGCCAAATATGCCGCAGCCCCCACCGCGAGAAACGCCCACAGGTAAGGATGCGCCATGCGATCCCACTTCACCACCGACAGCCCGAGAAATCCCAGCGCGTTCAACGGCATAATCAAGGATTCGATCGTCATTGCCGCCACGCGCCGCCGCACCCGCATTAAATCGAACGCCTCAAACATTAACCAGTAAGCCGCGAACAGGGCCTGTATCGATCCCAACGGCGCGCCCGTGTCCGGCCTCGACGCGCATGTCGCATAAGTCGCCGCCACTCCGAACACCGCCATCTTGCTCCAATCGAACCGATGCGCAATCACCAGCAGTGACGCCGCCAAAGGGATCAACGCCAGCACCGCGAACGCAGTATTCTCGCCCAGCGCCAGCGTCGCGAACGCAATGAAATAAGCGAGGCCGCTCACCGTCTGCGACTTGTACCTAAGCGAGTGGAAAATCATTCCCACCGCCACCGCCAGCAGCAACAAAGCAGCGAGAAAAGGATTCTCGATCACCCTGACTTGCTCCATCGCATGCATCGCGTAGGTGGTCGTATAAAGCGCAGCCCACCCGCCCCCGATCAGCCCTCGCGCGAAAATCCGATACAGCGGACGCCTCTCCAAAACCACGCCGCCTGCGAGCATCGTGAAGCTGACACCCATCCCGATCGCCACGCGCCCCACCGCGCCTACATGCGCAAACTCATATCCCAGCAGTAGAGCGATCCCAACGACAAACAGCAGGACGCCAATCTTATTGAGCCAATTCCCGCCGACCAGCGCTTCCCATTCCTGCTCCCCAGCTTTTCTGCGAAGCTGATCGCGCAAACTCTCCCGAGCAACCACAGGCTCAATCGGCACAGCCGCCGCAACAGGCAACTGAGGAGGCTTCGTCTCTTGTGGGGCCGCCATTTCTGGCGGCAGCCGACTTTGAGTCGGCTCTTGTGTCCTAAGAACAGCCCCACAAGCGCATCGCGCAGCCCCCGCAATAATGGACCTCCCGCAAAACTGACAGATATCTGCAAAAGGCTTTCGCGGCGCCGCAATAATCGGAGCGACAACGACAGGAGGAGCCACAACCACGGGAGCAACAACAGCGCTCCCCTCCAATTTATGCACCCTCTGCGTCAAATTCGAAATCTGCTCTTCGCTCGACCGGCGCTCCTCAGCCAGCCTTGCCTCCAGATCCCTGAACCTGGAAGAACTCTTCGTCCAAACGACAATCAACAGCACGATCAAAATGACAATGAGAAATTCCATAAGGCCTCACCGTCACGCCGACTGCGCATCGAACGCCCGCGCCAGCTCTTCCGCCCGCGCCCTCACCCCTCGTAAATCCAGCTTCCCCGTCCCCAACGTCGGCAGCCCGTCCACCGGATAAATGTTCTCCCTCTTCGGCAGCCACAACTTCGGCAAATCCGTCTCCGCCAGCCTCTTCCAAACTTCGTCCGGCGTCAACGTCCCGATATAAAGCACCACCAGCCTCTCGCCCTTCTTCTCATCCGGAATCCCGAGCACCACACAAGGCATCGTCGCCGCACGACTTATGAATCGCATCCTCGATCTTCAAATGAGGAACCATCTCGCCGCCGATCTTGCTGAATCGCGACAGCCGGTCGGTGATGCGCAGAAACCCTTCATCGTCCAGCACCGCGATATCTCCCGTGCGATACCAATCGTCCGAATGCGCCGGCGCCCGCCCACATATCCCAGCATCCGGTTCGCGCCCTTCACCATCAGCAGCCCTTCCTGATTCGCGCCCTTCGGCCTCCATCGTCTCCGGATCGACAATCCGCGCCGCCACTCCCGGCAAAGGATGCCCCACCGTCCCAAATTTATTGCCCGACCTGCGTATCGCGCCCCGCCTCGAAATTCGGCACATTCACCGCGACCACCGGCGACATCTCCGTGCACCCGTAGCCCTTCGAGCAGCTCCACTCCAAACGCTTCTTCAAACTGTTTCGCAATCGACTCCCGCAGCTTCTCCGCGCCCACCAGCACGAACCGCAGCGTCGCAAACTGCTCCTTCGTGCACTTCCGCGCATACCCCGAACAGAACGTCGGCGTCGACAGCAGGAACGTTCCCTTATACTTCGCGATCAACTCGCCAATCGCCTTCGCATCGGTCGGATTCGGATGATAAGCCGCGCCGCATCCCGTAACCAGAGGCAGCCAGATCGTCACCGTAAATCCGAACGAATGAAAGAACGGCAGCACGCCGACAATGCGATCGCGCTCGCCCAGCCAGAACACCTGCGACACCGCTTCAATGTTCGAAAGGATGTTGTAGTGCGACAGCATCACGCCCTTAGGATTCCCCGTCGAGCCGCTCGAAAAAATCACAGTAGCCAACGAATCCGGAGTCTTCCCCGCCCTGAGCATAAACTCCGGCGCAAACCGGGCCATCAGAAACGCCCGCACCTTATTCCCCGACTTTCAAAACATCCTCAATAAAAACCATCCCCTCCATAGCTTCCAATCTTCGCCTTAGCCAAAAACACCCGCGAAGTAAGAATCGTAGTAATCCCACACTGCCCGACAGCCGACTCCATCGCCGCCGTCCCCGCCGTGAAATTAAGTTCACCGGCACCAGCCCCGCCATTGTGATCCCCAAATTCGCCAGACATCCCCCCACAGAAGAAGGCAACAAAACCCCAACCATTTCCTACCTGCTGTGGTCGGCTGTGGCGCGCGCCTCCAGGCGTGCCGCGTCGACAGTCGTGTCACGGTCTCAGCGCCTTAGCCCACTGAGCCATCATCACCGCCCCAATCAAAGCCTTCCCATAACTCAACTCCCGACCAGTAGTAGTCCGCCATCGCAAACCGCGACCAATTCTTCCGAGCCGTCCTCACAAACCGCAAATGCAACAAATCCCTCTTACCCTTCCGATGCTAAACCGCCTCACTACCCAACTCCGCAATCGCCTGCCGAACCTCGTGCGCATGTGCTTCTCCAGCCGGCATCGGATCACCAAACGAAACCGTCACCGGATAAGGAATCCTCTTCGGCCACTTCCAGAAAAACTTCCCGCCCTCGAAACTGAAAATGCTCCCCCACAGCCGATCCAGATGCACCGGCACCACCGGCACATCCAGCCCATCGACAATTTTCTCGAGCCCGCGTTTGAACGGCAGCAAATTCCCCGTCCGGCTAATCGCCCCCTCCGCGAAAATGCACACCACGTGCCCCGCCTTCAACTCCGCCCGCGCATCCTGAATCGACCGCACCATGTCCCGAGGCCCGCTGGTCCCCACCGGAATCGCCTTCGTCAATTTGAAGAACCAGTGAAACGCCTTCATGTCGTAATAAGGCTTCCACACCATGAACCGCACGAACCTCTGCAGACAAGCGCCGATCAACATCCCATCCACATGCGACATGTGATTCGCGACCAGCAGCGCCGGCCCGCGCCGCGGAACATTCTCCGTCCCCACAATGCGAATCTTGAAAATGGTGTGCGTCGCAAACCACAACAGGAACCGCACCAGAAATTCCGGCGCCAGCATGACGATATAAACCGTCACCGCGATGGTCAGCGCGCCCGACAATAAGAATGATCGTCGCCGGTGACAAGTGCAGCTTGTCATGCAGCTATACAGAGCCGCCGAAGCCAGCAGCATTCCCAGCGTGTTGTAAAAATTATTGGTCGCAATCGCCCGCCCCGTTTCCCCGGCTCCACTGCGCTGCTGCAAATAAGCATTCAGAGGAACGATGAACAACCCGCTGGCAATCCCCAACACCGCGAGCGACAAACATGCTCATCGCGTACGAGCCCTTCGAAGATAAAGCGCCGCGCTGGAAACCGTCATCAGCGCCGACCCCAGCGGCACCAGCCCGATCTCGACCTTATCGCCCGACAACCGTCCCGCCAGCATGCTGCCGATCCCGATCCCAATCGCGAGACAGCCCACCATCATCGCAATATGCGTCTCGTCCACTTTGAGCACGTCGCTCCCGAACACCACCAGGTCCGTCTGAAACAGCGCGCCCAAAAACAAAAAGTAAGAAATCCCGATCACCGTCAACCACAGGGGACGATCCTTCAACAGATGCCTCGTGCCGGTAATCACCTCGCGAAACGGATTCCACTGAAATTTATCCTTCGCTCCACTGGGCGGCACGCGCGTGATTCCCAAGCTGGTGGCAAACCCCGCAACCGCGATCGCCACCATCACGAATCCCATGTTCCACGGCTCTTGTTTCCAGAGCTTGAACATCAGCCCGCCCACCGCCGTGCCCAGATGATCGCGACGAACGTCGTCATCTCCAGCAGCGCGTTGGCGCGCGTCAGATCTTTATCGCCCGAAAGCTCCGGCACGATTCCATACTTCGCCGGAGAGAAAATCGTCGAATGCAGAGCCATCAGGAACAGCACGATCAACATCAGCCGCACGTCGGTCGAAAAGAACACCAGCACGCCCAGCGCCATCACACCGATCTCAAAAACCTTCACCGAAATCAAAACCGAACGCTTCGAAAAACGGTCCGCGAAATATCCCGAATACCCGGAGAACAACAGAAACGGAATCGAGAACACGCCCAGCGCGATCGAGAGATACTCGCCGCCCTGCCCCGTCTGCGCCGCGACATAAACCGCGCGCAGCGAGACGATCATCTTATATAGGTTGTCGTTCAGAGCCCCCAGAAACTGGGTCCACAGGAACGATTGGAATCCACGATCCTCAATAAGGTCTTCATGAGGCCCTTAATGGCAACATTAAGGCCGAATAAGGCCTCACTGAATCAACACTTCTTGTGCCGCCCGCAACATCGCTCTGTACATCTGATGTATAGCGCTGTACAATTTATGTACATGCTGTTCCTAAACCCCTCCGAGCGAGCCTTCCTGAAAGCCGTCGTCCAATTCGCCTACTGCAACCCTTTCCTGCCCGAGCATACAGAATTCGAGCGTGCAGTGCTAGGCCCCGATTTCATCGAAGGCGAGCCCGTTTGGAGCCAGCAGGTAAATGATCCGGAGAAACCGCGCGAAAATGTATGGCGTATTTTCAAGAAGTTGGAGCCTGTAGCCAACGACCTCCGCCGCCGCCTGGCTCGAAGGAGCGCATCCCCTAGCACGGAAGATCTTGTTTTATATGAAGATGCGATCCTGCACCTGCTCTATCAACGCTACTATCCGAAGATTTTATACCGCCGGTCTTCCCGGAAGACGCACTCGCCACCCATTGGGCCTTCTTCCACGAATACCACCAGGAATGGAACATCTATCTTAAGATCAACGGGATAGAATTCCCTTCCAAGCTACGAACCGGTGCCTGATGTTCGCGTTTTTCCGCCAGATCCAACATGCCTTCGAACAGATTTTCCAGCGACATCATCGGCGGTTCGCTGCCCGCCGCCCGACTCCGCGGAGCCATCTGGCAATCGATTTTCACCCATGATATGCGCCGCTACCGACGGGTTCTGTACCAGCGGATGGGCGAATTCGCGACCTTGATCACGGGTCCCTCCGGAACCGGTAAAGAACTGGTAGCAAGGGCGATAGCGCAATCCCGATGGCGCCCTTTTCGCGAACACGACCTGACCTTCGAACGACTCCGAAGCATTCTTTCCCATCAACATCTCCGCGCTCTCTCGAGTCCCTGGTCGAAAGCGAGCTGTTCGGACACCGCAGAGGCTCTTTCACCGGCGCCGTGGGCGACCGCAAAGGCTGGCTCGAAACCTGTCCGGCAGGTGGGTCGGTCTTCCTCGATGAGTTAGGGGAACTGGATCAATCGATTCAAGTTAAGCTGCTGCGCGTGATCGAAACGCGAACCTTTCATCCGGTCGGCGATACGGCGAGCCTGCCCTTTCATGGCAAGCTGATCGCAGCCACAAATCGCGATCTCGCAACCAGCGGATTCCGCCAGGATTTGTATTACCGCCTGTGCTCGGATCAGATCGTAACGCCATCCCTCGCCGAGCAATTAGCCGATTCACCGCAAATACTTAGCGAACTCATCCTATATATGGCGCGCCGCGTAGCGGGCCCCGAAGCCGAGGATCTAGCCGCCGATGTCATCAAGTGGATCAATGAAAACCTCGGCGATCGATACGCGTGGCCGGGAAATTACCGCGAGCTCGATCAGTGCGTAAAAAACGTGCTGATCCGCCGCGATTACCGCCCCTCCCGCCCCGCCGCTGAAAGTCCTATGCAAAAGATCCGTCAGGACTTCGAAGCCGGCAAATTAACCGCCGATGAACTCCTCTCCTGCTATACAACAATCGTCTACCATCAAACCGGCAGCTACGAAGAAACCGCGCGGCGAATAGGAATCGACCGGCGAACCGTAAAGGCCAAGATAAATCGTCAGTTGCTTAGCGATTTATTTACCTAAATTTCACGAACGCACTTTCAACAAACTGATCTATTCACTATTGGAGGAAGCATGCGTTCACTCTCTATTTTCGCGCTCATGACAATTTCCAAGGTGCTTGTCGCCACTGCATTTACACAAACCAATCTGGTATCCGATATTAATGGCCTGGCGCTTACCACCGATCCCAATTTGAAAGATCCCTGGGGAATGTCTTTCAGCGCAACTAGTCCGATTTGGGTAAGTGACAGAGCGACTGGACTTTCTACTCTCTATTCCGGTGCTGGCGCGATTGTCCCGTTGGTCGTAACCATTCCACCCGCAGCGCCCTCGGGACCCACCGGCCAGGTTTTTGCCGGAGGAACCAACTTCATGCTGAACGGTAATCCGGTGAATTTCATTTTCGATACGCTGGGGGGCACCATCGATGCGTGGAACGGAGGGACGACCGCGTCGGTTGAGGTAACTACTGTCGGTGCGACGTATGAAGGTCTCGCCCTCGCGAATAATACCTTGTACGCAGCTAATTTTGAGGCAGGCGGCGGCATCAACGTTTTCAATTCGAGTTATGCGCCGATCACGACGGCTGGGGGTTTCGTGGATCCCAATTTGCCCGCGGGGTATGCGCCCTTCAACATCCAAAACATCGGTGGAAGTTTGTACGTCGAGTATGCCAAAGTGGCGTCTGGCCAGCCGGTTCCGCTTCCGGGCGGAGGTGGTTTTGTCGACGTGTTCGACACCAATGGAAACTTCGTGAAGCGCCTCATATCGAATGGCCCGCTCGACGCACCCTGGGGCATCGCCCTCGCGCCTGCGACTTTCGGCGGCTTTGGTGGCGACCTGCTGGTTGGGAATTTTGGAAACGGCGAGATCAACGCGTTCAATCCGACGACCGGCGCTTTCCTGGGCACGATCACGGATGGAGGCGGGAATCCGATCGTTAATAGCGGCTTATGGGCTATCGAATTCGGGAACAGTTCAGCGAATCCGAATGCGCTCTACTTCAACGCGGGTATCAACGGGGGAACGGACGGTTTGTTCGGAGATATTCAAGCCACGCCCGAACCAACTTCCCTTAGTATTACCGCACTTGGCCTTTTGGGTGTTCTTAGTTACGGTTGGAAGCGGTTCAATTCGATCGCAGCGCAACCATTGGATCGATCCGAGAGGCGCGCCACGCCGGAATGTATCCGGCTACTGCCGCAACCACGATCAGCAACGCACCAACGCCCACATATGTAATCGGATCGCCGGAAGTCACGCCGAATAGCAGGCTCCCCAGTGTGTTCGACAACGCTCGCGACGCCGCCATGCCCAACGCGAGCCCTAACGCCGCCAATCCGAACGTGCTCACCAAAGGATGCGGCGTTGCAAGTCGGCCGGCGACGCCCCCAGCGCCATCCGGATTCCGATTTCCTGCACCCGTTGATTTACCGAATACGAAATCACGGCATAGATGCCAAGCGAAGCGAGCAGCAGCGCGAAGGCCGCGAATCCGCCCAGCAGCATCACCAGAAATCGTCGCGGAGACACCGCTTTATCCACGAAATCCTGCAGGCTTCGGACTTCGCGGATCGGCAGATTTGGATCCAGCGGCCGCAGCGCCGCTCGAATTCCCGATGCGAATGCCTCCTTCGGCAGCGTCGTTCGCGCCACCAGTTCCATGTCCGAATAGTCTCCGGTCTGCCGCAGCGGAATATACATCTCGGGCCCGCCCGTTTTTTCCAGCGCTTCGTGGCGGACGTCGGCCGCCACGCCGACCACTCGCCTGCCTCCATCCTGTGTCACCACCTGTCCGATCGGGTCTTGTCCAGGCCACAGGGTACGGGCCAACGTCTGGTTCACGATCACGACCTTTTCGCTCGATGCGCGATCCTGCTCCGTGAATCCTCTGCCGGCCTCTAATCGGATCCCGGCGGCGTCGAAGTAGCCATCGCTAACCATTCGAATGTAGGGTTCGGGAGGATATTGGCCCTTCGGGTAAACATGCCCCTTTGCGCCGACCTGCCAGGACCGGTCGCCGGCGAACGGCAAGACGTCGCTCACTCCAGCCGACCGGACGCCCGGGATCGATCGCGCCCTTTGCAGCATGTCATCAAGGAAGGCGTTCTGTTGAGCGAGGTTCGAAATCCGAGTAGAATCGACCCGCAGGACCGCCGTGTGCTCCGGCTCGAACCCCAGATCGACGTCGAGCACGCGAACAAAACTGCGCACCAGGAGTCCCGCGCCCACCAGCAAAATCGAAGCGAAAGCGATTTCGGAAACTACTAATCCGTTGCGCAGCCAGGCGCGGCCCTTTGCCGGCGCTCAGCCCGCGTCCGCCCTCCTTCAGCGCATCCTGCACGGCTCAATGCGGGGCTTGCAGCGCAGGCAGCACGCCAAACAGGACGCCGGTAAGAATCGCCGCGAGAAGCGGTGAAGGCCAGCGCGTTTCCGTCGATGCGCACGCTGTTCAGCAAGGGAAGATTGAAGGCGTTCAGATGCGCCACCACCCGTGTGCCGGCGATCGCGAGAGCTCAGCCCGAGCACGGCCCCGCAACAGGAGAGCGCGATGCTTTCGGTCAACATCTGTCGAAGCAGGCGGAGGCGGCCCGCGCCGAGCGCCGCGCGCATGGCCAGTTCCTTTTGCCGCGCTCCCAGGCGGGCCAACTGGAGATTCGAGAGGTTCGCGCATACGATCAACATCACCACGCCGACCGCGCAGGCGAGCACCAGCAACGCCGGCCGAACGCGGCCATTGATGCGCTGATCGAGCGGAGTCAGCCTGGGAACCACCGGGTTCCGTTCGGGATGCTGGATCTCCATCTGTTTTGCCAGCAGGGTGAATTCCGGCCGTGCGTTCTCAACGCTAGCGCCCGGGCTTCAATCGGCCGACGATCGTCATGGTGTTGCCTCGCCGGTTGGTTTCGTCCGTTAGCGGCCAGGGAATGAAAATATCCACCGGCGTCCCGGGCGCGAATAGGGCGGCGAAGTCGAAGGACGCAGGCAGCACGCCCGCGACGGTGATGGCGCGGTTGTTGAACATCAACTTGCTGCCTACCAATGAGGGGTCTGAAGCAAATCGCCGCTGCCAAAATCCGTAGCTGAGAAGCACGGCCTGGGGAACGTTCAGCTCTTTGCCGGCATTCGTCCGCTGTGAACGACCGCCCGAGCGCCGGTTCAACGCCCAGCAGCGAAAAAAGGTTCTGCGTCACGGGAACGCCCGTCACCCGTTCCGGCTCGCCGGTTCCCGTCAATTGCCAGTCTCCGGTGCCATAGAAGGCGCCGGCCAGCCCGCCAGATCGGAGAAGGAACGATTCTGCTCCCGCAGGTCCAGGAAGTTGCTCACTTGAGTGGACCATTCCTGGTTCGCAATCCAAACCAGGCGTCCCGGATCGCGAAACGGAAGCGGCCGCAGCAGCAGCGCATTCACCACGCTGAATACCGTCGAACTGGCCCCGATGCCGAGGCCGGCGATGAGAATCACAAAGGCGGTGAACGCGGCATCGCGGCGCATCCCTCGAAACGCGTAGCGCAGATCCTGCGCCAGATCGCTCCACCAGCGAACCAACCACACGCCGCGGGATTCTTCTGATTTCTGCGTCATATTGCCGAACTTTCTCCTTGCCGCCGCGCGTGCTTCGACCTCAGTCATGCCCTGCGCGGCGAAGTCTTCAGCCATTGACTCGAGGTGAAACTCCATCTCTTCCCACAACAGCCGCTGCCGCTCGCTATGAGAGAGCAAGAAACGTAAACGGCGTCGAAAACGTCCCCAGTCCACTTAGGCGAACCCCATAATGCGGGCGACCGCGCCCGTTACCCGCCTGTAGCGGGCCGACTCCTCGGCCAGTTGCTTTCGTCCATCGGGAGTCAGTTTGTAGAAGCGAGCCCGCCGATTATTCGCCGACAGGCCCCACTCTCCGGTGATCCACCCATTCAGTTCGAGCCTCTGGAGCGCAGGATAGAGCGAGCCTTCCTCCACCCGCAGGAGATCGTCGGACAGTTGCAGGATCAGTTGCGCAATCGCGTATCCGTGCAAATGGCCGCTCATCAATATTTTGAGGACCAGCATGTCGAGCGTGCCCGGTAAAAGGTCGGCTTTGTTTTTCTCGGTTCCCATAGGCGGTCTGATGATGATACTTCGAATTTCTGGTTTGGTTAGCAGGAATCGCGACTTTTTTTTACTCAGGTGGCCTGTTCGAGGCACAACGCGTGAAACTGATGCGGCTTAGCCGAGCGAACAGACTTAGTACGCTGGTCCGGTCATTTTTTACGTCTGTCCGCATGCTTACGCATGGCGGTTCAGGGCGGATACTGAGCCGTCATGCGTAACAGGCTGCGGAAAACTCACTGGTAGGCGAAACCGCCTGCCTCACATGACTTGTAATTGCTGATCTCTCTTGTGGCGCCTGCGGTTTTACGTCGTCGTCAAGAAGTTTTTCGCATGGCGGGTCAAGGTGGGACCTTTACTAGCACCTTAACGAAGCATTATTTGACCATGATTCCGCTATTATCACCACATGCGATTCATGGCCGTTGCGTTCTCGCTTGCCCTCCTCTCCGGCTGCGCGCGAGCCCGCGTCACAACCGAAATTCGAAGCGGCGGCGAGTGGACCCGGACTGTGGCTCTGACCGGGCAGCAGAAAAACGGCGGCGAGTTCGATATGGGCGGTTCGATCGAGGACTCCTTCGTTTTTCCGTCGGGGAATGGCTGGAAATCCCGCACGGAAGAGAAGGAGCTCGATCATACAATGACGTTTGAGCGGACGCTCGCGGCAGGCCCGTCCCTCAAAGGCGACCTCTCGATCAAAGGTGCCGCTGGAAGGCTTTCCTTGGTGAACGAGGTCGCCGTGACGCGTCTCACTCCCCGCCGCTTCGAATATCGCGAGACCCTTCGCTGGACCGGTACAGATCCGATTGGCATGCAGATGAAGTCGGAGGATCTGGAGAAATTGAAGGCGACGCTGCCGAAAGATCTTGGCACCGACGAGAACGCGCGCAGCGTCGCACAGAAGCTTGCGGAACTTGCTATGCCGATGCTGTTTGGGCCAGGCGATCCATTGTTCGCCACTGGACTGCTTCATCCCGATCTAGCGGAGTATCGTGCCAGCCAACGCATAGGATCGCTCATGCTGAGAGCTTTGGAGGATCAATTCGGCGACAAGATGACGCTGGCGCAACGACGTGAGGTAGCGTTGAAGCTGATCGAGACTAAGTTAGCCCAAGTCAGGCCGTCGAAACCGGACCGGGCGGAGGGCCGGGGAGACAACGAGGGCCCAGGGTTGACGCCCCTGATGTTTATCATTAAATCGCCGGGCAAGGTGATCTTGTCGAACGGCGAGCTAAACGAGCTGACGGGCGAAGTTTATTGGGCCTTATTTTCACCAGCGGCAGCGTTGAAGCCAGTTGTGCTTACGGCGGTGGTCGAGTTCGAGCGGGATTAGCGCATGAGAGAATGGCCTCGGCCTGCACGTTCCTGGGTCATGGCGCAGACCTGGCGGGACCTGCTGTTCGCGCATTGGCCGGTGTCCCCTTCGGTGCTCAACCGTTCGGTTCCTGCCCCTCTCGAATTGGATTTATGGGAAGGAGGCGCGTGGGTTGGCGTGGTGCCGTTCCGCATGGATCGCATCCATCCACGAGGCCTGTTTCCGTTGCCGCGGCTCTCGGCGACCCCTGAAATCAATGTTCGGACCTATGTGTCGTTCGGCGGCAAACGAGGTGTATATTTTTTCAGCCTGCATGCATCGAATCCGGTAGCCGTGAAAATCGCTCGCCGATTTTTCCATTTACCGTATTTCCGGGCCAACATAAATGTGCGCTGCGAGGGCAAGACGATCGACTATGAGAGCCTCGGCGAGGACACCGAATTTCGCGGCTCCTATCGGCCATCGGGCGAGGTCGCGTTGGCGCAAGCGGGGACGCTGGAAGATTGGCTCACGGAACGATATTGTTTTTACACGGTCGATCAAGCCGGGAATGTCATTCGTGGCGAAGTGGATCATCCGCAGTGGTCGCTGCAACCGGCGGAGGCTGTGATTGAAAGGAACACGATGATTGCGCCGTTCGGAATCGCTCTGCCGGATGATCCACCGCTGTTGCACTTTTCGGGAAGGCTCGATGTTGTGATGTGGATGCCGGAGCGGGTGTGAGTTACCTCAAAACGAGCCCTTTTAGCTGGCCATTCCCGTGCAATTACATTTGGGCCGATCGATACTGAGATGTCCGCCAAATGGCGTCTATCCGCTCCCTGACGGTCGCGGTTCAGTGTGTGGGCTCGCTCTCATCTTGGCACCCAACCGCGACCGTCAAGAGCGGATAGGCGGACGGCGTAGACTATCAGATTTACGCGTCTCCGCTCTACAATTCACCGCAAGCTGATTCACAGTGCGGTGATGCCGACATCGGTGTGGAGCACGTCTCCACGCTCGATTACAATGCCCTCTTTTCGATTGATCGGGGCGGATGCGGTCAGGCCTTTGCGCTGCACCGTTACCGAGGGCTGAAACCAAGTCTCAAGGCCAGCATCGTTGACCTTTTGACGGAGCCACCAGACGACATCCGTGTCCGTCGTTTTGCCCGGTGTGATGACTTCATTAGAGAAGGCGCGCGATATCAGCGAGTGAACGATCTCCATCATCTGGCGATAGGTTGGGAGCATTTCGGGAAGGCGGAGCTCTTGATATTCCAGAGCAAGGTTTTCCGCTGCAATGATGCGAGAGTTGTACTCCGAGCCCAGGGCGGCGACGATTTTGTCACGCATGCCGACAGTCAGCCCGTCTGAAAACGCGTGTGTCGGGGATGTGTCCAGAGCGATGTTAGAGGGATGGCGTTGATCGACCAGCTTCCGCAGGAGCTGCCACTGGCTGTCGCCATAGATTTCGCGATTGGCAACATCGGGATCGCGGTAGACCTGGTAGAGCCCTCCATTGGAGTCGCCGCCGAGGGCGAGCCGTTCCAAAGGTTGACTAATTCCGCGATCGAAGAAGACGTAAATAGTGGTGCGGCGGGCGGCAAAAACGGTGGGGGACACCAGCGAAAAAAAGGCTAGGTCTTCGGCATATTCGCGGCAGGCAACGATCCACATCTGGACGCGATGTTTGCGCATTAGAGCGGGAAGATGACGTTCCAGGCGAAGCCGGAGCCATTCCTGCTGTATTTCGGCTTGCTCACGCAAGGGTGGAAGAGTGGGAACCTGTGCCGCCAGCGCGACAGAGAAAAATAATGCGACGAATGCAGCACGCATAAGTTCTAACTCTAACGCAGGCGCTTCCCGCTATTGGGCTTTGATTGACGGAGGAGCTTGCGTCCCCACTGCAACATCTGAAAAGACGACAGTGTCCAAAGCGTCGGGTTGATGCGAGCAGACGGCAAGCCCGACCAGGACAGGGTTGCGAAACGAAACCTCGGTATGCGCGATTTCCTTAGGCTCGGAGCCATCCTTGGCGAGGTACATGTAAATCCTGACACCGGAACGGACCAATTTCACCTTGAACGTTCCCGGACCTTCGAACGGAAGATCGAATGTGTTGGTGTCTTCACCCTGTCTGCTGCGCCATTGAAGCGCGGGCATGCCGTTGCCGTGGATCACGACGTCGGCGTAAGTCGCATCGGCATCCAGAGACTGGCGGACCATGATGCCGGCCTTACGATGCTCGTTGCCCTGACCGAGGAATCGGATCGTCGCCGTGGCTGTGAAATTGCCGGTCATCTCTCGCCAGACATATTGAAACTGATCCTGCTTAGCCCAGATGTTAGCTCCGGAACCGCTGATGCGGTACTGCCCGCTGGAAGACTCCGTGGACCCTTTGATCGCCGGACTGCCGACGTCGCCGGAATTAGTAAAGATGCCTGGGCTTCCGGTCTGGGCGAAAGCCGAAGCAGTGAGTGGGCAGACAAGCAATAGCTGGCGCAATGTGAGCAGCATGGGTATCCCTATTAATCTTGGCGCGCGCCGGCAACCGTTGGCAGTTGCTCGACGGATACATCCGAAAACAACACAGTGTTGGTCGCCTCCTGGGTATGGGAGCTAACGCCAAGCCCGACTAAGATCGGGCTGCCCAACTGATTGAGGGTGTGCCCCAATTCCCTCATGGACGCGCCGTCCTTGGCAATCCACACAGTGATGGTCGTGCCCTGCCGGACCAGCTTCAGCTTCCACGTTCCTGGGCCTTCTATCGGAAAATCGACCGTGTTGGTGTTGTCGGCCTTGGTATTTCGGAACTGAACCGAGGGCGTACCATCGCCGTGGATGGCCAGTTGAACGAATGGTGAGTCTGTATCGAGACTTTTGCGGAGCATGATGACCGCCTTGCGGTGCCCGATTCCTTCCGTGAGAAATTTCGCCGTGGCGGTGACGGCAAAGTTGCCGGACATTTCCCGCCAAACGTAGTGGAACTGATCCGCTTTCGCCCAGATATCGGAGCCGGTGCCTGTGATCTTGTACTGCCCTGTTGCGGCATCAAATGCCGCTGCCCCTTTGAGAGGAGGAGCGCCGACGTCGTCGGAATTGGTGAAGCTGCCGAATGTTGCAGTCTGCGCGAAAGCCGAAGCGGCCAACAGGCAAGTGAGAAACAGTTCACGCATGCCAAGATTGTATCCGAATCGTTTCCTCCAGGTGCCGCGGCGGAGATGCTATTCATATTTTAGTGCGATTACGGGATCGACACGAGAAGCGCGCAGAGCGGGCAGAAAGCTTGCGAGAAGGCCGACGGCAATGACTATCGCGCAAGTGCTCAGGTAGACCGTCGGATCGGCTGGGCGGATGTCGTAGAGCAGGCTTACCATCGCCTTTTGGACAGCGATTCCGCCGACTACGCCTAATGCGGCGCTGGCCACCGCCAGCTTCGCTGCCTTTCCGATCACCATGCCGAAAATATTGGGATGCGATGCGCCGACTGCCATCCTTATGGCGATCTCGCGTCTGCGGCGGGCAGTCGCCAAAGACACGACGCCGTAGATCCCGAGCGCGGCGAGCAAGGTCGCGGAGGCGGCGAACAGCACTCCCAGACGCGTTAAAAAGCGGCGCGATGCCACCGCGTCGTCGAGCATCTGGCGGAGTGTTTCGACGCGAGTGATGGGAACGTCACCATAGGAGGCGCGAATCATCCTTTGTACGCTGGCGGCGATGCCGGCGGGATCGGCTGTGGTTCGCACGACAATCGACGGATCCCACGGCGGCCAAATCCAATAGGGAATGTAGACGGCCAGAATCGGCGTCTTCTCGGCTTCGGCGCGGACGTCCCGCACGATGCCCGCGACTTCGAGCGACAGCATTTTTCCGCTGTCGGGTCCGCGCCAGTTCATATGCATGCCGATGGGATTGCGTCCGGGATATTGGCGGGCCAGGCTTTCAGAGATCCACATCACCTGGCGCCCGAAGTCGGACTCCTCGAGAGACTTTCCATCCATGAGCGCAAGGCCGATGCCGGAATCATAGCCGGGGCTGATGAAGCGGAAATTCGCGATCGGGCGGTTGATATCGGCCTGGGGCGCTTCAGCGAAATCGACGCTATCGCCCCACATCTGGCCGTGAAGAGGCAGGGCATTGATGAGTCCCGCGCTGGTTACACCGGGCAACTCGCGCGTGTCTTGCAGCAGCTTACGGTACAAGTCGACCCGGGCGGCGGCCTTCTGATATTGCTTGGGGGAGGGGCTGATCCCGATGGTGAGAACGCGCTCCTCGTTCAACCACGCATTGTCGCGCAGCACGCGGCTCAGGCTTTGCCCCAATAGCAGCGCGCAGATCAACAGGACAGTGCAGAGAGCGATTTCGGAGCCAGCGAGAACATCGTGGACGAAAGCGTTGCGCCGCGAAGAACTCATATTGGGCGTAGTGGAGCGCAGGGTTTCTTCGATGCCCTGATCCTGAATCCGAAGAGCCGGCAGTAAGGAGAACAGCAGACCCGCGGCCAAGGCGATCCCGGCACTGAAGAGAAGGACGCGGAAGTCAATGGTGACGGTCTCCAGGCGAGGAAGCGTGATAGGCGCATAGCGGACCAGCAGGCGGATTCCCCAAAACGCGGCCAGCACGCCGATGGCTCCGCCGGCGATCGCCAGAGTCAGGCCCTCCAACGCAAATTGACGGAGCACAGTCCAGCGGCCGGCGCCCAATGCCAGACGGATCGCGACTTCCCTGGAACGCGCGGTGTTGCGCCCCAGAGTTAACCCGGCAAGGTTCACGCACACGATGGCCAGCACCAGCGCGGCGCCTGCCATCAACATCCAGATGCGGCTTTTGGCGGGGCCGACTACCGCGGACTGAAATGGCACGAGTTCGGCGTGGAGGGTCGCGCCGCTAGGGTTCTGACGGCTGATCCCGGCTTCAATTGCCTCCAGTTCGGCTAGCGCCCGCTCGCGGGACGTGTCCCCACGTAATCTTCCTAACGCCGCGAAATTGAAATTGCCGATGCCGGGCTTCTTCTCCCACGGTCCGAGATTCAGATTGAGGAAGTACTCGACATGGAAGTCCCACTTGGCTACACGATCGCCGTAGAGCTGATCCTGCTTGGGGAAGTAAAACGATGGCGGCAACACGCCGATCACGGTGACGGGATATCCGTTGAGCGAAACCCTTTGCCCGACGATCGCGGGATCCGCTCGAAAGCGGGCGCGCCATAAAGCATCGGTCAGTATCAACTCCAGGCCGTGTCCCATTTCATCTTCTTCAGGGGTGAAAGAACGTCCAATTCGTGGCCGAATGCCCAGCAAAGGAAAAAGGCTGGCGGAGGCGCGCAGGCCATGTATATTAACACTGTCATCTTTCAAAATGAGGTTGTCGTTGGTGGGCATCAGAGCGGCGATTTCTCGGAAAGCACCGGCATTTCGTCTCCATTCGAGAATATTGCCGCCGTTCACGCAGGCCATCGTGTTGCGCTCCGATCCGATGGCGACGGCTTCGCGAATGGAGTAAAGTTCCGCGGGTTTCTCGTACGGCATGGCGCGGAGGAGGATTCCGTTCACGATCGAGAAGATCGCGGTATTGGCGCCGATTCCGAAAGCTAACGTGGCGATCGCGACGGATGCGAAGACCGGGGATCGCGCGATGGCCCGCGCAGAATACCGCAGGTCGCGGGTGAGAGCGTCGAGCCACGCGAACTTCCACAACGATCGCGAGGTCTCGCGCAGCAGAGTGGGATTTCCCAGACGGCGGCGGGCGGCGGCGGATGCCTCCACTGCTGTCAGGCCGGAGCGTTCGAGCTTCTCGCGGCGCATGGCGAGGTGGAAGCTGAGTTCGTCGTCGAGGTCGCGTTCGAGCTTGCGACTCATAAACAGCGTCTTGATTCTCAGCCAAAGGATCGAGAGCATTTTAAGTGGTCTCCATAATGCGCGCGATGGCTGCAGAGATAAGGCTCCATCGGGCGCTCTCTTTTTGCAGTTGCTTCCTGCCGGCGGCCGTCAATCGGTAATATTTGGCGCGCCGGTTGTTATCCGAAACGCCCCATTCCGACGAAAGGAGCGCACGCAACTCCAGACGGTGGAGTGCGGGGTATAACGCGCCCTCTTCGACGCGAAGCACGTCGTCGGAACGCTCCTCGATAAATTCCGCGATTCCGTAACCGTGCATCGGGCCGCGCTGGAGTGTTTTAAGAATTAGCATGTCGAGTTTGTCGCGCAATAGTTCGCCGGGAGCCGCTTCTTTCTTTTCCATAATGTTCTTATGGAAGCGAGTGTAATCCAACGTTATAAAAAAGGCAAGTGTTTCCTCGTTCTCAGCGGCCCTCGAAGGTGTCGCGACGCGCGGTTGACAGGGCTCCTTGGAATGTAATAACGTTCAAGAACTGGTCTTTAAAAAGCACTGACCGAATCCGGTCCCTGTCGTCACACGGTCTTCACGATCCCCGTGTTACTCTGCTTTCAAAACCGCCTCCCCGTAGGAAAAATTTGTAACGGAGATTTGAATGAGTAAAATCAAGCTTGCACGACCGGCGAATCTATTCGCTCTTGTAACACTGCTCGTGTTAACAGCGGGCTCGACCTTCGCGCAGACTGCTGGTGCGGGGACGATTACTGGTGTACTGACGGATCAGACTGGCGCTGCCGTTCCTGGCGCGACGGTGGTGGTGCGCAATACCGACACGGGGATCGATCGCTCGACAACCACGAATGACTCGGGCATTTATTTCGCCACTTTTCTTCAACCCGGGCGTTATGAAGTTAGCGTCTCGAAGACGGGGTTTGCGAAGCTCGTGCGGAAAGATCTGACGGTGCAGGTGGGGCAGACAGTTTCCATCGATTTCGCGTTGCCGATCCAAACCACGCAGGAGCAGGTCACCGTTACAGGTCAGGAGTCGCTTATCGATCCGGAAAAGACCGAGCAATCGGAAGTGGTCAGCAAGACACTTATCGAGAATCTACCGATCATCGGGCGCCGCTGGGATAACTTTGTGCTGCTCACTCCAGCTGTCACAACAGACGGAGGGCTGGTCTCCTATCGCGGCATTTCAGGTTTATACAACAACAACTCGGTAGATGGCGCGAACAATAATCAGGCGTTCTTCTCGGAAGCACGGGGGCGCTCCACGGTGCCCTATACGTATAGTCTCGACTCGCTTCAGGAATTTCAGGTCAGCGCGGCGAACTACAGCGCGGAGTTCGGCCAAGCTGCGGGCGGGGTTGTGAATGCGGTCACAAAATCCGGGACCAACGCCTATCACGGCGACTTGTTTTACTACCTGCGCTATCCGGCGCTGAATGCGCTCGATTCGTTTAACAAGTCGCAAGGGATCTATACGCAGTCGGTTCATCAGCAACAGCAATTCGGCGGCAGCGTTGGCGGGCCAATCATCAAGGACAAGCTGTTCTTCTTCCTCACTTACGATGGCTCGCGCAAAGTGTTTCCGATTGCGTACACATCGAGCTCGGCTTCCGCGTTTCCGCTGGCGTGTCCGGCCGCGGTGTCGGCATCGCTGTGCACCAATGCGAATAATTATCTGCGGTCATTGATTGGCAGCTATCCACGCACCGGAGTCAACGATCTGGCATTCGGGAAGCTGGACTATCAGTTCAACGCGGCGAATCACATCAGCTCCAGTTTCGATTTTGTGGATTTTCACGCGCCCAACGCGTACAACACCAACGCCACGGTGAACAACAACTCAGTGACCGCGAACGGGCCGGCGGTGACGCATGAACGGTTCTTCGTCACCAATTGGGATACGACCTTGCGGCCCACGCTCGTGAACAATTTCCGATTCCAATGGGGTCTGGATAATGAAATTATCGGCGCCAACGACGGTGGTCCCAGCGTCAGCATCGCGAGCGTGACGGCGTACGGAATGCCGAATGCTCTTCCGCGTCCCGCATTTCCGGACGAGCATCGCCTCCAGTTTGCGGATACGGTGTCATGGTCGCACGGCAAGCATCAGATTAAGGCCGGCGTCGACGTGAACGCGATTCACGAACTGTTGATTAATCTGTTCCAGGGCGGAGGTGTGTATAGCTACACTGGCTCCGCGACCGCAGCGTTCTCGAACTGGGCCGCCGACGTAACCGGCACCAACCTAGGCGACGGACTGACCGGCAAACACTATGGTTCGTTCGCGCAGGTGACCGATCCGATTACCGGCGTCGGCAAGGATGATTTTTATAACAACGATTTTGCCGGATTTATCGAGGATAGCTGGAAGGTGAAGTCCAATTTGACGGTCAACCTAGGTGTGCGGTATGAAATTCAAAATGTCCCGCAACCGAACAAGCCGAATACGCTGACGCCGCTGACGACGCTCTATACGTCGACGATCAATATCGACAAGAACAATTTCGGTCCACGCATCGGAATCGCATACTCGCCGACGAAGACGACTGTGGTCCGGGCGGGGTATGGAATGTTCTACGCCAAGACATCGAACAGCACATTCTATGCGATACGAGTCGAGAACGGTGTTTATCAGCAGACTTTCAATTGCACTCCGTCATCCTGCCCCGCGCTGACGTTCCCGAACCTGATTTTCACGCCCCCGGGTGCGATGCCGCAGGCTCCATTCGCCGGCGCTCTTACGCCTCAGGTGACTCCATTCACGCCTCCAGCCGGTACGCAACTCGCGCACGGGTTAGTGCCGGATTTTGTGAATCCGCTGGTTCACGAAGGCGAGCTCACCATCGAGCAGCAGCTCCCGGGGAACATGAGTCTCTCGCTAGGTTACTTGTTCGCACGCGGCCTGCATTTGCCGGTGTTCATCGATGCGAACGTCTCACCGTCAACATCCACGCATACATATGACATCCTGACTGCCAGCAACAGTGTTGCGCAAAGCATCACGGTGCCCTGGTACACCACGCGCCTGAATCCGACGACAGGCGTCATCCTCAACGGATACAGCGTGGCTAATTCCTGGTACAACGCCCTGGTTGCGACGCTGCGCCGTCCGATGACCCATGGGTTCGAAGCGCTGATCAACTATACCTGGAGCAAAGCGGAAGATGATGGCGCTGTGGCCGGCGCGAACGGAACCTTCTACGGCACTGACCCGCCGCTCGATCCTTACAATCAGAAGCAGGAGAACTCACTCTCCGATCTGAATCAAAAACAGCGGTTCGTCGCGAGCCTGGTGTACAATCCACACTTCAAGGTGACTGGAGTCGCGAATCAGATCGCGAATGGATGGTTCCTGTCGACTATCGTGACGGCGGCGACCGGGCAACCGGTGTTTGCGACGATCAGCGGATTCCCGAGCGGAGGCGTCGACTACGGTGTGACTGGCGGCGAAGTTACCAACACCGGTGGAAGTACCGGCGGCCGTCCGCCGCAGTTCGGCCGGAACGTGTTCATCGGTCCGAAGCTCACGAACGTCGATTTCCGAATTATGCGCCAGTTCACGATCCGCGAGCGTCTCCATTTGCAGGCTCTGGGCGAGGCGTTCAATTTATTCAACCACACGAACTTCAGTTCAGTGAATGGAACGGCGTTCAACTATTCCGCGCTCGGATCCGGCGCCTGCACTGCTGCGATCGCGGCGGGGACCAACGGCTGCATCATTCCGAATGCGGCTTTTCTAGCACCGACGGGGTCGACGTCGACTAATGGTCTTTACGCTTCGCGTCAGTTGCAGATGTCCCTGAAGCTTACTTTCTAGTCGCTTACGTTCTAAGCGAGGAGGCTGCGAATCAACGTCGCCGGATGCAGCGCGACGGTGCCTGCGAGATCCTGCACCTGCCTCCGGCACGAGGTTCCGGGCGCGACCAGCACTTCGCCGGGCTTCATCGCCTTCACTGCTGGAATCAGCCGGCGGTTCGCGATCGCGACCGAAACGTCGTAGTGCGTGTAGCCGAACGACCCCGCCATGCCGCAGCATCCCGCGTCGAGATCGACCACGCTCGCCGACGGGATCCGCGCAAGCAGATGAGCGCGTCGCGCCCAGCAGCCCCATCGATTTCTGATGACAATGGCCGTGCAGCAGGATTCGTTCCGGCCCGGCGCGCAGCGGCAAGTCGAGCCTCGCCGCGAATTCTTCGAACAGCATGCACGCCTCGGCGACCGCGCGAGCCTTGCGTGCGAGTTCGTCGCGCAGCAGCGACGGCGCGTCTTCCTTCACCGCCGAAAGCAGCTCGGCTCGCAGAACAGGATTTTCTCGCCGCGCTCCGCGATCGGGAAAAGCGCGTCGATCAACTTCGCCGCGCCCGCTCTGGCCGGGCCCAGCAGGCCTTGCGAGATCAGCGGACGTCCGCAGCACCCCGGCCGCACGACGTTCGACCGTGCATCCGCCGCGCTCCAGCATTTCGACTGCGGCGATGCCGATCTCCGGATCGTAGTGATTGGTGAACGTGTCGTTGAATAACGTCACCGGCCTGACCGGGCGATGGCTTGTGCTTGCGCGGCCCATCGCGCGAACGTCTCACGCTTCCACTGCGGGAAGCTTTCTGCGCGAATCGATAAACGGAGCTGGGCAGCCGGTTCGACAACGGCGCGAACCGGCTGCCCCATTTCGATAAGCGATCGATGTTTCCCAAGCACGCGCGCTTGCAAAGGCGTTCCGTGACGCGAATAATAGTCCGCCAGAAATTCGCTCTTGAACCGCGCCATGTCGACGCCCACCGGACACTCCGTCTTGCACGCGCGGCATTCCAGGCACAGATCCAGCACGCGAAACACGCCATCGTCGCCAAGCCCCGCTTCGTCGAGCCGCCCCGAAATCGCCAGGCGCAGAACGTTCGCGCGGCCGCGCGTCGAATCCGATTCCTCGCGCGTCGCCATGTAGGAAGGACACATGTTCCCGGCAAGCTTCTTGCGGCACGCGCCCACGCCGCTGCACATCTCGACTGCGCCGGCGAATCCGCCGTATTCGGAAAAATCGAAAAATGTTTTCGGGATTGCGCGCCGTGTAATTCGTCGCCGAATCGCAGATTCGAAGTGATGCGGCGGCGCATCCACGATCTTGCCCGGATTGAAAATTCCCTCCGGATCGAAGGTCCGCTTGATTTCGCGAAACGCTTCGTAAATCGTGTCGCCGAACATCTTGCGGATGAACGGGCTGCGCACCAGGCCGTCGCCATGCTCGCCCGAAAGCGCGCCTCCGAATTCGAGCACCAGTTCCGCCACTTCGTTCGCGATGGCTTCGAACTTGCGGACGCCGGCCTCGGTCTTCATGTTGATCACCGGCCGCACGTGCAGGCATCCGACCGATGCGTGCGCATAAATTCCCGCCGTGGTTTCGTGCGCGCGCAGAATGTTCGAGAAATCGGCCGATATACTCGCTCAACCGTTCCGGCGCGACCGCCGTGTCCTCGACGAAAGGAATCGATTTCGCGTCCTCCTTCATCGCCATCGAAAGTCCCAGCGCGGCTTCGCGCAGGCTCCAGATGCGGGCCTGCGCGGCCGGATCGGTCTCGGCGCGATAGCGATATCCGAGATTGCTTCGCGCGCAAATCTTCTTCGAGCGCGCCGCAGCCGCGGCGGCAGATCTTCCTTTCGATCGCCGTAAAATTCCACGCACAACGTCGCGCCGGGATCGCCCTCGATGAACGATTTGCGAATCCGGTCGAGCGCGGCGTTCTGGCGCGTGTTGTCGAGAATCGCCTTGTCCATCACCTCGACCGCCGACGGACCATGGCGCAGAATCACGGGCGCCGCCGACAGCGCTTCGAGCAGATCGGCGAACTCGATCACCATCACCGCCTTCGCTTTCGGCAGCGGAACCAGCCGCAGCTTCGCTTCGAGCACCACGCCCAGCGTGCCTTCGGAGCCGACCATGATCTTCGCGAGGTTCACCGGCTTCGAGGCATCCGTGAACTCGTCCAGATTGTATCCGCCGACGCGGCGCAGAACTTTCGGATAGCGGCGCTCGATTTCGCCGGCGTGCTCGGACGCCAGGCGCAGCACGGTCGCGGTAACACGCGGCTTCCAGCGATTCGCCCAGCGGAATTTCGTCGCGCGCGATCTCGCGAAAATGCGCGATGCTTCCATCGGAGAGCAGCACCACCTGCTCCAGCACGTGATCGATGGTCTTGCCGTAGAGCACGCTGCGCGCGCCGGAGGAATTGTTGGCCATCATGCCGCCGATGGTCGCGCGGCTGGCGGTCGAAATATCGGGCGCGAAGCGCAAGCCCAAGCGGCGCAAGCTGCGCGTTCAATTCGTCGAGCACGATCCCCGGCTCGACGCGCGCCCAGCGTTCCTCCGCATTCACTTCGAGCAGGCGGTGGAAATATTTCGACGTGTCGACCACGATGCCTTCGCCGATCGCCTGCCCGGCCTGCGAAGTTCCTCCGCCGCGCATCGTGATGGGGCAGCGCAAGCGGCGGCAGATCTCGACCACGCGAATCATATCCTCGCGATGCCTGGGAATCACGACGCCCGCGGGCTCGATCTGATACACGCTCGCGTCGGTTGAATAGAGCGCGCGGGAAATTTTGTCGAACCGGACTTCGCCTTCGATGCTGGCTTTCAGTTCGCGCTCAAGAGCGTCGTTCAACGCGCGAGTCCTTCGCGCAGCCGCTCCAGGCCGCGCGCCAGATTTTCGCCGCCGCTTGCGAAGGAAACGCGCAGAGTTCCCTCGCCGCCCGGTCCGTACGCGGCGCCATGCACCACCACCACGCCATGTTCGCGCATCAGACGCTTGCGAATTTCATTGGAAGGAATCCGCGATTCGCGAACGTCCACCATCGCGAAGAATCCGCCCTCCGGCGCGATCACCTGTACGCCATGCAACTGCTCGATCACCTGCGCGCGGCGCCGCGCATATTCCTCGCGCATCGCCGCAACGCAATCCTGCGGACCCGTCAGCGCTTCCGCCGCCGCGTCCTGAATAAAAGTCGCCGGGCCCGCGGCTCGATTGCGCCAGCACCAGAAGCATCGCCTGAATCAGCGGCGCGGGGCCCGCGCAGTATCCCACTCGCCAGCCGGTCATCGAATATGTTTTCGAAAGACTGTTCACCAGCACGCATCGGTCGCGCAGCCCAGGCGCGACTTCGAGAGGCGAGATGTGCACGGCTTCACCGTAAGTGATGGCTTCGTAAATCTCGTCGCTGATCAGAAACAGATTCCGCCGCTCGCAAAACGCCGCGATCATCTTCAGTTCGTCGCGCGTCAGCACGGTCCCCACCGGATTCCACGGCGTATTCAGAACCATCGCCTTTGCCGCCGGCGACCATGCTCGCTCCAACGCTTCTTCGGTGATGACGAATCGTCCGCGCGCGAATCTGCGATTCGACACTCTTGACGCGCCCGCCCGCCATTCGGATTGGCGATTGATACGCGTCGTAAACCGGATCGGGCAGCAGCACTTCGTCGCCTTCATTCAGCATCGCCATCAGCGCCGCGTAGACGCCGAGCGTCGCGCCCGTGGTGGCCAGTACTTCAGTCGCCGGATCGAATCTCAGGCGGTTGTCGCGTTGAAGTTTCTGCGCGACCGCTTCGCGAAAATTCTTCTCGCCGCGATTGTCCGGATAAGACGTGCGCCCGTTGCGCAGCGCGCGTATGGAAGCCTCCGACGATGTGCGCGGGCGTGGGAAAATCCGGCTCGCCGCGCATCAGCGAAATCAGCGATTTGCCCTTGCGCCTGCAATGCGCGCACCTCCGCGAGAATCGCGTTCACCGCGGTGGGTTGCAGGGCGGAAATCCGGTTCGCGACCAAGGGATCATCATAATTCAAATTGCATCGCTCATAATGGATCGGTGCTCACGAAAAATCAGATCCCTACGCCCGCGCTGCTCCTCGATCTCGATCTTCTCGAATCGAACCTGGCGCGCATGGCGCAGCGCGCGAAGGAATCCGGCAAGCAGCTTCGGCCGCACGCCAAGGCGCACAAGTGTGTCGAGATCGCGCGGCGCCAGATCGCGCATGGCGCGTGCGGAATCTCCGTCGCCACCGTTGCCGAGGCCGAGCTGATGGCCAAGAACGGGATTCCCGGCATCCTGCTGACGTCTCCGCTCGCCGATCCGGCGAAGATCGCGCGTATCGCCGCCACTGGCGCGATGGCGGTCGTCGATCATGTGCAGCCAGGTCGAATGGTATGAAGCCGCCGCCTCGCGCCCCATCGATCTGCTGATCGATCTCGACGTCGGCGATCATCGCACCGGCGCGAGTTCCCCAGCACAGGCTCTTCGAAATCGCACGTGCGATCGGCAAGAGCCCGCAGCCTTCGCCTGCGCGGCTTGCAAGCCTATTCGGTCAGCGGATCGCACGGCGCGACTGCCGGCCGAGCGAAAACATATTTCCCAATCCGCGTTTCAAACAGCCGCCGAGATTCGCGATTTGCTTGCGGCGAAGGATTGCCGACCGAAATTCTCACCGGAGGCAGCACCGGGACATGGGACGTCGATCTCGAACTGCCCGACGTGACTGAACTGCAAGTGCGGATCCTACGTCATGATGGACCTGGCTTATCGCCGCATCGGCATCGATTTTCAACACGCCATGACGATTCTCGCGACCGTTGTCAGCGCCAATCACGACGCCTTCGTCACGGTCGATGCCGGCTTCAAAGCGTTCTCTACCGATCGCGGCTACGGTCCCGAACCCGCGCATCTCGCAGCGCGAAATATCGCTGGGGCGGCGACGAGTTCGGATATCTCGACGCCAAACTCAACCTCGGCGATCGCGTCGAGTTCATCGCGCCGCATTGCGACCCGACCGTCAATCTCTACGACCGAATCTACGCCTGCCGCGGCGAATCGGTGGAAGCGATCTGGCCCGTGATGGAGCGTTTCTGATGCACCAGCGTCCCACGCGCGTGCGCTACGTCGTGCTCGCCTTCACCGTCGCCGTCTACATGATCACGTACATGGACCGCGTCGTGATCTCCAACGCCGCGCCCGTCATCCAGAAGGAATTCGGATTTTCGCTGGTCACCATGGGCTGGATTCTGGCGAGCTTCCGCTGGGCCTACGCGCTGTTTCAAATCCCCGGCGGATGGCTGGGCGACCGCATCGGCCCGCGCCGCGCGCTTGCGATCATCGTCACCTGGTGGAGCGCCTTCACTTCGCTCACCGCGTTCGCGTGGAGCGCCGCCTCGATGATCGTCGTTCGATTCCTGTTCGGCATCGGCGAAGCGGGCGCGTTCCCCATCGCCACGCGATCTCTTTCGCGATGGATGCTGCCCGGCGAACGCGGATTCGCGCAAGGCATCACGCACGCCGGATCGCGGCTGGGCGCGGCGATGACGCCTCCGCTGGTGGTCTGGATCATCACGCGCTACAACTGGCGCGCGGCGTTCGTCACCTTCGGCATCATGGGAGTCGTGTGGGCCGGTCGCGTGGTTGTTCTATTATCGCGACACGCCCGATGAGCACGCGGGCACCAACCCCGCCGAGCGCGACCTGATCCGCACCGCGACCGGAGGTGCGCAACGCCGTGTCGGAGCCGCTGTTCCCTGGCGAAAGATTCTTTCGAGCTCCGGCCTCTGGTATCTGGCCGCGATGTATTTCTGCTACAACTATTGCCTGTGCGACGTATCTCGATTGGTTCCCGACCTATCTGAATCAATATCGCGGCTACGATCTGAAGCACATGGGATTCTACGCGAGCCTGCCGCTGCTCGCCGGAACCGTGGGCGATCTGGCGGGCGGATGGCTCTCCGATGTGCTGCTGCGCACGACGTCGAACGTGAAGCGATCGCGCCGCGTGGTCGCGGTCGGCGGATTTCTCCTCGCCGCCGCCGGAATCATTCCCGCCACGCTCACCACACGATCCGCAAACCTGCGTGGCGTGGTCCTGCATCGCGTTCTTCGGACTCGAAATTACGGTGGGCGTTTCCTGGGCGATCCCTCTCGATATCGGCGGCGATTGCGCCGGCTCGGTGTCGTCCGTCATGAACATGTGCGGTAATATAGGAGGCGCGATCTCGCCGACCGCGCTGGCGTATCTGGTCAAAGCGTATGGCTGGAACGTGCCGTTTCTGGTCGCTTCAGCGTTGTGCGCGATCGGAGCGGTGCTGCTATTACACGCAAGATCGACGCGAGCCGGCCGCATCGAGCTCGCATGAGGCAGTTATGAAGATCAACCCGGAAAAATGCGTCGCCTGCGGCAACTGCACTTATGTTTGTCCGATGGGCGCGATCTACATCGACCAGACCATCCATCGCGCCACCATCAATCGCGACGAGTGCGTCGAATGCTACGCGTGCTTCAACGGGCTGAGCCAGGAGCATCTGAATCCGACCTTCGTTCGCACCGTCCGAAAAATGTTTCAGACGATGCGCCTGCGCTTCGATCCCGAACCCGACGTCTGCCCCACCGCCGCGTTCGAGCCCGACGAGCTGGCATGGCCGCGCGTCGTCCGCCGCGCCTTTTCCGATCCGCGCGTGCCGCATGAATCGACCGGCGTCCACGGCCGCGGCACGGAAGAAGTGAAGACCAACGATGTCAGCGGACGCGTGAAAGTCGGCGAAGTCGGATTCACCATCGAATTCGGCCGCCCCGGCGTCGGCGCGCGATTCCGCGACATCCAGAAAATGTGCACGGCGCTGGCCCAGGCGGGCGTGGCGTTCGAAAAGAAAAATCCCGTCACGTCCCTGATGAGCGATGTCGCCACCGGCACGATCCGCGAAGACATTCTCGACGAAAAGGTTTTGTCCGCGATCGTCGAGATCAAAGTTCCGGTCGAGCGCACCGAAGAAATCATCCGGCTGGTTTGGGACGTCGAAAAGCAGATCGAAACCGTCGTCGCGCTGGGCGTCGGCGTGCGCTGCGATCAGGATGGCGAGGAAAACGTGGTCGCTCCGATCCTCGAAAAGCTCGGCTATAAACTGGAGCGCGCGAAAACCAATATCGGCCTGGGCCGCATCACCAATTCTGCCGCGCCGCAGCCGGCTCAGGAAACGGTCGGTGTGAAATGACCAACACTCTGCATCGCTTCGGGGACGCGGAAAGTTTCCGCGACGATTACGTCGTCTTCGCCATGTGCAGCAAGGGCCGCAACGATCAGGACTCGCTGCCGAAGCTCAAGCGATTCCTGGAGCTCGCGGTTCCGTTCAAGCCCGTCAATCTGGGCGATGCGATTCATGGCGGGGCGCTTCGTCCGTCGCAAGAACATGAATCCGGCCTCGCACTGGAATCGCGACATCGCGCCGGATTTTCAAGGCGTGATCGACGGCCTGACCGGTCCTACAACGGTGGCCGCGGTGTTCGACAATCGCGTCGCGGCCGAGGATTTCGTCAAGGCTGTGAAGGATGCCGATCTGGGCCTCAGCATCAACATCTCCACCTCGATCGATGGAGCCGAGCAGTGCTGCTTCGCCGCCGGCATTCCGCGCCACAGCGTCGGCTATTCGCTCGGGTTTCGAAGGCGCGACGGAAAAGCTGCCCGGCTCGAAAGTGATGATGCTCTCCACCATGTGCGGCCACGGCATGGTCAGCCATTCGCTGGCGAAAAAAATGATCGATTGGGTGCGCGAAGGCCGCCGCACGCCCGAGCAGGCCGCCAGCTTACATGACGCGCTTCTGCTCCTGCGGCGTCTTCAATCCGACGCGCGCGGCGCGAATCCTGGAAGAAGTCGCGCGCGGCGAATCTCAGTAACGTGACAGACGCCATCAACTAATGCGAATGCCGCGGAACCACTTTTGCCAAATCCCGATACTTGACCGCAAAATCGAGACAAGCCCCCGTGTCCAGTTGACCCGTATGAGTCCGATAAAGCTCCTGCCACGGAGAATCGTTCTTCAACTCCGACCGGTTTCAACGCCTCCCGCCGCCGCTCAATCTCCTCGATCCGCTCAGCAGCACGTCGACCCGCCGCGTTCCGAAGATCCACCTTGACCAGATCGCCCGTTTCGAGAATCGCCAGATTCCCTCCAATCGCCGCCTCGGGCGACGCATTCAAAATCGAAGGGCTCTCCGACGTGCCGCTCTGCCGCCCGTCGCCCATGCACGGCAGCATCCTCACACCGCGCTTGCACAAGTGGCCCGGAGGCGTCATGTTCACCACCTCGGCCGACCCGGGAAACCCAATCGGACCCGCGCCGCGCACCACCAGCATGCAAGTTTCATCGATGTTCAACGCCGGATCCTCGATGCGGCGGCGATAATCCTCCGGCCCGTCGAACACAATGGCGCGCGCTGTGAAGCAATCGTCGTCCGACGAGATAACGCCGCCGGAAATCCTCGCTGATCACCGACGTCTTGATCAGCGCCGAATCGAACAAATTGCCGGAAACCACCAGTAATCCAGCGTTTTTCTTGAGCGGCTCAGCGTAAGTCTTGATCACGTTGTGATCCAGGCTGCGGGAATCGCGGCAATTCTCGCCGATCGTTTTGCCCGGTCACAGTCAGCGCGTCTTCGCGGATTTTCCCCGCTTGCATCAACTCGCCGATCACCGCCGGCACTCCGCCCGCGCGATGATATCCTTCGCCCAGGTAACTCGCCCGCCGGTGCGACGTTCACCAGCAGATGCATTTCGTGCCCGATCTTTTCCCAATCCTGGATGCTCACCTCGACGCCGACGTGCCTCGCGATCGCCGTAATGTGCGGAGGGCAATTCGTCGATCCGCCAATCGCCGAGTTCGCGACAATCGCATTTTCAAACGCCGCTCGCGTCAGGATGCGGCTGGGCGTCAAATCTTCGCGCACCATTTCGACGATGCGCTTGCCGGTCTCGATACGCCATCTTGGCGCGCTCGGCGTACGGGCCGGAATCGTCGCGCAGCCCGGCAGCGACATCCCCAGCGCCTCCGCCAGCGAGTTCATCGAGGTCGCGGTGCCCATGGTGTTGCAATGTCCCGCGCTCGGAATCGTGCGGACCACCCGGTCCACCAGTTCTTCCGACCGTGATCTTTCCCGCCGCGACCAGCCGCCTCGCCTCCCACAACACCGATCCCGATCCCGCAAGTTTTCCGTCGATATAGCTGTCGAGCATCGGCCCGCCCGAGAGCACGATCGCCGGAAGATTCACCGTCGCCGCAGCCATCAGGCACGCGGGCGTGGTCTTGTCGCAACCCGTCGTCAGCACGACGCCATCGAACGGATAGCCGCAAAGAATTTCCACCAACCCGAGATACGCCAGGTTCCGGTCCAGCGCCGCGGTCGGCCTGCGGCACGTCTCCTGAATCGGATGAACCGGAAACTCAAACGGGACGCCGCCCGCATCGCGAATGCCATCCTTGACGCGAGCCGCAAGCTCACATGTGATGCCGGTTGCATGGCGAAAGATCGCTGCCGGTCTGCGCGATGCCGATAATCGGCCGCGCGGATTGCAGCTCCTCCCGCGTGATGCCGTAGTTGGTGAACCTCTCGATATAGATGGCGGATTCGCCGGGCTCTTCGCGATCGTTAAACCAGATCTCACTGCGCAGTCGCTTGGTCATTTATTAAAGATAGACAATAGCAGGATGAAGTTTTTATTAGTCTTGAGCAGTATGACTGTTCTTCTTGCCCAAACCCGCGTGATCGCCTTCGGCGCGCATCCCGACGATTGCGATATCCGCGCCGCCGGAACTGCCGCGCTGTTCAAAGCCGCCGGAGCCGCCGTGAAATTTGTATCGGTCACCAACGGCGACGCCGGTCATCAGACGCATGAAAGGAGCCGCGCTCGCCGCCCGCCGGCTGGGCGAAGCGAAAGAATCCGCGCGGCGCCTGGGCATCGAATATGAGGTGCTCGACAATCACGACGGCGAACTGCTTCCCACGCTCGAAGTGCGCCGGCAGATTATCCGCGAGATCCGCTCAATGGAACGCCGACATCGTCCTCGCGCCGCGCCCCAACGATTATCATCCCGACCATCGCTACACCGGCGTTCTGGTGCAGGACGCCGCGTACATGGTGGTGGTTCCCAACCTGATCCCCGAAGTCCCGGCGCTGCGCAAGAATCCTGTCTTCCTGTACTACGAGGACAATTTCCAGCGCCCCAATCCGTTCCGTCCCGATATTGCCGTGGACCTTGATTCGATGATCGATAAAAAGGTCGACGCGCTAGATTCGCACGTCTCGCAATTCTACGAATGGCTGCCGTGGGTCGATGGCAAACTGGCGGACGTGCCGGCCGGCGCAGCGGAGCGCAAAGCATGGCTGAAGAAAGCCCGAACGCGCGCCATCAACCCGCAAGTCCGAGCGTCGCTGATCAAATGGTACGGCCCGCAAAAAGGCAACCAAGCCCAGTATTATGAGGCGTTTGAGATCTGCGAATACGGTGTCCAGCCCAATGAAGCTCGCATCCGCCAGCTATTCCCGATGCTCCATTGACACCACCCCTCCCCGAGGCGTACAGTAGGCGAAGATATGGCGAAACAAACCGCCCTCGCTCTACCACTCGGCTGGCGTCATCCAACTGACCCTGATTGCCTCCCTACCGGCGTCCAAGGTATCGATTTTCCTCGCGGCCGTATCTCCGAAATCGCCGGACCCGCCTCTTCCGGCCGCACCAGTCTGCTCGATTCTCTGCTTGCCACCGCGACCATCCGCAGCGAGCATTGCGTGCTCATCGACACCCGCGATTCCTTCGACCCTCCCTCCGCCGCCGCCTACGGAGTGCGCCTCGAAAAGCTCATCTGGATTCGCTGCCGAGGCAACGCCGAACACGCCCTGCGTGCCGCCGACCTGGTGCTGCATAGCGGAGGCTTCGGCGTCATCGCACTCGATCTGGCCGACGTTTCGCGCCGCTGCGCTAAACCGCATTCCTCCCACCGCGTGGTTCCGTTTCCGCCGCATCGTGGAACCGACGCCGACCATCTTCGTGGTTCTCGCCAATCGCCCGGTAACGAAATCCTGCTCGACCTTGCTGATCGAAACCCGCCGCCGCAGCGCCAAATTCCTGCGCAGCGTGGACTATGAAATCGCCTCCCGCAAACCCGCCGGAAAGGAGCCGGTGAAATTCCATGTTCGCCTGCATCCATTGGCCGGCTGATTCCGCAATGACGCATAGTGTGCGAAAACCGGGACTGACCACTCTGTCCCAAGGCGCCACAATGTCCAGCGAAAGCAATCCCACAGATCCGCGCCGCGTGGACAGAGCGGTCTGTCCCGGTTTTCGCCCCGTCCACAATTCTCTCCGCGAGCTCGCCGACGCCTTTTCCCCCTGGGTAGAGCAAGTCGCGCCCGATACCGTGCTCTTCTCGCTCGACGGCCTGCATCGCATTTATGGCGATCCTCACGCCACCGCGAAAGCGCTAGCCGTTCGTGCCCCCGGCGCATCCATCGCCATCGCCGCACTGCCTGATACCGCCGTGCTAGCCGCCCGCAATTTGCCGGGTGTCGTGATTATTCCGCCAAGCGAGGAGATGCGTTATCTCGGACCTCTGCCGCTCGATTGCCTGCCGCTCGATCCCGCCATCTGGAAAATTCTCGACCGATGGGGCTTGCGAACCTTTGAGGATCTCGCCTGCCTGCCTGAGGACGGCCTGCATGACCGTTTGGGCGAAGCCGGTGTGCGTCTGCAAACCATGGCTCGCGGCGCATTGGGCCGCCCTTTAAAACCATTCATCGAAGAAACAATCTATGAACAACGCATCGAGCTCGACGATGCCCTCGAACTCCTCGAACCAATTCTTTTCCTGCTGGCGCGCTTTTTAAACGACCTTTGCGCGAGCCTCAAATCGCAATCGCTCGCCGCGGGCGAACTGCATCTCACCTTGAACCGGACCCAGCGAATCCTGCGCCTCCCTTTCCCCACGCGCGACGTCAAATTTTTGCTGAAGCTGCTCCAGCACAACCTGGAATCAGAACTTCCCGGCGAGCCCGTCTCGATCCTGATCTTGCGAGCCGTCCCCACCGCGATGCGGTTTTTGCAGCATGACCTGTTCACGCTTCCCGCACCCGAGCCGGAGCGCCTGGAATCGACCCTTCAGAAAATCCGCGCCATGGTCGGCCCCAAAAACGTGAAAATCCCGGAGATCCGCGACACCTATCGCCCCGGATGGGGGCCAGCCGAATCGAACCTGGCATTCCGCCATTTCCGCCCACCCCTAGATGCGCGCGTGGACCTGAAAGCCGGCCACTTCCGTACTTCTGGCATTCAAGGAACCATCGACCGATATCTCCGGTCCCTGGCGCACCTCCGGCGATTGGTGGCGAGCCGACGCCTGGGATCGCGACGAGTTCGACCTCGCCCTTTCCGACGGTGCCCTCTACCGCCTCAATTTCAATCGCCAGTCCCAAAAGTGGCAGCTAGAAGGCATTTACGATTAGCATTGTTGACTTATAATTCGGCGATGGCCCTGAACCGCCATGCGTAAGCATGCGGATAGACGCGAAAAATCCAGATCTCCCGGAACTTTTCCGCCCCCACTTCGTCTCATTGGCAATGAACAGGATACTTGTGTCTTTTCTGCTAGCCGCCGCGACCGCCCTGGCTGCCGACATCTCAGGAGAATGGGAGTTCGCCGCCAAAATGCTTGGTGGGACGGATTATTTCCGAGTCACCTTGAAGACCGACGGCAAAAAGTTCAGCGGCAATCTTGAATGAGCTGAAATTGGAAGGCACTCTCGAAGGCGATAAGTTATCCTTCGCAGCCACCCGCCCAAATGGCGATCCTTTCGGCACCTTCGAAGGCGCCATGCATGGCAATGAAATTTCCGGCACAGCTCTCTGGCATAAAACAGAGAAAGTAGAATGGACCGCCCACCGTCCGACGCCCGTTCCCGCCTCTCCTCGCACGCTCGATTTCGAGCCCAAGGAATTTCATCGCCTCTTTTCCGACGCCATTCCTCCCGTACTCCGCCTTTTCCCCGGCGATACCGTCCGTACCTGGACCGTCGACGCCGGAGGCACCGATCCCAAAGGAGTGCGTCGATCCGGCGGAGGCAATCCGGAAACAGGTCCCTTCTATATAGAAGGCGCGCTTCCAGGCGACACGCTGATCGTCAAGCTGAACAAAGTCCGCTTGAATCGCGATTCGGCCGGCAGCGGAGACAGGATCGTCGGTTCTGCGCTGAATACTGGCTATATCGAAACCACAAAATATAAGGACGATTTCGACAGCAACTGGATCATCGATTCCGGCAAAGGCGTGGCCCGTCTTAAAAATCCCAGCGAGCATCTGAAAAATTACACGGTCAAACTTCAGCCCATGATGGGATGCATCGCCGTCGCTCCTCCCGCGCATCAGGCGATGCGCACCGGCTTCCTCGGTTCCTACGGAGGCAACATGGATTACAACCAGATGCGCGAAGGCACCACGCTCTATCTTCCCGTCTACGCGCCCGGAGCCCTGTTATTTATCGGCGATGGCCACGCAGCGCAAGGCGATGGCGAACTGACCGGAGACGCACTCGAAACATCCATGCAAGTGGAGTTCACGGTCAACCTGATCAAAGGCGATGCCATGGGAGGGCCACGCGCTGAAAACGACGAATATATTATGTCGCTGGGGATCGGCAATTCGCTCGAAGACGCGCTCCGAATGGCCACCACGCGGCTCACGAACTGGCTGCAAAAAGACTATAAACTGGAGCCCAACGAAGCCGCGATCGTCCTCGGCACCGCCATGCGCTACGACATCGCCGAAGTAGTCGACCCCCTGGTCCACATCGTAGCCAAAATTCGCAAAGACGCGTTGGCGACCATAAAATAGATGCTTCCAGTGGGGCAGGTTCCCGACCTGCCCTCTTTAATTCTCAACCGGCACCTTCTCCGCATGGTCGACAATTAACAGATCAATCGCCACCTTCTTCGATTCCAGCTTCAGCCCCAACTCCTCCTGCATCGCGAATATGATCGTGGAGATCGGATCGAACGGAGTAGTGCCATCCGGAACATACTTGGAGATATTCACAGCCGCGTCAAAACGTCCGGTTAGACCGGTGTTGTTAATCACCGGAGCATGCAGAATTCTAGACAACATATCGATGACCTGCGATGCCGGCATTCCTTTCACATCCACCAACATGTGGGATTTGTCGGAGTTGATGACGGGCTCGCCTTCCACCTGCGATTCATGAAATTTAGCCCCGCCCTTCGCAACGCTGAGCACGTAGGACTGCAGTTCCTTGGTTTGCCGATGAAAGGTCACCTTGAACCGCTCGGCCAATAGAGCTTGCAGCATCACCCGGAGTTGGTCATCCGCCGCTGGCCCCGTCGCTTTCGCCGAAATGTCATAGCGATCGAAGCCTATCCAATCGGGTCCCGAGACCTGATAATCCATCACATGATAGGCCCATTTGATCGCCGCTTTCAGGCTCACGCCGCGCATGATGAGCGAGCCTGGCGAGGCTTGGATATCGTCGCGCCAATTGCCTTCTCCTTTTCCTGGCTGGCTGGCCCGAACGGAAGCGACGTCGAATCCAGGTTGCGCCACGACGGCAGAAATAAGCAAAATTCCCATTAAAATTCTTGTCATGTGCTGTCTTTCTACAAACATGACGGCTCAGAGGGCGATAAATTACCGGGACGTGCTATACTGTTTTTGTATTCGAAAGTAAATCCGCTACCCTTTTTCCTGTCCCTGTTGTCCTTGTAAGGCTCGCTGGTTCTTTCCCCCGAAAGATTGAATGAAAACTTTTTCTGAATTTCCTGTATCCGCCGTTTTGCAAGCGAACCTTGCCCAAAATAGCTTTGTAACTCCGACGCCCGTGCAATCGGAATCGATTCCGCCGGCGCTCGAAGGGCGAGACGTCGTGGCAACGGCGCAGACTGGAACGGGCAAGACGCTGGCCTTCGTGCTGCCTCTGCTCGAATCGTTATTGAAACAGCCGATCGAAACCGGCGTCAGCGCCGTGATCCTCAGCCCCACCCGTGAACTGGCCATCCAGATTCACGAAACATTTGTGAAACTCGCCAAACACACTGGCATCCGCGACGCAGTCGTAGTCGGCGGCATGAGCGAGCATCCGCAGCTTGATTCCATCCGCCGCGGCGCTCGCGTCCTGATCGCGACTCCTGGCCGATTATCCGACTTCATTGAACGCAGGCTAGTGAAGCTATCAGGCGCCCGCATTCTGGTGCTGGACGAAGCGGATCGCATGCTCGACATGGGTTTTTTGCCGACTATCAAAAATATAATGTCGCTGCTGCCCCCTGTGCGGCAGACGATGTTCTTCTCGGCGACCATCGAATCGAGCGTCGCGCATTTGATCAATAATCACGTGAAGAATCCGGTGCGCATCACCGTCGGCTCGGCTACCAAGCCCGCCGAACACGTCGACCTGCACGTCTACGAAGTCGAGCAGGATCGCAAAGTCGGCCTGTTGCAGAACATGCTGAAGGACCAGAAGGGCTCGTTCTTGGTATTCGCGCGCACCAAGCACGGTGCGGACCGCCTGGCGAAAAAGCTGGCGACCGGTGGAGTGAAATCCACCAGCATTCACGGCAATCGCACGCAGAGCCAACGGAATCGCGCACTTAAAGGTTTCCAACAAGGCGAATTCCGGGTTCTAGTCGCCACCGATGTAGCCGCCCGCGGCATTCACGTCGAGGGGATCGCGCACGTCGTGAACTTCGATCTCCCGCAGGTTCCTGAAGACTTCATCCATCGCGTCGGACGGACCGGCCGAGCCGGAGCCCGAGGCACCGCGACAACCTTCGGCACCAAGAGCGAGCGCGGCGATATCAAGAAGATCGAGCGAGCCCTTAATATTCGCCTGACGTATCAATACGCCAACGCCGCCCACGCCGTTAGTGCGCCTTAAATGACGATAATGTCGCTGTTAAGAGCCCTAGTAGAGCCTTAAATTGGCTTAAAAATCGACATTATGCTCACGCGAGCGGTATGCCGCGCAGATTCGCAGCCATGCCTTTGTACTCCGGCCGAATCCGAAAATTGCCGTAACAAAGCTTTCTTAGGATGGATGCCGGCCGCAGATACCAACTGGCCCACGTAAGCGGCGAATCTCCGTTCATATCCTTCACATCGATCGCTGCGCCTGCGTCGAGCAAAAGCTGGATGGCTTCTTCATCGCCGAAAGCAGCCGCACGATGCAGCGGAGTCTCCCGCTTCGTGCGGCAATCTCGCATAAATCCGCCCGTTTCGGCCGATTCCTTCGTGACGCAATTCGGATTCGCGCCATTGGCGAGCAGGACCTTCAAAACCAGGTTGCAGGCCGGATCCGTTTTGCAAAGCGCGGAATGGAGCGGCGTTTCTCCGGTGTCGGTCATCGCCAGATTCACGTCCGCACCGCGTTCGATCAGGAATTGGCAGAGCCTCCAATGCCCGTGGAAGCACGCGCCGATCAAGCCGAAGTTATCGCCAAGCCCACTCAGCGACGCGCCATTTGCGATCAGGAATTTCATGGCGCTCACATCGCCATAGTATGCGCACCACTGGATTAAGGAGACTCCGGCCGGATCCGTCGCGTCTGCGCCGTGGCCTTCGGAGAGATATTCGAATACCAAATCCGTCCTACCTTCCATGATTTTGTCGAGCATACAGGCCAGTCCCTTTCCGTACTATAACCTTATAAGAACTTTTACACGCTTTCCGTGTTATCAACCGTGCATAACCAGCCGATTGAGCGTATAGTATTTCCAACGCCTGCAGGCCGCAAGGCGATTTGGTCTACACGGGGAGTGCCGGCTGGTGCAGTGTGCGCTTCGAAAATTCGTTGCGCCTGTTGTGTTTACAACGGGTTTGCTTCTACTGACCGGGTCGATAGCCTTGCCCAAGAAGAAAAACCTTTGCCGCAGGAACCAGCGAAAAGATACTCGCGCCCGCCCATGCTCTGATGAATACAACTGACGAGCAAGCAAATCAGGCTCCGCCCTACACGCCAATCACTCTTAAGCAAAAATACATATACTCGATCGAGCAGATGTTCAGCGGCCCGCGTCTGATAGCGATCCTCGCGCACACCGCCATCGACCAGGCCAGGGTCACTCCGCACGCCTGGGGGTCGGATGCTCCGGCTTTTGGTGTTCGCGCCGCATCGCTATTCGGACGGAGCTTCGTCAGAGCCACGATCGCCTCCGGGATTCGCGGCCTGGATCACGAAGACCCCAGATATTTTTATTCGCATAAACAAAATAACCTGGACCGGATCAAGTACGCGCTCGCGCATACCTTTGAAGTCCGAAACGATAATGGATCCATGATGCCTGCCTATAGCCGCTTCATCGGCGATTTCGGGATGCCGTTTCTGGCGCAGACCTGGCGCCCCGGCGGCATCAATGCTCCCGACGCGCTGCGCTCCGGCTGCATCAGCATCGGCATGGGAATGGCGATGACCGTGGCACAGGAGTTCTGGCCCGACGTGAAGCACGCGCTGCACCTCGGCCCCGGCACCGCCGCTCTGGTTTCGCCCGGTACAGTACACTAGTCAAACCCGAAACATTGCACCCGATCGAGTCTCTACTCGCCAGGAGTCCTGATGCCTTGTTTGCTGCTGCTGTTGACCCTTGCGTTTCCGCGCGTGGCGATTGTCCTGCTTTTCTTTTTCACGACCTTTCTCGAGCGGGCCTATCATTCGCTGCTGCTCATCGTTCTGGGCTTCATTTTCCTGCCCGTGACCACCATCGTCTATGCGTGGGTCGTGAACTCGCACCATCCAGTCGAAGGGCTCTATTTGGTCGCGGTCATTGTCTCCGTGCTCCTCGATCTCGGGCTGATCGGCCACGGAGCGCGCAGCAGCCGGCGGGACTAAATCTCCAACAGGTATGCCCGCGCCGGCATATTGCGTCAGCTGCGTGAGCGCGAATCCGTACCATTGCAGTTGCCGCTCATATTGAGCGCGCCGGGCTAAGGTATCGGCATCGGTCTTGAAATCGACGATCACCCACTGGTCGTTTTCGACGAACGCCAGATCGATGACTCCTTCGAGCACTCTGCCATCGTCGAGCTTGAACACCAGCGGATACTCACGATGACATCGCTCCGCGGCGCGCGCGCGAGCGAGCAGCGGATGCGCGAGTGCGGCTTCCACGGCTGCAGCCGCGGCGTCGCGCTCCTCCTCGGGCGACCCCAGCAATCGCGTGTTCCAATCGACCAGCTTCCGAATCGCGGCGCGATCCGCATCGAGCGGAACATCGCGCATCACGTTGTGCACCAGCGTGCCGAAGCGCCGTCCCGCGGCCTTCCGCGCCGATTTTGCCACGGTCACGATTTCGACCGGTATGACCATCGCCCGGCGGCGCGTCGACCGCCTGGCTCGCGATGAAAACCTGATGTTCCGGACGGGAGCCCGTTCTCGATCGCACCCGAGCTCTGCGTCGCCTGCCACTCGCGATACGCGGCCAGGCTCGCGCCGCCGTCCTCGGCCAGAATTTCCTTCTGACGAAACCCGAGGCCGCCTTCGACGTTCAATTTGAGCTTCGATGGATCCCACCACACCACTTCGTGTTCGCCATGCTCCGGCCGAACCAGTCCCGGTTTCACCGAGAACTCGTCTTCGCGGTCGTAATCGAGCGGACGTTCGACCACGCTCGCCGGTCCGAACTGCGGACAGCCCGGCGCCGGCTGCGATTTGCGCCAATCGCGCGCGCGACGGATAGATCGCCTTGTTCAGCGGCGTGAGCCACCCGCCTCGGAAACGGCTCATCGCCGACCGCCGGAACCACCAGCAAGATCGCGCGCCCGCGTCGCGGCGACGTAGGCGACGCGCACGCCTTCCGCCTGTTCCCGCGCGCTCTCCTGCGGCTCATGATCGACCAGTTCGCGCGGCGCGCAGCGCAGCAGACGGGTGGCGCAGAGCCGGCGTTCGCCATCGACATATTGATCCGGTTCGCGCGCCGCGATATTCGCGGTCAGGTCCGCGAGAATCACTACCGGAAATTCCAGTCCCTTCGCGCCGTGCACGGTCATCAGGCGCACGCCGTCGGAATCTTCTTCGAGCACCGGCGCTTCGGCCGCGTCCTCCTTTTCGGCCTGCGCGGCCAACTCTTCGACGAATCCGCGGAACGAAATTCCGCCCGACATTTCATAAGTGCGCGCCAGATCGGCGACGCGCGCCACGTTCGCCAGAATCTGATTGCCGCCCGGCCGCAGCACGAATCCGGCGTGCGCGCGCGTCGCTTCGAGCAGCGCGTTCACGGTGGCCGCGAACGGCCGCCGATTCCGCGCGCGATGCAATTCGCCCAGCAGCGCCAGCGCTTCCTCGACTGGCACGAAAGCCGGATCGGTCGCCGCCTCGAGCTTGTGAAACGGATGCAGACGGCCGCGCTCATGGCGATAGCGCAGCAGCACTTCGTCGGGAATCGCGAACAGCGAGCCCTTCAGCGTCGCGAACACGCTCAGCTCGTCGTCCGGCCATTCGATCGCGGTCAGCGCCGGCGCGCAGCGTCTCCACTTCCTCGCGCCGGTGAAACGATTTCGATCCGGCCAGCAGGTGCGGCAATCCGCGCGCCTCCAGCGCCCGCGCATATTCGCGCGTCAGATCCGTTCCGGCCTGCGTGCGGCGGCGGAACAGCACCGCGATGTCGCGCGCGCGAAATCCCCACTCGCTCTCGTTCACCAGCCACGCGATGAACGCGGCGATCGCGTCGGGCAGGCACCGATTGATCGCTTCCTTGGCGATGCGCGTCTTGTAGGGACGCGGAACCGGCAGCACGATCACGCTGGGCCGGCCCTCCGGATCGGCGCGATCCTCTTCGAGCGGCGCCCAATCGGCCTGCCCGCTGTCGACATCGCCGGTCATTTCCGTTTCAAACGCGGCGTTGACGAATTGTTGGATATTCCGCACCGCCCGGAAACTGCGCGTCAGCGTGACGAAGCCCACGCCGCGGTCCCTCAGCTCGTCGCGCACCTTCCGGTACAGCACCATGTCGGCGCGGCGGAACTTGTAGATCGATTGCTTCGGATCGCCCACCAGAAACAGTTTCCCGGCTGCCGGGACGACGCGCGCGCCAGTCGGTTTCGTGCCGGTCGTCGGCGGCCAGCAACAGCAGAATCTCCGCCTGCAGCGGATCGGTGTCCTGAAATTCGTCGATGAACAGATGCGTGAAGCGGTCCTGCAGATAGTGGCGGACGTCGGCTGATCGCGCACCAGATCGCGCACGGTGATCAGCAGATCGACGAAATCCAGCTTGCCGGCGCGCTGCTTGCGCTCGTTGTATTCGTCCACCAGGCCGCGCATCTCGTCGCGCAGCACCGCCGCCAGATCGGCGTCGGCGCGGCGGCGGAACTCCTCGATCCATCGCAGCAGCTCATCGCGGCGCAGAACCAGATCTTCGCGCGCCGACGCCTCCGCCATAATCGCCCGAACCTTTTTTCAGATCGCGCCGCAGATCGCGGCCGAGCTTCAGCAGCAGCCCTTCCAGCGCATCGTAATCGCGCGGTCCGGCGCTCTCCGCTTTGTCGATCCATCCGGCCAGAGCGCGCGCGGCGCGAGACCGCGATACAGATTGTCGGTGACGCGGCGCGGCTTCGCGCTCAGCTCCGCCAGTTCGCGCACCAGGCGCACGAGCGTCTCGATTTCCTCATCGCGGGCGAACGGCTCGCGCAGCCACGGCTCGGGATAATCGCGCCACTCGACCAGCTTTCTCCCGGCCCACTGCAATTGTTCGAGCGGAGGCGAATCGTCCCAGGAATCGCGCCAGGCCAGACGCGCGAAGGCGCGCCGCAATCCGGGAGACGGCTGCGCCAAGCCCTTTTCCAGCCACGCGCGAAACGCCCGCTGATACAGGCGGTCGCTTTCCTGCTCGTTCAGTTCTTCAAACGCCGGATCGACGCGCGCTTCCACCGGCCGCTCCCGCAGGATCTGCGCGCAGAAGGAATGAATGGTCCCGATGGAGGCTTCTTCCAGATGCTGCAGTGCGTCTTCGAGCGCGGGCGCGTGGCAGCCGTTCCTTGTCCAGTTCCTCGCGCAAGCGCAGTTTCAATTCGCCCGCCGCTTTGTGCGTGAACGTCACCGCGACGATGTTGTCGATCGTCGTTTTCCCTGCGCCGAGCACCGCGACGATGCGCTGCACCAGTTCCGTGGTCTTGCCGGTGCCGGCCGACGCTTCGACGATCAGGCTTTCGTCCAGCGAATTGCGGATGCGCTGGCGCGCCGCTTCGTCGGATTCGAAGATGCGGGCGCGGGTTCATGCCATTCCTCGGATTTCGGTCAGCGGATCCAGTCGCTCATCGTGACGATCCTTTTTCGGCGAAGCGCAACTCTTCGTAGGGGCCGCACACGGGCCGGTAATCGCAATGTCCGCACGCGTCCTTCTGCGGCGCGGGCGGCAAGAAACCCTGCGCGATGGACCCGTCGATGTTCTGCAAGCAGCTTCGCCAGGAAATGCGCGGGAGCGCTCTGTGATCGGAATCTGCGCGTGCTTGTATTCGCCGCGCTGCGTCGCGTAAAACAGCCGTCCGGATTCGACTTCCGCGCCGAGCAACTTCCCGCGCCGCCAGGCCGTAGAGCAGCGGCTGCAAGAATCGTCCGCCGCCGACGTAGGCCGGAGTATTCTCCGGCGGCTTGCCGGTTTTGTGATCGGTGACGCGCAGCACGCCGCGCGTCGCGTGCCGCTCCACCAGGTCGATCGATCCGCGCAAGCGGACGCCCTCGTCGAGAATCGCTTCCTCGGTGGTGCTTGCCGGATCGCGTCCGGCCTGCGAGCGCAGGCCGAAGGCGAACTCGAAATGCTCGGTACCCAATCGTCGTCGTTCACCGCGATGTGTTGCAGCCAGCCGCGCAGATCGGTTCGCAGATCCTCGATTTCGGTTTTCCACACGCGATCGATCGCGGGCGCGAGCTTCTCCGCGAACTCCGCGGCGACTTGATCGAGCACGCGGTCGGCGATGTCCAGCGACTCCGGCAAGCCGGTCCGCATTCACCGGCAGCAATGCCAGCCGCCTTCAACTCGCCCAGCAAAGCGGAACTGCACCGCGTGAAACAGTGCGCCGCGCGTCAGCGGATCCATCTGCTCGAGCGCGCTCCGGGTCTTCGCGCGGACGCAGTCCATAGATGCCGTGCAGCGCGAATTGATAGGGGCACACCGCGAATTGCTGCAGCGCGGAGGGCGACCAGGCGCGCGCCGCAAGCCGATGCTCGGCGAGCGCCGCCAGCGTCGCGGGATCGCTGGTGATCAAGCCGTCGGACTCCCGCCATCTTGCTCTCCCATCGATTCCAGCGCGCGCGCAGCGATCGCGCCAGGCGGTCGTTCGCTTCGACCAGATAGTGCGCCGATCCTTTGCGACGGAGCGCGACCAGATCGTACTCGGCGTCGTCGATCGCATCGGCGGCGTCGCCCGGCGCGGGCCAATTGAGGCGCGCGGGCGCGGCGTCGCGGGTCTGCTCTTCGAACTTCTTCAACTCCGGCAGGCTCCCTTGAATCGCGCGCGGCAGTTCCAGCGCATAGAACGAAGGAACGCGCGGACGCGCTTCGGCGACGTCCATGCGCGGATAGGACGCCACCAGTTTTTCGCTCGCCGCGCGCGACGGCGAGATGCAAGCGCAACGCGCTCCTGATCGACGCGATGGTGACGCAGCGGCAGATTCTCATCGGCGGCTTTGCGAAAGACGTCGAGCAGCAGCGGATCTTCGAGAGCCTTCTGCGGGAACAGGCCTTCCGCCAGGCCGGGAAGAAACACGACCGCGAATTCCTGGCCGCGCGATTCCTCGATGGAGCCGACCAGCACGCGGCCATAGCGGCGGTCCGGCGGATCGCGGCGCAGGAATCCCAGGCGCTCGCCCAGCACTTCGGCGACCTCTTCGAGCGTCGCCGGGCCAACTTCGCCCATCGGCTCGAATTCCGCCAGAACGCTGAGCACCGGCTTCGGGATTTCGCAGCGCGCGGCGCGCCAGAGCGTCCAGCGATTCGAGCCAGTCTCTCCAAAGCGCCTTCACGGGAAGAGCGTCTAATGTTTCGATCAACGGAAGCGCGAATTGTTCGAACTGGCGAAGTTGATCGAGCTGCCGCTCGAGATGGCGGCGCGAGGTCTCATCGTCTTCACGTTCGAGCGCTGCAGCCGCAGCTCGAACTCGCGCTCCAGGCCGTGCAAACGGCGCGCCCAGCGATCCCGGCCGCCGATCACCGCGGCATCGACCAGCAGCTTCTCCCATGCCGATGGCGCGGGTTTCTCACGATTATCGGGCGCGGCCGGCGTCAGGCGGTCGCGGAAGAGAGCAATTCGTCGTCTGGCGCGACCCATTCCGTCGCGCGGCCCGCATCTTCGGGGACCTGGCCCAGCGACAGATATTCCGCGAAGCGCGATGCGGGACATTTTTCCGCCGCGCAGGCCAGCAACGCGAGAAACGCCCGGCCGCCGGGATCTGGACGCGCGGTGCCGCGGCTGAAATACGCCGGAATCTTCGCGCGCCGCAATGCGTCCTCGATCACCGGCTGATACCGCTCCGGGCTGCGCAGCAGAATCGCCATCCGATCGAAGGGCACTCCTTCGTCCGCGAATCTCAGGATTCGCCGGGCGATTTCGACCGCCTCCAGTGCCTCACCGGGCGCCGAAAAAATGTCAAAGGCCCGATCGATGTCCGCATATTGCGGCGGCGACAGCGCGAACAAATAGCGACGCAAATGTTCGAGCGACGATTCGGGCTCATTCGCGTCCAGATCCTCCGCCGATACGCCGAGAATCTCCTCCACTACCGCGACATCGGTCGTGACCGCGGCGAAAACGGCCGGCGCTTGCTCCGCGATGCAACGAAAAAACTCGCGATGCGCATAGGAATCGAGCGGCGTATCGAGAAATAGAAGAGGCAGCCCGAGCCAGCGATGCGACTTCGGCTTCTGCCGCCAGTTCGAAGACGCGCGATAGATCGGCCAGCGATCGGGCGTCCAACTCCGATGCGTAGCGCGTCAGCAGTCGCGCAAGGTCCTCTCCGGGCGCGCCGGTTTTCTGCAAGCGATGCCGGCGCCACGCGAGCCAGGCGCAATTCGGCCAGCGTTCGCGCGAGGGCCCGCGCAAATCCGGGCATCGCGGCGACGCCTTCAAAATAAGCGAAGGGCCGCGAATCGCGCTCGGCGTGAATCACTCGGGCGGCAATCGCTTCGGCCCCCAGTGCGGTCAGAGGCGCGAAGCCACGATTCGCCATTTCGGGCCGCGCCAATTCCGCGGCGAACTGGATCAAGGTCGTGCGATGAAGGCCGGCAATTCCTGTTGTTTTATGCGCTATTCCTTCCCCTGCCAAATAGGTAGGTGACACAAGAATCATTTCAGGATATGCCGAAATGTGAGTCAGTTACGAGCTGCTAAAAGCCTGTAGTTGGATCGCGATTTAACAAGACGCCGCGAATTCCCGCGCATGCTTCTCAGTCTAATGGCTTATTCCAAAAAAAATAAAAAAGATTTCTGCCAAACAGTAACCCCGGGGTGTTGTATACGTTTATACAGATAACTTAAATCCCCGTTACGACAGCGGGCGCTCTCACCCCTTTTCACCCATAGAAAGCGCCCGCTCTCCTCAAAGAAAATCCGCAAAATAATAACCGCTGACGATGACTCGGCCTTTGTCTTTTCCAATTCAATCGACGTTATCAAAAAGAACCGAACTCAAATAGCGCTCGCCGGCATCCGGCAGAATGACGACGATTGTCTTTCCCTTCATCTCCGGCTCATGCGCGATCCGCACTGCCGCCGCTACTGCCGCGCCGCAGGAGATTCCGCTCAGGATTCCTTCTTCGCGCGCCAGCCGCCGCGCCATCTCGATCGACTCTTCGTCGCCCGCCAGCTCCACCCGGTCGACCATCGTCAGATCGAGCGTGCCGGGAATAAATCCCGCGCCGATGCCTTGAATGCCGTGAGGACCCGGATGCAGTTCCTCACCTGCCAGCGCCTGCGTGATCACTGGACTGCCCTCCGGCTCCACGCCAATTGAAATCAACGGGTGCCGTTTTTCCAGCTTGATGTAGCGCGAAATCCCTGTGATCGTTCCGCCCGTTCCAATGCCCGCGACCAGAACATCGACGTTGCCTTGCGTGTCCTCGAAAATCTCCGGACCCGTGGTCTTAAAGTGGATTTCCGGATTCGCGGGATTCTGAAATTGTTGCAGCAGCACGAAGCGATCGGGATCGGTGGCGACCATCTCCTCCGCCCGCTCGATCGACGCGCCCATGCCCGAGCGCGCCATCGGTCAGGATCAACTTCGCGCCCAGCGCCTTTAAGACTTTCCGCCGTTCGAGCGACATCGTCTCCGGCATCAGCAGCGTGATCTTGTACCCGCGCGCCGCCGCAACGAAGGCCAGAGCGATGCCGGTGTTGCCGCTGGTCGGCTCGATCAGTTCTTTTCCGGGCTTAAGAATCCCGCTTCGCTCCGCGTCCCAAATCATCGACGCGCCGATGCGGCATTTCACGGAGTAAGCCGGATTGCGCCCCTCGATTTTCGCGAGCATGGTCACCGGCGCGCCGTCCGTCACGCGGTTCAAGCGGACCAGCGGAGTGCGGCCGATGCTGAATGAATTGTCGGGATAAACCATTAAATCTCCCAGTTGGGCACGTATCGCGTCTGCATTTCTTTCCACCGCCGCACCAGCTCGGCGAAGGTGGTGCGATCGAGCACGCCGGAAATCGCCGCATCCACCCGCTTCCAGATGTCGGTGAACGCGTCCGGCGTGGCGCGCTTCGCCTTCTTGCCTTCCTCGACGAATTTCAGCACCTCGCCGATGGTGATCTGATCGGCCGGCCGAGCCAGTCGATAGCCACCTTCCGCGCCGCGCCGCGATTCGACGAAGCCGCCCTGCTTGAGGCTCGCCAGGATCAACTCGAGAAATTTCTGAGGGATTTTCTGCCTGTTCGCGATATCCGCAATCTTCACCGGCTCGCCAACCGGCTGCGTGGCCAGATCGAAGATCGCTTGCAAGGCGTACTCGCCTTTGACGGAAATGTTCATGCTGAAGCCGACCTAGAGATTGTACTAAAACCGTGTTCCGGGCCCCGCCACACGCTAAACTCATCCTATGCCCGCATTCGATTTCCTGGAAACCGTCTGGCAGGACCTGCGCTACGCCGTCCGCATGTTGCGCAAGAATCCGTTGTTCGCCTTCGCCGCCATCGGGACGTTTGCCGTCGCCATCGGTGCCAACACCGCCATCTTCTCGGTCGTCAACGCCGCCTTTCTTCGCCCCCTCCCTTACCCCGATGCAAATCGCCTCCTGTTTTTGTGGGAAGGACAACAGAACGTCACGTACTCGTTCTCCTATCCGCGATACGAAATGCTCCGCGACCAGGCCACCGACTTCGAAGGCGTTGCCGCCTATGACGATGAAAGCATCACCGCGTCGGCCTCAGGCGATCCCGAACGCATTGAAGGCGGACGCGTCTCCGCGAATTTCTTTTCCGTGATCGGCGTCAAGCCCATCATCGGCCGGACGTTCACCGCCGAAGAGGATCGCGCCAGTGGACCTCCACTGGTCGTTCTCAGCCATCACTATTGGGAAGACCGTCTCAGTTCCGATCCCAACGTGATCGGTCGAACTCTGCGCATCGAGGGAACCAGCCACACGATCATCGGCGTTCTGCCCGCCGGCTTCCAATTCCTCGGCGAGCCAGTCGAGGTATGGCGATCGCGCATCATCGATGCTGGAACATTTTTCCCCTCCAGCGTGCGCCATGGCGCTCCATACCTGACGGTTATCGGCCGCCTCAAACCGGGAATGGGCCTCCGGCAAGCGCAAGCTTCTCTCGGCGTCCTCGATGCGCGGTATCGGCGCGAGAACCCTGGCAACGGCGATTTCGACGAACCTGTTCGCGCCAGCCTGCTTCAGGAACAGACGGTCTCCAGCCTTCGCCTCAGCCTGTTTGTGACCTGGGGCGCCGTCAGTTGTCTCTTGCTGATTGCCTGCGCCAATATCGCGAATCTGCTGCTGGCGCGCGCCACCGCTCGCGGAAAGGAAATCGGCGTCCGGCTGGCAATCGGCGCCACCCGCTGGCGCATCGCGCGACAGCTTCTTACGGAAAGTGTCCTGATCGCCGTCTGCGGCGGCATTCTCGGATTGCTCTTCGCGCAGTGGGGCGTCAAGTTGCTGGCTGCCACCATTCGCCAGACGGCCCATCAGATACCGGAAGCGCGCATCGACGGAGCGGTGGTGGCCTTCACCCTGGCCGTTTCCGTCATCGTGGGACTCGCCTTCGGGCTGGCGCCGGTTCTGGTCTCGCTTCGCGACGAACGCAGCCGCGTCCCCTTTCGAAGCATGCTCGTGATAGCCGAGGTCGCGTTGTCCCTAGTGCTGCTCGCGGGTGCCGGCTTGCTGATGCAGAGTTTTCTCCGCATGCGCGGCATGGCGACAGGCATTCAATCGGACCAGGTTTCCATGCTGTGGCTGATCCTGAATCCGCACCGGTACGAGAGCTTCCCGCAGCGCGCCGCCTTCTACGACGAAACGCTGCGCCGGGTCCGGGCCCTGCCCGGCGTGAGCTTGGCTGCGATCGCGTCGCGCGTCGACGTATTGCAGCCGGGCGATGTTGGAGGAGGAGATATCGTGATTCCCGGGATCCAGCCGCAGGCGGACGCCCGAGGACGCAGCATCAGCCCGGATTATCTGCGTCTCATGGGAATCCCTTTGCTAGCCGGCCGCGATATTACTACCCGGGATTCCACGACGTCGCCCAAAGTGATGCTGGTCAACCAGACTTTCGCGCGCCACTTCTTTCCCAATCAGGATCCCATCGGCAAACGCGTGGATTATTCCGTCGATTGCGAAATTGTCGGCGTCGTCGGCGACGTTCGTTCTTCTCTTCAGAAGTCCGGCCCGCTTGAGGAATTTTATCTGCCCCTGGCCCAAGCCCCCCGCGGCACGGGCAGGCTTCTGGTTCGTTCGACGGCGCCGCTATCCGCCGTGCGCCATGAAGTCCAGGCCGTCGATCGCGACCAGGCCGTCATGGAGATGCGTCCGCTCAACGACGCTCTCGACAATTCGCTCAACCAACCCCGCAGCACCATGTCGATTCTAGTCGCCTTCGCCGCCGCTGCATTATTACTCGCGGCCATGGGAATCTACGGCGTGATGGCCTACGGAGTCGCCCAGCGATCCCGCGAAATCGGCATCCGCATCGCCCTCGGCGCGAAAACCGGCGATGTCCGCCGATTGGTCATCGGACAAAGCATGCGTCTGGTGCTGGCCGGAGTAGCCATCGGCATTCCCGCCGCCGCGGCCGTCAGCCGGCTTTATTCCAGCCTGCTCTTCGGAGTAAAACCAGCCGACCCGTTCACGCTCCTCGCCGTCGTCGCGATTCTCTCTTTTTCAGCGCTGGCCGCCAGCTACATCCCCTCGCGACGCGCAACCAAAGTCGATCCCGCGTCGGTCCTGCGCGCCGAATAAATATGTCACCGGCGCAGTGGGGTAGGTCCCCGACCTGCCCTCTTCTTCTTCCACCACCAGGAAAGAACTAGAGCACCGAGGATTTCACGAAGTCGGGACCGAAAGGGGGCCGAAAGGCCGGTCAATAGGGCAGACGGGGGTGCCCTTCTGACGTGCTCTGAGGAGCCGCCTGGGTGAATATTTTGCGTGATCGGCGTTGCGCGTTGTGCCTCTCGGCGGAGTTCCTGCGGTGCGCAGAACCAGACATCCATTTGCGGTCTCGGGCATGAAAGCCTTCACCGAAGATTGAGTTTGGGTTTGCCTGCCAGCCTCGAAACAGTCAGAGGGAGCCTCGCGGAATTTCTTCCGCTCGCCCAGTCCCTTTCGTGGCGAGGCCTGGCAGGACGCGCTCGACGTGTCACGCATTCTAATGAGAAAGAAGTTCAGGCGGCGATCTCGGGCGCCTGTGTCCGGCCTCCTTTTTGAAATGGTTTTTCCCTGCGGTCCACCGCCAGCAGGTACGCGACCAGCTTCCGCGCCACCGCCAGAGTGGCGCGATTGCGGTTGCCGCGGGCGACCTCTTTGTCGTGCAGCAGCGCCAGATCGGGATTCCATCGCGGAGCCAGTTTGGCCGCTTCGATCAGCACCGTTTGCAAGGCATTGTACGCCAATGGCGTCTCTACTTGCGGTCTCAGCCGTGTAAATTGTGGCCGACGCCGACGCAGCGAGGTCAGCCGCCGTTTTCGTCCTTGTCAACGACGATATGCTCAGCCAGTCGGGCCAAGACTTTCCTCGGATCATCCCGAATGCGTTGGTTGTGGTCCTTGAAATCGCGTACGCCCAGTACCGGCTTCGTGCCGTTCAGATAAAGCTCGGTGATTGAGCCGACCAAATCATGCAGAAAGTCGAGAATGTTCCCAACGGTCACGCGGTTCGTTTGCGGGAACAGGTCGATGCCCGCTTGCGCGTCGCTCATGAGCCGATGGCCGTAGACCTGGTGTCGAATCGGCCGGTAGACATTTTCAAATTCGGCCATGTGGGGTTTTATGGCGTCTTTGAGAAACTTCAAATCCGCTGGAGTCTGAGGCTCCCAAGACGTCTGCCATGTAGTCATCGAACCAGAATAGTTTCGGCCCGGACCCCATCTTGCGGGTGCCGAGCGATGCCTTGGAGAAAACCTGCAGATTTGCACGGATGGTCCGCACCAACCGATGAATCGAATTCGTCTCCTCGTTCATGTCAAAGATGCGGCCAAGGCCCATGAACAAAGCAGCCTGGCTTGCAGTACGGTGCCCCTGCCAGAACATCGGCTGTTCATTCATAGCGATCAGGACGCGATGGTCGGTCAATGCGATTTGGTTGATCTCCTCCATCACGTGGTAGATGTATTTCGCTTCGAATACCTCGTTTGAAACGATGTCCAACTCGGCTTTGAACTCGGCGTCCGTCAATGGTGGATCGCGCAAGGAAGGGTCGCCCGGCGTCATGACAAGACTCTACCAGAGCGTTATTCGAATGTGGATGTGGTAAAAGGGTGGTAAAAGGGGGTGGTAAAAGGGGTAAAAGGGGGTAAAAGGGGACGGGTAAAAGGGGACAGACGTATTTATCGGACCTTATTCCGAAATCCATGGCCATTCAGGCTAGCGTTATCCCAGGAATTCTTTCAAAGTGACGCCGGTTTCTCGTCAGAAGCGTGCCGCCGTTGCTGGCCACGATGCCGGCAATCAGACTGTTGGCCATCCCAATGGACTGGCCCGCTCGTTCCAGGGATCTGCGAATCTCGCTGGCAGCGTCGGCCGCCGCGTCGTCCAGTCCCAGCGACGGCACCGCTCCGAGTAGTTGGACCAAGCGGGCAAGCTGTTTCGGGTTCTTCGCACCCGAGAGGAGCTCAAACCGGCTGATGACCGTTGTTCTGATAGTGCCGCGGCGAAGCAATCGTTCCACTGCGTCGGCTTCGCCTTTACCCGCGAGGTAATCGATGAGGACGTCAGTATCGGCGATGGTCATCGCCAGTTCGCCCGGATCTTCCGGGTTTGGGTCGATAGGCTCGCAGCTTCCGCCTCGCTCATAGTCCCCTTCAGCGAAAGCGCCTTCTCTTTGGCGTTCCTCCGTCCCGTTTGGTCCGCGAGGTAGAGTTCCAACGCCTCGGCCACCACGGTCGAGAACCCCTTTTCGCCACGATTCGCGGCCAACTCGAGGATGCGTGCGCGATGTTCAGGTTTCATCTCGATAGTTGTTCGCATGCTTCTATCATCGCATGCATGCACATGCATGTGCTCGGGCTCCCGGCTACTCCGGGTGCAACGGAAGCTCAATCGACACCAGCAACCCCGGCCCCGCGTTCTTCGCTGTCATCGTGCCGTGATGCACCGTCACCGCGCGATGCGCGATCGCGAGGCCCAGCCCCACTCCTCCAGTACTCGAATCTCTCGACTCATCCACCCGGAAAAACGGCTTGAAGATTTTCGGAAGCTCGTCGTCCGGCACGCCAGGACCGTAGTCGCGCACCGAAATTGCCGCGTCGTCGTGATCCGAGGCGAGCTTTACCTCGATCGGCGTTCCTTCCGGCGCGTAGCGGATCGCGTTGCGGACGATGTTTTCCATGGCCCTGCGCAGCAACTCGCGATCCCCGCGGAAGTGCAGCGATTCGGAAGTCTCCAGCGAAACGCGGCAGCCTCTTGCCTCCGCTTCCACTGCGCAATCGTCAACCACTTCGCGCAGAAAATCGTTGAGCGGTAAATCCGATCATGTTTCTTGAAGACGGATCCCCCTCAGCGCGAGTCACCTGCAATAGCGCTCCCACCAGATCCGTCAGCCGTCCGATTTCTTTTTTCAAGCGGGCTGTCGCGGCGTTACGATCCTCGGCGGTTCTCGATAACTCCGCCGCGAAGCTCAGCCGTGCCAGAGGGGTACGCAACTCGTGAGAAATGTCTTGCAGCAAGCGGCGTTCCGCGGTAAGCAGCGTCTCCATGCGCTCCGCCATTTCGTCGAACGCGCGTCCTAAATTTCCGATCTCATCACGGCGCGGCGAATGAACGCGGGCGGAAAGATCGCCGCGGCCGAACCGATCCACGGTCCGGGCGAGCGAGCGTAAAGGAGTCGCCAGGTTTACCGCCAGCAGCCAGCACAGCAACGCCAGCGCGACGAATACCAGCAGATAGTACGGCAAGAAAGTCCACGGATCGTAATTCCCGGGCCGCAGCACGACGGTCCAACGGTATGGCGCGGAAGCGGAAGCGGGCGATACCGTCGACGTGCACTTCGCCGCGATGCCCTAGATCGCGGAACATTCCAAAGGGCCATGGCAAAGGCCTCGGCTGTTTTTGGGTCAGCCACGCGGAACGGTCTTCGCCGGTCACCAGATCTTTTCCGGCGATATCGGTTAAATGATGCTCGGCCCCGAAATGTTGATCGACCCGTTCCAGGTAGTCTTGCAACTTCGGCGCGCCTCCCGATTCGTAGGCCTCGCGAGCTTCCCGTAGTTGCCAGGTCGAGGTCTTTTCAAATGGCCCTCCGTGACCGAATGCGCGGACCGCGCCCGCCGCGCCGATCACCGCGAAGGCCAGCAGCGAAAACACCAGCGTCCCGAAGCACCACAGCAACACTTTTGCGTAGACGGATCTCATTCGGCCTTCCCTGACGTAAACATATATCCTACGCCGCGCACGGTGCGGATAGGCGTCATCTCGCCCCGCTCCAGTTTCTTGCGCAGATGACTGATGTGGACGTCGAGCGACCGCTCATAGGGATTCGATTCGCGTTGATGCAACACCGCCGTTAATTCATCGCGCGAAACAATCCGGCCCGCCGATCGAGCCAGCAGGTCTAAGATATCGAACTCAATAGAAGTCACATCAATCTGTTCCGTGCCCGCCCAAACCTCGCGCGACCGCTCATCCAATGTGAGGCCGTCAATTTCGAAGGTATGCGCTTTGCCCTGCTCGGTTGCGCCGGCGCGCCGCAACACTGCTCGAATCCGCGCTAACAATTCGTCGGGCCCAAATGGTTTCGGAAGATAATCGTCGGCGCCCGCGTTGAGTCCTGCGATGCGGTCGCGTTCTTCGGTGCGCGCGGTAAGCATGATTACGGGCACGGCACTTCTGCGCCGCAACTGCTTCAATACTTCGAATCCATCGAGCACGGGCAACATCCCGTCCAGAATCACCAGATCGAAACTGCCTTCCAGCGCGCGCGACAAGCCTCGACGTCCATCGTGCGCGGCTTCTAAGGAAAATTCGTGCTGCGAAAAAAAATCGGTCATCAGAGCGCAAAGCTCTGTATCATCCTCCACAAGAAGGATAGATTTTTCTGCCATCTCTACTTCTTTGTAACGCATTCCTTCTCTCGCGCGTAGCCGTTTTACAAATCTTAACGGTCTGAAAGACCTTTCCTGTCGTCTGATAGAAGTAATGAACAGGTTATTTGCAGTGTTGTTGCTGTGCGCGAGTGCGTTCGCGCAAACCTTGCCGAAAGCGATTCTCGGTTCAATCACAGAGTTCAAGGCCGAGGACGCTGTGGTGATCGTCAAGCCCGATAACACCGACGCGGTGAATGTGAAGCTGACTCCGGAGACGATTTTCAAACGCGTTGCTCCCGGCCAAAACGATTTGAAAAACGCCGCCGATATGAAGATGACCGATATGGCTCTCGGCGATCGCGTGCTGGTTTCGTTCAAGGCAGGCACCACGGAGGCCATGCGCATTGTGGTCATGTCGGCTACCGACATTACCAAGCGCAACGAAGCCGATCGCCTCGATTGGACCAAGCGCGGCATATCCGGAGTGGTGACCGCGAAGACTCCGACGACAGTAACACTTAAAATGCGAGGGCTAACCGGCGAGACCATAGCGACGGTAACGGTTGGCGATAAAACTTCCTACCGGCGTTATAACACCGATTCGGTAAAGTTCGCCGACGCAAGAATCAGCAAGCTGGATGAAGTAAGCGTCGGCGATCAACTCCGCGCCCGCGGCGTTAAGAGTGAGGATGGATCGAAAGTCACGGCCGATGAAGTAGTGTTCGGAACATTCGTAACCAAGGCCGGCACCATCACCGCGATCAATCCCGAGACGAAAGAAGTCACGGTCACGGAGTTAGGAACCAACAAGCCTCTGGTGATCAAATTCACTGCCGATTCGCAAATCAAAAAAATGCCAAATATGGCCGGAATGATGATGGGCCGCGGCGGAGCACCTGGTGGCGGCCGCTCCTGGTCGGGGCCGAGTCGGATGCCGGATATGTCGCAGATGCTCGACCGGATGCCGGCGGCAAAACTCGACGAATTGAAGGCGGGCGAAAAGATTGTGGTTTCGAGCACGAAAGGCGCGAAATCGGACGAGATTACCGCAATTATGCTGCTGGGCAACGCGGACATGCTGATTCAGATGGCGACCGTTCCCAGTGGCCGTGGCGCGGGTGCCGGAGTGCCCGGCGGCGGTGGGATGGGCATGGGCGGACTGCAAACTCTAGATCTCCCGTCCATGATCATGAACTGATAAACGACCTTAAAACATGAAAAATACATCAATCTGTGCGCTTATAGTGTCTTATTTTGCCTTAATTGCGCAAGGCCAAACCGCGAGCCTTCGCGGCACCGTGACGGATCCTTCGGGAGCACTGGTTCCAGGCGCTCTGGTGCAGCTTAGCGGTGCCGGGCCCGGAGGCGCGCGCGACGTCGGACGATAAAGGGCAATATGCGTTTTCAACGCTGCACGCCGGGTAAATACACGATTCGCGTGATCGCGAAGGGATTTACGGTCGGGCAGAAGCAAGGATTCGATATCACGTCGCCGCAGACGCTCGATATTCAGCTCACCATCGAGGCGGAATCGCAGGTCGTGAACGTCGAAGAAACAGCGGGGCAGGTGACTACCGATCCCGGTTCGAATGGCGACGCGCTGGTGCTGCATGCGAAAGAATTAGAAGCGCTTTCCGACGATCCCGATGAGCTGGCGCAGCAGTTGCAGGCGATGGCGGGGCCGGCCTCGGGACCGAATGGAGGGCAGATCTATATTGATGGATTCACGGGCGGCCAGTTGCCTCCGAAATCGTCGATTCGCGAGATCCGCATCAATTCGAATCCTTATGCGCCGGAGTTTGACCGGCCGGGATTCGGACGCATTGAAATTCTTACCAAGCCCGGAACGGATTCCATCCGCGGGCAGGTGTTTTTCCAGTTCAATAACCAGGATTTCAATTCGCGGAGCGCTCTGTTTACTCAATCGTCGCTGCCGCCTTATAAACAGATGTTCGAAGGCTTCAATATCAGCGGGCCGATTAAGAAGAACAAGGCTTCGTTCTCGCTCGATTTCGACCGACGCGATATTACGGAGAATGCGTTCGTGCTGGCTACGACGCTAGGATAGCGATCTCAATCCGCTAGTCGGTTAATCAGGGCATCGTGACGCCGCAGACGCGCATGACGATCGCGCCGCGGCTCGACTATACGATCAACGATAAAAACACGCTGGTGGCGCGCTATCAGAACACGCGCATCGGGCAGGACGACAACGGCGTCGGCGGGTACAACTTGCTGTCGCAGGCCTACAACACGACCAACCAGGAAAATACGGTGCAGCTCACCGAGACGATGGTGATCAGCCCGAAGGCTATCAATGAAACGCGGTTTCAATATCAGCACGTCACGTCGAATAATATTGCCGCAGAACGACACGCCGCAGATCAATGTGCCGGGATCGTTCGTCAGCGGAGGGTCGGCGCAGGGCAACTTCGGCAGCACGCAAAATAACTATCGAGCTGACCAACAACACGACCTATATCGCAGGCGTTCATTCGTTCAAATGGGGATCGCGCGTGCGCGAAGGTTTGCTCAGCAATACGTCGGAGTCCAATTTTAACGGGGCCTACACGTTTCTGGGCGGCACCGGTCCGATGCTCGACGCGAACAACCAGGCGATTGCTGGGACGACGGAAGAACTCACCGCGCTGCAGGTCTATCAGCGGACGCTGATCGGCCAGCAGGAAGGATTGATCGGACGCGCAGATCCGTCTGATCGGCGGGGGCGCGACGCAATTTCAACTCGGCGCAGGAACGCCGACTCTCCGTGTGCGGCAATTCGATATCGGCATCTACGCCAACGACGACTGGAGGATGCGGCCGAACCTGACGCTGAGTCTTGGGCTGCGCTACGAGAATCAGACCAACATCAGCGATAGCGCTGAATTTCGCGCCGCGCGTCGGCATCGCGTGGGGTCTGGACGCCCACGGCAACACGCCGGCGAAAACCGTACTTCGCGCGGGCTTCGGCATTTTCTACGACCGCATTCCGTTGAACTTCGACGCTGAACGCCGAGCTTTATAACGGCATCACGCAGCAATCGTATTTCCTCTTGAATCCGGCATTTTTCCCGGTGATTCCGACGATCGCATCGCTGACCAAGTCGCCTCAACAGTTGCAGGAGCTGTACGCGGGAATCGTGGCGCCGCGCTCTTATCAGGGAAGCATCAGTGTGGACCGGACCATCAATAAATATGCCCGCATCAGCGCGCAGTATCTGACCAATCGCGGCGCGCATCTGACGCGTTCGTTGAATATCAACACGCCGATTAACGGGGCATATCCGTTTGGCAACTCAACCTTGCTGCGAATTGACCGAGGCGAATGGCTTCAGCCGGACCAATCAATTTATCATGTCGCCGAACGTGAACTACAAGAAGTTTTTCCTGTTCGGCTTCTACGCCTATTCGCACGGCAAGGACGATAACGAAGGTGCGCCGGCGAATCCTTATAATCTTAAAGCGGAGTGGGGGCCTTCCACATTCGCCGATGTACGGCATCGCGCGGTGATCGGGACCAACATTCCTCTGCCCTATCAGATCAGCATCAGTCCGTTTCTGATCATGAGCAGCGGAACGCCGTACAACATCACCACCGGTATCGATTCGCTCGACGAAGGCATCGCGGCGGAGCGTCCGTCTCTTGCCACCAACGTGTCGGCGGCGAATTGCGGAGGCGTAGGTTTCAAATTTGAGGCCGGTTATGGATGTTTCAATTTGAATCCGGCGCCGGGTACGGCGATTGAGCGGAATTACGGTCGCGGTCCGGCGAATGAGACGTTGATGCTGCGCATCGCGCGGACATGGGCGTTCGTGAATAAAGAGGGAACGACGCAGCCTCAAGGTGGTCCGGGCGGCCCAGGCGGAGGCGGTCCTCCGATGGGCGGAGGCGGCGGTCCGCGAGGCGGCGGTGGTCCTCCTCCGGGCGGCGGTGGTGGCGGCCCGATGATGTTTGGAGGCGGTGGAACGGCGGGGAAGAAATATAGCTTAACGGCGAGTGTGCAGGCGTCGAATGTGTTGAATCACACGAATTTCGGGGCTCCAGTGGGGAACTTGTCGTCGCCGTTTTTCGGCGAATCGATCAGCCTGGCGTCAGGCTTCGGGCCTCCGGGAGGAGGCAGCGGCGGGTCGCCGACGTATAACCGGAAGATCACGCTGCAGTTGCGGTTTACGTTCTGACGGTAGAATTGGTGCATGACAATCGAACTCAGCCCGGAGCAGCAGCGGGTCATCGATTTGGCGATTCAATCCGGCGCGTATCGTGACTCCGATGAGGTGATTGCAACGGCACTATCGATGCTCGCCGAGGATATCGAGGATGGAGCCGTGTCGGAAGCGCGCGTACATGAGCCGCGGTCGACGCTTGCCGAAGTGGAAGCCGAGTTGCGGGCTCTCGGCAAATTGAGGTGACTGGGTATGCCGTCACATTTGCTGCTTCTGCTAAGAGAGAACTTCGCGATCTCCCAGCCGATGTAGTTGGGCGCTTGATCCCCAAGATCCGCGATCTCTCCGTTAATCCGCGTCCCATTGGGAGTAAAAAGATGCACGGATATCGAAAGCGTTGGCGAATTCGCCTCGGGGATTATCGCGTTGTGTACTCAATTGACGACGAGAATATGGCGGTGGATATTACTCGAATCGCTCATCGCAAGGACGTGTACAATCGGTAACTGTTCAGTTCCGGTTTATGGGTATCATTGACCTCTTTTCGAAGCGGCAGAAGAAATTGCGGGGAGAGGTTCCGGACGTCTATGCGTACGACATGATTCCCGAGCCTCTCAGGGTTCAGGTTATCCATATCTGGCGCGAAACGTTGGGAGATGAGAGATCATATTTCGATCAGTATCGAGAAACGCAGTCCAAGAAAGCCTATCAACTCGTCGTGGAGACGCTTTGTAAAGAGTATGGCGTGTTCGTTCTTCCTGGCACCAAGAGTTACGATCGGAACTTCCTCAAGGAGTTGGCCGACTTCCTACTTCAAGAGCAAGACGCAGAGAGGGCAATTGACGTGATTGAGTTGTCGTTTCGGGCCATTGATAATCTCACGAGGAGGTTCGATTACTTGGGACGCTCCAACGCCAATGAGCTCGCTGACGAGGCAATTGCCGAACTGAACGACCGCTTTAGGGCGCACGGCGTCGGGTACGAGTACAGTGACGGCGAGATCATTCGTGTCGATTCCCGGTTGCTCCACGCCGAGGTTGTGAAACCTGCCCTTGCGCTCCTAAGAGAGCCTGGGTACGCAGGCTCTCAAGGGGAATTTTTGACCGCGCACGAGCACTACCGCCACGGTCGTGAAAAAGAGGCATTAACCGAATGCCTCAAGGCCCTCGAAAGCGTAATGAAGAGCATTTGTGCGAAGAGAAGCTGGACACATGATCCCCACGCAACTGCTAAGGCTCTCCTTGACGTGCTTTTCGAGAAAGGACTAATCCCCTCGTTTTGGAGTTCGCACTTTTCAGGATTGCGAGCCGCTCTGGAGGCTGGTGTTCCGACGGGCAGAAATAGGCTTGGTGGCCACGGCCAGGGGACCGAGGTTGTTGCGGTGCCGGTGCATCTCGTTGCGTATGTCCTTCATCTGACCGCTTCGGCGATCGTCTTTCTAGTTGAGGCCGAGAAAGCGCTGCCTTGAAAATGGCGAAGAAATCATCTGCATCGTCTCAGTCCGCGCGGCTGAGGAGCATGACATCCGAAGATATCAAAAAGAGGCAATGGACTGACGCGGAGCGACGCGCTGTGCGCTGCCCGCGCCTAACCAATGAACAATTGGCGAACATGGTACTGCTCCGGGATGCCAAGAAGCCTAAGGTCGCGGTGAGCGAGCGGCTCGATCCGCCGGTCCTGGAATGGTTGAAATCCAGGGCGAAGGACATCTGACACGCATTAACGACTCCTTGCGATTGATGGAAGGCGGAGCGTGGAGGGCGTTAACTGACCTCACGATGTCGCCGCTTTTGATCGCCCGCAATGCCAAAAGCGCGGCGGGGACCAAGCGCTCCAGTTCCTTGCGCCGGTTGGTGGGGCCGCAAAGAATCAGCAAAGCGATGTTGCGTTTGACCAGGTTCTGTTGATCCGGAATGCTTTGATCGACAGTAATCAGAACGTCGAAGCCCGCGGCTTCGGCGGCGTCGAGTAGCCGACCATTCTTCAGCCCCGCGAGACCTGCGAAGCGGGCCGTTGACAATCATGATCTCGAAATGCGAATCGCAGGTGCTCGTCGACGCACTCGTCGATCAGCAGCCTCATCCGGTTTGTGCCAGCAGCAGATGTTTCGCTTCTTCCAGTGCTTCGATGGCTAAGGTCCGGGAAACTGTGGGGAATCCCTCCAGGAAGTCCTCCAAGGTGTCGCCGCCTTCCAAGTAATCGAAAATCGTCTGAACGGGCACGCGCGTTCCTCGGAAGACGGGGGTGCCGTGCATCGTCTCCGGATCGCGCGTGATGGCGTTCGACATCGCCTTATTGTTGCTCAAGTTGAGGCTCCACGGCAGAAAATTAGAGCAATTTCCCTCCCTGGCGCGTCCAATGGAGTGAGAAGCTGTGCTTCTGGTATCCTATAAACGAGGGCTTTCGCCTATGAATCGACGTTTTCAGTTCTCCGTGGTCGCTGGTTCTACTTGCGTGGTCGCGCTCCTGTTATTTGGGGCGGTGCGGGGGCGCAGTGCTTCTACCGACAATCCTTATAACAACCTGGGCGTTTATAGCGAGGTTTTGTCGAAGATCAAGCTCGAATACGTCGAAGAGCCGGACATGAAGGCGGTGACGCTGGGCGCGATCAATGGGATGCTTGAATCGATCGACCCCTATGCCAGCTATCTGAACGCCGATCAGTACAAGCAATACGTCAAGACCAAGGACACCAAGAAGGCCGACGTTGGCCTGGTGGTGTCGAAGCGGTTTGGATATATGGGCGTGGTGGACGCGCTGCCGGGGTCTCCGGCCGCGAAGGCGGGGCTTGCGACGGGCGATGTGATTGAATCGATCACCAATGTTTCGACGCGCGATATGCCGCTCGCGTTTGCCGAGCTTCTGTTCCAGGGCGATCCCGGCACGACGATCGAAATGAGCGTTCTGCGGGCCCGCAAGTCCGAAGCCCAGAAGGTCGAACTGACGCGCGCGGTGCTGGTGTATCCGGCTTTGAGCGCGAAGCTGGTGACGGATCAGGGGCCGGAACCGATCGGCGTGATTCAGACAGTGACTCTGGTGCCTGGGCGGGTGAAGGAAATTGCGGCGAAGATTCAGGATCTGGAAAAACAGGGCGCGAAGAAGCTGGTGCTCGATCTGCGGCACTGCGGGACCGGAGCCGATGAGGACGGGATCGCGCTGGCGAATCTGTTTATCGATAAAGGGCTGATTACGTACACGCTGGGCCAGAAGGTTTCGCGGCAGGATTTCCAGGCGTCTGCGTCGAAGGCCATTACCAAGCTGCCTCTGGCAGTGATCGTGAACCGGGGAACGGCGGGTGCGGCGGAAATCGCAGCGGCGGCATTGCTCGATTCCAAGCGCGCGGAACTGGTGGGTGAAAAGACTTACGGCGATGCGTCCATACGCAAGGCGATTCAGATGGACGACGGCAGCGCGGTGATTCTATCGGTCGCTAAGTATTATTCGCCGAGCGGCAGTGCGATTCAGGATAAAGGCGTTACGCCGCAGACTTTGCAGGCGGACGTCGATCTCACGGCGACAACGGATGACGATGATGACAGCGATACGCCAGCGCCTAACACCCCAAAGAAAGACCCAAGCGCAGGCGTCGACCTGCTTCTTATGAAGACTTACGAGATCATCAAGAAGTAATGCCAATTTACGAGTACCGGTGTGAGAAATGTGGCAAAGTCTTTGAGATTCTACAAAGGTTTTCAGACGCTCCTCTGAAAGTTCATGAAGATTGCGGTGGTGAGGTGGAGAAGCTCATCTCGCACTCGGCTTTCCAGTTGAAGGGTAGTGGTTGGTATCAGACCGACTACGCCAAAAGCTCGTCGGTGCCTCCGGTGGCGAAGGGCGAGGGAAAACAGGAGAGCGGGTCGTCGGATTCCCAGTCTTCTGATGGGAAGTCGTCTGAGGGGAAGACGGACGGCTCGAAAAGCGAGTCGAAAAACGATTCGAAGAGTGAGTCGAAGAACGAGATTAAGACGGAGTCGAAGCCCGCGGTAACGACTTCGAAGACGGATTAACGGTCCTAGAAAATCCGGTCCTGTTTCTTTAGCGTTCCCACGGTCCCGATGTTCGATACCGAAAAGGCGAACTGAATCTCGCTGCGATCGGTGGTTCCGAACGCCAGGCGTAGATAGCGCACGCTGAAACCGCAACAATCTGTATTCCTCGTGGCTTGCACCTGCCAGTAAGTCGCCTGATGCTGCGTAAAATCGTAGGCGACGTTGCCGCCGTAATTCCACCCTCGGCGGTTGGATTTGCCGTAGCGGATGCCAACGTTGAGCTGGTCCGATTTGGGAAATAGAATTGGGTTGGCATTGATGTCGGTGTGTCCGACGGTCCAGAAAAACTGGTCGATCCGCCCGTCCATGGAAGCGCTGCTGTTGACCAGAGTGTGGCGCTCCACGTCATAATCGGCGCGCCATTCGAAATTGACCTTCGATTGCAGCCGCATGATCGCTGACGATGGGCGAATCGTGGCGGAATCCGTCGAGGTAGGCGAAACCGGTGAGGTCGATTTCGCTGGCGACGACGTTTCGAACATTGGGAAGAATCGCGCCACCGAAGGTCGGGTCGAGATAGCGGTCGTAGGTGAGTTGCCAGGTCAGCAGTTCCCTGACGGTGCCGGCCTTGTCCTTGGTCAGCAGGCGGTTGATCAGGGAAAATTCGACCTGATTGGTGTTCGAGAGCAGTTCGGTCTCATCGAAGCGAATGATGCGGCTGAAATCATTGATGCCACTGACGTCTTTATAGGTTACGCGAGGCTCGATGACGTGTTTCACTTTTTCGCCCATCCATTTCGGAGAGTCGAAAATGCGTTCGAGCGACGGTAGCAGGAGATCGACCGAGACGCTGCGGGAGCTGCGTAAAATGTTCTGGCCGAAGACGAGGGGAGAGGTATAGGGCTGGCCTTTCTCAAGGCTCGAGTCATAGAATGTTTCGCGCACTCCGAAGGTCGGGACGATCTGAATATCGCCCCAATGGAAGGCGGTCGTGATCTGCGGACCGACGTCCAGCCGCGGGACGAAATTGCGCGTTTGAAACTCCGCCTGCGTGCGATCGAGAAGACCGGCGCTGGAATCGAACGATACCCAGAAGGGCCAGTCGAAGGCCTTGACTTCATGCTCGCGCTCAGCGAAATCGACCTCGGGAAGCTTGCGGATTTCGATCGAGGTCGGGGGCGCCACGGTCAGGAAGTCGACGTTTCGCTGAGCGATGAAATTGACGCCAAAATCGCCCCAGTGCTTCGTCAGGAATCCCACGGAACGGGTTTCCCCGTAGACGGCTTCGTTGTAGGACGTCGTGAACTGCTGGAGGAAGGCCAGGGAGGACAAATAATCCACATCACCGCGAGCCTCCCATCCGTTGCCCAGATCGTACCTGGATTTCAGCGTTACGTGCAGTCCCTGGTCGGACGTTCCCTGGGTGATGTCGTTGGTTTTAATGCCGAAAAGGTTCAGGTCGAAATCGGAATTCTGATTGATCCTGCCACGAAACTCCACGGAATTCGCGAGGCCGGCGCCGGTGTAATAAGTGCCGTTGTAGGCCAGGTCGTAGCTGCGATTGATCACCCAGTAATAACCGAATGCTCCGGTATACCCGTGCGACGAGCTGGTACCGAATCCGGGGAGCAGAAGTCCGCTCCTACGCGGCTGTTTCTTAAGGTCCTTATAGAAGTATGGAGTATAAAGCAGAGGGACCTTCTTCAAATAGAACCAGGAGTTATGCGTCACGGCGGATATGCCGGGAACGATGGTAAAGGTGGGACCTTTGAAAATCCACCAGGGGCCGGGAACGGTGCAGTCGGTAAGGAATCCATTATGGACTACGTAGGTATCGTCCTTCTTTTCCAGCCATTGGCCTTCGAAGTAGAACGGATTCGTGGTGGTGTTCAGCCCGGCCCGCGCCTGGATGGTGGAGGCGGCGGACCCTTTTACGTTGTAGAAATCGCCGTTATCGTCGTCCAGGTAGTACTGGGCTTTGTCGCAATCGAGCTTCTCGCCCCGCGCATAGTATTCAAAATGCACGTGGCCGCGAGCTTCGACGTAGCTCGTATCGGTGTTCCAGTCGAGCTCATCCGCCGTAATCTGCATATCCTGAGTCTCGATCCGGACGTTTCCGCGAAGATGCCGCCAGGGCTTCCCTAGATCTTTCTGCGACCGCTTCCACAAAATAATGCTCCGAATCCTTAGGGGCATCCGGGCGGATAGGCAAGACTTTTCTGTTCACGTCCGGACTGACCTGGGTCGGCGGTGGCGGGGGCAAAGGTAAAGCAGGGGTGAAGATTTGACCCTGTAAGTTGAACACCAGAATAAACCAAACTGCTACGCGAAAAACATAAAGTTCGTGACAAATTAAGCCGAATATGGTACTAAGGTTTGATACGTAGTTGAATGTGCGGCCAGATCGCGCCAGAGGAAGGCTCAATGGAGCACCGTAACAGAGCCGCGACAGGCGAGTCAAGCTAGCGCGAGAAGAAGGATTGCCATGCAGTGTAGGTACTGCCAGAACTGGAACGAAGAAGACGAGCGACGCTGCGTCCGCTGCGGGAGGCGTCTGCACCTGGCGTCGCCCCGGTCGAGCCCGGAGAGCTATCCGACGAGCTCGGCTGCAACGGCGTTGGCGCTCGAAAGCATTCCCGGCGGTCAACCGTTGGCGGCCGGCGCCTCCAGGAACGAACAAATTATCAACCATCGTTATTTCGTGACGCGGCATACCGGGATGGCGTTGCGGGTCCGAAAGTAATTCCCATCCCGATGCTGACTCCGTCGAGGCCGCCATCGAGAACCGAAGTGCCTCCACGCAAGGCGCGTCCGGCGGCGCCGCGAAGTCCGCGCCGTGATCCGGACTCGCAGCAGTCGCTGGATTTTTATGACTAACGCTAACGTCATCGCTGGGTACGGAGGTTCACGCGGTGATTTATTGCGACGCACCCGTAGCGCTGCCGGCGCACCGTATGATCGCCGCGGCGTTTGACGCGAGCATGGTGCTGATCGCGGTGGGATTATTCCTGGGAGTTTTTTTCCTCTCCGGCGGCATGCTGATGTTGTCGAAAGAGAACGCCCCGTTTTTGATTTCCGTTGCCGCATTGCTGGGGATGTTTTATCGATTCCTGTTCGTGCTCGGGAACGGTGAGACTCCAGGCATGCGCTTTGCGGGATTGCGTACTGTCAATTTCGATGGCCGCTCCCCGGATCGCGACCAGCGGGCATTTCGACAAGTATCGAGCTTGCTGAGCTTCCTTTCGGCTGGGCTGGGCCTGGTGTGGGCGTTGGTCGACGAAGAAAACCTCACCTGGCACGACCATATTTCAAAGACGTTCCCCACTCCCGGTTAACCGCCCGTGGGACCGGGATGTGGCGCGAGCTTTAGCTTGCAGCATCGGCTTCAGCCGATGTCCGGTCGAATGAGACAAAGGCCAAGACGTCGGCTCAAGCCGACGCGGCAGACTAAAGTCCGCGCCACCAAAACCACCATCTCACGAACTATTCCCGGCGTGACCCAGGAGGATTCGTTTGGACAGAACCGCGACCGTCAGGAAGCGGATAGACGTGCGACCCGCCGCAATCAATCAAGCGATTTTCTCGTCATGCGGAAAGCCCTCGCATAAAACCGGCGAGGCGGTTCCCACTTCACTCGCGCCGATGGTAGGCTGAAGAAGTGAGTCGACCGGTTGCTCGTTATACTCCGTCCCGCCGCTATTATTCCATGGCGCTGATTGCCATGGGTGGAGCTTTGCTCGGTGGATGGACGGCGGCTCGCTGGGCGCCCGCTTGGATCGCCGCGGGGCTGTTCACGCTAACTGCGGTCGCTATTCTGATATTGGCGCTCCGGCCAGCCATCGAGATTTTTGAGACCCATCTGTCGGTGGGCCGCAAGGCCGTCGCCTGGACCGACATCCGCAGGCTGGACCAGACCGGCTGGAACGCGCCCTTGGCGGTCTATTTGACTCTTGCCGACGGGCACCGTTTTCTAATTCTTTATCCGGGCGATCTCGATTCCTCCACCAGTCTGTTGCGCCATCTGCGACGCTATTCGCGGGAAGCGCTGCTCGATGGAATCCCCTATCGCCAGTTCTGGGGCGAGGCGGCGAATGAGCGCAAACAACTGGCCCCTCCGCCGCGTTATCCCTTGCTGCGTCCCGAGGATGAAGACGAAGTGGAGAAGATGTTCCAGAAGCTGAAATCGGTGGGTCGAATCGACGGGCGGAGCTCGGACGAGAAGTGACAAGCCCATTTCAGTGAAGCGGTTCTTGCGCGGGACTGCCTTCATCCTGGCGGTAGCAGTGGTACTCCTGGTGGTGTTTCGAGCGGCGATCCTGGCGGGCCTCGGCAATTTTCTCATCAAAGCTGGGCCTCCCCAAAAAGCTGACGTTATCGTGGTGCTGGCAGGCGACGGATTTGGGCACCGGATTCTGACGGCCGGCGAATTGATCAAGGAAGGCTATGCGCCCAACGCCATGATCAGCGGTCCGGACGGCAATTATGGGATCTATGAATGCGACCTGGCCATTCCCTTCGCTGTTAGAGCGGGCGATCCGGAGGCCTACTTCACGCACCTCGAACATCACGCGCGTTCAACTGCGGATGAGGCGCAGGAGGTGGTCAAAAAACTGCGTGAGATGGGCGTAAAGCGGGTGATTCTTGTGACCAGCAACTACCACACCCGCCGCTCGGGAAAGATCTTTCATCGTGCTGCGCCGGACCTTGATTTTATCGTCGTTGCGGCGCCGGACGAATTTTTTAAACCGGACAGTTGGTGGCATAACCGGGAAGCGTCCAAGACTTTCGTGTACGAATGGATGAAGACCGTCGCCGAGTGGTGAATTAAGAGTGAAGGGCGCGATTCAATTTCTCTGGCCCCATTTGCGGCGCTACCGCCGCGCGTATGCGCTCGGCTTCGGAGCGCTCGCGGCGAAGGATATTTTAGGCGCCGCTCTGCCGCTGACTCTTCGCGCGGCGGTCGATTCGCTTACCGCGGACCGCTCCTTACGGCTTCTCTTCGAATTCTGCGCCCTCCTGGTGGGCATTTCCATCGCGAAGGGTGTTTTTCAATACTGGATGCGGGTGATCCTCATTGGCATCTCTCGCGACATTGAATACGATCTTCGCAACGACCTTTTTTCGCGCCTCGTAACGCTCGACGCGGGTTTCTACGGTCGCATGAGGACTGGCGACATTCTGGCACGCGCCACCAACGATATGAATGCAGTTCGCATGATGCTTGGGCCAGGCGTTATGTATTGGTTTGAGACGTCGCTCACGCTGGTTTTGTCGATCAGCGTCATGTTATGGGTGGATTGGCCTCTCACTCTGGTGGCTCTGATCCCGGCGCCCTTTGTAAGCCTTGCAGTGCTGGTGTTCGGACGAAAAATTCATGACCGTTTCGAATCGATCCAGACCATGTTCTCCGACATCAGCAGCCGCGTCCAGGAGAATCTTTCGGGTGTGCGCGTGGTGCGGGCTTATGTGCAGGAACGCTCCGAACTAGAGCATTTTGAGACTCTGAACCAGGCCTATATCGGCGAGAATCTGCGCCTCGCGAAAATATCGGGTCTGTTCAATCCTCTACTTACCATGCTGGTCGGATTTTCGTTCCTACTCGTACTGTGGTTTGGAGGCGTCAGGCTTGCAGCGCACCGGATTTCGTTCGGCAGCTTCGTCATGTTTAACACGTACATGGGCACGCTGGTCTGGCCGTTGATCGCGATGGGATGGGTCGCCAATCTGATGGAGCGCGGCCGAGCGTCATTAGGCCGCGTGCGAGGATTGCTCGAAGAATGTCCGAAAATCGCAGCGCCCGACAAGCCACGCGCGATCCCGTCGCCCTTGCGTGGAGAGATCGAATTCGTCGATGCCAGCGTTCAATATGGCGACCGGCCTGCGCTCGAAAATGTCACCATGCGTATTCCGGCCGGCATGACCGTGGCAATCGTCGGGCACACCGGCAGTGGAAAGAGCACGCTCGCGCATCTGGTGCCGCGCCTGCTTGATCCGAGCAGTGGCGTTGTGACGCTCGACGGTATCGATGTGCGCGAGTTTTCTCCCGAAGAACTGCGCCGCCAGATTGGATATGTTCCGCAGGAAACATTCCTGTTCAGCGCGACTCTGGGAGAGAACATCGCGTTTGGCGTAAAGGACGCGCCTGAGAGTGAGATCCGCCGGGCGGCCGAAATCGCCGGTCTCGCGCCCGATATCGAGGGGTTCCCTGATGGCCTCAAAACCATTGTGGGGGAGCGTGGCATCACTTTATCCGGTGGCCAGAAGCAGAGGGCGGCAATTGCCCGGGCGGTGCTGCGCAATCCGCGCATCCTGATTCTGGACGACGCATTGGCGAGCGTCGATACCGCGACTGAGGAGCGCATCCTCGCAGAATTGTCGAGCGTAATGCGTGGGCGTACGACGATCCTGATCTCCCATCGAGTATCGACCATCCGCAATGCAGACCGGATTTTTGTGATCGAACACGGTGAAGTGGTCGCGGAAGGCTCGCACGCGGAGCTGCTCGAGCGCGGCGGGTATTACGCCGATTTGTACGAGAAGCAGTTACTGGAAGAGGAACTCGAAGCCATTTAAGCGCGAAATGCTTTTTATCTTCTTTCCTTAGCGAGCCTTGCGCCTTTGCGTGAAATGCGCTTTGTGTTCCCGTGAGGTACCCTCAACCACAAGGTCCCGCGCCACGAAGTGTCGTATTGCGGGTGTTCCTGAGCTTCTGAAGGCTTTACCCTTGCGGCTTTGGTATTTTTGGAGATGGACAGTCACCTGTCGCTGCATCGTCGACATACGAAAGATTGCAAGAATCGGAAATGGGCGATGCGAGACCTTAGACGGCTGGCGAACTTAGAATGGTGAGTGAAATGGGAATGATCGACTCCGACCAAGTTATCCGGCACGCGTATGTGTTCTCGGCGATGGGTACGGCAGCTTGCAGCATCCCGAGTTGCGATTGCGATTCGCTGCCGGACCAGCCGCAGACGGTACTTCCGAGCCGGAGTTACATGTGCGGTCCGAACGCCTGACCGGCGCCGACTTCTTAGACCGCGAGCGAGAGCTGCATTTGCATGCGGAGCATGCCGGACATGAGTTCCTGTGGATTTGGGAACTGGAGCATCGAGCCGTAGTGGTAGGACGGTCCGGGAATATTGAAGCGGAGATAAATATCGGCGCTTGCAGTGAGGATGGCGTCCCCTGGCTGCGGCGCGATTCCGGGGGCGGAGCCGTACTGTTAGGCAGAGGTTGCTTGAACTATACATTGATTCTCGACCTCGAACGGCGCCCGGAACTACGGGACGTCGAAAACAGTTTCAGGCTGATTGTCGACTCCGTTGCCGATGCTACCGGAATTGCTGGAGTGAAGCGCGAGGGAAGCGACTTGACGATCCTGCAGAAAAAGTTCGGTGGCTCCTCGCAACGACGATTGAAGCGAACGGTGCTCCATCATGGAACCATCCTTTATACATTCGAGCTTGCCGATGTGGCGAGATATTTGCAGGAACCAAGCAGGCGACCCGGATACAGGCGACGACGAACGCATGCCGAGTTCTTGACTAATGTTCCGCTCAATCGCGACTTCGCTGCCCGACTGCGGACGAAGTTTCCGGAGGCCCAACCAGTCTCATGAGTTCTGAACGCCCGATCTATCTCGATTGTGCGGCTACGACACCGCCCGATCCGCGGGTGATCGAGCTGATGCATCACCATCTCGCGGTCGAGTTCGGCAATCAAGGCAGTCGCACGCACGACTATGGGGCGCGGGCGCGGACGGCGGTGGAGCACGCCCGGGATCAGATCGCCGCGGTCATCGGGGCGCGACGGAGCGAGGTTATTTTCACAAGCGGCGCTACGGAGGCAAACAATCTCGCAATTTTCGGGGTTATGACGGGTACCCCGCGAAAGCACATTGTCACGACACAGATCGAGCATCCTTCGGTCGGGGAGCCGATCGTCGAATTGGAAACTCGTGAATTTCAGGTGACGCGAATCGCTCCGACTTCTGGAGGTTGGGTGGATGCCCAGGAGGTCCTTTCCGCAGTGCGGCCGGACACAGCCCTCGTAAGTGTGATGCACGTCAATAACGAGACCGGCGTTATTCAACCGATTAGCGAGATCGCTGAGGGACTACGCAAATCCGATATTCGCCTTCATGTCGATGCCGCTCAAGGGTTTGGCAAGATCCTTGAGACGCTTCGTCACCCCAGGATCGATTTGATCAGCGCTAGCGCACACAAGATTGGCGGTCCGCAAGGCGTGGGCGCTCTCATTGCTCGGAGGCGCGGCGGACTTCGACTGCGGCCGATCCTGTTTGGGGGCGGCCAGGAGGGAGGTCTTCGCCCGGGCACGCTGCCGGCACACTTAATAGCGGGATTCGGATTGGCGGCGGAGCTAGCTTTTCGGGAAGCCGATGAGCGATTTCAGCGTGCATCCGAATTTCGAGCTCGCGTTCTTGAACAGCTCATGCCGACAAATTTTGTGCTAAACGGCGATGCGGTTCGCACGTCGCCCTACATACTGAACCTGTCATTCCCGGGACTGGATAACGAGCAGGTCATTGACGCCTGGCGCGATTTCGTGGCCGTATCTAATGGCGCGGCGTGCGCATCCCAGCGCAACTATTGCAGCCATGTATTAAATGCGATGGGCATCAACGGTCAGCGGGCCGTCGGAGCCGTGCGGCTGTCCTGGTATCAGGCCTCCCAAACACCCAATCTTACGGCACTGGTCGATGCGTTGAAGTCCATACCCGCGGGGCGAGATGAGCGAATCGCGTAGCGGAACGGTTTACTACAAGAAATCGCGCTTCCTAACGCATCTGCCTGAGGGGCGTCTATACACGAGATCTCATTTTTGGCTGCTCGAAGTGTCTCCGGGAGTCTGGCGCGTCGGAATGACAAAGTTCGCGAGCCGCATGCTGGGAGACGTAGTAGAGTTCGGATTCAGCGTTCAAAGCGGGGCTCCGGTTGGGGTTGGTCAGAATATCGGCTGGATTGAGGGATTCAAGGCCGTGAGCGACATTTACTGCGTTGCCACGGGCGAGTTTCTTCGGGCCAATCCGGCGCTGGATTCCGATATCACATTGCTCGACTTGAAGCCGTATGGCGACGGATGGCTTTATGAAGTTCGCGGAGTCCCGGATCCCGAATCCGTGGATGTGGCTGGTTACGTCACCATACTCGATGCGACAATCGGTAAGATGATTGAAGGTCGGCACGACGCAGAGACTCATGACTAAAGCGCGATATATTATGATCGGCGGGTTTCTAGGTGCGGGAAAAACCACGGCTGTGCTGGCCTTGGCGCGTCATTTGCGCGCAGGCGGCAAACGCCCGGGACTGATCACGAACGATCAGAGTTTCGGCTTGGTCGATACCGCCATGTTGACTTCCAACGGTTTCGACGTCGAGGAGATCGGGGGGGGCTGTTTTTGCTGCCGCTTCAATTCTCTAGTCGAAGCGTCTGAGAATCTGTCACGTGAAACTCGCCCCGACGTTTTTATTGCCGAGCCCGTTGGAAGCTGCACCGATTTACGCGCTGCCGTAAGTTACCCGCTTCGCCGATTGTACGGCGGCGATTTTGAGGTTGCGCCCCTGAGCGCTCTGGTCGATCCGGTCCGCGCAGAGCGCATGTTGGGCCTTGCGGACGGCCGGGCCTTTGCACCCAAAGTCCATTACGTCTACGACAAGCAACTCGAAGAAGCGGACGCGATTGTCATCAACAAATCCGACGTTCTCGATGAGCTCCGGTTAAAGTCGTTGCAGGAGGCTCTCGCCGCCCGATATCCGCAGGCGGCGCAGTTCGTCGTATCGGCAAGGAATGGCTCTGGACTGGATAAATGGTTCGACTACATGCTGACGGCAGTGGGCGGATCGCAGACTGCGCCGGACGTGGACTACGAGACTTATGCCGAAGGGGAGGCGCTGCTCGGCTGGCTCAACGCGACGGTGAACGTCAGCTCGTCGCACGAGTTTGACGGGAATTTGTTTCTGCAGTCGCTGGCGGCGCGGCTGCGGTCCGGCATGGAAACCGGCGAGATCGCGCACCTGAAAATGACGATGACGCCAGACGAAGGCAACGATATCGCCGTCCTGAATCTCGTCCGGAATGATGCCTCAGCCGAACTATCCCATGGCTGCAGGCTCCGCTCCAAAGTGGTCAGTTGATCATAAACCTGCGCGCCGAAGACGATCCCGAACAGCTTTGGGCTCGAACTCGCGCCGCGTTAGACGCCACGACCGTGGAAGTCAACGCGACGGCGGAGATAGAGCAGCACGAGTTCTTTCGTCCGGCCAAGCCGAATCCCACTCACCGGATGGCCAACGCGTGAGCCGGATCGTTTATTGCAATTGCTCGTTTGCGCGAGTACTCGCGCCTGAAGTGAAGAACCGTGTGCTGGAGGGCCTCGCATCTAGTGGGCGAGCGTTTGATGCCGTGCCCGATCTGTGCGAGATGTCTGCGCGCAAGGATCCGGCGCTGGTGGCGATCGCCGATGGCGACGTGACGATCGCCGCTTGTTACCCACGCGCCGTCAAGTGGTTGTTTTCGGCGGCGGGAGCGCCGCTGGATCCCGAACGCGCCACGATTCTCAACATGCGCGCCGATTCAGCGGAAAATGTCCTCGAAGCTTTGGCGGGAGTACAACCATGAACTTCCGCGTTGTCCTTTATGAAGGCGAAGGTGCAAATCCGCTTGACGATGCTCACCGTTCGGCGATTCTGCGCGCCCTGCTTGACAAAGGGCATCGTGTTACCTCGGTGCGAAAGGGCGGCAACGTAGCGGCATCGGGAAATGGGTCAGTGCTGGTGCTCGGCCGGTTTGGAGCGAAGCTCCCGAGCGACCAGACAGACAATGAGGTTTCCATTTCCTTCTGCGACATCGGGGAAATGGACGCGCCATCCGCAACGGCGTTGGTGGATGAAAAGCGTGCTTCGGCATCGGCGCCGGAGCCGGGCAAGTGGAAACCGTGGTTCCCGGTCATCGACTATTCGCGTTGCACGAACTGTATGCAATGCCTGAGCTTCTGCCTGTTCGAGGTGTACGGCGTTTCGAAGGACAACAAGATTCAGGTGCAGAATCAGTCCAACTGCAAGACCGAGTGTCCGGCATGTTCACGCGTGTGTCCCGAGGTCGCGATTCTTTTTCCGAAGTACCGATATAGCCCGATCAATGGCGATGAAGTGAGCTCCGACGACATTCGGCGGGAGGCCATGAAGGTCGATATCTCCGCCCTTTTGGGTGGCGACATCTATGCGGCGTTGCGGGATAGGTCAGCGAAGTCGAAGTCGCGATTTTCGAAAGAACGCGATGAGGAGCGGGCGATTAAAGAACGTCAGAACTGCCTGTTGAAGCTCACCAAAGAAGCAGGTATCCCTCCGGAGGTGTTGGCTGCGCTTCCGTCGACCGAAGAGATCCTGGCCAAAGCTGAAGCGGCGAAGTTGAGGGCGCAGGCCGCTCTCGAAAAGGCGGTACCAACTCCGTGATATTGCAGTTTGGAAAACGTATGTTGACCGAGGTCGATCCCCGGCTGCTCGGCAAGTTCGCCTGGAATTTCGGCGTGAAGGGGGTGCGCTCTGTTGAACTCTACAAGCAGAGGCTGAAACGCGGGGAGCATTTTCCGCCTTTCCTGTTCATCTCTGTGATTTCAGGATGCCAGCTTCGCTGCCAGGGTTGCTGGGTCGATGTCGACAAGCCGTCCAAGAGCATCGCCATTGCCGACTTGAACCAGCTCATCAACGATGCGAAGAGCCACGGCAATTCGTATTTCGGCATTTTGGGGGGAGAGCCGTTCCTCTACCCGCACCTCATCGAACTGTTCGAGACCCATCCCGACTGCTATTTTCAGGTGTTCACGAACGGGCAGCTGATTACCGACGCGGTCGCCAAGGAACTGCGGCGCGTAGGAAATGTTACTCCGTTGATTAGCATCGAGGGTAGCGAGATCGTGAGCGATGAGCGACGCGGCCGAATGAACGTATTGAGCAAGACGTTAGCGGGCTTGGAGAATTGCCACCGTAACAAATTGATCACCGGCGTGGCGACCAGCGTCTGCCAGACCAACATCGATCTGGTCTCCGAGGCGTGGCTGCGCCGTCTGATCGAGTTGGGCGTGCACTACGCCTGGTTTCATACCTATCGCGTTGTAGGCCCGAAGCCGGCAAGCCATCTGGCACTTTCCGCCGAGCAGGTTCTGAGCATCCGACGGTTTGCCGTTCAAATGCGCGCGAAGCTTCCGATCGCCATCGTCGACGCGTACTGGGATGACAAAGGCGAAGCGCTTTGCCCCATGGCGACCGGCGTCAGCCATCACATCAGCCCTTATGGTGACATCGAGCCATGTCCAATCATTCAATTCGCTACGGAGAACATTAAAGACAAGCCCAGCGTCTATGATCTGATGAACGGTTCGGAGTTTCTGCGGGATTTCCGCGAAACGGCCGCCAAGGCGACGCGCGGATGCATCGTCCTGGAGCGTCCGGACTTGGTCCGCGACCTGGTTGCCAGGCACGGCGCGAAGGATACGACGCAACGAGGCAGCGCACTCGCTGAAATGGAAGCACTCGAGCCGCGGACCAGCCAGCACAATCCGGGCAACGAGATCCCTGAAGAACACTGGGCCTATCGGATTGCGAAAAAGCACTGGTTTTTCGGCTTTGGAGCGTATTCCTAAATGCAGCTACCTGTCCTCACATTGCCGAAGGCGATTCCCCTTCTGCCGTCACGCCCTCCGCAGGAAACCATTCCGCAGAGCTATGCCGAGCGGGAAGGCATGCGGGTTACCGTGCAGCGATACGCGGCTGCGCATCGTGAAAAATTGGTGCCGCCGCTGGTCCTTAACGAACTCCGGACGTTCGCGGAGGACCTGGTAGCCCGGTCTGGCGCGGATCCGAAATATACCGACTACGTGGGCGTCCTGTTGAACAACGAGGTCTGGCGCGAACAACTCGCGACCGTGCCGTTCGAAAGGCGCCTCCTGTTGTTGCCGAAGTGTCTGCGGGTCGAGGATCGCTGCCCCGCGCCGTTCGACGAATTTGGTCTCCTGTGCAAGCAGTGCGGACTATGCTCGATTCAGGATCTGCAGGAAGAAGGGGAAAAACTTGGCTACGCGGTTCTCGTAGCGGAAGGCTCGGCGCTCGTAATGGCGCTGATCCAGACGGGCAAAATCGATGCGATCGTCGGTGTCAGTTGCCTCAGCGTTCTGGAGCGCGCGTTTCCATACATGGAAGCCGCCGCGATTCCGGGGATCGCGATTCCTTTGCTGCAGGACGACTGCAAGGACACCGGCGTCGACATCGACTGGGTGTGGGAAGTGCTGCACCTCACCAGCGACGACCGCACGCGCCGACTCGATCTTGAAGCCTTAAAGGAGGATGTTCGCGGCTGGTTTTCGAATGAATCCTTGGATGCCGAGCTGGGTAAGCCGGCAACCCGAACCGAGGAAATCGCCCGCGAATGGATGATCGCGGACGGCAAGCGTTGGCGGCCCTTTCTTACCGCGTGCGCCTACAAAGCATTGACGGACGATCCCGAGGCGGAAACCCCCTCCGGCCTCCGCAAAGTCGCGATCGCCGTCGAGTGCTTTCACAAAGCCTCCTTGATCCACGACGACATAGAGGACAATGATGCCGCAGCGCTACGGCAGGAACGCGCTTCACATCGACCATGGGATCGCTGTTGCGTTGAATATCGGCGACCTGCTGATCGGAGAAGGTTACCGTCTGCTGGCGTCGGTCCAAGCGCCCGCCACTGTCATCGCTGGGATGATCAGCGTGGCGGCGGAGGGACATCGAAAGCTCTGCCTGGGGCAAGGAGCCGAACTCAGTTGGGCGCGCGACCCGAAACCGATCCGTATGGAAGGTGTTCTGGAAATCTTCAGCCAGAAAACCGCGCCGGCCTTTGAAGTCGCGTTGCGTTTGGGAGCGCTCTACGCGGGATCAGGCGACCAATTCTCGGCGGCGCTTCAGAAGTACAGTGAATCGCTGGGGATTGCCTACCAGATTCGAGACGACCTGGACGATCTGCTGGCCGGCCAAGCATCGGACGTTGCAGCCATGCGTCCTTCGCTGCCAATGGCGATCGCGGGAGACCGCGCCCGAGGCGATGCTAAACCGGTTGTCGCGCGATTCTGGAGCCGTGCCGCGCTGCCTGAAGACGCTGCCGCTATTGTCCGGATTCTAGTCGACGTCAAGGCTGAGGATCGCTGCCGCGGACTTCTTGAGTCATATAAGGAAGAGGCGATTCGCTCACTGCTGGGCGTCGACCACTCCAGTCTGAAGGGGCTGCTGCGTCGGGTGATCGGAAAGATTTTCAGCGTGGAGATCAAGGGGTGGTGCAGTGAGTTTGAGGCTCGAAATGCTGCAGGTGGCGAGGCTCTCACCGAAGCTGTTAGGTGAGTCGAAAGACCTGATTCTGGCATTCCTGGGTCGCGAACAGGAGAACGGCGCATTCCGCGACCGGTCCGGCGCGCCCGACCTCTATTACACGGTTTTCGGCCTGGAATGTCTGCGCGCGCTATCGGCCCCGCTTCCCGGTGCGACGCCTGAGTACTTAAGAACTTGCCGCGCCGAGCAGCTTGACTTGGTGCATTTATCCTCTCTCGCCCGCTGCTGGGCGAATGTGGAGCGCGAGGTTCCCGATGCCGATTTCATCGCCGGCGAAGTGGAGACGTTCCGCACATCAGACGGCGGCTACGGAGCCTCGGGTTCGGGTACGCTGTACGGTTGTTTCCTGGCGATGGGCGCCTATCAGGACTTGCGGCTGCCGCTACCCAACCCGGAGGGCCTTCTCGGTTGCGTACGCAATCTGCGCGCCGCCGACGGAGGATTCGCAAATCAGGCAGGCTCGGCGATTGGCCTGACGTCCGCCACCGCTGCAGCGGTAGGTTTGTTCAGATACTTGGATCACTCCGTTCCGTCCGAAGTTGGAGAGTGGTTGTTGAACCGGCAGCATTCCTCAGGCGGTTTCCTGGCCGCGCCGTCTGCGCCCATTCCGGATTTGCTTTCGACCGCGACCGCATTGAATGCACTCGCGAGCCTTCGTCCGCCGGTTGAGCCCGCCCGCGAGACGGCGCTCGACTTCCTCGATTCGCTGTGGACCACCCGAGGAGGCTTTCTTGGCAGTTGGGCGGATGAAGCGCTCGATTGCGAGTACACGTACTATGGGTTACTGTCGTTGGGATATCTGAGCCTCTAATTCATGGCGTTGGCGGAGAACACGGTTCGTCACCTTTTGTCGCTCCGCACGCCGGAAGGAGTATGGGTCGGGCGTCTTTCGAGCAGCGCATTGTCGACCGCAACGGCCGTCATCGCACTATCGGCGAACGGTGCCGATGAAGGCTTGGTCCGGCGCGGGCGCGAATGGCTGGATCAACATCAGAACACCGATGGGGGCTGGGGCGACACGGTCTTAAGCGTCAGTAATATCAGCACGACGGCTCTTTGTTGGGCAGCGCTTCCCGAAGGTCCCAGCGCCGCCCGCGCGGAAAGTTGGTTGGCCGGGATCGCCGGTTCCACAACGCCTGACGCGCTGGCGAAGGCGATAGCGGACCGATATGGGAAAGATCGAACGTTCTCGGTTCCGATACTTACCGCGCTCATTGTCGGAGGGAGGCTCGGTCCACCACGCGACGCGTGGCGCAAGGTCCCGCAGTTGCCGTTTGAGCTGGCCGCATGCCCCCATCAGTGGTTCCAGTGGTTGCGATTGCCTGTAGTGAGCTATGCGCTGCCGGCGTTGATTGCGATTGGCCTGGCAAGGCACCGGGCGAGGCCTTCCGCGAACCCGGCGGCCGCCGTTCTGAGAAACCTGCTGACCACTCGTGTGATGCGGATTCTGCGGGGGATTCAGCCTTCCTGCGGAGGTTTTCTCGAGGCAACGCCGCTAACCAGCTTTGTCGCCATGAGTCTGATCTCGGCCGGAATGCGTTCCAGCGAAGTAGTTGTGAATTGCCTCGATTTTCTGCGCACATCGATCCGGGAGGATGGCAGTTGGCCAATCGATACGAACCTCTCGACTTGGCTCACAACCCTCGCGATTAACACACTTACTGAAGGCGAATCCGGGATCCTCACGCCGGGCGATCGAGAGCACTTGACAGATTGGTTGCTGGTGCAGCAGTTCACCATGGAGCATCCGTACACCCACGCGGCCCCTGGCGCATGGTCTTGGACCAACCTGCCGGGAGCCGTGCCCGATGCCGATGATACGGCGGGCGCGCTGATTGCTTTGAAGCGTCTTGGCGTTCGAAGTGAGCGCGTGATCGACGCCGCCCAGCGTGGCGTCGCATGGCTGCTCAACCTTCAAAACCGGGATGGAGGGATGCCCACGTTTTGCCGCGGATGGGGCCATCTTCCCTTCGACCGCAGCGGTGCGGATCTCACTGCTCATGCTCTTCGGGCTTGGGTGTCGTGGCTGCCGGACCTGGCCGAATCGCACGCCAGGCGCGTCCGCCAGGCCATTCCGAAAGCCGTGGAATATCTCAAGCGGGTGCAGGATGCGGACGGAAGCTGGGCTCCCCTTTGGTTTGGAAACCAGCACGCACCGCTTGAACAGAATCGCACCTTCGGAACCGCTCGAGTCGTGATGGCGCTCCGCGAGATCGATGGGGCTGCCTCCCAGGTGTCCGCCGCGGTGCGCTGGCTCGTTGAAGCTCAGAATACGGATGGCGGATGGGGCGGCGCGCGGGGAGTGAATTCTTCCGTCGAAGAAACGTCACTTGCATTGGCGGCCATTGCCGCTGTCCCGCACGACTCCCTCGACGCCAATCTGAAACTGGGATTTAGCTGGCTGGCTCATCGAACGGACGAAGGGACCGTTTTTCCACCAACTCCGATCGGCTTCTATTTCGCTAGTCTTTGGTATTTCGAGGAACTCTACCCCGTCCTGTTCGCGGTATCGGCGGTTCAAAACTGTTTTGGAAGAACTTCGAAACGCGCTTCGTCAATTTGATTCAGCGTCACTCGTCAGATGCATGCGCTGGTAATCTGGCTGGTTGCCGGATGCATGGTGAGCGGCGTAGTCTATGTGATGCCTGCCTGGGTGCTGCGAAGGGTTTGGGCGCATGACGCACATTAAAGGACTGCTGCGAGGGCCGAAGTTTAACGGGAGGCACTCGACCGTTATTCCCAGCGCGATTCCTGCCGTCGAGGCGGCGCGAGATTCCGAGCACGTTACCAAAATCGCACTGGGCGTGATCACGCCGATCAAGACCGGCAAAGAGCATCTCAAGTTCAGCGCCGTCAGCGGGGGGTTGAAAATGCAGGTGCGAGGGGTTCACGCGATCCAGGTTTTTTGGGTGTACACCACGCGTCCGGACGATGCGATCGCGGAAATTCAAAAAAAATGGGAGGAGCGGTGATCGATCCGGGATCCTGGCTGCTCTAATAAGGTGATGGATATCGTCGATCTGCTGTTGGGCACGCCGCTGGCTACCGAGGATGAAAAGGCCGAACGTATTGGCGCCGTCAAGGGCATTCCGATTTTCGGGCTCGATGCGCTGAGCTCCGCCGCGTATGGACCGGAGGCCGCGCTCACTCTTCTGATCCCGCTCGGAATGGCGGGGGTTGCGTACATCCTGCCGATCACGGCGGCGATCGTCGTGCTTCTCGCGATCGTCTATTTCTCTTACCGGCAGACCATGCAAGCGTATCCGCAGGGCGGCGGATCTTACACGGTGGCGAGCGAGAATCTGGGCACTGGCGCGGGTCTGCTGGCCGCCGCCGCGTTGATGATCGACTACGTACTGACGGCCGCGGTGGGCATTTCAGCGGGGGTCGGCGCGCTGGTTTCGGCCGTTCCTTCGCTGCAGCCGCACACGCTCGCGATGTGTCTCGGCATTCTGCTGCTGCTGGGTTTGGTCAACCTTCGAGGCGTCCGGGAGACGGGCGGAATCTTTATGATTCCCACGTATCTGTTTATCGCTTGCCTCATCGGCATGATCGCGATCGGCGTCGTGAAAGCGCTGCTGGCCGGAGGGCATCCGGTGCCGGTGGTGGCTCCTCCGAAACTGATCGGTGCGACCGAGGCAATGGGCGTGTGGTTGATGCTGCGCGCGTTTGCGAGCGGATGCACCGCGATGACCGGCGTCGAGGCGGTGAGCAACGGCGTGATGGCGTTTCGCGATCCGACATATAAATACGCGCAGAAAACGCTGACCATCATCATCGCGATCCTGATGATCATGTTGATCGGCATCGCGTACCTGGCGCCTGCATACGGCGTGGCGGCGACGCCTCCGGAGGGTCCGGGTTATGAGAGCGTGCTCTCGCAATTGCTGGGAGCAATTACGGGCAAGGGCGCGTTTTACTGGGTCTCGATCGGCTCGATTCTATTGGTGCTTTCGCTCTCCGCAAACACCGCGTTCGCCGACTTTCCGAGACTCGCGCGCGCGATCGCGAATAATGGCTTTCTGCCGCATTCGCTCGCATTGCGCGGCCGGCGGCTGGTCTATTCACAAGGCGTGTACGCGCTGGCGTTTCTGGCCGCCGTCCTGTTGACGATCTTCGGCGGCGTGACCGACCGCTTGATTCCTCTCTACGCCGTCGGCGCGTTTCTGGCGTTCACGCTATCGCAGGCCGGGATGGTGATTCACTGGCGCAAAGCTGAGAGGCGTGGGTGCGCGCCGCAGCATGTTCATCAACGGCCTGGGCGCGGTGGCGACCGCAATCACTGTGGTCGTGGTGCTGATCGCGAAATTCACGGAAGGCGCATGGATCGTGGTCGTCCTGATTCCCGCGATGATCGTCCTGATGCGCGCGGTGAAGCACCATTACAACCGTGTGGAGCAGGAAACCAAGGTCGACGGGCCGATCAAGACCGCCACTATTCAGGAGCCGATCATCTTGATCCCGGTGGAGCATTGGAGCGTCGTCTCGGAAAAGGCTCTGCGCTTCGCGTGGCATTTGTCGAAGGATATTCGCATCGTACATATCGAGTGCGGAGAAGACACCGAAATCCTGTGCCGGGATTACGCAGGCTATGTCGAAGGTCCGGCGAAGGCGGCAGGCTTGCCGGTTCCCGAACTGGTGGTCCTTCAATCGCCCTACCGGTTTATCATTCGTCCGATATTGAATTATGCGCAGGATACAGAGCAGGCCAATCCCGACAAGACGATCGCCGTGCTGATTCCGGAGCTGGTGGAGAGCCGCTGGTATTATTTCCTGCTGCACAACAATCGTTCGCAGGTTTTGAAGGCTCTGCTGCTGTTCAGCGGGAGTGATCGGACAACGGTAATTAATATTCCGTGGTACTTGCCGGATGGGCGGAAGAGGGCTTAGTTCGCACCTTGGTCAGTCCAGAGCCTTCGCGAGCTTCCGCGCTTCCACGTCCGCATCCTTCTCCGGCAATCCCGCCACGCCCGCGATCCATGCGCCTTTGGTAAACACGAAGATCGGACGCCCGGCATCGTGCCCGTAATATCCGCCGAACGACGCGATGTATTTCGAATCGGTCAGCGCCTTTTTCCAATCCGGCAAAATGCAGCGCCGCCTCGGTCGGGCTCGCCATCTTCGCGACGAACATATCGAACTCGGTCTTGCCTTTTTTGTACTGCGCGAGCGTGCCGCCGGGCATGAACGGCTTCCCGAGCAGTTGCTTCTCGACGACGATCGTATCCATCAGATGGACTTTCGTAAAGCGCTGAGATTCGTCGGCTGGCTTGGGCTTCTCGACCTGCTTCGGCGCGTCCGTCTTCGGAACGTCCGCGAGCTTCGAATCGCAGGACGACAGGAGAACTACAAAAACTGCAACGGTCAGCATGCGCATTAAATTAGAATATCGCCATGGGCGTCCTCCGGCTCGCTATCATTTTCACTATGTGCGCCCACGCGGCCGATCAGGTGAAGCTCATCGTTCTCGACCCCGGACATTTTCACGCGTCGCTGGTGCAGAAAGAAATGTACGCGTCGCTCGACCCCGTCGTTTCGGTCTACGCGCCGATGGGACCGGACGTGGTCGATTATCTGAATCGCATCGCGCTGTTCAATACGCGCAAGGAAAATCCGACGGCGTGGAAAATCGAACTGCACGCGGGTCCCGACTTTTTTGAGCGGATGCTGCGGGAACATCCCGGGAACGTGGTGATCCTTACCGGCCGCAACCGTCCCAAAATGGATCGCATCGAGGCATCGATCGGCGCAGGCATGAACGTGCTCGCCGATAAGCCGTGGATCATTTCTTCGCGCGATTTACCGAAGCTGGAGCGCGTGCTCGACCAGGCTGTAAAGAAGAATCTGGTCGCGTACGACATCATGACGGAGCGATTCGAGATAACTTCAATTCTGCAAAAGGATCTCGTCAATAACGAAAGCATTTTCGGCAAGCTGGTCGAGGGAACGGAAGCCGAGCCGGCGGTGACCGCGCGCAACGTCCATCATCTGATGAAAGTCGTGGCAGGCGTGCCTTTGCGCCGACCGGTCTGGTTTTTCGACGTGAATGAATATGGCGAGGGCCTCGCCGACGTCGGCACGCACGTCATCGATCTGGTGCAGTGGACGGCGTTTCCGAACGACGCAATCGATTATAAGAAAGACATTCATTTGATCGGCGCGCGGCGCTGGCCGACCGTTATCTCGCAATCGGAGTTCGAGCGGGTGACAGGTGAGCCTCAGTTGCCTGCCTCTCATATTAGAGACGGCAAGCTCGATTACGATTGCAACAACTCGGTGCAGTACACCGTTCGCGGCGCGCACGTCGCGCTCGACATTCGTTGGAACTGGGAGTCGGAGACCGGCGACGTATATGAGGCTTCGTTCCGCGGCACGAAATCACGCATCGATCTGCGGCAGGGACCGGCGCAGCGTTTCGTTCCAGAGCTGTATGTCGTTCCTCAACATCCCGAGGTGTTCGCGGCGCTTTCCCAATGGGCTGCGGCCATGCAGAAAACGTATCCCGGTATCGCCATCGAGAAACAGTCTGGCGAAGCGCATATCGTCATCCCAACGAAATATCGCGTCGGCCATGAAGATCATTTCGCGCAAGTGACCAATCGTTTCTTCGAATATCTGAAAGCCCCCGCGACCCTGCCAGCGTGGGAACAATCGAACATGATGGTGAAGTATTTCATCTCCACTCGCGGCGTCGAAATTGCGAGCGCAGACCGGTAGCGCGTGGTATTTTAAGTGAATGTCAGTAGACGAGGAATTACAAGAGCACGCCGAACACGCCAAGGAGCCCTTCGATAAGAAGGTCGCGGTCACCATGGCGATTATCGCTGCGATGCTGGCCGTCGACGGGGTGATGGCGCATCTGCTCACCACTGAGGAACTGTTGTTACAACAGAAAGCCTCCGACCAGTGGTCGTATTACCAGGCGAAATCGATTCGCAGATACAACTCCGAAATCGCCAGTGAAATTTTCAAAGGCTTCCATAACGAGTTGAACGAGCCGTCCGCCGCGAAATACGAAAAGAACATCGAGAAGTACAAGAAAGAAAGCGAAGAGGTCAGCAACGAAGCGAAGAACTTTGAAGCGGAGAGCAAGATGAAGGGCGATCAGGCCCATCGCCTGGATTATGGCGAGGTGTTCCTGGAAATCGGAATCGTGTTCGCATCCATGGCGATCCTGACCAAGCGCAATCTAATCTGGTACACGTCGATCGGCAGCGCGCTGGTAGGCCTGGCGATAGCGCTCTCGATGTTCATGGTGAAGTCCTAACCCCGGGACGTAAGTCCGGGGATCTACGCTCAAGCTTCCGGCAACAGAATTATCAACTCCAGCTGCGGCGTAGGGAAATCACCCGGCACAAACGCCGCCAGATTTCTCGACCGCGTGATTGCTTCCCACGCCACGCCTGTCTGGCTCAAACTGAAGTATTGATAATTCAGCTTCACCGGAATCGCACTCGGCGGACGCGGCGTGTGCGCCAACGCAACACCCGGCAGAGCCTGCCGCACCAGGTGCTCGATATGATTCGCCGAGCATACCTTCACCAGATACGGCGCCTTCGAAATCAACTCCGCCTCGCTCATTTCCGAGCGCACCGCCAAGTACATTTTCGTATTGCGCAAGATACTTGTCGTCGGCGAGCGAGGTCGCGTAAATCGACGACTGCACCAGCTTCAGCGGCAGCGAAACAAAATTGCTCGGCACCACCGTTTCGAGCAGCAGGCGAATTTTTTCGTCCAGATCCTCGAAGCAAAAACTCAGATTGTCATGTTCGTACTTCGGCAGATCGCGCGGATGGATGGTCGGCGAAAAAGTCGTCAGACTGCCCGCCAGCGCCAGCATCGCCTGGTACAGCACTTCCGGATGCCCTTTGCGCGTTTCGAACAAATGCTGCAACAAGGGAAACTGCGTGTTGATGGTATAGAGGAGCCAGAAATTGGCGATATCCGCCGCGCCGAAATCGGCCAGGCTCAGGTTCTTTTGCCGCCGCGTTCCCGCCAGTTGGCTGCTTTTTGCCGCCAGAATCTCGACCAGTCGCCGCAGAATCGACACCAGAAAATCGCTGGCCGCGATATCGAGCAGAGGCGGAACGAAGTGGGTCGAGAGCGCGAACATTCCCGCCGGTGTCCGCTCGATCCTCCCGATCCGCAGCACTGAATTATGCTGTTGCGATTCACCCTCGACTAAGAATCGAAAATTCTTGCGCGCGATCTGGATCGGCCGCTCGGCGAGGCCGGAGTTTTCATCGCGCGTCATGGAGACTTCGGTCAAATAGCGCGTATCGGCCTTGGATTGCGCGAGCGAAATATTTAAACCGCGATCGCGTTGATGCGGAATCGCGAGGAACACGTCGAGCGTTTTTTGATCAGCCTCGAAACAATCGGCCAGCGGCTTCGGCGCTGGCGCGGGATCGGCGTCCGGAATATCGAACAGCAGACCATCCGGAAAAATCCCCGCCGCGTCGGTCAGAGCAATGTAGCCCGCCGCCAGCGATTCCTGATTCCACTGCAAGCGGCGGAATCCCCACGGCGCAAACGTCAGCGCGTCAAGCTGAAACTTTAAAGAATTTTCGAGAAAGCGATCCTGCGTTTGAAGATACTGAGGGCTCAGCATCGTGCCCTTCATCCAGATGACCGGCTGCAAGCGCTTCATTCGAATCCTACTATAACCCGTCTACACCAACACCAGGCTTTGATGCTTCGCCCCGCGCGGCCCCAGCGAATATTCCACCGCCATTTCCGTTTTTTCACCTTCCACAACGATGCGTGTGAGCGGCCCAAAAAAATCCATCGCTTCCTGCGGCAGGAACGCCGGAACCGACGCCCGCAATACGCGCGGGTCCCAGAAGCGAAAGGTCAATGGAGTGCCGCCCGGCGTATACAGCGTGATGAAATTTTTAAGATGCGCGCACACCTGGTCGAGCCCTCCGGCTGAGGTGCAGTAAAATCCCCAGCCGCGGCTCCAGCCATCTTTGACCAATACGTCAAGCAGGCGAGCGTGCGTAGGCAACTGGACCACATAGGCAGCCACGCGCGTGCCGTCGTCGAGGGCATTAAATTGCTCGCCTGACGCATCCAAAAATGCCGGGATGCGCGCATCGCGCAAAGGGTCGAGTACCGAAAATACATTTTCTCTATCCCGGTACAGCGAGGTCAGCAGCACCGATTGGGCGCGCGTGAATCCCAGCCAACTGCTGCTATCTCCCTGCAATCCGAGCTCCGCGCGGTTGATTCTCGACGTACCGGGAAACGAATCGGTGGGCATCGTCGGAGTGCGCGACGAGGGCTCTCTCATGGGCTGCCCGGTTCCATCGATGTGAACGGTAAACGTGCTTCCGCCCGCCGTCAACGAGTCGCCTTCGCGCAAAACATTTTCGGAAACCACGCGCTCGCCGTTGACGAAGGTGCCGTTGCTCGATCCCAGATCGCGCGCCCGCGCCTCGTTTCCATCGTTTTCGATCGCGAAGTGTTGTCCGGAAAGATAGGAGTCTTCGCTAAGCGCGTAATCCGATTTCGCGGTGCGTCCGATGCGCAGAATCGTACCCGAGCGAACCTCAATCATCCGTCCGGCAATCGGTCCGGACACCGCCTCCAGAATTACAAGCATCGCGCTCACATCTTATCGAATTTCGTCCCGTCATCGGCTGTATCGGGCGCCGCCGGGTCCTTTACGTCGTCCGGCGCCTGCGGATCGCATGTAGAGTTCGGCGGCGCAGGCACCGCAACGGCAGGGCCGCTATTGATCAAAACCATTGGCGAGGAAATCGAAATCGAAGCCGGCGTGATCGAGATGCAGCTCCCTCCCACCTGTAACGACAAAGCCGTAAAACCGTTGATGCTCACCGAATTTCCAGTTAACCCGATGGTTCCGATGGGAACATCCAGCACCCAGTTTCCCTGCTGGTTCATCAAGTGGGTGTTGCCCGCCGTCATCGTCAAGGTGTGGTCTCCGGTCATCACTCTTTGATTCAGGTTGCCGATGACATTCCAATTCTCGTCTTTCATCGATGCGTGCATGTAATTCTGATTCACTTGCCTGTGGAGCTCATCATCATACGATTGGACCACCTTCTTCTTCACATGGATTTGATGCTCGCCCGCCGTGAGGAACCGATAGTCTCCACCAACTGTCGAGCTCTTGCTGCCCTCGGCACGCTCCAACTGATTCTTCTTAACGATCAGATGGCGATTCCCTCCCACATACTCGCGCGATTCGGCCTTCACGCGCTCATCCTTATCGCGCTCCGCCTGAAAAAATACCTGCTCCTTGCCCATCAGATCTTCAAAACGAAGTTCGTTGTAATTGTCTTTAGTCCCCTCAAGCGTGCTGCGCGATTTAGTCGTGCTCACCGTCTGGTGATCGGGCAGCGTATAAGGAGGCATCTGGTCGGGGTTATAAACGCTTCCGATGACCAGCGGGTGATCTGGATCTCCATTTTCGAATGCGATCACCACCTCCTGCCCGATGCGGGGAATGTGGATGCTGCCCCAGTTCTGTCCCGCCCAGGAGGTCGCCACGCGCATCCAGCAGGAAGTGTCGGTCGAATCCGCAGCGGGATCCCACATGAACTTTACCTTCACTCTTCCGTAGGGATCGGTGAAAATTTCTTCGCCCTCGGGGCCCACAACCACTCCGGTCATCGTGCCGCCGATCGTCGGCCGTGCCGTGTCCCGCGATGGCCTGTATGGTAGCTCGAAAGGCTGTGAGGAAAAAGAGTTGGCATAGTGGTTCGCCGAATCCCCTTGGTCCGCGGCACGAAACGAACCCTCCGCTGCATCGTGCGAGACTTGCGTAACCACGTACTGTCCGTCGCCATTAAAATGACGCTGCATGGTGAACTTGTGGCCGGCCGTGATCTGGCGGCAGTTGCTGACCCCTTCGGCCCGCAGCATCCCCGCTTCGGTAAGCTGCATGCGCAGGTCGGTGGTGCGTTTGTTGTCCTGAAAAATATTGTCGAGGTCCGCGGGATTATGGCCTCCCGCCTTATTGATTCCATCGAAGCGCAGAGCGTACCGGCCGGGATGTTCCAGAATCTCCAGATCGTCGTTCCCGCCGAGCTTCAGTTTATGCAATACCTTTCCTACCTGGACGTTTTCTTTGACGATCTTGTCCGCTTCCAGATGCTTGTGCGGCAGTTCAAAGTTGTGGTCCCACAAAGTATATTTGCCGGAGTCCCACACTTGCGCCTTGCTCCACTGGTGGATGCGCTCCTCATCGCGCTCCCCTCCCTCGAGCTCTTCGAAAATAAGTTTCGAGTCCCCGGGGATGTCGGGGTGCGATTGAGAAGTGTCCGCCAAAACCAATTTATGAGCGCCGCGCGTGAACTTGAAGAGATAGAAAATTCCCTCCTCCTCCATCAGCCGTGAAGCAAATGCGAAATCGCTTTCCTGGTATTGCGTGACGTACTGGCGAGGCTGATAAGTTCCTTGCAGCTCGTACGACACATCGAAACCCGTGAACAATGTCTTGAGCAGATCCGGAATCGTGATGTGCTGGAAAATACGGCTGCGGAATTTGCGCGTCAGCTTCCAGACCTCCGGAACAATCGTCATTTTGAATTCGGTGAAGTTGAAATCTCTCCTGCCTTGCGAGAACGCGATGACGATTCCATGCAGATCGCGAGCCGCCAGTTGAGAGTCGGTTCCGCTGACGCCGAAACTCACTTTCTGGCCGATCAGTTTGTCGAAATCGACGGCAGTCGTGTTATCCGACAACAGTTCGAGATCGAAGTGGAAGAGTTTATTGAGACCCTCTTGTCCGGTAAATCCGCTCAAGAGCAGCTTATTTTCACCAAGCGGAGTCGATAGATAAAGATAGCGGTTACCTTCAAGGGTGCCCATGCTATCTTACGCGTAAACGAAGTTCGAATCGGCTCCGACGCTTACGTGGATGGTCGAAAGCTTTTCGCCCTCCACCATTCCGGCCAGCAGGCGCCGCGAAATTTGCGGCAGCAGTGTGTTCGTCAAGATGTTATCCACATTGCGCGCGCCGCTTTCTACTTCAGTGCAGCGCTTCGCGACTTCATCGACCAGCGTCGGATCGTATTCCAACGTAACCTTGTGATTCTCCTGCAATCTTCGCTGAATTTTTCCGAGCTTCAGTTTGATGATCGTCTTCAGAGCCTCGTCACGAACTGGGAAATAGGGAATGATTACCATGCGGCCCAGGAATGCTGGCTTGAAAATTTTGTCGAGCTCGGGCTTCAAGGCTTTGACTAGGCCGTCGGCGCTCGGGGCGGTTTCCGGATCCGCCATTAGTTTCATTAACGTATCGGTTCCGGCGTTGGACGTCAGAATGATGATGGTGTTCTTGAAATCGATCTCGCGCCCCTCGCCGTCTTCCATCATTCCTTTGTCGAAGACTTGAAAAAAGAGTTCGAGCACATCGGGATGCGCTTTCTCCACCTCATCGAGCAGCACCACCGAATAAGGCCTGCGGCGCACGGCTTCGGTAAGCACTCCGCCTTCGCCGTAGCCGACGTATCCGGGGGGCGAGCCTTTCAAGGTTGACACTGTGTGTGCTTCCTGGAACTCGCTCATATTAATCGTGATCATGTTGCGCTCGCCGCCGTACATGAGGTCGGAAAGGGTGAGCGCGGTTTCCGTTTTGCCGACGCCGCTGGGACCGACGAGAAGAAAAACACCGATCGGTTTGTTGGGATCTTCCAGGCTCGCGCGTGAGGTTCGAATGCGTTCCGCGATTTGCATTAGCGCGTGATTTTGGCCGATAACTCGCGTCCCCAGAACAGTTTCGAGAGTCAGGACAGTCGCGATTTCATCCTTCAGCATTTTGCCGGCGGGGATGCCGGTCCATGCGGAAATCACTTCGCCGATGGTGTGGCCGTCGACGCAGACGCGCATGAGTGGAGTTTCTCCCTGCAACTCGGCGAGTTCTTTGTTGAGTTTATCCAGCTCGTCCTTATTGCCTTCTTTTCCTTCGAGTTTGGTGCGCAGGTCGCGAATTTTCATTACTAACTCGCGCTCTTTGACGAACCGCTCGTTCATCGTTTTAAGGCGCTCTTCGGCGGCGGCTTTTTTTGTCGCGATGGCTTCGAGGCGCTCCGCGTGATCGGCGCCGACCGATGCTTCGCGTTCGAGGACTCGGGTCTGCACAGTCAGATCGTCGATCTCGCGCGAGGCGTCTTCGATTGCCGCGGGCGTGGAGTTTTGGCCTAGCGATAAGCGCGCACAGGCTGTGTCTAGAACACTTACCGCTTTATCCGGGAGTTGGCGGCCGGCTAAAAATCGATGCGACAACCGCACCGCGGCATTCACACCTTCATCCAAAATTCGCACGCCGTGATGTTTTTCGAGAGCGCCCACAATTCCGCGCAGCATCACCATGCATTGCTGCTCGACGGGCTCTTCCACTTTCACTACCTGGAAGCGGCGGGCCAGGGCCGCGTCTTTTTCGAAAAACTTTTTGTACTCACTCCAAGTAGTGGCGGCGATTGTTCTTAGCTCGCCACGGGCCAATGCTGGCTTCAATAAATTGGCTGCGTCATTCTGACCGGCTTGGCCACCGGCGCCGATCATGGTGTGAGCTTCGTCTATAAACAGGATGATCGGTACCGATGAGGATTTTACTTCTTCGATCAGGCCCTTAAGACGGTTTTCAAATTCGCCCTTGATACCGGCACCTGCTTGCAACAACGCGAGATCGAGGGTGTGGAGATGGACATTTTTGAGCGAGGGAGGAACGTCGCCCGCGGCGATCCGCAGCGCAAATCCTTCGACCACCGCGGTCTTTCCGACGCCGGCTTCGCCCGTCAGAATGGGGTTATTCTGGCGGCGGCGCATCAGGATATCGATCACTTGGCGAATCTCGGAATCACGGCCGAGGACGGGATCGATTTTGCCTTTCTTGGCGTTCTCGGTGAGGTTGACCGTGAACTGATCGAGGTTGGGCGTTTTGCCTCCGCCGACCTTCGGAATGAGAGGATCGCCGGATGACGTAGAAGCCTCTAAAATGTCCTCTTGGGAGCCTTCAACGATCGTTAGAAGCTCCTTATGTAGCCTTAATGCGTCAATTTTGGCCAGTTCTTTTCCCTTATTTGACACTAATCGCATCAATTCGTCGCTCGAAACGAGGGCGAGAATTACATGGCCGCTGCGAATTTGGGTGGCGTTGAAATCGATCGACCCGGTGGTCCATGCGGCGGAGAGGAGTTTCAAAACCGAGGGGCTGAACGCGGGCGTGCGGGCGTTGCCGGTTTTGAAAGTGTCTAGGCTGCGCTCGATTTCTTTTTGTAGGCGCGAGGTGTCGACCTCGAAGGCATGGAAGATTTTCGCGGCATCGCTGGCGCTCGCGTCGAGAAGCTTCATGAGCACGTGCTCAATTTCGATGTCGTAGTGAGTGCGCGCGAGGCAGAGGCCGGCTGCGGCTTCCAGTGCTCCTCTGGTGGTGTCGTTCAGTTTGCCGATCAGGCCTTTTAGATTTACGCTCATAAAAATTCCTCTTAAATCGTCAGAATTGTATCACCGGCGTTCGCTAGCATTGGCTGCGTTGTTGCCCAGGAGGTCCAGCCCAGGCGTGGGACGCCTCCTAATTCGCAGGGGGGAACTTCATCTTTCTTCAAAATTAAACGTACTTGAAAATCGAGTTCGCCTCGGCCGGCGAATTTTGCCAGCGACTGCAATGGTAAATATGCGGTACCCGACGGGAGAAAGTCGAGGTATTGATCGATTCCCATAGGCCCGAGATGCAGGCGCACACCGGATTGCTGGTGCCAGATTTCATCGCCGACAACGGCTCCGAAGCCCAGTTGTTCGGATTCGGTGGAGGAGCGATCGAATACGCAGAGATCTTTGGGAGAGAGGCGGAACCAGGCGCCGGTGAATTGTTCGACCTCGACCGGGACTGCGAAATAATCTTCAATGATGCGCTGGAGAGCGGCGGCAGAACGGGGACGCAATGCGAGCAATCCGCCGTAGAAGAGCAGCGAGTCGTCGTTAATGCGCAAACGGTTTTGCAGGTCCGCCGAGCCGATGCCGATCAGGTCCATCAGGTGGTGAGAGAACTTGTCGCGCTCACCGCGCTCATAAGCGATCGTGAACCGATATTTCTCCCACGCCTGATAAAACAGCGAGATCATGCGGTGGTTGAAAATATCGAAGAACTGGACGATGCCGTAATCTTTATTCCTGACGCGGTCGAGCATCATCTCGGTGTAATAGAGAGGCAGGACGCCCATGGGACCGGTGAGGCCCATGAAATTGATGACCATCACGGGGACATCGCCGTCCCAGATGATGCGCTGGATCTGGCTCGCGGGGAATGGGAATGCGCTGTGGGCGTTGAAGCGCATCACTTCTTTATCGGGGCTGACGAAGCGGCCGACCGGGGCGCGGTCGGGGAGCAGACGTTCGATCAAGCGCACGGCTTGGAAGAATTCGAACTCGCAGGGGTTGGCGCGGAGTTTGGCTTCCATGCGGAGATATCGGCTTGGTGCTGCGTTTCGCACGACGCTAACCTCCTCGGAGGGTCGCGGCTCCATCACATCAGAATCGTTTGTCCCGCTCTCGGTGGCCATTCTCTTAGCGCCTCCTTTCTCTGTTTGGTACGCACCACAAGCTGGCTGAAGCTGTTGAGGGATACGTACTCGCCCAGAAATCGCTCGATTACGCTGGCGAAGAGAAAGACGCCTCCGCCGGCGAACATGTCTTCGTCGAGCTCGAGCTGAACTCGCGTGCCTCGCGCGAAGGTGATGCCGTTTTCCGAAATCAGGCGCGCGAAATGGCGGGCGCTGGAGATATTGGTGATACCGTCGATCTGCTTTTCAGAATAAGCGGAGCCGGTGAAGTTGTAGAGTTTCAGAATTTCCTGAAACGCTTCCTTCCCTTCGTCGACCAGCGACAGATAGTTAAGCGAAAGATGCGAGATCAGGCGCCACAGCGCTGCCTTTCCAGAGGGAGGGCGAATGGAAGACGTCGGTTTGCGCAGCGCTACGATCCGCTTGATAGCTGCGCCGCCTTCAATTTCGAAATCGCCGGTTTCGTTAGCGAACGTCAGGCGCGCGGGCAGATCGCGATTGGTACAAGTGGTGCGCAGCGTGAGCGTATCGATGTCCGGATACACCGGGCGGGCGGACAGATCGACCAGCGAGATCGACATTTCCGTGCCTTCATCGCCTACTCTCGCCGACTGCCTGCGGTGCGCCAGCCAGAAGGTCTGCTTCTTATCTTTTTGCGTGGCGTGGCGGAAGGAATAGAAGGGCTCGAAGTGCAGGACCTCATTCGATTGAGGGTTGATGCTCAGCACTTCGTCGATCGAGAAAACTTCAGTCGCCTGCGGACGGCGCACATCGGGGACGACGGAATATTCGTAGCGTCGCTGGTCGAGCAGGATGGGCTCGGCGGTCTGGCCGAACAGGTTGACGATCGGCGTGGTGTTGACGCGGAACGTTTTTGCGTTGACTCCGAGTTCGAGGATCTGGCGGCGCTCGGTCTGTTCGAACTGGGAGATTAAGAAGACCAGCTCGAAGCGGTTTTTGAAAGCGGGGCCCAGGGCTTCACCAAGACCGGTTACGTCGAAGAAGAAAAACTTGTCAGGGAAGGTGAAGTATTCCTGCAGCAATCGATAGCCGGGAAAACTGCGGCGCGGATAAGGCAGCATCGATTCTGCTTCCGTGAATCCGGCGGGGCGGCAGCAATCGCCGCGCAGCACGACGGGTCGCACGCGGGAGTTCGGAGTAGGGTCGCGAACCAGAACCTGCACAGTATTGGCGCTGAGCAGCTCGTAGAGCGTATGCGAAACATTAGCCTCACCGCTGAGGTGCAGGCGAAGCGTATCGATGCCTAATTGCGGAAGCATCACGTCCGGCGGAGCGCGAAATTCTACGCGAATGGCGGCGACGGCGTCGAGCGATTTCACGGACGGGGAGAGGCGATCGGGCGAGGTCCATTCGCCTTCGACGATGCGCAGAGGGAGGACGGTGGTCTCAAAACATGTTCGGAACTGGCATGGGACGCCGGCGACGGGCCGCGAGTTGAGGACGGCTCCGCGAGGGACTTTTTGGGGCGTGGCGGCGCCGCCCTGCTCGGCATCGAGATGCATCTCGACGATCGACATGGAGGGTAGAGGCCGGATGTAATGCGGATAGAGAATGCTGAGGAGAGCCTCGGTGATCTCGGGAAATTCGTCGTCGATTTTGAGATGGACGCGGGCGGCCAGGAAGGCGAAGGCTTCTAGCAGACGCTCTACATGAGGGTCGTCGCACTTATCGGGTTCGAGGATCAGGCGGCCGGCGATTTTGGGGTATTTCTGGCCGAATTCGGCGCCTAGCTGGCGGAGGTAGGTAAGTTCGCGCTCGTAGTAGAGGAGGAGTTCGTCACGCACGGGGGCGCCTCCGTCTATCCGCTCCCTGGCGATCGCGGCTCAGACGAGGCATCAGCGCTCGCCTCGGATTTGGTATTCGCCGCTGGCTAGCTGGAGTTCGCCGTCGAAGGAGACGTGTTCGGGCGAAGGGTCCATTTGCAGGGAGCCTTCGATCTGGAAACGCAGCGCGCGGATGCCGACTCCGGTGCCTTCGATCAAAACGACGCGGATGTTGCGGAGGCGCGGTTCGAAGAGCGCGATGGTGCGTTCAATTTCGACCTGGAGTCTCTGCCGATCCTTGGGTGCGTCGGCGCTCATGGCTGAGAAGTCGGGCAGGCCGTAGTTGTAGAGGGATTGTGAAACCTCGGCCATCGAGTCGGGGGCGGCGTAGGGATTGCGGCGCGTGTTGAGCAGCCATTCGAGGTCGCGGCGCAGGGCGGACTTCAAGCCGCGGACGCTGGCGGATCTGGTGCGATAGGGGTCGGCGGTGGCGGACGCGGGGATGGAGCGGTCGCGGTCGCGGTCTCGTTCACGATCGATGAGGCGGTCGATCAGGGGCTGGGTTACGGGTTGGTCGGCGTCGGATCTAGGCATGGGCGTCCCCTCCCTTACGGTTGGGGCTCGGTAGGGACGGGGTAGATCGCTCCCTGTGGTCGCGGCTCGGTAGGCACACCATCATCGGCCGCACTCCAGGGCTTGCACTGGGTCCAGGCGCGAGATTCTCGCGTAGAGTTTTAGCTTCGTCGGTTCGTCGCGCAGCAGTTTATAGAGCATGACCAGGGGCTGGGCAACGATTTCTCGCGATTCCCATTCGTCGAGTTGGTGCTGATCGATCGATTGCGTCAGCTCCTCTAAAATCGGCTGGGCTAGAGTTTCATGGTTGGTCATCATGCAGATCTGGGCTAGTTGTAGTTTGCGCTGAAATTTTGCGCGGCCGGATTGCTGACGCGGGATTTCTGAGGCAACCATTTGAATCGCCTCGTTGGCGCGGCCGGCGCGGGCGGCTTCTACGGCGAGCACGAAGGAGTCGGGTGGCTCGGGTTCCCCCGGTTCGGGAGCGCGGACACCGGGATCGTCAAAAACGGCTGCGGCGGGTGGGAGCGCGGGAGGCGCGGGCGCGGCTAGCTCCTTCAACCAGACGTGCGTTTCGGTGTTGGCGACCGGAGTTTCATCCGAGAATTCCCAGTCCGGCAGGCGCGGAAGATCGACCAGCAGTGCGCGCACTTCACTGCGGATGGCGGCGGCGACATGAGCATAACCACTCTGCTCGGCCGCGTTCACCACGTGACGCTGCAGGTCGAGCCAGGCACGTCCGTAGGGCTGCGCCATCGCGGTTTCGGCGGTGTCGAGGAGTTCGCTCCAGTTGAATTCGCCAGCAAGACGGCGGATGGTCTGGCGGATCGCGGTGGGCGGCGGAACCAGAAGGCTCGGGTCGGGCGGACTGCTGTAGCCGCGCAATTCGCCCCAACGATAGCCGCGCAACAGAAGATACGCCCCGGGGCTCGCGGGATTCTGCGCACGCAGGAATTTCGCCACCGCCTGGAGGCGCGCGGTCACGTCGTCGAGGTCTAAAGGTTCCAATGTTACGACTGGGGCGGCGGCTCTTTGGGGTGCGGGAGCGGAGGCGGTCTCGGCAACTGCCGGATCCTGGAGGAGCGCGGGCTGGTCATCCAGAACGGGCGCAAGCTCCGGCACGCCGCGGCCAGGACGCTTTTGAAGAATCTGATTGGCGATTCGGTGGACCTCTTCGACCGCGGTTCGCAGAGGCACGAAGCTGGGCGCATCGTAGCCGAATTTTTCATCGCACAGCGATCCGAGCGCTGCGATCGCGGTGATACATCCCTCCATTGCGGCGACCCATGCGTCATATTGCGTGGTCGAGGTGGAGGCGGCGTCCTTGTCGAAATCCTCGACGGTAGGCTTGCCTTCCGTGATCGCGGCCTGTCGGGCCTGTTGTTTCGCTTCGCTCTGGGCGGCGTCCTCTTCGCTGCCGACGCGGCGCGATTCAAGGTAATGAATGAGACCGAAGCCGCCGGCGGTTATGGGCGTGAAGCGAACTGCATCGACCAGCCGCTCCCCGACCCAGCCCAACAACACGATGCGCGGTTCCAGGTCGCCATCCTCAATTTCGGGATATAGAGTCTCCCAGAATTGTTCCAGCAGGCCGCGCAAGAGTTCGAGACCTTGCAGAAGTCCCGCAAATTTTTCACGATGGAGAGCGGCTTCGGTGAGCCAGACTGCCAGTTGGAGATCTTTCGATCGCTCCGCAATCATCTTGCTGGTCAGTTCGACGACCACGCGATAGTCGGCGAGTTTGCGCTCGCGCTGCCAGTCGCCTTGCGGACCGGCGTCGTCCTGGCGGCGCGCTTCCTTGATCTGATCGTAAACGGGATCGTACCGGAGATTAGCTCCGCTGGGGTTGTCGCCTGCTATGGGGGTTAGCAGATCGGGGCGGAGGGGCATGCCTTACTCGCCCTGGTTTTCCAATGGGCCTTCGATTTCTGGTTCCAGTTGAGATTCAGCGGACGTGAACTCAATTTTTCGGATTTCAAGCAGAGGCACATCTTCGCCGTCTACCGAAATCACACGCTGACCGAAGGGGACGCTTATGCCGTCGACCTCGGCCCATTCCGTGGCGCGACCTAGTTTTACATTGTCGTCGGCGTGACGCCAGGAGAAGGGCGCGAGGACCGGGAGAAGCACCTCGCCCAATTCTTTGTCCTTAAACTTGGGGCCGGTACGGACCAGCGCGGGAACCCATAAAAGATCGCGAAGACGCTTGGGGGCTTCCATTTCGATCGATTCAATATGCTCGAAGGGAATCCAAAGGTAAGCACCGGCGGCGAAGAGTTCGAGGCGCGGACCGACACGCGGGTCGGCATCTTCGAGCGTCTCGAAAGGCTTGCCGTTCAGAGTGCCACCGCGTAAATCTTCCGAATCGGGGAGGACTGGATAGTCTTTCTTTTCGAAAAGATCCTGACGGAGGCGTTCGCCGTGAAGCGCTGAAAAATAGAGAATCGCACCTACGCGCGCGTCAGGGCTCGCATCGGCAAGAAGGTTCAAATGCTTCTCGGCGCGATCATAATCGCCTTTGAAGCACAACAACTCGAACAGAAACGTGCGACGCCGGGCGTCGGTGGGATTGTTCCTCACCTCGACGCCCAGCGCCTCGATCGCTTCGTTCAGTTTTCCGGCTTTGAAAAGCTCCTGAACACTCATGAAGGAGTTTTAGCCGCCAACGTTGGTCGTGAAGTCGAAGTTCTTGATGGTCGCGGCACCCTGCGTTCCATCCTTCTGTTGCGCGTTGTACTGGAAGGTCAGCTTGCCGTATGAAAGCGAAGCGTATTCCCAAACCACCCAGTCGTCGGAAGCTCCGACGCCCGCTTCATTCGTGAAAGAGGCGGCGCCAGCGCTCTGCTCGATGTCAAAGCCGAGGTCGATACGATGGGAAGTGACCAACACGTTTTCGAGAGTAATGGTCAGATAATCGATCTGGCTGCCGCCGGCCTTGCGGATGTACAGCATCACTTTCGTGATCGGTTTGCCGGTGGTGCAGTACGAGAAAAACAGAGGGCTCGCAACGCTGGGCCTCGCCCGGAAATGCAGATCCTGGGCCCTCACTTTCCCCGCGCCAGCTCCGACTGTTCCGGAACCGACCGTCGACATCTGGTAGCAGCCCCAATAAAACGAGTCAAGTTCGACTGCGCCGCTGTGAACGGAATCGGTGGATTCACCTTTGATTCCATCCGGCATCAAAAAACCATCTACTGTAGCCATATTGCCTATCTCCTTGTCTCTATTCGCGTGGAAATTCTAAAAACCGGATCAAAGTATTTACGACTTTGTTGCGGGCGCCGGAAGATCCGCGACCAGTCGCAGGCCGACGCTCAGTTCGTCGAGCTGGAAGTGGGGACGCAGGAACGCCGTGGCGCGATAGACGCCGGGCTTGCCGGGAACTTCGGCCACATCGATCCGCGCTTCTCGCAAAGGATGCGACGCCTTTACGGTTTGAGACGCGGTATCGTCCGGCGTGACGTAGTGCTGAATCCACTGATTAAGGAAGCGCTCGCAATCGGAGCGTGACATAAAGCTGCCGAGCTTGTCGCGCATCATGGCTTTCAGATAATGGGCGAAGCGGGAGACAGCGAAAATATATGGCAATTGCGTCGATAAACGGGCGTTGGCGTTGGCGGCGTCCTTATCGTAGACCTTGGCTTTCTGGCAGCTTTGCACGCTGAAGAACGCGGCGAAATCGTTGTTTTTGGAATGGACCAGCGGAATGAATCCCTGGTCGGCCATTTCCTTTTCACGGCGGTCGGTGATCTGAACTTCGGTCGGACACTTCATGGCCAGATCGCCTTCGTCGGTGTAGAAATTATGAACCGGCAGACCTTCGACCAGACCGCCGCCCTCGACGCCTCGAATTGCCGCGCACCATCCGTACATGGCGAAGGCATTGGTCAGCCGGGTGCCTAGCGCGTAGGCGGAGTTGCCCCACAGATACTTCTCGTGGTCGGTCCCATCGACGGCCTCTTCATACTGGAAGGCATCGACTGTCTTCGTGTTCTTGCCATAAGGCAAGCGGAGCAGCATACGGGGAGCGGTGAGGCCGACGTAGCGCGAATCCTCGCTCTGGCGGAACGATTTCCACTTCGCGTATTCGGTGCTGTCGAATACCTTCGAAAGATCGCGCGGGGCGTCAAGAGTGGCGTAGCTTTCCAGATTGAAGAACTCGGGACTGGCGGCCGATAAGAAAGGCGCGTGCGCGCCGGCAGCGGTCTGCGAGATTCGCTCCAGCAGCTCGATATCTTCGGGATGTTTCCCGAATTGGTAGTCGCCGATCAGGGCCGCGAACGGAGCTCCGCCGAATACGCCGAACTCCTCTTCGTAGACCTTCTTGAAGAGCGCGCTCTGATCGAACTCAGGGGCGCGTTGCAGGTCTTTAAGAAGCTCGCGTTTGGAGACGTTCAATACCTTGATCTTTAACTTGTCGTTGGTCTCGCTCTGATCGAGCATGTATTTCAGACCGCGCCAACTCGCCTCCAGCTTTTGAAACGTGGGATGGTGCAGGATCTCGTTAACCTGGATGGAGAGCAAATGATCGATCTGCGCGATGCGCTGGTTGATCATCGTCTCGGCGTCCTTGGTGACCGTCATTGAGCCTTCGAGCACCTGGGTGACGAACTCCTTCACCAAGTCCTTGCCGCGCTCCTTGGCGCCCTCATCCTTGCCCATCCGGCCTTCTTCGACGATCTGGTCGAGCAGCCCTTTTTCGAGCACCTGTTCGGTTGCTTGCGGCGCTGCTTTTTGTGCGTCAGCCATTGGAACCTCCCGCGGGCGTGTTGTTCATTTCCTTCTTCAGCTTGTCGAGTTTATCCTGATCGCCGACGGCGCCCAACAGCGCTTCCTCCAGCCGGTCGTTGCCTTGCAGGCTGGCGCGGAGGTTGCTGAGCTTGGTGCGCAGATCCATAAGCTCAGAAAGCGGTTTCACCTGCCGCACGACGTTTTCCGGCTCAAAGTCGTCCATACTCTTGAAATGCAAGTCGACTTTAAGCTGCGGCGCGTCGGCGGACTCGGCGAGCTTGTTCTCGACCGCGAAGGCGAGATGCGGCTTCATTCCTTCGAGCACGCTGTCGAAATTGTCAGGATTGACCTCCGTAAACTTGCGATCCCGGAGACGGGGCAGAGGCTCCGTCGGCTGACCGGTGAAATCGCCTAAAACGCCCATAACGAATGGCAATTCCTTGATCTCGATCGCATCTCCGACTTCGACTTCGTAGGTAATATGCACACGTGGCGGCCGGACTCGCCCCAATTTGGCATGTATGCTTTCTCTGGCCATGATGATCCTCGCTCTCCTGTAGTGCGCGTAGCGGCGCTGATCGTTGCACCTCGCTCGCGCGATTACACTGTAACTCTTACTACGCGTTAAAGAAAGAGATTTCGGCTCAATCTGGACGTTTCCGCCCGTGTCGAGTATATCCACGGTGGGGGACGAAGGTCAAGATGGGGGGGTGAAGAAGCGGGGAGGGAGGGGCCTGACGTTTTGAAAGCTGCCAAGCCCGCAATCAGATTAACTAATTACCAGCTGCCAATTTCGTGGCGGTCATAGGCTTCACGCATTTTGCGGAGCTGATCGACATCGCCCCACAGCGCATCGCGCTGCGGTCCGGACAAATGATTGTCGTCGAGCACATGCTGAATTGAGTTGATGGAGTCGTTTAAATTGCCTTTATCGAACTTGCCTTTGTGCCATTGCTTGGCGAACTCACGAAGTTGTTCTCCGGCTTTGTTGAGCCTTTTCCGGTCGTCGTCTTTTACGTGCCAGACTTCGTAGCCGTGGTTCAGATCCACTTGCACCTGGTCAATTAGCGCATCGATCTTCTCGGGATGATAAGGTCCGCCCTCAGGCCCATACTGCGCCAGGCCGACAACGCTGAAGGCCGCCAGCGCACCGATTAACGCCAGTCCATTGAATGTATATCGCACAAGTTCCTCCTAGCGCGTTAGATCCGGCAACCCGTGGTGTTGTTACAGCTCGTCGCCGGGGACCGGGGCTTACCGCGTCCCGCCCGCTTGAGGATTTTCTTCGCCTCGTCGAGGTTCGCCCGTCCGGCGCGCGTTAGAAAGTAGCTTTCGGTGCGAAGGGCCGATACTTTTTCGGCTGCTGCCACATTGATCAATTGGTTCAAAGCGACACCCTCAACCTCAGCTACTCGCTTCGCCTCTTCGAGCAAGGATGCCTGAAGCCGGAGTGCTAGGTTACCTCTTCTCATGTTCCTTCCTCGTAAGCCATAACCTATTTGACCAGAAAACGCTTCCGCTCAAGTTCCCATCCCCCGTGCCGTTAAGACAAACATGACGGTCCGGGTTCCTCGCCCGGTAATCGACTGACAGGAAGGAACTTCATGGCAACCAGCGTCCTCACACCGGCCGATATTCGAGCGGGTAAGTATCTCATTTTTCATCTGGGCGAGGAAGAATTTGGGATCCAGGTGCAGAAAGTCCGCGAAATTATGGGGGTGCAGGATATTACCCGTGTTCCGCAGACGCCGACGCATGTCAAAGGCGTGATTAACCTGCGGGGAAAAGTGATTCCCGTGGTCGACCTTCGCTTGAAGTTCGAGATGCCGGCCAGGGAATATACACACCGCACCTGCATTATCGTGGTGCAAGTCTCCGGTCCCCGCGGCAGCATGCTGATGGGAATCGTGGTCGATGGGGTCGTCGAGGTCCTGAATATCGCGGGCGCCGACGTCGAAGATACCCCGAGCTTCGGCAAAGAAGTCGAAGTGCCCTATGTGATGGGAATGGCCAAGTTCAAAGGCAAGATCAAGATTCTTCTCGATATCGATCAGGTAATGACGGCTCGCGAGCTGGCACGCCTCGACCTGACGGAGCGATAAGACCATGGTCGAAGACGTGATCCGGCAGCTCGATGAGCTGAGCGTGCGAATGGTGGTCGGTGGAGCCGATGCGCCGGATACGATGCAACTGCTCGCCGCGATCGAAAGGACCGCTCGCGAAGCGGGCCGCGCTCCGGCCGCTGATGCTGCGATGGAATTGAAGGCTCGCGCAACTGGCGCCGCAAGAACGTCGCCAGAGGAGTTTGAGCGGGTTATCACCAACGGTATTGAGAACCTGCGGAGGGCGCTCGAACCGCGACCCGCGGCAGCGGCCGCGCCAAATGCCATTGCGCAGGACCTGGAGCTGATTGGCGACTTCGTAAACGAGGCCGGAGAACATCTCGCAACAATCGAATCGCAGATCCTGGTGCTGGAGCGCGACCCGACCGCAGCCGAACCTTTAAATGCGGCGTTTCGCGGTTTTCACACCATTAAAGGCCTGGCGGGATTCCTCGATTTGAGCGACATCCGACAGGTTTCGCATGAGGTCGAGACGCTGCTCGACCGGGCGCGCAATCAGGAACTGCTGCTCACGCCGGTCATTATCGACGTGGTGCTCGAGAGCGCCGATTATTTGAAACGCGCCGTCGCATGGGTGCGCGCGGGATTGAGCGGCAAAGCGGGCGATCCTCCCGCGTTCGATCAGTTACTGAAACGCGTTTGCGCGGTGCTCGAAGGGAAGCAAGTAGAGGCCGCGGCAATCGAAGCCGCCGAGCCAGTCGAAAAAGCCGCCGCTTCTGAAGCAGAAGCCGCCTCTACCCTGCGCGTAGACGCCGGCAAGCTCGATTACATGATGGACATGGTGGGCGAACTGGTGATTGCGCAATCGCTGATCACCCATAATCCCGAGATCGGCGCGCTCGAAAGCGGTCCGCTGCAACGCAATCTGCAACAGCTGGGCCGCATTACCGCCGAGGTCCAGCGCGTCGCGATGAGCATGCGCATGACTCCTGTCAGCACTTTGTTCGGCCGCATGAACCGCCTGGTGCGGGACCTGGCGCGCAAGAACGGAAAGCGAGTCCGGCTGGACGTTTCGGGCGAAGAAACCGAGCTCGACAAGACCATCATCGAACAGCTGGCCGATCCGATGATGCACATGGTGCGCAACTCGCTCGACCACGGTCTCGAAGGGCCGGAAGAGCGCGTGGCCAACGGAAAAACACCCGAGGGAACGCTGGTGCTCTCGGCATCGCATCAGGCCGGCCACATCGTCATCGAGATCACCGATGACGGACGGGGGCTGAACACCGAAAAAATCCTGGCGAAGGCACGGGAGAAGGGCTTGGTTTCTGAAGGCCACAATCTTAGCGAGAACGAAATCTTCTTCCTGATTTTCGAGCCGGGATTTTCGACCGCAGAGGCTGTCACCGACGTCAGCGGACGCGGTGTGGGGATGGACGTGGTACGACGGCAAATCACGGGTCTCCGCGGACGAATCGAGATCCGATCGACCCACGGAAAGGGCTCGACATTCCTGCTGCGGCTGCCGTTGACCCTGGCCATTATCGACGGACTGATTGTCGGCGTGGGATCGGAGCGGTACATCATGCCGATCAATTCCGTGCGCGAAATGCTGCGACCCACTCCGGAGATGATCTTCACCATGGAAGGACGCGCGGAAATGGCTATGGTGCGGGGCGAACTGCTGCCCATCGTGCGGCTGGACCGCCGTTTTGGAATTGAGGGCGCGCGGCAGAATCCGGCCGAGGCGCTGTTCGTCGTGGTCGAAGCGCAGGGCGCGCGATTCTGCCTGCTGGTCGACGAGATGTTGGGCAAACAGGAAGTGGTGATCAAGAGCCTTGGCGAAACATTCCGGCAAGTGCCCGGAATCTCCGGCGGCGCGATTCTGGGCGACGGCCGGGTAGGCCTGATCCTCGACGTCAACGGTGTGTTCGAGGAGAAAGTCAATGGCTAAGACCTGGGCCGAGACGGATCCATCGCCGCTGCTGAAAGCGCCGACCTTCGAAAAAATCCGGCGGCTGGCCTACGAAAAGTTCGGGCTGAATCTAACCGAGTCGAAGCACCCGCTGGTGGCCGCGCGGCTGGGAAAAAAACTGCGCGAATTGAAGCTTCCGAGCTACGAGGCTTATTACGATCTGGTGCAGGCGGACCGGACCGGCGAATCTCTGATTGCGTTGATCGACGCGCTCTCCACCAACCACACATCATTCCTGCGAGAGGCTTCGCACTTCGATTTTCTGGTCGAAGAGCGTGATACCGAACCTGCGCAAACGAGCGACGATCGACATCTGGAGCGCACCCTGCTCCACCGGCGAAGAGCCTTACTCGATCGCCGTAACGATGCTCGAACAACTGGGGATGCCCGCCCAAGCCCGCGTTGCGAATCCGCGCCACCGACATTTCGACCCGCGCATTGGCAGTCGCGAAAAAAGGCGTTTATGCGGCGGACCGTCTGAGCGCCGTAGCGGCGCCGCTCATCAGGAAATATTTCACGCAATGCGGTCCGGAGTTGTTTCAGATCCGCCCCGAAATAGCCCGCCTGATCGAATTCGACCGCGGGAATCTGATCGAGCCGATGCGTGCTGCCCGTTCATTTCCGATCATCTTCTGCCGCAACGTCATGATCTATTTCGATAAGCCAACGCAGGAGCGCGTAGTGGCCAACCTGACGCAATTTCTAGAGCCTGGGGGCTACCTGCTGATTGGGCATTCGGAGAGCTTAATGGGGGTTCGCCATACCCTCGAATACGTGCAGCCGGCGATTTACCGCAAACCAGGGGTGCTGGCGTGACGCCCATCGTCGTTGGCATAGCGGACTGCCAGACATCCAAGGATCGCAACTCGACTCTGGTTACGTATGCGCTGGGTTCCTGCGTGGGCGTCGGTGTGTTCGATCCGGCCAACTCCGTCGCCGGACTGCTGCACATCCTGCTGCCGGAATCGAGTCTCGATGCCGAAAAGGCGGCCAGGAATCCCTGCATGTTTGCCGATACCGGGGTGGCTCAGCTACTCGATCGCTGCCAGGAACTGGGAGCGGCTAAATCGCGGCTGAGGGTGTGGCTGGCGGGCGGTTCCGCGGTGATGGACACGCGGGGAGTTTTCAATATCGGCAAGCGGAATCAGCTCGCGGTGAGAAAAGCATTGTGGAAAGCCGGACTATTGACGCTCAGTGAAGATCTGGGCGGCCAGGGGTCGCGCACGGTGCGCCTGGACCTTGCGACCGGAACGTTTTGGATTCGCGCCGCCGGCGCCGATCACGAATTAAAAGCCAGCGGACGGTTCACCAAAGGAGCATGACATGGCCCTTCAGATTTTGATCGTGGACGACTCGCCCGCGATGCGGACCTTTATTCGCCGAGTGGTTAGATTGAGTGGAATCGAGGTCGACCGTTATTTCGAGGCCGGGAATGGCGCGGAGGCGCTCGAACAGCTCGCCGCTAATCCGGTCGACGCCGTGCTCACCGATATCAACATGCCGGTGATGGATGGAGAGGAGTTTGTTCGCAAGATGCGTGAGAATGAACCGACCAAGTCGATTCCGGTGATCGTGATCTCGACCGATGCGACCACCAATCGCATCCACACGATGCAGGCGCTCGGCGCCATCGGATACCTCGAAAAGCCGTTCGGGCCGGAACAATTGCGCAATGAACTGGATCGGGTACTGGGAGTCAATCGTGAATAATATAGGGGTTACTGAGGTGACTGCTCCTGAAATGGACACGCTGATTGGGGCGCTGCTCCATTCCTGCAGCGAGCATGTCCTCGAGACTATGTTCTTCGCGCCGGTGCTGGATGAAGTTGATCCTGCCGCGAGCAACGGGTGCACGCGCGTTGAGTCCCGTTTGCACTTCCAGGGAAAGCCTTCGGGCGATTTCGAAGTCGACGCCGATCCGGAAGTGGCGCGCTCTCTGGCCGCCGGCTTTCTGGGAATCGACAGCGGCGAAGTGACCGACGCGCAGATCGACGAAGTGATGGCGGAATTTTGCAATATGACGTGCGGGTCCGCGCTATCGAGCCTGGGACAGGTGAAATACTTCAGCCTGGAGGTGCCGCAAACCTTGCGTCCGAGCGAGTTCACGCCCGCATTGACCGGCGTACGGCGGGGGTTTCTACTCGAAGGCGGAACGCTATCGGTCTGCCTCCGCGTTGATTTCGACCAGAGCTGAAGATGGTTGAAGCGCCCAAAATCCGGGTTCTGGTGATTGACGATTCCGCTATTGTGCGGAAGATACTCTCGGAAACTCTTTCCTCGGAAAGTGACATTGAAGTCGTGGGAACGGCGCCTGATCCCATCATCGCGCTGGAAAAAATCAAGCGGCTGAAGCCGGACGTGCTGACGCTCGATATCGAGATGCCGCGGATGGACGGTCTCACGTTTCTGAAGCAGTTGATGCAGACGCAGCCGATGCCGGTGATTCTGATCAGCTCGCTCGCGCAAACGTCGGTCGAAGTCGCGCTCGAAGCACTGCGGTGCGGCGCTGTCGACGTGCTCGCGAAGCCTAGCGGCCCGTATTCAGTGGGTGAACTGCGGACCACGGTCTCGACCAGCATTCGAGCCGCGGCGCGGGCGAAATTACAAAAGAATATTCCGCTGGAGCCAACGCGGCTGGCGGCGCCCGCGCGGGTAAAGCCGGCAAATCCGAATCGGCTGATTGCCATCGGCGCGTCGACGGGAGGCACGGAAGCGATCGCCAGAATGCTCGCTCAGTTGCCGGCTGAGGTTCCCCCGATTCTGATCACCCAGCATATTCCGCCGATGTTCTCCCGGACTTTCGCGGAACGGCTGGATAAATCCTGCAAGATGGACGTCCGGGAAGCGGTCGACGGCGATGTGCCTCGTCCCGGACTAGCATTGGTCGCGCCGGGCGGATTTCACATGGTGCTCGAACGCGCCGGCGCGGGCTTCCGGATCAGGATAAAAGACGGCCCTCTGGTCTGCTATCAGCGCCCTTCGGTGGACGTGCTGTTCACCTCAGTGGCGATGGTAGCGGGAGCGAAAGCGGTCGGAGTGATGCTGACCGGGATGGGCAACGACGGCGCGCAGGGCATGAAGCGGATGAAGGATCAAGGCTCTCACAACATCGCCCAAGACGAAGCAACTTGCGTCATTTTCGGCATGCCTCGCGAGGCGATTCGCGCGGGAGCAGTGGACCAGACGTTGCCGCTCGACCAGATCGCGGCTGCTGTGATCACTGCCTGCGCTAAAGAACATCCTTCCACAGCATCTCCGCATCGCAGCGCCTGACGTAATTCGCATCGACGGCCGCTGGATCGAGAGCCCGGCCCCCAGCAAATTCGCGAGCTGCGATTCTTCCGATCGCACCTGCAAGCGGGCGCGGCTCCGAGAGAATCTCAACATCGCCGGGCAGTGACGCGAGCCAGACGTCGTACTTCATGACCACCTCGGCACGCAGCAATTCGAGATTCGCCTTATAGACCGCGCCATAGATCTCACCTCGCCGGGCATCGATCCACGGCGCGCGCAGTTCGCGAGTGCCGAAATCCGCCATTGCCTTCAGATTCGATACTGCGGCCACTTTGCGGGACATCGCTTCCGCGAGTCCCTTCACTGCTGTCAGGCCGACGCGCACACCTGTGAAAGTTCCCGGACCCGATGCCGATGCGAATCCATCGATCCCGGCGAGCTTAAGATTGTTGCGAGCGAGCAGGCTCTCGATTTCGCCGAACAGAACGTGGTCAAAACCATCGCCCGGTTCTAAGACCACCTCTTCTACGACGCGCTCGCCGTCAGTGATCGCGATGCTGCCGAGCCGGCTGGTGGTATCGACGGCGAGAATCGTCATCTATTAATCCTCACAGGCGGAAGCCTGTGCCACCCTGCGATGCGAGGTGGAACAGACTTTAGTCTGTGCACTAAGGAACCAACTTGAGGATGCGGTCGACCAGGTACGCCTTGCCGTTCGCATTCACGATATTGGCGTGCAGGCTCAGAACCGCGGGAAAGTTTTTCACGATCGACGCTGGAACCTTGCAGCGAGCCTTTCATGCCCGTTCCAATCACGCGATAGCCTTCGCCATCGGCCGAAACCTCCGCCGTCCATTCGACCATTAGCGACCGAGTGGCGCGCGTATCCTTGCGAATCTTGAGCGCAAACTCCGGCGGATGAGCCATAGAAACTTCGTTCTCCTCCGGCTCCGGAATATCGAACACCGGCTTTTCGCCCGCCAGCGTAATCTCCTGAACGGGTACATCCCGCGACTCGAATTTGACCGACTTCAACATCCCCGCTTTTGTACCTTCCCGCGAAATATGCAGCACCCAGTCGTGCGACCGATCGGGAGGCTCACCGATGAATCGTTCGCCGCGATATTCCTTTTGCTTAAGCTTGGTCCGTTCGCCATTTGCGGGATTGATCCACGCGATGTCATAACCATGATGTTCGAGCGTCACCTCGATCGGCCCCGGCTTCTCCACATAAATGATGTATTCTACGCCTTCGAGCGCGACTCCCCTTCCTCCGTCGACGCCGAAGAACGGCTCCAGTTCCCAGAAACGATTGCCGGCCATGAAGTCGTACCATGCGGCCATGTACTCGCCCGAACCGTCGGCGGGATACTGGCCGTTCATCGTCGCATTCCACAGATCGTGGGCGTTCTTAATCCCGGTCGCCAGCGCGGGAGCCTGATAGAACTGATGTTCCACTCCGCCGATATTTTCGTCGGTCGTGCCATAACCGAGCACGTTCGACCAGGCGTCGGCTGCGAGAGGAGCCGACGTGACCTCCGCCATGGTCATGCGCGGATGCAGATAAGGATCCAGCTTCTTAAGCAGCGCGCCAGTTTCCTTTAAGATTTCGCGACCATGTGGGACACGTTCGTACGCGGGAAATCCGGCCCAGGTGATGTTGAAAGCGGTCAGCCGCGCGACGATGTTCGCGATGTGCTGCTCGCGTTCCTTCCCGCCCTCTGGAATTTTCGCGAACATAATGTCCGCGGTCAGGCCATGGCTATTGATCGCGCGAATACGCTCGCCCGCTTCGACCAGATCCGCGTTGGCGTCGAGCGTGACACGCAAGTGCGTAAACTTTTCTTTAGCCCGAGCCGCGATTAGCGCGTCAAATTCCGTGCGGGGCATGGCAAGAAAATTTTCGAGGCTCGTCGCCATCCACAGGTGCGGCTTGTTATTCTCAGTTCGAAAATGATGGACATTGGCGACCGTCACGAACCCCGGCGAATCCGAATCGGACGCGTTAAACTGTCCCAACTTGCCGTCAAATCGCGCGATGCTGCTGGTCAGCTTGTAATCCCACGTTCCGCCCTCGGTGGGCGAAAAGCGGATGACGAAGCGCCGGTCAGCCGCGCGAAAAGCGTGCATTAAATAGGTCCGGTGCTGAGGCGAGCGAAATTCGGCGCGCAATTCAACCGCGTCCGGCTTCTCATCGGCTTCCAGATCGAACACCAGATCGCACGGAGACCAGGCAGGCGTGGACGGACACGTCGGCTGCGCAAGGAGCGGCAAAGCCAACAACAGTAACATCACCCAAAGCATCTAATCTCAATATATCGCCAAGGAGACTCCGCACATGATGCTCGATTGGAATGAATACCAGAAGCAACTCGCCGCAACCGTGGGCGAAATCGCTCGAACAAGCCCCGATATTATTCGCGGTTATCGCACGCTGAGCGACGCCGGCTCGAAGACGGCAAAGCTCGATGCCAAAACCCGGGAGCTGATTGCGCTTGCCGTCGCCGTTACATTGCGCTGCGACGGATGCATCACGGTGCACACCGACGCCGCGGCGAAACAGGGCGCGACAAGAGAGGAGTTGGTCGAAGCGCTCGGCGTCGCGATTATGGTGAACGCCGGAGCGGCGCTAGTCTACTCGGCTCGCACGATCGACGCATTCGCGGCAAAAACGGCGTAGTTCGCCTGGCGCCGGCCGCTAGCGGATTGGACTGTCTCTAACCGATATACCGGACTTTCGTTGCACAGTCCCGTGAAATCCTCGGGTACGGATTTTATCGGATCAATCCCCAGCAGACCGAGTTGCTCCACGATGCGGCCGACTCGAGCTTAACAAGCTCAATAGCTACCTTCTCGGCTCATACCGCATCGCCACCGCCCCCGAGCCGAACTCAAGCCGGCTCACGAGTCGCAAGTCTACACGCTTCGATAGCCCCGCGAAGAACGTCGGCCCGTGGCCCGCTAGCCTGGGATGAACCACGAACTCGTACTCATCGATCAATCCCAGCTCCGCCAGCGCCAGCGGGAGCTTCACGCCTCCCACCAACAGTCCCTTACCCGACTCCCGCTTGAGCTGCTGAACGGCCTGCCCTAGATCCCCGCGCACCAGTTCCGCGTTCCAATCGACCCGGTCCAGGGTGCTCGACACGACGTACTTCTTTGCCGCGTCGATCGTCCGTGCGAAGTGTTCCATCCAATCAGGCCTCGCTGCCGTCCCCGCCGCCGGCCGGAATGCTGCTTCCATCATTTCGTAAGTCACCCTGCCAAAGAGGAGAGCATCGGATTGGTTGAGGTTCTCGACCGCGTGACGATGCAAGTCTGCGTCCGGTAAAATTACACGATGATCGCAGCACCCATCCAATGTGACGTTGATGGAATACCGAAGGGGTCGCATTAGGCAAGGGTACCGCCGACGGGGTAGACCAGCAAGGTGCTTCAGGGCTAGCTGCTAGCCGGCTGAACACCGACACCCAGCACATGGGCTACGTGCTCCGCCCAGGCGAGACCGAGGCGCCCGCCGGCCTCCGGGACGCACTTCGGAATACCCAATCGCTTGCAGGACTTAACGCTGGAGCGAATGCACCCTGGCCGCAGCGGCAATGAGGTTCTGGCGGATGTTCTCCACGCTATGCGGGAAGCAAAGATCGATGGTAGCGTATACACTCATCCGATCGGCGATCACGGCCACGCTGCCGGTCCATTGATCGGCCTGTGGGATCTGCAAGCCGGCGTCCCAGGCCGCGGAGATGTGCGCCTGCTACCCGGCACCTGGTTTTCGATTGAGCTTCAGGCCAAGACTCCTGTGCCTGAATGGGGCGGACAGGTTTTAGAAGTGGCGCTCGAGGAGGATGCAATCCTCGATGACCAGGGAAAGATGGCTTGGGTGCTGAAACGCCAGAACGAGTATCACCTGGTCAAATAACTCAGCGTTGATCGTTCACGCGATCGGAGAAGCTGCTGCCGGTGTACATCCTGACGACCTTGCCATTTTGTTCCACGAAGCGCACGATTTCTCCGACCGGTCCTCCGCCGGAGGCTGCTTCTACGCGAAACTGCCCATTGCCGATCGGTTCCAGGCGAGTGGGATGCTCAGGGTACGGGGCTGACGGATCGAAGGTCACGAAGCGGTGATTCAGTTCCACTACTCCTACTTCGCCCCCGATCCGGCTGCGATAGGCTCCGGCGAAGCGGCTCCACGACGGATCCCACGTGACCATCGGGGGTGTCTCGTGAGAAGCTTTTGCAACCGCCTCACCCACCGATTGCATCAGGTGGAGTGCTAAGTCTCTGGGATTAGAATCGTCGGCATTAGTCAATACGATCACGCCGACCTTAGGTTCCATTTGCATCAACGTCTGGGTCTTGTATCCGAAGTAAGAACCGCCATGGCCCACATAGATTTTTTCTCCATCGCGGCTCACTGCGAAGCCGATGGCATTGCCGCTCTGCCAGTTATTTTCGAGCACGCGAACGCGATGCATCTGGCGGAGCGCACCGGTCGAAAGGATCTGGCTGCCGCCTACTTTGCCTTGACGGAACTGGAGGGATACGAACTTAGCCATGTCCTCCACATTCGAAGTAATGCCCGTTGCCGGAGCCATCGCTCGGGCATCCACGAAAGGCATTTTTGCACGCGTCCCGTCGGGCATCCGAGCGCCGTAGCCCGTGGCCAGGCCGTCCACATCGCGATCCACGCTCGAAGCCGTCATGGCCAGAGGGTTGAAGATATGGTTCTGTACATAGGCGGCCCACTTCTCTCCGGAGATCGCTTCCACCACCATGCCCGCGATGGTAAATCCTAAATTCGAATATTTCCAGCGAATCTCCGGCGCGAATGCCGCTTGGTGTGTTTTGATGAATTGCTCGACGCCCTCTGCGTCCGGGAAACTCAGCTCGGACCAGTGCGGACCAGCCTCGCGCGGCAGTCCCGCGCTATGGGTCAAAAGTTCTTCGATCGTAATGGCAGGGTCGTCCGAGTTGGCGGGACCTATATGGAACCAGGGAAGGTAAGCCGAGACAGCGTCATCGAGGTGAACCTTTCCCGCGTCCCGCAACTGCATGATCGCGGTCGCGGTGAAGAGCTTGCTATGCGACGCCATCCGGAACTTGGTGGCTGGCGTCATGGCGATCTTCTTGTCTACATCCGCGAATCCGAATCCTTGCGCCCAGACAAGCTGCTGGTCGGAAACAACGCCCACGGCGAGCCCGGGAAGGTTCCTATACGCGATCTGCCCGCGAATCCAACTCGTGAACAAGCGCTCCGCGCCTTTGACGTCGGGGTCTTCCGTCAGCGCCCCTGGACAGCAGAGGGGGAACCCAAGAATCAGGAAAATGCCAATGGTTCGTCGCATCATTCCAGCGATGCTAGCATGATCAGCACGTGGCCGATTAATCAAGGCGCGCCGAGCCTGGTTCTCAGGATCATTCCCGCGAAACAGCCAGGAATCGGAGTGGCTATACAGTGTACGATTGGGCGAAGGTAGTTAGAGCCCCTGCGGAGCACAAGAGCGCACTTCGAAGCGTAAGCGCAAATCTACCTTAGCGCACGCCCCCAGGCGTGCCGAGTGGACCCGGGCGGGATCGTAACGATTTCCTTAGATGGCCCACCAGCTTCGGTCACCGTAGCCCGGGGAGATAACGCCAACGGGTCCGGTGCCGGTACCGCGCATAGCCCTCAGCAAACTTCTCGGCGAGTTCACCTTCTTCGGAAGCGATCCGCAGCTCCGACCCAGCGACGTACAAAAGCACCGGCAGTATCAGCCTCACACCGCCCGAAACGAGTAAGCCGGTCGCCACCAGCATCGCGAGAAAAGCCAGATAGATCGGATTACGCAGCCACGAGTAGGCGCCTCCTGTGATCAACGTGTCCCCTTTGGCGTCTCGAGGTACGGATCGCAGCGCCCATACAAAAAGAGCCGCACCGAGCGGTGCAAGCACCAGTGCTCCGGCCAATTCAAACGCCCGGGGCCGCAGCGGTCCACTGTCCATGGACCTGGTAATCGCCAATGCCGCCAGAACCTGCAGCAGAGAGCCTATGAGCACCGGTGCCGTTATCGTCGTCGTCGTAGGCGCGGCCTGCCTGCGTAGCCGCGGCAATGCTCCCGCCAGTGCGGCAATAGCGAACGCCAGCCACGACGCGAGATACCCGCAATACGCCGCAATCTTTAACGCTTTGATATTAGTCCTTCCAACTCCACTCTTGTCCTCGCCACGATGATAGCCGAAAGAGCGGAAACGCGGATGACTGATTGAAAGTGTTCAAGAACGATTGGTAGCGCGAGCTTTCAGCCGCCGTCTTCGCGCAGAGTTCCCTCAATGGTTCGGGACTCAATCGTGAAACGTTTTCGAGCCACCTGGTGAGCTGTCCGGTCATTTCGATCTGGACGTAAAATATCGAAAATGACCGGCACAGCTTAATGGAACTTTCGATATTATCGCGAAGCCGCCGACGGCAATTCGATTTCGACGACCAGTCCGGCTTGGGGCAGATTCGCCACCCGAATCGTCCCTTGATGAACGTTTACGGCGCGTTCGGCGATGGCGAGCCCTAGTCCCGCACCTTCAGAATTACCATTCGCGACACGCCGGAAAGGTAATAAAATCTCGGACAGCATGCTTTCCGGCACTCCCGGCCCGTAATCGCGCACGCGAAGCACAGCGCGCGAATCATTGATTTGAAGTGAAATGACTTGCAGCGAAATCTCGACCGCAGTTCCCTCGACGGTATGCCGGATCGCATTCCGCACCACGTTCTCCACCGCGCTACGCAGCAGCTCTTCAAACCCTTTAATAGTGCACGCGTCCGCTTGTTTGATCACTACACGGCGATTGCGCGCGCGGGCTTCGAAGTTGCCGTCGTTCGCGACTTCCTGCACCAGATTCGTCAGGTCGAAGGGCGCCGGAGAGCCGCGATCGACTCCGCTATCGATCCGGGTGAGAGCCAGCAGTTGACCGATCATCGTATCCAGCCGCCGCGCTTCCAACCCGATCCGCTCCAGGTTCTCCGCGACTTCTTCCGGAGGACCTTGCTTCACCAGACTCAGCGCCACGATCAACCGCGAGAGCGGCGAGCGCAGCTCATGCGAGACATCACCCAGCAATCTGCGCTGTCCGGTAATCAACGCTTCAATTCGCTCCGCCATGCGATCGAAGTTGCGAGCCAGGTCAGCGATCTCATCGCGTCGTTTGGTGAGCGATGGATCGACGCGCGTATCGAGGCGGCCCTCCGCGATGTTCGCAGCCGCCTCCCCCAATTTGTTCAGAGGCTTGGTCAAATTGCGGCTGATGATGTAGCAGAAGATTCCGCCCGCCAGCGTGAAGAGCAGGAGATCGTGAAGTGACAATCGGAGCAGCGATCTGAATCCGAAACCCGCGTGCGCGATGAACGAGGCCAGGACCAGCCCGACGCCCAAAAGCGTAAGCCAGAACCATAAGAAGATGGTTACGAACAGCCTTCTCACTTGGCCCCCGGCTTGGCCGGCGAGGCATAAAGGTAGCCGGCTCCGCGAACGCCCTTGATGCGTTCGCCGCCATCCTCAAGCGGGCCGAGCTTCCGGCGGAGATTGCAGACATGCGTATCGATGCTGCGGTCGAACGGAGAAAAGTCCCGTCCGAGTACGTTGCTGACCAGGTCCTCCCGGCTGACGGTGCTGCCGGCGGCGCCCATCAAGGCGACGAGAAGATCGAATTCGACCGTGGTGAGATCCACCGGCGCGCCGCTTCTGCGCACGGTGCGAGAACCGCCATCAAGCTCGATATCGCCGATGGCGATCGCTGCCGGGACGGACTTCTGCGGGGCGGATCTTCGCAGGATCGCGCGGATGCGGGCCACCAGCTCGGCGGGATCGAACGGCTTCGGCAGATAATCGTCCGCGCCCATTTCGAGTCCCAGAATACGATCGTGCGTATCGCCCCGAGCGGTCAGCATCAATACCGGCGTGCGGGACTGCTGGCGGATGCGGCGTAGTACCGCGAAACCATCCGTGTCCGGCATCATCACGTCGAGCATGATCAAAGAGAAATCTTCGGAGAGGGCTCGCTCTATACCGGCTTTGCCGCTCGAAGCCCAACTGATTTCGAAGCCTTCGCGCACCAGGAAGCGCGTGACGAGCTGGCAGAGTTCCGCGTCATCGTCCACCACCAGCACGCGCTCCATGAAAGTGACAGGACCCCTATTTATTCTAAGGGCCCGTTGCGCCGCCATGCCGTCAAGATGTGTCAAGGCCTTAACCGTTCTTGACGAAGCTTGGCATTTCTAGACCGCGAGTAGCGGCCACGTCATTTTATAGTCGACACATGACGAGAACCATTACCCTTGGAACACTTCTGGCTTTAACGATCGGCCACTGTCACTGCCAGGAACTCGCGAAAGCTCCAGCTTTCGAAGTAGCATCGATCACGCCCTGCAAACCGGGAACCCCCGAGCCTCCGGGAGAACATGCCGGCATGGTCCAGTTCACGGCTCCGGGCGGAAGATTCCGGGCGAGCGCCACCACCTTGAAGTTTCTGATGGAATGGGCGTACGACATTCAGCCGTCCCAACACTCGTCGGGTCCTTCCTGGATGGATAGTGACCGTTACGACATTGTCGCAAAGGCGGAGGGCAATGCCACCGACCACCAGCAGAAGCTCATGGTGCGGACGCTGCTTGCCGACCGGTTTGGTTTGATGTTCCACGTCGAGAAGAAGAAGCTTCCCGTCTACATCGTCTCAGTGGGCAAGACTGCACCTAAGCTCTACCCGCCCAAGGACGAGGAGATCCACTCGATCCATATCATGCCGCAGAAGGATCCGGATCAAAAGGTTGCTTCGTACCACGTCGTCGCCACGCGATTCTCGCTGGCGCAGTTGACGGATACATTCGCGCGGCAGATGGGACGCGTCTTCGTGAATGAGACCGGCCTTGATGGAGACTTCGATTTCACTCTGGACCTGACGCCCGATGAGAACCGGCCGAATCCCCTGGACCCGTCGATCCTAATCACTGCGATGCGGGAGCAGCTCGGCCTGTCACTGAAATCGCAAGATGCCATCGTAGACTTCCTGGTAATCGATAGCGCAGAAAAGGTAACAGCCGGAAACTAACGTGGCGCACGCCACCAGGCGTGCCGCGTGGACATTCGTGTCGACGTCCGTGTCGGAACGCTTGTGCGCGCCCGTCCCATTTCACGCCCGAAACTCCGCAGCGTGCTCGGTGGCCCAGTCCCGGAATGTTCGCGCCGACGTCCCTGTGACCTCTTCGACCGTGGATGTCACGAACGCCGGCTGACCGATTGCCCCAGCCCAGGCGTCGAGCAACATATTCACGACGAATGCAGGCATGCGCCGTGAGCAACTCATCGTCTCGCGTCTTCGGGCGAGATCTCTTCCATCCGCAGTGAGCGGCCGATCACGCTACCGATTATCGATATCTGCTCGAATTGGCTCAAGGACTGAGACCCCGTCAGACACATATTCCGCTCCAGCGTGTCCATCCTCACACAAGGCGCGGACCGCGACGGCGGCGATGTCACGCTCGTCGATCGGAGCAGTAGGCAGCTTGCGACATAGGGCCAGCGCACTACGTCGCTGCCGGCGCGAATCTGCGGCGCCCACCAGGCCCGGGCATTCGCCGCGAATATTCCGGGCCGCAGGAACGTCCACTGGCATCCCGAGGCTTCGATCAGCCGCTCGATTTGCGCGTGCAGCGCCGAGACGGGATTGGGTTGTGGCTTTGGAAGAAGGGGTGTGCCGTCTTGTGAGGAGACGAGAGGAACACGATGCGCCTGCGTGCGCCGCGATCCTCTCCAAAGCGGGAGCGACGGCGGCCGGCGGGGCGGTCCACACCAGGAACACCGCATCGACGCCATCCAGGCTTTCATCCAGGGTCTCAGCGAGAGTGAGATCTCCGCGCACCACTTCAACGTGTGGCGGCAAACCAGCCGCGTGAGGATTACGAGCAAGCGCACGGACTCGCACGCCCGTGCGCCGGCAATTGAGCGAGAACCTGGCGGCCGACGTTGCCGGTAGCTCCAATGATGAGGATCCGATCCATGGAAGACCATCCTACGATTCCCCGGGAGTCCAGGGAAGGATACGATCGGAATCCCAGCGTTCGTCCAGAACCCATTTGATGTGGGCCTCGAACTCAATGCACAGCTTTGGTCCATCGCGAAATTCTTTTGGGCAAGGACCAACCCGAGTAAAGTGATAGCTGAAGTACGGAGAGTCGCTGGCTTGTGAGAGTCGCTCGCCGGCCGTGACCATTTCTCCGACGAAGAAGAACCACCCGCCATAATGGTGCAGTCCGTTTTCTAAAGGTCCGTCCGCGACCGCTTCCGCTTCTTTGTTCGGATCGATACCAAGTCGATCGAGTAGTTCCCTGAATGAAGCTGGATAAATTACATCTCGCTGCGGTGCCAAATTCCTGCAGCCAACGCAGCCACAACCTTCCGCCCAGCCAGTTCTCAGCTTTGTGTATATCGCTGCGGTTGCGTCGCGATCGTGGCGGATGACTTGGTCGCCCACCTGCATTTCAGTCATATCTGGGGATGGTGGGCTCGACAGAACTCGAATCTGTGACCTCCTGCGTGTCAAGCAGGCGCTCTAACCAACTGAGCTACGAGCCCAATATTTCACTCTATCACGTGGCCCAAACGGCGAATATACCATGACGGTTCGCTCTTCGCTAAACTTTATACATGCCTTCTCTTGCTCCTCCGCGCCGCCTGCTTGTTTGGACCCGGCCCCACCCAGGTCGAACCGCGCGTCTATGACGCCATGACCAAACCCGTGGTCGGCTACCTGGATCCCTTCTTTTTCGAAGTCGTCGAGGAGATCCGCCGCGATCTGCGCCTGCTCTTCGGAACCGCGAATCCCTTGACCATCGCTATCTCCGGCACCGGCAGCGCAGGCATGGAAACCGCGGTCTCCAACTTCGCCGACCCCGGAACAAAACTCGCCGTCTTTGTTTCAGGCTTTTTTGGCGACCGCATCGCGGAGATGGGCCGCCGCCATGGCGCCACCGTAGTCCGCTGCGAAAAGCCCTGGGGCGAAACGTTCACCGAAGCCGAGGCCACGGAATTTCTCGAGCGCGAACGTCCGCAACTCGTCGCCTTCGTCCACGCCGAGACGTCGACCGGCGCGCTGCAGCCCCCTCTCGCGATCACTCAGCCCCGCGCATCGCGATCGGCGCGCTGGTCATCGCCGATTGCGTCACCTCTCTGGGCGGCGTCCCCATCGACGCCGACGCGTCCGGTATCGACATCGCGTATAGTTGTTCGCAAAAAGGATTGAGCTGCCCTCCCGGCCTCTCGCCGTTCACGGCTTCGCCGCGCGCCGTCGAGCAACTGCGCGCCCGCAAGATCGACAACCCGGTCTGGTATCTCGACCTGAAGCTGCTCGCCGATTATTACGACGCGCACAAATATCACCACACCGCGCCCATCTCGACGTTCTACGCGCTGCGCGAAGGCCTCGCCGCGATCATGGATGAAGGCGCCGCGCAACGCTTCGCGCGTCATCAACGCTGCCACGAGGATTTCGTGCGCCGATCGAAGCCATGGGCCTGGCGATGCACGTCGACGCCGGCCGCCGCATCGCAACTCTGAACACCGTTCGCGTGCCCGATGGCGCCGACGAAGCGGACGTTCGCAAGCGTCTTCTCGCCGAGCATTCCATCGAAATCGCGGGCGGTTTCGGCCCGCTCGCAGGCAAGATTTTCCGCATCGGCTTGATGGGCCCGCTTGCTACCGACGAGAATGTCGAACTATTTTGCGATGCCTTCTCGCAGAGTCTGGGCCTTACCTCGCCTACAGAAAAGCAGGCCTCAAAATTCCAACTGACCAAGACCATCGAGGCCGTCAAGCTAAATCAACGCACGCTCCGGCCACTCACCCCGCAAAAATTTACGATCCCCTATGGAGCCGTGCTCGAACAACTGACCCGCGATCGAGATATGCAGCAATTCCGCTATCTCGGCGAGCCTTATGAGTGTCCCCTGACGGATATCGAAACCGCGCTCCAATCCGCCCGCTGACGCCAAGCGCTAGGCGCTAATCTGAACTGTAATTAATCTCCAGCTTGCGGGCCTGCCGAGCCGCGAGCGCCAGCACCGCGAGCGTAACGACCACCAGTCCGCTGGCCGCCCACACAGCAGGCGTCGCCTCCGCCGACGATAGCAGCAGCGCCGCAAGCGCAGGCATGTCGTTCGGACGCGCCACCACCGGACACATCGATTGCAAATAGAAAATCACGCTGATCTTTTTAAGCGCCGCCGGCAGAAACGGATTCGCGCTCTCCCACAGCAGCACCACCGCCGCCGGGATGATCGGATTGCGGAACAACAGCCCCGCCGCCAGAAACACGCTGCCGTATCCCAGGCATGCCAGCGCCGTCACGCCCAGGTACGCGCCGATCTGCCCCCATCCGGGACCGCGCAGATACTCCGTCATCGCCGGACCCGTCAAATGCCACCCCATCGCCAGCAGTTGCAGCGCCGTGCTGGTCGGTGAAAATCACCACCGTCGCGATCAGCCCCGCCAGATATTTCCCGACCAGCAACACCTCCCGCCGGATCGGCGCGAGCAAATAAAAGTGCAGGCTCTTATCGAGCAGCTCGCCGCGAAACAAATTCGTGAAGATCCCCACGCAGCCGAAGAAGATCGCCAGGCGCAAATAGAAAAACTGAAACACCGTGGCGAAAATCAGCGAATCCTTCGGAATCGTGCGCAGCTCATTTTCCCCGCGGCCGACCAGTTCATCATCCCGGAACGAGAACAAGTAATCGCTCTCTCCGTCGGTATAGCGATACATGGCCTGCTCATGCCGCTCCCTCCGGCCGCCAAACGTGAAGACGCGCTTCGAATACGGCTCGCCCAGCTTCGCCACCACCTGATCGCGCGACATCCCCATCTCGATCCGACTTGCAAGTGCTTCGCGCGAAACCTGATGCGTCGACGCCTCCTCCGCCCTCCGGTCGCGATCGTGAATCACCGCAATCGAATCCGCGCAGAACAACGCCGCCGGCGCCAACGCCAGCAAATACACCCAAATCCCGCGCTTGGCGAAAAATGTTTTGCGCATCTCCAGGCGAATCACCGCTCGGATCTGTGCCCACCACAGACCCCAATTCATCGGAGGAAAGTTCATTTGGTCGCCTCCTCGCCGCCGATCAGATACTCGTAAATCGAATTCGCGTTATCGTCCGCTGGCGTCACGCTCTCGATCTTGATCCCATCAAGCGCAATGTGATTCAGCAGCCGGTAAAACTTGTCCGCGTCCCGCGTCTTAATCAGCAGGCCGCCGCCATCGACGTGCAGCTTCACCTCGACCACATGATCCGTCTCAAACACCCGCGAAGCCATCGCCGACGGACGATCGCAGCGGATCTGCACTTGCATCGGCTGCTCGCTGATCTCGCTGCGCACGCCGCTGATCTCGCCCTCGGCCACCACGTAGCCGTTCGCCAGCAGAATCACCTGGTCGGAAATCATGTCGACTTCATGCAGAATATGCGTCGACATAATCACGTGCCGCCCCTTCGCCGCAAACTCGCGAAACAGCGCGATGGTCTCCGCGCGCACCAGCGGATCCAGGCCGTTCAGAGGCTCGTCGAGCACCAGCACGCGAGGATCGTGCGCGATCGCCTGCGCCAGCTTGATCCTCTGCCGCATCCCTTTGCTATAGCCCGCGACCTTCCGTTTCGCCGGCTCCACCAGATTCACGCGCTCGATCGCTTTCCATGCCCGAGCCTCGCAATCGGCATGCGAATCGCCGAACAATCGCAGGAACGAATAGACGAATTCGAAACCCCGTCAGGCCCTTGGGAAACGAATCGAACTGCGTCGAATATCCCACCAGCCTGAACAATCGTTCCGGATCGTTGGTCGCCGCGCCCAGCACGCGAATCGTCGCCGCGCGTCGGCCGCACCAGTCCGGTCATCAGATTCATGAGCGTGGTTTTGCCCGACCCGTTCGGACCCACCAGGCTGGTAATTCCCGGAGGAATCGTCAGCGTGACGCGATTCACTCCCAACACCTCGCCATAAAATCGCGAGACGTTGTCGAACACCACCAGGCTCTCTTCAATCGGCGGAGGCGCCGCCGAAGCGTTTGTGTGCCCGGCGCCTGTGCGATCACTTCACCACCTCAAACGCCCGCACTTTTCGCGACAGCAGCCACAAGCAATCGCGGCAAACAATCGCCAGCACCGTCCACGCCTGCGTCGCCGTGATGCCGCTGCCGGTGTCGTAGCGCAACATCTGCCCCCACGCCGTCGCCATCATCTGCGCGATATCGATCAGCGATCCGTTGTCTGTCCGCATCACCGCGTTGATCGCCGCGCCGAATCCCGCGCCCGCGAAAAACACCCCCAGAATCAGCCCGCCCGCCGCGATCTTCCATCGCACCCACGCCGAAATCGCCAGCGCGATCAACGACAGAACCACGGTCCATACGAACAGACCCGCGAACACGCCCCACGCGATCCACAGATGCGTCTTGGTCCAATCCCAACCCGCCATGTCCGCTTGAATGCCGAACAGGATCAGCCCGGGAATCCACGTGATCCATGCCAGCAGGTACATCAGCACGCTCATTCTTCCCAGCACGTATTCGGTGCGCGTGAACGGCCGGCACAAATACAAGGGCATCGCGTTGTTGGTGAGGTCCGGCGACACCAGGCTCGGCCCCACGATCGCCGTCAACAGATACGCCATCGCCGATTGAAAATTGCAGAAGTAAACGAAAAACTTCTCGTTGACCTCCAGCAAATTCCCCGCCTGCGGATTCAGCGCCTTCAGAAACGACACATTATGCGCAATATAAATGAACCCCGCCGCCCCAATCGGATAAATCGCGCACACCGCCAGAAACATCATCAGAAATTTCGATTGAAACAGCCGCGCATAGCTGTAGCGCGGCAAAATCATGAACCGCGACCACTGCGGCGTCAGCCCGCCGTCGTATCCTTTATAAGTGCGTTTATAAACCGCCATCATCAATCCTACTGAAACCGCGAACAACATGGGGACAGTCCACTCTGTCCCAAGGCGGCCAGAATGTTCGCGAAAGCACGCCATCGTACGACGCCGAGTGGACAGAGCGGACTGTCCCCGTGTTTTCGCCCCGTCCACAAACTCCGCCGCGCTCTCTTTCTCAATTCTCCATCGCCTTCAAGAAAATATCCTCCAGCGTATCCCGCCGGTAATTCAGCCGCCGCAACTGCAAATCCCTCTCCGCCGCCAGCCGGTAAATCTCCCTCATCTCAAACCCCACCGGACAGCACCATCTTGAACCGCCCATACCCCGCCGTCGCGCACTCGCATCCCAACCGCGATCAGCGCATCCGCAAATCCCGCATCATTCCCGCGAGTCTCCAGCTCGACAAACCGCTTGTTCGCGCGCCGCTCCTCTTCCAGATTCGCGTAATGCACGATGCGCCCCGCCTTCAGGATCAGCACTTCTTCGCAAGTCTCTTCCACATCGCGCAGCAGATGCGAGCACAACACAATGTGCATATCGCTGACCGCTCTCATTTCGCTGATCAGCTTGATCATGCGGATGCGCGCCGGCGGATCCAGGCCATTGGTCGGCTCATCCAGAATCACCAGCTTCGGCCCATGCACGATCGCCTGCGCCAGCTTCGCCAGTTGCTTCATACCCAGCGAATAAGTTCCCAGCGGCCGATACCGCGCCTCGCCCAGCCCCACATAAAACAACACCTCGTGAGCCCGTTCCAGCGCCGAGTCCTTAGGCAGCCCGCTCAACTCGCCCATCATGCGAATGAACGAAACCGCGGTCATGTTCGCGATGAACGAATCGTTCTCCGGCATGTACCCGACCACGGTGCGGATCTGTTTCTGTTGCGTCCGTATGTCGTGCCCGAAAATGCTAGCCGTGCCGGAGTCAGCGGACGAAACCCAGCAGCGATTGAATCAGCGTAGATTTCCCCGCGCCGTTCGGCCCCAGCAACCCGATGGTGCGGCCGGAAAGAGAAACGCGCAGATCCTTCAAAATATCGCGCGACCCGAACCGCACCCCCAGCCCAGCCAGCTCAATCACAGGTTGCATAAATGGAGTTCTTATCAGCGTTCATCCGCGTTCATCAGCGGCCAACTATTCTTTACTTCCCCAGCGCCGGACCCATCAACTTCGAAATCAAATTCCCCGAGTGCGCTCCATTCAATCCTACCAGCGTGTCGAGCCCCAGCCCGAAAAAGCTCCCTCGCGTCGCCGCCACTATCCGGTCCGGCTCCGCATAAGCGTAAATCAACGTCGGAGCCCGATCCGCCGTCAACGCGCCAGCGCCTTCTGCTGATCCGCCGTCAGAAACTTGGTCTGCTTCAACTGATCCGCCATCGGCGCAATCGCCGCGCTCGGGTTGTAATACACCAGCGCCGAAAAATTCATCTGCCCGTTCTGCGGCAACTGCTGCCGGAACGTTGTCGAACTGGTCAGCGTAATCCCCGCCGTCCGATTCTGAATCGACGTCGCCAGCAAACCATGATTCGGGGCCATCAATAAATATCCATCGGTGAAAACATAATTCACCGCGATCGGACTCTTCGCCGAGGTCAGCGTGTAATAAGTCAGCCCGTTCATGACTTCATTCGTAAGCTGAATCTGAGCATCCGGCTGAGCCTGCTGCGCCGCCTTCACCATCTGCTCGATGGACCATTCCAGCCGCGACGGATTATTCACCTCCACCGCAACTTTCCAGCTCGGCGAAGGCAGCAGAGGCCCATCGACGGCAATGGTCATCTCGCCGCCCAGCGTCTGCCGCGATGTCGTTCTCACGTCCACGCCGATCGCGTTCTGAATCTCCGTGAATGCGCTCCAGCCGGTAACTGGCTCAGCAGCGCCTGCCGGATTATTCACCACGAACGATGCCGCGAACGTCGCATCGGGAGAAATGAAATCCAGCGTTCCCATCGGCGCCGGCGCCGCAATCCAACTCGCCATCCCGCTCCGCGCACCTTTGAAACTGACCGTCGCCGAATTCTCCGTGCGGCCCAGATTCTGCTTTCGCTCCACAATCAGGTAGCGTATATCGTCGATGCCAGCACGTCCTTGTTACTCTTACGTGCTGCGGCAAAATTTGTTCCATGTCCGCCGCAAAAAGCCATCCCGCCCCCGACGCATAACTCTGCGCAACCCTTTCCCAAACTCCGTCGCTTCAAATCCCGCGACCCGATCGCTCCGCCCATCGATCACCAGATTCCCCTGCTCAATCACGTCCACCCCGCACCACGCCCATCCCATCCGACACCCCCGCGTCCAACGACGTGACCGTCGGCGGACAGACGCTCAAATACTCCTTCAACCCCGCCTTCCGCTGCCTCCGCGACCATCACCGGCTTCTCCAGCTTCCCTCCGACCACCGGCACCGCCAGCACCACTTCATCGCCCAGATAATCGCTGACCGTCCGCACCTGAGCTCCACGATCTTCCGCACATTCCGCGCCCCCTCCGCATCCCACCACTCCGCCAGCACAGGACTCTGCTTCGCCCGCTCCTCGAAAATCGAATTGGCCTCCGCCAGCGTCGACGAAAGATTCGGCATCGAAACAAAAACCGCCGTATTCGCCGGCAACACCGCCGTCAGCTTCGAGCTGTACCGCATCCCCGGCCCCGGAATCGCATCGAGCTTCTTCGAAATCGCCGACATCTCGCCCAGCAGCGCCAGATATTTCGCAGAATTCTCGCTCCACGCAATATCCTCGCCCCACGCTGGTCAGCGCCATCGTCGGATTCGTCGCCGTCTGGTCGCCGCGATGCAGCAGCTCCGTTCCGCCAGCCTTGTCGACCTTGACCTCGCCCTCGACCACCGACACGCGCGAGCCTTTCAACCCGCGGCTGACGCTGAAAATCGTCCCTTTCACCGACACCATGCAATCCGGCGTCGAGATTTCCAGCCGTCCTCGCCGCTGCTTCGCCGCCTCCACCATCACGCTGCCGCGTTCCAGCGCGACCGTCTTCCCGCTCCATCGTTCGCTCAACTCGCAGATCGCTGCGCTCCGCCACTTCGACCAGCGATCCATCGCGCAGCTTCAAAACCGCGCGCGATCCCTTCGCCGTCCGCACCTCTTCGTTCTCCGCAATCTGCGCGCCCACGGTCAACAACGTCCGGCGGGCATAACCTGATAAAGCTCTCCATCGACCGAAGCCACCGTCGCCCTCGGGCCCGAAGGCGCAAACAGAACATTGAAATATTCAGGCAGCGTCAATCCCGCAACCAGCAACACCGCCGCCGCAATCGCCCATGGCAGCGCCACGCCCACCATCGAGCGCTTCGCGCGGCATCGTCACCACGGAGGCCTTCTGCTCACCGCGAAAAAACCGACGGCACGCGACGCACGAATGCAGATGATCCTCCACCAGCATGTGCCGCGCTTCGCTCAACGTTCCTTCGCGATAAGCGTCAGCCAGCGCGCGAAAGTCCTCGCACGAGTTCAACCTCCCACCCATATCCACGGCCCGCATTTCGAGCCTCGCCCGCACCCTCTCCGCCGCCGCTTCGACCACGTCCACGCCCGGGATCTTCCTCGCGAATCGAATTCAATACCCGTTCGAATTCCTGGTTGTTCATGCGTCATCCATTTCCTTTTGCAGCTTGCGCCGCGTCCGATGCAGTGTCACCGCCACCACAACTTGAGAAATCCCCAGCAATTTCGCGATTTCCGGGTTGGTGTACCCTTCAAAAACCCGCATCGCAAACATCTCCGCCGTGCGCGGAGGCAATTTCGAAAGCGCTCGCCGCAACTGAATCGCGCAACTCTCTCAATTCCGTGCACGATCCGCTCGCCGCCATCCGTTCCGGTTCGAGCGTATCGTTATCATGCCGCGCCCGAACCACATCGAGCGCCGCGTTTACCGCGGAACGGCGCAGATAACTTTCCGGATTATCCATGTCCGGATTTCGCCTGACTACGCGCAAAAAAACGGTTTGCAGCACATCCTCGGCATCCGCCGCGTTGCCCGTGATCCGGTACGCGGTGCGGAACACCATGCCGTGATGCGCTTCATACATTTGATCGAGCGGTTTCACCATTTGGTCGCAAGCATCTACCAGTCAAGACAGGAACCTGCCTCGATTATTACACTTGAAGGAATGATTCTCTGCATGCTGGCGCTGATGCTCGCGCAGTCGGTGGACGACGTCGTGGCGAAGAGCGATCGAGGCGCGGGGCGGGATCAAACGCATTAAGGCACTGAACATACGTCAACGGCTTACCGGAAGAATCTCACTTCCGTGGTGGAAGAGCGGACCGTTTGCGGTGGAGATGAAACGGCCGGGCATGATGCGGGAAGACGGTCACGCTGGGCGACAAATCGCATGATCCGGACCACCGACGGCAATGTCGGTTGGGTGGTCGGAAGCTTACGCGAATGTTCTCGACACCGCAACAGGTTAACGCTCGAGGAACTGCATAACCTGGCGGCCAGCGCCGACTTCGAGGGGCCTCTCGTCGACTATAAAGAGAAGGGCAACCGGATCGAGCTGGCGGGCAAGGAAAAAATCGGGAAACGGATGGCGTTTAAGCTCGTCATCTCCATGAAAAACGGGGAGAACCGCATCGACTTTATCGACTCGCAAGACGTATCTGGAAGTGAAATGGCAGGGCATGGTCAGCGGACAATATGTTCGAGAGCTACTTTCGCGACTATCGCCGGGTAAGAGGCTTGATGTATGCTTTCGAGATCGATTCCGGAATGCTGGGGCAGCCGGCAATCAGAAAATCGTCCTCGAGAAGGTCGAGGTGAATCCGAATCTGGACGCCGCGAGGTTCTCAAAAACCGTGATCACGCGGCGTGAACTGCTCGCTTTAGCGGCCTTAAATGGCCTTAAAGCGGCAGGATAACGCCGACTACAGGCTCTTAATCGACCATATTTCGCTCGAAATCGCGCCTAAAACGATCATAAAAACGACCGGCTATAACGGCACCGTCTCCAGGGCCTCTTTTGCGGATGAAGGAAGGCCAGCGCGTCACGATTCAGGTCGACAACAATACCGCCGAGCCGGAGATCGTCCATTGGCACGGGTTGCACATTCCTTCGGAGGTCGACGGATCGGTGGAAGAAGGAACGCCGATGATTGCGCCGCATTCGAGCGCGCGGTATAGCTTCGTCGCGGCGCCATCCGGGACGCGCTGGTATCACACGCACGTGATGGCGATGCGCAATTTGAAGCGCGGCGCTTACTCGGGGCAGTTTGGATTTATCTATATCGAGCCGAAGAACGAGCCCGGCGCCTTCGACCAGGAAGTTTTTCTCGCGCTGCGCGAGTGGGATCCGTATTTCACGACCGCGGAAGACTCGATGGATGTTGGATACAAACGTTGTTCCATCAACAGCCATGCTCTCGGGTTTCGGCGAGCCGATTCGCGTGAAACAGGGGCAGCGGGTGATGCTGCGGATTCTGAACGCCAGCGCCACGATGCAGCGGCGCATTGCTTTTGCCGGACATTCGTTCACGGTGGTCGCGATGGACGGGAATCCGGTGGCGGTTCCGAAGAACGGTTCAGCTTTTTGGAATTGGGACCGGCGGAGCGCATCGACGCCATGGTCGAGATGAATCAGCCGGGCGTCTGGATTCTGGGCGCGACGGACGATCGCGACCGGAAAGCGGGGTTGGGGATTGTCTGTCGAATATTCCGGGCAAACTGGCGCCGCGCAATGGGTTGCGCCATCGAAGGATCGCTGGGATTACACGGTTTTCGGCGAGCCCGGGTTCCGATGTTGCCGCCGACGAAAATTCCTCTGGTGATCGAGAAAAAATTTGCCGGAAGCCGCTGGGTGGATAAGTGGACGATCAACGGGAAGTCGTGGCCGAAAACCGATCCGATTCGCGTGAAGGAAGGGGAGCGGTACCGGCTGGTTTTCGATAACCGGAGCGATGAGGCTCATCCGGTGCATTTGCATCGGCATCGGTTTGAGTTGACTCGCATCGCCGGGGTCGGGACTTCCGGTATCTATAAGGATGTGGTGGTGGTGCCGGCTAAGTCCGTTTCGAGGTCGGATTTTGTGGCGGATAATCCGGGGAAGACGCTGTTTCATTGCCATCAACAGATGCATATGGATTATGGGTTTATGTCATTGATGGAGTATGATGTAACCGCTAGATATGTAGTGGGTCATGTTGCGGTGATCTATGGACCCCCAACTAACCGGTAGGGTACCCGCTTTACTTTTAGCTCGGATCGGTTTAGGATGGAGTCACTCCCCCCTGAGTGAACGTCTAACGAGAAGGGGCTTCTCGTGCTCAAACTAAAACGCGTCGACATCCAAGGCTTTAAGTCGTTTTACGACCGGACCGACATGAGATTTCACGGTTCGGGGATAGCCGCGGTGGTCGGGCCCGAATGGCTGCGGAAAATCGAACCTGAGCGACGCCATCAGTTGGGTGCTGGGCGAGCAGAGCGCGAAGAGCCTGCGCGGCACTCGCATGGAAGACGTGATTTTCGCCGGCACGCGCGATAAGAAACCGCTCGGGATGGCGCAGGTTACCTTGACCATGTGGGATCCCGAAGGAGCCAAGCCGGTCGAGAGCGTCGTTCACGTCGAATGGGCATGCGAACGGTCACGCCAATGGACATGCGAATGGCAACGGGCATCATCGCGAAGCGTCGTGGAAGACATCGTGATTACCCGGCGGTTGTACCGGTCGGGCGAGAGCGAATATCTGATCGGCGGGCGCTCGGCCCGGCTGCGCGATATTCAGGATTTGTTTTCGGGCACGGGCCTTGGCCCGGAGAGCTACGCGATTATCGAGCAGGGACGCATCGGGCAGATTCTTTCGAACAAGCCAGCCGACCGGCGGGCGGTGATCGAGGAAGCGGCGGGGATCGGCAAGTACAAAACTCGCAAGCGGCTGGCGGAGGCGAAGCTCGAGAGCGCGAAGCAGAATCTTTCGCGCGTGTTCGACATTCTGGAAGAAGTCGGGCGGCAGGTGAATTCGCTGAAGCGGCAGGCGTCGAAGGCGAAGCGCTACGAAGAGCTGCGGACCGATATGGTCGCGCATCTGCGGCAGGCTGTTTCCGGACGTTTTCGGATGCTGGAGCGCGAGGCGGCGAAGCTGGCTCTGGATTTGAACTCAGGCGCAGACCAGCTTCCAGGGTTTCGCGACGCAGGTGCAGGAAAAAGAGCGCGAGCATGGTGCGACGCGCGAAGCTTGCTATGCGACCGAGAAGGAACTGACCGAGGCCCGGCAGAAGGTCGCGGAGCTGAACCTGGAATCGGAGCGGACGCGCGGCCGGCTGGAATTGCAGGCCAAGCAGATCGGGTCGATCGGCGAACGGCTGGCGGCGGGCGAGGCGGAGACGCAGGAGCTGGAGGCTCGGCACGAGCGCGAACTGGCGGAGCTGGAAGTTCACGCGAAAGCGGTCGCCGGGATCGAGCAGGAGGGGCTCGCGCTGCAAGAAATGATGCGCGCGAAAACCTCCGAGCGCGATGCCGTGCAGGCGGATTTGCGGCAGCGTGAGAAGGGCCTGGAAACGGCTCGGCAGCAGGTGCTGAGGCTGTTAGGCGAGGCTTCGAATTTGCGCAATCAACTCGCGCAGATCGATGAATTTCTGGCGGCGGTGGAGCGCGATACGGCTCGGTCGAAGAAGGAAGAAGACGGCGCCGTCGGGCGATTTGGCTCGCCTGGAAGAAGTGAAGGCGGAGCTGTCGACCAAGTTTTCGGCGCAGCAGTTGGAGCTCGAATCGCTGGCCGACCGGCGTCGGCGAGTCGACGAAGAAATCAAGGAGCGGCGCGCGCGGACGCTCGAGATGCGGCAGAAGCTGGAGCAGATGCGCGGGGTGCTGTCGAAGCAGAAGGCGCGGCGGGATTCGCTCGAAGAAATTCTTTCGCATCGCGCGTATACGACCGATTCTGTGAAGCGGTTGTTTACCCAGGTGGAGCGCGGGCAGGTAGGGGATTTCAAGCCGTCGGGCGTGCTGGCGGATTTTGTCGAGGTCGCCGATGCGGCTTGGGAAAAAGCTTGCGAAGCGTTCTTGCACGAAGAGCTGGAATACGTGGTCGTGAGCGGATGGGGCGAGGCGGAGCGCGGCGTTGAACTGATGCGCGCGGAGTCCGATGGGCGGGCGACGTTCCTGGTGCATCCGGAGAAGAGCGCGGCATCGCCGCATGCTCCGGATTTATCGAGCGATCCGGGAATCGTGGGTCGGCTGCGCGATACTTTGCGGCTGACCAATGGATTTGCGCAGGCTCCGCAGGGATTGCTGCCGCGGCTGGCGCGGTGTTTTCTGGTGACCGATCGAGGGTCGGCGCAGAGGCTCGCGACTTCGAATCCGGATTGCTACTTCCTGTTGCAGGACGGCGTGAGCTATCACGGTCACGCGGTTAGCGGGCGGCCGGAAGACGGGCGGCGGTCCGCTGGCGTTGAAGCGCGAGCTGCGCGATTTGATCGGCCAAGTGGAGGCGTCGCGAGCGCGAGCAGGAATCGCTGACGGCGGAGCTCGAGGAATTGGAGCAGCGGCACGGCGCAGATGGCGGAGGATCTGGAGCAGTTGCGGCAGATCCTGCAGACGCGCGAGAAAGACGCGCTGGCGCTGGGGCATGAGCAGAGGAAGCTCGCCGAAGAGTATGCGCGGGCGGGGTCGCGGTTGTCGGTGGCTCGGCTGGAGTTGGAGCGATTGGGTCGAGAGGACGCGCGGTCGAGGGCGCAGCGCGAGCAGAGCCAGGCGCTGGTCGCGCGAGAAGGAACAGGCTCGGTTCGATCAGGAGAAGGCGCTGGAAGTGGAGCGCGCGGAGTTCGAGCGGCTGCAGGGGCACGCGCATTCGGTGGGCGAAGAGCATGCGCGGCTGCGGGCGGAACTGGCGGGGTTGGAAGAGCGGGCGCGATCGGAGAAGTCGTCGCTGGCGCGGCTCGATATGCAGACCAAGCAACTGGCTTCCCGGCGCGTCGAATCTGGCGTCGGAGTTGGAGCGGCTGGGGGTCGAGAGGGCTCGGTTGCTGGCGGATAATATCGAGCTCGATCAGAGGGCCGGGGAGTTGTCGGAGGCTCGCGCCGCGGCGGCAGCGGCGGTGGAACAATTTGCCGCGCAGGAGGCTGAAGGTCGGGCGGCGCTGGCGGCTTTGGATGAAATTTTGAAGGCGCTGCGCGTCGAATCGCAGGCGGCGCAGGAGAAGCGTGGGGAGATTGAGCTGGAGTTGGTGCGCAAGCAGGGCGATCTGAAATATCTGGATGAGACTTCGCGCAAGGAGCTGGATTTCGCGGCGCTCCGGAAGTGGCGGCTCGCGAAGAAGTCGAGCTGGATGAAGTGGGCGTCGCGGAGGTCGAGCAGAAGTATCAGGACGTGCGCGGCGAAGATCGAGGCGCTGGGGCCGGTGAATACGCAGGCGCTCGAGGAGTTCCAGGAAGCTTCGCAGCGGTATGAGTTCCTGAACACGCAGAGGCAGGATTTGCTGGACTCGATTCGCGATACGGAGAAGGCGATTCAGGAGTTGGATGTCGAGTCGCGGCGGCGGTTCAAAGATGCGTTCGACGCGATCAACGATCATTTCCGCGGGATGTTCAAGACGCTGTTCGGAGGCGGCCAGGGCGAGATGCGGCTGACCGATGAGGCGAATTTGAATGAGAGCGGAATTGATATTCTCGCGTCGCCTCCGGGAAAGAAGCTGCAGAATATCGCGCTGCTGTCGGGAGGCGAGAAATCGCTGACGGCGATGGCTCTGCTGATGGCGATTTTCCGATTTACGCCGAGTCCGTTCTGCATTCTCGATGAGGTGGATGCGCCGCTCGATGAACCGAATATCATGCGGCTGACCCGGCTGATTAAAGAGATGTCGGCGACCACGCAGTTCATTGTGATTACGCATGCGAAGCGGACTATGGAGGCGGCACAGGCGTTGTATGGGGTGACGATGCAGGAGCCGGGGGTGTCGAAGTTGGTTAGTGTTAGGTTTGAGGCTCCGCCGGTGGTTGTGGAGCCGGTGGCGGCGATGGCAGGGGTTTAGGTGAGGACGAATTAAATGATTCCAAATTTGCAGATCGCAATGGAGGCTTTAGTCGAGATTGAGGACGCGCTAGCTTTGACGCCGGCCGATTGGATGACGGCGCAGAGAGTGTGTGAAGACTCGCTTGATTTTGCGACCTTTCCTCTGTTCCAGCCATACGAGCGAGGTCAAGCACTCTCGAGATGTGATACGCGAGTCGATGAGGTTAGCCAAGAGGTTGGGCAGTTTCAGCGGGCGCTAAAGGCGAGAGACCGTGAGGCGGTTGATCGTCTTCTAACTTCGATTAAGCGGAGAGCCCAAGCTTTGCCAGCGGAATCAGCCGTTGTGTAAAGAAGGGAACGACCGTGGGACATCGGGGAGTCCAGTGATCCAATGACGCTCCTGCTGGAAGAATTCACTCAAATTATCGCAGTCCGCTGAAGTTGAGTACGCTGTTGATAAATGTGATAAATGGGACAGACGACATTTTATGGGTGGAGCCGCACTCATTGTTCGAGGAATAACGTGGCCTCTCCCCTTTTCTCACGGAGGGATACTTCGTTTCTTGTCTGGCGCTGCCTCTCTCAAAGCCCCAACGCTCGGCACGTTTGGAGCAGTTCCGACTCCCTTACCGTGAGATCACCAATTCTTTTGTCCTTGAGGCGGTCGTGAATTAACTGGCAATTTTCAGCCGGGGTTCGTGGTCGTTCCGGTGTTTCCACCACTGGCGCTGGTCTAAGTGACGGTTCCTTTTCGTATACCTTCTCAAGACGTGCCTGTTGCGATCTCGAACTGACGACGGCCCATGCGATCAAGCCGATAATAACTAGAGACACGATCAAGAGGAATTGCCATCCTTTCGAGTTCGCCTTCGGTTGGCTTGAAGCCTCCGGCACGATGCTAGGCACTGCGTTTCCGCAGCTTGAGCAGAACTTGATGTTGTTGGCGACTTCGGCCCCACACTTTGAGCATGACATTTCGATCAGACTCCAGCTACACGATTATTCAACCAGAAAGCCGTCATCCGGACTCGAATAAAGACGGCTAGGCTACGCTTGCTTTCGCTCGCGGCGGATTCCTTCGGCGATCCACATGCGCAGTTGGGTTTGATAGGCTACTGATTTCGCCGCGGCGATGTTTTTTGCGGCTTCGATTTGTTCGGGCTCCAGGCGAATGGAGATGGGAGCCTTCGTGCGTGCATGACGGTCTCGAATCTTTTTTTCCAGCGCGGGAGACAGTTTGTCCGCCTTCGCTTCGGGCAGTCGGTCCCAAATAGCGGATACGGAGTGGCGATCGAAATAATCGGCTGCGTCCTTGTCGGACTCGAATTTCGGAAGTGGCGCTTTCGCGCGTGCAAGTTTCTTTCTCATCATGCCTCCTACTTGCGGCGAAACAGACGCCGTTCATTTGCCTCCATATCCCGGGCGGTGATCACTCGCACCACGCCTCGGGTTAGGCGCCGGAATACCACGAATGCTAAGCGACCGTCGAGCGTTTCACCCAATGCGATATAGCGGCTTTGACGAGTGCGCCGAATCTTGTACGCGCCAGCAAAGACTTCCTCAACCTCTTCGGTATCAAAGTTGTGCTGCCGGATGTGTTCGACGTTGTCATCATTCCAATCAAACCCGGAAATGACCACTTGCCGATAGTAGCAGATTGTACATACAAACCGCTACCAGAGGTAGTCTTTGGCTTCCGCTCGGCGCTCATAGCTGTCGAGCACGTGGACCACTCGCAGGCGTTTTACTTTTGTCGGCGACAACTGCGCCGATGGGGACGTAGAGGATTTTTCGGTTTAGGTGGGACGCGATGGATCGGAAGATGCTGCGCGGGGGCTTGGCGGCTACGTAGACTACGAAGCGTTCTACGGAATAATCGAGGGCGGCCATCAGCAGGCGCTCGGGTTTGGATTCGGCGAACTGGTAGTCGTCGTCGGACCAGACGTCGAAGAGGCGGCGCGGGGGGAGGGTCATCAGCAGGCCTCCGTATTCGGCGCGGCCGATGCCGGGGCCGACGATGTTGTCGAACGGGAACGTGGAATAAAACGCCATGTCCGATTCGTTCTGATGCTCGCCCAGCCAAGTGGTCAAGTATTGATAGTGGTCGTCGCGGTCCTCGTCGAAGATCACGACTACGGCGCCGACTTCGCCGGCCAGACGGTCGGCTTGGCGGACGTAGATTTTTTTCTGATGCCAGTTGCGGATGGTTTCGCGGAGGTCGATGCCGTCGAGCAGGGAAGTGGTGAAGGGCTCGACGCGGACTCGCTCTTCGGAGAGCAGCGGCTTTGGCTTTTTTCTTGAGGAAACGGCCGTATTCTTCGATCAACAGATCCTCGGGAGGATAGGAGCAGATGGCTTCGCCGGTGGTTTGCTTGGCCCATTCGCCGGGAGTTTTTTCGCGCTTGCGCGGCTTGATGCCGGTCGGTTTCAGGCGCTGTTTGGGGCGGGGAAGACGGCGGCGGATTCGCAGGCGCTTGGTGTTGATCCAGATTTCGGATGCGGACAGGCGGACGGTTTCGAGGTCGGAGTGCTCGTGCTGGGCCAGGTAGCGGTTCGCCATCTGCCAGACTTCCCAGCCGTAGTTATCGTCGACGATCGGAGCGCGCGGCGACGGCCAGATCGTAGACGTTGGCGATCAGGTCGCCGGACATGTGGGCCAGATTGCGGGTGTATCGCGCGATCATGCGGCGCTGCCAGTGGGCGACCTTTTCGCCGGTCGATTCGGTGTATTTCGTTTCGGCTTCGCGCATCAGAGCCAGCTGGACTTTGGGGCGGTCCAGGCGGTCTTCGTCGGTCAATGTCCAGGCGGAAGAATTCGTAGCGCTCCTGCAGATACGGATATTCGACGGTGATTTCGGCCAGGCAGTCGGGGTGCGGATTCAACAATTGCACGTCGAAATGTTTTGGGTGCGGACGCGGAGGCTCCTGCGGCGATTCCATCGCGTCGAGCAGCGGGTCGAGCAGATTGAGCGAGACCACGACGACGACGTTCGCGGATGGGTCGGCGCCTTGAAGCTTCCAGGCCATGGCGTTGGCGTGCGTCGGTGACATCGTCGTTGCGCGGTTGCGGCCAGACGCGATAGGCTTCGATGTATTTTTCGAGACCGATGCGGCGGATCGCGTAGGTGTCGGGATAAGTGTCGGGCAGATGGGGACGGTCGGCGGAATCGGGCTCGAAGAAATAATTTCGGAGCCGATTTCGTCGGCGGTGCGCAGGGCTTCGGTGAAGGGGTCGGCGGGCTCGACGGGGACATAGATGGCGGGATTATCGTCGTCATTTGTCTCGGGAATATAAAGAATTACCGATATTTCGGGCAGGCGTTCCAGGGCTCTTTTGTATGGATCGGCAAGAAATCCTGGTAATTCGACGGCGATGATCGGCGGTTTTTCGGCTAGCAGCAGTTTGCGCAGTTCGGCGGCGAATTCGACGCGGCCGGGGACCACGGGGAAGTAGCGGAAGCGGCCTCGTTCGAGGCTGCCGCTTTGATTTCAGATTCGAGAGACATACCGCAGGGCCTCTTCGCCGAGGGTTTGCATGATGGACGTGCGAAGGATTTCGGGGTCGACCGGGGTCTCGGCCTGCTGCGCGAGTTTCATGGCGAAGCGGGCGATGTTGATGCCGTCGCGGGCGGTGTAGCGTTCGTCGGCGGCATGGGCCTGCTGCAGGAAATCGGTGACGTAATTGAGGATTTGTTCGTCGCCGAAGGGGAGATTTTCCTGCAATATGGCGAATTCTTCGTGGCGTTCCGGAAAATCGATCAGGATTTGCGGCTGCAGGCGGGAGTGGATGTATTCGGGCAGGTCGAAGGTGCAGGCGTCGTCGTTCATGGTCGCGACCAGGCGGAACAGCGGATGGGCTTTGATCTTGATTCCGGCGACGATCGATTCGACGTAGCGGCGGTTATCGAGCAGCGGCGCGAGGCTGGCCCAGCTTTTCTCGCTCATGCGGTTGCCTTCGTCGAGGATCACGATTCCGCCGCGCAGCATGGCGGTCACCAATGGCGACGCGACGTAGCGGAGCCTGGATTCGCCTTCGATTACCGGCGTGACGAGCAGGTCTTCGGGCCGGGTGTCGACGGTCGCCTGCAGGATGTAGACTTCGCGGCCCAGGCGTTTGGCGGCGGCGTAGGCGAGCGTGGTTTTGCCGACGCCGGGCTTGCCCAGCAGGCGCGGATTCATGGGCAGATCCTGCGGATCGACCACCAGCCAGGCGGCCAGCAGCTGGCGCATGACTTCTTCCTGGCCCACCCAGGTGACGGAAAGCTCATCGGGATGAGCCAGATGCAGGGGTACGCCATCGATCTCGACGATCATATGCGAATCATCATGTCTTACTCACTGTAACAAACGCAGGGAGCGGTCGCGGTGAGTAGAGCGGGCGAAACAGGGACAGACCGCTGTCCACCGGGCGCCGACGGGTGTGTGCTTTCGCGAGATTGTAGCGCCTGCAGAGGCTCTCCGGTTTCGCATAGGCGGCAGAGTGAATGGGTTGTGGCATAGAGGGCGAAGTCCTTGATATACTGGATTTTCACCCGGGAAGGGCTGTGCCTTGTTCTTTCATATTCGTGAGCTAGAGCTAAAGGCGCGTACATTTGATGTGACGCTGGAGCCTGGGGTGATCGAGTTTCTCGATCCTAAGCTGCGGCAGACCGGTCCGCTGAAGGCTTCGGGAATTGCGGAGCTGGTGATCGATCTGCTCGGCGAGATTCGGGTTAAGGGGCATGTGACGGTTCCGATGGAAGCGGATTGCGACCGCTGTCTGGAGCCGGCTGCGTGTCCGATCGATGCGCGACTTTGAGCTGTACTATCGTCCGGTGACGGAAGGGTACGGCGAGGAGAAGGTCGATCGACGAGGGCGAAGCCGAGATGGGCTTTTACGAAGGCGACGGCGTCGAGCTCAACGACGTTTTGCGGGAGTTTGTTCTGCTGACGCTGCCGATGCAGCGGGTATGCAGCGAAGATTGCAAGGGAATCTGTCCGGAGTGCGGGCAGAACCGGAATCAGAAAGAATGCGCGTGCCTGGGGCTGCGGCCGACGACCGCTGGGCGGCGCTGAAACATTTGAACTGAAAGAAGGAGCCAGGAGCCAGTAGCCAGGAGCCAGAATGAAGGTTCCGCGGGTCCTGATTATTTAATTTATGCCGAATCCGAAACGACGACATTCCAAACGCCGCACCTCGGCGCGACGCACGCACGACTCGCTGAAGAAGCCCAGCTTGTCGCAGTGCCCGAACTGCCACGAGCCCAAGCTGCCGCACCGCGTCTGCCCGCACTGCGGGAAATACAAGGGCCGCGAAGTTATCGAGGTGGTGGAGCAGTAAGCCTCCTTCACCTCCATGCTGACGATCGCGGTAGACGCCATGGGGGGCGATCACGCCCCCAAATCCGAAGTTGAAGGCGCGATTCTAGCCGCCACGGAACTCAACATCGGCGTGATCCTGGTGGGCCTTGAAGACGTGGTCCGGAAGGAGCTGGACACTGCATCCGGAGGCGGCGTCGCTGCCGATCCGCATTCATCACGCGAGCGAAGTCATCACCATGGAGGACTCGCGCGAAAGCGGTCCGCACCAAGAAGGATTCCTCATTGCGCGTGGCGGCGAAGCTGCTGCGCGAGGGCGAGGTTCACGGCGTGGTTTCGGCGGGCAACACCGGCGCGGCGATGGCGACGGCGAAGATGGTGCAGGGGATGATCCGCGGCGTCGACCGGCCGGCGCTGGCCGGGGCGTTTCCTACCGTGAAAGGATCTCCGGTGGTGGTGATCGACGTGGGCGCGAATGTCGATTCGCTCGCCCGAAATGCTGGCGCAGTTCGCGGTGATGGGCGAGATTTACTCGCGCATCATTTTCCATAACGCCAAGTCCGCGCGTGGGGCTGCTTTCGATCGGCGAGGAAGAGCACAAAGGCAACGATCTGACGCGCGCGGCGACGCCGCTGCTGAAGGCGCTGCCGCTCAATTTCATCGGCAATGTGGAGGGTCGCGACATCTATTCCGGCATCGCGGATGTGGTGGTGTGCGACGGGTTCATCGGCAACGTCGCGCTGAAGGTGAGCGAAGGGCTGGTGGAGATGATCCGCACCATGCTGAAGGAATCGCTGACGGCGACGGTGACGCGCAAGATTGGCGCGTGCGCTGGCGCGCAACGCCTTTCGCGATTTCCGCAAGCGCGTGGATTATTCCGAATACGGCGGCGCGCCGCTGCTGGGCGTGAAGGGCGTGAATATTATTTGCCACGGCCGGTCGAATCGCGAACGCGATCAAGAATGCGATCCGCGTGGCGGCGGAGTTCGCCGAGGGCGCGATTAATGAGAAAATTGAAGCGGAGTTGGATCGGGCCGCATCGGCTAAAGTGGTCGCGACATGAAGACAGGAGCCAGAAGCCAGGAGCCAGGAGCCAGAATTTCGGCACTGTTGTTGCTGGCGGCTTCTGTTTGTTTTGGGGCGCTTGATCCGGTCTCCTGGACGCTTACTTCGGATGTTTCGAAGGCTGCGCCGGGGGCGACGGTTCCGCTTCAGCTTGACGGCGAAGATCGACGACGGCTGGCATATTTATTCGCGTCACTACGCCTCCGCCGACGATTCCGTCTCAAGATTACGTTTGGACGATCCGGCTGCGCATGTTTTTCAGCCGAAGCCGGAAGAGAAGTTCGACGAAGCGCTGGGTGCGAATGCGGAATTTTACGAAAAGGAAGCGATTTTTTGGGTTCCTTTTGAGCTGAAGAAAGATGCGGCGGCGGGGCCGCTGGAGATTACGGCGCAGGTTCGTTATGCGGCCTGCGATGCGAAGCGGTGCCTGCCGCCGAAGAAGAAGCAGGCTTCGTTTACGTTGACGGTGGACGCCGTCGGCGCCCGCGTCCGTGGCGTTCGCGGCTCCGGCGGGTTATATCGATACGGCTGCGCCGGCTAAGAGCCGCTGCTCCGTCAGAAAACGTCCGGAAGGCATGCTGGCGTTTTTGCTGACGGCGTTCGGGCTCGGGCTCGCGTCGATCTTCACGCCTTGCGTGTTTCCGATGATCCCGATCACGGTTTCGTTCTTCCTGAACGATCGCGGAGGGATCCGGCAGGCGATCGTGTTTTCGCTGGGAATCATCGTGTTGTTTTGCGCGCTGGGGCTGGGCGTGACGGCGGCGGTGGGACCGTTCGGCGTGGTGCAGCTGGCGTCGAATCCTTGGGTGAACGGATTCATCGCGCTGGTGTTCGGGGCCTTCGCGCTGAGCTTGCTGGGGGCGTTCGAGATTACTCTGCCGTCGAGCTTGCTGACGAAGCTGGATGCGGCGTCGCGGCGCGGCGGATATTTGGGAACGCTGCTGATGGGGCTGACGTTTTCGCTCGACCTCGTTCGCCTGCGTCGGGCCGTTCGTGGGCAGCCTGCTGGCGGCGTCGGTGCAATTGAAGGGCGCGCAACCGGTGCTGGGGATGGCGAGCTTCGCCACGGGGCTGGCGTCTCCGTTCTTCTTCCTGGCGGCGTTTCCGTCGTATCTGAAGAAGCTGCCGAGGAGCGGAGGATGGCTGGCGCGCGTGAAAATGGTGATGGGATTCGCGCTGCTGGCGATCATGTTGAAGTACGCGACCAATATCGACCAGGTGTTGCAGTTGAACTGGCTGACGCGGGAGCGATTCCTGGCGGCGTGGTTCGTGTTGTTCGCGATGGCGGGATTGTATCTGCTCGGGCTGCTGAAGCTGGAAGGCGTGGAAGAGGGCGAGACGCTGGGGATCCCGCGATTGCTGATCGCGAGCGCTGTTCCTGATTTTCGCGTTCAGCCTGCTGCCGGGGATGTTCGGCGCGCCTCTGGGCGAGTTGGACGCGTTTGTGCCGGCGGCGACTACGGTGGGCGGATTCGGCGGACGCGGCGGTTGCGGCGGGTCCGGAGTGGATGAAGAATCAGTATCGCGAGGCGCTGGATCGGGCGAAGCAGGAGAACAAGCTGGTGCTGGTGAGCTTCACGGGCTATGCGTGCACCAACTGCCATTGGATGAAGGCGAACATGTTCCCGCGGCCGGAGATTGCGGCGGCGCTGAAGGATCTGGTGCTGGTGGAGTTGTACACGGATGGGACGGATGCCGCATCGGTGGCGAATCAAAAAGTGCAGGAGTCGAAATTCGCTACGGTCGCTATTCCTTACTACGCGATTCTCGAGCCGGATGAAAAGGTCGTGGCGTCGTTCGACCATCGGACTACGGATACGGCGGAGTTTTTGGGATTTTTGAAGGCTCGGCCGGCGGGGGCGTTACAGTCCGCGATAAACTTGGCCCCGGGAACCGATCGTTAGAACATCGACAATCTCTTTTTCGAATATTCAACGGAGAAGACTATTCTCCATCCGCCGATTCTTGATGAGCGGTGACCTTTTGGATGAGCGAGTGGCTTCGAGAACCGATTCAGGTCGAAATGGATCGACGCGCAATTTGCAGGAACCGGCTTTCGAATTCGTTGCTCGGTCGCGCGATCTAAGCGTGTCCAATCTTTTCGCGGCGGCGCGCGAAACGGCAACTTCAAAGATCACAGGCCTCGCTGTTTCTCATATTCTCTCAGCGGGATCATTCGGTTGTGCTTAATGTCCTCTTGCGCAGACTTAAGATCCTCAACTTCTTGCTCGGACAGGGGTTCATCGTCTTCGAGATGCGTGAACGCGTAGATGGCGTCTCGGTAAGAAATCATCCGGTAAATCTTCGACGAGTGCTCTCAAGCTGTTCTCGGGCGATTCATCACATTGGACATCGATTCCAGTTTAACGCTGCTTCCTTTGCGAATGCTACACTGCATCTGTTAGACATGTTTCGCGTCTTTCTCTGTTCTGCTCCTGATTCTTCCCGCCTTTTCGCAGGCTCCTATTCGCGGCTTTGGCAACGACCAATGGAAATCCGAGCATGAGCGCGAGGAGAAGGCTATTGCGATTCCGCAGCGCGAGCGGATGAAGATCTACATGGAGCGGATGGCTTCGAAGCCGCATCATGCGGGGTCCGCTGGGTCGCGCGCGGTCGCCGAATACGCGCTCGGGCTGTTTAAGGAGTGGGGATTCGACGCGCACATCGAAACGTTCGAGGCGCTGCTGCCTTATCCGACTTCGCGCGTGCTTGAAATGACGGAGCCGGTGCGGTATCGCGCGGTGCTGAAAGAACCGGCGATTGCGGAGGACGCAGACACCAGCGATCCGAATCAGCTTCCGACGTTCAACGCGTATTCGGCGACGGGCGACGTGACCGCGCCGCTGGTGTATGTGAATTACGGGATGCCGGAGGATTACGAAGTGCTGGCGAAGCTCGGCATCGACGTGAAGGGCAAGATCGTCATCGCGCGATATGGGCATAGCTGGCGCGGCATCAAGCCGAAGCTGGCGCAGGAAAACGGCGCGGTGGGGTGCCTGATTTATTCCGATCCGCGCGACGACGGATATTTTCAGGGCGACATTTATCCCAACGGTCCGATGCGGCCGGCGCAGGGCGCGCAGCGCGGCAGCGTGATGGACATGGCGATTTATCCGGGCGATCCTTTGACGCCGGGATGGGCGTCGGTGCGCGGGTGCGAAGCGGCTGCCGCGCGCCGAAGCGAAGACGATTCTGAAGATTCCGGTGATGCCGATTTCTTATGGCGATGCGCAGCCGCTGCTGGAACAACTGCGCGGGCCGGTGGTTCCGGAAGCGTGGCGCGGCGCGCTGCCGATCACTTATCACGCGGGGCCCGGGACCGGCGGTGGTGCATCTGAAGCTGGATTTCGATTGGACGAATAAGCCGGTGCACGACGTGATCGCGACGATTCCGGGCGGCGTTTATAAAGACCAGTGGATCATGTACGGCAATCATCACGACGCGTGGGTGAATGGCGCGAGCGATCCGATCAGCGGGGCGGCGGCGTTGCTCGAAACGGCGCGGACGCTGGCGGCGATGCGCAAGCAGGGATGGCAGCCGAAGCGGACGATCCGGCTGGCGCTGTGGGATGGCGAAGAGTTCGGGCTGGTGGGTTCGACGGAGTGGGTGGAAAAACATCAGGAGGAACTGGAGCGCAAGGCGGCGGTTTATATCAACTCGGATTCGAATGGGCGAGGGATCGATTGAGCGCGGGCGGGTCGCATACGCTCGAAGTGTTCATGCAGCGAGGTGCTGCGGGATTTGAACGATCCGGTGACGCAGAAGAGCTTGCTGGAGCGCCTCGGGAAGGACGGCGCGCCGCGAGTGTTCCGGCTGGGAGCGCTGGGATCGGGATCGGATTATGTGGGCTTTCTGCATCACGCGGGCGTGGCGAGTCTGAATCTCGGATTTGGCGGCGCGGATGCGGGCGGCGTGTATCATTCGGTCTACGATACGCTCGACTGGTTCCGGCGATTTTCCGATGGCGATTTGAATTACGGCGAAGGCGCTGGCGCAGGTGATGATCACGACGCTGATGCGGCTGGCCGATGCGCCGGTGCTGCCGTTCGAGTTTCACACGCTGTCGCGGACCGTGCATGGGTATGTCGAGGATATTCAGAAAGAAGCGCAGCAGAGCGGAGGGACGGTCGATGTTCACGATGTGCAGGCGCAGTTGGCGCGGCTGCACGCGTCTCGCAGGCTTATAACGCGGAGTTGACGGCGCTGATGAAGCGCGTCGGCGTCGATCGCTCCGGAGAAACTGGTGCGGGTGAACGAATCGCTGGAGCATGCCGAGAGGACGCTGCTGTTGCCGGACGGCTTGCCGCATCGCGAGTGGTACCGGCATCAGATTTATGCGCCGGGTTTGTATACGGGCTACGGCGTGAAGACGCTGCCGGGAGTTCGCGAAGCGGTCGGACGCGAAGCGATGGGACGAAGCGAATCAGCAGGCTCGGCGGGTGGCGCAGGCGCTGCGGGCGATGTGCGCGCAGGTGGAAGAAGCGACGCGGCTGCTCAAGCAGGCCGGCGAGTAATTCTGCGTGTCTGACGTAGTGACGAGAATCACCACCAGCGCGCAGAGGTAGAGCGCTCCGCCGACCAGCAGCGTCGCGCGGAGGCCGATGTAGATCGCCAGGAAAATCGCTCCGGCGGAGCCGAGCACGCTGGCGGCGGCGTTCAGCGACCAGGCCCAGCGGACCGACGGTGGGTGGCGATCTTCCAGCCTGCGCAGGCCGCTGGGGAAGGGCATGCCCATCAGGAAAGCGGCGGGCGCGATCGCGAGTACGGTGATCAGCATTTTTGCCGGCAGGGGCCAGACTGCGGCGGCTTGCGTGAGGGGTCGCGCGATGAAGGCGAGCAGCGGTTACCAGTACCGCGATGGCGCACGAGCACGCGAGCGAGGCGACTGTCATCATCGGCGATCACGCGGCGGCTGAAGTAGCTGCCGATGCCGCTCGCGACCAGCATCGAGAAGACGATGACGACCAGCGCGTAGGTGGGATGGCCCAGCAGCAGCACGAATTTCTGGATCAGCGCGACTTGAATCAGGATGTATCCGGCGCCGAGGCAGATGAAATACCACAAAAACGTCACGATGCCTTTTTGTTTCGGCAAACGGGTGCCCAGAAGGAAGCGAGGGAGCAGGAGAATCAGGGCGGTGGCGCACAGGCTGACGGCCATCAGTCCGAACAGCAAGGGCACGGCTTTTTGGACCTTGAAATCGGCGCTGCTCTCGTTCGCGGTGGTGATGTAGCTCCACAGATCGCGCGGCTGGACGGTGTAAAAGAAAAACGGGCGGTCGTCGCTGACGGGCGAGACGTCGAACGGATAATCGCGCCAGAATGCTGCGGGATCGGAGGCGGTCAGCAATTGTCCGAAGGGATTCTTCGGCGCGTCGCCGGGAAGATAAATCTCGTCCCAATGATTCCGGGCGATCAGCTCGCGCGCGCGGGCGACATCGGCATCGGTAAACGGCTTGCGCGAAATGAGGACGGTGTCGAGCGCGCCCCATCCGTTGAATCTTCGCGGTGTCCTCGCGGACGACGATGACGTGGCTGTGCGGGATCGGTTTCGCCGACACGCGGCAAGCGCGGCCATGGCGAGCGAAAGCAGGCGCAGCGATTCGCGCGGAGGATCGAATCCCCAGCGCGTGAAGGCCAGCAGCCGTCGTCGGTGAGGTGCGCGAGATAATCGGTGAACGCGTCGGTGGTGTAGAGATTATTTTCGCTGAGCGCGAACGCGCCGGCGGCGGTGGAGGCCCAGGTATCGACCAGCGTGGCTTGCAGCACCTGATATTTCTGGCTGCTGCGGCGGACGAAGGAGCGGCCGTCTTCGATTGACAGGTCCACGCCGGGGCGGGAATAAATATAGTGGCTTTCGCGCGCGAACTTATCGCGCATCACATCGTTGGCGATGATGGGGTTGATTTCGACGGCGGTGATATCGTGGCTGCCGGAGGCCAGCGCGCGCGCGACGTCGTAGCCGCCGCCGGGGCCGATGATCAGCGCTTTCGCGCCGGGCCGCAGCGAATAGGGGAGTCCCATGCCTTGATGCAAGAGCTCGGCGCGATTCTCGGCCGTGAGATGGTCCCAGTCGAAAGAAGGGATGCCGGTGGCGGCGTCGGCATCGATCACGATGCTCCATGCGCCGTTGGTTTTCGAAACGCCGATGCGCGAGATGCCGTTCCAGGCGACGAATCTTTCCTCCGGCAGCGCCATGCCCTTCGCGACGTGGATATCGAGCACGCGGCCGCGCTTGCCGTTGACGACCATCAGGCCGACCAGCAAGCAGCGACACCAGGACGGCCATCGCGCGGCGCCGGAATGCTCCGGCCTGATTGAACCAGATGGCGGCGGAGATGGCGAAGAGCACGCCGGCGGCGATCAGCGTGTTCGGTCCGCCGAATAGTTCGAGAAAAGGGACCAGCAGAAGGCAGCCGGTGGCGGCGCCGGCGAGATCGAAGAAATAGGCGCGGTCGACGCGCTCGATGGCTTCGGAGATCGCGATGGAGACGACGGTGCCGGCGAGAAAAAACGGCAGGGCGCTGGCGAAATAGACGGCGGCGAGCACCGAGCTTCCTGAGGTCGCGGACGCGAGACGAGGAACCAGAGCGACAGAACGACGCAGATGCTGTTGGCGAGCGCGAGCGCGCCCAGCTTTTCATAAAGATTTCCGGGCCGCGCGGAGACGACGTAGGAGAAGACGCCGCCGGCGCCGAGGCCGAACAGCGCGATGGAAATCGCCAGGAAGGCGAGGTGGTAATAAAAGACGACGGAAAAAATTCGCGTGAGCGACAGCTCCAGGATCAGAGTGGCGAGGGTGGTGAATCCCAGCCCGAGATAGAGCTGCGTCCAACGTACATTGTCTGCTGAATTTGAGGGCGATGAAGAACTGATCCGAGACAATTCTCTACTTTAGCAGTCCAGCTTTACCGCTCCCGATGGTCGCGATTTACATCATCGCGGCGGGCGGGGCGGGATCTTCCGGGCGGCCGGCCTTGGCGAGCGGCAAGCGGACCATGATGAACGACAGCACCAGCAGGACGGCGAATCCGGCAAGATAAGATGGATGCCGTGAAGAATTGCGGCTCGCAATGAAAATTGAACTCGCTTACGCGGGCATTCGGCGAGTACGTCTTTGTATTTGAACTACGCGAACAGCAATCCGGTGAGCGCTTCGCCGGCGATCAAGCCGCTGGCCGCCAGGATGCCGACGTTTTCGACGCGGATGCGCTGCGCTTCGTTGTTTCCGGCGCGCTGGCTGCAGCCAGTCGGTGATCCAGCGCAGCATGCCGCCGACGAAAATCGCGAAGGTGGTGGGGAACGGCAGATACATGCCGACGGCCACCAGCATCGGGCTGCGGACCTTGAACATGATCAGCACGACTCCGAACACCTGCCCGGCGATCACCAGCGGCCACGCCATTTCTCCGCCGACGATGCCTTGCGCGAGCGCCGCCATCAATCCGGCTTGCGGCGCGGCGAGTTTCGGATCGCCGAATCCGGTGCCGCCGCTCTTGATATTCGCGACTTGCAGCACGTAGAGCGGGTAATACATCACGGCGCTTGCGACGACGACGGCGATCAGCTCGACAATCTGAATGGAGCGCGGCGTGCCGCCGAGCATGTAGCCGGCTTTGAAATCCTGCATCAATTCGCCGGCGACTGCGGAGGAAACGCAGACCACCGCGGCGACGCCCAGCACGACCGCGACTCCGCCCGGTCCGCCGACTCCCAACGCGACCATCAGCAACGCCGCGATGATCAACGTCGAAAGCGTCAGGCCGGAAATCGGATTGTTCGACGAGCCGATGACGCCGACCAGGTTGCCGGAAACGGTGGCGAAGAAGAATCCGACGATCAGCATCACGATCGCCGCGACGATGCCCGCCATCACCAGGCCCGGAGACATAAATATAGAGGACGATCATCAGCACGAACACGACGCCGATCAGCGCCGAACACGACTTTCGAGCTCATGTAGCGCTCGGTGCGCGCCATCGATTCGAGCGGCGGCGCGCCGTGCCGCACTTCGGCCAAGCGCGCGGCCCAGGCTCGACGTCAGGTTCTTGCCCATCCGGAAAAGCGTGTACGCCGCGCCCACCATCATTCCGCCGACCGCGATGGGCCGCACGATGTATCGCCAGACGGCCGCGGCCTGCTCGGCCCAACCGTCATCCCCAGTCGCCGGCCGGAAGAAATTCTGCAATTGTGGGCCGAGGAAGTACATGATCAGAGGCACCAGCAAGCCCCAGGCGAGCACGCTGCCGGAAAAATTGAGCGCGGCGAGCTCGGGTCCGATCACGTAGCCGACGCCGAGATAGCGCCGGGCTCACGGTGGGCGCGGCGATGGTCGAGACCGCGCCGGTTTGAAGAAGCTTGGTGCTGCCGATGGGTCCCAGGCGAACGACGCTCTTGCCGAGTTCTCCGATGCGGACGATGAAATCCTTGTCGACGGCGTAGAGTTTCAATTCGCCCAGCGCCTGGACCAACGTGCCGAGGCCCATGCTCCAGAAAAGATATCGCGCCGCGTCGGCGCCGCGTTGTCCGGCTTTGTGAATCTCGGCGGCGGCGACCGATTCGGGGAAGGGAAGCTCGGGATCTTCCACCAGCGCGCGCCGCACCAGCGATACGAACAACACGCCGAGCACGCTGCCGACCATCATCAGCGCGGTCGATTTCCAGTAGGCGTGTGCGGGATCGAACGAGGTCCAGGAGCCCGACATGACGAACGCGGGCAGGGTGAAGATCGCGCCCGCCGCCACCGATTCGCCGATGGAGCCCGCGGTGCGCGCGATGTTCTCTTCGAGAACGGTTCCCTTGAATCCGCGCAGCACCGCCATGCCGATGACCGCCGCCGGATAGGTGGCGGCGATGGTCATGCCCGCGTGCAAGCCCAGGTACGCGTTGGCCGCGCCCAGCACCACCGTCATCACCAGCCCCAGCAGGACGGCGCGCAGCGTCAATTCCTTCATCTTCACGTTTTCAGGAACGAAGGGGCGGTGTTGAGAGGCCATATAAGTTAACCGGACGATCATATCATCTGGTTACAATAGAAGTTTCCCCTCATGAGCACCGAGCCGAGCGTATTACCGCTGCCCGCATCGCGCGAGCCGTGCGCTCCTGCGCCACGGAATGCTCGCGCTGGTGCTGTTCTCGATCGGACATTTCGCGATCGATATGTACTCCGGAGCGATCGGTGCGTTTCAGCCGCTGCTGGTCGACAAGCTCGGGATGACGCTGACGCAGGCCGGACTGCTCGGCGGCGTGATGGTATTTTCCGGATCGTTCGTGCAGCCGGCGTACGGATTTCTTTCGGATCGCTTTCACTCGAGAATGTTTTCCGTGCTTGCGCCGGCGGTGGCGGGGATTTTTATTTCGTTGCTCGGGTTGTCGTGGAACTTCACGAGCGCGGCGGTCGCTGGTGTTTCTTGGCGGCGTAGGCATCGCGTCGTTTCATCCGCAGGCGTCGGCGTGGGCGACGCTGGGAATTTCTTCGAATCGCGGCCGTTGGATGGCGGTATTCATCAGTGCCGGTACGTTGGGACTCGCGATCGGGCCGACATTTTTTGCGTCGATCTTTCAATGGGTGGGTTCGGAACGGAGTTATATCGCGGCAATTCCCGGCGTCATCGTAACGATAGTCCTGATCATATTCCTGCGCCAACCCGCGCATCTGGCCGGCGCTCCGCGTGGACGAATCGACTTTACGGCACTGCGTGCAGTGCGAAAGCCGCTGATCATTCTCCACATCCTGGTCGTGCTGCGATCCGCCGTGCAAATTGTTTTCGGGCAGTTGTTGCCGCTTTATTTGCATCGTGAGCGAGGATTCTCGCTTATCGAAGCCGCCTCGGCATTGACCATGTTTCAAGTCGCGGGAGCGGCCGGGGGATTTGTCGGACGGGCACTTTGCGGACAAGTTCGGCGGACGGCGCGTCATCCTGATATCAATGATCGGATGCGTTCCGTTTCTGGCGCTGTTTTTCTTCGGGCATGGACCCGCGTCGATGGTAGGTCTCGCGCTCAGCGGCCTGATTCTGCTGTTCACGATTCCGGTGAACGTCGTGATGGCGCAGGATCTGGCGCCGCAGCATGCCGGCACGGTCAGCTCTCTGATGCAGGGATTTGCGTGGGGCATCGCGGGGATGATTTTCATTCCCTTGATCGGATTTCTTTCGGATCGATATTCGATGCAGACGACCATGAGCGCGCTGACTATTTTCCCGTTGATCGGATTCTTCCTGACGCTCGCTCTTCCCAAAAAATGAAGAAAGCTGTTTGCCTGCTCAGCGGCGGGCTCGATTCCGCCACCTGTTTAGGCGTCGCGCGCCGCGATGGCTTCGATTGTTATGCACTTTCGTTCGATTATGGGCAGCGCCATCTAATTGAGCTTTCCGCGGCTGCTCGCGTGGCGGCTTTTTTTCATGCCACCGAGCATAGAGTCGCGAAAATCGATCTGCGCGTGTTTGGAGCCAGCGCGCTGACCGCTGATCTGACGGTTCCGAAACATGAGTCGGTCGAGGAAATCGGCGGCGGAATTCCGATTACGTACGTCCCTGCGCGCAACACTATTTTTCTTTCCTTCGCGATGGCGTGGGCGGAGGTGCTGGAGTGCTCCGACGTTTTCATCGGCGTGAACGCGATCGATTATTCGGGCTATCCGGACTGCCGTCCGGAATTTATCGCGGCGTTCGAGCAGATGGCGAATCTCGCGACCAAGGCCGGCATGGAAGGTCGCACGCGGCTCCGCATTCACACGCCGCTCGCGCAGTTGAATAAGGCGGACATCGTCAGGCTGGGTGCAGAGGTCGGCCTCGACTTTGGGTTGACGCACAGTTGTTATGATCCAGAGGAAGGAGGACGATCATGCGGGCAATGCGACTCCTGTCTTCTGCGCCGGAAGGGTTTTTCGGAGGCGGGAGTTCCGGACCCGTTGAAGTATCGACGCTGAAGGTCGCCGAGATCTTTTACTCAGTGCAGGGCGAAGGAATGCTGGCGGGGGTTCCAAGCGTGTTCCTGCGCCTGAGCGGCTGCAATCTGCGATGCACGTGGTGCGACACGCCGTACGCATCGTGGGAACCGGAAGGCGATGATTACTGATGCTCGGGACTATTCTCGGCGATGTGCGCGGACCGGTACTCGAAGCACGTGGTGGTGACGGGAGGCGAGCCGATGATCGCGCCAATGATCTCGCTGCTGACCCAAAGGTTGAGGGAACTCGGGATGCACATCACTATCGAAACGGCGGGCACCGTTTATCATCCGGTCACGTGCGATCTGATGAGCATCAGTCCGAAGCTCGCGAATTCGACTCCTCATAAACGCGAAGAGGGGAAGTGGGCGGCGCAGCACGATCGCCTGCGCTATCAACCTGAGGTGCTGAAGAAGCTGATGGGCGAGCACGATTACCAACTGAAATTCGTCGTGTCGGCGGAAGAGGACTTGAAAGAGATCGAAAAAATCGTTGAGGAGACGGGCGCGGACCGCAGCCGCGTGATGTTGATGGCGGAAGGAACTACGCCCGAGACAATCCATGAGCGCGCGGCTTGGATCGTCGAGGTGTGCAAGCGCGAGCGATTCCGGTACAGCCCGCGGCTGCATATCGATATATGGGGCGATAAACGCGGAGTTTAGAACACCATTCAGACCGGGTGGCACAGGCTTTAGCTTGTGGTTTCTAGTTGTGCACCGTCAGCGACATCGTCTGTGGCACAGTGGTTCCGTTCTGAGTCACGTTGATCTGATAGTCGCCGTTCGCAAGACCGGTGGGGACGGTAACGTAAAACTCGTAGAGTCCGACGAATCCTCCTGCAAGGCCTTGATAGACGATTGACGCCTTAGTTGATCCAAAAGTAATCGTGACCGGATTTACTAGCGTGTTACTCGCCCCGGCGATGACACCCGGCAGGATGGAAGGCGTGACGTCTCCAAATCCGATGCCGTATAAAATAATTCCATCGCCCGGTTTCGCCGGTCGGCTAGTTAATCCGAACGCCGCACCGGTGGCCGTATTCAACACGTAAGCGCCGCCAGTTTGAAACGTCGCGACCATGTATTGCGTGCCGTTCGCAGTATAGTTGGTCGGCGCAAGAAAGCCTGGCGCGAGCGCTCTGCGCGCGAACATGATAGGAGAACTGGTTGCGTTGCAATTCGTCACTGTGATGGCGACATTGCCGGTCGCCGTGTCCTCCGGAGCCTGCACATTAAGCTGCCCCGTGGAGAGATACCATACATAAGCCGGCTTTCCGTTGATGCTGACGCTGACACCATCGAGTGAAGTGGGAGCGTTTGAGCCAGTGAAGTCGCCGGAGGTCCACTGGCCAGGATTTGTGGTGGCCGTCAATCGCGGATCGGCGGGATCCGCGAGGTTGGTGCCTTTGATTTCCAGCCATGTGCCCGACGCGAAGTAAGCGTATCCTCCGTAACCGCTCGCCGAATCGACGGAGGTGATCACCGGCGCGGTGGTGTTTGTGCAGGTGAAGGGATTCACGGCGGTCAGCACATAGGTGTTCGTATAGACATGATCGCCGGCGTCGGCTTGCAGATTTCCGTTCACCGCGTTGCCTGCAACATAGAAATGAACGTTGCCGATATTGGTCGCGGGGGGCGTCCACGTGAAGGTGTAGGGAGTGGTGCTCACCTGCGAACCCTGTGGGTAATCGTGTTCAATAAATTCTACGGGCGTGCTGGATGGACACCCTTTCGCAGGCTTCACGCTGCCGTCATCACAGATGACAAGCTGATGGGTTCCCGCAGTGAAATCGCCGGCCTGACCTTGACTGAGATTACTCTCCGGCCGCGCGGTCATCTGAAAACCGTAATGTGTGTTGACGGGATCCGTAACGGTGACGGTGATGGTAATCGGGGGACCACCCGGCGTGTAAGTCGTCCCACTGGAAAACGTGGCAGTCACGCCTCCACCGCCTGCATTAATCGGACCTCCAGCCGCCAGTCCAGTGTGGCAACCCGAATTAGCGCATGCGAGTGCATTGTCGCCCGGCGCGCCCGTGTAACGCGGGTCCGGACCATATTCGTACGCGAGCAATGCGATAGGCACCAAGACCGCAAAGGCGCCGACAGTTATCCAAATCCTGGTTCTTCCCCGGTTACTCATACCTTGTTGAACACCGCAATCCCTTTTTTGCTGTGGTGCTTAATGGAATTTCATCGATATTTTTACGATCGAACCAGCGAAACGCCGTTGGCGCCATGCGCACCACCGCCTCATAGACCGTAAAGCGGTAATTATGATGGGTGATCGCGTGCCGGAACTCCCCGAGCTTGAGGCCGATGCGGGCGCCTTCGAACGGCTCGGGCAGGTCCCAGAAGCCTTGGACGCGAGGGCTGGGAGTTAGCAGGATCCTCTCTTTTCGATGGATTACCAGCAGCTCGCGTTTCAAATGAATCGTATCCGGCTTGACGCGTTTCGCCGGGCAATTCATTCTGCGTACCGAGCTTCGAGCTTCGCAGTGCTTCGCGATCGGACACTCGATGCAATGTGGATCGCGCGGCACGCAAATGACCGCACCCAGTTCCATCAACGCTTGGTTTGATCGCGACGGATTCTTATGATCGAGCAGAAGGTCCGCGACCTTTTGAGTGTCTCCCTTACCGTTGGTGATCCGTGCGATCACTCGCCGCACATTTCCATCGACCACCGCATGCGGCAATCCGAACGCGATGCTTGCAACCGCGGCGGCGGTGTAATCACCAACGCCCGATAGCGCGCGGATCCCGGCGTATGTTCGTGGGAACGAACCCAGCTCCACGATCTGACGCGCGGCGGATTGCAAATTTCGCGCCCGCGTGTAATAGCCGAGCCCGCTCCATAGAGTCAGCACTTCCTCTTCCGGAGCTTGCGCGAGCGCGGCCGCGTGGGGAAACCGTTTCAGGAAGCGCTCGTAATAAGGAATGACGGCTGCCACGCGTGTCTGTTGCAGCATGATCTCCGATATCCAGATCGCGTATGGGTCGGAGCTTTCGCGCCATGGCAGCGTGCGTTTATTGCGATCGTACCAGCGGCCTAACGCGCGCCGAATGAGTCTGTCATTCAACCCCTTATAATAAAGGAAAGCCCCCCTTGAACGACTCCATTAAGATTAGAGGCGCACGCGTCCACAATCTGAAGAACATTTCGCTCGACATCCCTCACGAGCGATTAACAGTCCTTACGGGTGTGTCCGGGTCTGGCAAATCTTCGCTTGCCTTTGACACCATTTACGCGGAAGGGCAGAGGCGTTACGTCGAATCGCTCTCTGCTTACGCACGGCAATTTTTGGAACGAATGGAGAAGCCCGACGTCGATGAAATCGACGGCATCGCGCCGCCTGTCGCGATCCGGCAGAAGAATACGACGCGCAATCCCCGCTCGACCGTCGCGACATCGACCGAGTTATACGATTTTTTGCGACTCCTCTGGGCGCGCGCCGGCCGAACTTACTGCCCGAATTGCGGCATCTTCGTCGAACGCGATACCGTAGATCAAATCGCTACGAAGATGCTCACGCTTCCGAATGGATCGCGCTGGTATGCGCTGTTTCCCATCGCTCAGGAAAAAAATAACGAACTTCTGCGGGACCGCCTCTTCGAGCTTCGAAAAAAAGGCTTCAATCGTCTTTATCAGGAAAGCCGTGTGTATGAATTTTCGACTCCGGAGTCGCTCCTCGATGTCGATTTCAGCAAGCCTGTGTTCGCGCTGGTCGATCGCCTGATCATTTCTCCCGACATGCGGCAACGGCTCGTCGATACCGTCGAGATTTGTTATCGCGAGGCGGGCGAAGTAATTTTCGAACCTGCTTCCGAGGGCGAGTCGATCAAGTTCAACGAGAAGTTTTCCTGTAAGCGGTGCGGGATGGAGTTCCTGACGCCCGAGCCAAGCTTGTTCAGCTTTAACAATCCTTTCGGCGCGTGCAAGCGCTGCCAGGGCTTTGGGAACACCATCGATTACGATCTGGATCTGGTAATCCCCGATAAATCAATTTCGATTTCACAAGGCGCGGTCGACCCGTGGACCAAGCCCAACTATACCGGCTATCTGGCCGATTTTCGCCAGGCAGTCAAGAGCAAAGTCCGCATGAATGTTCCCTTTCTGGAGCTCTCCCAAGCCGAGCGCGCTTTGGTCTACGAACACGTCCGCAGGTTTTTCCGCGAAGTCGAGAAGAAAAAATACAAAGTCCACGTGCGCGTCTTCATGAGCCGTTATCGCGGCTATACGACGTGCCCGGATTGCGGAGGATCGCGCCTGCGGCCCGAAGCACTTTACATCAGGATCGGCGAAAAGAATCTCGCCGAGCTGGTCCGCATGAATATCGCCGAGGCGAAGACGTTCTTCGACGGCCTGCGATTGTCTCCCGAGGAGACGCAGATCGCGGAGAAGGTTCTGGTCGAAATTCAGCAGCGCTTGAAATTCCTGAACGATGTCGGCCTGGAATATCTCACGCTGGATCGTATGTCGGCAACGCTATCGGGCGGGGAAGCGCAGCGCATCCAACTCGCGACCTGCCTCGGATCGCGTCTGGTCGGCGCGTGCTACGTGCTCGACGAGCCGTCGATCGGCTTGCATAGCCGCGACACCGGCCGCCTGATCGGAATCTTGAAGGAACTTCGCGACCTCGGCAATACCATCGTCGTCGTCGAGCATGATCCGGAAGTGATGCGCGCCGCCGATCATATTGTCGATATGGGTCCTGGCGCGGGCGAAACCGGAGGGCGCGTCATTTTCGAAGGATCGTTCCACAAGATGATGCAGGACGGCGAGATGTCCCTCACCTCGCGCTATCTGCGAGGCGACCTCAAGACCTCGCACTTCACCGAGCATCGCAAGGTCAACCCCAAGCGCATCATCCGGTTCCTCGGCGCGCAGGCCAATAATTTGAAGGGCATCGACGTCTCGATTCCGTTGAACATGATGGTCGCCATCACCGGCGTCTCCGGTTCCGGAAAATCGACGCTGGTGCACGACGTCATTTATAAATCGCTCGCCAAGAGAATGGATCGCCAAGCGCCGCAACCCGCCGATGAAGCCGAGGCGTGGGGCATCGCGCCGGAAAAATTAACCTGTCGAAAGGTCGAGCGCGCCGAACTGCTGACGCAAGTCATCCTGGTCGATCAATCGCCCATCGGCCGCACGCCGCGCTCGAATCCCGTCACTTATATCAAAGCGTTCGACATTATCCGCGAGCTGTTCGCATCCACCACCGAAGCCGACCGCCGCGGCTACACCGCCGGACATTTTTCGTTCAACATTCCGGGCGGCCGCTGCGAGACCTGCCAGGGCGACGGAACGGTTACCGTCGAAATGCAATTCCTCGCCGACGTCGAGCTGGTTTGCGAGGATTGCAAAGGCACGCGCTTCAAGCAGAGCGTGCTCGATGTTCACTATCAGGGTTTGAACATCCACGAAGTTCTGCAGCTCACCGTGAAGGAGGCCGCGACTTTCTTCTCCGCGACGCCGCGCCTGGTGCAGAAATTGAAAGTCCTCAACGACGTCGGCCTTGGCTATTTGCGCCTCGGCCAGTCGGCGACGACGCTATCGGGCGGGGAAGCGCAGCGGGTGAAATTGGCCGCGCATCTGGCGCAGTCATCCAGTGAAGGAACGCTCTACATTTTCGACGAGCCTACGACAGGCTTGCATTTCGACGACATCGCCAAGCTTCTCGACGCCTTCGAAAGATTGCTGCGCTCGGGAGGCAGTATTCTCATCATTGAACACAACATGGAAGTGATTCGCCACGCCGATTGGGTGATCGACCTGGGACCCGAAGGAGGTAGTGGTGGCGGACGCATCGTCGCCGAGGGTACTCCTGAGCAGGTTGCGAAGATCAAGGAATCTTACACCGGCTTTTACCTTGCCCGGATCTGATCGAGTCGAGTTTTCAAAGAACTGCAACAAATTTATCGGGCACCCTTTAACCAGTTTTTTACTTCGAACGACTGACACGAAGAACCGATTAGTAATGCCCCGCACGGTCTGGGGTCGGTCATGTACCGACGGACATCCAACGCACACAAGCCCTCAGAGAAGAGGCTAGCATCCCCTCCTGGCCGGTTCCGCTCTCCGCTGGCAGAGCACATGAACTCCTTGCCTATACATTACTCGGGGTTTTTGCGAGGCGAGGTTGCGTGAAGATGCGATGTCGTTGAAACTGAGTGAGTCGCAACTGACACAGGTCGCCGGCTCGACGTTCGGATCGACCATCCACACCTTGCGCTCGCGATAATATCGCACCAATTCCGCATCCCGTTCCGGTCCTAAATCGCGCGCCCACACGATTCGCGACCGGTCGATATCGGCGTCGTTATAAATCCATTGCAGCAGGTTATACTCGTCGGTTTTCGCTCGAACGAACACCAGGTGGTCCCCCGGAATTAAATCGAGCACCGCTGCGATGCGAGCCTTGTTGTGATTCCCGTCCACTCGGCAGCACCACGATTGAAAATTGAGCTTCTGCGTATAGGGCAATCCTAAACTCTGCGCGGCGATCCGCAGCGTGAGCACGAGCGCCATCATGACCGGCAAGAACTTCACGACATATACCCGCGACGCTCGCAGATGGCGGCAGCACTCCACCACAATCGCGACCAGGACCGCTGCCGCCGGAGCCAAGTAGTGCGGCGATGCGCCTCCTTCGATCAGCACGGCGAACAATCCTCCGCTTGCACCGATCAGCAGCATCCTTCGCCTGTGCCACACCTGCTTGATCATTAATAAAGGAACGGTCAGCGCCGGTCCGAGGAAGAATCGCCAGTATTCCTGCATGCGGAATGTTAGAAATTGCAGAAAATGCACCGGCCCGTCGACCCTCTGATGCTCGCTCATTTCATATTCGTAGTAGCGCGCGAACTCGATGTTGTGATGCTCTACGACAGGCGGCTTTAGGAACGCCAGCGTCATCGGCCATCCGTATGTTTTCTGATTGATCTGATACGCGGTGACGAACGGACTGCCCGTGACATGAGAAAAATAAGTACCCAGCGCGCCCGCACAGATCAGGACCGGCACCGCCGCGATAGCCAGCGCAATCGCGTTACGGCGGAAATCCCACGCCAGGACGGCGACGAATGGAATGCTGTACAGAGCACCCTCCACCGGCCTGGTCGAAGCGAGAATCGCGAGGCCAAGTCCGAACACCAGGCCCTGCGGTACATCGGCGCACTTTCGCAAGCGCGGAAACGCTCCTGCCACCAACGCGCCGCCGATCGCCGGCAGAAATCCGCCATGATATGCGTTAATCCAATAGCTCCCGATCGCGAATCGCAACCCCGCCAGCAACACGCCAAATAGAGCCCAGCGCGAAGGCATCCACCCGCGCAGCATCCAATAGAGTGCGATAAGGAATCCCGCGCATTCCGCCAGCACGCCGGCCCATGGGCTACCGTAGTAGAAGCCTTCCCGCGGCCAGCCACACTGCGTGACCCGGAAAATACGCCGACACATAGTGAGGCTGCATCAGAATGTGGATGCTCTCAAAGTGGGGCCAAAACGGATGCACTGGATTCGCCACGCGCCCATGGAGCAGCGTATCGGCGAGCAGCAAATGGCTGAACTCGTCCGTCACCACCGGCACCGGTACGGGCATCAACGGCAAAAGTGCGACCCGCAAGCGCCACAAATCCGAGAGCCAACACGACCGCCGCGAGGGCCGGCCGGCGCATCTGCACCATCGGAGTTCTCGTTGGCCGCCACCCGCGCTTCCACGCCAACGCGAGCCCCGCAATGATAATTATTTCCAGAAGATTGAAGTCCTGGCGGATGCCCTGCCACACTCCGCCCAACGCGAAAAGCAGGACCTCTACCAACTTCATATATGTTTCATCGGCCCATTCAGGAGTACGCCTTAGCGCTCTGAGAACGCCCGCGCCAGTTTCCAGATGCTAAACTGAAGCTCGAATGGGGAAGTCGAAAGTTGTGGTGGTGATGCCTGCGTACAACGCGGCCAAGACGCTCCACATGACCTACGCCGAACTGCCCCACGACATTGTCGACCTGGTCATTCTGGTTGACGACGGCAGCTCCGATGAGACCTTGCGCATCGCCCGCGAGCTGAAGCTGGAAGTTTTTGTGCATGACCGCAATTATGGCTACGGCGCGAATCAGAAAACCTGCTACCGCGAAGCTTTGCGCGCCGGTGCCGATATCGTGGTGATGGTGCATCCCGATTATCAATATGATCCCACGCTGCTGCCGGAAATCATCAAGCCGATTGAGGATGGCTCTGCCGATGTCGTCCTGGGCTCGCGTCTGCTCGGCGGCAATGTGATGAAGCAGGGGATGCCGTGGTGGAAATTTATCTCCAACCGTTTTCTCACCGGCCTTGAAAATCACGTTTTCGGATTGAAACTGGCCGAATATCATACCGGCTATCGGGCGTATCGACGGAACGCACTCGAAGCGGCGAACCTCGATATGAACTCCGACAGTTTCGTCTTCGATCAGGAAATCATGGCGCAATTCGTCGATGCCGGTATGCGGATCGATGAGATTCCTGTGCCGACGCGTTATTTCCCGCAGGCATCCTCGGCGTCATTCCTCGCGAGCTGCCGCTACGGATTATCGATTCTCGGCGTGCTGGTGCGCTATCAACTTCACCGCTCGCATTTGATTCCCCAGAAACAGTTCCAGAGCCTGAAGCAACGCTACTCAGCGGTCTGAAGCCTCTATCCCCTGCATCCTTTTTTGCAGCTCTTATTCTGCTTCTTGCATGCTTTCTTGCTGCTCGAGGTACTGGACCGTTTCATGCACAGACTATAGCTCGAATGGCAGGTATTCTTGCACTGCGATTTAGGCTTCGCTGCCCCCGCCTGGACCACCGGGAGAGCGAGCAAGCATAATAGTCCGGCTCGCACGATTCGCATCATCCTTAGTGTAATCGGCGCTCCATAGCCCAAACCTTAGGTTAGTACTGCCTGTGTCATGATTATTTTAGCCGCTTGCCGCCCCGACGCCCCTTCCGAACGCCATTCAATTTGTGGATTTACGCCGGACTTGCCCTTGCGGTTCTGCTCGCCTACCTGCCGGTCAGAACCTATGATTTCGTCAATTTCGACGATCCGGATTACGTCTCCGGCAACGCCCACGTCCGCCAAGGCATCACGGCCGGCGGGGATCGAGTGGGCCTTCACGTCGACCGAATCGGCGAACTGGTTTCCGCTCACGCGGCTCTCCCACATGCTCGATGTCGAGATCTTCGGCCTCGACGCCGGATGGCATCATCTGGTCAACGTGCTGCTGCATGCGATCGCGACGCTGCTTCTGTTCGCATTTCTCTATCGCGCCACCTCCGCACGATGGCCCAGCGCGATGGTCGCGCTCCTGTTCGCGCTGCATCCCCTGCACGTCGAATCCGTGGCATGGATCGCCGAGCGAAAGGACGTGCTCGCCGCGCTCTTTTGGTTCCTCACTCTGTGGGCTTATGTCCGCTATACGGAAAAGCCGGGAATCGGCCGGTATTTGCTGGTCCTCACGTCCTTCGTCCTCGGTCTGATGTCGAAGCCGATGATCGTGACGCTGCCCTTCGTAATGTTGCTGGTCGACCTGTGGCCTCTGCGCGCGTCGTTTGATGCTTCGGGAAAAGATTCCGTTTTTCGCGTTGTCCGCTGTGTCGGCTGTCATCACCTTCTGGCACAAGCGGGCAGCGGAGCCGTTGATGCGCTCCGGATTCCCATTGCCTTGCGGCTCGAAAACGCACTGCTTTCCTATTTCATCTACATCGCGAAAATGTTCTGGCCTGCGGGCCTGGCTGTCTTCTATCCGTATCCATCCGGCATTCCGGCATGGCAGGCGGCCTCCGTCGCGGTGGCGATTCTCGGAATCTCAGCCCTCACCTTTCGCGTCCTGAAAACGCATCCCTATCTTGCCGTGGGATGGTTCTGGTATCTCGGCACGCTGGTGCCCGTCATCGGATTGATCCAAGTTGGAGCGCAGTCCCGCGCCGATCGGTACACCTACGTGCCCATGGTTGGTCTGTCCATCATGCTGGCGTGGGGGTTTGCGGATATTGTCCGACGCTGGCCCAGAGTCAGGAATGCGGTCGCGGCTCTGGCTATTGTGGCATGCGCTGTTTGCGCGGTTCTGACTTTTTCTGAGATTCAATACTGGCGGAATAGCGAGACGCTCTTTCGTCATGCGCTCGATGTGACGCGCGCCAACTACCTTGCGTACCATAATCTCGGTGTAGCCTTGGCCGACGAGGGGCGCTTCCCCGAAGCAATCAAGCAATATCAAGCTGCGCTCCAAATTGAGCCCAATGCCGCGAACGTGCAAACCGACTACGGAAGTGCCTTGGCAAAATCCGGGCGCATCCCGGAGGCGATCGCGCATTATCGCGCGGCGCTGAGATTCCTCCCCGATTCGCCAATCACGCACAACGATCTGGCTAATGCTCTAACCGCGATTCCCGGAAGCATGCCGGAGGCGATCGCCGAGTATCAAACCGCGTTGCGCCTCAAGCCGGATTATGTGGAGGCACGAAACAACCTGGCGCAGGTGCAGACCAATGCCGCCGAGATGGAATACAACCTGGGTGTCGACTTGGCCAAGACCAGCAAGCCGGAGGCGGCAATCGCGCACTTCGAGGAAGCCTTGCGGCTTAAGCCGGACTATGTGGACGCGCACAACAATCTCGGCGTCGTGCTGGCGGGTACCGGGCGGGTGCAGGAGGCGATCTCACATTTTGAAACCGCATTGAGAATCGATCCCAATTCCGTCGACGCACACGTCAACCTCGGGATTGCGTTTTCGGGGATACACGGCCGAAGAGCGGAGGCCATCCGGCACTTCCAAGCGGCGTTGCGCGTGAAGCCCGACCCGCGAGATCCGTCAGTTGCTGGATCGTCTCGAAAAACAACCGTAGCTATCGGGGCGGGGAGCGCCCCGATAGATGAAACACTCGCTTAGAAGGTGAACTTTCCGGCGAGTTGAAGCGTGCGCGGACCACCGGTGCCGGCGTTGATCGAGCCGGAGCCGCTGCTGATGGTTCCGGTCACGGCTCCGAAGTTCGCGTTGTTCGCGGTACAGCAAGTGGCGTTCGGATTGGAAAACTGCGGCGTGTTGGTTGTATTTACGGTTTCGAACCGAAGCTGCAGCCGCATGTGTTCGGTGAAGTCGAAGGTCTTGGCCAGGGCGGCACTCAGATTGAAGAATCCCGGCCCGATCAGGGAATTGCGTCCGACGTTGCCAACCTGTTGGGCTGCGCCCGCGACCTGATCAGCTGCACCGGTCGGGCAGGCAGCGGTAGGTGTCGCCGACTGGCACGGTGGCGGGGCAAACGAGGCTGTACTAAACCATGGACTTCCGCCATTAGAGACGGTGTTGATTCCCTTCAGTTTTACGACGGGAGCCACCTGGATCGGCGTATTGGTGCCGCCCTGATTCAGATTCAAGTACGTCGAGCTGTAGGTCACGGTGAAGGGAAGTCCGGTCATGACCGTCAGGATGCCCTCGATCTGCCATCCGCCCACAACCATGTTCATCGCTCGCCCACCGGAGCTCAGGAACTTTTTTCCATTGCCGAAGGGCAGTTGGTAAACGTAGCTCTGCACGTAGCTCACAGTACGATTGAAATCGTTCAGCCCCCAGTTCCGGTGGTACTGCCCGTTCAGATAGAAGCCGTAGAATCCATCGTCGTCGCCGCCGTTGTAGTAAGCCATGCCCTTCTGGTAGCTGAACGCTGAAGTAATGCTTAGCCCGTTGTTGAAGCGCCTGTCAATCTTCACTTGGAGGCCGTTGTACATTGAGGACACGGGCACGAAGTACTGCGATACCGTGCCCGTGTGCGGAAAGTACGGCAAGTAGGCGGTGTCGCCAGAGGACGCGGGTGCGATCACCGGGCTGGCATTGATGTTTTGCGACGAGCCCATGTCCACGCCGTGATTTCCCACGTACGCAACATCCATCGTGAAGTGATATGGCAACGACTGCTGGATCGAGAAGTTCCAGGCAATGATATGAGGGTTCTTATAGTTTGTCGGGAAATAGTCTTCTGTAGAACCGTTGAAGCCCAAAGCTGCGACGCTGTAAATCCCGTTGGATGGGATGGGCACCGCCGCAGGCGACGGGAGGCCGCTCTCGAAACTCAGAACGGACCCACTATAGAGGGCTGAGGTATAGGCGCTCGCGCCTTGCACCGCTCCGATGTTGCCTTTTGTCGGGTAGTTGTTGTTAATGTACGTGTTGTCCTCAAACGGGGTGTAACTGACGCCGATACCCGTCCGGATAACCGTCTTCTCCGTCAGCCGGTACGCCACTCCGAAACGCGGCGCAATGTAGTTCAGGTGGTTGGTTAAGCCCCCATTATTGGGGTTGCCACCCACGCCGCCGACCACAAGCGAGTTCGTCGACGGAATGAAGTTGGAAAACTGTCCGGGGAAGGCCGGCAGGCCGGGAGGGTACAACTCCCAGCGCAGTCCAATGTCCACAGTCAGCTTGCTGTTCACCTGCCATCTATCGGAGGCGTATGGGAAGAAATACCAAGCCCGATAAGTCGGGAAGGTGCCGCTGAAGTCGCGGCCGCTGCCGGTCGTCGGCATGTCGAGCAGGAAACTGCCGACGTTGTTGGCCCACGAGGTGGTGGGGTTCGGAGTCGTCGCCGAGCTTGTACTGCCATTGACGAGCTGGCAATTTCCCGCGCAGTTCGTTTGGGAGGCGCCAAAGTTGTATACGCCGCGCGGGCTGTAGGTCTGCGTCTGAAGTAAGTCGTCACGGATGCGTCGCATATCGAAGCCGATCGTGAAGGTGTGGTTGCGAAGCGTCTTGGTCACGTTGTCCACCAAATCGATGTTGGCTTCCGCGCGGACCCAGGGCAAACTGGCGGAGTATCCCACCAGCGGGTTGGTGAATGGCCCGTTGAGCTGGACACCCACCAAGCCGCTGTCGAACTGGCTGATATTGATACCTGGGATCCCGAGGGCCGTGGAATCGTTCTTTCCATAGTCGGACTGTTGCGCAACGTTGTTATAGTGCGCGACACCGACGCGGAATTCGTTCAACAGGGTGGGCGAAAAAACGTGGTTCCAGTTGATGCCGCTACTGTAGGTTTTCTGAACTCCGGTGCCCTGGAAAGCGCCATTGGCATCGCCGCCACCCGCGCCAAATATAGGCGCCTGGTAAACCACGGGACGCTGGAAGCTGAAGCGCCCGCTCACGCGGTCCTTTTCGCTGATGTTGTAGTCAACCTTTCCGTCCATAAAATTCGTGTCCTTTGTGAACGGCACGACGGCGAAGTAGTTGTTGGTCGGCGCCGAGAAGCTGTACGGTTGGTTCGGATTTGGGACCAGGGCCAAGATCTTGAGCGCGATTGGGTTCAGGCGCGACGTGGGTATGATATTGCCGGGGAATGGAGTCCTCCCTATTCCGGTGTTCGGATCTCCGGTAGCCGGATCGTAAACCAAGGCGGGGCTGGAGCCGCCCAGCGCCTCGCTCAGGTTGCCGGTACGTGACAGCGGCGACGGTATCGTCTCAGTGGTGGCGCTGGCTTCGTGATCGATGGTAGCCAAATAGTCAGCGAAGAAGAACAACTTGTTCTTCTTGATCGGTCCGCCGATCGTGCCGCCGAGGTAATTGTAATGGACTGCAGACACGGTGGGCTGGAAGAAGTTGCGAGCGTCGAAATCGCCGTTCTGAACGAACTCGTAGAGGGAGCCATGGAACTGGTTGGTTCCCGACTTCAGAATTACGTTCGTGACCGCGCCGGCGCCGCGTCCCAGATCGATCGAATGGTTGCTCGTTGAGATGTCCACCGTCGTGATTGCTTCGAGTGGCGGGATGAGGATTTGCAGCAAACCGGTGCGCTCGTTGTCGTCGATACCCTCGATTTGGTAGTTGTTCGATACGCGCGGCGCTCCGTTGACCTGGGTCTGCAATGAGTCCGAAGCGTTAAAGAACTGGGAGTGCTCTTCGGTCGGCGGCGACGTGCCGGGCACGAGGGCCAGCAGGGCCTGATAATTGCGGTTGCTAATGAGAACCGGCAGTTCCGAGACCGTCATCGAGTCAACCTTGCGGCCGGTATCGGCGCGGTCCGTCTGCAGGGCCGGGGGTGCGCCTGTCACTTCCACTGTCTCCGTCACGGCGCCCGGTTGCAGGGCAATGTTGACGCGAACCGTGCTGTTGACCTCCACATCGATGTCGCGACGACTTTCTTTTTTGAAACCGACCTGCTCCGCCACCACTGCATATCGGCCCGGCGGCATATCCCCAAAACTGTAATTCCCACTCTCATTGGTCATCGCCGTCCGGCTGACATTGGTGTTTTGTTCGGTAATGGTCACCTTGGCGTTCACCACTACCGCGCCGGTTGAATCCGTAACAGATCCCAACAATGTCCCGTTCACAGCTTGGGAATACGCTGCGGTCATAGAAACAACCAGGAGCGCAAACATGGCACTGGCCCTACATAGATTTCTCATGAGTTACCCCGAGTGAATTATAGGATGTCTTACACATAATGTCAATTCGGCAACTCTCGTCTAATCCTTTAGAGTCAGTGAGTTTTGGAAGTTTTAACTATGGAAAACGGGAAATACTAAAACGACTAAATTGAACCGTTTCAATCTGTCTAAATCAGGACTTTTAGCCTATGCAGTTTCGGTTTCTTCCACCAATTTCTCTACCGCAATAGAATAAATTGCCCGCTTGCCATGCCGGTCGCTGCCAAAATATACATGCTGGCTATTGGGCGCAAACACCGGAGCGACCATTGCCGGATCGCTGGCCCGATGCTCGCACAGCGTCAGTTCCCGCTTCACCGCACGCACCAGCAACAGCACATAGGGCGACGCCTTGCTGCCGCTCGCGCCCACGAACACGCTCGCATCCGCATTGCGTCCGATCCCGACGAACTGGCTGGTATTCGCGACGGCCAGGTCTTCATTCGAATCGGGCACAAACTCGCGCAGCGCGTGCAGCTTGTGCGCATCCTCGGGATAACTCAGATAGTAAACCGAGCGGCCTTCCGGGCTCCACAATGCGGGCCCGACGCCTCCCTCGGCCACGCGCAAACGATAATTCTGCTTGCCATCGTAATTGGCCAGCCACAACCCCGCGCCGCGCCGATACAAAACGGACGCTCGCTTCGGGCGCGGAATCAACTCGCCGATTTCGTCGTCCCCTTCCGCCAGCGTCTCGGCCGTCCCCTTCGCCATGTTGACAAGCTGCAGCCGGTAATGCGATTCCTTGTGCTCCACCAGCGCCGTATAGAGACCGTCTTCAGCGACCCCGATGCCGCGCCCGTGCTCGAACCCCTCAGGAATTTTATAAACCTCGCGCGCGCGCAACGTGGACAAGATTCGCAGTCATCAGACTCGGCGCCATCGAGATAAACGATGCCGCGGTCGTCCGCCATCAGCGTGAGCGAATCAGGATCCAGATCGGCCGCGTCGGTAAGCTGCTTCTGTTGACCCGATTTCAAATCGATGCGATACGCTTCATAACGCCCGGAGACGTCGGAGGCGCACACCAGAAATCCGTGCCGTGAAACCGAGTGCGTCCCCGATCCAAGAATGCTGGAGTGCGCCGGATCGGTGAGCCGTTGTACCTGATTTTCGGTCGCCGGATCGGCGTATCGTTTAAAAGCGGAAGGAAGAACGCGCCCTTTTCCAGTTTGCCCGAGACAAGCCGCCGGAAGAGAAGCAAGAAACCAGCGGCGCGACAGCGCCATACCTAGATCCTAACAGACGTCAGCCGGGCAGGTTCTCGACCTGCCTTCCGCCTCCTCCGCGGAAACGTCAACCAAAAACTCCCCGCCGTCATCACCGCGATAAACAAATAACTCCAGGGGAGCCTCTGTGCAAACGGCAGCGTCATCCCCACGAACGGCAGCGGCAAAAATAACGATTGCCAGATATAACAGTCATAACTAGCCTCTCCCAGCTTCTGAAACGGCCACAATTTCGCCGACCATGCCTGCGCCGCCTCCGCCGCCAGAATAAATCCGACCGCGACAGAAAATGCAAACACCGGCTGCCAGAAGCGTGGCTGCCAATAGATCAATACCGTCGCGGCCCCGATTCCGAGGACCCCAATCATCGCCCGCACAACAGGCGCAATCGTCTGCACCTGTTTCCATACCAGCGCAATCAGACATCCCCACAACAAATGATCCGCCAGCAAATCCGGCCGATAGATATTCGCCGCGGGATCGACCGAGAAGACATGAATCCGCCAGATCACTGTCGCCGCGATGATCCCGATCGCCGCCATCCGCGCCCGCGAAATTCCCATCGCCACCAGCAATACGGGCCAAGCCAGATAAAACTGTTCTTCCAGACTCAAACTCCAGAAATGCCCCGTGTACCAGCCACCCTGAAACACATTGCGATAAAAAAAAAGGCTGGCCGCAATATCACTCAGACTCACAGGAAGCCAATGCAGCCAGGGCCCCAGCATCGCGAGCAGGGTGAGATAAATGATCGCCGGAGGAAGAATCCGCCGCACCCGTCTCTTGTAAAAAGCCCGAAGATCGATGCGCCCGGTCTGCTCATGCTCTTCCATAAACCGGTAAGTAATCAAAAATCCGCTAAGCGCAAAAAACATGTGCACGCCCAGCGCCCCAATCGGACGAATCACGCCCAAAACGTCGCCCTGCGTAGGCGTATGCGCCAGCACCACAAACAAAATCCCGATCCCGCGAAAAACATCGAACGCCGGAAAGTAAGCATGCGAAACCCTATTCATCTATTAGTGGCGCGAGCTTCAGCTTGCAGCGTCGGCTTCAGCCGACGTCTTTGTGCGAGCAAAGCAATCACCGCCGCCAACCCCGTCATCGCCGCCCCAATAAAAACACTCCACGGCCGATACCGCATCTCGACCGTATGATCCCCCGCCTCCACCACCACCCCGCGAAACGCCCCGTAAGCTTTCTCGATAACCGCCGTCCGCCCATCCACCGTCGCCCGCCACCCGGGAAACCAGCTTCCGTCAATATGGCCATGCCCCGGCAGTTCATCGCCGCCTTGATCCGCACATAATTCGGCTCATGCCGAGCCATCCACACCTCATCGTCATCGCACGAAGCCAGCTTCGGAGGATTCTGCCCGATCAAAAATGTCGCATGCGCAGCATCGAACTGCGGATCGGCCAGCATCGCCCGCGCTTGCTTCGAATCGCTCACTTCCACTGCGCGATGCACAGCCCAAGCCCTCGGAAACACCTTCAAATTCTCAAAAACCTTCACTCCGCTCCGGCCTTGAAATACTTCCCGCAAATCCGCCCTTTGCGGCGTCACTCCCAGGTAATACCGGACCCCCAGAATGTCCTGCACACGCGCCGAAAACACTTCGTGCTGCCAAAGGCTCGCGGGTACACTGGCGGCGTAAGCATTGAGCGCCTCGATTCCATACCAGTCTCCGATGTTGTAAGGGATCGCAGTGCCATCGTACACAATCCGCGATCCGCCGAACGAAGGCGGCCAGATCGGAATGCTCCGCCAATTTATAAAGGTAAGGATGAGTAGCCCGGTCCGCGGTAGCAAGGTTGTAATCCGTCACATTGCCCAACTCAAACAACACCAAAGCAATCGCCGCCACGCCCACACCCCGTCCCGAAAATCGCGCCGCGAACAACCCCGCCGCAAGAAACGCGCATAGCGAAGTAATCACCAGCCGATCCCCCGAAATCGCCATCGGGACACGAGCCGCATAGAACGCCAAGCTCCCAAAAGCAAGCACTGCCCCCACCCCCGCCAGAACCCATGAAAACCGAAGTTCCACTTCAGTATTGCCGCGTGCCCTTATCGCATCCAATCCAAAAGCCGCCAGCACTGCAACCCCGACAGCAAACAGAACCGTAGCCGCAGCCGGCACCCGAGCCTTTTCGACCAGCGGCGCCAGCGCATAAAACATCCCATGAAAAACGCTGTTCCCTCCCAGCGCAAACAGAATCCCGCACAACGCGATCGTCGCCAGCCAGCGAACATACCGCTCGTGCCACCACAAGATCGCCCCGAGAATCGCGAACGCAAACGCCGCAACACCCACAAACGCATTGTAATGCGCCATGCTCCACACCCGCCACGAAAATCCCGATCAACGAAATCGGCTTCAACGCATATTGAGCGTGGACCAGGTAAGGAACAGTCTCCCCAAGTCCCTGTGGCTCATCCGCCCCCACCCATCGCACCGCCAGCCGTCCCATACTCCGCCGCGGGCAAAGTTTGAAACGCGCTGGTCAGCCCTGTCATGAGGAACGCGAGGACCGCGCAAAACATCCAGACCGGCGATTCCGCGCGCAAATCCACACCCACATCCCTGCCACCGCCAGAGACAAAAAGATCTGCATCTGATGATGCCCCGCCAGCCACGTGACTCCCAGAAAAAATCCCGACAGCACCGCGCTAGCGACCCGCCGCTCTCCCCGCTCCGCCCGAAACAAAAACAAAAACACCAGCGGAGCCCAGATCGCCCCATGCAGCATCTGCGGCGAATCTGTATACGCGACATAACCAGCCAGCGAGTAAACAATTCCACCCAAAACCGACGCCAGGCGCGACCGCCCCAGATCCCTGCACAGCGCGTAAGCGCTCAGCCCCGCCAGATAATGCACCAGCACGTACCACCAATGCAGCACGTCCTGCCGCAGCCATCCATGTTTGAGAGGCATCCAGAACAGCAGCCAATTGATCGGATAAGCCGCGCCGGGTTGGGCCTGTCCAAACAGAGGCTGCCCGGTCCAGCTATAGGGATCCCACATGGGAAATCGCCAGTGATGCCATTCGCCCGCCTGAAACTGGAACCAGGGCAAAATGAGGCTTCCGATATCGCCCGCCTCCAGCCACGTGTACTGATTGGTGAATACCAGCTTCCAGTGGAACAGGACGCTGATGATCAGCAACAGCCCCGGCCCCGCCAGTTTATCCGCGTTCATCAGCGGCCGATACTTTTAGTGCTTGTGGCTGGTCTGATAATGATCGCCGAGCAGGTCCACTCCGAAATCGCCTTCGTAATCGCGCCACACCGAGTGAATATGATTCGCATTGTTCTGCGTATCGTCGTATTCAATCAGGAAGGTCGGCGTCTGAATGCGATAGTAGTGCGGGTCGCCTTTTTCGATCCCGCCCGCCCACGCGAAGTAGAGACCGCTCTCGCTCTTCTTAAACTGCTCCATCCGGGCCTCGGCAATTGTTGGCGGGAAATCGTTGGCGTATTCGGCTACCAGGCTTTCGAGCAACTCGCGCTGTTTCGGTGTCAGCTTGGCGAAAGGCAGACCGCTGGGCTTCCCTTCAATCGCTGCCTTACGAGAAGCCATTGTGATGATGTCTTTGTAGGCCTCTTTATCGACGATCGCAACAGTGCGCTGCGCGTCGGTCAACGATTTCACCAGGCCGCGCCCCAGATCCTCTTCGCGCGCCAGAGTTCGCAAACCGTTTCGCGAAGTGCCGCGAACCTCCGCCGGATTCGCTCCGAAGAAACTCGGCGTCGACGCGACGTGTCCCTTCACGATCGTGAAATTCAGTGCCAGGTGATGACCTTCCACGCGATACGCCCAGGTGCCGGTTTCAGAGGGCTCGCCGAAAATGCTGAAGTAATATTTTTCGGGATCGCGCTCGTTGGTGGGGTTGACCTCGATCTCTTTCAATACCTGATCGAGGCTCATCACCGTATCGGCTTTGATCACGCCCTGCTGACTCAATCCGGCAGCAAGTAAAGCGTGAGCAAGCTGGCGCGGGCCGGGCGCCATTTCGCGAAACGCTAGACCTTTGCGCACGCGCGGAATGAAGTGCCAGTTGAAGCGCTCTTCATCGGTGAAAGCGAAACTCGCCCGCGCTTTCTGATCGGGAGGAAGAGAAGCCAGGAAGTGGTTCGCCGCGTCGGTCATGACGCTGGGTGAGTTGATTTTGTAGTACGCCGCGGTGAGCATCAGGATGCCGGCGGAAGCAAGCAGCAAACGAGGGAGCAAGCGCATAATTGCCCTACAGTGTATCAAATAAGCTCGTTTAAGCTTCTGTCACGAGTATATTAGCGCCATTTAAGGCCAATTAAGAACCCTTAAAATGGCAGATCCGAGTGCCCCGCCGGCATCATCGCCGACCGAATCAAATAAGGATGCGGGTTGACCGCGGCTCCGCCCAACCGGACTTCGAAGTGCACGTGAGGAGAAGTAGCGCGCCCCGTTGCCCCCGAAAACCCGATGACGTCCCCGCGGCGAACTTCCTGCCCCGGCACCACATCGAAGCGCGAAAGATGTCCGTACCGTGTGCTCATCCCGTTGCCATGGTCGATTACGATCAGCTTGCCGTAACCGCCATAGTATTCAGACGCGCGAGACTATTCCATCCGCCGCCGCATGGACCGGGGTCCCGGTCGGAGCGGAAATGTCGACGCCCGCGTGGATCGCGCCTTCACCCGAAAACGGGTCCGTGCGCTCGCCAAATCGGCTCAACAGGACTCCGTTGACCGGCCACATGCTGGGAACGATGTTTTTCTGCCACGTTCTGGCATATTCGTGATGCAAGCGGGAGAAACTGGCGGATTTGAGGAAGTTGTATTCTTCAATGGATTCTTTAAAGGAGGGAACGAGAGGACCTTCGTCGGAGATATCGGCGGTACCTTCAAGCTGCCGTTTCAATCCGAGAGCAACGCTGATCTCGCTCGCCATCAACTGAAGCGATGCCAGCTTTTCCTCTTTCTCATCAATTTCCCGCTGCTGAACCTGCAGCTTGTTGCGGAGCGTACCTACTTCAGAACGAAGGGAATTATAGTTGGAAACCTTCCAGGTCATACGAAGGTAGCTGGAAACGGCCCCAAACAGGGAAAACGTGCCAAATAAGGCCAGTGCGACAACCAGGTATAGCGCCTGGTGCGGAATGTGAATACGTCGCAGGCGTCCGTGTAAAGAATGAGCTAGGACGACTACGAAATAGTGCTGCTTCATCGATCTCCTAGTTTTAATTCGACTGGGATCCCCGAAGGGATCATAGCCGGAGAGTACTACGCGCAGAACCGAACATTAACGAATCATCACTATAGCTAAGTTACGACCCTGTGTCAAGGTTCAAACCGCTACGGCTGGAGTGTCATTTTGACTCGGCCAGGAAGTCGAGACCAGCCTTATTCGGCACGGGAATTGGCTTGAATGTCATCGCCTAAATCGAGCGCAAGATCTTTGTTTTCAGCATACTTCTGCCAAACGGGTAGACCTTTGCCGTTGGGATTCCCGGTGGTCGCGAAGTTCACCCAATACGAAGACATGACCTCGCTTAACTTGCGGTCGGCATCCTCCCAATTGCGGCCGGTGCCAAAGACATAGGCGATTTCTGAGGCGTGGTATGCCCCATAGTACTTCGCTCCCGGAGGGACGTGGCTGAAGTAATAAAGATAAGCCGGAGCTTTGCCGGTTTTACGTTTGCATGCGAGCCCAGGTGCGCATTTGCAAACCGAAAGTCTGATCGCGCATGAGATGAGCGGAGGCGGTCCACGCTTCCTCGTCGGAAGTAGCGGGGTAGATTTGCGAGAACCGGTCGGCGCTGGCGCCGAAACGCTGTTTCGCGGTCGCCTGTAGGCCTGCGACCGTAATTTTTGCCGGCATGAATGCTGTTCCTTCATCGGCGTTCGATCCGATAAGGATGGGAACGTCGTTTTGCTGGCCTTTTTCGAAAATCGTCATGACGTCAGTGGGCAGTAGCCAGCCGTCGACGTTGACGGAGAATGCGCCCTGCGTTTTCATGATGTCTTCGGCGGATTTGGCGCGGAGCTCCTGGATGCTGCCGGCGCGTCCTCCGGATTTTTCGAGGTCGGCTAGTTTGGTCATCTTGTTAAAATTTGCGCCGCTTTCGCCGATTGCGCGTTGGAACAATCCTTTAGTAAGAGGAGATGCGACCAGGACATTGACGGCCCACGAGCCGGCGGATTCACCGAAGATGGTGACGCGTTTAGGATCGCCTCCGAAGGCCGCGATGTTTTTCTGCACCCATTGAAGAGCGGCGATTTCGTCGAGAATGCCGTAGTCGCCCGAGGAATGATGTTCGGATTCCTGAGTGAGCTCGGGGTGTGCGAAGAAGCCGAGGATTCCTAATCGATAATTGACCGTGACAAGCACCACGCCTTTTTTCGCGAAATTCTCGCCGTTGTAAACAGGAGTGGAACCGGAGCCTCGGGTGAATGCGCCGCCGTGAATCCAGACCATAACGGGGCGTTTGTCCGATGCCGATTTTGCGGCGGTCCAGATATTGAGGTAGAGGCAGTCTTCGCTGACCGGCTCTGGCTCGGAGCGATAGAGCGAGCCTTGGGGATACGGCATCTGCATACAGGTGGCGGAAAATTGGTCGGCTTTGCGAACGCCGGGCCAGTCGGCTGCGGGCTTCGGCGCACGCCAGCGGAGATCCCCGACTGGAGGCGCGGCGAAGGGGATTCCTTTATATACTCGGACGTCGGGATCGGAGCCGGGGACGCCCGATAGTTGGCCTTGTTCGACGCGGAGAGGATCAGGAATTGCGGCGGCGAGTGGAAGGACTGCCGCGAAAATAATTGCGAGGGGCAGACGGGGCATTGGGGTATGATAGCCGTTTTAGAGGCTCAATGGGCTTCGGGGTTTCGGGGACAGTCTGCTATGACCGCAAGTGCCTGATTGCGACAAGAGTTCGTAAGTTCCCGCCAGTAAAAGCAATTAGTTAGGGGCAAGTAAAGTGCGCGGCCTCACTCCCCTCGTAAGAAAGAACGAGTTAAGATTAAACGAAACCACTATGGAAGAGCTATTTTTCATCGCGGATCGAAGGTCGCTGACTTCGGAACATAGCTGACTGTTTGAATGTATAAGTACGAAGAGCCACCCTGGTGTACGAAAGGCTGAACTCAGCGAAGTGCTGATTCAGAGTCAAACCCAAGGAGGCTCTTCAGAGCATATATGTACTACATCGGACTGGACGTTCACAAGAAGACCATCAGCTACTGTGTGAAGCACGGCGGCGGCGAGGTGCACCAACAGGGGGTGATCCATGCCACGCGCGACGCGCTCGACGATTGGAGCCGGCGCCTTCCGCAGCCGTGGACCGGAGCCATGGAGGCGACCATGTTCACCGGCTGGATCTACGATCACTTGCTGCCGCACGCGGCGTCGCTGAAAGTGGCGCATCCGTTGATGCTGCGCGCCATTGCCGCGGCTAAAAGGAAGAACGATCGCGTCGACGCGGCGAAGATCGCCGACCTGCTCCGTGTCAATCTTCTGCCGGAATGTTACATGGCTCCGACCGCCATTCGCGAGCGAAGACGCACCTGGCGCTATCGTCATCTGCTGGTGCGGCAAAGCGTGCAGATGAAAAACAGGATGGCCGGCTTGCTGATGGAAACCGGCGTCGCCTACAACAAACAGAAGCTCCATCAGAAGCGCTACTTCGCCGAACTGGTGCGCGAGTCCGCCGAGTTGCCACCCGCCTTGAAGCCTCTGCTGAATATTGGCCGGGAAACGGTGGATCGCGCCGCGACGACGGAAAAGGCTCTCCTGCGGGCACTGCAGCAAGACCCGTCGCTCAAGGCGCGCGTGGAACGATTAACCTCGATCCCCGGCATCGGTCCGGTGACGGCGCTGAGCTGGTCGCTGGAGATCGGCGAAGTGAGCCGGTTTCCGTCGCTCAAACACGCCGTGAGCTACTGCGGATTGTGCAGTGGAGAAAACAGCTCGGCGGGCATTCAGAAGCGATCGCCGATTTCCAAGCAGCGCAACCCGCATCTGCAAACGGTGCTGATCGAAGCGGCCAAACTGGCTCCGCGATGGAATCCCGATCTGGCGCTGCTGCACGACAAAGAGGTCGCCCGCGGCAACCGCAATCGCGCCACTCTGGCGGTGGCGCGGAAGCTGGTCGCGTACCTGCTGGCGGTGGACCGCAGGGAAAAACCATTTCAAAAAGGAGGCCGGACACAGGCGCCCGAGATCGCCGCCTGAACTTCTGCTCATTAGAATGCGTGACACGTCGTGCGCGTCCTGCCAGGCCTCGCCACGAAAGGGACTGGGCGAGCGGAAGAAATTCCGCGAGGCTCCCTCTGACTGTTTCGAGGCTGGCAGGCAAACCCAAACTCAATCTTCGGTGAAGGCTTTCATGCCCGAGACCGCAAATGGATGTCTGGTTCTGCGCACCGCAGGAACTCCGCCGAGAGGCACAACGCGCAACGCCGATCACGCAAAATATTCACCCAGGCGGCTCCTCAGAGCACGTCAGAAGGGCACCCCCGTCTGCCCTATTGACTTTTACTTATCATGGATGTCCCCGAAGTGCCCGGAGTGCCCCGAAGTGCCCGGAGTCAAAGTCGCACTCAGTGGCGATATTCATGTTGGAACCTAACCTGCTCGCAAATTTGGTGAGGGGTGGATTATGGCAAAACTTACAGCCGCGAAGAAGAACGCTGAGCCGAAGAAAGAATTCGGGCTCCCGGAAGAGCGCAAATACCCGATGCCTGATGCGAATCACGCCAGAAATGCCAAGGCTCGTGCCTCCCAGATGGAGCATCAAGGCAAACTGAGCGCAGCGGACAAGAAGAAAATCGATACCAAGGCAGATCACATCTTGAATAAGTAGGCTCTGCCGCGCGATCAGGCGTGAAACGTTGCGGGACGGTTTCGTCAGACTACGCAGCAGTTTGTCCGGCTTGCCGAGCTTGACTAACTTGCCCCGACGCGCGGCCTTGGCGTTGTGAGAACGGCAGGGTCTTTCCGTGCATCGCGCATCAGTCAGGCGAAAGGGGTCGGACACGGTGAGCCCGATTTTCCTCAACGCCGTCGCGAACGACGGCATTGTCAGCCATGACGTGAATCCTCTTGAGCTACGTTGTAGCTACAGGAGATATCCGGCTATGGCGGCTAGTAGACCAAGCGATTCTGTTAGCGGAAATGCTCGCGTCTGCCCGCATGCTTTACGCATGGCGGCTCAGTATCCACCCCAGCCGCCATGCGCGAGAACGCGGCTAGACGTAAAAGATCTCGATATCTAAATGGCCGCGACGCAACTCCTCGAGAGAGTTTGCGACGGGTCTTTCCACTACCTTTCTGCGTGGTGTCGATTATCGAGTTTTTTCGCAACCTCTTCGGTACGGATTTCATGCCGCACGTTATGTGCCTGCGGACGCCCGGTGTGATCTGGCTGCACGTTGTGTCGGACGTGCTGATCGCTGTGGCCTATATGATTATCCCTTTAGGATTGCTGCAGCTCCTCCGAATTCGCAAGGATCTCTCCTTTCACTGGGTGTTTATCCTTTTTGCCGGATTTATCCTGACATGCGGGGCAACTCATGTGCTTGCCGTGCTCACGCTATGGACACCCGTCTATCGCTTCGAAGGATTGATAAAGGCGGCCACCGCGCTGCTTTCTCTAGCGACAGCGTACTGTCTGATTCGTCTGCTTCCTCAAATAGCCCAAATGCCTACTCCGGACCAGTGGCGGCAGGCCAATGAAGAATTGAAAGTGGAGGCGATTGAAAACCAAAAGTTGCAGCAAACCACGGCGCTAATGGCCGCCATCGTGGCCAATTCGGAAGACGCAATTATCAGCAAAACATTGGAAGACGTCATCACTTCCTGGAACCGCGGCGCGGAACGTCTGTTCGGCTATAGCTCCGGGGAAGTCATCGGCCACCATATCAGCGTGATCATCCCGCCGGAGCTTTCCCATGAGGTGGCCAAGGTTGAATCGGTGAACCATTTCGAGACAGAGCGCTTACACCGCGATGGCCATCGGGTTCGCGTGTCGCTCTCCGAATCGCCCCTGCGCGATGAGAGCGGACGAGTCATCGGGGGGTCCAAGATCCTGCGCGACATCGGCGCTCGCACGCGGGCGGAGCAACAGTTTCGGTTGGTTGTGGAATCGGCCCCCAATGCCATGGTGATGATCAACAGCGCGGGCGAGATCACGCTGGTAAACGAGCTGACGGAGAAGTGGTTCGGCTACAGCCGCGAGGAGATGATGGGAAGACCGGCGGAAATGCTGTTGCCGGAGCGTTTCCGGAACGCCGACTTGGGTCATCCTCTCGGTTTCTCCGCCAAGCCGAGCGTGGCGGGCCGCAATCAGCCGGCGATCGATTTAGACCGCGAGTTGTATGCCCGGCGCAAGAACGGCACCGAATTCCCGATCGAGGTCGGGCTGAACCCTATACAAACCGAGAACGGACCGATGGTCCTCAGCGCTATTGTCGACCTCACCGCGCGTAAACGGATGGAAGAGAACATTCGCGAATTCAATAGAATTCTGGAGAAACAGGTGGGCGAACGGACCGCCCAACTGCGCAGCGCCAACCAGGAGCTGGAGGAATTCGCGTTTGTCGCTTCGCACGATTTGAAGGCTCCGCTGCGGGTGATCGACAACTGTTCCAAATGGATCGAGGAAGATTTACACGAACATCTTTCCGGGGATACGCGGGAAAACATGACTATGCTGCGGGGGCGCGTCAAACGGATGGAGAAGCTGCTGGACGATCTGCTGGAATATGCCCGCATCGGGCGGGTGACGGATGCGCGCTACAACGAAACCATCTCGGCGGAGATGGTGATGCATAACGTTCTGGAGTTGCTCGCTCCGAGTGGTTTCGCGGTGACGGTGGGCGCCAACTTTGCTGACATTTGGGTTACGGCCATGCCGCTGCAGCAAATTCTGATGAACCTGATTGGCAACGCCATCAAGCATCACGACAAGAAAACGGGCTCGATAGAGGTGACGTTGGAAGATCGGGGCACGTTTTATGCTTTCGCGGTCAAAGACGACGGTCCCGGAATCCCCGCCGAGTTCCATGAGCAGATCTTCAAAATGTTTCAGACGCTGCGGCCCAGAGACCAGGTTGAGGGCAGCGGCATGGGACTGGCGATGGTGCGGAAGCACGTCGAAGTTGCGGGCGGAACGATGGAACTGGAATCAGCCGAAGGTAAGGGGAGCACCTTCCGTTTTACATGGCCGAAACAACGACTTTTGAAGGGAGAGGCAACCGAACATTATGCCTGTGTCCGACAAACCACTTAATATCTTGTTGGCCGAGGACGATGACGGTGACGCGAAGGCAGTGCAGCGCTCGTTTTTGAAGGCCAGAATCGGAAATCCAATCGTGCGGGCGGTGGATGGCAGGGACGCGCTGGACATGTTAAAAGGCTTGCATGGAAAAACACGGATACCGTCTCCCCGTATTGTGATTGCCGACCTGAATATGCCGCGATTGAATGGCATCCAACTGGTGAAGGCGATAAGGGAGGACGCGGACGAGGAGGTTAGAAATTCCATTGTTTTCATCCTCACAACGTCCAGCCGGGTGGAGGATAAGTCGGCGGTCTACGAACACAAGGTCGCCGGTTACATCGTGAAGGCGACGGCAGGCCAGGACTTCTTAGAACTGGTGAAACTGATGGACTGTTACGGGCGGCTGGTGGAACTGCCGTAGAGACCGGAGGATACCCAACAGCATGGTCAAGTCAATGTTCGTGCTCATCGTAGATGACGACGAAGGAGATCGCAAACAAATTCGAAGGGCACTGAAACACTCGGGATTGCCCTGTGAGTGCACCGAGACGGGAAGCGTCCAGGATGCTCTGGAGGCCTGCGAGAAGCTGGCATTTGACTGCGCCTTTGTCGACTACCAAATACCGGGGCAGGATGGCCTATCGGGGGTTTCCGCGCTGAGCGCGCGACTGCCGTTTATGGCGATCGTCATGTCCACCGGCCGTGGCGATGAGATGGTGGCGGCCGAAGCCATCAAACGAGGCGCGTCGGACTACATTCCCAAATCGCTGATAACTCCGCAATCGATATTCCGAACGGTGAAGAATGCAATCGAAAAGACCGCCCTCAGAAGGGAGTTGGAGCAGCAGCGGCGGGAGCTGCAGAATTTTGCCCGCGTTCTGGTACATGACTTCAAGTCGCCCGTAAGCTCGGTGCGGGGATTCGCAAAGCTGATCGAGGAGACGATCCGAGAAGGGAATTCTGAGAAGGTTATCGAATATTGCCGCATTGTGGTCAAGGGCGTGGACCGAATGGGGGCGCTGATCGATGCGCTGCACCGGTATGCAGTGGCGGAAAAGCCGGTCGAATTTGGGAAAGTGGAGATGGATCAGGTAATGAGCGATGCGCTGAACAACCTGGAACATCTCGTCCAAGAAAGCGGCGCCGAGGTGACATGCGATGAATTGCCGGAGATCACTGGGCACGGCCCTCTGCTCATGCAGTTGCTGCAGAATTTAGTCGCCAATGGGATCAAGTACTGCGAGGCCGATATCCCCCGTGTCCACGTCGCAGCCGAGCGGGAGGGGGATGGCTGGCTGTTCACTGTGGAAGATAACGGCATCGGCATTCCCGGGAAGCAATCCCTGGAAGTCTTCGAGCCGTTCAAGCGGCTGCACGGCACAGGGAAATATGAAGGGACCGGACTTGGTCTCGCCACGTGCAAGAAGATCGTCGAACGTCACGGTGGAAGAATCTGGTGCGAGTCGAGGGACGGGCAGGGGACGGCATTCTACTTCACTTTGCCGGGAGCGCGGAATGGAAGCTAAGACGTTCGATGGCAGCGCATGGCGCCGCCCCACAAACGGGGCAACATAAGATAGTAGATGAGTGTCCTCTTCTAAACCGCTGCTGATTTATGACGGCAAGTGCGGGTTCTGTAAGATCTGGCTCGACTATTGGCGCAAGCTGACGGGCGACCGGGTGGAGTATGCGCCTTCGCAGGAAGTGGGCGAGCGGTATCCGCAGATTCCGAAGGAGGAATTTTCGCATGGCGTGCAGTTGGTTCGGCCGGATGGGTCGGTTGCCAGTGGTGCTCGCGCGGTGTTTGAGACGCTGGGATATGAGAGGCTGTATTCTGCCGGTCGACGGAGCGGGTTCTACCGCTTTATCGCGCGGCATCGCGACTTCTTTTATCACCTGACGAAGTGGACGTTTGGGACGCAGATTGAGCCGGCGCGGTTTGCGCTTACGCAATGGATTTTTGTGCGGATGCTGGCGGTGATTTATGCGATCGCGTTCGGGTCGCTTGATCGGGCAGATTACGGGATTGCTGGGGGCTCGCGGGATTTTGCCGGTGGGGGATTATTTGAAGAGCGGTCGCGGAGAGCACGGGGGCGATGCGGTTTTTTTATGTCCCGACGGTGTTCTGGATCAATGCGTCGGACGGGCACTGGTGGGGGTTTGTTGGGCTGGGGTGGCTATCGCGGTGCTGGTTTTGGTGGGATTTTTTGAGCGGGCGGGGCTGGCGCTTTTGTTTGTCCTGTATTTATCGCTGAGCTCGGCGGGGCAGGAGTTTTTGTCGTTTCAATGGGACGCGCTGTTGATTGAGGTCGGGTTTCTGGCGATTTTTCTCGGGAATTCGCGAGTCGTCGTGTGGTTGTTCCGGTGGCTGCTGTTCCGGCTGATGTTTTTGTCGGGCGCGGTGAAGGTGTTGAGTCACGATCCGACTTGGCGGGACCTTACGGCTCTGTCGTTTCATTATTGGACGCAGCCTTTGCCGAATCGGATTTCCTGGTACATGGCGCAGTTGCCGGTATGGTTTCAGAGGGTCTCGACGGGGTTGGTGCTGGGGGTGGAGCTGGTGGATTCCGTTTTTGATTTTTGCGCCGCGGAGGATTCGGATTTTTGGCGGCTTGGTGTTTGCTGGGTTTGCAGGTTTTGATTTTTTTGACGGGGAATTATACTTTTTTCAATTTGCTGGCGATGGCGTTGTGCGTGTTTTTGTTGGATGACCGGACGTTTGAACGGTGGCTTGGTGGACGGGGCGAAAATGCGGACAGACCGCTCGTCCACCGGCGCTGAGAGAGCGCTTGTGCCACCCCAGACAGAGTGGTCAGTCCATATTTTCGCAGGTGTGCGGTGGTTGCGGTTTTGGTGTTGGCGATTGGGGTTTCGCGGATGGTCGAGACGTTTTCTGGATGTCGCCGGTGCCGATCGGTGAAATATACGGCGCCGTTTGAGATTGTCAATTCTTATGGACTGTTCGCGATGATGACGACGGAGCGGCCGGAGATTATTGTGGAAGGGTCGATGGACGGGGAAACTTGGATCGGCTTATTCGTTTCGCTATAAGCCGGGGGATCTGGCGCGGGCTCCGCGGTGGGCGGCGCCTTATCAGCCGAGGCTCGACTGGCAGATGTGGTTTGCGGCGCTGGGGAATTATCGGGAAAATCCGTGGTTTGTGAATTTCGCGGTAAAATTGCTGGAAGGGTCGCCTGAGGTGAGGGGATTGCTGGAGGCGGATCCGTTTGGGGGCGAGGCCTCCGCACTACGTTCGGGCCGATGCTGTACGATTACAGGTTTACGGACGCGGAGGAGCGGCGGAAAACGGGGAATTGGTGGAAGCAGGGAAGCCAAGGGCCAGTATTTACCGCCGGTGGGGCTGGGGTAAGTCGACAGACCCTAAACGCCCCAAAGAATCAATAGCTTCAATGTAAATTTACCTTAAGGGCCTGTAACCCTCGGCGGAGGAATCAGGTCTTTACAAATGTCGCGGGGGAGAAGTTTATGAAAAGCAAAGCCATGTGGCTGGTTGTGTATGCGGCCCTAGTTTATGGAAGCGACTTGGTTGTCGCGCAGGACGCGGCGCCCAAGCCCATTTATGCGACGGTGACGAAAATCGACGCGGCGCGCCAAAGAGATTGTGGTGAAGGCGGATAGCGGCGGCGAAGTCGATGTCACGCTGGCGGCGAAGCACAGTTTGAGAAAGATCGCGCTGGGCGAGACCGATTTGCGGAAAGCGGCGACGATCGAGTTGACCGATATCGCGGTGGGCGACCGGGTGATGGTGCGCGGAGTCGAGTCGGCGGATCAGAAAATCGATGACGGCTTCGCTGATCCTGGTGATGTCGTCGTCCGATGTCGCGAAGAAGCAAGACGAAGAACGCGCCGATTGGGACAAGCGCGGCGTGAACGGAATCGTTACGGCTGTGGGTCGCCGGAATCGGTGACGCTGAATGTGCGGACGCTGGCGGGGGCGAAGACCATTACGGTGATTCCGGAGGCGAAGGCGATGATCCGGCGGTATACGACCGATTCGGTGAAGTTCTCCGATGCGAAGGATTCGACGCTCGCCGAGATCAAGGTCGGGGATCAGGTTCGCGCGCGCGGCGATAAAACCGACGACGGATCGAAGGTGAAGGCCGAGGAAATTGTCTCCGGCACATTCAAGACGATCGCGGCGACGGTGGTTTCGATTGACGCGGCCAATCAACAGATGACGGTGAAGGATCTGGATTCGAAGAAGACGATGGTGGTGAAGGTCAACGCCGATTCGAACATGAAGCGGCTGTCCGATCCGATCGCGCAGATGATCGCGCGGCGCGTGCATCCGGAGATTTTGAAGGTCGCGGCGGCGGGTCGGGGCGATGGCGGTGGCCGCGGTGGAGAGACGCGGTGGCGCGCGACGGCGGAGGGATGCGCGGTGGGCGGCGGCGGACGCGGAGGCGATCTGCAACAGATGCTCGACCGGCAGCCAGCGGTTACGCTGGCGGAGTTGAAGGTTGGAGAGCCCATCGTGATTTCGAGCGCGGTGGGAGCGGCGACGGATCACATTATGGCGATCACGATGCTGGCGGGAGTGGAGCCGATTCTGCGGTCGCCGGGCAAGCCGGAGATGTCGTTGGGCGGATGGAATCTGGGCGGCGGCGGAGATATGGGCGGCGGGAATTACGGAGTCAGGAGTTGAATTCAGCGTGAAGGGAACGGAATGATTTTTTCAAAACGAGTAGTGTTGCTGGTCTTCTTATTGCTGCTGGCGGTATCGGCCGCACTATGCGCAGACGCCGGGAAGCTTGAAGGGGCAAGTGCTCGATCCCTCAGGCGCGGCGGTTCCGGGAGCCACGGTGACTCTGACGGGTCCGAACGGCGTGGTGAAGGTCGCGCAGAGCGATAACAACGGTATTACTCGGTGGTGGGATTGCCTCCGGGAAAATATACGATCCGAGTGATCGCGGCTGGTTTCGATCTGTTCGAAGGAAGCATCGCCGATCTGCCGGGCGGACGCGCCTCGACGTTTGACGCCAAGATGTCGGTGGCCAGCGAGAAGCAGGAAGTGACGGTGAAGGATACGCAGCAGGTGGAACTGGATCCGGCGAAAAACGCGGGCGCGCTGGTGCTGAAAGAGGCCGACCTCGACATGCTGTCCGACGATCCGGACGATTTGCAGGCGGATCTGCTCGCGCTCGCCGGTCCGGCTGCGGGGCCGAATGGCGGACAGATTTTCATCGACGGATTTTCGAGCGGCCAGTTGCCGCCGAAAGATTCGATTCGCGAAATTCGCATCAACTCCAATCCTTATTCGGCGGAATATGACACGCAGGGGCATGGACGAATCGAGATTTTCACCAAGCCGGGGTCCGATAAGTTTCACGGCAGCCTGAACGTTATTTATAGCGACCATATCTGGAATGCGCGCAATCCTTTCGACACGCAGGCCAGCGGATTGCCGGCGTCGGACACCAAGAATCTGATGGCGACGTTGAGCGGTCCGATTACGAAGAAGGCGTCGTTCTTCCTCGATTTTACGCGCCGGCAGTTGCGGGAGGCGGCGCTGGTGAACCAGGTGCTGCTCGATCCGCAACCTTCAACCCGCTGCCGATTGCAATCCTTCGGAATTATCGCGCCGACGACGAATACGCGCTATCAGCCCGCGCGTAAATTACCAGTTGACATCTAAGATCACGCTCGATGCGCGCTATGTCTATAGCCGGAGCGAGACAGATAACAGCGGTATCGGCGGCTTCAATCTTCCGAGCACGGGCGCAACGACTCACGGCACCAACCAGCAGTTTTTCCTGACCGAGACGCAGGTGGTCAACACCAGCACGATTAACGAATCGCGATTTCAGTATTTCCGGAACGACTCCAATAGCTTGGGCAACGATCCGGAATTGAATATTTCCGTCGCCAACGCGTTTACGCAGGGCAGCAATTATCAGCAGACGTATTCGAACGCGGGCAATTACGAGTTTCAGAACTACACGTCGATCACGCATGGGACGCAATTCATCAAGTTCGGCGCCCGTTTGCGCGATGTTCGGCAGTGCAACTACACCACAGCAAACTTCCTGGGGCAGTTCAACTTCGCCAACATCAACGACTACGCGCAATTTGAGCAGGGACTTTCGCTGGGCGTACCTCTGACTACGCTGTTCGCCGCAGGAGTGGGTCCCATCCAGTATCAGCAGAACGCTCGGTGCAGCCGCTGATCGCCGGGAATCAGTTCGACGCGGGGTTGTTCTGTCCAGGATGACTGGAAGCTGATTCCGAGCATGACGTTGAGTCTCGGGTTGCGCTACGAGATTCAGAACAACATCGGCGATCATGGCGACATCGCGCCGCGTGTTGGGTGGGCCTGGGGCATTGGCGGAGGGCAAGGACGTTTCCGGACGCCGAAGACCGTAATCCGCGCCGGGTCGGGATATTTCTACGACCGCTTTAGCCTCGCGCAATGTCTTGAATGCCGAGAGATTCAATGGGATCAACGATCAGTCGTTCACGATCACCAATCCGCAGTTTTTTCCGAACAACAGCACGACGAACCCCAACAACTATCCGTTTGTCGGCATCCCGATCCCATCGCTCGCCGCACTTGCAGGGGCAAAGCTCGGCAGGCGCGACCATTTATCACATCGATCCGAATCTCCATGTGCCGACGCAACTGCAGTCCGCGGTTGGCGTCGATCGGCAGTTGCCTCACAATGTCACGCTGTCGGTGAACTACCTGAATACGCGCGGCAGTCACATTCTGCAGACGTACAACATCAACTCGCCTTTTCCGGGCACGTACGTACCGCCGTTGAACGGCGCGCCGGCGCTGGGTCTCTATCCTTACGGACAAGCTGCCGGCATCATCGACCTATATTCGGGCAGCGGTATCTACAAGCAGAATCAATTGGTGGTGAATGCGAATGCGCGGATCAACCCACGGTTCAGTCTGTTCGGCTATTACGTATATGGGCATGTGAGTACCGATGTGAGCCCCAGCGGCCCTTCGAATCCGTACAATTTCGCCGCCGATTACGGGCGGGCTAATTACGACATCCGGCACCAGGTGAATGTGAACGGAAGCATCATCGCGCCTTGGGGAATCCGGTTATCTCCCAATATCGGACTGCGGTCGGCCCCGCCCTATAACATTGTTCAAGGGATAGATACCAATGGCGATACGTTGATTAACCACCGGCCGGCATTTATTCCATCGGGCGCGAATCTCCCCGCCTGCAGCGGTCGGGTGATCGCTGCGTGCGCCTCCCTGCGTAAGCCATGGTTTTGTTGTTAACCCGACACAGGGAATGACCATCATTCCAATTAACTACGGCAAGGCCTTCCCGCAATACAATATTAATCTGCGCATCAGCCGGACGTGGGGCTTCGGCGAGTTGACGACTGCGGCTCGCAACCGGCAGCAGCAACAGGATGGGGGCGGCCCTGGCGGGCGCGGACCGGGTTTCGGACAGGCTGCGGGTGGCGACGTCCGGGCGGCGGCGGTGGTCCGCGCGGCGGCGGTGGTCGCGTGGCCCCGGGGCGGTGGCGATGGGCGGCGGCGATTCCAGCGGACGACGCTACTCCCTGACCGCGAGCATGATGTTCCACAACTTGCTGAATACGGTTAATCCGGCGGCTCCGATCGGATCGCTGATCAGTCCCGAGTTTGGGCAGGCGATCTCCCAGGCAAGCGGCGGCTTCGGCGGCCCGGGTGGGGCGGCGCAGGCGTTCAACCGGCGTATCGACTTCTCGCTGCGGTTTAGTTTCTAATGAGACGAAGCCCCCTGGCTCACGCCAGGGGTTATAACCCCGTCCCGTGAGGATATCTGCTTGGTAGGATCGGCACAGCGAGCCGCGCACCACCAGGCAGCGTTTTACAGATCCGGCTGAGGGCGGGGAGTCCAACTAGGACTTGTCTCACGCAAAGGCGCAGGGCTCGCAAAGAAATGCCAAGAAATGTTTGCGCCTTTCTCGTGAAATGATGTTGTAACCGGCCCTAGGCTAGACTGGTAGATGGCTATGTCTACCCCGGCCTCGACTGCTTCACCCACCGATTCTATTTCGCTAAACGACCCTAGCCTTTATCTGGACCGCGAATTAAGCCTGCTCGCGTTTCAGCACCGCGTGCTTCAGGAGGCGCAGGATTCCGCCAATGCTCTGCTGGAGCGAGTTAAATTTCTCTCCATACTTTTCTCTAATATCGACGAGTTCTTCATGGTTCGCTTCGCGGTGCTGAAACAGAAAGCTGCGACGGTGCAGGACGGATCCATCGCCGAACAACTGGAGCGCATCCGCACCACCGTGCAGCGCCTGATGGGCGAGGCTTATGACGCGTGGCGCGAGATTGAAGCGGCGCTGACGCAATCCGGGATCGAACTGCGGGATTATCGCGCGTTGACCAATCGCGAACGCAGTCTGATGGAAACGTATTTCCGCCAAGTGGTTTTTCCGGTGCTGACGCCTCTGGCATTCGACCCGGGCCGTCCGTTCCCGCATATTTCGAATCTCAGTCTGAATCTGGCGGTAGCAGTCCGCGACGTGAAGGGGGTGGAGCGGTTCGCGCGCGTGAAAATCCCGGATACCCTGCCGCAACTGGTGCCTGTGTCGATGCCCGATCAGCCCGCGGGCTCGCGACCGGTGCTGGTGTGGCTGGAGCAGCTCATCATCGAAAATCTGCACGCCTTGTTTCCCGGCCTGGAGATTATCGAGGCGTATCCGTTTCGCGTGACGCGCGATGCCGAGGTGGAGATTCAGGAGCTCGAGAGCGACGATCTTCTCGAAACCATCGAGGAGGCAGTCTGGCAAAGGCGCTTCCGCGCTGTGGTGCGTCTGCAGGTGTCGCGCGAAATCCCCGAGCATCTCTTAGAAACGCTGATCGCGAATCTGGAACTGGACCCGCGCGATGTGTATCACGTCGACGGGCCGCTGGATTTAAGCCGCCTGCGCCAACTTCTCGCGGTCGACCGGCCGGATCTGAAAGACGCGCCGTTTCTTCCGTACACGCCGCCCGACCTGCATCCGAAATCAGAGGACGATATTTTCGCGGTCCTCCGGCGCGACGACTTACTCTTGCATCATCCTTTCGATTCGTTTCAACCCGTGGTTGAGTTTCTGCGCCGCGCGGCAATCGATCCGGATGTGCTCGCCATCAAGATTACGCTTTATAGAGTGGGACGAAACTCGCCGATTGTTGAAAGCCTACTGAGCGCTATCGAAAATGGCAAGCAAGTCGCGGTGCTGGTGGAGCTGAAGGCCCGGTTCGATGAGGAGAGCAACATCGAGTGGGCGAGAGCCTTGGAAGCGGCGGGCGTGCACGTCGTCTACGGACTGGTGGGCCTGAAAGTCCATTCGAAAGTCGCGCTCGTGGTCCGGCGTGAAGGCGACACCATGCGCCGGTACGTCCATCTCGGCACCGGTAATTACAATCCGACCACCGCGCGTCTTTATACCGACCTGAGCTTCTTCACGGCCGACGATCAGATTGGCGCGGACGTCACGGATTTATTTAATTACGTCACCGGCTACTCTGCGAAAAACGAATTTCGCAAGCTGCTGGTCGCTCCTCTCAACATGCACGAGAAAATCGAGGAGCTGATCAAGCGAGAGATCGGGCATGCCGAGCGCGGCCAGAAGGCGCACCTGATCCTGAAGATGAACGGCCTCGAAGATTTGCATGTTATCCGGCTGCTGTACCAAGCGTCGCAGGCGGGTGTCGAAGTCGATCTTCTAGTTCGCGGTATTTGTGGATTGCGGGCCGGCGTCCCGGGGATCAGCGACAATATCCGCGTGATCAGTGTCGTCGGGCGATTCCTGGAACACAGCCGCATTTATTATTTCCGCAACGACGGCCATGAGGAGATTTTTCTCGGCAGCGCGGATTTCATGAGCCGCAACCTGCACCATCGAGTGGAGCTGCTGTTTCCCGTGGAGAACAAGCGCATCATGACGCGGCTGCGCGACGATATTCTGGCGAAGTATCTCACCGACAACCGGAATGCGCGGCACATGCTGGCAGACGGCAGCTATGTGTGGGAGAAATCGGGCGAACCGGCGGTGGATAGCCAAGCGCAGTTTCTGGTGCGCTGATTACGGTGCCGAATCCCGTCCAGATCATCGCGCGCCTGGCATGCATTGCGACATCGCTCGCCGCGGCGGACAAGCCGTTTCTTCGAATTATTTCGCCGGTGAATGGAGTCGTCGTCAGGCCGGGGCAGAAGTTGCTCGTGAAAGTGACAGGCGCAGGCGAGTACTCGGGCATCGGAGTGCTTGGCGAGGAGGTGGTGGGAGGGATCCAGGCGCCTATGGGCAAACCGCCTTGGATTATCTCGGTAATGATCCCATCCGAGCCTGGCAAGACGTCGCTTACAGCGATCTCGACTACGTTGTCGGGGACAGAGGTCGAATCAAACACCGTCGAGATTGATGTCGAACCAGTGGAGATTCCACCCGCCGACTTTTCGCATCAGGCAGTCCGCAGTATGTCGCTTGGCGGCTGTTTGACGTTCGCAAACGAATCGCGCTGCAGCGGGCTTCCGCTCATGATCTATGGCACTTATCCTGACGGGACAGTCCTAAGCCTGAATCGGTCCACAAGGCTTAAACCCGTGTCCCAGTCGCCCTCTATCGTAGCTGTAAGTAAGGATGGCTCGACGTTATTCGGAGTGGCGCGGGGCGCCGCAAAGATCGTCGTGTTCGGCAAGTACACGATTGATATAAAGGTGCACTAACCATTTACCCCCACCAGGTCTCTCCTGGCGCCAAGTGAGCCTTCGCGACCTCGGGATTCAGCTCGATTCCGTACCCCGGCTTGTCCTGAATCGTGAAATATCCGTTCTCCCAAAAGGGCCCTTCGCGGATCACCAGGTCCGGCCACCAGTCGATCCACTTCGCGAGTTCGTGAATCCGGAAATTGCGCATCGCGGACGCGGCGTGGGCGGACGCGATCGTTCCCACGGGACTCGCCGGATTGTGGCACGCGGTCCAGATGTAATACATTTCGGCGAGATCGGAAATGCGCTTCGATTCGAGCAGGCCGCCGCTCTTCGGCACGTCGATATGCACGGCGTCGCACGCTTGCAACTCGATCAGCTTGCGAAAACCTTGCCGTCCGTAGAGGTTCTCGCCGGTGCAGATCGGCACGTTGACCGAACGCCGGACGTATGCCATCGCCTCGGCGTTATCGGGAGGCACGGGATCTTCGAGCCACATCGGCTTCACCGGTTCCAGGGCGTGCGCCAGGCGAATCACGTCGCCTGTGTCATAGCGCCAGTGCGCCTCGACCGCGAAATCCGCTTCGGGTCCCAGCGTCTCGCGGACGGTCTCCATCCCTTTCACGATGCGCCGAATGTCGGCGTGGGTAAGATTGCGGGCGTACGGATCGTGGCCTGGCTCCTTGAACTCGGGATCGGCGTGCAAGGGAACGCTATCGCCTTGAAATTTGAACGCGGTCCATTTGTATTTCTCCGCACGCGCTTCCTGTACCTGATCGCGCCACGCGGAAGGATCGTCGGGATGTTCGACAAACGGCATGGTGCGATAGAATCGCACGCGATCGCGAAATCGGCCGCCCAACAGATTGCACACCGGCGTTTGCAAAATTCGTCCGCACAAATCCCACAGCGCGATTTCGATGCCGCTCGCGGCCGTCATGGTGACGCCGCCGATGGCGCCGGCGCCCGCGCTCTGCATCAACATCTTCGTATACAGCTTGTCGACGTTGAGGGGATCTTCGCCGACGATAATTCCCTGCATCTTATTCAGGACCAGATCCTTCACGCCCCAACCCCAGTAAGCCTCGCCAATGCCGTACAGGCCGGAGTCGGTTTCGACCTTAATAAGATTCCAGTCCCAGGTGCCGCGGACGATCATGCACTTGACGGCGGTGATTTTGATTTTTCCCTTCACCGCGGCGGCGAGGCGCTGATACGGAGCGGGGAAGAGGCAGCCGGCTCCCAGGGCGGCCGCGGAACGGAGAAACGTTCGCCGATTCATTACTCGAAACGTTATCACATCCGTGTGCAAAAATTGGTTACGCTGAACAATTGCGAACGCTGCTTTTACTTCTTGCGCCTCTGGTTGCCGCGGCCGCAACGAACGACTCCGGCCTACGTCGGCATGGCCACTTGCGCGAAATGCCATGCGGAAATTCACAGCCAGTGGACGCACTCCCGTCACAGCAAAATGGTGCAGCCCGCGACCAGGGAGAGTGTGCAGGGCGATTTCACAACTCACCCAGGTAAAACTGCGCGGCGTAAATTACGGGCTGCGCCAGCGCGACGGCATCTTCTATATCACCGAAAGCTATCTCACCGGCAAGCCCAAGGAGCACCGCGTCGATTACACGCTCGGCAATCGACGCATCCAGCATTACCTCACCACTCTTCCGGACGGCAAAGTCATCGTGCTGCCGCCGAGCTGGGATATCACGCGAAAAGGCTGGTTCCACAATCTCGACATCGCCGATCCGGACGAAGTGGAAGGCGTGCAGGTCCAGGTCTGGAACAAGCAGTGCTTTTCCTGCCATGTCAGTCAGCAGGAGAAAAATTTCGACGTCGAGAAGAACGAGTATAAAACCGCGTGGCTCGATTTCGGCACCAACTGCGAACGCTGCCACGGTCCGGGAAGCGAGCACGTTACGCACTATTCCGCGCCTACTCCTCAAAAGGCTAACGACATGGTGGTGCAGACGCGGCTCGATGCTAATCGCAATACGATGATCTGCGCGCAGTGTCATTCTTTTCGCGATATTTTCGCGAAGGGCTATTCCGCGGGCGACGATTACTACAACTATTTCGTGCCGATTCTCGAGTACAATCAGCCGCGCGATAAAGATCCCGCGTATTGGGCCGATGGCCGCACGCGCCGTTTTTCGAACGATGCCTATGGATTGTGGCAGAGCGAATGTTTCCTCAAAGGCGGCGCGACCTGCGTGTCGTGCCACAGCTCCGTGCATGAAGTCGAGATCGAGAAAAATCCGCAGCTCCGTCCCACGGCGAATGCCCTGTGCACGCGCTGCCACGTTGCAGATCGGGGAAAAAATCTCCGCGCACACGCACCACGCGGCAGGCAGCACCGGCAGTTCCTGCATCGAATGCCACATGCCGAGGACCGTCTTCAGCATCAAGGCCGAGATTCGCGATCACTCGATGAGCATCCCTGTGCCGGAAAATACCATTCATCACGGCATCCCCAACGCGTGCAACCTGTGCCACAAGAATCGCGATGCCAACTGGTCCAGCAAGCAGATGGACGCTTGGTACGGAGACCGTTCGCGCCAGAAGCTGATCCGCCGCGCCGATTCCTTCGCGCTCGCGGCGAAAGGCGATCCGCGCTCGATCGATCCTCTGCTGGCGATTCTCGCCGAGCCCGGCGAAGGTCCGCTGGTGCGCGCCAATGCCGCGGGACACCTCAGCCAGTTTTCCAAGGATCCGGTGGTTTTCGCGGCGCTCGAACGTTCGTTGTCCGATCGCGAGCCGGCCGTCCGCCAAGTCGCGGCGCTACTGATTCAGCCCGGACCGGCGGATCGGGATGCGGCTGTCACAGCGCTGGTGCGGACGCTTGATGACAGCGAGGACACGGTACGCATTGCCGCTGTGGCTTCGCTCATCAGCATGGGAATCCGCGAGCTTCCCGGCGAGGATGGCGAGCGGCTCGAACGCGCCAAAGAATTATTTCGAGCCCGTGCCGAAGCCAATTCCGACGACGCGGAGCAGGAGATCGGCGCCGGCCGCTTCTACTACTTGACCGGCGATATTCCCCGTGCGATCAACGCGTTTCGAACCAGCTTGCGCATCGATCCGGGAAGTCCCGCGCAATATCTTCTCGCGGCATCCTACGTCCAGAAGGGAGACATCACACAAGCACGAGAGATTCTGCTCGCCATTCCGCCCGCGGATTCGCAATACGACAAAGCGCAGCGATTGTTGAAAGCCATCGACGCCCAGAAATCCCCGCATTTTTAGCGGAGATTCCTTGAGTCTATCCGCATGCTGCCGCATGGCGGTTCAGTTCAGTTATGCAGGCTGACTAAACAGTAATAGATCACTGAATTGCCGGTCCTTGCGGCGCGGCATACGATGCGACGAAGTGATCCAGGTCATGAAGCGCCACTCCCAGCCGATACGGAATCTATGGACGTGTTTGTCGCGCGGCAGGCGATTTTGAATCGGCATAAGAATCTGTATGCCTATGAATTGCTTTTTCGCTCAGACCCGGAAAAGAATCAGTTCGACGGCACGGAGTCCTCGTCGGCAACAAGCCAGTTGATCGCCAATACCCTGTTTTCTAATGGTCTCGAAGGAATTCTTGGCGGAAAAAAGGGATTCATCAATTTCGATCGCAAAATGCTGCTCGACGGCCCCTGGTCGATTCTGCCGAAGGAGCTCATTGTGATCGAGGTGCTGGAGACGGTCGAGCCGGATGAGGCTGTTCTCGCGGCATGCCGTCGGCTTTGCGATCAGGGCTATACCATCGCCCTCGACGATTTTGAGAATCGTGCGAAATTCGATCCATTGATTAAGACGGCGCACATTATAAAAGTCGATCTGCGCTCGACCTCCCGCGCAGAGCAGGAACGCCTGGTTAAGAAATACGGCAAGCGCGGCATCAAGATGCTGGCCGAAAAGGTAGAAACGCTCGAGGAATTCGAGTGGGCCCTTGGTATCGGATTCGATTATTTTCAGGGATACTTCTTCACCAAGCCGGTCGTGATGCGCGGACGCCAGACGCCCTCTTGGAAAACTTCGTGCCTGCGGCTACTCAAGGAATCACAGAATGAGGTGCTGGACTTCGACAAGCTTCGCGATCTGATCAAGAACGACGTTTCTTTTTACTACAAGCTCCTGCGCTTCACCAACTCCGCTCTATTTGCGCATCATAACGAAATTCGAACCATTGAGCACGCCCTGATGGTTCTGGGTGAGGATGGAATTCGCCGCTGGGTGGCCCTAGCAGCATTGGCTGGGTTGGCCAAAGATAAGCCGAATGAGTTGCTCGTCCAATGCCTGCTTCGCGCGCAATTTGCCGAACGGTTAGCGCGGCTCGCCGGACTTCCGGACGCGCACAACTGGTTCTTGATGGGACTTTTTTCAATGCTCGATGCGATGCTGGATCTGACCATTGAAAGCGCGTTGCAACAGATCAAGGTCTCGCGACAAATTGAGGAAACTCTTCTACGGCGGGCACCGCCGGACGAAGAGATGGCCAGCGCTTATTCCCTAATTTGCAGTTACGAACTCGGCGATTGGGATACGGTTAGCAAACTCGCGGAATGCCTCGGCCTCCCGGTAGCGGATGTTGGCACAGCGTATCTCGATTCCGCGCTCGCCACGGCGGAAGTGGCGGGCCTTGCCACAGCTTGAGTGGTCTCTAGTTTTTCCGCGGCAGAGCCCACGCGAAAATCACATTTTGAATCGCGGTCATTAAATACTGGCGCCCGTCGAGCTCGAAAGTCAGAGGGGACGTCTCCATGCGTCCGCCGACGTTCACATGCCACAACGTTTTGCCCGTCGCCGGATCGAGCGCCATCAGATTTTCGGAATTGTCCTGCGCGAACAGCAACTTCCCCGCCGTTGTCAGCATCCCCGAGACGTTTTCGCCGTCTCCGATTTCGTGCGTCCAGCGAATGTCGCCGGTCTTGGTATCGATTCCTTCCAGCACCGATTGCGCCCATAGATTCCGGTCGCGACCCGCCCATCCTTCGGCCTTGCCGTCCGCCGTCATATAGAAAACGCTCCACAACCGGCGCGCGCTTAGAAAGAAAAGTCCGGTGTTCGGATCGTAGCTCGGAGCCATCCAATTGGTCGCGCCGTCGGAGCCGGGCGATACCAGCGCGCCATCGGGCTTCGGTTCTTTTTCCTTTTTCGGCCGAGGCTGCCCGTGCGCATCGATCCCTTCCGACCAGTTGGTCGCGATGAACGGCTTGGTCAGAATATGCTCGCCCGTCGTGCGATCGAGCACCACGAAGTATCCGTTGCGGCTTCCTTGCGCCAGCAGTTTCCGCCGTACGCCGTTCTGAATGTCGTCGAACAAAACTGGAGTCTGTACTGCATCCCAATCGTGCGTGTCGTGAGGCGACGGCTGAAAATACCACTTCAGTTTTCCGGTGTCGGGATTGAGCGCGACGATCGAGCAGCTATAAAGGTTGTCCCCCTTTCGCCCGTCGCCATTCAACACCGGCTGCGGATTGCCGATTCCCCAGTACGTAAGATTCGAATCCGGATCGTAGGTGCCTGTGATCCACGCCATCCCGCCTCCATGCGAAATCGCGTCCGTGCCTTTGGGCCAAGTCTCGGATCCAGGCTCGCCCGGCCTCGGTGTCGTGTACCATCGCCACTGCATCTTGCCGCTTTCCGGATCGATCGAATCGATAAACCCAGGAACATCGGTAACGTCGCCCGAAACGCCTACCAGCACGTGATCCTTAATCACCAGCGGAGCCATCGTGGCAAAGTATCCCTGCTTCGGATCGGCCAGTTCGATATTCCAACGCACCGTGCCATCCTTCGCATTCAGCGAAATCAGATGGCAGTCCGGAGTTTCGAAATACAGCCAGTCCTTGTACATCCCCACGCCGCGCTGTCCGATATGATCGCCTTGCGATTCCCGCACGTAATGCCAGATGGTGCGCCCGCTCCGCGCATCGAGCGCGAAAACGTTGTCAGGCGTCGTCAGGTACATGATCCCGTTCACGATCAGCGGCATCGATTTGATCGTCACCGTCCGTAGCTGTGCGACCCATGCCACCGTCAGTTCGCTCACGTTCGACTGATTAATTTGCGAAAGCGTGCTATAGCGCCGCCCCGAATAATCGCCGTTATAGGTCGGCCAGGTATCGGTGGGAGGCGTCAGGAGCTTGGCCGGATCCAATCCATCGGCGCCAAATACGGGCAGGGCCAGCAACATAGTGGCAAGAAATTTCATTGAAGGGTCACCAGGTACGCGAACAGATCGTGAATGTCTTTGTCGGTGTATTTTTCCATCAGCGCCCGATGAGCCGTCATCGGATCGTGAATCTCGATGGCCTTTACGTCGTTCACCTGCCACGATCGAAACCAGCCGTCCGGACCTGTGATCGCAATCTCAAATTCATCGTGATGAACCACCCGTCCTTCCATCTTCTGCCCATCCCGCAATGTCACCGTAGCGGTGATCCGCGCGCCGAATCCCGGATATAGAAACCTCTGCTGCAATCCGACGGGCCCATAGCGCTTCGCCACGCCCGCCAGGTCGCCAGTGGGCGAGTGGCATCCCGAGCATCCTCCCGCGCCATTGAAATAAGCTTTCCCGTCGGCCGCATTTCCCGTAAGCAATTTAGCAAGCGGATAGTCGTTCGGGACTCCCGCACTATGAAGCGCGTCATATGCCTGCTTGTGCAGAAACACCACTATGTCGGCGATTGCCGCATCGCTTAACGTCGGAAACGCCGGCATTTCTTTATCGGTGCGCCCGTTCTTAATCACCGGCGCGATCATATCACCGTTGACATCGTGGCTCAGCAGCGCGGAACGTATCAGATCCGGCGCGCGATTCCCCGTCGCATCATTCGCGTGGCAAAATCCGCAGCTCGATTTGAACTGTGTCCTGCCGCGTTCGACTGCGGGCATGTCCCATATAGGAGCCGGAGGTCCAGGAGGCTGCTGCTGCGCGAACACAACCGGAGCCAGCAAAGAAATCACCTGTCCAAATCGCATAGAAGTGGCGGAGGAAGAGGGATTCGAACCCCCGGAACCCTTTCGAGTTCAACGGTTTTCAAGACCGCCGGTTTCAACCACTCACCCATTCCTCCGTTCATTATCGTACCTGATTTCTTCCGCTTGCCAACCTGTCACTTGTTCAAAACGTAACCTAGCGGAACCGAATATACGCCAAAGAAGTAACCTTGGCGCTCTGGTTGCAGTATGTAACAATCAAGGCGCACTATGCATACCTCTTGGCAGGACTTTCGCTTTTCCCTCCGCCAGTTGCGAAAGATCCCTTCTTTTACGCTGACGGCTATCGCGTCATTAGCGCTTGGCATCGGGGCGACGAGTGCCGTTTTCAGCGTTGTGTATGGCGTGTTGATGAATCCATATCCTTATAAAAACGCCGATCGCATGGTGCACCTGGTCCTTGAGCAAAAGTCCGGCGGGGAATACTGGTTCGGTTTGACCGGGCCACAAATCGAGCAGTTGCGAAAAGCCCAGTGCGTTGACAGTGTGGCCGCAACGGACGACTGGAATCTGTTCACCACCGACGCGGATGTGCCCGACGATGTGTCCGCCACCTACTTCACTATGAACGCGTTCCAGCACTTTGGGACGCCCGCTCTACTGGGACGAACCTTCGCTCCGTCAGATGCACAGGAGGGACAGGAACCGCCTCAGGTCGCCGTTCTGAGCAACCGATTCTGGGAGCGGCACTACGGAGCTGCTCCCGATGTCGTAGGCCGCACCATTCAGCTTTCGCATAAGAGCTACGCCATTATCGGCGTGATGGGTCCTCGATTCACCTGGAACGACGCGGACCTATACATCCCCTTGAAGCTGAGCGCGGACCCCGCCCGCAACTACAGCCCGCTGACCCGCCTGAAACCTGGCATCAGCCATCAGGCCGCTGATGCGGAACTCCTGCCGCTGTTCGAACAGTTCGCCAAGGAAACGCCCAAACACTTTCCCGACACCGGATTCCGCTCCAAAGTTCAGGGCTTTAACGACGCATTTATAAAGCGCCTGGGCCGCACATTATGGCTGCTGCTGGCTGCGGTATCGATGCTCCTGGTAATCGGTTGCGCGAACGTCTCCATTCTGTTGCTAGCGCGCGGCACGGCACGGCGGCATGAATTGGCGGTGCGCTCGGCCATCGGGGGCAGCCGATTCCGGCTGGTGCAGCAATTGTTGACGGAGTCACTCGTCCTTTCGATCGTAGGTGCGTTGCTAGGAGTAGCGATCGCCTACGAATCCGTCTCCCGCATTGTCGCTTGGCTGCCGGAAAATTCGTTTCCTCACGAAGCCGCGATCCGCATGAACCTGCCGGTGCTGCTGTTCTGCGTGGCCTTGGCCCTGTTGACCGGGGTCTTGTTTGGAATCGGTCCGGCCTTGCAGTTTTCACGACCCGAGCTCGCGCAGGTCATGCAGTCGAGCGCGCGCAAGCTCACCGCGGGTGTCCGCGGCCGCCGGACCCACGGAATGCTGGTTGCCGGACAGATCGCGCTGACGCTTCTGCTGCTCACGGTAGCAGGGGGCTCAACGGCGGCGTTTATGAAACTGATGCACGCCAATCTTGGCTACGATCCCCACAACGTGATGTCGGTCGGAGTGCCGGTGCATGAAAATGCGCTTCCAACCTGGGAGGCTCGCGCTGCGTATTTCGAGCAACTGCGCAGCCGTCTGGCTTCTATGCCTGAGGTCGAATCGGCCGGCATCTCGACCAACGCCACCCCGCCCAACAACGGTTGGGAAGTGCGCTTTGAAACCCATGGCAAGCCGCCCGCGGAGGATCAAAAAGTCCGCTTGAACCTGGTCAGCCCGGAATACTTTTCGCTGCTCCGTATTCCTCTCAAGCAGGGAAGAATTTTCCATCAAGCGGAAACCAAGCGCGGCGCGCATCTCGCGCTGATCAATGAAACGATGGCTCGCCTCTACTGGCCTAACGGTGACGCGCTCGATCAGCAGGTGCGCGTTCCGGAGTTGAAGGGAGAGCCGCCTTTCATGCTCGCGGTACAAGGCAGCGACAGCTGGATGCGAATCGTCGGCGTAGTCGCGGACGCCCGTGACGATGGTCTCAGCAAACCGGTTAAGCCAGCGGTTTTCCTGCCCTATACGACTGCCATGAGAATGGGGACGCAGATTCTGGTGCGAGCTCACATACCTCCGCTCACGATCCTCCACTCCGTACGGGAGCAGATTAAAGCCGTCAATCCCGACCAGCAGGCTTATAAAGACATTCGCGATCTCGATCATTGGATCACGACGCAGCCCGAGTGGGCGCAGGAGCGGCTGATGGCGACATTGTTCGGAGCGTTTTCATTTCTTGCGCTGGCCCTCGCCGCGATTGGTTTGTACGGCGTGGTTTCTTACAGCGTGGCGCAGCGGACGAATGAGTTCGGAATACGCATGGCGCTGGGGGCAGAGCGGAAAGACGTCCTGCGTCTCGTGTTTCAATCGGTGACGGTAACCGTGAGTGGTGGGCTCATCTTGGGAATTGTGGGCAGTTTAGCGCTGAACAAGCTTCTGTCGACTTGGACTGAGACGGGCGTTCGCGATCCACTCATCCTGGCGGGTATGGCGTTGGTATTGCTCTGCGTGTCGGCGTTAGCCTGCTTCGTGCCCGCGCGGCGAGCGTCGGCGGTGGATCCGATCGTGGCTTTGCGGTACGAGTAGTTTTAGAATAACTCTTCCGTTCTGCGTTCAGACAGTAACTTTGGCGTGGTAACACCCTATAACTGCGTGCTCTCAGCCAGCCAGAACACGATCCCTATTTGGAATTAGAGCAAGTTACTCGCCGGCAACAAATGAGGAATCGGCCGGAAGCAAGCCTTGGTCGGGCGATCATAACACGCTCAAAAAGTTCACCAAATCCTGTTTGTCCTGCTCGGTGAACCGGATCTCAAAGCGCTTATTGTAGAACTCGACTACATCGCCGAGGCTCTTCGCTGAGCCGTTCGAAAAATAAGGAGCCCGTGCTGACAGTCCTCTGACTTGCGGCACGACGATTGATCCAACATCGGCACATTTACCCGAAATCAGGGCTCGCCCCGGGTCCTGTGTGTAGATCAAGCGTCCGAGAAGCGGATGCTGAAGCGCCGAACTTTCGCACATGATGCGGAAGAGCGGGAGGTCCGGCGCTCCCTGTGTCGTGGTCATATCAATATTGGTGGTGCCAATATCCATCCACCGGGTCGTCCCGGGTTTGTGACAGGAGGCGCAGCTCACCAGACCAGCGCCGCGAATCTGGAATTGACGCTCGAAAAATACCTCGCTCCCTCGCCCCACCGAAGCGCGGAACTCGCGCTGCACGCCCCAATCCTCTCCTGGTCTTCGTTTCTTCCAGACATCGAAGGAAAAGGCCGCGGGCAAGCCTGACACGGCGGCCGATAGGTTCTCCGGGCCCAGCGAACCGGGGCCGGCCTTTTCATCCAGCAAGCCGCCGCGAAGATCCGAGCTTTGCGCCACGTAGACCTGCGTCTCGAAATCGATGATCTGACGAAGTTGCGCGGGGCTCGGCGCCGCCTCTGCCTGTTCATGGATCAAGGCCGCATTGATCGCCTGCAACCGCAGAGAAGGTTCGCGCGAATCGGCCATGAAGCTCATGCCGCTGGGACCGGCGATAACATGCTTAAGATTGGCGGCGACGCGCGGACGCCGATAAACCGAGATGGCTCGGTTCTTGCCTTCGATTCCATATAAGAGGCTCTTATTGCATCCCGTCGGATCGCGCAGAACGTCAATGCGGAACTCCGGTTGAATTGCTGTACCATCGGCGTTCTTCGGCGGCCACGGCAGCGAGATCCTGAAAAGTCCCCGGTCAAGCAGCAAAGAATGCGAGCTCGCCGGCTCTTGCGGCAGGTCGGGACAGTTCGAACCATCGATGGCCGCGAACAAAGGGTCCTTTCCCCGCGTTCCGCTCCAGCGGTTTCGCGCGCTCGCGACCGAGACGCTCATGGCATTGGACGGCTGATGGCACGTCACGCAGGCGCGGCCATTCACGCCCAGCGGCTCGAAAAATGGATGGTCCCGGGTGTGAACGAACCCGCTCTTGTTCAAGATGGTGATCTGGCCGCTGGGGTCGTCGTAGTCTTCTTCCACCGGAAGAATGCCGCCATCCCCGGCGTCCCACCAAACATGGCTCTCACCGTAGGTTCGACTGCCCTGGCCGGTCAAAGCCGCTACCGACGCCAACGCGGCAATTGCCCCGAAGGCGAATCCGACACGCTTCATATCCGGCCCTCCCTCGTGTCCAACAGACCCTACTTCGCAGGTGACATGCCGACGTCACTCATCCAGTCCTGGAGTCGCAGGACCCAGGTGGACTTGATGACGGGCATCGCCCCGGCGCGGTAACCAAATCCGTGGCCTCCGCTGTTATAGATGTGCAGTTCTGCGGGCACTCCTTCTTTCTTCAGGGCCAGATACAAGGCGGGAATGGCGAGCGAAGGTCCCTTATCGTTGTCCGCGCAGAGCATGAATGTTGGAGGGGTATCTTTGGTAACGTGGACGTTCTCCGCGCGGATGCCGGGATAAATCAGAATCTGATAGTCCGGCTTCGAACTCTGCCGCTCGATCGGATCCGCCGAGTCCGCGTGGCCCATATCGTAGCGCGTCGAAGCCATCACTGCCACTTCTCCGCCGGCCGAGAATCCCATGACGCCGATTTTGGATGGATTGACATTCCATTCGGCCGAGTGTGCGCGCACCAGGCGAATCGCCCTTTGGACATCGGCAAACGGATGCTCCTCGACTTTGTACGGCGAGTCCGGCTCTTTCGCCAGACGGTATTTCAAAACAAACGCGGCCACGCCGATGCTGTTCAGCCACTCCGCGACGTTGGTACCCTCGGTATCGATCGAAAGGAAGCGGTGCCCTCCGCCGGGCGCGACGATCATGGCGGCGCCGGTCGCCTTCTCCTTCGGAGGGAAGTAGAGGATCAGCGAAGGGTTGTGGATATTAGAAACCTTCAGCGAATCGCCCGGTTTCGCGGGCTGGGTCACAACCTCTTTCCTATCGCCCATTGCTTCCGATCCCGGCGCGCCGTGGGGCCACAAGGGCAGCACATCGCCGTTCTTCTCGGCCAGAGCACAAGGGGCGAGCAAGAGCGCCGTGAGGATAGACTCTTTGATCATAGGATCTCCTTTAACGGGTCGCGGCTGGCTTGACGTATTCCTTCGGGAATTGCACCGGCGTTCCACCGCGGCTGACAATGATATCGGCCATCCTCTGAATTGGTTTGTCGAGCGGAATGGGATCGCCGGTCTGAATGGGTGTTCTGCCGCGTGTGTCCTTCTCGTCGAGAGGAACCCCGATATCGGCCAGATATTGAACCAGCTGGGTGCGATCCTCCTGCGTGGCTCCGCTTCCTGGATTGCTGACGCACTCATGCATGGCGGTCAGGCCGTTATTGTCGACGGCCTTCACATCTTTATCGAATTCGAAAGCGTATTTAGTGGACGCCACGCGACCGCTGGCCGCGGCTGCAAGGAGCAGACTTGCGCCATCCTGCGCCTTTATTTTCGGGTCCGCGCCCGCCTCAATCAACGCGCGCATCACATCTACATGGTCGTTCCTGGCGGCGAGAAGAAGTGGAGTCTGGCCGCCGGCGAGCGCACGGAAAAGGACGGCTGCCGCTGGAGCCGTTTGAGCATTCGGCTTCGCGCCCTTGGCGAGCAGCTTCTTGACCAGGGGCAGCGCGCCCGCTTGCGCGGCATCGTGCAAAGGGGTCCTACCGGTGCGATCGGCGATATTCGGATCGGCCCCTCCGTCGAGCAGCGTAATCGAGGCGGCATAGCTGCGGCTCGATACCGCGATACCTAACACTTTTGTTTCGCCGGCCGCTTTGTCGAGGAGTGCATAGTTGGGATCCGCGCCTGCGCTGAGAAGACGCTGCACTTCGCGAGAGTCGTTTTTGAGCGCGCCGAAAATCAGAGGCGTGAAGCCGGACTTCGTGGCCGCGTTCACGTTTGCACCTCTCTGAATCAGGAGGTCCACGACGTCGGGATGTCCTTCCGACGCGGCCCACATGAGAGGGTTTTGAAGACTTGCTGGCTCAGCGCCATTCACATCCGCGCCGCGATCGAGCAGCATCCTCACTTCCTCCACGCTCCCCGCACCGGCCGCGATCATCAGACACGTCTCGCCGTTCCAGCGTGTGGCATTCCAATCGGCTCCGGCTTTTAGAAGTTTTTCCGAGAGGGGCGCGTTTCGGTTTGCAAGCGCGAGAGTCAACGGCGTTTCCCCATAGTCATTCGCAGTATTGACTTTGGCTCTGGCGGCGATCAGCTTTTCGGCCACGTCCGGCAGATCGAGAAAAACGGCCCACGCGAGCGCGGTGGCGCCATCCGGGGCGGACTCATCGATCGCCGCGCTCTGAGCCAGTAGTTTGTCGAACGCTTTGACATCCCGCCGCTTTACGGCGTCGATGAGCCGCAAGTCGGACGCCCAGGCTGACGTTACTGTCAGGCAAATCGCCAGTGCGAATGTTATCGAATTTGTCACGGGCGATCCGGTCATCTTGCTAGATGTCGGAAAGGTGCTGGAGCTTCCCTGTGCTGTCGCCGAGGTTCTCCGTAGCCACCCCCGCCTTGTCGAGCATCGACAGGAGCAGGTTGTTCATCGGCGTTTCCGCGGCGTAACGAATATGCCGGCCAGCCTGGAGTTTACCGGACCCTCCTCCGACCAGAACCAGCGGAAGATTGGTATGCGTGTGGCGATTTCCGTCGGCGATGCTGCTGCCATAGAGGATCATCGAGTGATCGAGCAGAGTCCCGTCGCCATCCGGAGTGGACTTCATACGATCGATCAGATACGCGAACTGATTCACGTGATGCGTGTTGATCTGGATGGTCTTCGAGATCTTATCGGGATCGTTCTGGTGGTGCGTGCAGTTATGATGACCGTCGGAAATACCGATGTCGCGGTAGCTGCGATTGCTGCCCTCGCGGGCCAGCATGAAGGTGACCACCCTGGTCAAGTCCGCCTGATAGGCGATCACCATCAGGTCCATCATCAGGCGGGCGTGATCGACGAACTCCTCTGGCGCGGACACGGGGAGCCCAATCACGGGTATTTTCGTTGTCGCGTTCTGCTCTTCGGCTTTCTGAATCCGGCGCTCGATATCGCGAACCGCATCGAGATATTCTGTGAGCTTGCGCCGATCGCCTTGGCCGAGTTTGGTTTCCATGCGATCGACACTGCCCTTCACGAAATCGAGCAGGCTTCCGCGCTGCCGCATCCATTCGAGGCGGGAGGCTGCGTCCGTACTGTCGCCATCGCCGAAGAGCCGCTCGAACAACACGCGCGGGTTCACTTCCATCGGATTGGGCGTGGTGGGGCTGGACCAGGAAATCGTGTTGGTATAGGCGCAGCTATAACCGGAGTCGCAGCCTCCGGCGAGGCTCGGCGCCTCAACGCCGATTTCGAGCGAAGCGAACTGCGTGTGTTTCGCCATTTCGCGCGCGGCAACCTGGTCGGCTGAAATTCCTGCGTGAATGTCGGCTCCCTCGGTCTTCTTCGGATGCACGCCGGTGAGCCACGTTGCGCCCGCGCGGGCGTGATCGCCGCCGCCATCTCCCAGGGATCGGCCGTTAATCTGCGCGAGGTTGCTTAGCATCAGAGTCCGGTCGCGGAAGGGCGCGAGGGCCTTGTTGGTAGCGTTGAACTCGAAGGCAGTCCCTTCTCCGGACGGGCTCCAACCCGAATCGATTATTCCGTTCGGGACGTACACAAAGCCCAGACGAACCGCCGGGCTGGAAGTACTTTTCGCGGCGAATGCCGGCACCATCGCGTCCAGAAATGGAAGCGCGACCACGGCTCCGGCTCCTCGAAGGAATGCCCTGCGGGGCAGGTGTTTCCGCGTAACAATCATGGGCCCGATCTCCTCATTTGAAATGGAGTGCTCATCGCGACGGCTGTAATCAGATCCCGCATACGGTACTGGCCCGAATTACATTTTCGCAGAATGGCTCGTACCGTCGGCTGATCGTAGTATTCGAGTCCTCGCCCCAGGGCGTAGGTCAGCAGCTTCTCCGTGACGGTCGCGGCGAATTCCTCGCGTTTGGAACTGGTCATCGCTTCCTTCAGGCCGGAAGGGCCGGTAAACCTGGTGCCGTCCGGAAGCTTGCCGGAAGCATCGATTTCAGAGCCGCCGTCCTTGGTGCGCCACTGCCCTATTCCATTGTAGTTCTCGAGAGCGAATCCGATGGGGTCCATCGTCGCGTGGCAGCCCGCGCAACCGGGACTCGCGCGATGTTGCTCCAGAGCGGCGCGCAGGCTCAAGGTATGGCTCCCTTTGGTAGTCGCGTCCAGAGGAGGCACATCGGGAGGAGGTGGAGGAGGCGGCGCGCCCAGCAGATTTTCAAGCACCCATTTCCCGCGCTGCACCACCGACGTGCGATTGGGAGGCGAGGTCACCGTGAGCAGGCTGGCCTGCCCTAGCAGACCTCCGCGGCTCGGATCCTCAAGAACGACGCGGCGGAACTGCGCACCATAAATGTCCGGAATACCGTAGTGCTTCGCGAGCCTTTCGTTGAGGAACGTATAATTCGCCGTGAGCAGATCTAAAGCGCTGCGGTTTTCGCGTACGATGCTTTCAAAAAACAGCTCGGTTTCCCGCTGCATGCTCCAGCGGAGGCTCTCGTCAAAATCGGCGAAAATAACGGGGTCGGGTTTTACCGTCGCCAGATTACGAATATAGAGCCACTGCCCGGCGAAATTGGTTACCAGTGCGCTCGATTTGGGGTCGTCAAGCATCCTCTCGACCTGTTGTTTGAGCACCTCGGGATTCGATAGCTTTCCGGCGACCCCCAAATCCAGTAGTTCGTCGTCCGGAACGCTGCTCCACAGGAAAAACGAGAGACGCGAGGCGAGCTCTACTCCGCGTATGAGGTAAGGGGCCTTGGGGTCCGATTCTGCGCGGAACAGAAAATCCGGCGAGACGAGAATCGCCTCCACTGCCTTCTGAATGCCATACTCAAATCCGCCTTTGCGGCGCGCCTGCTGATAGAAAGCCACGAGAGGCTTCACATCCGCGTCGGTCACCGGCCTCCGGTAAGCATGGCGGCTGAGGATGGCGAGTATTTGATTCGCGCAACCAGTTTCGGCGGAGGGGTCGGTCGGGTGGCACACGAAAATCCTGCGGCGGCTGGGAGTGTCACCGGGGCCGGAGACATTATAAGGTCCAGCGATCGAGAGGTTGGCGATGCGAGGCAACCCACCGGCAGTACCCGGCGTGGTAATTCGCTTCAAGCTCGCGCCATCGAGGCGTAGATCCACGGCGAATGAGACAGGCTCGGGGGCGCGTCCGGGAATCAGCGAAAGTTCCGGCCGAACCGATTCTCTCGGAAAGGTGACGGCTACGCTGCGGGGGCCCGCTTTCACCGGAATCCGCAACTCGAACGGTTTTTCCCTGGCCGGCGAATTCGGATCGCCAAAGTTGACGCGGAAGACGTATTCGGCGTCCAGAGGGAAGTAATAACGGACGGAGACGCCGCCCGCCGAGTTAAATGGCAGATCGTCGCTGACCCATTCGAGTCTCGACGGGACCGGAGCATTGCGGCCCGCTGAACGGCGAGGCTCGAAAGCTTCTTCTACCGGCTTGATCGAAGGATCGCCCACGACCAGCCTCGAAATCTTGCGGGCTACCGATAGATACCGGTCCAGCAAAGTAGGGGAAACCGACAGAACATCGCCGATATTATCGAAACCATAACCGGAATCGTCCACCGGCAAAAGCGAGTTGGTATCGACATCCAGATCGAAAATATCGCGGACCGCGTTGCTGTATTCGGCCCGGTTCAGCCGATGAATCGCCGGATGCCCGGGATTCGGATGAGCGGCCGCTTCGGCATCCAGTGCACCCTCCAGCCACTCCCGGAACGCTGCGGCTGAGGCGGAATCGGGATGAGGCAGTCCGGGCGGCGGCATTTGACCGCTGTTAAATTTACGAAGCACTCTTTCGAGCAGCTCGCCATTGCTCGAGACACTGGTAAGATCCAACCCCTGCAGCGTCACCCCTGCGGTTTTTAACTGGTTGTTGTGGCAACCGGCGCAATAACGCTGGATCAGAGCCCGGCTCGCGGCGACCCCGGTCTGCGCAGTCGAAGCCTGACTCTGCGCATACCCGAGGGGGGCCACTATCCCGAAACATACGATGAGTGCAACCAAGAGCATACGCAGTTCTGATCGTACTCCAAATAAACCAGGATTTGCATTCAGTAGAAAAAAATTGGCTCCCGATGCCGGGTTGAGCCATCCTATGAGTGACAGCCCGAATGAACAGAGGAGCCTCACCTATATGAGTCAAGATGTTTTGGATCATGGAGAAGTCGAGCGCCTGGCGTATCTTTTCTGGCTGGAGCGAGGTAGTCCGATGGGATCTCCGGACGAAGATTGGTTCCGTGCTGAAGAAGAACTTCTCCCGAGAGATTCCGTTGTGGGCCCGCCGTTCTCGTCCTTCGCGATGGGCCCTATCGAAGAACAAGAACGATCCATGCCTTACGCGCGAGCGTAAAGGGCGATTACAGATCGCGGCATGGCTCGATAAGAACGGGTCGTAACCGGCGGTGCCGTCTGACTCGTGCGAATATCATCCGGTGATTCAAGGCTGGTATCTATCCATCGCCGCCAAGGGTTTCCATCGCTCGCGGGCGGCAGTTCGAAATCGAGCGGCTCCCAATAGTCGTTCAGAATAAAATAAACGAGCAGGTTCTGACTTCGCGCCTCCGCGTAGAGAGCGAGGCTGTGAGAAGGCGCGCTCCAGTCTGGTTGACCGAGTTTCACGCCATGCCAGGTTCTTTCCGCCATACGGAGAAGCTGGCTCAAATTCGCGTACCGCTGGTCGATATCCCTGTTCAGCAGCAGGCGCTGCGAACAGAGCAGTCGCACGAAGCGCAATACGTCGCTGTGCTTGTCCAACAACGTCCAGTCAAACCAACTGGTCTCATTGTCCTGGCAGTAGGCGTTGTTGTTGCCCTGTCTGCGTGCGGCGCACTTCGTCGCCCATCATGATCATGGGCAGACCCAGCGAAAACATGGTCACGGTGAAGAAATTCTTCACCTGGCGATTTCGGAGCTTCTCGATCTCCACGTCCCCGGTCGGCCCTTCGACCCCCCAATTGGAGCTTCGATTGTCGTTCGTGCCGTCGCGATTATTTTCGCCATTCGCCTCATTGTGTTTCTGGTTGTAGGAAACCAGATCGTTGAGCGTGAAGCCGTCATGGCAGGTCACGAAGTTCACGCTCTCCTCGGCGTCGCGCTCCTTGTGAGCCGTAGATCTGCGGGCTGCCCAGCAGACGGTCTGCCAGAGGCGCGACAGTGCCTTCGTCCCCGCGGAAGAAGCTGCGAACATCATCGCGGAACCGCCCATTCCACTCCCTCCAACTGTCCCCGAGGAAGCTGCCCACCTGGTACAGGCCGGCTGCATCCCACGCCTCGGCGATCAGCTTAGTGCCCGCCAGCGCCGGATCCGAGTCGATATCCCACAGGACCGGCGGATTCGGCATCAAATTACCCGACTCATCTCGCTCCAGGATCGACGCCAGATCGAACCGAAAGCCGTCGACGTGCATCTCTTCCACCCAATACCGGAGACTATCGAGAATCATCCGGCGAACGATCGGATGATTTCCGTTGAGCGTGTTTCCCGTGCCGCTATAATTGGCATAGCGCGATCGGTCCTTTTCAAGGATGTAGTAGGCGCTGTTCTCGAGACCGCGAAAGCTCAGGGTCGGCCCGGATTGGTTGCCTTCCGCGGTGTGATTGAAGACCACGTCGAGAATCACCTCCATGCCGGCCCGATGAAGCGCTTTCACCATATCGCGAAATTCGTTCACCGGCCCTAGCGGGTCTTGACGCGAACTGTATGCCTGGTGCGGCGCGAAGAAGGAGACCGGCGCGTAGCCCCAGTAATTAACGCGGCCCGCAGGAGCATCCTGCGAGTCGAACTGAAACACCGGCAGGAGTTCGACGGCCGTGATTCCCAGTTGCTGAAGGTAAGGAATCTTCTCGATGAGCCCGGCGTAAGTGCCGCGGGTCTTCTCGGGAAGCCCGCAGCTGGGATGCCGGGTGAACCCGCGCACGTGCATCTCGTAAATGATCGTTCGCGAGGCCGGCCTGGATAAGGGAGCATCGCCTTCCCAATCGTAGGCGTCCGGATCGACGACGACGCTCTTCATCGCCGTCGCGGCGTTATCGCCTGGAACGCTGGCCGCTTCGCGGCTGTAGTTCTTGGGAACTACCACGCCGCGGCCGTATGGGTCCAGCAGAACTTTGGTGGGATCGAACCGCATTCCGTTAGCCGGATCGAAGGGCCCCTCGACCCGATATCCGTAAAGCTGCCCAGGCTTCACATCGGGTACGAATACATGCCAGTAATGACTGGTCCGATGTACCGCGGGGTCGATCGGCACCAGGCGAGAAGGCCGTGCGTCATCTTCCCTATCGAAGAAAACCAACTCCATGCCGGAAGCGCTGCGCGAGTAAACGCTAAAATTTACGCCTCCCTCGAAAACGGTTGCGCCGATCGGAGAGCTTCGTCCAGTAGTCTCGACGTTCTTCACAGACGGCCCAGCAGCTCCTTCGCTTTTGCGACCACCAGTTCCGGCTCGAAGCCGAACTTCCTTTGAAGTTCTTTGAGTGGCGCGGACGCTCCGAAGGTTTTCATCCCGATGATCTGGCCGGAATCGCCGACATATCGCTCCCATCCGAACGTCGAGGCCTGCTCAATTGCGATGCCGCGCCGTCACGCCGGGAGGCAGCACGCTGTCGCGGTAATCCTGGCTCTGATGCTCGAAGATGTCCCAGGAAGGCATGGAAACAACCCGGGAGCGGATGCCTTCTGCAACCAGCGTCTCGTGCGCATTCACGGCGAGACTGACTTCACTGCCGGACGCGATCAGGATCAATTCCGGATTCCCGCCCGGCGCATCAGCCAAAACGTAGGCCCCGCGCGCCAAGCCCGATGCCGCCGCGTACTTGGTTCGATCGAAGGTCGGCAAGCGGCTGGCGCGACAACACCAGCACCGCGGGCTGGTGACGCAGTTGCAGGATGTAGCGATATGCCTCGACCACTTCGTTGGCGTCGGCGGGCCGCAGTGTTACCAGGCCGGGAATGGCGCGCATCGATGCCAGCTGTTCCACCGGCTGATGAGTCGGGCCGTCTTCACCGTCACCCATCGCGTCATGAGTGAAGACGAAAAGCGTCGGCAGTTCCATGATCGCCGAGAGCCGGATAGCCGGGCGCGCGTAATCGCTGAAGATAAAAAAAGTCGCGCCGAATGCGCGGAGCTTGGAAAGCGACAGTCCATTGACGATCGCCGCCATGGCGTGCTCGCGGATGCCGAAGTGCAGATTCTTGCCGGTCGGCGTATCGGCCTGGAAATCGCCGGCGCCCGGGTAGGTCAGCAGTGTCCGGTTCGATGGTCCCAGGTCGGCCGAGCCGCCGAGGAACCAGGGAATATTCTGCGCGATCACGTTCAGCACCTTGCCGGATGCGTCTCGTCCCGCGATGCCCTTGGCGTCGGCTGGAAAAGTCGGCAGATTGCGATCCCATCCGGCTGGAAGTTCGCGGCGCTGCATCTGGTCGATCTCGGCGGCGAGCTCCGGGATTGCGCTTGGCGATACGCGTCGAACAGCTTCACCCATTCGCGCCGGGCATTCGCGCCGCGTGCGCCGATTCCATGCGGCGAAATGCTCATAGACGCCGTCCGGCACCAGGAACTTCGCATCCTCCGGCCATCCGTAACTGCGTTTGGCAAGACGGACCTCCTCCTCGCCGAGCGGCTCGCCATGGGCGTCGGCGGTATCCTGCTTGTGCGGAGAGCCATAGCCGATGTGGCTGTCCAGAACGATCAACGTTGGCCGGCCCTTGGTTTTCCGGAAAATTTCGAGCGCGTGCTCAATGCGATCCGTGTCGTTGGCATCGCCGACTCGCAGGACGTTCCATCCGTAACCCAGGAATCGCGCAGCCACGTCCTCAGTGAACGTGATGCGCGTGTTGCCTTCGATGGTGATGTGGTTGTTGTCGTAGATCCAGCAGAGATTGTCCAGCCCAGATGCGCCGCCAGCGACGCCGCTTCCGACCCCACGCCTTCCATCAGGCAGCCGTCTCCGCAAACGGCATAAATGTTGTAGTCGAAGATCTCGAATCCCGGCCGATTGTAGCGGGCGGCGAGCCACTTCTCGCGCGATCGCCATGCCGACGCTGGTGGCTATGCCTTGGCCGAGCGGCCCGGTGGTAGTCTCGACGCCCGACACCAAGTGATACTCCGGATGGCCCGGGGGCTTTGCTGTTGAGTTGGCGAAAATGGCGGATGTCGTCGAGGGTCACCGATGGCTGCCCCAGCGTCTCGTATTCAGCGTTCACGGCTTGGTCTTGGTGAGGTGCAGCACCGACCAGAGCAGCATCGACGCATGACCGTTCGAAAGCACGAACCGGTCGCGATTGGGCCAGATCGGATCCTGCGGATCGAACCGCATGACACGATTCCAGATCGTGTAGACCAACGGCGCGAGCGCCATGGGGGTGCCCGGGATGTCCCGAGTTAGCCTGCTGGACCGCATCTATCGAAAGTGTCCGGATCGTGTTGATGCACAGTTGATCGATTTGAGACTTGCGATGCCGGCGAAACTTGTGAAGTACTCATGATTTGGCCTCCAGTGCTGCTCCTACCGAGCCGTGACCGCAGGGAGCAGTACTAACATTTCGGCCACGACGGGCCACTTGTGGGCCGTCGCAGCCAGATCGTTAACATGTCCCCTCCTTTACAATCGGAGCCCGGTATGGGCATTCCACCAACAGAACCCCGACCGTCAGGGAGGGGACGCTAACGATTTCCCTGCGACAGGCCACCAGTAAGCCGTCCCAGCGATTCTGTTAGCAGAAATGCTCGACGTAAAAGATCTCGATTTAATTCGCACAAAAAATCGTAAATGAGCCCCCTTCAAGTTGAACCCACCATGACTCGGCAGCCCAAACCCGCATCTATGCTCCCAGTTCGCTCGCCGCCGCACGGTCCGCCAGCACGAGCGCCTGCTCCCGGCGGATCTCGCCCAGCGGGAATCGACTCATCACCGTTGAGCAGACGCTGAAGCATCTGTGTCTTCTCGCCTCCGGTCACGACCCACAAGCACGCGCCGGGCACGATTGAGCGCGGGATAAGTCAAAGTCATACGGCGGCGGCCCTGGTACACCCCAGTCATGCCGACGTCCGCGTCAGTAACTTCGAGCACCGGGTCTCCCGGCACCAGCGAGGCCGTGTGGCCGTCCGGACCGAGACCGAGGTGGACCAGATCGAGCACCGGCGGGCGATCCAGCAATCTCTTGGAGATTGAGAGCATACTGGGCGGCGGCCTGCTTCAGATCGGCGCGATTCCACCGGCATCGCATGGATCTGTTCCGGGCGAAGCGGGGCGTGCTGCAGCAGGCTTTCGCGCAAGTGAGTGAGGTTTCGATCCGGGTCTCCGTCAGGCGCCACGCGCTCGTCCACCTGAAAAATGTGGACGCTCGCCCAAGGGACGTCTTCGCTCGCCAGCGCGCGCAGCATGATCCAGGGAGTGTGACCACCGCTGACCGCCAGAGCATATCGCCCGCGGGCCGCGATCGCTGCACGAGCATCTGAGGCTATCGTCGCCGCGGCCTTTCGCGCGACCGAATCGGCATCGTCAAAGACTTCAAGCTTCATGTGCTCTTTTCCATTGGTGATGCGGCTTGAGCGGCAACGCGGAATCGCTCCATGGCTGCCGGGTTGTGCCAGCCTCCCGGAGGCGAAACTCTTTGCTCCACCTCCGCGGGACCCCAGTTGCCTTTCTCGTATGCGTAGATCGGAGTGCCGGCTTTCAGCACGGGATCGACGATTCTCCACGCCTCTTCGACGTAATCCTCGCGGGCAAATAACGTGGCGTCGCCCGCCATGGCATCGCCCAGCACGCGCTCGTAAGCATCCATCTCTTCCGGGCAGGGATGACTGCTCGCGATGATCTCAACCGCTTCGCCTGCCATCTGCTCGCCCAGCGCCCATCACAGTCGCGCCCATGGCGATCGTCATCTCCGGACTGATGCGAAAGCGCAGGTAGTTTCCGGAAGCATCGTCCCGTCACGACAGTGGGAGGTTTTCGAAACCGCGCGAACACTTCCGTGCATGTCACCGGCAGGTTCTTTCCGGCGCGAATGTAAAACGGCACGCCCTTCCAGCGCCAGGAATCGACCTCCAGTCGCAGAGCCGCGAACGTCTCGATCTTCGAATCGGGCGCGACTCCCTTTTCCTGCAGATAGCCGCGGAACTGGCCCCGCACCAGGTTCTTCGCCTCGATCGGCGGGATTGCTTTCAGCACTTTCACCTTCTCATCGCGAATCGTTTCGCTGTCGGTGCGGACCGGAGGCTCCATCGCCAGATTGCACAGAATCTGGAAGAGATGATTCTGGATCACGTCGCGAATGGTGCCGGTTTGATCGTAGAAAGCGCCGCGCCCTTCGACGCCGAATGCTTCCGCCATGGTGATCTGCACGCTCTCGATGTAGTTTCGATTCCAGAACGGCTCCATGAAAGCATTCGCGAATCGGAACACCACCACGTTGTTCACCGGCCGTTTGCCCAGATAGTGATCGATGCGAAAGATCGAGGATTCAGGGAACGCCTGATGCAAGCAGCGGTTGAGCTCCTGCGCCGAAGCGAGATCATGCCCGAATGGCTTCTCGACAATGACCCGGCCGCCCTGGGCGCAGCCCGACTTCGCCAGTTGTTCCACCACCGTTTCGAACAGGAGCAGGCGGAATGGCCAGGTAAAACGCCGGCCTCTGCGCGCCGTGAGTTCTTTCCGGAGCGCCTCGAAAGTCGACGGGTCCGCGTAGTCTCCGCCCACGTAACGCAGCAGGCCGCTCAGCTTCTCGAAGGCGGCGGGATCCACGCCGCCGTGTTTCTGCAGGCTGTCCTCGCGCTCGCGCTCGAAGCCGATCGAGGTTCCAGGCACCCTTGGCGACGCCGATCACCGGCACGTTGAGATGTCCGCGTTTAACCATCGCCTGCAGCGCCGGGAAAATCTTCTTGTATGCCAGATCGCCCGTCGCGCCGAAAAACACCAGGGCGTCGGAATGGGAATCGCTCATCGCAGCTCTCCTTTTCGTCTACTTCTCGGCTGTCTTCTCCAGATGGCCGCCGAACCCGAAACGCATCGCGGACAGCAGCCTGTCCTGATAATCCGCCTCGCCGCGCGAACTGAAACGCTCGTAGAGCGCGGCGGAAAGAACAGGCGCCGGAACGGCCTCGTCGATCGCGGCTTTGATGGTCCACCGGCCTTCGCCGGAATCCGAGACGCGCCCCGCGAACTCAGAAAGAGCAGGATCTTTCACCAGGCTGGCCGCAGTCAGGTCCAGCAACCACGACGCGATCACGCTGCCGCGCCGCCACACTTCGGTGATGTCCCGCAGATTGAGATCGTACTGGTAATGCTCCGGGTCGCGCAGCGGCGTCGTTTCGGCGTCGACGTGCGCTCTGTCTTTCCCACGTTGGCGCCGCGCAGGATACCGAGACCTTCGGCATAGGCGGCCATCAGGCCGTACTCAATGCCGTTGTGGACCATCTTGACGAAGTGGCCGGCGCCGCTCGGGCCGCAGTGCAGATAGCCCTGTTCGGCTGTCCCGTCAAGCTCCTCGCGTCCTGGAGTGCGCGGTATGTTGCCCAGCGCCCGGCGCCAGCGTCGCGAAAATCGGGTCGAGGTGTTTGACCGTGTCAGCTTCGCCGCCGATCATCATGCAGTAGCCACGCTCCAGACCCCAGACACCGCCGCTGGTCCCCACGTCAACGATAATGGATCCCTTTGGCGGCCAGTTCCTTCGCGCGCCGGATATCGTCCACGTAATAAGAATTGCCGCCGTCGATGAGGATGTCTCCCGACTCGAGGTGGGGCAGGAGGCCGGCGATCGTCTGATCCACGACCGCGGCCGGCACCATCAGCCAGATTGCCCGCGGCTTATCGAGCTTCGCCACGAAATCCTGCGAGTGAGGAACTCCCGGTCGCTTTCTCCTGAACCAACTCGCTCACTGCTTTTGGCGACCTGTCGAAGACGACGCACTGGTGGCCGCCCTTCAGGAGCCGGCGCACCATGTTTGCGCCCATCCTTCCCAGACCGACCATTCCGAGTTGCATTCATTTCTCCTTGATTTTGCGATACCGGCGGATCAGGTTGTTCGTCGAGCTGTCATGGGCGAGCGGCGGCTCCGTCTCGCTTTCGAGCTCCGGAATGATGCGCTGCGCCAGCGCCTTGCCGAGTTCGACGCCCCACTGGTCGAACGAATTGATGTCCCAGATCGCGCCCTGCGTGAACACGCTGTGCTCGTAAAGCGCGACCAGTTTGCCCAGAGTCTCCGGCGTGAGCCGCTCCGCGAGAATCGTATTCGATGGCCGGTTGCCTTCGAAGACGCGGTGGGGCACCAGCCAATCCGGCGTGCCCTCGGCTTTGACCTGCTCCGCGCGTCTTGCCGAAAGCGAGCGCCTCCGTCTGCGCGAAAACGTTGGCCAGCAGCATGTCGTGATGCCGGCCAAGCGCGATTGAGCGGCTGGCCGAACGCGATGAAGTCGCAGGGGATCAGCCGCGTCCCCTGATGGATCAACTGATAGAAAGAATGCTGGCCGTTGGTCCCCGGCTCGCCCCAATAGATAGGCCCGGTCGCGTAAGTCAACCTCGGTCCCGTCGAGCGTGACGTGCTTTCCATTGCTCTCCATGGTCAACTGCTGCAGGTAGGCCGGGAAGCGCTTAAGATATTGCTCGTAGGGCAGCACGGCGACCGTCTGCGCGCCGAAAAAGTCGTTGTACCAGACGGCCAGAAGCCCCATCAGCACAGGCAGGTTCCGATCGAACGGAGCAGTGCGAAAATGTTCGTCCATCTGATGGAAGCCGTCCAGCATGGCGCGAAAATTCTCCGGCCCGATCGCCAGCATGGTCGAAAGCCCGATCGCCGAATCCATGGAATAGCGCCCGCCAACCCAATCCCAGAAGCCGAACATGTTCGCGGTATCGATCCCGAACTTCGCCACTTCGGCCGCATTCGTCGAGACCGCGACAAAATGCTTCGCGATCGATTTTTCGTCGCCGCCCAGCCCGGCGAGCAGCCAGGCGCGCGCCGAGTGAGCATTCGTCATCGTCTCGAGCGTCGTGAACGTTTTCGACGAAATGATGAACAGCGTCTCCGCGGCATCGAGATCGCGGACAGCTTCCGCGAAATCCGTGCCATCCACGTTGGAGACGAATCGAAACGTCATGCCGCGGTCGCTGTAATGCTTCAGCGCCTCGTATGCCATCACCGGCCCGAGGTCGGAGCCGCCGATGCCGATGTTGATGACGTTGCGAATCGGTTTCCCGGTATATCCCTTCCACTCGCCGCTGCGGACGCGATTGGAGAAATCGGCCATCTTGTCCAGCACGGCGTGAACCTCAGGAACCACGTTTTCGCCGTCAACCATGATGGAGGCTCCTCGCGGCGCGCGCAGAGCCACATGCAGAACCGCGCGCTTCTCGGTGACGTTGATTTTGTCGCCGCGAAACATGGCGTCGATTCGCGAACGCAGGCCTGACTCCTCGGCCAGCTTGACCAGCAGCTTGACGGTTTCATCCGTGATGCGGTTTTTCGAGTAGTCGAGAAAGATTCCCTCCGCCTCCACCGTCATTCGCTCTCCCCGCTGGGAATCGTCGGCGAAAAGAGTTCGCAGGTGCACGTCGCGAATTTTCTTATGATGCGAAAGCAGCTTCTTCCAAGCCTTCCGCTTGGTCAGCGGCTCGAGAACCGGACTTGTTTCCTTGCTCGGTGTCATTCCTCAAGTCCTCCCCGCCTCAACTGGCGCTCGCCTGCTTGAGCGCGGCGCTCTTGGAATCGATCACCGCCATGAGTTCGTTCCAGGACTTGACGAACGACTTCGCTCCCTCCTCCTGAAGCTGCGCGGCCAGCGCATCGACATCGATGCCCGCCTTGGCAAACTGCGCCAGAACTTCCTCGCAATCGCCGCCGTCCGCCGGCAGGATCGCGCCGGCTTCGCCATGATCGGCGAGCGCCTTCAAGGTTCCCTCCGGCATCGTGTTCACCGTGAATGGCGACGCGAGAGCCTTGACGTAAAGCATGTCGGAGGCCTTGGGATCCTTGGTTCCGGTGCTGGCCCACAGCAGCCGCTGCGGACGCGCGCCGAAGTTGAGAGCCCGCTGCCAGCGCGGCGACAGCGAGCAATTCGCAATAAGCTTTGTAAGCGCGCTTAGCGATGGCGATGCCGAGTTGATCGCGCAGCGCTTCCGGCACTTTGGCCGCCACCGCGACGTCCCAGCGGCTGATGAATAGCGAAGCAACCGAGCCGACGTTCGGCGAAAGCCCGGCTTCGATGCGGCGTTCCACGCCGCGCAGGAACGCATCGGCCGCCGCCACATAATGCTCGCGCGAAAACAACAGGGTGACGTTGACCGGGATGCCCGCGAAAATCGCCTCCTCGATCGCCGGAAGCCCTTCCTTGGTGCCGGGAATCTTGATGAACAGATTCGGCTGCCCCGCCATCGCGTGCAGATTCCTGGCTGCCTGAAGACTGCTCGCCGTGTCGTAGGCAAGCAGCGGCGAAACTTCCAGCGAAACCCATCCGTCGACGCCATCGGTTCGATCGTGGACCGGTCGAAACAGACCGGCGGCGCGCGTGATGTCCTCCAGCGCCAGCTCGAAAAACAGATCCTCGCCCGATTTGCCTTTGCTCACCTTCTCCCGAATCGCGGCATCATAGGCGGAGCTGTTTTTGATGGCCTGGTCGAAAATCGTCGGATTCGACGTCAGCCCCGTCACCGACCACTCGTCGATATAGCGTTTGAGTGTCCCGCTATCCAGCAGGTCGCGCGTAATATTGTCGAGCCAGATGCTTTGGCCCAGATTATGCAGCGCTTGCGTCGCTTTCATCGTGAAATACCTCTCTACTTTGAGTATCGGTCATGCCCGAACGGTTCGAAGATTTTGTTAAACCGCGCAGCCATTCGAACGCCGGATCGGCGACCATATCCTTAGTACACCGCCAGCGCCAGTTGCCGTCCACCCGGCCGGGAAAATTCATTCGAGCTTCATTACCCAGGTTTAGCAAATCCTGCAGCGGAGCCATCGCCAGCGCAGCCCTGGAGGACCAAGCCAACTCCATCAGTTCTGTCGCGGCATCGCTGGTTGTTCCCTCGGGCCGCTTCAGATACCTCCAGAGGTTCTGTCGTTGGTCATAAGGCAGATCCTCATACCAGCCGCGCGAAGTGGGATTGTCATGGGTACCGGTATACACCACCGTATTGCTGACATAATTGTGCGGCAAATGCGGGTTATCCGGATGGCCATCGAACGCGAATTGGAGCACGCGCGTCCCCGGCAGGTGGAACTCGTCGCGCAGTGTATACACGTCAGGCGTAATCATTCCCAGGTCTTCGACGATGAAGGGCAGAGCGCCCAATTCTTTTTGAACGGCGCGAAGTAACGTAGCGCCAGGACCCGGCTCCCAGCTTCCCGACTGTGCAGTCGATGAGCCGGCGGGAATGTGCCACGCCGCGACGAAGCCGCGGAAATGATCCAGGCGAATCACATCGACGTGGCTCAACAGCGCGCGCAAACGGCAAATCCACCAGCGATACCCGGACTGGCGATGGACCTCCCAGTTATAAACAGGATTCCCCCACAGCTGTCCCGTCGCGCTGAAATAGTCCGGAGGCACACCGGCAACGAAACGCGGGCGCCGCTGTTCGTCGAGCAGAAACAACTCCGGATTCGCCCACACGTCACTCGAATCGGGAGAGACGAAGAACGGCAGGTCTCCGATCAGCTTGACGCCCTTATCGTGAGCATGCGCCTTCAGCCGGTCGGCTTGCCGAAACAATAGGAACTGCGCAAAGCTTGCCAGACTCGACCCGATCGGCCAGTTTGCGGCGCGCCCGGTCGAGCGCCGCGGGCTCTCGCTGAACCAACTCGTGCGGCCATTCGACGTAATACTCGCCGCCGAACTTTTCGTTTAGCGCCCGGAAAAGCGCGTAGTCATTCAACCAATGCGCCTGCTCGTTCGAGAACTGCTCATAAGCAGCCCGCAAATCGGCACGCGCACCCGCTCGAAAGTTGGACCAGGCTTTCTCGAGCAGTCCGTGCTTGAAAGGAATGACGGCCTCGTAATCGACCTCGCCCGCCGGGAACGCGCCAGGCTGACAGTCGCTCGATCGCAACAGCCCGTCCTCGATCAGCCAATCGGGACTCACCACGAGTGCATTACCGGCGAAAGAGGACAACGGTTGATAAGGTGAGTTCCCGTATCCAGTCGGACCAAGTGGCAGAGATTGCCACCAGCTTTGACCAGCTTCCTGAAGCCGGTCGATCCAGGCGACCGCTGAGGGCCCGACATCGCCGATCCCATAGGGCGAGGGCAGGGAAGTGACGTGCAGCAGCAAGCCGGATCCGCGATACGCGGGAGGAAACAGCGTCATGCTTTTATTTTCGAGGAACTCAGAGCGTTATTCACAATTTGCTCAGCCTCGCTCAGAATAGCGTTCAGATGTGACTGGTCAATGAAGCTCTCCGCGTAAATTTTGTAGATATTCTCGGTACCGGAGGGCCGCGCTGCAAACCAACCACTGGCGGTCACCACTTTCAAACCGCCGATCGGGGCGTTATCTCCGGGCGCGCGAGTCAGCTTAGCGATAATCGCTTCGCCGGCCAACGTCGATGCGGTTACAGCTTCAGGGGCCAGCTCCAGCAGCTTGGCCTTCTGCTCCGGCGTCGCGGGAGCATCGACGCGCGTGTACAGCGGCGTGCCGAACTGCGCCGTCAGTTCCTTGTAATGTTCGCCCGGATCCTTGCCCGTTCGCGCAGTAATTTCCGCCGCCAGCAAATCCATGATCAGGCCGTCTTTGTCGGTGGTCCAAACAGTGCCATCGTGCCGCAGGAAGCTCGCTCCCGCGCTCTCCTCGCCTCCGAAACAACAGGAGCCGTCGACCAGCCCGGACACAAACCATTTGAATCCCACAGGGACCTCGTACAGGCGCCGGCCGAGACTTTTGACCACCTTGTCGATCATGCTGCTGCTCACCAGCGTCTTGCCGACCACGACCCGCTCCGGCCAAAGAGATCGATGGGTAAGCAAATATTGGATCGCGACAGCCAGGTAATGATTGGGATTCATTAAACCCGCCGAAGGTGTGACGATGCCATGCCGGTCCGAGTCCGGATCGTTACCGAATGCGACGCGATAGTTGTCCTTCAGCCCCACCAGCCGCGCCATCGCGTACGGGCTTGAGCAATCCATCCGGATCACGCCATCGTGATCCACCGTCATGAACGAGAAGGTCGGGTCGATCTTCTCGTTCACCACGGCGATGTCCAGTTCATATTCGGCGTTGATCGGTCCCCAGTACGGCTCCGACGCGCCTCCCAGCGGATCGACCGCCAGCTTCAGCCCAGCGTCTCGAATCGCATCCATTACGACCACATTACGGAGATCACGAACGTACGGCATCACATAGTCTTGGTGGTGAGTTGTCGACGCCGCGATGGCCGACTTAAAGGGAACGCGCTTGACGCCAGCGTTTTTTCCGCGCAGCAGCTCGTTGGCCCGGTTTTGGACCCACTCGGTTACATCGGTGTCAGCCGGGCCACCGTTCGTCGAATTGTACTTGAAGCCTCCGTCCTTCGGCGGATTATGCGACGGCGTAACCGCAATCCCGTCCGCGAGGTGCGCCTGCCGTCCCAGATTGTACGCGAGAATGGCCCGTGAGATCACCGGCACCGGCGTCACGCCGTTATCTGGCTGAATGATGGTCTCGACGTCATTCGCTGCCAGTACTTCGAGCGCAGTCCGCTGAGCTGGATCGGAAACCGCGTGCGTATCTTTTCCCAGGTATAGAGGGCCGTCCGTACTTTTTACGCGCCGGTAATCGCAGATCGCCTGCGTAATGGCAAGAATGTGCGCTTCGGTAAATGTGCCATCCAGCGAAGAGCCCCGATGACCGCTGGTGCCAAAACTGACCATTTGGTTCGGGTCATTCAAATCGGGCCATCGCTCGAAATAATCGCGTTCGAGCCGGGCCACATCGATTAACATCTCCTTTGGAGCGGGCTTACCGGCCAAAGGCGAAATGTTCGAGATGGAGGGCTTTTCTACCGTAGGATGCATAATCGTCTCAAAATCGACCCTGAAAAGGTCATTCTGCCATACCTCAATTAACTCGTTCCGGAGAGCACGGCGCATGCCAACCAGGTGGCACGGCTCCGACTGGTTGTTCCCCGCGTCTTTGTCAGTATTATGTCCGAGCCGGATACCTGTTGAATTCGCAGAGCGGTGTCATCGGCGCACTGTCCCCATGCCAATAATGACCAATAATGCCCAATACAGTGTCGGCATTCCGTCACCAGGGGTGATGTCCTCGCAGCGCACGGAATCATAGCCCGAAAAGGGGACCGGCTACTTTGTGCCAAGGCGCGGCCTCCCCGCTCCGCGATTATTCCATCGGCACACACGCGCAACAGTTAATCGATCGATCAGGATGCCCGAGATGCACGTTGTTTATCCGTCGCCGAAAGCTTGCGGCAATCAGCGTCGAAGCCGCTCCCACGGCCGGTTCCAAGCCACGGGGGCCGCATACCATGTTCGCAAAGCAGCTCGATGACCCGGCGAGGGCTCCCTAAATCAGTCCATCCTGATGCCGCATCCCGCATCACTAATAGCCTTTCCGGCATCGGCGCCAGCACCGCACGGGAGAAGTCGACAGGCGCAATCTTGTTGTAAAGATCATCGAGCTCGGTATTGCTCCCGACGCCCTCCAGCAATCGCCTGATGTGTGGAACAGTCGCTTGAAGCAGCTCGAGAAATGCTCCCGCCAAGCCAATTGTGACGAAAGTGTTCCAAAGATATCGCTGTCGATGTAGACCTTTGGCATATCTCGCTGTCGGTTTTTCCCAGAAGCGAGACACTCGGTGCAGAGAATTAGCCGGTGAGTCGACCAGCGTGCGGCCCGGCTGTATCCATCCGTATTCTACTTCCGGATATCGAGCTTCGGCGCCGACAATAAGTACACTCTGCGGATATTCCGGCATCAGGCGCAAGCCAGCCTCGATGCTTTCGCGGAACGCGGCCGAGCTCGAATAATGATGGTCGGATGGAAAGAACGCCACCAGCGCTTCTTCGTCCTGCTGCGCGATGATCTCCAGACAGAGCGCCATCGCCACGGCCGTTCCGCGGTTTTGAGGCTGTGCGATTTTGCGCCGATCGTGAACCTCTGCCAGTTGATCGCGATAGAAAGGTTCGTGCGCACGCCCCAGTACGAACAGTGTCCGATCTTCGTCGAATAGCGGAGCGATACGATCCCGCGTGTGGCTCAGCAGGCTCTTTCCGCCGAAAAATTGGCAGAACTGTTTTGGCCGCGAATCGCCGGCGATCCTATGAGTCATCTCTTGGAGTCGCGTGCCGTCTCCGCCTGCAAGCACTACGGCCCAGGTGTGCTTCTCGTTTTCCGTTGACATGTATTAAACAACCCGCAACTCGACTGCCACGCCGAATATCGGCACTCCGAAATGTGGCATTCAGCTTGCATACCCGTCAGGCCTGGTACTGAACCGCCATGCGTAAGCATGCGGGCAGACGCGAGCATTTCCGATAACGAATCTCGGGGAGCTTACCAGTCGTCACGACACGGAAAGATTGATCCCTCATAATCAAGTCGAATTGGAGCATCGAGAGCTATTCATATGGGCAACCTGCAATACACGAACCTTCCTTCAGACGCGTCGGGTGATGATGTGCTGGTGCAACTTGCTTTGGACGTAAGCTGGTCTCTGAGCCGCGACGCCGATGCACTCTGGCGAAAACTGAATCCGGAGCTATGGGACCGAACCCATAACCCCTGGGCGGTGCTGCAGACGGTCTCCGGTCAAAATCTGAAACGAATCACATCTGAGCCCGCCTTCCGCGCAACTCTCGACGAAATCGTTCGCGCAAGATCGGCGGAGAAAGAGTCGCCGCGCTGGTTCGCGCAAAACCACCCGCATTCGCCGCTCCAATGCGTCGCTTATTTCAGCATGGAGTACATGCTGAGCGAAGCACTGCCTATCTATTCCGGCGGACTGGGCAACGTCGCCGGCGATCAGCTCAAAGCCGCCAACGATCTGGGGGTGCCTGTCGTCGGCGTGGGCTTGCTCTATTCGCAAGGATATTTTCGGCAGGAGCTCGACCGGAACGGCGCCCAACGCGCCCTCTATCCGTTCAACGATCCCGGCCAGCTACCGGTCCAGCCTGTTCGAGACTCAAACGGAGATTGGCTTCGCTTGTCCGTCCCGTTTCCCGGAAGTGAACTCTGGATTCGTGCCTGGGAAGTTAAGGTTGGCCAAACCAGGCTTTTGCTCCTCGATACGAATGATCCCGCAAACATCCCGGAATATCGCGGCATTACCAGTGAGCTCTATGGCGGAGGACCAGAGCTTCGGTTGAGGCAGGAGTTGGTGCTCGGCATCGGCGGCTGGCGCCTGCTGAGGGCGCTCTCGATTCACCCCGAGGTTTGTCATCTCAACGAAGGCCACGCCGCCTGTGCCGTGCTGGAGCGGGCCGTGACCTTTAAGGACGATACCGGCATCTCTTTCCACGCGGCCCTCGCCGCCACGCGCCCCGGTAACCTTTTTACCACGCATACCGCCGTGGAGGCGGGCTTCGATCGATTTCCAGTGGATCTCATGCGGACCCACTTCGAATGGGATGGCGCTCAGCGAATGGGCATCTCTTTCGATGAGTTGATGGCCCTAGGCAGGCGCAATCCGTCCGACCCGACAGAGCCGTTCAATATGGCTTATCTTGCCATCCGCGGAAGCGGCGCGGTGAATGGAGTCAGCCGGCTGCATGGCGCCGTCAGCCGCACTCTGTTCGGACCCTTGTTCCCGCGCTGGCCCGTTGCAGAAGTGCCCGTCGGTCACGTCACCAACGGAGTCCACACCCCCACCTGGGACTCCGATGAAGCCCATAAATTGTGGAACGATGTATGCGGGCAACATTGTTGGCACGGCACCCAGGCTGGAATGGAAGGGAACATCCGCGAAACCGCCGACGCACCTATCTGGAACATGCGGAACGCCGCGCGGAAATCGATGATCGAGCACCTTCGGCCCCGCTACTCGCGGCAAGTCGCGATCCAAGGCAGATCGGGCGCGGACATCGCCGAAGCCGGCAGAATACTGAATGTCAACGCGCTCACCCTTGGATTCGCCCGCCGCTTCGCTACCTACAAACGCCCCAACCTGCTGCTGTACGATCCTGTCCGGTTAACGCGGATTTTAAGCAACCCTCAGCGCCCCGTGCAACTGGTTATCGCGGGCAAGGCGCATCCGGAAGATGGCGCCGGACAAGAGATGATTCGTCAGTGGAGCGAGTTTATCAATCGTTCGGGACTCCACGCGTCCCTCGTCTTTCTCAGCGATTACGATATGCGCCTCACAGAGCGGATGGTGGGAGGCGTCGATGTCTGGGTCAACACGCCGCGCCGGCCATGGGAAGCCAGCGGCACCAGCGGCATGAAGGTGTTGGTAAACGGCGGATTGAACCTCTCGGAAATCGATGGTTGGTGGGCAGAAGCTTATGCGCCCGAAGTAGGCTGGGCCCTCGGCGACGGTCGTGAGCACGGAGACGACCCCGCGTGGGACGCCGCCGAAGCAGAGGCTCTCTACGCTCTTTTGGAAGACCACGTCATCCCGGAATTTTATCAGCGGAATGACGCGGGTATTCCCGCGCAATGGGTGGCGCGCATCCGCGAGAGCATGGCGCGCCTGACGCCGGAATATTCCGCCAATCGCGCCGTTCGCCAGTACACCGAAGAGCATTACATTCCGGCGGCCGTTGCGTATGCGGCCCGTACCGCCCAGCGCGGCAAACTCGGCGGTGAAATCCTCGCTTGGCAGCAGGCCCTGGCTCGCAATTGGAGCGGCGTTTCCTTCGGCGCTCTCAAGGCCAACTCTCGAAACGGAGTCCTGCACATCGAGGTCGCAGTCCATCTGGGGGAACTAGACCCGCAGTTTGTCCAAGTCGAACTCTTCGCCGAAGGGCCGGTGCGGAAAGCGATGGAGCGGGGCGTCCAGTTGCCGGATAAAGGGTATCTATACACCGCGACGGTTGAGGCGAATCGTCCCGCCAGTGATTTTACCGCTCGATTGGTCCCTTATCATCCCAGCGCGTCCGTGCCCCTCGAAGCCAGCGAAATCTCCTGGCAAAAGTAGTATTAGCGCGCCTTAAATGACCATAATTGCGCACCTAAGCGCCTTCAGGAAGCCTTAAATGACCATATTTACGGGCGGCTTGAGGAGGAACCTGCGCAGAGTACTAATATCAGTTCTGGAGAGGATTCTTGTCGCTGGTTTCGAAACCAATTGTCTTCGTGCTGCTCGCGAGCGCAGGGTTTGGTCAACAGTACCCGTTTCTCTCCGTACCCGGCTCACCGAAGAGCGTAAAAACTCTGTTTCAGGATTCTCGCGGACGGTTGTGGCTGGGGGGACCGCAACCCGCCTGTTTTGACGGAACGCGTTTCTTCTTTCTCCGCGATTACGGTTTCCCTAACGGGGAGACTTATGACTTCAGCGAGGACCCCGGCGGAGCCATCTGGATAGGCGCGGCAACCGGAGTGTACCGGTTTGCAAATGGCAGGACAGAGCAAATCGGCACGGGTGTGGCAGTCAGCGTAATTGCGGTGACCGCGAATCTCGTCATCGCCGCCACTGGGCCTCCGGGGCTCGGAATTCCCACCAATGCGACGCTTTTAAGAATGCAGAGGTCCGCGGATCGGTGGAGCGCGGAAGCGGTGATGGCACTCGATTCTCCCGGTCCATTGACTCTCGACCCGCTGGGTACTTTGATGTACCCAGGGTCCGGAAAAGCATGGAGTGAAATTCGTGTTGAAGACGTGGTCCGCTGGCGGCGCGGAGTCACGCTGCCGGTGACCCGCCATCCCAGCGATTTGTTTCCGACTAATGGGCCGGTTAAGGTGATGCGCGATCGTCAAGGATGTTTGTGGGTCGCCGCAGACGGGGGCACCGGCTACGATTGCGGCAGCGGAAATCATGTTGCCCTGTTCGATGGAGCAAGTACCAGATCTAGAATTCACGAGGGTCCTGACGGTGCGATTGTCTTATGGGGCGATAGTTTGCTTGCCGTCGGGCGTCCCGGCTCGTTTCGCATCGCAACTCGAGCCAATGGCTTGCCCGGCATGGTGGACGCGATTCCGGGCAAGGACGCCACGATATGGATCGGCACGACGCAGGGGCTTTACCGGTTAACTTCTCCCTTTCAGGTCGAGTATTGGACCATCCGCGACGGCGTTGCTTATGCTCCATGGTCCCTGACGCGCAGCGGTGGACGGATTTACGCAGGGCTCGATAGCGGCAGAATCGTGACCTTGGACGAGAACCGCTCGCGCTGGAACGCCGTCGGGACCTTTGAAGGACGAGGCATGGTTTCGGCTCTCCTGGCGATGGGAGACGGCACCCTTTTGGCGGGCTTTAGCGGCAACGGCGTTTTGTTGCTGGGGGCGAATGGAAAAGTACTCGCGTCCACCAGGAAAGACCGTCGAACCGTCGCCATGCGCCTGGCTCGGACGCCTGACGGCGAAATCTGGCTGGGCGGGGGATTGCTGGCTCGGCTCTCCCGCGAGGGTCCGCTCTTGAATGTCGAAAACCATCCCTTACAGACCCAGCCTTCGAGAAATATCCTGGCCATTAAATATCAGGAGGAGACCCGCAGACTGTGGGCTTGTTACAACGGTGGACTCGTGGTCAGAGACGAACACGGCATCTGGACAGAAATCTCCAAAAGCGACGGCCTGGCGGGTAACGGATGCTGGTCCATGGCACCGCTCCCGAACGGCGATGTCTGGTACGCGAGCTTCCTGGCGCCCTCCCATTCGCTAATCCGGCCGGGCGCGAATGGAAAGGTCACGATCCGCCAATACGGCCTGAACGACGGTACTCCCGAGCCCGGCGGTGACACGATGGACGCCGACACCGAGGGCCGGCTCTGGCGAGGCGGAGATCTGAGTGTCTATGTTGCGGATCGAGCCGAGGCCGAAGCCGGCAAGTGGATGCAGCTCGATCTGTCCGACGGGTTTCCTGCTAACGGCATGAACTCCGGGAGCGTTTTCGCCGATAACGACGGATCGCTATGGTGGGGCGCGGATAACGATCTGGTGCATTACAGTCCGCCCTCTGATCTAGTCACGCCGCAGTTTTCGCCGCAAGTCTTCATCTCTGCATTCTCCTGGAGCGGTCAGGAGCCCAGGCTCGCCGAAGCGGTTCATGAATTGCCGCACGGAGTGAAAGTAACGGCACACATTGGGACGCTTCAGTTCGACCGCCGCAACGCGCTGCGGCTCCGATACCGGATTCTGCCCGAACAATCGGCGTGGCGGGAATCGCAGAGTCTTGATCTCGCACTGGGCGCGCTGTCCTCAGGCGGGCACACGCTCGAAGTCCAGGGGCGCGTATTCACGGGTCCCTGGTCGCCGGTGCTGAGTCAACCTATCACTATTATGCGGCCCACCTGGAGTTCGTGGCCGCTGTTGCTTCTATACGGAATCGCATTCACTACGCTCGCAAGCTTCGGTTATGTTGTGCATCGGCGGCAGCGGGCTGAGCGAGCCGAGCTGCTCCCCGATTTGGCGGCCTGGCGCGTGGGGGCTCTGCTGCCGGAGGTGCATGAGCTGGCAGGAACTCTCCTCGATTCGCGCTTCGAAGTAGGAGAGCTGCTGGCACGCGGCGGTTTTGCCAACGTGATGGATGGATACGACCGCGCTCAGAAAAAGCGCTGTGCCGTCAAAGTTTTCCGCAGCGAAGTCAAGGACATGTCCTGGATTCAGCGGAGGTTTGAACAGGAGGTGACCGCTCTCCAGCGAGTACGCCACCCCAACGTTGTTTCGATTTATGCGCATGGAAGCGCGCCACACGGAGGACCATATCTGATAATGGAATTCATCGAAGGCCGGAGTCTGCGGGAAGTTCTGGAACACGGTGCGCTACCTCTCAACACCACCGCAAGAATGTTGGATCAGCTTGCCGGCGCACTGGATGCGATTCACGCGCATGGAATCTGGCACCGGGATGTGAAGCCGGAAAATATCATCGTGCGTGGCGAGGGATCCGCCGCGGAAGAAGCGGTCCTGATCGATTTTTCGATCGCCATTGTGAAAGACGCGAATGAGACGCTATACGGCCTTTCCCGCGCCGCCGGCACTTTCGATTACATGGCGCCGGAGCAGGCGATCGGCTATGCCGAGGCGTCGAGCGATATCTATAGCCTGTCGAAAATCGTAATTGAAATGCTTACGGGCCGCCGGCTGTCGTATCTTCTCCCGGACGCGTGCCTGGACCTTCCCGACCGGGTGCGGGAGCTGCTCCAAAACCTGAACATCGGACTCTCCAGCGACGCGATCGATATTCTGGGCAGAGCCCTGGAGTTCGATCCTACGAAAAGGCCGCACGTGGCAGGCTCTCTCGCGAAAATACTAGTGGACTGTCTCGGAGAGAAATCCCCGCCCTTACGGACGGGGTTATGGCCCCTGGCGTAAGCCTGGGACTGCGATAACGAAATGACAGATATGCTCGCGTCTATCCGCATGCTTACGCATGGCGGTTCAGTCGAGTCATGCGTAACAGGCTGCGGGTAGACGTAAAAGATCTCGATAAAGTCGAAGACATTTCACGTAGATGCGGCTGCTCGCTTCTGGGCATGCAGGGCCTTTTTGAGTCGCTTCATGCCCCGTTCCCAGCGCGTTCGCACTTGTTTCGTGGTGAGGCCGGTCTCGGTGGCGATCTCTTCCAACGTAAAGCCGCTGAAGTATTGCATGTCCACCATGCGCGCTGCGTCGGGATCCTTGATCTCCAGCCGCTCCATCAGAATCCCGATTTCGACGATCTTCTCGGCATCTTGTCCAAACGTTCCGATGAGCGGACCGGCGTCGTCGAGCGAGAGCGTGGTTTCTTTGCCGCCCCGCCGCAGCGCGAGCCTCTTACGCGCCATATCCACCAGAATGCGGCGCATCGCCAAGCTGACCAGCGCATAGAAATGCCCGCGGTCGCGAATATTCCAGACGCCTCTTGATAACGCGCTAATCCAGACCTCGTGCACCAGCTCGGTTCTTGAAAGCGGAGCCATATAGCGCTCCCGTTTCAGCTCCCGGAACGCGATCTCTCGCAGTTTTGGCAACACCTCATTAAGCAGGGCGTCGACCACGTTCGAATCGCCTTGCATGAACAACTGCAAGCGCTCTGTTAAGGACGCACTACAGCTCATAAACCCACGATTATTTCACTATCGCAGAATCTCGGGCGGGAATCGCCGCGCTTTGCGCAGATATGCCAGACAACTCAAATATCGAATCTTGGAGGACGATAGATGACTGTAGTAAGACCTGTTCTGTTCACTGCAACCCTCTTGGTCTTTGCGCATGTAATCCATGCCCAAGGCATTCTGGGGAGCAATCTGATCGTGAACGGCAACGCCGAAACCGGGGCTGCCGGAACGCCCTCTGCGCCGGTCACCACCATTCCAGGTTGGACGACTACAGGAAAGCCCACCCTGCTACCCTATGGTCTCACCGGGTATCTGCTGGTCACCGAACCAGCGCCGCCCGATCACGGGTTTCAATATTTTGGATGCACCTCGGGAAGCTGCGTGCTGACGCAAAACATCGATGTCTCCTCCGTCGCCTCCGTTATTAGCGGGGGAAATGTGAAGTTCACCGCTTCTGCCTACTTTGGCGCCAGAGCCGACGCTCTGACAGCGCAGTTGACGGTGGCGTTCGAAAACGCGAGCGGGCAACAGTTCAGCACCGCCAATCTGGGCCCGGGGGGCTTCAATGGAGACGGGCTGTCTATGCAACAGCAGATCGGACTCGTCCCTTCCGGAACCGTGCGCATCGCTGTGACCTTGACTCTGGCCAATGTCTACGCAGTCGCCGACAGTTTGTCGCTGGTGTTGACAACCCTCGGTACGACGCCCTCTGCAGTGTTGGGCACGAATCTGGTGGTGAACGGCAACGCAGAGAGCGGACCCGGTGTTCCCCACAGCTCGACCGCGCTCTACGTGCCCGGCTGGTCGACCTATAATGGCGCTTCCATCGCGCCTTACGGCGGAACAGGATGGATCTCGCTTACCGATCCCGGTCCAGCCGATCGCGGGGTGAATCTGTTCGTCGGACCGGGAAGCAGCTACCAGGATATCGATGTATCCGCGGCCGGTACCTTGATTGACGCCGGCCAGGTGACCTATCAGATATCCGCATGGCTCGGCGGTATCGCCGATATGAGCCCCACTCTGACCTACACGTTCTTCAATTGGGCGGGCACCCAGGTGGGCACCACCGCTACGCTTGGTCCAATCACCCGTCCCGGCGTAGGTTTATTCGAGACCGCCAGCTCCGGAACGCTTCCCTCCGGTACCAGACGCGTGCACCTCTCGGTGGACTATGGCAATAACTTCTACGTTGCCGACGACATCTCCTTCACGCTAGCCGGTCCGGTAGGTCCGCCCGTGATTACTCCGGGCGGCATTGTCAGCGCCGGCGCTTTCGGAGGCTTCACGTCCATTGCACCCGGTTCGTGGATTGAGATTTACGGAACGAATCTAACTTCCTCAGCGCCCCTCGGGTGGTCCAATTTCGTGAACGGTGTTGGCCCCACGATGCTCGGTGACGTCAGCGTTTCTGTTGGCGGAAAGGCCGCTTTCATCGATTACATCAGTCCAGGTCAGGTAAACGCGCTGGTTTCGTCCGATGCGCCCACCGGCCCGGTCTTGATTTCGGTTACCAACTCCAACGGGACGAGCGACGGCTTTCCCATCTACGTAAACCCGACGCAACCCGGACTGCTGGCGCCGCCGACGTTTACAGTGAACAACAAACAGTATGTTGCCGCGTTGTTCTCCGACGGCCAGACGTTTGCGCTCCCGCAAAACGCGATTTCGGGTGTAGCTTCGCACCCGGCGCTGGTTGGCGATACTCTGATTATTTATGGTGTCGGCTTTGGTCCCGTGACCGGTGGTTTCACCGCGGGCACGATCGTTACGGCGCAAAACTCACTGACCACACCTCTCCAGATCTTCTTCGGCTCAACGCAGGCGACTCTCTCCTACTCCGGTCTGGCTCCATCGTTTACGGGTCTCTACCAATTCAACGTGGTGGTGCCCAGCGTGGGAGCGAATGCGGCGTTGCCGATAACGTTCAGCCTGGGCGGTATGAAGGGAAGCCAGACGCTTTACATTGCCATCGGCAACTAAGAAATTACGCCTGAGTTCCTTATTAAGTGCGCCGATTTTGGGACTGAGCCTGTTTCATGACGTCTACCCGTGCGGAAGTACGCTAAGCCGGCTGGTTCCCTTGCCGGATTAAGTACGTCGATATCGCGACGAGCACTACAAACATCAATAGAACCCACACGATTGGCTCGAATTGAGGACCAATCAACGCACGGATGGTCAAATCGATTCCTCGCAAGATGATCGACACGGCGATGGCCAGGGCCGTAATTACAAGGTCGCCCACAAGCTCCTCAGCGGTTCTTACCAGCCAATTCTTCATGTCATAAGACACAACGCAGCGTTTCCTTCTGAAGTTCTACTTTTTCACTAATACTACGTCGGCTTGGCGGATTTTTCCGGGCTTTGGCTCGGTTTGGAAGTTCAGTTCCAGGAGATTGAAGGCGGGGCCGGGAATTAATTCGATGGTGCCTTTCGCGCCCTCGGCGGTGACGAGATCGAAAACCTGGCGGCGCGCGGGCTGGAATTCTCCGGAGAAATCGAAGCGTACGATTGGATCGCCGGTGGCGCCCGGTGGGAGTTTGAAACGCGCGAACGCGCTGCCGGTGGCGCGGCCGTTTTCCTCATGCACCAGAAGGTCGATGAACTCCGGCTGCGGGCCGTGATAGAGGCCATTAGTTTGCGGATAGGTCCATGCGCCGACGTAGCGGGCCAGAGGCAGCGGCGTGACAGTGGGCGGCGCGGGGACAGGGTTATTGAGCACGGCGGGCGGCGCGCCGGGAAGCACCTCGGTGATCGGCGTGGCCGTTCCTTGCGCGCCCTCCCCGAGCTTTCGATAATATTCGGCCCAGGCTGCGGCTTCGTTGGTCGCACTCGCTGCGGCATTCTTGAAACCTTCTACCATCGCCCGCGATTGTTCGAGGGCTTTGGTTCGCGCCTCCTCAATCGCGCTTCCCGAGGCGGTCACTTCATCCGCAGCCTTCTTTCTCTGCGCGATCACGGGAGCCAGGGTGTCGAGCGCGACTCTTTCCTTGGCCAGCGCCTGCCGCAGTTGCTGCATGCCTTTGTCCGGATCGTTGGCGAAAGTGTCGATGGTGCGCGTCACCGCCGCGGCTTCCGATTCGATGAACTGCTCGTCGGATTTGCTGGAAGCCGCGGTCGATTCCGGGATGAGCGACGCGGTTTCGAGCCACTCGACTTGTTGCGCCTCATCCTGAGCTGTGCCTTCCAGAAACACTTTACGGGCGGCAGCGCTTTTCGCGGCCTCCGCCGCCATGCGATCGGCGCGCTGCGCGATGGGTGCTCCTCCGTTCGAGGCATCGCGTTCCAGATTGGGGTCCGTCTGTTTCCAGCCGCGATAGACCGCGCGGTAATCGTCGCGCGAGCGCTGCGCCAGGGACAACACGGCCACGATGGCAAACAGGCAGGCGCGCTTCACGGCTGCTTCTTTCGCTGGGGCGGCCCGGGATTGATGATGGCGCACTCCGTGATGGCGCGCGCGACTCGTGCTGCGTAATAGGCCTTCCACCTGGCGGTCTCCGCGTCGAGCAGCGCGGATTCGTTTTCAAGCGCCGTTTGCCGGGTCTTGATAGGCGACCACCAAATCGCCGATCGAAGAGTCGAGTGACTCCCGGCGGCTGGCCTGCTCTTCCGATTTTGCCGCGCGCTCCTTGACCATGTTCGCGATTTCGACGAGCACCTGCTCTGCGGCCGCGAGCGAGCCGCGCTTGCGCATGCTCTCTTTCAAGTCGGCGACCTGGGCTTCGATGGCGGCGCGCTGCTGCTCGGCCTCAGTGTGCTCGGCGACCCATCCGCCGGAGAGCGCGGCTTGTGCGGCGAGCACTCGTTTGGCCGCTTCGGTATCCACTTTCGCTTTGGCGGCGGACGCCTTTAGATACGCCGACAGGGCCGATAATCGGGCGTCGGACGCGCGGCTGACTTCCTCGACGGCGGCGCGGGACTTCGGGATCGCACGGCAGCAGAGTGGCGATCTTCTGCTCCAGTCCTTTGGCGAGTGCCTCCCAATCCGCCGCCGCTTTATCGGCCGCTTGACGTAAAGACGTCGAGAGGGTCGGCAACCGGTTTTCCTGCGCCGGACGCGGACCGAGCAATCGCCAGGAGCAGGAAAAATGAAACGGCGCGAATCATTTTTACTCGGCCGACGGTTATTCTACCGCGCCGACCTTTGTAGCGCGGCTTGGGAATCGTCGGGTTCTTCACGTATTTATCGAACCACTGGAACTTCTCCCACAGCACGTGCTCGATGGTTTCCTTGGCGCGATAGCCGTGCGCTTCATCGGGCAGAAAGACCAGGCGCACGATTCCTTTGTTGCCGCGAATCGCCTGATACATGCGATCGCTCTGGATCGGGAAGGTGCCGGAATTGTCGTCCGCCTCGCCGTGGATCAGCAGGATCGGATCCTTGATCTTGTCGGCGAAGAAGAACGGCGACATGTTCAGATAGGTGTCGGGGGCTTCCCAGAATGGTGCGCTGCTCGCTCTGGAATCCGAACGGCGTCAGCGTGCGATTGTAGGCTCCGCTTTCGGCGATGCCGGCGCGGAACAGATTGCAGTGGGCCAGCAGATTCGCGGTCATGAACGCGCCGTAGCTGTGGCCGCCCACGCCCACGCGGTTCGGATCGATGAAGCCCATCTCGGCGACCTTGTCGATGGCGGCTTTGGCGTCGGCGACGATCTGCTCGACGTAAGTATTGTTCACCACGTCGATGGTTCCCACCACGGGCATCGCGGTGTTCTCCATCACCGCGTAGCCTTCCAGCAGGAAGAACAGCTCGGAGTATCCGGTGATGGTGGTGAAGCGCTTGGGTCGAGCCTTGAATCTGGCCGGCCGTATCGGCGTCGTTATATTCGTGCGGATAGGCCCACATCACGGCCGGAAGGCGCGTGCCGGGCTTGTAATCGGCGGGCAGATAGAGCTCCATCGAGAGCGGCGACGCCGTCGGCGCGCTTATAGGTCACCAGTTGTTTGGTGATGCGGCGGAGCTGCGGCGAGGGATCCTTGAACGCGGTCAGCGCCGTGACTTTCGCGCCGTTGTGCAGATAGTAATTCGGCGGCTCGGACTGGCTCTCGCGGCGGGTGATGAACTTCGTGCCGGTATCGTCGAGCACCGCGTCGACCACTTCATAAACGTCGGGCGACGATTGGAAAATCGCGCTCGGTCTTCATGCGTGTTCAGGTTGAAGCGATCGAGGAACGGATGGTCGCCGGTGGGAGAGGCGCCTTCGCCTTGCGAGCAGAATCGATTCGCCGGATTGCACCAGCTTGGCCTCCGCCACCGCCGCCGCGTCCGCCGCCACCACCGCCGCCGCGGCCACCGCCGCCGCCGTTGACGGCGACGGGACGGCCCGGATCCTTATAGCGATCCTGCGAATTGCGGCTCCAGATCAGCTTGGCTTCGGAGCCGGGATTCTTGGGATCGATTTTGTACGTCCGCACGATGCGCGTGATGCGCGCGCTGATCTTCGACCAGCGCGAAATCCTTGCCGAACTGGATGCCGGAGAAACGCTCTTCGGTCTTGACGATTTCGGTGGGCTCGCCGGTGAACGGCGCCGCTAGAGCCGACGACGCGGTCGCGATGCGGAACCTTCTCCCGCGGATTGCCGCCGTCGAGCGCCTCGACCCACATCAGCGACGCGGGCTCATTCGGCATCCAGCGGAACTGGCGCGGGCCGGGCTGCACGCCGCCGCCGCGCGATGCGCTTCGGGAGTCGGCACGCTCGCCACTTTGTGAACCATCGCGCCGGCCTGGTTCCAGATTTCGACTTCCTTGGGGAATTCGCGGGCGGGGTGCAGGTAGGAGAACGGACGATGCTCGCGCGTGATCAGCATGTACTTGCCGTCGGTCGAAAGGCTCGACTCCTTCGAAAATTCCGGGCTTGCCGAGCGGCGTCACTTTGGCCGAGCGACGTGTCGATCGATACCAGTTGCGCGGTGGCGTAGTATTCGTACAGATCCTCGTCGTGCGGATTCTGCAGCAGATCCTCATAGGTGGCGACGCCGCCCGCGCCGCCGTCGCTTTCCTGCACGTGCGGACCTTTCGGAACGCGCGGCTCGGCGGGCGCGGGTCCGCGGCCGGCGGGAACGGTTTTCACGATGATCGTCTTGTTGTCGGCCAGCCAGTCGATGGGATCGCCCAGCACGCCGTTCAATTTGACGCCGGCGATCTTGTGCGTCTTGCCGGTGGCGGGATCGCCGAGCCACAGCTCGATTCCGTTGGCCATGGTGTTCGAGAACGCGAACTGCTTTCCATCGGGCGACCAGCGCAGTGGACCCGCCTGCGCGTTCGGCGGCAGCATCGAGCTTGATCTTGGTGCCCTCCGGCAGCTTCACCAGTTCGATCGACAGGCTGTGCGGAGCCAGATGCAATCCGTTGGTGCGCGGATCGATGCGCATGCCGGCCAGGCGCAGCATCGGCTCGGAAACTTCGGCGATGGAAGGATAGCGCGCGGCTTGCGACAGCGAGGCGTAAGTCTTGGTCGGATTCACGCTGAGCGCCGGCGTGGCGGGCGCGTTCAGGATGTCGAGAACTTCCTTCGGCGGCTTCTGATAGAGAACTTCGTCGGCATGGACGAGCGGGGCGAGGACAAGAATCGCGAAGGGGAGCAGAGTGAATGTGCGGCGCATGGTAGATCCTCTCTTCTGTGAGCAGTGAGAAGATTCAGTTCTGAGACCCTACGCTCACGCATGGGGCTCCGCGGATGCTAGTTAGCAGCTAGCCCTTCAACCAATTCTCGGCCGCCACGGATGATAATCTCTTGGCGCCCGACGCAAGATACGCCTGGAGTTCGGCACGCGCCTCGCTGAGCGAGCCTTGATGCGCCAGCACGTCGGCCGCGCCCAGGTGCGCCACCGGATAAACGCTCGCCGCCCGGCGCAAACAATCGAGAGCTTCGGCCGTATAACGATACTCGCGCGCCAGCGTCCAGCCGAGAATTAGCTGCGCCTGGGCATTGGCCGGCTCGAGCCCCAGCGACTCGCGAGCCGTCCATTCCGCCTGCTGCAAACGGTTCTGAGAGAGGAAAGCGTAGCTGACATTCACGCGGGCGGCGGCGGATTTCGGATTCTGCGCGGCCGCGCCCCACAGTTGCGCCAGCGTTTTCGCCGGCTCGTCGTCCCACAAATTGAGCTGCGCCACGGAAATCGTCTGCGCCGAAAGAGCCAGGGAACAAAATGTCACGAGCATCGCGATCCGCATGTCACTGTTTTGCCAGGAATGCCATGCGGCGGACAAGAAATCCGGGTCTAATTGCGGATAGACCGAATTTCAGTTTTGTACTGGTACCTGACGACTCCATCGATCTTCTTCTTGTGCCCAATGTATAGGCGCGTTCGGAAAAACTACTGCTAACTTAGACCCACCATGGCGCCGTCGGCTGCTCGCGGATCACGATCTGATTCAGGAACGTCGCCGCCTTGGTCAGTCCTTCGTCGGGCGACATCAGCGTGTCCTCGTGCTCGATCGAGAGCACGTAATCGTAGCCGAACATCCGCAGCGTCGAAATAAATTCGGTCCACCAGGTATAGGCGTGGCCGTAGCCGCAGGCGCGGAAAATCCAGGCGCGATTGCGCTCGTCGGTATATTTCTTCGTATCCAGCACGCCGGTCATCGGCAGATTCGCGTCGTAGATCTGCGTGTCTTTCGCGTGGACGTGGAAAATCGAATCGCCCAGCACGCGGATCGCTTTGATCGGATCGATCGCCTGCCAGAACATGTGGCTGGGATCGTAATTGCAGCCGATGCTCTTGCCCGCGATCGCGCGCAGCTTCAGCATCGTCTCCGGACTGTACACCACGAAGCCGGGATGCATTTCGATGGCGACTTTCACGCCGTGATTTTCGGCGAACTTCGCGTGCCTGATCCAGTACGGAATCACTTTCTTTTCCCACTGCCAGTCGAGCACGTCGAGATATTCGGGCGGCCACGGGCACGTCACCCAGTTCGGATATTTCGCTTTGTCGCTATCGCCGGGGCAGCCGGAAAAATCGATCACGACGGGCACTTCCAGCTTCTCGGCCAGCAGAATCGTCTTGCGGCTGGTCTCCGCATACGCCTTCGCGACGGCCGTATCCGGATGCAGAGGATTGCCGTGCGAGCTGAGCGCGCTGATGGTGAATCCGTTGTCGGAGAGCTTCGTCTTGAAGTCCTTCAACGCCGCGCGATCGTTCAGCATCGACAACTTGCAATGCGGATCGCCGGGATAATTGCCGGTGCCCAGCTCAACCGTGGAGATGTTCAGGGTCCGCAATTTTTCGAAAACCTTATCGAGGGGAAACTGCGACAGCAACGGGGTGAAACAGCCGATTCTCATATGGAAACGAGAATATCATAGAGAGAGTGATTGCCCGAGTTGCCGTAGAACATCGGAACTCCTACGCGCTGCGCTGCGAGGACGGCGCGGAAATTTTCGCCACGCTCGCGGGGAAGCTGCGCTATGAAACGTCGAACCGCGAGGATCTGCCGGCGGTCGGCGATTTCGTCCGCGTACGCGATACGGTCATCGAAGAAGTGCTGCCGCGGCGAACGGTTTTTCTCCGCAAAGCCGCGGGCGATGCGCTCGAAGCGCAGGTGATCGCGGCGAACATCGACACGGTGTTCGTGGTCACCGGCCTCGATGGCGATTTCAATCTGCGCCGGCTGGAACGATACTTCGTGACGGCGCGAGCGAGCGGCGCGCAGTGCGCGATTCTGCTGAACAAAGCCGACCTGTGCGACGATCTCGATGCTCGCATGCGCAAGTCCGCGCGATCGCGCCGGGCGCGGACGTGGTCACGATCAGCGCTCTGCATGGCGACGGGATCGACGCGCTGCGTCCTTATCTGGTGCCGGGAGAAACGGTCGCATTCGTGGGATCGTCGGGGGCGGGGAAGTCGACGCTGATCAATCGCCTGCTGGGCCGCGATCGTCAATCGACCGGAGCGGTTCGCGAAAGCGACAGCCGTGGCCGCCACACCACCACGCATCGCGAACTGCTCGAAACGCCCAGCGGCGCGCTGCTTGATCGATACTCCGGGCTTGCGCGAATTGCAGCCGTGGGCGGGTGAAGACGATGTCGACGGCGCTTTTCCGGACATTGAAGAACTCGCGGAGCAGTGCCGCTATCGCGATTGCGCGCACGCGGGCGAAGAAGGCTGCGCCGTGCAGGCCGCGATCGATGACGGCTCTCTCGACTTCGACCGTTTTTCAAATTATCGGAAGATGCGGAAGGAAGCCGCGTATCTCGACCGTCAGCTCGATGTGCGCGCGCAGCTTGATCAGAAAGCGAAGTGGAAGAAGATTCACAAGGCGATGCGGAATGTCGATAAGCGGGCTTAGGCTCACCTGAGCACTTACTGACAGCGGACCGGCGCCGCAGTTTGCACGCCGAGCTTCGCTAAATTCTCGCGGGCGTCCGACAGGCAGGGATCCTTTTCGAGCGCCCGTTGAAACTCGGCGATCGCGGCATCGCGCGATCCGAGCGCCGCCAACGCCACGGCTCGATTGCTGATGGCTCGTCGCGTCATTCGGACTTAGCGCGAGCGCCCGGCCGAATGCCGACAGAGCTTCCGCGGGTCGGCCCAGCGTCAGCAGCAGTCTTCCTCGTTCAGTCGCGACGTTTTCGTTGTCGGGCGCATCCTTCAACTCTTCGAGCGCCTGTTCGGGCGGCAGGGCGCGAGCCAGTTGAATGCGCGGACGCACGGCATCGGGCGCCAGACGCCCCGCTTCGCTCCAAAGGGCTTCGGGATTGGTCCACAGGATCGAATAGCGAATCGAGATCGCGATCAAGCCGAGAACGATCGCGACGATCGCACGGCGATCGACGGCTTCGAGCAAGACTCCGGCGCAGGCGCAGAACGCGACCATCGGAAGATACATGCGGCGGTCGGCCGCGAGATCGGCGGCCGGGAGAATCGACGAGCTCGGCGCGAGCAGCAGCAAGCCGATCAGGAACCAGAATCGTCCGCGGAAAGGGATCAGGCAAACGGCCGCGAGCGCGATCCAGGCGAGGATCGCGATCCATAAGTGCCGGGCAAGTGAGCGAGGGATCGATGGAAAATCCCCACGGGATTACGAAGAGCCGCAAGTATCGCCAGATCGACGACGCCTTGCGATGCTAAGATAGGCGAGCGGAGAGATGCCGGCATTTGCGCCCACGCCGGAGCCTTGAATCGCGGCGGCGGCGTGGAGCGTGCGGAGGCCGATTGCCAGAGCGACGAGGAGCATTGCCAGGAACGCGTGCACCGCCTCGTTGTCGCGGTCCGACGGCGCGGTAAGAGCATCAGCACCAACGGCAGCGCGGCGCATTCCTCCTTCGCCAGCATCGCCACCGTGAACCAGAACGCCGGCGATCCAAAATCGTTCCGCGATCCAGCTCGGATCGCGAGCAGGCTGAACAGTGTCGCCAGCAACGTTGCTCGCGCGAAGACGTAGGCCACCGGCTCGGTCATCATCGGATGGACCGCGAAAATCGCGGCGGCGATCAAGCCCGCGCGGTCGCCGATCAGTTTGCGGAGAACGTCCCAGACCAGCGCGACGACTGCGAGGTGCAGCAGCAGATCGACGACGTGCCAGGAAATCGGCGATCTGCCGAAGAGCGCGTCATTGAGCCAGAATGTCAGCTCGGTGAGCGGGCGCGTCTGGCGGAAGCAATCGATCCACTCGGCCGGCAGCATCACCGGGGACTTGGAAAATAGCGAGAAATCGTCGAATTCGAACGCCGCGAAGACGCATCCGCCGAAAGCGGCCAGCGCCGCGAACCACAGAAGGAATTTCTCTCGCAAATGTTATTATGTGGCTTGCCGAAACCTGTCGCCAAACCAAAAACCGCCGCCGAGCGAGCCGCGCGCGTCAAGAAAATCCTCGCGACGCTCGACAAGATGTACCCGGAGGCGACCTGCGCGCTGCATCATTCGAACGCCTGGGAGCTGCTGGTCGCGACCATTCTTTCCGCGCAATGCACCGACAAGCGCGTCAACATGGTGACGCCGGGGCTGTTTCAAAAATATCCGACGATTCAGGATTTCGCGAATGTCAGCCAGGACGAGCTGGCGCAGGACATCAAGTCCACCGGATTCTTCAATAACAAGGCGAAGTCGGTGATCGGCGCGGCGAAGAAGATCCTGAGCGATTTCGGCGGCGAGGTTCCGCGGGACATCGACAAGCTGCTGACGGTGCCGGGCGCGGCGCGCAAGACCGCGAACGTCGTGCTGGGGACGGCGTTCGGCATCGCGTCGGGCGTGGTGGTGGATACGCACGTCCAGCGCATCTCCCATCGCCTGGATCTGACGAAGGAAACCGAGCCGGTGAAGATCGAAAAGGATCTGATGAAGATCATCCCGAAAGAGAAGTGGATTCTCTTCTCGCACCAGATCATTCATCACGGACGCGCGTTGTGCGTCGCGCGGAATCCGAAGTGCGCGGAGTGCGCGCTCGAATCCGCTGTGTTACGCGAAAGATAAAACGGCGTAGATTAGCGCGTTGCGCTGCGCGTCTCGCCCGCCAGATGCAGACCCTTGTGGATCGCGTAGAGCGCCAGTTCCAGGCGGTCCGAAACGCCGAGTTTGTCGAAGATGTTGTGCAGGTGATTCTTCACCGTCTGCTCGCTGATGAACATCTTCTCGGCCATCTCTTTGTTCTTGTAGCCCTGCGCGACCAGCGCGACGATTTCGCGTTCGCGCGCCGATAGCGGACTGCGCTCGCGGCCCTTGCCGCCCGATGCCGAGCCTGCCGCCTGAGCCTTCCTGGCCGGTCTGAGAACTGCCGCATCACCGCGGCGGTGGTGTGCGAATCGAGCCAGATTTCGCCCGAGTTCACCTTGCGGATGCTCTTCACGATCAGATCCGGCGCGGTCTGCTTCAGCACGATGCCGCTGCAGCCGAGCTTCATCGCCTGCACGAACTCGTTCTTGTCCTCAGACGCGGTCAGCACGATGACGCGCGTCCGCTTGTTGGTCTGCTGCAGCGCCTGCAGCGCGGAAAGCCCGTCCAGATTCGGCATGCGCAGGTCGAGCAGCAGCACGTCCGGGTCGAGCTCCTGGACCTTCTCCAGCACTTCGCGGCCGTCGCCGGCTTCGCCCACGATCTCGAAATCGTCTTCGAGCAGCAGCAGTTTCTTCAGGCCGTCGCGGACAATCGGATGGTCGTCGGCGATGACGATGCGCACCGTCGCCTTCTTCTTTTCCGTTCCCTCCGAGTTGTCATTGATGGGGGCTACCATAGTGTCCATAGGCTCCACTTCTCTTACTCCGATCTCCGATGCTAAGTGGTTCTAGTACTTTCCGCAATTGAGAAGCCCCTAACGAATCGTCTAGAGATTGTACTTAATTAGTAGCTAAGGTAGCCTTAGGGTACTGGGGTGGTCCGCTTTACTCTAGCGCCGGACGGGGGCTTACTTCGGCAACCTGCGAGGAGTTTGCTGCATTATGTCAGTGACTTACGCAGCCCATCTTCCTGGCTTAGGGAGCATGGCCGTCATCCGCCTTCATAGCCAATATGACTGTCGAGTGATTTTCTCAAAATGACCCAGGTCGAAGCGATCCGTACCATGGGAAGTACTGCGAACTTATGGGAGGGTTTCGACGCGGCATGCTTGGGACCAGTCTACGCGCTATAATCCCGCCATGACTCAGTCGTCCAAACCACGCCGGGATTTTTTGCGCGGAGCGCTGGCCGCGGGAGGGATCGGGGCCGCGCAGATCGCGCAGGCTCAGCCACGCGGCGCCGCTGCCGAATTTGATTTTCTTCCGAAGTACGCGCGGGCGCAGAATTACAAATCGCTGAAGCAGTCGAGCTTCGATCGGACCGGCGGCAATCGCGATTCCTGGAACATTCCCGCGGGCGGAGTGCAGGAAGTTTTCAATGCCACCGGGCCAGGAGTGATCTCGCACATCTGGTTCACGATTGCCGCGCGCAGCGGCGATCATTTGAAGGAACTGGTGCTGCGCGCGTACTGGGACGGGAACGCGAAGCCGAGCATCGAAGCGCCGATCGGCGATTTCTTCGGGCTGAATCTCAATTCCTATCAGATCTACGAATCGGCGTATCTGGCGTGCTCGCCAGGAAAATCGCTGAACTGCTATTTCGCGATGCCGTACCGGCAGTCGGCGCGGATCACGGTGACGAACGAGGGGAAGCAGGAGGTCGGGGCGTTTTATTCGAACATCGATTACATGACGGTCCCGCGGCTGCCGGCCGACGCGATGTATTTCCACGCGCAGTATCGGCAGGCGGCGCCGTATATCCCGACCACGGGGACGGACGCGAAGATCAATCTCGACGGCCGCATTGAATTACGTTTTCGCTGAGACGCGCGGACGCGGCCATCTGATGGGCGTGACGCTCGGCGTGCTGCAAAACGCCGACCGCTGGTGGGGCGAAGGCGACGAGATGATTTTCGTCGACGACGAAGTCGAAGCCGCTGATCAACGGCACGGGCTCCGAGGATTATTTCCTGGGAAGCTGGGATTTCGGCGGACGCGACGGCGCGCAACCGTTCGCGCATCATTATTATGGCGCGCCGCTGATCGCCGCGCCGGAGCGTACCGGAGGCCGCTGGTGCTGCTATCGCTGGCATGGCGACAATCCCGTCACCTTCGAGCGCTATTTGAAATACACCATCGAGCACGGCCACGCCAACGATCGCGGCGATAATTTTTTCTCCGTCGGCTACTGGTATCAGGCCGCGCCGTATACCGATTTTCCCGCGCTGCCTCCGGTGGAGGCTCGCATTCCCAAAGTGAGGACCGCATGAAAAAGCTTCTTCCGTTACTGATCCTGATTCCGATCTTCGCCGCCGACCCTCCGGGCTTTACGCTCTGGAAGGCGAGCGATTTGAAGGCCAAGGACAAGGAACTCGCCGGCAAGATGAGCGATAAAAAAATCGCCTCGGAGACGCTGGCGAGCTATGGCAATCATCTGACCATGCTCGCGCATCGCGAAGGCGACGGCGAGGTCGAGGTGCACGACAAAATGGCCGACGTTTTCTACATCCTGTCGGGCGAAGCAACGCTGATCGTCGGCGGAACGGTGGTCGGCGGACATACGAGCGCTCCCGGAGAGATTCGCGGCACCTCGATTACCGGAGGCGAAAAGAAAGTGCTCGGCGCGGGCGACGCGGTCCACATTCCGGCGAAAGTTCCGCACCAGATGCTGGTCGCGAATGGTAAAAAAGTCGAGTATTTTGTGGTGAAGGTGGAAGAGAAATAACCGTATCTTCTTAGCGAGCTTTGCGCCTTTGCGTGAAAATCGACTAGTCGAAATCGAAATCCCGCTTCGGCGGAGGCTCGTCCGGATTCTCCTTGGCGATCTTCAGCATCTCGTCGAACTTCTTGCTGAGCACGTCGTGGTGGCTCTTGTGCTCCTTCACCGATTTGTTGAAAATCTCCTCGCGGCGGCCCGGCTCCGCCTTCAGCTTTTGAACGGCGGCTTCCATGTCGGTGATGGTGGGCGGCTTGACGTGCTCCTTGTGACGGATCACGGCGGACGTTTCGGGGTCGATGTGCAGCTCGGCCTGGCAACAGGGGCATGTGACGACGATCAGCTCGGCCATATCAGTGATATGGTATCAGGATGCTCTCTGAATTCAAGAAGTTCATCATGCGGGGCAACGTGCTCGATCTCGCCATCGGCGTGATTATCGGAGCGGCGTTCGGGAAGATCGTGACGTCGCTGGTGAACGATGTCCTGATGCCGGTGATCGGGCTGGTATTGGGGAAAGTCGACTTTTCCGACTCTGTTTATCAACCTGGATCCGAGCAAACCGGTGGATACGCTGGCGGCGGCGAAGGCGGCCAAGGTGCCGGTGCTCGCCTACGGAGTGTTCCTGAACACGGTGATCGAGTTTCTGATCGTCGCGTTTGTGATTTTCCTGATCGTGAAGAGCGTGAACAAGCTTCAGAAGCCTGCGCCGGCTGCCGCGCCCACCACCAAGCCTTGCCCGGAATGCACCACGGAGATTCCGCTGGCGGCGAAGCGATGCCCGGCTTGCACGGCGGTGCTCGGTATCACATAAAAAAAGCCCGCGACCGAAGTCACGGGCCTCTTTTGACCGCATCAGGGAGAAATGAATTTAGTTATTGCTGCTGCCGCTATCGGGACGGCGCTTCAGCGTCGGCCGATCGTCGTCGCCCGAGGAACTCTTGTCGTCCGATGATGAACCCGAGCCCGGAGCCTTCTTCAACTGCGGACGACCCGGATCCTTGCGGATCCGTCTTGCGGCGATTGTGGAACGCCATCAGGCGGGCCTTCACGTCGTTGAATTCGGACGTGGTGACCACGTATTCCGGCCGCTCCTTCAGCATCTCCTGAATGTTCTTCTGCGCCTTCACGATGCGATCGTCGGTGGGCGGATGGGTGGAGAACACCTTCGCCATGGTGCCCGGCTTCTTCTTTTCCAGCGATTCGATCTTTTCGAAGAAGTCGACGAACGCCTCCGGATCGTAGCCGGTCTTGTACATGTACTGCAGCCCGAGCATGTCCGCTTCGCTCTCGAACTCGCGCGAGAATGGCAGGAAGCCGATCGGGAGCACCAGGCTGGCCGCCTGCCGGATGCCGTAACCGGTCCAGCCGCCCATGAAGATCAGGGGGATGGTGGCGAGCTGCGCGATCTCTCCGCGCGTCGCCTGCCGTGTGCCGTGCCGCGCCGCGACGTGGGCGATCTCATGCGCCATCACGCCGGCCAGCTCCGCTTCGGTATCCGCTTTCAGGATCAGACCCGGAGTTGACGAAGAAGAATCCGCCCGGCAGCGCGAACGCGTTCACGTCCTCGGTGTCGATCACCTTGATGGTGAACGGAACCTTGGCGTCGGAGTTGCGCACCAGGTTCTGCCCGACGCGGTTGACGTACTCGGCGATGATCGGATCGTCGATGATCTTGGCCTGGCGCTCCACCTGCTGCGCCATGCCCTTGCCGAGCGCAATTTCTTTTTCGAGCGAATAGAAATTCACGCCCTTGCCGACGTCCCGATCGCCGATCGCATCGGGATTCTTTTTCTTGTCGTCCGGCAAACAGTGGGAACAGCAACAGAAGCGAGAAAGAGAGCAGCAGAGCCGAACTGAGTCCAAAAGTGCGACGCATACGGACTCCTTTCATCTAACAGTATAAGCTTCTTTAATCTGGGACGCACGGGCGTCCGATTCAGGTACTGATTTTTTCGAGTGCGATGAGCTGGTCGCCGGGCCTTCGTCAGCGTGGGCCGCTTGGGTCGTCCGGCGGGCGCGGGTTTCGGCACCCAGTCGAGCGCCAGCGAGGCGGGCCTTCACATTGTCGAACTCGGAGGTGTTGACGATGTATTCCGGCTGCGCCTTCAACAGCGTCTCGATATTCTTCTGGACGTTCACCAGGCGGTCGCCGGAGGCCGGGTGGTTCGACGACAGACCGGGCCAGGAGTCTTGCCGTGCTTGCGCTCGTCGAAGGAGAAGATCTTTTCGAAGATGTCGACCATCCCCAGCGGATCGTAGCCGGTCTTATAAAGATACTGGAGCCCCAGCATATCGGCCTCTGATTCGTAGCCGCGTTGAACCGCCAGGAAGCCAGCCGGCGCAACCAGGACGTCAGCTGGCGCCGCGCGCAGATGCCTCCCCATCCGCCCATGAAAGATCAAAGGGATGCGTCGCCAGCTGCGCGACTTGCCCTTGGGTCGCCTGGCGCGTGCCATGGCGGGCGGCGACATGGGCGATTTCGTGCGCCAGCGCGGCGGCCAGTTCGGCTTCGGTATCGGCGATTCGCAGCAGGCCGGTCTGCACGTAAATATATCCGCCGGGCAGCGTGACCGCGTTGGGCTCGTCGCCCTCAATCACCTTGACGGTGAGGGGAATTTTCGCGTCCGAATGGCGCGCGAGGTTCTGTGCCAGGCGGTTGACGTATTCGGTAATCAGCTTGTCGGTGACCAGCGTCTGATGCCGCTCCACCTGCTGGGACATCTGTTTGCCCAGCGCCATCTCCTTCTCGATCGAATAGAAGTTGATGCCTTTGGAAACGTCGCGGGTGCCGATCTGGTCGGGGTCTTTCTTGGCTTCCAGCGGCTTGGCGTCTTGCGCCGGAAGGCGCAGCGGCAGCGAGGACGGCGAGCAGACAACACGCGTCGCATATATCTATAACGTACCATCGAATGCATGGGTTTCGACAATTTTTCCGAGCCTGCGGGCGCAGTTTCCTGTAACAGAATCGCTAATTTATCTGAACCACGCCGCGGTGGCTCCGCTGGTGCGCCCGGCGGCGGAGGCGATGAAGCGGTTCTCCGACGACGGGATGCTGTACGGGTCGCTGCATTATCGAGCAGTGGCTCGATGCGTATGAAGGCGTGCGGCGAGCGGCGGCGCGGATGGTGAACGTCACGCCCGAGGAAATCGCGCTGATGAAAAATACCTCGGAGGGCATCGCGACCATCGCCATGGGCCTCGACTGGCGCGCGGGCGACCGGATCGTCGCGTTTAAAGAGGAATTTCCGGCCAATCAATATCCCTGGCGGCGGCTGAATCGAAGGGCGTCAAGATCGAGTGGTTGTCGGTGACCGATCCGTCTCGAAAAAATCGAAGCGGCGGCGAAAGGCGCGCGGCTGCTGGCGATCAGTTTCGTGCAGTACCTGACCGGCTATCGGGCCGATGTGCAGGCGATCGGCGAAATTTGCCACCGCCACGGCGTCATCTATTTCGTCGACGCGATTCAGGGGCTGGGCGTTTTTCCTCTGGATGCCCGCGCCTGCCACATCGACGCGCTGGCAGCGGACGGCCACAAATGGCTGCTGGGGCCGGAAGGCTGCGCGATCCTCTACATCTCGCGCGAGTTGCAGGAGCAGGTCGAGCCGGTCGAGTTCGGATGGACCAACGTCGCCGGATATAACGATTACGGCGCTCGCGATATGGCGCTGCGCAACGATGCCGGCCGCTACGAGTGCGGGACGTTGAACACCATCGGCTGCTTCGGACTGCGAGCGTCGATGGAATTTCTGCTGGAGGTCGGCGCGGATCGGATGGGCCCGATGATTCAGGCGCTCGGCGATCAGATCGCGGAGGGGGCTCGTCGAAAAGGGTACGAAGTGCTCGAGCGTGAGGACGCCCGCGACCGGCGCGGGAATCGTGAGCTTCCGCAAGGCAGGCATCGAGTCGACGGCGGTCGTCGCGCATTTAAAAGAGCAGAAAATCTCCGCCGCAGCGAGAGCGGGATGGGTACGAACGTCGCCGCATTTTTATATTACGGCGGAGGAGATCGAGAAGGTGGTCGGGTGCCTGCCGTGAGGATTAATAAGCTGACCGCTCCCGCAGGTCGCGGCTCCAAGAAACGGTTGTAACGGAACCGCCAAGCGTAAGCATGCGGACAGACGCGAGATCTCCGCTCAGTCGCCGATAAACTCTCAAGCTCGCGCTTGGTCATCGGGGCGTCCCAACCTTTCTTGAAGACATCTGACCCTTGGCGCCGCACCAAGATCGCGTGTGGCGGAAGCGACCGTGGTTGTCGGCGGCGTGGTTGGCTGCTCGGGCTGGAAAATTGGACTTCTTCAAGGTCAAAGATGAGGTTAGCCGCTGATAATCGTCCGATGAACGTAGATCAAAAAAAAGGCGTTGGGAGTCTTTGTATCCGCGTTTATCTGCGTTGCATCGGCGGCTAAATAAGCTTTGTCTCCTCAGGGAGCGCTTCACCCGTGACCCAAATACATCAACCAGCTCAACCCGAATATCGCCGCGATGAAGCAGCCGAAGCAGTACGCCGCATAGCGCACCCGCTCCCGATCCGTCTTCTTAGTGATAATTCCCAGCACCACCGACGTGAACAGCGCGAACAATACCGCGGCCTCGAAGTGAGATAAGATTCATCTTCGGCATGCGCTAATCCTTCTTCCCCGAGGCGATTTCGAACGCGTCCACCATCGCCAGCACGTTCAGCAGTCCCGCCGCGACCAGGAACTTGGTGCCGTAATCATGCACGTGCCCGGCGACGTCCGGCTGCGCGTAACCCAGCCACACCGTGACGAAGTACAGCAGCCCGGACATCAGGTCGCCGATGAATCCGCCGTAGTAAATGACCGTCGTCAGCAGGTCGCCCGCCTTGGGGTTGGAACAGCGCGCCTCGCATCATCAGGCCCAGCAGGAACATCGCCGCGACCGATGCTGCGATCAGTCCTCCGCGTCCCGGGCGCTTCAACAGGAAGTGCCCTCCGCCTGGAATAATCCAGGCCAAGGCTACCGCCGGCAACCACTTGCCCGACGAAGGGCGTTTGATCCATCGTTGTTTCTGCCACGTTTTTATTTTATCCGTTTCTTGATCCGCGCGCCCAGATTTGGTTGAGAATTGTCGGGACCCGGCGGCAGCGCGATCACCAGCGTGCCTCCCGCTATCGGTCTCATACTCCGCCAGTTCTTCGTTGTCGATTTCGACGTCATAGGACGCCTTGGGCGTCAAGCCGAGCACGAACAAAGCCTCGCCATCGGCCCGAAATTGACATTCCGGATCGTGGCCGCTCATCAGCACCGCGTCGCCGATATGGATCGGAGCAATCGTCGCGCCCGGCCGCAGCGATTCAATGTGGCCGTCGCGAAACAGTTGCAGATGGCCGTCGAAAAATCCGATCCAAGTGGCGTCCTCATCCCAGCTCGACCGCGCGAAGACGTGGCCGGTCGCCGCGTCGTGAAACACCAGCGGCATCTGGAAGTAGCTCAGGCCCGGCTGATACGGATTCGCCCACATAAACTCGTAAAGCACGCCCAGCGCGCCGCGCATCAGAAAGCGGTCCTGCATCAGCCAGCCCTGCAGATACTGGCTATCGGCGGCGTTGTTATCGAAGGCGACCATGGCCAGTTCCGCGGCCCGCGAAAAAACGGCGTCGGTCAAGTTCGGCTCGCCGTCGCGCACGTAGACCGGGACGCGATACTCATTCTCCGGCGCCTCGAAGGGACTCGGATAATGCCCCACCAGATGATCGGTCGGCAGCGTCTTGAAATACTCGTAGCGCGGATTCGCGCAGATCGATTTTCAGGTTGTCGCGGATGGCGTGCATCATTTCATAAAGCGAGATAGATCTGCTCCCGGGGAATCGCGCGCGGGATTCTTCGCCAGCCCCGCGCGCCACCAGTCGCTGGACGATCTCCTTTAAGACCGCCTCGCCCTGGTCCGGCAGACGGTCGGCCAGCGCGATCGCCGCCAGCGCTCGCCCGTTTTGTTTCGCGATGTCGCCCGCCGCACCCGCCGCGAGGCTTTTTTCGAGCTTTGCCGCGACCCGGTCCGCCTGCGACTTGCTCATCAGACGGCGAGCACCAGTCGAAAATCAGCGCGAGCTGGCCGGGCGTCGGTATGCTTGTCATCGACCGCCCATTCGACCGCTTTGCGCCCCGACGGCTGGTTCTTCGCGACCTGGTAATAGAGCGCCCAGGCGAGCCCCTGCTCCGGCATCGGCGCGCCGCCTGAGACCAGGGCGTCGAACTGCAGCCATCTCATCGACTGCCGGTCGCGTTCCCGCTGCAGCAGGCGCAGCCGCTGCTTGGTCAGCAGCAGCCGGGGAGCGTCGGTGAAGACGTGATAATCCTCGTCATATGCGTCCTGAGCGAATCCAGAGGCGAGGAACAAGGCAGCAGGAGAAACAGGAGAAACCGCACAGAAATCCAATTGTGTCACAGTCGTTGTGTCACTGCGACACACCCCCCGGGGCCAGGACACGCATCCGGCCGCTCGCACGGACCTCGTAAAACGCTGATAAAAGGGTGCTGCACCCATTGGCCGGGAGCGTGCTATGTTAGTTCTCGAATTGATGAAGTACCTTTGAAAACCTGCCCTCTGTTTGCAACAGGCGTGAGCGGATGAAGCGAGTGGCTGATACTAGCGTGCTTGCGGGAGCCGGTGTTGAAGTTTAAAACCGCTCCTTCATTCGTTTGGGCAAGTTGCAACAGAGGGGTTTTTTTGCCGGATTTATAGCGACGTTTTGACGTTTTTATCAGTCTTCATGGATCAAGGGTTTCGGGCCGGTCCGGCTTTGGTTGAGGAACAATAGGACGCGGGCCTCAACTGAGGTTTGGTTCGGACAGATGCCAGGATCCTAGCCCGTCTTGGGCGGACCGCATCGGAAACGGGAGCCACCGTCACCTCGCAGCTCCGATTCCGATGCGGTTTTTTCTCCTACCCAGCGCACAAGAAAGTCCTGTGCGCGAAGTCGCTCCCGCTGGAAATACTGTAACTCAAATAGGATACATCGTTTCCGGCAAATTTCCTACTAGCTTTAGATCGACAGGTACCAGGACTTTTCCGCTCTCGAACCCCGGTCCTGGCCTATTGGTACTAAGGCCCATCCGCAAGGCACACTGTTCGTGCCATGCAGGACATCTACCTGGTAGTCCGCTTCACCCGCAACTGGATTCACTACGGATTCCTGGCGCACATCGCCATCTGCGTAGTGATCGCCGCCCTGGAAGGCGTATTGGGCAAGTAGGACAGGTCCCCGATCTTTCGGTTTTGGAACTTCTCGAACCCACAGTGTCTCTAAACCGTGCGTCTTGTTTTTCTCCTAGCGGCACTTCTGCTGACCGGATGCGGCCCCGGCCTCGTTTTCAACAACTCACAAGACATGACCCGCGACCAGATGCTGGCCCGGGCATCGCAAGTGTTCATCGGAGTCATCGAGGAGCAGGAGTCCGAAAACTGGCTCTTTCTAGATATACCGGGCGCAAAGCGCGGCGACTGGACAATCCTAAAGCGATATGTCCGAGTCGAGACCGTGATTCGCGGCAACGAATCCAGGCGATCCGTCGTTATTTACGAATTCTTCCCGACGGGTGGCTTAATGGGCGATTGGAATTCCACTCGTGATGGTGAACGTGACCTATTCATGGTGCGGATCGAGGATGGCCGCTACCATGTTGTCCGGGACTTCTGGCGAAGCATCTTCCCGATATACAGCGGCAAGCATGATCGCTTGCCTCTCGACGATGGCCATCCCTTGTGGGAGCGCGTCGGCTTGCTGACCTGGTGGCCGGGAGAGCATCATAACTTCTCAAGTATGATTGCTCGGGTCGATCCGGGACAGGCGCTTACTGCGTGGCGTACCGCGAAACTAGCCCGGGGCTTCCTTCGTAACCCGGAACGAGAGACGCGCGTTTACGGTTGTAATACACTCGTCCTTATTTACCTGTGGCAGGATGAGTGCGTCGCGCAGGTCTTTCCAAAACACCCATGGCCGCCGTATCAGCCGCCAGCGACCGAAGTCAATGCTATGAGCGAATGGAAAAGAGCAGTCCTGTCGAACGACATCGCTAAGTGCGCCTTCTAACCACCATCAACCACCCAGCACTCCGCCGCCAATTCTGCCGCCTCTTCGCCCAACGCCTTCCTGCCGACCACGACAACGGCTGTCCCGCCGACCGGCCTCCGCCAGCGACCATCGTCACCCAGGACGGCGACATTCCACTAATCGGTGCGTGGCCCAACAGTAAGGATGCGGGGTAAGGAGTGTTATCCTTACAGTATGGCCGAAAAGAGTTTCACCAGCCTCCTCACCAGCAAGGGACAAATTACCGTTCCCCAGAAGATCCGCGAACATCTCGGCCTGAAAAAGGGCGATTGCGTTGAGTTTGTGGCCGAAAAAAACCGCACCATTGTCCGTCGCGCGGAGACCAAGGAGAATCCATTCGCGAAGTACGTTGGCGCACTACCTGCCTTTCCTGGAGGAAAGAAGGAAATCAACGCCTGGATTCGTGATCTCAGGGGCCATGGCCATGATGAAGAATGAGAACCGCGATCGACACTAACGTCATCTCGGCTCTTTGGACGGGCGAACCATCGGCTGAAAAGATTGCCGCGATTCTCGCCCGTTCAAGCCGCGCCGGAGGGCTGACGATCGCCGCACCGGTATACGCTGAGTTGCTCGCCTATCCTGGCGCGACGCCCGCGTATTTGGACCACTTTTGCGATACAACCAGGGCCACGGTCGATTTTCGACTCGACGAAGCAATCTGGCGTGAAGCCGGCCTGCGCTTCGCCAAGCACGCCGCCCGGAGAAGATCATCGCGCGCCGGTCCGCCGAGGCGTCTGCTAGCGGACTTCATCATCGGTGCCCACGCGCTCTTGCGGGCCGACCGTCTGCTAACGCTCGACGTACCTCTCTACGCCCGGGATTTCCCGGACCTAAAGATCGCCACTTGCGATTAGTGAATCGTCCGCGTCTTCCGATTCATATAATCCACCAGCAAATACTGCCCCAGCGTATAAGGCGTCGTGAAATAAGCCTTCCCTCGGCACAGCGCCGTCACCTTCTGCACGAAATTCACCAGCCCATAATCGCTCGCCAGCATGAACGTATTGATCAAAATCCCCGCCCGCTTGCACCGGCTGACCTCTTCCAGAGTCCGCGAAATCACCAGCGGATCCAGCCCGAACGCATTCTTATAAATCCGCCCGTCTTCGAGCGTCAGCGCGCTAGGCTTCCCGTCCGTGATCATGATGATCTGCTTCATGTCCTTGCGTTCCTGCGCCAGCAGCCTCTGCGCCAGAATCAGCCCCTCGCGCGTGTTCGTGTAATAAGGACCCACCTGCGCCCGCGCCAGCTCCTCCATCCGCAGCTCCTCCGCCGAATCGTGGAACAGCACGCAGCGCATCGTATCGCCCGGATATTGCGTGCGAATCAGATGCGCCAGCGCCAGCGCGACCTTCTTCGCCGGCGTGAACCGATCCTCGCCATAAAGAATCATGCTGTGGCTGCAATCGAGCATCAGCACCGTCGCGCAGGAGCTTTGATACTCGCTCTGATGAATCTGCAAATCCTCATATTCGAGATTCAGAGGCAGCTTCACGCCCTCCCGCCGCATCGCCGAAAACAACGTTTGCCCGACATCCAGATTCATCGTGTCGCCGAACTCGTACAGCTTCGTCGCCCCCGACGATTCCACGCCCGTCGACAAATCGCGCGTATCATGCGCCCCGAAACTGGCATGCCCCAGCGAGCCCAGCAAATCCTTCAGCGTCTTAAATCCCAAAAAGTCGACGCTCTTATCGGTGACCTTCACCTCGACCTTCGATTCCGCCTCGCCCTTGCCGCCCGCCTGCGGCTCCGTCGTGATGTAGCCCTCGTCGACCAGCTTCTGCACCAGCTTGCTCAGCAACTGATCGAGCTGCTCCTCGCTCATCGATTCGAGCTGCTTGCGCACCTGCTCCGCGCGCTCCGGATCGAACATGTCCCCGCGCTCGATAGCCTGCTCCAGCGCGCGTTTCAGATCCTCCAGCGTCTTCGCATTCATCTCGCTGAACTGAAAATAAGGATCGTTGAATCCGCTTTCGAGAAAAAAGTCCGACAACGCGCGCATCAGATCCTCGGCGCTCAGCCCGAAATCGTCGCCCGTATAGCGTCCATAGCGGACGGACTTCATTGGTAATTCCTTTTCGCCGCCTTCTTCCGCTCGTCTTCCGGCTGGCTCGCGCTTCCGCGGCTCCGCCATGAACCCGACCTCTTCATTCCGGCTGATCCGCCGATGCGCGTACAGTCCTTCGAGAATAAACTCGGCCGCCGCAGCCCGCACCGCGTCCGGTTCGCTGGCGCCCAGCGCAAGCTTGCCGGTCTTCTCCATCAGATCCGGAATCGCGTTCAGCTCCGCGACCATCGCAGCCGACGGCGCAGTCTCGTCCAGCTTCAACTGCCCTCCATTCTCAAAGAACCGCACGATGGCGTTGAGATTCTCCCCCTCGAAATAACTAGTGAAAACCTTGCCCGTAGCCAGCCGAATCAGTTCCCGCGCCACCGTATCGCCGCCCTTCAGCTCGCCTTCATATTCCAGTTCCAGCTTCCCGGTGATCGAAGGCAGAGCCGCATAAATATCGAGCACCCGAGGCACCGCAAGATCCTCGCCCGCCACCAGCGCCCGCCGCTCCGCATTCGACGCGACATTTTCCAGCACCGAAATCGGCAGCCTCTGGCTGACCCCGCTGCGCTTATCGACACGTTTGTCATCGCGAGCCGAAAACGCCAGTTGCTCCACAATCTCGCGAATATAATCCGGCACGCGCAGATCGATCTGAGCGTCGCGCGACGTCCAGGCTTCCTGCTCCGTAATCGCGAGCCCATGCTCGATCGTGATCGGATAATGCGTGCGAATCTCGCTGCCGATGCGATCCTTCAGCGGCGTGATAATCTTCCCGCGCGCCGTATAATCCTCCGGATTCGCCGTGAACACCAGCAGCACGTCCAGAGGCAGCCGCACCGGATACCCTTTGATCTGCACATCGCCTTCCTGCATGATGTTGAACAGCCCGACCTGAATTTTCCCCGCCAGATCCGGCAGCTCATTGATCCCGAAAATCCCGCGATTCGCGCGCGGCAGCAGTCCGTAATGCACGGTCAGCTCATCCGAAATATTCTGCCCGATCCGCGCCGCCTTAATCGGATCGATATCGCCGATCATGTCCGCAATCGTGACGTCCGGCGTCGCCAGCTTCTCCACATACCGCTGCTCTCGCGCCCAGCCAGGAGATCGGCGTTGCGTCGCCCTTTTCGCGAACCAGCTTCTTGCATGCCTGAACAAATCGGCGCGAACGGATTATCGCGAATCTCGCATCCCGCAATGTACGGCGTGTACTCGTCGAGCAGCGTCACCAGCATCCGGATCAGCCGCGTCTTGGCCTGCCCGCGCAATCCCAGCAAAATAAAATTGTGCTTCGAAAGCACCGCGTTCACCACCTGGGGAACCACGGTCTCTTCATACCCGACGATCCCGGGAAACAGAGGCTCCTTCTTTTTCAGCTTGCAAATCAGATTTTCGCGCAGCTCATCTTTCACGCTGCGGAGGGAGGTGCGTGTCTTCTTCAAAGACCCGATGGTCTCCGGAAGACCCGCGGAGGGGTGTTCCATATCGCGATTGTAGCAATTTGCTATGCTCGTGCTTTCTCACACATGCCAACCGACCTAGCAGAGCTGGATTTTCGACGCTTCTGGCAGCGCCTCCAATCCATGGGATTGAACGCCTATGAAGCCCGATCCTATCTCGTCCTCGTCGGCCATCCCCGTTTCAAAGCCCTGGAACTGGCCGCCCGCGCACATGTCCCCCGCCAGAAAATCTATGAGGTCCTCGACAGCCTGGTAGAAAAAGGCTTCGCGCAAGTCATCCAGGAAAAGACAAAACTTTTCTTGGCCGTCCCGCCCGACGAAGCCATCCCCAGTTACATGTCCCGCCGCGCGCAAGCATTGGAACAGCAGTTAGCCGATCAAAATCAAGCCGCCGCTGGCATGGTGAAAGAACTGATGACCGCGTACTCCGAAGGCCAAGGCGGCCGCGGGACATTAGATTACCTGCGCATCGTAAACGACCCCGGCCAGGTAGCCTCCCAGTTCCGCAAAATGTTAAGCGAAGCCCGCGAAGAATATCTGGAATTTTCCCGCCCCCCCTACGCCGCCGATCCCCTCGACGCCGAAAGCGTAATTCAAGCAAGAGCGAGAGGCGTAACCTGCCGCCTGCTGGTCGAACACGGAACGCTGGACGCACAGCACGAACGCTTTCTATCTGACTACCGATCCGCCGGAGTAGAAGTCCGCCAAATCGAAAAAGTCCCGATGAAACTTGCCCTGCTGGATTCCCACCAAGGCCTGATAGCGTTGTTGGATCCAGTAATCACCAAGCCCGCCTGGACCAGCGTAATCTTCGACCATCAAGGCATGGCCGAAGCGATGAAAGGCCTCTTCGAAGACTACTGGCGCCGCGCTACCTGAATTCTGTTTCCTGCCCCAGCCGGTCGCGGCAGGACGGGTACCTTAGTGACGTTCATGTTGACATCCGACCCGAGACTCGTTATGCTTGGGTCGGATGCCTACTGAAAGAGAAGCTTTACTGCAAGGGACTTTGGATCTTTTGATTTTGCGGACCCTTAAATTGGGGGCCCGACATGGGCAAGGAATTGCCAAAGCGATTCAGTTGACGTCGGATGACGTCTTCCTGGTGGATCACGGATCGCTTTATCTGGCGCTCCAGAGGCTCGAGACTGGTGCGCTCGTCAAGGGTGAGTGGGGAGTTTCGGAGAATAACCGCCGGGCTCGGTTTTACACGCTCACTCCTAAGGGGCGGAAACAGCTTTCTGAGAAGACCAATTCGTGGCAGAGGATTGCTCAGGCGATGACACGGATTCTGGAGGCTTGATTTATGAAGCGTTCGCTCGATGATTTTGACGATGAAATTCGGTCGCACCTGGAACTGGAAGGGGACGGCGCTCGCAAAGCCTTTGGAAATGTCGGTCAGGTTCGGGAATCGTTTTATGAGCATGGGCGATGGTTGATGGGCGATCGGATTTTGCGGGATCTTCGGCATGCGGCGCGGATGTTTTGGCGGCGGCCCGGATTTAGCGCCGTGGTGGTGCTGACCCTGGCGTTGGGTATAGGCGCGAATACGGCGATTTTCAGTATTGTTCGCGCGGTGCTGCTGAGGCCGCTTCCTTATAAGGACCCGGGGCGTCTGGCGATGTTGTGGTCGGAAGATTCGGCGCATGGCGTTGAAGAGACGCGTGTTTCGCTGCTGAATTTTGCCGACTGGAAGGCGCGCAGTCATGTGTTCGAGGATTTGACGTATTTCGTCGGGCAGACATTTTTGCTGGGGAACAATGACGGACCGCCGGAGCGGATGAGATCGGCGCGGGTGCCGGCGAACTTTTTTCCTTTGCTGGGAGTTGAGCCGATGTTGGGGCGAGTTTTTTCGGCGGAGGAAGAGAAGAAGGGCGAGCGGGTTGTGGTATTGAGCTACGGGCTGTGGCAGAGGCGGTTCGGCGCGGCGGAGTCGGCACTGGGATCCGATTTGATTATGGACGGGCGGAAGTCGCGAATTATTGGCGTGATGCCGGCGTCGTTTCAGTATCCATTCGCGGATACCAAGGTGTGGGAGCCGATGACGGCGCATCCTTACTGGGCAGCGCGGGACGTGAAGAGCGATCGGACGTTTTCGGTTTGGTTTGCGATGGGGCGAGTGCGGCATGATGTGGCATGGAAAACGGTGCAGGCGGAGATGAGCGGAATCGGGCGGCAATTAGCGGCGGAATATAACGGCAATTTGCCGGAGATTCGGGTGGTTCCCCTGCCTGAGCAGACTACAGGACGAGTGGAGCTATCGCTGCTGGTGTTGTTCGGTTCGGTATTTCTGATGCTGCTGATTGCGTGCATCAACGTTGCGAATCTGATGCTCGCGCGGGGATCGGCGCGGGAGCGGGAGTTCTCGGTTCGAAGAGCGTTGGGCGCGGGGCGGGGGACGCTGGCGGCGCAGCTATTGACGGAGAGCTTGTTGCTATCTTTCGTCGGAGGCGCGCTGGGATTGGCTCTGGCTGCTGCGGCGCTGAAGGCGTTAATTGCGTTTGGACCGCGGGGGATTCCTCGGTTGGAAGAGGCGCACATCGATTTGCAGGTGCTGTTGTTCACGGGGTTGGTGTCGGGTTTTGCAGCGGTCACCTCGGGGCTGTGGCCGGCTTTGCGGACGGGGACTGGGATTGCGCGGAGCCGGCAGTGGACTACCGTTGCGAATCGGCATTTGCGGGATGTTCTGGTGGTCGGCGAATTTTCTTTGGCTTTGGTGCTGTTGACTGGCGCGGGACTGATGGTGCGGAGCTTTGTGAGATTGCAAAGCGTCGATCCTGGGTTTCGACCGGAGAAACTGCTGGTGATGCGGATCGATCTGCACGTTGGAAAAACCGCGGCGCAACAGATTGCTTATTTTCATGACGCGATTGACAAGGTGCGGACGCTACCGGGTGTGGTATCGGCGGGAGCGATTAGCGATTTCCTGCGGTCGGACCCGGAGGATTCGGTGGTGATTGAAGGGCGAGCGCCGCAGCAGCCCGGTCCTTGCGAGGACGTGATTGCGGGAGCCTATTTCGAGACGGCCGGAATACCTTTGAAGCGCGGGCGGATGTTTTCCGATGAGGATCGGAAAGGCACGCCGGCGGTCGCGATTGTGAATGAAACGATGGCGCGAAGTTACTGGCCAGGGGAGGATCCTCTCGGAAAGAGATTTCGATTTCCTAGCCGCAAGTCGAGCTTGTGGATCACTGTGGTCGGCGTGGCGGGAGACATGCATCGGCAGGGGCTGGAGAAAAACGTTGTGCCCCAGGTCTTCGAGCCGCACGCACAGAATGTCGACGACATGCTGGATGTGATCGTGCGCACTTCGGGCGATGCGGCGGCGATGGCTCCGGTGGTGCAGAACGAGATTCAATCGATGGATAAGAGTGTCGCTAAATTTGGAGTGACTACGGTCGAGCAGCAGTTGGGAGAGCAGACGGCGGAGAGGCGTTTTCAAACTTCGTTGATCGGGATATTCTCGTTGGTCGCGCTGCTGCTGTCGGCGATTGGCATTTATGGGCTGATGCATTATTTCGTGGCGCAGCGGACGAATGAGATCGGGGTGCGGATCGCGATGGGGGCTGTTTATAGCGATGTTCTAGGACTGGTGCTGCGGCAGGGTCTTTTGCTGGCTTGTGTTGGGATCGTTATAGGGCTCGGCGGGGCGGTCGGGATTACGCGGCTGATTACGACTTTGCTGTACGGAGTTACTCCTACGGACCTGGTCACGTTTGCTGGGGCGGCTGGGATATTGTTCTGGGTTGCGGTGCTGGCATGTTGGATTCCGGCGCATCGGGCGGCTCGGATCGATCCTGTGGTGGCTTTACGGTTGGATTGAGTCAGGTTCGCGTTGCTTGGAGTACCGCTCCCTGCGGTCACGGCTCGGTAAGCAATTTACAATAAGGGAATAAAGGGGACAGGTCGGGGACCTGTCCTACTGAGGCAATATAAAGGCCGCCAGACGGGTGGGCAACTGTGGGCGGGAACACTTAGAATAGGGCTTGCACATTTCGGACACGGCTCGGCGATATGCGGTTGCGGTGGGCTCCGTTGGGGTTGGCCTGGCGCTGCGATGGGCACTAAGCGGGGTGCTTGGTTCATCGGTTCCCTACATCACTATGTACCCGGCGGTGGTGTTTGCCGCAAGCTTCGGGGGACTTGGGCCGGGAATTCTGGCGGCTGTGCTAAGCGTCGCCGCGGTCCTCCCGATGGGGAGCCTGACTCCTGCGGACGCGCTCCGCGTGGGCATCTTCGGCGCATTCTCGATTTTAGTCAGCGCTTTCATCGAAGCTCTGCGGAGGGCTCGGCGAAGGATCGACCGCGGACGGGAGCTGCTACACATCACTCTTTCAAGCGTCGGCGACGCGGTCATTTCCACGGATGCGGAGGGGAGGGTGATGTTCCTGAATGCCGTGGCACAAGAGCTGACGGGGTGGCGCCAAAAGGACGCGGAGGGTAAGGACATCTCGGAAGTGTTTGTCATTAAGAACGAGAAAACCGGACTCGCGGCCGAAATTCCCGTGGCTAAAGTACTTCGGGAACACGTTGCTATTAACCTCGCGAATCATACGGTGCTGCGGAGCAAAGACGGGCGCGATATTCCGATTGAAGATAGTGCGGCTCCTATTTCCGATGAGCGCAAGCGGGTGTTGGGAGTGGTCCTGGTGTTTCGCGATGTTACGGCTCGAAGGCGCTCAGAGGAGGCGCTGAAGAAGAGCGAGGAGCGGTTGAAGCTGGCGCTCAATGCGGGGCGAATCGGGGTGTGGGATTGGGATATCGTCATGGGCCGGGAGGAATGGTCGGATCGCGTCTATGAGATTCTGGGCGTGGAACGAGGGGCATTTTCGGGTAGAACAGCCGATTTCTTCGAGATCGTCCATCCAGAGGATCGGGAGCGAATCAAGGAAGCGATGCGCGCGGCGGTGGACCGCGATGTTCATTACGATGTCGAGTTTCGGGTGATTCATCGCGATGGGAGCGTCCATTGGGTTTCGTCGGTCGCGCAGGTGCTGAAAGACGAAAAAGGCACGCCGATTCGGATGTTGGGCGCGAACCACGACATCAGCGAGCGAAAGCGCGTGGAGGCGGAGGTGCTGCAACAATGGCATACCTTCGACACTGCACTTTCCAACACGCCGGACTTCACTTACATTTTCGATCTGGAGGGCCGATTCAGGTACGTCAATCGCGCGCTGCTCTCGTTGTGGCAAAGGCCGCTCGAGGATGCGGTGGGGAAGAATTTCTTTGACCTGGGCTATCCGCCGGAACTCGCGGAACGTTTGCAGCGGCAGATCCAGCAAGTGATCGACACGAAGGAGCCGCTGCGGGACCATACGCCTTTCACGGGGCCGGACGGCGAGACGGGTCACTACGAATATATCTTCGTGCCGATCCTTTCTAATAATGGTGATGTTGCGGCGGTGGCCGGCTCAACCCGCGATGTCACGGAGCGGAGCAGGACGGAGGAGGCGCTGAGAAAGAGTGAAGAGCGGCTGAATTTTGCGCTGGAGGCTGGCGGCGGAGTGGGCACCTGGGACTACGACATCCAGCGGGACCGGCTTTATTGCAATGCCAGATTCGCGGAGATTTTTTCGGTGGATCCGAAGCGCGCTGCCGTTGGTGCGCCTTTGTCCGAGTTTATCGACGGCATCCACCCGGAGGATCGCGGCATGGTGGCAGAGAAGGTTCAAAGGACCATACAAACGGGAGGAGATTACTCGGCTGAGTATCGCGTGATTGAGAAGTGCGGTTCCATCTGTTGGCTGAGCGCGCGCGGTCGCGGGCAACTGGACGAGGCTGGGAATCCTATCCGCTTCCCGGGGGTGGTGATCGATATTACCGACCGCAAGAGAGCGGAAGGGGCGCTGCGGGAGAGCCAGGAGCGATTCAGCGTATTGGCCGAGTGCATCCCGCAAATGATCTGGACGGCGTCGGCGGACGGCGCGTTGGATTATGTCAGCGGCCAGACATCGGATTATTTCGCTATGGCCCCGGAGTCGCTACTGGGCGCGGGGTGGCTCGAAGGGGTTCACGCGGACGATCGAACGCATGCCGTAGAGCGCTGGCGGAACTCGATTATGACGGGTGAGCCTTACGAAACGGCGTTCCGGCTGCGGCGAGGAAGCGATGGCAGTTGGCGCTGGCACCTGGTGCGTGCACTGCCTCTAACCGGCGATAGGGGCCGTATCGTGCAATGGTTCGGCACTTGCACCGATATTGAGGATCAAAAGGTTACCGAGGCTGATCTGACGCGCGTGAATCGTGAGCTGGAAGAGTTCGCTTATGTAGCGAGCCACGATCTTCAGGAGCCTTTGCGGATGGTGAATATTTACACGGAGCTGATTCTGGATGAGATTGGTCCGGGTGGAAGTGAAATGGGTCAGTATGCCCAGTTTGTGCGGCAGGGTGTGGCGCGGATGGAGGGGCTGATTCACGATCTGCTGACGTTTTCACGAGCGGTTCATTCCGACCATTTGCCGGTGGGGACGGCGGATCTTTCCGAGGCGCTAGGCGAGGCATTGGCGGTCCTGAAGAGTCGCATGGAGGAGTGCGGAGCCGTAATCGAGGCCGAACATTTGCCCAAGGTGCGGGGGGATGCGGGGCAGATCGCGCATGTATTTCAAAACCTCGTCTCGAATGCGTTGAAGTATTCGAAGAAGGGAATCGCTCCTCTAGTTGATGTGTCCGCCAGGCAGGACGCGAACTTTTGGGTTATTGCGATTCGGGATAACGGGATCGGGTTTGAACCGCAGTATGCGGAGCGGATCTTCGGATTGTTCAAGCGTCTTTATAAAGAAGAGTATCCTGGCACGGGGCTGGGGCTCGCAATCTGCAAGCGCATCGTAGAGCGGTATGGGGGACGCATCTGGGCGGAAGGAAGGCCTGGGGATGGGGCGACATTTTATTTCACGATGCCGAGGGCGGAGTAGTTGACGGTTGCCGAATCCTGCCCTGACGGGTCGGGTTTATAACCCCTGGCGTGAGTCAAGGGATGTGAGAATGGAGAGCTGACAAGATGAAATTTACACGTAGAGATTTTGGAAAGCTTGCGCTGGCGCTGCCGGCGACTCTGCTGGCGAAGCCGGATTCGAAGTGGGGAGGCGTGCAGATCGGGATCAACGTTCCCTATAGCTATCGGGGATTGCCGGGCGACGCCGATCATATTCTGGAATACACGACCGGGCTCGGACTGAGCGCGGTGGAACTGCGGTCACAGCCGGTAGAGGCTTACTTCGGCGCGCCGACTTCGTCGAGGATCGGGACGCCTCGGGCGAAGACCGATGAGGAGAAGGGGGAGCAGGCCGCCGGAGCCGAGGCCCTTGAGAAATGGCGCCTGGCGGCGTCGGTCGACAAATTTAAAGAGTTCCGCAAGAAGTATGAGGACGCGGGCATCGCGATTCAGATCGTCAAATTCGACGGGGTCGATAAGATGAAGGACGCTGTTGTCGATTACGCGTTTGAAGTCGCGAAGGCGCTGGGCGCTCATGCTTTATCGTGCGAGATTCCGTTGAGTAAAACGCAGTGGCTCGGCGAGTTTGCTACGAAACATAAGCTGATGGTCGGCTACCACGGGCATACCAACATCACGAGTCCTGAGGCGTTCGCGAAACCGGAGAGCTGGGAGAAGGCGATGTCGTACTCGAAATATAACGGGATCAATTTGGATCTCGGTCACTTCACTGCGGCTAATAATACTTCGCCGATTCCGTTTATGCAGAAGCACGCGGATCGGATCACGCACGTCCACGTGAAGGATCGGAAATTGAATGACGGACCGAACGTTCCGTTTGGTGAAGGGGACACGCCAATCAAGGAAGTGCTGCAGTTGATGAAGAAGGAGAAGTACAAATTCCAGGCGACGATCGAGTACGAATATCCGCTGCCGGAGGGATCGACGGTGCTGAAGGAAATCGCGAAGTGCGTGGAGTATTGCAAGAAGTGCCTGATGTAAAATGACGGCTATGAGTACACCAAGTAGTGCGCAGGGAGTAAATCCGGGGATTATTTTCGAGACCTTTAACATGTACCAGAGGTCGGCTGCGCTGAAGGCGGCGATCGAACTGGATTTATTCACCGCGATCGGGAAGGGCAGCCGCAGTGTGGAAGCGATTGCCACTGCGGTCGGCGCCTCGCCGGCAAATAACGGGCGCGCGGTGCGAATTCTTTGCGACTACCTGACGATCATGGGCCTGCTCTCGAAACAGGGCGAGGAGTATTCGCTTGAGATCGAGGCGCGCTTGTTTCTCGATCGCAGCTCGTCTTCCTATTTCGGCGGCGCGGCGCGCTTTATTATGGACCCGCAAATCATGGCGCCGTTCGCCGATCTGGCGCAGATTGTGCGGTCCGGACGAACGACATTGGCCGACGAGGGAACGGTGAGCCACGACAATCCGGTGTGGGTGGAGTTTGCTGAGGCGATGGCGCCGATGCAGTTTATGCCGGCCAAGGAAATCGCGGCGATCGCTGCGGGCGAGGGGGAGAAGAGCGTTCTGGATATCGCGGCGGGGCACGGCCTCTTTGGGATCATGATCGCGCTGCAGAATCCGAAGGCTCAGGTGACGGCGCTCGATTGGGCGAATGTGCTGGCGGTGGCGAAGCGGAATGCGGAGAAATTCGCTGTTTCGGATCGGCTGACGCTAATGCCGGGCGATGCGTTCACGCTCGATTTTGGAGGGTCGTACGATATCGTCCTGGTCACCAACTTCTTCCATCATTTCGATGTACCGACATGCGAAGGGCTGATCGAAAAAGTGTCCAGGGCGCTGAAGCCGGGCGGGCGGTGTTTGACGCTCGAATTCGTGCCGAATGACGACCGCGTATCGCCACCGGCGGCAGCAAGTTTCGCGATGCAGATGCTGGGTTCGACGCCCTCGGGCGATGCTTACACGTTGGCGGAGTACACGAAGATGTTTGAGAAAGCGGGATTCACGTCGTCGGTTGCTCATCGGCTGGAGAAGTCGCTGGGGACTTTGATTGTCAGCACGAAGGGCTGAGTCGCTCGTGCGTTCGATGGGGAGAAACACAGAAACCGCTCCCTATGGTCACGGCTCGTTATCGGCGATACGTGAAATCAAATCGTTATGAGCCGCGACCATGCGTGGAGGCCAACTATTTAAGGGTGATTTGTACCGGGTTTGCGGTCACTCCCTCCGCGATCAATTGGAGCTCGACGTTTCCGGCTCCGGCTAATTTCGCGGGGATCAGGACGTTCACCTGGTCCATCCCAGGATTGGATGGTCCAGCCGGTCCGGCGTAGGTCACTGTGGCGGATACACCGTTGATGGTGACTGACGTCAAGCCAGTTCCACCGTTTGCGATTCCGGTTCCGAACAACAGCAGATAGGTTTGCGCCGATCCGGTTCCGACCGGGATCGCGCTCGCGATCATGGCGCCGTTGGCGTCGGTCGAGTAGGACGCTTGCGTGGTCTGCGTTCCTGTCGCCGAGACGATGATCGCCTCCGCTGCGACAAGGCCGGAGCCGTTCATCGTGAGGATTCCAGGTGCGACCGTGGCGATATCGACGTTATTCGACGTTAGCGTGGTGAGGCCGTTATTCACCGCGATCTGCGCGGTTCCCGTAGCGACGGTCGCAGGAACCAGGAAGGTAACCTGCGTCGGGGAGACGGCGAGAATCGGCGCCTGGCTGACGACGCCCGACGCGTCCGTGATCGCGATCGACGTGCCCATGAATCCTACCGTAGGGGTGGTGGCCGCGGCGGCGATGGTCGCCAGATTCTGGCCGTTCGCGGTGGCGAGAGATCCGGGCGCGATGGAGACAGCGCTAGGGTTGGCGGCGGAGAGAATCAACGGAACGTTCACGGCCGGAGTCGAGCCTGCGGTGGGCGCGAGAGAAACGCCACGCAGCACTTCACCGGCTTTGGCGGTGCGCAGGATCGTGAACGCCTGGGTCGCGACGGTGGGATTGGTGTTGGCCAGTACGTCTGTAATCGAGACGAGCTGGTTCGGATCCGCACCCTGATCGCCATTGGCACTGACGGTCGACGTTATGCCCCAGATGGTGACGGTGCCGTTGCTATTGACCTGCCCGGTAATGTTGCGAAGGCCGTCGGTCGCAGGATTTAGAGACGTGGGATAGTTCGCGACACTGTACGGCTGGCCAAGGTTCAGGCCGCTCTGCATTACGTAGACCATGGTCCAGGTGCCGTTCTGGAGCACCCACTTCTGCAGGCCCGCAGTCTTGCTGCCGGCTGCGTCGGCGGGGGTGCCGTCGCCTTCATCGGCGACATAAAGGGTGGTCGCGTTCGCGAAGAAAATACCAAACGGATAGGTCGCGGTGGAGGCTTTTGCGAGCGTGGTGGGGAAGCCGGGGAGCACCGTGATCGCGGCGCTGGCGGCATTTGCGATGGTTGGTAGGCTGCCGTAGTCGCCTACGCGATACACCGTGTTGAAGCCATTACTGCCGCTGCCTTTGGTCGTATAAAGAGTGTTGTTGAAAATGGTCAGGCCGCGGAAATTGTTATCCTTCCCGGCTTTGTCCGGTGGATACGGCAAACCCGTGGCGGGGTTGGTCACCTGGCTGATCGACAAAACTCCGACCTGAAACGGAGGGGTGGCCAGACTTTGGCCGGGCAGGGCCAATTGCGCGCCAGCGGTGGCGATGATATTCGCCGGAGTGCCTCCGCCGTTGTTGGCGTTGCCGACCATATAATAGGTTCCATTCGCGAGGATCGCGGCGCGTCCATTGTTGCCGCTATAGGAATTGGTGGGCGTCACCTGGATGGCTCCATTGGCACCGATTTGCACCACGCTGCGATAATAGCTGCCGCCAGCGGGATTGGTCGGATCGTAAGCGAGGGGCGTATTCGCGTTGGATACGTCGACGGTATTCGCTGGTGCGACGTACGCCATGAAGGTGATCGCGGTGCCGTCGGTCGAAAGATTGAGGGCGACTTCGGACTTGGAGCTGAAACTGGTGGTGACGATGGAAGTCGGGATGGGTAGCGTGTTGACCAATGTTCCGACGGGCGTCAACTGGTCGAGAAAAATGGGCGATGTGACGCCGAAGCTGCCGTCGATGAGGTTGTTGTTGAAAACATTGTTGGTGCTGGTGGTAGATGCGTACGCGCCGCTATCGGTGGCTTTGACGGTGGCGCACGCGGCGGTTGAAGGACAGACGGGCGGGAGAGGTTGGCCCACCGCAAGCGTTGCAGCGCTGCCGGTATAAACGCTGCGGCTTACGACGATATTACCAGCGGTGAATCCGTTGAAGGTTTGCGCGAAGGCCGAAACGCCGAGGCCGAGCGTGAAGAGTGTCCAGCAAATGGTTGGTCTTGACATCAGCACCTAATCTATAGGCGCGATGTGACGGTCATACTACAACACGGTTACGATTTGTTAAATCTGTTACAAATGGCGATTCATCGACGGAGTAGCCGAGCTTGGTACAATCGGATCGTACTGGTTTTTCTCCTGCCGGACTTTCCCGCGCGCGGCAATGAGGAATCGTTGTGCAGATTCTCATTCATAGGACGCCATCCATCATGAAGTATTTTTTCCTGATTTTAGGTTCGATCGGCCTCGTCGCCGCGCAACCTAATGCCTGCTCCACGACTTCCGCGACCACCATCGTTCGCGCCGAAGGTTTGACGGAGCGCATCGGAGACATTGTTTTTAACTGCACTGGCGTGCCAAGCACCACGCTCACCGTGAATTTATCCGTTCAAATGAATACCAGCATCACTAATCGGATCTCGAGTGGGAGCATTGTTACGGGGATCGTTCTTACGGTGGACAACGGGTCGGGTCCGCAGGCGATGACCGGTCCAGCCCCTTTTGCTAACGCCGAGCACCCTGGTTTGGAACGGCGTGCCGCTCACCTATTCAGCGCAGGGCGTTTTGGCGATTCGCATTGCCGATATACGCGTGAATGCGAACCAGATCGGCCAAGGTGGACAGATTGTCGCGACGCTCGGTTCGAATGGATCGATTTTGATTACGCAAAGCGCACTGGTGGTGGGTGTGCCGCGGACCAGCCTTTATGTGGGATATTCGGCCGACCTCATTTGCGCGCAGTACGGGTCGCCTCTGCCGGCGAATACGATTGGTTTCGCGAGTCTGATTCTGGGCGGGACTTCGTTCACCAGCACTCGGATCACGGAAGGATTTTCGGGGGCATTCAGTCCCCATTCGGCGGCGGCGAATCTGAATGCGGATACGGGGACGCGCTTCATCGTGCGGTATTCCGGATTCCCGCAGGCGGCGCAACTGTTCGTCCCGAATGTGGTTGCGGGATCGGATGCGGTGCAGCCGACGGCGGGAGGGGATTTCGGATTGGCCGCTTCGGGCGGAGCATACGCCCCGTCGACTGGCGGGTCGCTGCTGCTGGCTTTGGTTTCGGGCGCGGATTCGACGGGTGCTGGCGGATCGCTCGCGTACACACCGGGTGCGATTGGGTCGGGGACGGTTTCATTTGACGCGGTCACACAGTTGCAGATCGTGGGCGGTGCGGCATACGCGGTGTATGAAGTTGTCGATTCGAACCAGTTCGCGATGGAGAGCGCGCAGTTTCCCACATTTTTAGGGCTGGCTCCGAACGCTGTTCAGACTGCGGTCGCGACGGGTGAGAGTGTCACGTACGCGCCTGTTTCGACAATCTTCACGGCGTCGACGAACGCTCCGATTCCTCGCTTCGTCGCGGTCCAGCCTTTGAACGATTGCGGAATTGTCGGCGATTGCGGCGCGGTCCTATCATCCGCAATTGAACGTGAAGCACCGGACCTCTGCAATTCACGCTGCCGGCTGGATCGCCTGACCAAGTGCAAGGCGTTCCGATCACGAATGGCGGCGCGGGAGTGCTGTATTGGTCGGCGTTGGTGACTTATTTGAGCGGCAACGGGTGGCTTACCATCGAGCCTGCGTCGGGGATGAATAATGGATCGGTGCGCGTCGAAGCGAATCCTGGGAATCTGGCCGTGGGCACGTATCAGGCGACGTTGACAATCGACGCGGGTTCGGCGGGGCGGCAAGTGCTGCCGATTACCCTCACGATTACTACAGCCCAGGTTCCGGGGCCGACGATTGTCAGCGTGATCAATGCCGCGAGTTTCGCGCAGGCGCCGGTAGTGCCTGGTTCATTGGCGACGATCACCGGCTCTGCACTGACGGGGAAGAACGTGTCGGTATCACTTAACGGGGTGGCGGCGACGGTACTGTTCAGCAATGCTTCGCAGATCAATTTGTTGGTTCCGCCAAGCCTCGCGTCGGTGAGTTCCGCGCAGTTATCTGTCACGGTGGATGGACAGACCAGCTTGCCGGTAACCGTTCCGGTTGCGCCATTTGAACCCGGAATTTTCGCCGGCGCCTTGCTGAATCAGGATTCGACGGTAAATTCGATCAACAATGGCGCAGCGGTAGGGAGTGTGATTTACTTCTACGCTACGGGTTTGTCGGGATCGGGAACGATTACGGCGCGCATCGGGTCGACCGAGATTACGAACCTCTATTATGCAGGTCCAGCGCCGGGCTATCCGGGTGTGCAGCAGATCAACCTGGTGGTTCCAGCGGGGCTCGGCGGAATGACGACGCAGTTGTATGCATGCGGGACGAGCGCGGGGACTGAGGTTTGTAGTTTACCGGTGCCGCTGACTTTGAAATAGCGGGAATCCGCGCACTTAAGTGACGGGGTGAGAGGCCGGGGGGACGCCTTCGCTCCGTCTGTTGCGCAGGAAAAATATCGCTGGCAGACGAGTGCTCATAGTGCTTCTCGAGGGCATTGAGCTCCTCGACTTGATAGCGAGATAGCCGCTCGGATTCCTAACCCAGCCCCGCGACCGACCACCCCGCACGATATTTCCTCCGCAGTAACTCATTCGCCTCTGGAGAATTAACGAACTTCGCCTTATCCCCGTGCCACCGCAGCGTCGTATTCGGAAAACGACTAGCCAGCGGACCCAGCAACACCGCCTCGGTCAGAGGACCCGAGAAATCGAACGGCGCAGACGTCTTCCCCGCACCCAGTACCGCATCGGCAAACTCGTGGTAATGGTCCGTCCTTTCAAACTCCGGTATCGCGTATCCCGAGAAATCCTGCAAGGGCAGCAGCACAGGCATCGCAACGTGTGGCAGCAGCATCTGCCCCTTGGTCCCAATGAAAATCGAACCCTGCCCCGGAAATTTCACCGAACCAACTAGTGCTCGAATTTCCTCCGGCGGCACGCGGTCGCCGTCATACCACGTCACCGGCACCGTCTTTTCCGACGTAAATTGTGTGCCTGGAAAAACGTAGCGGATCAGTGTATCGAGCGCCCAGCTCTCCCCGTTCGGCGCCGCGCCCTCGCTCCGAACCGACACCGGCGATCCCAATTGCAGCGCTCCAAAAACAGGATCCAGAATGTGGCACCCCATGTCGCCGAACGTCGCCGTTCCGAAATCCAGCCTCTTGCGCCAGTTGCCTGGATGATAAACGTCCTTGAGGAACGGCCGCGCCGCCGCCACTCCCAGCCACAGATCCCAGTTGAAACCGTCCGGCACGGGATCGGCCGTCGCAGGCAGCTTGGCCGTATCGCCCCACTTTTTCTCGCTCCAGGTGTGGACCCCCATCACCTTCCCGATGGCCCCGCTCTGAATCAGACTCACCGCCGTTTTATATTCGCGCCAGGAGTGAATCTGAATCCCCATCTGCGTCGGCAGCTTCTTTGCGCGAGCCATCTTCATCAGCGCGCGGACCTCGTGAATATCATGAGCCAGAGGCTTCTGGACATAAACCGGCAGTCCCGCGCGCATGGAACTGATGGCCTGGGGAGCATGCATGTGATCCGGCGTCCCCACGCAGGCGGCATCAATTTGCCCGCGCTCTTTTCGCAGCATCTCCCGCCAATCCTGGTACAACCGCGCGTCGGGATACTTCCGCTTCACCTTATCGAGCCGCCCTGAATCCACCTCCGCCACGCACACCAGTTTCACCTTGGAATGCGACGCGATGCCGTCGAGCGTGGAAAACGCCATCCCGTCACCTCCGAAGCTGGCCAACAGCAATGTGCCCGAAGGCGGCTTCGACCACATCTCCCGAACAAAAAACGGAGCAGCGAGTGCCTGTCCCAAAAACGATCGGCGACCAGTCATGTCCGGATCATACTACTTCCAGGCATTCCGGCTCCGGCTCTTTACCAGCAAATCGATATTGCGCGCCATGGAGAAGATTGACGTTGAAAAGACACACGAATCGGGTTAGTCTGGGTACGGATCGTTCTGTCGGAGGAAATCCATGCGTTCATTATTTATTAGAAGACCGGGAATTCGCTCGTCCGTGATCTGTATCACTACATTGTGGAGTGCAATGTTTTGGACATCATCTGGTGCGTTCGCGGCAAAGTCGGATAAAGGTCAAGAGGCGCTGGAGAGGGTGGTTGTGATTGGTGACTCACTCAGCGCCGGCTTCCAGAATTTTTCGTTGTTCACCAGCAGTACGGGCGGCCAGACATTCGGATTTGCGGCGGTCGTCGCACAGCAAGCTGGGGCGACTCTCTCTCTTCCGACGATTTCTTATCCCGGGATTCCGCCGGCCTTGGCGCTGAGCGCCGGGCAGATCGTGCGGGAAGCCGGACTTGGGAGCCGGATTAACCCGGCGCAAGCGACCAATCTGTCCGTTCCAGGCTTCACGGTCGGAAACGCTCTTGCCTATCCCTTTCCCGGCAACCCAACCGTGAACACAATCGATGCTCTGAGCGACACAATTCTCGGCACCCCGCCCGGCCCGCTGCCGTGCGGCCCGATTCCAACTGCCCTGATAAGCTGGTTGCCGCTTCCCCCCTCTATTTCATCTCTGATTCCTCCAGGTAGCCCTTACATCGTCAGCGAAGCAGCATGTGCTCTCGTGCTGCAGCCCTCAACTGTGATTGTCAGCATCGGTTCCAACGACGTTTTACAAGCCCTGACCCTGGGTGCACCGCCGACTACCCCAGCTGTCTTTCAAGCGAACTATCATCTGATGATCGAAGCGCTCTCGCTGACGCGGGCCAACCTCGTTGTTGCTAATGTGCCCGACGTCACCGAGTTGCCATTCGTGGTTAATTCCTCAGCTTTTATGAAGTTATGCGGAGTTCCCCTCCCGGCTGGGGTTACTTTTGTTGTCCCGAACCTCGCCGCTACCACGTTTAATGTGTGCACGAACAACATCCCCGTCCCACAATCTGCAATTACATCGATACAAGCTTTGGTGAGCCAATACAACAGCATTATCAGCTCAGAAGTTGCTGCCCAAAACAAGCGGGGAGTATCTGCCACAGTTGTGGATATAAATGGTGTCCTCAAGACGCTGTCCGCGAACGGCTACAACTTACCTGGCATCCACCTGACCACTGCGTTCTTGGGGGGATTGTTTTCGCTTGATGGAATTCACCCGACGAACACCGGTTACGCGATTCTTGCGAACACGTTCATCAGTTCGATGAACGGAGCTCTGGGTACGAAGATTCCCCTCGCGAATATCCAAACTGTAGCGAGCAAGGATCCTTTGGTATTTCCGTAGTATTAAACTGTCCCGGTCCATTTCGATACGAGGTCTTTTACGTCTACCCGCATGCTTACCGCATGGCGGCTCAGGTTGAATACTGAGCCGCCATCCATGAGCATGCGGGTAGACGAGCGTTTCCGCTAACAGCATCGCTGCGGCGATCTGCAGCATGAAGCTCTCCTGCAAGGCGACGACCCAAAATAAGGAATCAGCAGGCTAGCCTGCCACTGAATTCTCATCAAGCATTCATTCGATTTTTATTTTGAGTGCTTAGACTTCAAAAGGTCCAATCCAAGCCGAAGAAAGAACCTACCAAGATACCCATGCGCCCATTTCTCTCGATATTGACAATCGAATTGCTGGTCTCCGGACTTCTGTGCATCCTCCTGCTGCTCAAGCTCAGAGCGCCAGCCCGATCACGCCGATTCAACACGTAGTGGTAATCTTCCAGGAGAACGTTTCCTTCGATCACTATTTTGCAACCTACCCGAATGCCACGAATCCTCAGGGACAGCCGGTTTTCAAGGCGAGCGCGGCAACGCCCAGTGTTAACGGTCTGAGTGGCGCGTTGATGTCGAACAACCCCAATCTGAACACAGCCAATGGGGCCGGAGCCACCAATCCTTTCCGGCTCGACCGCTCCCAGGCCGCGACCTCCGACCAGAATCACAACTACACGCCGGAGCAAATGGCGATGCACGATGGTCTGATGGATATGTATCCAGCTTCGACCGGCACCGCAGGGACCACCGAGCCGGCTGTAATTCCCGCAGGATCCATTCTCGGGACCACCGGCATCAACATGGGCTACTACGACGGAAACACGGTGACCGCCTTATGGAATTACGCGCAACACTACGCGATGAGTGACAATTCGTACGACACGGCGTTTGGGCCTTCAACGCCTGGCGCGCTGAACCTGGTCTCGGGTCAACTGAACGGCGTGACTGGCAACATCAACGGCACAAGTGCGGTGACGGCAGACGGTAGCGGAGGGCTTACAGCCATCGGCGACGCCGACCCTGTCGGAGACGTCTGCTCCACGACGACTGGCGAGCTGTATTCGATGACGGGAAAGAACATTGGGGACTTGCTCAATGCAGCCGGAGTTACCTGGGGTTTCTATACCCAGGGTTTCGACCTGACTGTCACTAATGCGAATGGCACTACGGGATGCGCGCGCACGCACCACTTCAGCTGGTCACAAACACCACCAAGGCGGATTACATCCCGCACCACGAGCCATTCCAATACTACAAGTCCACTGCCAATCCGACCCATGCGCGTCCCACTTCCGCCTCGCGCAGTCGGCAGGACCGACGCCGCTAATCATCAGTACGATGTGCACGATTTCTACGACGCGATCAATGCCGGCAACTTCCCGGCGGTCAATTTTCTGAAGGCGCCGGGCTATCAGGATGGCCATGCCGGTTATTCCGATCCGCTGGACGAGCAGGCGTTCATTGTTAAGGTGATCAACTTCCTGCAGCAAAGCGGCTACTGGAGCAGCACCGCCGTCGTGATTGCCTATGACGATTCCGATGGCTGGTACGACCACCAGATGCCCCCGATCGTGAATCAATCCGCCAGTCCGGCCGACGCCCCTGGCTTCTGCGGAACCGGCGCGAATGCTCTGCCCGGCGTTGCCAGCGGCACTGCGCATGCCCAAGGCCGCTGCGGCTACGGCGTTCGGATGCCGCTGCTGGTGATTTCGCCGTGGTCGAAACCGAACTTCGTCGATCACACGGTGACCGATCAGACCTCCATCATCCGCTTTGTGGAAGATAACTGGCTCAACGGCCAACGCATCGGCCAAGGATCGTACGACGCGATCGCCAATTCCATCCAGAGCATGATGGACTTCACGAAAGCGCAGAGCAAAGGTAAATTGATTCTGGATCCAACCACAGGCGAAGTCGTTACTCCGTCGGCAAATGCCGCGAAGTAAGCTGAGTTAGTGGCTCCCCTGACTCGAAGAGCCTTTCGTGGCGGGCGCGGCCGCAGTCGTCGGCCGCGCCCAAAGCCCCGCGCTCGATCCCAATAGCTCTGGAAAAATTTGTCGATCCACTTCCAATCCCCTCTGTCGCAAAGAGTGCCGGCAAAAAAGATCATTACCGGCTGGAGATGTCGGAGATCCTGGTCAAAGTGCATCGCGATCTCCCGGCCACGCGCCTGTGGGGTTATAACGGAACCTCACCTGGTCCGGTGATCGAAACCAGGAGCGGACAGACCGTCTCCGTTGAATGGGTGAATCGCCTTCCCAACGAAGCATTTCCTGCCCATCGATCACAATCTGCACGGCGCGGAAAAAGATAAGCCGGAAGTCCGCGCAGTGGTTCATGTCCATGGCGCGAAAACTCCGCCGGAAAGCGATGGCTATCCAGAGGATTGGTATGTGCCGGGCAAATCGGTCACATATCGCTATCCCAACAATCAGGAACCCGCGACCCTGTGGTATCACGATCATGCGATGGGCATCAATCGACTGAATATCTACGCCGGGTTGTTCGGACTCTATCATCATTCGCGATGAGCTACGAAGATGCGTTGAATCTGCCGAAAGGCCGCTACGAGATTCCTCTGGTGATTTACGACCGCTCTTTCCGGCGTGACGGATCCTTCGACTACCCGGTTTCCGGCATGCCCGATATGCCCTGGGTTCCCGAAGCTTTCGGCGAAGCCATGCTGGTCAACGGCAAGCTATTTCCCTATCTCGAAGTCGAGCCTCGAAGATATCGGTTCCGCCTCCTGAATGCCTCCAACGGCCGCTTCTTTCACCTGTCGTTATCGAATGGACAGCAGTTTTTTCAGATCGGAACGGATCAGGGACTGACTCGCCGCACCGATAGCTCTCGATAGCTTTGTGATTGCGCCGGGCGAGCGCTTCGATCTCGTCGTCGATTTCGCCGCTCACGCCGGCGAGCGCATCGTTCTGAGAAGCGACGCCTTCGAGATCATGCAATTCCGGGTTTCGAGCAACCCGGTTAGCCGCGACACGAGTCCGCTCCCGGCCACGCTGCGTCCAGTCGCGAAGACGGCCGAGACTCTCGCCATAAAGACACGCCGCATCCCGCTGGTCGAACTCAAGAGCCCAAACGGCGATTCCATGACCATGCTGCTCGGCGGAAATCATTGGGACATGCCGGTGACCGAGAATCCGGTTATCGATACAGTCGAAATCTGGGAGCTGCTCAATACCACCGAAGACTCGCATCCGATCCACCTTCATCTGGTGCGCTTCCAGATCCTCGACCGGCGCAGTTTCGACGAACCTCTCTTTTTCGCGTACCCGCCAGATTCGTTATACCGGGCCGGTGATGCCCCCCGATCCCTACGAGGTCGGCTGGAAAGACACGATACGCGCGCACTCGAAAATGATCACCCGCATTATCGTCCGCTTCGAGGGCTACACCGGCCGCTATGTCTGGCACTGCCATGTCCTCGAGCATGAAGACAACGAGATGATGCGGCCATATGAAGTCCTCCCATCACGCCAGGTGTAGGATGTGAGATTCTAGGTTGCGACGTGGGCCACTCCGGCGCTTTTAGTAGACGCAAGCTTCTGATCCGGTCGTGTCAGGCGGCTCTGGCTCGCCTTGGCCTTCGTGCTCGGAGCGCCGGCGCGCAACCTGAGTTTCATCTCCATCCGCACTATCGGGAGCAGACGCCGCTTGACGCCGCAATACTCAAGACGAACGCCAGTCTCGACGATTTCATCACGGAAAAATATCACGACCGCGTCGCCGCGATTATGGCGGAATGGAGAGCGAGTCTGCTTAAGTCCCCCGCGGATATGGACGCAATTAAAAGGTCTCTCGCTGCCGGCTTTTCGGGAGCATCTATGCGCCCTGATGAATCGCGGTTGATACGCTCCGGCGCTTCGTTGGAGGTTCGGCGGCTCAGCTTTGGAGCACAGCACTCCCTTGGATCGACTGCATTTCTCGATGGCTTTCGCTCCTCGCTGAGTGGCCTCTCTAAACTTCTGACGGTCGAGCTCCAGGTGGCCAGAATCGATGCGTTAGCTGGCCGCCTTCGGACTCACGTGCGGTATGAATTCGTCGGTACGGGAGATGGTTTCCATCGTGAGCAACGCGTCGGATCTTGGGAGATCGAATGGGAAGCGGTCGCCGAACAAAGGTATCGCGTTAAAAGTTGGACGGTGAAGGACGAGACGCGGAGCCGCTCAACCGCGCCCTGCTACGCAGACGTCAGCGGAGAAGCATTCGGAGCGAACGCCTCGTACTCCGGACAATTAGTTCGCGGAGTAGACTATTGGCGCACCGTGCTGGATGGCGCCTGTGGTATCGATATTTACGGCCATAACGGTGTGTCCGTCGGAGACATCGACGGCGACGGATTCGACGATCTTTACGTTTGCCAGCCCGCGGGTTTACCAAACCGGCTATACCGGAACCGAGGGGATGGGACATTTGAGGACATCGCTGAAATGTCCGGTGTCGGGACCCTTGAGAACACCGCCTGCGCGCTATTTATCGACGTCGACAACGATGGGCGCCAGGATCTGGTAGTCGTGCGCGCTAATGGGCCCCTATTATTTCTGAATCAGGGGGGAGGCAAGTTTCGTTTGAAACCTGACGCATTTCGCTTTGCCACCCCTCCACAAGGGACGTTCACAGGAGCGGCGGCGGCGGATTACGATCATGACGGCTGGCTCGACATCTACTTCTGTCTATATGTGTATTACCAAGGAGCGGATCAATACAAGTATCCGGTTCCTTACTATGACGCGCAGAACGGACCTCCTAATTTTCTAATGAGGAATAACCGTGACGGCAGTTTTAGCGATGTCACCGCGCAGACTGGTCTGGACAAAAACAACACTCGCTACAGTTTCTGCTGTGGATGGAACGATTACAATCGCGATGGCTGGCCCGATTTATACGTCGTAAATGACTTCGGACGCAAGAACCTTTACCGCAACAACGGCGATGGAACATTCACCGACGTGGCTGCGGAAACCGGAGTGGAAGATGTGGGCGCAGGAATGAGCGTGGGCTGGTTCGACTACGATAATGACGGGTCGGAAGACCTTTATTCGGCCGACATGTGGACCGCCGCAGGCGAGCGTATCGCCCAGCAGGAAGCTTTTAAGAGAGGTTCTCCTGAACGGGTCCGAGCGCAATATCGGAAACATGCGATGGGCAACAGTCTGTTCCGAAACGATGGAAAGGGCGCGTTTCAAGATGCGACCGAATCCGGCGGAGTGGGCGTCGGCCGATGGTCATGGTCGAGTGATGCCTGGGACTTTGACCACGATGGCTATCCCGACCTTTACGTTGTTAACGGCATGCTTTCCGGCCCGGTCCGTGACGATTTGAATAGCTATTTCTGGCGCCAAGTGGTGGCCAATTCGCCCGATGAGTTAAAGCCCTCTCCAAAGTATGAGCAAGGATGGCAGGTCGTTAATGAATTGATCCGGGCCGACCATACCTGGAGTGGTTTCGAACGTAACATGTTTTACGCGAACAATCGGGATGGAACGTTTTCCGATGTCTCAGGCGCTGTGGACCTGGATTTCCTGGAGGACGGCCGAGCGTTCGCGCTGGCCGATTTCGATCACGACGGGCGACAGGAAGTGTTTTTGAAAAGCCGCAATGCTCCCCAGTTGCGGGTGTTGCGAAATGTCATTGAGGGACTGCCACCCGCAATCGCCATATTACTGCGCGGTAGAAAGAGTAATCGCGACGCGATTGGCGCATCTATCACAGTCGAGACCGAACTTGGCCGCCAGACAAAGATGCTGCAAGCGGGATCGGGTTTTCTTTCCCAGCATAGTAAAGAGGTCTTCTTTGGGCTCGGTGCAGCTAAGGGTCCTGTGCGGGTGACCATCCGTTGGCCGAGTGGTCTCGCACAGAGATTAGACGGCCTTCCGATGAATCACAGGATTTTTATAGAAGAAGGGACTTGAGGAGCATCGCGTAGAGCCTTTCCGGCCGCGAGTATCGGGACCCAGCCAGTTTTCCGGTGTTACGCAGGAGAGCGAGCGGCTCCCGGCAACTGGCGAAACCTGGCTCCTAGCGCCGATCTCCGCGCCGGACTTTTCGCTTCCCGATTTGAATGGACGCATCTGGACTTTGTCTTCTCTACGAGGCCAAACTGTGCTGCTCAGCCTCCGGACCGCCATTGATGAAGACTTGGCCGCAGTTCAAGGCCTGCAACTGCTGGTCGTAAATCTTTAACGAGGGAAGTCGAGCACACGGCCGGAATCATTCTTTTCCCGTTCTTCCTGGCACTGATGATGTGGCCGCCGTCTACAACATTCTTTATCGATACCTGTTTGACCGTCATCGAGACCTGGTTCTGCCGACCTCCTTTCTGATCGATCAAAAAGGAGATATCGTCAAAGTTTATGTGGGTCGCACGAGCACGGAGCAGGTCGCGAGAGACCTTCGTGATATTCCGCAAACTGTCGCCGAACGGCTTGCGAAAGCTTTGCCTTTTGTAGGCGTTTCCGCGACTTACGAATACGAACGAAACCATCTCTCTTACGGCTCGGCGTTCTTTCAGAGGGGTTATTTCGAACAGGCCGGCACGTTTTTCGGCCTGGCGCTTCGCGATGATCCTTCGAGCGCCGAAGCCCACTACGGCATGGGCAGCGTATCTTTGAAACTGGAAAATGTTAACCGAGCGCGAGAGAGCTTTGGCCGTGCGACTAAGCTCACGGCCAGCTATCCCGAAACCAGGCCCAATGCATTCAACAATCTCGGCCTCTTGGCGACGCGCGATGGGCGCACCAACGAGGCGATTGGATACTTTCAAGAGGCTCTCAGGATCAATCCCGAACACTTGATCGCGCTCGAAAACCTCGGCAACGCGTACCGTCAGCAAAGGCGATGGGAGGAGGCTAGTGAGGTGCTGGAGCGAGCGCTAAGAGTCGGGCCCCAGGAGCCCGAAGTCAATTACAGCGCGGCGATGGTCTATGCGCAAACCGGCGATACGGATCGCGCTTACCAATACCTGAGGAGAGCCCTCGATTTGCGCCCTGCTTACCCAGAGGCGTTGAATAATCTCGGTGTCCTTTATCTGCGGACCCAGCGGCGGGATGAAGCAGTCTCGACGTTTGAAGAATGCATCCGCGTTGCGCCCGCCTTTGACCAGTCTTACTTGAACCTTGCCCGGGTTCACAGCCTGGAAGGTCATCCCGAGAAAGCGCAGACAGTACTTCGAGAACTCCTTAAGCAACATCCGGATCATGTGGAGGGACTCAAGGCTCTGGAGAAGCTGCCATGATGCTTCGTCCTATGTTTTTTGCTGGGATCGCGTTGCTGGCTCCCAGGGCCGTGGGACAAGAAGGCTCGGCAATACTGGAAGGCGCGATTCGCGATTCCCATTCACGCCCCCTGCCTGCTACTACAGTTTTGCTTCTCAATTCCGACAAGGTTGTGCTTACAATCCAGACAGATTCGGCCGGAGCGTATCGCTTTGCAATGTTAAGCGGAGGAACCTATACACTGCGTGCGGAATTGGCTGGATTTACCCAGTCTGCTGTTGGTCCATTCCTTCTTACCAGTACAGAGACAAAGCACGTCGACCTAACTCTGGCAGCTGAGGCCGAGTTTTTCGAAGAACCCAACTTCGTTGTTGCCGGAGTGATCGACACAATCAACCGCGGCGGCCATGGTTCGGAGACCGTGGTGCGCTCGACGGAAGCGCTGACCCAAGCCGCGGCTGCGCTCAGCAAGGAATCGCCCGAGTCTCCATCAGAGCAGTCTCTTCAAGAAGCGATCGCACGTGAACCCGCGAATGCGGAATTACATCACTCGCTCGGCGATGCTTTGGAGAAGCAGGGAAACGCCCTGGAGGCAGCTCGCGAGTATCAGAGTGCGGCGGAGTTGAACGCGACTGAAAATAACCTGTTCGACTGGGGCACGGAACTGTTGACGCATCGCGCCGCCGATCACGCCGTCACGGTTTTTGCCAAGGGAAATCGTCTGTTCCCGCGCTCCGTCCGCATGCTGCTGGGCCTTGGTGCGGCTCTCTATGCTCTGGGTTCTTACGATGAGGCGTTGCAGCGATTGTTCGAAACGGTCGACCTTAATCCGAGTGATTCCATACCTTATCAGTTTCTCGCCAAAATGCAAAGCTCCGAGATCGCCCAATCGGATGGTTTGCTGGAAAGGCTCGGCCGATTCGCCCGGCTCCAACCCGGCAATGCCTTGGCTAATTATTATTACGCGGCTGCCCTCTGGCGCCGTTGGAAGGGGCCGCAGGACCGCCGAATTACAGCTCAGGTCGAGGCCTTGCTCAAGAAAGCCGCGCGCCAGGATCCAAGCCTTGGCGTCGCCTATTTTCAGCTTGGCATTCTGCATTCAAGCTTGGGCGACTTTACAAAGGCGATCCCCGATTACGAGAAGGCGCTCGCAACAGGATCCGCATCGGAGGAGGCGCACTATCGTCTCGGTCAGGCCTACCAGCGGGTCGGAGAGAAGTTGAAGGCAGGGAAGGAGTTCGAGATCTATGAACAGTTACGCAAAGCGTCAGCGGCAGTTGAAGAGCGCAAGCGCAACCAGATCCAACAATTTGTATTTGCCTTAAAGGAACGTTAAGCAGAGTTACATAACGGTTACAATCATATCGACACCGCTGCGACACTGGCGTCTTTACTCTTGACAGGATCGTAACATGGAGCGATACTTGCTCCATTGTCGACAGTCCGATCACTTGGTCGGGTGTCCAAAGTATCAGGCTGCTAAGTATCAAGTTTGAGCGGCCCGCGCTCTGCCGTCCTGACGTTCGGGGCGAAACGCGGATGTGTTGGGTCCGGTCGGCTCAGTTGCCGCACCGAACGCATCTTTAGCGGCTTCCAGGCTTTTCATCGTTTTGGGTGGTGGTTCAGGGAGGGTGCGATGCCTGCTAGACAAACGTTGAAGGCTGGGGGAGCTTGGGTTTTATTTCTCTTCGCCTGCCCATGGCTCTGTGGTCAGGCAACCGGGAGCATCTCGGGTGCGGTCACAGATAGCGCCGGCGGAGCCGTCGGGGGAGCTAAAGTGGCGCTTACGGCTCCAGCGATTGGACTCTCTCGAGATGCCACAACCGACGATAAGGGCAGGTACATCTTTCCACTTTTAGGAGTCGCTAATCTGACGATTCGAGTTGAGTTGAAGGGTTTTCAGATCGCCGAGGCCAAGGATGTCCGGCTTCAGGTTGATGAGCACCGCGAGCTGGATTTCAAGCTTGTTCCCGCATCGGTAACCACCAGCGTTGAGGTAACCTCCACTCCGGTAGAGGTGCAAACCTCTAATCCGACTCTCGGGCAGGTGATCACTGCCCAACAGGTCGCAGACCTTCCCTTGAACGGCCGCGATTTTGTTCAGTTGGCGACACTCACGCCGGGCGTCACTCAGGAGACCAACCCCAACAGCTTTTTCAATGGCGGCGCCAGTAGTGAAGCGTCCGCGCGAGGATCGTTTTCTCTTTCAGTCGGCGGCTCGCGGGCTAATAGCACGGATTGGCTGCTCGATGGCAACGACAACAATGAGTTAACCTCTGGTGGCATCTCGATTTTGCCTTCGATCGATGCTATTCAGGAATTCAAGGTTCTGACCTACAACTACTCCGCAGAATGGGGAACCCGTGCAGGACCCACCGTCTTAGTAACCACGAAATCCGGCACAGACCAGTTGCACGGAACTGTTTTCGAATTCTTTCGCAACACCAGCTTGGATGCCCGGAGCTTCTTCGCGGCATCCACGGAAAAGTTCAATTTGAATCAATTTGGATTTTCGTTGGGCGGCCCCATCCGCAAGGATAAGACCTTCTTCTTTGCTGATTTTGAACAAAAAGATCAGCGTCATGGGATTCCGTTTGTCGGCTTGGTTCCGACGGCTGCCATGCGCTCGGGCGACTTCACAAACGATGCCTTCGGAAATCCCCGCCAGGGTTTTCTAACTAACCCGAATGTTGGCGGAGCGGCGGATACTAACTTTCAGTGTGACAGTAGAGGCAATCCTCTTCCGGTAGCCCCCGATGGCAGCCAGTCGCTTGGTGTCGACTGCAATAAGATTCCCCAGGGCCTCATCAATCCGATTTCGCAGAAGCTAATCAATTTTTATCCGCTTCCCAACGCGAACAACGCCGCGCTTGGCTACAACTATACGAGTGAGCCGGTGCGAAAGCTCAATGAAGGGAAGTTCGACATTCGCCTAGATGAGAATATTTCCACGAAGGACTCACTATTCGCGCGCTTTAGCTACGATCAGGCGGTTTCCTATGTGCCTGGTGGCGCGCCCGGATTCTCTGAACAGAGTCCCTTTGCTAGTAATCAGGGAATTATTAACCATGGCCGCAACGTGGCTATCTCCGAGACGCACGTCTTTTCTGCGAATACGGTCAATCAGATCAGCGGCGGCTACAATCGTATTTTCGACTACATCTCATCCCAGGGAACTGGGAGCTGTATTTCTAGGTCTCTTGGAATTCCCGGGGCCAATCTGGGAGGAGATAGCTGCGGCTTAACTTCTACCCAACTGGATGGAGGTTACTGGTCACTCGGCGATCGCGGCTTCTCGCCATTCCAAGGCGGCACTAATGTCTTCTCTGTCTCCGATACCTTCGATATGGTACGCGGTAACCACAACATCAAAGTCGGCGCCGGGTTCCGCGCCAATCAGATGAATGTGAATACCGAGGGCTTCGGGGATGGCTATTGGATTTTTACCGGCTTTTGGGCGGGAGAGCCGGAGGCTGATCTTCTACTCGGTCTGCCTAGCCTTGCTATCCATGATCAGACGTTCGATGGCACTACCACCGGTCGGCGCTGGAAGGTGACTCGTCCCTTCGTAGAAGACAGTTGGCAGGTACGCAAGGACTTGACCTTGAGTCTTGGACTGGCTTGGGCGCTAGCGACGCCAGAGACGGAGGCCCACAATCGGCAGGCCGACTTTAACCCGGCCACGGGAACGTTCCTGGTTGCCGGTCAGAACGCCGGGGCAGCCGCCGGGATCCAGTTTGACAAAACGGCATTCGAGCCTCGCATTGGCGTAGCGTGGAGACCGAAGGGCAGTCAGATCACAGCCATCCGCGGAGGCTATGCAATTTTCCACGATTCGTCCTGGAGCCAAGGCGCGCAGGGCCTGTGGCAAAATCCGCCCTACTACGCGGAATCGGATTACTTCGGTTTCGGCGGTGCGTGCACCTTCGCGACTGCAGCCTGCGCTACTAAGTATGGCCTGTCGCCCTCTGCCCAGAGTGTCTCCGCTGGATTCCCGATTTTCACCTCTCCGCCGAATCCCGCCGATTTCACCGGCACCATTCAATCCCAGAACTTGAACTTCAAACAGGGGATGGTCCAACAGTTTAATGTCAATGTGGAGCGCCAGCTTCCGGGTCAAGTCCTGTTAACCGTGGGATATGCGGGATCCCGCGATTCCCACCTTCTGATCGATGGAAACAACCTCAATGTCTCTTCGCCCGTCAGCGTGTGGCACCGTTAAGAACTACACCTTGGGCTGCGGCCCCGGCGGAGCGGCATTCGGCGTTCCCTATCCGGACTTTGCGTACTCAACAATCTCGAATATTAATGACATCGGCCGCGCTCACTATAATTCGCTTCAAGTAAAAGCGGAGACGAAAAGCGCCAGGTACGGTCTCTACGCATTGGTTGGCTATACCTATGCCCGCACTTACGACAACGGACTTACCGATGGCCTGGGAACGCCTTTGGGCGCGACCTATTTCCCATTGCCGGGTTGGCAGCAGCTTGACTGGGGTCTCTCGCAAATTAACCTGGATAACAGTTTCACCGCAAGTGTGATCTACCAACTTCCCTTTGGAACGGGCAAACGCTTCGGTAGCAGTTGGCACACTGCCGGTAATACGATCGCAGGCGGATGGGAACTCACTTTGATTGAAAAGGTGACTTCGGGATTCCCGGTGTTCGTCTTCGATAGCAACAACCAGTCCGGGGTAAACTTCGAAAACAACGGCAATAGTCTCAATCGTCCCAACCAGGTTTGTAGTCCTCAGTCGGGCAATCCATTGTTGGCCCAGTGGTTCAACACCAATTGTTTTGCGGCCCCGGCGAGTGGAGAACTTGGTACTGCGCCTCGGACTCCAGTTTCCGGGCCCGGTTTCGTCAACACGGACTTTTCACTGATCAAACATTTCCCGCTATCCTTCCGGGAAGGCGCGCGGCTTGATTTTCGAGCCGAAGTGTTTAACCTCTTTAACCATCCACAATTTGGTTTACCTAACTCGGACTTCAACTCCCCGGCAACGTTCGGAGTGGTCAACAGTACTGTGAACAACCCGCGCCTATTTCAATTCGCCCTCAAGGTGGCCTTCTGAGGCGTGTCTATTTTTCTATACCCGACTCGGCCATTGTAAGAAACACATTGCGCAGGCTATCCGTTCCACCGTCCGCACGCTGGATCAGAAGGATTGAAATGAGCCCGTTGACTGGGTCGATCCAGCCCTGGGTTCCAAACGCACCACCATGGCCGTACGTGCCTTTCGAATGGCCCGCCAATTCCCCCAGCGGATCGGTGACTACTTCCCAAGCCAACCCGTAATCGGCGCCTCGCATCCATCCCACTGGGTGAATCCCAGTCGTGTGCGCCTCAGTCATCAAGTGAACCGAGAATGGCGATAGATACCTGCGTCCATCGTACAAGCCATTGTTCAACATCATCCGATAGACATGGAGCAGATCTTCCGCCGTCGAATAGAGACCCCAGCCAGGCGCCGGGAATACAGCTCCTTTCCTATATTTCGAAGGATCGCCTCCCAGAAGTGTGCCGGGTGCGCGGACCAGTTTGCCGTCTTTTTGCACATAGACCATCGCGATCCGCGCGATTTTGTCTGCCGGCGGATAGAAGAACGTGTCCTTCATTCCTAGCGGCTTCAGAATGTGCGACTCGATAAAATCTTCGTACTTTTCGCCCGAGCACACCTCAATCAAACGTCCGAGAATTTCGATGCCGGGGCTGCTGTAACTCCACTGAGTTCCCGGCTGAAACAGAAGAGGCTGTTTGGCGAGTTGCCGGACCACCTCATCCAAAGGCACGTTCATTAGCTGTGGGTAGTCATGAATTGCAGCCGGCGCAGGATCCTGAACGCCGGCTGTATGAGTTAGAAGATCTCGAATGGTGATCGGATGATCGGGTGTGCGCAAGCGCGCAGAATCGGGTCCGACATTCGATGCCACCTGCTGACCGCGAAACTCCGGCAGATACTGCTCCACGGGATCGCGCAACGCGAGCTTTCCTTGCTCGGCCAGCATCATGATCCCGATCGCAGTGATGGGTTTCGTCATCGACATGATCTGGAAAATCGTGTCCTTCTGCATGGGCCGCGCAGCTTCGATATCCGCCATGCCGAGCGCGTCGAACTCGACAACCTTCCCGCCTTGCGCAACCAATGTGACCGTCCCGGCAACGGTTTTGTCGGCGATAAAACCCTGCATCCGCTGCGGGATTAAAGGGAGACTCTGCTGACACTCGCCAATCGCGCAAGCCGCAAAAAGAACTAGATGATTAAGTCGCACGGCTAACAAGCATATCGCAGTCAGTTCTTCAAAAGGAGTGGTTTCACTCAGTCCGCAGTGCTTCGACCGGATTAACCGAAGCAGCACGGCGCGCCGGAATGTAACTGGCGAGCAACGAAGAAATGCCCAGTAAAAGGGCAACCCCGGCCAACGTCTCCACATCCCATGAGTTGACCCCGAACAACTGCCCGTGGAGTAGCTTCGCCGTTCCCACTGAGCACGCTAAGCCAATCGCGATACCAGCTCCCATCAACAGCCCTGCCTCTTTAAGGATCATTGTGTACACCGAACCGAGTTGCGCACCAAGGGCCATGCGAACCCCGATTTCGCGAGTCCTTTGACTCACCGAATAGGCCACCACTCCGTACAGCCCGACCACACCCAGCAGCAGAGCCAGCGCGGCAAATCCTCCCACCAGCCATGCCGACGATCGATGCAGATAAGCCGAAGAAGAAGAGTTCATCCTATCCGCCATCGTCTCTCCTCGACTGGTCACGATGTCCCGGTCGATTTGACGGATTGTAGCCGCCATAGCTGGAATCAATGACTGCTCCGCTTGCGACGTTCGCACCACCAGATTGAAATCGGAATCCGGGTTTTGGTTGAACGGGACATATATCGTTGAAAAGTTGTCCGTATCCAAAGGCCCCTCTTTTATGTCTTCAACGATACCGACAATCTGAATCGGCACCGGCGGAATCGAAGTGTGGGAGAGTTGCTTACCCAGCGGATCCTCTCCTGGAAAGTATTGTTTTGCGAACGCTTGGTTAATGATCGCCACCATAGGCTTTGACGCATCCTCTGTCTCGTCAAAGAATCGACCTCTCGCCAGCTTTGCCCCCAATGTTGTAAAGTACGTCGAACTCACCTCGCGTTCGGGCATTTCCAGGTGCTCTCCGTGCCACGGCCGGCCTAACACTCGCACCCAGGTGGTGTTGCCCCAGTGGCTAACCGGAATGTCAGTCGCAACGCCAACTGACTTCACGCCGGGGAGACTCTCGATCCGCTCGACGATCAGACGCTCCATCGCGATCGACTTTTCGGGCTTTGCATACGACCGCGGCGCGTTCACCCTCATCATGACCAGGTGATCCGTTTGAATGCCTATGTCTACATGAAGCAGGCGGTAGAGGCTCTTGCCGAGCAGTCCAGCGCCTACTAACAGCACCATCGCCGTCGCCAGCTCCACTACAACTAGCTTCGAACCGATTCGGCCCCACGCTTTTCCTGAAGATCCCCGACTGCCCTCCGCAATACCCTCCCGCAATGTTGATAGAGAGAAGTGAAGAGCCGGCGTAATAGAAAACAGGATTGCCGCCAGCAGCGCGATAACCGCAGAGAAAGCTAGTACTCGAGTGTTCAATCCCAGTCCACGAAAATACGGCATGCCGTTCAGCATGTCCGTCGGAATAAGCGTGGTCAGAAGCTGCATAGCCCAGGACGCACATGTCAACCCGATCACGCTGCCTGCCGCCACCAGCACCAGGCCTTCCGTCACAAACTGCCCCACCAATCGGCCGGATGACGCACCCAGCGCGCTACGCACAGAAATTTCCTTCCTCCGGCTCTCCGATCGGACCAACAGCAGACTCGCGACATTCACACTCGCGATCACCAGTAGCAGTCCCGCCCCTCCCATCAGCACCAGCAGAACGGGTTCGACGTTCCCGGCAATTCCATCCTTGAGCGGTGCGACGAAAGCACCCTGCCCGCGGTTGCTGTCCGGGTACTGCGCTTCCAGTTGTTGCGCAATCAATTTCACGTCCGCAAGCGCCGTGCCCACCGATGCGCCGTCCTTCAGTCGCGCAACGCCAAAAAAATTGTGGCATCCGCGTCGACTGTCACACCCGCCTGAAGCGTGGATCCCGGTCCAGAATTCCGCGGGCTCGGCTGGAGCGAAATGAAAATCCCGCGGCAGTACGCCGATAATCACGTTGGGCTCGCCATTTAGCGTAACCGTCTTGCCTAAGACATCCACTTTCCCGGCGTATCGCCCCTGCCAGCCGGCATAACTTAGCAGAACTGTACGCGAAGCCCTGGGTAAGTCCTCGCCCGGATAAAAGTCGCGACCGAGCACGGGCGTCACTCCCAGCGTGCGAAAGAACCCGTCGCTAACTCGCGCCGCTTGCGCCGCCTTTGCACCCTCTGATGTATTCAGCATCATCCCGGTGTGCTGGTACACATCCAGTGAGCTAAAGGATTGGTTCCGCTCTTTCCAATCGAGGTAATCCAGATAGGAAAGATCGCACTGAACACACCCCTCGATTCTTTCAAACACACCAACCAGACGCCCCGGATTCTGGTACGGCAGTGGCTTGATCAGCGCCGCGTCCACGAATGCGAAAATAGCCACGCTCGCGCACATGCCCAGAGCCAGAATGAAAATCGCCGTCGCCGTGAATCCCGGATTCTTTCGCAACTGCCGGATCGCGAAACGAAAGTCCTGGAGTGTGTTCTCGAACAGCGGCACGCTCCTGCGTTCCCTATAAATCTGCTTGGTCGATTCTACTCCGCCGAGCCTCATGACCGCCTCCCTCCGAGCCTCTTCAAGACTCATCCCCAAGCGCAGGTTGTCGTCGATGTGCATCTCGAGATGACCCTCGATCTCATCGGCCAGCTCCCGCTCCCGCCGCGCGCTCGGCAACAAGCCAGCGAACCGGAGCATCCAACCGCGAAGCGCTCTCATACCGCCAGGAACCTCGCCAGAATCGCAGCCGTCTGCTCCCAGTCCCGCGTTTCTTTCGCCAGTTGTTTCCGGCCCGCCCGCGTGAGTTTGTAGAACTTCGCCTTGCGATTGTTCTCCGACACCCCCCACTCCGACACAATCGACCCTTCCTGCTCCAACTTCAGCAGCGCCGGATAGAGCGTCCCATAGTTCAGTGAGAGCAAATCTCCGCTGGTCTGTTCGATGCGCCGCGCAATCCCATACCCATGAAGGGATCCCAACGCCTCCAGGGTCTTCAGAACCATCAGCGCCAGAGTCCCCTGCAAAACATCCGCTTTATCGCCCATATTGTCCTATTGCCTGCCCATAGGAACAGTATACATTGTTGCTATGGGAAAACAATAGAGGAGTTGTCCCATTCGCCGCTTACGAGCCGCGACCACAGGAAGTGGTTTCGGGCAAGTCATAATGGCAGCAGGAATGCCCTGACAATTCTATGCGCCTTGCGTGTTTTCTGCTCTGCGGGTCCCTGGCTATCTACGCCCAACCCGGCTGCCCGACGGTAACATTTCCAGCGGTAAGCTCGGCGCCTCTAAATAGCTCCTCTTCGACTCATCGCATCCTTTTGAAGCAACAGGACGCTTCGTATACCGCATTTGAGTTGTCGAACGCGCCGCCATTCAACCTTCTGCGGACCATCTCGCACTTTGAATCACAGTTAAGCCCGTGTGTCCCCGGAACGACGGGGCTCAATTCCTTCACCGTCGTAGGAATGGCGCAACTTGCCACAGGGGGAGTACTTATCGCCACAGTTGGACAGGCCGGCGGGACCGATATCGCCGAATTCGACTCGGGCATGCACCTCTTATCGGAGACTCACTACACCGTTCTCCCGGCGAGCCAGTTCGTGGATGTGAACGGGGACGGAATCCTGGACGCCATAGGGCTGACCACTATCAATCATAATTCGACGATCTCGGTTGCTCTGGGCACAGGAGGCACCGGGTTTAAGCCCCCGGTCTCGATCGTGATTCCGGTCAGCATTTCCGCCATGGCGATCAGCGCGATCGCGGTCGCGGACCTGAACGGGGATCACAACGCCGACCTCGTGGCGCTGACCGGCGGTGGAAGCGGTGGGCAAATACTGCTGCTCCCTGGAAACGGCGACGGAACCTTCCAGCCTCCGTCGATCTTGTTCACTACTCTGTTCTCGTCCTCAGCCTTGGCGATCTCGGATTTAAATGGTGACGGAAAACCCGACCTGGTGTTCGGCGACTCGGACACGACGACTTATACCGCCGTTATGCGGGTTGCGCTCAACATGGGAGGCGGAACCTTTGCCGCACCTGTCGGGTATCCGGTCGCCGGGGGTTCGGTCACTATCGGCGATGTGAATGGTGATGGCATTCCGGACATCGTGACCAACGCCGTGACCATTTTAGTCGGCGACGGCACGGGAAAATTTCCGACTCGCCGCGATATCCTGCTGGATACTGCGAACAACCTCGCGAGAACCAACCTGATTGTCGCCGATTTCAACGGCGACGGTATCGCGGACCTCGTCGTCGCGCAAGGGACTTCTGGCGTGATGGCAGGCGACAGCATTTCCGTGCTGTATGGACAGGGCAAATTGCCGTTCCCGGCACCAGTGCTTACGCCGAGTCCGAATCCTGCGAACTCGGACGAGGAGTTTACGGCTCTGACAACCTCCGACGTGAACGGAGACGGGATTCCGGATCTGTTGACGGCGGATAACCTTGGCCATATTACTGTGTTCACCGGCGTGGGCGACGGGACGTTCCAAATCGCGTCGCGATATTCGCTGGCGCCGAACCAAATCCCCTGGGGCTTCGCCACCGGAGACTTCAATCACGACGGGAAGATCGATTTCGCGGTCGTCGCCAGTGGCTACCAGGCCACAGGCGTCGGTGAGGTGGACGTTTACCTGGGCAACGGCGATGGCACGTTCCACTCTGCACCGCAGATCGCGGCCCCGCTGGGAGCGTTTGCCCTCGCAACCGGTGACTTCAACGGCGATGGCAAAACGGACCTGGCGCTGTTAGTCACTCAGGAAGGAAGCGGAACTTCGGACAGCGTGATCATAGAAAAAGGCGCAGGGGACGGAACGTTTTCGGCAGGCGCGGTCTATCCGGTTGGGCCGGTGTCGAATGCCATCGTCGCCACCGATTTCAATGGCGACGGCAAACTGGATGTTCTCGTCACCAACGCCGGCACCTATGCGAAGCAGAGTCTGGACGGAGGCATCACGCTGCTTACCGGCAAAGGCGACGGCACCTTCGCAGCCTCGAACATTGCCTTTGTAGGCGGGACCAATCGCGCGCCCCTGAATCTGGTGGCAGCAGATTTTAACGGCGACGGCAAGATCGATCTGGCGGTCACCCTATCGAGCATCTCCTACTATCTCGGCGGCCTGGCGATCTTTGCCGGGCGCGGCGACGGCACGTTTCAGACGCCAGTCATTTATTCGGCCGATGCCTTCGCCGTCCGCGTAGCCGATATCAACGGAGACGGCATTCCAGACCTGCTCCTTTCCGGAAGCAACGAGACGCAGGGACCGGGACTGCAATACATGCTCGGAAACGGCGATGGGAGTTTTCAACCGCAGATTCCCGTTAATCCCAACGTCAATTCTCCGTACCCTTTGGCGATCGCCGATTTTAATCGCGACGGAACGCTCGATATCGTGGCCTTCACGCCCAACGGCATCGCCACGTTTCTGAACACGACGCACCCAGCGCCATCGGTTCGCTTGGTTTCTGCGGCGAGCCTTATCCCAGGACCCCTTGCTCCGGATTCGATCGCCACCGCGTTCGGAAAAAACCTGCCGTCATCAAATGCGTCGGTCCAGGTTCACGACAGCACCGGCACCAGCTATCCGGCAACCGTTTTCTACTCCTCACCGACGCAAATCAATTTTGTAATTCCGGCGCAAGCGGCCGTGGGGCCCGCGACAATCTCGATCGGCTCGGGCTCTCCGCAAACCGCATCGACGGTCCTTGTGAGCGAGGCGCCCTCGGTGTTCGCGTTCGATGCGCAGGGCCTGGCAGCGGCGTATGTGACGCGTGTTTCCGGGACATCGGAGCCCGTCTACCAATTAACGAACGGCGTCTACGCGCCGATTCCAATCGATGTAAGCGCGGCAGCGGGACCGGCCTACCTGATTTTATTCGGGACCGGTTTTCGCAACGGAGGAGGAGTGCAGGCGCGCGCGGAGAATATGGGATTCGTCGTCGAGTATGCAGGTCCGCAGCCGGCGATCCCCGGCCTGGATCAAGTCAACATCCTTCTCCCGTCATCGCTCAGTAGCACCGGACTCCTCAATCTGACCCTAACCGCCGGAGGCTTGCCCGCGAATACAGTCTACGTAGTAATCAAATGATGAACGCAACGTGGGGCGGACCCCCGGTCCGCGGCCGACGCCTTCGTCGGCCTTTGGCTGCGATCCAAACATTCAGAGCCATGGTTCCGCCGCGGACGAAGGCGTCCGCCCTACATGCTGCTTCTTAGTTGGCCTGTTTCATAATATCCGCCAGCGCCCGCATACGATCCGCATCAGCCGGAGTCTTCGCCGAGCCAGCGTCCTTGTCCAAACTCGCTGCCAGGCTCTTAAGCTGAACGGCTTCTTTCCGCTCGGCCTTATCGATCGCCGCATTCAACGCCGTTAGCTTTTGCGCAGGCAGCGCGCTGCTCCGCGTCAATTGATCGAGATACGCGCGAGCCACTACAAAATTTGCAGGCCAAGTGATCTTAGGCTGGTTCTGAACATTCAGCTCATCGAAATGCACCTGGTTGGATGCGTCGATTTCATTCTGCGTGATGAATTTGTTGGGCACCAGCTTGAACACGTCGACGCCGCGCGTGATCTCCGAACCATAGATATAGCCGTTGTACCAATAGGCCGACCACTGCCCTCCCAGCACGCGATGGGCTCCGTCAATCGGTCCGCGATCGAAGTACGCAATTTCGATCGGATGCGCAGTGTCCGTGAAATCGACCATTGAGACGCCGCCCTGATACCACGCTTGAACCAGGATGTCGCGCCCGGGAATCGGGACCAGCGATCCATTGTGGGCGACGCAGTTCTCCCATTCCGTCTGCGGAGCCGGCATCTTGTAATAGGACGCCAGCGTCAGCTTTCCCTTTGCCAAATTGAAGATCGCGTCGGCGCCCCAATTCATCGGATCGGTCTCACGGCAGCGCGGTTGACCGCCGCCGCCCCATTCGTCAGTGAACAGGACCTTCGTGCCGGCATTGTTGAAATTCGCGGAATGCCAAAACGCGTAGTTGGGATCGCTGACAGCGGCGATACGGACGGGTTTTATCGGATTCGAGATATCGAGCACAATTCCGTTGCCGGAACAAGCGCCGGCTGCAAGTCCGATGGCCGAGTAGACGGTAATGTCGTGGCACTTGTCAGTGATCGAAGTTTTCTGGGTGCCATCGCCATGGTCTCCACCTTTCCAAAGACCGTTCATGGCACCGGATTGTTCATCGGCGAAAATGCGCGGGCTCGAAACGATTTTCGCGAGCTCAGGATGAGCGAGCGGCACCTTGATGATGTCGATGCGGAATAACGCGGTGTTGGGATTTTTGTCAGGATCGCCGCCGGAACAATCGGAGAGCTCCTCCGCCTGGCGGACGTTGCCGGTTCCCGAAATATAGATGTAGACGTTGTCCTTATCTTTCGGATCGATCACCAGAGTATGCGTGTGCGAGCCGCGGCAGCTCTGCACAGTGGCGACCTGCTTGGGATTCGCCATGTCGGTGATATCAAAAATTCGGACGCCGCGAAAACGGTCCGGGCTGGCAGGATCCGGTGGACGCGGCCCGCGCCCCCTGCCCCCTCCGGGAGTATTAGCGGCCTCTTCTGTCGGAGGCGGAGGCGGCGGAGGCGGAACATAGCCGGCGGGCAACGGAATTCCCTGCGAGCCGCAGTCGATGCGCCCGTTCCCCGCCTCGGCCGACATGAACAGGAGATGGCCGAACACCGAAACATCTCCCTGGCCGCCCGGACACAGCAGAGACGTGCGCAGCTTGATCTGCTTGGGATTATCGATGTCGTAAAAATTGATCCCGTTATAGTTCCCGACAAAAAGGTGATTGCCGCTGAAGGCCAGATCGGAGTTAGTGGATCCGTAGCGAGCGCGGGCAGCCGCGATAGCCTCCGGACTTCCTTCTTTGGGGGCCGGGGCGTTAGGATCGGGAGCGACGGGCGCGAACCCGGGAGGCTTGGCCAGAGAAGTGACCCGCTCCAGACCAAACGCGGCCTCGCCGGCATCGTACAATCCGGGCTTCAATCCTACGCGCGGATCGTCGGCTCCAGTGCGGGGATTTCCAGGCGCCGGGGCGCTGGCTTGCCCGGCGCACAGCACGGCGAATAGTCCAAGTGAAGTCGCAAAACGAATCATTTTTTCTCCTTGTTCAGCATTCCCTGCATAATGCCAATTTCCGCGCGCTGCGTGTTGTCGACATCGGTCACGAAGTCGTACAGTTGACCATCCTGCCCGGTTCCAGGTACCTCGAAAAGTTCCTGCACCATGGTAAGAGCGCCGCCGTGATGCTGGATCATGCCGGTCAAAAATAGATGGTCGAATGTCGGACCAGTCGCCTTGGTCAGCGCCTTCATCTGCTCCGGAGTAAGCATCCCCGGCATCATCATTGGTGCCGCATGCATTTTCGAATGATCCATGCCCGCCATGTTCCCCATGTGGCTCATGTCGTGCTCCATGCTCACGGGTTTACCGCGCTCCTCCAGCCACTGCTGCATGAATTTCATCTCGTCGCTTTGCGAAATGCTGATCCGTTTGCCGAACGCGAGCAGTTCTTTGTTGCGCGTTCGAGACGGCATCAGCGCCGTCATCTCGACAGCCTGCGAGTGATGCATGATCATCCCCTGCATGAACTTGGTATCCGCCTCAGCGGGTTCGCGGGGAGCCGGAGCAGCGGTCGCTGGTGCAAGGATCTTGCCGTCGTGCCCAGGTGCGCCAGGCTGAACGATGGGAGCGCTCTGCTGGCCGGATACGATCGCCGAGCCGACATAAAGCAAGGCGGTGGAAACAAGCCAAAATCTGAATGCCATGCATTACTATAAGTCCTCCGGTTTTGCCGGGTCAAGGCCCGCCCAGGTATAGCGATCGCCTCCGGCTTTACATTTGTGGGGCAGGTTGTAAACTGCGGATGTGTTGTTCGTGGCACAGGCGGTTTTGCCTGCGTTTACGTCATCCGTTGTTGGCGGAAGCCGCCGATCGCCTCCTTGTGGGGCAGGTTGGCAACCTGCGGACCGATTGTGAATCGGTCCATCCGGCCGCAGCCCGGACCCATCGACAACATTCCTCAACTGTGACCGAGGCTACCGTTGTTGGCGGAAGCTGCCGATGAATGTCGAACGACCAGCGGGCTGTTTTCAAATGCTGCTATTGACAGGAAGCGCTCACAACGGCTGATCGCGAGTCGATGGGGAGTTGGCATGAATTTGCCGTAAGCTGATTAAAATGCGAGCATTCACGCCACAGGAGGGAATCACACCCGGCTATGCTTTACCGGCAAGATGAGCAAAGATTTTGAAATTTTGCGGTCGTCTTGCCGTACTCCACAAACGAAGCGTAGACCTTGTTCACTTCGCTCGCAAACTTCTCCCAACGGCTCTTTAACTCCGACAGGTCAGACTTGTAACTACTCTTTCCGATTTCGCTTTGCACCACTCCCGCCATAACCTGGACATCCTTCTCCAGTCGATAGAGATCCGACCATTGTGACTTCAGCTTAGGGTCGATCCCGTCAAGGGCGCTCTCGGTAATCTGAAAGAGCTCTTGGAGCTTGTTCATCCAGTCCTTTAGTTTATCCGCGGCCTGCTTCCCATCCTGCGTGTTTTCTTTTTCGAGCAAGCTTCGCATCTCATTGAATGCGCTTGCGACGGGGCCATTGACGTGGCTCCTTATCTCATCAACCGACCCGGCGAAAAGTGGCGACGCGGCGACGAAAACGCTGGTCAGCGCCAGCGTGAGCGATTTTGACAGCATAATAGTTCCTCCTTAAATCAACGTTACAATTCTTTAGTGAAATCCATTTCTATTTCGTTTCTTATGCGCGATTTATCTCTATAGTAAAAGGCATTTTCTATATTCCCGCCCGGTCGCGCATTTGTGGCGCGAGAGCAATCGTCCCCAATTTTTCTTTCCAAATCAAAAGTCGGTTTTGCTAGTTAAAGCAGATGCGCCGGCGTCGCCCGAATTTTCCACTGGCCTCCGCCTCGCAGCCGCGCATTCACTTCTTCGAGCGATCCAAAAAATCCAGCGAATGAATTTTGCAACGTCTTGGGCCGCTTTCGCGCCTGCCGGAAATCGCGATGCCGGAATTGGTCCGTCGAGGAAATGACCGCCGCGCCCATCGGTCGATATTCGTGAGTTCCCTGCGCCCACGCGAGCCCGTTTTCGCAGTCAATCCACAGGCCGAATCCCATAGGACCATTATGACCTTGGTCCTCAAAGTGCTTCAATAGAAGGAATGCTGACCCTGTTGCGCTTAGCGCCTGTTCGACTTACATCCTTTGCAATGATGATGTGCTTCATTGCGTTGGGTCGTTTTGACACGGCCGAGGCCCAGAGTCTCACTCTCAGCAGCACGAGTCTGGTCTTTACCGCTGCACAGGGTGGAAATCCGGCGAACACCCAAACCGTCAGCGTCGGCAGCACTGGCGGAAATCTGAACTACAGCCTCACATTCCAGCCAGCCGGTGCGTGGCTGTCCGCGGCGCCTTCTAGCTTCGGCGGCGGCAACAGCGGAACCGCTCCGGACACGCTCACCGTCCAAATCAACTCGACCTCGCTCGCAAACGGCAGCTACAGTGGAACCATCACGCTGACCCCCACCAACGGCAGTGCCAACGCCATAATCGCAGTCTCACTCACCGTCACCGGCTCTGGGACGACTACTTCCTTTATAACGGCATCGCCCTCGCAACTCTCTTTTGGTTATGAACTACACCAGACAGCGCCGCCGTCGCAGTCGACCCTGATTACCAGCTCCGGTATCTCCGTTCCGCTTTCGTTCGGAACCAACTACGGCAACTGCTCCACGAGCTGGTTCACCGCGACCCTATCGACCAACTCGACGCCGGCCACTCTGAACGTGAGCATTGGCACCGCCGGCCTCACTCCCGGCACTTGCACTGGAAACATCACGTTGAGTTCGAATACCCCAACGAATGGAACCACCACGACGCTGGTCGGCGTCACTCTTTTCGTTAGCACAAGCGCGTTGCTCAACGTATCGATCCCGACCGGATTGCAATCGGTGACGCTCCAGCAGGGCGGCCGGCCCATACAATTCGGTCCGACCACCGGCAACGCCCTGGTGCTCACCAGTTCCGATTCCACCACGTCATTGCCCTTCACTTTGACGACGAGCGCAACCACCAATGGCTGGCTGTCTCTTTCTCCCTCCCAGGGAACGACGCCCGCGAGTATCGATGTGCAGATCACGCCTGGAACTTTGCTCGCAGTCGGAACTTATAACGGCTCGATAACGATCACTTCGTCCGGGCTGCTGGGTAATGCAACAACCATCCCGATCACTCTGACCATCACGTCGTCCAGCTCAATAACGGTATCGCCTTCAGGTACGCAGAACTTCACAGAACTGCAAGGCGGAGCGCTTCCAGGCCCGCTGACTCTTACGCTTACTGGCGCCGCGAATCAAAGTGCTGCTTTTACAACATCGGTGATTCAGGGAAGTGGCGGCGCATGGCTGCAAGTCAGTCCGGCAATCCGGTTCGTTGACGGGCACGCCGACGACTTCCTCCGGAACCGTCACCTTGAGCGTGGCTGCAAATTCGCTGTCGCAAGGCACTTATTCGAGCCAGGCGGTGATTACATTCCACGAATTCCGCCATCCCTCAGATCCTGATTTCCGTGAGTTTGACCGTGCAGGCGCCAGCTTCAGCGATCGTGGCAACGCCGGCCGCGGTTTCGTTTAGTTATCCGGCCGGCGGAGCGCTGCCTGCCGTGCAAACAATTTCGATTACAAATCCGGCTAGCGGTTCCATTCCTTTCACAGTTGGGTCGGTGAGCGATAGTTGGTTCTCAGTCACTCCTACCACCGGCACCACGCCGCAAACGATTTCCGTGGCGGTGAGTCCGCAAAGTCTGCTGCCCGGATCGTATAATGGATCGTTCACTTTAACGTCCCCCGGCGTTGCGAATACGACGATTACGGTAGCGTTGTTTGTTTCCGCCAGTTCGACGCCGCAGCCATTCATTATCAGTAATGCCGCAAGCGGCGTTGGCAGCCAGCTTTCGCCGGGAGAAATTATTACGATTAAAGGCTCCGGCTTGGGACCCGGCACTCCCGTTTCGTTTACTTATAACCCGCAAGTGAATACCCTTCCTAATCCTACACTTGCCGGTGTTCAAGTAACCTTCAGCGGATTTTCGGGAACGTTGCTGTATGTCTCGTCGACCCAGATCAACGTGATTGTCCCCTATGAGATCTCGGGGAGCGCAACGACCGTTATCGTGGTTACTTATGGGTCTCCATCGGCTCCGATCACGCAACCGGTTGGGGCGGCATCGTTGGGGCTTTTCACCAATAACGAGGCAGGTTCCGGCCAGGTGGCGGCGCTGAACCCGAGTAGCAGTTGCCCCACGGCCCCTTGCTATAACACGGCCGCCACGCCGGCGCTTCAGGGTTCATACGTTTCAGTCTACGGTACAGGTGGAGGACAGACTAATCCTCCAAGCTCTGACGGCGAAGTGAGCCCGTTAGCCAGCCTTTTACCACTTGCATTGCAGTCGAACATCACAGCGACGATAGGCGGGAAACCTGCCCAGGTCCTTTTCGCTGGAGCGGCACCCGGCGACGTCACTGGCGTGGTTCAGCTCAATATTCAAATCCCGACCGGCGTAACCGGAAGCGCGCTGCCGATTGTGGTTACCATAAACGGTCCTATTTCGACTCAAAGCCAGGCTGGAGCCACGGTAGCGGTGCAATAACACGCCATAAATGACCATAATGTACGCTGTAGGGAAGCCTTAAATGGCCATAAATGGCATCGTTAATTAACGTTTCGGGCATCTCAAAGACGTTCGGGATTGCGCCTCTTTTTGAAAATATATCGCTCAACATCGGCGAAGGGGACCGGCTTGGACTGATTGGTCCGAACGGGGCGGGGAAGTCGACGCTGCTTGAAATCCTCACGGGGCAAAGAGAGCCCGATACTGGAAACGTCGCGCTGCGTAAAGCGACGCGGCTCGCTTATGTGACGCAGGATTCGCAATTTCCCGAAGGGCTCACGGTGCGGCAAGTGGTGCATCGCGCCATGGCTGAGGCCAAGGTCGCAGAAGAAGAGAAACTCGCGCGGGAAGCGGAGACACTGGGGCGGGCGGGGTTCGAAGAATTGGACCAGCAGGCATCGACCTTATCGGGTGGATGGCGCAAGAGGCTCGCGGTGGCCGAGGCGCTGGTGCAATCGCCCGATATTGTGATGCTCGACGAGCCGACCAATCATTTGGATCTGGCCGGCATCGCATGGCTTGAAGAGATGCTTGTTAGCGCGTCCTTCGCTTGCGTGGTGGTTAGCCACGACCGTTATTTTCTGGAGAACGTGGCGACGGCGATGGTTGAGCTGAATCCGGCGTTTCCGAACGGGACTTTTTACGTGAGCGGAAACTACAGCGCGTTTCTCGAAAAGAAAAGCGAGTTCTTACATGCGCAGGCCAAGCATCAGGACGCGCTCGAAAATCGTGTGAAGACGGAAATGGAGTGGCTGCGGCGCGGGCCGAAGGCGCGGGCTACTAAATCGAAGGCGCGCATCGATAAGGCGCAAGAAATGATCGGCGAGTTGAAAGATCTGAAGATTCGCACGCGCGTCGAACTGACAGACATCGATTTTTCGGCGACCGATCGGAAGACGAAACGGCTGGTGCATCTGGAAGGACTGTCGCATGGGTTCGGGGATTCGGTGCTGTTTGACGGGACCAGTTTTACGATCACCGCGGGGATGCGCGTCGGGCTGGTCGGGGCGAATGGCAGCGGGAAGACTACGCTGCTTCGTCTGCTGAAGGGCGAGATGCCTCCGATGCGCGGGGAGATTCAACGCGCGGACAATTTGAGGATTGTTTCGTTCGATCAGATTCGCGAGATCGATCAGAATTTGACGCTGCGGCGGGCGCTGGCGCCGGATAGCGATTCCGTGATTTATCGGGATCGCGTGATTCACGTGGCTTCTTGGGCGTCGAAGTTTTTGTTTACCAGCGAGCAGTTGAATCAGCCGGTGCGAAGGTTGTCAGGCGGCGAAAGGGCGCGGGTGTTGATTGCTCGGTTAATGCTGGAGCCGGCGGATTTGCTGCTGCTCGATGAGCCTACCAACGATCTGGATATTCCTACTTTGGAGATTCTGGAAGAAAGCCTGTTGGAGTTTCAGGGGGCGATGGTTTTGGTTACTCACGATCGGTATTTGCTGGATCGGGTAGCTACTGTCGTGTTGGGGCTCGATGGGAAGGGTGGGGCAGAGAGGTTTGCGGATTATTCGCAGTGGAATTTGTGGCAGGTGGAGAAGAAAAGAGACCGGTCGGGGACCGGTCCTACTGCTCCGCCTAGGGCTGCTGCTGTTAAGAAGAAGCTTTCTTATCTCGAGGCTCGGGATTACGAGACGATTGAGCATCGGGTATCGGAGGCGGAGATTGCGCTTGAGGCGCAGCACGATGCGGTGCAGCATGCGGCTTCTGCCGGCGGGAAACAGTTGGATGCGGCTATGGCGGAGTTGGAGAAGAGGCAGTTGGCTGTGGATGAGTTGTATGCGCGGTGGGCGGAGTTGGAGAAGAAGTTGGGGTGAACTGACTAGCCCGGGAAAGGCCAGACTCGCTCTACGGTTTTGGATAGCATCCATTGCAGGTCGTCGGCGCTTAGGAAACGCATTTCATCGCGCACTACGGTTAGGGCTTTGGCATACGTCGAATAGCCCTCGACGATGGGCCAGTCTGTTGCCCACATCAGCCTCTGTGGACCATAGGCTTGATGGAGCCGTTTCACATATTCCTGGGCATCGAGCCATGGATAGGGTTGCTTTGAAATCGACCAGGTGTGTGAGATTTTGACGAATACGTTGGGATAGCGCTTTAGCGCGATCAGCTTCTCTAACTCATCTGGCTGGTCTATGGGGCAGTCCGCCATGTGATCGATCACTGCTGTCAGATCAGGTGTTTTTTCGAGGAGCAGACCGACGTCCGGCATTCTTGTGATCGGCGCCAGCACCGTCATCGGGATCTTGAGCTGGCTGCATCGCTTCCACAAAGGAGGCATCAGAGGGCCTCGGAACCAGTCGCCTGATGCGTTGCCCGCGGGGCTCAGGCGGACTCCTCTAAAGCCTTGCGCGGTGAGATCGGACAAATGATCGGGCGCGTTTTCGTCGAGGGGATCCACCCGACAGACGCCTTGAAACTTCGCTGGATATTGCTTGAGCACGTCCGCCAGATAACGGTTGTCGTACTTGTAATGGATCACCTGGATGATGACGGTTTTCGATACGCCGTTGGCATTCATCAGATCGAGCAGTGTCTCCGGAGTGGCGTCTCGCTCCGGCACGTGCGCGCCATCGGCGAACGGATACTTCGGGTCGTGCTTCCAGACGTGAACGTGCGGATCGATGATCCGGTAGGCGGTTGCTAGCGGCGCCATCGCTGCTCCTTGTAGAAGTACCCTTCGGGAAATCTCATGCATATACCGATTCCAGCCGGTTCACCACGTAGTTTGCGCAGCGCTCGTAGCTGGCACGCGGTCCCTTGCGCGCGATATCCAGGTCCACGATCAGCCAGCCTTTGAAGGAGATCGATTTCAATACCTGATGGCAGCCTGGAAAATCGATATCGCCGCCGCCGAGATCGAAAATACTTTCCTTATCGAAGCTATCGGGCTTGGTCGTCGAGAGACGTTTGGCATCCTTATAATCGGCCATCATCAAACGGTGCTTGTATTTTTCCAGCGTCTTCACGACATCGCATCCGGCCAGATAGAGATGGGCGGTGTCGGGGGAAAAATAGAACAGTTTGGGTGCGGTCAGAGCCATGCAGCGGTCGATCTCCTCGGGAGTCTGCACCATCTCACCCATGTGATTGTGCAAGCCGGCGTAGAATCCCATTTCGCGAGCGGTGGTGCCGATTTCATTGAAGCTCTCGCACATCGCTTTGAAGGCCGCTTCACTGGTGCCGTTGCTGCGGTTGGGAGGGAAGACAACCAGATGACTAGCTCCGAAATCCTGGAGGAAGGTCATGGCGGTCTTTGCGTTGGCGACCACTTCGGAGCGGCGCGCGGGATCGTGGGTGGGGCCGTTGAAGGAAATGGTCACGATCTGGCAGCCGCGCTTCGATGCCTCGGCCTGCATGCGGGCGGCGGTGATGTCGTAGGTCTTAAGAATTTGCGGGAATTGGGTCAGGCGAATGCCGATGAAGCCGGTGTCCTTCATCACGTCGAGGATATCGGTAAAAGGCACGCGTGGAAAGGAGTTCCAGAGGTTGGACCCGAGGCCCCATTTCACGTTTTTGTTGACGGGAAGACGGGCGGCCGCGCGGGTTAATTGAGCGGCTAACAGAGCCAATGCGTTGCGACGGGTCATCAACGTGTCCTCGTCAACAGGATCGCATTTTAAGGGGCGCGACCGGCTCCCGGTGGTCGCGGCTCTGTAGGACGCTGCGTTGAAGAACACGCCAAAACTTGCCTGCAAAGGCCGCCGGCTGAAGCCGACGCTGCAAGCTGAACAGACTACGGAAAGAATCCCAGAATCCGCTTCCTGTGGTCGCGGCTCGTCGTCGGCATTACCTGCAATCAATTTCGTACTTTCGAACCCGTTTTTCGAATCCGAAAACAGCGAAGACGTCGGCTGAAGCCGCCGCGGCAGACTAAAGTCCGCGCCACGCAAACCATGTGGTTTCGTGACCAACTTCATCATTATGGGTGAGAGGTAGGCGGTATTTACGTCAGGCGTTGGCCGTCAGCGCGTGGGTTGCGCGTTTGCGGGTTTCCACGATGGTCTTTAGCGCTTCGAGCGCCTCGAGCGATAGTATGCCGGCCTTGCCGGGCTCGGTGTGCAGCAGGAAATCGTCAATCGAGAGTACTCCGACCAGTTTGCCTTCGTCATTGACCACCGGGAGGCGGCGCACATTCTGCGACACCATGGTCTGCAAGGCGAGCGAAATATCGTCGGTGTCGAGGCAGGTGAAGACTCGCGGGGCTGCCACCTCATGGACAAGGACTTCTGAGGCGCGAAGGTTCCTGGTACCCAGGGCGATGCAGACATCGCGGTCGGTAATCATGCTGATGACGCGGTCCTCGGCGTCCACAACGGGAAGCGCGCCGCAACGAGTTTCCCACATGGTGGCCGCCACTTCGGCGAGATTTTCGTCGGGCCGGCACACGCTAACGGGATTGACCATACGGTCTTTGGCTTTCATATATACCTCCTTGGCGTTTTTGAATAGTGCACGCTCAATTCCATTAATCCCCTTGGATTCTGCGGCCCAAACCGGACGTCTCTGGGGGATTGCGCGCAAGCGGTTGGGTGGTTTAGCTCAGAGGCCGCCGCTGAGCGAACATAACACTCGGAGATTCGCCGGGAAGTAAATGGAGTTGCGATTGCACTCTATCAAGGTGAAACGACATTCGGTGACGCTTCGCCGCCGTTAATACAATAAACGGCGCTAAACCGGAGTTGAAAGTGACGAAATAAGGTCATATAAGGCGCCGCGCAGTGGGAGGGGTTCGTGCAACAGTGGAAGCAGTTCGGCAGGGCCGCCGCAATCGCGGCAGTGGTGGTCATGAGCCTGACAGGCCAGACCAGGAAGCACCAGTTTTCGCCCCAGGAAAAGGCGTTCTATGCCGATGCGACGCTGCTCGATTTCGTGAACCCGGGGCTGACCATCACCGCCAATTCCGCCACCATTTCCTCGAGTGGGACGATCAGCGTCACCTATACTCTGACGGATCCGAACGGTCTGGGCCTGGATGTGACGGGCGCGACCACGCCGGGTACGATCAGGGTCAGCTTTGTTGCGGCGGTGCTGCCGACGGGGTCCAGCGATTACACGACTTATACAACAACCGCGGCCACCGGGACGGCGATCACGACGCAGCAGCCGAGCGCGGATTCGGGCGGAACGGTGACTGCATTGGGGTCGGGTCAGTATCAATATGTATTTCATACCAAGGCGCCAGCCGGGTTCGACGCGACGGCCACCCATACGATCGGGATTTACGGATCGCGCACTCTGACGGTGTTTAACCTGCCTACAAACTATGCCAGCGCGGTTTATAACTTCGTTCCAAGCGGTGCGAAGGTGACTCATATTAACGACCAGATTGAAACCACGAGCTGCAATAACTGTCACGATCAGTTGTCGGCTCATGGCGGATCGCGGCGGGGTCTCGCGCTGTGCGTGATGTGCCATAATCCTGGGAACTTCGATCCCAATGACGGGAAATCTCTGGACGCGAAAGTTTTCTTTCACAAGCTGCACATGGGGGCGAGCCTGCCGAGCGTGGTTGCCGGCGGAACCTATTCCATAACCAACTCGTTCGGTGCCTCGGATTATTCTAAAGTCGTTTTCCCGGCCGATCCGGGCGATCCGCGGCGCTGTACCACGTGCCATCAGCAGACTACCGGGGCGACGCAGCAGACGGCGTTTCTGACCAATCCGACGCGCACGGCTTGCGGATCGTGCCATGAGGACGTGAATTTTGCGACCGGCGTGAATCATCCGGGTGGTCCGCAATTCGACGATAACGAGTGCGCGACTTGCCATATCCCGCAGGGGGAAATCGACTTCGATGCCTCGATCACGGGCGCGCATATGGCGCCGACGGCTTCGAGTTTGCTAGCCGGACTGGCAGTGAATATTACCAAGGTCGCGAACGGCACTGCGGGAACCGTTCCGGTGGTTTCCTTCACGGTGTTGAATACCGCGGGCGCCGGAATTCCTCTTTCGACATTGGGCTCGATCTCGTTCACGATGGCGGGTCCGACCAGCGATTATGGCTATACGAGTTTTGGCAGCACGGTCACCACGCCGGGGTACGTGACGGAGAGCGCGGCGGGCGCCGCTTGCGATACGGACGGCAATTGCCAATACACATTTACGCATGTCGTTCCCGCGAAAGCGACGGGGACTTATGCGATCGGCGTGGAGGCGCGGCGGACGGATATCGTGCTCGCGGGCACTACGGCGCAGCAGAGCATCGAGTATGGAGCGCCTAATAAGGTGGTGTACTTCTCGGTCGACGGCTCGCCGATAACGCCGCGGCGGTCGGTGGTGGCGATTGCCAGTTGTAATCAATGCCACGTATCGCTGCAGTTGCACGGCACGCTGCGGAATAACACTGAATATTGCGTGATGTGCCACAATCCCTCGAATACCGATGCGTCGGTAAGACTCTCAGCGGTGGTCGCGGCGGACAAAGCGGCGCCTGCGCAGGGTATCAACTTCAACTTGCTGGTGCATCGGATTCACGACGGCATCAACATGCAGGCGTTTGGGCGGACGTACGTCGTGGTCGGTTTCGGCGGGAGTCATAATGACTTTTCGGGCACTCTGTTTCCCGCGCTGAGCCCGGCGGGGGCGGCGACGGATTTAAAGAACTGCTCGATGTGCCACGTTAATTCGAGCGAGCAGGCGGACGTGACGCTGAGCGCGTTAAACCCGGTAACTGATCCGCAGGGGCCGATTAATCCGGTGCAAGCGATATCGTCGGCGTGCTCGGGCTGCCATGTGGATCTGCCGGCGGCATCGCACTTCCTTGCGAACACAACCGTACTTGGCGAAGCCTGCTCGGTTTGCCACAGCTCCGGGGCGGCTTATGCCGTCGATCAGGTGCATGCCCAATATTAAGCATGCTCTTATTTCCGCGTTGTTGATTGTGGCGGCGCGGGCGCAAGTTGCTCCGGCCCCGTCACCTTACGTTGGATCGGAGGCATGTGGAGTCTGTCATGAAGATATCGGTAAGGCATTCGCGAAGACTGCCCACCACGTGGCGGATGGCATCGATAAAAAGAGGGGATTCGATGGGAAGGCTTGCGAATCGTGCCACGGGCCGGGGGCGAAGCATGCCGGGTCTGCCGACGCCGCTGATATTCGGAATCCAGGAAAGATCACCGCGGCTGCTGTCGATAAAATTTGCCTCACTTGTCACCTGAATCAGCCGACGCATATCGGACGGTTGGAGAGCAGCCATGCCAAGGATCAGGTGGCTTGTACGACTTGCCACACGATTCACGCGACCGGATCAGACGTGCTGGTGGTGCGTAAAGCGGATGCGGTTAACAAGCTCTGCGAGGGCTGCCATTTAACGGTGGCGGGTCAGTTCCAGAAGCCGTTTCACCATAAGGTGCCGGAGGGAGCGATGAGCTGCGTCGATTGCCACAATCCTCACGGGAGCATCCGGCACGCGATGACGCAGTCGTTTGGCGCGAATGAGCCAGGGTGTTTGAATTGCCATGGAGACAAGAGGGGTCCGTTCACCTTTGAGCATGGGCCGGTGCGATTCGAGGGATGTTCGACGTGCCACGCGGCGCATGGTTCGGCGAATCCGCGAATGCTGGAGCGTCCGGTGGTGCAGCAGGTGTGTCTCGAATGTCATGCGAATTTGCCGAATTTGAATACCAAGGGGACCATTGGCGTGGTGCCTCCCGCGTTTCACGATCTGCTGTCGCCGCGTTATCAGAATTGCACGGTATGCCATCAGAAGATTCATGGAAGTTACGTGGATAGGAATCTTCTCAAATGATCGCGCCGAAAACATCGCGGAGGGAAGGTCCTGGCCCACTGTTTTTGTTAGCGATGGTGTTGTTTATTCCGCTGGCGGCGCAGGTTCAGCCTGTTCAACCGCCGACTGGGGTGACGACTCAGGCTCCGGCAGCGGAAATCCCGAAAGATGCGCCCAAGGACACGGCCGCCGCGGCGTCGCCTGTGCCTTCGACGGAGGCGGACGTTAGTGGATGGATCGACTTTGGGTACCGGTGGCGTAGCGGGGTAAATGGGAGCCTTGAAACTTACCGTAGTATCGTCAATCTGGGATCGGGACCGAAGTTGTTTGGAGCGGATTTTACTATGATCGATCCGAAGAAGCGCTTTTTCGACACTATGCATGTGCTGGCGTCGGGTTGGGGCGGCGATCCTTATGGGACGTTTCATCTGGATGCGTCGAAGGCGAAGCGTTATCGATTTGACGCCGATTATCGCGATCTTTCGTACTTCAATAATCTGCCTTCCTATGCGGATCCTCTGCTGACGCGCGGAATTATGCTCGATGAGCAGTCGTTCGATACGCGGAGGCACATCGGATCCTATTCGCTGGAACTGCTGCCGGGCAACTGGTTCGTTCCGTTTGTGGCTTACGAACGTGATGCGAATTCGGGGACGGGCGTTTTGGCGTTTGTCCAAAACTCGAATGAATATGCGGTGCCGACTACGCTGAGCGATCGGACTAATCTCTATCGCGGGGGCGTTCGCTTCGAACTGCATCGGTTCCACGCGACCATTGAAGAGGGCGGCACGACTTTTTCCAGCGGGCAGAATTTGTTTCAGAGCCCAGGTGCGGTAAATCCTGGGAATTCGAGCGCGCCGGTGTTTGGTCAGACGCTCGACCTGACGAGTCTCGCGGCGGGTTACGGCATTACCGGATCCAGCACTTACAGCAAGGCTTTGTTCACGTCCAATGCGTTTTCCTGGATGGATGTGTACGGGCAATTCCTGTTCAGTCAGCCGAACTCGAATGTCCACTATCAGGAAAGCGCGACTGGAAATTTGTATCTGCCGTCGGAGATTGTTTTTTATCAAAGCGAGCAGTATCTGGTCTCGGCGGCGGCGAAGCTTCCGCACACGACGGCGAATCTGGGGACGGAAATCAGGCCTCTCAAACGCTTCCGTCTGACGGAATCGTGGCTTACCGACCGGATGCATGATGCGGGGAACTCGGCATCGACCCAGACCATCGTGCCTGTGGGAGGCGCGCAGCAGACCGCTCAATTGCTGGCGTCGTCGCTGGTGAGTAACTACAACCAGACGGAGACAAATCTTTTTCTCGATGTGACGGATCATCTGACGTTGAGGGGGGGCTACCGTTATGTGTGGGGTGACGCGAGCGATGCGGTGCTGCCGCAGGCTGGCGAGCTTACGGGAATCGAACATGCATCGCTGCGCCGCAATGTGGGACTGGGCGGCGTTATCTCCCGGCCTACGAAGAAGCTGCTGCTGACCGTGGAAGGGGAGGTTGCATCGAGCAGCGGAGTTTATTTCAACACCAGCTTGTACAATTACCAGAAGCTGCGCACGCAGGCGCGCTATAAGGCGACCAACTCGCTGACGGTGTCGCTCGATTTCACTTATCTGAATAACGAAAACCCGACGCCCGGGATCAATTACTATTTCCACTCGCACCAGGAGGCTGCTTCGGTGTTCTGGTCGCCCAGCAACGGGAAGATATTCACGTTCCAGGGGTCGTACAGCTTTTCGTCGCTACGCTCCGACATTTTATACATGGTGCCGCAGACCCTGACCCAGGCGACGTCGATCTACGCTGACAACGCGCATACGGCAACGGCTCTGTTCACCGTGAATCTAGGGCACGTGGGAGCGGTGGCGCCGAAGTTAACCGCGGGCGGATCGCTGTTCATTTCCAAAGGCAGCCTGCCGACGAGCTACTACCAGCCGATGGCGAAGCTGTGGGTTCCGGTGTCGAAACACGCGCAGGCGTTCGCGCAGTGGTGGTTTTACGGATACGGCGAGGCGTTCTCTCCTTACGAGGGATTCGGAACTCATCTCGCAGCCATCGGATTGAGGTACACACGATGAAGCGGCTTGTTGTTCTTCTCCTGATTACCGCGATCGCGGGGCGGGCTGCGGATTACCTCGCCGATTCGGTGCGCGGACGGGAACTGTTTGAAACTTTATCCTGCGTCCAGTGCCATAGCGTGAACGGCAAAGGAGGATCGATAGGGCCCGATCTTGGCCGCGTGGTGGATCGGGGATTCACGCCGGCTTCTCTCGCCGCGACAATGTGGAATCACGCGCCGAAGATGTGGTCGGCGATGCGGCAACAGGACATTCACGCTGGGGTTCTGAATGAGAAGGACGCGGCTAATCTATTCGCTTATTTCTACTCTGCGCGATTTTTTGAGCAGCCGGGCGATGCCGCTCGCGGAAAGCGGGCGTTCAACTCCCGAGGCTGTTCGAATTGTCATGGCCTGAAAGAAGGACTGCTCCCGAGAATAAGGCCAGTGAGTCAATGGGAATCGCTGGGGGATCCGGTGGCGTTGACCGAGGCGATGTGGAATCACGCCCCGACGATGCTCGCCGAGGCCCGACTAAAGGAACAGCCGTGGCCTGCGTTGACGGCTCAGGATCTCTCGGACATTCTGGTTTATTTGCGTAATCTTCCGTTCCCGCCGTCGCAGCCACCGGTGTTTCAAATCGGCTCGGATGCGGATGGTGAAGCGGTGTTTCGGGCGAGAGGCTGCACGGGCTGTCATCCTTCCGTGACGGAACTCTCGGTGCGGACGCGGGGAAACACGTTGACGGAAGTCGCGGCGGCGATGTGGAATCACGAACCGATTATGTCGAAGGTGGGCGCGACGCCAACCAGGTTCGCGCCGGACGAGATGAGAGACCTGCTGGGCTATTTGTGGGCGCAGCAGTTCTTTCAAGACGCCGGAATCCCGGCCGCGGGTCGGCGGGTATTTGTGGCTAAGAAATGCGCATCCTGTCATGATGAGGCGGCCGGAAAAGCGCCCAAGCTCGCCGGCGGTGGATTCAACGGCGCGTCGATGGTATCGGCGCTGTGGCGGCACGGGCCGTCCATGCTCAGCCAGATGCAAAAGGACCGCGTCGAATGGCCCCGCTTTGAGGGTTCGCAAATGGCGGATCTGATCGCGTATCTGAATACCAAAAAATGACCAGCGAAACGCAGAGACGACCAATTCTGGTGCTGCTGGCAAGCCACTGGATCAGCATGGTGGGTACGGCTCTGGTCACGCTGGCTGGATTCTCGTGGTTATTTTTGCTGCCGACGAACTTGCGCGGCCGCGTGGAGAATCCTTATATAGGGATCCTGCTTTTCGTAGTAATTCCGGTCATATTTTTTGCCGGTTTAGCGCTGATTCCTATTGGCCTGTATTTTGCAAAGCGTCGGGTGGCCGCGGCTATCGAAACTATTCCGGATCGAAAATCCGCATTTCGGCGCGCCGGAATTTTCTTTGCGGTAATGACGGTGGCGAACGTGATTATCGGAAGCCAGCTCAGTTATCGCGCAGTGGACCAAATGGATACGGTGCAGTTCTGCGGGCAGAGCTGCCATGTGATGAAACCCGAATTTACCGCGCATCAGATCGCGCCGCACGAGGGAGTGGCGTGCGCGTCGTGTCATATCGCGCCGGGCGCTACCGGGTGGCTGCACGCTAAATTAAACGGCACCAGTCAACTTTATGCCGTAATGTTCAATACCTTTCCGCGGCCGATCGAATCGGCGATGGAGGACAACAAACTGGTCTCCTCGGCGGACACCTGCGAGCAATGCCATTCGCGGGAGAGGGTTGTGGGGCCGCGGCTGCGGATCATCACGAAGTACAAGGACGACGAGGCGAATACGCGCAATCAGACGGTGCTGATGATGATGGTCGGCGGAGGCTCGACCGGCGGAATCCACGGCACACACATGGGGCCCGGCGTTCATATGAGGTATGCGGCGTCCGACAAGAAACGCCAGACCATTCCGTGGGTGGAATATCAGAACACGGCATCGGGGGCCAAACGAACGTATCTGGCGAGCGATGCCAAACCCGACGCGGTTTCCGGACTACCGACGTTCGAGATGCAGTGCGTGGATTGCCACAATCGCGCGGCGCATTCTTTTCGAGCAGGCGGACCACGCTGTCGACTTGGCGATCACAGTCGGGCGAAATTCGCGCTCGGACTGCCGTTCGTTAAGAAGACTGCGCTCGAACTGTTGAAGGCCGATTATAAGAGCGGCGAAGAGGCGGAACAAAAGATCCCCGCGGCGCTGACGCAGTTTTACCGGGAGAAATATCCGAACGTATTTGCCACGCGCGGCAATGATATTCAAGCGCCGGGGAAAGCGCGTCGCGGCGATTTATGGGCGCAATGTTTTTCCCGATCTGAAGGTGACCTGGGGGACGTATCCGAATAATCTCGGGCATGTGGATTCTCCGGGGCTGCTTTCGCTGCCATGACGAGAGTCATGTGACATTCGACAAGAAAACCATCACACAGGATTGCACCATCTGCCACAACGCTCTGGCTGTGGAGGAGACGGCGCCCGATGTTTTGAAGACTCTGGGGATCGCGGATATTCTCGCGAAGACTCAAAAACAATAGATAGACAAGGAGACTGATATGAGAATGATTCTGATGACCGCGGTATTGGGGGCTCTTTCGTCGACGGCGGTATTCGCCGCGGATGCGACTGCGGGAAAGGCAGTTTACGACAAATCCTGCAAAGCCTGCCATGGCGCCGATGGGACGCCGAATCCCGGCATGGTAAAGATGATGAAGGTCGATATCAAGGATTTCAAGACGACCGACTATAGCGAGGCGGATATCAAGACTGCGGTCACCGCGGGCAAAGGAAAGATGAAACCGGTTCCTAGCTGTGACCGGCGCGTCGCTTGACGATGTCGCGGCGTATGTAAAAAGTCTAAAGAAGTAGCTGAACTCGCGCGGTCTGTGGTCGGGTATAATCTCCAAAGCTATGAAGACCGCGTGTTTTCTCTGTTTCGTGGCGCTCGCGAGCGCCGCCTCTGCGCAGACGCACCTGGAGGTGGGCACGAAGTTTTATTCGCTCCCCGATCCGAAAGCTACTGTCGCTGCGGCGCGAAAGAATCTCGCTGCCGATCCGAAGAATCCCGGCTTGCTGCTTAAGTTAGCGCAGGCGCAGATTGCTGTGTGGGAAGACAAGGAAGCCGTCGAGACGCTGACGCGAGCGATCGCTGTTTCACCGCAGAATGCCGATCTTTACACGGAGCGAGGACACCGATATATCCCTTTGCGCGAGTTCGCGAAAGCGCGCGCCGATCTGGACCACGCCGCCAGTCTCAATCCGAAGAACATGGCGACCTACTATCATCTGGGGCTTGCGCATTATTTCCTGAATGAATTTGCCGAGGCTTCGGATGCGTTCGCTCACGCGGTGGCAACTGCGCCTAATACGGATGAGCGGATCAATTCGACCAACTGGCTTTATGCGGCATTGCGCCGCGCGGGAAAGACTGCGGAGGCGGAGAAGGCGCTTTTAGCTGTGCCGCCGGAGATGAAAAACGAGGCGCCTCACACGAAGTTTTATTTGAATTTAGTGCGATTCTTTCAAGGCAAAATGACTGAAGCGGAGGCGCTGCCCGCGGAGCCGCCTGCGTCCAATACCGATCAGGAGGTCGAGCTGCCGTTCGATACGGTGGCTTATGGAATTGGAAATTGGTATTTGTACAATGGCAATCCGGCGAAGGCGCAGGAATATTTTCGGCGGGTCCAAAAGGGGCATGTGTGGGTTACGTGGGGTTTCATTGGGTCGGAGCTTGAGGTTCGGTAGAGGAATAGTGTCAGGCGCTCGCGGAGCAGTTGCGCTGCCCTACGTAATCGAGCATCGCGTGCTCCAAAGCAGCCACTCCAGACTAACCGCCACAGCGAACGCATCGTTGTGTAACTTCCGCAAACAGCCGTTCGACGATATGGATCCACCTCCCCACCTTGGCAACTTTGCGAATTCCATAATGCACCAGATGCGCTTCGATCTTTGCAGCCACACTTTCCTCCACGCGGCGCAGAAACTGCAAAATTCCCGAAGCCGTGACCGCACGGAGCGATACTCAGGCGCTCAGGTTTCCACGTTTTAATCCTCACTTCAGCCCCCCATAGACATACCTGCCTGTCTCCATTTTTCGCCCCGTCCACTCAACCCACCAGATAGCCCCTCGACCCCTCCCGTGTTAAACTTGGCGATCCCGTAGACTATGGCGATTCAAATCGCACTCAACCATAAAACCCAATATCGATATGACCGTCCGGTCACTCTCGGACCCCAAGTCGTGCGCCTTCGCCCCGCCCCCCATTGCCGCACCCCGATCCTGTCCTACTCCCTGAAAATCCACCCCAAAGACCACTTCTTGAACTGGCAACAAGATCCGCAAGCCAACTATCTGGCGCGCCTGGTTTTCCCGCAGCCGACCACCGAGTTCTTCGTCGAAGTCGACCTGGTCGCCGAAATGGCCACCTTCAATCCCTTCGACTTCTTCCTCGAATCCTATGCCGAGAAATTTCCGTTCACCTATGACCACGCCTCCGCCCGCGAGCTCCGTCCGTTCCTGGAAACCGAGCCCGCGCCCCCTGCGCTGGAAGCTTGGCTAAAGGCCGTCTCTCGGGAACCCATCCGCACCATCGACTTCCTGATCGATATAAACCGCCGCCTGGGCCGCGACATCGGCTACGTGATTCGCATGGAGCCGGGCGTCCAGACTTGTGAACAGACGTTCGCCCTCGGTACCGGCTCCTGCCGCGATACGGCGTGGCTGCTCGTGCAGATCATGCGTCACCTGGGATTGGCGGCGCGCTTTGTCTCCGGCTATCTGATCCAACTTACAGCCGACGTGAAACCGCTCGAAGGTCCCAGTGGCCCCACCGCTGACTTCACCGATCTGCACGCCTGGACCGAGGTCTATCTGCCCGGCGCCGGCTGGGTCGGTCTCGATCCCACATCCGGCTTGCTCGCAGGCGAGGGACACATTCCGCTAGCCTGCACGCCCGATGCGTCAAGCGCCGCGCCCGTCTCGGGCCTTCTCGAGCCGTGCAATACCATCTTCCATCACGAAATGTCGGTGCGGCGAATTCATGAAACGCCGCGCGTCACCAAACCCTACAGCGAGGAGCACTGGCAGGAAGTGCTGGCGCTCGGCAACAAAGTGGATGAGGAACTCATCGCGGGCGACGTTCGCCTCACCATGGGGGGCGAGCCGACCTTCGTTTCTCTCGACGACGCCAACGCCCCCGAATGGACCACCGCTGCTTTCGGCGACACCAAACGTAAATTGGCAAGCGAACTTCTCCTCCGCCTCCGAGACCGTTTCGCACGAGGCCCACTGCTCCACTTGGGCCAGGGAAAGTGGTATCCGGGCGAGCCTCTGCCGCGCTGGGCACTCAGTTGTTATTGGCGAAAAGACGGCGTTCCGATCTGGGAGGATCAGTCGCTGTTCGCGAGCGAAGCAACCACTCTGAAGCGCAACGCCAACGACGCCCGTCGATTTCTCGAAGCGTTGACTCGCCGCCTTGAGGTCGATTCCTCGTTCATCATGTCCGCCTATGAGGACACGTTTTACTATCTCTGGCGAGAACGTAAGTTGCCCGTAAACGTGGACCCCCTCGACCCGAAAATCGAAGATCCCATCGAGCGGAAACGCGTGGCTCGCATCTTCGAACAGCAGCTCGGAAAAACCATCGGCTTCGTTCTTCCCCTGCGCCGCGTAAATACTAAAACGGGCAGCCGCTGGACCAGTCAGCCCTGGTTCACCGCATCGCAGCAGCTGTTCCTGGTCCCCGGCGATTCCCCTCTGGGTTTGCGATTGCCCCTCGAATCGCTACCTTGGACGAAACCGGAGGACGTCGAATATTCCTTCGACCCCGACCCTTTCGCGGCGCGCGAAGAACTTCCCGCGAAGCCCGAACGCAAGCCGCACGTGTTCGAAGAGCCCGCACAAGCCAACCCATCACCAGAAAAGCGCGAAGCTCCCACGAAAGGAGAATCCGCCGCCTGGGTCTCGCGACCCGCCCTCTGCACCGAAGTGCGCGACGGCATTCTTTACCTCTTCCTGCCTCCCGTTCAATTTTTGAGCGATTATCTCGACATCGTCGCCGCGGTCGAGGATACCGCGGCGTATCTCCGGATGCCGGTCGCGATTGAGGGCTACGCGCCTCCTTACGATCCTCGAATCTTAGTGATGAAAGTGACCCCCGATCCTGGCGTCATTGAAGTAAACATCCATCCCTCTGAATCCTGGAAAGAACTGGTCGAGAACACGACGGACCTGTATAACCTCGCGCGTCAAACGCGCCTTGGGACGGAAAAATTCCTGCTCGATGGCCGTCATACAGGCACCGGCGGAGGTAATCACATCGTTCTCGGCGGCATCACCGCGGCCGATAGCGCTTTTCTACGGCGTCCCGATTTGCTCCGCAGTCTGGTCGGCTTCTGGCAGAACCATCCCTCGCTCTCCTATCTTTTTTCCGGACTCTTCATCGGTCCCACCAGCCAGCACCCCCGCGTGGACGAAGCGCGCACAGACTCGCTTTATGAATTGGAGATTGCCTTCGATCAGGTCCCCGATCCTTCTTCCGCCGAACACATCTCGCCCTGGACCGTCGACCGCATTTTCCGCAATCTACTCATCGATCTGACCGGCAATACGCATCGCGCCGAGATTTGCATCGATAAGCTCTATCCCGCCGATACCGCTTCCTCGCGTCTCGGTCTGGTTGAACTGCGCGCCTTCGAAATGCCTCCGCACGCCCGCATGAGCCTGGTCCAGCAACTGCTCGTCCGAGCGCTGATCGCCAGATTCTGGAAAGAACCATACCGGCGCAAACTTATTCATTGGGGCAACGCGCTGCATGACCGCTTCATGCTTCCTCATTTTGTGGAACTCGATTTTTCAGGGGTCTTGGAAGAACTCGCTGATTTCGGATACACGTTCAAGACCGAATGGTTCACGCCGCACTTCGAGTTTCGCTTTCCTCAAATCGGTTCCGTCACCGCCGCCGGCGTCACCGTGGAGCTGCGCCATGCCTTGGAACCTTGGAACGTACTCGGCGAAGAAGTCTCCGGCGGCGCGACTGCCCGCAATGTGGATTCTTCAGTAGAGCGCCTGCAAGTAAAAATCACCGGCGCGATCGGCGACCGCTATGTCGTCCTATGCAACGGCCGCCGCGTTCCACATCCCGTCGGAGGAGTCCGCTATCGAGCCTGGCAGCCGCCCTCCTGCCTCCATCCCAATATTCCCGTTCACACGCCGCTGGTGTTCGACATTTTAGACACGTGGTCGTCGCGTTCCATCGGCGGCTGCTTGTATCACGTCTCGCACCCCGGAGGCCGGGCTAACGAGGAGCTACCGGTAAATGCGCAGGAGGCCGAAAGCCGCCGCTTGGCTCGCTTCAGTTTGCTCGGTCATACCCCGAGTTCAATTGCAGTTCCTCCCGAGGAGCCCAACGCGGAGTTTCCTTTGACGCTCGACCTCCGCAGGATGTAATTTTATGGTTAATTAAGGCATCATTGAAGCCCTTAGTGAGCGCATTATGGTCAAATAGGGGCTCTGTTGCAAACAGCGCGGGCCGATCTGAGCCGGTCAATGGACGTATTTGTATCGAGCGGTAGACTCCTTTGGCGACACGATCGATTTTATGTTGTCGCTGAAACGAGACCTCACGGCAGCCAGCTATTCCTGCGGCTGGCATTATCGGGAAGTGGCGGGGTCCGGCCGCGGATTGTGAACGTGGATGGACATCCCGGTCGGCGTTGTGTCTGCCGGCCTTCACCTTATTTAAACAACATCATTGAGCAAGACCACCGCTTCATCAAAAAGCGCATTTCGGCGAGCCTCGGATTCCGATCGCCAGAAGGCGCATGGAGGACGATCGAAGGCTACGAGGCAATGCACATGATCCGGAAAGGGCAGGTTCGATGGTTGGACAAGAGAGACGTGATTGGGCAGCGCCAATTTATTCACAACCTCTTTGGCGTCGCTGCGTAGGATTGGGACCACTCGTGCTGCCCCTTGTCGTCGTTCTGCTATTTGCAACAGAACCGTCCGCGAACGCTGCTGACTCCGTTGTCCGTCAGAGCCTGGGTTTCTGAACGGGAGCCGTTGCTCCTCCGCGCGCGGATTGGCGCCGGACGTGATTCATACAGGCGACGGCTACTACATGGGACGTCACCGCGAATATCGAGGCGCAGCCAAAAGCCGCGATCATGTTATGGAGCAAAACGCCGGATCCCGATTCCCCGGACTACAAATGGGAGGAAGGAGGCGTGGTGGCCTTCTCGGACGGCGTGGAAGACTGCAACGCTATCGATCCAGGACGGTTCTTAAATCCGAACGAAGGTAGGCTGTGGCTGGTCTACGGCTCCGGCGGTTGCCCCCTCGGCTGACACAAACCGTTAAGACACAGGTGGCCGTTCGATGAATCAATTCCGAAACAACAAAGGAGCGTATTTCGACAAATATACCTGCCAGTTGGGCCAGCTGTGACCACCGCCTGACGAATTGAAAACGTGCTTGACGTCTTTCGCAGTCAGCAGGTCGTCCATTGCCTTGACGGACCGATAGCCGGGATCTTCGGTTCCGCATCCCAACCACAGAACTTTAAGCTTCGTGTTCAGGACACTCGAATCCGTCTTCTGCCACTCCGCCGCGTTGCCGCCTCCGCTGAAAGCGGCGATATATGCGAACAGCTCGAGATTGTGAAGCCCTATAGACATCGACTGACCGGCCCCCATCGACAGTCCACCGATCGCGCGATGTTCGCGGTCCGCCAGCACCCTGTATTTGCCTTCGATCAATGGCTTCACCTCCGTCAGCAGTTCTTTCTCGATCGCCTGGGCATCGCCGGCGCCTGACCCGGGAACCGGAGTGGGCTTGATCTCGCGCTGGAGATGGCCATACGTCATTACCACAATCATGTGCTTGGCTTTCCCGTCGGCAATCAGATTGTCCATGATGACATTGGCCTTCCCGGTCCAGGTCCAGGACGATTCGATCTGCCCGTTGCCATGCAGCAGATAGAGGACGGGATACTTCTGCCGGCCGGTTTCGTAGCCTGGCGGCGTATACACGTAGACCATGCGGGAGGATCCGAGGTTCTTCGACTCGTAGAAGTTAATGTGGATCGTACCATGCGGCACGGGCCGTTCCTCGAATACCGCCTTTTCAGAACCGGGAACCGTGAAAATGCTGGTGGGCCCCCAGCGGCGCAGTTCAAGATTCGGATTGGACGGATCCGGCATGCGCAGCCCCCCGTCGATCGCGTATCCGTAAGTATAGAAACCCGGCGGCAACGGGCCAACGGTGACGCTCCAGACGCCATGATCATCCTTATGCAGGGGCGCGGGATTCTTGATGACTTCCAGAATGCCCGGCGATCCCATTAGCAGCACTTCGGAGGCTTTCGGCGCGAAGAGGCGAAATGTAACCGTATGGTCCGCGTTCACCTCGGGAGAAGCCGGCACGTTGTTGGTGTCCTCGTAAAAAGGCGCGGGGCCGCGCTGGCAGAAAGCCGGGGCGGCGATCAAGGTGAGCACTGTGGCCAGAGCTATTGGGTGTTTCATGTAACCGCTGGGCAGAATGATATCGGACTTCGGACGTAGGCGCAAGCGCTTACACTGGCAAAACCGCCGGGTACTCTCTGCTCTGATAGACTTTGCTGTTAGCGCATACACTGAAGGCCAATCATGAACTACCGCTCCGTCGTCCTGACTCTGACAAACCTGCTCGCGGCAACTTATTTGTCCGCGCAGCCAGCGACACGTCTGGCCCTCGATTTAAACCGTCCCAAATCACAGGTGAGCCCGACCCTCTACGGCCTCATGACCGAGGAGATCAATTACTCTTATGACGGTGGTTTGTACGCCGAACTCGTTCGGAACCGGACTTTTCGCTCCGACTGGTCGGGCATCCTGAACTGGTTCCTGGTCGAAAAAGGGGCGTCGTCGGCCAAAGTAAACGTGGATCCGAAAGAGGGTCCGTCCCCTATGATCGGCAGCAGCGCGAGACTCGAGGTGACGAAGGCCGATGCGGGGAGTCCGGCGGGCCTGCTTAATGAAGGCTACTGGGGAATTGCCGTGCGTCCGAATACCCGATACACAGGGTCGCTGTTTGCGAAAACCGGGAGCGCCCTCCCGCTGACCATCGCGCTGGTCGCCGATCAATCCGGGAAAACCCTCGCTCAGGCGTCAGTCTCACTCACCGGCACGGGCTGGAATGAGTACAAGTTCGAAATGCAGTCCGGCAGCGTCGCCGCCTCCGCCGAAAATCACCTGGAGATTACCGTACAAAAACCGGCGACTGTATGGCTCCAGATGGTGTCTCTGTTTCCGCCGGCCTATCATGGCCGTGCAAACGGATACCGTCCGGACCTGATGGAGAAGCTGGCCGCCATGCATCCCTCGTTCCTCCGCTTCCCCGGCGGGAACTATCTGGAGGGTAATCGCATCAGCACCCGGTTCGACTGGAAAAAGACAATCGGTCCGATGGTCGACAGACCAACTCACCCGACCACCTGGGGCTATCATTCTTCGGACGGCATGGGACTTCTGGAGTTCCTCGAATGGTGCGAGGACCTGAAGATGGAGCCTTTGCTGGCTGTATATGCCGGCTACTCTTTGGGCGGCGAAGTGGTGAAACCCGGTCCCGATCTCGACCCATATGTAAACGAAGCCCTTGAGGAAATCGAGTACGTGACGGGCGGCACGGAAACCAAATGGGGTGCCGTACGCGCGCGTAACGGACACCCCGCGCCCTTCCCTCTCCGCTATGTGGAAATCGGCAACGAAGATTCCTTCGACCGGGCCAAGACTTACGACGGCCGCTTCGCTCAGTTCTTTGGTGCGATCAGGAAAAAGTATCCGCAGCTGCAGGTAATCGCGACGCTCCCTGTGACCGACACAACTCCCGACGTCGTCGACGACCACTATTATAAGCGCGAGCAGGGCATGTTCGAACTGACCAGGCATTACGACAATGCGGACCGAAAGGGCCCGAAGATTTTCGTTGGCGAATGGGCGACACGGGAAGGGACGCCAACTCCGAATCTTGGTGCCGCGCTTGGAGATGCCGCTTTCATGACGAGTATGGAAAGAAACAGCGATCTGATCGTCATGTCTTCCTACGCGCCTCTCTTCGTGAATGTGAACCCCGGCGGCATGCAGTGGGCCTCCGACCTGATCGGATACGATGCCATCAGCAGCTATGGCTCGCCAAGTTACTACGCGCAGGTTATGTTCGCTTCGTGCCTGGGAGACCAAACCGTCGAATCGACGCTCTCGGATGGCACTGAAAAGTTCTTTTACTCCGCGACCGTTTCGTCGAAGTTGAATAAGGCATGCGTGAAACTGGTGAACGCCTCGTCGTCCACGCTGTCGATCTCGTTAAGCCTGAACGGACTCGGGAATGCCGTTCACCAGGCTCGCCTTTCCACTCTCCACGGGAATACCATCTGGGCGACGAACTCCATCGAACATCCGGATCGGATCGTGCCCCTGAGCTCGACGATCGCACTCAAAGGCGAGCGCCTGAATCACACCATGCCCGGATACTCGATTCAGGTATTGGAGTTCGATCTCAAATGATGTTGTCTACCACTCGGCTACCGAACCATCCTCGTGAAACACACGGGCCATCGGCCGTGTACCGCCAAACGGGAACTTAGCGAGACTCGCCTCCGACAGGTCGAAGCCGAATCCCGGCTTGTCGGAAAGAGGGAAGCGCCCGTCGACCATTCGCATCGCGGGAAAGCCGAACCATTCTTCCCAAATTTTGTCGGCAGTCCCCGGTTTCACTTGCCCGCAGATCTCCTGCACCACGAAGTTCGGCATGGCCGCATCCACATGAATCGTCGCGAGCCCTCCAATCGGCCCTTCGCACGCATGCGGCGCCATGGAGATCGAGGAAACATTCGCGGTGGCCGCGACCTTCCACAGGCCGGTGATGCCGCCCACGTGGTTAATATCGGTCTGCAGGATGTCGATCACGCCCATTTCGATCAGTTCGCGACAACCGTAGGACGCAATCAGCCTCTCGCCCGTGGCAATGGGAGTAGTCGAGCGCCGCGCAATTTTCGCCATCGCCTGGACATTCTCGGGAGGACACGGCTCCTCGATGAACAACAAATTCAGAGGCTCTACTTCTTTCACGATGATCGAGGCCACGCTGGGACTGGTCTTGGCATGGAAGTCGACCGCGATATCGATGTCGGGGCCGAGAGTTTCGCGCAGCAACTGGATCGCTTTGATGGCCCGGTCGATCTTCGGCCGGCGCTCGATCCATTCGTAATAGCCGGGAATGCCGGACTTCACGCAGGTGATTCCTTGCTGGCGCGCAGTCTCGCGAATTTGCGTCAGTTGCTCGCGATTAGCACCGTCGACGTGGTAGTAGCCGCGTACGCCTCGCGGATCGAAAGGACCGCCGAGCAGCTTGTAAACCGGCATTCCCATCGCCTTGCCACGAATGTCCCACAACGCTTGATCGATGGCCGAGATCGCAGATCCCATGACCGGACCGGCGCGATAGAAGGAGTGAATATACATCGACTGCCAGATGTGTTCAACCTGCATCGGGTCCGCGCCGATCAGGAAATCTTTGAAGTCGTTGACGCACGCCATCACGGCTCCGGCTTTGCCCTCCAGCGTTCCCTCGCCCCAGCCGATCAGGCCCTGGTTCGTTTCGAGCTTGAGGAACACGTACGGCCTGTCGGAGTTCGGAGTCAGCGAAACGCCAAACACCTTCATCCCGGTGACCTTCAGACCCGACTGCACATTCGCGAAGGCCTGAATGCCCGCCGGGCCGCCAGTCTGGGGTTGGAGCGCGCAGCCGCACAGGTCAGACTCCAGAGAAGGCCGCTTCTTTGTTCCCGCCATCGCGAGTCCCGCCGAACCGAGAGCGACGAACTTCCTACGCAGCATGATATTTCTCCAATGCCGCTTCATTCACGGTGATCCCGAGGCCGGGCGAACTCGTTAGTTCGAGGAAGCCGCCACTGCCGGTTTCAAGCGCCGGAGACAGCAGTTCGCGCCGCATCGCGCGATCCTGTTCCGCCGAAGGAACCGGAACGTGTTGGATGAAAAAATTCGGAACACTGGCGGCGATGTGAATGGCCGCCGCGGTCCCGACCGGACCTCCGTTGTGCCGCGGCGCAACCGCCACATAGTAGGTCTCGGCCAGCGCGGCGATGCGCCTCACCCCGCTGATCCCGAAGATGCCGATGTCCGGCCGGACCAGGTCCACTAATCCCTCGCGCAGCAGACCCTGAAAGACCCCAGGATCGTCGATTCCATGCCCGAATCCCAGCGGAACTACGGTTTCGCCGGACACCTTTCGCAACGCTTCGAGATTTGAGTGGGAACACGGCTCGTCGAACCACAGAGGATGTTTCGTCTCCACGGAAGTCGCGACCGAGGCGGCATCGCCCGGCGTCAGGACGCCATTGCCTGCCAGCACGAAATCGCCATCGCCGGGCACACGGCCGATCAGTTCGAGAATCCGGTTTTGATAGGCCTTACCCTGATTCCGAGACGCCGGCGCGGGAACGTCGATTACATCCACTGGGAATTGCTGGGAATCCGGCGAACCGTACGCGCGCACCTTGTTTCGCGTGGGCCCGCCCAGGATGCGGTAGACCGGAGCTCTCGCGGCTTTTCCAACGATGTCTAAGAACGCGATATCGAGCGCAGCCCGAAATGGCGTGGCGGCGGCGATGGTTGCATATGTATTTGCCGGCCTGCCCATCCACGCGAGTTGCAGGGCCTTCAAATCGGCACCCGGATTGTACGCACATTCACCCCAGCCGATCAGTCCCGATCGGGTCGTCACCTTGAGGATCGAGTAACGATTCCCGGATACCGGCTCGCGCACGGGGAAATGCCGGATCTCCATGACGTCAAGCGCGTCAGGCTTCGCCGCCGCGGCAATCTGTGGCGCGAAACGATTCCGCAGACGGGCTCTCCGACGCTCTGCAATATGGCTCATGGATTTCTACCGAAAGAGCCGGGGAGCGAAGTCGTTCAAGCACCGGCGCCACGTCAGCCATTCGTGAGCTGTACCGGCCGACTCGAAATAAACATTGTGAACGCCACTTGCCGCCAGCGCATCGCTGAAGCTCTTCGTTCCCGGCCCTTCGACGGAGCCGATTCCCAGGAACAGGACCTTCACCTTCTTGTTGAAAGCCTCGGAGTCGGCAAACGCGCCGCCGCACGTGGTCTTGGAATCGAAAGCTCCGCCCCTGCCGCCACAGCTTCCACTGAATCCGCCCAAATAGGCGAATCTGTCCAGATTGTTCAATGCGGTCGAAAACGTCTGAGCGCCTCCCATGGACAAACCCGCCATGGCCCGATTCTCGCGTCCGGGCAGTACTCGGTAAGTCCGCTCGATCATGGGAATCAGATCGGTGAACATCATCTCGGTGAAAGTGGGGCGGATCATCGGGCCGCCGCCACGGCCGGGTTGCGTGGGCGCAGTATCGGGCGGGGGAGCCGGAGCAGGCATGGGAACCATTCCGCGCGCAGCGAAGATGGTAGCACTCTCACCAGGTTTGACCGCGTTGAGATTGTCCATGACGATAATCATCGGCTTGGCCTTGCCCGCCGCGATCAGGTTATCCAGGATCGCGTCCACGTGTCCCTGGGTATACCAGCCCGTTTCGTCCTCGCCCCATCCGTGCAGCAAATAAAGCACGGGATAACGGCCCCTGGTGTTCGTCTCGTAGTCCGGGGGCGTATACACGAACGAGCGGCGCCATTGGGCCGTTACTTTCGAAAAATACCGCTGCTGACTCACGCGGCCGTGCGGGACATCTTTCACCTGGTAGTAAGCGGCGTCTGCCACAGGTTCCGGGACCTCAATGCCGCTGTTTTGCCAGCCGCCTCCGAAAAACGTCATCGTCGAAGGGTCGGCGACAATGGCTCCATCGATGTGGAGCGTGTAATAGTGAAATCCGACAACCAGCGGCGTTGTAGTCGCGGACCAAACGTGATCGGGCCCCTTGGTCATGTCGTAACCTTGCCCGCCGATTCGGACCGACACCTTCTGAGCATCCGGCGCAAGCACACGGAACAGAGCCCGGTGGTCGGCATAAATACACGGATACTTCGCCTCCGGGATATTCAGCGCCGAGGGAGTGCAGGTGTCTGCCGACTGGCCCTGGCACAAGCCGCAAATCAGGACGGCCAAAATAAGAGTGGTTTTCATCGGGTCTTCCCTTTCCAACGTGGTGCCGATGGCAAATACGCGCCGATCATATCAACGGGCGAGGCTGAAGTCAATTAAAAAAGCAAGCGCTTGCACGGCCCGATACGGAGCTCATTTGCAATTCGTGCCCGCGCACAGATTCTTGCCGAAAAATGGCATGACATAGTTTTGAAACCGGACGGAAACCGCACTGGTGTGGGTGCCCTTGTAGATCTCGAAGCTATTCGCGATCCCGTAGCTGTCGAGGATTTCATGCATCCGAGCGGCACCCGCGCGCAAGCCGTCCTGGTCGCCGACATCGATCGAAATGGCCTGGTAGCGCCGAAGGTTCCCGATGTATTGATCGATGAACGCGAGCGGAGCGTTCGCCGCCCATTTTGCGAGGACTTCCTGATTCACCTTCCCATCCTTCGATGGCAGATCGAGGTAGAGGGGAGGATTCTTGGGGTTGGGAGACCATGCCGCGGCGGAAGCAAGCTGGGCGCGCAGACCGAACGGCAATTTTGCGGAGTCGGCGGCCGTTTTAACGTTCTCCAGCGTTTTCTCAGTTTCCGGGTTGACGGGGCCGGCAGCGCGGGCGGTCATGCAGCACGGGCTCATGATGTACAGGCTGCCAAAAACATCCGGATACTTCATGCCGATCCGGCTCGCGCCATAACCGCCCATCGAGTGGCCCACGAGGCCGCGGCTGGTCCGCTGCGGAATCGTGCGGTAATGCGTATCGATCCAGGCAACCACATCGTGCGCAATAAACCTTTCAAAATCGCCGGTTGTCGCCGAACTCGAGTACATCGATCCGTTGTGAACGGTTTTGGAGTCAGGAAGAACGACGATCATGTCCGGGGCTCGTTGCGCGAAAGCGCCCTCAATCGTCTGTGGCACATGGATTTCCTTCGTCCATTGCTCCGCGCCGATGGAATAACCGTGGAGGGCATAGACGACGGGATAGCGGCGACTCTTCTGACGGGTGTAACTCGGGGGCAAGAATACGATTACTTCGCGGTCCACGTCGTCGCTTTCCAGATTGCCCTCCAATGCCGCGCCATGAACCTTGATGTGCTCCACGGTTACCGGTTTTGCGTCCGGAATAACCGGAGGCACCTCAGTTGCGACCTGAGAGAAGGCCAGCAGGGTGAATCCGAGTGCCATCGCCAGTGTTCGAAAGTGAGGGAGATTGTTCGCTGATAGCAAGCGGTCATCCTACATTAATCGCGCTCAAAATGCAAACGCTTTCATGATTGTAGCGCGGCGAAATGATACTACTGTGGAAAACTGCAAACCCTTGCAGTCGTAAACACTATTGAGATCAATGCGATACAATTAACAGGCCATGAGTTTGCAAGACGTTGCAGAAAGAGCCGGGGTCTCTACCGCTACTGTTTCACGCGTCCTCAACGGAGTGGATGTGGTCAAAACTTCCACCCGCGTTCGCGTGATGAAGGCCATCGCGGATCTCAAATATCACCCGAATCTGCACGCGCGCAGCTTGGCTGGCGCCGTAAACAAAACGATCGGTGTGATTGTTTCCAATCTTGACAACCCGTTTTTTCTCGATGTATATCGGGCCGTAGAAAGCGATTGCCACGCCAATGGATATGAAGTAGTCGTCGCGAATACATTGTACCGGCCCGAACAGCTCGCCGCGAGCGTTCGCATGATGATAGGCAGGCGGGTTGCGGGCCTGGCGCTGATCGTCTCTGAGGTGGACGACCGCATTGTGGAGGAACTGACGTTGGGCGATATGCCGGTCGTGCTTTATGACGTCGGCAAGGCCGGAGGTCACGTAACAAAAATCCGGGTGGATTACCGGAGAGGGGTGGAACGCGTGGTGGACTATCTGACTGCGCTCGGCCACAAGGATCTGGGTCTGATCGGCCATCACTCTGGGCTTGGGCCGATCTTCGAGCGGTGTAACACGGTGCTCGAAAGCGCTCACGCAGCCACCTCCGCCGCCACCGTGAGACAGGCCTCAGATTCCGACAGCCTGCAGGGTGGGAAACGCGCCGCCGCCGAACTGCTTTCGACAGGCCGGCCGCCCTCGGCGATTATCTGCGTGAATGACCTGATGGCCGTCGGCGCGCTACTGGAGCTCAGGGAGCGCGGCCTTCACGTTCCGCGCGACGTTTCCGTAACGGGCTTCGACGACATCGAACTGGCGAAATTCTGCTACCCGCCGCTGACGACCGTGCACATCCCGCGCGATGAGATCGGGCACACCGTGTTTCGGAGTCTTGCCCGCGACGACAAGACCAGGGAAGTGGTGGGGCGGGAATTCGCGATTGCGCCGGAACTGGTGGTACGCGATTCGACAGGACCCGCGCGCCAGATCTAGTGCTCGACCGGATGAATAGTTGGTTTCTATCCGGATAGCTACGCGCCCTTAAGCCCATACTTACAGCTTGGGGTTTGTGGAGGTTTCAGTGCGAACCCCAAGCTGACGCATGGCGCTGACATGCAAACAAATCATCCGGTCGAAGCACTCGTGATCGCTTTAGGGCTTATCTTTCCTGGCCCGATTCTCTTCGTACTGCTTCTTAAGTTCCGGGCTCAGCGGATATACGTCACGGAAGCGATGAGCCTTTTCCATGGCCAGCCTGCGCTCGTACATCTCCTGATCCTGCGTTGCCTGCGCGCGGCGAATCACTTCTGCGGCGATTTTAGGTGGAAAGAACACAGCGGCTTCGGACTCGGCGACGACCACATCGCCCGGCAGAACGGTCGCGCCGCCCACCCGGATCAGAACGTTCCAATCGACGCCGATTTGCGTCGCAACTTGGTTGTTGCCTTAATTTCAATTACGCAGCAGAGACTTGACAGTGGGTCTAATTTGCTGTCTCTTCTTTTCGTAGCGCCCGTGATCAGAATCGCTGAAAGGCACTTCGCCATGTTCTGTCAGCACCAGCATTTCAATCGGTCCCCCGACTCCGCTATCTAATTTTGTTACCTCTTGAAGGACGCAATGAACCAAGTATTTTAGCGGCATCAAGAGACATCTCTGGAGACATCTCTGGCGAATAGAAGCGGTGATGTAAATAGAGAACTCCAGCGTGATTCTCTTTGCCGCTAAATGTATATCCCTGTCGAGTAGCGCACGGATTCCAAACGAAGCCATTGGCGCTGGATAGTTTTACGATTTGCGGCACTCTTTTGCCGCCGTTATCGACGAATCCGCAAAATATAAATCGCATGGAGGCCATTTGTTGTTTTGGCCATACTAATGAACGCGTCGGCATCGCCGATCTCCTGCATGACCGTCTGGGCGGTGACGCCGATGACGCGAGCTTTGGGAGTGACATTCTGGTATTCCTTCAGCGTCGCGGCATCGGCTCCCTCGACGATGATTTTCTTGGTTTGCGCGAAGGAGAGCAGGGCGCAGAGGAGGAGCGGAAAGAGCTTGTGAAACATGAGTGGAATTCTATCGCAGTCGAAGCTGTTAGTATGAAGCGCGATGGAACGGAAGATCACGAGTCCCGTCGCGGCTTTGGCACTGGTCCTGTTGACGCTCCTCGCGTTTTCAAATTCTTTTTCCACCGGGTTCGCGCTCGATAACCAGATGCTTCTGCTGCGCGATACGCGCATTCAGACTGCGAATGCCTCCAACATCGCTCTGATTGTCCACCATACTTATTGGTGGCCGAACGGGGAGAGCGGCCTGTACCGGCCCTTCACTACGCTCTCTTATCTTCTTAACTACGCCATTCTGGGAAACGGCAATCAATCGTCCGGGTATCACTGGATCAACTTTCTGCTGCATGCCGCCAATGTATTGCTGCTCTTCTTCCTGATACTGCGTTTGAAGGACCAGCGGGCCGCTTTTTTCGTCGCCCTGCTGTGGGCGGTGCACCCGGTATTGACGGAGTCGGTTACCAACATCGTCGGGCGGGCCGACCTGCTCGCCGGATTCGCTGTTCTGAGCGGCTTTTTCGTGTACTTGAAAAGCTGGCGCCGCGCCCCGTGGTTTGCGGGATTGGCGGTTATCACGGCGGTGGGAGTGTTTTCGAAGGAAAGCGCCGTCGTGCTGCCGGCGGTAATCGTGATATACGAAGTGGCTTGCGGGAAACACTGGCGCAAAATGTTGCTGGGCTGCCTGGCGACTCTGATGCCGATCGGCATTATGCTGTGGCAGCGCGCCACCGTTCTCTCGTCGTCGCTGCCTGCCGAATATCCATTCGTTGATAATCCGATTGCCGGCGCAGGGTTCTGGATCGGGCGGCTTACCGCCATCAAAGTTCTTGCCCGCTATCTGGGGCTTGCGTTCTGGCCGATGAAACTTTCAGCAGATTACTCCTATTCCGAAATTACGCTCGCCCGAGGCGGCATTGAGGACTGGGTTTGTTGGCTCGCGGTCGCCGGCGCTCTGGTCATCACGGTGATCCTCTGGAACCGCAGCCGCCTGGCTTTTTTTTTCGTAGGGTTTGCATTTATCAACCTCTTACCAGCTTCGAATCTGCTATTTCCTATTGGCACTATCATGGCGGAACGCCTTCTGTATCTGCCTTTGGCGGGACTGGTGGCTGCCGTGGTTCTTGCGTTTGGGCGCATCCGCATTTCCGCGGTCGCATTTTCGATCGGGGTGGCCGTGATCGCTATCGGATTCGCGGTCAGAACCTGGATGCGCAACCTCGATTGGACCGATGACCAAACCATGGCGATGGCCAGCGTTCAAACCAGTCCGCGCAGTTTCAAAGTTCATCAACTGCTGGCGGGTATGCTTCTTGAACGCGAAATCGATCGCGCGGTAGCCGAGGCTGATCGAAGCATTGCGATCCTCGGGCCGCTGCCGGACATGCTCAGCTCGCCCAGCGCCTGGAATCTCGCCGCAGTCTGCCATCGCGCCAAGGGCGAGTATGAGGAAGCCGTCAAACTGGCCCTTCGCTCCATCGCGATCGACGCGGCGTCGCGGGCGGAGTACGATCGCCGGCACCAGATCAAAAGCCCGGTTCCTCCGAGTGCTGCCGACGGTTACCGGACGCTGGCTTCGGCTTATCTTCATTTGAATCGGGCGCCTGACGCATTGGCCGCGGGTTTGAAAGCGCAAACGATCGATCCGGAAAACTCGGGCGTCTACGACCAGATCGCCGACGCCTATTTGGCTGAGGGACGCGGTGAGGAGGCTGCCATCGCTCTGGCTGAAGGAATGTTCGTGACCGGAGACCGCAATCTTCTCAGCGAGTTGCTGAAGCTCTACCAGAGCGGCGTCGATTCGAAGGGTTGCGCGGTGAAGGCCGGTCCGCATGGACCCACCCTCAATCCCTCCTGCGAAATTGTGATTAGAGATCTTTGCGAGGCAACGGTTCGAATCGGCCGAGCGGATCTCGGGCGCCGGTTCGGCTGCGCCAAGACGGGGCAATAACGCGCCAAAAATAGGGGTGCTGGCGCTAAAATAACGTGGAAATAACGCGGGGATGACCGAGTGGGGTGCGGTATGTGTGCATCTAAAGGACATCTTCGCACCAAGCAAATAATTTCGGGTTATAAATAACGCGGAATAACGCCAATAATAACGCTAGAGGCTGGCGGGGGCGCGAGGTTAAGAGTTTGCACTTGCGGGTCGTTCTTTGACCAGTGTCTAGGCAGCCAGTCGCTGTCACGGGCGTTTAGATCTTATGCGGTTGATCCAAGAGTAGTTAGGTCGGGTGACGGCTTTGGGATTGGTCCGAAATAGAAGCCGACTGAGGAGAGTCTAGGAAGGTGTCCCGGTCATAGCGTTTAGCGCAGGCTTGCAACGTCTGCCCGCATGCTGACGCATGGCGGTTCAGTGCCGACGCGGAGTGGCCAAGTATTGGTGCTTTAGTGGCATACCGCAGCCGAAATGTTAGTGACGCTCCGTTGAGAACGAAGTGAAATTGAGGTGCTATGGCCTTACGAATTCCATTGCGACGAGCCACTGTCTGGCGGGTCGCTGCCAAATGGTTTTAGCACCGTTCCCGCAGGTCGCGGCTCCATTAAGCTGGCTATCGCGGGCGGGACTTTATGATTTCTTCTACTTGTTCTCTGCCGACGGGGAGTTTGTCGATGTTATCTTTTAGCCACTGGGTGAAATCGCTTTCGATGGGGTCGGACCATCTGGTATCGATTTGCCCCGCGGTATATTTTCCCTCGCGCAGCCTCTGATGGCCGAAGTGGTCGCGAAGCTGGGTGATTTCTGAGTATTTGGCGACGCCTTCTGCAAGCTGCGGGGGAATGAACATCACTCCGCCGTCACGGCCTAGAACCACGTCTCCGGGCATCACTGTCGAATGGCCGATGCGGATGGGGATGTTGATTCCGATCATCGTCGAATTCAATTTGTCGCCCGCCGACAAGTTGCTGAAATGGTGCGACGGATCGTAGAAGCGCACAAAGGAGGTGAAGTTTTCCAGCTCCTTCAGGCCGTTGATATCGCGGACCGCGCCATCGTATACGATTCCTGTTCCGCTCTTGGCATAAATTGCGTTGCCGACGTTGTCCCCGATGGAGGGTCCGCCCTCCTTTCAATCCAAAATGATCGCAGACGTAGACGTCGCCGGGTTGAAGCATGTCGACGGGCCATGCATTCTGGCCCCCGATGCGGCCGTCGACCTTACCCTGCTCCTGGATTACTTTATGGACGTCGGGGCGGCCGGGAAGCCATTGCGCGGTCAACGCGCGCCCCACCAGGATTTTCTCGGGATGAATTTGCAGCCAGTTATCCTCATACTCGTGAGGAAAGCCGGCCTGTTTCACTACAGCCCATGCTTCTTCGAGGGTGACGGTTCTCAGACGCTTCAAGATTCCGTCCGGCGCCTTGGGACGGCCATCGGCGAAGCGCTCGCCTTTCCAATCGGGCGTGTACTTGATTAGAAGATCTTTGGTTAGAATGCCGGGCTGTGCATAGGCGAAAGCGGCTGCAAGGATAGAGACAGTTATTAAATTCTTCATGATTATGCTTCTCAGGCTTTTATTGGTTCAAACCAGGGCGTGCCTTGCACTTGTGCCTTGCGCGCTCCGTCATCATTCATTTCGACACCGAGGCCGGCACGTTCGGGCAGGGTGATGTAGCCCTTCTGAATAATTTCGCCTTCCTTGACCCAGTTGCGCCATAACTCCGGCGAATCGATCCAGTGCCATTCCTGAACCAGGAAATTCGGAATCGCGGCGCAGACGTGAGCGGTGGCCATCATGCCGATGGGCGAGGTTACGGCGTGCGGGGCGACAGGCACGTAGTAGGCATGCGCCATATCGGCGATCTTGCGGGATTCCAGCAGGCCGCCGGTTTTTTGGAAATCCGGCATGATGATGTCGGCGGCGTGCTTCTCCAGAACCTCGCGGAAGCCGTAGCGCATGTAGATGTTTTCTCCGCAACAGATGGGGGTGCTGGTGGAGGCGCGGATGTCCCGCATGGCGTCGATGTTTTCCGCGGGGACCGGCTCTTCGAGCCACATTAACTTGAAAGGCTCCACTTCCTTCGCGACGCGCTTACCGGTGGTCGCGTCGTAGCGCGCGTGCATATCGACGGCCAGGTCGAAATTCTTGGGATAATGTTCACGCGTGAATGCGACTTTGGCCAGCATGTGGTCGATTTCATTGTTATTGGCGGTCCAATTGACGCGATCGAAGCGGGCGGGATCGGAGGCGTCATCGATATCGATTTTGGCGGCGGTGAAACCCATTTCCTGAATCTCGCGCATGCGCGCCACGGAACGTTCGTCGCCGGGAATCATCTCGCGGCTGCCGGAATCGCAATAGATCCGGACGCGGTCGCGAACTTTTCCGCCCAGGAGCTGATACACAGGGAGGCCGAGCGCCTTACCGGCGATATCCCACAGCGCAGTTTCAACCGCGGTCAGCGCGGTGACGTATTGGCCGGACTGGGCGCCCGCGAAGACGCCGGAGGTGCGAATGCGCTCAAATGCGGCGTCGACGTTCAATGGATCCTGGCCGACTAGAAGACGCGCGAAGGAGCGGATCAGGGGCACGTTGCCCTGAGCGGCATCGGTCGATTCGCCCTGGCCGACGATTCCCTGGTCGGTGTAGACGCGGACGTGGACCTGGTAGCCGTGGACGCGAACCTCCGCGGTGCGAAGCTCCGTGATCTTGAGCTTAGGCCTGCGGTACGGAGTGCTGGCGGACTGCACGGCGTGGGAAAGAGACGGCAGGGCTAGCATTCCCGATAAGGTCAGGCCGTTCTTCAACAAGGACCTGCGATTCATTGTCATTTGCGCATCCTCTCGCCGAATAGTATCGCTCGCGTTCGAGATGTTAGTACCGCTCCCTGCGGTCACGGCTCAGCAGAGCGTCCGGCGATTGCCGGAGTGTCACAGGGTAAAAAAGCGTGCGTTAGAAGGTATACTTCAATCCGAGTTGCAACTGGCGCATGGACGTGGCGATGCCGCTGATAGTTCCGAATCCCGCGTGCGCGGCGCCGGTCGGCGCGCCCGCAATTTGGGCGCCCGAAAGAATATTGGCGGTCGGTTCACCCCAATTCGGATGATTCAGAACATTGAAGGCCTCGAACCGAAGCTGAAGCTGATGATGCTCGTGTATGAAGAAAGCTTTGTGTAGTTCGGCATCGATGTTGAAAATGCCTGGAGCAACCGCGGTGTTCCGTCCGACATCGCCGAACTGGCCCGCGGGCGCTTCGGCGAATGCCGAGCGGTTGAACCAGCCCGCGGTGGTTTGGTTGGAGGCGTTCATGGGCCCGCCGATGTAATTCGGCCGGTCATACCCGCCCTCGTCGGTACTCGCGTTATCCACACCGCCGATGGTCAGGGTGATCGGCACGCCAGTCTGGACGGTGGAGGTGCCGCCCAACTGCCAGCCACCGATAACCGCGTTGGCTACTGGATTGGCGATGTTCAGCATCTTTCCTTTACCAACCGGTAGCTCGTAGAGAACAGATGTAATCCAACGCGACTGGACGTTGAAGGCCGACGGACCGCGTTCGCATTCGAGGCAATAGCTGTTCTGCGGGAAGAGCGTGTCATAGCCCTGCACGCGAATGCCGCTGGAGTCGTCGATCGACCTCGAATAAGTGTAGTTGGCAATCACGCTCACGCCCTGGCTGAAACGTTTTATCACCTTAACGGCCAGCGAGTTGTAATTCGCGTTGAAGCCGTCGGCGACGGTCTGGATAATGCCGTAATCAGCCCACGGAAGACGCGAAATGGAACTGCCTACCGTTCCGGGAGGCGCCTGGTTGGTGTCCTGGAAGCCGTATAGGTGGTGGCTCTCCGATCCCAGGTAGCCGAGTTCAACCGTCCAATTAGCGCTCAGTTGGCGCTGGACATTCAACAGGTACTGCTCGGTGTACGATGTGAAGTGGTTGTACAAGCCATCATAGGCGTAAGGTGCCGGGAAAGACGGTCCTGCACCGTTGGCGCCCGGCGGCGTGACGGCATTCGCCCAGGTGGAAGGCTGCCCTTGAAGCTCTCCTACGGTTGCCCATGTCGCCTGACCGGTGTTCGCGGTTAAAGTCAGACGCACGCCGAGATTACGCGCCATGTCGAAGTACGACGAGTTGCCTACGTCCTGCATATAGAATACGCCGTAGGCGGCGCGAATCACGGTCTTGGAGTCGAGTGCATAGGCGATGCCAATGCGCGGCGCGAAATCGTTGGGCCTGGTCTTGTAGAGCGCGTTACTCTCCTTGCCGTTATTACAAACGATGGGCGTGGACGCCCAGGTGAACGGAATGGGAGGGTTGGCCGAACCATTGCCCGCGTAGGCATTCTGGCAATTGCCCTGGCGGATGAAATAAGGCTGGTTGGCGGCCGGCTGTTGGGAGGCTTCAATGATCTGCGGCTGCACGACGTTGATATAGTTTCCCAACTGATCGGTGAAGGGCGGAATCAACTCCCACCGCAAGCCTAGCGACAGGGTGAGTTTCGCCGTGATCTTCCAGGTATCGTCTACGTACAAGGACACATCGTTGCGCTTGAAATTGGCGATGGCGTCCTGATAGGCCACCGTGGAATCGAACATGTCGCCCAGCAGAAACTCGGCAAATGCGTCGCCGCCGGTGTGGGTCAAGCTCTGCGTGGCGTTGGGCTGGAAGGTATACTGGCCGCGCAGGAATTGATTTCCCAAGGTGTTGAAATTGTCTCGTTGGAATTCGAACCCGAATTTGAAAGTGTGCTTGCCTTTGATCCAGGATAGATTGTCGACAAACTGCGTGGTGTTGTCGGCGATCTGATAAGGGTCGTCGCTCGAGTCTCCGGGGCTGCTGAAGCCGTCTCCGCTCAAGGTAACGGAGGGGACGCCCCACTGGACGGGCGGCCCGGCATTTAAATTCGGAATGCCCAGCGAGCCGACGGTATTGACGGTGAAAGCATCCGCCGTCGAGATCGCGTTGAAGATACGCGTGTGCCCGAAGCGCGCTTCGTTCACGATGTTCGGCGTAAGAATGCGGGTATTGGAACCGAGGTATTGCTCGCAACCGGTGGTGACCTTGGTTCCGGTGATCGACAGGGCGCCCGATTTTGAGACTTCACTGCACCAGCTATACCGGCCAGCCCAATTCGATTTTGACGATTCGACGTAGTCCATGCGGACCATGAACATGTCGCGGTTGAACGGAGACTTATTGTTCTGGACGTAGTTATTTGTGAGGCCTGGCAATTGGGAGGAAGGGTAGTAGTTCAACAACTTCAGCGAGATCGGATTCAATTGGCTCGTCGGGATGATGTTGCCCGGGTACGGTATGCCCTAGGCCAGGCTCATAAATCGTAGTCGGATAGGCGCTGAAGTTGCCTTGGAACATCGCGGCGGTGGGCACCGAGTAGACCGACTGCGCATTCTGCCGCTGCGCGAGAACTTCGAAATTGGACATGAAGAAGAGTTTGTTACGGCCGTCGAACAGCTTCGGAATCCGCACCGGACCATCGATTTCGTAGCCATAATCGTTCCAGTTGAACGCCGCCGCGACCGGCTTGGTGGTGGTGAACTGGTAGGGCAGTGCGGCGTAATCTACGTTGCGGTTGAACTCGAACAACGAAGCGTGATAGATGTTGCCGCCGGATTTAGTGAGCACGTTGATCTGGGTCGCTTCGTGGCCGAATTCCGCGGGGTAAACGCCGGTCTGCACCTTGAACTCCTGGATCGCGTCGATGGAGGGGAGCACGACATAGGTGTTGAAGTCGAAGTCCGTGTTGCTGACGCCGTCGAGCGTGAAGTAATCGAACATGATTCTATTGCCGCCCGTGGAGATCGACTGGTTGGCGCGATCGCCGCCCTGCCTCGACCCTGCTTGGCCCGATGCGGGCGAAAGCGTATTGACGTTCGATGTCAGCGCGACCAGGTTCAGGTATTCGCGGCCGTTCAGCGGAAGCTCATTGATGCTCTGGTTGGAGATCACGGTTCCAACGGTTGCGTTTTCGGCCTGCAACATGTTGACGGCGGTCTGGACCTCGATGGATTCGGTAATCTGGCCCACCTGCAGCGTGTAATCCAGACGCACGGTTTGTTGCACCTGGACCTCCACGTTGTTATTGGTCATGAGCTTGAAACCGGGATGTTCCGCTTTGACCTTGTAAATGCCGGGTGGGACCGAGGGGAAGGAATAGTCGCCATCGGTAGTGGTTGTGGTTTGACGGGCGGCATTGGTGGTGACGCTGGTCAGGGTTAAGACAGCATCGGGGATCCCGGCTCCGCTGGGATCGCTTATTCTTCCTGTGATCTCTCCCAGGGTCTGACCCATTAGAGGCAGGGAAAGCAGGAAAGATATCGTTATAAACAGCTTGGTTCGCATGCGAAAATCACCTCATCCTGGAGTTATCGCTAAAAACACCTCATACAAAGATTGTCCTAGCCTCTCGCAGCGTTTTCATGCTGTCCCCTCCCTCACGGTCAGGGCTCGGTAAGGACGTATCGAGGCCAAGCGCAAAACTGCCGCCGCACACCGATCCGATCTGGCCGCCACGGTCACTAGTCCGTCGTCGCAGGGGACCGTTGGCCAATAGGTTTGGAGGAATCGCGTGTTGGCGCGACCGCAGAGAGGAGGTGAGACTGGGACGAGTGCCAAAACGAGCGAGACTAGCGCGCGGCTTGATCCTTCGACCTCCCAAGGGCTGCGAGACCCTAACAGAACTGCTATCGCACAATTTCTGTCGGTAGTTAGGCGGGATCTTATCAGGCATTCCGGCTGAATGTCAAGAGAATTTGTTCGAAACGCCTTTAGGCGGAAGCACGAATGCGTCCGGTGCCACCACCTGCGATACGCGCAAAACGCGCCTGGAGTTGTTCGACAAGGCCGAGAGTGGGCCTACGTTTCTTTAACGCCTCGAAGGCCTGATCTGTCACATCGAGCGTCAGCTTAACATCGTCCACGGGAGCGCGGCAGAGATGAAATTATTGTGCCACGGATGCGGGTAGACTCCGCGCTTTAAGGCTTCCTCCACCCAGCAGTAACCGAGCCGAAAGTCGGCGTCGTCCTCGAACAGGATCATCGGCATCTGCACCGGCCCAGTTTGACGAAGGCTGAATCCGTGGCTTCCGGCCTGGCGCGCGAGTCCGTCTCTGAGCAGGTCTGCCAGTCCTTTGAGTCCGCTCCAGATAGTCGGAGTTCTCGATCTCCATTAGGGTGGCGATCGCGGCCGCCATGGGGATGGCTTGACGGTTGCCACCAAGATGGACGAAATTCTCGTGCCGAAGACGTTCAGTGCGGATGCTTGCCGGGTTCGTCGAGGTAAGATGGTGCGTACAAGCGAGGGAACAGAAAATCATGACTCTGTTAGAGCTATTGGCGGGGAAGGGAGCGACGCCCGAGGCGGTAGAAGCGTCGATCCGTCAGATGGTCCAGGACGAAACGACGCGGATTCTCGCGGCGGCCCAGTCGGGAGAACAGACTGCGCTCGATCGCGAGGCCGCCATTGTCGATCACGTTATAGACCGGCTGAAGCTGGAGATCGTTCCGGCAATAACGCAGACGCTGATCCCGGCGATAAACCAGGTAGCGGCGGACCGCGAAACGCAGTTTCTCGATCGCATGGAAACAATTTTGCAGACCTACAGATTCGGTTTTGTAAAAACGACCCTGGGAAGCTGATTTATCTTCCTACCGAACGTGCGGGTTGTTGATCACCGGCCGCCGGTCCACTTCACCTTCCGGCGCGGATCGCTCAAAGCTGGTGTTAAACGAGTCTGCCCCAGGACGGCAGTCAACTAAAAGTGCGGCCCTGGGCCGAGAGTCTGAGAAAAACCGAACCCCAACCGGCGTCAGCGGGGCGTTCAGGGCGACTCAGCCTCCCAGGCGCACTTCAGGAGAAGGTCATTTTTGGCGAGTATCGGCCATTTTGAGGGACGCGGGCGAGCGCCTGTCAACCGGAAGGTCGAGAGAACTCGTAGCGGATAAATTTGGCTCCGCGATTAGGTTTCGAACCGGTGCGCGGTTGGTTAATACCGCCATTCAGATCGGGAATGATTGCTTCGACGCCTCTCACCTGGCAATCGAAACTACGCAAGCGACATGCAAGATCACCCGGCGACAAAACGTGAAGCACTCCCCATCTGCCCAAATTCTGCCCTAATCGAAGTTGCCTTTCAGTCCGGAAAGAGTGAGTCATGGGCACATGCAGATGGAAACGAAGTTCCTTCGCCTTCGCACAGCAGTGGAGGTACGGCTCCCGGTTTGGCGATTGGGAGGTGTGCTGGTTGGGTGGATGGGCCAGATTCCGGCTGTACTATCTGGTGATGCTGGTGAAGGTTCCACCTCTATGCATTCCACAAAATCTGCCTGATAATCGCATAATTGACTTGGCTTTTAGCGCGAGCGGAGCGATGAATGGTGTCGCTATGAACACCTTCACGATTGACGCAAACAATAACATCACGGCTTTCGCTTCGCTCGAAGAAGCGCGAGCCGCCAAGATTCACGACGCCGAATATTTCGGCTCTTCCCAGGAACTGGCTAAGCTGGTCGCCTCCTGGCCTCGAAACCGCCCGGTCGAAATCTGGAATAGCTTCGCCGGAGTCGCTCCGTTCACCAGCCTCAAACCGGTGAAGAAATTCACGAACCGTAAAGTGGCGGTAGAGCGGATTTGGGAGGCGGTCCAAGCTCTGTTGGCGAACGTTGGGAAACCGGCGGCCCACGTCGCGCCCGCCAAGGGCAAGCGGAACAAGGACGCACCGAAGAGCAAGCGACGCCACACAGCGCCCGCTGCGGCGAAGGAGTACGAGCAAGATGACCCGCGAAGGCAGCAAGAAATCCGACGTGATCGATTTGATGCGCCGCTCCCAGGGAGCAACGCTTGCCGAAAATCATGGAACTGACGGGTTGGCAGGCGCACACCGTGCGCGGCTTCGTCAGCGGGACGCTGATCAAGAAGCTGAGCTTGAACGTCGAGTCCTTTCGTTCGAACGAAAAGGAGCGCACCTACCGCGTTAAATAGGCGCCGATCATCGCCTCCCCTTCACGCCGCCGGGTGTCATCCTGGCGGCGTTTCTCGTTTCTCCGAATGTTTCTGGAGTCAGGCCTTGCTTGTGGGGCGGCGAAGAGCGTTCATGTGACTGTGGTTGACGGTCACGGAGAGGAAAAGAAAACTGTGGACAACGCGGTATTGATGGAAATTGAGAAGCTGCGCAGGGCGAGCTTGGCGGGCCTCAGAGAGAAATTTCGAGAGGTGTTTCGGGAAGAAGCACGATCCCGGCATCGGGAACATCTGTTCCGACGGATTGCCTGGCGGCTGCAGGCTTTGGCGGAAGGCGATCTCACCGAACGGGCTCGTGGGCGCGCGAATGAGATCGCCCAGGATGCCGACTTGCGAAAGGTCGCGCCGCGCGATTTCTTCACCGTCGAGGGCGAGCCCGCTGAGACGACGCGAGCGACGGAATCGCGGCAAAAGGACCGCCGACTGCCGCTGCCAGGAGCTCTGCTCAGCCGGAAGTGGAAAGGACGAACGATTCTGGTGGAGGTCCTGGCGAAGGGATTCCGGTATGAGAACCAGCAGTACACATCGCTCAGCGCAATCGCGGTAGCGGTCACTGGCACCCGCTGGAACGGCCTGGCGTTCTTCGGACTGACGCGGACCACTGGCGGGGAGCGGAAGCATGCGAAGAAATAATCAGGACGTTCCGAAGCCCGTGGTTCCTCGGCTCCGCTGCGCGATCTACACGCGGAAATCGACGGAGGAAGGACTCGACCAGGAGTTCAACTCGCTCGATGCGCAGCGCGAGGCTGCTGAAGCGTTCATTGAAAGTCAGCGGCGCGAAGGATGGATCGCGCTGCCCGAGTTCTACGACGATGGCGGCTTCACCGGCGCCAACATGGACCGGCCCGCGTTGACGAGGCTGCTCCATGCGGTGGAAGCGGGCGACTTGGATTGCGTCGTGGTGTATAAAGTCGATCGCCTGAGCCGCTCGCTGCTGGACTTCACCCGCATGCTGAGCGTCTTCGAGAAGCACAAGGTGAGTTTCGTTGCGGTCACCCAGCAGTTCAACACCAGCACGTCGCTGGGACGGCTGACGCTGAACATCCTCTTATCATTTGCGCAATTCGAAAGGGAGCTGATCGGCGAGCGCACGCGCGATAAGATGTCGGCGGCGCGGCGGAAGGGGAAATGGACCGGAGGTTATCCGGTGCTGGGCTATGACGTCGACCCGGGCGGTGGACGCTCGGTCGTCAACGAAGAAGAAGCCGAACGCGTGCGGGCCATCTTCGCGCTGTTCGAAAAGTACGGGTCGGTTCTGCTGACGCTCGAAGAAATCGAGCGGCGGGGCTGGCGGCTCAAAAGCTGGACTCGTAAAACGGGTCAGTTCCATTCTGGCGGGCCGTTCGCGCTGAACTCGCTGCGGCGGCTCTTGACCAACATTATATATACGGGCTCGATCCGGCATCACGGAAAACCCTACCCCGGTGAACACGCCGCCATTCTCGCGCCCGGCACCTGGGATCGCGCGCAGAGTCTAATGACTCAACGTCCAGCGTTAGCAAGCGGCAGAACGCGGAACAAACACCTGGCGCTGCTGAGCGGACGGTTCTGCTGCAAATAGCAGAACGACGACAAGGGGCAGCACGAGTGGTCCCAATCCTACGCAGCGACGCCAAAGAGGTTGTGAATAAATTGGCGCTGCCCAATCACGTCTCTCTTGTCCAACCATCGAACCTGCCCTTTCCGGATCATGTGCATTGCCTCGTAGCCTTCGATCGTCCTCCATGCGCCTTCTGGCGATCGGAATCCGAGGCTCGCCGAAATGCGCTTTTTGATGAAGCGGTGGTCTTGCTCAATGATGTTGTTTAAATAAGGTGAAGGCCGGCAGACACAACGCCGACCGGGATGTCCATCCACGTTCACAATCCGCGGCCGGACCCCGCCGCTTCCCGATAATGCCAAGCGCCGGAACAACTTGGCTGCCTGAAGTCTCGTTTCGGCGACAACATAAAATCGATCGTGTCGCCAAAGGAATCTACCGCTCGATACAAATACGTCCATTGACCGGCTACGCGAACATACGTCTCATCCACGCGCCAGGAATGATTGGGACGCCGGAGTTCGCGGCGGAGCCGCCTGATTCAGAATCGGCGCGAAACGCTGGATCCAACGCCAGATCGTGGAGAGGCCTCCCTCCGCCGTTATTCCTTCCAATCCCGGTAACTGAGGGAATACCGCAAGTACCAGCGCACACACAGTAAGATGATTCCGTCCTCGAAGTGTCGGCCGCGGAATAGCGCCGGTCGGTGTTTGGTCAAGGTATCACCTTACCTGATCGGCCCGCGCTGTTTGCAACAGAGCCCTGGAGTCGGCTCGCAATTCGTCCTTGCCCTAGACCTGGAATTTCATGTGCTGTCGCGCTAACCTTCGTCAGGTGGATTGGCGTCGGCGAGGGAGTCCCTTTGTCGAGGCCTCGGAGCCAAGTGGTGCACGGAACGATTCCACAGAAATGCGCTCGTAGCGCACGTCCAGCACTGTCAGGTATTCTGTACCGCGCGGCGCTTGGAGAACTACGCTGTCGCCCGCTGCCGACTTCATCAACGCGCGCCCCAGAGGCGATACCCAACTGATGTGGTTGCGGTCGAGATCGACCTCGTCGGTGCCCACGATGCTGACCACTCGCTCCGCTCCCGCGCCATTGGCATAGCGCACGGTCGCTCCGAAGAATGCCCTCGCCGCCGCTTGCCCCGCTCTCGGAGTTTCCGGGTCCACTACTTCCGCAGCTTCTATTCGCTTCGTGAGAAACCGAATCCGCCCATCGATCTGCCGCAGCCGCCGCTTGCCGTACTGATAGTCGGCGTTTTCACTGCGATCGCCGTTACTGGCAGCCCAAGCCACCACCTCCGTCACCGCGGGCCGTTCCCTGGTGAGCAGAAACCGGAACTCATCTTTGAGGCGTTGTAGCCCGCTCGGCGTGATGTAGTTCTTGAGTGGTGTCGCGGGCTCGTCGGGTTGTGGCTTTCTTGTAAACCCTTTTCGCATCTCGCAAGTCCTTCCGGCGCGAATCCAGTGCCTCAACGCTCTCTGGAAACGGGCAGCCTCTCAGCTTGAGTTTCTGGAGCGCGGCCCGTCGGGTAAGTCGCGCGATTAAGCAGGAACGTACGTCAACCGAATCACGTCATCGGCGATTAAATCGCTGGCCACCAGGTGGAGCGGCGGCCGGGGGCCGGCGAAGAATGGTGTGCCACCACCAAGCACGACGGGGCGGAGGTAGAGTTGATATTCATCGATTAGACCGGCATTGGTCAGGCTTTGCGCCAGGACTGGTCCGCCAACTTGAATCTCGCCAGCCAGCTCAGCCTTCAGCCCGCGTATCACCTTCTCGTAGTCATCCGCGACAAGGGTGGCGTTGGGACCAACTGACTTGAGGGAACGCGACACGACCCACTTCGGCTGGCTCCGCCACGCCACCGCGAAGTCGCGATCCTCCGCGTCCCAATCAGGAAGATCTTCGTCCCAATAACGCATGATATCGTACATGTGGCGACCGTAGACGACTCCCGTCAGGCCACGCACCAGCTCGATGAAGTGACGGAAGGCCGCGGGCGGAGGCGGTCCAAGCTTCATGTGGTCGACGTAGCCATCCAGGGACTGGCTCAATCCGTAGACAAGTTTTGCCATGCTGCAGATCTCCCTCCCAAGTTCTTTAGAATAGCTTGAGCCGGCGTCGCGCGGAGGTGAGGTTGAACACTATCTGCGCGCCGCATTGTCGGTGTGATCAATAGCCAGAGGTCAGCTTTCCAATCCCGAGATTCAAACTGAGACACTACCTAAAATTGGCGCTTAGGCACCAAAAGAGCTTGCTGGCCACGCGCGAATTCCTGTGAATGATCTCCGCCCCCGCGCGACTGGATCTTCGCACGCAGGAAGTGTGAAAGAATTAGCGGCCCCACCCTTTGCTTTTGAATTAAGGGTGTCCACTACTCGTGGCTCTTCGCATTGGGGTCAGGGGCCGGAGTTGGGATGCGTGGGAGCATCTCTGCGCGGGTGGCTGCGTTGTAGGCAAACCACGCTTCGATCATGGAACTCTGCATCACATCGTCCTTCTGCACGCGGTCATAGGTATCCGCGTTGGAGTGGTGGGTACGGGTGCCGTACTCCAACCCATCCTGCTGGAAACCGATGCCGTTCAGGCCGATCCACGAGAAGGCGGACGAGTCCGTGCCACCAGGGCTCGCAGTGGGTCTGAACTGATCCCCGCCAGACACAGCAACGATATGCTGGTCCTTGATGGGCTCAATCCAGGACTTGAAGATGGCCGCCATCTGCGGACTACCCCCCGCCGACACTCCGCGGAAGCGGCCGGAGCCGCCGTCGTCGTTGAAGTACACATCCAGCTTGTCGTACTCGGGAGTCTTCACCATCGTGGTGCGTTGAGCGAAGTGCTGCTGCACGTAGGCGGTTGAGCCGTAAACGCCCTCCTCTTCGCCGCCCCACAGAGCAACGCGAACCGTACGCGCAATTGGTTTGATCAATGCTGCCTTGTTCAGCGTAGCCAAAATGCGCACCGCCTCCATCGCCACTGAGGATCCCGTGCCGTTATCCGTGGCGCCGGTGCCGCCCTGCCAGCTATCAAAATGACCGCCGAGCATGACGATTTCGTCCGCTTTGGTGGCGCCCGGAATCTCGCCGATAACGTTGAATGCGTTCTGGTCTTCTTTCTGATAGTCGACAGCGATATCGAAGTTCAGCTTCGGCGTGATACCGTGCTGCAGCAGGCGGACGAGGCGGTTATACTGCTCAGCCCCAATGGCGACGATCGGAGACGGAATGGGATCCTTGGGATTCTCCGACCCACCATATGTGGAAAAGATCGTACCACCGTCTCCGTTGTAACCAGGCGTAATGGAAATGGCCACGCCCTCCTCCTTCAGGAAGGCGTTGACCTCGTTGCGCAGGACCCCGTTCTTCGCATTGGCCAGGGCCAGCGACGTCGGCGTGTAGTCCCACTCTCCTTCACCGGGGCGTCCACGCCCGCTGGGGTCGCGATTGGCTGTCGCGCCGGCTGCTGCTCCGCGCGCGCCACCACCACCGCGCGTGCCTCCACGTGCCAGAATTTCCTCATCCGTTGGGGAAGGCTGCGCGTCCGCCCGCGTGTGGAGCGTGAGCGGCGCCGGGTCGAACATCAGCAGCGCCTTGCCCTTCAGCTTGCCATGGTATTTGGCGAAATCTGCTTTGGAGTGGACGGGCGCCCACACCGGCTCGACCGTGATCGGGCCGTTCGTTCCAGGCGTCCATGCCAGCGGGAACCCGGTAAACGCAGCATAGACCGGAGTCTCCATCGCGGCGTAGAAATGCTTGATCTGCCACCCATAGCCGAAGGGCCACTTTTCCAGGTGGACGTTCTTAAGTCCCCACTCCTGCATCTGCTTCATAGCCCATTCGGCGGCGAGCTTGTGATTGCGGCTGTTGGTGACGCGCGGACCATACACCTCGGACATCCAGAAAAGGTTTTCCATCACTTGCGAATGCTGCAAGGCCTCGGTCTTGATCTGGGCCAGGGCGTCCAGATCCACTTTGTCGCCTCCTGTTGCCTGCGCGAAGGAAGCTGGGGTGAGTGAGAGGACGAGGAAAAGGGCCGTGACCATCGCGGCAGCCTGCCTGAAGGGGAGTAGATTCATGAGGATTCTCGCTTTCTCCGGTATTTGACCTCCGCTACGCGGCGCTTAAGCCTGCCCGAAATGGGAGTAAGAAATCATTCTCCCACGCTAATTATCCAGAGGTCCGGTTGTGGGAAGTTGCACATCGGGTTGCGGGCGGATCGTCGGCATTCCGGACAGAGGTCGTTAGCGGCAATTGGCAGCAGCATTCTCCGTGTGCCGCGTATTTCGCCCGCAATCAAAACATTGGTAACGCCTTGCGACCACCGGTGAGTGGCGCGGTGTCGAGGCAGGCTGGCACGTGACTGTGCTGTCGGAATCGGCGCCGATGGAATAAAATATAGCGTTCGGCCATCAGAAACATGAGTTGCTCCGGAAAACCTGCCCCTGGAACCGAAGTGAAGATTTTCGATCCACGCGATTCCTCCACAGGATCGCCGGAGGTGGAGCTGCTTGATTCAACTGTCGTCCAAAGAAACCGGCAGTGGTGGATGTACCTCGCTGGCCAGCCAGGAGGATTTGGGGCCACCGATATCTTCAGCGCTTCGCTCGCCGTGGAGGCGCCGTTATCAGTGACCGGGTGGAGGCCCACTCGCGACACTACGGGCGATTTAGTGCCAGTGGCAGGGCGGCAGCGGAGCAGGGTATGGGATGGAAACGGGGGCCGGCATTGTCCGTCTTACGCGAAGGGATGGGACCGGTGCAGACGGAGGTGGGTCGAACGGATTTACTATGCCGGTGCAGCCGACAACCTTTGGGGCCCCTACACAATCGGGTTCTTGGAGTGGGATGGTAAGGGGTGGCTGGATCAACCTGAGGCCGCCTTTATCGCGAATGAGGACTGGGAACATGGAAGCGTTTACGAGCCAAACCTGATTTATCACGACGGTAAATGGAAAATGTGGTACGTCGCCGGATCGAACCACGACGATTACCTTATCCACGGTTTCGCAGAGAGCGACGATGGGGCTACCGGCTGGAGCAAACATGCTGTTTTCGCGGGGCCGGAAATGAAGATGTTTGATTTCTGCGTACGCCAACGGGGAACCGGATTCGACGCTATCTTCGCGCGCGTTTGGGTAGGAAACGGTGCGCCTCCGCCTGAGACGGGTTTGTGGTGGTGCAGTGCCGAGCATCCCGCGCGGACTTTTTCCGAATGGAGTTCGCCCACTCAGATCATGACGGCCGAGGATCGAGGTTGGCACTCGGGGCCATGGAAGCCTTCTTTTCAGATTGACGAGAACATTCCGGATCGTGCGATTGTGTTTTTCGACGGGTCATATTCGACCGGCGAACCGGGCCCGTTCCCATTCGTCTTCACGCTGGGATGCTTCCCTTTGGATCTGACGTAATGTAGTACTTAGGCAGCAGCGTTTAACGACATCCCCGAGCGTGTGGTCGGCGAACTGGACAAAGGTGAGACCGGGCCGTTCCCGGGGATTTGGCAGGGCAATTGCTTGATGGTATTGAATCGACTTTTTAATGTGAAAGTGTCTTGACACTGGCGCGCGGCAGTACTTCGTCGAAGGCTTGAAGACGAGTTGCACAATTGCCCTGCCAAATGTTATCACGCATTAGCCTTCTTAGCGCCTGCGGCTTAGTTGTGTGCTGGGCATGCTCAGCAGTTTGGAGGTGAAAGTCCTCTGCCCAACCTGATGGAGGTGAAGGGCTAGTGATAATGCAAGGGCTACCGCCGCGAGGTGGGGTCTGAAGGAAGCATGGATCAAATGTGCGAGTCGATGGACAAGAACCGGATACAAGGCGTTAGCGTCGGACGAGCGGGCAACTTACCGCGAAGTCCATATCCATCAAAGATGCGAAGCGTAGATCCGGCGGCTGTGCACGGAAGACGGTTGAGCTTACCCCAGGAGATCTGCTCCGTGTCGTTTCGGCGACTGAGGCTGTCGAAAGGCGGCCTGACCGCGGAGCAGAAGTCAGCAGAGGGCATAGTAGGTCGTGACGTCGGCAAGGCTAGTGAGGCACTCCAAAAGCCGAAAGGCGGAGCAATGGATAGGCCAAGCCGGAAACGATGGCCGAAGGCCCGAACGAGAAGGAGAGGCCAGTAGGTCATGAATCTCAAGGACGACAAGCAGCAGAATATCCAGCTCGAACTGGACTTCTCTTCTGCGCCGACGGGTGAAGCCCGAACGGCGGGGAGGGAAGAGACTGAATCGTCCGGGGCGATGAATGGAACCGAAAACCCAGCCAGCGCGAATCGATTGATGGAGGAAGTATGTGAGCGAGAAAACCTGAAAGAAGCATTGCGGCGGGTAAAGGCGAATCAAGGTAGTGCGGGCGTCGATGGGATGACCGTCGGCGGCATCAGCGACTACTTGAAACAGCACTGGCCAGCCATCCGGGAACAACTGCTGAGCGGGACTTACGAGCCGAAGCCGGTGAGGCGGGTGGAAATCCCCAAGCCGGACGGAGGGGTGCGAAAGCTTGGCATCCCAACGGTGCTGGATCGATTCATCCAGCAGGCGGTGATGCAGGTTTTGCAGCGGCGGTGGGACCGGACGTTTTCCGATCGCAGCTACGGGTTCCGGCCGGGACGGTCGGCTCATCAGGCGGTGGCACAGGCGCAGCAGTATATCGCCGACGGCTACGGCTGGTGCGTTGATTTCGATTTGGAGAAATTCTTCGATCGAGTCAATCACGACAAACTGATGAGTCAGGTCGCCAAACGGGTCGAGGACAAACGGCTGCTAAAACTCATCCGGGCATTCTTGAATGCCGGGGTGATGGAGAACGGGTTGGTCGGTCCGAGCGGGGAGGGGACTCCTCAAGGAGGTCCACTTTCGCCACTGCTGAGCAATCTCGTGCTCGACGAACTCGACCGGGAGTTGGAGCGCCGGGGCCATCGTTTCGTTCGATACGCGGACGATTGTAATATCTACGTTCGCAGCGAGCGGGCGGGGCAACGGGTGATGGAGGGCATTACGCGATTCATCACGCAAAGGCTCAAGCTCAAGGTGAATGAGGCGAAGAGTGCGGTGGCGCGACCGCAGGAACGGAAGTTTCTCGGATTTAGTTTCACGAGCGGTCCGGAAGTCAGGCGCATCATTGCGCCGAAGGCCGTGGATCGCTTCAAGCGACGAATCCGGGAGCTCACGCGACGGGCCAAGAGCGTCAGTCATGGAAACGACGATGGAGGTGTTAGCCCCGTATCTACGGGGGTGGCGCAGCTATTTCGGATTCTGCGAAACGCCCGAAGTGCTCCTAAGTCTGACCCGCTGGGTCCGGCTGCGGCTACGGGCCGCTCGTGGCGGCAGTGGAAAACACAGCGCCGTCGCCGGGCTGCCTTGCTCGCGCTGGGGGTTTCTCCGCGGCTCGCACGCAACACCGCGGGCAGCGGACACGGCCCTTGGTATCTGGCTCGGTCCCAGGCCCTCGCAAGGGGGCTCTCCAATGCTTATTTTCGGTCGCTCGGACTTCCATCGTTGATCGAGGAGCGCTAGCGTAACCGACTCGAATCGCCGTGTACGGACCCGTACGCACGGTGGTGTGGCAGGGGTCGGCGGGTGACCGCCGCCCCTATGCCAATCAATGCCACATATCAGGCACCTTTCCGACCATCAATTGACGTGAGAGTGGCTTCTCGGGGGCTAGCGCGGATAAGTACGCGCCATAGCGGTTAGCGCCCTTATTCAGTCCGCGCGCAAAAGGGTTGACAGATCAATCGCAGCAGCCGCTTTTGCCGGCAGCCACGTAGCCAGAATGCCAGCCACCCCCAAAATGACGACTACGGATGCCGAAACCCATATGTCGATCGGACTGACAGCAAACAGCATTCCCCGCAGCCACTGCGCGACCAGAAATGAGACCACCAAGCCTAAGCCTAGGCCGGCGCCGATTAATCGCGCAGCCTCAGCCACAACGAGGCCCGCGGTTTGGCCGCGGCTAGCACCGAGTGCCACGCGAATTCCAAACTCGCGGCGGCGCATGCCGACCAGATAAGCCATCAAGCTGTACACGCCGACAACTGCGAGAACGAGAGCAACGCCGGCAAAAAGCGCGAGTAGAATCAAGGTCAAACGCCGCTCTGCCACAGTGACTGCAATCCGCTCCTCCATGGTCGCGATGTCATAGACAGGCTGATTCCGGTCGAAGGCACGGATGGTATCGCGAACGCTTTTCGCAAGGTTACCAGCGCCCCGAACAACCAAGGTGAAACCGCTCAGTGGCACCTGGGCGTCAGGCAGATAGGCTTGCATTTCCCTTTCTTGATCGAGTGAGACTTGACGAACATCGGCCGCGATGCCGACGATGCGGAACCATGGTCCCTTTTCGCTTCGTCCTCCGAGTTGAATGGATTTGCCGAATCGGCTCCTCGTTCGGCCAAATCTGTCGTGCGGCGGTCTCGCTGATCATGGCAACAGGCTCCGTGCCAAGGTGATCCTGATCCGTAAAAGCGCGCCCACGCAACACCGGAATCCGCATCGCGCGCAGATAATCCACGCTGACAATATATCGATCCGGCGATGGAGCTTGCCCCTCAGGTACAAACCGGTCCCGGATGTGTAGCGATGCGCGATCGAAGTTGCCACCCAGGGGAAGAACTCCGGCCAGTCCGGCCGCTTCTACACCCGGCAGCGTGCCAACCTTTGCCAGTAACTCGCGGTTGAATATCGCGATTTGCTCGTTCGTCGTAAGGTTTGGGCCGCTCAGGTTGACAGTCATCGTGGTGGTGTTCTTCGGATCGAAGCCTGGACTCAAGTCGAGCAAGCGGACCAGGCTCTTCAACAACAATCCAGTCCCCGAGATCATGACAAACGCCAGAGCCAGTTCTCCGATAACCAGAATCTGCCGCACCCGGCGGCGACTTTCGGTTCCACGTGCGCCATCCTTGAGAGCTTCGTTCACATCTACGCGCGAGGCTTCGAGTGCAGGCGCCGTGCCGAACAGAAGTCCACAAAAAGTTGCGACGACGAGGGCAAATAGCAGCACCGGCACGTCGAGAGAAACCTCCTCTATCCGCGGTATGCGATCAACGCCGAGTCGCTTCAGTCCGTCGATCGCCCAGATGGCAAGTATCAGTCCAGCAGTACCTCCAGCCGCCGCCAAAACCAAACTCTCTGTCACCATCTGCCGTATCAGGCGTAGGCGGCTGGCCCCGATCGCTGCGCGGAGTGCGAGTTCTTTTCGCCGTCCAATCGCGCGGGCGAGGAGCAGGTTCGCAACGTTGGCACAGGCGATCAGGAGCAGCAAGCCGACCGCACCGAGCAGTAGCCACAACGTCTTATCGGAAGAGCCGACAAAATAAGTTTGAAGAGGAACGGACAAGGCCCTCGCATCGGGCGAGTAATCCTTGGGATAAGTGCGCGCGAAGTCACCTGTGATTTGCGATAGTTCCGCCTGACGCACTCGCGGCGGACACGCCAGGCTTGACGCGTCCGAGCACGCGAAGGTGCTGGCAACCACGGCACGCGAACGGCTGCGATACGTCGTAACCGAGCGGCCCGAAAACGTCAGGTGTGGCCGCATAGCGAAATCCCAGAGTCCGAAATTTCGTCGGAAGAACGCCGACGATCTTGAACGGGACTCCACCCAGCGTGATGCTTTGGCCAATCACTGCGCGGTTTCCGCCGAACCTGGTCTTCCAAAATCCGTCGCTAAGAATGAGGACGCGGCGAGTATTCGGATGGTCCTCTTGCTCCGTGAAATTGCGTCCGAGTTGCATTGGCACGTCGAGCGTGTCGAAGAAGCCTGCCGAAACACGGAGCCCTCGCACCAGTTCCGCGTCTCCCGCGCCTGTCATCGGCAAACCCCAATCGCGATAGGCGACCAGCGAATCGAAAAGCCGGGTCCGGCCGCGCCATTCGATCAACGTTCCGAACGATGTTGTACCAGGCGTCTGTGTGCGGGCGTCTCCTTGTGAGACCGCCATCAAGCGCTGGGGTGTCCCGTACGGAAGCGGGCTCAGCAGCACTGATTTGATGACGCTGAAAATCGGGGTATTCGCTCCGACACCGAGCGCGAGCGTCAGAATGGCGACGATTGCAAAGCCCGGCGACTTTCGAAGAGTCCGAAGGGTGCAGACAACATCGTTTCGCATATCGACAGTTAGCACGCATTGGCGCCATTCTTGCGGGATGAAAATAACCACACACGATGCCGATCAGATGTCCAATCCTGGGACTCGCCGTTCGCAAATGAAGTCTCGGCAATATTGCAAAATGAGTCCGAACATTTTCCGAGGATCGCCATTTTGGAATGCTATCGGATTCGAGCACTCCAGATCAACGCTATCTGATTATCGAAAGCATTCGCCCAAAATTTGACTTGACGCGTCAGAACGGATTCGAAAGCAAGCTGCGGATCCTCTGCCCATACGTCCGGCCTGTTTCTAGCCGCTCACCGGAAGCCAACTCCAGGATGTATTGACCGTGCGCCAACGTCCAAAATTGCTTCACCCGCTGAAGATTGACGATGTAGGAACGATGAACGCGCAGGAACCGCTCTGGATCAAGGGAATACTCGATCGTATTCATCGGCACGTGCACCAGGTGACTTGCAGCTCCGGCATGCACTCGAACATAGTTCTGCGCGGCCTCAATCCAGTCAACATCGCCGATCGGCAGGAATATCGTGCGATCCCCGGATCGGATCGCTATCCGCGAGAGATACCGCCGGGGATTAGCGATAGCCTCCAGCACACTTAACATCTGGCGCGCGGACTCATCAGGTTTCGACACGCAAAGCCGTCGTTTGGCTCGTTCGAACGCGAGGCGGAATCGCTCCTCCGTCACGGGTTTCAGCAGATAATCCGCCGCGCTGATTTCAAAGGCGCGGATCGCATATTGATCATGAGCAGTCACGAAGATTACCACCGGCATCTTGTCCGGTCCCACTGCTTCGACGACGCCGAAACCATCCAACCGCGGCATCTGAACATCGAGCAGCACCAGATCCGGCTTGTCGTCGCGAATCTTCACAACCGCCTCTCGTCCGTTCCGAGCTTCGATCAGGTACGCATCGTTTCCCAAAATCAATTTGAGGCCTTCGCGAGCGAGCGGTTCGTCATCGACGATCAGGACCTTCATCTTTACTCCCCGCCCTGCGTACGATAAGGCACGATCATGGTGACCTGAACTCCATGTGGAGTCTGGCTCTCCGCCGAAAACGTCGCCTCCGAACCATAAAGGCGCGCCAGTCGATTCCGCGTGTTCTTAAGTCCGATGCCTTTGTCCCCGAAGAACGGAGTCGCACACCCGGGTCCATCATCTGTCACCGTCAATTTGAGACTGCCATTCATCTTGCTGACGCTCACATGAATCAGAACGGGCTCCTCGCTCTGCCCCAACCCGTGGCGCACGGCGTTCTCCACGATCGGCTGAAGCGCCATGTGAGGTACCAGCGCGTCCGAGACCTCCGGACCCGCATCGATCTGTACGCGTAAGCGATCCTCAAAACGTACCTGCTCGATCGAGAGATAGAGTCGCAGAAAATCCAGCTCACACCAAAGCGGAACCTCCTGCGTATCGACATCCTCCAGTGTATGCCGCAGCAGATCGCTCAGGCGGCTGAGCATCGTTTCCGCTTTCGGCCCCTTCTGCTGCCGCACCAGCACCATCACCGCGCTCAGCGTATTGAACAGAAAGTGAGGATGTAGTTGCATCTTTAACGCACTCAGTTGCGACGATGTCAACTGCTCGGCGAGCAGCGACGAGTGAACCTCCAGCTCCAGCGCTTCGCGCTCACGCCGCCGCGCTTCTTGGTTCGAACGGAAGAGCGCCTGTAGGCCGATCACGACCCAATACCGGACGATTCCTCCATGCAAATCGTATGTCAGCAACAGCCAGAAATCCTTGACAAGCGGCGCCACGCCTTTGGATGGCGCAATAATCCCCGCCATGGAAAGAACCGGCACCTCCAGAACGGTCGATACCAACGAAAACACCAGCGACGCCCCAAGCTGGAAGCCAAGGTTCCGCCATCGATCAACCCCTTCTATCGGCCAGTGCTGGCCCAACCTCAAAACCGTGGGTGTGAACGCCGCGCTGATGTACACCGCGGACATCCAGACAATAACGACCGTTCGTATTCGGAGATCTTCGCTGCGCGCGATCCGCGTCATGAAATCCTGCGAGATATAGAAGAGCCCCACTGCGGTCCAGGCGAGCCAATACATCAGCCAGCGCCGGATCGTAGAACGGGTCAGCCGCGACATCGTTTCTTCAATTCTTGTACGCACAATGGCGAAATGAAAGTGGGGCTTGACCAACTGTCCTATTCGCTTGACGAACGGCCCGGAGAGCATTCGTCCAGCACAAATGCACTTCGGCCATCGCGAACACGCGGCTTGTCAAAAAACGCTGTTCCTGTCGCGCGAAGCATCGCAGAATCGATTTAAATGATAACCAATCGAAGAGCATCCATGGCACTCCTGCTGATTGTATTCGGCCTCACCGCCGCCGAAACACCTGAGGAGGTCCGGTTCCCCGAGGACTACAAGGCGTGGCAGCACGTCAAGTCCGTAGTCTTTGGGTTCGACCAAAAATCTTCGACCAGCGAAGGCCCAAAAATCTTTCATTTCTACGCCAATCCCCAGGCCGTCGAAGGATACCGCACTGGGAAGTTCCCGAATGGGTCGATCCTGGTGCGAGAAACACTGCATGCCACCGCGGGCAGCGGCGACTCCAAGGGCGTCCTCACCGAGGGCGAACGGACTGCACTCGACGTGATGATGAAGGATGATCGGGTGTTCGCGGAAACCGGAGGGTGGGGCTTCGACACCTTCGATGCTAAGAAGGCTGGAGCGTCCCAAGAAATTCGCGCCCGGTGCTTTGACTGCCACGTAAAGCAAAAGGACCACGACTTGGTTTTTACCAGTCTCCCTTCTACAATTCGCGCAGGCACCCCATACCCGGACGGCTATCGGCACTGGACGTTCCTCCACACCTCAATGGTTCCCGCGAAATTTGAAGCCTTCGGTAGCAAACCCTGCGAGAAACCATGCACGGCGGGAATGTTCCATTTCTACGCCAACGAAAAAGCGATGCAAGGCTTACGCACCAATTCGTACCCAGACGGGGCGATGATAGCCGAAGAGATGCTGGAGTGGCTCTCCGACTCCAACGGCGCGAAGGAGGGAAAACGCCGTTTGGTTGGTGTCATGGTAAAAGATAGCCAGCGTTATAGCTCGACTGGAGGTTGGGGTTACGGAACCTTTGACGAAGGAAGCCGCGAAGATAAGCTGGATGCAAAAGCCCGTGAAGGTTGTCATAAATGCCACGTCGCGCGAAAGGATCAAAGTTACGTGTTCTCCGACTACCACGAGAGATAACGTCGAGTCATGTTTCAATCCGATTACTCACGAAATTCAGATCTCTTAGTCAGAAACACGTTGTATTGCTCTGGTTATCCGGCTTTTGGCCGCTAACCGTGTTGTTGTGGTCAGATCACGCGCGACACGGGAGAATGCCGCTTGATTTGAAAGGCGACAACCGCAAAACAACCAAAGCGTCCCTCGAACCATGTCAGTTCACCGCAAGGCTGGCAACACAGGTGACGTGGTAGCAAGCCGAGAGCTCAGGTGCTTGTCAACCGCCGCTCCGAAAGAATCGAGCGTCGGGTGCGATTTCAGCAGGTTGACATCTAAAACTTTCATATAGAATGTCTGTATGAATAGAGATTCTATATGAAGAAGCGCGCACCGGCAAGTACCGCACTCCTCCAGGGGACGCTTGACATGCTCATCCTGAAAGTTCTCGCGCTCGAACCATTGCACGGACTCGCCATCTCCCGGCGGATCGCCCAGGTGACCGGCAACACATTCCAGGTCAAGCCCGGATCGCTCTTTCCAGCGCTGCATCGGATGGAGGAGGCGGGCTGGCTGAGTTCCAATTGGGGGGAATCGGAGAACACTCGCAGGGCCAAGTTTTACCACCTTAGCAAGGTGGGAACTCGCCAGCTCAAACAAGAGGCCGATCAATGGGCGCGGATCGTGACGGCGATGGCAAGCGCGCTGGAAATGTCCTAAGAACAGGAGCAAGCAATCCATGTGGCACCGGTTGAAGATTCTATGGCGCAACCTGACGCACAAACCGATTGTTGAAGACGATCTCACCGAGGAGATCGAGTCCTATGAGGCGATGCTCGCGGACGAAAAGTCGCGCACCGGAATGGATCGAAGCACTGCGGTCCGCGCCGCGCGGCTCGCCGATGCGTCATGGCAGTATTTCACGCGGGCGCGGCATCACTCCAATCGACGTTGAGTTGACGTGCCTAGCAAGCGCTTGGAGCGAATTGCGCGCTATCCGGAAAGGGTTTGAGCCGCCCGGAACCGATTCCTATCGGGACGGACCTTAACACCAGCAACCCACCCTGGCCGACTAGAAAAGGCAGTCCGTGAGTTGGACGATGATGTGCCTTATCAGTGAAAGAAACTTCTTTATAAACCAGGACCTATGTGCTTTCTGATCTGTTAAACTGAGCCGTAGCGTACGTCGTGCCACTTTCTGCAGAAGACAGGCTAGGTCCCTCTGAGACCCTTACGCCCAGCAGCGCGGAGGGAGAGCGAGAGGGGTATCGCGCAAAAGGCACAAAACTCGATCGTGCGGTAACCACCAAAGTCTTTCCTGACCACAACGGCGGTCTGGCTGCGTGGAGCCCAAGTGGGTTCGGAAACCGAATTTTGAACGTCTCATGGATATTGGCTTCGTTGTGCGCCAGTCTCTCCTGGGCCCAAAGTCCGGCAAATATCCGCGCACCATTGGGCGTCTACGTCAAGGTCGACGTTCAAGATGCGATCGATGGCTATAATGGCCCTGCTTCGCAACTGCACTCCTACCTGCAAAGTCTCTACGCCAGTCTCTTAGCCGATCCGGCCATCTCCGGGTTGACGATAGGAGCGGAGTGGGCCAAGCTTCAGCCGTCGGCCGGCACCGGCTCCAGTAGCTTTGACTGGGCCGATCTGGACGACGCCTTCGACTCGGCGACTGCGGCTCACAAAACGGTTCAACTCATCATCACGCCGGGAACCGATATGCCGACGTGGCTAGTGAACGAGATCTCCTCCTGCGACCCGCTGTTTACGTCAGGGAGCGCTCTGGCCAATTGCGGCATAGTGACCTTTGTGGGATACCCAGAGGTGCAACGCGCCGTCCAAACGGTGTTTCCACTGCCATGGAATACGGTCTATCAGTCCGCCTGGGACGCTTTCCTGATGCAGCTCAACGCCAGATACGGCTCCAACCCTGCGTTTGTAGCTATCGCCATCGCGGGTCCGGTGGGCGCGTCGGACGAGATGATCTTCCCGACCAGCGCCAACACGAGTGCCGCGCAGCCTTCCGGCTTGGCCGTAGACGCCACGTGGGCCGCGCTGATTCAGCATTCTTTCCCATCCAACAGCGCGTACCAAAACACGGATCAAGTGTTCATCGACGCGTGGAAGCAAGCAATTGACGCGTACGAATCGATTTTCTCGGGTGTGACACTGTTCATAGGAGCGGACGCCGGCGACGACTTCCCCAATTTCAGCCAGACCGTCACGCCCCACGCCGACAACACGCTGTTCGCTGTGGACTGCTCGAACAGCCCCAAGACTGAGATCATGTCGTGCGAAGCGAAAACCGAAATCTTGTCGTATTTCGTCACGGTGACGGGTCTCAACGGTAAGGGAACCCAGGTGGGCGGAATGACTGCCTCCAGTGCAGTGACGATCGGCAATATTGGCGTCCAAGGCGTGAAGGTGCTCACTGCTCTGTCGCCGCCACCCTCGCCTCCGTTCATTGGCGGGGCGGAATTCGATTTTCCAGTTTCGGGCCCAGACCTGGAGGGAGAGGGATGTCCCGATCCCAACGGCAATTGCCCGGGCCTTTCGGTTGCGGAGGGGGCCTACAACGTGATGACCGTTTTTTTCACCGGCACTCCGGCCGCGGGATTCTACGGTGGAACGGTCGGGACCGCGCCCATTCAGTATCTCGAAGTTTCCTACCTGGATCTTCAATATGCGCTCTCGAATCCGTGTCCAATCGCACCGAGTCCGACCCTTGGCTATATGTCGCTACAGGATCTGTACGCCCGGGCCAGCCGCGACATTTTCGCCATGGCGAACCAGACGATAACACTTCCTGCGCAGACGTGCTCAAAGAGTGCACCGGCGCCGGCAATCACCCTTGTCGCCAACGCGGAAGGCGAGACCGCAACCATCGCTCCCAACACGTGGGTCGAGATCAAGGGATCGAATCTGGCGGCGCCCGGCGATTCGCGCATCTGGCAAGTATTGGACTTTGTGGGCAATTCGATGCCGACCAAGTTGGACAACGTCAGCGCCACTGTAAATGGCAAGCCGGCCTTTGTGTACTACATCAGTCCCCTGCAGGTGAACATCCTGACACCGCCTGATGCTGTCTCCGGTCCGGCCACGGTGGAAGTGACCTACAACGGAGCAACTAGCGCCGCGTTCACCGCACAGGCGCAATCGCTCTCACCTTCGTTTTTCGTTTTCAACGGCGGCCCAAATGTAGCCGCAACACACTCGAATGGGAGTTTGATCGGGCCGGCCACACTCTATCCGGGCGCGAGCACTCCCGCCAAGCCTGGCGAGACCATCGCGCTTTACGCCAATGGATTTGGATCGACCAACGTACCGGTGCAAAGCGGATCCGTCACGCAGTCCGGGATGCTATCTCCGCTGCCGGTAGTCAAGATCGGTGGCCTCAATGCAACCGTGCAGTTCGCTGGCCTGGTTGCGCCTGGCGAATTTCAGTTCAACGTGGTCGTGCCCGCGACGCTCAGCAACGGCGCCCAATCCATCACGGCGACCTCAGGCGGAGGATCAACGCAGTCTGGCGCGTTGATCACCATCCATAATTGAGGGGCCATGCTTCGATGCTCGTTTCTGCTGATCGTCGGTCTCGCGCCTGTGCAGGCGGGTGCGGCGCTGGTTTTGAGCGCGGACGGGCTGACGGTTTATGACTCGGTCAATAACGTCACCTGGCTGGAAAACGCGAATTTACCGGCCGCGAGCCGTTTCGGTCTTCCGGTGTGCAGCGGCGCCAGCATCGACCCGAAGACATGCGTGAATCCGAGCGGGTCGATGACCTATCAGGCCGCGGCGGCGTGGGTTGCAGCTATGAACGCGACCAACTATCTGGGCCATTCAAATTGGCAGATCCCTACAGCGCCGCTGGTCGATAACGGCTGCTCATTTGTCGGACCGCAAAACAACTCGTTCGGCTGGAATTGCGCGGCCAACGCGCTGGGTTCGCTCTACTACATGGCTTTGGGCTTCAACGCGCCCAATACCACCGTTGCAATCCCCGGGAACCCGACGGGTCCGTTCAGCAATTTTCAACCCTATCTGTATTGGTCGCAAACAATCGTTAGTGGCAGCGGGTTCGGGACGTTTTCCTTCAACAGCGGGTACCAGGGCAGCAACACCGATCCTAACTTTTTGTATGTGTTCCCCATGATCCGGGGCAAGATCGCCGGATCGCCGGCCGCCACGGGCAATGGCTTGCAAGTCAATCCGGGCGGCCAGACCGTTTACGATCCGTTGGCGAACGTGACGTGGCTGGCGAATGCAAACCTGGGAGCAACGAATACGTTCGGCCTTCCCGCCTGCAAGGCTCCCGGCACTCCGAAACTATGCGTGAACCAGGACGGGGCGATGAACTCGGATTCGGCCGCCCAATTCATCTCGAACATGAATGCCTATAACGGCGCGGGGTATCTCGGCCAATCGGACTGGCAATTGCCGACCGTGGATCCGAACTGCGATGCCTCCTATACCTGCACCACCGCCATCGACCCGCTGGGGATCTTGTTTTATACCCAGTTGGGCCTTAGCCCGGGCACATCCGCGGTTGCGACGCCCAACATCGCGGTGGGCCCGTTCAACAACATCCAGCCCTATCTTTATTGGGAGTGCGGAAGCGATACGATTCAGGGCGGGTGCAAGTACGACGCCGCGCCAGGCTTCGAGTGGAGCTTCTCCTTCGGCAACGGCTTTTTGGGTACCGACGTTCTGGTGAACGATTTGTATGTGACCGCGTATTTTGCAGGGACACGAACGGCGACTACAGGTCCCGTGATCGCGGAGGTGGCCAATGCGGAGGGCGAGAGCCCGACAATCGCGCCCAACACGTGGTTGGAGATCAAGGGCGCCGGCCTCGCGCCCACGGGCGATTCGCGCATCTGGAATGTCTCGGATTTCGCGGGCGGCCAGATGCCGACCGCGCTCGATCATGTTAGCGTGACGGTGAGCGGTAAGAGCGCCTATGTGTACTACATCAGTCCGGCGCAGATCAATATCCTGACGCCGCCGGACGCGATGAACGGGCCGGTGCAGGTGGTGGTCACCAATAACGGCGCGGCCAGCGGCAGCTTCACGGTGCAGGCGCAGCCGGCTTCTCCGTCGTTCTTTGTATTCGCAGGAGGGCCATATGTGGCGGCCGAGCATGGCAACGGGACTCTGCTGGGGCCAGGCACGTTATATCCGGGCGCGAGTACTCCCGCCAAGCCTGGCGAGACCATCGTGCTTTACGCCAACGGATTTGGATCGACGTCGACGCCGGTGGTGAGCGGGTCGAGCATACAGTCGGGCACGCTGTCGCCTCTGCCGGTGATCAAGATCGGAGGCGTCACGGCGGTGGTGCAGTTCGCGGGGCTGGTCGCGCCGGGGGAGTTTCAATTTAACGTGACCATTCCGGGGTCGTTGGGGAATGGCGACCAAACCATCACGGCAACCTACGGCGGAGTATCCACACAGTCCGGCGCGTTGATCACCATCCATAATTGAAGGGGCCTGATCGCGGCGAGTGCCTCGTAACTAAAATGAGGCGGATCGCGGTCGTAGCGGACCGATGGTCGGCCCAGTGTTTAGGCACTCAGGGAAGGCCAGAAGCCACTTGGCCGCGTAACGCGCTTACTCGTTGAAGTGACGCTTTCAATTTAGCAGATGTTTTGTCGGCTACCGGAAGCTATATCGACTGGATCTGGAAGCTCGCCGATAATGTCCGACATCGGGCATCCCGAGTCCCGCAGATTCAGTTTCTCTCTTGGGAGCAAGGGTGCCCGAGTCGACAGTGGATGGGGTACGCCCCTAATCGACGGTCGCCACAATGAGTGTAGCGTCGTCGTTGAAGTGCCATCGCAGAAACGCGTCGCGTCGTCCAGAATCCTAGTGCGGATACCCTGTGCGCCGAGATTGCGCGCCGCGCGTGCCGAAGCAATCACTCGTTCGTTGCCGAACTCCTCGTCCTGTTCGTCCTTGCAGTAGCCAGAAAATTCCCGAGACCGCCGCGACGCCCACCAGTAGAATCTGCAACCTCCAAAAGCTTAAGCCTCCCACCTGCGTCAACTTCGGAAGTGGCCACCAAGTTTCTCGGCATGAAGGTTTTACTCTCCAGCATCGCTCCTAAGGAAACTGGCAGTAGCGCCGAAAACTGTTTGGCCCCATTGCGTTTGCATTGTCGGCTACGAGGAAGCTGTCCAAGCGTCATTCCTTGGGACTTGCCGATAATCACCAAGTAAAGCGCCGGGCCGCCACCACCGACACGGCTATTTAAAATATCCAGGGAGGTGCGTGTGGCAGAAGACTTAGTGAGTCATTTCCCGTAGTTCAGGCGATAGTGCCGGTGACAGGTAGTGCAGGAGGCGCTCAATTGTTCGTTCAAATCCAGGATCGCCTGTACATCTTTTTTCTGAGCTGCTCTAAAAGCGGCCGTCCCGGAATCGATCATAAGCTTGGTGTCCTTGACCCAACGGTCCTGATCACGGGCGCGGCTGCCAATTAACAGCAAATTCCCGGATTCGGCCAATGTGAGCGCAGTGCCGCGAATCACGTTCCAATCGTGATCGTTCTTGGGCGGATCGCGCTCAATGTAGAACAGCGCGTCGGAAGTCGGGTAGATGATATCGACCATCAATTGGCTAACGTTTCCGACCGGCTGAAAGGGAGAGGGCGCCTGCGCAATCATTATGTCGCCAAGCCCCACGAGAAGCAACAACCCGAAAATTCGCATACCTCGGATTGTAAGCGAAATCAGCGATATCATACGGCACTCGCATTAACCCGAATGCAAGAACGATAATGTGAAAACGAATTGTTGCGATGGCGATCGTAATGAAGGATCGGCCGACGGAGATGATAGGCGTTGGGTGCCCTATCTCCAGCGGTCAGATGTGTTTCGAGGACGCGGTTGCGACCGGTTGCTCGTTAATGGTGGGCATCGGGGCAAAACATTGTAGGTCAACGGCGGGCGTGTAGGCTAAGGATCGAGCCGAGCGCGCTGCATACAGCGACTAACTCCGTGCTGGCATCTACTTGCATAGCGAGTCATCCGGCCCGTCGTCTTGCCGTTCGTGTCGCGCCACTCCCGCGCCCTGCGATCAGATCTAGGAACCCTCGACACCGGTGCATCGCTTAATTACACCTCGCAAGTCGCTTAGCGTTTTCTCGCATCGCGGAGGTTTCGAGCGGAAGGCGAGCGAGCCTGGATTGTCGAGGCTCACTCTCGTACGGGGAGATCGCTCTAGGATTGTCGAAGGAGCGAGAGTTCAACCGCTGCGGCGAAAGATGGGTGAACGACCAATTATTCGCTCGACGTCCGGTGAAGGGATTCCGTCTGTCCCTTGAACTCTGAGTTGACTACAACCCCCGATCCTATGATCTCAATACCGAATCTCATCCAAGAGATCGCGGCCCTGCGTTTACGCTGGACTGCGAATGAATTTCCTGCCCGCCCGGCAAGAGGATGGCGGGAGGCGCGATCGAGGCCAGCAACATCGCGGGGCATGCGACGGTTAGCCAGACCAGCGGCAAGAAACGGGAATTGACGATCGTGGAAGCAGCTTGACAATGGTCAAATGGCCGTCCTCACGGGCCTACGCGCGCCAGGAGAGCCCCGAAGTCACATCTACGCGTCGCTGTTTCAGAGATCACTTCCTCAATTACATTAACCAAACTCTCGGCCCGAATTGGTTTCGAGATGTAACCATCCATTCCGGCCGCCAGACATCTCTCCTTATCCCCCTTCATGGCATGGGCGGTCATGGCGACGATAGGGATGTGCAGTCCGCTCACTCTCTCCTTTTCGCGGATCACTGCGGTAGCCTGAAACCCGTCCAACTCCGGCATCTGTACGTCCATAAGCACGATGTCCCAGTTCTCATCCTCCAGGGCGTTCACGGCCTCCTTGCCGTTCCCTACCACCACTACACGATGGCCTTGTTTCTGCAGTAAGCGTTCAGTCAGCCGCTGGTTGACCACGTTGTCCTCGGCAAGCAGAATACGCAGAGAGCCTCGATGTTCCGTCAGGTGGTGACGCATCACTAGCGCGGCTGGCTCCGTATTCGTGGAGGATGTGCCGAAGATCCGTAGGATGGAGTCGAGCAGATCCACCTGGTTCGCCGGCTTGCTCAGATAACCACCAATTGCCAATTGGCGGCATCGCAGGCCGTCGCCCCGCATACCGCAGGACGTCAGCATGATCATCGGGATATCCATGAACTGCGGATTGTCTTTGATGGATCTGGCAAGAGCGAAGCCATCTGTTTCCGGCATCTGCGAATCGAGTAGGACCAGGGAATACGGCGTTCCGTTTGTCCCGGCCTCCTCCAACGATATGAGCGCCTGTTTCGCGCCGTCGACGGTCGTCGGCTTCATGTGCCATACCTTGAGTAATTCGGCCAGAATCCGCTGATTGGTGCGGTTGTCGTCGACCACGAGTACCCTGAGATCTTGAATCGACGAAAGCGGCGCGGGAAATGCTTCAGAGACGGTCGTTCTAGGCAGGCCAAGGCGCACGGTGAAGTGGAAGATGCTACCCTTTCCGGGCGTGCTCGCCACCCGCATCTTTCCGCCCATTAACTCGACCAGGCGCGCAGAGATGGTAAGCCCGAGCCCGGTCCCTCCATACTGGCGGGACGTAGAGCCATCCGCTTGTACGAAAGCATCGAAAATGCTTTGGTGCTTGTCTTCCGGGATTCCAATTCCGGTGTCACTCACCGAGATTTCGACGCACGCCTCGCCTTCCGACTGCCATTCCCGCTGGACGCGAACCACGATCTCCCCATGTTCGGTGAATTTGATCGCGTTTCCGATCAGATTGGTCAGCACCTGGCGCAGGCGGCCTGGATCCCCGATCACATCGGCGGGAACCTCCGGCATGGCATGCCAAATGAGTTCGATGCCCTTCTCCTGCCCACGCGACGCCAGGGATCTTATCGCACCATCAAGCGCCTCAAAGAGATTGTAGGGGATGGCCTCGATTTCGAGTTTGCCTGCCTCGATCTTGGAAAAATCCAGGATGTCGTTGAGAACGTTCAAAAGCGAGTCTGCGGAGTCCTTCACCATCCCCAGATACTCGCGCTGTTCGCTCGAAAGTTCGGTGTCGAACGCCAGCGCGGTCATCCCGATAATCCCGTTCATGGGAGTGCGGAGTTCATGGCTCATGTTCGCCAGAAACTCGCTCTTGGCCGCGTCGGCGGCATTCGCGCGTTCGCTGGCCGCGGCCAACTCTTTATTCGCTTGCCTGGTACGGCTCTCCGATTCCCTCAAATCCATCACCAGCCGTTCGTTGGTCAGGAAAATGAAGCCATATGCCCAGGCCACAGTCTCCATGGTTACTGCTAGAAGGAAGACCCGGGTTACGGTGGCGGTATACATCGACGCGGCCGCCTGCGGGACCAGATAGTAGTAAACAGCGCGAGCCAGGAACGTAGTGCCGCCGAATGCAAACATGACTCCGGTAAACCATCGGCTGAACCTGCAGGGCGGAGGGATATCTTTCATCAGGCATATGCCGCAGGCGAGCAGCGCGAATCCTGGAAACAGCGAAGTAACCTCCGCGCGCGTAGCGAGGTCATCCACCACCCAGTGGAAGCATATGAGAACCAGCGTGGCGAGTGCGCCGCTCGCGTAGGCCGCCCAGACCTGGGGCTTCAATCCGCGGAATTTGCGGATTCCCTCCAGAAAAAGAATCGAGCCAACGAATCCCAGCGAGTTCCCAAGGACCATGGTCATCCAGTCCGGGGCAATCCCTCCCAAGCCAACAAAGAGCAGCGAGAAAACAATGGCGAGATTTCCAAGAGTCCATCGTCCGAATCCCGGATAAGTCCGACGGGTTCCCCAGGTCATCGCTATCAGAAGGCTGAGGATGAGCTGGACGAAGGCCGCAACTACAGCGAGGGTTCGGGTATCGAGGAACATCGGGACATCTAAGTTGTTCTATCGTCAGTTCCCGCCATTTCGCCTCACAATAAATAAATAATGTAGCTTGGGGAGCTTTCTTTGGTTGTTTTCAAGAGCATCAGGAAGCCGGAGGGCGTGAAGACGAAAAAGCGTTAGCATGTAATGTGTGCTTCTCGCGCGCGCGGATGAGCGGGGGAAAATGAAGAGAAACCCGGGCGTTTGGCTCTGTGCTGTGTATATCACCGGAGTCTGTCTCACGGCAGACAGGAATCTTTGGGCGCAGGATTGGCCGCAATGGCGAGGTCCCAACCGCGATGGCACGGCGCCCTTCAGTGAGCCCAAGGCTTGGCCGGAGAAGTTGACCGCCAAATGGAAGGTTCCAGTTGGAGAGGGCTACGCATCTCCGATCTTCGCGGGCGGCCGGATCTTGCAGTTTGCGCGCCAGGGAGACGACGAGGTCGCCATGAGTCTCGATCCGGAAAGCGGAAAGATTCTCTGGCGGCAGAGCTATCCCGCGCCGTTCGAGCCCGTTAACTCGGCGGCTCGCCACGGCAAAGGTCCGAAGTCGACACCTCTCTATTACGAGGGGAGACTCTATACCTTCGGCATATCCGGTATTCTTTCGTCATTCGACGCGGCGACCGGCAAAGTCGAATGGAGGAAGGAGTACACCAAAGATTTCAAGGGCACTTGGCCGACATTCGGGACATCTATGTCGCCGGTCGCCGGCGATGGGCTGATCGTGGCGTTGATCGGTACCAACGATGATGGGGCCGTCGTAGCTTACGAGGCTAAAAGCGGCGCTCAAAAGTGGATCTGGAAGGGAGACGGCCCGGCCTACGGGTCCCCGGTGATTGTCGAGATCGGAGGCGTGAAGCAAGTAGTTACCCTCACGCAGAAATACGCAGTCGGCCTTGCCCTGGCGTCCGGGGACCTGTTGTGGCGAATCGATTTCCCGGGGCGAAGCGGAATGAATATACCCACTCCGCTCAAGTTCGGTCAGAGGTTAATTCTGGCGGGCGACCCCGGAACGATGTTGCTCCAACTGAATCACCAGAACAACTCTTGGACGGTGGAAAAAGCATGGCAGATTTCTGAGCTCACGATGCGTTTCAGCTCGCCGGTGCAAAAGGGCAATCTGATTTTCGGATTTTCTAACCGGACCAGCGGGATTTTCTTCTGCGTCGACGCTGAGGGCGGAAAGACGCTATGGACCAGCCCTCCGAGGCAAGGGGACAATGCAGTGATCCTCATCTCGGGAGACTTGCTGTTCTTGTTGAAGGATAGCTCGGAGTTGATCGTAGCTCGGGCCAGCGGGACGGGCTTCGAGCCTCTGCACCGCTACGAGGTAGCCGACAGCTCGACCTACGCTACCCCTCTGATGTTGGCTGAAGGAATTGTGATTAAAGACAGCACCACACTGTCGTTTTTGAGTTGGGAGTGATGTTGTATCGCCGCCGCGCACTTCATCACGCGTCCTGCTAAAGTTTTATCTATTCTTCTTTCTTAGACATGGGAAGCCTCCTCCCCGGGCCCGCACTTCCCCTCTTGTACGCTCCCACCAGAAGGAGTCTCTCACCGGGCTTCTTCGACAGCTTTTTCCTGCGCAGGAAATGTCGTATTGCGGTGGTCCTGAGCCTCTGGAAATGGAGGTAGCTTGGGATCGATCTCATAAAATCACGGATAAAACCGAGGATTCAGAGGGTTGTAACCGGAAGGTTGGACTTTGTTCCAATCCTAGCGGGTAACTCGATCCACTAGCGGCCGGTTGATCTGAAAAATCAGCCGGTCGCGCACGAGTTCACGCACAGCCGAAGTGTGCCTTGCCGCCAGTCGCTGCGGGCGACTCGAAAGTGCACTCGTCATTGCACCTGGGAGCGTCGAATCGTGAACGGATTGGAGCAAAGTAGCTTGGTGTACCGTGGCTCGATGTAAACTGCATTGAGGGAAACTCTTCATGAAGCCTCGCTGCGTCATAGTCATTTTGAGCTTCGCGCTGTCTGTTACCGCCGACGACGGAGCCCGCCTTCTGCGCCTCGACCACTACGTTCAGGTTCGTTCCGCAGTTCCCGCAATTGCCGGACAGAGCACGCAGATTTACGTTCGGGAAGTGGTTGAGGCAGCCACCGTCTTGCGGACGGGAGGCCCTGCTCAGGATCGCGTAGCGCTGTTCATCCATGGCGCGGGTACGCCCGCCGAAGTCGCATTCGACGTTCCTTACCAGGATTACAGTTGGATGGCATACCTGGCGCATGCCGGCTTCGACGTGTTCTCCATGGACATGACGGGTTATGGACGTTCGACACGGCCCGCGGCAATGAACGATCCCTGCAACCTGACGCGCGTTCAACAGGCGTCGTACGTGCCCGCGTTAATTCCCACGCTTTGCGATCCCAGCTACCCGCATCAGATGACCACTCTCGCTTCGGACTGGCAGGACATCGAGGCGGTGGTAAATCACATTCGCGCCCTGCGCCATGTTGACAGGTTGAATCTGTTGGCTTGGTCCCTCGGCGGCCCGCGTTCGGCCGGGTACGCGGCGCAGCACGCGGACAAGGTCCTGAAGCTCATCCTGCTGGCCCCAGCCTACAATCGCGGCGCGGCGGCGGAACCGCCGGCGCAAGTACCCGCGAACGGAGCCGCAATGAACACGCAGTCCCGGGACGAGCTTATCGCGAATTGGGATCGCCAGGTCGGATGCCCCGCTCAATACGAGCCGGCGGTTCTGGATTCCGTCTGGTCGGAAATGCTTCTCTCCGATCCCGTCGGGTCGACGTGGGGAACCGGCGTGCGGCGTGCGCCACTCGTAACCACGTGGGGATGGACGACAGCAGTGGTTTCCAAAATCCAAATCCCGACTTTGCTGATCTCAGGAGCCCATGACAAACAGGTCAACCCGGACCGCGTACGGGAATTATACGCGGATTTCGGTTCACCTAAGAAGGTGTTTATCGATCTGGCGTGCTCCTCGCATAACGCGATGTGGGAAAAGAACCACCTGCTTCTGTTCAAGGCATCTCTCGCCTGGCTTGCACAAGGCACCGTCGAGGGCAAGGAGGAGGGCATCGTTCGTTTGGGATACTAAACCGACGGCCGACGGGCAAGAGCCACCTCCGAGAATCCTAAAAAGGAAAAGCAGAAATTGGCAATCGTAGAGGCAGCCTGACAATCAACCGCCTTGATGCAACTTGAAATGGGACGATACCCGTCTACACATCTTCGATCCATCACGACGGTAGCAAACAACCTCAGGGCCGCCTGTAGATCGCACCGCCTTTCATCACAAATGACACTTTTTGTAATTCCGCGACGTCGTGCAAAGGATTTCCGGATACCGCCACGATGTCGGCCAGATAGCCGGCTTTGAGCACGCCGATCTGCCCTTCCCAACCCAGCAGTTTCGCTCCGTTCACAGTGCCGGCTTGAATTGCCGCCAGCGGCGTCATGCCGTACTGCGCCATCAGCACGAACTCACGCGCCTGCGTGCCGTGCGGAAAGGGGCCGACGTCCGAGCCCATGGCTACGGGTACACCAGCCGCGACCTGTTTCCGGAACTCCTGCGCGTGATAGTCCAGCATCTGGCGATTCACCACGCCTTCGGCGGGCGTCGCGGCATGGTCCGCGAAATACTCGAAGATCGTGAAGGTGGGCACGGCAAAAATCTGCTTCTCACGCATGATCTTCATGGTGGCGTCGCTGAGCTGAAATGCGTGGTCGATCGAAACCACTCCGGCCTGCGCCGCATAAAGCGTGCCCGGTTCACCGGTGGCATGCACAGCCACATGCCTTCCGACGCGGGCCGCCTCGCGTACAGCCACCCCCATTTCTTCGGCGGTGAACTGAAACGGCGTAGAGAACCGGCCACCCGCCAGCGAGTCCTTACCTGTTTCGTAGATCTTGATGAAATCGGCACCCTCCTTCACCTGCAGACGAATCGCCGCCACGAGCTCAGCCGCATTGTTGGCCTGTGTGGCGTTGGGGAGCACGCGCTGTTCGGGATTGTAGCCGATGGCATCCTCGTGCCCGCCCAGAATGTCGATAGCGTTGCCGCTGATGCGCAGCCGCGGCCCTGGAAACAGCCCCTGGTCGATCGCGTTTCGAACCGCCGTATCGGCCGAACCTGCGCCTTCCGTTCCCATGTCGCGCTCCGCTGTGAAGCCCGCCATCAAGTCCTCGCGAGCGGCCAGCACGGCCGTTAGGGTCCGCTGTGGCACGGACTCTTGCACGGTCTGCAAATCCTCCGCGCCAGGATGCAGAAACAGATGGATGTGGGCGTCGATCAAACCGGGCAGCAACGTACGGTCGCCTAAGTCGATGATCTCCGCTCCCGTGGGATGTGCCACCGGATGTGCCGACTTCTGAGATCCGCTCGCCCACCACCAGAATCTCGCCCGGCGCGAGTGTTCGGCCGGTCTCCACATCTACCAGTCGAGCGGCATGCAGTACCGTGGGCCGTATTGTCGGCTGCGCTTGTGCTGCCGCCAGAGTCAGGGTCGATGCAACTGTGATGCGCCACATATGGAAAAGGGAGTATACAACACAGGACCGATCGCGCGGACGCCCGTTCGCGCCCGGCGTGATCAACCCGTGATACAAAGAGGTGCTATGACAACCAAGCCTCTATTCATGACGTTAGCCTCCGCCTGCTTTCTTGCCGCGCAGGATGCGCCGCGCCCCAAAAACACTTATCATTCGAGCGGCGGCGCTCTTCCGCTGCACGCCTGGTGTCGCCCGAGGTCCGGCCGGACCGAACCATCGTCTTCCGCCTGAGAGCTCCCGAGGCAGTCCGGTGACTCTGTCGTTCGCAGGATCGAAGCCGATGTCCAAAGACGACGCCGGCGTTTGGAGCGCCACTGTTGGCCCAGTAGACCCGGAGATCTATCAATATAACTTCGTCGTGGACGGCGTACGCATCCTCGATCCCGGAAATCCCAACCTGAAGAACGGCCGCGCCACCCGACGCCAGCATCGTGGAGGTCCCCGGCAATCCCGCCGCGCTTCGACGAGCTACAAGCAGTTCCTCACGGCGCGCTGCACATCCGCACCTATCTCTCCACGCCACTGAAAAGGCCGCGCAAGCTCTATGTGTACACCCCGCCGCAGTACGACCTGGAGCCCAACCGCCGCTTCCCGGTCCTTTATCTGCGCCACGGCAGCGGCGACAACGAAGAGAACTGGAGCGACACCGGGCGCGCGGGCGTGATTCTGGACAACCTCATCGCGCAACATAAAGCGGTGCCCATGCTCATCGTGATGCCGAACGGCGATACCGACGGTAGTTGGGCGGGCGGAAGTTCACCTGAGGGAATCGAAATGCTCAGCCAGGAATTGCTCTCCGACATCATTCCCATGATCGACAGGACCTACCGCGTGGCGCCCGGCCGCGAGAACCGGGCCATCACCGGTCTTTCGATGGGTGGCGGCCAGGCCTTCACGATCGGACTGAAACACCTGGACCTGTTCGCATGGGTGGGAGAGTTCAGCTCGGGACTGGTCAGCGACACGGAGTTCCACCTAGAGAAGCACTCTGCCCGGTTTCCTGGATCACCCCGACGACGTAAATCGGGAAGCTGAAGCTCTTGTTTCTGAGCTGCGGCACGGATGATCCCCGCTACCCGGGACAACTCGATCTCGCTGACAATCTGAGGCAGCACAATATCCGACTATGTCGTGGTACCCGACCCCCGGGCGTGCACGAGTGGAAGGTGTGGCGGCACGCACTCGCTGAATTCGCGCAGAAAGTCTTTCAGGAGGCACACTAATGCACCGATCCTTCGTACTGGCAGTCGTGGCACGGCGGCGGCAACGGCGTTCGGCGCAGTCCCGCGCGGCGAGCCGGCGGTAAACGACACGCTGCAATCTCCTGAAGTTTCGTCCGACCATCACGTCACCTTCCGCATCTTTGCGCCAAAAGCCTCGGAAGTGACTCTTACCGGCGACTGGCTGGGCTCCGCGCCGCCGCCGAAATTGAGCAAGGACGAACGACGGCGTATGGAGTATCACCCTCGGCCCATTCGAGCCGAGCATCTACATCTATTCCTTCAATGTCGATGGCGTTGCCATCCCCGACCCGGTCAACCCGCGCATTAAGCTGCGCGCCCGCACATCCGCCAGCATGGTCGAGGTCAAGGATGATACTCCAGCCTTCTGGGAGGCCCGCGACGTGCCCCACGGGGCGGTAGAGATCAACTGGGAAAAGTCCAAAGCGATTGCCGGCGAGACGCGCGCCATCTGGATCTACACGCCTCCGGATTACGCCAAAACGACGCGCCGCTATCCGGTGCTCTACCTGCTCCACGGCTCCAATGACACGGCCGCTGGCTGGACCATGGCCGGCAACGCCAACTTCGTGCTCGATAACCTTCTGGCCGGAGGGAAGGCTCAACCCATGATCGTTGTGATGCCGTTCGGCCACGCCGACACCGTTCGGCGTTCCGGTGCCTCAGGGAGGAATTACCAATGACGCCCTGTTCGAGGACTACCTCTTGAAGGACGTGATCCCCACGGTGGAAGCGCGCTACCGAGTATCGCCGGGACGCGAGAACCGCGCCATTGCGGGGCTTTCGATGGGTGGCGGGCAGTCGCTGCGCATCGGTTTAGGACACCTGGACCTGTTCAGCGCTGTCGCCTCATTTTCCGGCGCAGTGCCCACCGATTTTGAAACGCGCTTCGCCGCGCTGCTCCAGGACTCGAAAGGCACCAACGAGAAGATCAAGACCTTATTTATTGGCTGCGGTCAACAGGATTCGATCTTCGGCCGCTCCAAGAACCTGTCGGAACTGCTGACGAAGTATCAGGTGAGGCACACTTTCCACCCCATCGACGGTGTACACAACTACACCGTGTGGCGGAAGTATCTGGCGGAATACGCGCCCCTGTTGTTCCGCTAGCCAGAGGAATGGCTTTGTCGAGGGGCAGTCGATCTGGCGTCACCGCTTGTCTTAATCGCAGCGGAGGGCAATCACCGGGTCTACTCGCGTTGCCCGCCATGCCGGCAGGAAGCTCGCCGCGATCGCCACCGTCGCCAGCAGACCAGTGACGGCGGCGAAGGTCAGAGGGTCGGTGGCGTTCACTCCATATAGGAGGCCAGAGAGCAGGCGGGTTAGGGCGAAGCCGCCGGCTAAGCCAACGGCGATGCCGGCCCCGGCGAGCAACAGCCCCTGCCGCACTACCAGCCGAAGTACGTCCAACCGCCGCGCGCCGAGAGATATGGCGCGTGCGCTGACCGGCGCTAGTTGTAGAAGGCTGGTAACCGGGTATAAACGCGGAACACTAGGACGCCGCCTGCGACGATCGCGCCGCTGGGGGCTTCCTGGGCGTCTGTAACCGAGGTAGCGATGAGTTGCCCTCCCGATACCGTTGCCTGGGTGATGACGAAGTCATCGACGGCTGTCGTTACCGTACCGTTCGTCTGTGTTAGAGTGCGGAGGATCTGGCCGGTGCCGTTGCAGTTCACAGTGTAAGTTCCCACTTGCGTACCGGTGATGATCGTTCTTGCTGGGGTTGTCGATCCAGGTGTGGCTTCGTTGATCAGGAATGTTCCCGTCATATTGCCATTTCCGTCATACGTCCTGGTACCGAACGCGATTGCCACGTTGGCGCCATAAGTCACGACGACTCCGTAGTTTCCCTGGAGGCTGGCGAGAGTGTAGCATCTCGCGACCTGAGCACTTGCGGCGGACGCGCCGAGGAAGGTCGTGAACATCAGTAGTGCCGGGACAGACACGCATTTCTTGAACATAGGTTTTCTTCTCCTTTATTTCCGCCTGGCGATGTGCCCGGCACTTAAGACATTCGGAAACGGAGGGCCAAACGGCTAACGTTGTGCGAAAATTTCTGGCATGGAAGAATCGCCGTCCGTTTCCGCGCTGCTGACCGCCTGGGGACGAGGCGAGCCGGCGGCGCTCGAACAGCTGACGCCGCGAGTTTACGAAGAGCTTCACAAGCTGCCGTGCGCTTACTTGCGCCGGAGCGGACCGGGCCAGGCCAGTCGTTGCAGCCCACGGCGCTGATCAACGAAGCCTTTGTGCGATTGCTCGATCAATCGCAACCGGTGAAGTTTGATAACCGTGCGCATTTCTTCGGCATCGCGGCGCGGCTGATGCGGCTGATTCTGGTGGACCACGCGCGCGCGAATAACGCGGCCAAGAGGGGCGATGCTTCGGTGCCCATTGCGCTGGAGGATTGCATGGCCGTGGTTCCGAGGCGCGCTCCGGATGTGCTGGAGATCGACGAGGCGCTAGGAAAACTGGCGGAGGTGGATGAACGAAAGGCCAAGGTGATCGAGATGCGCTACTTCGGGGGGATGGACCGGGAAGAAGTGGCGGCAGCGATGGGACTGACGGTGGCCACGGTCAAGCGCGACCTGCGGCTGGGCGAGGCTTGGCTGAGGAGGTTCTTGGCGGGGGAGAGTTAAGCGCCTGGAGCGTGCGCCACAAGCGAATGGGTCTTGCGAATTGCGATAGACTCAGACCCATCAACCAATGAGCGATAGCCGCTGGCAGCAAGTCGAGGATGTTTTTCAGCGCGCTGTTGACCTGGCTCCAGAGGCGCGCGCGGCATTTCTCGATAATGCGTGCGGCGCCGATCTTTCGTTACGGAGGGAAGTGGAGTCGCTGCTGGCGCATGAGCGGGGGGACGGCGACACGTTTGCCGAGGCGTCTCGCGCGATTGCGCATTACCGTATTACAGGGAAGCTCGGGCAAGGTGGAATGGGGACGGTTTACCGGGCGACCGACACCAAGCTGGGGCGAGAAGTGGCGATCAAGGTTCTGCCACGCTCCTTTGCCGACGATGCCGACCGAATGGCTCGCTTCACGCGCGAGGCGAAGGTTCTGGCTTCGCTGAATCATCCGCATATCGCGCAGATCTATGGCCTGGAAGAGCGGGCGCTGGTGATGGAGCTGGTTCCGGGAGCGACGCTGAAGGGACCACTGCCGCTGGCGACTGCTTTGAGCTTCGCGAAGCAGATTGCGGAGGCGCTGGAAGCGGCGCACGAAAAAGGAATTGTGCATCGCGACCTGAAGCCAGCCAACGTTGTGGTCACGCCGGAGGGGGTTGTGAAGCTGCTCGACTTCGGACTGGCGGCAGTGGCGCAGGTCTCTCCCTCCTTAGAGGACGACCCGATGAAATCTCCGACGGTGACGATGCAGGCGACACACCCTGGAATGATCATGGGCACGGCCGCGTACATGAGTCCGGAGCAGGCTGCCGGAAAGCCAGTTGATAAACGTGCCGACATCTGGTCGTTCGGTGTGTTGCTGTGCGAATTGCTGACCGGCCGGCGCCTGTTCAGAGGCGAGACTATCTCCCTGACGCTGGCCGAGGTCTTGCGAGGACCGATCGACTTCGGCAAGTTGCCACGCGAGACGCCGGCAGGAATCCAAGCCTTGCTGCGCCGCTGCCTGGATCGCGATGTGACAAAGCGGCTGCGCGACATCGGCGAAGCGAGGATCGCCATCGATGGGGCGCTAGCCGGCGAAATGCCAGAAGCTCCTCCGCCCTCCACCAGGCGCAGCCCGCTGCCCTGGGGCGTGGCCGCCGCCTTGGCTGTAGCGCTCGCTGCGCTGGCATTTTTGCACTTCCGCGGAAATCCTCCGACAGAGGCGGCGCCAGTGCGCTTCCAAATCCCGCCGCCGGAAAACGCCACACTCGAAGCGCTGCTGAACGTATCGCCCGACGGCCGCAAGCTAGCCTTCATCGCGGGAGAGAGGCTGTGGGTGCATTTCCTGGAGTCGGGAGAATCGCGCAATTTAACGGTTTCGGGCGGTACACCCTTTTGGTCCCCGGACAGCCGCTCCATCGCGTATACCTTTGCAGGGAAAATCCACAAGATCGACGTAGCCGGCGGTCCTCCCCAGAGGGTGACGGACTTCTGTTGCCTTTGGGGAGGAGGCGCATGGAACCACGACAACTTGATCGTTTTCAGCGTCGAGACCGGACTTTTCCGCGTGCCAGCTTCTGGCGGCGTCCCCGTTCAAATCACCGCAGTTGATCCTGCGCATCAGGAATCATTCCATTACAGTCCCACGTTTCTGCCGGATGGGCGGCACTTCTTCTATACGCGCCGGTCGAACATCGAAGGGAAGAGCGCCATTTATATCGGCTCTGTGGATGAGAAGCCCGAACAGCAGAGTTCGAGGCCCTTGGTGAACAGCTTTTGGGGAGCAAGCTACGCGCCCTCGGCGGAACCCGGCACCGGTTACGTGCTCTTTGTGCGCGAAGACACACTGATGGCCCAACCGTTCGATAGCCGTCGGTTGGAGCTCATAGGGCAAGCCACACCCATCGCCGAGGACGTTAGTGATGGCAGAGCTTTTTCTGTTTCTGCTAATGGCGCATTGATCTACCATCGAAGTGCGTCAGAGCGGCAACTGACTTGGTACGACCGGGACGGTCATGTCACAGGCGGAGCCACCACTCGCGGCTTTACCTGCCGTAGGCTTTGTTCAATGCCCATTAAAAGGACTGAAAATGAACGACTTAGTTGTGCTTGAGAAGATTGCCGAGTGGGAAAAACTGATGATGCTCGTGCTGGACAGCGTCTCCTCCCCGATTACGAAACGCGTGTACAACATGGCGCTGAACGAGTTTATGGCGTGGTTCCAGCAGGCGCCGCGGCCCGGCTTCACCAAGGCGACCGTGAGCGCGTGGCGGGTATCGCTGGAAGAGCGTCACCTCGGGTCGTCGTCCATCATTATTAGAATGTCGGCGATTCGCAAACTCGCAGCGGAGGCGGCAGACAACGGCATGCTCGCGCCGGAATTAGCCCAGGGCATCAGCCGGGTGAAGAGCGTGAAATCGACCGGCATTCGCGTGGGGAACTGGCTCTCGCAACGGCAAGCGCAGGCACTGCTCAGCGCGCCTGACATCTCGACCGTCGTCGGGCTGCGCGATTGCGCCATTGTAGCCTGCTTCTCGGCTGCTGGCTTCGACGGTCGGAACTGGCTGCGATTACATTTGGCCACGTTCAGCAGCGCGATGGACGTTGGCGCATTGTCGATCTCGCGAGTGAGCCCGGTCGGCTCCGTACCGCGCCAATACCGGCGGGGGTCAAGTTGGCCATCAACGCCCGGACCTTGGGGGGCGTCTCGTCGGGCTGCGCGTTCCGGCCTATGAATCGCGGCGACAATGTCACCGGGTGAGTGGCTCAACGGGAAAGTAGCCGGGCAAATGCTGAAACTCTGCGCGGCCGAGGTCGGAGCCCGGCATTGCGTCTAGCCAAATTTGAGTTGGCCCCCAGGCGTTGGCCTGATGTTCCGTATTATCGGCAGCGACGCTGTGCCTGCTATCGGTGTAACGAAGAGATGCCCTAAAATAATGTTCGGTGTGGCTAACGGGTGAGCGTGCTTGCCCGAGTTTAGGAGGGAGGGATTCGATGGCTGCAAAGAAAATGTTTCCGCCGGGCGAAATTGACAGGCTCCTTCGTAACAACTACGAGGAATTTAAGCTCGACATCAGCTTTCGTATTCAGACTGGACAGGTTATTATGCAGTTTTCGGACAGCGTCGAACGGATTCGCATGACCGGCGGCGGCGCTCGAAAACTTGCGGCGATGCTTACTGAAAAGGCCGGCGAACTGGACCGTCTCGAACGGTCTTCTCCCGGTGCCCGGCGTGTTCGTCCGAAGCCTTCCGGTGCCAAAGCCACTTCGACTTAGGAAGCCGAGAATCCAGTTGCGCTGCGGACGCGCACTTCGGGGCGTGGGAGTGAATTCGGCCGGGTGAACTCGACGACCTTCCGCGGCGCCGGCTGCGGCGGATAACAGCACGCGCAGGTTGCTAACCTCAATTTATGGCGATGTACCTCTGTCGTTGGCCCAACGGTGATTTCTCGATCGTGAACGCGAGAACGAAGAGCGAGGCGGTCGAACTGCTCGATGAATGGGGAAACGCGGAGCAGGCAACGCTCACGCGCATGAGCGACTGCATGATCGATTTTCGGCTGAATGATTCCGGGGAGATCGAACTGGCGAACATTGGCGAAGTGACAGATGAATGCATTATGGAAATCTGTTACCCCGAACTCGACAATGCGTTCGCGACCGCCGAGTGGGATGAATCTGGATTGGATTACTCTGCCGCCGGGCACGCAGAAATTCGCACAGCCGTCGAAATGGAGCGGACCCGGTTGTTTGACCGTCAGCGGCCCGCAAAAAGGGCCGAAACGGGGTTGGGCCGCGAGATTCAAAAGCAAACCGGCTCTTCCAAGCGTGATGGTGAATCGGATCGTTCGGGAGGCTGCGAGGAAACGACTTCAATCGTATGAAGGGGAAGGGAAGAAGCCAAACTGACGGGGAATACAGGGCAATAACCTCGTGGCGATGTTCAATTGACCATCGCAGGCGGGACTGCAGGAACCGCTTTTGACTGGACTGCCTGCTCGACGGAAGGGGCGTTGGCGTTTCCACTCCCTTGGGGATGATCCGGTTTCTTCACGATGGATTCTAGCGCTTTCCGTTTCGCTTCCATCCGGATATGCGAGTAATGCTTCAGCATTTGCTTTGAGACGTGGCCAGCAATATCCCGGATCGTCTCGTCGCCGGCGCCGCTCTCGGCAAGATCTGTAATGAGCGTGTGCCGGTTGTCGTGCCAGCGCCCAGTCACCTTCGCCGTTTTGCGGACGTTGCTCCACGAGGTCTTTAGCGTCACCATCGGGCGAGTGGGGTCAGTCGGTCGAGGCTTGCCGAACGGGAAAACGAACCATTCCGGTTGAATCGTTCCGAATCGTCGCGTGTACCACGTAGAGTACTCGACCACCGCCTCCAGCAATGCTGAGTTCAACGGAATCGTTCGGCCTTCTCCGGCTTCAGTTTTGCTAACGCCAACCGTGAGAATTGCCTTGGCGAGGTCCACCCGCTCCCACTGAAGGCCTCGAATCTCGGCGTCCCGTTCTCCGGTGTTCAACGCCAACATCAGGGCTGGGTATATTGCGCGGGACCGAGCCGCCTTAGCGGCTGCCAGCATCGCTGTCTTCTCCTCACGTGTATACGCCTTTCCTGGGCCACGCGGAACGGCGAGCTTCAGCGCCTTTCGTCGGCGAAGCCGCGTGCGAATGACATCGCCAGCCTCGCCCAGCAATCTGAGGAGGAAACCGACTTCCTCGTTGATCGTTTTCGGAGAGGCCCCCTCTTTGAGCCGTGCGGTCTGGAACGTGGTCACGGTCTGTTCCGTGACATCAACTGCCATCACTTGGCCGAGGTGCCGGAGAACATTTCCCACCGCGTATTCAGCGAAGACGACGCTCTTGTGCCGAACGCGATAATCGTCGAGGTAAGCGCGTGCAAGCTCTTTGATGGTTCTGATTCGATCTGCCCGGTTGTCCTCGACTCCGTTGAATCCTCGCTCCAATTCCCGGCGGCGATTCTGCTCGGCCTGCTTCGCCACGGTTTTCGACGTCGTTTTCGCTGATTCGCGCACGCGCCGCCGGGCGAACAGAAACTCGTACCACCAGGTGCCGCCACGTTTGAAAAGCGCCATGTTTACTCCGTTGCCTCCGCTCGTGACATTGGTTGCTCATGTTTCGGACCACAGTCAACTCGTTCGTGGAGAGATTCACTGTGCCGGATAGTCGCCGCCGTGATGCGGCCCGGTTGCCCCGTTGCGCCTTGCTCCTTGAATAGCCGGTTCAGCGTTGCTGCCTTCCATTCAGCCCAGAGGATTCCGCGATCGGAATCGCTCGCGACATGGTCGATCGATCCCGAGTTCCCTCCGATATTCCTTAATTCCTCCGGAATTGAACCTACAAAACCTACAAAACCGGGTTTTGATGGTTTTGTAGGCTCGTTCTCCACTGGATCCCCGATTATTTGATCCTTCGCACGCCAGTTCATCCATCGCAAAGGGGTCTGCCGAGAGGTGCTCATTCCCACACCCTCGGGTTGACGAAGTAACGGTTTGATGGACGTCCGCCAGTGGCGCCGCGTTCGCCGGAAAACTCCCGCACCCAGCAGGCATCTTCAAGGACTTCGGCCGCGGCCTTCACGGCTTCTGGTGTGTCCAGCCCAGTCCAACCCTTCAGGTATACGTCGCGCGCCGCGAACCAATCGAAGCCGCCATCTTTATTGCGAACATGTTTCTTCCTGATGTGGTCGGCCAGCTCTCTCGCGGCCCGCAATTGCGGAGTCACCACGCACGAGTAGACCCTCCGCGCGTGCGATTCGAGATATTCGCACCAGGCCGCCGCTTGCCGAGCGTGCTCCAAACTCACGAAATTCTCACAACCAACGAGGGACGAACCTACAAAACCATCAAAACTGGCGCGGTCGGCCAGTTCGAACAAGAGGGCCAGCGATGGCATCAAGCTTCGATACTTTGAAAGGTGCGACACCAGAGCCGGATGAAGCTCATCGCCCCGCACCTTCGCCTCAAGCTCGGTAATCCACTCCGTTAGGAGCGCCTGTGCGTCGGGAGCGAAGCGGAACCGCACCGGTTGTTCGGCACTCATTTCCACGAGTTTGCCGAAGACGCGCGCAGCCTGCAGTTCCGAAGCCACATTCGGCGGTCGGTCTACATAGGTCCAACCATCTGGGGTGTCCGGCCAAACCAACAGTTGAAACCGCTGGATGAGACCGTCGTTGCTCGGGCCGTCTTTGAGTGCGTCCACCAGGTAAGAACGAAGGCGACCCGGCTGGATGCCGCCAAGCATTGACATGCAGCAGTGGGGTACGTGGATCGTTCCACGCCCGATCCGGTCGATCGTGTGTCCGGTGTCTCCGTTCCACGCCTGCAGACAAAACGCACGTTCACCTTCGCGGCCGGAGCGCTCAAGGGTACTCCACCACCCGGTTAGTTCATCTCGTATCACCAAGATCCCCGCCGGGTTTTCGCTCATCGTCTGATGCATCGCTTCGAATGTGGCGTCGTTAACTATGAGCCGCCGGAGGGTTGGTGGCGCAGGAGGATCTGATGGCCGCTCGGGCGGCGGGTTACCTTTTTTGTACTGCTGGGTCGAGAGTTGCTTCCATGCGGACTTCCGCATCTCCCATTCCTCGACAGCCAGTGCGTGTTCCTTAAGGGTCTCCTCGTGTTCGCGCCGCCAATCCGCCTGAATCTGATCTAGCGGGCGTATACCCGCCTGAATGACGGGACTCTTCATGTAGCCTGGCGGAGCGATAATGCCGCCCCAGAGATTCGGTACCACGACCCATCCGTAGTCGTGCGCTTTCGGTTGGATGACTGCTCGCCGGTTCACGATACCTGCGAGACATAGGACCATCACAACCGCCGCGAAGTCTATCGGGACTTGCATGCGCTCGGTCAAGTCCGCCACAAGCGAACGGAACGACGCAGGGAGAAGGCGTTCGTGGAAGGTTTCGACTGGTGGCAAGTCGCTCTGAAGTGCCTCAGGCTTCGCCCACCATTCCGGATTTTCTGACGCCCGGGACGGAGCGGAAGCTTCTTGAAAGCCCTTCGAATTGATCCTTTCACGGTATTGGTCGCCATTCGCATGTGTTACCGCTGTCTCCAGAAACTGTGCGACGCGCGTGCCGTTCCACTTGAGATCACGGATTGCATCGACGATGTCCCCAGCGAGCGGAAAATCCGCGAGCGGTGTAAGGAGTTTGATGGTGCGGGCATGGGCTGCATCGCAGATCACCGTCGCTGCGAGAGCGGCCTGGTCTTTTCCGGCTGCATCGTTATCTGGCCAAAGAACGACATCACAGTCAATGAGCGTTGCGGCCTGCTCCTGCGAGATGTCCTTGAAAGAAAACGCAGGTAGGCCGAGTTCTCCAGCGAGATCCGCCTTGGCCTCGCCTTCGAACCCCACCACTAATCCCACCTGATCGCGATCTCGAAATGCGCGGTTCACGTACAGCGTTTTTGGGAGGCCACCATCCCCGGAATACCAGGTTTCGGCGACGAGATGCTCCCATCGGAACTCCTTCTCGGGTCGACCCTTACCTTCCTGTCGCGCTAATTCATGTTCGAACCTGACTTTGCGAAGGCAGTCGCCGTACGCGAACTCGGCGACGGCGCGGAATCCCCGCCGCAACAATCCCTGCCGGACCGTTTCTGCCGGAATCGGTTGCTTCTTGGCGCCGCTCTCTCTGGGGTTTTCCGATCGAGTCGCGGCATCAGGCTGGCGGAAGGGCTGCCCGTTAACGCCGTTTTGGATGCCATAGTGAGCCACCAGTTTTTCTATGGCCTGGGTTACTATCGCCGTGGTTGTGATTCTCAGGAAAGGGACACCGGCCATTGCCCCTAGTGAACTCGAAGCCGTACAAATCGTTCGCAACGCGAGAGACGTCAGGAAGCCATCTCTTTAAATCGCGAGCAGTTTCGCCGACGTTACTCTTACCTCGCGATCCTTGGTGATCTTGGGACACCTCACTTTGCTCCCGGCCCTGGACCGCTTCCGAACGTTGGGCAGCGATCAATGTAGTCGGCTAGGTCTGTTTGTCGGTATCTTACTGAAGCCGCACCGACTCTAATGAATTTCGGCCCTTGTCTGAGCAGCCTCCATCTTCGGACGGTCGCCACTGAAACGCCCAGTAACTCCGCCGCCGCGTGTTCATTTAGAAGCTGATTAAGCTGATTTGGAACGGTTTCCATTCGCTGAAACTCCTTTAGCGCCGTAGCGCTTGGTTTCAGGGTCAGGCACCTACATATGGGCGAGTCAAGATGGGCGTGTAGGCGAAATTGTAGGCGAATTGATTAAGAAGCCTTCATTGCAAGAATCCGCGCACTCATGAGCTCGTCGGCCCAGGACGGAGCATCGTCTCGCGACTCCCGCCAGCGATTGTATGCAGTGCGCTTGGTGCTTTCCTTCCCGGCGCGGTCGCTAAACGCACTCATCCAGAGTTCCTTATTGCTGCAATCGTCCAATTTGCAACGCAATTCTATGGCTTTTTTCCGGTCACCGCGTTTCAGGGCGGTTCTAATGTCGGCAACTGTAGGGAGATTCTCTGACGGGCGTCTGCCAGGTTCTGGCGTTCTGCAATCACTGCCAGGGCGGTTGACACCGGTTTCGGCGGGCTGTGGCGAGCGATCGATCCTTGGCTGTTCGGCACCGGCTTTGCCAGCTACGAGCTCCATCTCGAAGGCACGCGCGGCCAAGTCTTCGCAAAAGTCAGCTGAAGCTTGAAAGACCCGCTCAATTCTTCCATCTTGAAGCCAATGGTAGTGATGATGAAGGCTTTCGGTGCTCTTCATTGCAATCTCCTCCGCGCTTAGACGGCGGAGGTCTCCATCCGGGGTTCGTTCGTAGACTTTTTTCCACTCATCGCCGAAAACGTATTGTTGCTCGTCGCGAACCTGAACCAACGGCCTCCCATCGCGCACGCCCGCGTCCCATTCCTCTTCCGTGCAAGCTATAGGGCTACCCGTGTTATAAAAAGCGCCCCATTTCCGTTCCTTCATGAAATTGAGCCATTTTTGCCATGGTTCTACCTCGCCTTTAATAGTGGCGAGTGGGATTTTCGTAGAGGCTTTCCGAGCTATTGCGTTGAGTATGTCAAGGCACTCCTGAGGAATATGTCGACCGGCTGGGGTTGCTCCCCACCACAAAACCCATCGTCCAAAAGCCGCCTTCCAGAGAGCCGACAGGTTTCCAAACCGAGTCGAGTATTTTGAGAACTCACCCTGGCGCTCCTTCCAGAAGCCATGAGGTGCGTTGTTTCCGTTCGTCATATCCTTAGGGCCAGACTCGGGGAATGGAACCAATGACCGCAAGTGCAAACAAAGGTTTGCCGAGTTCGCAAAGAGATTCTCGATCGACGTGGTCTCAGTATCCAAATACCATCGCTTCTCAGCTTTGCCGTCGGAGCTGAGTACGAACTCAACCATTCCACCCGCCGGCACTTCCCCATGGGTCACATGGGTGTTCGAAGTGCTGGACGCGTGGCTTGTCCTGGCGTAGAGATGTTTGCCCGAGTCCTCATCCTTTGCGCAGCGCAGGAGATTCAGCCAGTCGATCCATGACTTATGGCCTCGCTGGCTACCAAGGCCCTTCGCAGCTTCTCTTGCCAATGATTTGAACTGCCCCACCAATTCGGTCGAGGGTGGTCCGACGCCGCCCCCGAAGAATCGCCAATTATCACCCAGGGAAAGCCAGCGCGCGCCAAGCAGACGATTCTTTCCAGTGTCGCGTTTCTGAAATTCGTTTTCGCATTTTTGCCAAAATTCCGAATAAGGGACCGCGGCTTTGTAGGGGGACTCTTCAGTTATAGTCGGACGTTCGATCGACGGGATGACACGGACCCACTCGTAATGACGGCATAATTCCATCGCGGCGTGCTCAATTTGCTCGCCGCTCACATCCTCGGGCTTAGCGCCGATTTGATCTGCCACTATTCGGCGAACATCGGACTCTGGGACCAGCTCGGGACCACCGGAGAGATCTTTGGGGGGCGCTTTCAGAGTCTCTAGCTCAACTACGATTGAGGACCAAGTCCTATGCGGATCATCTTCCTGCTGCTCAGACCTGCTGTGCTCCCCATCCCCCTCGATTTTCCTTCTCTCGTTGATGATTTCCTCGCAAGTACTTATTGCAATTTGCGCGACGGGATCCTCTGACCAGGGCAAAGAAGGTTCAGTCGCAAATGCCTCCGATGATGTGAGGCGACGGCAGA
>CAVUSQ010000007.1:0-1126167 GCA_963744175.1 Bryobacterales bacterium | reverse complement strand
ATCGGCGTCGTGCTTGGCAAGCGCTGGCGCTCGCTCTCGGCGAAGGACCGCGCGCGCCTGGCTGGAGCTGACACGCGAGTCGCGGGGCCGGCTGGGGAACCTCTCGGCGAAGGAGCGCAAGGAGCTGAAGAAGCTGGTGGGCAAGCTCCACCCCAAGCGCACGGCTCGCGAGCTGGTGCTGCTGACCCGCGCGCGGCGCTGGCGCAAGCGCCGCTGAGCAGGCGAGTGGCCGACGATCTCGAACAGCTCTCCACGCACGAGCTCCACGACCGTGCGGTGCGTCGAGCCGAGAAGCACCCTCGATGTGAAGTTCCTGTGGTCGCTGCCACCAGCACCCATGGCCATGGGCGCACCGCGTAATGCGCAATGTTGAACCACAGCGTGGCTAGCAGAGAATTCTTTTCGTCCTTTCGCGCAGAACATCCGCTGGGCAATCCAGCCCGCCCGCCGCCGGGCTCGGCCCCGGGATACCGAGTGGCCCACCAATTGAGCGAGATGTAAACGAAGAAAGTGATCATCGGCATCAAGGCGGAATCGAGGCCGGGGATGGAGCTCAGGACGCGTGCCTTGTTGCCGTGCGTGGGGTCGATGGCGAGGAGCTTCACTTTCATCTGATCGATGCCGCCGACGGCTGGACGGCGAAGACGGCGAGGGCGATCACCATGGGACATTTTTATGACGAACTGAAACATGTCGGTGACGAGGACGCCCCAGAGGCCGGATAGCGTGGAGATGCCGGCGGTCAACGCGATCATGCCGATGACGATTCCTAACGCCTGAAGTTTCGTCACGCCTAGGATCAGCATCAGAATATCGACCATCGCTTTATTGACCCAGCCGAGGATGATGCAGTTGATCGGGATGCCTAGATAGAGGGCGCGGAATCCTCGCAGGAACGCGGCGGGCCGCCCGGAATAACGGATTTCGGAGAACTCGATATCGGTCATGACGCCGGACCGGCGCCAGAGGCGCGCGTAAAAGAATACGGTCATCATGCCGCTGGCGACGAAGCACCACCAGAGCCAGTTGCCGGCGATGCCTCCTTTCGCGACCATGCCAGTGACAGCCAGAGGAGTGTCGGCGGCGAATGTGGTTGCGACCATGGAGGTCCCGGCGAGCCACCATGGGACGTTGCGGCCGGAGAGAAAAAATTCGTTGACGCTGGACCCGGCGCGCGATTTGTAATAGAAACCGATCGCGATGTTAAAGGCGAAGTAGAGGGCGACTACGGTCCAGTCGAGGGGTGTGAGTTGCACTAGGGGATTAGTATACAGGGAGTAGCCAGAAGCCAGTAGTCAGTAGCCAGAATGGAAAGCAAAACAGACACTGTCTTGCATAGCTAACCAATTGAAAAATATGGCTCCGCGATAGTTTCGTTTTTGATATCTTCAAACGGCGGGATCGCCATGAACATCAACCTAACGATCAACGGGAAAACGCATTCCCACGATGTGGAGCCTCGACTGCTCCTGATTCATTATCTGCGTGAAGTGGTTGGGCTTGACCGGGCCGCATATCGGCTGCGAGACGTCGTTGTGCGGCGCTTGCACCGTGGAGGTCGACGGGAAAGCGGTGAAGAGCTGCACCATGTTCGCGGTGCAGGCCGATGGCGCGAACGTCACCACGATTGAAGGGCTGGCGGTCGACGGAAAACTGCACGCGATGCAGGAGGCGTTTTGGAATGAGCATGGAGCGCAATGCGGGTTCTGTACGCCGGGCATGATCATGGCGTCGAAGCAAATTCTGGATCGCAATCCGCATCCGACCGACGAGGAAATCCGGCATGGGCCTCGAAGGAAATGTCTGCCGGTGCACGGGGTATCAGCACATCGTGAACGCGGTGCGGGCCGCGGCGAAGGCGGGGGCGTAATAGCCATGGCGACCACGATCGCCAAGACCTGAATTGCTGGTCGGCAAGAGGCTGCGGCGGCGCGAGGATCCTCGACTGATCACCGGCACGGCGACCTATGTCGACGATATCAAGATGCCGGGGATGCTGTACGCGGTGATCGTGCGGAGTCCGCATGCGGCGGCGACGATCAAGTCGATGGACATTTCGAAAGCCGCGGCCGCATCCCGGGGTCGCGGCGGTGTTCACCGGCAAGGATACGGAAAAAGTCGGGCCGGTGCCGTGCGGCGCGTCGCTGCCGGGGCTGCGCGTGCCGCATCATTATATTCTGGCGCCGGATCGCGTGTATTTCGTCGGGCATCCGGTGGCGGTGGTGGTGGCGACCGATCGATATGTCGCGAAGGATGCGGCGGATCTGATCGAGATCGATTGGGATGTGCACGGACAGCGGTGGCCGATCCGGAGAAGGCGATCGCGCGATGGCGCGCCGCGCGGTGCATCCGGAGTGGCCGGATAACAAGGCGTTCAATTATCACCAGGAAGGCGGCGAGGTCGACAAGGCGTTCGCCGAGGCCGACGTGATCGTGAAGCAGCGCATCACCAGCCAGCGCCTGATTCCGACGGCGATGGAAACGCGCGGAGTGGTGGCGGAGTGGCGCGCGGCGGACCGGCAGTTGAATTTGTATTCGTCGACGCAGATCCCGCACCTGATGCGGACGCTGGTCGCGCAGATGCTTGGGTTGGAAGAGAACCGGCTGCGCGTGGTGACGCCGGAGGTCGGCGGAGGGTTCGGCAGCAAGCTGAACGTGTACGCCGAAGAGGCGCTGATGGGCTTCGTGGCGATGAAGATCGGCAAGCCGGTGAAGTGGATCGAATCGCGGCGCGAGAATTTCCTGTGCACCATTCATGGGCGCGGGCACGTGGATTATTACGAGGTCGCGGCGAAAAAAGACGGCACCATCACCGGCATCAAGCTGCTGATCATTCAGGATCTGGGCGCGTATCATCAGTTGCTGACGCCGGCGATTCCCACGCTGAGCGTGCTGATGATGCCGGGGCTTTATAAGACCGCAGAATATTCGCGCCGATATTATCGGGGCGTTCACCAACTGCGTTCCGACCGATGCGTATCGCGGCGCGGGGCGGCCGGAGGCGACGCACGGGATCGAGCGCATGGTCGATATTCTGGCGGCGGAATTGAAGATGGATCCGGTGGAGATTCGCCTGAAGAATTTCATTCAGAAGGACGAGTTTCCGTTCCCGACGGCGACGGGGTTGATTTACGATTCGGGCGATTATTCGCTGCCTCTCAAGAAAGCGCTGGAGATGGCGGGCTATGAGAAGCTGCGCGCGGAGCAGGCCGAGAAGCGCAAGAAGGGCGAGCTGATGGGGATCGGCATCTCCACCTATGGCGAGATTTGCGCGATGGGTCCATCGCCGGCGACGCCCGCGGGCGGTTGGGAGAGCGCGACGGTGAAGATCGATCCGTCGGGCAAGGTGACGGTGATGACCGGCGCATCGCCGCATGGGCAGGGCGAGGAGACGACGTTCGCGCAGATCGCGGCCGATGAACTGGGCGTCGATATCGACGACATTCTGGTGCTGCACGGCGATACGGCGATTGTGCAGTACGGCATCGGCACGTTCGGCAGCCGCGGCACGGCGGTGGGCGGGACGGCGTTGTATTTCGCGCTGCAGGATTTGAAGGCGAAGATCAAAAAGTTCGGCGCGATTCTTGCTCGAGTCGGACGACGTGACGCTTTCCGGAGGCCAGGTGATTTGCAACAAAACCGGCGCGTCGAAATCTTTGCAGGAAATCGCGGGGGCGACGTATCGCGCGATGAAGCTGCCGGCGAATACCGAGCCGGGATTGTTCGCGACGCATTTCTGGGAGCCTCCGAATTTCACGTTCCCGTTCGGCGCGCACATCGTGGTTTCGGACATCGATCGCGACACGGGCGAGATCAAAATCCGGCGGTACATCGCGGTGGACGATTGCGGCAATATCTTGAATCCGCTGATCGTCGACGGGCAGGTGCATGGAGGCGTGGCGCAAGGGCTGGGTCAGGCTCTGTGGGAGGAGGCGGTTTATGACGATAGCGGCCAGCTTGTGACCGGCGAGATGACGGATTACGTGCTGCCGCGGGCGCACATGATGCCGTGGATCGAGAGCGATCACACCACGACGCCGACGCCGGTGAATCCTCTGGGCGTGAAGGGAGTGGGCGAGGCGGGGACGATCGGCTGCTCGCCTGCGATGGTGAATTCGGTGGTGGACGCGCTGTCGCCTTTGGGCGTCAGGCACATCGACATGCCGATGACGCCCGAGAAAATCTGGAGGCTGGTGCAAGAGGAGCGCAGCGCAATGATCCCGCAGACTTTCGAATACACCGCGCCGAAGACTTTGGATGAAGCGCTCGCGCTGATGGCGGATGGAGCTAAACCTTTGTCGGGCGGGATGAGTTTGATTCCGATGATGAAGCTTCGCCTGGCGGCTCCGGATCATCTGGTGGACCTGGGGCGATTGAAGGATCTGAATTACATTCGCGAAGAAGGCGGCGCGATTGCATATCGGCGCGACCACGACGCATCAGGAGGTTACGACTGTCGGCGCTGGTGCGCGCGAAATGTCCTCTGCTGTCGCAGACGGCGGGCGGAGTCGGCGATCCACAGGTTCGCAATCGCGGAACGATTGGCGGGAGTGTGGCTCATGCGGATCCTTCGGCCGATTATCCGGCGGCATTGCAGGCGCTGGAAGCGAAGTTCGTATTGAAGGGCGCGAAGTCGGAGCGGACGGTCGCGGCGGCGGACTTCTTTCTCGATACGTTCATGACCGCGCTCGAGCCGGGCGAGATTGTGCGCGAGGTGATCGTACCGGTGGAAGACGCAGGCACGGGCACGCACTATGAAAAAGTGGTGCAGAAGGCGAGCGGATTCGCGGTCGTCGGCATCGCTGTGCGCGTGAAGAAGAGCGGCGGGAAAATCGCGATGGGCGCGCGTCGGCGTGACGGGTCTGTCGAACCATGCTTATCGGGCGACGGCGGTGGAGAAGGCGCTCGCAGGAACGGCGGGCAGCGCGACGGATGTTCAGCACGCGGCGGCGCTGGTGGCGGAAGGAGTGGACGCGAACTCGGATCTGCATGCGTCGGCGGAATATCGGAAGCATCTGGCGGTGGTTCATACGGCCAGGGCGCTCATGGTGGCGTTGTCCGCTGACCCGAGGACGGCTTGAAGATTTCGGGATCCCAGACGCTGGCGGCTCCGCCGGAAAAAGTCTATGGGATGATGCAGGACCCGGAGGTGCTGGCGCGAGCGATTCCGGGTTGCGAGGCCTTGAAAAAACCGGCGAAAACGAATACCGGATGAAGATGAAGATGGCGTTGGCGAGCTTTTCGGGGGCCTTCGAAGGCAAGGTGCGGATCACGGATCAGACTCCGCCGACTGAGTTTCCGGCTGATTGTCGAGGGGTCCGGGAAACTGGGATTCATGAAGGGTGACGGGCTGTTGAAGCTGGTCCGCCAAGGATGCAGGGACCGAGGTTTCCTACGAAGGCGATGCGCAGGTGGGCGGCACCATGGCGGCGGTGGGGCAGAGGCTGATCGACGGCACGGCGAAAATGATGATCAAGCGATTTTTCGACAAGCTGGCGGAAGAGGCGATTTAAACGATCGATTGGACAGGCGGTCAGAGGGGGATATTCCCGTGCTTTTTGCGGGGCATCGTATCGACTTTGGTTGCCAGCAGGCGTAGGGCGCGGATAACTCGGGGGCGAGTTTGACGCGGCTCGATCACGTCGTCCAGAAAGCCATGCTCGGCGGCGACAAAGGGATTGGCGAAACGCTCCTTGAATTCCTCGGTCTTGGCGCGGCGGACGGCTTCGGGATCGTGCGCGGCGGTCAGTTCGCGGCGGTAGACGATGTTGACGGCTCCTTCGGGTCCCATGACGGCGATTTCGGCGGAGGGCCAGGCTAGATTTACGTCGGTGCGGAGATGCTTCGATCCCATGACGCAGTAGGCTCCGCCGTAGGCTTTTCGGGTGATGACGGTGATTTTCGGGACGGTCGCTTCGGCGTAGGCATATAGGAGCTTCGCGCCGTGGCGGATGATGCCTCCGAACTCCTGCGCGGTGCCGGGAAGGAAGCCGGGAACGTCTTCGAAGGTCAGAATGGGAATATTGAAGGCGTCGCAGAAGCGGACGAAGCGGGCGCCCTTGGTGGAGGAATCGATATCAAGGCATCCGGCCAGAAACGCCGGCTGATTCGCGACGATGCCGACCGAACGTCCGTCCATGCGCGCGAATCCGACGACGATGTTGCGGGCCCAGTGTTCCTGCACCTCGAAAAAATCGGCGTGGTCGACGACGCGGTGAATCACATCCTTAATATCGTAGGGCTGGTTGGATTCGGCGGGGACGATGGAATCGAGTTCGATGTCCTGGCGGTCTATAGAATCGTCTGACGGGCGCTGCGGGGCCATCGTCGCGATTGTTCTGCGGCAGGTACGACGATCAGCGCGCGGATCATTTGCAGGCATTCGGTGTCGTTGTGGGCCAGAAAATGCGCGACGCCGCTCGTGGAGTTGTGGGTGGTCGCGCCGCCCAGCGTTTCCTTGGTCACGTCCTCATGGGTGACGGTCTTGATGACGTCGGGTCCGGTGACGAACATGTAGCTGGTCTTGTCGACCATGAAGACGAAGTCGGTGAGGGCGGGGGAGTAGACGGCTCCGCCGGCGCAGGGTCCCATGATGGCGGAGATTTGCGGGATGACGCCGCTGGACAGAGTGTTGCGGAGGAAAATATCCGCGTAACCGCCAAGGGACACGACGCCTTCCTGAATGCGGGCGCCTCCGGAATCGTTGAGGCCGATGACGGGGGCTCCGGTCTTGAGCGCGAGGTCCATGATCTTGACGATTTTCTTGGCATTGGTCTCCGAGAGCGAGCCTCCGAAGACGGTGAAATCCTGCGCGAAGACGTAGGCGGGGCGGCCGTGGATCAGGCCGTAGCCGGTGACGAAACCGTCGCCGTCGACGATCTGTTCATCCATGCCGAAATCGCGGGAGCGGTGACGGACCAGCTTGTCGAGTTCCTCAAAGCTGCCTTCGTCGAGCAGCAGGTCGATGCGTTCGCGCGCGGAGAGTTTTCCTTCTTTGTGCTGACGCGCGCGGCGTTCGTCACCGCCGCCTGCTTCGGCGTTGGCATGGCGGCGGCGGAGTTCGTTGAGACGATCGGACATAAGAGACTAGCGTAACCTTATTGAGGACGGTCACAAAAGCACGGAGTAACGGTATGATGGGCGAGACCGTCCCTTCATTGTGGTTAAATCCCTCTCCAATAAGATCTGCGTGACGTTTGCGCTCACTGTGGCGCTCGTGGCACAGGATCAGGCGATTCGCACGAACGTTCACCTGGTGCTCGTGCCCACCACCGTGATGGACAAGAAGGGCACGCTTATCGACGGATTGTCGGTGGACGATTTTGTGGTGACCGACGATAGCGTGCGGCAGAACGTTCACATGGATACCTCCGACACGGTGCTTGCGCCCGTGTCGCTGGTTGTACTGATACAATCGAGCGGGATTTCGACGCCTGCGCTCGCGCGGATTCGTCTGGTGGGCGCCATGATCAAACCGCTGGTGATCGGCGATCGGGGACAGGCGGCGGTGATCTCCTACGACACTGAGGTGAGAGTGTTTCAGGAATTTACTTCGGACGGAGGGAAGCTGCGCACCGCGTTCGAAGATATCGAGCCGCGCACGATCAAGCAGGCGAAGCTGATCGATGCGGTGATTGAAGGGATGAAGATGCTCGACACGCGACCGGAGAATTACCGGCGCATCATGATCATGATGGGCGAATCGAGGGATCGGGGCAGCAAGAAGAAGCTCGCCGAGGCGGTAGAGATGGCGCAGAGAGCGGGTGTGGTGATTTACTCACTGACCTATTCGGCGCAGGGCGAGGCGTGGACGTCCAGTTCCGAGAATGATCCGTCGATGCCGGGGGGGCCGGATTATATTGGTGCGATCGGAGAGTTGGCGAGGCTCGGGAAGACCAATGATGCGGATGCGTTTGCCAAGGCTACAGGCGGGCGGCACCTGGGGTTTCTGAAGCAGAAATCGCTGGAGGCCGCGATATCCGCGGTTAGGTGAGGAGATTCACAGCCAGTATCTGCTGAGCTTCGTGCCGCAAGAATCGAAGAATACGGGGCTGCATCACATCGAGGTCAAGGTGTCGAAGTTTTCCGATGCGGTGGTTAGGGCTCGGCCGGGGTATTGGGCGGAAAAGTAGAATATCTTCGCGGAGGTCCTTCGCGTCTACCCGCATACTCACGTATGGCGGCTCAGCGGTTCGATTTGGCCGCGACCGTCCAGGGCTCAGTTGACCGCTCCCGGAGGTCGCGGCTCTGTTGTGGTCCAAACCGGGGACATGGGTGACACTTTGATCCGGGGACATGGGTAACAGTTTATTGAAGATGACGGTTTGGGTTCCTGAACCGGCATGCTGAGAGGCAATGCCGTGGAAGGAGAACTTAACCATGGACCTCCGTGTCCAACTGATTCAGGAGTACGAGGAGGGCGAGAGCATTGCCGCGCTGGCCCAGGTGTATGGGGTGGCTCGCAAGACGGTGTACAAGTGGCTGGCCCGACACGATGTGGCGGGGGTGGCTGGGCTGGCCGACCGCAGCCGGGTGCCGAAACATTTTCCGGGCCGGGTGAGCGAGGAAATGGTGGCGTTGATCGTGGCGGCGCGCCATCGCTGGCACTGGGGGCCGCGCAAGTTGCGGGTGAAACTGGCCGCCGCGCATCCGGCGATAGCATGGCCGGCGCAGAGCACCATGGGCGAGGTGTTGAAGCGGGCCGGGCTCACGCATGCTCGCAAAGCTCGCGTGAAGACGCCGCCTTACGGGCCAGGGTTGGCTTCCGTCGACGCCGCCAATCAGACCTGGTGCGCCGATTACAAGGGCCACTTCCGGACTGGCGACGGCACGCGCTGCGATCCGCTGACGATCACCGATGCGCACAGCCGCTATCTGTTGCGCTGCCACATCACGCCGAAGTGCGACGGCGAGCATGTAGCGGCGGTGTTCGACGCCTGCTTTCGCGAGCACGGGCTGCCGCGGGTGATTCACACCGACAATGGCACGCCGTTCGCCAGCCGCGCGCCGGGCGGGCTAAGCCGCGTGTCGATGGAATGGGTGAAGCTGGGCATTATTCCCGAACGTTCGCGTCCGGCTTCGCCGCAGGATAACGGCCGGCATGAACGCATGCATTCCACGCTGAAGCAGGCCACGCTGCGGCCGCCGGAGCGTAACCCGCGCCGCCAGCAAGCAGCCTTCGACCGCTTTCAACAGGAGTACAACCACGAGCGTCCGCACGAGTCGTTGGAGGATCGGACGCCGGCCCGCTGTTATCAGCCATCGCCCAGGCCGATGCCGCGCCGCGTGCCGGAGCTGGAGTATGGCGACGAAGTAGAAGTGCGCCGCGTGTCGCAGCAGGGCAGCTTGAAGCTTGGCGGCCAGCGGACCTTCATCAGCGAGATTTTCGCCTACCAATGGCTGGGGCTGCGAGCGCTCGATGAACGCTATTTCGAAGTGCTGTATGGACCGGTGCGGCTGGGATTTCTGGATCGGCGAGAGCATACCTTCCACCGCGCCCTGCACGTTGCGCTGCGGCGCCGGCTGGGGCTGGAGGGAGCCGGAAGCCCGTGGAAATGACGGCCGGAGGAAAGCCTGGAAATCCAAAAACAGGATTTCCACCCTTCCCACCGTCCTTGGAAATCGCCGAGCGATTTCCACATTTCCCCCGGCTCGACGATTCTCTTATAATCAAAACGGAACGCAAAACCCTTCTCCGAAAAGTGTTACCTATGTCCTCGGATAGAAGTGTTACCTATGTTCCCGGTCGGACATGTCGGCGCTAGTCGCGTTACTGAGGGGCTCACTTCGGGGACAGTCTGCTATGGTCCGAAGTGCCGAATAGAGACTCGCTGGCCGCCAACACTTGTTTATTTGCATCACCGATCGATGAAACTCAGAAGTCTCGAAACACGGAGGGGCCCTGACGAGTCAGTTTTTGTCTTCGAACCATAGCTGACTGTTTGAATGTATAAGTACGAAGAGCCACCCTGGTGTACGAAAGGCTGAACTCAGCGAAGTGCTGATTCAGAGTCAAACCCAAGGAGGCTCTTCAGAGCATATATGTACTACATCGGACTGGACGTTCACAAGAAGACCATCAGCTACTGTGTGAAGCACGGCGGCGGCGAGGTGCACCAACAGGGGGTGATCCATGCCACGCGCGACGCGCTCGACGATTGGAGCCGGCGCCTTCCGCAGCCGTGGACCGGAGCCATGGAGGCGACCATGTTCACCGGCTGGATCTACGATCACTTGCTGCCGCACGCGGCGTCGCTGAAAGTGGCGCATCCGTTGATGCTGCGCGCCATTGCCGCGGCTAAAAGGAAGAACGATCGCGTCGACGCGGCGAAGATCGCCGACCTGCTCCGTGTCAATCTTCTGCCGGAATGTTACATGGCTCCGACCGCCATTCGCGAGCGAAGACGCACCTGGCGCTATCGTCATCTGCTGGTGCGGCAAAGCGTGCAGATGAAAAACAGGATGGCCGGCTTGCTGATGGAAACCGGCGTCGCCTACAACAAACAGAAGCTCCATCAGAAGCGCTACTTCGCCGAACTGGTGCGCGAGTCCGCCGAGTTGCCACCCGCCTTGAAGCCTCTGCTGAATATTGGCCGGGAAACGGTGGATCGCGCCGCGACGACGGAAAAGGCTCTCCTGCGGGCACTGCAGCAAGACCCGTCGCTCAAGGCGCGCGTGGAACGATTAACCTCGATCCCCGGCATCGGTCCGGTGACGGCGCTGAGCTGGTCGCTGGAGATCGGCGAAGTGAGCCGGTTTCCGTCGCTCAAACACGCCGTGAGCTACTGCGGATTGTGCAGTGGAGAAAACAGCTCGGCGGGCATTCAGAAGCGATCGCCGATTTCCAAGCAGCGCAACCCGCATCTGCAAACGGTGCTGATCGAAGCGGCCAAACTGGCTCCGCGATGGAATCCCGATCTGGCGCTGCTGCACGACAAAGAGGTCGCCCGCGGCAACCGCAATCGCGCCACTCTGGCGGTGGCGCGGAAGCTGGTCGCGTACCTGCTGGCGGTGGACCGCAGGGAAAAACCATTTCAAAAAGGAGGCCGGACACAGGCGCCCGAGATCGCCGCCTGAACTTCTGCTCATTAGAATGCGTGACACGTCGAGCGCGTCCTGCCAGGCCTCGCCACGAAAGGGACTGGGCGAGCGGAAGAAATTCCGCGAGGCTCCCTCTGACTGTTTCGAGGCTGGCAGGCAAACCCAAACTCAATCTTCGGTGAAGGCTTTCATGCCCGAGACCGCAAATGGATGTCTGGTTCTGCGCACCGCAGGAACTCCGCCGAGAGGCACAACGCGCAACGCCGATCACGCAAAATATTCAGCCAGGCGGCTCCTCAGAGCACGTCAGAAGGGCACCCCCGTCTGCCCTATTGACTTTTACATATCATGGATGTCCCCGAAGTGAATACTAGAACTTGAATTTCACAGCGAGTTGCACCAGGCGGGGTGCGGCGGCGCTTACTACGCTTCCAAAGTTTGAATCGTTGATCTCTCCGTCGACCGAAGAGGGGCCGTAGAACTGGGCGTGGTTGAAGGCGTTGAACGCCTCGATCCGGATGTCAAACGATTTCGATTCGGTAAGACGCACTGTCTTCGCGACCTGCACGTCGAAGTTCTCGATCCCTGGGCCGTAGAAAAACCTCCGCGCGGAATTTCCGAGTTGACCCAGAGTTTCAGGAGCGAAAAGCGCCGTGTTGAAAGCCGGTCGGGAATTTCTGGGATTGGTGTTGATTTGGAGCGGTCCCGCCGAAATCCGAGGCGTGTCGAGCAGTTGATTATTGACTCCATTGCCGAGCGTGCCGAGGAGCGAGCGGTCGGAATCGTCAAATAAAGTTATAGGGAAACCGCTGCTGAAGCGGGTGGTGCCGGAGATGGTGAATCCTTTTTTGAAGTTGTAATAATACGTCGCGACGAAGTTTTGTTTTAAATCGAACGCCGAGATGACGCCGAGTGGCGCGCTCGTTGAGCGGATTAATCTGCTCGCCGAGGTTCGACGCATCGTCGATCGATTTGGAATAAGTGTAGGCGAAGGAGGCGGTGCCGATTCTTAGAGTTGCTTCCAGGGCATTGTAATTGGAATTGCCGATGGTTTTTTGAGCCGTCACCGCACCATAGTCGGGACCCAGGCCGATGCGCGCACCGTTTTCGGCAAACGGGCCGCAGCCCGGGAGAGTCAGGCAGAGTTGCGGATTTCCAACATTCACCGGGAGCAGCACCAATAGATGATGGCCTTGATTTCCTGCGTAGCTGACGGTGAGGAGCGACGACGCGATTTGGCGCTGGATTGAAAACATGTAGTTCTCGGTATACGGCACGGTGTTGCGGAAGTAGAAATACGGATCGGCGCTGATGGGCGTGACGGCCGCGAAGTCGAAGGATTTATAGTTCAGCGGAAACGGATCCGTGTTCTGCGCGCCGTTCGAGGCGGTGACAAAGGGGGTCGCGAACAGAGGAGGCGCGGGGCTCAGATAGTTATATCCGAAAGGAGGGACGCCGTACATGATGCCTGCCGACAATCCCGGGAACGAGGTGTAGAAGATTCCATAGCTCGCACGGATGCTGAGATTATTTTTGGGTGTGTAGGCGAGGCCAACTCGGGGGGCGAAGTTCCGATCGTTGGCGGGTGAAAGCGTCGAAGGAATTCCGGGGTCTCCAGGGACCACCAGGCCGGGAGGCGCGCTGGGATAGAGCACGGATTGCTCGCCGGGAACGATGGTCTGAAGGGAATTGTATTTCTCCGACCAGGGCTCGATCAGATCCCAGCGGAGACCGACATTGATCGTTAAATTCGGGCGGATTCGCCAACTGTCTTCTGCGAAAAAGCCGGCGTAATGGTTGCGCAAATAGAAATGCTGACCGGCGGATTGCGTGAAGTTGCTGGGAACGCCGAGAAGAAAATCGGCGAAGGCGGAGCCGGTTTCAGTGCCGGCGAAACTGAACGTCCCGTTGAAGGTCGCGTTGGGATTCTCGTTGACCTGATCGTAGTGGAACTGGCCTCCGAACTTGACGATGTGCGCCCCGATGACCTTCGATACCGTGTTGCTGATATAGAGAGTATTGTTGGCCTGATCGACGTTGGTTATGGGAACGCCCAGGGTGAATGAGGGGAACACGATATTTTCGACGCCTTCAAACTGAGGAGCCTGGATGACGACTCCGGAGAATCCTTGCGATTGGAGGGTCACGCCGAGACCTCCGCGGGGCTGCCCGACGTTGTTCACATTTCGCAGGAGGCCGATGTGGAATTCGTTGACGGTGGTCGAGCCGAGTAGTTTTGTATCGCCCAGCGTGAACATCTGCGCCTGGCCGAAGGTCAGGGCATCGAAGCCGGGGACGCTCGCGCCGCCTTGTCCGCCGGGATAGGGATTGTCGAGCCGGTAATTGTCGAGGAAATAGTAAGCGGTGAGCTGGCCCCACCGCGTGTTGGCATCGATGCGGCCGGAGGCTTTATCGTCGCGCACGGTTTCGGGAAACGCGGAGGTCGAGAAGAGGTTCGTGCCGATGTTGGGCTGAGGAATATAGGGGAGTAGTCGCTGCGCAGGTATGGACCAGGCGCTTTGAGGGATCGTCGCATTGGGAAAAACGCAGGTCAGGGTGGTGCATCCCGCGTTGTAATAAGGTTCGCCGTCCGCAACGCCATAGCCGAGTTTTTGGGTTAGCAGATTGGCGAGATATGGGCCGCTTACGGTGCCGGTGAGCGTGCCCGCGATATCGCTGAAATTGCCGGCGCGTTCCGCGGCTGAAAAAACCGACGTCGTTGGCGAGGTGATTCCTTGCGTTGTGTTCGTTCCTTGAAAATCGGCGAAGAAGAAGATTTTTTGTTTCCTGATGGGACCACCGATGGTGCCTCCGTATTGGTTCTGGCGGAATGCCCCGCGGATGGCGTCGAAATAGTTTTTAGAATCAAGGTCGGTGTTGCGGAGAAACTCGAACGCGTTTCCGTGGAAGGCGTTGCTGCCGGATCGGGTAACGACGTTGATCATTCCTCCGTTATAGTTGCCGTATTCGGGGTCGAAATTGCTGGTCAGAACGCGGAATTCCTGGATGGAATCGAGGTCGGGGATTACCGACGTGCCACCGTTCATATGTTCCTGCACGTCGATGGCATTGACCATGAAGCCGTTGGATGATTCGCGCTGGCCGGCGATCGAGACGTTGCCGGGGTTCAAATCGCCGGACGGGTTAATGGTTCCGGTGACGCCGGCCATGATGACGGAGGTCGGGGTCAGCGTGCTGATCGGACTGACGCCGGGTTGAATAGCTAACAAATCGGTGTAGCTGCGGCCGTTCAGAGGCAACGATTCGATCTGCGCACGGGAGACGACCTCGCCCAGGTGGGTCGCGATGGTTTCTACGTGCATGGCGATTTTTGCGTCGGTTTCCGATACCGTCACTTCATCAGATATGGGTCCGATTTCGAGGACGGCGTCCATGCGAAGAGCAGCATCGGCGTCGATGGCCACATTCGTTTTTCGCTGGGTCTTGAATCCGGTGGCCTCGATAGTGATCTCGTATCGGCCGACCGAAAGGGATGGGAATGAATAAGCTCCCTGATCGTCTGAGGAGGAGTGGAGCTCGGTTCTGAGCTCACTGTTGACGAGGGTCAAGCGAGCCCCTGGGATCGCCGCGCCGCTGGTGTCGCGAATGGTCCCAGAGAGACTTCCGCTGGAGGCTGCGCGAAGGGCGGATAGCGCAAGGAGTGCCAGGAGTATTCGCGGAAACATTGTCTATATTCCGAATCTAAGAAACCGCTCCCTGTGGTCACGGCTCGTTATCGGCGTTATCTCAATCAGTTGAACCATAGGGAGTGGTTTCGCGCCATCGTATTACGAAATGCAATTTTATGCTACCAGAAGTAACACGATCTGCTAAATCATGTTACGTGGACTGGGGGGCCGTCGGATTTGAGGGTGCGTTAAAAGACTCGGTTTTTTCCCGAATGCAGGCAAAGCACGCAGCGCCCGTGTTGCTATCATGATGTGCGTCCGAATGACCAATCCATTGGAAGTCCTTGATGCGGTTCTGCGTGGCGTCGCCCCATGGCATCATCGTGATCGATGCCGGCGGACTGGTTCGCAAGTGGAATCCGAGTGCGGAAAAGATCCTTGGGTGGACCGGGGAGGAGACCGTCGGCCGCCCGATCCCCGTGGCCTCACAGTTGCTCTTAAATGCAGAAGCTCGACTCCCAGATCGGCCTCCGCCGCAAGGATGGGGTGCCGATCGATGTCGAAATCCGGACCGCTTTCTGGTCTGAACAGAATGGCCGCGGGATGGTCGCCATCTTTTCAGAAACCGGGCGGCATCTCGCCGCGGAGCAGAAATTGTTCGACGTCGAGCAGGAGCTAGAACGCGTGTCGGCAAAGGAAAAACAGGCACGCACGGAAGCGCGCATCGGAGATCGGTTTCGGGAGCTGCTCGAAGCGGCGCCGGACGCCATCATCGAGGTCGACCGGCGAAGGCAGGATTGTGCTGCTGAATCTGGTCACCGAAAAAATGTTCGGCTATAGCCGCGAAGAACTGCTCGGCAAACCGGTGGAGCTGCTGGTTCCTGAATCCGTTCGCGGGGGTCACGTTCGCCGTCGCGAGGGTTATTGGAATCATCCGGCGACGCGGCCTATGGGCAGCGGCCTCGCTCTCGAGGGATGCCGAAAGGACGGCACGCGTTTTCCGGTCGAGATCAGCTTGAGTCCGGTTCACTCCGAGGAAGGTTTGCGCATCACGGCGGTGATTCGCGACACCAGCGAGCGGAAACGGACCGAGGATCAGCTGCGCGCGATGCGGGAAAACTATACCCGGGAACTGGAGCTGCGCAATCGCGAGGCGGAACGCGCCAACCAGCTGAAGAGCGAATTTCTGGCGAGCATGAGCCATGAGCTGCGGACCCCTCTGCACACCGTGATCGGATTCGCCGAACTGCTGAGCGAGGAGATCCAGGGACCGCTCAACGACAAGCAAAAGCGCTTCATCGGCCATATTCATAAGGACTCGATGCACCTGCTGGAGTTGATCAACGACGTTCTGGATCTGAGCAAGATCGAAGCCGGGAAGCTCCGCATTCAGCGCGAAGTCTTCGATATCGAGACGCCTGTGTCGAGGAGACGGTGGCGTCCGTTCGGCCGAGCGCCGAGATGAAATCCATCGCCATTGAAACTGACCTTGCGGTTTCGACCGCCATTCTCGCGGATCGCGTTCGCTTTAAGCAGATCCTTTATAACCTGTTGAGCAATGCCGTGAAGTTCACGACGGAACGCGGACGAATTGGGGTGGAGGCGCGCCTTCGAGAGCGAGCTGCTTGAGATCTCTGTGACCGACACCGGGATCGGCATTCCGAAGGACCAGCAGGAAGCCATTTTCGACAAGTTTTATCAGGTGGGATCGACCACCAAAGGAGTGCGGGAGGGCACGGGGCTCGGCCTGGCGATTACCAGGGCGCTGATCGAGGAGCACGGCGGACGCATTTCGGTGGATCAGCGACATCGGCAAAGGAAGCCGGTTCACGTTCACCATCGCGATCGGAAAAACGGGATGAAGAAAATCCTGGTAGCAGACGACCGGGCGACCAGTCGGGAGCTGGTGCGGGTCGCGCTGGAGCATTCGGGCTACCTGGTGTACGAAGCGGCCGACGGCGCACAAGCGCTGCGCAGCGCGCGCGACCTGCTGCCGGATTTGATTATCCTCGACCTGCACATGCCGGGCCTTGACGGCTTCGGCGTGATCGAGGAATCCGCAGCGATCGCGCAGTTAGCCGCGACTCCCGTGATGGCGCTTACCGCGAGCGCGATGCAAGGCGACCGCGAACACGCCCTGGCGCTCGGGTTTACCAGCTATCTGGCCAAGCCGATCCATCTGGGCAATCTGCGAAAGAAGTGGAGCGTCTGCTAGGATGAAAACCTACGATGACTGAAGCGCGCAAGCCGGCGATTTCGCTGCTCATCATCGACGACAATCCCGGCAGCCTGGAGCTGCTTTCAACCGCTTTGGCGCAACCGGGCCTGGAGATTTTTACGGCGTCCGATCCGGAAGCAAGGCCTCGACCTGGTCCATCGCCACCGGCCGCAGATCGTGCTGACCGATCTGGTGATGCCGCATCTGACCGGCCTCGAAGTGCTGGAGAGAATCGTGGAGTTCGATCCCTCGATCGATGTGATTCTGATGACTGCGCATTATGCCACCGAATCGGCCGTCGAAGCGATTAAGAAGGGCGCCACCGACTATCTCAACAAGCCGATCTCCATTGTCACTCTGCGGGAGCGCGTCGGAAAACTATCTGAAGAGGCGCGGCGGCGGCAGCATGCCCTTCGCCTGGAGGATGAGCTGCTGGCCAGTTCCGAGTTCGAAGGGATTATCGGACGCAGCCCTCTGATGTGGGATTTGTTCTCGCAGATTCGCCGCGTCGCTCCGCATTACCGGTCGCTGCTGGTAACCGGACCGACCGGCGCCGGCAAGGATCTGATCGCGCAGGCCATTCACCGGCGAAGTCCGGCCCACGCAGGTCGTTATGCCGTGCTGAATTGTTCGGCGGTGGTGGAAACGCTGTTTGAGAGCGAGTTGTTCGGCCATGTACGAGGCTCCTTCACGGGCGCGACCGCCGACAAACCGGGGATGTTCGAGCACGCCCACGGAGGCACGCTGTTTCTCGACGAGATCGGCGACATGCCTTTGAACACCCAGGCAAAGCTGCTGCGCGTTCTGCAGAACCAGGAAGTGCAGCGCGTGGGCTCGCTTTCGACCCGCAAGGTGGACGTGCGGGTGATTGCCGCCACCAATCACGACCTGCGCGCAGCTGATTCGCGAGAAGCGCTTTCGCGAGGATCTTTATTATCGTCTGTCGATGGTCGAACTACGTGTCCCGCCGCTCGCCGAGCGCCGCGAGGATCTGCCCCTGCTGGAGCGCCATCTCGTCGCAAAATTCGCGGCCCAATATGAAAAGAGATTCGCGGCTTGACCCACCGCGCGCAGATTCTGCTGGCGCTGCACTCCTGGCCCGGCAACGTGCGGGAGCTCGAAAATGTTCTGGGACACGCATCGCATGATGACCATGGGCGATACGATCGACGTCCAGGATCTGCCGGCCTACATGCAGTGCCGATCGGCTCCGACGGTGCGGTTGGCGCTCGCATCACCGAGCAGGCCGGCACGCTGGACGAGCAGGAGCGCGTGCTGATCGTCCGGGCGCTCGAAGCCGCCGGGGGCAATCAATCCCAAGCCGCGCGAGCGCTGCGCATCGGACGCGACGCGCTGCGCTACAAGCTCAAGAAGCACAATCTCGAAACTACACGCTCAGAACGGGGCACGGCGACTGCCGGATGATCCCGTAAGCATGGGTCCGCAGGCGGCCGAGAGTTTCATTGAGTACGCCGCGTCCGATGACCACCAGATCGGCCCCGTGGCGGCCGCGCTTCCTGCTGCACGCCCGCCGCGATATTGTCGGCGACCATGCAGATCGGAATTTTGACCTTTGCGGTTTCCTGCAGCTTTTCGATCGCATCTCAGCGCGCCATCGTGCAGATCTGATCTTGATCGCGACATATGCGTGAACTCACGTCTGGACCACGGCGTGAGCGGTTGCGCCCAACTCGCTGGCGAGGCCTGCCGCCCATTCGATCAACGGCACACTTTTCGGCGTTCCGTCCACCGCGCAGAGAATGTTGCGGCAGGCCAGATGATCCTGGCAAGGCCGTTCGTTAACGTGGGCCGCGGTCCAGACCGGACACCGCGCATCATGCAGCACTTTCGCTGTGACCGAACCAAGCAGGAGGCCGCGGAAAGGACCATACCCGTGGGTTGGCATCATGATCAGATCGACATCGTGAGTGTGAGCGAAACGTGTGATCACCTGCGCGGGGTCGCCGAGCTCGGCGACACGTTCGACTTCGAGGTGGGCGAACTCCCGGGTGAGCGCGCTATCGAGGCGCTCCCGCAGGTCCGATAGCATGGTCTCCGTATTGATGACGATCGGGCCGCCGGGATCGCCCATTCCGGCGTAATAAATGGGCTGCGCGACGCTGATCATAGTGACCTTAGCGTTGTAGCGGCTGGCCATCGCTTCGACGAAGGGAACGGCGGCGCAGCAGCGATCGGAAAAATCGATCGGAAACAGGATGTGCTTGATGGCTGGCATAAAACTTTCTCCCACGGGGTTACGGGCAATTGGGCGGCCAAGACAAGCGGTCTATTTGCTGTGGCTGTGAGTGAGATTCGAGCCAACTGACCCATCGCGCGGGTCAAATCGCGCTAACGCGCGCCATAAACGACCTTATTTGACCCCGTAACGCAGTTTGGGAGGCCTTATTTGGCCATAAATTCAAGGTCGATTATCTGGCGGATGTAGAAAGGCGCGACGGTGTGTACGATGCGGGTGTCGGTTCCTTTTATGGCCTCCTCGACGATGCTTCGCAATTCGCGCGGTGTGTAGGCGCGCTTGATTGAGGTGATGCCGTCGGCGGAATTAATGCGGTGCAGAAATGGACTCATAAAGACGCGGAACAACGTGAGAGGGATCCAGTGACGCACCAGATCGAGCAGGATCAGGCGGCGGCAGGTTTTGGAGACGTTGCGGATAAGATTGATGACGTCGGCTTCGGAAAGATGGTGCACCAGACAAACAGCCAGCGCTACATCGGCTTCGGGCAACGGATCGACTGCGGCGTTGCCGGTGAGAATCGGGACGTTTAAAGAAGGCGGAGCTGGGCGCAGATCGAATCCGATGACATCGACGCCGAGTTTCCGATGGATCTGTGCGAGCAATGCGCCTTGGCCGCATCCGATGTCTAGAACGCTGCGGATTCGATTTTCTCGTAACCGACGAAAAATTGCACGCGTATTTCCGAGAAGGCGCTGGGTGCGCGCGAGATCGCGATAGGCGTCGGCGACGACATCATCGGGAAGAGAGGGATCTTCGAGAAGCTCGGTTACGTCGGCGCGGTGCATCTCCCGTTATTGTCTCTGTTTCCGGAGGGCAGGTCGGGGACCTACACTACTTAGTTGAGAATTACTAAACGGATGGTTCAAATAGATTAGATTGACGCATCGATTGGCCGCGGATAGAGTTGTTTTCAAATGCTGGGGTTGGCGTTATTGTTGGTCGCCGCTGACGGTTCGGGCGACTTTAAAACTGTGCAAGCGGCAGTGGATGCGGCGCCTTCTAGCGGCGTCGTGATTCGCATTCGTCCTGGAATGTACCGCGAGAAACTGATCATCAATAAGGTGGGTGTTCAGTTGCGTGGGACCGGCTCCGACGCCTCGAAGGTGGTTCTGAGTTACGACGATAGTTCGGGGACTGCGGGCGGCACTACGAAATCGGCGAGCGTCACGGTGTCGGGCGACGATTTTTATGCTGAAAATCTGACCATCGAAAATATTTTCAGCCGTACGCGGCCATTGACGCAAGAAGGCTCGCAAGCGGTCGCTCTCAAAATCTCGGGCGATCGAAGTGTGCTGCGCAACGTCCGATTTCTGGGTTATCAGGATACGTTGTATGCGACGGGCAAGCCGTCGCGGCAGTACTTTGCCGATTGCTACATCGAAGGGAATGTCGATTTTATCTTCGGTGACGCGCGGGCATTTTTTGAAAATTGCGAAATTCACAGCAAGGCTCATTCAGTGGTGATGATCACGGCGCAGAGCAAGCTGCATGCGGATGAGCTTAGTGGCTATGTGTTCGATCATTGCCGCCTCACGGCCGATCCGGACGCGAAGGCGATTTACCTGGGACGGCCGTGGCGGGCTTTCGCTACGGTGGTGTTTATCAATACGGAGATGGGAGCGGGGATTGCGCCCGAGGGTTGGCATGAGTGGGAGCATGACGGGAAGGCGTCGCTGCCGACGGTGTTTTATGGCGAGTATAAATCGTCCGGTCCGGGGGCAAATGCTGCTCGGAGGCAGTTGTCTGAGGAGGAGGCTCATCGGTTTTCGGTCACCACTTTTTTCGATGGGTGGGATCCCAGGGGGGTGCGTTAGTGGTTGGCGTCTGTCCGCACGCTTACGCATGGCGGTTCAGTTTGGATACGGAGGGTTGACTGAGTGTATTTCGTGTTGGCACTTTTGTTGGTTCAGGATACCCGGCTTGTTGTGGAGCCGGTGATTCCGAAGAGCTGTGCGGTCTCGAGTCACGGAGTTCCGAGCATCGACGAAAACAACGCGGATACGGTTCGCATTCAGCAGGCTCTAGATAAGTGTCCAGCGGGACAGGCGGTGGAGTTGACGGGGAAGGTTCTTCTTGCTGGTCCTTTGCAATTGCGCGCTGGGGTAACGCTAGTGATGGATCGGGGGACGACGCTTTATGGGTCGAGGAATCCGCGGGATTACGATATCACGCCTGGAAGCTGCGGCGTCGTGGATAAGAAAGGCCATGGGTGCAAGCCTTTGATTTCGGGAGATCACGTTTCTGGTGCTGGGGTGATGGGCGATGGCGCGATCGACGGGCGGGGAGGGGCGACGCTGATTGGACAGCAAGTTTCCTGGTGGGATTTAGCGCAGGAAGCGAAAGTAAAGAATTTGAATCAGAGCGTGCCGCGGTTAATGGGATTGAGCCATTGCGACAATTTCACGCTTTATCGCATTACGCTGCGCAATTCAGCCAATTTTCACGTGGCATATAGCGGCGGAAATGGATTTACGGCTTGGGGGGTGATTATCAATTCGCCTAAGACGGCGCGGAATACGGACGGAATCGATCCGGGAAATGCGCAGAATGTGACGATTAAACGCTGCTTTATTCATACCGGCGACGATAATGTGGCGATTAAAGCAGGATTACCCGGGCCGACATCGCACATGACGATTGAAGACAACCACTTTTACACGGGCCACGGAATGTCAATAGGGAGCGAGACGGACGGGGGTGCGAGCGCGATTCGGGTGACGAATCTCTCGATCGAGGGAGCCGATAACGGCATTCGCATCAAGTCTAATTCGAGCCGCGGCGGGCCAGTGCGCGATGTGGTTTACGAAGACGTTTGTATTAAGGACACAAAGAATCCGATATTGATGGACTCGAATTATTCGTATATGGGGGCGGCGAGAGACAAGCTGCCGTCCTTTGAGGGAATAATTTTACGCAACGTTCGCGTGTGGAGTGCGGGAAAGATTACGCTCGATGGTTTTGACGCGGCGCACCGGCTGGGAATTACGTTCGACAACGTATTCCTGGACGATGAAAAGTCCAGCAAATTTACGGCAACGCATGCCGTGGTTAACTATGGACCGGGCGAGGTGAACTTTCGCGTTTCAGGTGATGATGTTCAGGCCACAGGGGTCTTTGGGAAAGTTAAGCGCAATGCGTGCGCGGGGAAATTCGTACCCTTTCCGGATTCATATTAAAGGAGCTGTTTTATGAAGTCCTGCCTTGTTGCAGTGATGTTGATGACAATCGCCGTTTTCGGCCAGGAAACCAGGGGAACAATTAGTGGGGCCGTTGTCGATTCCTCAGGCGCTGGGATTCCCGGCGTGAAGGTAATCGCTACTGAGACGCGAACCGGCACCAAGTCGAGCACCATATCCGATGCCGCCGGGCAATATACGATTCCGTTTCTGGCGCCCGGCAATTATGAAGTGTCCGCGGGGGCGTCGGGTTTTAAGAAGTCGGTGCGGTCGGGCCTCGATTTGGCGTCGGGCGGGCATCCGGTAATCGATATTCATCTCGAAGTCGGGGACACGGCGCAATCGGTGGAGGTGGCTGGCGATGTGCCGCTGGTGAACACGGAAAACGCCTCAACGGGACAGACGATCACGACGCGTCAGGTGGAGGATTTCCCGCTGAACGGACGGACCCCGATGATGCTCGCGCAACTGGCGATCGGGGTGATTGCGACGGGCGCTCCATCGTTGGTCCATCCCTTCGATAATGGAGCCGCAGCGGCGTGGAGTATGGCTGGAACGGCGGCGCAGACGAGCGAACTGTTGATCGACGGCGCGCCGAATGCGACTTGGGACAATCGCGTAGCGTACAATCCGCCGCAGGAAGCGGTGCAGCAGGTGACCGTGAATGTTTTCGAATCCGACGCCACGTACGGACACACAGGCGCCGGAGTCATCAACCAGGTGATGAAGACCGGAACTAATTCTTTCCACGGCTCGTTGTACGAGTTCAACCAGGTGTCGGCGCTCGAAGCGAATAATTTTTTCAACAATCAGAGAGGGCTCGGAAATCCGCTGACGCACTTCAATCAATATGGGGCGTCGGTGGGAGGGCCGGTGTGGATCCCCAAAGTGTTCAACGGTAGGAACAAGCTGTTCTTTTTCTTTGCGTGGGAAAACCTGAAAGACGCGCAGCCGAGCACGATTATCACTACCGTCCCCACCGATGCCGAGAAGATGGGGAATTTTTCGGCGTTAAGCGTGCCGGTCTACGATCCGAATACGGCGACGGTATCCGGAACCACGATCACCCGGACGGCATTTCCGAATAATATTATTCCAACCAGCCGCTTAAATCCTATATCTCTCGCGTATATGCAGTTTTATCCGGAGCCCAATATTACTCCGCTGGCAAATGGCTTCGATAATTACGGCAATGGCAATGTTCCTTACACCGATAATTACAGCAATGAACTGGGCCGCATCGACTACAACATGACCGACCGGAGCCGGCTGGCGTTCAATATCCGGCACAATAGCGAGTTCCAGGAAAAGAACAATTATTTCGGCAATATCGCGACCGGGACCACTTTAACCCGCGAAAACTGGGGCGCTTCGGCGGACGAAGTGTACACGTTCACGCCGACTACAATCCTGGATCTGCGGGTTAACTTTACGCGTTTAAACGAGGTTCACGGTGAACCAAGCGAGGGATTTAATCCGACTTCGCTGGGATATCCATCCTACGTGGCCGGCACGGCGCAATACCTGCAGTTGCCTTATGTGGGTTACAGCGGCAGTTGCGGGAGCCAGGCCAGTTTTCAGTGTCTGGGCGATACCGGCGCATCGAGAGATCCGTCGCAATCGCTCCAACTTTTCGCGGATGTGGTGAAGATCGTGGGAACGCATGCGATCAAGTTCGGCGTGGATGCGCGGCAGTATCGGCTGAATGTGATCAACTACGGCAACTCGTCGGGGAGCTTTACGTTCGCCAATAACTGGACCAAACAGGCGAGCACCACTTCAACTTCTACGGTGCCGGGTCAGGACCTGGCATCTATGCTGCTGGGGCTGCCAACGGCGGGAGAGTTCGACTTGGAACCATCCGCTTCGTTTTATTCCTATTACTACGGCGGGTTTGTGCAGGACGACTGGCGGTTGAAACGGAACTTGACCGTGAACCTGGGGCTCCGCTACGATCACGATCTGCCGTACAGCGAGAAGTATGCGCGCGCCGTGAATGGGTTTGACAGCACGGTTGAGAATCCGGTGGGCGCCGCGGCGAAGGCGGCTTATGCGGCGAGTCCGATTGCCGAGATTCCCGCGGGCAGTTTCAATGTTCCGGGGGGATTGACGTTCGCTTCGCAGAGCAATCGCGAGATCTATCAAAACAGCACGCACCTGTTCAGTCCGCGCGCGGGATTTGCTTGGAGCCCGGATTTGTTGAAGGGCAAAACTGTGATCCGCGGGGGATTCGGATTGTTCGTTTCGCCGGTTTCGGTGGCGAACCTGGCGATTACGGGCGCCTATTCGTCGAGCCCCATCGTCGATCAGGAAGGCTTCAGCCAGATTACGCAGTTCCCGATTCCGAGCACGTTCCAGACGCCGGTCACTACGATCAGCAATCCGTTTCCGACGGGCATCCAGCAACCGGTGGGCGCTGCGGCGGGACTCGGGACGTTTCTGGGGCAGACGATCAGCTTCCTGAATCCAAGGGTGCAGAATCCTTATTCGGAGCGATGGAATTTCGGGTTCCAGCAAACGCTTTCGAAAGACATGGTGCTGGAGGTGGTTTATATCGGCAACCATGGTGTGCATCTTCCGATCCCCACGACGCAGTTGAACGTGATTCCGCGGCAGTACCTGAGCACGATGCCGACCAGGGACACGGCGCTGATTAATACGCTCACCGCCAGTGTGGCGAATCCTTTCGCTGGCTTGATGCCGGCCGGAACGACGCTCAACAGTGCGAAGACTACGGTGGCGCAGCTGCTGGCCGTTTATCCCGAGTATCCGGTGGGGTCGGGCAGCCAGTCGACTGGGGTTATCGAGCAGAATGCTGACCTGGGAAGCTCGTTTTTCGAGAGCATCAATGTGCGCGTGGAGAAGAGGCTCTCGCACGGCGTCACTATGATCGGCAACTATATCCGTTCGAAGCTGATTGAAGAAGATAGCTGGTTGAACGACACCGATTTGAGCCCGGAGAAGCGCATCTCGCCGTTCGATCATCCGAATCATTTTGTGGCGGCGGCGGTTTACGAACTGCCGGTCGGGAAGGGCAAGCCGCTCGATATCGAATCCCGTTGGGCGAATGCGGCATTCGGCGGCTGGGTGGTCACGGGAATCTATACTTTCCAAACGGGCGCGCCGATTAACTGGACTAACGGGAGCACGACTTCGCCAGGAGATTATATCGACTACGGTGGAAATATCGATCTCAACCCGCGCGGCGTGGCAGGTCCTGCGAGCCCCGCGTTTAATACGTCCGTGTTCGATACGAACGCTTCTACACAGCTGCAATATCATATCCGGACGTTCTCTACGACGTTCCCGAATCTGCGGCAGGATGGAATCAATAATTTCGATTCCTCGCTGCTGAAGCGGTTTAATTTGACGGAGCGGATATACTTCCAGCTTCGACTGGAGGCGTTTAACGTGGTGAATCATCCGACGTTCGCGGCTCCGAATACGCAGGCGACTAATGCGAGTTTCGGGATAATCAATACGCAGGCGAATCGTCCGCGGACGATTCAGATTGGGGCTCGGTTCGTGTTTTAGGGGGCGAAGAATTGGGGACAGCCCGCTCTGTCCACGCGGCGCCCTCGGTGGAGTGCATTTCCGCGAGTACTGTACGCGCCTTGGGACAGAGTAGGCTGTCCCCAACTTTTCGCGCTCTTTGCACTTTCGATGTAGCATCATTATGGAATGAGTTTTGGCGCTCTTACCGCGCGCAACGAGTGGAAATTTTTCAGCGTTCTACCGAAGGCTGATCCGCTGCTCGCGTTTGGCTGGTGGAGCGTGCTGCTGCTGCGAGGCTCGCTTCCGGCGGGTTTTGCAATCGCCATGGGATTTTTGGTCGGCGCCGTGCAGCGCGGGGATTCGCTCGCTGCTTCACTGGCGATGGTCGGGGCGATATTCGTACTGCTCCAGGTTTTATCGCCACTGCATCAGGCGATTGGAGCAAACCTCGGGAGCCGGCTGGCTGCTTGGCTTTACGACGAACTTGACTCATGCGTGCGTCGCGCCGCCGGGGATGGGACACCTTGAAGATCCGCGCCTGACGACGGATCTCACGATGGCGCGCGATTTCGACCTCGGGATCAGTGGACCGCCGTTGTCGATCTCGATGGACTTCATCGCATCGGGGCTGGTTGAGCTAGTGGGCGGGATCGCATCGGCGCTGGTGCTGGCGGCTTATGCCTGGTGGGCGCCGCTCCTGTTGGTGGGAGCTTGGGCGGCGACACATTGGCTGCTGCGCGAGAGCGCGATCTGGTGGGATCGCAATACGGAAGAGGTTCGCGAGGCGCAACGGCATGCGGACTATGCTTATCGGCTGGCGGTCGATCCTCCGGCGGCGAAGGAGTTGCGGCTGTTCGGGCTCTCGGCGTGGACGGTCGAGCGTTTTGGTCACGGCGGCGGCATGCTGCTCGATCTGCAATGGAAGGCGACGCGGTTGCGCGAGCGGCCGGTGCTGTGGAGTTTATTGCTGGTGCTATCGGCGAACCTGCTGGTGTTCTGGTCGATCGCAAATGCCGCTGCCGGTGGGCGACTGGCGTTGGGAATGGCGGTCACGTTCGCGAGTGCGGCGGTGGGCGTCAGCATGATTGCGTTCGGTGGATTGTCGTGGGCGCTCGATGGAGCGGCGGCGCCGGCTAGCGCCGTGTTGCGGTTGCGAGAGGCGATGGCTAAGGCCGGAGCGCTTGTCGGAAGGGTCGCACACAGCCGAGCGGATGCCCGCGCGGGAAATCCGGTTTCGCAATGTGACTTTCAAATATCCGGTGGGCGAAGGCGGGCCGGTGCTCGATGGTTTCGATTTGACGATTCCGGCGGGCTCGTCTCTGGCGATCGTCGGGCAGAATGGCGCGGGGAAAACTACGCTCGCGAAATTGCTGTGCCGGTTGTATGATCCGCAGGCCGGCGCGATTGAGATCGATGGGGTTGATCTGCGGAAGCTCGATATCGACGCGTGGCGCGGTCGTGTCACGGCGGTGTTTCCAGGATTTCATTCGCTTCGAATTGCCGTTGCGGGACAATGTTTCGCCGGCGGGTGCGCCCGATGGGGTGATCGAATCTGCTCTTACGGAGGCGGGCGCGGCGCATCTGGCGAGGCTCGATACGGTTCTTGCGCGCGGGTATGAGGGCGGGACTGATTTGTCGGGCGGGCAATGGCAACGGGTCGCGCTGGCGCGGGCGTTGTGCGCGGTGAAGATGGGCGCGGGCCTGGTGTTGCTGGATGAACCGACGGCGCAGCTTGATGTTCGGGGCGAGGCGGAAATTTTCGAGCGGATCCTAAAGGCAACGCGGAAGGCTACGACGATTCTGATCTCGCATCGGTTTTCTACGGTGCGTCAGGCGGATCGGATTTGCGTGCTCGAACAGGGGCGGGTGATCGAGCTCGGCACGCACGAGGAGTTGATGGCGGCTCGGGGGGCGGTATCGAACCATGTTCGAATTGCAGGCGTCGCGCTTCGAGACGGATGACGGCGAGGAAGGAGTGCCGCTCGATGCTCCCGCGTAAGAATGACGGACATGCCGCCGGCGCTCCCCGCGATGTGGCGGGCGCTGAAGCGCGCTTATTACGCGGAACCGCGATTGCTGCCGGTGTGCTTTCGGATTGTCGTTACTTGCGGCGCTGCCGGATGCGCTGCTGGCGCTGTGGATGATGTTGCTGGCCGATGGAGTGATGCGTCATGACCGGAATCTCGCGATTGGCGCCGGGGTGGGACTTGCGGTCTCGGCCGTGGCGACCTGGTTTCTCAAGGTCACCAGCGACCGGACGCAGCGCCGGTTTCGCGATCGGGTTGCGGTCGCGCTCGAATCTCACGTCGCGGGGTTGCAGGCTTCGGTCGCGACGATCGCTCATCACGAACGGCCGGAGTACGTGGACCGGCTCTGGCGATGCTGCGCGATCAGGTGTTCGTGCTGGACCACATGTACATGTCGTTGTTTTCCACTTGCGGATGGATTTTGCGGCTGGGGGTGACGGTCGTGTTGCTCGCGTCGATTCACCCGGCTTGGCATTGTTAGTCGCATTCGCGCTTCCGACGGTGTTCACTTCGACGTGGCGGCCGGGGGTCGAGAGGGATGTGCAGGAGCGCGCCGACCGCGGCCAACCGACTGGCGCGGCATCTGTTCAATACGGCAACGACGGCGCCTCCGGGAAAGGAAGTGCGGGTTACTGGGATCGGCGGTGCAGTTGGCGAGGCAGCGGCGGGACGCGTGGGAGCGATGGTATCGGCCAGTGGCTGGCGCGCGATGGGGAACCGCGTTGTGGCATACGCTGGCATGGGCGATCTTCGGGGCGGGATATGTGGGCGCGGTGGTTTTCGTGGCCTATGGTGCTGAAGGCGACGCCGGGACAGGTATTGTTGGTTTTGGCAGCGGGCGCGCGATTGTCCGCATATATCGGCGCAACAGTGGGCGAAATCGGGTTCCTGCGAGGTTTCTGGCTGGATGGTTCGCGACGCATGGCTTGGCTGGAGGATTATGCGGCGTCGCTGATGGAGCATGCCGACTCGCCTGCCCCGGAGCGTCTGCTGGAAGGTATCCGGTTCGAACACGTTTCCTTTACTTATCCGGGAACGGAGAAGCGGTGCTGGACGATGTCAATGTGGAGCTGAAGGCGGGCTCGGTGGTGGCCATTGTCGGGGAAAACGGCGCGGGGAAAAGCACGCTGGTGAAGCTGCTGTGCCGGATGTATCAGCCGGACAAGGGTCGGATTCTGATCGATGGCACTGGATCTGGCGCGAATTCGCGCTGACGACTGGCGGAAGCGGCTGGCGGGAGCGTTTCCAGGATTTCTTTCGATTCGAGTTTCATGCGCGCCGTACGGTGGGTGTGGGCGATGTAGTGCGGCTCGATGATGAACCGGCGGTGGTCGCCGCGGTGGGGCGAGCCGGGGCGGATGATGTCGTCGAGCATCTGACGTCCGGGCTCGACACGCAGCTCGGCCCGACTTGGCCGAAGGGAGTGGAGGTCAGTTTCGGGCAATGGCAGAAGCTGGCGCTGGCTCGAGGGTTCATGCGCGATCATCCTCTGCTCATCGTGCTGGACGAACCGACTGCGGCGCTCGACGCTGAAACGGAGCATGCGTTATTTGAACGGTACGCGGCGGTAGCGCGCGGCGGCAAGGAGGATCAGGCCGGATCGGCTGACGGTCGTATCACGATCCTGGTTTCGCATCGATTCAGCACGGTGCGGATGGCTGACTTGATCGTGGTACTGGATGGAGCGCACGTGGTGGAAGTGGGCTCGCACGAAGCGCTGATGGCGAAGGGCGGCCAGTACTCGGAGTTGTACGGCATCCAGGCGGCGGCGTACCGCTAATCTTTTGAACGGCGATTTGGCCAGTGAGGCTTGAAGTGCGATACTGCCTTGATGGAGCAGGTCGCGTACAATGGGCGATACCGCCGAATAGCATAGGAGTTGCCGCTCCGTAGCTGAAACCTCTGGGGTTTGAAATGGCGTCTTCTAAACATCAAATCCCTGTGAAGGAGAAATATGAGTCAAACGACTCCAACCGAACTTCAAACTGGAACGCCTCCTGATCCGAGGAGGGTCCGAATGGAGCAACCCTCCGCCCCGAAGCGGGGTTGGGTTTGGCTGATTGTTCTAGCTGTGGTTGGAGTAGCCGCTTACTTTCTCTGGCCGAAAATCAAGGCTCTGCAATCGACAACATCGCCGGCGCCGACCAGCCGGCAAAGGCAAAAAAGGCGGAGGCACGACGCAAGTGGTTGCCGCCAGGGCGAAAAAGGGAAACATCGGCGTTTATTACAGCGGCTTGGGCGCGGTCACGCCGGTCTATACGGTCACTTTGAAAAGCCGCGTGGACGGGGAGCTGATGAGGGTCCTTTTCAAGGAAGGCCAGCTCGTCAAGAAGGGCGACCTGCTGATCGAGATCGATCCGCGGCCCTACCAGGTGCAGCTCGATCAGGCGCAAGGACAACTGCTCCACGATCAGGCGCTGCTCAAAAATGCGCACGTCGATTTGGACCGGTACAAGGTGCTGCTGAATCAGCAGGCCATTCCGGAGCAGCAGTACGCAACGCAGGAAGCGCTGGTTACGCAGTATGAAGGCACTCTCAAAACGGATCAGGCGGCCATCGATAGCGCGAAACTGAACCTGACTTACGCCCACATTACATCGCCGATCGACGGCCGTATCGGATTGCGCCTGGTTGACCCGGGGAACATCGTTCACGCCGAGCGATTCGAACGGACTTGCTGGTCATCACGCAACTCGATCCGATCAGCGTCATCTTTACGATTGCCGAGGACCAGCTTCCGCCGGTGCTCGAAAAGATGCACGCGGGAGCGCAGTTGCACGTGGAGGCGTGGGATCGCGAATTGAAGAACCGCTTGGGTCAGGGATTGCTGGAGACCATCGACAATCAGATCGATCCAACCACCGGCACGCTGAGGTTGCGGGCCCTTTTCGAGAACAAGGCCGGCAAGCTGTTTCCCAGCCAGTTCGTGAATGCGCGGCTGCTGGTGGAGGAGAAGACGGGAATTGTCGTGGTGCCGAACGCGGCCATACAGCGAAATACGAGCTCGACTTACGTTTGGCTGATCAAGCCGGATTCGACGGTGACGGTGCGGCCGGTGACGGTGGGCGTTACCGAGGGCGATAACACGGAAATCACCACGGGACTCGAGGCCGGCGACGAGATGGTGACGGTGGGAGTGGACAGGCTGATCGAAGGGTCGCAGGGTCAACGCGCAGGTTCCGGGCGAGGCTCCGAAGGACGGTGGCGGGAAGACAGGCGGGAAGGTCGGGCGGGAAAACGGGGAAAGGAAAATCGTGAATCCTTCGCGGACATTTATTCTGCGTCCGGTTGCGACTTCCCTGCTGATGGTGGGAATTCTGCTGGTTGGCGGAGTTGCCTATAAGCAATTGCCGGTGTCGGCTCTCCCGGAAGTGGATTATCCGACCATTCAGATCATTACGTTCTATCCTGGCGCGAGCCCGGACGTGATGGCATCGTCGGTAACCGCGCCGCTCGAGCGGCAATTGGGACAGGTGCCCGGTCTTCAGCAGATGACATCCACCAGCTCCGACGGATGTTCAGTGCTCACGCTGGAATTTAATTTGAGCCTGAATATCGATATCGCGGAGCAGGAAGTGCAGCAGTCGATTAACGCGTCCGGAACATACCTGCCGGCCGATCTGCCGACGCCTCCGATTTACGCGAAGGTGAATCCGGCCGATACGCCGATTCTGACGCTGGCCCTGAACTCCGATGCGATGCCGCTGCGGCTGGTGGAGGATCTGGCCGATACCCGGCTGGCGCCAAAAATTTCGCAGTTGCCGGGCGTCGGGCTGGTCAGCATCAGCGGAGGGCAGAAGCCGGCGGTGCGCATCCAGGCGAACCCGACGTCGCTCGCGTCTTTCGGCCTCAACCTAGAAGACGTGCGAAACGCCATCTCGGCCGCGAATGTGAATCAGGCCAAGGGTAACTTCGATGGCGCTCATCAGGCGTACCAGATCGGCGCGAACGATCAGCTGCTCTCGCAAGCGACGACTACTCCAAGCTGATCATTGCCTATCGAAACAGCGCGCCGGTGCGGCTTAGCGACGTGGCGGACATCACCGACGACATCGAGAATCTTCGCCAGGCGGCGTGGATGAACGATACGCGGGCGGTGATCGTCAATATTCAACGGCAGCCGGGCGCGAACATCATTTCCGTGGTCGATCGCGTAAAGCTGCTGCTCCCGACGCTCCAGGCGTCGATGCCGTCGTCGGTGAAGATCAGAATTCTGACGGATCGGACGAATACGATCCGCGCGTCGGTCGACGATGTGCAGTTCGAATTGATGCTGACCATCGGCCTGGTGGTCATGGTCATTTTCGTGTTCCTGCGCAACGTCGCCGCGACGATCATTCCCAGCGTTGCGGTTCCGCTGTCGCTGGTGGGCACGTTCGGCGTGATGTATCTGCTGGGATACAGCCTGAACAATCTGTCGCTGATGGCGCTGACGATTTCGACCGGCTTCGTGGTGGACGACGCGATCGTGATGATCGAGAATATCTCGCGCTATATCGAGGAAGGCGAGAAGCCGCTGGCGGCGGCGCTGAAAGGGTCCGAGCAAATCGGGTTCACCATCGTTTCGCTGACGGTATCGCTGATCGCGGTGCTGATCCCTCTGCTGTTCATGGGCGACATTGTCGGCCGGCTGTTCCGCGAGTTCGCTGTTACCCTTGCCGTCACGATTCTGGTGTCGGCCGTGGTCTCCCTGACGCTGACGCCGATGATGTGCGCGAAGATCCTGAAGCATAAGCCGGATGCGCAGCAGGGATGGCTTCTTCCGCGCATCGGAGCGAGGTTTCGAAGCGATCATTTCGCTTTACGGCAAGACGCTGACTTGGGTGCTGCGATTTCAGACCATCACTTTGCTGGTGGCCGTGGCGACGCTCGCCACCACTGTTATTCTGTTTATCAAAATTCCGAAAGGGTTCTTTCCCATTCAGGACACCGGCGTGATTCAAGGCGTCTCCGAGGCGGAGCAGACGGTTTCTTTCGAGGCGATGTCGGAACGTCAGCAGGCGCTGGCGAAGGTCATTTTGAAAGACCCGGCCGTCGACAGTCTGTCTTCGTTCATCGGCATTGATGGGACCAATACGACGCTCAACACCGGGCGCATCCAGATCAACCTGAAGGATCTGGACGTGCGGAAAACCAGCGCCAGCGATGTGATTCGCCGTTTGCAGCCGGAGTTGGCGCAGATTCGCGGCATCACCTTATATATGCAGCCGGTGCAGGACCTGACGGTCGAGGATCGCGTCAGCCGCACGCAGTTCCAATACACGATGGAGGATCCGAACGCGGACGAGCTGAACTCGTTCGTACCGCGGATGGTGGAAAAACTCCAAGCCTTGCCCGAACTGCGCGATGTGGCGACGGATCAGCAGGTGGGCGGGCTGCGCGCCAAGCTGGTCTTCGATCGCGATACCGCGTCGAGGCTCGGCATCACTCCGACGACGATCGACAACACGCTTTACGATGCCTACGGGCAGCGCCAGGTGTCGACCATGTTCACGCAGTTGAACCAGTATCACGTGGTACTGGAAGTGAAGCCTGGTTTTATGAAGGATCCCAAGGATCTGCGCGACCTGTTCATCCGATCTTCGGCGGGATCGTCCAGCGGATCCTCTGGAGTGGTATCCGGTGGGACGACGAACACCGCCGGTTTCGGACCTTCGAGCGCTTCAGTGGCGGCGGCGACAGCGGGCCAGACGATTGGCGTGGCGACGACGGCCGGCGGAGGATCGTCGTCCAGCAGTTCGTTCAGTGGAGGCCCGGCGCCGTCTTCGCTGGTATTTTTCGCCAACGGCAATCAGGTTCCGCTGAGCGCGTTCACGCATATGGAGATGACGTCGGCTCCGATCACGGTGAACCATCAGGGGCAGTTTCCGGTGGTGACCCTCTCGTTCAACCTGGCGCCGACGGCGTCGCTGGGAGACGCGGTGAACGACATCAACATGGTGAAAGAAGAGCTGAACATGCCGGTCAGCATTCAGACGGCATTTCAAGGCACGGCGGCGGCTTTCATCAACTCGCTGGCGAATGAATGGGTGCTGATTCTGGCGGCGCTGATTACGGTTTACATCGTGCTGGGCGTGCTGTATGAGAGCTACATCCATCCGATCACGATTCTGTCGACGCTGCCTTCGGCGGGCGTTGGCGCGCTGCTGGCTTTATACATCTGCGGCAGCGATTTCAGCGTGATTGCATTGATCGGCATCATCCTGCTGATCGGCATCGTGAAGAAGAACGGCATCATGATGATCGACTTCGCGCTCGATGCCGAGCGGCACCACGGCATGCCTCCGGAAGAAGCGATTTATCAGGCGTGCCTGCTGCGATTCCGGCCCATCATGATGACCACGATGGCGGCGCTGCTGGGCGGTCTGCCGCTGGCGCTGGGGACCGGCGTGGGATCGGAACTGCGCAGACCGTTGGGAATCACCATGGTCGGCGGTTTGATTTTCAGCCAGGCGCTCACGCTCTATACGACTCCGGTAATTTATCTCTGGTTCGACCGCCTGGCGCGGCGTTTCGGAGGAGCGCGCGGAGGAGGAACATGTGGGCGGGCATGGGCCGGAGCCGGCGCCGGCGGCTGGGAGATTAAGCGATGAATATCTCCAAGCCATTTATTGAGAGACCGGTCGCGACCACTCTGCTGACCATCGCGATGGCTCTCGCGGGCGGGGTTGCGTACAACGTTGCTGCCGGTCTCGCCTCTGCCGCAAGTCGATTTCCCGACGATTTCGGTGAACGCGAGTCTGCCTGGCGCGAGTCCGGAGACGATGGCATCCGCCGTGGCGACGCCGCTCGAACGCCAGTTCGGCCGCATCGCGGCAGTCACGGAAATGACGTCATCGAGCAGCTTGGGCGGATGCTCCATCACGCTGCAATTCGATCTGAATCGCGACATCAACGCCGCGGCGCGCGACGTGCAGGCCGGCATCGCCGCGGCGCGCGGTTACCTGCCCGCGAACCTGCCCAGCAATCCCAACTATCGCAAGTCGAATCCGGCGGACGCGCCGATCTTTCAAGTCGCGCTGACGTCGTCCGTTCTCAGCAAAGGACAGATGTACGATGCCGCTTCCACGATCATGGCCCAGAAGCTCTCGCAGATCAAAGGCGTGGGCCAGGTTTTCACCTTCGGCAGCTCTCTGCCGAGCGTTCGCGTCGAGCTGAATCCGATGACGCTGAACAAATACGGCATCGGCCTGGAAGATGTGCGCAGCGTCTTGAACACCGCCAATGCGAACGTTCCCAAGGGTCATTTTTCGGACGGGAAGCGGGTCTGGGAGGTCGGATCCAGCGATCAGATCTTTAAGGCGAGAGATTACCAGCCGCTGATTGTGGCCTATCGCAATGGCTCCGCCGTGCGCGTTTCCGACATTGCGGACGTAGTGGATTCGGTCGAGGATCTGCGGAATGCGGGCTATGCGAACGGCAGGCCTTCGGTGGTGGTCACCGTCAACCGGCAGCCTGGCGCGAACATCATCGATACGGTCGACCATATTCGGGCCACGCTGCCGCAACTGAAGGCTGCGATTCCGCAATCCATCGATCTGACCGTGACCCAGGACCAGACGGTCAGACCATTCGCGCCTCGGTTCACGATGTGGAGATCACGCTCGTCATCTCCATCGTCGCTGGTGATTCTGGTGGTTTTCGTGTTCCTGAGAAACGTGCGGACCACATTCATTCCCAGTGTCGCGGTTCCCGTTTCTCTGATCGGGACGTTTGGCGTGATGTACCTGTTCGGTTACAGCATCGACAATCTCTCGCTGATGGCGCTGACCATCTCCACCGGATTCGTGGTCGACGACGCGATCGTCGTCATCGAGAATATCACGCGCTATCTGGAAGAGGGCATGAGGCCGTTCGCGGCCGCCCTGAAAGGCGCCGAGGAGATCGGTTTCACGGTGCTCACCATCAGCATTTCGCTGGTCGCGGTGTTTATTCCGCTCTTGATGATGGGCGGCATCGTAGGCCGCTTGTTCCGTGAATTCTCGGTGGTGCTGTCCGTGGCTATCGGAGTTTCGATGGTGGTTTCGCTCACCACAACCCCCATGATGTGCGCGCATTTACTGAAGGAACACGTCACCGCACGGCTGGATGTACCGCACCAGCGAGCGGGGTCTTCAATTGGATCGTCGACATGTACGGGCGAAGCTTGAATCGCGTCCTGATGCATCCTGCGATCACGCTTGCTGGTGTTAGCGGCAACCATCGGATTGAACGTCTACCTGTTCATTAAGGTGCCCAAGGGCTTCTTCCCGCAGCAGGACAACGGCCGCATGCAGGGCACTATTCTTGGGGATCAGGACACTTCCTTCCAGGCGATGGAGGGAGTCCTGCTCCAGATGGTGAAAATCGTGCAGGCCGATCCCGCCATCGACACAATAACGGCGTCCACCGGCGGTAGCGGCGGCGGAGGCGGCACCATCAATCAGGGGCGTGTGAACATTCAACTGAAACCCCTGGCGGTGAGAAAAGTTTCGGTGTACGACGTGATCGATCGGCTGCGGCCGCAGCTTGCCAGGGTTCGAGGCGCGACCTTGATCCTACAGGCGGCGCAGGACGTGCGCGTCGGCGGGCGTACGTCGTCGGCGCTCTATCAATTCACCATGCGGGGCGATAACATCCAGGATTTGACCACGTATGGCCGGCCGATGCTGGAGGCGCTTGCGGAAGATCCCGATTATCACCGACGTCAACAGCGATCAGCAAAACAACGGACTGCAATCGGTGGTGACTTACGACCGCGATTCGGCGGCGCGCTTCAGCATCTCGCCCGCAACTCATCGACAACGTGCTGTACGATGCGTTCGGCCAGCGCCAGGTATCGACGATGTATACATCGCTGAACCAGTATCACGTGGTCATGGAGGCGGCGCCGCGATTCTGGCAGGATCCGGAATTCCTGAAGCAGATTTACGTTCGCGCGCCCGGTGGACAGCAGGTTCCGATGAGCGCGTTCACCCGCTTCGGTCCTTCCACGGCGCCTCTTTCCGTACCCCATCAGGGTCTGTTTCCGGCGGTGACGATCTCCTTTAATCTTGCGGCTGGGGTCGCGTTAGGCGATGCTTACGATGCCATCATGGAAACCGCGGCGCGGTTGGGTCTGCCTCCCACCATTCACTCCGGATTCGCCGGAACCGCGAAAGCCTATGACGATTCCCTGGGAAGCGAGCCGTTCCTGATCGCCGCGGCGCTGGCGACCGTATATATCGTGCTCGGGATTCTGTACGAGAGCTACATTCATCCCATCACGATCCTGTCCACTCTGCCATCGGCCGGCGTCGGTGCGCTGTTGGCGCTGTTCCTCTTCAAAACCGACCTGAGCCTGATCGCGATGATCGGGATAATCCTGCTGATCGGCATCGTGAAGAAGAACGCCATCATGATGATTGACTTCGCGCTGGCAGCCGAGCGCGCCGAAGGCATGAGTCCGCGGGATGCAATTTATAAAGCTTGTTTGCTGCGCTTCCGTCCGATTCTGATGACCACCATGTCGGCGATGCTGGGCGCGGTGCCTCTGGCCTCCGGCGTTGGCGTGGGCGCGGAGTTGCGGCGTCCCCTGGGAATCACCATCATCGGCGGACTGATCGTGAGCCAGCTCCTGACTCTTTATACGACCCCGGTCGTATACCTCGCGCTCGACAATTTGCGGCTGCGGTGGTCGGGAGAACACAACCGCGAGCAAACGCCGGTTCTATCATCCTAAGTTCCGCGAATCCAGCGGGGCTCTCTTGCGTCTAATCAAGTAGATTCATGTCCGCGATACTATCTTTCGCCGGAAACGCACGAGCGTTGACGGAATTCGCTTTTCGCTTCGGGCCGATGTTCTGGCGGCGATTGTCTGAGGATTCAAAGCGTTCGGTAAAACCGGCGCCGCGAATACCTCGGTTCCAGGCGTGGCCGATGGAAGGCGTGCAGGCAGCATGGATCGGTCACAGCACTGTCGTCATTCGGGTGGACGGCTTCACTATTCTCACGGATCCTGTGTTCAGTACCCGCATCGGCATCGGCATTGGGCCGTTCACCCTCGGCATGAAGCGACTAGTGGATCCAGCGGTGCAACTCCCGGAATTATTAGTCCCGGATCTGATCCTGCTCTCCCATGCGCATATGGATCATCTCGACCGACCGAGTCTGCGAAAGTTGGAAAATCGCGCTACGACCGTCATCACAGCAGTGGGCACCAGCGATCTATTACGAGTAAAACGCTATAAGGCTGTTCATGAGCTGAGATGGGACGAATCCCGCCGAGTGGGGCCCGCCACGGTGCGCGCCTTCGAAGTGAAGCATTGGGGGGCGCGCACGCGCACTGATGTTCATCGCGGATACAACGGATATCTCATTGAAACCGGCCGCTATCGCATCGTCTTTGGCGGCGACACCGCGTATACCGACTCGTTTCGTAAGATCCGTTCCTCGAAGCCGGTGGATCTGGCAATCATGCCCATCGGCGCATATGACCCGTGGATTCATGCACATTGCACTCCCGAACAGGCGCTTGCCATGGCCAATCAAGCAGGCGCGGAGTATGTGCTCCCTGTTCATCACCGAACCTTCAAGTTAAGCAGTGAACCGTACGACGAGCCGATGGAGCGCCTCATTAAGGCATCTGGTTCCGCCGAAGATCGCATCGCAGTTCACGAAATCGGAGATGAATTTCGTCTCGGCATATCTCGTTGACGGCGAACGCGTCTCTCCTGCGGTATTCTCAGGTTTGTGATTCGTAAGAAATGCCGCTTTTGCGGCTGTCGTGACGCGAAAGCGCTCTGCGACTGGCCGACTACGCGGCGAGGCGAAGTCCTGGTTGACGACTTGCAGGTTGGCGATATCTGGGTGACGCAGTCTTTGGGTACGGGCTCTGGTAAAAGCGGAACGATTGTAGAGATCGAAGATTTCGATCTGACCCGCAGGTTTTGGATTCTGCTTCCCAGCCATCGCACCGCCTCCCCCTTCGACCGCTTCCGGAGCGAACTGCAAATGAGCGAACGCAACACGACTTGCGATAACCCCTGCTGCTTCCGGCATCGAAGGCGAATCGGTCCGGACCGCCACTACTGCGCGGATCACTGGAGCGCGTGGGAGGCGGTCTCTTGAAGTCTAATCGCCCGCCGGACAGTCTTTTGCGCCCACTAAGGTCATCGACGTTTCGTAACCTCTTTATCGCCGACGTTGTCTCCGATATCGGCACATTCATGCAAAGCGTGGGCGCAGCGTGGCTGATGGTCTCGCTCAACGGCAGTCCCATGTACGTCGCCCTTACGCAAACCGCGTCCGCCCTGCCATTCTTCGTGCTGGCTTTACCGGCGGGAGCGATCGGAGACATCGTCGACCGCCGCAAGCTAATACTATTCACTGAAACATGGATGCTCTTCATAGCCCTGATATTGGCGGTGACGACCATCGCAGGCCTGATGTCTCCTCTGATGCTGCTGGTCTTAACGTTTGCGTTGTCGGCGGGAGACGCAGTCGAAACGCCGACATGGCGCGCCGTCCTGCCTGAGCTGGTTCCAAAGGAGGACCTCCCGGCAGCGTCGGCGCTCAATGGCATCGAGTTCAATTTCGCGCGAGCGGTTGGTCCCGCACTTGCCGGAGTCGTGATTGCGTTTATGGGTGTTGGTGCAGCGTTCCTGCTCAATACATTGTCATTTTTCGGCGTCATTCTGGTGGTCGCCCGTTGGAAGCGCGCTGTTGTCAGAAGAACGACACCCGCTGAGACCGTCACCGGCGCGACTGTCGCGGCGATCCGCTATGTCCGCTATTCTCCGGCGATCCGCGCAGTGATGTTCAGATCGGGCGCCGCCATGTTTTTCGCGAGCGGACTGCTCGCGTTGCTGCCCTCCATCGCGCATCGTACGAACGCCAGTCCGCTGGGATACGGAATCTTGCTCGGATGCTTTGGAGGCGGAGCCGTATTCGGCGCCCTCTTAATGCAGCGCGCCCGGGCTTATTGGTCGGCCGAGGTGGTGGTCTCGGCGGGCATCGCACTTTTCGGGATAGTAACAATCGCGACCGGCGCACTCAACGGAATGGCGCTGCTCGGCGCGCTTATGCTGATCGGAGGCGCTGCCTGGATTACGTTCATCTCGCTTTTTAATGTTCAGATTTTAAACCAAGCACCGGAGTGGGCGCGCGCTCGTGTGCTCGCCATCTCGATGCTGGTCACGCAAGGCGCGGTTGCCGGCGGAAGCGCGACGTGGGGTGCCCTCGCCGCAAGGGTCGGGATCGGCAAGGCGCTGCTCCTCGCCGGCATCGGATCGGTCGCGACCATCGGTCTGGGTCTATTTCTACGCCTCCCCGAAGCAAGTGTTGACCTGACGCCGTGGAATCATTGGCCGGTGCCCGCGATCCCAGCCGACGTTGCCCTTGGGGGCCCGGTTCTGGTCACCGTTGAATACCAGGTGGATCCCGCGCGCGTATCTGATTTCATCGAAACGATGCATCAATACGGGCGTATCCGGCGCCGCGACGGTGCATCGCGATGGGGAATTTGCCGGGACCTGGAGACCGCGGACCGATACCTCGAAACGTTTGTCGTGAGTTCGTGGGCGGAACACCTTCGTCAGCATGACCGCCTGACGCGGGCCGATCGGCAACTGGAAGAGCAACTGCGCCAATGCACCGCCAATGAACCGACCGTGCGACACCTTATCTACCTCTAAAATCGTGGCGGCCAATTTGTTCATTGCACCGCGCGCAATATTATCGGTCTCCATCGCAATATGCTCGCGAATATCCTGGTCGAGTCCGTCCATCATGCGTTTGCGCAAAGTTTCTTACTATAAGAAACTATCTGTGCGTTGTACTAATAGCGGAAGGGTTCCAGGTTGGCGTATTGCTCGGGGATGGGGATATCTTTGGCGTCGACTGTCACCATTTTTCCATCCTCGGTGAAGGTCATCGGAACATTGGCTTGGCGATGCAGGAGGACGGCTCGGTAAAAGGCTTTATCGAGAGCTTCATTGACGCTGACGCCGTCATCAATGATTTCGGTGATGGTTCTCGCGCCATTTCCGTTCTCAGACATGTTGATACTCCTCCTTCAGTCTATCCCAAAGCTCGATGTCCATGATCTTTTCTTCGGAGGCAATCAGGATTCTCGGCTTGACGGTATTGTCGAAGAACTTCCATCGGTCAGCTATGGGCGCGTAGAGCTCGAAGAAATTTCGTATGCCGCCGTGATATCGGCGATGAATCGTCTCCGAGGGCACAAAATGGCCTCCCAACGATTTTCTCTCCCGCACCCGATTGACGCACATTTCCGGTGAAGGGAGCCAGAAATAGAATAGATGGAATTTGTATCCATCCCTCCTGAGTTCACGAATCCATGGCGCAAACGTTCGGCTTGCCAACGTCGATTCGAAGGCGATGTTTTTTCGCTGGCGGCCAAGTTCCTTCAACCGCGAAAGCATGACGCGGCCCGCATCCAGCGCCGCGCCTTCGGGATTGAAAGCGGACAAGCCTCGGGCGATCACGTCGGCGTTTACGAATTCGTCTACATGCAAGGCGCCGTGAAGCAGGTCTGGCGCGGCTGTGCTTTTGCCGGCTCCGTTCGGCCCGGCTAGCAGGATTACGTTGGGTTCCAGCAAATACAATCCCAACACAATCTGGTAACGTATGCACTGAGGCTTTCGCCTTTACACTCTATGCGTCGACTTATTTTTAGCGGGTTTCTTCTGTTTGCCGTGGTTCTGGCTGCGCAGAATAAGCCGAAGATGGCGAAGGTTAAGGCTGCTCCGGCGGTCACCTACGGCAACTCAGATTCGATCACGGAGTATGAGATGAAGATTTACGATTACTTCCTCGCCTCCGATCAATTGGAGGGGCGCAATTTGCCTTCGCGTGGGTTCGATACGGCTGCGCTTTATGTCGCGAGCCATCTCGCGGAGTGGGGATTGAAGCCGGGAGGCAGTTTGACCAATACGAATGGTCCTCTCCAGCCTTATCTGATGCCGTTTGAGCTGGTGACTAAAGCAGTCGTTCCCGGCGAAAGTAAAGCTTCTTTGACGGGCGGAGGCGGTCGGGGCGGGCGTGGGCGCGGCGGAAACGGCGGGGCTCGGACTACTGAATTTGAGTATGGCAAGGACTGGACGGTGGTTGCGGGCGGGCGCGGTGCGGCGCCGCTCGAAGCGCTGGAGGTCAGCGGGAATCTGGCGTTCGTCGGCAACGGCTACATCGTCAAGAAGACCAATATCGATCCGTTTCAAGGGATCGATGTGAAGGGCAAGATCGTGGTGGTGGCCGGACTTCCCGCCGAGATCGCGGCGCAGCAGGCGGCCAATGGAGGCCGAGGCGGTGGACGCGGAGCGCCGAATCCACTGGGCGAGCCTTGCACGGATTTTATGACGCCCGAAGAAGCAGCCGCGAAAAACGGCGCCATCGCAGTCGTGACGCTGCAGAGCTTTCAGCAGCTCGCGGGCGGAAATGGCGGTGGATTTGGAGGCGGGCGCGGAGGCGGGTTGAATGGTCCTGCTTACACCGTGCCGAAGTTTCGAGTCACGCCGGCTTGCCCGGTGGTCCCCGCGATTTCGGCAGGGCTCGCGATGACCAACGATATTTTTCAGGGTGAGAAAAAGAACGGGTCGGAGATTTTCTATGGAGCCGGTTCGGGTGCCAAGCAGGAATCGTTTGAGCTGAGTTCGGCGAAGAAGCTTAGCTTGAAAGTCGCGGTGAAGAGCGAGCCGGGGCATGCGGAGAATGTGGTCGGCATTATCGAAGGCAGCGATCCGATGAAGAAGAACGAATTCGTCGTGATCAGCGCGCATCTGGATCATATCGGCCTGAGCGCGCCGCTCGAAAACGGGCACAACGTGAACAATGGAGCGGACGACGACGGGTCCGGCTCGACCGCGCTGCTGGCTATCGCGAGGGCTTATTCCGAGGGGTTGGCAAAGGGCATCCGGCCGGAGCGGTCGATCATTTTCCTGTGGAACGCGGGTGAAGAGAAGGGGCTGTGGGGCTCGCAATACTTCAACGAGTTTCCGTTTGTCGACTTGAGCAAGGTCGTCGCGAATTTGAATATCGATATGATCGGGCGGACGAAGGGGCCTGGCTATTCGGACACCGATAAGACGCATGTGCTGGTCGATCAGGGCGAGATCATGCTGGTGGGTCCGAACATCAGCAGCGACGATCTGGAGAAGACCATCGAGACGGTGAACGACGGGTATCAGAAGCTGAAGTTGAACCATTTCTACGATGCGACGAAGCCGGACAAGGAGCATGACAATCTGGGCCCGGAGCCGAACGGGCAGCGCATTTTCTATCGCAGCGATCACTATAATTTCGCGAAGATGGGGATCCCGATTGTGTTCTTCACGACGGGGCTGCATCCGGACTATCATCGTCCGACCGATACTCCGGACAAGATCGACTACAAAGAGATGCTGATCGTCACGAAGACGGTTTCGGCAGTGGGCTGGGTGTTGGCGAATCAGGCGGGGCGGCCGGGGTTGAATAAAACTTTGCCGGAGCAGTTGATGAAGGATATGAAGCAGGCGAAGGATCAGGGGTGGGGGAAGATTACGCCGGTGATCGCGCCGCTGCCTGGGGAGCCTTTTTAGGGTCACGTTTTGAAGACCGCTCCCTGCCGTCAAGGCTCGTAAAACGACAACCAAGGGAGCGCCGATGGGCCTGTGGCTCATCCAAGTGTTCCCCAACCGAACCCCGACCGTCAGTGAGGGGACCTGTTCTTCAGCGGAGCGCTCGGTTTGGATTGTGTAAGCCGGGCAGGTCGGGGACCTACCCTACTCATACACTCTGATAGCATCTGAAGATTGCGAATCTTCAACCTCTGCGCGGTGCTGCTTCTGGTGCTTATGGCTCTACTGGCCGGCGGGGCGGCGTGGCGTGAATCCGTCACCTTCGATGAAGTCGCGCACACCGGCGCCGGGGTGAGCTATCTCCAAAAATTGGACATGAGGATGAATGAAGAGCATCCTCCGCTGGCGAAAGTAATCGCCGCGATGCCGCTGGTTTTACGCGGCGTGCACGCCGATTATAACCACATTTCATGGACTTTCAGTGAAAAACTCTTCCATCAATTATTAGGTGAGTGGGTCTTCGGACACTGGTTCCTGATGAAGTGGAACGATCCCCAATCCACCATGCTGTGGGCGCGACCGCCGATGTTACTGCTTACCTTGCTGGTCGGATGGACCCTTTATATTTTCGCGTCGCGACTGGGCGGACCGTGGGGAGCCTTGCTGACTCTCTCAGCCTTCGTGACCATGCCGGCCTTCATCGCATTTGGCCCGCTGGTGATTACGGATATCGCCATTACGCTGTTCTGGATACTAACGACCTGGCAGCTACCGAACATGTGGCGCTCGCCATCGTGGGCAACTGTTGTGACGTTTGGTCTGGTGCTGGCTGGCGCGCTGCTCTCGAAGTTTTCGGCGGGATTGTTGTTCTTCGTGTTCATCGCTTTCGCGTTGAGTCTCCGCTTCAAGCCTCTATCCGAGCAACCAGTTGAGAAAATTGAGCTCCGCCGCTGGCGCCGCCGCGCGTGGCGGAACATTGCGAAAGGGACTTTCTGCGCCGCATTTTTTGTCTACCTCTTTTACCTGATTCTTTCCTGGAACCAGCCGACAGATTCATTCTCGGTCATCCCTCATTTCACGACGTCAGCGATGGTGCGGAGACTCCTGATGCCTCCGTGGCTCTATTTGACGTGGCTTAGCCGCGTTCGCGTTGTCTGCTGGGAGCAGGCCAACTTATATCCTGGGCCGCCCTTACTCGCATGGCGTGTGGTTTTATTTTCCGGTACTGTTCCTTTTGAAATCCCAGTTGACGTTTCTGTTGCTGCTGGTGATCGCGGCCATAACGGCTTTGCTCGTTAAACTCCGGTCGGCAATTCCCGAGGGGATGAAAATGCAGTGGCGCAGCGCGTGGATTTCGCTAGTGGTTTTCGTCGCCGTCTGCATGATCAACCGATTGGACTTGAGCATTCGCCATTTTCTGATCGCATTGGCGATCCTTACTTTACTGCTGGCGCCTCTACCGCGGATGCTCGAATTGCTCCGCCAGTCGAGGCCCCAAATTGCGCGCATCGGAGGCTGGCTGACGCTGGCGCTCGCGCTGGCATCCATCGTGACGGCGATTCGCATCTACCCGAACTATTTCCCGTACGTGAACGCTCTCGGGATGGGCCGGCCCGGTTACATGTTAGTCAACGATTCAAACCTCGACTGGAACCATGCTCTGCCGGAAGTTGAAAAGCTCGTACAAGAGCGCGGTCTTAAAAACGTATTCCTTGACGAGTACGGATTTTCGGACCCTACTGTTTACGTGCCGCAGGCCACGCGTTGGAACTGTCAGCAACCCGGGCCGGGTGACGGCGGTCAATACGCGGTCGTGTCAGCGAGCAGCATCGCGGATGCTCATAATTGTTTGTGGCTGATGAATTATCCGCATCAGATTCTGGCCGGCGGCAGTATGTACGGCTTCCAACTTCCCGAGACCATTCCGGCGGCGGGCCAGCCTGGGGGTCCCCCGCTGCCCGCGGCTTACCGGAGCATCGCGGGCGCGACGGGATTCGATCCACTTGTAGTTTTTCTGACTTGTGTGCAAGATCCGCAGCAGTTGCAGCCGACCATGGATCATCTTCAGGAGATGTTTAAAGATCAGGCGGCCAAGAAATAGATCGCCCCCGTGGTCGCGGCTCGCTAGGCAATAGAACGCACGCGTCGCCGATTCCGAGCCGCGACCACAGGGAGCGATCGTCTATTCAAATCAGCCGCCTCTCCGTTAGAATGAGACTCAATGAAAGCAATCGCTCTGATGTTGCTAAGCGGAGTCCTTTACGGACAGAAGCCGTTCACCGTAGTCGAGGCGTCCATCGCCGACATGCGCACCGCCATGGAGCAGAAACGCGTCACCTCGCGCGAACTGGTGAATCAATATTTGATTCGCATCGCGATTTACGATCATACGTCTGCACGCCGCGATCACCATTAATCCGAACGCTCTCAAGGAAGCCGAACAACTCGATCGTGAGCGGACGCAAGGCAAGATCCGCGGCCCTCTGCACGGCATCCCGATCGCGCTGAAAGACAACATCCAGACCACCGATATGCCCACCACCGGAGGCGCGCTCGCATTCGCCGGATACACTCCTCCCTACGAAGCCACGCTGACGAAAAATCTTCGCGACGCCGGAGCGATCATCATCGCGAAGACCACTCTGATCGAGCTCGCCAACTGGGTCGCGGGCGCGCCCACGCCGATGCCCGCCTATAACGCGGTCGCCGGATTCGGCTTTAATCCCTACGATCCGCGCACCGATCCGCGCGATACGACCGACGATGGCCGAGCCGTTCTCTCGCCGGGCGGATCCAGTTCCGGCGCTGGCACCGCGGCCAGCCTGTGGGCGGGAAATGTCGGCTCCGATACCGGCGGCTCCATCATCAGCCCTTCGAATCAGGCGATGCTGGTCGGCCTTCGCCCGACCATCGGCCGCATCAGCCGCTATGGCGTGATTCCGATTACCGCCGATCATGACACGGCCGGTCCCATGACCAGAACCGTGGCGGACGCGGCGATTCTGCTGGGCGTTCTCGAAAGCGCCGCGCCCGATCCGAAAGATCCGGCAACGAAAACCTGTACGCCTCCGCCGGGTCGCGATTACACGAAGTTCCTGAAAGCGGGCGCACTCAAAGGCGCACGCATCGGCATTCCGCGGGCGTTTTATTACGACAGCATCACGCTGCCCGGCGAGACTCGCGAGCGGCGCGGCCTCAATCCCGAGCAGGCCAAAGTGATGGCCGAGGCGATCGCCGTTCTCAAAGCGCAGGGCGCCGAGGTCGTCGATCCCGCCGACATTCCGAGCTTCATCGATAAAGATCCAAAGAACAATTTCCCGCTGTGGCGGCTACTGCTCCGGCGCGAATCAGGCCAAAGGCAAAGACGAGAACTGCTCGGTCAATTTCAAGTACGGCATGAAGCGCGACTTCAATAGTTGGCTCGCCAGCCTGGGGCCGATGCGCCCCAGTGAAGACGCTTGTCCGAGCTTCGCCAGTGGAATTTGAATCACGTCAAAGCCGGCGCGATCAAATTCGGGCAATCGAGGATCGACATTTCCGACGAAATGGATCTGGAAGCGGATCAGGCCCGCAACGAAGCCGACGTGCAGAAGGATATTCTGCTCAGCCGGACCAATGGAATCGACGCGGTTCTGAACGCCAACCATCTGGACGCGATCCTGACCCCCGGACTCAGCGGAGCGGATCTGGCGGCGCGCGCCGGCTATCCGATCATCGTGGTACCTTTCGGAATGGTGCCGAACGCGCCCCGCGCAGCAACCTTTTCCCGAGAACTTTCATGCGAAGCCGGCGCCCGTTCGGGGTCGGTTTCACGGGGGCGTCATGCAGTGAGCCTCGGCTGTTCGAAATCGCATACGCGTTTGAGCACGCCACGAAACGCCGCATCCCGCCATCGTCAACACCCTAAAAAAGCCCTCATCCTTACTCTGACCGCCCGCCTCGCGCTTGATGACGATTGAATCGGCGCACCGAGTGCACTGTCCTGCATTTTTGGCGCATTTCTGAGCTCCCTGTCCCGGGCTTCTTGGGTGTATCGGACTATAACCCCTGGCGTTAGCCAGGGGATGCAAGGAGACTCTCATGAGAAATTCGCCGCCGCACGCGCACTCAATCTAGTTGACCTATTTACTTACCTTCTGTTGTTATGGCACGCACCTTCCAGGCGACGAGCGTGGGTGGGTTGACCGTAATCGCGGCGATCATCGGGGCGGCTTTCGCGAACCCTCGGCTCCGCTGAAGCGCTACGCGACGGAACAGATGATAGAAGCTCCTTACAGGTTGGACGGGCATACGGCGCGCACAGTCTTGAAAGCTATTCGGGAGGTATGCATTACGCGCGACTGGCAACTCGTCGTTGCGCATGTCCGAAGCACTCATGTGCACTGTGTGGTGGATAACGTGGCCCGGCCCAACCGAGCGATAGCTGACTTCAAGGCGTATTCCAGCCGAGCGTTAAACACACTAGAAGGGCATAGGAAACGGTGGGCGCGGGAAGGGAGCACTCGTCGGCTTCAAACCACAACCGCAATTTACGCCGCTGTGCGCTATGTGGCGGACGGACAAGGAGATGCAATGGCGCTGTGGATGTCTTCGGAATCCCCGCCCTCACAGACGGGGTTATAACGTACCTCGCGTCGTGATATCGTTTAATCGCATTGACCCGGACCCGCGTCACTATCGTTCTCCTGACCGTCTCGGCCGCCCTTCTCGCGGTGAATCCCCCGCAACTGACTCTGCGCACCCGCGTCGAGGTCGTGAAAGGTAGCGGCGAGTGGAAGGCGGTGCCGGTCGCTCGCGATCTCGATCCCTCGAAGACCGCGCTCGTCATCTGTGACATGTGGGATCGCCATTGGTGTTCAGGCGCTGCGGACCGTGTTGCTGCGCTCGCGCGAAAAATGGAGCCGGTGATCGCGTTAGCTCGGAAGCGCGGAGTTCTGATCATCCACGCGCCTTCCGAAACAATGGCGTTTTATAGCCAAAACCCCTCCCGTATTAAGATGCTGAAGGTGCCCGTCTTCGAACCCCCTGCGCCGATCGAGCTGACCGATCCGCCGTTGCCGATCGACGATAGCGATGGCGGCTGCGATGTCGCGAACAACAAGCTCGCGCCGAATACGCCTGTGTGGTCGCGGGAGAATCCGTTGATTTCGATCGATGGCAACGATTTGATCTCCGACAGCGGCCGCGAAATCTATAGCGCATTGCGTTCCTATCGGATCGAGACGCTTCTCTTCGTCGGCGTCCATACCAACATGTGCATTCTAAACCGGACGTTCGGTATTCGGCAGATGACGCGGTGGGGCGTTCATTGTGTTTTAATCCGCGATCTTACCGACGCGATGTACAATCCGGCTCGATCGCCTTACGTTTCTCACAGCCGCGGCACCGATCTGGTGATTGAGCACATTGAGAAATATTGGGCGCCCACCGTCACTTCCGATGAACTGGTACGGGCTCTATCTCCGGCAGATTCTCCGAAGCGTGTCCCCAGTCCTCTGCATTAATTGACGCAATCTACGAAAATATCATTCATTGCGCAGAGCCGTCACCGGATCGAGCCGTGAAGCGCGTAACGCCGGGATATAACCGGCCGCCACCGCGCAGATGGCAAGGATCAGCGTCAGTCCGGCGAACGTCACGGCATCGAGCTGAATGACCCCGAAAAGCGCGCTCGACATGGCCCGGATCATTGCGAAAGCAATCGGCACGCCGATGCCAAGTCCGATCGCGCCAATCCGGATCGCGTCCCGTATCGTCAACCGAAGCACACTTCGGCGATCCGCGCCGAGCGCCATTCTGATCCCGATCTCATGCGTCCGCCGCGCCACCGAATAGGAGATCACGCCATAAATTCCGCTGGCCGCGAGGAACAGTCCGATGAACGCGTACATCACCATGCTCGAGGACGAAGCGCGAACACCAGAGGTCGCTTCCGTAATCTGCTGCTCCATCGTCTTCACATCGAAAATCGCTTGCGCTTTGTCGATTTTCTGAATCTCCCCGCGCATCTGCGGCATAATCTGCGTAGGCTCGCCGATGGTTCTGACGTAAATCGTCGCATTCGGCTGCGGCGATTGGAGAAACGATACGTAAGCGCGCGGCAGCGGTTGCCCGCTGAACCAATCCGTGGTGTCGCCGCAGATGCCGACCACGGTTAGCCAGCGTGGATCGGATTTCGAGAGCCGCACCTGGCGTCCGAGTGGACTTTCTTGAACCCAGTATTTCCTGACCAGGCTTTTGCTCAGCACGACGACCAGCGGATGATCGCGATCGTCCGACGGCGAGATGGAGCGCCCCTCAATCATCGGCAGACGCAGCGCGTCGAAGTACCGCCCGCTGACGGCTCGCAATTCGGGAACGGATTCACCCGGACGCGGCGCCGGGCGGCCTTCGATATACATCGCGTCAACCGATCCATCCGCCGCGACCGCCGCAACGCGCGTATCGCGAAGACTGCCGAGTCCATCGAGAAGCCTTTCATAAAAAGCAGACGCGAGCATCGTTCCCGAATATTTCGGCTGCGGCAGCGACATTTGCATGGTCATCAGATTGGTCGTATCGAAGCCCGGATTCACGGTCAGGAATCGTTGAAATGTGCGGACCATTGCGCCCGCGCCTACCAGAAGAATCAGCGCGATCGAAACCTCGGCAATCGCAAGCGTCGTCCGCAAACGGCTCCTTGAACGTCCCCCCGCACCGCTGCGTCCGCTCTCTTTCAGCGAATCGCTCAAACGGGTGGACCCGGCCTCGCGCAACACCAGACTCAGCGATGGAAGAGCACAGAGAAAACCAGCGATCAGAGACACGCCCAGAGTAAACAGAACCACGGTCGTATCGATATGAGCCGACTTCAGACCGCCGACGATTTTATATACGTCAGGAGGAATGCTCCGGCGCGCCGACGCCAGATTCCAGGCCGCGAAATCCAACCCGAGCCCTCCCGCGACCAGCGCGATCAGCGTACTCTCAAGCATGAGTTGAGTTACGATTCTCGCTCGGCTCGCGCCCATCGCCGTTCGGATCGCGATCTCCTTTTGCCGCTCCGCCAGTCGCACCAGCAGGAGATTGGCGACATTTGCGCAAGCCAGCAGCAGCACAAATCCAGCGGTCACCAGCAGTGTAAGCAGAAAACGCGCCGTGGTGTTGTCGACCAGTTCGATAAGAGGAACCGTTGCGATACTGAGGTTCTCATTCGTGTCCGGATGTTCAGAAGCAAGCCCGTGTGCCAGAGTCGCCAGTTCGGCGCGCGCCTGCTGAAGGGGGACGCCGGGCTTCAATCGGCCCAGCATCGATACGCTATGCGATGTCCGATCCTGCCGCTCAGCAGTGGTCAGCACCAGCGGAATCCACACCTCGGTTTCGAGAGGAAAATTAAAATCCTCCGGCATCACGCCGACGATGGTGTAGGCCGCTCCATTCAGCGAGACCGTTTTGCCGATTACCGATTTGTCCGACGCGAGCCGGCTAGTCCAGAATCCGCGGCTGACCACCAGCGCGCCCGGTCGCCCGGGCTTCGCGTCTTCGGCGCTGAGCGCTCGGCCAAGCGAGGGCTCAAGCCCAAGCCCGGCGAAAAATTCCGGCGTCACGAAACACGCCAAAACCCTCTCCGGGTCGCCGATGCCCGAAAGATTCGCGTTCCACGGCCGGAATGCCGAGAGCGCCGCGAAGGACGCACTGCGCTCCTTCAAGTCCACGAAATTCGCCGGCGCAACCGCGAGGCGTTCCCCCGGCTGATTTATGGGCGACTCCCAAATCGTCATGATCCGATCGAGTTGAGGGTACGGAAAAGGATGCATCAGCAGCCCACTGATATAGATAAAACTGGAAGCGTTGACCCCAATCCCCAAAGCCAGCGCCAACACGATCACCGCGGTAACTCCCGGAGTCTTCCTGAAGCCTCGAATCGCCAGCCGCACATCGTCCATCAGATTGCTCATCAATGCCATTTGAAGCAATCATAGTACCTCTCTAGGACCCCTGTATTTGCAGGCTCTGCTCCGCTGAACGCTGTTCGATTGTGGGATCGGCTGTCCCAATCAGGCTCCGGGCGGTGGATGGTCCACCGCCCCATGAATTAAGCTCACATAAGCCTTGCAAGCGACGCATTTATGGTCATTTAAGGCGTTTTAAGGCAGCTTAGAATCGATAACCAACGCCGACTGACGGTTCCGCGCGATGCGAAATCCGGTCGGCGCCGTTCAAACCGGGCAGATCATAGGTCGGTGAGTTGTAGACCAAGCCGCGATATTCTGCGCGCACGAACACATGCGAACCGACATTGAAGTCCGCGCCGCCGCCGTAGACGAACGCGGCCCGAGCCTGCGTGCTGGCACCGACGAAGTCTTTCGGATCGAACACGATTCCGCCCGCCCCCGCCAGCAGAAACGGCGTGAAATGTTTCAGAGGCATACGGAACACATAGGCGGCCGACGCCTCGCTTGAATGAGTGTCAACTCCCAGTGAGCCATAGCTTTGAGTATTTGTTGTAAAGGCGTAGTTAATCTCGACGCCGCTGTTTTTGTTGAAGAAATAACGGTAGCTGGCAAGCACGCCCCCGCTGTTGGTGGCGCTTTGTTCCACACCGTTGCTCCAGGTGCTTTTCACGAAACTGCCAAGTGCCTGGACGGATACATCCTGCTTCGAATATTCCTGGGCGAACGTCATCAACGCACCGCCGCAAAGAATGGTAATCAATTTTGCTGAACGCATAGTTTCAAACTCCTCGGCATTTTAAAATTGCATTTTCATGGCCTCACGCATATATCTGAAAAATAAGCAAGTGAGAGTGCCAATAAGGTCGATTTACTGGCAACAGGCCGACATTTGGGCAGACGATTAATTTATCGCAACTTACGACCGCCAGTGAGCATCCGATACACATGGCTCTGGTCGCTGACGAACTTGTTGTCTCGACTTCGATTAGCGCCCGCTATCGCGCGTTGATCCGGATCGCTCAGGCGATTCGAGGGCACCGGAATCCGAAAGAACTATTCCAACTGCTGACGCGGGAGCTTCGCGAGGTGCTGCCTTTCGACGGAATCGTGCAGTTTGACGAAGCGGCGAATAAGGTTCACTTCAACCATTGCAGGGATCACAATCACCCGCATCCGAACTCGGTTACGATTGCGCCCCAGGACACGATCGCGTGGTGGGTGTTTCACAATCAGCAACCGGCGATGGTCCGGAACGCGGAATTGGAGACGCGGTTTCCGGCGAACATGGCGATCTTCAAACGGTTCGGCATCCTGTCCGCGTGCGCGGTTCCTCTGACCACGGCGCACCGCCGCCTGGGAAGCTTGGTGATCGCGAGCGAATCCCCGAATTCATATTCGGACGAAGACATTCTTTTCTTTTCGCTGGTGGCGGATCAGATTGCGCTCGCCACCGATGACGCGCTCAATTTCGAGGCATCGCAAAAGACCGGCGAGCGGCTGCAATTGCTGCTCAACCTGTCGAACCGCGTGATGGCGAACCTGGACCTCCCCGATCTGCTCAAAGAAATCTCCGCCAGCATCCGCCACGTAATGCAGTGCGACGGGGTGGGCGTGATTCTGCCGGGGACGAACAACGACTTCAGGTTGTACGCGCTTGATTTTCCGAAGAGCAAAGGGATGCTCGCGGAGAAATTGTCACTGCCGGTGGAGGAGAAGGCGAGCCTTACGCGGGTGTTTCGATCGCGCCAGCCGGTGGTGATGAACAAAACGGAACTTGCCGATGACGAAGAGGGCAGCTCCCTCGCAATCGAAGAAGGAATACAGGCGGTTTGCCACCTTCCGATGATCGGGAAAAACCGGATGCTGGGCGCGCTTAGCCTGGGACGGCTGGAGAATGTTCCGTTCACCGTCGATGACGTCGAATTCTTGACACAGGTGGCGAATCAAGTGGCGATCGCGGTCGAAAATGCGCTCGCCTACACCCAAATCGCCGAGTTGAAGGACCGGCTTGCCCAAGAGAAGGTTTATCTCGAAAACGAGATTCGAAGCGAGCTGAAGTTCGAGGAAATCATCGGGCAAAGTGCTTCCCTGCGCAACGTGTTGAGCCAGATCGAGACGGTTGCGCCCACCGATTCGACCGTCCTTATATATGGGGACACGGGAACGGGCAAGGAACTGGTGGCCAGGGCGCTGCATAACCTGAGTTCGCGGGCCGGGAACGCATTCGTCAAATTGAATTGCGCGGCGATTCCGACCGGGCTGCTCGAGAGCGAGCTTTTCGGGCACGAACGAGGTGCATTTACGGGCGCGATTGCGCAACGGGTGGGACGCTTTGAGCTGGCGCATAACGGGACAGTGTTTCTCGACGAGATCGGCGAGATTCCCTTGGAACTGCAGCCTAAGCTCCTTCGCGTTTTGCAGGAGCGCGAATTCGAGCGGCTGGGCGGGACGCGAACCATTCGCAGCGATGCGCGATTGATCGCGGCGACGAACCGCGACTTGTCAGCTATGGTGGACGAGCAGAAGTTCCGGCAGGACCTGTTCTACCGGCTCAATGTGTTTCCCATCCGCGTCCCACCGCTGCGCGAACGGACCGAAGACATTCCTCTGCTGGTACGACACTTCGTCCAGCAATTGAGCCGGCGCATGAATAAGCACATCGATTCCATCCCCTCGGACACGATGAGGGCTCTGGTCCGCTACGATTGGCCGGGCAATATTCGCGAGCTGCAAAATGTGATCGAGCGGGCCGTTATTCTCTCGCCTGGACCAGCGTTGAGAGTATCGCTCGGGGACTTGCAGTCGCGCATGGAACCGGCGGCAATGAAGCGCTTGAAGGCTCCCATAGAGGTGGAGGGCGCGAATATGCGCAACGTTCTGGATGAGACGGAACGCATTCAAATTCTGCGCGCGCTGGAACAATCGAAGGGGATTGTTTCGGGGCCTGAGGGCGCGGCGGCGCTATTGGGAATGAAGCGGTCGACGCTGCAATTCCGCATGCAAAAGCTTGGCGTTCGGGTTTCGCGGACGTCCTCCACTTAAACATCGGTCGCCATTGGCAGGCGAAACCGCCTGCCCCACAGGCTACACGACTTGTAAAATTGCTGATGTGCTCTTGTGGCGCAGGCGGTTCCGCCTGCGTTTACGTCTCTGCCCAACCCGCCCCACAACGACGAGGTCAATGCCGGAATTCTGGCAGTTTGCCGAGGGGCGGGCTTGGAGTGTCGGCATTCGACACCGCACTCGATACCAAAACTGAAATCTGTCTATCACTTAACGTTTGGCCAGTGGACTGCCCTTACAGACGCCGAAGATGCTGCGCATTACCACTACCGGGCAGAAGTTAGTTTTGCACGGCCAACTGGCTGGGCCCTGGGTGGAGGAACTGAAATCCGCCTGGGACAAATCCCTGCTCGTGGTCGATTTGACGGACGTAACGTTCGTCGATGAGGCTGGGGCGCGGCTGTTATGCGCGATGAAGGATGCGGGCGTGCGATTTGTCGCCCGCGGTGTGGATACCAAGCATCTTCTCGATGACCTGAAGAGGAAGACAGAGCCGGCTTTGCGGCGATGTTTATCGTGGCTGGCGAGTGATGCATGCCGAAAGGATTCAAACCGATGATAGACACCTTTGAGGAAAATTTGTCCGAGTTGTATTCGCTGGCATTCCTTCTCAGTGGCACCGCGGACCACGGCGTGGAAGCGTTCGACCGGGCTCTTGATTTTGAAGACGAGAATCCGCGCGAGGTGATTATCGACGAAGCTCTGGGCACCATCAGGACGGAGCTGCGGGTGTCGAAGCTAAGAGTTGCTCGCACGGCCGACGATGGGCTCGCGAACGCCCGATGGAAGCGGCGCGCGTACATCGGGAGAGAAGAATTCGAAGAAGCGGTGATCGCCATCGATGCGTTTCCGCGGTGCGCGATGCTGTTGACGATCTTCGAAGGAAAGTCGATCGAGGAGGCGTCGGTTCTGCTGCATGAGGATGAAAAGCTGACGCAAAAGGCGCAGCGGATCGGCATTGTGCAATTGACCAGCAATCTGGCAGGAGATAGCGGGCGGGATCCGTATCGCGAGAACGGGCGCAATCCGGTTCCCGTGTTGTCGCTGGGGTAATGATTAAAATGTCTGGACTTCTTTTTTATATGCACGACGGACCGAAGGCGTTTCGGTTCGAACTCTCGGGAAATCTTTCCGGCGTTGAAGTGGGCAAGCTCGATCAGGCGTGGCGAACGGCATCCTCCACTTTCGACGGGAAAGCTCTCGCGGTCGATATTACTTTTCTTACCGGCGCGGATGAATCAGGCCGGGAACTTCTGAGACGCTGGTCGCGAGCGGGCGCGCGTGTGGTGGCGAACTCCCCCGAATCGCGAATTTTGGCGGAATCGGTCACGGGGCAACCTTATGCGTCTTCGGACCACGCCGTGGGCCAGACGTTCGAGCCGCGCTTCACCTCGTCCGCCTTCCGTGCGGCGGTGGCAGCGCTGATTTTCACGGCGGCGCTTTTGTTTCCCGCGACTGCATCGGCTGAGAGATTCGTCGACAAAGCCGGCGAGAAATCCGACGAAGCGAGCGCGGTTCTGGAACGGTATAGCGCGGCGCTATCGGATCGGGGACTGGACACGGCTACCGTCAACGTTTGAGATCGAGGCTTCGCTACCAGGGTTGCAAAAACGGGCGCGCATCGAAGCGATCAGGCGATGGACAGACGGTAAGCGCGAGTATCAGTTCGTTACGATCGAGGGCGACCGCCTGGTGAGGAATGAAATGATCGCGCGCTATTTCGCGATCGATACGGAGAAGGCTCCGCTGGCCGCTCCGATCACGAAATCCAACTATAGGTTTCGACTCGTAACCAATACGGGCACCGTTTCGGTTTTCCAGATTACGCCGCGCAGGAAGCGGAAGGGAATGATCGCGGGCGAGTTGTGGATTGACAACCAGACCGGACTGGTGACGCATTTAACGGGACGCCTGGTGAAGAGTCCGTCGGTGATGCTGCGCAAATCGGCATTTCTCAAGAGATGGAGATCCGGCACGGCGCGACGTTGGCCCGCGAGACTCATTTGCAGATCGACACTGCGCTTTACGGGGCGAGCGGAGCTGACGATCCGCGAGAGAGCGCGCGGCGCGGAAGCTGAGGTGGTCAAAAATGTCGCGCCATAACATCGTCGCCGCATTGGTATTATTCGCCGCTTACCCTTCGCAGCGGAGCGGAGTTAAAACGGGAATCGCTGGATGCCTGGGATCAATATCTGGCCGCCGCGAAGGCGAGCATGCTGGAGCGCGCGAAGGGAAATTCTTGTGGGCGGACGAATCGCACGAGCGGCTGGGCCGGATCCGCAACGGCGAAGTAGTGGTATCGCCCTTGGGTCATACTCCGCACAGCGGTCCCGGCAGGGCTGATCCATCACTGGATCGGTGCGGCGTTCATTCCCGGCGCGCGCCTGGAAGACGTGATCGGGGTGGTTCGCAATTATAATCGCTATACGGAATTCTACAAACCGTCGGTGATCGACGCAAAAACGCTCAGCCAGAAGGACGCGCAGGATCGATTCTCGGTGGTAGTGGTCGACAAGGCGATGTTCATGAAGCGCGCGCTCGATAGCGAATATGAGTCGCGGTTCACTGAGGTCAACAGCAGCAAATGGTTCAGCGTCGCGGAGACCACGCGCGTCCAGGAAGTGTCGGATGAAGGGCGCATTCCCGACGGAGAAGGCAGCGGCTATATCTGGCGGCTGTGCACCATGTCCCGATACGAGGAGCGCGATGGCGGCGTGTACCTGGAAACCGAAGCGATCGCGTTGAGCCGCCCGATTCCCGGGGCGCTGCACTGGGTGGTCGACCCGATTGTGCGACGCGTGTCGAGGGCGTCGCTCAGTACGTCGATCGAACAGACCAGGGAGGCGACGAATGCGTTCGCCCAGTCTGAGTCGGCTTTGTCGGCGTCGCGGCGAGTTGGAGGGAAGAGTGAATCGATAGGTGTGGCGCGGTCGTTTCGGTAGGTTGCCAGTGGGGCGGACCCCCGGTCCGCGGTCGCTCCCCGGATTGGCCTGTGCGCGTGTCGCAGGGCTGATTTTATTGGTCGAGAGCGCGATCAGGGGATCGCGCGCGGACCAGGGGTCCGCCCCACACAAGGAAGTCAAAAGAGTTTTTCAGCAGCCCTTGGTCATTTTTGGCGGCTGCTTCGGGTCCAGGAAAAGATGGCCCACGCGCTTCCGATTAGCGAGATGACGATCACTCCTGTGATGATGTGTTGCGCGGTCGGGGAGTCCACTAGTCTCAGAATTCCCCGACCGAAGCGGATCGCGAGTAATCCTTCGATGCTGAAGCGGAGGAAGCGGAACACGCCCACGATGGCGAGCAGTTTGATGCGCGGATAGTTTAGGGCGGCAGCGATCAGCACCACTGGCGAAAAGAGCGGGAATCCGGGAGGAGCGAGCGACGCCACCGCCAAAGCCACGCCGGAGCTGGCTTGGACGCGCTTCTGAAAAAATCCCAGGCGCCGTTTGGAGAGACGCTTTTCGAGGCCTTTTTCGCCGCCCTTTCGTCCGACCCAATCTGTGGTGAAGCAGCCGACGACCGACCCGAGGGCGGCCATTAAGGCGTAATAGGGCCACTGGTTATGGTGCCGCGCGGAGTGGACCACTACCAGGATGTCGACGGCGAGCGGTAAGAAGAGCAGGGAGGCATCGATGATTCCCAAAAAGAAAACGCCGACGCCGCCTAGCGTGGCGAAGAAAATTACGATGGGTCTGACAAGTGATTTCAGAAGGGCCCTGTTGCGATGATCTCACGACAGGGCCGGTGAGAGCTTAGAGTTTTTTCAGCCAGATATTTCGCATGAAGATCTTGCCGGTGCCTTCGATCTCGAAACCGATGAGGCCGGTTTTGCGGAATTTCGTCGGGTCGTCGTCGATCAGCATCGACATCACGTGACCGTTGATGATGTGAGTCATCGTAGTTCCGCGGGCGATGATGTGGAGCTGATTCCAATCGTCGACTTTGACGTATCCGCCGAGCTCATCTTTATCGCCGAGGGTCGCTAAGAGGCGGGGCGGCTTGCCCTCCAGCGGTCTGGACGACTTGTCCTCTCCAGGCGATGATGCCGCGGCCGGTGGCCTGTTCGTAATACTGGCCGCTATAACGGTTCTGGCCGTCGAAATCGAATTGCGCGCCCAGCATATTCCACTTCGCCTGCCCGGCTTGGTCGGGTGGTGTGCCGCGAGGCTGACCGCTGGGGCAGTTACCTTGGGGACCGCGTCCACCTCCGCCAGGACCGCGACCGCCCGCGGGTGCGAGGCTCCTGAATCGCGCCGCGATATTGGACGCCGCTATTGATATGCGCGCCTTCGCCCTTCATCTCGACCTTCATCTCAAAGTCCGCCGCCTCGCCGCCTTGCCAGACCAGATAGATAGTGCCGGTAGGTTTCTCGCATGTCGATTCGGACATGATGGCGCCGTCGACGATGTGCCACCACGCCTTGTCGCCGTCCCAGCCGTTGAGGGTCGCGCCGTCGAACATGGAAATCCAGCCGGCGTGGTCGTTGAAATCGATGGGATCGGGCTGTCGGAATCCGCCGCCGCCGCCGCGGCCTCGGCCAGGACCTGCCGGTGCTCCCGGCGGGGGGCTGCTGCGAGTTGGATGGATTCTCCAAAGAGAAAAACGAATTGAACTGAGGATGAGAATTTTCGGAATCTTCATGCCGTCTCCCTTTCGAACTGAACGCGGTTTTTGGGGAGCTTGAAACGACTCAAGCCTCGATGAGATTATCCCAGAAACGGGAATTGTCAACGGTCGCGAGACCGGATGATATAATTCCGCAATGAAAAACCTGGGCCTGCTTGCGTCTGCTGAGTTTCGCCGCCGGACTTTGTCCAGGCCGGACGGCCGATCCAGCTTGAGGATTATTACCGCATCGAGAGGTGCGGCGACTCCGGCCATTTCGCCGGACGGCCGATGGGTGGTTTTCGCGCGATCGACCATCGTCGAAGCGGAGAATCAGCGGCACACCGAATTGTGGATCGCGCCGTCGGATGGGTCGAGCGCGGCGGTCAAACTTTTAGCCGGGCGATGACAGTTCGTCCGAGTCCGCAGATGGAGTCCCGATGGAAAATTGCTGGCGTTCAGCAGGTCGGGACGCGGAGGGGGTGGTCGCGGCGGACGAGGCGGTGGCGAGGGCGAAGGCGAACGAATGGTTTCTGCACATGGACCAGAAAGACCGCGAGCCGTTTCAAGATTGCGGGCGTCAGCGGCGCGCCGATTTTCAGTCCTGATAATAAGTGGATCGCGTTCACTGAAGAGAACGCCTCCGCCGCGCCGAGACGAAGGAGCTTTCGCCGACAGAAAAGCAGCTCGCGGAGCGGTTCAAAGGGAAGCTCCTTCGACTGGGTGAACTATCGGGCGGATGGGCGCGGCTATCTTCCCGATCCTCGCGATCCGCAGGCGACGCCGCCCGCGGAACTCTATATTGTCGCGCGCGATGGGGGAACGCCGAAGCAGTTGACGCATCTGGGCGTGAACGCCAGCGGAGCTGGCTTGGAGGCCCGATAGCGGCGCGCTGGCGCTGGTCGCGGACACGCATCAGCGGGACGAATTTTCGTATGAACGCGCCGATTTGTGGGTGGTGGATTTGGAGGGCAAGATCCAGCGGCTGACTGACGATGGGTTCGAATACGACTCGCCGGCGTGGTCGCCGGACGGGAAAAATCTGGCGTTCCGGCGGCGGCAATCGCTGAGTACGATTATTCAAACGCGGCAGAATCACGGCGCGGCGGTCGATATTTATCGCATGCCCGCGGAGGGCGGCGCGATGAAAAATCTGACGCCCGGATTTCGATCTGATTCCCGATGCTCCGAGGTGGCAGGGCGATGCAATCTGGTTCGCGTCGGCGGTGGGCGGCGATACGCATCTGTTCCGGATGCCGCAAAATGGCGGCAAGCCGGTGCAGATCACCAAGGGCGAGAGGGCGCTTCGGCGGATTTAGTTTTTCCGAAGCGTTCGATCGGATGGCGTATGTCGCGCAGGATCCGACGCATCCTGGCGAGGCGTTTTGTTCGAAAATCGATGGGAGCGGCGAGACCCGGCTCAGCGATTTTAATGGGAAGTTTGTGAGCGAGGTCGAGCTGAGCACGGCTGAGCGGATTCACTTTCCCAGCAAGGACGGAACGAGTGTGGAAGGGATGGATCATGCTGCCGCATTCGGGCAAGGCGCCGCATCCGATGATCCTCAGCATTCATGGCGGGCCTCATGGGGCTTATGGCAGCCAGTTCGATTTCGAATTTCAGTGGCTGGCGGCGCATGGGTATGCGGTTCTGTACACGAATCCACGCGGGTCCACCGGATATGGCGAGAAATTTCTGTGGGCGACCTGGGGCGGATGGGGCAAGCTCGATTATCAGGACGTGATGGCGGGCGTCGATTATGCGCTGGCGCATGATCCTGTGGATCCGAAGCGGCTGGCGTTACGGGCTATTCGTATGGCGGATTTTTGACGGATTGGGTGATCACGCAAACGACTCGTTTCGTGGCGGCGGTGAGCGGAGCGGGAATTTCCAATTGGATGAGCGACTACGGCACGTCGGATATTCCGCGGACCAAGGAGAGCGAGTTTTATGGGACCGAGTGGAATCCGGAAGCGAGCCGAGCGGATGCGCGGGCTATCGCCGATCACGTACGCGGGCAATGTGAAAACGCCGACGCTGTTCGTGCATGGCGAAGCCGATATGCGGGTGCCGATCGAGCAGGCCGAGCAGATGTATCGGGCGCTAGAAAAGCAGCATGTGCCGGCGCAGATGATTCGCTATCCGGGCAATTATCACGGCGGGTGGCCGCCTTGGGATATGGTGCATCGCTATTACAACGAGGTCGTTTGGTTCGATCAGTATTTAAACGCCGCGCGCTGACGTGATCCGGCGTTCGGGTTTTGGTGCTGCGGGGCTGAAGCAGTTGAGCCGAAGTGCAGATAGTCCGGGAAGATTTTCCATCGCTTGTTGCACGATGGCGCGGACTGGATCGGGAGCGAAGGCGGCTCGCAGATTTAGCAGGAGATGATGGGTTGCGGCAGGCGATGCGTCTAACGCGCCCTCGATTGTGGGCTCCTCGCCGTTCGCGCACTGGGCGGCTTTTAGCGATCCTGCGGGTGTTTGATCCAGAGCTTTCAGATGCACGATCGGGATTCCGGCAGCAGTGAGTTCGCGGTCCAAAGTATCGAGGAACGGGCCCAGCAGCATCGCCGGTGAGAGGGGCGGATCGCAGGTTAGATCGGCCTCCGCATTGAGCCATGCCAGCGCGGCTTCGGCTTGCGCGTAGCGGGCGTAATCGATGTCGAGGATTTTTCCGCTGAGCTTTCCGAACATGATTTCATCGAGCCATGCGGCGACTCCCTGACCGGTGCGCGCGCTGAGCTGGCGGGTGTTGTTTGCGCGCGGAGGATCGGGATAGAGATCGGATTTGGTGTAGCAGACCAGGTCGGCTTCTTCCAGTTGCTTTTGGAAAAGGAAGGCGATGTCTTCGTTGTCGTGCGTGCGGCTTGGGTCGACTAAAACGGTCAGGGGCGCGAGCTGAAATGTATCGCTATAGGCTTGCTGGATCGGCTGGAGAATCGTGGCGGAAAGATCGGTGCAACTGCCGACCGGCTCGGCGAAGATGACGTCGGGCGAATATTCACGGAGTTGATCGGCGATGCGAATTAGTTCGGAGAAGCGGCAGCAGAAGCAGCCTCCAGTGACCTCGCCTGCGTCGAAGCCATGCGATCGCGCGAGTTCGGTGTCGACCAGCGATTCGCCCTGATCGTTGAGGATGATCGCGCTGCGGAGGCCACGATCGGCGAGCAGGCGGGCGGCGGCTAGGATGAGCGTCGTTTTGCCGGCGCCCAGAAATCCGCCGACGACGATCAGGTGCGGACGTGCGCTCATGCGCTCAGCTTCAGAACGCTGCCGGCCGCGAGCACGAAGGGCTCCGGGAATTGCAACGACGCGCGGTTGACGTGCTCGACGCGATGGGGGATCGTTTTTCCATCGAGCGTGGCGCCGTTCGCGGTGCCGGCGAACTCGCAGGACTGCACGGCAGGCTTCCATGCAGAACCTTGATTTCGAGGCCGGGCCCAGTACTGAAAGTGCCCCAGCCGGTCGCGGTCGACCAGAAGCACGTGAACCCGGCGCGCGGAACGCGGGGAATCGCGATCACGGCCGCTTTCGGCGCGTGATAACGGAAGCCGCTGAGCGCCAGCACTCCCGACCATGCGGCCATGGCGCGGGCGTAATGATGACCGCACTCCGCTTCATCCCACGGGTTGCGTTTTTCGCCGTCGTAACGCGCGCGGATGTTGCCGATGCATTCGACGCCTTCGCGCATCATGCCCGCGTAAAGCATGTGCGCGGCGGTGGAGTATTCGAAACCGGTCATCACTTCGGCGTAGTAAGGGAAAGGGATGCGCGGGCGCTCGGCCTTACCGTAATCGCAAATCACCATGGCAGCTTCGTTGTTCAACGCGAAGGTGCGTTGCACGGTGTCGTGATTGTTCAGCGAGTTCTTGTGGTTGTAGCGATAGATGGACGCCAGCGTTTTCTTGATGTGCTCCTCTGAGACGAGCGATCCGAGGCCGGCGACTTCGGCGAGATATTGGCCGACGAGCTGATCGACCAGGCAGCCCTCGCCCACCTGATATTGCGGATGTTCCGGTATCGTCCGAGCCCATGTTGCTGCGCAGCGACGGGCGCGATCTTGTCCTTCGAAAATCCTTGAATTTTCTGCACGTAAAACTCGCCGTTGAATAAATTGGCGTCGATCCACTTGCGGCCGGATTCGAACAGACGGCGATATTCCGCGGCCGAGGAATCGTCTCCGACGGCCCGCGCCATTTCCTCGCCGGCGCGCAGCGCGGCCAGATAATAAATGCCGCACATCGGATTGGGGCCGTAGAATTCGACGTCGTAAGTGTTGTGCTGCACGCCTTCGAGCACGCCGTCTTTATCGGCATCCCAGCCGCCGGGGACCCACGCGAATTCGAGGCCTTTCTTGATGCGCGGCCACATGCGGCGCAGCCAATCGTTGTCGCCGGAGAGCGACCAGTCGAGATAGGCGTGAACGATTTGCCCCATCTGGCCGTCGGCCGCGGCGAAGCCGGAGCGCTCGACTCCATCGGGCAGCAGCTGGCGAAATGCATCGCGCCGGCGTCGTCCATCGAGTAGCCGAAGGCGGCGGCGCGCAGCGATCGGGCGAGCGTCGGGAACAGATGCGGCGTGGAGCTTTCGTAATTCCAGACGTGCGTGCAGTTGCCGAAGCAGCAGCCGCGATGATCGTCGACGCCTTCGAATCCGTGAAACTCGCCGTCGGCGGTACGGAAGCAGGTGGTGCTCGCGAGGGTCGAGAGATTGGCGCTGGCCGCGTCCTTCACGACGGCGGGCAGCGTGCTTTCGCGAAAGGCCTTCGCGAACAGGCGGGTCTGACTTTCGAGACGCGCGAGATTTTGCGGATGCGTATTCGGCGGCGGCGAGCGCGGTGGGAAATCGGGTGCAATAGTGATTGCCGATGACGGTTTTGCCCTTGCCCTTTCGGAGCTGTCCAGCCGCACCACTCCGGTGTGCGATTCGGGAATCGCCAGGCGAGAAGGAACGTGAAGTCGGCTGAACTGCCGGGCGCGATTGTGCGTTGGAGCGAGAGGACGCCGACGGCGTTATGCGGATTCGGCTCGGCGGAGAGACGGCCGTCGTCGGAAAAATCGTCCCAGAAGAGCATGGGCGAATTCCACCAGCGGCCTTGCGGCCAGCCGCGCCAGATGTCGGTATGAGTGCCGGGGCTATTGATCGCGCAGAGAACGAATTCGCCGCGCATGGGATCTTCAGAAGGAAGGTCCGGGCTATGCATGACGAGGCCGGAAAGCGTGCTGCTCGACAAGCGGCTCATTTTGCCCCTTCATAGGATTGTCGATCGAAAAGGCGATCGAGACGTCGGCCTTCGTCGGCCCGGGTTGGACACGCGATAGCGCAGTATCGCGACGGGCAGACCGGATTCGTCGGCTTCGTGCGGGATGAAAGGCGAGAAGGCTTCGAGCGAAATCTTTACGGGCAGCGAGCGATCCTCGAAATCGATGCGAGCGAGCGGATATTCTCCAGTGAATTTCGCGGACTCGAGTCGCGAGAGACCGGGAGCGTTGTTGGAGCCGAGGCCGTTCTCTCCTTCATACGGGGGCAGGATGCGAGCTTCCAGGACTCGTGTTACGGGCTTCGCGTTTCCGGCGCGCGCCCAAATAGAGGGCAGGGCGTAGTTGGGGGAGAAGCCTTTATTGGGCTTGTTGAAGATTTCCCAATCGCGAAGTTGGCCTCGACCGCCCAGGCTGAGGCTACCCGCGCCGACCCCGCCGAGAGGGAACGCGATCATCTTCAATTTCTCGCCGGAGTAGACGCGCGGATAATCTGTGGCGGCGCCGGGCGCGGCTGCGCGACGGAGATTTGCGATGCGCCGATGGCCGCGGCTGTCTGGCGAAAAAAGGTTCTTCTGTTTCCCATCGGGTATTAGTCTATACCCGATGACGCCGACGCCCCACCGAATTTAATTTCGCGCCGGCGGTTCCGCCGGGTTGCGCCGGACCACCAGGAGTCACGGCGAAGTATGGAACGCCCGCGTCCTGCATCGTTTTATTCAGCTTCGGCACTTCATCCCACAGGCGATTTACTTCGGCGATGCCGGCTTGTAATTGGGCCTGAGCTTCGGCGAGGTCGGCCATCTGGCGCGACGTGGGAGCCGACGGAATATCCGTCGATGGCGTTCATCAAGCGCGCGATTTTCTGCGTCACCGGCGGCGGCACGAAAGGACCACCGGGGCCCGCGCCGCCACCGCGGCCGCCGCCGCCAGCGGCTCTCAAAGGTCGCGAGTGCCGGTTTCACTTTCGCCATCAAATCCTCGGCGGCTTTCTTTACGTTGTCCGGAACTGCTGGAGCGTTGGGTAACTTCCAGCTATCGGTCAAGCTGGTTAGCGCGGTATTGATCCCCGACGATCTTTCGGCGGGCGGCGTCGGCGTCGCGGGTCATTACCGAGAGCGTCGTTAGCGTTTTGCGACGTTTGGCGCGGTCGTCGTCGGATAACTGGACGCGCGGATCCTCTTCAACGGTGAATGTTTTCGAATCGGTTTTTCCCGACGCCGCGATGGTGACGACGTAGCTTCCCGGGTCGACCAGCGAGCCGCGTGCCAGGTCCGCCAAAGCCACGGCCTCCTCCTCCGCCGCCTCCACCGCGCTGCGCGGCTTCCGCGCCGAACTCGGTTGCCAGTTCACCTGCCGCGGTGTCGCTGCCGGCGTTCAGCCCCGCCGCGACCCCGTCCGCCTCCACGTCCACCGCCGCCGCGCCACCTCCGCCGGCAGGTTCGGGAGGCATCGGGATCGTCGTAGCGCATGTCCCACGTGGTGCGATTGATCACGCCCGCTTCCGCTCTGCGCATTCATTTGGCGAATCTGATTGCCCGCTTTGTCGGCGACTGTGATGCGCACCGGCCCGGCGGTCTTCGTGTAGTAATCGAGCATCAGCCCCGCCGGTGCGTTCGGCGTGTAAAACAGCGCCGAGCCGAGGAAGCCGCGATAATTGGCCATCTTCCACTCGATCGCCGGACGCGAATCGAACAGTTTCAGGTCTGTGGTCAGCGTCTGGTTATCCATTTGTTCGAGCGCGGAGATGTCGTCCATGATCCAGATGGAGCGGCCGTGCGTCGCGAGAATCAGATCGTGATCGCGCGGATGAATCTGAATATCGAACACGGGGACGGTCGGCAAACCGTTCTTCATGCGATGCCACTTGGCTCCGCGATCGAAGGAGACGAACATGCCGAACTCCGTCCCGGCGAACAGAAGATTCGCGTTGACCGGATCTTCGCGAATCACGTGGACGGTGCCGGCCTCCGGCGGGATTCCGTTGGTGAGCTTGGCGAAGGAATCGCCGTAATTCTTGGTCCTGCAGAATGTAGATGCCGTAATCGGCGCTGCGATGATTGTCGAAGGTGATGTAGGCGGTCGCCGCCTCTTTATGCGAAGGCTCGATGCGGCTGACGTAGCCGCCTTTCGGCACGCCCTGCATGGTGCCGACGACGTTCGACCAGGTCTTGCCGCCGTCGCGCGACATCTGCACGTTGCCGTCGTCGGTGCCGACCCACAGCACTCCGGCCTTCACGGGCGATTCCGCGATCGCGGTGATGCAAGGCCACGCCACGACGCCGTCGTTGCGCGAAAGCGTGTTCTGATCCACCAATTTGCCGAGGATCATCATGCTTGTTGCGGTCGGCGTTGGTGGTGAGATCCTCGCCCAGGCGCTCCCAGGTGTCGCCGCGGTCGGTCGATTTGAACAGGTGATTGCCGCCGTAATAGATGGTCTTGGGATCGTGCGGCGAAATCATCATCGGCGAGTTCCATTGGAAGCGGTAGCGCGGCGCCTGATCGTTATCTTCCAGCGGCCGGATGGATTTCGATTCGCTGGTGCGCAGATCGCGGCGCGAAAGATTGCCGTCCTGCGATTCGGCGTAAATGATATTGGGGTCGGTCGGATCGATGCGATTGTAGAATCCGTCGCCGCCCTGCACCGTGATCCAGTCTTCATTGCCGATGCCGTCCTGCTGCGTGGTCGAACTGGGGCCGCACCAGGAGTAATTATCCTGCAGGCCGCCGCAGACGTGATAGGGCTTCTGGATAATCGAACGCGACTTCGTAGAATTGGCCGAGCGCGATGTTGTTCATGTGGCGCCAATTGCGTCCGCTGTCCTCGGTGACCCAGATGCCTCCGTCGTTGCCGGATAGACAGATGATCGGAGTTCGCGGGGTCGATCCAGATGGCGTGCACGTCGCTGTGAACGCGCGCGAATCGGGTCTGAACGAAATTATGGCCGCCGTCTTCGGACATATAGATGTTGACGCCGCCGAGCCAGATTTTCAGATCGTTGTTCGGATCGACGCGGATCTGGCTGAAGTAGGACGGGCGCGGATCGGTATCGCCCATGCGCGTCCAGCTCGCGCCTTTATCTTCGGAGCGATAGACGCCGCCGAGGGTCCGATGCTCGACCAGCGCGTAAACGATGTTGCGTGTTCTTGCGATAAATGCTCGAGCGCGCAGCGGCCGATGTCGCCAGTGGCGGGCAAGCCCTTCGTCATTTTGGTCCAATGCGCGCCGCTGTCGGTGGAGCGATAGAGCCCGCTTCCGGGCCCGCCTCCGTTGTAGCCGAACACTGTGCGGCGATGCTGATAGGCGGCCGCGTAAAGAATGTTCGGGCTCTGCGGATCGATCGCGATATCGGAAGACGCCGGTGTCGGCATCGATGACAAGCGTCTGGCGTCCAAGTCGCGCCGCCGTCCGTGCTGCGATAAACGCCGCGCTCTTTGTTCGGTCCCCACAGATCGCCGAGCGCGGCGACGTAGACGATGTTCGGGTCCGTAGGATGAACCACAATTCGGCCGATGTGGTGGGTCTCCGGCAGGCCGAGATGCGTCCAGGTCGCGCCGCCGTCCATCGTTTTGTAAACGCCGTTGCCCCACGACGAGCTCTGGCGGTTGTTGGCTTCGCCCGTGCCGACGTAGACGATCGAAGGATTCGACGGCGCAATCGCGATCGTCGCCGATCGAAGGATTCGGCTGATCCTCAAACAGAGCCTGCCAGGTAATGCCCGCCGTTGACGGTCTTGAAAAGGCCTCCGGCGGCGGCGCCGATGTAGATGATGCGCGGGTCCGATTCGACGACCGCGATATCGTCGAGTCGTCCGCCCATGGTGGCGGGGCCGATGCTGCGGAATTTCAGATTCTTAAGCGCCGTTTCGTAGGCGGGCTGCGCGAATGCGCTGGACACGGACAACGCTGCGACGAGGATTGAAATGCGCGGTGCTGATTTCATGTGTCTCCTGTTTAGAAAAAGGACAGGTCGGGAACCTGTCCTACTGTGGCCGCATCCAGATGTCGTCGAGTAAATCGACCGATGACATCCGGGTTTCACCGCCCACCGTCAGGCGGACCATGAATGTGCCGGGCTCGAGCAGAGGCCCTTGCGGCGCGCCGCCGCCGAATCCGCCGCCGCCGCCTCCACCTCCGCGTCCGCCGCCGGCGACGAAGGGAACGCCGCCTTCAGGCGCAGGACCGTTGTGCTCCAGCTGGCCGCGGCCGCCACCACCACCGCCGTCCACCGCGACCTCCACCGGGCCGGCGTGGGCGGAGGAGCGGGTCCGCGCATGTTCCATTGGAAGCGATTCATGCCCGCTTTGAGGTCGACATCCATGGTGCTGACCACTTTGTCGTTTTGCAGAAACTCGACCTTGCCTTTGCCGGCGTCGGATTTCGCCCAGATGCTGATCGCGGTTCCGCCTTGCGGATTCTGCGCCTTGAAATCGCGATTGGCGGCGTGGCGCTGCGCTGTGCGGATCGTTCTTCCACAGCATCGCCGGGCGCGGGTCGAACAGCACGAGATCGGTATTCTGCGCCGGGCTTCAATTGCTCGAGCGGCGTGATATCGTCCGCGATCCAGATCGACCGGCCATGCGTGCCGATGATCAGGTCGCGATCGCGCGGATGAATCAGGATATCGTCCACGCGGCACGCTCGGCAGGTTGGTCATGAACTTCTTCCATTCCTTGCCGCCGTCGAGCGTGACGTACAAGCCGAACTCGGTGCCGACGAACAGCAGATTCGGATTGTCGTAGTCCTCGCGCAGCGCGTTGACGTTGCCGTTGCGCTCGGCAGATTGCCGACGACGCTGGTCCAAGTCTTGCCGTAGTCGGTGGTCTTGAACAGATACGGCTTCCAATCGTCGCAGCAGCGATGATTGTCGAGCGCGACATACGCGGTGCCGGGCGTCGAAATGCGAAGGCTCGATGCGCGAGGTCTGCACATAGCCTTTCGGCAAGCCCGCCGCGACGACATTGTCGAACACGTTGGTGAACGTTCGCCGCCATCCTGGCTCACTTGCAGCATGCCGTCGTCGGTGCCGATCCAGATGATGCCGGGCTTCGAAGGAGATTCGCGCACCTGCGTGATCAGCGAACTGGACGAATAGCCGTCATGCTTTTCGGCCATCGGCTTATCGCCCGCGACGTTCATGATCGGCATTTCGGGCGACCAGCGATTCACGTTCTTGGTGAGATCCGTGGTGTTCATGCGCCACGTATCGCCGCGATTGGTCGACTTGAAGAAGTACTGCGACGCCATGTAAACCACTGCCGGATTGTGCGGCGAAATTTCGAACGGCGCGTTCCAATAGAAGCGGAACGGTTCGATGTCGGGCGGCGCGTTGATCACGTTCGGAGGGCCCCCACGGCCTCCGCCTCCACCGCCTGCTGCGCCGCGGCTGCGGCGGGACCACCTGCCGTGACATGTTCGCTCGGCTCGCGCACGACGCCGACCGGCGGGACTGTTCGCGCGCTGAATCTCATTCGCAGTGGGCGCGGGCGTGGCGCCGCCGGGCCGGGTCGCGACCGTCGGCCGGATGCTCTTCTGCGTGCCGGTGCGCAGATCGTGACGAGTCATGTAGCCGTCCTGCGATTCCGCGTAGACGATGGCCCAATCGTAAGGATCCTGGCGCGTATAAAAACCGTCGCCGCCGGAAACCGTGAACCAATCGGTATTCACGGCGCCCGTGGTGGAGCGCAGCGCGCTGGGCCCGCACCAGGCGTTGTTATCCTGCAAGCCGCCGCAGACGACGTAGGGACGCCGCATGTCGGCCGACACCTGATAGAACTGGCCGACCGCGATGTCGTTGTGATAATCCCAATTGAAGCCGCCGTCGTTGCTGATATCGAGGCCGCCATCGTGGCCGACCATCACGATGCGCGGATCCTTGGGTTGATCCAGAACGCATGGTAATCGGTGTGCGAGCCGGTGACCGGCTTCCAGTTCTTGCCGCCATCGAGCGACATCTGCGCGGGCGTGCCGCCGACGAAAATTTTCTGATCGTTGACCGGGTCGACGCGGATCTGGCTGAAGTAGGTCGGCCGCTGGTTCTGATTGCTCATGTACGTCCAGGTCATGCCGCCGTCTTCGGAGCGGAACACGCCGCTGCCGTTGGGATCGGGCGGACGCATTGCCGCGTCCGCGCCACCGCCGCCGCCGCCGCCTCCGCGGCTGCAGCCTGCCCGCAGGAGTTTCGCCGCGCGATTCGGCCGCCGCGCCGCCGCCGCGACCGCCGCGCGGAGCCGGACCGCCCTCGGCCGTCGTGCCGCCGCCGGTGCCTCCGCTGGCGCCGGCTTCCACCTGCGCGTAGACGATCTTCGGATTCGCGCGGAAAATCGACATGCGCGATGCGTCCGTAAATTCCGTCCTTCGGTTTGGGCCAGCCCGGACCTTCGAGCTTGGTCCAGGTGTCGCCGCCGTCGGTCGTTTTCCACAGCGCGCTGCCGGGACCTCCGCCGTTGTATCCCCACCAGGTGCGGCGCCGCTGAAACGACGACGCGTAGAGGATTTTCGGATTCGAAGGATCGATGGCGACGTCGTTGAAGCCGGTATCGGGATCGATGTACTTCGACTTCTTCCAGGTCTTGCCGCCGTCGATCGATTTGTACAAGCCGCGATCGGCATTGGGGCCGAACAGATGGCCCGACCGCCGCGACGTAGACGATCTTCGGATCGGTGGGATCGACCACCACGCGGCCGATCGACTGGGTATTTTCGAGGCCCAGATGGGTCCAGGTTTTTCCGCCGTCGGTGGTGCCCCAGACGCCGTCGCCGATCGAAGAGCTCTGGCGGTTGTTCGGCTCGCCCGTGCCGACGTAAACGACGTTCGGATCGGACGGCGCGATGGCGATGGAGCCGATCGGATTCATTCGGCATGTTGTCGAACTGCGAGTGCCAGTAATTGCCGCCGTCGGTCGATTTCCAGACGCCTCCGGTGGCGAAGCCGATGTACAGCAGCATCGGATCCTTCTCCGTGCCGACGATGTCGTCCAGGCGGCCCATCATGACGGCCGGACCGATGGAGCGGAACTCGAAACCGCGCAGCATCGGGTCGGTGGATTCGTTGGGCTTGGGCTCCGGCGCGGCCGCGCCTGCGCCCAGATCAGTCCAGCCAGCGCGAGGCCGGCCGCAGCCGACGATCAGCGAGAGCGTCCAGGGGTTCTGCAAAGGACGGATTCGCATCGTAATCTAGATGGTTCAGTACCTCGGGCTAATAGGTAATGATATACGACGACTGCGTAGTAGTTGAATTGTTACCGCTCCGGATCGCACATTTGAGCGTAAAACGGGCAGCAGCCAGAGCGTGGAGAGGCAGACTCCGGCCGCGCCGATCCACAGAGTATTGGTGATGCCGATTTTCGCGCCGAGGAATCCTCCGGCCAGGGCTCCGATGGGCAGCATGCCTCGGGAGGCGAGCTGAATGGCGGCGTTGACGCGGCCCAGAAGTTGGGGCGGCGCGACGCTTTGCCGCAGAGTGGTTTCGTTGACGTAATAAATGGTCCACGCGAAGTCGCCGAAAAACTGCTGGAGGCAGACGCAGCAGCAGCGCGAATCGCGGCAGTCAGGGACGCGAGAGGAATCAGGAACTGAAAGCAGCCGATCAGCAGCGCGCTGGCAGAAGAAGCTGATCTTCAAGGGCAGGCGTTTCGCAATTCGCGTCGAGAGAAGACCCGCCCACCAGGCTGCCCGCGCCGCCGAGCGCGATCGCGACGCCTAAGCGACGCCGGCTTCAGGCCGAGCATGCGAATCGCGTAGAGGACGTAATAAGTGAACAGGCCCAGGCCCATCGACAGAAAGGCGATGATCGACCGGAAGAACAAAGCGCGAAGCAGAGGATGCGCCAGGATGGTCTTCATCCCGCCGAGCATTTCCTCGCGCAGATTTTCGTGAGGAGTCGGCGTGCGCGGGCGGCTCCGGCGTCGCGGATCAGCCAGACCGAAATCGCGGAGACCAGAAACGACAGCGCGTCGAACAGAATCGCGATGGGCGCGGTGATCAATTGCACGAGAACGCCGGTCAGGGACGGGCCCAGAATCTCCGCTGTGGAGCTGGAGATGCTGAGCAGCCGATTGCCTTCGAACAGTTCGTCCTGGCCGACGAGCGAGGGCAAATAGGATTGGTAAGCGACGTCGAACAGCACGGTGAGCACGCCGGTGCAGGCGGCGATCGCGATCAGATGGGCGATCGACAGCACGTGCATCAGCGCGAAAATCGGGATGCAGACAGCAGGAGGGCGCGGCCGAGGTCGGCGGCGATCATGACCGGCCGGCGGCGAACGCGGTCGACGATGAGGCCGGCCCAGAGGCTGAACAGCAGCACGGAGGCGCCTCCGGTGGCGGAGAGAATTCCCATTTGCACGGGCGTCGCGCCGAGGACGATGACGGCGGTGAGGGGCAGGCCTTCGCGGGTGATGCGCGAGCCGATCTCAGAGATCGTTTGACCGATCCAGAGTTTCAGAAATTCGCGATTGCGCCAGAGGGGAATCCTTTCAGGATAAACTCACTTCTTAGCTATGAAACGTTTCCTTCCTCTCGCGATGACGTGTTTTCCTGGTGACCGCGCCGGCGCAGAACCGCTTGAATTTCCCTTTGGCGGCGCAGGATAGCGGGCACATCGCGCTCGGCCTGGCGCTGCGCAAGCTGAATGTTTCCGGGACGTTCCTGCAAACCGCGGCGCATCCCGACGACGAGACCAACGCGCTGTACGCGATGTTCACGCACGGCATGGGATTGCGCTCGATCGACGTGCAGACCACGCGCGGCGAGGGCGGGCAGAACGAAATCGGTCCGGAGCTGTTCCGCGACATCGGCGTTCTGCGCACTTCCGAGCTGCATGTCCGCGCATCGGCTCGACGGCGCGGAGCAATATTTCACGCGCGCCATCGATTACGGCTATTCGTTCGATCCGCAGGAAGTGATCGACAAGTGGGGCCGGAAGGAAATTGTCGGCGATTTCGTGCGGCTGATCCGCACGTTTCGTCCGGACGTGGTGCTGACCATGAACATGCAGGGGCGCGGCGGCGATCGGGCGCACGAAGCGACGACGGTTCTGACGCGAGAAGCGTACAAGGCGGCGGGCGATCCGGCGATGTATCCGGAACAGATCAAGGAAGGGCTGCGGCCGTGGCAGCCGAAGAAGCTTTACATGACGGCTGGATTCGGCGGCGGCAGAGGTGGGCCGGCAGGGCGCGGCGGCGCTCCGGAACCACCTGCGTGCCGGCGGTGAAGCTTACGACGGTCAACACGGCGATGTACGATTCGCTGCTGGGCCGCACGTACGCCGAGATCGGCACCGATGCGCGCAGCAGTCACAAGTGCCAGGGCACGAATGGACTGCCTCCGTTGCCGGGAGTCGCGAATGGCCGCGGAGGCGGTGGCGGGCGCGGCGGCTATCAGCTTGTCGAGAGCACGATTCCGGGGCAGATGGAAAAGACGAGACGTCGTTGTTCGATGGCATCGATACGCAGCCTCGTCGCGCTGGCGCAGTATGCCGGCGCGAATCCTCCCGCGGAGTTGACGGCTGGGCTCGCGGCGATCGCCGATGCGGCGACGCAGGCGCAGAAGGCGTTCGACGCGGGGAACGATGCGGGCACGGCGGCGCCGGTGGAGGCCGGGCTTGACGGCGGTGCGGTCGCTGCGCGCGCAGCTCGGTTCGATGGGACTTGAGCGATGACGGCGCGGTATGAAATCGATTTTCGGCTCAAGATCAAAGGAGCGCGATTATCGAGGACGCCGTGCTCGCGGCGCATGGCTTGACGTTCGATGCCGTGGCCGACGACGGGCTCGTGATCGGAGGGCAGCCGGTGAAGCTGTCGCTGATCGCTGTGAATCGGGGAGCGTCGGATGTCGAGCGTGACCGGCGTCACGATTGCGCGGGTTCGATGGACCCGGGGCTTGCAAGGCGGGCGCCGTGAAGAAGGACGCGTTCTACACTTGCAGCGAGGATGCGCATGTTCCGAAGAATGCAAAGCTGACTACGCCTTATTTTTCCGATCGCTACTGGAAGCATCCGGCGAATCGAATGCGATCAATGATCTTCGAGCCCGGTGTGGAGTTCGGAATTCCGTTCCAGCCGACGCCGTTTCGCGTCGACGTTCCATGTGAAGGCGGGAGCGGTCGAGGTCGTCGAAGGAAGTGCCGGTTCAATTCCGTTATGTGAAGGACATTTACACCGGCGACAAACGGATGGAGTTGAATGTGGTGCCGGATTTCTCGGTCAGGATGACGCCGCCGCTGGCGGTGTTTCCGGCGGCGAATGCGGGAACGCGCGAAATCCACGTGACGGTGACCAACGGCACGAAAGGCGCGGCGCAGGTCAGCGTCGCGCTGGAACTGCCGGCGGGATGGAAGGCCACGCCGGCCAGCGTGCCGATCGCTTTTGAGCATGAGGATGAATCGCTGTCGGCGCGCTTTCAAGTGACGGCTCCGGCGAAGGTCAAGGTGGGCGAGTACACTTTGCGCGCGCGTCGTGACAGGCCCGTCGCAGGAGAAATATACCAACGGCTATCAGGAGATCGAATATCCGCACGTTCAGCGGCGGCAGGTGATCAAGCCGGCGGAGACTGCGCTCAAGGTGGTCGACGTGAAGATCATTCCGAATCTGACCGTCGGGTACATCATCGGCGTCGGCGATCAGGTGCCGCAGGCGATCGAACAATTGGGCGCGAAGCTGTCCTTCATTGATCAGGATGAACTGGCGTGGGGCGATCTGTCGAAGTACGACGTGATCGTGACTGGCGTGCGCGCCTATGAACGGCGCGGCGATCTGCGCGCCTACAATCATCGCCTGCTCGATTACGCGGAGCGCGGCGGAACGGTCATCGTGCAGTACAACAAGATGGAATTTAACCGCGCGGATTACGGTCCGTTTCCGGCGAAGGTCAGCGCCAACCGCGTGTCCGATGAATTGGTTCCGGTGAAAGTGCTGGTGCCGGATCATCCGGTGTTCAGCTATCCGAACAAGATCGGCGCGTCGACCTGGGATGGGTGGGTGCAGGAGCGCGGCCTGTATTTCCTGGGCGAGAAAGATGCGAAATATGTCGACCTGGTCTCGATGGTCGATTCGTTTCCGGATAATCCAGGCGAGAAGCTGGGTTCGTTTGTGGAAGGAAAGGTCGGGAAGGGGCGGTGGCTCTATCTCGGTCTCGGATTGTGGCGGCAATTGCCGGCGGGGACTGATGGCGCGTATCAGTTGCTTGCGAATCTGATTAGTTTAGGGAAGGCTCCGGACAAGCACTAAGGCTGTACGAAAGCATTCGTGCGCGGCCGGTGGTTAGACCGGCCGCTAGTGCGATTGGACTGTCTCTCACATGGGGCCCGCGATCACTTCAACATGACCTCATACTTCCACGCTTCGATGCCCAGCCCTCTGAAATACTCGGGTACGGCGATCGGCGCTATCCGTTCCCCCGGAATTTTATTGGATCGATCCCAAAGTCTCCCGTCGACCCCATACTTTAGTTGGTAGACGCTAGGCGTTATAGCCTCCGGAAGCTCAGGACCACCGTAATACGACATTTCCTGGCCAGGAAAATAACTGTCGAAGAAGCCTCGGTGGAGGGCTCCTTCTGACTTCAGAGTACTCGAAGAGAAGAAAAACGCATTTCACGCAGAGACGCAAAGCTCGCAGAGGAAAGAAGATATAGACGCGGATTTTTAGAGATTGAAGATGTAGAGGACCCGATCTGCGGCGATCGCCACGCATTGCTTTCCGTCCACTGTGAAGGAGATTGGATTGGACGCGATCGCTCCGCCGGTTTGAAAATCCCACAGGGGCTTGCCGGTTCGTCGCATCGAGCGCGAAGAAATTTCCTTCGTCCGAGCCAGAGAAAACCAATCCGCCGCCGGTGGAGAGCACGCCTGACCAGGACGCGGAGTGCAAGGGAAATTCCCAACGCATCTTGCCGGTCGCGACTTCCAGCGCGCGAATTGCTCCGGACTTTTCGCCGTTAGGGATGCCGGCTTCGCCGCCGCCGGCGAAGAATGTGCCGGGTTTGTAATCGGCCTCGCGCTTGTAATAAATCGAGCCGATTTCGCGCACAGAGACGTAAAAAAGGCCGGTTTTCGGGCTGTAAGACGGGCTGAACCAAACCGTCGCGCCGTTCAGATTGGGCCAGGCGATGGTTCCTTCGGCGCTCGGCTCGGTGTTGGGGATCACCATCGGGCGGCCGCGGTCGTCCAGTCCTTTGGCCCAGGTTTGCTTGGCGTAGGCGCGGCCGGCGATGAATTCTCCGCTCGAGCGGTCGAGCACATAGAAGAACGCATTGCGGTTCGCGACCGCGACCAGTTTGCGCTTTACGCCGCGCACTTCGCCTTCGAACAGAACCGGGACGTGCGTCGAATCCCAGTCGTGGGTGTCGTGCGGAGTGAACTGGAAATGCCACTTCAACGCGCCGGTATCGCCGTCGAGCGCGACCAGCGAGCAGGTGTACAAATTGTCGCCGGGGCGCGAATCGGCATTCCAGTCGGGACCCGGATTTCCGATGCCCCAGTAAACTAGATTCGACTCGGGATCGTAGGAACCGGTGACCCAGGTGGAACCTCCGCCGGTCTTCCAGGCTATCCTTAAGTTTCCCGTCCTGCGGCCACGTTTGATAGCCGGGCTCGCCGGGCGCGGGGACGGTCCAGAAACGCCAGGAGCGTTTGCCGGTCGCCGCATCGTAGGCGTCGACGAAGCCGCGGATTCCGGCCTCTCCGCCGCTGACGCCGATTAACACTTTTCCCTTGATTGCCAGCGGCGCGAGGGTCATGCTATAGCCGGGCTTGTAATCTTCGACTTTCGTGGACCATCGCTCGGCGCCGCTCTTGATATCGAGCGCGACGAGATAGCAATCGAGTGTGGCGACGAACAACTGATTGTCGAGAATCGCGGGCCCGCGATTGACACGGCCGAAGCCGATGGACTGATAGTCCTTGGGAATCGGTCGGCTCCATTTCCATAACTCTCTGCCGGTGCGAGCGTCGAGGGCGGAGGCGACTATTGGGAGCCGGTGATATACATCACGCCGTCGACCACGATGGGAGAGGTTTCGGTGCGTCGCGCTCTCAAACTGATGCGCCCATTTCACGTGCAGCCCGGCGACGTTCGCCGGAGTGATTTGGGTCAGCGGAGAAAAGCGATGACCGGAATAATTGCCGGAGTAAGTGGTCCAGTTGCCGGGCTCGTTCTGCGGCATTGACGATGCGATCGTAGGGCACTTGCGCGAACGCGGTTGCGGCCAGCGAGCCAGACTGACCACTTCATGATTTCCCCTTGAGGCTGGCGAGATACGCCACCAGATCGTCCAACTCGGCCGCGCTGAGCGACGCTTCGTACGACGGCATCGGCGTTTCGCCGCGGAGCCGTCTCACTTCCTTCAATTCCGATTTTGCGAAGCTGTGAAACTGGCCGCGTGGCGTCCTTGATCTGAATATTGAAAGAGTCTTCATTGACGCGGATGCCTCGGATCGTCGCGCCGGCTTGCGTAACGGCGGCGACATAGAGAAATCCTTCGGGAAGCAATGTTGCCGGCTGGAGGATCGCCTGGCGCAGATGCGCGCCGTTCCGGCGGGTTCCGATATCCGTGAGTTCCGGACCGTAACCCGCGCCTTTTCCGGCGACCATATGGCAACCGGCGCATCCTTTACTTTGGAAGATGCGCTCGCCCGCGGCAGGATCGCCGGGAAGCACCTCTGGCGGAATCGCGCCGAGCGACCGGACATACTGCCGCGACGGAATACACCTCGCGGACGTTCAACTGCCACGCGCCGGGCATCTCCGGCTCGATGCCGTTGGAATCACCTTCCACAGCGCTTCATCGTCGGGAGCTTTCGCGAGCTTCGCGCGATTGAGCTGGGGCCTCGCCCGCCTGTTCCCGTCTGGCCGTGGCAGAGAGCGCACTGCGATTCGAAGATCTTTTTGCCGACGGATGGGTCTGGGGCTTGAGCGAGCGCGGTGATCGTCAATAGACCGCTCAGGAGCCATTTCGACATGGAATGCGTTAGTATACACCTCTCGCGGGGTTTCAGGCTTCGTACGCTGCGTCGACACGAATGTCGACGCGGCACGCCTGGGGGCGTCCGCTACATTACCGGTCCGTTGAAGAACGACTCAGCGTCCCCTCCCTGACGGTCGGGGCTCGGTTTGGTAACGATCGGCTGCGCAGGCTGCTCAGTCCCAGCGATTCTGTTAGCGGAAATGTTGGCGCCTACCGGCATGCCTAAGCATGCGGGTAGACTTAAAGGGACAGCTCGTGCTCATCTCGCAGGTCTTCGGCTAAAGCAGGCGGGCGATGTGGTCCAGGGTCTGCGTAATATCGTCTTTGGTGGTGCGCGGATTGATGGTGCAGAAGCGCAACACCGTGCGGCCTTTCAGCACGGTTGATGTCGCGAGCGCGAAACCGTCCGCGAGCATCGCATTGTGGATCTTGTCGTAGTCGGCCGCGGGATGATGGAACGTGACGATGCCCATATTTGCGGGCGTTATGATTTCCCAGCCGGGCATGGCGCGCAGTTTCGATTCGGCGAATTCGGCGAGTTCGAAGCCTCGTTCCATGGCGGCGCGAAATGCATCGAGGCCGAAGTATTGGATCGACATCCACAGCTTCAGAGCGCGGAAACGCTCGGGTCAGTTGCATGCCATAATCGCGCGGATTCACTTCTGAGATGTTGCGATGCACTTCGGCTAGATATTCCGGCATGATGCGGTAAGTCGCTTTGAGAATCGCGGCGTCGCGCAACAGGACGCAGCCGCACTCCATCGATTGGAAAAGCCACTTGTGCGGATCGAGCGACAGCGAATCGGCTAGTTCGAGTCCTTGGAGCAGAGCCCGGCCGCGATCGCAGAGTGCCGCTGCCGCGCCGTAGGCTCCGTCGACGTGCATCCACAGATCGTTCGTTTTCGAAAGCGCGGCGATTTCGGGCAGCGGGTCGATTGCGCCCGTGTTCGTCGTGCCCGCATTCGCGACGATGGCGAACGGACGCAAGCCCTGCCGCGCGATCCTCGGCGATGCGCCGCGCGAGTTCGTCGAGCGGCAATCGGAACTGCGCATCGGAAGTAATCTTGCGAATCTGCTCCGGGAGAAATCCCGCGACACGCCACGCGCGATCGACGGAGGAATGCGTCTGATCGCTGTAATAAACAACGGCGCCTTCGATGCGATCGTTCAGCTTCGCGTGCCGCGCGGCGACGATCGCCGTAAGGTTCGCCATGGAGCCGCCGCTGACGAAAAGGCCGCCGGCGGTTTCCGGAAGCCCGCACCATTGGCGCAGCCAGTCGATCACCGCGAGTTCGAGCGCGACCGATCCGGAACCGCCGAGCCACGATCCGCTGAAGACGTTGAAACCGGCCGCGAGCGTATCCGCCATCACGCTGACGAAGTTCGAAGGCACGGGCACGAACGCGAAATGCCGCGGGATGGCCGATGTTCATCATGTTGGTGAAAACGTCGCGGCTCAGCGTCGCGAAAATTTCATCGGGCGAGACGGATTGCGCGGGCGGCGGCTTGCGCATGTGGCGGACGCAACACCGCGGGATCGCCCTTGGTGCCGACGCGTTTTTCGCTGAGACTGCGCAAAATGATCGGCAAGCAGATCGACCACGCGATAGCCAAGCGCACGCATTTCTTCGGGAGAAAGCTCGAGCCTGTCTTTGATTCATTATTTGAATCTTTTACGATACTGAAAATCGATGCCGAACAAACCATTATCCTGGCGGACGGCGATGAAGGACCAGTGGGCGCTGAAATCGTATTCGAACTGCACCATCTGTTCCTGCGTGCGGTTGAGATTGGTGATGTAGGTGAGCGTGATTTCTTTCGAGACCTGCTGCTCCAGCGTCAGGCGGGCTTGCGGAAGATTGTCGACGCCGGTGACGGTCGGATCGATTTTCACGCGGCTGGCGCCGAAAAAGCGCTGAATGCTGCTCGATAATTGCGCGGAGATCGCGTCGCCGAGCAAGCCTCCGCCGGCCTGAAGACCGGTGGTGGAATTGGCCTCCAACTCGGCTGGAGAAGTGCTGCTCAAATTCGCGGGATTGCGGCCGACCGCGAGCAGTGCGATGATTTCGCGAGGCTGCAAGCGGCGGATCCGAACTGTAGTTCACGTTGAGCTTCTGCATCGTGCCGGAGAAGCTGATGTTGACGATGATGCCGCGGGCCTTGGTTTCGAGGTCCATATCGAAGGTGGGTTCGATTTTCACCGGATTGAGAAAGCGGATGTCGCCGCGATCGACGGTGTAGCGGTTGCCGAACACCTGAATTTCGCCCTGATTTACCGAGATCGAGCCGAGCAGCACGGGGCGGATGGGCGAGCCGCGCAGGCGGAGGTCGACCTCGGCTTCGACGTCGCGCGTCAGCGAAGTTTGAAATTCGAAGTTCGGCCCGCTTTCGATGCGCACGTCGAACTGCATGCCGCGCAGATACTCGTTGGGCGACGCGGGCGCGGGCACGGGTCTTGGTGGCCAGCGCCATCAGCCCGCCGAGATCGGAGCGCGGGTTGAACGCCGCGCGATTCAGCGTGATCGATCCCGAAAGCGTGCTGGCGTCGGAAGTGCCGTTCAGCGCGAGGCGGGCGTTGAATGTGGTGCTGACGTCTTCCGGATAACGCACGCGCACCTGCTGCGCTTCGGCCTGCAGGCGGTAGGTGAGGATGTCGCGCAGCTCCACGAATCCGGCGAAGAATATTTTCCCGCCGCCGGTTTCCGCGGTCAGTTTTTCGATGGTGGCGCGATTGCGATCGAAGACGATGCTGCCTTCGGCGTTATCGATACCGTTGGGAAGATCGGCGAGGTAGAGCGACGCATTTTTCAATTCCATGCGGCCGTTCATCTGCGGATCGCGCAGCGAGCCTCGCACGGTCGCCTGCACGGTGGCGTTGCCGCGGGCGAGAAGATCGGAGTTGTAGAGCTGCAAAATCGCCAGGTTGACCGAGCCGCGAACGGCGAGATCGGCGGGCGACTGGGGGTCGAAAGGAATGCCGCCGGTGGCTTCCAGGCTGGTATCGCGCGCGGCGAACTGCGCCGATTGAATGCGCACTTCCTTCGCCGTGATGATCGCGACAACGGGCTTGGTGTTTTTCAGCACGACGTCCTGCGGCTGCACGCCGAGTTTCAGCGCTTGCGATTTTCTGGGGTTCATCTGCAACTGGTCGAGCGTGACCTCGGCGCGAAAATCCTGGGGCTTGCGGAGTGAAATCGCGACCTTCGCGCGGCCGTCGACGAAGCCTTCGAAGGGAAGCAACTTCATTCTTCTGCTCGTCGGTGCCGCCGATCATGTAGACGCGATGCGCGGTCGCCAGATCGACGCGCGGGCCTGAATGGTCACGGAGCCGGGATCGTCGCCTTCCAGTTTCCATGCGCCGTCGGCCTCGATTTTCGCGCCGTGCACGATGGCCGTCGCGTGAACCGATAAGTCCGCGCCGCGGGTCTGCGCCGTCAGCGAAATGTCGCCCACGCCATCGCCGTTGAGGGTGATATTGCGCGCCGAGGCGTCGCCGGCGGCGGAGGTCAACTCGAATTCGCCTTTCACTATCCGGCCGGTTCCCTTCAAGTTCGCGTTGATGATTCCATCGGGGCGCATCGGGAGTTTGCCGAGCGCGCTGCACGCGCGATCCGGGAACATTTTCGGCAGTGATGGCGAACGTGATCGTCTCCGCCTTGTCATACGATCCGTCGAAATGAATGCGCCCCGGGCCGACGATCGCGTCGCCGCCGGATATGGTCAGCGTATCGTCCGCGTAGTGAATTTTCGCGTTGACGCGATCGATCTGTTCATCGAAGGCGGCGAGTTTTTCCACCTGCGCCGTGACGTCGGCGATAGGTTTCTTCACCGATCCGAAGAGATGGACGTTGGCGGTGCGCGGTTCCGGTCACGTCGAGCTTCGAGCCCGCTTCCTTTAGCAGTTCGGCGAGCTGCGCGTTGTGCAGATTGAATTTTGCCTCGATGGCCGCGTCGTCGAACGATCCGTTGCGCGCGGAGAGTTCCCGCTTGGCCGTCTATAGCAGTCGTTCGCCGCGCATCAGCGTGAATGCGCTGAGGCGGACATTGTTGCGATCGGCATCGATGGTCGCGGTGAAAGAATCGAAAGCGTGGCTCTTCGTTTCTGAACGTGACGACTGCCGTTGGTCACGTTCCCTTGGCCGCTGAAATGAGGATTGTCGAGCGGGCCCTTCACGACGGCCGGCGATCGCTGCGCGGCCATTCTTCAGCTTGAGCGGCAGTTCCTTCGGCGCATCTGGACTCGCCATCGCCATCGCCGGCAGCAGATCGTCGAGATTGGTCGTTTGCGCGCGCACGTCCAGCGTCTGCCCGAGCGTGCCCTGAAAATCGACGCGCGTCGCCGAGGTCTTCACATAGGAGCTGCCGAGTTCGACGGTGCCGCCCGCCTGATCGTAATCGACGTCGAGATGGCCTTCGATGGGCGCGGCCCTCGGCCGCGGGATAAATTCCGATGTTGCCCTGAAATTTCGCGGCTTGCTTCCCGATCATTGCGTCCAGCGAAAATCCGCCGGCGAGCGTGCCGTTCCAGGGTATCTCGCGATCCGTCGCCAACATGGGCCGCCTCTCGCAGATTCAACCCCTGCAGATTGCCCTCGGCATGAAACTCGCGCCAGTGCATGAGGCTCGCCTGGCCGTTGATGTCGCTCCGAGCGCGTTCGCTGTCGCGTTTTGCAGCGTAGAGTTTGTCGAGGCCGAGGCCCACGTCGCCGCGCACGTCCGCATTCTCGATGTGTGAGGCGATCCTGATGGTAGCCGAGCCCGCGCGCCGCCGCACGACCGTTCATCGAAAAACCGAAAGGCTTCTCGAACGATATGTTCAGCTTGCCGTCGAAGGTCGCCGAACCGGCAGGCTCGATCGGGATGGAAATAGTTTCACCACCTCGCGCACGGAGGTCGACGCTTTTACGGTGAAGGTTCCGCGAGGCCAGCGGAGATTGGTCAGCGACCCGACCAGGTCGGCGCGCGATTCCTTGGTCGTGATTTTCAATCGCGAAACATCGATGGTCGATTTGTCCAGCGTGAATGCGGCCGACGCGTTGACTTCGATCGGCCCCGCGCCGTCCGGGACGACGCGCACGCGATTCGATTCGAGCTCGCCGCGATAACGGCCGCCTGCCGGCTCCAAACGCATGCGGACGCGCAAATCCTCGCCGCGCAGATTGAGCGGAATCTGCCGGTCGTCATATTCGAAAACACCGTTGACCACCTCATAGCGGCCCACGGCGAGATGCACCAGATCCTCCGCCCAGGTGGTTTCGGGATGATGCACCTCGGGGTCGGGAATGTTATTCGAGCCGTCCGGGTAAAACACGATCCGGACCTGCGGCTGTTCGATCCGCAAGGATGCGAGATCGACCTTGCGCTCCATCATGGAGATGATTCGCAAACCGGCGGTGACCGAGGCGACGCGCACAAACGGAGGCTCGCTCGGGGATTCCTTGCCGTGCAGAACAAGCGGGCCCACGGTGACTTCCAGCCGCTTCCAGTCGAATCGGAAATTTCCGATCTCGAAGCGCCCTCCAGTGGCTTTCTCGATTTCCATCACCATGCGCCGATGGACCAGTTCGTAGAACCAGCCGCTGCGGAACACCAGAACGCCGGTGAGCGCGCACACCGCGGCCAGCAGGACCAGAGCGGCCACGATGCGCAGCAGGACTCGCCCGAATTTCCTCACTTGGAGGCATCCTCTTTAAACACCGACTCTTTGTAGAGAATCTGCGTTTCACTGCGCGTGGTTCCCAGCCACCGGTCGAGCGCCTGGGTTACGCGCTGATCGGTCAGCAGCTTTTCGATCTGATCGCGGCTGGCCTCAAAAGTCGGCACTTGTGTGGAGTTGGCGCGGCGCCATTGCGCGGCCATCGAATCGTAGTATTCGTGCAGATCGTCGTCGGAGAGCTGCACCTCCGGACGGAAGCGGAGATCGGTGAAGCGCAGCGCGCGAATCCCGTTCAACAGGTGTTCGGAGAGCTGCTCCTCCGTGATGCCGTAGCGGGCGAGCGCGGCGCGATACTCGGTTTCCGTCGCATATTGCGCCTTCACCTGATCCAGCAGCTGGCGCGCGTCGGCGTCGGTGGGCAGCACCTGGCGGCTGGTAGACGCTTCCTGAAGAAGCAGGTATTGATCCACCAGCCGGTCCGCGGTTTTTCGCTTCTGATCGCCGCTCAGAGTCCACCGGCTTTTGATCGAGAAAGGCGGCGATGCGCAGATCGAGAAGGATGTCGCCCTCCGTGATCACATGCTTGCCGACAGTGACGGCGATGCGGTCGAGAATCTCCGCGCGCACGATAGTAAACAGCACCGCAATGAGAATGGCTCGCGTCATTAATAAGTTTGCGTCATCAGTACGTTTGCCCCAGGGAGAAATGGAACTGGAACAGGTTGATCTTCTGCGTCGTCAGCACGCCCTGGTTCTGAATCAACTGTTCATAGGTGCCCGCGAATCCGTAGAAGCGCGGCGCATTCGGGCTGAAGCTGAAATCGGCGCGAATCGGACCGATGGGCGTGCGATAGCGGATTCCGAATCCGACCGCCTGCACCGTGTAATCGAAGTCCTGAATATTGCGCTGGCGGAAACGAAAGCTGATGTGGTCGATATCCTGATAGACGTTGCCCATATCGTGAAACAGCACGCCGCGAAGATTGTCGCCGATCAGGGGAAACCGCATCTCGGTGGAATGAAACAGCATCGCGTTGCCGCCGATCGGAAACCCGGTTTCCAGATCGCGCGGGCCCGCCTGGTTATCGGGAAACGCGCGGTTCGAAGTCGAGCCGCCGGAATACCATCGCTCCGCCAGCGGAATTTCCGTGAGTCCGCCCAGCCTCTGAATGTAGCCGAATTGCAGGTTGCGCGCGATCACGATATTCTTGCCGATCGGATGGTAAGTGGTGTTGCGCATCAGCAGCCGCGTGAAGTCCGTCTCCGATGCGAACTGGCGCGCCGCGATGCCGACGTCGATGGTGTTGTACATGCCGCGATGGGAGTCGATCGGATCGTCGCGCCGGTCCTGAATAAAGGTCGTGGACGCGATTCCGACGCGCACGGGCTGCGAAAGCAGCGGGATCAGCTCGGGGGAAATCTTTAGATCGGAAATGGTCGACGTGGCGCAGCGCAAAGCGATATTGAAGCTGGTATTGCCGCGAAAGGCGCTGCGACAGCTGCACCGATCCTTCGGCGCGCTGCTGGGCGAAAGTGCGAATGTCGTAAGCGTTGTCGAACAGGCCGGAGACCGTGAGCGTCAGATTTTGATTGCCCGACGAACCGTGGGCATCAGATAGGTGAGCACCGCGCGCTGCTCGATGGTGGAAATCAGCGTATTGAGGCTGAGCGTCTGGCCCAATCCGAAAAGATTCAGGCGGCTGATGCCCACCGAAACGCGCGGCGCAAACCCGGTGCTGCCCGCCGGATCGTCGAACGTGGTGACGCCGCCGCCGATGCGCGCCAGCTGCGCGCCGAAGCCCGAGCGTGAACGAATAGCGGCTCGCCTCATCCACCTGGAACAGCACGTATTTCTGATCCTCTTCGCCGTCGGGATTCTGAATCGCCGTCTGCACCTTCGAAAAAATGCCCAGGTCGTAAAGCTTCTGCTGGCTCGCCGCGATGCTTTGCTGGGATAGCGGATCGCCCGGCTTCGGACTGATGCGATTGTCGACCAGCGTTTCCCGGGTGGTCTTCAGGCCGCGCAGCAGCACGCTGCGCACGTAAACCCGCTTGCCCGCATGCAGCGTGTACTTCAGATTGACGCGATGCGCGCCGTCGCCCGGCGTTTGCGTCCAATCGAAGGTCGCGTCCGGATATCCGTTGTTGTAGTAGTAGCTCAGGATGATGTCGCGATCGGCCGCGATATTGGCCTCGCTGAACGGCTCGTCGGCGCTGGATTGCAGCTGCGACGCCAGATATTTGAGATCGTTTTCCGGGACACCCTTCAATATCGAGCTTACCGACCAGCCACTGCGGCCCCTCCTTCACCTCCAGCACCACCCCCAGCTCGCCGTTTTTCCCGCGATAATTCGGATCCACCGTCGATTCGATCGTCAGCGTCGCGAAAGCCGCTGGCGCGGTACAGATCCTTCAGCGTCTCCTTATCGCGTTCCAGCAGCTTCTGCGAATACCGGCCGTAGCGGAAGCGCGGAAAGCTGGCCGGCGTGATGTACAATGCGCTCGCGCAGCGTCGCGGTATCGAAGATATTTGTTCCCGATGATCTCAATGTGCTGCCAGCTTGTAGCGCTGGTTGCGCTGATCGCGTAACTGATCTCGTAGACATCCGGCGGATGGTCTGTTCGTCGCTGAAATCCACCGCGGCGTCGAAATATCCCTGCGACTGGAAATATTCGACCAGGTTGCGCTGCCCCTCCACCAGCAGCGTGCGATCCACGGTGCGCTCCTCAAACACCGGAATCAATTGCCTCAGCTTCCCGCGCGACACCTTGGCTCCGGTCGTTTGCACCTCGACCATAGGCCCGTTTTCGATCGCGAGCGACGGCCGTCAGGGTGTTGGTGTCCGTGTTGTAATCGAGCTTCTCGAGCGTCACCTGCGCCTCCAGATGGTCGCCCTTCTGAAAATCCTGGCGCACGCTGGCAACGCCCGCCGTCACGCGGCTTTCCGTCGCGTAACGCCAGCCCGGAAACGTCAGCAACAGAAATCCGCGCCGCCAGTGGGTGGCGTGGATGATGCTCTCCGGAGTTTTCATGAACTTGCCGGTCAGCGTCACGCCGTCGAAGCGCGCCCGCGCGCCGGCCTGAATGTCGAAATGGATTGCCGCCTCCTCGGTCGCCGGATCGCGATCGACCGTGAAAGTCGATTTTCGCGTCGCGAAATCCATTGGCGCGCATCCGCTCCACCATGTTTTGCACCGCCTGTTCCATGTCGTTGTCCTCGAACGGCCTGCCCAGTTCGAGCTTGGATGCGGTGGTGAGCTGTCCCTTGATTCGGCGGCTCCTGCACGCCGTCGAGCGTGACCTGGCCGACGAAATAGGAGAGCTCGGTGGAGATATTCACAACCAGCGTCGAGCCCTCGTTGGCCGCGCTGATCGAGATGTTGGCGAACCGTCCGGTCTGATAGAGGTTCTGGATCGCCGTATGGACGTCGGCGAGCTTCAGCTGGTCGCCGGGATGAAACGGCAGCAGCTTGTCCAGATCGTGCGCGCGGAATGGGCTGATCGGGCGGATCGAAATCGATGCGCCCCATCACGCGGCCCTCATAAGCACGGGCATCGCTGAGCCTCGGGACGTCCTGAGCCGGCGCGATCGCGACGCCAACCAGCAGCGAGAGAACAATGGCATCGGCGGACGCACGATTCACAATGATAACGCTGGGACTTCCGGCTTTGCTGTTCTCAGACTGGCTGTTACCATCAGATCGAAGGGTGTAAGCCTCAACATCTCCCTAGTTAATATGATGCGCGCCAGCGATTCCCGTTACTCCCGTCAAGTCCGTTTTGCGCCTTGGGGAGAGCGAGGGACAAGCGCGCCTGGGCGCCTCGCGCGTCGCCATCGTCGGCTGCGGAGCGCTGGGAACCGTGCAAGCCGAAATCCTGGCCCGCGCCGGCGTCGGCCTGCTGCGGATTATCGACCGCGATGTGGTGGAGCTCAGCAATCTGCAGCGCCAGTTCCTGTTCTCCGAAGCCGATGCGAGGGACGGAACTCCCAAAGCCGTCGCCGCCGCCCGGCGCCTGGCGGCAGATCAATTCCGAAGTGGCGCTGGAGCCGATGGTCGCCGACCTCAGCCCGTCCAACGCGGCCGAGCTGCTCGAAAATATCGACCTGATCCTCGACGCCACCGACAATTTCGAGACCCGCTATCTGATCAACGATTTCTCGGTCCGCGAAAATATCCCCTGGATTTACGGCGCCGCCGTTCGAGCTACGGATTGAAGCTGGCGGTCATTCCCAGCGTCACGGCCTGTCTCAAGTGCGTCTATCCCGAGCCTCCGCAAGGCGCGCAGCCGACCTGCGAAACCGCCGGCGTGCTGGGCACCGTCACCGCAACCATCGCCGCGCTCCAAACCGCCGACGCGATGAAGATCCTCGCGCCAGCGGATCAGTCCGGTTTCCTGGCGCGCCTCACCACGCGTCGACCTCTGGACCGGCGAAATCCGCCAGCTCGCCCCTCCCTCTCGCGATCCCGATTGCCCTTGCTGCGGGCGCCGCGATTTCGTGCATCTCGACGGTTCGCGCCGCGCCCCCATCAGCCTGTGCGGCCGCAACGCGGTGCAGATTCACGAACGCGCGCGCCCGCTCGACTTGAGCGATCTGGCGCAGCGGCTCGGCGAGCTCGCGCCCGTCCGCTCGAACGAATTCGCGCTGCGCGTCACGCTCGATGCCTATGAGCTGATGATTTTCCCCGACGGCCGCGCCATCATCAAAGGCACCACCGACGTCGGCATCGCCCGGAGCCTCTATGCCCGCTACGTCGGAGCCTGATGCTACTCTAGTCACGATCGTGACGCCGTGTCTGAACGCGGCGCGATTCCTGGAACAGACCATCCGCAGCGTCCTCGATCAGGATTACCCGCGCATCGAATACATCGTGATGGACGGAGGCTCGACCGACGGCACGCTCGATATCCTCAAGCAAATACGAGCACTCCCTGCGCTGGCAATCGGCCCCGGATCGCGGCACCGCCGACGCCGTGAATCGCGGATTCGCGCTTGGTAACGGCGAAATTCTCGCATTCCTCAACGCCGACGATCGTCTATCATCCCCACGCCGTCTCGACCGCCGTCCGCGCTACTGCGCGAGAACCCCGAAGCCGCCGGCGTCTACGGCGAGCGCCTGGTGGATCGACGAAAACGGCGCCCGCATCGCGCCTTATCCCGTGCGCGACTTCGACCGCGCTCTGCTCGAACGCGAATGCTTCATCTGCCAGCCCGCCACCTTTTTCCGCCGCGAGCCTTTCGAAAGCACCGGCGGCCTGGATCCGGACTTCAATCTCACCTTCGATTACGATTTCTGGCTCCGCCTGACGCGCACATTCTCACTCCGCCGCATCGACGCGGCCCTCGCCGACTCCCGCATGCATCCCGCCAATAAAACGCTAGGCCAGCGCGACGGCGTGTTCCGCGAAACGTTTCAAGTTCTGAAGCGCGATTGCGGCTACGTCCCTTTCCAGTGGATTTACGCCTACCTCTGCTACCGCGCCGATGGCCGCGACCAGTTTTTCGAACCCTTCCGCCCCTCGATCCCGCGCTATCTCGAAAGCCTCCCTGTCGGCCTGTGGACCAATCCCCGAGCCATGGCCCGATACGTCGCGGAATGGGCGAGCGTCATGACCTGGGCCGCCGCCCGCCGCCGCCTCACTCCTCCCGCAACGCGACAATCGGATCGACCTTCATAGCCCGTCTCGCCGGCAATAAACTAGCCGCCATCGCAACTAAGAACAACGCGACCGCCACTGCCGAGAAGGTCCACGGGTCGGTCGGCGTCACATTGAACAACATGCTCTTCAGCAGTCGTGTCGCAGCCCAAGCTCCGCCGAGCCCCATCGCCAACCCAAGCATCGCCAAGCGAGCGCCGTGTCCGAGAATCATCCTTAGAACATCGTTCCTGCCCGCGCCCAGCGCAATCCGAATCCCGATCTCATTCGTCCTCTGCGCCACCGTCGAATACATCACCGCATAAATCCCGACAATCGCCAGAACCAGCGCCAGCCCCGCGAAGACCGCCAGCAGGATCATGCTGAACCGCCTCGGCGCGATCGTGACGGCGAGCTTCTCCTCCATGGTCTTGACGTTGAAAATCGGCTGATCGCGATCGACCGCGCGAACCTGTTCCCGCACCGCCGCCGCAATCGCCAGAGGATCGCCGTGGCGCGCGAACCACCAGGTGCATCATCGGCACGAGAGTTCACCTGCGCCACCGGCTGATAGATCAGCGCCGGGATCTCCTCCAGCGGTCCTCTATCGGAAGCGTCCGCCACCACGCCGACGATCGTAAAGACTCTTTCCAATTTAATCTGGCGGCCGATCGGATCCTCGCCCGAGAAATGACGCCGCGCCAGGTTTCATTGATGTCGACCACGCAGCGGAGCATCAGGCCCGTCCCTCTCGTCGATAAACCGGCCGCGCAGGAGGCGCAGTCCCATAGCGCGAAAAATCCCCAGCGGCTCACCGGATAAATCTCCGCGCGCGGCGCCTGTCCTTTCGGCGGCTCGGGCGTCCCGCAATCTGGAAAGGGCCGCAAATCTATATTGATCCTTATATATCCCCGCCGCCTCCACCCCCGGCAGCGCGCGATTCTCTGGATCACGCTGTCGAAAAACGCGAGTCCCTCGCTCCTTTTTTCGTATCGCGAAGGAATCGGATTGATGTCGACGCTCAACACATGATCCGGCCGGAACCCTGGATCGAGCCGTTCGAGAATCCACAGGCTCTTGATCAGCAGCCCCGCGCCGGTCAGCAGCACCAGCGCAATCGCGATCTCGCCCGCGACCAGGACTCCTCGAAATCGCCTCTGCCCCCGCCCTGGCGTCGCGTTCTGGCCGCCTTGCTTCAGCGCCTCAATGACGTCAGTTTTTGAAACCGCCACCGCCGGTGCAAGCCCGAACAGAATCGCCGTCACCAAAGCCGCCGCGGCCGTGAACCCCAGCACCACGGGATTGATCGACGTGTTTTCAAGGAAAGGAACCTGCGTACGCCCCAGCGCAATCACTGCCTGAATCCCGAATCGCGCGAACAGCAATGCCCAACGCCGCGCCCGCGACGGAAAGCAGCACGCTCTCCGTCAATAGCTGCCGGATCAGCCGTCCCCGCGCCGCTCCCAGAGCCGACCGCAGAGCCATCTCCCTCCTCCGGTCCGCCGCGCGCGCGAGCAGTAGGTTCGCGACATTGCCACAGGCAATCAGCAGCACCAATCCGACCGCGCCGAACAAATACCAGCAACGCACGCTCGCCGGTCACCGACCAGTTGTTGATGCAGCGGAACCACTTTCATCGTCGGCGTTCCGCGGCCCATCCTTCGTACTTTTTCGTATCTGCGCCAGTTCCGTTCGAACGCGTCCCAGCGGCACCCCCGCCTTAACCCGCGCAATCACCGAAACAATCGCCATGCTCCCAGTGGCGGACTGCGTGTTGCGGCAGCTGCGCCGGAATCAGCAGATCCACTTCGCGAGTCTCAGGGGAACCGGAAGCTCGCGGGCATCACGCCGACCACCGTATAGGGCTTGTCGTCCAGTCGGATGGCTCTGGCCAAGAATCGCCGGATTCGCCCCGTATCGCCCTAGCAAACAAAGCGTGCGAAAGAATGACGGCACTTAGCCCCGCCCGGCTTGTCCTCGTCCTCGGTGAATATGCGCGCCCAGCGAAGTATTCACGCCCAGAGTGCCGGAAAAAACTCGCGGAAACGCTCGCAGCGATCACCCTCTCCGGCTCCCCGCCGCCCACCAGATTGAAATTATCGGTAGCTGGAACGCGGCGACGTCCTCAAAAAGCTGCTGTCTGATCGCCGCCATTCCCAATAATCGACATTGGTCGCCATGTCGGCGTGAAACATAGGAATATTCTGAGTCACCCAGACCAGCTGGTCAGGCTTGGCATAAGGCAGAGGCTTCAGCAGAATCGCATCCACTGCGCTAAACATCGCCGAATTCGCGCCTATCCCTAGCGCCAGCGCCAAGATAGCAACCAACGAAAATCCGGGATTCTTCAAAAAGGAACGCGCCGCGAAGCGCAAATCCTTCACTGGTGAATCAAAATGGAACACGATCCCTCCCAATTAACCTAAGAACTTTCCGCCCGTCCTGAACTTCTCTTTAGAAGATTTCAATGCGTCTCATAATCGGGCTACTCCTCGCCGCCGTGTCAGGATTCTCAGCAGCACTGCCGGACCGTTCCCTCCCGCTTTTCTTTTTTCCCAATACCGGCCAAACCGATTCGTCGGTTCAATATATTGTTCAGACTCCGGATCTATCCGCCCGGTTCCGCCCGGATAGCGCTATTTTTCAGGCGCATCAGCAACAGGTCGGCGTCCGATTCGTCGGCGCGAACCCTGCGGTCTCAATAGGAGGCCTCGACCCGCTCGCCGCGAAGATCAACTTCTTTCTCGGGAATTCCGGCTGGAAAACCGACGTCCCATCCTTTTCTAAGATCGTTTATCACGACCTCTATCCGGGTATCGACATGACCTACGGTGGAACCGGGCGCGAAGTGAAGTCGGAATTCCTAGTGGCTACCGGTGCCAACCCCGCGCTCATTCGCCTGGAATATACAGAACCCGTTTCGATCGATGCCCAGGGAAATCTCCTCGTCGGCCCTGATTTTCGCGAGGCTGCTCCTGAGATTTATCAGGAGGCCGGCGTGAAAATTCAAGGTCGCTACCGCGTTCTCGACGCGCATACCATCGGCTTCGAGATTGGCGACTATGACCATTCCAAACCCCTGATCATCGATCCGACAATTTCTTACTGTACTTACTTGGGAGGCAGCGGCGCCACAGCCATTACGGGAGTTGCGGTGGATTCGAGCGCTAATTTATATGTGACCGGCTGGACGGCCGCGCTCAATTTCCCCATCAATGGTGCCGTCCAAGCGGCCAATCAGGGAGGCGACGACGTAATTGTCGCGAAGCTCAACCCCGCCGGCACCGCCCTGCTCTATGCAACCTATATAGGCGGCCGCGCGAACGATCAGGGAAATGCCATCGCAGTCGACAGCCTGGGCCAAGCCTACGTAACTGGCTTAACCTCCTCGTCGAATTTTCCGCTGGTCCTTTCAAACAGAGGAGGCATCGGCGGCACCACCACCGCGTTTACATTGAAGCTGAATGCGACGGGAAATACACTGCTCTACAGCGGCTATCTGGGCGGGACCGTCTACGATGTAGGCTCCGCCATCGCCGTTGACGCGAATTTCAACGCTTACGTATCCGGAACCACTCTATCTTCGAATTTCCCGACCCTCAGTCCGACACAACCCTCGCTGGCTGGCGGTACCGACGTTTTTGTCACTAAGCTCAACTCCGCCGGAGCGATTACCTTCAGCACGTACCTCGGAGGATCGGGAAATGAGCAGGCAGGCGGCATCGCAGTCGACTCCCTCGGCAACATCTTCATCGCCGGCGGGACCTCGTCGGCAAATTTCCCGGTCGTCTCGCCCCTTCAAAGCGCGCTCGCCGGCACTCAGGACGCATTTATCACCAAGATCAGCTTCGCCAACACGATTGTCTTCAGTACACACCTGGGCGGCGCCGGAGGATCGACTCAGCAGGCGAGTGCTATTGCCCTCGATTCCGCTGGAAATCCCTATATAACAGGAGTGACCACTTCGGGCAGTTTTCCGGTCACCTCCGGCGCCTTCCAGACCATCCTGAACGGCTTGGAGAATGCCTTCGTCGCGAAGCTGACCAATACTGGACAGACCCTCGTCTACAGCACCTATCTGGGTGGATCGAGCTTCGACTGGGGATATGGAATTGCCGTTAGCTCGGCCGGCAACGCCTATGTCGCCGGAAATACGTCGTCCGTGGACTTCCCGGTGGCGAGCGCTGTACAAGCTGCATTCAACGGAGTCTACGACGCGTTCGTATCGGAGTTGAACTTTGGGGGCACCACGCTGCTTTTCTCTACTTACTACGGAGGCTCAGGATCCGATGCCGCCAATGCCATCGCGCTCGACGTTAACGCGAATATGTTCATCGGCGGGCAAACCAGTTCCTCCAATCTCACCCTGGCGAACCCCATTCAATCGACCAATAACGCCTCCAGCACCGGATGGGTTCTGAGGCTGGGCGTGACCGCTCTGCCGACGACCACGCCTTCAGTAACCTCCGTCTCGCCGACCTCAGGCTCAGCAGCCGCGGTAACGTTCACCGCTCAATTCTCCGATACCGGTGGTGGAGCCGCACTCACTACCGCCGCGCTCCTCGTGAACACCAGCTCTTCGTTAAGCGGCGGCTGCTATGTCAACTACAACCCCGCGAGCAATCTTCTATCGATCTACAATGACGCGGGAACGGCGGTTCTTTCGACGATGACTCCAGGCAGTGGCAGCGCGCAGAACGATCAGTGCGGGCTCAGCGGAGTGGGAAGTTCAGTCAACGTCTCCGGCACCACTCTCACAGTCGCCTTCTCCGTGACTTTCCTGACGGCGTTCAGTGGAGCGAAGAACGTTTATCTTCAGGCAGGGGATCCGAACGCCAACACCGGTTGGATTGCGGAAGGTACCTATACGGCCACGATTTTGCCGGGCACGCCCCAGGTAATTTCCGTCGCACCGAGTGCCAGCGGTGGCTCCGCGCAGACCTTCACCCTGGTCTTCGGCGATACCGTGGCCGCCAGCAGCATCAGCGCCGCGGTCGTGCTTTTCAATGCGTCGCTCAGCGCCTCGAACGCCTGTGACGTCGGGTTTAGTTTCCCCGCGAACACCGTCGGGCTGTTGTCGGATAACGGGTTGACTTCTACTTCCATGGCCATCGGATCATCGAGCTCGCTCCAGAACAGCCAGTGCGTTATCCAGGCAACCACGGCGACGCTAAGCGGCTTCTCGCTTACCATTTCAGTCGCGATTGCGTTTAAGGGACCTTTCAATGGCGCGAAGAATATCTACATGAATTCCTCAACCCCTTCTTCCTCTTCAGGCTACATCCAGATGGGCACGTACGCTGTCGATAGCGGTGGCATTCCGGTGGCGGTTTCATCGGTTCCAGGATCCGGCTCCGGCGCCGGGGAACGCTTCAGCTTTACCGTGTCCGATCCCGCAGGCCCCGGCTTTATCACCGGCGCGGCGATGCTGTTTCAATCGACGTTTAACTTGAACAACGCCTGTTATCTGATCTGGGACGGAACCCACAATACGATTTCACTCACCTTCGATAATCCCGCCAACGGACAAACGCCGTTTACCCCAGGATCGCCCGGCATTGCCACCAACGAGCAATGCACGATGAATGCCGCCAACAGCACCGTCGTATTGGGCGCGACGCAGGTGATCATCACCCTGGACCTGACGTTTAACTCCACCTTCTTTGGCCCAAAGAATATCTATCTCTACGCCTCCGAACTGGCCACCAATTCCGGATGGACCAGCGTCGGAACCTGGACCGTCACCGGCGGCGCCTCCACCGCCAATTCCGTATCGCCCAATTCGGGCGCCGGCACCTCGCCGACGTTCCTGTTCACTGTAAGCGATTCTTCGTCCCAAACCAACGTGACCGGAATGACCATGCTGCTGACCTCCGGCGCCCCTGCTAATATTGCCAACGCCTGTAATCTGGTCTACAACCGCACCAATTCGACCATCGGCCTGTGGGACAACACTGGCAACACCACGCTCAGCACCAAGGGGATCGGGTCCTCTGCGAACCTCTTGAACAGTCAATGCGCAGTCGGCTTCACGGTAATGAATGTGGTCGGGAGCACCATTCAATTTTCCATCCAACTGGTCTTTTTCAAGCCCGCCTTTGCCGGCCCGCAAAGTATCTATCTCGACGCAACGGAGCCGAGTTCGTCCTCCGGATTCGTCTACCAGGGCTCCTGGATGGTACAGTGACCGCGCCCGCGTCCGCGCCAAGAATCGCCGAACTCGACGGCCTCCGAGCCCTCGCGATTATCCCCGTAATCCTCCACCACTCCTGGCCCACCGGCCATTGGTCGAGCTTCATCGGCGAGTCCGGATGGATGGGCGTCGACCTGTTTTTCGTTCTAAGCGGCTATCTAATCACCGGCATTTTACTGAGAGGAAATAGCACGTACCGCAACTTCCTAGCCCGTCGGGCATTGCGAATTTTCCCCCTCTACTATCTGTGCCTGGCGCTATTCACCGCGGTTGCCTTCCTAAGAACCGATCAGGCATCGTGGGAAGCTATGAAGACTTGGGGAAGCGTCGGTTGGTTCGTTGTCTATCTCGGAAATTTCCGCGCGGCTTGGACCAATAGCCTTCCTCCCGTACTCTCCTTCGCGACGCTCTGGTCCTTGCAAGTCGAAGAGCAGTTCTATCTTCTTTTCCCAATCGCAGTCGCTCTGCTCTCCAGAAAAAACCTGCTGCGCTTTCTGATCGGATGCGCAATCGCCGCGCCCATCCTCCGTTCTTTGATCCACAGCCCCATCGCCGGATATGTGCTAATGCCCTGCCGCATGGACGCCTTGGCGATGGGCGGAATCCTGGCGATTTTCCTTTCGACTGCGCAAGTCTCCCAAGCCCGCCTGTCACTCATCATTGGCGGAGCCCTGACAGCGGCAATATTCTGCGCGGCCTACTGGCATCTATCAAAAGACACAGCCTACGATCCTCTGGTGCGTTCGATCGGCTACTCTGCGGTCGATTTCACCTGCGCTTCACTCCTCTGCTGGATTCTTCTATCTCCCACCAGCGGGTTCACCCGATTGCTGCGACTCCGCCCCGTGGTCTACACCGGTCAAATCGCCTACGGCCTCTATCTCCTGCACGAACCCGCATCCTGGCTGGCCCGCAAGCTTCTCGGCGATATAGAAACCCACTCCGCCCTTTCCGTCCCCATAACCTTCGCTGCCAGCTTTATCGCAGCCAGCATCTCCTGGCGATTAATCGAATCCCCTTTCCTGGCCGCGCGGTCGCCCCCCATCACTTCCGCGGCGGAAAATAGTACAGCAGCACGCCCTTTCCCACCCTCTCCTGCTGCGGCACCAGTTCCGGCCACGGAATAATCTCCGGATGCCCCCTCATCCCCAGCCGGTCGAGCTTCAGCATTGTCAAGCTCACCGCATTCCATCCCGGCGACGGTTCGCGCGGATCCAGTGGCTTGATCGGCGGAAAGCCGTGCACCACTTCCAGGTGCGCAATGATGAACGGATCGAACGCCACCTCCGTCGCGCCCACCTCGCGCAGCCGCGCGCTCAGCCGCTTCATGTCCTGCCCCCAGTCCAGATCCGAATCGACAATGATCTTCTCCGGCCGATCCCCCGCCAGTTCATTGAAGTAAGCGATGTAATCCGGATGGCTCAGCGCCGACGACACCATCATCCACACCATCAACCCACCCAGAATCCACCGCGCCTTGCCGCCCGCCGTCCACATCCACTTCGCCCCCACCCCCGCAATAACGCAGAACGCCAGATACACCGGCAGCACGTGCCGCACGCCGATGTTGATCCGGCTGAACGCACCCACCGCGAGAATCCCGATCGCGAACGCAAACGGTATCCAGTACGCGCTTAATTCCAGCCGCCTCTTCCAGCACAGCCACGTGCCCACTCCGATCAGCCCCAGCAGTGCGAGCGGAGTCTTCACCGCCAGCACCACTTCGTAGTAACACCACCATCCCACCTCGTTAAAGGACCCCAGCAAATAACTGGGATTCCCCAGCGCATTATGGTTTCGAACCTCCCGAATCCCCGCCCACAACTGCGGCGCGGGAACTTTATCGAAGCGAATCGATACCCCGCCCAAATAATCAGGCAGCCGATCACCGCAGCCAATGCCAGCGGCACCACACGAGCCTTTGCCAATTCCACAACCTGCGCCATCCGCGGCCGTTCGAATACGAAATACCCCGCCAGCGCAAACGCCGCCGCCGCCGGAAAATACACCAGCACCGAAAATTTCGAAAGTACCGTCACAGCCGAGCGCCACCCCGAAAAGCGCGCTCCGCCCCCACGACGGCCTTTCGAGCCACGAGAGCATCATCACAAACGCCGCGCCGAACGTAGCCGTCAGCGCCATGTCCGTAGTCGCCAACCCTCCGTGCGCCAACGCGGGCGGCAAAAACGTGAAACACAGCGTCGCGAACACCGCCGTCAGATTCCCCGAAGCTTCGTCGCGCCCACCAATACACCACCCAGCAAGCCAGCCAGTAAAACGGCAAAATCCCCAGCCGCGCCAGCGCCAGCGTCATGTCGTATTGATTGCCCGTATAAAGCACCGCCGCGCCCTCGTTGTACATCAACGGACGGTCCCACGAATGCGCCTTTAATATGTAGTGCGGAAGAATCGCCGTCATCACCCGCGACAGCGGCGGATGCTGCGCTTCATAATGATAGGTCCCGCTTGATCCAGCCACTCCATCCCGCAAGCGATGTGCGCCGGCTCATCCACGGTGTGGTTGAAAACCGTATAAGTGGTTACGATCCGCGCGCTGGCCACTACCACCAGTACCAGGAACATGGCCAACGAGTGCCGGCTCAAAAACGTCACCGCGCGCTCCGGCCACACGCTGGCTTGTGGAACCGGCGACGGCGCCTGCACTGCCCGTTTTTTGGCCATGAAACCTATTCTAAAGGACGTTACGCCACGTAACCAACCTGCCGAAGCTTCTTTTGAGGGGCCTCTTCGGGTAAGGTATGGGTTTACTCAGCGCGGCGAAGCTTAGGCGCCTCACCCGTTAACACAGGGCGATGAGTAGGGCAGGTCCCCGACCTGCCCATTTTTCAATTAGGGCAGGTTGCCATAAACGCCGGCGGAACCGCCGGAGTGCCGATACTCAACCTCAAAGTATCGAATCCACTTGAGTCCTGCTGACAGTGGGGCAGGTTCCCGACCTGCCCTTCGGCTCACACGAGCCGCGACCGCAGGGAGTGCCCAAATGGATGAAGATCTGCGAGATGGGAACGAGCACTAGCAGCATGCCGCAGCCGATGACGGTCGGGGTTCGGTGCCCAATGTTGAGGCTAATTTGAAGTCAGTTGCGCGCGATCATACCGAAACCGACGTGCTAACGATCTGGCTGCGACAGGCCACTAGTACAGTCAGGCTCCCTAACCGAACCCCGACCGTCAGGGAGGGGACGCTGTGGAGCCACCACTCGTTCTTCACGGGCGCACCACCACAGAGCCCGTTTTTCAGCAACCCTTCTTCAATTCTCCAGCGAAAAATTGACATCCACCTGCGTAATAACCTCCACCGGATTCCCATTCAGCAACGTCGGCTTGTAGACATACTGACTCACCGCGTCCCGCGCCGCCGCGACCAGCAGCGGATGTCCGCTGACAAGCTGAATATTCTGCGAGGTGCCGTCCTTTCCGATGATACACCGTAAACCGCACCTGTCCCGAAATCCGCGCCTGGACCGCAAGTGGAGGATACACCGCGTCGATCTTCTTAATAAGGTTGGCCTCCTGCACCATCCCGCCGACTCGAATGCGCGTAGGGGTCGCAGTCCCTCACCCCCACCCCGGCAGCCGGAGGAGGCGGAGCGCGGTGTCGATGCCGACTGTCGCCTTCGCCTTCTTAGTATCCAGATTTTTCTGCACCCACCCATCAGCCACCGCGACGTCCGCCGTGTACTGTTCCTTCGTATCCCGCAAATCCGCCCGCTCCCGAATCAGCAGATTCATGTACGCCATCGCGTCGGCATAATGAGGATCCAGCACCAGCGCCCGGTCGAGATTCGCGATCCCTTCTTCGATCATCGAAGAATACTGCGCCTTCAATTCCTCTCGAACCGGTTCCGGCAGTGGCCCCGGATCTTCCGGCTTCATGCCCAGCCTTCGCCCGCGCCGTCATCAACGCCGGATACCACTTCGCCCACGCAATCACGCCCATCGAATAAGGAGCTTCCTTATTCGTCGGATCGACCGCCGCCAGGCGTTTATACCAATCCATCGCGTCATCCAGTTTGTGAGATTTTCTCCTCGCCCGTCAGCCCCGACGCCGAGTTATAAGCAAGACTCGCCATCGACGCGAGCGCAACCGTATTATTCGCATCCAGCTCCAGCACTCGCTTCGGAACTCGGTCTCCGCCGACCGCGCCATTCGCCGCGTTCTCAGGCGCAGCCGCTCCCGGAATCCACATGCCATATAAGTGGTTCCCAGGTACAGGTGCGGATTCACCGCGTTCGGATCAAGCGCCACCGCCTGTTGGAAAAACTCGACGGCCTGCTGGTAATTGGCGTTCTTGAACGCGGCGATGCCCTGGTTCAGACGTCTCCTGCAGCGCACAAAGCGGTCGAAATAAGCGCGAATAAGACTCCATAAAGACGCATATTTGTCACCCTATGATATTTTAAGCCCATGCGATGCTTCACCGCTCTCCTGCTTTTTGCCGCCCTTCTCCCCGCGCAAAACGTCCAGACCGCGACCGCTCGCCAATGGCATGAAAGTCATCATTCAGGAAGACCACAACATTCCCAATGTCGCGCTGTATTTTTTCTACAAAATCGGCTCCCGCAACGAACGCCCCGGCATCACCGGGATCTCGCACTTCTTCGAACACATGATGTTCAACGGCGCGAAGAAATACGGGCCGAAGCAGTTCGATAACGAAATGGAAAAAGCCGGCGGCAACAACAACGCGTCGACCAGCGAGGACCTCACCATCTACACCGACTGGTTCCCGTCCACCGCCCTGGAACTGATGTTCGACATGGAAGGCGACCGCATTCGCGACCTGGCGCTCGATCCGAAAATGGTCGCTTCCGAACGCGGCGTGGTGTATTCGGAGCGGCGCACTTCGGTGGACAACAATAATCGCGGCATTCTGTACGAGCAGATGCAAGCCGCGGCGTTCACCGCGCATCCTTATCATTGGCCGGTGGTCGGCTGGCCCTCCGATATCGAAGCGTGGACGCAGCAGGATTTGAAGGATTATTTCGCCATCGGCTACGCGCCGAACAACTGCACCATGGTCGTGGTCGGCGATGTGACGGTCGCGCGCGTGATGGAGCTGGCAAAAAAATATATCGAGCCGATCCCGCGCCACGACCCTCCTCCGCCGGTGCGCACCAAGGAGCCGGAACAATTGGGCGAGCGCCGCGTGATCGTGAAAAAGGCCGCGCAGTTGCCGATTCAGATGATCGCCTATCATGTGCCGGAGGCGAAGAATCCGGATTCGATCGTGCTGGATCGTAGCCGCGACAGTGCTGTCGACGCGGCCAGAGCTCGCGCCTCTATAAGAGGATGGTCGACGAAGAGCCGCTCGCGCTTTCGGTGAACGGCAGAGCGGGCGATTCCATCGATCCGACGCTGATGATCTTCACCATTCAACCGCGCAACGGCGTCGATCCGGCGCGCACGGAAAAGGCTCTGTACGAGGAGCTGGAGCGTTTGCAGACCACCGAAATTTCTCGCGCGCGAGTTGCAGAAAGCCAAGAATCAGCTGCTGACGGCAGCACTATAGCCAGTTGAAAACCATCGCCGGGCGCGCGCGCACTGCTGGGGCATTACGAAGTCGATCTTCGGCGACTACACCAAGACGTTCACCATCGATAAGGATTACGAGGCAGTCACCGCGGCCGACATCCAGCGCGTGGCCAAGAAGTATTTCACCGAGAAAAATCGCACGGTGGCGACGCTGATTCCGGACGGAGGCCGCAGCGCGGAGGAGCATAATGAAAACGCTCCTCGTCTTCCTGGCCGCGGCCTCTCTGTTCGGCCAGGCGAAACTTCCGCAGTACACGAAGGAGACGCTGCCCAACGGCGCGGTGATCGCGATGATGCCGCGCTCCGGTGTGCCGCTGGTGCATTTCCGCGTGCTGATCAAAGGCGGCGTCGAATCGGACCCGCCGGAAATGGCAGGTCTCGCCAATCTGACAGCAAGCCTGTTGCGGCGCGGCACCGCGAAACGCTCCGCGGAGCAATTCGCCGAAGAATTGGATTTTCTGGGCGGCACGTTTCGAAGGCGGCGACTCGGAGGCGGCGGCAGACTCGGATCGGCAACGGCCATTTCTTCGGAATTTCTCAGCAAGGATTTCGATGCAGGACTCGACCTGCTGTCCGACGCCGTATTGCATCCCGCGTTCACCGAAAGCGAAGTTCACAAAGAGCTGGCGCGAAGAATCGACGGCGCGAAGGCGGTGAAGGACAACGCGCAAGCCTCCATCAGTTCCTATTTCCGAGCCGCGTTTTTCGGCCGCGCGCATCCCTACGGAAATCCTCCGGATGAAATGAGCTTATTCCGCGAATGTCGCGCAAGGACATCGTCGACTATCACGCAGAAGTTTTATTGCGGCAACAACATGCTGATCGTCGTGACCGGGGATTTCGATCCCTCTTCCGCGAAAACGAAACTCGCGCAAGTGTTCGGCGCAGCGCCCGCCGGCACGGCGTACGCGTGGGGAACGGCTCCCGCGCTTGCGCGGACGCGGACAACTGCTGCTGATCGATAAGCCCGATGCGACGCAGACCTATTTTCAGATCGCGCAGCCCGGCATCGACATGAAAAATCCCGACCGCACCACGCTCGAAATCATCAATACGCTGTTCGGCGGACGGTTCACCTCCATGCTGAACGACGAGCTGCGCGTGAATTCGGGATTGACCTACGGAGCCAGTTCGATCCTCGAGCAGGAGCGGCTGCCCGGCGCGATCGTGATCAGCACGTATACCAAAACCGACACCACGACGCAGGCCATCGACATGGCGCTCGATGTGTTGCGCCGTCTGAACGAAAAAGGAATCACCGCCGAGCAGCTCGCGTCGGCGAAAGCCTATGTGAAGGGCCTCTATCCAACCAGGCGTCTCGAAACGATGGACCAATTGCCGGCTCTGATCGGCGAGATCGAAGTGTACGGCCTGGGACGCGATGAAGTCGACGGCTATTTCGCGCGCATCGACAACGATCACCCTGGATCAGGCCAACGCGACTATAAAGAAGTATTACAAGACCGACGATTTGACGTTCGTGGTGCTTGGCGCGGCGGACAAGATTCGTGAGCAGATGAAAAAATACGATCCGCACGGAACGGAAGTTTCGATCAAAACCGCGGGGTGGGGAAACTAGTGTTTTTAAGGTCAAATAAGGCGTCATTGAGCGGCTTAACAACGTATTTAAGGTCATTTAAGGTTGCTTATCTTGCAATTTGTGCCCTGTGGCTCTCCGCATGCGCCACCCCCGACTTCGACGAAGGCGCCGTCCGGGGACAACTCGAGAGCACGCCCCAGAACCTTTCCGGCGAACAGGTAGCTCTCACCGAGGCGCAACTCGCGTGCGGCGCAAAGAACGAATTATGGGAATCGCCAAACGGCAACGTGGCGCGGCTGATACAGAAGGGCCGCGATCTGAAATTCTCCGACGATGTCCGCCTGAACGACCCCGAAATCCGAGGTCCCTATATACAGGTAAGTGGCACATTTCCGGTGGGTGTAGCCGATGTATCGAAGCTCCGGGACGACTGGCAAAGGGTTTAAAGATGGCCGACGTAAAACTAGGAATCACGATCCCGAACGAATGCTTCGCAACTCCCTTGCCCTTAATGGGGGTAAGAAAAGGCAAATTCACCCCCGAAGCCCCGGTAGTATTCCGCTTCCAAGGCAGCGGCAAAGAATGGTCCCTCGATAAGCTGGTGCATTGACTTGCGATAATAGTCAAAAGAGGCGAGTTATGACGCACAGCGTGAAGGATCTGTCGCAGGAACAAAAGCTGGCCATTGAGAGCTTGCTGGGGCGTGCCGTATCCGACGAGGAGTCGGTCAGCGTAAGGGTGTTCGCCAAGTCGGCGCCATTGACTGACGAGCAGCGAAGAGTGGCGATCGACAAGCTGAATCAATACTTTGCTCGTGTAGATGCCCATCGACAGCCGGTGACCAACGAGGAAGAAGACGCCATCATTAATGAAGCGCTCCGGTCAGTGCGGCCGAACTATAGGCCGGTAGGTTGAGGATCGTTCTTGACACGAATGTCCTGATTCGTGCGCACGGAAGGCGGCAGACCTTCGCTAGACAGCTACTGAGATTACTGCTGGAGCGATCTCACACCTTGGTCCTGTCAAATGAAATTATCGTGGAGGTGACCAAGGTTCTTCGCTAGCCGAAATTCAGAAGCCTTTACGGACTAGCCGAGTCCGACCTGCTTGAATACGCGCAGTTCCTTCAAAGTGTCGCAGACATGATCATTCTGGACTCGCAATATTGCGGCACCCTTGCGCGATGCGAACGATTTGGCCGTGCTTCAGACCGCCGATCGAGGCGAAGCGGATGTGCTGTGCACGAGCGATGGTGATTTTTACGATCAAGCCGTGAGTTCGTTTTGTGCTGCACGGGGGATTGCTGTTTGCGATGAAATCTCATTATTGGCACGGCTCGTTTAATGGCTTTGAATAGAATGTGGACCGTTAAGACCAGATTGAGAATCGCATGTATCGCGCTCTTCATCGTGGGCTGCCTGCTTCTCTACTATGGGAGTGCGATGTTGCTTCTGGTCCCTGGGAGTCCAAGAAAGCTATTGGAAAAGCATGTTCACGGGACGATTTGTTTACGGAGTTAGGCCCGCCCTTGCAAGCGGGCTCTTTTGATCGCGGTCGGATGGCTTTGGGATCGATCTAGCGGCTCTCTCGACGTGGGTAGGGCCATCGGAAGGACGTTTTTGTTCGCGGCGGCGGCCATCGTGCTGTTTTGGGTTGGCCTGATCATTGTTGCAGATATTCGCGAACGGTTTCGGTTGAGCGGCCATCCGTTTGACAGCCTCCCGCGGGATTCGGTACTCTTATAAGGTCTAAGAACTCGCACGGAGAAGGTCTGTCTAAATGAAAACCGCAATTCCATCAGCCCCCGGGATCGAGCGCCACTGGCACTTGATCGATGCCGAGGAAGCTGTGTTGGGGCGCGTGGCCAGCAAGGCTGCCCTACTTGTTAATGGGCAAACATAAGCCCAGTTACACACCGTTTATCGATACCGGCGATCACGTGGTCGTGGTCAATGCCGAGAAGGTCCGCTTGACGGGCCGCAAGGAAGAACAGAAGCTTTATCGCCGGCACTCGGGATATCCAGGTGGCCTGACGGAGACCAAGGCGCGCAAAGTGCGCGAGACCCGTCCCACGCGGATGATTGAAGAGGCGATTCAGGGTATGCTTCCCGAAGACCAAGATGGGGAAGCAGATGTACCGGAAGCTCCAGGTTTACGCAGGTCCAAAGCACCCTCATCAGGCGCAGAAGCCCGTCGAAATGACGATCGGTTAAGGAAGAGATACATAAAGAATGGCGTTGGTACAACATTTGGGGACGGGCCGCCGCAAAACGAGCGGTGGCGAGAGTGTTTCTGCGGTCGGGCAAGGGCACCATTACTGTAAACGGACGCACTTTCGAGAATTATTTCCCGAGCGAGGCGTCGCGAGCCGTCGTCCGGCAGCCGCTGCTGGCGACGGAAACGGCGGACAAGTTCGATATTTTAATCACCACCGCGGGCGGCGGACCAACGGGTCAGGCCGGCGCGGCGAAACTGGGAATTGCGCGGGCGCTGCTGGAATTTAACGCGGAGTTGCGCGCGAAGCTGAAGGAATTGGGAATGTTGACGCGCGACGCGCGCCAGCACGAGCGCAAGAAGTACGGTCAAAAAGGCGCTCGCAAACGCTTCCAGTTCTCCAAACGCTAAGTCCGGCGGTCGGGAAGCTGCTCTGCTTGTTTTTGGGGCGCATGTTCGCAAATGCGCCCTTCGTTATTAACCTTCCCACGCTGCAAATTCCGCTTTGGGCCGCAGCACGGGCTTACTAACTCTATAATGAAGAGTAAATGGAGGCATTTTGCCGTCGATTAGCATGAAAGAATTGCTCGAAGCAGGCGTTCACTTCGGGCACCAGACCAAGCGCTGGAATCCAAAGATGAAAGAATACATCTTTGGCGAACGTAACGGAATCTATATCATCGATCTCCAGAAGACTCTCAAGCTGTTCAAAGACGCGATGCGGTACGTGCAGGAAATGGCTTCGTCGGGCAAAACGGTGTTGTTCGTGGGCACCAAACGCCAGGCGCAGGAAGCCATTGCCGAAGAGGCCACGCGCTGCAACATGTACTATGTGAATCAGCGCTGGCTGGGCGGGCTGCTCACCAACATGGCCACGGTTCAGAAATCCATCAAGAAATTGAAGGAACTGGAAGCCATGGCGACGGCGAACGACTGGGAAGGGCGCCAGAAGAAAGAAATCGTGCGCCTGGAAAGGGAGCGCAAGCACCTGAGCCAGAACCTAGCCGGCATCAAGGACATGAACGGGCTTCCGGATTTATTGTTCGTGGTCGATTCGAACAAGGAAGCGATCGCCGTCGAGGAAGCGCGCAAGCTCGGGATTCCGGTGGTGGCGGTGGTCGATACCAATTGCGATCCGGACAAAGTGGATTACGTGATCCCCGGCAACGATGATGCGTTGCGGGCGATCCGCCTGTTCACCACCAAGATTTCCGACGCGTGCATCGAAGGACGGCAACTGGCAAGCGAGCACGATTTCGCCGCAGCCGCCGCGGACAAGCCTGCGGTGGGAGACGAGATGCCTCTGGACGACGCGGAATACGCGCAGTACATCGATCCGAAGTACGCCGAGCAGCTCATGTCGGAGAACCCGGTGGCGGATGAAGATCTGCCGTCGAATTCGGTCTCCCGCAAGGGCCCGGTGGCGGAAGCCGCTGAAGAGCTGGCGACGCGGAATCAGTAGCTATCTTCGCAAGAATCTCTCACAGGCTGAAGCCTGTGCCACCATGTGCTGGAGGTGGCACAGACTTTAGTCTGTGTTTTCAAGAGGACATTATGGAAATCAGTGCACAGCTTGTAAAGCAGCTCCGGGAGCGAACCGGGGCGGGGATGATGGAGTGCAAGAAGGCGCTTGTCGAGGCGAAGGGCGAACTGGCGGAAGCCGAAGTGGTGCTGCGCAAGCAGGGAATCGCGTCGGCCGGCAAGAAGTCTTCGCGCTCGACCAAGCAGGGCGTGATCGGTACCTATATTCACCCGGGCGCGCAACTGGGCGTGCTGATCGAAGTGAATTGCGAGTCGGATTTCGTGGCGCGCACCGACGATTTTCAGGAGCTGGTGAAGGATCTGGCCATGCAGGTGGCCGCAGCCGATCCGCAATTCGTCCGCCGCGAAGACGTGACCGAAGCGGCGCTCGCCAAGGAGCGCGAAATTCAGCGCGCCCGCGCGATCAACGAGGGCAAGCCCGAGAAGATGGCGGACAAAATCGTCGAGGGCCGCATGAACAAGTACTTTGAAGAGGTCTGCCTGTACGAGCAGCCGTTCATCAAGGAAAATACCACGACCATCGCCGAGGTGATCAAGACGAAGATCGCGAAGCTCGGCGAGAATATTTCGGTGTCGCGATTCGTGCGCTTCAAGGTCGGCGATGCGGCCGACAGAAACTCCAGCGCAGCGGAATAATACCCGTGGCGAAATACGGACGCATTCTCCTCAAAATTAGCGGTGAGGTGCTGGCGGGCGAAGGATCCTTCGGCATCGATGCGTCACGTGTTGCCGCTCTGGCATCGGAAGTCGCGGAGGTTGCGCGGAGCGGCGTGCAGATCGGCCTGGTTGTCGGCGGCGGAAATTTCTTTCGCGGCGTCGCGGCGGCGGCGCAGAACATGGATCGCGTGGCAGCGGACCACATGGGGATGCTCGCGACGGTGATCAATGCGCTGGCGCTGCAGGACGCGCTCGAAAAACAGGGCGTCCCCACGCGCGTGATGACCGCGATTGAAATGCACGAGGTGGCCGAGCCGTACATCCGGCGGCGCGCGATCCGGCATCTGGAAAAAGGCCGCATCGTGATTTTCGCGGCGGGCACTTCGAATCCCTATTTTTCCACCGATACGGCGGCGACGCTGCGCGGATTGGAAATTCACGCCGAAGTGGTGGCGAAGGCCACGCGGGTGGACGGCGTGTACGATAAAGATCCGCTGAAGAACACGGACGCGGTGCGGTTCTCCGAGATCAGCTACTCCGACGTGCTCGCGAAGAATCTGCGGGTGATGGACGCGTCGGCGGTGGCGATGTGCCGCGACAACAAGCTGGCCATCGTGGTTTTCAATTTGAACGTCCATGGCAATATAATGCGAATGACGATGGGCGAGCCGATCGGCACGCTTATCCACTAATGAAAAGCTATGAAGCCAGAACAACCAGCACCAGCGACAACCAGCGCGTTTCAAAGCGTGAAAGACGTGGAAGCCCATGCCAAGACGCGCATGGACAAAGTGATCTCGGGATTGCAGCACGAAATGGGGGCGATCCGCACGGGCCGCGCATCGGTGGCGATTTTCGACAACCTGAGAGTGGATTATTACGGCACGCCGACGCCTCTGAACCAGGTCGCCAACCTGCATGTGCCGGAGCCTTCGCTGATCACCATTCAGCCGTGGGACGTCTCGCAGATCGCGCCGATCGAGAAGGCGATTCGCACGGCCGACATGGGACTGAATCCTTCCAACGACGGCAAGATCATCCGCGTGCCGATTCCGCCTTTGACCGAAGAGCGGCGCAAGGAAATCGTCAAGAAGCTGCACGGCGTCGACCGAAGAGCATCGCGTGGCCGCGCGCACGATCCGCCGGGATGCCAATGAGCATTTGAAGAAACTGCTCAAAGACAAGCTGATCAGCGAGGACGAGGAGCGGCGCGCGCTCGAGGATGTGCAGAAGACCACGGACGCGCATATCGCGAAGATGGATCAGGCGGCGAAGGCGAAAGAGAAAGATATTCTTGATATTAAGTAAGAAATTATGAAGGCGGTTGCAGGTCTTCTGGTCGGAGCAAGTCTCGGCGTGATCATCGTGCTCCTCTGGGTGTCGCGTAAAGAGCGTCGCGAGGAACAAGACGAGTGGGACATTGTTGATGAGGCTTCGGCGGAATCGTTTCCGGCTAGCGATTCACCGGCGTATTAGGTCGCATTCGCGGCGAGGCGGCCCACGTTCAACGAGCGACGTTTGTCACGGACATAATTTTGAACTGTTCATGTGTCCAGCCCTTGTCGGTCTTATAGCCTCGCAGCATGAGAGCGTTTCCGCTATCCCACATGACCACAACCAAACCGTCCGCGTTTCTGTGCAAGCCTTCGAACGTGCCCTGGTAGGGCTGCACTTCGCGTCCCACCAGCCGAATGGCATTTCGCAATCAGCGGACTCGATATCGTTGCGATGCTCGATGCTATAGATTCCATTGACTTCGCACATGGCCTTGTAAAGATTGCCGTTGTGCCTCACCGTGACAACGCCGTTCTCGTAAGACTCAACAAACCAAGCCCTTGGATTTGGCGGAAGAGTTTTTCCGCAGTTGCTAAGAAATGCCGCAGCCGCGAGCGCCCCCAGAAGTGACTCAACGCGATTGATCCTGCACATCAGGCACCTCGTTTCCGCGCCTAGTTTGGCCGGCTCCGGTCGTTGCCGGGGACAGGGCGTCCATGGTCAGCTAGAAGATCCGCGCCCAGCTGATGAGCGTTAAGTCGTGTGCGTTGGACGGCGTCCCGTTCGCTGGCGGTCATCTCGGGGAACGCTAGATCGAGTAACTCGCCGTATGCACGCCCTAGCCCGAACGGGTCGGCGAAATCGCCTTGTTCAGCCTGCTCCTGGATTTCAGCGAGGCCGCGCTCATATCGAATCTGCCCCTTCGATTTTGTTTCCATAAGATCTTCGCAACGCGTCCTGCCGTCGTTCAGGAGAGTCCAATTATAGGCGTCTCCCTTGTTGTGGCGCCAGCTTGGAGAGCGGCACTCATTGACGTAAGCGTTGCGAGATGATAATTTCGAGCGATGAATATTGATGGGCGGCTCGATCGGTTAACTGGGATCGTTGAATTCCTGGCTGCGAGTGTCGTGGAACGCAGGGATCGAATCGAAAAACTGATCAGCGCGGCCGAGGAGCACGTGGATGAAACGGCTCGATCGCGGCGCTCTGGCGAGCCTGACCACTGACCGCTCCCGTTGGTCGCGGCTCGTAACGCGTGACGGAAAGTGCATGCTTGATTGATAATCGTCTCGACATCCGACCGGACGTTGGCACTCTCGCAAACATCAGGGGTCAAGCGCCGCTCCCTGCGGTCACGGCTCGGTAAGGAATTTGAAAAGGGCGGGTAGTGTCCTAAAACTGCGTTGATCGAAAAAACCAGACTATCAATATGGTGCCCAAGATGAAGGCAGCAAGAACAGCCTTCCACGGAACGGCGATAGACTCGCGAAGACGACGCGAGATTCCAACGGCTGTGTCCAGAATCACGAGCGGCAAACTGCCGATGGCGATAGTGATAATTCTGTACAATGAAGCAGGAATTTTACCTAGGTTCGTGCCATCAGGTTGTAGTTCTATGAATTGATCTCGGAATGGGATTGCGGCGGCAATCAACATAAAACCCGCCAGGGCAAAACAGAGCGGTATAAGCCAACGGCGCACCATATCAGGCTAACAGGTCCGCGATGTCCCAAACGCAATCCGTGATGCCTGCCTGCATTGCAGGAGTAACGCGGATTGACCGGTGAATGCGGCAAAAGTTGTTAATTCAAGCGTACGGCCAATCGTTCGGAGTAGCAAGCGGTTGCTGAAAGCCGTCAACGCACTTTTAGGACACTACCAAAGGGCGAGATGTGCGGAAATCGGGTTACCCTTAAGATATGAGGGTCTGTCTCCTTGCTCTCCTGCCCGGGTTGCTTTGTGCCCAGTCGCTGCAGGAATTTGAGAAAAAAGTCACCGAGTTCACGCTTCCCAACGGGCTGCGGTTCCTGATCATTGAACGGCATGAGGCGCCGGTGGTCTCGTTCCACACTTACGCGAACGTCGGCTCGGTGGACGATCCCAGCGGCGAAACCGGCATCGCGCACATGTTCGAGCACATGGCGTTCAAAGGCACGCCGACCATCGGCACCAAGAACTGGCCGAAGGAAAAAGCGCGCTGGACGCGATCGAGGTGGTTTACGACCAGCTGGATCAGGAGAAAAACAAGGGATTCCGCGCCGATCCGAAGAAGATCGACGAGCTCGAGGCGGAGGTGAAGGACGCCATCGCGAAGGCCGACAGCTTCGTCGAGGAGAACGAGTACGACCGCATCGTCGAATCGAACGGCGGCGTCGGCATGAACGCCGGCACGGGCGAGGACTCCACCAATTATTTCTACAGCTTCCCGGCGAATCGGATCGAGCTGTGGTTCCTGCTCGAATCGGAGCGCTTCCTGCATCCGGTGTTTCGCGAGTTCTATAAAGAGCGCGACGTGGTGCGCGAGGAGCGGCGCATGCGCGTGGAGTCGAGCCCGCAAGGCAAGCTGGTGGAGGCGCTGCTGGCGACGGCGTTCGCGGCGCATCCGTATCGCGTGATGCCGGGCGGTTGGGCGAGCGACATCGACAATTTCCGCGCGCACGGAGGCCGAGCTATTCTACAAGAACTACTACACGCCGGGGAACATCACCATCGGGATCGCGGGCGATGTGAATCCGGCGGAGGCGAAGCGGCTGGCGGAGAAATATTTCGGGACGCTTGCCGAAGGCTCCTCTGCCGCCGATGGTGCGCACCGTCGAGCCGAAGCAGGAAGGCGAAAAGCGCGTCGCGGTGGAGAGTCGCCGCGCAGCCGTTCCTGGTGATCGCGTACAAGCGGCCGGATCGAATATTCCGGACGATGCGGCGCTCGACGTGCTGAGCGACATTCTCTCGGGCGGGCGCACGGGCCTCATCTATAAGGAACTGGTGCGCGATAAGAAGATCGCGCTGGGCGCGGGGAGCCAGGATACGTTTCCGTGGGGCAAATATCCGTCGCTGTTTCTGTTTTTCGTCGCTGCCGTCGTCGGGGCATTCGATCGAGGAGAACGAGAAGGCGCTGTACGAGATCATCGAGCGCGTGAAAAAAGAAAAGGTCGATGCCGCGACCATTGCACGCGTGAAGACCAAGCTGCGCGCGGCGCTGATCCGGAAGCTCGACAGCAATTCGGGCCTGGCGTCGGAGCTGTGCAACTACTCGGCCAATTTCGGCGACTGGAGAAAGCTGTTCACCGCAGCTTGAGGAGTACGACAAAGTGACCGCGGACGATGTGCAGCGCGTGGCGAAAACGTATCTGATCGAGAACACGCGCACGGTGGCGTATACGTAGCGCGCCGGCGGAAGGAGGTGCGAAATGAAGGGCGCTTTTTCTTGCGCGTTCTCTGCTGGCCGCGTGGAGTCTTCGCGCAGCCGTGGTTCCTTCTTATAAGGACCTGAAATATCCGCCGCTGCCGCAGGTGAAGATTCCCGAGCCTGCGACGTTCACGCTATCGAACGGCATGCGCGTGTTCCTGCTGGAGGATCACGAACTGCCGCTGATCCGCGGCCTGGCGCTGATCCATACGGGGAATCTGTTCGATCCGCCGGATAAGAAAGGCCTCTCGGAGTTTACGGCGGAGGTGCTGCGCTCCGGCGGAACGAAAGCGAAGACCGGCGATCAGATCGATGAAGAGCTGGAGAATATGGCGGCGTCGGTGGAAGCGGGATGGATGAGACCAGCGCCAGCATGAGTTTTTCGGCGCTGAAAGAAAATGGCGATACGGTGCTGCGCGTCTTTCAAGGACGTGATGACGTCGCCCGAGTTTCGGCAGGACAAGATGGATCTGGCGATCTCGCAGACTCGCAGCGCGATCGCGCGCCGCAATGACGACGCGAGCGGGATTCCCGATCGCGAGCTGATGCGGCATCATTTATGGCCCGACGACGCCTTACGGTTGGCAGGTGGAATATGAAGATCTGGATCATATTCATCGCGACGATCTGGTGAAGTTTTACCACCGCTACTACTTTCCCGAAGAACATCATGCTGGCGGTGTACGGCGATTTCAAAATCGCCGGAGATGAAGGACAAGCTGGAAAAGACTGTTCGCGGATTGGACTGTGGAGCAGCCGGCGTGCCGACGTTTCCGGAAGTGACCGCGAAGCCGGCGCCCGGGATTTACCTTGCCGAGAAGCCAGATGTTACGCAGACATTTTTTGCGATCGGGCGAACTGGGCGGAACGCTGCGCGATAAGGATTATCCGGCGCTGCAAGTGGCTGCGAATATTCTGGGCCAGGGATTCAGCAGCCGGCTGGTGTCGCAGATCCGCACCAAGCTCGGCTATGCCTACGACATCAGCGCGTCGTGGTCGGCGAACTACGATCATCCCGGAACGTTCCGCATCGAAGGCAGCACGAAGTCGCAATCGACCACGGAGACGCTGCAGGCGATCGCGGGTCGAGCTGGATAAAATGCGGTCGGCGGAAGTGACTCCGCGGGAGCTCGATGAAGCAAAGCAGGGCGTGCTGAACAGTTTCGTTTTCAATTTCGATAGTCCGGCGAAGACGCTCAATCGCGTGATGCGCTACGAATATTTCGGCTATCCCAAGGATTTTCTCTTCCAGTATCAGAAGGCGATCGCGGCCGTGACGCGGGCGGACGTGCTGCGCGTGGCGAAGGAGCACTTCCTGCCGGAGAATCTCGCGATTGTCGCCGTGGGGAATCCGAAGGAGTTCGGCAAACCTTTGTCGGCGCTCGGGAAAGTTAACGTGCTCGATTTGACGATTCCGGAGCCGAAGTCGGAGACAGGACCGGCGGCGAAACCGGATCCGGCGGCGGCGGAGCACGGACGCGCATTGTTGAAGCGCGCGCAGCAGGCGATGGGAGGCGCTGACAAACTGGCGGGCGTGAAGGATGTGACGGAATCGGCCGAAATGACGATGGCTCCAGCGGCGGGAGGCATGAAGATGAAGCAACAAGTGCGGTGGGTCGCGCCTGGTTTCTTTCGACAGGACCAGGTGCTGCCGATCGGGACCATCGTTGCTTATTCAGATGGGAAGACGGGATGGCTGTCCGATCCGCGAGGCGTGATGCCGATGGCCCCCCCGGTGATAAAACAGGCGCAGGGTGAAATTTTACGCCAGTGGTTTACGCTCATGTTGTCAGATCGCGACTCATCGCGCACGGTGAGTGCGGCGGGTCCGAAGTCGGTCCAAATTTCGACGGCCGACGGCCAAAGCGTGCGCGTGGAATTTGACGACGCCACTGGGTTGCCCATGCGCCTGTTCTACAAGGAAGGGGCCATGGGGGACGTGAGGGAGACGTTTTCGGATTGGCGCGAAGTGGACGGCGTTAAGCTGCCGTTCAAGGTCCTGATGGAGCAGAACGAACAAAAAGTAGGAGAAGTGGCGATCTCGGAAATCAAGCTCAACACCGGCATCAAGCCGGAGGAGTTGAGCAAGAAACCGGAACCGGCTAAGAAATGACACGACGGGGTTTTCTGTTAGCAACAGGGGCTTGCGCTTTCGCGCAGAGCGTACCGACGAAGGCGGAGATTCGCGGGAAGAAGATTATCGACGATGCGCTGGCGGCGCTGGGCGGCAATACGTTCCTGACGATGGCGGATCGCACGGAAACGGGGCGCGCTTATTCGTATTATCACGACCAGATTTCCGGCCTCTCGATCGCGAAGGTTTATACGAGATACAAGACTGTTCGCGGCTACTAAGTCGGGAGCGGAGCTGGGGCAGATCGAGAAAGAAGTTTTCGGCAAGACCGAGGACACTTCGGTGCTTTTCCTGGAAGACAAGGGATGGGATATCAGTTGGCGCGGGTCGAAGCAGATGGAGCAGGATCGTTTCGATCGCTACCGGGAATGGACTCTGCGGAACGTTCTTTATATTTTCCGCATGCGGTTACAGGAGCCGGGGATGATTTTTGAATTTCTGAGGTCCGATGTGATCGATAATCTGCCGGTCGATATCGTCGATATCACCGACTCGGAGAATCGCGTCATACACGTTCATTTTCACCAATCGACAAAACTTCCTGTGCGGCAGGTCTATAAGCGCAAGAATGAAGAGACCAAGGAACAGGATGACGAGGTCACCCTGTTTACGCGCTATCTCGACGCGGGCGGTGTGCAATGGCCGCATCAGATTCGCCGGGAGCGAAACGGCTATAAGTCCTACGAGATTTTTTCGGAGTCGGTAAAAATCAACAGTAGCTTGACTGATGATTTCTTCACGGTGGAGGGGACCACTCCGGGGAAGCCTGGGGCTAAGCCGAAGAAGAAGTAGCGCATTTCACGCAGAGACGCAAAGCTCGCAGAGGAAGCTGAGATAAGATTTAGCCTCCGCGCTTTACGCGATGGGTCATTGGTTTTTGACTACGTCTCGCGCGCGGGCGCGGCGTTGAGATTGCCCTGCCGGAGGAAGATCCATAGGGAATCTGGATCTGGTTTACGTCGGCGGCGTCGGTGACGAACTCGATGTAGACGTTGTCTCCTGAAGCGAGTCCGGTGGTCGGGACCTCACGTTGATCTGGTACAGGCCGGCAAGGCTCGGCGCCAGGCCCGCGAACTGAATCGTGCCGGGATTGCCCGCTGAGCCGTTGGCCCCGTAGTCGTTAAAGAAAACTTCCAAATTGCCGGCATTATAGAGATCGGCCATACTTAACGGGCTTGAGGGCCCCAAGGCGCCATCCGTAACCGTCGGCGAAACCGGGCCCAGGCCGGTCAGGTATAAGGAAATGTATTCACCTGCTTGCGCAGGGTTGCTGGAAGTGATCGGCGCGCCTGTGGTCGCATGTGCCGCGGCGGCTAAACCGATTCCGTTCGCACTCTGGGAAAACGCTCCAGGCGCCGCATCGGTGAGGTACATCTGCACTACGTTCGATTTTGCATTGTTGTTGGTCACCTGAATATTCGCGAGACCGGTCATGTTCGAGGCGACGCCGTACGGCACGATCACGGAGAGCTGCGTCGGACTGACATAGTAAATGGGGCACGCGATGCCGTCAATAGACACGGAGACACCGCCCAAGCTTGCCGGGAATGCCTGGCCGCCCTGCGTCGTGACTGTTGTCGACGCGAGGCCGGTGCCGAATAATGTGATCAGCTCACCCGGCGCGAGACTCGCGGTGATGGGCTGGTAACTGGCCGCGTTCACCACTCCGATCGGATTCAGATAAACACCGGCTCCAGAGAACGACGCGGCATGCAGCCCCACAAGCAGCGAATAATTTCCCTGGGTTCCGATGCCCACAAACGCCTGTCCTCCGTCGCCGAAACTGTACTGATATCCGTTCAAGTCGATCCCGGTGGTTCCATCGGAGTTCAAAAGGATCTGGTCGTCGGTGCCGAAGTCGAAGGAGAAAAGAGTTGGCAGATTCAATCGTTCATGGACCACGCCGTCGCCCGCGCTGTCGCCTGAGTTGCTGAGTCCTCCGTAAAATGAGTCCGTTCCATTAATGCCCGACGAATCCTCCAATGCGGCAGTGAAATAGAGGCCTTTGCTGATGCTGTTCGATCCTCCTCCCGCCAGTGCCTTGACGCCAAAGAAAATGTCGTAACCGCCGGAGGTCCATCCCAGAATAAAGTTGCCGTCGGCGGATTCGAATGTGGTTTTGGTCCCGGTGAACAGAGCGTTAGTCGAGCTGGTTGCTGATGGGACAGGAATCGTGAGGGTCGCGCTTCCATCGCCATTGAAGTTATAAGTCGCGCCTGTGATTGACTGCGTCAGCGTCGGGTTGCTCTGATTGGACGCCTGGCCAGTGAGTGAAATCGTCCCGAACCCACCTTTTCCGTTGGGACTCAGCTCGAACAGCGCGTTCTTAATCGCCGTGGCGCCGGCGCCTGTGAAGTCCAGCACTCCGGTTTGATAGGGCGACGTGAAGCTCCCGTTGGAGGGAGCGGATCCGAGGGGGATCGCGATAAAAATGTCATTTAAAATCGCGCCGTCACCGAACGATTCGGTGGAACTTCCGGTGTAGACGCCCTGCGAAACGGCTCCATAAACGTACCTGTTGTTATCGGTGGGATAAAGCGGATTAGCGACGTAGCCGGCGCCGTTGGAACCGATGGCGTATGTCCCGGTTACGCTGAGGGCCTGCGGGGAACCGTTCGAAACTGTATTGTCGACCGACGTCGCCGTGATCGTATAATTGCCGGCGCCGTCGAACGCGATCGTTCCGTAGGAGGCGGTGATTTGCGAGGGATCGAAATTGGCGTCGATATTCTGGACGGCGACATGCCGGAAAGCGAAATTTCCTTTAAGAAGCCCGTTTCCACTATTGTCCTGCGTCTGGGCGACGGCTACCGCCATGGACAGCACTATCAGGATGGCTAGGGGGAACTTGCTTTGCACTCGATGCATGAAACCTCAGATTCTATTATCGCGAAGGCGGTCCAGTTGCACCGACCCACGTTATTTGAGATGCATGATGCCTTAGTTTACGTTGCGATTAAAAATCTCTTTTCTCTTTTCTGGTACACATCTGACGTATTCTGCTCGTCAATCTTAATGTTGGGATACGCTCGCTTATCATAAAGACAGATCCTTCATGCTTAAAAAACATCGACTCTATGCCATTTTTTCCTGCGTAAGTCTGCTGCTGATAGGCAGCTTCTTTGCACTAAAGTCCCAAAGTACTGGAGGCCGCGCCACGGTCCTGATCCATGATCGGGTGGATGAAAATAAGCTGGTCACGCTGGCGGGGAATACTCGTTTGGAAGGGGGTACGGAAAACGATCTGGGCGCGGTCGCGGACAGCCTTAATTTGAATCACATGATGCTTCAGCTAAAGCGATCGCCGGAGCAGGAACAGGCTGCTGCGCAATTCGCCGCCGACCTTACTAATCCCAAGTCCCCGAACTTCCATAAATGGATTAGCGCGACCGAGTTCGGCAAGAATTATGGGCTCGCGGAAGCGGATATACAGACCATTAGCGGTTGGCTTGAGTCGCACGGATTCACGATCAACTCGGTCTATCCGAGCGGCATGACGATCGATTTCTCGGGAAGTGCGGGACAGGTGCGGCGCGCTTTTCACACCTCCATTCATAATTTAGATGTGAATGGCGAGCGGCATATCGCGAACGTCAGCGACCCTCAGATTCCTGCAGCGCTCGCGCCGGCCATCGCTGGAGTGGTTTCGCTGCACGATTTCAGACCGCATAAGATGAGCCGCCCGAAGTATACCTTTACTTACAACCGGCAGACGTACTGGGCGATGGTCCCTGCCGACCTGGCGACGATTTACGACTTCAATCCTTTATTTGCCAAGGGGATCACCGGTGCGGGGCAGACTATCGCCGTGGTGGAAGATACTAACCTGTACAGTGGAACCGACTGGACGAACTTCCGCAGGGAGTTTGGACTCACGCAATATTCGTCGGGGTCGCTGACCACGGCGCATCCGTCGGGGAGTGGAGCTAACAGTTGCTCGAACCCGGGTGTGAATTCGGACGATTCCGAAGCGATTCTGGATGCAGAGTGGGCCAGTGCGGCGGCTCCGGGCGCAGCTATCATCGTGGCCTCCTGCGATAACACGGAGGTCACATTCGGCGGGTTTATAGCCATGCAGAACCTGATCAACGGAAGTAATCCACCCTCCATCATCAGTGTCAGTTACGGAAGCTGCGAGGCCGAAAACGGAGCTTCGCAAAACGCCTCCGTCAATTCTCTCTATCAGCAGGCGGTGATGGAAGGCGTATCGGTGTTCGTCTCAGCGGGAGACGAGGGCGCGGCCGCTTGCGACGGAGGAGGCAACAGCGCTACGCACGGCATTGGCGTTAGCGGCTGGGCGTCGACCCCCTATAACGTCGCGGTGGGCGGAACGGACTTCTCCGATGTTTTGAATAGCACGACGGGCACTTATTGGAGCAAGACCAACACATCAACCTACGGTTCAGCGATGTCATATATTCCTGAAATTCCGTGGAACGATTCCTGCGCGAACGGTCTATACGCCAATTATGTAGGGTTTTCGACGACGTATGGGACTAATGGATTTTGCAATAGCAGCGCGGCAGCCGCGGGTGGCTCTGGTGGTGGTCGCCGCGGGCAGCGGTGGTCCCAGCAACTGCGCGACGGGAGCGCCCGCAACATTCGGAGTCGCCGGCGGCAGTTGTCAGGGATACGCCAAGCCTTCGTGGCAGACCGGACTCTCCGGCATTCCCAACGATGGGGTACGCGACATGCCCGACGTTTCGATGTTCGCTTCGGACGGCGCGATGTGGGGACACTATGCGGTGGTTTGCTTTTCCGACACGCAGAACGGCGGTGTTCCATGTGCCGGAGCGCCTCTCAATTGGGCGGGATTCGGAGGCACTTCTCTGGCATCGCCGGTGATGGCCGGGATTCAGGCTCTGGTCAACCAGAAGATGGGCGGCGCGCAAGGCAATCCGAATCCGGTGTACTACGCGTTGGCCGCGAATACGCCAGGCGTGTTCCATAGCGTCACGCAGGGCGATATCGATGTGAATTGCGGCGGCTCGGTGAATTGTTACGGGGTTCTGGGAACCGTTGTTTACGGGCGTGGGGGCAGAACGTTTGGAACGACGTGGGGCGGGGCTCTCTCTGTATCGAGCGGTACTTTCACACCGGCGTATGCGGCGGGTTCATCGTGGAACTTCGCGACGGGGATCGGGAGCGTGGACGCTAATAATCTGGTGATGAATTGGAGCGCGGGGCAGTAGGGCTTCTAATGGCCGGTCGACGTCTGCTTCTTGGCCGATAGCATCAACTGGATTAGCTGTTCCGTCACGTGAGGCTCGAGGCCTTCGGTGTGACCCTTTCCCTCCCGAACCACGTCGGCAACGATGCGGCCGCCGCTGCAATTCGGATATTCAAAAACCTCCGCCGTGCCTGGTCGCGGCAAGCGTCCCCATCCGTCCGAACCTGGGTCTTGACGGGTCGAATCGTAGACGTAACCGGCTTTGGTGTCGACGACATCCGGTTTGCGGACGCGCCCGCCACATCCCAACTTCTCGGCCCAGGCGGACGTTTCCGGTAATCCTTTACTATCCATTTCGTGCTGGCCTGTCTCATAGATGAACGAGAACTCATTATCCGGGAGCGCTGCGAGCCGGGATTGGGCGCGTTGCCTCGGCCAGTGGGCGCAGGGCCGCGCGCCGTCAAATTGCTGAAATTCCCACGCCCTGGGTTGGCGCCCAGACGACCGCCTGACAGACTAAGCCAGCCGTCCACTCTCTGCTTGAAAAAGTCCGTGCGGATGATGCGGTTCGACGTCATGCCGCCCTGCGAATGCCCCGCGAGCCAGAAGGTCGCGATATTCTCTTTGCCGATCTCGTCATAAATAAGGGTGACGATGTTTTGAAGATACTCATCGTCCACCGGAGCCCAGGCTTTCGGCGGAGGAGCCACAGCGTTGGGTGTCGCGATCACCAGCCGATACTTTTCCTTATAATCCATGAGCGGAAAATAGTGCCGCTGCCAGTTGCCGTAGGAGCCAAAGCCGTGCAGCAGGAGAATGAAGGTCACCTTCTCCCCCTTCTTTAAATCGCAAGGATAATCGAGGAAGAACTGGCGGCCGGTCTTGGGCTCGACCGCAGTTCCCGATTCAATGACCAGAGGACCGGGGCAATTCGCATCCGGACAATGCTGCGGCGGCGGAGTCTTGCAGGCCACACCGTCCAGTTCGAGGGGCGCCTTCTTCGCGTAGGCGGTCGAGCGCGACCGCGGCGATTGCAATAAGCAGCTTCATAGATTCCACTTGGCTCCTGACTCACGGGGTCAAGAAGAATCTTACCGCTATTTGCGCACGAAAACTAAAGTGATCGGCTTGCTTCCCGGCTTCACAATGTTGACGGTCATACTGCCATTAGGGGCAAGCGCAAAACTCTCAGTCGTCACGACGCCGGACTGCGTGGTAATCACTTTCAGAACATCGTGATCCCATTTAGCCTTACTTTTCACATCCTTGCCGCTATGAATCGTGGCGTTGTTCTCGCTATCGGTCATGTCCTTATAGAAGAAGGTCTCGCTGGCGCCTTCATATTTGAAATCGCGAGAGACTGTGATGTCGCCCTCTCGCTCGTTGATGGTAACGGTGCCGGTCTGAATCACTGGCTGTGCCGCTAAAATCGCTCTGGGTGGGTTCGAGGGTCCACGTCCCGTTCAATGCTGTGTGATCGCGCGCGAAAGCTGAAAATGCCAACAGGAGGGTGCTAGTAATTACGGTATACAAGTCTTCATGACTTGCTATATTGCACGCGCGGTGCCATTGACTAAACAGGGCACGCGTACGAATTTAAGCCAGTAAAGATTGCAGGCCGTGCAATTGCTCGGCTACTTCTTAACGACGTCCTCCGTATATACCGAGTTATGTTTTTCTTTCTCCTGCTCCCGGTCGATGTACGGAATCCCCTTTTCCATCCACGCCGGCTTGGGAGCGTCTTTCAACAGATAATCGAAAAACTCCTGCATGCGGACCGTGTAGTCTTTCTGATCCGGCCGGCGGCGCAGTCCATGAGGCTCGCCGTTGTAATTGAACAGGTACGCTTCCTTGCCCAATCTCCGCAGCGACAGGAAAAACTCGATGCCCTGATACCACGGCACCGCGTCGTCGCCGTCGTTCTGCAAAATCAACACCGGCGTCTTCACGCGATCCATTTGGAAAACCGGAGAATTTTCGATGAAGCGCAGAGGCTCCTCCCACAAGCTCCCACCGATGCGGCTCTGCGTCTTCTCATATTGGAATTGGCGAGGCAGACCCGTGCCCCAGCGAATTCCGTTGTACGCGCTGATCATATCGACCACTGGCGCGCCCGCTTCGGCCGCATGGAAAATATTGGTCTGCGTCAATAGATACGCCGTCTGATAGCCGCCCCAGCTATGGCCCTGAATCCCGATCGCATTGCGATTGACGTAACCTTTCGCGACCACGGCCTCAATCGCTGGGCAGCACGCACTTGAGCGCGCTTTGCCCGGGATGGCCGGTGGTATAAATAATGTCCGGCGTCAGCACGATGTACCCGTTGCTGACGTAATAGGCGATGTTGATCGACGTTCCGGGCGTGGGCCGCACGAAGGTATTTACGTTCTGCGACAGGCGCTCGTAAATGTAGATCATCATCGGATACTTCCGTTGCGGATTGAAATTTTCAGGCTTATAAAGAGCCGCCTGCAACTCCGCGCCGTCGTCGTTGCGATACTTGATCAACTCGCCGGTGCCCCACAAAATCCCCGCCTGCTGAGGATTCGCGTCCGTAGCCTTTCTTCATCTGCTTGAAGCTCATGTCCGTGATCTGAATATCCGGCTGATCGTGGAAGGTGGTCGCCGTCACCATCACCACGTCGGCATCCTTCGCTTTGCCGAGCGGACGGTAATTCTTCGGACCCATCAGCAGCTTCTGCGGCGTGCCGTTCTCTAAACTCGACAGCGAATAGAATCCCGACTCCCGGGTCTCAATATTTTCGGCGCGCAGTAACAGAGGCTTCGCCGGATCGATTCCGCGCTCGTCTTCCTCCTCTGTGGCAACGTCCAGCCGCACCATGCGAAATTGCAGATGCGAGTCCCGTCCGTCAGTCAGCCTCTTCATCGACCAGGCCGTCCGCCGAAACCCCCACACGTCGAACTCGTCATAAAGCAGCACCCACTTCCCATCCTTGGTAAATCCAGCCGTGCCGTATGCGGGAGGAGTATCCGGCGTATCATGCTCCTCGTTGAAAAACACCGCGTTGGTTTTTCCGGTCAGATCGGTCATCTTTCCATCCGGAATATGGATCGACCACCACTGCTTATCCTTGAACGCCAGCAGATATTTTCCATCCGGCGAAAACTGCACGCCCCCTCCGCCGCCCCTGCCGCCACCGCCGCCTTTCACCTGCTTGAGCAGGAGATCGCGCTTGCCCGTCACCGTATCGACCAGGTACACGTCGTTATAGGTGCCGTCGTAATCCACCATGTGCCGCAGCGCGCGATCGTCCATGCCGATCGCATAGCGTCCGTCATCGCTGGGGGTCAGCCCGATCATCTCGGGATCGGACAACTGGAGGAATTTTTTGTCCGCGAGATGAATCACCGCGCGATACGAACGAGCCCTCTCCTGCGCCGCCCGTACTTTCTGCATGGGCTGAATATAATCGTCGTTCCATCGCCACAAATCCGCGACAACCTTCTCTTCATTCGGGCCGGGAGTCGCGGTACTGATCGGCGTATCGCTTTCCGCCGCCGCCACTGTTCCAACAGGCGCGGCGCTCAGGAACAACCGCGATCCGTCGCGCGAAAAATTCATCGTGCCGCGTTCAAAAATCGCGTAGCCGGATCGGAAACCCGGCGTCGCCTCCGATACTAATTCGGCGGCGCTAGAAGACTTGCGGTCCCACAGATAAACTTTGTACTTCGGAGGCTTCGCTGCCGCATCGTCTCGATCGCTCAGGAATGCCAGTTGCTTTTGAGAGAAATCCCACGTGAGCTTCGAATAACGACCCTTCCCCGCGAGTAGCGCAACCGGAGCACCATCGCTGCCTGGAATCACCGCGTACGCGCCATTCGCATCGTCTTTCTTCGAAACTACGGTATACGCCAGCGTCTTCCCGTCCTTGCTCATCGAATATTCGGTAACATCCTCGAACGTGCGCTCCTTCACCGTCTGGACGCGCAGATCGCGAACCACCAGATCGGACCCGTATTTCGCGCGCGCGCCCACCGCGGCCACCACCGCCGCGTCCTCCGCGCTGATCCTGATCGTCGTTGTTCTCGGAAGCCACGGGTGTAGCACCCGCCTTCGCACCTTTTAAGTAGGCGAGCAGACTCTCTCCGCTTTCCGGAACCTGAAAACTGGCGACATCGGCGATCCGCGAAGATGTCATCGCCGATAAATCGAAAATGAGCAGACTCGGCTTCGGCATCTCGTCCGCACGCTTCTTGTCTTTCTTCGCTTGATCCGTATCGGCCTTTTTCGCAAACGCAGTCGAGATCAAGAACTTCCCGTCCGCGGTAAATGCCAGCCGCGCGCCACGCCCGCCGCCTCCCGGAGCCTCCGCCGGAGCTTCGAAATTCTGCGTATCCGGAGCCGGAGGCAACGAACCCGCGCTTTCCCGCGCTTCCTTGCCGGTGGCCAGATTGCGCACCACGATTTCGCCGTCGCCCTCTTCCGGGAACAACGAATACGCCAGAAATTTCCCATCGCGCGAAAGCACCTGCCCCGAGATGGTGCGTCCAGGGATCGTAATCGCGATGATGCAAGGGCCGCTTTGCCGGAGTCTGCGCAATACCGGCCAGCGCGAAGACAACCAGCAAAGAAATTCGAGAGAGGCGGAGTGTGTGCATATGGAGTAGCCTTTCAAGAGATTATAAACCCTATGCCCGCCCGCGCTATTCGGCAATTATTGTGTCTCAGGGTTCAACCGCACCTTGATCGCCTCCTTCGCGCTCAACAAAAGAAAACGACCGTCCGCCAGTTGTTCTTCCGTTGTGACTTTTAACGCAAAGCATCCGAGCGCTGGAGCCATCCAAACCGTTCGCCTTCGCCGGTTCCCATCCAGGGGGAGCTGAATCGCCACCGTCGGATAGTCGAGAATCGTTTCCCGGTCGACCACCGGTCCATCCACGCACCCGTCGCAGGATTCCCCGCCCCTTGCAAACTAAAATGCCCAACGCCGGTGATGCAGTTCTTCTCCGCACATTGAGTATTGACCGCGGGACGCGGCCCGATCGCAGCCTGCCTATCGAGTATTTCAGCCCATCCAGGCGATAATCGCAGCAGTCGAAGGCGGATTGGTCCCGGTCCCTTCGCTCAACGAATCCAACGTCCGCGCCACCACATTCCCAACAGGATTGTCCGCAAGATGTCTCGCCACCATAATCTCCCGCCCGTACTGGTCGTTGTACGAAGTGCTATACATCTGCACCTCAGCCGACCCATCCTTCGCGTACCGCGCGAACTCGGAGAGCACCACGTAAGGACGATGAACCTCGGGCAGCGTCTGCGGCATCGCCTGCGTAACGACGACCAATAACATCGCGACAACCGCGGCAGCCACCAGACTCTTTCCCCAACTCCAGCGAATCTTCCTCCGCTCCATTCCGGGGTGCGAAATCCCGCCCTCACGCGTTCGCGCAACGATTCCGGTGGCATCGGGGCGATCCATTTATCGAGCATTTCATCAAGTTCCTTGTCGTTCATGTTTTCTCTCCAATCCCGGCGCATAAGCCGCGAGCGCTCTTTCAATCCGGCGCGCGCACGTTGCAAACGCGATTTCGACCGCGCCCACTTCGATGTCCAGCGCGCGCCGCGATCTCCGCCAATGCCATCTGTTCGTAATGAGCAAGAATCAGGACTTCCCTCTGCGCGTCCGGCAGTGCTCCACACAGCCCGCGCGACCGCATCCTCCATCTCCGTGCGCAGCATCTCGCTCTCCGGCGACCGCAATGCGCCTCACTCCGGCGGACCATCGCTTCTGCCGCCGCCGCTTCAGTGATTGGTTTCGCACCACGCCGAATAAATAAGTTCGAATCGAGTCCGCGCCGGATCGTAGGAGCACCCTGGCCGCAGCAGTTCCAGAAACATTCCTGCACGATGTCCTCCGCATCCGCCACCGATCCCGTCATCCGGTAAGCGAAGCGATAAAGCGGCACATGATGCTCCTCGAACAACTGCAGAAAATCCGCCTTGGCCAGATCCATGTTGTCTAAACAGTATTACCGCGAGCGGGCGAAAGGGATCGCACTTTTTTGTGTCCACGCACACACGGCGCGTCCGGCCTGAACACAATGGTGATGATTCGCGAGTTCCTTTAGATTCTGAAATCTAGCGATCGGCTTGCAGCTTGCATTTGTTCGCGGCATGAAACGCGAACAATGGAATACGATTTCGAAGCTGGCGGCCGCCGTGGCGATTGCCGCCAGCCGATGCATACGCGGAAGAACGCAGCGGCGACCGCATCGTGGTCTCCATCGCCGACCGCAAACTGGTGCTGCTGGATGGGGATCGGGCCGTGAAAATTTACGACGTCGCGGTCGGCAAAGCATCCACGCCAAGTCCCGAGGGCGAATTTCGAATCATCAATCGCATCCCGAATCCTGCCTGGTATCGCCGGGCAAAGTGGTCGCGCCAGGGAAGGGAAATCCGCTCGGAACGCGCTGGATGGGGCTCAGCGCGAAGGGCTATGGAATTCACGGTACCAACGCACCGAAATCGATCGGTAAGGCGGCGTCGCACGGCTGCATCCGCATGCGCGCGGCGGACCTGGAAGAGCTGTTCGATCTGGTGAGCATCGGCGTCGTGGTGGAGATTCATGGCGAGCGTCCGGAGATTCTCGCTCGAATTTTTGATGCGTAGTGACTGAATAAAAAGGAGAGAAGAGATGGTTTTGCTACGGTATTTGCTCGTTTTTGGTGGAATCATGCTGCTGGTGGGAGCTGTGGCGATTCTCATTATGGATGTCTATCAGATATTGAAATTTCGAAAGGATCCCGACAAGGGAACACCACCGCCGCCCCGATGGCACGCGGCGATGACGCTGGGGGCGTGCGCCGTCGCGCCCCTTCTCGCTCGGCCTGAGCATCGCGGTGGTGCCCAGCGGATCGGCGGCGGTGCGGATCAATCAATTCGCGGGAACCCGCCCGGGAACTCTCTATCCGGGTGTGCATTGGATTTTTCCTCTGATCGAAGAAATCGAACTTTACGATACCCGCGATGGCATGTTCACCACGCAGGCGGTCGACGATCCGAAGAAAGAGAAAAGCAGCGCTCCGCGTACAAACGCGGGAAGGACTGATGGTCGGGCTCGCGGTCGCTCTGCGCTATCGCCTGGATCCGTCGAAGCTATCGTACATTCACGCGAACCTGCCTCAGCCCCTCGATCAGGAAATGATCGCCCCGACGGTCGCGAGCGCATTACGCGATATCGCGCCGGGGTATCTGGTGCGTGAACTTTTTTCGACGAAGCGTGAAGAAGTCCGGCAGGCCGCCGCGGCTCGGATCGTTGCCAAGCTTGGCGCGGACGGAATTGTAGTGAAAGAACTGGTCCTGCGCGACATCCAACTGCCGGCCGAATATGCCAAAGGCCTGGAGGGATTGCTGCTCAAGGAACAGGAAAACGAGCGGCTCAATATCGAGCTGGAGGTGAAGCAGAAAATGGTTCGCAGCGCGGAACTCGAAGCTGATGCGTTGAAGGCTCGCGAAGTGACGGCGGCTGAGGCTCGCGCGCAGGTGGTGGTCCTCGAAGCGAAGGCGCAAGCCGACGCAATGCAACACACGCTGCCGTTGAAGGAGAAACAGATCCAGCAATCGCGGCTAGAAGCCGAGGCACGCAAGGAATCGACCGTGAAGAATGCTGAAGCGATGGCCGAGGCCAAGGTGATCGACAGCAAAGCCGAGCTTGAGAAGCGCAAGCTGATGAGCGACAGCGACGAGTATCACATTCGTCGCGTGGCGAATGCGGACGCCGAGCGGATGCGTCTGGAAGCTACTGTACTGAAGGAGAATCCTCTGCTGATTCAGAAAATCATTGCCGAAAGACTTTCCGACAAAGTGCAAATCATGATGGTTCCGAACGACGGCAAGTTTTTCTTCGCCAACGACGTATTAAAAGGGATGCAGAGCGTTTCCACGACTCCACACTGAGGAACGCGCGTTGTAGTGGGTGCAACTGGGGGATGCGTCGGAGGGCATCCCCTTTTGTTATCATCCGGCCGTGGTGCGTGCCGTCTTATTTGTTTTATTTTCTCTCCTGACTATGGGCGAAACGCTGGAGGACGGGGCGCGCACGCATGGCCCGCTCCACCGCGGTTCATCTCTCGTCTTCAGAACGGGCTCACGTCACGCTGCACAACCTGACCACCTTGAGCAGTTCGGAGGCGGCGCGAGTTGAGTTCGCCTTCGAACGAGCGCTGCGCCGCAATCCCAAAAACCCGACGCTGGTGGAAGTAACGCTCACGATCTCCGACAACGCGAAGGGCTTTTTGCTGGTGGCCGAAATTTTTCATGGAGACGAAAGGGCAGTCGAGATGACCAGTGTTCGCAGGGAGCCTTCGATTGCGCCCGCGCCCGCCGGAATAACCATCGTGAAAAAGCTGTCTGTGGGAACAATCGGCGCCGATTCTGGACGTCGCCCTGGTTGCGGATTTCATGTTTGTGCTGGATACTGCGGGCGTTTCGCGCTACGAACGCAGCGAAGGAAAATGGGACCGGGTGGGTGTGCTGCAAGCCGCGTCAACGGTGCGCGATCCGCGGGGCCGATTAGATCTGGAAGGCGTTTCGTTGACCATTCAGTTGCCGGGCACCACCTGCCGCGGTACTTGGAATCCATCCGTAACCCTGAACTGCGATGCGGGCAGCCCGCTGACGGCGGCGCATAACACGTTAGAGTCCGATGCCACGCCGCCCCATTTTTCCGAGGCTCGAACGAAAGACGTTTTGTTGTTAGCCGAGATGGACGAGCGGACGCACGTGTACGATTCCTCCGGGAAGCAGGTCGCCGCATTCGAAGGCTGGGGTAGCGATTTCGTCGCGATGAATAGTGGGTGCGCCGCGAATCACATTGCCGCGACATCGGCGAGCTACGGTGATTCCGACTCCATCGCCCTCTACGATATCGTCAACAATGCGCCGGTCCGTCTGAGCGATCCCGCGGAGTTCTCCGGACCGGTGACCGCATTGTGGCCGGCAAAGGATGGCGCGCTGGCAGTGGCGCGAAATATTTCTACAGGACGGTATGAAGCGTATTCCATCGCTGTGGATTGCGGCCGTTAGCGCGCTGATCGCGCTCGGCACGGTGGATGCCGCCCGACGCCCGCGATACGGCGGAGAATTGCGAGTAGAAATGCGAGCGGCGCTCAAAACTCTGGACCCTTCGGTCAATACTGCGGACGCCGCGCAGCTGGTTCCCGCCGTCTTCGAAACGCTGGTCCGCTTCGATGAGAAAGGCGATCCGCAACCCGGCCTCGCAATTTCCTGGTCGCATGATGCGGCGCGCAAACGCTGGGTGTTCGCCGCCCGGCCGAACGTTATTCTGCACAACGGCACTCCATGGTCTCCGCACGGAGGCGTGATCGAAGTGCCCGACGACCAGCCTCTCCCGAAAATCCTGCGGGACATGGCCCGCTCCGCGAATGCGATCGTCGTGCATGGGGAAGACGGATCCTTGATCGGCACGGGCCCGTTTCGCATCGGTCATTGGGAGCGGAGAAATCCGCGACGCTCGCCGCGCACGATGGATATTGGGCCGGAAGGCCTTTCCTGGACGCGATCGAGATCAAGATGGGCCGCTCCCTGCGCGACCAGGAACTCGATCTCGAGTCCGGCAAAACGGACGTCGCGGAAATTCTGGTGACGGACGCGCGCAGGCTTCGACAAAAGGGCGTGAGTGTTTCGAGTACGCCTCTGATCGAAACGCTCGCGCTGGTTTTTGAAAACCCGGCAGTGCCGGAGACGACCAGGGAAGCTCTTGCGCTATCCATCGATCGCGCGACCATCAACAATGTCCTTCTGCAAAAACAAGGCGAGCCTTCCGCTGCGCTGCTGCCGCGCTGGTTGAGCGGATATTCTTTCCTGTTTCCAGCCGTCCAGAAACATCGCGCGTGCCAAGCAACTCGCCGCGGGTTCGCGCGCCTCTCGCGTTCGCGTATGACCGGCAGGATCCAATCTTGAGGGCCGATCGGCGAACGGATCGCGGTCAATGCCAGTGAAGCCGGTATCACGCTGCGGAGCGCTACAAGTACAGTCGATGTGCGTCTGGTGCGCCTTCCGATTGTTTCGCGCGATTCCTGGACGGCACTCGAAGATCTGGCCGGAACGCTCAAATTTCCCTCGCCCGCTTCCGACCCTTTTGAAGCGGAAAAAGCGCTGCTCAGCGGATACCGTGTGATTCCTCTGGTTCATCTTGCCGGAATGTGGGCGATCAGCGGCGCGGTCAGGAATTGGCCGCGCCTGGCCGACGTTTGGCTCGATCCTCTCGGCGCGAAGGACAAGCCGTGACCTTTCGGACCAAGCTCCTGGTGATTACTTCGTTAACTTCAGCCGGAGCCGTCGCGCTGGTCACGGGCGCCGTCGCGGTTTCCACGCGCCGCGCGTTTGAGCGTATCGATCAGGCGCGCCGGGAAGCACTGCTCGATCAATTTCGCCGGAACTCAACGCGCGCGGCGAAGAACTCGCGCGCGCATCGAACAGGTAGCCTCCTCGCGCTGCGATCGAGCAGATAATTTCCGGAACCGCCGAATACGATCGGGCGCAAGCGGAAGCTCAGGCTCAATCGCTGGATTTTCTCGACGTGCTTCAGTCCTGATCTGACGATCGTTTCCTCCGCGCACTGGCCCGCGAAGTTCGGTTACAAGAACGATTGGAAGATCTCGCCGGCAGGATTGGAACCCCAGGAAAGAGACGCGATTTTTTCTGGCTCGCATCCCGACGCCCGAGGGGAACGCCGTTGCTCTCGTAGCCATACGCGCGGCGCCGGGAGGAGAAGCGCTGGTCGCAGGCGGAAGGAAATTGAATCCGGAGCTACTGAAGTCCCTGGGAATCGCACCTGGTATGCGCGCGCTGTTATGGCTCGCACCCGACGAATTAATCGACGCGCAGGGCGCCGTGGCGAATGCGGAAAAGCTTGCGCCCCTCATCGCGGAAGTAAAGAAAACGGGACTTCGATCGACGGCGACCGTGCAGTGGAACACGCGCCGGTCAAGCGCAGAAGCTTTTCTCGCGATTCCCCTGTTGGAGCGCAACCAACTGATGGGCGTGTTGCTTGCCGGTACATCTTTAGCGGAGCAACTCCGACTGGAGAGCGCAATCCTGTGGATCGGAATTCTGGTCGGCGGCTCCGGCATCGTCATCGGAATTTTACTCGGCTGGTGGACGACGGAACGCGTCACCCATCCGGTAGAACGGCTGGCAGCGGGAGCGCGAGCGGTTGCGGCCGGCGACTGGTCGGCGCGCGTCGAAGTCCTATCCCATGACGAGATCGGCGAGTTGGCGCAGGCCTTCAATCAAATGACCGGGCATCTGGTGGAGCAGCGCGATCGAGCGATTCAGGCGGAGCGTGTAGCAGCTTGGCGTGAACTGGCGCGCCGCCTGGCGCACGAATTGAAGAATCCTCTTTTCCCGCTGCAAATCACCATCGAAAATCTGCAGCGAGCCCGCGAGCGCTCGGCCGCGGAATTCGACGAAGTATTTCGCGAGGGCACCACGACTCTCCTCGCCGAGTTATCGAATCTGAAGACCATCGTCGGCCGCTTCAGCGATTTCGCAAAAATGCCACCGCCCGAGTTTGAGCGGGTCGATGTGAATGACATGGTTCGCAATGCGATGAAGCTCTACGACGCGAGGCTTCATACCGAGAGCGGTCCGCAAATTTCCCTGGAGTTCAAGTTGGCCGAAAACGAGTTGACTATCGCAGCCGATAGCGATCAGCTCAGGCGCGCGCTCGGCAATCTGGTTCTGAACGCTATGGACGCCATGCCTGATGGAGGCACCCTCAGAATCGCAACCGGCAAAATCGACAATGCCGTGCGCATTTCAATTGCAGACACCGGACAAGGACTGACGCCAGAGGAATGCGAGCGGCTGTTCACTCCGTATTACACCACCAAACACTATGGCACCGGGCTCGGTCTCGCGATCGTCCAGAGCGTGGTAAGCGATCATCATGGAAAGATCTCAGTGATGAGTGAACCGGGTCGCGGTTCGACCTTCATTATTGAACTGCCGGCGCAGCAAGGAGAAAATATCTGAGCCGTTTGCTGATTGTCGATGACGATCCCAACACGCTCGCGTCGCTTGCCAGGGCGTTTCGCATGGCGGGACACGAGGCGACCGTCGCCGATCATGCAGCTCGCGCGCTGGAACTGGCTCGGACGGAGGTCTTCGACCTCATCTTCTCCGATGTCGTCATGCCGGACAAAGATGGCATCGCTCTGTTGGAAGAAATGCGGGCGGCCGGTGTGGCGACCCCGGTGGTCATGATCTCAGGGCAAGCCACCTTGGATATGGCCGTGCGCGCGACCAAGCTCGGCGCGCTGGATTTTCTGGAGAAGCCTCTGTCGACCGAAAAGCTGCTGCTTACCGTTGAAAATGTTCTGAAGCTAAAGCGTCTGGAGCAGGAAAACCGAGAGCTCCGCGCCCGCGTAGGACGCCACGAAATCATCTGGAGCAGTGACGCGATGCGGCGGGTGATGTCGCAAGTCGAGCGGGTTGCCGCCGGCGAATCCCGCGTTTGTATTCTGGGCGAGACGGGTACGGGCAAGGAGCTAATTGCTCGTGCCGTACACGAGGGCAGCCCGCGTCGCAACGGTCCTTTCATCACGTTGAATTGCGCCGCAGTGCCTAGCGAATTGATTGAGTCCGAGTTGTTTGGGCACGAGAAGGGAGCGTTTACCGGTGCAGCCTCCCGCCACCTTGGAAAATTCGAGCAGGCGCACCGGGGGACCCTATTTCTCGATGAGATCGGCGACATGCCCCAAGTCATGCAGGCCAAACTTCTGCGCGTGCTCGAAGAGGGCGAGATTGAACGCGTAGGCGGTGCTGGATGCGTACGGGTGGACGCGCGTGTCGTTGTCGCAACTCATCGGAACCTCGATGAACTGGTACGCAACGGAGGCTTTCGCCAGGATCTATACCATCGCATCTACGTTTTCCCTATTTTTTTGCCTCCCTTGAGAGACCGTAAAGGTGACATCTCCACATTGGTCGAGCATTTCAGCCGGAGGATCAGCGAAGCCAACGGATGGAAGTGGAAGGCGCTCACGCCCGCGGCAGTCGAGGCCTTGGAGCGGTACCCGTGGCCGGGCAATGTGCGCGAGCTGCGCAACGCCGTAGAGCGACTACTGCTGCTGGCGGAAGATGAGGTCGACGAGTCGCTGGTTCGAGAAGCCCTGCCGAACTATATCGCGACTCCCTCGCGAGCAGCGTCTCCAGCGTCCGGGACACTCGCCTTCCGAGTCGAGTCCTTCGAGCGTGAAATGATCCGGGCGGAGCTGAATCGCGCACGGCACAACATGACAGAAGCCGCGCGAGTACTCGGGCTGGAACGAAGTCATCTTTATAAGAAGTGCGCGCAGTTGGGCATCAACGTCAAGGATCTTCGTCGCGAAGAAGAATAGGCAGTTACGGAGTATTTCGCTGTAATCGAAACGTAACTTTATTGTCATGATATGACGATGATGCGGGCCTATAGTTGTCGCTTGTGACGCCCGGTAGAAACGAAGATCTTTCCATCGAAATCATAGAACGCTCGTCCGGTACGCAACTCATCAAACTGAGCGGGCCCCTTACTCTTCGAACTTTATTCGAATTCCAGGATGCAGCAAGGCGTCATGCCGGGCCACTTGTAGTTGATACTGCAGAGGTTCCTTATATGGATTCGGCGGGGCTAGGCGCTCTCATCGGGATCTACGCATCGTGCCATCGCACCGGGCAGAAGTTTGCGATTTCGAGTGTGCCGGAACGAGTGAAAGTCCTGTTCGAAATGACGGGGGTTATGGGCATACTCCCGTGTTACGGCTCCATCGAGGACGCCGAGGCGGCTGTCACTTCAACGTAACACCCTGTTCACGACGTGCTCATGACAGATAACTAAGCTGGATTCTTCGCGTTTCAATAACCCTGACAGAGGAGTTTTGGATGATCAAAAGATTGGCGTCAATGCTGGCTTTCGCTTTGCCACTGGCCATGGCGCAAGACGCAACATCGGTTTCGGAGATCGAGCAACTCAAGCAGATGCTGCTCGATCAGCAACGCCAGATTAATGAGTTGAAGGCCAAACTGGGGATGGCGGTGAACACCGGCGTGCCTGTGAATACGCATACAGCGACGGGCGAAGTTGCCAGCACCAAGCCGATGGTTCCCTCTGCCCCGGCCGCGCCGCCGACCTTTAGCGCGCCACCGCCGACTACGACCACAACTGCCGCGCCTGCGCCGGATGATGCCGGTACGTCGCCGCTGCAGTTCAAGCTGGGCGATGCCTACTTCACCCCGGTCGGGTTTATGGATATGACGTCGGTGACCCGGTCGACCAATCCGGGGTCGGGAATCGGCACGAATTTCGGCAGCATTCCTTACTCGAACACGCAAGCCGGGAGCCTTGACGCGAATCGCGTTTGAGCCCGCAGAACTCGCGCATCGGCATGCGCATCGACGCGCTGGTTCAAGCGACTACGAAAGTCATGGGCTATTGGGAGTCTGACTTTTTGGGGCAGATCGGCAATCCTCCCAACGGCGGCCTGGCGGTCAGCAGCAATCCTTACGTGTTCCGCCTGCGGCTGTACTGGGTGGATGTGACCAAGGGCAAGTTCGAATTTCTGGCCGGCCAGTCCTGGAGCTTGATGACTCCGAACCGAAGAGGGATTTCGCCGCTGCCTGGCGACATCTTCTATTCGCAGGACATCGACGTGAATTACCAGTTGGGCTTGACCTGGGGCCGCATTCCCGGCTTCCGCGTATGCGTACCATCCCGTCCGATAAAGTCGCGTTCGCGCTGGCGCTTGAAAACTCCGAGCCGTACGTCGGCGGCGGCAACGGCGGCAGCGGCGCGATCCTTCCCGCGGCGATCTCCACTACCGCGACTACGGGCTCGACTCAGGGCTCGGTGCTCGGCGGCCAGATCAACAACGGATCCAGCGTGATCAGCGCGGCGGCGCTGATGCCGGATATCATCGCGAAACTGGCCTTCGATCCCACCAGCAAGTTCCACTTCGAAATCGCCGGCGTGAGATCGCGAACAAGATCGCCTATCCCGCCAGCACGGCCCGGCGTTTCCGACCAACACGAAAGTGGGCGGCGGCGGATCGGTCAATCTGAGCTTCGAGTTAGCGCCAGAACTTCCGCATTCTGACCAACAACTTTACAGCGACGGCGGCGGCCGCTACATCTTCGGCCAGGCTCCGGACTTCATCATCCGCGCCAACGGGACCATGTCGCTGGTCCATTCCGCATCGACGGTCACCGGCTTTGAAGCGACCGTCGGCAAGACCCTGTTCTACGGCTACTACGGCGGCGTTTACATCGGCAAGAATATGGCGCTCGACGCCAACGGCACCACCAAGATCGGATACGGCCCGATCGCGAGCGACGGCCAGAACCGCGCCATCCAGGAAATCACGTTCGGCACCAATACGACGCTCGCGAAGAGCCCGAAATGGGGAGCCCTGAACCTGATGTTCCAATACTCGTATCTCCAACGGAATCCGTGGCTTGTGACGCGGTACGCAGCCCGACCAACGCGCAGTCTGTCGATGGGCTTCGTCAACCTGCGGTACACGCTGCCCGGGTCGGCTCCGACGATCGGGAAATGACGGAGTAATCGTTTTGTAACAGAAGATTGATGACAATTAAGGAGGTCGAGTATGACTCGAAATATCATCGGGGCGATCACTGGCTGTCGCCCTTCTGGCGGGGCTGTAGCGCCGGCCAGCAGATTCTGATCAACGGGGCCGGCGCGACGTTTCCCTATCCGATGTATTCGAAGTGGTTTGACGAGTATCACAAGAAGTTTCCGAACCTCCAGTTCAACTATCAGTCGATCGGTTCCGGCGGCGGCATCCAGCAGGTGACCGCAGGGCACGGTCGATTTCGGAGCCAGCGACGGTCCGATGAACGACGAGCAGATCAAGGCAGTTTCAGCGACAAGCAGCGGCTGCAACATCCTGCATTTCCCGACGGTGCTGGGCGCGGACGTGCCGATCTACAACGTTCCCGGCGTCACGGCGCAGCTCAACTTCACGCCGCGAAGCGCTGGCCGGGATTTTCCTGGGCAAGATCACCAAGTGGAACGATCCGGAATTGACGAAGGCGAATCCGGGCGTGAATCTGCCCGGCAACGACATCGTCGTGGTCCACCGCTCCGATGGCAGCGGCACCACGTATATTCTGGACGGACTATCTGTCGAAGGTCAGCAAGGAGTGGGAGACGAAAGTCGGGCCGCGGAGCATCGGTGAACTGGCCGGTCGGTCTGGGCGGAAAGGGCAACGAAGGCGTTGCCGGACAGGTCAAGCAGACGCCGAACTCGATCGGCTATGTGGAGCTGATCTACGCCGTTCAGAACAAGATGACGTACGGCAAAGTGAAGAACGCCGCGGGCGAGTTCGTCCAGGCGAGTCTGGCGAGCGTGACGGCGGCGGCGGCCGAGGCGTCGAAGGAGATGCCGGACGATTTCCGGGTTTCGATCACCAATGCGCCCGGCAAGGACGTCTATCCGATTTCGAGCTTCACCTGGCTGCTGATTCCGGAGAAGATCGCCGATCGCGACCAAGAAAAAAGCGATCACGGATTTTCTGAAGTGGATGCTGACGGATGGGCAGAACGATGACCGAGGCGCTGGACTACGCCAAACTGCCGAAACCGGTGGTCGACAAAGAAATGAAAGCGATCGCGAAGATTCAATAGTGACCACACGATGGCGGCATCAACCACTACCGCTGATCAAGCGCCCGCCCTTCGGGGCGGGCACAATCATTTCAGCAGCGGCTGCGTGGCGGCGATGAGCTCGCCTATACTGATCACCTTCTTGCCGCGGCGTTGAGCTGTTCTGGCGATCACCGCGCTGCTGGTCTTCGAGCTGTATATGAACTCGGCGCTGTCTCGCGCACAAATTCGGCTGGTCGTTTCTTGTTCACTCAGACCTGGGACCCGGTCGCGGAGCAGTTCGGCGCGCTGCCGTTCATCTACGGAACGGTGGTGACGTCCGCGCTGGCGCTGCTGATCGGGATCCCGCTGGGCGTGGGCGCGGCGATTTTTCTGGCGGAACTGGCGCCCCCGAAGATTTCCGTCGCGCTTACATTTCTTGATCGAGCTGCTGGCCGCGGTGCCCAGCGTGATTATCGGACTGCTGGGAGTTTTCGTCCTGGTCCCGATCCTGCGCAGCTGCGAGACCCGCATTCGCGCGCGTGCTGGGCTGGACGCCGCTGTTTCAGGGCCCGTTCTACGGAGTCAGCCTGTTTGCGGCGGGAGTGGTGCTGGCGATGATGATCATTCCGTTCATCATCTCGATTTCGCGCGAAGTGATTCTTGCGGTTCCCAACGATCAGCGCGAAGCCGCGCTGGCGCTGGGCGCGACGCGCTGGGAAACCACCTGGGACGTCGTGGTTCCGTACGCCGAAAGGGCATCATGGGCTCGATTTTTCTGGCGCTGGCGCGCGCGCTGGGCGAAACCATGGCGGTCACGATGGTGATCGGCAACGATCCGAAGATCAACGCGTCGCTGTTCGCGCCGGGCTATTCGATCGCGGCGGTGATCGCCAACGAATTTACCGAAGCGACCGGCGATCTGTATACCAGGGCGCGCTGATCGAACTGGGCCTGGTGCTGTTCGCGCTGACCATCGTCATTAACGGCGCGGCGCGGCTGCTGGTGGCTGAGCACGACCAGAAAAGGGCGACGGCCGATGATGTCGCTGCAACTGACTGCGCCGCAAAACCGTGAACGCCGTGATGCTGAGCCTGACCGGCTTGTGCACGTTGTTCGCGGCGGGAACGCTGGTCTTCATTCTGGGATATCTGTTCGTCCACGGCGCCAAGAGCCTGAACTGGAATTTCTTCACCAAGCTGCCCACGCCGGTGGGCGAAACCGGCGGCGGCATGGCCAACGCGATCGTGGGCAGCGCCAAGCTGCTGCTGCTGGCGACGCTGGTCGGCGTTCCGATCGGATTTCTGGGCGGCGTTTATCTGGCGGAGTTCGGCGGCAACACGTTCTCCTTCATCGTCCGCTACGTGACCGACCTGCTGAACGGCGTGCCCTCCATCGTGATGGGAATTTTCGCCTACACTCTGATCGTGCTGCCGCAAAAGCATTTCTCGACGCTGGCGGGCGGCCTGGCGCTGGGCGTCATGATGATCCCCATCGCCATCCGCAGCTCGGAAGAATTTCTGCGCGCCGTCCCGCTGTCGCTGCGCGAAGGCGCGATGGCGCTGGGCGCGTCCAAAGTCGAAGGCGATTCTCACGGTGGTGATTCCGGCCGCGAAAAACGGGATCATGACCGGGATCATGCTGAACCTGGCGCGCGTGGCGGGCGAAACCGCGCCGCTGCTGTTCACCAGCTTCGGCAATCGCTTCTGGAGCCCGGGCTGGGAACAGCCCACCGCGGCGCTGCCGGTGATGATTTTTACCTACGCCGTCGCGCCCTACGACGATTGGCACCAGCAGGCCTGGGCCGCCGGTTTCGTCCTGCTCAGTCTTGTTCTTGCGCGTGAATATTGTCGCGCGCTTGATTCTTTCGCAGCAGGCGCACGTCGCCAGGTGATATCATGCAGGCTCCCACTCGACAACCATCTACTGAAATCAACATGCCTCCGCAATCTGAGTACTGCAGCACGCCGGAGGAAGCCAAGCCCTGCCGGCGAATCGGCGTCCAAGCTGAGCGCCACCAATCTGAATTTTTATTACGGCGCTTTCCAGGCGCTTGCACGGAATCTCGATGCAGGTGTACGCCAAGCGGGTGACGGCGTTCATCGGACCTTCCGGCTGCGGCAAATCCACCTTCCTGCGCACGCTGAACCGCATGAACGAGACGGTGCGCCACAGCCGCGTGGAAGGCGAAATCCTGCTGGACGGCGAAAACATTTTCGACCTGGATGTTTCCGAAGTGCGCCGCCGCGTCGGCATGGTGTTCCAGAGCTCGAATCCGTTTCCCAAATCGATTTTCGAAAACGTCGCCTATGGTCCGCGCATCAACGGCTACGCGAACCGGGCCGCGCTGCGCGATCGGGTGGAGCAGAGCCTGCGCCGCGCCGCGCTGTGGGACGAAGTGAAGGACAAGCTGCAATCAATCCGCCTACGGCCTCTCCGGCGGCCAGCAGCAGCGGCTGTGCATCGCGCGGGCGCTGGCGGTGAATCCGGAAGTGCTGCTGCTCGACGAGCCTTGCTCCGCGCTCGATCCCATCGCCACCGCGAAAATCGAGGACCTGATCTTCCAGCTCAAGGACAGCTGCACCATCGTGATCGTGACGCACAACATGCAGCAGGCGGCGCGCGTCGCCGATTACACCGGCTTCTTCCTGCTGGGACACTTGATCGAGTTCGACAACACCACCGTCATCTTCAAGAATCCCGCGAAGAAGGAAACGGAAGATTACGTCACGGGCCGGTTCGGTTGAGTTTCGGGGAGCTAAACATTGCGCCATTTTGTCGAAGAACTGGAACAACTGAAGACCAAGCTGCTGGAAATGAGCTCGCTGGTCGAATCGGCCATCCAGCGCAGCATCAGCGCGGTCATTCAGAAGGACCGCAGCGCCGCCGAAGAAGTGTTTCGCAACGAAGCGCGCATCAACGCGATCGAGATCGAGATCGACGAGTTCGCCATCAACCTGCTGGCGCTGCAGCAGCCCATGGCGGCCGATCTGCGCCTGATCGTCGCGGCGCTCAAAATCAACACCGACCTGGAACGCATGGGCGATCTGTCGGTCAACATCGCGCAGCGCGCCACGTCGCTGATGGAAGAGCCGGTGATCAAGCCGATGATCGATATTCCGCATATCGCGGGCCTGGTGCAATCGATGGTGCGCAAGAGCGCTGGATGCGTTCGTCACTCGCGATGCGGACCTGGCGCGCAGCGTGCTCGCCTCCGACGACGCGGTCGACAGCCTGCGCACCGCCTGCTATCACGAGCTGGTCAGCTTCATGGAAAAGACCCGCAAAATATCAAGCGGCGCTGGATCTGCTGGCGGTCACCCGCAACCTGGAGCGCATCGCCGACCATTCCACCAACATCGCCGAGGACGTGCTGTTCCTGGTGAAGGGCATCGACGTCCGGCATCACGCCGAAGCGCGGCAATAAATGTTTCACTGTTCTGTAATTAATCTGTAACTGACGCAACGTTACGATAGACGCAGTCATGAAGAAAATTGTATTAATCGAAGACGACGCGGATCTGTACTCTCTTATTCAATACAACCTTGAAAAAGAGGGTTTCACGATGGCCGGCGCGCAGACCGGGAAAGGCGCGATCGACCTGTGCCGGCGGGAGCGTCCGGACCTGATCATCCTGGACATCATGCTGCCCGATTCCGACGGCCTGGAGATCTGCAGGGCGATCCGCAACCATCCCGAACTGGCGCCGGTGCCGGTGATTTTCCTCACCGCGCGTGCTTCGGAAACCGACCGCATTGTCGGCCTGGAGCTGGGCGCGAACGACTACATCGTCAAACCGTTTTTCATCCGCGAGCTGATCGCGCGCATCAAGATCCATTTCCGGGGCCAGCCTCCGGCGACCAAGATTCTGCGCTCCGGCGATCTGGAACTCGACCGGGCGCGCTGCCGCGTGCATCTGAACGGAGGCGAGGTCACGCTGACCGCGACCGAGTTCCGGCTGCTGGAGTTTCTGATGAGCCGGCCGGGAGTGGTGTTCAGCCGGGAGCAGTTGCTGGACGCAGTGTGGGGCCACGATCGCGCGGTGACGGATCGCACGGTCGACGTCTACATCCTGCGCCTGCGGCAGAAGATCGAGGCGGCGGAAGAATCGACGTTCATCCGCAGCGTGCGAGGGTTCGGGTACAGCTTTAACGCCGAAGTGCCGCAGGAGCAGGTGCAGTAGAAGTTACATTGGGCGTCGATGGAAGCGAAGTTCGGTGCGGTGCATTGAGCGGAGGACGGACGATCGGCTCATTGCGTACTGTCCGCAGGTGCCGGGAGCAAACGGCCAGGGTCATACACGGGACGAATGCTTGGCAAATCTTCGTGACGCAATTTCGCTGATTCTCGAGCACCGTAGCTCACCGGTCCCAGACAGTATCTCGCATCATCGCATCGTTGGAAGAAGGCGTAGAACGGTTACAATAGAAGGCAGGAGTCTCCTCCGCCTCATGCAAAATCTACGCCAGCAGCAACTCTACGACGCCCTTGCCTCGCGCATTCTCATCATCGACGGCGCGATGGGGACCATGCTGCAGGCGTACAATCCGACCCTCGACGATTTCGCGGCCTCGAAAATTGCAGCGAAAATCTGAATCCGTCGCATCCCGAATGGATCGAGGCGATTCATCGCGCCTATCTCGAAGCCGGCGCCGATATCGTCGAAACCAATAGTTTTCAAGGCTCGCCGATCGTGCTGGCCGAGTTCGGGCGCGCAGTCCGACACGCATGAATTGAACGTGCTCGCCGCGCAGATCGCGCGCAAGGCGGCGGACGAATTTTCGACCACGGCGAAGCCGCGCTTCGTCGCCGGCTCCATGGGCCCGACCACGAAATCGATCACGCTGCGCGGCGACGTCACGATGCGCGAGCTGAGCGACAGCTACTACGCGCAAGCGGCAGGGCTTGCTCGAAGGCGGCGTGGATCTTCTGCTGGTCGAAACCGCGTTCGACACGCGCAACATCAAGGCGGCGCTGCTCGCGATTCAGAAGCTGGAGCGCGAACGCGGCATCAAAATCCCGACCATGCTTTCGGGCACGGTCGAGCGCTGGGGCGCGATGCTCGCCGGGCAGCCGGTCGATGCGTTCTACGCCTCGGTTGCGCATCACGATCTGCTGTCGATCGGCCTCAACTGCGCCACCGGCCCGGATCTGATGACGGATCACATCCGCACGCTGGCCGAGATGTCGACGACGCGGATTTCCTGTTATCCCAACGCGGGTCTGCCGAACGAAGAAGACAAGTATCTCGAAACGCCGGAAATGCTGGCGACGCAGCTCGATAAATTCGTCGAGCACGGCTGGCTGAATATCGTCGGCGGCTGCTGCGGCACCACGCCCGAGCATATCCGCGCGATCGCGCAGATGGCCGAAGGCCGCGCGCCGCGCAAGGCTCCTCCGTCGTCGCATCGCGCCTATTATTCCGGAATCGAACTGGTCGAAGCGGAGGATTCGAACCGCCCGCTGATCGTCGGCGAGCGCACCAACGTCATCGGTTCGCGACTGTTCAAGAGCATGATCGCCGAAGAGAAGTGGGAAGAAGCCAGCGAGATCGCGCGCTGGCAGGTGAAGAACGGCGCGCACATCATCGACGTGTGCCTGCAATCGTCGGATCGCGAAGAGATCAAGGACATCGATCCGTTCTACGCGAAGCTGATGCCCAAGATCAAGGCGCCGGTGATGATCGACACCACCGACGCCGCGGCCATGGAGCTGGCGCTCACGTGGTGCCAGGGCAAGAGCATCATCAATTCGATCAACCTCGAAGACGGCGAGGAAAAATTCGAGCGCGTCTGCCCGGTCGCGAAAGCGTACGGCGCGGCGCTGGTGGTCGGCACCATCGACGAAGACAAACTGCAGGCGCAGGCCTTCACGCGCGAGCGCAAACTGGCCGTCGCGCAGCGCTCCGTCAAGCTGCTGACCGAAAAATACGGCATCGCGCCGGAGGACATCATCATCGATCCGCTGGTGTTTCCCTGCGCGACCGGCGATGAAAATTACATCGGCGGCGCGGTCGAGACCATCGAAGCGATCCGCCTGATCAAGGAAAAGATTCCCTTCGTCAAGACGATTCTGGGCGTGTCGAACATCAGCTTCGGCCTGCCCGCGGAGGCGCGCGAAGTGGTCAATTCGGTGTTCCTCTATTACGCGACCAAAGCCGGCCTCGATCTGGCGATCGTGAATGCGCAGAAGCTGGAACGCTTCGCGTCGATTCCCGTCGAAGAGCGCCGGCTGGCGGAGAGTCTGCTGTTCAATACCCCTCCGCCGGAGATTCATGCTCCGGAAGACTGGCGCGAGCAGACGCCCGAGCAGCACACCGCGATCAATCAGTTTCACATCGCGGCGATGGCCGAACATTTTCGAAAAGCCGGCAAGAAGGTGAAGAAAAAGGCCGCCGAACTGCCGCTCGACGAGCGCCTGGCGAACTACATCATCGAAGGCACCAAGGACGGCCTGATTCCCGACCTCGATCGCAAGCGCGAGGAGGGCGCGGGCGCGCTCGACATCATCAACGGGCCTCTGATGACCGGCATGACCGAGGTCGGGCGGCTGTTCAACAACAATGAACTGATCGTGGCGGAAGTTCTTGCAATCGGCCGAGGCGATGAAGGCCGCCGTGAATCATCTCGAACAGTTCATGGAGAAGACCGAATCCTCGACGCGCGGAAAGATCGTGCTCGCGACCGTCAAGGGCGACGTGCATGACATCGGCAAAAACCTGGTCGAGATCATTCTGTCGAACAACGGCTACCAGGTGATCAATCTGGGCATCAAGGTTCCGCCGGAGGATCTGATTCGCGCCTGGCGTGAGCACAAGCCGGACGCGATCGGCCTTTCGGGACTGCTGGTCAAGAGCGCGCATCAGATGGTGACCACGGCGTCGGATTTTAAAGATCACGGCGTCGAAGTGCCTCTGCTGGTGGGCGGAGCGGCGCTATCGGAACGGTTCACCATTACGCGCATCGGTCCCGCGTATTCCTCGCCGACTTTCTACGCGAAAGACGCGATGACCGGCCTGAGCATCATGAATGAGCTGATGGATCCGGCGACGCGCGAGGTCGCGATCAGCACGCACATCTTTACGACCGCCGGTCCGGCGCCCGTCGAAGCCGCGCCTGTGGTCAACACTGGGGACCACGCGCAGTCCCAAGGTTCGTACGGATATTCCGATTCCCGCCGCGCCGTATCTTGACCGCCGCGTGCGCGATGTGCCCGAACCTGACAGAGTTGTGGAGCTACATGAATCCGTACATGCTCTACGGACGGCATCTGGGATTCAAAGGCAATTTCGAAAAGCTGCTGGCCGATCGCGATCCGAAGGCGCTGGAACTATTCGGCGATGTCGAGCGCGTGAAGCAGGAGGCGGCGAAGCTTCTGAAGGTCCGCGCTGTGTGGCGATTCTTCGAAGCGGAGCGCGACGGCAATTCGATTCACCTTTTTGAACCCGGTTGCCCGAATCCTCTGCACACGTTCAAGTTCGGACGGCAGCCGAAATCGGATGGACTCTGCCTGAGCGATTACATTCTCGATACCGTAGACGGGCGCCGCGATCATCTCGGGATGTTTGTGGTAACGGCGGGCGAAGGCGTTCGCGCGCGCTCCGAGGAAGCAAAGATCGCGGCGAATTTTTCATGGCGCACGCGCTGCAAGCTCTCGCGATCGAAACGGCAGAGGGTTGCGCGGAGTGGCTGCATCGCCGCATGCGCGAAGACTGGGGCTTTCCCGATTCGCCGACGATGACGATGCAGGAGCGGTTTACCTCGCGCTATCGCGGGAAGCGCTACAGCTTCGGGTATCCGGCTTGCCCGAATCTGGACGATCAGCAGGGATCTGGAAGCTGCTCAACCCCGACGAAATCGGCGTGCGCCTGACCGAAGGAATGATGATGGATCCTGAGGCGAGCGTCAGCGCGCTGGTGTTCCATCATCCCGATTGCGCCTATTTCACCGCGTCGGACGCCGGTCGAATAAGCCACGATCTTCCCGGGATTCACGTTGTTTCTCACTATGACGCCGAAATAAGGAATCATCATTTCCTCCCACGTCTGATCGCCCCACCAGACGTCTTTCGAGGGATCGGGATTGAAGCGGTTGTTTGCGGAATTGTCGAAGTGCGCCGTCGCTTCGAGCCTCGTCCCCTTCGGAACCAAGATCGGCTTCTGCACGTCGTAGCCAAGCTGCCAACCGAAATCGTACTTCACGCGTAGCACCGTTTCCGAGACGCCCGAGGGATAGATGAGGCGGTAGGTCATGTCTTTCCCGCGCAGATGCATGTGCGGAAGGAACCAGACCAGCTCGGCATCCTGCTGGAAAACGACTTCGGCGTGCGCTTCCCAGTTCGGATCGCCTGCCGGAATGTGAAAATGCGCCTCGTCGCGAACAGCGGTGGGGACAATGGTAATGAATCGCCGCGATGGTTTGTCTTTCGCCAAGGTAAAGCCGACGCGAGTCTGATCGCGTGGTTGCCGTGCCATTGGGTGTGTAGTGTATCTGAATGACGAAATCGGTCCCAGCGGGAACCAGTTTCGCCGCGCCATGCAGACGATAATCGGCGGGCGGTGCGCCGGGAACATAAATCGCCTCCAGGCCGAGCAGTCCCCGCGTCGCATCCTCCTTCTGAATCCTTTCGATCGCGACGCCGTCGACATCGCGGCGCTTGGAGGTAATCTCCGGAACCCCGTATTTCACACCTTGTTCGTGTTTCACGATGAACACGTCGGCATGATGAACCACGGAGCGGTTGCCCGGCCGGATTTCGATCGACGTGACCCAGGTGTCTTTCGTGAAGCCCGTAGGAATGGTGATCTCCGTGATCTCGACCACGCCTTTGGCAGGCACGGGAATTGGATGCGGCAGAGAGACAATCACGTCGGGCTGAATCGCCCAGCCGTCGGGCCATTTTTCTCGTCTCGGGTTGCCCGTCGCGTCTCCTTCGAGCGCACCCTCGTCGGCCCAAGCGGATAAGATGCGAACTTCGTCGGCGGTCAGCGTCGGATCATTTGCGAAATGTCCAAATCGCGCATCGGCTGACCAGGGAGGCATTTTGCGAGTCAACACCGCGTTCTTGATCGCCTTAGCCCAAGGTCGCGAACTCTGATAAGTTAGTAGCGACATCGGCGCGACCTCGCCCGGCCGATGGCACCTCTGGCATTTCGCTTCGAAGATCGGCAGGACGTCGCGATTGAACGTGACGTCAGCGGCATTTGCAGTCAGGATGTAAATGAGACCTGTCGGCAGTGGTTTCATTGATTCGGCTGGACCCACACCGCAATATCGATGCCGCTTATCGATAGGAGCAGCTGCATCATTCCAGCCGTGGTCTCATCAGTCGGCAGACCTACGATCTTCGCCGGCAACTGGATGCTTACCTGATAGACTCCGATCAATCCCGGCGCGAGGCCGGCATAAAAGACCCGCGGTGCGCCTTGGTACACTCCATCACCTTGATACAAAAAACTCGTTTGCAGCGGCGTCGTCAGTTCGGAAAGAGGGCTCGCCGGCGACGGCTTTCCATCCGCTACTTGTGGTGTGACCGGACCCAGGCCTGTGAAGTAGAACTGCACGATTTCGCCGCCCTGAGCGGGACTGGCTTCTGTAATAAATCCGCTGAAGTCCTGATGAATCGGCTGTCCGAGAGGCGTCGGCGCGATCGTCTGCATCGGCAGCTGGATCACCTGCTGGAAAATCGCGGCGGGAGCGGTCAACTGAAGCGCGACGGTGCCAGCCGCGGTCTCCCACGGAATCTGCGCGTCGATCTCCGTTGCGGTGGAGGAGACCACAGCGATCGGTGCCCCATTGATTAACACCTGTGGTGAGTTCGGAAATCCCGAGCCGAGAATCCGATTAAGCGACCCTGCCACCGGCGGATCGTACGCCGTCACGACCGGCTGGTTCCCGAGCAGCGACTGGATGACGCCGGACTGAGTGTCGATCTTCAGCAGTTTGCCGTTCGCTGTCGCCAGGTACGCAGTAGTGCCGTCTCCGGAGAGAGTCGCGGCTTGAATGCCGTCCGACCCGAACGTCAGCTGCTTGGCTGATCCCGTGGTGGAGTCGACGAGGTCTAATTGCTGCGCGGACCCATCATAAATCTCAGCCAAAATCCAGCGGGCATCGTCACTTATCGTGAAAAGCGTGATTTGATGGGCCACCTCGCCGATCATCGGATTGGGGGCCAGAGGCGTATCCGTTTGCTTCGCCACGTTGAACACGGAAAGGGAAGTACCGTTGACGTGTACGACGAGAGATCCGTCGCCGCTGATCATCGGGCAGGAGCCAGTGGGAGGAGCGGGAACAATGAGTCCGACGGCCTGGGTCCCAGATGCGGCGCTCCACAGAGTGAGCCCGGAATTCCCGGTCAACAGCACTGAGCCGTTAGCGGTCATATAGTGCGGGTTACCCCAACAGTATGTCTGTAGAAAAGCGATCGTCTGAAGGGACGCCAAATCGATCAGCACCCCGGGCGCGGGATTGAAAGGCGAGCCTGTTTCGACTTGGCACAACGCAAATCTCCCGCTCGTATTCACGCCGCATTCGCGAGGAAGCACCAGCTCGCCCGCGGCTCCTGTGAACTCGAAGGTCGTTTGCGCAGGCAGGACACGATCATAGGAGCATTCGGCACAGTCGGCGTAACCCACAAATCCTGTCGTCGCGCCATCCCCGCTGACAAAGGGGTTCCCGAGGGTATAGTAATTCGAGCTGATGGTCGGTCCTGCCACCGGCGGAGGACCGGTCGATGCGACCCTCGCCAATTGCGCGTACAAAAAGAAATTCGTTCCGTCATAGCGGAAGATCTTCGCATTCGAGCTCGTGTCTGTGCTGCCGGTCAACTGCATCGGCGACGAGAAATAAAGCTGGCTGCCGTCCTTGGTTGTGGCGAGGCCGGAAAATTGAGCAAGCGCGGGAATCGCGGTAAGGAAAATAAGAGCGGCGCGCATACGAGGGAGCCTCCGGGTGATAAAACGGCGCGGTACCTTTATAGTACATGCTCGATTGGCTCTTCTCCGATCCGCTCGCCGTCGGCACTCCTGCACCCGATTTCACGCTGGCCGACGATCAGGGCAATCAAGTCTCTTTGAAAGCGCTGCGTGGAAAAAATGTTGTGCTGGTGTTCTATCCGCGCGATGAGACATCGGTTTGCACGCAGCAGTTGTGTGAATTTCGCGATCAGTGGGCGGAGGTGCAGTCGAAAAATACTGTGGTCTTCGGCGTCAATCCTCAGGATGCCGCGAGTCATTCGAAATTCCGCGAGCATCGCCAATTTCCGTTTCCGCTTTTAACTGATGAAGGACAGAAAATGGGCGAGCTCTATCATGCCAGGGGCCTGATCGTGAAGCGGACGGTTTATCTCATCGGACCCGACGGCATCATTCGCTACGCCAAGCGCGGGAAACCGGAACCGGCGGAAGTCCTCGCGTCAGCCTCAACCTAGCGCGCACTCTGCCGGTACTTCGCCGGCGTGAGCCCGATCTGTCTCCGGAACGTCGCCGAAAAGTGGCTCTGGTCGGAGAAGCCGCAGGTCATAGCGATTTCGGCCAGCGCGATCTGCGTGGTCGACACCAGTTGGCACGCATGCTCGATGCGTTTGCGCCGCAGGAACTCGCCCACCGTGGTCGAAAAATACCGGCGAAATTCGCGCGAGAGGTGCACCCGATGCACGCCCGCGGCCGCCGCGATCTCCGCCAGGCTCACCTGCCGCAGGAAATTCGCTTCCAGATATTCCCTGGCGATATGCAGCCAGCGGGGAATCACAGCGACGCGATCCGCGCCCGTATGCCGGGCTCCTTCCGCGAGCATCTCCAGCAAAATTCCCTCCAGCGACACCAGCGCGAGACCATCCCCCTGCCGGAACTCGTGATATAGCCGCTGCGCCAGCCAAGTCGATGCAATCCCTTGGATCTCTCCCGGCTGATCGAGCGCCTTGGTATGCTCTTCCACGCGCTTCAGCGCCTCCCCTTCCACCTCCACAATCAGGCAGTGCGACCCTTCATCGAATACGTTCGCATGGGTCTGTGCGGGCGGCAAATAACGCAGCACACGCGGCGCACAGATCACGGTATTGGAATTTCCATACGTTTCGGCATAAGGCCCGGCCAGTACATAGCTGAGGTAGGCATGCTCATGCCGATGGCTCGTAAGTTCCAGACCCGCCGGGTAATGATTTTCCTCTACTCGGAATCCAGGCACGCGCCGAGTTGCCACTACGGTGCCGGACGTATCGGCGCACGGACAGTTTTCTCCCTGATGATGGTGAGGATAGGTTTCGGTGCGAACAGCTTTTGGATTCATTATGGTTAGAACGGACCCCTTTCCTTAAGGATTGCGCCTGCTTGTAAAATTCTTAACCTGAATTTTGTAAATTATGATGAAACTTCAGGCCCCTGATGCGATTGACATCATTTTATCCGATTCTGGACACGGAAACCGCCGCCCGCCACGGGATCGACCCCTTGGCGGCCGCCGAGCAGATTCTGGAAGGCGGCGCGCGCATCCTGCAATTTCGCCACAAAGGCTTTTTCTCAAGAGAGACCTTCGATCTGGCCCAGCGAATCTCCTCCCTGTGCCGAGACGCGGGCGCGCTGTTCGTTATGAACGACCGCGCCGATGTCGCACGATTGTTGGATGCCGCCCTGCATCTGGGCCAGGACGACCTTTCGCCGGCCGACGCCCGGCGCGTTCTGAGCGATGGCTCTGTCATCGGTTTCTCTACGCATAATGAGGCGCAATTTCGCGCCGCGGCGGAGCAACCGGCGGATTATCTCGCGTTTGGGCCGATTTTTGGAACTCTGTCAAAGCTCAATCCTGACCCGGTGGTGGGGCTTGACGAATTGCGGCGCCTTCGTCCTTTGACCGACCGGCCTATGGTCGCGATTGGCGGAATTACCCGCTCCAATGCCCATAGCGTGATGGAAGCGGGGGCGGACTCGGTGGCGGTGATTGGCGACTTGTATCCGGAGGAGGGACATATTCGCGGGCGTGTAGAGGAATGGATTTCGATACTTCGAATCCGACGTGACTGAGCCACCGCCAAAAAAGGTGCTGGCGTTAAAATAACGCCCAGATAACGCGGAGGGTCTAAACTTGAGACTTTAAGCTGCATACCTGATCAAAGTTTATTGGTCGGCGCCGCGGATCAAGGCCAGTTGATAGGGTATGTGGATGATCTTCCAGCGTTTAACGAGGGAAGAAAAGCCGGACCAACTTGCCTCTCCAAAGACGAAGCGGGCCAGGACTAAAATGACGCTAACTCGGTGGCAATTGGCTGGTGTTAAGCTCCAACTGATGTCAACCGTATTCGCGAAGCTGAATTTTAAAGACCAGAGGCAGGTTGTGCTCCTCGACTCCCCGGATAGTTTCGAAAGCGAACTCGCGGCCTTGAAAGGTGTGGAAATCATTCGCGATCTGAAGAAAGTTAGAAGCGAAAGACGTAACGTTCTCCTTGGCGTTCGTGACTACCCAGAAACAGATTAATGCCCTGGCACCCGCGATTGCCAGAAAGGCGGTAGGAGACGCCATCGTGTGGTTCGCTTATCCCAAGGGAACTTCCAAGAAATACAAGTCGGAGATTGACAGGGGCAGCGGCTGGAATATGCTTGGCCAAGAAGGTTTTGAGCCCGTCCGCATGGTGGCGATAGACGACGATTGGTCCGCAAAGCGCTTTCGGCGCGCCGGCTTCATTAAGAACATGACACGTCCGAAGGAGTATCGGCTTACTGAGCGCAGCAAGGCGCTGCCGTCCAAGACTCCGCCCGGCTGACAGTATTACGCGCCGCTGACGGTTCCGCCAGCCGAAATTCCCGCTAGCGAGGGCTTGCCAAAGGCATAATTCCACTTACCTCTTGACGTCCGCCTCCTTTCGTACTAATTTATTAGTATGCGTTCGCCGAAACCGACTCTCACCGAGCAGGAACTGGAAATCATGAAGGTGGTCTGGCAACTGGAAACCGCCACCGTGCGCCAGGTGTATGAAACGATGCTGGAGCATCGCCGCATCGCCTACACCACCGTCATGACCATGATGAACATCCTGGAGCAGAAGGGCTATCTCAAGAAGCGCCAGGACGACCGGGCTTACGTTTACCGTCCCAGCCAGCCGAAGCAGCAGGTGATCCGGTCCATGGTGCGCGAGTTCGTCAACCGCGTTTTTAACGGCTCGGCGGAACCTCTGCTGGTCCATCTGGTGGAGGATCAGCATCTGGACGCGAAGGATCTCGAAGAGATTCGCAAGACGATCAGAAAGGATGCCAAGTCATGACGGCCATCGCTTTTGCTCGACAATGTTCTGGCCTGGTCGGCGCAAGTCGCGGTGCTGGTGGCCGTAGGCGCTCTGGCGGCGATGACGCTTGCCCATCCGCGGGCGCGTTTGATTTTCTGGCAGGGAATTCTGGCGATCGCGCTGCTGCTGCCCGCGGTCGAGCCGTGGCGCCAGCCGGTGGCCGAAGATACCGGATCGGTGGCGATCGCGGCCAACGCCGCGCCTGTAGTAACGGTTCGCCAGCCCGCGTTTCATTTCGTCTGGAAACGAGAATATCTGCTGCTGCTGATCGCGGCCGGCGCGGCGCTGCGGTTGCTGTGGATCGGCGCCGGACTCGTTCGTCTGCGGCGCCATCGGCTCGACGCGCGGATGCTGACGATTCCTCCGGTGCGATTTTCGAATCCGCGGGTGCGCTGGTTTGTGTCGACGACGGTCGGCGGTCCGGTGACGTTCGGATTTCTGAATCCTTCGATTCTGCTGCCGGCGCGGGTGGTCGAGCTTCCGGACGATTTGAGAGAAGCCATCGCGCATCATGAACTGGCCCACGTGCGCCGGCGCGACTGGCTGTTCGTGCTGTTGGAAGAAGCGATTCGCAGCGTGTGCTGGTTCCATCCCGCCGTCTGGTTCGTGCTGAGCCGGATTCAGCTTGCGCGGGAGCAGGTGGTGGATGCGGAAGTCGTCGGCCTGACGCACGATCGGGAGCGCTACCTGGACGCGCTGGTCGCGGTCGCGGCGCAAAGACTTTTGCCGGACGTCGCTCCGGCGCCCTTATTTTTGAAAAAACGCCAGCTCGCGGTGCGAGTGGCGGCAGTGTTGAAGGAGACCCGAATGTCGAAACCCCGCACTTTCCTGAGTTTTACGACCGTCTGTTCGGCCGCGCTTGCTGGCCGTGCGCCTGGCGGTCTGGATGTTCCCCATGCAGGCGCCTGCGCAAAGCCCTCGCGCGGTTGAAAAAGTCTCCGCCGTAGCCGACGGCCCCGGAGTGGTCGTCGAGCCGGGCGCGAAGATCCTGCATCGCTCGCCGGTATTCTATCCGTCCGGTGTCACCACGGCTGGAACGGTGGTCGTCGAAAGCACCGTGAATGCGAAAGGCGAAGTGACCGACGCGCACGTGCTCAGCGGACCCGACGAATTGCGCAATGCCGCGCTTATCGAGCGTCCTCAACTGGCACTTTTCGCCCGACGGAGGCCTTCCGCCGACGGTGCAGAGCTCGATCCGGTTCGAGAAGGCTCCGCAGCGGCGCCGGCGTGCGGCGGTTAGCGCTGACATCGACGGCGTCGACGCACTGCCTTGTATCTCAGGTCGATCAATACGATCGGTCTCTCGGACGAACTGGCGGAAAAAGTCCGCGCCGGCCTCCCGGTCCATGTGGGCGACGCCTTCGGAAACGACCAGCTGACGCTCAGGTTCGCGCAGGCGCTGAAGGAAATCGACGAGCATCTGATGTATGGCTTCAGGACGCAATCGCGTCCCGATGCGACGCTGACGATCATGCTTCGGCCATCCGGAATCACAGGTGGAATTAGCGGCGGCATTACCGGCGGAATCGGCGGAGGGTCGTCCCGGCGTTCTGATTGCAGACCGGAGCAGCGTGTCCGCAACGACTGACACAACGCACAACTTCCTCCGCCTGAAGACGGCGTGCAGCGCCTCCGCGTCGGCGGCAATGTGCAATCCGCGAACCTGATCAGGAAAGTCACGCCCCTCTATCCGCCGCTCGCCAAGCAGGCGCGGATTCAGGGGATCGTCCGATTCACGGCGCTTATCGGCACGGACGGCAGCGTTATCAATTTACAGCTTGTGGAGGGTCATCCTTTGCTGGTGCCATCGGCTCAGGAAGCCGTTCAGCAGTGGCAATACAAGCCGACTCTGTTGAACGGGAACCGCGGTGGAAGTGATCACGCAGATCGACGTCAACTACACGCTGTCGCAGTAAGAACATTCCGGGTCGCAAATGTTTTAGAAACCATTTGACAAGCCGCCTAGCGCGGGCATATGATGATTGCATCACTGAAAAAGGAGGTGGTCCAGTCGAATGATATCTGGTAGTAATCACTCAACTCTAACTACGCGTGAGGTGGCCGACTCTTAAGTCGACTGCTCTTACTGTTCAGGTTTCGTTCAGTGACGAGGCCGCTGCTCCTGTGGACCGGCCCTCTCGCGCGAAAACGAGTCTGAAAATCCCAAAAGGCCCCGTCCGGCGAGTTTTGCGCCGCGACGGGGCTTTTTGCATCTCATAAGCGTACGAGTGTGGTAAACTTAAGTTTCCAAGGACATTATTATGAAAGCCGGAATTCACCCCGCCTACGAAGAAATCACTGTGACCTGCGCTTGCGGTCATAAGTTCCAGACCCGTTCCGCTCATAAGGGCGATATGCGCGTTGAAATCTGCTCCAACTGCCACCCTTTCTTCACGGGCAAGCAGAAGCTGATCGACACCGAAGGCCGCGTCGACCGTTTCCAGAAGAAGTATCAGAAGGTTAAGGATGCCGCGGAAGCCAAGAAAGTAGCCGACGAGGCCAAGAAGAAAGAAGCGTTGATGCAGCCGGTTATCAGGGCGTAGGTTAAATGCCGGGGCCTTGTCCCCGGCCGCCATTCTGCTTTTGGTGCTCTTCGCGCTCTTTCAGCATCTTTTCGTATTCGGTGAGTTGTTCCGGGCGAAAGGATGGAGCGGACTTTGTCTCGTTGATCTTTCGTGAGCGCATCCATTTGCAGGCCGGTATCGCTCGCGGACTTCATGAAAACGAGCGCGCGTCTCGTCCATGATGGAGTTGATCTTCGAAACCTGCTCGTCCGAGAGCTTCATGCGGGCCTGCATCTCGGCGAGGGTCTTCTTGCGGAGATCTTCGGGAGTGGGCTTGCTGTCTCGACCGTGGTGACGGCGTAAAGCGAGTGTCCGAATACTCCTAAAACCACGCCACTCGCAAAGATCAGCCCTACATAAAGGGCGATCGTTAGCCGCGACAGTTTCACCGAGGCCCACCTGCCAGCATCTGGATGTAATCGGAGGAATGCTCCGCGGACAGAGCTTCCACGTAGCTGGAACTCGACGCCGCGATCATCCTGGAACTTGGGAATCAGCACCGCGCCGATCAGCACGGTCAAGGCCACCGTCGCCATCACGCAAAGCCTGCGCCCAGTGCCGGAATACCGATACGGTCGCGACGCGGCGCGCTTCAATGCGCTTCCACATCGCCGGCATGAAGTCCGCGCTCGGCTCCGGATCGGGGCATGCCGATCCGGTATTCCGCAAACATTGCGTTAAGCTGGGCGTCGAGCTTGTCACCTTGGTACTGCATGCGATCCATTCTATACCTCCAACCTACTCCGAGTCATATTGACCCTGACTCGGTCTCATTCCGAGTCATCGGCACTACCGAAGCCAGCTTTAGAGACTGCCTCACTGTTTTCCTGCGCACCGAATGCCTTCAGCACCCTTTGCCGCGCCCGGAACAACCTTACTTTGAGCGCATTCTCATTAACCCTATAAATCTTCTCAAGTTCCTTTAACGACAGCCCTTCCACTTCTTTTAATGTAAGCAGAATCCGGTCTTCCTCGGAAACCTGCCCCAGAAGCGACTGCGCCAACTCCCGTATCTTCGTCCGCCGCTGCTCCTCATCGCTGCGTTTACCGCCTGCCGCGGCATCCGCCAACATTACCTGCTGCTCGCTCAGGTCCGACATCCGGCTTTCCTGGCGCCGGCGCTGCCGCCTCAAATAGTCATACGCGGCATTCACCGTTAAACGGTACAGCCACGGCTCAAAAACTTCCGGCGTCCGCAACTGGTCCAGCGAATAATACAGCCGCAGAAAAACTTCCTGCCCCACATCCTCGACATCCTCAGGCCTGCCGATGGTGCGGGAAATCGTCCCCAGAATCCGCTTCCGGTACGCTTGAACGATCTGATTAAACGCGCTATCGTCGCCGCTTCGAGCCCGTTCTATCAGCTCGAATTCAACCAGCATGGCAACCAGCCCGCTACCGCCCGCGCACTCGCTGCCGCGGTAGTTAAATCCCAATCTGTCCAATAAAAAAGGCGCACCGGCTCACTGCTAGGTTACAACAAAAGGCGCGAACGGACGACCCCTTTCGCGCCCTGTTCAAAGCGGTCAGGCGGCGCCGGCCAACCGGGATCGCGGCAGGGCGTTCCAATTCGGATTTTGCCTTTCGAGGGCGTGGGAGTTCGTAAACCGAATAGCGTTCCAGGCTAAGAATCAGCTCGTCGAGAGCCGCTTTCCTGAGACGGAGGTAGGCCAGCCTAGCCTGGATAGCACCAGGAGCTTCGGGGGAGTAGCTAATCATGGTTGTCAACATTTACAGTACTAGAGCGTACCAAGCAATACCCTCATTTGAGGGTCTGTGCAATATAGCTCTAAAATAAGTACTTCAGAATGAGAAGATTATGGGACGTGCTAAAATGGGATTTCCATGGATTTTCTCGCAGGCCTGAACCCCCGCCAGCGCGAGGCGGTGGAGCATGCCGAAGGCCCGCTTCTCGTCCTTGCCGGAGCCGGAAGCGGCAAAACCCGCGTCATTACGCACCGCATCGCTCACCTGATGAGCGCTCATCACGTGCCGGGCTGGGCGATTTTGGCGGTCACTTTCACGAACAAAGCCGCCGGGGAGATGCGGGAGCGGGTCCAGTCCCTGGTCTCGGGAATCGGGTCCGAAAGCCTGCCGACGGTGGCGACCTTTCACTCGTTTTGCGTCCGCCTGCTGCGGCGGGAAGGGGCGCCGCTGGCCCAGATTCGGCCCGGCTTCACGACGCTGTTCACAATTTACGACGACGACGACCAGATCAGCCTGCTGAAGGGCGTCTACAAATCGCTGGGCCTTGACGACAAGTTCATGGCGTATCGCGCGGCGCTTTCGAGGATCAGCAACGCGAAAAGCATGAAGCAGACGCCCGAGGATCTGGAGCGCGAGGCCACCGACCCGATTTCGAAGCGTTTCGCGGTGGTCTATGAGCGTTATCAGGCGAAATTGCGGGAATCGAACGCGCTGGATTTCGACGACCTGCTGCTCGAAGCGGTCCGCCTGCTGAGCACGATCAGCCGACGCGTGAGAAACTGAACCGGCGCTATGAATTCCTCATGGTCGACGAGTATCAGGACACCAATCGCAGCCAATATGAGCTGATGCGGCTGCTCTCGGCGGAGCGCGGAAACATCGCGGTGGTGGGCGATGAGGATCAATCGATTTACGGATGGCGCGGCGCGAACATCCGCAACATTCTCGACTTCGAGCGCGATTTTCCCGGCGCGGTGATTATTCGGCTGGAGCAGAATTATCGGTCGACCAAGAATATTCTCGAGGCGGCGAGCTCGGTGGTCGCCAATAATACCGAGCGCATCGGGAAATGGCTGTGGACCGAATCGCGAAGCGGGGCAGAAAATTTCGCTGTACGAAGCTCCCGACTCAGAAAATGAAGCGCTGTGGATCGCCGACAAAGTGGAAGCCTCGCTTCGGCAGAATCCAAAGGACCGCGTCGCGATTCTCTACCGGACCAATTCGCAATCGCGCCAGATTGAGGAAGCGCTGCGCCGCTACGGACGGAAATACATCGTCGTCGGCGGGTTCAGTTTCTATCAGCGCGCCGAAGTGAAGGATATTCTCGCGTATCTGAAAATTCTGGTGAGTCCGCACGATTCCATCAGCCTGCTGCGCATCGTCAACACGCCGGCGCGCGGGATCGGCCGGACCACAATGGAGCAGGTGGAGCAATACGCGCTGCAGCGCAACCTGGCGCTGTGGACGGCGCTGGGGCAGATGCTTGAAGAGCGCGTTTTCCCGGGTCGCGCGGAGGCGGCGCTCTCGGCGTTTCATCGCATGATCACGAACTGATGTCGCAGGTCGATTCGCGCCCGATTTCCGATACTCTGCGCGACGTGATGGAGCGCACAGGGTATCGCAAAATGCTGGAAGAGGAAAATACCGAGGAAGCGAAGACTCGGCTGGCGAATCTGGATGAACTGCTGAATGCCGCGGTCGACGCGGGCGAGCGCGGCGAGACCATTCGCGATTTTCTGGATCACGCGGCGCTGGTTTCCGACGCCGATTCGAACGACGGACGCGCGCCCGTGTCGCTGCTGACGATGCATAACGCCAAGGGCCTGGAATTTCCGGTGGTGTTCATCGCCGGCCTGGAAGAAGGCTTTTTCCGCACAGCCGGTCTTTGAATACGGACAGCGCGATGGAAGAGGAACGGCGGCTTTGTTACGTCGGCATGACGCGCGCCGAGAAAAAGCTGCACCTCACCTGGGCCCGCTATCGGCGGCGCTTTGGAGGAGGGCAACCGGAGCCGTCGATCCGGTCGCGATTCCTGAAAGAAGTTCCGCCGGGGCTGATTGAAAGCGTCCGCTCGATGCAGGGCATGGATCTTTATGCGGAGCGCAACGAGGTCCGCGAAACTGCTCGCCGAAACCTTTATACTGGGAAGACTTACAACTCGGTTGAAAATATTAAACAGTTCTTTTCCGAGAAGGGGATGCCGGTTCCGCAGGGGATTGGAGCAGCGGCTCCGAAGCCTGCGCCAGTGGTTGCAGTACGCCAGCGTACCGGCGCCGGTAGTAAGAAAGCAGCAAAGAAGTTTGGGCCGGGCTCAGTGATTGAGCACGCCAAATATGGCCGCGGCACGGTGTTGCGCGTCGAAGGCTCGGGCGAGGACACGAAAGTGACCGTGAATTTTCCGGCCTACGGATTGAAGAAACTGATTGCGAAATTCGCGGGAATAAAGATTGAATGAATACTAAGAAAATTACCGATACAGAAGAACGCAAGAAGCTGAAGCGCGCCGCGCGCAAAAAGGCCGCTCCGAAAGCGAAGCGCGCCAACGATGTCGACCGCGGCTCGCAGAAGCGCAAAGTGAAGAAAGTCGTCAAGGGCCAGCGTAAGCGTTAAACTGCTGACCCGTTATGTCGACCCTCTTCCGCACCAAGAGCATCGACGATCTGATTGCGTCTTCCCAGGAGCCGCAGAGGCAACTGAGGAAGACGCTCGGGCCGTGGAGCCTTGCGTTCCTGGGGGTCGGCGCCGTGATCGGCTCCGGTATTTTCACCGTCACCGGCACCGCGGCGCTGGGCAAAGTCGAGAAGGTCGAGTCGCTGCTGCATGCGACGGTGCTCGACCTGATCACATCCGGAGGCCATGCCGCATCCACCATGGGGCGGCCGGGCGCGGGTCCGGCGATCACGATTTCATTTTTGTTGGTAGCGGTCGCCTGCCTCGTTCGCGGGCCTCTGCTACGCCGAACTCGCCTCGATGATTCCGATCGCGGGCAGTCGCGTACACCTACGCCTACGCGATTCTGGGCGAGATCATCGCGTGGATCATCGGCTGGGATCTGATCCTCGAATACGCCGTCTCGAACATGTCGGTCGCGGTCGGATTCTCGGCGTATTTGCAGGATCTCTCAGACAATATATTCGGATTCCATCTGCCCGCCGGCGATCGCGTATCCGATGTTTCCCGCGACCGGCCAGCCGGGCGGAGTTTTCAATATCCCAGCGCTACTGATCACCATGGCCGTCACCTGGGTGCTGGTGCGAGGCGTGAAGGAAAGCGCGAACGCGAACACGGTGATGGTGATGATCAAGATCGCGGCGATCCTGTTCTTCTGTATCGGCGCCGCGAAGGCGATCAACACTGTAACTATCATCCTTATCGCGCCGAACGGATTCTCCGGCATCCTGACCGGCGCGTCGATCGTGTTCTTCACTTATATCGGCTTCGATTCAATTTCGACCGCGGCGGAAGAGTGCAAACGGCCGCAGCGCGATCTGCCATTCGGCATTATCGCGACGCTGATCATCTGCACCATTCTCTACGGAGGAGTGGCGCGTCGTCCTCACCGGCATCGCAATTGGAAAACGCTGGATCCTGATTCGCCGGTCGCCGTCGCTCTCAAGACTCTGGGCTATAACCGGCTGCGCGTGATCGTAACGGCGGGTGCGCTGATCGGGCATGATTTCGTCGCTGCTGGTGTATCAATACGGGCAGGCGCGCATCTGGTTCGCGATGTCGCGCGACAAACTGCTGCCGGGATTATTTTCGAAGGTGCATCCCTTGTATCAGACGCCGCACATCTCGACCTGGATCGCCGGATTCGTCGTGGGATTGCCCGCGGGATTGTGGGATATCGACACGTTTGCCGAGTTGTCGAACATCGGCACGCTGTTCGCGTTCGTCGTTGTTTCGGCGGGAGTGATCGTACTGCGCAAGAAGCAACCGGATCGTCCGCGCAGCTTCCGGGTGCCGTTCGTGCCTCTGGTGCCGATCCTGTCGATCATCTGCTGCGTGGTTCTGATGATGGGATTGCCGCTGCTGACATGGATCCGATTTTTCGTGTGGCTGGCGATTGGGTTGGTGGTGTATTTCAGCTACAGCCGGCATCATACGGCGCGGGCATAACCGCTATTTCAAGTACGCTTCGCTTCGGTGAACAACTCGGTTGACTTGAATTGAGCTATCAGCCAACGGTTCGAAGAGCACTCTCCAATCGCCGATGCGAAGACGCAATCCAGCCATCGGTGGCCGCAACGCCTTTACATCGCCGGATTCAGTTGCTACGTATCGGTCGATTGCCTTAGTAGAATAAGTGCCGTTCCTCGGTCGATGGCGCATAGATCCACGCGAGCTTGAGGCGACCAAATGACGATCCTCTTCAACCGATCTCAAACTCTCGCAGAAATGTCTTCGTGGGAAATTCCCTCGCCCCGAGCAATAGCCGAACGAGCTTGCTCGATCGACGAGACGACCTCAGGCGTTAACTCCTCGATCCTCGGTTGGCGCAGTCGCCAGGGCGAGCCAGAGTGGATCGACGATAAGGGCTTCCAACAATCGCTTGGCCGTCGGAATTTGTTCTTCGGGAACGCGAGCCGCCAGCTCAAGTAAGTGTTGATGTTCCGCGGTAAGACTCATCTAGTTCTCTTCAGTTTCGATCTTAACATGCCCAATTTGACCAATGAGAAAGCCGGATTCACTCAATTCCCAGGATAGGTAATTGCAGCAATAATCTTAATTAAAGGATCGTGACGCCGGGCTGCCGCGCCACCCCCCGAATATACTCCCGAGCCTCGGCGTAATCCTCCGCCGATTTCAGATGCTCCAGCATCAAAGGCGCGTCGACGTGGTCAGTTCTTTTAAATATGTTACGTAGTTTACCTGCCCCCGCCCGGGAACTGTCTCCTGGAAATGCACGTTGTATTCGCCCTTGGTCTCCCAAGCGAGGTCTTTCGCGTGACAAGAAAAATCCAGGGCCGTAGCTTTTGGAAGCACTCGGAGATCACTTCGGAGTTGCGATAGAAACGATCTGGCGTATTGATGACGTTGCAGACGTCCAGGTGGACGCCGAAGGCCTTGCGGTCCACTGCGTGGATCAGCTTCACGTACGAATCCGGCCCGTCCGGCAGACTCCACGGCATCATTTCGATGGAGAATTTTGTGTTCTTTGGCTTCACTTCATCAATCAGCTTGCGGCAATTTTCTACCGTTGCATCGAAAAATTCCTTCGAAAGATTTTTGGGATGCAGGGCCGTACCAAAGATCGGGATTGAACGATCCCGCGATATCGACGCAGCATCTGGCGCCCACTTGCTCCGCCAATTGAAGGCGCTCCGCCACGTAGTGAAGATTGTCGCGCACGTTTTTGCGGATCGGGGTCGAGCATATTTCGCCACGCGCCGACCTCGGAGATGACAACGTCTTCCGCGGCGAAGGCTTTGCGGATTTCGGCCGGGTTGCCGTTGGGACAATACGCGGCGGTATAGCCCAGGCGGCGATGTTCCTTCGCCAATCTCGCGCGGGTCCTCGGATTTAAGAAAGATCGGCCCGCCCAAGTCGGATCGGGCGTGCGCGCCGCACCGAACGCCAAGAGAGGCGCGGATAACAAAAGTGACCTGCGAGTCATGCTGTCGGTCTCTTGCGATACGCGATGTTGCCCAAATGCGCGGCTCTCGCGGCGGCTACGGAACTTGACGACGGCGCGTTCGGAGTCGCGCGGCTGCGGACGCAATCGAGAAAATTCTGGACGTGATCGATGGTACCGTCGCGCGCCGAAGCCATCAGCAGACGCGGGCGGCGGAAGCAGCGCTCCGGCCCTGTTGCTCCGTCTCTTCAAACAACGCGTATCCGCCGCGATTCAGTCGCAGCGTTCCCTTGCTGCCGCGGAACACTATGTTGCCGTCCTCAATCGAGCCGGCGAGCGAGCCGGTGTGAACTACGTTGTAGCCTTTCGGATATTGATAGGTCGCGGTGATGGTGTCGGGGCATTCGAATTCGGGAAACACGTTACGAGTGCCGAGCGCCGCGACCGCTTCCGGAGACGATTCACCGATGTACCAATGAATCACGTCGACCCAGTGGCTGAAAAGATCCGTGAGATGGCCTCCGCCGAAATCCCAAAACCAGCGCCAGTAGGCGCGGCGCACGGGATCGAAAGGCTGATCGGGAGCGGAGCCCAGGAAACTTTTCCAATCGATATCCGAAGCCGGCGCGGGCTTGACGGTGTGGCTGTAGCCCTGATACCAGGACGACTGAATCAGAGGAATCGCGCCCAGCCGGCCGGATGCCACGATTTCCGCCGCCGCCTGATAGTGCGGCCAACTGCGCTGCTGATAGCCCGATCTGGATAACCTGCTTCGAACCGGCGACCGCGGCAAGAAGTTTATCGCCTTCCTCAATCGAGTGGCTGACGGGTTTCTCGCAATAGACGTCCTTGCCGGCGCGAACCGCGTCGATGATCATCGGTGACGTGCCAGTGGTCGGGCGAGCCGATGATGACCGCGTCGATATCCTTGCGGTCGAGTAGCTCGCGGTAATCCTTATATGCTTGGCCCGCGGGCGCGAGCTTCTCTTTAATCTCGGCGAGGCGGGGCGCGTAAACATCGGCGACGGCCACCACCTCCGTTCTTTCGGCCTTCGCGGCGATGCCGAGATCGAAAGCGCCGCGGCCACCGACGCCGATGCCCGCGAGGCGGATGTTATCGTTGGCGCCGAGTACGCGGCTGGCGGAGGCCGCGAGATCGAGGAGCTAGAAAAGCGCGACGGTTGAGTTTCATCACGACAGAAACATTATCATAGAATTCGAGGCTTCCTCCACATGTTTCGTCCACTTTTGTTCGCGCTCTGCGTGCCCCTGTTTGCGTTTCGACGATTCCGCACCCGGCATTTTGGAGAAGCTGGGACACTCGCATATTGGAGAGGCGTTCGATACAGGCCCGCGGGAGAAGCCCTGGGTGATGGAAGGCATCGGCGTCGCGCACTTTCCGATCACGACGAAGAATCCGGAAGTGCAGAAGTGGTTCGACCAAGGCAACGCGCTGCTGCATTCGTTTTGGGACTATGAGGCAGAGCGATCCTTTCGCTGGTGCCTGAAATTGGAGCCCGACAATGCGATGGCGTATTGGGGACTGGCGCGGGCCGCTCTAATCGGGCCTGGGCGGGCAGAAACGCGCGCAGGAAATGATTCGTGAGGCGGTGCGGCTGGAGAATCATGTCAGCGAGCGCGAACGCCTTTATATCGATGCGATGGCGGCGGGCGTCCTGCCCGATCCTCTGCTCGACAAGCCGGACGGCGATAATCGCGAGGCAAGATTCGACGCGGCAGAAGGACATCATCGAAACGATTTGCGTGAAATATCCGGACGATATGGAGGCGCGGGCGTGGCTGGCTCTCAACACCATGGGCGATTCGCGCTATGGGGCGGAGTTGATCATCCGCGAGATTCTTGGCCAAGCAGCCGGATCATCCCGGCGGCCCATCATTACCGGATTCACAACTGGGATTATCACGAGCCGGAGCATGGCGCTGGATAGCGCGAAGCGGTACGGCGAGATCGTGTACGGAATCGGCCACGCGCTGCACATGCCGGGACACATTTTCAGCATCGTGGGGATGTGGAACGAAGCGGCGATTTCCATGGACGCGGCGACGCGGGCGAGAAAAAATACATGCAGGATCGCATGACGTTTCCGTTCAATAACTGGAATTACTCGCACAATCGGAATTATCTGTCCTATATCCAGGAGCAGCTGGGCATGGCCGACGCGGCGATGTTCGGGGCCCGGCAGTTGATCGACGCGCCGCTCGATCCGCAGGGAAACGACACCGCGCCCAACAGCAGCCATTCCTACGGAATCGCAGCGCTGGCTCGCGGGCTGGTGAAATTCGAGCGGTGGGACGATTTGCTCAAAGAAAACAATATTCCTTGGCGGGATATTTTCAAGGACAAGATCGATCGAGAACTATTTCGAGGCGCGCGCTTATTTCGGCAAGGGCGATCTGGAAAAAGCGGAGAAGAGCGTCGAAGCGCACACCGCGCTTGAAGAGCGAATTGGAAAAGAACAAGGACTGCGACCGAGTACTACCAGATCCAGGCGCTTGGAGTTGAAGGCGCAGGCTGCTGCTCGCGCGAAAGGAAACACGCTCGAAGGGCTGCAATCGCTGGAAGTCGGCGGCGGAGCGCGAGTTCGTCCTGCAGAGGCAATATGCCGATCCGCCGCTTATCCGGAGGCGCTTTATAACGCGCTTGGGCGAGGCTTATTTGAATACGAAGAGTCCGGTGCTCGCGGCCGTGGCGTTTGAAAAAGCGCTGACGCTCACGCATAACGATCTGTTCAGTTTGTCGGGACTGGTGCGTGCCTACGCGGCGACGGGAGAGAAGGCGAAGGCCGAGGACGCGATGGCGCGGTCTGCTGTTCGTCACCGCGGATGCCGACAAAGGGCTCGCGATCGTGAGTCGGGCGATGGCCACGGGGATCACGGCGACGCCGCGCGATTCGTCGCCGCGCCCGCAGCGGAATTATCTGCGGACATCGCTCGAAAAATTCGGACCGAACAAATGGGAGCCGTATCCGGCGCCGGCGTTCGACGTGAAGGACGCGGCGGGCAAGCAGGTGACGCTCGATCAGTTCAAGGGCAAGAACGTCATTCTCGTTTTTTACCTCGGCCAGGAGTGCGCGCATTGCATGAAGCAGTTGCACGATATCGCCAATAAGAAAGACGATTGGTCGCGCCTCGATACGGTGGTGCTCGCGGTCAGCAGCACGCCTCCGTCGAAGAATGCGGAGGCGCTGAAGGCGTTCGGGAATTTGCCGGTTCAGATTCTTTCGGACGACAACCACGTCAACGCGCATCGCTTCCATTCCTACGACGATTTCGAGGAGATGGAATTGCACTCGACCATCCTGATCGACAAGCTGGGGCGCGTTTATTGGGCTCGCAACGGCGGCGAGCCGTTCGGCGACATGACGTTTTTGGTGAAGCAACTGGAGCGCATGAACGAGTCCGTGACGCCTGCGGCTCGGCATGGCGCTGAATGATTTATTTTTCGAATATCAATAAACAGTATGGGAAGCAGCTGATTTTCGTCGATGCTTCTTTTCAATTGAACCCGGGCGAGAAGGTCGGACTGGTGGGTCCGAACGGCGCGGGGAAAACGACACTGTTTCGCATGGTGGTGGGCGAGGAAGCTCCCGACGAAGGCGAAGTATCGGTGCCGAAGAAGATGACCATCGGCTACTTCCGGCAGGACGTGGAGGAGATGAAGGGCCGCTCCGTGCTCGACGAAGCGATCGCGGGCAGCGGCCGCGCGGGCGATCTGCATCATGAGCTGGAAGCTCTGCAAAAGGCGATGGAAGATCCGGCGCGCGCTCGATGAGATGGACAAGATTCTCGACCGCTTCGGCCATGTGCAGGAAGAATACGAGCATCTGGGCGGCTACACGCTCGAAGCGCAGGCGCGCGAGGTGCTGCATGGGCTCGGGTTTCATGACGATCAGATCGATGGCGATGTCGGCGCGCTTTCCGGCGGATGGAAAATGCGCGTGGCATTGGCGCGCGTGCTGCTGGGACGTCCGCAAGTTCTGTTGATGGACGAGCCGACCAACCATCTGGATATCGAGTCGATCATCTGGCTGGAGCATTTCCTCAAATCCTACGAAGGCGCGCTGCTGATGACTTCGCACGATCGCGAGTTCATGAATCGCATCGTGTCCAAAATCGCGGAGATCGATTCGGGCGAGATCATCGCGTACTCCGGCGATTACGATTTCTACGAGCGCGAGCGGGCCATTCGCGAAACCAATCAGCAGGCGGCGTTCGCGCGCCAGCAATCGATGCTGGCGAAAGAGCAGCGGTTTATCGACCGCTTCAAAACGCATGCGGCCAAGGCGGCGCAGGTGCAGAGCCGCATCAAGGCTCTGGACAAGATCGAAAAAATCGAGCTGCCGAAGAAGCGGCACGTGGTGCGGTTCGATTTTCGCGTTCCTCCGCGGTCCGGCGATCAGGTCGCGGTGATTGAGGATCTGCATAAAAGCTACGGACCGCGCGTGATCTACGACGGATTCAGCATGACCATCCGCCGCGGCGAGCGCTGGGCGGTGATGGGTCGCAACGGCGCGGGCAAAACGACGCTGCTCAAAATGATCGCGGGCGCAAGCGAGCCCGATTCCGGCAGCGTTCGTCTGGGCGCGAGTTTGAACATGGGATATTTCGCGCAGCAATCGCTCGACGTTCTGGACCCGGATCTGACCGTGATCGAGCAGTTGCAGCGGGATTTTCCGCAGGATGGGCTGGGATCGCTTGCGGTCGCTGGCCGGAGCGTTTCAGTTTTCGGGCGACGATGTGGACAAGAAAATCCGTTCGCTTTCCGGCGGCGAAAAATCGCGGCTGGCGATGGCGCGGATGCTTTACGATCCGCCGAATTTCCTGGTGCTCGACGAGCCGACCAATCACCTGGATCTCGCGACCAAGGAAATGCTGGTCGACGCGCTCAAGGAATTCCAAGGTACGATGATTTTCGTGTCGCACGATCGAACATTTTTGCGCGGCCTCGGATCGCGGGTGCTGGAACTGGGCGGAGAAAGCGGCACCGACCGCAGTCCGCGCGTTTATCCGGGCTCGTATGTGGAATACGTGCAGGCGATGGGGCATGAAGCTCCAGGGATTTCATGATGAAAATTCTTCGTGCTGATCGCGCTCGCCGCGCGTCGCTCGCCGGCGCAGACGACCTACGAGATTTACGCAATCCGCTACGCGACGATCAAGGATTTTTCAGTCGCGGGCCTGGTAGCCGGCGCCGATAAAGATCGCAAGATGGATATCGCGATGTACGTCTGGCTGATCAAGGGCGGCGGCAAAAATATCCTGTTCGATTGCGGCTTCTATCGCGAAAAATTCATCCGCCGCTGGCATCCCTCCGATTTTGTGAAGCCTTCCGAGGCGCTCCAGAACGCGGGACTCAAGCCCGAAGATATCACCGACGTGATTATCAGCCACATCCATTGGGACCATGCCGATGGCTTCGATCTGTTTCCAAAAGCGAAAATCTGGATTCAGAAAGAGGAGCTGGAATACTACTCCGGCGAAGCGTGGCAAGGGAAGCGCGGCTCGGGCGCGGATGCCGAGGATGTCGCTCGGATTAGTGAAGCTCAACACCGAGGGTAAAGTCGGCCTGGTGCAAGGCGACGCGCAGGAAATTATTCCCGGGATCACCTGCTACACCGGCGGCAAGCACACCTACCAGTCGCAATATATCGGCGTGAAAACTGCGGCAGGCGTAGTCGTTCTGGCCAGCGATAACGTCTACCTATATGAAAATCTCGAAAAACACGTGCCCATCGCGGCGACCTTGGATGCCGATTCGAATGTCAACGCCCAGGACCGCATGAAGCAGCTGGCGGCGAGCGAAAAATTGATTCTCCCCGGCCACGATCCTGCGGTGATGAAGAATTTTCGGGAAGTCGCGCCGGGCGTGGTGCGGATTCAATAGCATCGTTTTTATCATTCCGGCGTTTCACAATACGGAACTGCGGACTGCTCTGAAATTGGTCAAGGGCCCCCAAAAATTTGAGAGCTCATATCTTGGTTGATGCCGGGGTGAAAACAGCCGCGGGCGCTGTTTAATTAACAAACCCGAAGCATCTTTTTTTCTATTACTTAAGACTATTCCCGGAGGACAGTCGCCCCAGCCTTCCCAGGACTGATAACGTGTTCAAAACCGACCATCCGGCCTCAGAAGTCGCCGAATTTTACAACTGCCAATGTATCTATGTTTAATAGATTTATTTGACAGGTCTGACGAAACCCTTTAGTATTTTGCAGCCAGTAACCTTATTAGCAAAGTTTGCTTTTTCAGGGGGTAGTTATGTTCCAAAGCGTCCCGGTCGACGTTCGCAAGCGCATGTGCTGCTTGCCTCGGCCTTTCTTTTCCTCGCGTTATCCGTCCACGTCGAATGCCCAAGTTACCGCCGTCGCGCAGGTAAGCGGCCAGGTCACCGATTCCACCGGCGCCGCCATCGTCAACGCCGACGTCACCATGACGGAACTCAGCAAACATGAGGTCCACACCACCAAATCGGACGCCAGCGGCAGTTACACACTGCCAAATCTTCCGGTCGGCCCCTATCGCTTTGAAGTGAAGGCCCCGGGATTTAAGGATTACATTCAAACCGGCATCGAACTGGTGGTCAACAACAATATTCAGATCAACGCGCCGATGCAGGTCGGCTCGGCCATCGGAAAAGGTCGAAGTCAGCGCCACCGCCAGCATGGTCGAGACCAAGGAAAATTCCATCTCCAATCTGGTCGACCAGCAGCGCATCAACGAACTGCCCCTCAACGGACGCCAGGTGACGCAGTTGATCTACACCGTAGGCGCGGCGCGTGCCCGCCGATAGCGGCGACACCGGCAGCAAGACCTTCTGGAACGCGACCCGCATTTCGATCGCCGGCGGGCAGGGCAACGGCACCGCGTATCTTCTGGATGGAGCCGACGCCACCGACGCGATGTCGAACGTCAACATGCCGTTCCCCTTCCCGGACGCTCTCCAGGAATTCAGCATTGAGACCAGCGCGGTGTCGTCGCAATTCGGCACGCATCCTGGCGCGACCGTCAACGTGGTCACCAAGTCCGGCGGCAACGCTTTCCATGGCGACCTGTTCGAATATATCCGCAACGGCGATCTGGACGCCCGCAACTTCTTCTCGACCGCCGGGGCCGACACTCTGAAGCGCAATACCTACGGCGGCACGGCCGGCGGCCATATTATTAAGGACAAGCTGTTCTACTTCGGAGGATTTCAGGGCGTGGAGAACCGCCAGAATCCGCCGCAGTTGACCACGCATATTCCCACGGCGGCCATGCTGAACGGCGACTTCAGCACCATCGCCTCAGCCACCTGCGGAAAGGCCGTGACGCTGACCAACCCTGCCACTGGGCGGGACCTTCCCCGGCAACCAGATTCCGCTGTACGCTGATTGGATCCAGTCGGCTGTGACGCTGGCGACGAAGTATCTGCCGACCGCGGCCGCCAACCAGTGCGGCACGGTGACCTATGGGATTCCCCAAACCGGAGACGAGCAGCAGTTCATCGAGCGCACGGACTGGGTGCTCAGCCCGAAGCAGACGATCTATGGACGATATTTCTGGGATCACTGGACCAATCCGCCGGTATTGGTCGGCAGCAATCTGCTGACCACCACTTCGCCCGGAAATCTTGAACTGGCGCAGGAAGCGACCATCGGCGACTCCTATACCTTCAGTCCGACCCTCGTCAACACCTTTCACTTCGGCTTCAACCGCCGCCGCGACAATCGCGGGCCGACGAATTTTCCGATTAACTGGACCGATCTCGGGTCCACCATGTACAGCGCGGTGCCGAACTTCCTGCTGATTTCGAGCATGACCGGCGGCTTCACCACCTACTGCGGCACCTGCGCGGCGGGACATTTCAACCTGAACGACTTCCAGGTGGCCGACGACGTGAACTGGGTCAAGGGCAGGCATCAAATCGGCTTCGGCGTTCAACATCATCCGCGTGCAGAACAATACGGTCTCGGGCTTCGACGAAAATGGCGTACCCGGTCTTCAACGGGTCGTTTACCGGCCTTGGGATGGCCGATTTCCTGCTCGGCAAGATGAGCGATTTCCAGCAGACCAACGCCACGCCGGACGACCTGCGCACCTGGGTAATGAGCTTCTACGCGCAGGACAGCTTCAAGCGTCAACAAGCACTTCACCATGAACTTCGGCCTGCGCTGGGAGCCGACGTTCTCCGATCCCGATAAGTACGGGCGCGGCGACTTCCTTCAGTCAGGCAGCGTTTCTCGCGGGTCAGCACAGCACCGTGCATCCGACCGCGCCTGCCGGGCTGTTCTTCCCTGGCGATCCCGGGGATTCCCGCCGCGAACTGGAACGGACAGAAGGCTAATTTCGCGCCGCGCGTCGGCATGGTGTGGAATCCGCAGCGGCGACGGCCGGGATACGCTGCGCATCGGCGGCGCGCTGCTCTACGATTCGACCGAAACCTGGTTCAATGAACGCGAGACCACCAACCCGCCCTACGGCAACGATATCGACGTCGGGTCCGCGGGAGCTCTCCAATCCGTGGGCTGGCTATCGCGGGCGGAAATCCGTTTCCGCAGAAGCCCGGGCAGCCTTTTCTTTCCGCAGTCCGGCACTTATATCAACATGCCGCTCAATCCCAAATCGACCTACGTGGATCGATTGGAATGTCACCTATCAGCGGCAGTTCGGCAAGCGATTGGATGGCTTCGGTATCCTACCTGGGCAACCAGACCACTCACCTCTGGATCGCGCTCGAAAGAAATCCCGCGTTTTATATCCCGGGGAACTGCAACGCGGGTCAATACGGTCTGACCAACGGCGGGCGCGTGTTCCACCACAGCCAATACCAATCAGCGCCGGCATCCTGTACGCAAGCCAACCCCACCAACGGCGACCTACTACGCGAGCATCGACACGATGGACGACGGCGCGGTCGGCGCGCTATCAGGGCCTGCTGCTGTCGACACAGCATCGTTTCAGCACGCACTACACCTTCATCGCCAACTTCACCGATTCCTACTGCCTGTCGGATTACGATTTTGGCGCCGCGCTCGCCGGCTCGACCAACTCGCAGATCTTCAATCGCCATGCCGATTGGGGGCCCTGCATCTCCGACGCGCGTTACCTCTTCAACTCCTCGTTCGTCGCCACCAGTTCCTGGGAGAGCGGCAACAAGGCCATGAGCGCGTTGTTGAGAAACTGGCAATTGGCGCCGCTATTCCAGGCCCGCACCGGCCAGCCTCTGACCATCACAACCGGCACCGACAACTCGCGCACCGGCCTCAACAACGATCGGCCGAACCAGGTGCTGTCGGACTGGCACGCGACCGCCGGTTGCGCCACGCAATGCGATCTGCGTGCAGTATCTCGAATAACGGCAGCTGCTTCACTCCGAATCCGATCGGCACCTACGGCGACGTCGGACGCAACGCGGTTCGCGGACCCGGCTTCTTCGGGTTCGACCTTTCGCTCAGCAGGTCGTTCAAGATCAACGAGCGCTACAGCTTGCAGGTCCGCGCCGACGCGTTCAACATCTTGAATCACACGAATTTCGTGGGCGGCTTCGCCCCTGCCGGACAGCCGGCGGGTGCCAGCTACGGGACGTCTAGCAACAGCACTAAGTTCGTCGACTTTCGGCCAGATCACGCGGCGCGTACGACCCGCGCATTCTGCAGTTCGCGATGAAGTTCGCCTTCTAAGTGGCCCGGCAGTCTCAGTAATGATATCGCCGTGCTCGTAACTGAACCGCCATCCGTCAGGATGCAGACACACGCCGCGATAAAATAGAAAAGAAACCAGCCCGTACGCCCCAGCGTCCCAATGGTTAACGCATTGAAACTCGTAATCCCTTCGGCGATATTCGTCCGTCTCCGCGTTCGCGCAGCCCCAGGCGACTCCCCAATCGACCGGTGTAAATCCTCCCGCCGGCCAGGCGGCGATTTTTCATCGCGCCATGACCATGTACGGCGCAAAAAACTACGGCCCCGCCCTTCGAGCGTTCGAAGAAACCGCCGATGCCGGCAACGTCGAAGCCATGATGTACTTGGGCCTCATGTATAGCGAAGGCCAGGGCACAGCGGTGAACTTCGATGAAGCCGTCACCTGGTTTCACAAAGCCGCCGCCGCCGGCGATAGCCAGGGGATGTGCAACCTCGGCAGCCTGTATTACCAGGGTCGCGGAGTCGCTCAGCGCTTCGATGTCGCCATGCGCTGGTTTCGCAACTCGGCCCAACTCGGCAACGACCAGGCCATGTTCAACGTCGGCACCATGTATCGCGACGGCGCCGGCGTGCCCGTCGATTACGCCGAAGCCATGACCTGGTTCACCAAATCCGCCGACGCCGAGAACGACAAGGCAATGAACAGCCTGGGCAACCTCTATCAAAAGGGACTCGGCGTGCACGTCGATTATGAAGAAGCGGCCAAGTGGTATCGAAGTTCCGCGAATATGGGAAACCGCTCGGCGATGTTCAACCTTGGCGTGCTCTACGAAAAAGGACTAGGCGTGCCTCCCGATGCCGACGAAGCGCGCCGCTGGTACGCCAAATCCGCCGAAGCCCCCGAACCGCCGCGACCTTGATTACTGTTCTGCCTCGTGAATCTCATAGCTCGTAACAATCTCCGCCGTAGGCCGCAGCGTCGCCGAAACGCCGCAATATTTCTCATCCGACAACTGGATTGCGTGCGCGACAGACTTGTCGTTAAGCCCTCGCCCATGAAGAATGTGCCGCACCTCAATCCGCCGGAAGCTTCGCGGATGCTCCTCACGGCGCTCACCGTGTACTTCAACCCGATACTCGGTAACGTGCTCGCGCTTCTTGCGCAGGATGTCGATGACGTCAGCTCCCGTGCATCCGCCGAGAGCGACTAACAAGAGTTCGAGAGGACTGGCGCGCGCTGGACCGTTCTCCTTTAATATCCAGCGTAAGCGCGTGTCCGCTGGGCGGAACCGCGACAAAGAAATCGTCCCCGGCATAGCGAACGGTAGCTTTCGTGTCTTTCATCTCTTCATGGTACGCGCGAGGCGTTCTACACTGATAGTTCATGGCTGAAACGCTATCTCTGTCGCATATCCAAACCGCCCGCAAACGCATTGCCCCATGCATTCGCCGGACGCCCTTTGACGCCGAGCGTCACGCTGAGCGAGCGTCTGAAATCGAACGTCTACGTGAAGCTGGAGCTGTTCCAGAAAACCGGTTCATTCAAAGTGCGCGGCGCGTTCAACAAGACTCTGAGCCTCAAGCCGGAGGAGCGCGGGCGAGGTATTGTCGCCGTAAGCGGAGGCAATCATGCGCAGGCCGTGGCGTATGTCGCGCGCGCGCTGGGGCTGCGGGCGCTGGTGCTGATGCCGGAGTCGACGCCGCGCAATTATGTCGAGGCTACGCGAGGCTACGGCGCGGAAGTGAAATTCGCAGCCACCGCTGCGGCCGCCTTCGCCGAAGTGGCGGAGTTTCGAGCGCGAGGGCTGGGCCTACGTGCATCCGTTCGACGATCTTCTGGTCATGGCGGGGCAAGGCACCGTGGGACTGGAAATTCTGGAAGACGTCCCGCAGGTGACCGACGTGGTGATCAGCGTCGGCGGCGGAGGATTCGCGGCCGGCGTCGCCACGGCGATCAAATCGTTGAAGCCGGCCGTGCGGATCTGGGGCGTCGAAACGGAGGGCGCCGACTGCATGTCGAAATCGCTGGCCGAGGGGCGAGATCGTGACCCTGGATGCGATCACCTCGATCGCGCGAACGCTGGGCGCGCCCGCTCCCAGTGAGGCCACCTTCGCGATGGCGAAGGAATTGTTCGAGAGCGTAACCGTGGTTTCCGACGCGGAAGCGATGGACGCGCTGCGCTTCATCCTGGAACGGCTCAAAGTGATGACCGAGCCCGCGGCCGCCTGCACGCTGGCGGCGGCGGATCGGCTGCACATGAAATTCACGCCGGAGCAGCACGTGGTTTTGATTTTTTGCGGCGGGAATATGTCGGTGGAGGATTTGGTGCGGTTGAATGTCGAAGTCTAACCGCTTACCCAGCTGGCCGAGTAAGTCACGCAGGCCAGGCAGGAGGATCAGCCGGCTAGGTCCGCGCAATCTTCCAACGCGGGTCATCGGCTCGCCGAAAAATAGCTTCGACCACAGCGTCGTCCAGATGTAGCCGAGCGACACCAGCGGGAACAACACGCTGATCTCGCCGTGGGAGATCCCTTTCATGTAAAAAACGAGCGGAAACCAGATAGAGCCCCGATGCCGAGCGCCAGTTTCCAGTTTGTCAGCAGTGCGCGAAGTTAAGCTCGACGTGCTTCGACGCCGGCCTTCAATCCCACTGCGCCAAGGCTGCCGATGAAAGAGCCGACCGAAACCCATGCGATCGACGAAACAGGAGTATTCACGCGCGCGCTCCTCTGCCCAGTATCGCGACGCCCTGCCATGATGACGCAGATCCCGGCGATTTTTAACCGCGTTCATCGATTCATGAAACAGCAAGACGGACAGTATCGCCACCCATACGTAGCTCAGCGAAATGAGCGGATAGAGCAAGGACAGCTCGCCGTGCTTCAGAGCGCACGATCATCATGACCGGCGCCGATGCCGTAAACCGCGAGGCCCGCCGATCAGCGGAATATTGGTGGCCAGGTCACGGACGAGCAGGAACGTGGGATGCTCGCCCAGGCTGTTCGGTGCCGTATTTCCACAGCATCTGGGCGGTGGCGGCCAGCAAGGTGAAATCAGGATCAACAAACACGGAACGGCGTTTCTGTTCTGGAGTGGAGGGCTGTTCAACAGGTGGAGTCAAACTATCAGAATACCTTTACTCGCCGCTCTGTTGCAGCAGCTTCGCCACCAGCGCCGTCCATCCGGTCTGATGATTCGCTCCGATGCCCGCGCCATTGTCGCCGTGGAAATATTCGTAGAACAGAATGTTGTCCTTGAAATGCGGGTCGTTCTGAAATTTCTGGCGATCCGCCGAATACCGGACGCTGGCCCTCGCCATCGCGCAGGAACATATGCGAGAGACGCCTGCGATAACTGTCGGCGCGACGTCGCTCAAATTCACGCGATTGCCGGAGCCGGTGGGAAACTCCACTTTCAGATCGTCGCCGAAATAATAGTGGAAGCGCTGCAGGCTTTCGATCAGCAGAAAATTGAGCGGGAACCACACCGGTCCGCGCCAGTTGGAATTGCCGCCGAACAAGCCGGTGCGCGATTCGGCGGGTTCATAATCGACCCGGTATTCATGCCCGTTCACGTGCAGCGTGTACGGATTCGCTTCGTGGAATTTCGATAAGGACCGGATTCCGTAGGGCGAAAGAAACTCCGCTTCGGACAGCATTCGTTCGATGATGCGCACCAGGCGCGGCCGCGTCACCACGCTGAGCAGTCGCCTTTGCTGCGACGCCCTGCCGCGACAGCGACGCGAGATTCCCGCACAGGTCCGGACGATTGTGTCGTGAACCAATCCATGCGGCGCTTGAACCCCGGCAGCTTGTCGATATTTTCCTGCTCCATCGTGTCGACGGCGAACAGAGGAATCAGCCCGACCATGGAGCGGACGCGCATCCGCATCATGCGTGCCGTCGGGAAGATGCAGCGAGTCGTAGAAGAAACCGTCGGTTTCGTCCCACAATCCGCCGTCGCCAATCGCGTTCATGGCGTGCGCGATGTACAGGAAATGCTCAAAAAATTTGCTGGCGACGTCTTCGTAAAGAGGATCGACCTTGGTCGAGAGCTCGATCGCGATCTTCATCATGTTGAGGCAGTACATCGCCATCCAACTGGTGCCGTCGGACTGTTCGATGTGGCCTCCGGTCGGCAGCGGCGCGGAGCGGTCGAAGACGCCGATATTATCGAGCCCGAGAAATCCGCCTTCAAAAATGTTGCTGCCCTCGGAGTCTTTTCGATTCACCCACCAGGTAAAATTCAGCAGCAATTTATGAAAGACGGTCTCGAGAAACGCATAATCCGGACGGCCGGCGAGCTTGCGGTCGATCTGGAAAACGCGCCAGCAGGCCCACGCATGCACCGGAGGATTCACATCGCCGAAAGCCCATTCATAGGCCGGAATCTGCCCGTTCGGATGCATGTACCATTCGCGCAGAAACAATTTCAACTGGCTCTTGGCATAGTCCGGATCCACCAGCGCCATGGCGATCATGTGAAACGATAAATCCCACGCCGCATACCACGGATATTCCCAGGTATCCGGCATGGAAATAACATCTTCATTGAACAAATGAATCCATTGCGAATCGCGCCCCTTCAGGCGCTCGCGCGGCGGAGGGGGCTGGGTGGGATCGCCCTTCAGCCAGTCGTTGACGACGAAGTGATAATACTGCTTGGACCACAGCAGCCCGGCGAACGCCTGCCGCTGGACCCGTTTCGCGTCTTCGGAAAGAGTCGGGGGACAGAACGAATAAAACTCGTCGGCCTCGGCGATGCGCCGCGCGAAAATGCCGTCGATAGTCGTGCGACCAGGGTCGACGGCTGGGATTTCTCGGCCAGCCTCATGCGGATCGTCTGGCTCTCCCCGGGCGCCAGATCGAGTTGATACCATGCGCACGCCTTGGTCCCCGTTCTCCGCCGGATTCACCGCGTCCAGCTCGTTGTGAATGATGCGCCGGTGAAACGCGTCCTTGACGAAAGGCTGCGTATTTTCCAGTCCCCACAGCGCCCGCGCATTGGATTCGTTTTCGGTAAACAGCATCGGCTGCGGGCCATCGAATGTCAATTGGTAGGAGCCGAGAGTCTGCTCCTCAATATCGATCGATCGTATCGCCCGACCGCTTCATTGAGGGACGCGGCGCGCTCGAATGTCCAGGACCAGGTATTGCGAAACCACAGCGTCGGCAGCACATGCAGGGTGGCGCGGTCCGGCCCGCGATTGGTCGCCGTGATCCGGATCAGAATGTCGTCGATGCTGGCCTTCGCGTACTCGATCTCAATATCGAAATAACGGTCCTCATCGAAGATGCCCGTGTCGATCAGCTCGAATTCCGGATCCATGTCGCGTGCGCCGCCGGTTCTCGCCATACAGCCGCGCGTAGGGAAATTCGGCCTGCGGATATTTATACAGGCACTTCATATAGGAATGCGTCGGCGTGGAGTCGAGGTAATAGTAAATCTCCTTGACGTCCTCGCCATGATTCCCCTGATTGCCGGTCAGGCCGTAGAACCGCTCTTTCAGAATCGAATCGCGCCCATTCCAGAACACCGGCGCGAAACACAGGCGCTGATGGTTATCGCAAATGCCGCCGATGCCGTCCTCACCCCAGCGGTAGGCCCGCAGATGCGCATGCTCGAAGGGAAAATATTCCCACGCGGTACCGTCGGCGCTGTAATCCTCGCGCACGGTGCCCCATTCGCGATCCGATAAGAAAGGTCCCCAGCGCCGCCAGTGCTGGGCGTGGCGGGAGGCTTCGAGAAGTCGTGTTTTTTCAGCGTCCAAGCTTTTATTATGCGCTTGCGCGCCGGCTCCTCGTCGACAAGCGCGTCGCGATAGAGTTCGATAACCGGCGGCTTGCGTCAGCACCACGCTGACCACGTCGAACCGGATCCGATCCCACGGCGGTCTCGGTTTTTCGAGTATATTCGCGCGCAATGCGCAGCAGATGCATCGCGCTTCTCCTCTCCGATGGCGCGCTCCGGAGGCCCGAAATCGGCCGTTTCGCGCGATTTCACTTCGATGAAGACCAGAGTCTCGCCATCCCACGCAATCAGATCCGCCTCGGCGTCGCCCGAGGACAAACGATAATTGCGCGCGACAATAATGAATCCGCTGGCTCGCGCAAATAACGATGCGCCAGATCCTCGCCGCGCCGGCCCGAGCGCCAGCGTAGGCGTCCACTTCCTTCGCCGCGCGAGATGCCGCAGCCAGTCGAAAAATTGCAAGATCACTTAAGTCGCCCGCAGCCGCCACTCGATCACTTTCCCGCGCACGACGTAACAAAGATAGTGCTCCCAGAATCGCCGGTAACGGGGAAAATCGTTCACCAGAAACTCGAATCCGAGCCACCTCCACAACGCTAGTAGCTTTACCCGCACCGAAATCTCTTCAAATCGAACTTTCGAATAATAGCCGTACCCGGCGTTGTCCTCGCCGAAATAGCGCAGCGAAAAACTGTTGAGATGCCAGCGATGCGTGGGATCGCAGAAAGAGCTGAAATCGGTATAGTGCGGCGTGACGATCAGCACCTCGCCTCCGGCGCGGACCAGCCGGTGAAACTCCTCCATCGTCTTCATGACGTCGCCGACGTGCTCGATCACATGGACCGCCTGCAGCGCATCGAAGGAGGAATCGCGGAAAGGGTAAGGAAATTGATCGAGCTCGCAAATCACGTCAGCGCGGCTCGCCGGATTGCGGTCGATGCCGATGGAGCCCGGAAGTTTGTTGATGCCGCAGCCGACGTCGAGGGTGCGCATGTTAGGAATCCTCCGGGAGGCCGGGAACGCATTCCTGTGCTAGTTGGCGCGCCAGGACGACCAGTTCGGCAAACGGGCGAGCTTCAAATACCGAGGACGCCCCAGCTTTTTCGAGAACGTAGGGAGCGCCATCCTCTGTTAAAGTGTCGAATATTCCCACATTTGTTCCGACGTGGGCCGAACATCATGCCGCGCGAGCGCATTTCGAATCTCGCGTAGAATCCCTTGTGGAGTCGGTCCATAAATGAAGGGATCCGTGCCATTTAGATCGCTCAGAGACTTCTGGAGCCGGTGACGTGATGACTCGAACACAAACCAGTCATGGCCGGAAGGAGCGGCTTTCTGCCATCCAATCACCAAGCCTAATTCGAAAGGCATATTAAATCGCGGCGTCGCCGGTGGCTTTCGATCGAGCTTCACGAAAGACAAATCGTGAAACGAATACTTGCAGGCAGCAATCAGTTCGAAGATCCGGTCCAGCCTTCTCTCGCCGCCGGTTAACTCGAGAGTTGCGCGAGGATTAAGTCCGAACGCCGCTATCCCGGCGATATACGCCAGAAAATGCTCTTCGTAGCCGGGATCGTAAGGAATATTGATAAATGCACTGTCGCGCCGAGCGGCAGGCATTTCACGCGGTCTTCAGTCGCTTCTTTCGTGCGGCCGATTGTTCGGTCTTCCGCTTCTCCGCACGGCGGGCCATGATCTCATCCGCCAGCTTAATCAGCTCCAGCGTTCGCTTCGCGGGACACGCCCATCGTTCTTGGCCGTCTCCCAAACAGTCGGATACGGCGTATCGACAATGACCGGCTTCCTCATAGCTTCACTTTATCATTTCACGCAAACACTCCTCGATCGTATCCACCGCGAAATCCGCCTGATCCTTCGTGATCACCAGCGGAGGGCAAATGCGCAGCGTGTTCGGTCCCGCGCCCAGCACCAGCACGCCTCGCTCGAAGCACATCTGTTCCAGCCGGTCCCGCAATTCCGGTGCGCGCTCCTTCGTCGCTTGATCGCGAACCATCTCGATGCCGATCATCAACCCCAGCCCGCGCACATCGCCGACGATCGGAAAACGCTTCGGCAGTTCGTCCAGCCGAGCCTTTCATGTGCGCGCCGACCTTCGCCGCTTTATCGATCAACTCCTGCTCCAGCAATTCGATCGTCGCCAGCGCCGACGCCACGCACACCGGATTGCCGCCGAACGTCGACGCGTGCGCGCCGGGCGTCCAGTTCATCACCTCGGCCCGGGCGACAGTCGCGCCTAGAGGCATCCCGCTCGCGATTCCTTTTGCGAGCGTCATGATATCGGGCGACACGCCAAAATGCTCCGCCGCGAACATCTTGCCAGTCCGTCCCATTCCGGACTGGATCTCATCGAAAATCAGCAGGATGCCGTGCTTGTCGGCGACGCGGCGCAGTTCCTCGAAAAACTTCTGCGGAGGAACGACGTAACCGCCTTCGCCCTGCACCGGCTCGACCACAATCGCGGCAACCTCTTCCGCAGGAAGCGTATGGCGGAACAGAGTCTCCTCAATCGCCTTCACGCATTCGACCGCGCATGAATCCGGCGTCTTGCCGTAGGCGCAGCGATAGCAATAGGCGTAGGGAACGTGATGCGCGCCCTGGACGATCGGGAAAAATCCCTTCTTCTGGACGCTTTTCGATCCGGTCAGCGCCAGCGATCCCATGGTGCGGCCGTGAAAAGCGCCGAAAAACGCCACAAACTGGCCTCGACCGGTATGATAGCGAGCCAATTTAAGCGCCGCTTCCACCGCCTCCGTGCCGGAATTGCCGAAATAGACCCGTTTCGGCCCGTTTCCAAGAGGCGCCAGCGCGGCCAGCTTTTCCGCTAGCTGCACCATGTTTTCATAGTAAAAATCGGTGCCCGACATGTGGATCAGCTTGCCGGCCTGCTCGCGGATCGCCTCCACGACCTTGGGATGGCAATGGCCCGCCGCGACCACCGCGATTCCGGCGTTGCAGTCCAGAAAGCGGTTCCCGTCGACGTCTTCAATCATCGCGCCCTCGCCGCGTTTCACCACCAGCGGATAGCAGCGCGTATAAGATGGCGATAAAACAGCGTTATCACGATCGATAATGGCCTGCGCCTTGGGACCAGGCAAAGTTGTAACCAGTGTGGGAAGTCCGGACGGACTTCTCCAGAGTATTCATGAAACAGCTCCTTTTTTAACGGATCGACTTGAGGTGCGGAGACGATGCAGGACTAGTCGGAGCCGAACAGGGAGGGCCGGGATGTCGACGGAGTCGTCATGCCTAAGCTAAATGATAGCACGAAAAGACTTGAATCCAATCTCCGATGTGTCGCGTCCAATATATGACAAATAAACACTAAGATTATTGAACTGTATTGCACTAACATGCTATACTTCTTTTGAAAGAGGTCGCTCAATATGGACTTCAACCGATTTACCGAAAAACTCCAAGAAGCGGTCCGTTCCGCCCAGTCTCTGGCCAGCCGTCGCGGCCAGCAGCAACTCGATGTCGATCATCTTCTACTCGCCCTGCTTGAGCAGCCGGGCGGTCTGGCCCCTTCTATCCTATTGAAAGCAGAAGTTAATCCGGAGAATTTGCACCGCCGTCTGATGCAGGACCTGGACAAGCTGCCAAGCGTCTCCGGTACGGCCACCGGGATCGATCAGATCTACGTCACGCCCCGCCTGCAGACGCTTTTGACGAGCGCGGAGCGCGAAGCGAAGAGGCTCAAAGACGAGTACGTTTCGGTCGAGCATATTCTCCTCGCGGCTACTGAGGAAAAATCCTTCAAGGATGTCGGGCTCACGCGCGAACGGCTGATGAAGACGCTCCAGGAGGTCCGCGGCAGCCAGCGGGTGACCACGCAGAATCCTGAAGCCACTTATGAAGCCCTCGAAAAATATGGCCGCGATTTGACCAAGCTCGCGGCGTCTGGAAAACTGGATCCGGTGATTGGCCGCGACGACGAAATTCGCCGCGTGATCACGGTGCTCTCGCGCCGTACGAAAAATAATCCGGTACTGATCGGCGAACCGGGCGTAGGCAAAACCGCGATCGTCGAAGGACTCGCGCAAAGGATTGTCCGCGGCGATGTTCCTGAAGGTCTCAAAGATAAGAAAGTCGTTTCGCTCGACATGGGCGCGCTGATCGCCGGAGCGAAATTTCGCGGCGAGTTCGAGGAGCGTCTCAAAGCCGTCCTCAAAGAAGTGCAATCCGCCGATGGCGGCATCATCCTCTTTATAGACGAGCTGCACACGGTGGTCGGAGCCGGCGCGTCTGAGGGTTCGATGGACGCGGGCAATTTGTTGAAACCGATGCTCGCGCGCGGCGAGCTGCATTGCATCGGCGCGACCACTCTCGACGAATATCGCAAATATATTGAAAAGGACGCGGCGCTGGAGCGTCGTTTCCAGACCGTGCTGGTCGATCAGCCAACGGTCGAAGACACCATTTCGATTCTGCGCGGGCTGCGCGAGCGCTATGAAGTGCATCACGGCGTAAGGATCAAGGATTCGAGCCTGGTGGCAGCGGCGGTGCTCAGCCAGCGCTACATTCAGGATCGTTTTCTCCCCGATAAGGCCATCGATCTGGTCGACGAAGCCGCTGCGAAACTGCGGACGGAAATCGACTCAATGCCCGCCGAGCTTGATGAAGCGCTCCGTCGTCAGATGCAGCTTGAAATCGAACGCGAAGCGTTGAAGAAGGAATCGGACGCCTCTTCCAAGGACCGCCTCAAGAAGATCGAGAAGGAATTAGCCGAGCTCAAAACCGGCTCCGCTGCGCTGAAAGCACAATGGACGGCCGATCAGGAAGTGCTGCGCAAGCAGCGCGAACTGCGAGCGCAAATTGAACAGGTCAAACAGGAGATCGAGCAGGCTGAGCGTGCCTACGATCTTAATAAAGCTGCCGAGCTGAAATACGGACGCCTGACCGGGCTCGAAAAACAACTCGAAGCGGCCAAGCACGAAACTACGCTGCTCAAAGAAGAAGTGACCGAGGAGGACATCGCGCAAGTTGTCAGCCGGTGGACCGGAATTCCTCTTTCAAAACTTCTCGAAGGCGAAATTCAAAAATTGCTGCATCTCTCCGATGAACTGCACAAACGCGTGATCGGGCAGGATGAAGCCGTCGACGCGGTTGCCGATGCAGTGATGCGGGCGCGCGGGGGATTGAAAGATCCGAAGCGGCCGATTGGTAGCTTTCTGTTCCTGGGCCCGACAGGCGTCGGAAAAACCGAGCTGGCACGGGCGCTGGCACGTATTTATTTGACGACGATCGAGCGTTGATCCGGATCGATATGTCGGAGTATCAGGAAAAGCATTCCGTTTCGCGCCTGGTGGGCGCGCCTCCGGGGTATGTGGGATACGACGAGGGAGGCCAGTTGACGGAGGCTGTTCGCCGTCGTCCTTATTCGGTCGTGCTGCTGGACGAAATCGAGAAAGCGCACAGCGACGTGTTCCACGTTCTCCTGCAAGTGCTCGATGACGGGCGTTTGACCGACGGGCAGGGGCGCACGGTGGACTTCAAAAACACGATTGTCGTGATGACTTCGAATGCGCCGAAAGAGGCTTTGAACGCAGCTTTTCCGGCCCGAGTTTTTGAATCGTGTGGACGAGATTATTACGTTCCACAGGCTGACCGAGGCGGAGCTTAAAAAGATCGTCGACATCCAACTCGTCGGTCTGCGCAACAGATTGGCCGAGCGGCACATCGAATTGGTTTTGACCGATGCGGCCCGTGAGCGCCTGGTCAAAGTCGGTTACGATCCGGCATTCGGTGCGCGGCCTTTGAAACGCGCGATTCAAAAGGAAATCGAAACGCCGCTGGCCCGGAAACTAGTGGGCGGCGAGATTCGCGATGGCCAGAAAGTCATTGTAGACGAAGGCGATCGGGAAATGGTGATCGGGGTGGAATCGGCAGTTCATGCCGATGCATCTAAGTAAAAGAGAAAGAGGATCGGAATGGAAAATAATCTTCGCACGCTGCCTTTGCTACCGCTGAAAAACTCAGTGTTGTTTCCCGGCTTGATGATGCCTCTGTCGGTGGGCCGCGAAGCTCTCGATGGGCGCCGTTGAGAAGGCGCTTTCGACCGAGGATAAGGAAATTGTCGTCGTCGCGCAACGCGATCCGTCGTTCGATTCGCCCGGCGCGGAGGATCTGTTCACGCTCGGTACGCGGGCGGTCATTAAGAAAGTCTCCCGACCGAATGCGGCCCAGATCGACGTTCTGGTGCTGGGTCTTCGAGCGCGTGGTGATCGTGAAAGTGGACGACACGGAAGGCTTCATGACTGCCCGTGTTCGCGCGCTTCCCATGCCCGACGATTCGAGCCGCGAGACAGAGGCGCTGACGCTTTCAATTGTCGAGATGGGCTCGAAGTTCGTGGGCCTGATTCAGAATGAGCGTCATTCCGCGCAGGAACTGGCGCGCATGTTCACCACGCATGAGGACCCTTTGCGCCTGGCGTACATGGTCGCTTCGATCATGAATCTGGAGGGCACGCGCGAGCAGGCGCTGCTCGAAGCGCCGACCCGGGTTGAGGCATTGCGCCTGGTTCACGGCTGGTTGTCGCATGAAGTGGAAGTGCTGAACCTCCGCAACAAAATCACGGAAGATGCGCGCGGCGAGATGTCGAAGGAGCAGCGCGACTACATCCTTCGTCAGCAGAAGCGCGCGATTGAAAATGAGCTTGGCGAGAAGAATGACGACAAAGCGGAAGTCGAATCGCTGCGCGAGAAACTGACCAAGGCGGATCTTCCCGACGACGTTCGCAAAGAAGCTGAGCGCGAATTGGGGCGCCTCGAAAAGATGAACCCGCAGCAGCCCGAGCATAACGTGATCCGCACGTGGCTCGAATATGTGATCGAGCTGCCGTGGAAAACGCGCAGTGAAGATAATCTCGATATCGCGCGGGCGCGGCAGGTGCTTGATGAGGATCACTTCGGGATCACGAAGGTGAAGGAGCGCATTCTCGAACAGCTGGCTGTATTGAAGCTGAATCCGGAAGCGAAGGCTCCGATCCTGTGCTTCGTCGGCGCTCCGGGCGTCGGAAAAACTTCGCTCGGGCAATCGATTGCACGGGCGATCGGACGCAAGTTCGAACGCATGAGCCTGGGCGGTCTGCATGATGAGGCCGAACTGCGCGGCCATCGACGGACTTATATCGGCGCGATGCCGGGCCGTCTGATTCAGGCGATGCGGCGGGCGGGCGCGAATAATCCTGTGCTGATGCTCGATGAAATCGACAAGCTGGGGCGCGATTTCCGGGGCGATCCGGCGGCGGCTCTGCTCGAGGTGCTGGATCCGGAACAGAACAAGGCGTTCCGCGATAATTATCTGGACCTGCCGTTCGATTTGTCGAAGGTGTTGTTTGTCACCACGGCGAATTCGCTCGATACGATTCCAGCGCCTCTGCTCGATCGTATGGAGATCATTCGGCTCTCCGGTTATAGCGAAGAAGAAAAGGCGCAGATTGCGCGGCGCTACTTGCTGCCGCGGCAATTGGCCCATGCCGGGCTGACGGCGGAGCAGTGCAACATCACCGAAGAAGCGCTGCTGAAAATCATCGCGTCGTATACGCGGGAAGCGGGCGTGCGGCGGCTGGAGCAGACGCTGGGCCGGGTGATTCGCAAGGTCGCGCTGAAGTTCGCCGAGAACGTGACCGACGCGGTGACGGTGAAAGGCGAAGACGTTGCGGAGATGCTGGGACCGGAGCCGATTACGCCGGAAATGGCGCGGCGCGAACTGCCGGCGGGCGTGGCCACGGGGCTCGCGTGGACCGAAACGGGCGGCGATGTTCTCTATATCGAAGCGACGCTTGCTGCCGAACGGCAAGGAGCTGACGATTACCGGCCAGCTCGGCGAGGTGATGCAGGAATCGGCGAAAACGGCGCGCAGTTTCGTGTGGGCGCACGCCGCGGAACTGGGCATCAATCCGGAGTTGTTCCTGAACTCGGGGCTGCATATTCACGTGCCGGCGGGAGCGATTCCGAAAGATGGTCCGTCGGCGGGCGTGACGATGACGACGGCGCTGGCGTCCATTTACTCGGGCGTTCCGGCGCGGCAGGATACGGCGATGACGGGCGAGATTACGCTTACCGGCTTGGTTCTGCCGATCGGCGGTTTGAAAGAAAAAGTGCTGGCGGCGCGGCGCGCGGGATTGAAGCGCGTGATCGTGCCTCGCGGCAATCAGAAGGATTTGCGCGACCTGCCTGAGGAGGTGCGCAATGAGATGGAGTTCGTCTTCGCCGATCGGGTGGAGGATGTGCTGCGAGTGATGCTGCCGAGTTTGGCTTATTCGCCCGCTAAGGCGGCGTGATTTAGCGGCGTAATTTAACGGCGGGCAGGTCGGGAGCCTGCCCCACCTTGCGGAGGGATTGCTTTGAAAATCGGAATCCTTGGGACGGGCGATGTTGGACGGGCGCTGGGGAATGGGTTTATTGCGCTGGGCCACGAAGTGAAGATGGGCTCGCGCGACGCGCACAATGAAAAGGCTGTCGCGTGGGCTTCGACCTCGGGAATTAATGCGTCGACGGGCACGTTTGCCGAGGCGGTGAAGTTCGGCGATGTGATCGTGCTGGCGCTGCTGTGGGCTGGGACGGAGAATGCGCTCAAGCTTGCGGGCGTGGAGAATTTCGCGGGCAAAGTTGTGATCGACGCAATTAATCCTCTGGTTTTCACGCCGAAAAGGGCCTGCGCTCGTGCTCGGGCATACCGATTCCGCGGGCGAGCAAGTGCAGCGATGGCTGCCTTCGGCGCACATTGTGAAGGCATTCAATATTGTCGGCTATGCGCATATGTTCAAGCCTGATTTTCCGGGCGGACCTCCGGATATGTTCATTTGCGGCAACGACGCTGGGGCTAAGCGGACTGTCACGGAAATCCTGAACGACTTCGGCTGGCCCGCGATTGACGTTGGAGGGATTGAAGGCTCCAGGATGCTGGAGCCGCTTTGTCTTTTGTGGGTCAGCTACGCTGTGAACGCTGGAAACGGGAATCACGCTTTCAAGCTCCTGCGGAAGTAATCGCACGCGAACACATTTCACGCAGAGACGCAAAGGACGCAGAGAAAAGACTTTACGGCTCTAGTTGTTCGGGGAATACGGCGTAGCCTGCTGGGGGTGGGAATAGTTGCTCCAGGGCCATCAGGCGTTTGCGAAGATAGCGGCTGGGTAATTGGCGGGGGCCGGTGTCGACGTCGATATCGCAGCAGATGCCGTGAAGATAAAGCGTCAGCGTATCGATGAAAGATTGGCGCGCGTATCCGCGGAATGTCTTGCTGTTCTTCACGGCGCCTCCGCGGGAGTTTTGGACGCGGCGCAAGGTCTGCTTCAAACGCCAGCTTGGCTCATCAACCTCGCCATGGGCGTCGGCATTCAACTCTTCACGCAGAACGCGGCCGTAGGTCGATTCCATGTTCTCGGACCAATGGTCGCCCATCAGGGTTGCCAGCAAGTGGTAAAAGCGATAGTGATACTCGGCGACTTCCTGATCTTTTAACGCGAAGGCTAGAACGGTCTCGTCGCCGAGCCGGAGCTGGGTCGAGGTGGAGATTTTTCCTTCCGGCGGTTTTTCCGCGGTCACGAAATCGGAGGCCGGCGTTTTGGAACGGCTTTTCAGTCCGTGTCCTCCGTTGGCTCGCTCCAGGTAGGGGACCAGCAGGATCGAAATCTTGGGAAGTGCGGCCGTCATAGCGGGCGGCAGAGCGGCTACGGGCTCCTGCAGGTACTCCTTCAGGTCGTCCTCGGTCATCGGCACGGAGGCGCAAAAGTAGGAGAAGGTATTGCTGAGCGGGATCATTTCGCTTCTGAATCGCTCTGCGAACTGGCGGACGCTCAGTCTGGTTAGGTCGAGTTGAGCCGGCATTGATTGGCTGCCACTATTCTAGCGGAGTTTGCTCGTCTGTCCGCTTGCTGACGGTCGCGGCTCGGTTATTCCTGCCGCAGGGCTTCGGAGGGTTCGATCTGGACGGCTCGGCGGGCGGGGACTGCGCCGGCTATCGTGGCTATGATTCCGATTAGGCCGATGGCGGCGGCGATCGAGATTGCGTCCAGGGGGCGGATACCGTAGAGGACCGGGGAAATTACACGGGCGCAGGCGGAATAGACGGCCACTCCCAGAATCAGGCCGGGGCCAACGCTTAGCAGAACATCGTTCGAAATCATTTCAATCAGGTGAGTCGGGCGTGCGCCTAGGGCTATGCGGATGCCGATTTCCCTTGTCCGGCGGGCGATTGAGTAAGCTAGCATTCCGTAGAGGCCGATGGCGACCAGGACGGCGCTGGCGATGGCGAATACGGATGCCAGGGCGGCGATTAGTCGCTCCTGCCAGAGGGATGTCTCGATGTCCTGATCGATGGTCGCGACCTCCGACGGGGCGATGCCGGGGCCAATGGTCGCGAGCACGGCGCGGAGATCGGCGATGACGGGAGCGGGCGGGACGCGGGTGCGGACGTGGAGGGCGATGCCGAAGGTCTCGCCGTATTGCCGCTGCAAATCGATCAGCGCTATACCAGACCGGCGGCGGATCCTCCCGCATGGAACGATACTTTGGTATCGTTGACGACGCCGATGATGAGGTCGTCGGCTTCGGCGGTGATGTTCATCCCGGTTCCGAAAGTTTTGCCGATGGGATCGACGTTCGGGAAAGAACCGGCGCGCGAAGCTTTCGCTGACGATCGACGGGCGCGGGCTTCGGCGCGCCGATATCCGCAGGGCGGAAGTCGCGGCCGGCGAGGATGCGGATGCCTACGTTCTCAAAGTGGCCGAGGCTTACGGTGTTGAGGCTGGTATTCAGAAAGTCGGCGGTGCGGATGGCGAGCCGGTGGGCGCGACCGAGTCTCTTCATGCCGATGCCGCGCATCAGGGCCATTCCGGCGTAGCTGGCTCCTTCGACGCCCGGGAGATCTCCTTGGCGCGGCGCAGGATGATCTTCCAGGATTGCCTTCATCTGCGGTGTTTTGACGCCCGCCGTGCGCGGGTTGATCACCATGACGATAAGTTGGCGATCGACGCCCGGCGTCGGCGGAGCGCAATTGATGGAGCGTTCGGACCAGCGCGGCTCCGCCGATCAGCAGGATAGTCGAAAGCGCGATTTGCAGAGCGACCAGCGCGATGCCCGCGTAGGAGCGGCGCTGGCGGGGTCCGCCGCGGCCCATCAGGCCGGTTAGATCGGCTCGGAATAAGATGGAGCGCGGGGACGATGCTCATGGCCAGAGCGGTGACGATGCAGGCTCCGGCGGCGAAGGCGAGGACGCGCGCGTCGGGGGTCAGTTCCAGGGTCAGCGGCCGGCGCGAGGGGAGGAATGCGAGCAGGAGCGAGCCTCCCCAGCGGGCGATCAGCATGGCGCCGGCGGCGCCCAGGATGGATAGCACCAGAGCGTCCATCATGAGTTGCGATGCGACTGTGAAGCGGGTCGCGCCGAGACTCAGGCGGACGGCGATTTCCTTTCTCGCCGCTTCGCCCCGGGCCAGCATCAAGCCGGCGATGTTCGCGCAAACGAGCAGCAGGAGCACGCCCACGGCGCCCATCAGGACTTCGACGGCGACGGCGAATTGTTTGCGCAGCTTGGAGACGCCGCGCGAGACCGGCGTGAGGTCGAGGCCGGCTGGCGCTTCGATCCGCGAGATACTCCTGCTGTTTCTGCGCGGTCAGAGGCGGGTCGCTGCTACGCTCCAGTTCGGCGTCGACGAGTCCGGGATGGAGGGTCTTCAACTCGGCGATCGGCTTGCGGCGAGCGGAACATCTGGCTTCAATCGCAAATACATCTGTACCGGCGCGCCGTAGACTGCGCGGCCCGGGAGTCCACAAGCGTAGGCAGCGAGTCGGGATCGCGACATCGGGACCGCCTTCGACTTCGAGGCCTCGGAAGCCACGCGGCATCACGCCGATGATGGTGAAGGGAACGCCGCGAAGGCGAATCGTTTCGCCCAGGACGTTGGCGCGTCCACCGAGGGCGCGCTGCCAGAACGAATGGCTGAGGACGACGGGATACTGCGTGCTGTCGCGGTCGTCATCGTCCGAGATGGTGCGGCCGATTTCGGCGTGGGCTCCGAGCGCGCGATAGTAATTGCCGGAGACCACCTTGGCCGTGACGTTCTCGACGCGGCCTCCGGCCTGGAAGGACATATCGAGGTCGCCGGTGGAGAAAACTTCGCTGAAACTTTTGGCGCGATCGCGGATGCAGGGGTCGATAAAAGTCGGCGAATTGGGGAATGGGGCTGCGGAAGCCGCTGGGATGGATTTCTTCCATGCGAACGAGTTGCTCGGGGTGATCGACGGGGAGATCGCGGAGGAGGAGGACGTCGACCGCGGTGAAGATTAGCGTGTTCGCGCCGATTCCGAAGGCTAGCAGGAGGACGATTACGGCGGAGAAAGCGGGGTTGCGGGCCAGGGTGCGGAGGGAGTAGCGGAGAGCGCGCACTATTTTATATTTTCATACCATTTGAGGTTTGTTGTAGCGCTGCCGATGCAGGCCAGGTCGATGCGATGGTCGGCGTTCAGATCGACGGCAGTGCAGGCTGCGGCGGCCATGGTTCCGGTGTCGAGGATTTGGCGGGTCCAGTGGCCTTTGCTATTTGAGTAGATAACCACTTGATAAGGCTTGCCGCGCATGCCGGCCACTATCTCGTCACGTCCATTTCCGTCGAGGTCGGCGGTGAGGATGGTGTGGGCGTCGAGAAGGGAATCGTCGATTTGTTCGCGCTGCCATTGGCCGCGATGCTCGGTATAGACGGCGACTTTGTTTCCGTGCCAGGGTTCGATGGTCGCTAGGAACCGCTGCTTGCCGGCATGGCCGACGGCGATATCGCTCGCGCCGCTTTTCGGCCAGGGATCGGGATTGCCTTTCGAGATTTCAGTGCGGGTCCACTTGTCTTTGGCGAAGCGATAGAGGTCGATGCCGGAGAAGGAACAGGTGAGGATGGAGTCGCGGCCTTTGCCGTCCCAATCGACGATGGTAAGGCCGTGCTGGATGCCTTCGTTGTCGGCGGCGATCAGTGTGCGCTTCCATTCGCCGGGTTTATAGTAGACGAGCGGCACGTGGTCGCGATAGTCGGGGGCGACGGCGTTCGCGCCGATCAGCGGGGCATTAACGACGACCTTGGAGCCGTCGATATTTGCCCAGCGGAGGCGATGGGAGGTCGGCAGGCGGTCGATTTCGGTGAGGGTCCAGGGCTGGCGGGGATCGCCGTTGGGCTTGAGGACCGCGACGATGCCTTTGCTGGGGGCATATTGATTCGCGAAGCCGTAGGCGAGGACGATCTGGTCGTCCCAAATCGCGAGGTTGATCATGCCGGTGAGGCCGGAGGCGATCACGTGCCTTTCCCAGGTGGGATTTTCGAACCAGACGAGGTCGGTCATCTGGGTGGCGACGGCGATCAGGTCGGGCTTACCGTCGTGATTCAGATCGGCGGCAACGACTTGATAACCGCCCTTCAGGTCGGTGGCGATGACGTGTTCTTTAAAGTTCGCGGCAAGGAGCGATGCGAGGAACAGGGCCGTCATCATTTGATTTTGAAATCCCAGACCTGAGTGTTGATGGACTCGAGGCCTTCAGTGTATTCGACCAGCGCGTATTCGCCGGGATCGAGATCTTTTTCAGGCCAGATTTTGTAGACGTTGTCGCCTTCCTGTTTCTTGAAAGTCTCGATTTCCTTAAACTCCTGCTGGATTTCTTTCGTCACCGGGATCATATGGATATTTTCGACGATGCGGGAGCCTTTTTTTGTCGGCGCCAATTTGACTATGCGCGAAGCGTTCGAAGTTTGAGAGGCGGAAAAAGAACTCGGGGCGTTTGTCGGTCGATTTCCTTGGAAGAGGTATCGCCGTCGATTTCCAGCGTCGCTTTGCCGGAGACCATCGGGACGGGCGAGAGAACTTTCAGGACTCTGCCGCCTCTTGTCGGTGACTACTTTCGATTCGGCGACCTTGACCGCCTCGAGCTTGTTGTCGTGGATGTAATAGACGCCGGGCTCCGGAGGGATCTCCTCCACCTCTCGCACAGCGAGGCGTTCGGCTGCGTCCTCTGCGGCTTGTGCCTTGGCGTCGGCCTTGAGGTCCTCTTCATGCTGAGCGGCTTCTTTTTTGGTGCGAGCGAGGTCGACCAGCTCGAGTGGGATTTCTTCCCACTCGCCGCGCTCCGAGCTCAAGTAAGCTGACGCGATCCTTCACCACCTTATATTCGGTGGTCAATTGATAGGTGCCGTCTTTCAGGTAGAGACGAATAATTTCGCCGGGGGCCATCAGAAAAAAAGCGACAAGAAGCCAAAGCATGTTCTTACCTGCCCTTATTATGGAGGAATGCGCTATCGAACACTTGGACGCACCGGCATCGAGATCAGTGACATCGGATTTGGGGCCTGGGGCATCGGCGGGAAGCAGTGGATCGGCGGATCGGACGAGGAATCGCGGGCGGCTCTGCGGCGCGCGCTGGAGCTGGGCGTCAACTTTATCGACACGGCGCTGGCGTATGGCGACGGGCACAGCGAGGAGCTGGTCGGCGAGATCGTGAGGTCCGCGCCGGGGAAGGTTTACGTCGCGACGAAAGTTCCTCCGATGAATCAGAAGTGGCCGGCGCAAATCGGGGATCGGGATCGAGGAGGTTTTCCCGTACGATTATGTGATCCAGTCGACGGAAGAAAGCCTGCGGAATCTGAAGCTCGATGCCATCGATCTGCAGCAGCTTCACGTCTGGAATACGGAATGGACGGATCGCGATGAATGGAGGCGCGCGTTCGAGGATTTGAAAAAATCGGGGAAGGCGAAGGCGGTCGGCGTGTCGTTGAACGCGGACGATCCGGATTCCGGGCTCGAGCTGATTCGGACGGGGCTGTGCGATTCGGTGCAGGTGATGTACAACATTTTCGATCAGTCGCCCAGCACGAATTTGTTGCCGCTGGCGCTGGAGCATAATGTGGGCGTGCTGGCGCGAGTGCCGCTGGATGAAGGCGCGCTGACGGGGACGATCACAGAAGATACGGTGTTCGAGAAAGGTGAGTTTCGCGACTGGTATTTCCGGGGGCGTGATCGCAAGAAGCAGGTGGTGGAGCACGTCAGCGCGTTGGAGAAGGATCTGGAGGGCGTAGAGGGGACGCTGCCGGAGATTGCTCTGCGTTATTGCCTGTCGGATCCGGCGGTTTCGACGGTGATTCCGGGCATGCGCAAGGTGCGCACGGTGGAATCGAGCTGCTCGGTGTCGGACCTCGGGGCGCTGCCGGACGACGTCTCGCGAAGCTGAAAAAGCACGCCTGGGTTAAAGATTTTCATTCGTGAGAATCGGGCTGCATACCTCGATTGCGGGGGCGCTGGAACGGTCGGCGATCACAGCGGCGGAGCTGGGCGCGAACACTTTTCAGATTTTCTCGTCGAGCCCGCGGCAGTGGAAAGCGTCGGTGCCGAGCGCGCCGGCGATCAAGCTGTTGAACGCGCGCGCGAGAAAATATGATCTGACGCCGCTGGTGATTCACGACAACTATCTGATCAATCTCGCGTCGGCGAATGAAGGGATCCGCGCGCAATCGATCGAGGCGTTCCGCGGCGAATTGGTCGCGCGCGATCGCGATCGGCGCGGAGTATCTGGTGGCGCATCCGGGAAATTACAAAGGACAGACGGTCGAGCAGGGGATTTTCCATTTTCTGCGAAGGCGTGACGGCAGCGGCCGCCGGGCTGAAGTTCGGGAAGCTGATGCTGCTGGTCGAGTGCACGGTGGGCGCCGGCGCGCAGATCGGCGGGACGATTCGAAGAACTGCACGTGATCCGCGAATATGCGCGCGCAGATGACGCGATCTGCCGGTCGGGTTTTGTCTCGACACGTGCCATCTGCTGGCTCCGGCCACGATGTCGCGACCGCGGACGGACTGAAGGAAACGGTCGCGGAGGCCGACCGCATTCTGGGCCTCGAACATGTGCGCGTGATTCACGCCAACGATTCGAAAGGCGCGCTCGGATCGCACATCGACCGGCATGAGCATATCGGCGAAGGTTATATTGGATTAGACGGGTTTCGTCGCATTCTCACCCACCCGAAGCTTCGCAACAAAGCCTTTATTCTTGAGACGCCGGTGGATAAAGACGGCGACGAGCAACGGAATCTCGACACACTGAAAAGCCTATGCCGAAGAAAAAGTCTACGACCACAACCAAATCGAGCTGAAGTGGGAAGAGCGCTGGAAAGACGCGAACCTTTATCGCGCCGATCCCGACTCCTCTGCGACGAAATATTACGTGGTCGAGATGCTTCCCTACCCCAGCGGCCGCCTGCACATGGGCCACGTGCGCAATTATTCGATCGGCGATGCGCTGGCGCGCTACATGTGGATGCGCGGCTACAACGTGCAGCATCCGATGGGTTGGGACGCGTTCGGATTGCCCGCCGAAAACGCGGCGATCAAGGGCGGCGTGCATCCGCGCGATTGGACGCTCGCGAACATCGCCGAGATGAAGCGGCAGATGCATCGCATGGGCTTCGCCTATGACTGGAGCCTGGAAATCACCACCTGCGAGCCGGAATATTATCGCTGGAACCAGTGGTTCTTCCTGAAGATGCTGGAGCGCGGGCTGGCGTATCGCAAGAAGGCGCTGGTCAACTGGTGCCCGGAATGCGGGACGGTGCTGGCGAATGAGCAGGTGGTGGACGGCTGCTGCTGGCGTCACGAAACGACGCCGGTGGAGCAGCGCGCGCTGGAACAATGGTTCTGGAAAATCACCGATTACGCCGATGAACTGCTGCGCGACATCGACGAGAAGCTGGAAGGCGGATGGCCGGAGCGCGTGCTGTCGATGCAGCGCAACTGGATCGGCAAGTCGGTAGGGTCGGAGATCGATTTCACGCTGGAAGGCATCGGGTGAGAAAATTCGCGTGTTCACTACGCGCGTCGATACCATCTACGGCGCGACCTGCGTGATCCTGGCGCCGGAGCATCCGCTGGCGCAGAAGCTGCTGGATGACGCGGGACGCGCTCGGGCGAAGCAGATGATCGATGCGCGGGCAAGCAGAAGGGTCCGGGCGATATCGTGAAGGACGGCGCGTCCGACCGGCGGCTTCGCGATCAATCCGTTCAGCGGCGAGAAGATGCCGATCTGGATCGGCAACTTCGTGCTGATGGACTACGGCACCGGCGCGATCATGGCCGTGCCCGCGCATGATGAGCGCGATTTCGAATTCTGCACGACGTTCGGATTGCCGATCGTGCCGGTGATCCGGCCGGTGGACGGTGCGCTGGACGAATCGCGAAGCTGCCGTTCACCGACGACGGCATCGTCGAAAATTCCGGCGAATATTCCGGGCCTTGCCGAGCGCGGAAGCTCGCCGCGAGATGAACGCGCGCGCCGAGCGCGAAGGCTTCGGCAAGGCCGCGATCACGTTTCGCATCAAGGATTGGGGCATTTCGCGGCAGCGCTATTGGGGCACGCCGATTCCGGTGATCCACTGCCCGAAGTGCGGCGTGGTGCCGGTGCCGGAGAAGGATCTGCCGGTGATCCTGCCGTACGACGTGAAGATTCACGGGCAAGGGGCGCTCGCCGCTGGCGAAGACGTCCGGAGTTCATGAACGTGAAGTGTCCCCAGTGCGGCGGCGACGGCGCAGCGCGAGAGCGACACCATGGACACGTTCGTCGATTCGTCCTGGTATTTCTATCGCTACTGCGATCCGAAGAACGACAAGGCTCCGTTCGATTCGGCGAAGATCGCGAAGTGGTTCCCGATCGATCAGTACATCGGCGGCGTCGACGCACGCGATTCTGCACCTGATCTATTCGCGCTTCTTTACCAAAGTGATGCGCGATCTGGGACTGATCGCGAACGACGAGCCGGCGGCGAATCTGTTCACGCAGGGCATGGTGCTGGGCACCGACGGCACGGCGATGTCGAAATCCAAAGGCAACATGGTCGATCCCGGAGGAGATGGTCGACAAGTACGGCGCCGATACCTGCCGCTTGTTCGTGCTGTTCGCCGCGCCTCCGGAAAAAGACATGCCGTGGATCGAAGCGAGCGTCGGCGGGCAGCGCCGATTTCTGGAACGCGTCTGGAGATTCGTGACGCGCAATATCGATCGCGACGCCGGTGCGGGCGATCCGGCGGCCGACCGGCGCGCGCTGCGGAAACTGCATCAGACCATTCACAAAGTCACCGACGATTTCAGCAATCGCTGGCACTTCAACACGTCGATCGCGGCGCTGATGGAGTTGATCAATACGCTGACTGAAGAAGAGGCGAAGTCTGTCGCGCGCGGCGCTGGATCAGATTCTGCCGTCGCTGGTGCTGCTGCTGGGGCCGTTCGCGCCGTACATGGCGGAGGAGTTGTGGGAGCAGCTTGGCCGCACCGGTCCGGTGTTCCGCCAGACGTGGCCGGCGTACGATGAAGTCGCTGGCGAAAGAAGACGCGGCGGAGGTCGTGCTGCAGGTGAACGGCAAAGTTCGCGGACGGATTTCGGTGCCCTTCGGCACGCCGGAAGAGAACTGGAGAGGCTGGCGCTGACCGATCCGAAGACGCAGCCGTTCATCGCCGGCAAGCAGGTGGTGAAGGTGATCGTGGTGCCGGATAAACTGGTCAATATCGTGGTGCGTTGAGGCGATCATTTTCCTACTCGTAACGCAACGCGACCATCGGGTCGACTGTCAGCGCCCGGCGGGCGGGAATGGAACTGGCGATCGCTGCTATTATCAACAGAAACGCGGACAGGCCCAGGAACGTGGCCGGATCATAAAAGGGAACGCCGTAGAGCACATCGCTTGCGCCGGGTAGCGCGAGGATTGAGTGGAGATACGCTGAAAGACCTGCTGCTCCGGCAATTCCGAGCACAATTCCGTAGAAGACCGGTCGCAGTCCGGGAACCACTACGCTGAACAGAACATCGCTCGCGGTCGCGCCGAGGGCGACGCGCACGCCGATCTCCTTTATCTGCTGGCTCACCATGTACGACATCACTCCATAAATTCCGACGCCGGCCAGGGCGAGCGCCAGCAACGCAAGGATCGCGGCGAATCCCGCGCTGATTTGTGCGAAGGAACGCTGGAACTGAACGGGACCAGCCTCAAGGTTCATCACGGACAAACTCGCCCGGAGATTCGCATCGACGGATCCGGCGGCGCTGCGCACAGCAGCTATGGCGCGTCGTGGATCGCCTTGAGTCCGCACCAACAATCCGGTGTTCCAGCCAGCGGGCACGGGCGCGAGATAGACGTGCGCCAGATCGACACGCGAGAGACTGGCGTATCGGATGTCCTTGACGACACCGATAACTTCAAACTCCTCGAGGCCGCCTCGCCAGTTCATATCGAGCTGGAAATGCTTGCCGATCGGCTCTTCCGACGGCCAGAACTTTCGGGCCGTGGATTCGCTCACTATCGAAACTTTCGCGCCTTGTTCCGCTTCGAGCCTCGTGAAGTTGCGGCCACGGATCACAGCGATATTGAGCAGCTCGAAATAAGTATCGGACGCATAGCTGGCGAGTGTCCGTCCACGCTGAGTGCCGGTAAAAAAATGGGGAATCCACGTTCCCAGAAGAGGCATCGTGCCGACCGCGACACCCTTCAATTCGGGTAGAGTCTCTAAACGATCCTTCAAACGATCCTCCAAGGCGGACGCCTTTACGGGATCGCCGCCGAAGTCGCCTTGCAAAAGATAGACGCTCTCGGTCTCGAACCCCGGCTCGGCTGTTTGAGAGCGGTTGAGCCCGCGCATCAGAAGACCCGCGGTGATCAGCAGCACCATAGAAACCGTGACCTGCATCCCGACCAATAAACTACGCAGCCGGGAACGGCTCCATCGCGCTCCGAAACCACCCTCTTCTTTTAGTGCCGAGGTTAGATCGGGCCGGCTGAACTGAAGTGCGGGGGAGAGTCCGAAGAGCAATCCCGAGAGCGAGCGACAGCAGAATCGCGTACGCCACGACGCGCAGATCCGGGCTCAAGTCGATCCCAACCGCGATATCGGCGCTGATCCGCTGTTGAATGAATTGCAGGATTGCGATCCACAAAAGCCTGGCAGTCCAGATGGAAAACAGAAGTCCACCGGCTCCTCCCAGTAGTGCAAGCAGGAAACTCTCCGTGAGCAGTTGCCGAATCACTCGGCCTCGGCTCGCACCCAGCGCGAGGCGAACGCTTATTTCCTTTTGCCTTCCAGCCCCGCGCGCCAGCAGCATGTTCGCGATATTGACGCAGCCCAGCAGCAGCACCATCCCGACGATAAGCATAATGGCCAACGCCGAAGCCTGGAAGCGAATATCCTCCGTGTTGCCGAAGAACGCGGGACGCTGCAAAGTCACCGTGGTTGTCCGCTCCACTTCCTTATAAGTGGTGGCGAATTGACGGATCAGGACCGCCGTCTCCGCCTGGGCCCGCGATTTCGTCGCCGTGGGCTTAAGCCGCGCAAGAATCTGGAATTGCATAGCTTGCGGGTTGCTTAACCAGTCACGCCCAGGGGCAATTTGTGCCTGCGTGGAAATCGGAGCCCAAAAATCGGAGATCTGCGGAATCACACCGGTTCCGGTGAACTCCTTCGCAGCCACGCCAACAATCGTAAATGCGGTCCCGTTAAGATTCACGATGTGCCCAACGATCCCCGGATCGGAGTGGAACCTTCGTTCCCAAAACGAATGGCTGATCACCATCACGGGACCGACTTCCTCCGGTAGAAACGTGCGTCCCATACGCGCCGAAACTCCTAGATCCGTGAAGTAATTCGTCGAGACCAGTTGGCCTTGAAGCTTATCGACGCCGTCCGCTATCACCGCTAGCGGGAAACCCGCGGCGACCAGGCTGATAAAAACGTCGTTGCGATCGCGGCAGTATTGGTACTCGGGATAGGAGAACGCATATTGAATCTCGCCACGGTAGCCGGTCTCAAACCATCGCTCCAGGCGAACTACGCTCGCGGGATCGGCCACCGGCAGCGGTTTCAGCGCGATGGCATTGTAAGCCGTGAATACCGTCGTCGTTACGCCGATCCCCAGCGTCAAAGTTAGAACGGCGACCAAGGTAAATCCCGGGTTTGCCCGTAGGGTCCGAGCGCCATATTTAAGATCGGCGAACAGCGTCTCGATCTGGGGCAGGGCGCGCTGATCGCGTTGGCTCTCTTGGAGCTGTGTAATATTACCGAGACTGCGCAACGCTGCCTGGCGCGCTTCGTCCGCCGTCATTCCTCGATGAACATTTTCGACGATCAGCATTTCGAGATGAGTCTGCACCTCAGCCTCGAAATCGTTGTCAAGAGAGCGGCCACGAAATGCCCCCATGCAGCCTGGAGAATAGAACACGAATCATGATCAATTCTCCGGTTCGATCGCCAGCAGGCGCGTCATGATGCCCGATGTGCGTTCCCAACTGCGAGTCTCCGCGGCAAGATTCTTCTGCCCTGTCCGCGTGATCGAATAAAACTTCGCCTTGCGATTATTTTCCGAGGCGCCCCACGCCGATGAGATCCATCCTCGCTGCTGCAGCCTGAGTAGAGATGCGTAAATCGTTCCCTGATTCAGTTCGATCAGATTCGCACTGATCTGCTCAATCCGACGGGCCAGCCCATAGCCGTGGAGAGGCCCCAGGACCGCGAGCGTCTTTAAAACCATAAGGTCGAGCGTCCCGGGAAGGATCTCCGGCTTGTCCTGTGGCATATCTACAGGAAGTATGCTCCACTTTCTGTGGCCTGTCAACAGGGGAGGATCAAATTTTAAGCGCATCCGCGACTGCAACGCTAGCTTGTTCTCACAAACGAACGCCGCAACCACGAATGCGCTTTGGGGGACTGCGTGTTGCTATTTGAATATAGCGTTACAGTAAAGTCCTACATAAGTTATAAAAAGATAGCTAACGGTTAGGCGAAATCGCTAACGTAACCGTAGACATGAGCAAGATTGCACATTAGAATGATCAGGGAGATGGAGGTAGGATTCTGCCACGCCCGCGCAAGCCCGCCGCTGTTTCTGCCGCGGAACCCGCTCTGCAGCGATCGCCCGGCGATCCCTCCGATCCTGAAGTTCGCGCCGTGCTCCAAAAAATTCTAGGCAGTCCCGGCTTCCGCAACTCCGAAAGGATGCGCCGCTTCCTGCGCGTCGCGGTCGAACGGACGCTAGACGGCAGAACGGATCAACTGAAAGAGTTTTCCATCGGCCACGATGTGTTCGACCGCGGCGAAGACTACGATCCTCGAACCGATTCCATTGTCCGCGTTGAAGCCCGACGCCTTCGCAAGAAACTCCGCGCCTATTACGAGGTCGAAGGCCTGCTGGATAAAATTGTCATTCAGCTTCGTCCCGGCAAGTACATTCCCAGCTTTTCTCACGCGAATCCCGGCATGCCTGTCGCGATAGAAAAGCTTCTCGATCCCAAGACCGTCGCTGTCCTCCCGTTCTCCAATTTAAGCTCGGACCCCGAGCAGAACTATTTTTGCGACGGCATATCCGAGGACATCATTGATGCACTGAGTACGGTTCGCGATCTGCAAGTGCTCGGGCGCGGTGCCACGTTCACGTTGCGCGATCCTGCGATGGACCCGCGCGAAATCGGCGCTTCTTTGTCCGCCGGCACCATCGTCGAAGGAAGCGTCCGCAAGGCTGGAGGCATGCTGCGAGTCTCCGCCAGGTTGATCGACACACAGACAGGTCACGTCCGTTGGTCGACCACAGTCGATCGCCCGGAGACCGACGTCTTCGCGATCAAGGACGAGATTGCCACCGCCATCACCGCCACATTGTGCGATCAGTTGAGCGCCGGCGTGCGGCTGCCCTCGCCCGCGCCAAGTATTGACGCCTACGCGCTCTATCTAAAAGGGCGGCACGCCGCCAACGCGTTGGACGCAGAGGGCTATCGCATTGCGATCGATTACTATACCCGCGCCATTGCGGAGTTTCCTGATTACGCCCCGCCATATTCGGGAATGGCCGACGTTTATACAGCGATGACGTCCTGGAGCATGGCTCGCCCCTCCGCCGTCATGCCCATCGCGAAACGAGCCGCCGAGGAAGCTTTGCGTCTCGATCCCTCGCTCGCTCATGCCTATACTTCGCTCGGATGGGTCACGTTCTGTTACGAGTGGAATTGGACAGAAGGATTGGCGCTGGCCCAGAAAGCGCTGGTGCTGGAGCCGAACTACGCTTATGGCCACATGGCGCTAGGGGCATTCTATATGGTGCTGGGCCGCATTTCCGAAGCATGCGAAAAGCTCGAGCACTCTCTGCACTTGAACCCTTTGTCGATCCGCGCGCATCGGCTTCTTGGGCTGGCGCTGACGATCGAGGGGAAGTTCGAGGAGTCCGACCGAAGGCTCCAGTCGGCGCGTGCGCTGATGCCCGATTCGCCTGAACTCGCCTGGATGATGGCCGCTGTCTATCTGGCGCAGGGCCGCATTGAGGAGGGGCTGCGTTATGCAAAGGAGTGCCAGACCGATCCTCCAGTGCCGCGTATGCTCGCGATGTTAGCGGAAGCTTTGGCGCGGGTCGGCCACCAGAAAGAGGCCCGCGAAATCCTCCGTCGCATCGAGGAAATGTCGGCGCGCGAGTTTATCGACCCCTGGGCATTTTGCCGCACGCACATGTCGCTAGGCGATAGCGAGAAGGCGATCCATTTTCTGAAGAGCAGCTTTGAAGAGCGATCCACCCTGGCTCTGTTCGCGCCCTTCGATCCAATCCTGAAGCCTCTGCGAACCGACCCTCGATTCCAACAGATCATCGCCAGCTTGCATCTTCCCAGTGATCCCCGATCGTTAAGACTATAGTTCCTAATGCCAATCACCCTTGAAGCCGCCGCAGAAGCCCGTCGCAACATCGCCGGTATTGCAGTCCGAACGCCTCTGGTTCGCCTTAACATCGACGACCACGAAATCCACCTCAAGCTCGAAAACCTCCAGCCCATCGGATCATTCAAAATCCGCGGCGCGGCCAACGCAATCGCGAAAACAGAGAAGGACCAACTCGCTAAAGGTTTACTAACGGCATCGGCCGGCAACATGGCACAAGGAGTTGCGTTCTGCGCCAGGCGGCTAGGAATTCCGGCAACGATCATCGCGCCCGATACCGCGCCCGAAACAAAACTGCGGGCAGTGGAAAGGTTGGGCGGGCGAATTATCAAGGCTCCTTTCGACCAGTGGTGGCGCGCGTTCGAAACTCGCTCGTTTCCCGGCGTCGATGCGACTTTCATCCATGCGTTCGACGACCCGAACGTGATGGCCGGCAATGGAACCATCGGCCTGGAACTAATCGAAGACCTGCCGGACGTGGACGCGGTGATCGTCCCGTGGGGCGGCGGCGGCCTTGCCTGCGGAATCGCGTCGGTGGTGAAAGCGCTGCGTCCGTCTGTCCGAATATTCGCGGCAGAAGCCTCCACCGCGGCCCCTCTAGCCGCGTCGCTTAACGCGGGAGCGCCACAAGTGGTAGATTACCGCCCGTCATTCGTCGACGGAATCGGAAGCAAGACAGTCTTTCCGGGAATGTTCGCGGAGGCGCAGCAACTTCTAGACGACTCGATCGTATCGAGCCTCGATGAGATCGCTTTCGCACTCGAGCTTGTTGCCGAACGAAACCGCGTCATCGCCGAAGGCGCAGCCGCCTGCGCAGTCGCGGCGGCGCTGAAGGCGGGGTCGGGAAAGATTGTGGCGATCGTGTCCGGAGGAAATATCGACTTGAAGAAATTCAGCGAGCTAGTCAATATGTCCGACCGGGAACATAGGTAACACTTCTATCCGAGGACATAGGTAACACTTTTCGGAGAAGGGTTTTGCGTTCCGTTTTGATTATAAGAGAATCGTCGAGCCGGGGGAAATGTGGAAATCGCTCGGCGATTTCCAAGGACGGTGGGAAGGGTGGAAATCCTGTTTTTGGATTTCCAGGCTTTCCTCCGGCCGTCATTTCCACGGGCTTCCGGCTCCCTCCAACCCCAGCCGGCGCCGCAGCGCAACGTGCAGGGCGCGGTGGAAGGTATGCTCTCGCCGATCCAGAAATCCCAGCCGCACCGGTCCATACAGCACTTCGAAATAGCGTTCATCGAGCGCTCGCAGCCCCAGCCATTGGTAGGCGAAAATCTCGCTGATGAAGGTCCGCTGGCCGCCAAGCTTCAAGCTGCCCTGCTGCGACACGCGGCGCACTTCTACTTCGTCGCCATACTCCAGCTCCGGCACGCGGCGCGGCATCGGCCTGGGCGATGGCTGATAACAGCGGGCCGGCGTCCGATCCTCCAACGACTCGTGCGGACGCTCGTGGTTGTACTCCTGTTGAAAGCGGTCGAAGGCTGCTTGCTGGCGGCGCGGGTTACGCTCCGGCGGCCGCAGCGTGGCCTGCTTCAGCGTGGAATGCATGCGTTCATGCCGGCCGTTATCCTGCGGCGAAGCCGGACGCGAACGTTCGGGAATAATGCCCAGCTTCACCCATTCCATCGACACGCGGCTTAGCCCGCCCGGCGCGCGGCTGGCGAACGGCGTGCCATTGTCGGTGTGAATCACCCGCGGCAGCCCGTGCTCGCGAAAGCAGGCGTCGAACACCGCCGCTACATGCTCGCCGTCGCACTTCGGCGTGATGTGGCAGCGCAACAGATAGCGGCTGTGCGCATCGGTGATCGTCAGCGGATCGCAGCGCGTGCCGTCGCCAGTCCGGAAGTGGCCCTTGTAATCGGCGCACCAGGTCTGATTGGCGGCGTCGACGGAAGCCAACCCTGGCCCGTAAGGCGGCGTCTTCACGCGAGCTTTGCGAGCATGCGTGAGCCCGGCCCGCTTCAACACCTCGCCCATGGTGCTCTGCGCCGGCCATGCTATCGCCGGATGCGCGGCGGCCAGTTTCACCCGCAACTTGCGCGGCCCCCAGTGCCAGCGATGGCGCGCCGCCACGATCAACGCCACCATTTCCTCGCTCACCCGGCCCGGAAAATGTTTCGGCACCCGGCTGCGGTCGGCCAGCCCAGCCACCCCCGCCACATCGTGTCGGGCCAGCCACTTGTACACCGTCTTGCGAGCCACCCCATACACCTGGGCCAGCGCGGCAATGCTCTCGCCCTCCTCGTACTCCTGAATCAGTTGGACACGGAGGTCCATGGTTAAGTTCTCCTTCCACGGCATTGCCTCTCAGCATGCCGGTTCAGGAACCCAAACCGTCATCTTCAATAAACTGTTACCCATGTCCCCGGATCAAAGTGTCACCCATGTCCCCGGTTTGGACCAATATGGAGCCGCGACCACAGGGAGCGGTTCCAAGTGAAACTTTTCCCCACAACCTCCGTACTATGCTTCATGAGACTGAGGCACATTCTCCGGCGGCTATCGCACACCCCAGCGTTTACCGCCATCGCCGTTGCGACCCTGGCGATCGGCATCGGGGCCAACACTGCGATTTTCAGCGTGATCGAAGGGGTTCTGCTGAAACCTCTCCCTTATCCGCAACCGGACAACTTGGTCGCGGTCGATCACACCGCTTTCGGCGATAACATCGCCCACGCCGGCATGGCGCCGTTTCTCTATTTCACCTATCGCGAGCACAACCGCACGCTCGAAGACGTCGGGATGTGGGATACCGGCTCGGTTACTGTAACCGGGCTCGCCGAGCCGGAACAAGTTAGCGAGCTCGATGTGACGGACGCGGTTTTGCCGCTTCTGAGGGTCCAGCCTTTGCTGGGACGCGTTTTTTCCCGCACCGACGATTCGCCGGGAAGTCCGGAGACGGTGATGCTCACCTTTGGATATTGGAAAATGCGATTCGGCGGAAATCCGGCGGCAATCGGACGCACCATGCAGATCGACGGCCGTCCGATGCAGATCATCGGCGTCTTGCCGCAAACCTTCCGGTTCCTGGACGTGAAAGCGTCGGTGGTTCTGCCCATGCGCAAGGACCGGTCCAAAGTGTTCCTCGGCAATTTCAGTTTTCAGGCCATCGCGAGACTGAAACCGGGAGTCACCCTGACGCAGGTGAATGCGGACGTGCGCCGCATGATTCCGATCGCGCTCGATAGTTTCCCGCCGTTCCCCGGCTATAACCGCAGCATGTTCGCCGAGGCCAAGCTGGCTCCTTTAGTCGAGCCGTTGAAACAGCAGATGGTCGGCGATATCCGCGGCGTGCTCTGGGTGCTGATGGGGACCATCGGCATGGTGCTGCTCATCGCCTGCGCCAATGTCGCGAATCTGCTGCTGGTGCGTGCCGACGGCCGCCGTCAGGAGTTGGCGATTCGCGCGGCTCTGGGTGCGGGCTGGGGGCAGATCGCGCGGGAGCTGCTGATGGAGAGCGTGATCCTCGGCGTCCTCGGCGGAGCCGCAGGGCTGGCCCTCGCCTACGGCGCGCTCCAGTTGCTGTTGGCGATCGCGCCCGCGAATCTTCCTCGCATTGAGAGTATTTCCATCGATGTGACGGTGCTGTTGTTCACTCTGGCGGTCTCCCTGTTAGCCGGCCTGCTTTTCGGAATCATTCCGGTGCTGAAACACGCCGGCCCGCAACTTGCGCCGGCGCTTCGCGCGGGAGGACGCACGCTCAGCCAGAGCAAGGAGAGGCATCACGCGAGGAACGTGCTGGTAGTGGTCCAGGTGGCTCTGGCGCTGGTGCTGCTGATCGGTTCCGGATTGATGATCCGGACGTTTCAAACACTGAAGCATGTGCAGCCCGGATTCACCCAGCCGGAACAGGTGCAGACGCTGAGGCTTTCAATTCCCGAATCGCAGGTGAAGGACGAGACGCAAGTGGTGCGCGCGGAACAGGCGATCATGGAAAAAATCGCGGCTATCCCTGGAGTTTCTTCGGTCGCGCTCACCAGCCTGATTCCCATGACTAACTCGGGATGGCAGGACGGGCTCTTCGCCGAGGATCACGCTTACAACGAATCGCAGATTCCTCCCCTCCGTCATTTCAAATTCAATTCCCCCGGTCTGCTGAAGACCATGGGGAATTCACTTGTCGCCGGCCGCGATTTTACCTGGACCGACGTTTATGAGAAGCGTCCGGTAGCGATGGTGTCTGAGAATCTGGCGCGCGAATTGTGGCATGAGCCGGGAGCCGCGATCGGGAAACGAGTCCGCGAGGGTCTGAAGGCGCCGTGGCGCGAAGTGATCGGCGTCGTGAGCGATGAACGCGACAGCGGCGTGGATCAAAAAGCTCCCACCATCGTCATCTGGCCCGTTTTAATCGACAATTTCTCGGGCAATAAAACGTTCGTATGGCGCAGCCTGTCCTACATCATTCGCAGCCCCCGCACCGGTTCGAAAGGGTTTCTCGACGAGATCAGCCGCGCAGTCTGGTCCGTGAATCCGAACTTGCCGCTTGCCAACGTTCACACGCTTCAGGAAATTTACACCAAATCGCTGGCGCGGACTTCATTTACCCTGGTAATGCTCGCCATTGCCGGCGCCATGGCGCTGCTGCTGGGAGTAGTTGGAATTTACGGCGTGATCTCCTATTCGGTCTCGCAAAGGACGCGCGAGATCGGCATTCGCATGGCCTTGGGAGCCCGGAAAGACGAGCTGATGCGCATGTTCGTGGGCGAAGGGTTGCGGCTGGCGCTGATCGGCGTCGCCTGCGGCCTGCTGGCGGCGGTCGGAATTACGCGGCTCATGAAATCGATGCTATTTGAAGTGAAGCCGCTCGACCCAATCACCTTCGCGACCGTCGCGCTCGGTCTGGTTCTGGCTGCGGCGATCGCCAGCTATCTCCCCGCCCTGCGCGCGACGGCGGTCGATCCGATGGAGGCTCTGCGCGCGGATTGAGGCCGAAGACGTCCCGGCCTTACGTCTGCCCGCATGCTTACGCATTGCACGTGGTCGGCATGACGTATCATCAATTGCTTACCGAGCCGCGACCGCAGGGAGCGATCGTCAGCTAGTGTTTTCCAGCCTCGCGCTACCCCGACGTCCTCACCGGTCCATTATCTTCCCCGACCCCCGATGCCGCATAGACCTGCACCTTGACCAGTTTCGTAGCCGAGGGCGGAGCTTGAAATTCGATCTCATAATGTTGCGAAGCCCCCTCATGCAGTGAGGCTGTGAATTCCTCTACTACCGCCGGGCCGTTCCATACGACGAATTGGCGCTGATCGAGACCGTCCACAAATTGCCCTTCTTTATTGACGGTGAAACGAACGACGTGAGCTTCGTCGCGGCATTCGCAATCTGTAAGCTGGACCTCCAGAGCACCGGCCGCGCGCACTTGAGTCAGTTTTTGTTGGACACGAGCTATCGATCGAAAAGCCCCCTGGCGCGCCGCCGGATCGGTGTCTTGCCGCAGCAACGAAAGCCTCTCAACGAAACGAGGATCTTCGACATAGCCCATCGCCCACGCCGCGGCCGCGCGTGAAAGCGGCTTTTCCGAGGTGCTCAGGTTAAATAGAAAAGGGATGCTGCATTCATCGCCCATCAGGTACAAACCAACGATTCCGTTCGCCGCCATCCGATGGTGCGCGTCCAGAGCGGCTTTGACAAACACCTCCCGCGCGTCCGCAGTTGCCATTCCCCACAGCGCTTCGACACCATTGGCGGCAACGCGCGGGTCCTGCTCCGATTCTGCGTGGTGGACGAACTTCGGATTTTGATAGATCCGCCCGATCATCAGGACCGCTTTGCTGCGTATCCGTGCCTCCCGGCATTTCGCAAGGTGCCGTAGCGCAGGCAGCGCGACCACCGGCCGGCTTCCTTTCAGAACGGCGAACACCCGCGACGCAAATCGCGCCTCCGCGTCGGTTGAAGCTCCTCGAAGCCCCAGCATCTCGGCTAACTTGATTTCCACCTGAGGATCCAGCTTATGCGCCCTCTGCAGCAAGTCGAGAGACTGATCTAAGGTATGCTTTTCAGGGTCGCAAATGCTACGCAGCCAGTCCGGCTCCGAGGCCAGCATCGCCACCATGAACTGCGCTCCGGGAAGATCCGGCTCGGCGCTAATCACCTCCAAAACCGCGGGAGGAAAGCCAATGGGATCCAAGCGATACATCTCCCGCATCGCCTGGGCGTAGCGCACGCTATTGGAGCCGAAATTTGTGGCGAGCGTTCTTAATAGTTCCGTACTCATCGGTCCCTGCGCTGCTTATCGGCCAGACAGGGAAAGCCTTGATTCGGCGATAAAGGCCCGCTCCATCTCCTTGCACGACAAGCGATTGGTAAGCTTGGCCTATGAACGGACGGTCTAACCGATAAAGGAGATGGAGCGAAGAGCCCTTTTACGGATCCTGGAAAACCGCTTTTTGGGCCGCTATCTTAAGGGCTGTGGAATGGAGATTGGTGCCCTCTGGCGCCGTTTCCCGGTACCCTCCCGGGCACGAGTCTGGCAGTTGGACAGATTAGGCGCCGACGGGCTCGATATGCACTATCCGGAACTTCGGGGGCGCATTCTACAACCCGATCTCATCGCTGACGCCATCCAGTTGCCCGTTGCGCCCGCCAGCTTGAACTTTCTGATTGCCAGCCACGTCCTTGAACACCTGCCCTCTCCTCTGGAGGCTCTCCGGGTCTGGTATGAGGCGCTGGCTCCTGAAGGCGCCCTTCTGCTGAAGGTACCGGACAAGCGCCACACCTTCGATCGAAACCGGTCGCGAACCCTCCTGGCGCGGTTGATAGATGAGTATCATCATCCGGAGAAACTCGATTTCCGGTCGCACTATTGCGATTGGTCGGAAAAAGTAGGCGGCATGCGCCCTGGAACGCCGGAGTTTGAGAGAGATGTCGAAAATCTGATGCGGGTGAAGTACAGCATCCACTTCAACGTGTGGACCGACGAAGACGTGTGGGAGATGATTGACTTCACCCGAAAAGAATGGGGCCTGGATTGGCGTCCAGCAGTTTTCTGGCGATCCCGCTTCTATCGCAAAGAAACGACAGCAATACTGGTGCGAGCTAAATAAACATCTCTTCGTCGGCCGTCGCCTGCGCGGGATTCGGCCTGCCTCCGCGCATCAAATAAAAGACCGCCGTCCGCACTCCCGCCGCGACGCCTTGAATTTCCCGCAGCGGCTTCATGATTCCGCTGTGTACGGTCGATACTGTTTCCTGCGCGCGCGACATGGTGTCGTCAATTAATATCTCCGCGTGCGCAAGCTGGTTATGCGCCCTGGTCGACGCATCTTCCAGCACACTATCGATGCGCGCGAGCTGCACCCGCGTCACATCGAGAATGTCGCTGGCCTTGATCGTAATCTCTTCGATCTGTTTGCGGCTCATATCGACCGCGGCCGTAGAGCTGACCACCAGCTTTTCGACCTTCGGAATCATCGCTTCCACCTGTGGAATCACTCGCTTAAGCTGCTCCTCGGTCGCGCGCGCCGTCTTGGCGATGGCAATGAGCATGCCCGCTTGGATCGACAGCGCGATCGCGCAGATGCCGACGAAAACCGAAAGAAGAATGAACCAGGCTTGGTTGTCCATTTAGGCCCCCGGAGTCGTGGTCGCCTCCCGATAAGCCTGCTTTCCCGCCTCAACCGCCGAGGCCAGGTTTTCCTTGTGCTTCTGAATGGTCTGCTTGCTGCGTTCCAGCGCTTCGGCAGCGGTCTCTTTCAGAGAGCCGGCCTGTTCCTTCACGGTGTCGATCCCTTCTTCGGCCTTGCTCCGAAGGAATTCGCGGGTCTCCACACCCGATTTCGGCGCGAACAACACGCCGACCGCTACCCCCAGGCCCAAGCCCAGGAAAAAATAAGACAACTTATTATCCTCTTCCATCTTGCGTCACACCTTTCTTTAAAATGGAGTCTTATAGCTGGTGAGTGTTTCACTAGACAGCATAGCAAATGCTTAAACTGCTTGATAAAAACGGCCTGATGACCTTCGCGGCGCGATCGCTCTCCGCGCGCGCCCTGACGATTTCCGAGTTGCGCGACAAACTAAATCGCCGCGCCGCGGAGCCCTCTGATGTCGACGAGGTCCTCGCGCGTCTGAAAGAATCGGGATATTTGAACGACCAGCGCTTCTCCGAATCCTACGCAAGCTGGCGCCGTGACGACGGAGGTTTCGGCAAAGCGCGGGTAACGAGAGACTTGATGGCCCGCCGCGTTCCACCCACGGTCGCCAAGCAAGCGGCGGAGGCGGCGTTTGAAGGCGCCGATGAAGTCGCGATGATCGAAGCATTTCTCAAGCGAAAATATCGGGGCAAGGATCTTGGCGCGCTACTCAAAGAAGAAAAACATCTCGCCTCCGCGTATCGGAAATTGCGGACAGCCGGTTTCAGCACGGGGAACTCGATAAAGGTGCTAAAACTCTACGCGGCGCAGGCGGAGCTGTTGGAAGAGACCGATAACGAGCCATAAATGGCCATAAATGCCGCGCTAGCAGGCCTTAAACGACCTTAAATTACACAATCGCGCACGGATTCGATAATTCGCCTATTTCGGCGACCCGGATCGTGACGATATCGCCCGCCGCGAGCGCGGCATCTTCCTTGACGATGATCCCCGTTCCGGTCAAGACCACCGATCCAGCGGGCACGGGATTGGAGCGCAAAAGATATTCGACCAGCGTCTCGAAAGTCCTCCCCAGCCGCGAGATCGGCGTTGCGCCGGAGAAAATCTCCGCATCGCCGCGGCGGATCGTGCAAGTCATATTGAGCGCTCTCGCATCGGCGATTTCATCCACCGTCACCATCACCGGTCCCAACGCGCAACAGGCCGAATACGTTTTCGATTGAGGCAGATAAAGAGGATTTTCGCGCTCGATATCCCACGCCGAAACATCGTTCGCGAGGGTGTAGCCTAAAATTCTTCCCTTCGCTCCCAGCACCAGCGCCAATTCCGGCTCCGGCGCGGTGAATTTCGAATCGCCGCGGATTCCGATCGGTTGGCCCGGACCGACGCACACGCGCGCCGTTCCTTTGAAAAAAATCTCCGGCGCGCGGACTTTTATACACGTGCGCATAAAACCCTTCGCGCGTACCATGTTCGGCGTCGCGAAAGGACGCGCTGGTTTCGTAGGTGCATCCGCAGCCCCACACCTCGCGAGGCTGCAAGAGGAATCAGAGGCTCCGCTAAAACGGCCTGGCGAGTCGCCAGGTCGGCCGGCGATTTCCGGCAGCGTCTCGCCCTCTTTTTCAGCGCGCCCGATCAGATCGAGCAGCGTGTAATCGGGAATCGGACGCGCTGCGGTGCCGTTGAAAATTGCGGCAGTGGTGGCGCCGTTCCATTTAATTTGTCCTAGTTGCATGTCAGTACTTGAGATAAATCGTTTTCCAGTCGCTGTAAAACTCCATTGCGGCCGGGCCTTGTTCCTTCGGACCGAAGCTCGAATCCTTCGACCCGCCGAAGGGCAGCTGATATTCGACGCCTGCGCTGGGCAGATTCACCGTCAACATGCCTGCTTCGGCCCGCTGCACGAATTCGAAGACTCGTGAAATGTTCGAGGTTTGGATCGACGACGAGAGGCCGAAGGGAATATTCGTTGGCGATCCGCATGGCGTCTTCAAAGTCCTTGGCGCGCATCACGGCCAGCACCGGTCCGAAAATTTCCTCGCGCGCGATGGTCATTTTCTCGGTGACGCCGGCGAAGATGGTCGGCTCGATAAAATAGCCTTTATCGTAATCGCCGCCGGTCAGACGATGGCCGCCGCACAACGGCTTGCCCGCTTCCTTGCGTCCAATTTCGATGTAGCTTCAAGATCGGTTTCGAGCTGCGACTCATCGACCGCGGGACCGATATCGATGCCGGCTTCAAGGCCGTTGCCGACTTTCAGTTTTTTCGTCCGCTCGACCAGCGCGACTAAGAAGCGGTCGTAGATCGCGTCTTCGACGATCACGCGGCTGGTCGCGGTGCACTTCTGGCCGGTGGAGAAAAACGCCGCGTTAACGGTATTCTCGACGGCCTGCTCGAAAGGCGCGTCAGCCAGCACGATGGTCGGATTCTTTCCTCCCATTTCGAGTTGAATGCGCAGCCGCCGCTTGGATGCTTCGGCATGCAGCCATTCGCCGACGCCGCAGGATCCGGTGAATGAAACGGCGCTTCAGTGCTGGAGCCGCGATGAGCGATTTCCCCAAGCGTTCCGCCGGATCCGGCGACGAAATTCACGACGCCTTTCGGAATGCCCGCTTCGCGGCACGCCTCGACGATGCGCCACGCGCACAGAGGCGACGACCGACGCGGGCTTGACGACCATCGGTATTGCCGCAGATCAGCGCGGGCGCCATTTTCCAGGCGGGAATCGCGATGGGAAAATTCCACGGAGTGATCAGGCCTACGACGCCCACCGGCTTGCGCTGCGCCCACATGTGGACGCGGTCGCGCTCAGATGGCAACCACGGGGCCGGGCATGCGCAGCTTCCCTCGGCGGCGAAATATCGAAAGATGTTGATGGCGCGGCGGACTTCGCCCTTGGACTTCCGGAAGCGTCTTGCCTTCCTCGCGCGTCATCTCTTCGCCGAGCTGATCGAACTTGCGATCCAGTCCGTCCGCGACGCGATAGAGCAACGCGCCGCGCGTGGGAGCAGGCATGGCGCTCCACGCGGGAAGAGCGCGGGCAGCAGCGTCGACGGCGTCGGCCATATCCGTGCGCAGTGCCGGACACGAATTCGCCGACCAGATCGGAAGTGTCGGCAGGATTGCGATTTTCGAATGTTACACCGGCCACCCATTGGCCGTCGATGTAGTTATGGAATGTTGGCGAGGGCATGTTAGAAGATTATTGGGCCATTCCTGCACGCAGTCCCCTTCCTTACGGGCGGGGTTCGGTGACGGATGTGCTGCGGAGCTAGCACCGAACCCTGACCGTAAGGGAGGGGACCCTTCAGTGGTTGAGTACCGCTCCCTGCGGTCACGGCTCGGTCAGGCAGCGGGATTTTCATGGCATCTAGAATTTGACTTTCGGCGCTTGCTTGGAGGCCGCGTCGGCTTTGAAATAGGCGTCTTCGCGCTTGAATCCCCAAATCGATGCCGCGATGTTTTTGGGAAACAGCTCAATATCGGTGTTATATTTCTGCACCGTCTCGTTGTACTTCCGCCGCTCCACGGCGATGCGATTTTCAGTGCCCGCGAGCTCGTCCTGCAGGCGCATGAAATTTTCGTTCGCTTTCAGATTGCGGATAATTTTCAACCACCACCAGCAAGCGCGACAAGCGCGCGAATCGAGCTGCGAGTTGGCCTGCGATCTTTTCCTTCGGCGTTTGTGCGCCGCCCATCGCCGCGCGCGCACTGGTCACCGAATCGATCGCCGTTTCCTCATGCTTAGCGAAGCCTTTCACGGTTTCGACCAGGTTCGGAATCAAATCGGCGCGCCGCTGCAGCACGACGTCCACCTGCGCCCAGGAAGCCTTGATCGCTTCGCGCTCCTGCACCAGTTCGTTGTGCGTGCCGAACAAACTGCCGGCCATCACCAGGCCGACAAATGACCAGGATGCCGACGATGATTAATGCGATCAATCCGAATTTCATGTGTGTCCCCCGTGTTCGACTGCCGTTGCTTCCAGGCCGTCGACGAATTCGACCAGCCTGCGGATGCATTCCAGATATTGCGCGAACAGCTCGCCTGGATCGCCCGGATCGACGCCCGATTTATCTTCGCGGACGTCGAGCAAAATGTTGAACGGCGTCACGTCCATCTGCAGCGTTTCGCCCAGTTGACGAACCACCGCCCGGCGCTCCGATTTTACGGAGCGTGGCCAACCACCAGCGCATGATGCGCCAGCATGCAGAACGTCGAGACCGAATCCACGCACAACGTAAACAGCTTTTCCGGATCCGACAATACACGCGGCCGCCTGTGTTCTTAGACGAAATAATTTGGACCGAAGTTCATGCTCCACCTGCGCGCGATAAAATTTCGAATCGATATGGACGTCGGCGATCACGTCCGGACCGTACAGCATTTTGCGCCGGTCCTTCATATCGTGAAATTCGATCGGAAAGCAGTCGGCGGAATGATGCACTTCCTCCTCGCTCATCAGCAGAGGCGCGGGGTGCTTATGCTCTTTCCACCAGCGGAAAATCGGCTCGCTTTCGCCCAGCTCGCGCGGAGTGATTTGCTTCAGCACGCACAGCACGTTCAGATCGGAAAATTTCGCGTGATGATCCGACGGAAGCTCCGGAACCATAGAGGATCACCGACACCAGCCGGTCCTGATACGCGCGCTCGAGTTTCGTGACCAGTTCTTTTAGTTCGTCCATACTGTTACCAGTGCTTACCAATCACTGGACGCTCCGCCGCCGCCCGAGTCCCCGCCGCCGAATCCGCCGAATCCTCCGCCGCCTCCACCACCGCCGCTGGAGCCTCCGAATCCGCCGCCGACCCCAGCCTCCGCCGCCGCGTCCCATCATGTTACCGAGGAACATACCGGTAAGGAAACCGGTGACCCCTCCACCGCCTCCTCCGCCGCATACGCCCCAGCAGCGAAAGCACGAAGAAAATGCCGATGACGATCAGCGGCCACGGGATCGACGGACCGCGCGAGACCACCGTTCGCGTGCGAACCCGGGGTCGACCGGGCAGCGTCACGTTCTTCGCCGCCGCGATCTTCGCGCCCAACTGCTGCGCCGCCGCCAGTGCCGCCGGACCGTACGAGCCCTGCCGCAGAATCGGACGCATGCCGCGCATAATCGACGCCGGCGTCGCCATCGGTGATGACCGGCTCCAGGCCGTAGCCGATCTCGGCGCGGTCCTTTTTATCCTTGACCGCGAAGAGCAGCAGGACGCCTTCGTCGTTCGGCTTCTTGCCGATGCCCCATTGGTGATAGAGCTTGTTGGCACGTCGTCGGTAACGTCATCGCCATCGAGCGAATCGACAGTGACGATCGCCATCTGCGCGCCCGTGGCGCGCTCCAGAATTCCGCAATAAGCGTCGAGACGCTGCGCGCTCGCGGCATCGATGACGTGGGCGAAATCGTTCACGTAGCCGGTCGGCTTCAGCTTGGTGATGTCGAGCGCGAAGGCGGAGGTGGCGGCCAGCAGTAAGACGAGAAGACGCCGGCCTAAGCCGACGCTGCAAGCTGCAGCCTGCGTCAGCCGAACTAGGACTCATATGGAGCGGATCAGATCCTGGCGGCGCACCTTGAAGCCTTCCAGGCGTCCTAGCATGGCGATGGCCATGTGCTTCGGATCGAAGAACTGCTGCGCCAGCGCGAGCACCTGTTCGGCGGTGACGCTCTCAATCAGCTCCAGCATTTCGTCGAGCGAGAAGAATCGCTTGAAATACAATTCCTGGCGCGCCAGGTTGCCCATGCGGCTGGACGTGGATTCGAGGCCCAGCACATAGGACCCTTTCAAATGATCCTTGGCGCGGCGCAGTTCTTCCGGCGTCACTTTGTGTGCGGCGATCTCGCCGCAGTTCGTGCACCATCGATTCGATCACCTTGCCCGCGGATTTCTGCGACGTGCCGGCGTAGACCAGCATGCAGCCCGCGTCGCGATACATGGTCAGCTCCGAGTAGACGGTGTAAGCCAGCCCTTGCTTCTCGCGAATATTCTGGAACAGCCGCGAGCTCATGCCTCCGCCCAGAATCGCGTTCAGGATGTAGCAGGCGAAGCGCGACTTCGTGCGGCATCGAAATCGACGGCACGCCCAGATATACATGCACCTGTTCCAGCGAATTTTTGTTGCGGAACACCAGCGGCGCGTGCGGCTGCGGCGGCGCTTCCAGCTTGACGGGTCCTGCGCGGCTTCAGGTCGGCGAATTTCTCCTCGGCCAGCTTCACCAGCTTGCGATGGCTCAGGTTCCCGGCGGCCGTGATCAGAATATTCGACGGCGCGTAAAACTGCTTGTAATATTTTTCGACCTTGTCGCGATCGAAGGAGCGAATGGTCTGCTTGGTGCCTAGAATCGGCCGTCCCAGCGCATGTCCCTTCCAGAAACTGCTGGAGAAAATTTCGTGGATGAGGTACTCGGGATTGTCGACCTCCATCTTCAGCTCTTCGAGGATGACGCCTTTTTCCTTCTCGATGTCGCCGTCGTGCAAACAGAGGATTGCGCACCAGATCGGCGACCACGTCGAAGGCTTCGGGCAGATGCTCGTCGAGCACCTTGACGTTATAGCTGACCAGTTCCTTCGACGTGAACGCGTCGAGCCCGCCGCCGATCGAATCGACCGACCGCGCGATCTGCTCGGCCGAACGGTTCTTGGTCCCCTTAAACACCATGTGCTCGATGAAATGCGAGATGCCGCTCTCATCGATCGTCTCTTCGCGAGACCCCGTGCCGATCCAGATTCCAACGGTGACGCTGCGCACGTGCGGCATCTGCTCCGTGACCACGCGAACGCCGTTCGGCAGGACGGCGCGTTCAATATCGCGGATTTTGATGCGTGGCCATGTAAGCTCCCAGTTTACCATGCTAAAATAGGGGCTATGCCGCAAAGTATTGTAGGGATGGAACTTACTGACATCCAACAAGCTTTGGGCAGCACCGAGCCGGCGTTTCGCGCGCGCCAGATTTATGAAGCCGTGTACCGCCGCAGGGTGACGGATGTGGCGGCGATCTCCAATCTTCCTAAGGCGTTGCGAGAGAAGCTTGGAGCCGATCTGCCGTTAGGACTGCCGCAGATCGAGCGCCGTTACGACTCGACCGACGGCACCCGCCGGTACCTGCTGCGGCTCGCCGACGGCAAAACGGTCGAGACGGTTTGGATGCCGGAAGGCGATCGCTCGACCATCTGTATTTCGAGCCAGGTGGGGTGTCCGGTCGATTGCAAATTTTGTCTGACGGCGCTGCTGGGGCTGGAAAGGCATCTGACGGCGGGCGAGATCGCGGGGCAGGTGTTGCGCGTCGCAGCGGATAATTCGCTCGAAGCGAATGCGGATCGCGTCAACATCGTGATGATGGGGCAAGGCGAGCCTCTGCTGAACCTTGCCAACGTGATCAAGGCGACGCGGCTGCTCACGGATCCCGAGGGCATGGCGATTTCCCCGCGCCGGATTACGCTGTCGACCTCCGGAATCATTCCGAAGATCGACGAACTGGCGCAAGAGCCGGTGCGGCCCAAGCTCGCGATTTCGCTGAACGCGTCGAACGAAGAGCAGCGGCGGGAGCTGATGCCGATCACGCGCAAGTATCACTTGAAAGAATTGATGGACGCCTGCCGCCGCGTATCCGCTGCGGCCGTGGGAGAAATTGACCTTCGAATATGTGCTGCTGAAAGACGTCAACGATACTGACGCCGATGCACGGAGGGTGGTGAAGCTGCTGGCGAATCTGAACGCGAAGGTCAATCTGATCGCGCTGAATCCGGGACCGGGAATTCCATTCTCGACTCCCGTGCCGGAGCGGGTGGCATCGTTTCAAGCGATCGTGCGAAAAGCGCTGCCGTGTTTTGTGCGAAAGCCGAGAGGGCTCGATGTGTTCGCGGCGTGCGGGCAGTTGAAGAGGATGGAGACCGGGCCTCGTGCAGGTGGGGTAGCGCTTTACTTTTTGGTAAAATGTAAAGCATGGCAGAAGCTACACTCTCTTCTAAAAACCAGATCGTGATTCCCAAGGAGGCTCGGGAGGCTTTGGGCGTAAAGCCTGGAGATAAGCTGCTGATCACCGTACATGACGGCGAAGTCACGGTGATGAAAAGGCCGACAAAGTATCATCTGGCGATCCGAGGCTTGGTGCCCCCAGGCTTTTACGGGCCGGATTATTTGAAGAAGGAGCGCGCGAGCTGGAAATCAAAGCGTTCTTAGGCCGCCATAAGCGAATCGCTCTGGATTCTAACGTTTTCATCTACTCATTAGAGGAAAACGCAAAGTATGCCGATCTTGCAGACGAAGTTTTTGCGTGGCTCGAACAACCGGGACACGCCGCAGTCACTTCGATCGTAACGATGACTGAGCTTCTGGTCAAACCATACAGAACTTTGGAGAAAAAAGCAGTCCGCCGGATATTCGATTTGCTTTTGACCTATCCAAACCTGGAATGGATAGAGCCAGATCTTGAAATCGCCCAGACCGCAGCCCAGGTTCGCGCGATCTACAAACTCGAGACGCCCGACGCGCTGCAAGCGGCTACCGCTATTCGGTCAGGCGCGACAGGGCTAGTCACCAACGACGCGAGCTTCGAACGAATCCCCGCGTTTGAGACCCTGCTGCTCGACAGCCTACTTTGACGCCGCCGCGTGCCCCGTTTCGACGTAACTCTTCAGCCGCGAGACCTGCTCGCCGAGCATCATGTCGACGGGGATGGCCCAGCTGTTCATGCCCTTTTCAAGATAGCCGGCGACGGCGTAGATGACATCGAGTTTCGTGCCTCCCTCTGAAGGCGTGAACACGAACTGCATGGTGCCGGTGGCGGACAGGGTTTGCAGAGGACCCATCGCGCCGCTCAGCACGAGTCGCTTTCCGGGCACGAGCGTGATCAGTTCCAGATGGCGCGTGAATCCGTTGTTCGGAAGCTTTTCACAGAGACAGCCGCCGGGACGCTCTTCGATTCTCATGTTATGGGCATCGCCCGAGAACGTGTGCGCGGAGTTCCACCACTCGCCGACATCGTGAACCAGTTTGCGGTACACGTCGTCGGGAGGGGCTTTGATATTGAGGGTCATCTTGACCGTGAATCCGCCGGGGCCTGACTCGACAATCTCGGCTTGCGCGAAACAGGCGGCGAAAAGCAGAACTGCTGTCAGTCTCATGCTGATCCTTTAAACGCCGAATGAGAATCCTTTATGGACGCGGTCTCGGCGTCGCCTCATAGTCAGTCAGCTTCATTGCCCACTTGGTCGCCTCGCGATACATGTTCTGAACGTCGGGACGATCGTATACCTCTTCGCGATGGCCGAACGTGGAATAAAACACGCGGCCTTTTCCGTACGTCTTGATCCACGCCACCGCGAAATCCTTGTCGGTGCGATGTACGTTCTTGTTCGTCAAATCGAGCTTATTTTCATCCAGCCGCGCCAGCACGCGAACCTTCTCGCGGGAAAATTCCTTGCTCGGCTGATAGATCTCGTCCATCATGGAAAACGTCTTTGGAAAATCCCTCATCGCCGGAAAATTCGGATCCTCAATAATGATCGGAGCCATGAATTGACCCCACGGGTGCTGATCAAAATAGGCGCCCATCATCTCGCCGTACTCCGGCCATTTGTAGTTGCTGTCGATCGCGGAGTGGCCTCCGATGATCCCCTTCCCGTCGTCGTGAACGAATGACAATAGCGCAGCCTTCTGTTCGTCGTCAAGCGGAAATTCGCCGGTCGTGTAGAGATAAATCGCGTCGAAGTAGTCGAGATTTTTCGCGTTGCCGGCGGGAATCTTCTTTTTGGTAATGAGTTGCGTATCGGTGCGAATGTAGGTATCCCACAGCCCCGTGTCGTGGCCGATTTTCCACATCGTCGCGAGGCCGTTCGATACGGAATCGTGCTGGAATCCGTAGACCGCGCCGATCGCCAGCAGCTTCTTCTTTTTCGGGGCCTGAGAAGCCTGCCCGAATGTAATAGCGGCGCACGCCGCGAGAGCTAGAAAAGTCTTCATGGTTTCCAATCTGCTGTGAAAATATTGAACTCGTACTTGCTGGTCGATTTGTAGCTGGACGCGAATACCACCTTCGTGCCGTCCGGCGAGAACTCCGGGAACGACGTGAATACCCCATAATCGGTCACCTGCTCCAGGCCGGTTCCATCCACATTAATAAGGTACAGCTCAAAGTCGCTAGAATCGCATTTTTGCTTGTTGGAACTGAACAAAATTTTCTTCCCATCGGGCGAGAACGTGGGCGCGAAACTGGCGCAGCCGAAATTCGTAATCTGCTTTGCGCCCGACCCATCAGCATTCCCGACGAACAGCTCCATCTTCATCGGCGCGGTGAGATTCTCTTTCAACAACTCCTTCGACTTCGCGGCCTTCTCCGGCGTATCCGGATGATGCGCGCGCCACACGATCTTCTTTCCATCGCGTGAAAACACCGCGCCGCCATCGTAGCCTTCCGACGTCGTAATGCGCGTCCTATGCGACCCGTCTTCGTTCATCGTCCACAAATCAAGATCGCCCGACGCAAGCGACGTATAAATAATCTTCTTGGTCTTCCAGTTGATCGTCGCCTCGGCATCGTAACCGGGCGCGGTGGTCAGCTTCTTCAAAATTTTCCCGGCATCCGTCGCCAGGAAAATATCGAACGTCGGATAGACCGCCCAGACATAGCCCTTGCTTCGATCCGGACGAGCCGGGCACGCCTCGCCGCCCTCATGCGTGGACGCGTAAACGATGGTCTTGTTGTCGCCGAGAAAATAGCCGCAAGTGGTGACGCCCTTGCCGGTCGAAACCATCTTTACATCGGACCCATCTGCCGCATTCATGACATAAATCTGATCGCACTCATGCCCGTCGCGCGTCGATTGAAAAATCAGCCGCTTCCCATCGGGCGCCCAATACGCCTCGGCATTCTGCCCTCCATTCGTGAGTTGGTTCAGATTCGCCAAGTGCTGCGCTGAACATGTTAAACAAACCAGAACCGGGAGCAGGAACAGGAGCTTCATAGAAGGACCATTGTAAGCCTACCGGGCCTGACCGCAGGGGTGTCTTTGAATCCGCGTTCATCTGCGTTCATCGGCGGCCGATAATGCTTTTCAGAATCCCGGTAGGGCGTTATGTAATCTCAGCCAGCCGAATCACACTAAGCAGAATGAGCGCCAGCCCCGCGAAACGAAATGCCACGCGAACCGCAGTCGACTCCCGCACCGGCTCCATTCCAAGCGACAGCGTCGTTTGATCGAAACGGCTTATTTCATTTGAGACCCGATTCACTGCCATCAATGCCCGCGAAGGAGCCAAAAACATCCACGCACCCGCATAAATCAGCGTAGCGAGCGCAGTCAGCGTTATATAAACCATCTCTCGTCTAATCGGCCGCCCTTCGAATGAACATTAACTCAGTAGCCTGGGGCACTTTTGACGCCCATGAAATACTGCGATCATTTCCAATACATCGCGCCTCACCCGATACGGAATCACGTAGGGCGTGCCGGCAACCACAAGCTCACGAGTGCCTCGAACTCTCCCGGCCGGCCCATCAGCGGTTGCCGCGCAACACCCTCAGCAGCCTCCGGATTATCGTGTTCAATATACTCTCGAATCGCGACGAGGTGCGCGGCGGCCCGGCGAGACCATACAATCCTCATCGCCTCGACTTGCGAGATTTGCCCCACTTATCGAGCTCTCGGACGATCTCTCCCTGCGAAACCGTCCGGCCCGCGTCGAGATCCTTGATGCCCTCTGCGATCTCCCGGCGCTGCCACTCATCCGTCTCCACATAGACGGCGATCGCCTTTGCCGCGAGAAACGATTCAGACCGTTTCGATTGCGCCGCAAGGTTCTCAAGCCGCTTCTTCACGCCGGCGTTTAACCGTACCGAAAGCGTTTCCGCCATCTGCTACCTCTCTCTTATTTAATCAAAAACGGCCAGTGCTTCACCAGATGGAAGTGATATCGAACCACCATCACCCACACCGTCGCTCGCCAGAATTACCAGGATCACCAGCAGCCACGGCAGCATTTTAGCCCACGGGAACTTTCTCTTCTCACGATGCAGCACCAGCAGGTATCCCGCAAACACGCCCACGAAAAACAGCAGGCACATCGGCACCGCGAACAGCATCAGATTGAAAACGTCTGGCGTCGGCGTGATGATCGCCGCAAGGATGACGATGGCCAGAATCGCGTACCGGGAATGCTCCATCAGGAACTTCGGCGTCGCGATTCGCAGCAGCACCAGGAAGAAAATGATTACCGGCATTTCGAAGATCGCCGAAACGCCCAGCATCACGTCGACAAATAACTCGAAATATTTGTCGATCGAAATCATCGGCCTGATTCCTGCGAAGCCTCCCAGGCCCAACAGGAATGTCAGCCCGAACCGGAACGCGATGAAATACGCGAATAGGCCGCCCGAGATAAACAAACCCGCGGTGGTCAAAACGAATGGCACGGCCCACCGCCGCTCGCTCTTATAGAGTCCCGGCGCGATAAACGCCCAGATCTGATACAGGATCCATGGCGATCCCAGAAAGATCGACGCCACCAGAGGAGTCCACATCCAGAGAATCGAGAACTGCTCCATCGGATCGATTCCCACCAGGCTCCCGCTAACCTTTGGAGTGTTCGCTGCTTTCACGGCATCGGCGCAGGGGGCGGATGTCGCCTCGGTGGCCGGCGGCTTGCAGACTTCCTTGACCCGATCCTCGTCGTTCTGCTGCGCCGTCTGCGTCAAGCGCCGGAACGCTTCCACCGCAGGCGCCTGCACGATCAGCCATAGCTGGTTCGAAAAAACAAGGCACACCAGAAACACCAGCCCGAAGCCCACCAGCGCTCGAATAATCCGTGAACGAAGCTCCCCTAGATGGTCGAGGAAAGACATGCGCAGCATGCCCTCTTCTTCGTCGTCCTCCCTCCATCGTCGCCGCCGCCCGAAGCAGGAGGAAGCTTCTTCTTGCCCCCTCCTCCCTGGGAAAACCGCGCCAGAAAATTCTCAATTGGGCTGTCGTCGTCGCTCACGTTGTCCTTCTTGGCCGACCCTCCGTACGGATCGTCCGGATAGATATCAGGATGCTCATCCATGCGCCGAGACAAGCCTCCGCACGCTTCTCATCAACCGATTCAAAACACTACCTAACTATTGTGCTGGGACGTTTCCGGAGCCGGCGTGTCTCCACGTGATGTTCAGCGGCCACGTCAATTACTTGATTGGCGACCTTAACATCCGTATGCGGAGCCTCAATTCGAGGAACTGTTCCCTCGACGTGCGGTGCGGCTTCAATTGCCCCATGTGATTCAGCGCTAGGACCTTCTATAGCGCCTACTGTGGAAGGATTGGTTGCGGTGGAATCGTACGCATCGGTCCCATAAGAGCCCGAGTCGTAATACGGATAGTCGAAATTAGTGTGGCTTTCGATCTCGGACGTGATGGGACGCATCACATCTTTAATCGATTCACTTTCCCGCTCCAGTGACTGCATTTCGCGCTCAAACGTCGCTTTAAGATCGCTTGAGGCGCGACGGAATTCGGTAATCGCCTTCGCGATCGTCCGCCCCAGTTCTGGAAGCTTCTTCGGCCCGAACAGAACGAGAGCGACGAGGAAGATGGCGATCATTTCTTGCACGCCAATCGGACCCATCGTGTGCCCTCACTTATTTGAAATAACTGCGCACCACATCGCGCCTGACCTCATAATACCAGATGCGCCGCCAACCCCTTTTGTGATGTACTTGCATATCAAGATGACCAAGTTGCTCTTTTACACCACCCTCGGCTTGGCGACCGCCGTCGCTCAGGTCAAAATCGTTGGCGAAGACACCCGCATCCACGTCGAGATCAACAGCAAGCCCTACGCCGATTTCGTCGTGAAAAGCGACGAGGCGATGAAACCGTATCTCTATCCTCTCCGCTCCGCCGACGGCACCATCGTCACCCGGCACTGGCCCATGGAAAAAGTCTCCGCGATCGAACCCGTCGATCATCAGCATCAGCGCGGAGTCTGGTTTGGACCCGACATCGTCAACGGCTTCGATTTCTGGAATAACGAGAGGAGCTATAAAAAGACCGACATTAGCGGCTATATCAAGCTGAACAAAATTGGAGATTTGAAAAGCGGAAAGAAATAAAGGCAGCATCGCCGCGACCTTCGATTGGATGGACCCCAAAGGAACCAAGATCGTCGAAGAGTCCCGCGTGATGACGTTTTACGATCGCCCGAAACTCCGCATCATCGATTTTCAAATCGACCTGACCGCCGTCACCCAGACGTAAATTCGGCGACGGCAAGGACTGCTGCTTCGGCATCCGCATCGCCCCCGAGCTTGCAGGAAGATAAGGTTATCAAGATCAAAGGCAAGCCCGACGTGACCATCCCCGGACCTCCCGGCGTCATCAGCAATTCCGAAGGCAAGACCACCGAAAAAGAGGTGTGGGGCAAGCCCGCCGATTGGTGCGATTATTCCGGCGAGATCAAGGGCGAAAAACTTGGCATCGCAATTTTCGATAATCCGAAAAACTCCCGCCGCGCCCGCTGGCATGTTCGCGGCTATGGACTTTTCGCCGCGAACCCTTTCGGGCAGAACGCGCTTTCACGGCGATAAATCGCAGGACGGCAGCGTGACGCTGCAGCCCGGCGACAAACTGCATTTCAACTATCGCGTAGTCATTCACGGTCCCAATGCGGACCTCGCGAAATTATGGTCGGATTACGTCAAATAAGGAGTCCTAGCATGCGCTATTTGGTATTTTTTGGTCTTTTAAGCGCGCTTAATGCCGCTAAACCTGGTCTCAATACCGCCACGATCTGGGATATGCGCTCCGTCAGCGATCCCCAAATCAGCAAGGACGCGAAAAGCGTAATCTACGTTCTGACCTGGTCCGACAAAATGACCGACCAGCGCTACACCAACCTATGGATGGTTTCAGGCGATGGCAAAGACGAGCGTCCTTTAACCACTGGCGCGTTCAAAGACTCCGAACCGCGCCTCTCGCCCGACGGAACCCGCGCTGGCATATCTTTCAAATCGCAGCGGCAAAACCCAGATCCATGTCCGCTGGCTGGATAGTGCGGGGTCAAATACAGCGACGCGCAAATTACTGATTTGCAACAGTCTCCAACCAATATCGTCTGGTCCCCCGATGGAAAATGGATCGGCTATGAAGCCAGAGTTCCGGGGAAACCGGACTGGGCTCCCAAGATGCCCGAAAAGCCCCCAGGAGCGAAATGGGCCGACCCGCCGATCGTGGTCACCAAGCTCCGCTGGCGCGAAAACGGCTCTGGCTTGATCCAGCCCGGCTTCAATCAAATCTTTCGCGATACCGTCAACAGGCGGCACGCCCAAACAGGTGTCGAACGGCGATTATAACCACATCGACCACCTTCGCCTGGTCGGCCGATGGCAAGTGGATTTACACGTCAACCAATCGCATTCCCGACGCCGAATATTCGCTCGAAGGCGGCGATATTTATGCCTATTCCGTTGATGACGGAACAGTCAAACAGCTCACCACCCGGAAGGGTCCCGACACCGATCCTGTGCCTTCTCCAGGCGGCAAAAAAATCGCCTATCTAGGCCACGATTGGAAGTTCCAAAGCTATACCGTCAACCATCTTTACGTGATGGATGCGGATGGCAAAAATTCCAAAAATCTGACCGCCTCGCTAGACCGCGATGTGCGCGCGCCGCACTGGTCATGGGATGGAAAGACTCTGTACTTTCTCGTTGATGATCACGGCAACACCCAGCTCTATTCCGCCGACCCGGAATCGGGCGATGTCAAGCAAATTACCAGCGGCCAACAGCAGTTAGGAATGGGTGGCGAGTTCTCTATCGCCAACAATCTAATGGTCGCAACGGTCCGAGCGACACCAACCGAGCCCGGCGACATCGCGATGGTTCCCGCCTATAAGCAGGGTCCAGCTATTGAAGCTGACTCATATCAACGATAGCCTGATGTCGCAGTATCAATTGGGCGCGGTTGAAGAGCTGACTTTCGATTCCTTCGACGGAAAAAATATGCAGGGCTGGATTATCAAGCCGCCGAATTTTGATTCCTCGAAAAAATACCCGTTTATTCTCGATATTCACGGCGGCCCGCATGCGATGTACGGCGTCGGATTCCAGCATGAGCTGCAGATTCAGGCCGCGCGCGGCTTCGTGGTTCTCTATCTAAATCCCCGTGGGTCAACCGGATACGGGGAGGAGTTCGGCAACATCATCCACACCAAATATCCCGGCGACGATTACACCGACCTGATGAAAGGCGTCGATCAGATGATCGCGAAAGGCTACATCGATCCCAAGAAATTGTGTGTAACCGGAGGCAGCGGCGGAGGATTTTTAACCGCGTGGACCATCGGCCATACCGATCGCTTCGCAGCGGCGGTATCGCAATATCCCGTGACCAACTGGATCACCCAGGCCGGAACCGCCGACGGTGGTTATGTCCATTCAGCTCTATGGCTTAAAGCGTTTCCGTGGGAGCAGCCGCAGCAGTTTCTGGAACATTCGCCGATCTTTTACGCCAAGAATTTCAAGACGCCGACCATGGTAATCACCGGCGAGGCGGATCTGCGCACGCCGATCGCGGAGAGCGAAGAATTATACTTCGCGCTCAAGGCTCAGAAAGTGCCGGCAGTGCTGGTCCGAGTGCCGGATGAATATCACGGCATCCGCGGCCGCAACAGCCATTATATTGAGAAAATCGAACATATCATGGCGTGGATGGAAAGGTATACCCAGTAAATGGTCCTTTCGGACATTGATATCCATCGCTATATTGCAGAAGGAAAAATCAAAATCACGCCCGCCTTTGCCGCCGGAGCAGTTCGGAAGCTGCTCGGTCGATTTCCGATTGGGCCACGAATTCAGCGTCTTCGAACATAGCAAGCACGCGCTGATCGACATCCGGGAAAAGGCCGCGATTCAAGGCCTGATGCGCACCATCATTGTTCCGCCGGACGAGCCGTTCATCTTACAGCCACATGAGTTTGCGTTGGCGATCACCGAAGAAGTGCTGGAACTCGACGACGATGTTCTGGGCAGGCTCGAAGGCCGCTCCAGCCTGGGCCGCATCGGCATTATCGTCCACGGAACGGCGGGACTGTTCGACCCCGGCTGGATCGGGAAAAGCAACACTCGAATTGAGCAACCTGGGACGGATGCCGGTGGCGCTCTATCCCGGGATGCGAATCTGCTCCTTCACTTTCGAGCAGCTTTCCACGCGAGTCAGGGTATCTTACAGAAACAAAGTAGGAAACAAATACTCAGGCCAGGACCGCCCGCTCGCGAGCAAGCTCGCCAGCGAATAGCTAATCTTCCTCGTACCACGCACGCCATCTTTGGCGCGCGGGAAAGGCTCGGATCAGCAGCATGCCGATCAAGAAACCTCCGATGTGCGCGAACCACGCGACTGCCGCCTCCGGTGTAATCGGTGGATGCCAAGGATCCGACTCCGCTGATGAACTGGATGGCGAACCAGTAGAGCAGAATGAACGCGGCTGGAATTTCCGCCGTGGTGACGAAGAAGAAAATGAAAATCAGAGTGACGATTCGCGAGCGCGGAAATTTAACCAGGTATGCGCCCATTACGCCGGCGATCGCGCCGCTGGCTCCGATGGTGGGCACTGCGCGAATACGCGTTCACGATGACGTGCACCGATTCCGGCCGCGATCCCGCCGAGCAAATAGAACGCAAGAAAGCGCGGGCCGCCGATCAGATCCTCCACGTTGCGCCCGAAGACCCACAGGAACAGCATGTTTCCGATCAGGTGCAGCCATCCTCCGTGAGAAACATGGAGGTCACCAGCGTCACCAAGCCCAGGCCGCGCATCTGATCCGGAACGATGCCCCACTGCCGCGACGAAGTATTCAGCTCGCCGGGGCCGAGCGTCACCTGATAGAGAAAAATCAACGTATTGATGGCGATCAGCGCCGCCGTCACTACCGCTGTCGAATAGATGCGCTCCGTCGATCGAAGAGGGATCATGCGGAGTGCGAGAGCGGCGGCGAAATCTTTATTGGCGCGGCGCTCTCCGCGTTCGATCAGTGCCCGTGCCTCGGCCGCCGTCGCGATTCCGCCGCGCGCGCCGAGCTTGGTGCAGTTCAGCGCGGCCATGGCGTTCGCGAATTCGAGCGTCTCCCGCATCCCCATCCCTTCGAGCACAGCGTAACAAAACGCGCCGTGAAAGATGTCTCCCGCGCCGGTGGTATCGACGCAATTGACCACAAACGCCGGCGAATAGACGAATTTTCCGTCGATGCAGCGCCAGCGCTCCGTGGGAGCCGAGGGTCATGGCGGCGCACTTCATCCTATATTCGTTCTGGATGGTCTCGAGCGCTCGGAACGGATCGCGCTCCGTGGTCCACTGGCCGGGAAATTCGGAGCTCGCGACCAGATAATCGACCGATTCGAGCACGCGATCGAAACCGTGATAAATGGTATCGACATCGCACGTCACCGGAATGCCTTGGCTGCGCGCCAGCTTCGCGGCTTTTTCGACCGCCGGCGTATCGTGACCGTCGATGTGCAGCATCCGCGCGCAGGCGATTTTTTCGAGCGTGATGCTTTCGGGCTCCAGGCGCAGGCAATCGGGACGGCTCCAGAGAACGGTGCGCTCACCGGTGGATTGATCGATGATGATGTACGCCGTCTGATTGGGACAATTTTCGCGAATTTCGACGTCGTCGAGATTGATGCCGGTTTCGCGCAGGCTGTCCATCTGCACGCGGCCGCGTTCATCGTCGCCGACGGTGCCGATGTATTTAACGCGCAGCCCGAGCTTCGCGACGGTGGCCAGACGCGCTGGCGACCTGGCCGCCGGGACTGAGGATTTCGGCTTCAAACGGGACTTTTCCGGCGTAGGCGGGGAAGTGGGAGACGATGAGCAGCGTGTCGGTGGCGTTGAGTCCGACGCCGACGAGATCGAATTTATTAGTCATGGTGTCTATCCGACGACGACGGCGATGAAGCGTCCGGGCTGCGCCCGGATGGACCGACTAACAATCGGCATGCAGGTTGCCAACCTGCCCCACAGTGGGGTGTTTTCGATCACTGGATCAGTTTGAGAATCGCCTGCGCGATCACGTCGTCATCTTTGACGATGTGAATAATTTCGGAGATGTGGCCCTGGCCGGGAACGTAGAGCAATTCCACGGAATCGAACGATTTTTTGAGCGCCGCGGCGAACTCGCGCGCCTGCAACGGCAGCGCCAGATAATCCCACTGGCAATAGCTGACCAGAAACGGCGGCGCCTTCGCATGCACGTGCGCGATGGGCGACGGATTATCGCCGTCGGCGTTGACGAAGCCTTGAATCTTGCTGACGTCGTATACGCCGGAGAGCGCTGCGACGCCTTTTATTGCGGTTAGACGGAATATCGTACTTCGCCAGATACGCGGGGTCGAGCGCCAGCAGCGCGACCAAATGGCCACCGGCGGAATGGCCGGCGATATAGATGCGGCTCGCGTCGCCTCCATACTGCGCGATGTTTTTATAGACCCACGCGAAGGCCGCGGCGGTGTCCTCAATCTGCGCGGGATGAGGATTTTTCGGCATCAGGCGATAACTGGGGATCGCGACGCCGATGCCGAGTTTCGCGAAACGATTGCCGAGCGCCGGGATACAACGATTTGTCGCCCGATCGCCATGACCCGCCGTGAATGAACACCAGCACGGGGAAATTCTTCTTGTCCTTCGGGAAGATACAGATCGAGCTTGTGCTTGGCCGCGTCGGCGGGATCGCCTTCGGTATAGGTGATGTCTTTCTGGACATCGATATTCGTCGCGAGCGTGCTCGGCGGGAAGCGCGAGATTGCTGGTTTTCGTCACGTAAATCGGATTCGAGAAAATCCACGGGCGATCCTCGCCGTCGACGGTGAGCCATGCTTCCAGGCGATACGCGCCGGGCTCCTTGGGAGTGAAGGCGAGCTTGGAATCGTCGCTCTCAGCGACCACGACGCCGTCGCGGATCAATTTCAGTTTCGCGGGGATCGGAAGCGACGCGTGGATGCTGGTGTTGCCGACGCGCGATGCCGGAGAGAGGAATCTGATCGCCCATATCGAACAGGCCGAGATTGTTTTCGGCGATGAAGGAAAAGCCGGTGGGATCGCACAGCCAGTCGTGCGAAACATAGACGCGCCCGGCGGCGAGCGATTCGCGGATGTCGGCTTCATTCAGATCGCGCGCCAGAATGTGCGTGCTGACGTGGCGGAACGCGACCGCGTAGGGGTCGAACGTGGTGCCATTAAAAATCTGGTTCTGATGCGCGTCGTTGGCGGCGATGCCGGTGAACGGGTGGGTTGCGAGTTCCTTATCCCAGCGGGCGAGGAACTGCGGCAGCACGTCGGTTCCGGCGGCGAACACTTCGTCCGGAAATTCCTTTTCCTTGGCGACCAGCCGCTTCCATTCCTTGGGATCCTTCATCGCGGCTTGGAAGTATTCGACGAACTCCTTGTGAACGGTCGCGTCGGTATGGCGGTTGTAGATTTCCATGCCCTTGAAATCCTTCGGACGACATGTCGGGGCGCTCTTCGATGTGCGAAAGAAAACGCAGCTCGGGTCCGGCTGGCGACGGCGGGATAGCGCAGCAGATGATCGTCCTCCGAGCCGGGGATGAAGAGCACTCCGTCGCGGACTCCGGACCAGGTTTCAGGCTTGGGGCCGCGATGATCGGTGAACATGACGACGCTGACTTCGGCTTCTTTCGCGGCTTTCAAAACCTCGGCGCGAGTGCCCTTGGTATGATCGGCATCCTCGGCGTGGATGTGGAGGATGGCCCGGAAATCGCGATAGACGCCGGGAGGAGGCGGCGCGGCGGCGCGTTTTTTCATCCATTCGACACGCTGGGCGTGAACGGCTTCGAGGTGGGCGGTATCGAGACGCTCGACGGAGGACCGGGCGAGGAGAAGGGTGGCAAGAGCAAGGAGGGCGAAGGCTCGCACACTTTCATTCTACGCGGTAACGGAGGTTTCGCCCACGGCGGTCACCCTGACTATCTCAGGCGCCGATAAACTTCCTTGCGGTCCCCAACGCGCACCACCAGCACGAGGAGCACCTCGTCGGTGATTTGATAGACGACACGATAATTCTTCCTCGGGCCTACGTGCAATCGATAAAGTTTTTCCTTCGCGTGAAGCCTCTCTGCTCCCACGGGCCGAGGATTTTCTTCGAGCCGCAGCAGATCCAGATTGATGCTTTTACGAATCTGGCGATCAAGCCTTCGCATGTCCCGTTGAGCCGCGGGACTAAGTTCCACGCGATAGCCCAAGAATCAATCCCTCAAATTGCGGATGAAATCGCGCAGGGGAACGTTCTTTCCATCCTCGGCCAGCGACTTGCGCGCGTCCTCGATATCCTGGCGATCCATTTCCTCTTGCGTAAGATGCTCCAGGAGCCGCAGATCCTCTATAGGGACAACTGCCGCGATACCTTTGCCGCGCCGTGAGAGCACTGTTCGCTCTTTGGCTTTCTCGGCGCGTTTCACGATGTCGGTTAATTCGGCTTTCGCCTTCGATACGGTGAGCCGCGTCATGCCTCTAGTATGCCATCCGCTGGTGCGATCGGAAGCAGGCGAGAATTGCGAATGGCCACCAATTCCTCCCCATTGAGCGTCGCCATGTATCTCCAGATGGTAATGCTGCCGGAGCCTCCCCGGAATTAAGCGAAACAAACTTGTCGACTCGTGTATCTACTTTGCATTATGGCCAAGAACAAGTTCGTGATTTTTGCGACGCTGCTTCTAGCCTTTAGCTTCGCGGCGTGCAAGCGCCAAGGGCAGGATGCGAGCACCGCGCAGCCTGCGGCTGTTCCCGCGCTGTCTCCCATTCAGATCCCCGCCGATACCACCATTCAGGCACGTATCGATCAAAACCTCTCGACCAAGCGCAGTCATACGGGCGAGCAATTCCATGCGACTCTGGACGCGCCTCTGGTGATCGACGGCCAGGAAGTAATCGCGAAAGGCGCGGCGATGCAGGGCACCGTTATTATGTGCAAGGCGTCGGGCCGGTTCAAGGGGCGCGGGGAAATCGCTATTCGCCTGGATTCCATCGAATATCACGGCCAGCAGGTAGCGATTGTGACAGCGCTCGATGCCAAACTGAGCGGCGCGCATAAGAAGCGTGACATCGCCTTCATCGGCGGCGGCGCTGGAACCGGAGCAGTGATCGGGGCGGTGGCGGGTGGAGGAGCAGGCGCAGCGATCGGCGCCGGTGCGGGAGCCACCGCGGGCTTCGTCGGCGTCGTGATCACGGGCAAGAGACAAGTGGTGATTCCGGCAGAGATGGTGTTCACCTTCCACTTAAAAGCGCCGGTGGATTTAGCCCGCTAATCGGCCGCAGGGGCGTAATTTAAGGTCAAATAAGGCGTTTTTCAAGCTCCTTAACGCGTCAATTATGGCTGATTAAGAGCGTTTTTTCGAGATCCGCGAGCACTATATCGAATGGAAGCTGCACGGTGTGGCGGCAATACATGGTTTCCATCGAGGCGAAGCTGCCGTTCTCGTAATACTTGTTGGAGGGGGCGCCGCCGCCGCAATAGGAGAAGTATTGGCAGGATTCCTGGCACATCCTCATCCCCTCCTGAATCTCGTCGGCGATGCGGATGAAGCCGGGGTTGTTTTTGATCGACAGAAGGCTGTCGGTCATGGTATTTCCGAAGCAGAACTCCCCGTATTTCACACTTTTGCCGCCTAGAAGCTCCGGTGAGAAGGTCGAGATGTTACCCTGCCAGTCGATGCTGATAATTCCAAAGGCCATCGATTGGTCGTTGTGGTCCATCACCTCTTTGTCCATTTCTTCGGTGCGGGCCAAGGCTTGGAAAGCCCGGTCGAACTCGCGGATCCGCACTGCGCCGTCCGATGCTTTCTGTAACTCATAGCAACGGCGCATGAATTTCTCGATGCGACCGGAGGTGGTCACGCTGCCGCCTAGTGTGGAGATCTGGTGGATGCCTTCCTGCTCCTCGATATTGAAGCCGACGCTGTGAATTTCATTTTCCAGGAAGAAGTTGAAAACTTCGTCGGGCGATTCGAGCGCGTCGGCGGTGATCACTGAAATCGAGTGGAACGGCACCTTGTGTTTTTTCAGGAACTCGATGCCGCGCATCACTTTATCGTGCGTGCCTTTGCCGGCGCGGTCCTTGCGATGCTTGTCGTGAATGTGCGCGGGGCCATCGACGCTGACGCCGACGCTGCAGTTGTTCTTCAGGAAAAATTCGCACCAGGCATCGTTGATGAGAGTGCCGTTGGTTTGAAAATTATGGACGATCTTGCCTTCGGGAATACCCCAGGTCGCCATCAATCGAAACGCTTCTTCGTAGTAAGCAAGAGGAACCGCAAGAGGCTCGCCTGCATGCCACACTACGCTTAACTGTCCGCCAACCAGGCCGCTTTCGAAAACGCGGTCGAGGGTTTTGTGCAGGACCTCCAGCGACATTTTCTTGGTGCTCGAGCGTTCCGCTAAATAACAGTAATCGCAATCGATGTTGCAGAAGGGAGAAGGCTGCAGAATCAGCAGCCCGATCTCCTTCATGTGCGGCCCGGTGTATTCGGCTGGCATGTCAATCAATTCTACCTTTCAGAAGTTGAACCAGTTCGACCAGTTATTCCAGTTGCGCCAGTTATTCCAATCGCGCCAGTTGTTCCAGTTGGACCAGTTTACCCAGTTGAGCCAGGACGCGACTTCCATTTGCGCGTAGGGCAATTTGGGAAGCGCTCCCAGGTCCTGCGCATCGGCGACGCGCTTGTTGAGTTCGGCGCGCACGGCGGCGACGCGATCGGGGATGGTGGCTGGAGCTACTCCGCCGAACAATCCGCCGGCCAGGAGAAGGGAGCATACTGTCTTTTTCATTTTCTGGTTCCTCGCTTTCACTTCTACCGGACGGGAGGAGAGCAGTCAGATTAGTGATGGATAAAACACTTGTCCCCTTCCTGACGGTCGGGGTTCGGTTTGGAGGGCAGGTCGGGAACCGGCCCCACTGGTTTTCATCGCTACAAATAAAAAACTCCCTGAAAGCCGGAACTTTCAGGGAGCTTCTTTGAATAACGTGCGGCGAATTAGTAGTTGAACCAATTCGGCCAGTTATTCCAATTTCGCCAGTTGTTCCAATCGCGCCAGTTGTTCCAGTTGGGCCAGTTGACCCAGTTGAGCCAGGACGCGACCTGCATCTGACTATAGGGCAGTTTGGAGAGCGCCTCGGGGCTCCCCAGATCGGCAACGCGCTTATAGAGTTGCTCGCGGACGGCGGCGACCCGGTCGGGAATCGTCGTCGCGGGGGTGGCTGCCTGGACGGCCTGACCACCGAACAGACCGCCGGCCAGGAAGGTGGCGCAGAATGCTTTGCGCGCCCGTGCCGAAAGTCCAAATTTCTTGTTATTCGTTATTGTTCGTCATGATGTTCTCCGATTTAAACAGACTGGCGGCTGCGTCTGTCGCCATTTTCTTCTGGACCTTGCCGTACGCGTCTTGCAGGTCGTTGTTGCCGATCCACGCTTCGGCCTGATGAGCTTCAGTGTAACTTATCCTCGCGTTGGCAACCTTTCCTCGCCAGAAAAACTCGTCGGCGTGCTGATGATGTTCGCCCGAATCGGCGTGCGGCTTCGCGGTCGCGCCTTCGCCGAAAGCGATTTCAAAAATTTCACGCAGGGCTTGGCCGTCGTCGATGTCTTTCGGAAAAAGGCTGACGCCCATGAATTTATCGTCGACGAAGTGATAGTAGAATATGATCGAGCGTGCACGCGCCGAGAACCAGCGTGTCGCCCGACTTCTGATAGATCTTCATCGCTCCCGACTCACGGACCAGGCTGAGGCCTGGAATCGCCGAGGACGGCGAACCGAATTTTACCCCGCGGAAACCGTTCTTATAATCGAGATAGTGCACGTGCCCCATCTCAGTAGGCCCCGGCTCTTTCACAGCGGGATGAGCCGTGGTCGCGGGCTTGGCCGCAGGCTTATCCTGTGCAAATGCCAGAGTTACGGCCAAGGTTGCAGCGGAACCTGCGACCAAGAGCCTTCTTAACAACAAATGAGCCATCATTCCTCCCCAGTTATTAGGTTTAGGTCAGTAGTGGCAGTCTACCCCCGGATAGGGCGATGCGTCAAGGGGGAAACGGGTGGATTGGGGAGCGCAATTGGCTTAGTTATGGTCCGTCGCGGGAGGGTTGAAAATGGCGAGACGCCGGTCGAGGAGACGCGTCCGGGATGGAGCCGATGGACCTGTGACCGATCGATCCGCAGGTTTGCCATCACAAAGCGGCTATTTTACTGCTAAGGTCACGCCGGGCGGGGTTTGGATGCTGCCTATGGTGATGCTTAACGGCACGGTTCCGCCAGGGACCACTGATTGGGGGATCTGCGCGTTGATCTGCAATACGCCGGAGGTTTCGCCGGGGGCTGCGCCGCAGTATTGGATGGATGCGGGCTGGCCGCCAATCGAGGCTGAGCAGGAGAGCACTGGCGCTTGGAGAGGCGCTCCGCTTACGCGGCCGTCGATCACTGGCGGCGTGGTGGCTCCTTCGCCCGTTGCGTAAATGGTTACGTAGTCGCCGCGTGCCGCGGGATTGGTTGCGCTATTGGGAGTCGAATCTTTCACGTTTTGAATCGCTCCCTGGCCCGATCCCGAGAAGTCGTTGGTGAAAATGCCGGGGACCGCTGTCACGACCTTGGCCGGGAATGGAGAGGAAGCGTTGCCGGAATATTCGACCACCACGTTAGACCGTGGCGTATTGCGCCACTTCGTAGGGCACCACCGCTGACACCTGCTTGTTCAACGCGTAAATCATCGGCGCCGCGATGCCGTTGAAGTAGACCATCGTGTTGCCGGTGGACGTGCTTACCAGGCCGTTTGAATCCTCCTGCAAATACGCAATTTTCGCCGGGCCCAGGCCCAGGCCGAAGATGGTGACGATTTCTCCGGGGGATACGCCGGTCGCATTGTAGGAAGCTGCATTGTTCACGGACGTAATCGTAGGCTGGCCGACTGTCATGGAGCCTTGCGATTGGGGGATTAAGAACAGCGTCATCGAATAGCTCGGGAACGTCGCGCTAAGGGTGGTGCCGCTGAAGGAGAGATCGGCTTCGCGCACGATGGCGGAGCTATTTGCGGTGCTGTATTGCCACACCTGCGCGGTATTCGATGGGTTGAAGTTCGCCAGGGTGATGGTATCGGCGATTGCGCTGGTAGTCTTGTTCAAGACTAGTACGGTCAGCGCGGAATCGGTGCGCTGGGCGGCGAAAATCGAGAGCACATCGGGATTCGCGGAGGTCGCCGAGACGCTGGTGTTGCCGAACTGGCTGCCGTTGCCGTCGTAATTCAGGAACATCATGAACGAAAACGCGGCGGGATTCGCGGGAGTAGAGCGAATCGGGCCAGAGCGTTGCCAGATCCAGGCCCTCCCGGCCGAAAATGCCCAGGATGTCCGCCTGCGCGATCGCGCCGGTGATGGAGTTTTGCGCGTGCCAATTATATTCAGTGATGCCCGTCATGGTTCCGGGATAGTTATTCGCGACCCACTGGCGAAGCCTGGGAACCATTTGCGGCGCCTGCTCCGCGCCCGTCGCATCTTCAAAACCGCCGCCCGGCACGGTGTAGTTGGGGTCCCACAAGGCGCGGGTCGAGGTCATACGCAGAGTTTCCATCGCGGCATCGCCCGCGGAACCGCTGAGGCTGCTGGGAGTGATGTAGGCGTGGACATCGAGAACGTCCAAGAGGCGAAATCCATTTTTCGTTTCGGCCGCTTTCATTTGCTGCAAGTAGTATGGGAGCCATTGGACTCCTCCGTGCGCGTTCTGATCCACGGGATTATCCCAGTATTGATAGGGCGCCTTTCCCCAGCCGGCGTACATATCCTGCTTGGAGAACAGCATGCCCGACCAGCCGCCGGGAACCGGGCCGGTAACGAGCGCAGTCGGGTCGGTCTGCTTGACGGCTAGCGCGCTATTGATGTCGCGCGACAGCATGTCATCGTAGCTGGCACCGGCTTTCCCGTTGGACGCGGTTTTGTAAACGTCGTAGTGGACCGAATCCCACCACTCGGGTTCGTTATCCAGGCTCCAGAAGCGGATGCCGCCGGCATTCCCAGGGCCGTAAGTGGCTACCTCGTGTTGAATCCACTGCTGGGAAAAGCTTGCGTCGACTGGAATATAGGCGTCGTTGGGATCGTTAGCGACGTTGTTCCCGTTGGTGAGAACGCCGTTGCCGCAATCGGAATTATCGGGGCTCGTCGTTTTTTGAGCGCCGTATTTTTTCACGCTGAAGCTGCATTCACCGGCTGCTTTCGGCAGCCAATCGAGCAGCGGAAACGTGCTCAGGCTGGTCGAGCCGGTTTTCAGATTACGCAGATGAAAAGCGTCGAAACCAGGAGAGATGGAGTAATTCTCATACACCCAGGGATTGTCCCCGGTGTTGTTCTTCAGGCTGGCCGACCAGTTGAAACTAGTGGCATCGTCGCCGCCCCAGCGGACCAGAGGAATCCGCATCATGCCCTGGATGCCGTTATCGCTCCATTGATTAATGCCGTAAATCCACGGACTGATGGGATGCCGGTTGACTGCGGCATCCACTGCGAGCGCGGGCGCGGACTGACCTTGTAGCGAGACGGCTGCTATAAGGAAGGCACTGACGGGGATAGTCCTTGAGAGCATTTGTCCTCCCTTCTCATTCTGCCTTACTTGGGCGGGAAGAGAGTCTCGGTGATTCAGTCGATGGATAGGCTCCTCCTATTTCCTGACACAGGCGAAGACGTCGGCTGAAGCCGACGCCGCAGACTAAAGTCCGCGCCACCCAAAGGCCAGCCGCATTTATCACACATGAAGCTTACCTCTCCAGTTTACCTTTCTCTTATCAGAGAGTATCTTATAGCTAAGAGATATGGCTAATAAAAAATCTGCGTTTCAACAGGATTTGTCAGGGCGCGAGCTTGGCAACGCGGTCGTTTTATTTCACGACGCGCTGGCTTCGTACCTGGGTATGACTGCGGCTGAGTGGAAGTGTATCGAACTACTGCAATCGCACGGACCATCGAGCGCCAGTCGCCTGGCGGAGTTGTCGGGATTTACCTCGGGCGCGATCACTGGGATTGTCGATCGGCTGGAGCAGTCTGAATATGTTCGCCGCGAGCCGCATGCCAAGGATCGGCGCAGCGTCATCGTCGAACCGCGCCACACCAAAGAGCTGAAGGAACGCGTCGCGCCGATTTTTGAGTCCTTAAATCGCGCAATGTCTGGGATCGCGGACCAATACAGCGCCGACGAGTTGAAGGCGATTGTCCGATTCTTTCGCGAGACGACTGACGTTTTTGGGAACGAGACAGCAAAGCTGAAGCGCCTGAAGTATCATAAAAGGAATTTGTGAAGTTTTGTGACTGATGAAGTTTCTGGTCGTTGATGACGATGTCGAGGCATGCGGGGCGCTCCGCGAGCTGTTCGAGGGCTCCGGTTACGCCGTGGAATTTGAGCAGGATGGCGATCGCGGCGTTCGCCGAACGCAGACCGAACCGTATGACCTTTTGATTCTTGATGTAGCCGGGGTGGACGGCTTGGAAGTGCTGCGGCATGTTCGGGACCAGTCCCAAATTCCCGATTTGGTACTGTCCGCGAAGGCCGAGCGAGCGGATCGGGTCATTGGTTTACGGGCGGGCGCGGACGATTATCTGGCCAAGCCCTTTCATGCGGATGAGCTGCTGGCACGCATTCAGGCGATTTTGCGCCGGACTGGGACGAATTCAGCCGACACCGGAAGCAATCCAAATCGGCGAATTGCGGCTGCTGCCGGCTTCGAGGGACGTGTACTTTCACGGCAAACGGCTGGATCTGACGGCAATGGAAGTGGAAATCCTGGAGTGCCTGATGGGCTCGTTCGGGAAAGTTGTATCGCGCGACCGCCTAAGCCTTAGACTCTACAATCGCTTGTCGGCGCCATTCGAACGGAATATCGATACCCATGTCAGCCGGATACGGCGCAAAATGGGGGACGGGCGGGGGATGATCCTGAGCGTACGCGGCACAGGGTATCAAATACGCTACACGCCAAGTCCGGAGAATCCTGTCACACTTCTTCACAATTGCAACGAACCGAACTAAACCCGGTAAGCGTCTTTTGGGTACACTAGAACTTGTGCAATCCGGGCGATGGTCCTTGGACTGCACGGCGGTGGGAGAGTGCTGTTGTCAAATCTATTTGTTTTCCCCTTAGAGTCTTGGTGCGCCCGCACGGTGGAGAGGTTTCGCTCAGGTGTGATTACTCATGTCTAGATGGCTCGTTTTTTCTTCTCTGCGGTGTTTCACTGGTGTGCTCTTCGCGCAGGACTTCGCCTCTCTCACGATCACGGTAACCGATAGCACCGATGCGATGGTTCCCGATGCGAGTGTCACTCTTGTCAACAGTCAGACGGGGGACCATTTACCATCAACAGACTCCTACGGGCGGATATGTGATTTTCGATTCTCTGACGCCGGGCGATTATTCGGTGCAAATCGAAAAAACCGGCTTTCAGCAGTATCAAATCAGGAGCTTGCCGCTGGGCGTTCGCGATCGCAAGACGTTGGTGGTGGAGTTAAAGGTCGCGGCCGCGCAGTCGACGGCGGTAGATGTTAAAGAGAAAGTCGATCTGATTTCGAACGACGCCGCGCAAGGCGTCCCACTGGGCCAAAATTATATCCAAAACCTTCCGGTGAATGGGCAAAATGCGGAATCGCTGGTTCTGATGGCGCCGGGCATTACTTCGGCGGCCGGAGGCATCGGAGACGGCGGGATCAATGCCAACGGGCTCAGATCGAACACGAATTACTATACGCTTGACGGCGTCAGCCTGAATACATCGATAGCCGCTGCGGGACGGAGGAGGTCGTGGGGGCGGTGGATTTGGCGGCTTTGGAGGCGGTGGAGGTGGCGGGGTAGCGCCCAATGTGGGCGGATCCACGGATATCATCAACCTCGACGCGATGCAGGAAATGAACGTGCAGACGGCGGCGATCGCGCCGGAATTCGGCAGGTCGCCGGGCGCCCAAATCGCGATGACCAGCCGGGGCGGCACGAATGACTTTCATGGATTGCTTTATTATTACTTCCGAAACCAAAGGCTGGACTCCAACGACTGGTTCGCCAACTCTCTCAGATTAGGACGCGCCAAGGAGCGTGAAGATCGTCCGGGAGGCACTTTCGGGGGTCCGCTGGTGAAGGGGAGGACGTTCTTCTTCGCGCAGTTCGACGAATTGAGTGTCAGCGCTCCCTTCACAGTCATTTCCAACGTTCCGTCGATTACCACCCGGCAATCGACTTCGGCTCCGCTACAGCCATTCTTGAACGCGTTTCCTGTTCCTAACGGCGTGCAACTGACCGACGGTGCGGCGCAATATCAGGCGGCGGTATCTAACCCCGCTTCGAGCCAGACCGGCAGCGTGCGCCTGGACCAGATCATCAATGCGAAGACCACTCTGTTTGTGAGGTACTCTCTGTCGCCGGCGTCGAGTGAGCGCCGCGGCTCGGAAACCGTTTCTCCAAACGTTCTGACGCATCAATCGTCCCACTCGGACCTGTTTACCGCCGGGCTTGGCAACATTCTTCCCAATGGCATCGTGAACGATTTGCGAGTCAATTATTCACGAACCACGGCTTCGAGCTATTCCATTCATGGATAACTATGGAGGCGCCGTTCCGCTGAATGCCAGCGAGGTGTTTCCCGCAGGAATCAACAGCATCACCGGCGCTTTCAATCTGAATATGCTGGGCGTGGCCGGCTATTCCTATGGCGGCCATACGGCCACCGAGCAACAGCAATATAATGTAGTCGATTCGGTCACTAAGGTTGTCGGAAATCATCACGAAAAAGCGGGTATCGATATCCGCCGGATCCTGGTAACCACCGATCGCGTTCCCGTATAGCGAGAATGTTTCGTTCAACGGAATCGCCTCAAACAGTTACTCGCTGACCTCCGGCAGCGCCTTAAACGCGACGGTCACATCGAGTCTCCCGGCGGTCTATCCGACGTATCTTGAACTTTTCATTGTACGGCCAGGATACCTGGCGCCTCACCGAGAGGACCACCGTGACTTACGGTCTGCGGTGGGATGTGAATCCGGCCCCGAGCGCGCGTGAAGGGCAGAAGCCCTTTGCTCTTTCGAACAATCAGATAGCGGGTGTCACGCAGAACGATCCCATTTATCCCACCAAATGGTGGGACATCGCTCCGCGCCTCGGGCTGGCTTATGAAATGAATACGACGCCCGGATATGAGACGATGTTCCGCAGCGGCTTCGGCGTGTTCTACGATCTGGGATATGGCACCACTGCCGGCGCGTTTAGCGGCGCTCCGTATCAGTCCGTAATTACCGTCTCGCAAGCTCAGTTTCCGCTGCTGCCGATCTATCTAGCGGCGCCCTTGTTACCGCCGACTCGTCCGTATGGCCAGATTACGACTGCCGCGATCGGCTTGACGACACCGCTCATTTATCAGTGGAACGCGACGATTGAGCAGCACTTCGGCTCCGGATCCGTACTTGAGCCTTGGCTATGCGGCAACCAGAGGCACGAACCTCCTGCGCGTTCAGACTTCGCCTGAATACTCGGATGCATTCGACATCGTTTCCCAAGCCACCAATGGCGCGACTTCTTCTTATAACGGCATGCAAGCGCAGTTTCGCAAGCGTCTGAGTGACCGCTTCCAAATGCAGTTGAGCTACACCTGGGCGCATTCGATCGATACCGCGTCGAACGACGGTGGGCGGCGGAGGATTCGCGCAGCTCTACGGCGGCGGGCAGAAAGGCTCCTCCGATTACGACATCCGGCAGAATCTCAGTCTCTCCGGTTCATATCGCCTTCCCGCTCCCGGCGGTCTGATCGGCGCTCCTTTGCGTCACTGGTACCTCGATTTCGTGGAGACTGCGCGCACCGGCCTTCCCTTCGACCTCCAGACGATCAGCTCGAACAGCGGAGCGGTCAGCATCAACGGCACGACCGTTACCACTACCACGGCGAACAATGGCGACGTATAACTCGACGGTTGGCCTCTTCGCGCAGGTGCGTCCCAATTACAATGGATTGCCCGTCTGGATCCCCAATCCCAACGTGCCGGGCGGCCAGCAACTGAACGTCGCTGCTTTCGATATCGTGAGCGGTTTCGCGCAGGGAAATCTTGGACGAAACGTGCTCCGCGGCTTCGGTGAGCAGCAGTTAGATCTTTCCCTGCGGCGCACTATCCCGATCACGGAACGAGTCGCCTTGAGCTTGTCCGCTCAGGCGTTCAACGTCTTTAATCATCCGAACTTCGCGAACCCCTCGCCACTGGAAGGAGCGAACCTGGCCAGCCCGAACTTCGGAGTTGTCACGGAGATGTTGAATCAATCGTTCGGAGGCGCGGTAAACTCCTTATTCCGAACGGGTGGACCGCGGTCGATCGAGCTTGCGGTGCGGCTGCGGTTCTGAGACCAGAAAATGATCAACATCTGCAAGCAGGTTCGCTCCACAATTTGCGCGGTCGCGCTCCTCGGGTCTTCGGTTTTCGCACAGACTGTTCAACAGCCACCGCGCCCCCGCCGACGCCGCCTCCTAGCGGGACACCCTCCACGAATCAGGACAATACGCCGGGAAGCGACGTGACCGCAACACCTCCGCGTATTTCTTTCGGAGTCCGGGTGGAATATTTTCCCGAACGTTTCTTTCAGACCCAGTATGCGACCACCACTTCGACCAATCCGATCCTCAACTCGGCTTACTTCGGAACATCCGCTGGCGCAAAAGACACTCTGGGATTAACCGGCGAATATCTCCTGACCAAGCGCCTCTCCATCGGGCATCGACTTTTTTTACCACCAGGAGGAATATACCCAGCTCGACCAGATCAAGAGCGGTCTGAAGGATCCGAACTCGAGCTACGACAATCGACCATTGACGTCCATCACCCAGGATACTCGCGCGAATTATTGGGACGTCCCGGTGGTGGCCCGCTACTACAGCCTTCACAACAAGAACCCGCGCGGATTGGGTTGGCTGTCACAGACCTTTCTGATTGGCGGCGGCGCCTACCGGCACGTCTCCAACATCCGGACAGGAACGTCCACCTCGTTACCCGATGGTTCGACGTCTTATAACGAGACGCCGGTCGCGCCTGCCAACAGAAATTTGCTCGGAGTCGTCGGCGGCGTGGGATACAAATTATTTGAGTACGGCAAGTTCAAGGCCATGGGCGAAGCGCGCTACACGCGGTGGTTCGGGTACACGTTTCAAGGACCGGCCTATGAGTCGCAAAAGAATCAACTGGAGATCGGCTTAAGTTTTACGTATTGAGTGCCGCGTTAGCGGATAGACTCTCGGAACATTATGAAGTTGAAATCATTTAAATTCGCCCTCTCAATCGCGATCGCGGCGGCATGCGCGCCAGTGCGCCAATCGACCATTGCGACGATACTGGGCGAGATACCCGGCGCGCCAAGCAGTGCGCCCGCCTTGGCCGTCAGTCTGAACCTGCCCTCGGGTGTGGCCAGCGATGGTAAAGGCAATGTCTACGTTTCCCTCCGCGGATCTCATCAGGTGGTGCGGATCGATTCGACCGGAACTTTGTTCCTGGTAGCGGGAACCGGCGCGCAAGGCTCCCAGAGTGCTTCGGGCGATGGCGGCCCGGCGACCTCGGCCACTCTTTCCATACCGCTGGCACTCGCCTTCGACTCTTCGGGAAATTTATACATCGCCGATGCCGGCTCGAATCGCATCCGCATGGTGGATACCAGCGGGATCATTCACACGTTCGCGGGCAACGGCAACAATATAAACAGCGGCGACGGTGGTCCCGCGGTCAACGCCAGTCTGAATACTCCGTCCGCAATCGCCTTTGACCCTAGTGGCAACCTGGTGATCGCCGACACCGGCAACAACGAGATCCGCAAGGTATCGCCCCAAGGAATCATCACCAAAGTAGCGGGCACCGGCAACGCAGCTTATGATGGCGATAACGGCACGGTTGCTACCGCGGCGTTCTCAGCACCCGCCGGGGTCGCAGTCGATCATCTGGGGAACATCTATGTTTCCGATACCGGGAATCAACGGGTACGGCTGCTCTCGACGGCGGGTATCACCAGCGTCGTCGCCGGCAACGGTGCGAGGGGATCCTTCGGCGACGGCCGCCAGGCTACGACAGCCGAAGTGAATAATCCGGGGACCCTGCTGTTCGACACCGCGGGCAATCTCTATATCGCCGATATTGGCAACGACCGGGTGCGGCGCATCGCGTCCAATGGAGTCATTTCCAACTTCGCGGGTTCGGGAACAGTCGGCGCGGGCGGCGATGGAGGTTACGCGATCGCGGCGAATCTCAATCTGCAAGCAATCGCCATCGATCCGCAAAATAACGTGATCATTGCCGATGGCGGCAATTATCGGGTTCGGTTCGTAACGGCGTCCAACGGATTTATCACCACCATTGGCGGCAACGGCCTGATCTCCTATAATCCGACAAATCTGATCTCCAAGGGAGATGTGGTGTATTTCTCCGACAGCACCGCCAATCGGATCCGGCAATTCGACATCTCATCCGGTGCCGCGAGTGTCGCGATCGTGGCGGGCAATGGACAATCCACCTTTGACGCCGCGGACGATACAGCCTTAACCGCGCGGCTGAACGCCCCTCGGGGCCTGATGCAGGATAGCGCGGGAAATATCTACTTCGCGGATTCAAAAAATCAGGCAGTGCGCAAAATTACTCCCGAAGGTGCGCTGGTCACGCTTGCGGGAAACGGAACCAACCTCGATAGCGGCGACGGCGCTTTAGCTACCGCATCGGAACTGAGCGGTCCGGTGGACGTTGCGGTGGCGAATGGCAGCGGTAACGTTTATATCCTCGAAGTTACTGGCAATCGCATTCGTGTGATCACCCCGAACGGCAATATTACAACGTACGCGGGAATCGGTACACCGGGCGCGCCGTCCTCGCCAACGGGAACGGCTGCATCCCAGCCGGTGAATGCGCCACAGGGCCTCACGATCGATTCGACCGGCACGCTCTATCTGGCTGACACCGGCAACAACCTGATTCGAAAAATCACCACGGACGGTAACGTCGCTACTCGTAGTTGGCACAGGCTCGTCAGGCTATACCGGAGACGGCGGACCGGCTCTTTCGGCCACCGTCCGCAACCCGACCGGACTCGCTGTCGATACCTACGGCAACATATTTATCGCCGACACCCGAAATAACGTCATTCGCGAGGTGGGCGCAGCCGACGGAATCATCAGTACGGTCGCGGGAACAGGAACCGCCGGCTACAATGGCGACGGAAGTCCCGCCACCAGTTTTTCGATGAATCAGCCGAGCGCGGTCGCGATCGGTCCTTCGTGCAGCGTTCTGGTTGCCGACGTGGGGAACCAGCGAATCCGGCAAGTGTTCCCGGCCGTCGCCTATACGATAACCACGATTCCCGCGGGCCTGAAGGTACTTGCCGACGGCCAAACCGTGAGCACGCCCGCGGTTCTGAACTGGCTCCCCGGCACGTCTCATACGCTGGGCGCACCCAGCTCCCAGACGGGACCCACTGGAACGCAATATGCAGGCAGCGGCGCGACGCAGACCATTTCCGTAGCGTGCGGCGCGCCCCGAGCGTCGGCGAGCGTCTCTTTCACAGCGCAGTTTATGCTCACCACTGCGGCTACGAATGGCGGAACCGTCTCCGTGTCCTCAGGCTATCAATCCGCCGGATCGAGTGTGACCCTGACCGCGACCCCCTCGTCGGGATTTGTATTCGCGGGTTGGGAAGGCGCTTGCACGGGCACGGGGTCCTGTCAGCTCACTATGACTCAACCAATGAGCGTCACTGCGCAGTTCGCTGCCACCGGGCAGTCGCGCCGCTTTGCGCCCAAACCAAAACCATGAAGATTATTCTTACTGCGTCTTGTTGTGCAATTTTCTTTGCCGGAGCGCTAAGCGCACAACCACGGTGGCAGTGGCTGGATCAGTTCGCATTCAACGTCGGAGGCGGAATCGACGAACCGTTTTTAACCACCAAAACAAATCTGTCCCTTGGCTGGAACGCCCAGGGAGGTGTCGGTTATAACTTCACGCGCCACTTCACGTTGATGGCCGAAATCGAGTACGATCAGTTCCACATTACCGATAAAGCACTCAACACTCTGGGAACTCCGCAAGCCTACCCGGGCGGCCATCTTAAAAACGAATCGATCACCATCGATCCGGTGTGGCACTTCCATCCCAAAGGCTTCTGGGACGTATACGCCATAGGAGGAGGCGGAGCTTTCTCGCGCACGCAAAGTTTAACCAGACCGACCGTAGCCACAGCTACTGGTACGAATCCATTTTTCGGCTTCAACACTCCGGGCTACCCTTCGAGTGTGACCGCCTTGGACTACACAGTACATAAACCAGGCGTGGACGTAGGATTCGGCATTTCCGTCAAAGTCGCGTGGAATTTCAAGCTGTATGCCGAGGCGAAATACAACCATGTGTTCACAGGCTCTCTGAAAAACATGGACTACCTGCCAGTCAGCATCGGCGTCCGCTGGTAGTCGGGGCAGTCGGGCTATTAGCCGAACGACCGGTCGAATAATTCGCGTGTATGGTCCCGAATCTCACCCAGCGAATCAAGAGGGACCGCGGTCCATCGCTTCATCAACTCGCCCAAAGCTGCACGCTGCGCCGCGGCTGGCAATTTTCCTTCCGCGTGGCCGGAACGAACGCGCAGGCCGTGATCGAGTGCGCGATAAAAGGTCGCGGCATCGCGCAGGAATCCTGCGTCGGTTCGATCCAGGTGATGCATGCTTTCCAGAACCTCGATGCGTTCGGGAGTGTTCAGCGACTGAAAAAATATGCCCGCGCTTTTGAGGCGCAGGTACATCAGCAGAAAATCGATGTCGTAATATCCGCCGCGCCAGGCCTTCAATGGATGCGTCGCGCCCTGCTCTTTTTCGAGGCGCTGGCGCATCTGCTTGAGGTCGGTTCGCGAACGGCCGCTTTGGCCGTAGCGCACCCAATCGATGGCCTGAAGATGGTGAAGAAACAGATCCGCGCTCATATGCTCGCCCGCCACGGCGCGCGACTTCATGTAGGTGATCCCTTCCCAGGCCTCGGCGGTTCGCGTGAAATAATCTTTTACGGCGCTTTCCGTTTGGACGAGCGGCCCGTCGCCGCCGTTGGGCCGCAGACGCGTGTCGACCGCGAAGAGCACGCCCTCGCCGGTGTAGGCCGTCACCAGATCGATCAGGCGGCCGGCCACGCGGGTCCATTTTTCCATGCGGCGGGACTCGGAATCGCAGAGTACGAACACCAGGTCGGCGTCGGAGGCGAGATCGAACTCGCGCATTCCGAGTCGGCCGAGTGCGATTACCCAAAGTTTCTTTTCGGGCGGAGTTGCGCCCCAGATATCGGTCACGGCGATCTCATAGGCGCGCGCGATTACTGTGTCGGCGAGTGCGGAGGTGCGCTCCAGGGTTTCGAAAATCGGTTGCGACTCGCAGATGCTCGCCGTCTGAATGCGCAGCATTTCGCGGCGGTACCAACGGCGCAGCTCCGCGGGCGTCGATACGGAATTTCGGCATCCTCAAAAGGCGCATCGGAGATCACGTCGACCAGCTCCGGTGTACGGATCAACTCCTCCGCGAAGTAAGGACTTTGTTCGAATAGATCGAGCGTTCGCGCGGTCAGCGCTGTATCTTCGTTGAGCCTTTGGAGGCGCGCTTCATCGGTCGACAATTTTTCGAGAAAATGTTCGAAGGCGCGATAGCCGTGCTGCAGCTCGGCTTCGGCAAGCGATCGCGAAAGAGTGGGCGCGGTCTGCTCCAGGGCTCGTACAACGTTGCTCGATTGCGGACCTGACGTCTCCGGAACCGAGCCTGCGCGCGCGTGAACGACCCGCTCATAAATCTCGATGACCTGTTCGAAATGCATTCTAATTTCGGTGAGCAGCCACTCGGCCGGGCCACCGCCAAAGGGCATGCGGCGCGCGATCTTTTCGAGCGCAGCGGGATCTGACGGCAGCGCATGGGTCTGCCGGTCGTCGGCGAATTGAAGGCGATGTTCCAGAATGCGCAGGAACTGATAAGCTGCGGCGAGGCCTCCATATTCGGCTTCGGATAGAAAGCCCTTGTCCTGAAGGCGGGCGATGGCGAGGAGTGTGCCGCCGTGGCGCACCCAGGGGTCGGCGCCGCCGTAAAGGCGCTGCAGGCACTGGACCATGAACTCGATGTCGCGGATGCCGCCGCGGTCTAATTTAATGTCGAGCTCACGCGTTCCGCGCGATCTCTTTTTCCTCGCCAGTTTTTCATTGATGCGCTCGCGGGTCACGCTGAGCGCCTCGATCGCCGAAAAATCGAGCGTGGTTGAGTAGATTTTCGGCTCGACAAAATCGAGCAGCGCTGCGCCGGTCGCGCGATCGCCGGCTGCGACGCGAGCCTTGATCATCATCTGCAATTCCCAATCCCGCGCGCGCGATTCGTAATACTGGCGCGCGCCTTCGAGCGACATGCAGACCTCGCCCAGGCTGCCTTCCGGACGCAGGCGCAGATCGACGCGGTAACACATCCCTTCCGGCGTGTAGGCGGACAGCAGCGCTGTCAACTCATTGGCCGCACGTTTGAAAAACTCTTTGTTGGTGATGCTGGCCGCGGCATCCGTGAGGCCGTTGGCGGAATAGAGGAACATCAGGTCGATGTCAGAGCTGTAATTTAACTCCTCGCCGCCAAGCTTTCCCAGCGCGATCACTGCGAAGTGCGCCAGTTCTCCTTTTTCCGACATGGGATGGCCATAGCGCGAGACGAGATCGCCATGGATGCGATCGTACGCGGTCTCGACAATCGCGTCGGCGAGTGCCGAGAGCTCCGCCGTCACATCGGAGAGCGTTCCGAAGCCGAGCACATCGCGGATCAGGATGCGCAAAATCTGTTGGCGGCGAAATCGCGCGAAGGGCAGCGGATTGGGCGCAGCGGCAGGATCGAGTTCGAGTTCAAGACGAATGCGAAAGTCATCAGTCGAGCGGACGCGATGAAGGTCGCCGTCGGAGAGGAGTTGCTCCAGGCACTCGGGCGCGTCCAAAATTTCCTGGGTGAGGAAGTTGCTATTGGAAAAAACGGCAATCAGGTATTGCAGCGCCGCGGCGGATTGCGCGATGCGCTGAAACGCATGCGGGCTGCCTCTGTTCGAAACTCGCCAGTGCCGCACGCGCACCCGCGGGATCGGGGGAGTGCGCGGCGAGCAATTCAATGCGGTTCAGAACCGTGGGGGAGAGAGACGTCATCGCAAACGGTCGTGCTGCCGGAGCAGGCTCCGACCCGATGCCGTGATGCTGACTATCCCATTTTCTGTTTCGATGAATCCACGATCGTTTGCGTCCTCCCAAACGGGAAGTTTCGGGCAGGACGTGCGCCAGGCTTCCATCACCTCTTCATAAGTCCGCTCGCGCTTTGCTACCCAATCGAGAAGATCGAGGATCAGAGCTTCCACGACAGTGTCGGCCATGGTCTGAATATACAATGGAGTCGTGTCCCACCAAGTAACTTTGATTCCGGGTGACGGAATCGGTCCTGAGGTTTCCTCCGCCGCGCGTCGCGCCGTCGATGCCACCGGTGTTTCCATCGAGTGGGAAGTCGTGGAGCTAAACGAAGAGGTGATTCGCAAGGCTGGGGTTTCGTTGCCGCAGGATGTGCTCGACAGCCTGGAACGCACGCGGGTCGGATTGAAGGGGCCGGTGACGACTCCTATCGGCGGCGGATTCGCGAGCGTCAACGTGGCTTTGCGGAAGAAGCTCGATCTGTATGCGAACGTAAGGCCGGTGCGATCGCTGCCGGGCGTTGCCACGCGATTTTCCGATGTGAAGATCGACATGGTGATTTTCCGCGAGAACACGGAGGACCTCTATTCGGGGCTGGAGCATGAAGTCGTGAAAGACGTCGTGACCAGTCTGAAGGTAATCACGCGCGTGGCGTCGATCAAGATCGCCGAGTATGCATTCGCCTATGCGAATCGGCTGGGGCGGAAGAAGGTTGCGGCGATTCACAAGGCGAACATCATGAAGCTCGCCGACGGGCTGTTTTTGCGGTGCTGCCGCGAGGTCGCCGCGCGATTTCCGCATATCGAATACAAAGAACTGATCGTGGATAACGCGTCGATGCAACTGGTGATGCGGCCGGAGACGTTCGATGTTCTGCTGCTACCGAATTTGTATGGCGACATCGTGTCGGATCTGGCGGCGGGGCTGGTCGGTGGACTGGGAATCGTGCCAGGCGCGAACATGGGCGAGGATCACGCGGTGTTCGAAGCGGTGCATGGTTCTGCTCCGGACATTGCGGGGAAAGGGATCGCGAATCCGACGGCGATGATGTTGTCGTCAGTGATGATGCTGATCCATTTGCAGGAGCTGGAGGCGGCGAAGCGGCTGCAAAATGCGGTTGAGAAGGTTTATGCGGATCGCTCAGCCTTGCCGCGGGATGTGGGCGGCAAGGCGAGCACTGAAGAGTTTACGGATGGCGTGATTGCGGCCCTACTTTAGCAGGAACGAAACCAAATCGACGACGCGCATCGAATAGCCCCATTCGTTGTCGTACCACGCGAGCACCTTCACCAAATTTCCCGCCAGCACCTTAGTCATGAGCGAGTCGACGATAGAACTGTTGGGATTGTGCAGCATGTCAGTCGAGACGACCGGGTCCGCGGTATAAGCGAGAATCCCTTTGAGCGGCCCATCGGCGGCGGCTTTCAACGCCGCGTTCACTTCAGCGTCGGTAGTGTTTTTCGTGGTGAGGACCACCAGATCGACCGCGGAAACGTCGGGCGTCGGGACGCGCATGGAATAGCCGTCAAGCTTGCCCTTCAGCTCCGGCATCACCAGCGAAATCGCCTTCGCAGCGCCGGTCGTGGTCGGGATCATGTTGAGCGCGGCGGCGCGGGCGCGGCGCAGATCCTTATGCGGGAAAATCGAGCACGTTCTGATCGTTGGTATAGCTGTGAATCGTCGTCATCGAACCTTTTTCGATGCCGAATGTCTCGTGCAAAACCTTGGCGACCGGCGCCAGGCAATTCGTGGTGCAGGACGCGTTCGAAACGATGTGGTGCTTCGATTTGTCGTAAGCGCTATCGTTCACGCCGAGCACGATGGTAATGTCCTCGCCCTTGGCCGGCGCGGAAATAATGACCTTTTTCACGGAGCCGCGCAGATGTTTGGCGGCATCCTTTGCCTCGGTGAAACGGCCGGTGGATTCGACGACAACATCGGCGCCGACGCTGGGCCAATCGATCTCGGCCGGATCCTTCGTCGCAAAAATTTTGATTTTCTTGCCGCCGACTATGATGGTGTCGCCTTGCACTTCGACGTCCGCATCGAGTCGGCCGAGGGTCGAATCGTACTTCAGCAAGTGCGCGATCGTCGCAGTGTCTGTCAGGTCGTTCGCGGCGACGAATTCGATGTCCGGATTATGCAACCCGGCGCGGACCACATTTCTGCCAATACGGCCGAAGCCGTTGATTCCTACTTTAATGGACATAGATTCTTCTAGTTTAGCGAAGTGCGGCAATTTTCTCGATTTGGCCGATGTGATTGAGGTCGTGTCCGCCCATAGTTTCAACGATGGTCTCAAACGTCATGGCGCCGCGCTCCGGGTGGCTGACAGGTTTTGAAAACGCTTCAGGCGGAAGCGACTCGATCAGCTTCACGTTGAAATCGCGAACCGAGGTGAAAACCGCGAGCGCGGATTGGGCGTCATAGGCGGCATAGTTCCCGGCCCACAAGTCCTGATCGAAGGGCTGAATGACGTGGTGCGGTTCGGCCAATGTTTGCCGAAGACGAAAGGCGAATACGATTTCGCAATCGGCGAGATGGCACAGGATCTCGCGGGCCGACCATTTCCCGGGCGCGGGTGACTTTCTGGGCGCCATCGAGCGCCCAGCGAATCAAGCAATTCTGTGAGCCGCGACAGGTGTAGACGCGATGACTTGCCGGGGTTCGCGAGTGCCGAGGAAAGAAGCGTAGGGGTTCATCAGGTAATTTTACAAAAATTAGTACCGATCGCAGTAGACGCGGTCAAGGCGGTCAGAGTATACTTCTTGGTCACGGGTGAACGGGGCGAGGTTAAACGGGGATTATTGATGGTGCATTTGAAGGGCCGGCTACGGGCCTGGCTACAGTTTTGCTTGAAGTGTGTCGGGTAAGGGTGAAAAGAAGGTCGCGAGCGTCTTTGGCGTAAGCGCGGCGGCTTCCCATGAGGCGGTGTTGCACCTGCGCCAAGGTGCGCCGGACGTTCCTGTCTGGCTGTTCACGACCGTCGAGCCGCTGCCTGAAACGGAGGCTTCTTTGCGAACGGTCTACCGGCACAAGTGGCTCGCGCTGCTGGCCGCGGGCCCGAACGGGACCTATGGCGCCGCTGGGTAGCGATCAGTGTGGGCGACTTGGACGGGGTCCGGCGCGTGGGCCCTGAAACTGGCTCCGTTTCTGATTCCCCCATTTCGCGTGCTGATCCTGAACAGCGACGGTGGATTTTTTAGCGGCACGCCGTCGAATATTTTCGTTCACTGCGCGCGGGCAGCATGGGATTGCGCTCAAGCGGTGCGGGCGCGAATGCGGGAGGCGATTCATGACGCGCGCGTGGCGATTCACGACGCGCAGGTTCACGGGCTGGAAGCGCTGGATACTGCGAGCATCGCACGTGCACGGAGTAATTCATCATGCGCTGCGTCTCGAAGACACGATTTGTCGCGACGGACTTTCGAAGTTAGCGGCCGCAACCGGACTCCGCGTCGCTGGCCACGCTGCTGCGATGCACGTCGAATCCGCACCTGGCTTTATTCCGCGCGTATGCATGGCGATCAGCCCCTAATGCTCGATGTGGACGCGTCGTCGGGCGACAGCGTGACTCCACTTCAAGCAGAGCGGTCCGCATTGGAATGGCGACGCGCTGGAAAAAGTTGCGCGGTTCAAGCCGATGCACGCTGGGTGCTATGGCACAGTCGGTCCGCGGACGATCCGATTTCTGACGGCGATGAAGGACGCCTTTGTTTGGCGACGCGCGAACCTTTCGCGGCATCGCGGCAAACGCATTTTCGAGGCTGGAAAAAGGCTGTCGCGCCGACCGCTCCTTTCCGGACGTTGCAGACGGGCGAGGCGACCCGCGTTTTGGCTCCGCTTTCAGATTCGATTCTGGTCGATCGGAAAAAACTGCTGGCGCTCGGCATTCCGCGTTGCAGCATGCCGGGGACGGCGTGGCTGATCCTGTTCTGGAAGGCGGCGGCGGCGGGATGGCGGTCGTACAGCATCGGACCATCGACGCCGCTTGCCAGAAGCCTTCCGGAACAGCCGGAGTTTCCGATTCAGGATACGGCTTTTGTGTTCAGCGCTTCTCGATCCCGCGTTGCGCCGCCTGTGTCCGCGGCAGGAGGAACTTTCACGCGGCAATATCGGTTTTCGAACTCGCGAATTTCGAGCCGACCCGCGCCCTGGGAATCCGGAGCGCTTGAAGGTGCTGATCGTCTCTCCTTTTTTGCCCTATCCGTTGTCGCATGGAGGCGCGGTCCGCATCTACAACCTGTGCCGGGAGCTCTCGGATCGCGTCGACTTTACGCTGATCGCGATGCGCGAAGCCAACGACGTGGTGGATTACGGTAAACTGCACGAGGTGTTTCGCGAAGTTCATGTGGTGGATAAAGACCAGCGAACCCCGGCGACGATCGACTTCCGGCGCAGGTTTCGTCCAGCGAGTCGAGCAGCCTGCGCGCGCTGATCGAGCAGTTGTCGCAGAAACTGCTGCCGGACCTGATGCAGATCGAGTACACCCATTTCGCGGGATTCCGCGACAGCGCTCCGGGCGTTCCGGCGCTTTTAGTCGAACACGACTATCACGTTCAGTCTGTATCGCCAGCTTGCCGAGGCGAATTCCAAACCCGGCGTCGTGGAGCGAATACGAACGATGGCTGGCGTTCGAGCGCAAATGGCTCGCATCGTATGAAGGCGTCTGGACGGTCTCTGAAGCCGATCGCGTCCGCGCCATCGAAGAAGCTCCGCGCGACCCGGAGCGCACGTTTCGATCGCCAACGGCGTTGATCTCGACCGGTTCCGGCCTTGCGGTCCGCCCGAAGGAATGCCGGAGGTTTTTTACGTCGGCTCCTTCCGCCACCTGCCGAACATCATCGGATTTGAAAAGCTGTGTGACGAAGTGATGCCGCGCGTTTGGGCCAAAGCTCCGGAGACGCGGCTGCGCGTCGTGGCGGGACCGGAACATGAACGGTTCTGGCAACATTTCGGGCGAAAGAACGATCTGCGCAGGCTGGATCCGAGAATTGTAGTCCACGGCATTTGTGGAGGATCTGCAGCCTCTCTATGAGCGTGCCTGGTGGTGGCGGTTCCGCTGGAGGTTTCGGCCGGCACCAACATCAAGGTGCTGGAGGCGATGGCCTGCGGGAAAGCGATTGTTTCGACCCCGGTAGGCTGCGCGGGACTGGATCTTCGGGATGGATACGACATCGCGATTCGCAGAGACTGGAGAGAATTCGCCGATACGCTGTGCGCGCTGGTTTCAGACCCTGCATGGCGCGCGGCTCTCGGTTCGCGAGCCCGGTGGACTGCCGAGAGACACTTCGGTTGGACCGCAATCGCGGAACGCGCCTACGAGAGTTACATGATTGTGGCCGGCAAACCGTTGCATAGCAAACGCAGCGCGAATCGATCGTTAAGCGCAGTGTGGAGGGACGTGACCGCAGGGCGCGGTGCTTAACGGTGAGGCAGCTAGCGGGGCCAAGTAATGTGCCCGCAGCCTCAACATCAATATCAACCAACTCCGCGCAGATGCCAGGGCACAAACGTAATCTCCGGGAACTTCTGGCTTTCGAGAATATTCTGATGCATCCGTTTGTCGCGAGCTCCATTACCGCTGTTCATGAACGGTATGAAGAACATCGGGAAGCGTGAACACGGCGTGGCTCTGCGACGGGTCAATATCAAAGACAGCCTGCCCCCTCACCCCGCAGACCAGCATCGCCAGGAGACAAACTTTTTTCATACCGTAAGAAATCGCCAGCCCAGGGCAAGAGGAGCTCGCAAAGCGAAGGAGAGCGCCGAGGATGCTCCGGTATGAACTGAGAGCAGGCTGGAGAAATGCGCGCGGCTCCGCTGCCAGCGTGCGGATCGCGCGCGCTGCCGCAGCTTGTCGCGTTGATCCATTGCGAGCATCACGGATTCCATCACGCGAGGCCGTTTCGCCAGGCGGTGGTGCTCGGTCGCGTAGCAGGAGAGATCCTCCTTTGCCATCGCCTCCGCCAACGCGACGGCCTGTTGAAACGACATGGCCAGCCCCAGGCCTGTAACCGAATCGACCGAGCCCGAAGCGTCGCCGAGAAGCGCGAGGTTGTGCTGTTGCCACTCGATCCAATCGGCGCGATGCCGTTACTGCGCCTCGAACATTCGATGTAGCCGTAGCTCGTGCGAGGCGCGCCACCAGCGCAGGGAACGACCGCGAGCGCGTCCTGATAGCGGAGTTGGGAATCGCTGGAAAGCATGGCAACGTCGACTTCATTCTCACCCACCGGAGTGACGAACGCCTGCACGCCGTGCGCCCAATAAGCCTCCACCAGATCGGTCCAAGGCTCGATTCGAAAATGGCGCCGAAGCCCGAAACGGCGCGGGCAGCCCGATGGGAGATTCGAGGCCTGCCGCACGGCGCATCGCCGATTGCGAGCCATCCGCGCCAATAATCCAACGCGCCTGCACCTCCTCATCGCCCGCCAGCATGCCGCCGCGCGCCAGCCCGCGAACAGGCCGGCCGAAAAATAGCAAGACCCCGGCTGCCCGCGCATGTTCGATCAGAACCGAATGAAGTGTCGTGCGGCGGACGCCGGCACCGCGTTTGGTTCGTGAACCTGGCTTCAGCCGCGTGGCCGCATTCGATAAATCGAACCCCGGCGACCGGCATTCTCGTGGAAGCGGGCAGCTCGACTCCCAAGTCGCTCAGAGCCTCGAGCGCATCCGGCATCAGCCCTTCGCCGCAACACTTGTCGATTGCCGTACAAGGAGCGACACCTTCGAAGACCGCGACGCTGAGCCCTTTTCTGCGCGCGGCGATGGCCCCCGCCAGGCCAGCCGGTCCTCCTCCGGCAATAGCAACGTCGCATTTTTACCATCGCAATAAGATCAACTCCGAACAAAATCCAGGACCCATCGCCGCCAAAAGCCCATACGTTCCCGGCGCGGGTTTTCGCCGTTCGAGAAACTCTTCGAGGACGAACAGCACCGAAGAGGAAGAAAGATTTCCGACTCGCCGCAGACAATCCCACGATGCGTCCAGCGCGCCGTCAGGAAGATCGAGCGCATTTTCCGTCGCCGTGAGAATCGCCGGCCCGCCAGTATGCATCACCCACGCGCCGATATCGCCGCGCTTCAAATCGTGATCGGCCAGAAACGTATCGATATCGCCCGCCAGGTGCCGGTACACCATGTTCGGAACTTCCTTCGACAGCACGATGCGGAAGCCGCGCTCGCCGATATCCCAACCCATCACGTCTTCTGAATCGGGATAAAAAACAGAGCGCGTCGCGAGGATCTCAGGACCTGCAGCCGGGTGCTGATCGCCAACCACGATCACCGCCGCGGCGCCGTCGCCGAATAACCCGGAAGAGATAAGATTCGCGATCGACAGATCGTCGCGTTGAATGGTGAGCGAGCACAATTCGACGGAAAGCAGCAGCGCAGCTCTGATCGGGAAATGCGCGCACGTAGTCCGCCGCGCGCGCGATGCCCGCCGCGCCCGCAACGCATCCGAGCCCGAAAATCGGAACGCGCTTGATGTTGCGATTCAGCCCCATCTGGTTGACGAGCTTCGCGTCGATCGATGGGCTCGCCACGCCGCTGATCGAGACGAAGAAAAACGCGGCGGGATCCTGCACCGAAAGCCCGGCGCGGGTCAGAGCGTGGCAGATCGCGTTCTGGCCCAGCTCGCACGCCGTATCGATCCAGATTTGATTCGCCTCGCCCCAGCTCTTGAGTTCCGGGATAAGCTTCAATCGGCAGCGCGAGAGAGCGCGTCTCGACGCCCGTGCGCGCATGCAGGCGATCCAGCATATCGGGCTGTTCCAGCTTGTCGGCCCAATGAAATTTGAGCGCCTGGAGAATCGTCTGCTGATCGTAGCGATGCTTCGGCAGAGCGCGTTGCCGCACTGGCTATTCTCATATGTTACTATTTTGCGCCCTTTACTCGCGCCAGTTCGGCGGCGTACAGCCGGTTGTGCGGAAATTCGCGCACCAGCCCTTCCAGGATGTTGCGCTGCGTTGCGCTCGGTCGTTATCGCGCAGCGCGGCGACTGCCAGCAGCATGCGCGCATAGGGCTGCAAAAGATATCCTTTTTCGGCGGTAAGCCGCAGCTTGGCGATTCCTTCCTGTCTGTTGGTTTGCGCGCCGCTCCAGCTGAGAATCCATCGCACCGGCGCGGGTTTCAAACTGAGCAGATAATTCTCGACGCCGATGGCGAGATACGCATCGTAACAATCGGGATGAGTATTGCAGAAGGTGCATCGCCAGTGCGCGCCCTTCCTTCACGACGCTGAGCGCAGCCAGATCGCGATGCTCGATCAACGATAGATAATCCGCCTCCAATCCATGCGCGAGCACGTCGGCCAGCAATGCGTTCTGGTCGTCGGGCGCGTGGCTGCGGACCCGTTCGCGCGGACTCGCGGGCGCTCGCAAGTTCATTCTCGAACGCGCGCTTGGTTTCGGGACTCGCAGTCAGATGCTGGCGGAGCTTGAACTTGTCATCGTCGACAAACAGCTCCGAATCGAGCACGTGCAATCGCTCCAGCTCGGAAAAGAGATACGCCGCCGCATTCGACACCGGGCCCATGGGATCGTCCGGATTGGCCTGTTTCCATGACGCGAATTTCTGGTGCGCGGCGCCGAAATCGAGATCGTACATCGAGCGGTAGCCATCCATAAGACCCGCGGCGGACAGCGGGATCGCAATAGCGGTAAGCATAAGAATGGCGATCTTGAAAGTCAACAATTGCACAATCCCAGTAGTTGGATGGCTCAAGTCTAAACTATGTTTGTAAAATTTTTGTGATTGCGATCTCCACAGCCCGCGTCGCATTATTATGAATCATGGATGACGCGCCCAGCACCGTTGAGCTACAGGAAGATCTGAAAGCGCGCGTGATCAAGGTCATCGCGAAAACCCAGCGCATTCCGCTTGAAACCGTGTCCATCGACAGCACCTTTGAAGAGTTGAAAATCGATTCGCTCGATGGCATCAACCTGATCTTCGCGCTCGAAAGCGAATTCAACGTCGACATCCCCGATGAAGACGCTCGCGCGATCAATTCCGTACGCCAGATGGCGCAGGGCATCGCGCAACTATTGGCACAGAAAGCCCCGGAGCAAGGGGCTCGCTTGAGGCGCGTTGCCGTCACCGGCATCGGCGTCATTTCCGCGCTCGGCGCGAATCGCGAATCGTTCTGGCAGGCGCTCGCCGCCGGTGAAAGCGGCATCCGGCCGATGGAGCTGGTCGCGCCCGGCACGGTCCGTTTCCCGAATGCAGCCGAAGCGCGCGATTATCGCGTCGCCGATCACTTCGATGAAAAAGAAGTCGCCTTGCTGGACCGTTTCGCGCAGTTCGCCGCCGTCGCCGCGCGCGAAGCCGTCCTTGACGCGCAAATCGAATGGACCGCCGACCTCCGCGAACAACACCGCGATCGTCACCGGCTCCTCCACCGGCGGCCAGACCAGCGAAGACGAATCCTTCCGCGATTACTACGAGCGCAAGCAGATGCGCTTCTCGCCCTTCGCGATTCCCAAAGCCATGTCCAACGCCGGCGCGAGCCGCATCTCTTTCGAACACGGCGTCACCGGACCCGTCTATACCGTTTCCACCGCGTGTTCCTCCGCCAATCACGCCATCGGCCAGGCTTTCTGGATGGTCCGCAACGGCGCCGTCGAGCTCGCGATCGCCGGTGGAAGCGAAGCGCCTTTTTCGCCCGGCATGTTGAAAGCGTGGGAAGGAATGCGCGTAGTTTCTCCCGACACCTGCCGCCCATTTTCACGCGATCGCAAAGGACTAATCCTCGGCGAAGGCGCAGGCATGCTGATGCTGGAGCCTCTCGATCGCGCGCAGGCTCGCGGCGCAAACATCTACGGTGAAATCGCCGGCTTCGGCATGTCGAGCGATGCGCATCACCTGACGCAGCCTCTCGCCGAAGGCGCAGCCCGAGCGATGCGCGCTGCACTTCGAGACGCGCGGGCGACGCCCGATGCCGTCGGCTACATCAACGCACATGGCACTGGAACGCTAGCCAACGATCCCACCGAAACCGACGCCATCCGCTCCGTATTCGGCGCGCACACATCGAAACTGATGGTGAGCTCCACCAAATCGATGCACGGCCACGCCCTGGGCGCAGCAGGAGCCCTCGAAGCCGCAGCGACACTTCTAGCGCTCTCCCGGAAAATAATTCCTCCGACCGCAAATTTCCTAGCCCCCGATCCCGCCTGCGATCTCGACGTCGTTCCGAACACCGCCCGCGCCGCCGAAATCGAGTGGGCCCTCTCAAACTCCTTCGCATTCGGCGGCCTGAACGCAGTCCTTGCATTCCGCCGCTCATAGTCAGATGATGACTCCAATGCGCATCCCGCTCCTGCTCCTTACATGCGCCATCATCTTCGCTCAAACTCCACCCAAAAAATGGACCGACCCCGACACCCACCACCGCATCGTCCGCCTGACCGATGAGCCCGGCAGCGCCAGCCTCTATTTCAACCAGAACGGCTACACCCCCGACGGCAAGAAGCTCGTCTACACCACTCCCAACGGCATCTCGACGTTCGACCTCGCAAACCCACGCCGTGAAGCAAGTCGTCGAAGGACACGTGCGCATCATCGAAGTCGGCCACAAGACCCAAAGCGTTTTTTACACCAAGGGACCCGCCGTTTTCGTCAACCGATATCGATACCGTGCGCCACCCGCGAAATCGCCAACTCCCCGCAGCGCGGCTCCGTCGTCACCGTCAATGCCGATGAAACGCTGCTCGCCGGAACCTACACCGAAGCGCAAGGACCCACCGGCAACGCCTACGCATCGCCCGTCCGACAGCGCAGTCCGAACAGTCCCATCCCCTGGACCAGCCGCCCAACAAAGGACAAATGATGGAGGAGCGCCTCGCCGCCCACATTCCCATGGGCATGTTCGTCATGAACACGACCACCGGCGAAGTCAAGACCATTCACAAGAGCACCGACTGGCTCAATCATCTGCTTTCTCGCCCACCGATCCCGACGCTGCTGATGTTCTGCCACGAAGGCCCGTGGCACAAAGTCGACCGCATCTGGACCATCCGCACCGACGGCTCGCAGATCACCAAGATTCACACCCGCACCATGACCATGGAGATCTTCGGCCACGAATTCTGGAGCGCCGACGGCAAGACCATCTGGTACGATCTGCAAACCCCGCGCGGCGAAGACTTCTGGCTCGCCGGCTATCAGGTCGACACCGGCGAGCGCACCTGGTATCACCTTCAGCGCAACGAATGGTCGATCCACTTCAACGTCACCAGCGACGGCACGCTGTTCTGCGGCGATGGCGGCGATCCCGGCCAGGTCGCGCACGCCCCCGACGGCGAATGGATTTATCTCTTCCGCCCCGAACTGATCGCCGAGCCGCGGCGCCGACCAAGGCCGAAGTAACTCCCGGCGTTCTCCACGCCGAAAAACTGGTGAACATGTCGAAGCACCAATACAAGCTGGAGCCGAACGTCAGCTTCACGCCCCGACTCCAAATGGGTGATCTTCCGCTCCAATATGTTCGGCCCCACCTACGTCTTCGCCGTGGAAGTCCAGTCGTGACAGGTCATCGATCTGTCCCAGACTGAGCTTAACAGTGGGGCAGGTTCCCGACCTGCCCTCCGCCCTGCCTTTCGGCACTCCGACCCTTCCCCATCAAACTGCTAAGCTGATCCTATCCAGGAGTAAACTCTCATGGCGTATAAACTGATCGTGAACGGGCAAACGACCACCGGTCGATGCCCCGGCCGACATGCCTCTGTTGTGGGTCCTCCGCGACATGCTCGAACCTGCGCGGCACGAAATATGGCTGCGGCATCGGCCAGTGCGGCGCGTGCACGGTGCACTTGAACGGCAAGCCCGTCCGCTCCTGCCTCACGCCGGTCTCGGCCGCGGCCAACCAGCCCATCATGACCATCGAAGGCCTTTCGCCCGATGGCAAGCACCCCGTGCAAGTCGCCTGGGAGGAAATCGACGTTCCTCAATGCGGCTACTGCCAGGCCGGACAAATCATGTCCGCGGCCGCGCTGCTCGCCAAGACTCCGAAGCCCACCGACAAAGATATCGATAGCGCGATGAACGGCAATCTGTGCCGCTGCGGAACCTATCTGCGCATCCGCGCCGCGGTTCACAAGGCCGCCGAGCTCGCGTCGAACAAGGCTCCGCACAAGTCCACCGGCGCAGCCGTGCTGGAGGAGGTGTAACATGATGCGCCCTACGAACCGCCGCTCTTTCCTCAAAGTAACCGCGTTCGGCGCCGGTGGAGTCCTCATCGGCCTCCAAATGCGAGCCCGAAGCGAAGGCGCAAGGCCGTGGAGCGCCCGCCGCGCCGCCCGATCCTCACGCCTATATCAAGGTCGCCGCCGATGGCACCGTCACCATCATGGCGAAAAATCCCGAGGTCGGCCAGGGCATCAAAACCATGCTCCCCATGCTGATCGCCGAAGAGCTGGATGTCGATTGGAAGTCCGTCAAAATCGAGCAGACCGATTTCAACGACAAAATCTACGCGCAGCAAAACGCCGGAGGCAGCACCGGCACGCCGAATAACTGGACGCCGATGCGCCAGGTCGGCGCGGCCGGACGAGCCATGTTCATCACCGCCGCCGCGCAAACCTGGAACGTGCCCGAAACCGAATGCACCACCGCGTCCGGACGGGTGATGCATCAGTCGGCAAACCGTTCTATCGGCTATGGCGAACTCGCCGCGAAGGTCGCGACGCTGCCCGCGCCCGCGCCGGCAAGCCTCAAATTCAAAGACCCGAAGGATTACAAGATCATCGGCGTATTCGCAGCCCGGCGTCGGATGTGCCCGCGAATCGTCACCGGCAAGCCGATTTTCAATATCGACGTCACCGTGCCCGGCATGCAATACGCCGTGTTCGAAAAGTGCGGCGTGTTCGGCGGCAAAGTGGTCACGCTCCAATATCGACGACATCAAGAAACTGCCCGGGCGTCAAAGATGCGTTCGTCATTGAGCGTCCCGATATCACCGACGCGGTTCTGCCCGGCGACCCGGGTCTCGAAAACGGCATCGCGATTCTCGCCGAGACCTGGTGGCACGCACAATCCGCGCGCAAGCAGTTGAAAGTCACCTGGAACGAAGGCCCGCGCGCGCAATATAGCAGCGTCGCCTACGCGCAAAAGGCCGACGAGCTGAGCAAGCAGGCTCCGCAAAGGACAATCCGCAAGATGGCGACGCCGAAGCCACTCTCAAGGGCGCGGCCAAAGTGGTCGAAGCGGCGTACTCCTATCCGTTCATCGCCCACGCGCCGCTCGAGCCGCAGAATTGCACCGCGCATTTCAAAGACGGCAAAGTCGAGATCTGGACCAACAGCCAGACCCCCGCCAGCGGCCGCCGCCTGGTTACTGCAGACGCTGGGACTCAACGACAACGACGTCACCGTCCACATGGTTCGCGGCGGAGGCGGTTTCGGCCGCCGTCTCAACAACGATTACATGGTGGAAGCCGCGTACATCTCGAAGCAGGCGGGCGTTCCCGTGAAGCTCCTGTGGTCGCGCGAAGACGATATGACGCACGATTACTATCGTCCCGGCGGCTTCCAGTATCTGAAGGCCGGTCTCGATGCGTCGGGAAAAGTGGTCGCGTGGCGCAACCACTTCATCAGCTACGGCGAAGGCGAACGCTTCGTCGCCTCCGGCGCCATGGGCCCCACCGAATTCCCGCAGCGATTCATTCCGAACTACTCGCTGCACTCTTCGGTGATGCCTCTGGGCATCCGCACCGGAGCCCTGCGCGCGCCCAGCAGCAACGCGTTCGCGTTCGTGATTCAAAGCTTCATCGACGAGCTGGCGCATGCCGCCGGCAAAGATCCAATCGAATTCCGCTTGGCGCTTCTCGACTCATCGGCGCCAGTGGCAGCGCAGCCCGCAGCCGGCGGGTGGCCGTGGCGGCGGCGCCTCCCGGAATGAATGCCGAGCGCATGAAAGGCGTCACGCAACTGGTCGCCGAAAAATCCGGCTGGGGCAAGCAAACTTTGCCCAAAGGCACGGCGATGGGCGTAGCGTTCCACTTCAGCCATCAGGGATATTTCGCCGAAGTCGCCGAAGTCACGGTCAGCGCCGGCGAATAAAGTGAAGATCAACAAGATCTGGGTCGCGGCCGACGTCGGCAGCCAGATCATCAATCCCAGCGCCGCCGATAACATCGTGCAAGGCGGAATCATCGACGGCCTCAGCGAGATGATGACCCAGGAAATCACCATCGAAAAGGGCCGCGTGGTGCAGACCAATTACGATAAACACGGCATGGTGCGTCTGGCGCAGGCGCCTCCGGTGATTGAGGTCCACTACCTGAAATCGACCTTCTCGCCGACCGGCCTGGGCGAGCCCGCTCTGCCGCCGATTCTGCCGGCGGTAGCGAACGCCATCTTCACCGCGACCGGAAAACGAGTCCGCCAACTGCCTCTCGTCGAAATCCGGATTTAGCTGGGCGTAGTGTTTCGCCGTCTCGCTCGCGTTTGTTTTCCTGACCTGCGCGGCGTTCGCACAAGACGAGCGCCGCGTCACTTCTCCCAACGGACAAATCGAATTCCGCCTGTTCATCGCGACGCAAGGCAACAGCAATCTTTCACGAATCGCCTACGAAGTTTTTTTTCAAGGCAAGCCGCTGGTGAATACGTCGTTCCTGGGCCTGGATATTCAGGACCAGGAGCCACTGCTGGGAGAAAATGTAGGACTGACCTCGTCCAGTTCCACGACATCCAAGAAGTACAATTCGCTGGTCGCGAAGTACATGCAGAACGGCTCGCTAGGCCGGCTGATCAACGTCGAAGTGCGCGCCTACAATGACGGAGTAGCCTTCCGCTACGTGATCCCACAATCAACTCCGCTGATCGAAATCCTGATCGCGGAAGAAGCCACCGAATTCCGGCCTTCAAAACCTGACCAAGTAACTCTCACCGAGTCGAAGTCGGAAACCTATCCACCCATGCATCTGGATCAAGCATGATTCGCTTGGCGCGCCCCTACAAAGGAACCACCCCACTAACCTGCCCGTGGCGAATCATAAAAAACCCGGAAAACTAATTCCGTTGTGCTAGCCCGCCTCCGTTTGGGCATCTGCTCCCAGTTAAAAACCCAGAAAACTAAGTCCGTTGTGGGGCAGGTTGGCAACCTGCGGACCGATTGTTAATCGGTCCATCGCGTGTTCCGCAGACTGGCGCGCAAAGGAGCCAGGTAGGCAGAGGTTGCTGAAAAACTCTACCGAGTTTCTTTTGTGAGTCTATCGTGGGGCGGGCCCCTGGTCCGCGCGCGATCCCCCGATCGCGCTTTCGACCCAATAAAATCAGCTCTGCCACACGCCTACAGGCCGATCCGGGGGGTCCGCCCCAACTTCAAGGTAGACGTCAAGAATCTTTCAGCAACTTCTGCCCGCCTTCGACGGGTTGTTTTCCACGTGGCTACTGCTCCTTAGCCTGCCAAGCCGGCAACCCACGCTTATTCGCAGCATCGATCTGTGCCGCAGTCTTCCCAAGCGCCGCGACAATCGCTTCCCTCTCCGCTCCCGAAGTTTCTTTCGTGTCCGGATTGATTGAAAACTCGCTCACGGTTTTCTCCAGAGAACCAGCGCCGCTCTTTCCTTCCACCGAAGACGACATCCGAGGCACCTGTTCGCTCGCGAGCGTCAACCGAAAATCCACCCGAGCCGTTTTGCGCGTCCGCCCCGTGACATCGACGACTTCAGCATTAGTAGTTGCATCGCACTGGCTGCCGCCATCGGAAATTTTGCGCGATTCAAAACCGACCTTATGCAGTTGCGAAACCAGTTCATCGTCGACTCCGTCCATCGCCACTTTCTTGTGGCTTAGGTTCTGAATCGGCGTAACGCAAATCGATTTCACCGCTGGCGTTGTTTTCACGATGCTGCTAAGCGCCGGATCGTCCGCCGGATGCTTTGCGTTCCGAACCGAGATATACAAACCAAGTGCAAGCAGGATTGCAACCGCGGCAACTGCGAGTCTGTTTTTCATTTGAATCGATCGAGCCCTCCACTCTAGTAGAGTCTACGCTTTTTTTGGTCATTTTTGGCCATTATAAGGCTCACAAGAGTGTGATTTTGACCATATTAGCGTCAATTTTGGCAGCACTAAGAACGACATTGACGGTTCCAGCGCCCGCGAGCTGGGCAGGAATCAGCACATTCACCTGATCCAGCCCCGGAGTCGAGCCCGCCGGACCGGCATAAGCGACCGGCGCATTGATGCCCCCGATCGTGACGCTGACGTTACTACCCGCCCCCCGAATTCCGGTTCCGTAGAGGATCAAGTAAACCTGCCCCGAACTCAAGTTAATCGGCATCGAAACCGGCAAAGCGGTTTGCAAGCCGCTGGAACTAACCTGGACTACGTAGGCCGCGGCAAGACCGGAGCTGTTTAGAATGTATAAGCTAGGCGCTATGGGATCAATCAGCACCATCGCAGTCTGGCTCCCGATCATCACGATGGCGGCGCCGATGCTCGCGCTATCTGGAATCTCGAAATTGATCTGCGTCGGAGAAACATAGAGGAGTGTCGCGGAGTGCGCGACGCCAGCCGAATCTTGTACGGAAACCGCTGATCCCAAGTTAGTTCCATACGCTGTCGTAAGTGACGCGGGAGCCGCGGGACCAGCGATTGTCAGCGGCGGAGTCGATGGCGCGGGCACCTGAATCAGCGCGACGGTAAGCGGACCGACGCTGCACGATAACGAGGAAAGCACTGTCGCGGGGCCAGGCGAAAACGTTCCATCTGCTTGAATTGCCGACCCTTGAATCGCGATTCCCGAAGTCGAATCCAGTGAGGCCCTGTCATTTGGATCAGCGTAGCCGCTTGCGCCGCCTGCGGGATCTGCAGGTTCACGTTCAGCGTCTGCGCTTGATCTTTGTTACTGATAACAATGCTCAAAGCGCCACTGACAGCCTGAATCGCATAAGCGGTGGCGTTGATTCCTCCTGCGCTAATCGTAGTCTGCTGAAGCGTCCCTTGCCCGGCAAGTGTGAACAGAGTAACGCCATAAAACTCCGGTCGCACCGCGACAACAACTCCATTGGAATCAGCGATCGGAGTGTAACCAGTAGAATTGCCGCCGCCGTGCAGGTTGATACCCTGCGCACCGTTTGATGCGCATGCGAACAAATGGTCGATCACCCATAGAGCCGATCCGTAGGAGTCGCTGACATTCGGAGCACCACCGTTATAGAACGAATTGGTTTCAGCGAACCGGTACGGCACGTCGATCGATTGGCTAACCGCAAACATGGATTTAGCTTGCGTGACAATATTGGCGTCGGGGGAAACCAGCAAATCGACCGTGCTGGTAGCGGATTGGCCGTTACCGCGATAGTAATGATCGCTCAGCAAAATGACACTCCGGCCCTCCGCTTTAGCAAACGGAGCAACGTATCCGGAAACGTTCGAAGCCGCCACAGGTCCGGTAAGAGACACATTCGGAGAGAGTTGACGGATAGCACTGGCGAAGGATTGCCATAGCGTCAGGTAATCGGAAAACCCCCAGGTGGAGGGAAAGTAGCCGTTTGAATGATAGAGGTCAACTTCGTTGCCGATCTCAATGCCATAAAGAGACGATCCCAGCGACTGAACAGCATAGGCAATTTCGGCGGCGGCGAGCGCTGGCGTGGATTGCGCAAGATTAGTACCGTAAAGGACTTGCCAGCCAGTCGCCTTCAAAAAACCTGCCAACGCATCGATGTCGGAAGGCGCCACTTGCCCCGACGTGCGGCCTTTTCCATTTGGCATCCAAGTAGTTTTGTCAACGGAATTGCCCCCGATACGGAGAAGACTCGGTCCAATCAGTTTGAAAAGTCCAATGGCGTCAGCGTTCTGCGGGGAAAAGAAAGCATTCGCCATTTGACTTTTCTCATAGCTAAGGCCGGCGAATCCAGGTCCGATAACACCCGTAACCGTCGCAGATACGGTGACAGTAGCAGAGGTCGCACCTGAAAGGAGAGCACTGGCGCCAAGGGCCCCCAAAAGAATTTCGCGGCGAGAAGGGTTGTCAGCCATAACGTTCTCAAAATAGCAAGTTAGAGGCCGATAAACACAGAGTGAAGTTTCTCGGCAGGTACAGCTCGGCGTCTGTGTCCGTTCTGACGTTGCTGACTGCGTTATTGACCGTGCAGAGATTTCGGAAGCCAGATTTACACGAGCGGACTTTCCGTATCGGCTACGAGGAAGTCCCTCCCAGCCAGTTTGTCGCTCCCGACGGCTCCGCGAAAGGGGCCATCATCGATGTGATGCAGGAAGCGGCGCGGCGGCGGAGTATCAAGCTGGTTTGGGTGCACAGTGAAGTTGGCTCAGAACGGTCGCTGAGTGAGGGGAAAACAGATTTATGGGCGATCTTCAGCGACCTTCCGTGGCGAAGATCCAGCTTCTTTGTGAGCCGTCCTTACACTTTTGTGCGGTACTGGCTGGTGGTGAATCAAGATAGCGTGCTGACAAGTTCCAGCCAGTTGAAGGGCCGGACTGTTGCGGTCAGATACCAGCCAGGCATGATGGAGGCGGCGGCACGGTGGTTTTTTCCGGAAGCGCGAATTCAGAGGCAACAAGCGGATGCGGAGATCTTCCACGCGATCTGCTCCGGAAAGGCAGATGGAGGGCTGGTAGCCGAGAGGGTGGAGCAGCGCATCGGAGACGTTCAAACAGGTTCGTGCGCAGGCCGCTCCTTTCGCTATTTACCGGTTACGAATGGGTATGGCAATGCAGGAGTAGGCGCCGCTCGCGGCAACTCCGACGCGATCCGGGCAGCGCAAGCGCTGCGGGAGGAAATCAGCCAAATGGCGCGGGACGGCACCCTGGCCAGTATCTATTTTCGCTGGTACCACGAATCGAACATCGACGCCTTGACCATCGATTTGACGGAGGAAGCAAAGCAACGCAACCTGCTGCTGAGCGGTGCCGTGGGCGCGCTGTTTCTGATTCTCGGATTGATTTGCTGGCAATACCGCCGGATGCGCGCGGCTTGGAAGATGGCGGACGCGGCGACCGCGGCCAAATCCGAGTTTCTGGCGAAGATGAGCCACGAGATTCGCACTCCAATGAACGGAGTAATCGGGATGACGGGTCTGCTGCTCGATATGGACCTGTCGCCGGAACAACAAGACTGCGCGGATACGGTACGCCGCTCTGGTGAGGCGCTGCTGACCATCATTAACGACATTCTGGATTTCTCCAAGCTGGAAGCGGGGAAGCTCGAAATCGAGTCCATCCCGTTCGATTTGCGGCAGGTGATCGAAGATGTGAATGAAATGCTGGCGCCCCAAACGGAAGCAGGCGGGCTAGAGATGATGCTGGAGTATCCGGCGGCGCTTCCGCACCGGTTCATGGGGGATGGCGGGCGCATTCGCCAAGTGGTGACGAACTTGGCCGGCAATGCGATCAAATTCACCGAGAGCGGCCACGTACTAATTACCGTGACTTGCAAAACCCTGGAAGCGGGTAGGGCACATATCCGGGTTTCGGTGCAGGATACAGGCTCCGGCATTCCGCCTGACAAGATCGGCGTGCTGTTTCAGAAATTCAGCCAGGTGGACGGCTCGATTACGCGCAAGCATGGGGGCACAGGGCTGGGGCTGGCGATCTCCAAACAGCTTGTCGACCTGATGGGCGGCTCTACCGGAGTCGAAAGCAGTCTGGGTGCGGGTTCAACGTTCTGGTTCGATGTGCCGTTACTTCTCAATCAGGTGAAGAGCCTGGCGACGGTACCGTTATCAGACTTGCGGGGTCTACGGATCTTGATTGTCGACGCGAGCGACGTAAACCGGAGGGTACTGCGGGAACAGGTCTCCGCGTGGGACATGCGGAATGAGAGCCTCGAATCGGGTAAGGACGTTTTACGCGCGATGGAAGAGGCCAGCGCGGAGGGAGATCCGTACGCCTTCCTGCTGCTGGGCCATAAAATTTCGGAGAAGGACGGATGGGAGGTTGCCGCGTCCGTGAGGTCGACGCCGGCGATGCGCGATATTCCAATTGTCGTGATGACGTCCATTACATCTGCGCACGGCCTTTCAAATCGCGGCATGGTGGATGCCTGCCTGACGAAGCCTGTACGGCAGGCGCAACTCCGCAAGGTGCTGATCGCCACGCGTGCCAACCGATTGAATGGCGGCAAAGTCGTCTCCATCGCTCCTCCGCGGGATCCCAGCGGCGACCGACCCAACTTCAACCGCGTCCCGGGCGCCACCCGGCGGGTGCTGGTGGTTGACGATAACGCGGTAAACCAGAAGGTTGCCGTACGCCTCCTGGAAAGAATCGGAGTGCGCATCGATGTCGCCGGGAACGGCGTGGAAGCGGTCCGGATGGTGAGAGAACTGCCATACGATCTGGTCTTTATGGACTGTCAAATGCCTGAAATGGACGGATACACGGCGACGCATGAAATCCGGCGGACGGAAGGGCTTGGGCAGCACATTCCGATCATCGCGATGACGGCGGAGGCGCTCAGCGGCGCGCGCGAACAATGCCTTTTGGCAGGGATGGACGACTATATTTCCAAGCCGGTGAGGCTCGACGACCTTTCGAGGGCGATCGAGAAATGGCTGGGGCCGGCAGCGAATGTGGGGATGCCGGCTGTTGTTTTGGATATTGCGAGTTTGCGGGGATGAATTCAGGAAACCGACTCCCTGTGGCCGCGGCTCGTGTTCTGAGGAATTGGTCACAGAAGAGATCAGTGCCGATCCGCTGAAGAACGGGCCGAAATTCGCCACGCATTCGCCGTCCGCTCTGCATGCGAAGACCGCCGGCTGAAGCCGGCGCGGCAAGCTGAAGCTCGCGCCACAGTCGTTCTTGGGTGGGTCGCAGGCTCATGGGCGCTCCCTAACTTGGAACTGGTTTCTTCGTCATACTGCTGCTCATGCTCAAAGTCACGCTGTTTGCCTTAGCTTTGGTGGTGCGGGGGCAGTCGCCTGCGTTTGAGGCTGCTGCGATTAAGATTAATGTCTCCGGCAAGCCCGGAAGCGGCATTAGTCTTTTTCCTGCGCGGATCAAGATTATTAACTCCACACTGAAATTTTGTATCGAGGTCGCCTGGGATGTGAAGGATTTCCAGGTTGCAGGAGCAAACGGTTGGATGGACTCCGACCGGTATGATATTGACGCGGTTGCAGCAAACCCTTTCACCCGGGAGGAATCCCGGAAGATGCTGCAGGCCCTTCTTGCCGATCGATTTGGGGTCGTCGTCCATAGCGAAACACAGGACAAGCCGGGCTACGCCCTGGTACCTGGACGAAATGGCGCGAAGCTGCCGCCGCCGATTGAGGATCCGAGTGTCATGTTCAGTCGGACTTCTTCGGGCGACCGGACGCTGAAGGCCACCAGCATTTCCATGAAGCGGTTTGCCGAGGCACTCTCGACAACGCTTGGAGCGATTGTTGTAGACCGGACTGGGATTGAAGGGCAATACGACGTGTCATTCCAGTGGACGCCCGATCCGGCGAACGAGCCTCGACTGCTCAAATCGGGTGAGCCGGCACCGGCGCCTCCGCCTGATGCAACGCCAGGGCCGAGTATATTCACGGCGTTGCAGGAGAAGCTGGGACTGAGGCTCGAAGCGCGGAAGGTGCCGGTCGAGGTAATTGTCATTGAACGTGCGCATCGTCCGTCGGAGAATTGAACGCAAAATTAGCGCGAACGGGACAGGTGTATCCTCCTAACTATTGTCATCGGGAATTTTTGTGAAATCTCGGTTTCAGGTGTAGATCCGCCAGCCAAAACAGTCTTATAATTTTGAGATCAAGGCCATGCCGCCGCTTTACTCCGAAGATCCGGGGCTTCGGGTGTCTTAGGAAAATTGAGGAGTTCTTCATGAAGACTATTTTTTTGTGCCTCGCCCTGGCGTGTTCACTCCCCGTCGCTGCGCAGACGATTTTAGGATCCATCACCGGCACCGTCAAGGACGCGAGCGGCGCAGCTGTTCCGAGCGCGGCCGTCACCGCGGAGAACATCGCCACGAATCTGAGAGTCACCGTGCAATCGGACAACAACGGGTCCTATCTGATTCCGAATCTGCCGGCTGGGATGTATAAGGTGACGTTCAAAAAAGAGGGATTCGATGCGGAGCTACACACTGAGGTGCCGGTAAATGGCGATCGCACCACTACGGTCGATTCGGCCCTGAAAGTGGGCCAGGTGAGCACATCGGTGGAAGTGACTTCGGTGCCATTGATGAACCAGGTGGATACGACCAATGGCTACGTCGTGGATCAGCTTACACTCGAAACGACGCCGCTCGGTACCGGCAGTTTTACCCAACTGGCGATCATGAGCCCCGGCGTGCATGCGGATTTTCTGGGCGGAGCGGGGCGCAACGCGGGCCTGGGGAACCAAGCCATTTTCGCGAACGGGCAGCGTGCCACGAGCAACAGTTTCTCTATGAATGGAGTCGATACCAATAATCTGTTTAACGGAAATTCGACCAGCCAGGTGGGCGAGAACCGTTTCGTGCTGAATACCGGAGAGACCTTCGGAGCGGGCGGCGAGATTCAAACCAGCACGTCGGTCTACGACGCGATCGGACAGGCTCTGCCCACGCCGCCGGTGGAGGCGATTCAGGAAATCACGGTGAACGCATCCATGTACGACGCGACCCAGGGATCGCACAGCGGCGCGCATATCGGCGTGATGACCAAATCCGGAACCAACCAGATTCATGGCGGCGTTTACGAATATTGGGGAACAGCGATCATGAACGCGGCATCGTTTTTCTACAACGCTTCGCCGGCGATTACAACCAAGGTCCCTTTTCTGAATCGCAACCAGTTTGGCGCTAATCTCGGCGGGCCGATTAAGAAAGACAAGCTGTTTTACTTCCTCTCCTATCAGGGCATCCGGGTGGACGACGCCTCGGATTCCGAAAAAACGGTGACCGTGCCGCTGGGATTGGGCAGCGACCGCAGCACGCAGGGAATCCTCAACGCGATTAATTCGAGCTACAGCACCAGCATCACGGCGTCGCAGTTGAGCCCGGCTGCCGTGGGTATTTTGCAGGCGAAACTTCCCAACGGACAATACCTGATTCCGAGCGCGCAGATTACGAATCCTACGCAGGCGGCTGCGCTCGGCTATGATGCTTTCGAGCAGGGCCCCAATACGACGGCGAACGTGGATCAGGGAATCGCGGACGTCGATTACGTGGTCAATGACAAGGACCGTCTGGGCGCGAAGTTTTACGTCCAGCAGAATCCGACCGTCAGTCCATTTGGAGCGGTGGGTGCGCTGCAGGGCTTCGGGCAGAGGCTTTCGGCGGGCAGCTATGTAGGGTCGGTTCAAAATACCGTGATCCTGACGCCATCGCTGACCTGGGCGCAGCACGCGGGATTTACGCGGCTGTGGGCCTACGCGAATACCTCGACAGGCGTTCACGGCGAGCCAGGTTGGAATTACTTTACAGGACTCGAATACCTTCCCTCAACTCAATATCGCGAGCAGCGATCCGACCATCGCGAAGGGTCTGGAGTTCGGGCCGAGCGCGAGTTTCGGCAATGCGGGCATCTATCAAAATCAGTGGGAATACGGGACGACGCTTAACTGGGTGAAGGGTCGACACACGCTGGCGTTCGGCGCACAGGTGGATCAAACGCAGTTGAACGTGGTCAACAACAATACGTCCACCGATACTCTGGCGTTCCGGACGTTCCTGACCTTTGTCGAAGGCACGGTGAGAACTGGTACGGGATCGGAGGAGTTTTCCGGATCGGCGGCGCGCTACTACCGTTCGATCACGCCGGGGCTGTACGTGAACGATAACTGGAAAGTTCGCAGCAATCTGACCGTGACAGCGGGCTTGCGTTGGGATTACGAAGGTCCATTGACGGAGAAGTACGGACGGCTGACGGGTTTCAATCCTAGCCTTTATTCTTACAACGCGGGCACGGATACCATCGTGAATTCGGGTCTCGAGATTGCGTCGAACAACTCCCAATATGGGACGGCGGGGGCCGGCAATTCGCTGTTGAAGCAGCATCAGTATGCGTTTTCGCCAAGGTTGGGCATCGCCTGGGCGCCGATGAAGAAGCTAACCGTACGCAGCGGATTCGGACTGTATTACGATCGCGGTGAATTGTTCAGCGAGTTCTCACCGAGCGCGGGCGGAGGCTTCAACGGTCCATTCGGCGTGACACTGGCGCCTCCGTTCGTACAGCCGGTGGAAGCGCCATCGGGCGCTATATTGTCGAGTCCTTTTGGCACCTCGCCACCACCGCCGGCGGCGGGAAGTGCGGCGGCCTTTACAGCTCTGCTGCCGAACATCGCGCAGACGATCTCGGGCAAATTTCCGGCGGGCAATCTGTTCGGACCGTTCCTGTTCGGCGGATACGATATCAACAATAAACTGCCTTACACCGTCAACTGGAGCTTCGATCTGCAATATCAGTTGTCCAATACCTGGCTGTTCAAAGCCGGCTATGTCGGCAATCACGGTGTGCACGAAGTGCTTCCCATCGCTTTCAACCAGCCGAATATTGCCACGCCGCAGCATCCTGTGAATGGGCAGACCAGTTCCTACGGAGCGGTTTCGGGAACCCCGGACACGCCAATCTCGACGAGCGAATTTGCCGGAAATGCGCCGATCCGCGTGCCGTATATCGGCTACGACCAGAACTCGGTGCTGTACGAAGCCGAGGGAATCGCGAACTATAACGCGCTCCAGTTGCAGGCGCAGAAACGACTGTCCTTCGGGCTGACGCTGACGGCGTCATACACCTGGTCGCACGCGCTCGACGAACAGAGCGGCGGAGGACTTTTCTTTACCGGGAACAATCCGCTGACTCCGAAATCCAGTTATGCGTCCGCCGACTTCGATCAGACCCACGTGTTTTTGATCAATTACAGCTATCAGATTCCGAAGCTCACTTCGAATCATATGCTCGGTTATTTCGTGAATGGATGGGGGATCAGCGGGCAGACGGTGGCGGAGAGCGGCCAGCCGTATAGCGTCTACGATTACTCGGGATCGGTGGCGAGCATTTATTACGGAACGGACATTGAACTCGGCAATCCGATTGTTCCTCTGAAGCCCGGAGTGACGACGAAGCAAGCGCAGTTGCAGGGAACCACTGGAGTCAATCCGAACAACCCGGTGCTGAACGCCAACGACTTTTCGCCGCAATTCATTACGCCGGGGCAGTACGGAGTGCCGGCCGACGACCCTTACGAATCCCTTTACGGAGGCACGGGGCGGAATATATTCCGGGGGCCCTTCCAGGTGCAATTCGACATGTCAGTCGCCAAGGAGTTTCGGATACACGAGCGGTATCGGCTGCGGCTGAACGTGAACGCGTACAACTTGTTCAATCATCCGGATTTCGACGCACCGAACAATGACGTGACGTTCTTCCCGGGATTCTCGCCGCCGCCGGTATTTCCTCCGCAGGGCAGCCTGGGGGTCATCCAGCATACCGTGGGGTCGCCGCGGTTCCTGCAGATGGCTCTGCATTTGACGTTCTAACTTATTTGATTAGCGCCCTCGGACGAACTCGTAGCGCTCGAGCGTAGCGGCGAATTTCGATTGCGGATCCTCCCGCAGTACGGTGCCAACGCAGCGCAGCCGCACTTCGGACCTGGAGTCTGCCGCTTTCGGGAACGTGATGAGATATTCGATCGGCTCGCCAATCGCGACTGACGAGTCGGAAGTGAATAACACCCCTGATGAACTCATGTTCTTAGTCTCTCCCATCACTTTGGTGGCTGTCCCGGCTCGAATAATCTCAAAGGGCAGCTTCAATTCGAAGCGCTGATTTTTGCGTTGTTCATTCACGTTGTTCACCGTACTTCGACTTTATAGTCATTAAGAACTAAGGTCAATGGGTGAGAGCGTAAGTTAGACAGCCTATTAGTCTAGTACTTGTTTCTCATCCCGCCTAGGACAAAAGTCCTGCATACTTTCGGCGTGGTGCGCTTGACTGGGTGTGGGAAAATGAGATCTTGCTTGATCGCATCACCGTTCACGGCGCACGCCAGCACAATCTGAGAAACATCGATGTCGAGATTCCTCGTAATACTTTCACCGTGATTACGGGGTTGAGCGGCTCAGGGAAGTCGTCGCTCGCGTTCGACACAATTTACGCGGAGGGGCAGCGGCGCTACGTCGAAACGCTTTCGCCGTACGCGCGCCAGTTCCTCGATCAGATGGAGCGGCCGGAGGTCGATTCTATCGACGGGCTGAGTCCCGCTATCTCGATTGAACAGAAAACGACGTCTCGGAGTCCGCGTTCGACAGTCGGCACGATCACGGAAATTTACGATTATTTACGCGTCCTCTATGCGTCGATCGGCGTGCCGCACTGTCCGAACTGCGGGCATGAGATTTCTCGTCAGACGACGGATCAGATTCTGGAACAGGTAATGGCGCTGCGCACGGCGGAGCGAGTGATGGTCCTGGCGCCGATCGTCCGCGGGCGCAAGGGCGAGTATAAGAAGGAATTGGAAAAGCTCGCGCGGCAAGGATTCCTGCGCGCTCGGATCGATGGAGTGCTGCGGTCCCTCGACGAGGAGATCACGCTCGATAAGCGGAAGAATCACATGATCGAGGTCGTGGTCGACCGGCTGTTGATCAAGCCTGAGGTCGCGAAACGCCTGGAAGCGTCGATCATCACTGCGACTCGGCTCGCCGATGGGCTGGTGCTGATCGCGGTGGTAAACGGCGGGGAGCGTTTGTACTCGCAGAAGCTGGCGTGTCCGGACTGCGGCACCAGTGTTCCCCAATTGGAGCCGCGGTCGTTCTCGTTTAACAGTCCTTTCGGAGCGTGCGAGACTTGCACAGGGCTCGGGAGTAAGTGGAGCTTCGATCCGGCGAAGGTGCTCGCGGATCCTTCGCGGCCTCTGCTCGATGGAGGATTGGCGGTCAGCGGAAATTCGAGTTACATGACGCATGCGCTGACGGCTGCGGCGCTGAAACTTCGCGTTACGCTTACGAAACCGTTCGACGCGCTGCCGCAGAAAGCGCAGAGCGCGCTGCTTGAAACGGCGATCGGCGTTCTGGACAAGTTGTATCAGGACGAAAATGCTACCGACGCGTGGCGGGAATGGTACATGCAATACATGTCGCCCGCGCCTTGTCCCGCATGCCATGGAAAAAGGCTTAAACCGTCCAGCCTTTCGGTTCGTATCCACGATGTGGCGATATCCGCACTCACGGAGATGTCTCTGTCGCGCGCGCTCGAGACGGTGAGAAACTGGAAGCTTACCGAGCGCGAACGATTGATTGGCGGACGCGCTGTGGAGGAGATTCGCAATCGCCTGGAATTTTTGCTCGCGGTCGGGTTGGAATATTTGAGCCTGGAGCGATCCTCGGCGACGCTCTCCGGCGGCGAGGCGCAGCGCATCCGCCTCGCGACGCAAATCGGTTCGAAACTGCGTGGTGTCTTATACGTTCTCGATGAGCCTTCGATCGGTCTGCATCCGCGCGACAACGATCGCCTCCTCGATTCGCTCGCGCGGCTGCGGGATCTGGGCAATACCGTGCTGGTGGTCGAGCATGATGCCGACACGATTGAACGCGCGGATTATGTGATCGACCTGGGCCCCGGCGCGGGACGGCTCGGCGGCCATCTGGTGGCGCAGGGGACTCCCCACGACATCGAAATGAATCCCGATTCGCTCACTGGTCAGTATCTGACGGGAGCACTTCGAATTGCGATGCCCAAGACCCGGCGCCCGGCGGGCGGGGATCGAATCGTTATTAAAGGCGCCGCCGAGCATAATCTCAAGAAAATCGATGTCGAGTTTCCGCTGGGCACGTTCATTTTGGTCACCGGTGTTTCGGGCAGCGGGAAGTCGTCGCTGGTGAACGACATTCTGTACCCGGCGGCGGCGAAGCAAGTCTATAATTCGCGCACTGAGCCGGGTGCGCACACGTCGATCACCGGCCTTGAGTTGATCGATAAAGTGATCGAGATCGATCAATCGGCAATCGGGCGCACGCCGCGTTCGAATCCGGCGACGTACACGCAAGTGTTCTCCCCAATCCGCGATCTGTATGCGATGCTGCCCGAATCGCGCGAGCGCGGATACAAACCCGGACGCTTTAGTTTTAATGTCAAAGGCGGACGCTGCGAAGCTTGTCAAGGCGACGGACTCAAGCGAATTGAGATGAATTTCCTGCCGGATGTCTATGTCACGTGCGATGTTTGCCGCGGGCGCCGGTATAATCATGAGACTTTACAAGTAAAATACAAAGGCCATTCCATCGCGGACCTATTGGAATTGCCGGTGGAACAAGCGCTGGGGCTGCTCGAAAACATCCCGACCATTAAGCCGAAACTGGCGACGCTGGTAGACGTCGGTCTCGGCTATCTGCATCTCGGGCAATCGTCCACCACCCTTTCCGGGGGCGAAGCGCAGCGCATCAAACTGGCTAAGGAATTGAGCCGCCGCCAGACCGGCAAGACGCTCTACATTCTGGACGAACCCACGACAGGCCTTCACTTTGAAGACGTGCGCCGCCTGCTCGATGTGCTGACGAGCCTGGTAGAACTCGGCAACACCGTCGTCGTGATTGAGCATAATCTGGACGTCATCAAGACGGCCGACTGGATCATCGATCTGGGCCCGGAAGGAGGCGAACGCGGCGGCCAATTGATCGCCTGCGGGACACCCGAGGAGATTTTGCGTAATCAAAAAAGCTATACCGCACAAGCCTTGAAGAAATTCCTTAAAAAAGGACGTGCGGCATGAGTCGTTATTCGGAAAAGCCTCTGACATTTGAGGGATTAAAGACAGTCCCGATTGACGCCCGCGGAGGCAAAGTCCGCGTCGAGCACTTCGCGCGCCCGTATATTAAGGGTGGAGGGATCGCGCAGTGGCTCGATTCCCTGCCAAAAATCATTGCCGGCGAGTCATTTCAAGGCGTTGTTCAGGCGCTGCGACGGGCGCGGAATCAGAAGCGCGCGATCCTCTGGGGCATGGGCGGCCATGTAGTGAAATGCGGCCTCGCCGACGTACTGCTCGACCTGATGCGGCGCCAATGGGTGACCGGATTCGTCATGAACGGCGCGGCCTCGATTCACGATTTCGAAATCGCGATTGCCGGCCAGACCAGCGAGGACGTGGAGGCCGTTCTACCCGACGGACGCTTCGGCGCGGCCGAGGAAACGGGACGCGAAATGAACCTTGCGATCATCGATGGCGATCGCGAACGCCTGGGTATGGGCGAGGCGTTGGGGAAGCGCCTCGAATCGCTCGCCAAGCCGGAATTCGCTCCTCACAGCTTGCTATGCGGCGCGTATAAAGCGTCGACCCCGGTTACGGTTCACGTCGCGATCGGCACCGATACGCCGCACACGCATCCTCAAGCGGACGGCTCCGCTATCGGCGCGTCTACCCATCGCGATTTTCGCCTGCTATGCTCCCTGGTCCGCGGCCTCGATCAGGGCGGAGTCTATCTGAACATCGGCTCGGCCGTGATATTGCCGGAAGTGTTTCTCAAGGCGGTGTCTGTGGTGCGAAACCTGGGCCATCCTCTGGCCGAATTCACGACCGTCAACTTCGATTTCCTCCAGCATTACCGGCCGACGGTGAACGTAGTCCAGAGGCCTCACGCGAAATCCGGCGGTCGGGGATTCGCCATCACCGGACACCACGAATTGATGATCCCTCTGCTCGCAGCGACTCTGATCGAATCTGAATGACATCCGAACCCGAGCCTCGCGAGTCTCCCTTCTGGACCTACGAGGATCTCGGTCTGTTTGTCGGCTCAGTAATTCCGGTGTTCCTTTTGACCATCCTAATCGTCCGAGTCGTTCCGATACCAGGGGGTGTGGTCCAGGCGATGTTTTACCAATCGCTGATCTACGCACTGCTGCTCGGCGTGCTCTATCTGGTGGTGTCCTGGCGATATCAGCAGCCGTTTTGGGGATCGCTAGGTTGGACCGCGTTCCGGCTCCCTTTCCTCTGCGCCGCGGTGGGTCCCGTGCTCGCCATCGCCACCTCGACCCTCGGAGTCCTCCTAAAAGCGCCTCCCATTCCGTCGCCAATCGAAGATCTGATCTCAGACCGCCGTTCGCTATTCATTATGATGCTGTTTCTAACCGTCTTCGGACCAGTCTTCGAGGAGCTGGTGTTCCGAGGCTTCCTGTTCCCCTTGTTAGCCCGATCCCTGGGCCCGTGGCCAGGAATTCTACTCGCCGCGACGCCCTTCGCGCTAGTCCACGGCAGCCAATATCACTGGTCCTGGCAACACCTTACCATCGTAGGATTGGCGGGCGTGGTGTTCGGCTTCATTCGTTATAAAACTGGCTCGACCGCCGCGGCGACGCTGGCTCATACCGGGTACAACGCCACGCTGTTTGTGGGATTCTTGGTGCAAAAATCGATCTGAACTTGACAACCGCGAAATCCTCTCATAGACTTAACGGTGTTAAGTCTTATGGGAGTTCAAGAACGCCGGGCGCGTGAAAAGAAGGAACTTCGCCAGGAGATTCTCGATGCCGCGCGCGATATGTTCGTGCGCGAAGGCTTCGAAAACGTTTCCATGCGGAAAATTGCAGAGAAGATCGAGTATTCTCCCACTACTATCTATCTCTATTTTAAGGACAAAGCCGACCTGCTCGATTGCATCTGCGAGGAGACGTTTGCCCGCCTCGTCCGCAAGCAAAACGCCATCGATCAAGCCGTGTCAGATCCGATTGAGCGGCTCAAGAAAGGCCTCCGCGCCTACATCGAGTTTGGCCTGAAATACCCCAACCATTACAAGGTCGCGCTGATGATGACGGAGGATTTCGAGGAGCGCATGCAATGCGAACGCTCCCGCGAGATGGGCAAGAAAGCTTACGTGCATTTGCGGAACGAGCTGGGGCGGCTCGCTGAACTGAATCTGATCCAGGTGAGCGATCTCGATGCCTCGGCGCAGGTGCTGTGGGCGAACATTCACGGGCTCACTTCTCTGCTGATCGCCCACCCACGCTTCCCGTGGCTCGATCGTAATCTGCTGATCGATACGCTGATTGAGAATTCGCTGGCAGGTTTGCAGGTTAAGCAAACCGCGCTTACGAATTAGAGTTCGCGATAGTTCGTCAGTTCCACACCCGACTCGCGCAACGCCTCGCGAACTTCAGGCGCCGTCAACGCCCGCAACTCCTCTTCGCGCGATTCCTTCAACCTCGTGCGTGCCGCGCGCAGCTCCGCCGTACAGATCCCGGGGTGGCACATGAATTCGGTCGACCCCTCCGGCAAAGAGCGGATCAACTGCGCCACATCGGAAGCGTCGAATTTCCCCGTAATCTGAAACCCTGCGAAATGATCCGTCGACCGGCAGCCATGCCGCGTCAGCACGCTCTCAAATCGCCCACGCACCAAGCCAAAGGCCCGGCTCACCGCGCGCTTCTGCCACGGAATGCCGTTCGGCTCCAATGGAAAATCGAACGGCCGCCGCACCCATGGGATTTTGAACTTTTCTGAGATCTGCGCGACCGCATTCAACACCGGCGGCAGCAGATGGGTGTGCTTGTGCGTATCGAGATGCGACGGCTCAAGCCCCGCGTCGAGCACTCGCTGCACCTGTGCCGAAAGCTCCTCATAAATGCGAATGCGTCCGAGCATCACCGCGCGCGTCAACTGCGCGACCGTCATGGGAAATGGAGGCTCACCGACCAGCACCAGGTGCACTCCGATATCGAGCGTCGGATTCTCGCGCGCCAAACGCACCGCGTCGTCAAATTCGGCGCCGACGCTCATGATGGTAGTTGCGGTGAGGATGCCTTTCCGATGCGCCTCAATAATTCCCTGATTCACGTCGCGCGTGAAACCGAAATCATCGGCGTTGACAACCAACTTCCGCACTAGAAGATTTTCAATTGAATGGTCAGGAATTTCTTCGGATTCGCCCGGAAATCCTTCAATAGGGCGCGAACCTCTCTGGATGGTTCCGTCGAGATTTTCATAAAGCGCCGGGTTATTCAGCAGTTGCCCCACCGTGCCGTCGCCCTTATTGATTTTATCGAGCGTAACGTCAAGGCGCGCGATGGTGCCCTTAATCTGATCGTTCAACTCGTCGGTCTTGAGGATCTTGCCGACGGTGCCCTTGCCGTCGTTGATATCGGTGAGGATCTGGCGGAACCCGGCGAGCGTCTTAGTCAGGTCATTTAGGAATGTCGGGTCTTTCACCAGCTTCCCGATCGTACCGTCGCCCTTGTCGATGTCATCGATCAGGCCATTCACCTTGGCGATCGTTGTTTGGACCTCACCGTAGATCTCTCCGTTATCGTGCAGCAGCTTTCCTATCGAATTCTTGTCGGAACTGATTACCGCGTTGATCGAATCAGTCGCCTTCTGGACGCCATCGACGATGCCCATCGCTTTGTTGTAGAGCGTTTCGTCCTCCAGCAGCTTGCCGATCGTCCCCTTACCGTTTTGCACGTCGTCGACAATCGCACCGGCCTTGGTAACGATGCCCTGCAAAGCGGTTAACGCGGTGTTGCCCTGCTGGACGAAATCGTCGATGGTGGTCAGATTCTGGCTGGGCAAAGTGCCGCCTTTCGCCAGAATCTGCGGGCTGCGCCCTTTCTTGATGTTGATGTATTTGGTGCCGAGCAAATTCCCCGCCGTGATCACGGCCTGCGAATCGACGGGAATTGATTTCAGGTAATCGTCCTGGATCTCCAGAGTGACTTTGATGATTTTTCCCGGCTCGCTGGAGCCGGACAAACCTACGTGATTGACCTTCCCGACGGTGATGCCGTTCAACGTCACCTGAGCTGACATGGCAATATTGGCAGAATCGTCGAAGTACGTATAGACGTCAGCAGTGCTCTTGAACAGGCCGTTGGTGCCGGTCATCAAGAAAACCAGAACGCCCAGGATGCCCAGGGCGAACGCGGCCATTACTCCAACCCGCAGCTCCGACCATTTTGCTTTGCTCGATACCGGCATAGGCTAATATTTCACGAACTTGCGTACGTACGAATCCTGGGATGCTCTCAACTCCGTCTCCGAACCATCGAACACCAGGCGCCCTTCATTCATCACCAGGAATTTGGTTTTCACGCCGCCAAGCCCCTCTCCTTCGCGAGCCGGTTCGATCTGACCACTGTCAGGATTGTAGCGAAAATTCGCCATCAAATGCCCGTCCTGATAGCGATGCGTCACCAGAATCGCGGCGGTGTTGCGCGAATCACGCTCTTTGATAATCAAATGAATGATCAGATTCGCCGTGATCGGATCGAGTCCCGCGGTGGGCGAATCGTACAGCACCAGCGGCGGCTCCGTCACCACCGCGCGCGCGATACCGACGCGGCGGCGCATGCCTCCGGATAGCTCGCTGGGAAATTTTTCAAGCGTGCCACCCAGTTCGACGAAGTTCAACATTTCCAGCACCCTCGCGTCCACCTGCGCTTCCGACAGGGGACCATCGCCGTTTCGGCGCGCCTGCTGATTGAGTAGCGGATACGCCACGTTCTCGGCAATCGTCAGCGAATCGAACAATCCGCCTTCCTGAAAAAGGACACCCACCTTGCTGCGAATCGGATAGAACGCGGATTCCTTGAAATTGGTGACGTCCTCGCCAAACAGGATCACGCGTCCGGAGTCCACCTTTTGCAGACCCAGCGCGGATTTCAGGATCATCGTTTTCCCGCTGCCCGCCGCGCCGAACACCACTCGGGTTTCGCCGGCGCTCATCGCGAAGGACACATGATCCAAAGCCGTCGTCAAGTCGAAGTGAAGACTCACATCGTCGAAGCGGAGAACCTCGTCTGTAGCAATATCGGTCATGACGATACTAGGTGAAGAACAACGGATCGATGAACGACGTAATGACGAATATCCAGATCGACGAGATCACTACAGCTTTTGTGGTGGAAAGTCCCACGCCTTGTGTTCCACCAGTGGTCCGCATTCCATAGAGGCAGCCCACCAGGGAGATAATAATCGCGAATAAAAACGGCTTGATCAAACCCTGAGCAAGATCCTGATAGATCAGCGCGCGCCACGCCGTGCTCCAATACTCTGCCCACGTCATATTCAGAAGACCGTAGGCGATGAGAGCTCCGCCAAACAAGCCGATAAAATCCGCGATGACCGTCAACAGAGGCAGCACGAACATCATGGCGATCAGGCGCGGCGTCACCAGTTTCTGAATCGGATCGGTGCCCAGCGCGCGCATCGCGTCGATCTGCTCGGTCACCTTCATCGATCCCAGCTCGCTCGCGATGCCGCTGGCGTTGCGCCCGGCGACCAGCAGCGCAGTCAGCACCGGCCCGAATTCGCGCACCAGGGAAATGGAGACAATCATCCCGATCTGCCCCTGTGCGCCATACGTCGTCAACGCGCGCCCCATTTGCAGACCCATGATGATGCCGCTGAAAAACCCGATCAAAATAACGATCGGCAGCGAGCCCACGCCGATCACGTCCATCTGAATGAAGATGTCGTCGACATAGTGTGGCGTGCGGACGATATTGCGGAACGCCCGCGCCGCCAAGTAAAGAAATCCCTGGAACGTTTCTAGTGGCGACTTTATGAAATCGAGCAATCCGCGTCTCCCGATATGGTCGATGCTAACATGAGGCTATCGGTCCACGAGAAAATATGAAAGGGCTCACCGATATCCCAGGAATTCTCGTCGGCCATGCATCCGATTATGACGGATTGACCGGGTGCACCGTAATCCTATGCGAACGGGGTGCAGTCGCAGGCGGCGAAATTCGCGGCTTCGCCACCGGCACCGGCGAGTGGGATCTGCTGAGCCCCTATCATGTCACCGAAAGAATTCATGCCGTGGTGTTCGCCGGAGGCAGCGCGTTTGGACTCGAAGCGGCATCCGGCGTACGGCGTTTTCTAGCGCACAAAAATGTCGGCGTCGAGACGCCTTCCGCCCGCGTGCCTCTGGTGGTGTCGGCGATCTTGTACGATCTGTCTATCGGCAAATCAACCGCGCATCCGACCAGAGAAATGGGCGAAGCCGCAGCCGCAGCGGCAACGGATAAGCCGGTGGTCGAAGGCGCAATCGGCGCAGGTACCGGCGCAACGGTCGGCAAGCTTCTCGGAATGAAAGGCGCGATGAAAAGCGGCATCGGCACATTCACCGTGACTCTCGGATCCGGAGTAATGGTCTCCGCTTTAGCAGCAGTGAACGCGGTAGGCGATGTGATCGACCCGGCAACAGCAAAGATCATAGCCGGCGCCCGCCATGCAAGTGGAGAGTTCGCAAACAGCGCGGAAATCATGAAGAAAGGCGCGGGTCAAGGCTTGGTGCGAAACACCACGCTGGTAGTAGTCGCGACCAACGCCGCATTGACCAAGGTCGACGCGAACCGCTTGGCGCACGTCGCGCAAGCAGGAATGGTAAGAACGATCAACCCGGTAAACACCACTTCCGACGGAGACGTAGTGATCGCACTATCAGTCGGCACCGAAAAAATGTCGATCGATGCATTAGGAGTAGCAGCGTCGGAAGCTGTCGCCGAATCGATCCTGCGAGCAGTGCGATTAGCTCCCACGCTCGGCGGAGTGCCGGGGTTGAAGAAGTAGTTAGAAAATAGTTAGAAGCTCCTCTTCTCAGCTAACCGGATCACGACGACCCCAGTCTAAACTGGCAGCCGGACTGGCCCGGCCTTGCGAGGAATCAACATGCTGTCTGCGATTAGAGTTTCGGCCGTTGCTGGATTCGCTCTGTTTTGCCTGAATGTTCCTGATGTCGGTGCGCAACCCAGCGCGCGGCCAGAGTTCGAAGTGGCATCGATCAAGCCGGTCCCGCCCTCTGACACCGCCCTGCGCGTTTCGATGATCACCGAGCACGGGCGAATTAATTATACGAATGTAACGGTGCGAGGCCTCATTAGAAAGGCGTATGGAATGAGGATCTACCCGCCCTCGGTAGGGGGATCTGACCCGCTTTCAACAGACAGATACAACATCATCGCAAGAGCGTCCGCCGATGCATCCGAGGAGCAGACACTGCGGATGCTTCAGGCGCTCTTAGAGGAAAGGTTCAAGCTGGTGCTCCATCGCGAGACGAAAGAGCAGCGCGTGTATGCACTGGTGGTGGGAAAGAACGGGCCAAAGTTTCGCGAGGTGCTGGATGATGGAAGTGCCGCTGAAATCGGAAGCGGGGAAGGCCATCAAATAAAAGCCCACCACGTCTCGATGAAGCTGCTGGCGAGTGCCCTGCAGGGCTTCGTTGGCGACCCCGTCGTGGAAGCGACAGGATTGACAGGATTATTTGACTTCACTCTGGACTTCACATTGGACGAAAGCTCGTCACCCGATCGTGAATGGGGCCAAACGCCATTCGAGGCCGTGCAGCGGCAGCTTGGCCTCAGGTTGGAAGCACGAAAGGGCCCGGTAGAGGTGGTTGTGATCGATCACGTCGAGAAACCTTCCGGAAACTAAGATCCGTATTCGAGGGTGCCCAATGAATCTATCCTCGGTTTGGTGGCGCGAGCTTCAGCTTGCAGCGTCGACTTCAGTCGACGTCTTTCTCCCAAAGCTGATCCTCAGTAGTAAACTTGGGCTTCGGATTCATCGGAACCTTGATCCCAATCCCAAGTAGCGATCGAAAGTCGGTTCGAGGAAGGCTCTCTCGAACAGCAGGCCGACTCACGTCCGATTTGGCCGCATCCTTTCGATCCTTCGGCATCTTAGCTCTTTTCATACATCACACAATCGGTAGCCCGTGCCGATGCAGCACCGACTCGACATCGTCTTTCATCATCCGCGACGCATCGTAATCCACGATGATTTTATCCAGCCCCGGCGACACCTGCACGCGCGCGATGCCGTAGGTGCTCGGCAAATCCGCGACGCTCCCCAATTCGGGCTCCGTCAACGGACGGGCAAGATCGTAGTGCAAAGTCACTTTGGTCATAAAGAACTCAGTTTAACAACTTCCACTTGATCTGCCTCAGCATTCCGAGCCACACTTCGGCATCGTGCGCGTTTAACTCCATGCGCCGGACCAGTCTGCGAATTTTCATTTTGGTCGAGCCCTCGACGCGGGCATGCACGTATCCGGAATGCTCCAGCACTTCTTCGAGCAGAGCCGTCACCCGCTCCATTTCTTCAGCGCTCGCTGCACGTCTTAGCTTCGGGCTTCGCGCGGACCGCGGTTGGATTGCGAATGATCTCGTACAGGCACACCGCGACCGCCTGACCAAGATTCATCGAGCCATGTTCGTCGCGCGTCGGGATGCGCATCAGCCAGTGGCAGTGGCTCATGTCTTCATTCGAGAGGCCGAATTTCTCCGATCCGAACACCAGTGCGACTGGCGCCGATGCGAGCTTTTTCGCGATGATCTTTCCGCCGGTTTCGAGACGCCGCAGGGGATGTTCGAGCGCTCGATTGCCGATTGAAGTCGTGCCGACGATCAGGGAACAGTCCGCAACCGCCTCCGCGACGGTCGAAAATTCACGTGCATTTATGAGTATTTTAGATGCGTTTACAGCGCTTTTCGCCTCCTAAAACGCGACATTATAGGCATTTATGAGTCTTAGCTCAAAAACCCCGAAATTGCTCATCGCGCGTGCTGCGGCGCCTATGTTTAAAGGGTTTCTAGGAGAAACCAGCACTACGCGGAGGTTCATTTTTCGCGGCTGACGGCATCCAGCACGCCGTTGATAAATGCCACCGATTCGTCGCCCGAAAACTGGCGCGCCAAGTCGAGCGCCTCGTCGATCGCCACTGCCGCGGGCGTCTTCAATTCGCCCATTTCGTAGACCGCAAGCCGCAGGATATTCCGGTCCACCGCCGGCATCCTTTCAATACGCCAATTCGCTGATTTATCGGAGATTATCTTGTCGATAGATGCAGCATTTTCAACCGCGCCGCGGACCAGCGTCTCCATGAACTCATCCGGATCGGTCGGTTTGGGATCGTCTTCTTCCGAGCCCAGCGTATCGTAGAAAGAAGCGATGGCCGCGCCGATCTCCTGCTTGCGCAAGTCCCACAGAAACAACACTTGCAACGCACGCGCGCGGGACCGGTGGCGGGCGGGCATTCAGTTCGCCACGCTGATGGCGAAGCGCGCCATTTCAATCGCGGTCATCGCGGCGTCAAACCCTTTATTTGCTCGCGATTCCGCTTGCGCCAACGTATCGGTGGTCAGCACTCCGAACGCGACCGGAATGCCGGTTTGAAGCGCAACATCCTGCAAGCCGCGCGCGGCTTCACCGGCAACGTAATCAAAATGCGGAGTGTCGCCGCGAATCACCGCGCCCAACGCGATTATGCCGTGATAGCGATGCGTCTGCGCCAGCATTTTGGCCGCGAACGGCAATTCAAAAGCGCCGGGAACATAAAATACTTCGACTTCCGCTTTCGTCAGGGCTTTGCGCGCGCCGGCTAGAAGCTTGTCCGTAATCATGGAGTTGAAGCGGGCCACGACAATTGCGAACCGCAGGCCGGTCGCATCTAAATCGCTCCAATTGAGAGAATCCTCGGACATCGTGGGATAATTAGGGGTTTCCAGGTTCATCATACCGCATGCTCCCCGAGTTCATCCGAAATTTCAGTATCATCGCGCATATCGATCACGGCAAGTCGACGCTGGCCGATCGCCTTCTCGAAGCGACGCACGCCCTGGCGCAGAGGGAGATGATGGCGCAGGTTCTCGACACGATGGATCTGGAGCGCGAGCGCGGCATCACCATCAAAGCGCACGCCGTTCGACTGACTTATATTGCGAAAAGCGGCGTTGAGTATCAGCTCAATCTGATCGATACGCCGGGCCACGTCGATTTTACGTACGAAGTTTCGCGCAGTCTGCAAGCTTGCGAAGGCGCGCTGCTTGTGGTTGACGCATCGCAGGGCGTAGAGGCGCAGACGCTGGCGAATACTTATTTGGCGCTGCATCACAATCTCGAAATCATTCCGGTGATCAATAAAATCGACCTGCCGTCGGCGGAGCCGGAGCGGATTCGCGAACAGATCGAGTCGCTGATCGGCCTCGATGCCAGCGGCGCGATTCTGGCCAGCGCCAAGAACGGCGTCGGGCATTCAGGAAATTCTGGAAGCGGTGGTGGAGCTGGTTCCGCATCCCAAAGGCTCGCCCGATGCGCCTTTGCGCGCGCTGATTTTCGATTCCTGGTTCGATCCGTATCGCGGCGTCATCATCCTGGCGCGCGTGATGGATGGGACCATGCGCAAGGGACAGAAGATCCGCCTGTGGTCGAACAACAGCCTCCATGAAGTGGAGGGCGTGGGTTATCAATCGCCGAAGCCGATCCCTTGCGATGAGCTGTCGGCGGGCGAGGTCGGGTTCCTGTTCGCGAATATCAAAACTGTTTCCGACGCGCAGATCGGCGACACGATTGTCGATGTCGCGAATCCGGCGCCGGAGCCTCTGCCTGGGTTCGAGCCTCTGAAAGCCGATGGTGTTCGCGGGGCTTTATACGATCGAGGCGCATGAACATGGCCTGCTGCGCGACGCTCTGGAAAAGCTGCGGCTCAACGATAGCGCGTTTAATTTCGAGCCTGAGAATTCGGTCGCGCTGGGGTTTGGATTCCGCTGCGGATTCCTCGGCTTGCTTCATCTGGAAATCGTACAGGAGCGTCTGGAACGCGAGTTTCAGATCGACCTGATCACGACGGCGCCGGGCGTTACCTATGAAGATCACTCTGACCGACGGCGACGGTGATCCAAGTCAACAATCCGTCGAAATTTCCCGATCCCTCGGATATCAAGGAGATTGAGGAGCCGATCATCGATGCGACGGTGATCACGCATGAAGAGTACATCGGCGAAATCCTGAAGCTGCTCGAAGAGAAGCGCGGGTACGCAGAAGAAGTTCGAATATATCGGCGCGGGCCGCGTGATGCTGCTGTATGAAATGCCTCTCAATGAAATCGTGCTCGATTTCTACGACCGGCTGAAGTCGGCGTCGCGCGGGTATGCGTCGCTCGATTATCACTTGGCCGGGCATCGCGTGTCGCCGATGGTGAAGCTGGATGTTCTGGTCGCGGGCGAGCCGGTGGACGCGTTGTCGATGATCGTCCACCGGGATTTCGCGTATGAGCGCGGAAAAATCCTGATCGAGCGGCTGCGAAAACTGATTCCGCAGCCAGCAGTTCGAAGTCGCGCTGCAAGCGGCGATCGGGAGCAAGATTATCGCCCGGGAAACAATCGCGGCGATGCGAAAGAACGTGCTCGCGAAATGCTACGGCGGCGATATTTCGCGTAAGCGGAAACTGCTGGAGAAGCAGAAGGAAGGCAAGCGGAGGATGAAGCGAGTCGGGCGAGTGGAGATCCCGCAGGAGGCGTTTTTAGCGGTGTTGAAGGTGTCGGGGAGTAGCGATAACGATTGAGGATAAGTGAAGGTTCGAGATTTGATACGCCTCGTTGAAGCCGATGGTTGGCGGCATGTGCGGACTACAGGAAGCCATCGGCATTACAAGCACCGTTCGAAGCCGAATGTCGTAACCATACCGGGACACCCGGGCGACGACGTTCCGTTGGGTACGCTAAAGTCAATCTTGAAGGCTGCGGGATTGGAGATCAAACAGTGAGTCGACGCTATGCCGTGATTTTCGAGCAGGCCGAACACAATTGGGCGGCCTACGTACCGGATCTGCCGGGCTGTATTACAACCGGCAAGACTCTCGAAGAGACGGAGCGGAATATTCAAGAAGCAATGCGAGGGCATGTTGCGGTGCTGCGGGAATTTGGGGAGCCGGTGCCTCCGCCTACTAGTGTTGCTGGGGAGATCGAGTTTGGTTAGGTGGTGTTTCGCAGCCGAGGCGTCGCGGCTCGGTAGTGGTGGTCCGAATCCCCTGACTGACGCCAGGGGTTATAGCGGCGGATGCGGCGATCTGTTGCTGGTAACGAAGTCGTCGGGACATCTGTCCCAGCGTGTTAGCGGAATTTCCGCGTCTGCCCGCATGCTTACGCATGGCGGTTCAGTATCTCATGCATGCGGGTAAATTACCGGGCTTGTCAGACGAGCTTCATGTTGCCACCGTATTCTTTTAGCCGCTCGTCGCTGGTCATGAGTGTGAGAGCTTCTCGATCCGCCTGGGCGATCAGCATTCGGTCGAATGGATCGTCGTGGTGACGCGGCAGTTTCGCTGCCGCGATGGAGTGCGCGACCGTGATCGCGAGGGGCACGAAGTGGCTCGCGAATAGTGCTTCTTCAAGGTCCGCTGGTGCTTTTAGCTTACCGATCGCCCGTTTTATCTCAATTTCCCACGTGGTTGCTGCGCTCACGTAGACCATCGGGCTGGTGGTGATCAGTTCGCGGGCATCTTCGTTGAGACGCGGACTATCGGCGAACCACCACAGCAGGACGTTGGTATCGAGCAGCAGGTTCAAGGACGCTCGCCGCGAAAGGCCGCTGCGATGGACTCCGGAAGCTTATCGAAATCGCGGCTCATTTTGATTTTTCCCTTCCAGATTCCCGGTGTTCGCTTGGGAGGGGTGATCTCCTGATACGCGATCATACGCACCACTGGCTTGCCGGCGCGCGCGATGACGATCTCTTCACCGGCTGCAGCGCGTTCGATCAGGCGGGATAGATGAGTCTTCGCTTCGTGAATGTTGGCGACGTGCATGACTAGACTAAGTCTAGCTAACCGATATGGTGAAGTCAATTACTCGTGATGCAGCGCTTCCAGGGGATCGATGCGGGTTGCGCGGCGCGCTGGGATGTAGTTTGCGACTAGGGCCACCGTCAGGAGCAATGCGGCGACTCCGGCCATTACCTCGGGATCGAGCGGGGCTACGCCGTAGAGCAATGCGCGCAGGGCGGTGGCTAGCGCGATTGCGCCGGCCATTCCGACGACCAGACCGAAAAACGCTGTCTTGAGACCGTTCACGATTACTAGCGACTTCAGTTGCCCCGGTGTCGAGCCTAAGGCCATGCGGAGTCCGAACTCGCGGGTGCGCTGGGCGACTCCGTAAGAAACTACTCCGTGAATTCCCAAGGCGGCAAGTAGCATCGAAATGCCCGCGAAAACCGCCAGCAGAAGCGTCGAGATGCGAGGCGCGGTGTCGGCCAGCGACAGATACTCGTCCATGCTGCGGATCTGGAACACCGGCTGGCCGCGATCGACCGACCACACGGCCTGCTTCACGGCTTTCACTACTGCCTGGGTATCGCTTGTGGTGCGTACCGCCAACGCCATGGCTTTGTCCGTCATCTGCTGGTAAGGCGCGTAGATGGTCGGCTCGGGCTGTTTTTCCAGGCCATAATGATGCACTTGGCTCACGATGCCGACTACTTCCCGGAACTCGCCCCACAAGCGCATGCGCCGCCCAATCGGGATCCTCGTTGGGAAAATACTGGTGCGCCAGGGTTTCGTCGATCAGGATTACCGGCGGCGCTTCGCGAATGTCGCGATCGGAGAGCAGTCTTCCTTGTAGCAGCGCGATCCCCATCGTGTTCAGATATCCGGGGCTGATCCGCCGGAAGTCGGCGACCAGTTCCTGCCCCGCGGGCAGAGGGCGATTTTCGATGGTGAAGTACTCTCGGTCGTTTTGCTGGCCAAGCGGAAGGACGTCGGTTAAACCGGCGGATTGAATGCCGGGAAGGGGTTCCACTTTGTCCAGCACGCGGCGATAGAACTCGGCTTGCTCGCGATCGTTCTTGTAGAGATTGTCCGTCGGCAGGCGCATGCGAAATGTCAGGACATGATCGGGGCGGATGCCTGGATTCACGTGCTGGAGATTCACGAAGCTCTTCATGGCGAGCCCCGCGCCGATCAGCAGCATGCTGGCGAGAGCGATCTCTCCGGCTACGAACAGACCCCACACGCGTGTGCCGATCGAGCTGGAAGACGTTCGTCCGCCGGCCTTTAATGCGTCGTTCACGTCGGCTCCGGCGGCCCGTAGGGCAGGAATCAATCCGAAAATCAACGCGGCTCCGATCGAGATTAGTAGCGCGAAGGCGAGTGCGCGGGCGTCGACGCTTATCGCCGGGCGAACGATCTCGGTTCCAGCCTCAACCAGGGGGAGGGTGTTGGGCAGGGCAGCGCTCAGAAGGTCGACACCCCAGACGGCGAAGAAGATTCCGAGCGCGCCTCCCATCAGGCTGAGCAGCAGGCTTTCGCTGAGAATCTGGGCGATCAGGCGGCCGCGGCGTGCGCCCAATGCTGCCCGAATCCCAAGCTCCTTGCGGCGACCCGTGACGCGTGCAAGCAGCAGGCTTGCTACATTGACGCAGGCCAGCAAGAGAAGGAGTCCGACTGCTCCCAAGAGCAACAGCAACGCAGGGCGGATGTATTCGAACAGTGCCTGTTTCATGCTCACTACGGTCACATCCCAGCCGGCAAGCCGGGGCGTCTGGGCATCGATGCGGCGGGCGATGGTGCTCAACTCGGCTTGCGCCTGCGCGATCGTGACGCTTGGTTTCAAGCGGGCGATGACGCCGAAATCGTGGTCCGCGCGGCTCTTTGGCGCGCAATTGCGCGACCGGCCAGGGCACATAAAGGTCGGTGGGTAGAGACTGCCAGAAATCCGGAGTGAGCACGCCGATTACGGTGTACGGCTCGCTGTTCATGTAAAAGGTCCTGCCGATCACGTGTGGGTCCGACGCGAAGCGGCGCTTCCAGAACCCGTTGGTGAGAACGGCTACCGGATACCGCGCCTTCCCTTCGCCTTCAGCCGCCGTGAAGCCGCGCCCTAGAACGGTTCGACGCGCCGAGCATGAGAGGAAGTTCGTGGTGACGCGCAGACCGGTGACCTGCTCGGGCTCTCCATCGCCGGTCAGAGTGCCTGTGCCGATTTCGAGGAGGGCCATCTCCTCGAAGGATTGACTCTGCTCCTTCCAGTCGAGGAAATTCGGCCCGGACGGACCTTCGCGCTTGATACCGTCCTTCAGGTCGGTTTCCCAGATCAGTGCGAGGCGATCGGCATCGGGATACGGCAGCGGGCGCAGTACCACTGAATTGACGACGCTGAAAATTGCGGTGTTCGCGCCAATGCCGAGAGCGAGGACCAGCAGGGCCACGATGGTGAAGCCGGGCATTTTGCGCAGGGTGCGCAAGGAGTACCGCAAATCCCTGAGGAAAGTGGGCATTTGCCGGGATTAGTGCAAGCTAGGGTCCCTTTTTAAGTGGTTGAGGCTATTTAGTCAGGCCGCGGTAGCGGCGGGCGGGTGTTCGTTTCTGGGAATCGGCTGGTCAAAGAGTGATGACTGCGGCGCCGTTGATCTGGTCTTTTTTCACCGCAAGCAACGCCTCGTTTGCCTGCTCCAGAGGGAAAACAGTGACCTTGGGCTTCAGGCCGATCTTCGCCGCGAGCTCCAGAAAGTCCCGAGCATCCGCACGGGTCATGTTTGCGACGCTGCGGATCTGGCGTTCTCCCCATAGCAGCGAATCGTAGTCGAATTGCGGGCATGCGGTCGAGATGGATGGCGTTGATGGCGACTACGCCGCCTTTTCTGAGGCTCGACAGGGCCGCGATCACGACATCGCCGCTGGGGGCGAAGGTTACGGCGCGGTCGAGGCTGACGGGAGGACGGTCGGTTTCATTTCCTACCCATTTCGCGCCGAGCGTGGAGGCGAGTTCGCGATGGGAGGCGCCGCGAGTCGAGACGTAGACTTCACAATTCCACGCGCGCAAGACGGCGATCGTCAGGTGTGCGGAGGAGCCGAAGCCGAACAATCCGATGCGCTCGCCTGGTTCGACGCCGGCTACGCGGAGACTGCGGAAACCGATGATCCCTGCGCAGAGCAGAGGCGCGGCGTCCAGATCGTTCAGGGCGGCGGGAAGTGGATAGACGAAGTCCGTGCGGGCGAGCGCGTACTCGGCATAGCCTCCGTCGACCGAGTATCCAGTGAAGGTGGGAGCGTCGCACAGATTTTCGAGCCCTCGTTTGCAATAAGGACACGATCCGTCGACGCCGCCGAGCCAGGATACGCCGACGCGGGTGCCGAGCGGCAAGTCGGGGGTGGCTCCTTCCACGATATCGCCTACGATTTGGTGACCCGGGATCAGAGGGCTGCGGAGGGAAGGAAGTTCGCCTTCGACTATATGGAGGTCGGTCCGGCAGACTCCGCAGGCGCGAACTCGCAGGAGAATATGTCCCGGCGCGAGGCGCGGCTTGGGAACTTCTCTTATAACGAGGGGCTGATGCGGCTTTTCGAGAACGGCAGCTCTCATAGGACCGCTGGGAGAATTTTACGCGGCTTTTTGGACTTTGCCGTTCTTAATACAGTCCGTGCACACTTTAATACGCTTCGGGGCGCCCGCGACCACCGCGTGCACCTTCTGCAAGTTGACGTTCCAGCGGCGCTTCGTCACATTGTGCGCGTGGCTGATCCGGTTACCAAACTGGGGGCCGCGCCCGCAAAGATCACACACTTTCGACATTTGCCTTCAATCGCTCCTAGTACTGTTTACTGTAGGCTAGTCTACCATATTGGGCAATCCGGTGGGAGAATGGGGCGTGGCAGTTTCCCTTTGCCTATGGACCATGCCTACATCGACGCGAACTCCATCGCCGAGCGCTATCTCGACCATGGACTTTCGCCAGATGAGCTTCGGGAGTTTGAGGAGCACATCGTCGATTGTCAGGAATGTGGCGACCGGTTACTGCTCGCCGAGATGTTCCATGCCCGCAATGGACACAAAGCGAGGCCGGACGAAAAAACGGTGGCGCGAGTGGTGTTGTACAAGCCCAAGCGCGTTATTCTGATGCTGATCGCCGCCGGACTGGCGATTCCGATCGGGTATTTGTTGTGGTTGCTTATCCGACCAGGAGGCCGCGGAACTTCGGCTGATCGTAGCCGGGGAACACCGTGGTCATGTTCTTATTGCCGAGCTGGCGCGTGACCAGTTCGCCCAGCACGTCGCGGAAATCCGTGGTCAGGTTCAGGTCGCGATTTTCGTAGAGCTGCTCCGGCTCCAGGCCCGGCCAATCGCCGTAAACCTTGCCGCCCTTGATGCCTCCGCCGAACGCGAACATCACGTTGGCGTGGCCGTGATCGGTGCCGCGGTTGCCGTTTTCTTTGGCGGTGCGGCCGAACTCGCTCATGGTGACGACGGTGACGTCTGCCATGCGATCGCCCAGGTCCTGATAGAACGCCGCCAGCGCATTGCCGAAATCCGTCAGCAGATTCGCGAGCTGGCCTTGCGCCGGCTTCTGGCCCACTTCGTTGACGTGCGTGTCCCATCCGCCGACGTCGGTGAAGGCGACTTCCAGTCCCACGTCGGACTTGATCAGCCGCGCGATCTGCATCAGGGACTGGCCCAGCCGTCCGTTCGGATATTTCGCGCCGTTCGCGGGAGTGTAGGTCTGCTTCTGAATCGACTGCATCAGCTTCACGGCTTCAAACGTCTCGCGGCCGGTGCCGTTCAGGACCTTATCCGTCGGAATTGCCGTACATGCTCTCGAAGCCCATCGAGCTGGGCGCGTCCTTCACCTGAAACTCGTCCAGATTGTTGATCGCGACCGCATCGTTGTGCCCGCGCAGCGCGCGAGGCAGCGCCGCTCCCATGCTGATCGCGCGCACCGGCGACAGCTTGCCCGATTCGCTGGGCAGAGCCCGATTCAGCCAGCCATCGGTGGTCGCCTTGCGGCCGGGCGTGCCGGATTCCATATAATCCTGCGCGTCGAAATGCGAGCGCGTCGGGTCGGGCGAGCCGACGGCTTGGACGATCGCCAGTTGTCCCGCATCGTAAATCGGCTTGAGCGCCGAAAGCGACGGGTGCAGGCCGAACAAGCCGTCGAGGTCGATCGCCGTATCGGGCGTGCCGTTCGGGCCGCGGAATCGCGATGGTCGGCCGCAGTTCGTAGTAGCGCTTTTCGCCGTGCGGGACCACGACGTTCAGTCCGTCCACCGCGCCGCGCTGGAAGATCGCGACCAGAACTTTCTTGCGCGGAGTCGGCGCATCGGCGGCATAAAGCGCTCGGGACAGCCACGCCGGCGTGGCGCCGACGCCGACCATGGCAAGTGCGGAACTCTTCAGAAAAACGCGGCGGTTAAACATAATCCGTAACTCCTAACGTCTTTGGAAATCCGGCGATCCGATCACTAATCCCGCCACCAGCGCCGGCGATGGTGGGGTTTTCGGATTTTTCGCCTTCTGATCGGCGATGGCTCTGTCGATCGCATCGCGCGTCGGCGCCGTCGGATTGGTGAACAGCATCAGCCGCGCGGTGTGGGCGGGATCGTCGTTGAATCGCGCCTGGTCGACCTTGGTTCCCTGCACCTTGTTCTGCGTCAGCTCCAGCGCGAAATTCATGCGCGCCAGCAGCGACGCCGAATTGATCCATTCGGCATTGGCGCTCGAATAGCCGGTGGGCTCCAGCTTGCGATAAAGAGGCTGCCCGAGCTGCGCGATCCGGTTGGCCAGCGGAAACGCGTAGTCGACCTGCGCGCCGGTAGCGCGCACCGCGCTCACGATCATCTCGAAAGGCGTCTTCACCTTCGCCTGATACGCGCCCTGCGAGAAGAATTCCTTCGACGTGAGCATGGTCTTCATCACCGCGCGAATGTCGCCGTTCGGTATCGAGGAACGTCTTCGCCATGCGGTCGATCAGCGCCTGCGGAGGATCGTCGGCGACGAACCGCTGCGCCAGCTTCTTCGAAATGAAGCGCGCGGTCGAAGGATGCTTCGCCAGAATATCCAGCACCTTCTCGGCATCGTCCTTGCCGCCGCCCGCGGGAATCGTCACGCCCAGGACGATTTTTTCGCCCTTATCGTGCACGCGATCGTTGTAGGTGAACGTCGAGCCGCCGCTGCGGATTCTTGATCGTCCATCCGGTGAAGCAGCGCGCGACTTCCGTCACATCTTTCTGCGTGTATCCGCCGTCGACGCCCAGCGTGTGCAGCTCCATCAGCTCCCGCCCGTAGTTTTCGTTCAGGCCGCGCGGGTCTGCTTCCCGCCGTTCCCTGACGCCGCACGATGTCCGGCGCGACGCTCTGCCAGTTGTCCAGATAAAACAGCATCGCGGGCGCAGTCGCGGTCGCTTCCAGAAGATCGCGGAAATGCCCGAGCACATGCGGCCGGATCGCTTCGCGCTCATAGCTCGGAACCATGAAGCGGTCGTCGCCCTTGTCGAGGTAACACGTTGAAATGGTTGTACCAGAAGTCGACCAGTTGTTCCTGCAACTGGCGGTTGCTCAGGATCGCGCGATACAGCTTGCCTTCGGAAAGATCGTAGGCGATCACCTGCTGCGGAGTGTTCGACAGCATGAACTTGCGCCGCAGCGCTTCGGGCGCCACCGGCATCAACTGGTTGCGCATCGGCGGCGGCATCGCGATCACCACGTCGTCGATCTGCTCCTGAGGAATCGACGCCAGCACTTCCTTCTTCTCTTCCGGCTTGCCGTTGCGCAGCGTCCTGATCTGCTCTCGCGTCAGCAGCTTGTTCGAGCGGAACCGCGGGCTCCATCGGATCGTCGTCCTTCTCGTCTTTCTTCACTTTGAGCCGCGGACCGCCGCTCGACCGCGGCGCGCGTCACCGGATCCTCCGGCAAAGGCTGGCGGCCTTGCGCCACCTGGCGAATCATCTGCGGAGTGGGATAACTGGCTTCCGTATCGCCCTGCGTCATGCGCAGCGTTTCAAGCGGCGCGAGCTTCGCTTCCAGCGCCGGATTTTCGGCGATCCGTTCCGGATGGAGCTGGAGATCGATCCACTTCTTCACGCCCATCTTCTTGACGACCTCGACGTCGCCCGGCCGCGGCCCGAAAGTCAGCCGGTCGAGCGCATGAAGAACCTGCTCGTCTTTGGTGAGCTTCTCCTGAAACCGCTGGGCGTCGACTTCCGCCTTCTTTTTCGTGGTCCAAGCCGGCACCGCTGCACACAGAATCGCCAGCGCCAGAACCAATGACTTACGCATTTTCCACAGCCTCTCACTTTATTAAACGCCGTACCGGGAAGAAGTTGATACCAATTTTCGGAAAGAATGCCCTTACTTAGAGAAGCTTCATTTGCTCGCAAGTGCGAATCAGGAATCCGTCCGTCATTCCGGCGATGTAATCGCACACCGCGCGATGCAGGGGCTGCCCGGCGGACTCCTCTAAGTAATTGGCAGGCAAGCGATTGGGATGTTCCATGAAAATCTCGAACAGCCTTGCGATCAGGTCGAGCAGACTTCTTGCGATCCTCCGCCAGCCGTTCGGACTGGTAGACCTTCCGCCGCAGAAAGTCCTTCAATTCCTGGCTCGCCGGCTGCCGTTTCTGGAGAAAAACACGCCACCCGTGTGCCATGCCGGCGGACATCCTCGACATCCGCCAAGCCCTTTTGCCGCCGCGACTGTCCCCTCGATCAATCCCGAAACCAGCCAGTTGATCAGCCCGCGCACGATTTCGTGCATCCGCACGCGTTCGGGAGCGCCAGGATACTGCTGCTCCAGAACTTCATCCAACTCGCCGATCTTCCCCACCGCCTCGACGCGCCTCATCGAGCTGAATCAGCCCTGCGAAATAGCCATCGTCGAGATCGGATGTGTTGTAGGCGATCTCGTCGCACAAATCGATCAACTGCGCCTCCAGAGGCGGCTTCAGCCCGGGCAAGTATTCGTCCAAGCATCGGAATCTCGCCCGGCGCGAAATCGCGCGAATGCTTCACGATCCCTTCGCGGACCTCAAACGTCAGGTTCAGCCCGGGAAACATCGCGTAGCGGATTTTCGAAGCTCTCCACGATGCGGAGGGCATGAAAATTGTGCTCGAAATGCTCGCCATAACGGCTCATCAGCCGGTCGAGCTCAGCTTCCCCGGCGTGCGCGAACGGAGGATGCCCGATGTCGTGCGCCAGCGCCAGCGCTTCCGTCAGATCTTCATCGAGACCCAGCACCCCCGCCACCGTGCGCGCGATCTGCGACACCTCGATGGTATGCGTCAGGCGATTCCGGAAATGGTCGGAGACGCCCGGGCGTGAACACCTGCGTCTTATTTTCCAGGCGGCGGAACGCGCGGGCATGCACCACGCGGTCGCGATCCCTCTGAAACTCATTGCGATAAGGATGAGGAAGCTCGGGATATCGCCGTCCCCGGGTGCTTGCGACTGGAAATTTAAGATGGGCGAGGTGCCCGGGCACTTGCGTCAGTTATTCCGGCCGAGAATTTCGCCCATTGCGGACACCGCAGCTTTGCTGATGGCGGCCCTCTGCGCGTGCGCTTGGAGATCTTCCAATATCTTGCGAGCCTTGGCCGGGTCGGTCTTGGCGATCACTTTCGCCATGGCGAGCTCGCGCCTCGTCCTTGGAAACCGTAACGGTCGGGTGCTTGACCAGATTATCCAGAAGCTTCTCCGCGTCGGCGCTTTTCCCCTCGATGTCGTAAAGTTGCGCCAGCGCCAAGGCAGCCTGCGAGGCATAGGCTGCGGGAGCCGAGTCGACAATGCTTTTAAAGTCCTTCTCGCCTTCCGTCCAAATCGCCCCGATCGACTGCGGCCTGCCCCAGGTTCATCAGCGCGATCGCACCCTCCTGCGTACCGGGATACTTCGCCGCCACCTCGCGAAAGGCCTTCTCGCTCGCTTTATCCTTCTCTTCCTGAGTGTCGAAATGCAGATTCGCGGCCTGAGTGTTGGAGCCGACCGTGCCTTGATCCACTCTCAGAGCGTGCGGCCAGCGCTTCTTCCCGCGCATCCGCCTGATGGTTGATGTAGAAGTAAATCCCACCAGCCACCACCAGCACCGCCAGCGCGATAACGCCGTACTTTTTCACCTCAGCGGTATGGTCTTTCACAAAATCGATGCTGTGCCATACCTGCTGCTTGAACTCGTCGTTCTTAACTACTTTTTTAAGTTGTCGATCCACTGCGGAAACTCCAAAAATCAGTTTAGCACGCGGAGTTTATCTGCTCATGGACGTCAGATCGCGTCTGGATCGCGAATTTCACCAGGCCGGCGACATCGTGAATGTCGAGCTTGCGCATCAGGCTCGCGCGATAGGTGTCCACCGTTTTGGGACTCAGTTCCAATCTGGCCGCGATCTCCTTGGCCCGGATTCCTTCCACCAGCAGCGTGAAAACCTGATATTCCCGGGCGCTCAGCATCTCCAGAGGATCGTCCGGCGCGGATTTCTGCCCTGGACCGAAAATCTTGTTCAGCTCCAGTTGCGGGGAAACGTAGATCCCACCGTCCAGAATCTGCTCAAAGGCCTCCAGAAGTTGAACCGATGGACCGGACTTCAGCAGAAATGCGCTGACGCCGCAGCGCAACGCCTCCACCACCGTTTTCCGGTCGCGGCGGGTGGAGAGGACCACAATTTTGGTGGGAAGATTCGCCTCTTTAGCCCGTCGGACGATCTCTAACGTGAATAGATCCGGAAGGTTGAGGTCTAAAACGGCGATATCGGGCCGCTTCAGTTCCATCATCCGCAGCGCGCGCCCCGCCTTCCGAACACTGTCCGACGACACGAAATTGAGGCTGCGCCTCGCAAAGTGCCGCCAAGCCTTCCCTGACCAGCGTCAGATCGTCGGCCAGTAAAATCGAATATGTTTTGGGCTCTCTAATCGGGACCATGACCGTCCATGCCGCGCCAATCGAAACACAACCTTGCGCGGGTTGCTCTGCCAAGTACAGTGAGCCGGAGTCGCCGTAATTCTCCGGATTTCCGTTACCTAATCGCAACCAATCGTCGATCCCAAAACAGCTACCCCCATTCTACACCATTGAGATGTATGGGGTTATTAGCTCAACTTCAGGCAAAGCTCCGAACCGCCGCCGCCTCGTCGTCAAATACTTCGAAAACGGTGTAAAGCTTCGTGATTTGCAGCAAATCCTTGACCCGCTTGGTGAGATTCAGCAGCTTCACCGAGCCCCCCTGATTGGCCACCGTCGTGAATCCTGAAACCATTTCACCGATTCCCGAGCTGTCTATATAGCTCACTTCACCGAGGTTCAACAGGATTTTCTTATGCCCGCTCGACGACAAATCGCGAATGGTATCGCGAAACGTGCTGGCTCCCTCGCCCAAAGTGATGCGGCCCACCGCGTCCACTACCGTTACATCGCCCACCTGCCGGGTGGTTAATTTCACGCTCACAGAACCCTCCCCAATTAACTAGCTTTCGCCAGGATCTTTACCATCTTTACTTCGGTACCCTTCGGCTCCAGAGGCCGGATCTGGAACTCATCCATAAACGCCTGGATCAGCAACAACCCTCGCCCCGAATGCCGCAACAAATTCTCGTTCGCGAGCGGATCGGGCAGCTCGCCCATATCGAATCCCTCGCCCTCGTCCTGAATCACCACCGCCAACCGGTCCGGCGTCCGCTGAATCATCACATGCACTTTCTTGCGCGCGTTGTAGCGATTCCCGTGCACCACCGCATTCACCATGCACTCCCGCACCGACATCCCGATCTTATGCAGGTCGTCCTCATCGAAGCCGATCTCCTGTGCTTCCTTGAGCACCGCCTCCTCGGCAACATCGACGCTATCGAGCGTCGAATCCAGTAACTGGTCGACCGTCCGCGCTTCCAAGCCCTCTTGATCCGCCATAAAAGGACATAGCCCGCACGTTGTGCGCTGCGGCCTAGTCGAATCGTTACGTTAGAATAGTGCAGCAGCGAAAGTCAAGCGGCACCATAAAAAATGCGGTTTTATTTGCAAGGCGCCGTCGCCTGCGGAGCCCTAGCCGTAGCCATCACCGAGCTGCTGAGCGCCGCACACGCTGCTCACCCGGCCGGCACTTGTTATCGCCTGGACTCTCGTCGCCCTCTGCGCCTTTCTGTTCCTGAAGAAGACCGACCCTCGCACGCCCCAGCCCAATTGACTCTCTTCTAATCGCCATAATCGCGGCGATCCTCGCCATCTTAGCCTTCATCGCGCTCAAAAGCCCGCCCAATTCCACCGACGCGATGGCCTATCACCTACCGCGCGTCCTCTTCTGGGCCCAGCAACGCAGCGTCGCCTTCTTCCCGACCCCTTATCTAAACCAGATCATGCTGCAGCCCTTCGCGGAGTACCTGACGCTGCAGACATATATCCTATCCGGCGGCGACCACTTTATCAATCTGGTGCAATGGTTCGGCTGCCTGACATCGATCGTCGCCGTAGCCGCAATTGCGAAACATTTCGGAGCCGAGCGTCGCGAGCAGCTTCTAGCCGCACTCTTCTGCGCGACACTTCCCAACGGTATTTTGCAAGCCTCCGGCGCAAAGAACGATTATGTGCTGGCGGCCTGGTTAGCCTGTGCGGCGTATTTCTTATTGCGAGCCCCCGAAGGCAACCGAACTGACACAATCTTCGCCGGATTAGCTCTGGGTCTAGCGATAGGCACGAAAGCAACAGCGTACTTATTCGCGCCGCGCATTGATCGTCGCCATCGCGATCCCTTTCTGGAAATGGTGGCCGCGTCACCGTGATAACGATCGCCGTCTGTGTATTAGCGCTGAACGTCCCCCAATACATCCGAAATATCAATTTGAGCGGATCACCCCTGGGCTTCGACTCCGCGCAAGGCGACGGAAAATTCCGCTGGCAGAATGAGAAGTTCGGCTGGCGAGCAACCGTCTCCAACATCCTCCGGCATTCAACCGAACAGCTAGGCGCCCGCAGCGGCCGCTGGAATCAAGGCGTTTTCAATACTGTCGTCTCGATACATAGGAAGGTCGGCCTGGACGTCAACGACCCAGGAACTACCTGGGTCGGGACAAAGTACGAACCTCCGCGCAACGCGAATCACGAGACCAACGCCCCCAATCGCTGGCACCTGGCGATCCTGGCACTCTGCTTCCTAGTGATGCCGTGGCGCAACCCACGACTCTTTGTCTACCTATGCAGCATGATCGGAGGATTCATTCTCTTCTGCGCCTATCTGAAGTGGCAGCCATACATGGCGCGCATGTTTCTCCCACTATTCGTACTAGCGTGTCCCGCGGTGATGATCATTCGTCCTAAAATCCTGCAACTGGCACTTGTTCTGCTGCTGTTAGATACAGCAAAGCCGTATCTATTCGAAAACTGGGTCCGTCCGCTGAAAGGCCCGAACAGCATCCTGCGCACAACGAGGGACAGCCAATATTTCAACGACCTTCATTTGTGGAATATCCAAGCGAAGTACGTCGATGAAGTCAACGCCGCGGCTGACAGCGGCTGTTCGCTAATCGGCATCGACATCAACGACCTCCAACTCGAGTATCCTTTTGAGGCGCTGCTGCGGGAGCGGAATCCGCAAGTCCAATTCGTCCACGTGAATGTGACGAATCAGTCGAAGAAGTATGAAATGTCCGATCAGCCCAAGCCATGTCTCATCGTCAGGCTCTAGACCAACAAACAGTCGCCGCCTTTTGCACTTCTGGGACGAGGGTCCACTAGCGCGAATCTGGATGTAAAATATCTTTCATGCATTAGGCAGGAGGAAAGAGCCCAGTTCTAAGTTACTGCATGCCAGTAATTGACCTGTATTGGCGCGCTAATTCAGCCTCGGTCATGCTAGCCACGCAATCGATAACTACTCGGGTTCGCCCTTCTCCCGGGCCTTCTCGCCTCTGTTCCAAATCTTCCCGAAAGCGCGCTGGGAAAAACCGCCAGCGGCTCTCGTCCTGACTGGCGTGGAAGAAATGCCAAAACAAGGTTCGGATCATCCTAATCTGGCCAACCTGCTCCGTATTTAGATCATGTCGAAGAATCACGTACCGCCAAGTGATTTCTGAGAATCTCTACTTGGAAGCGAGCATCTTGATCGATCTGCACAACACGAGGGTCGGCCTTCTGAGGTTTTGTGAGTTTAATAGAATCGACGAACCGAGTTATCAAACTGGTCGTCGCGTGCCAAATATCTGTCTTGTGGCTAAACGTATCCTGATACGGTTCGATGATCGTTAAAAGATCTCGGCTGCATAATTCGGTAAACGCTGCGGTAGCGCGCTCGGGTTCGGCCGCAAGCTTTTTCGATCGTGCCGAGGCCGCCAGCAAGAAGTCAAGTGCTTCGCTTGATCTTTCCTGAACAAGTCGATCGAGAGGCACCAGCCCAGCGCGATAGAAGTCGAACAGATCGTGGACAGCAAAAGTAATGTCATCAGACCAATCCATGATCTCCGCCTCAATGCTTTTCACGAAAGGCGGTTGGACAGCTTTATCCAAAGTCCATGTAAAGACTTCAATATCGTCCAGGTACGCACCCCATTTATCAGGACTTGCAGGATTCTGATTGTACTGCCATGGATACTTGAGAAGACCTCTCAGCGTTCCGCGAGTGAGATTGAGGCCCTCGACGGCGTCGTCTGGATTTCCATCGTCATCTATAACCGCGTCACCGGTAGTGAGCCGCGTGGCGATTCTGAAAGACTGAGCGTTACCCTCGAAACCATCCTTACAGCCAGCAAGCTTGGCGAGTCTATTCAGTTCGGTTTCCGCAGCATGTCCGAATGGGGGATGGCCTAGATCATGGCCCAGTGCAGCTGCCTCGGCTGTATCTTCGCACACTCCTCCAATTGATTCTGCCACGTCAGCCTGATTGCGCTTAAGCTTCTCCGCTATGCGCCGACTTAATTGCGCCACCTTTAGCGAATGTGTAAGACGATTATGAAAGCCGTGCCCTCTGTCGGAAGGTACTACTTGCGTCACTTCCGCAAGGCGGGCGAAGGCGGTGGAATACAGGATCCGATCACGATCGATTTGTGCTGCGGTCCGCGTATCAGCGTTCTTCTTTTCCGAGAAGAAACGCGATTCGAGCGGGTTAGCGCTCATTTTAGGGCTGTATACCTTGGCGACCCGGCTCCATCGGTTTTTAGCTGGACGTCGCCATTAGAAAGCAGACGGACCACGTAACGGCGTAGATCGTCATTCCGAACGGCTTTTACGCTTGAAGAGAGATCTGCCAAGCTCATTCCGGATGGAGCATCGCGCAAGATCTTAACAATCTTCGCATAGTTGGCGGCTGGATCGCCGGTTCCGGAAAAGAACGTCTTTCGCCTTTTCACCGCTGTTGACATGCGATCAGTCTAGCAAATTTCAAATCGAATTTACGGCCGGCGTGCAACAGGCCTCGCACCCACCGATTAAATTTCATGATGCTTCGCCGTCTTTTCAAACGCCTCTTCGATCTAGTACGCTTGCGCTCTGTTACCTGAACCGCCACCCGTAAGGGTGCGGACAGACGAAACCCAATCTCACCCGTCCAATCAGTATGCCCCACCGCGTCAATGTTAGCCTTATCTCCATGAGGATCCTCGCCGCAACCCTTCTCACCGCCCTCGCATTCGGTCAGACCAAAATCGCCTCCGTCGAAGGCATCACGGAATATAAGCTCGATAACGGACTCAATGTCCTCCTATTTCCCGACAATTCCAAGCCCACCGTCACCGTAAACGTCACCTATATGGTCGGCTCCCGCTACGAAGGCTACGGCGAAACCGGCATGGCTCACCTGCTGGAGCACATGCTCTTCAAGGGCACCGAGAAGCATAAGGACATGTATCTCGAATTGCGCGCCCATGGCGCCCAGTTCAACGGCTCAACCTATTTCGACCGCACCAATTACTTCGAAACCATGCCCGCCACCGAGGAAAATCTCCGCTTCGCCCTCGAACTGGAAGCCGACCGCATGATTCACTCCCGCGTCTCGCGCGAAGACCTCGATAGCGAAATGAGCGTCGTCCGCAACGAATTCGAGATGGGCGAGAACGAGCCGACCCGCGTCCTCGAAGAGCGTGTCATGTCGACCGCCTATCTCTGGCACGGCTACGGACGCAGCACCATCGGCGCGCGCAGCGACATCGAACACGTGCCGATCCCCCGCTTGCAGGCCTTTTATCACCTCTACTATCAGCCCGACAACGCGACGCTCGTCGTGGCCGGAAAATTTGACGACGCCAAGACGCTGGCCTGGATCAAGGACACTTTCGGCGCGATTCCCAAGCCCACCCGCCAGTTGATTCCCACTTACACCGAAGAACCTACGCAGGATGGTGAACGCGAAGTGGTGCTCCGCCGCACCGGTGATATTCAGGCCGTCGAAATGGCCTTCCACACCGCCTGCCGGTTCGCATCCCGATGCCGCGCCCCTCGAAGTGCTCGCGGCGATTCTCGGTGAAACGCCGTCTGGTCGGCTCTACAAAGCGCTGGTCGAAACCAAGAAAGCCGTCGCTGCTTCGGGCGAGAATTACGATCTCCACGATCCCGGCCTAATGGAACTGACCGCGCGCGTCCGTAAGGACGGTTCGCTCGACGACGTTGAAAAAACTATGCTCGGCGTAATCGACGGCGTCGTGAAGGAGCCTCCTTCTAAAGACGAAGTCGAACGCGCCAAGGCTCGTCTGCTCAAGAACATCGAGCTCGCCTTCAACAACTCCCAGCAGATCGCCATCAACCTGAGCGAATGGGAATCGATGGGCGACTGGCGTCTTCAGTTCCTGTTCCGCGATCGCATCAAGAACGTCACGCCTGAGGACGTGGCCCGCGTCGCCAAGCTTTATTTGAAGCCCTCCAACCGCACCACCGGCCGGTTCATCCCCACTGCCGCGCCGGATCGCTCAGAAATTCCCGCGACCCCCAACGTTACAGCTGAGGTCAAGGATTATAAGGGCAACGCCGCCATCGAAGCCGGCGAAGCCTTCGATCCCTCCCCCGCCAATATCGATTCCCGCACCATCCGCGTGACTCTTCCGAATGGAATGAAGCTCGCGCTGTTGCCCAAGAAAACCCGCGGTGGAACGGTAAGCGCGACGCTGGTTCTTCACTTCGGCGACGTCGCGAGCGTAACCGGCAAGGGCCCCGCAGCGCAGTCAGCAGGCAGTCTTCTGATGCGCGGCTCCGCGAAATATACGCGCCAGCAGATTCAGGATCAGCTCGATAAATTGAAGGCGCAGATGGGCGCTTCCGGCACCGCGACGCGCGCCAACATGAGCATCAGCACTGTCCGCGCCAGCTTCCCCGATTCCTTGCGATTGGCCGCCGAAGTCCTGAAAGAGCCCGTATTTCCTGAGACCGAGTTCGAACAACTTCGGCAGGCAATGATCTCGAGCATTGAAAATGCCCGCACCGATCCGCAGTCGCAGGCCATCAACGCGCTGCGCCGCCACGTCTCCCCGTATCCCAAAGGCGACCCGCGCGGCTACCCCACCTTCGATGAGGAAATTGAAAACTATAAGAAGCTCACCCTCGCCGAGGTGAAGAAATTCTACGCCGATTTCTACGGCGCATCGAATGCCGAACTAGCTATCGTCGGCGATTTCGACGCCGCCGAAATTCAGAAACTCGCGACCGAACTCTTCGGTTCGTGGAAAAGTCCCGCGCCCTTCACCCGTGTCACCCGCGAGTGGACTAAGCTCGAGACCGTCAACCGCTCCATCGAAACTCCGGACAAAGCCAACGCAATGTTCCTAGCAATCGCGACCCTCCCAATTAGTGACGACGATCCCGATTACCCTGCGCTCTTTATCGCCAACACCATTCTCGGCAACGGTCCCGAGTCGCGCTTGTTCGGGCGCATTCGTGGGAAGGACGGCTTGAGCTATCAGGTCATGAGCCAGCTCGCCGTCGGCACCAACGAGAAGTTCTCGCAATTTCTCGCTTTAGCCGCCTGTAACCCGCAAAACATTTTGAAAGTCGAGGCCGATTTCAAAGACGAAATCGCGAAAATGTTAGACAAAGGTTTCACCTCCGAGGAACTGGCCGCCGCCAAGAAAACCTACGCCCAGGATCAGCAGGTAGCCCGCTCGCAGGATCGCAACCTAGCCGCGGTCCTGGCGCAAAACGCCCAGTTTGGACGCACCATGGCGCGCGAAGCGGCGATCGACGCGAAGATCGAAGCCCTCACCCCCGCCGATGTCTCCGCGGCTTTGAAACGTCGCCTCGACCCGACGTCAATCTCGATCTTCAAAGCCGGCGACCTGAAAAAAGCAGGCATCACGAATTAGAGCCGCGACCATCGGGAGTCGGTCGGCCGCTAAGGTAAGCTTTAAGCTTGCCCGCAAGTTTTAAATTGAGCAAAGAGGCCCTCGCCTCTCTAGGATCGATGGAGGGAAGCGTCTATCTCCCCGCCATCGAACGCCGTCCCGCCGAGCCTCGCATCAAGCTTGCGCCAAAACCGCGCTGGCCCGGATGGCTGACATCGATCGGAGTCGCGGCGCTAGCCTACGCCATTCACTATCTACCATTCGCCCCGTTCCGCGTCGGCACGCGTCGCCCGATCAGCGCTGCGATTCTAGCAATCTTCATCGGTGCGCTAGCAGCAAATTTCCTTCCCCTCGGCATCAAGATTCTATACGGCGCAAAAGATTGCGTGCGCCGCTCGATCCCACTCACCATCGTCTTAACCGGCGCGAGCCTCAGCTTCGCCAACGCAACCGCCGTCGGCTGGCGAGCCTTCGCGATTATCGTAATAACAATGACGGCCGCCATGGCCTCCGCCTGGATCTTCGGCCGCATGTTGAAGATCAGCCCACGCGCCAGCGTGCTGATCGGCGCGGGTACTGCGATTTGCGGCAACAGCGCGATTATTGCCGTGGCCCCTCTGATCGACGCCGAGGATCGCGACGTCATGCTCTCCGTCGGCGCGATTAATATTCTAGGCCTCGCGCTGATGTTCGTCAGCCCCTTCGCCGGCGGCCTTCTTGGGCATGAACGATCAATCCTACGGAGTGTGGGCCGGCACCACGATTCACGCCGTCCCGCAAGCCGTCGCGGCGGGATTCGCGTTCAGCGAGAAAGCGGGAGGCCTCGCGACCCTGGTGAAACTGGTCCGGGTCGCCCTCCTTGCGCCTCTCCTGCTGATTTTGGCGTTTTCCTACGCCGGATCCAGAAAAGATCGCGTTAAAGTACACTATTCGCGCCTAATTCCGCCATTTCTGTGGGGATTTTTAGCCTTATTTGGCCTTAATTCGCTCGGATTCCTGCCATCGCTGCAATTCCAGAGCGGATATTCCGTAGCCTCATCCGGCATGTTGGCCGAAGCCGGCAATCTGCTGCTCACTCTTTCGATGGCCGCCCTCGGCCTGGAGGTCAATGTGCGCGCTCTTGCCAAGGCAGGCGGAGCGGCGATGGCGCACGGCGCGCTCACATGCATCGCCACCTGCGCGGCGAGCTATCTCCTTATAAAGGCGCTGCTTTAGCTACTTTCGGATGTAGCCGTGGATGGCGGTTCTTTTGCCGCCTTCACGGTGGGCTTCCTCCGACATGGCGTGAACTCCCGAGGCATCGATCCATCGGTTGTAGAAATTGAAGAGGGCGCAGACGGTGATGGCGTAGTAAATGGCTTCGTCGGTCCAGCCCACATTATAGAGGGGCTTCATGTCTTCGGGACTCATGGTTGGCGAGCTGCGATTTACTGTTGAAATAAAGCGGAACAGGGCTTTTTCTTTTTCCGGTAACGCCGAGGATTCGAGGTCGCGGAGGACGCTCCAGACCAGCTCTTCATTGTCAAGTAGTTCAGCCGCAACTGCGGCGTGGGCTTTCAGTCAAAATGGACAGTCATTTTGGAAGGACGTGTAGGCGGCGATCAGTTCACGCAGGCCGGGACTGAGTGGGGCTTCACCGTGCATGATTTCCTGGGTGAAGCGCGCCAGATGGGCTGTTATGTCGGTACGGAAGGCGAACATGTGCCAGATCTGCGGATATTCCTTCCCGGCGGCCTGCATCATGCGGATGGTTTCGGCGTAGGGGCCCGGCTCGGGATTTGCTTCAACGCCGGGGAGGAACATGGGCTTCATGGGCATTGGGTTGAAGTTAACGTGTTCGCGTCACGGGACGCAATAGAAGGAATGTACTACTTGGCTTCGTCGATTACTTCGATGGCGTTGACGCATGCGTAGTTGTCGACTGGCACCATCGAGATCACCAGCTTGCCCTGGGCGTTGGGGTGCAGGTTGCGGAAGGTCTTGTCGACTGGGCGTTCCGGGCCGTGTGCTTCTTTAAAAATATCGAAGTTATGGGCCAGCATCTGGGAATTGCCCAGGATGTCGAATCTGCGGCTCCCTACGCCGCCGCCGCCCGCCTTGTCGGGTCCGAACCAGGCTTCGGAGAACTTCAAGGTTACGCTGTAGGAACCGGGCGCCACAGGGATGACGTAACTGAGATTGCCATAACGCTCTCCTTGGTACAACTCCGGATCGTCCATGCCGCTGGCGAACCAGGTGCGCAAAATCGCTTGGCCGCCGCGGTAGTAGCGATCGGACATCCACAGATTGCCCTTCCTGTCGGTGTAAGATTGGCCGCGCATGGCGATGCGAATCGGCCGCATCCGGCCTGGGAATCCAGGTATGACTTCAATCGCGTTGACGAAAGCATCCCGAATCCGGTGAGTGAAACGCAAGTGAAGCTCGCCATCGGAGTCCGGCGATATATCCTTAAAGACGCGTTCGTCCGCGACGTTCGCGCCGGCGGCGTCCGAGATCACGTCGAAGTAATCGAGCAGCAGCGTATGGTTGGCAACTACCTGGAACAGCCTGCTGGTCTCACCCCCTCCGCCCGGGTTATGCTCTCCGTAGACCGTTTCGGCAAAGTGCAGATGCAGCTCATACACCCCCGGCTTTAAAGGAATGTCGTACTGAAAATCCCCTTCGCGAGCGCTTTGGTACATGATCGAATCGCGGGTGCCGTCGACGACGTGGCCGGGCGAGGTTGACACCCAGCCGCCGGTGAAATAGCGATCCGGTTCCCAGCTTCGCCCGAGCTGATCCTTGAAAGGCGCCTTGGTGTTTCCGGCGAGGATACGGATTTCCTCACCCTCCGGTAGGCGGACTGGCAGGGTCGAAGCGACGGCCGGACGCAAAGGGGATCGCACGGCGAGATAGGTAGCCCCGCATGCCGCGAGCAGGCTGAGGAGGACCCACAACGGGGTGCGGGAGCGCGGGTGGGCGGCGGCCGCAACTCTCTCCGGTAGAGATGGTTCTGGGATGACAACCACCGGCGATACCGTGGCAAGTTCGGTTCCCGGGTTTGGTACCAGCGCCTTTTGCGGCTCAATCTGAAGGAACTGAGGGACATACTGGCCGGAGGGCAACACGATCCGGACACGGTGGGAGGCACCTTCGCCCTCATAATATTCGTTGAGCCGACGCCGGAGGCGGTGGGCTTCGACGCGGACAATGGAGTCTCGCTTTTGATCGAAATCGGCGGGACGACCCAGCGCTTCGACCGCGATGTTGTACTCTTTTACCTGGTCGGATTGGCCTTCAAAATACTTCGTGCAGACGTAGCGGAGCATGTGCGCCAGACCGGGCGCCCGGCTGAAGATTCCTGAGGCAAACACTGCCTCAAGTTCAGCCTTTTCCTCACGCAACCCTACCGTGGAAGGCATAAATTAAATCGTTAAAAGCGATGCCGGAAAGCTCCGCTCCCCAAAGCGGCTCTTCCATTCCCCAACCCCACTTTTCCCGAAAAAAACCTCGTGGTTTCTTACTTCGCGTTCGAGTATAACTTATTGGCACCATTACTTACAAGTGCTAACCCAAAATCGTTAACCGTCCAGTAACGTTATTGAAAACATTAGTGATAACGGCAGTAACTCCTATAAACCAATAAGATTAACCGCATTAGCCTTTTTTCGCGACTAGTCTATCTATACTATGTGAAAAGCTCTTCGGGTCGCTTGAAGTCTCATGTTTAAAGAAGTTCGACGAAGTCGACGGTTCACATTTTCTTGGGGAGAAACACCTATGTCAGAAGCAATTAGATCCAAGCGGATCTACGCCTCCCGCGCTTGCACAGTTGCGGCGCTGTTATTCGCAATCGTGTTTTGCAGCTTGTCGCTGCCTGGCCAGAACGCCACTGGAAACATCAGCGGCACAGTGACGGATGCTAGCGGAGCCATCATTCCAAAGGCCACCGTTACGCTGACCGATGAGGCCACGAATACGAAGCGCGAGACGGTTTCGAACAATTCGGGAGTCTTCAATTTCGCGGCAGTCCAGCCGGCCACCTATACGGTCACGATCTCGGCCAATGGGTTCCGAAGCTGGGAGCAGCGGGAGATCACGATGACCCAGGGGAACAACCTCAACGTCCCGAACATCAAACTGGAAGTCGGCTCCTCCAAGCAGGAGATCCAGGTGGTGGGGAATGAGGTCGTGGTGCCCACCGATACCGGTGCGGTGAGCCATACGTTGAACGAGCAGATGATCACGGAGCTTGCCATTCAGGGCCGCGACGCGGCGGAGCTGATGAAGATCATGCCTGGCATGGGCAACGCGGGCGGGTCTGAACCAGCAGATGTTTACCAGTTTGACCACCCAGAGCAACACCGGCCCCATCGGGACGATGTCGGCGCAGGGAACGCAGCTCTATGGCGGGATGACGATGACGGCGGACGGCGCGAGCCTGCTGGATCCGGGCAACATGGGAACGCAGACCGCCAACATCAATCAGAACCAGATTCAGGAAGTTTCGCTGCTGACCTCCGCGTATGGAGCGGAGTATGCGAAGGGACCGGTGATCTTCCAGGCCATCGGCAAGAGCGGCTCCAGTTCCTACCATGGGCAGGCATATTTTTATGCCCGCAATGGCGTTTTCAACTCGACCGACTCCTACTTTAAAGCGAACAATGTAGCGAAGCCGAATGACTCCTATTACTATCCGGGCGGCGATTTCGGCGGACCGGTGATTCTCCCGTGGACGCATTTCAACCGCAACCACGACAAGCTGTTCTTTTATGCCGCCTACGAGAATATGCGGCAGAATCCCGAAGGAAGCATCAATCAGCGGTTCATCCCGACCTCACAGATGATGCAGGGCAACTTCAGCCCGTCCTACCTGGCAAGCCTGGGATCCAACTTCGCGAACGGCACGTTTTCCAATAATGCCGTGGTGCCCTGTCAGACTGCCTGCTATGATCCGACCGGAGCCCAGAGTGTGACTTTTCCGGGCGGCATCATTCCGCTGACTCAGATCGATCAAAATTCGCTGGCGCTCTATAAGACGTTTCCCGCAGCCGAACACAAATCCGCAGTCGAATCCGATCGGTGCGAATTACACGCAGCTTTTGAGCCTGCCGGTGAACCGGTGGGAACTGCGGCTGCGCGGCGACTATAACATCAGCGAGAAGACGAAGGCGTTTTTCTCCTGGAATCGACAGGATGAGACGGACCTGAACCCCAACAACATCTGGTGGGGCACTGGTAACGATCTGCCGTATCCGACGCAGATGCCGGCAAACCAGGTATCGAACGTTTATAGCGCGAACGTGACGCATATCTTCTCTCCGACCCTGACCAACGAAGTGGTGTTTGCGGACGCGACGTTCCTCAATCCGATCGCGTTGTCAAATCCAGCGGCGGTCGATCCTACCAAGCTCGGCTTCAGCCTGACCGGTCTGTTCAAAGATCCTTATGCTCCGCAGATCCCGAACACGCTGAGCTGGAGCAAGGCGGTTCCTGGTTATTTCGCGCCGACCTTCGGCCAGGCGTTCAACGGCGGCGATTTCGGGAAGCTATCCCAGACGCCTAATATTTCCGACAACCTTACCAAGGTGGCGGGAACCCACTTATTGAAGTTCGGCTTCTACTGGGATTTCGCGCGCAACGATCAGGCAGCCAGCAACTTCCAGTATGCCAACCAAGGCACGGTTGAATTTGAGACCTACGCGCACAACACCACCAGCAATGGCGCGGCTGACTTTGCGACGGGCCGTCTCGCAGGCTTCTTTCAGGCGAGTGCCGCTCCGGTGCAGGACGTCAAGTTCTATCAATACGCCTTTTATGCCAATGATCAATGGAAAATCAGCCGTCGGCTGACGTTGACGCTGGGAATCCGCGCCGATCATCTTGGGAATTGGATTAACAATGCCAATAACCTGGGGTTTGCCGTCTGGAATCCCGCAGCCTACAATAACAGCCCCAACGCCCCCGGCTGGACCGGCCTGCAGTGGCACGCTATCGACAGCAATATTCCGCTGTCCGGGTTGCCCACCAAGGCATTCTTCCCCGAGCCGCGCATCGGCGTAGCGTATGACCTCCGTTCGGGAACGGCAAGACAGTCCTGCGCGGCGGATTCGGAATCTACCGGTATCAGGGATCGGCGAACAATCTGGGCGGCGCAAACTACAACGCGCCTCTCAATGTCGAAACCCTGTCGACCACGGGGAACGCCTGCTGCTTTGGCTACAACTCCTTCCCGCAGTTCTCGCCGGCACTGGGAGCGCCCGGCTTGGGTGGAAGCGCCAATGGTGTGGATCAGGCAGGGCGATTCGCAGAGAGCCGTACGCCATGACGTATAACTTCACCATTTCGCAGCGCGCGCCCTGGAGATCGGTCTGGGAAGTTCAGTATTCAGTGGAAGCGCGAGCCGCGACCAGATTCTGGATGGCACACTTTCAGATCAGAACCTGATTCCGCTGGGCACGTTCTTCAGACCGGATCCTTTGACCGGTCAGGTGGTTAGCCCCTACAGCTTCGGCTTTTAATGCGAACGACTACTATCCGTATCACAACTATCCTGGTGGAATTCAGTTGTTGAGCCACGGCGGTTACTCCAACTACAACGCGTTTATTACGACGTGGCAGAAGCAGACCGGCCGAACGACCTTCACCACGAATTACACTTTCAGCAAGGTGATGGGTACCAGAGACGGCCAGACGTTCAACGGCAACCAGGCCGGCGCCGCCGAATATCCATACAGCCTGGGTGCCAATTACGGCGTCCTGGCGTACGATCACACGCACATTTTCAATGCGGCTTACGTGGTGAATCTCCCGAGTCCGATCCACGGCAATCACATCCTGGCGGGCACCGTAAACGGATGGGAATTCTCAGGCATCACGCAATGGCAGAGCGGCGCGCCGATCCAGGACAACACGGGCGCCAATAGCAACGCCGCGCTGAACGCCTCCTACGGCAACAATCCGAACGGGCCGACCAGTTCCACTACTTATCTGGGAACCACTTCCATCGCTCTCCTGCCAGTGTTGACCTGCGATCCGCGCAACGGGCTGAAATCGGGACAATACTTCAACCCGAATTGCTTTGCGCCGCCGCAGCCGGGTCAGGTAGGAAACATTATCTGGCCGTATATCAAGGGTCCGGCGCTGTTCAACAGCGATCTGTCGCTGTTCAAGAACTTCCAGGTCCGGGAGAAACAGAAGCTGCAACTGCGTTTTGAAGCTTTCAACTTCCTGAATCACCCGCTGCCGGAGTTCAACGCCACGGGCAATAACGCTGACGTCCAGTTGAAGTTCTCCGATGCAAACGGAAACCTCACCCAGACCAATCAAAATCACAATACGACGGGTTCGCCGCTGTTCACGGTCAACCGTCGTGTTATTGAATTCGCGATCAAGTACAACTTCTAGATCGCCGAAAATCCGGCAGGTTTACAAAGGGGCGGGCTCGATGCCGCCCCTTTTTCTATGCACCCGGCACGTTATTCTTGAGGTTTATGAATCGCACATCCACGCTGGCGGCGAGTGGAGTTTTGCTAGCCATATCGCTGCGCCGTCGGTAGCTTCGCGATCGCCTATATTTTTCGCTCTGAAACCGATACCGTTCCGGCTTGAGAATGCGGAAACGGAATCGCGCCATCTACCGGCGACCATGGCGGGAGGCGTCGCGATTTTCGATTACAACAAAGACGGTCGGCCGGATATTTTCTTCGCCAACGGCGCGAATTTAGCGACGCTAAAGAAAGACGATCCCAAGTTTTCCAATCGCTTGTTCCGCAATGATGGGAACGGCGTGTTCACCGACGTGACCGTGAAGGCGGGGTTGGCCGGTACAGGTTACGACATGGGTGTGGCGGTCGGCGATTTCAATAATGACGGGTATCCCGACCTGTTTATCGCCGGAGTCCATCACAATACTCTTTACCGGAATAACGGCGACGGCACGTTTACCGACGTAACGGAAAAGGCCGGTTTCAATCGCCCCGATCGGGAATATGGGCCTCGATGGGCAGTCGCCGCGGCGTGGGTGGACGTGAACGGCGACGGGTTGTTGGACTTGTTCGTCGTGAATTACGTGCAGTGGAACTACGAAAATGAGCCGCGGTGCAATCATGATGGACTGTCGGAATATTGCAATCCACGATCCTACACGGGGCTGCCCGATCAGCTTTACCTGAACAAGGGCGATGGAACGTTCGAGGATGTTTCGGAGCAGTGGGGAATTCGCAGCCACATCGGCAAAGGGATGGGTGTGGGCGTGGCGGACTACGATCACGATGGACGTCCCGATATCTTCGTCGCTAACGATACCTTCTACACTTTTCTTTTTCACAACCTGGGCGCTAAGTTTGAAGAAGTCGCGTTCCAGATGGGAGTGGCTTTACCGGAGGACGGAACATTTATCGGAGGAATGGGGCTCGATTTCCGCGATTACGATAACGACGGCTGGCCCGATATTTCCTATGTGGCATTGAGCAAACAGACGTTTCCAATGCTCAAGAACATCCAGGGCAAAGAATTTCGCGAGGTAACGGTGGAGACGGGGATGCGTGCATTGACGCTATCGATGTCGGCATTCGGGTCGGCCTTTTACGACTTCGACAACGACGGCTGGAAGGATTTGTTCGTCACGCGAGGAGACGCCGTTTCGCGTCCGCTGCCGGGGACAATCGTCGACCAGCACAACACAGTTTTTCGAAATCCGGGCGCGAGCGGGAAGTGGCAGGCGTTCACCGAAGAGGCCGGGCTCGCGGCCGCGGAGATTGCGCGCAATCGCGGATGTGCGTTCGGCGATTTGGATGGCGACGGGCGCATCGACGTGGTGGCCACGGCGCTCGGCAAGCCAGCGCAGATTTGGATGAACCAGAGTGAGGCGACCGGTCATTGGCTGGATATTGCGCTTGAAGGAACGAAAAGCAATCGCGACGGCATCGGCGCGTCGATCAAAGTGACGACGAAGAGCGGCAGCCAGTTTAATCACATGACGACCAGCGCGTGCTACGCGTCATCGAGCGCGGGGCCGGTGCATTTTGGATTGGGGGCGGACGATAAGGCTCGGTCGGTGGAGATTCGGTGGCCGTCGGGAATTGTGCAGACGCTGGAGAATGTTGCTGGGGATCGGGTAGTGCAGGTGAAGGAGGCGCCCCACTAGGAAATTAACTGTGGCGCAGGCGGTTCCGCCTGCGTGACTATCGCTCCGCGTCGGGACCGAGTTTTTTTCCTTGCATGTAAAGCTTATCCACGATGGCGCGCTCTTTCATCCCTTCGTCGGGGCGGTTGAGGCGATAGTAGAGCGCCGCCAATTCAATGTGCGGGCGCAGCCACTCCGGCTCCGCCGCAATCACTTTCTCGAAGTTGAGGACCGCTCCCTTAATATCGCCGCGGGACCGCTGGACACGCGCCATCTGATAAAGCGCCAAAGGCGACGACGGCCGAAGATCGAGTGCGCGTTTGGCGTGAAGCTCTGCGCCATCGACGTCGCGATCCAGGTTTAGAATCGCGGCCATGGTCACATGCGCGTCGAAATCGTCGGGATTTTCAGCGAACGCTTTTTCCAGATCGGCCTTCGCGCCGGGAAAATCGCCGAGGTATTGTTTGATTCGCCCGCTGAGGCTATGGAGGCCTTTCATCTGAGGGTCGAGCCGCAGTGCTTCTTTCGTAAACGTGTCCGCACGCTCGAATTCACTTCATCGCCAGGTACGTCTCTGCGGCCAGGAAATTTGCTTCCGCGCTGTGTCCTTGCTCGGCAACCTTGACCACCAGCGGCAATCCATCGGCGGCGCGGCCCGCGTGAATCAGCGCGGAGCCCAATGCCCACGCGAGGTTCAAATCGTCGGGATGCTTCGTTTCGAAAGGCGTGAGCGCGGCGATCGCATCCTGGTCCCGGCCCATTCGCGAATAACAGTCGCCCAGCAGAATCGCCACGCGCGTATCGTTCGGATCGGCCTGATGAAGTGATTCGAACTTCTCCACCGCCTGCGGCAAATCGCCCTTCTTGAAATAGGCGAGCGCCAGGTTGAGACGAAGCGCGCTATTGTCCGGGAGCTTTGCCAGGGCGGCTCGATATTGCTCGATGGCTTCGTCGTATCGGCCGGCGTGAGCGAGAGCGGCGCCGAGGTTCGCGCGAACTTCCACGACCTCCGGGCGAAGCTTTATTAAGGCCTGATATTTGGCGATAGCGGTTGCATCGTCACCGCTGCTGCTGCGCCGCGACGGCTTCACGAAAGAGCTGTTCGGGGCTGGGCGATTGCGCCAGCGCGGTGGCAGAGATCAGGATCGCGAGCGCTAGAAAACCGCATCAATTTTTATCATAGACTGCGCTACGCTGAAAGCAATGAAGCTTGCCTTTGCGCTATTGGCTGGTATTGTTGCTTGCGCAGAGCTCAGAGCTTCGAGGATCTGGCGCAGCGTGCCGAAGCGTCTTTGGACAGCGATCCGGCCCAGGCGGCATCTCTGTTCCAACAAGCGCTGAAGCAGAAGCCTTCATGGCCCGAAGGATGGTTCTATCTGGGAGGCGCCCTATACCGGCTGGACCGCTATGCGGAGGCTCGAGATGCATTTAACAAGGGGCTTGATCTTTCGCCGCGCAACGGTATTGCGTGGGGCTTCCTTGGGCTCGCCGAGTATGAGCTCGGCCATATCGATGCCGCGCGGATGGCCATCGACAAAGGCGAAAAATTAGGGCTTGGAGCCAATGCTGGATTTGAAGCGGCGGTGCGCCAGCGAGGTGCTACGATCCTGATCCGCGCCTCTCTTTTCGATCAAGCCATGTCGCAGTTGCAGCCGCTTTCAAAGAATCAGGAAACTTCGCCCGCGGTGTTGGAGACAGTGGGTCTATGCGCGCTGGCAATTGCCACCGATCCTTCGAAGTTGACGGAGAGCCGGCGAAAGGTGGTCGACATGGCAGGGAAGGCGATGTGGGCGGCTGTCAGCCAGCGGCCGAAAGACGCCAAAGTTGGTTTCGACGAGCTTCTGGCTGTGTATCCGAATGAACCCGGCGTGCATTATGCGGCGGGGCTCTTCCTGATGGATGGCGATCAGCATGCAGCGCTGGCGGAGTTCGAGAAAGAGCTGCGCGGAAATCCCGACCATTGGCCGGCGCTGCTGGCGGCGGCATTTCTCGAGACGAGGCAGGGTACGCCCGACGTAGCGATGCAGATGACAGAGCGAGCGCGGAAACTTGCGCCCGCGAGTTATTTCTGGTTGTGTGATGCAGAGATGGGTCGCGCTCTGCTGGCAAAAGAGCAGCCAGAGAAAGCCGTCCCTTTATTTGAACAGGCGGTGAAGCTTCAGCCGGACAACGCGCAGACTCATTTCTATCTGGAGCAGGCTTATCGACGGGTGGGGCGAAAGAGCGATGCGCAGCGGGAGCGAGATGAGTTTGTGCGGCTGAAAGCGCAGCAGGATCCGCAGAGCTTGCCTGCGGGCAATCGCTAACATTTGCCGCCCTGACCAGGCTGCGGAAGGTCTTTCGCAGGGCATGGCCCCGCGCCATAGAGGTAACCAGGCTATTGATTTGCCTTGTGGGGCGGCGCCATGCGCTGCCAAAAAGAGCTCTTGGGACTCTTTCCGCAGCCTGTGACGCATGGGGCTATTGCGTAAGCGGAATCGTCAGCGATCCCGCGATGTTCGAGCCTTGATCGAGCACGATGATGCGCAGTTTCTGTACCGCATCACTGATCGGATGCGCTTGCGCGATCGGGATTCCTTCCTTCATCGCGGTGACGTACTGCTCCCGCGTCAAGTGAATAGGAAAGCCCGTCAACATGGGATCTCCGATGGGTCCTGCTGCGCCTCTATCGGCAATGAGAAACGTCACGGCGCCGGAAAAAGTGTCCCCTTCCTCATGCAGAAACAGGTCGGCTGGATCGATGCGGATTTGAACCTGCACGGCTTTGGCATCCGCCCCGGGAGTTACACTTGCGCGCAGGCCGATGCCGGGATCGTCGGACGGTGCCTGGAATGCCGCGGCCAACACGGGCTGCTGTTTGGCCGCATCCTTCCTCTCGTCCGGAAATGCGTAGTAACGCTGTTTCACGCGGAGCTTCATGCCCTTCCGTTCTGAGGTCACGCGGATCTTGTGCCACTTGCGAGTCCCAGTTCTCGGGCGGCGGATCGTAGAACATCGAGTAGTTGTGCGCGGCGTCCCGCGCCAGTTGCGTGAGGACGGTCGCGGATCTCATCGCCGAAGTAGGATGATCCCCCCGTTAAACGGCCGATCTGTTCCAGGTCGCGAGTCATGGCCGGATTGGGCTGCTGGTGTATGAAAGCGGATTCACTGCGATATTGTCTGCTGCGAGTGTCACAGCTCAGATGCGGCACATAGAGAGCGCAATCCACCCAATCTCCATTGCACGGAGTTTTCGTATTCCATACATTGGGCATCATGTTGGTGATCCAGACGATGTCCCTGCGTCCGGGCAAAGCGGCGAGCTGATTAGCGAGGGTCTCGAGGGCGACGTAGGTCTTCTTGACCACCAACTCTTCGTCGTTCATCTGCGAAGGCCGGGCATGACTTGCAGCTTTCATCGCTTTATCCAGATTTTTTTCGACTTGCTGTGTCCAGGTCTTGTCATCGCCGGCCTTGCCGCCAATCTCATGAATTGGTATCAGGTTGCCTTCGAGAGCGAGCAGATAAAGATAAACCGAATCGCCCGATTCGAGCTGTTGCAGGGACCGGCCGAGCTTGTGCCACGCATCGAGCCGGTCCGCCTGGTTCTGATTCAACAGATCGAAAAGGATCACGGTCGAGTGCGGAGCGCCGGCCGTCCGGTTCGAAAATTCGTGCGGTGCCAGAGGTGCTGTGGGAGCGGTGCTTGGGTTCTGCCTGAAGAAGACGATCTTCTCGCCTTTACCCTGATCCGTGACCTGCAGATCGCCGATCTTCAAATCGTCTACCGGGGCGCCGGCCGAGTCGAGGGCCGTCACGTTCAGGCGGACGAGTCCTCCAGGAGCCTGCCCAAAGAGCGCGGACGCGGCCAACACTACACTGCAAATCAGTTTGCTCGACATGAATTTCTCCTTCAGCGACTCGGCTCAGTAATTTCAATTACGCGATCCACGGCCACGTCGCGCAGCACCTGCTTGCGGCCGCTGGGCCACACGATTTGAATTTCCTTGGCGACTCGCGATGCGCCCAGACCGAAGTGGACGCGCGGATCGCTTGAGCTCGCATACCCGGTGCTGGTGGTGGCGTGATTGTATTCGACGGAACCATTTTCGAAGTCACGCGGATCTGCGCGCCGAGCCCCATGCGATTGCTCTTGACGCCCGTCAGCTTCAGCAGCATCCAATGATTGTCGTTCCTGGTGGTGTTGTGAAACACCTTCGCTTTGCCGTTGAGAACGTTGACCACCAGGTCCATGCGGCCGTCGTTATCGAGGTCGCCGAAAGCCGCGCCGCGATTCACCGAGGGCATCTGAAAAGCCGCGCCGGCAATGGAAGTGACGTCCTGAAATTTTCCGGTCCCGAGATTGCGGAACACCGTGTTCGGCTCCGCGTACTGGCGCTGCGTGAACATGCGCGACGTTGTCGATCACGTTGGAGCGCGCGACGTACAGGTCCTTCCATCCGTCGTTATCCAGATCGACGATGGCATTGGACCAGCCTGACATCTCCGCCGTAGCAAGCCCCAGTCCCGCCATCGAAGTGCCGTCCGCAAACTGTCCGTGGCCAAGGTTTTTGAAGAGGGGGAAGGTCTGCTTCTCGATCGCGGTGATCCAGATATCGGGAAGGCCGCGGTTGAACATGTCGCGGAAGTCGACACCCATGCCGGAGATGACGTTGCCGCCCTCACGTCAACGATACGCCGGCTTCGTCGGCGACTTCTTCAAACCTCTTGCCGCCAACGTTGTGAAATAGCTGGTTGGGAAAATCGTCGTTTGCCACGAAAATATCCGGGAAAGCCGTCGCCATCGAAATCGGCCACGGCCACGCCCATCCCTCGGCCTGGATGCGCGGCGATGCCGGTTTCGACCGATACATCGGTGAAGGTGCCGTCGCCATTGTTCCGATAAAGCGTATTGGGCAGAGGCTTGTACATCCGCGGATTGCAGAACACGCGATTTCCGTTAATGCGACATGGCGTCCTCCGTTATTCGGATCCCATTGGCAGTAATTCGCGACAAACAAGTCCAGCAGTCCATCGTTGTTGTAATCCACCCAGGCCGCGCCCACGGACCACATTTTTTTGCCCGCAAACAAGCCCCCGGAAACGCCGGCTTTCGCGGTCACATCGGTGAACGTACCGTCGCCGTTGTTGTGGAACAACTGGTTCTCATTCACGCTGGTGACGAATAGATCGGGCCGCCCGTCGTTATCGTAGTCGCCCACCGCGACTCCCATGCCATAACCCGATCCGCCAACACCGGCTTTATCGGTTACGTCAGTGAAAGTAAGGTCGTGGTTGTTGCGGAACAGGCGGTTTTTGTATTTCGGACCCGTCTTTTCGAGGGAAGGCATGTCCGCACCGTTTACGAAATAGAGATCTGCGTACCCGTCGCCATCGAAATCGAATATCGCGACTCCGCCCACCATCGGCTCGGGCTGATGTTTCTGCGGGCGTCGGACCGTTATCGCTCGAGAACCGCACGCCGGCTCGGTCGCGCAATCTCATCGAATGTGATGGGCGCCATCACCGTGGTCGCTGCAAGAACCGCGATCGGCAGGTAGGGCAGAAGACGTCGAGCGATCATGCGCTACTTCGCCGCGATCGAATATTTCAAACTCTGCGTTGAAGATGACGCGCCTTGCATCGCAGTGATCCGCAGCTCGCAGTTGCCCGGCTTCGCGGCGGTATTGATCACCATCGGAATCGCGCCGGTCGCATCGGGCGCCGGCAGATCCGCCACCTGCTTGGCCATCACTTGGCCGTTAATCAAAAACTCTGCCTGAATCTTCGGTTTGTCGGCGATGCGATTTATCAGGATAGACCACAAAGAAGACGTAAGGACTGACGTTAGCGCCAAGGTCTGTTGCTCAAGCTCCGGGACCACGCGCTTACCCTGCGCTGGATCGGGCTGAAATTCGAGAGGATCGGCAGGCGCGACTTTACCGGTCACCGGCTCCATGTGCCCCACCAGCAAAATGCTGCTCAGGCCGACTCCCTTCTGCTCGGGACTGTCGAATTCGATCTTGCTGGTGCTGGCCTTATTCGCCTCGCGATCGAGCACGGCGATCTCAGCCGTGTAGTGGCCGGCGGCAAGCGACAGAGGATGAGTGAAGTTGATAGTGGTGCCGCGTGCCTTCGCCAGGTTTTCCTCGGGAATCTCGTACGGCGAATCCTGGCTGAATTTATCCACCACCTGGCCGCTCGAATCCTTCACCAATGCGAGCAGCGATACGTGCAAATGGTCCCTCTTAAGGGCCGGCTCGGGCGTAGCTTGCAGATTCGCGACCGGGATTTCAAACACCACATCGTTTTGAGAGTTCGTCGAGCAGGCCGGAACTGATACGCCTGCGCCTTGAATTCGAACGCGTGCGGGGGCTGCTTCACATTGAGCGCGGCAAGCCCGGCCAATTCGTAAGGCGTCAATTGAGTGGTCGAACCGAACGCCGGCAAAGCGAAGTATCCGGTGCGGCTCTCTAGATTCAGATCCCCGCGCGAAGTCTTCAAATCGATGCTACGCAGGCGCCCATCGTATTTGTCCGAAGTCGGATGGTATATGACCTCATAGTGCGTGTCCACCTCATCCAGCACTCTTTGAAACGATTTGCGCAGATCGTTAGTGCTGCCGATCAGAAATCCGCCCGTGCCCTCCGACAACGCCCGAAGCGCCGCCTGCGTATCCGTGGTGCGGACAGCGTCGGCCACGGCGTCGCCTTCGCGCATCTTTACCATGTTCTGTTTCGCGTTGCCACCGGTAGAGGATTGCGAGGAACTTACCGACGACGCGTATTTCAAAGCTGTGCTCGATGCCTGGCTTTGATCGATCGAGGGATTGAGGCCGTTCACATCGATTGCATAAACCGTCACGTCCGCTTTATTCGCTTTATCAAGCATCGACTTGAACAGGTCCGGGTCGCCGACAGTAGCAAGCCCCGGGCTCATAAACAGCACCGACTTCCGCCCGGGAAGCGTTCCGAGCTGGCGGATCATGGCCAGCAGCTGCTCCATCTGCCGCATCCCTTCTATTGCCCCAAACTGCCGGCGCTGATCGGCCAGATCGCCGCGCTGCCGATTCGCCGCTGCGCCCGTCGCAACGTCCGCGCCATTCACCGCTTGCGGATTCAACCCGCCTCCTGTCACACTCATGGAAGCCTTCACGCTGCCACCGCTCGCCGGGTTACCCGCCGTCGTCACTTCGATCGACATCACATTCGGCGTCGCATTCAGAACGGCATTGGCCACTTGCGCGAAATCCGCTCCCGTCCCCGTGAAGGCACGGTTCGCAGAATCCATAATTTCGTTGCGATTAGTTGTGAAGGGCTCAGCACCGTGAGCTGCGACTCCAGGTTGAATACCGCGATCCAAGTGTCCGGTTGGATCTGGCTCTTTAGAAAATCCCTCACGGCGTTCATCGCATATTGCTTTGTAAACGCATCCAGATTGGCAAATACAATGCAAATCAGATTGACCGCCCGCAGTGGATTTGCAGGGGTCCCGGCATTTGCGGTTGCGGTAAGCGGACCGGCGGCGTTTTTCCCTTTGCCCTCGGCCTGCGCTTGAATAAACTTGAAGCTGCGGATGTCCTGCTTCACACCGTCTTCAAAAATCTGCAGGTCGCGCGGGCTTTAAGTTTTTCACCACCCGGCCATGCGAATCGCGGACCGTTACGTCCAGTAGCACTTCTTGAACCGACTGCCGGATGGTCAATCCCGGATCGGAGGGAGCGGTCTCCTGTGCGCGGACGAAGGCCAGCGGAAACAGCAGCAAACTCGCGAGGGAAAACGGGCCCAGGAGTCTTTTCATGTCACTCTAATTTTATCATTAGAAGGTACCATCAGAAGCCTTTATTTTCAGGGCTTGGACACTCCTTGACCACTGCCCTCCCCAGGATGTTATAGTGCGACTTGAACACTCCGAAATGAAGGTTCTGGCCCTAGTATTCGTGTCTGTGGTAATAAGGGGGGCGACCTTTGAGGAACTGGCCGCGCAAGCCACCGCGGCGCGCGAGGCTAACAAGGCTTCCGAGGCTATCGAGCTCTACCAGCAAGCCCTTCATTTGAAGCCCGCGTGGAAAGAAGGCTGGTGGTTTCTTGGTACGCTTTCCTACGACGGCGATCAATACGAGACCGGTGCGCGCGCCTTTGGCGAATTCGTCAAGCTGGAAGACAAGGCAGCGGCGGGATGGGCTTTTTTGGGTCTCTGTGAATTCGAGACCGGCGAGTTTGAGCATGCGCTCGAACACACACGACGGGGACTCGAGTTTGGGACCGGCCTGGAGCCCGGCATTGAACAAGTACTGCGTTTCCACGAAGCGCTGCTGCTGACGCGGCTCGGTTTATTCGATCAGGCAATGCCCAGGTTCACGCCTTTTGTGCGCCGTGGCGTGCAAGATCCTACCCTGATATCGGGTGTCGGCCTGACGGCGCTACGCCGCGCTTTATTGCCGAAAGAGATTCCTGCGCCACAACAGGCATTGATTACGGCGACAGGTCAAACAGCCTGTCTCTGGATGGCCGGCGATACCGCTAAGACTGCGCCGGCATTTCAAGCGCTAGTCAGAGACTATTCCGCCGCTCCCGGCGTTCACTACTTCTATGCCAGCTACCTGTTGTCTTTCCGCCCTGCTGAGGAAGCGGTCGTTGAATTGCAGCGCGAACTCGAATTGAATCCGCACAGCCCCGACGCTCGTGCAATGATCGCTCTTCTTATGGTTCGTGGAGGCGCATCGACCACTGCGCTGCCTTTCGCTAAGCAGGCTGCCGAGGATGGTCCTAAGAGTCCAATGGCGCAATATACTTATGGCTTGATTCTCGCGTCCACTGGCGATCTGCATCAGGCGATCGAACGCCTGGAGACAGCCGAGCGCCTGGATCCAGCGAATATCGAATATCATATGGGCCTGGCGGGCGCGTACTCTAAGGCCGGCCGTCATGAAGATGCGCGGCGCGAACGAAGCATGTCGATCGCCATGGCGAGAGAGCGCGAGAGCGAGAGAGAGTGATTCGAGTGGTCCGCGCTAGTCTCTTAGCAATGTGTCTGGCTTCGCCAGCGTTCCCTGTCGACACCTGCGCCACCTGTCACAGTAAGGAGGCGCAAACGCAGCCGCACACCGCCATGGGAGTCGGCATCCAATTGCCGGCCGATCAGGTGGTGCTAAAGCAGCACAGTGGACTGTCCTTTCAAGCTAACGGTTACAAGTACGTCATCGAAAACAAAGGCGGTGTCAATATGTATACCGTCAGCGATGGGACGGACTCACTAACTCTGCCGATTCGCTACGCATTCGGAGTTTCCTCACAAACGTTCGTTCTCGAATATAACGGCCACTACTATGAAAGCCTGGTCAGCTACTATCCGAGTGCCGATGGCCTAGCCATCACCATGGGAAGCGAGCGGTTAAGACCGCACACTCTGCTTGAAGCGATGGGGCGGGAGGCTCCTGACGAAGAGATTGTTTCCTGCTTCGGATGTCACAGCTCCGGCGGAGTCAATCAGGGTAAATTGACGCTCTCATCCATGAAACCCGGCCTCGACTGCGAGCATTGCCACTCTGGCGCGAACGCACACCAGGATTCGCTTGCGCAAGGCAAGCCGTCTTTGACTCCCAAGAAACTTGGCGACATGCGGGCCGAAGACATGTCCGAATTCTGCGGCTCTTGTCATCGCACCTGGAACACTGTCGTGCGCATGCGGACTTGGGGCGAGTTGAATGTGCGATTTCAGCCTTACCGACTGGCCAACAGCAAGTGTTTCCTGGGCAATGACAAGCGGATTAGCTGTACCGCATGCCATAACCCGCATGCCAACCTGGTGCGCGAAGACGCGAGCTACGACCGCAATTGTCTGGCCTGCCACGTTAAGTCGTCTTCTGTCGCAGCGACACTGAAATCTTGTCCTGTCTCCGATCGCAATTGCGTCAGTTGCCACATGCCGAAAGTGGAGCTGCCGGGCAGCCACAGCGTATTCACTGACCATCAGATCCGCATCGTTCGCTCCGGGGATCGCTACCCCAATTAACGCCAAACAGGAGGATAATTGAACCGTGGTGTCGATTGATTTGCGATGGCCGGGTCTCGCTGCTATGACATTGGCGGCTACAGTAGCGGCCATTGGCCAACCCGCGCCGGCCATGCGCAACACGGAGCAACAGGCTGTGTTTTTCTCAGGCGAGGTAGCGCTTCAGGATGGCTCCAAGCCACCTGAGCCAGTGCTCATCCAGCGCGTCTGCAAAGGCAATACTCGAAACGAGACCTGGACGGATTCCAAGGGGCGGTTTAGCTTTAAAGTGGAGGCCGGCGGCAGCGATACAACGAGCGCGGATTCTGCCCAGGCGGGGCGCACACAGGACCTCAGCAGACCTATCGGCAACTCTACTTATTACTCCAATCCCCTCACCACTGCGCTCAGAGACTGCGAAGTTCAGGCCGTTCTTGCAGGCTTCTGGTCGGAGCGCGTCAGTATAGCTCTGAAGAACACTCTTGACGACACTCGCATTGGCAGGATAACTCTGCATCCGTCGTCGGGCGGACAAGCTCTCTCCGTGAGTGCGACTACCCTAGCTGCTCCTGCGAATGCGACCAAGGCCTACGAGAAGGGCATGTCGGCAATCCGCGAGCAAAAGTGGGATGTCGCTCAAAAGGAGCTGACGAAGGCTGTCGAGGCGTATCCGAAATTCGCGATTGCGTGGTTTGAACTCGGTATATTGCGGCAGGGCCGCAATGACCTTGCCGGGGCCGCGGAGGCCTGGAAGGAAGCCCTCAAGAGCGATCCGAAGTATATCAAGCCTTACGAGGTCCTGGCCGCGCTCTCCGAACGACAGCAGAATTGGCTGGATTCGGAGAAATATTCTCACGACTGGATACAACTCGATTCCGATAACTTTCCGGTGGCATATCTTTACAGCGCGATTGCGAACGCAAGGCTGAATAAAATGGAGCCTGCGGAAGTCGCCGCCCGCAGGGGATTGCTTATCGATAAAGACCACAAGATCCCGCGGCTGAATTATGTACTGGGCCTCATCCTCATGCAGAAGCACGAATTCAGTGAGGCTGCCAAGTGCTTGCGAACCTATCTGGAGTTAGCGCCGAACGCAAAAGATGCGGCTGTCGTCCATGAAGAGTTAACCAAACTTGAGGCTGCTGCAATCCCCCCGAAATAACCGGAGCGTTTCAAGCGACCTTGCGGCGCCGCGCAGCTTGGGGCTTGGATTTGGCGGCCTTAGCGGAGGTTCCAGAAGATTTGATACTCTTCTTCAGAGCTTCCATCAAGTCGATAACCGGCGCGCGTTTCGGCTTTGGCTCCGCAGTCACCTTCTGGCCTTTGTGCTTTTGCTCAATCAGCTTTTCGACGTTCTCCCGATAAGTGTCGTGAAATTCACTGGGCTTGAAAGGCCCGGCAAGCTGTTTGATCAATTGCGTCGCAAGGGCCACTTCCTTAACTGTTGCGGTGGTCTTCGCCGGCGTGCTTTGTTTGTTCCCCTGGTGCAGTTCGTCAGGATAGAACAGCGTGTGTAATACCAAATCGTCCTCGTAAGAACGAATCAGGACGACGTGTTCCCGCCCGTGCATTGAGACTTTCGCGATAGCACTGTATTCGCTCTCCTTCAACGCCTTTGCAAATACGGCGTAGGGCTTGGTCAGGTCTTCTCCGGGCGCGACGTAATAAGAGCTCTCAAAATAGATTGGATCTACGTCACTCTCGTGTACAAACTGCAGTATCTCCATCGTGGTGGCGGTCGCAGGTGCGATGTTCTTAAGCTCCTCATCCTCCACCACGACATATTCGCCTTTGCTGACCTCATATCCTTTTACGATATCTTTTCGCTCAATGGGCTTATCTTCCTCCGCGCAATACCAGACCTCTTTCACGCGGGAGAGGTCCTTATTGTGGAGCATGTGGAAGTGGACGGCTTCCGCCCGGCCCGCGGAAAAAAGCCGCACGGGAAATGAAACCAGTCCGAAGCTGATGTAGCCTTTCCAGACGATCGCTGCCATTTTCTTTAGATCCCCTCCGCGGAGCTATTCGTTACTCTGGGTCGCTTTCGGCGGCCCGCGCTACGTCCCCGCCGAACGCCGACGCGATCCCAGCCATGGAACGTCTCGATAGCACTGAACGTGTCTTGCTGCTGGTTACATCCTGCAACGATGCATAGCGATCTTTGTGCTTAATCAGAAGCCATGCGGATCGAGTCGACTTCGCAATCCCCTTGGTTCGCACCAATACCCATGAGCCATTCAGCTTCGAGCCATGCAGAACAAACTTAAGCTCGCCATTCTTGAGGCAAGCATCAACGTCCGGATCCTCTGATTGCCAAGTCCCGCGGTCCCACACCATCACCGTCCCACCCCCATATTGCCCTTCCGGTATGATGCCCTCGAATCCACCATAGTCCAGGGGATGGTCTTCGACAGCCATCGCCAGCCGCTTTATGGATGGATCGAGTGATGGTCCCTTCGGAATAGCCCAAGAGAGTAGAACACCGTTCCATTCCAGGCGAAAATCATAATGGAGATGACTAGCCTGATGCTTCTGAACGACGAAGGAAAGCTCGGGCGCGCGCTTAGGATTTTTCGAACCATGCGGCTCCGGAGTTATCTTGAAATTTCGTTTGGCTTTATACTCAGTGAGCGGCATTCTGTTGTTTCGGAGCGGTCGCATCCCGCCGTTGTCTTAAGTAATCATGCGCCTTCTCGATCTCGACGCGCTGCGACTCAATAATCGGACGAATTCCAACGGGAAGGTTCTTATCGATTGCCTCGCGGTAGGTATTCAGAATCCAGTCCTCACCGCGCTCCGCCTCCACTAGAATGCTGTGTTGATCATGAGAAGTCACCAAAGCCTTAAGGTTGATCCAGCCCCCATAAATCGTACCTCCCAATCCCGCTGGCGCCCCCGGATCATAACCCAGCGCCTTAACCGCTTCTTGAAGCTGAGCGGCAAAGCGGCCGTGCTGATCCGCATAATGAACCAGCAACTCCTGCAGGTCATGGTCCCTGGCCGCGCTTGCGGCACCCCGAAAGCCTTGCTCAGCGTCTCGGCACATTGAGATGACGCGAGATATAGCGGTACCAGCTTCTTCAATTGTTCCCGGCATTCAGACTCCTCGTTTGCGAACTTTTCAGCTGTGGTAGAAATTTTTACACACGGCTACAGTCGATAATTGAGAACCTGGTTCCACAGTCCTACGGCTTGCAGCACCCAAACACATACCGCAACTACCACGACGACGTTGAGAATAGCCTTTATGCTCCCAGCCATCGGAATATAAGCGTTAATCAGCCAAAGAGCCATACCGACGACGATCAATACCAGCACGATGTAAATCAAAGGCATACCATTCCTCCTGGCTCTTAGAGAGATGCAATTGAAATGCCAAGAACGCTAGTTCTGGACGGAACCACCTTTTTCATGATTGATCTGTGTTAGACGGCGCGAGAGTGCAGCATCGCGGAGTTCCCGCTCAGCTTCCAGCCAGTTTTGTTCGTCGGACCCTTCTAGATAACCGCGCTCGATCCATAGATGATAAGCGCGGTCGGCAATTTCGGCCTCCGTCGGTAACGCGGAAGGCTCCGGCGGTTCGTGGTCCTTCTTGGTGATCGATGGATAGTGCTCCTCGTCCACCGCTGACGCGGTTCTGGATTTCCCGTCCTGATCCCCGAAATGCGACATAGCTACTCCTCTCGGACCCTGGCGTTAGATCTGTGTTGGGCGAGGATGTTTCAGCAACGGATATAATAAATGGCAAGAATGCTGGACCCCGAGGTGAAATAATGGACCGTCGCACGTTTCTTGCAGCCACACTTGCCGCCGCTATTCCCGCTCCCGCCGCTCCAAAGCGCATCGATAGCTCCAGGGTTAGCGCCATAACCGATGAAGCATCGCGAAGCCCGGCGGAAGCGATTCGGTTCGCTCATGAGTTTGGATTGCAGTGGCTGTCGTTGCGCGATACGCCAGCGCCCCCAGGTCCAGGCCGAATCCCCTACTATTCGATGGAACCGGCAAAGCTCCAGGACGTAATGAAGGAGTTTAAAGACGCCGGCATAAAAGTTTCTTTCCTGGATACTCCCTTTCTTAAGTTCGACTTGCCGGGTACCACGCCGAAGCACTCCAGGCCCGAAGAGCCGGCGGCGAAAGAGGCCCGTATCGCGCGGGCGCAGGCGTCGTTTGACAATCGTCTCGCGGATCTTCGACTTGGGATTCGTGCCAGCCACGCGTTTAATTGTCCGATGCTTCGCATTTTCACATTCACTCGGATCGAGCAGCCGGAGTCGATATTTCCTCGCATCGCCGATGTTATCGGTGAATTGGCTACGATCGCCGACAAGGAAGGCATTCGGTTGCTGATTGAGAATGAAACAACGCAGAACGCGGGGACCTCGGCTGAGACGGCTAAATTACTCAAGATATTGCCGCGAAACGTCGGCGTAAACTGGGATTCGCTCAACAGCTTGCCGCTTGGCGAGAAGCCTTTTCCGGACGGCTATGAATCGCTGCCTAAAGATCGAATCTGGAATGTGCACGTTAAGGGTAAGAGCCTGCTCGATTATCCCGAGCATCAGGATTGGCCCGCTATATTGAAGGCACTCGAGCGCGATGGCTTCACCGGGCGTTTGGAGTTGGAGACCCATATTTTTGGCGATCAGCAGGTTGCCGCGTCGCACGATTCGATGAAGGAAATTCTGCGGTTGTTGAACACTAAGAGTTCGTAAGCTGCCAAAAATGACCTTAATGTGTCCCGTAGGGGGCTCGGCGAGGCCTTAAATGACCATAAAAAAAGTACATCGCTGTTCGTGGGCGGAAAGCGATTCGCTGCTCCGTGAGTATCACGACACGGAATGGGGCGTCCCGGAATACGACAGCCGCGCGCTTTGGGAGAAAGCTCATGCTCGACGGGTTTCAGGCGGGGCTTTCCTGGTCGATTATCCTCAAGAAGCGCGAAGCTTTTCGAAAGGCATTCAAGAATTTCGATCCTAAGAAAGTCGCGCGGTTTGGAGAGGCCGATGTTGCGCGATTGTTGGAGGACGCCGGTATCGTTCGCTCGCGCGCGAAGATTGAGGCGACTATCGGTGGGGCTCGCGCGTATCTTGCGATGAAAGAAGCGGGGGAGGATTTCTCCGCGTTTGTGTGGGGCATGGCGGGAGGCACACCGATTCAGAATAGCGGCGAGGTTCTGGCTAAGAGTCCGTTGTCTGAGGAGATCTCAAAGGCTCTCAAGAAGAGAGGCTTTAAATTTGTCGGTCCCGTGATTGTTTATGCGTGGATGCAGGCGGTTGGGATTGTTAACGATCATGCGGCTGGGTGCTTTCGGAAGCGGCTCCGCCGCTAATTTTGCCAGCCTCCGCCTAGGGCTTTGTAGAGTTGTACTACGCTGAGAATTTCGTTGCGATTTAATTGTGCCAGGACCAGTTGGGCTTGGAACAGGTCGCGATCTGAATCTAACGCATTCAACTGGGTGTCGACGCCTCCGCGGTAGCGCATGTACGATAAACGCGTGCGATCTTCAAGGGCCGCTACCAACGCCTGCTGATGTACACGGCTTTCTCTTACGCGTTGATGCGCGATCAGAGCGTTGGAGACTTCGCTGAATGCGGTCTCGATAGACTTTTCATATTGGATTATGGCGCTATCCCGCTGGGCTTCCGCTAGCTTCACGGTCGATTTGATTTTTCCGGCGGTGAAGATCGGCTGGGAGATTTGTGGAATAAAGCTATAGATCGCTTTCGGCCCGGCGAAGAGACTGGAGAGTTGAGTGCTTTGGCCGCCGAGAGCCGCGGTTAAGCTGATTTGCGGGAAATATGCGGCTTTTGCGACTCCGATTTGAGCGTTCGCCGCAATCAGAGTTTGCTCCGCTGCGCGAATATCGGGACGGCGCTCCAGTAAGGCGGAAGGCAGGCCGGCAGGGATTTCGGGGGAAAGGTTCTGATCGGTCAAACTTCGTCCGCGAGCTACTGGGCCTGGGTTTCGACCTAACAAGAGCGAGATTTGATTTTCGGTTTGTTCGATCTGCTGCTGCAAGGAAGGAATCGTCTCGGCCGCGGTCTCTACCAACTGCTCCGCTTGGCGAAGATCGAGTTGGGTCGCGATTCCGCCACTTTGGCGCTGCTGGGTGAGCTGCAGAGATTCCTGACGAGTGCCAAGAGTTCGCGTCGAAATGTCCAGCTCATAGTCGAGTTCGCGGAGATTGAAATACGCGGTGGCAACATCACTAACTAAAGTGGTGACGACGGCTTTGCGATTTTCATCCGCGGAGAGCAGAGTGGCGCGGGCTGCTTCCGTCGCGCGGCGCAGGCGGCCCCACAGGTCCAGTTCGAAGGACAACAGTTTGAGGGTCGCTTCGCCCCACGTGCGATTCTGATTGCTCACGAAATTGGCCGGCAGAGGAAACGCGCCGTCGCGCGAGAGGCGGGTGACGTTGATGTCTCCTCCGGCTGAGACTTGCGGAAACTGATCGGAGCGAGTAATGCCGAGATTGGCGCGTGCCTGTTCGACACGGGCCACGGCGTCGCGAAGATCGTAGTTTTGTGAGAGACCGGTGCGGACCAGGTTCTGCAGCTCGGGATCTTTGAACACTTCGAACCATTTCAAATCAGCGAGAGACGCTGCTTGATCCGGCGGCAAAGGCTCGGGGGCGCGGAAGGTAATCGGGGCGGGCACGTTCGGGCGCTCGTAATTTGGCCCGACGGCGCAGCCGGTAAGAAGAATCGCTAGAGGAATCGCAGTGAGTGAGAATCTCATGATTAGTCTCCTTGCGCGGGCTGCGGCAGAAGTCCTGTGGCGTGCTTGTCAGCCCCGGAGAGTTTTTCGACAACGTAAAAGATCGCGGGAACGAAGAAGATTCCGATGGCGCTGGCGGCCATCATTCCTCCGATGACGGTGGTTCCCATGATTTGCCGGCCGACGGCGCCGGCGCCGGTTGCGATCCAAAGAGGCACGCAGCCGAGGATGAATGCGAATGACGTCATCAGGATGGGACGCAGGCGGAGGCGGGCGCCTTCTAACGCGGAATCGACTAGCGGTCTTCCTTTTTTGAGTTCTTCACGCGCGAACTCGACGATCAGAATTGCGTTCTTGGCGGCGAGGCCGATCAGCATGACGAGGCCGATTTGAGAGTAGACGTCGTTTTCAATTTGCACCATGTATGGAGGTGCGAACCAGCCCATGACTACGCGGCGAAGCCATAGAATGCCGAAGGCTCCGAAGATCGCGATCGGGGTGCTGAGCAGAACGCTGAAGGGAAGCGACCAGCTTTCATAAAGGGCGGCGAGAATCAGGAAGACGAATAGCAGGGAGAATCCGAAGATGACCGAGGCTGAGACGCCTTGCTGCGCCTTCTTTTCCTGGAAGGACATGCCCAGGTAGTCGTAGCCCATTTCGCGCGGCATGGTCTCGTCGAACACATCTTCGAGAGCCTTCATTGCTTGCGCGGAGCTGTATCCCGGAGCGGCGTTGCCGATGATTTGCGCGGAGCGATATAAGTTGTAGCGCATGGTGAATTCGGGTCCGGAACGCGACTCGAATTTCGTTAACGCAGATAGAGGGACCATGCTGCCGGTGCTATTGCGGACATAGAACTGGCCCAGATTGTCCATGTTTTTGCGATAGTCGCCCTCAGCCTCGACGTAGACCTGCCACTGGCGACCGAAACGGTTGAAGTAGTTGATAAAGACGCCGCCCATGTAGGCTTGGATGGTTTTATAGACGTCGCTCAAAGGCACGCCCTGCTTCAAAACTTTGTCGCGATCGACATCGAGAAATTGCTGGGGAACGGCGGGGAGAAAGGTGGTGAGCACTCCGGCGATTTCCGGACGCTTGCCTGCGGCGGCCATGAATTTACTCAGGTTGGTTGCGAGGAACTGGACGTCTTTACCAGCGCGGTCTTCGAGGACAAAGGTGAATCCACCGGACGTGCCGACACCGGGAATCGCGGGCGGGGAGAAACTGATCGCGAAGCCGTCGGGCATTTTGCTGAGCTCGCGATTCAGGGTTTGGATAATCTCCTGGTAACGCTCCTGCTTGGTCTTGCGTTCGTCCCAGTCTTTCAAGGTGACGAAGAACAATCCGTTATAGCTGGTGCGGACGAAACTCAGGAGGCTGAAGCCGGCGACAGTGGTGGTGTACTGGACGCCGGGCATCTTGGCGAGGATCTGCTCGACCTTCTTGGCAGCCTGATCGGTGCGCTCCAAAGACGCGGCGTTGGGGAGCTGCAGATGGAGGAACATGTAGCCCTGATCCTCGTCCGGAAGGAAGCTGGTGGGGACTTTGCCGCTAAGGAACCAACCGCCTACGGCGAATGCCGCGAGGAGGACAAATGCGACGGCACTCTTGCGGATCAGGGCTCCGGACCAGCGCACGTAGCCATCGGTGGCTCGGCCGAAGAGGCGATTGAAGCCGGCGAAGAATCTACGCAGAAGGCCCTCGTCGGAACGGCTCTCTTTCGGCTTCAAGAGGAGCGCGGATAAGCGCGGGGCTGAGTGTGAGGGCGTTGAACGCGGAGAGGATCACGGAGATCGCGATGGTTACCGCGAATTGCTGATAGAGGCGTCCGGTGATGCCGGGAATGAACGCGGTGGGGATAAAGACCGCGGAGAGGACCAGCGCGATGCCGACGACGGGCGCGGTGATTTCCTCCATTGCTTTGAGCGCGGCATCCTTGGGCGAGAGGCCGTCTTCGATGTGGCGCTCTACCGCTTCGACGACGACGATGGCATCATCGACTACGAGTCCGATAGCGAGGACGAGTCCGAACAAGGAAAGGGTGTTGATGGAGAATCCGAAGGCCGGGAAAAATACGAAGGTGCCGATTAAAGAAACGGGTACGGCGAGCAATGGAATTAGCGTCGCGCGCCAGCCTTGCAGGAAGATGTAGACGACGATGGTAACTAGTAAGATCGCGATGAGCAGGGTCTTTACGATTTCCTTGATTCCCTGGCTGACGGATTTGGTGGTATCGAGCGCGATGACGAAATTGACATCCTCCGGGAAGCGCTTCTTCATCCCTTCCATCAATTTCCTGACCCCGTTGGCGGCGTCGACTGCGTTGCTGCCCGGCAATTGATAGACGGCAACGATCGCACTGGGCTTTCCGTTTAAGCGGCCAAAGACGGTGTAGTCTTGCGAACCGAGCTCGACGCGCGCGATGTCTTTCACGCGGACGACTCCGCCGTTCGGATTTTCACGGACTACGATCTGTTCGAACTCTTCGGGCGAAGTGAGGCGGCCTTGGGCACGGACCGCGTAAGTAAATTCCTGACCCTTGGGGATCGGCGTGGCGCCGATTTGGCCCGCAGGATTTACTGTGTTTTGGGATTGAATCGCGCTGACTACGTCCGGCACCGTGATACCGAGCTTCGCCAACTGGTCCGGTTTGACCCAGAGACGCATGGCGTATTGACCTGCACCGAACACCTGCACGCTGCCGACGCCGGGAACGCGGGTGAGCTGATCGTTCAAATTGATGAAGGAATAGTTGGCGAGGAACTGCGCGTCGAAGGTCCCTTTCGGCGAATAGAGCGCGAGCACCATCATGGGCGCGGTGAGCGACTTCTGGACGGTCACGCCGAAATTGACGACATCGGACGGAAGCTGGGATTGGGCCTGGGTTTCGCGAATCTGGGTAAGGATGAGATCGGTGTTGGGATCCGTCTTGACGTCGAAGTCGACGATCATGGTCATCTGACCATTGGCGGCGTTCAACGAGTACATGTAGTTCATGTTGTCGACGCCGCTCATCTGCTGCTCGACCGGCGTGGCGACGGATTGCTCGACGGTCTGCGCGTCGGCTCCTACATAGCTCGCCTGAATTTGTACTTCGGGCGGAGCGATGGCCGGGAATTGCGCGATGGGTAAGGAGGCGATGGTGACTGCGCCCATAATGACGAGCAGAAGCGAGATCACCATGGCCACGATGGGCCGGTTAATAAAAAATTTCGACATGTCTAATTCTTTCCGCTCGATTGGGGGACTACGGTGGCGCCGGGGCCGACCTTTTGTACGCCTTCGGCGACGACGCGATCACCTGGCTTGAGCCCTTCGTCGATCACCCACTGAGTGCCGACCCGCTCACCGGGCTTAACGTTGACGATACTAACTTTGTTGTCCGCATTGACCAAGGCGACCTGATAGCTGCCTTGCAGTTCGGTGACGGAGCGCTGAGGGATGAGCAGGGCTCCTTGTTTGGTACCGAGCACGGCGCGAACCTTTGCGTACTGACCGGGACGCAGAATATTACCCGGGTTGGGGAAAAGCGCGGTGAGTTGGATGGAGCCGGTGGCTTGATTCACCTCGCGATCCGCGAAAAAGAAGCGGCCCTTTTTCCCGTACGTGCTGCCGTCTGAAAGGATGAGGTCCAGGGGGAGCTTGGAGACTTCGATACCGCTTTGACGGCTGAAGTTCAAGTATTCCTGCTCACTCACGGTGAAGTTGGCGCGAATGGGATCGAGCGTGGAAACGGTGGTGACGGCCGCGCTGGCCGGGCCGACCAGAGTTCCGATCTGCGAGGCTGCTATACCCGCGACGCCGTCGATCGGCGAGATGAGGCGGGTAAATCCGAGATTGTATTGCGCCGCCTCGAGATTGGCCTTCGCGGCTTCGACGCCAGCTTCGGCGGCCTCGATCTGCGCTTTGCTCGTCTCAATGGCGGCCTGCGATGCTTTCACCTGCGCGAGCGCGGAAAGATTATTTTGGGTCGCGTTATCGAGGTCCTGCTGGGTGACGGCCTGGGCCTTGGCAAGCGGAGTGTATTTTTCCACGTCGAGCTGCGTGCGCCTCTGGCTGGCTTCAGAATTGGTCAGATTCGCGTTCGCCTGGATCAGTTGCGCTTTGGCCGTCGCGAGCTGGCCATTGGCTTGGGCGAGCTGCCCATGCGCCTGATCGACTGCGGCTTGGAACGGACGCGGGTCTATCTCAAAAAGTAATTGCCCTTTTGTGACAAACGAGCCCTCCACGTAATTCTGCCGTAACAGATATCCGTTGACTTGCGCTTTGATCGGCGCGTTGACATAACCGTCGAGTGTTCCGATCCATTCGCGATATGTAGGGAGGTCTTTTTGCTCGACGGTAACCACTTCAACGGCGGCAGGAGGGAATCCGCCGGGGGCGGACGCGGTAGCAGAACAACCAGTGGTTAACGATATCGCCGCGAGAGCGAGGAGGGCCGGCAACAGAAACATATTTCGGAGGTGAAAAAAGTTGTTCTTCATAGGTACGCTTGCATTAGAGATGCAAGTGTCGGGCAAAAGGAGCATAATCAGGTGAACAAGTCGTAAGTTATTGGGGGGCTTGGGGCGATCGATCGGAGTGCCGACACCTGCTCTGTCGGAGGGCTGGCACTGTGCCAAAATTTCGGCAGTTTGAGGGTTCAGAAGCCCGCCCTTGGGACGGGGTTGCGGAGGCGGTCGGTTAGGATTCAAATCCTGGTTCATCCATAATATTAAGATGCTGATTTGGACCGAAAAACTCATTCGCCGCGTCTCGCAGACGATTGTGGTTAAGGTCCAATAAATGCGCGAGACTATTTCTCCGGCTAGAAGTATTTCGGGCATTATTACGGTTCCGGGGGACAAGTCTGTTTCCCATCGCTACGGGATGTTGACTGCGATCGCTGAGGGCGAGAGCAAGATCGCGAATTATTCGACGGGGGCCGATTGCCAGTCGACGCTCGGGTGCATGGAAGCTCTGGGCGCGAAGATCGAGCGGAGAGACGGGTTGGTGATCGTCCAGGGCGGGGCGCTGAAAGAACCTGAAGGCGAGCTTGATGCGGGCAATTCCGGCTCGACCATCCGCATGCTATCCGGGATTCTTGCGGCGCAGCCGTTTACGTCGCGGATTGGCGGGGATGAGTCGCTGTCGAAGCGGCCGATGAAACGGATCATCGAGCCGCTGGCTCAGATGAACGCCGAGATCGAGGCTACGGGAGGGCAGTTTCCTCCGCTGACGATTCATGGGCGGCCACTGCGCGGAATCGACTATACGCCGCCGATGGCGAGCGCTCAAGTTAAGAGCTGCGTGCTGCTGGCCGGCCTCTACGCCGAAGGGGACACGATTATTCGGGAGGCGGTTCGGACGCGCGATCATACCGAGATCGCGTTGCAGGAATTTGGCGCGGATATCGAGGTCGAGAGGCGCGTGATCACGTTGCGCGCCGGCGCGAAACTCACGGGGCGGGAGCTGGTGGTGCCGGGGGACCTGAGCTCGGCTACGTTTTTCCTGGTGGCGGCGCTGCTGATGAAGGAATCGAACCTGGTGATCCACGGCGTGGGATTGAATCCGACGCGATCGCAGTTGCTGGATTTTCTGGTGGGGATGGGTGCATCGATCAAGGTGCTGGATTTACAGCAGAGCGGCGGCGAAGTGATCGGCGATCTGCGCGTGCGGGCGTCGCGAATCAGCGGTGGAGTCATTGAAGGCGCTTTGACGGCGGGACTGATCGATGAGATTCCGGCGCTGGCGGTCCTCGGAGCGGCGAGCGAAGACGGATTAACCGTGCGCGACGCGGGGGAATTGCGGGTCAAGGAAACCGACCGTATCGCGACAATTGAAATGAATTTGCGGCGCATGGGCGTGGAGATTGAGTCGTCGGCCGACGGATTCCGCGTGCCGGGGAAGCAGCAATTTCATGCCGCGGAGATCGATTCCTGCGGCGATCACAGGATCGCAATGGCGTTCGCGGTGGCGGCTTTGGCGGCTGATGGACCATGCGAAATTGACGGGGCAGAATCGGCGGGGGTGTCTTTTCCCGAATTTTTTAGTACACTTCGACAGATAAGTGATTAATCGGAGTAATTATGAATCAGGCGACAGATCTTAGTCTGCCCTGCCTTGTACACGATTTGAATAATGTATTTCAGACGCTTGTCGAAGCGGCGGATTTGCTGGCGGTGGACCCGCGCTGGGCTCCGGTGTCAGCGGTGATCCTGCGCAGCATCGAACGCGGCAAGGCAATCACGGACAGCATGCAGCAAGTGGAGCAGCCGCCCGCCCCGTTTGAAACCATCCTGGGTAATGCAATGGCTTTCACGGAGGATTCACTGATCGGCGGACGAGGTCCCGAAATTCATTTCGTGTGCGATGTGGAGCCGGGGATCGAATTGCGGCGCATCTGGGCCTGGGAGCGCGTGCTGATCAATCTTTTCTCAAACGCGATACGCGCCATGCCGGAAGGGGGCACGATCTATGTTTCCGCGCGCACCGGGCGGAGGCCGCGCAGAGATCGTGGTTCGCGACGAAGGCGCCGGTATCGCTCCGGAGATTCTTGCCGACCTCTTTCGACCCCATGTTTCGACCAAGGCGCTGGGCGGGCTGGGACTGCACATTGTGGAGACGATCGTGAAGCAGGACGAGGGTGAGGTCCGAGCCTCGAATCGCGCGGACGGGCGCGGCGCGGAGTTCATCATTTCGATTCCAGCCGCGATTCCGGCGGCGGTTCCCGCCGCGAAAACGGTTAGCCATTTGGCGCACGCTTGAATGATTTCCTGCCGCGATCTTACCTGCCGCTATGGCGAGTTCGTTGCAGTCGATCGGCTGACTCTCGATATTGCCGCGGGCTCTATCTGCGCCTTTCTGGGGCCGAACGGCGCCGGGAAATCGACTACAGTCAAAATGTTGACCGGTCTGATTGCGCCGAGTTCCGGGTCGGCGACGGTGGCAGGACTTGACGTGGTGCGGGACGCACTCGAAATCAAGCGGCGCATCGGCGTGCTGCCGGAGAATCTGGGACTTTTTGACGATCTGACAGTGGAGGAGCATCTCGACCTTACCGGCGCGGTCTATAAACTTAGCCGGGAGGAGACCAAGAATCGTTCCAACCAGCTATTGCGCGCGCTGCATCTGGAACATGGGCGCCACACCTTCGCCAGCCGATGTTCGCACGGGATGCGCAAGAAAACATCTTTGGCGATGGCGCTGCTCGCGAATCCACGCGTGCTGTTTCTCGATGAGCCGCTGGAGGCGATCGATCCGGTCACGGCGAAGACGATTACGGATCTACTGGTCACGATTTCGCGGCGCGGCATCACGGTGTTTCTCACGTCCCACATTCTCGCGGCGGTCGAACAGTTCGCGACTCGCGTGGTCCTGATTCGCAAGGGCGTGGTGGCGTGGAACTCGACGATTGAGGAAGTGCCGGGATCGCTCGAGAAGCTGTATTTCGAGTTGGTGGAAGCGCCGGCGGCAGAGGACCTGGCATGGTTAGGGTCCTCGCGGTCCTAAACGCAGTATGGCGCGCGGTGCGGCGCGGGCAGGGATCGTTCGCGTCGATCGTCACAAATAACTTCCTTATTTTCCCCGTATATTTTCTTCGGCAAACCGGGACCTTTTTATATTTGATCATTGCCTTATTAATATTCTTTCCATTAAGCGCAGATCCGCTGAGTAAAATTCCCCGGGAAAGGCTGACATTATGGCCGCTCGAACGGCGCGAACTGTGGATTTTACGGATCCTGAGCCCGTGGCTGAATCCGATTATGTGGCTGCTAGCCGCGGCAACGGTGTGGGCGGTGCGTCGCTCGGTGACTTGGCAGTTGTTGGCGATCGTCGCGGGATTATTTGCGTTGTGCTTTGTACTATCGGACATCGGCGGAGGCGCGTGGGATGCGTTGGCGCGGAGAGTGCCCGGTTTTGGCGGGTTAGCTGGGGGAGCTGATTCGAAAAAATCTGAGGCAGATGCTATCGACGCTCGATTTCTGGTGCGCACTGGTGCTGAGTTTGGGAACAACGATTTATCGCGTGGCGGACCGCACGGCGCCTCCCGAGGCGTTCTTAATGATGTCCCTGCTGATTATGCTCGCACTATCGAGCTATGCCCAGTGCCTTTTCGGATTGGACGGCGCGGGAGGCCATACCCGGTATCGCTTGCTGCCGCTTCACGGCTGGCAGATTTTACTGGCAAAGGACGCGGCGTTTTTGATGGTCTCAGTGGCGCTGACATTGGCGCTTAATCCCCTGGTGGGGCTGGCGGCGGCACTGATGGTTTTAGCGGTCGGGCACGAACAATCGGTGAAGCATCTCAAATCGCAAGTCCGATGGCGATTCTCGACCAGCTCGTCGCTCGGGAATGGGGTGGTGCAAGTGGTCGCGATGTTTATCGTGGGGAACGGGGTAGCCAGGACGAGCGTCCTATTGCTGATCCCTTGCGGGGCGATCTATGGGCTTTCGGTATGGTGGTTCGGGCGTTGGCTGGATCGAGCGGCGTAAAATAAGGGTATGCGGTTCACGATTTTTCTTCTGATCGCGTCGGCCGCCTGCGCACAGGATGCGAATGAAATCATCCGGCGCGCGACGGATCGCGATTTCACCAACTTCGAGAGTCGCAAGAATTACACCTATCAAGAGCGGACGGAGTTCCGGCAATATGACGGCAAGGGCAAGCTGACTAAGACGGAGGTTGAGACGCGCGAGGTTCTGATTCTCGAAGGCCAGCCTTACGAAAAGCTCATTGCGCGGAACGATAAGCCTTTGTCGGATAAGGACGCTGGCGAAGGAACAGAAGAAGCTGGACCAGGAAATCGAGAAGCGGAAACGTCAGTCGGCTTCGGAGAAAGCCAAGCTCGATAAAGAGCGCCTGGAGGAGCAGAAATATTTGCGCGAGTTCACCGAGGCGTTTGATTTCAAGGTGATCGGCGAAGAGGCGGTGAGCGGCAAACCTGCCTGGATGATTTCGGTGACTCCGAAGGCGGGATACCGGCCCAAGGAATCCGAAGCCAAGATGTTCACGAAGTTGCGGGGTAAGGTGTGGATCGATAAGGCCGAGTATCACTGGGTGAAGGCGGAGGGCGAGGCGATCGACACGCTTTCCTTCGGATTCTTCCTATTCCGGGTGGCCCCGGGTGCTACGGTCAGCTTCGAGCAGACCAGTGTGAATGGCGAAGTGTGGCTGCCGTCGCGCATTTCCGTGCGAGCGGAAGCCCGGATCGCCATCCTAAAGAAGATGCATGCCGAGATCGATATCACATATCGCGAATACCGGAAATTCCAGGCCGATTCGAAGATCATCGCCGATGGGCTAGAGCCCAAAACTAAGAGGGACTAAGGTTTTTCCCTTGCTCCGCCGATTCCTACACATTAGAGAGAGGTTTCCCCTCGGAAACGCACTCCTTATAGAACAAGATGGCGCCATCTCCCATCCTCGAACCACCCCAATGGGTGGAACGGCGAGCCGGCCGGATTGCAGATCCGGTGGAGCGCCTGCGTTTTCTGCGTCGGCAGATGATGGGGCAGTCTCGCTCGACCCCGAATCGTTGGATCAATGTGGGACGGACTCGGTACGGGCATGTCGCTTCGATGATTGCCTGCCTGGTAGTTATGGTGGCGATTATTCCGCTGCCGACTGGCACGGCTGAAACGTTCGCGAAGGAGAAGCGCCTGGTGGTTCCAGAGAACCAGCAAGCGCGCGTCGGGACTTCGATACCGCGGGTCTGGCTGGTGGATAAGTCGGGTTCATTGGAGTTGTACAGCAACGGTCTTCGAATCGATCTGACGTTTGCGGTGTCCAATCGTCCGCGGCAGCGCTTCCCGATTTTCCCTCTGGAAGGCGGTGCGGAGCCCATGGATGAGGGTCGCGCGCCGGTCGGGATCGTTTATCACACCACGGAAAGCAATCTTGCGCCGTTTGAAGAAGAGGAAAACCACCTGTTGAAGCGGCTGGGCCGCAACTTGATGGAATGGGTCCGCCAGGACCGATCCTATCATTATGTGATCGATCGCTTCGGACGAGTCTACCGGGTGGTCCAGGAGGCGGATGCGGCCAATCACGCGGGCACGTCGATATGGGCGGACAGCCGGGGCGTCTACGTCAACCTGAACGACAGCTTTCTCGGCGTATCTTTCGAGGGGCAGACGGGCGCGGTGGACGAGGTGACGCCAGCCCAGGTCGCCGCCGGCAAGGTGTTGACGGAAATGCTCCGCTCACGCTACGGCATCGCGGCGGAGGATTGTGTTACCCACGCACAAGTGTCGGTGAATCCGCTGAATATGAGGATCGGATCTCATACTGACTGGGCGGGAAAGTTCCCTTTTGCGGGAGTGGGTCTGCCGGATAACTATTCGATCCCGCTCGCAAGCCTGTATGTGTTCGGTTTTGAATACGACAGTGTCTTTCTGCGGGTAACGGGCACGCGTTGGCGCGGACTCGATCTCGCCGAGTTGCAAGTCGCCCGGCAGGCGGCCGTGGAAGGACTGGAGACTGAACGGTATCGGGCCATTCTTCGGCATCGTTACAAGGACATCGCAAGCGCTCTCAAGGAAAAGAGCGAGGAGGTATCTAAATGAGTCATGCAAGTCAATCTCAAACAGCGCTCGGTCTTGATGTCGGGACCAGCCGTATCGTCATCGCCCGGCGGGCGAACGACGATTTCTCCTACGAATCTCAATTGAACGCGTTCGTCGCGATTCCATATTCGAAGATTACCGAAGGAGTGCTGGAGCGCGAAAAAATTCCCCACACGGTCCAAGCGGGCCAGATCATCGTTCACGGCAATGAGAGCGAGAAGTTCGCGGGATTGTTGAATGCCGAGACGCGGCGGCCGATGACGGGCGGTTTGCTGGATGCGAAGGAGCCCGACAGCTTGAATATGATCCGCGAAATCCTGACGACTATGTTTGCGGAGCATCGTGGGGAAAAGCGGCAGAAGGTGTGTTTTACGGTTCCTGCGCCTCCGCTCGGCGCGGAAGGGTCGCTCACTTACCATGAGGCCACCCTGCGGCAGATTCTGACCGAGCTTGAATTATGAGCCGGTCAGCATTAACGAAGGGCTCGCCATCGTTTATAGCGAACTGGAAAGTTCTAACTATACCGGCATCGGGATCAGCTGCGGCGGGGGACTTTGCAACGTTTGTCTGGCGTACTTATCGGTGCCGATCATCAGTTTTAGTATCCCCAAGGCAGGCGACTACATCGACACGAGCGCTGCGTCCGTTACGGGCGAGCGCGCTAACCGGATCCGGCTCACGAAGGAAGACTCGTTTCATTTCAACGGATTCTTCGCCGACAAGGTTCACCAGGTGCTCGGCGTCTATTATGACGACATGATCCGGTCCCTGGTCACTGCGTTGAAGGACGCCTTCACGCGGACATCGAATCTGCCGAAGTTCAATCGCCCAATCCCCATGGTGCTGTCTGGCGGAACCGCGTTGCCCGCTGGCTTCCGGGACCGGTTCGAAAAGCTGCTCTGGGAACAGGATTTTCCGGTCACGGTGTCCGACATTCGCTTGGCCCAGAATCCGCTGCACTCCACCGCGAAGGGTGCTCTGGTGTGCGCGTTAAGCGACTCTTAGTGTCACGCGTCGGGCTAAACTTTTATCTATCTTCTTTTCTGAGGTCTGCGATGCCTCAACCACGGCCCCGCACTTTCCGCCGGTTTACTCTCTCATCAGAAGGAGTCTCCACCGGGGCTCTTTTGACAGCTTTTTCCTGCGCAGGAAATGTCGTATTGCGGTGGTCCTGAGCCCTCTCTAAAGGCGGGACTTTTGGGGTCGATCTCATAAAATCACGGGAAACCGAGGATTTCAGAGAGTTGCTTACAACTTGGCCTATTATCGCGGCCAGCGTAGAAGCAGCTCGAATCACTGGCGGCCGGCGGATCGCAAGGTCGGCCGGTCGCGCACGACCTTTCGCACCGCCGAGGTGTGTCTCCTATTACGGCGTTGAAACACAATGACCAAAAAATGCTTGCGCCCCCTTGTAGCGATGGTTCATAGTAAGATTCTGGGCAGTTCCAACTCTATGGATTCGGGCACTCGATGGCGGAAAAGTTTTTGTTCCTCACCGAAATTCTGGGCCTCAAGGTCTTCGACCTCAAAGGGCGCAGGATCGGTGTGGTTAAAGATGCCGCTGTGGTCCCGCTGGTCGATCCGGTTCGCGTCGATCGCTATTTGATCGGCGGCGTAGGAACCGCCTGGCTCACCGTTCGCCACGACCAGATCCGATCCATCTCTCTCGACGGGATCCATCTTCGGGACGAGAACCTCACGCCATACCATTCCGACGAGTATATGCTGCGCATGGTTCGCGATCTTCTCGATCAGCAGATCATCGATGCGCAGGGACGTAAAGTAGTCCGCATCAACGATGTGACTTTCGAGCGCATGATTGAGGATGGCGCCGACGCGCTTTGGGTGCTCGAGATCGACATCGGAATCCGAAGTATTTTCCGTCGCCTGTTACAAGGGGTGGTGCCGCCGCGTCTGGTGCGCCGTCTGCAAGGTCGTATTCCGCCGAACTCAATCCGCTGGGAGTTTTGTAACATCCTTGAGCCGGACCCGCAGAGGCGTCTCCGTCTGAATATTTCCAACCGCCTGCTGGAGGACATGCATCCGGCCGATTTGGCGGACATTGTTGAAGAGCTTTCACCGGACGACCGCGAATCGATTTTCGAAAATATCGACAGCGAGGTTGCCGCCGATGCGTTGACGGAAGTCGACCCGGAAATTCAAGCGAGTATTCTCGAATCGCTTGGAAACCGAAACCGCAGCGGACATCGTGGAGGAGATGTCTCCCGATCATGCAGCCGACGCCCTTAGCGAGTTGGGAGCGGAAACCAGCGAAGAGATTCTGGAGGAAATGGAGAACGCGCCGAAGACCGAGGTGCGCGAATTGCTTGAGTTCGAAGAAGACACGGCCGGCGGCATGATGAACACTGAGTTTGTTTCGCTTCCCGAACACGCGACCGTTGCCGATGCGCTGCAGGCGTTGAAGCAAAATGAGGATCTGCTGGAGAGTCTGAATACCATGTTCCTGGTCGACGGGCACGATCGCTTGAAAGCGGCAATTCCGCTGGCGCGCTTGTTCTTGCATGAAGGCGCCACTAAGCTCCTGTCGCTCGCGTCCGATAATCTCGTGGAGGTTCAGGTGACGGAGAAGCAGGATCGAGTGACGGAGATTTTCGACAAGTACAACTTGTTGACGCTTCCGGTGGTCGACGAGGATGGGAAGTTGGCAGGCGTGATTACCGCGGACGATGTCATCACTGTACTGCGGCAACGTTAGACGCTTTTTCGAGTCGTCAGCTCGTAGCTGGCTTTCACCAGTTCAGTGATTTCCTTCCAGTCGAGTTTTCCTTGAGCGTGTAGGGAAATCCATCCGTTGTGGTGCATATATGGCGTCCTGAAAAAACGGGGATCTTCGAGAAAAATACCCGCCTCGCTTTTCAAGACCTTGAAGGCGATTGCAGGTTCGTCCTCTTTTCCGTGGAAAACGCAGAACGGCTTCTTCTTGAAGCGGAAAAAGGGATGTCCGAAGTTCGTTGTTTCTGTTGCGCCGGGCAGTGCGAGGCAGATTTTTCGTAAGCGTTCGATCATTTCTTCTTCGCGAATTTTTCGATCCCACGCTTTGCGTCTTCCGTCATTCTGGCGAGTGCATTCGCGTGGGCGCCAGCTTCGATAGCAGCGTCGAAGGTCATTCCATCGATGTGATAGAGCAGGCGCTTAGTCAATTTCACGGCGGACGCCGACTTCGCGGCAAGCGTCTGCGACATACGCTTCGACGCTTGCCTCAAATGATTCCGTCGGGAAACGTGCGGTTGATCAATCCGATGCTAAGGGCCTCCGCTGCAGAAATGGGATCGCCGGTTGTGAGCAACTCGAACGCCCGCTTCTCGCTGACCGAACGGCGCAGGATCGCCATCACCATCGCCGGAATGAATCCGATCTTCACTTCGGGATAGCCGAATTGCGCCGATTCCGCAGCCAAAACGATGTCGCATGCGGTCGCCAATCCGCAGCCTCCGGCAAATGCACGTCCACGCACCGCCGCGACGATTGGTTTTGGATGATGGCGCATCGCCAAAAACACGTCTGCCAACTCGCGCGCGGTGGCCAGATGATCCAGCACTCCCGCATCCGCGGTTCTATCGAGCGCTGCAAGGTCGGCTCCAGAACAAAAATCCTGACCAGCTCCAGCGAGCATAACTACGCGCACCTGTTCATCTTCGGCCGCTAGCGCCAGACTATCTCTTAAGTACGCCGATCAACTCATCGTTCAGAGCGTTGCGCTTCTCCGGACGATTGAGCGTGATCCGCGCCACTGCACCATCGACGCTATAAAGAATCGACATCGATTTCCATCCGCAACAGCGCCGAGCTGTAGGTCTTCCCTTGAGGATCCGCTTTCAGAGCGAGCGTCCCGCCTCCATCCAGACTTTCATGCAGAAGAAAGTTGAGCGCACCCAGATTCGGCAGCTCGTAGCGCTCGACCGCACCGAGACAAACTCCCGCGAAATGTTCTTTCACGCGTTCGGCAGTGACCTCGCGAACCAGAATCGGATAATACTCCGGTTTGCGCGCGATGATGCCGACATTCGCCGTATCGCCTTTGTCTCCGGAGCGCGCGTGCGCGATCTCGATTAACTTTCGCTTGGCCATACCGTCACCTCCGGCGTCACCTCGCGCTTGGGAATCAGCGCCGGCCAATACGCCACGATTTCTTCGACCCTCGGCCGTCCGCCGCCGAGTCCGGTTACCACCGGCGGACCGTTCAAAGCCAGCGGCGCGAGCTCTTTTGTGAATCGCTCGACAGCCGCGCGATTTTCCGATCGAACGCCGATGCGCAATACTACTTCGGCCAACTGCGCTGCGATCTCGGGCGACGGTTCCGCTGCGGCGATTCCGTGGCACGCGTTGGCGCCCAGAAATTCCGTGCGAATGGCGTCGAAGCGCAATCCCAGGCGCTCCAATCGCAGCCGCAAAATCTGATCCGCCGCGCGCGCCTTCTTGTAAGCATCGGGCCACGCGTACACCATCGATCCGATGGCTTTGAATCCGGCGGAATAGCTGATCGAGACCTTATAGAACTCTGTCGCCGCGTCGGCCGCGAATGCCGGAGAATCGCACGCGATCCGGCCCGGCCTGATCCAGATGAATCGTGGTGAAATCGGCAACGCAATCGGGCGTGATGTACTCGTGCGGATCGCCCATCTCATAAAGCAACTGCTCTTTCACGGACGCGACCGTGACGCGCCCGCCGGTGCCCGCGTGTTTGGTGAGGCAGAACGTTCCGTCGGGCTCCGCTTCGATGATGGGATAACCGACGTCTTCGAGATGAGGAATCGTTTCCCAATCCACCTGGCAATTTCCGCCGGTAGATTGCGCGCCGCATTCGATGCTATGCCCCGCGATGGTTCCCGCCGAGAGCCTGTTCCAATCGTCGGCCTTCCATCCGAACTCATGAATCATCGGCGCGAGCGCGAGGCCGGTATCGGTGACGCGGCCGGTGATGACGATCTCCGCGCCTTGCGCCAGCGCTTCCACCACCGGCCACGCGCCGAAGTAGACGTTCGCGCTTTGCACGTTCGCGCGAATGGCCGCAAGAGGCTCGCCGGTATCCATATTCTTCAGCTCGATGCCGCGCGCGAGAAATGAGTCGAGCCGGTCCATGATGTCGTCGCCGGCGACGGTGGCGACTTTCACTTGGATCCCCTGGCGCTTCGCCACGTCGAGCACGGCATCCTTGCAGGCCGTGGGATTCACGCCGCCCGCATTGGCGATCACGCGTATTCGGCGCTCCTTCAAATCCGGAAGCACGCGGGCGATCATGTCGACGAAGTCGCGGGCATAGCCGGCTTTCGGATCGCGCGATCGCTGCTTTTGCAGGATCGACATGGTGACCTCGGCCAGATAATCGAGCGTCAGATAATCGATCGGGCCGCGCCGTACCTGTTCGACGGGCGCTTCGAGCGAATCGCCCCAGAAGCCTTGTCCATTCGCAATGCGGATCATATTTGAAACGCGCTATTCGCGCGATGCAAGTGCGGTCTTGGCTTTGACGTGCAGTCGGATTGCTTGGGGCGCAGCGTAGGAGTTCTGCTGGCCGGAGCGCGTCTCAATTGCGCCCGAAACATAAATGAGCTGGTCCACTGGCTCGGCATTCGGCAGCGCGTCGATTGTGAAGCTGCGCCGCGATTCGTCTTCATTGAGCAGCACGCCGTTCAACCCGACATCGAGCACTCGCACGCGCGGCGGCAAATTGCGCACTTCCACGGGAACGCGTCCGCGAAAATCGCCCTGGCGCGCGATAGAGACGGTGATCTCCGCGGATCCGCCGGGTTCGATAGTGACCTCTTTCGTCTCGGCCGTCATCAGAATGTCGGCGCGAGGCATCAGCGAAATTAATTTCAGATGATCTTCCGGATTGGCAACACGCGCGATCGTCGCGCCGGCGATTGAGGCCTTGCCACTCGCCTTGAGCTGCACGGCTGCATCTAGCTTCGCATTCGACTCCGCGCTCAGCGAGAGTGTTGTCGAAACTTGCCCCGAGGCGATCACGCCGCCTGATGCGTGCAGCCCGTCGGGCAGATCGCCAAGTGAAACGTCGATCGGCCCCTCGAATCCATCCATGCGAATGGCCGTGACGGTGACGGGAATCGTGCCGCCCCTAGGCACGTTCGGATTTCGTGGATTCACGGTCAACCGGAAGTCCGGCCGCGGATGGCGCGCAGTCAGACGATAGGCGTAGTGCTCGCCGCCGAGACCTTGCACATCGCGAATGCAAACGATATATTCCCCATCCGCGGGCGCCGTGAAGTGTAGCAGCGAATCTTTCCCGTATCCCGGACCGCCATCGTCGTTGCGGTAAAACAGGTGTGCGACAGGCAGTCCGTTGGGCGACAGCTTCGTGCCCGGGCGGAAGGATTTGGACTTTATAAACCGCCGAATCGATGGCGTGTGCCTCGCCAGTGGTGTCGAAAAATGTAAGTCGCTGTCCGTTGAAGCCTTCGAACACCGTATCGTTATCGGGCGAAAGCGGCAAAGCTTCGGCTCGAATAATTTCGCCGCCGACCATGACGTAATCGCCGACCTTGATTCCATCCCACGCCTGAATGCGCAAGCCGCGGTCCGGCCGAATCGTGATCGCGCAATGTGAGCGCCGTCGCCCACACCGGCCGCGCGATCGCGCGCTCGATCGGCTGTCCCTTGGCGTCGAGAATTTCGAGATAGGAATCCAGATCGCTGCCGAGCCGCCGCGCATTCACTTCGAAGACAAGCTGTTCGCCTTTAGAAGCGTGAAAGCGATAGCGATTCTCGGCGCCGGGCTTGTCGATTCGGCCATTCACGGTCACCGGCACGGCGATCGACGCCGCCTTGCGATTGCATCTCGGGCTCGGCGCCTAATGCGACGCGCACGGTGTTAAATGCATTCTCCGGCCGCAGCGTCAGCGTGTCCTCCGAGTCAGGCGACGGCTTGCCTTCGACCCTGAATTTCGCGCGAAGTGTGATAACCGCGAGTCGCGAGTTCCGCCGTCGAGCCCAATTGCACGCCCAGGGGATAGGCGCCCAGCACCAACGGAAACTCGCCGACGATGATGCGATAGAAATTCGCCGCGCGGCCGCTGCGCTGATAATCTTCGACGCGGACATAGTAAGTGCCGGCTTTGGCGAAGTGGTGCGCGAACATCACTTGTTCGGAGCCGCCATTTTCGCCAAATTCGGCGACCACGTTGAGGTCGCTGTCGAGAATCGTCACGACCGGCTGCAACGCCGAGCCGATCAGCATCGCGCCGTTAAGAAACGAAAGTTCCTGGCCGGCCTTCACTTGAATCTTGTAATAATCGATGTCGCCGGGGCGCGAAATCGCGCCCGCCAAAATCGCCGGGAGGAAAGTTTCGAACGCATTTTCCGGCGTATCGTTCGGCTCCTTATCGGGAGCCTCGCCGTAATAAGGCTCGATGAGAAACTTGCCTTCCGGACTGGTGCCGAGAGGCGTCAGCAGCCGGAAACCCACCGGGCCGATTTCCGCGTCGGGCGAGACATCGACTTCAACCGTCACCTGATTTCGCGGCGGCAGAGGGCCGACATCGACCGTCGAGGCGGTGCCGTTCGAGCCGAGGCGAATGTCCGGGAGATCGGGCAATTCCTTGACGCGAAGGATGCGCCCGGTGACGCCGGGCTCGCTGAAATAGATCGCGCTGGCTTTGGCGAGATTGAGACCTTCCATCGGTCATCTCAAGCGTGGTGCCGCGCGCGACGCCGACGGGAGAAACCGAGTTGAGCGTCGGCGGAGTGATCCGGCTCCCGGTCGGCTGATCGGCGGCGCTCAGCGCTGAAATGGCCAGTGCCGCGCCGATACTATTTAGCAGACACTATTTAGCAGCCAGGACATTCGCATGTTCGACCTCGTAAATCTCCAGGACGCCGTTAAACAAGCCCGCCGCGAGCGATTTTCCATCGGGAGAAAATTCCAGCCCGAATGCCCAATCGGGCTGATTCGGGATGGTGCGCACTTCGCTCAGATCCGCCGCGCAGAAACAATTTGATGGTCCGATCCGCGGACGCCGACGCCAGATATTTCCCATCGGGAGACCACGCGAGTTTCAGAATCGCATCTTCGTGCGCGATGAGGGTGTTTTCAATCGTCGCCTTCCTTTTCGCCGAGCTTCCAGACGCGGATGGTCTTATCGAGGCCGCCCGCCGCGACGCGCGAGCCGTCGGGCGAGAGCGCGATGGTATTGATGCCGTCGGTGGGATCGGAAAGAGTGTAGAGCCGCGTGCCCGTGGCGACATCCCAGATCTTTACGGATCGGTCGGCGGCGCCGGACACCAGACGCTTGCCGTCGGGTGTGAACGCGAGTGCATAGATCGGAATCCACGTGATCGCGCAGCGTGCGAATTTCCTTGCCGGTCGGCAGACATCCCACAGCTTGATCAGCTTGTCGTAGCTCGCGGTGGCGAGTGTTTGCGCCATCGGGCGAAAACGCGACGGCATAGATGCAATCGGAATGGCCGGCGATGGTGGTAACTGCTGCTTGGGTGCCACGTCCCAGATTTTTACTTCACCTTTGCGAGCAGGCAGACCGCCGGCGGCGGCGAGCAATTTTCCGTCGTGCGAAAATGCGACCGCGCGGACAGCTTCGGAACTTCCGGCGAGCGTCGCGATGCGTTTTCTTGGTGCGCGAGTTTACGAGCCGCGTTTCTTTATAGCCGCCGAGCGCGATTGTGGCGCCGTCGGGCGCCCAGGCGAGCGAATAAATCTGACTCGCGGGAGGCGAGAGCGAGGCATACCCAGAAAGTGCGCAGCGAATCTCATTTAGTGGTTGAACAGAAATTCTTTGCTGGTGAGCATCGCCCACACCATGTCTTCCAGCGCCTGGCGATGGGCGTCGCGGCGCGCCTCTTCCGTGCCTTTTTCCAGCCGCGTTTTTTCCAGCGCAGATGCAAGCGCTGCTCGCTCTGAATCCGATGGATAGCGGCTGAACGCCGAAAGATACATGTATTCCAGAATCCGGCGGTCCGACAAGCCCGAGCTTCATGAACAGCGCGATGGTGCCCTCGGGCGAGCTCAATTTTTTATTCAAAGTGTCGCCGTTGATCACGTGCAGGGCCTGCGTGATGGTGGGGTCGGAGGCGCGCTCCGCCGCATCGCAGAGCACGCGCGCGGGGCGGCCGAAAGAGGCCAGGAAATCCGATTTCACCTGCGTATCCGGCAACTGCAGCGCGCGTGTTCCGGCCGGATAGCCGGAGAATACAGTCGGCGCGCCGGTCACTTGCGACATCGCGTCGAGAATCACCTCCGCATTCAAGCGGCGGATGATGTGCTTCGAATAATAGATATTGTCCGATTGGTTGGTCGCGTTCGCCTCGCTCGAAAGCTGATACAGAGCTGGAGTTCATGATCGTGCGGATCAGCCTCTGGACGTCGTATCCATGTTCGACGAAATCCTTGCTCAGCGCAGCCAGCAATTCTTCGTTGGACGCGGGATTGGTGGCGCGAAGATCGTCCATCGGGTCGACCAGACCGCGGCCCATGAAGTTCGCCCACACGCGATTGACGATGGTGCGGGAGAACATGGCGTTCTCCGGACTCGTCAGCCAGTTCGCGAAAACGATCCGGCGGTCTTCAGTGGAATCGAGCGAAATGCTCGCTGCATCGAGCGGCGCGGGAGGCAGGGGGCGCGCCAGCTTCGGATACAGTACGTCGCCCGAAACCTTCGCGAAGACGATATTGTCGCCCGCCATGCCGCCGTTCTTCACGCCGACGCGCGCGAACAGATTCGCCATCTGGAAATACTGGATCTGCGTCCACTTTTCGAGCGGATGATTGTGGCATCGCGCGCAGGTGATGCGTTGGCCCAGGAACGCCTGCGTGGCATTTTCGCTGAGCTCGATCGGATCTTTGTGCAGCACGAAATAATTCAGCGCGCCGTTTTCTCGCGTGCTGCCGGAGCTCAGAAAAATGTCGCGAGCGAACTTGTCCCAAGGCTTGTTCTGTTTGACCGATTCGCGAATCCAATCGTAGAACGCCCACATCGCCGTCGAATTCAATCGGCGGCTTGAAACGAGAAGCAAGTCGGACCATTTATACGCCCAGTAATCGACGAACTCGTCGCGCTGGATCAGCCGGTCAATCAGTTTCGCGCGCTTGTCTGAAGACGTATCGGCGAGAAAGTTCTCCACGTCTTCGGACGTCGGCAAAACGCCGATCGCATCGAGATAGGCGCGGCGCAGAAACTCGGGATCGTCGGCGAGCTTTCGACGGCGCAAGGTGCAGATTCTTCCACTTCGCCACTGCCAGGTCGTCGATGAAATTGTGGTGCGGATACTTGTCGTAAGTGTCGGCACTAATCTCGTTCGGCGAACGGCACGGAAAGTCGTGAATAGAGCACGCGGCTCGAATACCACAACGTGATCGCGGCTTCGCCGGAGCCGTTCATCTTCACGCGGCCCCAGTCGTCGACCGTCGCCACTCCTTCATTGCTCGAACTGAACTTCACCCAGCGCGTGACGTCCTCCGAATGCCCGTCGGAATATCTCGCGCGAACCACGATTTGCTGCTCCGCTTCCGGGGCGAGCACGGCCGCGGCTGGAAACACTTCTAACCCGCGAATCTGTACGTCGTTCGCCGCCGGTGGAGGTGCGCCCGCCGCGATCCATTCCTCGATCACGCGGTATTCGAGCGAATCCTTCGCGAAACGCTTGCCCCCGCCGTGCGGAATTGCAAATGACGGTTTCGCGACAATCAGGCTCGCCGCAGGATCGGTGAGCGATACGCGTCGTCCCACCGAACTGCGCGTCAGCGTGTCGTAATCCGCATCCGGATCGTAGCCGCGCAAGCGACAGTTTGAATCCGTTCTTTCCGGCAAGCGCGCCGTGACACGCGCCCTGATTGCACCCCATCTTCGTCATCACCGGAATGACGTGATTGCGAAAACTCCAGGTGAACGGCGCGTGCGAATCCTTCACGCGGACCACGACCGTTGCGCTCGTCCCTTTCGACGCGGGCCGTAATCTTCGCCTCGCCGTCGCCGACGGGCCGCACCAGTCCGTGCTCATCGACTGTAGCGATTTTCGGATCGGACGACGACCATTCCGCCGTGCGCGTCCAATCTTCCTGATGATTCGCGAGCGACGCTTCGGCGATCATTTGCTGCCTGGCCTCGGGACCAGTCAATTCGACCGACGGCGGCAGCACCAGGATTTTCTGCGCGAGTAAAGGTACCGCGCACAAAAGCAGCAGTCTCACGCGAACAACTCCCGCACCGGCTCCACGCCGCGATCCACCAGCGGAATCGGCCGTCCCTGCGCCCCCGGCAACTCCACCGCGAGATCGATGCCGAGACCTTTATATACGGTCGCCGCGATCTGCGCAGGCGTGACTGGTGTATCTCTTGGCGCGGCCCCGATCTCATCGGAAGACCCGACGACCGTGCCGCCCTTCAGCGGGCCGCCGCCCATCAGCATCGTCCAGCATTGCGGCCAATGATCGCGGCCGCCAGCGGGATTGATCTTCGGAGTACGGCCGAACTCGCCGGTCGCGACCACCATGGTGTTCGATAAAAGGCCTCGCTCGCTCAACTCTTCGAGCAGCGACGAATACGCCATATCGAACATCGGCCCCACCAGATCGCGATAACAACTGATCGGACTGAAGGGCTTCGACCCGTGAATATCCCACGTGATCTCGTCGAACACCGTCTCGAACATATTGACGGTGACGAATCGAACGCCCGCCTCGATCAGCCGCCGCGCCAGCAGGCAGCTCTGCCCGAATCGATTCATGCCGTATTTTTCGCGAATCTTTTCGGGCTCGCGATACAGCTCGAACGCGGCGCGCGCTTTCGCCGACGACATCAATGTATACGCCTGATGAAATGTCGAATCCAGCAGCCGCGCATCTTGAGAAGTTTCGAATTCGCTCACCGATTTGTCGATCATCTCGCGCCAGTTGCGGCGCCGGTCGACGCGCAGCGCCGTCAAATAATCCGGCGGAAGCATGTCGGGGACGCGGAAATTCGGATCGGAAGGATCGGCATTGAGCACGAACGGATCGAATCCTTTGCCGAGATAGCCCGCCGTTTGACCGTGCGGCATGTTGCCGCCGGTGTTGCCGATCGGACGCGGCAGCAGCACGTGCGCGGGCACGTCGCCGTTCGGTCCTTTCAGCTTGGAGAGCACGCAGCCATAATGCGGATGCTCGACGCCGCCTTGAAACAGGCGGCCCGTCTGCATCATCTGATGACCGGTATCGTGCACCGCCGCCGCCGTGTGATACATGCTGCGGACCAGCGAAAATTTGTCGGCGTGCTTCGCCGTGCGCGGAAAATTCTCGGAAATCTCGATGCCGGGAACGTTGGTCTTGATCGGTTTGTACGGCCCGCGAATCTCCACCGGAGCGTTCGGTTTCATGTCGAACGTATCGAGCTGGGACGGCCCGCCGATCAACATCAAGAGAATGCAGTTGGTGTCATTCGGCGGCGGCGTTGCAGCCGATGCTCGCAGCGCAAACCAGTCCGTCAGACTCAGCCCCAGAGCGGCCAGCGACCCCGCATGCAGAAAATCCCGCCTTCGCAGCCCGTCGCAAAACTCCACCGGACGGTCGGCGTCCAGACGAAACATGATTATGCCTCCCGGCGAACCGATTCTATCACTCCCGCAGCATCTACGAATGTTTCCTCAGAAAATCGAGAGCAACCCAGCGCGGGAAATTACGCGCTCCAAGCGATTCGTCTGCGGTCCAGCCGTGAACCAAAATGACAACTCTTCCCCTCTCCGGGCCGGGGTCGCGACCCGATCAATGCTCGCGGACGCGAGATCCACCGCCAGTAGAATCTGCATTTTCTTATCGAACGACAGAGACCCGCAAAAATCCCTCCGCAATGTCCGGAGCTATCAACCTCTCCTCCATTGTCCGGATCACTTCCTCCGGTACTATCCTCCCTCTTCCGCGATTACGCTGGATACACTCCTCTGCCGGCACATCAAAAAAAACGGCCTCAATCTCGCCGTCGAACAAATCCGCCAGTTTGATGTACGGCCGGCGCTCGCATGGCGTCAGATTCGTCGCATCTATGTATGTGATCGGTCGCCTTAGCTGCAGCCTATGCTTCAGTAATTCTCGCAATACTCGAAATACACGGGGATGAATGGTCTGATTGTCGGGATCGTCAGCCAGCAACTCGCGCAGCGCGTCACTCGAGAGCGCCCCGCTCACTCCCGTCGTCACTTTGGATTGCACCCAGGTTGACTTGCCGGACCCAGGCAAGCCAACCAGCAACACAATCCGCGGTCTGGCCGTCGTCTCCGTCAACCGACCACTTTATCTAATAGTGGCCGCTCACCGGGCCGATAAGGTTCTGGGGACTTTGTGATCTCACTGAAAAGATTTCTCGCAATTGACGGAGACGACGCCAGATCGCACTCCCGCCTTGCCTGGTTACTCCTGGAGGCCGTCGCTTGTCACGCCGTCGAATCCGATCCGATGGAGCGAGAGGCATTCCAAACATGTCTCCGCGAGATCGTCGCGAAGATGGAGCAATCCAAAAATGATGCCGCGATGCTGGTGCTCACCGGAGAGGCCATCAAATCGATTGAGACCTATAATCGCGGCGTGCAGCGCTCGCTCGGATCGCAAATAAAGGAACTGCAATCGATCACTTCCCTTTTCACGCGTTCCATGCTGCAAATCTCGAAGGGCACCGCGGGATCCGCCGCCAAGCTTCGTCACATCGAGCGACAGATCGAAAAATCCTCACAGACGGAGGATTTACGAATCCTCAAAACCCAGTTGGAGGCATCGCTCGGAGTTATCTGCGAGGAAGCGGCCGCGCAGGAACGCCGTAGTGAAGAAATCGCCGGCCAGCTTCGTGAAACGATGAGTCGTCCTGAATCCGCCGCCGTTCTGTGTGAAGCTGTCGGGGACCTCGACATGGTCACCGGCCTGCCCAACTTTCGCGCCGCCGAGCAGGCTATCCGCGCCGCGATTGCTTCTCGCACCAGCACCTACGTTGTCCTGTTTTCGGTGGAGCGTCTGGAAGTGATCAATGGCCGTTTCGGCTTCTCCGTCGGGGATCGCATTCTTATGCTGTTCGGGCAACATCTGGCCCAGCGCATTTCCCAATCCGACCGGCTTTTTCGCTGGCGGGGCCCGGGCTTTCTGGCTGTCATCGACCGCGGCGGTCCGGAAATTTCCATTCGCGCGGAAATCGCCCGTATGGTATCCGACGCGCCTGGAGCAGGAGGTCGAACTTGGCGGCCGATCTGTTCTTCTGCCTATTTCCGCCTCTTGGATGCTGACGAGCGTGGTGGACTCCACGCTGGATAAAGTCTCAAAGAAGCTCGACGCATTCTCGGCCGCGCAGGCCGGCGCAACGGCCCATCAGTAAAATAGTCACGAAGTGACAGGGTCACGGCTACCAGCTAACCGCTTGCTAGATTTTATCTGATCGAAGCGCACTATCCTGACGGAGCCGCCGTGCATCATAAAGGATGCGGAGGGCGAATCGAGTTAAACCAGGTTCGGGATCTTGATGATCTTCTTCTGGATGGCGTACTGCACCAGCTGCGCCTTATTGTGAATGTCGAGCTTGCGCATCAGATTGAACTTGTGCGCCTCCACCGTTTTCACGCTGAGGTTCAGGTCGCAGGCGATTTCTTTCACCGAATTTCCTTCGGCCAGCATCTTCAGCACTTCGCGTTCGCGCGTAGTAAGCGTTGCGAATCGGGGAAGCCGGTTGGCGGACTTGATGCGGCTGCGGAAATCGTCAACTAGTTGCGAAAGCATCCGGGGGCTCAGATAGCTGCCGCCACGGCAAACGTCGCGCACGGCGGCGACTAACTGCTGGCTCGGGCTGTCTTTCAATACGTAACCGCTGGCGCCCACTTCCATTCCTTCGACCAGATAGTCCTCGTCGTCGTACATGGTCAGAAACAGGATTTTGGTTTCGGGACGGTTCTTCTTGATCTGCCGGGTCGCTTCGAAGCTGCTCAGGCCGGGCATACCGATGTCCATCAGCACTACGTCCGGACGCGCCTCGTTGGCCTTGTCGACGGCATCGCCGCCATTGGACGCTTCCCCCACCACTTCCATGTCGGTCTCCGCCGAAATGAGGGTCCGGATTCCTTGACGGAACAACGTGTGATCGTCCGCGAGCATGATTCGAATCTTCGCCATATCGTTTTGTGCCCTGACTTCTCTCTGGGGTTCTCACCTTAGTGATTTGCCTCTATTTTGCTATCGGCAGTTCTATGGAAATCTTTGTACCCTTCTTCGTACCTTCCATACGGCTTTCCACATAGAACTCCCCGCCCAATAGTGCTACTCGCTCACGCATGCCGGACAGACCGAACGATTCGCGTTTGGCCATTGCCTCCTGCACGTTGAAGCCGACTCCGTTGTCCTCCACAATCAGCCTCAACCTTCCATCGGCGGATGCCAGCGAAATGTTTACATTGGTGGCCGCGGAGTGTTTTCCGATGTTGTTGAAACATTCCTGCACCAACCGGTATGAAATCACTTCAAGTTGTTGCGGCAGAACGCCCATTTTCGATAGCTGGAGCTTCACCCGGCAAGGATGGAGCCGCTGAAACCGGTTGACCAATTGCCTCAGCGCCGCGCCTAACCCCAATTGCTCCAGCACCGCCGGGCTGAGCGCGGAGATCAGGCGCCGCATTTCGAGAATCGTGCGCTCGGTTAAATCGCGAGCCTCCCGCAGCTTGCCCCGCCATTCGTCTTCACTTTCAGGCAGCGCCTGCTCGATTAATTCGATTTGCAAACGGATGCAAAGAAGGCTCTGCCCCGCTTCGTCGTGCAGTTCGCGCGAGATGCGGCGGCGCTCCATTTCCTCCACATGCAACATATGCTCCGCCAGACGGCGGACCTGCTCTTCGCGCTGCGCCAGATCCTCCATCAGGCGAGCCTTTTGGGCGGCCATCAGGCATCGTTCGGCCGCTGCGGCCAGCAGTTCCTGCTCGCGCGGCAGCCACTCGTACGGCTTCGAGAATCCGAACTGCATCACGCCGGCCGTGCGGCCGTCCGCCGCCAGCGGAATCGACCAGCAGGATTCGAAACGGCTGTGCCACGTGCAGTCCAGCAGCACGCTGGAGCTCAACCCGTCGCCCGTCAGATGCCTGGGCTTTGAAAGCTTCTTGATCAGTCCCGGCTGATTGGGCACGGAAAGCTCGGCCGCTTTAGGCGTGCCGGCTTTCAGAACCCACGCCGTCGCTTCGTCGTTCAGCATGTACAGGCGCCCGGAATCGGCGCGGCACACGTGCACCAGCGAATCGAGAAACCGCCGCAGCAGCTCATCCAGATTGCGCGATTCCAGCTCCACGCGGAACAGTTCGTAAAAGGCCTGCGTTTCCGCCTCGCGCACCTGATAATACGCGTTATTCAGCGTCAGGATGACGCAAAAATGAAGCTGCTCCCGCACCCATTGAAAATTCGAATTCTCGTCCGGATTCAGCGTTTCGAGCACCGGCGAAAGGATCTGGTCGTACTCTTCCAGCGCCTCCAGAATCGCGCTGGGCGGCAGATTGAGCTTGGCGAGCCTTCGCCCGTTATACTCCACCTGTTCGATGAATTTGAGCGGCGGCTGGCCGCGCGAGAGAATCCGCGCCGCTGCGCCGGGAGTGATCGCCGCGAGCGCCAAGCGCTGTTTGGGCTGAAATTCCAGCTTCCGCAGCCGGTTCAGGAATTTGCGATCGATTTTATCGGTATGCGGCTCCAGCAACACCGCCAAACGATGTAAATGAACGCGTAACTGGTCGCTTAATACATCGGCCGCATCGGCCAATTCCGGCGATAACTGCTCCGCTTGCACACTCGACACTATCGGCGGACTAAGGCGTTCTCATTAGTACGCTTACGACGTCGCTTTGGCCGTTCGCGACCGCCAAGTCGAGCGCTGTCTTGCCGTTTTTATCCTTTAATGCAAGGTTCGCTCCGCGCGCGAGCAGCAACTCGACCACGTCGCGTCCGCCCCCAGGACGCGGCCCGCTCTAAAGGCGTTTGCGCGTCCCGATCCCGCGCGTCGATTTCCGCTCCGTGGTTCAACAGCGCCTCGGCGACCGCGCATTTCCCGGCCAGCGCCGCGTCGTGCAGAGCGGTCGCACCCTCCGCATTCCGGGCGTTTACGTCGGCCTTGTGGGCGATCAGCAATTCGACGATTTCCACGTGCCCTTTCAATGCCGCGTCGTGCAAAAGCGTGGTCGATCCCAGCGGTCCCGTGCGATCGAGCAGCAGACCCACCACATCCGCCTGCCCCCGCATCACCGCATCGTGCAGCGCACGCGGAGTCTCCAGCTTCGCTCCCTTTTCGATCAGCAGATCGACCATCGTGAACCTGGCGATAATGCAGCGCGTCGTCGAGCGGCGTAACGCCGTCCTTATCCGGCGCATCGATCCTCGCGCCCGCAGCAAGCAGCACCCCGGCGACTTCCGTGTGGCCTTTCACGGCCGCGGCATGCAGCGGCGTCACCCCATTCTGCGGATTCGCGCCTTTCGCATCGCCGCCCTTTTCGATCAGCAACTGCACCATGGCCGTTTCGCCGCGCCACGCCGCTTCTTCGATCGGCGTGGACCCGCCTTCGTCGCGAGCATTCACGTCCGCTCCATGCGCGATCAGGAGATTCGCGATCCGCGCCTCGCCTCCTCGCGCCGCCAGGTGCAGCGCCGTCAGTCCTTTTTCGGACGAGTCGATCCGAGCCCCATGCGCGAGCAAAACCTCGACCACCTCGAAGCGGTTCATCAGCACCGCGTAATCGAGCGGCGTCGATTGTCCCTCGGAATGCCGGGCGTTTACATCGGCGCCCGCGCGAATCAGATATTCGACGATCTCGACCTCGCCCGCCCATGCGGCATCGTGCAGAGGCGTAGCCGCCCAGCGAATTCGCGCCCGTTGACCGGTGTGCCGCCTGCAATCAACAGCTCCACCTGCTTCAGATCGCCCGCGAGCGCAGCGCGATGCAGTTCTTCGACGCCCGGCTTAGTCGCCAACATCAGCCCGGCTAACGCGAAGAACAAGCGTCGCACTTCAGAACACCTCTACTTCTTATTCAACAACTGATCCAGCTCCGATAGGAATCCCGGCGCTTCCACACCAAACTGGTTCCAGTCGTGAACGATCATTCCATTCGGATCGATCGCGAACAAATGAGGCGTATCGAATGCCGGATTCTGCGGCGTCGCGCGGAAATAAGTGACCGCGACCTGTCCCTGATCGAACAAGAACGCGGACGTGATCTTGTTCTCGGCGACGTATTTTGACACCGTAGCCGTGCTTTCGGGCGGAGCGATCAGGATCGACAGAACCTCCACTTTCGCCCCGTACCGACCCTTTACACCCTCTAGCTTCTTCGACAATTCCTTGCAGTGAGGGCAATCCGTCTTCATGAAATCGAGCAGCACCCAATGCCCGCGCGAATCAAAAATGTCGTGCGACTTGAGGGTGGAATCGGGCAGAGCGAAACTCGGCGCCCTTCGCCCAGACAATCCCTGACCAGCCAACGTGAGTGCCGCGCACAGGAGCGCCGCTGAAAACTTAAGCATCTGCCCAACGTATCATTTCGTCTTCTTAGGAGCAATATTTTTAGGCACAATCTGGATCTCGAAGACCTTCGGCCACCATTTCCCCGTGACGAAAAGTCTCTTTCCCGCAGCGTCGTAGGCGATGCCATTCAACACATCGACATGCTCCTTGCGATCGTCCGCCGTCAGCAGCCCCGCAAGATTCACCCGCCCCAGCACCCGTCCATCTACAGGCGAAATGCGCAGCATCTGGTCCGTTTGCCATACATTGGAATAAATCTCACCCGCCACCCATTCCAGCTCATTCACCTGCGCGATCGGCCCCGTGTCGTCATGCACCGTGAACCGCCTTTTCTCTTTCAGCGTCGCCCCATCCCACACGCGAATCTGGGCCGAGCCGTCGTCCATATAAATCTGCGAGCCGTCATTGGTCAGCCCCCATCCCTCGCCCTCGTAAATAAACGTACGTTTCTGCTTCATCGTAGCCAGGTCATACACGAATCCAAGCTGCGTTTGATAAGTCAACTGCACAATTTCGTTATGGAGAATCGTTATTCCCTCTCCGAACAAATGCGGCGCGAGCTTGATTTCCTGCACCACCTCGCCCGTTTCGAGCTTCATCTTCCGCAGCACCGAGTGCCCCTTCTCACCGGTGCTCTCGTAAAGAAACCCGCCGCGATATTCGAGCCCCTCGGTAAACGAAGTCCGATCGTGCGGATAAACGTGAACAACCTTGTACGAATACTCCGGCGTAGCCGCGCTCGCTAAAGCCACGCACAACAGGAACCTGATCATCATCCCCTAATCTCCGCCAGCCTCTTCAACGATTCCTCATAAGGCGCCCGCGCCACCCCCCGCTCGGAAATAATCGCCGTGACATACCGCGCCGGCGTCACATCGAACGCTGGATTCTCGACCGCAATATTCTCCGGCGCCACCGGCACTCCGAACACATGCGTCACCTCCTCCGCCGACCTCTGTTCTATCGGAATCGAGTCGCCCGATGCCAGCGTCAAATCGAACGTCGACACCGGCGCCGCCACATAAAACGGAACGTTATTTTCCTTCGCCAGCACCGCCAGCGAGTATGTGCCAATCTTATTCGCGACATCGCCATTCGCCGCGATCCTATCCGCTCCCACCACCACGCACCCGATCCGCCCCGAGTGTAGAAAATGTCCCGCCATGTTGTCCGTAATCAGCGTCGTCGCGATCCCGTCCTGTTGCAGCTCCCACGCCGTCAACCGGGCGCCTTGCAGAAACGGCCGCGTCTCATCGGCGAATACGTCGATCTTCTTCCCCGCCTCCGCCGCCGCGCGAATCACGCCGAGAGCCGTTCCATATCCCGCCGTCGCCAGCGCGCCCGCGTTGCAATGCGTCAACACCGTCTTGCCGTCCGGAACTAGCGGCGCGCCATGTTTCCCCATCGCCCGGCAGATCGCGATGTCGTCGAGCCTGATATTCTTCGCCTCCTCGATCATGCGCGCAACGAGCTCCTCTCGCGCCACCCCTTTTAGAGACGCCCGCAAGATCCTCATCCGCTCGATCGCCCAAAATAAATTCACCGCCGTCGGCCGCGTGCTCGCCAGCGTTTCGCATACGCGATCGAAATCCGCGTCTTCCTGCACGCCCAGCGCCACGCCCATCGCCGCCGCCACCCCGATCGCCGGAGCCCCGCGAATCACCATGGAGCGAATCGCCACCGCAACCTCCACATAACTCCGGCAAGTAACAAAGACCTGTTCCCTGGGCAGGCGCGTCTGATCGATCATCACCACGCCCGCATCGGTCCACTCAATTGTTTCGACCATGAACCCCCATTCTCTCATTCACCCGCAATCCGCGCCTTTTTTGCGGCCGTTATAATGAAAAAATCCAATGCCGTCCGACATCGCTCTCGATCCAATCGCGAAATATGAACCCGTGATTGGACTGGAGGTGCACGTCCAGCTTGCAACCCGCACGAAAATCTTTTGTGGGTGCGCCACCAGCTTCGGTGCACCGCCCAATACCAACGTCTGCCCGGTGTGTCTCGGACTTCCAGGAGCTCTTCCCGTACTGAGCCGCCAAGCAGTCGAACTTGGGATTGAAGCGGCTCTCGCGCTGCACTGCACGGTGAATCCAAAGTCGATTTTCGCGCGGAAAAACTATTTCTATCCGGACCTGCCGAAGGGCTATCAAATTTCGCAATACGATCAGCCGCTGGCCGAGCATGGGTTCATTGAGATCGATGTCGACGGCGTGAAAAAGCGCATCGGGATCACCCGCGTCCACATGGAGGACGACGCCGGCAAGAGTATTCACGACGGCTTCCAGGACTCGAGTAAATTCACCTATGTAGATCTGAATCGCAGCGGCACGCCGCTCATCGAAATTGTGACCGAGCCGGATATACGCAGCTCCCAGGAAGCCTTCGCGTTTCTAACGGAGCTGAAGCAGATCCTGCAATACGTCGAGATCTCAAGCTGCGACATGGAGAAGGGGCAGCTCCGCTGCGATGCGAATGTCAGCGTGCGGCTGCGCGGCGCGGAAAAATTCGGGACCAAGGCCGAGGTGAAGAATCTCAACTCCTTCCGCTTTCTGAAAATGGCCCTCGATCATGAAATCGAACGTCAGGTCGACCTGATCGAAACTGGTGGCCGCGTCACCCAGGAGACGCGTCTCTTCAACGTCGAAACAGGTGAAACGGTTTCCATGCGCAGCAAGGAGAGCGCCCACGATTATCGCTATTTCCCCGAGCCGGATCTGGTCCCTTTGCGCGTCAGCGAATCCTGGATGGCTCGCATTCGTGAAGAAATGCCCGAACTCCCCGCCGCGCGCCGCCAGCGTTTTATCGACGCTTACGGCTTGACCGAATATAACGCCGAGGTGCTGACCGCGACGCGTGCCAACGGCGATTACTTCGAAAAGGTTGCGACCGTTTCAGGCGATGCGCGCGCCGCGGCGAATTGGGTGATGGGCGATCTCGCGGCGCTGCTGAAGGAACAGGGCAAAGAGATTACCGAGTCCCCCGCCAGCGCGGAAAACCTCGGCGGATTAATCAAACTGATCGTGCTGGGAAAGATCAGCGGCAAAATCGCCAAGGAAATTCTTCCGAAGATGATTTCGTCGGGCGACACCGCAGAGGCGATTGCGGAGCGCGAGGGATTGCATCAGATCAGCGACTCGGGCGCGCTCGAAAAAATCGTCGATGAGGTCATCGCGGCAAATCCGAAACAGGTCGAGCAGTATCGCGCCGGCAAGCAGGCGGTCATTGGATTTCTAGTCGGTCAAGTGATGAAAGCCAGCCGCGGTCAGGCCGAACCCGCAGCCGTCAATGCGCTGCTTAAAGGTAAACTGTAGCCACATGATCTGCGTCTCCGTTTTCTATCCGCAAGCGCGCCCGGTAAGCGCTTTGACCATGTTTATTATGAGGAGAAGCACCGGCCGCTGGTGATGGACCGCCTCGCCAGCCACGGCATCACGCGCTATGAGATACATCAGGGATTGTCAGGTCTGGGGCCCGGTTCTGAGCCGATGTTCGCGTGCACCGGGAATCTCTATTTCAACGCGGTCAGCGATTTTCAGCAGGGGATGGCAGCCCACGGCGCGGAGTTGCAGGCAGACATTCCGAACTTCACCGACATCCAACCGCAATTTCAAATCAGCGAAGTGGTTTAACTGGCACTGTCCCGCTCACGTCATACCCGCATGGGGAACAAACGCATGCGTAAGCATGCGGATAGACGACACCACGCTTGATGGTTACGGCTTCTGCGACAAGTCCGTATAAATCACACCCAGCGGCGGCGTGAACTTAAACATCGATTCCGCAATCGGAGGATTGCGCTTCTCCGCCGAAAACGCAAAATCGAGCGTCGATCCGTCCTGTCCCTTCACATTCAGCCACCGGATCGTGAAATTCGGATCTATCAGGAACGTCACTTCCGTGTAAGGAAGTTTGTCCGACTTCGGAATAGCCGTGATAAACGTGCTCGGCCCATCGGCCTGTGTACGAAACGACTTGAACTCTTTATCGAATTGCAGCTTGCCCAAAAGAAACGCCAGGGGCGCTTTCATGTCGTCGGAAACTTTGAGGCTGGCCTTCTCGAAGCGCTTCTCATCGGGAAAGTAGGAGTACGCGAATTTCCCGTCGGAGCCAAATAACTTGCCCGCGGGAATCGAGTATACCCACCGGGTGCGGCCCGGCTTGCGCAGGTACAACTCGCCCTGCTCCGTGTGCTTGCGTCCATGATTCGTGTAGGTTTCGGCGAACGCCACTTGTAGCGTTTCCGTGCGGTTGTACCGCTCCTCTACGCCCTTCAGCATATGCTCGACGTCAGGCGACGTATCGCCGGCCCGCGCGTTAGGGAGACAGACGATCCATACTCCAGCTACCATCGCGGCGCCTGCGATAACGCATGCGGTCGTGGAGGCGGAACGCACCACCCTGCCAAAACTCGATCTCGTTTGGATGGACACGATAACCTCCCCAGTTTATAGGACGTGGCGGATCGCCCTTTGGATACTCTTCCTCAATCTTCTTTAATTTCTTTAGGAGCACCGCCCGCGACGCAATCACCGAGCTCTGTTTCGAAATCGACGCACTAAAGCGGCTTCCCAACGCCCGGCTTTGGAAGTATTTATCAGATTCGTCAGCGGACACTTTCGTTACAAGACCGGTAATCCGGATCTGCCGCTCCAAAGGTTGCCAGTAGAGCACCAGCGCCGCGTGCGGGTTCTGCTCCAACTCGCGACCCTTGCGGCTGTTGTAGTTTGTATAGAATACGAATCCCCGCTCGTCAAAGCTCTTCAGCAGCACAATGCGCGCCGAAGGTTTCCCATCGCGCGTCGCGGTCGCGAGTGTCATCGCATTCGGTTCATGGAGCCCCGCGCCCACCGCCGCGTCGAACCATTTTTTGAACAACCGTATCGGATCGGAATTTGCCAAATTCCAGTGTAAGCTGAAGGCATGAACAAGACTGACGCGGAATGGAAGAGGGAACTTACACCGGAACAATATCAAGTCGCCCGCCAGTGCGGCACCGAGCCTCCCTTTACCGGAAAATACTGGGACCTCCACGACGACGGCACCTATCACTGTGTCTGCTGCAACGCGAAACTATTCAGCTCCGGCACAAAATTCGAATCGGGCTCCGGATGGCCCAGCTTCTACGCTCCGGTCGACGAAAAGAATCTCAAAATGATCGACGATACCAGCCATGGCATGCGCCGCACGGAGGTCCAGTGCGCGCACTGCGGAGCCCATTTAGGCCACGTGTTCCCCGATGGCCCAAAACCGACCGGTGTCCGCTTCTGCATAAACTCCGCCTCCCTGAATTTCGAAAAAGCGCCGAAATGACAGGCTCTTTGGCTACTGACTATTGGCTACTGGCTACTGGCTACTTCTTAAATGTTCACCGGACACTATAGCGCCAGCTTCGCCGGTAAAGCCGTCGATCGAACAATTCCTCTGTGGGTCTTGTTCGTCGCCGTGCAGCTGCTCGATTTCATCTGGGCGATCCTGATCCTGCTCGGGATTGAGCACGCTCGGATCGTCCCCGGATTCATGGCCGCCAGTCCGGTAGACCTATACGACATGCCGTACACCCACAGCCTCACCGGCGCTCTGGTTATTTCGATCCTCGGCGGCGCGCTGTTCTGCTTGATCTGGAAGCGAGCATGGACCGCGGGGTTGATCGTCGGTCTCGCCGTTTTCTCTCATTGGATTCTGGACTTAGTGGTCCACGGACCCGACCTGTTGATTTACGGCTCGCACAAAATGGGCTTCGGCCTGTGGAATTACTTCTGGCCCGAAATAGCGGTGGAGTTCGCTCTGCTGCTCGGAACCCTGTTGTGGTATCTGCGCGGAGTCTCTTCCCCGGTGACGACGCGGCGAGCATGGATTCTGTTCGCAATTTTGATTGCCTTTCAGTGCATCGATAAGTTCGGCCCTCCGCCCGGTGGAACCACGCAGTTTGCTTTCAGTGCATTAGCGGCCTATAGTCTCCTTGCGGTAGCCGCCGCCTGGGTCGAAAACCTTCCGAAAAAGCAGTTACGCTGAATGTATGCGAATGTTCCATGCTGCCCTGTTGCTGTCAGCGGCACTTCGGGCCCAAGCTCCGCTAACTTTCGAAGTCGCGTCCATCAAGCCGGCCGGCCCGCTCAACCCTGCGGCCATTCAGTCCGGCAAGATGCGCGTGGGCATGAAGGTCGACGGCGCCATGGTGGACATCGGAAGTTTTTCGTTGACGGATCTGATCCGCACCGCCTATGAGGTCAAGGATTACCAGATCTCCGGTCCGGATTTGGGCAACGTAATGACTGCGGAGCGCTTCAACATCCAAGCCACCATTCCAGCGGGCGCCACGGAGAAACAGGTCCCGCAAATGCTGCAAGCGCTGTTGGCCGATAGGTTCAAACTAGTCGTCCACCGCGAGACCAAGGATCACTCAGTGTACGCGCTGGTCGTTGCAAAAGGCGGTCCGAAATTGAAGGAAGCCGACCCCGAACCCGCCGCTCCGGAAACCCCTGAAGATCCCAAAAAGGGCGAAACCGTGATGGGCCAAGGAACGAGCCAGGTCCGCATCAGCGGCAATATGGAAGGTGGAAAAGGAGTAACAGTGAAGGGCGGCCCCATGGGTCAGATGCACATGACCATGGCCGACGGCCGGATGCGCATGGAAGCGGAAAGGGCGAGTATGACCGTGTTGGCCGAGACGCTGACCCGCTTCATGGACCGTCCGGTGGTCGACATGACGGAGCTGAAGGGTAACTATCATGTGCTCCTGGACCTCTCGATGGACGATCTGAAAAATGCCGCGAAGGCCGCAGGCATGGGAGCGATGATGGCCTCGGCAGAAGGCGGCAAGCCGTCCGGCGAAGCGTCGGATCCTTCCGGCTCATCGATCTTCATGTCCATGCAGCAAATGGGCTTAAAGCTGGAAGCACGCAAAGCACCTCTCCCGGTCATCGTAATCGATCACGTAGAAAAATCCCCCACTGAAAACTAGGGTAAAGTTTTTCTCCTATCCGCCGATGGATTTGACTGAGGAGAACTGCACGTGGGCGCGATGCAAGCCATCATGAGCGGCGTAATGACGATGTTCCTTTTCGCCATGGTAATCGTAACAGTCTGGAAGCTGTTTCAGGTGTCAGGGGAGCTAAACGAAATCAAAACTCTCCTCACCGAAATGCGCCGCACCACGCCGGCAGCTAAACCAGTGGAAACCGCCGCCGCCTTCCGGACCAATCTCGCTAGAATCCGCCGAAGCCCTCCTGCGCGAAGTAGCAGCCGAATCACAAGCGATGGCCGCCGAGCGCCCCAAAACAACCGCCTAGCCGACCGGCAAGGCCGCACTTGTTCGCTCTGTTAAACTTACTTTGAGTAGTCATATGAAGAACACGACCCCAGCCAAGACGTTTGACCTGAAGGTCGAGTTCTCTCGTGAAGACGACGGACGGTGGATCGCGGATATTCCTGCGCTCCCCGGTGTCACGGTTTACGGTCGGACCCGGCGAAAAGCTCTCGCGTCCGCTGAGGCGCTCGCATTGCGGGTGATTGCGGATCGCCTGGAGCACGGCGAGGCGATTCCTGGCGAGATGACTGTTTCGTTCGCGGCCTAGCGCCTAAAGATCGCTGGGGCGAAGTCCGGTCTTCTTTCCGAGTAAGACAAGCGCGCCGCGCCCGAGCTCTTCTCCATCGTGGTATGCAAAATAATCTTCTTTTCCAGGCTTGACGAGCAGCCGATGTGAGCCTCGTTGGCGCTTGAGCCGGTGTTCCTACCTCTTCAGCGGATCCTCCACCCAAGGCGGAGTCGCCTCCATCAACCGCCCCAGCTCCGGCTCCACCCTCTCCATCGCGCACTTCATATCCCACGCGACCTTCCGATAACTGAAATGACCCTTCACCCCGCTCCGCAGCCGCGCGATATATTCCGCCTCCGCGAAATCCATCTTAAAAAGGAATCGCGACCGCGCCCCGAACGGCAACAAATAGTGTGAGGCCGGCGCAGGTAGCCGTCTGATCGCCGCGAACGTCTCCTTCATCACCGATTCATACACCGATCCCGCGCCGCTCTCGACGATTGCCTCCGGCGTATCGTAACCCAACTCACCCGAATAATCCTGACGATACTGCTGGCATCGCCGATGCCGATGCATATCCCGATAAGCCCCAATATCCATCACGATATCGAACGCGTAAAGCCCGCCGCGAAATCCCCGCAGCAGCTCATCCCGCCGCGTCCGCGACCGTAGCGCCACATCGATCACTTCATTGCGCCGCCCCGCCGACCACGATCGCGCCAGCTCATACAACTCCCGAAACGGCCAGTCCGAAACCGGATAAAGCAGCGTAGCGGCAATCTCCGCGTGCGTGTCCGTAGGCCGGATCAGATCCACCGATTCCAACCGCGCCGTCCCCGACCAGGAAGGTAAATTCTGCTTCCCCCAACTTGTCAGATCGGCCCGCGAACGAGCCGCATGCTCATCCGGATCCACATGCCGGGCAAGCGTAGGCGCAACCGGCTCCATCGCCGATTTTTCGTCCCACGGGCATGCAGGCGGCGAAGAACAAGCCGAAGCAATCTCCTCCGCCAGCTCCCGAACCTCCGCATATTCCGACGCCTTCAGCCGCCGTATCTGTCTTTCTAAAGTCCGTATGCTGGTAACCTGCCCCACCCCCGTCGGAATCCCGAAGAACAACACATACCGGGCCACATCGAACGCCCGAGCCGTAATATTGCGATCGTAAGCCTCCGGTTTCATGTCTTCCGGACAAGCCAGCTTCCCCGCCAGGTGCTCCTTGGCCCGTGCATGAATCTCGTGATACGCGACCAGCAGCTTCTCCGCCGCCGCCCGATAATCCACCGCCTCGTCAGAAGAAAATCCCGGAGGCGTCACAAACCCCGCCTTCGAAAAATCCTGATACCGCGACGACCGCGCCTGCCCATCCCACAACTGCTCGTCTTCAATCTCCGTCGCCGCCAACTCCGAGACGCCCTCGAAGCACAACACCACGTGCCCCAGATCCGCAATCGACGCATGCCCGTATTGAAAATAAAAACTCTCGAGAAATTTCGCCGAGTCGTGCGTCCGCACCCATTCAATCGATTTCTGGATCGAATCGGGAGACCTGCTGTAGCGCGCCAATGCATACGCGCTTTTCTCAGGAGGCATCGGCGCCACAGCCAGCACGCGTGGAGTTTTCGGGGTCAAACCGCTATGATAGCGAGTTCCACATGCAAATCCGCATCAAGAAACTTCACCCCGACGCGTCGCTCCCGGTCTATGCCCACGGACCCGGGGAAGACGCGGGCCTAGACCTCCGCGCGGTCGAATCCATCGTGCTCTCTCCCGGCATCGCCCACGGCGTTCCCACCGGCATCGCCATCGAACTGCCCCCCGGTTATGAAGCGCAGGTGCGCCCCCGCAGCGGCATGGCTCTCAAGCACTCCGTCACCGTAAACTTCGGCACCATCGACCCCGGTTACCGCGGCGAAATCCGCGTCATCATGTTCAACCTGGGCCTCGCCGATTACACCATCGAAAAAGGCGACCGCATCGCCCAACTGGTCGTAGCCAGATACGAAGCCATCGACTGGCAGGAATCCGACCTCGCCGATTCCGAACGCGGAGCAGGAGGCTTCGGCTCCTCCGGCCGCTAGTCCCTCACTTCCGAAACCACGACGATTTCTTCTCCACCTCAACCCCCGTCACCATCCTCGAAAAACTCAGGTAAGCCTGCCCCAGATCCGACCGTATGTCAATGAAACTACCCTCCGTAATCGCCCGCCGAATCGTCTTATAGTCGTTAGGAAACGTAGCCGCCACCGGACACCCCAGCATCTTCTCAGCCTCCTTCGGATCGATGTCGTTCTTATGTACCCGATTGAGCAGCGCCCGGATCCGCCCTCGATCGACTCCCCAGTGCTCCAGCTCCTGGCAGCGTTGTTGCGCCAGCTTCAGCGACGCGAATTCCGGCGTAGCGCACCACGTAAACCGCGCGCGCCCTCCGCACCACTTCCGCCGTCGCCGTATTGACCACCTCCGGCAAATCCACCATCATCAGGTCGTACTTGGGAGCCGCGAACCGCAGCAGATGGAAATAGTGCGTCCAGGACGGAATCGGTTCCTTGACCGCCGTATTCGTCAGCAGAAAATCCACCCCCACAGCTGACGTAATATACCGCTGCCACAGCATGCTGTCCGCTAGCGCATCGCGAATGGAAAATTTCACTGGCACCTGCAGCATCGCCGAGAGCAGCCCGGAATGCAGATCCGCTTCCATCACCAGCACCCTCTGCTTCAAATCGTGGGTAGCCACGCGAGCCGTATTGAGCACCACCGTGCTCGCCCCACTCCCCGCCTTACCCGGCAGGAACGCGACCAGATTCTCATGAATTCCGCCATTCGATTTGTGGACCGCGCCGCTGACGGCCTCTTCCAGTTCCCCAATAGTGAACGGCCACGCCGCCACCGATGAGACATTCGAATTAGGGTTCCGGCTCAGCAACAGCTGGACGTCGCGCGACGCTAGTCCCACCAGTGGAATATCCGGACATTGCGCGTGAATCGTATCGGCCAGCGACAGATCGCGGCCCGGTTCGGTCATCTCGAGCAGCATCACGTCCGGACGCGTGGTCCCCAGCATCCGCGCAATCCCATACCCGGCCGTAGTTAGTTCGACGATGGATTCGATAGCGAATTCATTCGATTTGCCGGCCACGCCCCGCAGCAGGGACGCCATATTCGGATCGGCGATCAATAAGACGGCGTTCAGCACTATACGTCAACAGACCCGCCGCCGGCAGGGCTCTTAAAGAGAGTGCTAGCCGGGTAGGATTTCTCTCACCAACTCGCTCATCTTACAATGACTCACAAGACTGCGAAAACCGGGACTGACTTCTCTGTCCCAAGGCGCCCCATCTCGCAAAAGTACTCCCAAACTCCAGGCCGCGTGGACAGAGCGGTCTGTCCCGGCTTTCGCCCGGTCCAGGACCTTCCCCACTACCGAGCCGCCCGAACCTCACCCAGCCGCGCTACCAGCGCCTCCGGCAGAGAAGCCTCGATCTCCTGTGTAATCAGATGCGCCGAATCAGGATCTTGAATGTGGACCTGATCCTTCAGCCGGAAGCTGGTAAGCTTCATGCGCACCAGGCCGGCGACAGGAGCAATCCAATATCCCCTCTTCGACCGTTCCGGTGTCCTAATATCCCGGGCACCTTTTCATGGGCAAAAACAAGCTGCACCGCACTCCGAGCCTTAGGCTCCTTAGCATCCACCAGCATGTCGACACCAGCAACATGCCGATACCGAAACCCAGCAGGTTCAACCGCCGCGATAATCTCTTTCAATCGCTCGCGATCAACGGTGATATCCACATCCCGAGTAAGCCGAGCCGCCAAGGGATCGACGGCTTCAACATGAGAAAAAACAGCAAACCCACCAATGATCTGATAAGGAATGCCCGCCTTCTCAAGTGCCGACGCAACTCGCACCGAGACGTCGTAGAGTTGCTCCACCTTGTTCTCAAAAAGAGTGTTGACCAGCACAGCTTCCTCTCAGTCTCTCATAGGAGAGCCCATGGGAGCGCCACAAAACTTACCCTCCACCCCCGCCCGTATCGTCACTGCTCACCTATGAGGATTTTAGGGACAAGATTCGTGACACGTTGCGGCGCGGCTCGCTCACATGGACAGAGACCCGGACGATTGCGAAACTACCACAGAAGTTCCCGAATAACAAATGGGTGCACCAGATGGAGAAGGACATCGGGCCTAAGGCGCAGCAAGGACGAGCGCGGAATTTTACGATGGAAAATTGAATGAGGTAGCGCTAAGCTAGGGTGTGCCACAGCCTAACCGTCTCAATCTCCCCAGCGCCTCAGTCAAGCAGCAGATTGCGAATAAGGCAGAGTGGAACGAATCTCGCCCTTCCGAGCAGGCTGATTTTTTTACATTTGGCTACAGTGGCAGGAAAACGGAGGAGATTCTGGACCTCCTGAAGCAACACGGCGTCAGGACTGTTATTGACGTTCGACAAAATCCAGTCAGCATGTACCGCCCCGAGTTGAGCAAAGGGAACTTCGCTCAATTGCTGAAAGAGAACGAAATGCTCTACTCTCACGTCCCAGAGCTTGGAGTCCCGCGCGACATCAGGGCAAAGGCAATCGAAACTGGGAGCCGTGACGTGATTTGGGCGTGGTACGACTCGAACGTTGTCACTTCTTTCCTGAATCTCCATTCATTCCTGAACGGATTTGAACATCCCGTAGCCCTGATGTGCACGGAGATCGATCCCCACGAATGCCATCGGCACCGCCTATCCCTAGCACTGGAGAACATCGGACTCAACGGCTTCGACCTGTGATCATAAATGCCCCCGGGAGAGACTAAGCGGGCGCTCATCGTGGTTCGAACTTATCCGGTGCCGGATGAATCAGGAGTTGAATCGTCATGTACCGCCGCGATAACTGACAAGGGTGAATGGTTGAGGCTGTTCCCGGTGCCCTGGAGACTGCTCCCAGAAAGCCAACGATTTCGAAAATACCAGTGGGTCGATCTGCCGGTCATAAAAGCTACCAGTGACGCGCGGCGGGAGAGTCACCATTTCGAGGCAGGATGGCATCAACATTGTTTCTGCCGAGTTATCCACAGCTAATGCTTGGCAAGCCAGGAAAGATGTTGTTCTTCCGCTTCGATCTCATTGCCTCTGCTGCCTGATTAAACAGCGTGATGCATACCAGTTTCCAACGCTGGGCATCATCCGTCCCGAGTCGATCACCAAGTTGAGGATTGCTCCTGATCCGGCACCCTGGACCGATACGCAATTGGCGATGCTTCGCCAACAGCATTTTTTTGCCGAAGCTTCCACAGCATGAGCTGGAGAAAATACCCTTCAAGTTCTATTACGAATTTCGTTGTCCGGAAGCCACATGCAATGGACACAACGTCATGTGCACCGATTGGGAAATGGGGCAATCCTTTCGGTCATGGCGGGCTCAGTACGGAGAAAATTGGCAAGACAAATTCAGGCTCAGATACGAATCTGAGATGATTAAGAGGTACGATACTCACTTCTATGTGGGAACCGTAGCGAGTCATCCGAACCGGTGGATCATCATCGGTCTGTTTTACCCGCCGCCAGAGCCTCCGCCCAGTCCGCAAGGAACGCTTTTCTAGTTCACCAAATTTCAGCGCACCACCCCGTAAACTACGACGCTGCAAGCCGCCATGTGCTCCAATAAACTGACGCTGGACCTCCTCCCCGTCAAACCCAACTCGACGCGGTGACGCTCATCGCGCGCGGCATCGTTGGATCGCGTCAAGCAAACATCGCGAGGCAAGCTCGCCATCACAGGTAGAATGGTGTCGATGATAGGCAAAGTCAGCGTCGTAATCGAACAGGACGAGCACGGCTGCTACGCTTGGTGTCCGGAGCTGAAAGGCTGCCAATCGGAAGGCAAGACAGTCGAGGAGGCCCTCACCAATATCCGCGAAGCCATCGATCTCTTCCTGGAAACCTTGACCGATGAAGAACGCTCGGCGGCGTTAAGCAGGGAGATCCTGACCACCGCCGTCGAAGTTCATGCCTAAGCTCCCCCGCCTGACTGCGGCGGAGGCCGAGGCGTTGCTTCTTAAATCCGGATTCGCCTGGCTGAGGTCGAAGGGTAGTCATCGAATATACGCCAACGGCACTCGCAGGGTTGTCGTTCCATTCCACAGCGGCGCCACGCTTCATCCTAAAATTGTCAAGCAAGTATTCGAGGCGATAGAGGAATCCTCAATCGAGTAATGCTTAAATAAACTGATGCCGAGCCTCCTCCGCCGCCTGGGCCTCTTCGACGCCACCATGCTCGTCATGGGAGGCATCGTCGGCTCCGGCATTTTCATCAATCCCTACGTAGTCGCCCAACAAGTCCACACGCCGTTTCTGATCCTAGGCGCATGGGCCGCCGGAGGAGCCGTCGCGCTCGCCGGAGCCTTCGTCTATGCCGAACTAGCCGCGCGCCGTCCCCAAGTCGGAGGCCAATACGCATACCTCCGCGAAGCCTTTCATCCCTCGGTGGCATTCGTCTATGGATGGGTGCTGCTGCTGGTCACGCAGACCGGAGGCATGGCCGCGGTCTCCGTCACCTTCTCGCGATACTTTCTCGAAATCACCCACTCCCCAATTCCCGAAGGCGTAGTCGCCGCGGCCGCGCTGGCGCTGCTCACCATCGTGAACTGCTTCGGAGTCCGCGCCGGATCGACCGTGCAAAGCGCGCTCATGGTTCTGAAAATCGTCGCGATCGCCGCGCTGGTCGTCGCCGGATTCCTGTTCATCAAACCCGCAGCGCAACCCGCAGCGCTACTCGACCGCCCCCTGTCGATGAACCTGCTCACCGCCTTCGGAGCCGCCATGACCCCGGTGCTATTCGCCTACGGAGGCTGGCAGACTTCGAGCTTCGTCGCCGGAGAAATGAAGGATCCGTCGCGCGATCTCCCGCGAGCGCTGCTAATCGGCGTCGTCGCCGTCATCATCCTATATATGTCGGTGACGTTCGTCTGCCTGCGCGCCCTGGGCGTCGGAGCAACTGGCCGCAACCAAAACCCCCGCATCGGCAGTGATGCGCGCCGCACTGGGCGAGCGCGGAGCCACCTTCATCGCACTCGGCATCGCGATCTCGACACTAGGATTCCTGAGCCAAGGCATGCTCACCGCCCCGCGAGTTTATTTCGCCATGGCGCAAGATGGATTGTTCTTCCGCAGCGTAGCCTGGCTCGATCCGCGAACCGCCGCGCCGGTAGTCGCGATCGCGCTGCAAGGAGTAGTCGCGGTGATCATCGCGTTATCAGGCCGCTATGAACAAATTCTCAACTACGTAATCTCGGTCGATTTCATTTCCTTCGGCATGACCGGCGTAGCACTGCTGGTCCTGCGCCGCCGCGAGCCCGCCTCTGCAGGCTTCCGCGCACCCGGCCATCCGTTCACGACGCTGTTCTTCATCGTCGCGAGCTTCGCCGTCGTGCTGAGCACCATCGCGAAATATCCGGCCAACAGCGCCATCGGACTGGCAATCCTGCTCACCGGCGTGCCAGTCTATTTTCTGTGGAGAAAACATTGAGCACTCAGTACATGCCGTGGGCCAAGCGCCGCTCCCAAGCGAAATACAACCTGGCCACCAGCGGAGTCGCGCATTGGAAACTGCGCGACCTTCCCATCAAAATCGAAGACCTGGAAATCAGCGGCCCCAGCTTCTACGGATTCGAGCCTTTGCAGAACGCCCTCGCAAAACATTGCGGCGTTCCAGCCAATCGAATCGTCGCCGCGACCGGAACGTCGATGGCGAATTATCTGGCGATGGCGTCTGTTCTGAAACCCGGCGACGAAGTGCTGATCGAGCATCCGACTTATGAACTGATCGTCGACGTAGCGCTCGCAGATCGGTGCCGAAATAAGGCGATTTAAGCGTCCGCCAGAGCACGTTTTCGGTCGATTTAAGGTCGATTAAGGACGCGCTAACGCCCTCCACGAAGCTGATTGTGGTCTCCAATCTCCATAATCCGACCAGCGCATTGACCGACGAAGCCACCATGAAGGAGCTCGGAAGCCTCGGCGTCCGGGTGATGGTCGACGAAGTTTATCTCGACGCCGCGTTCGAACAAAGCCCCGCGATCAGCCGGCGCTTCTGGGCGACCAGTTCATCGTAACCTCAAGTCTGACCAAGGTTTACGGCCTAAGCGGCCTCCGCTGCGGCTGGATTCTCGCCGAACCGTCGCTGGTCGAGCAGATGTGGCAACTCAATGATAAATTTGGAAATATCCCCGCGCACATGGCCGAATTAGCGAGCGTAATCGCGCTTGGCGAACTGCCTCGCATCGCGAAAAACGTGCGAGCGCGTCTCGATCGCAAATCGCGTTGCGCTCTGGAAATTTCTCGATAGCCGCGAAGATCTCGAAGTTTTTCGACCCCCGTTCGGGACCATAGTCTTTCCGCGCCTGAAGCGCGGAAGCGTCGACCAGATGTGCGATCTGTTGAGAACAAAGTATGAAACGACGGTGGTGCCGGGCAAATTTTTCGACATGCCGGACCACTTTCGAATCGGAATCGGCGGCGATCTGGAGCCGCTCGAAGAAGGATTGCGAAGGCTCGGCCTAGCGTTGGACGAATTATGATTCCTTTCTTGATGCTGTGCGCGGATTTAGTGCTGCGCAACGGAAAAATCGTGACGCTCGATGCGGCCCAGCCGCAAGTCGAGGCCATCGCGATTACCTCCGGAAAAATCGTCGCAATTGGCTCTAACGCGCAGATTGCGCGGCAGATCACTCCCGCGACCAAAGTCATTGATCTGAATGGCCACCTCGCAATTCCCGGGTTCATCGAAGGCCACGGCCATTTCATGGGGCTCGGCGAATCGAAAATGATGTTGAATTTGCGCGACGCCAAAAACTGGGATCAAATCGTCGCCATGGTGGCCGCCGCGGCGAAGGAAGCGAAGCCCGGCGAATGGATCGTCGGTCGCGGATGGCATCAGGAAAAATGGGATGCGAGGCCACAGCCGAACGTGAATGGATTCCCTGTAAACACCTCATTAAATGCGGTTTCGCCGAACAATCCCGTTTTCCTAGAACATGTGAGCGGACACGCGGCATTCGTAAATGATGCGGCGTTGAAGAGCGCGGGGATTACACGCGACACTCCGAATCCGCCGGGCGGAGACATCACGAAAGATGCGTCGGGAAAACCGATCGGGTTGCTGAATGAAAGAGCGCAAGGGCTGGTCAAAGTGGTGCGCGACGGACAAGCCGACAAAGCGATTGACCTGGCGGCGGAGGAGTGTATCTCCAAAGGAATCACGACGTTTGAAGACGCTGGTTCGCCGATCGATGTGATTGAGCGATTGAAGAAACGCGCGAGCACATTACCTCTGCGCATGTGGGTGATGCTGCGCGTTCCGAACGATGTGATTTCAGCGGAGGCGGCTAAGATTCGCGTTGATCGGTTATGGCGACAATCATTTCACTGTAAGAGCGATTAAGAAGCAGATCGATGGCGCGCTGGGATCGCGCGGGGCTTGGATGTTGGAGCCTTATTCCGATCTGCCTTCGACAAGTGGGCTTGCTACGGAAACTCCGGAAGAAATTGAGCGGACTGCGAGGCTGGCACTCGCGAATGGTTATCAGATGTGCGTGCATGCGATCGGGGATCGGGCGAATCGGGAAGTGCTGAATGTTTATGAAAAAGTCTTGGCGGGGAAGCGCGATTTGCGGTGGCGGATCGAGCACGCGCAGCATATCGATCCGGCCGATATTCCACGATTTGCGCAGCTTGGAGTTTTTGCGATGATGCAGGGAATTCACTGCACCTCCGATGCTCCGATGGTGCTGCCGCGGCTGGGTCCGAAGAGGGCGGAAGAGGGCGCGTATGTGTGGCAGAGCCTTATAAAATCAGGGGCGCATGTGGGGAATGGGACTGATACGCCGGTCGAAGATGTTAGTCCGATTGCGTCTTACTACGCTAGCGTGACGCGTATGGCCGAAAGACGGGAAACCGTTTTATCCGGCGCAGAAAATGACGCGGATGGAAGCGCTGCGCTCTTATACGATCGAGAATGCTTATGCGGCGTTTGAGGAGAAGTTGAAGGGCACGCTCGAGGTCGGGAAGCTGGGGGATATTACGGTTTTGTCGCAGGATATTTTGACTGTGCCGGACGATCGGATTTTGAAGACTGAGGTCGAGTACACGATTGTGGGAGGGAAGGTTGTTTATCAGAAGGGCAGATGATTGAGCTCGATTCGGGAGGCGGCGGGGTATCTGACTGGGAAGGTTCGGCGGACGCCTGTGGAATATTCCGCCAAGCTTTCGGATTTGATGGGTGTTCCGGTTTGGTTGAAGCTGGAGTCGCTGCAATTGACTGGGTCGTTCAAGATTCGCGGGGCGTTGTTTGCTGTTTCGAAGTTGAACGGAAGCCATCATCACCTGCTCGGCTGGGAATCATGGGAAGGCTGTCGCTTATGCGGCGCGGGGGGCTACGATTTGCGTGCCTCGGTCTGTCGATCAATCGAAGTTTGATGCGATGGTCGCGATGGGTGCGGATGTGCGGGTTTCGGAATTCGATGGGTATGACGAGACGCAGGACTGGGCGCTGGAGATGGCGGCTCGGGAGAAGAAATATTTTCTGTCGCCGTTTGACGATGATGCGGTGATGGCGGCTAATGGCGGGACTGTCGCGATGGAAGTGTTGGAAGACGCGCCGGATGCTCGCACGTTTATTTTGCCGGTGGGCGGAGGGGGATTGGCGACTGGATTCGCGACATGGGCCAAGCATTTCTTGAAGGATTCGACGATTATTGGATGCCAGCATGTGTTGTCGCCGGCGCTGCGGATGTCGCTCGATGCGGGGCATGCGATTACCCGGCTTCCGGCGGTCGAGACTATGGCGGGTGGGGTTGAAGGAGGGATCGGGGCTCGCACGTTTTCGGTTTTGCAGTCATTGGTGGATGACGTTGCGCTGGTTAGCGAGGCCGAGATTTTGGATGGGGTGCGGTGGATGCTTGCGCATCATCAGTATTTGATTGAGCCTACTGCGGCGGTTACCATTGCGGCTTGTATTAGCGGGAAGGTTCGGGCGACTGAGCCGGTGATGGTTGTTGTTTCGGGGCGCAATGTTAGTGCTGGGACTGTGAAGAGGATTTTGGAACAGGGCGTTTAGAAGGTTGTGCGGATTTTGGAGTTGGAACAAATACGGGCGCGGATTGACGATGGCGCGGTAATTCTTCGGATGCGTGAGGCTTTGATTGCGCAGGCTCGGGGGGAATGCTCGACTCCGATGCCTATGCATCTCGATACTGCGAATGGCGGCGAGGTGCATATGAAGTCGAGCTATCGGCTTGGCGGCAAATATTTTGCGCTAAAGATGGCATCTACTTTTCATGGTGCGGGGAACGGAATGATGATGCTGTGCTCGGCGGAGACGGGTGAGCCGGTGGCTTATCTTGCCGATGCTGGACATTTGACCGATGTGCGGACTGCGGCGGTATCGGCAATGGTCGCGAGAGAATTGGGGCGGCGGGATATCTCGATTGGGATTTTAGGGACGGGGATTCAGGCCCGGTTGACGGCTCGGTTTCATCGGCAGGTGTTGCCGGTCGAGAACATTTTTATTTGGGGGCGGGATCAGGAAAAGGCGGAGAGATGCGCTTTGGAGATTGGCGCGACTGTGGTGGGATCGCCTTCGGAACTGGCTGCTGCTACTAGATTGATCGTTACCTGCACGGCTTCGCGAGCGCCTTTGTTGTTTGCTCGGGATATTCAGGAGGGAACGCATATTTCGGCTGTGGGGGCGGATTCGGTGGGAAAGCAGGAGTTGGATCCGGAGATTTTGCGGCGGGCGGATTTGCTGTTGGTAGATTCGCGGACGCAGTGTGAACGGCTCGGCGAATTGCAGCATGCGCGGGAGGTGAGGGTCGGTTGAGATTGGGTCGTATTGCGAGCGCCCTTGGGCGGCGCGGAGTTCGGTGGCGGATTTTACCGGGCTGGGCGTGGAGGATTTATTTATTGCGGAGATGGTTTTGAAGAATTAATTAGCCGCCGATGAACGCGGATTAAGAACACAGACTATTGCGGAGGCAGGTTATGAAGCTTGAAGTATTTCAGATGGAACGGATGCAGTCGACTTACGAGAATCTGGTCGAGTACGACATGAGCGAGAGCGGGGTCCTGCCTCTTACGCTGCGGGAGCTGGTTGAGATGGGGTTCGATCTGGAGAAGTTTCTGGACGTGCCGCTGGGATATAGCCAGTCGAATGGGACGCTTGCGCTGCGGGAGGAGTTGACGAGGGTTTATCCGGGCACTTCTGTTGAGAATTTTCAGGTTACTAACGGGACGTCGGAGGCCAATTACATTGCTGCGCTGAGTCAACTGCGGGAGGGCGATTTGTTTGCGCTGGAGACTCCGAATTATATGCAGTTGTGGGGTGTGCCGCGGAGTCTAGGTGCTGAGACTCGAACCTTTAATTTAAGGCTCGACCGGGGGTGGGAGCCGGATTGGGAGGAGTTTGAGAAAGCCGTCATTAAGGGGACCCGGATGGTTTATGTTTCCAATCCTAACAATCCAACGGGGGCGGTTTTGTCGGACTCGGCGATGAATCGAATTGTCGAGCGGTGCGATTCAGTGGGCGCTTATTTAATCGCCGATGAAGTTTATCTTGGGGCGGAAATTTCGGCTCCTCGCACGAAGAGTTTTTGGGGGATGAGTGAGCGCGTGATCGTGACTAGCGGGCTTTCTAAGGCTTACGGAATTCCGGGGGTTCGGATCGGGTGGATTGTCGGTCCGAAGGAGATGATTGCGGAGTGTTGGACGCAGCATGACTATGTGACGATTTGTCCGAATAAGATGTCGGATGAGATTGCGCGAGTGGCCGTCCGGAATCGCGATCGGTGTTATGCGCGGACTCGGGAATTGTTGACTGCCAATTTGCAGATTGGGCGGGAATGGGTAGCCTCGTTTGATGGTTTTTTGGAATGGAGGGAGCCGGAGGCGGGGGCGATTGCGCTGGTGAAGTATCACTCCGATGTCGAGTCGGCGGAGTTGTGTGAGCGGATGAGGGTTGAGCAGAGCACGCTGGTGGTGCCGGGAGCTTATGTGGGGTTGGAGGGATATTTGCGGATTTGGCTGGGCGGCCGGGAAGAGTATTTGCGGGAGGGGTTGCGGAGGATTGGGTTGGAGTTGAAGAAGGAGGAGCCGGTAGGAAGTCCGGAATTGAGTACCGCTCCCTGTGGTCATGGCTCGTAAGAGGCGATTCTGTTAGCGGAAATGCTCGCGTCTATCCGCATGCTTACGCATGGCGGTTCAGTAGCTTACTTGGGGCGAAGGCCGGAGGCGGTCCAATTGGTTGGAGTCGTTATGCGGTTGTGCAGTTCCTTGATTTGGAATTGGACTTCGGAACCGGTTATGTCGACCAGAGTGTGGGCGAAGAACCAGCCGTCTTCGTATTTCATCGATGCGCGGAGGTGGCCGCCGGCGCTGGGCATGGAGAGGTAGGTGATGCCTTCGAAATTCGAGTGGATCATCTGGTGGACGTGGCCGGAGATTACGTATTGCACTCCATATTTTTTTGCTAGTTGGTGGATGGGGTTGTGCGGGTTTTTTAGCAGGATATCCAGCAGCCAGGACGGACGGTGGGAGATTACGAATTTCACGGGCTGCTTTTCGTGGGCGCGGAGATCGGCTTCGAGAAAGGCGAATTCGGCGGAGGAGAACTGGTCGGCGCGGCTGTTATCCAAGATAGTGAAGTGCGCTTGTTCATGGTCGAAGCTGTAGTGGGGCGGGTGGCCGGAGTATTTTCGGAAGAGCTTTTCGGAGAGGTCGGACCAGATGTCGTGGTTGCCCGGAGTCAGATAGAGCGTGACGTGCGGGAGGATCCGCTGAACGTCGCGCCATTCCTGGTCGGCGGTATTATCGTCCAGGCCTTGGATGGTGTCGCCGACGGAGACTACGAAAGACGGATTCTCGGCGACGGTGTTTTTCCAGACTTGTTCGTAGATGCCGGGTTGGGTCTCGCCGGTGCGGTCGCCTAGGATTACGAAGTGGAAGTCGGCGGCGGAGAGCGGGGCGAGGAGCAAAAGCAACAAGAACGAGAGTTGGTGGACCGGGCGAAAGCCGAGGGACAGACCGCTCTGTCCACGCGGCGGTGCGAGGTTACACTGCTTTTGCGAGTGATGGCGACCGCCTTGGGACAGAGTGGTCAGTCCCTCGGCTTTCGTGGACGAGTTAGTCATAATTTCTGGTTTGCCACTTGACTATTTTCAGGTCTAGGACGGCGATGCTGTAGAAGACGGGGACTAGTAAGAGAGTGATGAACGTCGCGACGGTCAAGCCGCCGATTTGGGCGTAGCAGAGGGGCTTCCATAAGGGGCCGCCGTGGCTGGCTAGAGGAAAGAGCGCCAGGATTGTCGCGCCTACGGTGATCAGGACGGGGCGCAGGCGCTCGATTCCGGCATCGCAGATGGCTTGTTCGAATGGCTCGCCTGCTTCGTGCATTTCCTCGATGAAATCGAAGAGTACGATTACGTGACTGACGATCACGCCGATTAAGCTTGCGATTCCTAAGAAGGCCATGAAGCCGAAGGGAGAGCCCATGATGGCTAGGGCTAGGAGCGCACCGACCACTCCATAAGGGGTCGCGGCGAAGACCAGCAGGGGCTTGACGGCGTTGTTGAATTGGAGCAGCAGTGCTCCGTAGATTCCGATCATGGAGATGAGCAGCACTTTGACTAGATTCGCGAAGCCATCCTGCTGTTTGGCTTGTTCTCCTCCGATGATCATGCGGTAGCCGGGCGGTAGATTTCTTTCGAAGGCATTGAGCTTCGATGTTACTTCCTTCAACACTTCGGAGGGTAGGACGCCGGGGCGCGGGAAGGCGTGGACGCCGATGGTGCGGAAATGTTCCTGGCGGCGGATGCGCTCGGTTTCCATTTTGTTTTCGACGGAGGAGATGGAGCGGAGGGGGAGACGGGTCTGGTTTTGCGAGGAGAATACGTAGAGGTTCTCGACCTCAGATAGCTGCGCGCGTTCCTGCGATTGGAGGCGGACGATTACGGGGATCTGCTGGTTGCCTTCGCGGAGCGCAGTGACGGTGGTTCCGTTGATGGCGGCGGTGGTGGAGTTGGCGACGTCGCGATTGGTGAGGCCGGCCAAATTGGCTTGATCGGGATCGATGATGAGCTTGACTTCGGGGCTTTCCTCGAACCAATCGTTCTGCACAACCTGCACGCCGGGTGCGACGCGGAGGATATCCTGCACGTTGCCGGCAAGGCGGCGGAGGTTGTTATTGTCCTCCGGTTCCCTGATCGGGTCGACATCGGAAATGCCGGAGATTCGGACTTCGAGTGGGAACTCCACAGGATTGGTTTGAAGCTGATGAACTGTGAGATAGGCGCCGGGGACTTCGGCGGAAAGGGCGGATTGAAGAGGCTCCAGAATTTCGGGCGTGACCTCTTTTTCACTTAGCTGGATGAGGACCTGCGAGTAATTTTTCTGCTGCTGTTCGGGGGAGACGGAGAACCAGAAACGTGAACCGCCTCCGCCGACGAATGTGGTGACAGAGGTCAGGAGATTATGTTTCGTGGGATGCTGGCGCTCGAATTGGTCGACGACGCGGCGCATGATTTTTTCGGCTTGTTGCGCCGTCTGGTTGGTGAGCGAGAGAGGCGCATCGTTGGGGAGCCAGACGTCGACGTAGGACCAGTATTGAACGTCTTCGGGAAAGAACTGGCTCTTGAGTCTGATGGCGATTAATCCTCCGCCGACGAGGAAGCAGAGTGACAGAGCGAGGACGCCCCAGCGGAAGCGGATCGCACCTTGCGCGAGGTTGTAATAGAATCCGTAGAAACCCGTGGTGCGGCGCTCGGCGATGGTGGGCTCTTTCTTCTTGGGCGCGCGGAGGAGATAGTAGCCGAGCAGAGGAATGAAGGTCATCGAGGCGAGGCGCGAGGAGACCAGCGCGCAGGTCATGACGACGGGCAGGCTGTACAAAAAGTCGCCGGTGCTGCCGGTTAGCATGAGGAACGGAAGATACGCGATGATGTTCGTCGCGGTGGCGTAAAGAATCGCGCGGGCGAGTTTGGTGGGACCGAGCCAGGCGGCGTTAATCGGGGAAATGCCCGCGGCCAGCTCGCGCTTGATGGCGTCGTTGGCGACTACGGGATCGTCGACCAGGAGGCCGAGGGCGATGATCAGGGTCGCGATGGAGACCTGTTGCAGATCGATGTTTACGAGATGCGCCATGCCGAAGGTCATCGCCAGGGTGATCGGCATGGAGATCGCCATGAGGAGAGCGGATCGCCATTCCCAGAAGCCGATCAGCGCGATGAGGACCACTAGCAGGATCGCTTCGTAGAGGGCTTCCATGAAGAGGTCGATATTTTCTTTGACCTGCAAGGGCTGGTCGGAAGTGCGGGCGATGATGAGGTCGGGCGGCAGCGTGGCGCGGATTTGTTCGAGTTTCTGATCGACGGATGCGCCGAATTTCTGGATCTGCTCGCCGGAGCGCATGTAGACGGCTAGCGTGATGGCTCCGCTGCGATGCGATGCGCCGGATTCATCGATCCACGAATAGAAATTTAGATATGTGGCGGGGGTTTGATAGCCGCGGCTGATTTGCACCAGGTCGCGCAGATAGACAGGAGCGCCGGGGCCACTTCTCCGACGACTACGTTGCCGGCGGGAGAACGCCTTTGCGTTCGACATTAGAGGTCTGCGTGACGCCGAGAAGAGTGCGGCCGATGAGGTCGGTAAAGTCGTCGAGCTGCGCGTAAGAATATTTCGAACCAGCGACAGAGGCTAGTTTGGCGCGGGTTTCGGAGACATTGCGGATGACAACGGGAGGGGGCGACATCGGGCTCGAATTCGGACGACTGGAGGCGAGTGGCAATGTAATTCGCGAGAAACCCGGCGATGCGGGCGTCGTCGTATTTAGTGCGTCCGTCTACGCCGGTGAAGCCGCGGCCGGTGATGATTTGCGATTGTTCGAGGATGCCGGCTTGTTCGGCACGGCGTCGAAAATCTTCGGTGACCGCGGTGATCCCGGCTTGCGATAGCGAGAGCGGATAAGCGTAAACGATGCTGACGGAGGGAAGGTTGGCATGGCCGGAGGTGGCGCGCGCGGACTTGATCAGCTCTTCGACCGAACGGGCGCGCATCTCGATTTCGAGGTCGTCGATGGGGGGGCTGGCAATGGTCATCATCATCGCCGGGGTGTCGCCGAAATCGCTTTGAAACTGCACAGGCGTGGCTCCGGAGGGAAGGCGGCCATTGAGGGATTGCAGTTTGAGATTGATATCGCTGAATTGCGTGCGGCTGTCCTTGGTTTCCTCAGACAACTGGACGTAGACGAACGAAGCTCCGGGCAAAGAGATGGAGCGGATGCCGTGATCGGCGGCGCTGGGTGGATGGATGGTTTTATTTTGCGCGATGGTTTGTTCGATTGGTCGAGTGACGAGCTGCTCGACTTCCTGCGCCGAAGCTCAGGGCCACTGGCAAGCGGCGACGGCGACGCGCACCGGAATTTCGGGGTCCTTGCGCTGGGGCATCGAGAAATATCCGTAGATTCCCCAGATGACGACGCCGAATAGGGATGCCTGGGGATCGGCTTGCGGTGAGATGGACGTGACTACGCCTTGCAGAGGATGTTGGACGGCATCGAGCAGAATGGTTTGATTCTGGCCCAATCGCACGCTTTTCAGACTGACGTCGGGCACGGCAAAGACTGCTTTCACTAAGTGCGTATTCATCATGCTGAAGCCAACCGTGGTGTTTCCGACCAAGCTTCCAGCTTGCACGTTGCGCGCGGTGATCCATCCCTAGAAGGGCGCGCGTAACGTGGTGTCGCTGAGAGAAAGTTTGGTTTGATCGACGACTGTGTGCGCGTTCGCGATAGCGGCCTGCGCGACTTGTATCGAGGCTTGCGCGGATTCGTAGCGGCCCTTGGCCTGATCGTATTGCGGCTTTACGAGGCTCGCGGATTCGAACAAGGTTTTTGCGCGGGTGTATTCGATGTCGGCGTCGCGAAAGCTGGCTTGCGCTTGCGCTAACTGCGCTTCGGCTTGCGCTACTTGCGTTTGCGCCTGCTGAACATGCTGCTCGTAATCGAGTGCGCGGACTACGGCTAAGTCGGTTCCTTTTGGAACCATGTCGCCGATTTGCACGTCTCGCGTGCGCCCGTCGGCGCCGCGAAGTTGGTAGATTCGATCGATCAGGCCAGCGGATTTGAAGGCTAGGTCGATGGTTTCGATAGGCGAGATGGTGGCGGAGTAGCGTTCCGATGCGTCGGGGGAAATTCGGTCGACGGTCCCTGCGCGGACGGTTTGGATGGCGGCTTCGGGCGTCGTTTCTTTTTTGCAGGAGGTGAGTAGGAGGAGCAGTCCGGAGAGAAAGATAATGTCGACACGAATGTCGACACGGCACGCCTGGAGGCGCGCGCTACATTCGAGGATGGGGCTGGAATTGGAATGACAGTTGGAAGTGGATAGGTTGTGGGACATGTTAGTCCCTTCCTACCGCGTGGTCGAAGCCGGCTTTCGCGGTCCAGAAACTGGCTAGCGCTTGCTGATATTGATTGTCGGCTTGCGCTACCAGCGGTTGCTGTTGCAGGAGATCCGCCAGCAGCGCGGATTTTTTGCTGATACTGATTCATCAGCACGCGGAGCTTTTCATGCTCCGTCTCCTGAACGGCGGTTTGTGTATCGAGGAATGCCCGGCTCTCCATCAGCTTGCGGAATTTCTGATTGACGTCCAACAGGACTTGCTGCTCGGCATCCTGGGCGGACAACGTAGCTTGTTTCGAGGTGCTTTTCAGCTCTTGTAGTTTGTGTTTCTTTTGGCCCAATTGAAGGGCTGCCATTGCAGCACGAATCCGGCGGAGAGGATGTTTTTCGGGGCGAAATTGATATTCGGAAGAGAGATGTAGGACATCTGCAGGCTGATGTCGGGCAGATATTCGGCGTGTTCGCGGCGGACGTCGAGCTCGGTTTTTTTGGTTTGTAACCGAGCTTCGCGAATCTTCCTTCCGGGCCGCTGCGAGGTCGAGTTCTTCCGGCGTTGGGAGCGGTTGATCCTCGACTGAAAAATCAGTGGTGAGCTCGCGACCAAGCAAGCGATTGAGAGCTTCCTTCTGCGATGCGAGCGTGTCCTGCAGGACCAGCAATTGATAACGCTGCTGGCTCAGTTTCGCTTTCACGTTCAGGCTGTCGGATTTGAGAACGGTCTGCTCGGCGAGATTGCGGTCGGTGAGAGCGGCTAGTTCGGTGAGATATTTCAAGGACTCCTGAGCGCTCGCAATCTGCGTTTGCGTCTGCACGATCTGATAGTAAGCCTCCTTCACCTGATGCGCGGTGTCCTGCTTTTTCTGGCGGAGGCTTTCGGCGGCCATCTCCTCCCCGACGCGCGATTCGCGGATGGCGAGTCCGATCTTGCGGAGCTGCGTTACGGGCTGCGCGGCGGATGCGTAGATGAACGCGTTGAAGGTTTGCGGCGTGCTGATGGACGCGTTCTGCGCTGGTATGGGACCGACGTTGGGATAGACTCCCAGCGCGCCTTTCGGGATGGTGAAATCGATCGGCGTGAGCGATTCGCCGCCGAGGATGTAGGTGCTGAGCTGCGGCAGGCGCGAGGTTTTCGTCTCCGCCGTCGCTTCGCCGGCTTTGGCGACGTCGAGCGCGCTGATCTGCACGTTTCGGTTTTCTTTCAACGCTTGCGCGACGGCATCGTTGAGGGTGAGAATCTGCCCATTAGAAAGGAGTGTTGCGGAGAAAAGTAACCAAGCTCGTTTCATTTCGTTCCTTTCGAAAACGTCAGCGAGTCAGTTCGATTTTGAGGCGCTTGCGGACGTCGTTATCGACGTGAAGAGTGCCGTGATATTGACGGATCGGGTGAATTTCGGTGCCTTCCAGAGTAGCGCTCGGCTCCGGCACGGTGCTGTCGCCGCCGTCTTCATTGGTCATTTCGATTTTGGTGCAAACGCCCGATGAATCTCGTTCCACGCGCACGCCCATGATGGTTTTCAGGCCGTAGCCGAAGATGCAGACGGTGGGCACACCGGCGCGATGCTTCAGTTCGGCGCGAAATTGCGCGGCGTTTTTCAGATAGGGCGCATATTGCGGCGGCAGCCAGCTGGGGTCATGTAGAAAGTCGACAAAGTTTCCGTGCTGATCCTTGGCGCAGGGATAATCGGGGAGTAGTTGATAGGCGGACGGATAAGTGAGCAGCACTTCGCGAATGCGCGCGCCGAGGAGGCCGAAAGGCAGCAATTTGGCATCGCCGCCGAGATTGATGATGGTCTTCGGAGCCCCGAAATGCGGGCCTCCCAGAAGGATCATCCGCTCGACGTGCTTTTCGCCGCCGAGTTGATCGACGTAATAACGGCTGACCAATGAGCCCATGCTGTGAGCGATCAGCGTAACCGGCCCGACGTTCCAATCGGCGATCAACTGTGCGAGCTGGCGCGCGGTGATGCGAACATCCTGGCGAAACTCGTACGCGAATTCGAGCAGGTCCTTGCCGACCTCGTAGCCCAAAGCCTCGCACAGGTAGTTGATGAGGCGGCCGTACTGTTCCTGCTTAATAAGGTTGGGCACGATGACGACTTCGTCTAGAAGGCCGTTCGGTTTGAGCTTGGTATCCTCACTGAACTTCATCAGGTGAGGATTGGTGAAAAGCTGGCGCACGTTCGGCCAGACCTTTTCGCTGCCCAGAAATAATTCGGAGCCGAAGAAGCCGGGGATCACGATGACGGGACGCTTGGGACGTTTGACGCTGCCGCGGGGCTCGATCACGGTGAGGTCGTTTTCGGAAAATCCGGCCTTGAACAGAAGACGGATGCCGCCGATGTGAATCGTGTCCCCGTCTTCGAGCTTGTGGCGGTTTACTTTCCGGCCGCCGACTATGGTGCCGTTGTCGCTGCCGAGATCGTGCAGCATGAAGCCGGCGGCGGTCTGTTCTATGCGCGCGTGATGACGCGAGGCGCGCTGCGAATCGAGGACGACAGTGTTATCGGCATGGCGGCCGATGGTGACGGCATCGCCATCGAGAGGCACTTCCCAGGTGCGCGTGCGCGAATGAATGGCGAGCCGCGGGATGCGCGTTTCGCTCAGCTCGTTAGGGATGGCCGTCTCCGTGAGCGTAGTTTCGAGCTGCGCTTCGGTATCGATGCGGGTGAGGTCGGGATCGTTTTCGTCCAAGTCCGACGGTGGTTCAAAACGCAGCACAGTCGAGCCGACCGAGATGATATCGCCGGGCGAGAGACGGGCCCGCTCGACCGTTGCGCCATTCAGTTTGGTTCCGTTGGCGGAGCCGAGGTCGACCACCCAGCATCCTTCGGGACTGCATTCGATGCGGGTGTGGGCGCGCGAAACTTTGGAATCGCGTAAGGCGATGTCACTGGTCGCGGCGCGGCCGATCGATGCCTCTGTTTTTGAAAGGGCGTATTCGCGCTTGTGGCCGCCGGGCAAAGTCGTGATGAGGGTACCGAAATTCTCGACCGGCAATCTGCGAATTATAATTCAGTTCATGACGCTGGCGTATTTCGGTTTACTTCTGGCCTTCGCTGCGGACGATCGCGTGAAGGTCGATAACGATTCGGTGCGGGTGTTGAATGTAGTCGATCAGCCGCATAGTCCGAGCGCACTGCATCGGCACGAATTGAATCGGGTTATGATTTATCTCACGTCCGGCGACCTCAACGTTCGCTATCAGGACGGGCAAGTCGACGATCAACATTGGAAAGCGGGGCAGGTGGCTTGGAGTCCGGCGGGCGGGATCCACATCAGCGAAAATGTCGGCGCGACGCCGCTGCATATTATTGAAGTGGAGTTGAAAAAGGCTCCGTCGAAGGCGCCCGTTCGAGGAATCCGAAGCTCGATCCGGTGGCGATCGATCCATCGCACAACATTCTGTTATTTGAAAATGCTCAAGTGCGGGTTTTTCGAAGTTTGCGTGAAGCGGGCGGGACCGAGATGATGCACGAGCACGCGGGTACGGGTCGCGTGGGCGTGTACCTGACCGACCTCAATGGGACAGTGAAATTGGCGGATGGGTCGAGCACCCCTTTGCATGTCAAAGCGGGCGATGTTTCGTGGAGCGGGCCGGTGACCCATGCGACCACTAATCTGGGTCCGAACAAGTTGGAGATGATCGTTATTGAGGTTTACTGATTGCAGGCGGAAGACGATCCGACAGTTCGCGACTCGCAGGCTTCGTCTGAATCCTCCGACTACGCTCCGCCGGCGCCGAATCTGGCGCCCAGCATTGAAGGGCAGCGGTTCGGCGCATACCAGGTGATTCGCGAGATTGGGCGCGGCGGCATGGGCGCGGTTTATCTTGGCAGCTCGCGCGGACGATCAGTATAAGAAGCGCGTGGCGCTGAAAATTCTGCGCGTCGACATGAACGCACAGGAGGTGTTGAGCCGCTTCCGGCATGAGCGGCAGATTCTCGCGTCGTTCGATCATCCGAATATCGCGGGCCTTTTTGACGGCGGGTCGACGCCCAACGGCGAACCGTACTTCGTGATGGATTACGTCGAGGGCACGCCGATCGATCAGTATTGCGATAGCCACAGCCTGACGGTCGCCGAGAGGATCACGCTGTTCCGCCAGGTTTGCTCGGCGGTTCAGTACGTGCACCAGAACCTAATTGTCCATCGCGACCTGAAGCCGAGCAATATTCTGGTGACGCCGGAGGGTGTGCCGAAGCTGCTGGACTTCGGCATCGCGAAAATCCTCAAGCCGGAAATGATGGCGACGATGGTGAACGCGACGCGCGCCGAGGATCGCGTGATGACGCCGGCGTATGCGAGTCCGGAGCAGGTTCGCGGCGAACCGATCACCACGGCGAGCGATATTTACTCGCTGGGCGTGGTGCTGTTCGAAATTTTCACGGGGCGCCGACCGTATCGCGTGAAATCGAACACGGCGCATGAGCTGGCGCGCGTGATTTGCGATGAGGAGCCGGATAAGCCGAGCACCGCGATCACCAAGACCGATCGGGGCGCGGCGCAAACGTCCGCGCGCGTCGAGGAACTGAGCCGCAAGCGATCGACCGAGCCGGATCGGCTGGAGCGGCGTCTCAAAGGGGATCTCGACAATATTCTGCTGAAGGCGATGCGCAAGGAGCCGCAGAGGCGCTACGCGTCGGTGGAGCAATTCTCGGAGGATCTGCACAGGCATCTGGCGAATCTTCCGGTCTCGGCGCACGAAGATTCGCTGGGTTATCGCACGGAAAAGTTCGTTCGGCGAAACATTATTCCTGTGACCGCGGGCGCGATCGCGGTGTTGTCATTGCTGGTCGGGTTGATCGTCACGACGATCGCAGTTCCGCCAGGCGCGGAATGAACGCGCGCTCGCGGAGAGCCGGTTCGAAGACGTTCGCAAACTGGCGCACACCTTTATTTTCGACGTGCATGACGCGATTCAGAACCTTTCAGGATCGACTCCGGCGCGGGCTCTGATCGCGAATACGGGCACGGAATATCTCGATCGGCTGGCGAGCGCACCGATGAGCAATTCCGCGTTGAAGGACTCGCTGCAACAGGAACTCGCCGAGGGGTACGTGAAAATCGGCGACGTGGAAGGAAATCCGATTCGTCTCGAATCTGGGCGATATCGCGAAGGCTCTCGAGAATTATCGCAAGGCGCTGACGCTGGGAACGGCGATGCTGAAACGCAAGCCGAACGACGGAATGCGCTGCGGGAGATCGCGCGGATTCATCAGAAGATTGGGACCGTTTTACCCTTTGCGGGCAAGGGGCCGGAGGCGCTCCAGGAGATCAATGAGGCGGTGCGTTTGTATCAACAGGTACTGGCGGCGAATCCAGATGACGTGCAGGCAAAAGTCGATCTCTCCTCCGCGTATGAAGCGCAGGGCGATATGGTCGGCGGTGCGCAGGCGATCAATCTCGGCCGCAAGGATGAGGCCGCCGCATCCTATCAGCAAGGGTCTGGAACTGTTGCCCGACGTTCCGCCGAATCACAAGCTGGCGGCGCGCGTGGCCCGTGGGCGGATACTCTTCAAAATGAAAATCACGGATTTGTCGGCGTATGGAAATCCGTCGGCTGCTTTGCCGCAATTCAAGGAGATTTACGCGACGGCGCTGGAGATTGCGCGTGCGAATCCGACGGACACCTTCTCGCGTTCCTTGGCGGCGATTCTGCTCGATAAAGATTGCGATCGCTCAGGGTTTGCTTGGCGATGCGAAAGGAGCGCTCGAAAGTTATCGTGCCGGGATGGAGCCGGCGGAGCAGGATCTGCGCGCCGATCCGACCAATGGCAAAGCGCAATACGATCTGATGGTCGGATACAAAAATCTGGGTGACCTTTATTACGAGCAGCTTCACAATATGCCGGAGGCGTTGAAGTGCTTCCGCCGGGCAGCGGAATTGCTGGAGGCGTTGATCCAGGCGGATCCGAAAAATGTGGTGAATCGGCAGAGGCTCGCTGACACGCTAAGCTATGTCGCGAGCTCGGAATTGTTCACGGGCAAGCCGGTGGAGGCGCGACGCGATGCCAAACGATCGCTCGAAATTGCGAAGGAAGTGGCGGATCTGCCGACGGCGACTCCCGATCAAATCTATACTTACGCGTGGCTGGCCGTCACTACCGATCCTGCCGATTTGCGCGATCCGAAAGCCGCCCTGCCCTACGCAAAGCGCGCGGCGGAGCTGAAGGGAGGTCACAATTCGTTGAGCCTTCATGCGCTGGCGCAGGCTTACGCGGGGGTCGGCGAATGGAGTCACGCTGAAGAAACGGAGCTGAAGGCGCTCGCGGAGTACGCTCCAGTGAAGCCCGGCGATCCGGTTCCCGTGCAGCAGAAAATGATGGAAGATTATCTCAAGGAAATTCGCGCCGAGCTGAATAAGCGCGCGTCAGCGAAATAAGTTCGCCTATTGATCCGGCGCCGCAATGCCGATTATATATAGATATGCGGGCCGCCCGTAATGATCGAAGCCGTCGCGACTTATTCGCCCTGATTGCGCTCGCGTGCGGCGGACTTGTGCTCCTGGCGGTCATTGCGAGTCCTTATTGGAAGGATGTCGCGCTCGGCCACACCGATTATTTAAGCTTCTATGCGGGCGGTCGCCTGGCCTTTACTCCCGACTTGTACGATCCTCCACACGCCATGGCGGAGCAGTTGCGCGCGGCGCACGTAATGGGAAAAGGGACCTACTATACGCGCATGCCCTGGTTCGCCGCGGCGATGTGGCCTCTGGCGCGGCTTCCTTATTTAACCGGACAATTCATCTGGGAAGCCTTGCTGCTGGCTGGCCTGGTCGTGTTCGTCGTATTGTGGCCGCGGCCCTCCCTACCCGTTCGAGTTGCGATCCTATGCTACTCCGTGCCCGCGCTGATGAGCCTGCGCATGGGCCAGGACCCGCCGTTATTGCTCGCATTGATGGCCATTTCGCTGGTGTTGCTCTATCGCGGAAAACCGGTGATTGCCGGACTGGTCCTCTCGCTGACGCTGGCGAAATTTCACTTGTTTCTGCCGCTCTATCCCGCCGTGATCTTCGCGCGGCGCTGGCGATTCGCAAGCGGTCTGTTCAGCGGCACCGCGATACTTCTTGCGGTCAATTTTCTCGTCAGCGGATCCGATTGGCCTCGCCGCTATCTGGTCGCTATTACCGACCCGGTGGTGACGCCGGGCGTCATCGTCACGCCGTCACTGTTTTACGCCATCCCCGGCACGCCGCAAATGAGGAACCTGGTCGTCGCGCTAGTGGGAATCGCGATGATGGCGCTCTATCTCCGCATCGCGCGCCAGAAGGTCGAGCTGTTGATAGCAGCCGCGCCAGTCGCCATTTTGCCCTTGCTGCCGCACGCGGGATCCTATGATTGCCTGCTACTCACGCCGCTTGCATTATACGCACTTGACAAAGGGTCGCGGCCGGCGAAAATCGCAGGCGTACTGTTGCTAATCCCCGTGACTTACTTCGTCGCATGGAGCGTCCCCTCATGCGCGATACTCGTTCCCATTCTCGACATCATGCTGCTGGCGTTGTGCGCAATACCGGCGAATGCTCCTGAAGTCGTCGAGGTCGATACTTACCAGATCGAGTCGACGGCCTAACTGCGAGTGGCGGGATACCAGTCGTCGAGCTCTCGGTTCGACATTACGTTGAAGTCCTTTGCCATCCAAATCTTGCCTTTATCGACTCCCGGAACGCGCGTTTTCGAGTCCGCGGCTACAGCCGGAGACGCAACCGATTTCCCAGTTTTCGCGATGACAATTTCGTCGGCCACGTTCATAGAGTAACTTATCAGCGAGCTCTCTGAGGCGGTGCTTCGGCAATCCATCGGCGCTATAATGGTGTTCTCCCCCGCTTTACACCGATGCCGAAATCCGCTCCTTTCGTTCATCTTCATTGCCACACCGATTATTCGCTGCTCGACGGCGCCTGCGAGATTTCGCAGTTGATGGAGCTCGCCGAAGAACAGAAAATGCCGGCCATCGCGATGACCGATCACGGCAACCTTTTCGGCGCGGTGGAGTTCTACAATCACGCCAACGCCAAGGGCATTCACCCCATCATCGGCTGTGAAGTTTACGTCGCCCAGCAGGGGCACACCAATAAGAGCGACACGAATCGCTACAACCACTTGGTGCTTCTGTGCGAAAACCAGGAGGGCTATCGTAATCTCGTAAAGCTGGTCTCGACAGGCTATCTCGATGGGTTTTACTACAAGCCTCGCATCGATAAAGATCTGCTGTCGCGGCATTCGAAAGGCCTGATCGCTCTGTCTGCATGTCTGCGCGGCGATATCAATGAAACGCTGCTCGCCGATCGCTACGAAGACGCGCGTCGGCTTGCCTACGAATACACCGACCTGTTTGGCAAGAATAATTTCTTCCTCGAGTTGCAGGATCATGGCCTCGACCCGGACGCGAAAGTGCTGCCTCTGATCAATCGCCTATCCTCCGATACGGGCGTCCCTCTGGTCGCGACCAACGACTCGCATTACCTCCGCAAGGACGACGCCCGCGCCCACGAAATCATGTTGTGCATCCAGACCGGAAAGACCATGTCGGATCCCAACCGGATGCGCTTCGATCAGCCCGCGTTCTACATCAAATCTCGAGACGAGATGATGGGGCTGTTCCATGAAGTTGAGGATTCGCTTGATCGCACCTGGGACATCGCGCAACGCTGCCATATAAAACTTTCGCCGGTCGAAGAACCGTTCCCGAAATTCGGCGTGCCGCCTGAACACACCATCGATAGCTTCTTCGAATACGTCGCGCGGCAAGGATTCGAGAAGCGCCGCACACGCCTGGAATCCCTCCAGTCACAAGGACGATTGAAGCACGATATTGCGGAATACGTCGAGCGCCTGGATCGCGAAATTAAAACGATCCAGCAGATGAAGTTTTCGGGATACTTCCTCATCGTGTGGGATTTCATTCGCCACGCGAAAACGCGCGGTATTCCCGTCGGTCCCGGGCGAGGCTCGGCCGCCGGCAGTCTGGTGAGCTACGCGATGGAGATCACCGACATCGATCCTCTGGCCTACGGTCTGCTGTTTGAGCGCTTCCTCAACCCGGAGCGTATCAGCATGCCCGATATTGACATCGATTTCTGTACTCGCGGGCGCGGCGAGATCATTCAATACGTGACCGAAAAGTATGGGCGCGAGCAAGTCGCGCAGATCATCACCTTCGGGACGTTGGCCGCGCGCGCCGCGATCAAGGATGTTGGCCGCGCACTCGATATCGGCTACGCGGACGTCGAAAAGCTCACCAAACTGATACCGACCCAGCCGCTGAATATCAAGCTCAAAGATGCACGCAGGGCCGAGCCGCAGATCGACGATCTGGCGAGAAAGGATCCCCGCCTTAAAGAGGTGCTCGAAGTCGCCGAAAGGCTGGAGGGGATGGCTCGCAACGCCTCAGTCCACGCGGCGGGTGTCGTGATTTCGCCTGTTCCGTTGACCGACCTCATTCCTCTCTACAAGACCAGCAAAGACGAAATTGTCACCCAGTATGATGGGGTGGTTCTCGAGAAATTGTCGCTGCTCAAGATGGATTTTCTTGGGCTGACGACGTTGACGATCATCGCGGATGCGCTGAAACTGATCAAGCGGCATCGCGGCGTTGACATCGTGATCGAGGACCTGCCTCTCGACGACAAAACCACCTACGAAACGGTCTTTCACAAGGCCTTTACCAGCGGCGTGTTCCAGTTCGAATCGCCGGGCATGCGCGACATTCTGCGGCGCTATCAACCCGATCGTCTGGAGGACTTGTGTGCGCTGAACGCGCTCTACCGGCCCGGCCCTATGGGCATGATCGACGATTTTGTCGACCGCAAGCATGGGCGCAAGGAAGTGGTTTACGATCTGCCGGAGATGAAGGAAATCCTGGAGGAAACCTACGGCGTGATGGTCTACCAGGAGCAGGTGATGCAGATTTCGAATCTCATCGCCGGCTATTCGTTAGGCGAAGCGGACCTGCTGCGCCGAGCGATGGGCAAGAAAAAGGTCGAGGAAATGGCGAAGCAGCGCGAGCGTTTCGTCGCCGGCGCCAAGGAGAAGGGGCATCCGGCGAAGAAGGTCGAAAAGATTTTCGACCTGATGGAAAAATTCGCCGGGTACGGATTCAATAAATCGCACTCCGCGGCGTACGCCTACCTCGCGTTCGTCACTGCGTATTTGAAGGCGCATTATCCACTGGAGTTCATGTCCGCGCTCCTCACCTCGGAAACGGGCAACACCGCCAAGGTGGTCAAGTACATCAGCGAGTGCCGCGAAATGAACATTCGCGTCCTCGCGCCCGACGTGAATTCATCGGAGTTCACCTTCACTCCCGTTCCTACCGGTCCCGAGACTGGAATCCGATTCGGCCTTGGCGCGATCAAAAACGTCGGTTCGAATGCCGTAGATTCCATCGCCAAAGCGCGCACCGAAGGCGGCAATTTCGGATCGCTCTATAATTTTTGCGAGCGCGTCGACTTGGGCGCCGTGAACCGCCGCATGATTGAAAGTTTCATCAAGGCTGGCGCGATGGATCGCCTCGAAGGCACCCGCGCGCAGTTGATGGCCGTGATCGATAGCGCCATGGAAACCGGCGTGCGCGCCCAGAAAGATCGCGATAGCGGACAGCACGGCCTCTTCGCCGGCTTGATGGAGGAGCAGGCGCCGTCCGAGCATCCTCTGCCGAAAGTTCCGGATTGGACCAGTCAAGATAAGCTTTCCGCGGAGAAAGAAATTCTTGGCTTTTACGTCAGCGGCCATCCTCTCGATCAGTTCATGGATAAGGTTAACGAGCTGGCAACGTATCGCTCTGGAAATCTCGAGGGCCTGGCGAAAGGCACGGAGGTCGCGTTGTGCGGCATTCTCACCGGCGTCGTTCGCAAACGAAACAAAGATCAAAAACTCTGGGCGTCGATGCAACTCGAGGATCTGGAGGGTGCAGTTGAAGCGATGGTCTTCACCACTCAGTATGAGCGCCTTGAAAAATCGCTCATTGAAGATAAAGCAGTGCTGGTGCGTGGCTTGGTTCTGCCCGAAGAGAACGCGCCGCCGAAAATTTCGGTGCAGGACATCGTGCCGTTGGAAGTCGCGCGTATCAGTCTGCCAACACTGATCTCGATTCGTGTGCCCGTGAATGGCACGGGCGATGCCGATCGCGCCGGGGCACTGCAAAAATTGTTCGCCAATAAGCCGGGAACGACCGAAGTGCGTCTGCGCCTGGAAAAGACGCGCGACTTTTCGGTGATCATGGACATCCCTTTGAAAGTCCGCCCCGACAAGGAATTCTGCGCCGAAGTAAAGCGCATCTGCGGGTCGGAATCGCTGGAAATCCTCGCCAACTAATGGACCGATCGCTCCCTATGGTCGCCGCGGGGCATACAAACGGGCCTACCTAACCGAAGAGGGGCTACCGTTCCTTCCCGAGTTGCCGAAGCATCTGAATTGCGTCCTCACGTACTGCAGGGTCGGAGTCGACAACAGCTTTCTGAAGATGCGGGATGGCACCGGTCAAGTCGCCAACGGCTACCAGCGCCGAGCCCAAGCCTAGATGGGCCCGGCCAGATTCGGGCTGGATCCGGAGCGCTTCACGATAATGCGGGAGGGCTTGCTGAGCTTGCCCTTTCGCCAGTAGTAAGTCTCCCAAAAGCTGGTGAGCGTCTGCGAGTCCGGGATCCGTCCGCAAGGATGCTTCCAACTCCCGCTGCGCTTCGTCGAACCGGCGATTCCGGCCCAGGACCATAGCATAGTTATAGTGGGTAGCGGCGTCGTCCGGCCGCAGTCGAAGCGCAATCTCGAAGTGGTAACGCACTTCGGTGAAATCAGCGGTTCCGGAAAGAAGAGTACCCAGGTTGCCGTGCGCGTCGGCGTAGTTGGGCTGAAGCCGGATGGCCTCTCGAAAAGCTGACTCGGCGCGCGCCCGCGCCCCTCCCGCGAACCAGATTATGCCGAGATTGTTGTGCGCCTCGGACATATCCGGATCCAGTTCAACAGCCTTTTGGAGTGCGGCAACGGCCTCTTGATTTTGGTTTAGCGCCCGGTAGGTCAGACCCAGTTCATGCCAAGTGATGGCATCGTCGGGCGCGACAGAAGCCGCTCGTTTAAGGAACTCCACAGCTTCCGTATACAGTCCTGAAAGCCTGAGAGCAGATCCGAGTTTACGCAGCCCAACGGCAAATTCCGGATTTCGGCGGACCGCCTCCCGATAGAGAGGAAGGGCCTTTGCCAACTGTCCTCTGTCTCGCCATGCCTCGGCTAGTTGGAAGTAATATTCCGCGCGTGCGGGGGGATGGCGTTCGATCGCCGCGGTAAGCTGCACGATTCCATCGCTCAGATTACTTCGCTGGCTCACCTGGGCAATCGCGAGATATAGATCATTTTCAGGAGTGTGAGGCAGCTTTTCTGGATAGTAAAGTACGACTGCGCCGCGATAGGCGTTGCCACCAGTCTCATGCCGCTCGGCGATCTCAGCGAGAACATCCCCTGCGGGTTTGCGCCGCTGGATGTAGTGGTCCGTCACGGACACGTGCACGACATCCTCGGTGCGCCGCTTTGGCATATGACAACCTATGCAATCGGCCGAACGTGTATGTCTCCCTGTCTTGACTTGAAGATCAAGAGTAGACGAGTGACACTGCCGGCAGACTGCGGTGTAATGCCGAGCCGCCTCCTCGCCATGCGGAATATCGTGCGGATTGTGGCAGGTGGTGCAAAGCAGCTTGCCGTTACTTTTTAAGAAACATGCCGAACGCCGTAGCCGGTAGGCAGCATTTACGATCTCAAATTTGTCGTCACGGCCCTTGCCCGCGGCGTGATCGAAGTTCAGGATAAATGCGCCCATCGGCTCGCCGGGCTTATAGGAGAATGGGCCTCGCTCGTAGCGCTGGATCGCGTTCGGCAAGGGGAAACTTGTGGTCTCAAGATGACACACCATGCACACTTCCATTTGCAGTTGCGCACTCAGCCGCGACGGGTTGACGATGGAGTTGCGTAAGTCCTGCGCCGTGGCGCCCGAGGTTTTCGCGAGCTGCGCGTGCTTGCTGCCGGGTCCGTGGCATCTCTGGCAGTCGATCCCTTCCGGTAGGGAACCCTTGTATACCGGTTCCGTAAATGGTTGGTCATGTCTTTCCGGGATCTCCGGATATCCGTTATGGCAGAACATGCAATCGTAGCTTATGGGGCGACGGAAGTCGTCATGATCGGGACGATCGTAGCCCGGATTCATCGCCCAGGTACCTCCTTTTTCGGCGTACCATGCCAGCGGCATTTCAATCAGAGTGCCGCGGGCGGACCGATGCAAGTACGCACGCGAGTGATTTCCGGATCCCATGACGAAGTCGATTTTCTTCTCCATCACATTGACTTCTTTGCCTGCGAAATCGATCTGGTAGCGGCGCTGATAGTATTGGCCATCGCGCCGAAGCATCGTGAAATAGCTACCCGAAGGCTTGTGGTGATACGTGTTGTTCTTCGTGAAGTCTTCTGGTATGTTCGCCGAGCCCGGGCGATAAAAAGATCGCGCCATGCCCGTTTTTTGGTAGGTCTCCCATATGGCTCGATGACAGCCGGCGCACGTTTCGGGGGAGACATAGCCGGCGTCTTCGCGCGTAGGCGAGGAGGAGTTATTTTGGGCGCACACCGCCAGCACTCCCAGGATGATGCCCGCCGACCATCGATATCGCCGCACTACTTGTTACCTTAACGCCTCGCCGGTTGAGAGTGGCCTTCATGATATCAAACGCGTGCACCCTACCCCATTTTCTGATATAACAACGAGACTGGTACGTTCAGAGGGCTCTCCAGTCGCTACGTTTCTTTAGCGCTACCGGCGCGGGACCGGGATAACAAGTTCAACACCAAGGAGTGTGAGGAATGAACAACGTTTTTCTGAAGGCAAAAGAGCTGAGTTTCGCCATGCTGCTGCTTCCCGCCGGATTACTCGCGCAGAGTGGCGCGGGATCGATTCAAGGCACCATTCAGGATTCGACTTCGGCCGCGATTCCCGCCTGCTCGATCCATGTCGTAAACCTAAGCACGGGCGTCGCCAACGATACGACTTCCAATAGCAGTGGCTTCTATTCTGTCCCAGGTTTGTTTGCGGGCAACTACACGCTGACTTTCACCGCGCCCGGAATGAAGAAGTACCAGACCGATCTCGCGCTTCAGGACGCGCAGGTTGCTGTCCTTAATCCCAAGCTTACCGTGGGCGACGTAGCGGAGCAGGTGACGGTGGCAGGAAACACCATTCAGCTGGCCACCTACGACAGCGGCACGGTCAGCACGCAACTCGACTTCAACAGAATCGACCAGCTACCGCAGAATGGGCGCAATGTGCTGGGACTCGCCCAGAACACCGTAGCCGGGCGTCGAGGTAAACGGCACGCGGGCGAATGGCCTGATGGGGGAGGGAATGGAATATTCCCAGGATGGCGCGCCGATGACCAATCGCAACTTCGGCGGCGAAGCCAACTCCGCGCAATCCACGCTGCCCGACCCGGATGCCGTGCAGGAAGCCAAATTCGAAACGCTCAACTCCAGCGCCCAGTTCGCCACGCCAGCCACAGTGATCATTACCACCAAGTCGGGAACCAACGAATTCCATGGTTCCGCCTTCGAGACCGCGCGCAACAATGCTATTTCGGTATCGCCAAAGCCCGCCAGAATCCAGCCAACTTTGCCGCGCCTCATTTGGTGCGCAATGAGTTCGGAGCCACCTTCGGCGGCCCGATCAGTATTCCCAAGCTTTACAACGGCAAGAACAAATCCTTCTTCTTTTTCGCCTATGAGCGCTTCTCCCTGCGGCAAGCCGCCAATGAACTGGTGACGGTGCCGACAGTAGCCATGAGAAACGGCGACTTTAGCGGATTAATCAACGGCTCGGGTATCCTGCAAACCTTGTACGACCCCAACAGCACACAGGCGGGCACATTGCAGCGCACGCCGTTTCCCAATAACCAGATTCCGATCGCCCGCGAAAGCCCTCTGGCCAAAGCGATCTATGCTGCGACACCGCTTCCGCAAACCGCCGACAATCCGCTCATCAATCCCAACTTCAACGCGGTGAATAATACGACGCAGACGGTCCCGAACATCACCACCCGCCTGGATCATGTCTTCAATCAGAACAACCGCGATGTACTTCCGGTTCACCGACATCGATCAGACGCAGCAGGCTCTGCGCAACTACCCCGCAAATTCGCCCGCCAACATCGCCGGCGGGGGTCTGCCGGCGGGCGCGACGGGCTATCAGGCGCAGCCGATCCAGACTATCAGCGGAGCGATCGGATATTCGCACGTCTTCTCACCAACATTCTTTTCCGAGACCATTTTGAGCCAGCAATGGCAGCGGATGTACGTCCAGGGAAACAATATTTCAAATGAAGATTATGAAGCGCAGCTGGGCCTTCCCAATAACTTCGGGCAGGCAGGCTTTCCGACGATCGGATCCAACCTGATCATGCCTTATGGCGGTTCTCAGTTCAATTACGGCATGAGCCAGATCCTGTCTACTCTCGACGAGAACCTGACGAAGATTCTGGGCAAGCATCAATTGCAGTTTGGCGCCCGTTACCGGCACGAACGATTTGGTTATCTATCCGACCGGTCGGCGGACACGATTGCTTTCTCCAACCTGGCGACGGCTGTTTACGACCCAACCACCGGCGCCAATTACGGCGCCAAGGCCAATACCGGTTACGCGGATGCGGATTTCTTCCTGGGGGCCGCGGATTCCTACAGCCAGCAGAAGAACGCGCCCTTCGGTCACTACCGGGAGCAGGAGATCGATTCTTATATTCAAGACAACTTCCGCGTGAGCCAGCATCTCACCGTCAACGCCGGGCTCCGCTGGGAGATGCATCCGGCGCCGCACTCCGACCAGGGTAACTTCGTCACTTTCGATCTCAAGCATGACGCGCTGGTGCTGGACAATCCACTCTCTAACTACATACAAAACGGGTTTACGACGCAGGCGCATCATCACCAATCTGCAGAACCTGGGAGTCAAGTTCGAAACCCCGCAGCAGGCCGGACTTCCGGCGTCGGGTATCAATAACAGCATGGCGAATTTCAACCCGCGCCTGGGGTTTGCCTACACTCCTCCCTTCGGCAAAGTGGGGCACCGTGATCCGCGGCGGCTACGGCGAGTACATCTATCCGGTGCCGATACGGAATTCCGTCCGGTACCTGACCGCCAACTATCCCTTTACAGCGAGTTACTCGCAGAGCTATGTCAGCGCGACGTATGCGCCGGATGGCCTGCCCAACTTACTCCTGCGCGCGCCGCAGACGGTCGTCGCCGGCCTCAACAGCTCGAACGTCGTGAACACCAATTCCGTGAACGCGCTGCTTCCCGGTATCTCGACCTCCGAAACGCTCGCTGCGAACTATCCTCCCGCTCATGTCCGGGACGCGAATGCGACCATCGAGCAACCTTTCAAAGATGGCTCGGTGTTCCGCATCACTTACGTCTTCACTCACGGATCGAACCTCGATCAGAACTATCAATACAATCACACCCCCTCCACTTATGTGTGGGAGACGGCAACTGGAACCACGCCGCCGACGGGAACGTATGCCTCGGTTGCGACCAATCCCTACGATCAGACCGTCTGGGGCAACAACGTGATCTCCCAGAAAACGGGTTGGTCCAACGACAGCGCGCTGCAGCTCAACTATCAGAGACCGTTCAAGAAGGGGTTTGCTTACCAGATCTTTTACGTGTACTCGCGCGCATTCCGGGTCGGTGGGAACACCTTCCGGGACAGCATTCTCTATCCGGCGGCGGATTTTGCTCCCGGCGTGCTCCCGTCCGGGCTCAATACCGGGACGATTCTCGATCCGAGCCAGGCTTTGAATCGCTATGAAAACTACCACGTCGATACCGCGATTCCGGAACATCACCTCACCTTCAACGGAATCGTGGATCTGCCGGTGGGCAAGGGCAAGCGCCTTCTGCACAATGCCAACAAGTTGCTGGATGCGGTGGTGGGCGGCTACCAGGTGGCATTCGTCGGGCAGTGGGTATCGCAATCGTTCCAGGTGGCTTCGGCGAACTGGGGACCGGCCAACCCGCTGCAGGTTTACGGTAGCTCCGCGCCGATCACCGATTGCCGCAGCGGCGTGTGCCATCCCGAATATCTGTGGTTCAACGGATACCTCTCGCCGGCCGTGATCGGCGCCGCCAAGAACGGGATATCTGGTGTTCCCTCCAACTACGTTGCCCTACCTTCCGCCTATCAACAATGTCCCCGGCACTTCGAACTTCGGCAACAATAACGTGCCGGTCACGCTGAAGAACGGAACGGTGGTGTCAACGGCTTACTCGCCGGGCCCCTCGGGCGCCAATCCATTCTCGCAGACAGTGCTGCTTGGACCGTCCAACTATAACGCCGACATCTCTCTGTATAAGGTCTTTAGTCATGACCGAGAGGGTCAAGCTGAGAGTGAACGTGGATGCTTTCAATGCGTTCAATATTCAGGGCCGCGTCAACCCGAATACGACGGACGGCACGGAGTCTCTGCAGACCTCCTATTGGACGCCGCGCCAGATCCAGTTCTCCGGGCGCATTTCCTTCTAGTCGTTCAATCCGGCTTAGCAGCAAGCGTGTTCTCAGCTCGTTGTCGCATTCGCTCGCGACTGCAATTCGCCTGCCTTCAGTTTCTCAACTCGTGGCAACCTCCACAATCGAGCGTCGCCTTTTTCACACGGTGGCAATCCATGCAGCCACGCATGGACAAATCGGCGCCCAGCCACAATTGATCACGTTCAGCTACCGGCCCGTGACACGTCTCGCATTTGGCTCCGGAATCCAGATGTATCCTATGGCTGAAAAAAATCCAACTCGGAATTTCAGAGACACGAACCCACGGAATCGAACGCTTCTTCTCGGCATAGTCCTGCAACTTTTTGATTGCAGGACTGTCGGCTTTAATCGTCCGATGGCAAGCCATGCACTTGGAGACCGGGGAAATTGTCATCACTTCTCCCGGATCGGGCATGGTGTGGCAATCATCGCATTTCAGCGGAAGCGCAACGTGTGTTTTGTGACTGAAAGGAATGGGTTGAAGAGGCGGATTCTTATCGTATGGATAGAGGAGCAGCCATGTAAGGAGAAACCTCAAATCTCTCCCCGGCGCATCTGTTCCGCCAAATACTCCGAAGCGCGCATCGCCAACGCCGAGATCGTGAGCGTCGGATTCTGCGAGCCTCCCGATACGAATGCGCTCCCATCGACCACGAACAGATTCTTGATGTCATGTGTCTGGTTATACTGATTCAGCACTGAGGTCTTAGAATTGTCGCCCATCCTGCACGATCCCAGCTCGTGAATACTCTCGCCCGGCGGGACCATCTCCCAATGTTTCGCCAGTACCTGGAATCCGGCTTCGTGACATAACTCCTGGGCCACCTGCATGGAATCCTTCGCCATAGCGAATTCATTGTCGGTGTATTTGTGCTGGATATGCAGCGCGGGAACGCCCCACTCGTCTTTCACATTCTTGTCGATCGAGACATGATTTTCGTAGCGGGGAAGCACTTCGCCCATGGTAGTCATGGAGAACTGCGCGCCGCTCGTGGCGGCGAGTTCCTTCTGCAGCGCCTCACCGTAAAGCGGGAAGTAACTCGCACCGGGTGACCCGCCGCTACCGAAGTCATACGCATATCCGCGGATGAAATTCTTTTCTCTCGAGTCGAGATTGCGGAAGCGCGGAATATATCCGCTCCCACCCATCAGTCCGCGTCGTGGCTGTCCGCCCCGAGCCTCCGGAACAATACAAGTCACCACATTCTTCACATAGAACTGATCAAATACATAATGTCCCAGAACTCCGCTGGAATTGGCCAACCCCGAATTGAGTAACAGGCGCGAGCTCTCAAAAGCCGACGCGCCCACCACCACCACTCTCGCTTTGACATGAAACTCGCGCTTACTGCGCCGATCCACGAAATTCGCGCCGTTCGCGAGGCCGGTGTTCTTATCCGTGGTGACTTCGCGAACCACCGCGTTCGAAACGATCTGCAGATTCCCCGTCGCCAGCGCATCGGGCAATAAGAGGTTCACCGAACTCGCCAGGCTGCCCGTCGCGCGCCGAGGCTTCGTCGTAGGAATATTCTTGCTCCTCGCCGCCGCCAGAAATCGTCGCAGCGATTCGCTGTCGGTGGACGTGTCCTCCAGGAACACCCCATCCGGGATTTGACGAAACCCTTCCTTGCGGCCCGCAACGCGCAGCAACGGCTCCACGCGATCGTAATAAGGCGCCAGATCCTTATAACTGATCGGCCAGTTGTCTCCGAATCCATCGTGATCCTTGCCCTTGAACTCGAAATCGCTCAACCGCCACGACGCGCGCCCCCACACCAGCGTTTTTCCGCCGATCCTCCGCACCCGCACCCAATAATAAGGACTCTCAGCATCGTAGGTATAAGGATTCTGTTTCTCATCGGCCCACACATTGGCGTTGAACTCATTGGCCTGGGTGACATGCGGAAATCGCCCCGGCTGACCGAATCCTCGATACGGAAGATCGTAGACTTTTTTCGTATCTCGATCGCGCTCGAAATCGGTCGCCGGACCCGCGTCCAGCATCAGGCACTTGATGCCGCGCCCCGTCAGTTCGCGCGCCGTCATACCGCCCGACGCGCCGGACCCGATAATCAGAACATCATGGTCGATCATTTATTCAATGGGATACCAATATTGACCAACTCCGCCCGCACCGCGCCGCCGCTGCGATACAACCTTAACGTACTCGCGCGAATTTGCGGTGGCCGTCAGTAAATCGCTCTTCGCCGCCAACAGGAATTTTGCGAACGGATCGACCGGACCGCGATACGACCAAGGTGCATGGAGCGGAGTGAGAATCGGTTCGGCCTGTGCCGCCGTAATTTCTCCGAAAGACTGTTTGTAGCGCCGCTGCGCCTCCGCATTCAATCGATCCAGCCCGCTTCTGTAAAGGGTCGCGCGATCCGGCGGAGAAACGCCAATGAGGAAGTCGAGAAATTCAGGAGCGCCGGCCTCCAAAGCTCCCGGAGCCTCCTGCGCCGCCGGCATCAAAATCTCTCCCAGCTTGCGGAGGGCGGACAACTGAGCGCCGTCAAAAGTTTCGGCGATCGGGACCGCAGCCGAATCCGCCTCAATCGTCAGGGTCTTCGGAGTTTCGGGAGGAGACGCCCTAACCTCCTGCGCGAGCACGTCGGCGGGCAGCACAGCCGCCGCGGGCACGGCTAACAAGGAGCGAAGAACGGCACGTCGTTTCATCGGTTGGCAGCTAGGATTATAATTGCCCTATCGGGTACAGTCAAGCAACCTCCCCCATTGCTGCCGCTCCCTCGTGAAGACCGGATGATTAGCAGAAAAGGTGCGGAACAAACCGACTCGTGTTGGTAATGATGGGCGATTCCGATTCGCGAATCCCGATCCCACAAGAGCTGTTGCTTTCGTGACCGACCAACCAGCTACCAATGACCGAGCGAATGCCATTCAAACGGTTTAGAAGTGCGAGTTCCTGGAAGATAAAGCCCTCGGTTGCGTAGCCCCCTGCGGTCTGCAAATCCGGGCCAGCTTGGTGCAGAGTAATATTAGCGCCTTCGCGGCCAAGCAAGGGCTTTTTGATCCATGCCGTCAGCTCGCCCGGGTCGCCGAAGCGGGCCTCCAGCAGATTCGGATGCTGCGGGTAGAGTTCCCAAAGGACTGGAAGGATTCCTTTGTTCGACAGCAGCATCTTCCACGGCGGCTCGATCCAGATCGTGCGATCTTCACCGAGGTGCTTCCCAAAATCTTCTCTGACCATCCACTCCCACGGATACAGCTTGAACACGGCACCAAGTGCCTTGTCGTCCGGGCCTACGAAATCAGTGCCGTTCCATCCGATTTCGTCGATTGGAAAGAAGGAGGCCGTCAGCCCGGCCTGCCTTGCGGTGTCGCCCAGATACGTGACGGTCATGCCATCTTCGGCGTCATCGATCGAGCAGAGATCCACATGTTGATCCGGCAGATAGGCTTTCAGCTCCTGCCACCGGGCGATCAATCGATCATGTATCGAATTGAACTGATCGCCTGACGGGAACAAGTCCTGGAGCCAATACCATTGGACAACCGCGGCTTCAAGCAGAGATGTCGGGGTATCGGCATTGTATTCGAGCAGTTTCGGTGGGTTCCGTCCGTCAAAAGCTAGATCAAAGCGGCCGTACAACGATGGCGGCTCAGCCTGCCATGAACTTTCGATCAGGCCGACCGCGCTCTCTGGAATCGCCATCTTCGCGTAGAGCTTGTTTTCGATGATGTGCTGCGCGGCGTGAAGGGTCATTCCCGCAAGCTCGTTGGTGCTGGATTCGAGAATTTCCACTTCTTTCGCGGAGAGCTCATAAAACACGGATTCGTTCCAATAGACTGCGGACGATTCCGAGGATGGTTCGCAGGAGTGCCAGGTTAAACCCGCCGCCTCGACTTTCGACTCCCAATGAACGCGCGGCGTTGAACCTACGCGCCGCACTAGCTGCCTGCCGTCGAGCCTCCGCCATGAGTGGCTGCGGTCGAGCCAAAGCCCCCATGAATAGGGCGTGGACACTTCACGGCCGAAGATTGATTCGCTGCGCCTCTGTAATACCCTCCGCCGCGCACTGTCGCCTGGCAGACCTCGCCGTTCAAAGTCGCCGCAGCACAGGGATCGGCGCCTTGCTGGGCGCGCACCGTCGCGAGCGTGACCACTAGAGTCAGCGTAACTGAGGTGGACCTCTTCATAAAAACAGGAGCGCCCCCAGTCTACGGCCTGCCTATTTCAGTTGCAATTCAATTCTCACAAGCGGCACCGTCTAAGCGGCGAGCGGGCACAGCTTGCCAGCTGAAAGCTGAGGGCGACAAATGCGGCAGTGGGGCATGGCCCCCACCATAGAGGTTGGTACCAAGGGTGCCTTCCATGACAAAATAGAGAGTAACCCGCGCCCCTTCCTCATGGTGGAGATGAAGGCGGACTTCAATATCAGCTTGTCCGGCTCTGGGGCTGTTCCGATCATGATGGCTTCGCGGAATCGAACGCAAGGGCTGCCAGCTCGGTCCAGTGCAGTTGGTCTAAGTGGTTGTGTTTTCAGTGCAACTGGTATTCCACGACGTTCCGAAACATCGTCAGGGACCGCCGACATCACAGCGCAGTCGGGGGGCGAAGGCATAGGCGAGGTTGCCGCGCTGTGAGGGATATTTCCTCTTAACCTCCGAGCGATATGCCACCTCCACTCGAACGAGCTTTACTTTCCCCTCATAATGCTTCCTCCCGCCGAAGCCGATTATCTCTTTGGACTTATGTCGAGTACTAACGCGGAACCTTCACCATCACCGAAAAGCTCAGCAACGATTGGCTTCGCCGCTAGGCTAACGAAGCTCGACTGGAAGAAAGATAAGAAGCGCATTCTGCTGATAGCCGGAGGCGCTCTGCTGGCGGTCGTTATGGCGGTGCTGATTCCCGGCAGCGGAGAGGCTAACGCCAACGGCTATCGTGAGAGCCAGATGAAGAGCAATCCCATCCAGGCCCTTGCAAGCATGGCGGCAAAGATGCGGCCGGACCTTGAGCTCGCTTCCGTCGATGCCGCCAGGCAAACGGTCACGCTCAAAGACAAGAACGGCGCTTTATCAACGTTCAAGTTCGATCCACAGACCAAAACGCTGGTCAGTGTCCCGGCCGTTGCGCCGAAAGTGGCCGAAACCCAACCGCCTCCGCCACCGGAACAGCCTGCCTCGACACCTCTCAGGTGGATGCCGGACTGGATGCCGGTCTATCCCACCACAACCCCCGAAATCGTATCCTCGGTCGTCACCCCCGAAGGCGATAAAGAAACCATCGCGACGTTCAAATCCGGCGACAAGCCTACGGAAATCGTTCAATTCTACCAGACAAAGCTGCAGGAAAGTGGATTCAAAATCGAAGTCGCTTCGAGCGGCGAGCAGGGTGGCATGATTCAGGCCCACGATGCTGAAAAAAAGCGCATGCTGATCCTGAACGTCAACCCCGACGAAACCGGAACAATGTCGCGCGTGGTCACCGTCCAGAAGAAATAAGGCCCTGCCAGCACCCATACGGTCAGGAAGTCCCAGGATTGGTAACAGAGCAGCACCGCCATGGCCACGCGCGTTAACGAGAGTTGTGGCACCCATGAGAGGGTGAGAAAGTTTCCCCCATCGCCTACAGGAATACGCGTCATTGTCCTGGGTGTCCCTGATGGACGAACCCCAGTGTGAAACACCCATCGAAATGTCGCATAGTCGACTCTGGTGGACGAGTTTCCCGGAGGCTCGTAATCCGTTGGTCGTTGGTTTAAATCCAACAGGGCCGCCAGAATTATCTATCTCTTAGCCGTCAATTTTAGCTTGGCGGCGTTGCTTAAGCTTCGAAGGCGCTCGCGCGATCGAGGTCGGCAATGAGCCCGGGCTGCTGGGTTGGGCGCCATCCCAGTCGTTCCTGCGTTTGCGCGCTTGAAGCTGGACAATCGACACCCACGAAGAACCCGAGGAAACCAAAATGCCGGGCTGCCTCCGCGGGGGATTGGGCGACGACCGGCACCTTCAGACCCCGGCCGATTGCCTCAGCGATCTCTCGGAGCGGCACGCCTTCTTCGTCGACCGCGTGGTATCGGGCTTCGGCTGATCCCTTTTCAAGCACTAGCCTGTAGAGATGGGCCGCATCGAGCCGGTGCACCGCGGGCCAGCGGTTGAGACCGTCGCCGACAAACGCCGAGACACCTTTCTCGCGAGCCAGGGCGATCAAGTAGGTGACGAGGCCTTGCTTGTCTCGGTCATGGACCTGCGGGAGGCGCACCACCGACGCGCGTACGCCGCGCGCACCCACCGAAATTGCTGTCTCTTCTGAAACTCGGGGAAACGAGGAGTTGGAGACTGGCACGTCTTGTTCGGTTGCGAGGCGTCCTGGCGCAGCGAGCGCGGTCCCGGAGGTGACGACCAAAGGGCGGTCGGAGCCTGCGAGCGCTGAGCCGAGAGCCTCGATGGCTCGCCTGTCTAACTCACAATTAGCCGCGAACTTTGAGAAATCGTGGTTAAAGGCGGTGTGAATCACGCCATCCGTCATAGCTGCTCCACTTCGCAAGCTTTCCAGGTCTTCAAGATCACCTCGATGCACCTGCGCACCAGCATCAATGAGAGACTTGGCGCCCGCATCCGAGCGAGTGAGACCTAGCACCTGATGGCCCGCATTAATTAGTTCATGAACAATAGCAGAACCGATAAATCCTGTAGCACCGGTTAAGAAAACACGCATCACGATTTCTCCTTTAATCACCATGACCGCAATTTGCGGCCCGGTTGTTAAGATGTTGATTGAGGAAATACGATCTAGCTAGAGAGTCCGTATTATCTTCGCAATCGTCCGGGATGGCCCGGGTGCTCTTATATGGACCCGCTCTCAGATGTGCTGTCGCTGTTGAAACTGCGCAGTTATATGTGCGGTGGCTTTGAGATGGGTGGAGAACTGTCCATGCAGTTCCCCCAACATGAAGGCATCAAGTGCTACGCTCTGGTTTCCGGCCAGTGCTGGCTGTCGGTGGAGGGAGTTCCCGAGGCGGTGCACTTAAAGGCGGGCGATTGCTTCCTGCTGCCTCGTGGGCGGCCTTTTCGCCTTGCAAGCGACCTGACCTTGACGCCTGTGGACGCCCTCACTGTTTTGGCAGCCAAGCGGAATGGCGGTATTGCCTCGTACAATGGCGGCGGGGATTGCTTCATGGTCGGCGGGCACTTCGCCCTTACCGGGAATCATGCCAGCATCCTGTTGGGAGTGCTACCGCCCATTGTGCATATCCGCAAAGAATCGGACAAGGCGGCATTGCGATGGTCTCTGGACCGGATGATGCAGGAGTTGCGCGAGCCACAGCCAGGCGGGTTTCTGGTCGCACAACACCTCACGTACATGATGCTGGTTCAGGCGCTGCGGCTGCATCTGGCGGAAGGATTGAGAGGGGGCGTTGGGTGGCTCTTTGCCTTGGCGGATAAACAGATGAGCGCGGCGATCCACTCTATGCACGATGATCCGGCACATGGCTGGACGATACAGAAGCTGGCGGAGCGTGCCGGCATGTCGCGTTCGACCTTCGCTCTGAAATTCAAAGAAACGGTGGGGGAGTCACCCATGGAATACCTGACGCGCTGGCGAATGCTGCTGGCCGGGGACAAGCTGGCGAACTCCGGCGATCCCGTTTCCGTCATTGCCCGGTCGCTGGGCTACGAATCGGAGAGCGCCTTCAGCACAGCCTTCAAGAGGGTCATGGGCTGTTCGCCACGGCAATATAGCCGAACTCCGGCTTTCTCTTCAAATACCCGAGCCAATCAGCTCCTACCCGGTGTGTTCGCATCAGCTGTCCTACCAAGGCCCGACGGGGGAGTCGTGGATGGCGATTCCGCGCGCTGACAGCTCGTGCAGCAAACTCGTCACCGCTGGGGATACTTCACTCTCTCCCGGGACAACTACAGCCCATTCCAAATTCTCCCGGAACTCCCGGGAGATGATTTGCCATTGATCGAGCGGCGGTGGAGTCGACGCTCCGATCTGAATGAGAGACCAGTGTCTAACGAGTGCGAGTGCGATCTTTCGGCCCGGCAATGGGCCTCTCACGATGAAATGATTGTCGCCATGCACCAGAATGCCTACCATAAGATCTAACGCCACCGGAAGCCCCTGACTTCTAGCATACTGGTCAAAGGACTTATGCCCGATTCGATGCTCCTTCATTGTCCATCGTGCGACACCAAGAATCGAGTTCCGGTCGAAAAGATAAGCGCTGGACTCCAGCCCGTTTGCGGCCGATGCAAATCTCCTCTTCGAATTCCCGACATCGGGCATCCCATCGAGGTCACGGACGCGAGCTTTTCTTCGCAGATCGAGAGCGCGCCTCTCCCCGTGCTATTGGATATGTGGGCGCCCTGGTGCGGTCCGTGCCGGGCGATCGCTCCGATTTTCGATCAGCTGGCCACTGAAATGGCAGGGCGGGTTCAGTTCGCAAGAATGAACGTCGATGACAATCCGCTCACGTCCGAGCGGTTCAGGATCCAGAGTATTCCCGCGTTATTGATTCTGAAGGCCGGCCAGGAAGTTGACCGGATCGTCGGCGTGCAACCCAAAGCCGAGATCGTACGCCGCCTCATGCGCGCTATTACTTGATGTCTTCAAACTCTATTGCTGGTGATTGAACGTTAGCGACCGGTCATCTGCTCCAGCTTTTCCGGGTAGCGTGCCCCTTGTACCGTGATCCGGGAGGCAGCTTCATTTATGTCGCGCAGATCGTCGGGCGTGAGTTGGACTGAGAGTGCCCCCATGTTCTCGTCCAACCGATGCAGCTTCGTGGTGCCTGGGATCGGTACCATCCATGGCTTTTGGGCCAACAGCCACGCGAGCGCGATCTGAGCCGGGGTCGCCTTCTTTCGTTCTGCGATTTGGCCCAACAGGTCAATGAGAGCCTGATTCGCCTTGAGAGCCTCGGGCGTGAACCGGGGCAGAGTGCTGCGGAAGTCGTTACTGTCGAAGGTCGCGTTTTCGTCGATCTTACCCGTGAGGAAGCCTTTACCAAGCGGGCTATAAGGAACAAGTCCGATTCCGAGTTCCTCCAGGGCCGGGATCACTTCGGCTTCGGGGCGTCTCCACCACAGCGAGTATTCGCTCTGGAGTGCAGTGACCGGCTGGACCGCGTGTGCGCGACGGATGGTATGCACGCCCGCCTCGGAAAGACCGAAGTGCTTTGCCTTGCCCTGATGAATCAAGTCCTTCACCGTTCCCGCTACGTCTTCGATCGGGACGTCCGGATCCACCCGATGCTGATAAAGCAAGTCGATGACATCGGTCTGGAGGCGCTTGAGCGAGCCCTCGACGGCCTGCTTGATGTGCTCCGGCCGGCTGTTCAGACCTGCCGCTCCCGGCCGATGATCGCTGCCGCTCAGATCGAACCCGAACTTGGTGGCGATGACCACTTGCTTGCGGAAGGGAGCGAGAGCTTCGCCAACAAGCTCTTCATTCAAGAACGGGCCGTAGACCTCGGCGGTATCGAAGAACGTGATACCGCGTTCCACGGCTGCCCGGAGAAGTGCGATCATCTCCTGCTTGTCTTTGGGCGGACCGTACGAAAAGCTCATTCCCATACAGCCAAGGCCAAGGGCTGAAACCTCCAGGCCACTATTTCCCAATTTGCGCTTTTGCATTTGTCTCTCCTCTCAACCTCAATTAGAGCCGTACGCCGGGCAAGCGGTATCCCGATTCTTCGATTTTGTTCGATACGTCTCTCGCGTTCTTTGGGTAGAGTAGCATCCGAAACTCTTCTGGCGCCGGAGACTCTAGTCACCATGCCGCCTCCCGAGAAGCCACCAGTACCCAAAGAAGAGCCGCCGGAGACAACACCTCCCTTGACGGATCCGCCGCCCGATCCCAAGACCGACCCAAAGGCTATTGACACCGACGACGCGCAGATTGAGCCGCCGAAAGACGACGCTTTTAAGAAGAAGTAAGTTCAGTCATTCGGCTTCAGGCCTACGCATAAAATCCCGAGACTAGCCCAGTGCGGACAGTCCGAGCCTGAAGTTGGTAGTATTTCGAGTGAGCTCAATGCGGCGAAGTTCGCCATTTCAGAAGATGCTCTGAACCAGCGAAATCGTTCCTCTGGAGTCACCGAAAGGAAATATGCCGAGTATCAGCCGTAGAGAGTTCGGTGGTGTCGCGGCCGTTATTGGCGCGGCCGGACTGCATGCCGCCTCCGGTGGCGCAGCCAAACTGGATGAAACGCTGCGAGCCGGAATTGCGCAGAGGAAGATCCCCGCCGCCGTAGGGATGGTTGGCAGCGAACGCAGCATTCTTTATTCGGGCGCGTTCGGCACACGAGATTCGTCTGGCGCGCCGGTAGCCACCGACTCAATCTTTCAGATTGCATCGATGACCAAAGCCATCACTACCGTTGCCGCTTTGCAACTGGTGGAACAGGGCAAGGTGAAGCTTGATGAGCCGGTGTCACAACACCTGCCGCAACTTGGCAAATTAGAAGTTCTCGAAGGCTTCGATGCGGAGACCGGCAAACCGAAACTGCGTCCCGCCAAAGTCGCGGTGACATTGAAGCATCTGCTCACGCACACGTCGGGCATCTGTTACGACATCTGGGACGCTGACATGTTCCGGTACGCGTCGCAGACGAATGGCGTTGTTCCTGCCGTCCCACCGCTGATGTTTGAACCGGGGACTCGTTGGCAGTATGGAATGGGGATCGATTGGGCCGGGCGGCTGGTGGAAACGTTGAGCGGGATGACGCTCGAAGAATATTTTCAGGTCAAGATTCTACGGCCGCTAGAGATGCAGGACACAAGCTATCTGGTCCCCGCCTCCAAATTCGATCGGCTGGTCACCGGCTATGCAAGACAGGATGACGGATCGCTCCGGCAGAATCCGCGCGTCCTGCCGACGGCGCCAAAGGAGTTCAACGGAGGCGGCGGATTGTATTCCACCACCGGCGATTATGTGCGGTTCATGCAGATGATTCTGGGGAAGGGACGGGCGAGGAATAAGGTCCGAATCCTTCAACCGAAGACCGTAGAGAGCATGGAGATCAACCAGATTGGGAACGCAACCGCGGGCAAGATGAAGAGCTACAGGCCGAGCCTATCGAGCGATGTGGATATTCAACCGGGAGCGGACGAGAAGTGGGGGCTCGGATTCCTGATCAACACGACCGCCTACGACGGCGGCCGGTCCGCGGGAAGCCTGGCGTGGGCTGGACTCTTCAACACGTTCTATTGGATCGATCCCAAGCGATCGATTTGCGCGGTGCTGATGATGCAGTTCCTGCCGTTTGTAGATAAGGAAGCGGTCGGGCTTCTTGGTGATTTCGAGCGAGCTGTTTACAGCAACTTGCGGCCTTAGCTGATCCAACACCCATCCCAGAACGATTCCGGCCGCCGTTACGGACGCTGCGCCGCGCGGGGCTTCAAGAGGAATTCCGAGAAGAACGCCTCCCTCGCGCTGTTGCCCGCAATGGGGATCGGCATGTTTGTATCGCCGAGTTCCATGGTCATGCCGCGTGCTTCGCTCACCGCAGACCAGCGAGGCAGGCCCTTGCCGTTCGGATCCCCCGTGCTCGCAAAATTGGCCCAGTAGGATGACATCATGTCGGCGATCTTTCTGTCGGCATCGGTAAAGGGGCGATCCGACTTCGCGAGCGAATCGAACACGTAGGGCACCTCCGAGGTATGGAAGGCGCCGTACCGATCGGCGTCAGGTCCGGGCAGCGCGTGATCCCAGTAGTAGGTCCAAACTTTGCTCTTCGCCGTCTTTGCCCGGTTCCGCGCCCAGAGATACATCGACGTGCGCAACTGGTCGCGGGCACTGTCGTTCTGTGCATCTCCCGCCTGCTCATTGGATTCCCCTGGATATAACTTCAGGAACGCCTCGGCCAGGTTGTCGTAGCGCTGATGCGCCATTTTTGCGAAAGCGTCCGCGGTGGTGTTGGGATGAGGCACGCCGCCGCCGAGATCGTCTTTGTTGCAGCCAGTCAGCTCCGGTACATCGTTCTGCTTCCCCTGGGCGAAGATTTCGTTGGGCGGGGCGGTTAGGAAATGGCCCTCCACCACGGGTCCGAAACGCAGCGGCGGGCCTCCGGTGACCGGCGTGGAGAGATCCTGAGGGGACATCGCGCGCAGTTCAACTAGAGAATGCGTACCCTTCGCTTCGGCGAAGCGCACGCCGTCTTTCTCCTGCTCAGCGAGCGTGCGCATGTTGCCCGCAATATTCGATCCGCTCTCCTCGATGGCCCGCGCGAAAAGACCCTTCGCGAGGGGCGACGCCACCAGACTGTGAGCATCGGCGGCGCCGGCCGACTGTCCCGCGATGGTCACTCTGGCCGGATCGCCGCCGAATGCCGCGATGTTGTCCTTCACCCACTGCAGAGCGGCTAACTGATCGAGCAGGCCGTAATTGCCGGAGGTGTCGGATTCTTTTGTAAGTTCGGGATGAGCGAAGAAACCGAATACTCCGAGCCGATAGTTGATGGTGACGACCACCAGTCCCTTCTTGGCTAACTGCTCGCCATCGTAGACTGGAACTGCCGCACTGCCTTCAGTATTTCCGCCACCGTACATCCAGAAGAACACCGGATGTTTTTCTCGAGCGGCCCCGGCGGGAGTCCAGATATTCAGATAGAGGCAGTCTTCGCTGATATCGCCGTGGGTCATGAACTCGAAGGTCCACGGCTTTCGTTCGGTGACAACGTTCTGGATGCAGCTGGCTGAAAACCGATCCGCCTTACGAACGCCCGTCCAGACTGGAGCCGGACGTGGCGCGCGCCAACGGAGATCGCCCACGGGCGGCGCGGCGAAAGGGATCCCCCTGAAGACCGTAATCGAAGAATCGCCGGCGGCTACTCCGGCGACAAGCCCGCTCTTGATCTTAACGGGTTGCGGGAGCGCCGCGAACGACGCTTGGGTCGCGATCGCGAGCACGAGGAAAATATCGGACGGTCGTCGATTCACGCTAAGTACCTCAAAAATATTATGCACCTTTACGATGTTTCGAGCGTTTACGTCTCGGACAGCGTATCACACGTGCACGGGGCGAATGAGCGCGCATCGGTTGTCATCGGCTATGTTCCGGTGATAACGTCAGATTCGTACAATCTTGAAAAGCGAGGGCGCGAACGATGACCCGCAATAAGTACTTTTTTTGTCTCCTGACATTTACTCTGGCCGGAGTGGCAGGCTGTTCCAGCGAGCCTTCCGTCAAGCAAGCCGCCGCCCCGTCAGACAAAATTCAGGGAAAGGCCCTGGTTCTGCTTGCCGAATCGACTGCGTTAGACGCCGCTCTGAACGCGGGTGGACCTTCCGTCTACCTGGTGGATGGCCTGAGTCGCTACCGTCTTTTCTTCAACAAGGCCTTCCAGGTCGAAGCCGGGAAGGAGTATTCGGCCGAGGGCGTCTATGCGCAGAAGGCCATCGATGCGATTGGGGATCCCGACCAGGGCAAACATGGCTATCCGCTTGAATCAAGCTGCGGCCGTGTCGTGAGGACGGCCTGGCCCGGGCTGGCGTTTGATGTGACGGATTCTTATTCCAACAGTTTGCGCGCGAAGGTGAACCGCTTTCCCGCCAGACCCGTATTCCTGGTGACCCGGATCCAGCCCGCTACCAGCGAGGCTGATTCCGCGAAACAGAAGAAGGATGCCGGGGCCGGAGAGAAGGAAGCGCCGACAATCTCCGTTCCGGCGGAGAAACAGCGCCCTCTGCTGGTCGAGGGTCCCACCGCCCTGACCGCGCCCCTATGGGAACCGGCGGGTGGAACGGCTCGCTGCAAAGTCGTCATCGGCGAGGAAGGTAAGATTGCGGAGCTCGACAGCGGCGCGCAACTCTGCGAGACTGTGCCGTGGTCTCAGTTCCGCTATCAGCCCACGGTCAAGAGCGGCCACGCGGTGAGAGTGAATACTGAGGTGGAAGTGCGCTTCGACCCGCGAAAGTAGAAGACTCGATGCCGGATGATCCGACTTCGAAGTCACTTCCTTTGCCGAGAGTGTCACCACGTCCTGCAAAGTCTTTGTCCGAGGTGACTATCAGGAACAATATGATACTCTGGCTGGCACAATGCCACTAAGTGTCGCGATATTAGGCGGGGGTGTTGCGGGATTGAGCGCTGCCCACGAACTGTGCGAGCGTAACTTCAATGTCACAGTGTTTGAGAAGAAGAGTGTCTTCGGCGGAAAGGCCCGGAGCCTCTCCGTTCCAGGCACTCATACGGGTGATAGAAAAGACCTCCCCGGCGAACACGGCTTCCGCTTTTTTCCCGCGTTCTACAAGCATTTGCCAGACACGATGAAGCGCATTCCTTATTACGGAAATAGCACTGTCGCCAACAATCTAGTTAATGCCACCCGTATCCTGGTAGGACGCGCTGGGCTTCCACCGCTCGATCTAGTGGCGCGCCTTCCTCAGAATTGTCCTGATTGGATCGTGGCACTCCGCGCGATGCTCACTGGCATCGGCGTTCCCGATAGCGAAGTACTGTACTTCATCGACCGTCTTCTGGTTCTGCTGACCACTTGCCCCGAACGCCGGGTAAAAGAATATGAGCAGATCGCCTGGTGGAACTTCATCGGCGCTGCGCAGAGGTCAAAAGAGTATCAGACACTATTGGCCGAGGGACTCACCAGGTCTCTGGTAGCTCTTCGCGCCGAAGACGGAAGCACCCGGACAGTGGGTTATATCCTGCTACAGTTGTTCGCCGGTATTATCTCACCCACCGGCTTCGACAGACTTCTCGACGGACCTACCAATGAGGTTTGGCTTTCGCCTTGGGTAGCATATCTAAGGAACAGGCATGTGACACTCGAAAACGGCGTAACTATCAAGCAATTCCTGGTGGCGCCTTCAGGAGTGACAGGAGTCGTCGCGGAACAGGGCGGACAACAGGTCAACATCACCGCGGATTACTACATTGCCGCGATGCCGATTGAAGTCATGAGCGGACTAGTCACTGAAACCATGGCGAGTCTCGCTCCTTCACTCGCCGGCTTGAGTGCGCTCCAGACAAAATGGATGAATGGTATACAGTTTTATTTGAAAACCGACCTGCCGCTCGATCACGGGCACACCCTTTACGCCGATTCGCCTTGGGCTTTGACTTCAATTTCACAGAAGCAGTTCTGGAAGAACGCCCCGCTTTCCGACTACGGCGACGGAAGTCTCGGGGGAATCCTTTCCGTGGATATTTCCGACTGGGACTCGCCCGGGATACTCTTTGGCAAACCCGCACGGGCTTGTACGGCAAACGAAATCAAGGATGAAGTCTGGGCACAGTTGAAAGTTCACCTGAATGTGGGTGGCTTCTCGTTAATCCAGGACGGTAATCTGGCCAGTTGGTTCCTTGATCCGGACATCGAGTTCCCAAATCAGTCAGCCGTAACAAACCAGGAGCCGCTTCTCATAAACACTGCCGGTTCGTTGCAGTACCGGCCCGACGCAGTCACGAATCTGCCCAACTTGTTCGTGGCGTCAGACTACGTCAGGACATACACCGACATCGCCTGCATGGAAGCCGCTAATGAGGCAGCCCGCCGCGCGGTAAACGGCATTTTGCAACAATCCGAATCGAACGCGCCGCTGGCGGAATTGTGGCCGCTTGAGGAACCCGATTTCTTCCAGCCTATGATCGAGTACGACCGTGTGCGGTTCAATCTCGGATTGCCGCACGCTGCCCTGCCCCTGTAAGAGCCGGAAGCTCCTACTTCAGAGCACGAATCCTCTATTAGGAGACCTCCGTCGTCGTTGGGAGGCCAAAATTAGATGGAGATAAAACCTAGTCCAACCATACTTCACAAGTGTGCGCGATGAATGCTATCCCGCGTCGTTTGAAGTGTAGTTCGTCCCATGACAGAACCTGCCAGCTTCTTCGTCCACCATGACGATGTGCCCGGACTTCACGACGTGCTATCGAAACTCTCTGGTGTCGGATACTCCGAAGGCTCAATAGGAAAGCGCCTCGGTTTGGAGGATATCAGCAATCTCCAGTGGCGTCTTGTATCGATATACCGCTCGGAGCGTTTGACCAGCCGCGATCCGCTCGATCTCGCGATCGATCTGTTTCTGTTGCAAGGAACCCTTCCAGCGGACGAACTTAACCAGCTGCTCACAACATCCGAACGCGATGTGCTTATCCGCGCAGGACTCCTCGCCCTCGATGCCGCGGGCTCAGCCCAGGCTCGCGCGTCGCTGTTTCCCGTGGGCGATAGTCTGATCTTTTCAGATCACGCGTGGCCCGAACTTCCGCATCCGGGGTATGCGGAGGTTCCCCGCGATCACGTCATGGCTGTGGGCCTTGATAGCTGCCATCTCGCGCGCTGTACAACCCGCACAGCATTTCGCTCCGCCCTCGACCTGTGTACGGGTTCGGGCATCCATGCAGTGCTCGCTTCGACTCACGCCCAGCACGTAATCGCCATTGACATCAATCCTCGCGCGGCCCGCTGTACACGCTTCAACGCCCAAGCTTCGGGTACCACCAACCTGGAGGTCATAGTTGGCGACCTGTTCGAACCTGTGCACGGCAAATCTTTTGACCTGATCACCGCGAATCCGCCCTTTGTACCCTCGCCGCTCGATTCCCTTCAATTCCGAGACGGAGGCCGTTCAGGAGAGGACATTCAGGAACGAATCGTTGCCGGCTTGCCGCATCATCTCGCGGCTGGCGGCATCGCGCAGATGGTTACCGAACTCGGTGAGGGTGATAATGAGCCTCTCGCCGCGCGATTGCGCAAATGGCTCAACGGCGCACCGATGGACATCCATATCCTCCGCTTGGCGGAACACGCGGCCGCGAAATACTCGATCGGGCACGCTAAAGGGAACGACTTCCAATCGTTCCTGGATTCGGTTCAACAGTGGGCAGGCAACCTTCGAGCACAGGGCTACGTCAGGGTCGTCTCGCTGGTCATTTCCTTCCAGTGGAGTATCGGCGAGTCTTGGGAGCGCATGGAGGAATCGCCACCACCACGCCGCACTGCGGGTGCGGAGATCGATTCGGCTTTTCTCGCCGAGCGAATGATAAGACATCTCGATTGCGAACAGGCCCTCAAAGAGAGCTGGCTGTGCCGCGCCGGACCCATCGCGCTTCTCGACGCACGAGTGCTCGGCGGCGATGTACGCGCAAAAGCCAAAGCAACTCTATTGGGCCAAGCTTTGACGATTGAGCATTGGCTCGATCCCGTCGAGCGAGAAGTCCTGGATCGTATGGGGGACCGCGTTGCTGTGCCCGATTTGGTGAGGATCTTTAGGAATTTAGACGTGGACGAGCCAACCGTAATCGCCGCAGCACGTTCACTACTGGGACGGCGGCTGGTCCGAATCGCTGGACCGCTGAGTTCAGAGACCCGATAGCGCTCGACGCAGTTACTTCTTTCCGGCTGGCATCCCGATCATCCGCGGCGGCGCGGCAAACAACGTCTCCGGATCGGCTGCGACTGGCATCGCAAGTTCGAGAAACGTGATATGCATCTCGTCCGTAGTCATATCTCCCCAATTGACAGAAACGGATGCATTCGGATTCGAAGGGTTGTTTGCCGAATTGTCGAAGTGCGCAACCGACTCCAGCCTCGTTCCCGCAGGAAGAAAGAGCGGTTCACGCAAGACATAGGTCGTCTGCCAGTTGAAGTCATACTTCGGGACGCTCACCAACACTTGCACTCTTCCATTCGGATACACTGCCCGCACCTCCATTGATTTTCCCCGGTGGTGCATGTGCGGCTGGACGGATACGAGTTTCACCGGCTGCGCCAGAGTCATCGTGGCGCGCGATACATAATCCGGCGCGCCGGCGGGAATCGCCAGATCGAGATCGCGCAGAGTGTCAATCGCCATTACTCGTTCCGAAGGAGCGGCATCGGCGAGATAGATTCCTAGTTCCGAATAATCCGTCACCTCGATCCCGTTGGGGCTGTAGTGCATCTCAAAAACGATGTCGGAGCCGGCCCGGATTTGCTTTGCGCCGTTCTCCAGCCAGGGCATGGGCCGATAGCCGGGTTCCCATCCAACTAACTGCGAACGTCGATCGAAAACCCTCTCACCGTCGCGTCGGCGCCCACGATCCGCGACTGTGGCAGTCACGATCTCGCCCTTGGGATATCCCGCGAGGTAACTTGACTCCGGCCCTCTTGCATAAGCATTAATGTGATGAACTACAGTGCGTTGATCGATCCGAAACTCCGCCGCACGAACCCAGACGTCCTTTGGAAACAAGCCCGGCGTGATCAAATAGCGATAGGTGAGCAGCCCGGAGGCAGGCACATGAAAGCCGGGCACTCGAATTACGATATCCGGCGTGCCGAGCTTCCACCGGTTCTCGACGCTGCTGGCGTGAAACGCCATTTTCAGCGGTGCACCTTCCGGAGCGCCTTCCTTCACCCACGTCGTGATGGCCCGAATCTCGGTCTCGGTCAATGACCTGTCGTTCCGAAAGTCGTGCGCGGTTTCGCCCGCCGCATCCCAAGGGGGCATTTTTCGCGTCAATACCGCTTCTCGAATTGCGTTTGCCCAAGGCCGCACTTGGGAATAGGTTGTAAGAGGCATCGGTGCGATCTCGCCTGGCTGATGACAGGTAACACAACGCCGCTCAATAATCGGCCAAACATCCGTGGAGAACGCGACCTCCGCGTGAAGTGCGCTCCCACTGAGCAGGATCAAGGCGATTAGATTACGTCTTGGACAGAACTCGAACATCACTCTACCCAGTCTACAGATCTCCAGGCGGACAATTCTCCGTTCATGCGGATGGGTGTATCCTCATTGTTGAGAATTTATGCGGATACTATATTCGAATTTCTTCGCGTGCGCCGCCTTGATTGTCGTGGCGGTACCCCTGTTCGGGATACAGGCGGCCACGGCTCAAAGCCAACCACCCGACGGCGCTCGCCCGAAACCTCAGGACACGGAAGTGTGGGAGCCGGTGCCGAAGGTGGTGACACCGGGCGCCACCAACGCCGCGCCTCCGTCTGACGCGATCGTATTGTTCGACGGTAAGAACCTCGATGAGTGGGTGTCCGCCCGCGACAAGTCTCCGGCCAAATGGATCGTCGCCGACGGCATGTTGACCGTGAACAAGGCGCCCGGCGTCGGAAACATCGAAACCAAGCGGGTCTTCAAGAACTACCAGCTGCACATCGAGTGGAAAATTCCCGAGAACATCACCGGCTCCGATCAGGCGCGTGGCAACAGCGGCGTATTTCTGGCGTCAACCGGGCCGGGCGACGCGGGATATGAGCTGCAAGTTCTCGATTCGTACAATAACAAGACCTACGTCAACGGACAGGCCGCCAGTATTTACAAGCAGGGCATTCCGCTGGTGAACCCCAATCGCAAGCCGGGCGAGTGGCAAGCCTACGATGTGGTGTGGACCGCACCGACGTTCAATGGCGACGGCTCTTTGAAGAGTCCCGCCTATGTCACTGTTTTCTTCAACGGAGTGCTGGTTCAAAACCATTTCGAATTGAAGGGCGAGACACTTTACATCGGTAAGCCGTACTATAAAAAATACGACTCCGCGCCGATTAAGCTGCAGGCCCACGGCGACAAAAGCGAGCCTGTCAGCTTTCGAAATATCTGGATCAGGGAGCTCAATTAGGCTTTCCAAGATCGCGCCGGCTATTGCGCCATGTACAATTGCGCGCTCGAACCGTTGAGGCTGATTGCGATCATGGTTGTCCCCGACAAAGGGATAGTCGCGGTACTTGAACATTCACCGGCGTGATTCCGGCAATCAATCCCGCCGGGGCACCCACAAATTGAGGAGTACCCGCGGATGGCGTAGAGGGGAAGTAGACCGTGACCGCCGCGAGCGGCACAGGCAATGGACTAGCATTCACGAGACCGTCGTCGCCTGGTCTCACGCCAATGAGTCCTATTCAGTTTCAAAAAAAACAGCTTCGGCTCCATACAGCAGGGCAGAAGATGCTCACAGAGGAACTTGATGCGGCGAGTGCAGCGTTCGAGGTGGGATACGAAAGTCCAAGCCAGTTCAATCGGGAGTACAAGCGCGTGTTCGGAAAGGCAAATGCTGCCGTGGAACCGCGATCTCGTGCTTTGCCCGCCGAAAAGCTTCGTTCAATGCTTGATATCAGGGTGCTCTCATGTTGGCTGCTTCGAGTGGCCATGCAAATATCATCTCCGCGAGTTCCTCAACACGGTCGCGGTGCCGTAAGGCGTGAGCCGCACCGGTCCGACTAAACCGTAGGGCTGCACCAACCCGCGGTTCGCGACATCGCTGTCAATCTTGGCTAACTGGTTGTTCAGCGTGGTCGCCACACGCACCTCGATTGTGTTCCGGCCAGCCTTAAGATACGCGCCGATATCGCTCTCGGCGCCGATCTGATCGATAGAGATCATCCGGCCGTTTACAGTCAGAGTGAACGTGTCGAAGACTTCCCCTAAGCTCAGCATTGCTCCGTTTTCTGCCGTCCATATGAACGGCAGGTCGAAGCCATCGGCAGGTAGTTGTCCACTTCATCGCCGACAAAGAGATTCTCGTGCTCCGGCCGGTCCACCGCGGCGGCGGCCAGCACCATGTCGGTGATCGGCGTGGTCATGCTCGCCTCTCCCTCGACCTGCACGCGAAGCACATTGTTGTATTTCCGCGCCCAGGTCCGTCAGAGGGGCGATCTGCTTCTCCAGCCAGATGTCGCCGCGAACTGCATAGAAGTCATTCCGCACGCGCGGTGCGCTGCCGCCGCTGAAACTAAAGAGGTTCTGGAAAAGGGCCGGAAGGTTCGGGATCAGCGGGTATTGGCGGCGGCCGAGGAACTCCTCGGCCATCTTGTTTGTCCACAGCTCGTCGGGACTGCCTCGGTCGCTGGAGTGTGAGTCGTAGAACAGATCGCCACCGTTGGCCTTCATCAACTCTTTGACCTCCGCGCTAAGGCCCGTCTCCACGCTCCTGATCAGCTGCACGTACCCCTCTTCGCTGAAGGGGTCCGGCTGAGCGAACACACCCCTCGACCAGAAGGCGATCAGTTGCCACTGACCGCGGGGTGACGAAGATGGCGCAGTCCATCGGAGGTCGCCCACGCTTGTGCCGCCCAGCACCCCCGCCATGTTTCTACCCGTGACGGTGGCGGTAAGGTCAATCACAGAGGACCGATCTAGCTCAGCGGGTCCGGTCGCAGGACATGGTATCTGCGTGCAATGGTAAGCCATCACGGCGATCAACGTTGCCCGATTGGGTTGCGGTGCGCATCCTCTGCCCCCGGCCTGCGGCAGCCCACCAAACCCACTTCGTCCTCCTGCAGTCAAAGTGGGTGGCGGCAAGTGGCCGTCGAACGTCTCACCAGCATTCACGAAGGCCTTGCCGACTACCAGTGTCTTCCGCGCATGGTCGTCATTGATCGAGTACCCGGCAGGATTCTGCGTGGGTCCGTGGCTGAGGCTGACCTTGATTCTCACTTGGTTCGCGGCTTTGAGCAACGCAACAAGCTGCTCATTGCTCGGAAACGCACCTTGGCCAATTTCTACGCCTCCGATGCCGTAGTCGCGCATCTGGCGGACCTCCGCCGCAATTTCGACCGGATCCGCGGTTGCGGGCATGTTCATCCGCACCGGACCGTGAAGATTAGAGCGGGGACGGGTGATTCTTCATAGGCGCTCTGTCGATTGTCCTTCTCGGTATGCTTGGTGCGCAAGCCAAGCGAAAAGAGCATTCTCGTCACACCGCCGATAGTGACGTGACATCTCGACCTTGTTCTAGGAACGAAAGGACCCCTCAAGCCGGATGAACGGCTCCCGATGGCCCTGCGACGTTCACTTTTCCTGTTGAATCGAGTCCGCGTACGACGCCATTCCGTTCCGCTGTGCGGATTGGATCTTCTGCGCTTGGTTAGCGAATGCGGACTCAATCGCTTCACGCTCAGCCGCAACTCTCCCACCATTCGCCAGTGATCTTGGCCGTTTTGCACTCCTGCCGATGGCCGTCGTGCAAAGTCTTGGCACTTGCTCCCCCGCGAGCACCAACCGAAATTCAATTTCGACTTTCGTCCGGTTGCGTCCTTCGATATGGACCAGTTCTGTGTAGGCGCGGACGTCGCAAGCTTCCAGGGCTCCGAGCTTCGCGGCCCGATAGCCAACCTTAATGATTTCGGAGACCAGCGCTTCATCTACCCGGGCCGTCAGAATCTCACGCCCCGTCAGATTCAGGACGGGGGTGACGCAGATGATGGCACCCACATCGATCTTCCTTGCGGTTGCAACCGCGGCAACCGAGATAGTTGAATCGCTTGCCGCTAGCGAAGCCTCTGTAGTGCAAAGCCCGAGAGCGAGAAAGAACAGCCGATCCATCACTGAGGTTATAAACATTTTGGAATGTATCTCCGTTTCAATAAGGTTCGCGTCGAATGCGCGCAAAATGCCTCACCGCTGTACCACAAGCCCGCTCGTCGATCCGCTGAAAAGCGGGCCGGTGATATTGCCGCTCAGATCGTTAAATCCCTCCATCTGCACACTCACGGCGTTCCATAGCACCGCGAAGTTCGCGAGCGGCGAGCCCGCGGGTGTGTACATTCCAACGTCCCGCACATTCACTTTCCCTCCATTCAAGCAAAGGAATCGCGCAGGGCCGCCGGACGGCGCATCCTGAAGGAAATAGCTCTCCACGATTCGAAGATAGTTTCCGGGGTGAATGTCCGTGATCACGTAGTCGTAGTTCACAGAATCCGGCCACACATAGTTCGGATTTTCGAAGTGTCCGCCTCTTACAACCACTTGAGCCGCGGTTGCGCCGTTGTTGCCGATCCGCAGTTGGGCCTGATCGAACGAGCAATCGGTGAAGATCACCTCCTGCCCTCCGCCCTGGGCCCACACGCTATTCGTGTGAGGCGGTGGTGCGTCCGCAAACGTCACATGGTTGAAGACAATCTGTTCCCCGGCCTGGGTCAGACCCGATGGCAGCAGCACGTTTCTTCCACCGTCGCGGATCATCCCGTGTTCGAAGTACGCCAGCCAGGTGTTCGAGCCCATCTGCAGATTGATGCCGAAACTTTGAATCTTGAAATCGCGGAAAGCGATGCCTTCCGCTCCGTTGCTTCCACCGAAAATAACACCAGTGGTATTGGTGGAATTTCCTGGCCCGGTCAGCGTCAGGTCCCGCAACCCGTGTCCCATTCGATGCTTCGTGCCGTAATCGAAAGTCAGTGCGGTACCAGTCGCGCCTGTATAAGTCAACGTCACAATGTCCCCTGGCAGGCCCATCAATATCACCGGTTTGTCTTTTGTTCCGAATACAACAGGTGTGTCGAAAGAGGCGCTTTCCGGTACCAGGATCGCCCCGCCAGTCGCCGGCAAGGCGGAATAGGCCGCAGTTATTTGTGCCCCGATGTCCTTGCCGGGAAACGCAGCCGCGTTGCGGACCGACGGCCCTCGCTCGATCTGTCCGAAGGCAACGGCGCCAAGCCATAGGATATAAACCCAAAAATGTTTCAATTCTCCGACCCTCGCTAAGGAAAGCGTAAAACGGAGAATATCTGCCTCATGAGTTCCAAGGGGCTGCACAAAGTGGTGGCTTCGGCGGGAAATTTGAGCCGCTACTATTTTTTCCCGCTGCGCCAGGAGCGAACGCGTTCAGACGTCCAACGTCGGCACTTCGCGTAGCAGACGACGCCCGAGCCACGCTTTGGCGAACTGAAGGTCCCGATCCACGGTGGCGCGTACAACGCCGAGCACGTCAGCCGTCTCCTGATTCGTGCAGCCCAGAAAATACCGGAGTTCAATCACCCGCGACTTGCGCGCATCCAACGCCTCCAGTTCTATCAAGGCGATGTCGAGATCGAGCATGTCTTTGCCCGACGCATCGATCCAGGCGATCTCATCGTGCAGCGGGACGCGCACCGCCTGACCCGTCGGGCGCTTCTGCGACAGCGCCTGCCGCGCGTAATCGGTAAGGATGCGCCGCATCATCATCGCCGCGAAGGCGTAAAAATGCCGCCGATCGGAAAGGTTGATTTCGCTTTGACGAATAAGGCGGATGAACAGCTCGTTCACGAGGCCAGTTGCCTGCAGGGTATGAAACCGGCTTTCCCGGCGAAGATGACGCTGCGCGATGTTGCGGAGATCGTCGTAGGCAAGCGACGCCAGAGATGCCAACGCCTTTCGGTCACCCTCGTTCCAGAGGCGCAACAGGGCGGTAATTTCACCCGGAAGTTTGTCGCCGGCGTCCATGCAGTTAGAGCACCTCAGGATAACATCGGAAGGCGGCGATGTGACGAAACCGGATACCGGCATGGCGACGTGCGAATCCTTGCAGCCGTGTATACGCCCACCCTCAGTGAATTGTTTCCAGTTCGCGTCGCATGTAGGATACCAATGCCCCTTTCGGAGGCGCGATCATTGCCAGCGCCCGGGCTGCCTCGACTCTCGCTTCTTCCAGGCGCCCCGCTTGCCGATAGGCCATGGCTAGCAAATACAATGCATACGGTTCCTGCTGCTGCCCGGCAGCGGCGTTTCGCTGGGCAAATTCCAAACACCGGGTCGGGTCGCGTAGCTCCACCGGTTCGACAGATCGCAGATCCTCGATCGCCGTACTCAATACGAGACGGGAGGCGTTCGGATCGGCTGCCAGTCGTGCCTCGTCCTCCAACGCCGCCTTGGAAATTGGCAGAGCCTGCTGCGGGTGGCCTAATCTTGCCAGTAGCGTGCCGCGAAGACTCCGCTGGTGTGCGAGATTTTGGCGCCAGACCAGATTGGCGGGATCCACGCGCCGCAGTGTTTCGAGGAGCGGAATAATCTGCTCGACATAGGCGCTCGCTTTTACATTGTCGCCATCGCGAAAGAGCTGCTCCCCGAAATCGTCCATTGCCACCGTCACATCGAATATGGCACGCGAATCGTTAGGATCCTCGGCGGCGCGCGATTGATAAAATGCAATCACCTGCAGCAAGACCGTCTGCGCGTCGGCCCACTGATCGAGATCGCCGAGGCAGATTCCTTTCTTGCGAATAATGTACCAGCGGAGCCGCTGGGTCGCCGGCTTGTTTAGCTCCTCCGGGGGCAGCGCTTGAAATTGCCGAATGGCCTGCTCAAAATAATCCAGCGCAGTCGCCGGGTCACGATGACGAATCAGGTCGCCAAGCTTCATGTGCATCAACGCCATGCCGCGGCGGGACCGGACCGCGTCCGGCGCGATCTTGAGCGTCATTTCGTCCAGGTCAATCACGCGGCGATATTCGGCGGCTGCTTTCGTGACGTCGTTGAGGCTGGATGTCCCGGGCTGGCCCAGAATGTCACCTAACGAACCGTGGGCGGTTGCCGCGTCTGCCAGCCACGCCGGATTCGTGGTTTTAGGAATCATTCTTTCGAAATACGAACATGCTGCGGTCAGATTGGCTACTGCTTCCTCCGCCTGACCCATTCCGAAATGAACTTCGCCCACATCCTGTTCAATCAACCCGGCCAGACGCAGCCAGCGCGGATCGTCCTTCGGGCGTGACTTGGCCGCGTGATCGGCGATGCCGCGAGCCTTGGCCAGGTTCGCGAGCGCACCGGCAGTATCGTTCAGATTTTGGACGTAAGGATCACCCTGCAACTCACCCAATTGGCGAAAGGCCTCGGCAAGTTCGAGTTGCAAGTCCGGATCGTCAGACGATTGCGACAACTTATCGAGATTCTTCACCACACGATTGACCAGAATCTGTTGCGCCTTGGTAGCGCCAGGAACATCGCTGATCGCGTCCTTCAATTCGAACAGCAGGCTGGTGGTCAGGCTCCGCAGATCCGCATACCGTTCGCGAGCGAGTCTCGCCTGATAAGTGGCCACCAGCGCTGCCAGCGAGATTCCAATTACAAACACCACTGCGGCGCCAACCGCAAACCACCGCCGGCGAAGGAACTTGCCAGCGCGATAGATGGCCGTCTGCGGATGCGCCAGGACGGGACGTCCTCCCAGGTAATTCTCAATATCGGCGCTGAATTGCTGAATGGACTCGTAGCGCTGCGACGGATCAGCCTCGATGGCCTTCATCACAATGGCCGAAAGATCGCCTTTCAGCGTTCGCGCAAGCTGCTCTCGCGACACCGAACGCTGTTCCGCCGAATCTACCGTGATGGCTGTCGCGAGCGGGATCGCCGTCGCGTTCCCGGTCGCCCGATTCAACTCCGTTAGGAGTGACTCGGGATCGCCAAACGGCCAAGAGCCGGTAAGCAACTCGTAGAGAATGATTCCCGATGAATAAATATCCGTGGATGTATTTACTCGATCGCCTCGAAGCTGTTCAGGGCTGCAATAGCGAGGCGTAACCATGCGATGCCTCGTCTCCGTGACGTGGATGGCCCCCTCGAGAAGCGCCGCTGTTCCAAAGTCGAGCAACTTCGCCGTTCCCTCGGCATTGACCAGAATATTCGCCGGCTTCAAATCCCGATGTACGATCAGGTTCCGGTGGGCGTAATCCACGGCGCTGCAAACCTGTAGAAAAATTCGCAATCGCGCGGCGATGTCTAGTTTCCGCTCATCGCAGTAGCTCGCGAGGGCCAGACCGTCGACAAATTCCATGACCAGGTAAGGATCGTCGAGCGACGAGACGCCCCCGTCGAGCAAACGCGTGATATGGGGATGCTCCAGCGACGCAAGCAACTGGCGCTCCCGGTGAAATCGAGCGAGGAATTCGTCGCCTGACAGATGCGCTGCCATCATTTTCAAGGCCACGGTCTGATCAAATTGGCCGTCCGCGCGACGGGCAAGGTACACCGCTCCCATCCCGCCGCGGCCGATCAGCTTAATTAGCCGATATGGCCCAAAGCGCGCAGCCGGTAGAGACGTCACTCCAGCGGCCGGGTTTTCTGAGTCTGCACCTCTCTGGCCACGTTTCTCCTGAGTCTCAAATCCGGCCAACAGCGATTTCACTTCATTTCGGACTTCAATCGATTCCTCGTGCAGGTCAACCCAGGCATCGCGTGCCTCGGTGGGCTGCTGCTGGGCAGCATGAAACAGCTCCTCAACCTGGCTCCAAAGATCGTGGCTTCGAGGGTTCATTTGGCAATAAGGTCAGTTAGTATACTGCATTCGGCCAGAAAGGAAAAACGCTGCAGGGCCTTGTTGGCATTCCAAATTTTTTCCGCGCGTGGACCCCACTTAGATACGCGGAGGACGGGGTGAAAACGCCGCACGCGATGATATTCACGAAATCACCCCGCTCGAACGGCCGAGCGCGTCGTGATTTCGCAGTTTGAATCGACGGGCCGTTGCCGATTATGTGCCCATCGAAATCAACATCGGAAAGTTGAAACGGTGTCGCACAAGGGGTCCTTTGTGAGACGCTAAATTCAAGGATACGTGATCTATGACTGACTGGTTCGCGCGCCCCGTCCTCCACGTCAAGGACGTCGATGCCTCGCTCTCCTTTTACGTGAACCTGCTTGGCTTCACGAGTCCATGGCGCTACGACGAGGAAGGCAGAGCGCGAATTGCACAGGTCGACCGGCAGGGCTGTGCTCTCATCCTGGCCAACAACCTGGCCCCAGAGAAGATCGGCAAGGGAGTGATGTTCATTTCCCTAAACGTCGAGCCGGCGACGCCCGAGGCCGCAGTCGCCGCGTTGGATGCGCTACGCGCAGAACTGGAGGCCAAGGGCGTTCCAGTCAAGGAGGGTTCATGGGGCTATCGACTTTTGGTGGTCGATGATTTCGACGGCAATCAGCTCCTCTTCAACTATCCGAATGAGGGCACACAATGAACATCCTTTGAAGTAAAAATAGTGTAACTTGGACGGCGTTTTGCAGATCAAACCAGGAAGAGGACGTGTGGGCGACAATAGATCAGGTGAGCGTTAAGAATGCAGGAGGTACGGGGTGATTGCAGGTAGAACCAAAGCACTCACAGATCTTTTGGCCCGCGGCGATGTAGCGGACAGCATGTTTCGTGAGATGGTTGAGGCCCTTCCTGTCGCCATTTATACCACTGATGCGGAAGGCCGGCTCACGTATTTCAATACCGCCGCAGTCAGGCTTTCGGGCCGAGTGCCCGAGATCGGAACGGATCGATGGTGCGTTACCTGGAAGCTTTTCCTGCCGGACGGGACGCCGCTGGCGCATGACCAATGTCCGATGGCGATCGCACTCAAGGGTGGTCAGGTGCCTAGTGGCATTGAATGTATCGCCGAGCGCCCGGATAAGACACGATTCTGGTTTACGCCTTGTCCGGCGGTCCTGCGCGACTCCGAAGGACGGATCACAGGCGGGATCAATCTTCTGGTAGACATCACCGACCGTAAAGCCGCTGAGACCGAAGCCAAGGAGCATTTCCGCGCGATCGTCGAAACCACTCCAGCGTGCGTAAAAATCGTCGCAGCGGACGGCACCCTGTTGCATATGAACTCCGCGGGGCTGGCGATGGTTGGAGCTTCTTCCGCCGAGGAGGTCGAAGGCAAGAACGTCTATGATCTTATTGCCCCCGAGGATCGGGAAAGATTCCGGGAATTCAATGAGGGGATATGCCGGGGCGAAAAAGGATCCCTTGAGTTCGACATCATTGGGCTCAAGGGCGCGCGTTCGTCATATGGAATCGCACGCCGCTCCCCTTCGGCATGCCGGATGGAGACACCGTCCAACTGGCAATCACGCAAGACGTAACGGAGCGCAAGCAAGCCGAACGCGCGGCCCTGTTGTTGGGCGAGATCGTGAATTCCTCGGACGACGCCATCATCAGCAAGGACCTCAACGGCATCATCACGAGCTGGAACACAAGCGCGGAGCGGGTGTTCGGCTACACGGCCGACGAAGCGATCGGGAAGTCCGTCACCATTCTTATTCCCACCGATCGCCTCGAGGAAGAGCCAAAGATTCTCAGCCGGCTGAAACGCGGCGAGCGCGTGGACCACTTCGAGACGATCCGGAAGCGGAAAGACGGCTCGCTGCTGGATATCTCTCTGACGATTTCGCCCGTGAAGGACAAGCACGGGAATATTCTCGGAGTTTCGAAAATCGCCCGCGACATTACGGAAGCCAAGCGCGCTCACGCAGCGCTGCTTGCCAGCGAAGCCAGATTCCGGCAGCTTGCGGACGCGATGCCGCAGATCGTATGGACCGCGCGTCCAGACGGCTATCTCGATTACTACAATGAGCGCTGGTATGAATTCACCAGACTGAGTCGCGGCACGTCAGAAGAAATGAGTTGGGAGCAGCTCCTCCATGCCGACGACGTCCAGAGGTGCCAGGAAACCTGGAATGCAGCCGTCGGATCCGGGAAACCCTACAGTATCGAGTTTCGTTTGCGGGACGGGCGCGAGAATCAATGGCGTTGGTTCCTGGCGCGCGCCCTGCCGGTTCGCGATGCAGACGGGAAAATCGCGAAGTGGTTCGGCTCCTGTATCGATATCGACGACCAGAAACGTGTTGAGGACGACCTTCGGCGCGCCAACCAGGACCTTGAACAGTTCGCATTTTCCGCGAGCCATGACCTGCAGGAGCCCTTGCGCACCATCAAGATCTACAGCGAACTGTCTGAGCAGCACTTATGGGGAAACTCTCGGCGGCCAAGCTCTGCAATTCCTGACGTTCCTACGCAGCGGGGCAACGCGTATGGAGATGCTGGTGCGCGATCTGCTCACTTATACGCAAGTGACAAAATTCGAGCGGATAGCGGAGAATGCCGACGCCGGCGAGGCGCTGGCAGCCGCGCTCGCTAATCTGGCCGGCTCAGTTTCGGAAAGCGGCGCGAGAATCACCGCCGATCCGTTGCCCACGCTGCAGGTGCATGGCGCGCATTTGCAGCAGTTGTTCCAGAACCTCATCGGAAATGCCATAAAATACCGAAGCAACGCATCGACCGCCGGTGGTGCACGTCACTGCCGAGCGCCAGGATGGACACTGGATTTTTGCCGTCAGCGATAACGGCATTGGTATCGATCCCGACTACAAGGAGAGAATCTTTGGGCTTTTCAAGCGGCTGCATACAAGCGATGAATATTCAGGGACCGGCATTGGACTTGCCATCTGTCAACGGATCGTGGATCGGTATCAAGGACGAATCTGGGTTGAATCTGAGCCTGGACGAGGATCGACCTTCCGCTTCCTCCTCCCCATTTAAGGAGCAAGGAGGGCGGCGTTACCACATCCTGATCGTCGAAGATAACCAGGCGGACGTGTTTTTAATTCGCACGGCGCTCAAGGCTGCGGAGATCGATGCCGAAATCCACGTGGTCAAGGATGGAGAGGGAGCCATGAGGTTCATCGACGAGGCGGACGGCGACAGTGCAGCTCCCTGTCCCTCTGTGGTTCTGCTCGACATCAATCTGCCGAGAAAGCACGGCGGCGAGGTCCTGCGGCACATGCGCGAGAGCCGCCGGTGCGGCAACGCGCTGGTGATCGTCGTGTCGACTTCGGAGTCTGCGCGGGACCGCGCGGACATGACAACATTGGGAGCGAACGGCTATTTCCACAAGCCGTCCGGCTATATTGAATTTCTGAAGCTGGGGACTATGGTGAGGGAATTGTTGAGCACCGGATCGCCGCCGTCATAGATCTTCCGGCGCTCACGCCGCCTTTTTTGATTTTCCCAGCAACCCAAGCCGCACCAGGCTCTCCGCGGTCGCGACGACGGAGTCTTCGTTCGATCGCGGCGCCCAGCCTAGCACGCGCTTCGCTTTTTCATTCGTGGCGTTCTTGAACTTGCCGAGTTCGGGAACGATTTGCCCGAGCGATTTGTCGAAAAGCGAGGCTACGCGGAGCAACCAGTCGGGCAGCAATCTGGTCGGGACCCGTGCCGCTGCGGCGCCCATTCGCGCCTTCAATACGAGGGCGATTTGCTGGATGGTCATGAAGTCGCCGGCGACGGCAAGGAATCGCTCGCCCTTGGCGGCTTGATTGGTCATCGCGCGCAGGTGCAAATCCGCTACGTCCCGCACATCGACTACGCCGAACGAGAGGCGCGGGCAGCCGGGCATTGCCCCGTCCATCAATCGCCGCACGATCTCAATGGAAGTTGAATAATCCGGCCCGAGCACGGGGCCGAACACGCCGACGGGATTGACCACGGAGAGTTCCAGCGCTGCCCCTTCACGAGCTACAAAATCCCATGCTGCGCGCTCCGCTAAAGTCTTCGATTTCACATACGCGGTGACACCGCTGCCGTTCGGGTCGGTCCAGCTCTCCTCAGTAAAGGGCCGATCCGAAGGAGCGTGGCCGTAACCGATCGCGGCGAACGAAGAGGTCAGCACTACGCGCTTGACGCCCGCGTCCCGGGAGGCCCGGAGCACACGGAGTGCACCTTCGCGAGCGGGGACGATGAGATCGTCCTCGTGTTTTGGCACGCCCAGGGGGAAGGGCGAGGCGACGTGAAGGACAAAATCGCAACCGGCGACGGCTTCGGACCAGCCAGTATCGGACATGAGATCGGTGGCCGCGAAGGAGAGGGCTGGTCCGGCTGGCTCGGCGCCGCCTGCCTTGAGCATCGTGCGCACGCCGGCTTCACGGTTGAGCGAACGCACAGTGGTCCGCACGCGATAGCCGGCGTTCAGGAGTTGTAGGATACAGTGGGCGCCGATGAATCCCGATCCGCCGGTGACGAGCACCAATTCGCCACTCATGCGGGCCTCCTGGGAGCGTGTTGCATCATGCCCCTCCTCTATGGGGAATATTACTACTAAACCGAATGTCCGCTCTCGTAATGGGAGAATACTGAACAACGGGCTCGGGAGTACCGCTCCGCTGAAGAACAGTCCAAAATTCGCCGCAAAGATCGCCGGCTGACGCCGACGCTGCAAGCTGAACAGGCTGCGGAAAAGTCTTTCGCAGGGCATGGCCCCGCGCCACAGAGGTTCCCAAGCTATTGATTTTTCGCTGTGGGGCGGCGCCGTGCGCTGCCAAAAAAAAGCTCTTCGAACTTTTTCCGCAGCCTCTGAAGCTCGCGCCACCATCGTTCTTCATTACCTTGGGTGGCTGCGGGCCGATACGAATCACCGCGGGCGTGGGGCTAGGGCGGTTTGCAGAAACAGAGCGATCGATTCGGTTAGTGCGCGCGGATAATCGGTGCGCACCATCGCGAGCGCCTGGCGGCGCACCAGTGAGTGACCGGTGACGCGCATCACGTGGAAAAAGCGGTTCGAACCGCGGAGCGCGAATCCGGGGAGGATGGAATAGGCGAATCCGGATTCGACCAGGCTTTTGATCGCCTCGGTATCGTCGGCTTCCATGATGACGCGCGGAGTGATTCCAGCCTCGCGGAAAAACTGGTCGATGATGGATCGCATGTTGCTTCGCTTAGGATAGAGTACGAAAGGGGCGCCGCCGAGTTCCTCAGTGCCGACGACCCCGACACGGCTAGCGGTGACGCGCGCATGGGAGGGCTTGAGGACAAGTAATTCCTCCTCGAACAGGGGCATGATTTTGAGCTGCTCGTTGACGACGGGGAGAGAGATGAGGCCGAGGTCGAACTGGCGGGAGAGCAATCCGGCGACGATCTCCTCGGTCTGGCCAACGGTGACTTGAATTTCGGTATCGTGATATTTTTTCTTGAGCAGGCGCAGAGGCGGCCCGAGGCGGTGAATCAGGGTGGTGGCTCCGGTGGCGAAGCGAAAGGGGCGGATGTCCCGATCGGGGTCGTTTTCAAACTCCTGCTCGATCTGCCGGACCTGGTTCATGATGCCGCGGGCGTGGCCGGCCAGGCGATGGGCGTTCGGAGTAGGCTGAAGGCGCTTCCCGGCGCGGATGAACAATTCCGTGCGCATCTCCGCCGCAAGATTATGGAGTTGCAGGCTGACGGCGCCGGGAGTGATGTACATTTTCTGCGCGGCCAGGGTGACGCTCGCGGTGTCCATGACGGCGAGGAAGAGCTCGAGTTGCCGAAGGTCCATGAGAGGGTCCTGGAACGCGATCGTTTAATTTTACTAAATATTGTTGGCGCGGTACACTCAAGGGCAGCGCGCGAATACGGGCCCTTAGCACAGCGGTTAGTGCAGCGGACTCATAATCCGTTGGTCGTTGGTTCAAATCCAACAGGGCCCACCAGATTTTCTATCTCTTAGCCGTCAATTAGCTTGCCCGGAAAACTCTCTACGCATTGCATTCGCAAGCTTCATGACTTTCTTGCGGGGATCTCCATCGCCTAACGTGAGAATCGGGAGATAACCGCGATAGCCGTGGCGGTCGATGATGGCCTTCACTTTATGCAGGTCGACCGGAACGGGCTTTTCGCCGTACCACACGTTCTCCTTGATCAACCAGGAAAAGGCATAAGGAAGCAGCTTCTCGATCTCTTCGTAGACGTCGAATTTGCGAAGGCTGCCGATGTCGAGGATGGAGCCGAACCAGTCAGAGTCTACGGCTTTAACGATGCCGATGACTTGATCCGCTGTTCGCACGAAGTCTTCGTGATTCTGAACTGCAACGACAACTCCGCGTTCCTGACCGTAGGCGGCGCATTCCCGGAAGTCCGGAATCATCCACTTGACGACCTGGTCAAAGGAGTAGCCGGGCACTTGGTCCGGGCCGGTAAAGACACGAATCATGGGCGCGCCAAGTTTGACGGCAACCTCGATCCAGTCCTTCACCAGTTGCACTTCTTTCCGCCGCGCGGCTGGTTCTGGTAGCGTGAAGTCGTTCTTGACCGCCGTGAAGCTAATTGCGACACCGTTGACGTAGGCGCGGCGTTTGAGGCGATAGATCCTCTCATCGGATGGAACTCTGGGATAGCCGGGGAAATAATAGCCGGTCGCGTCCAGGGAGTCGAGCCCGTTTTCGGCGCAGAAGTCGAGAAGCTCCTCCAAGGTGATGGATCCGGCCCGTAGCGGTGCATCGAAAGAATAGGCGTTCAATCCGATTCTTACGTGCACGCCGGGGGCACGGACAACGTGGTCCTCGGCTAGGGCGGGCACGAGTCGAGTGGTCGCAGAGAAGGAAGCCAAGCGAATGGCCCTCATTAAAAATGATCTACGTTGCATGGTGTTTATCGATAACTTTTGACCGATGTAGTCAACTCATTTAGAGAATGCTTAGATGTTCGAAATCCGCGAAATGAAAGCGGATCCCCAGTTTCCCAAAAACTAGCATGCCCCGGTTGTGGGGCAGATTGGCAACCTGCGGACCGATTGGTAATCGGTCCATCCGGGCAGCCGATTATTTCAACGGTAGCGCGAAAGCGATGTAGCCAATGGGAAGGTCCGGCCGCGCATTCTCCGATGCCATGCCCCTGCCCGAGTGTCCACCGCCGGAGTTGACCTTCGATGACGCCGAAACAACCAGGTATTGCCGTCCCCCGACCTCATACATGGCGGGAATCCCCTCGGAGCCTGCCGGCAATGTGGCAGTCCATAACACCTTGCCGGTCTCCTCATCGAGCGCGCGAACCTTGCCATCGCTCGCGGTAATGAAAATCAGGCCGGTTGACGTTACGATGATTCCGTGGTGCTCGGCCATGAAGGCGCCGGTGTCGTGAGCGCCCTCCGCGGCGGCTTCGGCATCCTGTCCGAAAGGAACCTTCCACTTGATGGTTCCGCTGTTCAGGTCATACGCCACGACCGACGACCACGGTGGACCGATGACGTAAGGCTGGTCGGGATAAAGGCCCCAGTTGGTGTAGTAACGATCGCGAGGCGTATGACTGCCCGCCGGATAAGGCGGGCCGCCGAGGGGACTGTATCGAACTCCGTTGCTGGCAGGAATATCGAGCCCTCCGGGCGCTCCGCCGGACGCAACTACCGGACCGGCGGCCGAGCGGGTCAGCCACCGGCATTAGCCGGTGCCCTCCGCGGGCTGCCCTTCAGCTTGCCGAGATACTCGAACAGCCGCTTGCACGACGGCATCGTCCAAATCCGGAAACGCGGGCATTTCCCCTCTTCCGGAACGAACAGTCAAACGAAACGATTCGAGCGCAAGCCGCTGGCCGATGCCGGCGAGCGGCGGAGGTCCCGCTCCGGACCGCACGCCATTTGGCCGATGGCAGCGCCTGGCACCTTTCCTGATAGACGGTAGCTTCCCGGACTGCCACCTGCTCGCGCGTCTCGCCGAGCGGATCTTCCAAGACTCAGTTTGTATATGGTCGGCCAATCCTGCGTAGTCAGGTACATCAGGCCCCTGGCGGGATTCGCGGCGCCGCTGCCCCAATTCGACCCTCCGCGTGCGCCCGGCAGTGAAATCGTCTCCGTCATGCCCGGCGGAGTGAAAAGGCCTTCGTTGCGCATGCCGGCAATTCTGTCCTTCCAACCGGCGCGCTCCTCGGGCGTGAGGATATAGGGATTCACATCGTCAGGCGTTATCTTCTGGCGAGCGAAAGGAGGCGGAACGGTGGGGAATGGCTGAGTCGGCCATGCCTGCTCTCCCGGCATTTCACTCTTCGGCACCGGCCGCTCTTCGATCGGCCACAGTGGCTTACCTGTTACGCGATCGAATACATACAGGAAGCCCTGCTTGGAGGACTCCGCCACCACATCCACCAGCTTTCCGTCATGCCGAACCGTAAGTAGTTGGGGCGCGGCGGTCGCGTCGTAATCCCACAAATCGTGGTGGACCATCTGAAAGTGCCACAGTCGTTTTCCCGTGCGGGCATCCAGCGCAATCAGGCAGTTGGCAAACAGATTAGTCCCGATCCGATCAGCCCCGTAATAATCGTAAGTAGGAGATCCGGTGGGAAAATACGCGATCCCTAGTTTTTCATCGACGCGTAATCTCGCCCCAGGTGTTCGTCCCGCCCGAGTACTTCCAAGCATCCGCGGGCCACGTTTCGTAACCGAATTCGCCGGGATGCGGAACCGTATGAAAGATCCAAACCATTTTCCCCGTGATCACGTTGTAGGCGCGAAGATCGCCCGGAGGAGATAGATACCCCTCACCGGTGGAAGATCCCAGCATGATCAGGTCCTCGAAGACGCGGCCCGGGGTGTCGGATTGAATGCGGCTGACGGTCCGGGGGTCGCGGCCCAGACCTTCCTTCAGATTCACCAGCCCACGGTTTCCAAAGGTCAGAATCGATTTGCCGGTGCGCGCGTCGATCTCTTCAAGGTAGTTGTTGATAGTGAAGATCAGTCGCCGCTCTTTACGGTCCTTGCTTTCCCAATAAGCAATGCCGCGGGTCGTCAGACCGGGAAGGTTCTCGTGGATCCAGATCTCCTTTCCCGTACCGGCATCCAGAGCGACCAGCGAGCTGTTTCTGGCCAGCACATACATGACGTTATCGACGATCACGGGATTAAATAAATAGGAGTGGTTATCTCCGGTGGGATAATTCCACACGATCTGCAACCGATTCACGTTGGACTTGTTGATCTGGTCGAGTTCGACGAAGTGAGAGGAATCGGGTCCTCCACCGTAATCCATCCATGTCTTGTGGTTCTGCTCCGCAGCGCAACGTACCGTCACTCCGATCGCCAGCCAGAGCAGCGCTGTCTTCATGCTTTTAATACTATCCAACGCATCCGCGATTTTGTCGAGCTAATCCGCGCGTTCCTCTGCCGAACCGCCGTGCCAGTATACTGTTTTGAATGAACGCAGCCATCGTCCATTCCTTCGATTTGCCTCCTCGCTATGAATCTTTCGACGACCCTGTTCCGACGGAAAAAGAACAGATCGTCACTGTAACCGCCGCCGGTCTGCACCGGGTCGTGAAGGCGCTCGCTAACGGAACTCATTATGGGAGCACGACTAAACCTCCTTTTATTCCGGGTGTTGATGGCGTCGGTCGCTTGCAGGATGGTAAACGCGTTTACTTCGGCGGGCCGTCCTTTGCTGAGCGGGCCGCCACTCGTTTCAGTTTTCCGTTGCCGGATGGGCTTGATGATGTAACTGCTGCGGGTATTGCGAATCCCGGCATGTCGTCATGGGCCGCGCTCAAGTTGCGCGCTCAATTTGTTCCTGGGGAAAGCGTTCTGATCCTGGGAGCGACGGGAGTCGCGGGACGGCTTGCCATACAAATCGCTAAGCGGCTGGGAGCAAAGCGAGTTGTTGCCGCCGGGCGCAACCCCGAAGGGCTTGAGGATCTTGGCGCGGATGCGGTTATTCCGATCGATCGGGATTCCTTTCGCAAGGAGCCGTGCGACATAGTGCTCGATTACCTGTGGGGTGAGCCAGCCGAAATTTTGATTGAGGCGATTTCGCAAAAGGGGCTTCAGCACTGCCTCCTCGCGCATTCGTTATCTTCAAGTCGGCTCCTCTGCCGGCGCTAAGATCTCCTTGCCTGCTGAGGCTTTACGCAGTTCGGGACTGGAATTGATCGGCAGCGGCTTTGGCAGCGTTTCGATGGACCGGCTCCTTCAGGCAGTCGTGGAATTTCTCGACGAAGCATCGCGAAATCCCTTTCAGTTCAATGTGAAAGCTGTTCCGCTGCGCGATGTTGAAACCTTGTGGAACAGCGAGGAGCGATTGGTATTTCAGCCATGAAATGGGCCGTTCTGTTGCTGGCAATCCCTTTGTTTGCCCAAGTTCCGGATCATGTGCCGCCTAAGCGATCCTCGCAAATCGAAAACGGCTTCGGCATCAATTCGGATTTGCCGCGCGATCCGTATCTTCCCTGGGATCGCTGGTGGTGGACCCGGATGTTCGACGCGGGCGTCAGTTGGATTCGCATCGGGCAGTATGAAAACAGTTCCGATCCAACGAGTTGGGATTGGGTGGAGCAGAAACGCGGCGTTTTCGCCATCGCTCCGGAAGTTGACGATTATGTCGATTCGCTGATTGAGAACGGCGTCAAGGTGCAAGTCCAGTTAATGTACGGAAACCCTATGTATACAGGGCCTTCCGGGACGAAGCCGGATCAGATTACGCCCAAAAACGGAGGGTTTCATAACGACGATCGCAGCATCGACTCGATTTTCTGGCCTCCGAAAACGCCGACGGAGATCGAGGCGTTTCTTCGCTATGTGAAGTGGATGGTGAATCACTTCAAGGGTCGGATCAAATACTATGCGCTGTGGAATGAGCAGGATATCGGCTATTGGAATCCCTGGGGCAATCCTGAGGAGTACGGGCGCCTGCTAGCCGCCTTTGCCCCCGCGGTTCATCAAACCGATCCGCAGGCGAAAGTCATTTATGGGGGGCAAGCCGACCCGGTCAGCGATTTCGCAAAACGGGCCCTCGACGAGTGCAAGTGCGGATCCCAAATCGACGTGTTCGCGTATCACACCTACCCCGGATATGGCCAGAATATGCATCCGGAATCGATGGATTTCGGAGCTTACGGGGTCGAAACAACCCTTAAATTGCGTAAAACAGTGCTCGGCGAACCCTTAATTGACCATAATATTGAGTTCTGGGATGACGAATTCAACTCGATTCCATCGTGGCCCGGGTCGGACGAATCGGTGCAATCGAAGTACATCCCACGAGGCATTCTCTACAATCATGCCGCGGGCGTCCGCACGTTCGTCTGGCTGCTGACGGCGGGCGTCGATGGAAATGAATATGACGATTTCGGATTCATCCACGGCAAGCGCGGATTGAAGGACGACTTCACGCCGAGGCCGGTTTATTTCGCGCTGCAGAATACGAACGCGCTGTTTGCGCGATACCAAGTTCGATGCCAATATCAAAATCGAGTGCGGCCAATGTTGCGAAATCGCGAGAGAATGAATTTCTTCACTATGGATTTCGCAACAAGAACGGCAAGGCGATCGTCGCCTATTGGCTCGCGACGCATAGTGTTCCGGGAAACGTGTTTCCTCCACTGACCGTGGATCTGACATTGCCGAATTCCGGGATTAACAACCCAGTGCTGATCGATGTGGTGTCAGGAAAAGTTGCCGCACTCGATTCGTTGAAGGCGCTGCCTCTGCGCGATTCCGTGATGGCCCTTGCCGATGCGAGTTATTTCGATTGGCCGGTACTGCCGGAGGCGCCCAGCGGATTGGTCGCCGACGGCGTTTCTCTCAAGTGGGAATTACATGGCGCTACAAAGTCGGCGGTCGAGCGGCGCATCGGAAATACGGGACGTTGGGAACGGATCGCGACAATCGCAGGCACATCGTTCAGCGACGCGCCCGCTCCGCGTGGACTAATATGTTATCGCGTGCGGGCGATCAACGATAAGGGAGAATCGGCGTTCTCTAACATTGTCAGGACTCATCGATAATTTGGAAAATCGTCAAAAGTTCCAAACACAATGCCCGTTCTGGTAAAACGATAGCCGCCCGTCTTCGCTCACCTTGAGGACATTTCCAAACTGCGAGGCTGCGATTGCCGCAGCCGTGCGACTGCCCTCCACCACTTCGTCCGGCGTTGCGGCTACCGGACTGTGCCGGAGAATTGCGCCGAACGCCAACAGATTGCCGTCCCGGTCGAGCACGATGCTGCCATCGATCCGAGCAATCGTTTCGAGGACCGGCTGTGAAATCTCCGTCACACGCTGGCTGCGCAAAAGATAGTGAAGCTGATTCTTCGATCCGGCTTTCGCCAGGTCCTGTTGCTGATGAAGCAGATCGCGGTTGCTCAGTAGTTCGCATGCTCTCCGCCGATCGTCGAGGATCACGAACAACCCGCCGCGCCGTCCTTCCGCGAGATTCAGCGCGACTGAAAACAGCCGGTGCGCCAGTTCCTTGTGCCCCAGCGCCTCTTCCCAGACGCGATACTTCTCGACCGCGTCAGTCAAATGCCAGCGCCCGTCAAGGAAGCTGAACACCTGTGCACCGTCCGCGAAAATCTTGATCTCTCCGTTCGGCGTCAGAACCAGACAGACGTGGCCTCCGCATAACGTCGCGCGGTTATGCGCCTCGTAGCGCCGCGAACTGGGCACAGGAAGAGTGAATTCGGCGAACGGCCGCGCCCATTCCGCGACGTCAACCAGCTCAACCATCAGGCCTGCCCGATCCACCAACGCCACTGTTCGCAATCCGTCGCAGATGCGATGAAAGCTACGAATCGACGTCAACTCGCTGGTATAGGGCAAGGCTCCCGCAGGCTGCGTTGGCAGCGCGTGGCAAGCATCCGGCTGAAATCCGAACAACAACGCACCCGTCGAGATTCTGCGGTCTTCGTAGGTGCTTAGCGCGCTGATTCGCAGTACCTCGATTGCCTCGGAAACACGATCGGTAACTTTGCCAAGTGTGGCCGCACCGGCGAAAACATACGGATCGAGAAATCCCGAGACGTAGTGATCTTCAGGCAAACCGCTAAAGATTTCCGAACTACGGGCCACGACTTCGGCGTTGAAAAGCAACTGATACCTGGTCGAGAGCACCTTCCCTATGCTCTTTAGCAGCTTATGCTCGTGCCCGGTGAAGTCTTTGCCCTGATTGACCAGGGTGTACTTCGCGCCGAGCCACTCCAGATCCGCTCCACCGTCCCGCAAGTGCGAATGTAATTGAGGCTTTCTCTCTTCAGATAGCCCTACGTTTATTAACTCGCTTGCCGGGAGGAAATACTGAATACCTAGGGCCAGCAACTCCTGGTAATAGCGATCTATGAAAGGCCGATGTGGTTCGGTTGGGGAAGCGAAACCTGCCAAATTATTCTCCGTGGGGTTTGATGCACCATCATCTCATCTATACGATGCTGAAAAAGCCTTATTGGTCGCTGATGACTTGCTTCGAATCTGCGCTTATCGGCGTTTATTAGGGGCCAACTCCGTCTTTGAGACGCGTGTAAGTCAACGCTCCAGCGCGGCGCGGTCCCATTTCGCAAGACGCGCTGCGGCATCGTATGTGCTCTGAAGAAACTCCAGCAACGCTCGCTCGGGCGAGTCGGCTTGGCGCACGTCGTCGTACATCAGAATGAACTCCGAGAGCTGAGGGTTCCACTTCGCTCCTGCCGGTCGGACTGGCTCGTTCTCAAGACCGGCGGGCTGGGGAACTGCATAGGAATAATAAGCGGGGCCCTCTACCGCTCCGCCGCCGGGCCAAAAACCGGCGCTCGAGACCTCATGGGAGTACGCGGGACCACTAATGACGCCTTGGCGAGGCGGTGCGAGCCGCCCTGAGAATCTCGTGACTGCTAAGTCAAAACTACCCCAGAAAAAGTGCACCGGGCTGCCTTTGCCGATAAACTGTCCACGAAACTGCTCCATCACTCCGGCGGTGGAAACGAGGATGCGCCAAAACCGGTGCGCATACTCGCGGTCGTAAGAGCAGTGGGTGACATCACGGTCGAACGGTACGGCGGAGGCAATCTCCTGCGGCTTGGGATTCAGATTGGTAACGATGCCCAGCGATTCCAAACACTGCAAGATGCCCACGTAAAAGACAGCGACTGATTCGGGTTTCAGCGGGCGCGAAGCGCTGGTCTCCTCGCTGGTTGAGATGTCGAGCGTATGTTTTTGAAAATCGAGCTGGATCTCAAATGTTCCCGGTCCATACGGCACTGGTCCCGTAGTCAGACCGCGTGAATTTACATAGAGACTCACGTGCCACCAGTGATTGAGCGGCGGGGAGAGAGTCATGCGAATCTTGCCGATGATTTGGGTCCAGAGATGCAGAGTGTGGTAGGTGTCCTCCCATTCCTTCAAGGGCAAAGAGGGCCAGCGCTCGGTGGTACTCATATGTTCAGTTTTGCATTAATCGGAGATGTTCTCTTGGGCTGGAGCGCGGAAAAGCCAGCAAGCTGTCCCAGCGATTCTGTTAGCGGAAATGTTGACGTCTATCCGCATGCTTACGCATGGCGGCTCAGGTAGATACTGACAGCTTTACTAGTGGCCTGTCGCAGGGAAATCGTTAGCGTCCACTCCCTGACGGTCGGGGTTCGGTGCCTAATGTTGAGGCTAATTTGAAGTCAGTCGCGCGCGATCATACGGAAACCGAGCCCCGACTGAAAGGAGGGGACGTGCTAACAATCTGGCTGCGACAGGCCCCTAGTCGCCCTGATACGGGGGGATTAGTAGATTGCCGGAAAGTTCTTCGCGGTCGAGGAAGGGGTAGAGGTCTTCGAGGGGCGAGGAGACCATCTTGCCGTCGGGCAGCACGCGGGAACTCAGCCTCGGCTCGAATCCCTGTTCAGGATCGACCATTACTTCGCAGAGATAGGGGCCCGGCGCCGCCAAAATTTCCGTGATACTGTCGCGGCAATCGACGATCTCGATCTTCCTTGACGGGATTCCATATGCGTGCGCAACCCGAACCAGTCCGGGAAGGAGACTCCGCTTCGCGGGCCTTCGCCTACGAAATTTCCGCCAAAGAAGGACTTCTGCGTCGTGCGAATCGAAAGATAGCCACCGTTGTTCATCACGAAGATTTTGATGGGGAGTTGGTGATGAACAATGGTCTGGAGCTCCTGAATATTCAGCTGAATGCTACCGTCGCCCGCCATGCAGATTACACGGCGTCCTTCGCTCGAGAACGCTGCGCCGATCGCGGCCGGAAGATCGTAGCCCATGGACGCGGATCCGGAGTTGCTGAATAAGCGCTGTCCCTTTTTTAGCTTGCCCCGCCTGGAAGGGGACCACGCAGGCGGTGGCGTCCCCGCACGCGATGATGTCAGTCCGGCTTTAGTTGGTCGAATAGCAGATTGATGAAATGATAGGGGTTCAACGGTTTCGACGGGATCGCTATGGTGCGGCTGAACTACGGGATAGCGCTTGACCCGCTCGCGGCACCAATTCAACCACGTTGAGTGGGCGGGTGAGTAATCGGAGAGTTGCCGTTCGAGCTCCTGCAGGAAAGCTGAGAGATCGGAGTGAATGGGAGGTCCGGTTTCACCGTCGGCTTCTGAAACTCGGCTGGATCGATGTCCACTTGAATCTTGAAGGCGGCGCGCGCGAAGGCTTTCCAGTTGTAGCTGATCTGGCGGATATTGAGGCGACAGCCGAGGACCAGGAGCAGATCCGAGTTTTGGACGGCGATGTTCCCGGCGCGGTCGCCAATGGTGGCGGGGCGGCCGCAGTTGAGAGGATGATCCGAAGGCAAGCAGGTCGTGAGCGTTGAATGCCGTGGTGACGGGTATGCCGAGTCGCTCGATGACGGAGTGGAATACTTCGACGGCTTTGGCGATCCGGACTCCGGTACCCACCATGATGACCGGACGCTTCGCCGACTGGATACGGGAAAGCACTTCGCGGCACTTTCGCTCGAGAGTCTGGGGATCGAAGAATTAGCGCATCTTCCTAGGGGTCGTAAGCTCGCATGCGGGACTCCTCGACGCGGGCGGATTGGACGTCGACTGGAATATCCAGCCAGCATGGGCCCGGGCCTGCCGTGCGTCGCGAGGTAAACGGCGCGCTCCAGGTGATAGCGGATCGATTCCGGGTCGAGGACGACTTGCGCGTACTTGGTGATGGGAGCCGCCGATGCGAACGATGTCGGCTTCCTGGTCGCCCAACTGGCGAAGATCCGGAGTGGGCATGGCGGCGAGGCACGTTTCGCGCTTCACTTGGCCGGAGACAATCAGCATGGGAATGGAATCGGTCCACGCGCCGAAGACTCCGTTCAGTGCGTTGATGCCTCCGGGACCGGTGGTCACGTTGATCACGCCGATATTTCCGGTGATCCTGGCGTAGGATTCGGCGGCCATGGCGCAGGCCTGTTCGTGGTGGTTGCAGACGAACTGGATGCGGGATTCCCGGCCCAGGGAGTCGTTGAGATGCATCGCTCCGCCTCCCGTGACAAGGAAGACGTGGCGGACACCCCAATCGGCAAGACTGCGGAAGATGTAATCGGAGACTTTTTCCAGGCTATGTGAATTATAGCGAGGGTAGGTCGGCTGCCCAGGCGTCGTGAAATTTGGCGCGCAGACGCGCTTGGCATTCTTCACTGGACATCGAGGCGCAGTTCTGATTCTGTGCGGCTGACTGTCTTCCACTAGCATTGAATTTGGGGAGCCGTCGTCGACCAGGCGCATCTTCCCCCGCCATCTGCGGTGAATCGAAAATTCATAGAGTGTGGATCGATAACGATACGAGATGTCGAAGCCGTCCCAATCGTCGGGGATGGCGGGCGAGATCGTTAGCGTGTCTCCGCGCAGATGGAATCCTAGAACTTCTTCGATCCAGATGCGATACATCCAGCCCGCGGAGCCGGTATACCAGGTCCATCCGGCGCGACCTTCTCTTCCCGGCGCGAACGAAACGTCGGCGGGAGAAACATACGGCTCGCCTTTGAAGTGATCCGTCGCTCTCCGGAGTGCGGCTGGATTCGATGGGATTCATCAGCTTCAGAAGCCGCACCGCGGCATCGCCGTTGCCGAGGCGCGCCCACGCGGCGGCGAGCCACAACGATCCGTGCGTATATTGGCCCCCATTTTCGCGAACGCCGGGAGGATAGCCCATGATGTAGCCGGGGTGCGGCGTGGAATGATCGAAGGCGGGCGTGAACAAGAGGACCAGACGTTCGCTCTCTTTGACCAGCAGGCGTTCGCAGGACTGCATTGCCTGGAGCGCATGCGCGTGATCGGCGAGGCCGGAGAGGACGGCCCACGATTGCGCGATGGAGTCGATTTTCGCTTCGGCGTTCTGCGTGCGATCCGAGCGGCGTACCGTCGTCGAAGAATGCTCGCAGGTACCACTCGCCGTCCCAACAGGTTCGCTCGATCGGTTGCGGCCAGTTCGTTAGAGCGCGATCGCGCAGTGCGGCGGCGGCCTTCGCGTCGCGACGTTCGATGACTCGCGCAAAATCCTGACGCGGTTGTGCAGTAGAACCACGCGAGCCAGACGCTTTCGCCGCGCCCTTCGGAACCGACGTGATTCATGCCGTCGTTCCAATCGCCGGTGCCGATCAGAGGCAAGCCGTGCGGGACCGGGCTTCCACATGTGCGTCCAATGCGCGCTGGCAATGCTCGAGAAGCGAATGCGGAGTTGGGCGAGATGGAGGGAATGAACATTCTTTCGAGTTCCCCTTCCTTGAGGGGCGGGGCGTCGAGAAACGGAATCTGTTCGTCGAGAATGCGCGGCGTCGCCCGTTACCTCGACGTAATGCGCGACTACGAATGGGAGCCAGCCCATATCGTCCGAGCATCGCGTGCGGACGCCCAGACCGGTTTCCGCATGCCACCAGTGCTGCACGTCTCCTTCGAGGAACTGCCGGGCCGCGGCCGCCAGAATGTGCGCTCGCGTAAGGTTCGGCGCGAAGTAAAGGAACGCGAGCGAATCCTGCAACTGATCGCGATATCCGAACGCGCCGCTCGATTGGTGCAGCGCGGTGCGGCCCCAGAATCGGCAGCTCAGCGTCTGGTAGGGCAGCCAGCGATTCAGCAGAAAATCGACGGAGAGCAGAGGGGTGCGTACTTGCAGCGATCCGAGTCGATCGTCCCACCAGCGACGCGTTTCCGACAGCGCCTGCTCCACTTGCGGCGCCGAATTGTAGCGGGCGATGACCTTTCGCATTGCGTCGACATTCGGAACCTGGCCCATCAGGAAGGTCACTTCGGTCTCTTGTCCGGGCTCGATCGAAACAGAAAGTTGGAGCGCGGCGGCAGGATCGAGCCCGGCCCCAGTTCGATTGTCGAGACGTATTCGTCCGAGCGCAGAAGGGCTGGGAGATGGAGCCGTTTCTTCCGAGAAACTGGACGCGATCCGCGGAATAGCTGGAGGCCTTGGGACTCGAAGCGGCGAAGGCGATTTGATGGGTGAAACTTCCGTTCCAGGATTGCGTCGCGATTAACGCGCCGGATTCCTCGTCTCTCGATGTCTGGACGTGGATTTGTTGATCTTCGCGATTGGGTCCCAGCACCCATTCCGCGAAGTACGTGATGGTGAGCCGCTTGGAACGCGCGCCGTCGTTGCGCAGACGAAGGCGATAAACTTTGACCGGATCGGCGCGCGGAACGAAGACGGTCAACTGCTGCCCGATGGCGTGACTGTTGTGCTCGAAGGTCGTATACCCTTGACCGTGGCGCGTGCGGTAGGCGTCATTTTCGCGCACCGGCAAAGGGGTCGGCGTCCAGATAGCGCCGGTCTCGTCGTCGCGAATATAGATCGCCTCCGATTGCGGATCGGTCACGGGATCGTTGTGCCACGGCGTGAGGCGATTGGCTTGGCTGTTGCCGTTCCAGGTGCAACCGAGTCCGCTCTCGCTCACCATCGCTCCGAACGTTGGATTCGCCATCACGTTGACCCAGGCGGACGGAGTATGGCTGCCGGGCTTCAAATAGGTCGCGTACTCTTTGCCATCCGGAGTGAAGCCGCCGAGCCCGTTGAAGTATGGCAGTTCGAGAAACGGCAACGGCCGTGGACACCTGTTCCTGCACGCTTCCGGATCGCACGAATGCGGCCGACGGAGCTGGCTCACTGGCGCCGGAAAGCTGCTGCTTTAGCGAACCTCGGCCGCCGCTGAGGACAACGCTCGCGGTCGAAAGAAAAAGATTGCGATGGTCTTCGGGAATGGCATTCCAATCGCGCAGGAAGACCCCTCCGGGTTTGTCGATACCCGACTCGGTCGAATGAGCCTCGATCTGCCGAAGAAGCTGAGTCTTCAGAGGCTGCTCATAGCTGGCGGTTTCCTGATTGAGGACGATCAGGTCGACGCGGAATCCGCGCAGGCGCCAATAATTATGCGCCAGCAGGAGTTCGCGTAGCAGCGGAAGTCCGCGCGCATCGGCGATGGTGACCACCAGCATCGGTAAATCGCCTGAAACACCGTAACCCCAAAGCGCCGGCTGGCCGAGCTTGTTCAGAGCGAGCCTGTCCGACGGGGGACGCAGGCGGGCGTTCGGATAAATTAAATGGCTGGCGAGTTCCTGAAAGCGATGCGCCGCGGACGGGTCGATTCCCAGGTAGCGGAATTCCAGTTGAGCTCTCGTCCAGGCCATCTGGAATGCTCGCGCGATCGATTCCGGACGTTTGTATTTCTCAACGAGAGCCATCAGACTCTCGCGGCTCGCCGCAGTCAGCGTGATGTAAGTGATCTCGACGCGATCGCGGGCTTCGAGATCCAGGCTGCAGCGCAGGCTGAAAATGGGATCGAGAACTGCGCCGGTGGATCCGCTCAGATCCTGACGCAATTTGTCGGGCGACGAAACGTTATTGCCGCGTCCCAGAAAAATCGCGCGATCGGTTTCATGCTGGATGCCGCTGCTGGCGCCGATCAACAAATGGGCGACCCAGATCGGCGGATCTTCGGGCGATCGTGCGCGGCGATGCGCGATCAGAGTATCTTCGCTGACGGCCTCCGTCTCGACGAACATTTTCGCGAACGCGGGATGAGCGACATCCGCCCGATGCGGCGCGAGCGACAGTTCCACATAGCTCGTCAGTTCCAACTGGCGTTTCCGGAGTGTGCGGTTGGTGACCGTCAGGCGTCGAAGTTCGACGTCGTCCTCGGCGGCGATGGCGACATCCATCGTGGATTCGACGCCCAGCACGGTTGCGATGAAATTCGGCACGATCGGCGGAGAAAGTGGCCGAGCTGGTCCCGAGATGCCCTCCGACCGGCTGATAGGTGGCCGACCAGACGGCCGCCGATCGAAGATCGCGAATATAAACGAAGCTGCCCCAGGAATCGCGCGCAGAGTCGGAGCGCCAGCGGCTGACGTCGAAATCGTTGGAGCGGCTGTACCCGCCGCCCGCGCTGGTCACCATCAGCGAATAGTGGCCGTTTCCCTGAAGATGGACGCGGGGGCAGGGGGTGTCTTCTTTCCAGGTACGCTCCGGCAATTCTTCGCTCGCTGCCGTGCGGCGGCGGATGACGCTGGGCTGCGCCTCCTCCTCCGGTAAAGGAGTCGTCGGCATGCGCTCGAACAACAGCGATTCCACGGCGCGAATACGGACGTCGCGATGAAAACGGTGCCGCATCACATCGTGATGCAACGCAGCGTCGAGGGCAAGCAGGCTCATGCCCTGATGGTGGGCCATGTAGGTGTAAATAACGATGCCAGGTTTTCCATCCCTGCTATTTTCGCGGCTGAAATCGATCGACTCGTAGAAACCCATCGGGCCGTTGAGATCGAAGGTCGCCAGACGGCGCAAGTTGTCGAGAGCTGCTTCGGAATCGACGGTCAGCGCCAGCATACTCGAATAAGGAGAGACAACGAGATCGTCTTCGAGGCCCGGTTTCAGGGCGAGGTTCGGCACGCCGAATGCCTTGTATTGATAAATCTGATTGGCGTCGAGAGCGCTGTACGCGGCTTCCGAAACTCCCCAGGGGACGCCTTTCTCGTGGCCGTAGGCGATCTGCTGCGCCACCGCGTCGCGGCAGGCATGATCGAGCAGCGAGTTGGAAAAGCTCCGCGTGAACAATAGCGGCATCAGATATTCGAACATCGTGCCGGACCAGGAAAGCAAAGTGCGTCCGCCATGCGAAGAAGCAAGAGGCCGCGCCATCGCGTGCCAATGCTCGACTGGGACCTCACCCTTGGCGATAGAGACGAGACTTGCGAGGCGGCATTCGCTGGCCAAAAGATCGTAATGGCTGTTAAATTCAAGCGGGCCGCCGACTGCGTAGCCGACACCGAACAAACGGCGATTAGCGTCGTACAGCAGACGCCATTTTCATCTCTTCCGCGAACCGGTTCGCCACGCCGGAAAGCTTGCGCATCCGCTGCACCGTTTCGACCGCATTGGCCTTGGCCTGGCGATACTCGCCCGCAAGCTGATCGAGCCACGCCGCTATATCCGGGCGAATCTCCGGCATCCCGCGCCATGCCAGAATCGCTTCTACCGGACCGGGGGCGCCTTCGGCAAGCGTGAGCAATGTGGGGGCGGTACGAAGCGCGCGGCCGCGCAGTCTTGATGCATCCGGGCGAAGTGAATCGAGAAATGAATCGGGCGGCGCCATCAACGTTTCCATCCAGCGGAGATAGCGATCGATGGTCGCGATCCAGGCGCCGATGTCGCGAGCGAGGTGCGTCACCCAATACGATCGCTCCTCGCCCTCTTCCTGCCAGCGTCTCGAATCTTTTAACTGTTGAAGGGGGCCTGCAGGAGCCGCAGCTGGCCGATCAGTTGATGACCTTCGCTTTTCCCATGAATGCAGCCGCCGCAACGCGCGCAAGGGCGTTCGCATGGATGGATCCCCTGCCCACGCCTCGCGGACAATAGCCAGCGTGTCGGCGATGCCCTTCGCGCAGGCCCGAGGAAGAACCGGCGCATGTAAAAGATCTTCGCAGCCGCGTCCGAGACACCCAGAAGCAGGCCAGCAGATTTCCGCTATCGACGGTCGACACATACTTCGGTAGCAGGGGCTGGCGCGTCCGCGTGTCATACCAGTTGAGGAAATGTCCCTCATAACGCTCCAACTGATTCGAGCGTGCTCACAGTCCGCTCGCATCGATCGAGGAAATCGTCCGCCGTCAAATATCCGAGATCGGTAGCCGCCAGCGCCGAGGTGAGCCAGAACCCGATATTGGTTGGCGACGTTCTCTGCGCCACTTCGATGCGCAGCGCCATTTGAGAATTGTCAGGAGGCAGCCAGTTCGATTCGTCATTTACCAGATCGTCGAAGAATCTCCAGGTCCGCCGCGCCATGCGGCGCAGGAAAAGTGTGTCCGGCCTTTCGCGGTGAGACGACCGCGGGGAGCGATTCAGCCACCACATCAAGCCAGGCGAGGAGGCCCACAAGACGAGAAACACAAATGTCGGCGCCAACGCGCCGCGCCCGTGCAGCACGATCATCATCAGAATCGAGAAACCGCTGATGCCAATCATTTGCTGCATCGTGGAGCTGATATGGCGATGGGCATCCATGCCCGCAGCTTCGGCCGTCTGCCATTCGAGAAGATGATGGCGGCTGATCGCACGGCGGTACGCGACTCTGACGATCGCGTCGACCGATACCCAAGCCTGATGCGGCAGAAATGCAATCATGACTAGCGATCGGACCAATTCATCCGCCGCTCCTTGCCAACCCTCGAGCGATCCCCGCAGCCGGCGCGCGGCATGATCGAGCAAAGGAGCCAGCGCGAGCAGTGCGATCGCCACACCAAGAACCAGGCTCCATACGCCGGGCGCGGGCGACATCAACCAGCCAAACAGCAGCAGCAGCAGAGAAGCCGGCGCCACCAGGCTCCGCCGCAAGTTGTCGAAGATACGCCAGCGGCTGATCAAGGGCAGGCTGTTCGGAACCTTGGTACCGCTGCCCGAGGGAACTTTAGAAAATATCCAGGGAGCGATTTGCCAATCGCCGCGGATCCAGCGGTGCTGCCGCTGGCAATAACTCACATAGTCGAGCGGAAGATTTTCGAACAGCTCGATATCGCTCGCCAAAGCCACGCCCACGAAGGAGCCTTCGATCAGATCGTGACTCAGCAGCGTTTCCGCGGGGAAGCGCTTATCGAGGGTTTCGTGAAACGCGCGGACGTCGTAAATCGCTTTGCCGTGGAAAATTCCTTCGCCGAAAAGATCCTGCTGCGCGTCGGAAACGGCCTGGCAGTACGGATCGGTCCCCGTCGTGCTCGCGAAGATGCGCGTGAACCGCGTGGCGGTCGCGCCCGGAAGGCCGATGCTAATCCGAGGCTGAATGATGCCGAATCCCCGGCGGCGGGTTTGTGAAGGCGCGTCGGTCTCCACCTGATTAAGGGGATGCGCGATGGTCTCCACCATGCGTCGAGCTGTGCCGGATGGCAACTGAGTATCGGCGTCGAGGGTGATGACGTAGCGGATCGTTGCCAATTGACCAGGCAATTTACCCGCGACCAGAATGCCCGGCGCGCCCTCGCCATTGAGGAATGCGTTCAGGTCTTCGATCTTCCCGCGCTTCCGCTCGCGGCCGATCCATTTTTGCTCGCTTTCGGACCATACGCGATTGCGATGAAACAGCAGGAAGCGTTCTCCGGATAACGCTCATTCAAACGACGAATCCCGTCGCGAGCCCCTTGCAAGCAGAGCCTGATCGCCGGAGGCCGACGCATGAGCGGAATCCAGATAATCCGAGAAGAGACCAAAATAGAGGTTCGATTCCCGATTCGCCAGGAACCGCACTTCGATTTTCTCAGTCTCTTTGGCAACAACCTCCGGGCTGGCGAGCAGGATAGGCACGACGACCAGCGTTGTGTCCTCGGGCGGAATTCCTGTTTTGAAATCAAGTTTCGGAAGCTGGTCGGGAGGGAGAACCGAAATCACCAGCGCATTGATGATCTGCTGCGCGAGTTCGCTGAGCGGGAACAGTGCGAGTGCGCCCAACACGATCAGCACAAGCTTCCGATGCACCCCGCCCTCCCACGCCAGCGCCAACGCCAGCGCTATAAAAGAGGCCGTCAGCAATATGTAGCTGCCCAGATAGATAGGCGTCGCGTTGGATGCGCAGCGCGCGAATCATCTGCATACGAATCGGAACGCGCGATTTCGTCTCCTCTTCCAACTGCTTGACCGCGGGAGTGAGAAGATACTGCATCACCGTCCGCATGCGCGGATCGCGCGCTTCCGCGGCGAGACGGACGGCCGTTCGCGCAACCGCAATCTCGCTCATATTGCTATAGCGCGAGATCCTCTCAACAACGCGGCGGCATTGATCGCGGCTCGTGAAATCGCTTTGACCGTAAATCCCAGCGGGATCCTGTAATAGCTCCTTCTCGACGGGGCTGACCGCCTCAAAAATCTTCGTGAAATCGATGCGGGAAAGCGCACGCAGGCTCCCGAAGGCATTCGCAACCGAAACCAATTGCGCCGCTTCATGCGTATGTTCGCTGCGGACCAACTCCGTAATCGGCGTGGTCAGGTGTTCCTGGATCCACGACCCGCATCGGTGCGAGCGCTGTCTCCTCGTCCTGCAATTGCTCGGCGAGCGAGGTTATGAAGTACGGCTGAAGCGCGATCGGCTCCTTCTCCATCAGACCCAGCAGCGCGGTCGAATTCCTGCGGAGCGGATGCGCGCACTCGTCGACAGACGATTGGCCCACAGGTATGCTGCTTCGCGTAGTTGCTGCGCGCGGCTGACGGCTTGCGCCAGATCGGCGAGCTTCTCGATCAGAGCGATGCGAAGAAAGAGCGGGAAAAACCATAGCTCCGCCGTGCTCAAGCGGCGCGGTCTTTTGAAACTCCTGCAAATGCGCGGTAATATTGGCTTCGTTAACCGAATGATCGGTCTCGACGACCAGATCGCTGGCGAATCCCTAAAACGCGCTCGAATCCGTTCGCCGGAGGGGGTCTTTGGAAAATTCCGGGGCAAGTGGCGCCGAACTTCCGAAATCTGAGTCCTTACGAGGTAGGAATTGTCGAGCAGCCATTCGGCCGACGCGGTAAGCGCGCGGTCCATGCGCGCCGCTTCCGCCAGGCTATGGCGGACCTCATCGAGTGCAAGTTCATTTACTCGCAAGCGCTCGAAAGATCGACCCTTTGTGCGTGAGCCGAACGAGAGCTTTTCGAATCGTCGCGAAGAATGAAAATGGCGGGTGAACCGCTGCCCTCAAGCGCTTTCGCGATCGCCTCGAGATTGGTCGTGCGCCCGCCGATGCAACGACGAGCGTCTCGCCGTCGAGGCGCAGACCCGAGAATTTGCTGTTGGCGGGTCCATGCCGCCCGCGTCGATTAACTGCCCGGTCGCGCCTGCTTTTCGAGCGGCGTCAAAAGCCCGTCTTCGGATCGCCGTCATTCGCGGAATAAAAGCCAAGGATAGTATGGGGTCTCTTCGCACTCATTCGATTTCAGACCGGATCGCCTCAGCGAGCCCGGCCGCGAATCGCATAGGTCAGAAGGCCGAGGAAAAACAGAGAAGCGAAGAGCAAGCTGGCTATTTTCATCGATATGGACGGCGTGGCACCCGTCGCCGACGACAAGGCTCCCAAAACCGAGAACAACCCGAACACAATCATCCATCCCAGCATGGTCTTCTCCTTTGCCTGATTTTCCGCGCATGAAGTTTTTGCAATCCGAGTACCAACTACCGATCCCCTGTGTATTCACCATCGGATTATCAGGAGCGGAGCGGAACTTGCCGATTTCGGATGCAGATTTTGCGGCCACGAGCGACCGCCGGAGGTCAATTACTTTGTTTTCGAGTGTTTTCGGGCGGCCGAACGCGCTTGCCTCGACAGCGCCGAGTGGGATACGGATTCCGAGCCTTCGCGTTTAAGGGCCGTTATGGTCGCCTGCGAAGCGCTTCCGCGAAACCTTCTTGTGACCGTCCGGCCGCCTCAGATCCTGTTCTGCTTTCTTCTTGACCTCAGGCGATCCGCCCTTCGGTGGCGGCAGTTTCACGCCCGCACGGCGAGCTTCCGATAAGCCGATGGCAATCGCCTGCTTTGCCGATCGCGCTCCATGCTCGCCTTTTCGGATACGATCGATTTCGCTCGTGAACAAACTCACCGGCCTGTGTGCTGGCAGACTTCCCTTCCTCCGCGTCTTGGTGAGCCTTTTCAATGGTACTTTTCAGCGGCATCGCACCTCCTTGACCTATTGGAGGCCCGCGTCATGCCCTGTGTTTCACCAACAGACTCAGGCGCTTGCCGGAAGTGTGAAAAAGAAGGTCGAGCCTTCTCCCAGCGTCGATTCCAGCCAAATCCGTCCCCCGGTCCGCTCGACGATGCGCTGGCAAACGGCCAAGCCGATCCCCGTGCCTTCATACTCGGCTCCGTGCAGCCGTTTGAAGACGCCGAAAATCTGCTTCGCGTACTGCGGCTCGATACCGATGCCGTTATCTCTCACAGAAAACTTCCAGAATCTATCCGCGGGCTCGGCGTCAATCCATACTTCCGGCACATTGCCGCCGCAATATTTGAGCGCGTTGCCCATCAGGTTTTGAAACAACAGGACCAGGTGGACAGACGGCGCCGCTACCGTTGGCAACTCTCCGATGTGGAATTGCGCGCCGGATTTTCGCACTGTCGCTTCCAGATTGCCGAGAGCGGCGTCGAGAGCGATCTTCGCGTCGGACGTTTCGGTCTGCCCCTGCGGCGCCGCACTGACGCGCGAGTACGCCATCAGATCCTGCAACAGCCGCTCCATCCTCTGCGCGCCGCTGACAGCGAAATCCACATAGGAACGGGCTGTTTCATCCAGCACACCGGCGTATTCCTCCTGCAAAAGTTGCGTGTACAGCGAAATCATCCGCAGAGGCTCCTGCAAATCATGGCTCGCAGCATAAGCGAACTGCTCCAGATCCGCATTGCTGCGTTGCAGCGCCTCGTTGGTGAGCCGCAGATCGACCGCGTAGTTCATCTGGTCGTTAATGTCAGTGCACGCGCCCAGCCATCGCACGATCCGATTCTCGCGGCCCCGAACGGCGACGGCGCGGCAAATGAACCAGCGATACGTTCCGTCCGCCGCCCGGCGCAAGCGGACCTGCGACTCGAACATCTTGCCGGTCGCCATCGATTCGCGCCAACGCTCCATGTGCGGCCCCGCATCTTCCGGATGCAGCAGATCGTCCCAGAAGGCGCGCTCGCTCGTCGATTGCGTCGGGAGGCCGGTGTATTCCTTCCACAATGCGTTCGCATATTCCAGATTCCCGTCCGGTTTGGACGACCAGACCAATTGCGGAAACGCGGTCGCCAGACCTTGGAATCGCTCGTCGCTTTCCCGAACTTCTTCCTCGCCGCGCCGCGGTCGGTGATATCGGTCAGCGCGCCCACCCATTCGCGCACCGTGCCGTCGTCGTTAAAAACCGGAACCGCGGTGGTCGACATTAGTCGGTATTGCCCGTCGTGCCGCCGGATGCGAATTTCCGCGGTGAACTTCTTCGGATCGGCCAGGGCGCGCTCCCACGCGCCGAATATCTCCCCGTCCTCCGGATGAATCGCGTTAGCGACGCCGAATCCCTGATATTCCTCGAAGCTCTGGCCGCTAAACGCCGCCCATCCCGGCTGTTCTCCCATCATTTCGCCCTTGGCATTGCTGGTCCAGATGACGTCGCCCATAGCCTCCGCCGCGGCGCGAAAGCGCTCCTCGGAATGGCGCAGATTCAACTCCGCGCGCTTGCGGTCCGAAATGTCGGCGAAATAGGCGGCGCGAAACTAGCGGCTCACCCGCTGAATTGCGGAAGACCGTCATGTCAGTGACCGCATGGAATGAGCCGCCGTCCTTCCGCTTATGAAGCGATTCGTAAACCGCGTGATCTTCCGTTCGCTGGCGCGCTTCCTCGTAGCTCGATTCTCCGAGTCCACCAGCTCCGCGAAGGGCTTGTCGCGCAGCTCCTCCGGCTCATATCCGTGCATGCGGGCGAACGCTCCGATTCACTTCGAGAATCGTCTTCCCGTCGTTGACCAGAATCGCGACGCCGAATCCGGCCTGCTGGAAAATCCGCTGCCATTTGTCGATCTGGATCTCCTGCCTCCCGCCGTTTGCTGATATCGCGAAACACCAGCACCACGCCGAGTACCTGGTTCTGCGGGTCGCGAATCGGCGCGCCGCTGTCGTCGATCGGAGTTTCCCCGCCGTTGCTTGCCGATCAAAACGGTGTGATTCGCCAAGTCCGACGATCGCTCCGGTGCGCAACACCTTTTCCACTGGACTCTCCACCAGCGCCCGCGTCTCTTCGTTCACGATGTGAAAAACCTTGTCGACCGGCTGCCCCTCGGCCTCCTGCCGTTTCCAGCCGGTGAGGTTCTCCGCGACGGAATTCATGAGCGTGATGCGGCCCCGCTCATCGGACGCAATCACCGCGTCGCCGATGCTCATCAGCGTGATCTCCAGCTTCTGCTTCGCCTGATCAAGATCGCTCACCAGTTGTTCTCGCGCCTGGATTCCGCTGTTCCACCGCCCTTTGCAGGAAAACGATAGAGAACAGCAGAAAACCCAATCCCGAGATCGTGAGCCAGAACGTGCGAAACGCGGAATCCGTAATGGCTGACCGGCTGCTCCTTCAGCATTTCGAATTCGCGATTGGTCATATTCGCACCCACTGCGCGGATGGAATCCATCGCGTTCTTGCCCTCGTTCGTGCGGACCACTTCCATAGCCGCATCCAATCCTTTCTCGCGGCGAAGGGCAATCGGTCACCGCCAGTTCCGCTAACTTTTCCTGGGAATATCGCCGCAGAAGCCTAGCATCCTCGGCCAGTTCCGGGTCGTTACCCGCCGCTTGCGTCACCTGGTCCAGCAAACCTGGGATCGCACGGTATGGCCTGCTGTATAAGGAGCCAGATATTCGTCGGATCCGGTGAGAAGATAGCCCCTCTGCCCGGTTTCCGCGTCTTTAAGTTGGGAGATTAGCTCCGTAGTCGCCAGCAGCCGGTTGCGCGCTTGCAAGCCTTGCGCCAGATCTCTCCGCATCTGGGACCAGTTCCGATAAGTCGAGAAACCCATCCCAAACAAAATCAATACAACCAGGATGAGTAGCGGCCGGTCAAGTCGTCCAGGTAACATGAGTGGACTGTCTCGTCTCCAATTGTAAGCTGCTGGATTGTATGCCCAACGACAAATCGTCTCCCGAAATCCATGTGCTCGACGAAATCCAGCAATTCCTGCAATCGGCTGTACACGATCTGCGTGCCGCGCAGCGCCGGACCGCGATCTGCCGCTGAACTGCTGCTCCAGTCCGCCAGCGATCAGGAACGGAGCGAACTGGCGGCGCAAATGTTGCAGGGTCTGTCCAAAACCGAGGAATTGCTCTCCGGCATCACCAGCTACGCGATCGCCCTTACGCCCAGCCACTATAGCATTGACGTCTTTCCCTCGAGCCGGGCCGTCCGATTTGCACTCTCCAATCTGGATCGCAAGATTCGGGAGACTGGCGCGATCGTCACTGTCGCCGAACTCCCGGAAATCTCCGGTGATCGAGACCGTTTGGCGGAGCTATTCGAGCACCTTATCGGTAATTCTCTAAAATTTCGGGGATCGGACCCACCCGTCATCGAAGTCGGAGCGACCAGCGTCCCCGAAGGATGGCGTTTTTTCGTGAAAGACAATGGCATTGGGATTCCCTCGAAATACCAAGATCGACTCTTCATCCCTTTCCGACGATTGCAAGGCGCGGATATTCCAGGGGCTGGACTTGGACTTGCGATTTCGAGGAAAATCGTGGAGGCCCACGGCGGCCGAATATGGATTGAGGCTCGAGAGGGACCAGGCGTTACCTTTTTTTTTATTCTGCCGCCGGCTGATGGTGATTGACGTGCTCGATTCTTTTTTGCGCGGGAATAGTGAAATCAAGGTGACGATACATAAGAACCGAATTTGCTGGCGGAGGATAACGACGGGGACGTCTTCCTCGTCCGCCGCGCCCTTGAAAAAAGGGGGCTTTCTCACGAATTGGTGCTTGCGCACAATGGCGAAGAAGCATTGGTCTGGCTGGACCATCATTCCGGCGATCATAACGGCAGCTCTCGCCCCGACCTTATTCTGCTCGATTTGAACCTTCCCCGCGTGGATGGTGGGCAACTTTTGTCGCACATCCGTAAAAGTGACTCTTTTTCCCGCACACCGGTGATCGTCCTGACCTCCTCGGATTCCCCGAAAGATCGGCAAATGGCTTTGGAACTCGGCGCTAATCTCTATTTCCGGAAGCCCACGGATTTGGCGTCTTTCATGGACCTGGGCAGGATTATTGAGGAAACGCTCCAGGGAGCTGCCGGAGTTCGGTCCCACGCAGTAAACCGAACCCCGAGTTCACAATTAGTGCTGGTACGCTTTTATCCTACAAGCTGCTCTTTGCCAACTTCGAGCGCAACCCCGATACCCTCAGCGGTAGCTTGAGCCGCGCGTTTCGTGCGATTTAACTTGTCCACCACGCTATCCCTCAACTCGGCGCCTTCCCGCATCACATAATCCTGGCCTTCCCGAGCAGTCTCGGCAAGCTGCCTGCGAGTCTTGACCCCCGAGCGCGGCGCCATTAAGACCCCGGCGGCCAGACCAACTCCAATTCCATAGAAAAAACATCTTGTTTCGCTCATATGATCCTCCTGATTGACTAGAGCAATCGATCCACCAATCGCGAATTGTAAGTAGCTCCAGACCGCCCTTAGACTTGGGTGGACGCCCGAGGCATCCGCTTAGTTCTACTCACGCATTATTTAGTACCATCAACACGTGTCAAATTTGACAAATAGGCTAAACTACGGGCATGGTGCCTGCTTCCACCTCTTCGCGCGTCCTTGTCGTGGACGACGATCAACAGGACCGGCAAAGGTTGGCGGATATCATCGCCGATCTAGGCTATTTCTGTGAAACTGCTCCCGACGGCGAGGCGGCTCTCGAGAAGCTGAACGCCGCTCCCTTCGACGTCATCATTTCCGATCTGATGATGCCCAGGATGGACGGGTTCGAGCTGCTGCGCACTCTGTTCGATCGCGGCGATATGACTCCCGCCATTGTGCTCACCGGCGCCGGCAGCATCGACCAGGCGATCTCCATCGTTCACGATTTACGAGCCTTCTGGTTCCTCGAAAAGCCGGCCCGCCCGACTGTGCTCGCGACCCTGCTCGAACGCGCCATGCAGCATAAGTCGCTGGTCAAGGAGACCGAGCGCCTGCACCGTCAGTTAAGCCAGCGTGGCTACCTGGCCGACCTGATCGGGACCTCGCAGCAAATGCGGGAAATTTTTTCGCTCATCCAGCAGATTGCGCCCAGCTCCGCCTCCGTCCTGATCACCGGCGAAAGCGGAACCGGCAAGGAACTGGTCGCCAGCGCGATCCATAAGCTGAGCCCTCGCGCTCGCGCGCCCTTCGTCGCAGTGAATTGCGCCGCGCTGCCGGAATCGCTGATTGAAAGCGAACTGTTCGGGCACGAAAAAGGCGCCTTTACCGGCGCCGTCGGGCGTCGCGCCGGATGCTTCGAGCAGGCCCATCAAGGAACTTTGTTTCTGGATGAGATCGGCGACATGCCGCTCGCCATGCAGCCCCGTCTGCTGCGCGCTCTTCAGGAAGCCACCATCCGCCGCCTGGGCGCGACCAGTGAGATTTCCGTCGATGTGCGCGTCCTGGCCGCGACTAATAAATCGCTAGCCGAATTGATTCAGAGCAAGCTATTCCGAGAAGATCTTTTTTACCGCTTGAACGTTTTCCAAATCGCGATTCCGCCCTTGCGCGACCGCAAAGACGACATCCTGGCCGCTGACCGAAGCCATCATCAAGGACCTGAACGCCAAGTATGACTATCGTGTCACGGACATTCATCCGGCTGCGCTCGAGCGCTTGCACGATCATTCCTGGCCGGGCAATGTGCGCGAACTGCGAAATGTTCTGGAGCGGGCTCTGATCGCCGCCCGCGAAGGCACTCTGCTACCCGCGCATCTGGCACGGACGTTCGGAGCCAACGCCCCGATTCCAATGGCTGCCGAAACGATGGCGGCTCCGCAGAATGGGAACTCCATTTCCATGGAAGCGGGACATCCCCTCAGCGAATTGGAGAAGGCTTACATCCAGTTGACGCTGAAAAGCACCGGCAACAATAAGAAACGCGCCGCCCAGATTCTCGGCATCAGCCTGCGCACTTTGCACAGCCGCGTCACTGAGTTCGCCGCCGAAGAAGAAATGAAGCGCGAAGGCGCAACCGGCTGAACCAATAAAAAAGGACCGGGCCGATATAAATCGGTCCGCGGTCCCCTCCAAACAGGAATGTAGTATTAGGCTAGTTCTTGAACGGAGCCCAGCGATTTAGTTCTCGAGTACAGCTGCGCTGCTGCGTGAGGCGCCTCGACGCGACCCTCGAGAATCTCGCGCTGACTCACCGGATGTCCGTAGACCTTGGTGTTGTCGTCATTGTCAGGACGCAGAGTCGCGCCGTCCAACGATACTCCGGCAAATACGCCGCGCGAACGTGACCAGGACAGAATCTCCGCCTTCATCATGGCATCCGTTTGCGCAGTTGTTGAACGCCCAACCGGACCCGCCATCGCGCTGGCGTCGCCGCCTATCGTGAACTTATCCGACATCAGCTTTTCTTCGCCGCCGCGATTCATCACGATGAATACAACGTCGGTTTCACCGGCGCCGATCTGAAAGCCGATACTTCCGCCTTCGATTCGAATCGTCGCCGGTCCACTCCAGCCCGCGCCGTCCTTGCGTGCGGCACGTGAGAACGCCCTTGCCGTACTTCGCGCCAACGATGAAGCCGGCCCGCTTCAAGTTCGGAACAATACCGACGCACTGCGCCTTATGCAGCAAATCGTCCGGAATCGCCCGATCACCCGCGCTCATAATTTCGCTCAGCACCAGTGCGGACTCGTGGATTCGTTTGTCGGCTTCGATGTTCGTCGTCTGCCGCAAAGCCCAGTCGATATAAAGCCTGGCGCGACCAAAAGCACACTTGCAAGTAGTTTCTTCATAATATTTCTCCTTTTTCTCGTCAATTGAAAGTCTTATGCCGCGTCCCGCACTTCGCGGGCCGACGCGTGCCGATCCTGCAGTTGCATCGCTCTCTTCTCCAGTCGCGACCGCGTCGCCCGGCGAGCGCGCAACAACCGGATCCGGATCGCCGTCTCCGTCACGCCTTGCTTCTTGGCGATCTCTTCCGTGGTCGCGCCATTCATCTGTTGTTCAAACAGGACGCGTTCCGATGGCCGGCAGTAATTCAGAATGCGATGCACGTCAATCGCGGCCATGTCGATGCCGTTCGGACTGACTACTTCCGGCAGTTCCTGGCTCGGTGCCTCGCGCCGCATTACCCGCCGGTACGCGTTCAATGCGATGGTGTTCACCCAGGTGACCACTGTCGCTTCATCGCGCAACTGATGCAGCCGTTCCCATCCTCTCACCCAGGCGCCTTGCGCGACTTCCATTGCATATTCGCGCTGGGCGCCTCGTGAGAGCAGGAAGCGAACCGTAAGAGTAAATCCCTTTTGATAGGCCAGTCCGTATCCATCGCGTGTCATGCGTTCCTCCGGTAAATACCGCAAAACTTCATGCAAACTGCAAGGCATTTCAGGATGCCAGATCATAAACTTCTTATAAATCAATCGTTCGGCGGGTTTATGGGAAAATCTGACGCAACTTTTACGCGACCGGTGCAAGCTTTGCAGCACATACTCGCGAAAAGCGCCTGTTTGCATTTCATATATCGTGGCGATCAAACTGCACGTGTAATGGCATGAAACTCGACTTCATAGTTTGCCTGGGTATCCTGCTGGCAATTGTCTTCGTCGGAATGGTCGGCGCGTTCCTTCTCTATGTTCCAGCGCTGACCGTAATAACCGTCGCGACCCTCCTACTGGGCTTGGGGCTATGTTCGCCCTAGGCATCCTTACCGGCAGACGTTCGCGAAAGTTATCGCCGTTCTCGCACCGCGCCATGCCCTTCGTTCGGTAAAGCGGCCATGACAACTCTCACTAATTTTTTCAAGGAATCCGATTCGAACCTCGGAGTTTTTTACCCGAAGCATTACATCATTGCCACCTTTCCTACCTTCGATAAAACCAAAGAAGCTGCGCAGGAGTTGCGAAGAGCCGGCTTCTCCGAAAATGAGGTTCTGGCGATTCCCGGTTCCGAGGTCCTGAAGTACTTTGAGGAATTTCGTGCCAATTCAGGCTTATGGGCAGGCGTAATGACTATGCTTTCGCGAGCCTTCGGCACGGAGCAACTCTTTGCCGATGACGATGTTCAGCGCGCCCGCGCCGGAGACGGATTCCTCGCCGTCTATTGCGCCGAGGATCCTACCGCAGCCAAGGTTCGCGCCATCCTCCAACCTTTCGAACCGCGCGCTATGCACTGGTATCAAGCCGGCGGCATTCAAAGCCTGATCTGAATGAAACTCCTCTTTTGCCAAGCGATCTAATTGGCGAGGGAGTTTTGCTTCATATGAAAACTATTATTTCTACATCTTGTTTTGCAATTTTTTTAGCCGGCACACTCAGCGCGCAGGAATATTCTCATCTCGCTTTCGATATCGGCGGCGGATTTACTCAGACCGTAGGCGCCACTGGCCGTAATCTTGATAACGGTTGGAACATCGGCGGCGGCGTGGGGTGGAACTTCTCACCTTACGTCGGCGCAATGGTCCAGACAAACTACAATTCGATGGGCATCAACAGCACGACACTGAACAACCTCGGATTCCCAGGCGGCGACGTGCATGTCTTCTCCGCCACCATCGATCCCATCGTGCACCTGCATCCGAAAGGCCGCTTTGACGTCTATATCGTTGGCGGAGGCGGTCTCTATCACGTTTATCAGGAGTTCACCGCCCCAACCGTCGCGACCTATACCGGCTATAATCCATTCTTCGGCTTCTATACCGCCGGCATTCCCACCACTGAGGTTTTAGCGTCCAGCTCAGTAAACAAACCAGGCGCGAACGTCGGAATGGGAATCGCGATGGGATCGAAATGGCGCGCAAAGTTTTACGCGGAAGCCCGCTACAATCACGTCTTCATGTCCAACGGTCAGCGAATGGACTTTGTGCCCGTGACCTTCGGCGTGCGCTGGTAAATCGGCCCACGACATCAGTAGGGCAGGTTCCCGACCTGCCCTTTCGGCCATCACCTCAGCAAATCCTCAAGCTGAATCTTCGCGTCCGTCTTGCTATCCCGATACTTCACAATCACCGGCGTGTACAACGAAACCCCCCACTCTTTCCCGCGGCCCGTGCGTAATCGCGCGCGACCCCGCCACCACCACCGCATCCTCCGGAATCATCAACGGCTCATCATCCGTCGCCGAATAAACCAGCCCGCGCACGATATCGTAAACCGGAGTCGAGCGCGTCAAAATCGTCCCGCTGCCCAACACCGCGCGTCTCTTCACCACGGTCCCTTCGTAAACCCCGCAATTCCCGCCCACCAGAACGTCGTCTTCGATAATCACCGGCAGCGCGCCCACCGGCTCCAGCACTCCTCCGATCTGCGCCGCCGCCGAAATGTGGCAATTCTTCCCGATCTGCGCGCAACTCCCCACCAGCGCGTGCGAATCGATCATCGTTCCGTCGCCGACCCAAGTGCCCGACGTTGATATACATCGGAGGCATGCACGTCACGCCGCGTCCCACATAAGCAGCCATCGCGAATGCTGGACCCTCCCGGCACGATCCGCACGCCGTCCTGCAGCAGTAAACCGCTTCACCGGAAACGTGGCCTTATCGAGAAACGGCTGCCGCGCTTCGTCTGACCGACATATCGACCACCGCGCCCATCCGAAATCCCAGCAGCACGCCCTTCTTCACCCACGCATTCACGCGCCATCCGCTGCGCGCCGACGACATCAGGCTCCGCCGACCGAACCGCGCCCGCATTCAGCGCCTGCTTGAATCGCTGAAATAAAGCAAAATGTTCTTCCGTGTAAGTCGCGGGCTTCTGATCGAACAGCGCTTCGATCTCAGTCTGCATGCGTGCTCCGAGACGTTAGTAAGCCCGACGCTTTTCAAAACCGCCTCGATCTTCGCCTGATTCTGCGCCGACGGCGCGCGTCATCGGCAATCGCCAGACCGGCTCGCACAATCCCATCATCGCCATCGCCGCCTTCACCGGAATCGGATTCGACTCGACAAAATTCACTTCCATCAGCGGCAGCCAGGTGCCGCTGGATCGCCCGCGCCCCCGCGAAATCCCCTGCCATCGCCGAGCTGCGCGAGCCGAGTCATCTCTCCCGGAATCTCATTCGACACCACCGAAATAATGCCCCGCCCGCCCAGCGCAATCAGAGGAATGGTAATCGAATCGTCGCCGCTCAGCACGTTGAAACTCTCCGGAACCTGGTGCACCACCGACGCCATCTGCGAAATGTTGCCCGACGCTTCCTTCACGCCGACAATATTGTCGATCTCCGCCAGCCTCTTCAGCGTCCCCGGCTCGACGTTCACGCCCGTGCGCCCCTGCACGCTATAAACCACCATCGGCAGCGGCACCGCCGTCGCAATCGCCTTGAAGTGCTGATACAGCCCCTCCTGCGTCGGCTTGTTGTAATAAGGAGTGACGGATAAAATCCCGTCGACGCCCAGGTGCCGCAGCTCGCCCGCGAGCTCGATCACCTCGGCCGTGTTGTATCCGCCCGCCCCGCCCAGCACCGGAACTTTGCCCTTGGCTTCTTCGAGCGTGATCTCGACCACGCGCAGATGTTCGCGCCGCGCAAGCGTCGGACTCTCGCCCGTAGTACCGCAGGGCACCAGAAAATTAATCCCCGCCTCGATCTGCCGCTGAACAAGCCTCCGCAGTGCAGCTTCATCAACCGAGCCATCCGCCGGAAAACGGAGTAATCAAAGCAGTCCCGCATCCAGTAAACATAATCACCTCAATAAAAGCTTCATTCCGAATTGCTTACCGAGCCGTGACCAGGGAGCGGTACTCAACCTATCCCGAAAACAAAACCTCGCCAAACTCAAACACGCCCTTCTTCCCCACCATCCACTGCGCCGCCTTCAATGCCCCCCGCGCAAACCCTTCGCGACTCCGCGCCGCATGCCGCAAAGTAATCGTATCCGCCGCCGAATCGAACCCGATCTCATGCGTCCCCGGATGCGCCCCCGCGCGATTCGAACTAACGTCGATCATGCGCTCATACCCCGCGCTCTTCATCTCGTTCACCAGCTTGATCGAGCGTTCCCGAAGGCGCATCCTTCTTGGTGTGGTGATGAATCTCCCAAGCCCAAGCGCCATACTGAGGCTCATCCGCCAACAGCCTCGCCGCCTCTCGAACCAGCCGCGAAAACACATTCACGCCAATCGAAAAATTCGGGCTCCACACCAATGCCGATCCCATGCGCCTCAACCGCCGCCCGCACCCGATCCATCTCCGCCAGCCATCCCGTAGTCCCGACCACCACCGGCACACCCAACGCCGCCAGCTTCTCGATATTCCCGACCGCAGCCTCCGGCGTCGAAAACTCGATCGCCACGTCCGCCCCGCGCGCCGCCTTCATATCGTCATTCGACATCGATGCGCGCGTGAATCGAGAACCCATACTCCGGCGCCAGCGTCTCAATCATCCGCCCCATTTTTCCGTAACCGACGATCGCCAGTTTTCATTCGAAAAATTCCCGGTGCAGCGATTCTACCGCGCGATGCAGGTCGCCCGCCGCCACCACCAGGCTGATATTCAGCAGCGACGCGCCTTGCGAAACCATCCGCACGTTGATATCCTTCAGCGCCGCAAAAACTCGCGCCGTCGTACCCGGAATTTTCCGGATATTTTCGCCCACCAGGCAAACAATCGCCTGCCCGTCCTCCACCGTGACCTCGGCGAATTCTTCGATCTCCTCGCGAATCGCCGCCAGCGCGCGCGTATTGTCGATGGTCAGCGAAACGCTCACCTCCGACGTCGCCAGCATATCCACCGGCGTCTCGAACCGGTCGAAAATCTCAAAAATCCGCCGCAAAAATCCATGCGCCATCAACATCCGCGTCGAAACGATATTCACCAGCGTGATATTTTTCTTGCACGCAATCGACCGTATCGGAGCCGTGCTAGGCGGCGCCTCCGCGACAATCAGCGTCCCCTCCACCTCCGGCCTCCGCGAATTAAGAATCCGCACCGGAATGTTCTTCTCGATCGCCGGCAGCACCGTCGCCGGATGCAGCACCTTCGCGCCGAAATAAGCCAGCTCCGCCGCCTCCGCGAAGGAACAAGTCTCCACCCGATACCCACCCGGCAGAATCGTCGGATCCGCCGTCAGCATGCCGTCGACATCCGTCCAGATCTGAATCTCTTCCGCGCCAATCCCCGCCCCGACAATCGACGCCGTGTAATCCGACCCTCCGCGCCCCAGCGTAGTAGTCACGCCATCCTCGGTCGCGCCGATAAATCCGCCCATCACGACAACCTGCTTGCGCGCCAGCACAGGAATCGTCGCCTCCAGTTTCGCATTCGACTCAGGAAACAACGGAGCCGCCTGCATGTGACGCGCATCCGTCACGATCACGCTGCGCGAATCAACATGCACCGCAGCCATCCCGGCCTTGTTGAAAAATGCCGCCACGATGACGCTCGAAATCCGTTCCCCATAAGAAGAAATCGCATCCGTAGCCCGCGGCGTCAATTCGCCCATCACCGCGAGCCCTTTCACCAGCTCCGCCAACTCGTGGAAATGCGCCTCGACCTCCGCATCCACTCCCAGCCCCGCCGCCTCCCGCAAATGAAAGCGCGCATCTCAGTCAATGCTCCAAGCGCCTCTTCGCGACGCCCCGAAACCGCCGCCGCCCGATCGCCAGCAGCTTGTTCGTCGTCCTTCCCATCGCCGAAACCACCACCACCGGCCGCCGCGAAATCCGATCCCGCACGATCCCCGCAACCCGCTCCAATCGCCTCCGCCGACTCGACGGAAGTCCCTCCGAACTTCATCACGATCATCTACCGACCAACGCGCCTCTGCACCTTCATCAACTCCGCATTCAACACCGCCGCCCCCGCCGCCCCGCGCACCGTGTTGTGCCCCAGCGCGACGAACTTATAATCCAGCACCGGACACTTCCTCAATCGCCCGACAAACACCGCCATCCCGTTCTCCCGCTCGACATCCCTGCGCGGCTGCGGACGATCCGCCTGCTCCATATAAATCACCGGCTGCGCCGGCGCGCTCGGCAATTTCTTCTGCTGCGGCACTCCCGCGAAACCCATTCAGCGCCGCGATAATCTCGTGCCTCCGAAGGCTTCTTCTCAAACTCCACCGACACGCAAATCGTATGCCCATTCACCACCGGCACTCGATTGCACGACGCGCTGACCTTCGCATCCAGCGGCACGATCTTACCGCCCTCGAACGTCCCCAGAATCTTCTGCGTCTCCGACTCCATCTTCGGCTCCTCGCCTCCGATGAACGGCACCACGTTCCCTAGAATGTCCAGCGACGCGACGCCCGGATACCCCGCGCCGGAAACCGCCTGCATCGTCGTCACGATGACTTTCTTAATCCCGAACTGCTTCAGCGGCGCGAGCGCCATCACCAGCACGATGGTCGAGCAATTCGGATTCGTAACGATCTCCCCCGGCCACCCGCGCACCCTCTGCTGCTCGGCAATCAATCCCAGATGCCCCGCGTTCGCTTCCGGCACCAGCAGCGGCACATCCGCATCCATCCGATGATTCCGCGAATTCGACACGATCGTGTGCCCCGCCTTCGCGAATGCCTGTTCAATCTCCGTCGCCACCGACGCATCCATCGACGAGAAACACCAGCTTCGGCGCGCCCTTCGGCACCGAATCCGACACGACGATATCGCGCACGTACGCGGGCGTCTCTCCGCCCAGTCTCCACGGAGTCGCCTCGCGATAAGCCTTCCCCGCCGAGCGGTCGCTCGCCCCCAACCACGTCAACTCGAACCACGGATGATCGCGCAGGAAAGCTCACAAACTCCTGCCCCACCATTCCCGTCGCCCCTAAAACTCCAACCGGAATCCGTTCACTCATTTGTTTCTCAATTGCCTCACGATGTTTTGATAAATTTCCACTGCTGCCACCAACTCAGCCTTCGGCACGCGCTCCGCATCGGTGTGCGCGAAATGAATGCTCCCTGGCCCGAACAAAAACGGCTGCCCCCACGCGGTCCCGAACGCCGGAATATCGGTGGTGTACGAAACCACCGTCGTTTCGAATCCTTCGAGCGATCCCAAATGCAGCGCCGGAATACACAAGATCTCGCGAGCCTCCGCCAACCCCTCGACCGCCTCCGCTATCGCCGCCCGCGTCGAATTCCCATCGTCCACGATGCCGAATAAACAATCTCCGCCATCGCATGATCCGGAATCACATTCGGCGCCCGGCCACCGGTGATCGTCCCGATATTCAACGTGCTCTTGCCCAGAACCGCATCCGTCGGCAACTCGATCCGCCTGATCCGCTCCAGCGCGTCCAGCAACTTCAAAATCGCCGATTCACCCAACTCCGGATACGCCGAATGAGCCATCTTCCCACCGCGCGATAATTTCGTACCGCAGCGCCCCCTTCGACCCCAGCGCGAGTTTATTCTCCGTCGGCTCGCCATTGATAATATAGCGGCACCCGCGCGGATGCCTGCGCCGCGAAATACGCGCCCGCGCTATTGCGCTCCTCGCCCACCACGAACAACAGCGCGAAATGCCGATCCCCGCGCAGCCAGCAGCCCCTCCACCGCCTTGATCATCGACGCGATAATTCCCTTCGTGTCGCACGCTCCGCGCCCCCAAATAAATTCCTCATCCTCGCGCGAGGCAATAAAACGGAGGCACCGTGTCCATATGCGTCGAGAAAGTCACCACCGGCTCGCCCCAATACGCGAACACATTAAAGCGATGCGGCTCCACCTCCATCACCTCGACGCACCCATCGGTGCGCCCCGCAAGTTCGCGCAGATACGCCGCCAGATACTGCCCCACCTCCTCCTCATTCGGAGTCACGGAGTCAATATCCACCAACGCGCGCGTCAGCTCAAATAAATTCATAAATATTAGGGATGGAGCGGCTGCGAGATGCAGCAAGAAAATTCCCGATAGCGCTCCACCCATTTCCCGATTGAAACAGATGACAGTGGACAGGTGTTAACCGTGCCCCCCAACCGCATCGCCCCGAATCCGGCTCCGCGATTTCGGCGAGGTTGCCCCGTTCACCCAAGCGCTCCGGAATTCGCCGGAATCACGCGCCGGGCTACTAATGGCCCCCGCTCCTCTACCAAGACTTTCTCAGAATACCACGACCATTTGTATCGCCGCGCGGCCCTTCCGAATTGCTATCCCCTTAAACCAATCTGACCCATGCGTCGATAATCTCTCTCGCCCTATCCCGCGCATCATTCGCGGCAGCATCGATCGGGCCCACAACCGCAACATCCCCGCAATTCACCGGCTGCGAGCACCAATCTGCAATCATCTCGGCTGTAATCTCTGGATGAAATTGCACCCCATACACTCGAGACCCATATCGATAAGCTTGATTCCGGCATTTATCCGAATAAGCCAGCCACTCCGCGCCGTTCGGCAAATCGAACGTCTCGCCATGCCAATGGAAAAACATCTCCGGCGATTGCATCCCTCCAAAGAGAGCATCGTCCTTCGCAGCATCGGTGAACCACACCGGCTTCCATCCGATTTCAAGCTGCGTATTCTTGTACACCCTTGCTCCCAGCGCGCGGGCAATCATCTGTGACCCCAGACAGATCCCCAGCATTGGCACGTCACTACTAAGTGACCGCTCAATCAACCCCAACTCATCAGTTAAACCCTGCAAATTGTCATTGGCAGACATAGGTCCGCCCATGATTATCAAACCGCTATGTCTCTCTTTGAGAATCGGCTCACCGAGCTCATGATAACGATACTCGACGTGATTCTCCTCCAGAGCAGAGGCGAAGTGTCCAAGATGCTCGAACGGCTCGTGCCTTAGCACCAGAACAGGCATTCCGCCACTTTAACATCTGTGGTATTCAAGGATTGGCCTGAAGGAGCCGATAACTCAACAGAGCCGCGACCGCAAGGAAGCGGGTAGACAGTTGTCCCGCTATAATCATAAACAGTGTCAATTGGGGAGACATGCGCATTCTAATTGCCGATGACAGTATTGTCTCGCGGCACTTGCTTGACGCCACTCTCCGCAAGTGGGGCTATGAAGTCGCCGTAGCCTGCGACGGTCTGGAAGCCTGGAATTACCTTCAAGCTGAAGACGCACCGAAGCTGGCGATACTTGACTGGGTCATGCCCGGACTGACTGGTCCCGAAGTTTGCCGCCGCGTTCGGGAACTCGCGCAGGACAAGGATGCCTACACCTATATCCTCTTATTGACTTCCAAGGGCCTCCGCGAAGACCTGATCGAAGGCATGGAATCCGGCGCCGACGACTATTTGACCAAGCCCTTCGATCAGCATGAACTCAAAGTCCGCCTCCGCGCCGGCACTCGCATTATCGATCTGCAGCGCGAACTGGTTGCCGCGCGCGAAGCTCTGCGCGAACAGGCCACCAAGGATTTTCTCACTCGCATTTGGAACCGCTCCTCGATTCTCGATATTTTCCAGCGCGAACTTTCCCGCGGTGCGCGCGAAAGTCGTCCCGTCGGCGTGGTTCTGGCCGATCTTGATCACTTCAAGGCGGTCAACGATACTTTTGGTCACTTCGCCGGCGATGCCGTTCTGCGGGAGTTCGCCCGCCGCATGCAAAGCGTCACGCGTTCCTACGACGCAGTCGGCCGTTACGGCGGCGAAGAGTTTCTCATCATTCTTCCCGGATGCGATCCCAGCTGCACCGCGAATCAAGCCGAGCGCATGCGGGCCTCGCTCGCCAATGAGGCTATGTCGATTAACGACAAACCCCATCAAGTCACCTGCAGTTTCGGCGCAACCTGCTGGTGTCCCGGCACGGACCCCTCCTCCGACGCCCTGATCCGCGTCGCCGATAACGCGCTCTATCTGGCAAAAGGCCAAGGCCGCGACCGCGTAGTCTCTCTGTAAGGCCCAAGGTCGCGCCTTCCGCGCCGCCGAGCGGCGATCAAAGGCAGTCTCTCTCCAGGGAATCACACGCGAAAAATGGACAGAAGTACACTAGCAAGTTGTCCCGGTCATTTCCTTTACGTCTACCCGCATGCTTACACGCATGGCGGTGCGGGGTGGATACTGAACCGCCATGCGTAAGTATGCGGGCAGACGCTCGCATCTCCGCTAACAGAATCGCTGGGACCGCTTACTAGTCCACGATTATGTTGCCGCGGCAGAAAATTGTGTTTGAGGGCACGCGCTTAAGCCCGGTCCACAGCCTGAGTCTAACCCCGCCCCTCAATCCGCCCGACACCCTTCTCCGTATACACTATTTGAGGCGCCTCTAGCGCCCCTTATGCTTTGGAAATTGCTGCCGGTGGGGCTATCTTACGCTCTGCTGCAAGTGACGTTGCGCTTTAAGGACGATAGCGACTTGGCTAAGCGCTTGCAAGACCGCGATCCGCGGGCGATGTCGGACCTTTACGAACGCTATGGCCGACTTGCGTACTCGCTCATCTACCGGGTGGTGCGCAACACCGGCGCCGCGGAAGATTTGGTACAGGAGACGTTTTTGCGAGTGTGGAACCGGGTTCAATCCTTCGATCGGACGCGCGGCGCGCTGGGGCCGTGGGTCCTGACGGTGGCTCGCAACCGGGCCATCGATTACCTGCGCTCGGTCGACGGAAAAATGTCCGCCGGAGCGCTGGAGCTCGATCGCCTGGAAACCCCTCCGCTATTTTCGAACTTCGAAGATACCGCGTTATCGCTCGACCGCGCCCGCACCTTGAAAACGGCGTTCGAAAAATTGACGCCCACGCAAAAGCAGGTCATTGAGCTCGCCTATTTCGAAGGGCTTTCGCAAACCGAGATGGCGGAGCGGATGAAGCAGCCGCTCGGCACCGTGAAGACGTGGGTGCGCAGCGCGTTGAAAGCCCTTCGCGACGATATCGCCGGCGAGGCAATCGCATGAGCGCTTGCCAGGATTTTCAGGACGATTTCGAACTCTACGCGCTGGGCCTTCTCGATCCCGCGGAGAAGGAGGCCATGGATGCCCATCTGCGTACCGGCTGCGCCACTTGCGAGGCTGCGCTGAAAAGCGCGCTGGCGACCAATGCCATCGTAATGAGCATGGCGCCCGACGTGGTGCCTCCGTCTCGTCTGAAGCGCCGCGTGCTGGCAGGCGTCGGCGTCCATCCGATGAGCTGGAGTTGGCTCGCAGCCGTGGCAGCCGCGTGCATGCTGATGGTCGCCTTGTGGTTCAGCGTGCAGGAACGTTCACGTTCCTCCGAACTGGCGCAGGCCCGGCATACGCTGATTGAAGTCAGCTCGCAACGCGACCGCCTGATGCAGGCCCTCAGCTTCCTGGACGATCCGGCAACTGTGCCGGTGAGCTTTGGAAAAGGTCAGCCTATCCCGCCGCACGGCAATGTGTTCGTGCATTCGAAGCTGGGAGTGCTGCTGATCGCGGCAAATCTGCCCGCGGCTCAATCGGGAAAAATATACGAGATGTGGGTGATCCCAAAAGGGGGCGCACCGCGGCCCGCTGGATTATTCCAATCGCAAGGCGGCACGGCGATGCACATCCTTTCCGGCCCTCTGGACATTGGAACCATAGGAGCAGTAGCAGTGACGCTGGAGCCAGAATCCGGCTCGTCCGCTCCGACGTCGACCCCGATTATCGTGGCTCCGGTGGCAGGGCCGTAGGACATAGAAAATGGCCCCGCGCTCAAGCCCCCAGATTGCGCAGCCACGCAACTACATCCTCAGCATGACTCCGATTCGCCGCCTCGATCGCCGTCAGCCTGTCATGTCCAACCCAGTGCAAATCCGCGCCTTGGCCAAGAAGATACTCGGCCGCCCCCCGCTGCCCTCCATGACACGCACACCAGAACGCATTGGTCACTTCGTCCGGAGCAGGCTGAGTCTCAGAGGCGAAATACGCTTCGACTCTAGACGTCATCCCCAACGCAGCCGCCTCCCATAACGAAGCCTTCGCCCCGCGCTCCACCAGCCGCCGAGCCGCCTTCCACTGCCCGAACGCCACCGCATCCGACAGAGCCGTGCCCCCTCCGATCACCGCGCCCCGAGCCTCAATGTCGGCGCCATGATCGAGCAGTGCGTCGAGCACAGCCACATCGTCGCTGCTGGCCGCCCAGTGCAAAGGAGTCTCCGCGTGGCGTCCTCGGAAGGGCGCGTTGACGTCGGCGCCATGCTCGATCAGCGTAACCACGGTCGCGATGCCGTGCGGAAAATGCCCCGGCCAATCCGTCGCGACGTGCAGCAGTGTACGCGCACCGTCGATCCTCGCCGTCGCGAGGCCGGGGTTGTCGCGCAGCAAATCCTTGAGACGCTGAATATCGCCGCTCTGAATCGCCTCAACGGCCGTGGTCACAAATCGCTCGACCCCGTCACATCGAACTTCTTGACGACGCGGCTCAACACCCGCAGGGACTTCAAGCTTTCCCGATACGCCTGAATATGCGCAGTAAGAAAATGCGCGCTCAGAGCCGCATCATCCCGCCAGCACTCGCTCAACTGCAGACAATTCGGCTCAGCCAGATCGGCGGCAAACGCGTATTTCATGCAGCCGTCTTCGGTGATCGTTTCCCGCATCAAAGCGATGGCAAGGGTTTTCACGGACTCGAAATCGTCCGGATGAATTTCGAATTTCCCGAGAACGATAATCATCGCGTAAGCTCTACGACAGCGCTCCATCCTCCGGCGCGTTGAATTGACGGAATAAAACAATAGTCGATCCAATCTTGATCCGTTCCATGAAACGACGCTGGTATCGGCGCATCGAGCACCACTTTTTTCGGACTGACGCTCGCAGCGAGGGTACACCAGATCGAAGCTGTGCCGCGGCATACGAGCTTGGTCGAATCCTGATTCAGCCATTTGAGAGCAGTCAGAATATCCTGCACTCGTTCGGCGTCATCGGTTTTGTTAAAGGTCAGAAACATCGAATTACTCCGATCGCGCGGTGCGACAGCGGAGCCGGTTTGAAAGACAATAATTTTGAGAGACGCCTGCGCATAGGGCGATTCCGCATCGACCACGAGAACAGCGGGCTTCGCGCCCTCATGCCAGATCCCCGCGACGCGATCGCCCACTCCGGTTCGCGAAAGTACGACGTGATCGCCTGCCGTATCGGCTAAAACTTTTTCCGGCCAGTCGGCTGCGAGCGCGAGCATCATCCGATCCCGATCCGGCGCACCGTTCTGTTTTTGCGCATTTAAGACCCATTGCTCGACGATCTGCGTGTAATTAAGGGCGTTTAAGGGCAGCGTACGATTAAACAGAGCCAGCAAATCGCCCGGCTTTTCCGGCGTGAAGCCTTTTTCGGCGAAATCGGTTGATTGAGGATCCGCGCCGAGCACAGTCTTGGCGAAAAATCGATACACCGCCTCCCGGCTCTCGCGATTGTAATTATGCGGCGCGTCGACTTCGTGCGTCTGCACGTTCACTTCCTTGTCGTATAGGCGATACATCGCCTGCAGGGCGGGATATTCAACGCGTGGAGTATTTTTCGTCCAATCCTGCGTAGTAGATATCATCAGCATCGGCCGCGGAGCCATCAGCGCCGCAATCTCCATATTATTGGTCCCTATGCGCAACAGCGGCGCGTTTTCGCACGGTGACCCGCCCTGGTAAATCGACGAGATCATGTTTACAGGCGACGAAAATTTGATGCGGTCATCGATTGCCTGCAGCATCAGAATCTGCGTCGCGCCTCCGGAGGCGCCGGTTGCGCCGATGCGGGCGCGATCTACGTCCGGCAGCGTTTCCAAAAAATCTACGGCGCGGATCGAATCCCAGAGCTGCATACCGAGCAGTCCGAATCCCCACAACTGTTCACGTTTGCCCGTCGCGACGTGAGGCATCTGGATGGTGTCGTCATAGCCGACCATGTCGTAGGAAAAGACGACGTAACCCTGGCGCGCGAGATTGATGCAGCGTCCTGGAATCGACGCGAGGTTGGTATTTTCGAGGCGTCCATACGCCCAGTGCCCATGCGGCGAAACGACTCCGGGGAAAGGTCCAGCGTGGCCGAGAGGGCGATAGAGATTGCCTCCCAGATAAAATCCCGGCATGGTTTCGAGCAGAACTTTTTCGACCGTATAGCCCTTGCGCTCCAGCTTCCCGAAAACCTGGACACCGAGGGGCTGCTTGACGGGCATCGGTAGAAGTCCCGCCGCGAACTGGATCTGCTTGCGCAGATGCGCCGCGCGCGTCTCCCATTCGGCGCGCGTTTTGAATTCGGGCGGACTGAAATGAGTGTCCAGGTCAATCACGTGCGTATTGCGAGAATCTTGCGGAACCCGCGCGAGAACGGTGTAACTCAACGACAGGAGAAGAGATGTGGCGATTCGCATATCTTTGGCACAAGTGTAACTGAGGACGGGATCGAACAGCAGGCGTTTACGATGGGGCGCCATGCGCACGTTAGCCGCTCTCTCTTTAGCCGTTGGAATTGGTCTGGCTGCCGCCCTTGCAAGCATCGTCGATGCGATTCTGTTGCGTCCTTTGCCGGTCGCGCGGCCGAATGAGATCGCGCGGGTCTTCACTTCGTCTGCAGGGCAGCCGCTCGGATTCGTCTCCTATCCCGACTTTGAAGATTTTCACAAGGCGAAGCCCATGGTGGCCGAGTGCCTGATTCCTGTAGCAGTGGGTGAGCCTCCGCAAATTAAACTGGTGCTCGCCGTGACTCCGGATTATTTCCAGGTGCTCGGAGTCACAGCCAGGTTGGGAAGGACGTTTTCCACGGAAGACCACGCGGTTGCGGTGCTGGCACACGGCGATGCGGGCGATATCGGCAGAAATCTGCGCATCGGAGCGAAGCTGTACACCATCATCGGCGTGGCGCCGGAAAACTTCGGACTCGACCGATTCATGCACGCCGACCTTTTCATTCCGATTCGCTCTTACGGCGATGGCAAAATTCTGGAGGATCGCGCCCGCCGGTTTCTGACCGTGCATGTTCGCGGCATCAACTCCGGCGCCGAGATTGCGAGCATCGCGGCGCGCCTGGAACGGGAGCATCCGCAAACGAATCGCGGACGCCGTGCGGTCGTTCTCGATGAGATGACGGCGCGCATGCGGACGGACCAAATGATGGCACCTCTGGCGGGTCTTTTGAGCACGCTGGCAGTGCTGATTCTGGCAATCGCGTGCACCAATGCGTGCGGAGCGCTGCTGATGCGCGGCGAGGCGCGGGCGCGGGAGACAGCGCTGAAAATGGCGCTAGGAGCGGGTCGCGTCAGGTTGCTGATGGAAATGTTGCGAGAGGCTGGCGGCATCTCCTTAATTAGCTCCGCAGTCGGGCTGCCTCTAGCGTGGGTCTTGAAGGAAACGCTGCTCCGATCAATCGTCCTGCCAACCGATTTCCGAATATCCATCGCTGCGCGTATCGATTGGCGGGTCACGACGCTGGCAATCGCCGCGGCGTTCCTGACGACAATCGTCTGCGGCGTGGCACCGGCGTCGATCCGCGTGAACGTGTGGGCAAGACTCAAGGCACACGACCGAAGCGTGAAAAATGCACCACGAAACATGCTGGCGATGATCGAGATCGCCATGGCTGCTGCGCTCCTCGGAACCGGTGGATCGTTATGGAGCGGTCTCAACGCGGCGAAAAATGTCGACCTTGGATATCGCACCGATCGCATTGCGGTGATGACCTTCGATCCCGGACAACTCGGCTACTCCGAAACGCGTGTGCGAGGATTCTATCGTGAACTGACGGAGCGCGTCGGAGCCCTTCCGGGCGTCCGGGGCGTTACGCTGGCGCAAAGCGTCCCTCTCGGAATGACGGGGGCGCAGAAGCAAATCAGGATCGGCGATCAGGAAGAAATGACGGTCTGGATGAACATCGTGACGCCCGAGTATTTCGAGCGGATGCACATCGGATTCGTTCAAGGCCATACGTTCGACAGCCAGGACGGCGTGATCGTGAACCAGGAGTTGGCCAAGCGCGTCGGCGTCGGCGAGAAGATACGCGTCGGCGGACGAATGGTCGAGGTGATTGGGATCGTAAAAACCGCGAAGTATATGCGCTGGGATGAGCCTCCGCGCCCATTTTTCTATTTGCCTTACGCGCAGAACTACGCGTCGCGGATGACGCTGCACTTTGAGTCGAGCGGCAATTCTTTTGAGGCAGTACGAAAGTTGGCCCGTGAAATCCCTGCGAGCGATGCGCGTATGCTGAGGGAATATTTCGGTAATGGCGCGATGTTCGCGGTGAAGGCCGCACTACGAATCGCTGGGATTGCCGGCGCCGCAGGATTGCTGCTGGCCCTTGCTGGATTATACGGAGTCGTATCGAGATCAGTTGCGAGTCGCAGGCGCGAGATCGGGATTCGAGTCGCGCTGGGAGCCCGCGGCGCGAGCGTTTTTGCAATGATCGTCAAACAAGGGATGATGATCGCGATGCTCGGCACGGTGGCGGGTTTGGTCGCGAGCATCTACGGCTCGCATCTTCTGCGTGGGTTCATACCAGGGTCACCCGCATCGTCGTGGCCGGCAGGCGCAGGCGTGGCGACCCTCATGCTGGTAGCGAGTCTCGCCGCGTCCGCGATCCCGGCAATCAGGGCTCTGCGAGTCGACCCAGCGATCGTTTTGCGGGAGCAGTGATCAGGCAAGAGACTTGCTGGCAGGCGTGGCGCAGGCGGTTCCGCCTGCGAGACATGCGCTCTCGCGGTAAGCCATGCTTGGCTTCGAATTCTGCAAAGAACTTCCGAGCGGGGTGCCCAATCCCGGCTTCGCCTCTTCCAGCCCTTGACGGATTCCTTCCCGAGCAGCCGCTGATAGGCTTCCGCGTTACGGTGGATTCTGCACGGCTTGTAATATACGAAGTATAGACAGGGCGCCGCCCAGTGGTGTTCCCACTTCATTAGGAAAGCAAGCGCCAATCTCTCCGTGAAACGAATCCCCGCACTTTGCGATCCATCCGAAGTGACCTACCTTCCTTATACCGATTCCGTCGAAGCCGCAATCCCTAATGAAGAACAGGTTTTTGACGAACTCGCCGCCTCCATGCGGCATATCGCGGAAATGATTGGAGATCGCGCACGCCATGCTGCGCGTGCGGTTCACGCCAAGAGTCACGGGCTGCTCAAAGCTGAACTGACCGTTGCGGAAGGTCTCCCGGAACATCTGGCGCAAGGTCTTTTCAGCAAGCCCGCGACCTATCCCGCGATCATGCGCCTTTCGACTAATCCCGGCGACATCCTGCCCGATAGCATCTCCACTCCGCGAGGGCTCGCCGTCAAAGTGATCGGCGTCGATGGAGAAATGCTGCCGGGGCACGAAGGGAATGTTACGCAGGATTTCGTATTCGTCAATGGAAAGGCGTTTGGAGTGCCCGATGCCGCCGCGTTCTTGAAGCAACTTAAAGTCCTGGAGCAGCACGCCACCGATTCTCAAACCCTGAAGCAGGCCGTCTCGACCACCGCGCGAATCGCGGAAGAGGCTTTGGAAATATTCGGTAAGCAGAGCGCCGCGTTACTAGGTTTCGGCCACCCGGAAACGCATATCCTGGGCGAGACGTTCACGAGCCTCTCCGCGCTGCGCTATGGGAGTTACATCGCGAAGATTGCGTTCGCTCCCGCGTCGGAAAATCTGAAAGCGCTGACCCACAAGCATCTCGATCATGCGAACGATTACTCTGCAATCCGCGATGCAGTGGTTAAATTTTTCGAGACGGAAACCGCCGTGTGGGATGTTCAGGCGCAGCTCGTAACCGACTTGACGAACATGCCGATCGAGGATTCGACGAATCCATGGCCCGAGGATCTCAGCCCTTTCGTAACCGTCGGGAAGCTGACCGCTCGCGCCCAACCCGCCTATTCGCCCGAACGAAGAGTCTTCGTCGATGAGATTCTGTCGTTCAATCCATGGCATGCGCTTGCGGCGCATCGTCCGCTCGGAAATATCATGCGTGCGCGCAAGAAGGCTTATAAAGCCTCAACCGAATACCGCCATGCGGCCAATGTGCGTCAAGCCGTCGAGCCGAAGTCGATCGACGAACTACCGGCATAGCCCCATATCCGCGCGCTAACTAACAAAAAAGGCCGCCCGATTTCTCGAGCGGCCCTTTCGTTTACAACCCAACACCACTGCGCCCTAAGGCGCCATGGCCGCCACGCGAGTGGCTAGTAGTCCATCCCGCCGCGGACCGTGCTCGCCGCCGCGGCATCGGAGCCGACTTCTTCTCCGGGATCTCGCAGATCATCGCTTCGGTGGTCAGCATCAGCGCGCTGATCGAAGCTGCGTTCTGCAGAGCCGAGCGCGTCACCTTGGTCGGATCGATGACGCCGGCCTTCACCAGGTCCTCGTATACGCCGCGTGGCGGCGTTGAAGCCGAAGTTGGGGTCCTTGTTCGACGCGGATCTTCTCGATCACGATCGCGCCTTCATAGCCGGCGTTGCCGACGATCTGGCGAACCGGCTCTTCGCAGGCGCGGCGGATGATGTCGTACGCCGATCTTCTCGTCGCCTTCGACCTTCAGGTTGTCGAGAGCCGATGCCGCGCGCAGCAGCGCCACGCCGCCGCCGGGAACGATGCCTTCTTCGACCGCCGCGCGCGTGGCATGCAGAGCATCCTCGACGCGAGCCTTCTTTTCCTTCATTTCGGTCTCGGTGGCCGCGCCGACCTTGATCACCGCGACGCCGCCGGCGAGCTTCGCCAGCCGCTCCTGCAGCTTCTCGCGATCGTAATCGGAGGTGGTCTCTTCGATCTGCGCGCGCAGCTGCTTGATGCGGCCTTCGATGGTCTTCGCCTTGCCGGCGCCGTCGATGATGGTGGTGTTGTCCTTGTCCACCGTGACGCGCTTGGCCCGGCCCAGGTCCTTCAGCTGGACGCCTTCGAGCTTGATGCCGGTCTCTTCGAAGATGGCCTTGCCGCCGGTCAGGATGCCGATATCTTCGAGCATCGCCTTGCGGCGATCGCCGAAGCCCGGAGCCTTCACCGCGCAAGCGTTCAACGTGCCGCGCAGCTTGTTGACGACCAGAGTGGCCAGCGCTTCGCCTTCCACTTCCTCGGCGATCACCAGCAGCGGCTTGCCGGAACGCGCGATCTGCTCGAGTACCGGCAGCAGGTCCTTCATGTTGCTGATCTTCTTCTCGTGGATCAGGATGTAGGGATCTTCGAGCACGCACTCCATGCGCTCCGGATCGCTGATGAAGTAGGGCGAGAGATAGCCGCGGTCGAACTGCATGCCTTCGACGGTCTGCAGTTCGGTCGACATGGTCTTCGATTCTTCCACCGTGATGACGCCGTCCTTGCCGACCTTCTTCATCGCTTCGGCGATGGTGTTGCCGATGGTCGCGATCGCCGTTGGCGGAAATGGTGCCGACCTGCGCGATCATGTCGCCGGAGATGCGTCTTCGAGTACTTCTTCACTTCCTCGACCACCGCTTCCACGGCCTTCTCGATGCCGCGCTTCAGCGCCATCGGATTCGCGCCGGCCGCCACGCTCTTCACGCCTTCGCGGAAGATGCACTGGGCCAGAATGGTCGCCGTGGTGGTGCCGTCGCCGGCCATGTCGGAGGTCTTCGAAGCCACTTCGCGCACCATCTGCGCGCCCATGTTCTCGAGCGGATCCTTCAGCTCGACTTCCTTCGCCACCGTCACGCCGTCTTTGGTGATGGTCGGTCCGCCGAACTTCTTCTCGAGGACCACGTTGCGGCCCTTGGGTCCCAGCGTCACTTTCACCGCATCGGCCAGTTGGTTCACGCCGCGAAGAATCGCCTGGCGGGAATTTTCGCTATAAACAATTTGTTTTGCAGCCATGGTTAAATCTCCTTTAAACTAAGCCTTCGCCTTCTTAGCGCCGCCCTCGAGCACGCCGAGAACTTCGTCCTCGCGCATGATCAGGTACTCGTTGCCATCGATCTTGATGTCGGAGCCGGAGTACTTGCCGAACAGAATGTGGTCGCCGGCCTTCACGTCCAGCGGGATCAGCTTTCCCGTCGTCAGCGCGCTTGCCCTTGCCAACGGCAACGACTTCGCCTTTCTGCGGCTTTTCCTTGGCCGAATCGGGGATGAACAACCCACCGACTTTCGATTCGTCTTCTTCGATCCGTTTGACCACGATGCGGTCGTGCAGCGGTCGAATGTTCATAGATCAACCTCCCAGTGGTTATTAAAAAATCTTGCCTTGATTAAAATGGGGCGCGGTGTCTGTGATGCTCGCCGGGTCCCAAGATCTATTATTAGCACACTCCGAGGCAGAGTGACAAGATTTTTTTATAAATATCTGATTACAAGAGAGTTTTAGTTTCAAATTGGCGCTCAAGTCTCGCCCACTGCCGTAAGGCGTATCTCGATTCGTGGCGTCGGCATTAATTCCGGGAAATCGTTCTCCCCATTCGATTAAAACCACCGCATCGCGATCGAAAATCTCATCTAATCCCAGCGTCGCGACTTGTTCGACTTTGTCCAATCGATACAAATCGATGTGATAAACCCGGCCCCCGCCGTATTCATGGATCAGAGGTAAACGTCGGGCTCGCGACCTCATCCGGCTCGGCGAATCCAAGCCCGTGAATGATTCCCTTGGCAAGCGTAGTTTTCCCCGCGCCCAAATTCCCAATCAGAAGGACGCAAGCCTTCGTCGGCAGCGAACGCGCAATCGTCCGTCCGAGCTCAACAGTCTCCTCGTCAGAAGATGTGCGGCGGCATTCTGGCTCCTGGCTCCTGGCTCCTGGCTCCTTCTTGTCACAAACACTCACGAATCGCCCTCGGCAAATAATTCAGCAGCTCCGTCGCGAGCAGGCACTTGTCCGTCCACTCCTCCGCGCCCGAGCTCGCCCGCGCGCCCATGGAGCCACACCGCGGCTCGAACCGCCGTCGCGATATCGTCGGGATGCTGCGCGACCATACCGGAGATCATGCCGGTCAGGATGTCGCCCGTTCCTCCCTTCGCCATCGAAGGCGAGCCTGTCGGATTCACCCACACCTGGCCGTCCGGCAGCGCGATCAAGGTTCCCTGGCCTTTCAATACCAGACACACATTTCGTTCGCGGGCGAAACGTTCGAGCCGTAGTCAGACGATCCGTAAATTTCCCTCCAACGAGCCGCGCCATCTCGCCGGGATGCGGCGTCAGAATCGTCTGCAATCCGCGTCCGCGAAAATCCGTGCCGGCAATCGAGTTCAGCCCGTCGGCGTCGATCACCATCGGCACTTTCGCTTCGCTCATCAGCTTTTTCAACAAGCTCCGGAGCCGGCCCGAGCCCCGGTCCCACAGCGATCACAGTCTTCTTTTCCAGACGAAAAATGTTCCAGCGATTCCGTCATCAACTCCGGCGACAAGTTTCGACGCGTCCGCGCACGCGACCGTGACCAATCCCGCGCCCGCGCGCAGCGCCGCGAGCCCTGCCATCGCCGCCGCGCCCGATTTTCCGGGCGCTCCGCCGATCACCAGCACGTGCCCGATACATCCCTTTGTTCGAATCGCGCTTGCGCGGCCTGAACAGCGCGGCAAAATCATGCGCCTCGGAAAGATGCAGATCCGATTGCAGAAACTCCGCCGGAATCCCGATGTCGGCGACGATCATCTTTCCGACATTTTCCGTACCCATGACCAGATCGACCTTCGGCGCCGCGAATGTCACCGTGATATCGGCGTGCACCTGCATCGCCGACGGGATATCCACCGCGACAATTTTCGCCTTGCGGAAAATCCTCGTTGATGGAGCGAATCAGCTCCGGCGTAGCGGCCCTTCGACGTTCGCCGCGAAACCCGGTGCCAAGCAGCGCGTCGACGACGATCGTCGCGTCGCGGTCATCAACCGACTTCTCCGGCTCCCGACCCGCACCACCTGCAACGCCGCGACGCGGCGCTCCAGCAGCCGCGCGACCACCAGCCCATCGCCGCCGTTATTTCCTTTGCCGCAAAAAATCACGACCGCTGCGACGCCAAGCGGCGCGAACTCGCGCTCCAGAACCTCGACCACGCGCGTCCCCGCGCGCTCCATCAGAACCTCGCCTGGAGTCCCCGCCGCGATCGTCCGCCGATCCGCCTCGCGCATCTGCTCGGCAGTCAGAACGTTCATGCCGGCGCCTCATTCAGAGCTTGCTCCAATTTTCGCAGCCCTTCCGCTGGCCCATCACGATCAAATGATCGCCCACGGAGATGCGCGTATCGGCCGGGGGGTTGAACACCATCTTGCCGTCGGCCTTGCGGATGGCGAGCACGATCACGCCCATCTCGCGCGTGAATCTGCATGCCGGCGATGGTCGCGTCGACGAACGCGCTGCTTGCCGAAACGCGCACCTGCTCGATGTTGACCTTCACGTCCAGATTCTGCGTGGTGAAATCGATGAACTGCTGCACATGCGGCTTCAGCAGCGCCTGCGCCATGCGATGGCCGGTGCTGTTGTAGGGCGCGAACACGAAATCGGCGCCCGCGCGGCGCAGCTTTTCTTCCGAAGTCTGCTCCGCGACGCGCGCCGTCAGCGCGATCTTCGAGTTCAGCGTCCGCGCCGTAAGAATCAGAAACAGATTGTCGGCGTCGGAGGCGAGCGTGGCGATCAGGCCCTTCGCGCGGTCGATGCCGACTTCGCGCAGCACCTCGTCGCGGCTCGCGTCGGCGAGCACCGCCAGCATTCCCTCTTTGATCGCGCGCTCCACTTTTTCCTCGTTGTTGTCGACCATGACGAACTTCGCGCCCTGCTGCCGCAGCTCATCCGCCGCGCCGCGCCCCACCCGGCCGAAGCCGCAGACGATGAAGTGGCCGTCGTAGTTTTTCGATCATTTTCTTGACCCGCCGCTTTCCGAAAAATTGATTCAGCTCCAGCTCGATAATGGTCTGCGTCATGGCGCCGATCGCCAGCAGCATGACGCTCACGCCGAACAAAATCAGGAACGAATTGAAGATCCGCCCGACATGGCTCAGCGGACGAATCTCCCCGTAACCCACGGTGGTGACCGTGGTCAGCGTCATGTAAAACGCATCGAACACCGGATAGTGCTCGATGAAAACGAACCCGCGCGTGCCGCCAGCCAGCGTGATCGCAAGCGCGATCGCGATCAGAGCCAAGCGGCGCGGGAGATGATCCATCTGTTACATCTTACGCGGTGTGGCGTGTCCCCTCCCTGACGGTCGGGGTTCGGTTGGGGGCTTGAGAGGAATGTTCGGGTGCCCGTACTTAATGGGCATGGTGTATCTGATCACCTTTTGCTGTTATGGTGTGCACATCCCGGGGGAGGAAGACATCGTCGACCGGCACAACAATCTGGTAGGCGCGCGACAATCCCCTCCCAGTCCCTCTCTCGCCCGCGCGGCTCGCGCCACGATGATTGGTCCGACACAAGAACTCGACGCCGATCAGCCTCAACTCGTATTACAAGCAGCTATCGACGTCTGCCGCCATCGCGACTGGACCCTCCTAGCCGCCCACGTGAGAACTGCTCATGTGCACGTGGTCGTCGCTGGAGAAGTCGCTCCCGAACGAATCATGAACGCGCTGAAAAGCTACGCGAGCCGTGCATTAAATTGCCACCGCCGTTGGGCGCGGCACGGTAGCACTCGGTATCTTTGGACGCCCGACGAAGTTGCCAACGCAATCCACTACGTGACGTCAAAGCAGGGCGAGCCAATGGCCGTCTACTCACCCCCCAACCGAACCCCGACCGTCAGGGAGGGGACGCTTCTACCTATAATTCGGGAACCACGGGATAAACGCCGACGTCGACCGCTGATACTTCCGATACGCCTCGCCCTTGCTCCGTATCGCCTGCTCCTCGGCAGCCGGAATGCCTTTGACCCGAAACAACAAATAAAGTATCAGCGCCGGCGAAATCAATCCCAGATACCCATATTGCGCCGGCAAAGCGACGATCGCGAACGACACCCAGATGAAAAACTCAAAAAAGTAATTCGGATGTCGCGAATAGCGCCACAACCCTATATTGCACACGCGAACCTTGTTTTGCGGGTTCAACTTGAACCGCTTGAGCTGCAAGTCGGCGATCATCTCGCCTAGAAACGCGACCACCCAGATCCCGAGGCCCCAGTTTTCAAACTCCGGTGGACCCGTCGAAGGATCGTGCATCGCGAGTACAAACGGCAGCGATAAGACCCCGCACAATAGCGCTTGGGCTTCGAAAAACAGCAGAAATTTTAAGCCTATATGGGAGCCCCATTTACGCCGCAGCTCGACGTAGCGACCCTCTTCAGGCTGCCCGTTCACGCGCGTGAACAGCAGATGGAAGCCGAGCCGCAATCCCCACAGCAGCACCATCGAGGCAAGAAACACGGTGCGGCGCCAGTAGCCGACGCCATGAACCGCATACAACATCGCGAGAAGAGCAAGCCCCATCGCCCATCCCACATCCACGATGGCGGCGTTGCGCAGAGGGAAGTGGAGCAGCCACAGAATGAACATCAACACCGCGACCGCCGCGGTTCCCTGCGCCATCCAGATCAGCATTTATTTAACGACAATTTTAGCAACAGACTGGTTGTCGTTTTCGTCGGCGACGCGCACCGCGACGGTGTTCTCGCCCGCGCCGCGATCCACCTGCGACGCGATAATCGTGCTCCATCGAATCGGTGAGGCGCGTGGTCGGCTCGACGACGCTCCAGTCGCCGCCGTTGATCGAATACTCCGCTTTCGCGAGCGTGCTCAGCGCGTCCTTGGCGTGGAAGCGGACCTCGATTTTCGCGCCTGAAGGTGTAGCGCTGAGGCCGGTGATTTCGGGCGGCGCGTTGTCGATCAGGAACGGCTCGCTCTCCGCCGACGCGGTCAGCGCCTGGTCCGGAGGATTCGACGGCGCATCGGTCGCGGTGACGCGCACGAAGTATTTCCCGTCGGGAAACGCGGTCGAATCCCAACTGTAGTAGTGCTCGCGAATTTTGTCCTTGAGCAGCTTCCACGCCGTTTCATTCGCGCCGCGAATCTCCACTTTGAACAGCATCGTATCGCCGTTATCGTCGTTGGCCAGCCAGCGCGCGCCGATGTGCCCTTTCGCATACGTCAGCGCCGGTGACGAGCCCGAATCGCCCGCAGGCGTAGCCGTCGACGACGCGGATGCGTTGTGATGGCCCAGCGGCGGCAGCGTCAGCGAAGTGCTCGCGGCAGGTGCGCTGGTCGACGGAGCGGGAAATTTGTAATTCGCCGGCGTGATCTCCACCTCTTCGATCTCCGGCGCGACGTTCTTCATCTGATAGGCGGCGTCCACCTCGGTGATTTCGCCCGGCCCCGAAAGCGTCAGCCGGTATTGCAGGAATCGCGCCGGGGCGAAACGATGCGGCCCGCGTTGGTTCTGGCGAACGCATTCCAGTTCTTCTGCGCGCGGTTCAGATTGCCGCTGCGCGTCTCCACGCTGACGCCGTTGTTCTCCTTGGGCGAGTACGACAAGCCGCCCCCAATAGGAAAATGCGCCCGCATCGAAGACGTCGCTTTCGAAAACGCCGGTCTGCTCCAGCTCCGGTCCGATCGAAAAAATCTTGCCGATATTGCCGGTCACCGCGTACAACCTGCCGCCCGCGCCGGTGCAGAATCCGGTGACCTGCGTGGACGACAAGCTCAACAGCTTCGAGTATATATGATCCGCAGTCCAGGCGGTAAATGTCGCCGTGATTGCCGGTGCCCGCGATCACGCGCCCGTGTCCGTCGAAGGCCAGCGCGTAGACCAGATCCTGCGCGTGGCTCCAGATTTTGCGCGGATAGCCGTCGGTCTGGATGCGATAAATTTCCGAGCCTCCCGTGATCGCCGGAGCCGCTCCGGCAAGCGTCGGAGGCGCGGTCGCGCCGCCTCGTCCGCCGGGTGCGGCAGGAGCGGGGGCAGGCGCCGGAGCGGGAGGCGGGCGGGGGCACAGCCGGCTGTTTGTTTCCGACGCCCGCCGCGTAAATCGTTCCGTCCGGAGCCACCGCGACCGCCGTGATTTCGCGCTTCGGCGCCTGATACAGCACGAATCCCTCGCCCGCCGGGGTGATGCGCAGAATCAGGCCGCTGGGATCGGTGCCGACGATCAGATTGTCGTTCGCATCGATGGCCAGCGATCGCGCGTGCGTTTCCTCGGTCTTGAAAAACACGCTGCCCGCGCCGGCCGGCGTCACGCGATGAATCTCGCCCTGATCGCCGGTGGCGACGAACAGATCGCCGGACCGCGAAAACGCCAGCGCCCAGATGTATTTCTGTTTCGGGTCGTAGAAGACTTCGGCTTTGCCGGCCGGGTCGACGCGATAAACCTTGCCGTCCGGCGAAGTTGCCGCATACACCCGATCCTGTCGATCGATGGCGATGGCCTGGATCGCCATGCCGTCGAGCTCGGCGAGGGTCTTCGATTTGCCCGCGGGGTCCACCATGAACAGCTTGGTTTTGGAGCCGCCCAAGCCGCCGCCGCCGGCGTACAAGATTGCCCTTGGAATCGCGCGCGATGGCCCACAGAAACGCCACCGAGGGATCGAAAATCTCTTTCACGACGGGCGCCAGCGCCAGCCGGCCGTCGCTCGCGAGCGAAAGGCGCGTCAGCGTGCCTTTTTCGAAATCCGCCATCTCGGCCTGCTGCCAGGTCTTGGTTTCGACGGCGCGCAACGTGCCTAACGCGCACAAAAACGCCCCTAATGTTCTCGAAATGTGCATGAAAAGTGTCTTAGAGAGCCTTATTTGACGTTAATTTTGAGCGAATAGCTGCCGCTGACCATCTGATCGAAGGGAATCGCCAGCTGCTCGTTGGCGCTTTCCGGCGAGCCGACCAGCACGCGGCGTCGAGGTGCGTTCCGCCTGCAGCACGTTCAACACGGAGGACGGCAGACTGGGCAGCGTCTTGTCGTCGGCGTAATAAGTGGGCCGGCCTTCGCACCAGCGAAACGTAGAGCTGGTTGTTGCCGCGCTCCTGATTGAGCAGCGAAATCGTTTCCGGAATATCCATGTAGCGATTGCCGAGCACGGCGGCGTTCTGCATGCGGTTCAAGGTATCGGCGTCGCTGAACAGAATCCGATGCTCGCCGTTGCGGCATGCCGGCGGGAATCTTCACGTGCACGTCGCGTTCGATGCGCTCGCCGCGATAGGGGCGCAGGAAAACTTTCACCGGAATCTCGGTGCCCGCTTCGACTTCGGTCGATGGGCGTCCAGGCGTTGTCGATGGTGGCGATGCGGCGCTCCGGCAGCAGGTCGACGGTGACCTCGACGCTCTTCAGTTTGGGCATCGCCACCGGATTCAGGAACAGGCGATTGAACTTGTCGCCCCACCATCCGGCCAGCACCATGGGCGGCGCGACGGGCAGCTTCGCTGGGCGCGAGCATGGTCGACACGTTGAATGTTGCGGCCGCCCTCGATGTCCACGTCGCCGTTCATGCGGTAGGTGATTTCGTCGGCGTATTCATTCATCTGCTGCAGCGATTGAACAGCGTCAGCATCATCAGGAACGGCGTCCACTTCTGATGCACGAAGACGTTGAAATTGAGATCCTTTTCCTTGAGAGCGCGCGCCCGAGCTGTTCGAGCGACCGCACCTTGAGATGCACCGGAATGAACGGAGCTTCCGCGCCCAGCTCGCCCATGATGCCGCTGAAACGATCCTGCCGCAGCGCGCCGACCACTTCGGTCGCGTTGCCGAACTTGGTGGGCTGAAACGCCGAGCTCAGCACCATCAGAATTTCGCTCTTCGCCATCGGCATATCGAGCGGACCGAGGTTGAAGAACGGATGGCCGAAGGCGAGCACTTTCTTGCCGTCGTTATAAGTGACCGTGCCCATGCCGGTGGCCGACATGTCGCCCGAGACCAGAACGCCCGAAACCGCTTCGCCGGGATTCAGCGAATCGCGCCATCCGGCGCCGGCTTCGCGGTCAGAGGTCCGGCGCCGGCGCCGCCTTGCACCGCGGTGATTCCCATCTGAGAGAACAACGGCGAGAACGCGCTGATGGTCTGCGCGGAGAATCCGGAAAGCACCAGCGGCGTTTCGATCGGCGTCATCATTGGAGATGACGCGATTGATCATGCGGCGAGAAGATCGCCGGATATCGCCGGCTGCCGAGCGACCGGTTTGCGACGGGCTTATCCGGCGTGCGCGCGTCCATCGGCCGCGATTGTCGAACTCCTGAATTTCGAGCATCAGCTCGATCGGCGTGATGCCGCAAATCGCGTCCGGCGAGAAAACGCTCATGCGCAGCGCGACCGCGCCCACCAGTTTTCCATCGATATAAACCGGGCTGCCGCTCATGCCCGCGGCGACGTTGGTGATCTTGGCTTTCCCGCCCATTTTGGCCAGGATGACGTCCTGGCGCGGGCCGCTGCCGTTCTTCCACACGCCGATGATTTCGATCGGCACCGGCTCGGGTCCATGCCCTCAAAGACGGTCCAGGCGGTGCCCGTCATGCCGGGTCGAATGTCTTTGAGGTGAAAGATCTCGACTTTGCCTGCCTTGGGGCGCGTAAGCTCGGCGGCACAGATACCCGAGCTCGCGAGGAGCGCCAAGGCGCCCGCGACCAGCCACTTGTTCATGGAAGGAAAAAACCTCTCTAAATATTATCCACGGGGATACTTACAGTTTAGACGTATCAGACGGCAAAGCATCAACAAAAAAAGGGAGAGCGCCGAAGCACTCTCCCGATCAGCCTGACTAAGGTGCTACTTCTTCTTCGGTACGGAAGGCGCGTTATGCACGGCAGGTGCCGCAGCATGAGACGCGGGAGCCGCGGGGCGTGCCGCCGGAGCCGCAGGCCGTGCCGGAGTTGCAGCGTGCGATGCGCCGCCTGCCGGAGCACCGGCCCTCGCCCCACCACCCGCGGTCGGACTATGAGTCGCGGGAGTCGCCGCCTTCGATCCACCACCTGTCGGACTATGCGTGGCAGGACTTGCCGCCTTGGATCCACCCGCCGTCGGACTATGTGTAGCCGGACCACCAGCCTTCGATCCGCCAGCCGTCGGACTATGTGTAGCCGGGGAGCCGGCCTTCGATCCACCGGTTGAAGGGCTATGTGTCGCCGGACTACCAGCCTTCGATCCACCCGCCGCGGGGCTATGCGATGCGGAACTACCGGCCTTCGAACCTGCCGACGAGTTATGCGATGCCGCCGGAGTGTTATGTGCTGCCGGCGCACTATGCGACGCTGCGGCATTATGTGCTGCCGGAGCGGAGTTATGCGTTGCCGCCGTATTGTGGGCAGCCGCGCCACCCTTGAATCCGCCCGCATGCCCGCCGTTGGCCGACGCGCCATGCCGCGCATTGACGCCCGCCCCGCGGAAGTTGCCTCCACCCGCGCGCGGCTCGTGACGAGTCACCGCCGAACGCCCCATCGCGCTATGCGGAGGCACGCCGCGAGCGCCCGCATGCAGAGGAGCATGTCCGCCCAAACGGCCTTCCCTGGTCCCTGCGATGCCACGAGCGCCTTCACGCCGCGCACCCGCATGATCGAACGCATGACCGCCGAAATGATCGCGATGAGCAAACTCGCGTCCCACCGCATGGCCACCGGCGAAGCCTCCGCGACCGACCACATTGACCGCTCTCGGATCGTGTCCGAACGAAAGATTGACAGCCGCTCCGCCCCACACGCCGGCGATGATGCCCGCCGCGAAAATCGTGCCGCACAAGTTGACGCTATTGTAATAACCGTAGCTGACGCCGAAGCTCGGATACCAGGGTTCGCCCCAGCTCAGCGCAACCCAGCTCACCGGATCCACCATGCCAACTACTTCGACGCCGCCGATAAAGGAAACCAGCGCGGGCGCATAAATCGCGGTCACCGCGATCGGTCCCGGCGCCCATCCCCACATTCCGCCGACCGATACCCAGCGGCCATAATGGAACGGCGCATAACCCCAAGGAGCATCGTCAATCCAGGTCCATCCCCATGGCGCCACGAAGCCCCAGTGGCCGAAGCGGTAAGGAGCCCAATCGGCAACCATGCCGTTCGGGGAACCAGACGTTGCCGTAAATCGGAGCCGGTCTCCAGGCACCCGCGATATCGAGATCGGCCGCGCCCACTACGCCCGGCGCAACGGCCCTCACCGAAACGGAATTTTCCGCCTCTGGCATCGCGTTCCGCGCTCCAGGAATCGAACTCGTCGGGATTCGGCACGCCGTGCTTGTCGTAGCTCGCGGGATTGCCCTTGATCACCACTTCTTCATTGTTATTCAGAGGAGCAGCCTTGCCGTCGGCTGTAGTCTCGCCCCCGCCGCCGCGAACCCTGATGACCGAAGTATCGCCCGCTTCATTTACCTCGACGCGATAAATGCCCGGCCGCAGCAGCGTAAATGCCACCTGCGGCGTATCGATTTCATAGGTCTCATTCTCATCGAGCCCGCGCAAACGGACCAGCATCACGCCCAGCGACAACTGAATCTGCGTGGTGTCCCCATCAACCGTAAGGAACGAAAAATTAGTGTGGCCGTTGAGCCGGACCGCCGAATTGACGGTCTGAATTTCAGTCCGTCCGCCCTGTTCCACCCAGATCTTATCGCCCGTAGTCAGGGCGCGATTCACATCGGCGGGAACCCAATCGGTTTCCTCGCCTTGCGGTTGAAATGATACGGTACCCGCCATGTAACTCAGCCGTGCCGCTCGGCTGGGTGGGTCGTCGTCGGCCACTGCGAGCGCGCTTAGAAGCACGCCCGCGGTAAAGAGAATCAGAAATTTTCGCATACTGCCCCCTGCATCTGCACTGTTTGAAATCTGTGTCCGCATGTCCAAATCCTTCTTTCGCTTGCCTTTTGGCATTTCTACAGGGCGGTGAAACACGGAGCACATTAGGTAGCGCCAGAAAAAAAGGTCCACGTCGGCTGATCGGATTATGATACTCGATTTCGCTAAAAATAGCCGTCCGCCCTTTGGAGTAGAAGTACTGGGACGCGCTACGGCTCTATTGGTAAATGCGCAGAACGAGGGAAAAGTCCGTCAAGTTTCTACAGTACGTGAGCCGCAAATCGCGCGAACTGGAGACACTCGCTTCTGGATCCGCCGGTCGCAACGATGGCTTCAAGCCGGTCGGTTTGAAACGACGCGAGATGCTCCGATCCCACCGTAACCGCCTGCAGAGCCTTGTCGCCCCCCGTTCGCGCCCGAATATAAAAGGAGAGTTCTTCGCGGCCGTTGGTGTAAACCAGATGCAGCGCCGGCTTGCCGTCGATCCCGCACATCTTCGCGTGTTCCAAACGATAACCGGCGGGGGCCAGCGCGCCTACATTCGGCAATTCGAAGCGGCCGGCGAGCTTTTGAATCTCCGCCGGATCCGATCGCCAGCGCCGCGGCTGGTGCTCCATCACCTCCAGGCGATGATCGAGCGCCGCATCTATATAGATATGCGAAACGGGCCGCAGTACCCGATACCCTAGAAAAGCCGCCAGCAAAACCGCCGCAGCCACGGCCGCAAGTCGCCACGCCCGTTCCGCCCGAATTCGTCCCCGAACCGACCGCGCGACCACCGAAGCATCCGGCAATTCCGTCGAAACAGCGTGCCGAAGCCGCGCGTCGAGCGCCATCTGCCGGTCGGTCTCTGAGGCACAAATCCGGCACTGCGCCAGGTGCGCGCGAAACAGCGTGCGCTGACTTTCTTCCAGCTCCCCCGACAAATAGAGCGGCGCTAACTCCTCGATATCTGCACAATTCATTAATGATCCCTATGTGCCGCAGCCGCGAGGGGCGCAAGTTTCTCGCGCAGCGATTTCCTCGCCCGGCTCAGCCTCGACATGACCGTACCAATAGGCACCGACAAAATCTCCGACACTTCACGGCAGGTGAATCCTTCCACTACGCCCAGCAGCAGCACGGTCCGATGTTCCAGTGGCAATGAGTCGAGCGCCTGATTGATTTCGAGCTTCTCGATCATGGCCGAGCTCGCGTATCCCTGGTCCTCGAGAGGAACCAAGGCCGTCGGCGCTTTCCTCGCACCCTCGTAAAACGTGTTGATCAGGATGCGATAAAGCCACGCCGGCGCGCTGGAGCCTTCCTGGAATTGATGGAAACTTCGCCACGCCTTGAGCAGAGTCTCCTGCACCAAGTCCTCTGCCGAAGGCGAATCGCGCGTCAATCGTAGCGCGAAGCGCAGCAGGCGCGGCGCCTCCGGGATCACGATGCGTTCGAAATCACGCTTTGGCTGAAACACGTACCAGCCGCAATTATATCCCCACTACACCGCATGCTGACGATACTGAACCGCCATGCGTAAGCATGCGGACAGATGCAAGCATCTCCGCTAATTAGTGCTGCAAGGTAGCCAAGTCACCGAGCACAGCCGCGCTATGCTCATTAGGGTTCACATTCACATACACCTTGCGAATCACGCCATTAGGATCGATGAGGAAGGTGTTGCGCGCGGCGAAATTCGGGTTGGCCGCCATCACCGAGCCGTATGCCCCGATCACCTTCTTGTCCGGATCCGCGAGCAGCTTGAACGTCAGGCTTTCCTTGGTGCAGAACTGCTGATGCGAATCGATATTATCCGCGCTGACGCCGACAATGGCCGCTTTCTTCGCCGTATATTGCGCCTGATCGCGCTCAAAGTTGTGAGCCTCGATGGTGCAGCCCTTGGTCATGTCCTTTGGATAGAAATACAGCACCACCCACTGCCCGTGAAAATCCTTCAGGCTGACCGTCTTGCCTTCCTGCGATTGCAGGGTAAAATCCGGAGCCTTGGAGCCTTCGGCAGGAACGTCAGCGGCGCGAGCGGCCAGTAACATGGCGAGGGCGGGAATTGCGAGAGAGAGAGTTTGCTTCATACCTCTCTAAATGCAGGATCGCGGCGAATTCATCCATGGAGGGAGGAAATTTACGCGAGCCACATCGAGCCTAGCGCCCTCTTGAAATTTCCACCCAATATCAACCCAATATTCTCATTGGAATAACTCCGCCGCACCAACCCCTCCGTCAAATCGAAAATCTTCTTCGAATAGTCGATCCCGTCCAGGTCGTATTTGCGCGGAGAATGCGCCGGCCAATCCCTTCCATCCAGATCGACGTCGCTCCCGACGCCGACGTGCTCCACCCCAACCAGTCCCACAATATGATCCACATGGTCGAGCACAGTATCGATGGTCGCCGGACCCGACGCGCTCACGAACCCGCGCACCATGGTCACCCCCATCACTCCGCCCTTCGCCGCCATCCGCCGGATGGTTTCATCGGTCTTGCAGCGGGAGCTGTTCGGAACCAGCTTCCGGCAATTGGAATGAGTGATCAACACGGGCCTCGTCGAAGCCTCGATCGCATCGAGCGATGTCCGGTCGGCGCAATGCGAAATATCGATCGCCATGCCCACCTGATTCATCCGCTCCACGATCGCCGAGCCGTACTCTGTCAAACCGGCATTCTTCGAATCGGTAGACCCTCCGCCGATCCTGTTCCCGAGATACGTTAACTGCGAAACCCTTTGCCCCAACGCGTAAAACCGGTCGACATCCGCCACGCTGCGAAAATGCACCGAGTTCTGCTGCCCGATCACGATCCCGATCTTTCCCGTACGCCTTGGCACCGCTCGAAATCGCCGGCGTTCTCGACTCGCAGGAACTGCTCCGGATGCGCCGTCAGAAACAGGTTCCACCCGGTAATGTCCCGCAGCGTCTCGCCGTAGATGTCCCCCGTGGTGTAACCGACGGCCGGGTGGAGCGCGGTAATCCCCGAGTTTTTCAGCCGCAGATAATCCGCCTTTTGAAACCGTCGGGGATCGCTCTCCCATGACGACAGCTTCCTGTAATTCAAAGTAATCAGCCCCAGCATGTCGATCACTGTGGACTGGCGAACCAGGTCCAGAGTGCGCACCGAGTAGGCGGTATCGCTTTGGGCAAGCAGAGAGAAACGGCCCTTATTGATGAAGGGCCCGGCCAGAGACAGGGCTCCGGCCCTTAGAATCGAACGACGAGAAATCACTGATGCACCACCGGAAGGGGAGATTCTATCACGATTTGCTCCAACATGATCCGCTAATCTTTCTTTTCGGCATAAACGCTCCGCCCGACAAGCTTACGCATAGCTGCTCAGGTGGATACTCAACCGCCATGCGTAAGCATGCGTACAGACGCGATCATTTCCGACTAGCAGAAGCGCTGGAAGCTTAGTAGTAAAGTAACCCGTCGCAGCGAGATCGTTAACATGAAGGAACCTCTTCTAGTGGATGCACCCGCACGTCCGAAGTTAGGCCGCATTGCCAATCGCGTGACTCTGTAGAACAGCTATACTCAGCCACCATCGCTAGCATCTCCGCTCCTTTACAGCCGGGGTTCGGTGCCGTTATGATCGTGCGTAACCGCGCCAGATCGCTCCCATGCGTTAGCACGATTTTGCTGCGACAGGCCCCACTAAACATGCGCCAGCGCCTCGAGCGATATTTCGAATTCGAACAGCTCGGCACCAACTGGCGCACCGAAATTCTCGCCGGCGTTACGACCTTCGTCACCATGGCGTATATCGTTTTCGTGAACCCGTCTATCCTTCACGAAGCCGGCATGCCCTTCAAGGCCGTAGTCGCCGCGACGTGCTTTTGCGCCGCTTTCGGAAGCATCGCCATGGGAGCTTTCGCGCGCTATCCCATCGCACTCGCGCCCGGCATGGGCCTGAACGCCTATTTCACCTACACGGTCGTCAAGGGCATGGGCGTACCTTGGGAAACCGCCCTCGGCGCCGTGTTCCTTTCGGGCGTCGCGTTCCTGATCCTGACCCTCTTGGGAATCCGTCAGCTGATCTTCGAAGCGATTCCGCCCGAGCTCTACGCCGCCGTCGCCGCCGGCATCGGACTGTTCATCGCGATTATCGGCTTGCGCAACTCCGGCATCATCGTTCAAAGCCCCGCGACCCTCGTTACTCTGGGCAATCTCCGCGACAAGAACACACTAGTCGCCATCGCCGGATTGATGATGATTGCCGCACTACTGGCTTGGCAAGTGCGCGGAGCAATGCTGATCGGCATTCTCGCCACCACGGTTCTAGCCGCGCTATGCGGCCTCACGCACTGGTCGCCCGAAAGCTATCGCATTTCCGACATTTCCGCCACTGCCCTGAAACTTAATATACGTGCCGCATGGAGCCTGGGTTTCGCCGAGATTGTCTTCGTGTTCCTGTTCGTCGATCTGTTCGACAACATCGGCACGCTGGTGGGCGTGGGTAAGAAGGCTGGTTTATTCGACAACGCGAACCACATCCCGCGCATTCGCCGCATCCTGTTAGCCGACGCCACATCGACCATCGCCGGATCCTTAGCCGGCACTTCGACGGTCGTCAGTTATATCGAAAGCGCAGCAGGCGTAGTCGCCGGAGGACGCAGCGGCGTAACCGCGATCGTCACCGGACTTCTCTTTATCGCCGCTCTCTTCGTAGCTCCGCTAGTCGGCGCAGTCCCCGGCGCAGCCACCGCCCCGGCATTAATAATCGTCGGCTCCTTGATGATGTCTCAGGTCAATGAAATCCGTTGGAACGAGCCCACCGTGGCCATCCCCGCCTTCCTGACTTTGATCACCATCCCGCTGACCTTCAGCATCGCCAACGGCTTGGCGTTCGGCTTTACCTCCTACGCCCTCCTGAAACTGCTGCGAGGCGAATTCCGACGCGACCAGTGGCTGATCTACGCCCTGGCAGCCCTTTTCATAGCCCGCTTCATCTATCTAGGAGGTTGATCAATAAATGCTCACTGGCTGAAGCCTGTGCCACCTTCTGCTGGTAACTGATAATTGGTGGCACAGACTTCAGTCTGTGGTTCTAGTACGGCGGCGCCATGCGCTGCCGTCTACTGACTCGCTTCTTTTTCCACCTGGGCCGGCGTCCGCAACCCCGACCACTCCTCGCACACCAGAATCGAGTTCGCCGGATTCTTCGATGAATACTTGAGGCCGGAAACCCCAATCAGCCGATGCGGATCCGCCGGAAGATACTCGCGCAACGCCGCCACATCCTGCGACGCCGTGTAATGCACGCCGCGCACGGTGTAGAAATAATAGAGCGTCGTCTCCGTCGCCTCGGAAATCATGGCGTCGCCCAGCCGCCCCTGCCGATGTACATTCAATCTCCGCGTGCGCTCCCGTTTTTCGGGCGTCCCATGCACCCGCATCGCGATCCAGATGGCGAGCGCGATCAGCGCAATCGAAACGCCGCACAACGCGGCAACTTGAACGCCCTCCGTCATCTTGTGAAGTGAGTTACCTCCGAGAAAGACTATTGTTTATTGAACGGGATTTTCGAGCACCCCAATGCCGTCGATTTCGACGCGTACCAAGCATCCTGGTGTCAGCGGGCCAACGCCCGGAGGCGTGCCGGTGGCGATTAAATCGCCTGGCTCCAGAGTCATAAACGCCGTAATGTAGGCGATTATAGCATCGAGCGGAAAAATCATATCCATTACGGATCCGTCCTGTTTCACCTCGCCATCGACCAGGGTGCGGATGCGCAGCGATGAAAAATCGACCTCATCCTTCGACACCAGGCATGGCCCCACAGCGCAAAATGTATCGAAGCCTTTTCCGCGCGTCCACTGCCCGTCTTTCTTTTGCAGATCGCGCGCCGTAACGTCGTTCACGATGGTGTAGCCCAGTACGTATTCAAGTGCTTCCTCGCGGGAAACATTGCGCGCGCGATCTCCGATGACGATTCCCAATTCGCCTTCAAAATCCACGCGTTGCGAAAGCGGAGGATAAACAATCGCATCCCCGGATGCAATCAGCGACGACGGAGGCTTCAGAAAAATCAAGGGTTCAGAAGGAGCCTCATTGCCAAACTCCCTGGCATGTTCCAGATAATTCCGCCCGACGCAAACGATCTTGGTAGGCGCGCAGGGCGGCAATAAACGAACTCCGGGAGTGGCCGCATCGCTGGGAGGACCGTAGCGAACGTCCGGCGAATCTGGCGTGGTCGCAGAAGCTGTCGGATTGAGGGAGTAGCGAATTTGCTTCATGTGTGTGACTACTCAAGATATAATAGTAGAAGTGTCCGTGTCCCTCATACCGGCGTTTTTAGTCATAGGTCAACCCTCCGCAACGCAGCGGTTCATGGACTCACTGTTCGATACCACCTTCGCGGGCATTCATCATCTGGAATGGTTCGACTGGATGATGATGGTGCCGTATTTTGCGGTTTTGCTGGTGCTTTCCTGCTACGGCCTGCACCGCTACGAGATGATCCGCGGATATTGGAAGCATCGCAAAAAATTCACCGAAGTGCCTCCGCAGCGCTATGAGCAGTTGCCACGCGTTACCATTCAACTGCCGATTTATAACGAGCAATATGTGGTCGAGCGGTTGATGGAAGCTGCCAGTAAAATGCAGTATCCGCGGGAGTTGCTCGAAATTCAGATCCTGGACGATTCGACCGACGAAACCCATCCTTTCACCGAAAGCCTGGTCGCGCAATATCAAGCGAACGGCCATCCCTTTGAATACATTCACCGCAACAACCGGCAGGGCTATAAAGCCGGGGCTTTGCAAAACGGCATGAAAACGGCCACCGGCGAGATTGTGGTCATTTTCGACGCCGATTTTATCCCGCCGGTCGATTTTCTGGAGCGAGTGGTGCATCAATTCGCCGACGCGAAAGTCGGTATGGTGCAGACCCGCTGGACTTATCTTAATCGCGACTACAACTTGCTCACCGAAGTCCAGGCAATGCTGTTGGATGGGCATTTCGTTCTCGAGCATGTCGCCCGCAGCGGCGCGGGATTGTTTTTCAATTTCAACGGGACTGCAGGAGCCCTCCGCCGTTCCATGATCGAGGATGCCGGAGGCTGGCAGCACGACACGTTGACGGAAGATTCCGATCTGAGTTATCGCGCGCAGCTAAAGGGCTGGAAATTCGTATACTTACCGTCGATCGAGTGTCCTTCGGAATTGCCGGTCGAGACCTACGGATTCCAGGTCCAGCAATCGCGCTGGGCAAAAGGGTTAACTCAAGTCGCGATGAAGCTGCTGCCGAAGATCCTCAAGTCGGATCTTCCATGGCGCGTCAAAGCGGAAGCATTCTTTCACTTAACACCTAATATTTCCTATCCGTTAATGATGATTGTCTCAGCGCTGATGCTGCCCGTCATGATCGTCCGGTTTTATCAAGGCTGGCTGCAAATGGTGTTGATCGACCTGCCTTTAATCGCCGCGTCATTTTGGTCGATTTCGGCGTTTTATGTCATTGCGCATCGCGAGCTTTATCCTAAAACATGGATGCGCGCTTTCCTGTTTCTCCCGGCTTTAATGGCTGCTGGGGTGGCACTCACGATTATCAATTCCAGGGCCTTTTTTGAAGCACTTATCGGCTATCAGACCGCTTTCGCGAGGACTGCGAAATACGCTATCGGCGGACAGCACAGAGTGCAGATTCAGAACGTCGAGTATCGGAGCCGCAGCGGCTGGCTTCCTTACGCGGAACTTGTTGTAGGCTCATACTTTCTGGCAATGGTGATGTTCGCGATAGAGTCCTATAATTTCCTGGCGATTCCCTTCCTGATGCTCTTCGTCGGCGGCTATTATTGGGCCGGCTGCACAACTCTATGGGAAGAGTATCAGGGCAAGCTGGCATGGCAGCGCCAGCAACTGGTGTTAAACTCGGATTCGCTAATTGGTGGTAAATAATGGACCAAGACCTAAAACAATACCTGGATTTTAAGTTTCTGGAGATCAATGGAAACGTCATTGAGCTCAACGGGAACGTCGATGAGCTCAAGAGGAAAGTCGCTGAGCTCGACTCGAAGTTTCCGACAAAGCAGGATCTTGAACGGGTTGAGACGACTCTGCTCACCGAATTCCACAAGTGGGCCTCACCTGCGGAAGCGCGAGCGCGAACCCACACGGCTACGCTTCGAGCGATTGATCTGGAAATGGAATCGATAACCGAGCGTGTTGAGAAGCTGGAGAACAGACAATAGCACCTTAAATGACCATAAATGTCGTTCTGGGAGGTCTTAAATGACCTTAAATTGCCATTTATTTTAATTCCACGATCGTAGCCCCTGACCCGCCTTCATCCTGCGACGCGACGTAGAACTTCTCGACGTGGGGATTCTGCTTTAATAAATCCGCGATCGCTTTCTTTAGAATTCCCATTCCGTGGCCATGAATGATCCGGACCCGCTCGACTTGCGCGAGCGCGGCGCTGTCTAGCATTTTGTCGACGTGCTCCACGGCTTGTTCGGCGCGCTGACCGATGATGTTGATCTCCCGGTAGCCTTGGTCGAAGCTCGGTCCCTGGCGGAATGTTACGCTTTGCTTGGGTTTGTCGGCTGGTGCTAATACTTCTTCGACGTCGGAAATGGACACTTGCATTTTCAGGAATCCCGCGTCGACTTCTAAAATGTCGCCGGGCAGCAGGCGGCGCACGCTCGCGGGTTGGCGGATTCCTTTTAGTCTCACTCTTGCGCCGGGTTCGATTTTGAGGCGTGGTGGCGCGGAGGGGGCTGCGGGCGCCAGGGCTTCCATCGCTTCTTTGAATTCGCGTTTTGCTTTGGCGACTTTTACGTGGGCTTTCTGGCTCAGCTCGCCAATCGTATCCACGGCTCGCTGCTCGAATTGAGATGTTAGTTCGTTGGCGCGTTGTTCCAGCTCGCGAATTTTTGCGGCGTATTTCTTTTCCCAGGTTTGCTCCAAGGATCTTTCTCGCGCTTCGATGGCCGCAGTGCGGGCGGTTAGTTCGCTGCGTTCACGCTCCAATACGTCGATGCGATCGTGAAGCTCGGCTAAGAAGCGGGAGACGTCGCGTTCGACGTTGGTCATGCGGGATCGCGCGACGCTGATTAAATGCGGATCGAGGCCCAAGCGGCCGGCAATATCCAAGCCCGCCGATTTGCCGGGTGCGCCCAGGCGAAGTTCGTAAGTGGGTTCGAGGGTCGCGTCGTCGAAGCCCATCGATCCGTTGCGAACGCCTTTGGTCGACGCTCCGTAAACTTTCATGGCCATCAAATGCGTGGATGCGAGAGTGAAGGCACCGGCGTTTTGAAACGCTTCGAGCACGGCGACTCCGAGCGCACCGCCTTCTTCGGGATCTGTGGCGCGGCCGAGTTCGTCGACCAGCACCAGCGAATCTGACGTTACATCCTCCAGCATTTTGCCGATCGACAAAATGTGCGACGAGAATGAACTGAGGCTTTCCTGAATCGACTGATGATCGCCGATATCGGCAAGCACCTGGTCGAAGAGAGGGAACTCAGCTTCTAGCGCGGGGACGGGCAGGCCGGCGTGGGTCATCAATGCGAGGAGGCCGACGGTTTTTAGCGCAACAGTCTTGCCACCAGTATTCGGGCCGCTGATGAGGAGCGTGCGTTCGGATTGATCGAGCGAGAGCGATACCGGAACGACGGTTTTTCGTTTGGTACGCAGGATATCTTCGAGCAGAGGATGCCGGGCTCGGCTGAGCACCAGCTTGCGCGCACTATCGGGGCTTAGACGCGGGACGATGCAGTTGAAGTCGAGTGCGAATTCCGCTTTGGCGAAGAGCAGCTCCAGTTTGGCAAGTGCACCGGCGGTCGCTGCGATCTCTGTGGCGTGTTCCCGTAAACGCGCCGTGAACTCCCGCAGGATGCGATGCACTTCGCGCAATTCCTCTTCGTGCAAATGGACCAGCTCGTTATTGAGGTTGATGGTTTCGAGCGGCTCGACGAACATGGTCTGACCGCTGGCGCTGGCTCCGTGAACCACGCCTTCAACGCGGCGCTCCCGGCCGGTCACGACGGGAACCACGAAGCGGTCGTTGCGGATGGTGACGAAATCCTCCTGTAGCGTGCCATCTTCGCGATGGGCGCGTAGGAATCGTTCGAGCGACTCCTGAATCAGATGGCGCTGTTTCTCATATTCGCGGCGCAGGCGGGCGAGCGCGACGCTGGCATGGTCGGCTAACGTTCCATCGGGGAGAATTTTGCCGCGCAGGTCGTGGACGAGTTCTCTCAGGTCGGCGATTTTGACGGCGTGCGCAGCGAGGCGCGGAAATTTTTCCGACGCTGAGAGCAGAATGCCGCGGGCTTCGGCGGCCAGGTCGAGGAGGCGGGAGAGCTCGTAAATTTCAGTCCCATCGAGCGTCGCGCCTTCGATGCGGAGTTGGGCTAGCGTGGGACCCAACTCGGCTATATCGTCGAAGCGGACTCTTATTGCTGCTCCTCTTGACGCCGGCTGCGGCTGAGACGAGGTGCTTACGTAGGCTACGGCTTCCTGGGTGTCGGCTAACGCGTCTTCGATTGCGGCGCGGTCGGAGGTGGGATTGATTTTTATAAGCTCGGCGCGGCCCAATGAACTGCGGACGTAGCGGGCGAGGAGCGCTCGGAGGCTTTCGAATTCCAGGACGGGTTCGGAGTGCATTTTGGAGGCTGCATAGAAAGTTTACATGCTTACTGGCAGGCGAAACCGCCTGCCCCACACGACCTGTTTACATTGTTACGGCTGATACCAGACGGTTTGGGTCACTGTTGACGTGCCGATCACGTCCAGCGTGAGTCCGACTTCGTTGTGGCTGCCGGTCGAGCCGAGGCGCACATTGAATTGCGTGATTCCGGCAATAAAACCAGGGGCTGCGCCTCCATAGAGCACTGCGAAGCTTCCAGGATTCGTCACGTTCGGAAGATACACCTGACATGCGCCAAAGCACGAATCCTGCGCGATGGTTGCGACCTGACCCTCGGCTAAGGGCGCGAAGCTGGTTTGCCAGCCGGTGGCATAAAAGGTCACAATCGAGCCGGATTTCGCTGGATTCGTAGTGGAGTTAATGGTCCCATCCTCATTAATCACCGGGGCAAATGCCTGAGGCGCATTGCTGACGATCCAGACCGGATAATCGGGGCTGACGGTGCTTCCATTAATCACGCGAACGGTGGCGGGGGAGTTGAAGGGGACTTCCATGGGAACCACGGCATTGATCTGATTCGCGGAGACATAGAGCAGAGGCATGTTCATCCCGTTGATTGTGACTTGCACGCCGGAGAGTGTTTTCGGATAGAAGCCGCCGGAGGGCGTGGACGATGAGGGAGTCGCGGGGCCGATGCCGGGTCCGAAAATCGCGATGACCTCCGCGGGTGCAATGCGGGAAGTGACGCTGCCGCCCGCGGCGTTTTGAAAATCTGAGATTTTCATGGTGGGCGGCGTGGTTGGCGCGATGGCGGAGATGAATCCATTGATTCCCGCGACATGAACAAAGCCGGAGGGATCGAGGGCGATGGATTGCGCGACGGTTCCCATAGGATAGTTTGCCTGATAGATCAATGCGAAGCCGCTGGAGTTGAGACCTACGACAAATTCGGGACCCGTGGAGATGCCCTTTGTGATCGGGAAAACAGTGCCGCCAGTGATGCCGGTGGCCCACACGTTTCCTGCTGGGTCGGGCGAGATGGACTGGACGAACGTGCCAGTGCCGAGAGTGTTGCCGCGATCTAAATAAGTTGCCCAGACCATGCCGCTAGCGTCCGGTTTTAGCTTCGCCAGAAACCCTTCGTAGATGACCGGAGGCAATCCAGGACCTAGAGACGGCACTTTGAAGCCAGGCAGAAAGGAGCCTGGCGTGGTGGGAAACTTCGGATCGGAGGTTGCTCCGGCCAGGTATGCGTCACCGGCAGCATCTACCGCGATGGCGTACAGAACGTTGGCGGGAGTGGACATGGGGCTCATCTCGTTTTGGTTTACTCCGGCGGCGAGGTAAGTGAGATAGCCCAAACTAGTGCCACCTGCGTTGACCTTCGCGACGAAAGCACCGATGCCTTTAGGGGCGAGCACGCCGGGCGTTGTTGGAAGACTGAGAGTCGTGTTACCGGCGATATAGGCGTTGCCCGCGGGGTCGACCGCTATCGCGGCGCCGGTGGTCGTAATCTGACCGAACAGGCCGATGTTGAGAATGCCCGTCGTGGTCCCGACAAGGGCTCCAGAATAAAGAATCTTATCGCCCACGGCGGAGATTGATGCCATGATCGCACCCGCGGTTCGAGCGGAGAACGGACCCAAGGGCAAGCCGGTGGTGTGCGGGAAGTCGGCTGCGGTAGTGGAGCCGGTGAGATAGAGATTGCCATTGGCGTCGGTTGCGAGCGAGCTGATGGAGGTCGCGCCGAGGGTGCCGCCGAAGTAGGTGGAGTAGAGAATGGTCGAGCCGTCGCCGGTGAGTTTGATGATGAATCCGGTACCAGCGGTGGGGTTGGGCTGGGCTTGGAGAGGCTTGCTAAGAGGGAAGTCGTCCGAGGTGGTGGTTCCCGCTATGATAGATGTTGCCGGAGGGGTCGAGTGCGATGGCGGTCCCTGTGTCGACGCCTTTTCCGGCGAAGGTGTCGGTAAAAAGGAGTTTACCGTTGGGGTCGAGTTTGGTGAGGAAGACGTCGGAAGCGAACGTCGAAAAAAAGAAGGATGGGGAGATAACCGGGATGGTTGGAGTTATGACTCCGATGAGGCCAGTCGAGCTATAGCTACTAAGCACGCGGCTACCTACAACATATGTGTTGCCCGCGGAATCTATCGTGATGGCGGAGACTGTGTAGGGATAAGTATCGCCGAGAGAGGTTGTGAATTCGCCCGCTATGGCTAGGGTTGAGGTGATCAGGAAGAGGACGAATCGCATGCCCCATCTTAGCTTTTGGGAACGGGAAGGTCGGGAAGCTGGCCCACTTTAAGATGCTCGCGACTGCCCGCATGCTCACGCATGGCGGCTCCGGGCGTTTACTGAGCCGCCATGCGTGAGCATGCGGACATTTTCGCGATCGAAATTATGGAGTTACCCAGAGGGTCAGTAGCTGGTTGAGACCGCTGACCAGGATTGTCACTTGTTGCAAGTTGGTGACCGCGACAGGTTGCGGGCTGCCGTTTAACTCCAGATTGAACTGCGTGACGCCGGCGACGATACCGGGGGCCGCGCCTGCGTAGACGATCGCTCCCCCGCTCGCGGAACAGATCTGAATGAGTTGCACGCGTTGTTGGCTTGGAGGGCGACTTGACCATCGGTCAGAGGGGCGAAACTGGACTGCCAGCCGGTCGCGTAAAAGGACACGACTGAGTTAGCTTTGGCCGGGTTGGTTTCAGAATTGAGAGTGCCGTTCTGATTGAGTATGCCGGGAAATAGCATAGCGTCGCTGGTGTCGATCCAGATGGGATATGCGGCCGTGATGACGCTTCCATTCGTGATCTGGACCGTGGCGGATGCTTGCGCGGTGACTTCCATGGGGACGACCGCGTTGATCTGGCCATCCGAGAGATAGAGCAGAGGCGCGGGTATTCCGCCGATGGTCACTTGGACTCCGGCGACTGAGGTCGGATAGGTGCCAACGCGTCCGGCGAAGCCTACGGAAGTCCCGATATGCGGGCCGTAGATCGAGACTACTTCGGCGGGTGAGACTCGGCCTGCCAAGGGGCCACCAGCGGCATTGCCGATCCCGAAGATTTTTGGAGAAGGCGGCGCGGTGGACGCGATCTCGGAGAGGATTCCTGTCGCTCCGGCGGTGTGAATGAGCAGGGTCGTATCGAGCGCGACGGCCGTCGAGATGGTTCCGTTGGGATAGCGGGCCGAGTAGACAAGGGCGGAGCCGGTGGGATTGAACTCGACTAAAAAGTCTCCGCCTTGAGACCATCCTTGCGCGTTGGGAAAGTTGGTGGACGCGGTTGTGCCGGTGGCCCAGACGTCTCCATTGGCATCGACGGCGATGGAGTTTACAGAGTCATTGCCGGAGCCTCCTAAATAGGTTGCCCAGAGGACGGCGCTTCCATCTGGCTTTAGCTTGGCGACGAATCCGTCAGTGTTGGAGGGGACGCCGAATGAAGCGACGGGATTTCCGGCGAAGGTGATTTGGTAGGCGCCGGAGGTAACGGGAAATTTCGGGTCGCCGGTGGTACCTGCGAGGTAGGCGTTGCCTGCGGGGTCGACGGTTAGGGACGCAAGCACGTTCGCGCCGGTCACGACGGGTCCGGTTGCAAGTTCGGAAGCGGCGCCCAGAAAAGTGAGATAGGCAAGGCCCGTTCCGCCGGCTGCTACCTTTCCGGCGAATGCACCAGTGCCCTGTTGAAGGAGGGATCCGGATGTTGTCGGGAGATTCGAGGTGTTGGTGTTGCCGCCGAAGTAAACGTTTTTCGCCGCGTCGAGGGCGATCGCGATACCGGCGGTTGAAATTAGGGTGTTCAGGCAATCGTGAGTGCCTCCGGCGCAGTCGTTTTGGGTCCCTCCAACGCTGCCCGCGAAGAGAACCTTGTCGCCCGCGGCGTCGAGGGCGGCCACGAATGCGGCGGATGTAGTTTGTGATGTGTAGGGAATGCCGGTCTCGACGACAGCAGCGGTCGGCATGCCTGCGGTGTGGGGAAAATCAGTCGCATAGGTAGTGCCAGTGAGATAGAGATTTCCGGCGGCGTCGGTCGTAATCGCGTTGACGCTAGTCTCGCCGGCGAGTCCGCCAAAGTAAGTCGAGTAGAGAATCGTGCGGCCATCGGGGCTGAGCTTGACGATGAATCCTGCGCCGAACTGGCTGTTCTGCGATTGCAAGGCGTTGCTGACCGGGAAATCGGGAGAGGTTGTCGTGCCGGCGACGTAGATATTGCCGGTGGGGTCGACTGCCACGGCGAAGGCCTGATCGACGCCCTTTCCGGCGAAGGTGTTGGTGAAGAGGACTTTGCCGGAGGGGTCGATTTTGCTGACGAAGACGTCGTCTGGGGCGTATGCCGTGCTGGCGACGCCGAGGCGAAACGAAGTGACGCTCGCGTATGGGGAGAGGATGATTCCGGTCGGTATGCCCGAGTTGCCACGGTTTCCGGTTACATAGGTGTTGCCCGCGCCGTCCGTCGCTATGGCGGTGACGGTGCGCGGATAGATGTCGCCAAGGTAGGTGGTGTATTCACCGGCAAGCGCGAGGGTTGAGGTGATTAAGAAGAGGGCGGAGCGCATGCCCTCATGATAACTTCAGCTGCCCTACTCAACCCCCGGATAAACTTCTAGCCTGCTCGAAGACCTCGCGCAGCATCTTGCCGTCAGCTTGCCCGTCGAGGTGTTTTGCTGGCTGGGATGGTAGGAGGCGATCAGGATAGGCGATGAGAGTGTGCACCAAGTTGTGGCCGAATTTTGCGCGCTTGCTTGATGATCGATAAATATGTATCGAATGCTATGCGGCCCAGAGCGACTACTACTCGCAGGTTTTTTAGGAGGCTGAGTTCGCGCTCCAGATAGGGCCGGCAGTTGCGGAGTTCTTCCCGAGTCGGCTTGTTATCGGGGGGAGCACAGTGGGCCGACGCCGAGATATACGCGCCTGAAAGGGTAAGGCCGTCGTCGCGCGAAATGCTGGTGGGCTGGGAGGCAAAGCCGGTTTCGAAGAGGGCCCGGTAGAGAAATTCGCCGGATTTATCGCCCGTGAACATGCGGCCGGTGCGATTGGCTCCATGGGCTCCGGGAGCGAGGCCGAGGATCAGGACGCGGGCTGCGGGATCGCCGAAAGAGGGGACGGGCTGGCCCCAGTATTGGTGATCGAGATAGGCGCGGCGTTTCACCTTGGCGATTTCGCGGCAATGATCGCGGAGGCGGGGGCAGAGGGTGCACGCGACGATTTTGCGTTCGAGAACCGCGAGTTCGTTCATAATAATACAGTCGCATGGGCGAGACCTTTACCGAGGCGCAAGGGCTGCTGTTCGCGGATATGGACGCGAGGGCGCGGGAGGTCGTCGAGAAAAAGTTTCGCGTGCGTTTGGATTCGGCGCAGTCGAGTGAAAATCAGCAGGCCGCGTGGGAGGTTTATCAGAACTCCACGGTCAAGCTGATCAAGGCGATCGGGAGCGGCGTCACTTTCGGGGATGCCAAGGGCTATGCGGCGACCGTGGCTCGCAACAGTTGCCGCGATTATTGGCGCGTCTACAATCCCGGATGGGCGGATCTGAAAGGGCGGCTCAGCCGCTTTTTTCGCAAACAACCTCAATGGACTTTGTGGGAGACGCCGGAGCAGCTTGGCTGGATTTGCGGACCTGCGGAGTGGAAGGGAAAGCCCGCGGCGCAGGGCAACAAGATTAGCGCGCTGCTCGAAAAGCCGAAACATATAAGAAGCAGCGCGTTGCCGAAGCGCGAGGTCGTTAGTGAGCTCGATTCAACGGCTTGGGATACGCTGCTGCGGGGGATTTTCGAATATCTCCACGGGCCGGTGCGGCTGGACGATTTGGTCTCGATTTGCGGAGTGCTGTTCGGGGTGAAAGGCTCGCGCGAGATGGCGTTCGAGGAAATGATGACTGACGACGAGGGCCGGGCATGGGATCCGCCAGCGCCCTCTCCCCGTCCGGATGTGGCATTGGCCATTCGGGACCAGCTTGCTCGGTTGTGGTCGGAGGTTAAAACCATGCCTCGGCGATGGGTTCTGCCGTTCCTGTTGAATCCTCCGGTCATGAAAGGGGGGACGGCGCGGAAGCCTCGGAATGCGGGCGGCGAAGAGCCGGAAAAGGCGGATCGGGGCGAGGTTGCCGTATTTACGGCTAACGGTATCGCGACGGTCGCGGAAATCGAGGCGCTGATTGGGTTTACGCCGCAGCAGTACGTGGTTTTGTGGCGCGAACTGGACATTCGGGGCAAGGGCGGACCCCCACTCGAGGCGGTGATGGACGAAAAGCTTCGGTTTGCCGTGATCTGGAATCTTCTGCCGCTCGAGGACGGGGTCATCGCCAAGGTTATGGAGCTCGAGGGAGCGCAAAAGGTCATTAATTTGAGGATGGTAGCGAGAACGCACTTGGCCAAGACGCTGATCGATTCGGGAATTCCCGAAAAAAGAGGCGGGGGTTACTAAGATTTTACTAATGTCGGCTGCCAAGGTCGCGCCCTCAAACGGTGAAGGAAGGTAGCGCGCAATGCCGGAACATCTGAATGAACACCAATTGAAAGGATACCGGGATCGCACGCTACCCGAGGTCGAGTTGGTCGCGGTGGATACCCACCTGGGTGGGTGCGAGCCTTGCCGGAATGCGCTGGCTCGACTGGCTAAGGGAAAGTCTTCGCAAGCGTTAATTTCAGGGATCGACCAAGCCCGGTTTCGTCATTTGAGTTACGAACAAATGGACGATTGGGTCGAGGATCGGCTGGAGCCGGCGGATCGGGAGCTGGTGATGGCGCACATTGGATTGTGTCCGCCGTGCGCGCGGCAACTGATTGCGTATCAGGAATATGCGCCGGTGATGGCGGCTCCGGTCAAGACCGCCGTGTATCCGGCTGACAGCCAAGGTCGAGGCGAAACAGTCGTTCTGGTCGTTCCTGAAGCAGCCTCAGTACGCACTGGGAGCAGCGGCACTGATCGCCTTCTTTATCATCGTGCCTTTGAGCAGGCATTCTGCGCCGGAGCAAACGGGCGCGATACTTGCGCCAAGCAGCGCAGCGGTCGAGTCCACAATCCCTGCGCAGAATACCCCGCTCGTGGATCAGGCGTTGAACGCGACCGAGCTCGATTCTTTGCCGGATTCGCTGCGGGTCGGTGCGAAAGAAGTCATTTCCAATACCGGCGTACGTCCGGCATCGCTGAAGGGGCTGGAGCCGAACGGCGATACGGTGCTTGAATATCCATTTTCTGAGACGGTAGCGGAAACGCAGCCGGTGCTGCGCTGGAAAGCTTTTGGCGATTCTTCTTATACTCTGTCACTCTCCGATTCGCGGGGGCTCGATCTCGCGGCGCGGTGGTTTAAAGGACACCCGCTGGACGCCGCCGGGTGCGCTGACCCGCGACAGACTCTACACCTGGGAAGTGGAATCGGCGGGCGTGAAGCATCGCGGAACATTTCGAGTGCTCGGCGAAAATCAGGAGAGGGAGCTGGAGAAAGTTAGGGCGCAGCATGGCAACTCCCATCTGGTAATGGGCGCGGTGAGTGAGGCACTCGGCTTGTTGACACCCGCAAAACAGGAGTTCCAGGCGATGGCAAAGGACACGGCACAGTCCCAGCAGGCTGCGAGATTGCTCAGCCGTATCGAGGCGCTGAGGAAGTAACGCTACTTCTGGCGGAGGCGTTTTCGTCCCAGCGCCAGGGCCAGGAGGCTCGCGCCAAGCAGGCCCATCGTGCCGGGCTCCGGCACGCCCTGCGAATTAAGGTTGAAGCCGACTGCGTTGAGGAGCTCGATTTCAGCGTTCGGCGCGATGTCATGTTGAAACCCTGCGACCGGTCCCGGACAGCCCGTGGCATCCTGCACGTTGACGCAACCGGTGGACCAGTCTCCAAAATCGTCGCCGTTGGTGGTGTTGTTATACGGCTTGAGATCGGTGGTTCCGCCGTTAACGGAAAAGCATGCGCTCCCGGTATCGACAAAACTCCGCGTGGTGGAAAGGCACGCGTAGCGGAACAAATCGGCTGCCGAGACATTACTATTCGGACCTGGGGTGGAGTTACTTTCGCATTCATCCAGGCCAGTCCCATTCGCGAGGCACGAACCCGTTCCCAGAACCTCGTCAGTCTCATGCTCTACGATGCTGTAAAAGTCGTACTGGCTCCCGGTCTGGGTTCCGGTTCGAAACCACAAGTCGCTCGAACTGCCATTCACCAAAATGATGCCGTCGTAACAACCCGAGCTGAGGCCATTGAAATTGGTTGGGCTACAGCCTGAGAAGGAGGGTGCGGCTGTCCCGCCGAGGTTGGTTCCGGTCACCCCGAAGGAAGGCGGACCCAGAGATGGCAAAGCATAAAGGATTGAATTCGTAACTATTACCGAGCCGGTGCCGTAGGGATTAGTCGTTGGAAGGCTGGCGCGGCCGGGATCCGACGGGTCGGATGCGCCCAAAGCAGATAAATAGGCGCTGTAAGACACTCCATAGATTTCCTTAACGCTCTCGCCGAGAGAAACCCCGGAATTCGTGTTAATTGCGATGTAGATGTTCGCGTCAGCGTCCGTGAAGGCGGCGCTGTATATAGGCGCCAGAGTCGAATTGAGGGTCGCGCATGAAACCAGCGCCGCAACGCTGGGATCGCAGGTGTACGTAATCGCGCCGAATGTGGGCACACCGGCGCCAATCAAAGCTAGCGCTGAAAATAAGGAGTTACGCACGTTTCTACTAGGATTCATACTAGTCCCACCCCTAGGGAAAGTAATAGCCCTGAGTTTGCAGTATTCCTAGTACGCATGTCAACTAGCGTTTCACCTTAGTCCCGGTTCGCCCTCCTAATCGTTGACGTCGACATTCTCGACGAAGCAGCTAAAGAACGCCCGGTCAAGCACATCGCCGGTGAGCGCAATCGGCCGTCGCTCGAAATGTAAAATATCGACGGCGTGCGAGATGACGTCGCGCGGGTGGCAGCGGCGGAAAGGTTTTTTGGCCTCCACATAATGTTTCTGAACGAAGCTGGCGGCGAGGCCTGGGGGACACAAAATCTTCTTGTCCACGCAATAGCGCTCGAAAATCTGGATAAATTCGGGTGCTTTCGGACTCCGGAGAAACATTTTGTACTGGATGCGGCGGAGGAACGCCTCATCTCCTAACTGATCCGGACGCAGGTTGGTAGAAAAGATGAGAAACGCCTCGAAGGGCACGGTCATTTTTCCGCCGGCCTGGAAGGTTAAGTAATCGACGTGGCGCTCCATCGGGACGATCCAGCGGTTTAGGATTTCCGCCGGAGACGCCTTCTGGCGGCCAAAATCGTCGATCAGATAGATCCCATTGTTTGCCTTAAGTTGAAATGGCGCATCATACACTTTGGAATGTTTGTTGAAGCTCAGGTCCAACATGTCAGGAACGAGCTCGCCTCCGGTTATGATGCACGGCCGTTTGCACTTGAACCAGCGGCCGTCGTGCGGCTGAGATTCTGACAGGGCAGTCAAAAGCGAGGTTTGATCCTCGAGCTTGTTGTGATAAATAGGATCATAGACCTGGATGATATTGCCCTGGCATTCAATAGCGTAGGGCATATAGATCGGCTCGCTCTCGACGCGAAACAGCGACTCGGCGAGCGCCGTTTTGCCATTGCCGGGCTGTCCGTAAATCAGAAACGATTTGTTGGAATTGACGGCCGGACCGATCTGCGCAAGAATGTCCGCCTCCACGACCAGGTGCTGGAATGCGAAGCGCAGCAGTTCGGGGCTGAGCCAGTTTTCCTTGAGGCGCTGCCGCCGCACGATCTCCGCATATTGATAGAGCGGTACCGGCGCGGGCCCGGCGTATTGATTGTTTTCGAGAAACTCACGCGCCAGGTTTCGGCCCGACTCGGTCAACATGAAGATACCCGACATGTTGCCCATGCCCAGCGACTTCTTCACCGCGACATAATGCTGTCGTTTGAACATCTCCATCGTTTCGTCGATCACGCTGAAGGGAAATCCGATCAGCGCACCGATATCGCGACCCACGAGCTCGCCGCGAAAATATAAGTACTTCAGAATGAGATGTTCGATGATGGACCGGGGAATTCCCGCGTCTTCGATGGACTCAGGAACAGGGGGAACGGCAGCGGCTTCGCCCGACTCCGGCGTCACAATCAAGTCAATAAGGGAACTCACAGTTTAAGAAGCCTCCGAACAGAGAAAAAACGGGTTGCGCCACACTCTCTTATATCGGCCGGGAATCCGGCTCACGCTATGTTTTTCGAAATTTTGGTACTCCTCGCTCTATTCGTACCAACTACAACCGAAATAGAATTTGTGACTGTTGATCTGCCTTGGGCGATTGCCGAAAAAGGCTATGAGGCACCGCCTCTGGAAGTGCGGGTCAGCGGCTCGTGTCCACATGGAGGGGTGGGGTATGCCCTGAAGTCAGGTGCATTGCCCCCGGGGATTCAGCTTTCGCGATTGGGATACTTTTCCGGTGCGCCGCTGCGAACAGGCGAGTTCACCTTCACAGTCCGGGCATCGGACGGCTGTGGAGCGACGGAAAAGCAATTCGCGCTGGTAGTGACTGGCGCTCCGATGATCACGATCACGCCGACGCGCATCTCGTTCATCTGTAAGGTTGGGGAGACTCCAATGGAGCGGGAACTCCGCGTTTCAGCCACTTGGCCGAGATTGGCGTACCGATTAACCGTTCCAAACGCCGCGTGGCTGACGGCGACTCCCGAACATGGCATTACGCCGCGTGAAGGGTCAGCGATGGCGCACGATATCGTTCACCTCCACGTCGATGCCGCCGGACTAAAGCCGGGCCACTACACTGCAGCGATCGGCGTCTCGTCGTGGCAGGTTTTGCAGCCGGTTACCATAGAAGTCGAGTTGACTGTTAATTAGCTGCATGTTTGAATAAAAAGCCGCGCTTTTTCGCGGGCGCCTTCGCTGCTGTCGCCGCCGCTGGTGCCGCAGGCGGGCTGGACTGTGGCATCGCCATCATACGGATCAAATCCTCGCTCACGCCTGCCTGTTTCAATACCACCAAGCCTTGGCACACTGACATCGAAATTCGTCCGGGAACTGCGGATCAGTTGCAGGATGAATAGCTCGTCAAAGCCCGCTTTGGCCAGTGTGACGACATTTTCGTTGGTCAACGGTTGCTCCTTCAATTGACTCACAGTGAACTGCTGAGCGGCAGCAGGCAGGATGGCGAGTAGAGCAACAGACAGAAAACGCATACGCTAGTCATATCGGCAGGGCGCTGCGGGGTGGGAGGACGGATTTTCCTTATCCCGGGTGTGGGCCGTGTGGGTCGGGTCGGGCCTTGAAACCGCTCCCTATGGTCACGGCTCGTGATCGGCGTTAGACGCAGTAATTACTTCTTCGCCGCCACCGGCCACTTCTCGATTTTTTTCGAAATCGAGGGCGAATTCTTCGCTGCCGGAGCCAGTTCCAGATACTTCTCGTACGCCTCGCGCGCCGCCCCGCGATCGTTCAGCTTCTCCTCCGATTCGCCGAGCTTTAGAAACGCTTCGGAGGAACCTGGATCCCATTTCGTTGCGCGAAGATAGCGCCGCGCGGCGGCATGATAATTCTTCTTCGTTTTGAAGTAGTAATCGCCCGCCGTGATGTTCTTTTGCGCTTCCAACGGGTTCAGCGAAAACTCCTCAGGTTTGAGCGACTCGTCCTCTTCCGGAGGCTCCTGCTCGACCGGCTTCGAGGGACGCGTGGTTTCGAGTTTTTTCTGCTGTTGTGGAGGCGGCGGCTCTTGCGCGAGCAGCATGGCTGAGGAGAGAAACGCCGTCGCCGCTATACATGTTGCCACGCGTGACACAATTAAATTATAGACTTCCTCGCCCAACTTCGCGACCGAGCCTCCGAGCTGCCTCTGCTGCCCGGAGTGTATCTATATAAAGACACGCACGGCACCGTGATCTACGTCGGCAAGGCGAAAAATCTGCGGGCCCGCGTGCGCAGCTATTTCAATGTCGAGCGACTGGCGGAGGCCAAAACCGGGACCCTGATCCACGAAGCGCGGACCATCGACTTTATTCACGTCGATAACGAGAAGGAGGCGCTGGCGCTTGAGAACAATCTCATTAAACAGTGGAAGCCTCGCTACAATATCCTTCTTCGCGACGACAAAACGTATCCCTATATAAAGCTCACGGCGGAGAAATATCCGCGCGTCTACGTCACTCGCCGGCTGCGCAAGGATGGCTCGTCGTACTTCGGTCCTTATTTTCCTGGGAACCTGGCGCATCGGCTGGTGCACTTCATTCATCGGCATTTCAAAGTGCCTTCCTGCCGCATCGATTTTACGCGGAAGCACTCGCATCCGTGCCTGGAATATCACATCCATCGATGCCTCGGTCCGTGCGTGGAAGGGCTCACCACAGACGAGCGTTACGCCGACGCGGTCCGTGCGGTGCGGATGTTTCTCGAAGGCCGCCATAAGGATCTGGCGCAGGAATTGCGTTCGCGCGTCCAGGTGGCGAGCCTCGACATGCGGTACGAAGAAGCCGCCGCGATTCACGATTTGGCGCGCACGGTGGAAGAACTTGGCGAGAAGCAGAAAATGGCTTCGACCGACGGCGGCGACACCGATATTTTCGCTTATTATGCCGAACCGCCGCTGGTCGCGGTGAATCTGTTCCATCTGCGCAACGGGCACATCGTCGACCGGCGCGAATTCTTCTGGGAAGACGTAACGCGAGTTCGATACGCCGGAGTTTTTCGCGTCGCTGCTGAAGCAGGTGTATCTGGACGATCCCTACGTTCCGGCAGTAATTCACGTACCCGTCGAATTTGAGGAACGCGAGGTTTTAGAAGACTTTTTGTCGGAAAAGCGCGGCCGTAAAGTCGAGATTCACACGCCGCAGCGGGGGCAGAAGAAGGCGATGCTTGAACTGGTGGAATCGAACGCCCGCCATAGTTTCGAACAGCGTTTCCGCGTGCTGAAGCCCACGTCGAAGGCAATTTCCGCAGCGTTGCAAGATGCACTGGGCCTGGAAAACGCGCCGAGCCGGATCGAGTGTTTCGATATTTCCCACATCCAGGGCACCGATAAAGTGGCCAGCATGGTGGTGTGGGAAAACGGGCGGATGAAGAAGGCGGACTATCGGAAATTCATTATCAAAACAGTGGAAGGCAACAACGATTTCGCTTCCATGCACGAAGTCATCAGCCGCAGATATGGCCGATTGAAAGAAGAAGGCGCGCCGCGGCCTGGTCTGGTTCTCGTCGACGGAGGGCTCGGGCAACTGCATTCGGCGGCGGCGGCGCTCGAAGAGTTGGGAATCACCGATCAACCACTTGCCTCGATCGCCAAGCGCGAGGAGTGGATTTATGTCTACGGACAGGAAGAGGAGCCGATTGTTCTGGACAAGTTTTCGCCGGTGCTGCATCTGGTGCAACAGGTGCGCGACGAAGCGCATCGTTTTGCAGTGACCTTCCACCGCACGCGGCGCAATGAGAGCCGCATGCGTAGTGAACTGGATCAGATTCCGGGGATCGGGGAAAAGACAGTGATGAAACTACTGCGCCACTTCGGCAGCCTGGAACGGGTGCGCGAGGCTCCAGAGGAGGATCTCGCACGGGTCGCCGGCCGGGCCGCCGCGCGCAAACTGAAGCAGTTCAAATCTTCTGAAACCGAACTAACGCCCTCAGAATAGATCTCCGATTTCTTTCGCGATGGAGCGGGCCTCCAGGTGGATCAAACCGGCATTTCCGCCTTGCGGACTGATCACGGCTAACACCGCCTTCGAGCCGGCCGAATAAACGAACAGCGCGCCGTCATCGGACTGAATCGATACCTCGCCCAACGTCCCGGCGCTCATGCTTTCGCTGATGCGGCGCCCCAGGCTCGATGCCGCGGCGGCCATCGCCGCAACACGGTTCGGATCCTGTCCATTCGAAAACGAATGGGCGATCGGAAGTCCTTCGTTGGACGCCAGCAGGACGCCCTTCAATTCCGGAATCGCACTGCGCAGTGCCTCAATGTGGGCCTTTAACGCGTCACCCTTTGCCATAATTACATCTCCCTTCACTTTTCCCCGATGAGTATTCATAAGAGCTCGGCGGACCAACTCTCCACGCGAGCAAAACGTAGCCGCAAAAACGATATGCGCAAGCATAGGGTTAATCGACGGCTAGGGAAATAACTTTAACGGTTGAAACGGGAAAAGCACGAATTCGAGATTACGTGAATTGGCGAGAGACATAGGGATCGGGCGTTCCAATTTGGAACTTTCGCTACTCCCTACACCCGGTTGGCAAGGGGTAAGGAGCATAGTACCTAAGGTCTTTGTCGTAAGAGAAGCTAAGGCTACTACCTCAATTCAGCTCTATAAGTGCTTTACCGCATGGAAAGAAGTAAGAGCGCCCTTTAGCATAAGGGCAGAAGGGACGATCTAAGCAACATGCGCTGTCTGTATTGCGGCAAGGAGCTGGCCCTCCTAAAGCGTTGGACGGGAGGCGGAGAGTTTTGCTCCGACGCCCATCGCCAACGGTATCAGGAAGAGTACAATCAGCTTGCGCTTAATCGGCTGTTGCAGGCAAAGCCGCCCACCAAGGCGGAAGGCCCGGACGCCGAGGCTAAGTCTACAAAGCCTTCAACCGTCGCCGGACCTTCCATTGAGGTAACGGCCCCTCCCGAGCTCGCTGTGTTAAAGATTTCGGAAGGTGCGAGAACCAAGCCCGTTTATCATGAGGAACCTTCGCTCGTTGCGCTCCGTGAGGCGGCGTCCGATCGCGCCCCGGTCCTCGTTTCTGCGCCGGCAGCTGCGCCGCTATATGTGGAGCCCGTGGCCGAGGAGCCGGCACCGGCCGAACTAGCGGCATTTCTCGTCGAAATGCCTGTCGTCGCTCTCGCGGACGTCGCCCCCATGTCTCACCCGGACCTGGAGTTTCTGGACGCAGTGGCTGCCCTTCCGAACCGCACATTTGAGCCGTTAAACCTACAACGGGATTCTTATCAACTAGAAACAGCTGGACTTGTAGCCTTCGAGCCGTTTAATCGGACCTCGAATCACACCGCAAGCGGGACACGCGAGCGGAAAGTGGAGGTGCGGGACTTCGTTCGCACCGCTCCGATCGTCGAAATTGACCTGAGCCCGGCCGGAGAAACGGGACTGGAGACAACGAGCGAAGCCATGGACATTCTAATATTTCCTCAACCGCCCCAAGGATTGCCGGTGCTCTGGCAAGAACCGCCTGTTGGATTCGTTGGCGGCGAAACTGAGCTCGGTGCTCTGGCCCGCCTCTCTTTCTCGGCCACCGGCTTCGCGGGTGAAGACAACGCCACCGAAGCTGATCATGCCAGCGCCCTTGCCGTAGCACAACCTCCCGCCATAGAGGATATTGTCCAAGTTGTCAGCGCTGATGTTGCCTCGGACATTCATGTGGACATACCGGAAGATTCGCACGTCGAAGTCGCCGCCGAGCCCGTCCCCGAAGTGCTGCCGGAACCAACTGCACAAGCCGCGCCGAAGCCCGAACCTCAGCCTGAGCCGGTCGTTATTGAAGCAGCCGTTATTGAAGCAGCCGAGGTTCAAGCAGCCAAGCCAGAGGTAGAAACTCAAACCGAACAAATCATTGCGCCAGAGGAACCTAAGATGGTTCTTCCCGAGCTGCTAACCACCCCTCTCCCCCTGACGCATCACGTATCCGCACCCGGTAAGGGCAAACCGGCGCAGGTATTCGCCTCTGCTGCCAATGCCGTCGAGGTACAGGTGCCGCGCTCGACCTCTCTGCCCCTTCGCGCGGTGATGACTTTCGGTCCGGCACCAATTCTTGTCAAGAACGAGGTGAAGCCTGAGCCGAAAAAGCCAGCGTCCGCCCCTGTCCGCCCTGATCCCCGCCTCGCCAACGTGAAACTTCGCGGAGTCGCCCTGGAAGTCAAGGAAGACAACAAACCAACGGTGAAGATCGCTGAACCGGTCAAAGAAACCGCGCCCGCATTAAAACAGGTTGCAAAAACCGAAATCTCTGGCGCCGCAAAATCGCCAGTCAAAGAATCTAAGCAAGACAAGAAGTTGGAGGCCAAGGAAACCGTGAGACTCAAAGAAGAAGCAAAGCAAGCGGCAGCGACACCCGCCTCTCTGTCCGCTCCTTATACCGGTTCGAGCGATCTCGGACTGCCCAGGTTGAATTTACAATCGTCATCCGGGTTCTTGGGCCAACTGCCGGCGCTCGCGAAAGTCGGGATCGTGGTCGTGCTGCTGGCGGGGATCGGCGGACTGATCGCCTACTCGTCCAAGAGTGGCGGCGCGGCGACCACCAGTGCCGCGGGAACCATCGTAGCCGGATCCGCGTTGCCGGCCGGGGAAGCGGGCTGGATCACGGACTGGGGCTCCGATCCAGGAGTGCGCCGCACGCGCCAGATATCCATCCTGCGCTCCTCCCAGACTCTCACCGACTACCGTATCGAAATGACGGGCCAGATCGAAAGCAAGGCGATCGGCTGGGTATTTCGCGCCCAGGACCCGAAAAATTTCTACGTAACCAAGCTCGAGATCGTGAAGCCCGGCCTCGAACCCACCGTCGCTCTGGTACGTTTCGCGATCATCAACGGCGAAGAGCAGGCCCACGCGCAGCTCCCCCTGCCGATGAAAGTGCGCCTCGACACGATGTACAAAATTCGCTTCGACGCCTTGGGGAATCACTTCACCACCTACGTCCAGGATCAAAAAATTGACGATTGGACCGACGACCATATTAGAACCGGCGGCGTCGGGTTCTACCGGGAACGCGGCGAAGACGCGACGCTCAAGGGCGGCATGAACGTCGTGCCCCTCATCGTAAGGAAATAACGCCCGGAAATAGGAGATCTCATCATGGCCGACAACAACGAGACAGTGTTCTTCATTGACGACGACCTGATAGAGAGGCTGATGCGCGGCGACACCGCGCCCGCCGATCCCTCCAAGAAGAAGCGTCCCGCCACCGTCAGCGCGCTTGCGACTGCCGTGAAGCTCGCCTCCGACGGCAAACTCGACGACGCGGTCAAGGAACTGGAGCGCGCGGCGAGCGAAGGCGAAAATCCCATCGAAGTTCAGAACGGCCTTGGCCATCTCCGCTTCGAACAGCAGAAGTGGGACGAAGCCGCGCGCAGCTACTCAAAACGTCATCGAGCTCGACCCCAAGCATCGCACCGCGCAATACAACCTGGGCCTGGTGCTGGAGCGCCAGGCGAAATTCGAGGATGCGTCGAAAGCCTTCGAATCCGCCCTCGCCATCGATCCCAAGCGCTGGCAGGCTCGTCTCGGCCTGGGCCTCTGTCAATTGCAGCTCGGCAAAACCGCGGAGGCTCTCGAAAGCTTTGAGGCGAGTCTTAAAGAGAGTCCCAATCAGGACCGCGCGTTGTTCGGCAAAGCCGTGGCGCTGCATAAGCTCGGCAAGCTCGATGAAGCCAACGATCTCTACCGTAAACTGCTCCCCGCCAACGCCAATTCTGCGGAGCTTCTGGTCAACCTGATCGCCCTCTCAAGCGCCCGTAAAGAAGACGGCAAAGTGAAGGAATTCGCGGATCGCCTGCTCAAGGTTCGACCCCAATCCCCGCAGGCCTTGGAAGGTCTCGCCTCGGTCGCGCTAAGTCGCGGCGATTATAGCTCCGCCGTGCAGCATTGTTCGCAGCTGGTGAAAGCCGCCGCCAATTCCTATGAAGGATGGTTCAATCTGGGCGTCGCCTATCAAAAGACCGGACGCCTGGAACAAGCGGGCAACGCCTATCGCGAAGCCGCCCGTCTGCGTCCGGACGCTCTCGAAGCCGCCGCCAATCTCGGCGTAATCCTGCAGGAGCGCGGCGATCTCGCCGGCGCCCGTACCGCCTACACCCGGGCGCTCGCCCAGCAGCCGGATCTGCCCGGCGCGCTCTGGAACCTCGGCCTGCTCGCCGATCGCGAAGGGAAAGCGGAAGAAGCGGAAGGTTTTTTCGAAAAGCTGGTCGCACTCAAGCCCGATTGGGAAGACGCGGCCTTTCGATTAGGCTTCTTGCAACTGCAGCGCGCCGAATACGCCAGCGCCGTAGACAGCTTCGAGACTTGCCTCAAGAAGAAAAAAGACTGGGTCGACGCGCTGCTCAACCTGGGGCTCGCCGAATGGAAGTTCGAGGATCTCGATGCCGCCTCCGATACGTTCGGCCGCGTGCTCCAGTTGCAGCCGAAAAACATCGACGCCTTGCGCGCCCTCACCGCCATTGCGATCGAGCGCAAGGATCACAAGAAGGCGCTCGAGTTTCACCAGAAACTCGCTGCCTTAGGCGAGCGTTCCATCGAACTGTCCTATAATCTCGGCCTCTTGCTGCAGGCGGCCGGCGAGCATAAAGCCGCCGCGGAATGCTACCAGTTGGCCATCGACAAGAAGCCGGATTTCACTGATGCCATGCTCAACCTGGGCCATGCGCTCAAAGCGGTCGGTAAGGACGAGGAAGCCAAGCAGGTGTGGAGCAAGGCCGTTAGTGTCGACCCGGAGCTTGCCGTCAAGTACTTCCACTAGAGAGACATGAACCGAGCCGTCACGCGTAAGTATGCGGACAAGCACATAGGCCTCACACCCAGAGGTCAAGCCTAGGGACCTCCCTAGATCTTTCCGGGGCCCTCACTGCCGATGGATGCTGGTGAGGGAATTTTGACGACAGAGATTCTTCGGGTCAGCCTCGATTCAGCCGCCGACGCGATCGAACATTTAAAGACTTCCTCGGTGGACGCGATAGTTATTGACGATCCCTGCCTCGGCTGCGCTCACGATTATACCGTTGAAGAATTACTGGAAGAGTTAGTGCAGGCCAGCCGCGGCACTCCCATCCTCATATGCGACGAAGGCGCGTCCATCGCCGATGCCGTGCGCTACATCCGCCTGGGGGCCCACAATGTAATCTCCGCAGGTTCGGATGCGGCGGCAATCATAGACGCAGCCTCGGAGTTCCGTCGCAGCCAACGCGCCGCGGATTCGAGCATCGAATCCTGGCGCAAACACATTGTTGGATCGAGCAAAGCCATCATGCGAACCATTGAGATCATTCGCTTGGTCGGCAGCCGGCGCTCGACGATCCTCATCACCGGAGAAACTGGAACTGGCAAAGAGATGGTCGCGAAGGCAATTCATTTGGCGAGCCCCCGCGCTCAGCAGCCCCTGGTCGCTGTGAACTGTAACGCCCTCCCCGAAAATCTCTTGGAAGCCGAGCTCTTCGGCCACGTCAAAGGCGCGTTCACCGGAGCCATTCAGCATCGTGTAGGTCGTTTCGAACAAGCCAACAAAGGCAGTCTCTTCTTAGACGAAGTCGGTGACCTGCCGCTCGATATCCAAACTAAACTCCTTCGCGTCCTGCAGGAACGCGAATTCCAACGTGTGGGCAGTTCGGAAACCATCCGCGTCGACGTCCGCCTGATCGCCGCAACCAACGTCGACCTGGTCCAAAAAATCCGTGAAGGAAAATTTCGCGAGGATCTCTACTATCGCCTGAACGTGGTTCCGATCGCCGCGCCCCGCTTTGCGCGATCGTCTGGAAGACATCCCGGTCCTGGCCCATCATTTTGTGGAGAAAATCTGCCAGCAGGAAGACATCCCCCTCCGCCGCCTCTCACCCGAGACGCTGGAGCGCCTGAAAAACTGTCCGTGGCCCGGCAACGTCCGCCAACTGGAAAACGCAGTGGAAATGGCCGTAGCATTAAGCGGAACGCGAGAAACCCTGTATCCTTCCGACTTTCCCCTGCCCCTGCAGCGCGCGCCCGCGAGCGCAATTCAGACCAACGACTTCGAACAAACCGTAGGCCGCATCGAACGCCAAATCCTAGGGGACGCCCTCAAAAAAGCGAATGGTAACAAAACTGTAGCAGCCGAGATGCTCGGGTTAAAGCGCACCACGCTGGCAGCAAAACTAAAAAGTCTGGAAGCAGTCGCGTAAAGTATGTGGCGCGGCCCATGCGCTGCCGCGAGCTAGCCCTCCAGCGCCGATCGTAAGTATTGAGCCAAATCCGATCGACTCATTTCGTGCATGGCGATCTTAATCATGGCCTCATAGGTCTGCTGCTCAGGCAGCCGACTGCACGAAATCCCGCATCCCTCCAGAAACACGAAAGCTGCCTGAGCGCCCGTTCTCTTATTTCCGTCTAGAAAAGCTTGGCTCTCTGCGAGGTGATATGCGTAGGCTGCCGCAACCTCATACGCGTCGCCTCCGCCGTAATAATAGACGTTCTGAGCCGCCATGATCGCCGACTCCAGAGCGTTCTCATCCCGCACACCACGAAGCCCACCGAACGAATTGATCTGCTCCTCATGGATCACATCGACAATCTCGCGAGTTAGGAACTCCGGTTCCCACTCCGGATTCATTTGGCGAGACGGCGAAACAAACCCTTATGCTCGTCAGACGTCTTGCGAATAAGCTTTTTCGCTTTCTCCAAGGACATTGAACGAGGCTGTGGTATTTGCACATCTCCAGGCCTCAAACCAGTGGGTGTCGCAGCAACGGTTTTAGTGTCTTTGCCCATTCACGTCTCTTTTCCAATCTTAGCCCGAAAGGCTCGCCAGTTTCCGATAGGGGTCATGCTCGGAATATCGAGACATACCTTAACCGGGCGTATATGTTGCGAATTACGTCCTCGGAGCGGATCTCTCCGCGCGCTGCATGTCCTCGAGTCTTCACGCTCCTGCTGAGCAATCCCATGTGCAACCGCCCGCATATTGCGCCGCACATCGCTCGGTAAGCGTAGTCATTCTCTAATCTCAATCTATAACTCGGCGTCTTCTCCGCGAACTCTGCGCCTCTGCGTGAAATTCTTCTTACCCCAAAATCATCCGAGCCGCCTTCTCCCCAATCATCATCACCGGAGCATTCGTGTTCCCCCGCACAATGTTAGGCATCACCGAAGCATCGACGACCCGCAGCCCCGCAACTCCGTAAACATGTAACTCTGCAGTCGACCACGCTAAAAGCGTCCTGCCCCATCTTGCAAGTCCCCACCGGATGATACAGCGTCTCCGCATGCGCTCGAACGTACGACGCCGTATCCTGCTTCTCGAAAACTGCCTTTCCCCGGTAAGCATCGAACGGCTTCGACTCCAATAATTTCCAAACCAGTTTTAACCCCTCGCGCAACGGAGTGATGTCCTCTTCATCCGATAAATAGCAAGGATCAATCGCGGGAGCCTCCTTCGGATCGGCGGATCGAAGATAAACCCGCCCCGCTGCTCTTCGGCTTCAGCAGCACCGCGCCCAAGCTAAACCCATGTCCGGGCGGATTCTTCAATCCATGCTCGACGAAATGGACCGGCGCGAAATGCAATTGCAAATCGCACTCCTCGAGTTCGGCGCGCGACTTCAGGAACGCCCCCGCCTCCGCAATATTCGATGTCAGCGGACCCGTTTTCTTGAAAATGTACTTCAGCACATTCGGAATGCTCTCCGCGTCGCTGATCGAAATCTCCTGCGTAGAGTGAAACGATTGCCCGATGTTCAGATGGTCCTGTAAATTCCGCCCAACCCCTTCCAGATCCGACGACCACCGGAATCCCCAGCGCCTCCAACTCATTCCGCGGACCGATTCCCGACAGCAGCATCAATTGCGGCGATCCGATCGCGCCCGCGCAAAGAATCACCTCCCGCCCCGCGCGAACCTGCTGGCGATCCTGCGATTGCTTCTGGAAAAACTCGACGCCCACCGCGCGCCCCTCTTCGATCATCACGCGCGCCACTTGCACCTGGGTCCACACCGTGAGATTGCCGCGACGCAGCGCTGGCTTCAGATAGGCGTCCGCGGCGCTAGCCTCGCGCGCCATTCTTCTGCGTGACCTGATAAAGTCCCGCGCCCGCCTGCGCCGGGCCATTGAAGTCTGTGTTCTTCCCGATCCCCGCCGCTTCGCACGCGTTCGAGAAACACCTCAGTCAGCGGATTCACCATCGCAGATCCGCAACGTTCAGCGGCCCTCCGACGCCATGCTCCGCCGACGCGCCGCGCTCCTGATTCTCCGCGGCTTTGAACAGAGGCAGCACGTCGTCGAAGCCCCATCCGGCATTTCCCAAGTCGCGCCACGCGTCGTAATCCGCGCGCGCGCCGCGCATATAAATCATTGCGTTCATCGAGCTGGACCCGCCCAGCATTTTCCCGCGAGGCCAGTACAGGCTCGCGCCCGTTCAAATGCGCCTGCGGCTCGGTAGAGAAATTCCAATCGACGTCGGTGCGGAAAAGTTTGGAGAACGCCGCCGGGATATGGATCTCACGCTTGCGATCCGGAGGCCCCGCTTCGATCAGCAGGACGTTAATATCGGGCCGCTCCGTCAGCCGCGAAGCAAGCGCGCATCCCGCGCTGCCCGCGCCGATTACGATGTAGTCGTACAACGTTCAGATCCCCGTTCTACAATGTCAGCAGCCCACCCGTTTACAACATGCCGCATTATGCCACAGTTCCATTGCTCTGCTTGGTACTATCCGCTGGCGACTGGCCGCAATTCCGCGGTCCGAACGGCGCAGGCGTCGCCGACGACACTCCTTTGCCCACCGAATTTTCGCCGCAAAAGAATGTCGTGTGGAAGACCGCCGTCCCTCCCGGCCACTCCTCGCCGGTGCTCACGGAAACGCGCATCTTCCTGACCGCGGCCGAGAACGAAAAACTGATGACCCTCTGTCTCGACCGCGCCAGCGGCAAAATTGTCTGGCGCCGCGAAGCTCCGCGCCCCCGTAAAGAGGAGTTTCAACCCACCAACAGCCCTGCATCGCCGTCTCCCGTTACCGACGGCCAGAACGTCTACGTCTTCTTCGGCGACTTCGGCCTCATCTCCTATACCGCCGACGGAACCGAGCGCTGGAAGCTCCCTCTCGGTCCTTTCAACAATCAGAACGGTCATGGATCTTCGCCGATTCTCGCCGGGAAAATGGTGATTCTGATTTGCGATCAGGATACAGATTCCTACCTGCTTGCCGTCGATCAGGTTACCGGCAAGATTCGCTGGAAAACGCCTCGCCCCGATTCGACGCGAGGCTACGCCACGCCCGCGCTCTATCAGCCGAAAGACGGTCCCGCGGAGCTGATCGTTCCCGGCGCGTTTCAAGTGAATCTCCTACTCTCTCTCCACAGGCGAGCCCTTGTGGTTTATTCGCGGCATGGCCTGGCAGCTAAAATCCGTTCCTTTGATCGACGGCGACATCATTTACGTCAGCGGTTGGGAAACCGGAGGCGATACCGAGCAGCATCCCGACGTCCTCACCTGGCAGCAGGCGCTCGAAAAATACGACACCAATCATGATGGACGAATTTCCCGCGCCGAAGGGCCGTTTAAAAACGAAGGTTCTTTTCGCGACACCGATCTCGATCGCGACGGCTCCATTGACGAGCGCGAATGGAATTTCTATCGCGCCCGCAAATCTTCTCAAAACAACATCGTCGCTATTCGCGCCGGTGGCAAAGGCGACGTCACCGACACCCACATTCTCTGGCGCTTCCGCAAATCGATTCCCAACATTCCCTCGCCTTTGCTCTATCGCGACGTTCTGTTTCTGGTCAAAGAAGGCGGCATCTTCACCTCGCTCGATCCAAAAACCGGCGTGGCGTTCAAGCAGGCCAGGATGACGGGCCTAGGCCAATACTGGTCCTCGCCAGTAGCCGGCGACGGAAAAATTTATGTCGCGAATCAGGAAGGAAAAGTGATCGGTGCTTAAGGCCGCTCCGCAATGGGAGATTCTCGCCATCAACGACCTCGACGACGAAATTTTCGCGACGCCCGCCATCGATCGCGGCCGCATCTATTTGCGCACGCGCGGAACGCTGTACTGTTTTGCTGGACTATGATTAGGTATTGGGTGATACACGATCACGCGTTCTGCTGATCCTGACCTACCTCGCGTCCCTCGGGTGCCTGGTCTGGACGCTCCGCGGCGCAAACCTCGGTGAACTCAAGGACGACCTCGCCACTATGGATTGGTGGTGGCTGGGTTTCGCCGTCATCGCCGACATTTCGGTCTATTGCTGGCAGGCGGTTCGCTGGAGGCAAGTGCTTCGGCCCGTCGAACAAGTCTCATTTCGCAATGCAGTTAGCGCAATTTACGTCGGCCTCTTCGCGAATGAAGTGCTGCCGTTTCGCGCCGGCGAAATTCTCCGCTGTTATCATGGTCTCGCGCTGGACTAAACTTCCGTTCTCCGTGGTCATCTCCAGCGCGTTGATCGAGCGCATCTTCGACGGCATCTGGCTCTGTCTTTGCTTGATTTTGACGGTGCGGCTGGTGCGGACACCATCACCACATGCGCGGACTGGTTGACAGCGGCTATGTGTTGGGAATCGTGGTGTTGAGCCGGCGCGGCTTTGCTGGCACTTGCTGTTTTTCTCAGGCAGAAAACGCGCGCGCTTGCTCTCGGGCGACGGTTGGCAGCGCCATCTTCGTGTTTTGATTGACGATCTTAATCTGATCGGGCACTCGCGCTATCTGTATTTCGCGTTTCTGCAGAGCTTGCCGTACCTGTTGCTGCAGGTGATCCCAATTTACGCCGCGATGCAGGCGTACGATTTCGATCAGTCGCCTGCATTTGTACCATCGATCAGCATTGCGTTCACGTTGATGGTGGTTCTTGCGATTGGGCAGTGTCGTTCCGCAAGCGCCTGGAAACTTAGGGTTGTTTCAATTCCTGACGAAGGAAGCGCTGCAACGAATGTTTCACGTGGTGCCCGCTGAGGCGGCCCGATTCTCGCTGGTATTGTGGGGAACGGTCACGATTCCGCTGCTGCTAGCCGGTGCGATTGCGCTGATGTCCAGCGGCTCAAAACTGTTCGAATTGAAGCGTGCGGCGGAGGATCATGCCAGTGAGATGTCACGGAACCGGTCTTAATTGACCTTAAATCGCTGGTTAAGGGCCTTCAGGGAGTCTTAGATGACCATAATCCGCCGTCATTTAGAATCTTCTGTGTTTCGGGGCTTAACAAGAATTTCAGGAATCGCCGCGCGGCGTCGGGTTGACTGCTCGACTTCACCACCGCTCCTGTTTGGCGAATCGGAGAATGCCATTCGGCGGGGAGCAGCGTTCCCTTGCCGATCAATAATGTCCACGAAGTGATCACGGCTTCGACGTTGCCGCTCTCGGCGAACTGCAGCGCTTGCCGGACGTTTTCGCCGTAGACGATTTTCGGCTCCACATCTTTCCAGACGCCTTGCGATTCGAGAGCCTGGCGCGCGGCTACTCCATACGGCGCGTGCTGCGGATTTGGAATCGCTAGATGCGTCACGGATTTTTTTTTCAGGTCGGCGAGAGATGAAACGGATCCGTTCGGAGACCATAGCGCGATTCGGCCGGTGGCGTAAATTGTAGCGTCGGTGACCAAGCCGGCGGCGGCCAGATCCTTCACGTATTGTTCGTTCGCCGACAGGAATACGTCGAAGGGCGCACCGTTTTCGATTTGCTGTTTCAGCGATCCGCTGGAGGCTAGCGTGAAGCGGATTTTTTCTTTATAGGCGCGTTCGAGTTTCGGAGTTAGCGGCGCGAGGTCCGATGCGGCGGCGATGATCAGGTCCGCGGCGCGGGTCGACAATGAACAGAGCAGCAGGGCGGCTAGGGTCTTCATTTCAATTCATCGTATACTGCCCAGGTTTTTTCGACCGCGGAATCCCACGTGAATTGTTTGATCCGTTCGAGGCCGCGGCGTATCAGATTTTCGCGAAGCGATTCGTTGGTGGCAAGGTTCAGAAGGGCTTCGCCGATATTTAGGGGATCGACCAGGAGGGCCGCGTCGCCTGCGACTTCGGGCATTGCTGAACAGTTGGACGTTATCACAGGAACTCCGTGCGCCATCGCATCGAGGATCGGCATTCCGAAGCCTTCGTCGAGCGACGGAAAAGCGAAGATGCTTGCCCGGCGGTAAAGAGCGTTGAGTTGGGCGGATGAAGCGTAGCCCAGGACGTCGATGCGGTTGCGCGCGTGGCTTTGTTCGACGGCGCTTAGTTCCTCCGCGGCACCGAATCCGTTGGGGGCGCCGGCTAGGGCTAAGCGCCAAGTGTCAGGCAGGAGTTCGAAGGCCTTTACTAGACGCGCTATGTTTTTGCGCCGTTGGATGGCGCCTACGGAAAGTACCAGGTTTTGTCGATCGCTCCCTGCGGTCGCGGCTCGGTGGGCGGAAGCACGGGTGCCGTGGTGGACTACTCTTATGCGGGACGGCTCTATGTTTAGGAGCCCTTCGATTTGCGATGCGGTGAAGTTGGACACGGCGATGATGAGGTCGCTACGATCAGCTGCATCGCGGGCTTGCGCGGTGAAGCGGGCGCGAAATTCGGGCGAGGAGTAATCGCCGGTCATTACGAAAAGATCGTGGAAGGTGGAGACCGTGCGGCGGGCCTTGGCGTCTACTCGTTGATTGAGTGCGTGGAAGAGGTCGGCGGATGGTGCGCCGCGGAGGAGCCGCCGGGAAGCGTTGCGCGGGAGTTTGTCGTTGAACGATTTTAGAAAACGGTGTGGGCGATAGTAGAAGCGGAATTTCTCGCTGGGATGGGCGGCTGCAAGACCGAAGAGGATTTCGCGCGAATACACTCCTACGCCGGATAGATTTTTGCCGAGGCTGTAGGTCGCGTCGAGAGCGATCGTCACTCGCTGCTATTGTAGAGAAAAAGTCTTATTGGCCGCCGATGAACGCTGATGAACGTAGATTCAAAGACGCCAATGAATCAGCGGCCAACGCAGGTGATCTTCGTGGCGCGGATTTTACTGAAGCTCGCGCCACATCTTGCTCACAATACCGGGAGCCGACCTATTAATGTCATTTCGATATCGAGATGACCGAGACAGCTTCCGCGATAACATCTCACCATGAGTGGACAACATGACGTGGCCGTTCGTCGAGCTACGATTTTCGACCTGGAACTGATCGTCCCATTGTTCGATGCCTACCGACAGTTCTACCGCAGGCCGAGCGATCCTGATCTGGCGCGCCGATTCCTGCGGGAGCGATTTCAGCGCAACGAGTCCATCATCTTTCTTGCGGTGCGAGGGGACGGCTCCGCGGTTGGCTTCACGCAGTTGTTCCCCAGCTTTTCGGTGCTATCGGCGGCGCGGATTTTCATTCTCAATGATTTGTTTGTGAGTCCGGAGGCGAGACGGAAAAGAGTGGGGGCGTTATTGCTGGATGCGGCAGCGCGCTTCGGTCGGGCAGTAGGGGCTGTTCGCTTGACGCTCTCTACTGAGGTTACGAATGAGAAGGCGCAAAGGCTTTATGAGAAAGAAGGATGGGAGCGGCAGACGGAGTTTTATTCGTATGATCTGACTCTTTAATCTACTGGAGCTTGCGTAAGTAAATAAGCGATGCGACGGAGGCCAGGATCACCGCGACCAGGTCGGCGATCGCCATGGTCATGAGGAGGCTCTCTGATGGCCGGTCGGGATGGATGAACCGTAACGCAATGTTGTGGCATAGCGCCAACGCGGCTCCGGCGATCATGAACCAGCCTCCGGCTCGGTTTGCCGGATACCAAATGTCGGTCGATGAAAGTGTTTTCGGTGTCCTGAAACCGTAAATCGGGTTGGGAGGAACCTTGCCAAGTACCATCGGCAACGCTAAGGCGGCCATGACAATCGGCAGGAAATATCCGACTAAATAAAGCGCCATAGCAGCGCATTGTATCAAGACGACAGGCGCCATTTTATCCGCGTATAGGCGATGCGGAAGCCTCTACGCTCGGCGTTGCGCTGCGATGCGCTGCCTGCTTCGGCCACCATCATGGCAAGGTCGCAGCCATGTTCGAAGGCGTATCGCATACGCTCCTGCAAGAGCGCCGATTGCAGTCCGCGGCGGCGCATTTCAGGTACTGTGGCCGCGCCGGAGAGGAGAGCGACTCCATCATAAATCCAAAGCGACGCCGTGGCTCCGGGTTGGCCGTCGAGCTCGGCCAGGAAGCACGGACCATGTTCGCGCGCAAAGGCAACAGCGCCGAATTGTTTCCCGAGAGCCTTGAGTTCCGGATGGTCGTGCATCCAGCCTCTGGCGCTGACATCGGCCCAGAGCTCAGTTTCTTCGGGAGCTGCCACGCGAACCGCAATGCTGCTGGGCGGGAGATTCTCGACCGTCCGAACCATCAAGTTGCTGATTTCGATCGGGCGATAGCGGCGGGCGCAGAGCAAGGCGAGAGCGGCGACTCCGGCGAGAGGACTTACCTCATGATTTACGGGCGCGCCGCGGTCGAGAAAGAAGCGCTCGATGGTATCGAGAGAGGAATGGGTCAGGTCCTCGAAGATGCCTAGGCCGAAGGTCTGGGTTACGGGTGAATCGATGCCATCGAAGACGACATGGGCGCCTGCGATTTGCATTGAACACGAGCCGCTGTCGGGGAATAATCGGCGGCGGGCCTCGGCGAACTGCGCGCTGGCTTGGCCTTCCGTGCGCTCCAGGCGGCGGGATAGTAAGAGGTCGGAAAATTGCATCGTGTGTCGTAATATTACACGTTCGGAAACCGCTCCCTGTGATCACGGCTCGTTGGCCGGCGGTACGTGCAATCAACTTAAGCGAGCTGCGGCGTCTATCCGCAGTCTCGAAACGGAGCTTACTAGTTTTCGGAGGGCTTCTCGGCTTTGTCGACGACGACCATGTCGATGGGGAGCTTGCGCGATTCCAGTTTCACGCCTAGCTGGGATTGAAGCGCGGCGAACAGCGCGGATTCCATGTCGTTCGCGTCGCCCTCAGTGGACCACTGGAGCTTGAAATCGTAAGCTCCGGGCGTGGCGGTCAGATCGGTGACGGGAGTTTTCAATTCTCTCGAGAGCGTCTCGGCGAACCTGGACATGGTCATCCCCGTCACTTCGAGCTGGCCTTTGCTGCCGTTGGAGTTCGTACCAGTAGCCCCGTCGACCGGCTTGATCTTCAACCCGGACTTTATAAGGACCAAGGCATAGGATGGGGCGATCTTCTCTTCGTGATGAAAGACGAGTTGGAACCGTTCCGCGAGGAGCGTCTGCAACATGTCCTTCAGTTGCGTGTCGTTCGCCGCGCCCTCCGCTTTCGCGTTGATATCGAAGCGGTCTGCGTCGATCCATTTCGGGCCGCCGGTAACCTGGAAATCTTTTACCTGATATGCAGCGCAGATTAAGCCTTTCAATGTTTGGCCCGTCATGACAATCATGCCGGTGCGACTATGCGAACCTGAGTGGCCCGGTACGTCCTTGCTCGGCTTGATGGTCGCGGCTTCAAAAGCAGGCGTCTGCGCGAGAGCGTGGTATCGCTGCAAGAATCCAGAGCGCTTTCAACATACCCATTAGACGCCGGATTTTGAAATTCGTTGACCGCTTTTTCGCGCCTTGGGGTGGGAGCGATCGTAGACGGCCATGAGGTCTGTGAGCGAGACCTGCGTATATTTCTGAGTGGTCGAGAGGCGCGCGTGGCCCAGCAATTCCTGAATGGCGCGGAGGTCGGCGCCGTCGGCCAACAGGTGTGTCGCATAGGCGTGGCGGAGGCTGTGCGGATGGAGCGATGGGTCTTCCGTTAGCGCGATGGACATAGAGCTTCACGATGCCTCGGCGCCGCGGTCGGTGAGGCGCGTGCCGTGGTGATTCAGAAAAAGAGCGGGGTCGGCTGAATTGCGGACTGCTAGATATTTTTCGAGTGCGGCGGCGGCTTTCGTTGCCGTATGGTGTCTGGCGTTCCTTGCGACCTTTGCCGCGGACTAGGATCCAGCGCTCCGCCATATCGAAGTCGGTGAGATTGAGTCCGACGAGTTCGCTGATGCGGAGGCCGCAGCCGTAGAGAAGCTCGAACAGCAGCAGGTCGCGTTCGGGATGAGGACGGTCGAGCGTATCGGCGGCGACTCCTTCGACCAGCGTATTGGTCTGCTCCGCGGTGGGAACGGAGGGGACGCGCTTCGGGCTCTTCGGCGTGCGCACGAGTTTCGCGGCGTTGGTCGGAATGGTTCCTTCGCGGCAGAAGAAATTTGAATAGCGAGCGGACGCACGCGAGCTTTCTGCGAGTGGAGATGGGATCGAGGCCGCGTTGATAAAGACCACCGAGCCACTCGCGGAGCTGCAGAGAGTCGATCTGCGAAGGCGCGGGAGGGTCGGTATCGGGAGGCGAAAAATAGTCGGCGAACTGAGCGAGGTCGGCGGAGTAGTTGCGGAGAGTGTGCGGAGACGCGTTGGCCTGACGCAGGCTGTCGAGGTAACGGTCGATGGCGTCGACTAGGTCAGACATAAGCGAGTAAGTGCTCGTCGAGGGCGGCTCGTGCGCGGCGGCAGACTTCGGCTTGGCGGAGTTTTCGATCCTTAGGCGGATGTTCGAGTTTAGGAAGGAGATCGAAAGTGATATTCGCGGGCTGATAGTTGGTCGGGTCGGCCCCGGAAACGTAGGCGCAAAGCGAGCCTAACGCGGTTTCGCGGGGAATGCGCGAGGGGTTTCGGACATTGCGGCGAGGCCGGCGATTAGACCGGTCGCGATGGATTCTACATATCCTTCGACGCCGGAAATTTGGCCGGCGAAAAAAATGTTGGGGTGCGTGCGCAGGCGAAGGGTCGCGTCGAGCAGCGCGGGAGCGTTGATATATGTGTTGCGATGAACCTGGCCGTAGCGGAGGAACTCGGCGTTTTGAAGCCCGGGGATCATGCGGAGCACGCGGGCCTGGTCGCCGAAGCGCATGTGGTTTTGAAAGCCCACCAGGTTCCAGCTTCCGGCGCGCGCGTTTTCCTGGCGGAGCTGCACGACGGCCCAGGGGCGGCGGCCGGTGCGAGGATCGGTCAGGCCCATCGGCTTCATCGGGACCGAAGCGCAGAGTGTCGCGTCCGCGGCGGGCGATTTCTTCGATAGGCAGGCAAGCTTCGAAATATTTGGCGTTGTCCTGTTCAATGTGCGCGGGCACGCTGGAGGCGGCGAGCAGAGCGTCGAGAAACGCCTCGTATTCGTCGCGGTCGAAGGGACAATTCAGATAATCGTCGGTGCCGTCGAGCGATTTTCCGTAGCGCGAGGCGCGGAAGGCGATGGTGGTATCGATCGATTCCGAGTCGACGATGGGGCTGATGCTGTCGTAGAAAAATAATCTTTCCGAGCCGGTGATGCGCGCGATTTCCGGCGGCCAGCGCGTCGGAGGTAAGGGGTCCGCTGGCGATGATCCACTTACGATCGTCGGTCGAGCGACGTGACTTCTTCGTGGCGTAGTTCGATGGCTGGCTCGTTTTCGATGGCGCGCGTAACTTCGGCGGCGAAGATTTCGCGATCGACGGTTAAAGCGTGGCCTGCGGGGACGCGGTTGCGGTCGGCGATGTCGATAAGTAGCGAACCCAGGCGTCGCAACTCATCTTTTAATAGGCGAGGGGCGCTGTTTTCCTGTTCGCTCTTCAGCGAATTGCTGCACACCAGTTCGGCGAGCGATCCGGTTTTGTGGGCTGGCGTTTGCTTCGCGGGACGCATCTCATAAAGGATCGCTTGGCCGCCGGCGCGCGCGACTTGCCAGGCAGCCTCGCAACCGGCGAGACCTCCGCCGATGATGTGAACTTGTTTACTCATTACGATATGCTTATTCCATTATGCTGAACCGACGCGACCTGTTTCGCACCGCAGCCGTGTTTTCCGCTGCTTCGTATCAACGAATCCTGGGCGCAAACGACCGCGTCAACCTCGGTCTGATCGGCGCGGGAGATCGCGGCAGCTTTGTGATGAGCGTGTTCCAGAAGAACTCGACCGTCGACGTGAAGGCCATTTGCGACGTGTATGGAACGCGGCTTGACGACGCGCTGACGAAGGCGCCGGGCGCGAAGGGGTTCAACGATCATCGCAAGCTTCTGGAGATGAAAGAGCTGGACGCGGTGCTGATCGCCACGCCCGATCATTGGCACGCGGGATGCGCGATCAATGCGGTGCGCGCGGGCAAGGACGTGTATTGCGAGAAGCCTCTTACGCTGAAAATCGAAGAGGGGCCGGCGATCGTGAAGGAGGCGCGGATTCACGACCGCGTGTTCCAGGTGGGCATGCAGCAGCGGTCTGGTCCGCATTATATGAAGGCTCGGGATGAGTATGTTCAGGCGGGCAAGCTCGGGAAAATCACAATGGCGCGGACCTGGTGGCATGGCAATGGCTATCATTTGCGGAAGGCTCCCGCGGCGCTGCAGACGCAGCCGTCGAATCTGGATTGGGCGCAGTTTCTGGGGCCGGTGAAATGGCGCGAGTACGATCCGCAGCAGTATTACAATTTTCGCGCGTACCTGGATTTCGGCGGAGGGCAGGTTACGGATCTGTTCACGCACTGGATTGACGCGGTGCACATGTTCATGAAGCAGGACGACCCGATTGTCGCGTCGGCGGTCGGCGGGATTTACAACTATAAGGATGGGCGCACGGCGCCGGACACAATCAACGTGCTGTTGCAGTATCCCAAAGAATGGACGGCGACATTCGAGGCGACGCTCGCGCCGGGAATCACCGGAGCGGCGATTGAGATGTGCGGGACCGAAGGGCGTCTGCTGATCGACCGCAGCCAATTTACGTTTACGCCGGCGGGCGGGGAGCAAAAGCGGAAATCGTAAAGGCTGAGCGGGAGCTGACCATCGACCACGTCGAGAATTTTCTCGATTGCATGCGGACCAGGAAGCGTCCGAATGGCGACGTGTATATCGGGCACCGGTCGGCACAGGCGTCGCATTTGGGGAACATCGCGTACTTGCAGAAGCGGCAGATTCATTTCGATCCGGTGCGGGAAGAGATTCAACCCTTCTAATGTTGTTGTTGTGCTTGTTCTGTTCGGCGGCATCGCGATGGCGCAGGACAGGGCGTGTCTTCAAGACCGGAGTTTCGCTGGTGCACGTGGATGCGGAAGTCACCGACGGGATGAAGCTGCTAACCGGTTTCCATAAAGAAGATTTTCGCGTTTTCGACAACAGAGTCGCAGCAAACGATTCTTTACCTCACGCAGGAAGAGACGCCTCTCGATCTGATTCTGCTGTTCGATATCAGCGGCAGCATGAATCCGAAGCTCGAGAACTTGCAGCGTCCGCGCATGCCGCGCTGAGCACAATTGAGCAGGGGAGATCGAGTCGCGGTGATGGTGTTCAGCACGCACGAGCCAGCTCGTCGCGCCATTCACCGACGATATGGACGCGGTGGAGCGGACCATCAACGAAAAGGTTCTTGGCAAGGCCGAAGGCGGCACGCACATCCTGCGCGCGGTGAGCGACGCGGCCTCTTATTTCATGAAAGAGATCCGCACGGAGCGTCGGCGGGCGGTGCTGATCATGACCGACAATCACGGCCAACCGTCGGGGCATAGGAACACGGTGGTTCGCGATTTGTGGGAGGCGGATGCGCTGCTTTGCGGATTGGAACTGCGATCGGCGGCGAGAGAGCGCGATGCTCGGAGTGGGCTGCCGTGTTCAGTCCGACGGCGGCGTTCATGAACATGGAGAACATGACGTCGGTGGTGGAGGAAACGGGCGGCGATCTCATCAAAGGTCACGACCCTGGCGCGGATTTCGAAGAGATGATCCGTCGGTTGAGGCTGCGCTACATGCTGGTGTACGCGCTGCCGCAAGGAAAGCCGGGCCAGCCCAGAAGAATCAAGGTCGAGCTCAGCGAGGACGCGCAGAAAAAGAATCCGCAAGCGCGGGTGCAGGGCTCGAGATGGATATTATCTTCCGAAGTGAAGTGGTCAGATGACCAGTTTGTTAAAATAGAGGCATGAAGCATCAGATCATCAGCGTGACGGAGTTCAAGGCGAAATGCCTCGCTCTCTTCGATCAAATCGATCAAGAGGGCGGGAAGTTAACTGTCACTAAAAGGGGCCGGTCCTCTAGCGACCGTGGAGCGGGTGAAGAAGAAGCCGTTCAAGTCCTCAGAGGGCATTTTGGCCGGAAAGGTGAAAATCGTCGGCGATATCGTGAACTTCGACACTTCGCAGATCTTTATGACGTTGTGACCGATCCGGATCGAGTTCTCAATCCCGAAAAAGAGAAAGTGACGCCGCGATTTCTCCTGGATACCCACGTCGTCGTTCGATGGTTGTCAGCGCCGAAGAAGCTCTCGTCGGATCAAGTTCGAGTAATGCGCGAAGCTGAGCGACACGGGCGAGGCAGTTGCGCTTAGCGCTTACAGCTTGGTGGAAATCGCTATGCTGGCGCAGCGGCTCCCGGACAGATCGCCGGGCGGTCGATGGTATTTTCAACGAGTTAGAAGCAAATCCGATGTTCCGCATTCTGCCAATAACGATTCCGATTGCCGTAGATGCAGGTGCCTTACATCAACTCCGAGACCCGGCGATCGTACCATTGCCGCGACAGCCCGCGTCCACGGATTGCGGCTGCTGACTTCCGATCAGCGCATCATCGATTCGAAACTGGTTTCGGTGATCGATTAGGCTCTCGCGATATTCGCCGAAACACTCTTGCGCAGGCGATTTGAAATTTCGCCGACCGTTGCGTACCCCTCGCACGCGTCGAGGATTCTGCGGCATCAGGTTGTCCGACCCTCGCGCCGCTTGCTCCAGCGCGTCGAGTTTCTGATCCACCGGCGGACGCGTCGCGCGCAGCTCGCGCAGCCGCGCGACCTGCGTTTTCTCGATCTCGGGATCCATGCGGAACGTTGGCGGCGACGTTTCTTCTTCCTGCCGGAACCGGTTCACGCCGACCACGATCGTTTCGCCCGACTCCACCGCTCGCTGATATTCGTACGCCGCGTTCTGAATTTCGCTCTGCTGAAATCCGTTCTCGATCGCCGCGAGCGTCCCGCCCATGGCATCGATGCGGTCGATATAATCGCGCGCGCCCTGCTCGATCTCGATCCGTCAGTTCTTTCGATGACGACGCTGCCGCCAAACGGATCGGCGACGTTGGTCACGCCGGTCTCATGGGCGATGATCTGCTGCGTCCGCAGAGCCAGGCTGCGCCGATTCCTCGGTGGGCAGGCCCAGCGCCTCGTCGCGCGAATTGGTATGCAGCGATTGCGTTCCGCCCAGCACCGCGGCCATCGCCTGCAATGCCATGCGGACCACGTTGACGTCCGGCTGCTGCGCGGTCAGCGACGATCCGGCGGTCTGCGTATGAAACCGCAGCATCATCGACTTGGGATTCTTCGCGCCGAACCGCTCCTTCATGATGTGCGCGTACAAGCGCCGCGCCGCGCGATACTTCGCGATCTCTTCCAGAAAATTGTTGTGCGCGTTGAAGAAGAACGAAAGCCGCGGCGCGAACGCATCGACGTCGAGCCCGGCCTTCACCGCCGCCTCGATGTACGCGATCGCATTGGCCAGCGTGAACGCGACTTCCTGAATCGGCGGTCGATCCGGCCTCGCGAATGTGATAGCCGCTGATCGAAATCGTGTTCCACTCCGGCAGTTCGGCGCCCGCCCACGCGAACAGATCGGTGATGATGCGCATCGCCGGGCGCGGCGGATAAATATAGGTGCCGCGCGCGATGTACTCCTTCAAAATGTCGTTCTGAATGGTGCCCGAGAGCTTGCGCACGTTGGCGCCCTGGCGCCGCGCGACCAGAACGTAGAGCGACAGCAGAATCGCCGCGGTCGAATTGATGGTCATCGACGTGGTGATCTGATCGAGCTCGAATCCCATCGAACAGCCGCTCCATATCGGCGAGCGAGCAGATCGCGACGCCGACGCGCCCCACTTCGCCCGCGGCCAGCGGATGGTCCGAATCGAGCCCCATCTGCGTCGGCAGATCGAACGCGACCGACAAGTCCGGCGTTCCCTTGCGACAGCAGATAACGATAGCGTCGATTGCTTTCCTCCGCGGTGCCGAAGCCGGCGTACTGGCGCATGGTCCACAGGCGGCCGCGATACATGTCGGGATAAATCCCGCGCGTGTACGGGAATTGCGTCCTGGGTCAGCTTCGCTCATGACCGGGAAATCTTCCGGGCCCCAGGAAAGAAGTGATGCCGAAATAGACCATCAGCAGCGCGAAACCGACGGAGACCGCCGCCTTGACGAAACTCTCGGTGTTGCCGTCGACGGCTGCGGACGTTGCGCCATGCAGAAGGCGCGGCATCAGTCGCCAGAACGATGAAAACGAAGCCGATTACCTCATTCCACAGCGCGTGCAGCGGGCGGATGATGCCGGGCAGCACGTGCCCCAGGAATCGGTTCACCAGCCCCGCCTTGTTTTTTTGGCTCGCCATCGCTGATATACTCATCCTAACATTCGCCGGCTAAAGGGCCGATATTGGAAGTAGACGGATGCCCGAAACTTGATGGCCGGCGGACGGCATCAGTTTAGTAGGTGCCAGCTGTGAGTATCGCGAGTGATATGCTGAAGGAGGCTTCGGGCGGGCGCCCGGGACCGGCAGGAATCGAGGAGCGCTTTTGGAAGATCGACTAAAGGAGCTCATGCAGGAACTGGGGAACGCGATCAACGAATCGCTCTCCGATTCCGACCGCATCGCCGCCGCGATTGGCGAGATCAAGCGCGCCGGCTACGACGTCTTCCTGGTGCTCGAAGCCACCATCGGGTTCAATAAGCGCGAGGAAGGCGAGGAAGCCGAGGACGGCGAAGCCGTCGAGATCGAAGCGCCGCCGGAAACCACCACCCGCCGCAAGGTCGGCAAGATCAAGCTCACTTCGCAGGATCAGAAATTTCTGCGCGCCCTGAAGATCTCCATCGACGACGAAGGCCGATAGAGAAAACATCAGTCGAAAAATCAGCGTGCGGTAGAATAAGAAGTACACCGCATGATCCTCGAAACGATCCCGGAAGGCCTCACTTTTGACGATGTTTTCCTGTTGCCCGCCCACAGCGACGTCGTTCCCGCCCAAACCGACACGCGCACCATGGGCACGCGCAACATCGGGCTGAACATTCCCGTCCTCAGCGCGGCCATGGACACGGTCACCGAATCGCACCTGGCGATCGCGCTCGCGCAGCAGGGCGGCGTCGGGTTGATCCATCGCAACATGCCGATCGACAAGCAGGCCGAAGAAGTGGATCGCGTGAAACGCTCTGAAAGCGGCATGATCGTCGACCCGGTCACCGTCGACCCCGAGCAGAAAATCTCCGACGCGCTCGAAGTGATGAAGCGCTATCGCATCTCCGGCGTGCCCGTCACCAAGAACGGCAAGCTGGTGGGCATTCTCACCAATCGCGATCTGCGCTTTGAGACGCGCTACGACCTGCCCATCCAGAACGTGATGACCAAAGAAAACCTCATCACCGTCGCCGTCGGCACCACGCTTGAAGAAGCCGAGGCGATTCTGCATCGCCATCGCGTGGAAAAACTGCTGGTCGTCGACGATCAGTACATGCTGAAGGGCCTGATCACGGTCAAGGACATTCAGAAAAAATTGAAATATCCGAACGCCGCCAAGGATCCGCAAGGCCGCTTGCGCGTGGGCGCGGCATCTGGGCTCGTCGGGCGATTTCCTGGAACGCGCGCAGGAACTGGTGAAGAAAAAAGTGGACGTGCTGGCCGTCGATTCGGCGCACGGCCACAGCTCCCGCGTGATGGAAGCGATCACGCGCAATCAAGAGAGCGCTTCCCGGAGGTCGACCTGATCGCCGGCAATGTCGCGACCTTCGAAGGCGCGCGCGATCTGATCGCGCTGGGCGTGGACGGGATCAAAGTCGGCATCGGCCCGGGCTCGATTTGCACCACGCGCGTGGTCAGCGGAGCGGGCGTGCCGCAGATCACCGCCATCGCCGAATGCGCGAAAGCAGCGAAGGGCACGGGCGTCCCCGTCATCGCCGACGGAGGCATCAAGTATTCGGGCGACGTGACCAAAGCCATCGCGGCGGGCGCGGACGCGGTCATGATCGGAAGCCTGCTGGCGGGCACCGAAGAGAGTCCCGGCGAGACGATTCTTTATCAGGGCCGCACCTTCAAAAGCTATCGCGGCATGGGATCGATGGGCGCGCTGGCGCAGGGTACGTCCAACCGCTACGATCAGGACCCGAGCGGCAAACTGGTCCCCGAAGGAATCGAAGGCCGCGTCCCGTATAAAGGGATGCTGGCCGACCTGGTCTATCAACTGGTCGGAGGCCTACGCGCGGGCATGGGCTACTGCGGCTGCGGGACGATCGAGGAGCTGCGCGAGCGCGCCCGCTTCGTGCGCGTGACTTCCGCCGGCCTGCGCGAAAGCCACGTGCACGACGTGATCATCACCAAGGAAGCTCCCAACTACCGTCTGGAGTAATGACTAGCGGCGATATCCGCGGGCGTAGCCGTGCTCATAGCCGCGAACCACGGGATGTCCGTAGTAGCGTCCACCGTAGTAGCGCGGGCCTCCGTAAAAGGCTCGTGGTGCGACCCAGATGCCGCCGCTCCACACATAGCCGGGACCGGGGCACGGGGGAATTACCGGAGCCACTACGACCGGGGCGCCGAATCCGACACCGACTCCAAAACGGACACCAGCAAACATCGTGCTGCCCGCCATCAGTAACATCGCCAACAATTTCGATTTCATTTTCTTGTCCTCCTTACGCCAAAGGAGAATGCAAGTAGTGTGCCAACGTTTAAACCATTGAAACTAAGCAAGATGAACGTTTATAAATGGCCGAGGTCCACCACTTTATTGGTGCAACATGGCCACCACGCATTCGCGGGCGGTTTCGGTGACGGATTTGCGATGCTGCAGCGTTAATCCAGCGGTGGGGATGGGGTCGCCGATACGCAGGATTACCTTGCCCCGATGAAAAGTTGCGGAGTGCATTGCCAGGATTTCGCGGGTGCCGGAGATCGCCAATGGGACCACGGGGACTCCGGCTTTGATCGCGATATAGGACGCTCCGTCCTTGAATGGTTGCAGGATGCCGTCGTGCGAGCGGCCACCTTCGGGAAAAATCAGGATTGAGATGTTGCGAGATCTGATGATGTCCGCGGCCAGGGTCATCGTTTTTACGGCGGCGCGGGGATCTTCGCGCGGGACGGGTATGTGGCCGGCTTGGCCGAGATGGGTGCCCAGCAGAGGGATCTTGAAGAGGCCGTCCTTGGCCATGAAGCGGAAGTCGGCGGGGATGTGGGTGAGGATTACGGGCGTATCCATATAGCTCAGGTGATTTGACGCGAAGACGTAGCTCGCGCCGGGACTGAGCTTTTCCAAGCCTTCCACTTTCACTTTCACGCCGGCGATGGCAGCAGCGAGCGGGCCCAGAAGCGGGCGGTTTTCATCATGAATTCGCCGGTCGGGTCGAAGGGCGAGGCGATCAGGCTGATCACGCCGCAGATGAAGGTGGAAAGAATAATGAGCGGGTCTACGAAGACCAGGCTCCAGAAAAGGGCCATGAGTGTTTATTGTACGAAAGCGCTCGCGCCTCGCCGACTAGGAAGAGAGAACCGGTGATGATGATGACGTCGTCTTCGGATGCGCCGGCGCGGACACGGTCGAGGGCGGCGGAGATATCGGGCGAAATGTGTCCTCGGCCGGCGATTTCTCGCAACGGCTTCGGGGCGGAGGGCGCGGGCATTGTCGGGCGCGGTGAGAATCAGCTCCGAGGCGAGCGGGAAAAGAATGCCGGCGATTTCGTCGACGGCTTTGTCGCGCATCGCGCCGTAGATCATCCAGATTTTGCGATTCGCGTAGAAGCGTTCGAGGTAGCGGGCCAGGGCTCGGGCGCCGGCGGGGTTGTGCGCGCCATCGAGGATGATGTCGGGGTTCGGAGAGATTCGTTCCAGGCGGCCGGGCCAGACGGCGTTCTCGATTCCTTGGGGGAGACGCCGAGAGATTCGAGTGCCAGGGCGGCGGCGATGGCGTTCTCGACCTGGTGCTCGCCTGCGAGGGGACATTTGATTCCGGAGAATTCGGATCCTCGCGCGGTGACGTGGAGATCGCGCACTTCGAAATCCGAGGTGTACTTCACGGGGATTTTTAGTTCTGCCGCGCGTTGGTCCAGGACGGATTGGGCTTCGGGGCGCTGACGCGCGAAAATCGCGGGGACGCCAGGTTTGAGGATGCCCGCCTTTTCTGCCGCGATCACTTCGATGGTGCCGCCCAAGTACGACTCGTGATCGAAGTCGATGGGAGTGATCACCGTGAGCACCGGATCGAGAATGTTGGTCGCGTCGAGGCGCCCTCCCAGGCCGGTTTCAACGACCGCTGTTTCCACGCCCATTTCGCGAAAGAGCCAGAAGCCCATGGCGGTAACGGTTTCGAAATAGGTGGGGTGAAAGTCGAGATCGAGTTCGCCCGCGATTTGGTGGACGGCGTCGAAGGCGCGTTCGAATTGGCGGGGAGTTACGGGCATTCCGTCGATAACGATTCGCTCAGTGGGTTCTATTAAGTGGGGCGAGGTGAAGAGGCCGGTCCGGATTCCGGCGGTGCGGAGTCCGGCGTCGATCATTGCGCACGTGGAGCCTTTGCCATTGGTGCCGGCGACGTGGATGGATCGGAAAGCTGTTTTGCGGATCGCCCAGTGCGGCTAGAACGGCGCGGATTCGATCGAGCCCGAGCTTCGCGGTTTTGATTTCATTGCCCAGTGCGTAGAGGAAGCGCACGGAGTCGGGGTAAGTCACTTGTTTCTACGATACAGCAGCCAGCCAGAGACGATGGCAGCGGCGGTTCCCAGGGCTAGTTTTCCCTCGAACAGATGCGACCTTTTTCACTTCGGGTGGGGGAATTATGGAGCAGGCTATTGCTAATAGCGTCACGGCGGAGCCGGAGATGGCGCTGAACCATTTTCGAGCTTTCCAGGCGCTGGCGAAGACGTAGAGGTACGGCAGGAATCCGACGATCACGGTCAGGTCGACGATGGTCCGGTAGGCGGTTCGGACCGTGTCGCCGGCTTGGCACGCGATGAGCAGAAGGGTCGCGACGGCGCCCAGCGAAAGAATGGCGACGTGGGGAGTGTGCCAACGCGGGTGAATTTTTCCGAAGGCTGCGGGCAGCAGGTGATCGACACCGGCGGCGAAGGGCATGCGCGAAACGGAGGTTCCTAATCCTCCGAAAGCGCCGACCACGTTCACGATGATCAAGAGGACGACGACGGAGCCGAGCCAGGGGAGGCCGATTTCGGCGCCGGCGGCGGCGCTGACTTGAGCGAGTCCGTTCATCTCGCTGATGTTTTGCGGAGCCATCATTACCAGAAGCGCTAGCGTCGAGGCGATGTAGAATAGCGCGACGAACGTGGAACTGATCCATGCGGCGCGGGGAATAGTGCGGAGGGGATCGCGAATTTCAGCGGCCATCATTCCTGCGGCTTCCATGCCGGTCATGGCGAAGGCGATGGCAGCCGAGGAATTCATGATGTCCCAATTCCAGACGGGCCACGCAGATTTGAAATTGATCGGGGTCGCGGAGCCGTGGCGGAGTCCGATGATGGTGGCGGCCGCGCAGAGGAGGAGGCCGAGAGCCCAGGGCACCGCGCCGCCTAGGTTTTCCGTCCACTTTCCGATGTTGAGGCCGATCAGATTGGTGCCTAGCGCGATCCAGAGCAGAAGGAGAGATCCGCCGATCATGTAGTAAGGATTCTCGGCGAGGTGCGCGTACGAAGGGCCGAGAGCGTAGACGCCGATTCCGAGAGCGAATAGCGCGGCGCCGGGAATCAGAAAGGCGATGCCGAGCCAATAGACCCAGAAATTCAGGAATCCGGGCCAGGGTCCGAAATCGTTGCGGGCCCAAAGGTAGAGGCCGCCCGCCCCGGGATATTTCGCGGAGAGAGTGGCGACGGCGATGGCCAAAGGAACGGCGAAGAGAAGTGCGGCGAGAACCCAAAGGATGATGGTTCCGGGACCGCCATGGGCGGCGACGGAGATCCAGCGCGGGCCTACCATCAAGGCGATTAAGAATAATGTCAGGTCGCGGAGGCCGAGTTCCCGGCGGAGGCGCGGCTCTTCAGGCATGGTTTAGCGGATCGCGGCGGAGCATGATTCTTCACAGTATACGCGGTAGGAGGAAAGACACTGCGGCCGTACGAAACATCGTGAACGGCCGGCAGTTAAACCGGCCACTAGCGAATGTTAGAGTTTTTGGATACTCATACAACGGTTACCTGGCTGACGATGAGCGTGCCTCTCTCGCTGCGCCGTTCCGGGCTTCGACGGCCTTAACCGAGTTTTCAAACGCCTTTTCCAAAACGCCCTTACCAATAGTCCCGATCACGAAGCCGAGCAGCCGTCCCTTCAGGTTCTTGCCGTCGCGTACGACGACCACGTCGATGTCGGTCAAACCATCTGGGCGACGTGTGAAGGTGTAGGTATGGCCCGACGCCCCTCCCCACGTGTTGGAGTCGGTCGTCGTCAGGACGACGTGGTTGGTATCGGACCAGTCGTAGTGCAGGCGTTCCCATGCCTCCCGCGCCTTCGGTGACATCGGCCTGCGAGGGGCCACGGCTATGCACCTTGAGGTATTCGTCGGCACTATTGCCAAAAAGCTTCGAGCGGCCAGGCCCGAAGTCGGTGAGCCCGGCGACGTACTGCTCCGGCGTCGAGGTCGTTGTCTGGTGCAGATGTATCGTGGACATGCGTGCCCCCTTTCGCTTCCCGAGACTCCCGGGAATCTGAGTCTAGTTTTGATTACTCCGGTCGTTAGCCAGGTGTGACGAACTGCTGTCCGCCGTCGATGTCATAGGTTGCGCCCGTGAGGGCGGTGTTGGTCATAATATGTACGGCGAGCGCAGCCACGTCAGCCGGTCCGACCACGCGTCCGATGGGAAGCGCGGTGCGAAGCTGGTTGCGACGTTTCTCGAGCTGATCGCCCAACAGTTCCGCGGACAAAGGCGTGTCCACGAATCCCGCGGCGATGAGGTTGACTCGCACGGGCGCGATTTCCAGCGCCAGGTTAGCGGTGAGGGCGGGGAGCGCAGCGGTAACTGCGCCAACGACACTCATCCCGATCGCTGGGCGTCGACCACCAGTGCCGCCCATGAAGATCAGTGTTCCTCCAGGTCGCACTTTGTTGGCCGCGTAGCGCGCGATGTAAAGTGCCTGTGAGAGGTGCTCGCCGATAAGATCGCGAATCTTCGCGAAGTCCATATCGGCGAGGCGTCCGTAGTAAGGCCGGCCGGCAGTCACCATCACGTGATCGATTGTCGGGAGGTCACGGAAGAACCGATCGAGAGCAACAGGATCCCCAGCGTCGAAGGCCGCTGTACTAAGAGCATCAACCTCACTGGCAGCGTGCTGGAGGCGCTCGGTATTCCGGCCCGTGAGGATCACCTCGGCCCCTTCTGAACGTGCACGACGCGCCGTTTCGAATCCGATTCCAGCGCTACCGCCAATCACAACAACGGTCTGCCCAAGGAGCTCTGGTTCACGGTGGACGAGAGAGGGGATAGTAGTAGTGCTCATCGCTCCTCCGCGAATAACGCGTGATCCGTCAGGATAGGTTCACCTTTTGGCATACGCCGTGAAAATGTAATCCTTTGACGCCGCTAGGATGTGGCAAGCGGCGCCGCACTTGGCGTCGTGCCCCTGCGGCGGTTTGCCAGCCAAGGTGCCGGGCGTGAACGTATTGGATGCAGGGGAATAGTCGAACACGGCATATCCCCATCCGTGGGTGTCCGAGAATCTCTTACTGTCCTTTTCGATGAACTCGACCTCAGTCAGGTCACCGGGCACCGTGTCTGGGGTACTCGCAGAAAAAGGGGGATCGGTTAGCTTTTTCGGTCTCCACTCAATTTTCGCAATCTTGGATCCCTCTGGGAAAGGCTTGCCATTGCCGGGAACACCTTGCTTGTAGGCCTCGATCATCACGGGATTCGCGAGGATAAGTCTCATCACATTCTGAGCGTCAGTCTGACTTGGGCCGACAGCCTGCCAATCTTCGTATCCCTTGAACTCAGAAAACGCGAGCCCGTTCGGCACCTTCAGTGTGTACTTGTCCTGAGCGGCAATCGCCCACCCGCCCAAGACGGCAAGCACCCCCATAATCGCCGCAATCATCGCTATCCTTCTGTATTTCATTGAGCACACCCCCCATCAGGTTTACGGTCCTTACTAAGCCGTCAGTCAAGCTGTGACACTGCAAACAGCGCGCCAAGGGCCAGACGCTCCTTATCTGCTGAAGCAAAAGGATATCCGCAACTCCCATAGCGGCACTGTGATGTCGAAGTGTCGAACATTGGGAACGTGATACTGACAGTTCGCGCTAGACCAATGCCACATTGGGGGCTGAACCGTGAAGTCCCGTTCCGCGAAATGTGACCCGATCGCTACTGAGAAACGCGCTTGCGTTTTGAGGTTTTTTGAGATGCTCCAGAGCCAAAACCCTCCGATGGTGTGTCGAAGTAGTACTCGAAGACCGACTCGACTGTCAACCAGCGCTTCAGTCGAAGGGTGTAGTTCACTTCGACTGCTTTCTCTATCCCGCGCAACCTTCGCGCTTGCGATTCCTTCCGCTCCTGGAGCGACGAGCTCTTAAGTTCCCCCTTTGTTTTGGTCGTATGCGCCGACTTTCCAATTCGTGTCGGTCTGCGGACTCCGCCCGCTGTCAGTAGGCAGCAATACTTGGCAGCTACCCGCACAGTTTCACTGTTTTAGCATCGGTTCTGAAGTTGCATCTATGTCGACAGAGGTCGGCTGCATAACGGCAAATGTTGGAGACCGCGACGGGTAAGGCACAGACCTATGAAAACGAAAATTGAACACGCGTCGCCAGGCGATCTCCGCTGAGCGGATGTTGCAGGAGCTAGCCATTCATCTTCCGGTTCCGCCCGAGCTTTTTAGAACGTACACGGAAGCGGTGCAGGTCGGCTCCCTTCTCTTTATGAGCGGAACATTGCCGACCGAAGGACGTACGGCGAAATTCGTCGGGCGGGTGGGAGCAGAGCTCGACACTGCGGCGGGCTGCGAGGCGGCGCGGCTCGCAGCGATGAACGCGGTCGCTGTCGCTCGCCAGTACCTCGGCTCGCTGGATCGAGTCAAACGAATCGTTCGCCTCGGCGTCAGCGTGGCGACGGAAGGAAACTTTGTCGAGCAGCCAAAGGTCGCGGACGAAACTTCTGAGTTCCTCGAGGACGTGTTTGGTCCAGACAGGAATCCTACGCGCCTGGTGTATGGGGTGGCGAGCTTGCCGCTTGGAACCCCTGTCGAAGTGGAGCTCATATTCGAGGTGCAGGAATGAAGAAAATTGGAGCTATTCTTATGTCTACACTTGTCACCACATTATTGGGAGCGTCCGCTGTGAACGGGCAGCCGGCAAAACACCCAACCTTCTATCGAACCATTGCGATCGATGGCCTTTCGATTTTCTATCGTGAAGCTGGCCCGAAAGATGGCCCCACCATTCTGTTACTCCACGGGCTGCCGTCATCTTCGCGCATGTTCGAGCCCTGTTCGATCGCCTTTCTGACCGCTACCACTTGGTAGCGCCCGACTATCCGGGATTCGGCCACAGCGACTGGCCCAATCCAAAGGAATTCGCATACACGTTCGACCGTTATGCCCAGATCATGGCCCGGTTCAGCGAGGCGCTCGCGATACCGCGATACACGCTGTACATGCAGGACTATGGCGGACCCGTGGGCTTCCGCATGGCCTTGACTCACCCCGAACGTGTCCAGGCGCTTATTGTTCAGGATGCCGTGGCGCACAACGAAGGGCTTGGAGCGAATTGGAAAACCCGGCGAGCGTTTTGGGCAGACCGAAAGGCTAATGAGAGTGCGCTTCGCACTAATCTCCTCTCGCTTCCCACGACGCGTACCCGCCACCTGGGTAACGATCCCAATGTCGAGCGTTATGATCCCGACTTGTGGACCGACGAGTTTGCCTTCCTCAACCAGTCCGGTCAGATCGACATTCAAACGGAGTTGTTTTACGACTACCGCACCAATGTGGACTTGTACCCGAAGTGGCAGGCATGGATGCGGGAGCACCAACCGCGGCTTCTGGTGATCTGGGGCAAGTACGATCTTTCGTTTGATCCATCCGAACCGGAGGCTTATCGCCGCGATGTGCCTAACGCCGAGGTGCACGTGCTGGACGCCGGTCACTTCGCGTTGGATACCGCCGCTGACGAGATCGCAGCATTAGTCCGCGCTTTCATGCGGTAGCGGCGAAGGTTCGAGAGTAACTTCTAAACCTTAGGAAGGAAATTTATGTCAACCAACAAAACAGCAACCGCCACTGAAGCACGGCTCACGCCGGCGAATCCTCTTGATGCCATCCCAGACGAAATGCCATTCGATGTGCCGTATGGGCCCCCGATATCGCTGGATCGAGCCCAGGCGGTTATTCACGCCGCCGTGGCAGAGGCCAAGAAACGGAATTGGAAGATGAACGTAGCGGTAGCCGATTCCGGCGGTAACTTAGTCGCCTTCCAACGAATGGATGGCGCGATGCTTGCGTCAATTCAGATTGCGCAACACAAGGCGCGAGCAGCCGCGACCTTCCGCCGCCCAACAAAGGTCTTCGAGGACGGTATCAACCTCATGCATCTCGATTATCTGCTCGCTTTCGACGGAGTCATTGCGTCTCGAGGCGGCATTCCACTGATCGAGCAGGGCAAGATTATCGGCGCGATCGGTTGCTCGGGAGGTACCGATTCGCAAGACGAGGTCGTCAGCAAGGCAGGCGCAGCAGTAATTAATCAACTCCCGGCGAGGAACAACTGATCTGGATTTCGAAGAAACCTGGAGCCCGCGTTATTTAGTCGTGTGAGATTTCAAAATCCTTAGAACGGAAAGCATGGTAGTCCAACTACGAGTCGTGGCGGGCGCACCAAAGATCTCGTCGATACGGCCAAGATGCCCGATCGTCTTCATGTGGCGGCGATATACTCCAAACACAAGCCTGCTTCGTGAGCCGATGATTCTTACGAACCACTCGCCATCCTCGGGAATGACTGCCGGAAACGAAGCTTTATTCCTTCCAGCTTTCGATAAGACGCTGACGAATTGGACAAGATCTGGGTGTGGCTGTTCATTCTTGAAGGGATGCTCCAATTCTAGACGAACCAGATCACGGCCATCGCAGAACGCAACCACAGCCCCGACTGGAAGCTTTCGACGTAAGCTCGAAAGGAAATCTGCGCGCGGTCCAGGGTTTCTTACCACGAGCGTTCCCGCGGCACCAACATTCACGACGTCGTAAGCGCCGAGTTCTTTGGCGAGGATACTTGGGCGGAATACCCTGTGCCCGCCAACGTTTATTCCCCGGAGGAAAACAACCAGAGCCATAAGTGCGTGGGTACGTTTAGAATCACACAAAATCGCGGAGCCTGTCGTTACAAGCTCCGCGAAGATGATGTCGACTTTGTGCGGTTTCGAGCGCCGCTTAGCCGGGGATTTGGCCCAGGTAGTATCCGAGCCGATTTTCCGCATCCCCAGGCTTGTGGAAGCCGAGCGCCATCAGCGCTTTGATCCCATTCTGGGCGGCGGGTCGCCCGAGCGAAGCAATGCACGCGTCCCACCCTGCGCCGAGCTCGACGTCCGGCGGCAGGCTGGTGTTTACCAGGCGCTTGGTGTTGGCGATCGCCCATTTGTCGAACTTGGCGATCCGGGTCGCGAGCGCTTCTACGAACGCGTCCAGATCGGCATCGGGCAGGGCGCGATTCACGTAGCCGTACGCTTCGGCCTGGTCGCCCCTAATGTCTTCCGAGCTCAAGAGCACCTCGAGAGCACGGTTTCGCCCGATAAGTTGGGGCAGCCGGGCCATAGGACCGCCGCCGGCGACCATCCCCACGCCCACCTCCCATTGCGAAATGATCGTTTTTTCGCGGCTGGCGAAACTCATGTCGCAGGCGAGCGTGATCTCGCTGCCGTTGCCTGTCGCCCGGCCTCGGATGAGGGCAATGGAAGCGATTGGCGCGCGGGTCAGACGCACGAGAAAGTCCGGCCAAGGCGGCAAGCCCGTGGGACCGGCCGGCATTGAGGTCAGGTCCTCAAGCTTGGCTATGAAATCTGAATGATTCAGGAAGTAGTCGTCGACCGCGCTGTCGAAGACCACGACCCTGACGTGCTCGTCGGCCTCAAGGGCGTCGATTACTTCCTGGAACTGCCGGACCATTTCCGGACCCATGACGTTGATCGGCGGGTTGTCGATCGTGACACGCCAATAGGCGGGCGATCGCCGGGTGATGCGAATCTGTGCGGATTTCGTCGGTGCGTTCACTGTTGCAATCGGATTTTCCTTCGTAGCGGGTTTCGTAGCGTTCACACTTGTCATCATTTCTCCTTTGATTGTTTGTTCTACTCCAAAGTTGTCGTTCAGTTCGGGGCCGCCCAACGGGAAGAGCCGCTGAAGCCGTCAAGTGTAAGTGCACGCTTCGAGCCGAGGTTTCCCACCCGATCGGAAATGCTGGAAATCGTCGTGATGTAAGCGGTTTAGCGTGAACGCCCGTGGGTCAGGCGACATCGTCCAGATACCCGGTGTCGGACGATTGGCACCGAATGTAGACTCTCCAGCAGCCAGCGGCCTGTGTATCGCTTACCACCCGAGTATGCGAACGCCGACACGCGACTGCTATGCGCCGCTGCGCGTTGTCGTGAAGATGGAGACTATAGAATGGAAAGAGCGTGAGCAGCCGGGAATTTCACCACTGAACTTCCCTCAGCGCTTCACTTAGCCCGCAGCGACCGGTGCCGCGATTTTCTTCTTGGTCGTTCGCCGCTTCTCCACTGGAGGCGTGCGGTCACTCTTCTTCAGGTTCGGCAGAACGATCGTGAGGACGAACTTCTTCTCCCCGTGATCGTCGAATTTGATGACAATATATTCATCGCTACAACTCAGGACGCTTCCTAAGCCGAACTTCGGATGCTCGACTTGCGCGCCTTGAGCGAAGGCAGGTTTGGTAGCCATGTGGAAACCGAAAATCCTTTGAGGGGCCGATATGCCCTTAATTGATTGTAACAAAAGGCGAATCAATATGCCACAAGCTACTCTGGCGCGCTTCAGTTAGCCGAAGGTCTCTCCGCATGATCGATAACCAACACCTCCACCGCCCCCTTAGTCGCCTCCCACTTGAGGCCCAGTTGTTCCTCAAACGCCTTGAACAAGCCAGGACCGGTCAACTCCCTGAACGACCCCGGCGTATCCGCATTCGCCTCATAATCCATTGTGAAATCGTATCGATCCTTCAGCCCCGTCCGGTCGACCACTGGACGGTCCATGAACTTCGCGTAGAGGTCCACCAATTCCTGCATCGAACCATTCTCGCCGATCAGTTGAATAATCTTCGGGCCGTTCGTCTGCTGCACCGGTGAACGAAACATGATCCTCGGTTCCTTGCTCCCATCCGACTTCTTAATCTTCAGTCCCTTCTTCCCAATCGTCAGCGCGTACACCGGAAGCTCCTTCGTTTCGCGATGGACCTTCAGACCGAACCGGTCCGCTAACAGCGCCTGAAGCATAAGCTGAATCTGTGGCGCGTGGAGGTTCACGAACTGGGTCCCGGTGTAATCGGGAGTATCGTCCGGCGCCTTCGCGACCACCTCGAATTGGTCTTTCCTCATCCAATCCGGACCTGCGGAAAGCAGGCTGCATCCGCCAAACTCCCCGAATGGAGGACAGCCCCTAAGGCTATAAGCATTGACAATAAGCGCGTAGAGGCTCATCCGAAGAGTCAATCTTCTGTGTTCAAGCCCCCGACTGCCTCCTCCCCTTCCCTCCACACCCTTCAGTCCGCCGTCGCTAGGACCGCTAGGCCTCACCGAAGCAACCTCAAATTTCGGCAGGCTTTCCGTAGCCGGCTGCGCGTGCATCAAACCAACCAAAACAGGAATCGCGACAGCCCCGAGACCGACACCCGCCAGCGCCGCCTTCTTCGCGAAACTCAACCGGACCGCGATGCGCCCGCTCATAATCCCCTCAATCCTCTTCTTAAGGTCCGCCCCCGTGATCCCCGACACACATTCGAGCGGCGATTCCACATACAGCTTGCACACATTAAGAATCGCCTCCGCATATACCCGAGCCTCGCCGCTCCGCCTCACCACTTCTTCATCGCACCCCCGCTCCCGCTCCTCCACCATCCTCTTCCCGATCCACCACACCATGGGATGGAACCAGAAGATCGTCTCCACCGCCATATGAATCGCCGCGATAAAGTTGTCCCGATGCCGCACATGACAAAGCTCATGTTCAACCACAGCTTCCAACTGCGCCGGCTGTCAGGCGTTCGAAAATCCCTTCCGGCAGTATCAACACGGGCCGCAATACCCCAAAAATCCCAGGCTCCGTCACCCGAGCCGTGACCGCACGGACCGGTACTCCGCAGCCAGCCTCCACTGCCGACCCCGCGCGAACCGCGTCCCGTATCCGCCGCCATCGTACCAACCACGACCAGCCAATCCCAATAAATCCGCACGCCCATATCCCCGCGAGGACCCAAGGAAGCGGACTCGCCGCAGCCGGTACCGTCACCGGCAATGGCAAACTGACAGGCGAGGCCGTGAATGGCTGACTAACCTCGTCCATCACGACAGAAATACTGGAGGGCCCCGGCGCCCGCCATTCAATATGACCACCCAGCGCGATAAGCAAGGAGACCGGTATGAGAAATTTGACCGACGCGGAAATCCAAACCCAATGCCGCACCCGCGCCCGATTCCTCTTGAGCGCCAGCGTCAACAATCCCGCGACACAGGCAAAGAGCGTGGATTGCCATAAGTGATCCAACACAGGTAGCATCGTCAATTCTCCGAAGGTCTCTCCACATGGTCAATAATCAGGAACTCCCGTGGAGCCCTGGTCGGTTCGAGCCTCAATCCAAGTTGTTGCTGGATGGCAGCCGATATGGAAGCCCCATTCGGGTCCGGCGCATTCCCGGGATCCCAGCTAGGATCCACGCCAGGCCTGTGCCGCTCCGCAAGCCACGACAGATCGTAGGGGTGCTCTGGTCCGGCACATACTCCAGTCGAAAATCGAATCTCCCTGCAATACCAGTCTGGTTAAGCACCGGCCGATCCATCATCGCGAAGAGAAACGTCGAAAACTCGTCCAGTGTGAAACCGCGGATCGCCGTAATGAAACTCGGTCCTGATAGGGATGCCCTCGGCGGATCTGGACCGCAAGGCACTTGACCCTCGGCCGGAGGAGGGCCCACATTGTTGAACGGGATACAGCTTCCCTCCGGCGACCTTTGCAACTTGGCCCCGCCTTTGGCGACGGTCAGCGCGTAAGCCGGTCCCACTCTCGACTCGCGGCGAATCCTGAGTTTGAACCGGTCCTCCAGCAGCGCCTGCAGCATGGGCCCGTGCAGCATTTCGAAACTCGCAACTCCCTCCGTCTTGGCGTTGATCGTGAACCGGTCCGAATAAACCCAGCCCGGCCCACCTTCTATCGCGACGTTAGCGTTTACATATCCGGGATGGTGGCGACCATCCTTATTAAAAATGTAGGCGTCCCGGATGAAGGTTCGCAGCGTAACGCAAAGCGTCATTCGTCCCGGATCCGAAACCGCGCCGTTGCCACCCGCGCCACAGCCAGCCCGGATCGACGCCACCTCGAATTTCGGCCCGTTCGCAGCCGCCGATTGACCGCGCATCGCACCGGCCAAAAAAGGAAGCGCAACAGCCGCCATCCCCGCACCGGCCAGCGCCGCTTTCTTCGCGAAGCTCAACCGGACCGCCATGCGCCCGCTCATAATCCCCTCTATCCGCTTCTTAAGGTCCGCCCCCGTGATCCCCGACACGCAATGTAGCGGCGATTCCAGGTTTAGCTTGCACACTTTGAGAATCGCCTCCGCATAAACCCGCGCCTCACCCCGCCGGCTGAGCACTTCTTCATCGCAGCCAAGCTCCCTCTCGGCGACCATCCGCTTCCCCATCCACCACACCAGGGGATGAAACCAGAACACAGTTTCCACGAACATGTGAATCGCAGCCACCAGATTGTCCCGGTGTCGGATATGGCACAACTCATGTTCGATAACGGCGTCCATTTGCGCCGGTGTCAACTGATCGCAAATTCCCTCGGGCAGCATCAACACCGGCCGAATTACCCCAAAAATCCCCGGCCCCATCTTACCGAGCCGCGACCGCAGGGAGCGATCCTTCCGAATCTCCACCGGCACCCCCGCACAAACCGCAATTCGGACCCGCCGCCACCGGAGCCACCAAGCGCAGCTAATCCCAATGAATCCGCAAGCCCATATTCCGCAGAGAATCGCCGGAACCGGATTCGAAGCATCGGGCCCAGCCGCCCTGGCAACCGGCAGCGTATTAAAAGGCTCGCTAACCTCCTCGATCGCCAAAAAGACATTGGAAGCCGCCGGCGCATTTCGCCATTCAATATGACTACTCAGCCCAATCAGCACCGAAAGAGGAATCAGAAACTTCAACGACGCCGTCACCCACACCCAATGCCGCACGCGAGCCCGATTCTTCCGCAACGCCAGCGTCAACAATCCCGCGACGCAAGCAAACAGAGTCGATTGCCATAGGTGATCCAATATTGAATTCATTCCGGCTTCTCCATCAGAGCCTTCTCCGCCTCGCGAATATCGTCCAGCGTAAGCGAGCCCGATTCAATCAAATGAGCCACAATCGGCCGACTCCGTCCGCCGAACAGGCTCAACAATTCATCGATCAGCCGTCGTTCCGCAGCCTCCCTCGACACCGCGGCCTCGAAAATCAGCGCCGTGCTGATCTTCTTAATCCTCCGCAAAGCCTTCTTAACTTCCAGCCGATAAACAGTAGTCTGGACAGTAGTATAAGCAGGCCTCTTCTTAGCCGGAAACGACTCCAGAATCTCCCGCACAGAGCAAGGCCCCAGGGTCCAAAGAGCCTCCATAATCTGCAGCTCCAGCTTGGTTAATTTAGGAAGAGAACTACTCACGTTAGTTAATCTACTACACCGGTGGTTCTTTCACAAGCCCTTTCTTATGGCAGGTGGCGCAAGCTTCAGCTTGCAGCGGCGGCTTCAGCCGACGTCTTCGTATGTGCAATCCATCAATTGCTTACCGAGCCGCGACCGCAGGGAGCGCTACTCTCGTACAAGTAGTCTCTTCGCGTTTTCACAACGGGAACAAATTCCCGCCACCCGGAGTCAAAGGATACAGTAAAGAAATTTTGACGAGCATACCCGGTAGCCTTGCTTTTCAGAAGCTGCTATTTTGGAGACGGTAGTGGCAGATAGCGTAATCGGCTTTCAGCTCGACGTATTAACCGCCCTCCGTGCACGCGAGGAGGATACCGCCCTGCTCCAGGGCCTCCGCACCGGAACCGAATCTGCCTATGAAACGCTGATTCGGCGCTTTGAGCAGCCGATCTTTAATATTGTCAGCCGCTTGCTGGACGATCCGGCCGACGCCGCCGACGTGGTCCAGGAAGTTTTTTTCAAAGTGTTTCGCAACGTCGTGGCGTTCCGCGGCGAAAGTTCGATTAAAACTTGGATCTATCGGATCGCGGTGAATGAGGCGCGCAATCAGCGCCGCTGGTTCAGCCGCCATCGCCGCCAGGAAGTGAATCTGGAAACCGCTGAGCCGGGTGACGCTTATCAACCCGGCCATCAGAGGAGCTATCAGAACTTTCTGCCTGATCCAGGCCGCTCGCCGTTTGAGCTGACGCTCGATCGTGAAACGCAGGCATTAATCGAGGCCGCGCTAGCAGAGGTGAATCCAAAGTTCCGCGCCGCGCTGGTGCTTCGTGAAATCGAAGGTTTGAGTTACGAGGAGATCGGAGAAATTCTGGAAATCTCCCTCGGAACAGTAAAATCGCGCATCCTGCGAGGGCGGGACGCGTTGAAGAAACATTTGGCGGGCCGGCTTGAGCCGGCATCGCAATCGGAGTGGTCGTCCCAGCCCATTGCGGGATGATAAGGGAATTAGTAATTCGTTTATGACACGCGATCCAATCGATTCGGTAAGTCAGGTTCTTCGCCAACTACCTGCGCGCATGCCACCATCGGGACTGCGGACGTCGTTGCGTGTGCTTGCTTCGAGAGAACGCCAGCGTCTGCTTTCGAGCCAGATCAGTTGGCGCGACCGGTTCAACTTGTCGGTCACCAATTTGATGCGCCCCCTGGCGCTGCCTCTCGCCGGTGGTATTTTTTCCACCGTGGCGCTCTTCAGCATTTGCCTGGGACCGATCGTATCCCGTGCGCGCCGACGATTCCTCCGACATTCCCACCGGCCTGACCACTGAGGCAACCGTAAAATCCACCGCTGCCCCTGGCAGGTAGTTGCGGCGAAGTAGTAGTCGACGTGATCGTCGATGAAGCCGGCCGCATGGTCGATTATAAAGTTGTCAGCGGCTTCAATGTTTTGACCAGCGCGCAAATCCGAAGGAGCCTGGAAAACCGCCTGATCTTCACGACTTTCGAGCCGGTAACCCAGTTCGGCCAAGCCAAGTCCGGAAAGCTACGCCTATATTTCCGCAACAGCGAAGTGGACGTAAAAGGCTAAGCGTTTCGTGTGTTCTTTGCGAGCTTTGCGCCTTTGCGTGAAAATTCTTTCTCTAGAGACAGGACGTTAATTTGGGCCGCCGCTTCGGCCAGCACTTCCTATCCCGAAAATCCATTCTGGATCGCATCGCCGAAGCCGCCTGCGGCGAGCGCGTCCCGCGAGTCATCGAAATCGGCCCCGGCAAAGGCGCCCTCACCGAATCGCTGCTGGAACGCGCCGACAAAGTCATCGCGATTGAAGTCGACCCCCATCTGGTCCACTACCTCCATCAGAAATTCCGCGACCCAATCGAGCAAGGCCGTCTCGAAGTCATTGAAGGCGATGTTCTAAAGACCGATTTCTCCGGCGCAATCATCACCGGCAACCTTCCTTACTACATCACCTCGCCGATTCTGGAAAAAGTATTCGCACTGAAAGAAGGCTGGACGCGCGCCGTTTTCATGATGCAATCCGAAGTAGCGGAGCGGTTAGCCGCAAAACCGGGAACTCGCGATTTTGGCTATTTGAGCGTACAAACGCAAGTGCACGCGCAGCCCGAAATCCTATTTGCTGTTCCGCGCGACGCGTTCCGTCCTCCTCCCAAAGTCGATAGCGCGGTAGTGCGGCTGGAGCGCCGCAGCCTTCCTGAAATCGAGGATCCCATTTCCTTTCTGAAGTTCGCCTCGCTGTGTTTCCGGCACAAGCGGAAGACGCTGCGCAACAACCTCATCGCCTCTCTACGAACTCGCCACTCTCGAAGAAGGACGCTTGCGGGCCGAGCAGATGAGCATTCCCGAGCTCGCGGCGCTTATTCGCGAAAATAAGGTCATTTAAGACTCCCTAACGTCACACTGATGTCGTTTTAAGCGCAATTAACGCGCGTTGTTGTACACTGAAAGTGTCGGTTGGAGGTGGGTCTTCTCAAGTGCCCTGCTGACCAATTTCGGCCGGTCTCTTCTGCCTTTCGCAGAAAAGGCGTTTTGCGGCCTCTTTCCCAGATGATTGCCGCGTCTGCGGCGAGCCCCTCCACGAAATTTCCCGCATCCCTGTTTGCAGCGCTTGCTCTACGCCAACCCGCTGCAATTGCAGCCGATTATTACTGCGTCGACTGCAAGACTCCTTTCCTGAATCGCTTCCCGCTCGATGAACGACGGCCGCTGTTCGTTGTGCCGGCTGGGCCTGACCGGCTTCGATACGGTCTATACCTTCGGCTCTTACGAAGAGACGCTGCGGCAACTGATTCATCTCTTCAAGTACAACCAAATGCGCCCTTTAGCCAGCCCCTTGGGCGCCCTGCTGGCTCGCGCCATCCCCCGCGAACACCGTTTCGACCTGATTGTTCCGATGCCTCTGCACTGGAAAAAGCGCTGGAGCCGCGGCTATAACCAATCTGAATTGCTGGCGAAGGAAATCGCGCGGCGATGGGGTGTGCCGGTTCGGAAAATCGTTCGCCGCGTGAAGCCGACCGCGCCGCAAGCGGGACTCAGTAATTCGAAGCGCCGGCTGAATGTGCGCGGCGCGTTCGCGATGCGCAAAGGCGCGAACTTAAAAGGTTTGCGCGTGCTGCTGATCGACGATGTGCTCACCACCGGCGCCACCGCCAGCGCCTGCGCCAGTGTATTGAAGCGTGCCGGAGCGAGCCACGTCGCGGTGGCCGCGGTGGCGCGCACCGGATCGCCGAATGGAGACCACATGATTGCCAATCATCAGGAACGTGTGCTGCAACGCCTTCATAAACCTGTTCTCGTACTGAATTCCAGCTACGAGCCGATCAATGTTTGCGCGGCGCGCAGGGCGCTGGTGCTGGTGCTGAAGGGCGTGGCGTCGGCGGAGGAGCACGCCAATTCGCAGGTCCATTCGGCGCGGCAGTCCATGCGCGTGCCGAGCGTGATCCGCTTGCTCGAATATCGCCGCATTCCGCATCAGACGCGGGCGCTTTCGCGCAAAAACATTCTGATGCGCGACCGTTATACCTGCCAATATTGCCTGCGTACGTTCAACTCCGGAGAACTGACGCTGGATCATGTGCAGCCGCGGTCGCGCGCGGGTGAAACGACGTGGGAGAATCTGGTCGCCTGCTGCCATCCCTGCAATAATCGCAAAGGTCGCCGGACTCCGGAAGAAGCGGGGATGCGGCTGGCGAGAGCGCCGCGTCCGTTCAGCCTGCATACCAGCCGTCATTTGATGAGGCTGCTCGGCAAGAGCGACGATCAGTGGCGCAAGTATCTCTTCTATTAAGCTTGCGCATCGCGATTCGTATCCCGACATCCACGGAAATCTGACGGCGCTCGAAGCGGTGCTGGCCGATCTGCGCGAAACCTCGCCCGATCTGATTTTCCACGGCGGCGATTTGGCGCATGGCGGAGCGCATCCCGTGGAAATTGTGGACCGGATTCGCGATCTGGGTTGGCCGGGCGTGCGTCGGCAATACCGATGAATTGCTGTTTCGGCCGGAATCACTGACGGAGTTCGGGAGTCAACTGCCGCAACTGCAATCGCTGTGGGATGTCATTGAAGAGATGGCGGCCGCGGAGCGGGAACTGCTGGGAGAAGAGAGACTCGCGTGGCTGCGCGGGCTGCCGTTCAAGCAAGTTCATGGTTCGATGGCGCTGGTGCATGCGAGTCCGGAAAGTTGCTGGCGGTCGCCAATGCCGGAAGCGACCGACGCCGAGTTGGAGAAGAGTCTATTCGCACTAGGGCAGCCGATCGCAGTTTACGCGCCATGTTCATCGGTCGTTTGTGCGAACGCTTTCATCGATGACGGTGGTGAATACGGGAGCGTGAGTCTTTCTCACGATGGCGACCGGCGAGCCTCGTATTTACTGCTCGATGACTCGACGCCGAGATTCGGCGAGTGGAGTATGACGTGGATCGTGAGTTGAAGGCTCTTGCGGACTGCAAGTTGCCGCACGCGGAGTGGATTGCGCGGATTCTGGAAAGCGCTCAGCCGCGGATGCCGTCCTGATTCTACTTGTTGCGGGGGATCAGGTAGAACCTGTCTATCGCGATTCTGGGGCTTCTTATGGCCAACCGGTAGTTGGCTCGGGCGAAGCGGATGGTTAGTTCGTCGAATTGCTCGATCCATGCGGTGCGTGGGATTTTGAAGCTTAACGTCTCTTGCGATGGCGGGCTTTGAGGTGATCGGGACTTGGCCTAGATGATTGCGAGGGGTGGCTCGGTCGCGCCGTGTTTACCAGGATTAGTTCCATGGCTAACGAGCCGATGAAAATGTCCGCGTTGCGGATCGCGATGTCGATGCGGCTGACTGCGCTCAGGTCGATCAGTCGGCCCAGGTTTTGGTGGGCTTCCATTTTCAGAGGATTGATGTCGGCGGAGTGGAAGGCCATTTTGTCGGGACTGCCCTTGACGCGGTAGGCATCCTCGTTCGGGGGCTCTGTCGGGAGATTGAAAGAACCAATAGACGCCGTAAAAGGGGATGCCGATGGGGTCTTTGTGAAGCAGGAACGGGTCGCGGCCCATCATCGGAAGAGGAGGGACCAGGATGGTGTGCTGTTCTTCTTCCGGCGATAAGATGACTCCCCGGTACTTGCCGCCGACGGAAAAGCCGGGTGCAGCGCCCTTCGATTTTTGGCCGTCGGAGGGATTCTTTGCGTAGGCTCCTTCGTAGCGGAGCCGGAGCTCATAGGCAAGTAATGAGTCGAGCCAGGATCGCGAGGATCAGGGCGATGGCGATGGTCGACTCTCGGCGGAAAGGGCCGCGGAGGCTTCGCTCCTGACGGATTCGCCAGAGGATGGGGGCGGCGGCTAGTCCCAGGGTCAGAGCGGAGATTAGCGACTCCTCTCCTAAAGCGGCGGCTACGCCTATTTGGAGAAGCACCGCGGCGGACAGCGCAACAGCGAATTTCTTCCATTGCGGTTTGGGCACCACGGCGGCTGGAAGGATGGTCCAGATCAGGAACGCGACTATTGTGGGCGCCCACATTGAGCGTTGTTGCAGAAGGATTATTAGCGCAGGGAAACAAGCTGCGGTCGCGGAGGTTCGGCGGATGACGGGCCCCGGGTCGGGTTTGGGAAAGGCCACGTAGGTCAGAAACATCGCCGCGGCGCAGGCTACGGCTGCTAGTAAAGTGACGAATGCGGATGCGGTCAGGAGTCGCGGCCAAGTGTAGGGATTGGCTGGCGGAGTGGTGGATAGGATCGGCTATTACTGCGGCGGTCAGGAGTCCTATGGTTGGGGGGAGCCACTTGTTACCATTGCGGGGGACAGGTCGGGACCTGCCCTACTTAGACACCAGGGTTGGGTTTATTGTGCCGGAGAGAGTTTTTACCAGTTCGTATAGGAATTGCTGGCCTTCGTAGAAGGCTTTTACGCCCATGCGTTCGTCGCGGCCGTGGAAGCGGATGTCGTCGCGGTCCATGAAGAAACCTTGGACGCCATACGTTGGGATGCCGGCTACTCGCAGCGATCTTCCATCTGTTGCGCCCATCACCATGATCGGAATGGAGGGGACGCCGGGCCACATGGTATCGGTCAGGCGGCCGACGGCCTTCATGATGTCGGGGCGCATGGGTGAGGCCGGTCCTTTGGGAACGTCGCCTGTGATGGTGACTTTCACCTGATTGCCGGCGACTACTTTTTCTAGATGTCGACTTGACGTAGTCGACGGAATCCTCCGGGAGGACGCGGCAGTTTACTCCGGCGGCGGCCAGTTGCGGGAGGGCGTTGCGCGCGTGTCCGCCTTCAAGCTGCGTGGCGACACACGTAGTGCGAAGGGTGGCGTTCCAGGCGGGAGAAACGTTTGCGACGCGCGCCATCGCCTGTTGATCGCCTTCGGCGGCTTTGGCCAGATCGGTTTTGATGGGTTCCTTATTGAGCGTCGCCATTTGTTTGAAGTAGGCGGCGGTGACTTCATTGGTCTTGAGAGGGAAGGCGAATTTCGACAGGCGGTCCAGTGCGGCGGCGAGGTGATAGATCGCATTGTCGGGGACGGGCATGGAGCTGTGGCCGCCTTTATTGCGGACCTCGAAGCGGATCTCAACAACATACTTTTCGCTGACCTGGATATCGTTGGCGATTTTCTTCCCGCCGGCTTCTTCACCCCAGCCGCCTTCATTGAGACAGAACTCAGCATCGATCAAATCGCGGTGATTTTTGAGGAGCCAGTCAACGCCATTGTAGGGTCCGCCGCCTTCTTCGTCCGCGGTCAAAGCGACAATGATGTCGCGATCCGGCTTGAAGCCTTCGCGTTTATAGCGGACTAAACTCGCGATCCAGACAGCGGCTTGGGCTTTATCGTCACCGGTGCCTCGACCGTAAAAGAAGCCGTCGCGTTCGGTGAACTGGAAGGGGTCCATGGACCAGTCCTCGCGATTGGCTTCTACTACGTCGGTATGAGCCAGGAGAAGAATTGGCTTGCGGGCGCCGGTGCCGTGATAGCGGACTACCAGGTTGGCCTTTTTGGGAGACGCTCCACCGATGAAGATATCGGAGTCGGGGAAGCCCGCGGATTTGAGATAGCGGGCGGCGGCTTCGGCCACGGGAGTGGTGGAGCCGGTGGAGAAGCCGGACTGAATTTCTACGAACTCCTTATATATGGATCGGGCTAGCTGGCGGTCGGGTTCGGGAGGCGTCGTGGTCTGGGCGGTTAGGAGGCTGGCGGTAAGGACCAGCGAGAATCGGAGCATGTGACATTATTCCACGTTCTGTGGCGCATGACGATCTCGGTAGTGTCCTAAAAGTGCGTGATCCTCAAACAGCGATTATCGCTTGTGGTAGGCGGACCAAAGAATCGAGACAGCTCCCCGAGAATTGCGAGCGGTGTTAAATGACCGCTGCGCACTAGCAAGCGCGTTTGGACCAACGAGCGGCTTCAAGACAATCACCGCGAGCAGAACCGCAATGACCGTGAGGACGGCTTTTGTGTAGAGGTCAGGTTTCATGCAGAACAGAATACCGCAAGGGCGGTAGCGTGCACTTTTAGGACACTACCACGATCTCCGGGGCAGTGACGCAGTAGTTCGTGACAAAAGTCAAGTACCCATTTTTTCACGCAAAGGCGCAGAGCACGCAAAGAACACCAGGAAAAACCTTGGCGTGCTCTGCGCCTTTGCGTGAATGACTCCGGCGAGTTTTGCTTCGAACTTCGGGGACAGGAGACTAGTGGTCTGTCGCAGGGAAATCGTTAGCGTCCACTCCCTGACGGTCGGGGTTCGGTGCCCAATGTTGAGGCTAATTTGAAGTCAGCTGCGCGCGATCATACCGAAACCGAGCCCCGACTGTAAAGGAGGGGACGTGCTAACGATCTGGCTGCGACAGGCCACTAGTGGTCTGCGTCTGAAGACCACTAGACCGTGTCGCGGCACTTCGCAACAATGAGCGTGATATCGTCCTGCTGTTCACAAGTGCCGAACCCCTGAACTTCTTTTACAACCGAGGCTATCGACGCTTGCGCCGGGAGGTCCCGATTCCGACGCAGCGCTTCGATCAGACGCTTCTCTCCGAAATCCTCTTCGATCTCATTGAACGTTTCCGTGATCCCATCGGTATAGAGCGCCAGAACATCTCCGCAGCCCAGCCGCCGTTCCGCGATCGCGCAATCCCATTCCCTAAACAGCCCCACCACGGTACCCGTGGGCTCGAGCCGCTCCACGGAATCGTCGCGACGCAGCAGCAGCGCAGAAAGATGGCCGCAATTCACGTAGCGCAAGCGTTGCGATATGTCGCAGTATTCGGCAAAGAATAGAGTGGCGTAGGCGCTCTCCTCGGTGTTCTCGAAGAACATCCGGTTCACCGATCGCAATACGCGTTCCGGCTCATCGAGCGCAATCGCACACTGGCTACGGAGATTCGCCTGTAGATTCGCCATCAGGAGAGCGGCGGCGAATCCTTTGCCGGCAATGTCGCCGATCACCAACCCGAAACGATCCCGGCCCAAGTCGAGGAAATCGTAGTAGTCGCCGCCGACCTGGCGAGCCTGAATACAAACGCCCGCGTATTCGAGCGTTTTAATATCCGGCAGCGTTTGGGGGAAGAGCCTCGCCTGCACCTGTTTTGCAATTTCCAGTTCTCGTGCGTTGCGCCGTTCAGACTCCAGCCGGTCGGCACTCGCGCGCCTTTGCAATTCCACCTCGCGAGTCACTGCATCGAAGCCAACCAGCTCAAATGTGTTTCCGTCCACATCTCTGAATCGGGTGAACACGCCGCCCCATACTGGCGTCTGCTCTTCCTTCGTACCCACCCAGTTAACGCGCCTCAGCCGCGGCGCATAGTGAAAGCGTACCCCGTGCTTACGCCATTCCGTGTACTTTGCCGCAACATTTTCCGTGACGAAGACAACCCCCGTGGACCTGCCGATGAGGTCGTATTCTTTGGAGCCAGGCTGGGGCGCAACCAGCGTGAGCACCGCGCTGCCGTCGGGAGGGGCGACGGCTAGCCAACGGTCGCCGGATTCAAGCCGCGCATCGAAGGCCACCTCGAATCCGAGCTGATCCACATAAAATCGTAAGCTTTCATCCTGATCTCGAACGAAAACTTTGATCGCGTGGATTCGGAGGTGCGGGTTCAAACCGTATATTTCCCCGCCTCTATCATCCGCGCCGCGATCTTTCTGCGCAGGCCGATGGTGTTCACCGGTTCATACTTCGTGAACCGCTTCAGCACCGCAAGATTGGTTCGCAGCGCATCGCCTTCTCCGCATGCGGCCAGCACTGTTTTCGCGGCCGATTCGATGGTATCCATCGCTTCGCGCGCGAATACTGCTGCCAAATCTTTCGCGTTATCGGCGTTCTTGCCGCTGCGCGCGATCTTTTCGGCTCGCAGCGTTGCCGATTCCATCGCGTAGGCATTCATCAGGATGTCGGTGATGTTCGCCACCACTTCCTGTTGCTCTTCGAGCGCGGTCATGTATTTCATGAACGCGACACCGAGTGCGAATAAGCCTACTTTCTTCGCGTTGGCGACCATATCGATTTCGCCGCCGAGCTGCGGGCCGGCTAGAATCTCGGACTGCAGCTTCTTAACTGCTTCGACTAGCGGCAGAGTGCCTTTTTGCGCGCGCTTCAGCATCATGCCGGTGGCGAGCAGGCGGTTGATTTCGTTGGTGCCTTCGAAAATCCGGTTGATGCGCGAATCGCGGTAGGCGTGTTCGCACGAATATTCCTGGCTGAAGCCGTAGCCGCCGTGAATTTGCACGCACTCATCAACAACGTAATCAAGCGTTTCCGATGCGAAGACTTTGATGAAGGAGCATTCGGTCGCGAACTCCTCTACGGCCTTCAACATCGTGCTGCCGTTATCGCCGGCCATGTCCGCTTCGATCGCGCCGACGACTCGATAGGTCGTGCTTTCGCTCGCGAACATACGCACTGCCATCTCGGCGATTTTGTGCTGGATCATGCCGAATTCGCTGATCGATTTGCCGAAGGCTTTGCGCTCTTTCGCGTACTGGATTGCGTCGGCGAGGTCGGCGCGGCAGCCGCCTTGGGCGAAGGGACCGAGCTTTAAGCGGCCTATATTCAGGATGTTGAACGCGATGATGTGGCCGCGGCCGATTTCGCCCAGCACGTTCTCGACGGGCACTTTCACGTTGTCCAAGAAGACGGCCGTGGTGGAGCTTCCCTTGATGCCCATCTTCTTTTCTTCCGCGCCGGGTTTCACGCCGGGCCAAGCGCGCTCGACTAGAAACGCCGTGAATTTTTCGCCGCCGACTTTTGCGAAAACGGTGTATAAATCCGCGAAGCCTCCGTTGGTGATCCACATCTTTTGGCCGTTGAGAATGTAGTGCTTGCCATCTTCACTCAGGTCGGCGCGGGTGCGAGCGGCCAACGCGTCGGAGCCGGCTTGCGGCTCGCTCAAACAATACGCCGCGATCATTTCCGCAGTCGCTAGTTTCGGTAAGTATTTTTCTTTCTGCGCTTCGGTGCCGAACAACAATAGAGGCAACGTGCCGATGCCGGTGTGCGCGCCGTGCCACGCCGAATAGGAGCCTTCGCGCGCCAGACCTTCGGCGACCACCATCATCGAGGTCAGGTCCATTTCCATGCCGCCGAATTTTTCCGGCAGCACCACGGCTGTGAGTCCTAACTCGCCGGATTTCTTGAGGATCTTCGCGCACAGCGCGTGATCCTGATGACGAATCTCGTCGATGTGCGGGACCACTTCTTTCTGCCAGAACTCGTCCGTCGTTTTCGCGATGGCGCGATGCTCGTCGGTGAAATCCTCGGGTGTGAAAATCTCTTCGGGGGTGCTGCGCTCAAGCAGAAACGCGCCGCCCTTGGTCTTGGGAATCGCAACTGTCGTGGTCGCCATAATTTACCTCTTAATTCAGATTTTCGAAAATCCCCGCAGCGCCCTGCCCGCCGCCGATGCACATTGTCACCATGCCGTATTTTACGCCGCGCCGCTTCATCTCGCGCAAAATTGTCGCGGTGAGTTTCGCTCCGGTACAGCCGAGGGGATGGCCCAAAGCGATGGCGCCCCCGTTGACGTTCAGCGTTTCCAGATTCAGTCCAACCTCGCGCGCGACGGCCAGAGCTTGTACGGCAAAGGCTTCATTCAATTCCACTAAGCCGATGTCGGCTGAGCGTCAGGCCGGCGAGTTTCAAGGCTTTTGGAATGGCGACGATCGGGCCGATTCCCATGATTTCCGGAGGCACTCCGCCGACGGCGAAGCTGACGAATCTCGCCATCGGTTTCAAGCCCAGCTCGCGAGCTTTTTTCTCGCTCATGACGATCGCGGCTGCTGCACCGTCGCTGGTTTGCGACGAATTTCCGGCGGTCACTGTACCTGCTACATGAAAGACAGGACGCAATTTAGCCAAGGCTTCGAGCGACGTATCGGCGCGGGGGCCTTCGTCTTTTTTGAAGACGGCCTGCTTCTTGTCATAGGGCGTAGTCGAATCGACTTCGAGCGGAACGATCTCGTCATCGAAGCGGCCTTCGGCCTGCGCTTTCAATGCATTTTGATGGCTGCGATAGGAGAATTGATCCTGATCTTCGCGGCTGACGTTGTATTTCCGGTAGACTTCTTCGGCGGTAAGTCCCATGCCCATATAGATTTGCGGATGATTATCGACCATCCATGGGTTGGGCGCGAACTTGTGGCCGGACATGGGAAGCAGGCTCATGGATTCGCTGCCGCCGGCGATGATCAGGTCGGCTCCGCCGGAGCGGATCTTTTCGGCGGCCATGGCGATGGCTTGCAATCCGGAGGAACAGAAACGGTTTATGGTCACGCCGGGGACTGTATCGGGGAATCCGGCGCGCAGAGAGGCCACGCGGGCCATGTTCATGCCGGACTCGGCTTCGGGAGTGGCACAGCCTAGAATTACGTCGTCGATTTCGGATTTATTTACTTGGGGATGGCGTTTTAATAAGTCATCGAAAACGGCGGCGGCCATGTCGTCGGGTCGGGTATTTTTTAAAGTTCCGCGGCCGGATTTTCCGACGGCGGTGCGGAGACAATCGATGATTACGGCTTCTTGCATATAGTTCCTGAAATTTCGCGTTTGTCCGCATGCTTACGCATGGCGGTTCGGTTGGACACATGATACTAGTTTCTCAGCGGCTTTGCCCGTTTTTAGCATGAATTGCATGCGCTCCTGGGTTTTGGGGTTTCCGCACAGGCTTAGGAAGGCTTCTCGTTCTAAATCAAGTAGATACTGCTCGCTGACCAGTTGCTCGCCGGTCAGGTGGCCTCCGCTGATTACGTGGGCTAGCTTCTCGGCGACTACGACGTCGTAATCGGAAATATATCCGCCCTGGCGCATGGTCCAGGCTCCTAACTTCATCAGTGCAAAGGCGCTTTCGCCTCCTACTTTTACGTCGGTGCGGGGGATTCCGGGTTGATAATCCTTGACCAGCGATAGCGCGAGTTCCTTGGCATCCTCGATCAGGCGGTTTGGATTCATGGAGATGCGGTCGGATTTGGTCAGGTAGCCCAGCTGCCTGGCTTCTTCGGCGCTGGAGGATACCTTGGCCATGGCGATCAGTTCGAAAGTCTTGCGGGCATCCTGAAGGCGGACGGTCATTTCCTTGGTGCCACCGGCTCCTGGGATCAGGCCGACGCCGACCTCCACCAAGCCGATGTAGGTCTCGGCGGATGCTTGTATCCTGCTGCAATGCAAGGGAATTTCGCATCCTCCACCCAGGGCCCTGGAGAATGGCGCGGCTACTACTGGCTTGGATGCATACTTCAAAGCCATGGTGCGCTTGCTGGAAGCGATGGATGGCGGCGTTTAGCTCATCCCACTCCTCTTCCTGGGCGGCTAGGAGCACCAGCATCAGATTTGCGCCGACCGAGAAGTTTTCGCCTTGATTGGCGATGACCATGGCGTCGAAATTTGTCTCTAACTCGCTGAGGCCGCTGTAGATCATGCCGATCTGATCTTCGCCCAAGCGAGTTCATTTTGCTGTGAAATTCGCAGCAGAGGACGCCTTCGCCTAAATCGATCAGGGAGGCGCCGGTGTTCGACTTTACGACGTTGCCGGCGCGCTTGATGTCGGCCAGTGAGGGGCGTTCGAGGAGGGGTTTATAGCCTCCGCGCCGATGAAATCGTAGTATTCTTTGTGCCCTTGTTTGCCCTTAATCGACCATAAGTACAGTGATTCAGCGCCTTGTTTGACCATAATTTGCACGTTTTCGGGCAAAGTACGGCCGTCGTTTTCAAGTCGCTTGCAGACATCTCTGAAATCCGAGCGCATCCCACAATTCAAAAGGGCCGAGTTTATTGGCGTAGCCCCAACGCATGGCTCGATCGATCTGAAAAATTTCGTCGGCGATTTCGGGGACGCGTTCGGCGGAGTAGAGAAAGAGATCGCTGTACAGCTTCCACAAAAATGTTCCGACGCGATCGGTTCCGGCGACCAGGACTCGCAGGCGCTGGGCGAGATCTTCGATGTTGCGGGCGGCTTCGGCGGCGGGGAATTTCACTTTTAGCTGCGGGATGGTATTCGAAGGTGTGGAGATCGATGGCATGGATCTCTTTTTCTTTTCCGACGCGCTTATAAAATCCCTGGCCGGATTTTTCGCCGAGCCAGCCGCGCTCGGTCATCTTGGTGTGAAACTCCGGCATCAGGAAGCGGTCGCGCCAGGGATCGTCGGGAACGGCGTGATATAGATTTGTTCCGACGTTGGACCAGACGTCGAGGCCGACGATATCGAGCAGGCGGAAGCTGCCGCTGTTGGGAAGGCCGATTAGAGGGCCGGTGATGAAGTCGACTTCTTCGACTGTGTAGTCGCCTTCGATCGTGATTTTCTGCACCGTTGCGCCGAAGAAGCTGCCGATGCGGTTGGCGATGAAGTTCGGCGTGTCCTTGCAGGGGACTACGCCTTTGCCCAGGCGGCGATCGCAGAAGGCGGAGACGAAATCCATCACTTCGATGCGAGGTGTCGAGGAGAGGGATCAGCTCGACCAGGTGCATGTAGCGCGGAGGGTTGAAGAAGTGGGTGCCCAGGAAGTGCTCGCGGAAGCCTACGGAAAATCCTTCGGCGATTTTATGAAGAGGGATGCCGCTGGTGTTGGTGGAGACGATGGCGGTGGGCTTGCGGAGGAGCTCGATTTTTTTCCAGAGGTCGCGCTTGATGGTTAGATTTTCGGCGACGGCTTCGATGATCCAGTCGCAATCGGTTACTTTTTCGAGGTCGTCTTCGAAATTGCCGGGGGTGATCAGGGAGGCGGAATCGTTGATGAAAAAGCCTCCGGGACGCTGTTTGGCGGCGTTCTCAATTCCTTTTAGCGCGGCGGCGTTGCGGTTGGGTTGATTGGGAAGACGATGTCCAGCAAGACGGAGGGGATGCCTGCGTTGGCGAAGTGGGCGGCGATTCGCGCGCCCATGGTGCCGGCTCCGAGGACGGCAACTTTCTGAATGGTTCGCATATCTCAATTTTGGAGTTTATCCTAATTGCCGAGGTAGCCAGGAGAGCCAGGAGCCAGAATAAGATTACTTGCGGCGCCAGGGTTTTAAGACCCGGTATTCGGGGGTGCTGGTTACTGTTGGTTTGGTCGCGCGGATTAGTTTGCGGCGAGTTAGGATTCGGATGGCGCTTTGGACTGCGCTTTTGGAGAGGCCGGTCATTTCGGCCATGCGCTGGTGGCTTAGCGCGGCGGTTTCCTGGCCTCGGCCTTCGGTTTGGCTCCAGATGTGGAGATATATGAGGAAAGCGGAGGGGGATTTGTCGTGGCCGACCAGATCCCGCATCAGGACGTCGAGCACGTATTCGTCGAGTTCTGCCACGAAGGACAGTATACGTGGGCGAGGCTTTCGTTTGACGATGCCCTACGGTCGGGGTTCGGTGCGCTACTTGGTTGCCTAAGGACGAATTGGTTGCCGTCCAGATCCTTGAAGATGGCGGAGGTGCCCCAGGATTCGACTTTGGGGGGCGCGATGAATTCTACGCCGCGGGATTTTAGCTGCTCATAGGTCTGGGGAACGTCGTCGCATAGGAAGGAGATGCCGGTGAAAGAGCCGATGCGGCCTTCGTGGCCGTCCGGATTGAAGAGCACCAAGCCGGTTTGCGCGCCGGGGATGCCTAGTTCGATCCAGCGCTGCTTGTCGCTGAAGGGCTGGTCCGTGAGAATGATGAAGCCTAGTTTCTTGGTGTAGAACTCGAGTGCGGCGTCCTGATTGCGGACGGAAATCGAAGTGAATTTGATGGATTTGATCATGGCGGAAGTATGCTGGAAAAGCGTTGGGGACGCAATGTGGTTTTCTTCACTATGGTTTTTAAAAGTACAGAGCCAGATACAGAGCTGGGTGATGGCGGTTGTTCTGTTCGGCGTCAATTTTTATATTTGCCGGGAGTTATTTCGCTGTCGAATATTTGCGGCACATGGGATCGATTGAGGGGGCTTACATTGGCATCAGCCGGTATGCGATGGCGCATTGGCGGGACCTTACTTGGTTTCCGCTGTGGTACAACGGCGTTCCGTATCAGAATACATATCCTCCGCTGCTGCATTGGGGTGTCGCGCTGATTGCCTGGGTGCGGGGGATTACTCCGGCGCATGCTTATCACTGGACCACTGCGCTTGCGTATTGCCTGGGTCCGATTACTTTATTTGCGCTGGTACGGAGACTGAGTGGATCGCGATGGGCGGGATTTGCTGCGGGGTTGATCTATACGGCGGTCTCGCCTTCGGCGTGGCTGATCTCCGATATCGCGCACGATATGGGCGGCGCGTTTCGGCCACGGCGGTTACAGACGCTGGTTTATTACGGCGAGGGGCCGCACGTTGCGGCGATGACTCTGCTGCCGCTGGCGATTCTGCTGGTGGATCTGGCGGTTCGGAAGCGAAAGGGATATTACGCGGCCGGTGCGGCTGTGGCGTTGGCGGCTGTCGCGTTGACAAACTGGCTGGCGGCGTTCGCGCTGGCCTTGGGGATCTGCGCTTACATGCTGGCGACGGCGGAGAAGTGGCGCGACTTTTTGTTTTTGGGGGCGATTGGCGCGGCGGCGTATGGGCTGGCGATGCCTTGGGTACCTCCCTCGACGATCGCGGTGACGCAGTTGAATGCGCAGACGGTGGGCGCAGATTACACGATGGTGTATCGCGCGCTTCCGGGATGGCTGCTGGCGTCGGGATGCGGCCTCGCGGTGTTGAAATTCGCGATGCGCAGGCTTTCCCGCGGATTGCAGTTTGCGGTGTACTTCAGCTTTTTGACGGTCCTGATTACTTTGAGCGAGGCGTGGCTCCGCATGCCAATCGTGCCGCAGGCGGTGCGGTATCAACTGGAAATGGAGATGGCTCTGGCGATTCTGGCGTCGCTGGCGGGATACGAGATTTTAAAACGCGCGCCTCAGATGGTTGCGATCGGCGCGATGGTTTTGCTGGTTCTGCTGCTGGTGGCTCCGGTGCGAATTTCGAGACACTACGCGCGGGCGTCATTGATCTCGACGATCGACATTACGAAAACCAGCGAGTGGAAGACGGCGGACTGGCTGAACCGGAATTGGTCGGGCGAGAGGGTGATGCTGCCCGGATCGAGTATGTATTGGCTGACGGCGTTCAGCGATACGCCGGAGATGGGCGGCGGATTCGATCAGGGCAGGACCGACGATGTTTTGCGGTCGGCTAGCTTCTGGATCACGCGCAGTGCGGCTCAGAATTCCGCGGAATGTTCCGTGCTGTGGCTGAAGGCGCTGGGAGTACAGGCGGTGGGCGTGTCGGGTCCGGGGAGCACGGAGGCTTACCAGGATTTTGCGGATCCCAAACGATTCGAGGGGTTGCTGGAGCCGATTGTGGAGAGACGGAGGGGATGTTTTGTATCGCGTGGGGAAGACGCATCGGTCGTTGGCGCGGGTGGTGCCGCGGATGCGAGTTGATGGCGCGCACGCCGACGGGTGAGAGCGATGTGGAACCGCTGAGGGGATATGTTCGGGCGCTGGAGGATCCGGGGATGCCGGAGGCTCGGTTGTCTTGGACGAATGCGCATGCGGGTCGGATCGAGGCGAATTTGGGCGCGGGACAGGTGGTGTCGCTACAGATCGCGTGGCATCGAGGATGGCATGCCCGGGTGGATGGGAAGGAGATTCCGATTGCTCGGGATGCGTTGGGGATGATGACGATTTATGCGCCGGAGGGGGGTTCGACGATCGATTTGGTTTATGACGGCGGGGTGGAGATGAGGGTCGCGACGTGGGTTAGTGGGGTTACGGCGCTGATCTTGGTGGGGTGGATTTTCAGGGGCGGGCTGCGAGGGAGCGATGGAACGTAGAGCCGTTCGTTGGTTGAAAATTCGCAGACCCCTGACGCAAATGAGTGAGCGCTCCCTATGGTCGCGGCTCGGGTTTGGCGAATTTGGTGTCTTCGATGGGGACGTTTGCTTTCACTTCGCTTAGTTGAATCGTGAATCGGCCGTTGGGGCGGGAGAGGGTCCAACGAAACGGGGTCTTCACGCCATCGACGTCGCGATAATCGGCGTAGTCGATTTGTACCGGCATGCGGCCCAGAGGATTCTCGGTATAGCGCACCATTCTCAGCAACAATCCTGAATTAGCGTCGAAGAAGAATCGCACGGGCGGCAGGCCCTGCCGGGTTCCGGTGAGCGTGAGGACGGGCACGTCGCCGATTTTGTCGGGGCGGCCAGGCGCGCACCTGGGTGAAGATTTCCTTCAGGCGGAGAGGCAGGTAAAACTCGGAATCGAGCGCGGAGCCCTTAACATCGGCGGCCGACATTTCACGAACGGGACGGCCCGCAGTGCCCATCCATCCGACGGTGCCGTCGAACGCTGTGGAGCTGTCGCCACTTGAGGCGTGCGTGATGGTGATGCGCTTGTTGGGCGCTTTCGTGAAGACCTCGATTGGCGTTTCCTTGCCGGAAACGATAATCGCGCCCGTGCCGACGCGGCTGGTAACCTTCTTCATTGCGTCGGCGCCGCCGAGGGCAGTCACGTATTTTTCAAGTATCGAATCGGCGGTGGGTGGGGTCGAGCCTGCGGTCGGCGCGGGTCTCGCTTCAGGGTTCGCGGGCGCATCGGTCTCCTGAACAGGCGGGATGGCGACGGGACGTTCCGATCCGCGATGGCAGGAATAGCAGGTGACCTGGGTCTGGCCATGGAATGCGTTCTTATTGATCGCCATGGTCATCGCGATCATTTCGCGCGCGGTCTTTTTGGGGCGCTTATCGTCGGCCTCGGGCTTGCCCGCGACGTGGCAGGTATCGCACTGGACGCCGAGCGAAGTCGCGATGAACTGCATGGCGGGCATCAACTGGTCGGCGGGAATATCCTTTGAGCTCGGTGATGTTCTTATAAGGCCTGTCCGGCGGTTTTGACTTCGGGCGCCTGGCCGAACAGATGAACGCCAGCGTCGGTGGTGAAGAGGATGCTTTTCACGTCCTTGTTCTCAGGACGTCATAGCATGTTAGCGCGTGACGGATTCGCCGGTTTGGCCTAGCGCGGTTTTGGAGAGGGGCGGGACTTTGGTATCGGCGACTCAAGGGCGGACGGCGTTTATGCCAATCGGTTGCCTGCTGATAGGCGTGCGCCAGGGCGAGCACGTTGACCTCGGCCAGATTCGGACCGCTGATTTGCAGGCCGACGGGCAGGCCCGCCTTCGAGAAACCGCAGGGGACGGTGATGGTCGGCAGGCCGTAGTCGTCGAGCGAGCGGGTGTTGCCGGGCTCGGGATGACGGGCGCCGCGGTGTTGCGCGGCGCGGCTCAATTCGTCTTCAATGGTCCACGGCAGATGGCGGATGGTCGGCGTGATCAGCAGGTCGACGTTCTGCTTCTGAAACACGTCGTCGTCGACGGTGCGGCGGATCAATCGCAAGCTGGCGCCATTCGCGGATATAATCGACCGCGCGCGGCTGCACCGCCACCTCCGCCTCCTCCTCCGCCGGGCGGCGTCGCGTTTTCCGCGCCGACGAACCCGTTGCCTAAAGCTTCGCGATAGACGCCGCCTTCGCTGTTGGCTCCGGTGCCGAGGATCGAGGGCATCTCGATTTCGCGCGAGCCTTTGGTCAATTTGTTGAGGAGCGCGATGGCTTCGTCCATTGCGGTTGAGACTTCGTCGTCGAGTCCGTCGTAGAACATCGGCGGAATGCCGAGGCGGAATTGCGAGACCGGAGCGCCGATAGCTTTCGAATAATCGGGCACGGGATAATCGATCGACTGGAGATCGAGGACGTCGTAGCCGGCGATCTGCTGCAAGACCATCGCGGTATCCTCGACGGTGCGCGCGATGGGTCCGCAGTGATCGAGCGACCAGGTCAAAGGGACGATCCCGCGGATGCTGACGCGGCCGTAGGTCGCCTTGAAACCGGTGACGCCGCACATCGCGGAAGGCGTGCGAATGGAGCCGCCGGTATCGGTGCCGAGCGCGGCGTAGCAGTTATCCATCGCGACCGCGGCAGCGGAACCGCCGGAAGAACCACCGGCGATCAAGCGCAAGATTCCAGGGATTGCGGACGGGTCCGAAATAGCTGACGGCGGAGGTCGCTCCGCTGGCGAAGATGTGCATGTTGCACTTGCCGATCACGATCGCGCCGGCGGCGAGCAGGCGGCGGGTGACCTCGGCATCTTCGGTCGGGCACGTTGCCGGCGAGTGTCTTGCTGCCCGCCGTGGTGCGCGTGCCGGCGATGTCGATATTATCCTTGAGGCCGATCGGGATGCCGTGCAAGAGGGCTGCGGAATTTCCCGGCGGCCTGCTCTTTTTCGAGCACCTTGGCCTGCGCCAGCGCCTGCTCGCGCATCACGGTGATCCAGGCGTTGGTCTTCGGATTATACGTCTTGATGGTCGCGAGACAAGCTTCGGTGAGTTCGACGGGCGAAACTTTTTTCGAGCGAATGCGGTCCGAGGCCTGCTTCAGCGTGAGCGCGGAGAGATCAGGATTAACCACCGGTTTGCTCCGACGCGGATTTGGAGAGCACGGGAACTTTGGTATCGGGCTGCAACGGAGGTTTGCGCTTGTGCCACTCGGTTGCTTCCTGATAAGCGTAGGCCAGCGCTAACACGTTCACTTCGCCGAAGCGCGGGCCGCTGATCTGCAGGCCGATGGGCATGCCATCTTTCGAAAAGCCGCAGGGCAGAGTGATGGTCGGCAGGCCGTAGCCGTTGAACGGACGGGTATTCTCTTCGGGATCGGAACGTGTGGGAGTTTCCGGTGCGGCGGGCGGTCGTTGCCGCTGGAGTGCGGTCGCGCCGCCGCGTCCACCACCGCCGCGACCTCCTCCGCCTGCGGGCGTGGCGACCAGCACTTCTTCGACGGTCGGAGCCGCATGGCGGGCGGTAGGCGCGATCAGTACGTCGACGCTTTGTTTCTGGAAAATTTCTGCGTCGACGGTGCGGCGGATCAATTGCAATTCGCGCCAGCCGCGGATGTAATCGACGGCTTTGGTGGCGTCCGCGGCGGGAAATACGCGCGCGGTGCTCGGCTCATAGCCTCCGCCGTTCACGCCGCGCAGATTTTCATGATACGCGGCGACCTCGCCTGCGGCGCCCGCGCGAAGCAAAGAGGGAAGGCTCACGTCGTGCGATCCCTTGGTGATTTTGTTCAGGACCTCGATCGCATCTTCGATCGGCGCGCGCAACTTCGTCATCGAGATGATCGAAAAACTGCACCGGGATGCCGATGCGGAACTGTGCGACAGGCGCGCCGATCGCCGGACGAATAATCGGGCACAGGCTTATCGACGCTATCGATATCGACGTGATCGTAACCGGCGATTTGCTGGAGCACCATCGCCGCGTCTTCCACGGTTCGCGCGATCGGTCCGCAATGATCGAGCGACCAGGAAAAGGGAATGATGCCGCGCAGGCTGACGCGGCCGTAGGTCGGCTTGAATCCGACCACGCCGCAATAGGAAGCGGGCGTGCGAATGGCGCCGCCGGAATCCGTTCCCAGCGCGGCGAAACAGTTGTTCATCGCGACCGCGGCCGCGGAGCCTCCGGATGCTCCACCGGCGACGCGCTCCAGATTCCAGGGATTGCGAACCGGGCCCCAGTAGCTGACCGCGGAGGTCGCACCGGCGTCGAATTCGTGCATGTTGCACTTGCCGATCAGAATCGCGCCCGCGGCTTTCAGGCGCCGAACGACCTCGGCATCTTCAGTCGGGAAACGATATTCGTAAACCGCGCTGGCGGCGGTGGTGCGCACGCCGACGGTGTCGATCGAATCCTTAATGCCGATGGGAATCCCGTGCAGAGGGCTGCGGAAGTTGCCGGACTTTTGCTCTTTTTCGAGCTCCTTCGCCTGCGCGAGCGCCTTGTCGCGCATCACCGTGATCCACGCGTTGATTTTTGGATTATAGGTCTTGATGCGAGCGAGACAGGCTTCGGTAAGCTCGACGGGAGAAACTTTTTTGGAGCGGATGCGGTCGGAGGCCTGCTTCAAGGTAAGCGACGCCAAATCGTCCGAGGTATCCGCAAAAGAAATACGAGACGCAACGGCCGCAGCCGAGACCGGCGGCGAACCAATTACGCCGGGTAGAGGATTCCATGTGTTGTTTTACCGCGTCGGGAAGAGGCGTGTCAATTGAGATAAGACGGCGCGTTATACTATTGCCTCTAGTAGCAGTGGTCCGCTGGAAACCTCGTTGCGCCACCCCGAACGCCACTACACAGGAACTTCTCATGAAACGATTTCTTTTTCTCACTCTTCTCTGCGCGGCGATTGCATTCGCGGAACATTATGATGCGTCGGTGTTCGGAGCGCTTCAATGGCGCAGCATCGGGCCGCAGCGCGGAGGCCGGTCGATCACCTCCGCGGGCAGCTCGTCGCGGCCCAACGAATATTATTTCGGCGCGGTCGGCGGCGGGTTGTGGAAGACCACCGACGGCGGCACCACGTGGCAGCCCGGTGACCGACGGGCAGATTCAAGAGCTCCTCGGTGGGCGCGGTCGCGGTGTCCGAATCGAATCCCGACGTCGTTTATATCGGCATGGGCGAGACGGAACTGCGCGGCAACATCATGCAGGGCGACGGCGTTTATAAATCGATCGACGCGGGCAAGACGTGGAAGCACATCGGGCTCGGCGATACGCAGGCGATTTCGCGCATTCGCGTCGATCCGTCGAATCGCCGATATCGTTTATGTTTCGGCGCTGGGGCATCCTTACGGCGCCGAATGCGGAGCGCGGCGTGTTCCGCTCGCGCGACGGCGGCAAGACGTGGCAGAAGGTTCTGTATAAGAACGATCGCGCGGGCGCGGTGGATCTGGTGCATCGATCCGCACAATTCGAAGGTGCTGTTCGCGGCGATCTGGGACGTGTATCGCACTTCCTGGACGCTTTCGAGCGGCGGTCCGTTGAGCGGACTTTATAAATCGACCGACGGCGGCGATCACTGGACCGAGATCACGCGCAAGCCGGGCTTGCCGAACGGCATCATCGGAAAGATCGGCGTCGCGGTTTCGGCGCGATTCGAATCGCGTTTACGCGATGGTGGAAGCCGAGGATGGCGGACTGTTTCGCTCCGAAGACGCGGGCGCGACGTGGACGCGCATCAGCGAAGACCGGCGGCTGCGGCAGCGCGCGTTTTATTACTCGCGCATTTACGCCGATCCGAAGGACAAAGACACGGTCTACGTGCTGAACACTTCGTTCTTTACAAATCCACCGACGGCGGCAAAACGTTCAAGGTGATCCGCACGCCGCACGGCGATAATCACGATCTGTGGATCGCGTCCAACGATCCGCATGCGCATGATCGAACTCGAACGACGGCGGCGCCAATGTGTCGATCAACGGCGGCGAAACGTGGACCGGACAAGCATTATCCGACCGCGCAGCTTTATCACGTCGCGACGACGCGCGACGTTCCGTATCATGTGTGCGGCGCGCAGCAGGATAACTCGACCATTTGCGTTTCGAGCGCGCTCGGCGGGCGCGGCGGCGGCGGAGGAGGCGCTCGCGTGCGGGGCCGTCGAATATTCGGCCGGGCGGCGGCGAGAGCGGCTACATCGCGCCGCGATCCTGTGAATCCGAATATTTTTTACGCGGGCAGCCAGGGCGCGCTGCTGACGCGGCTCGACCGCTCGACCGGGCAGATGCGCGACGTCGCAGGTCTATCCGCTGTTCTTCTCCGGAATGCCGGCGAGCGCGCTGAAAGAACGCTGGCAGTGGACCTTCCCGATCGTTTTCTCGCCGCTCGATCCGAATGTGCTCTACACCTCGTCGCAGCATCTGTGGAAGACCACGAACGAAGGGCAGAGCTGGGAGAAGATCAGCCCGGATCTGACGCGCGCCGATCCGAAAACGCTGGGCGATTCCGGCGGCCCGATCACCAAGGATCAGAACGGTCCGGAAATTTACGGCACGATTTTCACGATCGCGCCGTCGCAGCAGCGACGCGCAGACCATCTGGACCGGCTCCGACGACGGCCTGGTTTACATCACGCGCGACGGCGGAAAGAATTGGAAGAACATCACGCCGCCGGGCATGCCGGATTTCATCCGCATCAGCCTGATCGAGGCGTCGCCGCACAAACCGGGGACGGCGTACGTGGCGGCGAAAAATTATCAGGCCGACGACCGGCGCCCTTACGCGTATCGCACGGACGATTACGGCGCGACCTGGACCAAGATCGTCAACGGCATTCCGGACGAACGATTTCGTGCAGGCGGTCCGCGAAGATCCGAAGCGCGCGGGGCTGCTGTACGCCGGAACAGAACATGGGATTTATGTTTCCTTCGATAACGGCGCGGAATGGCAGTCGCTGCGGCTGAATCTGCCGGATACGCAGGTGTCGGATCTGGTGATTGAAGGCGACGATCTGGTGATCGCGACGCATGGCCGGGCGTTCTATATTCTCGACGACATCACACCTCTGCGCCAGCTTTCGGCGGGCGTTCTGTCGACGGGCGCGCATCTGTTCGCGCCGCACCCGGTGGTGCGTTCGCGTCGAATCGCGGCGCGGCATCGATTATTGTCTGGCGAAGGAAGCCGACACGGTGAAGATCGAAATTCTCGATGCGAAGCGGCGCGGTGGTGCGCTCCTTCGTCGGCTCGGCGGAGGAAGAGAAGAAGGTCGCGGAGGACGCGGCGGCGCTGCTGCCGAAGGCGACGACGAAGGCGGTGGCAGGGCGCGGCGCGGTTCGTCCGCCGGCGCGCAAAGCAGGGCGGCAACCGCTTTACGTGGGATCTGCGCTATCCCGGCGCGAACACTTTCGAAGGGATGATTTTCTGGGGCGCGCAGACGGATCAGGGTCCGCTCGCGGTGCCGGGGCAATATCAGGTTCGGCTGACGGCGAACGGCGTCACGGAGACTCGGCCGTTGATCGTCAGCGAAAGATCCGCGGATTGACCGACATTACGCGATGCGGATCTGGCGGAGCAGTTCAAGCTCGCGATCCAGGTGCGCGACAAGACCAGCGAGGCGAATGAGATGGTGATCCGCATTCGCGAGATGAAGAAGAATATCGCCGATCGCGTGAAGAAGGATCCGTCGCTGGATGCTGCGGGCGAGCGGCTTTCGACCAAGCTGAGCGCGGTGGAAGAAGATATTTACCAGGTCCGGAATCGCAGCAATCAGGATCCGCTGAATTTTCCGATCAAGCTGAATAATCAGATCGCGGCGCTGCTGCGGGTCGTCGAGACCGGCGACGCGAAGCCGACGGATCAGAGCTACGAGGTGTTCAAGGAGCTGAATGCTCGGCTGGAGGAGATTCGTAAGAGGTATGAGGAGATTTTGAAGTCGGATACTAATGGATTTAGCAAGCGTCGAGTCGAAGCCCTTAGCTAGATTCATCCCGGAATGGGCAGTTTGTCTGCAATTGGTCAGGGTCATCGGACTTTTTGGACGTACTCCGGCGAGCCTGTAAAAATGCCGACTGGGAGCGTCCGGTAGAGAAGCATTTTCCGATACAGAACATCTTCCAGGTCGGAGTTGATGCCCCAGCCGGCCAGATAGCTGAGGCGCAGATCGCCGTCGGCGTTCAGCGCGGCGCCCGCGGTCCACGGCGCGAGATCGCGAGCGTTGCCTGCGTAGGTCGCGAATAATTCCAGCAGCGAATTGACGCCGATTTCGCGGAGCGACTCGCGCACCGGCGCATGATCGTCGCGGTTGATGCGCTCCTGCGCTTCATCGATATTGATGCGCAGAGGATCGAGTTGGCCCATGAAGACCATGTCGTATCCCTGGCCGTTCCTGGTGTTCGCCCAGACGGTGCCGTAGGGAAACGCTTCGAAGAAAGTCGCGAGCTCGCTCTTGATGGTCGGCTCGTCGGTTTCATAGAGAGGGACGTAGAGCGTAAACATGCCGCCGGGATTCAGGTGGCTTTTCACCGATTCGAAGTACTCCTTCGAATAGAGCGCGGCGGTCCCTTTGATGAAGACGTCCAGAGGATCGGACGCGATGATGTCGAACTTGTCGGTGGTGGTGAGCAGGTAGTGGCGCGCGTCGTCGAACACGATGTGCGTGCGCGGATCGAGCGCGACGCGGTAATCCGCATCGCCGAAAAAGCGCGTGGAGGCGGGCGGAATCAGACGGCTCGATTTCGCAGATGGTGATTTTCTGAATGCCGGGATAGCGGGTGAAAGTTCCGGCGGAAACTCCGGCGCCGAATCCGATGCCGAGCACGGATTTCGGATTCGGATGCAGCAGGGCGGGCAGATGGCCGACCATGCGCTGCAGTTTCATGTCGTAGATTTCGGTGGTCGCTTCGACGTGGCCGTTCACGTTGACGTAGATCGTGTTGTTCGGCCACTCCGTGATCGCGACCGATGAATTGATTCCTTCGGCGGCGTAGAGCACCTTCGATTGGCCGGCGTTGAGAGCCATGCGGCGGCCGTAGGCGATCAGTTCGCCGGGCACCGGATCGACGCTCCAGGCCAGCAGACACGCGACGCCGATCGGACGCGGCCAAGCCCGCGAGGCCCGCGCCGGAGCGGCGCAGCATCGGCACCAGAACGATGACTCCTCCGATCGCGGACGGCGATGATCAGCACGCGCTCCGATTGCTGCGAGCCGATCCAGGGGATCAGCACCAGGCTGACCGCGAGCGCGCCGACGATTCCGCCCAGCGTATTCGCGGCGTAAATCGCGCCGGCGGTTCGGCCGGAATCCTCGCCTCGCTTGGCGACGGCGGCGCAGGCCAGCGGGAAGCTCGCGCCCCAGAACAGGGTGGGCGGAAGAATCGCCAGGATGCAGCGCTTCAGGTCGAGATAATACATGTGCCACGGGTCGGGCGTCAGCAGCGCGTCGTCCTTCCAGAAAGGAAGCACGTCGACGATCATGTACGCGGTCCAGGCGAAGCCGAACAGCAGCAGAATCTGGCACCATCCGAGCGCGAGCTGCGGCCGCACCCGCTTGATCAGCCAGGAGCCCGCGCCGCTTCCCAGCGCGAGGCCGACCAGAAAGACCGCGAGAATGATGGAGAAAACATAGACCGTGCCCAGCAGCAGCATGCTGAGCAGGCGCGTCCACACGACCTCCGCGCCCAGCGCGGTGGCGCCGGAAAGTCCGATGGCGAGATAGATCGGCCAGTGCGACGAATCGGCGGTTTCAACGATGCTTCCTCAGGCTCCGCATCAGAGCCCGGACAGACGCGATGCGAGCAGGAGAGCTGATGCAGTGCGACAACGATATTAATCGCCGCCGCGAAATAGGTCGCGGTCGCCATGTTGTAAATGCGCAGCAGGTAAAAACCGGCGAGCAGGCATCCGATCACGGCGCCCGCGGTGTTGCCGGTGTACAGATATCCCCACGAGGAAACGCTACGCGCCCATCGGACGATCGACGGCAGCGAAGCACCCATCAGGATCGTCGCCGGGAGCATGCAGAGCGCCGCGAGGACTCCGCGCCACAGCATTCCGGGCATGCCGTGCTCGGCTCCGGCGATGTACAGGCGATTCAGAGACGGCAGGCTGAGCTGCACCAGGACCGCGCACGCGGCGATTCCCAGTTCGAGGGCGGCGTAAATTTTCAGAGGATGCTGCGCCAGGCGGATGCGCGGGAACCACAGGCTGCCGATGCACAGGCCTCCCATGAAGGTCGCGAGCAGGATGCCGAGCGAAACCGAGGTCGACCCGATGGCGAGTTGCAGCAACTGGTACCAGACGACTTCGTAGATCAGCGCGCACATGCCGCTCGCCGAAAAAAGAATCAGAAGGATGGATAGAGAGAGAATGATTACGGTTTTGAGACAACGATAGCTCCAGGCTCCGAACAGCGTATCGTAGCACACCCGCTCAGTTTTTCTTGACCGGCTCGCGGAAGGAACGCTCCACCGTATCCTTATAATCGACCGAAACCGGCTGGTCGCGCCACAGCCAGCGCATCATGTCGGGAACAATCGCGCCGCCCATCTTTTGCCCGTGCTTGTTCATGCCCCAGGTGTAGTTGACGTCGTAACCTTTGTCGGTCAGCGCCTTCATCAGGCGGACGTTTTGGAAAAACCAGTCGCGGGTCTCGTCGTAATCGCCGTCGGCGCGGGTGCCGCGATTATCGTTGCGGCCGTCCTGCAGGAAAATGCGGATCGGCTTCTTGTCGCTCTTGCGGACGATGTCGGCGTAGGCGTGGCCTCCGCGCAGATTCACGAAGCTGCCGACGATGCTGAGCACTTTCCGGAAATCGTTGGGCCGCTCCCACGCCACGGTGAACGCCGCGATCGCGCCGGAGCTGGCTCCGCCGATGCCGTGGCGCTCGGGATCCTTCGAGATGTTGTAATCCTTATAAAGCACCGGCATCAGCTCATCGACGATCACGCGCGGATAGCGGTCGTCGAGCGAATTATATTCGGTCGGACGATTGGTGGTCCGGTCGCCCCATTCCGCGGGCGTCGGCTCGGGCTGCTCCGGCGTGTGGCCGGGATTGATGAATACGCCGATCATGACCGGAATTTCGCGCCGGTAAATCAGATTGTCCATCACGTTCTGCGCCCGCACGTCGCCGTCCGGATTCATGAACGCCTGGCCGTCGTTGAAGATCATGAGGCTCGCGGGAACTGAGGCGTCGTATTGCGCCGGGACGTAGATCCAATAGGTATGAAAGGTTCCGGGATAGGCCTTGCTGTCGATCTTGAATGGTCCGCGAATTTCGCCCTTGGGAACGCCGTCCTGGGGAGAGAATCGGGGCCAATCTTGTAAAACGCGTCGGGGTTCGGGGGCTGGGCGAATGCGGCGAGGGTGAAGGAGAGTGCGAGGAATAGTTTCATACGGTTCGCCAACATCATACACCTGCTAGCGAGCTATGCTGAAATCGATGAGTGATACTCGTCAGCATGCCCATGAATTGATCGACCGGATGCCGGAGGCAGCTCTCAGCCTTGGTCGGATTGCTGGAAACCATCGTGACGCCCGCCATTCGAAGACGAGGAAATCAGTGACGAGGAAGAGCAGCGCCGTTGCCGAGTCCATCGAATGGTTGAAGCACAACAAGCCGATTCCGCATGAGGAAGTGCTGGCCGAGTTCGGGCTCACTATGGAAGACTTCGAGCGAATGGGAGGCACGCCGCTGCCGTCAGAAAAGAACGGTACGGACCGGTAGGCGGTGGCCAAAAAGCATCGTCTGGACTGCTCCTGCTAAAGCCGACCTTCGAGCCATCGATCGGCGCAACCGCAATGAATATCCTTCACGGATTGGCGCGATTCGTTCAAGACCGGCAAAGCGGATGTCGAGCGGCTTCAAGACATAGATCCGCCTGAATTCCGATTGCGCGTTCGGCGATTACCGCATCCGATTCCACGATTACGGGGACACGATCGAGATTTTGCGGGTCAGGCACCGCTCCGAGGCATACCGTTAGTGCCTCCCTACCTCGAATCCTCAAATCCTCTCCGCCCTCCCCTGGCTGACCCACGGGTTTGGCACCCGCCACCCGTCTCGCAAATCCCGATCCGGTTTCCAGTCTGAAACAAATCCATTCTAATCTGGTACTTCTCGCCGACCGACCGGGCGTTCTTGGCGAAGGCGGACGCGCTGATTACCAACCTTCCCGGGCTCGCCATCTCCATCCGCACCGCCGACTGCTACCCGATTCTACTGGCCGACACGCGAAATCGAGCCGTCGCCGCCATTCATGCCGGTGGCGCGGAACCGCCGCCCAAATTGTCATTCAAGACGCTCGAGAAAGATGAGGACCGAGTTCGGGACCCAGCCGAGCGACATCTTCGCCGCCATCGGACCGGGAATCGGCGTCTGCTGTTATGAGGTAGGGGAAGATGTGTCAAACCAATTCGGATTCGCCAGCCGGACACACCTCGACCTAGCGTCGGAAAATCGGAAGCAACTTGAGGCAGCTGGAGTGCCTACCCAAAATATTGAAGCGCTCGGCGTCTGCACTTTTTGCAACGCCGAGCGCTTTTTTTCCTACCGGCGGGAGAAGGAGAAAGCGGGCAGGATGACTTCTTATATCCGAATTGGACCGGAAATTAAGCCGCGCTGACCAGCATCTCGTCGAAATTCTCCGACGCGTCGCCGGCCTGATTGCGATCGGCCATTTCCTGGCACGCGATACAGAAAGGAGTCCACGGCACCGCTGCCAGGCGCTTCGGACTGATGTCCTCTTCGCAGTGCAGGCATACGCCGAAGGTCCCTTCGTCGATGCGGCGCAATGCCGCCCGCACATTGCGGAGTAGTTGCGATTCGCGATCCAGATTACGAATCGCGAGCTCGCGCTCGGCGGCGTGCTGCACTTCATCCAGTGCGTCCGGGCTCTTCTCGATGGCAATTCCCTCGCGATTTCGCACAAACGCTACCAGTTCTGCCTGCTTCGCCTCCAGGATATTTTTAAATTTGTTTAACTCGTTCTTTGTCATGGCTGCCTCTTGTCTCTTGTTTGTTTTATTTTTTTCGTTCGTTCTATTTTTTCGTTTGTCCGCGTCACATCCTTAGACGCAGGTCCAAGCAAAAAGGTTCAAGCTTCATACCCGTTTTGACGACGGATTTGCTTTTTTGGTCGCGAACTCTTTCGATGCGAAAAGAGTTCGCCGTGGACGGTTGGCCGAACGGCCAACTTGCGCAGAGATCTTTCGACCAGAGCACTTCGCCCAGCCGCCCATCGGGCCTCCACCCGCCGGGATCTCTGTTCTCCAAATCTGCTTCGCACAGCTTAACATACTGTTGCCGCTTTCTGCAAGCAATCAAATAGCCAATCTAATTGATGACCGCCCTAGCTTCCCCTCGACTCACTTCCAATCCAGATGCAATCGTATTCATATCGGTCCAGAATCCAGAAACCATTACGGCTTCACGCAGTTCCGGATGTCCTGATGCTTTATACTGTCTTGGAGAACCGGTAAAAATTCTCACATTCTTTCCCACCGCCCGTGAAAAATCTCGCCTCGCGACTCTCGCTCGGCTTCTCCTGCTGCCTCGACCATTCTGGCCGGATGCGCCCTGATTCCCTACGCCGGCATCCAGATGGACGAGGCGTTATTTGCCGGCCCATATTACCAGACCGTTGCAAAGAGAATTCCGCATTCGCCTGTTCCATCACGACATTCCTTTGATGGTGATGACCTATATTGGAACGCTAAAAACGCTCCTTTACTGGCCTCTGATCGCCATTTTCCGATCCGGTTTCGAGGCTCATCCGCTGCACGCCGCCTGGGTTCTTCGCCTTCCAACCGTCCTTGCCGGCGCTTTAACTGTATGTCTTTTCTTTTACTTAGCCGAACGATCCGCCGGGCGCCGGACTGCCGTCATAGCCGCCCTCCTGCTGGCCTCCGACCCGACGTTTCTCCTTACCAACACCTTCGATTGGGGTCCAGTTGCGCTCGAACATCTTTTACTTGTGACTGGATGTTATTTTCCTGGTCAAATACGCGCAAAATCGCCTGCCACGGGATCTCCCGCTTGGGATTTTTTTTTCTGGGACTGGCTCTGTGGAACAAGGCGGTCTTTGTTTGGGCGCTTGCCGGGCTGATTTGCGCGGCGGTGTCCGTATTTCGGCGCGAACTGTCGAAAATGATCACCCGCCGTCAATTTGATCGTCGCCGCCGCCGGCTTTCTGCTGGGCTCCCTGCCCTTCGTTATTTATAATGGTCACCGCCGCGCCGAGACATTCCGCACCAACGCCCATCTGGAACCCGCGCAGTGCTCCCGCGAAGTTCATCCATCGTCCGCGGCGCCCTTGGCGGTCAGGGACTTTTCGGCTATCTGGTTTCCGAGGAGTTCACCGACAATCCGAAGGCTCCCGTTTCCGTCCGCGGCCGCGAACCGCCGTTTTCATTCACGATCATCTGGGCGAGCATCGCAGCGGAGGCATGGAGTACGCAGCCGCTACTCGCGCTTCTCGCCGTACCTTTATGGTGGCGATCGCGAGCCGCGCGCTTTTGCCTGGTGTTCTGCGCCGTGGCCTGGTTTTTTATGGCGTCCACACGCGATGCCGGTGCGTCCATCCATCACACTGTGCTGCTGTGGCCCTTCCCGCAGCTTTTTGTCGCGGTGGCGATCTCCTCAATTCGATGGAATTGGCTGGCTGCTTCGATCAGCCTTCTGCTAGTCGTCATGAACCTGCTGGTGCTCAATCAGTACATCTTGCAATTCGAGCGAAATGGCGCAGAAGGCCCTTTCACCGACGCGATTTATCCGCTGTCGGCAGTCTTTCTGATATTCCAGGCCAGACGATTTACGTGCTCGATTGGGGAATTCAGTTTCCACTTGACGTCCTTCACAACGGCCGCCTGCATATGAACGGGGCCAACGAACCCTTCATGACGGATACCCTCTCGGACTGGGGAAAAGGCGCGGCGTCGCGCATGTTTGCAGATCGAAACGGCCTCTTCATCGCGCATACCGAAAAACGCGAGAATTTCGAGGGCGTCCGCAAGCGTTTCGATCGGTCTGCGAGAGCTGATGGATGCCATGAGGATTCTCTCCGAACGGTTCCCGATTCCAACGGCCGTCCCGTATTCGAAGTCTTCAAAATCACCTGCGAATAATGTGGGGCGGACCCCCGGTCCGCGGCCGACGCCCCCGTCGGCCTTCGGGTTGTGATCGAACAGCCGGACCAAGGGGTCCGGCGCGGACGAGGGCGTCCGCCCTACTACCGCAATGGTGGCAATCTGTCTCAATTGCGTGTCAAAGGTCCACAAAATTGCCCTTTGATTCGGGAATAAGTCTTTTCCTATCAGCGATCCACATCCGGCCCGACGCGTGCAAAAGAGAAGGGGAATGCGAACTTCGTCCCATCTTTTGGCTAGCGTAGCTTTGCTCGCCCCCGCGGGCGCCACCACGCTGCTGAAGATGTCGATGAACGATTTGATTCTTGCAGTCGACCTCGATTGTTCGCGCCAAAATCACTGGCTCCCGCACTGCGGCCGTGGGCAAGGACATATACACCTACTATCAGTTGGAGGTGTCGGATACGTTGAAAAAAGGCGCGATTCTTCCGGCGGAGTTCGCGGTTCCGGGAGGCGTCTTCGGAAACATCCGCCAGATCGGAATCGGCTCCCCTGTATTCACGCAAGGCCAGGAATATGTGTTGTTTCTGTGGACCGGCCGGAGCGGCATGACTCAAGTGATCGGCCTCACTCAGGGCATGTTCAACCTGACTCAGGACCCTTCCGGCGCGACCGTGCTGAATCGCCCGGCAATTGCCGACCAGATGCTGGATAAGTCGGGCAAGCCGGTTACCGACTCGCCTGTAACGATGAAGTGGAGCGAACTTCGCGAGCTGATCGTAAAGACGCTTCCCAAAGCGGGAGCTGCTAAATAATGCCCTTCCTGAAGCGAGTTCTGAGCATGGCGGCGGTGCTGACCGCGCTTTCCTCGGTCGCTTCCGGCTATTACCATTTTGTCTATTTTCCCAGCCGCACAGGGCAGTTCAATCCGATCAACCTCCGCTTCGATTTGACCAACAGCAACACCATCTCTTACTTCATCTCGGACCAGGGTCCGAACGTTTTCGTGACGGGAGACAGCTTCACCGCCGTGATCAGCGAACTGCAATTGGCGGCACAGGCCTGGAACAATATACCTAGTTCCCAAGTCAAGCTGGCGTATGGCGGTCTCCAGAGTTCCGCGACTCAGCAATCGGCACCGGGAATCGAAGTGGTCTTCGACGACAACAACATCGCAACCGGCATTCTCGCGCAGACCAAGGTCACCACCTACGCAAACGTCTCGATCAATAGCTTTACGCCTTTTCTACCGATTCTCCACTCGCAAATCCAGCTCCGGAAAAACCTGACGGTAACCAGCCCGCAGCAGGCGAGCTTTTACGACAGTTCCTTCACCACCATGGCCCACGAGTTCGGACACGCCCTCGGGCTCCAGCACACCTTGACCTCGGCCTGCATGTCGACTTACGTTACCCGCTCGACCACTAAATCGATGCCTCTGGGCGCCGACGATATCGCCGGCGTTTCATTGCTTTATCCGACTCCAACCTATCTCGCCTCGGTCGGAAGTATTGCCGGAAAAGTAACGTTGAACGGAGGTGGGGTAAATCTGGCCAGTGTAGTCGCGATTTCGCCGATCACCGGCGTCGCGATCAGCAATTTGAGCAATCCGGACGGGAGCTACGAAATCGACGGCATTCCGCCGGGTCCTCCGGGAAATTATTATCTGGTCTACGTTCATCCGCTGCCGCCGGCGCAGCAGGGCGAAGCCGGGCCCGACGCGATCGTGCTCCCACAGGACGCCTTCCAGGTTCCCTTTCAGCCCAATACCGGTTTCGTTACCCAGTTCGCTCCCGGTACCCGCGATTGGACGCAAGCCTCCCAGGTCTACGTCAGCGCCTCGAACATCCAAATCGTGAACTTCAACGTACAAGCGAGTGCCGGCCCCGTAATTTCCGGACTCGAGTTGTGGGGCTACCTCGGCAGTGTCCTCGAGGCGAGTCCCATGCTACCCGTCAATGCCTCTTACAATATGATTTTTTGCGCGCCGGGGACGACGACTGGCTCCAGTCAGCTTGCTCCAGGACTGAACGTCAGCGTGATCGGAGGATCGGCCCCGGCGGAGATTATCCCCAGCTACACGAAATTCTATGGGAGCTATAACCTGTGTAGCTATCCCTTCGTTCTAACCGGCGTTTGGACCACTGCGGTGCAGTCGACCACTCCGGTGGCGCTCGCCGTGAACGTGAATAACGATGTCTACATATTGCCTGCGGCATTTTTCGTGGTCCCGTCCGGTCCGCCGAGCCTGACCAATCTGATTCCAGGAGTTGACGCAAACGGCAACGGCCTGCTCACCGTTTCCGGTTCCAGCCTGTCGCCCGCGACGCAATTTGTCTTCGACGGCACTCCAGCGATCAGCGTCGCCAATCCCGACGGATCGTTTACGCTCTCCGCTCCTCCCGCGCCCGCCAACTACAGTTCATCGATCGAAGCCCTCAATCCCGATGGCCAGACGTCGGGGCAAGCGAATCCCTTCGGCAACCCTCCGCAGTACACCTATAACTATGTCAACCCGGCGGCGATCAACAATGTCAGCTTGACTTCTTTGGTTCCCGGAACCGATACGATGGTCCAGATCACCGGCTCCAACACTAACTTCAACAGCCAGACGACGGTCGGATTCGGATCGAGCGACATCGTCGTCAAGCAGGTGTTCGTGAACAGCCCGACGTGGCTTATGGTCAACGTTTCCGTGAGCCCCTCGGCTCCACTGACCTCGACCGTCCTGACCGTAACCACCGGTTTGCAGATCGCCACTCAAACCATCCAGATCGGCGTGCCGAATCCGAGCCAAATCACCCTTCACGCGCCCATCACCAATGCGGCAACCGGCTTGGCCGGCGTTCCGGCAGGAGGCACCGCCGTTATCAGCGCCACCAACGTGCCGCAAAACCTGACCGGTTGGATTCTAACGATCGGCGGCCAGCCCGCGACGATGGCATACAGCAACGGCCAATTGCTGGCGACCGTTCCCAGCGGCCTGTCTCCTGGCGCTTATATCGTAACGTTGATTTCGCCCACCGGCGCTTCGGTTCCGCCACTCGTCATGAAGGTCGATGCTTTACCACCCTCGATCGTCTCCGTGCTGAATGCCTCCGGCGCCCCGATTACGGCGTCCTCGCAAGTGCATCCCGGCGATGTGCTGACCGTCAATATGTTCGGACTCGCCGACCCCACCATCACGCAGTTGACCCTTGCGAACCTGTTCGCAAGTCTGGGCTCGATCACCGGCCCTGGCGCAGTCATCGCCCCGGTCCTTCAATTCAACAACCCCGTGCTTCAGATCCAGATCCCCTACTCCGCCCCCACCGGGTCGTCGGTCCCACTCTATGTAGGCATCGGCACGCGTGTTGCCGCCCCTTCTACCTCAACATCCACAATTAGTCCGTGTGGGCAAGGCGGTTTCGCCTGCCAGCGACTTTTCCGCATCCTCCCCCATAATTAAGGAGGTGGATCAATCGACTGAACTCCGCACCCAGGCCGCCGCTCACGGTATCGAGCCTTCCTACATCGACATCTGGGGCAACACCCATCAGACCCCCGACGACGTTTTGGACGCCATTCTCAGCTCCGTCTCCGATCAGGCTCCCGACCCCGACCGCCCCCTTCCCCCGACCATCGTCCTTCGCGAACACACCAACTCGCTTCTCCTCCACGTCCCCGCAACCGACACCGGCTCCATAAAACTCGAAATTCAATGGGAAGGCGGCGACCTCGAGCACCACTGGCTCTGGCTCCCCGAACTCGCGATTCAAGACGGTGCAAGACGTCTTCCTCTACCCCGCCTCCGCCTCGGCTATCACAAGATCCTCGTCTATCGCATGAGGGATCCCTTTCTTGAAGTACTGGCCGAATCCCGCCTCATCGTGTGCCCCGCCCGTGCCCTTTCCATCAACACCCGAGCCGCCGGCGTAGCCATCAGCCTTTATGGCCTGCGTTCCAACCGCAACTGGGGCTGCGGCGATTTCACCGACCTCTTAGCCGCCATCGATTCCTTCGCCCGTGCCGGCTGTGCGTTCGTCGCCCTGAATCCCCTGCATGCCATCCCCAATCGCCAGCCCTACAACACCAGTCCCTATCTGCCGCAGTGCTCGCTCTACCGCAATTTCATTTACCTGGATGTCGAGCGGACCGGCCAGCTAACCCTCACTGCCGCCGAGCAAAGCGAAATAGAATCCCTCCGCGCCGCCGAGTTCGTCGAGTACGAACGCGTCGCTGCATTGAAGCTAGCCGCGCTCCACCGTGCTTTCGCCGCCTTCCCCGGGACACCCGAATTCGATGCCTATGTCGCCGAGCAAGGCCAGCACCTCCACGATTTCGCCGTCTACTGCGCCCTCGACGCCGAGATGCATCGCCAGAATCCTAACGTCTGGCTGTGGAGCGATTGGCCGCCACAATTCCACGATCCCAAGTTCGCCCGCCGTCGCCGAATTCGCCAGCGAGCATCAGCAGAGCGTTCTCTTCTACAAATTCCTCCAATGGCAAATCGATCACCAGTTAGCCGAAGCACAGGCCCACGCACTCGCCGCGGGAATGAAGATCGGCCTCTATCACGACCTGGCCCTCGCCACCGACCGTTTCGGCACCGACCTCTGGGCCAACGCGAGCTTCTATGTGAAGGGCGCGCGCGTCGGCTCCCCTCCCGACGATTTCTCGCCCAACGGCCAGGACTGGGCTTTTCCGCCTCCCAATCGCAACGCCCACCGCGATAACGGCTACCAACTTTTCGCCCAATCGATCCGCAATAACGCCCGCCATGGAGGCGCCCTGCGCATCGATCACGTCATGCGCTTCTTCCGTCTCTATTGGATTCCCGACGGCATGCCCGCCACTAAAGGCGCCTACGTCCGGGACTTTGCGAGCGATCTGCTGGGCATCCTGGCATTAGAAAGCGTGCGCGGAAATTTCATCGTCATTGGCGAAGACCTGGGCACAGTGACCGGCGAAGTCCGCCAATCGCTAGCCGAGACCGGCATTCTGAGCTACCGGCTCTTCTGGTTCTCCCGCGACGGCGCCGGGCAATTTCCTGCCGCCCCGAAGAATACCCCGCGCACGCCGTAGTCTCAACCACAACGCACGACCTGCCCACGCTGGCCGGGTTCGCCTCCGGCCGTGACATCGAAGCCCGCTACGCCGCGGGACTCATTGACGAGGAAGGCTACCGCTTCCAGCATGCCGCCCGCGCCGACGAGGTCGGGCGTCTCAACGCGATCCTGTTAGCCACCGGTTTCACAGACGATCCGATCAGCTTCTTACTCTCGACACCGTGCGTCCTGGCGGTCATCAATCAAGAGGACCTGACCGGCGAAACCGAGCAGCAAAACCTCCCCGGCAGCACCTGGCAGCATCCCAACTGGCGGAGAAAAATGAAAATTCCAGTGGAAGACTTCGCCCAAATCGAACCCCGGCTAGCCGAAGCTATAAAGCGCAGCGGACGTAAATAGTTTTCGCGGTTGATTTACTCCGCGAACTCTGCGTCTCTGACGTGAAATGCCTTCTTAGCGAGCTTGGCGCCTTTGCGTGGACATCACTTGTGCAGCAAGCGCTCCATCCCGGCACGTCGCGATTCAGCGGGCCCGCCTGCCCCTCTGCCCATATAACCCAGTCGTTCCGCCCGTTTCATGAGTCCGAACATGGGGGCAATTGTACCTTTTTTTGTCTAAGGACATTATTTTTCTTGTAGTCAGCCGCTTGTTTTGTGCTAATATGCTTAAAGCTTTTGAAAACTTGGCACTTCGCTTTGATCCTCACCGCTCAACACCTGTTGCAAGCCTCCTGTATCAATCGATTTATCCAAACTTTCCATTGCTAGATTTAAGGAGATAACTATGAAAGAGACCGGAACGGTCAAGTGGTTTAACGCCGCAAAAGGATTTGGATTTCTCGCACGCGAGAACGGCGAAGATGTGTTCGTGCATTTCTCGGCGATTGAAGCGACGGGATACCGTTCGCTTGACGAGGGCGCACGCGTCCAATTCGTTGTGAAGCAGGGCCCGAAGGGGTTGCAGGCCGAACAAGTCAGTTTGGCCTAGATGTCAAAAACCTGCGGCGATACCGCCCGTTTCAACAGGCTTCGGAAGCAAAAAATCGCATTGCGGCTGAAAACCCGTGCTTTACGTGCAGAGCTGGACGCAGCCGCAAAAGCCAAGCCTGAAAGTAGCAAATAACCACAAATAAACTGTGTGCGGCAGCATGAAATATGCTCCGCACACAACGTCTCAACGGAACCCTGAACCTGGGCCGAATCCAAGACCATTTTTTAGGTCCATCCCCTCCGAAGTAGATTCCCGGCCTACTTACTGCGGCTGACACCGAAAACGTATCGGCGGGAATGCAGTTCCGTCAGACCCTCGCCATAATTGGCTACTTTGACCGAATAGTCACTCTTTGAGCCCTCCATCGCTCGAGAATGTACTCCTGGAATCCCGCCGACTTCGTCGGCCTGCTTACCGACAAGAGCTCCTCACCAGCCTTCGTGAGCATCACCCTCCCAATCTGCAGCGTATTGCCCGAAGGGTTCGGAAACTCGATCACAAACTCATCTTGATAACAGGCAAGCGCAAGTTGGTCCAACCCCTTCATATGAATGCCCGTCCCCCCAAGGTTAATTCCAGAATCGAACCAAATCAACCCAATCGCGTCCAGATGCGTCAAGGTACCGAAGTTTATGCCTCTGCTCCCGTAAACCTGGTTGTCATAGTCGAATATCAGTGCCAAGACTGACTCATTCAGTGACCAGCAAAAAGAGCAGAGATTTTGAAACAACTCGGCATCGATCTTGTCGAATGAAGCAAGCAGGTTTACGGTCCGTTTAGAAGAATGTCCCGGAGCATTGGCTTCGCCCGCGAGTACCCTCGCCCAGAGATCTTGCATCTCCGTGTCCGAGATCAGGCGGCATTTATCGAAGAAGTTCGCGATCCAATCGTTCTCGATATCCTCAGGGCGTGCCTCTTCTTTAAGTGCGGGAAGAGACTTCTGCGCGATGTCTTCAATGTTTTGCTGCTTAATAGCTTCTTCAGCCAAACGCCTGCGGATCGCTCGACGTTCGAGGTCAGTGATCTTAATTTGCGTGACAGCCTGGAGTGTCGCTGCCTCCGCCTCCGCTTGGGCCGCACGGCGGATTTGATACGGAAGGAAAATCCCACCAACCGCGTCAGAAATTTTCTCTATTAGAACGGTAGCCGGCTTCGATAGCTCAGGTTGATTAACGAGGTACCCTCCGGCATTCGAAAGACACCTTTAAGAAGCTAGACCGAGCCGCAGTTCGATTTCGAGCAGCCGCCTTTCGAGGACATTCACCCGCCCCGACAAAGCGGCATCAAGATTCGATTGATCTGCCTCGACTTTGCGCAGGCGAATTGTCTGGACCTCAGAGAACGCGGCAAATCCGCGCAGCAATTCGGTCTGCATGTCGCGCATTTTCTCGGTCAGCCGCTCTTCCAACTTGCCCATCCGTTCATCGAAGCGCGACTCCATCCGGGCTTCCATCGCTTCCAGGTGTTGCTTCAACTCTTGATCCATTCTTTACTCCGCGCTGGTACGATCCTACCCCATATCGCAACTGCGGAATCGATCACTACGACCCCGCAACTCGCCTATTTCCTGAATGCGCTTGTCTAGCGAAACATCCACTTTCTCGGCCCAGGCGATCATTCGGTTTGTCCAGCGGGCACCCGTTTGAAACATCGCCGCCTGCCGGTCCAGCCTCGTCGCCTGCGCATCGAAACGGCTCGATAAATTTTCGATCTGGCGCTCCAGGCTCTCCTTCATATCCGTCACCAACGTGACCATCCGCGATTCCATTGCTTTCAGATGGTGCTTCAGCTCTTGATCCATACCCCGCCCACTTCAGTCTACATGAAGTAGTCTTTCACCTTATCGAAAATGCCCTTTTCCTGAGGCTCATTTTCCACTGGCAGCAAATCCCGCAACTGTTCGAATAACTTCCTCTGCTCGCGCGTCAGCTTCGATGGGACCTTCACATCCAGATGCACAAACAGATCGCCCCGCGCGCTCGAATTCAGATGCGGCACTCCCAGGCCTTTTAACCGCAAACGGCTCCCCGCCTGCGAACCTTCCGGGATCTTGATCGTCTGCAATCCGTCGAACGTCAGAATATCGATCGACGCGCCCAACGCGGCTTGACCGATGTTGATCGGCACCGTGCAATGCAGATCGCTTTCATGACGCTCGAAAATCGGATGCTCGGCGACCTTAAGAACAACATACAAATCGCCCGTCGGTCCGCCATTCGCTCCCGGCTGGCCTTCCTGCGATAGCCGAAGCTGCGTGCCATTATCAACACCCGCCGGAATATTTACTTTCAGTTTGCGCTCGCGCCGCAAATAACCTTCGCCGCGGCATTCTTTGCACGGCCGCCGAATGATCTGTCCGCGCCCGTTGCACTGCGAACAGGTCCTCCGCACCGATAGGAAAGCCTGCTGATAAATTACTTCCCCGCGGCCCCGGCACATGGCACACGTCACCAGCCCATCGTCCGGCTCCGCCCCTTTGCCCTGGCATCGTCCGCATGCTTCCATGCGCGGAACTTGAATATCGACCGACAGACCGCGCATCGAATCTTCGAATCCGATTTCCAGGTCGTAGCGGACATCTTCGCCGCGCTGTGCCCGGGTGCGTTTCTGTTGCGTGCTCCGCCCGAATACGTCGCCGAATCCGAACACATCGCTTAAAATATCGCCCAGGTCCGGAAATCCCGACGCATCGAATCCGCCGTTGCCCGACGCCGTGGGCACGCCCTGATGGCCGAAACGATTGTAGGCCGCGCGCTTCTGCGGATCGATCAGAACGCTATACGCCTCGGCCGCTTCTTTGAACTTTTCCTCGGCTTCGTGACTGCCCGGATTGCGGTCCGGATGGTACTGCATCGCCAGTTTGCGATAGGCGGTCTTGATTACACCGTCGTCGCACTCGCGCTCCACGCCAAGTATTTCGTAGTAATCTCGTCTGGTCACGGAACTCATTTCGCCTGCGGCTGAACCGCTACTTTAACCATCGCCGGCCGCAGCATCCGGCCCTTGAAATTGTATCCACGCTGAAATTCCTCAAGCACCGTATCTGCCGGCGCATCCTCTGTCTCCACCATATCTACTGCATGATGAACATGAGGGTCGAAAGCCTGCCCTGCGGATACAATCGGCTCGAGGCCCAGTTTCTTGAGAGCGTCGAAGAACCGCTGGTAAATCAACTCCATGCCTTTGACGTATTCTTTGTCGGCCGACTCCGCTTTGAGCGAACGCTCAAAATCGTCGAGCACCGGCAGCAGCGCACGAACCGCTTCCATCGATGCGTATTCATACAATTCGCTGCGCTCTTTTTCAACCCGTTTCTTGAAGTTTTGAAACTCGGCCTGGCCGCGCAGCAGCCGGTCCTGCATCTCGGCTTTTTCGCCGGCCAGTTGCTCCAATTCCTTCTGCAATTCGCCCGGATCGGGTGTCTGCGCTTCGGTTGTGTGCTGATCGCTCATCTGATTTTTAGGGTAACATTATGGTCAATTAAGGGCTTCGGGAGCACGTTATCGGTCGATTTAAGGCCGTTTAAGAGTCGCGAAATGCTTGTCCCACGTGTTGCACGGCGGACATGACCCGTACGTAGTTCATGCGCATCGGACCCAGAACCGCGATCACGGCCGAAATACCGCTGGCCAGCATGACCGGCAGTCCGATCAGCGATAATTCGCCCATCGACGGATGCGTTTCGCCCAAACCCACGTGGACGCCGATCTCTCCCGCCGGATTTTCGAGAAAACGGTCCAGCAGCTCGAGAACCCGTTTCTTTTCTTCCAGGGTGCGGAACAACTCCCGCATCTTCTCCTTGGTGAGGTGCAGATCGAGACCAACCAGATTGCTCGCGCCTTCCATGTGAACTTCAGGCTCAGACGGAAGATCGAGCAGTCCCTTGGCGTATAACACCGTTAATTTCCGCAAGATGGCGTCATAAGTCGCGCTCGCATGGAGCAGCCGCTGCGCCAGTTCGCCGCGAACGTCTTCGAGCGACCATCCGGAAAAATTCTGGTTGATATAGTTGCGAATCGAATCGAGCTCGGAAACCGAAACCGGTTCTTCCAAACCGACGACTCGATTGCGAACCTGCCGGTCGCGTGTGACGACAACCATCAACACGCGCCGATCGGGAAGAGCAATCAATTCAACCCTTTCGAGTGCCGGACTCGCTTTCGGAATCGCCGCAGCCAAGCCGACGCCCTGGGTCATTTCGGTCAACATGCGCGAGGTGCGCTCGATGCGTCTTCTACCGTATCCAGGCGGCCGAATTCGGAGCGGAGTCGATCGATTTCGACTGCGGCCAGACGGCGCAGGCTTAGGGATTCGACATAACTGCGGAACGCTTTTTCAGTGGGAACGCGACCGGCCGAGGTGTGGGGTTGCGAAAGATAACCCTGCTCGTCGAGATCGGCCATGATGTTGCGAATCGATGCACCGCTAAGGCGCTGATTCCGCGCGACTGCACGCGACGCTACCGGCTCTCCGGTGTGGATGTAAGCTTCGACGATCTCGTGCAGAAGTTGCCTGCTACGCGGTGTCATCGAGATAGAATAACCTCCTTTTTATATTCTACCGCGACTGGGGGTACAGAAAAGATGCGCTGTTGTGTCCGTTCCGCGAAACGTAATGCGGGAGATGGCACCAGTGTTTTCATCGGCGAAAACCAAGCCTGCATGGGTTTTGCCGTTGATCTGATTGCTATACCGATACACCGCCAGCTTCTTGCCCCGGAGCGTTCCCCAGTGGTCCCACTGAAAATCGGTGCCGCTTGAAACAGAGAATACATCCTGAAAAAGGGCACCGGTATCGATGTCGGAAGGTGTGCCGTGATTCGGCCTCGATGGGTCGACTAATTCAATGGTGATAGTGCGGGTGTTGCTTTGCGATTCAATCTGGTTGCAGGAGAGGTTTTGAGAAGATGCGAACTGCTTTATATTTTCAAGCGTCCGCGGTTCGGGAGGAGCAGGTTTTTGAGGCTGCGCCTGGAGGCTGAGTAGAAAAGCCAAAAATGCAAGACTACGCATATTTTGATTGTCACATGGATTGGGCAGGAGGGAAACCGCAGCTTAGAGGCTTAACGCTTCCCTCAAGGCGGCGGATTGGCGGCGGGAGGCGGCTACTGTTTGGCCGGAACGGAGCGTGATTTCCAGGTTTCCGGCAGGGCCTGTTTCTACTTTTTCTACCCATTTCAGATTGACGATCTGCGCGCGGCCGGTCCGGAAAAAGATGGCCGGATCGAGTCTTGCTTCGAGAGCGGCTAGTGATTTTGAGACTAACGGGCGCTCGCTTTTGAAGCATATCCGGGTGTAATTGCCTTCGGATTCGAGCAGATAAATATCGGCCACGCGGACCAGCCAGCAGCGCTCGCCGTCACGTACGAATACTTGTTCCAGGCGCGGAGGGATTTTGCGCGGACGGAGTTTCGCCACTGCCGCCGCTAGCCTTGCGGGAGCGATCGGTTTCAAGAGATAGTCGAGGGCGTTGACTTCGAAGGCGCGGATGGCGTACTGATCGTAGGCCGTGGTGAAGATGATTTGCGGGACCTCATCCAGCTTAGTAAGAACTTCGAAACCGGTCATTTCCGGCATTTGAATGTCGAGGAAAACCACATCGGGGGCCAGCTTGGGAATCAATTCCAGCGCTTCTGGTCCGTTCTGCGCCTCACCGGCGATTTCAATTTCGGGGTGGGCGAGGAGCAGCCTCCGCAACTCCTGGCGGGCGATGCGTTCGTCGTCGACAATGATGGCTTTCATGCGGGAATGGAGACCATTGCGGCGACACTTGCGGCGCCACGATTTTCCAGTCGCAGAGTGGCCTGCTCGCCGTAGAGAAGACGCAGGCGTTCGCGGGCGTTAGACAGGCCGATCTGCGTGGATTGTTCGCTGGGCGCGGTTAATTGGCCGGAGTTGACGATTTCCATCGCTAGCGCGCCGTTTTCAATGGACGCGCGGATCACGATTTCGCCGCCTTCCGTCCTTGCACCGATGCCGTGTTTAACCGCGTTTTCCACCAGCGTCTGGATCAGCATGGGTGGAACCTGCGCCCGGGCGGCGGCGGGTTGGATCTCCAGTCGGACGGTTAGACGGTCATCGAAGCGTATGGATTCGATGGCGAGATAATCGGCGACCACTTCGATTTCGCGCTCTAGCGTTACGGTGGAGGTCTTTTCGCGCTCGAGGTTATAGCGGAGGATGTTGGCGAGGCGCGTTACCATGTCCTGGGCGACGGTGGCATCCTCGACAATCATGCCGCGAATGGTGTTCAGGCTGTTAAACAGGAAGTGCGGATTCACCTGTGCTTCGAGGGCGCGCAGTTGCGCCTCCCGGAGACTGAGACGCATTTCAAGCGTACGCCGGGTGGCCGTGATTGCAACATAGAGCACGGTCCAAATTAAGCACAATCCCACCATGCCCAGCGTGATCGAAAGGAAGGCCTCCCGGTTCCATAAGGTGCCGCGACCCATTACGTCTACAAGGATCACTTCCGCCGAGGAGCACAACCCGACGAGGACCGCCGCGGCTGCGAGCCTTGGCGCCGATTTCCGCAGCGGTAAAGTCAGCCACTGGCGCCTGCGAATCTCGCTGCGAAGCAAGTGCGTGAGAAGAAGGATTACCAGAAAAAAGATCGCGTAGTTGATGAGCAGCCGCCGGCTCCAGCCGATAGCATTCACCGCGATTGCGATGCTGACGCAGGTATAGAAACCCCATGCCAGGATCTGGCAGAGCCAGTAACCTATTTGGCGCTTGGTCATTTAGGACCTAGAAACCCGTCGATTTGCGTGAAAAACCACTGCGGTTCATCGTACATGATGAAGTGGCGCGAGGTGTCTGTGATGCGGATGTCGACGCCTTCGAGTTTCGCGTATTCGCGATGCAGATTCGCCTCCGTCTTCGCGTGATCGGTGTATTGCTTGTATCCGATCCAGGTGGCGAGCACCAGCGTGGGACTGTGGATGGCCGCGATATCGTCGCGCAGATCGGCGCCGTACATTTCCACCATTGCGTCGACGATGGCGGAATAATCGGAGGCCCGGCCCCAGCTCACGATGCGGTCGACATCGGCCTTGCCGGTGGCCATTTGTTCGATCATGGCGCGAGTTGCCTCCGCGTTTTGGGGCTGCGAAGTCATATATTGACGGGTCATGGCCGATTGGGATTTGGCCTGCGCCGACGTGACATCGGGCTGGTAAATCGCGGCCAACGACGGATAGGAATCGACGATGATCAGCTTGCCGGGAAGGTCGGGATATTTGCTCGCCAGGCTAAGCGCGAGGAACCCGCCGAGGCTGTGGCCGACGATAATTGGTTTCAGGAGTTTTTTGTCGCGGATATAGACGGCGAGTTCGTCCCTTACCTGGTCGAGCATCGGGGCGGGGATTCGCGCAATGCCCGCGAATCCGGCGAGCGTCAGGACGTGGCACTCGTAGCGGTCCTTATAACGGGCGACTGTGGAATCCCACGTTTCGCCAGAGGAGGCGAGGCCCGGGATCAGGATCATTGGCTGGCCGTGACCGCTGATTTTAACTTGAAAGGCGTTCTGAGCTGAGGCGGCCGCGGGGATCATTAGCGCGATAGCGAGCAGTTTGTTTCTCATGCTCATCATGCTGCGGCGTTTCCATGCGAGGCGCGGGAAATTTGTGATGAACGGCGCGCCAGGGCTGTGAACGGCTGTTACAATGAACGAAATACATGAGAGCGATCGCCTGGTTGCTGCGCGTCTTCTGTTACTTCTTCCATACCATTCTTTGTCTGGTGCTAATCGTGTTGGGGGTGGTGGCGGTCCGCTCCAATGTAAGTGATATGAAGCTTGAAACGCTTCCCTGGCAGGGGACGGAGCTGAATCACTGGTTGATCGGTTTGGGGGTTATAGGCCTCCTCAGCGTGGCTCTGGCGATTACGGGCAAGCTTCGTTTCCTGCTCGCCTTGTGGTCTATTTACGTGCTGGCGATGCTGCTGAGCGGCGTGTTCTTTAACTCGAAGGTCACCTTTGCGGGTCGCCAGGATTTCGATAACTGGCTGTTGCTGATCGGGGGCGCTGCGCTAGCGTTTATTGGAAGTTTGACTATTCCGCAGGCCCGGTGGCGCTGACGGGGGGCCACAGGGTTCCCAAAGAGTGTCATACGAGGGGGACATGCTAACGATCTGGCTGCGGCGTGCCGCTATCGGTATCGAGATCTTTTACGTCTGTCCGCATGCTTACGCATGGCGGTTCAGGTGGATATTGAGCCGCCATGCGTAAGCATGCGGGCAGACGCGAGCATTTCCGCCAACCCTTGCGGTCACGGCTCGGCGGGGGGCTGGGACGATGGGGTCGCGCGGTCGGGGCGGATTCGGAAGGGTTTCGGTTTTGCGGGTGCACCGGTCAGATCGCCGAGTAAGTGTTCGACGGAGCTCGAGATTTCCACGATGGCGCGATTGAACGCCTGTTCATTGGCGCGCGAGGGCTTGCGGTAACCGCTTACTTTGCGTACGAACTGAAGCGCGGCGGCGGAGATTTCGTCGCGCGTGGCGTGTTCGTCGGGGACTCTCAGGACTTTAATGCTGCGACACATAATTTTATTTTAAGACGCAACGGAATCCGGAGGTCAATCCGCGTTCCTCGGGCGCGCGGGCTCCTCTAAAAGACGTGCGTAGGAATTTTGGGGGACTCTTCCACGATCCGCCGCGGACGACCCGAAGTATGCCGGCTTCGGGGCCCGGAGGATCCTTTTCCGGCGATTTGGCGTAATAACTGGGCGAAAACCAGTCGGCACACCACTGCGAGGCGTTGCCTGCCATATCGTAGAGGTTCACTCGATTGGGAGGGAAGCTCGCCACGGGACTGGTGTAGATCCACTGATCCTTACCTTCGATGGCGCCCTTTTCGTCTTTACCGTTGGTGCCCTGGCCAAAATTCGCGAGGTCGTGCGAGGCGTCGTTGCCCCAGGGAAAAATAGTTTCCATCGCGCCACCGCGGGCGGCGTATTCCCACTCCGCTTCGGTCGGAAGGCGGGCTCCGGCCCAGGCGCTGTAGGCGACGGCGTCGTCCCAATTGACCTCCACGATGGGATGGTCGGTGTTGGTCCAGTTGGGATTGAACTTCGGAGCCTTGGGCATATCGCGATGAGTCGCTTCGGCGAAGGCTTTGTAGGCCGCGACGGTGGTGGGGTTTTGCGCCATCCAGAATCCTTTCGTGATGGTCACTCGATGGGCGGGTTTCGCGAACGCGCCACATTCCGCGTCATTGGGGACGCAGCCCATGGTGAAGGTGCCGGGCGTGACCAGGACGTATTTTTGGCCGTCCTTTTTATTGACGCGAACGGAGCCTTGTGTCGCGACGGCAATCGCGGTCGAGGGAGCTTTCACGGGCGGCGGTTTCACTGGGAGAAGCGCGGGCGTGGGGGTTGGAGGGTCGACCGCCGGGGCTTTCGCGACTATCACCGTCTGTTTAATGGCAACCGGAGCTGCTACGGGTTTGCGGCGAGAGGCGTACGTTGCCGCGGCGGCGGCGATGGCGAGAATTGCAAAAAGGGCGGCGGCCCACCAGTATCGCGCCGATAGAGGTTTTGGCGTGGGATAGACGAGGGTCTTCTGATTTACCGCGGCGATTACCGACGACTCGAGTGCGGCCGCAAAGTCGGAACAGGTGGGATAGCGGGAGGAAGGGGATTTCGAGAGCGCCTTATGAAACACCGCGTCGACGGCGGGGCCGAATCCGGGGCGCAGGGTCGAGAGGGTGGGCGCTTCTTCGAAGACGACCTGATGGGTGAGCGCGATCATGGAGTCGGCTACAAAAGGCCGGCGGTTAGCGAGCATTTCATAGGCGACCACGGCGAGTGAAAACTGGTCGGTGCGTCCGTCAACTGAGGCGCCACGGAGCTGCTCGGGGGCCATATAGCCCGCGGTGCCGACGATGAGTCCACCGGCGGATTCGGTGCGGGTCTGCGAGGAGGTGATTTTCGCGATGCCGAAATCGGCGACCTTCACCGCGTTGGTCTCGTCGAGCATCAGGTTGGCAGGCTTGATGTCCCGATGAACGATGCCTTTTCGATGCGCGTAATCGAGCGCGGCAGCGGTTTCGCGGATGATGCGGAGCGCGGTCGTTAAATCGGGAGGCCCAGTGGAGAGTACATGGGCGAGGGTTTGTCCTTCGATCCGCTCCATAACCAGGCTGAGGAGATCGCCTTGCTGGACCACATCGTGGATGGCGACAATGCCCGAGTGCGAAAGAGCGGCAGCGGCGCGGGCTTCGCGGGCGAGGCGCTCGCGGAGGGAGTCGCGCTCCGAAGGATTGGAGAAATCGCTCAGCTTGAGGGTCTTGATGGCGACTTCGCGGCCGAGGACGGGATCGTAGGCGCGGAAGACGACGCCCATGCCGCCGCTGCCGAGCTCGCCCAGGATCCGATAACGCCCGATGTCATCCACGGAGTCTATTCTCCCGGATTTATTCTCCTATGATCCACTTCGTTCCGGGTGCACGCGGGAACAGATGAGGAGCGATCATATGTATAACGCTATGTTCCTGATCTTAGTGACTGCTGCAATGCTTGTGGCTAGTGCGCCGGCGCGGCAGGCACTGTGGGTGTATCCGGACCAGGGCACGGGTGCGAATACGATGACGGATCCGACGGCTCGGGAGACGCTGGTCGCGAATGCGGCGGCGAGCGACGTTACGGATTTGTATGTGAGCGTGTACCAATCGACGGCCAATAGTGCGGGCCGGTTGATGTATCCCGATAGCGATATAGCGGACCTGATCGGGAAGGCGCATGCACATCGGATGAGGGTTTGGGCATCGTACGGAAATCCCGATTGGCCGACAGAGGGATGCGGGGCGTCGAGCGCTCCGATGAAAGACATGGCGATGGTCGTGGCGTACAACGCGGCGAATCCGTTGGCGCATTTTGACGGAGTGGTGCTCGATATTGAGCCGCCTATGCCTCAGTCGACTGCGCAGTTTCAGGCACTGCTGGCGGTCTACCAGTGCATAAAGGCCAGCCTGCCGCAGAACGCGCATGAGCGGCTGGAACTGGCGGTAACGATGCAATTCTCCTGGAATGAGGCGGTGGCGTATTTAGGCACGAATAAGCCGGTTTACGAACACATCATCGATATGGATCTGGCGAACGTGATCGTCATGGGATATCGGAATCAGGCGGGGACGGATTGCTCCGGGACGTCGGTCAACGGGATCATTTGCCTGGATGAGCCGATGGTTACTTACGCGACCAGCGTGGGGCAGAGCGGCGTGGTTCTGGCGGGGGTCGATACGAATAATTGCGTGCCGGGATGCGGGCCGAGCGAGGTGACGTTCTTTTCCACGGCGGGCGGGCAAGCGACTTTGAATCAGCAGGCGGGGATGGTGGCGAACTACTTCGGAGGTAAGTCGGGCTTCGGCGGATTCGCGATTTATGCGTATGAACTGTCGTATCTCGGCGGGATGATTCCGGGATGGCCGGCGGTCAATACGGGATTTCCGGTGGTGCCACATCTGCCCATTCGAAGGTGAATGATGCTCGACCGGAGGACCTTTCTGCTCGGCACTGCGCTCGCTGGGCAGGCGCCGCCGGTTCCGATTATTGACGCTCACATTCATTTGTTCGATCCAACGCGTCCGCAGGGAGTGCCGTGGCCGCCCAAGGACGATGCGGTCCTTTATAAGCCTGCACTGCCGGATCGTTACCGGAAAATTGCCGCGCGGCTCGGAGTCGTCGGTGCGATTGAGGTCGAGTGCAGCGCCTGGGTTGAAGACAATCAGTGGGTGCTCGACGTTGCCGCTAAGGACTCGATTATAGTTGGGACGGTCGGCAATCTGGAGCCGGGTAAGCCGGAGTTTCGTTCGCAATTGGAACGATTTCATAAGAACCCTTTGTTCCGCGGAATTCGCTACGGGAATTTGTGGGGTCGCGATCTTGGCGCGGAGATCGCAAAGCCGGAATTTGTTGCGGGTCTGAAGGCGCTGGCCGACGCGGGACTGGTGCTCGATACTGCGAATCCGGATGCGGCGCTCCTGCAAGCGGTGATTCGACTGACAGATAAGGTTCCCGGGCTGCGCGTGGTGATCGATCATCTGCCGCAGTTGAATCCGCTGCCGGATTTGACGGAGTTGGGGAAACGGCCGCAGGTGTACGTCAAGATATCGGAAGTGCTGCGGCGGGAAAATGGCCGCGTGCCGGCGAATCTTGATTTTTACCGGCAAACGCTCGATCAGTTATGGGGGATTTTCGGAGAAGACCGGTTGCTCTATGGCAGCGATTGGCCGAATAGCGATCAGTGGGCGCCGTTCGAGGTGGAACTGAATGTCGTGCGACGAATTTTTCCGCAGCAAGGGGCGGGTGGCGGAGGAAAAATATTTCTGGAAAAATTCGGCGGCGGCGTATCGTTGGGTGAAACGCGGATGAAGCGCGAGGCCGGGCAACCGATACCGTAAACTTGGAGATTGTGAGCTTTGACTTAACAGGACAGACTGGAATCGTCACCGGCGCGGCGACGGGTATTGGAGAAGCGATCGCGCATCGCCTTGCTGGTGCTGGCGCGACGATTGCGATCGTCGATTTGGACTTGGCGGGCGCTCAGCGCGTGGCCGACGCCATCGGGAATGGTTCGTTCGCCGTGCGGGCAGACGTGTCTAACGCGAAAGAGGTTGGCGAGGCAGTTGACGAAGTGCTCAAACGCACCGGCCGCATCGACATCCTGGTAAACAACGCCGGAATCGCTGGTCCTTCGGCTCCGATTTGGCAACAGACCGACGAACAGTGGCAAAGAAATATCGCCATCAACCTGACCGGAGTTTTCAATTTCTGCCGCGCGGTGATTCCGCATATGCGTGAGCGGCGATACGGACGCATTGTCAATATCGCGTCGATTGCGGGCAAGGAAGGCAATCCGCGCATGGTCCCTTATTCGGCGACCAAGGCCGGCGTGATCGGATTGACGAAATCGCTGGGCAAAGAAGTCGCGACGGAGGGGATTTGCGTCAACGCCGTTGCGCCCGCCGTAGTGCAGACGCAGATCCTGGATCAGTTGACTGCGGAGCAAGTCGCCTACATGACGGAGAAAATTCCGATGCGGCGCACCGGCAAGCCGCAGGAGATTGCAGCGGTCGTCCATTTTCTCGCGAGCCCGGATTGCTCCTTCGTCACAGCGCAATGCTATGACGCGAGCGGCGGCCGCGCAACTTACTAAAGGAGAATTGTCGTGCTACAGAGAACTGCGTTTATTCTGCTGATTGCCTGCGCTACGGTGCTGGCGGTCGATCAAAAAGACGTCGAATATGGGCACCCCGGCGCAAAATCGCTGCTGCTCGATCTTCACGTTCCGGATGGTCCGGGTCCGTTTCCGGCGGCGATCCTGATCCACGGCGGAGGGTTCGACGAAGGGAGCAAGAGCACCAACGTGCGTCCTCTGTTCGAGCCTCTGGCCAATGCCGGATTCGCGTGGTTCAGCATCGACTACCGAATGGCCCCCGATTACAAATTCTTTCACACGCGCGAGGATGTCTCGACTGCGATTCGCTGGGTGAAGGCGAACGCGACGAAGTATCACGTCGACGTGACGAAGATCGCAATTATCGGGGAATCGGCAGGAGGGCTGCTCGTGAATTACGCTGGCACGCACGAGACTCCGGACACAAAAATCGCCGCCGTGGTTGATTTTTATGGGCCAGTCGATTACGGCAAGCTCGCGCTGCTGCGGAAGGATCATCCCGAGCGCTTCAATATGACCAGCATCAATCGGCACGCCAACAATGGCGGCGGGATCCATTTTTTCGGCGTCGATCAGCTTGACGACGCGGGCCTCAAGAAGCTCTGGGCGCTGGCGCCGATTGCAGCGGTTCACAAGGGTATGCCTCCGTTTCTGTGCATCCATGGAACAAAGGACGATCAGGTTGCGTACGAGCAGACGCCCGCGATGTGCGACGCCATGCACAAGGTTGGCGCGTCATGCGAAATCATCACGATTGAGGGCGGTGGCCACGGAATGTCCGGTTGGAAGGCTCCGGAGATGCAGCACTGGAAGGCGGAGATGATCGCGTGGCTCGACAAAACTTTGAAAGTTAAATAGCGTTTCGTGTAAAACTAGTGTCGATAGTAGGTCCGACTTTTTTACATGTTCACACGAAGCGCTGTGCTTTTCGCCCTCGCGATGGGAGTCGTTCACGCGCAGGGAAGTTATGAGATTCAGGTGTACGGCTCCGATCTCGTGGCGCCCGGAAACACGATGTTCGAACTGCACAGCAACTTCACGTTCATGGGCGTGAAGGCGGTGGTCGACGGGATGTATCCCACCGAGCATCAACTGCACGAGACGCTCGAAATCACGCACGGCTTCAACGATTGGTTCGAGGTGGGCTTCTACGTTTTCACGAGCGCCGATTCGCGCGTCGGCTGGCAGTGGGTGGGCGATCATATTCGGCCGCGCGTTCGGGCTCCGGAGAGTTGGCATTGGCCGGTCGGCGTCAGTCTGTCGACCGAAGTGGGCTACCAGCGCGCGGTTTATTCGCCCGATACCTGGACTTGGGAGATTCGCCCGATTGTCGATAAAACGATCGGCAAGCTGTACCTGTGTTTCAACCCCGCCGTGGACCGGTCGTTTCACGGCCCTTCCGTTTCTCAAGGCGTGACATTTTCGCCGAACGTGAAGGTGGGCTATGACGTAACCAAGGTGATCAACGCCGGGTTTGAATATTATGGGGCGGTCGGGCCGGTGACCGGTTTTGACCCTCTGCGCGATCAGATGCAGCAGATTTTCGCGGTTACCGATTTGAATTTCAGCAAGGACTGGGAGTTCAACTTTGGCGTGGGCGTCGGCATGACGGGCGCAACCGATCATCTGATCGTGAAGATGATTATCGGGCGACGCTTCAGCGGCAAAAGAACCTGAATGCTTCTTTGTCCGGTCCGCGATTGCGGCTTAGCTCTGTCACGCGAAGAACGCAGAGCTGGTCTGTGCGCGAGGGCATTCTTTCGACGCCGCGCGCAGTGGATACTTTAATCTTCTCCAGCCGCAGGACCGGAAATCGAAGCAACCGGGGGATACGGCGGACGCTGTAGCGGGGCGCAGGCGATTGCACGATCTTGGCGTAACGCAGCCGCTGCTCGATGAAATCGAAACCCTCGCGGCCGCGACGCCAGAAGATATCGTTCTCGATGCGGGTTGCGGCGATGGATTCTACCTGGGAATGCTCACGCGAAAAATTGGCTTCAAGGCGTATGGCGTCGACATTTCCACGGCGGCGGTCGATGCGGCGGCCCGGCGCTTCTCGGAATGCGAATGGATCGTGGCCAACGCCGATCGCTTTGTCCCCTACGCGGATCGCTCCTTCTCTCTGATCCTTTCGATCACGGCGCGAATGAACTCGACTGAATTCCAGCGTGTTTTGCGAGACGACGGGCGACTCCTCGTCGCGATTCCAGCGCCGGACGATTTGATCGAACTCCGAGGCGCGGGACGCAATCGTGTGGCTCGGACTGTCGAGACGTTCGCGCACGATTTCAAGTTGATCGATCAGCACCGCACGACCACAACCGCCGATCTCGATGCGAAAGCTATCAGCGATGTTCTCCACTCTATCTACCGGCCCATGCAATCGAAGCCGGCCGAGGCGATGCGGGTAACCTTCAGCCTCGACCTTTTATTGTTCCGGCCCGCGTAACTTTCCCCTCGATCGGCCGTATAAAGGGCATGAATAATCTGTGGGGCGATCTGCGCTATGCCTTCCGCTCCCTGCGTAAGGCGCCTGTATTCACGGCTGTAGCTGTTCTTTCGCTGGCCCTGGGCATTGGCGCGAATACGGCGATTTTCACTCTGCTCGATCAGATCCTGCTCCGGCTGCTGCCGGTGAAGGATGCCAAACAGCTCACGCTGCTCACCATGCGAGGCCGCCATTATGGGAGCAACTGGGGCGGCAACGCGATCTCCTATCCTATGTATCGCGATTTTCAGGATCGCAATTCGGTTTTCTCCATCATGTTCTGCCGCTTCATCCGCGAGGTCAGTCTCAGCTTTGACGGCCACACGGAGCTGACGCGCGCCGAACTGGTTTCGGGCACCTATTTCCCGGGACTCGGGCGTGGGCGCGGCACTGGGACGCACGCTAAATGAGAACGACGATATCACTCCGAGCGGGCATCCGATCGTCGTGCTGAGCTACGACTACTGGAAGACGCACTTTGCCGGCGACCCGCAAGTCGTCGGGAAAAAGATCGTCATCAACGGCAATAATATGACGGTCGTCGGCGTCGCGCAGGAAGGATTTGACGGGGTCGAACTGGGCAACGCGGCGAAGATTTTCATTCCGGTGATGATGCAGCCGGATCATGCTGCCCCTGAACAAAGAATTTCTCAGAGATCGGCGAACGCGCTGGGTGAACGCTTTCGGCCGCTTGAAACCCGGCGTCACAAAAGCGCAAGCCAAGGCGGCGATTGCAACCGATCATGCACGCGATGCTGGAGCAGGAAGTGCAGGAGGCGGCTTTCAGCAACGCGTCCGCATTTACGCGTCAGGAATTTCTCAAGTGCACCATTGATGTGCTGCCGGGATCGCAAGGGCGATCGTATTTCCGCCAGCAGCTCACCACTCCTTTGTGGGTACTGATGGCGATTACCGGCACGGTGCTGCTGATCGCGTGCGCCAATCTGGCGAACCTGCTGCTGGCGCGCGCCACCGGCCGCTATAAAGAAATGGCGATCCGCCTCGCGATGGGCGCAAGCCGCGGCGCGCATCATTTCGCAGCTATTGACCGAAAGTCTGGTGCTGGCGTTTCTCGGCGGTGCGGCGGGCATCCTGTTTGCGTTCTGGGCCGATGGCCTGCTGATGGCGGCGTATTTGCCCTCCGATTCGCAAGGCCTGAAAATCGCGACGGCGCCGGATCTGCGAATTCTGTTGTTCACGATCGCGGTAACCATGTTCACGGGCCTGCTGTTCGGGCTCGCACCGGCATTGCAGGCGACCAAGCCGGATGTCGCGCCGACGCTGAAGGATCAAGCGGGCGCGGTGGTTGGCGGAGGAAGCTCCGCTCTCAGAAAGGCTCTGGTCGCCGCGCAGGTGACGCTTTCGCTGCTGTTGCTGATCGGCGCCGGCCTGTTTGTGAAAAGCCTGAGCAATCTGCGCGCGCTGGGGCCGGGATTTCCAGCCGAACGCCTGATCGGATTTCAGATCGATCCGGCGATGACCGGCTACACGCCGGAGCGCGCCAAACTCTTTTTTCAGAACCTCACGGAGTCAGTTGGGCACGCTGCCGGGCGTGCACTCCGTGGGCCTGGCCGCGGTGCGGATTCTGGAGGACAACGAATGGGACAACTCCGCGATGGTGGAAGGATACACGCCCCCGCGCGCGGGCGATCATCCCGAGCCGTTCATGAATTCCATCAGCCCGAACTACTTCGCCACCATGGGCGTGCCGATTGTCGCCGGCCGCGATTTTACAGAGAAGGATACCGCAGCAAGGTGCTGCATTCCAAAGGCCGCCCTCCGCGCAATGAGGACTTCTATGTGCCGGCGACGATCATGATCAACGAAACGTTCGCGAAGAAATATTTCGCCGGACGAAACCCGATCGGCCGGCATATCGGAATGGGCATCGATCCTGGAACCAAGCTCGACATGGAGATCATCGGCGTGGTGAAGGATTTCAAGTACACCAACCTGCGCGACGATATTCCCGAGCAGGCCTTCGAGCCCTATCTTGCGGAACAGCATACGCTGAGCGGAATGACGGTCTATCTACGCACGACGATGGACCCCAATCAACTGTTTCTCCGCGGTGCGCGCCAAGGTGCGCGAACTGGATTCCAACGTCCCGATTTACGGCATGCGCACGACGGACGAACAGATCAGCAATTCGCTCGTCGACGGAGCGACTGATTGCGAGCCTGTCCGCGGTGTTCGGTTTCCTGGCGACGCTGCTCGCGACCATCGGGCTTTATGGCGTGATGGCGTACACGGTGGCGCGGCGCACCCGCGAAATCGGAATCCGCATGGCGCTGGGCGCGGCCCAGGGCAACGTGGTCTGGATGGTCATGAAAGAAGTGCTGGTGCTGGTGGCGATGGGCGTGGGTGTTGGTTTACCGGCGGCGTTGGGGCTGACGCGCCTGGTGCGCAGCCAGCTTTTCGGGATCGCGCCGAACGATCCGTCGACCCTGGTGATGGCGGCGGTGGGACTCGCGGTGGTCGCCTGCGCGGCGGGGTATATTCCGGCGCTCAGAGCCAGCCGGGTGGATCCGATCCTGGCGTTGCGGTACGAATAGACGAACAAACCGCTCCCTGGCGTCACGCCTCGTCATCAGCCCTACCGAACCGCCATGCGTCAGCATGCTGACAGACGCTGTCTATTTCGAGTTGCTCGCCTTAAGAGCATTCCACTTGGCCATTAACGCCGTGTACGTTGCTTCCGCCTTCGCGCAAGCTTGGAGTTCCAGCACAGTCGGCGGCATCTCCGCAGCTTGCATGCCTTGCACCGCGCGCAACGATCTGAGCGGCGAGATTAGAGAGATTCGGCGGAGCGGGCGGTTCCGCGGCGCCTCCTCCACGACCTCCGCGCCCCGCCTCCACTCGGCGCAGCTTCGACGCGGCGCGATCTCTTCCACCTTCTTGATCAGCGCGTCATTCGCAGCCGATTGCGGCCGAGCCTTCAGCTTCTCGACCAGTTCGCGCGCTTCTTTATACGCTGCGGCGGCATTGGTCGCGTGATCTTCCATCTTCGTCGTCAGCGTGAATATCTGCTGCACTTCGGGCGTAATCTTCACGCGCGGGTCCATCTTGATCGTGATCGGTTGTGTCACGCTCTGGCCACCCGCCGTCAGTCGCACAGAATAAGTACCGGGCGCGACCCATGGCGAATTGACGCCGGCATAGGTGCGATGCGGAACTGCAGCTCCGCCCCCTCCGCCGCGTCCGCCTCCGCCGCTACCGGGGATCGGATCGTAATGCATATCCCAGATGAAGCGGTGCATCCCCGCGGTGGTCTTCAAGATCTGCGGAGGAGCCGGCCAATAGAGCGGCAGACCGCAGTCCGCCTCCGTGGGCTTCTGCCTGGCAAATCTTGTTATAGGCAACCGGATCGGTGGCCGGATCGGGACTCATTACCTTATCGGTACTCGAGTAACTGCGGATCACCTTGCCCCTGGGTGTTAAGAAACTCCAGCTTCACCTCGCCCGCAGCAGCCGGCAGATAATAATCGACAATCGCGCCCGGCGGTGGATTTTCGCCAGCCAGCAACTCCGGCGGCCAAGGCGTCGGATCGTTAGTACCGAAGCGAATGCGAATTCCCGTCGCTGGTTTGAACAAATAAGCACTCGATGCCGCAGCAGCTTCGGCCGCCTGACGCAACGGCGTCAAATCGTCGAGAATCCAGAACCCGCGGCCATGAGTTCCCGCGACCAGATCCGAGCACATACAAGACGCATCGTCCTTCACCTCGATATCGCGGACCGAAATGGCCGGCATATTGAGCCGCAGCGAATGCCAATTGTCGCCATCGTCGAACGAAACCCAAACCTGAGTATCGGTGGACGCATAGAGCAGGCCCTTCTTGCGCGGATCCTCGCGGATGGAATTAGTGACCGCGCCGCCGTCGATCCCTTTATCAATCTCGGTCCAGCGTTTTCCCGCCGTCGTGGGTACGCCACAGATGCGGATTCATGTCGTCGAGCCGCAAAGTGTTCGCGGCCGCGTAAGCCGTCTTCGTATCGAAGTGGCCCGCGTCCATATTGAAGATGCGCGTCCACGCCTTGATCTGCAGGAGGCGTGACGTTAGTCCATTTTTTCCCGCCATCCATCGTTACCTGAATCAGCCCATCGCCCGTGCCCGCCCACAGCACATTGACATCGAGAGGCGACGGCGCGAGCGCGGTGACCGATCCCTGCGCCGCCGGAGTCACCGTAGGCGCATACTTCCCCGCGTTCACCGGAACGTCCCATTGCTGACGCGTCAAATCGCCGCTGATCGCCGTCCAGCTATGACCGGCGTTATTGGTTCTCCACACTCCCGCCGTCGCATAGAAAAGCACATTCGGATCCTTGGGCGACCAATTGAGAGGCTGCGTGCGAACCGTCCGGGCTGGTGGAGCATTCGGCGGCAATTCAACAACCGCGCCGCGCCCTCCGCCCGGCCCCACATTCATTTTCTGCCCCGTCAGCCGGTTATACACAGTCACCTTGCCGCCATAAACCAGGTCGGGATTCTTCGGATCGGGCGCCGCCTCGCCATACTCTTCAATCCCCACCGGATGCCAATCGTGAAACGTAATCTCTCCATCCATGCCCCGGCTATCGACGCAAGCCGACCCCGAATCTTGCTGCCCGCTGCACAGGCGATAGGGAAACGCGTTATCCGCCGTCACGTGATACATCGCCGCGGTCGGCTGGTTATACCAGTTGCTCCACGATTCGCCGCGATTGGCCGAAACCACCGCGCCCTGATCGCTGACCAGTAGAATTATCTTCGAGTTATTCGGATTGACCCAGCTCTTCTGATAATCGTCGCCGCCCGGCGCGCCGCGCACAGCCGACCATGTCAGGCCGCCGTCTTCCGTACGCCAGAACACGGTCGAGCAGCTATACACCACGTTTTCGTCATGCGGGTCGATCGTGATGGTAGGCAGGTCCCCTCCGCCGATGCGTCCCAAAGGCCGCGTGTCCGGTGGATGCCGCGTCGAGCCCATCTCGGAAACGCGCGGATCGTCGGTCGCGAGGTGCCAATGCTCGCCACCATCGGTCGTCTTGTAGAACGCGATCGCGCCCCCGCCCCCACGCCCTCCGCGCCCGCCTGCAGCAGGAGCAGGAGCATCGCCCCCTCGACCGCCCCGTCCGCCCGTCGGAGTTCCCACCGCTATCGTCGCGTACAGCGTCTTCGGATTGCTGAGAGAAATTGCCAGATTCGCCTCGATGATCGCCGGCAGTCCGCCCCCAAGTTGCTTCCAAGTGGTCCCTCCATCCGTCGATTTGAAGATACCCCCGTCAGTCCCGCCGAACGCGCCATTCTCAAAAAATCCTTGCTGCTGCTGCCACATCGCCGCGTAAATCGTGTTGGGATCTTTCGGATCGATGCGAACATCGTTGCCCGAAGTATATTCGTCCTTATAAAGAACCTTCTGGAAGGTCGCGCCTCCATCGATCGAGCGGAAAATTCCGCGCTCGGAATTGGGCCCGTAAGGATGTCCCAGCACCGCCACGAACAGCCGGTTTGCATTCGTCGGATCGACCTCTATATCGGCGATCATCTGTGAATCGCGCAGGCCCAGATGCGTCCAGGTCTTGCCCGCGTCGGTCGATTTATACATCCCGTCGCCCGTCGCCAGATCGGGGCGAATGATCCCCGCGCCGCTGCCGACGTAAATAATATTCGGATCCGTCGGAGCCACCGCGATCGCTCCAATCGATCCCGTGGATTGTTTATCGAACAAAGGCACCCATGTCGAACCAAAGTCGGTCGACCGCCACACGCCGCCATTATCGAAGCCGATGTAGAACACGTTGGGCTGGCTCGGCACGCCGGAAAGCGCCCGTGCGCGCCCCGCCCGAGGCGGTCCGATCGATCGCCAGTGCATCTCCGAATAAAGTTTTGTGTCGATCGTTTGGGGGAGCGCGAGCGAAGCGAGTGCGACGATGAGCAATGTGAAGCGGGAAATAGACAATGTTGCAGTTCTCCTGAATCTCACGAGTGTAAACTATTTCAAGTAGTAGAAGAGGCGCCCGCGGCGAAACCGAGTTCGTTCGCCAATTACCAGACAGCTGCCAGCACACGGTAGCACAGGCTTCAGCCTGTGAGGAAGCGTTCGCGATCCGTCTTAAACGAGCCGTGACCACAGGGAGCGGTGCTATGATCTCGCCAGAGAAGTAAATGAAAGAACTACTGACCAAAACTTTCTGGACAGGCGTCAAAAAAACGTACGACGACGCTCTAAAAGGCCCTCCGCCCGAAGAAAAAACCCTGCCGCCCGCCGCCGAGCCTACTCCCGATTCCCACCCGGAGCGCCCCGAAGCAACCGGAGTAATTCCCCCGGCGGCCAGCGAACGGTTGAACGCCGGAACATCTTTATCCATTAACTGGCGATACTCCGCCTTCGCCGCCGCCAGATCCTTTTCGATCATGTCCGTCAGGCTGAACGCAGTGTCGGTAGGCTTATAATCCGCGCCTCCCGCGACATCGCCCGCTCCTGTCCCCACCTCGCCGTTCAGCCAGATCAGGTTGAAATAAATCTTGTACGCCGCGATGAAATATTTGTCGTCGCTGGTGGTCAGAGCCTTCGACACCAGCTTATACTCGACGCTCCTGCATCTTCTGATCCATGGCCTCGACCGACTTCAACAACTCGGTTTTGCTCTTGTCGGCCGTAAGCATCTTCTGGACATCGTCGATCTGCTTCCGCATCCACTCGATCTGATTCACCATGTCCGACGTCGCGTTGATATCGTCGCGAATGCGCAGTTGCAGGCTCACCTGCGACCGTATGTCCGCCTCGGACCCCGTGCTGCTCGGATCTTTGACAATTTCGAGCGGCTGCGTGTACGATTCGCCGTCCACCGTGATCCGCATCTTGTATTTTCCCGGCGCGACCACCGGCCCGACTTCCGCCTGCGCCGCTCCCCAATGCGTGATGGCTCGCGAGTCTTGTCCGCGGAACCGAGGCTCTTCAAAAATGTGCGGATTCTCCGGCGGCGCTGTCCGCAGCGCGATCAACTTCGGAGCATCATAGTGTAAATCCCACGTCGCCCGATTAAGCCCCGGCCGCCCCGGCACATTGCGCAGCTCGCGAATCACTTTGCCGTCGTTATCGACAATCGCCGCCTGCACCGGACCCTTGGGCTGATTCTTCAATTGATAATTGACGTACGCCCGCCCGCCGCCCAAAATCCGCATCGTCGGCCGCGGCGCGAACAACGAAACCGACGTATCGCTGCCGACGCCTTTCGCCATCTGCTCCAGCGGCGTGATGTCGTCGAGAATATAAATCCCGCGCCCGTAGGTTGAAATCACCAGATCGTGCAGCTGCTTCTGCACCACCGCCCAGGAAACCGGCGACGAGCGGCAAGCCCGTTTTTCAAATTGGTCCACTGTCGCGCCGTCGTCCAGCGAATAAAACAGTGCAGTTGCCCGTCCCCGCAAACAGCAGGCCTTTGCAATTCGGATCTTCGGCGACCACGCGCACGTAGGACAACTGATGGCTCGGCAATCCGCCGGTAATTTTCGTCCACGTAACACCGAAGTCGGTAGTCTTATAAATGAACGGCTCGCGATTATCCATCAGGTGATAATCGACCGAAACATAAGCAGTTCCCGCATCGAAAAACGACGGCTGAATGCTGGTGATCGTGCCCCAGGCGCTTCATCCCGACGTTCTTCGTCATGTCGTTCCAATGCGCGCCCGCGTCCTTCGTGTACCAGATCTTGCCGTCGTTGGTGCCCGCCCAAACCAGTCCTTTCTGAACCGTCGACGGCGCAATCGCGAACACCACTTCGCCGTAAAACTGCCCCAGATTATCGCCGACGATTCCTCCCGAAGGAACCAGGTACTTCGGATCCTGCGTCGAAAGATCCGGACTGATCACGCTCCAGCTCTGGCCCGAATTCGTGGTCCGGAAAATCACCTGGCAGCCGTAATAAACCGTATTGTGATCGAACGGATCGATGGCCAGCGGAGCCGTCCAGTGGCAGCGATACTTGGTATCGTTCGGCGGCGAATCGAGCGTGTGCAGCCACGGACTCACCGATCGCGCGAGCTTCGTTTTCGCGTCCCAGCGCGTCACTTCATCGCCATAGCAAGTCGCCCACACAATATTCGGATCGGTCGGATCGGCGTACGTGAAGCCCGATTCGCAGCCGCCCATCCCGCGGTCCCAACCCGGCTCCGCCGCGCGTCCGAATCCGCCGAAACCGACCTGCACGGAAGGACCGCGCATGGTCGTGTTGTCCTGCATGTTGGTGTAGAAGTAATAAGGAATCTGGTTATCGACCGACACGTGATACATCTGCCCGATGGGCAGCGTCACGCGATTAAACCCGCGCCCGTGCGACGTGGTGATGTTCATGCCTCCGTCGTGCGTGATGACGAAGCGGTCCGCATTCGTCGGGTCCCACCAGATGTCGTGATTGTCGCCGCCCCAATTGCGTAGGCCGAAAAGTTTCGCCTCCATCTAGCGATTGATGGAAGGAACTGTTCGACACGAACACTTCATTTTCATTCGCCGGCGACACCGCCAGATGAATGTAGTAACCCGCGCGGCCGATCAGCGCGCGATCCCAATTCACCACGCGCCAATTCGTGCCGCCGTCATCCGACCGCCACATGGAACCTTGATCGGCGGTTTGAATCAGCGCGTAAACGCGATCGGAATTGGTGGGCGCAACCGCGACATCGATTTTGCCGAGCGGCGATTTCGGCAGCCCCGGAGCCGCGATGCGTTTCCATGTCGTGCCCCCGTCGCGCGAAGTATAAACGCCGCTGCCCGGGCCTCCGCTGAATTCTCCGTAGGTGTGCATCTCCACCTGCCAAGTCCCCGCGAACAGCACGCAGAGGATTCTTCGCGTCCATCGAAAGTCCGCTGCAGCCGGTATTTTCGTCGACGAACAGCACCCGCTCCCAATGCGCGCCTCCGTCGATGGTGCGATAGACGCCGCGCTCCTGCTGCGGCCCGGTCATGCGTCCCAGAGCGCACGCGAACGCGATATCGGGATTGGTAGGATGCATGAATCACGCGCCCGATGCGCCCGGTCTCATCGAGGCCCACGTGCTGTCCACGTCTTACCGGCATCGGTCGATTTGTACATCCCGTTGCCCATCACGTCGACGTCGCGAATCGCCCACGCTTCGCCGGTCCCGGCCCACACGATGTTCGGATTCGACGGCGACACCGCCAGCGCGCCGATCGCCGCCACCGGCTGCGAATCGAAAATCGGAGTCCATCCAAATCCGCCGTCGACGGATTTGAAAATCCCGCCCGACGCCGCGCCCGCATAGTAAGTGTTCACGTCCCCCGGCACCGCCGCGACCGAAGCAACCCGGTTCCCCGCCAGCGGCCCGACGAAGCGAAACCGGAACTGATCCACATCAGCCGCCTGCGCCCCCCGCCGTTGCCCGAAAGCCGTCACGGCAGAAGAAAAATAGCGGCTAAGTAGGGCAGGCCCCCGGCCGTTGTCAACCCGTCCGTTTAAATGATCTCGATTCATTTTGATCCTTATTATGTGGTGAGCGTCGGATGCTTCAAATGAAACCCCGACGCATCCTGATAAGCCTTCGCCACCGCCAGCAATTCCGCCTCGCCAAACGGACGCGCATAAAACGTAAAGCTTCCCGGCGTCCCGCCTCCGTGAATCCATGCACGACATTGATCGCCGGATAGCAAGCCGTATTCGCCATCGCGAAATGACGCTGCGTGACGCCGCGCCGCGCATTCGGATCGCCCCCGCGTCCCCGGCCCCGTCACCGTCTGTAGCCGCGCCCCGCCCGCGTCCGCCGCCGCCCCCTCCGCCATTCGCCGGAACCAGGTAAACATCCACGTCCGCCGTAGCTTCCGCCAGCTTCATCATCATCATCGTCCGCGCGCGCTGCGATTGCAGATACTCCACCGCCGGAATCAACCGCGCACTGCGGAACCCCGTCGCGCGCCCCGGATTCGTCATCTGTTTATCCCGGCCCGACCGGATCATCTCGTCGAAAAACACCGCCGACTCGACGCCATAGCTCGACCCATCGACATTCCAATCCGGCATCTTCACCGGGACCAGTTTCACGCCAAGCGCCTGCACCTGCTCGATCGCTTTTTCGTTCATCGCCTTCCCAGCCGCGTCGCGCACTTCATCGAAACCGTCTTTCAAATAACCCACGCGCAGTTTTTTAATGTCCAGGCGCGCATTCCAGTTGAACGGAATTTCGGAAACGCTCAAATCCTTCCCGTCCGGCTTGGCGATCACGCTCATCACCACCGCGCAATCCTCGGCGTAGCGGCACATCGGCCCGAGCCGGTCCTGCGTCCAGGAAAGCGCCATCACCCCATGGCGGCTGATGCGTCCGAATGTCGGACGCAAGCCGGTGACGCCGCATCGCCCCGAGGGACTGAGGATCGATCCACTGGTCTCCGTTCCAATCGCGAACGCGACGCATCCTCCCGCAGTCGCCGATCCCGGACCAGCCGAAGATCCGCTCGATCCTTGCTCCGTGTTCCACGGATTCTTGGTCTGCCCTCCGAACCAGTTGTCGCCCTGCGCCAGCTCGCCCGAAGTCAACTTCGCGAGCAGCACCGCGCCCGCCTCGCGCAGCATTTCGACTACGCTCGCGTCTTCCGGGATCATCTGGTCTTTGTAAGCGCCCGATCCCCAGGTGGTCTTGTAACCCTTCACCGCGATGATGTCTTTGGCGCCCCAAGGAATCCCGTGCAGCGGACCTTTATATTTTCCAGCAGCGATTTCCGCATCGGCCACCTTGGCCTGCGAAATTGCGACGTCGTCGAGAAACGTCACCACGCAATTCAGCTTGCCGTTGTATTTGTGCAGCCGCGCCAGATACATTTGCGTCAGCTCGAGCGATGTCACCTGCTTGGTCTTGATGAGCTGCGCAAGCTGAACCACGGGCCAGAACGCGACATCCTCCAGATTCGCCGGCCGCTTCACCACCGGCGCGCTGAAATGCAAAGGCTCCCGCGTGCGATTCACTTTCATGCCCGGCACAATCGCGCTGAAATAAAACGGCGGCGAGACGTCGTTGGGAATTTCCAGCTTCCGCACCTCTTCGAAGCTCGTCAGACTGCGATTCACGCCTTGCAGCACCGCCTTCCGATCTTCATCGCTGAAGGTGAGGCCCGAAACTGCCAGCGCGTTCTTAAGCATTTCGTCGGTGACGCGCGGCGTTTCGCCGTCCTGCATTTCGGCCCAGAGGACGCCGGGCAAGAGGCTCGAACCCATTCCGATGCCTGAAAAATAAGCGAGGAATCGCCTGCGGTTGTTGGACATATTAGGCGCAATTATAGCGCTCTAAGGGCTCACCGAGGGCGACTTTTGGCGTTTTAAGGACGCCTAGCGCAGCAACCGATGGATCTGGTCGACCGCTTCGTCGACTTTCATGTCGAAAATACGCTTTCCCAGCTCTGCCGTCGAAGGACGCGCGTCGCCCTGAATTCCGTTATTAACCCGCTTAGCGTTCGGATCCCGCGCTTCGCCCTGCTTGCGCATCGGATCGCCGACCGCAGTCGCAATCAAGTCCTTGCGAACCCATCCTTTATCGCCGCCGAGATAGAGCATCTCCGAGGTATCCGGGATGCCGGCGTGCGAACTCAGAGGAAAATGGTTCGCCTCCAGCCACTTATCGAAATCGCCATTGGCTTTCTGCATAAACCTCGTCGCAAAAAACCACGCGAATCCCTTGCGAAGCGTATTTTTCAGTCGAGTTTCTTAGCGACCTCCGCCCATTTCCTTCTGACCGCCGCCATGATCGCCCATCAGAACGATGTTCTTAAATCCGTTCTTGATCATCTGTTCGGCAACTTGTTCGTTGATCGGCGGCGAAAACGGGACCGGTCAAGCCGATTGTGCCCGGCAGGTTCGGCGTTGGCGTTGTTCAGCGAAAACGGCATCACGGGAGCGGCGATTGCGTTGCCCAGCTTCTCGGCGATCGCGATCACGGTCGCGTGACCCATTAAAGTGTGGCCGCCATTTACGTTCTGCGGGCCGCGATGTTCGGTGCCTCCGTTATAAATGAGGGCGGTGGTCTTGCCAGCTTCGATGGCTTTTTTGACCTCCGGCCAGGTCATCATTTCAAAATCGACTTTAGATTGTGCGAAGGCCGATATGGCAAAGATGCAAATAATAAGGCGATACATCGAAAAAGAGCATACCATGTTATGGCTTCATGTTTTTTCCGCTGATCTGCAAATCGTAGCCGTCGGGATCTTTGACGTGAAAACTATCCTCTGTATCGGGACGCGGCTTAAGGCCTCGGCGGATCAGTTCCGCTTCGACTTCTTTCTTGTTCCAGTTATCGATGGTATACGCGATGTGGCTGATGTTCGGCGTTTTTCCATCGGGTCGCGCGTTGCGCGGCAGTAGAAACGTATCGCCAAACGACATGTAGCACTGCTTGCCGTCGTCATGCGAAACTTTCATGCCGAGCAGATCCGCGTAAAAATCGCGAGTCTTGGTGTAATCGGCGCACACATAGGAAATGTGATTCACGGCGACTGCCTGAAATCCCTTTCCCTCGGCAGCGGAGGCAGCGGGAGCGCTGACTGCGGCGGCCGCGACGGCGATACTGCGGATCAACTGGCGCCGATCCATCTTGCCTTGTTCGAACTCGTGTAATAGCTTTCCGATAAGATGTTCCATAGACCAACTATTGTACGCTTGACTTCAACAACCTGCGTCGATAAACTCAGTGCGGGTATGCTGGCGGCGGTTCCTCGGCAACCACGCAGTTTTCGAGGGGGAAATCGATGAAGGCTTTGTTGGTCTGGAGCGTATCGGCGTGTCGCCGTGTTCGCCCAAACTCCCCAGGCACTGGTGAACCAAAATTGCCTGGGCTGCCACAACGACAAGCTGAAATCCGGCGGTTTTTCCTGGACGCAGCTCGATCCCGGCGCATCCGGAACAGAACGCCGAGCAGGCGGAAAAGGTCATTCGCAAACTTAGCGCCGGGCCTGATGCCTCCTCCGGGAATGCCGCGCGATACCGTAGCGATAAAAGCTTTCGCTGCGTCGCTGGAAAACGAGCATCGATCAAGCCGCGGCCCTGCACCCGAACCCTGGCCGGCCGGCTCTGCATCGTCTGAATCGCACCGAGTACGCCAATTCGATTCACGACCTTCGTCGGTGGACGCGGACGTCACCGCGCTTCTTCCCACAGACGATATGAGCCACGGGTTCGACAATATGGCGGACGTTCTATCCATTTCTCCGGCGCTGATGGAAGGCTACATTCGCGCAGCGGGCAGAATCAGCCGGGAAGCGGTTGGCGATCCGGCGGCGCTTGCGCTGACCAGCACTTATTCGATTTCGCGCGTGACGTCGCAAACGCGGCACGTGGACGGGACGCCGTTTGGAACGCGCGGAGGGCTCTCCGTTGTTCACGATTTTCCAGCCGACGGCGAGTACGTATTTAAGGTTGGATTTTACTATTCCCCGACGGGGCCGCTGTTCGGCCTGAATCAGGGAGCGGGCCAGCAGATTGAGATCTCCGTCAACGGCGAGAGGGTGGCGCTGCTCGATATCAATCCGGCGATGAAGCTCGCGAACGACGGCATCAAAACGCCTCCTATTAAGGTTAGGGCGGGGCCGCAGAGGATTTCGGCATCATTTCCCCAAAAGTTCGACGGGCCGATTGAAGACGAGTACCGGATGGTGGAGCAGAGCCTGGTCGACGTCAGCGCCGGAACCATTCCCGGCATGACCACGCTTCCGCATCTGCATCAACTTTCGATCACGGGACCGACCGTTGCCGCCGGTGTTTCCGATACGCCGAGCCGCACGCAAATATTCACCTGCCGGCCGACGGGCGACGATGAAATTCCTTGCGCGAGGAAAATTATCGCGGGTCTGGCGCGCCAGGCTTATCGCCGGCCGGTTACGGAGAACGATCTCGAAAGCCTGCTTGGCTTCTATCAGAGCGGCCGCAACGGCGGGAATTTCGACTCGGGAATCCGGACTGCAATGCAGGCGATGATCGCGAGTCCCGAATTTGTGTTTCGATTTGAGCGGACTCCCGCAGGCACCGCGCCGGGCAAGAATTTTCGCATCAGCGATCTGGAACTGGCCTCGCGACTCTCGTATTTCTTGTGGAGCAGCGCTCCGGACGAGCAACTACTCGCCGTCGCCAGCCAGGGCAAACTCAAAGATCCGGTGGTGTTCGAAAAACAAGTTCGGCGCATGTTGGCGATTCGCGCTCCCAGGCGTTGACGGCGAATTTCGCGGGTCAATGGCTGCGGCTTCAGAATCTGAAGAATGTGAGTCCGGATCTGTTCGAGTATCCCGACTTCGACCGCACGCTAGCCGATTCGATGCGCCGCGAAACGGAGCTGCTGTTTGAAAGCGTGGTGCGCGAGGATCGCAATGTGGTCGATCTGCTGACGGCGGATTATACGTTCGTCAATGAGCGGCTCGCGAAACATTACGGGATTCCGAATATTCTGGGGAATCGTTTCCGGCGCGTGACCCTGACGCGATCCGAATCGTTTTGGATTGCTGGGCCAGGCGAGCATTCTGACGCTTACCTCGACGGCGATTCGAACGTCCCCCGTACAGCGCGGGAAATATGTGATGGAAGTGCTGCTCGGCACGCCTCCGCCGCCGGCTCCGGCGAACGTTCCGGCGCTGCCGGAGAATGCCGAGAGCCGCACCGGCCACGTGGCGAAGCCTCTCTCCGTCCGCCAGCGGCTGGAAGAGCATCGCACGAATCCGGCTTGCGCGGGATGCCATAAGATGATGGACCCGATCGGATTTTCGCTCGAAAACTTCGACGTGTTGGGAGTGTGGCGGACCAACGACAGCGGATCCCATATCGATCCCTCGGGAACCATGTTCGACGGCGCGAAGCTCGACGGGCCGGCCAGCTTGCGGCAGGCGATTCTGGGTCATTCCGATCTTTTCCTCGAAACATTCGCCGGGAATCTTCTCGCTTATGGAATGGGGCGGGTCCTGGAACCCTCCGATATGCCGGTGGTCCGATCGGTCGTGAAAGAAGCGGGTCGGAATAACGATCGCTTCTCGGCTTTGGTTTTGGCGATTGTGAAAAGCACGCCGTTCCAGATGAGGAGGGCGGAAGAGAACACACCGGCGGTGACGGACGATGTGGTGGCGAATCATTTATGAAGGATGACGGACGTGGGCGAAAACATCGTGACAGTCCACTCTGTACCACCTGGCCAGAAGCTATTCGCATAGCTTTCGCGATGACCGACGAGGGCGCCTTGGCCGACAGAGCCGGCAGTCCGCCACTTTCCGCGATTGTTCAACCGGTAGAATTTTAGGAGCCTATGTTTCTAACGAAGAAGCACCTTTCGAGACGCAGCGTTCTGCGGGGCATGGGCGTGACTATGGCGCTGCCTTTGCTCGATTCCATGGTGCCCGCGCAGACTCCTCTGCAGAAGACTGCCGCGGTTTCCCCGACGCGGCTGGCGTGCATCGAGATGGTGCACGGCTCCGCGGGAAGCACGGGCGAGGGGACGAATAAGCATTACTGGTCGCCTGAAAAAGTCGGCCGCGATTTCGAGATGAGCCAGACGCTGGAGCCTCTGGCGCCTTATCGCGATTACCTGACGATCGTCAGCGACACGGATCTTCATCCCGCGACGGCGTGGGCCGCGGCCGAGGAAGGCGCAGACCATTTCCGGTCGAGCGCGGTGTATCTGACCGCGGCGCATCCGAAGATGACCGAAGGGTCGGATTATTTCGTCGGCACTTCGATCGACCAGTTGTACGCGCAGAAGTTCGGGCAGGAAACGCCCGCTTCCGTCGATTCAACTTTGCATCGAGATGGTGGACGCCTCGGGCGCCTGCGATTACGGCTATGCCTGCGTGTATGCGGATACCATTAGTTGGGCCTCGCCGACCGAGCCTTTGCCGATGACGCTCGACCCGCGCATGGCGTTTGAGAATTTGTTCGGCGAAGGCGGCTCGCCGGAGGATCGTCTGGCGCGCGGCAAGGTCAATACCAGCATTCTCGACTGGATCGCGCACGATGTGAAGCGGCTGCAGAAAGGATCTGGGCCCCAGCGATCGGCAATCGCCTGAGCGCGTATTTAGAGGATGTGCGCGAGATCGAACGCCGCATTCAGAAGATCGAAAAATACAATTCGAGCGGCGAAGCGCGCGCGCTGCCGGCCGCTCCTCTCGGTGTTCCCGATGCGTTCGAGGAGCATGTGCAAGTCTGATGTTCGATCTGCAGGCGCTGGCTTTCATGACCGATGTGACGCGCGTCTCGGCGTTCAAATTAAGCCGCGACGTCAGCGGACGGGTATGGCCGGAAAGCGGCGTGAAGACGCCGTTCCATCCCTGCTCGCATCACGGCGAAAATCCGGCGAAGATCGCGGAATTCGCGAAGCTGAACCGGTATCACGTCAGCCTGCTCCCGTACTTTCTGGACAAATTGAAGAACACCCCGGATGGCGACGGGAGCCTGCTGGATCATTCGATGGTGATGTATGGCAGTCCGATGGGCGATTCGAACGTGCACAATCATAAGCGCGTGCCTGTGGTCCTGCTGGGCCACGCGAATGGACAGCTGAAGGGCAATCTGCATGTGAGAACGGCGGATGGAACGCCGATGGCGAATGTCCTGTTGACGATGCTGCACAAGCTGGGCGTCAAGGTCGAAAGTTTTGGCGACAGCAACGGCGTGATCGCAATCTAGAGGATCGAATTCAAGGCATGCGTCTGATGGGTAAAGGACTACATGAAAAACTGATTGGCGGTCCCTGCTACGCGATGCTGGCTTTCGCCAGCGATGCGCGACTCTCCGAAGCGGCGATGCGCGGCGATCACAGACGCCGTGACGTACCTTCTAAGCCAGGGCGTCGACATCGACGGCGCGCAAGGCGATGGCAGCACGGCGCTGCACTGGGCCGCGTTTAACGACGATCTCGAAACCACGAAAATGCTGCTCGCCGCGGGCGCGAACGTGAAAGTCACCACGCGCGAAGGCGGCATCACGCCTCTGTTCATGGCGTGCACGCAACGGCAATGCGGCCATCATCGAGGCGCTTCTCAAAGCCGGCGCCGACGCGAACTCGGTGAAGGCGAACGGAACCACCGCGCTGATGCTGGCGGCGGCCTCGGGCAATTCGCACGGCGGTGAAGATTCTGCTCGACCGCGGAGCGAAGGTCAACGCGAAGGAATCCGTGCACGGCCAGACCGCGCTGATGTTTGCCGCGGCATTGAATCGCGATGCCGTGGTGACCGTTTTGCTCGCCCATGGAGCCGACCCGAACGTCGCGACCTCCGTTCACAAGATGGAGCGCGTCCGCTTCGATCAGGATGGCAACGTGGTTGAAGATCGGCCCGCCGGGGCAGAGGCGGACGTGGTGGAGCGTGGCCGCGCCCAGACCGAGGAAGCAGACCGACGCCGAAGCCGCAGCGTCATTCATGAAAATGGCGAATGAATCGCAGAAATCCGATCTCGACGCGCTCAGCCATGCCATGGGATTCAAGACCTCGAATTATCTGCTCGCCAAGCCGAAAGCGAAGGCCGGCGATGTGGCGGCGCGGCCGCCGAGAAAGGTCGGCGCCGATTTCATGGGCGGCATGACCGCGCTGCTGTACGCGGCGCGTGAAGGCCACATGGAGACCGTCAAGGCGCTGGTCGAAGGCGCGAAGCGCATGCCGACGTCAATCAGGTCAGCGGCGGAGATAAGTTCAGCGCGATGGTCACTGCGATCACCAACGGTCATCTGACGATGGCGAAATATCTGCTCGACCACGGGGCCGATCCGAATCTCGTCACCGTCAGCGGCTTGACGGCGCTGTACGCGACGATCGACGTGCAGTGGGCTCCGAAGGCGTGGTTCCCTCAGCCGACCGACCGATCAGGAAAAGGTCACCTATCTCGAGTTGATGAAGGCGCTGCTCGATCATGGCGCGAACGTGAACGCGGAGGTCGGCGAGAAGTTGTGGTTCCGTTCGTTCACCAACGACTACACGTGGGTGGATCCCGCGGGAGCAACCGCGTTCTGGCGCGCCGCGCAATCGAGCGACGTCGCCGCGATGCGTCTGCTGATGGAGTATAAAGCCGATCCGAAGCTCGCCACCAAATCCGGCGACACGCCGCTGATGGCCGCCGCCGGCATCGGCTGGGCCGCGAACTGGAGCGTGAACGCGCCCCATCCTCTAGTCGACGCCGTCAAGTATTGCGTCGAGCTCGGAAACGATGTGAACGCCGCCGACAATCGCGGATACTCGGCGCTGCATGGCGCGGCTTATCTCGGCGATAACGACATGATCAATTTTCTGGTCTCGAAGGGCGCGAACGTCGACGCCAAGAGCAAGGGCGGCGATTCGCCGGCCGACATGGCGAATGGGCCGACGCGGTTCGGCCAGCCGCATCCGGAGAGCGTGGCTCTGCTCGAAAAGCTCGGCTCGACCGAATTCGCATAACTGCCGCTCCGATCAATGCGTGGTGGCGGCGCAAGCGAATATCTACGATCGTCCGCTGAGCGCGGCGGAGCAGACTCGACAAAGACATGCTCGATAAATTCGCGCAATTCGCTGGGCTTCAAAGAGGCGACCTATCTGGTCGATACGCCGGGCGCCGCGCGGCCTGCTACCCAGAATTAGTTATCATGTTCCCTATGCGCTTTGCCGCGATTTCCTTGCTTCCGCTGGTTCCTGTTGTGCGCGCAGGAGAAAGCTCAGGAAAAACAGGAAAAGGCAACCAAGGCGCCTCTGCCCCCGCCGACGAATCTGAAAGTCCTGAAGGTTTCGACGGGCCCGGAAGTCGGGCAGATCATGCGCACGTTCACCGTGGGGCTGGGCGTGCAATGCATCTACTGCCACGTGCAGGGAAATTTCGCGAGCGACGAAAATCCGAAGAAGGAAATCGCGCGCCACATGATCACCATGACCCAGCAGGTCAACGGAAATTTTTCCGAGGGCAAGCTGCGCGTCTCCTGTTACACCTGCCATCGCGGCGAACCGGAGCCGAAGACCGCGCCTGAACCCAGAGCCGGGCGATAGCCTCCGCAGTGCCGGCGCTGTTCGAGGTCAAGGGCCTCTCCAAAAAGTTCGGCCACATCGCGGCGCTCTCGGATGTCAGCTTCCATGTGCGCGCAGGCGAGATCCTGGGGCTCATCGGTCCGAACGGCGCGGGCAAATCGACTCTGTTTGAATGCCTCGCCGGAGTATCGCCGTCAGACAGCGGCGAAGTGCTGGCGGCCGGCCGTCGCGCCGCGGCATCGATCTTCATTGCTGTTTTATGTTCCCGACGGAATCGCTCCGTGGCCCGAGCAATCCGTGCGCTGGGCGCTCGATTTCACCATCGGGTTCCTCGGCGGACGCGCGCATCTGCGTCGACGAGGTTGTCGAGCAACTCGATCTTCGCGCGTCTCCTCGACCAGCCGATCGGCGCGCTCTCGAAGGGCCAGCGAAAACGCGTTCTGCTCGCCATTGGCTTATTGACGCCGCAGCCGGCTCTGCTGATCGACGAGCCTTTCGAAGGGCTCGACCTGCGGCAGGCGCGCGATATCACGGCGGCTTTGCGCGAGCATGCGGCGCAGGGGCGGACGCTGTTTCTCTCGATCCATCAGATCAGCGATGCGGCGCGATTTTGCGATCGGTTCGTGCTGCTGAACGCCGGTCGCGTGTGCGGCGAAGGGACTTTCCAGGAGCTCGCGAAGCGCAAGCGAATATGCAAGAGAACCTCGAAGAGGTGTTCCTTGCGCTCACCTAGAAGTCAGGTCGCCCTGAGCGATTCTCCGCATTTTTCTGGCTGCTCGAAAAAGAATGCCGCGAACTTTTCGTCTCCCGGGCCTGGTGGGTGCTGCTGTTACTGATGGGGCCGCTGGTCGGGATGTCCTTCATCAGCTCCGTCGCGCACCTATGCGGAGGTCAGCGGTCTGAACGGCGGATCCGCCGGCGTCGGCGAAGCCTTCTCGCCATTGATCGGCGTCTGGGCGCCGACGTTTCAGCGCCTGCGAACTGGCGGCGGTTTTCCTACTGCCTTTCGTGGCGATTCGTCTCGTCGCCGGCGATCGCGAAAGCGGCGCGCTGAAGCTCGAGCTCCAGCAGGGATGAGCTCCTTCGCCCGCATGCCGCGAAGGCGATTGTTCTGCTGGCGGGCTGGCTCGTGGCGATGCTGCCGCCGCTGAGCGCGATCCTGTCTGTGGAAGAGTTACGGCGGCAGCGTCTATCCGCCGGAGCTGATGACGCTTGCGCTGTCGGCCACGTGCTCAACGCCGGGACTGACCATCGGCCTCGCGGCCGCCATGGCCTCGCTCACCGAACATCATTCCACCGCTGCGATCCTCACGCTCGGCGTCACCATCGGCACGTGGATCGTCAGCTTCATTGGATCCGTCCAAGGCGGCTGGTGGGAGCGCGCCGCCGGATACACGCCCGCCGCGATGGTGTCGCAATTTCAGCATGGACTGGTGCAGCTCGACGTCGTGTTCATCGCGCATCGCTTCTGACATTGACCGGGCTCGCCCTCGCGGCGATCTGGATGCGTTTGGGCGTCGCGATCGAAGCGGCGTATCTATGAATCGGCCGCCGTCTTGTTGTTCTGGCCAGCGGCGCGATCTTCGCGCAGCTCATTTCTCACGCGCGAATTGGGACACTTCGGAAAGCCGCGGCAACTCGTTTCCGAGGGCCGATGAACACGCGCTCCGCCAAATCCACGCGCCGTTGCTGATCGAAGTGCATCTGGCGCCCGAAGATCCGCGCCGCGTCGATCTCGAGAGCTCATGCGCTCTCGAAGCTGCGGCGCATCATGCCGCACCTCGAAGTGCGATACATCTCCGCCACGTCGATCGGCCTCTTCGAACAGACCAACGCCGGCTACGGCGAGATCTGGTATCAGCTCGATGGACGCAGAACGATGAGCCGCGCGACCACGGCGGAGGCAGCGCTGGAGGCGATCTACTCCGTCGCCCAGATCACGCCGCCCGCGGAATCGGACGAGGTTTTTCGCGGGCATCCGCTGGCCGTACCTACTACAGGGGCTAGTATTTTATTCTATTTTGTCTGGCCGGGCGTATTCCTCGCAAGCGTGGTCCTGGCACGAAGGAGACTCAAATGAAGCCACTCATTTTCGTTATCGCCGTCTCCCTTTCCGCGGCGGATATTAAGGTCGATCTCAAGAACGAACAGGTCGGCAAAGCACCGATGATATTTCGAGCCGATCGTCGGGACCTGGGTCGTCGGACAGGACGGCGGCGAGAAGGTGATTATGCTGGACGGCCGGCCTTGGGTCGCCAGCAAGGACAATCCCACGAAGCTGCTGCTTGAAACGGCGCGCAAGCTGTACGGCACGTCGAACGAAGAGCTGATGGATAACGCGAAGCAGTTCGCCTACTATCCCGTCGCAGTCCTCAAGAGCGTCGACAATTTTTCCAACGGCACTATCAGTATGAAGTTCAAGACCGTCGCGCGGAGATGCCGACCGCTGCTCGGGTATTCTGTTCAACGTCAAGCCGAACGGCGACTGGCTGGCCGTCCGCTATAACGACACGGAAAACAACGTCGCCCTCTGGGAATTTCACAACGGCATCCGCCGCAATATCAGGTTCAGTGATCGCGAGAAGCCGTTCATGCTCGATCGCAGCGCATGGCATGAGTTGAAAATGACGGTCGAAGGCGCCAGCTTCAAAGCATGGCTCGACGGCAAGCTTGCGCTCGAGTACACGCTCGGCAGCGAACCGGTCGCAGGTCGAAGAGGGCCGCCGAATCCGGATTTATTTCCCGCCAACAATCCAGTGCTTCGGCCGCCAGTCGCCGGCAAAGTCGGGCTCTGGTCGAAGACCGACAGCAGTAGTTATTTCAAAGATTACGTGGTCAGCTTCCAGCCATAGCAGGCGGATAGAACGCAGATGGAAAACGAAGGCTCTGGCGTCTTTGAATCCGCGTTCATCGGCGGCGAACATTGTCTTTATTTTTTCGCAGCTTGCTAGTCAAGCCTAGCAAGCGGTCCCTGCGATTATGTTAGCGGTCGAATCCCCTGAAATTATTGCTGGTCACGATATCGCCTTAAGCGTCCCCTCCCTGACGGTCAGGGTTCGGTGCCAATGACGAGGCCCTGGATCGCAGGCACGCGGATTGCTGGCGTAACTGTATGTCCACCGGAAGTGCGGCCTCTACAGGCGCAGGCTCCTTTCCATCTGTGCCTTTTCGCCACAGTTCCTGGGGTATTTTGTGCCCGATATTGCTTCTGTGGCTTCCGCTTCTTCATGCCGCGAGCCCAGCAATCGCATTGCAAGTCTCCAGCGAAACGGCGCCCCCTGGGGGATACGCACAATTCAAAATCTCACTGACCTCACCCGCGCTCGTCTCAACCGCCAGCGTCTCAATGAGTTTCGATCCGACGATCTTCGGCAATATCGCGAGCGTCGCCGCACTCAGCGCCAGCGGAGATCAGACCGGTTTTGCCACCCTCACCGGCACGCAAGTGACCGCCTACTTCAGTTCATTGTCAGCGAGCCTGGGACAGTTGCCTGACCTGCCAGTGTTCGTGGTGACCGTTCCCGTGCTCGCAACCGCGAAAACTGGCGCCATATCGTCAATTACCGTCGACCCTACGAAGGCGCCATGGAACACCGGCGGCGCAACGGCTACCGTCAGTGTAAATCCCGGAACCTTCACTGTCCGCGGAGCCATGTCCATTCAAAACGTGACGCCCGGCGGAGGCCTGTTGCCCTCGGGAGCTGTGATGACGATCAACGGAACCGGATTCGACGCGACAACAACCGTAACGATCGACGGCGTAAGTGTACCATCGACGCAGTTGATTAGCGCGCAGCAAATCAACGTCACGCTCGGCGGAGCGACGGAGATGAGCGGCAAGCACGTGCACATTGCCAGCCCGACGGGTGAATCCGTCGATTATTTTTCCTCGCTGTCTGCAATCTCTAGCGTGGAAAATAGCTCCGTTGCGCTCGCGCTGCTGTTGCCGTCATTACCGGCGGTCCCACAGACCACCGCTCAATGGGATGTTCAAGTTGGCCAACCACTGCTCACGGATTACAGTTGCCTCCAGAACCCCAGCGCATCTCCCGTCACCGCAACCTACTATTTTGCAAATCAGGCCTCAACCCTGATGGTAACGAGCCAGTCCGTCGTCGTTCCGCCGTACGGTCTGTACGTAGCGAACAATTCGACGCTCGCCGCCGGTTTGGGACCGCTCTACATGACGGCCTCCGCTCCGCTCCGCATGGCTGAGGCTACTGTCAATTTCTATGACCCTCCGGCGGCCGCTTTTGGAGTGGGCCCCGTCCAGCCGGTCACGGCCCTCGGTGCGTTCGGAATTCGTCCGCTCAACAGCCCCATTTTGAACTGGCAACTGGGAACTCCAGCGCCGCAGCCGGTGGCCGTCAATGTAAACAGCGGTTTTCCGTTTACCGTTTCTATCTCCGCCGGTGCCACCGAATGGCTGCAAGTCACTCCAACGTCCGGTGGTTCCGGGACCACAACACTGACGCTAACTCCCATCGTCTCGGCTCTCGGCGCGGGCACCTATACTGGCACAGTAACTCTAACGGAAAATCTCCCGCCCGATCTCGCGGCGCTCGGTTCGAACACTTCGTCCTTCACCGTGACTATCAATGCCAGCCCACAGCCGACGCTCGTCAACGCCAACGGGAACACGCAGTTCATCGTCAACTCCACCAGCCCCACTCCCGCTCCGTCCGTAATAACGTTGACGACCAATGGCACTCCGGCTCCGTTCACCGCGAGCATCACACCTGTCTCTGGAGGGAACTGGCTTTCGGTGACACCGTCTTCCGGCACCACGCCCGGACCGTTGACACTGACCGCGAATCCCACGGGGTTGGTCTCCGGGGTCTACGACAGTAACCTTATAATCCAAGGGCCCTTGAACACTCTGACGCTTCGGATGGACTTGGTAATCGCCCCAACCACCGTGACTGTCAACCCGACGTCGGTCTCGTTTTCACTGGCTCCGGGTCAGGGTGCGACGGTTCCCCCTACCATCGTGCAGATTCAATTAGCGAACCCGACGCTCATGTTTTCGGTCACGACGCAAACCGGAGGCAACTGGCTAACCGCGGCTTTGGGCCCCTTCGGATCAGTGGAGCTGACTGCCAGCGCGGTGAACCTTGGACCGGGCACTTACCAAGGCACATTGACCATCGTCGCGACCGCGCCTGTCGGTGGGACGGTGACGGTTCCGGTCACGCTCACGGTCACTGGGTCGGTGGGGCCGCAACAATTCACCGTCTCTCCGTCCAGCCTGACGTTGAGCGGACCGGCCGGCGCGTTGTTAACCGGGAATTTGAGCGTGAACGTCGTGAGTGGACAGCCGTACTTCACCATTCCATCGTCAACCGGCATCAAGCTGATCAAGGTCACTCCGCCGGCGGCAACAATTCAGTACAACTCGCCGGCGACTACCCAATACACGGCACCGGCTACGATTCAGCTTACGGTAGCTGCCGCCACGCCAGGCACCTATCAGGACTCGATCACCATCGGTTGGAATGGAGGTTCCGCGGTTATTCCCGTCACCTTTTACGCGACCGCGACACCCTCCACGCCTCCCGTGATGGCTTACATTACCAACTCCGGCTCCGCGATCCCTGGCTCGATCGCGCCCGGGGAGTTGATCACGATTTTCGGCTCCGGACTCGGCGGCGCGCCCGCAAGCTTGACACTTACTGGCCCCTTAAACCGCCACAACGAATCTTGGCGGAACGCAGGTCTTGATTAACGGCACGCCTGCTCCAATGATCTTTACATCGACCGGACAAGTGAACGCGATTGTTCCGTACGAAGTCGGGACCAGCGGAACCGCGAGCGTGCAGGTGGTTGCAGCGGGAATTCGGTCCGGCTTATGGGCCTTGCCGGTCGCACCTTCGGCTCCATCGGTATTCACGTACGGCGCAGTCGGGGTAGGACAAGGAGCAATTGTAAATCAGGATGGCTCAATAAATAGCGCAACCAATCCGGCGCCGCGCGGGACCGCGATTGAGATTTACGCGACCGGAGGAGGGCAAACCTCGCCGTCTTCGTCCACGGGCAACGTGGCGCGAGGGGCGGCGAATCTCACACTTCCGGTCACCGTCACCATCGGCGGAGTAAACGCGCAAGTCTTGTACGCGGGTAACGCGCCGGGTGAGGTTGAGGGAGTCGTTCAAATCAACGTAGTCGTTCCGCCGAATGTCACGCCGGGCCTTGCGCTGCCGGTTCTCGTGACGATCGGCGGGGTATCCTCGCAGACTGCGGTAACGACGGCAGTCGAATGATACAAAACTCGCGAACGCGTTTAGATCAATAACGATCCGATTGTTCGCACCGGCGTCTCTCCGTCTGGGAGGCGTTTCAGCGCGTCACAAATCTGACCCAGTTGCCCGATTGTGAGGCTTTCGATAGGCGTCGCGAGTAGTGTGGTGAGTAGCGCGGCGGTTAGATGCGGCGCCAGCGCGTGCGTTACGGTCTTGGTTCCTGAAGTCGTTGCGGCCATTGGTATTTCTCCTGGCCGCAGTGTAAGGCAGCCAGTCTCCGACGAATTGGGATTGCAACCCCTAAACGATGCAGGGAAAAGAGCTTCTGTTCACGCCAACGTATTGATCGACCCGAGTCGTTGGGCTTCGTAGACGGCGATCGCGGCGTCCTGCTTAAGGATGTAGCCCAACTCGTCGACGCCTTCGAGGAGGCAATGTTTGGAGAACGCATCGATAGGAAATTCAACGGCGGTTCCATCCGGCAGCGTCAGGGTCTGTGAGGCGAGGTCGATCTTCACGACTGCGCCTGGGGATTCGAGTAGACGGGCGTGGATCTCGGGCGGTACCACGATTGGTAACAAGCCGTTTTTCAGCGAGTTGCCTTTGAAAATGTCGGCGAAGGAAGTGCTGATCACGGCCTTGAATCCAAACTGCGTCAGAGCCCATGGAGCGTGCTCGCGGGAGCTGCCGCAGCCGAAATTGTCGCCCGCGACCAATACCTGTGCGCCTTTGGCGGCTTCGGTATTGAGGATAAAGTCGGGTCTCGCCGCGCCCGAGGCATCGTAGCGCCAGTCGTAAAAAAGCTGGTCGCCGAGACCTTCTTTAGAGATGGTTTTGAGAAATCGGGCGGGGATAATTTGATCTGTATCGACGTTATCGACCCTTAAAACGACAGTTTTCGATGTCAGCAGCATCTTAAAAGACCTTAAATTAGCGTTCGTACGTCGGTAATCACGCCTGTGATGGCGCTTGCCGCCGCGGTTAGGGGGCTCGCTAAGAACGTTCGTCCACCTTTACCTTGACGGCCTTCGAAATTGCGATTACTGGTGGACACGCTGTATTCGCCGGGCTGCAGTTGATCGCCATTCATCGCGATGCACATCGAGCATCCGGCTTCGCGCCAGTCGGCTCCAGCATCGCGGAAAATCTGGTCGAGCCCTTCGGCTTGCGCCTGCGCCTTGACCTGCATCGAGCCAGGGACCACCATCACGCGAACATTTGGATTTACTTTACGGCCCTTGAAAACGGCAGCGGCGGCGCGCAGGTCGGAGATCCGCGAATTAGTGCAGCTTCCGATGAAGACTACGTTGACGGCGTGGCCGAGCAGCGATTTGCCCGCGGGCAGATCCATATAGAGCAGAGCCTTCTTGAGTGTTTCGCGCTCCAGAGGATCGCTGATGCCTCCGGGATCGGGGACCATCGCTGAGATCGCGATGCCCATGCCGGGGTTGGTTCCGAAGGTGATCATCGGCTCCAGCGTATTGGCATCGATGGTGATTTCGCGATCGTAGGTTGCGCCTTCGTCGGTTGGCAGCGTTTTCCAACGCGCGACGGCGGCATCGAATTCCGCGCCTTGGGGAGCGAAGGGTCGGCCGCAAATGTACTGATAAGTTGTGTCGTCGGGCGCGATCAGGCCGGCTCGCGCGCCGCCTTCAATCGACATATTGCAGACCGTCATGCGCTCCTCCATCGAGAGAGCGCGGATCGAGGAGCCGGAATATTCGATGACGCATCCTGTGGCGCCTCCGATGCCGATTTTTGAGAGCAGGTTGAGAATGATATCTTTCGCAGTGACGCCGTTCTTCAGCGTGCCGTCGACGCGCACGGAAAATGTTTTCGAAGGACGCTGGAGAAGGCACTGCGAAGCGAGGACGTGCTCCACTTCACTGGTGCCGATGCCGAAAGCGAGCGCGCCGAATGCGCCGTGCGTCGCGGTATGGCTATCGCCGCAGACGACGGTCATGCCAGGTTGGGTCAATCCCAGTTCCGGACCCATCACGTGGACGATGCCTTGGCGCTCGCTCGACAGGCCGTAGCAGCGCGACTCCGAAATCGCGGCAATTCGTCTCCAGCTGTGCGACCTGCGTGGCGGCGATCTTATCGAGAATCGGAAGGCCGCGAGGGGTGGTCGGCGTCGAGTGATCCGTCGTCGCGATGGTCAGATCGGGGCGGCGAACTTTGAGACCGCGCTTTCGCAGACCGTCGAACGCCTGCGGCGACGTGACTTCGTGGACCAAGTGCAGGTCGACATACATCAGCGCCGGCGCGCCCGGCTGCTGAGAGACGACATGACTGTCCCAGATTTTCTCGATGATCGTGCGCGGTTTCATAGTGCGTTGCTCACTGCTTTTCCTACTTCTGACGTTGTTGCCGGCTTGCCTTTCGGTTTCAGGTCCGCGGTCACTTGGCCCGCGTCCAGAACCTTGCCGATCGCCGCGTTGACGGCCGCGGCTTCCTTCATCAGCCCGAACGTATACTCGAGCATCGCAGCGGCCGATCCGATGGCTCCCAGGGGATTCGCCTTGTTCTGGCCCGCGATATCGGGCGCCGATCCGTGCACCGGCTCATACAAACCTTTCGATTCGCCGAGCGAAGCCGAGGGCAGCATGCCGATCGATCCGGCCAGAACCGCTCCTTCATCACTCAGGATATCGCCGAACATGTTTTCGGTGAGAATAATGTCGAAGCGCTTGGGATTCAGCACCAGCTGCATGGCGCAGTTGTCGACCAGCAGATGATCGAGCTCGACGTCGGGAAATTCCTTCGCAATCTCGATCACCACGCGGCGCCAAAGCTGCGAATTTTCGATGACGTTCGACTTGTCGACGCTGGTAAGCTTCTTTCGTCGAGCCTGGGCAAGTTGAAACGCCTTTCGCGAAACTCGTTCGATCTCGGGCCGGGTATAGCGCATTGTGTTGACCGCGTAATCTTCGAAGATGCCGCGCGGCTCGCCGTAATAAAGGCCGCCGGTCAACTCGCGGACGATGATCATGTCCGTGCCTTCGACCAGGTGATTCTTCAGAGGGCTGGATTCCACCAGCGCGGGCCAGGTGCGCACAGGACGCAGATTGGCGAACACGCCCAGGGCTTTGCGGATGCCGAGCAAGCCTTTTTCGGGCCGCTTGTCAGGCGTCGCGTTATCGAACTCCGGAAGCCCAACTGCGCCCATCAGCGTTGCGTCCGCCGCCAGCGCCTTATCGACAGTCTCCTGCGGCAAGGGCGAACCCGTTTTGTGGATCGCGATGCCGCCGATCAGGGCTTCAGAGAACTCCAGTGTGTGGCCGAATTTTTTCGCGACAGCGTGCAAGACTTCGACAGCCGCACTGGTGACTTCGGCGCCGATCCCGTCGCCGGGGAGAAGCAGGATTTTAAGGTTCATGTAGGTCTATGATCAACAACTGCTCTCGCAGGCTGAAGCCTGCGCCACCGAACGTTGCATCAATCTGCTGTATAGCTGACAAGAGGTGGCACAGACTTTAGTCTGTGTTCTAGTCCGCGGCTACTGCGCTCGCCTTCGTCTCTTCCACCACCGCGCGAGCCAGCGCGGCGATTTCTGGATTCGTTAAACCCTTCTTCCGATCCGCCAGCGCCGTGAAACGATGGTACAACGTGTCGAGCTGGTCCTTCGTCAGCGCGGTTCCCAGCAGCACTTCGCAGCGCTGCGCCAGCGCGTGGCGGCCGCTATGTTTGCCGAGCACCAGTTTGGTTTCCGGCACGCCGACGCTCTGCGGCTCCATGATTTCGTAAGTCGTACGCTCTTTCAAATAGCCATCCTGATGGATGCCCGCTTCGTGCGCGAACGCGTTCTCGCCGACGATCGCCTTATTCGGCTGCGGACCGAACGTGATGATCGACGCAAGCATCTGGCTTGCCGAATAGAGCTGCTCGGTCACGATGCGCGTCTCAAACGGCAGACGGTCGGGACGAGTCTTCATCGCCATCACGACTTCTTCGAGAGCCGCGTTTCCCGCGCGCTCCCCGATGCCGTTCATCGTGCATTCAATCTGCCGCGCACCCGCGTGCAGAGCGGCCAGAGAATTCGCCGCCGCCAATCCCAGATCGTCGTGACAATGGACGCTGACGATCGCCGAATCGCCCAGCGCCTTGACCATTCGCCCGATCAGCGCCGCGTATTCTTCCGGCACCGAATAGCCCACCGTATCCGGCAGATTCACCGTTCGCGCGCCTGCCGCGACCACCGCGCGGGAAATTTCTTCCAGATAATCCCAATCCGTGCGCGTAGCGTCTTCGGCGGAAAATTCGACATCGTCGCAATGCTGACGCGCCAGCGTCACCGCCGCGCAAGCTTCGTCCAAAACCTGCTGCCGCGATTTTTTCAGCTTGTACTTCAAATGGATGTCGCTGGTCGCGAGAAAGGTGTGAATGCGCGGGCGCTTGGCGTTCCGCAGCGCATAAATCGCCGCTTCCACATCGGGCCGATTCGCGCGGGCCAGCGCGGCGACGTGGGCCCAAGGAAACTCACGGCTCACCGCGTCCACAGCTTCCGAATCTCCCTCCGAGGCAATGGGGAAACCGGCTTCGAGGATATCGACGCCCAGTTCCACCAACTTCGCAGCCATCCGGAGTTTCTCTGGCACGGTCATGCTGCATCCGGGCGACTGTTCCCCGTCGCGAAGAGTCGTATCGAAGATGTAAACGCGGTGAGCCATATTGAAACCTTCTTCCCGATTATGGGGGCGGTCCAAGGATTTAGCAAATTTATAGTATTTTGACTTGCGATAAATTCGAATCATTATATAATTGAATTTTATGGAGATGCACCCTCTCCGTGTCTTTTTGACGGTCGCTGCCGAAAAGAGCTTTTCGCGCGCCGCGGAGAAACTGCTGCGCACTCAACCGGCGATATCTCTATCCATCCAAAGGCTTGAAACGGAGCTGGGGGAAAAGCTGATCGACCGCTCCGCCAAGGATCTGCTGCTGACCGACGCAGGAAAGATCGTCCTGGAGTACGCCCGGCGATTTGAGAACCTACAGGGCGACCTCGAAAACGCGCTGGCCGAGCTGCGCGACAAATCGGCTGGACGGCTCACCATTGGCGCGAATGAATCGTCGACGCTGTATCTGCTCGATCATATCGAGAAGTATCGGCGCCGGTATCCGAAAATCAAGGTCCAGATCCGGCGCAGCTTGTCGAGCAAAATTCCGGCGGAGCTTCTCGACGGCGACCTGGAGTTAGGCATCCTGACCTTCGATCCGGAAGACGAGCGGCTGATCTCGAAGGTGATTTTCACCGACCATCTGGCGTTCATCACCTCGCCCGAACACCGCTTCGCCACGCGCGGGGAAATCTCGATTACCGAGCTGGGCATGGAGACGTTCATCGCGCATAACGTCGTCTCGCCGTATCGGGGCGTCGTGATCCGCGAGTTTCAGCGCAATAAAGTGCCTCTCAATATGGACCTGGAGATGCCGACGGTGGAGGCGATCCGCAAGATGGTGCAGAGCAATGAGGGCGTCGCGTTCCTGCCGCGCATGTGCGTCAGCGAGGAATTGAAGCAGGGGATTCTGTGCGAGGTCAAGGTGAAAGAGATGATCGTCGACCGGAAAATCCGGCTGGTGTATCCGGCGAAGCGCGCGCTCAGTCACGCGGCGCAGGCGTTTTTAGAGGTCGTCGAAGGATAGACTGGATGCAGCATGCTCACGCGATTCGCATGCCTGATTGTCTCTGGCGCTCTCGCGCAGGAACCCACCGCGACCTTCGGGATCACGGTAGTAATTCCCTCCGCGCTCGAAGGCCGCATCTACAATATTCGGCACAACACGAAAAGACTCCCGAATTTCAGCAAAATGAAGCCGGTCGGGACCATTTATACGACATCGCTGAACATTCCTCCGCAGGATTTCCAGCAAGGATTTCCCGGAGTAACGAAGCGCTTCGAATGGTTCGCGATCGATTACAAGGGCCGGTTCTGGGTCGACAAAGCCGGGCGCGTACGGCTTCTCGCTGACGGCCGATGACGGCGCGAATCTATACATCGATCGCGAGTTGGTGATCGATAACGACGGACAGCATGTGGCGAGAGAGAGAGTGGGCGCAGCTCAACTGAGCCAAGGCGTCCACGAAATTCGCGTCTCCTATTTCCAGGGTCCCCGTTATCACGTCGCGCTGGTGCTGAAGATGGCTCCGCCGGGAGAGGAGCTGCGGATTTTCAATACGGATGATATGAAGCCTCCGCCGAGTCCGTAAAAACCTAGAGTCATAAATCCCTCTGGGGCGGACGCCCGCGTCCGCGCCGGACCCCTAGTCCGGCCGTACAAACGCGCACCTACTGCTTTTTCTCAAACAACACCACATCCACATCCTTGAAATCACCCAAGCTGCGGTGACTCCATCCCGCAAGCTCCGGCCGTTTTTCAAACCAGTCTCTCCAGAAATGCGCTCCTCCATTGGCACCGTAAATGACGAATCGACCCGCAGCGGGCAGCGCGCCTTGAACCAGCGCCGTAGCATAATCCTCCGCCTCGGGCGACGTCACGAAGGGAAATAATACGAGGTTTCCGCGCACCGGATATACCAGCAAGGGCGAATACAGAAAGCCCGGCATTTCGTAATCGGGCGTCCACGCGGGGGAGCGAGCCTCGACGAAAGGGCTTGGACAGATTACTGGCGTCGACGGCGGCAGTGCGAGCCGATTCACTGCCTGCGCAGCGGCCCACCAGTCCGAGTTGTGATGCGACGGCCACACCTCTGTCCAATTGCCCGAAGCGACCGAGCGCGCCGAGTCCCATCATCAGAGCCGCCGGCTTCCAGAATCGCGAGGGAAGAAACCATGCTGCTGCGAGCGTGGCCGCGACCGCTGCACCAGGCAACGACAACGCAAGATATCGCGGCACGAACACGCTATTCCCGGTGATCCTCGAAAACGCAAACAGCGCGATGGGATGCCATAGCCACCACGCGAGAATCAGGGCAAGCGCCGATCCGGGAATCGCGACCCTTTCGCGCTGCTTGGCGAGCCTCGACCATAGATAACGCACCGAGACCTGCCGCTGCGATCAGAGGGAGATGGAATGAATGCGCCAGATTCATCCACGTCGGCTGTTCGATTACAACGTGCTGCTGCGCCTGAGAGTTCAGTTCGATAGCGCGCATCGCGACGGGAATCAGCGAAATGCCCACGATGCCGAAAGCAATCAAGACTTCCCACCGGTGGGGCGGCGCCATGCGCTGCCATAGCGCATAAATCACGAATACGACGTAAAACGGCCAGAAAATCAGGTGCACTCGCCATAGCAGCGCCGCAAAAACTCACGAACAGCGCCGCGTCCCAAATTCGCCCCGCATCCAGCCACCGCACCAAAAAATAGAGCCCCGCCGCCGCGACGCACATCCCCATCGCGTAGGGTCGCGCATTGGCTGCTTCATAATTAATCCCCCGCAGAGCGAAGCACGCGAAGATCGCGAACCACCACGCATCGGGATGAATCAGCCTTGCTGCAAGCAGCCCGACAAACATCAGCGCCGCGCCCATAAACAGGATCGACGGCAGGCGATACGCAACCTCAGATCGGCCACTTGCAACTGCCCGCAGCACCGGATAATAAATCGATTGCGGAACCTGCGGAGCAACCTTCAACGACGGATCGCCGGCGCCATGTTCCACCACGAACATCGTCGCCATTTCGTCGACCCAGAAGCTCGATGGAAGCTGCATCAGCCACAGGCGGACAAAGCACACCGCGGCCAATAGCGGCAGCCCCCAACGGGTGATTCTCACTTCGCGATTTTCACCAGCACCACGCCGTGCGAGGGCACGGTTGCTTCGAAGTGATCCTTCATCTTTCCTTTATCGGCGTGCGCCCACAGGTCCCTGACCTCGTGCGAGCCAGTCAATTTCAAATCGCTGAAATTCGCCGTCACTGTGCGGCATTGGCGCCGAGGTTGAACAATCCCACCGCGTACGATCCGTCGGCGAGAGGCTTTTCCCATACTTCCAACTCGCCGTTCTTCGAGACCCGCGACTCCCTGCACGCCCTTCGCATCCTGATCGATCGCGATCACTTCGCGATTGGTCAAAATGTCGGAGATCTCCTTCTTCATATCGCGCAGGTCGTTGCCGGCCAGCAGAGGCGCGGCCAGCAGGCACCACAGGCTCATGTGCGTGCGATACTCTTCGTCCGTCATCCCTCCGTTGCCGATCTCCAGCATGTCCGGGATCGTTCCAATGCCCGGCGTTCGCGTATATTTGTCGGCCCGGCTTGCAGCTCGAATCCGATGTGCATCATCGAAGGCCACCGATCGCCGATATCGCCCGTGGTGCGCCACAAATTGCCGCCGGCTTTCGCCCCCCACTCGCCGACATCCTGCCAGCCGTACTGGCACAGACTGTAGACAATCGGACGCCCCGCCTTCAGCAGCGCCTCGCCCATTTTTGCGTAAACGGCCGGCAGCGATTTCACGTCGTACACCTGGCTCGCGCTGCACCAGTCGTACTTCAAATAATCGAATCCCCACGCGGCCCACGTCTTCGCGTCCTGCTCTTCGTGGCCGAAACTCCCTTCAAATCCCGCGCACGTTTTCGGACCGGGCGACGAATAAATCCCGATCTTCAGGCCTTTGGAATGCACATAATCGGCCAGCGCCTTCATGTCCGGAAATTTCTCGTTCGATTGCAGCACGCCGCTCGCATCGCGCTTGCCTTCCCAGGTATCGTCGATGTTGACGTACAAGTATCCGGCATCCTTCATTCCGTTCGAAGCCATCGCATCGGCCATCCCGCGCACCGCTTTGTCGTCGACCCTGCGATGGAACTTGTTCCAGCTATTCCATCCCATGGGAGGCGTCTTGGCCAAGCCGTTGTATTTCACCGGCGGAAAATCGTTGGAGAGAGAAATTTTCGGCGCAGGCATCGTAGGCCGTTCGGTGGAAACGCGCTTGGCGGTCAACACAGTCGGCGGACGAGTCCCATCGCTGGCGATCGTGACCTTCAATTCATCGCCTGAGAGCACCGCAGTGCAGTCGACGCGCTTGTCAACGCCATTGGATTCGCGATCAGACAGTAAACGAAACATTATTGCCATCCACATGTCCCTCGACAATCAACATGGTGGAACGCGGATTCGCGATAAAGCCCTTCAGCGAGCCGCCATCGGGATCAATGCCACGGTCGTTTCGCGTTTCTGACCGTTCGGCGTAGTCTCGGTCGCAACCCAGCGCCCTGTCAAATCCTCCGCTGAAGCGAGCGTACCAAGGAACATAAAAAGAGCAACGAAGATCTTCATACCCGCTATCATATTCGCTCTGCCTGGCGCCTGGCCCCCCCTGGCCCCTGCTAAAGTGAAGGTTCCCCATGAAAATTGCGATTGGCGCAGATCACGCGCGGCTTCGCTTTGAAGGACCAGGTCCGCGACGCGCTGCGTCAGGCCGGGCATGAAGTGATCGACGTCGGCACCAACTCCGCCGAATCGACCGACTATCCCGATTACGCCGGCGCCGTCGCGCACGACGTGGTCTCCGGCGCCGCCGACCGCGGCATCCTGGTCTGCTCCACCGGCGTCGGCATGTCGATCGCGGCCAATAAAGTGGACGGCATTCGCGCCGCGCTCGCGTTCAATCCCGATGAAGTGCGTCTCACGCGCGCCCATAACGACGCGAATATCATCACCATCGGCGCCCGTTATACCGATCCTCAAGCAGCCAACGAAATGGTGCGCGTTTTCCTCGAAACGCCCGTTTGACGGCGGACGCCACGCCCGGCGCATCGGGAAAATCGCGCAACTGGAGAAGAATCATGACCGAAACTGAACAAGACACCATGTCCCTGCCCCTCGCCCAGGCCGACCCCGAAATTTACGAGGCCATCCGCCACGAAACCGAGCGCCAGCATTCGCGCCTCGAACTGATCGCCAGCGAAAACTTCACTTCCGAAGCGATCCTCGAAGCCACCGGCAGCATCTTCACCAACAAGTACGCCGAAGGCTATCCCGGCAGGCGCTATTACGGCGGCTGCGAATATGCCGATGTCGTCGAAAACCTGGCCCGCGACCGCGCGAAAAAGCTCTTCCGCGCCGAATACGCCAACGTGCAGCCGCACTCCGGCTCGCAGGCGAATCAGGCCGCCTATGCCGCGGTGATCAGCCCCGGCGACACCGTCCTCGGCATGAATCTGTCGCACGGCGGACACCTGACCCACGGCCATCACCTGAATTTTTCGGGAAAGACCTACAAAATCGTTCCCTACGGCGTCAAAAAGGACGATGAACGCATCGATTATGACGAATTAGCGCGCCTGGCCGAAGAAAATAAACCCAAAATGATCATCGCGGGCGGCAGCGCTTATCCGCGCATCATCGATTTCGCCCGCTTCCGCCAGATCGCCGATTCCGTCGGCGCGATTTTCCTGGTCGATATGGCGCACTTCTCCGGACTGGTCGCCGCCGGCGTTCATCCGAATCCTTGCGATTACGCCGACATCGTCACCTCGACCACGCACAAAACCCTGCGCGGCCCTCGCAGCGGCATGATTCTGGCCAAGGAAAAGTACGGCGAAAGCGATCGATCAAAATGTGTTCCCAGGCGCGCAGGGCGGCCCGTTGATGCACGTCATCGCCGCCAAGGCCGTCTGTTTTAAGGAAGCCGCGACGCCGGAGTTCGTCGCCTATCAGAAGCAGGTGATCGCCAACGCGCAGGCGCTTGCCGCCGGTCTCGCGCATGCCGGTTTCCGCGTCGTCTCCGGCGGAACCGACACGCACGTGATGCTGGTGGACGTGTTCGCGAAGGGCGTCAAAGGCAAAGAAGCCGAAGCCGCGCTCGACCGCGCTTATATCACTGCGAATAAAAATACCATTCCCTTTGATGTGAATCCGCCATTAAATCCCAGCGGCATGCGATTCGGCAGTCCGGCCGTCACCACGCGCGGATTTAAAGAGCCGGAAATGCGCGAAGTCGCGTCGCTGATCGCCCAAGTGCTGGATAATATTTCGAGCGAAGATGTCCTGGCCGACGTGCGCCGCAAAGTCGGCGAACTGACCAGCCGTTTCCCGCTGTACCCCTGGAAACAGACGGGCAGCAAATAGCCGCTATTTTCAATGCCGCATGTCGTCATCGACGCCCGCCGCATCCGCGACTTCGGCATCGGCACCTACATCCGCAATCTGATCCGCGGCCTCTCGCGCCTGGAGCATAAGAATCGCTATACGCTGATTATTCCCTCCAATGACATCGCCGGAAGTCCAGGGATTAGGATCGAATTTCGACACCGCGATTTATGCCCACCTGGATACGGAAGTCATGCATAACATTGCATTTCCGAAATTTCCTACGCACGTTACAAGCGAGATTTGTATCATATTCCGCTGAATTCCGTCGCCTGGTGGATGCCCCAGCCTTACGTCCTGACCATCCACGACATGAGCACGCTGCTGTTCCCCGCCCACCGCAGCTTTCGCAACCGCATGCACGAGCAACGTTATCGCCGCGGAGCCTTGCGCGCCGCCCGCGTCATCGCCGTCTCCAATTCCACGCGCCGCGATGTCGAAACCGTGCTGCACGTTCCCGCCGATCGCATCCGCACCATTTACAGCGCTCCCGACCCCGCCTTCACTGCGAGCGCCGACGGCCGGCGAACACGACAGCCAGACGCTGGAGCGCTATTCGATCCGCAATCCCTTCATCCTTTACGCCGGCACCATTCGCCCGCAAAAGAACTCCCGCGCCTGATCGAAGCCTTCGCCGTGCTGCGCGGCGAACTCGAAAATCACCCCGAATTTCGCGATCTGCGCCTGGTCATCATCGGCGACGAACTGTCGAAATATCCCGGCGTGCGCCGCGCCGTGGTGTCGAGCCGCGTCGAAAACTTCGTGCGCTTTCTGGGATTCGTCCCCATGGAAACGCTGCGCGTGTTTTATCGCGCCGCCGCCGTCTTCGCTTTCCCGTCGCTCTATGAAGGCTTCGGCCTCGCGCCGCTCGAAGCCATGGCCTGCGGCACGCCGGTGGTCGCCTCCAATCTCCCGTCGCTGGTCGAAGCGGTGGGCGATGCGGCGGAGCTGGTCAGTCCCGATAATGTGTTCGATATCGCTCGCGGAATTCGCGATGTTTTGCTCGATCAAGACCGGCGAGTCACCGCTGATTGCCGCTGGACTCGCGCAGGCCAAGCGCTTTCATTGGGATAATACCGCGCAACAAGTCTTGAGTATTTATCGCGAAATTAAGAGATAATACTTAAAATAATAATTGACTTATATCCAGTACCGGAGTACTATTGCCACTAAAGCCATCTCTAAGATGGCACAACAGAGGATAAAACACACGGTATGGAATGGACTCGTTCGGAAACGCTGGCGCTCGCCATGCACAACTGCACGCAATGCCACGGGGCTGGATTGCGTCTGGCACGAAAAGGCGCGCTTGCGCCTTGTAACTGCGTGCTACGCGCGATTTTCCGCATCTGCTACGATCGGTTTCTGCGCTGCGTGACGCAGGAAAGACACTTGAGCCGGGTCTCGCTGGAGCCGCACGCCGGCCGCAACCGCCCGTCGACATGGGGGCGAAAAGACGAAGAATATATCGCCGATTTTACGCTGATTTCCAAGCGTGTCTTGGATGATTTCGAGCAGAAATTGTTCCGCTATCACTTTCTGCTGGGCGCGGACTGGAAGCTGTGCACCCGCCAGTTACACATCGACCGGGGAAATTTCTTCCATGCTGTCTATCGGATCGAACAAAAACTCGGCCGCACGTTCCGGGAATTGGAGCCATATCCTTTGTTTCCGCTGGACGAATATTTCAACGGCCCCTCCCGTTTCAGGCCGCGGCACAAGCTCCGGTGTGCGGCAAAATCCGATTCGCCATGGTTCCGCCGCGCCTGCAGTTCCCCTGCCGTCTCTCGGCGTGATCGCAAAACGCGGCGGCATGTCGTCGGAATCCACCGTGCGCACGGCCTTAGTTTCCTTGCTCTAGCGCCGCGAGCTGAAAAATCTCTGCATCAGCTCCGCGCACTCCGCGCCCATCACGCCTTCCACGATCTCCACCCGGTGATTCAGCACCTCCGAATCGGCCACTCGAAATTTGCTCCGCACCCCGCCGAAGCGCAAATCCCGCGCGCCGAAAACCAGCCGCGCCACCCGCGCCGCCACCAGTGCGCCCGCGCACATCACGCACGGCTCCAGCGTCGAATACAGCGTCGCGCCTCTCCAACCGATAATTTCCGATCGCCGCCGCCGCCTCCCGCAGCGCGAGCATCTCCGCGTGCGCCGACGGATCGTGCAGCTCAATCGGCGCATTGCGTCCCCGCCCGATGACGCGCCGTTCAGCACCACCACCGCGCCCACCGGCACTTCGCCCGCCCGCTCCGCCTCGCGCGCCAGTTCCAGCGCCTCCGCGCATGTATTCTTCGTCTGTCCTTCGTCGCCATTCGTCCATAGAAATTCGCCGTTCGCCGATAGAGGGCGAGGGCCGGCGCCGGCTGCTCCTCTAGAATATAGATATGTTCCGCTACCTGTCGCTGATGTTCAAGAATTCCCTGCGCAATCGCAGGCGCAGCGCGTTGACGATCCTTAGCATCGGCATGTCGCTGTGTCTGCTCGGCGTGCTGGGCGCGCTCTATCGCGGATTCTTCCTCGCGCCTCCCACTCCCGGCCAGGAACTGCGCCTCGTCGTGCATCACAAGGTTTCCATCACGCAACCGCTGCCGTTCAGCTATGAGAGCAAAATCCGGCAGGTCCCCGGCGTCCGTGAAGCGATGGTGTGGCAGTGGTTCGGCGGTACATATAAGGATGCGCGCGACCAGAAGAATTTCTTCGCCCGCTTCTGCGTCGAGCCCGACAAGTTTTTCAGAGTCCGCCCGGAGATCGCTCTGCCCGCCGATCAGCAGCAATCGTTTCAGCACCTTCGCACCGCCGCCATCGCCAGCTCCGATCTCGCCAAGCGCATGAACTGGAAGGTCGGCGAAAAAATCTTCCTCACCGGCGACATCTTCCCCGTCAATCCGGAGTTGACGCTGGTCGGCATCTTCGACGATCCCAACACCAGCGAAACGCTATTCTTCAGCCAGATCTATCTGCGCGAAATGCTGGGCGTCCGACAGCGCGCGTCAGGATATGGTCGGATCCTTCCAGGTGCAAGTCGAGCGCGCCGATCAGGTCGATTCGGTCGCCAAGACCGATCGACGATCTGTTCGCCAACTCCACTGCGCCCACCAAATCCGAATCGGAGCAGGCCTTCACGCTGCAATTCGTTTCCTTCCTCGGCAACGTCAAAGTTTTTCTGATGAGCATCTGCGCCGCCGTCACGTTCACGGTGCTGCTGGTTTCCGCCAACACGATGGCGATGTCGGTGCGCGAGCGCATCCGCGAAGTCGGCATTCTCAAAACGCTAGGCTACACCCCGGGCACGATTCTTTTTCTGATCCTCGGCGAAGCCGGCGTCCTTTCGCTGCTCGGCGGCGCCATCGGATTGCTGCTCGCCGTCGGCCTTACGACCGTGGTCCGCAACGGCCCCAGTTTTATTCAGGCGATGAAAACGCTCACGATCACGCCTGACGTCGGCGCGCGCGCTGCTGGTCGTGGCGTTTGTCATCGGTGTCGCCAGTTCGTTCATTCCCGCGTTCAACGCGTCGCGCACGCCGATTCTCGAATCGTTAAGGAATTCAGGCTGATATGGCGATCCCTCTGGCATACAATCTCCGCAATCTGACGGTTCGCAAAACCACCACGCTTGATGACCGCGCTCGGCATCGCGCTCACGGTCTCCGTGCTGGTCGCCGTGCTCGCGCTGGTCAACGGGCTGCAGTCCGCGTTCAAGGCCTCCGGCAATCCTCTGAACATTCTGGTGATGCGCAAGGGCGCGAACGCGGAGCTCAGCGGCGGCATGACCATCGACGCGTTTCAATCCCTCAAAGCGAAGCCCGGCATCGCCCGCGGCGCCGACGGCTTGCCGCTGGCTTCGCTCGAACTGATCACCGTCATCAACTCTGCCCAGCGATACGCATCCCGACGGCATGAACATCACTCTGCGCGGCCTCACCCAAGTCGGCCTCGAGATTCGCGAGCAGACGAAAATCGCCACGGGCCGCTGGTTCCGCGCGGGCCAGCGTGAAGTGGTGGTCGGCAAGTCCATCGCGAAACGCTATCCCGGCGCTGAGATGGGCAAGAAGCTCCACTTCGGACGCGGCGATTGGGAAGTGGTCGGCGTGATGGATTCGAATTCCAGCGCCACCAACAGCGAAATTTACGCCGACCTCAACCAGATGGCCGGCGATTTCAATCGCCAGGACGGACCCAGCTCCGGCGCTGATTCGAGCGACCGACGCAGTGGCCGCACAGGCGCTCGATCAATTCGATCAACGACGACCAGCGCCTCAACTCGAACGCGCGCACGGAGCTTGATTATATGGATTCGCAGACCAATTCCGCCGCGCCCGTGCAATATCTCGGCGTGTTCATCGCCATCATCATGGCCGTCGGATCCAGCTTCGCCGCCATGAATACGATGTACGCCGCGGTCGCGCGCCGGGCGAAAGAAGTGGGAACGCTGCGCGTGCTGGGATTCTCGCGCGGCAGTATCCTGACCAGCTTCTTTCTCGAATCGCTGTTGCTCTCGCTGCTCGGCGGAGCCATCGGATGCCTGCTGGTGCTGCCGCTCAATAACGTCACCACCGGGCATGATGAGCTTCACCAGCTTCAGCGAAATCGCATTCAATTTCCGCGTGGGGCCGGAAGCCATGGCGCTCGGCATCGGCTTTCGCGTTGATCATGGGCGCGATCGGCGGAGTCTTCCCCGCGCGCATGGCGGCAAAAAAAGAAATTCTAGTCGCCTTGAGGGATATCTAAAATGTGGTGTCGTGGCGCGAGCTTTAGCTTGCAGCGGCGGCTTCAGGCGCCGTCCAACTCTGAGGAATAAATGGAAGCCGAACTAAAAAGCCTGCGCATCGACCGCAGCAAGAAACGATCGGAACAACCATCGCGCTGGGCCACCGGTTGGATCCTCGGAGGCATCGCGCTGATTCTCCTCTCGGCCGCCGGATTCTACGCCTACGGTATGTTAACTCGCGCCACGGAAGTCGATGTCATGCGCGTCCGCGCGACCTCTGCCGGCGACGCCGCCCGCGCCGGCGACGTGATCCTCAACGCCACCGGCTACATCGTCGCCGCGCACAAAATCGAGCTCGCCGCGAAAGTCGTCGGCAAAGTCGCCTGGATCGGCGTCGAGAAAGCCGACATGGTGAAGAAGGATCAGGAACTGGTTCGCCTGGAAGACGACGAATACCGCGCCCAGGTGCAGCAGGCCAAGGGCGCTCTCGCGAATCTCGAGGCAAGCCTGGCGCGCGCCATGAATGGCTCGCGGCCGGAGGAAATCGCCAAGGCGAAAGCCGATCTCGATAACGCCAAAGCCAACGAAGTGAATGCCAAGGTCACGCTGGACCGCACCAAAAAGCTGGTCGAGGAAGGCGTGCTCTCCAAGCAAGCTCTCGACGACGCGCAAGCCAAATACGACAGCACGGTCGCGCAGACCATCTCCGTTTTACCGGACCTACGATCTGGCGAAACTCGGCCCGCGCAAAGAAGACATCGACGCCGCGCGCGGACTAGTCGAGCAGGCCAAAGGACAAGTCGCTCTAGCCGAAACGCAGCTTTCGAATACGTCATCCGCGCCCCCGTCACCGGCACGATTCTGGAGCGCAACGTCGAAAAAGGCGAATTCGTTACCACCGGATTCGTCGGCGACAAGGGCGCGAAAGGCTACGTAGTCTCGATCGCCGACCTCAACGATTTGAAGGTCGAGATCGACGTCAATCAGAACGATTTCGCGAAGCTCGGCCCGAAACAAAAGGGCATCGTCACCACCGACGCGTTTCCCGATCGCAAGTACGATGGCGTGATCGACGAAGTTTCGCCGGAAGCGAATCGCCAAAAAGCGACCGTGCAGGTGAAGGTGAAAATCCTTCACCCCGACCAATATCTGCGCCCCGAAATGAACGCGAGCGTCGCGTTTGTCTCGGACGCCAAGCCGGTCGAGCGCGGTGAGATCGCGAAGCCGTCCATCGTGGTACCGATGTCCGCGGTGCGCAGCGGCTCGGTATTTGTGATCGCCAACGGACGCGCGGTGAAGCGATCGGTGAAAACCGGCGCGACCACGTCCGCAAGGCGTTCACATTGAGGATGGATTGAACGGCGGAGAAGACTTGATCGTGAATCCGCCCGCGGATTTGAAAGATGGCGACAGGGTGAAATCAAAATGAGCGAACCAGTAATCCAGACACGTGATTTAACCAAAGAGTTCGTCCGCGATGAATTTCACGTCGTGGCGCTCAAAGACGCCAACATCGAAATTCAAAAAGGCGAGTTCGTCGCGTTGATGGGCCCCTCGGGCTCCGGCAAATCGACGCTGCTGCATCTGATCGCCGCGATGGACCGGCCGACCGACGGCGAAATCCTGGTGCTCGGCGAAAATCTGCGCGCGCTCAGCGACCGCGCAATCGCGCACTGGCGCAACGTCCACATCGGCTTCGTGTTCCAGAGCTTCAACCTGATTCCCGTGCTCACCGCGATTGAAAATGTCGAGCTCCCGTTGAAACTCACGTCGCTCAAGAAGAAAGAGCGCATGGAGCACGCACCACCGCGCTGAAACTGGTCGGCCTCGGCGATCGCCTCACGCATCTTCCGCGCCAGCTTTCCGGCGGTCAGGAACAGCGAGTCGCCATCGCGCGCGCCATCGTCACCGATCCCGATCTGATCCTCGCCGACGAGCCCACCGGCAACCTCGACGCAACATCGGCAACCGAAGTATTGACCCTACTTAGCCGACTTAATAAAGAGTTCGGCAAAACCATCGTCATGGTCACCCACGATCCGCACGCGGCGCGATTTGCTACGAAAATCCGCCACTTGGAAAAAGGCGAGTTGCTTCCAGAAGGCCAAGTCCCGGCGGATTACGCAACGGCCTAGGGCGGCGCGGACTTTACGGCTGCCCGAGCGATGCGAGAAACGCTGCGACGTTCTGGGGGGAACCGGAAAAAATCTCCGGCGCCGGCCTCCTCCGCACCAGCATCTCGCTGTAAACGTATCCCGGCTTATCGTAATTCAGGCCCATTCCGGCCAGATATTGCAGTCGCAGATTCATATCTTCGTTGACTTGCGCGCCTTGAAGCCAGCTCTTCAGATCCGATGCCCGCCCGGCGTAGGTCCCCAACAGTTGCGGGATGGAATGAAAATTCACTTCCGCCAGAGATCGCGCGACCAGCTTGTGATCGTCGCTCGCTCATGCGCTCTTCTAAGGTGTCGAGATTGATTTTGGTAGGCTCGACCTGCGCCAGCAACACGATGTCGTAGCCTTCGCCGTTGATGTCGTTGCCCCAGATGGTTCCGTTGGGAAACACGTCGAAGAACGTCGCCAGTTCGCTTTTCACGGTTTCGAAATCGCTCTCATAAAGAGGCACCCATTGCGTAATCACGCCGCCGGGATTCAGATGCTTCTTCACCAGCTCGAAATATTCTTTCGAATAGAGCGTCGCGGTTCCTTTCACCCACGGATGAATCGGATCCGACGTGATGATGTCGAATTTCTCCTTCGTCGTGAGGACGAAATGCCGCGCGTCGTCGTACACCATGCGCGTCCGCGGATCGTGAAACACGTTGTGATTTTCGGTCGCGAAATATTGCGACGAAGCCTGCGGAATCAGCGGCTCGATTTCGCAGATGGTGATGTTCTTAACCTCCGGATGCACCACGAAGGTTCCCGCCGTGACGCCCGCGCCGAACCCGACCACCAGATACCGACTTCGGGTCCTCGTGAATCAGCGCGGGAATGTGCCCCAGCATGCGCTGGAGCCGCATGTCGTAAGGCTCGGTCGACGCCTCCACTTTTCCGCTGACGTGAAAATAAATCTGTCCGCCGTCGAGCTGCGAAACCACCACCGACGAATTGCGCCCTTCGCCGATATACAGAGGTTTCCCGGGCGCAGTCTGGAGCGACATCCTGCGTCCATACGCGATCGCCAGCCACGGCACTTCGGAGACCGTGGCGAATAGAATGATCGCGACCAGCGTAGCCGCGGCCACTCCGAAATACCCCGATCCCTTCAAGCCCGATTTATAAAACAGGATCAGCGCCGCGACCACCGACAACGCGATCAGCGCCTGCTGCGATCCCTGCGTCCCGACCCAGGGGATCAGCACGATGCTGAATCCGACCGCGCCCAAAATCGCGCCGACCGTATTCGCCGCGTACACTTCGCCGACCAGCGCGCCGCTGTCCTGTTCCTTCGATTTGCGACCGCCGCCAGCGCCAAAGGAAAACTCAATCCCCACAGCAGCGCCGGCGGCAGAATCGCCAACAGGCACATCAGAAAATCGATGCGAAACAGCCGCCACGGATTCGTCACCGCCAAGCGGATTGAAAGGCCACTGACGGAATTAATTCCGGACACCGCGTAAGCCGTCCACGCGACCGCGAACGCCAGCAATAATTGACGACGCCCCCAGCGCCAGCCGCGGACGTTTCAGCGTGCGCGTCCACACCGATCCAGCGCTGCTGCCGATTCCCAATCCGATCAGAAACACCGCCAGGATGATCGAAAACGTGTAGACGGTCGCGCCGAGCATCAGCGCCAGCAGCCGCGTCCACACCACTTCCGCGCCCAGCGCGCAAAGTCCCGATAGCGCGATCGCCGTGTAAACCGGCCATGCCCCCGTGACGGCCGGTCGACACTCTGTTGCTCGTCGGCCGGCGAATACGTGCGCCCGGGACCGCAGCACGAAACTCGCAACCGCGACCGCGATGTTGATCCCCGCGGCCACGATACGTCGCGACCCGCATATCGTGGACGCGCAGCAGATAAAATCCGGCGAACAGGCACCCGAACACCGCGCCCGCGATGTTGCCTCCGTAGAACAGCCCCAGCCACGAAACGCCCATCGGCGTCGATTCCACCCATCGCCCGATGGCCGGCAGCGACGCGCCCATCAGCACCGTCGGCGGCAGCAGGCAGATCCCCGCAACCAATCCGCGCAGCAGAATCGACGGCAGCCCATCCCCAACCGCCGCCGTGTAAATCCCGTTCAGCATCGGGATCACGAACAGCACCGCGACGCCGAAGAATCCGATTCCCAGCTCGAGCAATCCGTACACCCGCAACGGATGCTCGCGCCGCGAAATCACGCGCGACAACATCAGGCTGCCGATGCACATCCCTCCCATGTAGGTTCCCAGCAGCACGCCCAGCGACACTGCGGACGACCCGATCACCAGTTGCAATAACTGGAACCAGACCACTTCATAAATTAGCGCCGCGCATCCGCTGCCGGCGAATAAAAGGAGTAAAACCGGAACACCGGCCGCGTATCAGAGGAGAAGAAGTATCGCGAGACAATCTCGCATGATACCTCAACTAATGCTTATTCAAGAACGTGTGCTTCTTCAGTCACGGCCAGAATTCGTCCCACATGTTCCCCAACAGCCGGCCCGCGAATCCCTCGCCGATGCGGCTCATCGTGCTTGACACCGTTCAGCTGGCTATCCGGGCGCCATGCATCCGAGATCGCGTTGCTGCCCGCATACGCAATGTAGCGCGCATAGGCCGGGGCCAAGCTGCCATCGCTCCTCTGCGCCATGAACGTCATCTTCAACGCGTGAGCGAAATGGCCGCCGCACTGTTGCTCCTGCACAGGACGAAAGCGGGGATCTTCGCCCCAAATCGCGCCCAGGCTCGCCTCCATTACGTTACTGGTGCCGACGCTCGATAGCCGCAGGCCGAAGCGCTTCCCGAATCCTTCCATGCCTTCGCGATATTCCGGCGGACGATCAGTAAGGTTGCCCCACCCCGCTTGCAGTGCGCCAATGAACAGACTTCCCGGTCCGATCGTGCTGTTCAACGCCCACATTAATCGCCCCCCGCCCGTGATCGGCATCGGCCGAATCGTTTGGCGGGACTCTGGCCGGAGCGCTGGTCGGCACAAGCTGCTTGCGGATCGGGCGCCTGAGGCAGCGGCTGATCGCCCGTGAGCAGCAAAATAAGGAGGGGAAGGGATCCCATAGGACCCTTCGAATTGCACGCGACGTGCCAGAACACTGATCCCAGTGGATTCAGCAACTCCACGCCTCGCCGCGTGCAAAATTTACACGAGCTTCTGTTTCCTGATCGGCAGATCCCGCACTCTCTTTCCCGGTCGCCGCGAAAATCGCGTTACAAATCGCCGGCGCGATCACCGGAACCCCCGGCTCGCCCACGCCCTGCCGGAGCTGCATCGCTCGGAACGATATGCACGTGCGTCATCAAGGGCGCCTCCGGCATCCGAGCCACCGGATAATTATTGAAATTCCCCTGCTGAATCCGCCCGTCCGCCAGCGTAATCTCACCCATCATCGCGACGCTCGTGCCGAACACCGCCGCGCCTTCGAACTGCGCCGTCACGCGTTCCGGATGCACCACCATCCCCGCATCCACCGCGATATCGACGCGTGGAATCCGCACCTTCCCCTTTGCATCGACCTCGACTTCCACCACCGCCGCGATGTAGGAAAGGAAGCTGCGATGCACCGCGATGCCGAACCCGTGCCCCGCGCCCGATTTCTTTTTCGCCCAATCCGATTTTTCCGCAACCAGTTCCACCACATGCCGCAGACGCCCGACATCCAGCGGATACCGCTTGTCGCCTCCCCCGCGCCCGTTCGATCAGATCGATCACCCGCGCCGACCCCAAGACATCCAGCAGATATTCCACCCGATCGCGATTCGCCGCCGCCGCCAGTTCATCGGTGAACGACTGCACCCCGAATGCGTGAAATATATTCGCAACGGACCGCATCCATCCTATACGCACCGGAGCCGTCGCCGGACCATTCTCCGCGCGGTGATTGGCTATGTCGAACGGCAGATCGTTCCAGCCCATCGCCATTTGCGAGCCGCCATACTTCGCCGTCGCATCGAACATCATCTCAATCGGAGGAAAGGCGCTGCGCTGCAGCCATGCCGTCGGGCGGCCCTTCTCATCGGTCGTCGCCTTCATGTACATCGCCGCGACCGAGTGGTAATAATCGAAATGAATATCGTCCTCGCGGCTCCAGACCACCTTCACCGGCTTGCCGACTTTTTTCGAAAGCACGCGCCGCCTCAGCAACATAATCCGGTTTAGACTTGCGCCCGAACCCTCCGCCCAATAATGTCACGTGACAAGTCACATCCGCCGGCTTGATCCCGAACGCCGCCGCCACCGTCGCCTGCACCGCCTGCGGATTTTGTGTCGCCGTCCACGCGATCACTTTGCCGTCTTTAAACTCCGCCACCGCTGCCGGAGGCTCCATCGGCGCATGCGCCAGCATCGGCACATAATAATCGGCCTCGTGAACTTTCCCGCCCTTGGCGAACTCCGCGTCCACATCGCCGACGTTCCTCGCAACCTTGCCCGGCTGCCGCGCCGAATCTTGCAGCGTCTTCTTAAACGCCCCCGAATCGAAGCCCGCATTCGCGCCGAGGTCCCAATCGACCTTCAACTTTTTGCGCCCCTGCATCGCCGCCCAGGTGCTATTCGCAATCACCGCGACCCCGCCCAGCGCCTGAAATCCGTACGGAGGCTTCAGCGGATCGATCTGCACCGTCTGCGAAACGCCCGCAACTTTGCGCGCCTCGCTATCGTCCACCGAAGCGATCTTCCCGCCCATTACCGGCGACCGCTCGATCGACGCATAAACCATCCCCGGCATCTTCGCATCGATTCCGAACACGGCCTTTCCAGTGCAAATATCGTTCAGATCGACAATCGGCAGAGCCTTCCCGATATAGCGATACTCCGCCGGCAACTTGTAAATCAGCTCTTCTTTCTTGGGAACCGGCTGCGACGCCGCTAGCGTCACTAACTCTGCATACGCGATCTTCTTCCCGCTCGCGGTATGGATCACCTGCTCCATGCGCCCTTTGCATTCCCCCGCCGGAACGCCCCACTTCGCCGCCGCCGCCCGCTCCAGCATCGTCCGCGCAGTCGCGCCCGCAATGCGAAGAGGCTCATAAAAACTGCGAATCGAATTCGACCCATCCGTATCCTGCGAGCCATACCTGGCATCGCCGATCGCCTGCTCGATGCGGACATTCTTGAAATCGACATCCAGCTCATCGGCCGCAATCATCGGCAGTGACGTTCGAATCCCCGTCCCCATCTCCGACCGGTGCGACACAATGGTCACGATGCCCGTCGGTTCCATGCCCAGATAAACGCTGGGCTGCCAGGTAGTCGCGTCCGCCTTCAGCTCGGAAACAATCACCAGCGCCCCAGCCGAGAAAATGCCCAGAAATCCTCGACGCGATACAACTAATTCGGCGCGGTTCATGCCTTCACCCCCGCGGCAACCTTGATCGCCGCGCGTATCCGCTGATAGGTCCCGCAGCGGCAAATATTCCCCTGCATCGCATCGTCGATGTCTTTATCAGTGGGCTTCGGCTTCTCTTTAAGCAGCGCCACAGCCTGCATGATTTGCCCGCTCTGGCAGTAGCCACATTGCGGAACATTCCCATGCTCCCAAGCCGCCTGCACCGGGTGCTTAAGCCCCTCGATCGTAGTAACCGCTTTCCCCGCCGCGGTCTTCATAGTGGTCTGGCAGCTCCGCACCGCCGCCCCATTCAAGTGGACAGTGCAAGCCCCGCACAATCCCAGCCCGCACCCAAACTTGGTGCCGGTAAGTTCGAGAACATCCCGCAAAAACCACAACAGCGGCATATCTCCATCCCCGTCAAATTTCCTGGCCGAGCCATTCACCCGTAGTTCAATCATGAGGAATACTCCCGTCCCTCATCATACTGCCTGCAGGGTTCTTCTTTGCGAGCTCTGCGCCTCTGCGTGAAATGCCTTACTTCCGAAAATCCGGAGGCGCCCCAGCCACAGAGCACCGATTGCAATGGTCGTAGCTAATCACCCGCGTCAGCATCCACACCCCATCCCGAAACTCCCACAACATCGTGAACCGCCCAACCCCGCTTCCATCCCCGCACTTGCCCATCTTCGGATCGCAAAACAAATGAATGCCGGTCTCGACCGCGCCATACCCTTTGAGGGGATACACCTTCAGCGTCCCCGGAACAAGATCCCGATGTACTTTGCCACAAATATTGTTCTTCACCGCATCCACAGTGCTCTGCGCCCCACGGCTGAGTCCAGTGGCATCGTGATAAAACTCCAAATCGTCGGCAAGCATAGAGCTAAACTTTTCCAGCTCACATTTGTTATATGCATCGAACAGAGCGGCATCCAGTCCCGAAATAGTCTTAAACAACTCATCGCTTTGGGCAAACGCCGCAGGCAAAAACATCAGGAAGGCAAGAATCCGCATAAGCAGATTCTACGCGCCGCCTTGCTGGGGCAGGTTGGCGACCTGTGGACCGATTGTTAACTCGGCTCCATCCGGGCCCGAGCCTCGGACACTCCTACACACGTCATAGAACCGCAACCCCCGAATGCTATGATTCCCCCATGTTTCGCGTCGCCCTCCTGCTAGCCCTGCCTCTATCCGCCCAGTCACTCTTACTAATCTCCATCGACGGCATGCGCCCCGATTACGTTCTGAAGGCCGACGAACACGGCCTGAAAATCCCTCACCTCCGCCGCCTATTGAAGGATGGCGCGCACGCCACCGGAGTAAGAGGCGTCCTCCCCACCGTCACCTACCCCAGCCACACGACGATCCTCACCGGCGTCTGGCCCGTGAAACATCACATTTATTCGAACGTAGTCTTCGATCCCCTCGATCTGAACCTGGCCGGATGGATGTGGTATGCCGAAGACATCGCCGCGCCAACCCTGTGGCAAGCCGCGTCGAAAGGTGGACTCACAGTCGGCAGCGTAAGCTGGCCGGTCAGCGTAGCCGCGCCCGGCATCAACTACAACGTGCCCGAATATTGGCGAGCCTCGAAATTCCCCGGTGAGGATCTCAAATTACTGCGAGCCATCAGCACTCCCGGCCTGATCGCCGAAATCGAAAAACAGGTCGGCCCATATGTCACCGATCTCGACAACGCCGAGCAAGGCGACCGTCAGCGTACTCGCTACGCCATCGCGATTCTAAAAAACAAACACGCGCAATTCATGACCGTGCATCTGGCATCGCTCGATCACCTGGAACACGGCTACGGCCCGTTCAGTCCCGAAGCAAATTCGACGCTGGAGCAGATCGATCAAGAAGTAGGCGAACTGATGGATGCCGCGCCCGGCGCGACCGTCTGCGTTCTTTCCGACCACGGCTTCACCCGCACCGATCACAGCTTCAACATCGTAGCCGCGTTCGCCGAAGAAGGCCTCATCACGCTGACCAACAAAAAAGTCACGTCTTGGAAGGCCTACCCCGATATCGAAGCCGGTTCCGCCGCCATCATCTTGAAAGACCCGAAAGACGAAGCGACAAGAGCGAAGGTCGAAAAACTACTGCGCCGCCTGGCTGCCGATCCTAAAAACGGCATCGCCCAAATTCTCGATCCAAAACAAATCGCAGCATTCGGTGGACGCCCCGACGCCGCATTCTGGGTCGACATGCAGTCAAATTTTTCCGTAGTCCCAACCGACCTCCCAAATAAAATAGGAGGCACACACGGCTACGCCCCATCGAATCCCCAGTTGCTGGCATCGTTCTTCATAGCGGGCACAAAAATAAAACCCGGCGTGGATCTAGGTGAAATCGACATGCGCAGCATAGCCGCAACATTAGCGAAAGCCATGGGAGTATCATTCCCCACAGCCGACCTCCCCGCCTTACGTGTCTTTTAGACTGAGCCGCCATGCGTCAGCATGCGGACAGACGATATAATCCCGCATGAGATGCCCAGCATCGTCGTCATCGGCAGCGCGAACATCGACCTCACCACATTCACCGACCAGTTCCCTCGCCCCGGCGAAACAATATTCGCCCGCGATTTCTCCCTCGGCTTCGGCGGAAAGAGCGCGAACCAAGCCGTAGCCGCTCGCCTCTGCGGAGCCGACGTCGCCATGATCGCCCGCGTCGGCGACGACATGTTCGGCGAAGCGACCATTCAAAATTTCAAATCCTTCGGGATAGATACCAGCCGCGTTTTAGTAACGCCCGGAGTCTCCACCGGCGTCGCGCCAATTTTCGTCGAGAGCAACGGCCAAAATCGTATTCTGGTCGTAAAGGGCGCAAACGACCGATTAACGCCCGAAGACGTGTATGCCGCAAAAGATGTAATTTTAAGGGCAGATAAGGTAGTGCTGGGGCTCGAAATACCGCTTTTAACGTCAATTAAGGCACTGCAATTTGCGAAAGAACACGGAATTAAGACCATTTTCAACCCCGCGCCAGGCCAGGTTTTGGATCTCGCAGAACTCAGTTTCGCCGATTATGTGATCCCCAACGAGACCGAAGCCGAGATCCTCAGCGGTATGCCGGTCCATAATCTGGACGATGCCAGAAAGTGCGTACGCAAGTTGCAGGAAGGTGGAAGTCGCGTGATTATCACCCTCGGCGCGAATGGAGCGCTCTTCGGGGACCAGCACATCGCGCCATTCGCTGTGGATCCGGTCGATACCACCGGCGCCGGCGACGCCTTCATCGGAAGCTTAGCCGTCTTCCTTTCAAGCGGATACAGCGAGTTGGAAGCGATCTCGCGAGCCAATCTTTACGCCGCGCTCTCGACTCTATCAATCGGTACACAGAAGTCATTCGTCAGTGCCGACCGGTTCAACGAAGAGTGGCAGCGCCGATCAAAATAAGTCCGCTCGCGTAGCCGATAAACATCAATGTTGTATATAAGATATTGCCTTTTTCGTGCCAGATGAATACGCCCCAGATGGCGGCAATCAGCGTCGCTCCCTGTCCCAAAGCATAAGAAATTGCTGGGCCGGCAACATTCGATGCAATCACGTTGAAACACAGAGCGAGCATCCAGATCGAGCCGCCAAGTATACCGATCAAATGGAGTTTGGCGCTGCCTCGAAAGTAATCTGCGAAAGTAACGCCGCCCGTTTTCATGAAGACGGTATTGAAGACGAAATTGCTGGCCAGCACGCCCGCACCAAAGAAAACCAATGCAACATAAGGGGTTAACTTGGCGGGCCCGATGGCTCGCATCAACTGCGGATAAAAGAGGCCCATTATACAACCCGCAACAATCGAAAAAATCAGCCCGCGCACGCGATTCTTTCCAACGGTCTGACGAGCAGCCGCCGACATGATCATGGCGAAGACTATCAGCGCAACGCCGGCAAATAGAAACGATGGATTACCTTTCGGTTCTTCGAGATAGCTCTCTAAAGTGCCGATGACCAAGGCCAGCCCGATACCGACCGGAAACGCGACGGACAATCCCGCGGCATCGATTGCGACAACCAGTAAAAGATTCGCAAGATTGAAAATTGCTCCGCTAATCAAGGCCGGAATCGTCGCGGCAGCGATGACAGTAAATCCTCCGCCGAGGATGGCCGCGAATAATAGCGAAAAAAGGAATACACCAATTGCGTAATCCCAATAAAACAATTCAAATGGCCATTTTTCCTTGCCGGCAAGTTTCTGCGTATTGGCCCACGAACCCCATCCGAGCATCGTGATGACGCAAAACAAAATCGCAAGTGGAAGGCTGTTTACAACGTACATACGAGTTTCGCCAACAAAGCGGTGCGATCCGCGATCCGGTTTATAAGGATACTCTCATTCGAAGCATGCGCGCCTTCGCCGACCGCGCCCAAACCATCGAGTGTTGGAACGCCAAGAGCCGCGGTGAAATTTCCGTCGGAGCCGCCGCCGGTCGATGACTCCTGCAATGTCACGCCCAATTCAGCCGCGAGTTTCTCGGCTGTTTTATATAGTTTGCGCACTTGAGCGGTGCGCTCCATCGGAGGCCGATTCAGACCGCCGGTAATTTCAATTGCGCATCGCTTATCAAAAGATTTGAGAGACGCGAATTTCTTTTCGAGATAAACGCGATCGCGATCGCGCGGCGCGCGGATGTCAATCTCAGCGCGGCATTCCGCGGGAACAACGTTGCTGCGCGTTCCGCCTTGAATCACTCCGGGACTGACGGTGACGCCGCGATCGAGTTGCGTAAATCCAGCGATGCGTTCGAGTTGTCGCGCCATTTCGACAATCGCATTGGCGCCGTTTGCGAAGTCGACACCGGCGTGAGAGGCCTTTCCACGAACGGTCAGCGTGTAATCGCCGACTCCTTTGCGAGCGGTTTTCAGTTTACCTTCGAGACCGGTTCCAGGTTCGAGAACCAACACGGCGTTGCTCGATCGCGCGGCGTCTTCAGTCAATGCGCGCGAAGAATCGCTGCCAACTTCTTCATCCGCATTGACTTGCATCACAACTTTCCTGATAACTGGCACATCCATTTCACGAACGGCTCGCATCGCAAAGATAAAGAATGCCAGGCCGGCTTTCATATCGAGCACGCCGGGCCCCCACAGGCGGCCTTTTTGTTCGCGAAAGGGCATGGTGTGAAGAGTGCCCAAAGTCCACACGGTATCGGAATGGCCCAGCGCCAGGATCTGCCCGTCTTTTTTTGTACCGGGGAGAGTGAACTCGATGCGGGCGTGTCCACCATCGAACTTTTTAATTTTCGCGATATCGCTGACGCTTGCCGAGAGCAAGTCGATGAAACGCTTGATGCCTGGAGGATCGTCGCTAGGGGATTCGCATTCGACGAATTCTTTGATCAACGCGATGATGTCCTTCTGCTTCGCGCGCGCGTAGCGGAGATAAGAATCCATAGAATGGCAAGTATGACACGTGAAGCAGTGATCGTCACAGGAGCCAGCAGAGGCATCGGGGCCGCGGTTGCGCGACTGCTTGGCGCGAATGGTTTTCCGGTGGTGGTCAATTATGCAAAGAACAAATCGGCTGCCGAAAATGTCGCGCGGGAAATCGGAAATGCGATTGCGATTCAAGGGGATGTCGGTCGTGAAACGGACATTCTGCGATTGTTCGAAGCCGCGGAAAAAGAGTTTGGAGTCATCGGCGGCTTGGTGAACAATGCCGGCGTGACCGGCGGCTTCGCTCGCGTGGAGGCGGTTACGGCTGACGCTATTAATCGGGTTCTGGCGGTGAATGTTACGGGCTTGATGCTGTGCTCGCGCGAAGCAGTTCGGCGCATGTCGACGCGGCTCGGCGGAAAGGGAGGCGTCGATCGTGAATATTTCGTCGCTGGTCACGCGAACCGGAGGCGCGGGGGAGTGGGTCCATTACGCGGCGTCAAAAGGCGCGGTGAATAGTTTCACGATCGGGCTTGCCCGCGAAGTGGCGGAGGAAGGGATTCGAGTAAACGCCGTGGCTCCTGGGCTGATCGATACCGATCTTCATGCGGACAATGGCGCTCCTGACCGCATGGATCGGATGGCGCCGACGATTCCGATGAAGAGGGTGGGGACGGCGAAGGAAGTGGCGGAGGGAGTCTTGTGGTTGTTGTCGGAGGGGGCTTCTTATGTGACGGGGTCGATATTGGAGATTGGTGGGGGGAGATGAGGAGGTCGCAGGGCAGTCTCGCCCGTTCCACGCAGAAGGGCTACCTCCTTGGAAAGGCGGTTGACACCTGGTACGCAACGGACATACCTCCAACGACTCCTAAGTAGACAGAGCTGTTATTGCTTTGCGGTACTGGATCGCATCTTAGAAACTGCCCTCTTCGGCAATCGCGGAACAACCTGAACGCCCGCCCAAAGCGTAGCGATCGTTTGCTCGACCACGAGAGTCTGGTCAGGCAAGTCAGGCACAACCCCTTGTATGACCATGAGCATGGCGAGGCCGAAGATCGTGTACCACCAGGTGTGGGCTACCACTAAGTCGTCCCTACTTGGCAATCCTTCATCCTTGGCAACATCGAAAAAGAGCTGTACGAAACGTTGGAACAGAGGCGTGCCAATGTCGTTGATGTATTGTCCAGCGCGGATGCCGTTGCGGTTCTCCGGCCCGAAGAAGACGTTGCGGAACTGCTGTGGATGGGCAGTGCAGAACTGAATCAAGCCGCGTGAAGTCGCAAAAAGACGCTCTTTCGGTACAGGATGTTTAGCGGCAATCGCGTCGAAGTTCTGAATCAGCAGCCCGATCGTCTCGCTGCTCAACTCGGCAAGAATATGCCATTTGTCAGGAAAATGCTGGTAGATCACGGCGTGCGTATAGCCGATCTCTTTAGCGATCCCACGAAGCGTCACGGCTTCGTAACCGCGATCGGCGAACATTTTGCTTGCAGCCGCAAGGATTTCGCCCCGCAGCCTCTCCTTACGTTCTACCCGGCGACTCGGTGATGTGGATGTCACTTCACCAGCTTACTCCTTTTTGGACATTTTGCGACCAATTGTCTAATTATAACCATCGGTTGAAGTACAATCGATGGTTTTCCTGGTTGGACGCCCTCTCGACCAGCCAGCGGCAGGTTAGGCTGATGCCGTAACCGGGGTGCCTGGTCGTCCTGCCATCGACGTTCGAGCGGCGGCCCTTTTCGTTCTTCGTGATGTGCGGGGTGGCGTTAAAGGCTCGCGCGGCGACAACGAAGTCCTTCGCATTGTAGGCCTTGTAGTCTCCCACGGTTATGCGCCGGGAACGGTCTTCCTGCTTTGGCGGCGAGCATCAGCGTGCGCTCAAACTGTGCAACCACTGAATAATTGTCGACCACTGATTAATTTGCAACCAATGGTTTGAATCGGCGTCTAACCGGGTAGGTCGCACATTTGGATGGGCGGCCAAATACGAGGCAACAAGAAGGAGAATGCGATGAAAGTTCTTAACAAGGAGAAAACGAGCATGTATTTAGTCATGGGCATCACTGGAAAAGTTGGGGGCGCCACCGCGCGGCATCTGCTGAAGCAAGGCAAACAGGTGCGAGCACTTGTGCGCAATCGCGAGAAAGCGGCGAAGTGGGCAGACCAAGGCGTGGAGTTGGTGGATGGAGACTGGAACGATGCGACAGCCATAGCGGCGGCGCTCAAAGGTGTTGAAGGCGCGTTTGTTATGTTGCCGGCTGTATGGGCACCCTCGCCTGATTACAGAGAAGCAAAGGGCGTGATTGCGAACTATGTCGAGGCGCTGAGCAAGGTAGTGTCCCCGCGGGTGGTAGCGCTCTCGTCGATGGGCGCGAATAGAACAAGCGGGCTGGGCATGATCACGGCCTTATCACTTTTGGAGCAAGGTTTTCGCAGCCTGCGTTCTCCGGTCGCATTAGTGCGCGCAGGCGGCTTTTTCGAAAACTTTCTTTTCGGCTTACAGGCCGCCCAAGGCGGAACACTACCGGTCTTCTACAATCCTACAAACCGGAAATCGACAATGGTCGCGTCAGACGACATCGGCGCAGAGGTGGCAACGCTTCTGACGGGGCCGGCGTGGTCAGGGCATCGCGTCATCGAGCTGGGTTCGATGGTAAGTGCGGATGAAGTGGCCGGACAATTGGGTGAAGTCCTAAAACTCGACGTAAAAGCCTTTGCAGTCCCGCGTGCAGGGTGGGCGGAAGCGTTCGAGCAGTTCGGCATCCCGAAGGGCCACACTGGACCTGCCGAAGAAATGTATGAGAGCGTCAACGCGGGATGGATGGACCTCGGGATCACGGGTACGGAGCACGTAGTGGGTACGACATCCGCACACGATGTGTTTGCGGCTGCACAGAACGCCGTCCAGGCGTAAGTCCGGGGCAGCTGAATCAGCCCGGTTCTTTTGGAACTGCGGCGCTAACGGTGCACTCGGGATTCTCCGACGGGCGAAAAGCAGGGACAGACCGCTCTGTCCACGCGGCGTCATTCTGTCGAGTGCTTTCGCGAGGAATGGTGCGCGCCTTGGGACAGAGTGGTCAGTCCCTGTTTTTCGCCCGTAAGGAATCCCGGTAGATAGCGGCGCGCTATACTGGTCGAATTGCATGCCTGTCATGGATATCCAGCAGATCTGGGACATCCTTCCTCACCGTTACCCGATGCTGCTGGTGGATCGCATCGAGGAACTGGAGGAAGATCGGGTTGTCGGGATCAAAAATGTCACCATTAATGAGCCTTTTTTTAGCGGGCATTTTCCCGATATTCCGGTGATGCCGGGGGTGATGATTATCGAGGCCATGGCGCAGGTGGCGGGGATTCTGGTGCTCAATTCGATTCCGGAGCGCAAGACCAAACTGGTCCTGCTGGCTGCGATCAATGAGGCGAAGTTTCGCACGGCCTGTGGTTCCAGGGCGATCAGCTGCGCATTGAAATGAAAGTCATCAAGCGCAAAGCTACGATTGCCAAGATGAACGGCGTGGCGACGGTGAACGGCGTGGTGGTCGCCGAGGCTGAGATGATGTGCAAGCTGGCCGATCGCCCGTGCGAGTCTGATTTTTCGCGATGGCTATTCATTCGACTGCGATTGTCGATTCTGGCGCGCGCGTGGCGGAGTCGGCGGAGATCGGACCTTATTGCATCGTGGGCGCGGATGTCGAGATTGGCGCGCGTACCTTGTTAAAAGCGCATGTTTTTCTGGAAGGTCCGCTGACGATTGGCGAGGACAATGTTTTCTTTCCTTATTCGACGATTGGGGTTGCGCCGCAGGACCTGAAGTATCATGGCGAGCGTAGTGAAACCCGCATCGGCAACCGCAATAAGATTCGCGAGTTCGTCAATATTCATCGCGGAACGGAAGGCGGGGGAATGGTGACCTCCATTGGCGATGACAATCTGCTGATGGCGCAGGTGCATATTGCGCACGATGCTCAGGTGGGCAATCACGTGGTGCTTTCGCATGCGGCGGTGGTGGGCGGGCATGTCTCGATTGGAGATTGGGCGGTGATCGGCGCGGCGACCGGTATACATCAATTTTGCAGGGTCGGACGGCATGCGATTATCGGCGGCTATAGCGTGATCACGCGCGATGTGCTGCCGTTTTCAAATACCGTTACCGATCGCGAGGCGAAGGTATTTGGCGAGAATGCCACGGGATTGAAGCGGCGCGATTTTTCCGCTGAATCGATCGACGCGCTGCATAAGGCGTTTCGGCTGCTGACGCGCGGAGGATTGAACACCACGCAGGCGGTGGAGCGGATTATCGCCGAGATTCCGCCGTCGCACGAGGTCGAATGAACTGCTCGATTTCATCCGCACGTCGGAGCGCGGCTTCATCAAATAACATGCGCTACGGGCTGATTGCCGGCAATGGCCGATTCCCCGTGCTCGCATTGGAAGCGGCGCGCAAGGCGGGGCTCGAAGTGGTTGCGATCGGGATTAAAGAAGAAGCGTCGCCGGAGATTGAAGGGCTGGCGCTGCGATGCCACTGGATTTCGCTGGGCGCGCTGGGCAAGCTGATCGACATCTGTCACAAAGAGCGCATCACGCAACTGATGATGTGCGGGCAGGTGAAGCACGCCAAGATTTTTTCATCGATCGTGCCGGATTGGCGGCTCGCGAAGCTGCTGCTGAACATCGAAACGAAAAATACCGAAGGGCTGATCGGCGCGATTGCGCGGGTGTTGAACGATGAAGGCGTGGAACTGGTGGATTCGACGCTGCTGCTGAAAGATCTGCTGGCAACGGAGGGGACGTTGACGCGGCGGAAGCTGACGGCGGAGGAATCGCGGGACATTGAGTATGGGCGGAAGGTCGCGAGCACGCTGGCCGGGATCGATGTGGGGCAGAGCGTCGCGATCGCGGAGAGGGCTTGCGTGGCGGTGGAGGCGATGGAGGGGACCGACGCGATGCTGCGGCGCGCGGCGTCTCTGGTGGAGGGAAAACCGCTGCGCCTGGTGAAGGCTTCGCGGCTGCAGGAAGCACATGCTGTTCGACGTTCCGGTGGCGGGTCCACAGACGATCGATATTATGAGAGAGACTGGAACCACCGCTCTTGCGATTGATGCGACGCGGACGCTGCTGATCGACCGGGATGAAATTCTGGCTCGCGCGGACGCCGCAGGGATCGCGATTGCGAGTTATTTGCCGGAGGAATAGTTATGGCTCATTTGAAATCGCTGCGGAAGCATCTGGTGAATTTGCTGACCGAAGGGGAGGCGCACGCCACGTTCGAAGATGCCGTGAAGGACGTTCCGGCGGCGGCGCGCGGGAAGGTGCCTGAAGGCGCGGCACATTCGCTGTGGGATTTGGTGGAGCATATGCGGATCGCGCAGGGGGACATTTTGGAGTTTAGCCGGAACGCGAAGCATGTTTCGCCGAAATTTCCGAAGGGGTATTGGCCGAAGACGTCCGACTCCGCCGAATGCGAAGGCGTGGGACAAGAGCATCAAGGAGTTTTCTGGCGGATCGGGACGAGATGTGTAAGCTGATCGAGAAGAAGTCGACTGATCTATTCGGCGAGATTCCGCATGGCGAGGGGCACACGATTTTGCGCGAGGCGCTGTTGATGGCGGATCATAATGCGTATACGGTCGGCGAGATTGTGATTACGCGGAGGTTGTTGGGGGTTTGGAAGGCGAAGTAATTGGCAGCGCATGGCGCCGCCCCACAACCAGGCCATTTTCGCAGTTGCTATCCCGGCCAACATAGGGGAAGGCAGGCTGGCGGAATCCCCGTCCTCACGGACGGGGTTATAACCGCTGACGTCAGCAACTATGAAATTGCTCTAGTCGAGAATTTTCTTTTTCTTGATCCACTCGATCACCATGTCGCGCTGCATGGCGGTCGTTTTGGGGAAGGCGAGGCCGCTTACATTGAGCTGGTCGGTTGAGGCTTGATTCGCGGCCGTGAAATCCGTTGTGGCGAGCGTGTATTCGCGATCGGGATCAATGGTGCGGCCTTCGCGGACCTTCGGCGGCAACTGGCTGCCCTTGAATTTTCCGATCACGACGGCGTTGTCGAAGGGCAGAATATTCCAGATGGTTCGCGCGAGAATCGTGCCGGCGGGGATTATGTCGCGGACGTTGCCGAGATTGACCCATGCGAGGTCGCTGCCGGTTTCTTCGGCCATGGCGCGCTCGACGAGGACTTGCAGGTCTTTTCTTTCGAAACGACGCTTGGCTTCCCCGATCGGCACGTCGACGATCTTCGAAACTTTTGCTTCCCAATGAGCGATTTCGCTGGCGATTTTGGGATCTGGCGTGAGTTTCTTGGAATCGACCTGGATGATTTTCCACTCGGCGGATTTTAGTTTGTGCGCGGTGATGTCGACTTGGAGATCGAGACGACCGAGTTCGACTCCGTAAGATGTGACGAGAGCGCCGATGTGTCCGTCGAAGTTGTGAAGCTTCGCGTATTCCTTGTGAGTGTGTCCGACGATGGCGATGGAAACATCGGGGATCTGCTGCAGGATCGCGTCGGCCTCGGCGTCATGGATGTGGCCCAGGACTACGATGAGGTCGGATTTATCGCGAAGCTCAGCCGCGTATTTTCGGACGGTTTCGACGACGGGAAGCACGTGCCATGGCCCGACTTTATCGGGGGTCGCTAGATTTCCGACCAGATCGCCGAGCAGGGCACCGATGATCGCGACGCGAATGCCGCCGACGATTTTGATCACGTAAGGCTTGCCTGCTAGCAACGCGCCGCTATCGTTGACGACGTTCGCCGAGACGATAGGGAATTTCGCGGCCTTGATAAAATCCTGAATTCGCTGCCAGCCGTAATCGAACTCATGGTTGCCGAGGGTCGAGACGTCGAAGCCCAGGTGGTTCGCGATTTGATAAATCGGGAGACCTTTGTAGAGGGTCGAAACGGGCGTTCCCTGCACCAGGTCGCCTGCGTTGAGATAGAGGCTCGCGGCGCTGCGGGCGCGCTCTTCACGAACGGCAGTGGCGAGATAGGCGAATCCGCCCATGCCTTGATCGTCGGGGAGGAGATGCGCGTGGAGATCGTTCGAATGAAGAATCGTGAGGGGACGGACATCCTGCGCCAGTGCCGACAGCGCGAACAGGAGCAGCGTTAGGAGACGCATGTCCTACTTCAGCCAAGTGACTTTTTTCGGCTGGGTGCGATCGCACGCCATGGAATCGGTGACGCCGGAGGCGATGGTGGCGCAGGCATTCGATACCGCGGTGCGTAGCGTTTCATCTCTCTTCGAACCCGACACCGTGCGGCACGACGTCATGCCGTTATATTCCATGCACACTTCTACCCTATGGGTGCCGAGCGTCATGGTGGAGTAGACGAGTGCGGCAACGACCACGATCACGAAAGCAATTCCCACTAGGGCGGCTTTTTTCACAAAATGGGCTCCGTGAAGAACGATCCCATGCGGCGGAATTTTTCGTAACGCTCGTCTATGAGCTGCTGTTCGGAGAGGCCGGTCAGTTCAGAAAGTCCAATCCGCAGCATCATGCGCAGCGCGTCGGCGGCGTTATCGGGATCGGTGTGAGCGCCTTCGCCTGGTTCGGGCACGATGCCGTCGATCAACCCGAGACTCAGTAGATCGGGCGCCGTTAATTTCAACGCGGCGGCGGCCAATGCGGCTTTCCCGGAATCGCGATAGATGATCGCGGCGCAGCTCTCCGGCGAGATCACGCTGTAAACCGAGTTCTCCATCATATAAATTCGATTGCCGACGCCGAGCGCGAGCGCGCCTCCACTGCCCCCTTCGCCGATCACGACGACGATAATGGGCACGCTGATGCGCGACATTTCGCGGAGGTTTTGCGCGATCGCTTCAGCTTGTCCGCGCTCTTCGGCATCGATACCCGGATAGGCGCCGGGGTGTCGAGCAAGGTGATGATGGGGCGCGAAAACTTCGCCGCCATTTCCATCAGACGCATGGCCTTGCGGTAGCCTTCGGGCTTCGGCATGCCGAAATTGCGAAACAGTTTCTGCTTGGTGTCACGGCCTTTCTGCTGGGCCGCGATCATCACGGGGTTGCCTTCGAACCAGGCCATTCCGGCGACGATAGAATGGTCGTCGCCATAGGCACGATCGCCGTGGAGCTCCTGAAAATTCGTGAAAATACGCTGGATATAGTCGAGGGAGTGGGGACGCTTCGGATGGCGCGCTAGCTGGACGCGCTCCCAACTGGGATTCGTGGTTAGGGGAGGCTGCGGGTCGGCCATGGTAAGACGCTACAGTTCAGAATAACCTAGTAGCGCGCGTGCATAGCAATGCTGGTTGGGGGAATGGTATTTTTGTATGACCTTCCTTCCTGAATGACGACTCTCTGTTTCCTGTGGCACATGCACCAGCCGTTCTACAAGGATTTGTGGACTGGCGAATATAAGCTTCCTTGGACCCGGCTGCATGCGCTGAAAGATTATGCCGGGATGGTGGAGATTCTGGGGGAATTTCCGCGCATTCATCAGACCTTTAATCTGGTGCCTTCGATGGTGGCGCAGATTGAGGAGTATGCGGAGGGGACGGCTTCCGATCCGTTTCTATATTGCGCGTTGGCACCGGCTGAGGAATTGACGGAGGCGCAGCGGAGCTTTATCGCGAAATACTTTTTTCAGACGCACGTGGAGCGGATTATTTATCGCTATCCGCGATATCGGGAGTTGTATGAAAAACGCGAGTCGCGGTTTTCTATTCAGGAATTGCGGGATTTGCAGATCTTGAGTCAGGTGGCGTGGTTTGACGAGGATTTGTTGGCTCGCGATGAAGAAGTGCTGGCGCTGATCCGGAAGGGGCGGAATTTTTCGCTGGCGGATCAGGCGACGATGGCGCGGAAAGAAAGCGAATTGTTAAAGCGCGTGCTGCCGGTTTATCGCGAGTATGCGGCTAGGGGGCAGATCGAGATTTCTACGACTCCTTTCTACCATCCGATTTTGCCGCTGTTGTGCGATTCCGATATTGCACGGATTCCTCATCCCGGCGTGCATTTGCCATCGAGGTTTCGATACAAGGAGGACGCGCGGATACAACTGGAGCGGGCCCGAACGTATATCGAAGAGAAGTTCGGGGTTCGTCCGAAGGGGTTGTGGCCAAGCGAGGGGTCGGTGTCGGACGAGACGCTGGCGCTGGCGGCGGAGTGCGGGTTCACGTGGTCGGGGACGGATAACGGCGTGTTGGCGCGAACGCTGGGGTACCACGCGGGGTCTTACGAGACTTATCGGCCGTATGTGTGGAGGCAGAGCGGGCTCCAGATGCGAATGCTGTTTCGCGATCATTACCTGAGCGATTTGATCGGGTTCACTTATTCGCGCATGGGGGCGGCAGAGGCGGCGGAGCATTTTCTGAATTTGATCCGTCAGAATTCGGCAGGGACGGAAGGGCTGGTTCCGATTATTCTCGACGGCGAGAATGCGTGGGAGTGGTATGAGGCGAATGGGCGTCCATTTTTGCGGGAGTTGTATCGGACGCATTTCGGAGGACCCAAAGCTGGAGGCGCTGACGGTCTCGGAGGCGCTCAATAAGTTCAAGGCCGAGCCGCTACAGGGGATTTTTCCGGGATCGTGGATCAATGCGAATTTCGATGTGTGGATCGGGGCGGAGGAAGATAATCTCGCTTGGGAATATCTGCTGAGGGCGCGGCGGGCTTACGACGATGCGAAGGACGTTCCGGAGGAGCGGCGCGCGCTGGCTTACGAGGAATTGCTGATCGCGGAGGGGAGCGATTGGAATTGGTGGTATGGGCCCGAGCATGGGTCGGATAATCGGCCGGAGTTCGATGAGCTGTATCGGGATCATTTGAAAAATGTTTATCGGGCTTTGGGGCTGGAGCCTCCAGGGGAGCTTTCGAGGCCGATTTTAAAGGGGTTTGAAGAAGGCGAGCATCATGAGGCGCCGGTGAATCCTATTCATGCGGTGATCGATGGCGAGGTGACTTCGCACTTTGAGTGGCTAGGAGCGGGGCGGTATTTGCCGGATCCGCGGTCGGGGGCGATGCATGGAGGGTCGGCGGGGGCGACGGAGATGTTCTATGGGATCGATGACGCGAATTTATATGTTCGGTTGGATGGGGCGGACGGGGATTCGTTTGAGATCGAGTTTGAGACGGGGGTGGTGCCGGCGGAAATTGCCAGAGGGCGGATTGTGGAGATGAAGGCGTTGCGGTCGGGGAAGATGTTTCGGGTGGTGGTGAAGAGAGACGGGCTGGTGGTTGCGACCATGCCAGGGTCGGGGTGGATCGCGGTCTAGAGAGAGGGCAGGTCGGGAACCTGCCCCACTAAAGCCGGACAGGATGTTAGGATGAAATTACCCCGATTCGAAGGGGACCAAGAAGTCACGATCCAGAAGTCAAACATGTTCGACGCGACGAGGGGAGCTTAACGGCTCCCCTCTCGTTTTTTGTGCGAGACCCCGATGTGGCATAGTAAAAGCCAGTGCACACGCGCCGAGTTTCGACGTTCTTGCTGGGCGGCTGGATGGGATGCAGCTTTTTCATGGCATTCGTGGTCCTGCAAAACCTGCACTCCGCCGCGACACTGATGAGCACTCCCGCCGCGCCGGTGACGAGCATGATCAAGCTGCTGGGGTCCGACCAGATGGCGCTTCTTCTCCATCATCAGGCGGCGGAACAAAACCGCAACATCATGTATGTGTGGGAGCAAGCTCAGATCGTTTTGGGCCTGGTGATGGGCGGGTGCCTGTACTTCGCTACCCAGAAGCGCATGCTCTCCCTGGTTTTGTGCGGGATCATGCTATCGCTGGTGCTTTTCCAATTCTGGGCGATCACGCCGGAGATGGCCTACCGCGGGCGCGAGACGGATTTTCCGCCAGGCAGCAGTACCGCCGGCAACATGATCCGGGCATCGCTTCTTTACGAGATGCTGGTGGTGACGGAAGTGCTGAAGCTGATCGTAGGCGGCATTCTGGCCAGCTATTTATTCGCTTTCCGAACTTCCCGGAAGCGCAGCGTTCGGCACGAGATCGAGGCGATCGATGACTCCGATCACGGCCATATCAATCGGCGAATCCGGGCGTCCGACTGAAGTCATCGCACTAAACCCTTCCATGATCAGCAGGACCCGGTCGCCGACACCGGCATCGACTGCGTCTAGAGCGACCACGGCTGTGCCTCGATCGGCACCATCGAGCATGAGCGGTTGAACGAGCAGAGCCTTGCGGCCATCGTGGCTCGCGTGTTTCTCGGTGGCGACGACTTCGCCGATTACTCGTGCAATCAACATTCGTTTTTATGCCCGCGGCGCACGGTGATTTTGTCGACGATCCCTACGATGGTGGCGTCGGTGGGCACCTGCGAGGGAAGGAAAGGGAAGCTCGCCTCTTTCCCTTTGCACCAATAAACCAGTTCGCCCGCGCCTGCGCCTGTCGAATCGGTGCAGATCAGTTGTTTGCCGGCGGTGTTCAGCTCAGGCGTCAGCGGCTGGACGATGAGCAGCCTTTGCGAGGCGAGGCCGGGATTCTTCACGGTCGCCACCACGCATCCGACGATTTTGCCGATCTGCATGGTTAGCCTTTCTGGCGGTCGCTATCGAGACTTACGGTATCGATGATGCCGACGATCGATGCGTCGACGGGCTTATCCTTGCATCCTTCGGCCAGACGAGCGGAGCTTCCGGAGACGAGGAGGACGAGCGCGCCAGGGCCGGCTTGCACGGTATCGATGGCAATGAGGTAGCTCGATTCCTCCTTGCCATCGGGGGAGACGGGCTTGACGATCAGGAGTTTGGCGCCCTCCAGGCGTGGATCTTTGCGCGTGGCGACGATGGTGCCCACCACGCGGGCCAGGGTCATTGGGATCGCTCCCTGTGATCGCGGCTCGGTAACTGGCAGGCGAAACCGCCTGCCCCACGTCGCATGAGTGCGAGTGCACAGCACCGCATTGTTTGGCTATTTCGCCGTTTTGCCGATTGGCAAAACGTCTTCGAGGCTGGAGTGCGGGCGCGGGATTATGTGCACCGAGATCAGCTCTCCGACGCGTCGGGCGGCGGCGGCTCCGGCATCGGTGGCTGCGCGAACGGAGGCGACATCGCCGCGCACCAGCACAGTGACGTATCCCGATCCGATTTTTTCCCAACCGACGATTTGCACATTCGCGGCTTTCACCATGGCGTCGGCGGCCTCAATCATGGCGACCATCCCACGCGTCTCGATCATGCCTAGAGCTTCACCCATCGGTCTCCTGTCGTGAACCAAGTTTAGTATACGCCGCGAACCTTGAGAGCTTCGTCGATGACTGCCAATAGCTGTTCCCGCGTAATTTCGATCTTCTCGCTCGGTTCTGGCATATCCTCGGCCGCGAGCGGAGCGCCTTGGTCGAAGCCGTTGTTCGAATCGACGCAATATCGCTTGCGGGAATCAAACAGCTTCTGGATTTCGGCACGGGGCAATACTTTCGGCCCACCCAGCAGCTCCGCGACAAGAGCGATGCGCGCGAAATGCTCTACGGTTTCCATCTTGAAATAGGCGTCGAACACGTCGGTTCCATAGGAGACGACGCCGTGGTTGGCCATCAGCAAGGCCTCGTATTTCGGTATGTACGGCAGCATTCCCTCGGTGAGGGCGGGCGTGCCGGGCAATCCATAATCGGTGAGCGGAACGGAGCCCAGGCGGATCACGATCTCCGGCAGCAATCCCAGATTCAGTGCGCGGCCCGCGGTTGCGAATCCTGTAGCGACGGGCGGATGGGCATGGACGATCCCGCGAATATCGGGACGCAGCCTGTAGATGGTCAGGTGCATCGCCATCTCCGAAGTGCGTTCGCGCTCGCCGGCGATTTTGTTCCCCGCCAAATCGCAGAGGATGAGATCCTCGGGACTCATCATGCCCTTGGAAACACCGGTGGGCGTGGCCAGGATGAGGTTTTCCTCGAGGCGGATGGTGATGTTGCCGTCGTTGGCCGCAATCCATCCTTTGTCGAACATCAGGCGTCCGACCCGGATGATGTCGTCACGAAGCTGTTGCTCGGTCTTCGGCATTCGGACCTTTGATTGTACCGCAGGATGAAGAGGCGGGAGGGACCTCGCTACAATAGTCAGCGATGGTTACGAACGCGATTCATACACATGGATAAACGCCGCATGTGCCCCAACTGCCGGGCCTTCATCACCACAGACGACAAAGTCTGTCCTTACTGCCAGTTTACCGTGGGACCGAAGGCGGTGGAGCGCCGCACACCGGCCGATGCGCTGGGCGGATTGATCCCGCATGCGCGGTTTACCACCATGCTGATCATGCTGATCAACACCGGCGTCTACATTGCGATGGTGATCCACACGCAGGCGGGCGGCTCCGGGATGTCGTTCGATTTCGATGGGCAGACACTGGTGGAATTCGGCGCGAAATACGGTCCACTATTGATGCGCGGCGAGTGGTGGAGGCTGGTCACGGCGGGCTGGGTGCATGGAGGAATTCTGCACATCCTGATGAATATGTGGGTGCTGTTCGACCTGGGCGCGCAATCCGAGGAAAGCTATGGCACCAGCCGGTACCTGGCGATCTATTTTGTCGCGACGGTCACTGGATTCCTGGCAAGTTTCTATTGGGCTCCGGGAGTGCCTTCGGTAGGCGCGTCGGCGGGGATTTGCGGATTGATCGGCGCGATGATTGCGCTGGGCGTTCGGGACCGGTCGTCATGGGGAGCCGAGATTCGCAGGTTTTACGTACGCTGGGTGATCTACCTGTTGGCGTTCGGGCTGCTGTTCCCGGCTACCGACAACGCGGCGCACATCGGTGGGCTCGCGGGAGGATTCGCGGTGGGTTATATCGCGGGCACGCCGGGGTATTCTCAAGCCGTCGAGCGCGTGTGGCAGGTTGTGGCGGGGATCGCTGTGGCGCTGACGGGGTGGTCGTTTTTCAAGATGTTTATGGCGCTGGTGGCGATGAAGGCGGATTAGAATTCCGACAGAAATTCTACTGGACGTCTCTTGAAAAATAGCCGGTCTTGGTGCGGACGGTGAATCCCGGCTGCTTCGCGCGAATCACTATTTTGTGAAATGTCCCATCGGCAACGCCGGCGTGATAGGCGAGCTCATAGGACGACCGCAATTGCTCGCCGATCTCGCGGAACGACGTGCGCAGGTCGGCGGCCTGTGCGTCGAAATCGGACCCTCCCGTATCGCGCGAGATCCGAGCCATCACCGAGGCTCCGTACTTGTTGCGGGCCGTCCATTCGCCGCCTTTCCTCGTCTCTGTGTAACGAATCCCGAAGAGCACGACGTTTTCGGTTTGAGCGGCCTCAATGGTATCCATCATGGTATGGGCGCTGGAATTGTCCTCGCCGTCGCTGAAGATGATGAGCGCGCGGCGGCCCTGGTCTACATGCGCGAGCTTCAGAGTGGTCGCGTGATAGATCGCGTCGTAAAAGGCGGTTCCACCGAAGCGATATTCGTGGGGGCCAATCTCGGGAGACCTCCCTCTTCTCGAGTTTTTTGAGGCCGTCGATCAATTCCGAGCCGGATGCGGAGAAATCGGAGGCCAGCCGCAGGTGATTGCCGAAGCAGATCAGAAACGCGCGGTCCCTCGGGGTGAGAACGTCTTTTAGAAAAACGCCGATGTCGTGCTGATGCTGCTTAACGAAGTGCTCCTGGCTGCCGCTAACATCAGCGATCAGCCCCAGCGTCAGAGGCAGATCCTCGCCTCGCGCGAAGAAGGAAATGGGCTGCGGCTGGCCGTCGTCGGAAACCTCGAAGTCGTCTTTTGTGAGACTGGTGACAAATTTCCCCTGGGCGTCGCGAACCGTTAATGCGACATTCACTAGGCGGACGTTCACTCGGATCGCGTTTAGCTCCTGCGAGAGGCAGACGGGCAGGATACCGAGAAATGCGATTGCGGCGCGCATGCGAACTATCACAGGAGTATATACGCGGCTCAATCGGCGCGAGGACGCAAATTAATTAGCTGATAGAGTAGCGGTATGCTGGTTCGGAAATACCGAGGAGATGGCCGGGCGCTAACACACTCGTACTAATTGTATAGTATGATCGTTGCAAGTATGCGCGCGATTCTTTTTCTTTTATCAATTGGGGTTTTTGGACAGGCGCCGCCGGCGGATCTTGACGCGCTTCTGAAAACCGGCCATGCGGCCTATCGGAAGGCCGACTATCCCGCGGCGCGCAAGTCGTTTGAAGAAGCCTGGGCCGCGGCGGGCGAACTTCCGCAGAACGATCCGCAGCGTTACGAGATCCTGAAGGATCTGTCGGGCGTAGTCAGCGCGTCGGGCGACCAGGACGCGGCGGAGAATTACATCGAGCTGGCGATCAACTGGCGCGAGACTGTGATTGGACGCGACGATCCGTTGATTGCCGGCGATCTGATCGAGCTGGCGACGATCTGCGAACGCAAAAAGGATTTCGACCGGGCCATCGCGATTCTGCAGCGGGTGGTCGGGATCCATACTAAAGTTAAAGGGAATTTTGAAAACTCCGATGTGGCGGACGATATCAGCCGCATCGCGCTGGTGCAGTCGGCACAGAATAAGCCGGAGGCGGCGATTCCGACGCTGCTCACCGCGATCGGCATTCGCGAAAAGGTTTTAGGCGCGGATTCGCCAGGGCTCCTGTCTGAGCTCGACCGGCTGGGAGCGGCGCAAATTACGACACGCGTGTATAGCGATGCGGAAACCACGTTTCGCCGGGCGCTGGTGATTCGCGAGCGGATCGAAGGATCGCAGTCGCCGGATTTGTTGACGACGCTCGACGGCCTCGCTTATTCGCTATTCGGCGAGAAGCAATATGACGAAGCGGAAGTATTCTACAAACGGCTGCTCAATCTCTGGCTGCTGATCGGAAATTTGCCGATGATCGCCGACACGAATGAGAAGATCGCGGTGTTTTATCGCGAGCAGAAGAGATGGGACGAAGGAACGGAAGCGGCCGCCAACGCGATCGCGCTGCGCGCACTGGTCTCCGCGGTCGGGCTTTCGACGGAGGCGACGGCGTGGATCACGCACGGCGACAAGGCGCATGCGGTCGAGCTTTACAGAAAGGCGCTCACGCTACTCGATCCGAACCGCAAGGATCATGATGGATTGCGCGAGCAGATCGAGCATGTTCTTGGCCGATTCTGGATCCGCCGAAGGCCACGAAAGCGGCGCCCAAGAAAAAGCAGCCCTAATGTTCGACTTCGGTTTTGCGTAAATTTCGATCCATTGGCCGCCGCGCTCCCATCGGCGCACCGGGATCAATCCGATGCCGGCATGAATTTCCTCCTCCGTCGCCTGCGGATGATAGTCCTTGTACTGCCGGATGATTGGACGCAGCAGATTGTTGTCGAACGCGCGTCCTTCGAACGTCCAGAACCTTTCGTAAACCACCAGCAGATCGTAGGAATTGGGATCGAAGTTCTTGATTTCGTCGAGATGAAACCCGGGCATCTCGACGCTCGTAAGCGGACGTTCCACATAGCCGAGATAAGGATGTTGAATCGCGCCGGTAAACGGCCATGCGCTGGCGATCCGCTGATTCGGCGCGTATGCCTCGAGATAATTCGCGGCTTCTTTTTGCAGCGCGACAAAGTCCGTCCATGCGAGATTATTTTCGTAAGAAAACGGATAGGGCGGATTCCAGAACCATCCGGCGATGAGCATCGCCAGCATCGCCGTGTGCGAAACCCATCGCCAGCTTGTGGGATAAACCGAGGCGGCCGCGGCGACGGCGGCGTAGAGAATCGGCAGCACCGGGAATCAGATAGCGTTCGAGCATCGCATAGCCGAACACGGTGACGACCACCACCTGCGCGACCGCTACCAGCGCCGCAATCTGCCAGTCTTTCCCGCGCAGCATCCGAAATCCGGCGAACAGAGCGATGGTGCCGATGAAGCGGCCGTCGGCGATGAACAGAAAATGAAGGCGCCCGCCGAATCCCAGCAAGATGTGCATAAAACTCAGCGCACCGCCGACGTTGTCGCGAGCGAATTCTTCGTTGCCGAGCCAGTGTCCGGTCTTATGATGCAGCAGCACCAGCCACGCGCCCAACGCGATCGCGGGCGCGAAAAAATAGAGCGCCTCGCGAATTTTCTTCTCACGAAACAGCAGCCACGCGCCGAACACCATCGGCGTCGTGATCGACGTCTCCTTCATCAGCACCAGCGCGGTGCAGGCCGCGGCGCACGGCGGCGTAGCGCTCGTCCAGGAACAACAGCAGCGCAAGCGCCGTGAACGTCATCGCCGGCATGTCGAGCAGAATCATTTCCGATTGCGAGAAAAACATCGGCGAGGCGATCAGAAATAACACCGCGGCAAATGCCGGCGCGCCCACCGCTGCCGCGACATAGCCGAATCGCCAGCAGAAACGAAAACAACAACCCCGCCGAAGCGACCACCAGCATCGCAACGCGCGCGGCAGCCACCGAGACGCCGAAGATTCGCCAGGTCAGCGCGACGATCGCCATCACGCCCGGCGGATGAACGTTGGGCAGCGTCGAATGCGCCACCAGCGATCCATCCTGATAAAGATCGAGCGACGCGGGCACGAATTGGCCGAGTTCATCCCAGTGAAACGGGAACTTCAACATCGGCAGATGCAGCGCGATCATCAGCGCCAGGAAGGCGAAGAAAAAAATCAGCGAGGACGCGCGCCGGGATACGCCACGTCGGATCGCTACTGGATCACGCCGCCGGCGCGTGCGGCGCGAGCTTGATTTCGCCGAACGCGGTCTCATACTGCTGGACGTTCTGGTTGAGCACGTTCGCCAGAGCCTTGGCCTGCTGCGGGCTCAGGAACAGGCCCTGAAAATTCGAGATCGAGACTTTGTCCGGCGCGCTCTGATTGATGGTCCCGAACAACAGAAAAAAGTCCCACAGGCTGACGCGCACCTGCACGCTGTTCGCGTACGATTCGCGGTAATCGGCGGTGTGGACGAGGGTAATCTCCGTTGGCGGCTGTTGCGGGTTCATGAGTTCAGGATACCGTCATTCCAGGCTCATTCACACCCAGAGCGTTCAGAATGAACGCGTAGTCGAACGCGGTCTCCTTTATATACTCGTAGCGGCCGGACGCCCCGAAGTGTCCGCTGCCCATGTTGGTCTTGAGCAGCAGCAGATGATCGTCCTTCTTCATCGCGCGAAGCTTCGCCACCCACTTGGCGGGCTCCCAATAGGAAACGCGCGGATCGTTCAGCCCCGCCGTGATCAGCATCGTGGGATACTCCTTCGCCGCCGACATTTTCATACGGCGCGTAGGATTTGATGTAGTCGTAATACTGCTTCTCGTTCGGATTGCCCCATTCCTCGTATTCGCCGACGGTCAGCGGAAGCGATGCATCGAGCATCGTGTTCAGCGCGTCGACGAACGGCACCTTCGCCACCACCACCGCGAACAGATCCGGACGCATATTGGTCACCGCGCCCATCAGCAAACCCCCCGCGCTGCCGCCCATGATCGCGAGCCGGTCCGGCGACGTGTACTTCTCCGCGATCAGATACTCGGCGCACGCGATGAAATCGGTGAAGGTATTTTTCTTCTTGAGCATGCGGCCGTCTTCATGCCACGGCTTGCCCAGATCCGCTCCGCCGCGGATATGCGCGATCGCGTAAACGAACCCGCGATCGAGCAGGCTCAGCCGGTCCGAGCTGAACGTCGGATCCATGCTGATGCCGTACGACCCGTAGCCGTAGAGCAGCATCGGCGCCTTGCCGTTCTGCACCAGACCCTTCTTATAGACCAGCGAAATCGGCACCTTGACGCCGTCCGGCGCGGTCGCGTAAATTCGCTCCGATTGATATTGCGTGGGATCGTAGCCGCCCAGCACCGGCTGCTGCTTTTTCAGCTCCCGTGTCGCGCGTGTCCATGTTGTAATCGAACACCGAGTTGGGCGTCACCAGCGAAGTGTAGTTGAAGCGCAGCAGCTTGGTATCGTACTCGGCGTTGGCGCCGAGGCTCGCGGTATAAACCGGCTCGGGGAACTCGATGTAGTGCGTATCGCCGGTCGCGAAATTCTGAATGCGGATCTTGGTCAGGCCGCGATCGCGCTCCTCGGTCACCAGATAGTCCTTGAACGCGGTGACGCTTTCGATGGTCGCCTCGGGACGCGCGGGCATCACTTCTTTCCAGTTCGCGCGCGACGGATCCTTCACCGGCGCTTCGATCAACGCGGAATGTTTTCGCGCCGTCGTTGGTGCGGATGAACCAGGAATCGCCGTGATGCGTGACGTCGTACTCGGTCTCCTGAACGCGCGGCAGAAGCGTCGCAAATTTGCCCTTCGGCTGGTCGGCCTTGACATAGCGAACTTCGGACGTCAGCGAGCTGCCGATGTTGATCAGGATGTAGGCGCGGCTGCGCGTCTTCTCGAGCTCAACGGTAAATCGCTCGTCGGTTTCGTGACACACCAGCGCGTCTTTCTTCACGCCCAGCGTGTGGCGATAAACTTTGTACGGACGCTTGGCCGCGTCCAGCACGGTGTAGAAAAACGTCGCGTTATCGTTGGCCCATTCGAGCGAATAGTAGGTGTTCGGAATCGTCATCGGCGAGCAGCTTGCCCGGTGGTCAGATCCTTGACGTGAATGGTGTACGCTTCGTCGCCTTCGATAATCGACCGAATAGGCCAGCAGCTTGTGATTCGGGCTCGCCGCGAAATTGCCGACGCGGAAATATTTCTTCCCTTCCGCCATCGCGTTGCCGTCGAGCAGAACTTCCTCCTTCGCGTCCAGCGAGCCGTGCTTGCGGCAATAAATCGCGTACTGCTTCCCTTCCTCGGTGCGCGTGTAATAGAAATAGTCGTCGCGCTTGGTGGGAACGCTGAGGTCGGTCTGCTGGATGCGGCCGAGAATTTCCGAATACAGCTTCGATTGAAGCGCGTCGGTGTGCTTCATCTCCGCCTTGGTGTACTCGTTTTCGGCCTCCAGATACTTGATGGTGTCGGGATCGTTGCGATCGCGCAGCCAGAAATAATTGTCGATGCGCGTCTCGCCGAGCGTGGTCGATGGCTTGGGGACGATTTTGGCGACGGGCGGCTTAACAGCTTCGTCTGCGGAAACAATAAGGGTCATGATCGTGAGACAGAAATGCAGAGACATCTGCACTACTATTCTAGCCGCCCGGAGGCGGAAGGCTGCCTGTTAGGAAGCTACAATGGAAACTCACCCATGTCCCGACAGTTTGATCTCACACCGCGCCCGGTTGCGCGCGTGAACACAGCGTTGCGGCAGATCGTCACGCCGCTTCCGGTGCCGGAATCGCTTCCGATCCTCGATAGCCTGCATCGTCACGAGCCTGTTTCCATGCAGGGCCAGCCGCCGATCGTGTGGGATCGCGCTGAAGGATTTCAGGTTTCCGACGCCTGGGGCAATCGCTGGATCGATTGGTCGAGCGGCGTGCTGGTCGCCAACGCCGGGCACGGGCGGCGTGAAATGATCGACGCGATCACCGCGCAGGCAGCTTCCGGATTGCTTCACAATTATTGTTTCCCGAGCGCCATTCGCGCGAAGACGGTGGAGAAGCTCGCCTCGCTGCTGCCTCTGTCGCTCGACCGCGTTTTCCTGCTGACCACCGGATCGGAGACGGTGGAATGCGCCATCAAACTGTGCCGCACTCACGGAGTGAAGATGGGCGGACGCGACAAGAACGTGATCGTCTCCTTCGACAAGGCGTTTCACGGACGCACGCTCGGATCGCAATTGGCCGGAGGCATTCCCTCGTTGAAGGAGTGGATCGTGAACCCGGACCGGGGGTTCGCACAGGTGCCATTTCCCGATGGATTCCGCACGCCCGATACGTCGTTCGAATTTTTCATGCAGTCTCTAGCGGAGACCGGTGTCGATTCGCAAAACGTTTGCGGCGTGATTCTGGAAACCTATCAGGGCGGCAGCGGGGCGTTTGCTCCGCGCGAGTATATGCAGTCGCTGCGGGATTGGGCGGCGGGCCACAGAATTCTCCTGGTGTGCGATGAAGTGCAGGCGGGTTTCGGGCGCACTGGTACCATGTGGGGATTCGAACATTACGGAATCGTTCCGGACCTGGCGCTGTTCGGAAAAGGCATCAGCAGCTCGCTGCCTTTGGCTGCTGTCGCGGGCCGCGCCGGCGTGATGAATCTGCAGCCGCCGGGCAGCATGACTTCGACGCACACCGGCAATCCGATTGCTTGCGCCGCCGCAATCGCGTCGATGGATCTGATCGTGAACGAGGGGCTGGTAGAGAACGCGAGGCGTTTGGGAGAGCTGCTTCATTCGCGCCTGCGAACCATGAAGTCGCGCTATCCGCAGATCGGCGATGTTGCGGGAAAAGGCCTGGTGGCGGGCGTTGCAATGATTCGCCCCGGTACGAAAGAACCCGATGCCGATGCGGCGTTCGATCTGGTCTGGCGGACAATTCAGAAAGGCGTGCTGATGTTCGCGCCAGTCGGATTCGGCGGAGGTACCGTGAAAATCTGCCCACCCCTGTCGATTACCGAAGCCGCGCTTGAAGAAAGTCTGGGCGCGTTCGAAGAGGCCGCGTCGGAGATTCTCGCACGTGAGTTCTTGAATGCCGTCGTGGTCGGCGGTGGGATGATTACCCACGACCAGCTCCTGCCGTCGTTGTATCAATTGCGTCGACTGGGACGCATCGGAAACATCCGCGTGTGCGCGCGGAATCCAGACGACGCTCGAAAAACTAGCCGCATCTGACGTCATTCGAGCTGCGTTTCCGGAGTATAGCTTCGAGGCGACTACCGAACCTTATGAACGTGTCCTGAAGTCGATGGCCTCCAGGCAGCTCGCCGTGGTCGCCGTGCCCGATCCTTTGCATCGCGATGTGATTCTTGCAGCACTAAGAGCTGATCTGCATGTTTGCGCCGTGAAACCTCTGGTCATGACAGTTTACGACTCGGTACAGATCGAGGAGGAAGCAAGCAAGCGGAGCTTGTTCGTGGGGATCGATTATCACAAGCGTTTCGACGATCGCAGCTTGATGGCCCGGGTTGCGTATCGCGAAGGGAAGTTCGGCGAATTTCGGCTCGGTAACGCCTGCCTGCATGAGAAGTGGAACTACCGGCACTCAAATTTTCAGAACTGGTGCACAGTCGAAAATTCCGACGCGTTCTGTTATATCGGCTGCCATTATGTGGACCTTGTCCAGTTCATCACCGGCCTCGAACCCGTCGCGGTGAGCGTCTACGGATTGCGTGATCGTTATCCTAACGGCAAGGAAGGCTTCCTCTGGACCGACGCGCGTGTGCGCTGGTCGAACGGCGCATCCCTCAATGTGCAGAACAGTCTCGGATATCCCGAAGAGGGTCCTGGATCGAACATGCAGGGTTTGACGATGTGGTGTTCAGGAGATGACGGCGGCGCGATGATCCGGCACAGCGATCAATATCGAGGAATGGAATATTCGTATCTCGGCGGACCTTACAGCGAGCCGAGTTCCGACTATTTTCAATACGTTCCTTTTCAAGGTGTTGTCGGCTACGGCTACCGGTCCATCGAGCGAATCGTCGACGCGTGCCGAAAAGGATCAGACGAGGAAGGCATTGTCGCGACCCCGGCCAATAGCCGTCATAATGAACGGGTGATTGAGGCCGCGCGTAAATCGATTCTGGACGGCGGACGGGAAGTAACTCTATGAGGCAGGCATGCATTGCTCTCGGGGTCTTATTGACAGCGCTCTTGCTGCTCGCAGGCGGCCCCGGCTTCCGATCACGCGAGCAATTCGATGAACATTTCGCCAAACATGGGCGCGAGTTCGGCAACATCTCGCAGGAGCGAATACTTGCATCTGGCGCAGGAACTTCGGGACGCCCCGGCGGGCGGTCCGATACTCGAAATCGTGAAACCCCACGGTGTGATCACGCGCTTCGACAATCGCTCCGGTGCATTCGGAGCCTACAATCGCGACCGCACTATCCGCACGTTTTTCAAACCTAACGACGGCGAACGTTACTTCCGGCGTCAGGCGGAACGGCCATGACGGTCGACGAATATCTTCGCGAGAACGACTACCCGGAGCACGTCGTCCGTGAAGGCCGCGCGGGCCTAGTGCGCAAGTGGCGCGAGTTCGTGGAACAAGTGGAGCGCGGCTACAAACTCGGCCTGGAAGATTATCGCAACGATCTCGACGTACGCGCGATTCTCGCGCAGGCGGGCGCGGAAGATGAAGAAGTGGTCGCGCTGGATGAGCGTCTGAAAAAACTTCTTGTCGCATGCGATAAACGAGTGTGGGAAAGCGCGCCAGGGGAGCCTTTCTGGGATTTCGGCTATCCTCACAACGCCGGTCCCGACCTTCTCGAAGATCTACGTGCGGAGCCGCGACCGTGAGGGAACGGATAGACGCTTTAATTTTCGACTGCCCGTATATGCACCAAATCCTCCCCGCAAGTCCGATAAATTCCATGCATCCCTTCAAACGGGCACGGGATCGACTGTCCTCCGATTCTGAAAAACGGACACTGGCCATAATGTTTCGCCGACCGTTCGCGCTCCATCACGATCTCCGGCACTCGACCCAGCTTAGTGAGCGCGGCGATGCTCCGTCCCGTCATCGAGTATGGACCCTCTTCCTGCGCCCGGGCCACGCCGAGCATGGTTTGAAAACATCCGTCGGCGATGGAGCGTCGAATCCTGTCCCGATCCATCCCCATCGCCGCGCAAAACTCATAAGTCCCGTTCAGATGATCGGCGTCGGCCGGATAAACCGGCATCACCGCCGCGTTGACGATCCCGTTGAGATATTCCTCCTGCTCCTTGGCGACCGTTGCGTCGCCGGGATCAGCTTCCTCGCGAAGTTGTGCCAACTGGCGGTCGATTTGAATCGCCGCTCTTTCCATGCCATAAATCTTTTCGTTGTCTTCGAGCGATATCGCGCGCGCCGCAATCTTGCGCAGCGAATCGTAAGCGTCCGGCTCGTCCTCCGTCTGCCGGATATTCAGCGCGCCCACCAGAAATAAATCCGGCTCGCGATGGCGCCGCACCAGTTCATCGCGCCATCGCCCCCTGCCGAGCGTCGATTGCAGGCGGTCGACCTGCACCTCGCTCAGCACCTCGAACGCTGGCATAAACGGCAGATTGTCGAACATTCCTCCGTCACCGTAAAACACATCGCGCCGTCCCACCCCAGGATAAAGAGCGCTCGCACGCCGCGGCGCGAAAGCCATCGGAAACGCGCTCGACGCCAACAGCGCTTCGATCAGATCGTAGCGATCGGCACTGAGCTGCGACCCCAGAATCGTGATCCACTCCGTCACCAGATTGACCGCGGTCGCAAAAAATGCGATGCGGCTGTGTTCGAGAAACGGCTGCACATCCTGTGAAACATCGCCGAGCACCAGCCTGGTTTCCCGCTTCCAGCAGCGACGACCCGATCAGCGCGTCGTGAATGCCCAGCCGGTCGATCGTCTCCGTCTTGATCTGCGTCCAGAACGTGTTCGTGGCGCGCGTGACATGTCCCGCGACGAACTCCGCCGCGATGCGAGCCGTGGCGCGGTAAGGAATCAGGAACAAATCGGAGATTGCGTCGATCAGCGCCGGTGGAGCTCCCGTGATAGCACTGCCCGGATCCTGCCGGCTTCCCGCACGCACCATTTTTCGCAGCACGTTCGGCGAGAGATTCATGCTCGCCCCGCGGCTGCGAATCCCCACGTCCTTAATCGCCGCCTTCAGCGTTTTCGTCAGCGCGATGCGCCGGTCCGCCTCGACAAACAGGTCCGTCAAACGACGCAGTTTCACCCGCGCCTGCCGGCCGCTCGACGAATACATCGACCCGAGCGCCGCTCCCAGCAGCGTGCCCACCGACGCGCCGACGATCATGTCCGGCTTGAATCCCGTGGCATGCATCGCGCCGATCATGCCCACATGAAACGAGCCTCGGAACACGCCTCCGCTGGCGATAAATACGATGCGCGGCCGATCGCCTCGAAGCTCCGGAAACCGCGTTGCTAAATCCCCGGCGTATTCCCGGTGCCGCTCGAAAATTCAGCGGCAGCAATCCGTCCACCGGTTTCGGCGCCGCGCGCAGCGTGCGCGGACAATGACGGCACACCTCGCTCAAACCCGGCATCCCGTAGCGATCCGAGACGCGCCAATCGCGATTCGGCGCGATGTGCCGCAGCAGCGCGTTGCAATCGACCGGCCGCGCCTTTCCCGAACTCCGCGATCTCGTCGCGATAAAGAACCGACAAGACTCTGGCGGCAGCCCGACGCGATGTGCGTCAGAATCTCCGTCTCCGTCGGCTGCAGCGTATTGGCGAGCGTCAGCTCCTCTTCGGGCGCGATCTCGTCCACCGTGATCGTGTCCACATCGGGCGAGCTTACTTTGCCGGTCGCCGCGCGCAGCACGCGCTCGATTTCCGTGACGTAGTTCGTGCGAACCACTTCCAGCCGGCTGTCGCGCCGCCGCTCCAGCCGATTGCTCGCGAACCCCGTCTCGACGATATTCGGCAGCAGCGGCTCGTCTTTCGACGCATCGGCCGCCGCCGGCAGAGGCTTCGGCTGAATCGGAATATCGTAGACCAGATGGACGCGGCTCTGCGGCTTCGACAGAATCTCCGCCACCTCGGAGTTCTGAGGCTCCGACAGAAAACGCACCAGCGCCGGCAGAGGATTGTGGCGCACCACGGACCCGTCCACCAGATCCAGCCGCGCCGGCAGCTTGCTCGCCCCCACCCAGCTTTTGAGCGCCTCGCCCGTCACCACCGTGGGCGAAAATAATCGCGGGATCGCCAGACTCGTCCGCAGCGCGTCGACGATCGAAACGTTGCTCCCCACGCCCGGCCACAGCTGGCTCGGCGACGAATCGATAATCTGCAGCGGCGCCGCGACCATCAGCACCGGAAACGTCAGATCCTTCAAAACCGGCGTCGCGCCATGGTCCTCAAACAGCCGGAATAATTTCAGGCGCAGATAAAAATCGTCGATCAGCGATGCTGCGGATCCCCAGGTGCGTCAGGATTTTTTTGAATCCCCAATTATTCGTGCCGCCGCATCCAGCGGCGCAGGAAAATCGGCACCAGCGGCGCGCAGGTGAAGCCCAGCAGCAAGCCGAGATGCAGAACGTGCGTGGTCTTCTCCTGAAAAATCCCTTGCAGCACCACCCAGAAATTCACGATCCACAAAGGATGGTCGCCGAACCGAGGAACAGCGTCGCCAGCCACAGCTTCCATCCGAATAAAGGACGCAGCGGGAAACTGCGAAATCATTTTTCCGGCGGCGCGGAACTGCCATTCGGGGAAAAACTGCGGCCTCAGTATGATCTGCAGCAGCACCACCCATTCCACCAATAAGACGCGCGTCCACAACGCCAGCGCGTTCCACCACTGCGATACGCGCACGGATCCCTGATTTTGTTCCGCGTGCCGCGCATAGCGCACCATGATCCATCCGGCCGAACTCACCGTCACCGGCAGATGCGAGCACCAGCGGCCGAACCGCGCGATGATGTGCAGCTTGCGGCGCGCCCTCGCTTCGCGCAATTCCCACTCCGGATCGGGAGACCCGTCGGGCAGCGTCGGCAGGCCCGTCTCCGCCACCGGCGGCAGATCGGCCACGAAATCGGACGGATTCGGAATCGCGTGCCACGCGACGTCGTAGGGCCGGTCCAGCAGGAAGGAGAGATAGCGGCGCAGCCAGGTCCAGCGCGCGGCTTCCGTTCGCGATTCGCGCAGCTCGCGATAGCAGCGCTCCATCACCGCCGCAGTCAACGCGCCGACGGAAATCCCCGCTGTGACTTTGGGCGGCGTCCGGTCCGACGCCAGGTACGCGTGAATGGTGCCCGCGCCGAAAGAAACGCCGTGCAGCCCTGCTGTGAAGCACACCGCATCCTCACGCTGGACGCTGAAATCGGAGCCTGCTGATCGGTAGGTGCCTGCAACGGTTCCGATCATACCAACCCGAGCGAGGTGGCACAGACATTGAGTCTGTGTGAGTGGGGCAGGTTCCTGACCTGCCGCTATTAGCCTGATCTCAACCCTACGGCTGCTTCTTCGGAGCCGCCGCGGAGCGCCGTCGGCGGAGTAGCCGGAGCCGTCGGCTTATTCATCGGCATCGACGTCGGCTTCGTCGCCGGACCGCCCGGATTCATTTTGTCGTACAGGTCGATGATGTCCTTGGTCACGTCGATCGCGGTCGAGATCCAGATCACGTTTGTGTTCTGATTGCTGACGTCCAGCAGCACGGTGTAAGCCGTTGGCCTGCGCGTACTTTTCGATCACCACCTGCATCTTGCCGCTCAGCTCCTCCAGCATCTTGCGCTCTTCGGCCTGGGCTTCCGCCTGCGCGTCTTCCATGTCGCGGTTATAGCTCTTGGTCTTTGTATCGATGCTGCGCGCCAAGTCGTCCTTGGCCGCCTGCGCCATGGCGTTGCCGCCCTTGCTCAGCTTGTCCTGCAGCTCCTGGATCTCGGTGCGCTTGCGCTCCATCTCTTTCACCTTCGGCGCGACTGCGGCTTTGATACTCCGCCACAGCCTTCTGGCCGTCCTTGGTGCCGGTCAGCGCGGCTTGAACCTGAATCACACCAACCTTGGTCGGGGGAGGCCCCTGTGCCCCGGCGATGGCGGCCGCAAAAAGGGCCAGACAGGGCAGCGCAAGAATTCGATTTTTCACAATAAACTCCTATTTTTTCTTCAGTTATGTTAACACGCCGTCCTAAAACGTCCGTCCGATGGTGAACCGGAATTGGGAGGGCTTTTCGAAAAACGGATACGCCTGCCCGACCTGGGCGATGGAGTTAAAGAACGACGCCGCGTTCGGGAAATAGCTCCGGTCCGCCACGATCGGCGGCTGCAGATACTCTTCCACGCGCAGCGGATTGTAAGCCCAGTAAATGCGGAACGGCGCGTTCACCACCGGCATCAGCACCTGCAGTTCCAGGCCGGTGGACATGCGGATCGCCTGCGTGCCCGCCGCAATCACCGCTCGATCCGGGAACGCCGCTTCCGGGAACTGTGTGTCCAATTGCGTCACGCGGTCCGGATTCAACTTCAACTGGCTTGCTCAGCACCAGGCGATCCATACCGGTGTCCAGAAATGCGGCCAGGATCACCGGCCCGAAAATCGGGATGCGGTATTCCAAGTTCGTCACCGCCTCCAGTATCGCCGCCCGGGATCACCAATTGATAGCTGGGAATCGTCTGCGTCACATTGACGAAGGTCGGTTACGCCGTTGACCACCGTGCGCTGCTGGCGCGGAGTGCCGTCGTTGTTCAGCAGATCCACCGTCGCCGACGTCGGCATGTACGCCACCGGGCTGATGCTCCAGATGTCGAATCCGCGAATGTCGTTCTCGCCGCCCATGTAGAAGCGGTTGAACGGAGGCGCCACCTTGCCGCCGTAGCCGGTCACGAACTTGCCCAGAACGTGCAGCGCCGATGACGTGTTTGTGATTGAGCGGCGACCGGTGAAAATATTTCCCGTCGATCACCGGCTCGATCTGGTTCACGTTGCCGCCCAGGAAGCTGCCCGCGAACTGCACCGAAACCGACAGACTCTTTCCGCCGGTCGGCGTGATCGGATGGTTCACCGAGTTGTAGGTGAAGCTCGGAGTGATGGTCGACTGCTTGATTCCGTTCAGCGGATTCGGCCCGTTGATGCGCAGGAAGTTGATGTAGGTCGTAATAGGCCGTCGCCGCATTGGTCAGCGTCTTCACGTTCTGAATCGAGTAGCCGTAGCTGATGCCCACGCGCGCGAAAGCTGCGCCGCAGAGGATAGCTGATGAACGCCGTGAAGCCGCGCGAATTGGACACGTAATTCAGCAGGTTCTGCGAGCCCAGCTGGTTGTACAGCGGGATCAGGTTCTGCCCCGCCAGAATCGACGCCTCGCGCGCCTGGTTGTAATCGAAGCGCGTATAGAACACCGTGAAGCCGACCTGCATCGGCTTGTCCAGGAAGTACGGCTCCGTGAATCCCAATCGTGACGTTGTCCTGCGCGGTGCCCAACTGCGAGTTCAAGCTGAGCGTTTCGCCCAGGCCCAGCAAGTTGTTGGTCGAATAGGAGAAGCCGATGAAGCTGCCGGCGATGCCGGAAACGCCGCCGTTCAACTGAATCGAGTTCTTGCCGCGCTCCTTCACCTTGAGCGTGATGTCCACGGTATCGGTCTTGGTGTCGCGCTTGATGTCGACCGCTGTCTTCTCTTCAGCACTTCGAAATAGCCCAGCTGATTCAGGCGCAGCATGCTGAGCTTCCCACAGCGTGGTGTTGTAAATGTCGCCTTCGTCGACCAGCAGTTCGCGGCGGATGACCTTGTCGCGCGTGGTGGTGTTGCCCGAAAAATCGATGCGGCGCACGAAGAACTGCTTGCCTTCGTCGAAGTTCAGCGTCAGGTCGATTTTGTCGGTGTTGGGAACCGGCTCGATGTTCGGCTCGGCCACGAAATCGATGTAGCCGAAATTGCCGTACAGCTTGCGCAGCTCGTCGAAGCCCTTGCGCAGCTTGGCGGTGGAAAACACGTCGCCCGGCTCATCTGGAACACCGGCCGCATCAGCGTTTCCGGCGTGCGGAACAGCTTCACGCCGACGAAATTGATGTTGTTCAGGTGATACAGGCGGCCTTCTTCGATGCTGATATGAATGTTGGCGTCCTTGCCCGTTCGCGTCCGAATAGATCAGCGGAAGGCGGAAATTTCCCGCCGCCCGTATCCACGATTCGACCTTCGCGCCCGGTGGTGTGGGCGGTGAAGTAGCCGTTGTCCTGATAAAACTCCTCGATGCGCTGCTGATCTTCTTCGAGCTTGGTCGAATCGTAGGTCTTCGGAGAAAGGTCCTCGAAGAAAATCGAGTACGGAATGCCGATCCCGTGCAGGTTCTTCATCGCCCGCTTCAGAATCAGGGCGCTGTAAACGTTGTTGCCCTCGAAGGTGATCTCGCCGACCTTCACCTTGGGGCCTTCGTTCACTTTGAACGTCACTTCGAGCGAAGACGGAGGCACCTGGCGAATTTCCGGATCGACCGTGGCGAACTGGCGGCCGCGCTCCGCCAGATATTCCTGCAGAACATTGCGCGCGCGCTGAATCTTGTTCGGATCGTACTGCGATTCCACGCTCAAGCCGACCTTGCGTTCCTTGAAGCGATCCAGGATTTCGGATAGCGTGATCGACTTCATGCCGTCGTATTTGATGGACCGCACGATGCGCCGCTCGACCACGATGAAGCGCACGATCCAGCCGGTCTTGCCCGCCTCGCGCTCCATGCGGATGTCGTCGAAGCGGCCGTGTTCCACAGCGCCATGAAGTCGCGGTGCAGCGTTTCCTCGTCGTATGGTCGCCCTTCTTGGTGATGATCAGCGCGCGCAGGGTGTCCTGCGGGACGCGGCGCGCGCCGCGGAATTCGATCAGTTCGATGGTCTCGGTGGGCGGCCGGTCGGCGATTCGGTCTGCGACTTCGCGGGCGTTGGGAGCTTCCGGCTTGGGCGCAGGCTGCTCCGGCGCTTGAGGAATGGTTTCGAAAGGATTGGCTTTTTTCTGCTGCGGCGGCGGCTGCTGTGGTGGCGGCGGTGCTGCGAGGTGGCGGTGGCTGCGTGGCGGAGGCGTCTGCTGTTGGGCGAACAGGTGGAAGACCGACTCCGCACGACGAGACAAACCGCAAGAGTGCGCAGGCGTCCAGGCCTGAAAAACGTCATCTAAAAACGGTTCCTTTCCACTCTGCGCCTCACTCCAGACGTTCCCACTCAACTCGTGGTTTCTCGATAATTCTCGCCGATCGTCAGGACCGGGAACGGAAACCTAAGGGACATGAGGCTCAACGCAGAAGCGAATCTACGATTCTACCGCATCCGAGGGGCCGTTTGCGGCGGAAGCAATGCCAGTCGCCGTCCCCACATAGCCCAGGCACGCGCCAAATAGCAGATGCGAAAGGGCCGCCGCCGGTTCCGGCCAATAGAGCGGAATCAGCGGATTGAGCCGCGGCCACATCAGAAGGTTCGCCAGGTAGAACCACCCCAGTCCGGTGAGCGTGCCTAAAAGGATCAACCTGTGCCGCGAGCGCACATTGCCCCCGGTGGGACCGAAAACGGCGCCGAATATCGCCCCCACTAAACCGGTGATGGTTAACTGCAAAGCTCCGCCTGCCAGCGTCACCTTTCCGAGTCCGGAGTAAAACGCCCGCGAATGGTAAAAAGTCGATCCCAGAAGGTTGGGAATCTCCCACCACACGTGCCGGTGCCACATCGACGCGGCAGCCAGGAGTCCCAGCATCGCCAGCCCGCCGATGACACCTGCTTCGATGCCGCGGAGCGTCCGTTTTAATAAGGCCATGCCGGCTTGCTGAACAGCCCTCCATCGACCCACAAGGTCTGTCCGCTGATAAACGCAGCCGCGTCGCTCGCGAAAAAAACAATGGCCCGCGCTACATCCGTGGGCGTGCCGACGCGCCCCAACGGAGTTAGCTTCGCCCACGTTCCGGCATAGTCCGGCGTTTCGAGTTTCGTCCGCTCCGTTTCGATTGCGCCCGGCGCGACGCAATTCACCGTAATTCCATAAGCTCCCAATTCCGCCGCGGCGACTTTCGTGAGCATCTCGATAGCGCCCTTCGTCGCTGTATAACTCGGATAGGCCCGGAAACGCAGCCTTGTTCGAACCGGACCCGAGGTTGATAATCCGTCCGCCGCCATTCTGCTTCATGATTCGCCCCACGCGCTGCGTGCACAGGAAGCACCCTTTGAGATTCGTGCGAATGACGCGATCCCAATCCGCCTCTGGAAGATCGAGCAAAGGGCTGAAGGTCTGGATGCCGGTGTTGTTCACCAGAATATCGATGCGGGAAAACCCCGCGATCATCTTGTCGACGTCGTCCGAGTTGCCGATGTCGGCGTAAACCGCAGTGCCCCCGATCTCGCTCGCGAGTGTTTCCGCGCCCGCGCGATCTTCGAAATAATTCACGATGACATGCGCGCCTTCGCGAGCAAGCGTACGCGAAATTTCCGTCCCGATGGCGCCGTTCGCCCCGGTAACGAGTGCCGTTTTCCCAGCCAGCATCCGCTCATTGTAACGTTGAATAAGGATGAATAAGGCACTTTTGAGCGTCTTAGCGTGCACATTATGGCCGATTAAGGCACAGTTATGGACGCCGCAAACCAGTAATACGACCTCTTCCCTGCGCGGAGTGAGCGTAGTAAGCCAAAAAGTGGTCTGGGCCAGCGGCACCAAAGGAACGTTTCTGATTACCCTGGACGGAGGCGAAAACTGGAAGGCCGCAACCGTCCCCGGCGCCGCCGATATGGACTTTCGCGCCGTGCACGCATTCGACGATAAAACTGCCGTGCTGTTGAGCATCGGAAGTGGCGAAAAATCAAGGATTTACAAAACCAAAAACGCCGGCGGCACCTGGGATGTCCTCTATACCAACCCCGATCCTAAGGGCTTTTTCGACGCCCTCGCATTCTGGGATGCGTCTCACGGAATCTTGCTCGGCGACCCCGTAGACGGCCATTTCGTAGTAATGACCACCGACGACGGTGGCGAAACATGGAAGCGTGAAAAAACCCCAGCGGCCCTACCGAACGAGGGAGCGTTCGCCGCGAGTAATAGTTGTATGTTCCTGATTGGATTGCATGAGGTCTGGTTCGGAACAGGCGGCGGGCGGGTATTTCATTCAAGCGACGGCGGCAAAAAATGGTCGGTCGCAACCAGTCCAATCCGTCACGACTCCGCCAACGCCGGAATTTTCTCAATCGCGTTCCTGAATCCCTTGTATGGGATAGCAGTAGGAGGCGACTATTCAAAACCAACAGACGCAGCGCATAACATCGCCATCACCGAAGATGGCGGCAAGAAGTGGACTGAGCCGGAAAGCAGTCCGAACGGTTTCCGATCGGGTATTACCTTTCTAGCAGACAGAAAAATGTGGATCGCGACGGGAACGTCGGGGTCGGATGTGTCGATGGATAAAGGGAAAACGTGGAAACAGTTCGATAAAGGCGACTATAACGCGATGAGTTTTATTCTGAGCTACGCCGGCTGGGCCGTCGGACCCAAAGGGGCGATCGCTCGGTTTGGAATTGAGTAATTATCTGCCTGCCATTACATCGGTGGCGGCTTTGGCGATTTCGGGTTCGACGTCTGTTGTTAATGTTTTGAGTATTGGCGCCGTGATGTTTTTTGATGCGCGCAAATCGTAAACCAGAGTTAAGCGCTCAGCAGCAGTAAGTTTCGTGACATCGAGATTGGGATCGCTCTCGGATCGATAATAGCCGGTGCCGCCCGCATTTAAGTAAATCCACGCGGGGCACGATTTGAGCGGAATGTCTCGCGAGGAAAGTGCAGCTTTTTGCGATGCCGTCGCCGCGCCAGCAGACTGGAATGGTCCAGTTGTGCGTGGTGTTGGTTTGCTCGATGATCAGATGCGCGTCGTTGCATTTCGCGCGGATCGAGGGGATGCCGGTTTGATTCAGAAAGCTGTCTAGCACGGGCTTCGAGCCGCTTAAGGACGATTCGAGGTCGGCGGTGGTGGCGTTGCCGAATTGATGAGCTTTCAGATATTCGCGGAGACCGTCGCGGACGCGATCTTCTCCTAACCATCCGTCGAGCATTACTAAAAGCGCCGCGCCTTTTTGATAGACGATCTGGCTGTACACACCGTCGGTATCTTTGCGGCTATGCATTTCGAGGCGCACAGGGCGCGTTTTGGGGCCGGCGTCGGTTGCCATGATTCTTTCGCGCGCGGCGACGGAGGCTAGCAGTTTGCGCGACGGCGGTTGCTCCTGGTCCATCACTTTTGCGGAGAACCAGGTCGCGAATCCTTCGCTCAGCCAGACGTCGTCCCAGGTTGCTTGCGTGACCATATCGCCGAACCATTGATGACCGACTTCGTGCGCTTGAAGCGAACGGATGCGACGGGATTTTTCCGTTGGGTTGTCGATGGGGGATAGAAGCAGCGCGCTGGCTTTGTAGGTGATCATGCCGGGGTTTTCTACGGCTCCAAATTTAAATTCGGGGACGGCGACGTGATCGAGCTTTCCGTATGGATAGGGGATTCCGGTATAAGCTTCCAAGCGCGGGAGCACGTCGACAGTGGCTTGCGCGGCTAGCTTGGATTGCTCGCGCTGGCCTTTTGCGGAGATTACACGGATGGGAGTGCCGTGGCCGGCGGGGGCTCCTTCGATACACGTCGAATGGGCCTACGCAGAAGGCGACTACCTCGGCCGCTAGCGGTTGCGTGGGCGCGAATTTTACTAGCTTCATGCCGTCCGGCTCATCGGTCTCGCTGATTTGGGCGGCGTTCGAAAAGGCTTTGTCGGAGCGTTTGATGTGGATCGAAATTTCCCACGGCGTTTTGAAGCGGGGCTCATCGAAACAGGGAAAAGCGCGGCGGGCGTCGATGGGGGTGAAGGTGGTGAAGGCGTACCAATCGCCGGCGACTTTGTTGCGATAGGGGCCGGCTACGGCCTTTTCCTCGAGTTTCGCTTGATAGCGGATAGAGATGGTCGCTCGGCCGGGGCCTATGGGGGAGTCTAGTTCGAGGCCGATGAATTCGCCGCCTGCTTGCGTTGCGCGCGCGGGTAAAGTGCGGCCCTGGTACGAGACTGAGGATTCCTGGGGAGTTAAGTCTTTGGCGTTGACCCAGATTGTTTTTGTTGATTGGGTCAGCTCGATTTCGATTCGTGACCAGCCGGTGAAGGTGTCTTGGCTGGGGTCGATGGTCAGTTCGATGATGTGCTTTTTGGGTGTGACGGTGTCGGGGAGGAGGAATGAGGGTTGGGCGGAGAGGCTCGTAGCACATACGAGGAAGCAGAAGACGGCTCTGGGCATTCTTTGATTATGCAGCAGAGAAAACCAATCTCACGCAAAGGCGCTAAGCTCGCTAAGGTAAGAATAAACATTTCACGCAGAGACGCGGAGATCGCAGAGAAATGGTTACTGCTCCAGGTACGTGTAGCCGTTCAGGCCCTCTTCATAAAAGCGGAGGAGGGAGCCGGATTCTTCGTAGCCTATTCGGCCTTCGCGGACCGCGGTTTCTACGTCGGTGCGGAATTGTTCCAGCAGGGCGGGCGTTTTGAATTGAACGTAGTCCAGAACTTCGCGGACGGTGTCGCCGCGGATTACTGCCTCTAGCACCACTGAGCCGTTTTCGTCCAGACGGACGTGGACTGCGTTGGTGTCACCGAAGAGGTTGTGAAGATCGCCCAGGATCTCCTGATAGGCGCCTACCAGGAATGCGCCCAGATAATAAGGCTCGCCGGTGAAGGTGTGAAGTGGGAGCGTCTTTTTCACATCGCGGCGGTCGATGAACTGGTCTACCTTGCCGTCCGAATCGCAGGAGATGTCGCCTAAAATGCCGTGGCGGAAAGGCTCTTCGTTCAGGCGATGGATCGGCATGATGGGGAAAAGCTGCTTCACGGCCCAACTGTCGGGCATGCTTTGGAACAACGAGAAATTGCAGAAATAGGTGTCGGACAGCAGGCCGTCCAGACCTTCGAGCTCTTCAGGGAAATAATCGAGCTGCTTGCCCAGCTTCTGAATATTGCGGCAGATCTGCCAGTAAATGCTCTCCGCCATGCTGCGCTGCTGCAACGGGAGATAACCGAGGCTGAAGAGGTTCAGCGCCGAATCGAGAGCCTGCTGCGCGTCGTGAAAACTTTCGAGCAGGTTCTTGTTCGACAGGCCTTTCATCGTTTCCTGAAGATCGATTAGAGGCTGCTCGACATCGTCGGGGATTTCGGGGAGTGCGTCGGTGTCGCCGAATCCGGTTACGCCGAGCACGTTAAAAACAAGCACGCTGTGATAGGCGGCGACGGCGCGTCCGCTCTCGGAAATGATGATGGGGTGCAAGACCTCCGCTTCGTCGCAGACGTTCTGAATGTGATGCACTACGTCGTTGGCGTATTCCTGCAAGGTGTAATTGACACTCGACTCGAAGTCGGTTTGGGAGCCGTCGTAATCGATGCCGAGGCCGCCGCCGACATCCATATAGTTGAGGCCAGCGCCGGAGCGCTTGAGCTCAACGTATACGCGCGCGGCTTCGATTACCGCTGCTTTGATCTGCCGGATGTTGGTAATCTGGCTGCCTAGATGGAAGTGCAGGAGCTGGAGGCAATCCTCCATACCCAGGGCTTTCAATTGTTCCAAGGCGCGAAGACCTTCGGTTACCGTGAGACCGAACTTGGAGCGATAACCTCCCGACGATTTCCAGCGGCCGGAGCCTCGGCTGGCTAGTTTGATGCGCAGTCCTATGACCGGGCGAACGCCGACGCGGGCGGAATGCTTGAGGATCAGTTCGAGTTCGGTATATTTCTCGACGACGGGAATGATCTGGCGGCCGATTTTTTTCGACAGCATCGCCATTTCGATGTATTCGTCATCTTTAAAGCCGTTGCAGATGATGGGGGTTTCGTTGTCGGCGATGGCGAGGACGGCTAGCAGCTCGGGTTTGGAGCCGGCTTCTAATCCGAAGCGGTAGGGGCGGCCGTATTTGAAAACCTCTTCGACGACCTGGCGCTGCTGGTTGACTTTAATCGGATAGACGCAGCAATAGGAGCCTTTATAGCCCTGTTCGGTGATGGAATTTTGGAATGCCTGATGCATTTCGCCGAGGCGATGTTGCAGAATTTCGCCGAAGCGGATCAGGAGGGGGAGCGAGATGCCGCGAAGCTGGAGATTGTCGACCAGCTCCTTGAGATCGATGCCGCGGGCGGGTTCTTTGCCGGGATGGACCCAGAGGTGGCCGTTGTTGCCGACCGAAAAATATCCTTTTCCCCAACGGGAGACGTCGTAGAGCTCGCCGGCTTCGGCTATGCTCCAGCGGTCAGCGGGTTCGCGCAGGGGAGGGGAGTCGGGGGATTTAACAGTGGCCATTCAGTTTTAAGTGTCCTTTGTTTAGAGGCTTAGGGCAAGTAAAAAATGCATGACAGGGGGAGATGCATTCGACATGGGGGAGGGCAGGTCGGGAACCTGCCCCACTGTTGCGAAAGAGAAGAGGATCTACCCTAACTGTTTTTGTACCGCTGTGGTGTTTCAAGGGCAGTGGGTAGCTGTCGCAGAGGGGCGTGGTATATTGAGGACGTTAACCTCGATCGGGCGGCTAGCTCAGCTGGGAGAGCGCTGCGTTCGCAATGCAGAGGTCGGGGGTTCGATCCCCCCGCCGTCCACCAAAACCTTTAGTAATGCCTGACCAGAAGACGCTTGACAAGATGCGGCAGGATTGGGATGAGCGCGCTCGCGAGAACGCGCGGCATTACGTTGCTACCGGCCAGACAGAGTGGACCGATGAAGCGTTTTTTGCGTCCGGCGAGAAGGCCATCGCGGAGCAGATCCTGAACGATATGGGCAACATCTGCCAGGGGAAAGATCCCAAGGCGATGCGGGTGCTCGAGATCGGATGCGGGGCGGGACGGATCACTCGGGGACTGGCGAAATTATTTGGCGAAATTCACGCAGTGGATGTGAGCGGCGAAATGATCGCGCGCGCGAAGATGGCGCTGGCGGATTATCCGAACGCGCATGTTTATCAGAACAACGGATGCGATCTGACGGTGGTGCCGGAGCTGGAGTTCGACTTCGCGTATTCGGCGATTGTGTTCCAGCACATCCCGAGCCGCGAGGTGATTGAGAGCTATGTACGCGAGGTGAATCGGCTGCTCAGGCCGGGAGCTTTGTTCAAATTTCAGGTGCAGGGGTGCACGGACATGCAGACTTCGGACGACGATACTTGGCTGGGTGTGCCGTTTTCCGATGCGCAGGCGGTGGAGATGGCATACAAGAGTAATTTTGAGCCCCGGTATCGGCATGGGGCGGGGGATCAGTATTTCTGGTTGTGGTTTTTTAAGAAGGCTTAGACGTTTTTCCATGGTGGCTAAAGGCGTCCCCTTCCTTACGGTCGGGGTTCAGCCCGGCCAAAACAAAACAGGCGAAGTAGCAAGCGACCGCTCCCGAAGGTCGCAGCTCTGAAAAATTTGAATGGCAGGGACTGCAAGCTTCTAGAATGTAAGCGTGGCTGTTGCCGTCTATCCGGACACTCGACAATCTGCGATTGAACGGCTGCGATCGGAGACCTTTGATGTTCTCATTTTCGGTGGGGGCATTAATGGGGCCGGTACGGCTCGCGATCTGGCTTTGCGGGGGAGGGCTTCGAACGGGAAATTCACGGTTGGCCTCGTCGAGCAAAACCATTTTTCTTCCGGCACCAGCGGGAAGAATTCGCATCTGATCCACGGCGGGCTGCGGTATTTGAAGCAGTTCGATTTCAGGCTGGTGAGGGAGGCGCTGCAGGAGCGGGCAGTGCTGCTGCGGATTGCTCCTCACCTGGTTGATCCGCAGCCGTTTTTGATGCCGCTGGCAGGGTTCGGGCAATCGCTTTATTACGATTTCGGGCTCACGGTTTACGATCTTTTCGATGGGAGCGGCGCGGTGCCGCGGCATCGGAGGATATCGCTTAAGGATCTGCGGAACCTGGAGCCGGAATTGGGGATTCCCGGACTGACGGGGGCGATGGAGTTTTACGATTGCCAGGTTCGATCGGCTCGGCTGGTGCTGGAGAATGTTTTTGAGGCGATTCGGAACGGTGCGGCTTGCGCGAATTATGTTCAGGCCGAGAGCCATGCGCGGGACCGGGATGGATTGTGGACGATCCAACTGCGGGATTCTCGTTCGGGTGAGACTTTCGAAGCGCGGGCGCGGGCGCTGATCGATTCTACGGGTCCTTGGGCGCGGGATCCTCGACCACGGCTGGTACGGGGGTCGCACATCGTGATGCCGCGGCTCAGTGCCAGCGATCGCGCGATCGCGCATTTCGAGGACGATGGACGAATCATATTTTTCATTCCGTGGGGCGAGAGGGGGGAGCGGACACTGATCGGTACGACCGACGTCGACCATGAGGGGTCGGCTGACGATGTTCATATTTCCGAGGAGGAGACGCGGTACTTGAGGGAGATCGCGGCGCGGATTTTTCCAGCTAGCGCGGCGCTGGAGCCGGTGGCGACTTTCAGTTCGTTGCGGCCGCTTCTCGTTTCCGAGGGGTCGGCGACGAAAGCGACGCGGGAGCATCATATTTATCGCGATGCGCAGGGGATCATTCGGATTACGGGGGGAAAATACACGACGTATCGCGCAATGTCGGAGGAGGCCGCGGATCTGGTGACGGCGGAAGTCGCGCCGGGGCTTCGCCATCTTCATTTGACCGCGCGCACGGCGCTGAATGGGAACACGCCGGACGCGATTCAGGCTTTGTTGAAGAGCACGCGCGCTCTTTCGACGCAATACGGGGTGGCGGAGCCGCAGATTATCATGTTGATCCACCAATACGGCGTGCTGACCACGGCTGTACTCGAATATGTCGAAACGGCGACGCTCGCGGGGCGCGAAGATGTGGATGCAGCGCGCCTGGTTTTCGCGGCCCGGCATGAGATGGCGATCGAGCCGCGCGACTTTCTGGAAGTGTCGACGGCGCTGGGGCTCGAAGGGCAGAGCGCGGACCTTCCGCCAGCTTCGATATAATAGCCACTTTCCTCGCTCTTACGGATGGTGGAGGTTCGCTTGGCCGACAAAATGACGCGCTGCCCGGAAGGGCACTTCTACGATCCGACGAAGCATGCGAGTTGTCCGTGGTGCGCGCTGCCGGTGGATGTCGAGGGCGGGGAGAGGACGCGGCCGGCTGGTCCACCACCTTTGCCGGGTGCGGTTGCGGGTCCGCCGCCTCCACCGCCGCATCTTCCTACATCGCCTCCACCACCCCCGCCGCTTCCGAAGCCGGGAGTTACGCGGCGCGTGGGGCAGGAGGCGTCAGGATCGAACAACGATCCGGTGGTGGGGTGGCTGGTGTGTCTGGCGGGTCCTGATCGCGGGCGCGATTTCCGGCTGCACGCGGAAAAGAATTTCATCGGGCGGTCGCCGCTGATGGACGTGTGCGTGGCGGGGGACGAATCGGTATCGCGGGATCGGCACGGGCTGGTGATTTTCGATCCTAAGAAGCAGGCGTTCTGGGCGGTCCCGGGCGACGCATCGGGGTTGGTTTATTTGAATGGCGACATCGTGCATTCACCGACGCAGATGCAGCGCGACGATGTGCTGGAGATAGGGCAGACGAAGCTGGTGTTGATACCGTTCTGCGGGGAAAAATATAGTTGGTCGCGTGAATTTTCGAGTACCGGCGAAATTGAAATCGTGCCTCCGGTGTCTGACTAATCGCATGAGTTTTTTGCCTGGAAACGCGCAACACATCGGAAACCGCAGTTCGCAGCAGGATTCGTTCGGCTTCGGCGATCTGGACGACGAAGAGTTTATAGCGCACGGAGGATTCGTGGCCGTGGTGTGCGATGGCATGGGCGGCATGGAACATGGCGATGCTGCCAGCCGCATGGCGGTGCGCGCGTTTCTCGATGCTTATCGGCGCAAGACTCCCGCGGAGAACATTCCCGATGCGCTGGAACGGAGCGCTCGCGAGGCCAATGACCGGGTGGTCGAAATGGCGCATCAACTGGGCGCGGCGGAAAGTGTCGGGACTACGCTGGTGGCCGCGGTGCTGACCGACCACGGAGTCCAGAAGGCGATGTACTTCATTTCGGTGGGGGATAGCGGGCTGTTTTACGTGACCGATGGGCAGATGCAGATGGTAAATCGTCCGCACGTTTTTGCGAACCTGCTCGAAAACGCGGTCGCTCGCGGGGCCATGTCGAGGGAGCAGGCGCTGGCGCATCCGGAACGGGAATCGCTGACAAGTTTTATCGGCGTCGAGGTTCTGGAGGAGATCGATCGGAACCTGGATCCTTGGCCGATCAGCGATGGAGATTCGATTCTGTTGGCCAGCGACGGCTTGTTCAAAACGCTGTCGACCGAGGAGATTTTGGAATCGTTGAACGGGCATCCGCAGGTGTGGCCGGATGCGCTGGTGGCGCGGACGCTGGAGAGACGATACGAATATCAGGACAACGTGACGGTCCTTTCGGTGACGGTGCAGGATCGACCGGACACGCTGAAGCTTCCTCCGCCGGCGGTCGCCGTCGAAAGGCCTGAGAGGACGGTTCTTCTTCCGCCGGTCAGGAAACGCTCGCGAAAATTAGTCGCTATGGCTCTGATTGCGATCGCCGGGATTGCGGGGGGTGGAGGGAGATGGTGGTATAAGAAGCATCACCCGGTGCCTGTGGTGGAGAAGAAATGAGAGGGGCTCTTCTCCTCATGACCGCTGCCTCCTGTTCGTTTGCACAATCGGCATCGGACAAGATGCTCCAATCGAGCGTTGTGGTTTTCGGCACGGTCCAGGAAAACGGAAAGACCAAGCCGGTTAGCCGCGGCGGCGGATTTATGGTCGACTCGCGGCACGTCGTCACTAATTTGACCGCGTGCTGCGGTAAGACGGATTCGGGGGAGCAAACGCAGCCCGTGGTCGTCGCGGGAGACAAGGACGCGAGCACGGCGAAAGTTATCTGGAAGAACGAGGATACCGAGACGGCGATCCTGGAACTGAAAGACGCGTTTGACCGGCCGGCGCTGACCATCGCTCCGTTCAAAACCGTCGAAAAGGAACAGGTCGTCTATACCGCGCAGTTTCCCGATCCGGGCGAGTCCGGCACCGTTCCGAAAATCAGCGAGGGCAAACTGCTTGGTCTGGTCAAGATCGAAAGCTCCAGCGCCCAGGCTTACAAAACCAGTGCGTCGATGAACAAGGCTAACTCCGGCGGCGCTCTGTTCGATGCGTGCGGAAACGTGATCGGCATCAATATGATGGTGAAAGACGGGGCGCAGTTCGCCTACGTTGTCGATCCGCTGCTGGAGGGCCTGAAGAGCGCTGGCGTCGACGCGAAAGTGGCTTCGGAACACTGTGGAACCGCGGCCGCGGCTCCGAGTTCGAACAGTGGCGATAAGAAGGAGTCCGAGCCTTCCAAGACCCCATGGTGGGGGCCGCAGGGTGCGGAGTGGATTCCCGTGGTCCTGCTGCTCGCGGCCATCGTCATGGCATTCCGTCCTTCGCGAAAGAAAACTTCGCAGGCGGTTTTGCGGAACCAGGCTTTGCCGGAGCCGTCGAAATATGCGCCGCTAATCGCTCCTTTGGCGCCCACCGCCGCAGGGGCGGCAGGAACGCGGCCCGCATTGCGCGGTGTCGCGGGGCAGTATGAGGGAAAATCGTTCTCGCTCGATTCAGGACCCAGCGTTCTCGGCCGCGACCAGCGTGCCGCCAACCTGGTTTTCGCGCCCGAAGCGCATAGTATTTCCAAACGTCATTGCATCGTGACCTGGGACGGTGCGCGGAGAACGTTCGTCATTGAAGATCTGGGGTCGACCAATGGAACCTTTCTCGCGACGGGCGAGCGCTTGACGCCGGGCCAGTCGCGCGACCTGCCTACGGGCGGGCGGTTCTTCATTGGCGACTTGCGCAACCAATTTGAAGTGAGAATGGAGTAACGCTCCTAATGTGGTCGCGCATTTTCCGCCCATTTCAATTTGGAGGGGCCAAGATCGTGTTCGAGACTGCGACCCTATCGGCAGTGGGCGGTCGGCTGGTTAACGAGGATTTTCTGGGATATCGAATGGCCGAAAGTTCGGGCTGCTGGGCGCTAGCCGACGGTCTCGGAGGACACCGGGGCGGCGATGTCGCGTCGCGTCTGGCAGTCGACGCTGCTATGTCTTCGTTTGAGAAAACCCCTTCGATTTCGGAAGGAGCGTTGAACACCCATCTCGTTCGGGCAAATCGCGCGGTGCTGGACGGGCAGGCCTCGAAGGCCGAATTGACGCACATGCGAACGACGATCGTGATGCTGATTGCTTCGCCCGCGGCTGCTCTGTGGGCACACGCCGGCGATTCACGGCTCTATTGGTTTCGGAACGGTAAGATCAGGGAACAGACACGCGACGACAGCGTGCCGCAAAGATTGGTAGATGCAGGCGAAATTTCCGCGGACCAGATCCGGTTTCACGAGGACCGTTCGAGACTGCTGAATAGTATTGGAGCGCGCGAGGAGGTGGTTGCGGCGAATCGCACAATGCCCAACCCTCTGGAGCCCGAGGACGCGTTTCTGCTGGCGAGTGACGGGTTTTGGGAATGCGTGACGGAGCCCGAGATGGAAGATGATTATAGTGCAACGGCGAGCGCGGAAGAGTGGATTCGAATGATGGAGAAGCGCGTCCAACAACGCGCCTCGGCCGAACACGATAACTACTCGGCGATCGCCGTACGAGTTTTGAAAAAGAAAGGCCGGCCTTGATAAAATGCTGCCTCGTAGAAGGAAGTTGCGGACGGGGCGAAAACATGGGGACAGACCGCTGTGTCCACGCGGCGCCGAACGGACAGATGCTTTGACGACCGTTCGTGGACGCCTTGGGACAGAGTAGTCAGTCCCCATGTTTTCGCAATGTGTATTGCCAGGTCGGTAGTGATTGAAGGAAGGTTTGTATGAATACCCAGACTTTATGTGTCGGATGCATGGAGAACGATTCCGGATTGCCGGAGTGCCCCACCTGCGGGCGTCCCTTCGATCTGCCTCCGCGCAGTCCTCTCCAACTCAAGCCGCGAACTCTACTGCATGAACAGTATCTGATTGGGCGCGCGCTGGGCGACGGAGGGTTCGGCATCACGTATCTATCCTGGGATCTGGGCCTGGAATCGCGCCTCGCGATCAAAGAGTACATGCCGAACGGCGTGGCCGGCCGCAGCGGTGGCGAATCCAAGGTCGTCCCCTATACTGAGCAGACCAAGCAGGAATTTGAATGGGGCCTCGATCGCTTCCTCGAAGAGGCCCGCACACTGAAAAAGTTCAGTAATCATCCTGGCATCGTCGCCGTCGACACGGTATTTAAAGATAACGGCACCGCGTACTTGGTGATGGAGTTCCTGGACGGCGTGACGTTCGAAGAATTTCTCGCGCGGCGCGGCGGACACATCACGTTCGAAACCGCGATGCGAGTGGTGCTTCCTTCGATGGACGCTCTGGCTGCAGTGCACGCCGAAGGAATTCTGCATCGCGATATCAGCCCCGACAATATTTACCTGACGCGCTCGGGCAAAGTGAAATTGATCGATTTCGGCGCGGCGCGCAATGCGCTGGGGCAGAAGAGCCGCAATCTGTCGATCATTTTGAAAGAGGGTTATGCGCCGGAGGAGCAGTATCGAGCTTCGGGAATTCAAGGCCCGTGGACCGATGTTTATGCGATGGCCGCGACTCTTTATCATGCCATCACGGGAAGAATTCCGCAGCCCGCGCTCGACCGGCAGGCGCAGGATAAACTGCAATGGCCGAGCCAGCTACAAATTCAAATCGAGCCTCGGATCGAGGCTGCGTTGATGAAGGCGTTGTCGATCAAGGCGAGCGACCGGTTCCAATCGATGGAGGATTTCAAGGCCGCGCTGACGGGCGGAGTGACGTCGTTCTCGTCCGCTCCGGTCGGGTTCGCGGCGCCGGTTGGGGCAACGATGCCACCAGCCGCGATTTACGCGCCACCGCCTCCGCCGCCTCCTATCGCGCCGTCGACGCAGGCGCAGGTCCCACCCTCGTATGTTCCGCCCGCGCAGGCGGGACCGCCTGTGCCACCACCATCATCATCGTCTTCGGCGAAGTGGCTGTGGCTCATGATCCCGCTTGCTGCGGCGCTGATCGGAGGAGCGGTGTTGCTCACCATCTTCCTCCCGAAGCTCTGGCACAAAGAGAACGTTATTGTAGCGGCACCGGCGCCAACCGTCGATAACACCCCAATACCAACGAATCCGGATGCGGCTGCGCCTGCGAATCCTGACAACGCGACTCCGGCCAATCCGGATGATGCCAAGCCAGCGGCCGATAAGGATGCCGCGACCGATCCGGGAACCGCTACCGCACCCGCAACCGATTCGGGTGCCGCCCGCGGCGGACGCGCCGGCGGCGGATCCGGGTCCCAGCTACGACACGCTGACCGGGCAGGGTGTCTCCTTCATCGCGGCAGGGGATAGCGATGGCGCGGTTAACGTATATCTACAGGCAATTAAACTTGTGCCCAAGAATCCGAAAGCCTACGCGGCTTTGGGCGAGCTTTATCTTTATACCGTCGGCAATCTGCCGGAGGCTCTCAAGTACTATCACGCGGCAATCGCCCGTGGCGGAGTGGCGACGTTCCACGTCCATCACGATCGAGGCGGCGGCAACTTCACGGTGGCTTCCGATGGGAGATTGCTGGTCTCTAATTCGAGCGTGGCATTTGTCTCCGCGGGCGGCTCCGATTCTTTCAAAGTCTCGAAGGGTGAAGTGAGGGAAGCGAAGCCGAACAAGGTGGTGGGTCTTTTCTCCCACGGCCAGCTAAGCTTGATGGCCTTTCACGTTCGCCTGGCGAGCGGTAAGAATTACAACTTCGCACCGGGGAGCAATTTTACTTTGGCCGAACGGGACTTGATACTGACGATCATTGGGAAAGGGTGAAAAGAAGTTAGCCAGTAGCCAGAATAAAGCTGCGGGGCAGGCGGTTTCGCCTGCAGATTACTTGTCAGTTCGTGGGTCGCTTCGTTTCACTTGTGCGCGCCGCCGGCCGTCATCAAGATTGCCGGCGGCCTTTTCCTTTCCCGCATCGCTGACCTTGATGTTATTAATTACCGACTTTGCCCCGGCCGTCTTCGCCATCCGCGTAGCTGAGCCCTTGTGCTGGACGACGTCGGTTTTGCCTTCCCAATAAGCGATGCCGCCTTGCACCCGCACCGTAAATCCGTCCTTGCCGATCTTCGATTTGGCGAGCTTCGCGCGGATCGTGGCCTCCGTCTGCTTATCTTCCTGCACGCTGGCGTTTCCCGGCGTGGGAGCTTTCTTGACTGGCGCGGTGGTTGCCTGACCGATTAACGCGCCAGACGCAATACAGATCATCGCTAGAGCTTTTAGCACTCCTCTATAGTTGGTCCACTGCCTGAATAATCTCAGGAAATTATTTGCTGCCTACATCGGCGGCTCGGTCCAGGACCACCATTCCGGATGGAGGCTATTCCAGGTACACATGGGAACCGGCGCAAGCCAATCCATGCCCGTGTCGCCTCCAATAGGCGCTCCCGGCGGCGCCGCCTCGGGAGCAATCAGCTTGGTTGTCTCCGCGGGACGCTCCAGGAAACGTTTTATATCTGACGCCAGCAGCGCGTTCTGCGCAGCTTCAGATTCGTTATCCGGCGTCGCCTTCGTTAATCGTGCGGCTAGCTTCGATAGCTTCAACGACGCGATGGCACGGACCTGTCCGTTGGGAGCCGCCGTCGCCAGCCATGTCACCCGATCGACCAGCACGCGTTCCTCGGAGCGGCGGACTTCGGCTTCATAAGGCGATGCTACCTGTGCGTCGAACACCGCTTTGGTCAGTCGATCGATCACCTCTTCGAGTCCCGGCTGCGTCGGGTCGAGCGCATGTTGCGCAACCATGCGGGCGGAGCGGGCGAACTCCAGTACGAAGCCGATCGTTGTGTCGGATGCGACGACGGCCGGACTTAAGGGATCGAATCCATCGCCCGTGGTTCGCGGAAACAACTCGCGATGCCGGCCGAACCCTGGCGGACGCGGCGTGATCAAGTCGAGAATCTGCTTCGGCACCGTAAGTTCAGAAGGCTTCAGAGTGTTTGCCAAAGCATCCAGAGCCTTGCGTTGATCGGCAGCCGGCTCCCACTTCATCGGCGTGCGCTTGTCTCCGCGCATCGCGTAGATGTAATCGATACCGGCCACCATCGACGCGGCCGATTCCACGGAATAGCGGTGATACATATAGATGGGCACGAACGGTTCCTCGATCGTTGCCATTGGCGCGCCGTTGCGGATGGTGTGCTCGCCCAGCTTGTTCAAAGCCGCGCGGCGAATCTTCATCAGGCGATTCAGCTCGTCGGCCTGGTTGACGCCGTTCGACCATTGATCGACCTTGGGATGCGCGTCGGTGTCCTGATTGGTCATGTAGCGAATGTCCTTCGCCCACGCTTCGTCGAGAATCCTGGCCAGCGCCGGCGCTTCATCGCCTTTCGGCAATTGGCGATACCCATAGTTGATCGCGACCTTGTCCCAATCGCCGATGCGAGCTTCGTATGCGTGCGACAGATCGATGGTTCCGTCGTCCTTCAAAGTTTCCTGCGGATGCGGATAATCCATCACCGAGATCCAGCCTTTGGTGCTGTCGTAATAGTTGTGACCGAGCCCCAGCGTGTGCCCGACCTCATGCGCCGCGAGTTGCCGGATGCGCGCAAGGGCGGTCTGATACAGGATCTCCGGCCGCTCGTTTCCTAACAGGTACGGCGACAGGAGCCCTTCAAAAATCATGTAGTCCTGGCGGTCGCGCAGGGATCCGAGCGTCACCGTCCCTTTGATAATTTCACCCGTGCGAGGATCGGCGACCGAACCTCCGGTGCTCCAGCCGCGCGTCGAACGGTGGACCCAGTTGATCATGTTGTAGCGAATATCCATGGGGTCCGCGTCGGGCGGAAGTACCGCAACCTTGAATCCATTGCGGAAGCCCGCGGCTTCAAACGCCTGGTTCCACCAGCTCGCGCCTTCGACCAGCGCCTTCTTGACGTCCTCGGGCGCGCCGGAATCCACCCAATATTCAATGGGCTTCACTGGCTCGCTCATCTCCGCGTTCGGATCTTTTTTCACGATGCGATGCCGGCGAACGAATCGTTTGGTCATCGGCTCACCGATGGGCACGCTGTAATCGACGTACGTCAATCCGCCGTATCCAGCACGAGGATCGTCTTCGCGCGGCGTGTAATTTGCGTCCGGCAACTCGACCAGCGAGTAATGCTCGCGTAGTGTGACTGCCTCGGCCGTAGGCGTTACGCTCGCGACCGTTCCCGAAAATAATCCGCCGCCGCGTCCGCCCCCGCCACCTGCTCCGCCCACTACACCGATCGCGGGAGGCCCACCCGCAGGACCACCACCGCCGCCCCGACCTCCTCCGGCAGCTTCATTCGAAAATGTCAGAGTGACCTCGACTTCGGTATTCTTCGGGAACGCTTTCGTCCGCTCCATGTATACGGCGCTGCGCGTACGGTCCACGCGATATGTTCCTGGACGCAGCGCATTGCCGGCGCCCTGGCCGTCGCGTACGAAGAACTCCGTGGCATCCACCAACACGTGCCCATTGCTTTCCGCGGCCACAGTGAAACCATACAGTATCGACTTCGCGAACGAATCTTCCACCGATTTACGCTCAGCGGGATTGGAACTGGAAGATCGGAACGATTCCTGAGGCTGGATAAGAAAGACCTTCGGGCCGACGCGCTGGAATGAGACGAGCCGTCCTCCGCCTTCCTGTCCGCGGTCGAGGCCAATGTCGTTTGAACCCAGCCCGGCGGCCAATCCTCCGGCAAAAAGAAACTCCGCGTTGAACCGAGGAATTTCCAGGAACAGGTTGCCCGTGCGCTCGTCCCAATAGAGCGGAAAATATCCGTCCAGCTTCTGCATGCCGATGACGCGTTCTTCAATGGGAGGGATACGGCCGCCGCCCTGCGCCGCTGCTCCACCCCCGCGCCCTTGCGCGTGTAGCGCGCTTAGAAAGACTGCCGACAGTAAGAGTGTTCGTAGCATTTCAAAAAATCCTTAGGGTCCATTGTAGGCGTTAGCGGGCAATCGCGCCAATCGTCGCGTTCGTGATGCGCAGATAATCACCCGGCGCCATCAGGATCTGCAACCCTCGCCTTCCCGCCGACACGGAAATGACGTCGAAAAGCTCCGCCGTCTCGTCCACGTAAACGGGATAGTCGCGCTTCCCCGCCATCGCTGTCACACCGCCGCGGATGTAGCCCGTCAGCGCCTGCACTTCTTTAAGCGGGACCATTTCAATTCGTCGATCGCCGGTCAATTTCGCGAGCACTTTCTCATCGACGATTGTGTTACCCGGAACCACTGCGAGGCAGACCCCGTTGCGGTCGCCGCGCATCACCAGCGTCTTAAATACCTGTTCAAGGGGCAGATTCACTTTGGCCGCGACCGTCTCCGCGGAAAGATCCTCGGGATCTACTACGTATTCACGCAGTTCGTAGCCGATCTTCGCAGCATCCAGCAGCCGCGCAGCGTTGGTCTTCATTCAGTTAGTCTCGTTCTTGACCTACCCACGCGGCACCAGCACAAACCTCTCAATCGCAACCTTCGCGCTACGAAAAATCCTGGTCCTCCTCCGCGGAAACCGGATCATCAACTCGTCGAACTGCCGAATCGCCAAGTTCGAAGGAATTGGAAACGTCAGCGTTTCTTTCATCGGCGCTTCCGGATCCCCCGGCGCCGACGTCACCGGCGCACTACCCAGCGACACCGACCCCTCCGGCTCTTCTCGTGTATTCTTGAGAATCAATTCCACCGAAACCGTACCCGGATACCGATCCGCGTTCTTTATCTCAATCCGAATTTCCCGGCAGCATGACAAATCGATCAGCTTCCCCAGATTCTGGTGCGCCTCCATGATCAGCGGCCGGGAATCCGGAGCGTAGAACGTCATCTCTGTGGGCGTGCCGTGCGTGACGTACGAACTCGGTGGAGGCCGCGTGTCCGGCAGCTTGAAGAACCAATACGCGCCATAGAAAGGAATCGTCAGTGGATTTCGATGCCGTGCATCAAACAGATCGCGCGGCATAGAAGGCAGCGGCGGCACCAGCGTGGTGTGCTGCTCGTGCTCCGGTAGCAGAATGATCCCGGTGTGATCCCCGCTGTTATCGAGCGAGTTCGAACCTCCCTCCCGCTCACTCGCCTTAGCCGATGCGTTCTTCGGAGGCGGCAGCCGATACGTGTCGCCTCCGCCCGAAGGAAGCTGCAGGATAATGAATCGGAGCAGCCCGCTGACCAGCATGATCGTCGCCAACGCATCCCGCATGCGCCGTCTTGTTCGTCGCCGCACACCTCCGCCGGCAGCCTTGACACTTTGAAAGATGACCACGCCCGCCACAATCCACAGCATCGCCGCGGCAGCCTGATAGTGGCAGTATCCGGCGAGCACCGCAGTCTGAATCGCGAATGACGCGACGAGAGCGCTGACGAATCCCTTCAATTAAATAAAGATTCCACCGCCGCGCCAAAAGTTCCGCCGCGGTAAGCTAAAAGTGATGAAATATGCGGCAATAGTCTTGATTTTTTCATTAGCCGCCTTCTACGTCGGCGATTATGCTGTGGCCAAAAGCAAGCCACTAGGATCCGTGCAGGTCCACCCCTTTTACGCGATCCACCAGAAGAGCGGGAAAACAGAATTCGACTATAGCGTTCCTCCCGAAACCGAAACCTGCGTCGCCTCCCTGCTCCCCCATCTGGGCAGCAACCCCTGCTGGTACGTAACCACCCACAAGTCCAAAAAAATAGAGATCTAGGGTAGTGCGAGCCTCAGCTTGCAGCGTCGGCTTCAGCCGGCGTCATCAATTCGTAACCCTCGCCGCCCCAGCATCCCGAAACACCATCACTGCCCGCTCCGCCTGCACTTTGACGACGAGTTTCCCATCCCTCACTTCGACCGTAGCAGCCTCCGCCTTATCCCCCGACATCGCCCGCGCGACCACCGTACTCGCGTCCCACCCTTCCGGCAACGGCGCACTCAGCTCCTTCGCCGTTCGAGAATAAAACGCCACCCGATCCTTCCCGATTGGACAGAACGTATCTCCATCACGCGCCACGTCGATGCCATTCACCGTTACCGAGTATTGCTCCGTCCGCCAATCCACATCGATCCTCGAATTCCCCTCGAGGCTGATCACCGTCCGATCCCCCTCCCGCAGGAACGACTCGATATTCCGGTAGTGAACCTGATACCAAGGCACAAGTTCGCCGTAATAAATCTGAGTAAACTTCCGCTCCCAGTCCTCCTCTGGCAGCCACGGAAATTCGTGACCGTTGTAGAAGAGACTATAAAGTTCCGGCGTTTTCTTCCACGCCTGTCCACGCATGCCCCATATCGCCGACTTGCGATAAATCGTCGCAGCAAGCGGAATCGCTTCTCCTCCGAACGGCGACTCCTCGCCCGCCGGACCGTTGTCACTCACGCTGATCTTTCCCAACGTCGCGTATCGCAGTTCTTCAGACACGACATCGAGCCCGTGCTTCTTAAATTCTTCGAGCACCTTATAGCGGCCGTCGACCAGATTCTTCATCCCACTCGCTGGATGGTCACGATCCCAATCGTTGCGAATCGTAAAATACGACAACACATCCACCAGGTACGTATCGCGGATTTTGTAGCGCTCGGCCGTATATTTAATCCGTTCCGGACCCGGCCCTTCCATATATTTCGCGAGCCCGATAATGTACGAATTCTCGCCCGTCCAGTTGCGGCTTTCCCACAACTGCCCGTCGGGCCGGCGCGCAATGACGTTCGAATCCCATGCAGGGCTGCTCTGATACGCGTCGTCGTAATTATCGGAAAAACTGACTGTCGCATTCACCGCCAAGCCATCCTGCTGAAGCTTAATGAACCCTTCAAATCCGCCAAGCCGCTTGTTCACCTCAGCGACCGCTGGATATCCGGTGTCCTTTCCGCGATACTGCCAACCCCACAAATACACATCCTGCGGCGCGCCTCCCGTGAGCGACGCCACGCGTCGAATAATCTTCTCCGACTCCGCGAAAGTCGCCTGCGGCTTCGGAAACTTCGGTTCATCGCAGTGGATCATATACATCAGCTTGTCGTCGTAATAATGCGTCGGGATCGCTGGCATCCTTTCTCGGACCAGCTTTGCGCCATCGAGCCAATCCACCACTCCGTTGTGATCGAAGTCGCCCGAAAAATCGAGCCTGGTAAGTGGTCTTCCTCCCACTAGCAGATTCGGCGTCGAACTATTTCCCGATACACGAGGCGCGTTTGCCCCCATATTCATGTCGTACGTGTTTCCACCATTCACGCGCCACGTCTTCACCGTCCCGAGCGTCGCACGATGATTGTCAACCGCCAGCTCGGTCGTATCCATAAAGGAAAGTACTTCCTCCACGCACAGCATTCGATTGGTACCGACCATCACCACGGGAAGCGTCGTGGCAACGCCACCCCAAAATCGATTCGGCGTCAGATGCCCGGGCTTGGCCTTATTGAGCATCGCCACACTGCCCCCGCCGTCGCCGTGCGCCAGCCACGCGCCGCCATCGTCTTCGCGAACCGATGCCAGATCCGGGAGTCCGACGTCTATGAGCTCAAACCCTTGCTCCTCCAAAACCGCTTCGAGCGACACCAGAACCTCGGCGCCATTCAGCTCGTAGCGCAGCATGAACGACGCCATGGACGCGCCCTTCTCCCGCACAGTGAACTGAAAATCCGCACGCGTCTTGCTGGCTCGGATAACCTCGGGACGCACCGCAAAATTGGTATAGCCGTGCGAAGCGGCCCGGTAGATCGTCACCGTGACATCGCTATTCACCGCCCCGCGAATGGTCGCCTTGTTCGACGATAGACGGTATTCCGTCGGCAGCCCCTTCAGCGGGTCGAAAGTCACTTCCAGCTGCGACGACTTCAGCGAGACAATTTGTACAGGCTTAGCGGCGAAGGCGACACCCGCCAGGAACATGCAAACAAGGATTTTCATGGCCCTGTTTCTACTTTAGCCCTACCGGGATGCTGGTGGCTTTTCAATCACATCGCACTTTCAAGCAAATCGCCCCGCGAAAACGTCGAGTAATTTATAGGCAAGGAGTTCAGGTGCTCTGCCAGCGGAGAACCGGATCGGCCAGGAGGGGCATACATGTCACTGCCGCCATCGGGCCTGCGTGCGTTGGATGTCCGTCGGTACACGACCGATGCTTAGCCGTTGCGGCGCAAATTAAACGGATCTTCGTGTCAGTCGAAGTTCAAACCCTGGCTAAAGAGGCCTCGATAAATTTTCGCAGTTCTTTGACATTTGAATCGACAGTAGGCCCCGACCTGTCCCGACAGAGTTACAATCATGCGATATGCGACGCATCCTTTCCTGTCTAGCCATCGCTTCCTTCACCGTCGGAGCGAAACCCCCGGCAAGGGCGAAGCATGCCATGGTAGCGGCACAGGAAAGCCTCGCGACCGATGTCGGCGTCGCCGTGTTGAAGAACGGAGGCAACGCCATCGATGCCGCGGTCGCGGTCGGATTCGCGCTTGCAGTTACTTATCCCTTCGCGGGCAACCTCGGCGGCGGCGGATTCATGACCATCCGCTTAGCCGACGGCCGCACCACATTCATCGACTTCCGGGAACGCGCCCCCGGCAAAGCCACGCGCGATATGTATCTCGACGCAACCGGCAAACCGACGCGCGATAGTATCGAAGGCTGGCGCTCCTCCGGCGTCCCCGGCAGCGTCCGTGGATTCGAACTTGCGCTCTCCAAATACGGCCGCAGGAAATGGGCCGATGTAATCGCACCGGCAATCGAGCTCGCGTCCAACGGATTCCCGGTAAGTTACGCTCTCTCCGAATCGCTCCACTCCCGCAGCCTGTCGCGCTCGCCCGAATCGAAGCACATCTATCAAAAAGACGGCGCGTTTTACGACATCGACGAAACCATCAAGCTGCCCGATCTGGCGGCGACTCTCACACGCATCGCGAAAAACGGCGCGAACGAGTTCTACGAGGGCGAGACGGCTCAGAAATTCGCGGAGGAGATGGCCAAGAACGGCGGCCTGATCACTCTGGCTGACTTGAAAGATTACCAAGCCATCGAGCGCAAACCGCTTATTGGAAAATATAAAAACTACGAGATCATCACCGCGCCCCCGCCGAGTTCCGGTGGCATCGGGATGCTGCAAATCCTCGGAATGCTCGAAGGTTCGGGCTATGAGAAAACCGGATTCGGCTCCGCGGCGAGCATCAGCTATGTCGCCCAAGCGATGCAGCGCTTTTACGCCGACCGCAGCGAATACTTCGGTGATCCCGACTTCTTCAAAGTCCCGATAACCGGCTTGCTCGATCCGGCATATATTCAAAAACGCCGCGCCAGCATCGACCGCGATCACGCCACACCCAGCGAGCAAGTGAAGCCCGGCAAGCCCGCCGGAAGTGAGGGCACGGAGACCACGCATTACTCGGTAATCGACGCCGAAGGCAATGCCGTTGCCGTGACCTACACACTGAATGGAGGCTATGGAAACGGCATCACGGTCCCTGGCCTCGGATTCCTGCTCAACAACGAAATGGACGATTTCGCCGCCAAAGCCGGAGCCGCGAATATGTTCGGCCTGGTGCAGGGAGAAGGAAATACCATTCGTCCCGGAAAGCGTCCGCTCTCGGCCATGACCCCGACAATTATTCTGCGCGATGGAAAATTGTTCATGACGGTAGGCGCGCCTGGCGGCTCCCGAATCATCACCGCGGTGACGGAGGTTTTTCTAAACGTCGCCGATTTCGGAATGAACGCGCAGGATGCAGTCGACGCGCCCCGCTTCCATCATCAATGGCAGCCCGACACGCTGTATCTCGAAAAAGGTTTCTCACCCGACACCGTCGACCTGCTGAAGCAGCGCGGCTTCAAGGTGGATTACGCGCCGGGCGTAGTGATTGCGCGAGTCGAAGCCATCGTGATCGACGGAGGCTGGCTCCAAGGCGGCTCCGACGGGCGCGCAGTAGGAAAAGCGGCAGGCTACTAAAACGCTCGCGCAGTACGCGATCATAAAGAACCGGATGCTTCACGCACTTTCCACCCACCTGTTTGTCGGGCATCGCCTCACGACCGTCTGGCTCGATCGGATCTGGGACGCGGGCATTCCCTTAGTCGAGATTTTTTGCGCGAAGCAGCACCTCGATTATCAGGATCATGCGCAGATCCGGGAGCTGGGGCATTGGTTCCGCGATTCGCCTCTGAAACTCCATTCGCTCCACTCGCCCATGTACAACGACGATGTGTGGGGACGCTCAGGTCCGCACGCCGTGCTCAATATCACCGAACCCGTGAAGCCCAAGCGCCTGCAAGTAGTGGACGAAATCAAGCGTGCGCTTGACATCGCCGAGATCGTGCCGTTTCGTTACCTCATTCAGCACATCGGAGTAGTTGGCGAGGAGTACGAGGATCGAAAAATAGACGCGGCGTTTTCCGCGCTCGAAGAAATCAGCGTATTTGCAGGCCAGCGCGGTGTAGAGGTGCTGATCGAAAACACGCCCAACCAGCTCTCGAGCGCAGAGCGGCTTCTGATGTTCTTCGAACAGACCCACCTTAACCTGAACGTCTGCCTGGACACAGGGCATGCGAATATGCGCGAGGGCGTCGATACGGCGTACCGCTTGTTGAAGAGCCGCATCCGATCGACGCACATCCATGACAATAATGGGAAGGACGATTCGCACCTGTTTCCGCTGGATTCAGAGGGTGGGACCATCGACTGGCGCCGCACCATGGATAAGCTTCGCTCCACCGAGGATCAATATCCTTTGTTGCTGGAGTTGAAGGCAGTGCCGGATATGGAGCATCCCTTCGATCACGTTAAGCAGGTGTTTGAGCGTCTTGAAAATTTGAGACCTACCAATGAGTCCTGAGAATTCGATACCGCGCGTGACCGTAGCCGACGCGGGCCGCCACACCGGCGAAACAGTGGAAATCGCGGGCTGGCTGTACAACCTGCGCCGCAGCGGAAAAATTTGTTTTCCCCAGTTACGCGATGGAACCGGCATCATCCAGTGCGTCGCGGTGAAGAGCGCTCTGCCGGAAGAACTCTTCGAGTCTCTGAAGAATTTGACCCAGGAATCGTCGCTGATCATTCGTGGAAAACTTCGGGAAGAGGCGCGCGCACCGGGCGGATATGAGCTTGATGTTGAAGGCGCAGATATTCTGCAGCGTGTGCCGGAAGAGACGCCTTATCCGATCACGCCGAAAGATCACGGCATCGATTTCCTGATGGATCATCGCCACTTGTGGCTGCGCAGCCGCCGCCAACACTCGCGCGATTGGCGTGCGCCACGAAGTGATCAAAGGCATCCGCGATTATTTCGATTCGCACGGCTTCGTGTTAGTCGACACGCCGATCTTCACGCCCGCCGCATGCGAAGGCACCTCGACCTTATTTGAAGTTGATTATTTCGAAGATGAGAAAGTTTATCTCACGCAGTCCGGCCAGCTTTACAACGAAGCAACCAGCGCGGCTTTCGGCAAGACTTATTGTTTCGGTCCGACGTTTCGCGCGGAAAAATCCAAGACCCGGCGGCACCTGACTGAATTCTGGATGGTCGAGCCGGAGATGTCTTACGCGAACCTCGAAGACGTGAAGCGCGTCGGCGAGGAATTGGTCACCTTCGTAGTCGGCCGCGTTTTAGAAAATCGCCGCGAAGAATTGAAAGTGCTGGAGCGCGACGTCACCAAGCTCGAATCGATCAAGGCTCCGTTCCATCGCATGAGTTACGACGAAGCGGTGCTAAAGCTGCAAGCGAAGGGCAGCGAAATCGTATGGGGCGGCGATTTCGGGAACACCGACGAGACTCTTCTAACCGACGATCTGGACCGTCCAGTGATGATCGACCGCTATCCCACCGCAGTGAAAGCATTTTATTTCCAGCCAGCCGATGATCGTCCGGAAGTCGCGTTGGGCGTCGACTTTATCGCACCCGAAGGATTCGGCGAAATCATCGGCGGCGGCCAGCGCATCCATTCGCTTGAGTTGTTGAAGCAACGTCTGAAGGAGCACAATCTGCCGGAAGAAGCCTTCAACTGGTATCTCGATCTGCGCCGCTACGGCAGCGTACCGCACGCTGGATTCGGTATGGGCGTCGAGCGTTTTGTCGCCTGGATGTGCGGCCTGGAACACATCCGCGAAACCATCGCATTTCCCCGCATGCTGTATCGAACCCGACCGTAGCGCACGCCCCCAGTCGTGCCGTGTCGACGTCTCGGAACGCGATAATAGAAGCACACCTTAAACCCCCATGCGGCAATCTCACATCGCAATCATCGGCGCCCCCATGGACCTGGGCGCTGGCCGCCGCGGCGTCGATATGGGACCTTCCGCGCTGCGCCTCGCGAACCTGAACGAAAAATTGTCATCGCTTGGTTATGGGGTTGAGGATCTGGGTAACGTGCTGGTCGATCAGCCGGAAACTTCGCCCGTCGGGCCTGAAAACGCACGTTATCTCACGCAGATCGTGCATACCTGTGAGCGGTTGATGGAGATGGTCGAACGCGCCGCGGAACAATCGAAGGTGCCTCTGGTGTTGGGCGGCGATCATTCGATTGCGATTGGAACCATTGCCGGAATGTCGAATTTTTATCGAAAATCGGGCCGTAAGCTGGGCCTCATATGGATCGACGCGCACGCCGACATGAATACTCCCGAGTCGAGTCCGAGCGGCAATATTCACGGCATGCCACTCGCCTGTTCGATCGGGATCGGTCCGCGGGAACTGACTCATCTCGGCGGTTACGCACCCAAAATCGATCCTTCGAACGTGGCCATCGTCGGGCTGCGCAGCGTGGACGAGGCCGAGCGCCGGCATGTCCGTGCCGCGGGCGTTCACGCCTATACTATGCGCGATCTTGATGAGCGAGGATTGCGCAGCGTGATTCTCGAAGCGATTGAGAAGATCTCCGAACGCACCGCCGGCTTCCATCTTTCTTTTGACATGGATTCGGTCGACCCCAGCGAGGCGCCCGGCGTCGGCACTCCCGTGCGCGGCGGCATGACCTATCGCGAAGCGCACCTGGCGATGGAAACGATAAATGACAGCGGGCATATGACGTCGATGGAGATTGTGGAAGTGAATCCGGTGATTGACGAAGTGAACCGAACGGCGCTGTTAGGCGTCGAACTAGTGATGTCGGCGATGGGACAAATAATATTGTGACCAAATTGCGAGTGGCGGTCCTCTATGGCGGGCGAAGCGGGGAGCACGAGGTCTCTCTGAACTCCGCCGAATCGATTATCAGTGCGATGAATCCGGCGAAATATGACGTCGCGAGAATTCTCATATCCAAGGAAGGTCGCTGGCAGCCGCGCGCAATTTCGCCTGAGCCCGGTGGCAATCCCGACATCGATGTGGTATTTCCGGTTTTGCACGGGACCTTCGGCGAAGATGGAACGGTGCAGGGTCTGCTCGAACTTGCCCATCTGCCTTACGTCGGCGCGGGAGTGCTGGCGTCCTCCGTATCTATGGATAAAGAGATCATGAAGAGGCTCTGCGCAGCAAGCGGGTTACCGGTGGCGGAGTATTTTGTGGTCAGACGCCATCACCCCGGCACCCATCTCCATTTCCCATTCCCCATTTTTGTTAAGCCCGCGAATCTTGGATCGTCGGTCGGGATTTCGAAGGTCACGTCGCGGGATCAGTTGCATCCTGCCATCGATCTGGCCGCGGAGTTCGATCACAAAATCATCGTGGAACGCGGCATTGTGGGGCGCGAATTTGAATGCTCTGTCCTCGGCAATGACGATCCCAGGGCTTCCGTGCCATGCGAAATTCTGCCGTCGCGCGATTTCTACGATTACGAGGACAAGTATCTTCTCAACAAAGCGCAAACCGTGGTGCCCGCCGACCTCACGCCGGAACAAACAGGGGAGCTTCAGAATCTCGCCATCGCCTGCTATCAGGCGGTCGAGTGCCAAGGGATGGCTCGCGTCGATTTTCTGCTGGAGGCGGCGACGGGAAAATTCTTCATCAACGAGATCAATACGATTCCAGGATTTACTTCCATCAGCATGTATCCGAAAATGTGGGAAGCGAGCGGCCTTTCTTACCCGGCGTTGATCGATCGCCTGATCGACCTGGCGATGGAGCGCCACGAGTTGCGAAAGGCAACGCGTTACAGCCGCTGAATTCATGCCATTATTCGCATTCCTCCTCTTTCTCGCCGCTCCTCCTCAGGACGACCCCACGGATCAACTTGCGCGCGATTTGAAAAAGCTCATCGACGTGTTCAGTATCGCGGATCGGGAAGCGGCGGACCCCGTCGTTCCCGATCAGGCGTTCTATCAGGGAGCGATTCCAGGCATGTTGAAAACTCTGGACCCCCATTCGATCTTCTTCGATCCCGGCCAGTTTGAGCAGCTAAAACAGATGCAGAAGAGCGAGAGCAAGGGCTTCGGAAGCATCGTCAGCGTGCTGCCCGGACGCGTGATCGTTCTGCAGGCGATGGAAGGAACGCCGTCCGCGAAGTCCGGACTTCAGGCGGGCGACGAGATTCTCGCCATCAATGGATACGAGCTGGCGCGCCTAGAATTCGAACAGTTGGTGCAGCTCCTGGGCGCCGCGCGCCAGCAGGAAGCGCAGCTTTACGTGCGCCGGCCGGGAACCGCTCGCGTTCTGAAGTTCACTTTGAAACCCGAGGTGATGGATTCGCCGAGCATCGACCGGGCCTTCCTGCTGGAACCGCAGATCGGCTACATCCGCATCGCCAGTTTCGAAGAGGCGACGGGCAAGCTGGCGCACGAAAAGATTGAATCGCTCGGCGGTGAAAATCTTAAGGGCTTGGTGCTCGACTTGAGAGCTAATCCCGGCGGATCGGTGCAGGCGGCGCTCGAAACCGCGTCCTTGTTTCTGAATCCCGATCAGCTTGTGTTTAGCGTGAAAGGAAGAAGCGTGAAAACCGAGGAGGTTCGCGTGCCCAAGCTCGCGCGTCCCTACAAGTTTCCCGTGGCCGTACTGATCAATGGAAAAAGCGCGAGCGCATCGGAGATTCTGTCCGGAGCCTTGCAGGATCACGATCGCGCCACGATACTCGGCGAGGCGAGTTATGGAAAAGGCCTCGTCCAGCGTGTCTACACTCTTTCGAGCAACACTGGCCTGGCGTTGACGACGTCATTTTATTACACGCCTAGCGGACGCTCGATTCAGAAACCTCTCGCGTTCGGACAACTGGATTCGAATGCAATTGTGCCGTCAGGCTCGTTTCACACCGATGCCGGTCGAGAAGTGCGCGGCGGCGGCGGGATTCAGCCTGACGAAACGATTGAGCCCCAACAGAGCCGTCTCGAAATGGTGCTCGATGCCAGCGGTTCGCTCACCAGCTTCGCCAGCGAGTACGTGCCGGCTCACGAGATCCCCGCCGATTTCGAAGTGACGCCGGAGATTCTCGATGAGCTGCGCGCATACCTCACGGCGCATCGCATCCAACCAGCGGTCAGCGATTTTCTGAAGGATCGCGCCTGGATTCAGAGCCGTCTAAAACAGGAAATCTTTAATCTGAAATTTGGAGTCGCGAGAGGCGACGAAGTGGAAATGCAGCGCGACGTTGTAGTGCAATCCGCGATCAAGAAGCTACGCTAACCTTGTTTCGCGACTGGAAATAGTGGATCACCATCGGCAGAACGCTGATCACCGCAATCCCAATCACGACCTTTTCAAAGTTGTGCCTCACGACCTGCACACCACCAAGGTAGTAGCCTGCCAGAGTCGCCGATAGCACCCAGCCTATTCCACCGAATATATTGAACGACAGGAAGCGCGAGTATTTCATCTTTCCCACGCCCGCCATAAATGGTGCAAACGTTCGAACGATCGGCACAAACTTGGCGTAAATCAGGGTCTTTCCGCCGTGTTTCTCGTAGAATGCCTGCGTGCGCCGTACGTATTCCTGTTTAAAAAACGTCGAATCCGGCCGCGAGAAAATTTTGGGTCCTGTCCGATATCCGAGAAAATATCCACTCTGGTCCCCGAGAATAGAGACGACTGTCAACAGCGCGCAAACCTTCACAATATCCAGATCGCCCGCTCCGCACACCACGCCAACCGTGAACAGTAGCGAATCGCCAGGCAGGAAAAGGCCTACCAGTAGACCTGTCTCCGCAAACACGACGCCAGCCAATAATGCGTAACCCAGCCAGCCCGTGAGTACCTGCGTCAACAGATGAATCAATCGATCCGGATCCGTCAGGCTGCGCCAAATATCCAGCAGACTGTGCAGCATTACGAGCGCTTTAGCGCCGCGGCGAGTTTCAAAACCAGATCGTGATTGACTTTCAATTTTCCGTCCGTGGTGAGCTTAGCGGTGACGCTATCCATAAAGAGATTCCATCGCTCATTCGCCTTCTGCTGACGGAGGGTAGAGCGAATCGTTTCTTTTTCCGCAGTAAAAGCAGCCATATCGGGCTCCAGCTTAGCCGTCACCTTATAAACGATGTCGCGATTCATGATGTCGCTCGGTCCCAGGATTGCGCCCACCGGATGTGTGAACGCATCCTTGACGTAGGCCGCCTGCCCCAATCCTTCCACCGAATCGTTGCGCCCAAACTCCGCCGGCTTGTTCACCTCGAGCTTGTATTCCTTTGCGACCTTTTCCATATCCTCGCCGGCGCGAAGTTTCTCGGCAGCTTCCTTCGCCTTATTTTTGGCTACTGCAATGGCCTTTTCCGAGACCAGCCGATCCCGGACTTTGCCTTCGACTTCTTCGAACGTCGCCGGACGCGCTGCAGTGCGCGCCGTCAGCACCGCCACTACCAGCCGATTCGCCGGCAGCGTCAGGACCGGCGACACATCGTTCGGTTTCATAGACCCCAGCGCGTTATCTATTTCGGGCACCGACCCCAGCGTCGGCACGGGCGAGCCCGGCGCGGAGTCCGTCACTGTTGCGAGATCCGCGCCGAACTTCTTCGCCACTTCCGCCGCCGACCCGGGCGATTTCGCCAGCGCATCGTGAACCCCGTCTGCCGTCTTCTGCATCTGTTCGGTGATGCGCTGCTTCTTGAGCTCCGCCGCCAAGTCCGCCTTCACTTCTTCGAACGGCTTCACCCGCGCATTTTCCTTCTCATTCACCTTGACGATGTGATACCCGTACTCTGTGGTCACGATGCCGCTCAGCTCGCCCGCCTTCATCGCGAACACCGCCTTGTCGAACTCCGGCACCATCGTCCCGCGCACGAACCAGCCCAGATCCCCGCCCTTCGGGGCGTTGGAACTATCGTCAGAATTCTTCTCCGCCAGCTTCGAAAAATCCGCGCCCGCCTTCAACTGCTTCAGTAGATCCTCGGCCTTCGCCAGCGCCGCCTTTTTCTCCGCATCGGACTTGCCCTGCGTCTTAATCAGGATGTGCTGCGCCTTCACGCGATCCGGCATCCGGAAATTATCCATCGAGGCGTTATAAGCCGCGCGCAGCTCCGCATCCGGAATCACCATCGTCTGCTCCAGCTTCGCCTGATCCACAATCACTACCTGGAACGATCTTTTTTCCGGCGTAAAATATTCCGCGTGATGCCCCTCGAACATCGCGTGCAGCTCCTGATCGGTCGGTTTCACGTCGCTCTGAAACTTAGCCGGCGCGAATGCGATGTATTCAATCGTGGCCCGCTCTTTCTGGCGCCGATACTCATCCTCGACCTCTTTATTCGGTACCAGAATGCTGGCGTATACAATGTTCTTCACCTTGACCAGCAGCAGTTGCCGCCGCATGTCGTCGACGCCATCCTGCAGCGTCATACCCTGTGCAGCCAGCCTCTGCTCATACTCGTCTTTCGAGATCAGCACGCCGTCTTTGAAGTACTGCGGATTCACCGATTGCAAACCAACCAGCACTTCGTCGTCAGAAATCGTCAGACCCAGGCGCGAGAATTCGTAAGCGATCGCGCGCTGCTGCACCATCTCATCCACAATCTGCGGCACATAGACGTCGATCATTTCCGGTGGCAACTGGCCCCTCTGGATGATGCTCTGCATCGCGGTCACCACTTCCTGCGCAGTCAGCTTAGTGTTGCCGATATCGGCGAGAACCCCATCGTTCTCGGTCGCGCGCGCTTGCGTGCCGCCGAATCCGGGAATTAAATAAGTGACCATGGACAAGGCCACCACGGACAGCAGCCCGATCAACATATAGCGGACAGCCTTCTGGCGGCTGCGGAAAAGGTCAAACATAAAAGGTGAAAACTCCTGATTGGGTCCTCATGTCGATTGAGGACGGACGCGTCTTAATGTACGAGTATATCAGCATCTAATCCGCAAGTCGGGCCCGACCTGCCTTCCGTTAGTCTTAACGCTGCCTTGCGATTTTTACGTTTGTTTTACCAGAAAGCGGACGTGTCTCAACATTCACAGGGCATCCTTGTGAGGAGAGATTTTAATCCCATGTCAACAAACCATTCGATTTACTTGAGAGCCGCGATGTGTGCCGCTCTGCTGTCCCTGGCTTCGGCCGCTACGCCAGCCACGCCCAGTCCCGCGAATAGTTATTTAGTGCATAATTTAGTTTCCGATTTACCGGACACTGCGGATTTTCAGGATCCGAATCTGGTGAATCCCTGGGGCATCGCGACCACGGCGACCAGTCCTTTCTGGATTGGTAACAATGGATCTGGAACCTCCACTCTCTATGGCACCACCGGCACCGCTGTCGCGCTGGTCGTAACCATTCCCACTACCGCAGGTCCAACTGGAGGCGCGGTCAGCGGCACCATCGCCAACACCACCACGTCCTTTTCGATTGCCGACGGAAAACCAGCGAGCTTCATCTTCTGCACCGAAGACGGCACTATTTCCGGATGGAACGGCACGGTCTCGCCCGCTGGCGTCGCTACCATCTCCGTCGACAACACCAAAGCCAACTCGGTTTTTAAAGGCTGCGTCATTGGGGGCACCGCTAGCGCGCCAATTCTTTACGTCACTGATTTCCACAACGGCGTAGTCGACATGTTCGACGGCAACTTCAAGCCTATCGCAGCCGCCACCGCCTTCACCGATCCTTCGATTCCCGCAGGCTACGCACCGTTCGGGATCGCCAACTTCGGCGGCAAAATTTATGTGACCTACGCTAAGCAGGATTCCGCCAAGCACGACGATGTGGCAGGCGCAGGCAACGGCTATGTCGACGTGTTCGATGGCTCCGGCAACTTGATTACGCAGCTAATTGCCAAGGGTCTGTTGAATTCGCCCTGGGGAATGCAGATCGCCCCTGCGACCTTTGGACAATTCAGCGGCGCGCTTTTGGTCGCCAATTTCGGGGACGGAACCATTAACGCCTTCGATCCTGCCAAGGGAACTCCTCTCGGCACTCTGAAGGATTCCACCGGCCGTACCCTTTCCATCCCCGGACTGTGGGGATTGTTGTTCGGCAACGGCGGCAAGGGCGGCGATACATCGACCCTTTATTTCACCGCTGGCTTTCCAGGTCCCTATGGCGAGAGCGCGGAATCGCACGGGATCTTCGGCAGCATCCAGGCTCCCCCCTCATTCACTCCCGCAGGCGTGATCAATGGCGCAAGTTTTCTACCGCCTCTCGCGCCCAATACCTGGGCGACCGTGATGGGCGGCGGGCTAGCCTTCAGCTCGCGTAGTTGGGCATCGACGGATCTTGTGGGAGGAAATCTTCCGACCGTGATCGACGGCGTCAGCGTTTCAGTGAACGGCGTCCCGGCGGAAATAAGTTTCGTCGGCCCCTCGCAAGTGGATTTTCTGATTCCCGCCACCGCCGCTGTAGGCGCGGCGCAGATTCAGGTCATCAGCAACGAGCAGGTGAGCGCCCCCGCCACGGTCAATCTGACGTTAACCGCGCCGGCTTTCTTCTGGCTGACAGGCAACAAATATATAGTGTCCACGCATACCAACGGAACCGTCACCGGTCCCACCACGTTGATCCCCGGCGCGACCACTCCAGTCAAAGCGGGCGAGATAATTGCGCTCTACGGGACCGGATTCACTGTGAATACACCAGGCGTGGGCGCCGCAGCATTGCCATCGGTCACCATCGGAGGGCTAACAGCCCAAGTAACCTTCGCCGGACAAATCGACGCGGGCATCACGCAGATCAATGTAGTGGTTCCCGCAACCGTGCCCTCCGGAGACGCCGCCGTAGTAGCAACCATGGGCGGCCAGCAATCGCAAGCCAACGCCTTCATCTCCATCCAGTAGCGTAGGTCCCTTCCAACTCGATAACCGTGGGGCAGGTTCCCGACCTGCCCTTTTTCGCTTCAACTTCGGGGACAGTCCGCTATGGTACGAAGTGGCATAGCTCGCAAATACTTAATGAATGTGGCGAATCCGAGTTTCAGGCACACAATCCGCACTGCCGGGAAATCGGCCGCAAGTGGCCTTCAGCCGAATCTAAAGGGCGGAATCGTAGTCCCTCGAACAAGTCACTCCGCAATCAAGCACCTCGGACCGTAGCGGACTGTCCCCGAGGTCCCCACCGAGGTCCCCAAGGTTCGAACGGAAGAAGTTGCGCTCCTTATTCGCGTTCATCGACCGCCAAAATCGTCTTCGGGTTAGTCTCTCCCAACCCGCACTCCTGATGAATCGCCTTCACCGCGCTCTCGAGGCCGCCCCGACGCACCACAATCGCGATCGTCAACTCACTTGAACCCTGCGCGATCGCGATAATATTGACGTTCTTCTTGGAAATCGCCGTGAAGATGCGCCCCGCCAACCCCGGCGTACCCTTCATTCCTTCTCCCACCACGGCGATCAGCCCGACGTCTTTATCAACTTCGAACGGCTTAAGATACCCATGCGCCAGTTCGAGCGACAAGCTCTCCTCCAAATGGTCCGTCACTGTCCCTAATTCACTTTGTCGAACCAGGAAGCAAAATGTCTGCCGGTAGCTGGAACTGGTAATCGCCAGAATCTCGACGTTCGCCCGGTCGAGCGCCTCGAGCGCGCGCGCCATCACCTTGGTTCCGCTCAGCACGGAATTCGCTGGTTCGATCGACACCAGCACTACGTCAGTCATTGAAGTAACTGCGTGAGGACCGCGCGCCGCGTGCGCCATCGCCAGGCTCCGGACTATCTTCGTGCCGGGTTTATCGAGCGCAAAACTGTTCTTGCTCCACACCGGAATTCCGCGGTCCACCAAGGGTGCCAGCGTTCGCGGATGCAGCACCTTCGCCCCGTTATATGCCAGCTCCGCCGCTTCGTTGTAGGTCACTTCGTCCAGCACGCGCGCCTCGGGAATCAGCCTCGGGTCGCCCGTCATGATCCCGTCGACATCAGTCCAGATCCACAACTCACTGGCATCGAGTGCCGCCGCGAGAATCGACGCCGAAAAATCCGATCCGCCCCTTCCAAGCGTGGTGGGCCGCCCATCGAGCGTCGAGCCGTTAAACCCTGTCACCACCGGCAGAATCCCCTCGTCCAGTAGCCGATGCAGCGTCTTGCCCGCCCTCTGCCGGGTGTGTTCCATCAGCGGCGTGGCGTTGCCGAACACCGCATCCGTCGCAATCACATCGGCCGCATTCACTGCCGCTGCCAGAATCCCTTGCGATTCCAAATACTCTGCCAGTAAATACGCCGAGAGTCTTTCCCCGATCGCGATGGCTTCATCGATCGACCGTGGAGGCCGCTCTCCCAGCATCATCATCCCCTTTGCGATCCGCGAGAATTCCGAGATCAGTGAGTGCACCCCCGCCAGCACCATTTCCTGCCGCGCCGCTGGCAGCAACTCCCGGCAAACTTCGAAGTGCCGGTTATAAAGCTGTTTCACATTCTCGTCGAGATCCGTCTGATCCCCCGCCTCCGCCTTGCGCAGCGAATCGAGCAGCAGGTCCGTGACTTTGGACATCGCCGATACCACCGATACCACGGGACGCTTCGCATGCTGTTCCGTGGAAATCTCCGCCGCCACGCGAATCCGCGCAGCCGACCCCATACTTGTCCCCCCGAATTTCATCACCAACAAATCAGACATAACTTTTATAAGATCGACCGAGCCGCTCCGTTAATGCCCCTTCCCATTAGAAGTCCGCCCCCTGACCACCTTCAAAATCGCCTCCTCGACCTCTTCGGCAGACAGTTCCGTAGAGTCGATATACTCGGCATCCGGCGCCTGCATCAGCGGCGCCTCCGATCGCGTCCGATCCCTCTGATCGCGTTCCGCCATCTCTCGCGCAATCTCGCTAACTGCCGCCCCCGTCTCCTGCGCCCTGCGCCCCGCGCGAGTCTCCGGATGGGCGTCGAGATAAATCTTCACATCCGCATCGGGAAACACCACCGTTCCGATGTCGCGCCCTTCCATTACGACCGAATGCAAGCTCCCGATGCGCCTCTGCTCGTCCCGTAAAGCTTTTCGTACACCCGGAGCGATCGACACCTTTGACGCGGCCTTCGAAACCTCCGGATCGCGAATCGCCGATGTAACATCCTCGCCGTTCAGTCGAATTGTGGTATCTCCATCAAACTCTATCCGAGCCTCGCGCGCCAATTGCTCGAGCTTATTCAAATCGTCAAGATCGATCTGTGCCCGGATGGCCCACAGCGCAATCGCGCGAAACATCGCTCCGCTATCGATGTAAGTGAACCCGAGCTTACGGGCCAGGGACCGCGCAATCGTGCTCTTCCCCGCGCCCGCCGGCCCGTCAATGGCAACAATCAGCGATTTTCGCAATATGCTTACCATCCTAAGTATTGTTTGCGTGCCAGTGGGGCAGGTTCCCGACCTGCCTCCGACCTCCGTGCCCGAAGGTTTAAATTATTCATGCGGCGCGAGCTTCAGCTTCGAGCGCCGACTTCAGCCGGCGATCCGTGTCGACGCCTCATTTCGCCCAATCGTTCCGATAAACCTTCCCGTCTTTCATCACGAATTTGACGCGTGTCAACACCGCCGCATCCGCCAGCGGATCCCCCTCCACCGCGATCACATCCGCGAAATAATTCGCCTCAATCGACCCTGCCTTCTCTTCAAGCCCCACCAAAATCGCGGCCTCAAGAGTAGCCGTGCGTATCGATTCCAGAGGCTTCATCCCCCACTCTGCCATCGTCGCAAACTGTTTCGCATTGTCCCCGTGAGGATAAACCCCGCCATCGGTTCCAAAAGCCATCCGTGCACCGGCAACATAGGCTCTCCGAAAATTCGTCCTCTGTAATTTCCCGAGCGCCCTCTCTTTTTCAACCGACTCCGGCAGCATCCCGGCCTTGAGCCCCTCCGCCAGAATGTAATCGTCGTTATAAATATCGAAAACCAAAAACGTATTGTGCTGCTTAGCCAGCGCGATCCCTTCATCGTCGATCAAACTTGCATGTTCAATCGAATCGATCCCCGCCCGAATCGCATCCTTGATCGATTGCGTCCCATGAGCATGCGCCGCGACCTTTCGGCCGAGCTTATGCGCTTCCTCCGCAATCGCCGTCAATTCTTCGAGCGTGTACTGCGGCGCCCCAGGCGTATCGCCCTTCGAAAGAACGCCTCCGGAGGCACAGACTTTAATCAGATCCGCCCCGTATTTGATCACCTCGCGAACTTTCGTGCGAGCGGCCCACGGTCCATCCGCCACACCCTCATCGCGAAATTTGAATTCCGGCGCCAGCAGATTGTTATCGCAATGCCCGCCAGTAATCCCCAGCGCAGGCCCCGAAACAAACATCCGCGGCCCTTCGACTTCGCCGGCATTGATCCCATCGCGCAGCGCAACATCGGAATAACCGCTCGCCCCAACATTCCGCACCGTAGTAAACCCCGCCCGCAAAGTCAGCCGGGCATTCTTCACGCCCGTAACAGTCTGCCGAGGCACCGAAACCCCAAGACTCTCATACCCCAGCAGAGTCGGCTCATCAGTCAGATGGACATGCACATCGATCAACCCCGGCATGCAAGTCCCACGTGAAAGATCGATCACCTCCGCACCACTAGGCACCGCGATATTGATCCCCGCAACGACGCCTTTGTCGACAACAATCACGGCCTTAGGAATCAACTCGCCCTTCCGCACATCAAGCATCGCCCCGCACCGGATCACAGTAGCCGCACGCAGAGTCAGGACACAAAAAGTGAGTAGGAACGTAGCCCGCAAAGTGGTATTTTGCTCCGGATTTACTAGTATCGCAGCTTTTTAGTTGGTGAACTTAAATGTGGAAAGTATGCGTTGATTATAGCTGGAAAGAATTACTAATGCGGCCCGTGCGAACAGCGAAAGTCTTCGCGCCGTGGAGTACGTACAAATTCTCACTCTCTTTCGAATCCGGACTCCGGTTGACCACCTTGAGCGCGCGAGCCCCACCCAAAGTCACCCACTCTTGGCTGATGCGAGGATTGAGGTTTGTCGTCACGCTGACATCATTCAACCAAAGCTCGATCGCTCGGTTGACTGGCTTATCGATGAGATGTTCAATCATGACGCTCTCGTCGGTCTTAGAATCTTGGAACATGACAAAGACTTGCGGATCAGTTGGGTCCGGACACGAGTGGCAGCTACTAACCCTCCAAGTGCGGGGGTACTGGATGGTCCAGCCCGCCCTGTTCGAAAAGGCCTTCCATCTAGAAACGTCATTGGCGCTGTCGGCCTGACCAACCACGGTCATGCAGCTAGCGATCGCAATCAAAGCGTTCCTCAATATCGCCGACCCTCGTTGATAAGATCGCGAACCGTCGTGCCCTTCGGAAGCTTGCGATCACCGCCAAAAGCCTTCAATCGATCGATGACCCTATTGAGCATCACCTTCTTTAACGCCGGAACACGCTTGGACGCCGCCATGGTTCCAATTCTACAAAATCCGCGGCACATCCACCCAAGCCCGCTTCTTCCAGCTCTCAATCCCCTTCTCCGCCAGTTGTACGCCCTTAACCGCTTCGAGCAGCCCCCATCGGAACGGCTCGTCTTTCACCACGTGGCGCAAAAACAATTCCCACTGGATCTTGAACGCGTTGTCGAACGAAGCCTGCTCCGGCACCTTCTGCCAGCCCTCGAAATGATTGATCGTGCTGGGAATATCCGGGTTCCACACCGGCCTCGGCGTCGATCCGTAATGTTGAATCCAGCAATCCCGCAGCCCCGCGACGGCGCTGCCTTTCGATCCATCTACTTGAATCGTCAGCAGATCGTCGCGGCGCACCCGCACGCACCACGATGAATTGAAGTGCGCGATTGTTCCGCCTTCGAGCTCAAACGTCGCATACGCCGAATCGTCCGCCGTGCACTCATACGGTTTTCCCGATTCATCCCAACGAGTTGGCACATGCGTCGCCCCCAGGCAGGAGACCGCTTTTACCTCGCCGAATAGATTATCGAGCACATATCGCCAGTGGCACAGCATATCGATAATGATGCCCCCGCCGTCTTCTTTTCGATAGTTCCACGAAGGCCTCTGCGCCGGCAGCGTATCGCCCTCAAATACCCAATATCCGAACTCCCCACGCACCGAAAGGATCTTTCCGAAGAAGCCTAAATCCCGCAGGGTCTTCAGTTTAAGCATTCCCGGCAGCCAGAGCTTATCCTGCACCACGCCATGTTTCACGCCCGACTTCACCGCTAATTGATAGAGCTCATAGGCAACATCGTAGGTATCTGCGATCGGCTTTTCGCAATAAATGTGTTTCCCCGCCGCGACGGCTTTTCGGACCGCATTGGCACGACGATCCGTGGTCTGCGCATCGAAGTAAATGGAGTATTCAGGGTCAGAAAGCGCCGCATCAAGGTCCGTAGACCAGCTTAAATGACCATAATCACGCGAAATCGACTCCAATTTAGCCTTATTTCGCCCTAAAAGCAGAGGCTTCGGCATGATAATCTCGTCATCGGAGATCTTCACCCCGCCCTGCTCGATAATCGCGTAAATCGACCTGGCCAAATGCTGATTCAGCCCCATGCGACCAGTGACGCCATTCATAATAATCCCGACCGTATGAGTCATGTTTTTTGTGGCATAGCACCATCGGGCAGCGGCGGCGCTTCGATCGCTGCGCGCGGCAGCGTGCCATCCAGTTCCTGCCGCCAATGAGCGACATCCCCCGCCGGACCGTAACAATAAATCATCCGCAGAGGCGTCGTGCCGATATTCGTTAATTGATGAAAAACGCCGGTTGGGATATAAACTGCTTGCCCGGAACTGAGAGTGACGCGTTCCTCGCCCAGGCACATTTCGCCGGTGCCTTCGACGATAAAGTAAATCTCTTCCTGCTCCTGATTATGCCAGGGCACCTGTCCGCCATTCGCTTCGAGCGTGACATTGCCCATAGAAAAATTAGTGGCCTGAATAGGGCTCGCGCCACCGACCAGATTCTGTGTGCGCCTTCTAGCGGGATAGGTCCGGCCCGCGATTTGCGAGAGGTCAGCGATGATCACGACTTAGATAAATCTAGCAGACTAGCGAAAGTCATGCGAGGCCGCAACAGCCGATGTCGGCATGATGCATGGGCGGACATCGGTGGCCTTAATCGACGCGACGCCACGCTGGTTCTGCAAAATGCCGTCCACGATTAAGTAAGAATTGTTGAGTACCGGCACGCGCAATCGCTCGAAAACATCGGGTTTCAAAATGATGTTGGCAATTCCCGTTTCGTCTTCCAGGCTCAGGAACACGAAGCCCTTAGCGGTGCCCGGTTGCTGACGGCAGATGACGGCTCCGGCGACGCGGATGAATTTTCCGTCGGGCATGTTTTTAACTTGCGAGGCGGGGATGACTTGCATGGTGTTCAAACGCTCGCGGTGAAATTTCATGGGATGAGAACCGATCGACAGACCGGAGTTTGCGAAATCTGCTTGCAGGCGTTCGATGGGATTCATCGCGGCCAGGGGAGATGGAGTTTCGGCTATTCCTGCGTCCTTTAATAATTCGCCCACGGGTCGCAATGCGAGTGCCGATTGCCACAGCGCATCCCGGCGATGCCGACTGCCTCCGATTTCATTGAGTGCGCCGAGATCGGCGAGCGCGGTCAATTCGTCTTTGGAAATTTCTGGGACACGGTACCGCAGATCGTCGATATCTTTAAACGGACGCCTGGTAACAATCGCAAGCGCGGTGCGCTCGCTGAAGCCTTTTACATAATTAAGTCCCAGCCGCACTGTGAATTGGTTTTTAAGCTCCTCAATGGTGCATTGCCAATCCGATCGCGTCACATCGACGGGCATAAAGTGCAGGCCATGCCGTTGCGCGTCTTTCACCAGTGTTTGGGCGCTATAAAAACCCATCGGTTGATTGTTGAGTATGGCCGCTGTAAATGCCGCGATGTAGTGGCATTTCAAATAGGCACTGGCATAAGCCAGGAGAGCAAAGCTGGCAGCGTGCGATTCGGGGAAGCCGTAGAGCGCGAATGCCGTGATGGATTTAACAATCGTGTTCTGCACCTCGCCGGTGATCCCTTTGTTATCCATGCCCGATCTCAATCGCGCCTCGATATCGATCATCCTTTGTTCCGACCGTTTGAAGCCCATGGCACGGCGTAGTTCTTCCGCTTCGCCACCAGTGAAATCCGCAACGATCATCGCCATTCTCAATAATTGTTCCTGAAACAAGGGAACGCCCAGAGTGCGACTCAGCACCGGCTCCAGGTCCGGATGCAAACAGACTGGTTCCTCTTCTTTCTCCCTGCGTCGCAAATAGGGATGCATCATCTTGCCAACGATGGGACCGGGGCGGATGATTGCGACCTGGACTACGATGTCGTAAAAGTTTTCGGGCCGCAGGCGAGGCAGGGAGGCCATCTGCGCGCGGCTTTCTACCTGAAACAGTCCAACAGTGTCCGCCTTTTGCAGGGCTTCATAAACGTCTTTATCGTCGGGAGGAAGTTTCGCCAGTTCCACTTTTTCGTGATAGTGATTCTGAATGAGTACCAGCGAATCCTTGAGCACGGACATCATTCCCAGGCCCAGTAAGTCGACCTTAATCAGTCCCAGGTCGGCGCAATCCTCTTTATCCCACTGCACGATGACGCGGCCGGGCATGGTCGCGGGCTCGATGGGCACGATGGAATCGAGTTGTCCCTGACAAATCACCAAGCCTCCGGAATGCTGGCCCAGATGGCGCGGCAGGCTCAAAATCTCGCGCGATAACGCGTGCAGCTTTTGAACCATAGGATTATGGAGATCGAAACCGGCGGCGCGGAACTGTTTATCCTGCGTGTAAGCCTCGGGATTCTCGATTTCCCACGCGCCGCGCGAGGAAAGCTTGGAGATCCTTTCCAAGGATTCCAGATCGAACCCCAGCGCCTTCCCCACATCGCGCACGGCGGAGCGGCTGCGATAGGTGATGACATTCGCGGTCATCGCCGCGCCCAGTTTTCCGTAACGTTGATAGACGTACTGAATGGCCTCTTCGCGATCGTCGCCGCTGGGCAAATCGAGATCGATATCGGGCCATTCGCCGCCACGCTCATCCGACAGGAATCGCTCGAACAAGAACTCCATCTGGATGGGATCGATGGCGGTAATTCCCAGCGAATAGCAAACCGTACTGTTCGCCGCCGAGCCTCTGCCCTGCACCAGAATGCCTTTGTTTTTGCAGAAATCGACGATATCCCAGACAATCAGGAAATAACCCGGCAGCTTGAGTTTTTCGATGAGGGTCAGTTCGTGCTCGATTTGCTGGTAGGCCTTTGGATGATTCGCGCCGTAGCGGTCGAGCGCGCCTTTGAGCGTTTGCGCGCGCAAAAAGGAATCCATCGTCTCGCCCGGAGGCACGGGATAGCAAGGGAATTTATAGCCCAGGTCGGCGAGTGTGAACTGAAGCCGGCTCGACAGTTCCAGTGCGTTGTCGATCGTCTCGGGCATGTCCGCAAACAAGCGTCGCATTGCGGCCGATGATTTCAGATAGCGCTCGGCATTGTGTTCGAGCAGCCGCCCCGCTTCCATGACATTCGTCTTGTGCCGCGTGCATGTCAGCACGTCCATCAGAGGCCGCTTTTGGGGATGCGTGAATCGCACGCCGTTGGTGGCGACGACCGGCAGCTTATTTTGCCGCGCCAGTTCCATGACGCGTTCGTTTGCAGCCTCCTCACTACGAATCAGGTGGCGCTGCACTTCGGCATAGACGTTGCCTGCGCCATAGATGTCGATCAGCTTTTCAAAGGGCTGCGAGCCGTCGGCCAGGGAGATGAGTCCTTGCGAGTATTGACGAAACTCGGCTTCAGTCGCCGCGGCGGTGCCTTTTTCGGAGCGCAGTTTCATCGACGAAATCAAACGGCATAAATTCTGATAGCCGGTGCGATTTTCGACTAGCAGCGTATAGCGTCCACCCGCGGCGGCGGTGATTTCGGCGCCCATGTGAGGACGGATCCCCAGCTTTTTCGCCGCCATGTAAAAGCGAGGCGCTCCGCTAACGTTGTCGGTATCGACCAGCGCCATTGCTGGGATTTTTAGCTGCTCGCACTGGTGAACCAGGTCTTCAGGAAGGGAAGCTCCTTCGAGAAAGCTGAATGCCGATCGGGCGTGGAGTTCCATGTACATGACGAAACAAGTTTCGCCATTTGTTCGCCAAATGTCAAATGAAGGACTTTACTGAATGGTGGGATGTACCCTGACGCGACAACTGTAAAAAAATTAGCCAGCCTCCGGTAGCGACAGTGAGCCAGCCGGGGTCTGGCCGGGTTCTACCTGAGTAACGACGCTCGGAGACGGCTCTGCCTTCTTTGGAGTTATGCGCAATAAGGGTAACGCAGGAGTCTGATGGCCCAAACGAGCCGTAATGTCACTTAGAAACTCGCGAGCGTATGGCCAGCAGTTGAATACGGCTGTCCCCTTACTAAAAGAGGATTTCTGCTCCTCAGTTGGTTTATGGTCGTCTTGTAGTCGGTAACAGACCTCAAAGGTGCAATCGATTTTAAATAGGCGCTCTCGTGGCTCCGAGGAGTCCCAGGCAGTATATTCAAACGACACTTCCACCACGAAACGTTCGCCCTGAACCGAAGACGCGATGTTGCTCAAGGCTGGCTTTACCTCGAAGGGTTCTGTGAATGCGGCCCCAGCCTTCGCCCTAGCGGTAGTGCAGGACTGAAGCGTAATTGCTTCTAGCTCGCAGTGATTTTGAAATGCGCTAAGTGCGCTAATCTGCTCTTTTGTTTGGGATATTTGCATCTATTCAGGCGACTAACAACTCCGCGCCCTCAAAGACTGTCTGCATCGCAGATCTATCAATTTTCATGACGGGCTGGCGCCTATAAGGCTGATTCGCCGGAATAGTTAGCCTAATGTACTGACCGCCCATGACCGCATTCGACAGAACCTGTTGTTCGAGTTCTGCTGGCTTCGCAAGACTTGCCACCTTGATGCCCCTATGCTGAGATGGCTTGATTGTGATCTCCACCTCGTTCCCAAGCCTGGATGCAAATTGCATCATTTTTTCCAAGGAAAATAGAGAGAGACGACCCTTACTAAGCGCTGAGACCCGAGGTTGATCTACTCCCAGAATATCGCCAGCATCGGTCTGCGTGAGTCCACGCTCAGCTATTAACTTATTGATATGCCTGGCAATCTCTGCTTTCACCAGGGCCTCTTCGGGGTTGGTCACCCCGATGTCGGCAAAGACATTCCCAGAGCTTCGCTCGCACTCAATTGTTCGTTTCATAGTTTATTGGACGCCTTACAATGCTCTTCGGCGTCTTTCAGACGCTTTTCTATTAGATTCAGTTCCACCCGCGGGGTTTCTGAGCCCTTCTTGGACTTCTTCTGAAAACAATGGAGGACATAAACTGAGCCCTTGAACCTAGTAGTGTACACACCTCGAAATGTGTCGCCATCGTAATCAGAGATGATTTCGATGGCATTGTAACCCTGCATCCGTCTAGCAGACGGATGAGATTCGCCGCATTCCGCTAGAAAAACAGCATATCCGATCTCCGAACGAACGTCTTCAGGGAACTCGCCGAGTCTCCTCTTTGAGTCACCCATCCAATACAAGTCTTTCTCAGACTCCAGGCTCATGTTATGTCAGTTCTGACATCCTGTCAACCTTCGAACGACCTTAGAATATCGCATTGACACCTAGTTCCGTCTAGAGCTTGTTATATTGTATTGATTTTATTATAGATATACGTTATCTCTTCATCGTGACCCGCACGCCGGTCGGGCGGATGTCGATGCGGTCGATTCCGTATCCGATCTCGAACTTCTCGCCGATTTTTGCCGCGGGGTAGAGAGGCATGAAGAATGTTTTGATGAGAAAATCGAGCACCGTGCCCGACGCCGTGGCGCCGGAGATTTCGACGCGGGTCAAATCGACCGTCGCCTGGCCGCCGCCTGATTGCAGGTGAATCGAAATGGTCACCGGCCGCTCCCCCTCAATTAAATGAGAAATCAGCCAGCCGGGTTCCTTCCCTTGCGCGTGGCGCATCTTCAAAAAATCCATCAGCGCGTAGGCGGTACCGGAATCGTTCGCGAGCGTTACTCTCTGGTTGCGGATTCCCTGCGGCACAATTTCCGGAACCTTGTAACGGGCCCAGGAATTGATCTCCTGCAAGGAGAAGGTAATAACTGAGCCGGGTTTCGCCTTGTTGTTTTCAAGCGTGTCGAGCTTCGCTTCGGCGCTCTGAAAATACTGATCGCCCGCGAACAGCACCGGCGCACACAACATGATTTGAGCGAGCCGGCGCATGCACCTTTAGTCTAGTGCTTGTAGCTCGCGTTGATCCACTCGTCGACATCCTTGTGCAGTTTGTCGTTGGCCTTCTTATCGATGTACATCATGTGGCCGCCTTCGTAGTATGTGAAGCTCACGTTCTTGCGTACCGACGGCTCCAGGCCCATATGATTCACGGTCTGCTCGATGCCGTTGAACGGAGTCGCGTGATCGTAATAGCCGCAGATTACCAGCAGCTTCATGTGGGTCTGCTCCGTCATTGCGGACCGCAGCGCTTCGGCGGGACCGCCGGGCTGACCCTGATCCCAGGGGCGGACGTTCGCGGTCACCGTGTAATACATGTCGCTCGTCCATTTCAGATCGCGGCGCACATAATCCTGGAACGTTGCCACGTAGGCGCCCTCATAGGAAGCCTCGCTCGAATCGTATTCGTTGCGCTCTCCGGCGGCATCGTAATCGTAGCCGGTGAAGCGCGCGTCCAACCTTCCGACGGTTTCGCGTTTGTCGCGCAGCAGCTCTTTAAACCAGCGCTGCGGGCTGACGCGAAGGTTGGTCTCCTCGATGTATTTGGGAGACAGGCCGGTGAAGCGATTCAACTCCTTCACTACCTGCGCTTTTTCAGCAGGGGAAATTTGGTCGCCCTTTTCTAGCGCAGCCGCATACGGGCCGTGAGCGAAATCGCGGGCCTTCTGCGCCACTTGTTCAATGGTTAATTTCTGCAAGTCGGGAGCCAGCAGCTTGTGGAACCAGCCGGAGCACACAATGGTAGGAAGCCAGAACTTGGTGCGATCGTCGGCGCCCCAATTGCCGAATCCGACTGAGGATAGCAATGCGACGCCGTTCAAATACATCTGATGGCGCTGCTGGAGCACGTTCGATAATTGCGCCGAGCGCGTAGTGCCGTAACTTTCGCCGATCAGAAATTTCGGCGACAGCCAACGCTCGGTGCGGGTGACATATTGATAAATGAAATCGGAGAACCACGTCGCATCCTGCACCACGCCGTAGAATTGCGCGGGGGCCTCGCCGGGAACGGGGCGGCTGTAACCGGTGGAGACGGCATCAATGAACACCATGTCGGTCGCGTCGAGGAACGAATCGTCGTTGTCTTCAATCGCGTACGGAGCCGGTCCCAAGCCGTGTCCATCGGGCGCAAGGACGGCGTGCTTCGGTCCGAGACCCATGTGGGTGAACGACGATGCGGAGCCGGGGCCTCCGTTATAAACGAACGAGAGGGGACGCTTGTTGATCTCGGGCACGTCCTCCTTCGTGTAGGCGACATAGAAGAAAGATGCTTTGGGATTGCCCGCGTCGTCTTTGATGACGTAGTTGCCGGCGGTGGCTGTATAGCTAATCTGCTGGCCGCCGACCGTGGACTTGTGATGCGTGACCACTGCTTTTTCTTCGGGCGGCGGCAGGCGCGGTGTCTGTTGACCGGTGGCGGGAGCGGCAGTTGAAGCGGGCGGGGGATTCTGCTGGGCATTTGTTCCACCCCGTCCTCCGCGGCCCTGCGCGGCTGCGATACTTGCGGCGGCTAAAAAAGCAGCACTTAGCGCCGCGAATCGAATCGTTCTCATCCCGAAAATGTCTCCCTTGAATGGAAACATGAATTATACAACGTGACCCGATCCGCGCTTTACGGTCGCGAGCAAGTGTCGCGAGCAAGTGTAGGGAGGGGGAGACGAGCGGACGAGTTACGGCTGGGTCTTCAATTCCGCCTTGGCTTCGACCTGCTTTTCGCACTCTGCGAGCAGCTTCGTCACTTTTTCGCGATCACTGACTGCGTCCGATTTCAGGTAGATCCTCAGACACTCTGCCGCACCTTTGAAGTCGTGTTTTTTGGCCAGAATCACGCCCAGAATGTAATGTACTTTCGGATTTTGCGAGGCACCCAACTGCACGGCTTCGCGAGCGCTTTTTTCGGCGATATCGAGTTTGCCGAGCTGCGAATTCGCCACGGCGTTGTAGTAGAAAGACCCGGGAAAATCGTAGGGATTCAGGTGCATCACCTGGTTGGTGATCTGGGCCACTTCGACCCAATTCTTTTCGTTGAACGCCAGCAGGTACAGCCGCTCATAGGGGTTCACATACTTCGAATCCGCGGCGATGGATTTTGCGTAGGCGTCGCGAGCGTCGGAAATGCGCTCGCGCTTTTCATAGACGAGTCCCAGTTCGTACCAAGCGGAGGCATAGCGCGGATAAATTTCGGTGGCCTTCAGAAAATCGTCCTGCGCCTCGTCGACCTTCGATTTCTTCATCGCTTCCAGACCCTTATCGAAGGACTTGTGCGCATCTTTGGGAGCCAGAGCCGAGGTGGCACTGGTAGTTAGTCCCTCATACTTCGCGAAGCTGTGCAGCGTGATCGTTCCGACGTTCGGATCGTCCAGGCTGCGGCGGCCGGCAAGTGAAACAGTATCGGAGCGATAGCCGGCGAGGCTGGCGCGCAAATCGCAGCCATAGAGAGTCGTCGTTTTCCCTTGTGCCTGTTGCTGGCTATTGGTAGTCCCGTTACCGCCCCCTAGGCGCGAGGTGCTATCGACCGATGCATCGGGCATCATATCCTGCGTCTGACCGACCTGAAAACTGAAGTCACCGCGGGAATCGGTGTACGCCTGCGGGTGCGCCGAGCCGTTGCAGACGCGCTCGATCACAACTCCTGAGGGAGGCGCAGTACCATCGGGCATCACTACTTTACCGAAGAAAAATGAGCCCCGCGTAGGAAGACCGGAATTGCTGGTGGAATTCGTTGGGGAATTGGTAGTCGATCCCGGAAAGTTCCCTCTGGACGGTGTTCCGGTGGTGCCCGTTGTGGTTCCTCCGGTAGTGGGAGGGGTTTTTGATGGAGCGCCCTGCGCGGACAAAAGATTCGCGGCAAGAGCAGCGCTCGCCAGGATCGCGGAAATCCGCGAAATTCGCATTACTTGAGCCTCCCCGTTCCCTGGATCGATTATACTCCCACTGTTGACAGTCTGCGCTTCGGCAGCCGACAGTAGGAATAATGAAGATCTGGTTCCTCTTGCTGGCAGCCCTTTTGTTAAGTTCATGTTCTTCTGACGCGCCCGTGGCGAAGGTACCCGTGAAGCCGCCCGAGGCGGAGACGGGGCGCCAAGGTTTCTATAAAACCTTCCCGCAGGCGCACACCTGGGCGGTGGACGCGCAGCCGATAAGCGTTCGCAGCATAGAGATGAAGGAGCTGCAGGCAGACGGTGGAAAGGCCGCGGCGTGGGAAGTCAGCTACGCATCGGAAGCGAAGGGACGGTCTCGCGTTTACACCTGGTCCGCGATCGAGGCCGAGGGTGTTCATCAAGGTGTATTTGCGAGTCATGAAGAAGCCTGGCGTCCGGGAGGAGCGGACAAACCGTTCCCGATCCAGGCGTTGAAAATCGACACTCCAGAGGCGCTTCAAACCGCGATCGAGCATAGCGTGACTTACTTCAAAAACCTCGGATCCAAGCCTCATCCGAAATTTGTTTTGGAATATACGGCGCGCTTTCCGAATCCGTCGTGGAGAGTTTATTGGGGGGAGTCGGTCTCGACGGCGGAGTGGAGCGTATTTATCGATTCGGCTACGGGGGCTTATCAGGGGCGGTAAGGACCGCTTCCTTTGGTTCACGGCTCGGTAAGGGAGGCTCCCAGGCTCGCCGAGAAGAAGTTTTTCTTGTTTTAAGTGTACTACGTGTTATAGTACAGTTGTGATTCCGTTTCGCCTGACTTTTGAGCCGGGCATTTCACTTTACGAACAGGTTGTTTATGCGGCTAAGAAGGCGGTTGTCTCAGGGCAGATGCGTCCGGGTGATGCTTTTCCTTCGGTGCGCGCGCTCAGTAAAGCGCTGAAAATCAATCCCAACACGGCTCATAAGGTCATCACGCATCTGGTTTTGGAAGGCTTGATTGAAGTGCGGTCCGGGGTGGGAACCGTGGTTTCCGAACGCGCTTCCTCAACTGCGGCCGAGCGCGGGAACCTTCTGAAAAAAGAGCTGGAACAACTGGTGGTGGAAGCGAAAAAGATCGGTCTTGAGCTGGACGATGTCACGAAAGCCGTGCGCGATCACTGGCAGAGACTGGATGGAGGTAAGAAGTGAGTATATTGCGCACGACCGACCTTTCGAAGCGGTTCCGCGGGACTCAGGCGCTGGATGGGCTGAGTCTCAATGTTCCAGAGGGGAGTGTTTTCGCGCTGATTGGGGCGAACGGCGCAGGGAAGACCACTGCGATCAAGATCCTGATGAATATTCACCAGCCGACGTCGGGGAGTGCTGAGGCGCTGGGGGTCGATTCGCGAAGACTCTCGCCGCGTGAATTTCAGCAAATCGGTTACGTGTCGGAAAACCAGGAGATGCCGGAGTGGATGACGGTCAGATACTTTCTCGCGTATCTGAAACCGTTCTACCCAACTTGGGATGACGCGCGGGCAGACGAGTTGCTGCGTCAGTTCGAATTGCCGCGCGATCGCAAGCTCAAGCATTTATCGCGAGGCATGAAGATGAAGGCGGCGTTGGCTTCCTCGCTTGCTTACCGGCCGAAATTGATTGTGCTCGATGAGCCGTTCAGCGGGCTCGACCCATTGGTGCGGGATGAGCTGATCGAGGGGCTGCTCGAAAGTGCCGGCGAAGCCACGATTCTAATTTCGTCGCATGATCTGGCGGAGATTGAGAGTTTCGCTAGTCATGTCGGCTATCTGGATCGGGGGAAGCTGCAATTTTCCGAAGAAATGACGGCGTTGAGTGCCCGGTTCCGTGAGGTGGAAGTGACGCTCGATGCAGTTCCGGCGCTGCCGGGAAGTTGGCCGGCGACGTGGCTGCGAGTGGAGACTTCGGCGGCGGTGGTGCGATTTGTGGAGTCGCAATTCGATGAGGCGCGGACCTTGGCGGAAGTACGGAAGATGTTTGGCGAGCCGCGCGGAATATCGATTACGCCGATGCCCTTGCGATCGATTTTTGTCACCTTAGCAAAGGCGGAGAGGAGGGCGGCGTGAGGCAGGCGTTGCATATTCTTAAAAAGGACGTTCGGTATTTGCGATGGGAGCTGGGCACGTTGCTGTTGTTTATGGCAATATTCGTCTACACGCAGGTTCGCGGTATCGAGAATCGCGAAGTTCCTGTGACGCTTCTGCTGTCGTGTCTATGGGCGTTCCTTTGCGCGCGACTGATTCAAGCCGAGGCGATTCCGGGCGACCGCCAGTTTTGGATCACACGGCCGTACGAATGGCGCAGTCTGTTAGGCGCGAAGTTGCTGTTCGTGGTGGTGTTCATCAGTATTCCGCTGCTAGTGGCCGACACCTTGATTCTCGGGATACACGGTTTTTCGCCGCTGGAGCATATTCCGGGGCTGATGTGGTCGGTGATGCTGATCACTTCCGGTACGCTGCTGATCTATTGCGCATTTGCGACGCTCACGCGAGGGTTAACGCAGTGGTTGTTGGGCGCGATCATCGTGTTGGGCGTCGAGGGTTTTCGTACGGTCGGAAATGCGATCCGGTGGGGAGGCCTGGAGTGGATTCGCGACCAGGGCGATAACGCGATCCTGTTCACGGCAGCGCTACTGGTCCTGCTGACGCAATATAAGCGCCGCAGAATGGCGCTGGCTATTGTCGCGATGGCGATAGGAGCACTCGTGTCTTGGCTGTGCGTTCCTTACCTGCCCTTCGCCCTGGGTCTCGGACTTGAAACCCGTTTCTCGAAGCCCAAAGTCGATCCGTCGTCGATCCAGATCGCCGTCCATGTGCCGAAGGAGCGAGCTGTCCCGCACCCGGATCAATACCATTTGCAGAGACGGCAGGAGGTAGTCGCCCTGGCGATTCCGGTCGACGTCTCCGGTCTTGGCGAGGACCAGGATTTGATCAGCGACGACGTGCACATTGTCATCGAGAACGAAAATGGCGAGTTGTGGAGCCCGAAAAAGATTGTTCCGGACTACCTGCAACATGTACCCAACGGCTATCGGCTAACTACGCTGGTCGATCGCGCCGTCTTTGAGAAAGCGACGGGTCGCGCGGTGCGCCTTGGTCTGAGATTCTATCTGACTCTGGTGGGAAACGCCGTTTCTACCGTGATTCGGCCCGGGGCCGGCACGGCGCCCGTCCCTGGTGTGGGACGTTGCCGGTATTTAGCGAATGACAGGTTCGACCCAATCTTATGCGAATCGCCTCTGCGAGCGACTTCGAACCTTCTACAGATCAAGTTTGGGGAGGAGCGTTGGGGGCAATTCGTCGGCGTCGCGTCCTATTCGCCTTTTCCTGCCGATTCGTCGATCAGCCCTTTGCGCGGATATTACCATACAGGGTCTCCCGACTTTGCCCCCGCCACGCTCACCAGTCTGGAGCCGCTAGCGCATTTTCGCCGGGATCTGGAGCTCACTGGTGTCAATTTGGCGGACTATCAGGTGTTGACGCCGTTTTAAGACGGACTATTCGAAAACCAGCTTGGTCGTGGTGCCGGCCAGAGTGATGTCTTTGATCTGATGGTTGTCGGCGTCTTTGTAGCCGATGGTGGTGTACAGGTACTTCGAGTTTGCCGTTTCCACCTTGATATTGGCCTCTACGCTGGTTTTGCCCTGCTTTACGATCGCCTTGTTGTCGCGGATCTCGAGTTTGGCCTCGCCGATCTTGAGGGTGGTACCGTTGACAACGGTCGGCTGGTAGAAGTTCAAGTTGAAGTTGCTGGCGGCGCTGGCTACGGCCAACCCCATCACGGAAACAAGCAGTAAAAGACGCTTAATCATCATAATCTCCTTATCGGCAATATTTCAGTTAACACCGTACTCTATTTTAACGGTATGGATGAGGCGAAAGTTCAATGAGATTCAGAAAACTTCACTTACTTAGGGAACTCACCAACAGGAGGGATGCGGACGGGGCAAAAACTAAACCGCGCCCGGACCATCTCCCAAGAGAAGGCTCCAGACGCGGTAGTTAAACTAAAATTCTCAGTCTTGAAGACCGAGCTACCAATTACATCTTGGTGGTGGAGGTGGTCTTCTTGCTGGCTTTCTTGGTCTTGGTCTTGGTGGTGCTGGTGGTCTTGTCCTGGGCGAAAGCAAAGCTGGCGGCGCCGAGGATGAGGGAAAGGCCGAGCATCGAGGTCATGATCTTTTTCATAGGTGTGTTTCTCCTTGATTATGTCGACGACTCTAGGCCGTCTTGCAGAACCATCATGTCAATTGGACATGAAACCACCCTTAAAGTGCGATTAAAATGGCTTCATTGACAAGAGGGACGGCTCATTTAAATTGTTAAGTGATTTGTTTTCAGCGAAATAAAGTTTTATATGTGAACGGAAGTCAAGCTTTTTTCCTATCCTGAAGGCGATGAAGCGTGAGGAACTCGCCAAAAAACTTGCCCGCAAGACCGGATTATCCGATTCGGCGGCTAGAAATGAGTGGACGAACTGGTTCACAGCAAGTCAAGGTGCCTGGTGGGTGGGACCAAGGTTAAGTTCGATCTGAAAGGGCATTACTCGCATGCTTGGCGATGACGTAAACGCAGGCGGAACCGCCCGCGCCACAACAGCAGATCACCGATTAACAAGTCGTGTGGGGCAGGCGGTTTCGCCGGCCAGTGAATTCTTTCGCAGCGCCGCCACCGTGTCCAGCGATTCTATTAGCGAGAGTTTTCGCGTCTGCCCGCATGCTCACGCATGGCGGCTCAGTCTTGAAGCGGAGCCGCGACAAGGAAGCGGGCAGGCGCTGGAAACTGCGCTACGAAATGACCGGGACTGCTTACTAGTTCAGTTTGAGGATTTGGAAGACGTTGCTGTAGTCGTCGGTCCAGGCTCGGAAACCCCTTCTTGGCTTGGACGGGGTAATCATGGAATCGTCGAATATGTTGTCCAGAAAGATGGTGGTATCCGACGTTACCAGCACCCAGTTGGAGGTCGATAGGTACTGCGCTTCGTCCCCTTCGTCGTAAACCGTCATTGCCTGCTTGTTGAAAAGCTCGGCGCCTTTCTGGCAAACGGGCTCTAGATCGAGATAACGATTCGAGATGTGGAGAGCGAGGATGCCATCGGGTTTCAGATGGCGGAAATACACGGCGAGAGCTTCGCGGGTCAGTAGATGGACTGGAATGGCATCGCTGGAAAAAGCGTCGACTGCCAGAAGGTCGAGTTGGAGGCTGTCCATGCGCTCCATGGTGAGGCGCGCGTCGCCCATCAGAATTTGTTTGTCGGCTCGCGTATGGGGATAGAACGTAAATTCGGTCTGCGCGATCTTTTCTACCAGCGGATTAATTTCGAAGATGCGGTAGAAATCGCCCGCGCGGCCATAGTTCGAGAGAACGCCTGCACCGAGTCCGACGACGCCGACGCGTATAGCTCCTCGTTTCTGAAGGGCTCGAATCGCGCGGCCGACGCCGGAGTGTTCGCCGTAATAGGAAGTGGCCTTGTAGCGCAGTTCCTCGTCAAGAATCTGGGATCCGTGGTTGATGGTGCCGTGGAACAAGGTGCGCTGGCTATACTCGTCCGGGGCTGTCGCAAGATCGTCGCGGATATGCAGCACGCCGTAGAAATTGCGCGCGACAAGCCGGTAGCCGATTTCCTTTTCCTTTTCTTTTTGGCCCAGGACGCCGAGGTAGAGTCCGACAGCCAGCAGGAGTGCGAAGCGCAGTGTCCAGTGTCCGATTTTGTGCTCGGTACCGAAGAAGAGCACGATTGCACCGAGGATCGAGACGGCGGCGGCAGCGAGCGCTTGATTGAAATGCAAAGAGCCTGGTGTTATCGGAAAGAACAAGGCCGCGGTGACACCGGCCAGCGACATGATCGTAAAAAAGATAGCCACAGTTCGCGGAGGGCGCTTGAAAATGCTGTCGCCCATCACCATCGCGGCGATGATCGCGCAGGCGCCTATCGACAGGGGAAGCTCGAGATTCGACTTGAAGATCCGGGGAGCGATCAGTGTGACGAAGGTTCCGCCGAGCGCTCCCCCGAGCGAAACCATTAGATAGAACAGGGTCAGATACTGAGGCGCGGGGCGGCGGCGGGCTAGCTCGCCGTGGCACAACATGCAGCATAAGAACAGGCCGGCCGAGAATACGGGGATTAGGTACTTGATGTGCAGGTTGCCCTGGTCCTCATAAAGGTCCCTCGACATGTAATAGAAGATGGGTACCAGCAGGACGAACATCACTCCGCGGTGATAGAGTTTGTCACTTTCAAAGGCGATCATGAAGGTCGCGAGGTAGAGGGCTAGAGGGAGCACCCAGAGCAGGGGAATAGGCGCTACGTTTTGGCTCAAGTGCGTCGTGATGGAGAAGAGGAGGATGGAGGCGATGGCGGCGAGGCTTACCCAGAGGACCAGGTCAATAAAGCTTGGTCTTGCGGAGGGTGGAGAGGATAGGTCGGGGACCTGTACTACTGTTTTGCTGGACCAGGCGGCGGAGGCACAGATGATGGCGAACGCTACGTATGCGACGCTCCAGGAATAGGCTTGATGTCGCGAGGTTAAATTGGGCTCGACTAGAAAGGGAAAGCTGATCAGCGCGAGCATCGATCCGAAATTGGATAGCGCGAAGAGGCGGTAGGGCATGCCGCTGCCGGAGGTTCGTACATACCAGGCTTGCAACAAGGGGCTGGTCGAGGAAAGTAGAAAATAGGGTAGGCCGATGGTCGCGATTAGAAGCACGAGAATTCGAAGCGTGGGGTCGCCTGCTTCGGTCGGTTTCCATGTTTCCGATGGGACGATGGGAAGCAGAGCGCAACTGACCAGCAACAAGGCGGCGTGCGTGACTATCTGCACTTTCGGTCTTAAGAATCGGATGGAGATGTGGGCATACGCGTATCCGGCGAGCAGCACAAGCTGGAAAAACAGCATCGCGGCGCTCCATACGGCAGCCGATCCGCCAAACCAGGGCAAAATGATTTTGGCGATGAGGGGTTGCACTTGAAACAGAAGGAAGGCGCTCAGGAAAATAGTAACGGCGTAGAGGAGCATCGAGAGTTATTGGAGGATCTGAACGATATTACTGTAATCGTCGGTCCAGCCGCGAAAACCCGGTTTGCGAACCAGTTTGGAAATCGCAAATTTGTCCTGAAAGTTGGTGTGTTCAAACAACGTGGGGGCGCGGGAGAGCAGGATCCAATCCGACGGCGAATAATAATCCTCCTGCTCGCCGGCGTCATCGACAACAATACCGGTGAAGCCATTGGCCGATGCTGCTTCGGCGACCACGGGTGCGAGATTCAGATAGCGATTGGTGATGTTGAACGCCAGGATGCCATCCGGATTTAGGTGCCGCACAAAAGACCGCCAGGATTCCACGGTTAGAAGATGCATGGGCACGGCATCGCTGGAGAACGCGTCTATGGCCAGGAAATCGAGATGCTCGGAGGGCATGCTCTCCAGCAATAAACGGCCGTCGCCCAGGAATAGGCGTTTGTCGGCGGGACAGGCGTTCCAGAATCCGAACTGCGATGTTGCCAGGTCGACCACCAGCGGATTGATTTCGTAGTAATGGAGAGTATCCTCTCGACGGGCAAGAGTCGCGGTGACTCCGGCACCCAGACCAACAACACCGATTCGGATCGGACCTCTTTCGCCCAGCGTGCGAAGGGCCCGATTGATCCCGGAGCCGATGCCAAAATAAGACGTCGGAATGCGATCGCCGCCGGGGACATTCGATTGGCTGCCGTGATTGATGGTGCCGTGAATCATCAGCCGCTGGGCCGGCAAACCCTTCCACGGGGGATCGTCGCGCACGCGGAGGACGCCGTAAAAATTCCGCGCGGAAAGAGTATAGGCGCGTGATTCGATTTCTTGGCCGCGAATCAGGTAAACGGTGAAGGCGATCGTCGCCAGAACCGTTGCCGCGCGGATCCACATCGATGGCATGTCGATCCAAAGCACGCCGGCAACCAGCGCGGCACAGAGCGCCATCCCGACCGGCAGCTCGATATACGAATGGAATAGTCGCGGGGCGGCTAGCGCGACGAACAATCCACCGATTGCGCCTCCGAGAGAAACCATCAAATAGAATTGCGTGAGGTATTGAGGATGAGGACGGCGACGGGCAAGCTCCCCGTGGCAAACCATGCAGCATATAAAAAGCGCGCCACAGAGCGCGGGGATCAGCGTTGTGATGTCCGAATTGCTATCCCGCCTGGTCAATATATACAAAGCGGCGACCAACAGAGGCAGGAAGGTCGCGCGATTGTAAATACGATCGCTTTCGAAACAGAGGATGAAGCTTAGCAAGTAGAGGCTCAGAGGGGCGATCCAGAGGAGAGGGATCGGCGCGATGTTCTGGGTCAGGTGGCTCGAGACGGCTAACAGCAGAATTGAGGCGCAAGCGGATAGGGCGATCCAGAGAGCTCGATCGATTAATCGAGGCTTGGCGGAGGGCAGGTCGGGAACCTGCGCCACTGACTGTCTACTGGACCAGGCCGCGAAAATACACAGGATCGCAAAGGTGCCATAGCCGAGCGACCAGAATAGTGCCTGCCGAGATAGGGCTATGCGCGGTTCGATCACGAGTGGATAGCTCAGTAATGCGAGCATCGACCCCAAGTTTGAGAGCGCGAACAAGCGATAAGGAATCGCGCCGTCGTGGGTCCGCAAGTACCAGGCTTGTAACAGAGGACTGGTCGCGGACAGCAAGCCGTAAGGAAGGCCGATGGTTGCACTCAGCAATAAGAGGATACGAAGAGTCGGATCCTCTCCGCCCGATGGTTTCCACATCGCGGAAGGAACGATCGGGAGCGTGGCCAGAGACAGGATCAACAGCGATGCGTGCGTCCAGAACTGCTGCTGTGGTTTCAAATAACGAATGATGCAATGCGCGTAGAGATAACCGACCAGCAGAAGCAGTTGGAAAAAAGAAGCGCGGCGCTCCACACCGCGGCCGACCCGCCAAACCAAGGCAAAATGAATTTTGCGATTAACGGCTGGACTTGAAACAGTAGAAATGCGCTCAGAAAAATCGAAGCGGCGTAAACGGGCATTGACCGCTTAGCATAGCGTAAAGCGGCTCTAGAGCTCGCGCATCATTTGATCGATGATAGGCCGGACCAAGTGAATATCGCCCGCATCAGTTTTCAGCCGCAGCATTCTGTGCGAATGGCCGACGCGTCCGGATGCCAGCATGCCGTGGCCGGAGTTGCATCGCACTGCGAGTGGAAATTCCGAGCTGACGTGACCCTTGGCGCTCTCCGCATGCACCTCCGCGCCAGGTTTTGCATTGATGTCCACGTTCACGTCGCCGAGGACGCTGTGCGCTTCCACATCCTGCTCCAGCAGGTGCGCGGAAACGTCGCCATCCACGGTGCGGCCGATGAAACGCAGCCGCTTCGGCAGGCGAACCACGAAATCCACACGCAAATCGTTCACTACGACGTCGCCGCCGCCGCCGTTATCCCAGCGAATCCTAGTCATGGAATCGGACGTGGACGCGAGACGGAATCCTCCACCATGGCTCGGCCGGCAATCGAACGGACGGGTCGCGTCGGCGTCAGGATAAACGGCACAAATCGTAACTCCGCCCTTATGCTCAACTACTTCGATGCTGACCAGCGAGGGGTCGCTCGAGCCTCGCTTAATCGCGATAACCTCAATTTCGTCACCGATGGCGGGCTCCGCATGCACGTTGCCGAGAATATTATTGACCTCGACCACTTGGCCCGTTGGCACCCATCCGTGCCAGCGGGTTTCCTCCTGAATGGTCAGAATGTTCGGCCTGTTCGTCGGACTGGCGACGGATGCCAGTGAAGCGAGTGCGAGAATAGCCAGGTGCTTCATAAGTCAGGCACAGGAAGAGGCACGCTAAGGGCCCCTTTATTTCCTTGCATTTGAGGCGACTCCAGACAGAAAAGTGTCCGGGTATGGGACGGCGGGGGTAAAACCGGACACGGTTAGTCGGTAGAAATCCAGCCGTCGACGATTTTGATGATCCGATGGCCCCGTGCCGCGTTGACTTCGGAATGGGTAACCTGGATGATCGTCGTGCCGGACTCATTGAGCTTCTGGAAAACGTCCATGATCTCTTTGGCCTGGTTGGAGTGCAGGTTGCCGGTCGGCTCATCGGCGAGAATCACTTTGGGATTCGCGATAATGGCGCGCGCAATCGCCACCAGTTGCTGCTGGCCTCCGGAAAGCTGGTTCGGGAACAGATCTTTCTTGCCAACCATCTGGAACCGGTCCAGCACATCGCAGACAATGCCATCGCGGTCGGATTTTTTGACGTTGCGATAAGAAAGAGGGATATCCAGGTTCTCGTACACCGTCAGCGAATCGAGCAGATGATAGCTCTGAAAGACGAAGCCAAAATACTTCTTGTAGATCTCGTCGCGATCCTTTTTCTTGAGCTTATGAATAGGATGGTCGAGAAAATTATACTCACCGGTCCAACTGGAATCGTGCATGCCAATCAAATGGAGCAGCGTGGATTTGCCCGCGCCGGAGGGTCCCATGATGGAAACAAACTCGCCCTCCTTGATCTCCGCGTGGATGCGGCGGAGCACGAACGTCTTGGTCGGCCCGTGTTCGAAGTACTTTTCAATGTTGCGGAGGGTAATCATAGTCAGACGATGCCAGAATAGCAGCACTTCGGCACCCATCCCAAATCGCTGACCCTGCGTGGTATGTTTTCAAGACCATGTTCGTAACTGGGAAACAGTGTCTGATCGTGTTAGCGATTCTGCTGACGGGTTGCGTGAAACGCGAGAAACTGGCGGCCTCGATTCCACCCGCGCCGGGAGCGATGCACACGCAGTATACGATGCGTTATGTCGATGTCGCGATTGGAACGGGAATGGTCGCGGAGGCGGGCAAGGTGTTTTCGGTCCACTATACGGGGTGGCTTCTCGACGGTACGAAGTTCGATTCCTCGCGTGACAAGAACAAGCCTTTATCGTTCGAGCAGGGGAAACGTAAAGTGATTCCGGGCTGGGATGCCGGATTCGAAGGGATGCGCGTCGGCGGGAAGCGGCGTCTGTTTATCCCCTATCAGTTAGCGTACGGAGAGAAGGGACGAGGGAAGATCCCGCCTAAGGCCGAACTGATTTTCGACGTCGAGTTGATGGACGTCACGGATGCTCCACCGACTGAGACGGCAAAGTGAGATATCAGAGATGCTTACGTCTATCCGCATGCTTTACGCATGGCGGCTCAGCATGAACCTGAACCGCCACGCGTAAGCGTGCGGATAGATGCGCCCGGCATGCAACGAGCTCAAGTTCGCAAGATTCGAGAAGACGTTTCGTCCGCATCAACCTAGAATCGATCCATGTGGCTAACTAAATTTGCAGCATTCTCACTTCTCACACTGGCGGCGTACGGGCAATCCGATCCGCGCTTCCGGCTTTCGAAGGTCTCGGTCGTGATTCTTGCGGTGACGGACTTGAATCGAGCAATCGAGTTCTATCGCGACAAGCTTGGACTCAAAATGACAAGCACCAACGAGGACTTTGCGTTTTTCGACGGAGGCGGCTTCACCATCGCATTGCGCGGGGGACGGCCTAAGTCCGATCCAGCCGACTTAATGTCCGTAGAGATCGCGTTCGCGGTCGACCATGTGAAGCCGGCCCATCAGGCTTTGCGAGCGCTCGGGGTCGAGTTCAAGCGGGAACCAAGGATCATTACCGGCATCACATGGGCGACGGATTTTCGCGATCCGGATGGGCATGTGTTATCGATTGTTGGTCCGGAATAGCATGTTAGCCTAGGCCTGATGAAAGTCTTCGTAGCGTTTGCGATCTTCACTGGCCTACTTTTTTCACAGCCTCCGGGCGGACGCGGAGCGACTCCGGCGACTCCTCCTGCCACACCACCGGTAGCTGAGAAGCCGCTGGTCGAAGAACAGCCGATCGTCACCAAGCATGAGATTCATGCCAACGGAAAGACGCTCAGCTATACGGCGACCACCGGCATGATGCCAATCAAGAGCGCGACCGGCGAGATTGAGGCAAATCTGTTTTATGTCTCATACGTCCTCGACGGGACCAGCGATTATTCGAAGCGGCCGCTGATGGTCGCGTTTAACGGAGGGCCGGGCTCCGCATCGGTGTGGCTGCATATGGGCTGCATCGGGCCGAAGCGCGTGAAGATGATGGATGACGGGGCCCTGCCGGCGGCGCCCTATCAACTTGTCGACAATGACAACACTTGGCTCGATCAGACGGACCTGGTGTTTGTCGATCCGGTCGGAACCGGGTACAGCCGTGCGGCGAATCAGACGCTGCAGCATAAGTTCAACGGCCTTGAGGGCGACATCCAATCGGTGGGAGAGTTCGTCCGCCTTTTTCTGACGCGCAATGAGCGTTGGTCGTCGCCTCTATTTCTCGCGGGCGAGAGTTATGGCACGACACGGGCCGCGGGACTTTCGGGATACCTGGTCGATCAGGGAATCGCATTTAACGGTGTGATCCTGCTTTCGACGGTGCTGAACTTTGAGACGATCCTGTTCACCCATGGTAACGACCTTCCTTATATGTTGTATCTGCCGAGCTACGCAGCCACGGCGTTCTATCACAAAAAACTGGCGCCGGAGCTGCAGAAAAGCCTTGAAATCACGCTGAAAGAGGCTGAAAAACTGGCTGTCGGCGGGTATAACGAGGCCCTCGCCAAGGGCGATCAGTTGACTGACGCCGACTATAAATCGATTGTCGCAAGAGTCGCGAGATTAACGGGCGTCGATCAGAAGTATGTCGACAATTCGGACTTGCGCATGGAACTGATGCACTATCTGCGCGAGCTGTTGCGCGACCAGCGGATGATGGCGGGAAGACTCGATAGCCGGTTAATCGGGCCGGCGCCGCTGAATACGTCGGAGATGGCGGAGTTCGATCCCAGCATGACTTCGATTCGTCCTCCCTACACCGCGATGTTCAATCAGTACGTGCGTGCGGAGTTGGGATATAAAACGGACGCGACGTATTATGTTCTGGGCGGAGGGATCCTGGGTTGGGATTACGGGGAGCAGAACAAGAATCGCTACGTCGATGTATCCGATGCGCTACGCAGCGCGTTTGCGAAGAATCCGCACATGAAGGTATTTGTGGGGTGTGGCTATTATGACATGGCGACGCCGTACTTCGCCGCGGAATACACATTCAGCCATATGGGGCTTCATCCAAGCGTGCGAAAAAATGTGGTGTTTGAATACTACAACGCGGGGCACATGTTTTACATCGACGTTCCGTCGCACCAAAAGCTCAAGCGCGACATTACCCAGTTCCTAAAATCGGCGCATTGACACATTGGTCGCCACGTGCGACGGCACGCGGAGATTGAAAATCGGCTGGCGGCAGTTGCACGCGTCCGGGGTGCGTCGGATAGACCGATTGACAATCGGTTCGCGGGTTTGCCAAGCTGCCCTGCCCCACAGGGCCGGGAGAAGATGGTGGATTACCGCTCCAGTCCTAAATTTATTTCGGGTAGGCGGGGTGGGATTTTACTTCGGCGATTTGGGCGGCGTGGCGTTCGCTGTGCAGCGAGATCATAAGGAGCCATTGGCAGCCGTCGAGGTCCTTGAAAATCATGTGGGGAGCGACGCGATCGTGCATCGGGTCCTCGGTTTCACTTACATATTTGAGTAACGCGGCGCGGCGCTCTTGGAAGAGATCGACGAATTCCTGGGGGGTTGCGGAGTGGCTGGTGTTTTCAATCCCGGCGGGGACTTTGACTCGCGCGTGACGCGACGGGACCGCTTCGAGGATCCACTGGGTCTTTTTCTGCACTTCGGCCGCTCTCTGCAGGTCGGGCGTGGCGCTTTGCATGTGTTTTGAAACCATCGAAAATACCCGCCGCTCGATGCTGGCGATATGGTCGGCGCATTCGGAGATGGACCAGGTTTCTTCCTCGGGGCGAAAGATCCACTGATCGGGACGGAGATCCGCGATTTCGCTCAGGAGGAGGTCGCGGGTCTGGCTCAGGTGGTTGGTGAGAAAGGCACGATCCTGAGGCGTGAGTTGCGGCATACCGCTACTAATCTTAGTACTGTTTCCCGATTTTGGCTAAACGTTTTCTAAGGGCAGTCCGATAGATACCTGAGTAAGGAAGCACACGTGTCGACACAGGCCAAAGGAACCGCTACCGACCCAATTGTGCTGCGGCCGGAGATGCATCTCCCGCGCTGGGAGAGCGTGCTCGAGGATGCGGCGCAAGCTCCTACGATCCTGATTGTCGACGATATCGAGCTGAATCGCCGGCTGTTGAAGGCGATGCTCAAGACGGCGGCCTACCGGATTCTGGAAGCGACGCGGCCGTCGGCGGCGCTTAGCATTCTGGAGCGCGAAAAAGTCGACCTGGTGGTGGTCGACCTGGTGATGCCGGAGATGAGCGGGCCGGACTTCTGCCATTTGCTCAAAAACGAGCGGCGGACGCAGCTTATTCCGATCCTGATGACGACCAGCGTCCAGGGCACGGAAAACGAGGTCGCGGGCATCGAATCCGGCGCGGACGAATTTCTGATCAAGCCGCTGCAGCCGGCGGTGGCGCGAACGCGCATTCGCGCGATGCTGCGCAACAAAGCGCTGATCGATTCGCTCGAAGAAGCCGAAACGATCCTGTTCGCGCTGGCGCAGTCGGTGGAGCATCGCGATAAATATACGGGGATGCACTGCGAGCGGCTGGCGACCTATAGTATAGCGCTGGGGCAGGCGTTGGGATTGCCCCGGCAGGAACAGTTAGCGCTATATCGCGGCGAGCTATCTGCACGACATCGGCAAGATCGGCATTCCGGACGGGATCCTGTTCAAGCGGGGCCTGCTGACGGACGAAGAGTGGCAGACCATGCGCCTGCACACCATTCGCGGCGAGGAAATCTGCCGGCCGATGAAAACGCTGGCGCCGGTGCTGCCGATTATTCGCAGCCATCATGAGCGCTGGGACGGGTCGGGATATCCGGACGGACTGGCGCGGCGAAGAGATTCCGCTGCTGGCGCGGATTCTGCAAGTGGCCGATATTTATGACGCGCTCACCACGGCGCGGCCGTATAAGCCGGCGTTTTCCCATCAGCACGCGATTGAGATCATGCTCGAGGAAGCGCGCCGGGGGTGGCGGGATCCGGAACTGGTTCCCTTGTTTGCCGAGGTTTCGCAGCACCAGGTCTCGCAGCATGGGGACACGGCGGCGCTGTGGCCAGGAAACGTCGATGCAGCAATCGCTCGACAATATGCGCCGGGAACTTTCAAAATAGCTTGTACGCGAATCGGTTGGCGAGTCGTCTTACCAACAGTTGGGTTTGTGTGCTCTAGCATGACAAGCGGGCGTGTCTACCTACTGCTTCTAGCAGCCTGCGCGGGGTCCGCTGTGGGCGCAAGCCGATGAAACAGAAGCGGTGAAGAAGCCGGAGTCGCGAGAAGACACCCACATTTTAGGCATCGTTCCGAACTACGACACGGTGCGAAATTCCGCCGGCGTTATCATGCCGATCAGCGCGCGGACGAAGTTCTGGCTCGCGACCGAGGACGTCTTCGATCCGTTCTCATGGGTGATCACCGGCTTTTATGCCGGCGTGGTTCCCAATGGACCAATCAATATCACGCAATTCGGCCAAGGGGCGGCTGGATATGCCAAACGGTATGGCGGAGCGTTCGCGGATAACGCGGTCGGCAATTATATGACGGAAGCGGTATTTCCGGTGATGTTCCATCAGGATCCGCGCTATTTTCGGATGGGGCCGCAGTATGGGTTCTGGAAACGCGTCGGTTACGCGGCGAGCAGGGTGCTGGTGACGCGCGGCGATTCCGGCGCGCGGCAGTTCAATTTTTCGGAGATCGTCGGCAACGGAGCGGCGGCGGGCGTTTCGCTGCGTTTTACTATCCGCCGTCGAGCCGGCATCCCGAAGAGGTGATGGAAAAGTGGGCCATGAATGTGGGCAGCGATGCCGGGTTCAACGTCCTGAAAGAATTCTGGCCGGACATGCGGCACAAGTTATTTGGGAAATGACGGGTCGCGCTATAATCGCAGATGTAGGCGATGGAAGAACTGATCAAAAAGCTCCAGGAAGAAATCGCGGCGCTCGAAATCGAGTTCCGCGTCGAACTTCCCCGCGAGATCCTCAAGGCCCGGGCCCACGGCGATCTGAAGGAAAACGCGGAATATCACGCCGCCAAGGAACGGCAGGGGCTCGTCAACGCCCGGCTGAACCAGTTGAACGGCCGGCTGCGCGAGATTTCGATGATCGACATGACCAAGCTCCCGCACGATCAGGTGGGGCTTGTGCTCGGAAGTAATCGTGCTGGACGTCGACAAAGATATGAAGGTAAAGTACAAGCTGGTCACCAGCGAAGAAGTGGATGTGGCGAAGGGTATGATCTCGACCAGTTCGCCGATCGGCCGCGGCCTGCTGGGCAAGCAGGTGGGCGACGCGGTTCAGATCCAGATTCCCGGTGGCGTGCGCGAGATGGAGATCGTGGAATTGATGACCATTCACGACCTGACGCCGGGTGATCTTGCCAAGGAATAGACTTGGAGCAGAAGTTAACGTTTACGCGCGCCATCGGGCTGGCCTGCAATAAGGTCATCCTGCTGATCGTGCGCGGGCTCGCGCTTTCGAAAATCCATCCCAATGTTCTGACGTTCTCTGGGTCTGCTGATCAACATCGGCGCGGCGTGGCTGCTGGCGGTGGGGCAGTTCCGATGGGCGGGCGCGGTGATCATCGGCGCGGGATTGTTCGATATGGTGGACGGCCGCGTGGCGCGCGAAACCAATCGCGTGACGCGGTTCGGCGGATTTTTCGATTCGGTGCTGGACCGCTATTCGGATCTGGGCTTGCTGATCGGCCTGCTGGTCTGGTACGGGTCGATCAAACGATTCTTCTACGTGGTGCTGACGGCGGTCGCGATGATCGCGTGCGTGATGGTGAGCTATGTTCGGGCGCGCGCGGAGAACTCGATTCCGATGTGCAAGGTCGGATTCATGGAGCGGCCGGAGCGCGTGGTGCTGCTGATTATCGGCGCGCTGTTCGACCGCATGGCGCCGGTGCTGTGGGTGATCGCGGTGCTGGGGAACCTGACGGTGATTCATCGCATGGTCTTCACCTGGCAGGAAGCCAAGCGCTTGGAAGATGCGCAGCTTCGTGCGGGGAAGAGCAGGAGTCGCGATAAGGCCGACGATAAGGTCGAGAAGCCGTAGGAAGCCGACGCAATCGCTGTCTGGCTCGATCATACGCGGCGGACTGCTGCGCTTACTGGTTTTGAGCCGACTGGAATCACGGTGGCTAGCTTCGCCGCTCTCTCTTTATAACGATTCGGGGAGATCAGGTCCATATCCAGCTACTGCTACGTCGCCTCCTTTGCGGTTCAGGACCAACGCGTACTGATCGTCCGGGGTGACGGCGATGAAGCCGGGGTCGTTGCCCACCGGAAGAACTGCGATCACTCTCTGCGTGGCGATGTTGAGGATGCTAACGTCGCCCGATTGCGGGCTGGCGACAAACAGATACGACTCGGACGCCGCCATAGCTCCTGGCGCATGTCCCGCGAGCACGGTCTTATCGACGTCCGGCGTGTGATACGGATAGACGATCACGACGCCGTCGACGCCTTCACCGGTCACGAACAGTTGTCCGCCATCGGTGTTGTGGGGTTCCAGGGGCAGATTGAAACATAGATTGTCGGGACGAACGGCGATCGGCAGGTGCGCGATCAGCTTGGACGAGTCCACGTCGTACACCGACAGCAGCCGCTCGCCCCGATTGGCGGCGATCAATCTTTTGCTATCGGAAAGGAAGCGGACAGCGCCGATATCGGCGGGGTGCCCGAGAGGAGCGCCAACGGTCCGAATCGTCAGATCGATGAGGCGCACCGATTCGCCCGCGCTGATTGCCGCGTTTTTTCCATCCGGCGATATTGCGAACTCGTGCGGATCCTCGGAGAGAGGCAGTTTCCAATCCACCGCGAATCGATCGAGCGACACGCGCACCAGCGCGTTCGGGGTCTCTTGTCAAAACATAGATTGCCCGCTCGTCGGGCGAAACATGCATAGCAATCGCCTGCGAACCGACGGCGAGCTTGCGCGAGAAGCTCAAACGGTCGGCCCGAATCTCCTGGATCGACCCGTTTTGAGGGGTCAGCGCGTAGACGAAGGGCCGGGTGCTGAGCGCCAGTACGTCAACCGGCGCGCTATCGAGGGGGATATGGCGGGCCACGGCCAAAGCCTGCAAATCCACAGCGGCGACGGCTTGCCCCTCTTCGTTGGCGATGAAGGCGTAGCCCCGGAAACCGGCTCGGCGGCTGGTGCGGCAACCGCACTTAAAACCGCGGCGAACGGAAGCGCCAAAACGGCGCGTCGGGACATCACAAGATTAGTGTAGTCTACTGAAAATAAAACAAAATCTTGCCCCTACGTTGCGGCTGTGGTACTGTTGCAGATTGGGCGCTTGGGACCCTGAGTCCCATGTTAAGTCGCCTGTCCCAAGTAGAACAATTCATATGAATCTGCGGTCGCTGTTCAGTCTTTTTTCCTCCGATCTCGCCATCGATCTCGGCACGGCGAACACCCTGGTTTTCGCCAAGGGCAAAGGCATCGTGGTGAACGAGCCCTCCATCGTCGCCATCAACAAGACCAACGGGCGAAGTGGAAGCGGTGGGCAGGGAAGCCAAGGAGATGCTCGGCCGCACGCCCGGCAATATCGTCGCCATCCGGCCCATGAAGGACGGCGTCATCGCCGACTTCAAAGTCACCGAGCGCATGCTGAATTACTTCATTCAGAAGGCGCACGGCCGCAAGATGCTGGTGCATCCGCGCATCATCATCGGCGTGCCCAGCGAAATCACGCAGGTGGAAAAGCGCGCGGTCATCGATTCCGCGTATCACGCCAAGGCGAGCGAAGTTTATCTGGTGGAACAGGCCATGGTGGCGGCCATCGGCGCGGGCCTGCCGATCACCGAGCCTTCCGGCAACATGGTGGTGGATATCGGCGGCGGCACCACCGACGTCGCGGTGATTTCGCTTTCCGGCATCGTGTATTCGCGCTCCGTGCGCGTCGCCGGCAATGAAATGGACGACGCCATCATGCAGTACATGAAGCGCAAGTACAACCTGCTGATCGGCGAAACCACGGCGGAGAAGGTGAAGATCGCGATCGGCTCGGCGTTCGCGCTGGACAAGCCGCTGACCATGGAGATCAAGGGCCGCAACCTGATTGAAGGCGTGCCGAAGACCATCACGGTGGACGATAGCGAAATCCGCGAGGCGCTTTCGGAATGCGTGGCGACGATCATGAACGCGATTCGCGTCGCGCTGGAACGCACGCCGCCGGAGCTTTCGGCCGATATCAGCGATCGCGGCATCGTGCTGACCGGCGGCGGAGCGCTGCTCAAGAATCTGGACAAGCGCATCCGGCAGGAAACCGGCCTGCCGGTGTCGATCGCCGAGGATCCCCTGGCCTCGGTGGTGCTGGGAACCGGAAAAATGCTGACCGAGTTCAAGCTGCTGCGGCGAATCGCGATCGAATAGAAGAAGCGCAGTGCGCTTTTATGGAGTTTTTTCTCAATCGCTACCGCAACCTGTCGGTGCTTGCTGGTGGCGATCCTCGCGCAACTGGTGCTGCTGGCCTACCAGGTAAGAGCAACGGCGAAGTGCGGCTGATTCGCGTGTGGGCCGTGAGCGCGGTCACGCCGCTGGCGCGCGTGATCGAGAGCGGGCCGCAGCGGCGTCTCGCATTTCTTCAGCGATTATTTCGTGCTGCTCGACGTGCGCGAGGAAAACAAGCGCATGAAGGCCGAGCTGGACCGCATCAAGATGGACAATCAGTATCTGCGGACCGAGCTTGTCGACCGCGGACCGCGCCCAGTCGCTGGCCATTTTTCAGACAGCATTCGCCGTCGAAGACGGTCGCCGCGCACATCATCGGCAACACCACCGGCGCGGGCGCGAAGGTGGTGATCGTCGATCGCGGCTCCACCAGCGGCATCGAGAAGGGCATGGCGGTGATCACGCCGGACGGCATCGTGGGCAAGGTGACGAACGTGTATCCGCACCGCGTCCTTCGTGCTGCTGATCACCGATCCAGACGTTCGCCGCCGGCGTGATCTCGCAGAAGAATCGCGTGCACGGGACGCTTAAAGGGCCAGGGCTACGAGGCACCGTGATAGTCGAACTACGTTCAGAACGAGGAGAAGGTCGAGCAGGGCGAGTGGTTCTTCACCTCCGGCGACGATCGCATTTTCCCCAAGGGCTTGCCGGTCGGCGAAGTGACCGTCGGTCCGTCAGGGAAAGACCGAGCAAGGAAATTTTCGTCATCGCCCAGCGGATTCAAGAACGGCCTGGAAGAAGTGCTGATTATCGTCGAAGGCGTGCACGCGCCGATTCCCGATGCGCCGCCGACCAATCAAGCCGGTGCATCTGCTGGCGCCTCCGCCCGCCGATGCAGTCAGCGCGGCGCCCGCGGCTCAGCCCGTCGCAAGCGGGACCTCTGTCGACCGACGCCGACCGCGTCATGGAGCAATACCGCAAGCTCGGCGAAGCAGCAGAATCACGTCTACGGAGAGCGCGGCAACGGCGCGCCGAATTACAACGCTCCCGCGAAGACGCCGAAGTGAAACCGCGACAGCCAAGCCTGACAAGCCATGACGGGATTTTCCGCAAGACTACCGCGAGCCGCGTTCGCAAAGAACGCAGTTCGAAGTTCAACGTCGGCGGTCGATCATCGGCATTTCGCTGGCTCGCGATTCTGTTCCAGGTTTACGTTCCGCGTTTCGTCCCGTATCTGCTATCTGGAACTGCCGCTGCTGGTGACGGTATATTTTTCGCTGATGCGGCGGTCGCCGGTGGCGGGGGTGTTGTTCGGCGCGGGCATCGGCCTGGCGCAGGATTCGCTGTCGCATCATCCTCTGGGGATGTTCGGCATCGTGAAGACGCTGGTGGGATACTTCGCGGCGTCGGTGAGCCAGCGCTTCGATGTGGAGAATCCGTGTGCGGCTGGTGCTGGGATTCTTCTTTTTCTTCTTCCATGCAGTTCTCTATTGGGTGCTGGAGCGGGCGCTGCTGGGGCAGGCGATTGCAGTTCGAACTGGTGCAGACTACTGGTGCTGGCGTCCTGAACGCGGTGGTCGCGGTGTTCCTCTATCAGTTCTTGGATAAACTGAAGATTACCGGTTAATCAGCCATGCCCCCAGTGGAGCCCGAACGCCACGCAATCGCGCAACGCGGCGCCCAGCCGTCTGTTTCGCGACGATACTCGCTTCGCGCTGGGACGCATCGCCGTGTTTCAATATTTGACCGTGGCGGTATTTCTGTTCCTGATCGGCGGCTTCTGGGTGCTGCAGGTTCGCGATGACGAAGGTCAATAGCGAACTGGCGGAGCGCAACCGCATCAAGACCGTTCCGTTGCTCGCGCCGCGCGGAAAAATTCTGGATCGCGACGGCCGCGTCATCGTCGATAATCATTCCGCCTTCGAACTTGAATCCTGCGCGCGAGAATCTGAAGCCGGAACATATTGCCGCCATCGCGAGCGGGCTGCATCTGGACTCCCGACGATATTCGCGCGCCGCTGGCGCAAGCTGAATCGCGGCGCGCGGCCGAAATATGTCCCGGTGCTGATCAAGCAGGAACTGACGCCAGCCGAGCTGGCCTTCGTCGAATCGCATCACGATCGCCGACACGTTTCCGGAGATGGAGTTGATCGCCGAATCAGAGCCGCCTGTATCCGCAAGACGGCCTGGCCGCGCACGTGATCGGCTATGTGGGCGAAGTATCCGAGCAGGAACTGAACACCCCGGAGTTCGCCAAGTATTCGCAGGGCGACATCGTCGGCAAAGTCGGGCTGGAGCGGCAATACAACGACATGCTGATGGGCGTCGACGGGCAGAGCGCGAGTGGTGGTCGACAGCATGGGCGCGCGAGCACACGCAGACTCGAGAGCAAGGACGCCACGCCGGGCAACAATCTGCAGCTGACGCTCGATCTGGATTTGCAGGCGGTGGCGGAACTGGCGATGGAGGGTCGGCGCGGCGCGGTGGTGGCGCTCGATCCGCGCAACGGCGAGGTGCTGGCGATGGTGAGCCGGCCGGCCTTCGATCCCAACTTGTTTACCGCGCCGCATCAGCAGGAGCGATTGGAAGGAACTGACCGACAATCCGGACAATCCGCTGATGAACCGCGCGATTCAGGCGCAGTTCGCGCCGGGTTCGACCTTCAAGCCGATCGTGACGATGGCGGGCCTTGAAACCGGCATGCTCGAGCCGACGAAGACCGTGCTCTTGCCCCGGCGGAGCGACGTTCTACGGGCACTATTTCAAATGCGACGAGGTGCATGGAACGCGTCGATCTGCATCGCGCGATCGTGCACTCCTGCGACACGTATTTCTTACACCGTCGGCAATCATCTCGGCATCGACAACATCGCCGAATATGCGGAGACTGGCCGGGATCGGCAAGAAGACCGGCATCGATCTTGCCGAATGAAAAAGAAGGCCTGATGCCTTCGACGCAGTGGAAGCTTCGCACCCAGCGCGAGAAATGGTACGCGGGCGAAACCATTTCGGTCGCCATCGGCCAAGGCGCGGTGACGGTGACGCCGATCCAGCTCGCCGTCGGTATCGGCGGACTGGTTTCGGGCGGCGTCTGGTACAAGCCGCACCTGGTGAAGAACGCGCACAGTCGATCCGCCTCGCCGCGCGGATCTGCATCCGGAGAATGTCGCGACGATCGTTTCCGGCATGTACGGCGTGGTGAATGAAGGCGGCACCGGCGCGGCGGCGCGATTCCCGGCCTGGAGATTTGCGGGAAGACCGGCACCGCGCAGCGCATCTCGAACGATCTGGCCAAATCGAATAAGGCGCTGGCGCTGGCGATGAGAGACAACGGCTGGTTCGTAGGATTCGCGCCGCGCGAGAATCCGGAGATCGTGGTCGTGGCGCTGTGGGAGGGGGGCGGCAAGGGTGCCTTTTCCGCGCCCATCGTGCGCGACGTGATCAAGGCTTACTTCGACAAGAAGGCGCGTCGAGCGCATCCCGGGACCGGCGCAGTTGTCTTTATTCGCGGAGCCGAAGCGGTCACCGAATGATATACACCTTGGCGCGCTACCGCAGTTTCCGCGACCTCGACTGGCCCCTGCTGATCATCAGCCTGATCATCTGCGCGCTCGGCGTGCTGCAGATCTATTCCGCCACGCATGGCGACACCACATGGCATAACGCCTGGTGGAAGCAGATCATCTGGATCGTGATCGGGCTCGGGCTGATGTGGGTGACGACCTCGGTCGATTACCACACGCTGCTGGGCCAGGTGCCGATTCTTGTATACGCTTGTCGGTGCTGGGCTTGATCGCCACGGTGGCGGTCGGCAACGTGGTGTTTCAGCGCGCCGGCGCTGGATTCACTTGTTCGGGGTCAGTTTTCAGATCTCGGAATTTGTCAAATTAGTGATAATATTGCTGGTAGCGCGGTACCTCTCGGAGCTGAAAAGCGACGAGGTGAGCGCTCGGGACTTATTGAAATTAGGAGGGTTAGTCGGGATTCCGGCGGCGCTGGTGATTACCAGCCGGATTTCGGCACGGCGATTACCTGCCTGTCGATTCTGGCGGCCGGGATTCTGCTGGCTGGGCTTCGATGGCAGTATGTGGCGGGAATCGCGCTGGCCTGCGCGCTGGCGTTGCCGGTGGGCTGGTATTTGATCAAGGATTATCAGCGGGCGCGGTTGGTGACGTTTCTGCGATCCGTCGCTCGATCCGCGCGGCGCGGGCTATCAGGTGATTCAATCCAAGATCGCGGTGGGGCACGGCGGAATTTGGGGAGCGGGCGTGACGCAAGGCACGCAAACCCAGCTTCGGTTCCTCCCGGCGGCACACAACGATCTCATCTTCTCCGGGTTCGCGGAGGAGCATGGATTCGTCGGCGTGGTGGTCGCGCTCGGGTTGTATTTTTTGCTGTTGATGCAGATCGTGCAGAACGCGCAAACGGCGCCGGATCGCGCCGGGATGTATATCTGTATGGGGGTGGCGACGCTGCTGTTGTTCCACCTGCTGGTGAACGTGGGCATGGTGGTGGGCGAAATGCCGGTGACGGGGATTCCGTTGCCGCTGATGAGTTCGGGCGGCTCGATTACGTTTTCGGTATTTATGATGCTGGGGCTGGTGAACAATGTGCGGCTCCGGCGGTTTGTGCAGTTAGGATTTTTAGAACCGGGCCTGGCGCAGGTTAGCCGGCGCGGGGACGTGAAGCGGATTTCGGTACAACAAGTTTTCGGAACTGTTTTCCGGGAGCGACGGGTCGCCGCAGCGCTCGTCCATTTGGCCCTCCCGGGAGACGGTTTCCGCAGTGCTGGTCAGGCGATGTATGTAGTTCGAGCCGGGGTGTATGAGGGACGGCTCCACTCCGGCGCTTTGACCGGCCATTCCGATCCGAACCGCCTTCGCCATGTCCCGCCTCTGATTAGGCGCCGAGGTCCTCGAGCGCCTCGCGGAATCCGCGAGGGAGGAGGCAGATGAGTAAGGAATTGGTGATCTCGGCCAACCGGCACGAGACCAAAGTGGCGCTGATCGAAGACGATCAGCTCGTGGAAGTTTACTTCCAGCGCGCCAACGAATATTCGCTCGCCGGCAGCATTCATAAAGGACGCGTCACGCGCGTTCTGCCGGGCATGCAATCGGCGTTCGTGGATCTGGGCCTGGAGCGCGACACGTTTCTCTACGTCTCCGATTTCCTCGAAGAGCACGAAGACTTCGACAAGGTGACCGGCGATGAGCGCCCGCTGCGCGAGTCGCGCGAGCCGCGTGAGGCTCGCGAACCGCGGGAGCTCGGGAACCGCGAGATCGAGAGCCTCGCGATCGGGACGACGACCGCCTCCGCAAGCGGCTGCCTCCGAAGCTGCCGCGCCAGTCGGGCGAAGCCGCCGTGGACGGCGCGCCTGCGATGTCGTCTCTGCCGTCCGGCGAGTCGACGGTGACGTCGCCGTCCGGAATCGAGACCGGACGATCGCGGGGCGAGCGCCGTGGACGCCGCTCCCGCCGCCGCAGAAATAACGGCCGCGGCTTTCCGGATTCGAAATACGCCTCCGAGCGGCGGCGAGCAAAGGCGCTCCGGTCCGCCAGCGGAGGCGAGCAGAGCCGCGAGTCAGAAGCCGGCAGAGCCTCGAGAAACCGCACCGGAGCTCGGCTCAAACTGAGGAAGAAGTTACGCCTCTGATTCTGCCGGGCGAGTCGCTCCGAAAATACAGGGAAGCTCCGCCGGCCGCCAAGGCGCCAGTCGCGATTGAGCCTGAAGCAGTCGGAGGCAATCGAAGAATACGACGAGCCGATTCACTATCCGCCGAGAACGCTCTGCCGGACGCTCCGGCGCATCACAGTTGTGGAGGCCGCCGCTGCCGGAGCCTCGTAGCCGGAGATTCCGGAGCCAGTCGTCGAAGCTGCTGCCGCCGCCCGCTGCCTGAAGAATACGTCGCCGCGCATAGTATCGAGACTTCGCCGGAGACAGTTGGAAGTCACGGTGCGAAGAAGAAGCCGCAGGAAGCGGCGGAAGAGAACGAAGGCGGGCCGGCTATCGCGCCCATGCTCGACGAAGAAGAGGATCGCGACATTCAGGCGATGATTCTCGGCGACATCGAAGGCATCGACGCGATCGAGGACGGCGAGGAAGATAACGCGCCGGTGAGCGAATGCTGCCGGCGAAGCGGCTGTCCGCACTCGCCGAGAGCGGAAGCGCCTCAGTTCGCGAGCGCGGCGGCCGCTATCCGCATCGCGTTTCACGCCGCAATCGGCGCCGGCGCGGCGGGCCAATGGGCCTGGTCCCGGTCAAACCGAACAAGCTCCGGCTGGAGCGAGTCAAGCAGAACCGGGGCCGCGACCGGAGCAGAATCGGCCTGAGCCGCGTCCTGCCGAGTACACGCGACCGGAGTCGACTCGGCCGCAGCAGCAGGTCGTTCCCAGGCCTGCGCAAGGGCAGCCATCCATCTCCGATCTGCTCAAGGAAGGGCAGGAAATCATCGTTCAGATCGCCAAGGAGCCGCTGGGGCAAAAGGGCGCGCGCATCACTTCGCACATCGCGCTGCCGGGCCGCTATGTGGTCTACATGCCGACGCTCGAACACATGGGCGTGTCGCGCAAAATCGCCAGCGACGAAGAGCGCCTGCGCCTGAAACGCATCCTGCAAGGCAAGCGTCCCGGTCCGGTGGGCGGCTTCATCACGCGCACCGCCGCCGAAGGCCGCACCGAAGAGGAAATCGCCGGCGACATGCAGTTCCTCTACAACCTGTGGCAGGACATCCGCACCAGCGCCGAGAAGCGTCCCGCGCCGATGCTGCTGCATCACGATCTCGACATCGTGCAGCGCATCCTGCGCGATCAGTTGGCCGACAGCTTCAAAGCCATCTGGATCGACAACGAAGAACACTACGAAAGCGTGCTGCGCTTCGTCGAGCGCTTCCAGCCGGCGCTGGTGCCCAAGGTAAAACTGTACACGCGCGAGGCTCCCATCTTCGACGCCTTCGGCGTGACGGCAGAGCTTGAGAAGGCGCTGCGCCCGAAGGTCTGGCTGAAATCCGGCGGCTACATCGTGATCAATCAGACCGAGGCGCTGGTGGCGATCGACGTCAACACCGGCAAGTACGTCGGCAAATCGAATCGCCTGGAAGACACCATCGTCAAGACCAATACCGAAGCGATCAAGGAAATCGTCCGGCAGATCCGGCTGCGCGATCTGGGCGGCATCATCGTGATCGACTTCATCGACATGGACGAGCGCAAGAATCGCCAGAAGGTGATGCAGGCGCTCGAAGAAGCCATGCGCGCCGATCGCGCGCCTTACAAAATTCTCCAGTTCAACGATTTCGGACTGGTCGCCATCACCCGCAAGCGCGTGAAGCAGTCGCTCGAACGGACGCTCTGCTCGCCGTGCCCGCATTGCGAAGGCGCGGGCTACATCAAGAGCGTCCAGACGGTGGTGAGCGAGATCCTCACCGAAGCCCGCAAGATGGCGCGCAGCATCGAAGGCAAAGACGTCATGCTGCGCGTTCACCCGGACGTCGCGAAGGTGCTGAAATCGCATCAGAACAAATTCCTGGAAGAGCTGGAAGAAATTCTGCGCCGGCCGGTGCTGGTGAAGAGCGACCCGCTGCTGCATCACGAGAAGTTCGATTTAGCGTAACAGGCGAAGGCCGGGGATGTCCTTAAAGTCACCGATGTTGAGCGTCCACAGCTCCGCCTCGTGGTGGATCGCACACGCTGCGATCATCAGGTCGACTTCGCGCCCACGCGCTCGCGGCACCGATCGATAGAGGCGCGCGGCGATAGCGGCTTCTTCAGCACTGAAAGGGAGGATGGACGTGCTCGGAAACAGATTTTGCTGGAGTATGAGTTCCGCGTGCGTGCGCGGACCACGAAGCCATTCGCAAAGAGTAATGGTGGATAACAACATTCCCTCCCCACGCTCGAATGCTTTCATCAACGCCGGTCCCGAATGTTTATTTCCCGCCAAACTGTCAATCAATAGTGAAGTATCGAGAAAAATCACGCCTACTCCACCGGCGTTCTTCTGCCGCCGCCTCGGCGAGCGGCGCGCAATTCCTTGAGTTCGCGATCCACATCGGCCTGACTGCGTTCGGGTGGACGGGCAAGGTGTTCAGAAAGGAGGCGCATGGCTCTGATGCGTTCTTGCTCGCTCAGGCGTCCGATGCGCGAATGATAATCGCCCACGGCCTCGCGTACCACCTCGCTCTTTGGCTTGGACAGGCGCCGCGACGCGTCATCAAGCTTAGCCACCGTCTTTTCGTCAAGCGTAAACGTGACCTTTACCATACTGACGCCATACTACCATACTGTCGTTCTTTACCGAGTCCGATGCGACGTGAAATAATCTAACCTGATGGAGATCGTACACAATGTCTGAATACGCAAATCCCGAATCCCTGGTCTCAACCGACTGGGTCGCGCAGCATCTCACGGACGCCAATGTTCGCGTCGTTGAAGTCGACGTCGACACCAACGCATATAACGAAGGCCATGTCCCCGGAGCTTACGGCTTGGGCCTGGAACACGCAACTCTGCGATACGGTGCGCCGCGACATCCTTACCAAGAAGCATTTCGAAAAACTCATGTCGGAGACCGGTATTTCGAATTCGACCACGGTTATTCTCTATGGCGACTCCAATAACTGGTTCGCGGCGTGGGCTCTCTGGCAGATGAAGATGTACGGCCACGCGGACGTGCGGATCATGAACGGCGGGCGGAAGAAATGGCTGGCGGAAGGCCGCGAAGTTTCGACCGAAGCACCCGCATCAGGCTGCCGCAGCATATGACGCGACAGGACCGGATAATTCGCTGCGTGCGTTTCTCGATCAGGTGATGGCCGCCTATGAGGGACGATCGCACCAGATGGTCGACGTCCGCAGCCCCGCTGAATTCACGGGTGAGATTCTCGCGCCTCCGGGGCTGCCCGAGACCTGCCAGCGCGGCGGCCACATTCCTCACGCGCGCAATATTCCGTGGGGTAAAGCCTGCAATGACGACGGAACATTCAAGTCCGCCGACGAATTGAAGGCTCTCTATGGCGCGGAGGGAATCGATGGTTCGAAACCGGTGATCGCCTATTGCCGGATCGGGGAGCGATCCAGTCACACCTGGTTCGTGCTGAAATATCTGCTCGGGTTCGATCGCGTCTCCAACTACGATGGATCGTGGACGGAGTGGGGCAATCTGGTGGGTGTTCCCGTCGAGCGCGGGTCGATCGCGGCGAAAGTATGAAGGTTGAAAATCACGCCGAACGCCAGATCGAAATTGGCGGATGGGAAGTTCATCTGCGCACTTACCAGATCGGAGACATCTACTACTGTAAGGCCGACAACGTCTCGCCCGGGCGCGAACATCGCACGCAGCACCGGCGCAACTCGCGATGAGGCGGAGCAGAAAGCGATATCAAAAGCGACTGAGCGGCTAGCCGCGACCAAGCGGCGGGCCAGTCTAGATAAAAACGGGCCGTGCGTCCAGCCCCTTTATTCGTTTAGAAGTGGATGCGGAACCCGAACTCCATGTTGCGAGGAGGATTGCGGTGGACTGACTGGTAATGCGGCCGAACGGGTCGGAGTAGTGAGCGACAGCGCAGGGACTGCCCGGCTGCATGTGGTTCAGCACGTTGGTGACCTGGAAGCTGAGGGTCGCGCCCACCCTGCCTTCCTTCCACACGCCAATATCCTTCAGGACCTGAGCATCCAGGTTGTACTGCGGCAGATTCGCGAATGTTGCCGTAACCACCGCAGCTTGTATCGAAACCGACGATGCAGCGTCGGAACTCGGAGTAAACCGCGCCGGGTTGGCTGAATATATTGATGCCTGTAGAATTGTTCGTGCCCGACGCCGTCCGGAGCCGAGCAGACGTTGTAGTTCGCGCTGGTGCCACCGGTAAACTTGGAGTTTAAGACCGCGTTTTCATTATATGGAGTGAATGACGAAGCGCTAGTCCGCGCACTTCGCCGAAGGCTTGGCAAGCGGTGCAGCTTCCCTCAGCAGAGGCCGACGCCGATCGGAGCGCCGCTCTGCGCAGTGAATAGCGGAGAGACGGTCCAGCCGCCGAGGACGTGGCCGAGAATTCCCTTCTGCGTCTTGTAGAAATCGGGCCGGTAGTAAGCCGCGACATTAAAGATCAAAGGAATATCGTAGGATTGCGGTCCGTAACCTGGCGTGCAGATTATAAGGATCGAGCGCAGTGAAGTCGCTGGACGACTGCGCCACGTGCCGCAGTGCCCAGCGCCCGGCTCCAGGTGAAGTTGGAAGTGAGTGACACACCGTGAAACTCCCTCATCCGGTAAGTAATGAACAGGGCGTTGTAGTTGCCATAGCCGTGGCGGCCAGCAAGCCCGATCCCGTATGTTGGCCACCGCCGCCGCGCAGTTCAGCGGGGAGCTGATCGTCGTGCGAGCCCAGGGTCCACGATGGAACCTTGCTCATCGCCAGCCAAAGATCGGAAACCTGGCCGCCGCTGATCAGCGACTTGTTATTGGCGATCAGCGCCTGCGTGCAGCTCGAATAGCCTGCGCAGTAAGCAGAACTCGCTCCGCCGAGAGCGGATTCGATGAACGGCTGGACGGCGACGTTGGACTGGCGCTGTTGTTGGCGCAGGTTGGACCCAGTCCGCATAGAGAAATGATACATGTTGGCGAACGCCGACGAGTACTGCTGATTGTTCAACGTATACATGGTCGGCACGGCGTCGAGGTTAAGCTGCTGCGCCTTCGTGCCGGATCTTGCGTCCGATGTAGCCGACTTCAATCGTCGAGGTGCGGCTGATTTCGCGCTGGATCGTCAAGGTGAAGTTGTCCGTTGTTTCCGGCCGGTAGTTCGGGTCCAGCGTTTCCGACGTCGCCGGCCGCTGGCTTGCCGTTTACGCCCGGGTAAAACGGCTGCGGAAGAGTCGGCGAAGGGGCAGGGAGCGGCGCCGTATCTCCGTCTGTTCCGATGCGGAACACATTCGTCGGGATTCACATTGCCGCCGCCCAGGCACTGTCCGGTGTTGCTGGGGCCCTGGCAGGTCACCGGCTTGGATCAAACCGACGCCGAGCAGCGGAACGAGAACCAGATCGACTCCGTTCAAGCGGCCATAGATACGGCCATAGCCGCCGCGGACAACGGTCTTGCCGTGTCCGAGCAACTTACCCAGAATTCCCGAATCGTAATTCGGATTCCAGGCCACCGCGACGCGCGGGCTGAATTCGTTATAGACCGGGTTATACGGATATTTCAGTCCCGTCCCGATCGTGCGCACGCCTGCGAATCCGATGAGCGGATTGTAGGCCTGGCCCTGCAGAGCCTGCGCTTGCTTTCTCCGCGAAGTAATTCTGAGGCGATGATCGGCTGTCCGCTTTGATCGACCACCGCGACCTGCTTGCCGTTGATTTCGTAGGGCGGCATTTCGATGGTGTAGCCGAGGCCGTAAATCAGCGTAAAGGTCGGCTTCACGTGCCAGGTATCGCTGACGTATTCGTTGTAAGTCGGGATGACGCTCTTGTCGAAAGCCGAGCTTCCCACCGGCTGAATTGCCAGATTCGCCCCCGCTGCGGGTGTAAGCGACCTGCGGCTGGCTGACAAATCCCAGCGCTTCCGAGTAAAGAGCCTCATAGGTGGTGTACTGGTCGGAAGGCACCGTAGTCGGAATGTAAGGCGAATGTCCGTGAAGCTGATTGCCAGCGCTCGTGCTCTGATACACGATGGCATTGTTGATTCCGCCGCCGTTATCCGAACGCGTGTGGTAGTCGAAGTTTCGCTGATAGGAGCCACCGAACTGGATCAGGTGATTGCCCTTGATGACAGTGACGTCGTCCTTGTAAATCTGGTCCTGACCATCCCAGAAGCGCTGCCGGACACTCTGCGTGTTTACGTTGAACGGGATCAAGCCGTTGGCCGTTTCGGCGGTATTGCTTGCCCACCGCCGATTTCAAGCGCGCCCGCCAAACCCAAGCCGGGAATCTGTGCGGCGCTATCGTCCGACCACTGCCAGAAGTTGCGAATGTAATTAAAAACGAATGTGTTGGTCACCGTCGGAGAAATGTTCGTGGTCAAGCCCGCTCACCAAATAATCCGGGATCTGCTGCGGACGGGGATTCAGCGCGATCGGCACGCCGAACTTATCATTTCCAATCGCGCCGCCGATATCCACCTGATTCGTCGTCAGGCTGATCAGGCGCTGGTCGCGATAAGAAGTGTACCATCGCCATTTGTCGTTGAAGTCATGGTCGATGCGGCCAACATAGTTGTTCGAGGTTAATGGAGCGCGGATGGTCGAGAGAAATCCCTGCGTGTTGTACTGGTCGGCGCCGGTGCGCAATAAATCGGGTCGTTCGGGAGCGGCATATACTTGCTCCAGATCTGGTTCACGATCGGATTCAAGCCGATACCGCGCGGATCGCAACGCGCCACCCGGGCAGATCGCCGGGAGCAAGTCTGCATCGCCGGGTTCACCAGCTGCTCACCGGAACCGTTACGGAATTGGGATTCAAGGTTATAAGGCACATAGACACCCGCGAGTTCCGGACTTGGATGACGCCGGCCCGGAACGCAGGCGTCGGAGTCAGGTGTTCGTAGTTGCCGGAGTTCGGGAAGCGCAGATCTTCCAGGTTGAAGAAGAAATATGTTCTGCCGCCGAGGAACTTCTTGGTCGTCATCGGGACCGCCGATCGAGAAGCCGTAACGGGTGCGATGGTTGGAAACAATCGGAGTGTAAGGCAAGCCGAGCGCGATGCTCGGAGTATGGTCGTTGGTCCAGGTATTGGCCGCGCCAAGGGCCGTATCGAAGTAATAGCCGTAACCGGAGCCGTGGAATTGATTGGTCCCGCGCTTGGTCGCCATCACCACCTGGCCGCCGATCGAGGCGTTGAAGTCGGCCGTCTGGTTGAACGAATTCACCTTGATCTCTTCGATGCTCTCGACCGGAGTCGGCATCACGCCCGAAGGATTGCCGTTGGTCTGTGTTCCGCCAAGACCCGTGAAGTTGGTCACATAACCAGTGATGTTGCCGCCCATGTCGTCGGAGTTATTGCCTCCGTCGAGCGTGTAGGAGTTCTGATCCGAATACCGCTCCACGCGTGTATCCGCCGAGCGTCGTGCCCGGCTGAATCACCGAAAGCGTGGTCACGTCGCGACCGAAGTTCGGAAGCGATTCGAGAGCCGCGCCGCTGATCGTGGTTCCCACGGCGGCATTGGTCGTCTGCAACTCCGCGCCCGAAACCGCCTTGCACTTCGATCGTCGTCGTCGACGTGCCGAGCTCCATCTTGAAGTTCAGAGTCGCGTGGAACCGACTTCCACTATTGCGACGCAATCTCGGACTTCGCGAAGCCCTGCTTGATCACCGCCACGCTGTATGTGCCCGGATCGACGTTCGGGAAAATATATCGCCCGTCCTCGTTGGTGGACGCTTTTTGCGATTCTTCGTCCCCAGATCAGTAAGCGTTACTTCCGCCCCGGGAATTGCCGCGTTGGTTGAATCCGTCACCAGCCCGATCACGGAACTGGTAGTTGTAGCCTGTCCCCAAAGACCTGCGCAGCCAGCCAAAAGAACCACCAATAAAGTGGAAACACGTATCCCCAATGTCGTGTACTTGAATTTCATACCCCTCCCCTTGACCGCAAATAAATAGAGCGCAAAGATTCGACGGGGGTTTTGCTGACGAGGAATTGCGAGGGTGGCTTACGAGGTCACCGCGAAGATAATGTTATCAATGTTATTCTCGACGAGCTTTCTTGTCAAGAAAATTCTCGGCCAAATGTAACCTTTAGGACAAATGAAAAAAGGGACCGGTTTCCCGGCCCCCTTTTAGTGATTCGCGATCCTGAACTTAGAATCGTAGCCGCAGGCCGAACTCCATCCAGCGTGCCGCGATTCCGTTGCCGCTGGTGTACTGACCCGTCACCACACCAAACGAACTGGTCGATTGAATGCTGGTGCTCGGATTCCCCGGCACGAAGTGGTTCAGAGCATTCACAGTTTGAATAATCAGCGTCGCGCCTATGCTCTCCCGGATTTTGATGTCCTTCGTGAGTGTCGCGTCCAGATTCCAGTACGGGAAGCCTCGAATGACGCCGGCGCCCCCGGACTGGTTATCCAAACCCAGAACGAACGGCCGGAATTCGGAGGCAACTTGCACCGGATTGTTGAACAGGTTGATCCCCGAACCACCCTTGGCGGGATTGCCCGACGATCCTGGACCTGTCGCGACTCCATTTTGGAAGTTGTAATAGCCTTCCCCGGCATAGCCGCCAGTGAACGGTGCGGCTCCTGCTGCCTCTGAATATTGCTCGGACTGATCCGAAGTCATGCCGGAGCAAGTGTTGGAGCTGTCGCACGTGACGCGCTGTGGCAGACCCGAGCGCGCACGTGAACAACGGAGCGAGCGTCCAGCCGCCCAGGACGCGTCCGAAAATACCCTTCTGGCCCTTGAACCAAGGCTCCTGGTAGGCGGTCACCAAGGTGTAGGTGAACTTCACGTCGAAGGGCTGTACGCCATACGACCCGAAGTTTTGGAAATCGAACGGATTCGGTACCGTGATCGAACTGCTCGCCTGGGCCACGCTGCCGGTTCCCAGAGCGCGGCCCCAGGTGAAGTTCTGCTGGGTCGTCCATCCATGCCAGTTGGTGGTCTTGAAGGTCCCGAACAAGGCGTTGTAGCTCCCGTGTCCGTAGGAGTTGATGTAGTCGAAGGAGCCGGCAAGCTGCGCGTTGAGGCCGGGGCCCTGCACCTGGTTGAGCAGCGTCCGGGGCAAAACAAAGCTCGACGACTTGCCGAGGTCGGTCCACAGGCTGTAGACGTTGGTCGTAGCAATGTTGGACCCCTCGGCGGCGATCACCGCCTTGGTGCAGCTTCCGGCCGCGGCGCAATAGGGCGAGCCTGACCCACCCATCGCCGCTTCGAAGAACGGTTGATTCGTAACCGCCCCGGCGTTCTTGTTGCAGGTGGCTGTCGCGTTTGCCCCTTGCAACCCGCAATACTCCGAGTAGAGCGCTGCGTACCCCTGTGCGAAAGTCTGCCCGCCCAGCGTGGTCATCGTCGGCAGAGCATCGATGTTGATCTCCTGGAATTCATTGCTGATCTTGCGGCCGATATAGCCGACTTCCATCATCAGCTTCGAGGAGAAGGATCGTTGAATGTCAAAGTGAACTCGTCGGAATGATTCGGCCTCAGGTTCGGATCGAGCTGCGATCCGTCGGCGGCCGCCGCATTCAGGATTCCGTTCTGGACCGAACCCGGAACGAATGGCTGCGGGAAAGTCTGACGTCACGGAAGGCAGCGGAGCGTTCATGCCGTCCACACCGATGCGGTACGCCGAGTTCAGCGTCGCTCCGCCGGGTCCGGCGCAAGTACCAGAAATGGTCGGACCGACGCACGCCACGGCCTGGAGCAGTCCGGGGCCGAGCAGCGGAACCAGCATCAGGTCGACGCCGTTCAACCGGCCGTAAATGCGGCCGTACCCGCCGCGGATCACGGTATTATTCCGTCCGAATATCTTTTCCATCAAACCGCCGTTGAAGTTCGGATTCCAGGCGATGGAAGCGTGCGGGCTGAATCCGCCGTAGAACGGAGCGTAGGGATACTTGTTCGCGCCGCCCGCGGCGTTCCCGATGAGATCGAAGCCGATTTGCGGCTGGTATACCGATCCCGCCAGGGCCGCAGTCTCCTTTTGGGTCAGATAGGACTTGACGCCGATCGGATTCCCGGCGTCGTCCACCATCTGCACCTGCTTGCCGTTGAGTTCGATACGGCGGCATCGAGAGATCGTACGTGACGCCATAGCTGACGGTCACGTGCGGCTTCACGTGCCAGGTGTCGGTGAAATAGAAGTTGTAGCTCGGAATAATGCTGTTGTCGAACCCGGGAGTGCCCAGCGGATTCAAGGTCAGCGCCTGACCGCTGCGCGTGTACATGACCTGAGTTTGGGTAAGAGTTCCTGTCACCTGGTCGAACAGGACCTGGAAGTTAGAGAGATCACCCGTGGCCGCGCCGGCCGGCAACGTATAGGCGGAAGAGCTGATGCCGGTGCCCAATGTAGTGCTGCCCGCGATATAGGCGGGCGACGTGTCGATTCCCACCCCGTTGTCGTTGCGCCCGTGAATATCGTGGTTCCGCTGATAGGTGGCGCCGAACTGGAACACGTGATTTCCATGCAGATTGGTAAGCTGGTCGTTCAGGAAATAGTCGTGCCCGCGCCAGTAGCGCTGCCGGGTGTCCTGCGAATCGACGTTATAGGGAAGTCAGCGCGTTCGCGGACTCCCCGCCGGGTTCAATCACGCCACCCAGCCCGGCAACTTGCGGCGGACCGGCCTGGTCCTGCCAATTCCAATAGTTGCGCAGATAACTGAAATGGAAATCGTTGGTCATGTTGGGGCTGATGGTCGTCGAGAGACCCGTCACCCAATAGCCCGGCTTCTGAGGACGAACGCCATAAGCCGTGTACTGCCCCTGGGTCGCGCCCGGGAGCAAACCGCCCATATCTGTTTGTACATTTACCAACTGGTTGAAATCGTAGTACCGGTAGCTGACGAAGAATCTGTTCTTGTCGTTGAAGTCATGATCGATCTTGCCCACAATGAACTTCGACGTCTGCGGGATCGTCAGAGGAGCGAGATACCCACCCGAATTGGCCCCTGGCCCGTAGCCATCTCCCGGAGTGCCAGTGGTGTAGCTCGGGTCGTTGGGAAGGGGCATGGTCGACCAGATTTTCTGAATCAGCGGGTTGACGCCGAGGCCGCGTGGATCGCAGGAGCCGGTCGCACCGCAGCCGGCGTAAGTGGTGCCGTTTACAGTAACCGGGAAGTTATTAATGTTGTATGGCGGTCAGGACGCCCGCCGTGTTCGGCATCTGGATGACGCCAGCCCGGTAGGCCGCGCTGGGAGTTGCTCTTTCGAATGTGATGTTGTTCGGGAAAGCAACGGCCTCATAATTGGAGAAGAAATACCATTTGCCGCCCAGAAAACGCTTGGGGAAGAGCGGCCCACCTAACGCGCCGCCGTAATGGTTGCGATGCGCGGAGGGAAGCGGCGTATCGAGAGTGTGGGTCGCGGCGTCGGCGACGTGATTGTTCTTCCATGTGTTCGCGGCGCCTACGTCCGTGCTGAAGTAATATTCGTAGGCCGCGCCGTGGAATGTGTTGGTTCCGCGCCTGGTCACCATCTGAACTTGGCTTCCGCCCGCTCCGCCGAAGTCGGCGCCCTGGCCTAGAGTGCCCACTTTGAACTCTTCGATACTTTCGACTGGAGTCGGCATCACACCCGTCGGCGTGCCGCCCGTCCCGGCTGTGCCGGCGTAGCCGTTGCCGGGAGTATAGACGGCGTTGTTGCCGGCCATATCGTCGCTGTTATTGCCGCCGTCGAGCTGGAACTTGTTCTGGTCACTCGCCGCCCCGGCCACGTTGCCGTCGAGCGAAACGCCGACTTGCAGCACCGCCAGATACGATGCGTCGCGTCCCAGATTCGGGATCAAATTCATCGCTTCATTATTAATCGTGCTGCCGACAGTGGCGTTCAAGGTCTGGAGTTCCGCGCCCGCGGTCGCCTGCACTTCGACCGTTGTCGAGGTGGCCCCGACAGCCAACGGAACATCCAGCGTGAGTACCTGGCCGACCTCAATGATCTGGCCCGTCAGCTTCGCGGTCGTGAATCCCAGCTTCGTGACCGTGACATTGTAAGTGCCCGGCTGAATATTGGGGATAGTGTACCGGCCATTTTCATTCGTCATCGTCTCGCGCGTGCTGTTGGTGGTCGGGTCAACCATCTTGACCTCGGCGGATGGGATCACAGCACCTTGCTGGTCTACTATTTGACCGGTCAGCGTGCCCTGTGAGGCGGACTGCGCCAAGGCTGGCGCAGCGGTAATTAATAAGATACTCGCGGCCATCATAGGCACTGCGAGCAACGTCAAATAAGCAAACTTGGAACCCTTCAGGCTCATTTTTAAACCCCTCCCACAACCAACGGTCACACAACTGGCACACACGGAATAATGTCACTCATGTTATGCCGAAGTAAAAGGCTTGTCAAGCTTCAATTTGAGTTCCATGACTTCTGGAAACCTCTGATTACAAAGCCTTAATGACTCTGGTTTTACGGATCTTAACAGGCGGGAATCCGTAAAATTGAATATGTATCAATTGACTCACTTGACCCGCTCGAATCAAAGAATTCGTGCGCGAAGCTTTCCCCTTGCAATCCGAATGTTTACTTCAGAATCAGCGGGCGCATCCTCGGAAACCTTGACGATCTTCCCCTCATTCTCCACAATCGCGTATCCGCGCTCGAGGATTTTCAAAGGACTCAACTGGGCCAAATGACCATCAAGAAAGGATAATTTTCCGCGAGCCCCAATCACCCTCAACCGGATCGACTGGAGGATCTTTGCTGTCGACGATTCGATTCTCCTATGCGCCGCTACGAATTTCAGTCGCACGTCCAGTTGCGATAGTCCCGCTCTTGATCCGCTCTAGTACTTTTCTACGCCGGTCAAGCGTGCCGCGAACCAGATCCCGCAATCGGTACTCGAGTTCATCCACGCGCTGCATTCTCCGTCCGATGGCCCGATGAAGCGTCGCCTGATCGATGGTGATCCGATGCAGTGCCCGGCCTCGCATCGCAATATTGAGCCGCGCCGTCTGCGTCAGCTTGGTAGTGCATCCGTCAAGAACATCGAACAGACTCTGCCTGGTGCGAATCACCAGCTCCGCGGCCGCCGAAGGCGTCGGAGCCCGCAAATCGGCCACGAAATCCGCGATCGTGAAATCCGTCTCATGCCCGATCGCCGAAATCACCGGCACCGGGCAATTCGCAATCGCTCGCGCGACCCGCTCTTCATTGAACGTCCACAAATCTTCGAGCGACCCGCCGCCGCGCGCAACAATCACCACTTCCGCCCACTTCGACTTGCTGAAATATTCGAGCCCCGCCACCACCTGCTCGATCGATCCCTCACCCTGCACCTGCGCCGGATAAATGCGAATATGACGCCCGGGAAATCGACGCTCCAGAATCTGCAAAATGTCGCGAATCACCGCGCCCGTGGGCGACGTCACGATGCCGATCCGCACCGGCAGCGCCGGCATCGGCCGTTTCCGCGCCGCTATCGAACAGTCCTTCCGCCGCCAGCTTCTTCTTCAGTTGCTCGAACGCGAGCTGCAGCGCGCCATGCCCCTGCGGCTCAATCGCCTCAACCACAAACTGCACTTCGCCGCGCGCATCGTACACATCGATGCGCCCCCGCGCCAGCACCGCAATGCCATCCTGCGGCTTGAACTTCAGATAGCGCGCGGTCATCTTGTAACAGACCGCTTTTAACTGCGCGCCTTCATCTTTCAGAGTGAAATAATAATGTCCGCTCGCCGGAACCCTGGTCCCGGAAATCTCGCCCGCCACCCAGATATCGGTGAAATGGTCGGTCAGCAGCCCGCGAATCGCCCCCGTCAGTTCGCTCACCGAGTAGATCGCCGGCGCCAGTCCCCAATTGATGTCGATTTGCTCCAAGACTCCTAGTTTACCCTTAAATGACATCCAAAATATTTATCAAGCGCGCCGCCAGACACTCAAGTATTATGTAGTGATGAGCACAGCCGGCCGAACACCGAAAGACGTCTTGGAGTATGCAAAAAAGCATGACGCCAAGCAGTTGGATTTGCGTTTTACCGACCTGCCCGGATTGCAGCAGCACATCTCCTACCCCATCAGCCAGTTGAAGGAAGACACCTTCGAAGAGGGCTTCGGCATCGACGGCTCCACCATCCGCGGCTGGGCCGCCATCAATGAAAGCGACATGCTGTTGATCCCCGATCCCACCACCGCCGTGATCGATCCTTTCTATGAAACCAGAACGCTGGTGATGGTCTGCGACGTCATCGACCCGATCACCCGCCAGCACTACGATCGCGACCCGCGCTGGATCGCCCAGAAAGCCGAGCTCTATCTCAAAAATTCCGGCATCGCCGACACCGCGTACTTCGGCGCCGAAGCCGAGTTCTTCATCTTCGATAACGTCCGCTTCGATCAGAACGCGCACTCCGGCTACTACTTCATCGACGCCGAAGAAGGCCGCTGGAACTCCGGCCGCGAGCACAACAACCTCGGCTACCGCCCGCGCTTCAAGGAAGGATATTTCCCCGTCCCGCCCACCGATCATTATCAGGATCTGCGCGCCGAGATGGTCGAGACGATGATCAAGGTCGGCCTCGATATCGAGTGCCATCATCACGAAGTCGCCACCGCCGGCCAGTGCGAAATCGATCAGCGCTTCGACACGCTGGTCAAATCCGCCGACAACATGATGCTGTACAAATACGTCATCCGCAACGTCGGCGTATCAGTACGGCAAGAGCGTCACCTTCATGCCCAAGCCTCTGTTCGGCGATAACGGCAGCGGCATGCACACGCACCAGAGCCTGTGGAACGGAAAGAACCCGCTGTTCGCCGGCGATATGTACGCGGGCCTCAGCCAGATGGCGCTGCAGTACATCGGCGGATTGCTGAAGCACGCCCGCGCTCTCTCCGCGATCATCGCGCCGACCACCAACAGCTACAAGCGCCTGGTTCCGGGCTACGAAGCGCCGGTGAACCTGGCGTACTCGCGCCGCAACCGCTCGGCCGCGGTCCGCATTCCGATGTACTCGGCGTCGCCCGAAAGCCAAGCGCGTCGAATTCCGTCCGCCGGATCCGTCGGCGAATCCGTACCTGGCGTTCGCGGCGATGATGATGGCCGGTCTCGACGGCGTGCTCAACAAGACCGATCCCGGCGAGTCGCTCGACAAGGACATCTACGATCTGACGCCCGAAGAAATGAAGGCCGTCCCGTCCATGCCCTCGTCGCTAGAAGAAGCGCTGACCTGCCTCGAAGACGATCACGCCTTCATGCTGAAGGGCGACGTATTCAGCGAAGAGCTGATCGAAACCTTCATCGGATACAAGCGCAAGAGCGAAGCCGACGCGATCCGCCTGCGCCCGCATCCCTACGAATTCGCGCTCTACTACGACATCTAAGCTATAGCCTGCGGCCTTCGGCGCTACGAGCCGCGACCACAGGGAGCGGTTTCTGAATGCTCAGCGGCTCAATTCTACAAGTCAGCATCTCCCGCGGCGGCGTGCCCAAGCGCGCCATACCCCAGGGAGATATTGGACCCCTCGGCATCGCCGGAGACAGTCACGCCCATCCCGAAATTCACGGTGGACCGCAGCAGGCAATCCTCCTAATCTCCTCCGAAGCCATCGCCGAACTGACCGCGCTCGGCTATCCTCTTATATCCGGGCGCGCTTGGAGAAAATATCACGACCATTGGCCTCGATCGCGCGCAATGGCGCTCCGGCCAGCGCTGGCGCATCGGTCATGCCATCGTCGAGTTCACCACCGTGCGCGCCCCATGCAGCCAACTCAGTGTTTACGGACCAGGAATTCAGAAAGCAATATACGACGCAAAGGTAGATGTAGGCGACGCATCTTCCCCGCGTTGGGCGCTCAGCGGGTTTTACGCCAGCGTCATTCAACCCGGACCAGTCCGTCCCGCCGATCCAATTTCCCTCCTCGATCAAATGGTATGATGGCTCTTCGATAACGGGAGCGGACAACGTTCGCCCCCACCCTTCCACAGTAGGCGCACAGCATTTCCCAGCGCCGAATTTCCAGCAACCGCCTAATTCCCCACGCTGACGCATTGGGGTTATAACCCCGGACGTAAGTCCGGGGATTCGTGCGGTCACGAGGGAACCATATGTACGAAACGAAGGACCAAGAAGACGGCCTGCTCCGCATGTCGTTCCTCGAGCATTTAGAAGAACTGCGTTCCCGGCTGATCCGCGCCCTCCTCGGCTTCGGAGTCATCTTTCTCGCTTGCCTCGCATTCTCCGACAAACTATGGCTGATCGTTCAAGCACCGGCAGTAGAAGCCTTCCGCAAATTGGGCACCGGAGGCCTGGTCGGCATCAACGCCATGGAGCAATTCGAAATCATCTGGATGTGGACCCCGCTAGTCGCATCGCTCTTCCTCGGCTCGCCGTGGATCCTCTATCAGGTGTGGGCCTTCATCGCCCCTGGCCTCTACGAAAGAGAGCGCAAATGGGCCGTCCCCTTCGTCCTGGCCACGGCCGGCTTATTCATTCTAGGTGGACTCTTCGCGTACTTCCTGGCCTTCCGCTACGGATTAACGTTCCTGCTGGGCATCGGCAAATTTGCCGGCGTCACCACGACTCTCTCGATCGATAGCTACTTCGATTTGTTCGTCGACGTAATGCTGGGCGTCTCCATGATGTTCGAAATACCGGTAGTGATTTTCTTCCTGGTGCTAGTGCGCCTCGCAACTCCCAAATTTCTGATGGAGCATTCCCGCTACGCGATTCTTGCGATCATCATCGTTGCCTCAGTCGTCACCCCGACTACGGACGTCGTGAATATGTCGCTATTCGCAGTGCCTATGTGCCTGCTGTTTTTCGTCGGTGTCTTCGCAGGCTATTTGCTGGTGCTTCATCGCGAGCAGCGGCGTTTCCCCTGGATCAAGGTTGTCCTATGGACAGCAATCGTGCTATTCATCTTAGGCGCGCTTGCTTGGATCGGAGCAGTCAAGTATCACTATCATGTAGTGAAGCATTCGCCATTTCTGACCAGGTGACAGATGCTATCCTCACCCTACCAATGAAGTTCATCCGTGACTTCCAGAACCTGTTGTCCGGCGCCTCCAGTACCGACGCGGACTGGGATGCATTTATCGCTTCCTGGCCCGATCATGTCGATCGCTTTTCGAAGGAACTCGGTCACCGTATCCCCGACGAAGAGATGGCGGCTTTTCTGGCGAGCCTGATGATTCCCATCATCCGCAACGGCTTCGTAAGCGGGGAGCGCAAGGAAGAACTGTTCGACCGCCTCCAAGCGCTGGGCGCTCATTTCTCGCCCGTTCACTACTACAGTCCGGTGCCCGACACTACTTCTCTTCCCGATGAACTCTGGGATCGCCGGTATGACACAACACCAGGCTGGTCTCTGAGAGAGGCAGATCAATTAGCTTTGTTAGCAAACCTCGGAGCTTACGCGGAGGAGCTGAAGCATATCGACGCCTTCGACTGGAAAAATCCGCAATTCAATGAAACCGACGCGTCCGTGTATTACGCCATGATCCGCCACTTCGGGCCGCAGAAAGTACTAGAGGTCGGCGCTGGCTACTCCACGTGCATAGCCGGACAGGCGGCTCTACGAAATAGACACACGATCCTGAACGCGATTGAGCCCTACCCCGCGCGTTTCCTAACCGGGGGCGTCCCCGGCCTGAGCCAACTCATACGCGAACAGGCACAGTCAGTACCTGTAGAGACCTTCACGGAGCTAGACGCCGGAGACTTCCTGTTCATCGATAGCACTCACATCTGCAAAATCGGTTCCGACGTAACGTATCTAATCCTGGAAATCCTGCCCCGCCTCCATCCCGGCGTTATAGTTCACATCCACGATATTTTTCTGCCATGGAACATGCCGAAAGAATGGATCAAGAAGCGCCACCTGTTCTGGAACGAACAATACGTGTTACTAGCATTCCTACAAGGAAATCGCGATTTCGAAGTGTTACTCGCGACTCATTATTTGGGAGTGTGTCACCCCAATAACCTGAAGAGGGCTTTCCCGAACCTAGCGACCAAGGGTGGCGGCAGCTTCTGGATAAGACGCGTGACTTTATGAACGACCTCAGAAAGTGGGCGGACCCCCGGTCGGCAGCCGACGCCCTCGTCGGCATCAAGCCCTTATGTCTCGATGAGTTTGAATGAAGACTCAACCAGCGCAACAATCCACACCTGTTCCGCGATACCTTGGTTCCCTTGTTTTACTCGCCAAATCGAGAAGAGCATTTAATTATTGATCGCCACCCTTGCCGATATAGATTCTAACAATGAACATCCTCGTCTTTTCGGCTATTCGTTTAAATTCAGCGGAACCAGAAGAATAATTGGGTATCATACTAACGCCGTCAAACGGTGCGCCGTTTGGGTTTGCGCGGTATATAATACTAGATCTCACTAGGGCGCGCTCGACGGTTTCCAAGTCATCGGTAAAGCCCCATACTAGCAACCCGTTATGGTCCCTATTGGCCGTAACTTGTGTATCAAGTAGTGTCTCCCACTTAGCCAGCCTAAATGCGCTCATAAGATCTTTGGCATAGCCCACCCGTTCCGCCCTATCTGCTTCGTCTAGCATCTGTGGGGCAACGATGATGACGGCGTGTCCTTTGCCTGAGGATAATTCATCTGCCACCTTTGTAATTTGGGCATTCGACAAACGACGAGTCGTAAGTGTCGCGGGCCGAGATGGCAATGAGCGCGACGGTAATAACTTGGCTTGAGATTCCGCTTGCTTTGGAGAGCTTCCGCTGTCGATTTTTCCATGTTCCATTTGCCCTCCATGTTATGTAGGTCCAGTTCTCGACCCCTCATTGAGCTGTAGGCGTCATGCCATGCAACGTAATTTGCTCCGATGAAGAAGAACCCAAGAAAGATAGCGGCGTACCACTTCTTAGGCATTTTCCATACGTCGAAGAAGTTCAGTAGCCCAACTAGAATAACGGCCGCTCCGCCGAGACCTGACCCACTGAGCCAACCTTGATGTTGGCCGAAAACTACTCTGACCCAAATCGAAAAATCGTAAAACATGGTCTCCGTCCAGGAGAAGGGCTATCACATCGCCTGAATGAAGTAGCCGATCCGGATCTATCTAACCGCGAGTACAAAGACTAAAGCGTGACGTCCGACCTAAGTGATTATTAAACCAACTCCAACCGCTTCAACTTCATCCGATCCGCACGGACATGGGCCAGATCGTACTGCGCCTGTTGCACCAGCCAGCTCTCCGCGCTGCCGCCGAATACTTTGGACAACCTGACCGCCATCTCCGCGGAAATCCCACGCTTCTCGTTTACCAGTTCCGATAGCGTAGTGCGAGTAACACCAAGCGCCGCGGCAGCGTCAGTGATTGTCAGGCCCAAAGGCTCGATACACTGACGCAAAACAAAACCTCCAGGATGAGGAGGATTCTTCATCGGCATGTCCTGCTCCTTTTCATCCAGCCTTGCGAGAATGTCACGCGTCATCTCTTCGTGTAACCACTACAACCCTTTGTTGGGGAGTTGAGCGAATCGTGTGCCCGTAACGCGTAACGTAACAGATATCAGCCTCAATTGTGGTCTGAATAAATCTTCGACGCGGGGCTTGACAGCCCTTTCGACTTTGTTGTAGATTACCAATAGGTTATGCAACCGTTTGGTTATGGACAATCAACTCCCGATCAGCTTAACGCCACCTTCATGGCGCTTGCCGATCCCACCCGCCGCGCTATTTTAGCAAGGCTCGCATTCGGGGAAGCATCCGTCACCGAGTTGGCCGAGCCCTTCGCCATGACTCAGCCCGCGATCTCCAAACACCTCAAAGTGCTGGAGCGAGCCGGGCTAATTTCACACGGGCGCGATGCGCAAAGGCGTCCGCGCCGCCTCGAAGCCAAGCCTCTCGCCGAAGCTGCGGACTGGCTCGAAAATTACCGCAAGCACTGGGAGGCCGCCTTTGAGCGCCTGGACAACCTCCTCGAAGAATTGCAAGCCGCCGAATTGAAAACAAAACGAAAGAAAAGGAAATAACAAATGTCGACAGCAACACTACGAAGTAACCACCCCCAGCGACCGCGAGATCGCTCTGACCCGGGTTTTCAACGCGCCCCGCAAACTGGTCTTCGACTGCTTTACGAAATGCGAGCTTCTGAAGCGCTGGGGCCTCGGCCCGCGTGCCTGGACACTTACCGAGTGCGACGTCGATCTGAGAGTCGGCGGTGCGTGGCGTTTCGTGATGACCAAAACCGACGGCGCGAAAATGATCATGTTGGGCGAGTTTCGCGAGATCGTCGCGCCGGAGCGCATCGTCCAGACCGAGAGGTTCGAGCAGCCCTGGTACCCCGGCGAGGGCCTGAACACAACGACATTCGTTGAGGCGGACGGAAAGACCACGTTTACGGTCACGTGCCTCTACGATTCGAAGGAGATTCGCGACACTGTCCTGAAATCCGGCATGGAGGGCGGCGCGTCCACCAGTTACGACCGTTTGGCCGAGCTGTTGCCCACATTCGCCGCGGAGGCGGAGTCATGACCTCGCGTCCCCGTCAACCGTGGCGACGCGCCGCTGCAGTGCTCGCCGGATTTCTCTCGCTCGCAGCTCTTTCGCTCGCGACCGATGAGCTGCTGCATATCCTTAAGTTGTATCCGCCTTGGGGACCTCTACGCGCGCCGGGCTTAAATGCGCTCGCGTTCTCCTATCGGTTGGTTTACGGCGTGGTGGGCGGTTACGTGACCGCCCGGTTCGCGCCGTACGCGCCGATGCATCACGCCGTAATCCTGGGACTCGTGGGATTCGCACTGAGCGCAGTCGCCGCGATCGTCACGATTCCCCTCAATCTCGGCCCGGCCTGGTATCCGATCGCGCTTGTACTCACCGCGCTGCCCACCTCCGCAGCCGGCGGCGTCTTGTATCGCCAGCGAGTCAGGTGCTAAACGCTTTGTGGGGCAGGTTGGCAACCTGCGGACCGATTGTCAATCGGTCCATCCGGGCATAGCCCGGACGTCAACCGCCGATTACTCAACGTCTTTCCCCATATACATTTCACTCACCAGGGTTCGGTGATTTTCGAGCACGCGATTTCGCCGCACCTTCATCGTCGGCGTCAACTCGCCTTGCTCAATCGAAAAATCCCGTTCGAGAATCTTAAATTTCCGCACCTGCTCAAATGACGCGAGCTGTTTATTCACCGCCTTCACAGCCTTCTCCACCGTGTTCCGCGCACTTCCTCGGGCGCACCGTTCACGGTGAACAGAGCCGTTACGTACGGCATCCGGTCCCCGATCAGCAGTACCTGATTAATCGCCGGCTCCTTCTTCAGCATCCCCTCGATACGCGACGGGTAAATCTTCTTTCCGTTTGAGGAAACGATCAGGTCTTTCTTGCGGCCGGTGATGTAGTAATACCCGTCCGCATCGCACTCCGCGATGTCGCCCGTGGCGAGCCATCCGTCGCGCAGCACCGCCGCCGTCGCTTCCGGATCTTTGTAATAGCCGGAGAAAAGAGACGCGCCGCGCAGCATCAGCTCCCCGTCTTCTTCGATGCGCCCTTCGATGCCCGGCAGTAGCTTGCCGATGCTTCCGGCCTTCGGCCGGTCGAACGGATTCAGCAGCGGCAACGCCGCCTTCGGTCAACCCGTAGCCTTCGACGAGCGCCATTCCGATCGCTCCATAAAACTCCGCCAGATCCTTGCTCAGCGGAGCCGCCCCGCTCGCCGCCAGCCGCATCCGTCCGCCCAGACGCTCGCGGATTTTCGAGAATACCAAGCCGTCGAAAATCCGCAGCGACGTTCGCATCCAGCCGCGGAACTTCCTTGCCCCTGCTGCTTCCTGCGGCTAGCCTCCGATCCCAATCCGATCGCGGTGTAGAACAGCCTCCGCACGGCCGCGGGACGCTTTCGAATCTCGGCGGAGACCGTCGCATAAATTCGCTCCCAAACTCGCGGCGGAGCCAGAAAAAATGTCGGCCGGATCGTTCGCAGCTCCTGCGGCAGCTTAGCGAGCCCTTCAGAAAACCAGATGCAGCCTCCTTCGCGGATCGGCAGCAGTTCGACCACCACTCGCTGCGCGATATGCGCCGAGGGCAGAAACGCAATGGTGCAATCCTCGGGCGACAAAGGAAACGACGTCGGAGACATATCCATATTCGCCACCAACGCCCGATGCGAAACCAGCCCCATCTTCGGCTCGCCCGTAGCGCCGGACGTCGATGTACAGCACCGCCAGATCGGATTCCGACACCTCCGCGCGAATCCGTTCGAAAATCGCCGGATCTTCGCGCATCTTCCGCTCGCCCAGCCGCGCGCACCGAATCGTCGGTAAGCAAAATCCACTGCACATCCAAAGCCCCTCGCTCTGAAGCGCCTTCATCACTTTTTCGTTTTCGACAAACACCACCGTCGCATCCGAAGCGCGCAAAGTTTTCGCCTGATCCGCGTAAGGCAAGCTGGTATAGAGCGCCGCCGAGATCGCACCCGCCGTCATGATGCCGATATCGGTGAGATAAAACTCCGCGCGCGTCTCCGATTGCAGCGCCACCATGCCCGCCTTTAGGCACGCCCAATTCGCGGATGCCGACTGCAATCTGCTGCACCGTATCGCGATACTCGCGCCAGGTCCAAGTCCGGTATTTCCCGCCCCCCAGCGGTTGGTGCAGCGCCGCTTTATCGGGGTAAATCGCGGCGGTTTCTTCGAGCACCGTGTAGACGGTCCGGGCCTTCATCGGGACAATGCTACCATGCTGAGAATGCCGTATAGTCAAGAGATTGAAACAGCCCGCCGGATCGCCAAACTATCCGCGGAACTGGCTTTGCGCCATCAAAAAACCGGAATTACCGCGGAAAATAAACCGGACGATTCGCCGGTTACGATTGCCGATAAAGAGTGCGAAAAACTGATCGCGAAAATGCTGGAGGAAGCGTTTCCGGACGACGGGATTCTGGGCGAGGAAGGGTCGCGGAAGGAGTCCAAAAACGGACGCCGCTGGATCATCGATCCTATTGACGGCACTAGGGATTTCGTGCGCGGAAATCCACTTTGGAGCGTGCTGATCGCCCTCGAAAAGGAGGGCGAGGTGCAGGCTGGCGTGGTGCATTTGCCGCTGATGGGAAATACCTGTTGGGGCGCGCGCGGCGAAGGGTCGTTTCGGAACGATGTGCGGCTGAGGGTGTCGTCGATCGATAGGCCGGAGAATGCAGTGATATCGCTAAACAGCCTTAATCGACTAAAAATGCATCCGTAAGGCGCTTGATGACGTCTTATTTGACCTTATTTTGGGCCTTTCGATGTCTGGGCGGAACCCCCGACGCGATGATGGTCGCCGAGGGGTCAGATGGACGCGTGGGTCGAACCGAAAGTCGCTCCATGGGACATGGCGGCGACGCAGGTGATTCTCGAAGAAGCAGGCGCAGTGTTTTTTGCGTTCAACGGGAAGAGGTCGATTTACGAAGGGAACTGCGTGGCGTGCACGCCGGGCCTGGAAGCATCGATGCGGGAATTTTTCGCGAAACTTCCGCTTGAAGTAAACAAGCTCGGCGTTCATATCTGCGACTCGAGCTGTTGCGCAGCCATCGCATAGGCTCGCCTATGATTAGTCGCAGCGGAGGGCCTGGATCGGATCCACTCGGCTGGCCCTGCGAGCGGGGAGCCAGATCGCGGCCAGGGCTACGGCGGCCAATAGAATCGGGACCGCTATGAACACCACTGGATCAAGCGTCTGCACTCCGTAGAGGAAGCTTTCCAGGAATCGGCGTCAGGCCTAGCGATGCGGCTATGCCGATCGCTGCGCCGGTTAGGACCAGCAGCATGCCTTGCGCGATCACCATGTTTTGCACGTTGTTCGACGCGGCTCCGAGGGCGATGCGGATTCCGATTTCGCTGCGTGCGCTGCTCGACGCTGAAGGCCATCAATCCGTAAATGCCGATCGCCGCCAGCAAAAGAGCCGAGCCTCCGAAGATCAGCATCAGCACCATATTGAAATCCTGGCGCGCGGTGGACGCCGATTCGATTTCATCCATCGAGCGGATATTCACGACGGCCAAGCCGCGGCTGGCTTGCACCAGTTCGTTCTTGATGGCGGAGCTGAGCGAATGGGGCTCGACGCGGGTGCGGACCATCCATATCGTCGGGATGCGAACGATGTAGGAGGTGTAGGCATCGGAGGTTTGCGGGAGCGGCATGTAAATGATGTTGCCCTGCGGGTCCGTGCTGCGGTCGGTGCGCTCGCGAACGTCGCCCGCGACGCCAACGATTTCCAGCGCCGTGGAGGGTTCGGCGGTGGCTTTCGAGCCCAGGCTGATGCGGGCGCCGATGGCGTCGTCGTTCGGCCAGAACTCGCGGGCCATGGCTTGATTGATGATCGCGACGAGCGGGCGCCCCGGCGACGTCGCGGTCGGTGAATTTGCGTCCGCGAAGGATCGGGATTTTGAACACGTCGAAGAACTCGGGCGAGATGGTCGGCATGTTTGCGCGCGCGTGAAAGGTTCCGGTCAAGCGGACGATTGGCGATCACGAAGGGCGCGTTGGGAACGGCGCCGATAGGCAGGCAGCAACCGGCGGCGGCGGATTCGACGCCGGGCAGCGCGCGAATGCGTTCGACACTGTCGCATCGGCGAGCCGCGCCACGCCCGCGGTCTTTTGATATTGGTCGCCGGTCAGAGACATTTGCAGGGTCAGGACGTGGTGCGTGTCAAAGCCGGGATTCGATCGACCGCATGGAGACGAAGCTCTTGATCAGCAGGCCGGAGCCGATCAACAGGATCAATGCCAGCGATACTTCGCTGACCACCAGAACGGCGCGGACCCGGTTTCTTCTAGGCGCAGTGGTCAGCTCGATGCGCGAGGCTTGGAGCGCGGGGATCAGACCGAATACGAGCCCGGTCGCGATCGAGAGAAGCAACGTGAAGGCCACGATGCGCCAGTCGGCGGAGATGCCGGATGGGCCGATGCGCGGAATGTCGCCGGGGTTCAAAGCGAGCAGCGCGCGGATTCCGACGATGCCGAGCGACCAGCCCGAGGACTCCGCCTATCAGCGAGAGGAGCTACGCTCTCCGCCAGGAGTTGACGGATCAGGCGCGCGCGGGTTGCCCCGATGGCGATGCGGATGGCGATCTCGCGTTTGCGCCCCGCGGCGCGGACCAGCAGAAGATTCGCGACGTTGGCACAGGCGATCAGCAGGACGAAGCTGACGGCGACGGCCAGGATCAGCAGAGAAGAACGGATGTTGCGGTCGAGGACATCCTGCATCGGCTCGGCGATGAAGGTCATGCCGGGAAGAGTCGTGCTGACGCCGGGCCAGCGGCGGCGGAAATCGTCGGTCGCGGTCTGAAGCTGCGTCTTGATCATCGCCTGGCGTGACGCCGGGGCGGATGCGGGCGGCGACGGCGAAGTAATGGTTCTGATCCTGGCTCGCGGGGTCGATCTGAAAAGGGACCCAAACGTCGATGGGCTTGGGCGATTCGGTTTCGACGCCGGGTGCCGTGATGCCGACGACTACATAGGGGCTGCCGTTCAGGGAAATCGTCTTGCCGAGCAGCGGCGCGGCGGCGAAAGCACGATGCCAGAAGGGGTCGCTGAGGATCGACGAAGTTGCCGGCGTGGGGAAGGTCCTCGGCGGCAGTGAAGGTGCGGCCTAGCGCGATGGGGATGCCGAAGAGATGGAAATAATCGACGGAGACTTGGCCGATTTGCACCTGCTCCGGCGCGTCGACGCCAGTGAGGTTCATGGAGCCGAAGCGGTACGCGGAGATGTCCTGGAACAGGGCGGTTTGCTCGCGCCAGAGATTGAAGCGGGTAGGCGAGCCTCCGATGGGAGGTCCGTTAGGGCGAGTGGAGCCGAGGACGACGATGCGATCGGGGTCGGGCGCGGCGACGGGCTTCAATAATACGCGGTTGACGACGGAGAAAATGGCGGTATTGGTGCCGATGCCGAGGGTGAGCGCGGCGAGGGCGGTGAGGGTGAAGGCGGGATTGCGGAGGAAGGTGCGAAAGGAGTGGCGGAGGTCGGCGAGGAAGGGGGGCATTATTTTGAGGTTAGACGAGGAGGGCGAAGATTTGATAGTGGTCAGTTTGAGATTGAACCTGGCTGATTTGTCTTTGGGTTTTCCCTTTTGGGATATCCTTGATCCAGATGGCAGCGCAGAACAAAAATCGTAAGTCCGTCGAAAAAACAGATGCCAAAGTCTTGACGCTGAAAGTGCGCGGCCCTGGCGTTAGAAGCGGAAGGATTTCGGTCCCGGATCTTATCAAGATTTGCCAAGATGTTCAAAGCGCCGTAACTCGACAGGCGGAGGCCCTCGAGGGTAGAAAGACCCTTCACCCCGGCCCAACCACAACTCAAATTCGCCACGAGTGCACGCTTGAACTGATTGCGATACGCAGGGGCAGTACATAGCTCGACTTTGGCCCCGCCAAGTCCCAATATTATCTTCCCGTTTGAGGTTAGATCCGAGACTTCGGTGTTGAGGTCGTTGGAGAGCTTGCGGAGACCATCAAGTCATTAGGAAACGGTAATAAGAAGCGCAATCTTGATCCTGGTGTGCTTCAAAGTATCTATGGTCTCGGGTCCGTTGTTGATTCAGGCCGCATTACGGACCTTCAATGGATCGCTCCGAAGTCTGGCGGGAAGCGGATCATTGGTTCCGTAAATAAGAAAGTCCGTGAACGCGCAGCAGCCCATTTGAGTGGGCCTAGTTTCAAGTTGATCCAGATAGATGGAGTGCTTGACATGGCTGACTTTAGTAGGCGGGAGAGGGAGTGCAGGATTGATCCCGCAATTGGTGCGTCAGTGATTTGCACCTTTGGAACGGAACATGAAAATGCGTTGCAAGCATTGATTCGCCAAGCGGTTCGGGTCAAGGGTCTCGCCAAGATTCAAGCGAATTCGGACCGGGTAGATTCTCTGGCAATCCACAGTATTGAGCCGTTGCCTTCGCTGTCTCTGGGTGAGGGTAATTTCTTTGCCTCACCAACGATAGAACAATTGGCGACTTTCCAAGGAACTAAGCCAGTGACCGATAGCAGGACCCTGTCCGGGTTCCTGGCTGACGATGAGGTTGACGACTTTCTCGCGGGAATTTACGAGGCGCGTGAGGGATCGTGAGTACGCCTGCCGGTAAGGTCGAGGCCGTTCTCGTGGACACCGATGTTTATTCTTACCTGATGACCGGCAGCCGGTTTGCGGCGCTGTATCGGCCCCACGTGGACGGCAAGCTGATTGCGATATCTTTCATCACTGTGGGTGAATTGTATTTCGGGGCGTACAGGAGAAAATGGAGCGAGGATCGTGTCGCAGACCTGAAGGACCGACTTAGGTCTGTGACCATTGTTCCCTTCGATGAAGGGGTTTGCAAGAAGTATGCCGAGATCAAGACGGCTCTGGAGTCTAAAGGGAAGCCAGTTGGGGCAAATGACCTTTGGATTGCCGCTTGCGCCGTTCGCCACGGAATCCCGCTTGTATCGAACAATTCTAAACATTTTGCCGGTATCCCAGGTCTAGTTCTTCGGTCAGAATCTGAGGCAATGCAAAAGATGCAGTCCCAGATGACGATCAGAACGGAAGAAAAAAGTACTTCCTAGCGCGCCATACGTATTACATCCGGGCCGAGCTTCTGGGACGGTCTGCTAAGCGGGAAGGAGGAAGCTGCGCTACTTGGGACGGAGGCCGCGGCAGTACTCGATTGCCTCCCTCACTCCAGGCAGGTTGGGATTTAGGCGGAGGGCTTCGGTGAACTCGGGGAGCGCTTCCTCGTAACGTTCCTGGCGCGCTAGCGCGCTGCCTAGATTGAAGTGGGCGCTTACGTAATCGGGCTTGCTTCGTATCGCGGCGCGAAATTCCTCTATGGCATCGCTCATCTGGTCTTTTTGGGCATAAGCGGTCCCTAGATTGAAATGAGCTTCCGCATTCGCGGGCTCCAGGCGAGTGGCTTCCCGGAACTGCTCGATGGCCTGATCGACGTGGCCTGTGATGCCGTACAAACGGCCGAGATTGTAATGAGAATCGGCGTCTGCAGGATCTAACGCGATGGCTGCCAGCGCGTGCGGAAGGGCTTCTTCGGGGCGATTGGTTTCGTATAGGACGACCGCGAGTCCATCGTTAGCCTCGGCGCTCGAGGGCTTCAGGTCGAGGGCGGTGCGGTACTCGACCTCGGCTAGATCGGGACGGCCTTGCTTGTTGCGTATCGATCCCAGGTTGATGTGAGCTTCGGCTAGGCGCGGATTGATACGCAAGGCTGCGGAGATATGAGGAAGAGCGTCATTGATACGACCGGCGACCATCAGAGCTTCGCCTACGTTGGTCTGTGCGTCGGAGTAATCGGGCCGTAACCTCAGGGCTTCTTCAAAGTGCACCAGAGCGTCGGGACGCCGGCCCGCCTTGCGTAGAGCGACTCCCACGTTATTATGGGCGATGTAATTACCGTCGGTAACGGCTAGGGCGTGTTCGAAGAGTGTCATGCTGTTGCGCCAAGTAGACGCTTGAACGAAGGTGACCGCGCATACGGCGCAGGCCCAAATCGCGATGGGGATCCTAAGCCATTTGTAGCGATTCACCAGCGCCAATGCGCCCCAAGCGATTGCGATCGAGAGGCCGATCAACGGGATGTAGGTGTACCGGTCGGCGTGCGATTGGAGGCCGATTTTCACAAGTCCAATCACAGGGACTAGCGTGATCAGGTACCACAGCCATCCCACTGCGAAGGGCGCGCTTCGGAGGGCTGCGATTGTTATTGCGACTAGCGCGAAAAAGGCCGCGATCCACTCCCAGGCGGGCACGACGGGGGGAAATGGATAGAAGGCGGCCAGCCGAGTGGGCCAGAAGAATTGAAATATGTAGGTCACGTAGGCGATGGCGGCGTTCTCGATTCGGAGGGTCAACGGAATCTCGGTCAGCGTGTTGACGGCTCCCCCCTTTTGTTGGACGATGTACGCGATCGCGGCGGAGGCTGCGGAGAGGGCGAAAAGAGGGATCTTTTCTATCACCGTTTTCTTCGAAAAGCGGCGCAAGGGCCAAAAGTCGAGCAAAAGAGCTACGAACGGGAACGTCACGATCATTGGTTTCGCCATGATTCCGCACGCGAACAGGACTATAGTTATCGCGTAGCGTAGGGCACCGGGCCGTTCTACATAGAGGACGTACGCCCATAATGCGAGGATGTAGAAAAGACCGCAGAACACGTCTTTTCTTTCGGCAATCCAGCTACGGATTCTACGTGCAGGGGATGCAGGCCGAAGATGAAGGCGACGAAAGCGCTGGGCCAGCGGTCTCCCGTGATTTTTCGGAGAAGGGCGAAGAGCAGCAGCGTCGAGAGGGCGTGGATGGCTACACTGGTCAGGTGATGGCGGCCGCTATCGAGTCCGTATAGTTCGACATCCAACATGTGCGACAGCCAGGTTAAAGGGAACCAGTTTGCGTATTGGGTCGACTCGAAGGCCCAGGCGGCGCCGGATGCAGTCAGGCCGTCGCGGACATGAAGGTTTTCGGTTACGTAGTCGTTATCGTCATAATTAACGAACTGGAAATCATGGACCTGCGCATAGGCGGCGACGATCGCCAGAAAAAGGGCTGCATAGATCCACCAATCGCGCCTCAAAGGGGTACTATAACATCCGCGCCTGCCACTCACCGATCTGGCGGTGGCGTTCGCCGAATCGACCTTATTCCTGAGTTGCATCAGCCTGTTACGATCGCATTGGGAAGGATTTTCGACATGCGCGCGTGATTATCGAATCGGACGATGGAGGCGGGACGGACGCCATCGCGGCCACGGCGGCATGGTGGGCGGCATCATCCTGGCCGGCATCGGCGTGATGCTGCTGCTCCAGAACCTGGGCATCCCCTATTTCGATGATCTGGAGCGGTTTTGGCCGGTGATTCTGATCGTGGCAGGGGTCGCGCAGGGCACACGCTCCGTGGGGATGGGCGGCAAGATCTGGGGCGGAGCGGTTTTTGCAGTCGGGGCTTGTCTTTCTAGCTGAACAACTTCGGAGTTATTCACGGAGACGTCTGGAGATTTCTGTGGCCTGGGATTCTCATCCTGATCGGGTCTGGCGAATGCTGGCGCGGGCGATCGATCGTCAGGCGAGTGGGAGTTACGATCCGGGGCGACCGCGGCGCGACGCGAAAAAGTTGGGGGAAGACATCAGGGACCGGATCGTTTCGGAGTGTTCATGCCGATCGGAGGACCTGGAGCCGGTAGGTACTCATCGTTAACCATATTGAACGAGTGGGCGGTTTTCGGAGGGCACGCGGCGGCGCATCGATTCGCAGGATTTTCAGGGCGGCGAGGCGTTCGCGATGTTCGGCGGCAGTAGAGATCGATCTGCGCAAAGCCGGGTCGACGCGGGATGAGATCGTGGTCGAGGTCGAACGCCATTTTCGGCGGCATGGAAATGCGCGTGCCGGAAACCTGGAACGTGACGGTGCGAGGCTCGGGAATTTTCGGCGGCTATGAAGATGAGACGCTGGACACCCGCATGGCGACCGGACGGGCAAGCAACCGCATCTGATCGTGAACGGATTTGCCGTGTTCGGCGGCGTGAACATTAAGAACTGAGATCCGGACGCATGCATCCGATCTTTGCAAAAAAAACGCGCCTCGAAGCCTACCTGGTGGTGTGGGTCCTGATCGGCGGACTGCATGACCAGTTTTCTGCGGATGCCGGGAACCCTGTCGCTCCGCGAATCGGCGGAGCTGGCGACGGCGCTGTGCCTGTTGTACGCGTTCTTCTGTTTGACGCCGTGGTACACGTGCCGGCACCTGCCTTTGCGCACGACGCATCCGCTCAAGCTGATCGTGCAGCATCTGGCCGCGGCGCTGCTCGTTTCCGGAGTCTGGGTGAAGCTGGCGAATGTCATCTGCGCGCCGCAGGGGATGCATGCCAACGCGCGATTTCAGATGGAGGTTCCGCATCTGGTGGTGGTGGGGTTGCTGCTTTATACGGTTTCGATCGCGCTGCACTACATGTATATTGCGCAGCAGGCTTCGCGCGATGCGGAGCTGCTGGCTCGCGACGCGGAGCTGCGCGCGCTGAAGGCGCAGATCAATCCGCATTTCCTGTTCAACAGTCTCAATTCGATTACCGCGCTGACCACGGTGGATCCGGCCAAGGCTCGCGAGATGTGCATCCGGCTGTCGGATTTTTTGCGCAACACGCTGGGGCTGGGCGAGCGCGAGACCATTTCCTGGCGCGAAGAGCTGGCGCTGTCGCGCACTTATCTGGATGTCGAGCAGGTGCGTTTCGGGTCGCGCTTGCGCGTCGAGATCGATGTCGACGACGATTGTTCGGATTGCATGGTGCCTCCGCTGGTGCTGCAGCCTCTGATCGAAAACGCGGTGAAGCACGGGATCGCTACCATGGTGGAGGGTGGATTGATTCGGGTGGAGGGGCATGTCGTCGACGGGTCGATGGAAGTGAGCGTCGAGAACGATTTCGATCCTGATTCGCCTTCGCCGCGGAGGCACGGGCTGGGATTGCGCAACGTTCGCAGCCGCCTGGCGACGCGCTTCGGAGACGCGGCGCGGCTGACGGCGCACGTCGAGAATAATCAGTTTCGCGCGGAGATGGTGGTGCCCGTATAATCGGGCGGAATAGTAGATGGAAACGCTGGCGCATTACCGGATCCTCTCCCTGCTGGGCAAAGGCGGGATGGGTGAAGTGTTTCTGGCCGAGGATACGCGGCTGCATCGCAAAGTGGCGCTGAAGGTGCTGCTGCCGGAGGTGGCCGCAGGATACGGAAAAGCTGGCGCGTTTCGTGCAGGAAGCGCGGGCCGCTTCGGCGCTGAGCCATCCGAACGCGGCGCATATTTACGAGATTGGCGAAGCGAACGGGCGCCACTTTCTGGCGATGGAGTACATCGAAGGCGCAGACGCTCGAGAAGCGCGCTTGTCCGGCGAGCCGCTGCCGCTGGCGGAGATTGTCGCGATCGGCAGCCCAGGTGGCGGATGCGCTGGATGCGGCGCATGCGCGCGGCATCGTGCATCGCGATATCAAGCCGGCGAATCTGATGATCGATCGCGCGGGGGCATGTGAAGGTGCTGGATTTCGGGCTGGCGAAAATTCTTGCCGGTCGCGGGGACGGAAATTCCGTCGTCGAGCCAACTGGCGACGCAGTTTCTGACCAGCGGCGGAGTGGTGCTGGGCACGGTTTCCTACATGAGCCCGGAGCAGGCGCTGGGGCGCGATATCGATCATCGAACGGATCTGTTCAGCCTGGGCGTGGTGCTGTATCAGATGGCGAGCGGCAAGCTGCCGTTCGCCGGCGCGTCGGCGCAGGAAACGCTGGCGAGGATTCTGCAATCGCCGCCGGATGCGCTGGGGCGGCTGAATTACGAACTGCCGGAAGAGTTCGAGCGCATCGTCCGCAAGTGCCTGGAGAAAGATCGCGAGCGGCGGTATCAATCGGCGAAGGAGCTGTTGGTCGATTTGCGCGGCCTGGAACGCGCGCCCTCGGGCGAAAGAACGCGCGTCGGGTGCGATTCGCGCGGTGATTGTCGACGATGAAGAGCTGGCGCGGCACCTGTTGCGCGAATATCTGACGCAGGCGGGCGGCGTGGAAGTGATCGCCGAATGCGCCAACGGGTTCGAGGCGGTGAAGGCGATCGCGGAGCGCAAGCCGGACCTGGTGTTCCTGGACGTGCAGATGCCGAAGCTCGACGGATTCGAGGTGCTGGAACTGATCGACCCGTCGGTCGCGGTGATTTACGTGACGGCTTACGATCAATACGCGATGCGGGCGTTCGACGCGCACGCGGTGGATTATTTGCTGAAGCCGTTCAGCGCGGATCGTTTCAAGAAGGCGCTGGAGCGGGCGCGGCAGAGGCTGGGCGAGCCGGCTCCGGTGAAGCCCCGAATCTCGGCGACGGAATTATCGGCGGCGGCGCGGGCTCCGGAGCAGAAGCTGGAGCGCATCGTCGTGAAGGACGGCGCGAAGGTCCATATTATTCCGCTCGAAAAGCTCGATTACGTGGAGGCGCAGGACGATTACGTGGCGCTGCGCAGCGAGAAGAAAAATTATCTGAAGCAGCAGACGATTTCGAGTGTGGAGGCGCAGCTGGATCCTAAGAAATTCGTGCGGATTCATCGGTCGTACATCGTGAACCTGGAGCGGATCGCGCGGATCGAGCCGTATACAAAAGACAGCCGGGTCGCGGTGCTGACGGATGGGACGCAGTTGCCGGTTAGCCGGTCGGGGCATGCGCGGTTGAAGGAATTGTTGGGCGAAGTAGGTTGACGCCCGTTGTGGGGCAGGATGACATCCTGCGCGCCGGTTGGCAACCGGCGCTCCCGATACAGATCGCTTCCTGCGGTCGCGGCTCGGAAACGGCAACACCAAAATCAATTGCCCAACCGAGCGGTACTGCATGTTCGCACCGTCAGACGACGAATGGGAACAAATGAAGCGGCCCCGTCGACCCCTCGACTCGTCGCTCTACTTCGAAAAATAACTCCGCACCGGCACCGGCGCCGCCGTCCTCCTGATCGCCTCCCACAAAATCGCATTCAACTCGTCGTCATCCGCCAGATCCGCATCGCTGAAATCCATCTTCGCCGACCGCGCCGCCGTCGCCGACCTCGCCGGATTCTTCTCCGTCAACGAAATCCTGCGGCTTCTCCGCCTCATACGGAGCCATGTTCGGCGCGCTCGCAAACGCCATCGCCATTGGCCTCGCCCCCGCATCGAAATGCGTCAGCGGCCGCAATCCCAGAATCAACTCCATCGTCCGCAGCACCGACGATTGGTTGTACATCGAACTATCGATGATCCCTCTACGCGTGTAGGGCGACAGCGCGAACATCGGCGACCGGTGCGAATCCACGTGATCCGGCCCATTCTGCGCGTCGTCTTCAATCACGAAAATCGCCGTCTTCGCCCAGAATTTGCTCTTCGAAACGCCCTCCACCATCATCCCCAGCGCATAATCGTTATCGGCAAACGACGATAGCGGCGCAACGTGACCCGCCGCGGTTCCCGACGTATGGTCGTTCCCCAGCCGCATGATGATAAATCGCGGCATGTTCCCCGACCCTTCGAATTCCTTCAGCTCGCTCAGGAAAACCTTCGCGCGCTCGACATCCGGATAATCGAGATCGAAACCCGCGGTAATGCGTGTTCGTAATCGATGCGAGCGACGGATCGCGCACGCCCGTAATTTGCACTCCATCCGGCCCCGCTTCCTTCTTGTTGTTCGCCTGATGCCCGTAATTCCGCGCCGACAGCCCCGCCGAAACCGCGTTCGACCAGATGTATCCGGCCGGTGGAGAATTCGCCGGCTCGCCGCCTTCGTAGTCGTAAAAATTGCGGCGCTTCGCGTAACTCGACGGCCAGAACTTCTGCGTGTAGTCCGGCGCGATCCCGGCCGTCGCCCAGTTATGCCCGTCCGCGCTCACATCCGCGTTGACGTAAAAATTGTCGAACAGCACAAACTCGCGCGCCAGCTTGTAATGATTCGGCGCGGCATTCTCATCGAACAGCGTCAACGAAGGATCGCTATTTCCCTTCCCGAGCTTCCCCAACACCTGATCGTAAGTGCGATTTTCCTTGATGATGTAAATCACGTGCTCGATCGGCGAAGGCCTGCCCGGCTTCGAATAGATCACGTTATCGTCGGCAAACTCCGCCACGTCGAGTTTCGAATCGTTATAGGGCGAAAGCGCCATGCGTGGATTTCGTGTATTGCGCCAGCGCTTCCCCGGTCAGAGGCGCGATCACCGACATCGTTCCGGTCTGCAAATTGCCCGACATACTCGCGCCGCGGATCGCCTCCGCCTTCAATCGCCGGCGCGCCGAACGGCCCCGGAGCCTTCGGATTCGGATAGCTCTGCAACCCGCGCCCGTTCAGCACCAGAATCGTGCCGTCCTTCAAGACCCGCGCCGCCGTCGGATACCAGCCCGTCGGAATAAATCCCATCAGCCGGCTGCGCTGCCCGGAAATATCGGTCACCGCGACCGCGTTCGCGTCCGAACAAACCGTGAACAACGCTTTCTGATCCGGCTGAAATCGCCAGCGCCGTCGGCGTCATGCCCAGAGGATGCCGCGGCGTCAGCGCGACGTTCAGCGTCTCCGTCACCTTCATTTCTTTATCGTCTTCGACGCTCACCACGAAAACGGTATTGGTATTCGCCGCCGCGACGAACAGCCGCAGCGTCTTCTCTTCTTTCTTGGGCTTCTTCGCGTTCTCCTCGGCCTCGTCCTCTTCCGGCGTCCGATTGCTCAGAATCATATCCGTCGGATGCGGACCCACGTGCAGCCGCTGCACCTCCGTGCCCGACGATACGTTGTATTCCGTAACCGTCGCATCCGCCCAGCTCGAAACGAAAAACGTCTTCCCGTCGGGATGAAACAAAATCCGATACGGCCGCCGTCCGGTCTTGTACCGGTCGCTCACCTTCCCCGTTCGCACATTGATCACCACCACCGAGTCGTGATACAAATCCGCCGCGAACATCAACTGCCCATCCGGCGATACCGCGACATCGCCGATAAAATCCCGCACGTTGAGCGGCGCATCCGGAGCAATTTCAAACTCGCGCGTCGGCTTCAACTCGCCTTCGGTCGAAAACGAAAACTCGAACACCCGATACCGCGACCCTCCGCCGACGTACACGAATTTTCCATCCGGCGAAAACGTCAACCCCAGCCATCCGTCCGCCACCTTCACGCGCGACAATTCTTTCTTCGACGCCGCATCGATCACGCTGATGCTCGGCGGTTTGTAGCCTCCGTTCAGCACCAGCACGAATCGCCCATTCGGCGAAATCGCCGACGACATCGGCAGCGTATCCAGCGGCACCTGCTCGCCCACCGGCGCGATTTTCCAGCCGTTCGGCAGCAGCACCGTTCCATCCGCCTGCCTGCCCACCGTTTCCCTGCCCGCCGGCTGCGACCCCAGCACCACCGCGAAAATCAACACAAACAGAAAACCGTAAATTTGTTTCATTGGGAAAACCTCTGCGCGATGGGAAATCTCCGCCCGATCCCGAAAGCCTTGGTGGTCACCTTCAAGCCGGGCGCGGCCTGCTGGCGTTTATATTCGTTCCGGTCGACTTTATTCACGATATCCTGCACCAGCGCGAGCGGCAGCGCATGCGCCTCCGCGATCTGCTTCGGCGTTTTGTACTGCTCGATGTAATCTTCTAGAATCCGGTCCAGCACTTCGTAAGGCGGCAGCGAATCGGTATCTTTCTGATCCGGCCTTCAACTCCGCCGACGGAGGCTTGGTGAACACGCTCTCCGGAATCGCCCCGTTGTGCCGTCTGATTCGCGATGCGCGACAGCGCATACACCATCGTTTTCGGCACATCGCTGATCACCGCGAGCCCTCCGCACATATCGCCGTACAAGCGTGCAATAACCCACCGCCAGTTCGCTCTTATTCCCGGTGGTCAGCACCAGCGCGCCGCGTCTTATTCGACAAGCGCCATCAGCGTGACGCCGCGCAGTCGCGATTGCAGATTCTCTTCCGTCACGTCCGGACCCCGTCCCGTGAAACGCCGGCCCAGCACCTGCGTCGAAATGATCATAAGTCGACGAAATCGACACGATTTCGAAGCTGATCCCCAGCTTCTCCGCCATCTCCCGCGCATCCGTCACGCTGTGGTCGGACGAATAACGGACCCGGCATCGCCACGCCCGTCACGTTCTCTTTTCCCACCGCCTCCACCGCGATCACCGCCGTCAGCGCCGAATCGATGCCGCCGCTCAATCCGATCAACACCTTCGAAAATCCGCACTTGCGAATATAATCGCGCGTGCCCAGCACCAGCGCCTGATAAACAGCTTCGCACTCGTCCGTGAAATCTTCGTGAAGATCCCGTCCGGTCGATCACCAGGTCCTCTTCAAACGACCGCGCCGACGCGACGATCTCGCCCGCCCCGTTCATCGCGAAACTCGACCCGTCGAACACCAGTTGATCGTTGCCGCCCACCTGGTTCACATAAACCACCGGCTTCGAATAGCGCTTCGCCGCCGCGCGATAAATCGCCCGCCGCATCTCGCGCTTGCCCATGTTGAACGGCGACGCGTTGATGCAGATCATGATCTCCGCGCCCGCGCCGAACAGCTCCTCCACCGGATCGCGCTGATAGAGCCGATGCTTCCAGAACCGCTTGTCGTTCCAGGCGTCCTCGCAGATCGTCAGCGCCATCGGCTGCCCGCGCAGCGTGAACAGATCCTCGCGCTCGCCGGGCCGGAAATAGCGAGCCTCATCGAACACATCGTAATTCGGCAGCAGCATCTTGCTCTGCCGGAAAACGATCTGCCCGCGCTCGAGCACCGCCGCGCTGTTCAGCGCGCGCTTGCCGGTATCGGCCTGCGATCGCGCGACATATCCGCAAATGACGCTCAGATCCAGATCCGCCGTCTCGCGCGCCAGGCGTTCCAGCTCGCGCTCGCTCGCTTCGAGAAAGCTCGGCTTCTCCACCAGATCGCGCGGAGGATAGCCGGTGAGCGAAAGCTCGGGAAACACCACCGCTTCGGCGCCGCGCCAGCCGCATCCCGCGCGGCCCGCGCCATCCGATTCACGTTCCCCGAAAGGTCCCCAACCGTGGGATTGATCTGCGCCAGAGCGATGCGCATTGGAATCTTATATTGTAGCCCGTGCGGATGCGTGGATCGGGTTTCGTTATGATCAGAAAGTGCCGCTCGACCCCGATATCGCCATGCTGGTCACCGAGATCGACGCCAATCTCAGCCACGCCGAATCGATCACGCACGGCCTGACTCGCGAACAGTTCCAGTGGCGCCCCGAGCCCGGCCGCTGGTCGATCGGCGAATGTTTCGCGCACCTCAATGTCACCAACAGCTTCGCGCTTGGAGCCATCGAAACCGGCATCGCGAAAGGTCGCGGCAAAAAAGGGCGAAGGTCCGTTTCAATACGGCTTCCTCGTACGCAAATTCATCGCCAGCCAGGAGCCTCCGGTGCAGAAAAAATTCAAGGCTCCGAAAGCGTTTCTTCCTCCCGCCGATATCGACCCTGACGCGACGCTCGCCGAATATCGCCGCATCTCCAGCGAATTGAAGCGTCTGACCGAGAAACGCCGACGGCTTGCATCTTGCTCGCGTGAAAATCGAAATGCCGGCTCTGCCCGCCGCTTTGCGGGCGTTTGTGAAAATGCCTCTGGGCGGCCAACTCCTATTAACCACCACCCACGATCGCCGCCACCTGTGGCAGGCCGAGCAGGTCCGCAACGACCCGGCATTTCCTGCGTGAAACGCCCACGCCTCCGAACTCACTAGTACTATGGCTCTCATTACGAGAACCATAGGAGTAAAAAAAATGACACCAAAACAACAGCTTGAATTTAAGGCTCCCTCGCACAAGGCGGGGGCCGCCGTCCCGGGGGCCATGGTATCGCCGACGCCGCTCATCGGTACCTGGACCAACACCAATCACGCGACGAATGACATCGTGAAGATCATCATCGTCGCATCCGGCACCGGCATTGCGGTGGAGGCATTTGGAGCCTGCGTTCCCACCCCCTGCGTGTGGGGCTCCGTGCCCGCCATCGCTTACGCCGCGAATGTAAGCGCCGTCCCTGCGGTCGCCTTCACCGCCCAATATAAGTTCAGTTTTTCAGTAGTGACCCTCACGGGCCATCTCCAGGGAAAGTTTCTCGACCTCGAGGCCTTCACCGAATTCACCGATGGCAGCGGGAGGTCCAATATCTACACCACCGACCAAATGTCTAAGTAATCGCGAGTGCAAGCTGTGCCACCGTTAATCGGGGGGTGGCACAGACTCCTCCTCCGCCAGCAAATCCTCCAGCCGGTCGAGCCCCCGTTCCCACGCCGATCGTCGATCTCCAATCCATTCTTGAGCAGCGGAAAGGCCGGCAGGTTCGATGCGGCAAGTGCGAACTCTCCCGACCTTTTCAGTTTGTACCAAACCGCTTTCCTCTAACACCTGCAAGTGTTGAACCACTGCCGCGAGAGTGATGTCGAGCGGTTCCGCCAACCGCGAGACCGAGATGGGCCCGAGGCTAAGCTTCTCCATAATCGCCCGCCGGCTAGGATCGCCGAGCGCGTGGAAGACCCGATCGATATCAGGTTTCTTTCTCTTCATTGATCCGCTAGAGTCCCGTTCCTGTCATTGTCCCCTGCCTGACGCCAGGGGTTATAACCCCGTCACGTGAGTGCGGGGATTGGCCGGGACAGCTTGCCGGCCCTTAGCCCGCGAACTCCCCCGTCAATTTGTCAAGTAACTTCCGCCATCCCTCCTCCCGCATCGCAGGCCCACCGGAACCCTCGAAAAAGGCTCCCTGATGGGTGCATATCAGGTCCGTCCCCCTGTCCGAGGGCAAGAGCTCGATTGTGACAAGTGACACCGAAACGCACTTCTCCGCAATAGCCATCGAGGAAGCGAGTGCCACCCGTTGGTTAGGCACAATATCCAGATACGCTCCGTCATTGACTAACGCGAGCCCCTTCAGTGGAGTCCCTTCCTTGAAGCGTAAACGATACAGCTCCTTGCCTCCCACTCGAAAGTCCATCTCATAGTGCTCGACATCGTGGTGCTGCCCTTCCATAAACCAGCGCCGCTTCTTAGCCGGGTCCGCGAATGCGGCAAACACGCGTTCCGGCGTAGCGGAATAGCTGCGTTCGATAACGAATGTATTGTGAATAACAGATTGTTCTTCCATGACCTTCATTGGTTCCTTCCTCAAAGACTTAGTTAAGTCTCTACTTGAGTATTAATCGACTCTCTCCGATTGTCAAGTGAATACTTAAGTAATAATCGAAGGCCGCATCTCGCCGCGGGACGAGTGGCTACAATATTGTACTGACGCAATGGCTACGGACTTCACGGAGCTCGAAACTCATCGACCCTCCCTCACGGGACACTGCTATCGCATGTTGGGCTCGGTCTTCGATGCCGACGATGCCGTACAAGAGACGATGGTCCGGGCATGGCGGAGTCTCGATCGGTTCGACGGCCAAGCGTCGATGAGGACGTGGTTGTACCGGATCGCCACCAACGTTTGCTTGGACGAGTTGAAGGCGAGACAACGTAGGGCACTTCCGATTGAGGAGGGCTCGCCTTCCTCTGGAGCGCCCCCCTTGGAGGCCCTTCTTCAGCGTTCGAGCGCATCCTGGGTTGGACCGATCCTAGACGCGCAAGTGTTCCCAACCGAAGCCGGTCCGGCCGATCGGGCAATGCTCCGTCAAAGCATACGCCTGGCATTCGTCGCCGCGCTGCAAAAACTCGCGCCCAGGCAGCGCGCTGCGCTTCTCTTGACGGAGGTGCTGGGCTGCTCGGTTGCCGAGGTTTCAGAGATGCTGGAGACATCTGTTGCGTCGGTGAATAGCGCCTTGCAAAGAGCGCGCGCGACGCTTATCAAGCGTAACGAGGAGGAACCAGGCGAGCTGTCTGACTCACAACAGCGCATGCTGAACAAATACGTCTCTGCCTTCGAGCGTTATGACATTAAGGAACTGACTTCACTCATGCGACAGGACGCGACATTTTGCATGCCTCCATATACGCTTTGGCTGCAAGGGCCGGAAGAAGTTGGCATCTGGATGCTCGGTTTAGGCTGCGGCTGCCGCGGTTCGCGATTAATCGCAACTGCAGCGTGTGGGTGGCCGGCTTTCGCGCAATACCGGCCCAATCCGGAGGGAGGGCATAAGGCTTGGGCTTTAATCGTTCTGGAACTATCCGGAGACGGGATCGCGGGAGTCAACACATTCCTGGACACCGAGGCCCTCTTTCCGAGGTTCGATCTGCCGTTGATTCTTCCCCCGTGATTTACGGTTACATTTCGTAAGAAATTTTTATTGCCGCCACCGATGACTTTTTCCTGCATTCGAAGTTTAACATTTGAAGGAGAAACTCTATGAATGCACAGACTGTTTCGCCATTGATGCAAGCATCCAACGGAGAATCAGGAAGTTCGGAACTTTCGACGCAAAGAATCTGGATCATCCGCATTCTTAAAACGCTGGCCGTTTTGTTCTTGCTGATGGATGGTGGGATGAAGCTTTTCAAACCGCCCTTCGTGGTGGAAGCGACGGTAAAGTTGGGCTATCCGGAGTCCACGATAGTGGGCATCGGCGTGACCTTGCTCGTTTGTTCGCTCTTGTATGTGATACCGCGTACGGCCGTCCTCGGGGCCATTTTTCTGACAGGCTATTTAGGCGGAGCAGTGGCAAGCAATGTGCGCGCTACCACTCCCTTATTCAACGCCGCCTTTCCTGTCCTATTCGCCGTTTTGATCTGGGCTCCTTTGGTTGTGCGGAGCAGACGGCTTGAATCTATTCTGTTCCGGGGCGAATGAATCAGACGAGGAGAGGAGACAAAACCATGAAGATGAATACTTACGTTAATTTTGCCGGCACCTGCGCGGAGGCTTTTCGCTACTACGAGAAGCATCTCGGGGCAACGGTCGGTATGATGATGACGCACGGGCAGTCGCCCGACCAAAGCCGCGTCAATCCTGAGTGGAAGGACGCAGTCCTGCACGCGGTGATCTCTATTGGCGGCACTGAACTGATGGCGGCGGACATCCCGGATGCCCAGCCGATGCGAAGCGCGTACCTGACGCTGAGCGTGGACAGCGACCTTGAAGCCGAAAGAGTTTTTTCCGCACTTTCCGACGGCGGTCAGGTTTTGATGGCGATGCAGGAGACGTTCTTTGCTTCTCGCTTTGGCCAGGTGCGGGATCGGTTCGGCATCAACTGGATGATCCTCCACGCGCGGCCCATGCAGAATTGAATGTTTTTTGACCTCGGAAGCCGCCGTCGTACACGCCTAGGGGCAACTGAGCACCGCTCGGGAAGCGGGAAAAGCGTCGAAGGCCGCGCCTACTCAGTCACTTTCGCTAGAAAACACTAAGCTCCAAAAAAGTTTGACCGCTCCATGAGGGGATTTCCTTCCCAACGTCGTATTCCCAGTTGACGAAGGAAATTTCACTCATGAACTTTAGCAAATCAGCAAAACTCTTCTGTCCGTTGGTGCTACTGTGCGCCGCGGCCAATGCCAGCGCCATCTTCAACTTCGACGGCGACGCTCCCGGCACGTCTACCACGTTCACGGATACCGTCAACGGTATCTCCGCCACGTTTTTCAGCTCCGCCGATCCGGGCGGATTTACTGTTTACCCATCCATGTTTGAAACCCTGACCGGGAATGTATTGGGCGATCCGGGTCCGGCATTCATGGACAATCTGACTCTCGGCGTCGACTTCAGCCAGGATCTCGGGGCGATCACTTTGGATTTTGCCACCTCCGATTTCATCACGCCCTCACCGCTCACGATCACCGCTTATGAGAACGGGGCGCTGGTGGGTTCAGCCACCTCGACGGGACAGTTTCTGCCCGGATTCGACTTCCCCGAAGGCGAGATCACGTTTGCCGGAGGCATCTTCAATCAGCTCGTTATTTCATCCACAGCGACCGATTTCGCAGTCGACAATCTCAACGTGATCGCGGCACCCGAGCCCGGTACGTTCGCCCTGCTGGGAGCTAGTCTGCTCCTGTCAGGTATTCCCGCGATCAGGCGCCGGAACGCCGCGCGCGCATAGTTACCAATCAACTTCCAATCCAATTCAGAAAGAAAGAATATGAACACTCCAATACCATTCGTACGTCCGGCGAGCGTCAAAACCGCGGTTTTCGCTCTCCTATCAATCTCAGCCACGTTGGCCGCCCAGAGCACCAAAAGCATTTTCCCGCTGCTGCCGCCGTCGGTATCGACCGTTCCTTCTAACGGAGATGTGAATCCCTATGGCGTCGCCTTCGCGCCGAAAACGGTGCCGCCGGCGGGGGGCATCCTCCAGCCCGGCGACATCCTGGTTTCGAACTTTAACAATTCGCAAAATCTCCAAGGAACCGGGACGACCATTCTGCGTGTCGACAGCGCCGGCAACACGTCCACTTTTTTCACTTCGTCCACTCCGGGACTCAGCGCCGCTCTGGGAATTCTTTCCGACGGCCTCGTGTTGATCGGCAACCTGCCGACCGCCGATGGCACCTCGGCAACAGCGCAAGCGGGAAGACTGGCGGTGGTGGATCGCAGCGGAAACTTCCTTGGCACGTTTGGCACGCCGTCTGTAGTCAACGGACCGTGGGGCATGGCCGTCTATGACCTCGGGAACGGCGTATCGGGTACAGCCCATGTTTTCCTGTCGAACGTGTTGAGCGGCGTAGTGTCGCGATTTGACATTACCTACAGCGCCGCGCAAATCAGCGCCACGGCGCTGGTGCTCGCGAACGGCTTTAGCCACCGCGCGGACCCGGCCGCGCTCGAACTCGGACCATCCGGGCTGGCCTACAATGCGTCCAATGACACGCTGTATGTCGCCTCTTCGACGGACAATGCGGTGTACGAAATTCCGACAGCGAGAACCGCTCAAAGCACTGTCAGCGCCACGCTCTTCTTTCAGGACACCACCCACCTGCACGGTCCTCTGGACCTTGCGATTCTGCCCAACGGCCACTTTCTGGTTGCCAATAGCGACGGCTCCAATGTGGATCCGAATCAGCCCAGCGAACTCGTCGAATATTCGGCAGCCGGCCAGTTTATCGCGCAAATGTCCGTCGATCCGAATAACGGAGGCGCGTTCGGTCTGGGGGTAAACAACCTGGGGTGGGGAACCATCAGGATCGGCGCGGTTGACGACAATGCGAACCGATTGAATATCTGGACGACAGTTATTCCATAGATCCCTTCCATCAGCTCGTGAGATTCGCTCCGGCTCAAAATACCGGAGCGTTTTTTTGTTTCCGCGAATGGTCAAGTGGACAGTGGCCGATCCTCACCACAGGAGTTTTAGCCCGAATTGGATTTGGCGGGAGGTTGTTGAGGTGCTGGTGATCAGGCCGGCTGTCGGGGAGACGCCGGTGGGGGTAAAGGTCACGGCATTTGGTGAATTAAAATTGGCTCGGTTCAGGAGATTAAAAAACTCGGCGCGAAATTGTAGCTTTAATTTCTCGCGAATTCGCATGTCTTTCAGTAATGAGAAGTCCCATGTCGCAAGACCGGGGCCGATCAAAGTATCGCGGCCGAGATTGCCGTAGAATCCGCGCCGTCGGAGGAGCCAGGAATGCCGCGGGGTTGAACCATTGATTGGGGCTTCCTAAAATTACCGGACCGGTGAATGTTGGATTTACGAATGGACGCACGGGATTTCGGGTGTCGCCGTTGTTCGAAGGGTTGTAGCTTAGCTGAGGAGTGAAGGGAAAACCGCCTTGCAGAGTTACGATCGAATTGACGATCCAGCCGCGCTTGAAAGCGTAGCTCGCATTGATCACGGCCACATTCCTGACGTCGAAATTTCCCAGTCCGCGGTCGGCGCGAAGGTCGAAAGGATTCGAGGCTAGCGCGGGCTCGCCACCGGAAGTCGTTGCGTTGAGAGAGTCCCCGTCGTCGATTGTCTTCGACCAAGTGTAGACTCCGCGCAGGGCGAAGCTGTGGCTGAAGCGGTGGTTTATATCGACCTGCAATGCGTTGTAGGAGCTATCGCCTTCGGAAAAATAGGTCCAGGTGTTGGCGATGGTTGGATTGGCACGCGTGGTGGTGGGTACGTAATAAGTTCCTGCGGGAACGGCTGTGCCCGCCAATGGGAGCGGGGAAGTTACTGGGATAGTTTGCGGGGCAGGGCGATGCGGGACAGATTACCGGGAACGGTTCGTTGGCATCGATCCCGATGAGTTCATGATAGCCGTGCGAGCCGACATAGCCGACGGTGAGCGCGGTGTTCGGCGTGATCTCCTGTTGGATTCTTAAGCGACCAGGACATGAGTGTCGGCGTTTTGAGATCGGGCTGCGGTGCCTCCGGGTACTAGCTTCGCGGTGGACGAAACGGGAGAGGACGGCAGAATTGGAAGTTGAGAGACCGGCTCGTTCGGAAGGCTATAGGTCGGGTTGAACGGAGCGTTCTGATCGGTGCGATAGCCCAATGCATCCTGCAGATCGTTATACATGCCGAACCCGGCGCGGATCACTGTGGCGTGCTTGGTTCCGAAGGGGCTCCAGGCGATACCGGCTCGGGGCTGAGGGAGGAATTTTCCGTTGTTGACGGTGAAGGCGGAGTTGCCGATAGTGGGTTGGTTGGCGATGATGCCGCCTGGGGAATGTATACGTCGATGCGCGGCCGTGCGCCTCATTCCAGCCGGTGGTGAATTCGTCGCGGAAGCCGATGGTCACGGTGAGCTTCGGAGTCAGGCGGATCACGTCTTCGGCATAGAAAGCTCCGAACCAGGAGCGCCAGCCTAGCGGAGTCGGGGTCGGGATCATACAGAAGACTGCTGGCCGTGCCTTGCAGGAAAGTCTGCAGGCTGGTGAAGGTCGCCTGGCCGTATTGACTGAGCGCGAGGTTTTCATTGGAGCGCAGCCTTTGGAACCACGCTCCGACGTTGATCTGGTGACGGCCCCTGGTGAACGAAACGCGATCCTCATAGGTGAACAGGTTCCGGGCGACGTCCAGATTGCTGCCGTTGTTGCTGCCGGCGAGACTCAGTTGGGCGGTGGGATTCGATGCGGCGCTGCCTCCAATGACTAGCGCGCCAAGGGGATGACCGGCCAGAAAACCCGGAAGGGCGGCGGCGGGAGTGTCCGGAGTAGGCTCGCCCGTGAAGAAATAACCGGCGCGCGAATAGCCGAATCGCGCGGTGTTCAGAAGGTTCGGAGAGAAAATATGAGTCTCTTCCAGGCTTGCGACCTGTTCGCGGAGGCTCTCGACATCGGTGCTGTAGGCGTTGGTGCTGGTGGGCGTGAAGTCGGCGCTGTCGTCGATGGTGTAGACCGAGTTTAACGAATCCCTGTTGGAAAAAATGTGATCGAGCGCGGACGGTGCCGAAGTCGTCGCGAATGGTTTGCAAGGGGTTGTTGAAGGCCTCGGAAATGCCGCCGAAATCGGGCGCGCCGGGAGTCGGGGACGGCCACGCGTTGATCAGCGGCGAGACTCCGACGAACGCCAGGCCGGAGGTCGGACAAGCCGGGCGCGGGGCTGATCAGCTTGCAGGGCAGACGACCCGCTGCGCGCGTTGGCATCGGGAACGAGGTCTACGCCGGTTTGGTGGAGATGCTGGAATAAGCCTTCGTAATTGCCGAAGACGAAGGTCTTGTTTTTCTGGATCGGGCCGCCGAGAGAGCCTCCGAACTGATTGCGCTCGAAGCCGGGAGCGGAGGAGCCGTCGAAGAAATTGCGCGCGTCCATCGCGTTATTTCGGATGAACTCGAATAGAGATCCATGCAACTGGTTGGTGCCCGATTGGGTGACGATGAGCACCTGGGCGCCGGGACGTTTGCCGTACTCGGCGCCGTAGGAATCGAGCGAGGACGTTAAATTCACGCACACGCGTCGACGCCGAGAAGCTCCTGACCGGTGCCTCCGGGCTGCATGTTGTTTTCGGCGGCTCCGGTGAACTCGACGCCGTTCATGAGGAATAGATTCTGCTGCGGGCGGTTGCCTTCGACTGCAAAATTATTCCCGACAGTCGAGTTGGATACGCCGACGCCGCCGGTCTTTTCCCAGGTGAAGTTTACGACTCCGGGATTGAGAGTGATTAGTTCGTCATAACTGCGGCCGTTGAGCGGGCAGATCCTTGATTTGCTGCTCGCCGACCAGATTCGAAACGTCCGCAGTGGTGACTCCGATTAGCGGCGCGTCTCCATTGACGGTGATCTGCTGGCTCGATTCGCCGACGTGGAGTTCCATGTTGACGGTCGCACTTTGGGCTACAACGAGATGCACGCCGGTGCGGGCTTCCTCAGTAAATCCGGCTTTCTTGGCGCGAATTTCGTAATTTCCGACGGGGAGGGAGAAGAATTGATAGTGGCCCTCGGCGTCGGTAGTGGTGTCGCGAGTTACGCCGGTGTCGACATTCTTCGCGGTCACCGTCGCGGTTGAAATTATGGCGCCGGTCTGGTCGGCGACGGTGCCGGAGAGGATGGCGGAGACTTGGGCGTTCGCTGCGATGAGAAAGAGAGACAAGAGGATTGCGGGTAGGGGGATTCGTGGCTGCATATGATTGTCTTGTAAAAAGGACAGTGTATCTTAAATTGGACGTTCTGTGTTCAAAATTGGCCACTCTCGAAGACCAGCCGTCTGAGGGCTCGGGGAATTCGGGCCTCCGAATTTCTCATCTGAGATATGACTCGAAGCAGAGCTACGCTGGAACGGCTTAGAGCTTTTTCGGATGGAGTGCCGGCGGAGAAAAGGACTTCTTTTACAACTGCCCCCAATGCAATCCAATTCCGCTTGCGACCCACGATGAAGCGGAATTGATCGCTTGTTAATTTCGAGAACTGTAAGGCCAGTTATTGAATTCTTTTCCTCTCTCAGAGATTAATAACCACGCAAGTATTCATTTACAAAGTGTTCACGACACACTCGCATTAAAAACTTGTCTGACGGAAACGGTCGGCAACGCGCAGAGCATCTGTTTCGATCCGACCGATTACTACGATACGGCGCTGGCACTGGATATGAAAACAGGGCAGATGAAATGGTCGAAGAGAGTGCAAGGCACGGACGTATGGACCGTCGCATGTACTAAGAATCCGAATCCAGTGTCGTGTCCTGAACCGAGCAGGCCGGACTACGATCTGGGCGGATCGGGTCCGAATTTGTTGGCGGATTTTGTAGGTTTCGGGCAAAAGAGCGGGCTCTACTGGGCGTTTAATCCGGACAATGGCGACCTGCTGTGGAGTTCCATGGTCGGCCCGGGATCGTCGCTGGGAAGAATCGAATGGGGCACCGCGACGGACGGCGAGCGAATCTATGTCGCTATTACAAATGGCAAAAACATGCCTTATCCATTGGTGAACGGAACGACGGTGACCTCCGGCGCGTGGACGGCGCTCGATGTGGGAACGGGGCGAATCCTATGGCAGACGGCGGATCCGGCGCAAGCGATGGACTTGGGGTCGCTCAGCGTGGCTAACAATGTTCTGTACGCGGGATCGGTTTCGGGCAACATGCACGCGCTGGATGCGCGGACCGGGAAAATTCTGTGGACATTCGCGAGCGGAGGCTCCGTGGCCGACGGGCCGGCAATTGTGGGCGGCACGATTTTCTGGGGCTCCGGATACAAAAGAGTCACGTCCGGCACACCGAATAACAAAGTGTTCGCGTTCTCGATCAAGCAGGGAGGTTAAACTGAAGTTCGCTTCCTATGGGTCCCAATCGCAAGAGCCTGCTGCCGCTCACTGCAACGGGAGTTGTGCTGTCGATCGCCGCGTGTAAGCTTCTGATCCAGTTGTACTCCGGCCAGCAGTACGGCTATTTTCGCGATGAGCTGTATTACCTCGCGTGCAGCCGTCATTTGGCTTGGGGCTATGTCGACCAGCCTCCTCTGATCGCATTGATCGCGTGGATGGTGCGATCGACGATTGGAGACTCGCTCGCGGCGATCCATTTGTTACCCGCGCTGGCAGGAGGGTTCGAGATCGTGCTGACTGCTTTGATCGCGCGGGAACTTGGCGGCAAGAAGGTTGCGCAGGGGCTCGCCGCACTGGCCGCGCTGGTTGCGGGAGGGGTTCTCGGCATCGACAGTTTCTTTTCAATGAACGCATTTGAGCCGCTGTTCTGGATGGGATGCGCATGGATCGTTATCCGCATTGTGAAGACGGGCGATCAGAAGCTCTGGATCTGGTTCGGAGTTCTTGCTGGACTGGGCCTCGAAAACAAGCACTCGATGCTGATCTTCGGCGGAGGCATCGTGCTCGGCCTGCTTTTGACGCCGCAGCGAAAAGTGTTTGCGAGTCCCTGGATCTGGATCGCCGGCGCGATCGCGTTTCTTATCTTCCTGCCGAATCTGGCTGTGGAATATCCAGCATCACTTTCCGTTCATCGAGCTTCAGAAAAATATTCGGCACAACGGTCGCGATGTTCCTCTATCGCCTCTCGCGTTTTTCGGCCAGGAGATCCTGACCATGCATCCGCTCACTTTGACGATCTGGCTCGCGGGGCTGTGGTTCTCTTTTCTCAGAGAAACGCTTTCGTCCGTTGGGGTGGGCGTGGATCTTCACGGCGGCGGTCATCGTCACGGTGAGCCCGCGTGTGTACTATCTCTATCCCGCCTTTCCACTTTTGTTCGCGGCGGGCGGCGTATTTTGGGAGAATCAGACCCATTGGCGGCGATTCGTGTGGCCGATCCCCATTGCCGCGAGTGCTATCTTCGTCGTGCCGTTTGCGATCCCGTTGCTGCCTCCGGAGACCTACATCAAGTATTCACAGGCGTTGCATTTCAGTCAGCCTGCGATCGAAACGCATCGCCTCGGTCCGCTGCCGCAAGTCTTCGCCGACCGCTTCGGATGGGAGGAGATGACAGCCACCGTTGCGGGTGTCTATAACAATCTGCCGGCGGAGGTCCGACCCAAGACTGCGATTTTCGGACAGAATTACGGAGAAGCGTCAGCCATCGATATGTTCGGTCCGAAGTACGGATTGCCTGCGGCCATCAGCGGGCATCAGAGCTACTTTTTTGTGGGGACCGCGCGACTACACAGGCGAGAGCGTCATCGTCATGCACGGCGAGCGTGAGGATCTCGAGTCAAAGTTCGCCGAGGTTCAGAAAGTCGCGAGCGTCTATCATCCTTATTCGATGCCATTCGAGCATTTCGACGTGTTCTACTGCCGCGGTCTTAAACGGCCTTTGAGCGAGGTCTGGCCGTCAGTGAAGCAGTGGAATTAATCCTTGAAACGGATTTCCTTCGAGAGTCACATATTGGGGAGAGATTCAGAAAGAATCCACCGGAGGAAATCATGCCAGGCTACCGTTTCGGAAAGCATCCACCTAAGGTCGACTATCGCACCTTACGATTTTCCAGCTATGTTACTCCAAAGCTGGCGGCGCCACCCGCGTCTTTCAATGTGTTAACCCGGGTCTATAAGGACCTTAAGACAACCGACCCAACCAAGCTGTTTCCCATGGACGGCAACGACACTCTGGGAGATTGCACGATAGCGGCTCTGGCTCACGCCATCACGACCTATCGCGGTCTGGTCGGCTCGAAGAAGGTCATTATGGCTAAGCCGGATGTGGTGAAGCTATATATGCACCTCACGGGCGGAGTCGATTCGGGTTTGAATGAGTTGGACGTGCTTAACTACTGGCGGCAGAATGCGGTTGATGGCGACGAGATCATGGCCTTTGTCAAAATCGATCCTAAGAATCACACTAACGTTCAGCTCGCGATTCAGCTTTTCGGCGGCGTTTATTTGGGCTTCCAGGTCCAGCAGAACGCCGTGCAGGAGTTCGATAGCCATCAACCGTGGACGCCTGGTCCTTTGACTACGGACGGACACGCGGTATTTGCGGTTGGATACGATCAACAGGAGCTGACAGTGCTGACATGGGGAAATACGCAACAGGCTACTTGGGCGTGGTGGGACGAGTGTGTCGATGAAGCTTACGCGATCCTGCCGCCGGAAGCGAAGCAAGCGAACTATGCGCCAGGGTTCGATCTCGCGCAGTTGCAAGCGGATCTGAACGGAGTGGCGAGTTAGAAGTTTCCAGGTAGCGTGACCGCTCTCGAAGGTCCTTGGAGCCGCGACCTTTGGGAGCGGTCTATTAGTGAGCTGCCGGAAACAGTTTGTCAGTCCGCGATAACAACCATCGCGCGCGCCTCTGCTCCGCCAGGTTCAACTCGCGATTCTCGGGCGACTTATTGATGTCCAGCCTTAGCGCCTGCCGCAGCATGCTTTGAAACCCGGTCTTGTCTTTCTGCGCGACCAGGACGTTTTCCGCATACGCCACCAGAGGTCCAGACTGATGACCTCCGCCGAGCGCCATCGCGCGATCGAAATGTTCCTTCGCGAGAGCCAGACGATTCGGTTTGGCATTGAGTCGAGACATTTCATAGGTGATCATGAAGGTGTGCACCGTGCCCTCATCGAAGGCCTCATCGAGCTCGATCACTCGATCGATTAGCGCCTCGAAGCGAGGGATTTCCGGGAACATCATCAGATCGTGAGAGGCCGACAGAGCCGCTCCCCAGGAAATCGCCGTCCAGTACATCATCGGCGCTTCCGATTTCTTCAGTTCCTTCACCGCTTCCTTTGGATTCGACTTGAGGCGCTCCGCGAAGCCGGGATGCTTCACCTCGAGGCCGCGCAGGCCGTAGTTTCGAGCCCGCAAGTAAAGCTTCGCGGCGCGAGCGCGCATCGCGGTGGAAGCAACTTTGTCGGTATCCTCCAATTCATCGGCGTCTTCTTGAACGAATGCGTAGGCGTATTGAGTGAAGCCTCGTGCCGCAGCCAGCAGCAGCTCTTTATGGCGCGGACTCTCGGCGAGCAGGCTCTCAATTAGTTTCAAACTGAAAGGCACCGCGGCGCGGATCAGCTCTGGATCTTCGTCGGCTGCAAATGTCGTGCCCGAGGCGGCCAGCGCATTGCCAAGCTGATTTATGGCGTACTTTTTCATCGAGCAGGAACTGAGCAGAGCTGCCGAAAACAAAACCAGTCGCTTCATCAAGAGCTAGTTTACTCTGGAGCCCGAAGCAATACCTTCAGCACGCCCTTCGTCGCAGCCCGCTTGAACGCCTCTGGAGCGCGGTCGAGCGGAAACTCCTCGGAGATCATATCGCCGACGCGTACTTTCCCCGATGCCAGTAACCGCAAAGCCGGTTCAAACCGGCCGCAGCGAGAGCCGACCAAAGTAATTTCGTTGACGATCGCCGGAGCGGTGTCGATGGGCACCAGACCATGCACCGTCGACTTCATCACCACGGTTCCCCGCGGCTCACACATCGCAATCGCGGTGCGCAGACCTTCTTGAGAGCCTGTCGCGTCCACGACTATCGGAAACGCGCGCTCCGGTAACTTTTCTCCGAGCGTTTCCGTGGTAACGCCCGACCATTCGACGAGGCGCATTTTCTCCCGATGCCTGCCGAGCAGCAGGACCTTTGCGCCATGCGCCTGCAATACCTGTGCGATCAGCAACCCGAGCTTTCCGTCGCCGAGCACAGCCACCTGCGTGCCTTTTGCGATCCTGATCTGATCGAGAATTTCGCACGCCGCCGCCACCGGCTCGATGAATACGGCATGTTCGGTCGGAATCGATTTCGGAACGCGATGCAAATTCGCGACCGGCAGCGTCAGAAATTCGCGAAACGCACCCGGATGCTTCACAATTCCGAGCACCGTGCGATTCGGACAATGCCGGCCGAGCCCGCGCGCGCACCAGTCGCAATGGCCGCACGCGAGATTGATTTCGCCCGCGACGCGAGTGCCGTCCGCCAGTTCGCCCACGAACTCATGTCCAGGCGTTCCGGAGAATCCGTAATAGCCACGCTGCAGTTCCAGATCGGTGGAACAGATGCCCGCCGCGAGCATACGTATCCTGGCGAATCCCTTCGCGATGCGAGGCACCGACTGCTTCCTCACCTCGACCCGTCCGTTTTCCAGATGAACTGACAACATTCGTTTAAAGTTAGAAGATATGGCTTTCGCAATGCAATCATTGACGCCGACTCTGCTCGCCGATGAACCGGTGTATCAAACACGCGCCAGCGCGGCGAAAGACATTCCTTCGAACGCGGTTAGTTTCTCCGAAGTGAGCACACATGCAGGCTAGACCTCCTGTTGGGCAGGTTGGCAATCCGCTTAATTCACAGAGCGCCGATAGGCAATCGGCGAGCAGGATGCCATCCTGCCCCACAAGTGGAGAGTTGACGTGCTAACCGCGAGACTACGCTGCATCAATGAGCCCTGCGCCGCGCGTTTCGGTATCGACGAGGTTCTTTACAACTGCCCTAAATGCGGCGGACTTCTTGAAGCTATTTACGATGGCCCCTTTGCGCCAGCCGGCGAGCTGAAGAACACGTTTCGCAATCGGCGATTGAGCAACGCTCCACTCGATCAAAGCGGCGTCTGGCGATATCGCGAATTGTTCCCATTCCTGGATGATGTCTCACATGTGGTCACGCTTCGCGAAGGCAATACGCCGCTGCTCGACGGACCCATCGCAGCCCGGTACGGTGGCCTCGACCGGCTGACGTTCAAGCATCAGGGATTCAATCCGACGGGATCGTTTAAGGACAACGGGATGACTTGCGGCGTCGCACAGGCGCGGCGTTTGAAGATGGCGCGAGTCGCTTGCGTATCCACCGGCAACACCTCCGCTTCAATGGCTGCGTATGCAGCCGCGGCGGGTCTCGAACCGCTGATCTTTCTTCCCCACGGAAATATTTCATTCGGGAAACTTGCGCAGGCGCTCGAGTATGGCGCTCGAACGTTTCAAGTGGAAGCAAATTTCGACGAGATTCTCGCTTTGGTTCGCGTGCTCGCCGAGCGCCTCGGCATTTACATGCTCAATTCGATGAATCCGTTTCGCATCGAAGGACAGAAGAGCATCGTGATCGAAATGATGGATCAACGCGACTGGCTGGCGCCGGACTGGATCGTCCTACCGGGAGGCAACCTCGGCAATACTTCCGCATTCGGCAAGGCCCTTCGGGAATTGTCCGCGCAAGGTTTCATCGAGAAAATGCCGCGCCTTGGCGTGATTCAGGCAGAAGGCTCGGCTCCGTTTTACGAATTCAGCCAGCGGCATGGCGAGGGCGAGTTTCGGGCGATTGCGAAACCCGAAACGCTCGCTACGGCGATCCGCATCGGGGATCCGGTGTCCTGGCCGAAGGCCTGGCGTGAAGTGCAGGAGTCGAATGGCGCTGTCGAAAAAGTGACGGAACAGGAGATCGCCGACGCCAAGGCACAGATCGGACGATGCGGGCATCGGATGCGAGCCGGCGTCCGCCGCGACGCTCGCGGGGATTCGCAAATTGACGGCCGCCGGAACCATCGCGCACGATGCCGACGTGGTCGCCGTGCTGACCGGCAATGTACTCAAGGACACCGACTATATTTATCGCTATCACACCGGTAAACTAGAAGCGCCGGGCGGCGTGAAAATCGCCTCGACCTACGGCAATCAACCAATCGTCGTACCGAATGATCTGGAGCGCATCGCGTATGCCATCGAGCATTGAGTTATCGGAACTCTCGTCGCGCAATCTTCCGGACGCTGTCGAGTATGCGCTGATCGTTCCTCCCGGCCCCGGCCCTTTTCCACTATGCATTGTGCTGATGGGCGGAGGAGGAAGCCGGCAAAGCCTGGTCGATTGCCAGCCTCTGTTCGATCGATGGTGGGCCGAGGGCACGGTCGCACCGATGATCTTCGCCACGCCGAGCGCGGGCATGAGCTACTACCTCGACTGGGAGTCGTTCATCGTCGATGACTTCATCCCGCACCTCCGCGCCACCTGCAACGTCGGTGTGACGGCCATCTCGGGAATTTCCATGGGCGGCTATGGAGCTCTGAAAATAGCCTTCGCGCATCCCGAGAAATTCGCCGCCGTCGCGGTGATGAATCCCATGCTCGAGCCTGGATTGAACGATACAGAGATCGGCGCTCGCAACAAGATCCACCACTCGACGGGCGGACCTGCGAGGCTCATCGGCGCCAGCGCGCGATCCCGATCTTTTCGCGGCGAACAATCCCGCCAATCGCGCGATTGCGAACGCAACTCGCATTCGCGAATCTGGGCTGCCCATCTACCTCGAAGTCGGCGACAACGATTTCGTCAATGCACATGACGGGACGGAGTTTTTGCACCGCGTGCTATGGGACCTCGACATTTCACATGAGTATCACCTGGTGCGCGGCGCAGATCACGGAGGCCCGACGTTCCGTCCGCGAATGCGCGCCACGTATGCCTGGCTGACAGCCGCGCTTTCCACTCCGGCCGAGCACTCTCCGGAGCAACTTGCGCTAGATGCAATTCGCACCCAACTGGAGCCTCTTCGCGATCAAGCCGCCGCTTCCGATCCCACCACACGTCGACGATTCGGTGTTCTCCCGGCACCCAGAGTATAATCGGAATGTGCGAAAAATGGCAATGATTGCGGCCCTCTGCCTGTTGGCCGCCTGCACGAAGGATATTCAAAACTCGGATGCGGTTCGGAGCAGCATCGTCGATTATCTGAAGGCGCGACAGGAGAAAACCGGGCTCAACATGGACATGATGAAGGTCGATGTTTCCTCGGTGACCTTCACTTCCAGCGGCAATGAAGCTCATGCCAACGTGATGTTCACGCCCAAGGCAGGCGGTGCGGGCATGCAGATGCCTTACACGCTGGACCGCAAAAGCGACAAGTGGGTGGTTCGTCCCCACGCCGACGGTGGAGAGAATCCTCATGGCGCGGCGGGACTGCCTGCGCTACCGCCAAGTCATCCTCCCCTGGGAAAACAACCATGAAAACGGTTGCCGTTCTCGGCGGCGGCCCGGCCGGAGCGTTTGCCGCGGAACGTCTGGCCAGCTCCGGTCTGAAGACGATTCTTTTTGACGAAAAGCTTGCCTGGGAAAAGCCCTGTGGCGGCGGGCTGACTTACAAGGCGTATCACGAATACCCTTTTCTGATCGACAACGACACGCCCAAGAAATTCGTCAGCGAGACGACGCTTTCCGCGCCCCGCGTAGGCGGCGTGAAGATGCAGCTGGAGCATCCGCTGGTGATTTATTCGCGCATGGACTTGAATCGCATGCTGCTCGACCGCGCCGAAAAATCGGGTGCCGCTATCGAGCAGACGCGGGTGATGAATATTGAGCGTCGCGATAAAGGCTGGAGCCTGCGCACGCGCTGCGGCACGGCGGAGGCGGATTTTTGCATCGTCGCGACAGGCGCGCGCAATCCTCTGCGCGAAGTCGGCACAAAATGGGGCGCAAAAGACACCGCGACCGCGCTTGGTTATTACGTTCCTTCCACCCAGGATCATATCGACATTCAGTTCCTGCCGCAGCTTCGAAGGCTATATCTGGGTGTTCCCTCGCTGCGGCCATCTTTCGGTTGGAATCTGCGGGAAGGGTGTGCCGGCGCATGAATTGCGCACGCGCCTCGAAGCGTACATGACGGAGCGTGGCATCTCTTATAAAGAGGGGAAATTTTATAGCCATATACTGCCGTCGCTTGAAACTCCGGGTTGGCGCGGCAATCGCGTGTCGGGTGAAGGATGGCTTGCCGTCGGCGATGCGGCTGGCCTGGTGGATCCGATCACCGGCGAAGGGCTCTACTACGCCATGCGGTCCGGCGATCTGGCCAGCCGCATGGTGATCGACGACGCGCATGGCATCGCGGAAAAAGCTGCAGCGTATCGCGCAGTGCTGGCCCGCGAGTTTGCACTCGATCTGGAATTCGCCGCGACGCTCGCGAAACGAGTCTTTCTGGGCAGTTTTCTGTTCAGCTCCGTCCCGGCGCGCATGGTGCAGTACATCCGCAGCAGTCCGCGATTCCGCGTGTTGATGCAGGATTTGTTCGCCGGAACGCAGCCTTACCTCGAACTGAGAAGCCGCCTGCTGCGCAACCTCAACGGCACTCTTCAGGAAGTGCTCATGACGTTCTTCCTCAACCGCGTCATCCCCGAAAATTCCCGCGCCGTTCTATGAATGTGGTTGTATGAGCATAGTCAAGTCCGAAGAGTGGTTTGAGCGAGCGCTTGCCCACATTCCCGGCGGCGTCAATTCGCCCGTGCGAGCTTTTCGCGGCGTCGGCGGATCGCCCATTTTTATCCAGCGCGGCGAAGGCTCGCGCATGTTCGACGTCGACGGCAATTCGTATATCGATTACGTCTGCTCCTGGGGACCCCTGATTTTAGGCCATCGCCCGCTTCCGGTGATCGAGGCTCTGCGCGCCGCGCTCGAAATCGGCACCAGCTTTGGCGCTCCCACCGTGCAGGAGGTCGAACTCGCTGAGTTAATCGCGCACCTCGTTCCATCTATGCAGATGGTGCGTCTGGTCAACTCCGGCACCGAAGCCACGATGAGCGCTCTGCGCGTCGCTCGCGGGTTTACCGGCCGCGATCTAACAGTGAAATTCGAGGGCTGCTATCACGGCCACGTAGATTCTTTACTGGTGAAGGCGGGATCGGGCATGGCGACGCTCGGCATCGCGGATACCGCCGGAGTGCCCGCCTGCTTCGCCGCAACCACGATTGCGCTTCCCTATAACTCCATCGCCGCGGTTGAACAGACCTTCGCCGCGCATGGCGACAAGATCGCCGCCGTCATCGTCGAGCCGGTAGTCGGCAATATGGGCTGCATTCCGCCCGCCCCTGGATTTCTCGAAGCCCTTCGCGAACTGACCGCCCGTCATGGCGCGCTGCTGATCTTCGATGAGGTTATGACCGGCTTCCGCGTGGCCCTGGGAGGTGCGCAAAAGCGTTTTGAGATTCTCCCCGATCTGACCACGCTCGGCAAAATTATCGGTGGAGGCTTGCCGATGGCCGCCTACGGAGGCCGCGCCGACATCATGAAAAAGGTAGCGCCCGTCGGGCCCATTTATCAGGCTGGCACTCTGTCTGGAAATCCGCTGGCAGTCGCCGCCGGCCTGGCGATGCTACGTTATCTCGACGCGCATCCTGAAGTCTACGAAATTCTCGAAGCCCGCGGTGCGCAGTTGACGGCCTGGGTTCCTCCAGGTGTCACTGTGAATCGCGTCGGCTCCATGTTCACATTCTTCTTCACGCCGGATCCTGTGACGGATTGGGATTCCGCCGCGCGCAGCGACAAAGAGCAATTCGCAAAACTGTTCCACTTCCTGCTGGACCGAGGCGTCTACCTGGCTCCATCGCAATTCGAAGCCGGATTCATTTCCGCCGCCCATAGCGAGGAAGACATTCAGAACACCGTCGACGCGATGAAGGAGTTCTTCGAAGCTTGAATCGCCACAGGTGTGCCTGGAGTTCTCGCCTGGTTCGCAAAAAGATCTTGTAATTCAACAGCGGTACTTTGGCGAGCAGACTGCCTCTATAACCACTATGAAGAGTCTCATCGTTGGAGCGGCGCTACTGTTCGCGCAAACCGAAGTGCAGACGACGGTGATCCGCTCGATAAAATATGAAAACTTCAAAGGTGTATCCCTCGACGAAGTGTCGCACCGTTTGAAAGATCGTGGCGTCCGGGTTGCCGTGGAGCAGTTCTACGAACCGCAACAAGTGGAATCGGCTCGAAAGGTTTTGCAGGAGTTACTGGAAGAGAAGGGCCGCCGCAATCTGGAAGTGAAGACCGGTGTGAAGCAGGTCCCACCGAAGTCGGTTGAAGTGACGTTCCGCGCGGTGAAGAACTAGAAGTCCGGTTTAGACCGCGGAGCCGCGACCGTAAGGAAGCGGATAGGTGCCAACTCTCCCCGCGATGACAGCGCAAGTATCTTTAGCTGACCCCTCGCCGCTTCCGCACTTCGTCAAGCCACACAGCAAGAATGATCACCGCGCCGATGATCACCTGCTGCCAGTATGGATTGATGCCCAGCAGGTCGCTGCCATCGGAGAGAAGGCCCATGATGAACGCACCCACCAGCGTTCCAAGCACGGTGCCTTCGCCTCCCCGCAAGCTCCCGCCCCCGATTACCACCGCCGCGATGGCTTGCAATTCGTATCCCTGCCCCGCCGTCGGTTGTCCGCTCATCAGGCGCGAGGCTTCGATCATGCCCGAAAGTCCAGTCAATCCGCCGGCGATTGCATAAACGCAGGTGATGTTAAATGCGACCGGAATACCCGCATAAAACGCCGCCTCAGGATTGCTGCCGATCGAAAAAGCATAGCGACCGAGCCGCGTATGTTCCAGGACCACGTGCATCGCGCCCGCGCAGATCAGCAAAATCCAAAGCACGATTGGGATGCCGAACATATCCGTGCCCGATCCGAGAAATGCGAACTTCAAAGGGATCTCATGCACCGGCAATCCGTTCGAAATTAACAGCGTGACGCCGCGATAAATCCCCATGGTGCCCAAAGTGACGATGAATGGATTCACCTTCAGGCGCGTGATCAGGGTGCCATTCAGCAATCCGCACATCGTGCCCGCGGCGATGCCGACCGCGATCGCGACGGGAATCGAATAGCCCTTCTGCATGGCGAGCGTGCCCATGAACCCGCCGAATGCCAGAATCGAACCGACCGAGAGATCGATCCCGCCCGAAATAATAATCAGCGTCATCCCGAGCGCCATGATGTTGATGACAGTGGTCTGGCGAATGACGGTGGAGAGATTCGGGCCGGTCAAAAAATGCGGCGACGCGATGGCGAGGCCGACGAACAAGGCGACCAGAGTCGCGAACGGCAGCAGACGTTGAATCACTGCGGGACCTTTTCTTCAAATGCGGCGAGCCGCAAAATATCTTCCTGCGATGCGCCGCGAGGCAGTTCACCCGCGATCCTGCCTTGCCGCATCACCAGAATGCGATCGGCGACGGATTGAATCTCCGCCATCTCCGAGCTCATCATCAGAATCGCCGCGCCCGACCGCGCAAGCTCGTCCATGGTTTCGAAAACTTCCATTTTCGCGCCGACGTCGATCCCGCGCGTCGGCTCATCGAACAAAATAACGCGAGCTTTGGTCGCCAGCCACTTCGCGATCACTACCTTTTGCTGATTGCCACCGCTCAAGCGGCGCGCGAGCTGCGAAGGTGAATCGTATTTCAATCGGAGGCGCTTACCGTGCTCGGTCGTAAGAAGACGCTCGCTGCGTAAGTTGAGAAATCCCATGTTACTCACCGAGCGGAGACTCGCCATGGTGATATTCGGCGCAATGGCCAAGGTCGATGGCCAGCCCGGTTCGCTGGCGATCTTCCGGGACCAGCGCAATTCCGGCGCGAACCGCATCGCGAGGGCTGCGAATGCGCACCGTTTTCCCGCCGACCTGCACCACGCCCGAATCGATGGGATCGATGCCGAACAAAGCCCGGCAAAGTTCCGTGCGTCCCGCGCCGATGAGTCCTCCCATGCCGACAATCTCGCCCGCGCGCACGGTGAAGCTGATGTCATTGAGCAGCGGCTTGCTGGTGAGCCCGTCCACGCGCAGCATTTCATCGCCGGGCGGCAGCGGCTCGCGCGGACGTAGAGCGAATTCACCGGCCGTCCGACCATTTGTTGGATCAGTTGATCGGTGCTGAGTTCGTTGAGCATGCAGGAATGCACGGTTTCGCCGTCGCGAAGAACGGTCACGCGGTCGCCGATGCTGCGCAACTCTTCGAGACGATGCGTGATGTAGATCACGCCCACTTCGCGAAGCCGCAATTCCTGAACGATGCGAAACACCTCGCGCGTTTCCGAGTCGGTGAGCGAAGAAGTCGGCTCATCGAAAATCAGCAGGCTGGAGCCTTGCTCCACCGCGCGGCAGATCTCGACCATCTGCTTTCCCGCAGGGCTCAGTTTGCCCACCAGCGCTTCCGCCTTCAGCGGAAATGCATGCCGCTCGATCAGCCGCCGAGCGCGTGTTTCAATATCGCGGCGGTTGATCCAGCCCAGAGGATGACGGCCTTCGCGGCCCAGAAAAATATTTTCCGCGACCGAAAGATGAGGCGCCAGCAGCGACTCCTGATGCACCATCGCAATGCCCGCTGCCGCAGACTCGGCAGGATTGCGGAACCGGGCCGGCTGCCCCCGGAATCGCATCTCGCCCGCGTCGGGAGAGATCATGCCGGCGACGATTTTCATCAGCGTGGATTTGCCCGCGCCGTTCTCGCCCATCAACAGATGGACCTCGCCTGCTTTAACGGTACAGGTCCCGTTTTTTAGCGCGGTTACACCGCCGAAACGCTTTTGAATGCAATCGAGTTCAAGAAGCAAACCTATCAGTCTACTCCATCGGCTCTTCGGGCAAATCGTCCACTCGATTTTCGAAGCGAGTGTATTGCCCGAGGAACCGCAGAGGCACCGTACCGATGGGGCCATTGCGCTGCTTGGCGATGATCAAATCGGCAAGCCCCTTCACATCTTCGCGATCTCTTTTGTAAACCTCTTCACGAAAAATGAAAGCGACCAGGTCCGCGTCCTGCTCGATCGAACCGGAATCGCGCAGATCGCTCAACTGCGGCTTGTGATCGCCGACGCGCGTTTCCGAAGCGCGGCTTAATTGCGAGAGCACCAGGAACGGTACGTTCAAATCTTTCGCCATCAGCTTGAGGCCTCGCGAAATCGCGCTCACTTCCTGGTTTCGATTCTCCGATCGTCCGCGGCTGCTCATCAACTGGAGATAGTCGATCACCACCAGGCTCAGACCCTCACCCGCTTGCATTCGCCGCAGTTTCGCGTGCACGTCCATAAGATGCACGCCCGGCGTATCGTCGAGAAACAGCGGAGATTCGGTCAGGTCCGCGAGAGCCAACTGCAGTTTCCGGCGCTCATCGCTGATTCAAAAATCCCGCGCGAAACTTGTGCTGATCGACGCGCGCGGCGGAGCAGATCAGGCGGTTCAGCAGGCTCGACGACGACATTTCGAGCGAGAAAACGGCGACAGGCTTGCGCATTTTCGGATGCGTCGCCACGTGCTGCGCGATGTTGAGCGCGAGCGCCGTCTTGCCCATCGATGGACGGGCCGCGAGGATGATCAATTCGCCGCCGTGCAGGCCTCCGGTCATCTCGTCGAATTTCGTGAAGCCGGTGCTGATACCTTTTATCCGCTGCGTCGGATCGAGGAACGCGTTGATGCCGCCGGGAAATCTCGCGATCACGTCCGACGGCGAAATGAGTTGTCTCGCCCGCGCGCGCCTCGCCGAGCTTCAAGCAGCGATTCTTCGGCGTTGGATAAAATTTCATCCGGCTCATCCTCGCCCAGCAGGCAGCGATTGATGACTTTCTGCGCTGCGAAGATCAACTTGCGCAGCGTCGCCTTATCCTTGACGATGCGAATGTAACTTTCGAGATTCGCGATCTCCGGCAGCCCGTCGTCGAGCGAAACCAGGTAACCCAGGCCATCCACCGATTCGAGCTGACCCTGCTTCATCAGCTCATTGGCGACCGTGACGCGATCCAGCCTTTCGCCGCGATCGTAAAGGTCCTTCATGCGGGCGAAAATGCGCCGGTGCTTTTCGAGACTGAAATCGTCCGGCTCGACCGCGCCCGCTACTTGCAGGTAAACAGAGTCGTTCAGCAAAATCGAACCGAGCACGAAACGCTCGGCATCGAGATTGGCGGGAAGACCTTTCTCGTAGGCCAGTTCAGTCGATGTCATCGGGGACGTACCACCTTAGCGGCTTCGTCATCGCACAGCAATCAGTTTTTTTGCGCGTCTGTATGCCGCAGTTACCCTCTGGAAAATTCTGTGGGAATCCTGTGACGCGCAGTGTTCGCCCTATGACGATGACCTGAAAGGACCCAGCCACGTTTTTCCTCAAAACAGAAACCCTCTATTCTGTTTTATCGCAAAAACCGAGCTATTGCTTGCCCGATGACCCTATTTGGTCGTGGTCGATTTCGTAGCTGGTGCTTTCGTGTGTCGACTTCGTCGCGGCAGCGGGAGGCACAGCGGGGACGATGGTCGCAATCTTAATCAGGTCGACCTTGGGCATATTCTTGTCGATCTAAGCCTTGCCCATCTGCTGGAGCGCGCCTTGATCGGGGTTGCCGCCGTATCCCGAGTAGAACTTTTCGACGACGTCCATCCCCTCGATCACCTCGCCGAAAGGAGCGAAGCCGTCGGAATCGAGGCGGGAGTTGTCGCCATAGTTGATGAACACCTGCGTGCTGCGGGTATTGGGCATACCCGCCTTGGCGAACGTAACGAAACCGCGCTTGTTCGATCCCTTCACCGGGTCGTCCACAATATTCTGCGTTCATCCAGACCGTCGAAACTTTGGGATCGGGGCTGATGCCGAACTGCGCCATAAATCCTGGGATGACGCGGAAAAACGACGCGCCGTTGTAAAATCCGCCGCGCACCAAATTGTAAAAACGATCCGCGCCCGATGGGCGCCCAGGCTCGTGTCACTTGGATGATTACGTCGCCTTGGGTGGTGACGAACTTCACTTTGTAGGTGGCGGGCCCCGGCGTTTTCATCGTCGAAGGATCGAGAAGATTTCGCGCGGGCGTTGCTTTTTTCGCAGCAGTCGTCGACTTGGTAGCGGTCGTGGATTTAGTCTGCGCAAACGCAGCGCCGCACACAAACATAATAGTCAGAAGCTGTTTCATAAGGACAATTCCATAATATCATCGCACCTTAAATTTGAACTCGTGGAGATCCATGCGGACCTTCTCTCCGCGAAACGCCACGCCCTCTGATTTCAATCGCAACCGCTGATCGGCGCCGGCGCTCCCGGGCAGCAGAATTTTTCCTCCGGCACCCAACACCCGGTGCCAGGGCAGCCTGCCGTCGGTGCCTCGGAGTGCCCATGCGACCTGCCGCGACGCGCCGGGAAATCCAGCCGCCTTCGCAACCGCGCCGTATGTGGCGACCTTGCCTCGCGGGATTTTGCGAATCACGACCCGGATTTCATCGAACATCGTAGATCATTTTCACGCAAAGGCGCAGAGCACGCAAAGAACACTGCCTAAAACGATATGTTCATGATCGTGTCCTCCCCAGCCTCGACGCGCAACATTATGTGCAGATCGTTGCGAGCCTTGTCGTGCCACCAGGTCCCGGGCTTGAAGTGCAGCTCGCTGGCGAACTGGTTTCGCGCCCTCCACGCTCACCGGACGATTAGTGTGATGGATAACCCATTCATAGTTCCGCGAGACCATCGATTCAATTTCGACCCGCGTGAAGTCACCTGCCGGCGCGGCGTGAAATTGCGAGTTGTCACGCTTCTCAGACTCCCAGAGAAAAAATTCGCCGCCGAGCGAAGGAAAGTAATGCAGCTCCATCACATTCTTTGCGGCGAGCGGCAGGATCGCGCCGTTGCGCGCGAACGTGGGCACCTGTCCTGGCGGAGCTTCGAGGTCGATCACCTGATTTCCTTTGTATTCGATGTCCGTGCGCAGGTCGGTCCAGAGGCTGCGAGGGAGTTGGAGGTGCTGGCGCGATCCGGGAGCGATGACCGGAGCCAGCAGGACCTCGTCGCCCAACATGAAGACACCGGGTTGCGAGTCAAGATTTTTATCGCGTGAAAACTGCACCGGCAACGGACGGATGAGCGGATATCCGCGATCGTAAGCCTCGCGTAAATAAGTGACCAGGTACGGCTTCCATTTTTCGCGCGCGGCGAGGTTGATGTTGCTCCGCTCGCCATAAAGCAGCGGCAAAATAGCAGCCAGATCCGACGCCCGTTTGGCGATTTCACCGCGTGCAGAACCGAGCGTGGAGAGATCAAGCGCGGGATAGATCACCGCCGACAAACTCCACTCGTTAAGCGTTCGCACCAGTTGTGACAATGCATTCCACGAGTCGAGGGACGTACCTGGCAGCGGCGATGCGGCTGATGGCAACCGGTCAGCGGACGACACCAAAAGCGACTGCGCGGTTATCTCCGTACGTCCGGTGACGCTCTGGTGCTGCTCGAAAATTTCCTTTGGAGTCGGGCCGTAGTAAAAGATCACGTCCATCGAACGCGAGGAGGGTGCACGGACCGTGCCGTGATCCAGGTCGAACGTACACGTTCGTGGAGAGCGCACGAAAATACCGTAGCCACTGGTGAAGAAAAATCGCTGTGAGTCTCCAGTACCAGCAAGGCCGAAGATCTTGCCAAGCGGCGCGACGTTCAGCGCCATTCCGTCGGATGCGGCTTCGACGGAGAGCGTGGCGATCGTTTCATTGTTTGCGCTCACCCGCAATTTCGCAGTCGCTTTGTCGACTTCGACTGTCATATAGCGGCCACGAAGTTTTAATTCGCCGCGCGTATCTTCAAACTCCAGCGCGACGGGATCGTGCCTGATCTTCGCCAGGACCGGCAACGACGCAGCGCCACGCGAATAGCGGAACGCGGTGCTACTGATCCATTCCACTTCAGCGACTCCATCGTCGAGTTGCAGACTAAGTTTGCCATTCCCCCAATCACGCGACACCACTCCGGCGTGCGCTGCGGAGAAGGCGATCAGAAGAATCGCGGCTCGCATACTTATTGAATCAGGACGATCGATTCCTGTTTCTCGCCAGTGACGCGCGCGCCCGAATCGTCTATGTAAACGTTCACTTCGCTGCGGACACCAAACTCCGGCAGATAGATGCCCGGCTCAACAGAGAAACCGGTTCCAGGAATCACTTTCCGTTCGTCATGTGTCTCCAGATTATCCATGTTCGCGCCGGTTCCGTGGACCTCGGTACCGATGGAATGACCAGTGCGATGGAAGAAATATTCAGCGAATCCCTGTTCTCGAATAAAGCTACGCGCGGCGTCATCCACTTGATAGCCGCGCAATTCGCGCTTCGCAGCCACCGCATGCCGAGCGCACTCAATTGCTCGGTCGCGCGCCTCGCGAACGACGTTGAACACCCGCTCCATCGCCGAGGTAGGCTGCTCGCCGCAGAAGCCCATCCAGGTGATGTCATAGTAAACCGCGTCCGCTCGATCGAGCTTGGCCCACATGTCGATGAGCACGACATCGCCTTTCTTAATCGCTGAACAAGAGTGCTGTTTGGGCTCGTAATGAGGATTCGATGCATTCGCATTCGCGGCGACGTCGGGGCCGTGATCGGCGAAGAGTCCTTCTTCCCGGAAGCGGGTCGCGATGAATTGCTGGATGTCCCACTCCGTCACGTGCTCCAATGCGCGAAGCTTCTCCCCGATCCGTTCGAAGGCTTCGCGCCGAACGCGATCCACGCGCCGGCCGGCTTCGAGATGCCCTTCCAGCTGTGCCTTCGACCACCGCGCTTCGAAATACTGCACGAGATTTGCCGAGGTCGCGATCTCGACGCCGAGGCCGCGGATCAGCTCGATGGTTCCCGCATCCACCATCGCCACATAAGGCACCGCGCAGTTGGGCGAATACTGCATGGCGATGCGCTTCGCCCCGGCCAGCAGCCCGCGAATGCCGTCGACCATTTCGTTCCATCCCGCGTACGTGGACATAGCCCCCGGAAGCTCCGATAACGTCTGGGCTTCGATCTTGTGAACCAAGCCCACGGGCTCGCCGTGCGCGGGGATGAAATAATACCAGCGCCGCGAGACGATGGAATTTGGAGCGAACTTAAGAACACGATAGGCGAGAGGATCGCGGCGATGATGGTCGAAAAACAACCAGCCATCGAGTCCTTCTTCTCTCAATGCAGCTTGAATTTCGGCGAGATTCATAATTCCTACTCAAAGAATGGACGAAGTTTTTCGTCGGTTGGTTTAGTGGTCAGGTAGCTGACGACGATCAGGCTGAGCACAGAGGCGGCGAGCGCCGGATAAACCGCGTCGACTTCCTTTTGAAACCCCAACTGAGCCTGCGCGAGATTCCACGCGACGGTGACGACGGTTCCAAGAATGATCGACGTAATAGCGGCGGCAGTCGTCGCGCGTTTCCAGAAGAACACTGCCAGCACGACGGGCGTCACCGCGGCGCCATAGATCGTGTAGGCGTAAAGCGAGGCTTTCAGCACCGATTCGAACTGAGTCGCCTGGAGCAATGCGAACAGGCCGAGCGCGATGACCAGCACGCGCGAGACGAGAAGCATCTGGCGCTCGGATGCGTTGCGATTGATGAAGCGCGCATAAACATCGTGAATCAGATTCGTCGCCGGAGAGAACAGATAGTTGTTCGCGGTGGAGATGACCTTGGCGAAAATGCCGCCCAGCAGGATCGCGCCGAGAACCACTGGCAGACCTTTTCGCGCCGTCAGGGGAATAATTTCGCGCGGGGCTTCGGTATGAAACTTCGAACTGCCGATCACCGCAACCATAATTAACATCGTCTCTAGAAACAATGTTCCGACAATCCAGCCGGCGACGGCGTACTTCGCGTCCTTCTCCGAGCGCGCGGAAAAAAACTTCTGATACATCCCCTGGTTGCCGACGAGGAGCAGCATCGTGGGAATGAGAAAGCCAAGCGCCTGCGACAATCCGACATCGCCGAGCAGAGTGAAATGACTAGCAGGGAGCACGCGCCGCACTTCACCCCAGCCTCCGGCGTCGGAGAGAATCAGTGGCACCGCAATTGTAACGATGACAGTCACCAACCCGCCGATCACCAGATCCAGATAGGCGATGGACGCCATGCCGGCCGCGGCGGTAAAGACGATCACGAATCCGGCGATGATGTACATCCCGATGGCGCGCGGAAGGTCTGGAAAAATCAGGTGCAGGATGTCGCCGCCGCCCTTGAACTGGTAACTGACGATGACGGTGTACGAGACGACGATGGCGATGGTCGCCATCACGCGCGCGGTCGCGTTATAGCGGGCCTCGAGAAGATCGGGAACGGTGAACTGAGCGAAGCGCCGCGCGCGGCCGGCGATCAGCGCAATAACGAGAAGTCCGAGCCAGCCTCCAGCGGGCTGCCAGAGTGCGACGAACCCGTTCTTATAGGCATTCTCGCCGCCGCCCAGCAAGCTCCCCGCGCCGATCCAGGAACTCAGCAGCGTGAACACCAGAACGGGCCAAGGCAGCTTGCGGCCGGCGACCAGAAAGTCGTTACCCGTGTGGACACCTCGCGTTTTCGCGATGGTCACACCGCACAACACCGCCACAACGATGCCTAAAACGATCGCATAGATCATTTTGATACACGCCGTTATCCGGCGCCAGTCCACTTTCGTTTTGAAATTCGCCAAGCCTGCCACATCGCGCGCGTCGGTCACGGAAAAAGAGATGAAGTCATCCAGCCAGTCCTGGCTATAGCCTTCGCGATGCTGCGTGGCAACCGTCAGTGTATAGTCTTGCCGGGTCAGCAGGCAATCGAAAGTGAACTCTACTTCGAACATTTCTCCCGCCGGAATATTTCCGAGGTCGATGCCTTCGATGCGCGTGTTGGTGCCGAATACGTCGATGCCGAGACGGTTGCGGATCAGCACGCCGACCACTGGATCTTCCAGGTCGCGTCTGGCGATGGCTCGCACGCGAATGCTGATAGTCTCGTGCGGTTCCAGATTCCTGATCGCCTCGCCGTCGCGCATTAAAGAGATCCGCGCTGACAATTTCGCTCGCTCCGTCGCCATGGCGAAAACTTGATCCAGCTTTGGGCAGGTCGCCGCGCGGCTCGTCACGCTCCTGCCGTTCGAGGACCATTCCGACATACCGGTTCACCACTTCGCTGGGATTGCCGAATGCGGCGACGCGTCCGTCGATCATCAGTGCAGCGCGATCGGAAAGCCGCTTCACCAGTCCGAGATCGTGAGAGACGAACAGCACGGTTACCTTGCGTTCCTTGAGTTCCACGAATTTCTTGATGCACCGATTGGCGAAGATTGCATCGCCAACGGCGAGAGCTTCATCGACGATCAGAATCTCGGGGTCGACGTGAATCGCTGTCGAGAATGCCAGGCGCACGTACATGCCGGTCGAATATTCTTTCACTGGCCGATCCATGAACGCGCCGATTTCGGCGAAGCGTTCGATCTCCGGGAACACATGTTCCATGTCGCGACGCGCAATGCCGAGGATCTCGCCGTTCAGATAAACGTTTTCGCGACCCGTGAATTCGGGATTGAACCCAGCGCCCAGTTCGAGCAGCGCAGCGATTCGACCATGTGCCACGACACGACCGCGGGTAGGCTCCAGAATGCCGCTGACGATTTGTAGAAGAGTGCTCTTACCGCTGCCATTCGGGACCGATGACGCCAAGGACTTCGCCGCGCTCGACGTTGAGCGAGACATCGCGAAGCGCCCAAAATTCATTCGGTGCGTAATGGCGGGAAAAGGGAAGCAGTTCCAGCAACCGGTCGGCCGGCCGCCGGTATAAACGATAGATTTTGGAGACGTTCTGAACCTGCAACATGCGAGCGCAAAGGAGACGCTCCCTGAGTGTATCAGTTGCCCATTCTGATGCTGCGGCGAAAACTCCGAGGAAGGGGAGTGGCGTATCCGATGAGGCAATATTGATCGAGCGCGAAAAGCACCACGCTCTCCAGTCCTTTGCCCTCAGCGATCTGCACTTCCTTCAGCCATGCCGTGGTCGAATCGCTCACGCCCACCAGATGGCTGCGCTGCGATGTCGGGAAGCCCAGTGAGGCGCCAAAATCGATGGAAGTCTTCGCACTGATCGAGGTCCGCGACCGAGCGTGTAACCGAAGCATTCCGTCTTGAGAATCGTCAATGCGGCCGGCGTCCACGCAGAGCGCGGAAAATTGAACGCGGAATTGAAGGCCGTTGCGTTCACATCGGTCGGATAGAGCACTTCAAAACGGCACGAAGGCTGGGTTGTCCGCACATAGGTCATGATCGAAGCGGTGAAATTCCCGAGCACCGCCTGCAAGAACGCGACCTCATCGGGATACGCCGTGGATCGACCGTATTCGTTGTGAACGTGGTCATCGCGCGGCCGTACTCGGCCAGAAATTGCGCCTGCGCCCAAGTGTCATAGAAGGGCATCCCGGAAAACGCGACGTAGTCTCGGTATCGGTGGTAGGAATCCGTTGTTGGGGAAATACCACCACTGCACTTCGCCGAATTGAAGAAACGGCGTGAGCCCAGCCGCGGCCTGAATGGCCGCCATCTCCGCATAAACCTCCTGCCAATACGCGAGACTCGTGGGAGAAAAATTGGTTTGCAGCGACGGCGTCGGCAGCAGGATCGGATCGCCGGATGGACCTTCCTGCGCGATTCCCACAGATGAGCGATGGATCTCCATTGCCGAGTTCCATGCTGAACGACGCGGCCGTGTCGATGCCGTATCCCTGCAGCGCGGTGAAGTAGCTGAGACTCCAGTCGCGGACGGCGCGATTCAATCGCGGCGACGCCGTCAGGTCCGTGCGCCAGTTGCCATCGACCCCTCCCGCTGAAGCGATCGTTCCGCTCGTCGTCACAGTCAAATCCGGCATGTTAGTCGCGACCAGCGATAGCGTATAGCTATTGCCGGCCGACGCCGATCAATAACGAGAGTAATTGTCAGCACGCCGCCAGAATCACTTGCCCAGATGCCCGTCGAGCCATCGTTGATTCGCCTGCGCAAACGCGATCGCCAGCGTCTCCGGAGTGTCCCCGGGATGCATCGTTTTGGTGAAGACCGTTGAATCAATGGTCACCAGCATGGCTCTGCGATGCATCGCCGTCGGCCACGGTGATCGTTCCGGAAATGTCACAGTGCCGGTCGCGAACGTGAAGCCTGTCGGGACCAGTTCGTAGAACCATAACGCGCCGACGTAATGGTTCTGCCGTCCCGTGAATCCCAGCGAATCGATAAACCATGCGGTCCTCTCCGGCGCCAGCGAGATCGAGTGCAGAGTGTCCCAGTCAGTGGCCAGCGTGAGCTTCGGCTCCGCCGGAAAGGTCGGCAAATCCTGTGTCGGCACGGCGATTTCAAAAAAATCGAAATAGAAATAGTCTCCCGTCGGCCCGGCGTTGGTCACCGTGATAGAATGACGTCCCGCCGCGTATTCCCCACTGGCCAGCGAATCAACACGTCTTCCTGTGTGATGAACAGGTTCACAGTAGTCGGCGGATCCTCCGTCTACCACGATCGAAACGGTAGCTCCCGTCGCGCCGGTCGAGAGACCGAGATATCGAGTGCCCAGATAAAGGGTGTGGGACTGCGGACGCCGTGTAGGACCACGACACCGTATCTCCGGTCGTTGTCGAATAATGGATGATGCCACCCGAGAAATTTCCGCGCGATTCCGTCCATGATCCGCTGTAAACGATCTCCACCGAATCGTCTTCGACCCGCCGGCTTCCTGGTCCCGCAACCGAATAAGTGCCGTTTGTCCCCGTCACCGACCATTCGCTCACCACTACTTCGAACTCGCTGCGCACGAACGTCCCGACCTGCAACGCCGCGGCGTAAGTCCAGCGCATCTTGCGAATCTGGTTGGTCGGCACCGAAATGAGCGTGTCCGAAAAATCGGGCGTGAGGTATCCCTGCAGCGTAGCGAAATCAATCGAGACGCTCCACTGCGTGGGACTCGTCCCATTCGCAAACGTCTTCGCCGGAGAGTCCCAGTTGCCGCCGAAGTCTCCGAATACGTATACATCCCGAACAGATTTCCGTTCGCGCCGGAAGTGCTGTCGGTATCCATCGCCGCCCGTGTAAGAAGACGCGGATCGTCGATCCGGTTACCGTCGCCTGCAGCACCGTTGGTTGATAAGGATTCGGCCGCAGATTGATGAAGTAGGCGATCTGATGCGAGCGCATCCGCGATCTCCGCCGTGCCATCGAATTCTATAAGTGTAATGTGTTTCCAGATACGCGATGCCGACGTGCGTCCCCGCGGCCGGCGTTCCCGATCCGGATAGCGTAAAGTCCGCGTATGCGTTCTGATAGCTTCCCGCGATCGGCGTCGCATGGCTCGCCAGTGGCACATAGTAAATCGTGTTGTCCGCCGCGCCCCAAAGGCGCAATGAGGGCCACGCGACCGTCGCGAACAGATCCGAATCCAGCGGAATGCAATTCGTTCGCGTCTCCTGATACGTCAGCACCAGGCCGCTCAAATCGCCATCGGGAAGATAGCGGAACGCCGGATGTTCGTACACGTTGTCGCGATTCCACTCGATCACGGCCCAATCGAACTGTTGCCGCCATGTTCCCGATACCGTGAATCCGGTCGCCGATGTGCTGCTCAATGCCGCGATCGCCGACGGCTCGAAATAGAAGCACTGCAGATCGCGATCGGGTGTCAGTTTTTGAATGATGCCATTTTGAATTAGAGCCGGATGATGACCGTCAAGTCACGTCCCGGCAGGGTATCCGCGGCGCCCGGCACCGCAAGAATATCGAGGCTCACCAGCGAACTCGCCGACCAGCGGCGGTAGGCCGAATCCGTTGACGCTGGCCGAAGTCGTCGTGCCGTCGGCGATGGTCAACGTGCAATAAACCGTGCTGCCCTGGCGCAGTTGCAATTGGATCGGCTCCTCCACTCGGCGCCTCGCCCACCACCGCGAAAATATCGCGCATCGCTTCCGTCGCTTCGATCACCAGCGGCGGCGCGGCATCGGTTTGTATCGCCAGGTAGCCCTCCACTTGCATCGAAAGCTGCCCGCCCGAAAGCGTCCGCAATCCGCCATCCACGGTCGCCGTGAACGAAGCGGCGGTCGCCGGGCCGCTGCCATAAACATTGTTCATGTACAGACTCGCGGAGGCGATTCTCACGTCCGGCAGAAATACCGAGTAGCTATAATCCCCACTCGCCGGACTTCCGAAAAATCCGCTGACGAACGGCACGATGCTGACATTCGGCTTCAAGCGCGTAAATCGGCACGGTCGGTGCTGTGTGCCGCCGCCGTCGTCCCGTCCACGCCTCGTATCACCTGATAACTCCAGTACCGCCCGTCGCCGACCGAAACCACTTGCAGCACCTCGGTCTCAATCTGGATCCGGTCGCCCGCCGACGCTGCTACCCGCCGCACTGATCGTGACGGTCGTATCCGTGGCCGCGATCGCCGCCGCCAGCGTTAGCGTCGAAGGACTATTCAGCTCGTTCCAATAATTCAGGACCAGCGTGCCCGCGGTAATAGTGTGCGTATTCGTGAAGCTCGAAAACCCGATGCCAACCAGGTCCACCGTCCCCTGGCCCACCAGGTCCAGCCCGAATACGGGGCCGGCGGCATCTCCGCTATCCACGCCGCCTCCCGCGTCCCCAACGATCTGCCACGATGTCACTGGATTCAATGCCTCCGAGCTTTCGTCGTTTTGCGCATTCGCCGAACGGCCCGAAATCTCCACCGATGCGCCGGGCCGGTTCGGAACATCGATATTCACCGGACTCGTTGATCCCAAGCCGCCGAAGTTCCAGGTCGAGTCCGCCACCGTGAAGTAGCTCGTCGTATCCGGCGTCACGGTCCACGCGGGCGTCACCGTTAGTGTCGTCGCTCGTGTTCGATACCACAGACCGTTCCTGCGTCGCGCCCTTTCCTCGCGTGATGCGAACCAGTCCGCCCGCGAAATCGTTCGTCAGCATCCCAAGTGTGCTATTGCCGATCGTGGTTGACGTCGCCGCCGTCACCACTTCCTCAGGCTGCAATTCCAGCCGCCAGTAAAAATTCGCATGATCGTAGTTCGGATCCGGCGGCCCCTCTAACTCCGTCGCCGCGCCCGAATCCGTATAGCTACTCGCCACCGAGCTGCTCGACTCGATCAGTAGCAGTTGACTCGGATTGAGCCCGCGATACACGCGAAACCCCGCCGCGCCGGCCGAAAAACTAAATCCCGTGAGTGTCACCTGATTTGTATTCGTCGTCGGCGGAAGTGTTGCCTGCACGATGAAAGATAGTCCGCCCTCCGCTCCCGTCGCGTCCACCGCGCTGACCGCGTAATAGAAGGACCGGCCGCCCGCAAGTGTTCCTCCCGTCGTCGCGATCGTCGGGCTCAAGCTGAGCAGAGGAATCGCCGCGCTCGATGCCGCCGGCAGGGATGGAGGAGTGAACGCCGCACTCAACTGAATCGTGAAACTCCCGTCGCCACTCTCGAATTGCCGTTTCCGTGATCCCGAACTGCTCGATCCCATTGCGTGTCCACTACGCTGCCCACCAGCGGCCTCGGCAGCCCGCCTTGATTGGTCGCGTAAATTCCTCCGCCCGAGGCGTTCGCGCCGCCCGTCGTATACCAATCGTCCTCGTGCCATTGCGCCGTGATCTGAACCGTCTGATAATCTTGCCCCGGCGCGAGCTTCACCACTCGAAACGGCTGCCGCTTAGTCCTTCCTTCAAATAGGTAACGGTGATCAGATCGCCCGGAGCGATCCCAATCCCTTTCACCGACGTGCTGAACTCGACCAAAGTGTATCCGGCGATCGTCTTGTTGAGCTGCAATTGCAGCATCCGCGTCGCCTGATCGAAGTTCGGCAGACCCACTCCCGGAAATGGCGCGGTGACGATCCGATCCGTCAGCAGCGAATCGTCGATGTCCACCAGCGTCAAACTGTCCTGCTGATATTGATTGAACTCGTCCTGAAACTCGACCGTCAGTTGATTCGTAGTCGATGTTCCATTCTGCGAATACAACCGGATCGCTGGATTTCCGTTCGCATCCCGCAAAATCCCGGAGTAACGTCGCCGACCCGTCGCTAAACTCGTAGGAAGGCCATCCGCCATTGAGCGTCTCCGTGCTGTTGGTTCCATCGGGCGCTGTCGGCTGCTGCAGCGCGAGCGTATTCTCGACCCTCAGGTTCAACAATCCCGACGTATCGTAGCTCAGCATTAACGACGATGCATTGCGAATTGACTTCGCAAGTTCCGCCGCGCTCTGCCGGTTCTGGACCACCAGATTGCACTTGAACCGCGAGGTTGAGGTCGTGTTTCCGTAAAGGTCCGTCGTCGAGATCGGCTCCGCGCAATACGTCGCCGCCGCCGCGAAACTCGGCAGATTAACATCCGTGGTCAGCCATCCGCTTCTCCTCAGGACATCCAGCAACACCCACGCGGGATTGTTCGTGAACGATGCGCCCAGCGAAGTTCCGGTAGAATCGAACTGCTCGATGCAGCAACCCATTGAGCAGTACCTGAATCGTCGGCGTCGATTGCCCGTTGCTGATTGCGTTCGGCACCACCACGCTCAGGTACGCCATGCTTCCATACGGATCGCCCAGTGGATTCCCTGAGGCTGTCGGTGAAATTCGGATCGAAGGTCCCGTTCCGGCCTCCCGCGCTCACCAGCGAATACCAGCCTGTGCCGTCATGTTGGTGCCGTTCTGCGCCTGCGGGAATCGCGATGTCGTTCACCAGCACTTGCAGGATGCCGGAAATCTCGCCCATCCCCAGTAGCACTTCCATGCGCGTCAGATTGCCGTCGTTGCGCAGGAACACGATCGGCGGCATGTACCACGCCGTCCCGTACACCAGCGGAACGAAATCGTTATAGAGCGCCAGGTTGTCGAATAGCGGCGACAACTGCGTCCCGCTCTGCCCGTAACCCCGCACCAGAATCTGCGCCGGAACAAATTCGATGCCGCCGAATCGTGCGGTGACATTGCTCGAGCTATCCGTGCTGAACATCCCTCGCTGCACGCAGGATGTTCGCGTGTAATCGCAACTGGTGAACGGCGCGCCGCTATTCAGATTTCCCACGCCGCCCGTCTGATCCGGCGAATAGCCGCATTTGTACAACGCGGAATATGCTCCCTTCACTCCGCCCGTCAACGCCGTTAGCCGCTGTGCCGAACTTGATGGAAACGATCCAAGGGCAACTCCTCTCGATCCGTGTATCCGGCAGAATGATTCTTTGCAGATTGAGCCGGTTCATCACCGTGACCCGAAATGACGACTCCGTAATCTCATCCGGCGAATTGCAGATTCCCCGGAATACCACTCGTGCTTCCGACGCCGCCGCATTCGCCACGAAATCGTAAAACAGAAACTGGATCGTGACCTGCGCGCCCTTGAATCCCGTCTCCCTCTCGATTTCCGAAAAGTGAGAATCCGCATTCGCCAGCGTCAGCGAAATCTGCGCCGCGCCATCCAACCCGTCAGTCGACGATGTCGTCAACTGGAACAGAGTGTGCTTCAACAGCCGCGCCGCATAAGAGGTTCCGTTGAACGTCGCCGCATGTGTGCCCCAGCTCTCCGTCGACCCCGAACTCAGCACGCAGTCGATCAGAAACAGCGGCGTGCTCGGTGTCGGTAGTTCTTTTAGGATCGTCGATCGTGCTGCCATTAATTCTCCATGTTCACGATCTGTATGACCGCGTCATAGACGTCTGTTCCCTGCGCCGTCACGGTGAGCTTGTCGGTGCCGAATCGCGCATTCGCGATAGACCCCGCCGCTGGTGCCGGTCTGCTTATAATCGGAAGTCCCCACTGCGCCTCCGCCTGCATCCCGAATATATCGATGCGTCCCGCCGGCCGCAATCTGCGCCCCGAATGTTACCGAGTCCGTAGCTCTGTCCCAGATTCGCCGACAGAGAAACTCGCGCCCACTGCGTCCCCAGCACAAACGTCTTGGTCGCGCTTCCGCCCGCGGTCGAAATGCTTAGCGTCACATTGGTTCCGCTGTCGTCCGCGCCCAGACGCTCAGGCAATATTGAAAATTGCCCGGAACCGCCAGCGTCTGCGCAATGCTTCGGCCGCCTCGCCCGCATTCGTTCACCGCCGTCGCCCGCGTCGTTCCAAGCGGATCGGTAGCTCCCGTCGTCAAGTCAATCAACGCCCCGTTCGTCCACGCGGAGGCTCCGAAGTTCTCGCTCTCGGCAATCAGGTTTCCCACTGGATCGAGAAACGTGAACGGCTGCCACATCCCGGAGGTCGCCTCGAACAGCGCTTCAATCGCTCCCCACTCCGCCGCGCGTCAATCCCTTCGCGTGCATCTCCCAGCCCAGACTGGCCGCGTCCGGATCGGCATAAACATCGGTGCTCCCATCGCCCAGTGTGTTGACGACACTTCTTTGCCGCGACGTCTTCGTCAGCGGATACAGCGCCGACGCGCCCGTTGAGAGTTGTGGAAACACCAGCATGCTAGCTCCGGTTCTCCTTCACCATCACTTGCGTCTTGCCCGCGCGCCAAGTCTTCAAACTCCAGCGCCAGATCGTCGCTCCCGAAACTACAACTCGGATACACCGTCCCATCCCACGGATCGGTGAACGAAAAGTTCCCCGCGCGCCCGCCCTCGTCTTCGAAAAACAATTCGAGATTCGTCCAGCTCCGATTCATCGAGCAGATCCAGCCGGATCACCCACTGCAATAGCGGCGTTCCGTAGCCCGGAAACCGTCTGCTCGCTCCCATCGAGAAACCGCAGCACCTGCGTCGAAAACTGCCGCGACCGGTCAGACCCATACTGCGCCACCGCCCCCGTCTTCAAAGCCGGAAAGTATCTGCCATCGTCTAGACCTCCCGTGATAACGTCGATTCAGCATCAACGTCGACGTCTCCAGCATCGCCTTCCGCACCGCCGCCGCAATATCATTGCTTCGATCGAGAAACGACTGACTGTCCATCGCCTGCACCTGCACCGTGATCTGCTGCTGCGCCGACGCCGCCGTCGTCTGCCGCGGCTGCCCTCCCTCGCCGTAATCCACTCCCGACGCGCCCCCCGCCGCCGACCCGCTGAACCCCGCCTGCAAATTCACCGGCAGTGGCTGGATATAAGGAGTCACCGCCGTAGTCTGACTGCTCCCTCCGCCCCCGAACAAACTCACCAACCCCGAAATCAGCGGACTCAGCCCCGATCCCAATCCCAGAACATCCAGCAGCGTGCTTCCCACCGAGCCCGCCGTCGACGCCCCGCTGCTCGCCCTTCGTCGTCGTGTTCGCCGTTACCGCGCTGCGTGTTCGCCTCGATGCTCTGCATCTGCGACTGATTGATCGTCTGCAGCTCCTGCAACTGCGACGCGATGGTCGTCAATTGATCGTGTCAGCGCACCGTGCTGCCCCGAGCTCGATCGCCCCCAGCAGCCCCGAAACTTCCGTAGATGGATTCCTAGCCATAATTCCTCTCACCATCTCGACCAACTCTGCTCAGCCTTCGTGGGGCGGGCTTCAGCCGACGTCAGTCGCCTGTCTTACCCAGCCTCCGCTTCCTCCCGCCACTCCCCCTCGAGAATCAAAAACGCATCCGCCTCCTTCGCCGCCAGCTCGTCCAGCGATCCTCCGCCCCCGAACTTCCACCCGAAAAATTTCTCCAGTAACTCCACGCTCGCCGGCGTCACCAGCGATTTCGGACACTCCTCCGATGACACCCGCCCCCGCACCCACACCAGCTTCTTCGGCCCGCGCTTTTCCTCCGCCAGAAATCCGCACCGGCGCTCGCACATCCAGCCCCTGCCGTCTGCATTGGTCGCATTTCCATCCGGCCTGGCTGGTCCGATAGAAATGGAATGCGACCATCAGTTTTTTCGTTCGTCCTCGGTCATCCCGCATTCGATTTGATGCGCCCCAAGAATCTCCATCGCCAGCTCCACCGGCCCTCGATCCACCAATGCTTCCGGCGTCGCCGCCGCTCCGTCGATCTCCAGCCCCTCGACCGAAATCAATCCCCACTCCAGATAAGCCCGGTCGATCTCCGCCGCCAGCACCGTCGCCTCCAGCTTCTCCCGCGCGTCCGCTGCCTGCCTCCAGATACTCCATCTTCCGCCCGATCTCCCGGATCCGCCGCGCCAGCTCGATCCTTCGCCCGAACGACACCCGCACGATCTCGTACCGGACTCCCTTCCATCGACTGCCGCGTCGAACCAGATCCGGCTGTCCCATGCCTCTTAACCGAATGCGATGTAGAGTTCGTCATTCATCGTTCCTTGTGCTCGGTTGTTTTGGAATTTCCATTGCAGCCTCGTCTCGGAATCGTCGAACTCCGGAACCTCGGCACCATCGCCGGCATGTACGCCCCGCACAATTGCCCGCTTGCTCGCCCAACTGCAGCATCACGCTGATCGGCGACCTCTGCCGCGCCGCCTGGTACAACCCCTGCGTCTGCGTGTCCGCCATCTCGAACAAACTGAAGTTCAGCGTCACCGTCCGTTCCGCCGCCGCGATGCATCGCGCATAATCGCTGCCGAATTCCTTCACCCGCAGTTCGATGTTGTTTTCGAGCGTCAGTTCCGCCGCCGTGATCGTCAGAAACTGCGCCGGCGTCACGCCCATCCACACTTCGCCCAAATGCCCTGGGACAATCGTGTAATCGAAATTCGCCGCGGTCGGCTCCGCGGGAAACGCCGTCAGCCCGCCCTCGCCGCTCTCGAAGCTCGCGCTATCCACCAAGTCTCGCGCCGGCCCCGAAAAATCGAACTCCTGAAAATCGCCGTTGACCTTGATCTGCATCTTGTCCATCGCCGCGCCTTCGACGATTCGCTGCACCGCCGTCGATGGATCCCAGTAATCGAAAATGCTCGCGCTCGGCAGACTCTCCGCCAGCGAATAATTGATCGTCGGTCCCATCGCCGACCCGCCACCGGCGTCGTGTTGAACGGCGCATTGATAAACAGCGTCATCGTGTCCAGATCGCCGTCACGAACCGCATCTCTCCGGAAAACGTGACCGCCTGGCCCGGCGATAATCCATGCGCCGCCGTGAACGCGATCTCCGTTCCGCCCGTCACCGACGCCACCGTCCCGCCCGCCCAAATCACCGGCGTCCCGCCCATCGCGCATTGAAACAACGGCCCGTAAGCCGGCGGCGCCGACGTGTTCGACCACGCCGTCAGCAGCGTGTCGACCTCGAACGTCGTGGTCTCGCGGATCTGGTTCGGCATCCCGACAAACGTTCGGGTCCCCGTCTTATCTTTGCGCCCCGTCTGCTCCGGAACCTGCTTCGCCTTCATCTTCAGTGCCGGAATCCGATTCGACCCCGTAATCACCGGAATCACTCCCGTAAGCTGGACTCCAGCGCACAATAAATCCGCTCATTGTTCGAAGATATGTAACACGACATGATTTACTCCTGGCTCCTGGCTCGCTACTTCTTCAAGCAGACATGTCCACTTCGAACGTCACCTTCGCCACCTGCAGAAAGTTCTTCCCGCCCTGCTTCACCGGATCGAACGTCACCTCGTACCCTCCGGTGTAAAACGCGCCCTGCCCCCAACTCCCTCGATTCGCATCCAGCACCTGTGTCACCGCGTCCACATACAGCCGCAGCTGATCTTCCAGCCCCTCGATCCGGTCCTGCGACACCCGTATCTCCGCCACCGTCCGGATCTTTCCCGAAAACGTCCGGAATTTCTCCGTCAGCAGATTCCTTCACCCGGTCCGAATAAACCTGCACCAGCGGATACTTCACCACCGCTGCTCTTCTCCACAATCGTCGATCGACATGTTCTGCGCGACGATGTAAGCCGCCGGAATCGGCGCCAGCGGAATGCCCGAATCGCGCCGCCAGTCGCACCGCGACGCGCGCGACTCACTCCCGTATCCGTCGCCGTCAGAAACCCCGCGAATATCTGCGCCACCACGCTCGCCGTCTGCGCCATCGTCTAGCCTCTCCTCAAAATCGACCCGCCCGTGATATACATGTCCGGCAATTGACCCATCCCCGCCGGCACGCCCGCCACCAGTCCCGTCGAGCCTCGTGAACGTCTGCCCGATCGGAATCGGCGTCGAATTCTGCAGCGTCAGCGTGACAATCCGTCAGCCCGATGTAAACGTTGAACCCCGTCGCCACCGCCGGCACATTCACGCCATTCGTCACCGTCAATCACACTCGCCACCGGAGCCTCGAACGCCGTCGCCATGCTCGGATTCCCCTCCGCTCCCGTCGCCGAAACCCAAGTGATCTGCACGTAGTAAACCGTCGCCGGCAATAACCCCGGCGCCGACCCCAACACCGGCGTCCCCGCCTGCGGAATCGGAGTCGTCACCAGCCCGATCCCATACTGCAGTCGTCAGTTTCCTGCGCCCCTCGCGCCAGCAGCAGGTATTCGTTCCACTTCGCCAGATACCGGTCGTTCAACTGATTGTTGTAAGCATCCCGGTAAAAAATCGCCAGCGTATAAAGCGCGTGCCAGCGCTTCAGTCTGCCGCGTCACCACCACATCCGACACTCCCAGCATCCTCCGCAGTCATGTCTGCCGCCCGATCGCGATGCGTCGTGTGATCCAGCAGAATATTCAGCACAATCTCGCTGATCTCTTCCGTCGCCAGCCTCAGCTTCGCGTCCAGGTTGATCATCTCCGCGCTCGACACTCGAGAATCGCCGACTCATACACCCGCAGATCTTCGGTAGTGTTCGGATTTCCATCGGTCAACAGCATGATGTGACTCCGTCCCCTCCAATTAAAAAGGGGAGCCGTCAAGCTGCCCCCGTCTTCGACTCGCCTCAGTCTTACGAACTAACCTGCACCCCGAAGCTGTTCCGCAGCACGCCCACTCCGTACAGCACGTCCACCGTGAACTGCTGCGCCAGCGTGTTCGGCTGATAGCTCATCGTGACGCGCATCCCGAAATTCCCCAGCTCCGCGTACTCCGCAATCGCGCCCGTCCCCGGCAGCGGCTGCGGCAACCGGCGCACCACCAGGCCGAGCGCATCCTTCGTGAACGCCAGATTATGCGTCGTCACCGGACTCGATCCCGTCTGCGCCACGAACTGCGACCGGAAGATGTAGAAGTCCTTCATCTTGCCCACCGCGCCGTCGACGATCGCCCGCAACCCCGCCTCTCCCGCCGTGTTGAATTCGCTGAATCGCGGAATCTGCCGCAGCGCCGAATAGGTCGCCGGACTCACCACCAGATACTTCGCCGCGCTCGCCGGAACCATCGCCGCAAACAGTGCCGTCTCCGCCGAATCCACCATCGCTTCGGTGATCGTCGTGCCGCCCGTGCCCACCGCCGTGTTCGACGTGAACAGCGATCCAGGTCGCCAGCAGATTGGTTTCGATGCTTCTCCGCCATCGCCACCACCGCCGGCTGCATGTACAGCTTCAGCAGATCCGGCACCGCCAGAATCTTCGTCACGTCCGGAATCTGGAACGTCGCCTCCGCGTGCGTGTTCAGCACGATCTGCGCATTGCCAGATCGACGGATTCTGCAGCGTCACCGTGCTGCCTTCGGCGATGTTATTCGCCACCAGCGCCGGAGGAATCGGCACGTTCACCGTGTCTCCCGCCCGCGCCAGCGTCGGTTCATAATCGCGATTCACCAGGTTCCCCATGACCAGGTTCCCCATCAATGCCGGCAGCGCATCCGCCGCCACCAGCTTCACAATCGCAGTCGCTACATTTGCTGAAGTAATAATTCCCATCTTTTCTCCTCTTTTTTTCCCTTTTCTCTTTACAACCCTCGCAGCGTCTGCGACGCCACCCTCGCGATCTCCTGCCTCACTCGATCCTTATCTTCCGCACTCATCCCCGGCCGGATCATGTTGAGGTCGATCCCGCCCCTCGCTCCCCGCCCGCTGCCCCGCGCTCGCCCCGCTCCCCCCGAATCCTCGCCGGCAGCAGCTCCGGATTCTCATTCACGAACTGCGTCAGATACTCGCGGATATCCGCCCCGCCCTGCGCGATCAGCCTTCCGTCCTCGCTCCGGTACACATCGTCCTTCACCGCCCGATAAGCCAGATCCACCTTGGCCACGCCTAACTTCTGCAACTCCGCGCGGATCGTCGAGCTCCGATCCGCCACCTCCGCCGCTGTCCGGCCTTCTGGTTCTCCGTCACCAGCTCATTCACTCGCTGCTCCAGACTCTCCCGCCTCTTCCGTTCCTCTGCCAGCTCCGACTGCCCGCCCAGAAACTCCTGCATCACCGACTGCACAATCGCCCGAATATCGTTCTCTATCCTCACTCCATGTCAGCTCCCTGGCGCCTGATTCAATCTCCCCCACAATCCGATCCTTCACATCCTGCCGGCTGTCCGACAAATACTTCAGCGCCAGCTTCTTGAAAATCTCTTTCTTCAACGTCGGCGAATCCACACCTAGCCCTAGCAGCGCCTTCGCATCGCTCAGCTCCGTCCCGAATCCGTAATATCGAACTCATCCATCCCCGTCACGCTGATCGCGATCCCGTCCTCGCGCGCCGCCTCGATCGCCGTCAGCACTCGCCGGATCAGCTCCTTCATCGCGTCCCCGTATGCCCGCAGCACTTCCTGCGTGATCGAAAAATCCAACTGCTTGCTGATCCCCGATTGCGCCCCGCCCGCGCCCAACGACCCTCCCGCCTGCGCCAGATAACAGACCCTGTAAATCTCTTCCTGCAACCGCGTCAGATTCTCCTGCGCGATCTGGAAGACCTTCCCCTCCGGCTCCGTCCACCCGAACTTGTCTTCCGGCCCCAGTTGGATGTAGTAGCTCTCGCCCACCATCTGGCTCCAGTCGCGATCGGAGTAAACAACAGGCATTGCGAACAAGCCCATCGTAAGAGCCCAAGACAGAGCGTTCGATTTGTTGAAATGCTCAAGTTGTAGTAAACCCGCCCGGTTAAGCATCCACAAACCTTCGGGAATGCGTAAATCGAACAGCGGAACCCGGTTCAATTTCGCCAGCGCATGCGTCCCTTCATCCACCAGCCGGACTCGACCGTCGTCCACCCGCGAATAAATCCGGAAACTCTGCTTGTCGTAATACGACCACCGAGTCTCCGTCTTCCACTCCGCATCCTCCACGCGGTCTTTCTTGATCAGCTTCGTCCGGATCACCACCCAATCGAAATTCCCCTGCTCATCGAGGTTCCAATTGATGACGTCCTCCGCCGAATAAGCCACCAGGTATGCCCGCGAAGCCCCTAGCGCATCCTCTTCCGCCCGAGTCCCAGCCTTCTTCTCCGTCCGCGGAAAATCCACCAGCACATAACTCGACCGGTAATCAGGCTCTCGACAAACTGCGCCCGGAAGAAATCATTCAGCCCCGTCCCCTTCAAGTCGACTTCATCCATCAAGCCGAAAAGAACTCTCTGCCCCGCGCGTTGGTCCCTTCGAACGTCACCACCGGCTCTCTCCGGAACAACGTTGCCGAATACCAATCCACAATCGACCCGATATAGTTCTCGTAAAACACCCGGCTCAATCGCTCGGTGTAAACATCCCCCGGCTCCCTCTGCCGCGGCAGCAAATATTCCTGCGCATGCAACTTCAGCCGCTCCCCGCCGATATAGAGGTCCCGATACCGCCTCCAAACATGCTTCAGCGCCAAATACTCCGGATGCTCCCGATCAATATCAATCATTCCGCCCCCGTTCTCTCGTCGTTCAACCACCATCCAGCCTCGCCATTCCGCCTCCTGGCTACTTCTTCTTCAAATCAGCCTCTTCCCCATCTCCCCCACCGTCCCCCGCCCCCGCACTCCTGCCACACCAGATACCCCAGCGCGTCCGATAAATGCGTCCGCCGCGGATCCCGATCCTTATCAATCACCCCGCTGCCTTCCTTATAAGTCACCTGCTCGAAATCCCGATCAACTCCGCGCACCGCGGATCCACCTGCAACAACCGCGCCCCGTCCGCCGACTCCAGCTTCGCGTTCATCAGCGTCACCCGATCCCTCACCACCGGATTCGACCTTCGGAATCTCGAAACTCCACCTGCCCGTAATTCTTCAGCTCTTCCCGCAAAATCACCAGATCCGTCTTCCCCGAGTCTGCAGCCGGGCCCCTGTCGCGTCCGCGTAAACAATCAACCCGCCCGCATGCGATCGGAAACCGCGTCGATAAACTCCGAGCAAGCCTCGTAAGTGCTAGCCCGGCTCAACACAATCTCATCGAGCACCACCACCCGCCCATCGCGCCTCACCTGCGCAATCACCGAACACATCGGATCCACGTTGAAATCCAAAGCCCACAACAGCGGCAGCGATTCATCGACCTCTACCTCCCCCATATTCCCCGCGCGCTCAAACGCCACATAAACCCGCCCCGCATGCATGCGTCAAATACTGCCCGAGCACTTCCTGCTCGTAAAACCGCGAATCGTAACTTCTCTTCAGCCGCTCGTAATAATCCGGAATCTTGTCCAGCAAAAACCGGTTCTCAAACGGCTGCGCGATGACCGTTTCATAGCCCTCCACCTTGCGCGCGATGAACCGCTCGTAAACCCAGTCGTAACCCTTCGGCGTCCACACCGCGAACCCGCACAACCGCGCTTGCCTTCGGATCCCGCAACCGCCCTTCCAGCCGCAGCCAGGCCTCTTCCGACGTATAAGTCAGCTCATCCAACCCAAACCACGCCAGATTGCTCCCGCGCAACCTCTCAAACTCCTCCACCGCCCGAAACAAAATCTTCGACTTCGTCTCTCGCAACACCAGAAAATTCTCGGCGCGATTAAAGTCATACGGAATCTCGTTCCGGTCCAACATCCCCAGCAGCGCCGCCTGCGTCGCATCCCTCAACATCGGATACGTCGGAGCCCCAATTAGCCCCGTCCGCCCCGGATTCTGATAACTAAGCTTGATCGCCTCCTGGCACAAAGCCTGGCTTTTCCCCGACCCGATCGGCCCCGAGAAGCCTTTAAAACGCGCCTTTGAATCATGAAATCTCTTCTGCGAAGGCAGGAAGCTGTAAATTATTCCTCGATCGGGATCAGCGGCTCCTCGATCCACATGACCCGGATCTCCGTCTTCGCCGGGGGCGTCATCTCCTTCGATAGCTGAATCAGCTTGATGTAATCCCCCAGAGTCGCCTTCACTTCCTCCGCCGACATTTGTTTCTCGACCTTGAGAAGAATCTTCTTCACGGCTTTCGCCCGCGCTTTTGTCCCCGGCCGTTTTACGGGCGCAGCTCTTTTTTTTGGAGCGGCCGCCGCCGCTTCCGGAGCCGTCTTTTTTTTTACAATCTGCACAGCCGAAGAGTACAGGAAGGAATATAACTCCCAGCCGATGCTTCGCACCTAAACAACAGAATCAGAAGCAATTACAATTCTTCAATCCCGCGTGACGTCTCTTTGTCATGTGGCGCGCGCCTCCAGGCGTGCCGCGTCGACAGTCGTGTCGACGTCCAGCCAGCTTCTCCCAAACCGGCCGCAGGGAGCGACATTCAACAAATGATGTTTTACAGCGTCAGAAATGTTTGCCCATCCGCTCACCGCCGCCACGGAACCGCCATGCGTAAGCATGCGGACATCCGCAAAATAATTATGACTTCGAGGATAGTAGAACGCCGCCCCAAACCATCAAAGCATAGGTTATATTAAAATATAACTAATGATATGCACACCACGAATCTGCGCAAAGTCGGCGGCTCCGTCATGCTGGCCGTCCCCCGAGCCCTGCTGGATATCCTGCACCTGCAACCAGGGGCCCAAGTCGGCATTGCTGTCGAAAGTGGCCGCCTCATTGTAGAGCCGCAGCCGCGCCGCCGCTACACCCTGAAACGAGCTGCTGGCGCAATGCGATCCGAAGGTACGGCGCGCCAAGGCAGAAAAAGAATGGGTCGCAGGCAAGCCTGAGGGTGGCGAGCTAATCTGATGAAGCGCGGCGAAATCTGGCTGCTGGAAGGCCGCCGTCCGGTACTGATCGTGTCGCCGGAGTCTTTCAACCGTGTTACGCGAGTGCCCGTGGTCGTCCCGATCACAACCGGTGGAAGCTTCGCGCGAACGGCAGGCTTCGCAGTCCCGCTGACAGGCAACAAAACCACGGGAGTGGTCCGGTGCGACCAACTCCGTGCTCTCGACCTGGCCGCGCGCGGCGGGAGTAAGCTGGAAAGCGTATCGGAGGCGGTCATGGACGAGATCCTGGCGAGGCTCGCGCCGATATTCGAGTGAGCCACGCCAATCTTCTTTGCGAGCTTAGCGACTTTGCGTGAAAAGTTTTGCGTTTCCGCCCCGGTGGGTCTCGACGTGAAATTCGAGGAATAGACTACCCCGAATGTCTTAGTTTACAATTCATGCGACGTGCTCAAACGGACTCGCAGGAAGGAAATTGCGTTTATCGAGGCCTTCCACGAAAAGGCGGAAGAGTATGTTTTGAACATGGCAGACGCTCAGGATCTCGATGAAGAGGGCAAGAAATCCTACAACTCGCAGCGGCCTACTGAAGATGAAATAAAAGAACTCGGAAACAAGATCTTTTTACAACGGCAGGAGATTTCAAGGACAATTGACCGTGCTAGAGCTCTTGCTGGAAAATATAGGTTCCCGAAGAGTATTGGCGTCTCTTAACATTTAAAATAGTAGAAATCACCGATTGGGGACAAAGAGTTTCGATTTCTACTGACTATTTGTACCGCCTAAAGGACACTCTTAACTCAACGCTTTCCGGCATCGATGCACAGCCAACGTTTTTCGACGATGTAATCGCGATTCCAGGAAAGATATGGGAGTGGCTTGATAAACGCGGTGTAGCGAAGTGGATAGTAATCGGCGCACTTGTAATAGTCTTATTTGCTCTCTTAAAGGCTATTGGGTATGACCTGCACGGGTTGATTGAGCTCGTAAAGGCGATTCGTGGTGAGAAATAACCGCGGATAACTCCGCCTGACGAGCTCCCGCGAGAACCTCCGTCATTTCTGAGACATTGGGGTTCACCGTTTGATTCATTTGTGTCCCTGTCCCGTTTGCCTCAAAATCGAGGTTCACTCCACCGAGAGGGTTCCTAGCTCTCTTTGACTCCTAGTAGTAGACCGAAAACCCGCCATCCGCCCGAGCCACCGCAGCCCCAAAACCCCAAACCGGAACACCTAGCGCAGCCCCCGGCATGCCGACCGCCCTCCCCCGATCATCAAACAGCTGCCAAGCCAGTGATCCTCCACGCTGCCACGCGGTACCCTCCGTCCACGCAAGCAGGACCTCTCCGCGATTGTTAACCGCAATCCGAGGATGCTTGCGACCCTTCCCCTCACCCGGCGCAGAGATGATCTGCTTTACCTCAGCGCCGGATATCTTGCCGTAAAAGACTTGCCCGCCGGTCTCCCACGCAGCGAACGTCTGCCCCGAAGTCTCCGCGAACGACATACTGCTCATCGGACAAGCATTGATTTCCCACCGCTGGACGAGACTTCCCGCGAAGCTGTCTCCGTGGTCCTTCGAGGTCAGCAGGTAGATGTCCCGATGCACATTTTCAGTTGCCGATCGGTACAGCGCGAACAGCGTTCCATCCTTCGCGGCGAACATCGCCATGCCGCAGCATCCACAAGCGCCCGTCGGCTCGCTCCAGGCCGATGTTTCCCTCGTGAAAGTCTTTCCGGAATCATGCGAAGCCGCGATCCACACCTGACGTCCCGCCTCGCCCTGTTGGGCTCCAGGCAGCTTCCCGTGCCAGCCGACAAATACATTGCCCTTACCATCAGCCGCAACTGTTCCGCCGCCATCGAGGCCGAACGTCCGCTGCATTACGTTGCGTTGAGGTTCGAAAGCCGTGCCCGAATCGTTCAGCCGCGAATAAAGCATGGGACTGCCCGCCTTCCCGGCCTCCGGATTCACAGGCCCCACAGGAAGCGCGATGCCCGAGCCGTTCCACGCCACATGCACTCGCCCATTCGCGCCGATCGCGATCTGCCCTCCGCGAATCGTGCCGAGTGCGAACGCGCTCCCGGCCTGCGAGTTTACCCGCAGAGGCGCCGAACTGTTGCGTACAAAAAATAAATCCCCGTTCTTCGGATCCCCGGAATAATAAAGGACGTCGACCGTGCCATTCGCCTCCACAACCACTTGCGGTTGAATTCCGTTATCCGGGACACGCACAACCTGTACCTGCGCGGCACAAGCAATCGCCGGAAGCAGGAACAGGAGTTTCACCAAGCCTCCAAGAACCTTCCTGGCATCTTGAGGAACGCCGCCGCGGGCTTAGTCATCGCGCCTTCTTTTAACGCAAACAACTGATTCCGATTCGCGATAAACAACACTCCATTGGCAGGCACCGGAGTCGAGTACACGGAGCTCCCCATGTTGAATTCACCGATGACGGTCTTCGTTTTGCTGGTCTTCAGCACCGCAACATCGCCGTCTTCGTCGCCTAAATAAACATAGTCGCCGATAATCATAGGCGATCCCCACACCGCCGCCAGCATGTCGTGCTGCCAATACTCCTTGCCCGTCGCGAGCGTCTAAACAGTGCAAAAACCCGCTGAAATCGGAGTAATAAAGCAGTCCGTCCTTAATCGCCCCGGTCGAAACGCTACGCCGGATGTTATCGAACTGCCAGATCTTTCCCGACTGAGTAATATCGCCGCGCTTGGTCGCATCGATCGCATATAAATGCCCGACGCCTTCGCCATGCTCCGGATCCTGCCCGTTGGCGATATAGACTTTGTTGTCATAAATCACCGGCGTGCTGATCACTTCATTGCGAGTCTTCGGCCACACCGAATCCTTCGGATTCATATCGAATTCCCACAGCTTCTTGCCGCTCGAAGCCTCATACCCGCGGACATATCCATCGCCCTGACCGATCACGACTTGCACCACATCGCCGATCTTGCCAACCGATGGCGACGACCACTGTCCGTGCAGAATTTTGTCGTGCACGGAATTGTCTTCCCACTTCAATTTGCCGGTCTTTTTATCCACCGCGATAATCGAAGGCGCATTGGGCGAAGGAATATGCACGTGGCTTTCATCCTGCCCATTGGAAGTACTGACGAACAACAAATCGCCATAAGTAACCGGCGACGAATTCGACATATTGTGCGGCTGAGACCCGACCTCTTCCATCATGTCGAACTTCCAATTCACCTTGGCATGCGTGCCATCGCCTTTGGTATCGAGGCACATGATTTCGCAGCGATTGGTCACGTAATAAAGCTTGTCGCCTTCGATCAGCGGCGATGAGCAAACGCCTTGAAACGGCCAGTCGTTCGCGCGCCCTGAAGCGAGTTTCGCGTTGGCCTGCTGCCATAAAAACTGCCCGTCCGATTCGCGAAACGCCATCAACACGCCGCGATCGCCGGGCTCTTTCGGATCGCGCACAAGTTCATTGTTGGTGCCGACATAAACCTGTCCTCCGGCCACTACGGGATTGCCATAACTCTGCGAGCCGAGCTGCGCCACCCACTTCACGTTCTTCCCGGTCTTCACATCCCAACTGGTGAGAACGTGCTGCGACGAAACCATGTTCCGGTCAGGCGTCCCGCCCCACATAGGCCAATCGCCGATGCCCGGATCGGACGCGACCAAACATACAACGACTGCAATGAAAGCTAGTAAAGTCCGAATCATCATGTCCTCTTAGTTCGCCGTTAACTTCAAATTATCGAGGTACAACCCGAACGGCGCGGCTGCGAAAATTCCCGGCGCGCCTTCTTTATTTCCAATCGGATCAATCTTTTCGATCATCCAGCCGGACGGCTCGGCTTGCCCTTGCGCCCAGGCTTTCCCACGAACCCGGACCTTGCCGTCAGGCATATTTTCGACCCGTAATTTCAAGGTATACCAGGCGTCCGGTTTCCACTCAAAAGGCACTGCAACGCTACGCTGAATTTCGGGCTCCCAGGGCTCGATTTTCAATTTTTGCTCGTTGCCGTAGAGGACCAGGGAATAGCGCTGCGCGGTGATGCCGATATCGCCCATCTGGCGGCGTTTCATGTTGACGCGGATATCGCCTTCGAAGGTATAGTTGGACCAATCGGTGGGTCCGATAAACATGCGAATACGGCTAAATAAGGTCTCGTCAGGGGCCTTTGCGAGCACTTTTTGGCCATCTAACGCCACTACTTTGAATTTTCCAGCCGTTGCATTGACCCATCCGGCAGGCGCGCCGCCTTCCGGAATTTCGTCGAACGTCTCGGTCCACGGAAGGGGATGGATCACCCGAGCGCGCGCATTCGCCCTTCAATCGCACCCGACGTCGCCACGATCAAACCGGCCTGCGAAGGATCGTTCGATACCGTAAAGGAGCCGCCGGTCACGGTTCCCTTAAGGCCGGTCAAGGACCAGGTTGCGGAAGTGTCTTCGCGCAGAAATCGTCCTTTATCGTCAAATAAGCGTGCATGCAGTTTTACCGTCTCACCGGGTTTTAGAACCAATTCCGTCGGCTCGACTTGCAGGTACGCTGGAGCGCCATCGCCTTTTTCCGCCGGTTCATCGACTGCGTATCCTTTTAATGCGACGGCTTTCTTCGGCCCGATCGCGTAGACCGCGTCGCTTGATGCGAAGAAAATTCTGCCGTGCGATACGGCGGCGCCGCCTAAAACCTGCTCGGGAGTGCCTTCGGAGCTGCAGCAGCTATATTTGCTGATCGGCATTTCGACTTCGCTCAAAACCTCGGCGCGATCGGAATGCGGTTTCAGGATGAAAAATTTTCCGCTCTCTGTGCCGACATAAATTTTGCCGTCGGCCAGCACCGGAGGAGCTTTCTGCACGGTGCCCAGCTGCTGTTTCCATAACTGCTTGCCCGTCACCACGTCGAACGCTACCATTCTCGAACCGTTTTCAATCTGATAGACGCGGTCGCCATCGACGATCGGCGAGGAGAAGCCGCCCAGGAAGCCTTCGAATTTCCATTTAAATGTTTTGATCTCACCTTTTTGCGATCCATCGATCGCGGCGACCATACCCATTTCGTTGGAGTCGAGATTTTCGTCGCCGTGCGAAATGATGACGGTGTTTCCCATCACGGCGACGCCGGTATTGATGCCTCGTTTGGCGATGACGATGCCCCAGACTTTTTCGCCCGTTTGCGGCTTCATCGCGTAGACGCCTCCGTCGCCGATGCCGCAGATCAGCAATCGTTGACCGCCGATTGTCGCGATCATGGGAGCGCCGTAGGCGGTGTCATAGGGACGTCCGCCGGGAGTCGAGGTCCAGACGATCTCGCCCGTTTTCTTATTCATCGCGATGAAGCGATGCGAGCGGTTGGCCATGGTGCCCCAGGTCGAAATGGGCGAGCTGACGATCACCAGATCGCCATCGATCAGAGGAGACATGGTGCGTCCGCCATGCGTGGTGAACGCGCCGAACTCTTCGCCTACCGAGCGGTCCCACAATTTTTTGCCGTCCTTCGATAAAGCCAGCACCGTCGCGCCGACGCCGAAGGCGTACACGTTTCCGGTCTCAGGATCGACGGCGGGAGACGCCCAGCCTACGCGATGCGCGGGGGCGTCGCTTTGAAAGATGTTGAACTTGTATTCCCAGATCACCTTGCCGGTGTCGGGATCGAGGCACATGACGCGCTCCTGCTCCTCGGCGCCGCGGCCGGCGGGATTCTGCACGTATAGGTGATTTCCCATGATCACGGGAGCGGATCGGCCTCCGTAGGGGACGCGCCACAGCAGATTTTCGCCCGCGAGCGACCATTTTTCGGGCAGATTTTTCTCCTGAGACACACCGTCGCGATTGGGGCCGCGCTGATCCGGCCAATCGCCCAGGGCGACCTTTCTTTGGGCTATCGCGGTTACACTGAGGAAAAGAATTATAGGAAACTTTTTCAACATGGCGACGTACTCACTCTATCGGGGATCACAATATAGATTATGACGCTACTTCGCATTTTAACGTTAGCGGTTGTCGTCATTTCGTTCTCACGAGCTGACGATCTTACCGACGATTTACTGGCTGCCACGCGCAAAGGCGATCTGGCGCAGGTGAAGGCGCTGCTCGATAAGGGCGCCAGTGTCAATTCCAAATCCTCCTACGGGCAGACTCCTCTGTTTTTCGCCTGCGACCGCGGTTATCTCGAAATTGTGAAACTGCTGGTCGATCGCGGGGCGGACGTCAATGTCGAGGATACGTTCTATCACGCCTCCGCGCTGAGTTGGGCGGCGCAAAAAAATCGCACGGAGATTGTGAAAATCCTGCTCGATCATGGCGCGAAGTCTCCGGGCGACGTGGTGATGATGGGCGTGCAAATGAAGAAGCCGGAGTTGGTTAAGGTCGGCCTCGACAAAGGCCCGATTGACAAAGAGACGCTTTCCGGCGCTCTCGGCGCGGCGTTGAAATCGAAGAACGACGAAGATTATCAATATGTTGAAGGCGGCCGGCGCGGTGCCGCCGGAGCCGGTTAAGACCGTCGAACTTGATCCCGCGATTCTGCAGGGTTACGTCGGAGCGTACACCGGGGGCCGCGGCGGCACGGAGTTTGAGATGACGTTTACCGTGAAGGGGTCGGCGCTCAGCGGCGTGTTCAGCGGTCAGCCCGCGCTGACTTACGCGCCGTCCGATAAAACCCATTTTCATAGCGTGGAATTTGAGGGCATTAATCTCGAGTTCTCGAGCGAAGGATTCAAGCTCAAGCAGGGTGGGCAAGAGATCGAGTTTAAGAGAAAGGCGACTCCAAAATGAATCGGGCCGGTACTGTATTTCTAAAGCATCCGCTCCGCGGACGCGTCGACACGACTGTCGACGCGGCTCGCCTGGACCGATTCACAATCGGTCCGCAGGTTGCCAACCTGCCCCACATTGGATTGATTTTCGGTCAATGTTGACGCTGTGCTTCGCGGCGCCTGCTGCCAATTGGCCTACTTTTCGGGGGCCGAATGGATCGGGCGTTGCCGAGGGGCCTGCGCCTACGAAATGGGATGCGACCAAGAATGAAAATATCCTGTGGAAGACGCCGATTCCGGGGCTTGCGCATTCTAGTCCAGTGATTTGGGGCGGGAAGGTGTTTATCACCACGGCGATTTCGAGCGACCCCAAGTCGGTTTTCCGGCATGGGCTTTATGGCGATGTCGAGCCGTCCGAGGACGTTTCCAAACACACCTGGAAGGTCTATTGCCTGGACCGCGACAACGGGAAAATTTTGTGGGAGCAGGTGTCGTACGAGGGCACGCCGAAAACCAAGCGGCATCCGAAATCGAGCCAGGCTTCCTCGTCGCCTGCAACGGACGGAAAACACGTGGTGGCGTTTTTTGGATCCGAGGGCCTTTATACCTACGACATGAATGGGAAGCTGCTTTGGAAGCAGGACCTGGGCATCCTCAACGCGGGCTGGTTTTACGATCCCGACTACGAATGGACCACTGCCAGTTCGCCGGTGATTTATAAAAACCTGGTGATCGTGCAATGCGACATCGCGAAAAATTCGTTCATCGCAGCATTCGATCTCGATACCGGCAAACAGGCCTGGAAAACGCCTCGCGCGGAGATTTCTTCGTGGGGCACGCCGACGATTTACGAGGGGAAAACGCGCGCTGAGTTAGTTACGAATTCGACCAAGTCCATTCACGGCTACGATCCCGTGACCGGCAAGGAAATCTGGACGTTTAAGATCAAGAATTCGGAAGTGACGGCGACGACGCCGATTGTGGCGAAGGATCTGATCATTATTGCCAACGGGTATCCGCCGGTGCAGCCGATTTTCGCGATCAAGCCCGGCGCAAACGGCGAATTTACGCTCAAAGAGGGGCAGGAATCGAGCGAGCAAATCGCGTGGAGCAAGACGCGCGGCGGTCCGTACATGCCGACTCCGCTCGCGGCGGGCGAGCTGCTGTACCTGGTGTCGAACAACGGCGTGGTTTCGGCGTATCAAATTGCCACGGGCGAGCGGGTGTATCAACAGAGGCTCTCGCCGAACCAAGGAACGTCGTTGAGCGGATCGCCTGTTTACGCGGACGGCAAGTTGTATTTCCCGAGCGAGGATGGCGATGTTTTCGTCGTCAAGGCGGGGGAAAAGTACGAGTTATTGTCGACTAATCCCGTGGGGGAAGTGCTGATGGCGACGCCGGCGATTTCGGATGGGACGATTTTTATTCGCGGGGAGCATAGTGTGTTTGCCATTCGGGAGAAAGCGAAATAGGGTCCGCTTAAGCGAAAAGTGGCATGACGGCTTTTCCTTTGCCGTCCTTGGTCACATAAAACGGGCGCTTCTCGATTTCGTACGCGGTGTCGGGTGCGATGCCTAGGGCGTGATAGATGGTCGCGTGCAGATCTTCGATCGTTACCGGATTTTCGAGGATTCGGCAGGGGCGCTCTTCGGCGGTTTTGCCGTATAAGAATCCGCGCTTTACGCCTCCGCCGAACATCAGCACGCTGCCGGCTTCGGTGAAGTGGCGGTGCATGCCGTAATGTTTGGGCTCGGTCATCACGGGAGGCTGGTCGACTTGGTTTTTTACTTCCTGGCCGGGCTTGCCTTCGCAGATCATGTCGCGGCCGAACTCGGAGGCGAGGATGACTAGCGTGCGGTTGAGCAAACCTCGATCGTCTAGATCGCGAATGAGTTGCGCTACCGGCATATCGATCGATTGCTTCATGCCGGCGGCTCGGGTGTGCCCGTTTTCGTGCGTGTCCCAGTAGCGGAAAGGGATGTATTCGCTGGTGATTTCGACGAATCTTGCGCCTTGTTCGACCAATCTTCGCGCCAGCAGACAGCCTTGTCCGAAACGGCCGGTGTTGTATTTGTCGAAACTCTTTTGCGGTTCTAGCGATAAGTCGAATGCCTTCGCGGCTTGCGAGTTTAACAGGCGATGCGCGTTATCGACGGAGCGGCGCAGGCTCTCCTGCTGGAAGCTGCTGGCTTCGACCAATTCTTTATACAGTTGATAGCGCGAGGCGAATCTTGTCGCGCCGACGTACTCGGAGGGGCGCGTTGAAGATGCGGCGTCTTTTGGATCGGTGATGAAAAACGGGCCGTGCTCGCTGCCTAGAAATCCGGCGGTGTGGAAGGCTTTGAGGCCGTCGCTTTCGCCGCCGATTTCGATGTTCTGGCCGACATCGATAAACGCGGGCAGGTCGGGATTTCGTGGGCCCAGCGTTCGGGAAATCACGGCGCCCATGTGCGGCGCGGCTACCGATTGCGGAGGGGCGTAGCCGGTGTGCCAGTGATATTGATGGCGCGAATGAAGAATAAAACCGAGGTCGCCGACGCGATGCGAGCGGATCAACGTGCCTCGATCCATGATCTTTGCGATGTTATCGAGGCCTTGCGAAATCTTGATATTGTCGACGACCGTGTCGATGCTGGGGAACGTGCTCAGGACTTTGTCGGAGGCTAAGCCGGTTTCGTAGGGCGTGTACTTTTTGGGGTCGAACGTTTCGGTTTGCGCCATGCCTCCGGCCATCCAGAGCAGGATGACGGAATCGGCGCGCGGCTCGATTTTCGGTCCGGCGAAGAGGCGCGCTTCGCTGCCGGTTAAAGCGGCAAGTGTTGCGCCTGCTGACGCTTTCATGAAATCGCGGCGCGAATTATTGAACATATTGAAACTCCGGATGCATGATCAAACTCCAGATCAGGTCTTCCAGGCCGCCTTGCGTGACCTTTCCATCCTTTACTAACAACTTCGTCGCGACGGCCGCTTCGCGAGGATTCGGTCTGCGCGATAAGGCTTCCCAGAAAAGCTGATCGATCAATACTTTGGGATCGCGCGAGGGCTTCGGCAGAGCGGTGGGAGGGTCGCCGGAGACGCGCAGGAGGCGTTCCAGGTCGGGCTTTTCGGTGAAGACGAAGAAGCGGACGTTGGGATTGATGTCGCTGGTGCGCGCGCCGTCGTCGATGCCGACGGCTCCGGTTAATCGCTTCAGGCCAAGGCCTTCAATAGGATAGAGAATCAGCGAACCGACGGGCAGTGATCAGCGACCCCTCGTGCTTTACTTTGTCGGTGGTCATGGTCGCCGACCGATGGCTTGGAGAGCGTGGTCAAATCGGCAACGGGTTTTCCGTCGACTTTCAGATCGATCCATCCGGCGACGGTGCGCGAGGGATCGTAGCAGCCGGCATCGTCGGCTAAGCAGCCACAAGTTGTTTCGCGCCGGTGATATCGATATCGAGCGGCTTCGATCCTTTATTCATGCGGCGGCTGTCGAAGAGATTTTGCGGAGCGTCGGGCAATTCGCCTAGCAATCGCAACGCTCCGCGTTTCAGGACGATGGCCAGCGTGTCACCGTTGACCAGTTCCAGCGCCTGCAAAGTTGTCGCCGCATCTTCGCGGGTGGTGAAAACCTGATCGCGGATCGGGCGGCCCATGGCGCGGGTCAACGGGGTCGATTTCAACTCCCATTCGCGCGCATATTCGGCTTTTGCGCCGGTTTGCGAAACGCGCCACTCGCCGGTGATTTCGGAAATCGAATCGGCGAACTGCTCCGCGGTCAGGCGGCGCAGATTTTCGCGGCCTGCGGGAACGGCATAGTTCCGCGACGTCATCATGAGCCTGATCAGATACTTCAAGTCGTAGTTATGCTGCGCGAAATCGGACGCGAGCCAGTCGAGAAGATCGGCGTTCGAAGGCTTTGCGTCCATGTCGTCGACGTTTAGGACGATGCCGCGGCCGAACAGGCGCTGCCAGTAGCGATTCACCAAAGTCCTTGAAAAACGGCCGTTTTCGGGGCTGGTGAAGGACGAGTGCGGCGGCTTTTCTGCGGTCGGCTAAAGAATCGCTCGCGGGCTTCACGGCGACTTCGGGGAACAGAAATTCGGGACCGGTGTGTTTGCCGGTTTTGGCGTCGCAGCGGACCAGTTCCAGGTCGCTCGACTCGGCGAACATTGCAGCTAACGCATAGGATTGCTTCAACTTGTACTTATTGATGAAGCTATCGTGGCAGGACGCGCACTTCAGATTCACGCCCAGGAAGACCTGCGCGCTGTTTTGGGCGGCTTGCATGAAAGGAGTCTGGCTGGCGTTGATGTCGCCTCGCCAATTGACGCCGGTCAGGAAGCCGTCGGGGTCGTCGGGCTTCACGGGATTCAGGAGTGCGAACGCCATCTCGTTGAATGGCATGTTGTTTTCCAGCGCGGCCGAGCAGCCAGGGCGTGATGGATTTTCGGGTGCCGGCGTAGTTGACGCCTTGGTCGTTGCGCAGGAGGTCGTTCCAGAAGCTGATCCAGTTTTCGGCGTATTTCTTGTTATCCGATAGAAGGGAATCGATTAACGCTCGCGCTTGTGCGGATCTTTATCGGCGATGAATTTCTTGGTCGCGTCGGCGGACGGGACCATGCCCCAGATATCCAGCGTTGCGCGGCGGATAAAGAGTGCATCGTCAATCACTTCGCTTTCGGCGACTGATGAATTTGTCGATTGGATTTGGTGCGGGATTCGCTGGCAGAGCTACGGTGCGCGGCTTGATCGGGGAGATCCATTCGGAGGGCTCGGTGGGACAAGTGTCGGTCCAACGGGCGCCTTCGGCGATCCAATTTTCGAAGCTGGCGATCTGCGAATCAGTCAATTTCGCACCGTCGGCGGGCATTTCACCGGCCTTAATTCGCCTTAAAAGCAGACTTTCGTCGCTCGAGAGGGCTTAATCGCCCTTAAAATCGACTCTCTGGACTCGACGGAAAATCCAGCGGCGGGCTTGGGTCCGGAGTGGCAGGGGGCACAGCGGGTTTCTAGGACGGGATGGATGGAGGTCGCGAAATCGACTTGCGCCAGCAGAGGGAGGGACAAGATCAGTCCAATGGCTAGACGCAACATTCTGCTTTCAATATACGCTTTCGCGCCTGTCCGCATGCTGACGCATGGCGGTTCCGTGAGTCGCCGCGCGCCAAGCGCCAGAAGTAGCGCTCGCGTTCACATTGGTGTAATCCTAGCGTCCCGATTGTTTAGCGTCGGCGATTGCGCCACACGGAATGGGTTTACTATACGCACATGAGGAAATGGGCGGGATTTGCGCTGGCTTTTGTCGCTCTTAGCCTGGCGGCTGAGACTCGATGGCTCAAGCTTAGGTCGGCGCATTTTGAGATGTACACAACCGCGAGTGAACGCAGTGCTCGGGAGACTTTGAAGTATTTTGAGCAGGTCCGGAGTTTTTTTCAGCAGGGGATGGGGAGTATTCCGGGAAGGCTCTGCCGGTGCGGATTGTCGCGTTTAATTCCAGAAAAGAGTATGAGCCTTATCGGCTGAATAATTTTGCGACCGCTTTTTATCATCCGACTTCGACTACTGACGATATTGTCCTGAGTGAAACGGGCTTCGACGTTTTTCCGGTCGCGGTTCATGAGTATGTCCACCTGGTGACGAAGCACATGGGGATGAAGTTGCCTCCGTGGTTGAGCGAGGGGATGGCGGAGCTTTATTCGACTCTGAAGCCGATGGGCGATAAAGTTCTGGTGGGCACTTTGATCACCGGGCGGCATCAGGCTCTGTTGAATGAAAAATGGGTTCCGCTGAAGGTGATTGTGAATGCGGATCACAGCTCACCTTATTACAACGAGAAAAATCAGGCGGGCAGTTTGTATAACGAGGGCTGGGCGCTGACGCACATGCTGGTTCTGACCAATGAGTATCGGCCCGGATTTGCGAAGTTTCTGGAGCTGGTGAATAAGGGGACGCCGACCGAGGAGGCGCTCGATAAAGTTTATGGAAAAACGATCGAGCAAGTGGATAAAGAACTACAGGTGTATCTTCGCGGCACTCGTTTTCAAGGGGCGTATTTTGCGCAGAAGCTGGAAAAGGCGAGCGATGAAATTACGGCGGAGCCTGCGGCGCAATTCGATGTGAAGCTGGTGCTGGCGGACTTGTTGGATCTGCCGGGCAAGGAGAGCGAGGCGCGGGCTGCGCTGGAGCAGCTTACAAAAGACGATCCGAAGCGGCCGGAGCCGTTTGCGGCGCTGGGCTACATGGCTTGGCACGGCAGGAATAACGACGAGGCGGTCAAGGATTTCGGGAAGGCGTTCGAGCTGGGGGATCGGGATCCGGCGATGCTGTGGGATTACGGGAGGATGCTGCGAGGGCGGGATCCGACGGAGGCAATTCGCGTGCTATCGGAATTGGTGGCGCTGGAGCCTTCGCGCAATGACGCGCGGATGGAATTGGCGGCGGATCAGCTTACTGCGAAAGAGCCTGGGGCGGCGCTCGAAACGTTGCGGCCGGTGAAGAAGGTTACGGCAGAGGAAGCGCCGAGGCTGTTCGGAATCATGGCTCATGCGCAGATGGATTTGCAGCAGTGGAAGGATGCGAAGGACTCGGCCGAGAGGCTCCAAAAGGTCGCGCGGACGGATGAGGATAAGTTTCAGGTAGAGACGATATTGAAGTATCTGGAGGCTCGGGAAACGGGGACGGCGCCGACGGTGATGCCTTCGAACGGCGAGCGGCCGAAGTTGCAGCGGAGGGAGCCGCCACGGTTGCTTGATGCTCCGGTTTCTGAGCGGAAATCGATAGCCGGGTCGTTTGTGCTGTTCGACTGCTCGGGGAAAGCGCCTAGGGTTGTGGTGGAGACGGAGGAGGGGCAGAAAGTGTTTGTGATCGACGAGCCGAACAAGGTGCTGGGAGCGACGATGGAGCTTACTTGTGGTCCGCAGAATAAGGATCGGGTTCGGGTGGATTATGATCCTGCGAATCAGGCGGGAGTGGATGGGTTGGTGCGGGGGATTCGGGTTGAGCCTTAGCAAGAGTGCGTCGAGTTCGCGGATGGGGCGAAAAACCGGGACAGACCGCTCCGTCCACTCGGCGCCACAAAATGGAGTGATTTCGAGAATCGCGCGCGCCTTGGGACAGAGTAGTCTGTCCCGGTTTTTCGCGGGGTTGATGGTTGCTGCGAATTTGTCGGGGCAGGAACCTACTAAGTTCTCGGCGCGGTCTGATCTGGTGTTTCTTCCTACTCGGGTTCAGGACAAGAAAGGTGACACTGTTTATGGACTGCGGGCGGAGCAGTTCATGGTGGAAGATAACGGCGTGCGGCGAGCGGTGAATGTCGATGAAGATCCGGAGTCGTCTGGAGTTTCGCTGGTGGTTGCTGTGCAGTGCGGGCGGTCGGCCAATTTGGAGTTTAAGAAGCTTAAAGGGCTCGGGGCGATGATTGGGGCGATTGTCGGGGATGCGCCGCACGAGGTCGCTATTTTGAGTTATGGCGTGGATCCTTATTTGCTCAGCGACTTTTCGCGCAGCAGCGATGCGGTTCGTACGGGTTTGGCGAAGCTTAAGGATTGTTCCAGTAATTACGCGGCTACCATCGACACGGTTTATTACGCGATTAATATGCTGAAGCGGCGGCAGAATCATTATCGGCGGGCGATTCTGCTGATTGGCGAGACGCGCGATCATGGGAGCAAATCCAAGCTCGACGAAGTTGTCGCTGAGTTGGGGATCACGGACACGGTGATTTACTCGGTCGCGTTTTCTCCGGCGCGCGATGAGGTGCTGCACGATATGATGCATGCCAACGATGCTTATAATGTCCCTGAGCCGAAGGACCCGGGTCCGCCGCCCGATGTCGAAAAGCGATCGCCGGCGGAGAACGTGTGGACGGAGAAGCCTCCTCTGTTTCCGTGGCCTCCGGAGCTGCTGCTGATCGTGAATGCTCTGCGGCGAAATACGGCCTCGGAACTCGCTACACTTTCCGGCGGACATTATGCGAACTTCACTACGCAAAAAGGATTCGACGCGGAGTTACTGCGGATTTCGAATCAGATTCACAATTACTACTTGCTGAGTTTCAAGCCGGCGGCGGAGCAGGCGTGGGGGCTTCATACGCTGAAGGTGCGGGTTGCCGATTATCCGGATGCGGTGATTCAGACTCGAAAGAGTTATTGGGCGGGCATGCTGAATTCGAGATAGACGTTCACTGGAATTGCAGCCAGACGCCGCCGGCGTTCTCGGGCTTCACGAGTACCGATTGCTTGTCCTTCGAAACGTTCTTTTCGCCGACTTTCTCACGCGTCTCATCCAGGCTGGCGACGCCGATTCTTACTCCGAGAATTCCTTCGCCCCGATCCTTGAGCTGTTGAGCCGCCGGGCCGGTGGGATCGGTTGGGTGCAGTAGCAGGATGCTGCCTTTATTGAGGACGATCTCCTCCGCGACGCCGCCAAACTCGGGAAGTGGGATTTCGCGATCGGCCACGTTTCCGATTTTTCCATAACCGGCAGCGGCTTTATCCGCGTCGTTGACGGCGACCACCATTGCGGAAATGGAGAACGAGGAGTTGGGGTGGGGAACCCTCGCCACAGGCGGACGATTAGGGTCGCGAACATATTGGATCATGAAGATCGGGCGCGACGCCGCGGCATTCGCGAACGAAAGGGACCACCAGCGCGTCTGTGGAGGTCCTTTGTCATCGGGCCTGACAATGGTCCCGGGATTGGGGCCATCTATCTTCAGACCTTCGGCTGTTAGCATTCGCGCCGCCCGCTCGGCGGACGTAATCTCAAGTCCGGCTCCGACCGCGCCCTCGCCTTTCTTGAGTTGTTCCGCCATATGGCCGCCACCCGGCAAAGTCGCGTCGTAAGGCGAGATTAGTTCCAGATAGCCGCCTGCGCTGAAACGGACAACCAGATTTTCCGTGCCGCCGGGATGACGCCCGCCGGGGCTCACTACGAATCCCAGCCTGGAATAGACGGCCTTGGATGCTTCGAGGTCACGCACGGCGATGACGACATGATCTAATTTTGCTTCGATCGGCTGGGAGAAAGCTGTCGTGCCGAAGAAGGCACCGGCAATTAGGATGGAGAGACTTTTGTCCAATGAAAGTGCTCCTGCAATATTACCTTGGCGTAATTGGAGCTTCAAGTATACTAGCCCTGCGGAGGGTACTCGATGCTGATAGTTAGCGGGTTCCTGTTTGGGCTGGGCTTGTGGTTTGTGGTGCGCTGCGTATTGATCGGGATCTATACCGTCGATCAAAATGAGCGCGCGGTGAAGACGGTTTTCGGGCGCGCGCAACGGGTGGGCAAGACTACGCTCGACGATCCGATCGCCGAGGGGCTGCGGCCGGATGAGAGAGAGCGGTACGTTTATCCGCAGGTGCGCGTGATTCCTCCGGGCGGCCCTTATTTCAAGATGCCTTGGGAGAGGATCTACAAAATCTCCATCGCGACCACCACCATGAATATGGCGCTGGATCTGGAAAATCCGGTGGCGAACAACGGCGGCTCGCTGCTGGAAGCGGTGACCAAGGATCAGTTGAACACGGGTCTGACGGGGCAGATCCGGTATCGGGTTAGCGAAGCGAATCTGTACGCGTACCTGTTCGGCATCAAGAAGCCGATGGTTCACGTGATGGCGTATTTCGTGTCGGTGCTGCGGCAGAAGATCGCGAGTTTTGAGGCGAAGCCGCTGCCGGTGAGCGCGGCCGATCCTGAAAAAGGCTCCGCGGTGATGGGAATTTCGATCAACGATCTGCGCAAGAATCTACGCGATTTGAATGAGTATATGGATCAGGAGTGCGTGTCGACGCAGGCTCGCTACGGGGTGCTGTTCGATGCGTCGCTGATTACGGGAATCGATCCGCCGCCGGAGGTGGAGTCGGCGCTGGCGGCGATTAACACCGCGTATAACCAGGTATCGAGCGACATCAGCCTGGCGCATGCGGGCGCGGATCAGAAGATCGTGCAATCGCGGAGGGCGGTTGAGATCGAGACGCTGAAGGCGCAGGCGGAGGTCGAGCCGCTGCGGATGATGGCGCTGGAGCTCGCCGATTTGAAGAGGCAGGGGCCGAACGTGCTGGGGGTTTACGTTAGGAACGTGAAGCTGGCGCTGCTGGGGAAAGCGCAGCAGATCTTCTTGGGAGCGCGGTCATGATCGATGTGGTGATTGCGGTGGGCGCGACGTTTCTCGGGATGCTGCTGCTGGAAGTGGTTGTGCTTGGGCTCGCGCGATTTTTCGGACTATACACAATTGTCGGCGAGCGGACTTGCCGGGTATATCTGCTATTCGGAAAAGTGGTCGGGATGATTTCGGAGCCGGGGCTGCATTTCCTGCCGGCGGTGCTGGGGTCAAGGCGTTCGTCGTGAATTTTTTCGGCAAGTGCTATGTGCTGGATATGCGGCTCGATCAGGAATATTTGCGGAGCCAGCCTGTCAATTCCGAAGAAGGCGCGCCGATGGGGATCGGGATCTGGTACGAGATGCAGATCAGCGATCCGGTGTCGTTTCTGTTCAAGAATACCGATCCGCGCGGGTCGCTGCGGGCGAATGTTAGCAATGCGACGGTGCGGTGCCTGAGCAATATGCCGCTCGAACAGATGCTCGAGACCAGGCATCAGATGAGCCAGACGGTGCGGGCGGAGGTGTCGGAAAAATCGCAGGCGTGGGGCTATCAGTTGGGGTCGGTGTATGTGCGCAAGGTGCATTTTCGCGATACGGGGATGATTAAGCAGATCGAGGAAAAAGTGGTGAACCGGCTGCGGCAGGTGACGTCGGCGATCAAGCAGGATGGGGCGAATCAGGTGAGTATTATTACCAGTTCGGCGGAGAGAGAGGCGGCGGTCGAGATCGCCAAGGCGGCGGTGGTGCGGCCGAATATGATTGGGACGGCGCTGAAGGAAATTTCCGGCGATCCGGAGGTTGCGGATTCGCTGTTTGAGATTTTGGAGACGCAGAGGATTTTGGATAATAAGTCGAAATTGACGTTGTTTTTGGAGGGGGCTAAGGGGCGGTTGTTGGCGGAATTGCTGGCAGCGCAGGATGGGCCTCCGGCTTTGCCTAAGAGTTAAGACAAGATATTTCACGCAAAGGCGCAAAGCTCGCTAAGAAGACTCAACCACCGCGGCAAACATTCGTCTATAAGACAAGGGCGGCAAAATCTACAACCTCTATTATGCGACTTATGTCGTAGAGCCGGGGTTTTATTAAACGGAACGAAAATTACCGGCGGACGCATCTAAGCATTTAGGAATGCGTGGTTGAGTATTCTAAACCCAGAGGATACATGAACTTAAGGCAAAACAAGACCTTACTACAAGCGGCCGTGCTGGCAGGGCTTGGCATGGCAGTCGCTGCGGGCCAGACTCAGGATAATAGCGGAAATGGCCTGCTTAAAGGGAAATACGAGTTCCGAAACGTCGCGGTCCAGACAGTCGATGGGAATGGTAATCCGACGCAGGTGACGGCCACCTACGGATCGATTACCTTCGACGGGGCGGGAAATTATACGCTTACGGGAACGCAGGTGGATAACACGATTTCGGGTGGTTCGCCACAAACCTTAACCACTACCGGGGTTTATGCGATCGGCGCTAACGGAACAGGCTATGTCTCCAGTCCGCTTTTTTCCGGATCTTCGATCGACACCTTTGACTATGAGTACGGCGCGGTCTCGCAGGGGGTGTTTGCGGGGAGTGCGACGGAGGCGGAAGGCGAGGGCTACGTTCTCAATGACATTTTTATCGCCATTCCGGTAGGTTCCGCGCCCACCAACGCGAGCTTCACTTCCAATCTATCAAACGGGCTTGCTGGATTTGCAGAATGGGGAAGCGCGTCGATCATGAACGCGTTGTTTCAGTTGAGTCCCAACGGGAAGGGCGGGTTTGGATCGATTTCCCTGAACGGGCAGGCGTCGAATCAGTCGGCGGCGAGCGTGACGCAGACCATTTCGGGCGCGACTTATAACTTCAATAGCGACGGAAGCGCGACCCTCACGATCCCCACGCCGACGGGCGTGACTTCGGCCAACGCTCTGTTCACCGGATCGAAGACGATTTTCGAATCCGCGGACGGCAACTTTATTCTGGGATGGAGCGCGAGCGGCTACGACATTTTCTTTGGTGTGAAGGCGTTGGCGAATGCGGCAACGAATAGCATCTCGCAAGGCCTCTATTTCACCGCTGCCCTGGAGGATTCGCCGACTATATCGGGCACGGATTCGTACTATGGCGGAGATAGTATATCGGGCGACAGCAACGGCGATGGCATCGTTCACGCGCGGCTGAATTTCCCGAATTATCTGTCCTACGATTTTGGTACCGACGATCAGATCAACCTGAACTCGAGTGGAGCGACTACTGCTCCGGACTTCAGTGGATACACTTATCTGTTCGGCGACGGCGGGCAGGCGTTTGTCGGCATCGGGACGCAGGGAAATTTTTCGCTGGTGGTGGGTTTGCATGCGGCATCGTTCTCCGGCACCGGTGTTTATCTGAATCCGATCGGAGTCGTGAATGCGGCCAGCTATCAGCCGATTACGGCGAGTCTGGCTCCGGGGGAGCTGATCGTACTGACCGGCTCGGGTCTTTATTCGGGATCGGGTATCCTGGTCGCGCCGAGCGGTGCGTTTCCGACGTCGCTGGGCGGCGTTTCGGTGACGATCGACGGGACACCTTGTGCGATTTACTACGTAAGCGCGGGGCAGCTGGCAGTGGTTGTGCCGTACGAGCTCGCAGCGAATACGTCGGGGTTTGCCAATATTCAGGTCACCAACAATACGGTGAAGTCGAATATTGTGCAGACGTACGTCACCGATGCAGCGCCGGGTTCATTCTCGCAGAACGCGAGCGGGATCGGATATGCCGCGGCGGTTCATGCGGTCACCGGACAATTGATTACGCCGGCCAATCCGGCGCAACCGGGGGAATATATTTCTCTCTTTCTGACGGGTCTGGGAACGGTGACGCCGACGGTTCCGGACGGCGCGCTGGGGCCGACGAGTCCATTGAGCCTTGCCGATGTTAACACTGCAGGCAATCTGACGGTGTTATTTAACGATTACACCAACGGGTCGCTCCAGAATAAAGGCACGATCCAGTTTGCGGGGCTCGCGCCGAGTCTTGCCGGGTTGTACCAGATCAATGTGCAGGTTCCGACGGGCGTGCTGGGGTCGGGCGACAACGTATACGTTGAATTTGTGACCGATTATGCCGATGTGAATCAGATCCAGATTCCCTATGGAGGGTCGTCGGCCGGCGTGAATACGGCGCATCGGATGGCTCGGCCGTTCGGGCAAGCGGCGCACGCCGCTGTGATGAAATCGCAAGGTCGGAAACCGTTGGCGCGCCCGACTAGAGGGGTTTCGAAAGGTCGTCCGTAGAGCCCACACGCTGGTGCTTCAGCGGAGCGTGCGGAGCTATATACTTTGGGGATGATTAGAGTCGCCTTTCTGGTCGTTTTGACTGTACCCGCATTTTGTCAGGATCATGTCGATCTGGGCATTATCGACCGCATCAAAGCAGAGGCCTTCGAACGTTCCAAGGTTATGGAAACCTTGCGCAACCTGAGCGACGTCCACGGTCCCCGCCTCACTGGTTCGCCGGGCTTCGAAGACGCTGCAAGATGGGCGATGACTGAGCTGATCGGCTATGGTCTCGACAAAGTACACCTGGAGAAATGGGGACCGTTTGGACGCGCCTGGACACTCGAACAATCGTCGCTCGAGATGGTGGAACCGCGTTACTCGCAGCTTACCGCAGTGCCATTGGCCTGGAGTGACTCAAGTAAGGGACAAGTCACGGCCGATCTCGTCCTGGCGCCAATGCACGGGTCGTTTATCGATGGCCCAAAGAAATTCAAGGAAGAGTGGCAGACCTATCAGACAACCTGGAGCGGAAAGCTGCGCGGCAAGATCGTGCTGATCACCACTCCCAAGGTACCGGCGCCGCAGACGAACCCGCTGTTCCGGCGATACACCGACACCGAACTCGCGGACATGCAGAAGGCGCCGGCGCCCTCCGCCAAGCTTACCGGCAAGAGACTGGAAGACCTTGAATGGCCGGAGCCGGCTGACATCGGTAAGTTCTTTAACAGTCTCTCCAACGGGCTGATGGATCAGGTCTACGATTCTCTACGATCAAATCGGCAACTGAGCGCGGTGACTTCTTCGCTAAGGAAGGGGTCGCGGGCGTCATCCTGGAAGATGAGCGCGCACACGACGGCCTGCTCTTTGGCGAAGCTGCCGGTGGATTCAAGGCCTCCGGCACGATGGCCCCGCCCACTTTCGTTGTCACCGCGGAACAGTACAACCGGATCGCGCGACTGTTGGAGCACAAGAAACCTGTGCGAGTCAGACTGAGTCTCAAGGCGGCTATGTCGGACCGCGACGTCGATGGCTTGAACATTATTGGAGAGATCCCGGGCGGAGAGAAGAAGGATGAGCTGGTGATGATCGGCGCGCACTTCGACTCCTGGCATACCGGCACGGGTGCCACGGATAACGGTGCGGGAAGCGCGGTCATGATCGAGGTGATGCGCATTTTGAAGGCCCTGAATCTGAAGATGGATCGCACCGTCCGGATAGGTCTATGGAGCGGCGAGGAAGAGGGACTCTTTGGTTCGCGAGCTTACGTGAAGGAACACTTCGCCGATCCCAAGACCATGCAAGTCACTTCCGAGCACGGCAAACTTTCGGGCTACTTTAACCTGGATAACGGCAGTGGGAAAATCCGCGGCGTTTATCTACAGGGTCACGAATCCATGCGGCCCGATTTTCGAATCGTGGCTGGCTCCATTCCGTGACATGGGCGTGACCGCTGTTTCCATCCGCAATACGGGAGGCACTGACCATTTAAGCTTCGCAGCCGTTGGCCTGCCAGGTTTCCAATTCATCCAGGATCCGCTGGATTACGGCACTATCGCACACCACTCCGACATGGATACATGGGACCATGCGGTTCCGGAAGATCTCATGCAAGCCTCTGCTGTGATCGCTAGTCTTGTGTACGAAACCGCGGTGAGGAAGGATATGCTTCCACGCCGGGAGTTGCCGAAGCCGGAGTGAGTGGCCTTAGAAACGACCTCCAGACGTCGACACTCTCGAAGACATACCTATCCGGTAGGGTCAAAAATACTGTAGCGATAGTATTCTCACCCGATTCTACGAACTATATCCTTTAAGCAGGTAGCCACTGAGCCGATTTGCATATTGATCCGGCTAAGATCTGGAGTAAGGATTAGGTAGACTATGGGCGCCGCCCGAAAAGCCGACTTGGACTGCCGCCTGGAAGCTTACTTCGCCACCCTGCGGTCGTCGTCTCTGGACAAGGCCCTGAAATATAGTGCCGCGAACTGGCAGATCTATGCCGCGGTTACTGGCTCCGCGATGGCTATGGTAACAGGAGCCTCGGCAGCACTGATCGGCAGCAGTGTCCGGGACGTCGCGGCGGAGCGGGCGGCGAGTGTCCGGGCTGCCAAACAACATCTCGGTAGTTCTAAGAACGCACCGCCATTACTGAAGGCCGTAAGGTTAGCGATGGCTAGGGAGGATGCCAGGGAAGCATCCTTCAGTAACGCGGCTCAGGCACAGGGAGTGCCAATTATTGGGCTCGTCGTTCCTGTTTACAGCACGGTCAGAATCATCCAGCCTGGCGAATGGATAACGATTTACGGGGGTAATCTTGCCAGCGGAACCGCTCTCTGGAAAGGCGATTTTCCCCTTTCCCTCAGTGGGACCAGCGTCGAAATCAACGGTAAGCCTGCGTATCTTAGTTTTGTCAGTCCGGACCAGATTAACTTGCAGGCTCCAGACGACACGGCCACAGGCACCGTTTCCGTGGTCGTTACCACCGCCAGCGGGAGAGCAACCGGGACTGTGACCATGGGTCAGTTTGCTCCGTCGTTCAACTTGCTCGACGAAAGACATGTGGCTGCGGTCATTCTAAGGACGAATGGCTTAGGAGCTTATGGCGCGGGGACCTACGATATACTCGGCCCAACAGGCAGTTGCTTTGGCTATCGTACAGTGGCCGCCCAGCCCGGCGACGTGGTTGAACTTTTCGGCGTTGGGTTCGGGCCGACGACTCCCGCGGTTCCGGCTGGAAAAACTTTCTCAGGCGCTGCGCCAACGAATAACCCCGTCACGGTATACATCAATAACTTCCCCATAACGCCAACTTTCGTCGGGCTGTCAGGCGCAGGACTTTATCAGATCAACTTGATTGTTCCACCGGGCCTCGGTGAAGGAGACGTTCCCATTCAGGCTATGGTCGGAGGTATGCAAACCCAACCAGGCGTGTTGTTTTCACTACCGATCACGACTGGTTCGGCGGCGATTAGCTGTAGTAATGGCGGCACAGGCGGCACGGGAACGGGGGGATCGGGTGGCGGCGGAGGCGGTGGGTCGGGCGGTCCCGGCGGCGGATCAGGTGGTGGATCAGGGGGCGGATCCGGCGGTGGAGGAGGCGGCTCGGGTGGCGGCGGAGGTTCGGGGGGCGGGGGAGGTTCCTTGCGACCCGTACACGGGAAGAAGCCCTACACGCCCAGGATGCGATTTCCGCAGAAGTAGTGAATCTGGCCGGAGGACTAATTCGATGGTCTCCAATAGAGTGCTGTGTCTGTTTGCGGCAGGCGGGTTTGCGCTTGCGGCTTATGGCGAGAACGCGCCCAGGATGGCACCCATTCCGGGCGACCCTCTCGAACTGGTTACGGGTCAAATCCAACTCATAGACTCATCCGCGAGCCGGGAAGCCGTGGTTCAGCTTCTGGCCCGCGCGCGAAACAGTTACGCCTTTCAAAGTGCGGGGCGCGGTTACGATCTCAAAGTCGCCTTTACGGTAAACTCCGGCGGTCAGACGGAGTATGACGGCGAATGGGAAATGGAAGACATGTTCGATCCGCAACAAGGACTCCGCTGGACGGCCAAAGCTGCTGCTGGATACGCGACTACTCAGATTTCCTCGAAGCAGACGTATTATCGCGAGGGGACGGCAAACCTCATACCGCTTCGCTTGCATGAGGCACGCGCGGCCTTGTTCAATCCGATTCAGTTGGGGAACTTCGATCACGACTTGATCCGAACTTCGACCGCGAAGTTTAACGGCGTACCAGTGACGTGCGTGCTGATCTCGAGTTCAGGGAACGCCGCGACCTCGACGGCCGGGCGGCGCTGGGAGGAAACCGAGGAGTGTATCGATCCGCAATCCGGGTTACTGCAAGTGCATTCGCAGGTCCCCGGGCGCTATTACGCTTATGATTATTCGAACGCGTTAAATGTTGGCAGTCATGTGCTGCCGCACAAAGTGATCGTATCTGAAGCCGGAAAACCCGTTTCGGAGATAAATGTCAAGAGTTTGACGGAGCTTCCCGAAATGGATCCGAGCCTCTTCATTCCCACCCCGGAAATGAAGGCCGGCGGACCGGCGATCGCGATGGCGGGAGCGCAAAAAATCTCGCACTTCGTTGGACAGGGTCCGTTCCCCGCTGACGCGACAGTTCAGCCCGTCTGTGTGTTTGGCCTGGTTACGCCAGGCGGACAATTGGTCGAAGCGCACTCGCTACAACCATCCGATCCGAACAGTCAAGCAGCGGTCGAGGACGCGAAGCGGATGAATTTCTCGAGTCCGAGTGTCGGGGCGCGGCCGCAGCAGCACTTTGTTTTTGTTATTGAGAAGTTTGTTTCTGCGCGCTAATAAGATTTGTCGGCGATAGGCGGCACCGCCCGGGGGGCATGCGCTACTTAAAAGTGATGTTGGTCGAGGCTTCGAAGTGCCGGTGATTTTTGTAGGTCTACTTCCACCCGCGAACGGCTTCCGGAGGAATAAAGCACAACGAAATTGGCGCCGACAGGAAGCAAATGAGAAGCTTCTCCGATTTTCACGTAATCCCACGACACTTCTTCGTTCCTTTGAACGAACTCAAGCTCCGCGGGGAATCCGGTGGCCTCTTCGTCCAATTGGATTACGTTGCCGGCCGGGATCGTCGATGAACACGTGCCCAGTGCGCGCGGGATTGTATTGTTGGTATTGGAGATAGAAAGAGTTGAAGCATCCATCGGGCGGCGAACTGAAACCGGTATTCAAGTAAGCTGCTTTCCGCGAACCTCGGCGCGCCCCTGATATCGAATCGTGGTGGGACACTGCGGGTCGAAAATGGGCCTGATTTCGGTGCCGAAGCCGCCCGACCATTTGAAGCCCGGAAGCGCCTGAAAGGGCCGTTCCCATGGCTTGCCGTCCTTGCGAATTTCGCGTCGGACCGCGACGGTTCCCTTGAAAGTGATCTCTGTCTCGATGGTGTCGAGAAACGCGCCATTGCGACGATTTGCTGTCGCCCGTGTATCGCTTCGCGGTTTCATCCGCCACGAAGTTGGGCATGTTCGAGGCGTACGCCAAGTTGACTTCGCGAGCATGCTCCAGCTTGCTGCGATTGCGGCGTCCATAGCCTTCGAGCTCTGTGTGGCGCATAGGCGCGGACTCGCCGTCTGGTCGACGTAGAAGGTTAACCTCGTCGCCGCCACGGACGGCAATTCGAGCATCCTGGATAACTCCTCCGCCGAGGGTGCCGCAAGAAGCGAAGCTTGGTCAGCTCCAGGTATTGGAACCTGGACGTCTCTTCTTCCCAAACCGGCTGGATCGACTTGCAGCGTGATCTCACCTGGTCGCCCGTTGTACTCAGCGGCGATCTTCGCCGCCGCGAAGAGGGGATTTGTTTGGGAGGCGGGCGTCAATCACTCTGCGATCGGCGAGCCTGACCGAGATCGATTCGTGCCCAACCCGTTCCAGGCTGCCCGAAAAACCACGTCGCGCCGCGAATCCGGGACACGGCTGCAAGAGAAATACCAGTGACGCAGTCGAACACAGCCAATCGATGCCAGACCATATATCTCAACACTATATTATTAAGGACGTCATCTTCATGGCAAGCCGCGTAAAGTTCTTCTCGTCGGGTGGGATGCCGCCGATTGGAAGGTCATCCGTCCGCTGATGGACGCGGGCAAAATGCCCAACGTCCAGCGCCTGGTCGAGAACGGCGCGACGGGGCAGATCGCCACTCTGCATCCGCCGCTCTCGCCGATGCTGTGGACTTCCATCGCCACCGGAAAGCGGCCGTTCAAGCATGGCATCCACGGCTTCTCCGAGCCGACTCCGGACGGACGCGGCGTGCAGCCGGTCACGAACCTCTCGCGAAAATCGAAAGCGCTGTGGAACATTCTCAATCAGAACGATCTGCGCAGCGTCGTCATTGGCTGGTGGCCCAGCCATCCCGCCGAGCCGATCAACGGCGTGATGGTTTCCGACCATTACCATCGCGCCAGCGGGCCGCTCGAACAGGGCTGGCCGCTGCCGGCGAATGCGGTTCATCCGCCGGAACTGGCCGAGACGCTGGCCGATTTGCGCATGCATCCCGACCTTCTGACGCCGGAGATGGTGGAGCCGTTTATTCCGCTCGCCAAAGAAATCGATCAGGATAAGGACAAGCGTCTGGCCCTGTTCCTGCGGACGCTGGCGGAATGCATGAGCATCCATGCGGCCGCGCTCTGGCTGCTGGACAATCAGCCCTGGGATTTCTTCGCGGTCTATTACGACGCGATCGATCACTTCTGCCACGGGTTCATGAAGTACCATCCGCCGCGGCAATCCTGGATCGGGGAACGCGACTTCGAGCTGTACCACAACGTGGTCTCGATGGCGTACCAGTTCCACGATCAGATGCTGGGGACCCTGCTGGAGAAAGCCGGCGACGACACGACCGTCATTCTGATGTCGGATCATGGCTTCCATCCGGATCATCTGCGGCCCGTCATCGATTCCCGATATCCCCGCCGGGCCGGCGATCGAGCATCGCGATTTTGGCATCCTCGCGATCAGCGGGCCGGGCATAAAGAAAGGCGAATTGCTGCACGGCGCATCGGTGCTGGACATTGCGCCCACCATCCTGACGCTTTACGGACTGCCGGTCGGCGAAGATATGGACGGCAAGGTGCTTATCGCAGGCTTTCGTCGAAGCGCCGAAGGTCGCGTTCATTCCGAGCTGGGAAGAAGTTCCGGGCGCGGATGGACGGCATCCGCCGCATATGCGGCTCGATCCGGTGGCGGCGCACGAAGCGCTGGAACAGATGATCGCGCTGGGGTATATCGAACGGCCGGATGAGAATCGCGAAATAGCGGTGCGCAAGACGATCCGCGAGCTGCGCTATAACCTGGGCGAAGCTTATCAGGACGACGGACCGGCACGTGGAAGCGCACGAGATTTTCACCGAGCTTCATGCAGCCGATGCCGATGAGCAGCGCTTCGCGGTGCGGCTGTTCGTTTCCTGCCAGGCGCTGGGGATGCGACGACGAGATGCGGCGCATTGTCGACGACCTCGACGGGCGCCGCAGAGCGCTGTTTGAAGAGGCGAAGATGAAGATCGAAGCGTTGGCCAAATCCGAGTCGCTGCTCACTGAAGACGAGCGGCGCGAGCTTGCACGCTGGCGTAATCTGGCGCGCTTTCAGCCGCCCGTGATCGATTATCTGAAAGCCAGGTATTGACGGCGGAGAAGCGCTATGCCGAAGCGCTGGCGGCGCTCGAACGAGTGACGGAAGCGCAGCTGGTGCGGCCGGGCCTGTTTCTGCAGACGGCCGATCTGTATCTGCGCCTGCGCCGCTGGCGCGATGCGCAGCAGGTCTATGAAAAGGCGCTGGCGATCGATCCCGATAATGCGCATGCACATCTGGGTTGTGCCGAGTGGCTCTGCGGCGAAGAAAATTCAGTGCTGCGGCGCATTCGGCTCTCGATGCGCTGCAGAGGATTCATGACTATCCGCTGGCGCATTTCCTGCTGGGGCTCGCGTTAACGGGAATGAAGGAATACGAGCGGGCGGCCGAGGCGTTTCGCGCAGCCATTTCCTTCAATCCGAATTTTCCGGAAGCGCATCGTTCGGCTCGCCGCTTTGCTCGAGAAGCACCTGGGCGACGATCGAATCCGCGCGCGAGCATCGGCGCCTGGCGCGCCGGATGAGGAGCCGCAGGCGACGCGCATGCAGCCGTCCGTCGGTGGCTGAAACGAGTGGAAAGCACTGCCGCTCGTTCACGGCACAGACTGGCGGAAATGCCGCCGCTCGAGGAATCCCTCATCGTCGTGACCGGCTTGCCGCGCTCCGGTACTTCCATGCTGATGCAGATGCTGGCCGCGGGCGGCATGGACGTCCTCTCGGACGGATTGCGCGAAGCGGATGAAGATAATCCGCGCGGCTATCTGGAATTTGAGCCGGTGAAGAATCTGCTGAAGGATTCGAAGTGGCTGTTCGAAGCGACGGGGAAAAGCCATCAAGATTGTCGCCCCGCTGCTGGCCGCGTTGCCGCCGGATTTGCCCTGCCGCGTGATCCTCTGCGAGCGCGATCTCGAAGAAGTGCTCGATTCGCAGGAGCGCATGCTGGCGCGCCGAATCAGCCGCTGGCCACGACGCCGGAGCGCCGGCGGATGCTGAAAGACGAATACGCGCGCACGCTGGGCCGCGTGAAAGCGATGCTTGCGCGGCGCCCGGATACTCAACTGCTGGTGATCGAACACAGCAACGCGATTTCCGATCCATTCATCACCGCCGAGATAGTGAACGAGTTTCTGGGCGGCGGACTTGACGTAGCGAAGATGGCGGCTGCGATCGATCCCAATCTATACAGGAACCGCAAGGGCCCCATTTAGGCAAGAAGTGCGCACTTCACAGCCTCCGGTGTATAATTTCGGTTGCAAGTGGGGACGCAGCCCAATCCGCAGCAAAGCACTCCGCGGCTTGAGCCGCAGGCGGTAACGCAACTACTGAGACGACTAAGCGGGGGCGACAGGGCTGCCTTCGATCACCTGGTTCCCCTGGTTTACGATCAGCTTCGAAAACTTGCTTCCCGCAGCATGCGGTCCCAACATCGCGAAAATACTCTGCGTGCAACGGCATTGGTCCATGAGGCGTATTTGCGGCTGGCAGATGCCAGTGGCGATTGGCAGGATCGGGTTCACTTTTACGCCGTCGCGGCGCGGGTGATGCGAAACATTCTCGTCGACCACGCCAAAGCGGGAAACCGCCAGAAGCGCGGTGGGGGCGCCGAACACATCGCTCTCGACAAAGCTGTCCTGATCGGCCCCGCATCGGCGCCGGGCCTGGCCGAGTTGGATGAGGCTCTCGCACGGCTCGAAGTCCACGATGCCCGCAAGGCCAAGATTGTCGAGCTTCTTTTTTTTGGCGGATTGACCTACGAAGAAGCCGCCGCCGCTCTCGGCATTTCCGAGGCGACTGTCCATCGAGATTTGAAGATGGCGAAAGCCTGGCTGCACCGCGATCTTTCCGGCCGTTCGGCCTGAAGGACCCACCATGAGCCCTGAGCTAAGTCCGAACCCGGAACGGTGGCGGCTGCTCGAAACTCTTTTTTATAAAGCCTCCGACATGGATCCGCGCGACCGTGCGATCTTCCTCGAAGAAAGCTGCGACGGCGACCCGGCGATGCGCAAGGAAGTCGAGTCACTGCTCGCTTCGGCGGACCAGACTCTCCGCCACCTGATGGAGCCGGCGTCGGAGGCGGCGCGCGAAATCGCCGCAGGGGCATCGTTCGACGGGAAACGGATCGGTCCCTGGCGAATGATCCGAGTCATCGGCAATGGCGGCATGGGTCGCGTCTATCTGGCGTGCCGCGCTGACGAAGTTTACGAGCAAAAGGTCGCCGTCAAACTGATGCGCGCGGATTTCGGCACCGACCACGACATGCTGCTCCGTTTTCGCGTGGAGCGGCAGATCCTGGCCAAGCTGAATCACCCCAACATCGGGCGTCTGCTCGATGGAGGCGTGAGCGCCGAGGGGCTGCCCTACCTGGTGATGGAATATGTCGAGGGTGTCCCGATCGATGCTTATTGCCGGGATCAACATCTTTCGATCGATGCCCGGCTGAAGTTATTCCGCACCGTTTGCGGAGCGGTGGAGTATGCGCATCACAACCTGGTGATTCACCGCGATATTAAGCCCGCCAACATTCTGGTGACGACCGCGGGCATACCGAAGCTTTTGGATTTCGGGATTGCACGGCTGCTGGATCCGGAGTTTGCCGGGATAGCGCGTACTCGTCCCAGCCAGCGTATGATGACACCGGAATATGCCAGCCCGGAGCAGGTGCGCGGCGAAGCGGTCACCACTTCGGCCGACGTCTACTCGCTGGGTGTTCTGCTCTACGAACTGCTAGCCTCGAAACGCCCGTTCCGCTTCAAAACCGACAGTCCTCTGGAAATCGCCCGGACGATTTGCGAGCAGATGCCGGTGCTGCCGAGCGTGGCCAGTGAAAGTCCGGATGCGAAGCGAATACGGGGCGATCTCGACCGGATCGTGATGATGGCGATGCGCAAGGAGCCGGAGCGCCGCTACGCCTCGGTGGCGGAATTTTCCGCCGACGTGAAGGCGTATCTCGAAGGCTATCCGCTCGAGGCTCGTACCGATTCGTGGGGTTACCGGTCGAGCACGTTTGTGCGCCGTCACAAAACAATTGTAGCCGGCGCGGCCCTGTTTGCAATCGCATTGGCCGGATTCGGCGTCGGTATGGGAGTGCTCGCGAAGCGTGCTGACCGTCAACGCCAAACCGCGGAGCGCGAGAAACAATTTATGGCTGATATGTTTCGATCAGCAACTCCCGACGTCGCGCGCGGCGAGACGATCACCGCCCGAACTTTGCTCGACCGCGGTGCCGAGCGCATCGATCGGGAACTCGCGACAGAGCCGCAAATACGCGCGTCCCTCTTGGAAACGATCGCCGGAGCTTACCGCGAGTTAGGATTGTTCGATCAGTCGCAGGATCTGGCGCGCCGATCCCTCGAACTGAACAGCAAAGCATTCGGGGACAAGAGTCCGGAAACGTTGAAGTCGATGGATCTTCTCGCAGAGCTTTACCGCGATAAAGGGCAGTATGCGCAGGCTGAGCCGTTGCTGAGCAAGGTCCTCGATGCGAAGCGTGCCGCCGTGGGTGCCGCAAGTCCGGAGGTCGCCCACGTGATGGGTGAACTGGGCGAGTGTTTTTATTGGGAGTCGAAGGACGACGCGGCCATTTCCCTGCTGCGCCAAACACTCGCCATCGACCGGAAGAACGGACCCGATTACGGGGCTTCGACGCGCAACTATCTTGCCTTGACACTTGAACGAAAAGGCGAGTTCGATGAGGCGCGCCGCCTTTTGGAAGAGGCTGTGGAGATTGTCGGCCGTACTCACGGAACCAACAGTCCGGAATACGCGATCAGCCTGCACAATCTGGGCAGCGCGCTGATCGATCGCGGCGACCTGGAGGGAGCTGAAAAAAAGCTTCGCGATGCGCTCGCGGTTCGGCGCGCGATCTTCGCCGCGGGGCATCCCGACATTTCACTGTCGCTGAACAACCTCGGGTATGTTCTGCTCGAAAAGGGAGACTGGCAGGCTGCGGAGCCGATTTTGAAGGAGTCGCTCGACGCCAATCTGCAGCGTCTCGGAAGCGCTCACCCACGGCTCGCCGGACCGATGAATAACTGGGCCCGCGTTCTCGAAGCCAAGCGCGACTACGTTCAGGCAGAGGAATATTACAACCGCATCCTCGCCATTATGAAGCAGGCGAACGCGGCTGTCACCTGGCCCGCCGCGCAGGTGGTGGCAAATCTCGGGCTGCTCCATTTCGATCGGGGCGAGTATGCGGCCGCCGAACAAGAAGCGCGTAGCGCTATGGAGATTCGCCGCAAACTAGGCGGGGACACCACGCCCGCATTTGCTACTTCGCTTATCGAGGTCGCCGAGGACGTAGCATTTGGGGGCGATCCACAGCGAGCCATTCCGCTGCTGCGCTCGGCGCTCGAAATTCGGCGAAAGAAGCTATGGACCGGCCATCCTGCGATCATTAGCGCAGAAGTCCGGCTGGGCGAGGCGCTGGTCGCGGAACACAATGGGACCGAGGCCGAATCGCTGCTGCGGCAAGCGGTCGCGGCCGCCGTCCAGGAGCCTTTTCCGCTGCCCGCCTGGCAGATCGCCGAAGCGAACAATGCGTATGGAGAATGTTTGAAGAGCCTTGGACGAGCTCGGGAAGCGGAACCGTTATTGCGCGAAAGCCGCATTGCTCTTCAAGCCGACCCGCGCCCGGCGTATCGCACAGGTCCTACGGCCAAGCTTATAGAAATTGCGAATAAGACGTCCCGGTCGAATCGATAAGACCCATTTTACGAGCCGCGACCATAGGAAGCGGTTTCAGACAACGTCGAGCTGTCCGACTAGTCAATATCCACTATTGCCCAACGACGCTGTAGCCGATAATATTCTCCGATGACAACAGCCAAGCCCGGCCGAGCATTTCTACTTCTCTTCTCGCTTTGCTTCCTGATAGCCGCCGCGGCGCTGGTCTACCCCGTCTACGTAATTCGCCCATTCCGGCACCAAGCGCCCCGCAGAACTAATGATTGCCCTGGCAGTCCTTCGATACCGGCCCGTAGTAATGATCCTCTGCGTGGTCTCCTCAGTAGTCGCGCTAGTCCTCGTATTGGAGTCGCGAAAATCGCATATCCCGCCGCGTTGCCTCGATGGTTTCCGTGATCGCAGTCGCCGCCGTAGCCGTCCTCTCAAGAGTGAACATTTACGAAATCATGTTCCACCCGTTCGACCGCCCCTCCTTCTCGACGGCCGATCAAATGCAGCTCGATGCCGACGAGAAGGTCATCGCCGTGAACATCGGACATGAGGCGCGAGCGTATCCGATCAGAATTATTTCCTATCACCACGTCATTAACGACGAAGTAGACGGCGTCCCGATCGTCGCGACGTATTGAACGCTCTGTCACACCGGTCTGGTGTGGAGAGCTGAGAGCGAAGGCCTGCGGCTGAAGTTTCACCTGGCCGGTATCAACAACCAGAACTTTCTGATGCGCGATGAGGAGACCGGGACCTATTGGCAGCAAATCAGCGGCCTCGCCGTCTCCGGTCCGCTAGCCGGACGGCACCTGACGTTAGTTCCATCCGATGAACTGACCTGGGCGCTGTGGAAAGCCGAGCAGCCTGGCGGCAAAGTGCTGAACGATCTCGCCCCATTTGTCTCTAAGTATTCCCGCAAGGACTGGGATGTCAGGATGCGGAGAGCGCCCCACCGTCCTGAATTACGCGGAAACCGGAGTCGCTCAGCGCGACATCATGCTGGGCATCCAGGCATTCGGCGCCAGCCGCGCATTCCCCTACGACGCCGTCCTAAAAGACAAGCTAGTCGAGGACCACGTCGGATCGGAGCCCATAATTTTAGTGGTCGGCCCCGACGATCAATCTGTGCGAGTTTTCGAGCGCCGCATTCCCGGCCTTTCAGAAATCCCGGAATTCTATCGCAGCAACCGCCGCCGCTGTTCATGGACGACACGACCGGAAGCACCTGGAATTTTCAAGGATGCGCCGTCTCCGGCAAGTCACAAGGAAAATGTCTCGATCGGGTAGAAGTGATCAAAGACTACTGGTTCGACTGGCGCCATTACAACCCCGCGACAACCATCTACCGACCGCGATAAAGTATCACCTGACAGCCATCTACCGGGCGCGATAAACTGCCCTCATACCGAACCGCCATGCGTCAGCATGCGGACAGACGATGAACAAGCTCTTCAAATCCAAACAGGACTGGGCCGACTGGCTCGAAAAAAATCATCAGCACAGCAAAGGCCTATGGCTTCGCCTGGCGAAAAAAGTTCCTTCTCATACAAAGACCTATTGGTTTGACTGGCGCCATCACAGTCCCGACCGCGATAAACTGCCCTCATGTACCGAACCGCCATGCGTCAGCATGCGGACAGACGATGAACAAGCTCTTCAAATCCAAACAGGACTGGGCCGACTGGCTCGAAAAAAATCACCAGAAAAGCGAAGGCCTATGGCTTCGCCTAGCGAAGAAAGACGCCGGCCTCCATTCCGTCTCATACAAGGAAGCACTCGACGTAGCGCTCTGCTACGGCTGGATCGACGGCCAGAAAAAACCTGAAAGCCAAGAACTCTGGCTCCAAAAATTCGTTTCTCGCTCCAGCCGTAGCGTCTGGTCAAAAATCAACCGCGAGAAAGCGCTTGCGCTAATCGCGAGCGGAGAAATGAAGCCCGCAGGCCTCGAAGCAATCGAGAACGCAAAAAAGAACGGCCGCTGGGAAGCAGCCTACGATTCACCCTGCGGAGCCACCGTGCCCAGCCGATTTTCAAGCCGCCCTCGACGCGAGCAAGAAGGCCGCCGCATTCTACAAGACTCTAAACAAGGCCAACACCTACGCCATCCTGTGGCGGATTCAGACCGTAAAAAAAGCCGAAACCCGCGCCCGCAAAATCGAACAGTTCATCGCAATGCTGGAGCGCGGAGAAAAACTTCACCCCTGATTCGCAATCCCCTTCCTCTCCTGACAAACATAAGCCCCCGCCGCGACGTTCTTATACTCCTCCACCACGCCGCTGGGCCAATCGATCACCACCCGATCCGCCTTCTCGCGCCTGCCGATCCCGAACGTCAGCGTCAGTTCCGACTGCGATAAATAACTCGACCCAGTCTTCACCATTCGCGACTGCGTCCCCTCCGGCGTCAAACAACCGCACCACCGCCCCGATCCCGTCGCGATTCGATTTCGTGCCCACCAGCCGCAGCCGCACGGACCGATTCTTATTCGTCAAATCGTTCCGATAAAGCAGCGCCGGCCCGCGATTCGTAGTGATCAGCAGATCCACATCGCCATCGCGATCGAAGTCGCCATAAGCAATCCCGCGCGCGACCTTCGGAGCCGCAAAGTCCGACCCCGCCTCCGCCGCGACATCGCGAAACGCCCCATGCCCATCGTTCAGAAACAAGATGCGGCGCCTGCGCATAACCCGACATTCCGCAGCACCCGCGCCGTCTCATCGATATGCCCGTTGGCAGCCACCAGATCCAGCCACCCATCCAGATTCACATCGCAAAACGCGCACCCGAATCCCAAACTGTTCCGCGACGCCTGCCCGATCCCCGCCTTCATGCGACACATCCGCGTACGCCTGCCCGTGCAGTTGATACAGCGCCATCATTTCGTTATCGAAATTCGTGATCACGATCCCCGGCGTGCCGGAATTCTCGTAATCCGCCACGTCCACGCCCATCCCCGCGCGCGCCTTCCCGTCCTCGCTGAACGCCACTCCCGCCCGCACCGCGACATCTTCAAACGTGCCGTTGCGCAGGTTGCGGTACAACTTATTTGGCTGCGTATCGTTCGCGACGAAAACATCCGGCCATCCGTCCCGATCGTAATCGACCATCGCCACGCCCAGCGATTTCGACGTCGTATCGAAAATTCCGCTCTTCGCCGTGACATCTTCAAACGTCCCGTCGCCGCGATTCCGAAACAGCCAGCAAGTCGACCCGTGATACGCCTCCGGCGTGCAATACGATTTCCGCTTCCCGTCGACGCTGCAATAAATATCGTGCTCCGGCGACCACTTCACGTAGTTGCACACAAACAAATCCAGGTGCCCGTCGCGATCGAAATCGAACCACATCGCCGAAGTGCTGAACGAGCTTCGCCCGCCCAGCCCAGCCTTCTCCGTAACATCGACGAACGTCCCTTTGCCCGTATTCTTAAACAGCCGGTTCTGCCCCACCGCCGTGATCAGAATATCCGGAAACCCGTCGTTATCGTAATCGGCGACCGCCACTCCCATCCCATACATCTCGACCGCCAGCCCCGCCCTCTGCGTCACGTCCGTGAACGTCCCGTTGCGATTGTTCCGATACAGCCGCAGCGTGCTGTGCCGCTTCTTGTGCCCCGGCCAATCCATCCCATTGACCAGCAAAATATCGAGCCACCCATCGCCGTCGTAATCGAGAAACGCGCACCCCGCGCCCAGCGTCTCCGGCAAATACTTCGCGTCAAACGCGCCGCTATTGTGCTGAAAATCGATTCCCGCCGCCGCCGTGACATTCGTCAGCCGAAACCCAGGGTCGCCTCCCGCCGCCGCCATCGCGAACGGCGCCCCTAACAGCAATTCCCGCCGCGTCATGAAATACTAGCCAAGCCGTTGCGAATCGCGTAAACCACCAGCTCCGCCGTATTATGAATCCCCAGCGTCTGCATCAAATTCGCGCGATGCACCGCGATCGTATTCGCGCTCACCCCCAGCACCACCGCAATTTCTTTATTCGATTTCCCATGCACGATCAGTTGCAGCACCTCCATCTCCCGAGCCGTCAGCGCTGGCGTCTCCTCGTCCTTCAGGAAGCTTCGCCAGCCGCGGATCCAGCACCTCGATCCCCTTCGCCACCTGCTTCACCGCATCCACCAATTCCAGATCCACCGCGTTCTTCAGCAAATACCCGCGCGCCCCCGCATCCAGGCAGGTCCGCACGAAATTATTCTCGGAGTGCATGCTCAACATCAGCACCTCCACCTCGCTCGAAGCCTTGCGGATCAGCCGTGTCGCCACCGCGCCATTCATGCTCGGCAGCGCGAAATCCATCACCACCACGCGAGGCTTCAGCAGCGCGGCCTGCTCCACCGCTTCATGCCCGTCCCCCGCCTCGCCGACCACTTCAATCTCCGGATCGTCCTCCAGCATTCGCCGGAATCCGCGCCGCACCAGGATGTGATCGTCCACCAGCAGCACCGCGATTTTATTCATTGGGCACCGTCATTCGCACCAGCGTCCCTCCTCCGTTTTGTTTCACGAACTCCATCGTGCCCTTCACCAATTCCGCGCGCTCCCGCATCGATACCAGCCCCATTCCGCGACCCTCCTTCGACTGCCCGAACCCGACCCCATGGTCCTCCACCTCCAGCACCAATGCCTCCGGGCGAAACCGCAATCGCACCTCCGCCTCCGCGCGTCTTCGCGTGCCTCGCGACATTATTCAAAGCCTCCTGCACCACGCGATACACATGAATCGCCACATCCCGATCCACCGCGCGGCTCTCTCCCTCTTTTTCGTAACGCACCACAATTCCCGTCTGCTTCTCAAATCCCGGCAGATATAAATCGAGCGCTCCTTCCAACCCCGCATCGTCCAGCACCACCGGATGCAGCGCCTGCGACAACGCGCGAATCTTATCGAGCGTCGATTGCACAATCTCGCGAACCTCTTCAAAATCCCCGCGCAGCGAATCGTCCAGCGGAGGAATCTTCTTCCCCGCCCGATGCAGCATCGCGCCGATCGCCGTGAGAATCTGCCCGAACTCATCATGCAGCTCGCGCGAAATGTGGCGAAAAGTATTTTCCTGAATCGTAATCAGCTGCCGAGCCAGTTCGCTACGCCGCTCCGACAGCGCAGCCACCTGCGCGAACATCCCCCGATTCCACTGCGACCAGATACAAACTGGTCGCCGCAATCAGCACCAGCATCGCCGCCAGAAACACATACGCGTTCCGCTTCCGCCCGCGCGTAAATGCGCTGCGTCTCCTCCGCCGCCGCCTGCTCGCTCTCATTGTTCTGAACCAGCAGCCGCGCGACAGCATTACTCAGCGCCTCCTCCCGCGCCTGCAGTGACAAACGAATCCGCGTCCGCGCCTCCTCCTCCTGCCCCTGCTCCGCGAGCGCAAAAATCCGCGCCAGCCCATCCCAGAACTGCGCGACCGACCCAGCCAAATATTTCCTCTGATCCTCCGTCACCCGCGATACTTTTTCCTCGCGCGACAAAGCATCCGCCAGGTCATACTCAATCCGCCGCAGCTGCCCCTTCCAGGCAATCAAAGGATACGACTCCGTCTGATCCAGCATGTCCCGCATCGTCAGAGCCAGCGAATTGAGGTTATTCTGAATGCGCAGCAATAGCAGCGAATCAGCGCGATTCCGGTCGATGGTCTCCGCCTGCAATCGCCGCAGCCCGCGCAGCTGCGTCACCGTATAGCCCGAATAAACCGCCACCGCGGAAAGCGTAACCACCAGCCCCGCCAGCAGTCCAAATGTAGGCGATCGCCGCGCAGCCACCTTTCAAGGGTACAGCCGCGCAGACCCGCCCAGCCATCTTTTTTCGGCCAGTGGGGCAGGTTCCCGACCTGCCCTCGTCTAGTACAAATCAATTATTTAACCCGCCCCCCGTTCATGCCATAATCCCCTGATGGCCGCAGCGCGAAGCTTCAGGGTGATCTGCGCCTTCACGATTTCCATAGCCGCCCTCCTGATCTGGCTCTCGCCCCGCGCCATCTCCGCCGCCGATAATCCCGCCATCGAACGTCACCGCAACCTGGGCAAAGCCTTCTTCGAAAATCCAACCACCCACGTCGAAGCCATCGCCGAATTCAAGAAGGCTCTCGACCTCGCGCCCAACTCCGACGCGCGAAAAACTCAACTACGCGCTCGCCCTCCTCCACGGCAATCGAGTGCCCGAAGGCATCGCCCTCCTGGAACAAGTGCAGCGCCTAGACCCATCTCTCCCGCACACCTGGTTCAACCTCGGCATCTATTACAAGAAATCCGATCAACCGCGAAAAAGCCATCGCCCAGTTCGAGCAAATGATCAAGCTAGTGCCCAACGAGCCGATCGCCCACTATCAGCTCGGCACTCTTTATCGCGCCGCCGGCCGCAACCCCGAAGCCGATCCAGCGAGCTGGAAAAAGCCTCCGCGCTCGATCCTTTACTAGCCGCCGCGCACTTCCAGCTCTACAACATCTATCGCCAATCCGCCCGCCCCGACGACGCCGCGAAGCAGCTCGCGATTTTCAAGGATCTGAAAGCCAAAACCGAAGGCGCAGCCATCCCCGAAGACGTCGACTGGTGCAATTACGCCGAAATCTACGATCCCCCGCGCGCGACCACGCCCGTCACCGCCGAAGCCCATCTACACCGACCACACTCTCGCCGACGCAACCGGCATGCTCGTGATCGACGCCACCGGCACCGGCCACACCGACCTTCTCGCCTGGTCGCCCGACCGCCGTTCATCTCTATCGCAACGGCACCGAGCCGCGTAAACAACACCGGCCTCGAACAAATCACGGGCGCGATCTCCATCGCCGCCGGCGACTTCGATAACGACGGCCTCAACGACCTCTGCATCCTCACCGACTCCGGCCCCAAGCTCTATCGCAACAACAAAGGCCATTTCGAACCCTTCGACGCGATCTCTCCCGCAGCGCAGATTCGTAACGCGCCATCTGGATCGATTACGATCACGACTACGATCTCGACCTGATCCTTCTCGGCGACCAGCCCGCGCTGATGCGCAATCAAGGCAAAGCCGGCTTCGAAGACCGCACCGCGGATTTCCCCTTCGTCACCGCGCCACCCCACTCGACGCCGTACAAGCTCCGCGCCAGTCCCCGACAGCAAAGCCTTCGACCTCGCCGTCTTCTATTCCGACCACGCGCCCGTTCTCTATAGCGATCAGCTCGGCGGCCGATACACCGTAACCTCCTCAAATGAGCAGGTCAGTCCGATGGGGCAGGCGGTTCCCGTCTGAAGCCGACTTCAACGACGACGCCCGCCTCGATCAAGCCAAATCACCGAAGGCAAACTCCACGTCCTCCTGAACCGCTCAATCACTCCGCAGCGCTTCGATCCGCATCCGCCTGACCGGCATAAAAAATCTGAAGCTAGCCGAAGACGCGATCGTCGAAGTGAAAGCCGGCGCCGGCTACTGGAAGCAAACCTATCACGGCGTCCCTCTGCTCTTCCAAGTCGGCGCCGAACAAAAGGTCGACGTAGTCCGCATCACCTGGCCCAACGGCCTAATCCAGAACGAAACCAATCAGCTCACCAACAAGACCTATAACTACGAAGAAGCGCAGCGCCTCTCCGGCTCCTGCCCCATGATCTGGACCTGGAACGGCCGCGGACTTCCAGTTCATCACCGACGTCCTAGGCGTCGCCCCTCTAGGCGCCAGCGACGGCGAAGGCAGCTATTTCCCCGTCGATCACGACGAGTACGTGACCATCCCCTCTCAGCGCACTAAAGCTCAGTCAACAGCCACTACGAAATCCGCATCACCGAAGAGCTAAGCGAAGTCTCTTACCTCGATCAAGTCCAACTAATCACCCTCGACCATCCATCAACCAAGGAAGTCTTCACCAACGAAAAATTCAAAGGCCCTCCCTACCCCGAGTTCCGCCTCTACGAAGTCCCACGCCGCATCTATCCAACGTCCGCCCGCGATGATGACTGGACACGACGTCCGTGCAAGCTCTCTTGAAGCGCGACCAAAAATATCCCGACCAGTTCCCTCGCACCGAGCTAGGCGTGGCCAAACTCCACACCTTGAACTCGACTTCAACAGCCTCCTCAGTAGACGCCGTCCTCTTAGCCAACGGCTGGGTCGATTGGCCCGACGGCAGCACCTTCCGCGCCGCCTCGCAGGAATCGAAGGGCGGCCTAGTCATGCCCTACCTTGCAGATGCAGGACGCGCATGGCAAGTGGGTCACCGTCAACGAAGACATGGGCATGCCCGCCGGCAAACCGAAAACCATCGCCGTCCCCCTGCACTTCATTTCGCAGTCGCCGCAAACTCCGCATCGTAACGAGCCTCTGCATTTACTGGGACGAAATTTTCCTAAGCGAAACCGCCGCCCCCGCCGAAGCACATCAACAACAGCTACGCATTGCTCTCCGCCGACCTCCACTTCCGCGGCTTCTCCGAATCCGTAATCGACCCTCAGCGCAAACAGCCCGACACATTCCTCTATAAGCAACGTTGAAACAACGTCATTCTGGAACCCCACCCCCGGCCTATACACCAGATACGGCGACGTCCATTCGACTAGCCGTCGACGTCGACGACCGACTTATAATCATGGGCTCCGGCGACGAACTCCGTCTGATTTTCGACGCCTCGAAACTGTCTCCCCTTCCCCCAGGCTGGACCCGCGACTTTCTTCTAAAAGTCGACGGCTGGGCCAAAGACCGCGACCCCAACACCGCCTTCTCACAAACCGTAGAGCCACTCCCGTTCCACGGCATGACCCGCTATCCCTATCCAGCAACCGAACACTTCCCCCAAGACCAATCCCATCTCAACTACCAACACGACTACAACACGAGCCCCGCCTTCCGCCTAATCCGCCCTCTACAGGGCTCATGGTGGCGCGAGCTTCAGCTTGCAGCGTCGACTTCAGCCGACGTCGATCCACCGAGCCGCGACCACAGGGAGCGATCCCAATGACCGCCCTCCTAATCCTCCTGATCGCCAACTCCGCCTACCTGGCCGCCCTCCCCGCCGCAAATCTCTTCTACATCGCCAACATCCCTTTGCACCTGGTCCTAGGCGCAGCAGTCTGCAGCCTGGCTAATCTGCCAATCCAGAAAATCCCCAAAATAATCCCTCTTCTTCTAGCGACACTAATCGGCATCTACCTGATCCCCGCCGGCGCCACCACCGACCACTACAAAATCCTCTGGGCCCACATCGCACTAGCCGCAATCGGCCTCGCTCTAATAAAACCCCGCTACACCCTAGCCCTAGCCACGCTTGACGTTCTGCGCCGCAGCCCTAAGATTCGGCCTCCCCAAAGATCGCATCGTCAATCCAAAAATCGTCCCCGCCGCCATGACCGAGGAAGGCGAAGGCCCGCGCTCCCCCTTCTGGCCCTCCTCCTCCCGCACCAGCGTCGGAGGCATCATGCCCGTCGGACTTCTTCATGGAATCCGCAGCAATGCGGCGAATGCCACAAGGATATTTACGAGCAGTGGAAAAGCTCCATGCACCACTTCGCCTCGTTCAACAATCAGTTCTATAAGGCCACCATCCTTCACATGCAGGAGCTCAGCGGCACGCAAGGCAGCAAGTGGTGCGCCGCCTGCCACGATCACGCCGTCTTTTTCAACGGCCGCTTCGAAATCCCCATCAAGCAGCAGGTCGACACCCCCGAAGCCCAGAACGGACTCGGCTGCGTCTCCTGCCACTCCATCACCCACGTCGGCAGCACCATGGGCAACAGCGATTTCGTGATGATGTATCCGCCTCTACATCGCCTTGCCTCCAGCAAGAACGCCTTCATCCAAGCCTCCGAAAAATTCCTCACCTACTCTAAACCCCGAGCCGCATCGCCGCACCTTCATGAAAGCCTTCATGCGCGAGCAGTCCGCCGAGTTCTGCTCCGCCTGCCACAAAGTCCATCTCGATCAGCCCGTCAATCACTACCGCTGGATCCGCGGATTCAACGATTACGATAACTGGCAAGCCAGCGGAGTCTCCGGCCAAGGCGCGCGCTCGTTTTATTACCCGCCTAAATCCCAAGCCTGCGCCGATTGCCACATGGCCGCAAGTCCCTTCGCACGATCCCGGCAATCGCAACGGCCTGATTCATTCGCACCGCTTCGCCGCCGCCAACACCGCGATCCCCACAGTGAATCATGACGACGTGCAGGAGAAAGCGACGGAAGCGTTTCCTAAAATCCGGCTTCATCACCGTCGACCTCTTCTCCGCCAGTCCCGTAGAGTCCGCGCAAAAAGGCCAAGTGCAAATGAAGCGCCGCGCCGATACTCCTGCGCTCGCGTCCACCTTCGCTGTTGGAGAAGAAGCCGAACAATCCGGCCCCGTCACGCTGCGCGAAGTCGGCAAAATCGCCGCGCCCATCAACGCACCCGGCGTAGCGCTAGCCCCAGGCAGCACGGTCCGCATCGATGCCGTAGTGCGCACCAGAAAAATCGGCCATTTTTTCCCCGCCGGAACCGTCGACGGCTTCGATGTCTGGCTGGAATTTTCCGCGCGCGACGCCAAAGGCCGCATCCTCGCATCGAGCGGCACGGTCAAAGATAACGGCCCAGTCGATCGCTCCGCGCATTTCTATCGCTCTTATCTGCTCGATAGCGAAGGCAACGCAATCAATAAACGCAACGCCTGGCAAGCCCGCAGTGTTTTCTACGTGCGCCTGATTCCACCCGGCGCAGCCGATACCGTTCATTACCTCGTCAACATCCCGAAAGATGCCGAAGGCCCGATCACCTTCGAAGCGAAACTCAACTACCGCAAATTCACCGACGCCTACACCCGCTTCGCCTTCGGCACAGCGAAGCCCGGCCTTTCCGACATTTCTTACGACAGCCGCGAATACGTCTCCGACCCCGCAAAACTTCCAATTCTTCCCATCATCACGCTAGCACACCGCACTAGCCGACTGCAGGTTGCCTTTAGGCGAACCCCAACTGGCAACCCAGTTATTCGCAAACAGGATCGCGAACGCTGGAACGATTGGGGCATTGGCCTCTTCTTGCAAGGCGATCTTAAAGGCGCCGAATACGCATTCCATCGCGTCACTGAAGCCGAACCCTCCTACCCCGACGGCTATGTGAACATCGCCCGAGCGCTTAATTCAAGAAGGAGAAACCGAAGCCGCGCGTCCGTTTCTTGAAAAGGCTTTGGCGCTTCTCGCCGAAGCTAGCGCGGGCCGAGTTTTTCCTGGCGACAATTCAGAAAACCGCAGGCGATTACGATGCAGCGTTAGCCAGTCTCGCCGAAGCCCGCCGCCAATATCCGCGCGATCGCGTCGTCGTCGATCAAGTCGGACGCATTATGTTTTTGCAACGCCGCTACGCCGAAGCCGTTGTCGCTCTGAAAGATACGCTCACCATCGACCCCGAAGACTTGCAGGCGCATTATAACCTGATGCTCTGCTACCGTGGCCTCGGCCAGAACGAAAACGCCGAACGCGAGCAAAAACTATTCCTACGCTTCAAGGCCGACGAATCCGCGCAATCGCTTACGGAAAAGCCACGTTTGCAACACCCTGAGGAGAATAATGAAAGGCAACCGATTCACGATCACGACGCTCTGCCTCTCCCTTACTGCTAAACGCCTCTGACCCGGTTCATTTCACGGATGTTACCGCCGCAGCCGGCATCAAGTTCACGCACAACGCCGGTCGCAGCGGGAAAAAATGGCTGCCCGAAACCATGGGTCCCGGCTGCGCGTTCTTCGACGCCGATGGCGATGGCTGGCTCGACATTCTGATCGTCAATGGCAAAGATCTGATTCCAAAAGGCCGCCATACCACCGCCGCTCTCTATCGCAATAATCACGACGGCACTTTCACCGACATCACCAAAGGCAGCGGACTCGATATTGATATTTACGGCATCGGCGTCAGCATTGCCGATTACGACAACGATGGGCGCGAAGACATTTATATTACTGCACTTGGCGGCGATCATTTATTTCACAACGAAGGCAATGGACATTTTAAAGACGTCACCAAAGAATCCGGTATCAACCAATTCCGCGTTCGCCGCCAGCGCCACTTGGTTCGATTACGATCGCGACGGCAAGCTTGATCTCTTCGTCGCCAATTATGTCCAGTGGAATCAGCAGAATGACTTGTGGTGTTCGCTCGATGGATCGACGAAATCTTATTGCACTCCGGAATCTTATAAAGGGACTTCCTCGAAGCTCTATCACAACCTCGGCAATGGAAAATTCGAGGATGTCACTGCAAAGGCAGGACTTGCCGACCCGACCAGCAAATCGCTCGGGGTCGCGGTGATCGATTTCAATAACGACGGCTGGCCGGATCTATTCGTCGCCAACGACACGCAGCCCAACAAGCTGTATCGCAACCTGCAAAACGGTACGTTTAAAGAAGAAGGACTCACCGCCGGGGTCGCGTTCGGTGAAGACGGAGTCGCCCGCGGAGCCATGGGCGTCGATGTTGCCGATTATGACCGCTCCGGCCGCCAGCACCTGGTGGTCGGCAACTTCGCGAATCAGATGATCGGGCTTTATCACAATGAAGGCAATGGACTTTTCGTCGACGAAGCACCGCGCTCGCCCGATCGGACGAGTCCAGTCTGCTGAGCCTCACCTTCGGCCTCTTTTTCTTCGATTACGACCTCGACGGCTACCCCGATATTTTCGCCGCGAACGGCCATATCGAAGAGCAAATCGGCCGCGTCCAGCCGAAAGTGCAGTACGAAGAAATCACCGCTGCTGTTTCACAACGCCGGCAGGTGGCAAATTCCAGCCGATGCCCAGCGTTTACAAAGGCTTTAGTCGCCCGCGGCGCGGCCTATGGCGACTTCGATCATGACGGCGATCTGGATATTCTGGTTGCCACCAACAACGGCCCTGCTTATCTTTACCGAAATGACGGCGGCAATAAAAATCACTGGCTGCAAATTCGCTTGAATGGCACAAAAAGCAATCGCGACGGCATTGGCGCGGTGGTGAAAGTCGGAGACCAGATGCAGATGGTGCATAGCGGCTCATCCTACTGTTCTGCCAGTGACTTAGCGCTTACGTTCGGACTCGGCAGCGAAACCACGGCGACGGTCGATATCCAATGGCCGAGCGGCATCCATCAGAAAATGAATAATATAAAAGCGGATCAGCGGATGAATATTCAGGAACAATGAACGAAATTCTCGCTTTATCTGGAGTCGCGCAGGCTGCATTAATTCGCGATCGGAAAATTTCCTCCGGAAGAACTTATTCCAACTGCATCTTGAACGAATCGCGGAAGTTAATCCCAGCGATCAATGCGGTTGTCGAAATCATGCCGCTATTCTGCTCCCAAGCCCGGACCGTTTCAGCGGCGTGCCTTTTTCGATCAAGGATTCGATTGAAGTCGAGGGAACTGTATGCAGCGCAGGGACTTTGGGCTATCGCAATGCCGCCAAAGTCCACTCGCGATGCCACGCTGGTGGCCCGTCTGCGAGCCGCCGGAGCAATGCCGGTTGCACGGACCAATTTGCCGGATCTGTTGTTTGCCTTTGAATCCGATAACTTGACTGTTCGGACGCACCAACAATCCCTATGATCATTCGAGGACTTCTGGCGGATCGAGCGGCGGCGAGGCGGCGCTGATTGCTTCCTGCGGATCTCCCTTCGGCTTGGGCAGCGATGCTGCTGGCAGCGTTCGGCTTCCGGCTCACTATTGCGGGATTGCCAGCCTGAAACCGACCTCGGGAAGGCTGGCGCGGACGGGGCACGTTCCTCCGGCAGGTGGTTGGATTGAAAGGCTTTGGCAGATCGGGCCGATGGCGCGGCATGTCGAGGATCTGCAGGCTCTGATGCCCATTTTACTGGGCGGCGAGGCAGAGGATCATACCGTGATTCCGATGCCCTATTCCGATGTTCCCTTGAAGAATCTGCGAATTGCGTATTTTACCGATAACGGCTTCGCGGAGCCGGATGCGGAGACACAGGCTGTCGTTCGCGAGGCCGGGCGGGCGCTGGGAGCGGTGGAGCGAAGACCTCCGGGAATCGAGCGCAGTTACGAACTGGAAATGATGTTCCTCGGTGCCGATGGGGGGGACGGAGTGAGGGAGTTTTTGACCTCGATTGGAAGCCATCGGACGCATCCTTTGCTCGACGGATGGCTCGCTTAAACTCGAAGAATTCCGGACGGATGTGAAAGGACTTGCTTCTTATTGGACCTTAATCGACCAATTTAGGGCCTCTATGCATGCCTTATTTGACCTTAAATGACGTCATTTTGTCGCCTGTTTCGACTAGTCGCGGCAATACCCCATGGGACGTCTATCGAGGAAAAGAATTTCAAGGGGTTTAGTTATACGATGACGCATAATCTGACGGGATGGCCGGCGGCGGTGGTGCGGTGTGGCACGAGCTCTGCGGGATTGCCGATTGGAGTCCAGATCGCGGCGGCGCCTTGGAGGGAAGATATTGTGCTGGGGGTTGCGCGGCGGTTGGAGGAGATTTTTGGGGGATGGCAGGCTGCGCCAAAAGAATTAATGGCCGCCGATGAACGCAGATGAACGCGGATTTAAGAGATTCTAATAAGTCAGGCCGTAGCCTAGTTTGAATTGGGAGGGCCAGGTGAAGGGGAGTTTGCCTGTGGGCTTGTATGCGCCGAGCAAAACGTCTGTTATGCCTTCGCCTTCGGTGCCGGGAAGCCATGCGGCTACTATGGCGTCGGCATCATTCATGATCGGATCTAGGATCAGCGGGCGGCCGGAGATCACTATTACTACTACGGGAACGCCGGTGCTCTTCATCTTCTTTACTGCGGCGATGTCTTCTGGCGATAGCTGCAAATCGGCGCGGTCGCCGTTGCCTTCGGCGTAGGGAGTTTCGCCGATTACTACTAAGCCGACGTTGGCTCCTTCACTGGCTAGGTTGCTCCGGCTTTATGAAGGGCGCCGAGGATGCTGGTTCCTCCGGGGAGGGTGTCGCTGCTTTTGCCTTGCCAGGTGATGGTCCAGCCGCCGCATTGATTGCCGATGTCGTCGGCGCTTTTTCCAGCGACGTGGATTTGTGCGGATTTGTTGAGTGGGAGGGTGTGGTTTTCGTTCTTGAGCAGGACTAGCGATTCGCGCACGGCTTGTCTGGCTACGGCGCGATGCTCGGGGGTGCCGAAGCGTGTAGTTCGGAGCGCTGATCGCTTTTGATCCATCAGGCCCATGGCTATTTTTACGCGCAGGATTCTGGTGACGGCGTCGTCGATGCGCGACATCGGGCACGGTGCCGTCCTGAGCCAGTTCCTTCAGATTCTTGATGAATTCGCGATAGTGATCGGGGACCATCACCATGTCCATGCCGGCGTTGATGGAAATGCCGATCGCGGTTTTATAATCCTTGGTGATCTGGTCGACGGCGTTGTAGTCGGAGATGAGAAAGCCTTGGAAGCCGATCTCGTTCTTCAGAACCTCGGTCAGCAGGTGTTTCGAGCCGGATACTTTGACGCCGTTCCAACTGTTGTAGGAAGGCATGATGGTTCCGACGCCCGCGGCAATGGTGGTGAGATAGCCTTGCATGTGAATGCGGCGCAGCGTTGCTTCGTCGACGCTGGTGTCGCCTTGATCCAGAAATTTCTTTCCTGGACCACCGGTGCCGAAGCTGGTGCCGCCATCGCCCACATAATGTTTGGCGCAGGCCAGAACGGCGTAAGGATCGGAGAGACCTTTGCCTTGGAGGCCGCGGACGGCGGCTGCGCCCAGCTCCGCTACCAGTTGGGGATCTTCCGAGAAGCCTTCATAGGTGCGGCCCCAACGGATGTCCTGAGGGACCGTCACGCAGGGCGCGAAGACCCATTGGATACCGGTGGCTCGCACTTCCTCGGCGGTGATTTTGCCGATCTGCTCGACCAGGGCGGCGTCGCGCGTCGCGCCCAGGCCGATGTTTTGCGGGAAGATCACGGCGCCCAGGACGTTGTTATGTCCGTGAACGGCGTCGATGCCGTAGAGCAGGGGGATTTTTAGACGGGTCTTGTAGGCGTGAGCTTGCAGGCCGGCGGCGAGATCGGTCCAGGCTTCGCGGCTGTTGCCGGCTTTGGGGTCGGAATCGCCTCCGCTGAGGACGGAGCCTAGGAAGTAGTGTCTCGATATCGGAGGGGTCCTTGAGAAACATCTGGTCGGGCTGCGTCATCTGCCCGATTTTTTCGTCCAGCGTCATTTGCGAGAGCAGCGCTTTCGCCTTGGCGTCGTAGGAGGAAAGAGGGATGGGTTTGGTCTGGGCCATCAGGACGGAGATGCTTACCAGGAGATACAGTTGCTTCATTTGGAGGATTCCCTCATCGATGGTAACTGAAGATTGTGGGGATGCAAGGGGAATCGGGCTACGCGCGGGACAGTTGCAGAACCCGAGAATTGAGTACTGCTCGGTTGAAGAACGGATCCCCTCCCTGACGGTCAGGGTTCGGTTGGGGAACGCGGGCCCCGCCCAAACCGAGCCCCGACTGTAAAGGAGGGGACAAGCTTAGAAGAGTCAAATCGCGACAATTGCCTATAGAACTAATCGAACGATGGAAACTGCCAGGTTAGAATAATGCCACGACCATCTCGGTTAGCTCCGCCATGGACCGACAGGAAACCACCCGTCGGCAGCGGAGTAAAGTATCCTAGGGTCGTCTCATGACCGCGAATACAGACCTCGTCTATAATCGCCATTTTGTGCAGATCAACTAGGTACAGCCGCTCCGCCATGGAACTCACCAGCGCTCTGCGGGAATCGACAAACGAGACAAGGTCGCCAATCTGATTGTCCATATCGTCAAACGGCCATGGCATCTTTCCGCGAATAGGACCCAGAGGAAATTCATAATTGCGGAGTTCGTTATCGTCGCAGATTACCAGGAACCCGGAACCCCTGAAACTTGGCGGAGGCATCCTGTCGAGCCCCGGGAAGCGGTCCACGATGATGTTGGAGCCATCCCGGCGGGCCCAGAAAAGGCTTTGACCATTCTGACCGGCGGCGGCCCAAATCGCGACATGCTCCCCGTCGGGGTGCGGAAAAATCATCAAGTGCGAATTGCCAAATGGGTCCTTCACTTGGGTGCGCGCGACCACCTGCCACGTTTCGGGCTCTCGAATCTCCAGAACGAACGAATCGTCATCCCACTTTAGGGCGGACCACAAAACGCCGCTTGAACCAAAGCAGCAGCCTTTAAATGCGTCCTCCGAGCGATGAATCGTACGAAAGGTGGCCGCTGAAATGAGTTCGACCCATCCGCGTGCGGCGACCGCAATCAATCTGCCCGATGCGGATATCGTTAGTCCATCGGCCTCGGCCGGGAGTTGAGATTGGGTGCTCGTCAGGTGATCGGGCGCGAGCACGGTTCCAAGGCCATCCCATGAGATTGCCGCGATGTGACCGGACTCGGCGACGGCCACCAGCCTTGCGCGGTGACCGAGTGTAATTTCGGTCAGCGGCTCGATCACGATCATGGTGTGCTACTTAACCTTCTCGTCCCGCTCGACCTTCCCGTCTCGAATATGGATCACTCGCCAGGCGTGCATCGCGATGTCGTGTTCGTGGGTTACCAGCACGATCGTGTTGCCCTGCATCGTGCAGACGTTCTGAACAACGCCATGATTTCGACGCCCGTCGCCGTATCGAGCGCTCCGGTCGGCTCGTCTGCCAGCAGAATCGACGGATTATTGACCAGTGCCCGCGCGACCGCCACGCGCTGCCGCTGGCCTCCGGATAACTCGCTTGGTTTGTGCAGCATGCGCTTTTCCAGGTCGACCGCGCGCAATGCTTCCTTGGCCCTGTGCCTCGCGATCTTTCGCCGAGACGCCGGCGTAAATCAGCGGCAGTTCCACGTTATGCAGAGCCGTCGCGCGGGCCAGCAGGTTGAAGGTCTGGAAAACGAAGCCAATTTCCTTGTTCCGGATGCGCGCCAGCTCGTCGTCGTCCATATCGCTGACCAGGCTGCCGTTCAGGTAATACATCCCCGACGACGGCGTATCCAGGCAGCCGATCAGGTTCATCAGCGTCGATTTTCCCGACCCTGACGGGCCCATAATCGCGACGTACTCGCCCTTTTTGATCTCGATATCGACGCCCGAAACGGCGTGGATGGTCTGGTCGCCCATCACGTAGGTCTTCATCAAGTCCCACGTGCGGATGATGATGCCTTCGCGCTTGAGCTGCTCGCCACGCTCCAGCTTGTCGATTTGTCAACCGCCGCATTCGCCATTTACGTCTTGACGTCGACAACCGGTATTCTGTTGTCCACCTTTACCGGCGCCGCGTTGCGGATGGTGCGGATTACTTTGTAGCTGCCGGTGATGATCTGGTCGCCATCCTTCAGGCCGGTCAGCACTTCGATATCGGTGGCTCCGGTGATTCCGGTCTCCACCTTGCGGAACTCGGCGTGTCCGTTGTTGACTACAAACACTCCTTGCACCTCTTCCTTCAACGACTTATCGTTGGGCGCGACGGTGGCGGCCTGCACCCCGGTTTTCGGAGCCTCCAGATCGCCTTTGGTGCGAACCGTCAGGGCCTGAATCGGGATGGTCAGCGCATCGTGCCGGGTCGCAGTGGTGATTTTCGCGTTGCAGGAAAGGCCGGGGCGAATCTCGGAAGGCGGATCCGTCAGCGCGACTACGACCTTGAAATCCTTGGCTTCCTGGCTCGAAGTCGTGCTCTGCGAAGCCGCCAAGCCGGAGGAGCGCAGAATCGCGGTATTGCCGATCTCGATCACTTTGCCGGCGAACGACTTATCGGGCATGGCGTCGATTTTCACCGCGACCTGCTGCCCCAGTTGGACATTCACGATATCCGTCTCATCCACCTTAACTTCCGCAGTGATCAGGGACATATCGGCGATGGTCATGATGGTCGACGCGGCCGAGTTCTGGACGCCCGGAACCACGGTTTCACCTTCACGAACGGGCAGGTTGGTCACCACGCCATCGATTGGCGAAACGGCGTCGAATTTGGCCAGAACGTCGGCAGATGCGCGCCAAGCCGGCTTCGCTCTGGGCCACGCGGCGCTGATAGGAATTAAGTTGCGCGGCGTTCTGCGCGCGCTGCGATTTCATTTGCGCCAGCCGCGCCTCATCCTCCTTAACCGCCAGCTTGAGCCGAGCGGTAATCGGCAACCTTGGTGTCGTAATCCTGTTTTGCAATCAATTCATGCTGTTGCAGCAGTTCGGAGCGGTCCAGCAGCATTTTGGCGCTTGGCCAGTTCCGATTTGGATTTTTCGAGCGTCGCCATAGCGGTGGCAGATGGCATCGTCCTGAGCCTTCACGCCGGCTTCCGCCGCTGCGGAGTCAGCCTCCGCCGACGAAACTATCGGCTTTGTACGCCGTGACGTCCGCCTGAGCCTGAATGTGTTCGATGCGGGCCACCACCTGATCCCTGCGGACATGGTCGCCTTCCTTTACCAGAAGTTGCGTGATCCGGCCCTGGGCATTTGCTCCAATATTAATGTAATTTCGAGGCTTAATCTCGCCCGATGCAGTGACGATGGAGGTCAGGTCGGACTTCGACGCCAGACCGGTTTGCACCGTCACCAAGTCTTTCTGACCCCATTTGACGCTCGCCGTAACGCCGCCCGCGATGAGCGCGAGCACAACAACACCTATTACAATCTTCCACTTGGGTTTCACTGAGGTTTCCCCGTTCCACTTTAAAGACGGAAATTTCCAGGACGAAGTTCCCGCCATCACATATGCTTACATAATCTAGACGGGCGAAACAGTGAATTATGTCTAAAGAAATGTAAACCGTGAAAGAAAAGCGGCGTTACGACGGTCTCTTACGCTCCAGTTCGGAAATACGCTGCTCGGCCAAGGCAAGGCGCTCGTCGAAACCCATGACCGTGCTCGTCATGCCGTTAACCCGAATCTCCATCGGACGAGCCCAGCCGTAGAACGCGCCGAGCAGACTTGTTTCCACCTTCTCTATACGCCCATAAGGCGCTCTTCCATCGCTTCAGCCCGCCGTCAATCAGCGAACCTCTCATCAATCGATCAAACCGTTCGTCGATCGATCGAACCTCTCATCGATTCGTTCAAACCTCTCGTCGATCCGCGCGAACTTGGCGTCCAGGTATTGCTTTAACTCTTGGTCCATGAGAATCCGCTACTATGATGGACCTCAGTCCATCTCGCGAAGCAATAGGAAATTACGCCAAGTGCGGGTCGAGCATCTTCTTCAAATCCGGCTTCGGCATCGCGCCGACTCGTCTGATCCACCGGCTTGCCGCCCTTGAACAGAATCAGCGTTGGGATGCCGCGAACCTGGTAGCGCATCGGGGTGGACGGGTTGTCGTCGGTATTCATTTTGCCGATCTTGATTTTGCCCAGGTACTCGGTGGCCAGGGCATCGACGGTCGGCGTCATCGCCTTGCAGGGCCCGCACCAGGGTGCCCAGAAGTCCACCAGCACGGGGACCTCGGAGTTCAGCACTTCCTGGTCGAAAGAGCCATCGGTAAAGTTCAGCGTGTTGTCGCCAGCCATAATAATTTTGTCCTTTTCTGCTCAGTACTTATGATGCAGGAAGCGGCTAGGGAGATGCAAGTCTCGGCGTACAGCCTTTGGTATTCGGCCGCCGAAGCCTCCCAGGAAAAATCCTTCGCCATCCCACGCCGCATGCGGTCCGTCCAGGCATCCCGGATCTGCCAGGCTTCGCAGCGCCTCGCCGACCGCTCCGGCCAGCGCTGCGGGAGAATAGTCGCTGAATTTGAACCCTGTGGAGCTGTCGACGGTATCGTCCAGTCCGCCAGTCGCGCGGACGATCGGCACGGTTCCGTAACGCAGGCTGTAGATCTGGTTGAGGCCGCAGGGCTCGTAGCGGCTGGGCATCAGGAACATGTCGGAACCCGCTTCGATTCTATGGGCTAGCGCGTTGTTGTACCCGATTCGCACAGCGAACTTGTCGGGCCGCGGCGGCGCTGAATTGCCGGAACATATCTTCGAACCGTCTATCGCCCGGATCCGAACACGGCGAGCGCAACATTCTGTTCAGCAAGCGGAGCGGCGATTTCGGCGACCAGGTCGAATCCTTTCTGATCGGCGAAGCGGGAGACGATGCCGATCAACGGCCGGTCGAGGTCGCCGGGGAAGTCCCATCTCGGCTAGAAGTTGCGCGTTTGCACTCGGCTTTGCCGCTCAGGTCATCTGCGGAAAAATGGGCGGGGAGATAGGGGTCGGTTTCCGGATTCCATTCGACGTAATCGACTCCGTTCAAGATGCCGCGCAGTTTGTAGTTGCGGGAGCGGAGCAGGCCGTCGAAGCCGAATCCATACTCGGGGGTTTGAATTTCACGGGCATAAGTGGGGCTGACGGTGGTGACGGCGTCGGAGAAGATGATGCCTCCTTTGAGGAAGCTGATCATTCCGTTAAACTCAAGGCCTTCCGGATGATAGAGCACCGGATCGAGCCCGACTTCCTGCATCCGGACAGCCCAGAAGTTTCCCTGATAGCCAAGATTGTGGATGGTCAGGATGCACTTCGATACCGAAAAAAGTCGGGTCGCCGGCGAAGGTCGAGCGGAGATAGGGCGCGAGCAGGCCGGCTTGCCAGTCGTGGGCGTGAAAAACATCGGGGCGGAAGATATAGCGGGCGATGCCGATAGCTGCCTGATTCAAAAGGGCGAAGCGGATGTGGTTGTCGGGATAGTCGATGTTGTTTTCGTTGTAAATGCCGGGACGGTCGTAAAGAGGCGGGCAATCTACAAAGAGATAGCGGACGCCGTGGCGAATCACCTGATCGATGGCGACGGTGAAGCGGTGGGGGCCGACGCTGAGCGACATTTCATCCCAAATTCTTTCGGATGTGTCGATTAGCGCACTCCGGTAGCGGGGAAGGACTACCGCGACTTCGTCGCCTCGTTTGACCAGCGCAGCGGGGAGGGAGCCTAGCACGTCGGCTAGTCCTCCGGTCTTTACGAAGGGCGCGGCTTCGGAGGCGACCATCAGGATGCGCGACATAAGAGATGTTTTTGCACCTTTCCAAGAGCGTTACGAGGCAATAAATCGACGATTAAGAGCCTCCGGGGGACCTTAAATGACGCTAATTTGGCCTTGCATCGTTCTATTAGGACGTCCGGATCGATCGGTTCGCGGACGACAATGTAGGCGACCGGGATCTCGCCGCGCAGACGATCGGGTTCGCCGACGACTGCGGCTTCGACGATCTCGGGTTGCTCCATCAGGAATTCCTCGATCTCGCGGGGATAGATGTTGAAGCCGCCGGAAATTATCAGATCGCTTTTTCGGCCGGAGAGAGTATAGTAGCCGTCGTCGGAACGGGTGGCGATGTCGCCGGTCTTGAACCAGCCGTCTATGAACGCGTCGCGGGTGGCGTCGTCACGCTTCCAGTATCCGGCGAAAACGTTGGGACCTTTTAGCAGGACTTCGCCGGACTCGGATAGTCGGACCGAGACGCCGGGGAGGGGCAGGCCGACGCTGCCGGGGCGACGCTCGCCTACGTAGGGATTGGAGATGTTCATGATGGTTTCGGTCATGCCGTAGCGTTCGAGGATGGTGTGACCGAACAGGGCGCGAAATTCTTCTAAGACATGCGCGGGCAAGGGGGCGGAGCCGGAGACGAAGAGGCGCATCGCGCTGCCGATTTGACTGCGCGGCTTCGACCGGTGGTTTCGAGGAGGCGGACGTAGATTGTGGGGACGCCGAAGAATAGGGTCGGGCGGAAGTCCAGGAATTGTTCCACTGCGGTTTGGTGCTCGAATCGTTCGAAGAGGCGCATGCGGCAGCCGGAGATCAGCCAGCAGTGCAGGCCGTTGCCTAAGGCGTGGACGTGGAAGAGAGGGAGGGCTAGGAGGAAGCGGTCCCGGTCTGTGATTTGCCAGCAGGTTAGTAAGATTTAGAGCATTGGCGGCGAAATTGTTGTGGGTTAGGATTGCTCCTTTGGAGGTTCCTGTGGTGCCGGAGGTGTAGACTAGCGCGGCGGGGGCGTCGCCGTCTAGCGATGGAAGTTTTAGCGCCTGTCCGCTCCCTGACGGTCGCGGTATCGTTGTCGAGCGTGATGAAGAGTTTGGGCTCGGCGTCGGCTACGATGTGCGCTACTTCGCGGTCGCGGTAGAGGATGTTTACGGGGACGAAGATCACGCCTAGTTTTATGCAGGCGAGATAGATGTCGATCATCTCGATGCAGTTTGCGAGCTGCACGCAGACACGGTCGCCTGGCGTGAGGCCTGTTGACGAGCGACGCGGCCATGCGGTCGCTGCGCTGGTCGATCTCGCCGAAGGTGTATTCTTCGCCCTTCCATTCGAGGCCGACTTGGTCGCGGCGATTTACCAGCGACAGGTTGAAAAGATCGCGAAGATTCTATTGGGCGGCGCCGCGGGCTATCATCTTTTCTCGATCTCTTCCGCGGTCAGGCCTAGGGAGCTTAGTACTTCGTTGGTGTGTTCGCCCATGCCAGGGGGCATTTGAGGCTTCGCTTTTTCGATTCCTTCGATGTTCAGGGGATTCTTGATGGTTTTCAGGCCAGGTGATATTTCGGTGAAGATTTCCTGCGCTTGCGGGTCCTGCGCGATCTCGACGGCCGATGGCACGGGGCCCCAGACCAGATCGTATTTTTTGAAAATCACCGCCCATTCGTCGAGGTCGCGCGTGGCCATCGCTTCGTCGATTCGGCTTACCAGTGCTGCGGAATTTTCCTGGCGTGCCTTGGAGGTTGCGAAGCGGGGATCGTCGTGCAGTTCGTCGAATTCCAGAGCCTGGCAGAGATGGCGCCAGTCGCGCACGGGATCGAGGAGACAGAAGAACATGCGGCGTCCGTCGCGCGCTACGTAGTGATTGACCAGCGGACAAATGGCGTTTTTACGGGTCCATTTGGGTAGAAAATGCGCTCCGCAGAGTGCGGCTTGCACCGAACATCCGTACGACCAGATGCCGTTCGCCATCAGCGACGTGAATACACGCGAGCCTCGGCCGGTGATCTGGCGCTGATAGAGCGCCATCATGATCGACGCGAACAAGCGTGACCGAAGTGGGATGATCGCCCAAGCCGGCGGGGGATTGGACTGGATCGGCATCGCCATTATGCATCTGCTGCATCAGGCCGCTGCGCGCCCAATAGGCGGTGGCGTCGTAGCCGGGCTTTTCGGCGTCGTCGCCGTGTTCTCCGTAGCCGGTGATGGAGGCGTGGATCAGACGGTCATTTAAAGGCGCGAGGTCTTCGTAAGTGAGTTTGAATTTTCGCAGCGATTGAGGCTGATAGTTGGTGATGAAAATATCGGCGGTCGCGACCAGTTTCAGCAGAGCCTGGTGGGCTTCGTCGATCGCTGAGATCGAGGGCGATGCTCTTCTTGTTGCGATCGTCCAGGATCCAGCAGTAATTCTTATCCGACACGGGCATGCCGGGAACCTGCGACAAATAACGATAGGGGTCGCCGTAAGGAGGGCGCTCGATTTTTATTACCTCGGCGCCGAAATCGGAAAGAATCGCGGCGGCGGCGGGGCCAGCGATATAGGTGCCGCAATCAATGACGCGGAGGCCGGACAGGATCATTTCCGTTCGTTATCTCCACTGAACGGGCAGTTGGATGTAGGACTTGTCGGAAAATTTTCTGGGTGGCGGGCTGATAATCGGCGGCGGTGGCTTTGTAAATGTTGTCGACGTAGGTTTGCGGGTTGCGGTCGATCAGGGGGAACCAGGTGCTCTGGACTTGCACCATCACGCGATGGCCCGGGCGGAAGACGTGATTGGCGGAGTGCAGGTCGATGGTGTATTCGTAGACTTTGTTGGGCTCGACGCGCTCGGGTTTTTCGAAGCTATTGCGGAAGCGGGCGCGGAAAACGTCGTTGGCGATCATGAGCTGATAGCCGGGAAGTTTTTCGTCATTTTGCGGATAGACGTCGATCAGCTTGACGATCCAATCGGCATCGGAGCCGGTGGTCGACGCGAAAATGTGCGCGACTACGTCGCCGGCGATGGTCAGGTCGGTGGAAAGCGGATCGGTGGCGAGGCCCAGCACGTCGGGGCGCTGATAGACGAAGCGCTGGTCCTGCACCAGCCATTCGGACCATTGCGAGCCGGGGCCATAAGTGGGCTGGATGGGTTGATGGCGATAGGGCACGGGATGCGCGGGATCGGAGACATAGCTGTCGAAGGCGTTGTCGTCGCGTTGCGCGTCGAACGATAGTTTGGAATTGGCGGCGAAATTTAATTTGCTCTGCTTGATGCCTTCTACTGGCGGCCACGCGTTGTAGCTTTCCCAGGAATTACGACCCGGTCTCGAAGGCCATCGCTTCGGGCTGATGGAGTGCTCCTTTATCCTTTAGCCAATAGGCGAACCAGGGGGCTTCGATTTTTTCGCGATAGTACAAGGATTGGTCGGCGCCGAATTCGATGGGGCCGAGCTTCGAGCCGTCGCCTCCCCATCCGCCGTGACGCCACGGGCCGATGACGACGTAGTTTTTGTGATCCTCGGCGTCCTGTTTTTCCAAGCGTCTCGTAGATCTTCATGGGGCCGTAGTAATCTTCCTGATCCCACCATCCGGCGACGTTTAGATTGGGCACGGTAGTCTTCTTGAGGATCAGATTGACGACTTGGTCCTTCCAGAAAGAATCGTAGTTGGGGTGATTGACGAAGTTGTTCCAGGTGGGCTTCTCGCCGTGGAAATATTTGTTGTCCAGCTCTGACGAGAGGGCCTTGCGAGAGATACCAGTCGTAGGTGTCGTATTTGTCGAAGTCGAATTTGAATTGGGTCTTGCCGGTCTCCATGCGCGACACATATTCGAAGCCGTAGCTGAGACGGAAGGCTCCGTTGTGATGGAAGTCGTCACCCAGAAACATGTCGGCGGGGCTAGGCTTGTTCGCTGGCGGCTTTGAGGGCGGGATGAGGCTCCATCAGCGCCATCGCAGTGAGCCATCCGCCATAGGAAATGCCAAGGATTCCGGCGCGGCCGTTGTGATTGGGGACGTTCTTGATCAGCCAGTCGATGGTGTCGATAGGCGTCGGTGGCTTCGTCGATCGAATTGGGCTTGGACCGGTCGCGAGGGGCGCGGGTCATCATGAACTCGCCTTCGGATTCGTAGCGGCCGCGGATGTCTTGGAAGACGAAAATGAAGCCTTCGTCGGCGAGTTGTTTATAGCGGGCTTTGAGGGAGGTTTCGGGGCTTGTTGGTGAAGCCGTAGGGGGATCGTTCCATTAGGAGAGGGAGTTTGGTGGTGGCGTTTTTCGGCGCGTATATAAGGGTATGAAGGCGGATGCCGTCGCGCATGGGGATCATGACTTCGGTCTTGTCCCAATTGGTCGGGTCCTTTTGGGTGCAGGCGGTGAGGAGAGATCAGGAGAAGAAAGGCGGCGGGCTTCATCCGATGTACTTTATCAGGTTGGCGGAGTACGCTGGAGAGAGAGAAATGGACAAGAGCGTTCGCGTCTATCACAGTCACGAGGAGATGAAGGCCGACGAGTATCGGTACTGGCAGAGTCGGCCGGTGTGGGAGCGAATGGATGCGGTTGAAGAGATGATCCAAACTGCCTACGCGATGAAGGGTTGGGCACTGGAGCCGGATGTACCAAGATTACAAAGACCTTTTGTCCGCCTTCAACGCGCGCTGGCTGCCTTTGGTGCTCCTCTCCAAGACATCCGGATGGAGGATCCTTCCGATTTGAAAGGGGCCGCGCGCCATCGATATTCTTCCAAGCATTGACGGCGTCGACTTCGATGCTGCCTGGGAAAAGCGAATCAAAGATGTGGTTGATCCGCAAAGCGGGCTGAAGGCGTATTTTATTTCTTCGGCGAATCTTATTACGGCGAAAATTGCGGCCGGGAGGCTGCAGGATCTGGCCGACGTTGAGGCGTTGTGGAGGGCGAAAGGCTTCGAGGACTGAGCCTTCGGCTGGGGCGCTGCTCTTCGTGCATTTAGTGGGGAATGTGAGCCGCGTGATTGTCAGTTCATTGAATTGGTCTACGCCTGCCAGATCCTCAGGGTCACGCCAATGCATGAGTCTAATTCAGGTGGTTTCGGTGGCGCGGACTTTAGTCTGCCGCGTCGGGCTTCAGCCGACGTCTCCGTTTGTCTGCTCCGGCCGGACGTCGGCTGAAGCCGACGCTGCAAGCTAAAGCTCGCGCCACATTTCTAACTCAGTAAACCGAGGCCGACTGTTACACGTCCAACGATAGGCGATCGGCCCCCGTCATATTTCTCGGTCGCGTTGAGTTCGTTATGAGAAATAGCGCAGCAATTCTATAGATAAAACAAGCTCAACCGCGGCAGGGCGGCGGATTCTAACAGGCGGCGCTCTAAAAATTTCTTTTCCAGCATCGCTAGCTGGTCGGCGGTCATTTTGCTGCGATAGGGTTTTAACTCTCGGTCGAGCTCGCGGCGAGCTTCGAATAATTGCTCTTCGCTCGCCGAGGCGCGGAGGCGGGCGATCATTTTTTCTTCAATTGCGGTCAGGCGCTGTTCCAGTTGCTCCAGGTCCGTGTAGAGTGCATCGAGGTCGAGCGATTCCAGGGATGCTGCGATTTCTTCGTGGCCGGCTTTGCGGAGAGCTTCGGCGTTTTTCGAGAGGAATGCGCGGACGTCCTCTATCGGGAAGGGCGCGGAGGGTTCTTTTTTTGTCGCGGGGGCGGCGTTTAGCATTGCTTGCGCTTCGGCTGTGATTGCCTGGGCGCAGTAGGCTAGCGAATTGACCATGTGGATTCGGGCTTGGGCGGGACGCTTGCGCCACTTTTCGAATGCCACGTCGATGCCGCGGAGCACGGCTTCTAAAGGGATGCCGCCGTTTTTCCACGCTTCGATGAGGGCCCAATCGAGGGGCGAGAGAAGAAAGAGGCCGGTGCCGCGGGCGCGCTGGAAGTGCTCTTCGATTTCGGTGAAGTAGTTGAAGTAGTTCACGCTGGCCGTACGCCGCCCGCGAGAATCGTCGTTTCCTTTCCGTCGTCGGAGCGGACTACGAGAAAGCCGGCGGGATCGAGTCCGCAGGTGATGCCTTCTAGGTGTAGATCATCTTGATCTACTCGTACGCGCCGGCCGGAGGCGTAGGTCGAAGAGCGGGTGAACATGCGCAGGATCGTGGGCGCGCCTTGCTCCGCGAGGATTTTACAGCAACCTTCAACATCGTGAACGAGGGAGACGAGAAGGTCCTCGCGGGAGACGCTGCGATGGCCGGCTAGATAAAGGGAGGTCGCGAGCGGGGCGATCTCGCTGGGAAATTGGGTGTGGTTCACGTTGATGCCGATTCCAGCGATGACGGCGTCGCTATCCAGTTGGGCCAGGATGCCGGCGCACTTGCGGTCGCCGATCAGGACATCGTTGGGCCAGCGCAGATCGGCGGCGAGACCGGTGACTTGCGTGATCGCTTCCTGGGTTCCTAAACCTAGCGCGAGCATGACTAAGGGAAGGTCGCGGGCGGCTAGGGGCAGGCGCAGCACAATCGAAACGTAGAGTCCGGCGCATGCTTCGGAGTGCCAGGCGTGGCCGTGCCGTCCGATTCCGGCGACCTGTCCGTCGGCGCCGACGATGGTTCCGGAGGCGCATCCGTCGCGGGCTAGACGCGCGGCGATGGTCATCGTGGAGGTGACGCTTTGAAACCATTCGATCTCGCGGCCAGGTAATCGGGGGCGGACGGAGGCGACATCAAAGGGCATGTAATAGTTGCGTTCGGAGCGGCAGAAACTGCGTGCACTCAAGTATAACTTGTGCCAAATGGCCTGATAAACGATGTTGGTCGGGCACGTGCATTGGCTTTTCGGAGAGGAAGCTATGTCTTTCGCAATCTATTTGATTGGATACGCGGTGTTCGTTATCGGGCTCGCGGTCGGAGCCCACTTGATGCATATGCCGCCGCGCTGGATCGGGGTCGGGGTGCTGGTTCTCGGAGGGCTGGGAATTCTCAAGGCAGTGGCTAGTACGCGGCAGCGCGATCCTAACTAAGCGGATAAATCCCGCAGTTGATATCGACCGCAATGGCCGAGTGGGTGATGGAGCCGGAGGAGATGAAATCGGGGCGGGCCTCGGCGTAGGCGCGCACGTTGGAAAGCGTGATGCCGCCGGAAATTTCGGTTTCGGCGCGATGGTCGATGAGCCCGATTTCGATGGCGGCCTCGTCAGGTGTCATGTTATCGAGCAGGATGCGCGAGGCTCCACAGGAAAGAGCTTCCTCGACCTCGGCACGGGTGCGGACTTCTACTTCAATGGGCTTACCGCTCCTGCGAGCCTCTTCCATTGCTTTGCGAATGCTTCCGGCCAAGCGAATGTGGTTGTTTTTGATCAACACGGCGTCGTAGAGGCCCATGCGGTGGTTGGTCACGCCGCCTGCTGATGCCGCCATTTTTTCCAGGACGCGCAGACCGGGCGTGGTTTTGCGCGTGTCGAGAATTTTAACGCCGGTTCCTTTCACTTCGGCGACGAATAGGGCGGCGAGGGTCGCGACACCGCTGAGGCGCTGGAGAAAATTGAGGGAGACGCGTTCGCGGGAGAGGAGTTTGCGGGACTCGCCGCGGACCCGGGCGAGTTGCTCTCCGGGGATGGCGCGATCGCCGCTTTTTTTGAGAAGCTCGGCGGAATCGAAGATGAGCGAGAGGAGCTCGACGCCGGCTACGGTCATGTTCTGTTTGGCCATGAAGCGAGCTTCGGCGTGGGCGTCGGCGGAGATGCAGGAGTCGGTGGTGATGTCGCCGGAGCCGAGGTCTTCGGCGAGGGCGCGGCTGACGGCGGCGCGGACGTCGGGGTGCGAGATATCAAAGGTCATGAGTTTCAGCGTGGGGCAGGATGGTCAACCGGCGTCTCAAAAGCGGGTTACCAACCCGCTGCAGGTTGCCAACCTGCCCCACAAAAGGGATATTTAAAGTCATTCGGATGCGAGGGCGTCGAGATTTTTTTGGAGCTGGGACTTGTAAGCGGCGTTCTTTATACGCAAAGTCTCGACTACTTTTTCAGGCATCTTGCTGGTGATGTCCTCGTTGTTAAGTTGGCGGTCGGAGTTGGCGATTACTTTTTCGAGATCAGTGTTTTCTTTGAGCAGCCTATCGCGCTGGTTTGCTGCCTTCGGCATTTCTAGAACGAGGTCGAAATCGGGGGTCGACCGCACAGCGCCTTCGAGCTTTGGCACGGGACCGGTTTCCACTGTCAACTTCACGTTCGCGAGACGCTCGATGGCATCCAGATGCTGGGGTCGTTTGCAGTACAGCACACCAGTCAACAAAGGTTTCTTGTCGATCTTGTGATCCGCGCGAAGGGCCCGGGCTGCGGTGACGATTTCTTGAAGAACACGCATCTCCTGCTCCGCCACGATATCGTATAAGTCGTCTGTAGGGTACTCCTGGAGCGCAATCGACTTTCCCGGGCTTTCTAGACGCTGCCACAACTCTTCTGTCAGGAATGGCATCAGCGGATGCAGCAGCCGCAGGGCCTTCTCGAATGCGTCATAAGCGTAGCTCCAATCGGTGTCCGGCTTCTTCAATTCCAGATACCAGTCGCAAAACTCATCCCAGAAGAAATGCCAAACGCTTGCGCCGCCTCATGATATCGATGCTCCTCGAAAGCGCGATTCGCGTACTTCAGCGCACGCGTTTAGCCGGCTCCGATCCATCGATCCGCGAGCGACACCGGCTCGCCCGCGCCTTCTTTCGGCTTACTGAACAACAACCGCGACGCGTTCCAGATTTTATTCGCGAAATTCCGCAGCTCGCGATGCGATCTTCGCTCAATGCGATATCGCCGCCCGGCGCGGCGCTGATCAGCAGCGCGAATCGCACGGCATCGGTGCCGTATTTTTCGTTGATCACCAAAGGATCGATGGTATTCCCCTTGGTCTTCGACATCTTCTGGCGCTCCGCGTCGCGCACCAGGCCGTGGATGTGGACCTGGCGGAACGGCACGTCGCCCGTCATCTCGATGCCGAGCATCATCATGCGCGCGGCCCAGAAGAAAATTATGTCGAAGCCGGTTACCAGCAGCGTGGTCGGATAAAACGCGCGCAGATCCGCGGTGTCGTCCGGCCAGCCCAACGTCGAAAAGGGCCACAAACCGGAGCTGAACCATGTGTCGAGCACATCGGTTTCCTGCGTCAGATTTTTCAATCCGCAATGCGAGCACACCTGCGGAGTTTCGCGCGCCACGGTGATCTTTTTGCAATCGGCGCAATGCCACGCGGGAATGCGATGGCCCCACCAGAGCTGCCGGGAAATGCACCAGTCGCGGATGTTGTACATCCACTCGAAATAGGTCTTCGACCAATTGGCGGGAACGAATTCGATGCGGCCCTCTTCCACCGCTTTGATCGCGGGATCGGCTAGAGGCTTGATCTTCACCCACCATTGCGTGGATACCAGTGGCTCGACAATGGTCCGGCAGCGATGGCACTTGCGCGATGCTCAGTTTATGAGGCTCGATCTTTTCGAGGAGTCCCAGTTTTTCGAGCTCCGCCACCACCTGCTTGCGCGCCTCGAAACGGTCGAGTCCCGCAAAGCGTCCTGCCTCGGCCGTCATCTTCGCCGTTCTCGTCGATCACTTTGATGCTCGGCAGATTGTGGCGCTTGCCGGCTTCGAGATCGTTGGGATCGTGCGCTGGCGTGATTTTCACGGCGCCCGAGCCGAACTCGGGATCGGCCATTTCGTCGAGCACGATCGGGATCTCCCGATCCATTAGCGGCAGGCGCACCTTCTTACCGCGCAACTCGTCGACGCGCTTGATCGGCTCGGATTAATCGCGACGGCTGTATCGCCGAGCATCGTCTCGGGGCGCGTGGTCGCGACTACCAGCTTGATGTCGCTGCCGATCACCGGATAAATGAATATGCCACAGGTTGCCCTGCGTTTCCTCGTGCTCCACTTCGAGGTCGGAAACGCGCGGTCTGGCAGCGAGGGCACCAGTTCACCATGTATTGGCCGCGATAAATCAGACCTTTTTCGTACAGCCGAACGAAGGCTTCGCGCACCGCGCGGGACAAGCCCGGTTCGAGCGTGAAATGCTCGCGCGACCAATCGCAGCTCACGCCGGCGCGCTTCATCTGGTCGACGATTTGCCCGCCGTACTCCTCTTTCCACTTCCAAACGCGCTCTTCGAATTTCTCGCGACCCAGGTCCTGCCGCGTCAGTCCTTCCTTGGCGAGCTGCCGCTCCACCATGATCTGCGTGGCGATGCCCGCATGATCGGTGCCCGGGACCCACAGCGTAACTTTGCCGCACATGCGCCGCCAGCGCACTTGCGCATCGATGATCGAGTGCTCGAACATATGGCCCATGTGCAGGGAGCCGGTGACGTTCGGCGGCGGAATTACCAGTGAAAAATATTCAGTTCCCGGCGGCGGAGCTTCCACGTGGAAGAGATTGGACTCCACCCACCACTTGGCCCAGTGCGGTTCGAACCGCTGGGGTTCATATACTTTCTCGATTTCCATGGGAAATCTAATTTTAACAGTCTCTGCTGAAGGCCTGTCCCCTCCCTGACGGTCGGGGCTCGGTAGGAGATGCCGAGGCAGCTACTAGCGTGATCACATGGAGCGGTGCTCTTAGTGGGCTGTCGCGGTCATTTCGATATCGAGATCTTTTACGTCTGTCCGCATGCTTACGCATGGCGGTTCAGTATCCACTCTGAGCCGCCATGCGTGAAGCATGCGGGTAGACGCCAACATTTCCGCTACTAGCGGGGTACCCAGACCGCGTAAATCAGGACGATTAGTACAGTTCCCGCCGTCGCCGCGAGCAGTCCCATCCGCTGGCGCTTGGGCAATGCGAGCAGCATAATGATCCCCGTCAGCGAACTGAAACCGAGCATTATGGATATCACGTCCAGCACGGCTCGCCACATGGCTCCGCTCTCCGCGCCTTTGTGAAGATCGGCGAGCAAACCGGCCCATCCGCGGGACTCGTAGGTCACATCCGCGGTACCGTCGGGCGCGTGGATCACCGCCTGCACGCGTTTTCCGGGACCTGCGAATGCGACAGTGATTTCGTCCCCCTGGGCGCTGAATTGCGAAACCGGCATATGCACGTTCGCGGCTTGGCGAAGGCCGTTCACGATCGCGTCCCGGTCGCCCGCCTTCACCACCGCGACCGGCAGCCTGACCTGCACCGCGGTCGATTGCACCTTGTCGAACCCGAACGAGTCGTGATTCAGGATGACACCGGTCACTGCGAAAAACAAAAACATCAGGAACCCGAGGAGTGATACGTAAATGTGCAGCGTCCGCGCCCACTTGAAGACTCCGCGAGAGAGATCGCTCATGCCGCCGAACCTTTGGGGCCGTATGCGATCGCGACAGTCTCGAATTCAGGGGTCTCCGGGAGACTGGCCGACGAGGGCTTGGGGCCGCAAAGGATAGACGCGTTCCGCTTGTAATAACTGCCATGCTCGCGGTTGGTCTCGACGACGATCTGGTAGGTTCCGGGCGGGACGGGCTGTCCCCGATCGTCGATCCCGTTCCATACCAGGCGGTATTTTCCGGGATCGCGCGTCGGCTTGGTGATGGAGCTGACGCCGTGCGATCTGCCGTTGATTTTCCACCAGTCGTCGAGCTCGGGATAATATTTCGGCTTGTTCGCCCACGCTTCGATATTGCGGACCAGTTTGCCGTTCGCATCCTCGGCCCACACGGCGACATAGGGACGTCGCACCCGCATCATCTGGACCGTCTTCAGAGTCAAGCCGATAGACACTTCGTACCCGGCGGGCCAGCCCGAAGCCATCACTGTTTGTATGCGTAACGGCTGCTCGTAGCGCGCGAACCCGGGAGTGCGGAATTCGCGTCCATTGTCCGCAACGATCAGAGCATGCGCGTTTGGTGTTGCGCCGGCCATTTCCATTCCCTCTTGGGGATCCACGATGCAAAGCGCAGTCGCGAGCGCGTTCGCAGTGATGGAGTCTTGCGCGATTACGGTCGCGCTCCGAACACCCTGGCGCGCCGCGCCTGGTTCGCGGATCGACGATGTGGCGGCCTCTTTCAGAAATCCCGCTGGTAGCGATAGCTTCGTTCTTGATCAGGACATGAGTCAGCGGCGCGTCGTTTTCGTGTGACGCGAGCGGATCGGCGACAGCGATCCGCCATTCCATTGCTCCGGCGGTCACCATATCTCCGCCGATGTTGAGGAGCACGCCCCTCGCTCCCGCGCGCCGGAGAGCGCTGTCCAAAATATAGGCTTTGCCGAGAGCATCGACATTCCAGCCGCTATTTTTCGGCGTGAGCGAAATCGCGCCCGCAGTGCGGTTTTCCCAGTGCCGGTAGGTCGCGAGGACACTCGACAACTCGCGCGAACGCGGTCCACCGGATCGTTCGACGCGTCCGATTTCGCTTCCCGGGTCATACGTACTCAGGACCTTTGCGAGGCGGTCGATTTCGCGGAGCACCGCCTGTTCCGCCGCAGCTGCTTCCTGTTGAGAAGACGCACAGACGGTCATTTCCATGGACGTTCCGAGTACATTTTCGTGATGGAAACGAAACAGATCCCGCGTTCCCCATGCTGCGATACCGAACGGGAGCGATAGGAAGCTCCGCCGCGCGATCCGCGACACTATGTCAAAAGCCATAGGCTAGAGGATGCGCGTCTTCTTCCGATGGTTACTTCTCCCTGCGAACTTAACCCTACCGAAACAGAGAAGCGATAGACTATGGTCATGAACTACTACGGAGCAAAAGACCTAGCCGCCGCTTTTCGAACGGTGCGCAAAAATACGATCGTGATCGCCGAGGAGATCGGTGAGGAGCATTACGGTTTTCGCCCGGCCCCGGCAACGCGTACCGTCGCTGAGACGCTGATCCACATCGCCATCACGCCGCGGGTTCCCCACCAGATTCACGCCGTCGACCACGTCACCGACCTTGCGACGTTCAATTTCTGGGAATTCTTTGGCGGCCTGATGGTGATCGAGAAAAAGCCGCATACGAAGGAGCAGATTCTCGCGTTGCTGCACGAAGAAGGCGAGCGGTTTGCCGGTTGGCTCGACACGCTGAACGACGAATTTCTCGGGGAGATCGTGGTCATGCCGCCGGCCATGGGCTCGCAAAAGAGCCGGTTCGAGATGCTCCTTGGTCCGAAGGAGCACGAGATGCATCATCGCGCGCAGTTAATGGTGGTGGAGCGGCTGCTCGGGATCACGCCGCACATGACGCGCCGGATGGAAGCCCGGCTCGCGGAGATGCAGAGCGCTAAGGCCTAGCGCTCGTAGTTTAAGTGGGCAGGCTTCACCGGCTGAAGCCTGTGCCACCATCTGCCTGGGTGGCACAGACTTTAGTCTGCTGTTTTAAACTCTACTCGGCGCCGCCATCATCTCCACGATCTCTAAGAATTTCACCGCGTCGATCGGCTTGTTGATGTAATTGTCCATCCCGGCTTCCAGGCACCGCTCGCGGTCGCCCTTCATCGTATATGCCGTCAGCGCGACGATCGGGGTTCGGCCGCCGCGTTGTTTCTCGCGCTCGCGGATCATCGCCGTCGCTTCCAGACCGTCCATGTCGGGCATCTGCAGATCCATCAGGATCAGGTCGAAGCGTCTCCGCTCCACCCAATCGATCGCCTCGCGGCCTGATGAGGCGAGATCCACGCGGTGGCCGCGCCGTTCCAGCAGCCGCATCGCCAGGCGCTGATTCACCGGATTATCCTCAGCCAGCAGAATATGCAAACTGACGGGTAGCGCCTTCGCCCCGGCTTGCCTCCAGCATGTTTTTCAAGCTTACGGAATAGGTGGGCTTGGCTCCAGCGGCAACGGGCGCCACGCCGAAACGCGCGGTGAAATAGAAGGTGCTGCCGCGGCCCACTTCGCTCTCCACGTGAATCGAGCCGCCCATCATCTCCACCAGGCGCGAGCAGATCGCCAGGCCGAGACCGGTCCCACCATACTTGCGCGTAGTCGAACCATCGGCCTGCCGGAACGCTTCGAAAATCATCTGCTGTTTCTCGCGCGGAATTCCGATGCCCGTGTCGCGGACCGTAAACCGCAGCGTTGGCAGCCTCCTTCGAGGCGCCATTCTTCTCTGCGGCAACGTCGACATTCAGATAAACCCCGCCCTTCGCCGTGAACTTGATCGCATTTCCGATCAGATTGAACAGCGTTTGCCGCAAGCGGTCCGGATCGCCGACCACGTTATCCGGGACATTGCTCGGCGATTTGACAATCGAGATCGAGTCCCTTTTCCACCGCCCCGATCCTCAACATTTTGCAGGTTTCGGCGATACACCTGCGCAGCGAAAAATCGATCGGGTTCAGGTCCAGACGCCCCGCTTCGATCTTGGAAAAATCCAGCACGTCGTTGAGAATCGTCAGCAGCGAATTTGCCGACAGGCGCGCCGTATCCAGGTAATCGCGCTGCTCCGCGCGTCAAAGGCGTGGTCAGCACCAGGTCGGTCATACCGAGAATCCCGTTCATCGGCGTGCGGATTTCGTGGCTCATGTTGGCCAGGAATTCGCTCTTCAAACGGCTGGCCTGCTGCGCCTCCGTCAGCAGCCGTTCGATCTCGCGATTCTGCTGTTCCACGCGAATCTTCTCGTCGACCACACGCTGCTTTTCCTGCGATAATTCGCGGGTGCGTTCCGTCACCGCTTTTTCCAGGCGATACCGTTCCGCCTCCAGGCGCCGCGTCCGCCGGCACCACATCAGACGGCCGAGGACCAGCGTCAGCACCACCGCATCCCATGCGGAACCAGAACGTCAGCCACCATGGCGTCAGCACCTGGAACGCGACGCGGGCCGGCTCCGCGCTCCACAATCCCTGCGCGCTGCGCGCCATCACCTCCAGCGTGTACGGGCCCGGAGGCAGCTTGGGATAATTCAGCTCTCGCTGCGTGGTTTCGAGCCAGTCCGTGCGATTCCCCAGCCAGCCGGTAGCGGAACAGTACGCTCGATTCCTGCACGAACGTCAGCGCCGCGAACCGGACCTGGAGAGAATTCTCCTGATACGGCATTTCCAGGCTGTGGCTGGGATCCACCGTCTTGTCGCCGAGCTTGACCGACGTAAACACCACCGGCGGCGGAACGCTGGGCGACAGGCGTCGCCGTCCGGCCGGAATCGCGAAAGGCCGCGGCTGGTGCCGATCCAGACACTGCCGTCGGAATCGGCGAAGAACGCCCTGGAGTTGCAATCGTCCCAGATCAACCCGTCGGACCGGCCGTAATGGCGCCAGCGCGCGCGGTCGAACACATCCACGCCGTGGTCCGTCCCCACCCACAGCCATCCTCGCGAGTCGAATTGGAGGAATAACGTCTTATCGGACCGCAGACCGTTGGCCTGCGTGATGGACGGACTCCATCTTTACGTCGCCCATCTGGTCGCCGCCGGGAAACGTCAGATGCGTGATGCCGTACGCGTCCCGGTAGCCGATCCATAAGGACCGATCCGGATCCTCCACCACCTGCGCGACCTTGTCGTTGACCAGCCCGTCCTGCGGTCGTGAAGCGCCGCCACGCGATCTCCTTCGTACAGCAGCAATCCCCGGTCGCCCGCCACCATCACTGCTGCCGTCGCGATCGATCATCGATCGTGTGAAACATCTCCCCGGCATCGGTTCCCGGCGGAGTCAGTTGTTCGAAGCGGTCCGGGCTTCCGGCTAGCTTCGAAACAAGCCCCGCATAGGTCGCGACCCACATCGCGGCCTTCATGATCCATGGCGACGATGCCGCACTCTTGGTGTTTTTCAAGCCCTGCGCCTCGCCCGAATTCCGCACCGCGCCGGTTTTGAGATTCAGCGCCAGCAAGCCGCCGGGATCCGGCCCCGATCCATAAGGTCCCATCCGGCGCCGGCACCAACGTCCGGATGAATCCGGTATCCGGCAGAGGCTGCTGACGCCAAACCAGTTTCCCGCCGACGTTCTGGGCGTAGTTCAATCCGAACTGCGTCCCCACCCATAGCCGCCCGCTCCCGTCGCGGGTGATCGACCACGTCGACTCGCGGCTCAACCCCTCGGTTTCGCCCCAGCTCTGCCATTCGTTGTAACCCAGCCAGCGCGCCAGCCCAGAGCCCAACAGCCCGATCCAGATCGATCCTTCGCGATCCTGAATCACCGCCGAAATATCGTTCGACGTCAGACCGTCCTTCGCATTGATGATTTCCCATCCGGTATCTGGCTTGCCGGGCCAGCCCCTTGTAAGTGGGCGCCAGCAGCCTGCCTGCCGGATCCAGAGCCAGCGTCGGAATGGAGTTGGGCGACTCCGGCAAGCCGGGCTGCAGCACGAAATGTCCCTGCCGCGGACCGCTCGAACAGGAATTTCTCGCTGCGGACCCACAAATTCCCTTCCAGATCGCCCAGAATCGCGTCCCAACGCTGCTGCGGGAGCCCCAGCTCGGTTCCGATCTCGCGTGCCTGCCCGTTTTCTAGAGTGCAGAGACCGGTCCCGCATCCGAACCACACCGACCCCTTTGCATCCACGTAGACGCTGGTCGCGAGTCGGCCCACTGGCCCTCCGGGGGTTCGATAGGAGCGACAAATGGAGATCCCTTCCGCGATCGGCGTTCCCGCTGACCAGCCCATGTTCGGTGGCGACGTACAAGTCGCCCCGCTGCATCCGACGCGATTCCTTCGCGCCCCACGATGCCATCCGACGATGCCAATCTCCACTTTTTCGAAGCGGTCGCGGGTCCGCCGCGCGAGGCCGAAACGCGTCCCCACCCATAGCGTCCCGTCAATCGATTCGTGGAGCGATTCGATATGGGCGTCGGGCAAGCCCTCTGCTTTTCCGAAAGCCACGAAACGGTTCCCGTCGTAGCGATAGAGGCCGTTCTGCGTGCCCACCCACAGGAATCCGGCGCGATCCTGCAGACAACCTGGACCGCCAGGTTCTGAAGCCCCTCTTCTTCGCCATAAAACTTGAAGTTATAGCGCTGTCCGTATAAGCACGGCCGAGAAGCACAATAATCTGAAATAAGGCACGAGCGTATCGGCATGAAATGGTTGTCTATAACTCCATGTAAATCGGCGGATATTCCTGATTTATTTAGAGTAGTATGCTTGGCCGCTCGCAGTTTGCGGATTACAATGTTAGTCTTTTGTAAGTGCCTAACCTGAGTGTCGCGGTGGTAGGGGCCGGATCGTTCGGCAAAAACCATCTGCGCGTCGTCCAAAATTCACCCCACGCCGACCTAGCCGGAGTCTTCGACTCCGACCCCGCTCGAGCCGCGGAAGTCGTGTCGCCGTTATGGCTGCACGGTATTCTCTTCGCTGGAGGAACTGGCCGCGCACGCCGACGCCGCCATCATCGCCACGCCCACCATTACACATTCGGAAATCGGCTGCCGGCTGATGGAGCTGGGTCTCGACGTCATGGTCGAGAAGCCCATTTCCGATACCCTCGCCGGCGCAAACGCGCTGGTGGAGACCGCCGCAGCGCCACGGCAAAATTCTGCAAGTAGGGCATCTGGAACGATTCAATCCGGCGATTATCGCTCTAGAATCCGTCATGACGACACCTCTTTTTTTCGAGGTTCACCGGCTGAGCGAGTTCAGCCCCCGCAGCCTCGACGTCGATGTGGTGCTTGACCTGATGATTCACGATCTTGACATCCTGCTTACGCTCACCGGGCATAAACCCGAGGAAATCCGAGCCGCTGGCATCTCCATTTTGTCATCCAAAGTGGATATCGCGAATGTGCGATTGCAATTTCCCGGGGGTTGTGTTGCCAATATCACCGCCAGCCGCGTTTCCACCGAACGCGTCCGCAAATTGCGCATTTTTCAGCCGCACGAGTACATTTCCCTCGACTACGGCCGCCAGGACGCCGTGCGCTTCCGCGTGAAACCTCCTTTAGGAATCGATTTCGCCCCGCTGACCGTCGTGAAAGGACGAGCCTCTCCGCCTGGAGCTCGAGAATTTCTTCGAAAGCGTCGCCACGCGCCGGGCGCCTCGCGTCACCGGTCAACAGGCTCTAGCCGCTCTTGAAGTCGCGCTCGACATTTCGGCTAAAATCGAGGAGCATGCCAGTCTTGTCGCGCAAACGCTTGGCAACGGCAACCTCTGGCGCGAACCGGAAGCGTCCTAACGAGTGTCGAACGCATGTCTCCCGTAGACATCTCCGCTAAATCTCCGCCCGAACTGGAACTGCTCCCGGGGCGGGAGCCGATCACCTCGCGTCATCTTATCGCGATGGCTTTGGCGTCGATTGCCGTCCACGTTATCGCGATCGCGCTTCTTCTTCAGCCTTCCCGAAGTGAGTCCCGGTGCGTCGATCTTCGATTATTACTTCGGACTTGCATAGAGCCGTGCATCTGGTTGTTCCCAGGACATTTGAGCCTACGCAAAAAGCGCCGAATCTCAGCAAAGTCGTGCGTCCTGAGCTGGATGTTCGCAGCGAGCTTGAGGCTCCGCAGTCGCAAGCTCCGAAGTTCCGTCCTCCGCAGCCTGCTCCCGGCCCGTCGCAAAGGCTGTCCCGCCTCCTGCACCCCCGCCCGTGATCGAGCCTCCCAAGATTCAGGTCGCGGCCGCCCAGCCCCCTCCGCTTCCTCCTTCCATCGCTCCGCCACCGAGTCCGAACGGAACCACCCCGCAGGCTCCGCCTCCGCCAGCCGAGTTCCAAGCCTAAGATTGCATTTGAGAATGTGGCACCGCCGCCGCCGATGACGAATGAATGGACCACCTCCCGATCCCAGATTGCTGATGCACCAAGCCCCACCGGAGTATTCCGCACCAACTAACCGGCCTACGGGAGGTGGTGGAATCAGCGTCGGCGATTCGGGAGACGACCTTACTCTGCTTCCGGGACTCAACCAAGCGCAATCAAAAGGACGCATGGGGAGCAATCTTCAACTGCTCAGCGATGCCAGTGGCTTCGACTTTAAGCCCTATTTAATGCAAGTACTTGCCTCCGTTCGACGCAACTGGATGTCGGTGATTCCGGAAAGCGCCAGGATGGGCCGCAAGGGGCAGGTACTGATCCAATTCATCATCGACCGCCACGGAAGCGTTCCCAAATTGGTAATCGCAACCTCTTCGGGCACTGAAGCCTTTGATCGCGCCGCAGTTGCAGGCGTTAGCTGCCTCAAATCCGTTCCCACCCCTGCCAGCCGAGTTCAAAGGCGACCAAATCCGCCTCCAGTTCGCCTTCTCCTACAACGCAGCCCGGCATTAGATCCGGAACCCATGACGGATCTTAAGTTTATAGCCGCCATGTCCTCCTACGGAATTCTTGCCGTCCTGGCCGGATTCACCCTCGACGGACGCATTCGCCTCGCAACGTGGGTTTTCTTAGGTGGAATCGCGATCAAAACCGTGCTGGTGGTCCTAAAACGCAGGGTGGACTAAGCACCGGGCATACTTACCTTCGGATTATTATTAGGCCCCTTCTAAGGTAAAGCATGGAGATACGGCGTGGGGTCATTGCCCTTAACCTTCTAGTTACCGGATAGTTCCACGTTCAGTCGTATGCCAAAAGGGTACGAAAGTCCCAGTCTGGGAGGGGTTGATGCAAGCTAGGTGCCAAATCAGAACGCGCAGTGAACAGAGTCTTACACTCTCGCCATTGCAGGGCCTACGATTCATTCCGTCGAGGCTAAGGTATCTAACTGATTCTAAGGCACTAACTAGTGATCTGACCCCTAGTATTCAATTGCAAGACGCTCCTATTCGCATATCGCCGGTGAATGGTCTAGAGCGTGCCTTTACACAGATGCCGGCGAATCCAAAGGTGTTTCACCCCGAAGCCGCGAGGAGAGATCTTTAATGATGATGAGAAAATTCAAGACCGCTGTGGCCGCTGTACCGCTACCGGTCCCCGTCCGCGAGATTTCGTCGCGAACCCGAATTGCACCCGTGAAGCCGATGGGCATCAGCGCGTCTTTACATACGCACGATCCCGCCCACCCGGCGGTGCACATGAAATCGAGTGGAACGGCGCAGACAGCGCGTTTGGCGCGCCGCGACCGCGTCGTCCTGGAACATCTCCCGCTGGTGAAAGCCATCGCCGTTCGTGTCCACGAGAATCTTCCCGTGCACGTCGACCTGGACGATCTGGTTCACGCCGGCATCATTGGTCTGTTCGACGCCGCCAACAAATTCAACCCCGAAAAACAGGTCGTCTTCTCGAGCTACGCCAAGCACCGCATCAAGGGTGCGATCCTCGATAGCCTGCGCCAGTTGGACTGGGCCTCGCGCGATATGCGCCGCCGCCACAAACAGGTGGAAGCCGCCACTCGCGATCTTTCCTCGACCTTGCAGCGCGCCCCAACCGAAGCCGAAGTAGCCGCGAAACTCGGCATGGATGTCGACCGGTGGCGCACCATGATGCTCGACCTCCGCAACGTCGGCCTGGTCTCCGCCTCCACCCGTTCGAACGACAGCGAGGATCTGCCCGCCCCCGATTTTCCGAGCAAGGTTGAAAACCAGCCCGATTCGATCTGCGCGCGGGAGCAACTGCGCGGAGTGCTCGGCGACGCGATGAAGACCCTGCCCGAACGCTACCAGAAAGTAGTCGTCCTGTACTACACCAACGAAATGACGATGAAGGAAATCGGCGGCGTACTCGGGATCAATGAAAGCCGCGTCTCGCAGATTCACAAATCCGCGCTCGAGAAAATGATGGTTGTCCTGCAGTCCAACGGCATTCAGTCCAGCCAAGCTTTTTAGGGGTTTGAAACGTTTTTAGGATATCCCGGAGTCGCCTTCACTTCGGCGATCTGTTTATCGTGGCGCTCGGTGTGCAGCGGCGCGTAGATCAGCCACTGATACGCGTTTAGAGTATTGAACACCGCAAAAGGATGTTCCACGGTGTACTCCTTCAGGGGAACCTGCGTCTCACGCGCGAACTTTTCAATCTCCTCACGCTGTTTTAGAAACTTCTCGCGCACTTGAGCTTGCGTCATCTTCCCGCCCGGAACAATCGGCTCCGGAGCCGTCGCCTTACCGAGCCGTGGGGCCATCACCTTTTCGATAAACTCCGTCTTGCCCTTGGTCTTTTCCTCCCACGCCGGATTTGGAGGAGACGCGATAGCCTTCTGAACATTTCCAAATAGCAACGCCTCGGCCAGCACGATATGCTCAGCCGTCTCGCCCACCGACCACCGCTCCGGCGCCGGCTTCCACTTCCACTGCTCTTCGGTGACGCCGTCGATCGCCACAAGGAACTCTTTGCGAGATTCTTCCAAGTATTTGATCACCTTGGTCCGCTCCTCCGCCGTCATGTGGGCGTCGGCCGCGAATAGAGGTAGGCACATTACCGGTAACAGTCCGATACGTCTCATCCTTGATTCCTCCCGTCGGCAGAGTTATGATAACTGAAAGATACACACTACCATGCGCTCCGATCTCTAAATCTCGCTGCTTCCCGCCACCTCTGCGGAAACCTTTCACCCAGCCAGACCGGAGTATTCATGTCATTAGCCGTAACGCAGCGTAATAGTCTACTCTCATCCATTCGCGAAGCCGTCATGGGCAACACCCATCGCGACTTCACCGAAGAGCGCATCGGCCGCGCCATCATGCTGCTCGCCATCCCGATGATGCTCGAAATGATGATGGAGTCTCTGTTCGCCGTAGTCGATATGTTCTGGGTAGCGCATCTCGGCGCCGATTCCATCGCGACCATCGGCTTCACCGAGGGCCTTCTCACATTGATCTACACCGTCGCGCTCGGTCTCAGCATCGCCACTTCGGCGACCGTCGCCCGGCGCATCGGCGAAAAGGATCCGCAAGCCGCATCGGAAACCGCGGCGCAAGCGATCCTGCTCGGCGCAATCATCGCCCTCGCGATCGGCGTCAGCGGAGCCGTCTTCGCCCCGCAATTACTAGCCCTGATGGGAGCCAGCCCCGCCGTAATCAAAGTCGGCTCCGGCTACGCCCGCGCGATCTTCGGAGGCAGCGGCACAGTGATGCTGCTGTTCCTGATCAACGCCGTATTTCGCGGCGCCGGCGACGCGTCGCTAGCCATGCGCGTGCTGTGGACCGCGAACCTGATCAACATATGTCCTGAACCCTCTGCTGATTTTCGGCATCGGTCCGTTCCCGAGACTGGGCGTCACCGGCTCCGGCATCGGCACCACCATCGGCCGCGGCATCGGCGTGCTGCTGCAACTCTGGATGCTGACCCGATCCTGGAGCCGCGTAGTGGTGCACGCGCGCGAATTTCGCCTGCGCCCCGCAGTGATGCTTGAAACTGCTGCGCCTCTCTCTGGGAGGCATGCTGCAATATTTCGTCGGCACATCGAGCTGGATTCTGCTGATCCGCATGACCGCTCCTTTCGGCAGCGCCGTCATCGCCGGCTATACGATCATGCTGCGCATCCTGCTTTTCGCTCTGCTGCCGAGTTGGGGCATGGCCGGCGCCGCCGCGACGCTGGTCGGCCAAAATCTAGGCGCAAAAAAACCCGAGCGCGCCGAAGCCGCAGTCTGGCGAGCCGGCTTCTACAACATGATCCTGCTAGGCGTGGTCGCGATCGTCTTCGATCATCTTCGCGCCGCAACTGGTCGGCATCTTCACCAACGACCAGGCAGTAGCGCAAGTCGCCTCGAGCGCCCTGCGCATCATCAGTTGCGGCTATATTTTTTACGCCTGGGGCATGGTGGCGATCCAAGCCTTCAACGGCGCGGGCGACACCGTCACGCCGACGCTGATCAACCTGTTCTGCTTCTGGGCCGGCCAACTCCCGCATCGCCTGGTGGCTGGCATTTCACACGAGCCTTGCGTTCCAACGGAATCTTCGCCGCGATCGCGATCTCGCAGTCTCTGATCGCTGTGATCGGAATGCTGGCGTTTCGCAGAGGCAAATGGAAACTCCAAAAAGTGTAGGCTCTTCTCTCGTGGGGCGGCGCCATGCGCTGCCGTGGATAGTATTCGGATTTCACTTCGGGGACATCCATGATAAGTAAAAGTCAATAGGGCAGACGGGGGTGCCCTTCTGACGTGCTCTGAGGAGCCGCCTGGGTGAATATTTTGCGTGATCGGCGTTGCGCGTTGTGCCTCTCGGCGGAGTTCCTGCGGTGCGCAGAACCAGACATCCATTTGCGGTCTCGGGCATGAAAGCCTTCACCGAAGATTGAGTTTGGGTTTGCCTGCCAGCCTCGAAACAGTCAGAGGGAGCCTCGCGGAATTTCTTCCGCTCGCCCAGTCCCTTTCGTGGCGAGGCCTGGCAGGACGCGCTCGACGTGTCACGCATTCTAATGAGAAAGAAGTTCAGGCGGCCATCTCGGGCGCCTGTGTCCGGCCTCCTTTTTGAAATGGTTTTTCCCTGCGGTCCACCGCCAGCAGGTACGCGACCAGCTTCCGCGCCACCGCCAGAGTGGCGCGATTGCGGTTGCCGCGGGCGACCTCTTTGTCGTGCAGCAGCGCCAGATCGGGATTCCATCGCGGAGCCAGTTTGGCCGCTTCGATCAGCACCGTTTGCAGATGCGGGTTGCGCTGCTTGGAAATCGGCGATCGCTTCTGAATGCCCGCCGAGCTGTTTTCTTCACTGCACAATCCGCATTATCTCACGGCGTGTTTGAGCGACGGAAACCGGCTCACTTCGCCGATCTCCAGCGACCAGCTCAGCGCCCTCACCGGACCGATGCCGGGGATCGAGGTTAATCGTTCCACGCGCGCCTTGAGCGACGGGTCTTGCTGCAGTGCCCGCAGGAAAACCTTTTCCGTCGTCGCGGCGCGATCCACCGTTTCCCGGCCAATATTCAGCAGAGGCTTCAAGGCGGGTGGCAACTCGGCGGACTCGCGCACCAGTTCGGCGAAGTAGCGCTTCTGATGGAGTTTCTGTTTGTTGTAGGCGACGCCGGTTTCCATCAGCAAGCCGGCCATCCTGTTTTTCATCTGCACGCTTTCCGCACCAGCAGATGAGATAGCGCCAAGTGCGTCTTCGCTCGCGAATGGCGGTCGGAGCCATGTAACATTCCGGCAAAGATTGACACGGAGCAGGTCGGCGATCTTCGCCGCGTCGACGCGATCGTTCTTCCTTTTAGCCGCGGCAATGGCGCGCAGCATCAACGGATGCGCCACTTTCAGCGACGCCGCGTGCGGCAGCAAGTGATCGTAGATCCAGCCGGTGAACATGGTCGCCTCCATGGCTCCGGTCCACGGCTGCGGAAGGCGCCGGCTCCAATCGTCGAGCGCGTCGCGCGTGGCATGGATCACTCCCTGTTGGTGCACCTCGCCGCCGCCGTGCTTCACACAGTAGCTGATGGTCTTCTTGTGAACGTCCAGTCCGATGTAGTACATATATGCTCTGAAGAGCCTCCTTGGGTTTGACTCTGAATCAGCACTTCGCTGAGTTCAGCCTTTCGTATACCAGGGTGGCTCTTCGTACTTATACATTCAAACAGTCAGCTATGGTACCAAGTGAATTAATTCGCGATCAACGACGATTGTGGCGAAATACTGGCTATTTGGAGAATTTCATTGGACCACCAACCGGGTCGGTATACGCCTTCCATCAAACTCCAAGAGCCTAACCCGTTTGATATCAGCCAAGCCTTCTTCAACCATCGGGCACTTCGGACCATAGCAGACTATCCCCCGCAGTTAGAGGTTGGGAGCCTACTTGCTCCCGCCTGCTAAAATCATAACTCAGGTGCCCCCCGCCACCAAAGCAATGACCGTCCGCCAGTTCTTCGGCCGCAAGGGCCTGCTGTCGGAATGGCATCCCAACTACGAATTCCGCGCCGGCCAACTCGAAATGGCGGAAGCCGTCGAATCCGCCCTCGCCGACAAAAAGCATCTGATCGTCGAAGCCGGCACAGGCACCGGCAAAACGCTAGCGTATCTGGTCCCCGCGATTCTCTCCGGCCGCCGCGTAGTCATCTCCACCGGCACGAAGAATCTTCAGGAGCAGCTCTTCTATCAAAGACATCCCGTTCCTAGAAAAGCATCTGGGCCGCCGCTGCGCGCCTGCTACATGAAAGGCCGCGCCAACTACGCCTGCCGCCAGAAAATCTACGATGCCGAAAAGGAGCCCGTGCTCGACGGGCCTGGAAGAAGTCGCCGACTTCCAGATCATCCGCGAGTGGGAAAAGACCACCGAAACCGGCGACCGCGCCGAGATCAAATCTCTTCCCGAATCCAGCTCCGCCTGGGCCAAAATCGACGCGCGCGGCGATCTCTGCACCGGCCAGAAATGCCCGCAATTCGAGCGCTGCTTCATCACGCAGCATGCATCAGAAGGCGCAGGAATCGCGACATCATCATCGTCAATCACCACCTGCTCTTCGCCGACCTCGCCGTGAAACGCGAAGACCTGGCCGGCATCATCCCCGAATATGGCGCCGTGATTTTCGACGAAGCGCACGACGTCGAAGACGTCGCCGGCCAGTATTTCGGCGTCGCCGTTTCCAGCTACCAGTTCGAAGAACTGACCCGCGACGTCTCGGTCGCTCGCCCGCAGAAAAGAGTTCGGCTCAGTCGAGCTCGACCACATCCTGATGATCCTCGGCGATCGCGCGCAGCACTTTTTCAATCTGTTCGTAGCGCAGCGAAGGCCGCACCGGATTCCGCGCGCACGAAGCGTTTCTGGAACTGAACAACGACGCCTATCACGACGTCCTGCACGCGCTGGAGCTGGTCTCTCTTCAACTGGAACTGCTGCGCTTCGGCCCCGAAGAAACCATCCCTCTGGTGAACCGCGCTCGCGAAATGGCCCGGCGCCTGGAGTTCTGGATGGACGGCAGCGATCGAACTTTCGTCTACTGGATCGAGCGCCGCGGCCGTGGAACATTCCTGCAAGCCACGCCCATCGACGTTTCGAAACTGCTCGACGAACGCCTGTTCGACGGCATCGACACCGTGATTCTGACGTCCGCCACGCTAGCCGTCGCCGGCGATTTCGAGTTCGCGAAAACACGCCTGGGCCTGCGCAATGCGCGCACGCTGGTCGTCCCCAGCCATTTCGATTACAGCAAGCAGGCGCTGCTCTACGTTCCGCAAACGCTGCCCGATCCGCAGAAACGCCGCCTTCACCGCCGCCGCCGCGCGCGAAATTATCGAGATCCTGACGCCTCAGCCGCGGCCGCGCGTTCGTCCTGTTCACCAGCTATCAGCAGATGCGCCTGATCTACGATCGCGTGTCGCTCGAAATTCCCTATCAGACGCTGATGCAAGGCACCGGCCCGCGCAGCGCGCTGCTCGAAGAATTCCGCGCCACGCCCAACGCCGTGCTGTTCGCGAACCTCCAGTCTTCTGGCAAGGTGTCGACGTGCCGGGCGATCAGTTGAGCTGCGTTATCATTGATAAGTTACCGTTCGCGGTGCCCAGCGATCCGGTGGTGGAAGCGCGCATCGCGGCCATTAAAGAAGATGGCGGCGACGCGTTTCACAGCTATCAGGTCCCGCAGGCCGCCATCGCATTGAAGCAGGGATTCGGGCGCCTGATCCGCAGCCGCACAGATCGCGGAGTGCTTTCGCTGCTCGATAATCGCGTGACGAAAACGCGCTACGGCCAGATTTTTTTCGACAGCCTGCCGGATTACGCGTTCACCACCAAGCGCGAGGACGTGGAGAGGTTTTTCGAATGTTTGAAGTAACAGTAGAACAGACCTTCGCCGCCGGCCACGCGCTGCGCAACTACAAAGGCAAGTGCGAAAACGTGCACGGCCACAATTTCAAAGTGCAGGTCCGCATCGAAGGCGAGACGCTGGACGAAACCGGCATGCTGGTGGATTTTATCGACGTGAAAACCGTGATGCGAAAAGTGATCGACCGCCTGGATCACCAGTTCCTGAACGAAGTCCCGCCCTTCGACGTAAAGAATCCTTCAGCCGAAAACATCGCCGAATATTTTCACGTCGAGATGACGACGGGCCTGGCGGAAACTCCGGTGCCGGTCCGCATCAGCGAAGTGCGAGTCTGGGAAACGGATATTCAAAGCGCGAGCTACCGCCGTAATTGCGCGTTATTTGCGAGCTCGCGCCTTTGCATGAACAGCGTTCTATCGCCCGAAATAGAAGCGTTCTTCTGCGCGTAATCCGCCCACTTCTCCGGCAGATCGTCGAGCGCGAAGATCGCCGACACCGGGCAAACCGGCACGCAAGCGCCGCAATCGATGCACTCCACCGGATCGATGTAGATCATGTCGTGCCCTGCGAATTTCGTCGTCCTTTTTAGGATGGATGCAATCCACCGGGCAGGCGTCCACGCAGGCCGCATCCTTCACTCCAATGCAGGGTTCCGCAATTACATAAGCCATAAGCGTTGAAACTCCAATATTAGCATACGAGAAGGTTGGTAGGGACGGGCAGATTCGAACTGCCGACCTGCCGCTTAGGAGGCGACCGCTCTATCCATCTGAGCTACGTCCCCGACGAGACTAATTGTACCAGTCTTCAAAATGCACTTTGATTCTAAACCACTTCCGCTTCCGACCAATCCTTCCGATCATCTTCCCAGCCCAAAACCGTATCAAAACCGTATCAAAACACCCTCATTTCATGATTGACGTATCAGAACTCCTTTCCAGCTCGCTCGCCTGCCGATTCAGCGTGAGTTTGCGGCAAGCGTGCGTGACGCCAGGTAGCCTGCCCTGGTAAGTTCATTCAGTCGCCGAGGGGAGGCTGAAGATGAACAGCAGAAGCACACCCGCTATTCCTGAGCCGATCGCAGAGTTGCAACGCCAGTTGGATCAGTTCCGTAGCACGCAGCAGCGGCGGACGAAGCTGCCGGAGTCGCTGTGGCAGGCGGCGGTTGAGTTGGCCCGGCAACACGGAGTCCATTCCGTCGCGCAGCCGCTGCGGCTGGATTATATGGGCCTGAAGAAACGGCTGGGCGAACCTCCCAGTCACCGGCGAAAGGCACCCAGGGCGGCCTTCGTCGAACTGATCGCGCCACCCGCGGCGGCGCTGGAGGAGTGCGTCATCGAGTTCGAATCCTCGCGCGGGGCGAAGATGCGGATCCAGTGGAAGGCCACCACGCCACCGGATTGGGCCAGCCTGCTGCGCGCATGGCGGGAAACGGAAGGATGATTCAGATCACGCCGCAGATGCGGATTCTGGTGGCGGTGGAATCGGTCGACTTTCGGAAAGGCATCGACTCGTTGGCGGAGTTGTGCCGGCAGAAGCTGGATGCCGATCCGTTTTCGGGTTATCTGTTCGTGTTCCGCAGCCGGCGAGCAACCTCTATTAAGGTGTTGGTCTATGACGGGCAGGGCTTTTGGCTGGCGACAAAGCGCCTATCCAAAGGACGCTTCCGCTGGTGGCCCCAGATGACAGGAGCCGAGGAACCGGCGCGAGTGTTGCGCGCGCATCAAGCGCAGGTGCTGCTGGCGGCAGGCAACCCGGACATCGATGCGGCGCCGGTGTGGCGAAAAGTGAGCTGATGCATTTTTCACTTGCGTTCTGAAACGCTTTCTGGCACACTGCGGATGAGATGGCCACACATCGCTATCGGAGCCGGGATATTACCAGCGAAGAGATCCTCTTCATCCGGCAGCTCATCTCTGATCGTCCGGAACTGAGCCGCTGGAAGCTATCGCGCGAACTCTGTGAGGCCTGGCAGTGGAAACAGGCCAATGGCTTGTTGCGCGACATGGTTTGCCGCGGATTACTGTTGATGCTTCACCGTGCGGGCGAGATCGAGTTGCCGCCGGCGAAGCGACAGGTACGGAATCGCTTAGCGGAGCGGCAAAAGCCTGAGCCGGTAGTCCCCGACAACCGTCCAGTGCGCGGACCATTGGCGAGCATCACTCCGCTGGAGTTTATACAAGTGCGGCGCACGCCAGAAGAAGCGTTGTTCAACAGCCTGATGGAGCAGTATCACTATCTGGGTTATGAGCAACCCATCGGCGAGCACCTGAAGTATCTGGTGAAAGCCGATGGACAAGTGATCGCGGGCTTAGCCTGGCAAAGTGCGCCGCGACATTTAAAGGTGCGTGACCGATACCTCGCATGGAGTGACGAAGCGCGCGAGCGTAACGTGCACTTGCTGGCCTACAACACACGTTTTCTGATTCTGCCGTGGGTTCAAGTCGAACACTTGGCTTCGCACGTTCTAGGTCGCATGGCCAAGCTGGTTCCGCAAGACTGGCAGCGGCTCTACGCACATCCGATTCATTGGTTGGAGACGTTCGTCGATACTTCGCGTTTTCGCGGGACCTGTTATCGCGCAGCCAACTGGCAGGTGATTGGCACCACGGCAGGCCGCGGGCATCGTGCGCCCACCTACGAGCAGACGCGTCCGGTGAAACAGATGTTGGGCTTGCCACTTCATCGCAGGTTCCGGGAGATGCTCAGCCAATGAAGCGCCCTCGCATGCATGTGAATCTGGAAGAGTTGGACCAGATCATCGAGCGCGGCACGCACGCGCCGTTGAGCGAATCAGAAAGCGAAAAGCTCAAGAGCGCGCTACACGCGTTGGCCGGAATGCTGCCGCAACCACGCTCTACGGAAAAGACCAAGAACGTTTTAGAGCAGCCCGCAGCATCGGCCCCTGAAAATGAGCCAGAGCCGGTAAAAGGCCATGGGCGCAACGGAGCTTCCTCCTACATCGGCGCTCAAAAAGTCGCAGTGGCGCATCCGCAACTGCACGCGGGCGATCCTTGCCCGGGCTGCGAAAAAGGCAAAGTCTATCCGCAGAAAGAACCGCGGACGCTGGTGCGCATCGTGGGACAAGCGCCGCTGGCGGCAACCGTTTATGAGATGGATCGTCTGCGCTGCAACCTGTGTGGCGAGGTGTTCACCGCGCCAGAACCGGAAGGCATCGGCCCGGAAAAATACGACGAGACCACGGCCGCAATGATCGCGCTGCTCAAGTACGGCAGCGGAATGCCGTTTTATCGTTTGGAAAAGCTGGAACAGGCACTGGGTATCCCACTGCCCGCTTCGACGCAGTGGGAGATTGTGGAAGAAGCCGCGGAGGTGATCCAGACAGCGCGCGATGAACTCATCCGCCAGGCGGCGCAAGGCGAAGTGCTGCACAACGACGACACCTCGATGCGCGTGCTGCGTCTGGCTCGAGAGCCCTCCGATGACCGCACCGGTGTGTTCACCTCCGGCATCGTCTCCACACAACAAGGACGCAGAATCGCGCTCTACTTCACCGGCCGCCAGCACGCCGGCGAAAATCTGCGGGATGTGCTCCAACACCGCACCGCGGATCTCGCCCGGCCCTTGCAGATGTGTGATGCGTTGTCGCGCAATACGCCCAAACTGAGCGACGGCGCGGAGATCCTACTCGCTAACTGTCTGGCTCATGGAAGACGGCAGTTTGTAGACGTGGCCGCGAACTTCCCGGAACCCTGCCGTTATGTTCTGGAGACGCTGGGAGCCGTATATAAATATGATGCGGAAGCGCGCGAGCGCCATCTATCGCCAGCCGAGCGCCTCCAGTTTCATCAGCAGCACAGCGGGCCGGTGATGGAGCAGCTACACCAGTGGCTGGAAGCGCAGTTCGCACTGAAGCAAGTCGAGCCCAACTCGGGTCTGGGCAAAGCCATCACCTATTTATTACGTCACTGGAAAGGGCTGACCGCGTTTCTGCGGGAAGCCGGCGCACCACTCGACAACAACATCTGTGAACGCGCGCTGAAACGCGCCGTGTTACATCGCAAGAACGCCCTGTTCTATCGCACCCTGCACGGCGCCGAAGCCGGCGATCTGTTCATGAGCCTGATTCACACCTGTGAGCTTGCCGGTGCCAATCCGTTCGACTATCTCACCGAGTTGCAGCGGCACGCGCGCGAACTGGCGGACAACCCGTCAGCGTGGATGCCTTGGAACTATCTGGAACAAACTCAGCCCGGCCATAATCATTAGTTTCTGGCCATCTTCTTTTTATCGATGTCACACTCCGGAAATGCCCAGAAAACAGGCTTTTCCCAAAGCACCATCGAACAGGGTTTTTGGCCACCCCTTCCGCGTCGGCCTTTATGCCCGCGTTTCCACCCACGACCAACAGACACTACCACTGCAAATCCGTACTATGCGCGAATACGCAGCCAAGCGCGGTTGGAGCATCGTCGCGCAGATGAAAGAGGTCGGCTCCGGCGCGGCCCAACGCGAACTGCGCGCAACTCTGATCGCTGCTGCACGAAGGCGCGAAATAGATGTCGTGCTGGTTTGGAGACTCGATCGCTGGGGCCGATCCGTCGCGGATCTGGTTTCGACGCTCCAGGAACTGCAGCATCTCCATGTGGGCTTCGTGTCGCTGACCGAAGCACTCGATCTGACCACGCCCGCAGGCCGTGCCATGGCCGGACTGCTCGCGGTGTTCGCCGAGTTTGAACACGAGATCCTGCGGGAGCGGGTCCGCGCCGGTTTAGCTCATGCCCGGCAGCAAGGCAAACGCCTCGGCCGCCCGCCATCGGTGCTTCACAAAGCCGTCGAAGCTCGAAAACTGCACCAGCAAGGCAGCAGCAAATCTGAGATCGCCCGCAGGCTCGAAATCGGCCGAACCTCGGTCCGCCGCCTCCTGACCCAAAAGAAATCCTGATTCAGACGGGCTTACGCAGGCTTGCCGGAAGGACACGTTGCTTTGACTTTCTCGCCAGAAACACCAGCGGATACGCCGTTGCGCTCTTGAAAACTGGTAAGTCGCCGAAGTCCGTTATGCTCGTGATCCGGCAAGTCTTCGCAATGTGGAGTCGGAGTTTGGCCCCGTAGTTCGCCCTCAGCCACTTGTTAGAAGAAATGAAAGACAAAGACCCTGATTCTCTTAATATCTGAATCGCACGAGCATAAAAATAGCAGTACAAATCAGACCTATCAGAATGAACATCCGGGAAATTCGTGCGAAGGACGGGCTTCATGTCTTTGAACAATTCCATTCGCACATACGGCGGATTTGCGACCACGATGTCGAAGCCTTGACCGTTCTGAAAGACCTCTGCAAATTCAACAGCCCAATCGAATCCAGACACAGACCGTCCCTGATGCGTCCAGGAGGCAATGGACTGCTTTAAGCGCTCGATTTCATTCTCAAGGGGCCGTTTTCTGTCGCCGTGGGCCTTGATGTACTTGGCCTTGGTCTCGCTAAACTGCCGGATCTCATCAGCCCACATGACGGCTTGATTGGGATCAGGGCCGGGAGCCGCAAGGCTATCGCCTTGTTCGATTTCAAACTTCAGGTTTGGAAGCGGTTCCGGTTTATCTCCATCAAATTCGACAGCGAGTGAAAGCCATAGTCGCAGTCGGGCTATGTTCACGGCAAAAACATCAAAATCCACCCCGTACAAGTTGCGTTGAATGATTTCCAATTTGCGGTCATAGGATGAAATCGAATCGACCTGCTTTGTTTTGAAGAGGCACGAACGAAGGTCCATCAACTCATGCAACATGCCGAGCAAGTAGGCTCCGCTGCCACACGCAGGATCGCAGCAGCGAACTCGACGCAGGACTTCGAGGACGGATTCGGCATCTCGCAGACCTCCCGGCTCATGCTCGTCAACAAAGCTGGTAATGGCCTCTCGCTTTTCTTTGGTGAGATTCGCTTCCAGGAAACCCTTCAGTGCTTCCCGGCACATGAATGAGACGATAGGCTTTGGAGTGTAATACGAACCTGTTTCGTGACGCCCGGTAACAAGTTCCTCAAAAACTTTCCCAAGCATTTCCGGGTCAACGGCGACCTCCACATCCAGTGGGGTGGCCTCCGTAACGGTGAAATTGAAGCGGTCGAACAGATCGTGCAGCACCGCCTTCAGCGCTTCATCAGGCACCTTGATGCCGCCGTCCTTGTCGTCGTCATCTTCTTCAAAGAGACCGCCATTCAGGTAAGGGACGGTCCCGATGACCTCCCGCAGAATGCCGCCCCGGTTGATATTGATGATGCCAACGTCGTCCTGAGCGCCAAGGCCGTGGAAGAAGAGATTGTAAAGGCGCTCGTAGTAGAACCCCATTTCCTTATTGCCGCTCTTCTTATAATCTGTCCACAAGTCATTCAAGTAGTCCCGGCCATTCTTGCCGCCGAATTTAAGCCATCCCTTTTTCTGGATGAATGCGATGAACATCAGGCGGTTGAAGAGCCGCTGCGTGAAGAGGCGTTTGCGGTCCTTGTCACGGATTCCACGGATCAAGCCCTCTACCTTTTCAAACGTCGCATGGTATTCCCGGAAAAATTCTTGCGTGACTGGTTCGACATCGAAGGCTTGATCGTGACGTTCCTGGATGACGAGCGGGGAAAGGCCGAAAAGATTTGCGTTGATTGATGCGAGGTCGAGTTGCGAGATCACTTGACATGCGGTTCGCATCTTTTCATTGGGTCCAACCGATACACGGCGGTACAGTTTGCGTTTCTCTTCCTCCTCGGCCATCTGCACGTTCAAAAAATGCCAGTTCGTTTGCGTGCGGTCCGAGAAGACGAAAAGGCCGTGCGGGTGGTCCTTCAGCAATCGGGACGTGACGATGCGTTCTTCGGCCAGCAAAAGGCGATCCTTCGCAAGTCGGCAATAAAGAATCTGGAAATCGCCGTTCTCTCCACCAGAGGCAAACAGCGTCGGATCGTCGGCCAGAACCGATGAGGCCGAGTCGGGCCACCCTCGTCTGCTAGTGGGTTTGTTCACTCGGTCGTAGTTCAGCGTGGTCCAGAAAAGTTCCCTCATCGGCTCCATGCCTTTGAAGTTTTCGAGAAGGCTGAGTACGTGGCCTTGCAGTTCGATCTGGTTCATGCCGCCTCCGAGAAGAGATTTGTCTGCTGTGCTATCGGCGGATTTCCGACTTCCCATTCTACTGATTTCAACAGACTTACGGAAAAATGATTTTTGGCGAATCTTTGGTGAGGCATTCCCATTAAACTAATCTCGGAGGTCGCTGCGAATTGGATTTGATGTGGTTCTTGCGGGACAAGCTCGGTTTTATCCAACGTCTTTACGATTCGGCCTCGGAGCCGTTCATCACGAGGATGCGAAAGATCGACGACCATGAATCGCCGTTCTACAACGGCTACTGCGCTGACCCTCAGAACGGCGAACCGCCCTTCCTAGAGGAATGGATCGAGGCAAGCGAGTCCGCTGACATTCTCGGAAATTGCTGCTTGTGCTTGGTGCAGTCCGCTCTGAAGCAATTCCTTGAGGCGTTCCTGCAAGAGACCGGACAGAAGCCGCCAACCGGGGGAGACTGGTTCAATCGCTACCGGACCTTTTTCAAAGAAACCTACGGGATTGAGTGGGAGAAGGGACCCGTAAAAATGGAAGTTCTTGAGGACTTGAATCTCGCCCGGAATGACATCCAGCATGAAGGTTCGCTGATGGTGAAGCACATGATCCAAAGTCGAAACTCTGCCGAACGCTTTCCCGAAAGCATCTTTGCGGAGGCTTTCGTTGTGCGAAACAAAATTGCGGTCAATCGAGAGAGCCTAGCCGCCGCCATTCAAGGCGTAGAAGGATTTTGCGAGTACCTTCAGCGTGAACATTTCGGGGCGTAGGCCGGATTCCGGGGCGGAAGGACCCTTTCAAAATTTACGGTCGTAGAAAATTTGCAGAACGTCCCGAACTTTAGTGGGTGCCGATTGGATAACCCTTTTCGACCGGGAACCCATTTGGGGATTGACTGTCAAAATGGCCGTACCCGTCACCGCCGCTTCGCCTTCTCGATCTCCTGACGAGCGTGCGGATCAACGTCGAGGCTTCTTCCCGACCGGGAGCGGTAGAGCACAAAGCCGATCACCAAGACCACGGCGACGATGAGCCAAAGCAGCGTGCGTTTCATACTCACCACTCGTTCTTAGTTCACAAGAGCGCTCTGGTGTTGTTTCGGATTTGCGACACACGAAAGAATTTCATCGTCGAAAAAGTACAGCGGAGCCTTGCCGCCGTCAGGGTGAAACGTATGCTTTCCCCATGCGTCGATTTCGCCTGTGAACCATCCGGTCACTTCGCCGGATTCGACGCCGTAGCCGATGTCCCGGCACTCGAACTGAATCGTTACCGTTCGTCCAAATATGAGATCGTTCATTGTGTCGAGCGCCCTAGCCAATTTTACAGGCTGCCATCGCACTCCCGCCGATCAAGGTCACCATGTGCGCTGTCGCTTCCTCGTGGGCATGTCGAACCGATGCGGCGAGGGCGCTGACCCGTTGCGGATCGACGCCTTCGAGATCGCTCAAGCCCTCCAATGAGATCAGTCCGTGCCGGATTGCCTTGGAAAACTCGAACATGATTTCCACGGTATCAAAAGAATCCAAGCGTCCTCCTTTTTCAATCTCCGAAACCCGCCAATTTCAATCCGAGACGATCACACGGCGCATCGGTCAAATCCTGCCGCACGCCAAGGTAGCGCTCGGTCGTCTGGATCGAAGCGTGCCCAAGGCTAAACTGAATCTGCTCCAGCGCCGCACTGCCTTTGTGCGCCAACTTTGCGAACGTGCGTCGTAGGTCATGCGGGGCGATTTTCTTCAATGCCGATTTCTGCGGCATACTTTTTCACGGTTTCGAAAATAGTTTGCGCCGTCATGCTCTCCCCGGCAAGATCGGTCGCCCTTGTTCACCGGACGAAAAACTCGGCCAGCTGGCAAATCCAGCCGCCGCCGTCCACTCATCAATCGCCGCTCTTCGTCCACGACGGCATCGGAACGGTTCGCACCCTGCCACCTTTTCCTTGCATGTCCACGACACCCATCGGGCGTCACGCTGTTGGATGTGTTCGAGGCCGAGCGTTGCGGTCTCTTCTCGACGCAGACCGCAGCCGATCAGCACCGCCAACAGCGCCCGGTCACGTTTGCCTTTCAGCGTGTCAGTGTCCGGTGCGTTGATGAGTTTTTCTGCCTGATGAATCGTCAGCCAATTTCCTGTGCGGACGCCTTCACGTTTGACGCCCTTTACTCGCCCGATAGCCAGACGCAACATCCGGGCCGATGAAGTTGTTGTCGGCGGCTTCAACGGCAAGACGTCGAATGGCGCTCATGCGGACGTTGATGGTCGAGGCGGCGAGATCGAACTTTTGATGCACAGAGATGCGCCTTGTACGCCTGGACGGTCGCTTTTGTGAAGCCAGTCCCCGGAGACGCTGCCGAACCCCAATTCAGAAGTCGGTGATCGCTTGGTTGTAAGCTCGTTTGCTCTCGGGGCTGTTGACCGAATCGAGCACGATGGCCTTGAGCCGTTCGATGTCGTCCGGAGCCGAAGGGGAAATCGGAGCCGGAAGCGTTTCCAAGCAACCATTATAGCCTTTGAGAAGGATTACCATAGGCTATGTCATCTAATTTTCGATGCCGCCTCGGGACCGGAAAACGGACACCATCACGCCCGACGATTCAGTGATCCTTCGGTTGTGATTTCCTAAATTCGGCCACCCGAGCACGAGCAGCGGCGGCAACGCCGGGGTCGAGTTCAGTGCCGATGTAGCGGCGTCCGTGGCGAGGCAGGCTACTGGCGACAGTCCCACCGCCCACGAACGGATCAACAACGAGTTGCCCTGGCTTGGAAAGATGCTCGACCAAATACTGAAATTGTTTGAGACCCTGGCCCCAAGTGTGATGTTTCTTGTCTCGCTCACCGGGGATCAGGTCGAGTCATGAACGGCAGAGCAGATCTCGCCATCTGCTTGAGCGGTCGCTTTGCGAAGATCACGACTAGCCGCAAGACGTTCAGCATCCTTCGATTTAATATCCGTGTCGATCTTGCGCCTGCGTCACCGCTGATGGCCACGATCCAGTAATAATCGAGATGCTTGGTCATCTGTGCAAAGACCTGATCGAAGAAAAGCTGTCCGCACATCACGACGCACAGAGGCCACCCGGCTTCAGCTTCCGTTGGGCCAGTTTCGCCAGTTTGCCATACAGCGGAATCGCATCTTTCTCGTATGGGCGGATCGGTCAGTAGTAAATCGGCAGAGCCATCCTGGATCAGGCCGATTGAGCAACGAGAGGTCACCTGTGTGAATTTGCGATCCTTCGGACGTTGGTCTTCAGCGCCGCCTTTCGGAGTCGCTGACGTGTTTGTTCAGCGATCTCCTCTTTGGCCTGCTTGATCGTCAGCGTCCCGGCCACCAGTTGTTCGATGGCGGCGGGAGATTGCTTGGCGATGGCTGACACCACACGCAATCTGTTTGGCGAGATTCCGAGTTGCGAAGCGGCCACTTCCCGCTGGTCGTGGTGATGAGGATTGCTCGGTGGTAGGTGTCACCACCAAGCTCAGTGACCGTGCGTTTCCGCCCTTCCGGGCACGCTCCTGCTTCGAGAGCGCCACACGCCGTTGCATGATGCGATAGGCGATGGCGGCTCGTTGGTCGGTCGTGAGGTTGCGGCGACCGATTTGGTTTTCTTCGATCCACAGCTTCGCAGCCTCAGCGCTCGGTAGGTCGATCTCGACGATCCTATAACGAATGCCACGCCGCTCACAAATTTCAAAGCGATTGTGACCGTCGAGCAAAATGCCGTTCCAGGTGACCAGTGGATCACGGCACCCTTCGGCAACGAGGTTCGCTTCGAGTTGCTGGCGTTCCTCTTTTGTGGGTGGCCCGATCAACGACCGGAACTCGGGGTGGATTTGGGTTGCTTTGTTGGCTTGTGGCGGTCGTTTGGGGTATGGCTTTATTAGGTGGTCAATTTGTTTTCGGTTCTCTCTTTGCTCTCGTTGGCTTCCTACGAAACCGAAGTACCTTCCTTTGCGTGGGTCCGACCGAACATCTAATCCCATTTCTCGCAACTTTTGTATGCTCCTGGTGCCGTAAAGTGCAAAGGCGTCCCTCGAAGAAATGCGCTTGCCGTCAGGTTTTATGATCGAGGCGGTGGGACCACCTTTCGACATCACTCCCACGTAGTCGAATCCGCAAGCCTGATAGATGGTCCCGATTTCACCTGCCGTCACGTCAACGGTCGCCGTTGCGACTTTGTACTTCGCAGGCAGCATCTTCATCGAAGTGCGAATCAGCTTCGACGCAGAATGCGGGTGCGCCCAATGAGCAGACGCCCCTCTGGCAAGGCAGATGATCTTACCTGTGTAGCCAAACTTGTCCCACACCCCCAAATTTTCAGCGTATTCGTTGCTGTAGACGACAGCGCCACCACAGATGCCATCGAAGAAAATGCCGAAGCAGTGGCAGACGACTGCTGGCATTGTCTTCAACCACTCGTACTTCTCGATGATCTCTTTCGCTTGCGAAGACGTGATTTCGTGGACGACCGCTGACTCAATGTCCGCTCTGTACGAAGGCTCAGTCCGTGCCAGTTCTTCTCTGATGAATCGCTGATGGGCTTTCATGACAGGTTCGCCGGGATCTCGGCATCAGCTAATGATCGACAGAAGCCCCGGCAAAATTTACGGGTCTTGCGATTTTCCCGCCCCGCCGTCGTGATGAGTTCCGCAGTGCCGACTCAGATCACATCCGAAACAGACTGGACGCCACGACTCCGCAGCGCCGTCCGCATGGTGACCAGGGCGGCGGCGATCAACGCTTCGAGGACACGGCGTTCCAATTTGTAACGGCGCTGGATTTTGAAAAGTGATTCGCCGTCGAACAAGTGGGCCTCAACGATGTCTTGGAGATCGGGCGGCAAGTCCTGGACCAGGGCGGCGGCGGAAATCATGCAGATATGTAGGTTGGGGTTCCTCGGGGCGATGGGGTTTTAGACCGACGCTCATTCGGCAGATCGTATGCACCGGACATCGTTTTCGGCGATACCACTCTGCCTTCTCCTGAACCCGCATATCTGCCACCTTGCCGTATGTCTGATACCGGAATACTTGTCGCCCAAGCACCACGGCGAGGCCGGAATTGGTACTTTGCAGCGTGAAAAAGTTGGCGCACGAACGCAATTCGGGATTCCGGGCTGGCTCAGGTTTTCCCGGCTGTCGCCGCACGCCTGGAGAGCGTTCTGACGCCTGCAAACGACCATCCAAATGAAATCGCTGGCGGTCCTGGAGCGCAAGCGACAGGACTCCTTGCAATCGAGTGTGGATTTCATTTTCTTGAACGGTCACGGTGGGTCACGTATTGCTTGATGGCGTTGGAAAACCACGGTTCCCGATTTTGGATGTAGATATCACCCACAACAAGAACCGTCCATCGGTCCCGGAGCCGTAAGGCGAGGGGACTACGTTCCGTCAATGTAGACTCTTTCTTGGCTCGAATCAACCTCGACTCATTTGGAGTGTAGATCAATCCTTCACTAGCCCCCCGAAGGGCGGCGAAGGACGGCCTTGCCGTCCGAGACGCAACGTGAAGACAACGTGACCACCGATCCATTCATGGTCCAGACGCACTTTTCCTAGGGTTGCTTACGTTCCTTTTTGCAACTCGTTTGAATCCTCACGCTTGTCGATTCCGGCTGTCGCCGTCATCGACCCATTGGGTTCTCATGTTGTATTTTCGGTTGGCTCGATCCTACCAACCACAAGAACTTTCATTGGAAGCTCTCATCGGAACCGATCAACCCGTTCGACATCCATCAGGTTCTGTCGAGTCTCTGAAATATAACCGTTGGAAGCAGACAAAACCGGACATGTACTGATCATTAAAGTTTCTTCAGAATGAGGCCTCCGTGTATAGATACCTGTGGCTGGCAAATGGAGTGCCTTCAAACATGCCTGAACTTATCTATTTCTTCCCGCCAGATTGCAACTACATCACCAGATTCGAGCATTTCTATCGCAAGTGGAATCAGCGGTTCTTTCGTCACGTCATCAAGGAAGTCCCGAACTTCGACTACGATCTCGCCCGAGAAATCTGCCAACAAGTTTGGACCGAACTATGGCAAGCCGTCGAAGGAAAGGCGTACACATATCTCACGCCCGGATTGTTGGTGTACAGGGCCGATTCACGCATCAAGGATCACATCCGAAGAGCGGCTCGGTTCCCACAATTTGATCCCGCCCTGCATGACGTATCTGACAGTCTGAACATAGACGACCGCATTGACTATCGGACTGCTCTCTCCGCATTGCCCGACGACGAGAGCAACATATTCACGCTCTTCTTCCGTCAAGGTTTTACGCAAGGTGAGATCGCAGAGGGGCTGACGATCAGCACAAGGACCGTCCGCAGAAAGTTGGATGCCGCATTCACGCACCTTCAGGAATTTCTGCGTTGCAACACGCTCGTTTCAAAAACGTCGAAACGCTAAATGATGATACCGAGGACACCAATGCACCAAAGCAAATATACCCACTGCATGACCCTTCGCCTCACTACCGAACTCGATGCCATGATCGCCGAAGCAGCCTACGACAGACGTTTGACCAAATCCGATTTCATCCGAGCCGCCATTCGCCGCAGCATCAAGGATCAACAGGCGGCCACTACCGCAGGAGAACGAACATGCCGCTGAAAACCACTCACGACCGAGACGAAGTGATTGCACGACGAAGACCGAAGAAGACCAGACGGCCAAATGCTCGAAAGATGCTGGAATCCGACATTCTCAATCAGGTCCGAAACGCAATCGACGATGCGCTTCTGTTGCACGCACCGGAATCGTGGCCCGACAAGCGACTCGACCAAATCGAAAAGTTGGTGCTCGAAAGTACAAAGACGAGTTTGGCGGCATCGACCGACGACCAACTCCGCTCGACCACGGCACTCCAAAGCCACATCACGCAGGCTGTAGCCGAGACAAAATATCTGATTCAGAACTTCCAGAAATCTCTGAGAAAGTGGCTTTACGCTGATGATCCGAAACTGACCACGCTGCCGATCATGCTCACGTTGGACAAAGAGGATTGGGCAACTATTGATGCGGCCATTCGACGGCTTCGGCCTGCGATCAAAAACAGGGAGCATTTTGTCGAGAGAGCAGTCGCCTTTGCGATAGACTCTTTGCGGGAAGAAGCGGCGGCGGTGACGGCCAGATTGCAAAGCGAATGATGCCGGAAAAAGCCAGGGGCAACGCAACAGATCCTCCAGCACCATTAAATTTATTTCACCAAAATCCCTTCAAAATTTGAATTCCAGCGCTCCAGCTACCCCGTCATCTGCTTGATTCTGCAAGGCCGACGATTCCAACTAAAATGAATAGCCAAAATCGGGCATGATTTCAGGTCGGCAAGCATTTAGATGTATCTTATTTTCAATCACTTACGGCACTTTTCTGCTTGACTGAGCCGCTTTGGAAGCCGTATGATGGCTTTGTCGCTGAAGCAAATCGTCACCCCGTCCGTGGCGCACTTCACCGACAAAACAACCTCCGACAACCTGAGCGCATTAACGGCGCTGGAAGTTCATCTTCCAGACGTATCGCCTGAAGTGTGTCTGGCCGCCGGGGAAATCCTTTTAGGAGGATCAGCAATGTCTGATTCAACATTCGCAAATACTAACGGGTCGATGCCCACCAATCCGGTCGCCGTCGAGTCCAATAACAACAATCAGCTTCGTGTCCTCAGTGATACGACCGACGCTCAAGGCGTTCGCCATGTACCGATCCAAACTACCGCCGCAGGCAACGACCGTGAGACCGCCGAGCGTCCTACCGAATCGCTCGATCCAGAACATTTGTCGCCCGTTGAACTCGCAGCGACACCCGAAGACGAAGATACTCCAGACCCCTGTAGCACTTTGCAGAAGCTAACGGACGAATTCCTAGCGAAGCTTCAAGCCGCTGGATTGTTTGAACACTGCAACACTCGAAAAACTGAAAAATTCATGATGAGATTAGACAGCATAGTATGGACCCTTTTGGACTAGAAATTTGCGGATCGCTGGCGTCTGGAACGTCCAGAATCGCCACCACCGCAAGGATGAACCAACTCCGTGGCCGTGGGCTGCGAAACAAACCGAGCGGGAGACGCAGCACCCCGGCATCGTCGGTCGAAGAAGCTGCATTTCAAATTTGAAAGGAAAGAGTCAATGATGAGCCGGAAGATGTCCAATTTGTTCGTCGCCGACCGCACAGCCAGAGCGCTGCGCAGGTGGAACAAGCACGATGAACGCATTGAGAGAGAAGCATTTTACTGTGGATCAAATAGCTGAAGATTTGCAGGTGTCCAAGAGCACGATTCAACGCCTGTTTAACAAGGAACCCGGAACGATTGACTTATCGACTGTTCCAAAGAAGCATGGCAAGCGACACCAGCGCAAGCTGAGTATCCCTCAATCGGTGTTTGACAGAGTGATGCAACGCCGCCGTCAAAACTAAAGGGAGCGCCCTCTGAAGATTTTCGTCAAGAGAAATTTTAGAGGGCGTCCGCTTGCTTGACCCACGAATCCCTCACCAGTTTCGCCGCCCGGTCCATATAACCTTTGGTCCACCCGGCGTAATAATCCTGCGTCGTCTTGATCGACTGGTGACCGATCAGCAGCGACACAGTTTCCAATGGCACGCCCTTTTCTAAAAGATCAACGACGAAAGTATGCCGGAACCGATGGGTCAGCATGTTATCAACTTTTGTTCTGATTCCGGCTTTCGTGAAAATCTCTGCGATGTTCTTCGAGTACAGATCGTGGGCAGACGCTAGGGATTCTTCGCCGCCCTCACAGAAAAAGAAGCCGTTCGCATAGGGCGTGATTGCGTTCAGTACGTCCATCGCTTCTTTGGGCAACGGCACCTTGACGGAGGAATCGCTTTTCCTGGTGTTGTCGATGTACAACACGTCGCCCTGAATCTGATTTTTATGCAGCGCAACACCGTCAGAAATTCGCAATCCGCCCCATCTACAAATCATGATGAGGGCCTTCAAACGACCACGATGATAATCTGATCGTCGCTCACGGTCTGACAGCTTGGCATCGACGGCCCAAAGGATGTCATTGAATTGCGCTGCCGTCAGATATTTCACATCAGCCTTTGTGCGGTTCTTCGGATTCTTGTTCTTTGGAAATTTCAGAAGGCGCACAGGCGATTGTAGAATCCATTTGCGATCTATGCACCGATTGAAAAATAGACGAAGAGTTTTGGCAGCACGTTTGGCCGTTTCGTCTGACATCGTGCGCCATGCCGGATTACCCAACTTGTATCCTGCGTTCGGATCAGCCCACGCCCGTCTGAACTCCAGTACGACAGCATCCCCGATGGAATCCTTGCCGTACCCGTCGAATCGCTGAATGCTGGTGATGCCCTTCCATTTTGCGAACGCCTCAAACTGATCCATGAGCGTCTGATATTTTTGGATCGTGCTGTCGCTTGCGCCAACGTCTTTCTTGACGTAATCCATGTAGTCTTCAACGGCGTCTTTGATTGGCGTCGTGTTCGGGTCTTCGTTGACGCCGTACCGACCCGTCTTCAACCAAATGCGTACTTGGTTTTCCGCATGGGTCTTGCTGGTTTTCCCTGTGGCGTAGGGATAGAAGCCCTTCGCCTGATCGAGGACACCGAGGGCATAGTAGGGACAGGCGCAGCCACGGCCTTTTTTCTTGCCATCCTCTTCAACTTGTTTCCACTCGTGCCACTCGCCAATCTTCTTTCCGGCTCTGCATTTTCGGGTGTGGCGTCTCTTGAAATTCAGCTTTGCTAGACGTTCTTCGATGGCCTTCTCAAAGCGTGCATCTATCACCAGTGCTTCGACTTCGTGCGGAGCCGTCATGCCTTTACGGTAGCATAAGCAAACACAAAACCAACCTTAATAGCTGTAACTTATTGCAAAATAAACATTATAGAAGAGCAACCTGCTCCTCCGATGGCTCTGCTCAACAATACCAGGGCTCGTCCAGATAGGGCACTGTCGCGCGCGGCATCAGATGAAAGTTTTCCGGCAGCGGATCGTCCCCCGCCTCACACCAAATCGCGGCGAAAATTTCGGTGCGGTTCAATCCCTGTTTCTGTAGCTTATCGACAAGCCGAAAAATTCGCGCGCCAAGTGCATCGACCCGCGGATCCGTGTGTTTCCACGGATAGACCAGCAGCTTTTTGTCGAACGCGCCCGCGACCGGTCTGATCTCACCCAATTCAAGCAGACGCGAATTCGACGTGATCAGCAGACGCAACGCGAGCTGCACGCTGGGAACGCTTTCGACCAGATCGAGATCTCTCAGCACGCGCAACAGATCGCGATAACCATCCATCGTGGTCCACGGAGTAAAGGCGAGAAAAGTCGGCTGCAATTCGAGGCCGGCATCGCGCGTGCGCGACACGGTCTCAAAAAAATCCCGCCGCGTATGATTTTTTTCCAGCTTCGCGAGCACGGCGTCATCCAGCGATTCGACCGCAGTGGTAACGAACAAACATCCCGTTTCATGCAAAGGACCAAGCAGATCGCGATGCTTCAGCAAGTGCTCGATTTTGATGGTCGCGTCGTAGGTGACATGCGGAAATTCGGCGTGCAGCCTTTCCACAATCCGCATCGCGTGCGTGGGACCGTTCAAAAAATCCGGATCGCCGAACGTCACATGGCTCGCGCCTTGCGCAATCTGCTGGCGAATATCGTCGAGCACAACTTCGCGCTGAACCACTCGGAATTGGCCTTGATACACAGGCACAATCGGGCAGTGCCGGCAAAGATGTTTACAGCCGCGGCTCGCCTCCGTGTACGCGACGATTTTGCCGCCTGCATCGGTGCGAAGCTTCGCGTAGGAATCGACGGCACTACTGCGGTCGGGCTTAACGAACACCAATTTGTCGAGCGAAATCTCCGAAGGCTTTCCGCCCGCAGCCCATGACACGAGCGCTCGCTCGAACTCGCCGCCCAAAATCGCTTCGACCCCCAAGCCGCGCAGCAACTCCGCATTTAGAGGCGCATAAAGCCCGTAGCAGGCGATTCGAGCCTCCGGATTGACCCGCTTCACGCGCTCAATTACAGGAATCGCGAGACGTGTCGCGGTATGCATCGGCAATGAGAAAGCGACCGCCTTGGCTTCGCGAATCACTCCTTCAGCAAGAGCCGTTTTGGCAAGGTCGACCGAACTTACATCATGTCCAGCACGGATCAGCCAAGCCTTGGGCGAAGCGAGGCCGAAGGGTTGATGGCCCAGCTCATACGTCGAGACGAGAACAATGCGCACTATTTTTTGGGCTGCTTGGCGATGATCATCTCCTTGATCTTGTCGTAGGTTGCTTGCGGAACGATTTTCTTGTTCACCAGATCGTCCTTGCCCGAATAAGGACGCCCCGCGATGATCTTCGCCGAATATGCAGGACCAATCCCCGGCAAGCGCTTGCAATTGATCCGCCGTTGCCGAGTTGATGTCGACCAGAGCAGGCTTAGTGGTCGCGTCTTCGTTTGCGCGACCGTGGTCATGGCCAGCGCCGCGGTCAGCAAAAATGCGGCAAGAAATCCTCCGAAACGTGTCTTCGTCATTCCTATAGTGTAATGCTGAGAGGATGCTCGACTTCTTCAGAGCGCTGCGTCCGACCTTCCGCTACTGGATGAAAACGGAAGTACACGTCTATGCATTTTCGGTTGCCGCAAACGTGCTGCTGTCGTTCTATCCTTTCCTGATCGTCAGCGTCGCCGTCGCGTCGAAATTTTTCAGCCGGGCAACGGCGCTCTCGGCGATCGACCTGGCGCTGAACGATTTTTTCCCCGACGCGCTGGGAAGTTTTCTGCATAACAATCCGCCTCCGCAGGGAAAGATCGAAATCATTTCGCTGTTCCTGCTGCTGTTCACCGCGAATGGAGTTTTCGAGCCCCTCGAAGTCGGGCTGAATAACGTCTGGGGGATTCGCAAGAACCGCAGTTTTTTTTGGAATCAAGTGGTGAGCCTGGGCTTGATCTTCGTCTGCGGAGGAATGGCGCTGGGCTCGCTGCTGATGACCGCGTTCAGTCAGGAATCGTTTCGGAAACTCACGGGAACGCAGCCCGCGTGGCTGCCGCAATCGGTCTTCGCAGTGATTCCTGTGATCACGTTTCAAATTGGCGGCCGTCCCGCTGACGGTCTTCGTTCTGTTTCTGATCTATCGATTCCTGCCGAACGGAAAGCCGCCGCTGGACCGGGTGATTCCCGCGGCCATCGTGGTGGGCGTGCTGCTCGAAGTACTGAAGCACATCAACCGATGGGTGTGGCCGGGATTTTATCAAAAGCTCGGACGCGAATATAACGTGTTCAAGAATTCGGTCACCCTGGTTCTGATCGGATTCCTGGTATCGATGCTGGTGCTCGCCGGAGCGGAGTGGTCGGCGCGAGGTCATCGCATGGACGAAGTGGAGAAAGCAAATGGCTGAGAGAAAGCTGGCGGTAATCACCGGAGCATCGAGCGGCATCGGCGCGATGTTCGCAAGAAAGCTGGCGGCGCGCGGCTATGATCTGTTGCTGGTGGCGCGGCGCGAAGACCGCCTGCGATCCGTGGCGGCTGAATTGTCGGAGACCTATCACGTGTCGGCAGACGTGCTCGCAGCCGATCTCGCGGACGACGCCGATCGTGAAAAGGTCGCCGACCGGATTCGATCGGCGCCGAATTTAGGCCTGCTGGTGAACAACGCCGGCTTCGGGACACTGGGATTCTTTGCCGATGTCGGTCTTGAGGGCCAGTTGCAGATGCATCGCCTGCACGTGATCGCGGCAATGCATCTGACGCATGCCGCACTTGTAAATCTCATTTCAAAAGGAGCCGGCGGCGTGATCAACGTGTCGTCCGTCGCGGCGTTCGGGCAGACAGCCGGCAGCGTCAGCTACAGCGCGACCAAGGGATGGATGAACGCCTTCACAGCGGGTTTGTACGCGGAGCTGGAGGTGCAAAAATCGCCGGTAAAGGTGCAGGCGCTATGTCCGGGATTTACGCTGTCAGAGTTTCACGACACGCTGAAAATGGACCGCAGTCCGATCCCTCAAAGCTTGTGGATGACGGCGGATTTCGTGGTCAATGAATCGTTGCGAGGATTCGACGAGGGAAAATTGTTCGTAATTCCGGGCTGGCGCTACAAGCTGATTGTGATGTTTATGAAATCGTTGCCGGGGTGGGCGCTGCGGAGAATGTCGGCGCGAGGGGCGCAGAGGTATCGGAAGCAAAAGGCGTAAGGGAAACACTTACTTCAAGGCGCAATGCTGACCGTAGCTGTATTACTTACCTGCCCCCCGATGGTCACCACCATTGGATAACTTCCCGCCGCGAGGCCTGACGGAACAGTGATGTTAAGCTGCAACAGCGAAACGAATCCCGGCGTCAACGCCGATCCGAGCACCGTCGCCGGCGCGCCTCCAATGGTGACGCTGATGGTAGACGTCGGCTGCACTAATCCGGTACTGGGAGTGGCTGCGCCGTCCGCAATTGCAGGAGTAACCGGCCCAGAACCGGTTAGATAGGCGATCAGATAGCTGCCCGCGTGCGCGGGATTCGACGGCGTATTTAGCGAAAAATCGTGGTTCTGCGCGATCGCCGCGCCGGAGCTGTTGAAGAAAATTCCGGGTGCCGCGGCCGTTACCGGAACCGTTGCGGCCGCACTGGTGTTACCGTCAACAGTGACCGTGACGGAGGCATTTCCCACCGCTGTTTCCCAAGGCACCTGGAAATTGATCTGCGAGGGAGACGCATAGAGGATTGGCGCAGACCTTCCGTTGACGCTGACCGATGCTTCGGCATAAGTCATCGGCAGCGGCGCTCCGGCGCTGCCTGTCGTCGAAGTCGCGAGGTTTGTTCCGGCGATCGTCGCCAGAGAACCGGGAGAAATATTCGGCTGGAAGCTCGCTGAACTGACCACGCCATTCGACACGATCGCCGGCCCGGGGATAGTGAGCATCCGGATGACGTTGTTTTGGGTGTCGGCGATGTAAATATTGCCCAAACCGTCCGGCAGGGCGGCATGTGGGAAATCCAGTAGCGCACTCGAGGCGGGCCCCCGTCGCCGGCATAACCAGCATGGCTCGGAACCGGCGATGGTGGTGATAATCCCGTTCGGCGCAACCACGCGAATGCGGAACTCATTGGCATCGGTGATGTACACATTATCCGCGGCGTCGATCGCCAGGCCGATGGGATTGTTGAGTATGGCTTGGTCGCCGGGCCGTTGTCGCCGCGTAAACCCGATGTTGCCATTGCCCGCGAACGGCGTCAGCGCGCCGTTCGCAAATTTCAAAACCCGATGGCTGGTGTCGGAGACATAAATTGCGAACGACGTATCGATCGCCAAGCCGTTCGGGATGATTCAAAGTCCCGCCTGTCGAGCCAATCCCGACAGGCGTGCTGAGATAATTGCCGCAGACGGGCGTGCCGTCGTCGGTGTCGTACATTGCTGCACCGCGTTGATCTTCCGCACCAGGTTATTGACCGAATCGGTGACGTAGATGTTTCCCGCGGAGTCGGACGCGATCGCCGTGGGCGCATCCAATTCGCCGTTGGTCGCGGACCTCCGTCGCCGGTATAGCCGCGCGCCCGGTCGAGTGATTTCCGGCGAAGGTGCTGATGATGCCGCTGGGGACCACGATGCGAACCACGTTGTTGGCGGTGTCGGCGATCAACACATCGCCGTTGGGATCGACCGCGACTCCGCTGGGATTATTCAGATTCGCCAGTGTAGCCGCCGCGCCATCTCCCGCAAATCCCGGAGTGCCGCAGACGCCGGCGAAAGTGGTGATGATTCCGTCCGATATCATACGGACACAGTGATTGGCTGGATCGGCGATATAAAGCTTCCCCTTGGAGTAAGCCATGCCAGTGGGGAACCACAGTTGCGCGCCGGTGGGCGCGCCGTTATCGCCCGAATACCCGGCTGTGGCTGGAGGGCCTTCGCCCGCCACGGTCGAAATGATGTATTGACCCCACCCGCTCAGCCGACAGACACACTAGCCCGAACACTATTCCGCTAAAGCGAGAAAACATATTCTTCTAGTTTAGACGCGACGCCAAGCGATTGTGGTTTCGCCAATCCCTTCTCCGTTTTATCGCACTTATGGCGCCCCTCTCCAGACGCGCCGACGTACGGTCGAGAAGGGCTGGTGGAACTAAAGCCGATTCATCAGGCTGGCCGCGTATCCTGCGCCGAAACCGTTGTCAATATTCACTACTGTGACATTGCTGGCACAGCTATTCAGCATCCCCAGCAGCGCGGCCAAGCCGTGAAAACTCGCGCCGTAGCCGACGCTGGTTGGCACAGCGATCACCGGCGCGGAAACCAGCCCGCCGATTACGCTCGGCAGCGCGCCCTCCATGCCCGCACAGACGATCACGACGCGCGCCTCCGTCAGCCGCTCGCGATTCTGCATCAGGCGGTGAATGCCGGCGACGCCCGACGTCATGGATCGCATCCACCTCATTGCCCATTACTTCGGCGGTTATTTGCGCCTCTTCCGCCACTGGAAGGTCGCTGGTGCCGGCGCAGACCACCGCGATTTTCCCTTTCCCGCGCGGCGACCGGTCCCGCCAGAATCGAACCGCGCCGGACGCGGGAAAGTACTCGATGTTCTCCTGGTGTTCGCTTTGTAAGCGTGCCGCTGCACGTTCATCAGCGCGTGTGACCAGAACGTTCTGCGAGGTGGCTAGCAGTGTCCGGACGATCGCCGAAACCTGATCCGGCGTTTTTCCCTTTGCCGAAAACCACTTCCGGCATTCCGTGCCGCAAAGCCCGATGGTGATCCACCTTGGCGAATCCCAAATCCTCGTAGGGAGGTGGCGCAACCGCTCCATCGCCGCGTCGATCTCAACAGCGCCCGCGCGCACCTGTTCGAGCAGCGTGCGCAGATAATCCTGGTCCATAAACCTCTAGTGTAGTTCGTGGACCGCTATTTACTTCTGGGGCGCCAGCAGCCGGTTCGGAGTGCTCAGGAACTCGAGGAACTTCTTCGGCTCCTTCGCAACGGGCTTCTTGTCGATCAGACTTTTCGCGAAGTCGGCGACCATCTGACCCATCTCCGTGTCCGCCTCCATCCATTTCCCCGCCGTCATCGCCTTGTTCACGCCCGACATAATCGTTCGGAAACGACTGGACCACGGGAAGGCCCAGCAGTTCCTCCACCTGGGCTTTCGTGAATAGAGGCTTTTTGAGAACCGCGGTTCAGCACCACTGAGACCCGGCTCTCCAGATCGAACCCGCGCAGAAAGTGCAGCTTCTCGCGCGCCAGATGCAGAGACGGGATCTCCGGCGTCACCACCAGCATGATGCGCTTCGACTCCTGCATCAGCTCCATCGAATACTTTTCAAGGTTGCCGGAAAGATCGAAACACAGCGCATCGTAATTGCGGCGCATGAATTCCACCAGATTGCGAATTTGTGTCCCTTCGATGCGCATATTGGGATTCACGCGGCCGGCATGCAACACGTCCAGTTGATCCATGGTCGTCACCAGCTGCGGCCACAAATTCTCATCGATACGCAGCGAATTCTCCACCGCATCGATCACCGAATATTCGTTGCGAAGATTCAGCAGGAAGCGCACCATTCCGCTGTTGAGATCGAAATCGGAAAGCAGCACGCGGGTATTCGGACGCCGCGCCAAAGCCGCGCTGACGTTCAGTGCAAGCGTTGAGGTGCCGACGCCGGCCTTCGAAGGAAGAAAGGAAAACACCTGCGTGGTGGCTCCATGCGTGGGCGGTTTCCGTTCGATCAGCGCTTTCACATGGTCTGATCGAATCGAGCAGCAGCCCGCGCTCAAACGGATCCGAAAGAAATTCGCGCACACCGAGGCGCATGGTTTCACGGAGGATCTTCGAATCGCAGGTCCGATGAATGGCGATGATCTGCAACCCTTCCGCCTGTTTCTCTACGAACGCGACTACTTCCTGAGCTTTCTCGAGCGATTCGAAATTCAAAAACATTACGTCTGGCGCATGGGCGCGAAGCGAGCGCACCAAGTCGATCGCTGTCGGATAAGCATCCAACACTCGGTTGACGGAGACTTCTCCAGTCAGCGTCGCGGCCGTTTCCAGGCGAAGCGCCAGTTCAACGTCCGGGCTGATGATGATGCTGCGAAGCAAATTCGGCCTCCTCTTATAGCCTAAATAGAATATCGGATGCGATCAATCAACCCTCGCCCCCAGATTCGCCTCGGTCTTCCCCTTAGGGACCCGGGTTTTTACTTAAGCCTTGCTCCGGTAAACACCTTAGTGACGTACGGCAAGTCCGGCTGCCGTTTCTGTATTCTTTGTAGAATGCTCCGTTTCTTCACGCGTCTCCTGTGGGCTCTGCTGGCGATTGCCGCCGCCTTTGCGATGGCCATGATCGCCCAATCCCGCGGAGAGCCCGTCAACAGCATGTGGCTGGTGATCGCCGCCGTCTGTACCTATCTCCTTGGATATCGGTTTTACGCAGGATTCCTTGCCGCCCGCGTGATGGCGCTGGACGACCGCCGCGCCACCCCGGCCGAGCGCCTGCGCGACGGCCACGATTATGAACCGACCAATAAATGGATCGTCTTCGGCCATCATTTCGCCGCTATCGCCGGTCCCGGCCCCCTGGTCGGCCCGACGCTCGCCGCACAGTTCGGCTATCTGCCGGGAGCCCTCTGGATCATCGTGGGCGCGGTACTGGCCGGCGCCGTGCAGGATTTCGTGGTGCTGTTCTGCTCCCTCCGCCGCGACGGCAAATCGCTCGGCCAGATGGCGCGCGAAGAGATCGGAAAAACCGGAGGCTTCGCCGCGCTGATCACCGTCCTGCTGATCATGGTGATCCTGCTCGCCGTGGTCGCGCTGGTCATCGTCAACGCGCTGAAGAGCAGCCCCTGGGGCGCATTCACCATCGCCGCGACCATGCCCATCGCCATCTTCATGGGACTCTATCTGCGTTATTGGCGGCCCGGCAAGGTGCTGGAATGCTCGGCCATCGGCTTCGTGTTGATCGTCGCGAGCATCTTCGGCGGCCAGGCGGTTTCCGAATCGGCGACCTGGGCGCCCTGGTTCACTTTTTCCGGCATCGCGATCGCCAGCGCGCTGATCGTCTACGGATTCATGGCCAGCGCCCTGCCCGTCTGGCTGCTGCTCGCCCCGCGCGATTATCTGAGCACGTTCGTAAAATTGGGCGTGGTGCTGCTGCTCGCGCTTGGGCGTGCTGCTGGTCCACCCCACATTGCAATTGCCTCCCCTGACGCGTTTCGTCGATGGCACCGGCCCCATCTTCGCGGGGAAAATCTTCCCTTTCTGCTTCATCACCATCGCCTGCGGAGCCATCTCCGGCTTTCACGCGCTGATCTCCTCCGGCACCACGCCGAAACTGCTGGCCAAGGAAACCAACGCCCGCGCCGTCGGCTACGGATCGATGCTGCTCGAAAGTTTCGTCGCGCTGATGGCTCTGATCGCGGCGGCATCCTTGCAGCCGGGAATCTTCTTCGCCGTCAACTCGCCCGCCGGCATCGTCGGCACGACGCCCGTCGGCCGCCTCGGCGATGATCACCAGTTGGGGATTTCCGGTTACGCCGCTCGATATGCAGCAACTGGCCGCCGACGTCGGCGAGAAGACCCTGTTCTATCGGACCGGCGGCGCACCGTCGCTGGCGCTGGGCATGGCGCACATTTTCACCTTCGTAGGCGGAAGCCGCGGCGCTGCTCGCCTTCTGGTATCACTTCGCCATCATGTTCGAGGCGCTGTTCATCCTGACGGTGCTCGACGCCGGAACCCGCGTGGGCCGATTCATGCTGCAGGACCTGCTGCGCGATGAAAAGAACCAGCTCGGACTCCTGGCATGCTTGCAACCAGCGCGTAGTGGTCGCGCTCGTGGGGATATTTCCTGTTCCAGGGCGTGCGCGATCCGCTGGGAGGAATCAATTCGCTGTGGCCTCTGTTCGGAATCGCGAACCAGTTGCTCGCGACGATTGCCTTATGCGTCGCGACCACGATCCTGATCAAGATGCACGGCGCGAAATTTCTCTGGGTGACGCTGGTCCCGCTTTCCTGGCTGGTGGTCGTCACCTTCACCGCAGGATGGCAGAAAATCTTCTCGCCCTTCCCCGACCTGGGATTCCTGGCGCAAGCCGACAAGCTGGCGGCGGGCCCGCAGACCGCGGCGACCGCGACGCTGATCTTCAACGCCCGCCTGGATGCCGCGGTCTGCGGCGTATTTCTGGTCCTGGTGACGGTGATTCTGGTCGACTCGATCCGCGTGTGGACCGGAATCCTGAGCGGCAAGCGCGACGCGCGCCTGACCGAGACGCCTTTCATCCAATCGGAGTTGGCATGAGACACTTCTTCGAAATCCTGCGCGGCATTCTGGACGAATTGTCCGATCAGAACGCCTATCGACGTCATCTGGCTGCTCATGGCGCGAAGCATTCGGCTGAGGAGTGGCGGAAATTCTCGGATGAGCGGTATCAGGCCGAAATCGACACGGGCGCGGTGTTGTTAACGCTTGAAAGTGCGAAAATGCTCCCGCGGATTCGATCAACGAGCAACTGATTGATGGATCAGGCTTCTTTGCGAGCTTAGCGCCTTTGCGTGAAGCTCTTCTTTTCTCTGCGCTCTCCGCGCCTCTGCGTGAAAGACGGCCTAAATCCGTGGAGCTAGGTGTTAATCTAACCCTCAGGAGAACCCAACATGGCAACGTCCCCCTTCCCCTACGAAACCCGCCTAAACATCCTCCGCGGCCCACTTGAGGTGATCGACGAGAAGGCTCTTTCCGACGCCTGCGAATATAAATGGTTTAACCAGACACTCTGTCAGGTGAATGACTCAGTGATCCGTCTCGGCGTGGTCGAGGGCGAGTATCACTGGCACAAACACGACCATGACGACGAATTCTTTTATGTCGTCGAAGGCCGATTGCTTATCGACCTGGAAGACGGTACCGTTGAGCTTTCTCCACGGCAAGGATTCGTCGTCCCAAGACGAACCACCCACCGCACGCGAGCCCTCGAACGGACCGTCATTCTCATGGTCGAAAACGCCGGAATCATCCCTACCGGCAACTAACCTGGACTACGCTACCGCCGCCATCGCCACGCGGCGTTCCGACATCGCCGGCATCCGCTCGATCGACGCTGCTAAATACGCCTTCACGAAATGCCCGTGCATCGCCGCGCATGCCGGGTCGCTGTGAATCTGGACGAACAACTGTCCTATGGTCGTTCCTTTCAATCCTTTACAAATCTTGGCCAAATTACGTGCGGTGCTATCCGTGCACGACTGACAGTCGAGTCCGACTTCACGACACATCCGGGGGTAGGTGTTCATCGCTTCAGTAGTATGCCGGAAAGCAGGTACCGGTACCAGGGCCGTTGACGCGGGTTTTCACCTACTCATTTGCGGGTATTAGGGTACCCCCCATCGGGGCTGCGGTATCTTAGGCTGATGTCCCATGTTTTCGCATGGATCGCCCAATACGGATATGGTGCCATTTTCCTGCTTCTGATGCTCGGAGTGGTCGGCCTGCCGGTTCCCGACGAAACGCTGCTGGTCTATTGCGGCTACCTCATATCGAAGGGCGTTATGCATCCTGCCGGAGCCTTCTTCGCCGCACTCGCCGGAAGTTGGTGCGGCATCAGCCTCAGCTACACCATCGGCCGCACCGCAGGAATAGGCGTGGTTAGTAAGTTTCGGAAAATATCTGCACATTACCGAAGAGCGTCTCGCCAAAGTCCACGCCTGGTTCGACCGGGTGGGTCATTGGGCGCTTTTTATCGGCTACTACATCGCCGGCGTCCGCCATTTCACCGCCATCGTCGCCGGAACCTCAAAGCTCAAATTCACCCACTTTATGGCCTTCGCCTGGACCGGAGGATTGCTCTGGGTCTCGACCTTCCTGATACTCGGCTATTTTCTAGGCGAAAAGTGGGAGCGCATCGCCGAGACCATCCATCACGACATGCTGTACATCTCGATCGCAGTCCTGGTCGCGGTAGCGGCGTATTACCTCATCCGCCGAAGAAGTGAAAAATCTTAGCGAGCTTCGCGCCTCTGCGTGAAGGATTCTCCGGCCCGTTCGCGCCGAATTAATAAGAGGTATTATCCTGAAGGTTGCAACACGCTGGACCGGGAGAAATCACGCAGTTACTCGGCCGCTGGGAGCAAGGGGAGCCGGGCGCGGTGGAATCGCTTGCGCCGCTGGTGTACGATCAGCTCCGCGCGATCGCCGAAGCTTTCCTTCGCAACGAACGGCCCGACCATACCTTGCAGGCGACCGCTGTGGTCAACGAAGTATTTCTCGATCTGCTGCGTCTGCGGCGCCTCGCCATCAACGATCGCGCCCACTTTTTTGCCTTCGCCGCGCAGCTCACGCGCCGCGTACTGATCGATTCGGCGCGCAAGGCCAAGGCGGAAAAGACGGGGGCTCGGGTGGACGCGGATTCCTCTGGACGCGGAACTGGCGTGGCTTTCCAATGAAAGCTCGGAATCGCTGGATCTGTCCGCGGCGCTTAACGAACTGGCGCGAGTTCGATCCGGCCAAGACCCGCGCCGTTGAATTGCATTACTTCCTGGGCTGCACGGTGGAGGAAACGGCGGATGTTTTGCAGGTCTCGAAAAGCACCGTGGAACGCAGCCTGCGCTTTTCGCTCGCCTGGCTGCACGGTCGTCTGCACCGGGCCTGAGATCGCCTCCTTATGACCGGACAAGAACTAGATCGATTCCGCCGGATCGAAGCGATCTTCGACGCCGCGGTGGAATATCCGCCCGGAGCCGAGCGCGATGCGTTTCTAAAGGAAGAGTGCGCGCCGATCCGGCGATGTTGGAGAAGTTCGCCGAACTGCTTGAAGACCATGAGCGAGTGCGCGCGGCCGCGCCTGCAGCCCGCTGAATCGCTGCCCCAGTTCGGAGCGTGGCGGGCGATCCGTCTGCTGGGCCGCGGAGGAATGGGCACGGTCTATCTGGCCGAGCGCGCCGATGGCGCGTTCCGGATGTCGGCCGCGGTGAAAGTGGTGCCGCTGGCGCTCGCTTCTCGTCGATATCGAAGAGCGCTTCCGGCGCGAGCGGCAGTTTCTCGCGAGCCTGGATCATCCGAAAGTCGCGCGGCTGATCGATGGCGGCGTCACCGCTTCGGGTCTTCCTTATCTGGTGATGGAGTTCGTCGACGGGCTTACCATCGAGCGATATTGCGAGGCGCACAAGCTCGATGCGCGAGCGCGAATCGCCCTGATGCGGCAGGTGCTGGAGGCGCTGAGTCTACGTCCACGGCCGCGGAGTGATTCATCGCGACCTCAAACCGTCGAACATTCTGGTGGACGCCGCAAGGGAATGCAAAGCTTCTGGATTTCGGCACGGCGCGCTTCTTAGACGCGAGCGGCGATACCGCGATTACCAAGACCGGCGTCTTCGCGTTCACTCCGGAATGCGCCAGCCCGGAGCAGGTGCAGGGCAAGGCGCTGACGTTCGCCTCCGACATTTACTCGGCGGGCGTGCTGCTGTACCGATTGCTCACCGGCCGCCCGCCGTACCGCTTTACCGATTATTCCCCGGCCGCGATCGCGGATCGGATCAGCCACACGGAGCCCGATCCTTCGGGTTTGGACGCGCCCCTTGACGCGATTCTTTCGACGGCGCTCGACAAAAATCCCGAAAAACGCTACGCCTCGGCGGTCGAAATGGATGCCGACCTGGCGCGCTATCTGGAAGGCCAACCGGTCCGCGCGCGTGGCCGTCGAAAAATTCCCCAAATGGCCGTGATAGCGATGCTCGCCGCAGCGATCGTTTTGTGCGCATCGGCGGCGTGGGCCTTTTTCCATCGAAGCGATACGACCCGGCCGGCTTCGATCGCCGTGCTTCCCTTTGCGAATCCGGGTTCCGACGCGCGTAGCCGGTATTTGAATAGCGGCCTCACCGAGGAGCTTACAGAATCGCTCGCGCGTATGAAGACTCTGCGCGTGATCGCGTCCGCCTCGGTGGCGCAGTTCGGAGGAAAGAAGATCGATGTTCGCGAAGTGGGGCGGCTGCTCGGCGTCGCCAATGTGCTCGAAGGAAGCATGGATCGCGACGGCGATCGCGTCAAAATTATCGCCCGCCTGGAGCGGGTTGAAGATGCGTCCGTGCTGTGGTCGAACACCTATGAGCGTCCCGCGTCGGATCTTCTCGATGTCCAGTCGGACCTGCTCCAGAGAATCGCCAAAACTCTGCGTGTGGCGCCCAATCCAATGCCCAAACACGTTCCCAACGCGGAAGCACACGATGCCGTAATGAAGGGCCGCTACGAGATGCAACAGATGACCACCGGCTTTCTGAACCAGGCCGGTGTGGACTTTCAGCATGCCATCGATCTGGACCCGCAGTACGCCTTCGCATACCTCGCCCGGGGAATTCAAATATTCAACCAAGGTGTGGCGCGCGGCTCGACCTATCAGACAGAAGAGGAGCGCAACAGTTCTAAGCAGTTACTCCAAAAGGCCCTTTCCCTGGATCCAAACCTGCCCGCGGCGCATGGCATGCTGGCCATGATGGCCATGCAATACGATTGGGATTGGGATCGCGCGGAAAGGGAACTCAAACTGGGTGCGGCGCTGGGGCCGAATGCCAATGTTGAGCAAGGCTATGCATCTCTGCTGCTTTTTCGAGGCCGTTTCGCGGAAGCGGACCAGCATATCCAGCGGCTCCAGGAAATCGATCCCTTCGAAACAGCCGTGATGGCAAACATTTCCCTGATGCGGCTCTTGGAAGGACGCATCGCGGAGGCGCGCGCGACGGCGCAAAAAATCTCCGCGGCCTATCCCAACGTGCTCGCAGCGAAAATGATCATCAGCGGATGCGACATTCTCGACGGCCGCACCGACGTGGCTTTAGAGGAAATTCGGGAGTGGAAAAAAAGCTTCCCGCCGGCGCAGATGTATGAAGCTATGGCGCAGGCGCATGCCGGAAATCGGGAGGAAGCTCTGCGCCTGATTCGTCCGTTCGAAGAAAAGTATCCCGAATCCGGGCGTCGCCATGCAGTGGTTCGCGTTGGTCTATGGGCAACTGGGCGATGAGCAGAACACCGTCAAATGGCTGGAACGCTCCGCCGACCGCCACGAATGGCAAGTCCTGAATCTGGCAGTAAGTCCGCTGTACGGCGACATTAGAAACTCCGCCCGATTCCGGGCGCTCGAAAAACGGATAGGCCTCCTGCCCTAAATGGTGGCGCAGGCTTCAGCCTGTGAGAACTTCTTCATACCTCTCGACACCAGATAGGGAGTTTTCATCCTGCTATAGAGCGCTGACAGCCGCATGAGATCGCTTGCAGTCAGAATCTGCGACAACGTGCGAGCCTGTTCGCTCTCCGCCCCGTATCGTCCAACCGAGTCCTTATAGAACTCTTCTATCAGTAATCGAGTCGACTCTTCTTTGCCCATTCTGAGAGCCCGATCATCCTTACCCAGAGCAGTCACGTGATTAGTCATTCTTTCTCCTCAGGGCGGGCAACCTTGCCTCAATTTCTTCCCGGACCCAACCCTATACGCGCGTTCTGGAGGAGAACGGGATCAAATTAACTTTCCGCTCCGTCCGCGCCTCGGTCCAAGTAAGGCGGCCAATTCATTCGCTTGACCAAGCGGAAGAGTTCATCCAACGCCGCCTGGTCATTTTTCCGGACCCCTTCACACATCCGAACCCATTTTGCGTCAAGCCTGGCGGAGCGTGTCTGACATTCCGAAGGACTTCTGTCCGCACGGGCCTTGGAGGCCGGCATGTTCAAATTTGCTCCACTTCGCATTGTCTTCGTTGGAATAGTGTAAGTAGACCGCGCATCGTTTCCGGAAATGGGATCGCCCAGTTACATATGCGTAATCGGCCGCAATTTTTATCACCGATCCGAAGCCGCCTAAGCGATTTTTCCGGGCTGGCGAACATACGGCATAAACGTTAACCGCTTTCCCAGTGCTTAGGCAAATTCTGCGCTCTGCCCGCATGCTTACGCATGACAGCTCAGTGTGGCGACTGAACCGCCATGCGTAAGCATGCGGACAGACGTGAAAATATAGACGGATCGTCAGCCACAACGTGATACTTTTTGAGAATTGGGAGGGTCTTACCCATGGATCGCAAAGATGTCAAGGGCGCCCCACTTGCGCCCGAATCAATTCGCATGATCGAGTACTTGAATGCCCGCGCTAAAGAATTGAGCGCTATCCAGATTCGCGAGCGCATTCGTGCCGCCGCCCAGGAACTCGAAAACGTCATCGCTTCCGTGGATCCTTCCGAAACCCGTCTCCGTCCCATCGAAGGCAAATGGACCATCGCTGAAGTCGTCGATCACATCGCTCAGACATCGGTTCGTGCAGCCGAGGAGTTGCGCAACCTCCTGGCTGGCCGCCGTCCGCCCCTTCCGCCCGTATACGAAGCCCTCCGGTCTGGCGCGGCTGATTGGGCTCCGTGGCCCGAACTGGTCGAGGGTCTGCACGACGCGAATCGGTCGCTGGTCGAGCTTCTCGAGTCGGCGCGCGACGCCACCGAGTCGGGCGCACCGGCCGTAAAAACCATCATGGTCGCGACCTGTGCACGTGCGGACGGCACCACCGGTCCTCAAATCTGGGTCCAGGAACTGCCGTGGAAAGAGTACGCATTGCTCCATCGCCTGCACCTGCTCGATCATCGGACGCAGATCAAAAAACTCCGCGCATCCCCGGTGGGGTCTTAAATGGGCTAGGATCTTCGATGGGATAATTCTCTCGAGGGGAGTCAACAAAATGGAGCCAACCAGACCCAAACTTCCGGGCGGTGCGATAGAACTTTATAACCTTTTTATTCATGGCGAGATCAGTCGCCGTGACTTTATGGACGGCCTACAGCGATTTGCCATTGGCGGCCTGACAGCGGCAACCCTCGTCGAGGCGCTGATGCCGGACTATGCTCGCGGGCAGCAGGTGTCTAAGACCGACGATCGGATCAAGACTTCTTACGAGACAGTTTCCTCGCCGCAAGGGAACGGAAGCATCAAAGGATATTTCGTCCGGCCCGTCAGCGCCGACACCAGATCCGCAGCGCCATCGAAGTTACCGGGCATCATCGTCGTCCATGAAAATCGAGGTTTGAATCCTCACATCGAGGACATCGCGCGGCGCCTTGCGCTGGCTAACTTCATGGCATTTGCGCCCGACGGTCTTACCTCGCTGGGCGGTTTTCCCGGAGACGACTATAAAGGCGGCCAGATGTTCGGCAAGGTCGACGGCAAGAAGATGGCCGAAGATTTCGTGGCCAGCGCGCAGTGGCTGAAATCCCGCCCCGACTGCTCCGGCAAGATCGGCGCCACCGGTTTCTGTTTCGGAGGAAGCATATCCAATACCCTGGCCGTGCGCCTGGGAGCCGATATCGCGGCCGCAGCGCCCTTCTACGGCGGTCCCCCTGCCAAGGATGACATTGCCAAAATCAAGGCGGCGATTCTGGTCCATCACGGCGAACTCGATACGCGGCTGGTCGCGACCTGGCCGGCTTACGACGCTGCCTTGAAGGAAATAAATGTTCCCCATGAAGGCTATATCTACGCCGGCGCCGTTCACGGTTTCAATTGCGATGCAACGCCCGAACGCTATAACAAACCCGCGGCGGACCTGGCGTGGCAGCGCACGATTGACTGGTTCAACAAATACGTGCGTGTCTGATTAATCCATCCCAATTGCCCAAGTGGAAGAAGAACATGGTGGCGCGAGCTTCAGCTTGCAGCGCCGGCTCAGCCGCGGTCTTCTCGCAGAGCTCTTGAAAAGTTTTCGAGCCACTCGGTGGGGCAGGTTGGCAACCTGCGGACCGATTGTCAATCGGTCCATCCGGGCGCAGCCCGGACGCGGTCCGCTCCAACTTCACCAGTTCAACGGCGCAACTCAACCGAGGAGTTGGCGAATTTTGGCCTGATCTTCAACGGAGCAGCACTAATATTTCGGCTGCGACAATGCCGTCCGCCAGAAACGGCCTCGCTCCATCGCCTCACGCACCGCCATTTCACGAACCCGCCCTTGGGAACGCGCCAGGGATCAGCAAAATAAATCCAGTACCGAAAATTCGGTCTCGCCAGCCGTTTCAGCAGACGGAAAAACCTCAAGGTACTCAGTGGCGGTGCAGGTTTCGAAGTCGATCCTCGCGCGTACCCTCAAAGCGCATATCTCAAGCAACCGGAATCAGCCCTGCACCCGCGTAACCAACTTGAGTAGTAGGCTCGGGAATCGGAAGTCCATCCTCCACGCATCCCATCAAGATGCAACTCGATCGCTTCATTGATGTTTTTCTCGTCCTCTTCGAGATCGTATCGCCAGCGGCAACGCATCCGGGAAGGTCCGGAGCATAACAGCTATAATCGCTGTTGGGCACTTCTTCGTTCTCTATAGCGTATGTCATAACATCCTCACTTCATTCGTCTGTCATTCCGGCCCGCCTGATTGAGAATGCTCTACAACATCCCGGGCGCAACTTCTTTGCAGGGGTTTCCAGCGATCGTCACTCGTCCAACCTTTACGGGGTGAACTTGATTGTCGATGGCTGCCCTCTTGGATACGAAATCGCCACCCATCCTTTTCGACCATCTTCAGGAATGTCCCGATACTTCATAACGCCAGTATAAATCGCTTATTCGCCTCCGCATCCTGCTATCATCGAATTTACCCCTGAATGACCACCTCCGTTGCGACCGAAATCGTCTGTGCGCATAGCCCGGATTCCGATGACGCCTATATGTTCTACGCCCTGGCCACGGGCAAGATCCGCTCATCGCTGGTCCAATTCCGCCACGTCCTCGATGACATCCAAACCTTGAATCAGAAGGCCCGCGCGGGCGAATATGAGCTGACCGCGGTTTCCTATCACGCCTATCCTTTCATCGCCGACAAGTACAAGCTGATGGCCTCCGGGTCAAGCGTCGGCGACGGCTATGGCCCCATGGTCGTCTCACTTCATCCCATGCAAATGGAGGACTTGAAGGGCAAGCGCATCGCGATCCCTGGGAAACTCACCACTGCTTATCTGACGCTGCGTTTGATGCAGCCTGATTTTCATGCGGTGGAAGTTCCCTTCGATAAAATTCTCGACGCCGTACAGGATGGCCGCGCCGACGCCGGCCTCGTGATCCACGAAGCGCAGTTGACGTTTTCAAAAAGCGGCTTTCATAACATCGTGGATTTAGGTAAGTGGTGGAAAAATAAATTCGACCTGCCTTTGCCGCTCGGAGCCAACGTTTTGCGGCGGGATCTGGAGCCTGAAATCGGCACGGAATGCTGCCGGTTGATGCGCGAAAGTATTCAATACGCTCTGGATCATCGCGAAGAAGCGTTAAATTACGCGATGCAATTTGCCCGCGATATGGAACCGGCGCTCGCCGAAAAATTCGTGGGTATGTACGTCAACCATTACACCGTGGATTGCGGGGAACTGGTGCCAGTGGCGGCGCAGAAGCTGCTCGACATGGGTTTCGAAGCCGGCATTATCCCGCACCGCGTTACGGTCGAGTTTGTTCGGTGAAACTTACAATCACTCTCGCATTAATCGCGGCGTTCGCGTTCGCTCAACAGGATGTAAAGCAAAGGGTGCGCGCGGCTCATGATTTGGGCAAGCAAGGCGAGGACTCGATTCCGAAACTCCTTCCTTACGTGAGTGATCCCGACATCTCGGTGCGCCTGGAGACGGTGAAGTCGCTCGACGACATCGGTGGCCCGAAGACAATAGATCCGCTCGTTCGTCTAGTCAATGACCCCGATCCTGAAATCGACATCCGCGCCACCGACGGCCTCGTGAACGTTTATATGCCCGGCTATCTTAAAACGGGCATCAGCGGCACTTTGCAGCACGTCGGAACTTCTATCAAGGCAAAGTTTAGCGATTCCAACGACCAGGTCATCGAGTCCTACGTGGAGGTCCGGCCGGAGGTCATTTCAGCGCTCGGCACGTTGGTCAAAAAGGGCGCCGGCACCGCGGCTCGCGCGAACGCCGCCAGAGCGATCGGCATTTTGCGGGGACGCGCGGCGATTCCGGATTTGATTGAAGCGCTCCATTCGAAAGACGATTCGGTGATGTTCGAATCGCTGACGGCGATCGAGAAAATTCGCGATCCGGAGGCGGCTCCGCGGATATCCTTCCTGATCCGCGATCTGGAAGAAAAGATTCAGATTGCAGCACTTTCAACCACCGGGATTCTGCTCAATCGGGACGCTGCTCCCGATGTTCGCGATGCGCTAAAACATGCCCGCAATGCCAAGGTTCGCAAGGCCGCGCTGACCGCGCTCGCGATGTTAGGGAGTCCAGACGATCACGCGATCTTCCTTACTTATCTATCGGATAAAGACGACAGCCTGCGTTCCGCCGCCGCTGAGGGACTCGGGCGCATCAAGAATCCGGCGGACCGAGCGACTCTCGAGACCAACTTCAAGAACGAGCACAAAATGGGGCCACGCCTGGCGTTGGCTTTCGCCTTGGTCTCTTTGGGGAATCTCGATACCGGTGAATTCAGCCCGTTGCGCTATCTTATTAACACGCTGAATGTTAGATCGTATCAGGGAGTCGCGCTGGCGTACGATGTTGAACTGGCGCGGGATTTGAAAGTGCGCCTGGCGATTTATCCGATGCTGCCGCGCGCGACCAAAGACGAGAAAATACAGCTATGTACTGTGTTTGCACGGTCGGGCGAGAAAGATTCCCTGCCATATCTGGAAACACTGTCGGTCGATCCAGATAAGGAAGTGGCAACCGAGGCCATTCGCAGCCTGCGTACACTTCGGGCCCGGCTGCCGTAACTATTTTGCTTTCTTCTGCTTCTGTTGGCCGACGCGGACTTTGAACTGTTTCGCCTGGGCTTCCTGGTAAGCTTTCCAATCAAAACGCTGGGAGGCTTCAGAAAGGTACGTGTTCACGTCGACGCTCTTAGGCAGAACCGCCATCAGGCTCGCGGTGGTGGTGCCATCGGGGCTGGTAATGCGGTATCGCTTGACGTTGGGAATGGACATAACGATCCTTAGGATACCATAATTGACCTTAAATGACCTTAAACAGGTCTCTGGGAGGGCTTATACGACCTTAAATCGACCGTTTTCATCGGGACGATTGGGCGTTTTCGGCTAAGAGGCGTTCGACCTTTGCCTCGAATTCTTCCTTCGCTTTCGTGAACAATTCGCCGCTTCCCGAACTCGGGAATCCGGCGTGAGCACCGCGGACCAAGCCGTCGCGGCCCACGAAGAAAGTTGTCGGCCACGCGTTCCAGTTCACGGCTTGTGTCAGCTTGTCTTTGGCTTCGGACGGTTCGCCGCCTACCAGCACGGTGTAATCGATACCGTACTTCTTGATGAACGCGCGCAGGCGCTCGGGATCTTTCAACTGGTCGGCTTCTTCAAACGAGAGGGCCACAATCTCTAGCCCTTGCGCGTGATATTTTTTGTACAGCGCAGCGAGGAACGGAGCTTCGTCGTGGCAGTTCGGGCACCAGCTTCCAGTGATATTGATCAACACGACTTTGCCCCGGAAGCGCGCGTCATCATTGGTGACGGGCTTACCGTTGATGTCGTTAAACGCGAAGGTAAAAGGCTTAGTCGGATCTTTTACGCTCGTGTGTTTCGAAGGGTCGGTCGGCTCAGGAAGGCCTTTAGCTTTCGCTTCGGTGGAACGCGTCGCGGTGAATTTTGTCTTGCCGTTTTGCAGAATGTCGAGCGACCCATCGGGCAGCAACTTAACTTCGAAGACGGATGGCCGCGCACCGGAGAAATGACTGAGCACGAACTTCCCATCTTTATAGGTACCTTGCAATGCGCCGGTGTCTCCATCGATACGAAGAATCGCCGCGGTTACTTCGGGACCGGATTGGCGCACGATGAATTGCCACGCGGATTCGCCCTTTTCGCTTTCAGTGGGAATCACCCACAGTCCGGCGATGGAGGGAACATCCTCGGTAGTAAGGGCGGAGGGAGAGAAGCGCTTGGCTTGAAACGGATAGTTCGTTTTCGCGTCGCGGCCAGCGCGAAAATAATTTCCTTCAATGATGCCGTCGTGTACTGTGGCTTCGAGCTTAGAGGCAGTATAGTCCCAATTGATGAGCAGCGCGCCGTGCGAGTAACTTCCGCTCGATGAGATGAACTTGGCGTCGCCATTGAAAAATGTGCCGACGATTTTCGATCCATCGCCGGAGATTTCAAAGCGGAAGGGGACTTGGAGGTCGTTAACTTTGACGGTCGCATCGTATAGTCCGGCAAGGGATTGAGCAATGGTTAGGGGCGCAAAGACGAGGGCGGCGAAAGCAAGGTTTTTCATAGCTTACTATCTCGATGGGAATTGTAACATATGGGATGCAAATTTGGTGGGGTTACTGGCAGCCGTACCAGAAGAGGCCAGGTCGGCAACCTGTCCTGCTTACGGCGATACTGGGGTAATGCGATGTGCGATTTTCTTTTTGAGCTTTGCATCCATTGCTTTTGGGCAGATGGATGGATCCTCGCTGCGTGCAAAGTTTGGGGCTCCGCTGAATAGGGAAGTGTTCACGGTGCGGCCTGCGATTGAGATGGTCGTGGATTATTCGCCGACTGGCAATCATGTCTGCCGCCTGGAGCTGCCTGGTGAAGCGCCGATGCCCGCGGACACACCAGCCGGAGTTGGAGTGAATACTAAGAAATTGATCGACGATCTTCTGCTAGAGATTGTGCCCGTTTCCATGCGCGGAAAAGGGGGCGGCAAAATGTGTGAGTCCATGGGCAGGATGGGGATGTGCTCGGCTGATTACGAACATCTTTCCATTCTGGAGAGTTTGGATGGCGGAAACAGGAAGTCGGTGATCGTGAGGTTCAAGATCGCCGGTTGCTCCGGTGACCGTTGATCTAGTAAGCTGAAGGTTCTGAGATTCTTCAGAAGAATCCACTCGAGGGAATTTTATGTACGCAGTTATTGAAACAGGCGGGAAGCAGTATCGCGCCACTCCGGGCGAATTTCTGGAGATTGAGTCCGTCGCGGGCGAGATCGGCTCGGAAATTGAGTTTAACAAAGTGCTGGCGCTGTTTGACGGTGAGTCCGTTAAGGCCGGGTCAGCGGTGGGAAGCGCGCTGGTGAAGGGCACGATTGTTGCCAATGGACGCGGGGCGAAGACCATCGTTTTCAAATTCAAGCGCAAGAAGCAGTATAAACGCACCCAGGGGCATCGGCAGAATTTCACTCGGATTAAAGTAGGCGAGATCGCGTAATGGCACACAAAAAAGGTTTAGGCAGTTCTAAAAACGGGCGCGACTCTAATGCGCAGCGGCTAGGCGTGAAGGCTTTTGGCGGCCAATTAGTGCCTGGCGGGTCGATCATCGTGCGGCAGCGTGGGACCAAGATTAAGCCGGGCGTGAATGTGGGCTGCGGCAAGGATGACACGCTGTTTGCGAAGATCACGGGCGTGATTGAATTTCGCGATCGCGGGCGGATGGGGAAATTCGTTAACGTTCATCCTCACGTTTCGCCCGCGCAGTAAACCTCTTTCGGCAGGCGAGACCGCCTGGTCCACATTCGCGAAACACACTGGCAGGTCAGGGACCTGCTCTACTCATGTTTATCGATGAAGTAAAAATTCTCGTCAAGGCTGGCGACGGCGGTAACGGCTGTCTGGCTTTTCGCCGGGAAAAGTATGTCCCGCGCGGAGGCCCCTCCGGCGGCGATGGTGGACGCGGCGGCGATGTTGTCCTGGTGGCCAGTCCGCACCACAATACGCTGCTCCATTTTCGATTCAATCCGGAACATAAAGCGGAGCGCGGGCGGCATGGCGAGGGGAGCAATCGCAAGGGGCGCGATGGCGAGTCGATCGACGTTCCGACTCCGATCGGCACCGTTGTCTATGACGCCGATACCGGCGAAATTCTGCACGATTTCACGGTGAAGGGCGACCGGTTCATCGTTGCCCACGGCGGCCGCGGCGGAAAAGGCAATGCGCGGTTCGCTACGGCTACGCATCAGGCTCCGACTGAGCATGAGGATGGGAAGCCGGGCGATGAGTTGCGGCTCAGGCTCGAGTTGAAGCTGCTGGCCGACGTCGGGTTGGTGGGATTTCCTAACGCGGGGAAGTCGACTCTGATTTCGCGCATTTCGGCGGCGCGGCCTAAGATTGCCGATTATCCGTTCACTACTCTGGAGCCGAATTTAGGCGTCGTCAGCATGAGCGACGATCTTTCCACGCCGGCAACTTTCGTGGTCGCCGATATTCCGGGGTTGATTGAAGGGGCGCATGAAGGGCATGGGCTTGGGATTCAGTTTCTGAGGCATGTGGAGAGGACCCGGCTGCTGGTGCATCTGGTCGATGTGTCGGAGGGGTCGGGGCGGGATCCGGTTAGCGATTTCGAGATCGTGATGGGGGAGTTGAAGAGCTTCTCTGAAGCTATGGCGGAGAAGCCGATGATTGTGGTGGCGACTAAGCTTGACGCGGCGCAGGACCCGAAGAGGGTTAAGGCGCTGGAGAAGATTGCTAAGAAGCGGAAGCTGCCGTTTATGAAGATCTCTAGCGTAACGGGCGCGGGGATCGATGAGCTGAAGAAGGCTATGTGGGATGCTGTGCAGGCGGCTAACGAAACGTCGGCTGAAGCCGACGCTGCAAGCTGAAGCTCGCGCCACGACTTGGCTCCTGCGATAGACTGCGGGTATGTCTATTCGACCCGTTAAGAAGTTGATTAAATCCAAGCCTGCGCTTGAGGGCGCGGGGGTACATTTGCGGCGTGCATTTGGGTTTGGGAATACTTCTGAGTTTGATCCTTTTCTGCTGCTCGACGATTTTCGTAATGATGTGCCGGAGGACTACCTGGCGGGGTTTCCGTGGCATCCTCATCGCGGCATCGAGACTATCACTTATGTACTGGCGGGCACTGTCGAGCATGGGGACAGTCTCGGGAATCGGGGGGCGATTTCGCCCGGCGATGTTCAATGGATGACGGCGGGGAGCGGGATTATTCACCAGGAAATGCCGAAGGGCGATGAGGCCGGACGCATGCATGGGTTCCAATTGTGGGGGAATTTGCCTTCGTCGCTGAAGATGACCGCGCCTCGGTATCAGGAAGTCAAGGCGGCGGAGATTCCTGAGATTACCGACGATGATGGGACGCATGTTCGCGTGGTGTCGGGGGATTTCTGGGGCAAGAAGGGACCGGTGGATGGAGTGGCGGCCGAGCCGGTTTATCTGGACGTGTCAGTGGCGCCGGGCCGGCGGAAGAAGCTGCCGGTGGAGACTACGCGGCACGCGTTCGCGTATGTATTTGCGGGCGGAGGAAAGTTTTGCAATGCTTCGGGTCCGCTGGCGGTGCCGACGGAAGGGGTGGGGTGGCTGGAGACGAAGCCTCCGTCCGATGCCGACAATCGATCGCTGGTGGTTTTCGATCGGGGCGATGAGGTTGAGGTGCAGGCGGGGGCCGAGGGGATCCGGTTTCTGCTGGTTTCGGGAAAACCGCTGGGGGAGCCGGTGGCTTGGTATGGACCGATCGTGATGAACACGCAAGCGGAGTTGAGAGAGGCGTTCGAGGAGTTGGAGCGGGGGACGTTTTTGAAGAAGTAATTTACGTCACGCGGGCTGGGGCGCCGTTTATGATTAGTTCGGTGCCGGGTTCGGCATTTGGGGTTCGCACGTAGGCCATGGCGACTACTTTGCCCAGGGCGGGAGACAGGACGGCTGAGACGATTTCTCCGCCTTCGAATTTCGTGCCGGCCGTGGGGACTTCGGTCGAGTCGATTTCCAGGCGGCGCAGGATGCGGTGGATCTGGGCGCGACTGCGGACGCGTTCGACAATTTCCTGGCCCAGATAGCAGCCTTTGCTGAAATGGACGGCCTGCATCTGGCCGGTTTCCTGGACCAGAAAGCGCTCGGTAATTTCCTCGCCGTAGCGCGGGCGGCCATTTTCGAGGCGCACGATGGTGGCTGCTTCGGGTGTCGCGGGCGACGGCACCGGCGAGTTCGAGATCGTGGATCAGTTGCGGCTTATCGTCGATTGAAGTGAACAGGAAGAATCCGCCCGCGCCGGTGGAATCGACGCGGGCGACGGTGCGTTCGCCGCAGGTCGCGGTCGAGTACGGTGTCTCCGGGATCGGCGAGCAGAGTTTGGCTAGATGCCTGCGCGGCTTCGGGGCCCTCGATGGCGATGGTCGCCATGCGATCTGTTTCGTCGGTGAGGGTGACGTCGTCGGCGATGATGTAGCGATCCAGATGTTCGAATAGCTTGTGGCGCGTTTCGGGTTCGGTGTCGAGCAGGAAATGATCCTCGAAGCAAAATAGATTCACGTCGCCTAGGATGCGGCCTTGGGCATTGAGGAAAAAAGCGTAGCAGCCCTCACCGGGTTTCAACTGCTGCACATGATTGGTGGTCATGGCGTGGAGCAGGCGGGCGCGGTCTTCTCCTTCGAGCGCGGATTTTTCCGCGGGCGGAGAGATCGAGCCAGGCGGCGTGCTCGCGGAGGGCCTCGTAACCGGTGACTCATGCTCAGAGACAGCCAGCGCAGTCCCGCGGAGATCGCGATCACGATGGCTCCCGAGATTACGATTCCGGTTAGCGCCCGCGTTTTTCCACGATAGAGGATCGTCGCTGCGAATATATGAAGGACTAAGAGTATCTTGATTCCAAACCACATATGATAGTGCGGCGGGATAAGCTCTGTTTGCTCAAGAAATTATAGGTTCCGGAGATGAGGATTGCACCGATAGCGCGCATAGGCCACTGGCTTAAACCCTGGCGCGAGGTCTCCGACGGCGAAGCGGGCGTAAAAAACGCCTCCCAGGAGCACGACGATCGAGGCGATATGCAACCAGCGCATGCTGATGTGCAGGAGGGCGTCCATACTCCGAGTATATTTGGAAACAATGATTCACGAGATTTTGCCGGTCGGGATGCTGCAATGCAATTGTTCGATTTTCGGCGATGAGGAGTCGCATGAGGCCATCGTGATCGACCCGGGAGACAACATCGATCAGATTCTGGCTGCTGCTCGCGAAGCATCGCGCTGAAAGTGAAGGCGATCGTGATCACGCATGCGCATATCGATCATATCGGAGGCGCGGCGAAGCTGAAGGCGGTGACGGGCGCGCCGGTGTATATGAATGCGAGCGATCAGGAATTGTACGATCAGCCTCGATATGCAGGCGGCTTGGCTGCAGATGAAGACGCCGGAGAAGACTTCGATCGATACGGAGGCTCGCGACGGGGATACGCTGGCGCTGGGCGACGCGGTTTTTCATGTGCTGCATACGCCGGGGCACACGCAGGGCAGCATTTCGTTATGGATTCCCGCGGAGAACAAGCTGATTGCGGGCGATACTTTATTTCGCGACAGCATCGGGCGGACGGATCTGCCGGGAGGAGACGGGCGGCAGATTCTGCGGTCGATTCACGATAAGCTGCTGACGCTTCCTGAGGACGCGGAGGTGGTTCCGGGGCATGGAGCGAATACTACGATCGGGCGGGAGAAGGAGCGGAATCCGTTTTTACGCGGTCTCTGAGGGTTTTTTCAGCTCCGTCATTACGCTGATGACGAGTTCCTTCGCGTCGGTAATGCATTTGCTGATGATCTGAATATCCATGGCAGGTTTGCCGGGCTGGCGGGCGCTCTGGCAATAGACGCCGTGCTGGCCGACTAAAACCAGGGCGTCGGTGAGGAGATCGAGCGTCACGGCGAGGCGTCCACGTTCGAGGCCCATGCGAAACTCGTTCTCTTCAAGCGCCTGCTTGCGATCCTGATAGACGGACATGTCCTGATTCTCTCATCTGTAAGCATGCGGGTAGACGTAAAAGATACGTCTCCGGTTTATTAACACGCTACGCTGGTTTTTGCCGCGCACGATTCTGGAGCCGCACTACGCATGGATCGCTGGGGGAATCGCTTTGGCGATCCTCTACGGATCGTTTTATCCCTTCGAATTTTATGCTCATCACGATCCTCGGGGGCCGTTCGGGGTGCTGCTCGAGAGCGGATTCCGGTTTTACAGGGACGACGCAATCGCCAATATTCTGCTCTACATTCCGTTCGGGTTCTTCGCGGCATGCGCGCTGCAAAAGCGAATCGTCGCGGCGATCACGATTGCAACTTTGGCGGGATTCGGTTTATCGCTGTTCGTGGAACTGGGTCAGTTCTACGATTTCGGCCGGGTGCAAGCGATTGCGGACATCTGCTGCAACACTCTAGGCGCGATGCTGGGGGCCGGCGCGGCTGTTGCGGCTCGGCGGCGGGTGTCCGATATTTTTTTGGCGCTACTTCTGGTGTGCTGGTTTGGGAGCCGCTGTTATCCGGCGCTGCCGCCTTCCTCTTCGATTTTCGCGCTCGATTTGTTTCGGTACTTCGCTGCGTGGCTCGCGGTCGGATTGATGTTGGAAGCTTTGCTGGGCGCTTCGCTCAGCCGGATCGCGCTTCCTCTGTTCCTGGCTGCATCTTTGCTGCTGAGGACATTCGCGGCGTTTTGGGAGCCCGCCGAGATCGGTGGAGGCGTGGCCGCGGCGTCGCTATGGAGCGGTTTGTTGTGGCAGATGCGAGCGCGCGCAAAGATCGTCGCAATATTGTTTGTGATTTTGATTGTGTTGCTGGCTTTGGCGCCGTTTCATTTTTCCGCGAACCCGCGGGCTTTCGGTTGGGTACCGTTTCGGAGCTTCCTGGAATCACCTCCCGCAGCCGCGACGCGGGTTTTCTTTGAGAAAGCTTTTCTATACGGCGGCATGATGTGGTTGATGGTACGCGCGGGACTTTCAATCGGTGCGAGCGCGGCATTCGGAGGCACGCTGGTGTTTGGTCTTCGGCTGATGCAGGTTTATCTGCCGGCGCGGTCGGCGGAGATAACGGATGCGGTTCTGCTGTTGATGCTTGCAGGGATGATGAAGCTGACGCTATTTGATGTAGACGCCGATTAGGTTCGATGCTGGGGGTATGTAATCGGACTCTGCAAGCACGAACTGGAGGCCTACCGAGACGCGGGGTCCTCTGTTCTCGATCGATGCGGGCACTGGCACTGCGACTTGCAAGACGGACGAAACGTATCCCGGAATCGAGGTGACGGTCAACGGCACGGTCTTGACGTCGGGGATCTCGGATTGCCAGGTTGAGTACACTGCCATGTCGGGCACCGCATGCGTGGTCGCTCCCATGCCAGTGACAAATAATTTTATGGTGGACCCGACGGGCGCCGGATTACTCGCGCTGTTCAGCGTTCCATCCTGATTTTGAACGTAGCCGTCGGCGGTGGTGGAGGATGGATTCAACTGGCCGGTGGTTAATATTCCTGGCAATGCGGTTGCGACGGGCATCCACACCGGGGTGGAAAGCGATCCGTTATAGGAAATCCTTATCGACGTGAACTTCGGCGGCACTGTGCCTCGGACCGGTCGGATCAAGCGTTCTGGAGTGGACACGATCACGCGGCCAGGCGCGACCTCGACAATCGATGCTGGTTCGCCATCGAACAAAACCTTCACGCCTCCGAGCTGCAGCGGCAGATTGCCGGTGGGATTTATTCCGAGGTCGATTACGGGTGGTTGGAATCCGGAGCCGGTGAGAGTGTAGAGGCCTCCGCCGACGACCGCGCTTTGGTCGCCGCTGAAGGCGTTCGAAATTTGATTGATCGCAATCGCGGACGCGTTGTGCGCGCCGAGATTCAGTACCGCTGCGCCGCCTCCGGGGTAGTTCGACGAGACTCCGACGACAATCGATCCATCGGCGGCGATGGCGACACCAGGCGATCCACAACTATTGAGATAGGTCGCAAACTGGAGCGTCGAGCCGTCCGCGCTGATTTTGGCGATCGCGCTCGAATCGTCCTGGCAGGTAGGTCCGGCTAATAGCGGGTCTTGAAGAGCGAGCCCCGCACCGGTCGTCATGGCGAGCACCACGGCGCCCGATGGATCGACAGCGATGGCGCCAGCTTCGATGCCGCAGGCAGCGCCTAGTTGCGCGATATAGAGAGTTTGGAGAGTCGAACCGTCGAGCTTCATCAGAAAGGCATCGCCCGCGTTCGGGCTGCCAAACTCTTCCGACGTACAGGCCGAGAGCGACGGTGAGGAGGAATAGGCGCCGGGAGTCGACGTGAAGTTGGACCCGGCGGAGGTGGTTCCGAATATGAGGAGGTTCCCGTTGGCATCCATCGCCAATGCCGATGGAACGGCGCCTTGATTGACGAACGGGAGGTAAACTCCAGAGACCGCCTGCGATGCTGTTTGATTCAGTTTCACGACAAACGCCGGAGCGTTGCCGGACGGAGACAGAGGAGGAAGGCCTGGAGCGGGGCCGGTCCCGGCGACGATCGCTTGACCGTTAGCGTCCACCAGGATCGCTGCGGGGAAGCTGTATGACGATCCCAGGTACGTCGAATAAACCAGCGTAGCGTTCGCCGAAATCTTCATCAGAAAGCCGGTATAGGAGCCTGCATCGACAGTTGTACCCAGAACACCCGGGGTTATCGGAAAACTCATCGACTCCGTGTGGCCCGCGACGTAAACGTTGCCGCCGGTGTCGACCGCGATGGCTGACGCCGTATTCGCACTCTCCCCGCTGACGATTGCCGAGAATGCGATTTTTCCATCGGGCGAGAATTTAGTGATGAAGACAGATGACGCTCCTTTGACTCCGATAAGAGGAACCGTCGCTGGAAAATCCGACGAGGTGGTATTGCCGGTGATGTAACAATTGCCCTGCGCATCGACAGCGAGAGCGACGGGTGCATCCTGGTCCGAGCCTCCCAGGTACGTCGCCCATTGCACGGTCCCATTCGCGGAAATTTTGGCGACGAAAGCGTCGGTGGTGGCGTTCCGCGTCACATAAGCGACGCAGCCCGGGCCCATCGCGACATTGTTGACATCGGTCAGTTGGGGCGTCGTCCAGCTCGCTCCGTCATCCGGACTGAAATCGATTTTACCGGCCGAGCCGACGGAACTGCCGATCGCAAACATGCCCCCGCTCGGGCTGCATGTGTGGCTCACGAGAAGAAATGGATCGTGGCTCTCGACGGAAAACGGAGCCGATCCTATCGCCTGGGCTTGCTCGGTCCAGGAGTTCGCGCCGTCCGAGCTTTTATAAATGCCATTCGCCGTGGTGGCCACCAGCACGTTCGGCTGATTAGGATCCACTTGAAGCTCGACGAGCGCGGAAAATGTGCTCGACGGGGAGGCCTTAGGGGTCCAGGTAGCGCCGAAATCTTTCGAAAAGACCAGAGTGCCGGAGACACCGATGCTGTAATCCACATAGATCCATCCGGGATTGGAGGGATCAAACGCCGCGACGTTGCCGCCGCCTCCATAGAGATTCTGGAACGTCAGACCCCAGTCGCGGGAAATGTAGAGCCCAAATGTGGCGACGATCAGTGCCCCGGAGCCCGTGGGGTCCACTATCAACGACTCTACACCGCAGCTCGAAAGCGGGCACGGCGGAGAACTGCTGGTCCAGGTATTCCCTCCATCGACGCTGCGGATCAGGCGGTTGCTGCTCAGAAGCGCGGCCAGGCGCAAATGATTGCCGGGATCGATCACCAGAGCGCCGGTGAACGGATTCGTGTTTGGTAATGGATAAATAGTGGCCCATGTTTGGCCGCCATCGGTGCTTTTGAAGATCCCGGCATTTCCGCCGGCAAAAATGATTTGCGGAGAGACTGGATCGGGAACTACTACGTTGACGTCGGATGGAGGAAGTCCCATGTGGGTCCAGGTGAGGCCCAGATCCGTGCTGCGCAAAATACGAGACTCGCCGAACACGGGTTGTGCGGCGTTCTTTACGGGGAAATCGGTTGAGCTGGTGGTACCCGTGACATAGATATTTCCGGTTGAATCCGTCGCGAGCGCCTGAATCGAGGTTTGGCCGGAGCCGGCGAAGGACGCGATAGTGAGTCCCGATAGCACGCCTCCCGCGTCCGATGTCGCCGGTAGGGGCGCGGTGAAGCCGGGGAGTGCGAGGAGAATACCCAATGTACTGAAAGCCGAAAGACGGTGCATGGGAAATCTCCTTATAACGTTAAGCAATCGGGCTTCCCCTGCCCAAAACCACCTACAGCCTCAACGCATTTCTGCCGATCCCTGCAATGAGCATGACCACGTCCGCCGACAAAGATTCGCGACGCCACCGGCGCTTCCCCTACGCCAACCCGGTTCGAATTTCCTGGGAGGAGCAGGGACAGCCGCGCTACGCCCTGACCAAGTGCATCAACGTGTCCGAAAAGGGCCTGCGCATCGAATCTGCGCATCCGGTCAAAATCGGTACCCTCATCATGTTGCGATCCGAAAGAATTAATCTGCACTGCTCAGCCACAGTGAAGCAATCCGTCCGGCAGGGATCGAAATATTTGCTGGGTCTCCAGCTAACCGACGCGGTGCGCAGCGACGCCATTGCCGAGGTTGCCAACAGCGCGCTGAACGCCTTCCTTATAGAAAACTTCAATAACCTCGATCAAAAGGTTTGACCGGTCCGCGCCCAATACTCTCCTATACTGGTTTGTTTACTCTTTGGGAGCGTCTTAATGCGCTATCTCTGGATTCCCTTTCTGTTCCTGACCGCCCTTGCTTCGGCGCAGCCGGCCGACCTGGAGAAACGACTCTCCGATCTCACCGCCGCCACGAAAGCCGCGCAAAGCGCCGGCGATAACGCGTGGATGCTGGTCAGCGCCGCGCTGGTCCTGATGATGACCGGCCCCGGGCTCGCGCTTGTTTTACGGCGGTTTGGTCCGCCGCAAGAACGTGCTCGCCACCATGATGCAGAGCTTCGTGCTGATGGCCCTGGTCACCGTGATCTGGGCCATTATCGGTTACAGCTTCGCGTTCGGCGAAGGCTCGACACCGTTTCTGGGCGGATTCAACTACGCGTTTCTGCACAACGTCGGCGCGGCTCCCAATGCCGATTACGCCGGCACCATTCCGCAGCAGACGTTCATGATTTATCAGTTGATGTTCGCCATCATCACGCCTGCGCTGATTTCCGGGGCGTTCGCCGAGCGCATGAAATTCTCGGCGATGCTGCTGTTCATGACGCTGTGGATGTTCATCGTCTACTTCCCGATGGCGCACATGGTGTGGGGCAAAGGCGGGTTGCTCAACGCGTCGCTGGGCGGAAAAATTCCCTGCTTCGATTTCGCCGGAGGCACCGTGGTGCACATCACCTCCGGCGTTTCGGCGCTGGTCTGCGCGCTCTATATGGGCAAGCGCAAAGGCTATCCGAATGAGCCGATGCGCCCGCACAGCATGGTGATCTCGACCATCGGCGCGTGCCTGCTGTGGGTAGGCTGGTTCGGGTTCAACGCCGGCATCGGCGCTGGCGGCATCGTCGCTCGCGACCAGCGCCTTTGTCGCGACGCATTTCGCAGCGGCCGCCGCGGCGCTAGCTTGGATGTTCGCCGAATGGGTCGCACACCGGCAAGCCGAGCGTGCTGGGCGCGATTTCCGGGTCGGTGGCGGGCCTGGTCGCGATCACTCCCGCTTCGGGATTCGTCAAGCCGTTGCCGGCGCTGATCATCGGGCTCGCCGCCGGCGTGGTCTGCTTCCTGATGGTGACCGCCGTGAAGAAGAAATTCGGATACGACGATTCGCTCGACGCGTTCGGCGTGCACGGCGCGGGTGGAACGCTGGGCGCGCTGCTGACCGGCGTGTTCGCGACCAAGGAAATTAACGATCTGATGTCCGGCAAACCGCTCGGCTGGGTGGATGGGAACGCGGCGCAGATAGGCAATCAGGCGGTCGGCTGTCTGATTGCGATCGGACTCGCGGTGGTGGGAACGTTCGTCATCTTGAAAATCTGCGACGCTCTAGTAGGCGTCCGCGTGTCGGAGGATGAGGAAATCGAAGGGCTCGACCTGAGCATGCACGGCGAGGAAGGATATAATTTCGAGGCGTAGCATCATGAAAAAAATCGAAGCGATTATCCAGCCTCACAAACTCGAAGAAGTGAAAGAAGCCATGAAGGCCATCGGCATCGACGGCATGACCATTACCGAAGTGCGCGGCCACGGCCGCCAGAAAGGCCACAAAGAAATTTATCGCGGCATGGAGTATCAGGTCGACCTGCTGCCGAAGATCAAGCTCGAAATGGTGATCCCCGATCGCGCGTTATGACGAGGTGATTCAGACGCTGGTAAAGTCGGCGCACACCGGCAAAATCGGCGACGGGAAAATTTTCGTGTTCGACGTAGTGGAAGCAATCCGCATCCGCAACGACGACCGCGGCGAATCGGCATTGTGAGGTGGCACAGACTTTAGTCTGTGTTCAAGATAGCCAAGAAACATTGTGGCAGTAACGCTATTCGGCACTGTGGCGCAGGCGGTTCCGCTGCGTTCAACGGACAGACGCGGTAAAACTCGTGAACAATAACGCAGTCCAGCAAGCCCTCTCCGCGCGGTCCGCAGCAGTGGAAGAACAAGTCCGAAAAGCGTACTCATCGAGCCTGGAGCCGAAATTCCCCACCGGCCTCACCCTCGCTCTCTGTAGGCGGATTCGGACGCCGCGAGCTGTTTCCATACTCCGATGTCGACCTTCTCGTCCTGCTTGACGACATACCCGCATCCACGGTGAAAGAGCATCTCTCGGTGTTTCTGCAATCCCTCTGGGACTCCGGCCTCCGTCCCAGCCATTCCGTTCACGCCGTCGCCGATTGCGTCATGGAGCAGGAACAGAACGCGGAGCTGACCATCAGCCTGCTCGATCGCCGCAGGCTAGCCGGCGACGCGTCGCTCTACAACATTCTCGATCAGAAATTTCGCGCGTTCATTCATAAGCGCGGGGAGGCTGTGGCCAGGCAGCTTGCCGGTCTCGCGCTGGGGCGCCGCGGGAAATTTCAGAACACCATTTATCATCTCGAACCCAATGTGAAGGACTCGCCCGGAGGTCTGCGCGACCTGCAAACCGTGCGCTGGCTCTCGACGCTGCATCCGCGCGATGTGCCGCGGGGACTCGACGATGCTTTTCAGTTTCTGGCGGACCTGCGCATTCGCCTGCATGAGATGGCGGGGCGCGATCAGAATGTTTTGAGCTTCGACGCGCAGGAGTCGTTCAGCGAAAATCCGGCTGCGCTGATGCGCGATTATTATCGCCACGCGCGGCTGGTGGATCGCGCCGCGCGGATACGCCATCGATCGGTCCGCGCTGCAGCCGGGCAGCCTGATCGGGCGTTTTCACGATTGGCGCTCGCGCTTGTCGACCTCCGAGTTCAGCGTGGTGCGCGATCAGGTGCTGCTGCGGTCGAGCAACATCCTGCCGGCGGATTTGAGCCTGTTCATGTTCGCCGCGCGGCACGGTTTGCGGCTCGCGCCCGATACCGTCGACCGCTTGCGCGGCTTCGCTCCCACGGCGACCTGGGAAGACTGGAAACAACTGCTCGCGTTGCCCCACGCGTCCTTCGGAGTGCGCGCGATGCAGGAGTGCGGAACGCTCCCCGCGCTGCTGCCTGAATGGCACAACATCGAGTTCCTGGTGGTTCGCGATTTTTATCATCGCTATACCGTCGATGAACACACCCTCGTCGCGATCGATATGTTGGAGTCCGTCAAAGACCCCCGTTTTGCCGGACTTTTCGAAGAGATTCAGGAAAAGGAGCTGGTGCGCTTCGCCTTGCTGATGCACGACATCGGTAAGGGATCGGGGCATGAGCACGTCGCCGAATCGCTGCGCATCGCACGCATTGTTCTGGAGCGATTGAGCGCGCCTCCAGGAGACCGCGCGACCATCGAGTTTCTGGTCGAAAAACATCTGGTGCTGTCGGGGGTGATGGCGTCACGCGATCTTTCCGACTCCGCGACAGGCCGCCTGATATCGGCCCAGGTGGAAACCATCGAGCGGTTGAAATTGCTGACCATGTTGACCTATGCCGACATCAGCGCAGTCAATCCTCAAGCGATGACGCCGTGGCGTTTGGAGCAGCTCTGGCGTGCATATTTACTCGCGTATGAAGAGCTGACGCGCGAGTTGGGCACGTCGCGTATTCACGATGTTCGCGGACTCGAGCCGGAGCGTGCGGAGTTTCTGGAAGGCCTGCCGACGCGTTATCTTCGAACGCACAGCCCCGCGGAAATCGACGGACATTTCGCACTCGCCAGGCAGCTTCAATCGCAGGCCGCTCGCGATCGAGATCGTGCATGAGCGCAGCACCTATCGGCTAACGCTGCTGACCCGCGATCGTCCCGCCTTGTTCGCGCCTGTGGCCGGCGCCATCTCCAGTTTCGGCCTGAATATTCTCAAAGCGGAAGCGTTTTCGAATGACGCACGGAGTCGCCGTCGAAACCTTCACCTTTTCCGATCCGCACCGTACGCTGGAATTGAATCCACCGGAGGTCGATCGCCTGCGCGGCATCGTGCGCAAGGTGGTGGAAGGAAAACAGGACGCGACGAAGCTCTTGCGCGGCCGTCCCAAGCCTCTGCTGCCATCGCGCGCGCGACTGAAGCCGCGTGTAGCGTTTAATAACGAGGCATCGGAAACCGCGACGCTGATCGAGATTGTCGCCGAGGATCGGCCGGGGCTGCTCTACGATCTGGCGCGAACCATCAGCGAACAGGGTTGTAACATCGAGGTCGTGCTGATCGATACGGAGGCGCATAAGGCGCTCGACGTTTTCTACGTGAGCAAAATCGGCGGTGAGGTTCAGGAACGATTGAAGAAAGCTCTGATCGCCGCCTGCGCGGCATCATGACACTTACGACCTGGTGGATTTTCGTCTGCACCGAGACGGTTCTGTGCCTGATGCCTGGTCCGGCGGTGATGTTTATTTTATCGAGCGCGCTCAAGGCCGGGCGCGAAAAGAGCATCGCTTCGAACCTGGGAATTCTGTCGGCGAACACGGTTTATTTCGCGTTGTCGGCGACCGGGATCGGCGCGCTGCTGCTGTCCTCGAAATTGTTCCTGGCGGTGAAGTGGATCGGCGCGGCTTATCTGGTGATTTTAGGATTACGTCTCATATTTGGCCATAATGAAGCCGTTAAGGACCCCGAGAAAGCCTTAATTGACCATAAATCGCACCATCTGTTTTTCGACGGTTTTATGCTACAAATGTCGAATCCAAAGGCGATTTTGTTCTTTTCGGCACTCTTGCCGCAGTTTTTGAATCCACACGCATCTGTCGTTCCGCAAATCGTAATTTTGGGTGCCACTTCGGTCGCAATCGAGTTTTCGATTCTGCTCGGTTACGGCATCGCGGGATCGGCGATCACACCACGCTATGCTAGGTGGACGAACCGCGTCGCCGGTGGGCTATTGATCGGCGCCGGCGCGGGGCTCGCCACGCGTTAATGGATCTGCTCAAATTACTGAAAAAACACTGGGGTTATTCGCAGTTCCGGCCGAAACAAGAAGCGATTGTTCGCAGTATCCTAGACGGTCGCGATGTGGCCGCGATCATGCCGACGGGCGGCGGAAAATCGCTGTGCTATCAATTGCCTGCCGCAGCGATGGACCGGGTTTGCGTAGTGGTCAGTCCGCTCATTGCCCTGATGCAGGATCAGGCGGCGCAGCTACTGCAAGCAGGCATCCCCGCGGCAGTGCTGAATAGTTCCATCGATTACAGCGAGCAGCGCGACATCATGCGGCAGGGCTGAACGGGGGGAATTGCGGCTGCTTTATTTGTCCCCGGAACGGCTCGTTAAAGACGATGTTCTGGAGTGGTTAAAGCGCGTGCCGCTGGGGTTTTTTGCGATCGATGAAGCGCATTGTATTTCTGAGTGGGGGCACGAATTCAGGCCGGAATATCGCAAATTACGGGCCTTGCGCGATTGGTTTCCCGATGTTCCCATCGCTGCGTTTACCGCGAGCGCGACGCGTCCGGTGCGGCACGATATCGTCGCGCAATTGGGGCTGCACGATCCCGCCAAAATCGCGATGAGTTTTCATCGGCCGAATCTGCGCTACATCGTTCACGAATGCGCCGCGCAGAGAGCAAGACGGGCGCGTCGAAGCGGCGCTTGAGTGGTATGCGGAAGGCAATGTGATCGTATACGCTCCGACTATTAAATCCGTTGAAGCGACTACGGTTGCGCTCGAACGGCAGGGGCTGCCGGTAGTGGCGTATCACGGGCAGATGGATAATAACATCGCGCCGCAAGAATCAGGAAGCCTGGATGACCGGCGAAAAGCGAGTGCTGGTGGGAACGCTGGCGTTTGGGCTTGGAATTAACAAGCCGGATGTGCGCGCGGTGATTCATCTGGCGCTGCCGAAATCGCTGGAACAGTATTACCAGGAAGCAGGACGCGCGGGTCGCGACGGGCTGCCGGCGGATTGCATTTTGCTGTGGCAGAAACGCGATGCGGGGCTGCTGGTTCACTTCATTCAACAGTTGCAGGACGAGGCGGAAAAGAGCCGGGCGTGGCAGCGGTATCGCGTGATGCGCAGGTTCGTTGAAGGTACTGAATGCAGGCATCGGCAGATCTGTTTATATTTCGGGGAAACCCCCAAGTGGGGGCGGTGCGATGCCTGCGATATTTGCGGCGCTAAGCCGGAGTGGTTAGAGGAGGTTCCGGTGCCGGCGGTTGCGTCTCCTTTGGCGGCTGCGGAGTCGCGGAAAATTCATAGGAAGAGGCTTGTCGAGACGCTTCCGGAGAATAACCAACTGCGGGAGAAATTGAAGGATTGGCGGCGGGGGTTGGCTAAGGAATTGTCGGTGCCGGCGTACGTGATTCTGCATGATTCGACGATTGATGCTTTGTGCCGGCAGGTACCTTCTACGATTTTGGAATTGATGGATGTGCAGGGGATTGGGGAGAAGAAGGCGGAACGGTTTGGTGCGGCGATTTTGGGGGTGATTCGCGGGCAGTGAGGCGTCTGTCGGCTTCGTGTTTTGAGGGAGATGGGGGATTCAGACAGGTTGCGAATTACGTTGAGTGGTTTATGTTGGGGGCGTGAAGACTGCGCTTTTATTCTTGATGCTGGGACAGAGCAGTACGGAGACTTGGGTGAATGCTCCCCGGCCCCTGCGGGTTGGGACACTGAATCAGTTTGTCGACGTCAAGAACGCGGCGGTATATAAGAGCAGCGCGGCGCAGTTGATTCGCGAGACTATCGGGATTGAGCCGCAGGACCTTACCTTCTTGATTCATGTGGTCCGGTTTAGCGATGGCGGGGAAATCGTTAAGCAGAACTGGTATGTGTTTCGTTCCGGAGCCTGGACCGATGCTCAGTTTGCTACCGCGAATCGGATTTATGGGCGTGGGCAGGTTTGGTTTTTGTATATCCAACTGAATGCGCGGTCGGGCGCCAATACTACCTATGTTATCGAGACTAAGAAGAAGTCTCCGGCGTACTTCGAGCATCTGCAACAGGCGGCGGGGTTGTTTGGAGTCAGCCTCAACGAGACAGTTGGTGAGTCGCAGAATGTATGGAACGCTAAGCTGTTAACTATACCCTACCTGCCGTCAGACATCGTAATTACACCCGCTTTCGGCGGCGGTGCTATGTTCGATGACGAGGGACTCTCCTGGTTGGATTTCAGCGCGGCGGTACCGGTGACTAAGACTAACTCTCCGGGTATGTTTGGTGTCGTGGATCTTTACTTCCGTCCTACTGACATTAAAGGACTGGGTTTCGGGAATTGGCCTCATGCGGTGGAAGGGGTGTGGGTGGGGAGTCAGCCATTGAAACATGTTCTGGTCGGCGTCGGGTGGGGTCCGATGTATGGAGGTGTGGTGATGGGGAATGGGACTTACACGTTTTCATTTGGGGTGAATATTTCGGCTAGTGCGGCGTCGGGGAAGTAGCCGGTAGGCAGTGGGGAGCCTATTTCTTTAGCATTGGGCGGAGGGTTAGGTTCACTAGCACCATTGCTACAGAGAAGGCGGGGAGCAGGAGTAATGCTGTACCAAGGTTGGTGTTTTGCTTACCTGCTATTGCGCCGATGATGGGGGAGCTTACTACTAAGCCTAACCAGCCGCAGGTGATTACTATTCCCATTGCTGTCGCGGTGCCTCTTGGAAATGCGTCGGCTACCATGGCTAGCGTTGTGGGGAAGACGGGGGCCATGGCTAGTCCGGCACAGAATACTGCTATCCAGGCGAAGGTGGCGTCACTTGACTGGAGCATCATATAGGTGGTCGCGGCCATCAGGGCGGCGGAGCCTAGAGTTACGTTCATGGAAGAGATTTTGATCAGGATGCGCGAGACTACTACGCGGCCTAGAAGCAGGCCGAGAGCAAAGCCTAGCGAGAGGATCTTTAGCGCTTTTGCTTCATCGATGTTGCGGCTGATGAGATAGCTGGTGAGCCAGTTCCAGACACCTACCTCACAGGCTACATAGAGGAACAGGAACAGGGCGAGCATATAGAGGACGGGGCGGGTGACGATGCCGCCGACTTCCGCCATTTTGAAGCTCACGACGCCGCTGGGCGGAGGAATTTTCGCGACGATGTTGGCGATGAGCGCGACGACGCCGAGTCCGGCGCCCAAGTAGCAGAGGCGGGCAGTCTGTCCTTTGAGCATGCTGGCGACGAGAGGAGTAAGGAGTCCGCCGAGGCCGAAGAAGAGATTCAGAAGATTGAGGGTTGAAGCGCGGCGGGATGCATCGACATCGCTCGCGAGGGCGTTAGCTCCGGTAACGATGATGCCTCCGCCGAGTCCCAGCACGAAATAGAGGAGCATGAGTTGCTCATAACCTCCGGCGCTGGGGAGACCGGCGAGGGCTACCGTGATGAGAATGAGTCCGCCGAGGAGGGCGGTTTTCTTGCCGCGTATATCGATGAGTGGGCCGACGGAGATGGAGGCGATAATTAGTCCGAGGCTTTGAGCGAAAGCGATATTGCCGTTCTGGTCGCCGGAGAGTTGGAAGAGGGCGGTGAAGCTGGGCATGAGGGTGCCTAGCATGGCGGCAATGACGCCGTAGACGAGGATCGATAAGATCGCGGCGAGAATCAGCATAGTCTGCGATCTTACCAGATTGCGGGGATCGTCACGAGTGTTTCTTTACGCGGAAGGCTGGGGATGCGGAATCCGCGCCTTGGTAGCGCTCGCTTGAAGAACAGGTCAAAATTCGCCATGCAAACGCCGGCTGAAGCTCGCGCCACCATCGTTCTTCATTGCCTTGGATGGGCCGGCGGCCCATGGGCACTCCGTTGAAGAACTTGCCAAAATCCGCCGCTCATTTCGCCGTCGGAACTCCTCGGAAGCTGGAGCGGACGTGTCCGGGCTGCGCCCGGATGGACCGATTGACAATCGATCCGCAGGTTGGCAAACCTGCCCTACTAGTGTCCAAGCGATTCTGTTATCGGAAATGATCGCGTCTACCCGCGGGCTTACGCATGGCGGCTCAGGGTGGGGTGGGGGCTGGAAACTGCGGGGGAGAATAAAAAATGCGGCTCCCGGCCGAGACCGGCGAGCCGCATGGGTTTTCTCGATTGCTCTAAACTCTAGAAGTAGTACCGCAGAGAGAGTTGCAACGTGCGGGCCAACCCTGTTTTGCTGGTCACTTTACCGAAGCTCGAGGATGTCGGGTTTTCGCCCGGACCGCTCCAGTTCGGATGATTGTTGACATCGAAGGCTTCCGCGCGGAACTGGAAGCCGGTCTTCTCGGTAACCGCGAAGGCCTTGAACAATCCGAGGTTCCAATCCTGGAAACCAGGGCTGTAGATGGAACCGCGCACGCCCTTCTGAAGGACGAACGTGCCTGCCGCGGGTGGCGTGAAGATGGGCGCTCCGCTGGAGGTGGTGGTCGCGAAGTATTGATTCGGACTCGCCGTGCTATTGGAAAATTGTCGCCAGAATCGCAGGCGATTGCGCCATATTCCAGTACTGGATGGAGCCGCTGCAGCCGATGCTGCCGACTTCTCCAACACCCGCGTAATCGGTATTAAAGCCGATGCCGCAAGGCGTTCCGGTCTGGAACTGGTTCACGCCGCTGAGCTGCCAGTTACCCAAAACCTTGTGCGCCATACCCGCGCTGTTCTTGAAGACCGGCAGGGTATAGAGGTAACTGATGACCACGATATGCCGCGAATCGAATTCCGAAGGTCCCCACAAATTGCTGGTGTTGTAGGTAGTCCGGCACGATGTCGCGATAGTTGGAAGCGCTGTCGTCGCTCTTCGAGAGGGTGTAGGAGAAGCTGATAGCTGAACCCATTGGTGAAGCGCCGGTTCCAGGAAACCTGGAGAGCGTTATACATCGAAGTCGCCGTCGACTCTTCCATCTGGATCGACGCGAAGCCCTTGTAAGGGCGCAGAGCGTTCACGTTCACGCCCGGGTTTGCCAGCAGCGCGCCCACGGTGGGCTGATTGATGTCGAACACCTCCGGCAGATGCAAGCCGCGGCGTCCGATGTAGGCGATCTCCAGCGTCGACTTCAACGGCAACTGGCGCTGCACCGAGACGTTCCAGTTGCTAGGCTTCCGAAGGCTTCAGATTCCGTGCGAGCGTGGTAACCGTGATCGCGGGCAGCCGTGCCGGTGGTCAAAGCCGCGCCAGGATTATCCACCGAAACGTTGTTGACCGTCACAAACGGCTGGAATGGCGAGTTGGCGCCCGGGAAAATGTTATCCCACAGACCGAACCGGTTCACGAAGCGTCCCGCTCCGGCGCGAACCACCGTCTTATCGTTGAGCGATAAGCGACTCCCAGCGCGCGGCTGGAACTGCGCGTAGACTCTTCCGTAATAGTTCGGGTAGTTGTGGAACAGATCTGTTGTATGTGGTGGTTCCGGCCTGCACGATACCATGGCCCAAAGCATTGCCCGGCCATCCGCTTCCCGGAATCACCATGCCGTTGTACTGGTTGCCCGAACCGACGAGTCACGTTGCCCGTGGTCGGGTTCACCGCTACGGCCTGGGAAGCGCTGTACAGTGTAGGATCGAAGAAGACCTGATTGCCCCACAGAGCTTTGTAGGGAACCGTGATCGTCTGCCGCACGCCGTAGTCGACGTGCAGTTTGCCGGTGACCTTCCAGGAATCCTGCGCGAACCATTCGTACAGGTAACCGCGATAATCGGTCTCGGCGCGCTGTCCGATCTCGGTGTAGCTATCGGCCAAGCCCAATGCAAGATTCGCGATGCCGACCCCCGCAGTTGCGCCCAGACCGGTTCGCGCATCGGAGAACACGAACGTCCCGTTCTGGTCGGCTGCTCCACCGGGTACGGTGCTGACATTGATCTGATCGCCGTCATTCTCGCCGGACCGCTCAAATTGGCCGCCGAACTTGAACTCATGCTTGCCCCAAACCTTGGTCACCGTGTCGGCCACCGTATAGATCGGACCGCTGGAATGGGACGGATACGGTCCCGCCGCGAAGGAGTAGAAATTCGGAAGCGTGATAGACGGAGCTTTGTTCGGCAGATCCTTTCCTACCGGGATGAGATACGGATAGTTGATCCCGAACAACTGCCGGTTGAAGCCCGGAGCGGTGGTAATGACGGGAATTTAAACGTCGTCGATGCTGAGCGTGAAGCGCGCTTCATTAATCAGCGTCGGGCTGAGCGTACGCGTCCAGGCGATCGAGTTTACCTGGTTCGGACGGAAGAACTGCTTGGGAGTCTCATTCGTGCCCTGATCGAAGGGATCCAATTCGTTGTAAGCCAGATCCGTGCGGCGGAATTGAATGCGATCCTTGCTCGACGGCAGCATGTCCGAATTGATGGTTTCCTTGCGCTGATTTTCCGGCTGCGAAGCTTGCGCGATCCAGTTCTGATTGCCATTGACGAGGCCGTTCGGCTGCGGATAGAGAGCGAGAATTCCCAACGCCGTTGGGGCTCAGCCGGCTGGTGGGAATGATGTTGCCGGGGAAGGGCATGCAGCTCGCCGCGCCCAACGACGGGCAGGTCTTCGGATCGTAAATCGTCTTCGGCTTACTGTAGAAAATGTTCGAACCCAGCAATTCGCTGAAATTGCCCTGCATGCATCAGCGCGGTAGGAACTTCCTGCGTCTGCGTCTGGACGTTGCGGTAGCTTGACCCATTCTTCGCCGAAGATAGAAGAACCACTTGTTGCGGTCACGGTCGAATTTTCCGGGATGAAAATCGGACCGCCGACGTTGAATCCGAACTGGTTGTAGCGGAAAGGCGAAGCGAAATTCGTAAACGTGCTCTGGTTCCGGCTCCAGGTGTTCGCGTTCATGTCGGAGTTGCGGAAATATTCATAAGCGCCGCCATGGAAGCTGCTGCCGCCGCCCTTGGTCACGATGCGAATCTGGCCGCCGTCGGCGCGCCCATATTCGGCGGCGTAGTTGGAGGTCAGTACCTGCATCTCTTCGGTCGAATCCACGTCCGCAACCGCGATGCCGGTGCCGTTGGCGCGAGTGCGAACCGCCGGAGCGCCGTCAATCGTGATGGTCGTTTCCTGGCTGCGCGCGCCGTTGACCGAATATCCGCCGTTGGTCAAGCTGAAACTGAAATCGCCCAGCGTGGAACCGCTGCGCATTCCGGGGATAGCGAAGCCATGAATAGATGGATCGCGGCCGTTCAACTCCAGACCGTCGATCTGCGACCGGGTTACATCCTTCCCGACCGCGCCCGATTCGGTCTGCAACACCTGCGCTGAAGCGACCACTTCGACCGTTTCCGTCGCCGCGCCGACTGTCAGCGCGGCGTCGAGCTCCAGAGTCGAGTTCGCATCCAGCTTATTGTGGACGCTGTCGAATTTCTTGAATCCCGACGCCTCGACATTGACCGTGTAAAGCCCCGGGGAGACGTTAGGAAAACGTAATATCCGGCAGTCGTTGCTGGTCATCTCCTGCTGCATGGACACCCGTCGACTCATTTCTGAGCGTCACTTTGGCTTTGGGAACAACTGCGCCGGAAGGATCTCTTGCAAAGCCGACGATCGAACCGTTATCGGATTGCCCGAAAACGGCTGGTATAGACAATAACAACAGTGCCAGCGAGCCAAGTTGAACCATACAACGACTCACACACTTCAAGTTCCACATGGAAATTCACCCTTTCTCAACACCTTGAGCTACTTCACCCACATTGTTAGCTGCGATAGAGCCACTATATGCCAAAAGTCAGGGAAAAGCCAGTGTGCAGAGGAAATATTTTGCACACGTTTGTTCTGGCTAATTCATGACTTATATGTTTTTACAGGCCGTTCCGTAGATGGATTGTCCGTCCACCTTTGTTCGCCTGCCAAAAGATAAAGTGAGACTCTGGGAGCTCAACAAACGAAGGCCGACTAGCCGTGCGGGCTTCGCCGTCGACTCCCTGATCATCAGCTCCGCCTCCACGGTGATCCTGATCGCGGAATCCTCCCCCGACATCAGCCGGAACAGGCTCTCCATCGCCAGCAATCCCATTTGCCGCATGGGCTGGCGGACGGTGGTCAAGCGGGGTTGGGTGTAGGACGCGAGGAACAGATCGTCGAACCCGACCACGGAAATATCCTCCGGCATGCGCATGCCCGCGAGGTGAATCGACCGCATGGCTCCCAGCGCGGACATGTCGTTGTAGCAGCACACCGCCGTCGGCGGATCGGACAGCGCGAGGAGTTTTTCCATCGCCCGCATGGCCTCCTCCGGCTTGCCGTCGCCGTGAACCACCAGTTCGGGAATGAACGGAAGCCCGGCCGCATCCAGAGCCTGCCGGTATCCGGCAAACCGCTCGGTATCGGATTGATAGCCGAATTGATCGCCCAGGTAGGCGATGCGGCGGTGCCCCAGCCCGATCAGATGATTGGCCGCCTCCAGGCTGCCCGCGACGTTACCGATCATCACCGAATGCACAAATGCGCCCGGATGCTGGTTGTTCACCAGGACGATCGGCACCCTCATTTCAGAGAGCAAAGGAAGATACAGAGCGCCCGACGCGCGAAGAAGTCACCACGATGCCGTCCACGCGCCGCTCGGCAAAAGATTGGACCACCTGCTGCTCGCGGCTGGGATCGGCGTTCGAATCGGCCAGAAACACGGAATAGCCGAGGTCGTTAGCGGCCTGTTCGATGCCGCTGACCACTTCGCTCGCGAAAGGATCGGCGATGGTGGTCACCACCAGGCCGATGGTCCGCGTCCGCTTGGTGACCAGTCCCCTGGCAACAGCGCTCGCGCGATAGCCCGATTCGTGCGCGATTTCGCCGGATCTTCTCCGCCGTTCGAGCATTCACGAGCGGGCTGTTCTGCAAGGCGCGCGACACGGTGGAGTGCGATACGCGCGCGAGCCGTGCCATATCCTTAATCGAAGGAGGGCGCAGCAGGCGAGCAGGCTTGTTGTGGCCGTTGCTTTCGTCAAACATGGAGCGCACTCTTTCCGTTACAGACGTGGTCAAAAATTGAGATCAGTATGGAAAATGTCCGCCTCGAAGTCAAGCTTTGCGATACTAAAGAATCGTTTTAAAAAACAAAATGGTAGAATCCCAGGGACGAAGGCGTGCGATGTACCTGGCTCTCAATGGCGTTCCGATCGGCGGCAATCTGTCGTGGCCGGAGTTTGCGCGGCTAGCTTCCTCCACCGGATTTGGAGGCGTCGATCTGATGCTCGGCGCCGGCCATGGCCGACGGCGTCGACCGGACCCGCAACATGCTCGACGACCTTCATTTGCGGCCCTCTTTTGCCAGTCTTCCGGTGGAGTTCCGCAAGGACGACGCGGCGTTTCGCGCGGGGCTTCCGAAGCTGGAAGACGCCGCGCCCTTCTGCGCCGCCATCGGCTGCCCGCGCATGATGACGTACATCGCGCCCGTCGAGCGAAACTCCTAAGGATGAGTTGCGGCGCCTCTATAAGAAACGTTTTTCCGAATGCGCCAACATTCTCGCGCGCTCGCATTGCCGCCTGGGACTCGAATTTCTGGGCCCGGCTAATTTCCGCACGCAATTTCCGCACGAGTTTATCTGGAAGATGAACGAGATGCTGGAATTCGCGAAGGAGTGCGGCTCGAATGTCGGCCTGACGCTCGACGCCTGGCACTGGCATCACGCCGGAGGCACGGTCGCCGATATCCTGGCCGCCGGAAAGGATCGCATTGTCGTAGTGCATTTCGACGACGCGCCCGGATCTGCCCCCGGATAAGATCCGCGACAACCAGCGCCTCCTGCCGGGCGAGGGAGTTATCGATCTGACCGGGTTTCTAAAAGCGCTTCAGAAAATCGGCTATGAAGATTCGCTGAGCGTGGAGGTTTTCGGACGGGGCCTGAAAGAAATGCCTCCGCAGGAAAGCGCGAAGCTGTGTCTGATTCGAGCTGTCGCAGTATTCAAGAAAGCCGGCGTACCGCTTCAATTAGAGAGCCGCTTTGCAAGCTATTCCAACAGGTGCTGCATCTGCGTGAAGATCAAGATCACCGCCGGTCCCAGCGTCACCAGAATCACCGACGGGAAAATCAGAAAGAACACCGGGAAAATCAGCTTTACGCCGACCTTCCGCGCTCTCTCCTGCGCGATCTGACGGAAACGGATGCGCAGGTAGCGCGCATGCGTTTTGAGCGCCGGTCCCAGGCTGGTTCCGAAGCGGTCGGTATCGATCAGCAGGTTCGCGAATTTGCGCAGCTCCATGTCCTTGCTGCGTTCGGCGAAATTGCGCAGCGCTTCCGCGCGCGTGGTGTTGGCGCGCAATTCTAGTTGCAGTTGCGTGAATTCGGCCGCCAGATCCGGATGCGTCGCGCGCAGGCCGCGGCTGGTGTCGAGAATCGCCGCGTCCAATCCCTGCCCCGCTTCAATCGCCAGCACCATCAGGTCGAGCGCCGCCGGCAGACCGCGGCGCAGCCGTTCCACGCGCTTGGCCGCCAGCCGGTCCAGCACGCGCTCCGGGCAGTAGAAATCCGAATCCGACTCCGCAGATCGCCGGACAGGATCATCTGCATCAAATCCGCGTCCGGACGGAACGTCACCGCCGCCCAAACGCCCGCCGCGGCCAGCATAACCGCAGTGGCGCACTTGATCCCGAGAAAAACCGAAACAGCCGACGGCCAACGGTATCCGGCGATGATCAGCTTTTGACGCGCCGCGTTGGCTTGCTCCTGCCCGCCGGGCATCGCTTCCCCGATAAGGCGGAAAATATCGGCAACCGCCGCCTGCGCGCCCGGCAATTCGGGCTGATCGAGCGCCGATCGGCGTGGGAATCAGGATCGTTCCGCCATCGTTGCGGGACGGCCGCAGAACGAACACGTATCCCACCGCGCTTACCGCCGCCAGGACGAACAGAAACAGCCCGATCAGCAGTGGCGGCGTTCATACTTTGATGTCCACGATTTTCCGGATCACGAAGTGCGCCAGAATCAGGCACACCACCGCCGCCGTGATCAGATTTTTTCCGTAAGGATGGTTGTACAGCACCTGCATGTAGCCGGGGCTGACGTACATCATCATCAGCGCGATGACGATCGGCAGGATGGTCAGGATCAAGCCGGTGAGCTTGCCGTGCGCCGCCAGCGACCGGATCTCGCCTTGCAGCGCGATCGATTCGCGCATGTTTTCCGCCAGATTGCTCATCACGTCGCTCAGCTTGCCGCCGGTGCGCGAATGCAGCTCCACCGCCGAGATGAACAGATTCACTTCCAGCAGCGGCACCCTCTGGCCCAGATTCTCGAGCGCGCGATTCCATCCGACGCCCAGGTTCGCCTCGGCCGACGTCTTGCGCATTTCGGTCGAAACCGGCGCGCACCGTTTCGGCCGCGATCATGTCCATCGATGCCGATAAAGGATAGCCCGCGCGCAGCGCCCGCGACAGTGAATCGAGCACGTCCGGGAAATTTTCGCTGAACTTGCGGAACCGTTTGTTGCGCAGGTGCAGGATATAGCTGTAAGGCGCGATGGCGGCCAGAACCGCTCCTGCCAGCGCCGGCCAGAAACCCAAGAAATCGGAAAGACAATCAGAAACACAATCGCCGCCGCCAGCGCCATCGCGATGGTCACCCGGCCGACGGACCAGTTGAGGTCGGCCTGCGCGATGCGCGTCTTCAGGATCTCCATGAAGTCGAACCGCGCGAGAAGATTGTCCCAGAAGTTGATGGTCGAAAGCCGCTCCGTGCGCATCAGCGGACGGCCTTCATCGGCGCCCAGTTCTCCCAGCTCCGCTTCCGACTCCTCGGCCCGCGTCTTGAGGAACGCCATCCACGCTATCGCCACTACAATCGAGGCGAGCAGAAACGTCAGAACGAAAAACAGGAAAATGGAGACGATCAGCATGGAGTTCCCGGGAGCCTCCCGTTAGTGCTGCGCAGCGCCAGGAGTCTGATTCGGTTGTGCTGTTTTTGCAGGCGCGCCCACCGTTACGGAGGAACGCACCACAGCGCCGAGCGAAACCGGCGCATTCGTGCGCGTCTGATCGTCCAGCGGATTCCGCAGTGTCAAGCGCACGCGGCGCCTGAATCGGCGGCAGCGAGAACGTCAGCTTGCGCCGGACCAGCCAGCAGCGTCACGGAGGGAAGAATTGTCCCTTGCGAAGTGCCTTCCGCGGTCCGATTGACTGCCAAAACCTGTAAATCTTCAAGCGCGGTGCGCACTGTGGTCTCCGCGCCGGTCTTGCCCAGCACCACCTGCACGTCGACTTTCTGACCCGTGCGCAGCATCGCGATCACGCCGCTCGAATCGGTGACGTGAATCGTAACCGCGCGCATTCCCTCCGGAACGCCCGATCCCCCACCCGATTTCGCGGAAGCGAGATGGATGTCCGAGATCAGCTCCTCTTCGCCGATGGCGTCGAAAACCGTCTTGCCGATCACCTCTTCCGGTTTCTCGAAAGTGCCCTTGGGCGCTACCGGCCCGGGCCATTGAATCGTCTTGACATCGGCTGCGGCGATCACAGCTCCCGATTTTAAAGGATGCGCGGCAACCACGACGGTCTTGCCGCTGCCTGTGCTGCTGCTGAGTTTGTTGACGAATAGTCCGTAGAAAATGCCGGTGGAGACAATGGCGACTACGAACGCGATCCCCAACAGTTTCAACATGTTGTTCTTTTTCATATACCGTCCGTAATATGTCTCTTCCCGTATACCTTACATCGGACGGATTTGCGGTTTTCTACAGGGGCATTAAGATGAAGGTATGGATACGCTGAGCATTGCCGGACGCGAGTTTGCGTCAAGATTGTTTGTCGGCACGGGCAAATACCGCAGTTTTCCCGAAATGGCCCGCTGCCACGAGGCTTCCGGAGCCGAAGTGGTTACCGTCGCGGTGCGGCGCGTCAATCTCACCGATCGAACGAAGGAATCCCTGCTCGATCATATCGACCGATCCAAGTTTTTCCTGCTGCCCAATACCGCCGCCTGCTATACGGCCGATGAGGCGATCCGCACCGCCCGCCTGGGCCGCGAGGTGGGCTTGTCGAACTGGGTGAAACTCGAAGTCATCGGCGATGAGAAGACGCTGTTCCCCGATAACGCCGGGCTCCTCGAAGCTACGCGGGTGCTGGTGAAAGAAGGATTCGTCGTGCTGCCCTATACCAACGACGATCTGGTGAACGCGCGCCGCCTGATCGACGCCGGAGCGTCCGCTGTTATGCCTATGGGTGCGCCGATCGGCAGCGGCCTGGGCATCCAGAATCTGACCAACCTCCGCATCCTGCGCGAGATGATCACCGACGTTCCGCTGATTGTGGACGCCGGCGTCGGCACTGCATCGGACGCGGCCATCGCGATGGAGCTTGGCTATGACGGAGTCCTCATGAACACCGCCATCGCCGCCGCCGAGGATTCCGTCAGCATGGCGCATCGCGATGAAGCTGGCAGTCGAAGCCGGCCGTTACGCGTATCTCTCCGGACGAATGGAAAAGAAGCTCTACGCATCGGCAAGCAGTCCGCTAGCCGGCGTAGTGCGGTAGCTCAGCTACTTGTCCTTCTCCGATTTCGTAGTCTTTCGCGCGGGCTTCGAAGTTTTCTTCTGCGCCCGTTCTTCCTGCTTTGCCGGCGCTGTTTCCGGACGTGCCTCCGGCCTCGGCGCGGACGTGCTCGCTGGAGCCGGATTCACCGTTCGGACCTGCTGACGAGCGATGGGAGCAGTAGCAGCCGGAGGAGTCCTTCTCGCGACTACCGGCCGATTCATGACAGCCGCCGGAGGCACATGCGCTCCGGCCAAAGGCGCGCGACCGCCGAGCATGGCCGCTCTTTCCGGCGCACCCGGCACGGCGTGCATCACTTCGACGCGCTCCGCTGCACCCGGCGGAACCCGAACGGCGACGGCCGCATCGATGTGCCGCCCGCCGACGAAGGCATCCCCGCGCACGGCGACGATCGCTCCCGGAACCGCTCGATTCGCATAGACGACGCCGACTCCGCCATTACGAATCGCAACTTCGGTGACCACGGTATTAGTGACATTCACGCGCGTCATATAAACCGTGCTGACGCGATAGGCCGGCACAAAGACCTCGCGCGGTCCCAGCGGGAACCAACCGACCGATACGCCGACGCCCAGTCCCGGCCCTCCGACAAACGCGACCATCGCCGGAGAATACACCGGACGCACCGCGACCACCGGTCCGGGAATCCACGCCCAGCTTGGCCCGACCATCGCCCAACGCCCATAATGAAACGGCGCGTAGCCCCACGGCGCATCGTCGATCCAGGTCCAGCCCCACGGCGCGATCCACACCCAATGGCCGTAATGATAAGGCGACCAATCGACCGGCACAGTCGACGGAACCCACACCGCGCCGTACTGAGGATCGGTGCGCCAGGTGCCATTAGCATCCAGATCCGAGTAGCCGGGCATGTCGCGCGAGACATATTTCCCGGAGGGCGAAAGATCCTCGCGGCGGTCGCGATCCTGGCAGAAATTATCGAACGAATCAGAGGGAGGAGCGGGCCGCTGGTCGACCACCGGCGCGGCACCCTCGGCCGCCCCCTCTGCCAACATGATCCGAGCCTGCTCGCGCGCATGAACCGGAATCGCCTGCCCGTTTGCAGTCGCCTCGCCATCGCCTCCGCGAACCGTGACGATAGTTGCGTCACCCGCTTCATTCACGTCGATGCGATAGTCGCCCGGTCGAAGCAGAGTGAACGCGATTTGCGGCGTATCAATCTCCACGGCCTCATCCTCAGCCAGCCGCCGCAGCCGTACATTCAGCGAGCCGAGAGAAAGCTGCACCTGCGCGGTCTTGTCATCCAGATTTACAAAGGTGAAATTCGTGCGGCTACTGAGCCGGAACGCGAGCGACCCGAGATTCATTTCGACCCGCGCGCCCTCTTCGGTCCACAAACGGTCGCCGGTGGTCATCGGGCGATTCGCCTCCGCCGGAACCCACTCGTCGACCCCGCCCGGCTGGAAGGAAACCGTTCCATTGATGTAGCTTAAGCGCGCCGCGCGGCTGGGAGGATCGGCCGCCTCTTGCGCTATCGCAAACGAAGCCAGCGATAACAGGATCAATAATTTCCGCATAAATGCTCCTGAGAATTGAGACCGGGCCGTGGCTTGGGCGGTTTCCATTTCTAAAGAAGCGTTAACATGAAGGGCTGCTAATCGGAGAGAGTATAATCCCACTAAGTATTTAGGGTGAAAGGATCTGTTCGATGATGATTTGGCTGTTGCCGCTTCTCGGCCTGATAGCGGCCGGCGGCGACGAATGGTCCCAATTTCGCGGACCGAACGGCTCCGGCGTCGATTCCGCGTCCGGATACCCCGTGCAGTTTTCGCCCACAAAAAATGTCGTCTGGAAAGCGGCGATTCCCTACGGACAGTCTTCTCCGGTAGTCGTCGGGAGGCCGCGTCTATCTGACCGCCGCCGAACCGACCAAGCTGCTGACGATTTGTCTCGACGCAAAAACGGGCCGCGAATTATGGCGCCGCGAGATCCTCCGCAAAAAGCCACAGACGATTTTTCGCGCCAACGATCCAGCCTCGCCCACTCCAGTCGCCGACGAAAACGGCGTAGTAGTCTTCTTCGCCGAGTTCGGTCTGGCCGCTTATTCCGCCGAGGGAAAAGATCGCTGGACCGCGCCTCTAGGCCCGTTCAAAAACTTCTACGGTATGGCCGCATCGCCGATTCTCGCGGGGGGATTGTTAGTGCAGGTAATTGATCAACAGAGCGGCTCGTTCCTTCTGGCCCTCGACCGCAAGACCGGCCAGCAGCGCTGGAAAACCGCAGCGCGCCGCCGACATCGGCTGGGCGACCCCTATGGTTTTTCGCCCCTCCGAGGGCCCGGCGCAACTGATCGTGCTAGGCTCGGCGCGCCTCGACTCCTACTATCTCGACACAGGGGAGCAGCGCTGGTGGATGCCCATCGCATCAGGAGGTTCGCTGGGCACGCCCGTCGCTATCGGAGGCAGACTATTTGTCTCCACGCTGAGCAGTAGCGAGCCGATGATGCCGGCCTTCTCCTCCGTCCTCACTATGTACGATAAGGACCACGACGGTCGCCTCTCGCACGATGAGTTCAAGGGCGATAAGGATCTGGGCGAGCACTTTGGTTGGATCGACGAAAACAGCGACGGCTTCATATCGGAAGGCGAATGGAACAAGGCTCGCAGCCTGGGAACAGGCGAATTCGGCGCAATCGCACTCGACCCCGCCAAAGCGCGCGGCCAACTGGACCCCTCCGCCGTGCTGTGGCGCTTCAAGAAAAACCTGCCCTATATTCCCGCTCCTCTGGCGTATAAAGACGTGTACTACATGGTTCGCGACGGAGGCATCATCACCTCGCTCGATCCTTCAACCGGACGCTTGTTAAAGGAAGGCCGCACCCGCGACGCGATCGGCGAATATTACGCATCGCCCGTCGCGGCCGACAATAAACTATTCCTGGCGAACGCGGAAGGCAAAATAACCGTGCTCCAAGCGGGAGGAGATTGGCAGGTCCTGGCGGTAAACGATCTGGAAGACGAAATCCACGCGACTCCGGCGTTGAGCGGCGGTCGCATCTACGTGCGCACCCGCAGTACCCTATATTGTTTCGGCGCGTCACATTGATCTCATGGAGACTCGCACCAGCCTGTTCCAAGCCTTGCTACTGTGAGCTGAACGGTCGCTAAGCTGATTCTTGATGTCGGACACATTCTCTTCAAAACAGCGAAGCGAAATCATGAGGCGTGTACGTTCCAAAGACACGCAACCCGAGTTGGCAGTCCGCAGAATCGTCCACGCCATGGGGTACCGATATCGGCTTCACTCGAGGGGCTTGGTGGGCTGCCCAGACCTCGTGCTCCCACGACACCGCAAGATTATCTTCGTCCACGGCTGTTTCTGGCACGCGCACAGTTGCGCCGCAGCGGATCTGCCAAAGTCTAACCTGCCCTACTGGGAGGCCAAGCAGAGCCGAAATAAGGCGAGGACAAGCGGAACGGCCGGGCCCTGCGCAGCGCGGGGTGGAAAGTCCTTATAATCTGGGAATGTGAGATCAAGAATGCAAAGAGGATTCAGCGGCGGTTGACGTTCTTCATGCCCATCGACTCGCGCCAAATCGCAAAGAGAGAGAAGCTCATACTGGTGGGCCTGTACCTTTCGGAATTCGACCTACTGGGCCTGAAGACCCTTGGGTTTGAAAGCTTCGCAGAGGCATTCAACGTTATCGGGTACGCTCTGGGATCAAAGCCAGCATCGATCAAGAACTACCGCGACGAGTTCGATCCTTTATTCCCGAACCACCGCAAGGGATGGCATAAGCGCCCGATCCGCGAATACTGCCTGAGGACATTCGAGAGATACAAAGACCTCGACCTCGAGTCATTCGCCGGTTTGATCAAGGGCCTTGTGGGATACGACGACGAGGCCTTGCCCGAGATTCAGCCTGAAGAAGAACAAGATGAGAGCGAGTCGCACTTCGCGAAGAGATTGATAACAGGGTTGGCGGCGGAGCGATATTTTGAGGCGGTCCAGCCGAACCTTGCCGACTTCTCGGGCTACACTTTAGAAAACATGACGCGCCTCGGGTGTGGGTACGACTTCAGGTTGCGGACCAAGACGAGCGCGGATTTTTTAGCCGTAGAAGTCAAAGGACTCAAGGACCGAATCGGAAGCCTATCTCTAACTCAGAAAGAACACGACGTCGCGTTGAAGCTGCGAGAGCGGTTCTTTCTTTTCGTCGTAAAGAACTTCCAGGAGTCTCCGTTTCACGAGATCTTCCAGGACCCGCTGTCTGGAAAGCTACAATTTAGAAAGGTCGAACGGGTCACGGTTCAGATCTCGTGGTTGTCTAGCGTGTAGTGCGCCGAGGGGTATAACATGAATGGCACCACAACACAGGTCGGATGAACGGCAGTCGCTCAGCAGACCTACAAACACTCGAACTACTGCCGAAGTGCCAGGAGAAGAAGCAATGCCCAAGTTAGTTCCCAAAAGAAGTCTGAGTGTCACCGTCGTCGCAGCTCGCGCGGGATTAATTCCCGCGTCAGACTGGATCGATTATGAATTGGACACGCGCACTGAACAAATTGGCCGCGCAATCGGCACCTACGCAAAGAGCACGGGAGGCCGAGCCGACCTCGCCATTGCGTCAATGCTTCAGGACCTTCGTCATTACTGTGACAGCACGGGTCTAGCGTTCGGGAGGCTCGACCAGTCGGCACGCGAGGATTACGAAGAATATGTTGCTGAAACCCCATGGGTCGCAAGACTCGGCGAGAGCTGACGACTCGAAATAATCTGAACTCGGCCGCACAGCCTAAAGACCAACCCGTTCCGAACCTCTCGCGCGTTATCCTCAAACTAAATGCCCGACCTAGAACGCCGTCGCCCCGACCCCGACCGCCTTCTCAAACAAGTCGAGGCCCAGGAGCGCCACACCTCCCAGGGGCATCTCAAAATCTTCCTCGGCTATGCCTCCGGCGTCGGCAAGTCGCTTCGCATGCTCGACGAAGGACGACGCCGGAAATTGCGTGGGCAGGACGTCGTCATCGCTGCTACCCAAGCCTGCGCATCGCTCGAGGCCCAGCAGATCATCGATAGCATGGAGGTGATTCCGCCGCGCGTCGTCAATGAAATTCCGTCTATCGACATGGCCGCTCTCCTGCGCCGCCATCCCGCGGTTTGCCTCATTGACGGACTCGCCTATCGAAATCCGCCGGGCAGTAAGCATCCGTATCGCTGGCAGGATGTCGAGGAGCTCCGTGAAGCCGGAATCTCCGTCATTACCTCCATTAACATTCAATACATCGCCGAGCGCCAGCTCGAAATTGAGAAGATTCGCGGAAAAAGCGTCAGCGATTCCGTGCCCGAGTCCTTCATCCGCACCGCCGATGAGATCGAAGTGGTCGATGCCACGCCCGAGTATTGCGCCACCCGTTCGATTGAAGGCGATGAGCAGCGCCAGCTCTCTGAGCTTCGTGAAATTGCGCTGGTGCTCGCCGCCGACGTGGTCGATCATCAGCTCGAAGAATATTTGCAGCATCAGGGCGGCGCTCAGCTCTACGGCACTCAGGAGCGCATTCTCGTTTGCGTCACGCCGCGCTCCAGCGCCCGGGAAATGATTCACCGCGCGCGCCGCCAAGCCGACCGTTTCCACGGCGATCTCTATGTCGTCTATGTGGAGCAGGACGGACTGAATGATGCCGACCAGCGCCTCATCCGCCAAAATCTCGATTACGCGCATGAAGCCAAGGCGCGGGTCGAACTGCTTAACGGAGACGACCCCACCGAAGCCATCCTCGACTTCGCCGCCAAGCACGGTGTCACCCAAATCTTCGTCGGCCACAGCAACCAGACCGGATGGACCAGCCGCCTGCGTGCGAATCCCGTGGAGCGCCTTATTATGGAAGCCGAAGGAATCGACGTGCGAGTCTTTCCCAATGAGCAGCCGCCATCCTGATTCCGAGCCGCGACCGCAGGGAGCGATCCTCTTAAATGGCTGATCGCGAAAAAGGCAAGCTGCGAATTCTCCTGGGCTACGCCGCCGGCGTGGGCAAGACCTACCGCATGCTCGAAGAAGCGCAGCAGGCCAAACGGGCCGGACGCGACGTCGTAGTCGGCTACTTCGAGCCGCACGGGCGCAAGGATACGATCGCGAAAACTGAGGGCCTCGAAATCGTGCCCCGCGCGAAGATCGATTACCGCGGCCGCGAATTCGAAGAGATGGATACCGACGCGATTCTTCGCCGCAAACCGGAACTCTGCGCCGTCGACGAATTTCCCCACACCAACATCCCCGGCTCGCCGCGGGCCAAGCGCTGGGAGGACGTCATGGTTCTGATCGACGCCGGTATCGACGTGCTGACCACGATGAACATTCAGCATCTGGAAAGCCTCAACGATCAGATCCGAGAAATCACCGGCGTGGCCGTGCGCGAAACGATTCCCGATTGGGTGGTGAAGCAAGCCGAGGAAGTGGTGCTGATCGATCTCCCTCCGCGCGCGCTGCTCAACCGTTTGCAGCGCGGCGTGATTTACGGCACCGAGAAAGCCCAGCGCGCCCTCGACAATTTTTTCAAGGAACCCGCGCTGGCCGCGCTACGCGAGATGGCGCTTCGCCAGACCGCACATGAAGTCGAGATTCGCCAGGGCGAAGAAAATGTCCGCTCGCACCACAGCGAGCCGGAAGTGCGCGAGCGAATTCTGATTCACGTCACCGAATCCCCCGCGTCGGTCGGTCTGATCCGTCGAGGGCGTCGTGTTGCGGATTATCTGAAAGCCGATTGTTTCGCCGTCGGCGTAATGCCCTCGCCCGATCCAATCGCGCTAGAACAGCATCTGGAATTCGCGCGCAAGCTGCACATCGAAACACGAGTGCTCGAAGGCCAGAACGCCGCCGAGACTCTGGTCGACTTCGCGCGCCGCAACTCCGTCACCCAAATTTTCTTGTCGAAACCTCCGAAGCGCCAGTTCCCGTTCTTAGGTCCACGCAGTGTAGCGATGGATGTCGTGCGGCTTGCCAAGGATCGGCAGGTAACGGTCGTGGCGGAGCGAATTAAGCTCAATTGAAAGCAATCGGTACTGCCGAATTCGTGCATCTAAAACATTTCTTCATGTTTGTGCGTAAAATGGACTTGTGCTACGCCACAAGCCCACGCGCCAAGTCGGCCAGGACTTGCGAGATATCCCCACGTACACGATTCCTGAAGCGGCCATATTTCTCGCCGTCCCAACGAGGACGATGCAAGCATGGTTTTCCCACAAGAACCATCTTCTTAGGCCATCCGGCGACTATGGCAAGAAATTCGCGCTCCTTTCTTTCAGGGATCTGACAGAAGCCTACATACTTGAGGTGCTCCGCACCTTTTATCAACTACCTATAAGGTCGCTTCGTCACGTTCTGGAAAATGCCAGGAAAGAAACGAAACTAGACCATCCTCTACTCGACGCCGATCTTCGAGTGCTGTTCAGGGGCCTGGTACTTAGCAGGCCAGCGCGCGGACGACGCCAGCAACAGTTTGTAGATTTGTCGCATAATCGACAACTCGCCATCCCCGAGGTGGTGAACGTGCTCGGGAGGCGCGTTCTGATTGACGCCAAGCGCGGCCCCTATCGAATCTATCCATGGCGGTTTTTGAAAAAGGATAATAGTCGCCCCGTCTCGCTCGACCCGGACGTTCTGTCCGGGCGGCTCGTCGTAACGGGCACTCGCATTCCAGTGCAGGTCATCCTGGGAAGGAAGCTTGCCGGTGAGTCGCCTCAGCACATTGCTGAAGACTACGACATCGGCATCGACGCAGTGCGGAAGGCGTTAGACCACATTGAAGGCACACCAAAAGCGGCGTGAATCCTGCGTTTTGTTTTTGGACGATGCCTTCAGCGGCAGGAACGCCGTATACCGACTCGAACAGGCAGGCTACACCATAGAGCCATTCGCCAGGAGCTTTCACACCGATATTGGCAAAGAGGAAAGCGTCAAAGATCCGCGTGTTATCAGGTTGTGCAACAGCAAGGGCTGGTTGCTGGTAACGAGCGATAGCAACATGCGCTTCACTCATCTGGACGAAATTAAGAACTCGCCAAATTTAGCTATCCTCGCTACGGCCCACAATTCCGCTGGCAACCTAGATCAATGGATTGAAGCCCTCATCGTAGCAAAACCTGCAATTGAAAGAGAGTTCAAAAAGCGTCAGCGACCATGGTTTGGACAGTTCAACCGCCAAGGAAAGATCACGACGATTTATACGATCACGGAAGAACACAAGCCCAGTCGAAAGCGGCCCTCGTCCGCCTGAGCGCGTTCTGACGCATGATGGAGCGTCGTTGAAACCAGCCAAGTACACACATCAGGGGTCTGCCGAGTCTTACGTAAGGGCATCGATGATCAATTCGGGATGCTCCATCGGGATGAAATGGGTGCATTCTGGCAGATAAACGTCCCTCGCGTTCGCCATCCGCGACGCGAGATTCGGATCGGTTGCCGACGCCGAAAGATCGAATTTCTCCCTCGTCATCAGCTTTCCCGACCGCATGACAGTCGTAGCTGTCTGAATCATAGAGAGTTCAGCAGAAATATCGGCATCCGGCCAATTCGAGCGCTCATAAATCGTCGCCTCGATCTCCGGCGGACAAGCCAGCACAAATTCGTCCCCATCCGGAAGCAATCCAAATTCGCAATAATCGCGCAAAATCTCCGGCTTCCAAGCTGAAAATGGAGGCCTTACGCGAAACCGCTCAAACATTTCCTCCGCCGATTTCCAACGCGCTCGCCGACGCGCGATAAAATCGACCTCCTTTTGATGCCCATCGTACCGGTCGGGCATTTGAATCACCGGATCGACCAGTAGAAGCGACGAAAACACAGAGGGTTCCATTGCCGCCGCCAGCGCGATCGCATGCCCTCCCAATGAATGCCCCACACCCACCGCTCCGCGCAATCCCAACTCCTTCGCGACCATCGCGGTGTCCTCGCCAAACCTCCGCCAGTCATAGGATTCGAAGATTTTTGTCGCTGCGCCCGTGGCCTCTCAAATCGATGGCAAAACAGTGTCGATTCGGAATGATGATTCGATCCCACAGGCGGCCGTGAAAACCGGTCGCGTGAGTGAACAAAATCGGAGAGCCTGCGCCTGGCCACTCCCATACGGCCAGATGGTTAATCCGAAGCAAATGCACGTACAATGAAATTTACAGCCTTCACATGTGGATTGTCCAGCTTGCCCTCCGGCGCCCTTACACATTTGTTGTCATGGCGCTATGCATTGTTGTCCTCGGCGGACTGGCGATGGTGCGGATGCCGGCCGATATTTTTCCGGACATCAATATTCCCGTCGTCAGCGTGATCTGGAGCTATGCCGGGTTATCGCCGGAGGAGATGGCGGAGATTATCACCACTCGATCCGAGCGCGGATTTACTACCGCGGTCAACGACATCGAGCACATGGAATCGACTTCTCTGACCGGCATCAGCGTGATCCGGATTTATTTCCATCCCAACGCGCGCATCGACGCCGCGGTTTCGCAGCTCGCCGCGCAATCGCAATCGACCTTGCACTCGCTTCCTCCCGGTTCGACCCCGCCGAACGTCATCCGATATAACGCGGCGACCGTGCCGATTCTCGATCTGGGCCTTTCGAGCGACACGCTCACAGAGCAGGAAGAGTACGATCTCGGCTATAACTTCATCCGGACCCAACTCGCGAACATCGAGGGCGCGAGCATTCCTTTGCCCTATGGCGGACGTCCGAAGCAGGTGATGATCGACATCAACCCGCAGGCCTTGTTTTCGCACGGCCTGGGCGCGGCCGACGTGACCGAGGCGTTGAACGCTCAGAACCTGATTCTACCGACAGGCTATGCGAAGATCGGCACCCGCGAATACAGCGTCCAACTGAACAACAGCCCGACGATCGTTGACGCTTTCAACCGGTTGCCGATCAAAACCGTGAACGGCACGACCATATATATGCGCGATGTGGCGCAGGTTCGCGACGGCTACGCGGTGCAGACCAACATCGTGCGGCACGACGGGCGGCGCGGCGCGCTGCTGACTATCTTGAAGAACGGCGCTTCCTCCACGCTCGAAGTTGTGAAACAAATGAAGGCGACGCTGCCGCGCGTGCAATCGACTCTACCCTCCGCGCTCAAGATCAGCCAGTTATTCGATCAATCGGTATTCGTCGCGGCGGCGATTTCGGGCGTCGTAAAAGAAGCGGCTGCGGCAGCGCTGCTCACCGGGCTGATGATCCTGCTGTTCCTGGGAAGCTGGCGCAGCACGCTCATCGTCTGCATTTCGATTCCCTTGTCGATTCTGACGTCACTCGCCGTGATGTCGCTGCTGGGCGAGACGATCAACATCATGACGCTGGGCGGCCTGGCGCTGGCGGTCGGCATTCTGGTCGACGATGCGACGGTCGAAATCGAAAACATCCATCGCAATCTGGGAATGGGAAAAGGCGTGACCCGATCGATCCTGGACGGTGCGCAACAAATTGCCGTGCCCGCGTTTGTATCGACCCTCTGCATCTGCATCGTGTTCGTGCCGGTGATTTTTCTGCAGGGAGTCGCGCAGTATCTGTTCACGCCTCTGGCGCTGGCGGTCGTGCTGGCGATGATGGCGTCGTATCTTTTGTCGCGCACGCTGATTCCGACCATGGTGCGCTATCTGATTCCAGCCGAGCTGCGCTTCTACCGGCACAGCGCGGAACATGAAGATGAAATTCCCGACGCGGGGATGATCTGGAACATCCATCATCGCTTCAACAATCTGTTCGAGCGCATGCGGGACGGCTATTCGAGCATGCTGCACTCCACGCTGGCGCATCGAAAACTGGTGCTGGTGTTGTTTCTGGCCGTCGCGGTCTGCTGCGTGGGACTCTATCCCTTCATCGGCACGGATTTCTTCCCGCAAGTGGACGCGGGCCAGATTCGTTTGCACGTCCGCTGCCCCGGAGGCACGCGCATTGAGGAAACCGAGCAGAAGTTTTCGCAGGTAGAAGATTCCATCCGCAAAATTATTCCACCGGGCGAAATCGCCGACATCCTGGATAACATCGGCCTGCCGTATAGCGGATTCAATCTTGCATTTACCGACAGCGTGACGCTGGGTTCGTTCGACGGCGAAATTCTGGTTTCGTTGAAGCAGGAAAATCACGGCCCTACCTGGGATTATGTTCGCGAGATGCGCCGCAAGCTGGGCGCGCGAGTATCCCGACCTGACATTTTTCTTCCAGCCCGCCGATATCGTCGGCCAGATTCTCAACTTCGGATTGCCTGCGCCGATCGACGTGCAAGTAGTGGGGCCGCATCAAGAACGCTCCGAAAAATTACGACATCGCGCAGGAGATTTCGCGCCGCCTGGCGAAGATTCCAGGCGCCGCCGACGTGCACGTTCACCAGGTGAACGACGTGCCTCTGATGCGCCTGAATGTGGATCGCGCGCGCGCCAGCCAGCTTGGCCTGCAACAGAAGGACGTGGCCAACGACACGCTGATGTCGCTCAGCTCCAGCGGGCAAGTGTCGCCGAACTGGTGGGTGAATCCCGCCAATAACGTCGATTATCTAGTCGCGGTGCAAACGCCGGCCTACAAAGTGGATTCGCAGGAAGCGCTGATGAACATGCCGGTGCACACCCGCCGGCGGATCGACGCAGATGCTGAGCAATCTTGCGCAAATGGAGCGCGGCCATACCGCATCGGTGGTGAACCACTACAACGTGCAGCCGGTTTACGACGTGTACGCCAACGTGCAGGATCGTGACCTGGGAAGTTTTTCGAAAGACGTCGCGAAGATCGTGGACAGCTTCAAATCGAAGCTGCCCGCCGGCAGCTTTATCGAAACGCGCGGGCAGGTGGCCACGATGCAGGCCTCCTTCACGGGCATGGCGTACGGCCTGGTGTTCGCCGTCCTGCTGGTCTACTTCCTGATGGTGGTGAACTTCCAATCGTGGACGGACCCGTTCATCATCTTGATGGCCTTGCCTGGCGCGCTCGCCGGAATCCTGCTGATGCTGTTCTTCACGCGGACGACGATCAGTGTTCCGGCGCTGATGGGCGCTATCATGAGCATAGGGGTCGGCACGGCGAACAGTATCCTGCTGGTCACCTTCGCCAACGATCTTCGACACGACGGGATGGACGCAATGACCGCCGCGTATGAAGCCGGGCGCACACGTCTGCGTCCCGTGGTGATGACCGCGGTGGCGATGCTGGCGGGCATGGTCCCGATGGCGATGGGCCTCGGCGAAGGCGGCGAGCAGAACGCGCCTCTGGGCCGCGCGGTAATTGGTGGGTTGATGATGGCGACGGTGGCGACTCTGTTCGTCGTTCCGGTGGTATACAGCATGATGCGGAAAACTCCGCCGAAACGATTCGAGCATATAGAAGAAGCTGCCGATTAAATGGAAACTGAACATCAAATCGATCGCGAGCTGACTCGCGCGAAGCCTCTGGGCGCACAAAAAGTCGCACGCGAAAATTTATTGCGTTGCTGGTGGTGTTGGGCGTGCTGCTGATTGCCGGCGTAGCCGCGGGCGTGCTGAAACGGCAAACTCACGATCGCGCGCTGGCCTCGAGCGCCGAGGACGATACCAGCCGCGCGCCGGTAGTGAACGTCGGCCATGTGCGGCAAGCGGGCGCGAAATCCACCATCGAGCTCCCCGGCGATTTGGTGGCGCGCGTCGAGACTCCGATGTACGCGCGGGTTGACGGATACCTGAAACAGCGCCCGGTCGATATTGGCGATCGCGTGAAAAAGGGCGACCTTCTGGTTGAGATAGACACGCCGGATCTGGATGCGCAGATCGCACAGACGCAGGCGACGCTCGCGCAATCGAAGGCGACGGTGCAACAGCTCAATGCCGCGCTGGCTGTGGCAAGAAGCAACGCGAAGCTCGCGGCCCTGACCGCGGAACGCTACAAATTATTGCTCGCGAAAGATGCCATCGCCAAACAGGATTACGACGATCGCGCGGCGCAGGCCGAAGTGATGGACGCGAACGTGAAGCAGGCGCAGGAAAATATCAACGCCGCGCAAAGTACGATTGAAGCCAACGCGGCCAACGTCCAGCGGATGAAGGAACTGAAAGTCTACACCAAGCTGCTCGCGCCCTTTGACGGCGTGGTCACGTATCGCAGCGACCGGTCGGATCCGGGCACGCTGATCAGCGCTGGCAACACCACGCAATCACGCGAACTGATCAAGATCTCGCAGATCGATACGCTGCGGATTTTCGTCAACGTGCCGCAGTCCTATTCGACGCTGATTCACGCGGGACAGACCGCCGATTTGATCGTCGACGAACTTCCGGGCCACACCTTCCCTGCCACCGTTCGCGGCACCACCAACGCGGTCGATCCCGCAACGCGCTCCCTGCTCGCGGTGCTGATCGTCAATAATCCCAAGGGCGAATTGCTGCCGGGCATGTATGCGAAAGTCCGTTTCGCGCTGCCGCATATGGTGAGCGTAATGATGCTGCCTGCCGATGCGCTGGTGCTAAAAACCGACGGACCGCAAGCCGCGGTAGTGGGCGCGGATCACAAAATTCACTTCCACAAACTGGTAGTGGGCCGCGACCTTGGATCGGAGCTTGAGGTCAATTCCGGCTTGGAAGAAGGCGATGCGGTAGTCTGAATCCGACCGACGCGATTCGCGAGGGCGTGACGGTGGAGACGAAGGAACGCGCGGCGAAGTAAACTAAAGTGAGGCGGTTCCGCGACCTGCCCTTTGTCATTGGACCCACAACACCGGCTGACGAATAAAGAAATTCCGAATCACTTCATCCACCGTGGAATCCGCCGGCAGAGTCTTCCAAAGCTCGATGTACGCTACGTCCTTGAATGCGAGGCCGGCGAATAACAGGCTTGATTGGCGCATCGGCCACTCGTCGAAATACATCACGTCCGGCTTCAAAGGCCATTTGCTCTTATCGCGAATGAATGGCGCCATGTAGGCGACGGCTTCCGAAGGCTGCGGCCGTCGGGAAGTTGGAAACTCCAAAGATCCCGAGAATCTGTGCGATGGTCGAGAACGCTTCGAGATTGAACAGCGAATATCCATACGGCTTGGTCCGCTTCATCTCCTGCGGAAAGCTCCCGTCGGCGGCTTCCTGATTCGGAAGCAAGACAGTCTTGAAACGGTCGCTCGCATACGCGAGCGTCTTTGCATCGCCGGTCAGATGCGCGAACGCGGCCATTTGCATCACCCAACAGGTGCCGTGATTATTGGTCGCGTCACGCTCGGCGATGCCGTACGGATGCGTCATCATCCAAGCGATGTAATCAGCGAACCATTTCTTGATTGCGTCCAAATCGTGTTTCGATAATGACGGCGCGAGCGCTTCAATAGCACGCGCGACCTCGACCAGATGGATGGTGTCGATGATCCCCGTGCCCCGTCCCGTGAAGCGTCCGTGAATCGCCTGCGCGTATTGGAGGTTCGGATTCATGCGGGTCGCATCGTCGATGAACCAGGCGCGAAGGTGCAGCGCGGCGCGATCGGAGTAGCGTTTCTCGTGAGTGATTTTCCAAGCCGCGGCGAGCGCCGGCACCTCGACACTCAGTCGCATCAGCGCCTTGCGATGCTCGACGAAATTATCCGGATTGGTCATGCCGTCGCGCTGGAGGTAAGGACCGTCGGGATTTTTCGGATCGGGCCACCAGTAATCGCCTTCGGAAAAAAAGTCGTGCAGACCGCCGGCGCTGCGAGGCGAATGCGACGCGGTCACAGTGACCGGCTTGTCGTTCAAATAAGAATCGGCGGCCTTGATAACACGGATGCGATCGAATTGGGCGACGTCGAACTGTTGCGCGCATAGCGTCAGCGACGCTGCGAAACAGAAGGCAGTTTTCATACCCGGCGGCTGGAATCGCGTACGACTAATCGCGACGGAATAAAGATGCGCTTGATTTCGACGGGCGTTTTCGCTTCCATGCATTCGCACAACAAGTCCGCCGCTGCTTCGCCGATGGTGGCGCTGCTTTGATCGATGGTCGAGAGCGGCACGCGCAGCAGATCGGAATAATGCACGTTGCCCGCACCGATAATCGCGATGTCTTCCGGCACGCGAAGACCGGCTTCGAGCACCGCTTTCACCGCACCCGCCGCTACGGGATCGTTGTAGCAGAACACTCCATCAGGATGCGGAGAGGTCTTCAACAACTCGCGCATCGCCTCATAACCGGTGTTGTCGCCATACTGGCCGCTCACGATGTAGTTCGGACGGATCGTCATCCCGCGTTTCGTCAACGCACGCCGGTAGCCCTTTAATCTTGCGTGCCGGTGCCATTTTGCGGACCGCGGATATGCGCGATGCGTTTGCAGCCTTGATCGATCAGATGCGCGGTCGCCATCGCGCCCAGGTCCTCGTCTTTGGTGCCGACGAAATTCGCTTCCACGCCATGGACCACGCGATCGATAAGCACGTAGGGCACCTCGCGGTGGCGCAGTGTTTCGAAAAGTTCCACCTCTCCGGTGCGTTGGGCCGAGGCGATGATCAGGCCGTCGACTTTGCGCGTGAGTAGAATCTCCACGTGGCGGCGTTCCATTTCGCCGTCCTCTTCCGTATTCAAAATCACCGCGTGATAGCCGAGCGGCGTCAGCTTCCGCGCGACCCCCTTCGCCACTTCGGCGAAAAAGGAGTGCATCAGGTCGGGCAGCACGAGACCGACCAGATAAGTCCGCCGTGTCACCATGCTGCGCGCGATCCAATCCGGCTGATAATTCACCTCGCGCATTCGCTTGAGCACTCGCTCCCGCGTTTGAAGGCTGATGTCGCTGTGATTTCTGAAGCGCCTTCGACACGGTCATCAAGGAGACGCCCAGGTCGAGAGCGATATCTTTCATCCGTACCGGCACGAATACTTTATCGCTCAAGTATGGCGATTGTGTCAAGTATTATAATCGATGCATTGTGACGAAGCTAATCGCCGGCATGCTGTTTTGCGCGGTTTCGATTGCGACCGCAGCGGATGTCTTATGGTACCGCCAGGAGGCGGCCAATTGGAACGAAGCGCTGCCGATCGGCAACGGGCGCCTGGGTGGAATGGTCTTCGGCAGTCCCCAAAGCGACCACGTTCAGCTCAACGAAGACACCGTATGGGCCGGCGAGAAACGCGACCGTAATAATCCCGAGGCGGCGAAGAATCTGCCGGAAGTGCGCCGGCTGCTGTTCGCCGGGATGCCGCACGAGGCAGAATTGCTGGCCGACAAAACGATCATCTCGACACCGAGGAGGCTGCCGCCGTATCAGACGATGGGTGATTTGCGGATCGTGGCGAAGCCGGGACCGTTTACCGATTATCGCCGTGAGCTGGACCTGGATACTGCGATCGCGCGAGTGACCTATCGCACCGGGGACGCGAACTATACGCGTGAATATTTTTCTTCCGCCGCCGATCAGGTGATGGTGGTTCGACTGACCTGTGATAAGCCGCATCACATCGATGTCTCGGCGATGCTCACCCGAGAGGTTGACGCAACGACTCGCCTCTCCGGAAACGATCGAGTGGTTCTGGAAGGCGAAGCGATTGCACGTGATCCTCGCCATGATCAGGAACGCCCGGTTGGTGTCAAATTTCAAGCCGTGCTGCTAGTCAGGCAGGAGGGCGGAAAGATCGCTAAATCGCAAAGATGATCTGTCGATTGAGGGCGCCAACTCCGTTACGCTTTTTCTAGCCGCGTCGACTAGCTTCAAGCCTCGCGACATCGAGCACGATCTCCTCGCCGCAAAGCGTCCTTACGAAGAATTAAAGGCCCGCCACGTCGCCGATTATCAGCGATTATTCAATCGTGTCAAGCTGTCCCTCGGCACTGCCCCCGCGCCCGATCTGCCTACCGACGAGCGCTTGAAGCGCGTCGCCGCGGGCGCCGAAGATCTCCGGCTCATCGAACAATATTTTCAATTCGGCCGCTACCTGCTGATCTCGTGCAGCCGTCCCGGTGCGATGGCCGCGACTCTGCAAGGCCTGTGGAATGACAAGCTCGAACCGTCGTGGGATAGCAAGTACACCATCAACATCAATACCGAGATGAATTACTGGCCCGCCGAGGTCACGAACCTTTCCGAATTGCACGAGCCTCTGTTCGACCTGATCGATCTTGGCGCGTCCCGATGGCCGCCGCATCGCGAAAACGATCTACGGTGCGCGCGGCTTCGTGCTGCATCACAACACCGATATCTGGGGCGACGCTGTTCCGATTGACGGCGTCGGCTCCGGCATCTGGGCGATGGGCGGCGCGTGGCTGAGCCTCCATTTGTGGGATCACTACGACTTCACGCGCGACAAGAACTTTCTCGCATCCCGCGGATACCCCGTGATGAAGGAGGCAGCGGAGTTTCTGCTCGATTATCTCGTCGACGACGGCAAAGGCCATCTCGTCACCGGCCCATCCATCTCGCCCGAAAATACATACGTGCTCCCTAACGGCGTCACCGCGAAGCTCTGTATGGGTCCATATATGGATACCGAAATCACGCGCCAACTATTAACGCGCGTAATCGATGCGAGTAACATTCTTGGCATCGATGCCGACTTCCGCGCCAAAGTGAAAATCGCGATGGATCGTCTGCCGCCCTTCCAAATTGGCAAGTATGGGCAGCTTCAGGAATGGATGGAGGATTATGACGAGAAGGAGCCCGGCCATCGCCACGTTTCGCAATTATTCGCGCTGCACCCCGGCAATCAGATCACTCCGCGCGGCACGCCGGATCTCGCCAAGGCCGCCCGCACGACGCTCGAACGCCGGCTCGCCAATGGCGGAGGACATACTGGATGGAGCCGCGCCTGGATCATCAATTTCTGGGCTCGTCTCGAGGATGGCGATAAGGCCGGTGAGAACGTGACAGCTCTGCTCGGAAAATCGACTCAGCCGAATATGCTCGACACGCATCCGCCGTTTCAAATCGATGGAAATTTCGGAGGCACAGCAGGCATCGCGGAAATGCTGCTACAGAGCCACGCCGGAGAAATCAGCATCTTGCCTGCGCTGCCGAAATCCTGGTCGACCGGCTCCGTCAAAGGACTCCATGCGCGCGGCGCGGTCGAAATCGATATCGATTGGACCGATGGAAAAGCGTCGCGCGTCGCGCTCAAGTCGCCATTACCGAGCACGCAGAAAGTCCGCTTCGCCGATGGTCGCGTCGAAACCGTGAAGCTCGTCCCCGGGAAAGAAACGATACTCGGCGCGAGATAATGGAGGCCATGCCAGGTCTTCAAACGCAGAGTATCCACGCCGGCCGCACCGTCGATCCATCCACCGGCGCCGTCACCCCGCCCCTTCATACCTCGACGACTTTCGAGCGCGATCTCGATGGAGAATTCTCCCGTAAGTTCGCCTATATCCGCGCCGCGACTCCCAATCGCGATTCTCTCGAAGCCTGCATCACCGCACTTGAAGGCGGCGACGAAACGATTTCGTTCAGCTCCGGCATGGCCGCATCCCTCGCCGTTTTCCAATCCCTCGCGCCCAAGGATCATGTCCTGTTGCATCGCGACGTCTATTACGGCGTCCGCGAACTGATGGAAGGATTTTTCGCCAAGTGGGGCCTAACTCACACGCTTTTAGACATGCGCGACATCGACGAAGTCCGCCGTGCGTGCCGCCCTGAAACGAAAATGTTCTGGGTAGAAACGCCGACCAACCCTCTGATCGAAGTCGTCGACATCCGCGCCGTCGCGAAAGCCGCGCAATCGGCTCGAGCTCTTCTGGTCTGCGAGAATACCTTTGCGACCCCCGTGCTTCAGCGTCCTTTCGAACTGGGCGCAGACATGGTGGTTCATTCCCTGACCAAATATCTGGGCGGCCACAGCGACGCGATGGGCGGCTCCGTCACGATTAAAAACAAACCCGACCTGGTCGCGCAGATCCGCGATTTTCAGCATACCGGCGGCGCCATCCTCTCGCCCTTCGACTGCTGGTTGATCCTGCGTGGCGTGCAGACGCTTGTCCCGCGCGTGAAACTCCATTGCGAAAACGCGCGCCGCGTTGCCGAGTTTCTTTCGACCCATAAAAACGTCGCGAAGGTCCGCTATCCAGGCCTCCCGAACGATCCCGGCCACTCGATCGCCAAGAGCCAGATGAAAGATTTCGGAGGCATGCTCTCCTTCGAAGTTCGCGGCGAACGCGCCCAAGCCTTCGCCGTAGCCAATGCCTTGAAAGTGATTTTGCGCGCCACCAGCCTGGGCGGAACGCACTCCCTCATCGAACACCGCGCGTCGATTGAGGGCAAAACCACCCGCGCTCCCGAATCCCTGCTCCGTCTCTCTGTCGGACTCGAGGATGCCGACGACCTGATTCAGGACCTCGATCAAGCCCTCGCCGTTCTATAAATCGAAACGGAAGACCCCATGCGCGACTCCAACCAGCGGAGGCATCTCATGAGCGAAAAGAAGAAGTGTGCACATCCAGCCTGCCGCTGCCACGCGCGGGAGGACAGCGATTATTGCAGTACTTATTGCGAGGGCGAGGCAGAAACCGCAGACATAATTTGCGGTTGCGGCCACCCCAGTTGTACCGACGCCTCAGCTACTTTGTAATTTCGATGTGGGGCAGGCGCTGCCGCCTGCCTCCCCTTCCTTAATTAGATGCAGTCGCCTTCTGATTCTTCACCTGCATCTCGTTCACCACCTGCTGCACGTTCGGAACAGCCGCCGCCAGCGCCTGAACCTGTTCGCGCATCTTCTGTGAAGTGACGTCTCCGTTTAACGTCAGGACGCCATTCTTGGACGAATATTTCACGATGTCGTGAAGATTATTCTGCATCAGCGCCGCGTCAAACAATTTCTCGATCGCCTTGTCAATATCCGAATTCACCGCCTTCGCGACGTTCTCCCCACCCGGAGGCAGCACGATGATCTGGTCCGCGACCACTTGGCCAACGGCGATCGTCTTGGCCAGTTGCTCGGCCGCAGCCTTGTCGTTGTCCCCGACAACATGGCCGCCCAACGTCACCACGCCCTTATCGCGATCCTGCGAAACGGAAACATCCTTGTAGCCCGCCTGGTCCAGCGACTTCCGAATGCTGCCCGTCACGTCGGGCGATTTTGTCTCCGACGAACATCCCGCCAACGCCCCCACAATCACGATCGTCAACAACCCAAATGTAAATTTCATAAGTCGGCCTCTGCGGTAACAGAGCAGTCCAGGGGCCAACCTAATTGACGAAACGCTAATTCACTGATACCTGCGGCACCACCGGACCCACGCTCGGGCTCGATACGCCGCCCGCAGTGATCGTCACCAGCAGCGAATCGCCGCTGATGTGGAACCCGGGCACGCGCAGGTTCAATTGATAGATTCCGATCAGCCCCGGCGCAAGCCCCGCGAAGTCGACGATGATCGCCGCTTGCACCCAGCTCGGATTGCCGAAATAAACTGCCGCCGTCGGCGAGAGCGCCAGAGGACTCGTAGGCGATGGTGTACCCGCAAACGCGGACCCGCCCGTCGTCGCGCCCAACCCCACCGCGTACAGTACCAGAGGCTCATCGCGATTCGCCGGGTTGTTCTTGCTCACGTACGATCCATCGGCATGGAACAGCAGGATCTGCCCAGTGGGATCCACCAATACCGCCGGCGCATACTTCGAAATCGTAACCTGCTGAGGTGCCGATGCAGCCTGATTCGTAATCGATCGCACCACGAGCGGAAAACTTCCCGCAGCAGTCGCCTGGAGGAACCTGCGCATTGATTTGCGTCGCGCTCGCCATGAACAAAGGCAGCGCGACATTGTTGAGCGTGACGCACGTGCCGCCCAGAATCACCGGCAAAGGCGTGCTGGTCGCGATCGCGCTCGCCGCCAGATTCTGCCCGAAGATTGAAATGAGTCCATTCGGCGCGATCGCTGTTTGATAGCTGCCCAGGTTCACCGTCCCCTTTTGATTCGGCACCGGGCGAGCGCTCGCCGGAACCGCGGTCAGATTAATGATGCTCAGCCCGCTGGTCGTAATCACATACGCGACGGTGCCGGCGGAGTTAATCGCCATCGTCCGCCCGGCGATCGCGGCCTTCGACGCAGCCGTCGCCTGCGTAAGCGGTCCTTCAAGCGCGGGAATCTGCAGCATCAGGTTCCCTGTATTCGCGTTCAAAACCTGCACGCTTGGCTGCGTAGTAGGCAGCGCGTTCGCCGCGCTCGCCGGCGTAGAGTAGATCGCGTAGCTCGAAGCACCCATCGGCGAGACAGCGGAAATGAGTCCTTGACCAGTCGCGACTTGCACCAGCGCCTGGTTCAGCAGCACGCCGTCGACGACGAAGTATTGACCGTTGGGCCCCGCGGCGATCGGGCCGTCGTAGCCCGTGGGCTGCGTGGTGAACATCTGTCGCCCGGCGACGAAGTCGTCCACATCGGCGTCATATAGATATACGAAGCCGGTGTTGGAGGCGAGCAAAATAAACCGCCCTTCGGCCGACGTGGCCATTACAGCCGGTGTCGCGATCACATTCGAACCAATAATCGTGCTCACGCCGCGCGGCAGCGTAGTGTTGCCGACCACTTTCCATAACTGGCCGTTACTCATCACAATCTGCAAACCGCTCACGCCCGCCGCGATCACGCTCGGCAGAATCGGAGCGAGGCTCGACGCGAACTGAATCGGAGGATAGAGGACCAGTCCGGTAGAGACCATCTGAACGGGATCCACCATGCTGATGCTTTCGCCACCGGAATTCGCCACATATAACAACGTTCCATCCGGAGTCAGCGCGAGCGAGACAGGAAGCTGGCCCACCTTGATCGGCGTAAGAAACTGCGCGCTCCCGATGTCATAAACCTCCACGCGATTGAGCCCCGTATTCGCGATGTAAATCCGCTGACGCGCCGCATCGTAGACCAAGTCGCTCAATTGATAGCTCGACGAACCGCCCGTAGCGATGGGAAGAATCGTGCCCCGGTCGTCGGAGTCGCGAAAATTTTGATAGACGCGCACGCGATCCGGAATGTTGATCGCATCTGTCGATTGCAGCAGAAAATCGTGAGGCGGATTGATGGTGCCATAGCCCTTATTGAGCGTCGGATCGAAAACGAAGGAGAGCCCGGATTGTGACGGCCGGACGGAGGGCTCCGTAGAGGCGCTGGCTTGCCCCCCAACGCCCGAGTATTGCAGCAACGTCGCGGATACCGTGGCCTTGACCTTGCCCGAGTTATTGATCGCCAGCGCCGAAGTGGAGGTCGTGCTCACGCCGCATTGATCGTTGGCCAACAGCAGCACATCGGTAGCGGGCTCGGCCACCGCGCTTTGCGAAATCGTCGAGAGAGGCAGCGCCACAAATCCGGAATCGGAGAGCCCATACGCGTTCGTTCCGTCCGCGCTCACCACCATTTTCCCCGCGAAAAACTCCGGCATCTGAATCCCCATCGCGATCAGCAGATTGTCGGGATCGGCCATCATGAGCTGGCCGACGTTGCCTGTCGCGTTCACCGGATCGACGTTGTAGACGGTATAAAGCGTCGTACCCGCAGGCGCAAACACCGCGCCGCCCTGATTCGCCTGCGTCGCAAAACCGGAGGTGATGGTCGTGGTGGGTGTAATCGGCAGCGTCGAATTAGCCGTATTCAGCGATCCCAACAGCTGCATGGTCGATGCATCGAAAAGCTGCGCGCCACAAAGGATCCGCGTGCCATCGTCGGAGATGGCTAGCGCACTCAGGAAACCCGTCGTCAACGTCCGCGCGCGCAGCACTGTTCCCGAGGAAGCTTGATAGACAAACACAACGCCCACGCCGGTCGTGGCGTTGGTCACATGAAGTCCCACGATCAGCGATCCATCACGCGTCGCGCGAAGCTGGCTGTGCGCGGCAAGAAACGCCCGGCTCGAGGGCGCGGGAAACGTCGGAGCCAGCGGCGCGACCGGCGCCACAGCCAGTGACGTTAACGGAGCCGGAGAGTTGGGGGAAGGATCGTACAACAGCAGAACATTTGTAGTTCCGCTGCCGGTAGTCGAAATCAGAACGCGCTCATCGCTGGCGACCGCGATGCCTTCAGGTTGGGAGGGAAGACTGATGCGATTCGTCACCGTTAGCGCATTCAGGTCGATCACATCGACGACGGAGCTCGCAAAGCAAGTGACATAAAGATATTGCCCGCTACGGGAGATCGCCGCCGCAATCGGCTCCGTGTCGGTGGGGATCGCGGAAAGAAATTTGTTCTGCGCCAGCGAATAAACCTGCACCTGGTTGGTCGCGCTGGAAGTCAGATACAGGCGGTTGTGCGATTCATCAAGCACAATATCGCTGCCCCCGCCAAGCAAAGGCACAACGCGTCCAAACGTAGCCGCATGCAGCGCCACGCCCCCGACAACGAGAAAACAAAAAAACCGCATCAACGTCCTAAGTCCCACAGCCCGCGAACACCGGGACTGACTTCTCCTGACTTCTCGCCGCGTGGACAGAGCGGTCTGTCCCAGCTTTCGCCCTGCCCACACTCTCTCCACAGCCCGCGAAAACCGGGACCGACTTCTCTGTCCCAAGGCACCACCATCTTCCGCGAAAGCACTCCTGACTTCTCGCCGCGTGGACAGAGCGGTCTGTCCCGGCTTTCGCCCCGTCCACACTCTCTCCACAGCCCGTGAAAACCGGGACTGACTTCTCTGTCCCAAGGCACCACCATCTTCCGCGAAAGCACTCCGGACTTCTCGCCGCGTGGACAGAGCGGTCTGTCCCGGCTTTCGCCACGTCCACACTCTCTCCGTTTCATGCCGCATTTTGTTTCTTGTGTGGCGAGGCCATGCCCTGCCTCTACACTAGCCCTTCATATTACAACGCACTCCAAGCAATTCGGTTGACAAACCGACCGAACCGCGACCGTAAGGAAGCGGACAGACGCGATCAGCCCCGCATGTCTCACGATAAAATCGAATTTCGTGATTAAACCCTCCCTCGCCGCTCTCACCCGCCTCTATTTAAAAATCGGCAACACCACCTTCGGCGGAGGAGATCCCACCATGGCTCTGCTCCAGCGCGAATTGATCGGCAGGCAATGGATCACACGCGACGACTTCGCACTCGCCTATTCGCTCGCGCGCATAACGCCCGGAACGAACATACTCGCCTTCTGTGCCGCGACCGGCGCGCGAGTCCTCGGCCTCGCCGGAGCCTTCGCCGCTGTACTCGCAGTAACGCTGCCGTCCGCGATCCTCGCCGTGCTCCTTACGCGAGGCTTCGAAACCTGGCGCGACCATCCCTGGCCAATGGCCGCAGTCGCAGGCACAGTCGCGGCAGTGTCCGGCATGATGTGGGCCAGCGTATGGAGCCTCGTCAAACCGTATCTCGGATTGGCGCGCGTTACTCTTCACCGGTGGCGCATTTTTAGCAGCGTGGAAATTTCACGTAACTCCGGTGCCGGTGATTTTAGTCGCGGCGCTAGCGGGTTATTTTTGGACGGAGAGCAAGTGAATATTTTCCTCCTCTACGCCCTCTTGCTCAAAGCCACATTGACATCGTTCAGCGGCCTGGCCTCCCTGCCGATGGTGCGCAACGATCTGGTAGTCGAGCGCAAAGTGCTAACCGACCGCGAACTGAATACAGCAGTAGTAGCCGGACGAACCGCCCCAGGTCCGAACGGTCTCTACCTGGTCAGCGTCGGATATTATGCCCACGGATTGCCCGGCGCAACAGCGGCATTGCTAGCCTTGATGACCCCGGCGTTTCTAATCGTGCCGATGATGCGATGGGTAGGCAGGCGCGCCGAATCCCCGCGCATAAAAAACGCAATTCGAGCCGTGACTCCTAGCCAGCGCCGGCCTCCTATTATCCGCGTCCCTGCCCTTAGCTCGCGATGCGATCACAGGTCCGCTAACGTTAGGAATCGTACTTGCCAGTTTCACCGTTTTAGTGTTGACGAAAATCGATACCGTCTGGGTAGTGCTAGCAGGCGCAATCCTAGGATTAATCGCCAAGGCCACAACCTAATTTCATCGCCTCCGAGCCGCGACCACAGGAAGCGGTTTCCCTGTAATTTAAGGCCAATTAAGCCTCCCTAGAGCCCCTTAGCTGTGCAATTATGGTCATTTAAGGACCTCTAATACCGCTTCCCAAACGTCCTCAGCGACAATTTCCTCACTTCGCGACCCGTCAATCAGCCTCACTCGCTTTGGCTCATCCGCCGCCAATTGCAGATAAGCATCCCGGACCTTCCGATGAAACCCGACCGTCTGTTCGTCGATCCGCGTCTCGACGTCCTGCGTTTTCTGATTACGCCCATGAGCCCGCTGCCAAACCAACCTCGGTTTCAATATCGACCACAATCGTAAGGTCGGGAATCAAGCCCCGGCAGGCGATGCGGTCGACTTCGTAAACCACCTCGGCTCCCAGCCCGCGGGCGGCGCCTTGGTAGACCAGACTGGAATCGGTAAACCGGTCGGATAAAACGATTTCGCCGCGCGAAAGTGCGGGTAAAATCCACTCATCCACGTTCTGCGCACGAGCCGCGAACATGAGCAGCAGCTCCGTTGTCGGGCGCATTTCGAGGTTCTTGGAATCGAGCAGAACGCGCCGGATCTGCATTCCGATCGGCGTGCCTCCGGGTTCAACCGTTTCGAGAACCGCATGGCCTTGTTCGCGAAGCCGCGCGGCTAAGAGGCGCAGCTGCGTCGACTTACCACTGCCCTCTGGACCTTCAAAGGTGATGAAAACACCGCGCTTAGTCGTAGACAAAATGCAAAACCTTCTTCAAATCGTCCCACGCCTCGCGCTTCGCATTCGCATTATAAGGCCGCAGCAGATACGAAGGATGATAAGTCACCATCACCGGGATGTCGCGCCATTTGTGCCAGTTACCGCGCAGACGCGTAACCCCGTCTTTCGTAGCCAGCAGAGCTTTCGCAGCCGTCGAGCCTAACGCGCAGATGGCTTTGGGCTTAATTGCCAACAATTGACGAAAAAGAAATTCGCCGCAAATTTCCATCTCGTCAGGGAGAGGAGTCCGGTTCTCCGGTGGACGGCATTTCACGACGTTCGCGATATAAACATTCTCGCGGCGAATTGGAATGCCTTCCTTTGAAGCTGTATTATCAATCATCTGCGTCAATAACTGACCCGCGCGTCCGACAAACGGAAGACCCTGCGCGTCCTCATCGGCGCCGGGTCCTTCGCCGACAAAGACCAGCCGCGCCTGCTCATCGCCGGAGCCGAACACGATCTTATTCCGCTGCTCGCAAAGGCTGCAGCGACGGCAGTTATCGCCAATATCGGCCCGGATTTTCGCGAGCGAATCGTCGAGAGGGGCTAGAGGAAGAATTTCCAACATGTCGGAAGGTGGTTGGCGGCGAAAGACCTCTGTTACGCCGAGGTCGCGATAGAAAGTGAGGTATTCGCGCAGTTGCTCCGGAATCATTTCGCGTGGAGGGCTAAGCGTAACTTCATTGTCTCATCGAGGATGCGCGCGGCAATGGCTCGCTTCGGCGCTCGGCTAACCGGAATCGGATCGGATGTGCGGGTAACCAGCACGACTTCATTTTCATCCGAATCGAAACCGATGCCGGATTGCAAAACCAAATTAGCAACGACCATGTCGCAGTTTTTCGATTCCAGCTTGCGGCGGGCCTCGGCGATCAGATTTTCGGTCTCGGCAGCGAAGCCGATCAGGAGGCGATCTCCTTTTTTTCGACCAAGTTCCGCGAGAATGTCGACGGTCGGGTCGAGTTCGAGCGACATCCGCGCGGCGGTTTTCTTGACCTTGTACTGAGGGGCGCCGGCGCGATGATAATCGGCGACAGCGGCGGCTTTGATAATGATCGTGGATTCTTCAAGATGCGACATTACAGCGTCGAACATCTGCGCCGCAGTCTGCACATGAATTACGTTTGGAGGCGCGGGGAGATTTACTGGTCCGGAGACCAGAATCACCTTCGCGCCGCGAGCCGCAGCTTCTTCGGCTAAAGCGTAACCCATTTTGCCGCTCGAACGATTACTCAGATAACGAACCGCATCGAGAGGCTCCTGCGTGGGGCCGGCGGTGATGAGAATTGTTTCGCCTTCGAGGTCGCGTTTTGTTGTGGTTAACGATGCAACAGCGTCGGCAATTGCCTCCGGTTCCGCGAGGCGGCCGGGGCCGACTGTGCCGCAAGCTAACGCGCCATCATCGGGATCAATGATGAAGTGTCCGCGTTCGCGCAGCATCCGCAAATTCGCCTGCGTTGCAGGATGATTCCACATGTTGGTGTTCATCGCCGGAGCGAGGACGACTCGTCCGGTGAAGGCCAGATAAGTTGTTGAAAGAAAATCGTCGGCGAGGCCGTGGGCGAATTTCGCGAGAAGGTCCGCAGTGGCAGGGGCGACGACTAAGATGTCATTTTCCTGCGCGACCTGAATGTGTTCAATCGCGCTTGAAAGGGTATCCGCGGAGAAAAGATTGGTAATGACCTTGCGCCCCGTCAGCGCGCTAAATGTAAGAGGACGAACGAACTCCTCCGCAGCGCGAGTCATGATTACATTGACGGTGAACCCACGAGTCATCAGGGCGCGAGCGAGTTCGGCCGCTTTATATGCAGCGATGCCTCCGCCGACGCCGAGCGCGATGTTCACGAGACTATATTATTCTTCGGCGGCTGCCAACTCGGCTGCTGCCTGCTGGGCGGCAATTAGCGTTAAATCTTCGTATTGCACCAGGCCGCGGCGTACTTCTTCCATGGCGACTACGGTGGGTTTTTTCGAGGTGGTGGGCAGATAGCTGCGCGCGCCACTTTGTAGCTGGCGTGCCCGCTTGGCCGCGACGATGATGAAACGGTAAGCGCTGGCTTCCGGATCGTCGGGGATAATACTCTGGGCGGTGTGTCGAATCGTAGTCTCAGGCATTTTCAAACGTCTCCAAAATCGGACGGATTTGTCTTTCCATCCGGTCGCGCCGGCTACGGGAGGCTTTGACAATCGATCGAAGTATTTCGACCGACGCCTCGACCTCCCGATTGACTAGCACATAATCGTACTGCGAATAATTACGGATCTCTTCGGCGGCGTCGTGTAAACGCCGCGCAATCACGGGCTCAGAATCCTGCGAGCGGGCCCGCAAACGCTCTTCCAATACTTGCCGGCTAGGCGGGAGAATGAAAATCGACACCGCCTCCGGAATCTTCCCTTTTAATTGTCGCGCACCCTGGACGTCAATGTCGAGGATCAAATCGACGCCTTCAGCGGCAGCGCTCTCGAGCTCCCCGATGTGGGTACCGTAATAGTTATCGAAAACTTTGGCATATTCGAGGAATTCGCCGTTGGCGATGCGAGATTCGAAGTCGGCCGGTTTGATGAAAAAATAGTCCCTGCCGTCCTGTTCCTGGCCGCGGGGAGCTCGGGTGGTGTAGGAAATAGAGAAACGGAGATTGGGGATTTCGTTGACCAGGCGATGGGTTAGCGTGGATTTTCCGGAGCCGGAGGGGGCGGAGATTATGAAGACTGTGGTCATTTAGAAGAGGCCGCAGGAACGAGAGTGTGGACGGGGCGAAAAAATGGGGACAGACCGTTCTGTCCACTGGCGTCCTGGTTCAAATTGCTTGCGCGCAGGAGCGTGGCGCCTTGGGACAGAATGGTCTGTCCCCATTTTTCGCGAATCGTCGCGTCGTGTGGCAAAGTCATTCGAGGTTTAGGGATTGCTCGCGGACTTTTTCTATGCTGGCTTTTGCGCCTAGGGCCAGGTCAGTGATTTTTAGACCGGCTTCGCCTGCGCCACTGGTTTTGGAGAGGATGGTGTTGGTTTCGCGGTTCATTTCCTGAAGCAGGAAGTCTAGCTTTTTGCCGATTTCCCCGCCGGTATCGAGCATGCCGGTTAGTTGGGCGGAATGGATTTTCAGGCGCGCCAGCTCTTCGCCGATATCGCTGCGGTCGGCCAGGATCGCTGCTTCTTGCGCCAGGCGCTGCGGGTCGATTTGGACGCCTTTCAATAGCTCCCGTAATTTGTCCGAGAGGCGCGAGTGGAAGGCGGCGTGGGCGGTGCTGCGGATCTGTTCCATTTCTTGGGCGATGGCGGAGACGCGGTCGTTATGGACGCGCATTTCCGCGGCGATCTCCGCGCCTTCCCTGGCGCGAAAGTCGTTCAGACCATCGAGGGCTTCGGAGAGCGCTTCGAGAATTTCTTTTTCGGCAACGCCGATGGACACCGATTCAGAGATGGCTTCGGCCAACATGCCGGTATGGCGGAAGGCGACGTTGAGGTCGGGCTCGGCGTGAATGTTATGCGCTGCGGCAGCTTCACGGTAGGCCTTCAAATATTGATGCAAAAGATCGCGGTTTAAGGCCAGCGCAGAGGATCCGTTCGCGCCGTTGGAGGGGAGAGCGATGCGCACTTCGACGTGGCCTCGGACGAGTCGGCCTTTTACCATGGAGCGGATGGCGTTCTCGAATTCGTCGGCGGCGGACGGCGCATGCACCTGGACGTCGAGGCCGCGATGATTGAGGCTTTTCACGCTGACGATGATTTCGCCCGAGTCGAGCGTTTTGCGGGACCGCGCGAAACCGGTCATGCTGCGAAGGGGTGCGGGCATCAGGGGTTCACAATAGGATCTTCTAAGAATTGCATGTCATGCAAGCGCTGGTAAATTCCGCCGCCGCTAACCAGTTCCTCATGGGTGCCGATTTCAGCGATTTTTCCGCGATCGAGGACTACGATTTTGTCGGCGCGGCGGATGGTGGAGAGGCGATGGGCGATGACTATGACAGTGCGGTGCTCCATCAAATTTTGCAGCGCCGCTTGCACCAGACGCTCGGATTCAGTGTCGAGGTGGGATGTGGCTTCGTCCAGGATCAGGATGGGCGCATCCTTTAATAGAGCGCGTGCGATGGCGAGGCGCTGGCGTTGGCCTCCGCTGAGTTTTTGTCCGCGCTCGCCAATCATAGTGTCGTAACTTTCGGGCATGCGGAGGATGAATTCTTCGGCCAGTGCGTTACGGGCGGCAGCTTGAATCTGTTCGCGGGTGGCGTCGGGACGGCCGTAGCCGATGTTGTTGGCGACGGTATCGTTGAACAGGAAGGTGTCCTGGGCGACGATGCTGATTTTGTCGCGCAGCGATGCCAGGCGCAGATCGCGAATATCTTTGCCGTCGATACGGATGGCGCCGGAACAGACGTCGTAGAATCGCGGCACCAGATTGGCCATGGTCGTTTTGCCGGAGCCGCTGGGACCGACTAACGCTGCGATTTCACCGCGCTTCACTTCCAGGCGGACCTGGTCGAGGAAGAATCCATCCGGGGCGCTGGGATAGTGGAACGTGGCTCCGTCGAAGAGGATCGATTTTTCGAAGCGCGCGAGTTTAATCGCGTTGGGCTTTTCCTTGATTTGCTGCTCGCTATCGAGATATTCGAAGACGCGCTGCGACGCGCCTAGAGCCTGCTGAAAAATATTATGTATGCCGGTCAGGCGCTTGACTGGTTCGTACAAGAAAACAGCGCCATTACGAAGCTGATGAACTCGGCTGGCTTCATCATGCCGGCTTTGATTTCGAGGCGCGCGTACCAGACTAGCAAGACTACTGTTACTGCTCCGAAAAATTCGATCATGGGCGATGCGATGGCCTGCTGCGCGACGTAGCGGAGATTGCTGCGGCGGAGACGCTGGACGCGATCGCGAAAACGGTTGGACTCGATCTCCTCGGCTCCGAAGGATTTTACGACCTGCTGGCCGCTTAACATCTCCTGCAAAACCTGATTCAATTCGGCGGCGTCGTCCTGGGCGCGGCGGGTGGTTTTGCGGATGCGGCGGCCTAGACGGACTGTGGGGACGAGGACTAAAGGAAGGACCGTTAAACTCCACAGAGCTAGTTTCCAATCGCGTTGGAGGACCAGGACGGTCAGGCCGATCACTGTGAAACTTTGGCGCAGGAAGTCGGCCAGGATGTGCGAGAGGGCGACCTGGATTTTTTCCAGGTCGGTCATGATGGACGACATTACGCGGGCGGTGGAGTTGTCCTCAAAGAAATGCGCATCCTGATGGACTACGCGGTCGAAGACGGTCTGGCGGAGGTCGGTGACGGCGGAGAAGCCGACGTAGTTGATGAGATAGTTGCCGAAGTAATCGCAGAGTCCGCGGAGGAGGAAGACGAAGAGAATCGCGGTGGCGACCATGCCGTAAATGCTGGTGATGTTGGGCGGCATCAGATCGTTGAGATACACGACATGGTGGGAGATGGGGATCGTGAAGAATTCGACTTTGGGTTCGAAGGGTTGCGGATTCAGCACGCGATTTAGGATTACTGGGATCAGGAGGACGGTCAGGGCTTGCGCGGCGCCGACTATCGCCATCAGGATTACAGAGATTAGAAGGTGAGGGACATACGGACGGGCGTAGCGGAGGAGGCGGGTTAGTTCTTTCATGGGCGGGTCTGTTCGCGACTGTCCGCTCCCTGCGGTCGCGGTTCGGTAGGGAATCGATGGCGGCTATTACTTGTTTGTGGGATGCCGGTGATGGGGGGAAGTCAGGACTTGTGATTCGGTTCGCCAGGGGGACCAGGTTGTTGGGTCCGAGGGGCCGAACAGCACTACTACCGGAATGCCGAAGGCGGCGGCGATGTGGGCGGGGCCGCTGTCGTTTCCGATGAACAGAGACGCTCCGGAGATCAGGCTCATCGTTACTTGGAGACAGTCGCGGGAGGTTTGGAAATTTTTGAATGGTGTTAGATCGTCGGTCGGGCCGGCTAGGAAAATTGGGTCCAGGTGTAGAGAGCGTGCCACTTCGATGAAGCGGTCGGCGGGCCAGGTTTTGTCAGGCCTCGACGCGAAAGGGTGGATTACTGCGTAGGGGGGATGGATCGGAGGAGGGTCAGCGAAGAGTTTCGCTCTCGGGATTTCTTGTTGAGGGACGCCCAGGTCGAACATCGCGGAGGCTAGATGCTCGGCGGTGTGGACCCGGCGGGAGACGCCTAGGATTTTTTGGGCGGTGGGGATTTTGTGGTTATAAACGAAGCTGTAGCGGTGATGGGCGAAGCCGGCTCGGAGTTTTGCGCGGGAGAGCGCGGTCAGGACCATGCTGCGGGTGCCGCCGTGGAGGTTGAGGACCAGGTCGGCGCGGGTCATGCTGTCGCGTACTTCGTCGATGTCAGGATTGGCGGAGAAAATTTCGGCGAATCTTGGTTCCACGATCACGCTGATTTTCAGGTCGGGACGGTGACGTTTCAGGATTGAGAGGGCGGGGGTCGAGAGGACGCAGTCGCCTAGGGATCGCAGACGGATCACGGCGATCCGCGAGCCGGGCGGCAAGCGATCGAGTACGTTCACCTTAATCTTCAATACGGGCTTCGTCGACCAGCATCACGGGGATGTCGTCGCGAATCGGGTAGACCCGCTTGCATTCTACGCATTTCAGGCCATTTTCGTCCTGTTTCAGCTCCACAGGGGCTTTGCAGAGCGGGCAGACTAGAATTTCCAGCAGATCTTTGCTGATGGCCATAAATAATCATTCAGTTTAACATTCAGGAGCTTCAGACGTCGCAGTTGTAGTCGTTTCGCGCGATGGGCTTCAGTCCGCCTTCCAGCGAGAACAGGGTGTAGCAAAAATTACAAACCGGCGAGGGGAGCCACTTCGCGAGGAGAAACTGGCGGGCTCCCAACCGGAATTGGATCGCTTTCTCCATGTCGACCGGCGCGTCCGGCCCGGCCTTCCAAGAGGATGTTCGTGCATCGTCTTTAAAACTGTAAACGATGTCCGGCACTTTGGTTATGCGGAACTGCGTGGTTGGCCGCACCGCCGCCGGCTGACTGGAAGGCGCAAGAATTACGAAGGCGGCATCCTCAATGGGACTCGCCGGGATTGGATGCGCCGCGACCGCTGCTACTTGGCCCGAGAAATGCTTTTCCGTGACCTTCACGTGGTTTTCATCGAGCCGGAAGTTTGCAAACCCTTTGAGCCCGGTCGGACGAAGCGGGATCCATCCGGTCATAGTGAGGACAAGGTAGCGGGAGCGTCCGACGGAAGGGTCCAGCGCAGCGGAGAAATCGAGCGTGAGGAAATCGTTCAGGAGTTTGAGGTTCGCCGGGGTCGGATTGTCAAAATTAAAATCTTTGACTTGCGTGCGAGCTTTCAGTTCCCAGTTGAGTTGTTGGAAAGGCTCGAAGGTCAGGTTTCCGGGAGGATCGAACGAATCGATCCGATGAAATTCGGAATTGCCGAAGGGGAGCTCACCGTATGGCTGTGCCCGCAACGCCGTCAGGCCGATGACGATCAACAATACTTTTGGCATAGATAACGGGTCCTATTCGGGCAGCGGTTTACCCATGGTTTCGGGGGCCCAGGGGAGGACGGCTAATCCTAGTAAGAATACGGAGCACATGGTGATGCCGGCGTAGCGCATCGGCTCGGGGGTCCCGGCGTAGACTCGGCTGGTCAGGAGCGCCAGGGCGAACGGGCCTACGGCGGCGATCAGGCGTCCGACGTTGTAACAGAACGATGTGCCGGTGGAGCGGAGGCGCGTCGGGAATAATTCCGGGAAATAGATTGCGAAGCCTCCGAAGAGCGAGAGTTGGCAGAAGCCCATTAGCGGGGTCATCCAGAAAATGTCGCTGAAGTTTTGCAGTTTCCAGAAGGTGAAAGCGGTGGCGCACATGGCGGCGATGAATCCCGCGGCGAAGGCGGGGCGGCGGCCGACGCGGGCGGTTAGATAAGTGAACGCGGAGATGCCGAAGAAGGAGCCGACGTTCTGGAGCAGGGAGTTGATCCCGGTCCACAGCGTTTTCTGCGAGGCGATTACGTTTTCCGGCATGCCTTGGGCGCGGAAAGTTTTATCGAGGACCGAGCTGAGAAGATCGGGCGCGAAGAATCCGATGCCCCATAATCCGACTACGCCGGAGAACGCGAGAGTCATGCCGACCAGTGTGCTGCGGCGGTAGCGCGTTGAAAAAAGCTCGCTGACGGAGCCGAGTTTGGCGTGGCGATCCTTGGCTTTTTGCCAGCCTTCGGGTTCCTTGAGGCGCCGCATGATGACCAGCACGAGCAACGCGGGGAGGGTGCCGATGATGAACATCCATCGCCAGGGGCTGGTCACGATGGCTCCTGAGGCTTGGAGTCGTCCGAGGAAAATTCCGATTAGCGCGGCGCTGACGTTGCCGACGGTGGACGATGCCTGCAGGAAGCCGAGGGCGTAGGGGCGGGCGCGATTGGGCATTACTTCGGCGACCAGGGCGACACCGACGGCGAACTCGCCTCCGACTCCTAGGCCCGTCAGGAAGCGGTATGCTGAAAAATCCCATACGCCGGTCGACAGCACGCTCAAGCCGGTGAAGGCGGAATAGCAGAGGATGCTGATCAGCATGGTTTTCACGCGGCCGATGCGGTCGCCGAGGATGCCGAAGAGGACTCCGCCGACGGCCCAGCCGATCATGAAAATCGAGGTCGAGTAGCCGGCGTAAGTCGCGACTAAGCCCGCGGAATTGGGATCGCCGGCGTGGACATGCAGTAATTCCAGCATCGCGGGGCGGCGGGCCAGCGTGAAGAGCTGTTGGTCCATGGTGTCGAACAGCCAGCCGAGCGACGCGACGAGCAGGACGAACCAATGATAGCGGGTGAGTTCTTTATACCAGGCTCCGGTGAACGGGTTGGTGGCGGCGCCGGGCTCAACGATTGCCATTGAGGGTTATTCTCGCACGCCCTAATATAGGATGCGCGTGCGGATGGTGCCGGGCACTTTTTCCAGCGCGCGCTTGACGTCGAGCGAGGCTTCGCGCGTCTCGGTTTCGACGTCGATCACCACGTAGCCGATCTGCGCATTGGTCTGCAGATACTGGCCCGCGATGTTGATCTGCTGCTTCGGAGAAAACCGCGTTGATGGCCGACAGCACGCCGGGCTGATTGCGATGGATGTGCAGCAGGCGATGCTTGCCCGGGATGCTCCGGCAGCGAGACTTCGGGGAAATTCACGGCGGTCAGCGTCGAGCCGTTGTTGCTGTACTTGATCAGCTTGCCGGCAACCTCGATGCCGATATTCTGCTGCGCTTCCTCGGTGCTGCCGCCGATGTGCGGCGTGAGGATCACGTTGTCCATGCCGCGCAGCGGCGAGACGAATTCGTCGCCGTCGCCTTTGGGTTCGATCGGGAACACGTCGATGGCCGCGCCGCCGAGGTGCTTCGGATTGGAGCGCGTCCGCCAGCGCATCGATATCGACCACGGTGCCGCGCGAGGCGTTGATCAGCTTCGCGCCCTGCTTCATGCGCGCGAGTTGCGCGGCGCCGATCATGTTCTGCGTCTGCGGCGTTTCCGGAACGTGCAGCGTGACGACGTCGGAGATTTCCAGCAGCTCGTCGAGCGTGGCGATCGGGCGGGCGTTGCCGAGCGCGAGCTTCGTTTCGATGTCGTAGTACACCACCTGCATGCCCAGCGATTCGGCCAGCACGCCGATCTGCGTGCCGATGTGGCCGTAGCCGACGATGCCCAGCGTTTTGCCGCGCACTTCGCGCGAGCCCGTCGGCGGTCTTGATCCATCCGCCGCGATGCGCGGCGCGTTGCGCTGCGGGATGCCGCGCATCAGCAGGATGATTTCGGCCAGCACCAGTTCGGCCACGCTGCGGGTGTTCGAAAAAGGCGCGTTGAAAACCGGGAATGCCGCGTTCCTGCGCGGCGTCGAGATCCACCTGGTTGGTGCCGATGCAGAAGCATCCGATGGCGATCAGCTTTTCAGCGCTGTTGATCACGTCGGCGCGTCAACTGCGTGGCGGAGCGGATGCCGACGATATAGGCGTCGCGCACGGCCTCGATCAACTTCGGCTTCGGGGAGCGACTTCGGGTGGTACTCGATGTCGCTGTATCCGTCCTCCCGGAACGCGTCGACGGCGCTGGGATGGATGCCTTCCAGCAGGAGAATCTTGATTTTGCTTTTATCGAGAGAATTAGTTTGCATGGTCCAGCAAAAGTTCCATAAGCACGGAGGAGTCCGTCGGCTCAATATAATATCGGGGGATTGTTTTAACAATCCGAAACCCGAATTGCCGGTTGAGGGCGATCATCCGGGTGTTGCTTTTACGGCAGTTGGTAATGATGCGATTAAATCCATGATAGCGGGCGTAGGCGATCTCCCAGGATTTGAGGAGCGGGCCGAAGCCTTGCTTTTGAAATTTCGGCAGGATTCCGGTCGTGCTGATGTAGAGCGAATCTGCCTGTTTTTCGAAGGCGCAGCAGCCGACTTTGGTGCGGCCGACGATGAGCCAGTGGGATTCGCAGGCGGTCCAATAGGCTCGGTCAAAACGGTCGGGTTTTGGGAAGACTTTGCGGTCGAAGGCCAGGAGCGCATCGAGTTCGGCGGGTAGGATTGCTTTTCGGAATTGGGTTTTCATCAAAGCGTCCGCAGGTGGAAGCCGCCGTCTACATTGATTATTTGGCCGGTCGAGTAATCGAGCGATCCTTGGGCGATGCTTCGGACTACGCGTGCGATGTCGGAACCTTCACCCATTCGGCGCTGCGGGAGGAGGCCGTCGGCGATGCGCTTTTCGTACACGTCTTCGACGGCGGAGATCATGTCCGTGCGGATGATGCCGGGGCGAATTTCGAAGACGCCGATATTATTTGACGCTAGGCGGGCGGCCCATAATGCGACCGCCATACTGAGACCGGCTTTCGAAATGCAATATTCGCCTCGATTGACGGAAGCAGTGTAGGCGGAGATCGACGTGATGAAAACGATGCGACCGCTGCCTTGTTCGATCATGCTGCGGGCGACTTGCTGGGTCAGGAAATGGGGACCTTTCAGATTTACGTTGATTAGTTCGTCGAAGCTTTCTTCGGTTGCGTCGAGAACATCGCGGCGCTCGCGGGGGGCCATGCCAGCGTTGTTTACGAGAAGATCGATGCGGCCGCAATGCGCTAGCAGGGCTCGGCGGTCATCCGCGGACGCTAGATCGCAGGGGAAAATGTCGCATCTGGTTTCGGCTTGCAATGATTCGGCGGCGTCTTTTCTTCCGCGATACGTGGCGAACACCTGATGCGTTCGCGAGAGTTCAGTAGCGATGGCGCGGCCAATCCCCCGGCTCGCGCCGGTGACGAGAGCGACCGGCTTCACTACTTGATTTTACTCGTAGCGCAACGCTTCGACCGGCTCGATGCGCGCGGCCCTTCGCGCTGGGAACCAGACTGCTAGAAACGCGATGAGGCTCAGCGTTACCGGAACCAACGCGAATACGAGAGGATCGTGTCCTTTCACGCGGAACAGGAAGCTTTCGAGAAATCGCGTCAGCGCGAAGGCCGAACCGAGGCCAATCAGCGCGCCCGCGATCGCCAGTTGCATCCCCTGATTCACCACCATTCCTCTTACCTGGCTGCTGGTCGCGCCCAGCGCCAGGCGGATGCCGATCTCCTGCGTACGCTGTTGCACGCTGTAGGCCATCAATCCATAAATTCCGATGGCCGCGAGGAGCAGAGCCGAGCATCCGAAGACGCTCATCAGCAGCATGTTGAATCGCTCCCGTGCGATCGACAAATTCACCACTTCGCCCATCGATCGAACGTCGGAGACGGGCAGTCCCGTCACCTGCCGCAGTTGTTCACGGATCGGCGAAATAAGAGCGTGCGGCGCGGTCTGCGTGCGGACCACCCACGCCATGGTCGAGATGCGGACATTCAGCGCATTGACGGGGTCCGGCACCTGCGCCTGCGGGATATACATGGTCGGTCCGGGATCGGAGTTCAGGCTCCCATCGCGCACGTCGCCCACCACTCCGACGATCTGGCGCTCAGGCTCGTCCTTAAACTCCTTCATCCCCCAGCGGCCGATGATCAGTCGATCCTTGCAACGGATCGGAGTCCTTCCAGAACTTCTTGGCCATGGTTTCATTGATGACCACCACGGCCGGAGCCTTGTCATCGTCACGCCGGACGATGGTGCGGCCGCGCTTTACGGGAATTTTGTAGACCTCGAAAAATCCCGGCGAGATCGTGATCCATTCGCCTCCTCCGTGATACTGCCCGTCGGTCAGCGGACGCCCCACGACTTGGAAGGGCAATCCGTAGCCCCCTTGCAAGGGAACGCAACACGTTGCTGTGGCGTCGATCACACCCGGAATCGCGCGGATGCGGTCCACGCCATCGCGCAGGGTTTGTTCGACGCCCATCGACTTCAAATATTTCGGCCCGGTCAGCGACATTCGCATGGTGATCACGTTGCTGGTGTTGTAGCCGGGGTCGACCGATTGAAGTGCGATCGAGGTGCGGATCAACAGCGCCGATCCTACCAGCAGCACGACCGCCAGCGCCATCTCCACGATCACCAGAATCGTGCGGGTTTTGTTCTGCCGGAATCCGGTGCCGGAGCGGCTGCTGCTGTCTTTTAGAGCCGTGTTGAGTTCGGTGCGCGAGCCTTGGAGCGCGGGAATCAGGCCGAACACAATTCCAGTTGTGACCGATACCGCCAGCGTGAATAACAGGACACGCCAGTCGATACCGATCAACGCTCCGTCTTCGCCGACGCGCGGCAGACCGGCGGTATTGACGGACATCAGCGCGCGAATGCCGAGATACCCGAGCGCAAGACCGAGAATTCCTCCCACGAGCGAGAGCAGGACGCTCTCCGTCAGCAACTGGCGGATGATCCGGCCACGCCCGGCGCCGATAGCGGTGCGGATGGCAATTTCCCGCTTGCGCCCAGTCGCGCGGACCAGCAAAAGATTCGCCACATTGGCGCAGGCAATGAGAAGAACGAAGCCCACGGCGCCCACCAGCACCAGCAGCGACGTGCGGACATCCTTGACCAGCGCCTCCCGCATGGTGACCACGGTGAAGCCGCCGTTTTTACCCAGGGTGTTTGGGAATTTCGTCTCATATTCCTTGCCGAAATCTGCAAACGGCTTTGTGCCTGGGCAAGGGAATACCGGTATCAGGCGTCCAGCCACCTGAAAATAATGCCCTTGATCCGTGTGTTGGGATCGAGTTGAAACGGAACCCAGACGTCCGGAGCGGGGCCGAATTGGCGCACGTCGAAGTCGGGACCAACGATCCCGATGATCACGTGTGAGTCTCCACTCAGCGAGAGGGTACGGCCAACCGTCTGCGGATCCGACGCGAATCTGCGTTGCCACAGCCTGTAGCTGATGAGCGCGACTTTGGGTCCCTTGGGCGCGTCCTCTTCAGCCGAAAATGTGCGTCCACGAAAGACAGGTGCGCCGAAGCAGCGGAAATACGCTTCAGAAACCTGCGCCGACTTTAACTGCTCGACGATATCGCCGCCGGTGAAGTTGACCGTCCCTGTTCGGTAGGCGGCCACATCCTGAAGTACGGCAGTTTGGGATCGCCAATGCTGGAATTTCGCCGGCGACGCCCCGCCAAAGGAACCCTGCGGCGAAGTGTTCATGAGCATCACCAGACGGTCGGGATCGGGGAACGGCACGGGCTTAAGCAGGACCGTGTTGACAATGGAAAAAATCGCAGTATTGGCACCGATTCCGAGTGTCAGCGCGGCGATGGCGGTGAGGTGAAGCTCGGGTTTTTGAGGAACATTCGGATCGAGTGCTTAATGTCTTTGAGAAAGGCATCCATGGAGGGCTCCTCGCGGTCGGCGGTTCTTGAGATATAAGACGACAGCGAGGGTGAGAAAGTGCCGGTTAAATTTGATCATATTGGTTCACGGGGTCTTGCATTTGAGGTAGATTCAAAGTGTGAACGAAATCGTGTTCGAGATAACCCAGGAAGCGGACGGAGGCTTTTGTGCGGAGTGTCTGACCGAGAGCATCTTCACGCAAGGCGACACGTGGGACGAGCTGCGGGCCAATGTCAAAGAGGCCGTGGAGGCATTCTATTTCGACCGCCCGAAGCCCGCAGGCATCCGCTTGCATCTCGTTCGCGATGAAATGCTTGCCCTGGGATGAAAATCCCTCGCGACTTGAGCGGCCATGAACTGGCGGCCGCGTTGTGCCGCTATTGGGGATATGAAAAGGTCACGCGTTTCAGAAGCTCACTGGGACGGTCTCTGGCCCGTACAAGGCAGTGCGCGTCGGACGCTCATGTCGCGTTTTGATACAGTGTAGAGGCTTACTGCGGCCGAAAAGAGAACAACCACACCATGAAGAATCTGTCTTGGCGCTTGGTTCTTGCAGCCATGTTGTCGCTTCCGACGATAGCCGGGCAAATGACGGTTAGCGACTTAGAAAAGTTGTGCACCTCATCTGATGACGTGGTTAAGACTGCGTGTCGTTTTTACATTCTGGGCGTCACTGAGGGAACAAGTCTGGCGGCCAGTACGGTTGAGGATAAATCCGGCGTGTTTCACGAACTTAAGGATAAGCCGTTCTGCGTACCTGAAGATTTATCCGGTGCAGCCCTAGAGTTCGTCGTCAAAATGAAAATGGGAGAGGATCTGATGGTATTTCCTGAGGATCGTAAAATGCCTGCGGTCTCTTTTGTGGCAGCAGTGATCAGGAAAAACTTCCCCTGCCGGAAATCGAAGTAGGGCTTGCTAGGTCTTGACGGTCGAAGGCGAAAGCCACGGAGGTGGAAAATCGTGCTGGACCAGAAGAAAAGCGTCCTTTCTCATGTATGCCCAGGAACGTCTCACCGTATCTCCGTAGCCCTTCAGAACCTCGGCCAAGGTCTTGAGGTCCTCCGCATCACATTGGGATCCGGCAATAACTTCCTTTAACTCTAAGCTGGGCCCAAAACTGAACCAGGACAGGCCCCGTGCGTCTGGCGGGTCGTTGAGTTTCACGAATAGGCGCACCTCCTGCTCGTAGCTCCAGCTTTCCTGCTTGGTGCGAAGCATGCGGATCATCAAATCTTGATTGACATCGTCTCGGCCACTCACCTGAAGGAGATTTGGCTGGTAGTGGACGTCTAGGTCGTATCCATCGCCGCGCGGCCCATCCGGTATATCAAAGCCGAGACAGAGACCGGTATGCGAACCTGCATAATGGCTCCATAGCAAGAGGTTGTCCCAGTTCCGACTGAAGCATAGGAGTCCAATTCTGCCCCTGAAGTTCGCAACGTTCGCCTCTACTAGCTCTTCTAAAATCGGATCTGTAGTGTCGATCGCGCACAGGTCAAAGGGGTCGTTTAGATCATCGATAGTGGAGAGCTTAAGCCGCCTGGTCTCGAGGTTGCTGATTCCGTATTCTGCCGACATGAATTTGTAGACGCGCTTGCCCATAGCCAGTCCCTGATCACGCGGCATCCTCAAATGAGATCGTCAACCGCTTTCCCACCGCCAACAGAGCTTGCTCAATCTGGTCGAGACGCGATCCATGGCCGAGGTCAAGGAGCCGGTCGATTTGCGGGAGGTGGCAATGAAGCCGGCGTGCCAGCTCCGCCTTCCCGACGCGCGAGGCGCGCATCTGCCGGTACAATTCGATCTTCGCCTCGGTTAGAGCCGGAAGCGTTATAGACCGTTGACCACGCTTGGGGCGATGCGGCGCGGGGATCGGCTCCCGGTCGGCGATCATGCCCATGAGGTAGGTTTCGAGCGCATCTACGGCGCGGGTGAGTGCTTCCTCTTTATCATCCCCGTAGGTGTGGACGTGGGGGAAATCTAAAAACGATACCAGAATTTTGGAGCCTTCGCGGACCAAATTGACCGGATATTGCATCATCGTCGTAACCTCATTTGAGCCCCAGGGCCTTTTTGATTCCGTTCACCGTGCCAGACGGCAATTCGTGACTCTTGCCGTGCATCGGAAGGACGGATTTTCTGTTCACCAAGTCGAACCAACAGATGGCCGCCTTTGCCAGAAGAAAAACTGCATCCTCTCTTCTCAAGCCACCGCTTCAGCTCGTTGCTTGTCACGACTGAGTATAACACTTGTGTTGCGTTGTGACTCAGCGATATTTTTTTAGGAAGGGGTGATCAGCGTTTTTTAAACCGCTTTACGCTGCCGCACCGAATCCAGCAGCATCCCGGCGATCTGCTTGCCGTGCTCTAGCGCTTCCTCGTACACCGCTTTTCGCTCGTCCCGCGTGAATCCGTAGCCGAGCCGGTACAGCCGTTCGAGCGACAGGCCGACGGCGAACGTCGCGGCGTAGGCGATGCCGGCTTTGGGAATCAAGCCGCCGCCGAAAGGCACTTTGCCGACCAGTTCCCGCGCCAGCGCCCGCCAGCCGAACGCGCCCGCGATGATCGAGGCGACCTCCGACTTCTGTTCGCGATATCCAATGGGCCGGTCGCTGACCGCGGCCAGTTGGAACGCCATGCGGATCTGGTTCATCGTCAGAAACGCCGTATCGGAGCTGAATTCGCCTACGGCCCAAGGGATTGAGGCGAGGCTCGGCACCACGTCGGGGAGCGCGGTCGCGAGGCTGAACATCGCGTTTTCCTTAGCCACGGCGCGGATAATCTTGTGGGCGGCAGGCTTGCGGAAAGGATACAGGCTGCGCGCCAGAGGCAACATCAGATCCTCTCGCTTTTTGAGGATGCGGCGGATGCAATCGTCCGGCGCTTCCAGGTCCAGCGCGAAAGCCGCGGCTGGGGCGGAGCAGCGAGGAATCGTAGATCTCCAGGTCGCAACCGAGGGCCGGACCGCGGACCAGCAGGCGGACGGCTTCGGCGCGGCGTTCCATCGAAAAATGAGGCGGGGCGAAAAACGTCTCCATGCGGCCCAGCGATTCGGGGGACGCGGTGACCAGGCAGATTCGCACCTGCCGATCCGCGTCTTCCCGCACAGCCTTGGGGTTCAGGCTGGAGAGTGCCCCTTTGATTTGGCGGAGGACAGCAAGTGCCATGATGCTGATAGGACCCGGAACATTACCCGGACTTCCTGCCTCCATTCTAACCCGACGCCGACCCTCTCCACCGGTACCTCCTCGGAAAAGTACTTTAAGATAGTTTCATTCGAGGGGTGGTACTCGAGCGAGGGCGCTACCAGAAGCAGCCTGGGTGTCGCGTTTGTGAGCGCGATTCCGGGGAAATATCCGCGCGCCGGGAACTCCCGCCGGTCGAGGTGCCATTTCACTCGCATCCAGTAATCGAGCGCCTGAAGGGGCAGATGGATGTCCTGATCGGCCTTCACTTCGATCACCGCCAGCCTGCCTTCACGATCGACGCCGAGCAAGTCGATGATGCCTCGCTCACCGGCGGCGAACTGTGGGACCTGTCCATAAAGAGGCACCGGGTAAATCATCGCGTCGAGCCGTTCGATCTGCGCCCGGATCTGCGATTCGAGCCAGGCTTCGGGATGGCGCAGGTAGATGGGATTGCCGCGGTCGATCGCCTGGGACGTGCGCATCCGGGAGAGTTCCTGGGCGATGCGTTCAGCCTCGGCGATGTGGGCCTCGCTGCCGGCCGCGTGTTTGTGATCGAAGCCGAACAGCAGTTCGTCGCCTGAGACGCGCGCAAATTCGAGGCCGCGGACTGCGAGGCTGACCGAACCGTCCGGCCGGTCGCGACGCGCGACGCCATCGATAGCGGTCAGTCGATTCGACCCATTCGATGGTGCGGCGGGAAGCTCCGGCTAGAGGCTGCATCGGCAATGGGAAGGCGGGTGTCGAAATTCTGATAATCGCGCGGGTCGACCTGCGCCTCATCGTCCGCTTGATGCACGAAGACCAGGTATTGCGCCGCCGTCGGGCTCAGATGGCGGATGCGATGGCAGGTGGTTCCTTCGAATCCGGAGGGCAGAAAAATCGCGAGAGTGTTGATCGTGACCTTTTGCTCGCGGCGCCGGAGATGGTCGAGCCAGATGAGCCCGAAGCTGAGGGCGTCGCTGGGCGAGAGCGACTCCTCGGACGCTCCGATGGCGGCGATGCCGGAAGTTCCACGCCGCAGCAGAGCTCGTGGAAAGCTCGGCGACAGAGTGTGCTGCAGGTCCTGCTCGGTGCTAAGTTCGGCGATGCGGTATCCGGTAAATTGCCTTTGCAGGGAGCTGCGAAAACGCTCGCGATACTTGAGCCGGGCACCGCGCCGGTCGGCATCGCGATTCGAGGGATTGGCAAGGTCGAGCAGAGTTAATGTGCCGGCGAGCGCTCCGAAACGCTCAATTTCAATTTCCAGGCGGCCGCGACGTTCGCTGCGAATGCCGCGGACTCGCCGGACAAGATTCTTCGTGTCGCTCCAGCATTCGATAGTCACGATGTTGCCGCGGGCGGTCAGGGAAAAGTTCGTCGAGGTAATGGGAAGAGGATCGTCGCCGGGTTCGAGGAGGATGGGCTGTCGGCTATCTTGGACGAATCGCGCAATCGCGGCGTGGGCGGCGAGGGGGTCGGATTTGGGGCGGGGTGGGTGCAAGTTAGATAGTTGGGCGAGGCCGGGATAATCTCATGAATTGGTACGATGAATTTGAGCCCATGGCCCGCAACCCTATTCACCCTGGAGAGATTCTTTGCGACGAGCTCGAAGAGATCGGCCTCTCGGCGAAAAGACTTGCCGATGTGATCGAAGTGCCGCCAGGTCGCCTCTGTCAGGTTCTAGCGGGAAAGAGAAGGATGACGGCCGACATCCCACCGCGGCTCGGCAGGTATTTCGGAATTACAGCGGACTTCTGGATGAACCTCCAGAGCGCGTATGAACTTGACTTGGCGCGAGCCCAGCGGAGCCACGGCAAGTTGGTAGGATGAAGGCAGGTCAGTAATATGGCAGCTCTCGACTGGTCACAATGTCCCGCTGTAGAAAGTGTGCCGGACAGACGCAGTGGCGCCTGGGTGTTTAAGGATACCCGGATGCCCGTCGCTACGGTCTTTGAAAACCTCGAAGTTGGTTCTAGCATCGAGGAAATCATCGAGCAGTACGATGTCACGCGGGAGCAGATTCAAGCGGTTCTTGAATTTGCCGCTCGTAGCCTCGACGCGCCGCCGGTGCCTCTCGGCGTAGCCGGTAGGTCTGATGCGCATCCTGTTTGATCAGGGCGTACCACGAGGCCTCACTGCGTCGTTGCGAGATCACGAGGTCACCGAGGCAAGAAAACTTGGATGGGAGAGAATTTCAAACGGAGAACTTCTTAAGCTGGCCGAAGGCGCGGGTTTCGATCTCTTGGTGACGACCGACAAGAACTTGCGTTATCAACAGAACCTTGCCGAGCGGAAAATCTCGATCGTGGTTCTTGGAAACTCTCCTTGGTGGCTGGTGCGGCAGCATCTTGATGGGATCGTTGCCGCCGTGAATGCCGCACACCCGGCAGCTTTGCTGAGGTGGAAATACCGTTCAAGTAAACCCCTGCTGAGATCTTCTGGAGCTACAGTCTTGGCCCTCTTTCAACCTCAAAGGCTTCCTGCATGTGGTCTATGTTATCCGAATCCAAAAAGCCGTCGATCACGAGGCGCAACCAGCCAGCGTAGCCGGGGTCGAAGGTGAAACTCGCAAGCGAGGTGCGCAGTTCTAGTTTCCGTTTTGAAGCAGACGAGCCCTTCCAACGGGAGTCAAGCTCGATCAAATTGAACTGGAGGTAAAAAATTCTGCGGTCAACCCCGGACACGTCAACCGGTCCGTTCAGCTCACACAACCAAGTTCCGCTGCGGGAAAGGAATGTTTGGCGATCTACAGGTAAATAGCGTTCCGCAAAAGCATCCATGAATTACAGTCTACATTCCGCGGGAAGATCCGCACTGGGCCAAGGCTCGCAGATTTTCCAAGGTTCCTATACCGTCTGTGGGCGCTAGAATTGAGGTTGAAGGAGTTGGACGCCTTGTTACCGAGAATCATATTCGATACGTCCGGCATCAACCGTCTTGAGGACAGCGGCGCCGCGTCAGAGCCAATTATGAGGGGTCTGGCATGCGGTTTCGAAGTGATTCTCACGGGAGCGAGCATCGGAGAGCTTATCGCCAACAAGCCGGAAAGGCGAGAGGCACTCCTCCGCCGGTGCGACTGGCTGTTGCAGTCGGCCAAGTGCGTGTGGGAGCCGAACGAAATCATCCGACTCATGATCTCGGCGCATCTTAGAGACCAGTCGCGCTTCGACTGGAGGAATGTAGACGTGAGGGCACAGGTATACGAGACGGCGCTGGCTCGACGAGATTTCGGCGAGGCGATTTGTGTCGAGCAGAGACCCCAGCACTTCCAGGTGGAGAGCGACTTCAAGAAATATTGGAAGCGCTTGCGGCCCAAGCTGGACAAGATTCTCGTGGGCGAGCCGTCGATGCGGCCTAACAACTACGGGGAAGCCGTCGCAATTTCTGTAAGGGATCGCGGCGTCCTCTGGGGCATCGGCCAACGACTTTACAAATACGTTTCGAGAGACGAGCCGACGGAGGGGGAAATAAAGTCCTTCATGGAAGCTTGTCCGCCCTTCCGAGCGGCTTGTCACGGGCTGGTCATGGCCTGGTACAACTGGTCGCTCCGCGTGCACGATGACCATACAGCAACAGCCGGACGCAACGACCTAATGACGGCGTCATATCTGCCCTACTGCGAACGGTTCATCAGCGAAGACTGGGCGCACAGAAAGGACCTCCGCGAGATTGCGACCCAAGCCAAACTGCACAGCAAGGTTCTCTCCTTCGACGAGTTCGATAGGAGCTTCGCCCTGACCGCCTAACTCGCCGCCTCCGCCAACGGCCTCTTCAACCACACGAACATCCCCGCCGCGAGCAATTGGGCTGCGATTCCGAAGGCTACCAGCGCGATTAGTGAATGGTCGTACAACAAGCCCATTACCGCGCTGCCGGCGAACCAGGCGACTCCGTAGACTCCGTTGAACGCTCCGAACGCGCCGCCTCGTTTGTTCATCGATACTACTTGCGCGATCCCTCCGCGCAGGGACGCGTCCTGCGCGCCGAGTCCCGTTGCCCAGCAGCCGACGCTGGCGTAGACTGCGGCGTGGCCTCCTAAAAATCCTAGGGGCAGGGCCAGTAGGGATACCAGGATTCCTGCGGCTAGGGCGAAGACTCCGAAGCGGTCGAATAATTTTCCGAAGATCACGGCGGTGATGCCGTTCACGCCCATCGCGCCGGCGTAGAGCAGGGGAATCGTCTCCTTGCCGACCAAGCCGGTCTTTTGGAAATGAAACGCGAGCAGAGGGAAATCGACGAAGCCGCAGGCCAGCAATCCGGCGGCCGCGACGTAGGTCCAGAACACCGGCGGGAGCTTTTGATCGACGCGTTTGGGAGCTTTCACTTCCGTATCGGGATTGATGGCGCGCGCGATCAGCATGGCGGCGAACGCGCCGACCGCCGGGACCGCCAGCCACAAAAACGCGGGGCCGAAATGATTCGTCTTCGCGACCGCGTAGGCGACGAACAGAGGACCCATCACGGCTCCGGCCTGATCGAATGCGGCGTGCACGCCGAAGCCGAATCCGTGGCCAACCTTATTGGTGGCGCCGGAGAGCAGGACATCGCGCGCGGGGCCGCGCAGGGCTTTGCCGGTGCGCTCCGCGATGATCAGCAGGGCCGCGGCCTTCCAGCTTCCGGCGAACGCCAGCGCGGGCACGACGACGATATTGATGGCGTAGCCGAAGATCGCGATGGTCCAATAGGCGCGCGTTTTATCGGCCAGGCGGCCGGAGAAGAGGCGCAGGCTGGCGGCGAACATTTCGCCGATGCCGGCGATGAAGCCGACCTGAGTGGCGCTTGAGCCGAGGTCGCTCAGCAGAGGGCCGATGACGCTGTGCGCGCCTTCATAAGTCATGTCGGCGAACATGCTGACGATGCCGAGGCAGATGATGAAGCGAATCGCGGCCTTGCGGTCGATATCGGCTACCGGCCGTCAAGCGTGGCCTTCGGTGAGGGTTTCAATTACCGACAGAATCCCCAGCACCAGCAGAGCCGCGACGCCGACATAGCGGATGATTTTCGGCGACACGCGATCGACGATCCATTGACGGATGCCCGCGCCGAGCGTCGCGGCGAGCGTGCCCTTGGTCACCATGGCGCTGACCGCGCCGAGCCAGACGATGAAAGGCGTGGCGGGATGCGCTACGGCCATCGCCGCGGCGGTGATCTGCCCGACGTCGCCCCACTCGGAAAAGAAAATCGCGGCGAAGGACATCATCATGGCCTTGGTCATGCCGCTATCCCGCCGGCCTTCCGACCGCTGGATATCTTTTCGCCAGAGAGCGATGGCGACGCCGATGAAGCTCAGCATCGTGATCGAGGCGACCAGCAGTGGAGGCAGCTTGCCGATCTGCTCGCCGACCACCACCGCGACGCCCATTTTCAGCATGAACGCGAGCGCCATGCCGAGCATGATGGGCACGGTGCGATAGCGTGCCGCGAGCACACCGGTCGTATAAAGAAGCTTGTCGCCGACGATTTCGGCGACGAAGACGGCTCCATAGGTCGCCAGGAAAATGGGAAGCATCGTAACTTAAAAAGATACCGCTTCCCGGTAGAGACAGGAAAGCCGGCGAACATGTTTCCACGTCCGCCGGCCTTTCGATCGATACGAGGAGCTCTGCTACTGAGCGATACCCATACCCATCAGCGTCTCGTTTCCGCTGGTGAGCGTGAACTCGATTCCGGGGCGAGAGGAATTTCCGCTGGGCGTCGCCGAATAAGCGGTCGTCGAGGGATAGGTGACCGGCGGCGTAAGGACGAAGTTCACCGTCAACGCCGTGCGTACTGGTGGTGGTCGTGGTTGTCGTCCCCGTGCCCGTGGTGCTCGTCGAAGTGCCGGAAGCCACGGTGGTGCCCATCGGAGTGAGCGTCATGGTTCCGGAACAATTCGGATTGATCGTGTAGGTCCCGGTGTACTGGAAGTTCCCCAGAGGCGAACCCGAAGCGACCATCTGCGGAATGATGTGGCCGCCGCCATCGAAGGTGACCACTGCCGAACAGGGTCACCGGCTGCACCTGGAGGTTGCTGCTGGTGGTGGTGCCGGTTCCCGTGCCCGTTCCGGTTGCCCGTCGTGGTGGTGGTACCGAGTCGAACTAACCCCGAATACCGTTGCCGATCAAGCCGTAGGAGCCGGACAGGCTGGCCACGGTGCATCCATACGTATAAGTTCGGATCAGCTCGATGGTCAGGCGCGAAGCGAATTGCTCCGGTCACCAGAGGCACATTGCCGTTGGTGCTGTTGCTGGTTTGCGGCTCTGTGAGGTAGATCTCCGCTCCGCCGGCCACAAAGCCGATCAAAGTGGTGGTGGCCTGCGGGTTGGCTCCCCGGCGCTGTTGGTCGTGACATTCAATGTGTCGCGTCAGCGTCACGCTGATGGTGCAATCGCTATTCACTGTATAGCGTGCCGACGACCGTGGAGGCCGTGAATGACGTTGCGGACGCGGCTACAGAGATGTGGCCCGCGCCGTCGAAATATAGCACATTGGCGCTCGAATAGGCCCCGCCTCCGTTGAGATTTTGAAGCAGGTTTCCGACTTGACGTGCTTGCTGTAATGATTGCGTGGTTCCGTCGTTAGTGTCGACCCGGTGGATAGCAGCCACGTGACGAAAAGGAATTTCGTCGCGATGTATGTATATGTTCCAATTACCGAAGCCGTGTGGCCGTGCAGGTTTGCTGCGCGGCGGCGAACGTCGCGCCCAGCGCCATAAGCTCCAGAGAGAATGAACAGTTTTTTCATTTATTGAGCCTCCGCAGCTTGGAGCCCTCATCCGAATGCTGTTTCCAAAGACAGCTAAATTTCGGAAATCATATAACTCGTGTTCTACGTTTCGAAAAACGATTGCAGTCTGCGCTCTAACTGCCTCGGCGTGCGCCGAGGATTCCGTGCCGATGGAGCGCCATAGGGCCAACGAAACCATGCTAAATAACAGAAAAATTGTGGCGAACCCGTAAGGCGCCCACCAGGCTTTCCAATCCGATCCCAGGCAGATCCGATTCAGGGCATTCAGGAAGAACATCGCGCTGATCGCCGTCACCAAACCGACACGGACCAGCACGAACATCAGGATTGCGTAAAGGACCACGTAGATCACCAGCATGTTTCTGCCACTTCGGATTGTTGAGGATATCGTTCTGGCGATGGTGGTGAACAGCACGGACGCCGCGATCGCCGCCAGCCAGTCTTTTTTCAACAGCACGCGCAAACCGAAAATTGCGAAAAACTCCAGCAGCCCCAACCGCAACGCTTCCTGCATGTTCAGCAGACATAGGCGGCCACCCACGACCTGGCCCCCAGCAGCGGCCACAAGGCGATCCCGGTTTCCAGCGTGTTCTTCGGTTCGGCGATCGGATGATTCCGAGCAGGGTCCACATTGCCATCCCAAGCGCCGCCCCGATCAGAATATGCGAGCCCACTTGCGCGATCCTTCCATCTGCCGGCCAAAACGCGGTTCCAGGTGACGATCGCGTGCGGCCATCGCGATCGCACGGCGGGCTCCAGCGCCAGATAGAGCAGCCACACCATCGCCGCGTAAAGCAGTGCACTCCGCGGCGATCGAGTAAAACAGCGACAACATGTCGTCGCTGGGAATCGGATGCACCCTGCCGATCCAGCCCGCCGATGCCGAACACGAAATACGCGATCGCGATCCGTAAGGCGCCCTTCTTATCGACGCGCTCCTTCTTCCAGTTCCTGCGCGCCAGAAGAATCGCGAAAAACCCGGCCGATACCCATCGCGGCCGTCAGGAAATTCCGCGCGACTTTTTGCAGAAATGACCGAGCCTGGCCGCGCGGGAGCGGCCGACGCGGTACCACGGAAACTCGACCGCCGCCTGTGTCACGCGGCCTTTCCACGTCGCGATCTCGACCATCAACTCCGTGTCCGGAATTTTCGGATGCGGACCCTTCCAGGCGCGCAACTGATCGGCCGCGTGTTGCGGCAAGCAGCCGCGGCGTCGTTTCCGTGAACGTCTTCAAATCCAGCCCGGCCGCGCGAAACACCGCTCTCGTGCCGAACCGCGGTGTCACCGGCGATTCGTCGTCGTAAGGAACCGCCGAAAAGTCGCGCAGCAGGCCATGCCCGTCGATCTGCATGAACACCATTCCCGGATCGATGGGAGGCGGATTGGTCTCGTCCACATATCCGAAAGGCGGCGCTTCGAGCGGCGAAGGGCTCTCGCGATAAAACGCCATGATCGGAGCCTCGCTCGCCAGCCACTCATCCCACTTCCGCGGCTCCGGCTTGGCTTGCAGGTAACGGACCAGCGCCCGCTCGATGCTCCAGCGCGAGATTCGTATCGGCGGGCTTTTTCGGATACCCCATTGCCGCGGCGATGTCGCGACCCTTCTGCGCCAGCACCTCCGGCGGAAAATCGAGTGACCCATGCATCAGCGTCATGCCGTGCTGCCGGATCGACCGGCGCCGCGAGTACCGACGCCAGCACGACCAGGAAGCACGGAATCGAATACTTCAGCGCCATCCCCTCGGTCTTCCCCGCCGCCGCGACCAATTCCGGCGATGGCGTTTCGCCCGCCGCCAGCGCCGCCGCCAAAGGATCGCCGCCCGGCAACGCCGCCGCTACCGCCAGCGCGCTCGACGGCCGTTTCAAAGGATCGGGATCGAGGCACCGCCGGATCGCTTTCTCGACCGCCGGATCGATGTCCGCCGCCAGCGACGTCATGCTGGTCAACTGCGCCGATTCCTGTTGCGATAGCAACTGCGGCACGGTCTTGGCGTCGTACGGACGCTTGCCTGTGAACAGCTCGTACAGCACCAGGCCGAGCGCGAAAATATCGCTCCGCGTGGTGACTTCGGCGCCCTTCAACTGCTCCGGAGCCATGTACGCCGGCGTGCCGTTGCGAGCCTCGGCGCCCGAAAGCTGATCGGCGATGGCGGCCAGCCCGAAGTCCATGATGACCACTTCGCCGCGCTTGTTCATCATGATGTTTTGCGGCTTCAGGTCGCGATGGATGATGCCGCGGTCGTGCGCCGCCGCGAGCCCCGCGCAAATCTTCCGCGCCGTCTCGATCGCCTTATCGGCGGGCAGCCGGCCGATGCGCGGCAGCAGCGAAGCAAGATCCTCGCCGTCGACGTATTCCATCGAGATGAACGGCGCGCCGTCGATCTCACCCAGGTCGTAAACGCGGCACACGTTGGGATGCGAGACCTGCCGCGCGACGCGCACCTCGCCCGCGAAACGCTCCAGCAGACGGCTATTTCCCGCCGCCTCCGCCGGCAGAAATTTCAAGCGCCACCGATTGCCCCAGCGTCAGGTCGGTGGCGCGATAAACCTCGCCCATGCCGCCGCGGCCCAGCAGGCCGATGATGCGATAACGCCCGCCCAGCAGAGTCCCGGCGATGAACCGCCCCTCGTCGGCCGAGCTGGTCGAGGAGATCCCCGCAAGCCCCGAAGGGTGCGCGACCGTTTCAATCAGCGAAGGATCGTTCGTCCGCCGTTCCATGGCCTAGTATTCTACTCTCGCGCCCCGCCCCGCCGCCCGCCTTCAAGTCCGCAGCTCCGCCCCGCCCTAACCCGTCCTGCCTCCGAGTCCGCTCCGCCCTCCAAGTCCGTTCCGCCCCAACCCCACCCTACCGCCAATTCCACCCCGCTTCCAGCGGAACCGCGACCGTCAGGGAGCGGACAGGCGATATTAAGTCTTGACTTATATAAGCAATCACTTCATTATAAAACCCATGCCCGGATTCGCCGCCCTAGCCGACCCCACCCGCTGCCGCATAGTAGAAATGCTGGCTTCCGGCGAACTCCCGGTGCGCGAAATCGCCAGCCGCTTCGATATTAGCCAGCCCGCCATCTCCCAGCACCTGAAAGTTCTCCGCGAAGCCCGCCTGGTCCAAGTCCGCGTCGAAGCGCAACAGCGCATCTATCAGCTCGACCAAACAGGCCTGGCCGAAATCGACCGCTGGCTAGCCCGCGTCCGCCGCTTCTGGAACCCCCGCCTGGACGCATTAGACCGTGAATTGAGGAAACGAAAATGAGCAAGCAAGGAAAACTAATCGGCGACGACACCGTTCAATTCGAGCGCCTCCTCCCCGGCCCGATCGGCGTCGTCTGGGAATATCTGACGGTCTCAGATCGCATGGCAAGCTGGCTGGCCCACGCCGATATCGAGCCCCGCACGGGCGGCTCGGCAAGGCTCCAATGGGACGACTGGTCGACCGACGATCCTCCTCCGAACGGCGAACCATACTGGACCGCGACCGGAGTAGTCACCCGTTGGGACCCACCCCACGCGCTAGCCTACACCTGGAACCAGCCCGGCCTCCCCGAATCCGAAATCACGTTCGAACTGACGCCCAAAGGCGAAGAAACGCTGCTCGTTTTAACGCACCGCCGAATCGCAAAAGAGCGCCACATGTTCGCCGCCGGCTGGCACACCCACCTCGATCTGTTCGCCACCCGCCTGAAAGGCGGCGAACGAGGCAACTTCATCGCGGAGTACAAGGAGATGCTAAAGCAATATTCGTGATCAGCGGCCAATTAAAGCCTCTTCTTACAAAACCCTTACCTGATTCTTAGGCCTCTTTTACGCCCTTCGGTCTACGCTCGAAGTATGGCAACGCGAGCCCCGTCCATCGTATCCCTCCAAGCCACGATGGAGATCGTCGTCCTCCATACGACGGTCGCTGAGACGCTCGCAGCCCTCAAAACAGCGGCTCATCTGGCCCAGGGTCTCTCCGCCCGAATCCGTCTTCTGGTGCTCGAAGTCGTTCCTTACCCGCTCCCCCTCGATCACCCCGACGTGACCCTCCCATTTACCCATCGCCGTTTCCGAACGCTGGCCGAGAACGCTTCCGTCGAAACCCACGTCGATATCCATCTGGTTCGCGACCGCGAAAAAACGCTAGCCTCGATCCTCGAACCGCACTCGATTGTCGTGATCGGCGCCCACCGCAAATGGTGGCCCAACAAACTCACGAAGTGCCTGAAACGCACCGGTCATCAACTAGTCTGGTCTGAGTAGGGTAGGTCCCGACCTGCCCTCCGCGCTATCCTACCCTTTCATGTCCCCGCTCTCAGGACTCCGCGTCCTCGATTTCTCGCACGCGCTCGCCGGCCCTTACTGCACCATGCTCCTCGCGCAATATGGAGCGGACGTTCTCAAAATCGAAGACCCTTCCACAGGCGACGTCGGCCGCTCCTGGGGTCCTCCCTTCATCGGCGATCAAGCCTCTTATTTTTTAGGCCATGAACGCCGGCAAGCGCAGCCTCGCCATCGATCTGAAAAAGCCCGAGGGACTCGCCGCTCTGCCTCGACCTCGCCGCCCACTCCGACATCCTGATCGAGAATATGCGCCCCGGCACCATGACCCGCATCGGCCTCGGCTATGAAGCGGTGCGCGCCCGCAATCCGCGTCTCATTTATTGCGCGATCTCCGGCTACGGCCAAACCGGACCCGCGCGCGACGATGCGGCGATGGATCTGATCGTCCAAGCCTCCAGCGGCCTGATCTCCACCACCGGCGTCGAAGGAGGGGAGCGCGTCCGCTCCGGCCATTCCGTAGCCGACATCACCGCCGGAATGTTCGCGATCATCGGCATCCAACTGGCGCTCGAAGCCAGGCATAAAACAAACCAAGGCCAGTTCGTCGACGTATCGATGTTGGACAGCATGATCTCCGCCATGGCCTCGAACTATGCGTTCTACTTCGGCTCCGGGGTCGTCCCCGAGCCCATGGGAACCCGCTTCGCGACCATCGTCCCGTATCGAGGCTTCCCCACCAAGGACCGCGAAATTGTCATCGCGGTCGCGAGCCAAAAACTCTGGCGGACATTCTGCACCGCGCTCGGCCGCCCCGATCTCGCCGACCATCCCGACTACGCTACGAACCCTCTGCGCGTAAACAATCGACGCGTGCTCGAACCGATCATCACGGAAATTCTCAGCACTCGCACCAGCGCCGAGTGGTGCCAACTTTTCGCCGAATACGGCATCCCCTGCTCACCGGTCCGCAATCTCGAGGAGGTGTTAAACGACCCCCAAGCCTCCGCAAGAGAAATGTTCCCCGAGTCGGAAGGCACGCGCATCACCGGCCCACCCATAAAACTCTCCGCAACTCCAGGTGCCGCCAAGCACCCAGCTCCCAGACTAGGAGCCGACACCCGCGCAGCACTCATCGAGCTACTAAACCTAGACGATTCCGCCCTAGAAGCGCTAGCCAAATCCGGAGCGATCCCATACTAACCCCAGTCGCCCAAGAGTTTTGCTGTCAGTGGGGCAGGTTCCCGACCTGCCCTCCGGCGGTTTCACCCCAATGAACGACACCTCCCTCCTCCGCCTCCTCCAAGTAGCCGACTCCGCGATCCCGATCGGAGCAACCGCCCACTCCTTCGGCCTGGAAACGCTGGCCTCCGACGGAGACCTCAACTCATCAAACCTGGAAGACTTTTTAACTGCGTGGCTAGAAGAAGCGGGAGCAATGGAAGCAATCTACGTCCGCAAATCCTACATCTGCAATCCGCGTGAACTCAGTCCGAAGAACTCAGCGCCCGCAAGCTAGCCAGCGAATCCCGCGAAGCCAGCCTCAAACTAGGCCGCCGATTCGCGCAGCTAGTCAACTCCATCGCCGACACGCAAATCGAGTCCGACCTACACTACTCCATCGCCTTCGGCTCCGCTTGCGCTTCTATTAGGCATTGACGAGGACGCCGCAGTACTGGCATATTTGCAACAATCGGTTGCTGGCCTCGTGTCCGCATGCCAGCGCCTGATGCCCCTAGGCCAAGTCGCCGCCGCCCGCGTAATCTGGAATTTGAAGCCTGCCATCCAGCAGGCCGCAGCCGCGAAAGAAATCTCGTGCTTCACGCCCTTGCCGGAGATCGCGTCGATGCGCCACCCCTCGCTCGAAACTCGCCTGTTCATCAGTTAACGATGCGCTTCGACGGCGCTCTCCGAATCCTGCGTCAGGACCCTCCGTGGAAAGTCATCCGCGCGTTCGGTCCGCTGGTGCATCTGCACAATGTGTCCGGCGGGATCCTAGCCGGCGACCGTTTGTCCCTCGATGTCGAAGTGGCCGCACCGATGCTGATCACAACCACGGGCGCAACACGTTTATATCGCCACCGCCCAGGCGCCGAAGATTCCGAGCAGAGCATAAATCTCTCCATCGCCGAAGGCGCGTTTCTGGAATATCTGCCCGACCCTTTAATCCCCTTTGCAGGTTCGCGTCATTCGCAGCGAACCTCGATTTCGCTCGCCCGCCACGCGACTTTGCTCTGGTGGGAAGTGCTCGCTAACACCTTCGCGTTCGAGCGTCTGAAAATTTCGAACGCCATCGACATTTGCGGCCAGCCCGCGCTAAGAGAAGATTTTGTTCTCGAGCCGTCAAAACGTCCTCTGACCAGTCTCGCTAGAATGGGAAACTCGACGCATTTAAGGTCATTTAACGTCTTATCAGACGGCAGAACGAGCGCTTTTTGGTCAATTATGGCAGATGAACTACGGAAAATAGCGCCCGATTGGGGCATAAGCACCCTCGCTCAAGGCGGCATAACCGCCCGCGGACTTCGAGGCGGCTGACGTGCTCGACGCCCTGCGAAACAAAGCATCTCTCCTCCTGACAGGTGAGCCCGCCGTACGCCCGCGAAAGGTTTATTAACCATGCACTTAACCCCACGCGAGCAGGAGCGCCTCCTTATATATGTAGCCGCCGAAGTAGCGCGTAAACGCCAGGCACGGGGTTTGAAGCTGAATTATCCCGAAGCGATCGCCATCATCACCGCCGAGATTCTAGAATGGGCCCGCGATGGAAAACGGGTAGCCGAGATCATGACGCTCGGAGCGCAAGTTCTTTCAAAACTTGATGTTATGGACGGAATCGCCGACATGATCCACGAAGTACAAGTGGAAGCAACCTTCCCCGATGGAACAAAACTAGTAACGGTACATGACCCAATCCAATGAAACCTGGCGAATATTTTTTAGAAGATCACGAAATTTCCGCGAACGCCGGACGCCGCACCACGAAGGTCCTGGTCAAGCAAACCGGCGACCGGCCGGTGCAGGTCGGGCAGTCATTATCATTTTTACGAAGTGAACGACGCCCTGGATTTTTGATAGAGATGCCGCTCGCGGAATGCGTCTGAATATTCCCGCTGGCTTAAGCGTGCGCTTCGAGCCGGGCGAGGAAAAAGAAGTCGAGCTCGTGGAATTCGGCGGCGCGCGAATCATTCTTGGGCCACAGGAACATGAAATGAAAATCGAACGCCGCACCTACGCCGACCTCTACGGACCCACCAAAGGCGATCGCGTTCGACTTGCCGACACGGAATTGATTATTGAAGTCGAAAAGGATTTTGCAGTTTACGGCGACGAGATTACTTTTGGTGGCGGTAAAGTCATTCGCGATGGCATGGGACAAAGTTCCCGCGCCACGCGGAGTGAAGGCGTGCTGGATCTGGTCATCACCAACGCGCTGATCGTCGATCACTGGGGCATTGTGAAAGGCGATATCGGGATTCGCGACGGGCGCATCGTCAAGGTCGGCAAAGCGGGAAATCCGGACACGATGGATGGCGTCGATTCCGAGCTCATCGTCGGCGCGTCGACGGAGTTGATCGCGGGCGAAAATCTGATTGTCACCGCGGGCGGCATCGATAGCCACATCCACTTCATTTCGCCGCAGCAGATTTACGAAGCGCTCTCGAACGGCATCACGACGATGATCGGCGGAGGAACCGGTCCGGCGACTGGAACCAACGCGACCACTTGTACCCCCGGCGCTTGGAACCTCGCTCGTATGTTCGAAGCAGCGGACGCCTGGCCGATGAATTTCGGATTTCTTGGCAAAGGAAACGCCTCGACGCAGGCTCCTCTCGTGGAACAGATTCGCGCCGGCGCCTGCGGCTTGAAACTCCACGAAGACTGGGGCACCACGCCAGCCGCGATCGACGCCTGCCTGCGCGCGTCCGACGATTTCGATGTGCAGACTGCTATCCATACCGATACCATCAACGAAGCGGGCTTCGTCGAAGACACGATTAAAGCAATCGCCGGTCGCGCGATCCACACTTATCACACCGAAGGTGCGGGAGGCGGTCATGCGCCGGACATTATCAAAATCGCGTCGATGCCGAACGTGCTGCCCTCCTCGACAAACCCCACGCGCCCCTTCACCGTGAACACCATCGCCGAGCATCTGGACATGCTGATGGTCTGTCATCATTTGAATCCGATGGTGCCCGAAGACGTCGCATTCGCCGAGAGCCGCATTCGTCCGGAAACCATTGCTGCCGAGGATATTTTGCACGATTTAGGCGTATTCAGCATGATTTCGAGCGATTCGCAAGCGATGGGCCGCGTCGGCGAAGTGGTGACGCGCACCTGGCAGACCGCGCACAAAATGAAAGTGCAGCGCGGCGCGCTGGCCGGCGATACATCGCGCAACGACAACACCCGCGTGAAGCGTTACGTTGCGAAATACACCATCAACCCCGCGATCACGCACGGCATCGCGCATGAAGTCGGGTCGATCGAGCCCGGCAAGCTCGCCGACCTGGTGTTGTGGAAGCCCTCCATGTTCGGCGTGAAGCCGGAGATGATCGTCAAAGGAGGCTTCATCGCGTGGAGCGTGATGGGCGACGCCAACGCCTCCATCCCCACGCCGCAACCGGTGCTTTATCGCCCGATGTTCGGGTCATTTGGAGGAGCAGTCGCGAAGACCGCCGTGACCTTCGTCTCCCACGCGTCTTTGGCCGCCGGAATCGAGGATCGCTTCGCGAAGCGCGCCGTTGCCGTGAAGAATTGCCGCTCGATCGGCAAGAAAGACATGATCCACAATTCCGCGACCCCCGAGATTGAGGTCGATCCAGAAACTTACGAAGTGCGTGCCTCAGGTGAACTCCTTATTTGCGACCCCGCTGAACACCTGCCCCTCGCCCAGAAGTATTTTCTTTTCTGAGAAGAAGGTTCTATATCTCTGAAGTACTTCCGACGATAGAGTAGCTATATCACCCAGCTGTCTTGGGTTTATTTTCGTTGGAGGAAAAGAATGAGATTGGGTTTAGCTTTTGGTTTGTTCGCCTTAGCAGCCACTGCGTTTGGCGACTCGATTGTTGTGAATGGAGATTTTGGTACTGGTGACCTCACCGGTTGGACCGTCGGTGGCGCAAGTAACAACGATCCTTGGGTAATCAACGGTTCTGCGGGAGCCTTCTTTGTATCCGAAGGATGCGAAACCGACATCTGCATCAATGGAACCAGTGCGCAACAGAACAACATTGACCAGATCCTCGCGACGAACCCCGGCGACACTTACACACTGTCGTTCTCGTATAATCCGGACATCAATAACAACCCGGCGGAGGGTCCTTCTGAGTTATTGGTGCAATTCGATGGCAATACCGCGATCGATCTGGTCAACGGCACACTCGGGCTTGGCCAAACCGCCCCTGCAAATGGCTATAACACTTATACCATTACGGGCCTCACGGCGAGCACCGGATCGACGGAATTGAATTTCCTCGGCCGCCAGGATCCGTCGTTCGACGGTCTGACCAACATCACCGTGACCGACAACAGCTCCTCAGCGCCGGAGCCAGCCTCCTACCTGATGGCGGCCATCGGCTTTATCGCGTTGGGTGCGGGCAAATTGCGGGCTCGACGCCGGTAATTCGTTTTTCTTCTTACAATAGTGAGGCGGGGGCTGTTATGCCTCCGCCTTTTTTATTGGAGGAGAAATGCGCGCATATCGCGTCGGTATCGCGGGCCCGGTAGGCAGCGGCAAGACCGCACTAGTCGATTGCCTCAGCAAACGTCTTTGGCCTGCTAAAAATCTAGCAGTAGTGACCAACGACATCTACACCAAAGAAGACGCCGAGTTTCTGATTCGCCAGGGCACCCTTCCCGCCGACCGCGTCCGTGGAGTAGAAACCGGAGGCTGCCCGCATGCCGCGATCCGTGAAGACGCGTCGATGAACATGGAAGCCATTGAGGATCTGGAAGCGGCTCATCCCGGCCTCCAACTCGTGTTCGTCGAAAGCGGCGGCGACAACCTGGCCGCATCGTTCAGTCCGGAATTGGTGGATGCATCGATTTACGTGATCGACGTCGCGGGCGGCGACAAAATTCCCCGCAAAGGCGGCCCTGGAATCAAGCGCAGCGGACTGCTCGTCATCAACAAGATCGACCTCGCCCCGCACGTGGGAGCCTCACTCGAAGTCATGGATCGCGACGCCCGCAAGCAGCGCGCCGAGTTGCCATTCGTTTTTACAAATCTAAAATCCGGCGAAGGGCTCGACCAGGTCCTCGACTGGCTCGAACAGCAAATCGCCTCGGGACTCACCGCGTCCGCCCGCCCCGAAAAACGTTTACCTTCTGATAGCCACAGCCATTCCCACTGAGGTAATCTAGAATACCGATGAAGCCCATTCTCCTAACCCTAGCCTTGGCGATTCCCGCCTTCTCGCAAACCTCGATTAAGGACGCGCTGGTGAAGCACTGGAAAGTGACCGGCGATTTCACCATCGCAGTCGCCAAGCTGATGCCCGCCGATCAATACGGCTTCCGCCCCGTGCCGGTGGAGCTGAGCTTTGGCCAGATCATGGTCCAGGTCGGCATCGCGAACGTGGGAGCCTGCGCCACGGCTAGCGGCATGGCGCGCCCTGAGGTTCCGGCGAGACTCTCGGCTGCCTTGAAGGACGAGAAGATCGACGTGGATAAGGACACGGCGTTAAAATTCCTCGCCGACACATTCGACTTCTGCAACCAGGCCGTAGCTTCAATGACGCCGGAGAAGTTCGACGCTGTCGTGGGAAGCCCCACGCGTAAGATGACAGGATTCGAATGGCTGTGGGCGTACTTTACACACACCGCGCATCATCGGGGCCAGGCTGAAGTCTACCTGCGCGTGAAGGGCATCCAGCCCCCCGCATACGTTTTTTAGGCGATATTGTTTACGCCGAATCCCCGCACTCACGTGACCGGGTTATAACCCCTTGGCGTCAGCCAGGGGATTACGCGATCACGCCCTTCGCCACCACCCCCGCCACATCCGTCAGCCGGAAATTCCGGCCGCTATAAAAATACGTCAACTGCTCGTGCTTGAACCCCAGCAGATACAAAATCGTCGCATGCAAATCGTGAAGATGCATGCGATCCTGTTCCGCGTAATATCCGAACTCATCGGTCGCGCCGTAGCTGAACCCCGCCTTCACGCCTCCGCCCGCCAGCCACATCGTGTAGCCGTAAGGATTGTGATCGCGACCGTCGCCGCCTTGCATGATCGGCGTGCGCCCGAACTCGCCGCCCCAGATCACCAGCGTGTCCTTCAACAGATCGCGCGACTTCAAATCCTTCAACAGCCCCGCAATCGGCATATCCACTTCTCGCGCGTTGTGCGTATGCAGGCGAACCAGCTCGCTGTGCTGATCCCATTTGTAGCTGTGCGAGCACTGGACGAATCGCACGCCGCTTCTCGACCAACCGCCGCGCCAGCAAACACTGCCAGCCGAAATCGCGCGTATCTTCGTTGTCCAGGCCGTAAAGCTTCTTCGTCGCGTCCGATTCCTTCTCGGTATCGAACGCCTCCGGCGCCTCGGTCTGCATGCGGAACGCCAGCTCGAACGCCTCGATGCGCGCATCCAGCTCCGGTGTCGTGCTCACGCAACGCCGCGTGCTGCCGGTTCATCTTCTGCAGCATGTCCAGCTCGTAGCGCTGCTGCTCCGGCGACATGCCTTTTTGATTCAAAAACTCGATCGGCTCGCTTTTCAGATCGTCGAGCTTCACGCCGGCGTTGCCGATCGCAGTTCCTTGATAGGCGGCGGGCAGAAATCCGCTGCTCCAGTTCTTGGCGCCACCATGCGCCAGCGACGGCTTGATGGTGATGAACCCCGGCAGATTCTGATTCTCGCTGCCCAGCCCGTACACCACCCACGATCCCATGCTCGGCCGCGTGAACGTGTTCGAGCCGGTATGAAGCTGAAGGCTCGCGCCGCCATGCGCCACGCTATCGCCCACCATCGAGCGGACCAGGCACAAATCGTCGGCGCATTCGGCGATGTGCGGAAACAGGCTGCTGATCCACAGGCCGCTCTGCCCGTACTGCTTGAACTCCCAAGGCGACTTCATCAGGTTGCCGGTGTTGCCTTCGGCGAATGTCAGCGGGCGCTTGAACGGGAAGGGCTTGTCGTGCCATTTTTCAAGCGTCGGCTTGTAATCGAAGGTATCGATGCTCGAAGGGCCGCCGTGCATGAACAGAAAAATGACGCGCTTGGCGGTGCCGGGAAAGTGCGGCTGCTTCGGCGACATGGGATTGGTCGACGCCGCCTGGATCATCGAAGTCAATCCGACCGAGCCGAATCCACAGGACGTATAGCGAAGAATGTCGCGGCGGGAATAAAGCTTCATGATAAATCCTTGACGTATTCAATTAAGGGCATTCCAAAAAAATCCCCGACCTTGCCGGACCGCCCGAAACCATTTTTTTCGTAAAAGCGAATCGCCGATTTGAGCGGCGCCGTCGTATCCAGGCTGATCCGGGAACATTTTCTGACGCGCAATTCTGATTCGACGGCCGCCAGCAACTGCTCCGCAACACCTTGGCCCTGCCATGCCGGGAGCACCGCCATTCCGCGAATGTGGCCTTCTGTATCGACGACACCGTAGGCAACTGTGCCGGCAACGTCGCCTGCCTCAGAGGAGGCAATGAAGATGCACATAGTTGAAAAACGGGTTCGTAATGTGTCCGGAGTAAGCGTAGTATCCGCGAACGCTTCGGGCGAGTAGAGGTGGCGATAAGGTTCGAAAGCCACTCGCAGACATTCGAGAACGTTCGCGGCATCGCGCTCCGTCGCCTGGCGAATCGTGCAGCAGCGTCGTTGGTTTTCGACCGGCATTATCGTTAATCCACGTAAATGAATTCGTTGGACGAGAGCAGAATGCGGGCGAGGCTCTGCCACCCGCCTTCGCCGGTTTTCTCAATGTAGCCGAGCGCATCGTCCCGTTCGGCGGGCGTCGGCAGGCGGTCCAGAATGCGCCGATATAACAAATCGACATGCCCCGCCAATTCCTTCGCCAACGCCGCCGACCGATCGTTGACGAACGCCGAATTCATCATGAACAAAGCCTGCGGAGCCGTGTTGGTCAACGCCCGGCCCTCGCAAGTCGTGGTCGCGTCCCCGAAATCGAAAAGGTTAAGTAGCGAGGGTAAATTCGACCGGCGCAAAGGCAGATAAACCGTGCGGCGCTTGCTGGTCGAAGGGTCGATGCTCAGGCGTCCCGCGCTATTTTCGCCATCGGTGCCTGTTCCGCGCTGTAGCGTCCCGCCCATGGTCATATCGATCGAACCATCGAGCGCGAGCATCGCGTCCCGCACCTCTTCTACATCGAGCCGCCGCCGCGAGAAGTGTGAGAGCAATCGATTGCCCGGATCTTGCTCGGCAGCCTCCGCCGAAATATCGCTCGACATCTGATAAGCAGCGGAAAGCATGATGCGGCGTTGCAGCGACTTCACGGACCATCCATCTTCAATAAATCGCGCAGCCAGATAATCCAGCAGTTCAGGATGCGTCGGCTTCTCGCCCAGCAGCCCCCAATTGCTGGGCGTGCGCACCAGCCCTTCGCCGAAATGCCACTGCCACACACGGTTCACGAATACACGGGCAGTTAGAGGATTCTTAGGACTCGCCAGCCACTTCGCAAATTCGAGGCGTCCGCTGCCGGGGGGAAGCTCGGGCTGATCGTCGCCGGCAATGATCGTCGGGAAACGCCGCGTCACCGGATCGCCGGGACTCGCGGGGTTGCCGCGCAGCAGCACGTGTTGCGCCACCGGCTTGCCCTCGGTCACCGCGCAAGCCATGGGAGGCTCCTGCGGGCCCTCCTTAACCATGTCCTCGGCCTTGGCGCGTAAATACGCGATGCGTAAACTCGTCTGCGGAGGAATGAGCTTCGCCATGTCCCGCTCCGGAAGCGCGAGAGGACCCGCGGCTTTATCGAGCATCACTGCGCGCAGGAACATGACCTCAGCGTCTTTAAGAGGCGGGCGGACCGGCGCCGACGAACCCTCGGAGATGACCGCGAGGAACGCATTCCACTGGCCGGTGATCTTGGTGTATTCCTTGAACTGTTCGTCGAAATCGTGTTGAAATGCGCGCGCGATTTCCAGTTCGTTCTCCGGTTTCGCGTTGTGCCACTTGCTTAACAAAGGATTCGGATCCTTGTCAGGCGTCAGAAATTTCGTCCACCGCGCAAGGACGACTGGATCCAGGCCAGTGGCGAGTTCGGGGTGTCGAGTCGCCATCATATAATCGGCGATGCGCGCGCGGAGAGGCGCCTGACGAAGATCGACTTCGGCATCCACCATCGTGTTGGCCTTGCGTCTCAATGTCGCGATCTTCGCTTGATTCTCCACCCAGCGCAGCACAATATCAGCCGGAGCCAGCGGCGCGTAGTAAATCTCCGACACGCCGGTGGTGCCGATTTTCGAGAACGATTTCGTGTTGGCAAAAATCGCCGCGAGCGAATAATAATCGGCCGTCGCGATGGGATCGAACTTATGATCGTGGCAGCGAGCGCAGGCCACAGTCAGGCCCAGGATGCCTCGGGAGGTCGTATCGATCTGCTCATCGATAAAGTCGTAGAGCATTTTCGGCTTATCCTGCTCGGCGATGAGGCGCGGACCGATCGAAAGAAAGCCGGTGGCGATAATGCCATCGACGTTGACCTCTTTCCCGTCTGGCGCTGGCATCAGGTCGCCGGCAATCTGTTCCATGACGAACTGGTTGTAGGGCAGATCGCGATTGAACGCGTTGATCACGTAATCGCGATAGCGCCACGCGTAGGGATAGCGATGGTCCTCATCGGCGCCGGTCGAATCGGCATAACGCGCGACATCCAGCCAGTGGCGTCCCCACTTTTCACCGTAGCGGGGCGACGCGAGCAGGCGGTCGACCACGGTCGCAAACGCATTAGGAGATTGATCGGCGAGAAAGGCTTCAATTTCGGGCTCGGTCGGCGGAAGGCCGGTCAAATCAAATGTCGCGCGGCGGATCAGGGCAACCTTCGACGCCGGCTTTGCAGGCTTCAGCTTTTTCTCGTCGAGCTTGGCAAGGATAAATGCGTCGATCGGCGAAGGCGAAGCGATCACCGGATCTTTGATTGCTTTGAACGACCAGAAATTTCGCTGGCCCTGAGAATAGACCTTTTTCTTCGGCGCGTCTGGCGTTTGCGCGGACAACACGAGAGCGGAAATGAGTGCAAGCAGCGATTTCATGCGCTTTAACCACATGATACACTGAAGGTTCCCTTTTATGATTTCAGCAACACAACTGCGTCCGGGCATGGTGATCAAGTGGAACAAGGATTTGTTCTCGATCTTCAAGATGGAACATCGCACCCCCGGCAACCTGCGCGGCTTCGTGCAGGTCAAGATGCGCAATTTCAAATCCGGCACGATGGTGGAACACCGCTTCAGCTCGGAAGATAAAGTGGAGCGCGCTTCGCTCGAAGAACATGAGATGGAATATCTCTACGACGACGGCGAGTTCTTCTACTTCATGAACACCGAAACGTTCGAGCAGATGCACCTGACCAAGGAATTGCTGGGCGACGCGACCTATTTCCTGATCCCTTCGCTGAAACTGCAAGTGGAATTTTACGAAGGCAAACCCATCGGCGTGGAGCTGCCCCCGGCGGTGATCATGACGGTGAAGGAGACCGAGCCCGGAATCAAAGGCGCAACCGTCTCCAACGTGACGAAGCCGGCAAAGCTCGAAACCGGCCTGGTGGTGCAGGTGCCTCCGTTCATCAACGAAGGCGAAAAAATCCGCGTGTCCACAGCGGAGCAAACCTATCTAGAGCGCGCTTAACACCCACTCCCTGACGGTCGCGGCTCTGCGGAACCGCCATGCGTCAGCATGCGGACAGACAGAGCACCCTAACCAGATCTTCTTCCTCCTCCGGAAACACCGTCCGCAAATCAAGCACGACTCTGATCGTTTTCAATCCGCGCAATGATGTTGTGCGCCCGAAGTTGTTTTTCAATCTGCACCACATCACCCGATATCGCGAGCAGCCATGTCGGCAGCGACTGATCCGGCGTCGACCCTCCGCCCGCCACGCTCCGCCCTTCGATAATTTCGAGCGACGGAACAAGCTCGCGCAATTTTTCAGCCCGCGCCCGAATTTCATCCGCGCTCATCCGCAGCATTTTTAAGGCGGGGATCTGGTCATATTTTGCGAAAATAAGGTCTCTTAAGGTCTCCGCGAGGCACTTAATGACCAATTTATCGACTCTTAAGGCACGAAATAGTGGATTTTTGCGCGTCCTGGCGACCAAATCCGCGTCTCCCGTCAGGATTCCGGCCTGTTGCCCACCGAGCAATTTATCGCCGCTGAACGACACTAAATTCACCCCGGCATCGAGGCTCTCCTTTACCAGCGGCTCCCGTATTGGAAGTTCGGCGATGCAGCCGCTGCCCAGGTCCTCATAGAGAGGCAAATGGCGTTCGCGAGCCAGTGCGGCGAGTTCATCCAACCGAGGCTTGGCAGTAAAGCCCTCGATATGAAAATTGCTGGGGTGAACACGCATGATTGCTCGTGTTCGATCGTTAATCGCCGCCCGGTAATCATCGAGATGCGTGCGATTCGTGGTGCCGATCTCGCAAAGCACCGCGCCCGAGGCTTTCATGATGTCGGGGATGCGAAAACCGTCGCCGATCTCGATCAACTCCCCCCGACTAACGATTGCTTCACCACCGGAGGCGAGCTCATTGAGCGCCAGCAGAACCGCGGCAGCGTTATTATTCACCACGATACCGGGTTTGCCGGTCAGCCGTTCTATCAGCGGCGACGTGTGTGTATCGCGCTTTCCGCGGCGGCCTTCGACGAGATCGTATTCGAGGTTCGAATAGCCGTCGGCACCGGGAGCGCGGCCGAGGTTGGTGTGCAGAACCACGCCGGTCGCATTGATGACGCGTTTCAATGACGGCTGGCGCAGATTTTCGATATTGCGGCGAACCTGTTCTTCGATGCCCTTTGCAACCGCTAAATCCTTGCGCGCGCTGGCGATGACGCGGCGGGTTTCGTCGACCAGAAGCTTGCGAGGAGCGTCAACATCTTTCAGCCTCTCGACAATTTCATCGACGGAGGGAAGGTCGCGAAGGGTCAAAGCTCATATTACTCTTCGCGGAGGGCGACCATCGGATCCACCCCGGCGGCGCGGCGCGCGGGGATGTAGCTGGCGGCGATTGCGACGACCGCAAGCGTAGTGATTGCGAACGCCAAGGTCGCGGGATCGTAGGGTTTCAGGCCGAATAGCATGGACGATGCAGTTCGCGCGGCGGCTAAAGCTAACGCCGCGCCTGCTACCAGACCGATACCTAACAGCAGCATTGCTTCGCGTAATATCAGTCGCACGATGCCTCCGCCGTTTGCGCCAAGGGCCATGCGGATGCCGATTTCATTGGTTCTTCTAGCCACCATATACGAAATCACGCCGTACAATCCGATGACAGCCAGAATCGCCGCGAGCGCGCCGAAGAAACCGGAGAGCGTTGCCATCAGGCGCTCACGTAGAAGGCCATCTAGAATTTGAGTTTTGAACGGTCGAAAATTTATGTCGATGTCCGGGCTCATTTCGGCGATGCTGCGCTTCACTCCAGTGATGAGCGCAGAAAGAGGAATGTCCGCGCGAATTACGATGTTCGCGTATTGGTTGGGACCCTTATCCTGACTATCCGGAAAAAATGCGATGGGTTTGAAATCTTCGCGCAGCTCATAGTACTTGGTGTTCTTAACCAAACCTACAACTTCGAAAACCGGAGGAGTTTCGCCTTTATCGCCTTCAAAGCTAAAAAGTTTACCGACGGGATTCGCGCCGTCGTAGTATTTTTTCGCGAACGCTTCGTTGACGATGGCAACCTGTACGCCGTTGACGACGTCGTGATCATCGAAATCGCGACCCGCCACCAACGGCGTGCCCAGCACGGAAAAATAGCCCGGGGTGATGCGGTTGAGCTGCGATCCGCCCTTTTTCTTGCCATCAATATAAATCGTTTGGTTCCAGCCGCTGCCGCTGAGGGGAACGATGTTGGTCTTCGCGGCCGAGGCGACTCCTGGAATCGCGCGAATCTTGTCGACCAACTGGCGCCGGTATTCGACGCGGCGATTGGCTGGAATCTTGAGCCTGTCGAAACCCAGATTGGTCACCAGAATTCCGTCTTGTCGAAAACCGGCGTCGACACCCATCAGATTGCGAAGACTGCCGACGAACAGCAGCGCGCCTACTAGCAGGACTAGCGATAGAGCGACCTGAGTGACAACCAGAATGCGGCGCAGTCCGAAGCGCTCGCGATTGGCGGTCAAGCCGCGGCCGCTAGCTCGCATGGCGGAAGCGGGCGAGGATTTGGTGGCGCGCAATGCCGGTGCAAGTCCGAACAGGATGCAGGTGAGCACGGCGAGCGTAGCGGTGAATCCGAGGACTCGGTAGTCGGTCGACAATTCGAGAAACATGGTGTCGGACTGAGTGCTGATCATGGTTACCAGAACGCGACTAAGAACGCGCGCGAGCAGGATGCCTGAAATCGCGCCAGCGACCGCCAGCAGCAGGCTCTCGGAGAGAAGTTGGCGAATCAATCGTCCGCGCGACGCTCCGAGGGCGAGGCGGACGGCGATTTCTTTTTCACGAGCCGAGGCTCGGGCGAGCATGAGATTCGCTAGATTGGCGCAGGCGATCAGCAGGACCAGTCCCGCGATCGCGAGCAGCATCCACAGTGGATTCGAATAATCCGAGCGCAGATCGGAAAAGCCATTTTCGGCCGAGAAGGCTTTGAGTTTGTAGGCCAGATAAAACTTGACGTCGCCGGCTTGAAACTTGGGAGGCAGCGTGGCTTCAAACAGCGCGGGCGAGATGGCTTCGAGTTGCGCGGTGGCGCGTTCCAGTGTCCAACCGGGTTTCAAGCGTCCCATGAGAGCGAGCCACCAGTTGGTGCGGCCGTCCAGCGTCGCATTTTCTCCGCGGACGATCGGGTCCACACAAATAGGGATGGCGACATCGAAGGTCCGGCCGACTTCCACGCCGAAGAACCCGGGAGGAGCGACACCGACGATATCGAAGGGATAACCATTAAGAGTGACCGACTTTTGGAAGACTTCCGACGTTGCGCCGTATTGGCTGCGCCAAAAGGAATCGCTAAGGACGGCTGCTCCGGAACATCCGCGATGATCGTCGGAGGCGTTTAGGAGGCGGCCTGCTTCGGGCTTGACGCCCAGGACATCGAAGAAGTCGCCGCTGACCCACAACACATTCGCCTGACGAATTTCGCCTCCGCGGGCGAGATTGAGCTGTTCCGGACTCCAGGCGAAGATCCCCGAAAAGCCTTTCTGCTGGGCGCGGATTTGCTCCCATTGAGGATTGGTGATCTGCGGGTAGCGGCTGCTGAAGCTGCCGCTGGCGCTGTCGAAATTGCCGATTTTGACGATGGCAAGCTGCTCAGGATGCTGGACGGGGAGCGTGCGCAGGCGGACGGCATCGAGAAGTTGGAAGATGGCGGTGTTGGCTCCAATGCCGAGGGCGAGCGAAAGAATCGCGACTAGAGCGAAGCCGGGATTGAGCAGCAGGAGGCGGAGGCCGTGGCGAGCGTCTTGGAGAAGGTTCTCGAGCATACGTTATTACTGAGACGCGGGGTTGGTGGTGTGGTTAGCAAGGGAAGATTGTTGGGAACACAGACTAAAGTCTGTGCCTCCTCATATCAAGTTATGGAACCACGCACTAAAAAATGGACAGGTCGGGCACCTGTCCTACTCTCATGGCCAAGATGTTGGGAGCCATGTTGGTGGCCGCTTGTTCTAACAATCCGTCGAGGGTGGATGGATGGTCGTTGGAGAAAATCGCCGCGCCGGTTTGAATACGGTGTTGCTCCAACGCGGGTTGAATGCGCGCGCGGGCTGATTCCAAAGATTCTTGCGCGGTATCGAAAACGATCAGGCCGAAGCGCGTACCATCGATCCGCGCCAAAAGATCGGCGGGGCTGGCTACGCTGCGCAATCGATCGGCTGTTTCGACTAGAGCCAAGTCGCGTTGCTGTTCGTCATAGGTGATGGGACTTTCTGCGACCACCACCATCAAACGGCGGCCGAGCCTTTCGGCGAGTTTTACGTCGCGATCGGCGAAAGTTAGAAACCCGGTGCGATTCAACAGGCCGGTGAGCGTATCGTGAGTCGAAGACGGCGCGCGACGCAGTCAGCAGGCGGTGCCGCTCGATTGCACTTCGCATGGCGTGCGCGAGAGGCGCGCAATCGACGTGCTTCTTTACTAGAAAATCCTGCGCTCCATCGCGAATCAGCCAGAGCCCTAAAGATTCCTCGAAGGTACCGACCAGCAGAACCATCGGGAGGTGCGGCGCGGCGTGCTGGGCCCGGCGGAAAGTCTCGATTCCCTGCGTATCGGGAAAATCGAGATCGAGAAGGACGATATCCAGCGGTTCGCTCTCCAGGATGGCCCAAGCCTCGCTCCACGAGCTGGCTTCCAGAACCTCAATTTTCACCCAGTTATCAAAGTAACCGGCCTCCCCGATCTCCGTGAGTACATCTCGCAGGAACAGGACGTCTTCGGGATCAGATTCGATCAACAGCACTCGCATACAACGAGAGTGCAGAGAGGCGCGCGGTTTTCTCAGCCTGCCAATTGATACTCCTTCAGTTTTCGATAGAGGGTAGTGCGGCCGATTCCCAGGAGATGGGCGGCTACGGCCCGATCGCCCTTGGTGTAATCGAGGGCGTTCATGATGGCGCGGCGTTCCAGCTCCATTAAAGGAATGATGGACGCGATGGGGGTAGGAGTTGCCTTGGAGGAATATTCGGTTGGGGAAACGGCTCCGGCGGGTTCATTTGCCGCGGGCCAGGCGGTGGCCGCGGCGCTGAGGTACTGCGATTTTTTCTGATTCAGGTGGTTCTGGAGGTTCGAAGGCAGATCGGCCGACATGCAGCAGCGGTCCGGAATTGATGGCGACCATGTGCTGGATACAGTTTTCGAGTTCGCGCACGTTGCCCGGCCAATCGTAGGAGAGCATCACCTCCATCGCTTCCGCGGTGACGGTGTAATTTCCGCCGACGCGCGTCAGGAAGTGATTGATCAGTGCCGGAATGTCCTCCTTGCGCTCCCGCAGCGGCGACAGGCGGATGTTGATGACGTTGAGACGGAAGAACAGATCGCGGCGGAACGTCCCTTTCTCCACTTCCTTGGCCAGATCGCGATTGGTGGCGGCGATGATCCGAAAATCCGAGCGCCGGGTGGTGAGCGAACCGACCGGGCGGAATTCCTTTTCCTGCAACACTCGGAGCAGCTTGGCCTGCAGGTCCAGAGGGCAGCTCGCCGATCTCGTCGAACAACGCGGTGCCGCCGTTGGCGGCTTCGATCAGTCCGATCTTGGTGGTCGCCGCGCCCGTGAACGCGCCTTTGACGTGGCCGAACAGTTCGCTTTCCATGAGCGGGCCCACCATCGAAGAGCAATCGATGGTGACGAACGGCCCGTGCGGACTGATATTATGGATAGGCGCGACGACCACCTCCTTGCCGGTGCCGGTCTCGCCCAGCAGCAAGGCCGGCCAGCGGCACCGTCCGAGTTTCTCAATCATCTTTAATACTTGCCGCGCGCGAGGCGACTGTCCCACCAGCACATGTCTGGTTTCGTCGTAGTTGGCAAGCATTCCTGTCCTGATCCCGTCTCTGGCGCTAAAATTGGCACCTTGTAAGTAGAAGTGTGTTGGGCGAACATAAACTCTACGGTCGTTTTGAAACTTCCTCAAGACCCCCCTAGGGAGATAGGGGGTAGGTCTAATGCGGGTAGGGACTACCCACAAATGAGGGGGTGGAAGAACTAGCCGGCGAGCCAGGAGCCACTAGCCCGGGGAGTCGCGGCTATCCTTTATATGAGCGCAGATGAGTGCTCGCTGGTCACTGCCTGATCGGTCGATGCGGATCGACGGGGATCTCGGCTCCGCGACGAGTCCGCGACGGTTAGCGGCGTTGTCGGATCGGAGCGCGTGGCGGCTTGCGGACGCTCACTTCTTGATGACCTTGATGCGCACTCGCACGATGCCCGGCTGCGACCATGTCGATTTCGCGCGCGGCGGCGAGCGAGAGATCGATGATTCTTCCGTTGACGAACGGTCCGCGATCGGTGATGCGGACGTCCACGTGTTTTCTGTTTGTCGAGATTGGTCACCTCGACCCAGGTTTCGAAGGGAAGCGTGCGATGCGCGGCGGTGAGTTGTTCCATGTCGTAAACTTCTCCGTAGGCGGAGCGGCGTCCGTTGTAAGGGACTCCGTACCAGCTCGCGATTCCGGTTTCGGTTTCGCCGATGCGCGCGGGCTTCACGGACGAGGGAACATGCGCGCGAAGTTTTTCGCGCGCAACCGGTGATAAGCGAGAGAGAGTGCGATGAGCAATCGCGGCGAAGATCGCCGCACCCGCATGAATAGGGCTTCGAAACACTAAAACAATTCTATCCAATTACGTTTTTTTGTTTTGGGAGCGATTCTTGAAGACGCGATGCGACGCGCGCGTCGACGCGCGATATGCATTTTTTTCTTGACATTCATCTGCAAAGAACCTTATAAAGGGGACACAACCGCGCTCTCTAAGAGGGCGCGAAATTTGATGTAAGGGAGAATCAATCGATGATGAACGCAACCAAGAAGAAAGCACCTGCCAAGAAAAAGGCTGCTCCGAAGAAAAAGAAGTAGCTAGAGCAGGTCATTCAAGTTCGATTCAACCGGCCCCGAGAAATCGGGGCCGTTTCTTTTTGGTGGAGCGCAGACTTAGTCGTGATGACGAGCGCTTAGCGGAACGAGGAGCTTCGACTGCGCGGCCGCAGTTCTTCATACGTCATGCGCCGCCGGGATGATACATCCTCACGATGCCGCTGCGATCGATCAGAACCAACGTCGGCGTGGTGCTCGCGCCGTATCGGCTGAAGTTTTCTTCACTCACCGGCGCGGGCGTGTCGATGATCGCTCCGTAGTATTGCTGGCGGATCTGTTCGATGTAACGGCAACTCCACTTCGGGAGGCGCATCTTCGCCGCCGGCCACGTAGCCGTATTTTTGCGTGGGCGCGATGAACACCAGTCCTTTGGGAACGAACTCCGCCTTGATGCGCGCGAGGATGGGAATTTCGTCTTTGCAGTCGCTGCACCAGTGGGCCCAGAAGAACAGCAGCACCGGCTTGCCGGTGGGGATGGCGACGTGCTCGAGCGCGGGCGCGCGCTTTCCTTCCAGGCTCAGCAGATTGATGATTTTTCTGAATGCGCGGGCGCGAGCGGCGTCGCGTAGTAGGTCTTGAGCTGATCGTTGCAGATACGCGACCGCTTCGGCGCGCTGGCCCCGGGTGACGAGCACGTTGGCCTCGACTTCAATCGCGGCGCCGAGCGCGATCTGCAGATTCGGATCGCGCAGCAGCGGATGCGTCTTCAGCTGGTCCTGCGAAAGTTTGTAGGTCTCCTGCGCGTACTTGTCGGCTTGCACCAGATTTTTTTGAGCGAACTCGCCGCGCGCCATCCAACTCAGCGCTTCGACAGCTTCCGGAGTGACGCCGTTTGGACGCGCGATAGCTGCGAATCATTTCCGAGGCGCGTGGAAGATCGTTGCGGGCGATGGATTCGCGGACACCGTCGATCGAGAGTCGGCGGCGGATGCCGCGACGGTCGCCAGGATAAAAAACAAAAACTTCATCTACATCGACGATAACAAGTATCCGCCGTCGACGACGAGCGTCTGGCCGGTCATGTAGGACGACTGGTCGCTCGCGAGCGTCAGCGCGATCTCGGCGATCTCCACGGGCTGGCCCAGGTGCTTGATGGGTTGCGCGCCGAGTTGTTTGTCGCGGAGGGCTTCGTTCTTCCAGAAATATTCGCTGAGGACGGTCTGGATCAGGCCGGGCGCGATGGCGTTGACGCGCACGCCCTTGGCGCCGAGCTCGACGGCGTAGGATTGCGTCATCATGATCAGCGCGGCCTTGGTCATGCTGTAGAGCAGGCTGTGAAACTGCGGGCGCAGGCCGGCGATGGACGCGATGTTGATGATCGACCCGGAGCCGCGCTCGCACATGCCGGGGGCGACCAGCTTCATCAGGCGGAATGTGCTCTTGAGATTGATCTCGACCATCTTGTCGAACTGGCCTTCGTCCATTTCGAGGCACGGGCCTTGCGCGATGTTCGTGGCGGCGTTGTTGACCAGGATGTCGATCCGGCCGAATTCGCGCGTAGTGGCGGCGACCAGAGTTTCGATGTCGGCGGATTTTCCGACGTGGCAGCAACGGGCTTAACGCCAGGACCGATCTCCTTCGCCACCTGGTCGAGTGTTTCCTGTTTGCGTCCGCAGATGACCACTTGCGCGCCTTCGCGCACGAAAACTTCGGCGATGGAACGGCCGATGCCGCGGCTGGCTCCGGTGACGATCGCGACTTTGTTCTTCAGGATGCTCATACGTTGAGAATGTTCCTTGTGAAGGTCAGACTGGTTTCGAGGTCGGCGCGTTCGCGGGCGAGGGCGGCGTCGCCTTTGAGCGGCGGCAGAGGTTCGCGGGGATGGCCCTGCTCGGCGATTTTTAAAAAGCGCGCGAATTCCCAGGCGGGCTGATTGCGGTAGGGCTCCCAGAATTTCTGGTCGAGATAGGGAAATATGCGCGCGTTGGTCACGATGATTTCGAGCGTCACCGGCAGATCGGGGCGGAGGCGGCGGAGTTTCGGATGTACTCGGTGATGCCGACGTTGCCATCGCCCATGCGGACCCACGCGACCGCCGCGCCTTCGGGGACGCGCCAGACGGCGGTGTCGCGGCAATGAGTCGTGAGGACGTAGGGATAGAGTGTTTCGAGCGTGAGATGCGGATCTTCGAGCGCCCAGAGAGGATTGCCGGAGTCGAGACAGACGCCGACGTAATCCTTGCCGGCCATTTCGACCAGCGATTTGAGCTCGCGCGCCTGCATGTCGCCGGCATGATTCTCGATGGCGATTTTAAGGTTGAGGTCGATGATGCGCGAACGCATGCTCTTGAGGAGGCGCGTCATCGCTTCCATATGACGCTCTATTGGATCGCGATCGTTAGAGGTGCCCATGAACGTGCGGACGATCGGCGAGCCCGTCACGCGCGCGGCATTGCATCGCGCGGAGCATTTGCTCTTCGGCGGTGCCTTGCTTCGGGTCGAACGATTTCGACGTCGGGCAACAGGTGCGAGTGCCGACTTCGATGGCGACGCCGAGTTTTTTCGCGTGATCGCGCACTGCGAGGAGATTCGCTTCGTCGAGACTGCCGAGATATTGAAGCTCGGAAAAATGCACCAGCTTTGCGCCGAGCTTCGCGCAGTAATCGAGCGATTCGAACGGCGTCCACTTCTGGCTGCGGACGCTGAAGAGGTCGACGCCGAGGCGGAGGTGTAATGTCGGCGGCGTACATGAGTGGTGGCCATGGCAAGAAATCCTCGACGGGTCATATGATTTTTCCAAGCAGACTGGAAGCGGCGAGGCGGATGGCTTCCTCGTCGCCTTTCATACGGTAGTGAAAACGTCCAGCGGTCGCGATCCCGATTTGTTCAGTTTGGCCTTCGATGAAACTGAGAATCGCGTTGTGTTGGCGGGCGATGGCGGCTAGTTCGCGAAGGCCGGAGTCGGCGTTTATCCGAATGAACTGGACGGGCTTGCCGCGCGATTTCATCCACTCAAGGGCAGTAGCAACATCGCCGGAGGTAGCGATTTCAAAATCGAAGACGTGACCGGCTTTTATGGCTCGGATACGATCGTAAATTTCAGCGAGTTGTTCCAAGGATCCCTCCACTGAGTACTTGGTGTAATCCGCTGCCGATGGATCGCTCGTCTGCGCGTTCCAACCTTCTCGCCACCCCGCGCGGATCGCGGACCATAGAGCGATGTCGTAATCCCCAGCGATCGCTGCGAGGTTCAGACCGGTGGATTTCAGGATCGCGCGAAATGCGCGGAAGGCGGCAGCGGAATCGCTTCCTTCGACCACGATCGCCGATTGCGGCCCTTGGGATCGCGGGAGGAACGTGGGGTCCACCTGTTCGGCAAACGTTCGCACGCTTTCGCGGTCGGTGAAATTAAACGGCACGGCATTGATTACAATTTCGCGGCCGCCGCCCGGACGCATTCGTCCGATCAGCATCGCTCCGGGAAATAATCCGCTGGCGGGCGAGGATGCGAGCGCGATGCGGAGCAGCATGGGCCCGCTCTGCGTATCGATTGCCAAATAATACGTCGACGGATGAATCGGATCGCGCGCCAGCGACCCTGGGAATGGACGTGAATGTTTCCAGCGCGAGCTGCGGCAGGCGCGCCGCGAAACGGTTGCGCAGATCCGCCGTGAGCGGACTTCCCTCCAGTTGCTGATAGACGAGATCCGCCAGCGCAGCGGCCTCGTTCGCTTTGAGCGGCAGCACCAGAGGGATCATGCTCATAGATTGAGCGACTTCAGATATTGCCGGAAATCCGCGCCCAGGTCGTAACGCTTGAGCGCGAATTCGACGGTGGCTTTCAGGAATCCGAGTTTGTCGCCGGCGTCGTAGCGATTGCCTTCGAAGCGATAGCCGTAAATCGGACGGCTGCGCAGCATGTGCTTCAAGCCGTCGGTCAATTGAATTTCGCCGCCGCTGCCGGGTTCGATCGCGGTGAGCGACTGAAACACCTCCGGCGTCAGAACGTAGCGGCCGATGATCGCAAGATTCGACGGAGCCTCATTCGCCTTTGGCTTTTCCACCATATTGCGGATGCGGTACAGGCGATCGCGGCCGCCGTTATGCGCGACGGGCTCGGCATCGACAACGCCGTATTGCGAAATCTGATCCTTCGGCACTTCCATCAGCGCGACGACGGGCGCTCCATAAAATTCATAGACGTCGAGCAACTGGCGCAGGCACGGTACTTCGGCGTCGATCACGTCGTCGGAGAGAATCACGGCGAACGGCTCGTTCGCCTACCAGCTCCCGCGCTCGCAGCACGGCATGGCCGAGGCCCAGCGCCTCTTTTTGGCGGACGTAGGAGATATCGATGAGATCGGAAACGCTGCGAACCGTCGCCAGCAGATCTTTCTTGCCGCGGCGTTTCGAGCAGATGCTCCAGCTCAAAACTGACGTCGAAATGATCCTCGATGGCGACCTTGCCGCGGCCGGTGACGATAATAATATTCTGCACGCCGGAATGAATCGCCTCTTCCACGCCGTATTGAATCAGAGGCTTATCGACCAGCGGAAGCATTTCCTTGGGCTGCGCCTTGGTTGCCGGAAGAAATCGGGTGCCGAGCCCGGCTGCGGGAAATACCGCTTTGCGGACTTTTGCGATCATCGCTCTAATTCTACCGGCTTCCAGTTGCGATAATCGATCTATGCGGAAAATTGGGGTTGTTTTTACTGTCGCCGCTTTGTGTAATGCGGCAGATTATCCCGATCCGGTGGAAGGCGATTTTATCATTCGCGATTTTCATTTTCACGAGCGGCGAGTCGCTGCCGGAATTGCGCATTCACTACACCACGGTCGGAAATCCCTCGAATCCGGCGGTTCTGATCATGCACGGAACGGGAGGAACGGGCCACGGGTTTCTCTCCGCCGGATTCGCGGGCGAGCTGTTCGGTCCCGATCAGCCGCTCGACGCGAAGAAATACTTCATTATTCTGCCCGACGGCATCGGCCACGGGAAATCGTCCAAGCCCAGCGACGGCATGCGCGCACACTTTCCACATTACTGCTATCACGACATGGTGACCGCCGATTATCGACTGCTTACGGACCATCTCGGCATTAAGCACATGCGGCTGATCATGGGCACTTCCATGGGCGCGATGCATTCCTGGGTCTTCGGCGAAATGTATCCGGATTTCATGGACGCGCTGATGCCGCTCGCGAGCGCGCCGGTCGAGATCGCGGGACGCAACCGCATGCTGCGGCGCATGGTTATCGATTCGATCCGCGACGATCCGGAGTGGAACAACGGCGATTACAAGAAGCCTCCGCACGGTCTGATCGGCGCGCAGTATGGACTGACGATGATGACGTCGAGCCCTCTACAGATGCTGAAGCAATCGCCGACGCGAGCCGAGGCCGACGCGGCGTTCGACAAACTGAAAGAGCGCAGCCATGCGCAAAGACGCCAACGACATGCTCTATCAGTTCGAATCGTCCACCGATTACAATCCGGAGCCGGAGCTCGAAAAGATTACCGCGCGGCTGATCGCGATCAATTCGGCCGACGACCAGGTGAATCCGCCGGAGTTGGGAATCATGGAACGGGAGATCAAGCGCGTGAAGCATGGGCGGTACGTGCTGATCCCGATCAGCGATCAGACGCGAGGGCATGGGACGCATTCGGTAGCGAAGTTGTGGAAGCAGTATGTGGTGGAGTTGCTGGGGAATTAGTCGGCTGTGGGGCGGCGCCATACCAGACTTCTTGTTCGAGGCTCCCAAACCGAACCCCGACCGTCAGGGAGGGACGCTGTGGGGCCACCAGTCGTTCTTCAGCGGAGCGGTGATCAACCCCCGCCAATTAAATTAATGCTTGGCCGGTTCCGCGATCACGCCTTGCTCATTCAGAATCACGATATCCGCGCGGCGGTTGCGGGCGCGGCCTTCTTCGGTGTCGTTGGAGGCGACGGGAGCGGTATCGGCGTAGCCTGCGATCGACAGGCGGTTGCGCGGGACACCGAATTTGCCAGTTAACAATTCCAGAATCGCGATGCTGCGCGCCGACGACAACTCCCAGTTGCTGTGAAATCGCGGCGTGTTGATGGGCGTCGAATCGGTATGGCCTTCCAGGCGCACCGGGTTGGGCATTTTCGCGATCGCCGCCGCCACTTTTTCCAGGCCATCGTACGCTTGCTGGCGAAATCACGTCTTCGCCGGGCGCGAACAGAGCCGCCTGAGTGAAGCTGATGACCAGTCCGCGAGGCTGCATGCTGATCTGGATTTTTCCCGCGGCAATCTCGTTCTTCAGCTCCTCGGACAGCATCTTCAGCGATGGCAGCAGTTCGGCGAGTTTCTCGTCTTTCTTCGATCCTTCGCCGCCGCCGCTGCGCTGCCGCCGGGCCCGCGCATCATCGCATTGCCCTTGCCGGTATCGGTGACGGTGCCGCCCAGAATCGCGGCGACGACCTGCGACATCTTTTCCCCTTCGAGCGCGCGCTTCACGGAATCGGAAACCTGCTGCGCCTTGCCCTTATCGGTTTGCGAGGTGGCGAACATCACCACGAAAAACGCGAACAGAAGCGTAATGAAATCGGCATAGGACACCAGCCACCGTTCGTGATTTTCGTGCTCCGGCGGCTTTTTCTTGCGAGCCATTTCGTTACGCTTCCGCGCGGACGGGCGCATCGGTTCCTTTCACTGCCTTTTCAGCATTCTTTCCTTCTTCCGGAGATCTCCCTTGCGTATACGATTCCAGCTTGGACCGAATCAGTTTCGGATTCAGTCCCTCCACGATTCCGGCGACGCCTTCGAGAATCATTTCCTTGCGCTGCGTTTCCGCATGTGATGCGCGCCTTGATCTTGCTGGCGGCCGGCAGAAAGAAACAGATTCGCGAGGCCCACGCCATACACCGTCGCCACGAATGCAACGGCGATGCCATGACCCACCTCGTCGATGTTGGCGAGATTCTTCATCACCTGGATCAGGCCCATCACCGCTCCGATGATTCCGACGGTGGGCGCGTATCCGCCCGCGCATTTCGAACACCTTTGCTTCGGCTTCCGCAGTGCATGCTCTTCCAGGCCGATCTCAAGTTCCAGCATTTTGCGGATCTCCTGCAGGTCCGTCCCGTCGACGGCGAGTGTCAATGCTTTCTTGAGAAACGGATCTCCGATCGCGAAGGCCTCCTGCTCGAGCGATACCAGCCCGTTCTTGCGCGCCTTGGTTGCGAAACCGATCACTTCTTCGATCATCCCGCTGCAGCTCGACTTTGGTATCGAAAAATACGCCTCCCAGTCGCTTCACTCCGCCGATCAGGGTCTTCAGCGGCATCGAGACCATCACCGCGCCCGTGGTTCCCCCCAGCACGATCAGCGCGGCGGTAAATTGGGCGACGTCCTTCAGCTTTCCGCCTTCGATCAGCAGTCCACCGAGGATGCCTCCGAACGCCACCACGAGTCCGGCTATAGAGGCGATATCCGGCTTGCTCGAAGCCTTCGCCGTGTTGGCAGGTTTGCCCTGCGGGGGTTTGATTGGTTCGGCCATAGACGCTTACTGAGAGGTGTCCAATACCTGCGGGCGGTCCACTCTTCAGAATTTCGCGGCGGAACTCGATTACCTTGCGAATCACATCGTCGCTCGATTCCAGCACCACAAATTTCTGGCCGTTGGTCATGCTGATCACCGTGTCCGGAGTGGTTTCCAGATGCTCGATCAAATCCGCATTGAGGACCAGGGGAACGTGATTTATACGCGTCAGACGAATCATGCCACTCAACACCTGAGTTGCTTATCGGACGAAACCCGACATGCTATAGAACGGGTACTTGGCGGGTTGGCGTTTCGGAAATCAAAAACGCCCTATTTCAGCATTTCGACAATTGCGCGCAGTTCTTTACGAATATCTTGGAGAAATGACGTCGGCGATGGCGCGACGAGAACAATTCCGCTTGCGCCTTCTTCGCCGGCTTCACTGCTTTCGCCGCTCGCGCGGGCTCCGGCTTGCCGCGGGTCTCGAGAAACTTTCGCGCGCCTTCGATCGTAAACCGCTTTTCATAAAGCAGGCGCTTGATCTCCAGCACCATCTCGACTTCCTTGCGCCGGTAGAGCCTGTGGCCGGTGCCGGATTTCTTCGGACCGAGCGAAGGAAACTCCGTTTCCCAGAACCGCAGCACGTAGGGCTTGATGCCGGCCAGCCGCGCCACTTCGCCAATGCGGAAGTAGAGCTTGTCCGGGATTTCCTGCGGCGCGAGCCCGGAAGTTTGTTCGGCGGTGTTTTCAGGCACGCTCATTACGAGTACCCTTATCATAATGTCCCTGCTCTCAGGAATCCATCCCGTCCGGGAAGCACTACGGGCCGGGCGTCCTCTCGATCGTATCCTGATTGCCAAAGGATCGACGGGACCGCGCATTCAGGAGATCGTCGATCTGGCGCGCGAGCGCCGCGTTCCAGTGCGTTTTGAGGCGCGCGAAATGCTCGATCGCGCCGCTATGGGCGTGTCGCATCAAGGCGTGGTGGCGTTCGGAGCGGCCGAACGATTCGCGACCTTGGAGGAAACGATCGCCGCTGGAGGAATGCATGTGGTTCTCGATGGCGTCGAGGATCCGCACAATTTAGGCGCGATCGTGCGGACCGCGCATGCGGCGGGCGCGTCGGCGATCGTCATCCCCGAACGGCGCGCCGCCGGATTGACCGAAGTAGTCGCGCGTGCCGCGGCGGGAGCGCTGGCTTATCTGCCGGTAGTGCGCGTGACCAATGTGAACCGGTCGCTCGAATCGTTGAAGGAGAGCGGCTACTGGATTTACGGGCTCGACGAGCGCGGTGACCAGGCGTACGACCAGGTGGAATTCACCACGCCCACTGCGATCGTGCTCGGCGGTGAAGGAAAAGGATTGCATGAGCATGTCGCGAAGCATTGCGATTTTCTGGTGCGCATCCCGATGCCGGCGGGAGGAGTCGCGTCACTGAATGTGAGCGTCGCGGCGGGGATCATGCTGTTCGAGTGGCGCCGCCGCAGCAAGCAGACGATGTGAGTTTAGATTCTGTTACCATTGGGCATGGTAACTTGTTCGTTTGTTGTTGGGCTTAATCGCCGATGAATCCACGAGGTTTTGCGCCCCGACGGCCCAGGATTCGGGAGAATGTGAACGAAGCGATCCGCGCGCGGGAAGTGCGTGCTGTGTTCCCCGACGGCTCCGTCGAAGTGATGCAACGCAGCTCGCCGTGCGAAAAGCGCAGGAGATGGGCCTCGACCTCATCCTGATCGCACCCACCGCCGAGCCGCCCGTCGCCAAGGCGATGGATTATGGCCAGTGGCAGTACGAGAACAAAAAGAAGCAGCACGAAGCCAAACGCAAACAGCACATCATTCAGGTGAAGGAACTGAAGTTTCGTCCCAACACCGACGATCACGATTACGATTTCAAGAAGAATCACGCGATTCGATTTTTGAAAGAAGGGAATCGCGTGAAAGCGGTGGTGCAGTTCCGCGGACGTGAAATTGCGCACACGGACCTGGGACGCAAACTGCTGATCCGCTTCTCAGAGGATCTGGCTCCTTACGGAACCGCCGAGGGAATGCCGCGCCTCGAAGGTCGCAACGCGCATGTGCTGCTGAGCCCCGTGAAAGCCTCCGCGCATCCGACGGGCAAGGATAAAGAGAAGGAAAAGCCGAAGCCTCCGGATCCAAGCATCGGAAAACCGAACTAACAGTGGGCAGGTTCCCGACCTGCCCTCAGCCCCCTATCTCCATCGTCCTTCGTGAAAATAATACCGGCCGCCTCTGTTCTCCCATCGTGGCGCGACCCAGACAGCGCGCGCATGCGGCGGACGCATCCATGATCCCGCGACCCAGACGTGCTGATTTCCACGCCATCCCCAGTATCCATTCACCCAAACATATCCCGGTCCGGGCGCGACGCCAACAAACTTCCGCGCGCATCGGCGGCGGGGGAACGCTCGCATAATACACCGCGCCTCCACAGGCGACCATCGAAAACGCCATCAACACCGGCGCTAACAACCATGTTCGTTTCATAACTGCCTCCTACTACTAGAAACGCCGGCAGCTCTAGTGGAGTTGCGTACTTCACTTGGCATTAATGTGTAGCGATCTTCATGCTAGGTTATGGGTACGCCTATTCCTCAAGTGAACTTGAGGCCCTTGTTACGGGCCACCTCACGGGAGTGGCGCGCGAATCTCCGGCGCCTCTTTCAACGAAGTTATTTCATTCTCGGCGAGGAACTGCGCGCCTTCGAACTGGAATTCGCCGCCGCGCTCGGCGGAAAGTTTTCGGTCGGCGTCGCGAACGGGACCGCGGCAATCGAGTTGTGCCTGCGCGATGCGGGCGTGACCAGCGGAGAAGTAATCACCAGCGCGTTGACGGCTCCATTTTCTGGTGTCGGCATTCGAGCAGCGGGCGCGATTCCGAAATTCGCCGACATCGATCCGGAGACTTTGCAGATCGACGCAGCCGACGCTGCCGCGCGAATCACGTCCGCGCACGCGTGCTCTGATGCCGGTGCATCTTTACGGTCAGCCGTGCGAGCTTGATCAGTTCGTGAAGCTCGCGCGCAAGCACAAAATTCCGCTGATTCAAGATGCCGCGCAGGCTCATGGGGCGACCTTCAATGGCAAACCGCTGGCAGCATTTTCGCACTACATCGCCTATAGTTTTTATCCGACGAAAAATCTTGGATGTCTGGGCGATGGCGGCGCCATCATCACGGATTTCGCTGCCACAAAAAACCGATTGGTAGTCCTGCGCGATGGGGGCCGGCATGGCGATCAAGTCGCGCATAGCTTCGGTATTAATTCGCGTCTCGACGAGATGCAGTGCTGTTTTCTGCGTGCATTTTTACCGCATTAGCACGATTGGAATGCGCACCGCGCCCGTATCGCGTCGATCTACGATGAGGAACTGCGCGAGTGCGCGGGCGTTCGTCTGGTTAAGAGGACTGAAGGGTCCGTCCATCATCTTGTATGTGATTCGCGCCGAGCGTCGTGATCGACTGCGCGAGCATCTCTCGCGCGAAAGGGATCGGGACGGCGGTGCATTATCCTGTACCCCTGCACCAGCATCCGGCGTTCGCGCAAAAAGGCTCGCTGCCGCATGCGGAACTGGCTGTTACTCAAATCGTCTCGCTCCCGTTGTGGCCGTACTTGAAGGAGAGCGCCGCGCGCCGGGTTGCCGCTGAGATCCGCCGATTCTACGGGCGGGCGTGAGGCTCGATCTCAACGGGAAATTCGAAGATTTCCCCCGCCGCGTTGACCGTTAATTTTCCTGCGCCGAACAGTTTTCCGCTGTTCAAAAAGAAAATCGCGCCATCGGTCGATTGACCGGGCGAGAGTTTGGTGGACGACAAATGCGATGGCCGATGCCGCGGCCGCCGCTCTAAATTTTCCGCCGCCCAGCTCGGCCTGAGCATTCTGTCGCCGCTCCTCATAGCCATTCGTCGAATGCATTCGGGCGTTTCCGGTAGAGCGCCGCTTCATACGCCGTAGTCAGCTTGATGACATCGCCGCGGCTGCCATGGTCCATCATTTGCTGGACGACGGTTGCAGCCGGAAGAGCGGCCACCGCTCCTCCGTCGGATTTCTCGAAACTGAAATCCTGCGGCTTCACCTGCCACGATACCGGGGAGCCGTTGGAGATCGCCACTTGCAGCACCGCGTATTCCTTGATATGCATCGGCAAATGAGCCCACATGATGGTCACGCCGCCGCGGGTGAGCGTCCTGTACTTCAAGCCGCCGGATTCGAACTCGATGATCTGAGCGTGGAGCGCGCCGGTGAACAGGACAGCCGCCAGCAGGAGAGAAGGTCGCGACCCCATATAGTTAGATGTTACCAGCGCGTATCCTCTCGGATCGAGCTCGCCAGACGCTTGCTGACCACGGCTTCGAAATTATTGGACATCTTCAACAGCCAGCGTTTGCTCGATAGCGGCGAGATCTTGCGGATGTGGTCCGTATTGATGATCGTGCTGCGATGAATCCGGCGAAAGCGCGTGTGCTCCAGTTTTTCGCCGAGCGCTTTCAGGGAGTGATCGCTCAAATAACGCTGCGCCGTGGTGACGATATGCACCAGCTCGCCGTCGGCCTGAAAGGCGACGATCTCCGCTGGATCCAGCAGATAAAGATCGGCGCCGCGGCGGCCCACGATTTTTCGCAGTGTTTCGCTCGGCGCGGCCGCGGGCGCCGGTTTGAGTTGACGCCTCGCCTTTTCGATCGCTTTTTCCAGCCGTTCGCGGCGGACCGGTTTCAACAGATAATCGATCGCGCCGACCTCGAACGCGGCCAGCGCGTGATTTTCATACGCCGTCACGAAAATGATCAGTGGGCGTGCGATCTCCGGTCAGCGAGCGAACCACCGCGAGGCCGTCGAGCTCCGGCATCTGCAAATCGAGCAGCACCACGTCGGGGCGCAGATCGAAAATGCGCGAGATCGCCTCGGCGCCGGTGGAGGCTTCGCCGGCGAACTCCAGACCGGCGATGGCATCCACATGTTCGCGGAGAATCTCGCGCGCGATCGGCTCGTCGTCGGCGATCAGGACCCTCAAAGCACTGCCTCCATCGGCGCCGAGTCACGGACACGTTCGACGGGAATCGAAAACGAAACGCTGCTGCCGCCGCATCGGATTGAATGTTGATCTGCGATTCCGCGCCATAGCAGAGCTGCAGACGCCGGGTGACGTTTTCGAGACCGACGCCGGATTTCGCTCCTCCCGCCGCGCGAAATCCCGGCCCGGTATCGCTGACGGTGACCTGAAGCGCGTCGGGATCGAGAGTGTCGCGCGCAGACGGACCAGTGCCGCCTTCCACCTTGGGCGCGATGGCGTGCTTGACCGCGTTCTCAATCAGCGGCTCGATCGAGAGAATCGGAATCGGGACGCGCAAGGCGTCGGGATCGACATCGATTTCGACGCGCAGTTTTTCTCCCAGCCGCAGCTTTTCGACCGCGAGGTACGCCTTGATGATGTGCAGTTCCTGCTCCAGAGGCAGGAAGGTTTTTCCCGTCTCCAAAAAATAGCGCAGGATATCGGCGAGGTTCAAAACCGTGTCGCGCGCGCCCTTCGCTTCGCGCGGAATGATGCCATAAAGCGTGTTCAGCGCGTTGAACAGGAAATGCGGATGAATCTGCGATTGCAGCGCGCGCAGCTCCGCTTGCGACACCAGGCGCCGCATTTCCGATTCGCGAAACTGCTCGATCTGCTCGACGACCAGCGAGGCTGCGCGGCCCAGCGCCAGCAGATCCTCGCTCAAATAACGCCGTCCGCCGGATCGCCGCCCGAGCAGGACGTGTCGCGCGTCGCCGGAAGCGAATCGCAACGGGCACGATGACTTCGATTCCCTGATCTTCCAGTTCGGCGCGCCGGCGCGAAAGCTGACCGACCAGAACCGGACGGCGCAAATCCAGATGGCACAGCTTGGCATCGTCGACCACGGACGCATCGGCGCCCATGAATCGCCCCAGCTCCGCCGGCCGCTTCGAGCAGATACTGGCGCCTCGTCGCGGATCGGCAGTTTCAGGTTATGGAGCAGCGCTTCCTGATCGGGACGGCGAAAGACCAGCCGCGTGAGCAGCCTCTGCACCCAGCCGCGCAGCATCGCGAAAACGATCAGCAGGAGGCACGCGCCGGCGAGCAGCAGCGCCTGATGAAAAGGCGTGGAAGTCTGCGACAACCATCCAAGCCTCCAGGCCTGCGCGACTCCCACGGTGAACAGGGCCGCGAGAAAAACGTTCGCCAGAAAGCGCAGGAATGCGTCGAGCAGCACGAAGCGGTAATCCTGCATCAGCACCAGCAGCGCGAGCGGAATCGCCGCGTGATGAAACGCCAGTTCGCGCGACCACACCTGCGCGGCGTGTCCTCCGCCCAAATGCACGAAAGACATGGCGAGCAGAAACAGAGACATCGTGCCGACCAGCCGCGAAGTGTTCGCGCGCCGGGTGTGGTCGAGGGAAGCGAAGAAGCCTGCCGCGGCGAAGCAGGTGAGCAGACCGAATCCGACGGTGATCAACTGCAATCCCGAGCCGGTGATAGCGCGAGCCTTCGCGGAACAACTCCGCGACATGCAGAGCGATCGCGATCGCGCTGAGCGCATAGCCGCATCGCGCCAGCACCCGGTAGCGATCCTGCAAACAGAGATCGAACAGCACGGCGGGCAAGAGACTGAGCACCGAAAATCCGATGGCGACGGTGATATTGGTAAACGTGCTACCGGGAGTGTTCGCTCCCAGCACCAGCAGCGAGGCCAGATTCCAGGCCAGGGCCAGAGCGGCGGCGAGCATCGATTTCGTGCTGCCGCGGAGGCGGCGCGCCGCGCGGTCCTGGATCAATAGATAGAGGAAGATGCCGAAGATCAGCACCCCGGCGGAGTGTCCAAGCGTGTTGACGAGCAGGGACTCGTTCACGGTCCAATCATATAATGACTAGCTCACGGGCCGTCGGTTTTTTGTGGCTGCGGTAACAGAAATGAAACGTATATCAGTTGTAAATAAACAAAATGTTGATACTTGACAAGATTAGCATCAGATTATATACTCTTGACAGTAATACAGGAGATTTAAACAACATGTCGCTTATCAAATACACACCTTTTACCGAGTTTGAAGCTTTCCCGGCAGGCTTAAGGGTCTTTACCGACACCGTGAACCGGCTGTTTACCGAGCCGAACGGACGCCCTTGGGTTCCGGCCGTGGACATTAAAGAGACCGAAAACGATCTGATTCTTAAAGCCGACATCCCCGATGTGGATATGAAGGACATCGATATCCAGGTGGAGAACGGCACGCTGACCATTCGCGGCGAGCGCAAGTTCGAGAGCGAAAAGAAGGACGGCAGCTGGCATCGAGTGGAGCGTTCTTATGGCACTTTTGAGCGCGCGTTCACTCTGCCGGAGACGGTGAATTTCGAAGCGGTTAAGGCCGATTACAAGAACGGCGTGCTGACGATCACCCTTCCGAAGAAGGAAGTCGCCAAGCCTCGCCAGATCAAAGTTGCGGTTAGTAGCCAACTAAGTTGGCGTCATTTGTCCGCATGCTTACGCATGGCGGTTCAGTGGCTGGGGTGGACTTAAGAGTCTGCCCCTTTTCTTTTTCATTAACGAGGCGTCCGATCGGCGATGGTTTCCTTCCACTTCGCTGCGCGCTGATCCGCGGTAAACGACAATGCAAAATCCCAAGCGGCGGGATACATTCGGCCTCGCTGCTTCTCCAACCTGCGCATCGGTAAACTCCCGGCCGAATAGCTTGACCCACACCTCGCAGACCCACAGGAAGAGATACTTGTGATCGTCCTCGTCTTGATGGAAGAGATCCGATTGCAGGCGATGACCGAGTTCGTGGATCAATGTTGCCTTCTTCGTGTCTATCGGATAGCTGGCACGAAGCCGTATTGGCTCTTCTTTGTACCCAGAGCTGCTGGAAACTTCGAGGACGATCGCCTCTACCTCTCGATCCTCAAATTTCAGGCCCGGTTTCATGCCGGTAAGGAGCCCGATGCCTGAACTGGTTAGCAGTAGCAGAAGTCTGCCCTTTTTCTTTTTCATGCGAGAATTGCGGGTTGACCACTGTTCGCGTGAATCGAAAGGCTGTCGACCGGGTTGCGAGCGGGCATCCTTGGATTTTTTCTAGTGACGTTGCCGAGCGAGGCGATGCGCAGCCGGGCGACGTGGTTAAAGTCGCCGATCCGCGTGGACGGCCGATCGGCGTCGCGCATTATAGTTCGACCTCTCAGATCACCCTCCGTCTTCTTTCCTCCAAACCAGAACCCATCGATCAGGAATTTTTTCGCCGGCGGCTTACCGCTGCGATCCGGCATCGGGAGCGCGTGGTCAAGAATTCGAACGCCTGCCGCCTGGTGTTTTCTGAAGCCGATCTTCTTCCCGGGCTGATTGTTGACCGGTACGGTTCCTGCCTGGTGATTCAAACGCTGAGCCAGGGGATGGACCGGGCTCGCGATTTGATTGTTCACTGTCTGAAGGAACTGCTGGCGCCCTCCGGCATCCTGGCGCGGAATGACGCGGCGGTGCGGAAGCTGGAAAGTCTGCCGCTGGAAGTGGTTGTCCTTTTCGGCGAAATACCGGAGCGGATCGCGATTGAGATGAATGGGCTGCATCTCGAAGCGGACTTGTTGAAGGGTCAGAAGACCGGGATCTATCTCGATCAGCGTGAAAATTATCTGGCGGCGGCGAACTTTGCGCGGCGGGCGCATCTTAGACTGCTTCACTTCGACCGGCGGATTCGCGCTGCATACGGCTAGAAGGCGGAATCGGTCGAGGCTGTGGATTCGTCGGCGTCCGCTCTGGCTACGGCGGAAGCGAATGCGCGGGCGAACAACATTACGAACGTCCATTTCCGGCAGGCCGACGTGTTCGATTTTCTCTCCGGGCTGGATCGGAAGTACGGGATGATCGTCCTGGATCCTCCGGCGTTCGCCAAATCGCGCAAGATGCTGGATGACGCGGCGAAGGGTTACAAAGAGATCAATTTGCGCGCGCTGAAGCTGCTGGAGCCGGGAGGGATTCTGGTGACGTGCTCCTGTTCGCATCATGTGAGCGAGTCGATGCTGTTCGAAATCGTCGCGCAAGCGGCGCTCGATGCGGGGAAGACGCTGCGGGTACTGGAGCGGCGAACCCAGGCCGCGGATCATCCGATTCTGCTGACAGTGCCCGAGACGCTGTACTTGAAATGCCAGATTTTAGAGGTTCTAGCCCAATAGTATGGCTTGCCAGTCCAGCACCACCTGCGGTATGGTGTCTTAAGTCGTACGGCCCCTTCGGGGAACTGTTTGTCTTCACGTCTCATTATAATTTGGAGGATCTTCCGGAATGCTATTGACCTCGTTGTCCGCCTTTTTCAGGCGCGCCTTCCCGGTTCTGTTGTTTCTTTTAGCCGTTGCCGCTGGATCCGCGCCGCTGCGGGCGAGCGAGGCGGAGTTAAAGCTGCCCGACCTGCACCAGGCGCTATTTCTGGGCGGCATTGAGGGGCCAACGCTTGTTAATGATCGGCCTGGGGATCAGCGCCCTGGGCTTCGTTTTCGGCATCGTGATGTACATGCACCTGCGAAACCTGCCGGTGCACGAATCGATGCTCGAGATTTCCGAGCTGATCTATGAAACCTGCAAAACCTATCTGCTGACGCAGGGCAAGTTTTTGCTGATTCTGGAAGCCTTCATCGGCGCGATTATCGTGTTTTATTTTGGATTCCTGGCGCCGAACGGCACGACGTTCGGCTTGCCGTGGTCGGAAGTCGCGATTATTCTCGCGTTCAGCCTGATCGGCATCGCGGGCAGCTTCGGCGTCGCCTGGTTCGGCATCCGCGTCAACACGTTCGCCAATTCGCGAACGGCGTTTGCCAGCCTGCGCGGGAAACCTTTCCCCTGTTATGCGATTCCTCTGAAGGCCGGCATGAGTATCGGCATGCTGCTGATCAGCGTGGAGCTGTTCCTGATGCTCTGCATCCTGTTATTCGTTCCGGGCGATTATGCGGGGCCGTGCTTTATCGGATTCGCGATCGGCGAATCGCTGGGCGCGGCGGCGCTGCGCGTGGCGGGCGGAATCTTTACCAAGATCGCCGACATCGGCGCGGACCTGATGAAGATCGTCTTCAAGATTAAAGAGGACGACGCGCGCAACCCGGGCGTGATCGCGGATTGCACGGGCGACAACGCGGGCGATTCGGTGGGACCTTCGGCCGACGGCTTCGAGACTTACGGCGTGACCGGCGTCGCGCTGATCTCCTTCATCTTGCTGGCCGTGAATAACGACCTGGTGAAAGTGGAGCTGCTGGTCTGGATCTTCGTGATGCGCGTGATGATGGTGATCACCAGCGGCGTCTCTTATTTCCTGAACGAAGCGGTTGCCAAGGCGCGCTACCAGAACGTCGACAAGATGAATTATGAGACGCCGCTGACGACGCTGGTGTGGCTGACGTCGATCCTCTCGATCGGCGCGACGTACCTGGTTTCCTACCTACATGATTCCCGATCTCGGCGGCGATCCGACGATGTGGTGGAAACTATCGACCGTGATTACGTGCGGCACGCTGGCCGGCGCGGTGATTCCGGAACTGGTGAAAATTTTCACGTCGGTCGATTCGGCGCACGTGAAGGAAGTGGTGTCGTCGTCGAAAGAAGGCGGCGCGTCGTTGAATATTCTTGTCGGGATTGGTGGCCGGCAATTTCAGCGCGTACTGGCTGGGCATGGCGATCCTGGCGCTGATGACGGCCGCTTATTCGGTGAGCACGTACGGCATGGATGGGCTTGATGAAAGCTCCCGCGGTGTTCGCGTTCGGCTTGGTTGCGTTCGGATTTCTGGGCATGGGGCCGGTGACGATCGCGGTCGATAGCTACGGTCCGGTGACGGACAACGCGCAATCGGTTTACGAGCTTTCCGTGATCGAAACGATTCCCAATATACAGGAAAGAGATCAAGGAGAAGTATGGCTTTGACGTGAACTTTCGAGAAGGCCAAGCATCATCTGGAAGAGAACGACGGCGCGGGCAATACGTTCAAGGCGACCGCCAAGCCGGTGCTGATCGGCACGGCGGTAGTGGGCGCGACGACGATGATTTTTTCGATCATCGTGACGTTGACGGACGGGCTGAAGCCGGAGCTGATTCAGAATTTGTCGTCTGCTGCTATCCGCCGTTCCTGCTGGGACTGATCGCGGGCGGCGCGATGATTTACTGGTTCACCGGCGCGTCGATTCAAGCGGTCACCACGGGCGCGTATCGCGCGGTGGAGTTCATCAAAGCGAACATCAAGCTGGAAGGCGTGACCAAAGCGTCGGTCGAGGATTCGAAAAAAGTGGTGGAGATCTGCACGCAATATGCGCAAAAAGGCATGTTCAACATCTTCCTGACGGTGTTTTTCGCCACGCTAGGCTTCGCGTTCATCGAACCGTACTTCTTCATCGGCTACCTGATCTCGATCGCGCTGTTCGGTTTGTATCAGGCGATTTTCATGGCCAACGCCGGCGGCGCGTGGGATAACGCGAAGAAGATTGTCGAAGTGGAGTTGAAAGCGAAGGGCACGCCGCTGCATGACGCGACGGTGGTGGGCGATACGGTGGGCGATCCGTTCAAGGACACGTCGTCGGTGGCGCTGAATCCGATCATCAAATTCACGACGCTGTTCGGATTGCTGGCCGTGGAGCTGGGCGTTTCGCATGACGGAGAAGCAGGGCGCCGCGTTCAGCACCGGCCTGGCGGTGGTGTTCCTGCTGGTCTCGATGGTCTTCGTGTGGCGATCGTTCTACGGGATGCGGATTCTCGGATCGTCAAAATAATTCGATTTGGACGACCGGCGATTCTTGGTCGCGGAATCGCACGCGTCAACTGATATTCGCCGCGCTCCAGGCCAGCGGGGACCATCGCGTTGATTTGCTTGGTGCCTTTTTCGTCGTTCGACGGAGGTCACGAAGGAGGCCGGCAGATCGGTTCCATCGAGGCGGAAAGAAACTTCGGTTCGCCGAATCCATCGGGCAAGCCGGAGACCCACGCCGACACGCAACTGCCGAGGCCGGCGCGCACCTGCTTCCGTTCCCAAGTGCGGCCGTCGCAGACGATCTCGATTTCGAACGCGGCCGTTGTGGGCGTCGCAGACGCGCGCGTCGCTTCGGCAGGTCGACGGGAATGCGCGCGGGACTCGAAAACTCGCTGTCGCGCAATGCGACCGAAACGTCGTGCCATCCCGGCGCGAGGCCCAGAGGCAATTTGCAGTTCGCCTGCCACGTGGTTCCGATATTGCGAACGGCCGCGGGCCGGGTCCCATACGGACCCACCTGCACCAGAAGATCGTCGCAGGTGAGATCGGGCTCCTCCGAGCATGACACCACACCGTGACATAGTCGTCGCGATGCGCGCTGAAGAACTGTGATCCTGCAGTTCGCTATTTTCGACGACCAGCAATTCCGGCCCCGCGCCGCGTCCGCGCGAGTCTCCGGCCATTTTCGGTGGCAGATCACGTGAGCGCGATGGTCGACCACGCTCTTGAAATCGACGCGCGCGAATCCGGCGGTGCGGCACATCGCCATCAGACAGGAAATATTCGGCCCCACCCAGTTATCGAACTGGCCGGCCAGCTCCGTTCCCTCGTAAAACTCCATGGCCGGGATGGCGCCGGATGGCTGTTCGTCGGTGACGAAAGACTCGACGCACGCCAGATCGGTCGTCAACTCGCAGACCCGTTCGAGCGCGAGCATCGGATGCTTCAGATGATAGAGGACGCCGAAAAACAGGACGATATCGAAGTATCCGATGTCGCGCGGAGTCAGGTAGGAGATGTCGGCGACGACGTGCTCGACCTTCGAGTTCATCATTGCCTTCGCTTCGAGAAAGCGCGTCTTCTTGCGTCGCATCCACGGCGACCACTGTTGCGCCGCGGCGCTCCATTTCGAAGCTGAACCAGCCGTCCCACGCGCCGATATCGAGCACGCGTTTTCCGCGCAGGTCCTGAGGAATCGGAAACTGCGCGATCCGCGAGCGCTGCGTTTCGATCGATTGAAAGCCGGGAATGATGCGCCCATCCGGCAGTTCGATGCTGTGATAATAGCCGAGCTTGGCCAGCTCCGTGTTCTGACGCTGAACGTTGGCGGTGAGATCGGCTCTGAGCATGCTAAAAAGTAATTATACTGGGCGCAGGTTCATGAATCGATTTTTGTCGCTAACTATTTCTTGCTATGACCGTCACTTGCCGCCATTCCCGACCTTGCGGAGTTGAACCGCATGATCGCCCGTTTTGCGCCCGCGGAAATTCGCGCCGACCCGTCGCATCTCGCGCCAGGCGATCAGCAGGCGCTTCAGAAATTGATCGAGGCCGCGCGCGTGATCGACGATATTTTCATCACGCAATTGTGGAGCGGCAACGCGGCGCTGCGCGAGAAGTTGGTGAAGGACACGACGCCGCTCGGTCAGGCGCGGTTGCATTATTTCAATTTGAATAAGGGCCCGTGGTCCGATCTCGACGATCATGCAGCGTTTCTTCCCGGCGTCCCGCCGAAGAAACTTCCAGGCGCGAATTTTTATCCCGAGGATTTGACGAAGGACGAATTCGAAACGTGGGTCGCCAGGCTGCCGCACGAGCAGCAGGAGGACGCGCGCGGATTTTTCACCGTCATCCGCCGCACGCCGGAGAAGAAATTGTACGCCGTTCCTTACGATTCGGCGTATGAAACGCAGTTGGAGAAAGCCGCGGCGTTGCTGGAGGAAGCGGCGGCGCTCACGCCGAACGCGTCGTTGAAAGAATTTCTCACGCTGCGAGCCAAGGCGTTTCGATCGAACGATTATTACGAGAGCGACGTCGCGTGGATGAAGCTCGACGCGCCGATCGACATCACCATCGGGCCCTATGAAACCTATAACGACGAGCTGTTCGGATACAAAGCATCGTTCGAAGCATACGTGACGCTGCGCGACGATCGCGAGACGGCGAAGCTGAAGGCCTTCGCCGCACACATTCAGGAGATCGAGAACAATCTGCCGCTCGATGCGAAGTATCGCAATCCGAAGCTCGGTGGGCTCGCGCCGATTCGCGTGGTCAATGAGGTTCTGGCCACGGGCGACGGCGCGCACGGCGTCCGCACGGCGGCGTTCAATCTGCCCAACGACGAACGCATCGTGCGGGCGATGGGTTCGAAGCGGGTGATGTTGAAAAATGTGCAGGAGGCGAAGTTTTCGAAGATTCTGGAGCCGATTGCGACGCCGTGTTCTTCCCGCCGCGGCTCAGCGCGATCTCGATTTCGACGCGTTTTTCTCGCACATTCTGGCGCATGAGATGACGCACGGCATCGGTCCGCAGAATGGCGTCCGGCAGGCGCTGAAGGAACTGCATTCGGCGATCGAAGAGGCGAAGGCGGACGCGACGGGCCTGTTCATGCTCCAGTATTTGTACGATCGCAAGCTGATGCCGGAGGCCGAGCATCGGCTGTACACAACGTACCTGGCGTCATCGTTCCGCACCCTGCGATTCGGTGTGCATGAAGCGCACGGCAAGGGCATGGCGATGCAGTTCAATTATCTGACCGACAAGGGCGCGTTTGTCGAGAATCCGGACGGCACGTTCGCCGTCGATTTTCAAAAGATCAAGCCCGCGGTGCGGGACCTGGTTCACGATCTGCTGACGATCGAGGCGAACGGCGATTACGCGGGAGCGAAAAAGATGCTTGACGAATTGGGTGTCTTGCGTCCAGGCGATGGAGCGCGCGCTGGAGAGGTTGAAGGATATTCCGATCGATATCGAGCCGGTGCGGTAATGACAATATTCACAGGCTGAAGCCTGTGCCACCATGGCAGCGCATGGCGACGCCCCACCTGGTTTTAGCTATCTTCAATCGGCGTCACTGGATCGATGAACGGCCAGCACATCGCGCCGCACAGATACACCGCGATCATCAGGTAGAAAAATAAATTCCAATCGCGCCAGCGATCCAGAATAATGCCGGCGATCCACGGCGCCGCGAAGCCCGCGAGGTTCCCCATCATGTTCATCGACCCGGCGACGGTGCCCGCGTATTTCCCGCCCATATCCATGCAGGTGTTCCACGACGGAGGCATGTCCAGATCGTTGGCGAAACTCGCGCACGCCAGAACCAGAGTGCCGAGGAGCGCGTTCTCAATCCGCGTCGATAAAAATAGCAGCACCGCCGCGGCGACGAATCCGAACGTCGCGATGATGCGGCGGGCGCGCTTCATGCCGCCCCAGGATTTGGCGAGCCGCGGAGCGATGCAATCCGCAGGTGAGCGAGCCGAAGCCTCCGAACAGCAGAGGCAGAATCGCCAGGCGCGACGCGGCTTCGGGCGTTTGATGACGATACTCCTGCAAGTACGTCGGCAGCCAAGTGATGTAAAAATACCAGGGAAACGAGAGGCAGAAATACTGCACCCAGATCAGCCACAGGCTGCGATGGCGGATGAGTTTCGCCCACGGCACGTTGGCGTGGCCGGCGGCGTTGGCGCTGACGGATTTCAGCAGCTCGCGTTCGGCGGCGTTGACGGAGGGATGATCCTCCGGGCGGTCGCGAAACCAGCGGTGGAAGAAAAAGGTCCACACCACGCCGAGCGATCCGAAGCAGACGAACGCCCATCGCCAGCTCATGTGATGCAGCGCGAGGATCACGATAGGCGGCGTGAACGCTCCGCCCCAACGGCCGAAGGTCCACATGAATCCTTGCGCGCGCGAACGCTCGTTCAATGGCAGCCAGGAGCTGAAGGCTTTCGTGAGGTTGGGAAATCCACCCGCTTCGCCCGCGCCGAAAAGCAGTTGGATCACGCGCAGCGAGCCGAGACTCCACGCCGCGCCGGTGAGCGCCGTGAACGTCGACCACCACAGCACGATGCGCACCAGCACGCGCCGCGGTCCCATGAAATCTCCCAGCCAGCCGCTGGGCACTTCGAACAGCGCGTAGGCCAGCGCGAATGCGCTGAACACCGATCCCATCTGCGATCTTGGTGAGATGCAATTCGGCCGAGATGGGCTTGGCCGCCTGCGACATGACGACTCGGTCGAAGTAGGAAAGGATCGCCAGCGTGACGGCGAAGAAGATCACCCAGTGGCGCGCGTGTGTCGGCTTCACGAGGCTAGCTCGCGATCCAGCCAGCCGAGATAGGCTTCCGATCCGTCGACCACAGGCAGTGCAATCACTTCAGGAATTTCGTAGGAATGAAGATGAGCGATCGCGTCGCGCAGTTTGTCAAATACGTCGCGGCGCGATTTGATGATCAGCACGACTTCCGCCGCCTGCTCGATCTCGCCCTTCCATCGATAGAAACTGCGGGCGCCCGTGAGTAATGTTCACGCACGCGGCGAGCCGATGTTCAATCAGGTGTCGCGCAAGCTGTGCGCCTTGCTCCTGGGAGTTGCATGTGGTGAGCACGACGATCTTGTCAGTCACCACATGAGAATATCATTAACTCCCTACGACGTGACGCGATCAAACCCGTCACGGGGAGGGTGTGGCTCAATTACATGTCGGCCAAGTCAGTATTGAATGCGCCTTCCAGGGTATCCATAGACCAAATCTCCAGATAGCCGCCGGAAAGCAAGATCGCGACGTGCCCTTTACCGCGCTGAATCCTCCAAAGATCTATCGTAATGCTTGACAGGGCGAGTCGCCATTTGTTTTTCTCCGACCAGTGTAGTTCGACTTCGAAGAACCGAGACGGAAGGACCACCTTTTCGACGGCGTCGAAACTAAGTGGTCCTCGCGTAGGCTGAGATCGCGCACTAACAATCTCGCTGCGGAGTTCCCTCAACTCGGGACCGCTCTCAACCTCTTGCTGAGAAATCAGCCTATGCCTCCCAAAACTTTGTACGAGCACCCAAGCCTTTAACGACTTCGTACCCGAAAGCCATTGCAAAGCCTTTGCAACTTCTTGCGGAATATTTACCCGGCCATCCGTGCTCACCTTTGCGGCATGTGGCTCACTCACTTCTTCGGTTTCCCCCGAATCCTACAAGAGCCAACATACATAATTTTCAACTAATTAGCCAGATCAATATTGACATCCCCCGCCTTTCCCCGTATCATACAATGAAGAGTGGTAAACATACGGCATACACAGTATCTAGTGGTCTGGTGGAAGGGGATCTAGTGGTTGGAGGGAGGGGCATGGTCGTGCATAATGGCGTGTGCTCCTTTGGGACTGTTGCTGCCGGGCCCGGTCGCGAGTGGCTTCAAAGGAGGACGAAAACCATGGCTTCAGACGTAGCTGCACGCGACAACTACCTAACGCTTGCGCTCTTCTCTAGGAGGACTATCGAGGCCCTTAAAGAGTTCGTCCAAAAAGGGAACCGTACGCGATTGGATACTGCATTACCAGCCGCAATTGAGTCACTTCAGGCAGCAACGAACAGTCGCCAGCATTTGACGGGCTATGGCCTTAGAGTGGCGAGGAGTTACGATCAGGTCCGAACGATAAATGAACTGTTCCCTCCTGCGGAGCGAATTGGAATGATCGAAACCCTCCAATCCCTCCTTTCGGAGGCGGCGCAAGACCCGAAGGCGGAAGCCCTAGAGGCGATAAAGTTCTTCTTCGCTATAGAGAACAGGGCGCTTAGGAACTATCGACATCCTTCACCACGTGCCCAATCTGCCTCCGTCAAGTGAATTAGTTCGAGACTCAGCCTCCCTGTTCCGGCTGATGCGGTCGATCTATGCTCGGCAGGAGGACGTCGAACGCACACATAGACAAGCAACGAGGGATTTTCTGGCCTATGTCGAAAATCTCGGGCGCAGCACCGAATTATTCCTTCAAGCCTTGGTGTCGGAAGAAGAAACCGATGCGACTATGGCGGCTATCAACCGCCAGATTCTGCCCACTCTCCGCAATTTTTGGAGAGACATTCATGAATTCGTAAAGCCAAGCCGCGATGCCGATACCCTTCATAGTCCCGTTGCGCTTGTGGAGCAACTGGAGGAAATTCTATCTCGAATCCCAACTCTCCGAGATTGCCGCCTTCTTATTGTCCATACGCCGGAACTGAACTACGTTCAATTTCCAAGATCGAATCGGCGTGTTCGCGCTGAGAATTACGCTGAGATTGTTCCTGGCTCGCAAAAGTTCCCTAACAAGCTTGCGCTTATCGCGATTCCCTACTCTCAGGGCGAGACCCTCTTCTCAAACATTATAATTTGTCACGAGATGGGACATTTTGCGTTCGAGGAACTGAATCTTGATACTAAGCTATCAGAGCATATCGAGCAGAGCCTGCAAAAGCATTTTCCGACCGACCCGGAAACTGATCTTGCTTGGTGTCGTGAACGGCTATGGAACTGGGCTGAAGAAATATACTGTGACCGATTTGCCATAGCCCTTATAGGTCCAGCATATTCATTCTCCTACATTGAGTTCTTTGACGTGATCGGCGTAGAGGGCAACGACGGAGTCAACGAGTTCGTAGATACCCACCCATCGGATTCATGCCGATTTAAGCAGCACGCAACTCAATTGGAAGAAGGAGGGTGGTGGCCCCTTCTAGACCGCGACGGCAAGTCCTATGCGGATGTGATCCGAAGACTCGGGGCAATACCGCACGAGCAATATTTCTTTAACTCCGACGAGAAACCCGGTTTGACTGACAGAGTATTAGAAGCCTTCCACGATGTCCTACCCCATATCGGGCAGATCATAAAGAACACTTTTCAGGGACGAGAAGCAATCTTAACGGAAAGGTCGCGTTCCATTGCGTAGATCTAATTCAGCACTATTTAAGCTGGGGTGTGGTGCCGTCGGCGGTTATACATAATAATGAGGAATTCGCACCGGATGCCGTCGTGCTTATCAATGCTGCGTACCTCTTCTATCTTGAAGGAATTTCTAGGCTGATTGAGCATACTGGCGACAGTCCGAGTGCCGTATCGCTACGCGGCAAGTGGGGTCAGAAGGTGGAACAGTGGACAATTAAAGCGCTCGAAGATCTACGCCTGCCCGCAGGAGGGAAAGCATGGGGTTCCTGACCGATAAAGATCGCAGGGGGATATTGACCAGCGATGAAATGAGGCGGCGGCGGTTGCTTGATATAGCTGATCCCTGTAGTTTGGCAATAGTCCCGTTTTTGGATGACAAGTCCTACGACGCCGATTCGGTCGATCTCCGGCTTGGAACTCATTTCTTGTTCCCACGAGTGCCGCCGCGTGCATTCTATTGTCCAGACCAACGTTCCAAAGATTCGTTTCATATGCGGGTTCACGTACCGCTGGGTGATTACTTGGTAGTTCCACCGCATCATACAGTACTCGGAGCGACTCTAGAATTTATCAAACTTCCCTTCGATGTTTCTGGGGAGATCCTTACTAAATCATCTGTTGCGCGCACGTTCATACTAATTGAGACCGCGCCGTGGATTCACCCCAACTACCGGGGATGCCTTACCCTTGAGATAGCCAACGTCTCAAATACAGCGATTCTCCTATATCCGGGCCGAAAAATAGGTCAATTGATCTTGATTCACGTCGCTATACCGGAAGGTAAGGAAGCTGATAGTGCTTCGTTACTCGACACCACATATTTTGGCCCCATTTATCCAGAAGCCCCGCCGTTCGCTAATCCAGAGGACGACCTTTTCAAGATCGGCATCCGCAAGGTGAAAGTAATCAGTGAGCCCGAGTGGCTGGAGCCGTAACGCGATTCAAACCTCGCTTGCGCCTTTTTTCCAGGTGATCACTCTTCCATCTCTGCCGCGGCTTCCTTGGCGAATTTTTGAACACACGTAGAGCGTAGCGAATATCAGCCAACATGAGTTTGCCCCTTTTGTTAAGCGGTCTCGGTGCTCTCTTCGACCACTCGGCCGTCGAACAGGTGAATGTTGCGGTCCGCGTAGCGCGCATAGCGAGGATCGTGCGTCACCATGCAGATCGTCGCGCCGCCGCGATGCAGTTCGCGCAGCAGATCCATCACCGCTTCGCCGTTGGCCGAATCCAGGTTTCCGGTCGGCTCATCCGCCAGCAGGATCGACGGGTCGCCGCCCAGCGCGCGCGCCACCGCGACGCGCTGCTGCTGACCGCCAGAGAGCTGCGACGGATAATGCTTCACGCGATGCGACATGCCGACGCGCTCCAGCGCCTCATGCACGCGCTTCTTGCGCTCCGCCCCCGGCATCCCGCGATAGGTCAGCGGCAGCTCGACGTTCTCATACACCGTCAGATCGCCGATCAGGTTGAACGCCTGGAAGATGAAGCCGATCTCGCGATTGCGGATGCGCGCCCGCTCGCTCAGCTTCAGCCCCTGCACCGGCTTGCCGTTCAGGATGTAAGTCCCGTCCGCTCGGCGAATCGAGCAGCCCCAGAATCGCCAGCAGCGTCGACTTCCCGCAGCCCGACGGACCCGCAATCGACAGGTATTCGCCCTTCTTAATATCCAGGTGAATGCCGGCCAGCGCGTGCGTTTCCACTTCGTCGGTGACGAACACCTTCGTCACGCCTTCCAGATGAATCATCGATTCGGCCATTTGCGGTCTCCTGATTACTTAATTCAATCGGATTCGCGGATTCTGGTCCTGCGCCGACATGTCGGACAAAATCACCTGATCGCCCACCTTCAACCCGTCCACCACTTCGATCGTAGTTCACCGAGCTGCGTCCCAGTTTCACCGTGACGCGCGTCGCGCCCTTGCCGTCTTCATCCAGCTTGAACAAACTCACCTGGCTGTTCGGCTGCCCGAACACCGGCCGGCCGACATACACCACGTCCGCCAGCCGCTCGATCTCGACCGTGCCGTCCACGCTCAGATCCGGAACCGCGCCCGGCGGCAGCGGGCCATCCAGTCTTACGTCAACCGTGCGCGTTCCATTCACAATAGACGCATCGATTCGGCTTACGTGCCCCGGGACAATCCCGTTCCGCGTATCGATCTCGGCTTTCTGGCCCAGCAGAATATCCTTCGCCTGCGTCTCGGCGATCTTCAGCTCCGCCTTCAGCTTCCAGGGCTGCGCGACCTTGGCGAGCACGTCGCCCGGCTTCACCCGCTGGCCGACTTGCAGCGTCATCTCCTGCATCCGGCCGTTGATCTCCGCCTTGATGGTCAGCTCCGCCACCTGCTTCTTCTTCAGTTGTACGCTGCGCCTGCAGTTTGTCGATCTGGACCTTGGCGAGTCGAGCTGGGCATCGACCGATTCCTTCATGATGTCCAGCTTCTGCTTTTCCATCTTGTACTTGTTCGCCAGACTGCTCCCACTTCGCCACGGAAAGCTTCACGCTCCAGGTCGCTCTCCAGTTGCAGCTTCACCGAGCTGCTCTTCGCGTTCCTTTGTGAAGCTCGGCCTGCTCCAGGTCGCTCTGCGTGCTCGCGACCACCGACTGCTGATCGAACAGTCTTGCTCTGCAACTGGACCTTCAGGTCGGCGAGCGTCGCCTCGGCCTGCTTCACCTGCCACTCGAAATCGTTCGCCGCCAGTTCCATGTCCGGATTGCGTCAGCACCAGCATCGTCGATCCGGCTTCACGTCGTCGCCCGAATGCGCCACGATCTTCGCCACCTGGCTGTCGAACGCGGCCGGAATCCAGATAATGTCCTCCGGTACCAGCGCGCCCAGTCCGCGCACTTCGATCACCATCGGACCGCGCTTCACGGTTCGATCCACACCGTCGCCCGCTCCACGGTCGGCGCCGCCGGCTTCAGTTTCGAAGCTGCCAGCTGCTCACTCCCAGCACCGCCGGCAGTCAAGACGAGGTAAATCGCCATCCGGATCAGCTTCTTCTTCGCGACGCCTTCACGTTTAATATCCATAGAAAATCCTGTCCTGTCTAAAGGGGCACGCCATCTTCCAATTGCGTGCACCACCTGATCATACTCAAAAAACTAGGGTTATGGGAACGCTGGCGCTCGACGGCGCTGGGAATTCTCTGTCCGATCATGGGACGCCCATGTCCGAAACAACAGGGTAAGAATGGAACCGGAGGGAGTTTTTGGAGCGGGAGACCGGATTCGAACCGGCGACATCGACCTTGGCAAGGTCGCACTCTACCAACTGAGTTACTCCCGCCCTGACGGGACAAACTAGAGTCAGCGCAGCATTTCATATTGTCGCGCCTCGGCGCAGGGAAAAGTCAAATCCCGCTAAATCCGTCCTCGTTCGCAGGCAAGCCAAGGGCCGGTTTACGGTCCTTAAACGGACCTTAGTTGAAATGTTTTACTACAAAGATAGTATTTTAACAAAGTCTATAAACTAATGAAAATAAAGGATATGAAAAATAGTAAAACTGCTCTTGCCCTCGACTTCTTTTGTGGTATGCTGAGATTCCGCACACGAGAGGCGGCGGTTTTTTGAGCGCCTCCGCGTTCGTCGAAGAGCGGTCAACGGTTCCAAATCGAATCGGTAACGACAGATTCTATATTATTCCACAGGCTGTGGAAATAATGTGGGAATGTTCTGGGCAAATGACAGTAACGAAACAATATCTCGGGGGGATAACGTGAGAGGGGATGCGGAAAGCACCAGAACGGCATCTGCCATGACGCCGATGCAATCGAATTTTGGGACCAGATCAAAGCGAGGCTGGCCACTAAGATCAGTCCTCAGGATTTTCAGAACTGGGTCATGCGGACCGCCTTTGAGGGCCTCGATGGCGGACGCTCCGCGTCGCCGTACCCGACCAGGTAACCAAAGATTGGATGGAGCAGGAATACGCCGAGGACATTCGCGATGCCGTTCGCGAATTGAATCTTGGTATCGATCGGGTTCTCTATCATCCGAGCGTCGCGGGTTTTGCCCCGCCCCAACCGGCAGACAATGGTGGAATCGAGCCGATTTTCGCGTCCGCCAGCGGGCCAGCTCAATCCGAAATTCCGCTTCGACAATTATGTTGTCGGATCCTCCAACCAGTTCGCGAACGCTGCTGCCCGCGCCGTGGCCAACAGTCCTTCGCGCAGCTACAACCCGCTGTTCATCTATGGCGGCGTGGGCATGGGAAAAACCCATCTGATGCACGCCATCGGCCGCGACCTGCTGGATCGCTATCCCGGCATGCGCATCGTGTACACGTCCAGCGAGCGGTTCATGAACGAAATGATCGAACTGCATCCGCTCCGACCGCATGCCCGCGTTCCATCGCCACTATCGCTCCGCCGACGTGCTGCTGGTCGACGATATCCAGATCCTGGCCGGCAAGGAACGCACCCAGGAAGAGTTCTTCCACACCTTTAACGAACTCTACGATCACCAGAAGCAAATCGTGATTTCGAGCGATTCCGCGCCCAAAAGCACGCCTGGCCTGGTCGAGCGTCTGCGCTCGCGCTTCGAATGGGGCCTGATGGTGGACATCCAGCCGCCCGATCTCGAAACCAAAATGGCGATCCTCGACAAGAAAGCCGAGATGGAAGGCGTTATTCTCCCCGAGGATGTCCGCAATTATATCGCGACCAAAACCAAATCGAACGTTCGCGAGCTGGAAGGCGCCATGGTCAAGCTGATCGCCTATTCGTCGGTCACCGGCTCGCCTATCACGCTCAGCATGGCGCAGCAGGTCCTGAAGTACCTGATCCCCGGAAGGAGCGCCGCGTTAACATGGACGCCGTGCTGCGCGCCGTGGCCGAAAGGTTCCAGTTGCAGCCCGCGCAGCTCAAGCAGAAGACCAACGCCCAGCAGATCGCCTACCCGCGCCAGATCGCCATGTACCTGATTAAGGAGCTGACCCACTCCTCGCTGCCGGAGATCGGCCGGATGTTCGGTGGAAAGCACCACACCACCGTTCTCCACTCCGTGCAGAAGATCGACAAGCTGCGCCAGAGCGACGCGGATTTGAACAGGTTGATACACAGCGTAATTGACTCAATCAATTGATGTTATAAGTGTTATCCACAATGGGGCGTGCGATTTTGCCTGTCAACGCCTGTGGGAGAACTCGCCGGAGCCCAAAAAATACACCGCTTCGCACACCTCGAAAAGCACAAGTCGCGATGGTAATAAATGCCCGGTCTTGCTATAATTTAGGGAGAAATCAACGTTTCAACAGTCCCTATGAATCTTCTTCTTCTCTAATAAGTATTTCCTAGAGAAAAGAGAATAGAGCCAAGAGAGAGAACGCCTCCATGGAATTCACCGTCAGCAGGGCAGATCTGGTTCGTGAACTGAACCTCTCGCAGGGCGTGGTTGAGAAGAAGACGACGATTCCGATCTTGTCGAACGTCCTGGTCGAGGCCGATGGCGATAAGATCGTCCTCACTGCTACAGACCTGGAGCTGGGCATCCGCTGTCTCCTGCCCTGCGCGCGTGAAGAAGTCCGGCGGTGGAACCATTCCCGCGCGCCGTCTGCTGGATTACGTGCGCCTGCTGCCCGACGCCGACGTCCAGGTGAAGATCCAGGATAATCATTGGGCCAGCCTGACTTGCGGCCGATCGAAGACCCGGATCGCGGGCATGTCGCGCGAGAGCTTTCCGGAGCTGCCGAAAATGCCGGAGGTGCTCGCCGAGATTCCCATCGGCGTGCTGGCCTCGATGATCGGCAAAACGATCTTCTCCATTTCGAGTGAAGAATCCCGGTTCACGCTCAACGGCGCGCTCATGGTGCTGCGCAAAGGCGGCCTGGCCATGGTCGCCACCGACGGTCACCGCCTGGCCATGGTGGAAAGCACCGCGGACCTTCCAGGCATCACCGGAGCCTATCGTGCGCTGCTGCCCAAGAAAGCCATGAGCGAATTGCAAAAGCTGGCGGGCGATTCCGATCCAGCCGCCATCGTACATTTTTCCGGCGATGAGAATCATCTGTTCTTCCAGCTCGGCGATCGCTTGCTGCTTAGCCGCAAGCTGACCGGCAATTTCCCCGATTACGAACGCGTGCTGCCGAAAGAACACGGCGCATCCGGTCACTCTCGAACGCGACGAACTGCGCGGAGCCATCGAGCGCGTCGCGCAATTTTCCGACGAGCGTTCGCGCGGCATCCGCGTCCGGGTCGAGAAGGACGAAATGAAAATCCACTCGTCGGTTTCTGAAACCGGCGAGAGCGAAGAAAGCATTCCGACGGCGTATGAAGGCCCGGCCGTCGAGATCGGTTTCAACGCGCAATACATGATGGACTTTTTGCGCGCCGTATCGGACCAGCAGGTGTCCTTCCTGTTCAAGGATCCGCACAGCGCGGGCGAACTCCGCCCGGCAGGCGAGAAAGCGGAAAACTACCGCTACGTAATCATGCCCATGAGAATTTGAGGCTCTCCGAGCCCCTTGGGACGGAAATGGAGCCGCGACCATCGGGAGCGGTCATTTAGATCTGTCAGAAGTAGGAAGTAAATTTACAACACATGGCAACAAGAGATATCACTCCGCAAGTTTACGACTCCACCAGTATCAAAGTGCTGGAAGGTCTCGAAGCTGTTCGCCTGCGTCCCGCAATGTACATCGGTTCCACCGGCGAAGCCGGATTGCACCACCTCGTCTATGAAGTCGTCGACAATTCGGTCGACGAAGCGCTCGCCGGATACGCCACTGAAGTCAGCGTCACCATTCACGACGATGATTCCGTCACCGTCATCGATAACGGCCGCGGCATCCCGGTCGACATTCACGAAGAAGAAGGCGTTTCCGCCGCGCAAGTCGTCATGACCAAGCTCCACGCCGGCGGAAAATTCGATTCCAATTCGTACAAAGTGTCCGGCGGTCTTGCACGGCGTCGGCGTGAGCTGCGTCAACGCGCTTTCTGAAGCCCTGCATCTGGAAATCTGGCGCCCCAAGAAAGGCGAGACGCCTCTTCCACCTGGGAGCAGGACTACGAAAGCGGCGTTCCCAAAGGCCTGCTCGATGCCGACCGGCAAAGCCGGCCGCAAGACCGGCACCAAGATCACCTTCAAGCCCGATTCGTCCATCATGGACGCGACCAAGTTCAACTTCGACACCTTGGCCCAGCGCCTGCGCCAGCTCGCCTTCCTGAACAAAGGCCTGCGCATCGTCCTGACCGACGAGCGCCAGGAGCCCGCGCGCGTCGAGACGTTCCACTTCGAAGGCGGCATCGCCGAGTTCATCAAGCTGCTGAATAAAGGCAAGAGCGTTCTTCACGACAAGCCGATCCACTTCGAAGGCGATCGCGAAATGCCCAACGGCGGCACGCTCACCATGGAAGTCGGCCTCCAATACAACGACACCTACGGCGATACCGTGTTCAGCTTCGCCAACAACATCAACACCGTCGACGGCGGCTCGCATCTGAGCGGCTTCCGCAGCGCGCTCACGCGCACCATCAACGCCGCGGGCCAAGCCGGCGGCCTTTTTAAAGACGTCAAAGAAAACCTGACCGGCGACGACGTTCGCGAAGGCCTCACCGCGGTCATCAGCGTGAAGCTGCCGCAGCCTCAGTTCGAAGGGCAGACCAAAGGCAAGCTCAACTCCGATATTCAGGGCTACGTCGTGCAGCTCGTCAACGAAAAACTCGGCGAGTTTTTCGACAAGAATCCTTCGGTGATGAAGAAGATCGTCTCCAAGGCCATCGACGCATCGCGCGCCCGAGAAGCCGCCCGCAAAGCCCGCGACCTGACCCGCCGCAAAGGCGCGCTCGATTCCGGAGGCCTGCCCGGCAAGCTCGCCGACTGCCAGGAAAAAGATCCCGAGCGCTGCGAGCTCTTCTTAGTCGAAGGCGAATCGGCCGGCGGAACCGCGAAAGGCGGCCGCGACCGCCGCTATCAGGCCATCCTGCCTCTGCGCGGAAAAATTCTCAACGTCGAAAAAGCCCGCTACGACAAAATGCTGGGCCACGAAGAAATCCGGGCCATGATCACGGCCATCGGAACCGGCATCGGCAAAGACGATTTCGACGTCACCCGCCTGCGCTACGGCAAGATCATCATCATGACCGACGCGGATGTCGACGGCTCGCACATCCGCACATTGCTGCTCACGTTTTTCTTCCGCCACATGCAGGAGCTGATCAAGCGCGGCAACATCTTCGTCGCGCAGCCGCCTCTCTATCGCATCAAGAAAGGCAAGTCCGAAAAGTACATCAAGGACGACAAGGAATTCACCCGCGAAATTCTGCGCCGCGCGACCGAGAACGTGAAAGTCGAGCTCGGCGATAAGGCCATTCTCGAAGGCACGGAGCTGCGCAATTTCCTGATGTCGCTCGACGATTTCCAGCTCACCTTCCGCCGTCTGGAACGCCGCCTGCGCGATCCGCGCGTAGTCAGCGCGCTCTCGCGCACCGATATCGCCATCGATACCAAAGCCGATTTTCAGGAAGAGAAAAACCTCCGCGCCTTATACGATGCTCTGAAGGCCGACAAAGTCGACGCGCGAGATCAGCCGCGAAGAAGAGCACTCGGCATGGAAGGTCACCTTCAAAGATCCGACCAACGCCGAACGCGCCGATCGATATCGAGCTAGCCTCGGCAGCCCGAATATAAACGTCTCCGCGCCGGCGCGCGCGCGGCGGCGAAATTCAACCGCCCGCCGTTCGTCGTCCTCAAAGATACCCATCGCGACGAGCTCCCCGGCTGGCGCGAACTGCTGGCCCACGTGAAAAACGAAGGCACCCGCGAAGTAAACGTGCAGCGCTACAAAGGTTTAGGCGAAATGAACGCCGAGCAGCTCTGGTCGACCACCATGAACATCGAGACCCGCACCCTGCTAAAAGTCTCGCTCGAAGATCTGGTGCAAGCCGACCTGATCTTCACTACGCTGATGGGCGAGGACGTGGAAAGCCGCCGCAAATTTATCGAAGAGAACGCTCTGGACGTCCGGAATCTCGACGTCTAAACGCCCAGTAGCGAACCCCGCAATCACGATCGTCAGAATCTGAATGTGGATAAAGTCAGACGCCGCCGATTGCGTCAGCCAGGGAACCAGGCAAAACAGCAGCATCCATGCCTGTAACTCCTTCTGTTCTTCGCGGTCGTGAGCTACTCGCACCATAACCAGCGCCGGAATCAGAATAATCGTGTCGTATACCGGCACATAAACATTCAAAATCAGCGTTGCGGCAATGGTCGCTGCCAAAAGCATGCGAGGGTCGCGGACTGGCCGGAACCAGCTCCACGCCAGAACCGCGAGCAGCCGCGGCGACCACGAGGAAGCCGATCGTTTGGTCCTGACACTGTTTTGACCGCCTAGCACCACGAGAACCGAGTTGATGTCGACATATTTCGCATCGCCGCAGCATCGATTTCTCCATCGGTCGCCATGTAGCCGAACACTGCGCATGGTATCGAGCCAAAGCTTCATCCCCTCGACTCCCGACCGTCGGCGAACGAGGCGGCGATCACGATGCTCGCGCTCATCAAAACACCGCCCAGCATGCGCCAACACCGACCAAAACAAACATTCGCCGCCGGGATCGCGATAAGAGAAGGTTTGTAGGCGGCGAGGCCCAATATCAATCCGGCCAGAAAATATCGCTGCGCTTCGAAACAGCGAACGCTAACCGCGAAAACGAAGAAACGCAAATACCGAAACCTGTCCTCCGATCCAGGTTTCGAGCGTGAACATCGGTGTCGCTAACGCCAGCAGCATAGCGGTGGGTCCCCGCGCCCACGCAGGAGGATCAGCAATCCGGCTACATATAGAGAAGCGCGGAGAAAACCAGCCAGACGCAGTAAGCCTGCTGGTAATTGAGCAGAGCCAGAGGGCGGAAAAGCGCGGCGATGCAAGGCGCGTTTCCGAAAATCAGCATCTGCGTGTCGGCGCATCGTGGGAAGGATCTGCATGTTCCATTTGCGGAAAAATATGGCAGATCGAAAAGCAGCGCCGGCTGATGTTCGATTGAGGATGCGTCCAGCGGCATAAAACTGAACGAAATCGCCGCCCAGAGGTCGGCCTAGAAACGCCTCTCCTTTGAATCCGAAGTAGAGCGATAAGCCGCACGCAATCAGCGCGATGCGCGATCCCGCAAACCCCGAACGCGCGCGCTTCACTCTCGCCTGGCAGAGGACCGATGATCCGCTCCAACCATTTCATTCAACGTACACCCGCTTGACCCGGGCGCTGATGCCGCACAACACACTATAGGAAATGGTTCCCGCCACGCGAGCGATTTCCTGCGCGTCGTTTTCGAGGCCCTAATAAAGTCACGGCGTCTCCCGACCTTCAAATCCGAAGATGTTGCATCGATGGTCGTTAAATCCATCGATACCGCTCCTACTATCGGCAGAAATTGCCCTTTGGCCAGGACTTTTCCGCGATTTGATAGCCGATGTGGTATCCCGTCTGCGTATCCAGCGGCTAGAATCGCGATGCGCATGGGCTTCGCAGCGCGATGGATGCCTCCATAGCCGATCAGCGATCCTGCTTCTAAGTCCTTGACGGATAGGACAGTTGCTTTCCAGGTCAGCGCTGGTTTCACGTGCAAATTCACGGCTGGTCCCTTGCGCGCGGGCGATACATAGCCATAGATCGCATGGCCCGGGCGCACCAGGTTACCCCATGCTTCCCTTCGTTGGTAAGCAACCGGTATAGTGCTCGAAAGATGGACGTAACGGGGCGAGCCGACGACTTTTAGCACGGCTTCGAAGCGCGCGATCTGTTCTTCGGTTTGCTGGCTCTCATAGTTTCGCCGACGATGCGAAGTGGGTCATCAGGCCTTCTAACTCCGTTCGATTCACCACCCTCGCGATTTCGTCGGGCGAGTTGCGCACGCCCAATCTGCCCATACCGGAATCGATTTTCAGATGATATGGCACATTGGCGGTCGCCGACATCTTCGAGCGAATGGATCACCGGGGTGAGATGGAACTCTTTGAAAAGATGACGGTTCTCTGGCAGATAATCCGCCATCACCAGAATGCGCGCTCCGATTCCCGCCTCGCGCAGAGCGATTCCTTCTTCTACGTTGGACACGGCTAAGCCATTGGGCGCCTTCGGTTTCGAGGATCCGCGAGACCTCGATTGCGCCATGCCGGTAGGCGTCCGCTTTGACGACCGGCATCACCTCAACCGAGGGTCCGACGACTTGGCGCACGGCGCGAAAATTGTCCCGGATCGCCGATCGGGAGATCTCAACCCAGCTACGCACGGGCCATCCCGGTGAGCAGATTTTCGTAGGAATCGGTCACTCGATCCCAACTGTAGCGTTCTTGGACGCGCTTAATCGCCCTTAATCGCCACAATTCGCGCTCCTGAGGGGGCATAATCGAGGCTTAATTTGACCACTTCTGAGAGATTTTCGGGCTTAAAAGCGAGTCCCGCGCCGCCAGCGACTTCGGCATTTTCGGGCGTATCGAGATACAAGGTCAGTGCGCCGCGGCCCATCGCTTCGATCAACGCCGGATGAGTGCCTCCGACTTCTGTGGCGTGAATATAGGCGAAGCAGTGCGAGCCTAATTCGCGATAGCCGTCGCCATAAATCGCTCCGGGCATGAGGATGCGAGGATCGCGGGTGTCGCGAACCTTGCCTGATATATTCCGACGCATAGGGAGCATCGCCGATCAGGGCGAGCTTGAAGGGAGTGGCGATTTTCTCAAACGATTCGCGCACTAGAAGGCCGTTGTTTTCGGGCTCCATGCGGCTCACGTAGAGAAAATATTTATGGTGCTCTAAGCCGAGGCGCTCGAGGACCGCTGTGGTTTCGACCGGACCTATTTCCGCGCCGTAAGAAATCATCGTCGATGATCGATGATAGCGTTCCCGATAATATTCGGCGATCGCGGCGGCGTCCGTCACTACTACGTTTGGCATCCATGTGGCGAGCCATTCTGAGACTTGATACCAAGCCTTGGCTAGTGCGATTCCACTTCTTGCGATTTCGCTCCAGGCCGTCGACGTTCAGAGCGACGGGCATGCCGAAGACGCGCGGCATCCATGTGAACACGGCGTTGGCGGCGTTGCAGTAAAGCACGGCGTCGTGACGGTGCGCCAGTAGATGCAGGGTCGAAAGAAACGTATGGACGATGGTATCCAGATATTTGTGGCGGATGGTGGGGAGATAAGCCAGAAGAACGCCGCGGTAAGGAGACTCGGATTTCTGGCGGCAATAGACGGTTACATGGTGGCCGCGCGCGGCGAGCCGGGTGGAGAGCTCTTCGGCGAAGGTTTCGAAACCGCCATAGCGGGCCGGGATGCCTCGGGTGCCGACGATGGCGAACTTCACGTTAGTATCCTGGAAGGGGCGGTGGCCTTCACGCACCAGCATAAACACGGAGAATGTGGACGGGGCGAAAACCGGGACAGCCCGCTCTGTCCACGCGGCGGCGCATGTTGGAGTGCTTTCGCATATGCCGGCGGCGCCTTGGGACAGAGTAGGCAGTCCCGGTTTTCGCGCGTTGTTGCGTCCTCGGGGGCCGTGCGGTGGAATGCTTTCGCTGAGCGATGAAACGACGGCTGAAGGCCGGACACTTTAGCCGCGGCCGGTGCGGGAGGCGCGGGCTAGCATTCTGGTTGGTTTGGGGGCTGGACGGCTGACCGGTTCGTAGGAAAACCAACTGGAAATGTAATCGTCTTTCGCGCGCCGGCGGCGCATGATTTCCTTGCGCTTAGCGAGCACGCTCTTCATATGCTTGCCAGGAACCAGAAGGCGCGGAGCGAGGAATGTTCCCGCACCAGGCAGGCGCAAATGACGACCAGATCGCGGGAAGTGATGGACACCCAGTTACGGCGATACAGATCCGGCGTCATGTTTTTAATCCGCATGAGGAACCGGTTCTTCACCGAGTGCATGTTAATTTCCGGAGGCAACGCGCGGCGATTTCCGGGCAGCACGGCGCGCACATGATAGCCTCGTGCGAGCGGTGTATAAAGACAACGCCAGCTCATCAACTGCGCGCGCCATGCGACATCGGCGTCCTCGCGGTAAACGAAAAAGTCGGGATCGAAAAACTCTCCCATGATGGAAATATCGTCGATCATTTCGCGGCGATAAAGCGCTGCGGCGGCGGTTGCGCCGAAAACGTATTCGAAATTAAGGTAATGCCCGTTGTCGACTTCCTGGCTGCCTCGATCGAGATGGCGCAGCATCGGCGTGAAATAGATGCCGGTCGAATCGACCAGTTGCTTGTCGGGAAGATCGAAGGTCGCGCGAATGGTGAGCAATTTGCCGCATACCGTGCCGACCTTGGGATCGATTTGTCCGGCATCGACCAGCGCCTGAATGAAATTCGGCAGCAGCAGGACGTCGGGGTTCAGTGTCAGCACCCACTCGCCGCTGGAGAGACCGATGGCCTGGTTCTGCGCGGCGGCGAAACCGATGTTCTCGTCGTTGTAATGGATCTGGCAGCTCTCGCTGAACTGCTCCAGCAGATCGACTGTACCGTCGGTCGAAGCATTATCGATGATAATGACTTCGAGATTCGGGTACTTCTGTTCGAGAACGGATTCAAGGCAGCGCTTAATAAATCGGCCGCTATTGTACGTCACCAGGGTGACGGAGACTAAGTCGTTGTAGGCCATGCGATATCAGAGTTAAAAGTTTCTACCGCCCCGCGCCGCAGATCTCCCTGGGGAGACAAGGCACAGGCCTGCAAACAGCACAATCTTTCGATAAGTGGCAACCGACTGAAGGCTTCGGTCTTGAATCATCCGCGCGACCATCCGCGGAACAGAACTGAGCACGACTGCCAGGCAGACCGCTCGATATCCCGCTGAGTGGAAGTGCTTTGCTGCATACCTTGTAAGGCTAACACACCAATGGATAGCGCGGGACGACGGGGTCAATCGGCCAACGGAATGCCCGCCCAGGTGGGTGGCCTGGACGGATGGCACATATTCGGATCTGGTAGCCGGAGCCTGAAGCTCTTTTACAATAATCTACATCTTCAAACCACACGGGATGAAAGCTTTCATCGAAACCGTGGAGGCTTTCCCAGACGTCGCGCCGGGTCATGAGAAATGCGCCGGCGGGTTGTTCCACGGGGCCCGGTTGATCGAGGTCGCGATCCAGATATCGGTAATGGCGATTTACGGGATTGGACGGCCACAGGCGATTGATGCCGAACAGTTCGAAGATCAGAGCGGCGGGGGTGGGGAAGCGGCGGATGGTGAATCCGGACTGCGGATCGGCCGTTCTGGTCGACGAGTTTTCCGGCGGCGAGGCCATATTGGCGGCTCGCGTCGATTAATTCGTCAACCCCGGTGAGCAGATTCGCGTCTGGATTCAGCAGGAGCAGAAAATCGGCGTCGCAGGCGGCGATGCCTTGATTGACTGCGGCGGCGAATCCGCGATTTTCGTGATTCGCAATCAGGTGGACGTGTGCCCGCTCGCGGACCTGCTTGAGCGTCTGATCGCTGGAAGCATTATCCACGACAATGGGTTTCACGTGGGGAGCCATCTTAGTGAGAGAGTCCAGGCATTGGCCGATGACGGCTTCCGAGTTGAAGGTCACAATGATCGCGGCAACAGCCAGAAGTAGGCCCTCCAATACCGGTCGAATCCGGTCTGTTGCTGAAGCGCGAAAATCTGTGCCTCGCTGATGGTAGCGAGGCTGGAGATCCGAGCATCGATTGATGGTTCTGCCTGGACTGTAATTTTCTCACGATAAAGAGCACGAGCAGTTTTCCACCCTGAAATCTTGCCGCGCAACCAGGACACGCCCCTGAAGTGCCGAAGCGCCACTAATCCCCACAGCATTTGACCAGCCACAATCGGCCAGCGAGGTTGTCCGCCAAAATGCTTGACTGTCAGTAAGATTTGATTTCGGGAAATTCGTTTCACTGTGTCCTTATTCCACGCTCCCCAAGTTGCGCTGCCCCGGTGGTAAGCGACGGCGGCGGGAATATAGGCGCCCTGAAAGCCGGCAAGGGCGCAGCGGATGCCGAAATCGACATCCTCTAAATAGGAGCCGAAGTTTTCGTCCAGGAGTCCGACGGCGTCGAACAGGGATTTGCGGAAAATCGCGGCGGTCATGGGAGCCATACGGATCTGGCGAGGCTGGTTCCAGACGGGGCGAATCCTTTTTACCTTGTCCGCAGCGCCAGGCGCAGGCTCCGCGGGATATTTCGTCGAAAGTGCCGTCGATGAGGGAGTGGTCGGCGGCGTTGAGGATCTTGCCGGTCGCGAAGCCGACTCCGTCGGTTTTGTTGAGTAGCAATTCCAACCAGTTTGGACGCGAGGGTCACGTCGTTGTTGAGGATCGCGATCCAGTCTGCGTTTGTGGCCTTTATACCACGGTTGACGGCGGCGGCGAAGCCTAGATTGCTTGCCGAGGAGGAGGACGTTTGCACCGTGGCGCTCGGCGAGGTCGGCGGAATCGTCGGTTGAGCCGTTGTCTATGAGGATGATTTCGTCGAAGGGGCGGGTTTGGGAGTGGAGGCTGGTGAAGAGAGGGTCGAGGAGGTCGCGGCGGTTCCAGTGGGGGATGATGGCGGCGACGGTCATTGGTTATAATGGCGTATTCTGAAGACAGCGATGACCGATCAAACTGTTCAGATCGCCCTTTCCGTTGGCGTTCCCACGGTCGCTGTACTCGTGGGAATCCTTATCAACAACTCGCGGCTTAGCGATCTGCGGGCTCATATCGATGCTCGATTCGACGACGCTAAGGACATCTGGCGCGCCGAACTCCATCGGGTCGAGGAAGTGATCGACGCGCGGTTGAAGCATCTTGAAGAGCGTTAGGGCGATCATGAGAATCGCTTCTTGAGCAGGAACCACAAGTTATAAAAACCGTCGCGCCACGGATTCAGTTTAATTTCGCCTAAGCGCGACGTGTACATGATCGATAGTTCCGCGAAACGATGGCGATTTCGTTTGAGCGCTTCGATTTTGATTTCTTCGGAAAACGCCATGCCGTCGGCTTCGAGCTTCATGTCTTTGAGAATCGAACGGCGGAAGATCCACATGCCGGATTGCGAGTCGCGCATCCAGCGCAGGTAGAGAATCGACATGGCGAGCGACAAAATCAAATTACCCATTTTATGTTTCAGGCTCATCGCCTGGCGGTCGCGGACCGGGAAGCGGGAGGCGTTGAGAAAATCGACGTCGAGGTGGAGGAATGCTTCGATAAGGTAGGAAATTGCGTCGGGAGGATAGCTTTGATCGCCGTCGAGAGTGACGATCAGGTCCGATGTCGCGGCGGCGAAGCCGGTTTTGTAGGCGCGGCCGTAGCCACGCGCGTCCTCTTGAATGACCTTGGCGCCGTACTCTTTCGCGACATCGGCGGTGCGGTCCGTGGAACCATTGTCGACGACGATGACTTCATCGACGAACTCCGGCATGCGCTTCATGACTCCTTCGATGCCCTGCTCCTCATTGAGACACGGAATGATGACGGTGATCGACTGTTGCTTATACATCCGACTTCAACAGTATGATTGATCTATGAAGTGGTTTTGTTTATTTGCCGCGCTGAGTGTCGCGCACGCCGGATCCGAGGTGCATCCGGAGTTGATGGAAGTGAAGACGGTATACCTGCTGCCGATGACGTATTCGCTCGATCAGTTTCTGGCGATCCGGCTGACCAAGGGCGGCGTGCTGCAAGTGGTGACGGATCCGAATTTGGCGGATGCGATTTTGAGCGAACATATCGGCACGGGTCTCGAGGAGCAGTTGAAGTCGCTCTATGGCGAGAAGAAGACTGATTCCGCGGACAAGGATAAAGATAAGGACAAGACGCTCGTTCGCGCGGATCCGATGGCGGGGGGAACGCGGAGCAAGGGCGCGGTTTTCCTGGTGGACCGCAAAACGCGCAACGTGATCTGGAGCGATTATGTGCGTCCGAAAAACGCGCAGCCGGATGAGCTGAATCACGTGGCGGATAAGATCGCCGGGCAACTTGAGAAAGACAAAAAAGTCAAAAAGGACAAGTGAGTGCTGACGGAGCGCTTTGAGCGCGCGCTGGTATTTGCGACTCGTCTGCATCGCGACCAGAGGCGCAAAGGCTCGGGTGTGCCGTATGTTTCGCATCTTCTCGCGGTGTGCGAGCTGACGCTCGAATACGGAGGCGATGAAGATGAGGCGATCGCGGCGCTGTTGCATGACGCGATTGAAGATCAGGGCGGGGCGGTTGCGCGCGCGGAAATTCTGCGCGAGTTCGGAGCGCGCGTGACGGAAATTGTCGATGGGTGCACGGATACGGATGAATCGCCGAAGCCGGCGTGGCGGACGCGGAAGGAAGAATTACATACGGCATGTGGAGGAAGCGTCGGCGTCGGTGCGGCTGGTTTCGGCCTGCGATAAATTGCATAATGCGCGATCGCTGGTGATGGATTATCGGATTTTCGGCGAGGATTTATGGAGCCGGTTCACCGGAAGGCGCGAGGGAACGCTCTGGTATTATCGCGCGATGGTGAATGCGCTGCGCGCGGCTGGGACGTCGCCGGTGGTTGAGGAATTGGATCGCGTGGTTAGCCGAGCTCGTGATGAGCGGCTCGCATGCCGCTTGATTTCGGCGCGATAGCATTCGACTAAACGCTCGGTCATGACGCGCATGTCTCGCGTGTGGCGACGACACTTCGGCGCGGGCGCGCTCCGCCATTTGCGCGGCGGATTCGGGGTCGCGTAGAAGTTTCACGATGTGCGCGGCGAAGGATGGCGCGTCGTCGGCGAGAGCGCAAAGTCGCCATCTTTTTCGGCGAGTCCTTCGGCGCCAAGACGCGTTGAGACCACGGGAATCCCGGCGGCAAATGCTTCGAGAAGTTTCACGCGCACGCCGGAGCCGCTGAGGATCGGGCACACGAACAACGAATAATGTTTGAGAGGCTCGCGCACGTCTTCGACGAATCCGATCAAGTCGATCGCTTCGGCTTCGGGCAGGGAATGGCGAGCGGGAGGATCGGAACCGATGATGACCAGGCGCGCGCGCGGCTCCTCGGCACGAACTTTGGGAAAAACTTCGCGCAGGAACCAGGTGAGCGCTTCCTGATTCGGCAGATGGCGGAAGCTGCCGAGGAACAGCAGGGTGAACGGCTCGCGGTCTCGAGGCTTGAAATCGTAGAGCGAGGTTTCGATGCCGGCGCGGATAGCCGTCGTCGATGCGGTCCTTGAGCGCGGGCAGAAATGACGCGATGTACTCGCGATTATCGCGGCTGCAAACCTGGATGCGATCGGGCGCGGGAAGCATGCGCAGTTCGTAACGCAGGGCCCGGAGATATTCCCAGCGCGCTTGCATTTTCTCAACAGTATTGGTGATGAAAGGCAGACGGCGCGCGATGGATTGGAAATAGATATCGTGCTCGAACAGCATGCTGGGAATTCGTTTGAAACGGCCGGCGTATTGCCCGAGCACTGTATATTCGAGCTGCAGCACGTCGATTTTGCGCGTGAAAATCTGGCGATGGATGAGCCAGGCGAGGTCGGCATTGCGAAATTCGCGGACAGCGTGGGGCTCGGCTGGATCCGAACGCTTTCTGGCGGCCTTCCATGCGGACTATATACTCCGACGACGCGCACATGGCGTCGAGTTCGTCGTGCGCGGCACGTTGATGAGCGTAATCGAGCAGCACGATCACGTGCAGTTCACAAAGCCGGGCAAGCTCGCGCACGGTCTGATACATGAAGACCGCGCCTCCGTGAACAGGCGGGCAAATCGGATAGGGCGAGACGAAGAGGACGCGCAATTTGTCCTCCTGCATGGGCGACGAACGTATCGCGGAAGTGACCGCCGAGAGGCCGGCGAAAGGCCTCAGTGTCGGAGATGACGGCGAGCTGGCGGGCTCGGGCTCGCGATATAAAAGTCTCGGGAAGCTGGAAAGTTGCGCGCGCAATGCCGGCGAAACTGGAACGTTCCGGCGAATCGCCGAACAGCCAACTCAGCGCCGCGCTGGACCAGGTGAAGAAGAAATGCTCCAGCAGGCGACGCCACTCGTGGATATTTTTCCACGTGAAGAGAAGGAAGTTTTTCTTAAGTACGCCCTGAATGTAAGCTTCACTGAAATTTCTTCCGATGGTGCCGCGATGCTCGTGATAAACGACGCTGGCGGGCTGATACATCGTTTTCCAACCGCGTTTCCAGGCCATGTAGCCGAGGTCGGTGTCTTCAAGATAGAACGGCGCGAGGATTTCGTCGAATCCGCCGAGCTCCAAAAATTTGCGGCGATCGAAGGCGCAGGAACCGCCGCCGCCGTAAGCGCATGGATAGAGCTCGCGAATCTTTTCATCGGCGCGATGACGCACGCGGAGTGTGCCTTGCTGCCACCAGGATTCAGTGAGGCCGGTTTCCTGACGGATTTTCGTGGGGTCGGAGAAAAAAATCTGGCAGGTGACGGAGAAGACCTTTTCGTCGGTGAAGCCGTCGAGCAGCGGCTGAAGAAAATCCGGCTCGACGCGCATGTCGCTGTTGAGCAGAACGACGATGTCGTTATGCGCCGCGCGGAAACCGGCGTTCGATCCTCCTCCGAAGCCGAGATTTTCCTTGAGGGGGAGCACGCGGACGTCGGGAAATGTTTCTGCGAGGAAGGCGACGCTCCCGTCGGTCGATCCGTTGTCGACGACGATGACTTCGCTGGCGGGATGATTTTCGATGGACGCGATGACAGACGGCAAATACTTTGCGAGAAGATCGCGGCCGTTCCAGTTGGGAATGACGATGCTCGCTTTGGTCGTATCGGGGCGAGTCTCGGAGCGCAGCTTTCTTCCACGGGTGACGGCCGTGGCGAGGTCGGCGAGAAAGAGAACGATGGCGGCGGTGAAAAGAAAAATCGGCGAGAGGAGCGCGAGCGGCAATCCCCGAAGCAGGCGCCAAGCGACGCCCAGCACTTTGCGCATCTAGCCGTCCCCTCCGAATTTCGGAGCGATTCCCGCGGCGCGGCCGATTTTGACCCAGGACGATTGAGCAATCGCGCTGAGTTTCGCGTTGGCTTGCTGCAATGTGCGCTCGAGATCCTGCGCCCAGGCGGTGCGCTCGACCACCGTTTCCTCCGCTCGATCGAGAAGCCGGACGGTTTCCGCCAGCTCATCGCATTTTTGCGCGAGCGCGGCGGAGAGACGCTTCTCGGTGTCGATTGCCCATTCGGTTTTGCGCCGATTCTCTTCTTCCAGGGCATCGACGGTTCGCTGATACGCGGCGGCCATCTCGATTGCCTTGGCCTGTTCGGCTTGCATCAGATCTTGAAGCTCGGAAATGCGTTCGAGTGCGGCTTTGCGATCCTGATCGAGCTGAAGGGCCCAGCGGTTGTGCTCTTCGAGATGCTCCTTCAGTTCGTCCTGCGCCTCGATCAGCTTCTGCCGATCGGAGATGACGCCTGTCGAGCCACTCTTTCGTTTTCGCGAGCTCGGCTCTGCAGCAGAAAGATGTGCTGCTCGCGCTCCCGCAGAAGATTCGCGGCGCGAGGGACATATATAAAGGATCGGGTTTCCGGCGTGCGAATCGATGGAACAGACGCGCGAGGAAGAAATGCGCTTCGGCCGGCGAGCCTCGGGCCGTGTCGAGTTTTGCGTCGACCGGTACGAACACCGCGTGCGGATAAAAAGCCTGCGATTCCAGGCGATTTTGCAGCAGAATCGTCACGTTTGGAAAAACGGCGGCTAGCGCGTCGCGAAATTCGGTGAACTCGAATTCGTGGGTGTGAAATGGATTCGGTCCCTGATTCGCGCGCGATTCGGCGTAATAGAGTTTGTTAGGCGTGGAGACCAGAAATGTTCCGTTCGGATGGAGCAGCGCGCCGAGCTTCAATTAACAGATCGTGCCAATTGTCCATAGTGCTCGATGACTTCGAATGCTGTAATCAGGTCGAATGACGCCGGCGGGAAAGGGAGCGCTGTAGCAGATGCGGCGAGAAATGTCGCGTTCGGAAGTGGATAATGCTCCTGCGCATAGGCGATTGCGTCTGGCGGAAATATCGATGCCGGTGGCCGATCGCGCCTGTTGAGCCAATTCCGCGGTTCCATATCCGGTGCCGCATCCGATATCGAGAACTCGCGCGCCGGCCGCGAACCGGGCGGCGAATGCGTAGCGGGCAATGTGCTCCGCCCACAGATCGTCGTTCACCTCGCCGGGAATGACTCGTTCACCTGTGAATTCGCTCACAGGGACGGAACTCCGGCGGTCGGCATCTTGACGTTCACTTCCACGCGGCACGGGAAATGGAACTGGCCGTAAATCGGTCCCTCGGACGGATCCATATGAAGAGCGATAGCGTTGTCGATCCAATCGCAGATCGCATAGTGTTCGAGGGTCCCGTTCGCGATGGCCGGAGAAAAGGAAAAAGACGACGGATAGAGCGCCGGCAAGATCGAGGTGAAAATCGACCGTACAGAGATCGCCGGCCGCCATCGGCGGAAGCTGGTGACCCTCGCGAGCGGTGTTGGTACCCGCGAAATCGACACCCAGGTGGTTGCGAAACATGAACCCGGCGATGGGATGATCGAGGTTCGCTTTGGCGCGGAAACTGATTCTAACTATAATTGTAGTATTTGGCTGGAGCGACTGCGATTTTAGTGCCCGCTGCGTCATGAATTGCGATGCCGAGAATCTCCGCTCGGCCGTCGCCGAAGCGGTGATCGATGTTCGGGATTGTGTCCTCGATTTCCTCCGGAGGTTGATAGAGATGTTGGGGATGAACCAGCGCATCGTGAGCAAGATATTTGGCATCCTTCTCAACCATCGCCGCGAGATATTGCATGACAACGAGATCCGCTTTTCCGATGGCTCGGACGTGTCCGTGATCGAGCCAGATAGCGCGGTCTCCAAGAGCCTTGATGTCTCCGGTGGAGTGAGAAACGAATAAAATAGTAATTCCGCGTGCGCGCAGCTCGTGAACCTTGCGCATGCAGCGCTGGCGGAAGTAAACATCACCTACGGCGAGCGCCTCGTCCACCAGCAAGATCTCCGGATCGACGTGAATCGCGACGGAGAAAGCGAGACGGACGACCATGCCGCTGGAGTAGGTCTTGACCGGCTGGTTGATGAAGTCGCCAATCTCGGCGAACTCGGCAATCTCGTCGAAGCGGCGGTCCATTTCCTTGTTCGAGAAGCCAAGGATGGCTCCGTTCAGATAGACATTGTCGCGGCCGGAAAATTCCGGATTGAAGCCGGAGCCTAATTCGAGTAGCGCGGAGACGCGGCCTTTGACGGCAGTGGTTCCGGAGGTCGGCTCCAGAACACCGGCGCAGATTTGCAGCAGCGTACTCTTGCCCGAACCATTCTCGCCGACGACGCAGAACGTCTCGCCGCGCTGCACCTGGAAACTGACGTCGCGGAGAGCCCAATAATCGGTATGAAAACGACGCTGGTTGAGCGTCATCAGTTCCTTGAGGCGGTCGCCTGGCGCGGAATAGATGGAGTAGCTCTTGGAGACGTTCGAAAATTCGACAGCGGTTCCGGGCACTATAGAGAATTGTAGACCAGAGAGATACTTGACAGGTAACGCTTTCGCTTCATACGCTGGTAGGTGCGCCGGCGTAGCTCAGTTGGTTAGAGCGACGGTCTCATAATCCGTAGGTAGCAGGTTCGAATCCCGCCGCCGGCACCAATTTTAACTTCGATCCGGTGATGTGCTGGAACAGCCGGTCGAGCTCCGCTTGCGAGTAATACTCGATCTCGATTCGGCCGCGCTGGTCGCTGAGTTCGACAATGCGGACGCGGGTGCCGAGGGCTCGCTCAAGTTCCTCAATCGCGGCTTTGACGTTCGGATCGAGTGTCTGTTCCTTGCGATGCCCAGAACCTTCCCGCGGCCGTTCGGCCGTCAGTTCCTGGACCAGCGCTTCGACTTGGCGGACCGAAAGATTCTGCGCCGCCGCTTTCTCCGCGATCTGGATTTGAGTAGTGGCGTCCGGCAGTCCGAGAATCGCCCGGGCGTGTCCCATGGAGATGCGATGCTCGGCCACCAGGAGCTGGACCTCCTTCGGAAGCTTTAAGAGGCGTACTATGTTGGTGATAGAAGTACGGTCTTTTCCGGTACGACGGCCGATTTCCTCGTGAGAGAGGCCGAGTTCGCGGCTGAGACGTTCGTAGGCATGTGCGGTTTCGATCGGATTGAGGTCCTCGCGCTGGATGTTCTCGATCAGGGCGAGCTCCAGCATCCTGCGGATCGGCGACATCCTGGACGACGACGGGAACGTCGGTTATGCCGGCCAGTTTTGCGGCGCGCCATCGGCGCTCACCGGCGACGATCTGGTAGCCGTCATTATGTTGGCGAACGACGATCGGCTGAATAATGCCGTTGGCGCGAATGGATGCCGCGAGTTCCTCCAGCCTGTCGGCCTGAAACACCGTGCGGGGCTGCATCGGATTCGCGTGAATGCTGGACAGAGGGAGACGTGCGGGTGGCGCCGATGGTTTCTCCTCGAGAGCGGGAGCGGCGAGTGCGGAGAGCGGGACCTGCCGGGCAGGAGAGCGGAGAGACCTTTACCCAGCACTTTGCGTTGTTTGTCGTTCCGCTGCTCATTCTCCAGAATCTCCTTCGCAAGCTTGATATAGCTCTCTGCGCCTCGCGAGCGAGGATCGTACATGAGTATCGGCTTGCCGTAGCTGGGCGCCTCCGCCAAGCGAATGCTGCGGGGAATTACGGTGGTCAGGACCTCGTCGTGAAAGAAATCTCGCAGGTCGTCCGCGACCTGTCGGGTCAAATTGGTCCGCTCATCGTACATTGTGAGTAGAATTCCCTGTATCTTCAGGGGATGAGAGAATGCCTCGCGGATCTTGTCGATGGTGTCCATGAGCTGGGAGATTCCTTCCAGCGCGAAAAACTCGCACTGGATCGGGATAAGGACGGACTCCGCTGCGACGAGCGCGTTTAAGGTGAGAAGGTCGAGGGCGGGCGGGCAATCGATCAGGATGTAGTCATAGCGGGATTTGACTCTCTGAAAGGACTTCCTTGAGGCGGTGTTCACGGTCAGGAATATCCACCAGTTCAAGGTTCGCGGCGACCAGATTCTTGTCGGCGGGCACGATGTCGAGCCCCTCGCATTCGGTCTTCACAATTGTATTCTCAATTGGCATCCCACCAAGAAGTGCGTTATAGACTGGTAAGAGTCTCAGGGTTTTTGTCGATTCCGAGGCCGCTGGTCGAGTTTCCTTGCGGGTCGAAGTCCACCAAGAGCACTCTTAAGTCATTTGCTGCCAACGATGCGCCTAAATTGATCGAGGTCGTGGTCTTGCCCACCCCGCCTTTCTGGTTCGTGATTGCGATTATTTTACCCACAACGCTCCGATCTTAGCATGTACTTCGCCTGTTCCACGTGGCACGTCATGGATTGCTTCCAGTGTTCCGTTCCACGTGAAACAAAACCCGTTGGTTACCCCAAGGGATTGGCTGACTCACCCCTGTGAGCTGCGACGCATCCGCTTCGCCGATCAGGAGGGCGAGGGATGGGGACAAACCCAATGTGAGGATTTCTGACGGAGCGACTGCCCGGAAATCAACCAATCGAAAGTGCCCTCCACGTCCTCCGCTCTCTTAGCCAAGACCTTCACATTCGTCAGATTGGCGAGCGGCTTCGCGCAAGAACACCGATTTTCGCTGATGAGACTCCACCAGAGTCACCTCGCATTCTGGACGAAGGATGGCTACAGGAATTCCGGGAAATCCTCCGCCAGAGCCAATGTCGACAATCCGCTGCGAGCCCGGTGGCAGGAACCGGGCCAAGAAAAGAGACTCGCAATAATGGAACTGAATAGACTCGGTTAAGCTCTCGAATTCGCGTGAGATTCAGCCGCTGATTCCAGCGATTGAGGGAGCTGTAGTGGCTCTCGAGTTGGTCCAATTGAATCGTCGGAAAGCGCGCCATAGGGCGCAAACTCAGCGGCCAGAAGCTTCTTGAACATCTTTAGTGAGAGCGAGAGACGGTAAGATATACGTCCAACACGGCTACCGCCGCTGGCGTGACACCAGGAATCCGTCCAGCTTGTCCCAATGTGTCGGGCTTTACCCGCTCTAATTTCTCGCAAACCTCGCGAGAGAGACCTGGAATGTCGGTGTAGGAAAAGTCTGAAGGAATTCGGCGTTGTCCCGAGCCTCTTAACCGCTCAACCTGGCGGTTCTGCTGAGCGATGTAGCCGGAATACTTCAGCTCAGTCTCCAACGTAGCCAGCACACCTTGCAGCGGTTCCTCTTGAAGCAACGTTCGCAGAGCGGATTTCAGAGACTCGATCCTGGCTTCGGGACGCCGTAGCCAAAGGGCCAGCGGGGGGCGGCCCTCGACCTCGGCTCGGTTAGATTCCATCCAAGCAAGCATCTCCTTCTTTTGCCATTGTTTACGCAGGTAAATGCGCCACCGCTCGTCGCTCACCAATCCCGATCTTCCGCCCAACCGGGGTCAGGCGCTCATCGGCATTATCGATCCGAAGATGAAGTCGAAATTCGGCGCGCGAGGTAAACATGCGATATGGCTCATCGGCGCCCTTGTTTATCAAATCTTCGATGAGGATCCCGATATAACCATCGGTCCTGCCCAGAACAACGGGTTCGCAACCGCCCACCAGACGGGCCGCATTTACGCCCGCGATCAGTCCTTGGCAGGCGGCCTCTTCGTAGCCTGATGTTCCGTTGATCTGACCTGCTAAGAACAAGCCCTTTATGGATTTAACCTCCAGTGAATTGAACAGCTCCCGGGGATCGATTGCATCATACTCGATCGCGTACCCGGGGCGAAGCATCTCAGCGGATTCCAGGCCTTCGACGGAGGCCACCATCCGCGTCTGCACATCGACCGGCATGCTGGTCGACATACCGTTCAGGTAGATTTCATAGGTATCCACGCCCTCGGGCTCCAGGAAAAGCTGGTGCCGGGATTTATCGGGAAACTTGACGACTTTATCCTCAATCGAAGGACAGTAGCGGGGCCCAATCCCTTCAATTTGGCCGCTATACATCGGCGAGCGGGAGATGTTTTCGCGCAGGATGTCATGCGTCTTATTGGATGTATATGCAACATAACATGGCACTTGCTCCCTATCTATCTTCTCGGTAAGAAAGGAAAACGGAGTCGGCGTCGGGGTCGCCATATTGAGGCTCGAATCGGGACCAGTCTATCGTTCGGCCATCCAGTCTTGGAGGTGTCCCTGTTTTCAATCTCTTCCAGGCCAAGCCGAGCTCGCGGAGTTGATCGCCGAGCAGATTTGATGGCGCTTCCCCGCTGCGGCCGCAGTTCACTTTGGCCTCGCCGATGTGGGCTAAGCCCGTTTAGAAATGTACCGGTTGTGACGATCACCGCTTCGCATTTGAAGCGACCGTCCATCGCGGAGTTGGACGCCGGTCACTCGACGTTTCGCCACAGATTAGTTGGGCGACTTCGGCTTGCAGAATGCGGAGATTTGGCTCATTTTCGAGGATATCGCGCATCCGTAAGCGGTATTGTTTCTTATCACATTGCGCCCGTGGGCGACCAGACTGCCGGACCTCGGCTGGTATTCAATAATCGGAACTGAATTCCGACGGCATCGGTGATTTCGCCCATGATGCCGCCCATGGCGTCGATCTCGCGCACTAGATGGCCTTTCGCGATCCCGCCAACTGCCGGATTGCAGGACATTTGGGCGATCAGGTCCAGATTCATGGTCACGATGGCGGTCTTCAGGCCTAAACGGGCACATGCGCGCGCTGCCTCGCAGCCTGCATGTCCCGCACCCACGACAATGACGTCATAATTGACCATAATTCGCTGCTTGCAACCCTATTCTAACCCTTATAATGGCGTTAAAATGGCAGGATTGAAGATTCTCGTTATCGGTAGCGGCGGCCGCGAGCACGCGATCTCGCCTGGCGCCTTGCACTCGAAGGTCATCAGATTTTTTGTTCGCCTGGGAATCCGGGGACTGCGCAGATTGCTACGAATCTCGAACGATCGAGCGATCCTGATCTCACAGTGGTCGGGCCGGAGGCGCCTCTGGTTGGCGGGGTGGTCGATCAGTTTCGGGCACGCGGGACTCGCGATTGTTGGACCGACGCAACAGGCCGCACAGCTAGAGGCCAGCAAGATTCATTCGAAGGAATTCATGCGACGGGTCGGGATTCCTACGGCTCGATTTGTTCGGGTCGAGACCGTCGGTGAAGGTCTGGCGGCGCTCGATCAGTTTGAATATCCGATTGTTGTGAAATGCGACGGGCTGGCGGCGGGCAAGGGCGTGATCATTGCGCAGAATCGGAAGGAAGCCGAGGCGGCGGTCATCTTCGCTTGGGGCCGCGGCTGGTGATCGAAGAGTTTCTTGAAGGTGAGGAAGTCAGCTTCATCGTGCTCAGCGACGGGCGCAACGTCGTTCCGCTGGAAGCAACGCAGGACCATAAGGCTGTCGGCGACGGAGATACCGGGCCGAATACCGGCGGGATGGGCGCCTATTGCGATGGGCGTATTCTCTCCGCTGCTGAGATAGGAAAAATCCTAGACACGGTGATCGAGCCCGCTATTCGCGCGACCGGATTCACGGGATTCCTCTATGCCGGGTCTGATGATGACCGCGGCTGGGCCAAAAGTGCTGGAGTTTAACGTCCGCCTGGGCGATCCTGAGACGCAGGCCCTGATGCATCGGATCGATGACGATTTTGCGGGAACTCTGGCGCGCGCCGCGGCGGGGGATCTGAATATCGAGCAGCCTGAACTGGAAAACGGAGCCTTCGGTTTGCGTGGTGATGGCTGCGGCCGGATATCCGGGGAAGGTTCGCACGGGGGATTCGATCACGATAGGCGAGACGTCGGCGCAGGTGTTCCACGCGGGAACGAAGGTCGGGACCGCAGGGTCTGGAGACTTCCGGCGGAAGGGTGCTTGGCGTCACGGCTTCAGGTGCCGACCTGGCTTCGGCGATTCGCAAACGCGTACGCAGGGCGTCGGGAAAATCCATTTCGACGGAATGCATTATCGGCGCGACATCGGGGAGAAGGGCCTGAAACGCTGGTACAATTAGTGCGTCGGGGACGTAGCTCAGATGGATAGAGCGGTCGCCTCCTAAGCACCTTCCAAGCTTCCAACGCTTCCTG
>CAVUSQ010000006.1:0-398111 GCA_963744175.1 Bryobacterales bacterium | reverse complement strand
ACCGCGTTCACGATGTGCTGATATCCCGTGCACCGGCAGACATTTCCTTCGAGGCCCATCCTGATTTCCTCATCCGTCGGATGCGGATTGCGATCCAGAATTTGCTTCGACGCCATGATCATGCCCGGCGTACAGAACCCGCACTGCGCCCCATGCTCATTCCAAAACGCCTCCTGCATAGCGTGTAACTTTCCATCGACCGCGAGCCCCTCAATCGTGGTGACCTTCGCTCCATCGGCCTGCACCGCGAACATCGTGCAGCTCTTCACCGCCTTCCCGTCGACCTCCACCGTACAAGCGCCGCACAACGACGTCTCGCACCCCACATGAGGCCCGGTCAGCCCAACCACTTCACGCAAATAATGAATCATGAGCAGTCGAGGCTCCACATCGTGGGAATGCGTTTTCCCGTTGATAGTTAGGTTTATGTTCATGGCGATCCCGCCGTTTGAACATATCAAAAACGAAACTATCGCGGAGCCATATTTTTCAACTAGTTAGCTATACAAGACAGTGTCTGTTTTGCTTTCCATTCTGGCTACTGACTACTGGCTTCTGGCTACTCCCTGTATACTAACTCCCCTAGTGCAACTCACACCCCTCGACTGGACCGTAGTCGCCCTCTATTTCGCCTTCAACATCGCGCATCGGATTCTATTACAAGTCGCGCGCCGGGTCCAGCGTCAACGAATTTTTTCTCTCCGGCCGCAACGTCCCCTGGTGGCTCGCCGGGACCTCCATGGTCGCGACCACATTCGCCGCCGACACTCCTCTGGCCGTCACTGGCATGGTCGCGAAAGGAGGCATCGCCGGAAACTGGCTGTGGTGGTGCTTCGTCGCCAGCGGCATGATGACCGTCTTTTTCTACGCGCGCCTCTGGCGCCGCTCCGGCGTCATGACCGATATCGAGTTCTCCGAAATCCGCTATTCCGGCCGCCCCGCCGCGTTCCTGCGAGGCTTCCGCGCCCTCTATCTCGGCATCCCGATCAACTGCATCATCCTCGGCTGGGTCAATAAAGCGATGGTCGATATCCTGATGCTGATCCTCGGCGTCACGAAACTTCAAGCGCTAGCCATCGTCATCGGCATGATCGCGCTGACCGCCGGCATCTCCACGCTATCCGGACTCTGGGGCGTCCTGGTCACCGACATGTTTCAGTTCGTCATCAAAATGTCCATGGTGATCGCGCTCGCCGTCTTCGCCGTCCAAGCCGTCGGCGGCATCGACCAGATGAAAGTGAAGCTCCTCGCCATCGACGCCACGCGCGGCAATCAAGGCAGCGTCCTCAGCTTCATCCCCGACCTCGATTCCGCCTGGATGCCGATGATCACCTTCTTCGTTTACATTTCGCTCAACTGGTGGGCCACCTGGTATCCCGGAGCCGAGCCCGGCGGCGGAGGCTACATCGCCCAGCGGATGTTCTGCGCGAAGGACGAAAAGAATTCTCTGCTCGCCACGCTGTGGTTCAACATCGCGCATTACGCCGTGCGCCCATGGCCATGGGTGCTGGTGGCGCTCACGTCGCTCATCTTATTTCCCGGCTTGAAAGACCCCGAGACCGGCTACATCCGCGTGATGATCGCCTATCTGCCTCCCTCGTTGCGAGGCCTGATGGTGGCCGCCTTCGCCGCCGCCTACATGTCGACCATCGCGACGCAACTCAACTGGGGCGCCAGCTACATCGTGAACGATTTCTACCGCCGCTTCCTCAAACCGAAAGCCGACGACCATCATTACGTAGTCGTCGCGCAGCTCGCGACCATTCTTCTGACCTTCGTCTCCGCCGGCGTAACGTTCTATATGGATTCCATCTCCGGCGCCTGGAAACTTCTCATCGTCACCGGAGCCGGCACCGGCAGCGTGCTGCTGTTCCGCTGGTATTGGTGGCGCATCAACGCGTGGAGCGAAGTGTCGGCGATGATCAGCGCCTTCATCGTCTCCGTCACGTTGCAAGTCGCTTTTCACTTCGATACCGACAAGCCCGTCGACTTCGCCTACATCATGTTGATCACCGTCGGCATCACCACCAGTCGTCTGGCTCTCGACTACATTCCTAACCGAAGCCGAGCCGCAGGAGTTGCTGATCGCCTTCTATCGCCGCACGCGCCCGTCATTTCTTGGCTGGCAGCCCATCGCGCGCTTAGCGCCCGATGTGAAACCGTCGCGCGACGGCTTGTCGAACCTGCTCGACTGGATCTCCGGCTGCGTGCTGATCTACGGAGTCCTCTTCGGCGTCGGCAAACTCCTGCTGCACGAAACCGGACTCGGCCTCGGCCTGTTAGCGATGGGCCTGCTCGGCGGAGCAATAATCTATTGGGACCTTAACCGCCGAGGCTGGTCCTCCGTAGTCGATTAGACTGGCTATTTCGCGTTCTGTTTCGACTACTTCTTCTGCACTTTCTTCACCGCCAACTGCTCCGCCGTCTCCAGCGCGTCCGAGGCTTTCACTTTTACATCCGGTTCCACGCCCGTTCCTTCCCAGTCGCTTCTTGAAAAAGGATTGATCGGTCTTGTTTCAGTAATTCCGATTCCGAAGTGACTATCGATCCGATGATACACGCCGGAATGCGCCGCGCCGCCCGAAGTCTCGCCGACAAACGTGGCCCGTTTCAGCATTTTCAAGTTGTAGCTGAAGTGCTCCGCGCCCGAAAGAGTTCTGGTCGAAATCAGGACATATGCCGGCTTATCCGCCAGTCTGTTTCCTGGAACGGGCGATCGCGTCCAGCACGTCTCGCTGGTATTTTCCCGGGGATTATACATGTACTCCGGGTGATCGAACAGGTAGGCGGCAATGAACATGACCGTGGCCGGGTACCCGCCGCCGTTGTCCCGCAAATCAAAGATAATCGCGTCCACACTGTTCAAGGTAGCCAATGCAGCCGTCGCCGTCGACTGACACACGGAAAGATCCGGAAACGAATTTAGTTTCAGATAGCCGATGTTGTGCGGCAGAATCTCGACCTTTTTGAACGTGCAGTTGTCCTCCTCCATCGCTTTCCGATACCGTGCCAGACGTTCAGGATCTGGTCCCGGCGGACGATCCGGCGTAGGTGCCTTGCTATAAACCACGACCAGGTGCTTATCGTCGCTCACATCCCTCAGTTGCCTGGTCAGCAGATCGGCGAAGGCCGCGCCCTCCGTCATCGCGTTGTAATCGCCGCTTTTCTCGTGCGCCAGCAGCGTTTCCGTCATCTTCTGCGCGACATCCGGATCGACGTAACTGTGCTTTAGATTCGCGATCGCACCATCGATCACGCGTCGCCGCTCCGTAGCATCCAGTTGAGGAGCTTGGGCCTGAAGAAATCTGGAGCCGACGATCAGACTCCAAATCATCGGACGGACGATCTTCATTGGCGCTGGAACTCCATCACCAGATCTTCTTCCGTCACATAGCCCTTCGCTTCGCGGTCCGCGCGATTCAGGAGAACGCGGAATCGCACAGCGATCGCGCCTTGCCTCTCGTCCGGAGAAATTCTGCCGTCTCCATTCTGATCCAGAGCCAGCATGATGTTGGACGCCATCAGCACCGCGCGATCCGGCTGAACCTCGCGCTCCACCAGCCTTCCATCGCCATTCGAATCGAGCGTCCGAAGTGCCGCTGCGGCATTCCTGATTTCGCTCTCCGAAATCTCCCCGTCATGATTCGTATCGAGCGCCGCCAGCACAGGATGCACCCGCATAAACGCCAGACGCACGCGTCCTAGAGGTAGCCCCTCGAGCGATGGATCAGCCTTCAGCCCGCACTCCTCCGCCGTCAGCTTCCCATCGTGATTCCGATCGAGCTTCCACAATGCCGCCGGTGCGTTCTCAATCTCCGCCGCCGAAATCACATTGTCCTGATCCGCATCGAGCGCCCCGAGCACCAGCAGGAACCGGAAATACGGCGACAGCGGCGGATGAAACCGATACGGATTCAGCTTTACCTCCGCCGGCAAATCGGCGACAGGCTGAGCATCCGTGTGCGCACCCAATAAATGCGAAGGGACTCGGATGATGAGAGCCGACAATCAGGTTAGTCTGCCTCCATCGATGGCTCATCACAAAGCAAATCAGCCCGAACGCAACTAGCGTAATCAATGCTCCCGGCATCAATGCACTCATGCGCGGAACCTCCGGCCCCGCCGAATAAAACAGCTGGTACACCATCCGCCGTCACAGTCGGAGAAAATGCGATCGCTCTGCCGCCGCAACGTCCACTGCCGGAATAACGACAAAAATCCATCGGCAAGCAGCGATCCCTTTCCCGCGCACTCGTCGAAAATTCCGAGCATCTCGTCGCCGAACCGCTGCCGGAACGCTCTCGGATGCAATCGCAGCAGCAGAATGTACACCCGCCGTGTCATGATGATCTTCGCAAGTGCAGCCGCGCCTCCCGCACCACACCTTCCAGGCGCGATATCTCCGCCGACAATACTTTGCGGCCCTGCGAACTCAGACCGGTAATTCCGCCGCCGCGGATCGTCGCTCGACACTTCCTGCACCATCCCCTGATCCATCAGCCGTTGCAGATTGTCGTAAAGCGTGCCCGGCCCCAGCTTGTACGCGCCCTCTGACTGGCGCGCAACCTCCTGCATAATTCCGTAGCCGTGCATATCCTCGCCGGCCAGCGCAAGCAAAATATGCAACGTCGCGGGTGAGAGCGGTAGGAATGTGTATTCATACTCGGTTTCCGTTATATCGGAAACCGAGCATTAAGTCAAGCGCTCCGTTAATTAACAGGCGGCCAAACAACTACGGGTTCTCCCATGTATGATTTCCCCTTTCTGCCGAAAAGAGTAATCCAGGAAATGCAGGCCGCCGCCCGCACTGAAAACGCTAACCCACTCAGTAACCAGTATTTTTTTAGAATTGAAAATAGACGAACGGCAGACGCCTTCTCCGTCACGCCGATCATTTCGATGGTCAGCAGCAGCACGATCATGAACGCCGCGTAAGCCCACGCCGGGCCCGCGCGACAAGCGATCGGTCCACTCGAACTTCTCTTCCATCACCGCGATCAGCAGCGACACTCCGGTCATGTAAACCAGCCACCTGGGAAGCAACGCCTGCATCTGTTTGCCGCCGTGAATAAGCTGGCTCAATACATAACGGCTGTCGGCAAACGTGGCCGCGCGAAAAAATACCCACCCCACGCACACCAGCCCAAACGTAATCAGCGCGCGCAAAGGATAAAGCCAGATCGGAGGCCGCTTCTCAAACTCGCGCCGCCCCATCATTCGCTCGACGCTCAACAATCCGCCGTGATAGCCGCCCCAGATCACGAAATTCCAGCTCGCGCCATGCCACAACCCGCCCAGCAGCATGGTCAGCATCAGATTGCGATACGTCATCAGCCGTCCGTGCCGGTTCCCGCCCAGAGGAATGTACAAATAATCCCGCAGCCAGCGCGATAGCGACATGTGCCAGCGATGCCAGAAATCGGTAATGCTGAACGCGAGATAGGGCCGCCGGAAATTGACCGGGAAATGAAATCCCAGCAGCAGAGCCATGCCGATCGCCATATCGGTATAGCCCGAAAAATCGAAGAAAATCTGCATCGCGAACGCGAGCACGCCGCTCCACGCCGCCCAACCTCCGGGATGGGCGCTCAGGTTCTGAAAATAAGAATCGGCGATCTGCGCGAACTGATCGGCGAAAGCCATTTTCTTCGTCAGCCCCAGCACGATCAGCAGAACGCCGCGCAGCACTTCTTCCTGGCTCGGATGCTTCCACGCATTGAGATCGGCGAAAAACTCGCGGGCGCGCACAATCGGCCCGGCCACCAGTTGCGGAAAAAAGGAAATGAACAGCGCGTAATCGATGGGATTGCGAATCGCCTCCTGTTCCCCGCGATACACGTCGACCACATAGGAGATGCTCTGAAAAGTATGAAAGCTGATGCCCAGCGGCAAAATGATCGAAAACGTCCACGAATGCGGCGGGTATCGCAGCAACTGCGCCAGGTTGTCGGCGAAAAAATTGTAGTATTTGAAGAACCCGAGCATCCCCAGGTTCGCCGCCAGGCTGATCAGCAGAAATAGGCTTCTTCCGGCTCGCCGGCGCGCGTTCAATCGCGATCGCCGCGCCGAAATCGACCACCGTCAACCCCAGCAGCAGCACGACGAACTTGTAATTCCAACTGAGATAAAAAACGTAGCTCGCGACCAGCAGAATCACTCGTCGCAACGCCCGCGGCGCGGCGTAAAACACCGCCAGCACGATCGCGAGGAAGACAAAAAACTCCGTGGTATTAAAGAGCATCGAGCGTGTGACTGACTTGCCTTCGCCAGCATGCGCGAAAACTCCGCGCAGCCCGGACCGTTCATGTGCATTTGATCGATGAACAGGCCTGGTCGCTCGATCGAATCGAAAAGATGTTCCGGCAACAGAATCACGCCCGGCTGCGCCGCCAGTTCGCGCACGGAACTATGCGGATTGAACGCCGGCTGATCGGGACGCACAAAAGGACCGCGCGGCAAATGCAAGAAAATCAGCCGCGTCTTCGATCCGCGATAATGCTCGTAAATCTTCCCGAGCCACTGATGCAGATAAGCAGTGCGATCGCCCCTATAAGGCGGCCGCGGCGCCAGAAACCGATATTCATAAGCAACTTTCTGCTCCGTCGCGTAAATCCCGGCGGCACAGTCACGCGTGCGCTTGTCGAAATCGACCACCACGCCTTCCATGCTCTGATTCGGTCCGACGTAATTGTAGTACCACTGATACGAATCCCTCCGCGCCAGCTTCGCCATTTCAATGCGCGATGTCGGATGGAGCAAAAAATCCTGAAAATCGCGCTTGTAAATCAACCCCTTCAACACGATCCCGCGCACCGCCGCCCATTCGAGCGTCGGATCGTGCCGGTAAGACCGTCGCAAAATAAGGAATGTCGGAATATTTCAATCGCCCGATCAAATAGTAAAGATCGGCCGCGCGAACGGACTGATCCTCCTCGATTTCGACATCCTCATAATCGTCCATCGGCAATGACGATCGCGGAATAACGATCGGCGTCAGGATCGGCGCCGCGCAGCATGTAATACCAATCGCGCGGAGTAGCACCGCCCAGCGCGATCGATCCAAACTCATAACCTGTCTTGAAGTTCGTTGGCGTAGCGAGGCAAAAAGCCCATGCGCGAATCGCCGATTGTCAGAACCTGATGCGGATTGGTGCGGGCGCGCTTTAGTTCGTTGCGAATGTAAGTCTCCACCGATCCGGTCGAGGAATCGTGGCGCAGGATCGTGTAATACGCGTCGGTGTGAAACATGGCGAATTCGACCGCCCAGAAGCCGCAGAACGGTCAAAATAAGGGTGAATAAGGCTCGCACAGACTGCTATTTTAAGTTCATTTAAGCTCGCCGCCAACCGGCCGCGTGCCGTTATTCTTCCATTCGCGCAGTTCGGCGAATCCTCGCGAGATCTCCGCGGGAAGAATCGCGCAATGCCCGTCGTGCTTCACGAATTGCTGCACGAACAGGCTCTGCGTTCCCGGCCAATTCCACCAGCGTCGAATAAGTATTCGGAATCGTCACCGGCACCAGAGGATCGTAACTGGTATGGATCGCGAGCATCGGCTTGGCGATTTTGCCGGTGGGCGTGTAATTCGCGCGCAGATAAGCAACCGCCTTCGGATCGGCCGCGTAGCGCGGGATCTCGCTATTCAGCTTGTTGTCGTCGAGCGTTCCGCTATAAATAATGTTGCGATTGTCGAACGGATTGCCGCCGGAGCGCTCGTTCAATTCCTTCACCAGGTAGACCAGAAACGTGAGCGTGCCGGCGAGGTCTTTATTGCTTTTGAGATTGTTCTGATGGCGCAGCGCCGCGGCCTTCTCGGGCGACGATTCCAGCGCCTGCGTGATCTTCGCGTTCAGCGCTTTATCGCCGGTGCCGGTCACGAAGTCCTTCGGAATTTTCGTGGGATCGGGAATGATGCCTGGGAAATAATAGCTGAACAGCACCAGCAGCGTCGAACGCTCCGCGCGATTGGAACGATTCGCTCGCGGCCAGTGGACCGCACATCGGCAACGCAGCGTCGTAAATCGGTCGGATACATTTCCATCAGCATCATGGTGAGGAATCCGCCCATGGAATGGCCGGTTAAATAGGTCTCCTTCGGCACGCCGTATTTCGCGATGAAATAGCGCCGCAGGCTCTCGGTGTCAACCGCGGCTTCCTGAACCGCCCAGCCTCCGGTCGCGTAACCGGACTGCGGCGACCGCATAGCCTTGATCGGTAAACGCGGCGAGAAAGGGAATCGGCGCGTCTTCTTTATACGTGACCGGCGATCGCGTTGTAGCCGTGACAATAAACGACCAGTCCGCCGTTCCAGTTGTCGGGGACGTCGATGCGAAACGCGGCCCCATTGATGACTCCGATTTCAACTTTTGGGAGCAGCGGAGACCAGCGAGGAGCCAATAAGAATAAGAGCGGCGAGGGTCTTCATCGGCTGAAGGTAAGCGATTGGCGGGGGCCCGTGTCAAGCGAATGGCGGAGAGGGGGAGATTCGAACTCCCGGAACCCGTGAAGGTTCAACGGTTTTCGAGACCGCCGCAATCGACCACTCTGCCACCTCTCCGCGACACCTCAATTGTACCATCGCGGTCCTTTATAATGACCAGTTATGAATCGCGCCTGAATTGTTCCTGCTCTTGACGTGTGCTCGCGTGGGCGCAGACCCAGGTCCAATTGGGACCAGCAGAAGACCGAAATCCTGAAGCATTATCGCGATCTGGTCCAGATCGACACGCGCGCGGGCAATGAGACCAAGGCGGTCGAATACATCAAGAAGGTGCTCGAAGCCGAAGGCATCCCGTGCAAGATTTTCGCGCAGGATCCGGCGCGCGCGAATCTGGTCGCGCGCATCAAAGGCAACGGATCGAAGCGGCCTCTGCTGATCCTGGCGCATACCGACGTGGTCGGCGTGCAGCCCGAGAAATGGCCGGTCGATCCGTTCAGCGCGGCGATCAAGGACGGCTACATTTGGGGACGCGGATCGCTCGACGATAAGCCCGTGCTGGCCGCGAACCTGATGGTGATGCTGCTGCTGAAACGCAATCACGTGACGCTCGATCGCGACGTGATTTTTCTGGCCGAGTCGGGCGAAGAGGCGGACACCACCGGCGTCGGCATCAATTTCATGGTGAAGAATCACTACGACGAGATCGACGCGGAATACTCGCTGACCGAAGGCGGGAACGCGACCATCGAAGGCGGCAAGGTGGTGTCGATGAACATCGGGACGGCGGAAAAAGTTCCGGCGCGCGTGCGTCTGGTGGCGACGGGAACGTCCGGCCACGGATCGGTGCCGCGCATGGATAACGCGCTGATCCATCTGGGCGGAGCGGTCGAAAAAGTCGGCCGATGGCAGACGCCGATGCGGTTGAACGACACCACGCGCACGTATTTCGAAAAGCTCGCGACGCATCAGTACGCCGGAAAAAGCCGCGCGCTACAACGCGCTGCTGAATCCGCGAACGGCGGACGCCGCGCAGCGCTATCTGCCAGGAGCATGAGCCGCAGGCATATTCGATGCTGCGCACCTCGGTGGTGCCGACCATGCTGAAAGCCGGCGTGGGCGCGAACGTGATTCCGTCGGAAGCCGAAGCGACGCTCGATATCCGCGCGCTTCCCGATGAGGACATCGCAGAAGTTTTACGCGGAGATGGGAAAGATCATCAACGATCCGGAAGTGAAGATCGAGCCTCTGCCGGCAACGCGTCCGCCGTCGCCCGCGACCAGGCTCGATACCGAGATGTATCGCGTGCTGGAACGGGTGAGCAAGCAGATTTATCCCGGCGTCACCGTTCTTCCCAGCATGTCGACCGGCGCGAGCGATAAGGCGCAGTTGCGCGCGAAGGGCCAGCAATCCTACGGAATCGGCCCGGCGGGAACGCGCGAAGACTTCACAAACTTCGGCGCGCACAGCGATGTGGAGCGACTGGCGGAGGGTTCGATCTATCCCTTCGTCGAGTTCGTGTGGAACGCAGTAATCCAGATCGCGTCGCACTGACAATCAGCGCTGCGCCGCTCCGGCCCGCCCCATGATCGGCCACACATCGACGACTTGTTCCCCGCGCGTCACGTAATATCGATCGTAAACATTCGTGCTCATATCTAGGTTCGACGGATAAACCTCCACCCGCTCCCCAAGCTTAAACGCACGGTCGCCGTCGTTCCATGCAAGGATGCCATACTCGGCGCCTTGATTTTCAACCTTAACCTCAGGCCGCCCTTTCACCTGATCGGTCGGCTTCAGCAGCGCCTTATTTCCAGCGTCGATCGTGCAATGATTTGCATGCCTCTGGCTGATCACCGAACTCATCACTGTAAGAGCCATGCCGAAATCGCTATATTCATGCGGATCGTCCTTGCCGCCGATCGCGCGATAAAGAGTATCCATGAAAACGAACGAGCCCGCCTGCAATTCCGTCAGCCCTTTACTCTCCGAGTCGATGTTGTAAGTCCCCGTGCTGCCCCCGGTGACGATCTCCATCGGCAGACCCGCGGATCGCGCGGCGGCAACGGTTTCGAGCATCCCCGCCGTATCTTCCCGCGATTTCTTCATGCGCTCACTCCAGCCGTGCGTGTGCGCGGCGCCGCCGGAGTAACCCATCATGCCGACCAGTTTTAGATTCTTCAAACTGTCCACTTTCTTCGCGAGGTCGAGCGCCGGCGCTCCCATTTCAATTCCGTGGCGTGTCAGCCCCGCGTAAACATCGACCACTGTTCTAAGTTTCAGACCCTCCACAGCCGCAGCCGTTTGCAACCATTCCGCCGCCAGAGGATCGTCGACCACCGTCCCGAAAGTCGGATCGTGTTTTGCCAGCGCGATCACGCGGCCGATGTTGTTCTTGCTGGTCGGCTGACGCGTCAACAGGATATTGTGAATGCCGACGCTCGACATCAGTTCGCACTCCGCAACCGTGGCGCAAGTGACGCCGATCCCTCCCAGTGCGATTTGGCGCTTCGCGATTTCCGTGCTCTTGTGAACCTTCACATGCCCGCGCAGATGGATGCCGGTAGTGCGGCAATGATTCGCCATCTTGCGCAAGTTGGCATCGAAAATCTCCTGATCCACCAGCATGCACGGCGTCGGCAAATCCTCCTTATACACGTCCTTCAAATCATGCCGCGCGATCCGCGATTCAATCGTGTCTCCATAAGCCGCAGCCCCGCCGGCGATGAGCGCCGCTGAAGTTTTCAGTAAGTTTCGTCTTGAGAGCATTTCATTACCTCGTGCGCAAGCCCGCTCCCGGGTACACGCCGTCAACAAAATTTCCATTTCGCAGCACGAAGACACCCGCGACCATCACGTTCTCGATGCCTTCCGAATACTGCGCCGCATTCTCAAACGTCGCCTTATCGATCACCTTTTCCGGATTGAACACTACGATATCAGCATCGGCGCCAACTTTGATCCGGCCTTTATTCCGCATCGCCGGAACCGACGCCTCCAGTCGCTGAGCGGGCATCAGACGTCATCTTGCGAATCGCATCCATCAGCGTCAACGCTTTCTGCTCGCGCACGTAAAGCCCCAGGACGCGCGAAAAAGTTCCGGCGCTTCTTGGATGGCCTTTGCCATTGGTCAATCGCCCATCGCTGGCAATCATGACGATGGGATTCCCTACCGCGAGCCTAACCGTCTCCTCCGACATTCCATGGCTGATCACCGCTCCGCCCTGTTTGCGATACTTCGCGAACGTTTCGGCAGTCAAGCGTTCGCCCGTGGCGACCCATTGGAGCTGATCGTAGCGGAGACCCGTTCGCTCCTGCCATCCTTCATCGAATAACGCGGACTCGATCCGCGTAGCCGACGCCGTGTAAGGATACATCTCGGTCGATACGTCGAGCCCATGCTTCCGCGCGCCCTCAATGATCTTCAAGCAGTTCGCCGTCTGCCGGCCGCCGGAGCTGGTGATGTGCACGATGTGCAGCGAAACGCCCGTGGCCGACGCGTCGGCGATCACTTCTTGAACCGAAGGAATCGCGCCATCCTCCGGCAGGCCGCTGTTTCCGCGCATGTGAACGAAAACCGGAACATGCCGGTCTGAGCCGAGTTGGAACAACCGCAAAATCTCCTCGCGCGTAGTCGACGGCACGTAGGCGATTCCAAATCCAATTCCGACCGCACCATCGTCAAGTCCCTGCCGAACCGCGTTGACGATCGACAACTTCTGCTCGTCAGTAGCCATGTCATGCACAGCGTGATCGCGCGGTAGAAAATCTCCGGTGTCATGCATCACCGCCATTTTCGCCGGAACGTGCCCGGAACTGGCGCCAAAATTGATCAGCGCTTTCCCTTCGCGAGCCCGATACCACGCGGCGACCGGTGAAACGCCAATCTCTAGTTCGAGCGCAGTAGTAACTCCGTCGTGCGCCTTGAAATGATAATTCTCGTTGTCCTGTCCGTGCGAATGAAGATCGATGAAACCGGGCGCGACGACCATCCCTCGCGCATCGACAATCGTTCGTCCCTGAAGAGGCGCAGCAGAAATCGCTTCGATACGCTTGCCGCGAATCCCGATATAGCGGATCGCATCAAGCCCCGATTCCGGATCCATCACACGACCGTTGGCAAGCACCGTGTCGTAAGTTTGGCCCCACAGGGAAAACGAGAATAGAAACCGGCCCAGGTCGAAGTTTCATTGCTAGTCAGTGTAATCGATCGAGCGTTTCCGAGCCGTCGACCATAGTGAGTCGATCGTCAAAACTTCGGCAAACTAAAAGTAATCATCGTCTGCCCCGCCGCCACCGCGATGTACTGCCGCCCATTCAGCGCATAACTGATCGGCGGAGCAATGATCGTGCCGCCAGTTTGAAATCGCCACACCGCCTTACCAGTGCGCGCATCGAGCGCGATCAGATACCCCTCCGCATCGCCAACGAACACCAGTCCGCCAGCCGTCGCGAGGATGCCTCCCGTGGGACTGCTCACCGTTTCGAAATACCATGCGAGCTTCCCGGTCTTCGGATCGATCGCGTCGATTCGCCCATTGCCAGGCTCATCGCGACCAATCGTGCTGCGCCTGGTACCATTGCCCCTCGACGAACTCCTGCTTGGTTTTGTAGAACAGCATGCACCTCTCGGTCGACGTGAAATAGTAGAGCCCGGTCAGAGGACTGAACGCCGTCGCCTGCCAATTGTGACCGCCTCCCATCCCCGGGCAAGTGCGCTTTCCTTCTTCAGTCGGCTCCTGGCCGGCGATCGGAACCGGTCGTCCATCGGAATCGATACCGTCAGCCCACGTGATTCGCGTGTACGCTTTCGAGAGCAGCACTTTTCCATTCGTGCGGTCGAGCGCGTAAAAAAATCCGTTGCGATTCGCCTGAATCACCGCCTTCACGGTGCGCCCGTCGATGACCAGATCGGTCAACACCGGATCGCCGATAGCATCCCAATCATGCAGATCGTGCGGCGTGAATTGGAAATGCCACTTGATTTTCCCTGTGTCCGCGTCGATCGCAAGCAGGCTGCAGGTGTACAGATTGTCGCCGCGACGACCCTCGCCGTCCATGTCCGGCCCCGGATTTCCCGTCCCCCAATAAATCATGTTGAGCGATGGATCGTAGGTGCCAGTGATCCAGGTCGATCCTCCGCCGCGCTTCCATGAATCGCCGGACCAGCTCCTTCCTCCGCGACAGTGTAGACGCGCCACACACGCTTTCCCGTATCGACATCGTAAGCATCGATGAAACCGCGCGTGCCATACTCCGCGCCTGCCATTCCCGTGACAACCAGATTCTTCACCACCAGAGGCGCGGCCGTCGCCGAATAACCTTTCTTATAATCTTCCAACGTCGATTCCCACAGCACCGTCCCTGATTTAGCATCCAGCGCGACCAGCGTCCCCTGCAGATCGACCTTGAAAAGCGTGTGCCCATGAACAGCGAATCCTCGATTCACCTGCCCGCAGCAGAGACTCACATTCGCCGGCAGAGCCTTTTTATAGGACCAGATCGGCCGGCCGGTCATCGCGTCCAAAGCCCACGCATTGTTCGACGGCCCAGTGACGTACATCATCCCATCGAACACCAGCGGAGTCGTTTCATTCTTCCCCGGCACATTGGTCTGGTACATCCACTGCGGCGTGAGCCGAGCCACATTCTTCGTATTGATTTGATCGAGCTCGCTATACCGCCAGCCGAGCGCGTTGTTCCCGTAACTGGTCCAATCCTGCGCCATCGCGATAGCGCCGATAAACAAGATCGCGAGTTTCATCGGCCACCTCGCAGACTATTCAGATAGGCCAGCAGATCGTTAATCTCGGTTTCGCTCAACAATTGTCCGTATGTGGAAGGCATCAGCGACCGCGGCTCGCGCTTCATCGAAATAACGTCTTCCACCACGAACGAATAATACTTGCCCGACAAATCCACAAACTGCGCGGAAAAATTATCGAAATTCCTCTCCACGCCGACGATCTTTTTTCCATCGCGCGTCACCACGGTAACGGTCGCGTAACCGGGCGTCACATCGGCATCGGGTTTCAGCAGCGACGCGGTCAGGTACGCGATGCTCCGCTGCCGGCCCACGCGCGTAAGGTCCGGACCGATGCTATTCCCCCGCGTTCCCACGCGATGACATTGTCCGCAGCCGCCTTTGTTCCAGAAAACATTTTCGCCGGCCGCGGCATCGCCTCGAATCGTCGCCTTTTCCGCATGGCCCACCGACCGTATATATGCGACCAGGCTCCGGATCTCTTCGTCCGTGACGCGGCCCGAGTAACCCGCCATCTCCGTCCCCGGCACGCCTCGTGAAATCACGCGGATCAGATCCGCATCGCTGATCGCCCGCCGAATAAGTGCCCAGCGTCAGATCGGGACCGCGGCCCCCATCGGCGCGAATCCCGTGGCAAGGCGCGCACAAAATGCGAAACGTCCAGCGCCCTGTTTCCGCGGTGCCCTGCGCGTAGCAAATCGCTGCGATGAAGAAGACGATCGTCCGCCGCATGAGTCCGATAGAGAGTATAGCTCTGAAGTCTCTTGCTATGATCGATTGGTGCAGCCTCGGACGTGTCTGGGGTCTTATTGGAGCGGCCTCGCCCATGCGTACTCATCGCTTGGCCCGCCTCTGCGTCCCTCCGCTAACGATATTCAGTTCATGGAGCAAACGGTTGCAGCGTGGGCCGAGCGGCACCGTGAGACTTCGTTGCGTGCGATCCTTCTCGGAGTTACGCCGGAGATCGCTCAGATGCGATGGCCGCCCACATCGACACTCCTCGCCGTCGATAAATCGATCGACATGGCACAAGCGGTTTGGCCCGGCGACGTCTCCGGAAAGCGCCGGGTAATCTGCGGCGACTGGTTGGCTCTCCCGCATAAAAATCCGCGGCTTCCGAGTGGAGCTGGAGGAAATCGAAGCCGTCCTCAGCCGCCATCCCTCAATTCGCCAATGCGCCGTAATCCCCGTTTTGAGCCGCGACCAAAGGGAGCGATCTCTTCTCGCCTGCTTCACAACAATCGATGGCCACACCCCCACGCCAGATCAACTCCGCCTCCACCTCTCCCGCCATCTGCCCTCTCACATGATTCCGGCGTCCTCTATGATGCCGGCGCAGATGCCGCTTACCGCAAGTGGGAAAGTCGATTACTGTTCCCTCCCGCCGTCTGACTCTCAACCTCTCTATTCCACTTCCGATTTTGCAGAACCGTCGACTTCGATTGAGAAACGTCTGGCCGCGCTCTGGCGCGAAGTATTGCGAATTCCGCGCCTCGACATCACGGCCGACTTTTTCCGCGTCGGTGGCGACAGTCTGAGCGCGATGATTCTCATCGGAATGATCGACAGAGAATTCGGTCAGGAGCTTTCGCTAGCCGACCTGGTCCACGCACCCACCATCGCTCGCCTCGCTTCGATATTGGAAAAAGGCCGTTCTACACCGTCGCGAGACGACGTCATACCTTTCCAGCCGATCGGCACGTTGACTCCGATTTTCGGTGTCTCGTCGATGAACGACGATATTCTCTGTTTCCGCCATCTCGCCCCTCAGCTTGGCGATGATCGACCCTTCTTCGCGATCGCCAATCCGATTGGCACAGAACTGCGGACCGTTGAAGAATTGGCAAGCACATTCTGCGATCGCATTCACGATATCCGCCCGCATGGTCCCTACATTCTCGCCGGTTTCTGTTTCGGCGGAGTCGTGGCGTTCGAAGCCGCCCGCCAGTTGGTGGCCGGTGGTGACCAAGTCCGCATGGTTGTGCTTTTCGACACCCTGACGCCAGGCTACCCGAAGTTGTCGAAGTCCCGGCGCCGTTACTGGCGCCAGTTATTTTCCGCCGATGGCAAGAAATTCTCCGATCTGACCGCACACGCGGGAGTCGTCGGCCGTCTCATCGCCAATAAAGCTCGCACCCGTATGCAGCGCACTTCGAACATCGCCGATCCGATAGTGCAGTCCGCCCGCCTCTACATCCCCAAGCCGATTCCGATGCCCATCGTCCAGTTTATTGCTGGAGACCAACTCGTGAGTACGCGAATTCTGGAAGACCCCCGGTTAGGCTGGCGTGACCTATGCCGGGAATTTCATCTGTTCCGCCTGCCCGGTGTCCACGGGAATTCATTTTTCGAATCCCAAGCACCGGAAATCGCAGCCAAGCTGAAGCTGCTGCTAAGCAGCGCTAGTGCGTCGATCCAATTTGAAGCGTCGGCCCAGTGATCATAACTTTAACGTGGCTGAAAATCGTGCTGATGCTTGACGCAAAGCCCGGTACCACAGCTCCCGCGGCAACTACGAAGAAGCCTGCGGCGAGCGCATATTCAATCAAGCCCTGGCCGCGAATGTTTTTCCAGCACTGCTTGAGAGTAAGCTCCATCGTCTAATACTAAACCCTCCTTGTCTTTCGCGCACTCAGGCAAAGACCTCAAAGCGAAAGCCCTATGTCTCCTCGGAAATGAAGTATGACTGTACTAAGAGTCAACGATCCGCGAGGCTCCACAAACCGGCGCGCGAGCCGGTGTCGACCGAATAATCGCTCCAGAAATACCTGTTATGAATCTGCTGATCGATCTTCTCGAACGCCCCTGCCGCATCGTTGTCGTCCTTTAACCACAAGACATATTTCATATGATTCTCTACCAGCCAACGTTCCGCGTCGGGAAGATCGCCACTATAGAACCGATTGATCGCATTCATCCGCTGGTCGATATCGGCGCGATAGCCGCGCCACGTATCTTCATGATTCGCCCAGCCCAGAAGCGCAGTCTGTCCTGAAAAAATGATCAATGCCGGAGCCGGAATATAGGCGCGATCGTTCATATGCTGGAGCACAATGCTTTGCGGCTGCGTCTTGAGAAAATCGAGAATCGCACGCTGCGCGGGATCGTCGCGGATCCATGCCGCGCCATCCAGTTGGCCCAGATGGTATTTCGGGACATTAACGAGATTCGCGAACAGGTCCACTCCATAGCCGCAAATCAAAACGAGAACTGCTCCCGTTCCCCATCGGCAAACCTTAGAAGAAGAACGCAAATTAACCGCACCCACTGTTAACAGCGTGCCGGAATAAATCCAGGCCCACCATTTGAGAGCGGTGTTGAAGCGCTCGAACTTGCCTCCATAAAGATCGTCGACATATACAAACTCCGATACCGTCAGCAGCAGGATCCAGATGATGCAAAAGAATGACGATTGCTTCGAACGCTCGCCGAAAAATGCATTCAACAAGAGAACCGCAAACAGTGGATAAAAAACCAGCAGTCCGGCCAAAGGCGGTGTATGCAAAGCGAGAGGAACTAATCGGATCGCGTTATGCAGCGCATCGGCGTGAGGCGCGAAGCGGATTATGAAAGGGTAAATGAGAATGGCCGCAAAAGCCCCGCCGGCAAGCAGGGGCTTCCACGCGATTGTCTTGCGATACAGCAGATAGGCTCCCACCAGAAACAGTTGCATCGGGAAATCCCACGCGTTGCATGGAATTGTGAGTGGCACCGTCGCAGCCAGCACCGCAAACGCCGCGCCCACCGCTTCTCCCGCCTCGATCATGGCGATCGAAAGCAGCGCCACCATCAACAGCAAATAGCCGCTCAATGGCGGGTGAAAATCGCCTAGCCCCACCAGATAGGAAAGTAATTCGACGGGCAAGTCCAGCGAATTTTGACCGTTATGCAGCAGCCATTGACCCAGCGGCTTCGTGGCTATGTGCGGCGAAAGGCTGCTACCCATGAAGCGGATGCTGCTGTGTAATTGCGGGTTTGGAATTATCAGGCGGATGAAAGGAGACGCGCCTGTTCCACCGATCACCAGAGCGACGGTCAGCAGCAGCGCCGGTCCCTTCGCGCCGGAACAAGAAGCCAGGCGGTTCCAGCGGCAGCGGTCGCCACCGTGGCCACAATCACGCAAATCGCCAGATTATATGCGGTTCCCGCAGGGATGGTTAAAATCCTGCCGAGCAGCGCTGCCGCATAATGCTGCATTGCGTAGTACATATCGAATGCAAACGGAGGCAGCCAGCGATCGACCGGCGGAAGTTTGTCTCCGTGAATATAGTTCGCGACGAAAGTCACATCGCAGATTTTTTCGGACGACGCGTAGATATCCGGGAACGAGTAGCGCCAAGCCAATGCATAAGCGAACGCGGCGTGGTAGACGGCCTCGATCCGCCAGTGCATCTTGAGGAGCTGCCAGTGACTTACGATCAGCGCAACCGATGTGATGGTGGTCAGCGGCCATACCCATGCCAGGGAACCGAATCCAAAAAAATGCTCGATGAAAAACGGAATCGCAATCAGCAGCGGCGAAGCCGCGCGCGCCAGCAGCCAGGACCGGCTGACTGAATATGCAACCACCGACAAGCCTGCCAGGTTGACCAGGAGCAGACAAATCAGCAGCAGGTTTGCCAAGTGGAGCATTAGGCATTATATAGTTGAAACATCGAGCCCAACGGAGGCTCTAACGGCCGTGAGGAAATCATGAAACCCTGGGGCTATGTGGCGTTGGCGTTGGTCGGCATCGGCATTCTCGTGAATCTGAAAGATATTAAGAGGTACATTCGTATCTCGACGATGTAGTTATTTGTAGCCGAGATGCAGCGCGACTGCGCCTCCGGTCATGCGCTCGTATTCCACGCGCTTGAACCCGGCTGATTTTATTCTTGCCGCCAAATCGTCCGCACCGGGAAATGTTCGGATCGATTCAGGCAGGTACGAATAAGCATCGGGGGAACCCGATACCATGCCTCCGACTCGCGGAAGAATCCGCATCGAGAAGAAACGGTATAGCGCTCCAAACACGCGATTAGTTGGTTGCGAGAATTCCAGAATTGCAGCCACGCCCCCTGGCTTAAGCACGCGCAAAAATTCGTCCAATCCTTTTTCGTAATTTGCAAGATTGCGAAATCCGAACGCGCAAGTAAGCAGGTCGAGTGAATTACTTTTAAGCGGCAACGCAAGCGCATCCGCCTCAAACAGGGGCGCACTTGGGCTCTTCCGCCGTGCTTCCAATAACATGGGATGACAGAAGTCGCTGCCGAAAACGGCTTGTCCCTTGAGGGCCAGCAAAAGATCGCCGGTTCCACAACAAAGGTCGAGAACGCGGGCATCCGGACGGGCCAGAATACTGGAGACCCGCTTCACGGTTTGCGCGCGCCAGCGCTTATCGAGATTGAATGAAAGTAGATGATTCAGCAGGTCATAGCGGCCGGCGATGCGGCCGAACATCCCCTGTACCCAGACAGCTTTATCATCCACGCAAAACCGCCTCGATCGATTCCAGCACGACTCGATCGTCGACGCCCGTAACCACCGTCACCTCGCCGATCTTCACCGGCAGCACGAAATGAACGTTGCCTTGAATGGTCTTCTTGTCGCTCACGAGCCGCTTCGCTAAGTTGCTGGCGGAAATGCCTTTTAGCGACGGAATCGGACCATAGTTGACGATGACGCGATCGATATCGGCCCCCTCTTTCAGATCGGAAACACGCTCCGCCAAAACGGTGGCCACGCGCATTCCGAACGCTACCGCTTCGCCGTGCAAGAATCGCGAATATTGCGTCTCTGCTTCGAGCGCATGCCCGACCGTGTGGCCGAAATTCAGGATGCGGCGCAGGCCTCCTTCCCGTTCGTCGGCGGAGACAACTTCGGCCTTGATGCGGACTGCGTCGGCGATGATGCGCTCGACAACCGAGGGGTCCTTGGCGAGCACGCTTGCGATTCCTTCGTCTAAGATTTGAAACAAGTTAGCATCGCGAATGACGCCGCATTTGATGATTTCGTAGAGGCCGGCGCGATACTCGCGATCGGGCAGCGTCCGCAACAAATCGGGATCGATCAGCACTGCCAGCGGCTGATGAAAACTGCCTAGCAGGTTTTTGCCGGAGACTAAATTTACGCCCGTTTTTCCGCCGATCGCGGCATCGACTTGGGCGAGCAGCGTTGTGGGAATTTGGATTACGGGGATGCCGCGCATGAAAATCGCGGCCAGGAACCCCCCTGTATCGTTGACGATACCGCCTCCAAACGCGATGACGATGCTCGACCGGTCGGCGCCCGCGGCTAACATCTGCTCGGCCATCGCCTCGACTTCAGAAAGGCGTTTTTTCGATTCGCCGCCCGGGAAAAAGATTATATTATGAGGGATTTGCGCGAAGGCGGAGCCGTGGAAATCCCAAACGTCGCTGGTTGTGACGACGAAAATTTTGCCATGTTTCGCGGGTAGGAAATCGGAGATGCGACGAACTGCGCCGCGCTCGACGATGGCGTCGTAGGAGCGCTGCGGGGTCTCGACGCGGAAGCTGGCCATGACCTTATTGTGCCTTAATTGACCTTAAATGCGCGCTTAAGAGGCTCCGCGAGCCCTTATCTGACCTTAATTTTCGCTTCCAGATTTTTCTTCACTTCAGGCCATTCCGGTGCGATTACGCTGAAGTATACGGTGTCCCGCAGGCGACCGCTCCAGGTGACCATGTGCTGGCGGAAGATTCCTTCCTGCTTTGCGCCGAGCCGCAAAATCGCGTTGCGAGATGCCGTGTTGAGGGAATCGGTTTTCCATTCGACTCGATTGCATCCCAGCGTTTCGAAGGCGTGGCGCATCATCAGGTATTTTGCTTCGGTGTTGAGAGCGCTGCGCTGCCAGGGTTTCGCAAGCCAGGTTGCTCCGATCTCGACTCGCTTGTTGGGCAGGTCGATGTTGAGGAACCTGGTCGAACCGACGACTTTCCCGGAGGCTCGGTCGATGGTCGCGAAGGGGAGCGAGATTCCTTTTTCCTGGTCGGAGAGGGCGGCGCGCATGTAGTGGAGCATTTGCTCGCGATCGAGGACCTGGATGGGAATCCATTTCCACAGATCGGGGTCGAGGCCGACTTCGCAAAGCGCGTCGTGATGGGATTCGGAGAGGGGCTGGAGTTGGACGTGGGAGCCTTCTAGGGTGATGGGTTCTAGGTTCACGGGTTCTCTAAAATTCTTGCACGGTTCGGTCTCGAAGGCGTCCGGGCTGCGTCCGGATGGACCGATTGACAATCGGTCCGCAGGTTGCCAACCTGCCCCACAATGCGGGTGTGGTGCGCTACGTCGGACGTGGATCGGAGTATAGGGCGTGGTTGCGAATGTAGGTTGCTACCGCTGGGAGGAGTTCGTCGGGGGTTTCGCCTCGGGCCAGGGACTGGCGGGTTTCCGAGGATGAGACGGGTAGGGCGACTGTTTCCAATCGGTGCACGCGGGCGCCGGGGGGGATTGAGTAGGTGTGGCCGGGACGGGAGACGATGATGAACTCGGTTTCGCGGACTACGTCTTCCCAGCGGTACCAGGAGCGGATTTCGGCGAAAGCGTCGGAGCCAATTACAAAAAAGACTTCGCCGGAGTCGGGATCCGCTTTTACGCGTTCGATGGTGTGGATCGAATAGCTTTTTTCGCGGCCTTGTTCCAGGCGCGAGGGGACGAAACGCGGCTCTCCCGCGCAGGCCAGTTCCACCATCTTGTAGCGGTCCTCATAGCTGGCGCCGGTTTCTTTGTGGGGCGGATTGGCGGCGGGAATGAATAAAACGCGATCGAGCGAAAATGTATCAGCCGCTTCGCGCGCGACGATCAAGTGCGCGCGATGAATGGGATCGAAAGTTCCTCCGAAGATCGCCGTCCTCATAATATGTTCTGGAGAAACTCCTCTTCCCGATCGATTTCAATTCCGATTTTCAGCCACAGAAGCTTTGAGGGCGCGACGATCGACGACGCGTGGTCGCACAAATTTATCATGTCCTTTTCAGTGGTGACCAACGCCTCGGCTCCGCAATGGGCCGCCTGTTTCGCAAGCCGCTCCAGTTCAGCGGGTCTGTAATGATGATGATCGCTGAATGCCCAGCGGAATGCGATGTGGATTTCCAACTCTTCGAGCGTCTGCCAGAACGCGCGCGGGTTGCCGAGGCCGCAGAAGGCGGCGACGCGTCCTAACTTTACTTCCGCGACCGGCGTGGCAGCGTTCGATTCATAGTCGACCCAGGCGCGCGGCGCGATGCGGGAAATGTAGATCGGCGCTTCGGGATTAAATTTGCGGATGCATTGCCGCAATCCTGCGATATCGTGTCCTTCTTCGCCGCGCGTGACTACGATGGCGGACGCTCTCGCGAGACTTTTCGACGGTTCGCGACGCCGGCCGAGAGGAAACACTCCTCCGCCGAAAGGATCGAGCGCGTCGATCATCACAATGTCATGAGTCCTGGTCAAGCGGATATGTTGGAAGCCGTCGTCAAGAATAAAAATATCGGGCGAGAACGCCTCTTCAATGTGGCGGCCGGTGTCGTAGCGGTTCGCACCAATACCGACGTGCGCATCGCCCGCGCGGACGTACATCTGCGCTTCGTCGCCGGTGAGCTCAGTGGAGGCGCTTTCACCACGCGGAACAATGACTAACTGATCGTGCGATTTTCGATGGTAGCCACGTGTGAGGATCGCGGGATTGCGGCCTTGTTCACGCAGAACGCGGGCGAGGTGGGACACCATCGGCGATTTTCCGGACCCGCCCATGGTCAAGCCACCGATACTGATGACGGGTGTCGAGAGGCTTCGGCGGATTGCGCGCTGCCGAACCATGTTGGCACGATTACCGGCGGACCAGCACCACGAGAGCGGCGTGAGAATAATGCGGGCGGGCAGTGTGCGAAGAGGATCGGGGACGCCGTTCTCAAAAGCTCGCCAGACTTCCTTCGCGATGCGGTCGACGACGCCGCGCTTGGACATGGCGAGGTCGTGGGCGCGCGTACCGAGTGTTCCCGGATCGTTGAGCAGGCGGGATACGGTGAGTCCTAGAAGATCGCCGGTCGCGATCGGCTCCACTGCATCCGCGGCGTGAAATTCGCGGGCGATGGCCGCGAAATTTTCCATGTGCGGACCGACGATGATGGGTTTCGCGAAGTAGGCCGGCTCCAGAATGTTGTGGCCGCCGCGGCGCGCTAGCGTTCCGCCCATGAAAACGACGTCGGCACGCTCGAACAGCGCGGCTAGATCGCCGATCGAATCGACGAGCAGCACGCCAGGGAGTGCGAGCTTCTGCATGTTGGTGCGGCGCACGAAGTTCACGCCTGCCCGTTTCAGCTTTTCGGCGACAATGTCGAATCGTTCGGGACGGCGGGGGGCGAGGATTAGTAAGAGGCCGGGGCGCGAGACCTGTGTGAAGGCCTGGAGGACTACGTCGTCTTCATCGACGTCGGTCGAATCGGCGGGAGGCATGGTGCTGGCTGCGATCCAGATTTTTTCGGGCTTGGTTGTGGCGAGGAAATCGAAGATGCTGGGAGCGATGCCGGACGACGGCGGCGTGAAATCGTATTTCAAGTTGCCGGCAACCTGGACGTGATCGAGCCTCGCTCCGGCGGCTACGAAGCGATGCTCATCTTCGGCGGTCTGCGCGAAAATCATATCGGCGCAGCGTAGCACGTGGCAGAAAAACCAGCTCCAACGCTGATAGCGAGGCAGGGCGCGGTCGGAAATGCGGCCGTTCACTACGATCAACGACGCTCCGGCTCGTTTCGATTCGCGATAGAGATTGGGCCAGATTTCGGTCTCGAGCACCACCACTGCGGCAGGACGCAGACGCCGAAGCACGCTTCGAACGGCGGAGCGGTAGTCGAGGGGCGCGAAAAATATTCCATCGGCTAGTCCTTCGAGTTTCTGATCCGCCGTCTCGCGGCCGGCTAGAGTAGTGGTCGAAACATAGATGCGCGTTCGAGGGTGGGCGGCGCGCAAAGTGCGAATCAGTTCCACGCAGGAAAACACTTCGCCGACCGAGACGGCGTGAAACCAAATGGCTCCGCTGCCCGTCGTCTGAATGGTGGCGGGAAGAAATCCCAGACGCTCCGCGAGGCCGGCGAAATATTTTCGGTTGCGGATTCCCCGGTACAGTAGATAGAGGGCAACCGCCGGAGTGAGGGCGAGTTGCAGGACCTGATAGAGGAAATAAATGAGACGCGTGGCGGTTTTCTCGGGCGTGTGGATAGTTCTTCTGAGTATAGCGGCGCGGGCTGCCTACGACAAGGAAGACGACAAGGACAAAGACCGGTTCGCGCCCGCTGCGGCGTCGTCTTATAAGGGCAGCCAGACGACCGAGAAGATCGCGATTGCCGCGGTTCCGTTCGTCAGTGAGGAGCAGGTGCGATCGGCGTTTGGCAAAGCGGACCCGAATCATTACGGGGTTTTACCGGTGCTGGTGGTGCTTGAAAACGGCACGGGCAAGGCGCTGCGGCTCAGTTTGCAGGCGGACTATATCGGGCCGGATGGCAAACATGTGGATGCGACGCCGGCGTCGGATGTGACGTTTATCGGTGGATCGGGGAAGGCTCCGCGAATGCCGGGGACGAGTCCTCTGCCGTTTCCACGGAAGGAGAAGAAGGGTCCGCTGAATATCTGGGAGATTGAAGGGCGGGCGTTCACGGCGAAGCTGCTGCCGCTGGGGGAAAAGGTTTATGGGTTTTTCTATTTTCAGACGGATTATAAGGCGGGGTCGACGCTTTATTTGACGGGGGTTTCGGATGCTTCTACGGGGAAAGAGTTTTTGTATTTTGAGGTGCCGTTGGAAAAACAGTAACTAGCGTCCCCTCCCTTACCGTCGGGGTTCGGTTAAGTTACTTGGCGCAGGTATTTGAATTTTGCGATTAGTTCGAAGGGCGTGCGGACGGATTTTATGGTCTCGCCACGTTGTTCGATATGGGCTTCTTCAATCATTCCAAGCGAGCGCTCGGAGGCCATTGCCAGATAGTCGATGCGCGTTGGATCAATGCCCATGATGCGGCAGCAAGTCGCGTCTACGGCGGGTAGATCGGAGCCCATCACCAGTACGCCAACCTGCTTGGGAGTGCCTTGAATCGGGCCGTTCCCTTCCATGCCGACGATGCCGTCGACGATTGCAAAGGTGCGGCGGAAGACGCGGTTGAGCTCCACAATCGATTCGTCGATGCCGATCTGATGCAGTTCGTTTTTCGGCCATCCATAGATCGAGCCGGGAACCACGCCGAAGAAATTTTTCATGGAGAGAGTCGCGCCGGCCCAGTGATGCGTCTTCATTTTGGCGAGCGAGACGATCAGGTCGGCGCGCAAGGCGGTGTTGGGCAGATATAGCTCGCCGCGATCGGCGAAGCCTTGAACCGGGCTGACGTCGTCGCGATTGAGATCGGTGAAGAGCGCGTCGAACTTCGGGATTTCGGTGCGATACCGGGTCATTTCCGCGATCGAATAGGTATCGCGCCGATGGCCTGGCCCTTCGCCGATTTTCACTTCGGCCGCGCCCAGCGAACGAAAGGCTTCAAGTGCCGCGGCAACTACGCTGACGTCGGTATTGATGCAGGTTTTCGGGTCGAACTCGACCAGATTCGGTTTGAGGAGGATGCGCTGGCCGCGCACATCGAGACCGCATTGCTTGACTCCGTCAAGGATGCGGCTGACGAGATCGTCGGAATAGGATTTGGCTTTGATGATGGAGACAGACGAAGGTTTTTGGGGGGCGCGATGGGGCTGCGGGGCGCCTGCGAATCCGGCGTATCCGGCGAATACGCTGGCGCCCGCGACGGCGAGAAATTCGCGGCGGTTCGGACTCATGTCGTGCCTCCGGTGCGGAAGAATTCAGGGTTCTCCTCGGCGATGATGTTCAACGCCGCGATCATCGTTTCAGGAGATGACGCGATTTGGACGGTCGACGCGGGCACCTCCTCGCCATGCAACCGGAGAGCGATGGTTAGCCACGCGCGGGCCAGTGGAGAAGTGGTTTCGCCTGCCATTCGAACAGCAAGAGCCAACGATTTTCCGAGGTCCGCATGCCCCTGCAGGCCGATCAATGCGAGGGCAGTGGTTTCCGGAAACGCTACCAGGTCCACTTGCAGAGCCCGGTGGCTGCCGTAGTTCCAGCCGCCATCGGCGCAACGTACGTCGAGCAACTCGGCTTCTCCCATGCGGATCCGGTCCCGCAGTCTGGTGCTCGGTGTTTTGGACGATGCCTGTTTTAAGGCTACGATGGCGTGGGTATTCGGTTCGACCCAGGACACTTGGCCGGGTTTCCAGGGCCAGCCCATCAAGTCGAGATTACGGTCCGGGTCACCGAACAATCTGGTGCGGAATAGGAGGCGTTTCCACAATGCCAGCTCGACCTCTTGCGAGCTCAGCAGCCACTGGATGCCTTTTTGAAACGGCTGGCCCAATTCGCCGCGGGATTGGGCCAGCGTGACGCACAACGACGTGCCCCAGCTCGCGACCTGCACGTCGGCGGAAGGACGCCAGCTGCCGTCGGCCGCTTGCCAGGATTTGAGAAGCTCCCAGGCTCGATCGGCGGCCGGTTCGCCTTGGAGGGCAACGGCGGCATAAAACGTTGGTTCCAGCCACGATTGCTTGCCGGGGAAGTAGCCCCAGCCGCCATCGGCGTTTTGGGTCTGCCGTAGGCGCAATGCGGCTGTCGGATCCTTCACATATGTGTCATCGGCGTGTGGGGGGGAAACTTTAGGTTATTGCAATTTCACGCAGAGACGCAGAGGGCGCAGAGAAACACAATCAAATTTTTAGGGGATAATACTCCGATGCGCCTCATTCTATCCGCTTTAGTGGTATCGATTACGATGCAAGCCCAGGATGACATGGCGCGGGCGCGGCGGATCAGTGCTGAGGCGATTGGGATCGATAGCCATATCGATACCATTCAGCATGTTCTGGTCGATCAAGTGGACCTGGCGAACCGTCTGCCGAATGGCATGGTCGATTTTCCGCGGCTCCGCGAAGGGGGCATGAAGGCTCCTTTCTTTGCGCTGTGGGTTCCGGTCTATTACAAAGGGGCCGAGGCGGTGCGGCGGACGCTCGACTTGCGCGACGCGATGCAGGGAGTACTGGACGCTCATAAGGACCAGATTGAGCTGGCGACCGGGGCGGGCGATATCGAGCGGATCGTCAAAGCGAAGAAAATAGCGGCGTTTCTCGCGATTGAAGGCGGCCACCAGATCGATGACGACCTGGCGGTGTTGCGCATGTACTATCGCATGGGTATTCGCGCGATGACTCTGACGCATTTCAAGAATAATAACTGGGCCGACTCATCGACCGACAAGCCCGCGCATAATGGCCTGACGCCGTTTGGAAAGGACGTGGTTCGCGAGATGAACCGGTTGGGCATGCTGGTTGACGTTTCGCACGTTTCCGACAAAACGTTTTACGACGCCCTTGAGGTGAGCACCAAGCCGGTGATCGTTTCGCACTCCTCGTCGCGGGCGATTTCGAATATCCCGCGCAATGTGACCGACGACATGCTGCGGGCGCTCGCGAAAAACGGAGGCGTCATTGGTATTAATTTCGGCGAGGGATTCATCAGCCAGAAGGATGTGGCGGCGCTCCAGGCGGCCATTAGCTCGAATCAGAGCGCTCCGCCGGATATGGTGGGGAAGATTCTCGACGATTACGCTAATGAGGAATTTCGAAAGGATCTTGCCGCGATGAAGACCGGACTGGCAACTATATCCGACGTCGCCGATCATGTGGACCACATGGTGAAAGTCGCGGGCATCGACCATGTCGGGATCGGCAGCGATTTCGATGGGATTACGTCGCCACCTGAAGGCTTGGCCGACATCTCGAAGATGCCGTCGCTGGTCGCGGTCGCTTCTTAAGAGGGGATATTCCGAGCAGGATATTAAGAAAATCCTGGGTGGTAATTATTTGCGGGTCATTCGGGAGGTCACCGGGCGTTAGAGTACTGGTTCGAGACGCTTATGAAAGTACTACGGGTCTCGGCCTATTTACTGTCTAGGGTTTTCCATCTAGACTGGTGTTGTAGTTTACCCGGGAACGGGTACAAATGAATCAGCTCCTATTACAATACTCCTACCTTCAAATGCTTGATTTCATGACTACTGTCGCATTTCTTTTGCATGGCGTACATGAAGGAAATCCCTTAGTCAGGGCGGCGCTGCAATATGCTCCGAATCCCCTCGGCGGGTTGCTGGCAGTCAAAGTCCTGGCGGTTGCGCTGGGCTTTTACTGCTGGAAAGGCGGCCGGGAACGGCTGTTGAACCGGATCAATTTTCTGTTTGCGGGCATTGTTGCCTGGAATATGGTTGCGTTGATTGTCGGGTCGTTAAAGCTGAAACTCGCCTGATTTTTGTTCATACTACGTTATTGAGACGCATGTTACGATGCGATCATGCGGCGTATCGCTTTACTCCTATCCTTATTAGTATTAGTGCTCGGCGTCACCGCGCAGGCTGCCGACTGGCCACAGTGGCGCGGACCGAATCGCGACGGCATCTCGCCCGAAACCGGGACTGCTTACCTCGTGGCCTTCGGGTGGGCCGAAAGTGGTGTGGAAAATCAGCGGCTTGGGCGTCGGCTACTCCTCTTTTTCGATCGTCAACGGCCGCATGTACACGCAAGGGCAGCGCGGCAACCAGGAATTTGTGATCGCGCTCGACGTTAAGACCGGCAACAAGCTTTGGGAAACGCCCACCAGCCGCGATTTTGAGAACGATCGCGGCAGCGGCCCGCGCGGGACTCCGACTTTCGATAACGGCAAGCTCTACGCGATGACCGGCGAAGGCACGGTAGTCTGCCTGGATGCCGCGACCGGAAAAATCCTATGGCAGGTCGACTCGGTTAAGAAATTCGGCGGCGACCGTGCCGCACTGGGGCTATAGCGAATCGCCTCTGATCGATGGCGACCGCGTGATTGTGATGCCCGGCGGACGCGGCGCGTCGCTGGTATCGCTCGATAAGCGGACGGGCGAGGTGCAATGGAAAACCGGCGATGACCATGCCGGGTATTCCTCGGCGATTCTGGCCGATGTGGGTGGAACCAAACAGGTGATCGCGCTGAGCGGCCAATCCGCGTTCGGTGTCCAGGAATCGACCGGCGAGTTGTTGTGGCGCTACGGGAAGATCGCGAACAATGTCGCCAATATCGCCACGCCGATTTATCAGGACGGCGAGGTGTTTCTTTCGAGCGCCTACGATACCGGCTGCGCGCTGTTGAAGCTGAACCCGAAGGGGATGCAGGAGGTTTACTTCAATCGCGACATGATGAATCACTATTCGAGCTCGGTGCTGGTGGACGGGACGTCTGTACGGCTATCACGAATGCGCTGCTGAGCGCGATGGATTTCAAGACCGGCAAGCAGTTGTGGAAGAATCGCAGCGTCGGCAAGGGGTCGGTGACCTATGCGGACAAGCAGCTATATGCGCTCGGCGAGGACGGCATGGTGGGCCTGATTGAGGCGATCGCCGGCTGCGTACAAAGAGGTTTCGCGATTCGAGTATCAAAAAGGATCGCTGCCCTCGTGGTCGCCTCTGGTAATCTCCGACGGTACGGATGTACTTGCGGGATCAGGACAATCTGACGTCGTACGACATCAAGGGGAAATAGCGGTAGACTGAGGCTAAATGAAGAAACTTATTGGATTATTCGCAGTGTCAATGCTGCTGATGGTCCCCGTGTTCGCGCAGAAAAAGGGCGGAGGCGGCGGTAAGCCGGAAGTGGGCGGCGGACATATTCCCGCTCACGGCCCGGCGCCGGTGAAGAAACGCCGCACCCGCGCCGGCATCGCATGAGGCAGGCTCATTATAACGATCGAGACGGACACCCCAACGCTCCGCACGTGGACGTCAAAGGGAATAAATGGGTGGGCCACGATACCGGGCCGAACGATGCTCATTATCATATGGATCATCCCGTGGGCGCACGGTCATTTTACCGGCGGTTTCGGGCCCGGCCATGTGTGGCATCTCGGCGGAGGCGGTCCGAGCGCGGTTCTGGTTCAATAATTTCTACTGGGACGTCGCCGCCTTCGACATCGGCCTGATGCGCCGGGCTGGCTATGGGATAGCGACCAGATCGTGATTTACGAGGACCCGGACCACGTTGGCTGGTATCTGGCCTATAACACTCGTCTCGGGACGTACGTGCACGTCGAGTATTTGGGGAATCAGTAATAAAACACAGACTAAAGTCCTGTGCCACCATATGCGCCGGGGTAGCACAGGGCTTCAGCCTGTGTGCCTTAACGAGCCGCGACCACGGGGAGCGGACTTCCGTCCCACACCGGACCCCGACCCGTCAGGGAGGGGACAATTTTTCTTCGCTCTTCAAGTCTCTGAGTAGTTTCTCAAACCCGCGTTGATAGGAGTCGTGGTTCTTCCAATTGCTGAAATCCGGGATGAAATACTCGCGCATTTCGCGGGCGGAGTCCTTGCCAGCATCTGCGTCGAAGCATTCCCAATCGCGCAGCGTATTGAAGTCGACAAGTCGAACCGGAAACAGCATACGCCGCTTTTCGGCGCGTTCCCGCTTTCTCGCTTTGGAAATTTCCGTGCGCACCCATTCGCTGTTCATGCTGTGCTCAGAAAGGATTAGTAGTAGCCGGTCATACATTCGAATTGCTTCGTCGATCTGCTCGTGGAGCTTCTTTCCGCCCTTGACGTTGTGGGGCGCAAACCAGCAGCGCACGCCCTTGTTTTGCAGGTCGGCGTGGAGGCGGTCAGCAAATTCCTGGTCCTTGGTCGAGTAGCTGATGAAGCAGGAATAGAATTGAATGGGCTGATTCAGGAGCGAGGGAAGATATTCGATCAGCTGCGTCGGGCAGGCCGCAACCCCGAAGAAATGCAAGAGGAAGGTTTCTCGACTTAGCGAGTGTCCGATAGTCGATGATGCTCGGCCCATTGTGGATGCAAGATTCGAGTCCGATCGCTTCGCTTAAGTCGACGTCGGCAAAAACCGTCTCGGAAAGGTGCGCCCTGCTAAGGTCTGTCCCGCGAAGGTCCGCCCCGCTGAGGTCCGCCCCACCGAGGTTCGCCCCACGGAGGTTCGCCCCGTTGAGGTCCGCCCTGCTGATGTGCGCCCCGCGGAGGTCCACCCAGCGGAGGTGCGCCCCGCGGAGGTTCGCCAGGCCGAGGTTCGCCCCGCAGAGGTCCGCCCCGCTGAGGTCCACCTCGCTGAGGTCCGCGTCCCAGAGGTTCGCCATGCTGAGGTCCGCCCGGTAGAACTCCCCCTTAGTGATGTCCGCCCCGCTGAGGTCCGCCCCGCTGAGCGCCACGACGAGGTCGAGTATCGCCTCCGGATTTCGCCCCCTCCACTCATTCCAGGCCGCCGCGCCCTGCTTGAGAATCGCAAGATGTTTCGAGTCAGACATAGCGACCTCCAAACTTGTCGCCCTTATCCCGCCAGCGGATACGCCAGCGTATCCAGCAACCACTCCCGATTCGCCTTCACATCCTCATTCAACCGCCGGCACAATTCTTCGCGATTCTCAAACAGCCGATACCCGTCTGCGCGACCGCAAATATCCCCGGGCCTTCGGCTCCTCCGCAAACAATTTCTCTTCGCCGATCTCCGCCGCGCGCTTCTCATAGCGCTTCCGATTTTCGAGCAGCGCCGCAACGATGAACGGCATCACCGTCGAATAATCCGCCTGCATGCTCTCGGTCGACTGCAGATAGGTGTCCTTGTCGACCTTGCCCCACGTCACCGCTTCACCCGGAGGGCACGACGATAGCGACCCATCCGTCACCGGCGCGCTGACGATCTGCACGTCGAAATTGTAGCCGCGCACGTTCGGAATTCCGAGGATCTGGCCCAGCGCGGGCTCCGGCTGCAAATTGTAATTCTTGGGCACGCCTCCGCCGAGCATCAGCGTCGCCAGCGCGTTCGGCGTCTGGTCGAAAAGTCCCCAGCGATGATACGCGCAAGCTTCGTAAATCTCGGCATGCAGATCGAGATCGAAGAGATAGTCCTGCGCCAGCAGCCCCGCCTTCTTCATCGCCCACAGCTTCATCGAATTGAGAAACACGCTACCGTCGCCGGGCGCGCCGACGAAAATCGGAATCGCCAGGCGATGGCAGGTGGCGAGCAATCCTTCTTGAACGCCGTTCGCCTTTTCCTGCGCCGCGAAGAATTGGCCGAGCCGGTTGCGCAGCTCCGTCCCCGTCATCTTGTGCTGAAATTCCGGCCGCAGCAGCACCGCGCTCAGGAACCGGTCCTGGTCGAGCAGCACGTCCTCATCGAACGCCATATCGGTGACGCGGATGGTGCGCTCGTCGCGCAGAGCGCCGTCGTCGCCCCAGATCGGCGTCTCGAAAATCGGATTCCTGCGGCCGTCCAGGCTGCGATGGCCATCGTGATAACACACCGCGTCGGTGGTCGAAAGATAGGCGATCCATCCGGTTTCAAGCAGGGGAATCAGCCACGCCTGATGCTGGCCGGAAACCGTCACCGGACCCGAAATCGCCAGAGTCATCGGACAGCCCATGCCGACCGCGTGATCGAGAATCGTGTAAATCCGCCGCAGAAATGCTCCGCCGAAGGCCGGGAAACAGTGCGTGAAAAGGTCGTGCAGAGTGTCGCATTCATCGACGCGGCGAACTTTTACGCGGCGTCGCTCGTCGGTATTGTTCATAGAGATATGTTCCAGGGATCGCCTGTCCGCATGCTAACGCATGGCGGTTCAGGGTCGCGACTGCAAAGGGGACGAGTGATGCGACTGCAAAGGGGACGAGTGATGCGACTGAAGATGGGACGAGTTATGCAACTGCAGATGGGACCAAGCATCCTAGTCGAAGCTCTCGCCGAGCTTTCTCTTGGAGCTGCTGCTTCAGCCTTTCGATCTCGCGTTCGAGCGCTGCTACGCGTTCCTCAAGAGGCGTTCGCGCGACCGTCACCGGTTGATCTATCGTCGACCTCCACTGCCCCGCCGAGCAATTGCACCCACCGCCCTCTCGACGCCCTCGCCACCAATTCCGATTTTTCCAGCGTCTCCAGCACTCTCTCGACCTCGTCCAGATCGTTAAAATCGTGCATCCGCTCCGTCCGCCCGCGGAGCTCGCCGACCGTTTGCGGACCCCGCAACATCAATACGCACAGCAGCGCCATCTCCCTCCGGCCGAGGTTCAGCGTCTCCCCCAGCCGATGTGCCCACTTCTCCACGCGATGCCCGGCGCCGCTGATCCGCACCACAAGATGTTTATTCTTAAGCATTTCTAGCGCCTGCTCCACCGTTTGCTCGTCAAACTGGACCACCGGATCGCGGCTCGATTTTTGATTGCACGCATTTTGTAACGAATTCACGGTCAGCGGGTAATACTCTGGCGTGGTGATATCTTTTTCAATCAGCGCGCCCAGAACGCGCATTTCGACGGGATGCAAAGTTTCCACTCTCGTCACCATAACCGAAACGCAGCTTTCGGAGTCTAGCTTCGTAACAAGAGGAGAAATTATGAAATTCGTACTGATCACGCTCGCGGCGGTGACTGCCTTCGCGCAGACCAAATCGCTAACCTGCGACAACAACAACAATCGAAACGACCGCCAGGTATCGTCCTGCGAAGTGCGCGAGCAGACCATCGCCTATGGCGGCCGTCTGACCGTCGATGGAGGCGTCAACGGCGGCGTATCGATTAAGGGATGGGACAGCGGATCCGTGCTGGTGCGCTCGAAGGTGGAGGCGCTGCGGCGCCGACGACGCGCACGCGCTAAGATGATCGCTGTCCCAGATCCATGTCAACTGGTCGGCGGGGCAGGTGAGCGCCTCCGGTCCGGAAACGAGCACAGACGATCAGAAGGCTGGTCTGTCAGCTACGAAGTATTCGTGCCTCGCAATGCCGACCTCTCGCTCAAGACCCATAACGGCGGCATCTCCATCGCCGACGTGCGCGGCAACATCCAGTTCGACGCGCAGAACGGCGGCGTCAATCTGAAGAACCTGGCGGGCGATGTCGAAGGGCACGACAACAAACGGCGGCCTGAACATCACGCTGGCGGGCAATCGCTGGGACGGCACCAAGCTCGATGCGCGCACCACCAACGGCGGCGTCAATATCGCCATGCCGGCGGGTTACAACGCGCATTTCGAGACGGCGACGGTGAACGGCCACTTGAACGCCAACTTCGACATGACGGTTCACGGACTGAGCGATCGGCAAGAAGCTGAGCACCGACATCGGCGCCGGCGGACCCACGATTCACGTCGAGACCACTAACGGCGGAGTGAACGTAAAAAAAATCTGAATTTCACGCAAAGGCGCAGAGCTCGCAGAGAGATAAATGTCTTCTCCGCGAGCTCTGCGCCTTTGCGTGAAATGCTTTACTTCGTCGCCGGCCGCACCGTCGGATATTTGATCCCGAGCTGCTCCAGGTAAGTATCGTACTTCGAAGGATCGTAGTACATGGTCTTCATCTGCGGACGATACTTCTCCATGATCGCCTTTATTCAGCCAGATCGCCGGCACATCGCCATCGCGAATGAAGCTCTTGTACTTCGTCTCCTTGGTCTGCACGTTCTTGAAATAATCCCACGCCTTATCGACGATCTCCTGATGCAGCAGAATGTCGAGCATGGTCAGCGCCTGCACCTTCGCTCCCGCCACCACGCCCTTATGCGCGATCGGCGTCGCCATGGCCACTCCGTTCGCCCAGTTGTGACCCGGCCCTCCCGGAATGTTCGACGGATAACGCAGCACCACCGTCGGCACGTTCCAGGAAATGTCGCCGATATCGTCTGACCCTCCGCCTGTCGGCTGATTCTGTCCACCGCCCGGACCCTTCTTCGTCCCCACCCGCCGGTGCCACGCGCGGCGCGCGCAGCGGCAGGATCTTCGTCGGCAATCCGTTCACCCGAACCTTCAGCTCCGCCTGCAAGCCCTTCGCGAGCTGCTGGTCCGCATCCGACCACGTCGGCAGCCCGACCTTCTTGATGTTCTCGTACATCGTCTCGGCGATCACCTTGTTGAAATGCCCCGGCCACGCGCTGCCCAGCAAGCGCGAGGTATAGGTCGTATCGGTCATCAGCGTCGCGGCCTTGCGCCATGTTGTCGCCGATTCGCCACAGGTTCATGATGTGCTCGTAATCGGCTTCGCGATAGTAATACCAGACGGCTCGCGGTCGGAGGCACTACGTTCGGCTGATCGCCGCCATTGGTGATCACGTAATGCAGACGCGTCGCAAGTCGCAGATGCTCGCGGCGGAAATTCCAGCCGACGTCCATCAGCTCCACCGCATCCAGCGCGCTCTTCCCGCGCCACGGCGCACCGGCCGCATGGGCGCTCTCGCCCTTGAACAGATACTCCACCGACACGAGGCCGTTCTGATTGAGCGATCCTCCCCACCCGACGCCGAAGATTCGCGCCCACGTGCGTGAACAGGCAGACATCGACGTCCTTAAACATCCCCGCCTTCACGTAATACGCCTTGGTCGCGACCTCTTCTTCGGCCACGCCCGGCCACAACCGGATGGTGCCCTTCAGATGCTCGCGCTCCATGATTTTCTTCACCGCGATGCGCCGCGACAATGTTCAGCGGCACTCCGGAGTTGTGACCCTCGCCATGACCCGGCGCGCCTTCGATCATCGGATCGTGCCAACCGACGCCCGGCTTCTGCGACGCCTGCGGAATATCGTCGATATCGGAGCCCAGCGAAATCACCGGCTTGCCCGATCCCCAGGACGCCACCCACGCCGTCGGAATCCCGGCCACGCCGCGCTCGATCTTGAATCCTTCCTTTTCGAGAATGCCGGAGAGATACTTCGACGTCTCGAACTCCTGCATCCCGAGCTCGCCGAAACTGAAGACGCTGTCCACCATCACCTGCGCCTGTTTCTTCATTCCGTCGATCTGCCCGGTGAGGTCGGCCTTGATCGACGCCTCTTTGTCGGGAGCGACTTTGTTCTGTCCAAAAGCGTTCTGCGAAAGGGCGACGTGGACCGCGCAGGAAGTAAGCAGCACTGCGAATGCGGATTTCAACATAGAGAATAGTGTACAGCCGTTCGGTGATATTCTTCAGGTAGGCAATCAATGAAGGCGTTGCGATTTGCTGGCTGCTTGTTCGTGATCGCGTCGCTCTACGCCTTCCAGCAGCCTTTCAAACAATATCCCGGCATCGAACATGTAACCTATCCGCTGCCCCCCGATTATCAGGAGAAGACCGAATTCGCCTTCGCGCGCCTGATGTATCCGCCCAGGCTGGAACAACGGTTACGCGGGTCGCGATCTACGATTGGCACACCGGGATTTCCCTCTGGAGCCAGGATTTCCCGCCCGCCGACCGCCACTTCTCGCTGGCCCTGCGCCGCCTGTCTCGCGTGCATGTCCGGTCGGTCGAACAGATCGTCAATCTCGACGATGGCGACGAAGTTTACAACTGGCCCTGGCTCTACGCTGTGCAAGTCGGCGAATGGGGCATTACCGACAGTCAGGCCGCCAAACTTCGCGACTATTGCCTGCACGGCGGTTTTTTCATGGCCGACGATTTTCACGGCACCACGGAATGGGGCGTCTTTCAGGAATCCATGCATCGCGTCTTTCCCGACCGCCAGATCGTGGATATCGACGACACCGACCCTATTTTTCACACCGTCTACGATCTCGACGACCAGATCCAGATCGTCGGACATGATCATCTTCGGCAAGGTTACAAAGGCAGAAACGGCGACGGCCTAGGCGCGCACTGGCGAGCGATCTTCGACGATCGCGGCCGCATCATGATCGCGGCTTCGTTCAACTCCGATATCGGCGACGCCTGGGAATACGCCGACGATCCCTACTATCCCGAAAATTTCACCGGCCTGGCAATTCGCATCGGCGTAAATTACGTTGTGTATGCGATGACGCACTAACCGTCTTTCCCCAACTGCTGCACAAATTTCCCCGAAGCCGCCGCGGTAGCCGTCTTCTTCATAAGCCCCGAATTCTCTAAATCATTCATCGGCTTAAAACCGCTGGCCACTGCCTCTCCTATCGATCGTCAAAGAAAACGTCGAACCTTTTCTCATGACAGGCGTATTATATATACGATCGACACTAGTCGATCATCGACACGACAATGCCGAGACGCCAATCGCCCCTCCAATCCGAGATGGTTCAGGGAACCCTGGACATGCTCATCCTCCAGACACTCATCCTAGGTGCAGCCCATGGCCAGACGATCGCGCACGCCATAGAACGGGGCTCGGAAGAGGTCCTTCAAGTTGAACACGGATCGCTCTACCCGGCCCTGCACCGTCTCAAGAATCGAGGCTGGATCGCCTCGTTCTGGGGGACCTCGGAGAACAACCGAAAGGCCAGGTATTACCGGCTCACCCCCGAAGGCAAGAGGCAGCTTGCAGCACAGACGTCCCGCTGGGAGCAATTAGTCCGGGCTATCGGCCGCATCCTGAAGCCGGTTACGGAGAAGCAGGCATGAACTGGCGGCGATTCTTCCGCCGTGACGACGCCGACGCCGAGCAGCGTGAGGAACTCGATTTCTACGTCGACACCACTGCGCAAGAGTACGTCGAGCGTGGAATGGAACCAGCCGAGGCCCGGGCAGCGGCCCGCAGGAAACTCGGCAACACGACCCAGGTCCGAGAGGAGGTTTATCGCATGAACACATTCACCTTTATCGAAGGTCTGCTGCGGGATGCGCGCCATGCTGTGCGGACGATCCGAACGAAGCCCGGATTCAGCCTGGCAGCTTTGCTTTCGCTCGCCTTAGGCATCGGAGCAAATACCGCAATTTTCAGTGTATTGAACGCCGTTCTGATCCGGCCCCTGCCCTACCCGCGATCGGACGCGCTGGTGGGCGTATTCAACAGATTGGTGATTCAAGGGGAGGTTTTCGAAGACGCGGAACTATCAGCCGGCATGTATGCGGCCTGTAAGGAGAGCGCCAGGGCCTTCGATAGTTTCGGCGTCTGGATACCTGGGGCCGTCACGGTGACCGGGAGGGGAGATCCGGAGCAGCTTGTGACGGTCACCGCGACCGAAGGTGTTCTGCCCACGCTGGGCGTGCCGGCGTATATCGGCCGATGGTTCTCGAGCGAAGACGACACCCCAGGCTCCCCTCAAACCGTGATCCTAAGTTACGGATATTGGCAGCGGAAGTTCGGTGGCGATCGCCAGGTGCTGGGCCGCACGATCGTGATCGATTTCATTCCACGTCAAGTGATCGGAGTGATGCCGCGAAACTTTCGACTCGTGAACCTGGCGCCCGACCTGCTCCTGCCGCAGCGCTTTCCCAAGAGCACGCTTAGATCGGACGAGTTAAGTTTTACCGGCATCGCAAGGCTCAAGCCGGGCGTCACGATCGCGCTGGCGAATCAAGATTTGGCGCGTGTTTGGAAAACCTGGGCGGAAATGAACGGGTACGGCAAAGCATTCGCGATGCTCAATATCAAACCTAACCTGCGCCCGCTAAAGAAGGATGTGGTGGGCGACGTGGGCTCGGTCTTAAGCGTTCTCATGGGAGCGCTCGGACTGGTGCTGCTGCTGGTTTGCGCCAACGTCGCGAACCTGGTGCTGGTGCGCGCGCAATCCCGGCGGCAGGAGTTTGCGATTCGCGCGGCGCTTGGCGCCGGTTGGGGAAGGATCGCGCGGGAACTATTAGTCGAGAGCCTGACCCTGGGCATCGTCGGCGGAGCCTTCGGCTTGCTCCTTTCCTACGCCGGCCTCCGAGTGCTGGTCACACAGGGCCCCGCCACTCTTCCCCGGCTTGAGGAGATATCGATAGACGGAACCGCTCTGGCATTTGCATTGGTATGCTCGCTAGGCGCCAGCCTGCTGTTCGGCTTGGGAGCGATCCTCCGATCCGGCATACATGCTGGAATGCAAGAGGGCCGAATGCAAAGCGCACGAGGCGCGACCCAAGGGACCCAACAGCTCCGGGCTCAGAATGCGCTCGTAGTCACGCAAGTAGCCCTTGCATTCGTCCTGCTGGTAGCCTCCGGGTTGATGATCCGGAGCTTCCTCGCCCTGCGAGCCGTAACGCCAGGGTTTACACATCCTGAGTGGATTCAGACAGTCCGCATTGCAATCCCGGAGGCGCTGATGCTGGATGCGGAGTGGGTGATCCGCACACAATCCGATATTTTAAGCAGGCTTTCCGCCATTCCCGGCGTAACCGCGGCCGGGTTCGCCAGCGGCTTGCCGATGGAATCGGAGTACCGGAACGGTGTCCTGATCGACGTCGAAGGAAAGACTTCGGTGGACCAAATGTCTCCTAACCGGGCCGTCAAGAGAATTTCGCCCGGCCTTCTTGGGGCACAGGGAACGAGATTGGTAGCCGGCCGCGATTTTGCCTGGGAAGATGTTCGCGATCATCGCAGCGTCGCGCTGGTATCCGAAAACATGGCTCGCGAGAATTGGGGCGAGCCTGCTAATGCCCTTGGTAAGCGGATTCGGCAGAGGGGCGGCCCGTGGCTCGAAGTTATAGGCGTAGCGGAGAATGTTCGCGCGGACGGCGTGAATCTGCCGGCGCCCGCCACCGTCTATTTCCGCGCGGGAGGTCGTGGTGCCACCTTCGCGATTCGCAGTGAACGTGCGGGCACGGAATCGTTCCTTCGGGAAGTCGCTGCCGCGATCCACTCCGTGAATCCTGATTTGCCGTTGGCCAAAGTGCGGACTCTGAACGATGTATACAGACGATCCATGGCGCGCACGTCTTTCACAGTTATTTTGCTGGGGATCGCCGGAGCCATGGCGTTGGCTCTGGCAATTGTCGGAGTGTACGGCGTCCTTGCTTATGCAGTCGGCCAGCGCCGCCGCGAAGTCGGTATCCGCCTCGCTCTGGGTGCTGAGCCCGGAATGCTGAAGTGGCTGTTCGTCCGCAAAGGCCTGATCCTGAATCTCGTCGGCGGCGTCATTGGACTGGCGTTAGCGGCAGGTCTATCACGCTGGATCTCTTCTCTGCTGTTCGGCATCACACCGCTTGATCCACTCACGTACATTGCATCGGGAGCGCTCATCGGCGCGGCGGCCATGACTGCGAGTTATTTTCCAGCCCGCCAGGCCGCGTCCGTGGACCCAATGGAGACGCTTCGCAGCGAATAGACAGGCACGTTACTTGCGTCTTGGGCGACGAAGTTTCGTACTGGCTGCTTCTAAAAAAGGCCGGCGGTCCGGGTCGGAGGGGGCCGGACCGCCGCTGGATCAACCTGGACCCCACAAGTAAAGGAGGGTGACTGCGTCCAGGTTATCCGAGGTCGAGAAAAGGAGTAACTACTTGTTGATCTGGAGTTGGTTATTAACCGCAAACACTCCTGGCACACCGTTGGCCCGCATAAAGGCCAACTGTTTGTCCATATCTGTTGAGACGAATCCCGCCAGAGTTACGTTGCCATTTTTAACGATGATGTGAATCGAGGGCTGCGTTCCCAATCCATATCGTTGCAACGCCGGATATCCGTAAATCGCACGCGCCGTCCGTAAACGAATCCCATCATCGAAGCTCGAAAGAGGCAGCACTTCGATCTGATTCTCCACGCGCGCCACACCTTCCACGCGCTTCACCACATTTTCTGCGTCGCTCTTCAACACCGGCCGCGTCACTTCCCCGAATAACGTTACTGTGTTGCCGTCAACGCGAAAAGAAATGTCATCGAAAACATTCAGATACGGCAGCATCACCAGTTCATGCCGCACGTGATTTTCGAGCGGGCTCAGTGTCGGAGGAGCCGCCATTGCCGCCGAACCGCCAGACGCCGATACTACCAGCCACTTTTCATTTTGTTTCATCCCCCACTTCATTCGACGGGGCGATGGCAGGAAAGTTGCAATGCGGTATGTAAATAAAGAGGGAACAAAAAGCCCGCGAAATACGTATCTATTTCGACGTTTTCGTGAACAATCCCAGCAGCCCGCCGAGCGACGAACTCTTCTTTTTCGCAGTCTCAGCCCGCCCGCCGCTCAGCTTGTCGGCAAGTTGCATGATGCTCTTGCCGAACGTCGTGCTCGGAGGCGCAGGCCTCCCTTCCATCAGCGATTTCTGCACCGCTTCGTAATCGCTAGGGAAAATATCGAACACTTCCGTATGCAGCGCGGTCGCGATCACCTCGCGGCTCAGCCCGACATCGCGCATGTACCGATTCACCACCAGCCGGATCTTCCAGCGCCCGATCCGGTTCGCATCGAGATACGATAGCGCCCGTTGCGCGGCTTGCAGCGCCGGCAACTCGTTGGTCGTGACGAGGAGCAGCTCATTCGCCATGCGAGCCTGATTCAGGTTCCACTCCCCGTAAACCCCGCCCGCATCGATCACCACGACGTCGTAATTATGCCGCGCATAATCCAGAATCGGCGAAGGATCCCGCAGATCGTTCGCGCCCTCCACCAAAATCTCCGGCGCCAGCAGCACGTCGATCCCTTGAACATGCGTCACCATGGAGTTCCACAAATCGTGATCCAGCTCGTGCCCGCGCAGCAGCACATCGACGAAACTATAAATCGATTTTATCTTCAGCAGGAACGACATCGTTCCCGTCAGCGGATCCAGATCTGCCAGCAAAATCCGTTTCGCGCCGTGCCTTTTCCACTGGAACGCCAGGTTGCAGGCGATAGTACTAGCCCCGCACGCGCCCTTGGCCGGCATTACCACCATGATCTTGGCCGGTTCCTTGCCCTGCCCCTCCGCCTGCGTAGTGCGCGCCAGTTTGGCCAGGACGCCTTCGATCTGCTCGGCGGTAAAGGGTTGAATCAGGAAATCGGACGCCCCGCTGCGCAGGCACCGCAGCATCGAGTCCGGATCGTTTCCCGACAGCAATGCGATCACCTGAATCATCGGTCCCATCCGCGACATTTCGCCCAGAAGTTGTAGAGCCTGCTCAGGATCCGACACTACGTCGAGAAAACAAATGTGCAGTTCGCCGCCCCCCATCGCCCCCCCGATGTCCCTGGGCGACGGATAGGTTCGGACATGAGTCGAAGGCACCCCCGGTAGATGGGTGATTAGTAGCGGCGATAGCTCGTCCGCCATCCGCATGTTCGGACTAATGACAACTGCCCGCTTCGAACCTATTGAAGGGGCCTCACTTTTGGGCATGGCGTCTGATGGACCACTTTGGGATCTGTTCCAAGTTTAGGATCTGTTCCAAAGTAGTAAATCGGCTTGAAGCAATCATAACATGAGAGCCCTTTGCCACTCCTTCTACTAACAAAGTGATACCACCGGACGATAAGAACTGCACGGCACCGGACTAGACCATCAGGTTTACCCTGTTTCGCGGTAACGAGCTAATCCGGAAAAGAGAGACTACATGACCAATCTGATTGAGATCGACACACCCCTTACCGACGCAACACCACTGATAACCGTGCCCCAGTTTCCCCCTATCAGAAGAGTCTCGGTATGCGACACGCAGCCCGTAACCGCTGAAGGCGTCAGGACTTTGCTCAGCGCCTCGCTCGATTTGCAATTTGCCGACGTGACCGATTCGCTCGCCCAGGCCCAGGAGATGGTGTACCGAACCACGCCCGAGGTTCTGATGATCGATAAGGCGTTCGGGATGCAATCGATCCTGGAATGGCTCGCCGACCTCAAGACCAACGAAGAAAATCCCACCGCTATTGTGGTTTGGGGCGTCTCCGTCACCGAGGCCGAAGCGCTGCGATTCCTGCAATCCGGTGCCAAAGGCATTTTGCGGAAAACCGCTGGAATCCCTGTGGTTCTCGCCTGTTTGCGAACCGTCGCGCTGGGCCGCAGCTGGATGGAGGATTGCGTTTTCCGCGATTCCGCCCGCGCCGACCGTTATCCCCGCAGTGAATTGACCGCGCGTGAGCAGCAGGTGCTCGAACTGGTCGAGCAAGGCTGCAAGAATAAGGAAATCGCCAACGAACTCGGCATCCGTCCCGGCACCGTCAAGATCCATCTCAAACATATCTTCGAGAAGACCGGCGTCCGCGGCCGCTACGGACTAGCACTCAGCGGACTAAAAGACCGCGGCCTCGTGTCCATGCCTGCATAAAGCGCCCGCATAAACAAAGTACGCGCGAAACCTGCGAAAGCAATGGGGACAGACCACTCTGTCCCAAGGCGACCACCCATACTCGCAAAAGCGTGGCACCCCCCGCGCCGAGTGGACAGAGCGGTCTGTCCCCATTGCTTTCGCCCCGTCCACAATACCCAGCCGCCATCACCGCCGAAAACCTCCAACTGGGAGACTGACCACTCTGTCCCGGTGTTTTCCGCGATGCCGATTTTCATGCCAGTGCGTGACGCATCACGGCCCCTGTTATCCTTGTGTTAAGTGCGCACTCTAGCTGTCCTTTCACTCGCCGCCCTCTCTTGCGGCTCCACCCTCCGTGCCCAATCGCCGCTGGTAAAAATTCTTTCCGATGAACTGGAGCGGAACTTCACCGCTCTCAAGCAAAGGCCGACCCCGCGCCTTATTTCCTCGGCTACGAAGTCACCGACCAGGAAGACGACGTCATCCTCGCCAGTCGTGGTTCGATCGATGCACAGAACCACAACCGCAACCGCATTCTGGATATCACCGTCCGCGTCGGTACCCCGAAATTCGATAATTATCGCCGCGTCGGTAACGACCGCGTGCGCTTCACGCTCCCCACCAGAATTGCCCTCGACGACAATGCCGATTCGATCCGCAAGACCGTGTGGCTGACCACCGATCGCGTCTATCGCGGCGCCGCGCAGCGCCTGATCCGCATCCAATCCGACGAAAAGCTTCGCGCCGCTGCCGCAGACGGGTCTGACGATTTCTCCGTCGAACAGCCCCAGAAATTTTTCTCCGCCCCTCCCGCGCTTAAGTTCAACTCCGCAGAATGGGCCGCGCGCCTGCGCAAAGTATCGGCTGAAATGTCCAAATACCCCGGAGCCATTAACTCCGATGTCGGCGTCGAAGTCGCAGCGCGTCATGACGACGCTCGTCACCTCGGAAGGAACGCTGCGTCGAAACCGGCCGCCTGTTCGCCCGCATCATTATCACCGCCCGCGGCAAAGCGAGCGACGGCATGGATCTCGGTTCCATGGAAACCTTCGAGACCGGCGACCCCTCCACCCTGCCTAAAGACGCGCAGATCCTCGCCGCCGTCGAACGCGCCGGCAAAAATCTTACCGACCTGTTGCATGCGCCGCCCGCCGATCCTTTTGTCGGCCCGGCGATTTTATCGGGACGCGCCGCCGGCGTCTTCTTTCATGAAATTTTCGGCCACCGCATCGAAGGCCATCGCCAAAAGGATGAGACCGAGGGTCAGACTTTCACCAAAAGCGTCGGCAAGCCAGTGCTGCCCACATTTCTTTCCGTCGTCTTCGACCCCACCCGCGCCGAATTCAACGGCATCGCGCTCAACGGAACCTATGCGTATGACGACGAGGGCGTGAAAGCCCAGCGCATCGTCGCCGTCGAAAACGGCATTCTGAAAACCTTCCTGATGTCGCGCTCTCCCATCAACGGATTCCCCAATTCCAACGGTCACGGCCGCCGTTCGGCCGGCAACGAAATCGTCTCGCGTCAATCGAACCTGATCGTCGAGTCCACCAACAAGGTCAGCGACGCCGAACTGCGCAAAATGCTGATCGAGGAAGTGAAGAAGCAGGGCAAGCCCTACGGCCTCTATTTCGATCAGGTCACCGGAGGCTACACCACCACCGCCAGTCGCGGATTGCAGGCCTTCACCGTCATTCCTCTGATCGTCTATCGCGTCTTCGCCGACGGCCGCCCGGATGAGCTGATTCGCGGAGCCGACATCGTCGGCACGCCCCTCGCGAGCTTCGAAAAGATCATCGCGACCTCCGACAAAATGGAAGTTTTCAATGGCATCTGCGGCGCCGAATCGGGCAGCGTCCCGGTTTCCGCCGTCTCCCCCGCGCTGCTGGTTTCGCAAATTGAAATTCAGCGCAAAGAGCGCTCCCAGGACCGCCCGCCGCTCCTCACCCGCCCTTCAGCAGAAGGACTGAAATAATGATCACCCGCATCGCTTGCCGTCACCTGCCTCCTCGCCGCTTCCGCCACGCTCCTCCTTCCTCAGAAACAGGAAAATGACGACACCATTCTGCGCGCCATGCGCGACGAGCTCGATCGCTCGCGCGAGCTGCGCGCCGTTGGCGGGGGTGACGACTCCCCGTATTTTCTCAGCTACGATCTGACCGACACGATCGAATTTCAAGTTGCCGCGGTGCTCGGATCGCCCATTTCGGTGTCCCGTGTCCACTTCCGCGCGCCGCAGATCGAGGTGCGCGTCGGCAGCTACGATTTCGATAATACCGGTCACCTTTTCAGCGGCCGCTATAGCGGTGCGCGCTACGACAACACCTTCCCGCTCGATGACGATTATCCCGCGCTGCGCGATGCGTTATGGCTCTCGACCGATACCGCTTATAAAACGGCGATCGAGTCCATGTCACGCAAACGCGCCGCCTTGAACGCCGCCGCCGCCCAGACCGATAAGCTTCCCGATTTTTCGCAAGTCGAACCGGTCCAAAAGTCTCGCGAAAGTAGGGCACCGCAAGTTCGACGAATCGGCCTGGACGGCGCGAGCCGCCAAGCTCTCCTCCGTGTTCGGCGCCGTTCCCGAGGTGATCGCCTCCGGCCTCGATTTTCAGAATCTCGACGGCATCACTTACCTGCTGACCAGCGAAGGCACGTCCATCCGCTACGACGATAGCCTTACCTGGCTGTTCGCGCGCGCCGAAGGTCAGACGCCGGACGGGATGATGGTGCGGGACGCCGTCTCCTATCAGTCGCTCGATCCCGCGAAGCTCCCTTCGGAAGCGGAACTGCATCAGGGCCTGACCGCGGTTGCCGAACATGTTCGCGCCCTGGCCCACGCACCCGTGGGCGAATCGTTTTCCGGGCCCACCCTGTTTGAGCCCGAAGCCGCCGCCCAGCTTTTAGCCCAGTTGCTCGGCGATAATCTTCGCGCCCCGCGAAAGCCCCTCGCCGAACCCGGCCGTAACGTCAATTTCACTCCCAGCGAACTCGACACTAAAATAGGTTCGCGCATTCTGCCCGACTGGATGGATATCGTCGACGACCCGACCCAGAAAACCTGGCAAGGCAAGCCTCTTGTGGGCTTCTATGAATTCGACCTAGAAGGCGTACCGGGCAAACCTGTTTCGGTAGTCGAGAAGGGCGTGCTCAAAAGTTTTCTCACCACGCGCCAGCCCGTGAAAAGCTCCGCCGTATCGAATGGCCACGCGCGTCTCGAGCGGCAACTACGGCGCGCGCGCCGGGGCCATCAGCAATCTCTTTATCAAGACGTCCCAAACCGAATCGCTCGCGGCATTGAAGAAGAAACTGATCGACATGTGCAAGGAGCGCAACAAGCCCTACGGCATGCTGGTCCGCAAGCTGGATTATCCCTTCTCCGCCGGCCGCGCCGAGTTGCAGGCGCTGGCCCAGAGCGGAGCGCAATCGGGCGGCTCCGTACGCCCCATCAGCCCCCCTGTCCTGGTTTACCGGGTCTACGCCGATGGCCGTGAAGAACTGGTGCGAGGCCTGCGTTTCCGCGGAGTTTCAACGCGTTCCCTACGGGACCTTCTAGCCGCCTCCCAAGAAACCGTGCTTGTTCGATTACGTTAACAACGGCGCACCGCTAGCGAGCCTGGGCGCCGGAGGCCTTTTAGCCCCCACCTCAATCGTCTCCCCCGGTCTCCTGTTCGAAGAAATAGAATTCGACGTCCCCCAGGAGCAACTCCCGAAACTCCCAGTCGTACCGCCCCCAACAATGTCGCGCTGATATGAACCCCTGGCAACCGCGAAAATGGGGACAGCCCACTCTGTCCCAAGGCGCCCGCCCTACTCCGCGAAAGCACCGGCTCTTTTCTGCGCCGCGTGGACGGAGCGGACTGTCCCCATTTTTCGCCCGTCCACGCAATCACGCCTCGACGGTTCCGAATCGATGGATAAGCCGCCCGCCACGCTCCTCCGTGCATCGCTGGCAACTGCGAAAATGGGGACAGCCCACTCTGTCCCAAGGCGCCCGCCCTACTCCGCGAAAGCACCGGCTCTTTTCTGCGCCGCGTGGACAGAGCGGACTGTCCCCATTTTTCGCCCGTCCACGCAATCACGGTTCCGAATCGATGGATAACTCCGACAATCGCAACCCCTAAACCATGCGCCTGATCAGCCGCACCATCTTCCGCGAAATCTTCGTCACCGCGATGCTCGGTGCAGCTCTGTTCACCTTCGTCCTCTTCCTTCAACAAGCCGGCCGCCTCTTCGAATTCCTGGTCCGCACCTCCGGCCCACCCAAAACCGTCGCCTATCTTTTCGCGATGGTAGTCCCCGTCATGCTCCCCTTCGCCATCCCATTGGGAGTCCTCATCGGCACCCTGGTCACCCTAAGCCGCATGTCGACCGACGGAGAAATCACCGCCATGCGAGCCGCCGGAGTCCCCGGCCGCCGCGTCGTCCCCGCAATTCTCACATTCGGATTCCTAGCCATGTGCTGCGCCGCCGCCGCATCCCTCTGGCTGACCCCTTGGTCGATCCGCGAAGAAATCCGCGTCAAGAATATTCTCATTGCCAGCGAACTAACCGCCGACGTCCAGCCGAGCGTCTTCGAAGAGCAATTTCCCAACAAGGTCCTCTACGTCGGCGACGTAATCGTCGGCCCGCCTTCGCGCTGGCAGCAGATCTTCGTTGCCGACGTAACTCCGCCCGGAGAACGCGCCCCCTCCGCATCCGAGCGCGGCGATAATCCCTCCATCACCCTCGCCCCCGAAGCGATCGCCGTACCCGACGCCTCCGCCAACCGCCTGCAGCTTACGCTCAAGAACGGCAGCACCTACGAAGTCGGCAAGGATGCCGGCGATCTATCACATCAGCCAGTATTCCGGCCAAGGCGATCAGGCGCTTTACGCCGAAAAGCCCAAAGAAGCGACTCTTTCAAGGCCCGTCATCGAGATGGACACGCGCCCTCTCTATCGCATGGCGTACCGCACCCCGGCCCTCGACAAAACCTCGAAGCTCGACGCGCAGATTGAACTCAACACCCGTTTCGCTCTGCCTCTGAGCCTGCATCCTGCTTTCTCTAGCCGGCGTTCCCTTGGGAATCACCACGCGCCGCGCCGGAAAATCCGGAGCCGTCGTGCTGACCGTGGCTCTAGCGCTGATTTATTACATCGGCCTCGGAACACTTGGTCAGCCTGTCGAGGCAAGGTAAGCTGTCGCCCGCGCTTGCCGTGTGGCTGCCCGACATGATTTTCGCCGTCTTCGGTATCGCCATGCTCACGCGCCTAGAAAAACCAGGCGACCGCGACCTGATCGGCAGCATCCTCGGCTTCTTTCGCAGCTCGAGTACCGCAGCCGCAGCAACGCGTCCGAGCGCGCTCATCGATCGGCAGAGCGCAAAATATTGATGGGACGTTTCCCTCTGGTTCCGCAAATCATCGACCGCTATGTGCTCGCCAGTTTCCTGTTCTACTTCATCATGCTGGTGCTGACCTTCGTCGCGATCTTTCACATTTTCGAATTCTTCCAGCTCCTGAGCGACATCATCCGCAACGGCATCGGCCTCAGCACCATCCTGTCAATATCATTTCTTCCTGACCCCTCGCCTCATCTACGATTTCACGCCCATCGGAGTGCTCGCATCGATCCTGGTGGTCTTCGCGCTTCTCAGCAAACACAACGAAATTACCGCGTTCAAAGCCTGCGGCATCAGCGCCCATCGCCTGACCATTCCGATTCTGGTCGCCAGCCTCGGCTTGAGCGCCGGACTCTTCGCGTTCGATTATTTCTGGGTCCCCGACGCCGACCGCCGCCAGGATCAGCTCCGCTCCATCATCAAAGGCAAAGCTCCGCAAACCTACCTGCATCCGGAGCGCAAGTGGATCAACACCGAGCACAACCGCATTTATTACTACGAATATTTCGATCCCGTCGCCCGCGTCATGAGCGGCGTCAACATTTATGAAATCGATCCCGGCCCGTTCCGCCTGAAGCGCCACATCTTCGCCAAACGCGCCCGCTGGGAGCCGACGCTTAATAAATGGGAGTTCCAAAGCGGCTGGTCCGCCGATTTCCAAGGCCACCCGCGTAATCGCCTCCGACAGCTTTCCCGACGGCATCCGAACTTTCAAAGAACTTGAAGAAGGCCCCGATTATTTCATGCGCGAAGCCCATCAATCGCGGCAGATGAATTTCGAGGAACTGCAAACCTACATCGCCGACCTGCAGACCAAAGGCTTCGATACTATCTCTTTGCAAGTTCAGCTCAACAAGAAATTCTCAGTGCCGATGTTCGCCTTCATCATGGCGATGGTCTCGATCCCCTTCGCGTTCTTGGCCGGTAATCGAGGCGCGATGGCCGGCGTCGGCGTCAGCCTTGCGCTTGCGATTGCTTACTGGTCGGTCGACAAGTTGTTTGAACAAGTTGGCGCATTGGGCCAGTTGCCGGCGCCCATGGCAGCGTGGTCTCCCGACGTGTTATTCTCACTGGCCGGATTATATTTCCTGGTTCGCATGAGGACATAAATATGGATGTATTCATTGTCGATGCCATTCGCACTCCCATCGGCCGCGGTAAACCGGACGGAGCGCTTCATGGTATCCATCCTGTTGATCTGCTTGCTAAAACTCTGATCGCGCTTAACGCCAGCCATGTCGAGGACATCGTCTGCGGCTGCGTCACCGCGACCGGAGAACAGGGCACCAATATCGGGCGGCTCGCTGGCCTCAAAGCTGGATATCCCATTGAAACGCCGGCGCTTCAACTGAATCGTTTCTGCGGTTCCGGCCAGCAGGCGATTCATTTTGCCTCGCAAGCCATCGCCGCGGGCGATATGGAAATCGCCATCGGATGCGGCGTCGAATCGATGAGCCGGGTCCCGATGGGCGCCGACGCCGCGTTGACCGAGGAGTTTCGCGCCGACTTTCCATGCAAGTTATTGCATCAAGGCATCTCGGCCGAAATGATCGCGGAAAAATGGAATATCTCGCGCGAAGAAATGGACGACTTCGCGGTTGAAAGCCATTGCCGGGCATCGTCCGCCGATATCAGTAAACAGATATTTCCTTTGAATGGGCTTACTTGCGATGAAGGGGTGCGAAAGAATCCCGACGTCGCGAAGATGCGGGCGTTGAAGCCTGTGTTCAGGCCCGATGGGGTCGTAACTGCTGCAAACTCAAGTCAAATCTCGGATGGAGCGGCGGCGGTTTTGCTCGCTAGCGGCTCCGCAGTCGAGAAATTTGGGCTCAAGAAACGCGCGCGGATCGTTGCCCGCGCAGTGGTTGGCAGCGATCCCGAATTGATGCTCACCGGACCCATCGCTGCAACCGAGAAAGCCCTCAAAATGGCGGGGTTAACGGCCGCCGACATCGACGCTTTTGAGATCAACGAAGCCTTTGCCGTCGTGCCTATCGTCTGGGCTCGCGAAATTCTACCACCTGCGGGACGCTTGAATATTGAAGGCGGTGCAATCGCCCACGGCCATCCTTTGGGAGCAACCGGCGCTGTGCTGATGACCAAGCTTGTAAACATCCTCGAAAAAAATGGCGGCCGCTATGGCTTGCAATCGATGTGTATCGGCTACGGAATGGCGACCGCAACGATAATTGAGATCCTTAGAGGTCCTTAAATGCCCTTAAATGGTTCGTTAAGGGGCTCTGGAGAGCCTTAATTGACCTTATTCGCGACTAAGAACCGGCTCGCGCTGCGACTCACGGAGCATTTCTACGGCCTGCTGTTTCACCTTCGCGATGCTGGCTTCCTTGATTTGTTCGTAGCCTCGGATCTGGTCCGGTAGCGCGGCGATTTCCTGGGCTTGCGGGGGATTGCGTTCGATCACCTGCGTGATCAGATCGCGATACCAGCCGATCAGCTCGCGCTCCATGCGCCGGTGCTTCGAGCGTCCGAAAATATCGAAAGCGCCGCCGCGCAATCCTTTCATCGCGGCCAACATTTTGAGGGGCCGCCGGAACCATGGGCCGATGCGCGAGCTTCTTCTTGAAGCCGAATTTCCGGAGCAGAGGCGGATGCAGATTGTAGGAGATCGATTCGACCTCCGTCCACGTGTCCCTGATCTGACTTTCAAACGATCGGCTTGGTGAGCAGCCGCGCGACTTCGTACTCGTCTTTGTACGCCATCAACTTGTATAAATTTCGCGCGACGGTGTCGGCCAGCGCCGGAGCCCTTTGCGTCGACGTCCTCGATAAAATCCACATATTGCCTGGCGTAGGCGACGTTTTGATACGCCGTCAATTCGGATGCTCGATCGAAGGCGACCAGTCGCTGCTGCTTGGGTTTCAACAACTGCTCGACTGACGCCGCATCGTGATAATACTTTCGGCCCCAGGTGAAGACCTGCAAATTGCGGTCGATGTCGACGCCGTTCAAACGCACAGCCTGTTCGATCGCGCTGAGAGTCAGCGGGATGAGGCCGCCCTGCCAGGCGACGCCCAGCATGAACAGATTCACCGCCATGTGGCTGCCGAACAAACCTTCCGCGAGGCGCGTGCCGTCGACCACGATGTTATGGCCGCGGCGGGTGACGAGTTGCACGGCTTCTAACATCCGCTCCGGACCGGCGATGGGGGTGCGCGAACGAATGTTATCGATGGTCGGCGTGACGTTGGTGTTCAGGACGGCGGTTGTTTTTTCGGGCGAGGCGGTTTTCAGGAGCTCGGCATTGGCGACGCCGATCAGGTCGAAGCCGAGAATCACGTCGGCGTTGCCGGTGTTGGTTCGCGCGGGCGCTTCGACGGGGCGGCGGCTCAGCATGATGTGCGAGACGACGGCTCCGCCTTTCTGCGCGGTGCCGGTCTGATCGAGCGTCGTCACATAGAGGCCGTCGATCCATCCGGCGGTGGCGAGCAGAGCGTTGATGGTCACGACGCCGGTGCCGCCGATGCCGGGGCAGACGATGCGGTAGCCGTCGCCGACTGGATGCGATTTCGCGCGGCGCGGGGACGTCGGCGTCGGGGAGTTTCGGAAGCGCCTTGCGGCGCAGACCGGTGCCTTCCTTGATTTTCACGGTGACGAACGAAGGGCAATCGCCGAGCGCGCACGAGTAATCCTTATTACAGGACGACTGATGAATGCGCATCTTCTGGCCCAGGTCGGTCGCGACGGGATTGAGGCTCATGCAGTTGGATTGCTTCACGCAATCGCCGCAGCCTTCGCATACCTCTTCGTGGATCATGAGGCGCTTGACGGGCTCGGCATATTTTCCGCGGGAGCGTTTGCGGCGGACCTCGGCCATGCACTCCTGGTCGTAGATCATGGCGGTGACGCCTTTTTCCTTGGCCAGCTCGGCGAGGGTTCGTTCGAGTTCGGAGCGATCGCGCAGTTCGGCGTTGGAGGCGAGATCTACATATTGATAGCGGGTGCAGATCCTCGGTCAGAACGATGGTCCGGCGCACGCCTTCGGCTTCGAGTTTCTTGGTGAGCTGCGGAACGGGCAGGGCGCCGACGGCATCCTGGCCTCCGGTCATCGAGACGTGGCCGTTGTAGAGAATTTTGTAAGTGATGTTGAGGCCGCTGGCGATCAGCGCGTTGACGGCGAGCTGGCCGGAATGGAAAAACGTCCCGTCGCCGATGTTCTGGAACATGTGATCGTGGCCGACGAAGGGAGCCATGCCGATCCAGGTGGTGCCTTCGCCGCCCATTTGCGTGAGGTGCGAAAACGCGCGGCCGGAATCGGTGAGGCGCATCGCCATGGTGTGGCAGCCGATGCCTCCGCCGCCGACCTGGCCTTCGAGCAGAAGGGTCGAACGGTTGTGGGGACAGCCGGAGCAGAAATTCGCGGCGCGGATGGAGAGAGGCTGCTCGCGCGGCTTGGCGACGATGTTTTCGAGGAACTGAACGCGGGCGGCGACCTTTTCAGTCGTGTGGCGCTTCGATAAAATGCCGCCGAGGACACGGGCGATTTTGTCGGGATCGAGTTCGCCTGAAGGCAGGAAGAGAGGCGCGCCGTTGGGCGTCGATCTTGCCGAGAATCGCGGGGTGCGAAGCGGCTCGAGTAGAGAGCGTCGCGGAGATGCAGTTCGAGGAAGCTGCGTTTTTCTTCGACGACCAGGATGGTGTCGAGGCCGTCGGCGAAATCGCGCGCGAATTCCTGATCGAGAGGGAAGGTCATGCCGAACTTCGCGACGCGGATGCCGAGTTCTTCCAGTTCACTCTCGCCGATGCCGAGATCGCGGAGCGCTTGCGCGAGATCGTAATAAGCTTTGCCGGCGCTCGACGAGGCCGAGCCATGCTCCTTGTTTCTTGCCGTGCCAGCGATTGAGTTTATTCAATCGGGCGAATTGCAGAACGGCTTGCGAGGCGGCGGACGTTGACTTCATATTCGAGGCCCAGCGTGATGGGCGGGACCAGGCGCGGGTCGACCGTTTTTTGGTAGCCTTCGGGAATCACGATTTGCGGCAGGTCGGGATCGACGAGTGACGGTGCCTCCGGCGTCGCAGACGTCGGTGACCAGTTTCAGGCCCACCCAGGCGCCGGAAAATCGCGAAATGGCGATGGCCAAGAGGCCGTAGTCGATAATTTCCTGGACGTTGCCGGGGAATAAGAACGGGATTCCGGCGTTATAGAGACTGAAATCGCTCTGGTGCGGGATGGTCGAACTTTTGCAGCCATGATCGTCGCCGGCGAGCACCAGCGCGGCGCAATTTTTCCCTGTGCCGGCCAGATTCGCGTGGCGGAAAATGTCGCCGCTGCGGTCGACTCCGGGACCTTTTCCGTACCAGATGCCGAGGACGCCGTCGACGTTGGCCTTGCCGACCACTTCGAAAATCTGGGTGCCCATGATGGAGGTTGCGGCCAGGTCTTCGTTCAGGCCGGGATTGAAATGGACGTTATGCTCGTCGAGCAGCTTCTTCGAACGGGCCAGCGCCATGTCGTAGCCGCCGAGGGGCGAGCCTTCATAGCCGGAGATAAAAGCGCCCGTTTTCAGCCCCGCGCGGCGATCGCGGCGCATCTGATCGAGAGGCAAGCGGACCAGCGCCTGGATGCCGGTTAGATAGACGCTGCCTCGCTCAACGGTGTACTTGTCGGAGAGGAGCATGCCTCATTAATCATAACCCGTTGTATCGTATCACAAGGTGCTGACACGAACCGTCCTTTGCTTTTTGTTGCTGGCAGGATGCGGCGGCGCAGAAGCCGGCGGAAATTCGAGATCGCGATCGGCGGGCAGGCGCAGTTGATTTATCTGCCGGCGACGCTGGCGCAGGAGCTCGGGTTTTACAAGGATGCGGGGCTGAACGTCACTCTGCTCGATTTTCCGGGTGGAGCGAAGGCGCTCGAAGCGCTGATGGGCGGGAGCACGGACGTGGTCTGCGGATTTTACGACCACACGATTCAAATGGCCGCGCAGGGCAAGGATTTGCGGGCCTTCGTGGCGATGCTGCGGTATCCGGGCCTGGTGCTGGTGTCGCCTCGAATCGCGAGCATCGAGGGGCTGAAAGGAAAAACGGTCGGCGTCTCCGCGCCCGGATCGTCGACGCACATGTTCCTCAACTATCTGCTGGTCAAGCACGGGCATGAAGCCGGACGATGTGAGCAACGCGTCGATCGGCATGAGTGCGACGGCGGTGGGAGCGGTCACGCATAATAAGGTCGACGCGGCGGTGATGACCGATCCGGCGCTGGCCATCGTGCGGAAGCAGATGCCGGGGTTGCATATCCTGGCCGATACGCGGACGGCGGAGGGAGTGCGGTCGGTATTCGGGGTCGAGAGCTATCCCTCGGCGGTGCTCTATTCGAAGACGGAGTGGGTGGAGAAGAATCGCGACACGGCGAAGCTGCTGGCGGGCGCGATCACCAAGACGCTATCCTGGATGCGGTCGCACACGCCGGAAGAAATTCGCGAAAAGATGCCTGCGTCGTTTCGGACGGAGGATGCGGCAGACCGACGTCGAGGTGCTGCGGACGGCGCAGGCGATGCTGTCGGTCGACGGAAAATTTACGCCGGAGGCGGTCGAGGCGGTGCACAAGGTTATGAGCACATCGCTCGAATCGGTGCGGAACGCGAAGATCGATTTGGGGAAGACGTATACGAATGAGTTGATTCCTTAGTGTCCTGTCCGCGCCGACGCCGCGGTCATTTCGTGCAGGCCTTCGCGTCTATCCGCATGCTGACGCATGGCGGTTCCGACCGACACTGAACCGCCATGCGTGAGCATGCGGTCGCTGAGACAACCGCTCCCTTTGGTCACGGCTCAGTCGGACGGCTTTTCCGAGCGGCTAGTATACTAATTGGCCATGACCCGAAGACAACTCATCAAGTCGGCGGGGGTCGGTGCTGCTATGGCTTTACGCGCGCAAAATTCGATTTCCGTTAAGGCACTGGTCTTCGATGTCTTCGGCACCGTGGTCGATTGGCGGGGATCGATCATCGAAGAAGGCAAGGAGTGGGGGAAGGCTAAGGGCATTACTATCGATTGGGCGCGCTTCGCCGATGAATGGCGGGATGGATACGTCCCCTCCATGGCCAAGGTTCGCAAGGGCGAGATTCCTTGGACAAATTTGGATCACTTGAACCGCGCGCTGCTCGAAGACCTGCTTAAGGAGTTTCACATCGAGGGCCTTTCTGAAGAGGAAAAGGACCACTGGAACCGCGTCTGGCATCGCTTGAAGCCGTGGCCTGATTCGATCGCCGGGCTCGCGCGACTCAAAAAACGCTACACGATCGCGTCTCTTTCAAACGGCAACGTCGCGCTGCTTTCCAACATGGCCAAGCACGCCGGCCTTCCGTGGGACCTCATCCTTTCAGCAGAACTTGCGCGCCACTATAAGCCCGATCGGGAGGTCTATCTCACCGCGGTCGACCTGTTAGAACTCAAGCCCGAACAAGTAATGATGTGCGCGGCGCATTCGAGCGATCTGACCGCCGCGCGGAGCTACGGACTGCGCACTGGTTTCATCCACAGACCTGGCGAATTCGGAAAAGCGGACAAAGCGGACGATGCCAAGCCGGGCGACTTCGATGTGGTGTCCCGCGACATCGTGGATCTGGCGTCGAAACTCGGAGCCTAGACGAGCTTAGAATAAATCATGCATCGCTTCCTGCTCCACAACGACGAGATACGCGACACCGGGGAGCCGCATTCTTTCTCCGGGACAAGTCGGGCTCATGAACGGGTGGGGAATTTTTTCGACGATTCGCGTGCAGGACGGCGTGATGTTTGCGTGGGAGCGCCACTGGGCGCGGATGCACCGCGATGCGGCTCGGATGCGGGTGCCATTCCCCGATAACGCGAAGTGGCTGGAGGAGCGGCTGTATTGCCTGATCGAAAAAAACCAGGCCGCGAATTCGACGCTCCGCGTGCTGATCGTCCGCAATCGCGGAGGCATGTGGGAAGGCCCGTCGGCGGCGGAACGAGCCTTCGACACCATCGCATTGACCGCGCCGCTGAACGATTGGGGCGAAAGTGGTGAAGCTCGGTATTGTGCCGCACGCGCGTCATGCGGCGAGCGAGTTTGCCGGGACCAAGTACCTTTCCTGGTCGGAGAATCTGACGCGGTATGAGCGCGCCCATGAACAGGGTTTCGACGAAGTCGTGCTGCTCAACGAACGCGGCGAGATAGCGGAGTGCACCTCGGCGAACATATTTATTGTCAAAGGCGATGAGGTTTCGACGCCGCCGCTTTCAGCCGGCTGCCTGCCCGGGGTGACGCGGGCGCTGCTGCTCGAAGAAATTCATGTTCCGGGTATTACGGTAGCGGAAAAAGTTCTTTTCACGAAGGACCTCGAAGCTGCCGATGAGGTCTTCATTACTTCCACTACGCGCGATCTGATGCCGGCGGCTTCCGTAGAGGGATTAGTAATCAGGCAAGGGCACGCGGTTCGCGACCGGTTGCAACAGGCGTTTTCGGCCTATACGAGCAAGTATGTGGCCGCGCATGCTCGAGAGGTTGTAAAAGTGAGATAGATACGTTGGTACTTCGGTTTATACTTGTCATAGAGTCGTCATTTAAGCTCCGATAAATGCAACTTTCTTGTCCAAAATGCGGAACACGCGACGTTCGGGTGTCCCATAAAACGAGTCTGTGGGAGGAAATTCGGGCTCTGTTTGGAATCTATCCTCTGCGCTGCCGCAAATGCCGCACGCGCTGGAGGACCAGCGTGTGGGCGAATGGAGCCTGGAGATTCGCTCGCTGTCCGCGCTGCTATCGCCAGGATTTGAGCACCTGGAGCGAGCAATATTATCACCCGCCCCGCTGGACTGTGATCCTGCTGCGCTGCGGCGCTACTCCTTATCGCTGTCCGGCGTGCCGCTGCAATTTCGCCAGTTTCCGCGCGTGTAAAGAAAAACACAGTTGGCGAGCGGGGGCGATGGGTGGAGTTAGCGAAGAGCCGTCGGAAGCGAAGCATTAAGAGGCGGCGTAAAGGCCTCAGGGGGAACTGCCGATCAACATATATGAAGTGCTTCGCACCTTGTGTGCGTCGCGTGGCGATCCTTGTTCTTTGGATTGCAGCCAACGCATCCGCCCAGGTGCCCAACCAACGACCGCTTGCGCCTCAGGAACCGAGGCGAGTTACTATGCAGCCGCAAGGCGCTAACCGGCTCCGCAAGCTCACACCGAGGAACAAAATCGCAGGACCTGCGATGGGGCAAAAGGGAGCGGGAGTACCCCACAGCAAAATGAGGCGGGCGCCTAGAATGAAAGGGCGGAAATGAAAAATGGTTCCAAGTGACCCGTTAGTCAACTCGTTCTCCAGCCGGCATGCACGGCTAGAACATGGCATCCGGATAACGGCGTGACGTTGGCCCTTTGCTCCCCGCTGCCGGTTTTATCCAGCAACGGATCAAAGCTCCGGTGCGCGTCCGCTGTCCCGTTCCGGTAGAAACCCGCTTCTCGATACGGCCTTTCGCTCTCCGTCAGCGATGATCCACCTTTCGGCGAACCTCCGCGGCCGGGTCAACGTTCCTGGCCTGCATCTTCGAAACGATTCCGAAATCTTCTCTGGCCCGTTCGGTCTCGAACTCCCGTCCCCGTTTGGCTTTTTTATGGCCTGTGCGGGGTACGATCAGTGCCCTCAACCCGTTGCCAAGTTCCGACTCTCGGAACTCAGCGTCTGTACTCAGACTTCCGCTCCCCGTCGGGATTTCTCAATCCCTTCGGATCGTAGCGCCCAGCCTGATTCCAAACGTAGAGGCTTGCCCTAGCAGGTCGCCCGATCTTCCTTCGCTCCCCGCCGCGCTCGGATAATTACTTAACACTTTGCGCGTCGGATCATCGTTCCAGATCCGCTACTTCCCGCCAGGCTCGCTGTCCTTCGAACCTCTTGGAACCATAGTCATCATGCGCCTGGATCCCGTTACAGTCAAGTGAAAATCGAGGGGATTAAGGTGTTTCCCTCAAGATATATTTACATTTAAATCATATAGTTACAGAGGGCAGTGGGTGGAGCGATTGTGGATAAAACAGCAGTCGCGGGAATCTGTTTGGGGGTTTGCCTCATGTGCTTACTCAAGCCTCTGTTTCGGACTAGTTCTACTTCGGGGACAGTCTGCTATGGGACGAAGTGGGTGATCAGGGCAGCTGACCTGGTGCAATAGCTGAAAGGAATTACGCACCCCCTCCTGGACCTCGAGAGATAGGCCTTAGAGCCTGCTCCGGAAGTCATTGCATTCGCATTGGTTGTAGCGTTCCCCATTTTTTGCACTTCGTACCATAGCGGACTGTCCCCGAAGTGAGGGAGTGAGGTGAGGACCCGAAGTCAAGTTAGAGCTGATCGTCAGTGTTTGGGAGTCAGGTGCAGGATCATTCCAGTGTCGGTCGCCACCCACATGTGATCCGGATCCGGTCCTGCCATCACGACCGACCTCGCCACTGCCTTGTAATCAACCCGCATCTCCGTCCAGGTCGTGAAGTCGCTCACTCTCAAGGATCTTCACTTTGCCCGGCAGCGCCGCCGTGTTCATCTTCCCTGTCGGTTCGACTCCGGCCAGATATATGTGTCGGTCCGTTATAGAGTCTGCGCATCGGTCACGCGCGGAGTTTTGTCGCGAAACACGCGGCCCGTATCCTTATTCGCCAAGCGGAATACTTCCGAAGGCCACTGGAACGAATCGTTGAATCCCATCACGATCAGCCCGTCGGCCCCGTGAAGCGAAGGCTCGTCACCAGGCCGAAAAGAGGAACCGTGGACGACTCCCAGGTCGCGCCTCCGTCATTGGTCTGCATGAGCAGCGTCAACGTCGGGACCTGTTTCCGTTTCGACGCGCGCTCCGGATCCATCCATGCGGGCGTCGAGCCGCGCATGCCCTCCGCCGTTCCGCGGCGGTTGGGAGCCGCCGACAATCACTCCGCGCTTCGCGTCGGCGAATACGATTTGTGTATACGCGGTGTAAGCCGGATTGCCCGCCGGTGCCGCCGCCGCCGCGATCGGATTCCATGTGCGGCCGCCATCCGTGGTCTCGACGATGGTCTTCTGCAGGCCGACGCCGAACCCGTGCTTCTCATCGAGAAACCAAACCCGCAGCAGCAGTCCGATGGTTGTCTCCGGCTCCAGATTCTTGTCCGGCTTGAGCTGCTCGCTCAGCTTCTTCCAGGTTCTTCCCCGATTCCTCCGTGAACCACAAGCCCTTATCGGTGACCATCCAGCCCATCGAGTCGTTCAAAAAATAAATCGATCGCGGATACTCCTTTAAAGGTTGAAGCGACCAGTGCGCGCCGCCATCGCTGGTGGTCAGCGACACGTCTTTTTCCCTGCCGCTCGCCTTGTCGTAAATCGCACCGGCCGCAATCCCTCGCTCGGCTGTTGGAAACGCGAGATCGGTGATCTCCATCTCCTGCTTCATCTCATCGAAAAAATATTGGATGGTCCATTTTTGCGCAGACCGCGGCGCAGGCAGCTCAGAAGCACAACAGAGCAGAGAATTTTTTCATCATCCTCGGGGAGCCATCACCAGATCCATCACGCTCATGGATTTCAATCGCACCGGGTCGACCACCGCGAGCGCGGCCAGGCATCCCACCTGTTCGCCGACCGTGGTCAACAGCTCCATCTCCCCGCCGGTGTGAAAATGCGTCTGCCGGTGCTGGACATTGATGACGCCGGCCACGCGATTACGAACAATGACGGGAGCGGAGAGAAACGCCTCGAAGGTATCCTCCGGCAGATCGGTAAACAATTTGAATCGCGGATCGGTGTAGGCTTCGCGGGAAATCGAAAGCAGCCGCCGCTCCCGCGCGACCCATCCAGTCAATCCTTCGCCGAGCTTGAGCCGAACTTTCCCGATCGTATCCGGCCGGGGATTATTCGACGCGCACAGCACCAGTTCCTGGCCTTCGAGCAGATAGAGCAGGCAGGAGTCGCATTCCATGAATTCGACGACCAGCTCGACCACGCCATGGAACGATTCGGCGAGCCCGATATCGCGCACCATGAAGCGGGAAATTTTTTGAAGGAGACGGAGCTGCTGTTCCGTATGTTCGAGCCGGGATTCCAACTCTTTGAAGCGGGACACCGAACATCATTATCCCAGATTTCCAGTTGCGGGCAAGCCTGTGGGTATTACGAGAGGAACTCTTCGCCCGGTTGATTTACGTTTTTTGTCGTCGACATACGATTTAATTCGTACCGCAATCACGCACAGGGTGTGCCTGAAGGCAGAGACTATTTATTCTCAGGACCGGAATGGCTGGACTCGAAGAGATTCGATATCTCCGCGAAGTTTCCGCCCGAGACTTCCGAGTTTCAGGTCCTGCTGATGATGCAGAGGCTGCTGCACGAGCGCTTCAAGCTTGCCCTGCATCACGAATCCAGAGAGTTCTCCGTTTACGCGCTGGTGGTCGGGAAAAAAGGGGTGAAACTTCACCCGGCGCGGCGCCGGAAGGCAACTACAGATTCAGCGCTCAATCTGGCCATGCGATCTCCTTTCTCGATCCATCTCTCTAGAGCCACGCTCAAGCGAACGCGTTAGACAAACGGGGACTTGTCTTTGCGGTCGCTCTTATCGCTAAAGCTGATCCACTCCACAAGTGCGCGCCGGTATCGGCATAGAATTGGCTTCCGGCAGATCCCCTGCAAATAGGGCTCACCGGCGCGACCTAACCTTCGCCAACAGCAACAGGCTCGGTGACCTTTGCTCTGATTTCCTGCTGCACTGACGCGAAAAAACGGCTTCGTATTGGATCATCCCAGTTAGACTTTTTTTCATTGAAGGGAAGTGTGACGGAGCATATGATTTTTAATGAGTTTCCGGCACTCCGCGAAAGCTGGTCGGCCTGGTAAGGGCGTGTCGCAGCAATTGCGTTTCGAGAGACGCAGCCGCTGTTGAGACCAGGGACATTACCGCGCGATGATTCCCGGATCCGTCTTCTTTCCTAATTCAAAAACAGCGCCTACGGCAGCTACCGATGCGGTCTGGCGCGAAAGCCCAGTCAATTGGCGAATCCGGAAGATGGCCTCGATCCCCGTGCAGTGGGCACCCAGTAGGTTTTGCATTCCGAACTCCTTCAGTCGACCCGCAGTCCACTCCAAACGGTCGTCTGGCAGCGCATAGAGATGGAAGCCACCAATAGCTGCAACGAGCGGCGCCTTCCGAATTTGATCTCGCGCATACTCGATTGTATTCACGACTCCCGCATGACCGCAGCCCGAGAGAATCACTAAGCCCCCGTCAGTATCGAATACCAGCGACATATCCTCAGGAATGTTGTCTTCTTTCCAGCCGTCCGTAGTCTGCACTTGGACACCTCTGTCCCAGTTTTGTTCCGGATACTTGCGGGGGACCGGGCCAGTGAGCCAAGCGCCAGGGAAGATCTCTACGGGATGGTCGTACTCGACGACACGGCCGCCCAAAGCTTCAAAGTCCTGGCGGCGTCTACCCATCGCTTCGCTCACTTGCCCACCCGCGTCACGCCGCGGATAGAAAATTCCTTTGCCAACGTGGATAGTCGCCAGTGCCTGAGGCTTATTGTCTTCGAGCACCGATTTTCGCAGCGTCAGTAGTCCACCAGTGTGATCTGGATGAAAGTGGCTCAGGATTACATCGGGAATGCTCGTTAGGTCGACATGAAGTTCCTTGGCGTTCTTCAGCACTGCATCGGGGCGGCCACCCGTGTCGAAGAGAATACGACGACCGTCAACATCCACTACCGCCGAAAAACCCCACTCGCCGATGCCTGAACCGGAACTCAGCATAGTGGAGAGTACTTCGATGCGTAGCGACTTGACACGATGCCGTTCAGAAGTTTGGGCTTGTGCCAAGCAGACCATCAGGAGAAACGCCGTCAGTAGCTTCTTCATAAACTCCTTTCTAGATTATCCGTGAGCGGCGTTTCGCGGGATCGGTTCGATCTCGTGCCAGGGATCTGATGGCCAAGACGTAAGCCGGCTTCGTTTCTTAAATGGGGCCGGCTTCCCCGGCCCCAACCCGGAACGTTGGGGCTTTTTGCGTTTTGTTTACCCGATTCTGTTACCCCGCGAGTCTAGTACCTGGGTTTCAAGAGGAATGCATGCGTGCTGCCGTTTATCGTGCCAAAGCCCACGATCTCGCCGGCATCATTGACCCCTTGGGCGCACTCGAGGTACCAGCCTGAGTTCTTCGGGATGAGCGTGTTGAGGTCCACCGGCGTTTTGCCTTGCCAGATGATGGCGCGCTCGTTAAAGCTCGCGTCCAGGGAAAAGCCAACGATCACGCCATTGTTGTTAATGGTGTGAGAACAGCAGGGCCCGGTCACGATGGATCCGGGAAACCGGCCGAGGTCCTGCATACCGGTTTCCTTGGTCCATAGGAAGGTGTCTTCGGGGCATGTTGCAGGATTGGTGGATGGCCCGACGCAGGCAAATCCGACTACTTCCCCGCGATCATTGATACTGGTGGCAAGGTTCAAAACGCCCGCTGGCGTGCCCTCCAGGTGGCCCAGGTCAGTGGGTGAGCCGCTGCTGTCCCAGAGCACGGCGTGCGGAGCGAACGGGATTGGGGAGATCGCGGTATTCGAGCATAAACCCGAGGCGCCAACTGCCTGTCCCCTGTTATTCACCGCATTGGCGAGTCCGACGGTGTCGCCGGGGAGAGGATGCATTGCCTGGATCCGCCCGTCCGGTCCCCAGCGCACGGCTTCAAAACGAAGAACCTGAGAAGGTGTGGCGCTGGCGCAGGTTGCATCGCTCGTGCCATTCTCGGCGGACCCGACGACTTGGCCTAGATCGTTCACATCGAAGGCGTTGGCGTTATTGCCGCCGGGCAGGAGCGGGAGAGCCGTCAGGGCCCCAATTCTTCCGATTGCGCCAAGGCATTGATGGTGAGTGCCATAGCCACAAAAGTCCTCGCCCTTCGGATCCGTGTTGGAGGTCTCGGAGCCGACCGCTGTCTGGCCAAACTCGTTCAGCCCGTTTGCCGCGCTGTTACAAGTGGTGCATTTCTGTCCACCCAGCGTGCCGAGGTCGAACATGCGGCCGCCTCCATACCAAAGGAAGGCGTGCTGCGGTCCGTTGAGCACGAGGTTCGACGACCCGGCTGCCCAGCCGAATGCGTTAATCCCAAATCCGTTGCTATTAGTCCCTGGGCCGCCCAACGTACCGAGGTCGGTGACGGTGTATTGCGGCTGCGCGAGGGCAAGTGCTGCGAGCAAGGTGCTTGCACTGAAAATGAACATCGATTTCATATTTCCTCCAGGTCAGGATGATTTCCTGTCGCCGGTACAGGCGGAACGGCGAGCTAAAAGCGGCCATCGGTGTCCTACTTTATTTCTTGGACGCGGAAATCGGGCCCTTCATCGGAGGAGGTATTTGACCGAACATGGCGCTAGCATCGGCATTCCATTGAATGGAGCCGAAATAGAACTCAAAATTGCTAGGGCGGCCAGAGCTACCGACCCCACGCAAGACGTTTGGACGGGCCGTCGAGTCGTCATAAATCCAAACCCCGATGTCTTGCGGCGGCTCGACGTTCGTGGCGCTCTTGACGATGGCCACCGTTCCATCCGAAGCTGGAGAGGTCTGCAGATCCGACGCTACAACGGAACCATAAAACGAATCACTTCCGAGCGTGATACGAATATCGTTTGCCAAATTCGGCAGTGTGAACCGCTGAACCGCCGAGGAGCAATCCAATCCAACATAGAGATAGTTGCGTCCGTCACTCCGCGGCGAATTGGAGTCCTTGTTGTCCGCTGATTTGCTGTATTCAGCCAGTTCTGGCGAGACGCTCCACAGCCTCCACCATCAGCATGGACCATGCCGTTTCGTTAGGGGGCCGGACAATTGATCTCGCACCGATCTCAGTCGATACGATCGAGCATGCTGCTAATCCCATAAAAGTCGATATACAATGTCTATCGAACTCCCAGGGAGGACCGTCATATGATCTTAACAATCGAGAAACCCGCACTCAGCTCCGCCGCCGCAGCCTTCGTTTCTAAACAGCACAAGCTCTTCATCGACGGGAAATGGGTCCCCGCGCAAAGCGGCAAGACCTTCCCCGTCGAAGATCCGGCGACTGAAGAAATCATCGCGCATGTTCCCGCGGGCGATAAGGCTGATATCGACCTCGCCGTCGCCGCCGCCCGCCGAGCCTTCGAAACCGGTCCCTGGTCAAAGATCAAACCGGGCGATCGCTCAAAACTGATTTGGAAACTCGGCGATATTCTCGAACGGCATCTCGAGGAGCTTGCAGAACTCGAAGCGCTCGACAACGGCAAACCCGTGATGCACGCGCGCGAAACCGATGTAGGCGGTTCGATCGCGATGTTCCGGTACATGGCCGGATGGTGCACGCGCCTAAACGGCGAAACGATTCCGGTTTCCAGCCCCGGCGACTGGCACGCCTACACCCTCCGCGAGCCAATGGGGGTGGTCGGCCAAATTATTCCTTGGAATTTCCCGCTGATGATGGCGGCGTGGAAGATCGCGCCCGCACTCGCGGCCGGATGCACGGTTGTCTTGAAGCCGGCTGAACAAACTCCGCTTACCGCTCTCCGCCTCGGCGAATTGATTCAAGAAGCCGGTATTCCAGATGGAGTCGTGAACATCGTCACCGGCTTCGGCGAAACCGCTGGCGCGGCGCTTGCCGAACACCCGGACGTCGATAAAGTCGCATTCACTGGATCGACGGAAGTCGGCAAGTTGATCGTAAAAGCCTCCGCTCAAAACCTGAAGCGCGTGTCCCTCGAACTCGGCGGTAAATCTCCAGCGATCGTTTTCCCGGACGCAGATCTCGATCAGGCGATCGCCGGCACGGCCTCCGCGATCTTTTATAACCAGGGCCAATGCTGCACCGCTGGCTCGCGCCTGTTCGCGCACAAATCGATCTACGAACGCGTCGTCGAAGGGGTAGTTGAAGAAGCCGGAAAGCTAAAGGTCGGCCACGGGCTGAATCCGGACGTGAACCTCGGTCCGCTCGTTTCGAGAGAGCAGCACGATAAAGTCAAAGGCTACGTCGATTCCGCCCGGACACAAGGCGCGGAAATCGTGACTGGCGGAAAGACCAACGGCCATGGCTACTTCGTCGAGCCGACCGTCCTCGCGAAAACCAATCGCGACATGAAAGTCGTCCGCGAAGAGATTTTCGGACCCGTCGTCTGTATCCAATCCTTCGAAGACGACGATCTAGACGCCGTCGCTAAGTTCGCGAACGACACCGAATACGGCCTGCAAGCCAGTATCTGGACGAAGAATCTGAGCGTTGCACACAAAATGGCGCGCAAGATTAAGGCAGGAACTATCTGCATCAACACGCACAACTACGGCGATCCCGCATGGCCCTTCGGCGGCTACAAACAATCCGGCTGGGGCCGCGAAATGGGCAAGGAAGTGATGGAGCACTACACCGAAACGAAATCGGTCGCGGCCAAGCTCTAAACTTTGCGCGTGAATCTTTGCACAAGGACCACTTTGTTAGCCAGTAGGATTTAGGGCGGCGTCCGCTGTAAAATGAGGGTGAGGCCGCTCAAATGACACGACCAGGTGCACAGAGAACCGCTGCAGTAGGACTCCTTCTTGCCACCATCACTTTCGGTGCTCCGCCAATTCCTCCGCCTCTCGTGGATTTGCCATTGAAGGAAACGCCCGGGAAGGAAAAGGCCGTATTCGCCGGAGGCTGCTTTTGGGGCACCCAATCGGTGTTTCAGCGGGTGAAAGGTATCATCTCGACCACGGTAGGCTATTCCGGCGGGTCCGCGATTACCGCAACCTACAAGCAGGTCGTAACCGAAACCACGGGGCACGCGGAATCGGTGGAGGTGGTCTACGATCCCTCGCGAATTACCTACGGTCAGCTGTTGCGCATCTATTTTTCTGTGGCGCACGACCCGACGCAATTGAATCGCCAGGGACCGGACGTCGGGACATCCTATCGTTCGGTGATTTTCTACACCAACGCCGAACAAAAGCGCTTGGCCGAGGCTTACATTGCCCAGCTCGACGAGCAGAAGGTTTTCCAAAAAAAAATCGTTACGGAGGTCGCGCCACTCAAGGGCTTCTATCGTGCCGAAGACTACCATCAGGATTACGCTTACAACCATCCCGATAACCCGTATATTCAGGTTTGTGATCGCCCGAAAATCGAGGCGCTAAAGCAGCAGTTCCCGGAACTGTTCATCGATTATGAGCCGAAGAAGTAGTCGGGATGCGACGTGCATAAGCGACGGCGTCTCGGATACACTACGCACATGAGGAGCATCCTAAAATAGTATGAAGACGCTTTCGGCTGCCATACTTTCGTCATCTCTCGTTGTACTCGCGCAGAATCCGCCGACCAAGCCGCCACCCGGCCCACCTCGGCTGGTGCTATCGGTTTCATCCCCTTCCTTCCCCGATGGTGCTGAGATTCCGATGCGGCACGCGTATCGTGGAGACAATAAGTCACCAGAGTTTGAGTTTCATTGGAGCATCGGCAATTCTCCATCCGCGGCGCCAGATACCTTGAAGGCTTACGCAGTGATTTTTCACGACGTCGAGAACTCGTCGAATAAAACCACGGCAGACACGCTTCACTGGACTGCGTTCAACATTCCTGGCAGCGCAAAAGGTCTGGCGGAGGGACTCGGGGCGGGTGATCTTCCTGACGGGACGCGTAATGGACCGGGGCTCGCTGCTCGTGGCGGCAATCCTGGCGCTTACTTCGGACCAGGCGCGGGCCCAGGACCGCTCCATCACTACGTTTTCGAGTTCTACGCTCTTGACACGAAGCTCGACCTGCCCGCAAACACCACGCGTGACGAAATCCTGAAGGCGATGGAGGGACACGTAATCGGCAAATCTGCATGGTTCGGCCGCTTCCACACACCTGCGCCGTAGGACGAAACAAGAGCATTCGAGGAGAATCAGTAAGAAATGATGATGAAACTAGCGAAACCGACGTGGCTTCTCATTCTGGCATCCGCAGCGGCTTGGGCTCAGGTCAATGTGGGCGAACAGAAGCCCGAAACCAGCCTGCCCTTCACGATGACCACCATGAGCACCTTTGAACTGCCTTGGCGGATCGCGTTCCTGCCAGATGGCCGCATGCTGGTCACCGAGAAGGTCGGGCCCATTTGGCTGGTATCCCCGAAGGGAGAGAAGATCAGCCCAGTGGCTGGTACGCCCCCCGTCTATTGGCAGGGCCAGAGTGGCATGCACGGCGTCTTCCTCTCGCCCCATTACGCCACCGACCAGTTTGTCTATCTCACTTATGCCGAGCCGGGGGACTATGGCGGCGGCCTGGCGCTGGCCCGCGCCAAGCTACGCGTCACTGACTCCTCGGCTAGATTGGGGAACTTCGAAGTGCTGTGGCGCCAGATGCCCAGGGGCAAAGGCGGGCAGGAAGGCGCGCAGGTCGCGTTCTCGCCCGATGGCCAGTTTCTGTTCCTCGCGGTTGGCGATCGCCAGCGCATGACCCCCGCCCAGGATCCAGACCAGCCCGTAGGCAAGATCCTGCGTCTGACGCTGGACGGCAAACCAGCCCCTGGCAATCCCAACTTCGGCAAAACCGGCGCTGCTACCATTCCTTTGATCGATCCGCCTACCGACACCGAAGCTGCCAAGACCGCAAAGGTGGTGAGCACCTATACCTTTACCAGTCCCAACCTGACACCGGCGGAAACCTGGGCCAGCGGGGTCCGCACGCCCTACGGGCTAGCGTTTTCCCCCACAGGCGAATTGTGGGAGGTGGAGCATGGCCCGCGCGGCGGGGACGAGCTGAACCTGATCGAGAAGGGCAAGAATTATGGCTGGCCGCTGGTCTCCTATGGCATGAACTATAACGGTGTGCCCATTCCGAATCCCGACACTCGGCTCGACCTGGCGAAGCCTGTGCTCTATTGGGTGCCGGTGATCGCGCCGGGCAACTTGATGTTCTACAGTGGCAGTCAGACTTTTCCTCAATGGAACGGCAACGGCATCATCAGCGGTCTGGCGAGCAAAGCGCTCATCCGGGTGATTTTTGACGGCCACGGCGGCGCCAAAACCGCCGAGCGCTGGAATGTGGGTGTCCGCGTCCGCGATGTCGAACAAGGGCCCGATGGCTCCTTGTGGATGCTGGAAGATGCCAATCCCGGTGCCCTGATCCATTTGACACCCCAAGTGATCACTTCTCGTTAGTCATCAAGAAGAAAATGGGTCGGACCGGCCGGCCCTCTTTGCGTTGCAGGTTGCCACTTGTGACAGTTCACGTTTCAGCGCGGCTAGATTGAGAGGAAATGCCAACTGGAGTAGGCGGCAGACTTAAACAGGTCGGGTTCGGCACCCGTAGCCTGAGTTCTTCAGTCGCGCTTATTCCGCGCGCAGTGCAAGTACAGGGTCGATCCTGGTCGCCCGCCAAGCCGGAATAAAGCTCGCTGCAATCGCGATCACACCGATAAGTAATGCCACCCCTACCATCACTGCTGGATCGTTCGGGCTTACTTCGAACAGAACTGAACGTAGCAAGCTGGTAGCAGCAAGTCCACCAAGCACGCCAACAACGATCCCCGCCGCTGCGGGTTTCATGCCCTGCCATAGCACCAGCTTCGTGATGGCTGCGCCATCCGCGCCCAGTGCCATCCGAATCCCGAACTCGTTGGTGCGCTGGCCGACAGAATATGTAAGCACCCCATACAACCCAATCGACGCCAGCACTACGGCCAGCCCTGCGAACAACCCGACTAACGACAATCCGAAGCGGCTCTGCTGCGTGCCGCCCTCGCGCAGATCGTCGATCGTCTGCACGGTCACCGCGGGCAAGTCGGTATCGATTTCCCGCATCACCTTCTGTACCGGCAACGACATCAGGTTCGGATCGCCCGACGTGCGCACCACGATCGTCGCGCGCCGGTCAATTCCCTCGGCGTACGGAATATACATCGTCGGCTCGGGCTCCGTCGCCAGTTCCATGCGCGTATCACCGACAACTCCAATGATTTCGTACCCATCATTGTTTACGCCGCGGATTCGTTTGCCGATCGGATCCTGGCCCGCAAGGTATTCCTTGACTAACGCGTCGCTCACGATAGCTTTGCCCGCGGCATCCAGCCGGTCGTCCTTGGTGAAAAAGCGACCACGCTTGAGCGCAATTCCCATTGTCTTGAAATACTCGGGATCTACGGATCGCTTCAGAGCATCCATATACTGCCCCGATTTCGGCGGGGGCATGCCCTCGATCGTAAAAATCGCATCCGACCAGAGCCCCGCCAGCGGAGGCACCGTTACCAGGCCCGCGTCCTCTACTCCGGGCAGCGCCCGCATGCGGTCGCCCAGCGTTTCGTAGAATCCGGCAACCTGCGCCGGAGTCGGATACCGTTTCGCAGGCAGGTTGAATAGGATCGTCAGCACACGCTCGGCCGAAAACCCGCCGTCTACGGTTCGCAATTTCGAAAAGCTCTTGAGCATCAGGCCGGCGCCGACCAGCAGCATCAGTTCCCGTAACCCGCCGGCTGCTGAACGACAAGCGCCGGTTGCAGATAGCGCTTGTCCTTGGGCTCCAGCAGCGTCGCGCCTCTCATCCGGTCGAGAAGCTTCTGATCCGATTCGGGACTGTCATCCTGCTGTTGCTGGGGCGGATATTGCGAAGGGTATCGGGATGGATACTGTGATGAGCTTTGTGAGCGGCTCCCCGCATTCAGCGGAATACCGCCGACGCTGATCACGTACATGTTTTCGAACCCCTCGGGAAGAGGCTCCTTTAACGCATCCCGAACCGGCAGCGCGCTTTCCCATCGGATGACGCCCTTGTACGATTGCCCAGCCGATCCTCGCGGGCCGCCCGTCCCTGGGTACGGCATTCCGATGGCGCGCCCCATGCCATACGGTGAGTTCGAAACCGTAATTTCCTTGGCCCACGGCGATTATTGGTGAGCTGGTCTTTCTCCGCGCCCGTCCAATCCGCCGGATCCTTCTTGTTCCAGAAATCGGAACTGGAAGCGTACAAGCGCCTTAAGCCCACGCCTCCCAGCAGCAGAAAATTCCGCCTTTGCATAACCTCTCCTTCTAACGAGACGCGGCTTGGTGGCCTTTGGGTTGCATGAGATCGCGGCGCCCAGCTCACCGGCGGCGGTTATTGGAAGCTGAGGCGACACCCTCCCGCAATTATGCAAAGCTTGACTGCGTAAATCTGCGCCCTGAAGCGCCAGATACAAATTATCGCTAGCGATTCCGGATAGCTGAGCGGGGCGAAGACAAGTAGAGGGGCGCGGATCTGAATGTTGGGTCGGTTCGATCCATGCTGTACACATGCAAGCTATTGGTTACGTTCGGGTATCGAAAGATCGACAAGCAGAGCGGGGCGTTTCACTCGAAGCGCGCCTTGGCTAGAGTCAGATCCTTCTCGAAGTCGCGGGCATCGCGAGCCAGGATCTGGAGGCCGTACGGGTCGTGTTCCTGGAGCAAAGTGTCGATGAGACCTTGAGACTGTTCGAGCGCGGCAAGTCCGGCGATCAGGGCCGCGCGCGATCTAGCGTCATGGTCATGGGGGATGCGCTGCATTAGCGGCCGCCACAACTAGCCGCGGCGGTCATGGGATCGATACCTTTGGCAATTCCACCCAGGCGGTGGCGAGCGCATTCAAGCTATCGCGACCGTTTTCGGCATACATACGCTCGACGAGTTTCGATGCCAGCGCGTTGCGGTCGCCCTGACTCATCACCCAGGGGATGTTCCACCTCCGCATGAAGGCAGCGCCTTCGAGCAGGGCCTTAGCATCGGAGGAACTGGTCAGGGTGGGCCGAATGGCTCGGCGGTAGAGTGCACCAGCGTCTGAAGTCTCCACGCGAGAGAGCGAGACCGACAGATCCTGTTCGTTCACGCGAAGCCGTTCGGCATCGGTACCCATCGCGCGGAGGAGGAACGCAGTGCGGGCGTCAAGACTGGTAGAAAACAATTCCGCGACCGCGGTAGCTTCCTCCGTGCTGGGATTTTCGCGCGCACCAATGCGCTCGAAAATGCCCTCGCCGAGTTCCGTCTGCTTCTTCTCTTGTGTGAAGGCGACGGCCCCCAGTGCCAAACCCGCCAGGCAGAGGCAGATGCCGAGGCGCCTCCAGAAGGGCTTCATGTTCTGTCAGAACCGGAGCCGCAATTCTACCCAGGCTCTTCGTGGAGCGCCAGGGGCAAAGAACATCACACTCTGCGCCGGGTAGTTCCCGGACTCCGGCCCCGCGCCGTATACCGGGAATGGCCGCGTGACGACGCCGCCCTGTGCGTTCAGCCCTGTATTGGCGAGTTGTCCCATCGTGTAGTAATGTTTGTCGAATAAATTGTCGATCTGAACGCGAACTTGAAGATGCTTGGTCAGGTCGTAGTGCGCCAGAAAATTGGTGATCGCATAGCCTGGCACAACACCGGAACCGAGATAGTAGACGCCGTCGGCTGTGTATGCGTTGTTCTCGTTCCCGCGGGCGTACGAACTGGAGGCGATCACCTCATCCAGATCGAAGACCAGCCTCTTCGTGGCTTGATAGCTGGCGAAAGCCTTGCCGGTTTGTTTTGGAATCAGAGGAATGCGATTGCCGGGGTGGATATATATATTTCCATCTAGCCCCGGAAAACCGGAGAGCGCGCTGTCGCTCGTATTGTTTGCCGAACCGTCGACAACCGCATCGCTTTGGTAGGTAGCTTCCAGATAGGTCCAGTCGAGTCCCCAGGTGACTCGCCTGAAGCGCCCGCCAAGATCCGCATCGAACCCTTCACGGCGTGTCCTGGCAAAGTTCTGAAAGTACCCCGTTCCCAACTCCACGGATGAGACGAAAAGGATGTCGTTGTGGTTTTCAGCGCGAAACGCTCCCGCATTCCAAGTAAGGTTGGGCAAGAAAGAAATCTCCGGCTTGCCACGCAGGCCGACCTCCCAGGTATCGGTGACCACCTGCTGAAGCGGCGGATCGCTGGACAACGCGTTGGGCAGACTGCAGGGGTTGGCGGGATCGGCACAGCCGAGTTCAATGGACGTCGGGGCACGGCTGCCTTGAGAATATCTGGCGTAGGCGTTCAGTGTAGAAAGAGGGCTCCAGGTAATGCCCACGGAAGGGTTGAATCGCTGATACACATAGTCACCCGTGAGCGAACCGGGCCCAGCGATGGGGTTGAGGCGGTCGGTATTGTCGATCGTGGATCGGTTATAACGCCCCGAAACTGTCACATTTACGGTCTTCGCGAGCGTGAGCGTATCGGTGAAATAGAGGCTCCAGTTCGGAGTCAGGCCATGCAGGCTGACGCGTGAATCGACCGGATTCAAGGTCGATCCGTCCTGCCATGCCGGCACAATGGTGATTGTGTAGTTGGGATTCAGATAGCCGTAAGCCGTGTTCTGCGTGTAGCCGACGCTACCGCGGTCTAGCAAGGCTCCGGCGGCGAACTGGTTGCGGCCGAATTTGCCCGAGTTAATCTTCGTCATCTGTCCGGAGAATCCGTAGTCGTTCTCCACTTCTTTCGAGTAAATGGTGACAGCATCGCATCGCTCGTCCGGATCGTTTCCGAGCAGCGTCGTACCGATGCAGCGCCACTTCGGAAATGGCGTATTGGCAGCCGTGGCGCCACTAGTCGGAAAGCCGCTGTAACCGGCGGCTGTCAGAGCCGTGATTTCTGCGCTGTTTGGCTGATAGATATTGTTGCCGAGAGAGTCCGTGTTGAAATTGGGATTGATGATCTCAGTGCGGATGTTGCGATACCACGCATTGCCGGAAATCGACAGCGAGTCGCTGAAGGTATGCCGGCCAATGAGATTGAACGAAGGCGATCGATCCGCGATTTGGTCGGGGATGGTGTACTCACTTTTATAATCGGCTGCGAGCAGCCGGTAGTCCTGCAGACCACTACCGACCAGGGTGTTATAGGCGTAGGTCGTGGTGAACGCCAGATCGGTCTTATCGGTGCGCCATCCCAGCTTCACGAATGCCTGCCGAACGTCCGACGGCGAATCGATACGCCATCCCGATTCATGGAACCCATTCCCCGCAAAAAACCAGTTGAAGCCCGTAGCCTTGCCGCCGCCGTAGGAGCCCTCGACCGCTTTACGTCCGCTGCTGCCATAAGTGGCCGTACCTTCGATTCCCGGATTGCTGACGCCATCTTTCGTCCGAACCGAAAGAGCGCCACCCAGGCTGTTCAGCCCGAACAACGGGTCCGAACCCGGTATGAGCGTAATCTCGGAGATGGCGTTCTTCGGGATCAGGTCCCAGCTCACCACATCTCCGAACGGTTGATTCTGGCGCACGCCGTCGACATACACCGAAATGCCTTCAGGCGTTCCCAGCAGTGGAGAAGCCGTATAGCCCCGAAAATTCACGTCGGGTTGGAATGGATTTTCCGCCGATTCGTTGATATAAACCCCGTTGAGCCTGCGATTCATAAAGTCAGTAAGATCGAGCGCACCGCTACCCTCAATGTCGGCCGCTGTAGCCGTCTGCACCGGACCGGCAATCTGGTTTCTGCTCAGATCGGTTCCGGGAAGCGGGGTGGCAGCCACAACATCGACTCGAGAAGACTGAGTGCCGAGCGTCAGCGTGACGGTACGCGAGATGGATGTTCCAGATTGGATGTCGACTTCGATGGATTGCGGGGTGAAACCGGTTTTTGAAATCTGGATCCGGTAACGTCCGAAAGGCAGATTGACAAAATCGTACGAGCCGCGCGCGTCGGTCTGGAAGGTTCGCTCGGCGCCGGTGGCCAGATTCCGAAGGGTTCCGGACGCCTCGACTGCCGCGCCGGAAGGGTCCTTGACTAGAATCTGGATTTCGCCGCTTGGTTGCTGGGCGAGGACGGATAAGGTAAGAAGAAGCGAAACAGCGCCGGTTTTCAGGCGAGTTCTGAAACAGTCCATAACTATACATTCCCGACGCTGGCGTTTTGTTCACGCTTTTTGCAAAAAAACCTTGAACATTAGCACGGCTGCCGGAATATATAGTTTAGAGACCCCGATGCTGCGTGAAACTTCCAGTTCGTTTGCTGTGCCGGCGTTGCGCGCCGTGTCGGCCGCAGAACTCGCGCGGCGGAACGATTTGGCGGAGCTGATTGTCAGCTCTTTCGACGAGTTGCGAGTTCCCCTGCTACGGTATCTTTCGAGCTTCGGTCTGAGATTGCAGGATGGGGAGGAAGTTCTCCAGGACGTTTTTCTTTCCCTGTTTCAACACCTGGACCGGGGAAAATCCCGCGCCAATCTCCGAGGCTGGCTGTTCCGCGTGGCGCACAATCTGGCGTTGAAAAAGAGGGCGCGAATCGGCGGGACATTCGAAGCTCTAGCGGAACCTGAGTTGGCAATCGATCCGGCCCCTAATCCTGAGGATCAGGCCGTAACTCAACAGACTCGGGAGCGTCTGCTGGTGGTGGTGGACGCGTTCCCGGAACAGGATCGGCGGTGTTTATTTCTAAGGGCCGAGGGGCTGCGCTATCGGGAGATCGCAGAGATTCTCGATATGTCCTTGGGTGCGGTTTCGATGTCCCTGGCCCGATCCCTGGCGCGGATCGCGCGTTCTGTGGAGCAGTGAATTTATGAAGTACGACGAACATTTGCCCGACCAACAGTTGCTTCTGGACGTCGAGGGAGAGCTTTCGGCTCACGATCAAAAGCTTGCGAGGGCGCATCTGGCAGGGTGCTGGAAATGCCGCGCGCGGCGGCAGGAGCTGGAGAACGCGATCAACGGCTTTGTGCGCGTTTATCAGCGGGATTTCGAGACGAAGGTGCCCCCGGCGGCAGGACCAAGGGCGATGCTGAAGGCTCAACTGGCGCAGATTTCGGCTAGCGGACGAAGCGGATTCTCTTTCCCTCGCCGATTCGGGTGGGTGGCCGTAGCGTGCAGCCTGCTGGTTGCCGGGCTGGTAGTGGTCCGTTCGGTAACGGACCGGCGGCCACACAGGCAAGCTTTGATTCTTTCGATCCCGGATGCCGCGCTGACTCCGGGTGCGACCCTGCTGGTGAATAGGCCAGCGGTGTGTGCGCAGGAGAATATCAAGAACAAGGCCGTTCCGGTGGCGCTTCAGCGGAGGGTGTTTGAGGAATACGGGATCGCCGGGGTGGACCCCAGAGCCTACGAAGTCGATTATCTCGTGACGCCTGCTCTGGGAGGCGCGGAGGATATCCATAATTTGTGGCCGCACTCCTATTCGGCGACGGTTTGGAATGCGCAGGTCAAAGACGCGCTGGAAGATCGTTTGCGTGAGCTGGTTTGCGAAGGTGACATGGATTTGACGGAGGCGCAGAATGAAATCGCGTCGAATTGGATCACCGCCTATAAAAAATATTTCCATACGGACAGGCCTTTGGCGGAGCACTGCAGTCATTGCGCGGAATAAGACGTGTGGAATGAGGAGATTCATGAAATACCTTATGATCGGCGCGGCGCTAGTGCTGGCGGGATGTTCCAAGCCGGAGGAGAAGCCTGTTGCCGTTGAGAAGCCGGGTGGATATCGTATTTACGTCACCAATGAGATTTCGGGCGACCTGAGCGTAATCGATTCGACAACGATGGAAGTGGTCTCGACCATCCCTTTGGGGAAACGGCCGAGAGGCATTCACCCAGTCCGGATGGGAAGACTATTTATGTGGCATTGAGCGGATCGCCTCCTGCGCCTCCGGGAGTTGATGAGAGCACTCTGCCTCCGCCGGATCATAGCGCGGACGGAATTGGCGTCGTCGATGTGGCGACCACTAAACTCGTCCGGATGCTGAAGGCCGGGTCGGACCCGGAGAATTTCGACGTTTCGTTGGACGGGAAGACAATTTATGTCTCCAACGAAGATGCCAGCGGCGTAAGCTTCATTGACGTAGCGGCGGGCGAGCTAACGAAGACCATTAAGACCGGCGAAGAACCCGAAGGCGTAAAAGTTGATTTAGACGGCAAGCGCGTTTTTTCGACGAATGAAGAGGATGGCACGGTGTCGGCGATCGATACAGCGGACGGGAAGTTGCTCAAGACTTTCAAGGTCGGGCGCCGGCCACGCAACATTGTTTTCATGCCGGACCGACAACACGCTTATGTAAACGCGGAGAACGATGGAGGGATTGTCTTGTTCGATCCGATCCACTATAAACAAATTCGACCGATCAAGCTGGGGCCGCCAGGAGAAATCAAGCCGATGTTCCTGTTGCTCTCGCCAGATGCATCGAAGCTCTATGTGAGCGCCGGGCGCGCACACAAGGTGTTTATCGTCGATACCGCAACCAATGCGCCCACCGGATCGTTCGAAGTGGGACAGAGGCCCTGGGGCATGGCGTTCTCGCCTGATGCTAAGCTGCTGTTCACCGCCAATGGCCCTTCGAACGATGTTTCTGTGGCGGATCTGGCAACGCAGACGGTGACAAAGAAGATCAAGACCACGGGGGGACCCTGGGGCGTGGTGGTGTTAGCGGCGCGATGAACAGCGGCTATTTCTGGATACTTCTTTTCTGGGCTAACCATCGATTGATCCACTGGCCAGGAATGGCGGTTGAAGAAACTGCGCCTTTAGGAACGGGTTGAGACCAGCGATCAGACGCGGTAACGGAGAGACCGAGCCGCCGCACAGAAGCGGACCGTTGTGCAACATGTCTGAAAGCGCTGCGATAATCAAGCTCTTTTTTCTTCCATCCGTTGCACGAAATTGTAGTTCCGGATACACTACGAGCGACCGGGGCGGAGGATAAGCCTCTGCTGGGAAGCAAGCTGAGCGCCGACTCCGGGGTCGAAACCAGGCTGGGGTTCGGTAAATAACTGAACCCCAGCGGCGAACTGATTAGCTGGGATTGGCATCAAAGCGATAAATCCCAGGGGTCTGGGGACGGAGTCCCCAGGAAAATGCCCTCCCTCGTCATCGACTCTCTTCGTCCGTGCCGCTTGCTCTCAGCTTTCGTTCTTTCGTCGGATCCATGTCTCCGCCTTCAACTTCTGCACAAGCCTATTCCGCTAATCGGGTGTCGCAATCATTAGTCAGCCTTGAAGGCTAGTTGCACATCCGCGCTTACCCGTGCGTGGACGAAAGAGCATGTGGCGAGCCCTGCGGCTCACGATAGACCTCCTGCTTGGTGAGCACCCACCAAGCGGCTTCGGCCAAGTGGCGCCCCACGGCGACAACGGCCTTTTGATGATTTTTGGCGCGTTTGATTCGCTGATACAACCGGACTACATGAGCTCCGGCGAGCCGGCGCTGGTTGACCACGACCAGATTGCCGATCTCCACAAAAGCCCATTTCAGATTTCGATTTACGTTCCCGCAAACCTGGCCCATCCGTGTGTGGCCCCCACTGGAATGTACTCGCGGAACCAAGCCGGCGTAGCTGGCCAAGTGCGCGGCCGTCGGGAATCGATCCACTTTCCCGATCTCCAGCATCAGAACCATGCTGAGAATCTTTCCCACGCAGGGCAAAGTCTTCAGCAGATCCGCTTCCACGCTCACATTCATAATCGCTTCGAGCCGATGCTCGGCAGATTCAATCTGGGTTTTTAGGAAATCCACAGTCGCCAACTCTTGCTCAACGGCCTCGCGGCAATGTACCGGTAGTTCTGACAACCGCTTGCCCAGTTCCAATCGAGATGCGACGCCGAATAAATCCGCTCCGGGTATTTGCACGTTATGGCGGCCGAGCGTTGCCTGAACGCGATTCTTTACTCGCGTACGCATCCTCACTAAGAAGATGCGGAGTCGGAGCAGTTCGCGTTGATCGCGCAATTCGCCCGGCGGAATCCACACTTCCGGCAGAGTCCCATTGCGAAGGAGGATTGCCAAACCTCGAGCGTCCAACTTGTCGGTCTTGTTGGTCAGCCCCATACGCCGCTTAGCCTCTAGCGGGTTGCATAACTTGGGGCGATGACCTAACCGCTCCATCTCATCAACTACCCAACTGTAACTGCTGCTGGCCTCCACCGCGATCGCCGAATGCGCTGGCAGTCGAGTCAGAAATTCGCGGTAAAGCTGCCGATCGTGAGCCACGCGTAACGCCTCGCCCGCATGCCCTTTTTCGTTCACGGCAACGAACACGGAGAACTTCTTGTGCGCGTCGCATCCTATAAACTGTTCCATATTGCTGCAGCACCTCCTTAGTGCTTGGGGTTTCGCTCGCAGTCTACGCGAAACCCCGCTGCAGCGCTTTCATAGCATCATTATCGGGCCCGAACCTCCCCAAAGAGCTCTTCAGAGCGCAACCACCTTTATTCTTCCCGCAGCGCAGTCATAGGGTCAAGAAGCGACGCCCGGTGCGCTGGCAGAAATCCCGCAAGTGCAGCCACCAACATTAACACTCCGGCAGCGAGTGAGAGAGTCCACGGATCGTTCGATTTGATTCCGTAAAGAAAGGAAGCGACGAACCGGGTCGTTGCCAGCGCTGCACCCAGCCCCATGACTACGCCGATGGCGATAAGCATGGCAACTTCGCCTAGCACCATGCGGAGGACGCGGGACTGCTCGGCTCCGAGCGCCATTCGGATGCCGATTTCATTTCGGCGGCGGGCAACGTTGTAGGACATGACACCTTAGTCCGATCGTCGCCAGAAGAAGCGCCAGGGCGCCAAAGAATCCGGAAAGCGTAGCGAGAAGCCGTTCGCGAGTTAGAGATTCGTCCACCTGCCTGGCCAGCCTGGCGAACTGCAACGTGATGTCGCGATTTACTTCCTCCATCGTCGCCTTGACACTGGGGATGAGGTCCGCTGGAGCGCCGGCCGCGGATCGCAGCTCGAAGTTCGTGAACGGACTCGGCGCAGCCATCCCCGGCCGATCCTGAGTCGAGGCGCGGTAGGCAGTCGGTGGAATTCCCTCCCGGAGCGATTCGTACTTCGCATCTTTCACGACACCAGCAATCTCAATCGGAGGAAATACTCCGGATCCATTGTTGAGGTGAAATGTGCGTCCCAGGGGTTTGGAGAGCCAAAGTACCCCATCACGAAAGTCTCATTCACAATGGCGACCGAGGGCGATTGCGGCGTGTCGTGTTGGTCAAAATCCTGGGCCGCCACGAACGGAGTCCCCAGCGTGTCGAAGTACCCTGCGCTCACCTAGTTGAAATTAACGGTCACATCGTGATGCGATTTGGCGGTGTAGCCATCGATAATCAGCTCGCTATTCCATACGCCACCGCCGATGGGCGGCATTTCAGAGTGGCTAGCGGAACGGACGCCGGGAAGGGAACGCAAATCGATCGAGCATCCGTTGATAGCTAGCGGCGCGGAGTTGCGGAGCATAGTTGGCGTTCCGTAAATCGACCGCCACTAACAAGACGTGTCCACGATCGAAACCCAGGTCGAGCGAAGCGAGTTTCCGGAATGTCGTGAGCATTAAGCCCGCTCCGACGACCAGAACCAGTGATAGGGCCACTTGGAGCATAACTAGCGCCTTGCCCAGTCCGAACCTGGATCCTTCAATGACTCCTCGTCCGTTGGCTTCATCGCCGCTTGCGGCTGGACGCACGTTCCTCGCAGGGCGGGCGCGATGCCGAACAACAGCCCTGTAAGAATCGCGACGGCTGCGGTGAACGCAAGCATGCGCCCATCGATGGCGAGATCAAGAACCATGTGGTTCCGCGCGTCGGAAAGCAAACCGATCAGCAGGCGTGCGCCCCACTACGCGAACAACACGCCGAGAGCCGCGCCGCAGAGAGATAACAGAATACTTTCAGTAAGCAACTGGCGGACCAGCCGCGCGCGTCCGGAACCAAGAGCTATGCGGATGCCAATCTCCCTCTGTCGCGCCGCGCCGCGCGCCAGCAAAAGGTTCGCCACGTTGGCGCAGGCGATCAGCAAAACCACACCCACTATAATCATCAGGATGATCAGGGCTTGAGGGTATTGCGATCGAAGACTGGATCGCCCGCTGGCGATGGACCTGGTCTCGAAACTCTCTGTCAGATAGTCAATTGTCTTGACCTCCGTACGAGTCCGCGACAACACGTGTCGTGATAGAACATCAGATTGCCCGGCGCGATCACCGGCGCGCCCAAAAGAGCACGGGCGCCTCCAGGTGGGCCGCGTGTCGTAATTGGGAATGGGTACGCCGTTAAAGTTCGGCCATTCCCCGACCAGCGGCCAGCCATAATTCTTGCCATTCTCGATCAAGTTCAGTTCGTCGCCGGCGCTCGGGCCACGCTCCACTTCTCATAATTCGCGGGCCGGTGAAAACGCCAGGCCGTAGGGTGTGCGGACGCCGCTCGCCCAGGTTTCTGCCTGGGTCAGGTTGGGGCCGGTAAAGGTATAAGTGCTTTCCACCTTCGCGGTCTTGGCGACTTCGGTGTCAACGGGCGGAGCGATGAGGGGAATTGTGGCTGCGCCGGTTTTGCCGCGCATGACGATCGCCAAAACTTCAACTTCTTATTTCGCCTGCGCTAGCCCCGCAACAACTGCGGCAAATTTATCGAGTATCTGGTACCAGCCCTCCACTTGACCGCTATTTTTTGCGCTCTCCATAGTTTCATTTCCAATGAAGGTGAGTTTCGTCTGGCCGTTCCCAAAATCCTCAAAGGTAACCACATCGCGCGCACCGTCTATGGCCTCATGTTCTATTCCATATTGCGCAGGCTCAACCTTGTTTCCCTCCGGGTCGGAAAAGTACATGGAGGAAACGATCTTCTCGTGCACAACAATCTCGTGGTATTCACCGGCATTCCAGAACTCCTGGCCATCCGGCGTTCTCATGCAGCAGAGAAATTTTCCTCCCACGCGAAAATCCATCTTGCAAAAAGGCGCAGTAAAATCCTTCGGGCCCCACCACTGCATCACATATTTCGGGTCCGTCCACGCCTTCCAAACCAATTCGCGAGGGGCATCAAGAACTCTCGTGATCACCATCCGCTCTGCCTCGTTAACCGTGTTTCTTGCCATCTCTGACCTCCGTTTTTTTCATTTGCTTCACCACTACATCCAGCTTGTCGAAACTCTCTTCCCAGAATCGGCGATAGTAAGCCGCCCAGTCGCTGACTGTCTTTATCGCCTTTGGCCTAAGCGTGCACACACTCTCTCGTCCACGCTTCGTCTTGACCACAATCCGCGCCCGCACCAGATAGGCAGTATGTTTTGAAATCATCTGCTGCGAGAGTGCAAACGGTTCCATCAATCCATGCACAGAGGCAGGACCATGTGAGAGTCGTTCGATCATCCCCCGCCGGGTTGGATCAGACAAAGCAGCAAATGTTGTACCCAATTGATCCACAACCATATGGTAGTGGATTGTCGGTCAATGTCAAGTGTGAATTTTGCGATTCCTGATTTCTGTTCCCTGATCTCTGAAACCAGGCCGCGAGCTACCCGGAATACCCCCAGCCAGGGTTGAACGACCGCGCGCCAGGGTGGTCTTTCCCACGCCGCCTAAACCCTGCACAAGAATGGATGGAGTCGGCCGGTGCAGCGCCCGCTCGATCTCCAGGATCGACCCATCGCGCCCCACAAATCCATACTCCTCGCGATGCTCCCGCACGTGCGGTGGCAATCTCGACGCTTCTTGTTGCGTCGAGGCTTCTGCCCTGCCGCCGCCCGTCCAGGCGGCGTTCTTCACGAACCCGAAATCCAGCGACTCCTGCTGATACAGCACTGGAAGCAGCCAGTCCTCCAGGGCATACCTTCCGCGCGCGCACACCCGGCCCTTGTGCGTGAGCATCTCCTGCCTTCCCGCACGTACCGCTTCTGCTACGCTGCCCGCTTTGAACAGCCGCCGGTAAAACGCCGGCAGGAACTCCTGCGCTCCGCTCACGTAAAGCGAGTACGCCAATGGCCACCACGCTGCGCACGCCGCTTTGGAGCAAGCCCGTAGCCACCGAGGCAAACGCCCCCTCCGCGATCTCGTCCAGCATCGCCGACTGGCACGCGTTCAGAACCACCGGCGGAATGGCATGTTCCCGCAAGAAGGCGCTCAAATCGCCGGCCGATTTCGGGTCGGCGTTAGCCTGTGCATCCTCGAAAATCAAGTAGCCCTGCCGCCCTTGGTATTTGCGCCCCGAATGGCCTGAATACTGGCCCGCGCCATCACTATAAGTGCCGTGCCCATCGAAGTGCAGCACGTGATAGAAGCTTGGCCGTGCGCGCAGATGCTCGCGTAACTGGTGGAACGTCGGCGGCCGGAGCAACTCCACATGGGCTGCCAGCCTTTGCTTCCGAATCAACTCCACCAGCGGTCGCGCAATCGAGCGGTAACGCACATCGGCCTCGTAAGGACGAGCCACGACCAGCAGAATGTTCACGCGGTCCTTCGGTAGAGCCGCCACTGGCGGCGGATCGGCCAGCTTGTTCATCCGCCGCTCGATGGGCCGCTGATGCGCCACTTAGGTGGAATGCGGATCGAACAGCGCCTCCCAGGGCCACGAAAGGACAATCGCGTCGTCGCTTCGCACTTGCAGAATTCCGGATTGTTCCAGCCACTCCCCCGCGTCGCGCCGGTTGAAAAGCGCGTTAAACGCTTGCGAGCCCCAGTCTCTGAGTGCGTTCACCACGCGCTCCGCGTGCCCGGTCTCTGGAGGGAAGGGGTAGTCCAAGAATCCTTCCAGGTACCAGCGCAACTCACGCATTAGGTTGGAATTGGGCTGCCCTTCGACTGCGAACTGGTACGGCGATTCGATCCCTACTGGCGCAACGGCTTTCCCGTCGGCGAGCCGCTGCAGTATGAACGCCGGCGGCGACGATCCTTCCACATGCACAATCGCCAAAGCAGGGTAAGCAGAGTCGAACGCCGTTGGCCGTAATTATACCGGCCCAGCATGTTTTTCGATCTGTCAGGCCGATTGCCAGCACCCGCTGTCGGTTGAATCGGGCCGTATGGACTCAAAGGGAGTGTGCCGAGCCGGGCGGCTCGGCGGCTCGCCGCGGAGAGTAGCGTCCAGGTGGCCCTCTATGATCTGCCAGAGCTTGAACGCCTTCTCTTGCTTCTTGCGGTTACCGGTTTCTCCGAATGGCGCGTCAGAACTAAGCCGCTGGCGCGGCGGACGCAGCCGCGTGCGTGTTTGCTGGTGCTGCCCGCGGTAGCTTCGGTCACAGAGAGGAGTTTCTGTGACCGCACTACGAAAGCGAATGCTGGAAGACCTTCAGCGTCGCAACTACAATCCCGACCTCATTCGCGGCTATATCTTGGCCGTGGAACAGTTCGCCAGCCACTTTAACAAGTCCCCCGAGTTGATGGGCGCCGAGGAAATCGGCCAGTTTCAGCTTCACTTACTGCGCGAGAAAAAACTGGCCCTCGGCACCATCGCGCTCCGTATAGGCGCGTTGCGCTTCCTCTACAAGAAGACTCTGAAGCGTCGTGATTTGGACTTCGATGACCTGCCACTGCTAAGGACTCCCAAGAAGCTACCCGTCGTGCTGAGCCCAGAGGAGGTGACCCGTCTCATTGAAGCCGCACCCAATCTGCTTTATCGCACCATGCTGATGTTGCTCTACGCCACAGGCTTGCGCCGCGCAGAGGCAGCGAACCTTAAGGTAAGCGACATCGATAGTGCTCGGATGTTGATCCATGTCCACCAAGGCAAGGGGTCGCGTGACCGGGAACTTCCTCTCACTCAGAAACTGCTCGACGCTCTTCGCGATTATTGGCGGGCGGCGAAGATGAAGCCTCGCGTTTACCTGTTCCCCAGCCGCCGGGGACCCGTCACGCAAGAGCAGCCCATCTCCGATAAAACAGTGTGGCACGCCTGTCATGAGGCTGCTCTGCGCGCCGGCATCGGCAAACGGATCGGCCCGCACACGCTGCGCCACAGCTTCGCGACCAACATGCTTGAAGCCGGTGCGGACTTGCGCACCATCCAGTTGTTGCTGGGACACCGGCACCTCAAGGACACTGCGCTGTATCTGCATTTATCGCGCCGCCACCTCAGCGCTGCCGTCAATCCGCTCGACCAGATCACGTTACGCGAGTTTCAGAGTCAACTCGTATCGCCGGAGATCGATCATCCGTGAAACGGCCACCCTGGGAGGTGGCCGACATCATCGGCAAGGCTGGCGACCGATTCCTGGATCGTTGCGGCAAGTTCCTCTCATGGCCACAACTGAAAGTGCTCCGAGCCATCGAGCGCTGCCGCACGGCCGCGCTCGGCGGACACCGGGACCAATGTGACCGCTGCGGCCATCAGGCCATCTCTTACAACTCGTGCCGCAATCGGCATTGCCCTAAGTGCCAGACCAATGCTCGTAACAAGTGGTTGGCAGCCCGCCAGCAAGAGTTGCTGCCGGTTGACTATTACCACCTAGTCTTCAGCGTGCCCCACACGCTGGTTCCACTCATCTGGCAGAACCAGAGAGTTCTCTTCAAGCTCCTGTTCGAAGCCAGTGCCGCAACGCTGATCGAGGTCGCGGCCAATCCCAGGCATCTCGGTGCGGAGATCGGCTTCTTGAGCGTCTTGCATACCTGGGGGCAAACTCTGCAACCGCATCCCCACATTCATTGCGTCGTGCCGGGCGGGGGACTATCGCCGGATCACGCTAAGTGGATTCGCGCGCCCAATCGCTTCTTCCTACCGGTCAAGGTTTTGAGCCGCGTATTTCGCGGAAAATTCGTGGGCGGGTTGAAACGTGCTTATCGCCAGGGCAAGCTTGTGTTCTTTGGGTCCTGCCTCCCACTAATGCAGGAGAAAGCATTCTCTGCTTTCCTCCGTACGCTATTCCGCGAGGATTGGGTCGTTTATGCGAAGAGACCTTTCGGGGGACCGGAACACGTGCTGCATTATCTGGCGCGCTACACTCATCGCGTCGCGATCTCCAACCATCGGCTCGTAGAGGTGACCGATACTCACGTGTCGTTTCGCTGGAAGGATTATGCCCATAGCAGAAAGCGCCGCGTGATGACCCTCAGCCACGAGGAATTTCTGCGCCGGTTTCTCCAGCACGTTCTGCCTCGCGGATTCCCCCGCATTCGCTACTTCGGCCTACTCGCCAACCGGCGTCGTGCCGCACTGCTGCCTCTTTGCAGGACGCTCTTACTTGTGCGTCCCGCGCTCGCGTCGCCAACGTCTACGGCAGCCCAGGCTCTGTGGAAATGTCCTTGCTGTCGAGGCCCGATGCGCCCTGTCGAGCGCCTCACAGCGAACCAGCTTCGCCAATGCCAACATTCCCAGGCTGGACGCCTTGACAGCTCGTAGCGACCGATCACTTACGTCTCCCACCGCGCCCCTTCCCCGACGCGGAGCCACCAGTGTCTCTATTTCCCAAAATCATCCTCTTCGCCGGCCTTCGTGCTGCGTGCGGATGGGTGATTTTGCTCGCTACCAAGACTGCAGAGGCATTCTTTCCCTCGACAGGTTCGGTTTTGCCAGAGCCGTTACCCAAGAATCAGCATTCAAACCCCATAGCTAGAGGCTGTCAGCGCGCCGCGCCAGCCGCTTCCTTCTCACGGCTCAATCCGAACCGGCCCGGCCCCCGCCTTGTCCCACACATCGACCCAATCCCGCCGGGCCGCTTCCGATTGAGTCCTAACGTGACTCCGCCAGAGAAGTCTTTAGGGAAACGGCAGGCTGCCGCCGTCTACTGTGATCGACGAAAAAGCGGTTGACCCAGTCAGGAGCGTTGGCTACTGCTCGGCGGGGTCGCTATTAACATCGCTGTGGTCCCCGGCGAATGATCTCGGCATTCTGATCGCCATATGCCGCGAAACGGTACGGGTTGCATCGACTATCGCTTTCACTCCCGCGACCTTCATCTCGTTTTGAATCCGGCTAAGGCTGGAACCCCGCACGGCGTGGACAGGGATGCGGATGGTTACGGTGCGGTGATAGAAGATCGGCTCGACCAACTAATTCGCCAACAAGGGCCCAGACGGGAGCGCCTTCCGGATCGAGTTACTCGCTCCGGGCTACACGCTTATGCGTTCACATTTGGATAGCGACGTCGCCTTCAGCTAAACCTGAACGCTCGCCTCCGCTTCACACCTGCTGGAGAAGGGTTACGATCTCACGTAAGGTAACGGCTTGCGCGGTCAGCTCCGCTCCCGAGGCTGCCGTCTCCTCGGCGCTGGCTGCCGTAGATCGGGACATCTGCTCGAGTTGCTCCAGCGAACTGTTGATCTGATCTGCTTGTCCCGTCTGTTGCATGGAAGCTGACTGAATCTTTTCCATGTGTCCCTTGGCGAGGCCGGCCGTTACCGTCACCTTGGACATCGTCGAGACTAATTCCTTGAGAGACGACTGACCTGAATTCGCCTTATCGAGAGCGCCTTCGATGAGGGCAGCCGTATCGGTTGCCGCGGCGGCCGATCTTCGCGCCAAGCCTCGAACTTCGTCGGCTACCACAGCAAACCCTTGACCGAATTCGCCGGCGCGAGCCGCTTCTATGGATGCATTCAAGGACAGAATGTTGGTTTGAAATGCAATCCCATCGATCAGCTTAATGACCTTGCTGATCTCCTGACTGGAATTTGCCATCGCGATCACCGTTGACTGAACACCACTCAGATCGGCATTGGCCTGGGTCATTTGACCGTTTACAGTTTCAATGAGGGCCAGCGCATCCGTTGAAAGCTGCGCGTTATCATGCGCGCTCCTTTTTACTTGCGTGCTGGAGGCAGAGGTTTCTTCCAGGATTACTGCTTGCCTGGAGGCCGATTCAGCGAGTCCCGCGCTGGCTTCACGAAGCTGCGCGGACGCGGCGCCAATCTGCTCAGTGGCGCCGGAGAGGCGTTCGTTCACAATGCCGCTGGCCGAAAGGTTCTTCCCGAATTGCCACGCGATCCAGCAGACAGGCACCAGTTCGAATACGACGAAAAACGCATGAACCGCCACAATGGCAAAACTGGCCTGGTAGTTAAATACACTCGCCGGGAGCCATATCCAAAACAAGACGTGATGGAGGGCAATAGTGGTACCCGCGGCAATCAGCGGCGCGACCCGACCGAAGACGATCAGCAGTGCAATCATCGTGAAGATATGGAAATGAGCCTCGATCATGCCGCCTGTAATATGAATCAACAAGGCGCTGAAACCCATAGCGGCAATGCCAAGCGAGACGGAGGCGGTAGAGGAGTCGCCCCTTATCCAGAGCAGGATCGCAGGGCCGGATAACAGCAAAGCCCCCAATCCCGCTGTCAGGAGAACGCCCTTTTCGAAATAATGAGCGATAGCAACCAGCACGGGCACGTGGATCAACAGGAGAAGAAGACCGAACTTGTTCACCTTCACGGTGTAGGTCCGTTCGAATTGGGTTGTTTCTCTGTTCATCGTTCATTCTCATCGGCAGCAATGGCGTTTTCTTACTTCTCCGGAGCGTATTTCCAGGAAAGAGGATCCACTTTGTGCTTCAAACCACGACCCACCGCGCAACCCAAGACTGGCAGAGGCGAAACAACGGCACCCGCCTGCAACTGGCTCCAGATCGAGGCATCCTTATAGCTCCCGGCACCGTAGCCTCCTGTATAGACGACCTCGTCTTGCGGCGAGATGAAGATCAAGAGCGGCGCGCCTTTCACGCCGAACGGCTGGAGATCCTCAGGACGGATAGTCCCCACGTGGAAACCGCGAGCGGCCAGAGCCTCACGATTGGCGAATTCATCCGGCGCACCGATGAAGAGTACATCTTCCGCAATATTGTTGAGCGGGGCTCGGCTGGCGAGATAGGCCGCCACTTTCTGGGAACATCCGCATCCTGCCGCGACGACGTGCAGAACTCTCCATTCATGCTGGTGCCGACTGCCGGCGAGAGATGCGAGACTTCTGGTGGGTAGCGCGAACGGTTGATGGAAAGACGTCAGAACGCTTCCCGCGACGATGGCCACGGCGGCCCAGACCGCCAGAATGAGAATCTGAACCTTGCGCGAACGGAACATGGCAGTCTCCCCATAATCTTATCGGTATGAATCGATGTGACGGTAGCGCCGCAGCTCGTGAGTGGGGAACTCATCCGCGTCCTGGAGAATTGGTGCCAGCCGTTCCCCGGACTCTTCCTCTATTACCCGAGCCGCCGCCAGCAGCCAGTCGCTCTATCTGCTTTGATCAAAGCCCTTCGGCTGTGACCATGTGGCTGTGCGATGGCAGAGGATGTTCCGTGCCAATCCATCCTTGGCCGCCCGTCAGTTGGAAGTCCCGGATTTGATAGGCATACGTGATGATTTTGAATAGCGGAACGTTAGCGATCGTCAGGTCTTCCCCTATATCGACCAAAACGTTTGAAATCCGAACTGCGGGGTCTGCGGGCTTGATAGATGCAACCTCAAATTTCAGCGGCTACGAAGTCTGGTGAACGCAGGCCGCTCCCACCGCGAAAGCCCACGTACCCGCAAACTATATAGCAGCGTGCCTCATGCTCGGTCAGACGCCGGGGCTGTTGGTGGGGTTAGTAGCACTTCATTCGGTCACAGACCGCCGTCGATTCACTCCGCCGACGCCGTGTGCCAGCTTCCGATAGTCCGGCGCTACGTCCGCTTTGGCATTCGAACAGATTGAAATGCCCTGAAAACGTTTGAGTCGCCCCGGCAATAATGTACCATTAACGCGCGGGCTTCTTTGATGCTCGCAGGGATGTAACGGATCTTCCCAAGCCGACTACCTCAGTTGTTCTACCAAGGGCCGACGCGGGAGTCGTGGATGGTGATTCCGCGCGCTGACAGCTCGTTCCGGTAGTCTCGTCACCGCGGAAATACATCGCCGTCTCCGGGTCTGACCACAGCCCATTCCAAGTTGTCTCGGAACTCTCGGGAGATGGTTGCCATGGATGGAGCATTCAGTTTGTGGGGCTCTACGACGTGCCGCCCCAAAATGGCATTGACATCGTTCGGCCCCTGGGTGTACTACCGCCGCTAGTAGTCAAAAAATAGGAGTCAAATCCGCTAGAAGAGAGGTTCCTGTTATGGCCTCCATAGAAGAGCTCACCCAACAATCGGGATTTGTATTTGAAGCGCAACTGCAACAATTAGGGGCATCCTCCGCGAGCGGATACCCGGCCGCTGCAGAAACCGCCGTCGTCCGGATCGCCAAAATCCTTAAAAGCACGCCAGCTTTATCCGGATATGAAGGCCAACAGATTACCGTCCATCTTCAGACTCCGGTAACGCTGAAAACGGGACAACAAGCGGTGTTCTTCACCCATGGATTCCTTTATGGCGATGGCTTGGTCGTCGGTGAAATCGGACACAGTCCGGGCGCTGCGGCGAGCCAGGCGGCCGTGCTATCCGCCGCGGCCCAGGCGAGCGATGATGCCGACATGACCCAAGGGCTGGCGCAGGCCGATCTGGTGATTTCCGGCGTTGCCTCGGCTCCCAGCCGGCAGGCCGCCACGCCGGCGCTAGCTAGCACAGGCCGCCGGATTTCCGAACACGACTCGGACTGGTGGAGTTCGACAATCACTGTTGAAACGGTTGAAAAAGGCGTTCACGGGGGAAAGACGAAAGACATCGTGTTTGCCAACAGTTTGGACATTGCATGGTACCGTTCGCCGAAAGTAAAGGCGGGCGACCACGGCGTTTGGCTATTGCCCACTCGTGCCGTCAACGGCGGGCCTGTCCCAGCACTGGCGATTTCTCACGCGCTTGATTATCGGCCGATCGGGGAACTAGGGCGCGTCCGAGATCTTTTGAAGCGGTGATTTGACGGCCCGGCTGCGGTTTGCGGTCTGGAGCAACTCTGTTCTTCTGCCTGCCAAAACAATAGAAAAGGAGGAGCGATGGCAATTACCGTCGTGAATATGATTCCCAAGTCTCTGAGTGGGGAGACGAATCAAGACAGCGAACCGAATCTGGCGGTGAATCCCGACAATCCGCTGCAGTTGGTGGGGACAGCGTTTACACCAAATCCTTCGGGGACCGTGCTCGCCCCGATTTATGTCTCGAGCGATGGTGGAAATACCTGGACGTTAAACCCCATTATTCCGGGCGCCACGGTTACGTTTCCCACCGCCGACATCACCATGAAATTCGGCGGCACTTCCAGTGTGCTGTACCGGGGGCATTCTTCGCGCCGATACTTTGGCGCTGAACATTCTGCGCACCGCCAGCTACACGAGCGCCACGCCTATGTCCGTACTGGTGAGCCGGGGGAGTGAAGATCAGCCCTGGGTTCAGGCGACCACTGCCACGGCGGTTTCGGGCAGCCCGGATCGAGTTTACATTGGCAATAACGACTTCAACAGCCCGCCGAAGACGGCTACGGTTGATCAGTCGTTGAGCGCCGCCAGCGCGGCGGCACCGGCGGGGTTTTCGCCTATTAACCTTCCCAGTACGGCTCCCGGCGCCGGCCAGGATGGCCCTTCCGTCCGGCCGACGATTCATTCGAGCGGAAGGATCTACATCGCGTACTCCGACTGGACGTCGGCTGCTGGCGCCTTGATCAGCGTGAACGTTGTTATTTGCCGTGACGACAATTGGGGTTCAGGCGGATCGCCCTATACGCTTTAGGCGCGACCGGGAAGATAGTAGCATCGGTCAAGATTCCTTGGGAAAACAGTCATTTTCTCGGCCAGGAACGCGTGGGTTCCCATCTTTCAATCGCGGTCGATCCTACCAATAGTTCGATCGTCTATCTTGCGTGGGCGGATTATCCCAGTAGGGTTGCTCCTTACACGATTCATCTCCGGAAATCGACCGATGCTGGCGTGACTTGGTCGGCCGATCTGCGCGCTATCGCGAACGGGGTCAATCCGGCGGTGGCCGTCAATTCGTCGGGCAACGTTGGGTTCGTTTACCAAACCCTGACCACGAGCGGCACCAGATGGGAAACGCACCTCGAAATCTCGAACAACGGATTCGCTACCGCTCCGACCATCAGTGTTGGCCAATGCACGGTCGAATGCCCCCACAGCGACATTTCTTCCCTACCTCGGCGACTACATCTATCTCACTGCTGTGGGAACCACCTTCTACGGTGTCTTTTGCGCCAACAACACGCCTGACAATGCGAATTTCCCGAGCGGCGTCAAATACCAGCGGAACGCCAACTTCACTGCGAAGCAGCTGTTTAACGTCGACAACAAGACTCCAGTCGCTATCTCGATCGATCCGTTTTTCTTCAGCGCCACGGATATGGTTTTTATAACCCCGCCGATCCACCCGATCACCATCGCGCCGATCCATGTCGTCGCGCCAATCCGATCAATTGCGCCCATTCAATCGATTATTCCACCCGAACCAATCGACCCGATTGAACCGGTCGAGCCGGTCGAGAAGCCCAAATAGGCGAGGAGTGCTTGGCAGAAGTTCTGTTGCTCAACATGCCGTTCGTGTCTCTGGCTCGCCCAGCGATCGGCATCAGCATTGTGAAGGCCCGCATAGCCGAGGAAGGCCTTGGTTGCGCCATTGGCTATGGCTCTTTGTTCTTTGCCGAGTGGTTTGGCTTGGCGGCCTACGAACTCTTCGTGAGCCGCATCTCCCCGGCGATGTTTGCCGGCGACTGGCTATTTTCGCAGTGGTTGTTTCCGGGTCGCGACCGCTCCGTCTATCTCGCCACTTTGCGAGACCAACTCCGGGACCGGGGCGGGGGAGATATCGAAGCCATTGAGGCGATGCTCGATCGGATTGGCCCGTTCCTCGAGGCTTGTCTCGAACATTTCCCGGTCGCCGCGTACGACATCGTCGGCTTCACCAGTACTTTCGAACAGAATCTGGCGTCGTTGGCGCTTTCCCGGCTGATCAAGGAGCGGTACCCGGGAAAGACCATCGTTTTCGGAGGCGGCAACCGTGAAGGCGTCATGGGGCTCGAACTGCACCGGCGCTTTCCCTGGATCGACTACGTCTGCTCCGGTGAATCGGACAACACCTTCCCGCCGTTGGTCAGGCGGCTGGACGCACCGCGGATTCCGGACGACATCGCCGGAGTTATTTACCGGCACTGCAGCGCCACCACACTCGCCTCCCCGCCCGACCGGGTCCACGACATGGATCGGCTGCCCGATCCGGATTACGATGATTATTTCGCCGCGATCCGCGCGAGCAACCTCGCTTCACAGATCGCGCCGTCCTTATTGATCGAGAGCGCCCGCGGCTGTTGGTGGGGCGCGAAGGCGCATTGTACGTTCTGCGGTCTCAACGGCTCGACGATGGCCTTCCGGACAAAGAGCGCGTCACGAGTTTTCGCGGAACTCGAGCGGCAAAAGGCGCGCTACGGCATCGGGCGCTTCCTTGCCGTGGATAACATCATGTCCTACCAGTATTTTCGAGATCTGCTCCCGATGCTGAAGGAGCGCAATCCAGGGATCTCGCTGTTCTACGAGATCAAGTCGAACCTCAAGCGGGAGCAGGTGGAACTTCTTCGCGATGCGGGCGTGCTGGCGCTGCAGCCGGGAATAGAAAGCCTCAGCAGCCACGTATTGAAGCTGATGCGCAAGGGCGTCACCGCGATCCAGAACGTGCAGCTTCTCCGGTTTTCAAGAGAATATGGGATCGAGATCGCCTGGAACCTGTTGTATGGTTTCCCGGGCGAGACGATGGAGGCCTACGCATCGAAGAGCAACCTGATCGACTCGATCATCCATCTTAAGCCGCCCGGCGTGGCCGCACCTATTCGACTGGACCGCTTCAGCCCGAACTACGATCAGGCTGAGAATTTCGGACTGACGGAGATCAAGCCGTTCTCGATGTATCCATACCTTAACCCTTTTCCGCCGGAGGGAGTGGCCAATCTCGCCTATTTTTTCGAATATAAGTACGTTGATGGCCGCGATCCCAAACGATACGTCGAGTCGGTTTTGCAGAAGATCGAGAGTTGGCGCCAAAATCACGGCGACTTAATCAAGCGCTATGGCTCGGATCCGGAACTAATGGTGGTGGACACGCGAACGGAGGATCCTCAATATTACTCGTTCAGCGGAATCCAAAAGGAGATTTACGATTTCTGCGACGAGATTCAAAGCGGCGCGGGAATCGCACAATTCGCGACGGCTCGGGGAGCGGAAGCGGATTCTGTGGGTCCCTTCCTCGAGCGGCTGGTGGCCTTGCGGCTGATGATGCGCGAAGGGAACCAATACTTGAGCCTGGCCGTAGATTGCGGCCGCCGCCGGGCGCCGGTGGCGGGGATGCCGGAGGCAGCAAAATTCGCGACATGAGCGAACTCCCGGCTGCAGTAGCGCTTTCAAAGATCCACGCCTGTGGTGGTGCACTGATTCTTACGGATCTATTGGGGTCGGAGGCCCTGGCGGAATTGCAGGCCGAGTCCCGTGTTCGAAGAGCGACAAGGCAACGGAACGAACTCGCGGTCTCTGATGGTGCCGAAGGGCGAGGGGGGAATCCGGCCCGCGCGCTGCGATCGGCGAACGGAGGCGATGTGCAATGGCGGTTGTTCAGCGCGCCCCCCTGGTCGAAGCCTTGGGGCGGAGTTGCGGCCTGACCGTCGCCGACGGGCGGAGGCACGTTCACCTATTATGAACATCCCGGCGACTTCCTGGCACTGCACCGCGATAACGACACTTGCGACCTGACGGTCCTCACGTGTTTGCATGACACCTCCACAGCCACGCGCGGCGGGCTCCTGGTTTATCCCCGGCACATCGGCGTTCAGTTGAGCAAAGTGCGCTCCATCGGCAGGGACGCCGCCACGCCGGTCACGATTGGTTGTGGTGCGTCGGCCGCACTGCTCGGCGGCGTGGTGCCCCATGAAGTCAGTGGGATGGAGCTTGGCCAGGAGCGGATCGTTTCCGTTATGTGCTATCGCGTTCTCCAGTGATCATGGACTGGGAAACGAAGTACCTGACATACAAACCGTGGCAAGGTCATCTGAACAATACACGGATGTGCTTTGAAACCTGCCTCATTCTCGCCTATCTTTCGCGGAGATGCCTGGTGCTGCCGCGAGAGTACCGCCGGGAGGATGAGCCCGAGGTGGAGGCGGGCAGGTTCCGACCACTCCATCCGAGCCAATGTTTCGAACTCGATGGTTTGGAGAAGATCGTCCCGCTGATCGAGCGCGACGAGTTTGATCGACGGGTAACGGGACAAGACCACCAAGTGGATCTGACGCTCGAACCCGAGACTGCGGTGTTCTGTTTTCCCGAGGTGCCTGCTGCAGCTTCGCCGGAGGGTGAGCGGCTCCTGAATTTCGCCGCAGGCAGGCAGCGCTTCCTAGAGATCACCCCAGCGATGGAGGAGTGCCGCACCTTGAATCTGAGAAGCGGCGCTCTGGAACACTTTTACGCCTTCTTCATTGTTCGGATCTGCGCGCCGAATTGAACGCGAAGCGGCTGGTGAGGAATCACGTGAAATTCAAACCAGAGATTCTCAATGCAGCGGCCCGCATCGCGGCTTCCCTCGGAAATTATTGCGCGTTGCATGTGAGACGGAACGATTTCTTGGCTGTGTTTGCGGAGCAGAATATACCAGTGAGTCGGCTGCTTGGCAATGTGATGATGCAGGTGCCGGCCGGTGCGCGCCTGTACATTGCTTCGGATGAAAAGCGCCGCGAATTCTTCGACGATCTGCGCCCTCACTATGAAGTCTGCTTCCTGGAGGATTTCAAGAGCATGCTTCGTTGCCCGATGCATCCAGGCTCGCTCGCCTGCGTCGAACAAATGGTCTGCGCGCACGCCCGGTTGTTTGTTGGAACCCGGCTGTCGACTTTCAGCGGATACGTTACACGGCTGCGTGGTTATCAAGGGACTGTCGACCGGAACAGCCATTTTACAGATGGAGCGCCCGGCAGCCAAATGGATGATCTTGGATCGCCCACGTTTTCCTGGATTAACTGGCTGAAGTTGGGTTATCCGCTCTGGGGACGTGAATTTAGGGAAGGTTGGGAATTGTAGCGTGCCGATTACTTCTTGGGACTGGAGCTCTTGAGCAGCGTGCGCACCTTCGCCAAATCCGTAAGTGCGTGACGATCGAACGCGTCAACCACTGCGAGGGCCGGAGTCGCCTTTCCAAAGGGGTCCTTGGTTTGGAGGATCCAAACTCCATGCTCGCCTTTCACAAGTTTGGGCGATTTGGACCAGGCGATGTCGGAGCTGTTGGCGTAGAGCACATCGATTGTCTTGGCGCTTACGGCACCTTTTTTCGACCGTTTCGACCTGGATGGTGGCCTTCCACCAATCGGGGTTTGTGGTGGGTCAGAAAAGCGGGGGTCTGCGCCTGAAAGGGCGAGACTTCGAGAACCACGCCAGAAACCACAGCTTCAGCTTGGGCCAACCTTTGGATCAAACCCACATCGGGAGTGGAGGACGAAGATGCGCCGCTTCCTTGATCTTCATCGGATGGGCTGAGTGCATCGTTAATCCAGGATCCTCGAAGGCATTGACAGGCGATGCATTGGGGCAAACTGCAATGAGGAAAGTGAACGATGGTAACGCCCGCCCTGCCAAAAATCAGCATCGCTTTGCGTCTTTCATCCTTCCTGCTGAGACACAACTATTCTACAAAAAACGTTACCCGAATATCGGCTAATCTCGGGCAAAGCCGGCTAGGCGGCATTGCGCAGAAGTTGAAGGAAGGTGGTTCCACCGACAACCAGAATCGATAATCAACCGAGGCCAGAAATTCACATCGCGTCTAATCCGCATGCTCGCGAAACGGGCCTGGTGGTTTTGAAATACAATTGTGCAGAAAAACAAGTTCTTTGACACCGCCAGAGGGCATCCTGTGCTGGGACGATTGAAGCACTTTCAGAGCGACGCGGGATCGCGTGTTGCGGCAAGGTCAGGTTGTACGTCAGGTTTTGGCAACAAAGACTGACCGGGCAATCCAGCGGGGCAAGAACGTCCGCCTGGCGTTGCAGCCGCCTAAGGTTAGAACGGATTAGGCGCCGTCAGACCGGGTAGTCCATCATCTCAGCCACGCGTATTTGCCAGAAAATCGACTGATCGGCGACACCGAATTGTTGCGCGACGTAGACACCCCCGGAACTGGGATCGGCACATACGCCTGCCATGTGGTACGACGATAATGCGGCTGCGCTTTGCGCGATCAATACGCTGGGGCTGATGTCCGGGTTGTTCCGATACCAAACGCTGGAGCGGAACTGCGTGAATATGGTTGGATTGGACCGGACGCAACCGACCACGATATCGCCGTTAGCGTTGGCAGCAACGGCGGGCCAACCATAATCGAAGAGTGAGCCGGGCGGGTCGTCTGCATTAGCAAGACCATAGATACGGTCTTTTAGGACCGTGACCGACGGTTTCGCGTCGAAGAAATGCGAGACGTCCAGTTGCATCAAGCGCACGACGCTGCTTGGATGAGACTGTCCGGGCCAAGTGATCCCATCGTTGGAGGCGAACACGATCTTTCCGTCGCGATACTGGGCGTTTTGCACCTCCCAGTTAATGACGCTCCCGTAGTCGACGACCTGGCCTCCTGCTTGCACTCCATTGATGGCGCCGGAAGAGGTTTGAATCGAAAACTGCACGGTCGAGACCTTCCCATTGCGAACGCCCCAGACGGACGCTTGGGTGGCGTTGTCGCGGTGCACCCAGAAGGCATCGGTACACGGGGAATCGTGGACGCACGGCGCGGCGTTTGAGGCGGCTACATTCTCCCACTCGCCGCGGTGGATCCCGTTGTTCGTCGCCAAGTCCTCCGCCGAGTACATCAGGTGACGGGTGCGTGTGAAGACATGGGCGTTGGTGGCCGGATCGACGAGCTTCTCCATGTCGTCCGAGACGAGCAAGTTGTTACTGTTCACGCCGACCCGCTGATAATCGTGACCATCCTCCCCCGGCGTCCCGATCGGATCCGCATAGACGAAAAAGCCGTCGCTCGGATCCTCGCTCTTGGAGACACCGATTAACAACCGCGCAAGCTTTTCGCGCGTCTGGAACACCATGAAAAAGCGCTTGCGGTTGATGTCGAAAACAACTCGCGCGTCCTTGGTGGTGTCGCTGAGAGGATTCACATCGACCGAGAGGATCTTGCTGATGCCAGACTGCTCGAAGAATGTGTTTGCCGGATACGGGGTCGCATTGAAACCCGGTCCCGGGCTGACCAATTCTCCCCCCTTTGTGTAGCAGGCAAACGCGCCGCGGGCGGTGATGCAAACGTGGGTGCTGCTGACCGCGACGTTGCAGTCCGCTGGGTCGCCGCCAAGGCGGATACTCTGGGCGCCCGTCCCGGTGTCGAAGCTGGTGGTCGGGTTTGGCCAGGGCACTCCATAGGGGCCGCTGCCACTGGGGTTGTGAGCGAGACCTCCCGCCGGACACACACCTTGCGATGCACCTTCCGTGTAGAACAGACCCTGGCATTGCGTGCACCAGCGCCATTTTCCCTGCGTACCAGGAACGGAATCTCCAATCTGGAGAGAGTAAGGCCCGCTCCCGCTAGGGTCGTGAGCCACCCCGTCTGGGCAAACCGATATAGGGTTGAGCGAATAAAAGAGGCCCTGGCATTTCCTGCACCAGCGCCATCCGGGTTGGGCGTCGCCGACGTCATCGCCTATCAGCAGCGCATACTTCAATTGAAAGCCCAAGAGGCCCGTAGCCGCGTGCGGCGCTCCTCCATTACCCGGGCACACTCCTTGCGAAGCGTTCCCCGAGAAGAACAATCCCTGGCACAAGTGGCACCAGTTCCATCCGGGTTGGGAACTCATTTTGTCCCGCCTGGCCGCGGCGCGGCATCAAGAAAACAATCGGGCCTGGTTAGAACGAAGCTGCTGTTCGATGGCACCGCAGACGATCGGATTGGAGAGTAGTGCCCATACTCGACCAATGAGGAAACATTAGCGGCGTTCAACCTAGGGAGAAATACCAAACCAATGGTCCAAAGTACAGCTAAGGCATATCGCATCATAATCGTCTCGACGCTTACACTCCGGTAGTAGGCCACCACAATAAATGAGTTTCAGTCAGACAGTCTATTCAAAAAAGCTCAACCTTTTAGACAATCTTGTCCTGTGGGTTCACATAAGCAGAATCAATATAGAACACAGAACAGACAGAACAAGGTCGGACGAAAAAACTGCTCGGCCGACGGTCGAGCGCGACCTCGAGTTTTATCGCACCGCCACTGTGGGTGTATCAAGGATATTGTTGCCCAATGAAGCCATCGTGCCGACAGCGAATGAGTGTACGGGTATCGCCTGAGGCTGATTTTTTGCGAAGACAATCCGACCATTCTGGGCATAAACCAGGATTTGTGGGTGGTCGGCCACGGCATAACGAGCGCGAGCCCTCGAGTTCGTGGAAATGTTTCGGACGATGCGCCAATTCGATCTGGCAATGTGGAAACAAATGTCACCGGCAGTTCTGACGCGCACCGTCCAGCATCGGATAACATCCGACCGGACGGTGCATTTACCGGGGGAGTGACGAAAGTATTCCGTCCATCATGAAAGCTACTTCCCCGCCGGTGCGCGGCGGCGCAGTTCGTCGAAGAAGTTCAGTAAGAATGTCAGATGCGTTGGCGGCTTTTCGCCGTTGGCGTCGTCCGGGATCATGGCCGCCAGGCGCTTGCCGTCCGGCGCCAGATCGTAGTTGCAGTTGGAAGAGTCGGTGCCGCCCAGCAAACGGGTCGGGCTCCACTCTTGAGGCTTCCGCGCCTCGAACGAAACACCCTTGGCGGTGTAGCTGACGGCCATCACGCGCTGCTCCGAAGTCTCAAAGAGCAGCTCTCGTCCATCGCGGGACCAGACTGGAAATCTTCCTCCTCCCGTCGATACCGGCGATCGTGCTCCGGGGCCGGGAAACGGCCGCACATACACTTCAGCGACGCCCGACTCATTTGACGAATATGCCAGCCATCGTCCGTCGGGCGAAAACGCAGGGTTCAATTCGTTGAATTGTGTGCCCAGGAATCGTTCCGATTTCCCGAGCCGGAATCCGAGGACGCCGCGACCGGGGTCGGCTTCGACTGGCGCGATGAAAACGTCAAAGCTCCCGCCGTTTCCGGTCTGGCTAAACGCCAGGCGCTTTCCGTCTGGAGAGAAAGAAGACGGCCTCTCGCTGCGGCTACCGTCGGTCAGGCGCTGCGCCTCCCCCGATCCGTCCGAGCGGATCGAGTACAAACCAGGGGCTGACGGGTTGGTGGATTGGAACACGATGTTCTTCCCATCGGGGGTCCAAACCGGCCAGCGATTCTGACCCGCCAGGAAGCTCAATTTCGACGGAGTGTCCCGCTCCAGATCCTTCACCCAGATGTCCTCGCCGCGACCGCTGACGATGGAAAACGCCAGCCGCTTGCCGTCCGGTGACAAGCGCGGTGTGAAGTAGCCGCCGAGGGGCGAGTGCAGCGACTGTGTTTTGCCCGAGCTATCTAACCAGGAAATCAGCCAGACTCCTTGTTCCTTCCCGGCAAGGTAAACAAAAAAACCAGGGCCGGAGGGAGCCTCCGGGAAAGCGAAATTCCCACCTGCCATGTTGTTGCTACTGACATCTTCTAGAATCGGCGCCGGCGTGCCGATGGAGGCCATGCGGCCGGGGTCGAAGGGCACCCCGAATAGGGTGCCCTGGTGCAGATAAATCAAGTGCCCGGTTCCGTTCGAGCCGGTGGAGGTGTCCACATAGTGGGGGGAAAAGCCGCCGCGCGCGACGGTCTTTTGCTCGCCGGTCTTAAGCGACGTCACATCGATGTTCGCGTCGTTGTAGCTACCCGATTGGGTGGACGCCGTGAACAGCACCGCTTGGCTGCCCGGCAGAACCTGCGGCCAGCGATGGATAATTTCCCCGGATGCCAGCGTGGTCACCGACACGGGCGTCCCGCCGGTGGAAGGGACCCGCGAGAGAACGCCTCTTATGTCCAGCGCCGCGATGATATTGCCGTCGTCGCCCCAGCTTGCTCCCCGGCCGTTGGGCGCATCGCACAACGCGACGGCTGCTCCGCCTTCCACCGAAATCTTCTTGAGCTTGGAATCGGCGAAGAACCCGATCCAATCGCCGGCCGGAGAAAAGAATGGGAAAGAGGCGTTGTCAGTCCCCGCCAGCGACGTGACCTGGCTCTGATTCAGCAGACGCGTGTGGAGGCGCACCTTGCCGTCCGCGTCGCGCAGGGTGAGAGCCAGGCGGGCGCCATCGGGGGAAAGAGCGATCATATTTCCGCCGCGGGTGCTGGCCGTGTCTAGCGGCGCGTCCGGCGCGATCTCTACGTTCAGCCGAATCAGCGGAAGGGACCGAGTGGGGCGCGCTGCGTTGTACCATCCTATAGCGGCGACGATGAGAGCGAGTGTGAGCGTCCCCGCCAACACCCAAGGCACGATGGTGCGCTGTCGTGGAATGGAAACTGGAACTACTTCCGGCTCCCCGGCTCCGCTAAGTGACTCTTCGATGGTGATTCGCGCCTCGCCGATGGCTTGGAGCCGCTGTTTACGGTCCTTCTTCAGACAGCGCTGGATTAGCTTCCGGATCGCAGGTCGCGTCCCCTTAGGGAGTGCGCTCCAGTCAGGTTCGAGCTTCAACACGTTTGCCAAACAATCCGCGTTCGATTCACCGGGAAATGCGCGCTTGCCCGCCAGCATTTCGTAAAGCACAGCGCCAAACGACCAGATATCGGCACGGCGGTCAGCGGGCTTGCCGTTGGCTTGCTCGGGGGACATGTAGGGGGCTGTTCCCAGCACCACGCCCACGCGAGTCGCACCGATCGTGAAGGACGGATCGCCGCGAGCCGGGCTGGGGTCCTCAATGGCTTTCGCCAATCCGAAGTCGAGCAGTTTTACTGCGCCTTCGGGAGTCACTTTGACATTGGCCGGTTTGAGATCGCGATGAACGATACCGCGTTCGTGCGCGTACTCTAGCGCGTCCGCCATCTGCCTGGCGTAGAGCAACGCTGTGTCGAGAGGCACTCCAACGGGAAGCGTCTCGCCCTCCACGAGCTCCATCACCAGCCCGCGGATATGATCTGTTTCCGCCACTCCGTAGATCGCCGCGATATTGGGGTGGTTGAGCGCAGCCAGCACTTCGGCTTCGCGCTGGAAGCGAGCCATCCGGCCGACGTTGTCGGCGAATACGGCAGGCAAGACTTTGATGGCGACGTCTCGGCCCAGCTTGGTATCGATGGCCCGATAAACGACTCCCATGCCGCCTTCACCTAGCGTTCCGGTGATGCGGTAGTGCGCGATGGATTCAGGCGCCGCCTCTCCAGAAGGGCGGACAAATGTGCGGCCGTTCTCCGACTCGTGCCCCAACAACGACTCCACTTCCTGGCGCAGGGATGAGTCGGCTTCACATGCCTGGCTGAGAAAGGCTGGCCGCGCATCGGGCGCCAGCGCGACGGCCCGGTGGAAGATTTCTTCAATTTGTTGCCAGCGGTTGTCGCTCAAGTAGACCGCCCCTTCGCGGAATTGCCGGCCAGAAACTTCCGCAGCCACGCTTCCCCAAGCCGCAGATCCCTTTTCACCGTTGCAACCGTCAGGCCGAGAGCGGCGGCGACCTCTTCTCGGTCCATCCCGCCAAAGTAGCGCAATTCGATCACTTTGGCCTTGCGTTCATCGACCGCCGCCAGGCTGTTGAGTGCTTCGTCGATTTCCAGCACATCCGGCGCGCGGCCGGAAACAACGGCCATGCCGTCGTCCAAGGTAACGGCCGCGACTGCGCCCCCGCGCTTGGCGGCGCGACGAGTGCGGGCACGATCTACCAGGATGATACGCATCAGACGGGCGGCGATTCCGAAAAAGTGCGCGCGGTTCTCCCACTCGATCGGCTGCGACTGGTCGAGCAATCGCAGGTACGCCTCATTGATCAGCGCGGTTGGCTGGAGCGACTGGTTAGGCTGTCCCCGACGGAGGTAGGCGCGCGCGAGCTTGTGCAACTCCTGGTAAACCTGGGGCGTGAGCTGTTCGAGCGCCGCCGGTTCGCCGCGACCCCAAGCGATCAGCAACTGCGAAACGGACTGAGCTTCCGCCATGAGCTGCATTCTTTCACAAATTTGCGGAATGCGTTAGCCGTTTTGCTCTCCGTTTCCGAAGGTCCTGAGTGCCGGGGTAGTAAAGCCCGGAAAATCCAAAAGAAACAAGCCTTAAAGGAGGCCCGAAATGAAGACTCTAACAAATCGCATTATGATGTTCGCCGCCAGCGCACTCGTGCTCGGAACGATGGCTTATGGCCAGACTCAGTTGACAGTTACAATTCCCTTCGTGTTCCGCACCGCGAATACTACCTTGCCGTCCGGCACCTATGTGTTCAACCGCCAGTCCGTCGGAGCAGTGACGGTGACGATTCTAGAGAATGCTGCGTCGCACCACAGCGTCATGACTATGGGCGCGCGCATCGACCCCAATGATCGGTCCAGCGAGCCAAGCTTTGTATTTTCCTGCGAAAGCGGGAGCTGCTCGCTCAGCGCGATCAGGACGGCCAGGGGTACCCTGATTTACCCGGCTTCGCATAAAGCCCCGCGAGAACCGGGTGCCGTCGTTTCCGTTATCTCGATTCCAATCACAACGCGGAATGGCGACTGAAGCTCACAACCCGGATCATGCCTGTCTGAAACTTGGGCCGGAGAGCCTTCTCCGGCCAATGGCATAGCATCACCAGGAAGGATATCTTAGTTTTTAGCTGGCCTATCGGAATGCAGCGACCAGTCGTTTTCGCATCAGCACCAACAGCCCGACCCCGATCAGCGTAAGACCATAGGTGGAAGGCTCGGGAGTTACGCCCGTAGAATTGACAGTCGAGATCGTTGCCGAGAAGATCAGTCCGCCCTCCTGCCCGAGATTGACGCCGTCAATGTAGAGCCAGTTCGTCCCCTGAACGAGATCGGAGGTTACTGAGGAGTCAGTGTAGTTTTGCAAGGCGAGGAAACAATCGGGGCTGCATCCAGTGTTGTTTGTCGAGCCGGGAAGGGCGGTGCCATTGAGATAAACACCCAGATTCAGATCTCCCAGTTCATTATCTACTTCGAAGTTCAAGCTGAGCGACCCGGAGACAAATGCGTCCGGAATAAAGAAGCTAATCGCGTACAAGCCGGTATAGTCGGGTGTTGAGCCATTACCGCCACCTGCGCTTGTTCCAATCCATTGGGCACCGGCCCCTGTCAGCGAAGCCGCTGTTGTATAGAAGGGGATAGTTGTGAGGACAGCGGCATTTGCGCCCGTTTGGGCCGAACTGAAGTTTGCCGGGATGAAAGGGGACGAAAAGTCGGTGCTCGTCGAGGTACCGTTGGGCAGGAACGATACCGCAGACGAGCTGTTGACAACGACGCTGTCAGCGTAAACCTCTGGGACTGCAATAGCTACGATTAGGCCCAAAATCAAACTTTTCATATGCCTCTCCTTTTAGGGCACCAAATTAGTCGACATGCATTCTTGTGGATCCAAATCGCAATCTTTTTTTACGCTATCAACGGCGCAAACACTCCGGCGCTTCATAGCGTTTGAACCTCACGGTCCCCAATAGTCTCCAGCATTCGCCTCGATTGCGCTATCCGAATCTGACCCAGCAGTAGTTCTGGGAGGACTACTAGCTGGCATCAACCCGGACGGCGACCGCTACCTTCCGTTTTTGCGAACCGTATCAAGGCTGGCGTCGCACACAAGAAATCCTGCTGCGCCAAAGCTGGTACCTGGAGGTTATGTCGAAAACGTTCCGTAAATGCGATTCTTCACTCGGGTGCGCTGTCTCATAGGAAGATGCGGAGCCGTGGCAACTCGCGCTGATCGCACAACTCACTTGCCGGAATTCAAACCTCCGGTAGGCGTACTGCGGCTCTTTGGCCGTCTGGAAGGCGCGAAGCCTGTTCTGCTGATCCCGAAGAAAGGCTTCCCGCCGGAACCGTGCTGACTACTTCAGCGGCTGCGCGATTTCCTGAACGCCTTCTCCCGATGCGTTGAAGATTCGAATCGGCCGGAATGAGTCGGCATCCTCAGATTGTGCACGTGGCAGTACGATCGCACTCGGGCCGTCATCCAGATTGTAAATGTGGATGATTTGCGGGTGGGTATCCTCAACGTGCGTTACGGAGAAACTAACAGGCTCCATAGGTTGAGGTGCTCCGACGAGGCGGGCGACCGCAATGGCAAGTGCAAGCGTCACTTAGACACTTGATCGGTGGCGGAGCGTCGTTTCATTAGGGTACATCTGCGCAGGCATCACATAGCTCACCGATCCGGCGCGCCCGCTTAAGCGAGCAATAAGCTGCTTGCTCGACTGAACCCTAGCGCGAGTCGAAAAACGGTTAGCAGTTTACAGACTGGAAACCTGATCTTTTTCTGATTTTAGCTACTCGCACTTCATTGCTGCTACAGGATCGAGGCGTACCGCGCGGCGTGCGGGAACGTAACACGCGACAAGTGCGACCACCAATTCCCGGGATGCCATACCAAGTAAAAGGACGCCGCCAGAGCATACTCTCCGGATGGGACTGTCCGGAAGTAAAATCGCCCGTCGGGTGTAATCTTGCCTCCCGTTGTACGGCCGCGAGCGGCTGCGTTCGGCTGCACCCGTCATCCGGCCGGAAGAGTGCTTTCGTCTTCGGTGGGAACATTGTCAGAAACACACCATCGAAATCATCTATGGCAAAACCGATAATGCCCGCCGCCGCATTTCACTTTCGCAGCGTGTGCAACCGGTACTCGCGATGCGCCGCACGCAAGTGGAGGGACCGTAGATTTTTCCGGCACCGACGAAAAGCGTCCACATCGAACCGTCAAGGCTTCAGGGCCAGCACGCCGAGGCTTGCAAACTGGCGAAACTGGACCATTTCCGATTTACACGTTTCGCCACACCTGCTATTGCGCCGGCCACCGCGATATGAGCATCACGAAGCGACAGCTCTGGACACAGCCCGATTCTGAACACAGATTCGCAAATCCCGAATCTGCCTGTAACTAACTAATTCTTTTGGTGTTGTATGGTGCGCCCGGACCGACTCGAACGGCCGACCTTCTGGTTCGTAGCCAGACGCTCTATCCAGCTGAGCTACGGGCGCATTTTTGCAAGAGGACCCACTCGGTCGCGAGGTCCACTCCCACAATCTAAACTACCACAGCCGCCCCGCTTTTACAGCGCCGTGGCCTTCCATGTCCCGCTATCGACTGCCTGTTCCCCGGCCGTAGTCTTATACGTGCCCCCGATCGTTTTGCCTGTCACCGTGGCTTCAATTGCCGATTGCAGCAGGTTTCCCTCCGCATCGAACTCGTAAACCATCGTGAACTTCGCGCCATCGGTCTTAAACGAGAGCACCTTGCACGTCACATCCTGACCGCCGAGCGTGAACCCGACCTCCGGCGTCAACTTGCCGTCGCCCCCATCGCGAAACGTAATGTGGATATCGCCGCCGCCGCCCGCGCCGGTCCACTGTCCTTTATAAGTGCCCGCGACGACCGAGTCCTGCCCGGCCAGCACGCCCGCCAATAGCATCATCCAGGCAGAATATCCAATCATCCGGCTCAACATACTTTAAACAGTACTAAACTTCGTGCGTCCCCGCGCGCGGGAATCTGCGTTATTAATCAGTAGAACAGTGATAATGCCGGGTCAAGCAGTAGGGACGGAAACCGATGTGGATAATCTGGAGCCGCGAACCTTCGCTTCCGTGCTGCGCGCGCAGCAGTCCATGGTTTTCAGCATCGCTTACCATTTTCTGCGGGACCGCTCGGCGGCCGAGGAAGTGGCGCAGGATGTATTCCTTCAGCTCCACCGGCGTTTCGATGAATTGAAGAGCGATCAGCATGTTTCGTTCTGGCTGAGAAAGGTCGCCAGCCATCGGTGCATCGATTATGTCCGCAAGCAGAAATCGCAGGCGGCCGTTGGACTGGATAGTGTGCCGATGCCCGCGGTCGACGGCGAACCGCAGGATCATTTTCTGAATCGCCGTTTGCAGTCGTTGATCGGATCGCTGCCGGAGAAGCCTCGGATGGTGATGATCCTGCGGTACCAGGAAGATTTGATGCCGGAAGAAATCGCCTCCGTAATGGAGATGCCGGTCAGGACCGTGAAGAGTCATTTGCAAAGATCGCTCGCGATGTTGCGCGAGAAGATCGATCGCAGTATGGGAGACGTACGATGATGGACGATTTTGAGAAACAACTGAAAGACGCGCTGGCCAGAAAAGATCCCTCGCCATTCTTCGAAGCCCGCGTACTGGGCGCGGTGAAGCGGCAGGCGAAAGAGCACCGGGCGTCATCGCGTATGTGGTGGGCATCGGCCCTGGCCGCGGTTCTGCTGGTAGTCACCGGCTCGGCGTGGCAGCATGAACGGACCGTTCGTGAAGAAGCGGCCGGCAAGGATGCGAAGGCGCGCCTGGAACTGGCGCTCAAGATCACCAGCGTAAAACTACAGAGAATCAGCCGGAAAGTAGAAGGTATTTAGCGATGAAATTTATGATTCCAGTACTGCTCGCCATGCTGCCGCTCACCGCGCAGGAAATCAAAATGCCTGTGAGCCTCGATAAGCTGACGGCGAAAGCATCGGAAGTGGTCGACGTTTCGCTCGATGGCGCGCTGCTCCAGCTCGCCAGTCGTTTTCTTTCTGAGAACGATCCGGATGAAGCTCACGTCAAAAGGCTGGTCCGCGGATTGAAAGGCGTCTACGTAAAGAGCTTTGAATTCGAAGACCGCGATCAGTATAAGGAGAGTGACGTCGAAGAACTCCGCACGCAGCTGAAGGCTCCAGGCTGGTCGCGCATCGTCAGTGCGCGGAGCAAAAGGAACGGTGACAATTCCGAGATCTATCTCAAAACCGATGCGGGACAGATCAGCGGCCTCGCCATCATCGTGGCCGACCCGAGGGAGCTGACCATCGTGAACATTGTCGGCTCCATTCATCCCGAAGATATTCGCGATCTGGGAGGCCACTTCGGGATTCCCAAGATCGACATAAATCCGGGCAAAAACGACAAGAAGGACAAGGAGGACAACCGATGAAGTCCCTTCCAGTTTTAGCCGCCGCCTGCTTTCTGTGCGCTTCCGCGCAAGCCGCCGATCGCGAATTCACAGAAGTAGTGCACGTCATCTCCGACGAATTTCACACCCGGCCTATGTCGATCCCGATGTTCGGCCTGGTGAACCTGGTTACCGCCGCAGTCCACCCCGCGGGCACGCGGCACATCGACCTGGCCGTCTTTGAACACCTCAACAGTCACGACCGCGAAGGCCGCGATGTTTCGCAGTCCATTCTCAACGCCGTCGGCCGATCCTGGAGGCCTTTCGTCCAGGTACGCTCCCGCAAGAACGGTCACGAGGAAACCGTCTTCGTCTACATGCGCCAGGAAGGGAAGGAGTGGAAGCTCCTGATCACGGCGATTGAACGCGACGAGGCGACAGTGGTCCAACTCCTGCTGAATCCCGAGGCGCTAGCCCGCTGGATGGCATCGCCCGAACGCTGCGCCCGCCACTGGAACGGCGATACGACGGAGTAGATCTCCTTTCCTTAGCGAGCGTTGCGACTTTGCGTGAAATTCGCGGTCGCTTTCTTGGCGTACTCTCCATTCAGAAGGAGTCCTCCACCGAGGCTTCTTTGACAGTTATTTTCCTGGCCAGGAAATGTCGTATTACGGTGGTCCTGAGCTCCTGGAGGCTTTACCGCCTTGCGGCTACCAACTATAAGTATGGGGTCGACGGGAGACTTTTGGATCGATCCAACAAAATCCCGGGAGAGCGGATAGCGTTGATCGCCGTACCCGAGGATTTCAGAGGACTGGGCATCGAAGCACGGAATATGAGGTCACGTTGAAGTGATCGCGGGCCCCGTGTGAGAGACAGTCCAATCCACTAGCGGCCGGTTTAACCGCCGGCCGCGCACGATATTTCGTACAGCCGCAGTGTCCCCAAACGGCCCAGACACTCCGCACAGTCTCCGCATCTACGCTCTCCGCTAGCGTGTGTTTCACAGCCAACTGGACCACGCCTGAGATTTCATTTCACGTCGGCTAATTCGACTTCTATCGACTTCTCGAGACTTCGCATTCTGACGAAATCACCTACTTCTCGGCCTGACAGGCAGTGGTTCCTGAGTTCCAGCCGATTGCTAAATACGCGTTCTTCTATAAGCTGATCGGCTAGTCGACGAGCGTCTGAGCCTTTTCCCTGAAGCAGCGTACCGGCAACGGCAGTCGCCCCGGCAAACTGCCGTTGGGGAAGGATTGTGTCCGCACCGGTCATGCCGCGTTTGAGGGCGTTTACACCAAGCGCAAGGTCGTCCGCGGATGCGCCCGGCCTCAGGATCAAATTATATCCGATATTAAGCAATAGACTCGAAAATTTGAAGTCCCTAAGGCTGGGAGATCGCTTGCGGAGATCTTCGATTACCACTTTCGATTCTGGCCAAAGTTGTTGATGACGGATAGCCTCGAGGTAGAATCCCACTAGCGGCTCCACTACCCGCCCATTCGCTTTGTCGTTTCGGTATGCGCTTTGCAGGCTGGTAATGGCTTCCTCTGGATTGGAGTAGGCGAGCGCGATGCCGGTGACTGCCTCTCGGGAATACACCGCCACGGCGTCTAGCTTCTGAAGAGTGAGGGTATCGATTCTCTGCCAAAGGGATCCGCCAAAAAGCACAGCCAGCACAGCCGCAACGACGCCCACGATCCCGAAATACTTGAGTCCGTTGTTTAGCTCTCCCCGAAGGATCGCTTCGGTTGCTGCGATTTTTTCAAGTACCCTTTGATTGTGGTTTTCGATGGACACCTCGATCAACGAGCAGCGCTGGCCAAGACGTTCCGATTCGAACTTAATTTCAGCTAGGCAGCGCTCGTCGCCATTAGAGGTCCCGTTGGTCAGCTCGGCCCAACGAAGTTCAGCTTCATGACGTAGATCCGACACCTGGCTGCTCAGTGAGTCGAGACTGTGATGTGAAGTACTCATTTTTCGTGCTACTTGATCGGGTTTGCGTACAGAACACGCCGCCCGGCGTGTCCAACTTTATTTGCAATCAGGGCGCGGAAGATTATGTCGCGCTCCCGATTTTCGGCCTTGAACTCCGTGACAAGAGTGTCAATCAATGAGGCATATTGCCCCGATTGCGATCCACGCGTGGCAGGGTCCGACACGGATGGCTTCGAAGCGGTCGTGGCCTCACTGACTGGGGCGAGCAAAGTACTCGGCAGCTTGGTGTTTCCACCAAGCAGTTGCGCAGCGAGACTCTCTTTATCCTGAGTGGTTGTTTCGATTAACGTTACGATCCGGCGGACGATACTGAACACTTCCACGTTGGAAGCCGCTTCTGCTGCTGCCACTCTCTTTTGAAGGGCATCCACGCTCTCGCCCAGCGTTTTCAATTCGGAGGTTGCTTTCTCCAGCGCAGCCTTCGTCTCGGTTTGACTAGTCGTGAGCGTGTTGTTTTCCAACGCAAGCTTATCTCGTTCACCCGCCAAACCCCGTAGGGCATCCTCGTAGGACGTCAGGGCCTCGCGGACGCGAGGAGAGAGTTCCTGAGCAGTGGATGGTGATGCAAACACCACAGCGAAAGTCGCGACAAACAAATAGGTCTTCACTTTAGCAGTCCTTGTAGCCGTCCTTCTTCCTTCTTAATCATCTGATCGATCTCTGCCGTACTAAAAACCGGGCCTCGGCTGGCTTTTCCCGGCGACAGAGGATCCCACGATAGATCCTTGATTTTTTTAATAACGGCATCGGTCAAATCGAGCTCATACTTTTGTAGGACCTCCTTAATGTTTGACCTGACCTTATCCAGCTCTGCTTCACAGTTCTTATCCTTTGCGGTTATAGGTTTGACCGGAGATGCCTTCGTACTTGGGCTGGGGCTCGGTGCCGCCTTGTCGGCGGTTTGCGCTGCGAGCGGAAAAGCGACGCTCAAGATTGCCAGAGAAATAAATTTCAACGGAACCTCCTCAAGTGAGCTTGAATCCTACACAGTTTATCCTAATCAAGATTTGCGCCGGTAAATGGGTTGGAGCTAACGCAGTGGCTTGGAATCCGCACTGTGTGCAAGTCCTCTTTTAGGAAGTGTGCCTTCAGCCCTGTCGGTCTACTAGTCTCGGGAAACACCCCTCAAACAAGTTCTGTTCCTGGGCGCGGGGTCGACATTCGCTAGATTTAATTCCCTCCGCCCTCTACACGCGATTGCGCATGTTCTACGCCAAATTCCTTTCCAGCCACCCCAGGAGCTCCCTCTGCCGCTCAATCTTCCCTAGCCCGCATTCCAGATTTATATAACGAATCCCCAACCGCGCCGCGAGCCGTGAAAGCGACCCGTCATCATCTTTAGGAGCCGTATTTTGCAAGACGACATTAAATGGCGACTCCGCTAATTTGTCGAAATCCCCAGGATCCGTAGCCAGAAAAAACTCGTGCGGATTGTTTGCGTCCTTCAGCGACGTTCGATCGCTGATCGCCACTTCGCTCTCGACGGAATAACCGTTGCTGTTGTTATGGAGCGCAACAATACGCCCGCCCGCCGGAGGCCGGATCGCCTTCAGAAACTTGTGACGATCCTTTTCGAGCGCCAGCGCTCCATTTTCAATCTGCGCCTCCGACCAATTGGGATTCAGCAGACGCAAATTCTTCTCGGCACCTTCGCGCGAAAACATCCGGTTGGGATCGATACGGCCGCTGCGCAAAGAGACATACCGCGCGTCACTCTGAATGAAAAGAGCTGTTCCGCCGTGCGCGTTCACCTGCTCCATCACCACATCGCGCGCCGTCGTCTCGTTGCCGTGAATATGCAGATAGCGATGTGGCGAGTTTCCTCGGTGCACGACGCGAAACAGAATCCCAGCCATTTTCACGCGATCGCGCCGTGCGAAAAATGGAAGCAGTCCCGCTGCCAGGAATTCACGCCGTGAACTCATTTCACTCCGCTAGCCACCCGGCCGGCGAGAAACTCATCGCCCTCATGCCACGTCGGCATCTTCGATACATTCGCCGCATTCACGCCGATCAGCATCGCGAAGCGCGCGTAATGCTCCATGCCTGTAAAATCCCAATCGTCGTGATACTCGTCCGAGGGCTGATGATAGTGCTTGTCTTCGAACTCATCGAACAACTTCTTGCCCGTTCCCGGAGGCTTGCCGAGCAGATCCTCTCCCTGATCGATCGAAAACGAAGGAATGCCCACCCTCGCGAATGAAAAATGGTCGGAACGATAGTAAACGCCTGCTTCCGGCCTCGGATCGGGCGTGATGGTCAAATCGAATCGCCGCGCCGCCTCCTCGACGATCGGATAAAGCGTGGTCCGCTCCGCGCCCGTCACATTCACATCGCGAGCCCGTCCGACGGGCTGGAACATATCGAGGTTAATCGCCGCTGCTGTTTTTCCAGCAGGAACCACCGGGATGCTGTCCATAATATTCCGACCCGCGCAGCCCGGCCTCCTCCGCCGTCACCGCCAGAAAAATCGCCGAACGCCGCGGCTTCTACGGCAGGCCCGCCCACGCCCTGGCGATTTCCATGATCATCGCGCAGCCTGTCGCATTATCGGCCGCGCCATTGTAAATCGCGTCGCCATTCACCGGATCGCCGATGCCCAAATGATCCCAATGCGCGCTGAAAATCACCGCTTCGTCTTTTGCATGCGGATCGCTGCCCTCGATTTTCGCGACCACGTTGCGCGTGTGAATCTCGCGAACTTTCGCCGGCGCTTTCCCGGAGATCCGCAAAGGCATCGGCATCGCCTTGAACCCGCGAGTATCCGCCATCGTCAGCAACTCGTCGACGGTATGCCCCAGAGTCGCCGCCAGCTTTTCACCCGCCTCCTTGGTCACCCACGCCGCCAGCGCCAACTGCTGTTCACCGGGCGCGAGCTTCACCTGGCTGATCCTCGCGACCCCAGGACGACCGCACAACTTCCCAACCATAGCTGGCCGTCGGCGTCGTATGAATAATAATCGCCGCGACCGCGCCCTGCCGCGCGGCTTCTTCGTATTTGTAGGTCCAGCGGCCGTAGTAGGTCAGTGCGCGCCCCGTGAAAAACTTCGGATCGTCGGACGGAGGCTCATTAGTAAACAGGACGACAACTTTGCCGCGCACGTTGACACCGGCATAATCGTCCCAGTTATATTCCGGCGCGACAATTCCATGACCCACAAAAACTGCGTCCCCATCGAACGCCGCATCCGTTTTTTGTTGATAGGTGACGCCGACGAAATCGTCGAGCCAGCGGAACCCAGTGTCTCCCGCTTTAAGAGTGCTCTCCGGTTGGGGCGCAACACCGACCAGCGTCAAATTCTGAAAGTAAGTCCCGGCATCGCCCGCAGGCTTCGCGCCCACCAGCGCGAACTGCGCCGCGATGTACTCGGTGGCAAGATCGCCGCCGCGCGCGCCCACTCCACGGCCCTCTAAAAGATCGCTCGCCAGAAACTTTACATGCGCCCGAATCCGTTCCCCCGAAATTTCCGTCGATTGCGCCAACGCGACCACAGCCAACATCAGAAAGACTTTTTTCATCGTCTTCTATTGTCCCAACTTCGTATTGTGGGGCAGGCCCCCCGGCCTGCGGCCGACGCCCTCGTCGGCCCAAAAAGCTGGACCAGGGGTCCAGCGCGGACGGGGCGTCCGCCCCACTGTTCATACGAACGGCCTCCAGCGGAGTAGACTTCTTCGTGTGAGCAATGAAGCAGCACGATCTTGCAACGCTCGAGGACGACTGACCGGCATACTTGAGCGAGACGGCCGAGGTTGTGATTCCGATGAATTCTTAGCCGCTCATTTCCCAACAGCGGACACCATCGCAGGAAATCTTATTGGTTCTACGGGACTTACGCTGGCATAAAGATTGCTTGCTCAATGCGCATGCCTAGACAAGAGCGTGTTCGCGATTTCGTGACCGTGCCGCCCTCAACCGAGTACTTCAACGAAAAATTCGGCGAAGGCTGGCGATTAGTGGCAATAGAGTGGGAGCGTGGCGCGGCCCCTGCGGGCGCTCCCACCGAGGACATCCCATTTGGGCTGCGCGTGGCCAGTGATTGCCGGCGCCTGGAAGAAAACCCGGACGAGGTCCAGGTTCTCCTGCTGATGCTCGAAGTCCTGGTGCAGGACGGTCCTTTATCCACCGCCGCGCAGAGGATCAACGATCGGGGCTACCTCACCCGCGACAACGAACCTTGGACCCGGACGGCACTCTTCTACCTGCTGCCCAGACTGATTGAAATCGGACCCAGGCTCTGCACCAGCGAGGAATGGGTGCAGCGCAGGAAGCATCTATTTAACGTCGTTTAAGGCAGATTTGAGGATCATATTGGCGCGATTAAGGGCGATTTTGGCCTCGCTCTTTTGATGCATGCGGCGCAACACCGTCGAATAAGCGGCGAGCGAATATCCTACCTCCCTGTGTGCGGGCCCCAGGAGCCGCTCCTGAATCGCAATGACCCTTACCAGAAGCTGCGCCGCTACTTTGAGATGTTCGCGGCTTGCTTCGAGCGCGGCAAGGCAGAGTTGCAGATTCGCCATGCTCAAACTTCCTGAAAGGGACCTCTCGCCGATAACAAGTGCCCGGCGCAGATAAGGTTCGCCCTCCTCAGCACGATGCTGCGCTGCCAGGATGGTGAACAAATTGCCCGAGGCCAGCGCTATCTCAGGATCGTCCGGGCCAAGGTACTTTTCGTAAATCGGAAGCGCGTGCATCATTTCCTTTTCGGCCCTTGCGAACTGATGCGTGTCGAGGTACAGCATCGCCAGATTGTTGGACGCCCTTGCGACATCAAGGCTGTCCGTACCGGCGAACTCCTCGAGTAGTGCGACGCTTCGCCTCAATACCGGCTCGGCGCGAGCCTTTTGTCCTTCGCCCGACACCACGACACCGAGAACATTGAGCATCAATCCGGTTAACCTTTGGTCACCCGATTCCTTGGCGATCAAGACGCCGCGCTGCGCAAAAGGCTCTGCCTCCGCGTCGCGCGCTTCAAAATGGAGTGAGAAAGAAAGGTCGGCCAGCAGCCGGGCTAGTTGCTTATCGCTTGGACCAAGTTGCTTTTCTGCTAATTGAAGGGCTTCACGTCGCAGCGCTTCGGCCCCCGCGAGGTCATCGGCGTCCTGACGGTGTTTAGCCTGAATCGATAAGTCATTCCACGAGGCCTGTCCGAATGCGAACACTACACTAAAAACGATCAGTATAACGACAGTCATGATGACATCAGAATGTTGCTATTCGCGGGGTCGAACAAGTGTGAACAAGTAGTCCCGATTTGCGTACCTACTGATTACCTGATGTATCCAAACATTCCAGCGGCAGTATCGTCTATTAGGGGAACAGGGCATGAGTCAAGCAATCGAACAGCAACTCGATCGAATCACTTCGAGCGACGAATTTCGAAAATGCCCGCAACTCCTGCGCTTTTTGCGCTTCGCGGTTGAGGAAGCGCTTTCCGGGCGCGACGGAGGATCGAAGGAACGTTTGATCGGAATGGAAGTGTTCGGGCGCCCGGCCGATTACGACGCCGGCTCGGACCCGGTGGTGCGCGTCGAAGCACGGCGTCTGCGCCGCAAGCTGACGGAATATTATTCGGGTGCTGGACGCGAGGATCCGATTGAGATTTGTCTGCCCAAAGGCGGATATTTGCCGACTTTCGAGGTGCGAACGTCGAAAATCATGAAGCATTCGATTGCCGTGCTGCCGTTTTCCGGCCATGCGCTGAGCGACGGCCTCACCACCCGGCTGATTGCGCGATTGGCTTCCTGTGGCGCGGTCGATGTATTCCGAATCACCCATCCACTCCCTCACGGTCGAGGTTCGGTTACCGAACCGCACGCGTCAGCAAGCGGACAGCCGGTCGATGTGGAACTGATTCTGGAAGGCAACGTTCGTCATGCGGGCGAGCGGTTTCGCTGCGATTCGCAACTGGTGTCTTCGAGCGACGGCCTGCATGTATGGGCCGGATCGTTCGATTGCGCCAATCACGACGCGTTCGCAGTGGAAGATGAATTCGCCGGTCAGATCGCCGCGGCGGTGTGCGAGGCTTTCTCTCAGAAAGGCTTCCTTACAATAGGAGCGTGAGGTTTCTCGCCTTCGCTATCGCGGCCCTGCCGCTCGCCGCCGCCAGCACCGCGATTCAAGACGTGACGTTGATCGATGTCGCCTCGGGAACGGCGCGTCCGCACATGACGGTGGTGATCGACGACGGGAAAATCTCGCGCGTCGGCCTCGCGACCTCGATTCAGCTTCCCGCAACCGCCCGCATCGTTTCCGGCAAAGATAAATTTCTCATGCCCGGGTTGTGGGACATGCACGTTCACTTGTACTACAAGCAATACCTGCCGCTGTTTGTGGCGTTCGGCATTACGGGCGTGCAGGACATGGGCAGCGATTTCAGCAAGGTCAGCGGCTGGCGCGACGAAATCGAAAAAGGAATCGCGGTCGGGCCGCACATCATCACCAGCGGACCGCCGGTCGACGGAGGCGCGTCGGACGGATCCGAAGCTTCCTCTGCTGGTCGCGCGCAACGGCGGATCAGGCCCGGCAGGCGTTCGACCAGCTATACAAAATGGACGTCGATTTCATCAAAGTGCTGTCGCGTCTGCCGCGCGAGGCGTACTTCGCGCTGGCCGAACAGGCGCGGCATTGGGACCTGCGGATGGTAGGTCACATTCCCACGAGCGTCACGGCGCAGGAGGCGGTAGAAGCGCGGCAGAAAAGTCTCGAACATATGTTCGGCATCACGAAATCGGTCGCGACTGACGAAGCGGCTGTGAAATTTTTCGAACGCTGCACGCTGACCGGAACGCGCGTTTCGCCCACGCTGGTGCTGTGGCTGCGCATGTCCCATATCGACGACACCGAAACTGATGAGCGATCCGCAATTACGAGGTCGTTCCCGCATCGATTCGCAAAACCTGGCCCGATGTTTCGGCCGATCCGTACTCGCTGAAAATCCAGATCTGGCGAATTTATCGCTTGGTCGCGCTGGCGAAACAGGCGAAGACGGAAATTCTTGCGGGCACCGATACCGGCGATCCGTACGTGATCCCGGGCGCGGCATTGCATGACGAACTGGAGCAATTGGTAGAGGCAGGCCTGACGCCGCGCGAGGCTCTGGAGGCGGCCACGCTTGCGCCGGCGCGCTTCTTCGAAACCGAAAAAGAGATGGGCTCCATCGAGAAGGGTAAACTAGCGGACATGGTGCTGGTGGACGGGAATCCGCTCGACGATATTCGCAACGCCCGCAAGGTGCAGGGCGTGTTCACGCATGGCCGTTATTACGCGCGCAAGGATCTGGATGCTATTTTAAATACCACGGCCCCACCTGCGCATCTTTAACGCTCATGCCTCAAATGACGCCATTGCTGATCATCGATGACGATACGGAATTGTGCGCGCTGCTTTCGGAATTCCTGGCGAGAGAAGGATTCTCGATCGCGGTCGAACACGATGGCGCACGGGGACTGGAACTGGCGCTCACGGAAACTTCGCGCTGATTGTGCTGGATCTGATGCTGCCGTCGCTCGACGGATTTGCTTTACTGAAGCAACTTGCGCGCAAAGAGCCGGGTGCCAGTGCTGATGCTGACGGCGCGCGGCGAGGACGTCGATCGCATCGTCGGACTGGAGCTGGGCGCCGACGATTATCTGGCCAAGCCGTTCAACCCGCGCGAACTGGTGGCGCGCATCCGGGCGATTTTGAGACGCGCGCAGGCGCCTTCGAAAGGACGCCTGGAAGTGAACGGGGTGACCATCGACCCGGGCCCGCGCAGCGTATCGTGCGAGGGACGGGAGATCGAGATGACGACGCTCGAGTTCGATATTCTCGAGGTGCTGATGCGCTCGGCGGGCCGCGTGGTCTCGCGCGACGCGTTGATGGAGAGCATGTATAACCGCAAGGCGACGCCGTTCGACCGGTCGATCGACATGCATGTGAGCCATCTGCGCAGGAAGCTCGAAACGGGGCAGACGCTTATCAAAACGGTGCGGGGCGTAGGATATCAGTTCTGCCGGCCGCAGGATCAAAGCTGAAAGGTCCGAACCTTGTCTTGGACGAGTAACTAGGAGCACATGCGGTCCCTTTTCGCGAAAATCCTGGTGTGGTTCGTGGTCACGATCGTGACGACGCTCGCCGCGACCGTGCTCACCACCGCGCTCACCTACGATGCGTATTCATCGCGGCAGGCGCCATTTTCCATGCTGTTGAGCCTGGAGACGTGAGGAGGCGCGGCACGCTTGGGAAACCGGCGGGGCGGACCAGTTGCGCGGAGACGCTGCAGCGCTTGAGCGAAGTGACGCACGCTTCGCAGGCCATGCTGACCGACGCCAAGGGCACAGACTTGCTTACCGGCGAATCGCACGCCGACGATGATGCCGTACGCGGAGGGCTTGGTCCATTCTCCTTTTTCGTTCCGGCTCGCATATCTTCGCGCGCAAGTCCGCCGACGGCCGCTACTGCCTCATCCTGGTCCGCGAAAACTGGTATTTCTGGTTCCTGCAGCCGGCGCATTTGCTGGTGCTCGCGCTCGCCGTGCTGCTCTGTTATGGGCTGGCGCATTACCTGACGGCGCCGGTGCGGCGGCTGCGGACCGCGGTGGAGCGGCTGGGGCGCGGCGATTTGACGGCGCGCGCGGAGGAATCGCGCCACGATGAGCTGGGGGATCTGGCCGCGTTCGTTCAATCGCATGGCGGATCATATTCAGACGCTGCTGGCCGCGGAGCGCCGGCTGCTGTTCGATATTTCGCACGAGCTGCGCAGTCCGCTGGCGCGGCTGAGCGTCGCGGTGGAACTGGCGCGAACCGATGAAGCGGGTGCGCCGCCGCTCGACCGGATTCAGAAGGAAGCCGACCGGCTGAACTCGCTGATCCGGCAGATGCTGGAGGTGACGCGCACCGAAGGCGAGCCTTCGAGGCTGAAGGCGGAGCGTCTGCGTCTTGATGAGCTGGTGGACGGCCTGGTGGACGATTGCTCGATTGAAGCGCAGGCGCACGGATGCGCTCTGGAACTGGCGTCGAGCGGCCCGGTGACGCTCGACGGCGATAGCGAACTGCTGCGGCGCGCCATTGAGAACGTGATGCGCAACGCGATCCGCTACGCGCCGCGGGAATCGAAGGTCGAGGTGACGCTCGAAAACGGCGGCGGCTGGGCGAAGATTCGAGTGCGCGATTATGGTCCGGGAGTGCCGGAGGAGGCTCTTCCACGCCTGTTCGATCCGTTTTTTCGAGTGGAGCAGGATCGCGACCGGAAGAGCGGAGGCGTCGGGCTGGGGCTCTCGATCGCGCGGCGCGCGGTGGAGCTGCATAAGGGGAAACTTAAGGCTTCGAACGCGTTTCCGGGGTTGTTGGTGGAGATTGATTTGCCGGTTTAGGTTCCCCCGGCTTAGAATTTGCTCCGAAGAAATTCAAAGACGACGTACCCTATAAGCGCTGCTGCGATGGCAATTGCAAAGTTGGCTGTTGTAAAAATGTCCGCCACAGCCCACGCCAAGCCCATTTCGCGCCCTCTTCCCGACCGGGCAAATTCGCCCATGAGCAGGTTGGAATAGAACAAGAAGATTACAGAACCTACTTCCAGCAACCCTCTCATGACGGCCTTCTTCACTCCGGCAGTCTAGCAGATCCGCGAAAGGGTCCTCACGGGACGGGCTAAAAGAACCAGATGATATCGCTGGCGAACATGAATTGACTGTGCCGGTGGCCGCCATCGTAAGCGTTATTGTCGAAGTTGTGTTCCCAGCGCAGTTCCGGACGGAACACGATCGTGCTGCCGATCCAGTGATTCCATGAAATTCCGTCTTCCAAATATAGGCCCTTGACGCCGGTTCGCTGACCCCTCAAATCGTCGAACAATTCATTGCGGAAGCTGATGAAGTCCTTCTTCTTGAGCTGGCGGTTGGTGTAGTTCAACACCGTCCATTCCGGGCGTAGCAGGTGAGCTGCGACTCGGTTTTGCACCATGCTCCGTTGGTATTGATGATGATCTGGCTCGCTGCGGCTGGATTAAATATGTTTGGCGTGTGACTCTCGTACTGATACCAGGATTCCGACGCGGTGTGCCATTTGTCGTTGAACTTGTGATACCAGGTGACATAATACGCAGCCAGGTTGTTGTAACCGTAGTGACCTTTGTTGATTGAGTTTTCGCAGAAATAGAGATTGTCGTTCGCCTCCGCGCCATTCGAACTGCTCGCAGAAGTTTCCGGTCCACTGCGAGCTCGGCTTCCAGGCCGCGGTTTCGCAGCCGGGCGAAATACCGGCTTGAAAGGTGAAGTGCTCGCTAAACTTGATGGTCGCGTTCGCGCCGGTTTGGGTATAGCAATCGTACGTATAAGTCAACGAGTGAGTATAGGTATAGTTATTCGGCGCGAGCTGCGCTTCAATATCGGGCAGCGAGATATAGCGGCCCAAACGAAGTATCATCCCTTGAGCGACGTGAGGGAAGTATAGATCGATATAGAACATCACTGGATCGTAGCCATATTGATTTCCCAGCGTCCCATCCGCCTTGTAGTGCAAGAGCTGATGGCTGAAATAGCCTTCGGCGGTGGTGAAACGGTAATCCAAGCCATAGAGATTCGTGAGCCGGAATCCCCAGTCGAAATGATCGGTTTGGATCGTGTCGGGGGTGCGCTCGAAATACAAAGTTAGCTGATTAAGCTGGATGGAGTTCGGGATCTGGTTGTAGGCCATCGGCGCGTTTGCGTACTTTCCGCCGACTGCCTGCGTGCTGGTGCTGAAGTTAAAGCCCGCGTTGGCCCAGCCGTAAATCTGAATATTCCATTTCTTCCACCAGTCTCCGTTGGGTCCGTTCTGAAGGGCCGTGGTCAGCGGTAAGACGTCGCGTTGTTATATCCGATCCAAGGCGTGCCGCCGATAGGCCAGACTGCAAATGGATAGGGAGGATTCGATTCGGGCGGATCGTAGCCGCGATGCTTGGCGTCGGGTCTCCATCCGGGCCCGGGATGCCAATCGTCGTAATAAGCTTTCGCGAGGCGCGAGAAGAATCCCGCGGGCTTTTTAGCGTCCTTAGGATCGGTCTTCGCGAGCGGGACATTAGTAGGAGCAGGCTGTTGATCGGTGACTTCGACAGTGATGGGTAACTCAGTCTCGTAACCATCCGCTTTCGCGGTGATCTGATATTGACCGGGCTTAAGTCCGGCGACGAGAAACGTCCCGTCGTTGCCGCTCATCGTCGATGCTGCGGTGTGTTCTCGTTCATGTTGCAAATAGCGACGCGAACCTCGGCGAGGGGCTCGCCTGCCAGATTGCGTGTTACTCCTCGGATAATAGGCGCTGGGCGATGCTGAGTCGCGCCTGCCGAATGGGGCGCTAGGACGCAAGTAATATCCGTGATAATCGTTCGATTCATACATCACCACGATAAGATCCGGCCCGTAAATAAGGCATAAGAATGGCACAAAAAAGCCCAATTCCTTATGCGATCTTCAGGATTTATTTAGGAAAACTTTATTCGTAGCGGAGAGCTTCCACCGGATCGAGGCGCGCGGCTTTGCTCGCGGGCCAAATGCCGAAGAACAGGCCGATGCCGATAGAGACGACGAGTCCCAATCCGGCGGCCCACAGAGGAACGCTCGAAGGCAGAGTCGGGAATGCGAGACGGCTGGCGAAGGAGATCAGGTATCCGGCGATCATGCCGCACATGCCGCCGAGGCCGGTAAGCACCACGGCCTCGGTGAGGAATTGAAGGATGATATCGCGGCGCCGGGCGCCGATCGCTTTGCGGACGCCGATTTCGCGGGTTCGCTCAGTGACCGAAACCAGCATGATGTTCATCACGCCGATGCCGCCGACCAGCAGGCCGATCGAGCTGAGCACCACCATCACCAGCGCGGTGACCGCGGTGAGCGCGCGGAAATCCTCCACCATCTGATCGGCGGTCGAGACGGCGAAATTGTCGGGCGCGGTTAAGGGCACGTGACGTTCCTGGCGCAGCACGACGCTCAGCTCGTCGACCGCGGCGGCGAGTTTGCCGTCCTTGGCCTGCACCATGAGGACATTTTCGGTCGCGGTCGGAAACATTTTTCGCATGGTGAAGTACGGCAGCACGATGCGATTATCGTCCTGGCCGGGAATCGACGCGGCGGGACGCTTCATCACGCCGATCACTTCCACTTCGTGCCCGTCGACCGTGATTTCCTTGCCGATCGCGTTCTCGGAGCCGAACAGCGCGCGATAAATATCCTCGCCCATCACCGCGACGGGCATGCGATGCTGGCTCTCGGAGTCGGTAAAGAAGCGGCCGGCCAGCATCTCCACGTTGTTCGCCTGCGCGTAATGTTCGTCGCTGCCGGCCAGATTCGCACCGGCGTAATCGTTGCCCTTGTAACGCGCGCGAATGATGGCGCCCTTCAGCACGTTGGGAGGCAGCAGATAAGGACTGACATGCGCGACCGCGGGACAGCGCTCCTCGATGGCCATCGCGTTTTCATAGGTGATGGGCTTGCGCTGCAGTTCTTCCGTGGTGCGGCCGCCGCCGCCGGGACCCATGCGCATCTTGAAAACCATCGCGGTATTGGAGCCGAGGCTGCGGATCAATCCCGTCACCGCGCCGTCGAGGCCGGCGAGAATCGAGCCGACGCCGACAATGGTTCCGACGCCGATGATCACGCCGAGCACGGTCAGAAACGAGCGGACCTTGTTTTCGCGCAGCGTCGAGAGCGCGAGGCCGATCACTGATAGAAGCAGTTTCATTTGCGTTAGCTCTCCGATCTCAACGCGACGATAGGATCCAGCCGCGAGGCTCGCCGCGCGGGATAAATTCCGAAGAAAAGTCCGACCGCGGTCGATAGAGTGACGCCGATGCACGACGGCGTTCAGAGGCACTTCCATCGGCACCGGCGTGAAATTGCGGACAATGACCGCGACGGTCCAGGCGATGGTGACGCCGATCAATCCGCCCATCGCCGACAGCATCGACGATTCGACCAGGAACTGATTGAGAATGTCCTGCCGCCGCGCGCCGACGCTTTTTCGCACGCCGATTTCGCGCGTCCGCTCGCTGACCACGGCCAGCATGATGTTCATGATCACCACGCCGCCCACCACCATGAAGACGCTGACGATGCCGACGGCCGCTGCCGCGATCGTGCCGGTCAATTGATCCCACAGGCCGACCAGCGTATCGGAAGAAACCATCCCGAAGGTATCCTCCTCCTGCGGGCGCAAGTGGCGGAAGGAGCGGATCAGCATGCGGACCTCATCCTGCGCCTGCTCCAACTGGCTCGATCCTGCGCCAGAAAAGCGTAGCTGATGCCGGTGCGCGATCCGTAAATTTTGAAATAGGTTTCCGCCGGAATGGTCGCGAAGTTGTCCTGCGATTGCCCGAACACGCTGCCCTTGGCTTTGGCGACGCCGATCACTTCAAAAGGCGTCCCGTCGATGGCGATGGTTTTCCCGATCGGATCCGTGCTCGGGAAAAATCGATCCTTGAAATCGGCGCCGATGAAAACCACGTTCATGTGGCGCCGATCCTCGATGTCGGTGAGGAAGCGCCCCGAGTCGATCTGCGAGTTGGTCATCACCGCCCAGTTCGACGTGGCGCCGATCAACTGCACGCCGTCGACCAGATCGGTCCCATACGTCAATTTCGCCGAGCGGTTGACCAGAACCCCGACTTCGCGCGACAGCGTCACGCGGTTCTTCACGAAATCGTATTCTTCCTTGCTGAGCTGCGGATTGCGTTGCAGGGCTTTGAGGAACGCCTTGGGATCGCGGGGACCTACGAACGCCATGCGCACGGCGCGGAATCCATCGGTGCCCATGGAAGAAGCGCTGTTGGCGATGTACACGTCCATGCCGTGAATCACGCTCATCACCGCGATCAGAGTGGTGGTCGAGAGAATAATCCCCAGCAGCGTGAGGAAGCTTCGCAGCTTGCTCGACCGCAGGGAATCGAACGCGACACTCGCGGATTCAAGAAAGGACGCCTGACTTTGCACTGTACCTCTAGGATACGAGTTTCGGGCTCGTTTGTTCCCGCTATGTGCAACCACCGGACCGCAATCGATGCGACTATAGGTTAGCCCATCCGGGGAGAGACTTGAAAAGGGGGTCTCAATGGACCGAACTGAGTTTGTCGATTTGGTCGCCGAATGCGATCGAAGTAACAGCAGTCTATTTCAGAGAAGCGGAGAAAACGTCCGTCATGTTGGGGAAATGCGCCAGACTGCCATTGACATTTGACGACCGCTTCGCATTGTTGACCCAGGAGATCCTGGAGAGGGATGCGTTCCTGCTCTACCTGGACGCAAAGCGGTTTCTTCATAGAGCGGCGCTACTGGGGTACGAAGCGCTTTCGACGAATTGATCCTTTAGCCAATCCGTAACCAGACCATCCAGCCAGAATCGCGGCCGGTCGGCGCGCGATGAAGCCGAGGTGGCCGCCATGCTCAACCGCGATCAGCGTCAGGCAGGGATTCTCGCGAAACGCCGGATGATCGTAGACCGAGAAGGGAATCAGCGGATCGTCCTTGGCCTGCACCAGCAGCGCTGGAATTCGAATTTTGCCCAGAAACTCGTTCGACGATTGCGTCGCGTAATAATTGTCGGCGTCGCCGAAGCCGAACAGCGGGCCCGTATAGAGATCGTCAAAATCATAGATGGTGCGGATCTTTTTAAGCGGCTCCAGCGAGTAAATCTCCGGCGCCTGCTTGTGCCGCAGACGGACCCGGTCCCGCAAACGGCTCAGGAACCGCTGTTCGTAGATGAAATTATTAGGCTTTCCCAGGGCCATCGAACAGGCCTTCAAATCGATGGGCGTCGACACTGCGCACACCGCCGTAATCAATCCCCGAGCCTGCTCGCCCAACTCGCCGGTGAGCTTCAACACCACGTTGCCGCCGAGCGAAAATCCCACCAGGTAAATCGGCAGACCGCTTTTCAGACGCCGCTGCCGGACGACGTGCAACAGATCGCTGGTCTGGCCCGAATGATAGTTCGAGAGCGCGAGATTTTCCGTGCCCCCGCAGCTACGCATGTTGAAACGATGCGTGGCGTAGCCAGCTTCGAGAGCCGCATACGACATGCTGCGCGCATAGCCGGCCGCGCTCGATCCTTCCAGGCCATGGACCAGAATAATCTCGCCGCGCGCCGGACCGTCGGGACGCTGCGAATGGACCAGCACTTCGACATCGGGCTCGGTCCGGTAAATCACCGCTTCGACGGGCCAGCGCTCGTCTACCTTGGGCCGCGACCAGAAATTCCCCGCGATGGTCGACAGGTGCGGGTTTTTGAAGAACGGCTCGAAGGGCTCCAAGCTTTTATTCTACAATCGAGCACTGGTGACTCTTTGAAAACAGAACTACCGCGCGCGCTGGGCCTGGTCGACGCGCTCTCGATTGTGATCGGCTGCGTGATCGGCGGCGGCATATTCCTGGTGCCCAACCTGATCGCGCAGAACCTCCCGTCGGCGGCCTGGATTCTGGGAATCTGGATTTTCGCCGGGGTGGTCTCGTTTTTCGGAGCACTCGCCTGCGCGGAACTGGGCGCTGCCATGCCGTCGACCGGCGGCCAATACGTGTTTCATCCGCGAAGCCTTCGGTCCGCTCGCCGGATTTCTGTGCGGCTGGACCAATTTCCTGATCGCAAGAGGCGCGCAATCCGCATGGCTGGCCGTGGTGCTCTCCATTTACATCTCCTATTTCCACCCGTTTGGACCTCTCGCCTCGAAAGCTATCGCCGTGGCTGCGATCGCCCTGTTTACCTTCGTGAATTACCGCGGGGTTACGCTCGGCGCCCTGGTCCAGAAGAGTTTTGCCGCGGCGAAGCTCATCGGGATTCTCGTAATCGTAGGCAGTGCGTTCTTGTTTGGACATGCCTCGACCATGCCTGCTACCACTGTCGCGCCGGTCACGCTCAGCAGTTTTGGCGTCGCTCTGATCGCATGTCTGCTGGCATACGACGGGTGGGTGCAGATGAGCTTCGTCGCGGGCGAGATCAAGAATCCGCAGCCGCAATATTCTGCTCGCGCTGGGATTTGGCATCGCGGCTGTAATCGCAGTTTACCTGCTCGCCAATCTCGCCTATCTGCGTGTGCTGTCGATTCCTGAAATCGCGGCCAGTGCCCATGTCGGGGCGGACGCCGCGGAGCGTGTACTGGGACCGATTGGAGGAACGCTGGTCTCAACCATCATTCTCCTCTCGATCATTGGCTCATTGAACGGAGCCATTCTGACGTGCCCCCGCGTGTATTTCGCGCAAGCCCAGGACGGCCTGTTTTTCCGCAAGTTTGGCGAAGTTCATCCCCGTTATAAAACACCCGCATTTGCCATTCTCGCCCAGGGCGTGTGGGCCATCGTCCTGATCGTCAGCGGTTCCTATGAAACGCTGATCGACTATGCGATGTTCGCCATCTGGTTATCGTATGTATTCATGATCGCGGGAGTTCTGGTGCTTCGCCGCACGCAGCCCGATCTGCCGAGGCCGTACAGAATGTGGGGTTATCCGGTAACGCCTTTATTATTCCTCGGAGTCGCACTCTGGTTCCTGGGGAACATGCTGGTCACGCGGCCCGTCCCGTCGCTGGCAGGGCTAGGCCTGATCGCAGCAGGAGTTCCCGTTTATTTCATCTGGCGCCCGCGGGGGTTGGCCGCTGATGAACGCCGATAAACGCAGATCGAAAAATACGCTGCATTATAATGCGCAAACGGCGGCTGAAAAATCGGCTAACATCAATAAATCTGTGAAAAGGGAGGGACTTGTGAAACAAGCCCTGGGTTGTACCATCGCGTTCGTAGGTTTTCTCGGCTTTTTACCAGCCCAAACCGCGGACGATTTTTTCCGCGTGATCCGGGCTGGGGACCTTGATCGGCTCCGCCAGCTTTCCGTGCATCCGGTGACCGTTAAAGACCGCCTCGATACCACGCCGCTGCACTACGCGGCTCTTTACGGCAACCTCGAATCGGTACGCATCCTGCTGGAGCACGGGGCTGACGGTGAATGCCCGCAATAAGTCCGAAGCCACTCCGTTGATTTATGCGGCCTACAATTTCGATAAGGCTCGTCTGCTGGTCGAGAAGGGCGCCGATATCAACGCGCACTCGTCCAACGGAATGACGCCTCTGCTAATCGCCGTCTCGGTCCACGGCAACGCGGCGACGGTTCGTTATCTGCTTGAAAAGGGCGCCGACGTGAAGCCGGCAGGTCCTATCGGCTCCGATGCTTTGCAAATCAGCCGCGTTGAAGGGTGACGCGGAAATGATTCGCCTGCTGCTTCAAAAGGGTGCCGATCCGCAGCGCAAGGATATGGGCGGCTTCACTGCTTTACTGAATGCATTTTCCGTATCGGACCCGGAGAGGGTCCGCATGCTGGTGGCCGCAGGATCCGATATCGAACGCCGCCAACACCTTCGCGGGGGCAGTGAAAAACGGTCCGATCGCGCTGGTCCACATGACGCCTGTTTACCTTGCCGCCGCCGATGCCGATCCCGCGACCATCAAGACGCTGCTAAGCGCCGGCGCTCGTCCCAACGAAGCGGACGGGCGGAAGATGACGCCTCTGATGCTCGCGGTGGCCACGGATGAGCCGAAACTCGAAAACATCCGCCAGTTGATTGCCGCCGGAGCGGACGTGAACGCCAAGGATCAAAATGGCGAATCGGTGCTTCGCTGGGCCTTGAAATTCAAAAATCCCGAGGTACTCGAGACGTTAAAAGCAGCAGGCGCGTTCCCCGAGGCTTCGCCCGCAACGCCCGGCCCTATTAATCTGACGCACGACACGCCGAAGAAGGCAGTCGCGAAGTCCATGGCCCTGCTGGCGAAGTCGGGCGAGACTTTCTTCGTGGAAGGCGGAGGCTGCGTCGGGTGCCATCATCAGCCGTTCATGGCACGCGCCTACGCCGCACTTCGCGCCGCCAATCAGCACCCTGACGAGCGTCTGCACCGCCTGTTTCTAGACAGCATGGTCGCGAACCGGCCGACAATTTTGGCGGGATTGCCGCTTCAGACAGCACGCGGCGGCGATTTCGACGAGTTCCTGTCGCAGATACCGGCCCTCGCCGATCTGGGTGAGCCCGCCAGCCCGACTACCGACGCCATCGTGCATTATCTCGCCGGGCGTCAGGAATCTTCCGGAGCGTGGTACATCGCCGGTGGACCGCGCGCGCCGATGGAATCGAGCAGCGTCTGCCGCACCGCGTTGGCGATCCGCGCGCTCAAAACTTATGGATGGCCGGCGCGCCGTCAGGAATTCGACGAAAGGATTGCCAAAGCGCGCGACTGGCTGCTTGCCGCCAAGCCCGCCACCAGCTACGAACAAGCGGATCGAATCATGGGATTGAAGGCCGCAGGAGTTCGCGATCGCGATCTGGAGAAATCCGCCCTCGCGTTGATCAAAGATCAGCGTTCCGACGGAGGCTGGTCGCAGAATCCTTATCTCTATTCCGACGCGTACGCGACCGGCCTGGTCCTGTCGACGCTTTATCAAGCAGGATTTCTCAAGCCCGGCCGATCCCGCTTATGCAAGTGGCGTGGCGTTTCTTCTGAAGAACCAGTTCCCAGATGGGTCCTGGCACGTGAGCAGCCGCGCCCCCAAGCTGCAGCCATACTTTCAAAGCGCATTCCCGTACGATCACGATCAATGGATCTCAACCGCGAGCTACTGCGCTTGCGGTGATGGCGCTGGCTCCAGCCTTGCAATAACGTCTGCCCGCATGCTGACGCATGGCGGCTCGGTGTTCGAGTACTGAATTTCAGCAAAACATGACCACTGATTTTGTCCGTAATGGCGTGCTTGTGGGGCAGGATGGCATCCTGCGCGCCGGTTGGCAACCGCCGCCGAGGAGGCCGATTGCCAATCGGCCGCAGCTTAACAAGCTGCCCCCCGTGGCGACAAGATCCGAAGGATATGTTTTGCTGAAACGATACACCAGTACAATCGTCCAAACGCCAACACGGAACCGCCATGCGTCAGCATGCGGGCAGACACTACAATAGTTGTTTCTATGCCAACCAAGCGTATTGGAATCCTCACCGGAGGCGGCGACGTTCCGGGTCTCAATTCAGTCATTAAAGGTGTCGTCTATCGGGGAACGGAGAACCGATTGCGAAATCATTGGCATCCGCCGCGGCTGGGAGGGATTGACGCACGTCAACTTCGACGATCCCGCCAGCAAGGCCCGCTACATTCAGCCGCTGAATCGCGACATCACCCGCAATGTGGATCGGACCGGAGGCACATTTCTGCACTCCAGCCGGACCAATCCTTCGAAAATGAAGAAGCTGCCGGCGTTCCTGGCGAATGAAAATTTCCCGAAGAACGGAGAGACCTGGGACATGAGCGCCCAGGTCCTTAAAAATATCGAAACACTGCAGCTCGATTATCTGATCGCCATTGGCGGCGACGATACGCTGAGCTATGCGGCGCGGCTCGACAAGCTCGGCATGAAGGTCATCGCGATTCCGAAGACGATGGATAACGATGTTCGCGGCACCGAATATTGCATCGGCTTCTCGACCGCGATCACGCGCGCCACCAGTGCGATTGAGCGGCAGCGTACCACCGTCGGCTCTCATGAACGCGTCGGCATCTTTCGCGTGTTCGGGCGCGACGCCGGTTATACCGCGCTTTATACCGCGTTCGCCAGTTCCATCCGCTGCTGCATCCCGGAATACAAGGTGAATCTCGACCATCTGATCGAGATCATCATGACCGACAAGCGCAACAATCCCAGCAATTATGCTCTGCTAGTCATTTCCGAAGGAGCCGAGTGGGAAGGCTACACGGTGCAGGAATATGGCGAGGCTGACGCCTATGGCCATCGCAAAAAAGCCAGCGTCGGCGAAGCTTTGAGCAAGGAAGTCCGCAAGCACACCGGCGAAGAATGCATCGTCAGCGATCTGACCTACGACCTGCGCAGCGGCGAACCCGATTTTGTCGACAAACTGGTCGCCTCCGCTTTCGGAGCCATGGGCCTCGATGCGGTGCTCGAAGGAAAAAGCGGTCTGATGACGGCGCTGGTCAACGGCTGTTATCAAATGGTCCCGATTCCCGACCCGAAACAGGGGCCGCGGCGCGTGGACCTGGCCACCATGTACAACACCGAAAGATATCGCCCGAATTACGGTAACAAAACCGGCCTGCCCATCTTCTTCATTCAGGCATAAGGTGAGTTTTCTGACAGATTTACTCAGGCGCAAGCCGCGCGAGGCCTCGACGGCGGAACTGCGCGCGTTTTTCAACCAGGCCGCGTCGAGCGAGGAGCATTATCCCTCGACCATCGACCCGCGCATCTTCCATGTCAAGCTGGTCATGGAACATATGGGCGATCTATCCGGGAAGCTGGTGGCCGATGTCGGCTGCGGCAAGGGACGCTTCGCGCGCGTAATCCAGGAAAAATATCCGACATCGAGAGTCTGCGCCATCGATATAGCCGAGGCGATGCTCGCGCACGTGCCCAAAGGCATCTATCGCACCGCGGCGGCGATGACGCAGCTGCCTCTTTCCTCAGGCTCCTGCGATGGCGCCTATGCCACTGAATCGCTGGAACACGCCGTCGATATCCCGAAAGCAGTGGAAGAATTGTGCCGCATCGTGAAACCGGGCGGCCGGATCGCGATCATCGATAAAGACATCAAGGCCTGGGGTCGATCTGGAAACCCCGGCATGGGAGCGCTGGTTCGGCCGCGGAGAACTGGAAAAACTGCTCGAGCCGCCATTGCGAAGCGGTATCGAGCCGCCCGATTTCCTACTGGGAAGAAATCGAGCCCGACGGCCTGTTCCTGGCGTGGCTGGCCGTGAAATAATGCTACGAGCCGCGACCACAGGGAGCAGTTTCTGCAATCTGTGATCCGTCACTCCACCGCGATGTGATTCTTCTTCGCCTCTACCCTCGAAGAATCGATCACCTTCGTCAAATCGCGCCAGCTTTTATAGGGACCATTCTTTTCGCGATACCCGACGATCGCCTCCGCTTCTTTCGCCGAAAAGTCGATACCCGCGACGATCTCCTCAGCGAGTCGCCGTATTCACATTGATCCGTCCGAAATTCTTCGTCAGGTACTTGACGACCGCCTCGAACTCCTCGTCCGTCCCTTCGGCGCCGCGATCGCACCATTTTCGCGACCGTCTTTTTCCAGCCATCTTTGGTGCGGTTCTCCACTGTGACGGTGTCCAGGTCGTGGCAATCGCGGCAGACTTTCAGGACTTCCGCTTTGCCCGGACCATCCGGCAGATCCTGCGCGATGCTCGCTAGCAGAAGGATAAAAAGCATACGTTTCACTCAAGATAGTACGGTTGCGCGGCTGGTACGGGAGTCCTCTGACGATCCGTAGCGTCGTACCAGCCAATTTGTGAGGTTATGGCTATTTCCGCAACAGCCCCCGATTTCTAGAATCTAAACAGCAATGGAACTCGGACACTCTCATCTTCAAACTCATCGTCACCCTGGCGGTGATTCTCACCGCCGCGGTGGTCGCATTTATCTGCGATGTTCTCAAGCGCAACAATGAACAACTCCGCGAAATGAACATCGAGCTTAAAATCCGCCAGGAGGAGGCGCACCAGCGTTTGTACCGCTGACGCCTCGCCTCGCTGCCGTACGCGCTCGGCTCCCGGCACCGGCCGTCCCCATCTCGGCTCCGAAAGAGCGCTCGGTCTTGAACAAGAAAAGAAACGCGCTGTCAACCCCCAGGCGCTTGCCGTCATGGAGCGCGGAGCGGCTCTAGCGGGCTCTGGCAAAACACACCGTCCCGTGGCAATCGCAGGAAGCGAAGCCCGTACCCAACCGATCATCAGGAAGGACTGGGGATCTCTGCTCAGCCGCAATGCACAAGGAATTAAGCCCGTCCCCGCCGCCGCATCGTCGTTACCCGCTGGCTTCCACGCCGATTTTGAAGATGGTTTCGTGCTCAGCAAGCTGGTCCAGGGCCGTCAACCGGTCACCGGACTAGTAGTTTCCATCGGTGTCAATGCGCCGCTCAAGTCCGACGGCAAGCTGCCCGAAGGCGTATTGAAACTGGTCGAGTCGCTGATCGGTCCCAACGATTTTGCCGCCCAGAGCGGCGAGGATGAATTCCTCCTGATCTATCCGCAGGAACGCGGCGCATCCGCGCAACGCCGCCTAAGCCAGATCGCCCAGCAGTTGTGGGATTTCCAACTCCGGTCGCTGGGATCGTTCGAGATTCTGTTCAGTTGGGGAGGGGTTGAGGTAAGCAGCGAATCGATCGACGAGGCCATCGCCTCGGCCAGCGAGCGGATGCAGGAAACCAAGCGAAGCCGCAAGCTGCTCACCATGGAACCACAGCTGCGGCAAGCCGTATAAGAATCAGGCCTTTTTGGAGCCGCGACCAGCGGGAGCGGTCAGACGTTTATTGCTGCTTTGGCTGCAGCGTCGACGACGGATCTTTGGCGGGACGGAAGATCTTCCCAACGGCCCTGAAGAAACGGTTCCCCTTCGCGGCCTTATCGTTCGAATCGTCAGCTGGCGCCGGAGCGGCTGCCAGAGGTTCAACAGGAACGCGATTCGGGTTCGCTTCAATCAAGCTCTTGTAGCCCACGGCTTGTTTCGGAGTAACCGGTTTCGGCTCCGAAGACTCCTCCACCGGCGCGACGGGTAAAGGCACCGGCCCCGACGTCTCGAACTCTCCACCCGATGGAGCGGCTGCCCGATGTGCGTGAACCACCGTGGGGGCTATGGGGGGAGGAGGAGGTACACCCGGATCTTTCGGACGCACAACCCGGTTTCGAACGGGCGTTCCAGCAACAGGAGGCGGCTCGGGGACCACTAATGGATGAACTTCGGAGGCAGCCGCCGAAACTGGCGCCGCTTCAGTCGAGGGTGCGGGCGACGGCTCGACCGCCTCAGGAATGGCGTCGGGAGGAGCCCCCTGGACGTCCGCCGGAGTCCGCACCACCTGGTAAGCGGCTACGCAGACCAAGATCGCGGCGAAGACAATTGCGAATAGCCGTACTCCTCTTAGGATATCCTCGCGAAAACGCAAGCCAATGATCTCCTCAGGAGAATCATCGGCCATTCCGCGGCTCAGGTCTATAAGCCAGTAAGGCTTAATTTGTCCTGAGAAGGTGTAAGGCGAAGGCCTTAGTCAGCCGTTTTTTCTTCCCATGTCGGGGGGTCTGCCACCCCTCCAGCATTCCCAACCGAACCCCGACCGTCAGGGAGGGGACACCCTAAACCCACGCAGTTAGTCCTCCAGCACAGGCTCGAAGACTTCTTCGCCGCGCGGACGCAAGTCGTTATTTCGCATCAGAATACGAGCGCAAGTATTCCAGCGCAGCAAAGCATCGTCGTTACCCTCGGGACGAAGCTCTTCGGCGCGTTCGTAATGCCCCATCGCCTCCCGCAGGTTTCATAAGCGATAAAACCCGACGCCGGGCGAGCCTTTTCGGATCAACGCATCCGCCCATCGCTCGCTGATAATTCCGGCATAATAGGCACGCTCGTAACCGCCCTTCAGACGAACCAGCACCTCGCGCGCCTGCGACGCTGTCACGCCCTTGCCGAACTGATCGGTAAGGGATAACAGCAGCATCACTAGCGCCAGTTCGTGCTCCGGCTCAATGCGCAAAATGTCCCGGCAAATGCTTTCCGCCTGCCAGGGTTCATTCAGCAAGCCGATACCGCTCCACTTTCGACAGCGCAACGGGAATGGCTTCGGGCGAAATAGGCTTGAGGTCGAACATGCGACCAATATACACTTAACTGAACACCCGGAACAGGCGCCGCAGAGGATCGTAAAACTCGTCGACCACGCGTTCCTTCAACGGAATAATCGCGTTGTCGGTAATCTTGATCTCCTCCGGACACACCTTCGTGCAGCACTTCGTGATGTTGCACTATCCGATGCCGCCGGAATTCTTCAAGATCCGCAAGCCGGTTCTCGGTATCCATCGGATTCATTTCCAGCGCAGCGGTATAAAGGAGAAAACGCGGACCGATGAACTCGTCGTGCAGATCGTGGTCGCGCAGCACGTGGCAGACGTCCTGGCACAGGAAACATTCGATGCATTTGCGGAATTCCTGAACGCGGTCGATGTCGGCCTGCTGCATGCGCCAGGTCCCGTCGGCGAGCGCCGGCTTGGGGTTGAACTTCTTAATCCGCTCCTTCACCCGGTAATTCCACGAGACGTCGGTCACCAGGTCTTTGATCCTGGGAAACGTGTGCATCGGCTCCACGGTGATCGGCTCGGCGAGATTGATCTCGCTCAGCCGCGTCATGCACATCAGACGCGGCCGCCCGTTGATTTCCGCCGAGCAAGATCCGCATTTCCCCGCCTTGCAATTCCAGCGCACGGCCATATCGTTGGCCTGCAGCGCCTGAATGCGATGCACCGCATCGAGCACCACCATCCCCGCCTCGACCTCGGTCTGATAGTCCTTGAACGCCCCGCCCGACGCATCGCCGCGCCAGATTTTGAATGTCGCCGTGGCCATTAGCTATTCTCCTGACGGCAAGAGTCACGTCTGTCCGCATGCTTACGCATGGCGGTTCTGTTTAGCCACGGAACCGCGACCGTTAGGGAGCGGATAGACGCTGCAACAACCATACGCAGGATCACTTATTCTCCTCGATGACGTGCTTTTGCTCCTCGGTCAACGGCTTAATCGGCACCCGTTCCACCTTGGGCTCCCCGTCCGCCCCCTTAGTCACGCGGATGTTGTACTTCGCCCACTCCTCGCTCTTATCCGGATAGTCGTCGCGGAAATGCGCGCCCGCGGCTCTCCTTCCGCTCGATCGCCGCCCGCGTGATCGACCTCGGAAACCGTCAGCAGATTATCCAGATCGAGCGCAGTGTGCCACCCGCCGTTATATTCGCGATTCCCGGAAATTCCCGCCTTCACCGCGCGCGCCTTCAATTTGGCGATCTCGCCCAGCGCGCTTTCCATCTCGCTTTCGACGCGCACGATGCCCACCAGGTCCTGCATCATTTCCTGCAGCTCGTGCTGCACCGCAAACGGATTCTCGCCCGCCGCGCCGCGATCGAACGGCCCCAGAGCGCTCTGCGCGACTTCGTCCACGAACGCGTGGTCGATCTTCCCCGCGCCGTTCTCTTTCGCGAACTTCGCGGCATACTCGCCGGCGCGCCTGCCGAACACCACCAGATCCGATAGCGAATTTCCGCCCGAGCCGGTTCGCGCCATGCAATCCCGCCCCGCATTCTCCCGCCGCGAACAATCCCGGAACGGTCGACATCTGCGAATCGGCGTCCACCTCCACGCCGCCCATCATGTAATGCGTGGTCGGGCCGATCTCCATCGGCTCCTTCGTAATATCGATATCGGCGAGCTGCTTGAACTGGTGATACATGCTCGGCAGTTTCTTCTTGATATGCTCCGCCGCGTTGGGAAGCTTCTCTTTGATCCAGGAAATATCGAGGAAAACGCCGCCGTGCGGACTCCCCCGCCCCTCCTTCACCTCGCGCCGGATGCAGCGCGCCACGTGATCGCGCGTCAGCAATTCCGGAGGCCGGCGAGCCGTCTTATCGCCCTGCGTATAGCGCCAGCCTTCTTCCTCGTTGTCCGCGGTTTGCGCTTTGTAATTGGCCGGAATATCGTCGAACATGAACCGCTTGCCGTCCTTGTTGCGCAGCACGCCGCCTTCGCCGCGCACGCCTTCGGTCACCAGAATTCCCTTCACGCTGGGCGGCCAAACCATCCCGGTGGGATGGAACTGGACGAACTCCATATCCATCAGCGCCGCGCCCGCGTGATAGGCGAGCGAATGTCCGTCGCCGGTATATTCCCAACTGTTGCGAAGTGATCTGAAACGCGCGCCCGATGCCGCCGGTCGCCAGCACCACCGCCTTGGCGTGAAAGATTCGAAAGCGTCCGCGCTCGCGATCGTAGGCGAACGCGCCGACGCAGCGGTCGCCATCCTTCAGCAGCGTCAGGATGGTCGTCTCCATGTGAAAATCGATGCCCTGATGGATGCCGTGATCCTGCAAAGTGCGGATCATTTCGAGGCCCGTGCGATCGCCCACGTGCGCCAGGCGCGGATAGCGATGGCCTCCGAAATTGCGCTGCAGAATCCGGCCGTCCTTGGTGCGATCGAACACCGCGCCCCAGGCCTCCAGCTCGCGAACCCGCGCAGGAGCCTCCTTGGCGTGCAGCTCCGCCATGCGGGGATTGTTCAGATACTGGCCTCCGCGCATGGTGTCGGCGAAGTGGACGCGCCAGCTATCGCGGTCGTCGACATTGCCCATCGCGGCGGCCATTCCGCCTTCGGCCATCACGGTATGAGCCTTGCCCAGCAGCGATTTGGTGACCACGCCGACCTTGACGCCGGCCGCCGAAGCCTCAATCGCCGCCCGCAGTCCCGCGCCGCCCGCGCCCACGACCAGAACGTCGAATTGGTGAATCTGATACTCCGCCATGTCTAGATCGCCTGCCTTCCGCTAACGCACAACTCCGTGAAGCCGGACTGACCACTCTGTCCAAGGCCCCGCCATCTCCCGCGAAACCACTCCCCCATACCACGCCGATGACAGGCGGTCTGTCCCGGTTTTCGCCCCGGCCGCGATCCCTCCGGACCTATCGGACTGAACACTAAGTGATTCTCCAATCCGTGATCACCCCCATCGAGCAGAGCCGGATATAAACGTCCGTGAATCCGACCCAGAACAAGCTGAACCAGGCCCACATCATGTGTTTGCGATTCAGGCAGGAGACGCAATCTAGGTCTGTTTCCGCACCGGCGACTTCGACATTTCATCGATCCGCCCGCCCACCAGGTGCCGCAGCGAATGGCACCCCAGCGTGTAGCAGCCCAGCAGAATCGGATTGACGATCATCACCAGCAGTCCCGACGCCGATGCCGAAGTGCCCGTCGAAACCACATCGCCTTAAAGGCGTCGTACGACAGCAGCAACGATAAACATCAGCGCCAGATACAGGAAATAACGATGCACGTTCTGGATGATCAGAGGGAAGGACCGCTCGCCCCAATAGGACTTGCGAGGCTCGCCCACCGCGCACGAAGGAGGGTCCGCCCAGAAGGCCTTGTAATAGGCTCCGCGATAGTAATAGCAGGTGAAGCGGAATCCGCCCGGAGCCCACAGAATCAGCATCGCCGCCGAAAAAGGCACGAACGCCGGCCACCAGCCCGGCTTCTCGGTCATCAGCAGGGGCGAATAGAAAGGAGAAAGATAAGGTCCGAAGGTGTAGTGGGCGTTTTGGAGGGCGGCCCAGGTGGAATAGACGATGAAGGCGGAGAAGCCGAGGAAAACCAGCAGTGGCTCCACCCACCAGTTGTCCTTTCGCGACGTGCGGCCGAAACCGCCGTTCTGAAGGGGAACATCAATCGAGGACATTCTTAAAAGCTCCTTCGAAAACCGAATAATTGGCGAAGCGTTTAAGGATAGCGTTCAAGGGTCGATCGAATTTCAAGCGATGACGAACGGTTGCACTCGGAGCATATCTATGGCTCAAATGCTGGCGTGATACCGGATAGCGTAAGACCGGGTATCGTCATCTGTGTTACACTGCCGTTGCGGAGATCGCGTTGCGGAAAGGTTGACGAAACCGTTCAATGTTCCGGTATCGCCGTCCAATGCACACCAGCAGCACTTCGCTTCATTAATGTAGCTTCACCGGACACCGTCTCCTATACTGACTCTTTGCAGCCCTATCCCAAACTATACCTGGAGATCGCATCTTGACTAAGCCGATCAAGCACGTTGAAAAAGCCGTCGCCGTCGGCCGCCAATGCCGCCTGGTTCGTCTTTGACAAGTTCAATTCGATCAACCGCAACCCGTCCTTCACCCCGAAGTGGTCCGATAAGCCGCTGCTGAAGAGCTGGGAGAAGCAGAAGCCGAAGCTCGGCTGGCCGCGCGAGACCGATTCGCTGTGCCCCAAGTGCGTCCCGGAGATCCGCAACAAGATCCTGGACGGCGAAGCTGCCGGTCGAGATCCTTAGGAACGAGAAGGTTGGCGAGATCAAGGCCACGCATCATCGAACGCGACGGCAAGATCGTGATGGTCAAGGATTGCCCGATCCACGGCCACTTCGAAGACGTCATGTCGACCGATCCGGCGTTCTTCAAGCACCTGGAAGACGTTTTCCCGGGCCGCGACATCCGCGCCCACAACGACGAAAAGCTGCACGACCACGGCACCAGCACCATCACGCACGGCCGCGGATCGGTGCTGACCATCGATCTGACCAACCGCTGCAACATGATGTGCGATCCGTGCTTCATGGACGCCAATCAGGTCGGGTTCGTGCATGAGCTGAGCTGGGAAGAAATCAAGACGCTGCTCGACAACGCCATTTACGATCAAGCCGCGCCGCCAGCTTTCGGTGCAGTTCTCCGGCGGCGAGCCGACGCTTTCGCCGTACTTCCTGGACGCCGTCCGCTATTGCCGCAAGATCGGCTATCAGAGCGTGCAGGCCGCGACCAACGGAATCGAGTTCGCCAAGCGCCCGGAGTTCGCCAAGCAAGCCGCCGAAGCGGGTCTGCGCTACGCGTATCTGCAGTTCGACGGCATCGGCAACGAAGCCAATTCGCACCGCGCGGTCGGCAACCTGTTCGACGTGAAGCTGCGCGCGATCGAGAATCTGTACAGCGCCGGCGTCGACATCGTCCCGGTGATCACGCTGATCAACGGCGTGAATAATGAGCAGGTGGGCGCGGTGGTGCGCTTCGCGCTCGACAATCCCAAGAAGATTCCGTTCCTCAGCTTCCAGCCGGTTTCGTTCACCGGCCGCGACGAAGCCATCACCGATGAGCGCCGCCAAGCCCAGCGCTACACGCTGGCGAACCTGGCGCACGACGTGAAGAATCAGACCGGCCTCGGCGAGCCCGTTCGCGACTGGTTCCCGATCTCCTTCATGAGCACGTTCTCCGATTTCGCGGATCTGGTCCACGGGCCGAACGCGGATTGGGGCCAGCTGAGCTGCGGCTGCCACCCGAACTGCGGCGTCGGCATGGCCGTGATGTGCGACAAGGAAACCAAGGAATATCGCCCGGTGACCGCGTTCCTGAACGCCGATCGCCTGGCACGCGACGTGGCCAACATCAACGATGGCGCGCGCAGCAAGCGCATGTCGGTGATCGGCGTGTCGCTCGCGCTGCTGCGCAACTACAATCCTTACGAAGCTCCCACGCATTTCCGCTTGAGCGATCTGATCGCCAAGTTCGACAAGTGCTTCGGCATGACCGGCAAGAAGTACGGCAAGGTCACCGGCGACCGCACCATGGCCGATATCGAGACAGCGCCGCGCGGACCGCTGGAACTTCCTGTTCATCGCGGGCATGTGGTTCCAGGATCTGTTCAACTACGATTTCCGCCGCACCGAGCAGTGCATCATCCCCTACGCCACGCAGGAAGGCGAGATTTCCTTCTGCGCGTACAACACCGGCGTCGGCTGGCGCAATATCGTCGAGAAGATGCACATGACCGCGACGCTGACCAAGTGGTACGAGGAGAATGGCCGCCACGAAATCATCGCCGGCGGCAAGAACGTCAATCTGCCGTCTGCCGAACACACGCTGGTGCTGCGCGCCGACGACGTGAACTCGCGAACGCCAGCACGATCTGGACGACAAGGGCATCGCCAAGACGGCTCGCGAAGAGAAGACCCGCGCCCGCGACGCGAAGATGAAGGAAAAGGCCGAGAACGAGCGATGATGAAGCTGTATCGCGAGCACGTGCTCGGCGAAAAGCCGGTCGAAGGCGGCATCGTCCCGCTCAGCTCGATCGCCCCGGCCGCTCCGAAGAAGGTCGAGAAGGAAGAAGAAGTCGGCTCCTTCGGCGATTAATTAGTTCCGCAGTTTCAAAAAAGCCTCCCAGCCTTCGGGCTCGGGAGGCTTTTTTGTTATCCTCTGCCCAGATGTCTTTGAATCCGCTGTTCCTGGCCCTCAAGGCTTTGGACGCTCATCAATTTGAGCTGCTTATTACTCAACTCCTGAAATCTCGATACCCGGGTGTCGACATCAAACACATCGAAGGTAAGGGAGGCGACGCCGGACTCGATATTATCAGCGGCGATCTTGACGCCCGTCCAACCATCTGGCAGTGCAAGTCGTTCTCCTCGGGAATTGGGAAATCTCAGAGAGCTAAAATTGTCGCGAGTTTTAAGCGTGCGTTGAACTTCATGCCGCGACGTTGGGTTCTATGCATGTCAGTAGATATGGACCCGAAGGCAACTGGTTGGTTCCAGGATCTGTCTCGAAAGTATCAGGCACAGAAAATAGAAATCACATTCATGGGAGCAAGCGAAATCGTCCGGCAGCTCATTTACGAGCAAACAATTACTGAGCGCTTCTTCCCTCAGGTGGTGCTTAACACGTCGGCGATCCGCGAGCAGTTGGCACGTACCAAAGAGTTCTCAGTTCAGGAATTAGCCGACCTGTCCGACGAAAATATACAAATCTACTTATCTAGGTTGCAATCTTACGATGCTCGATTCTCTTACGAACTCACACTTGGCCGCGACAAAGCTACCCCCTCGGGAGACAGGCCCAAGGGCGCTCTTCTAAGCGTATATCGAGGTGCGTCAGTTCTTCATGTGTTCCCCAGGGATGCTGAGGCGCTCGGAGATTCTCCGGTCAAATTCCACCTGAAGTTGGATCAGGCGGGAGCCGCAAAACTTATGGAAAGTCTCAAAACGGGAGCCCCACAGCACATCGGCTCCCAGGAGTTAAGAGAGCTGTCCTCAGACTTCGATTTTCTACTACCTTCAAACCGCGAAGGAATGTCCTTGACGGTCGAATCGGTCGTCTCAAGGGACAAAGTTCCCCTTCGATTCATTTTTGGGGGAGAACCAAACGCTGTTGTATATGAGTATTTGCCTTTTAAGCGTGTCCAAGGCGGCACCGAGGAAGCGACTTTCGAGAGCGTAACGGACTTTCCGTTCTGCATCACTTTTGTCGCGCGGACGAATGGTACCGGGAGCCTATCGTACACCTACAGAAAGGGCGCCTATAAGTTAGCGGTGCTATTGAAACAGATGCGCGCCATAGAGGCCTGTGCTGATGTCGGTTTCGTTGACGTCTACGAGCAAGAAACCGAAACCCGATTGTTACGGGCGCGCATTGAGGGCTCGATTGGAAAAGACTTTCGGAATTACCTAAATGTTCTTAAATTGATCGCCGAAGTGGCCGACGCCTACGAAGTCTGCCTGACCGTGCCGGATGAAATGTCCGAGCAGGACTACAACGGCGTTCTAATTCTTAACAGCCTGCGATCTGGATTGTCGTTAACCGCGAACGAGGTGTCTCGCGAGATCGTGAAGACACCTGGCTTAACGCTGGAATCCGGAATTAAGCCAGACGGCCTGAACACAGTGCAGTTTACCTGGACGAATACCCGGAGGAGTTCATCATATTTGGAACCAGGGTGAGAACAGGACGGGTGCGGTACGATATTCCGGATGCATATATTCGGGACCCGAAATCGTTGCGCAAATTTATAACAGAAGCGCCAGTTGGCACATCGCATGTAATCACGTTTGTTCCTAGGGGGCCCCTGTTGTGCACCAGAATTGGCAATGCGGTTCCGAATAATGCTGGTAGGAGAGACAGCAACCAATAGCGCCGTTCAGCCTGTTCCGCTTCGGACCTTGGTGCGTGAAATTGATCTTACGCCGCCGAGGGATCGTTTTGCATCATCCCGAAAATCGTCCCCTCGGGATCTTTGCAATATGCGAGCCAACCAACACCCGGAACCGCCATCTTCGGCATTGCCATAGACCCTCCGTTGGCCAGTACCGTCGCCACGGAATCATCGAGCGCCGTCACTGTCAACGAGTTGACCAGAGGCTGGTCCGGATGACGCCTCCGCATCACCGCGCCATTAATTCCCGGTTCACCCTCCCCCGTCGTGGCGAGCCAGTAGTCTTCAGGACCTCCCCACTTGTTGAATTTCCAATCGAAGACCTTCTCGTAAAAGGTCACCAGCTTTTCGGGCTCATTCGCTGGAATTTCAAAATGCGTTATTCGTGCCATGATCTCTCCTTAGACTTCTATTCCACGTCTGCGAGATTTCCTTTACCTGAGCTCCGCCACCAGAATCTCCGCGATTTTGGCGATCAACAACAACCCTTCGTTATCCGACGTCCAATCGATCTTCGGCACATCCTCGCACGTGATCGCCATCGCGATCCGGTTGCCTTTCGCGTACACAATCCCCACGTCGCTGCGCAGATGATCGAGCGCGCCCGCTTTGTTCGCGACCACGAAATCCCCGGCCCGTCGGGCGATGCCGTTGTTATCCCTCTGCCGCTTCAAGACCTTCAGAATTTCCTTTGACGCCTCAGGGCTCACAATCTCACCCTTTTCTCAGCTCTTTCGAGAATCGTCACCATCTCGCGCGGCGTCGACGACCCCAGCCCGTATTTCTGATTCGCCGGATCGAGCCCCGCTTTGCTGAATCCGCTCGGACTCTTCAAATCCGCTCCATCGCCGCGCACCTTGCGCATCGATCGCGTCCCCTTCAGACCCGAGCTTGTCCATGTACTCGTTCACATAATCCGCCGTCACCTGATCCAGCACCAGGTTGGTCGCGGTGTTGTCGCTCAGCACGATCATCAGGTGCGCAGAGTCGACCAGCGGAAACTTCATGCCATCGGAAAACTCGCCCAGAATTCCCGAGCCCGAAACTTTGTCGGAGTCGTGCAGCGTAATCAGGTCCGTCCATTTCAGCCGCCCTTCCTTCACCGCCTGAAAGGTCGCGCACAGAATCGGGAGCTTGATGGTGCTGGCCGTGCGGACTCGTTCGTCGGCCCGCAGGGCGAACGTCGCCCCGGTGTCCAGATTCTTTGCAAAAATGGATACAGTGCCGGTGAATCCGGCGGTAGCCGCGGAAATCTTATCGTTCAACGATGCCGCATGGGCTACCGTTAGTGTTAGTAATAAGAAGGAGAGGCCGCAACATGCGAACTATCGTAGCGTTTCTTTTCGACCGCGCTTCTCGGGCTGGCGCAAAGCGCTCCCGAAATCGAGCGCCAGGTACAGAAAATCGCCGACCATCCCGATAGCCGTCCCGGACCGCGTAGCGCTCCTCAACTTGCTGACCAACCGCAACGTCGAGCCTGCCCGGCTGAAAAAGTGCGCGAGACCTGCGGCGAGTGCACATTCTCTGGCTGATCGAGCACCATCCGGACGCGACCAACATTTTCGAACAGCCGCAGTTGCTCCTGGCCGCCGCGCGGACGTCTTGCCGATCCGGCCGGTTCTGCCGAAGCCGCCGGCTTTGGCAGGGACTGGCGCAAGAACCCGGTGCGAAACCCAGCCGTGATCGCCAACGCCGCCATCTATCTTGCCGCAATCGATCTGCCCGCCGCGCTCGCACTTCTCGACAAATTCCCGAACGATCCCGCTCTGGCCCGAGCCCGCGGATATGTCGACGCGAGCCGCCGTCCTGGGTCTCTCCGGCATCGGCCAGAACACGCCAGTTCAGCAGCTTCCGCCGCGCTCCGCAGTTCGCCCGAAGCCAAAGCGCGCGCGGCTCGAAATCGACGGCTCGACCAATCCTTATTTAGTCGGGAAAGCCGGCATCTCCTATCGCGCGGACAGATTGAAAACTCCACTCGATTTGACCTTCGGCGACGACGACGTACCAACGCTCGGCGAGCGCTGGCTGCGCCGCGCCATCGAACTCGCGCCTCCGGGCGACGAATGGAAGCCGGCTCTCGGCGCAGGCGCTGCAAACCAAAGCCAACCGCACCATCGACCCGAAGGAAAAAACGCGCCTGCTCGACCGAAGCTGGTTCTTTGGTGCCGGACGCGGCGAAGCCCGGCATTCTCACCAACCTGATCGCTGCCGAGTTCGATGCGGGCGATGATGCCGCGGCCGAGCGCGATGCGCGAACAACTGATGGCCGAGCGCGCCGAAGAACGCCAACGCCTATAATTCTGCGCAAACCGTTCTGGGGCGCGTTGCCGCGGCGAAGGGCGATCTTAACGAGGCTAAAACGCGCTTAATCGCATCGATAACGCATGCCCGCGAGCCATTAAAAACGCCTTGTTCGAACCGAATATGACGCTCGCGCAGGATCTCTACGACGCCGGCGACAAAGACGTCGGTCATCGAATTTCTCGAAGCCTCGCGAGACGTCTGGAAAGCCGACCGCGGCCGCATCGACCGCATGATCAGCTTCGTCAAAAAAGCTCCCTCCGCCGATCTGGTGCAGTTGTCGCGGCAGTTTCCCGGGAGTCGAAATTCTCCGCCATGCCGCGCCGGCGTTCGAAGCCAAGGATCTGGACGGCAAATACCTGGACCCGCGAACAGCTCGCCGGAAAAGTGGTCGCGCTCGAATTCGGGAACAGCGCCGCTCGCCGAGAAAGTCTCGAAGGATTTCGCGCGCCCGTGGTGCCGTCCTCTTAAGGTCCAGGATGACGATACCAAGCGGCGCTTTGAAGTTCTGACCAACCCGACTGTCGTCGTGATCGACCGCCAGGGAAATGTGATCCGGCTACCGCTCCGGCGCGGCGAACGAAGCCGATTGGCGCAACGAATTTGAGAGCGGCTTCGGCCGCGGACCGGCGCTCCGGTCAGCTCTGCCCGCTCCGAAGCAGGCCGAGAACAGTCGGACGGTGGACGCTGTGGCATGGGAGCCCGTCGATGGCGCCGAATCCTATGTGGTGGAGTGGGATTCCCGCGACGAGAAAGGCTGGGTTTTCGATCGTGATCGAACGGTGCGCGTGATTCCGACGCGGGACACCTCGGCGATACTTGATTTGACGGGATTTACGCGTGTCCGCTGGCGCGTCTACGCGGTTCCCAGATACGGTCAGCCGGGAGTCGCTTCGCCATGGCGCGAACTCGACGGCGTGCCCGTTACAAAAATTTACAAATAGGCGTTTTGACGCCGATTAACGCCGTTAAGTGCATGTCAGGCGTTATTTTGCGCGTTTCGGCGCAATTTCGGCTCGTTTTGTGCCTCAAAAGAGACGGAACGAAAATCGCCGAAATCATCGTATATTGGTGAAGTACTGGAGGATTTACGTGATGCGTGTTGTGTTTGCCAGCCTGGCCCTGTCCGCGGTTGCGTTCGCCGCCCCGGCTCCCGAAGCACCTTTTATAAGGACGTTCTCCCCGTTCTTGAGAATAACTGCCAGGGATGCCATCGTCCCGGCGAAGCCGGACCGATGTCTTTCATGAGTTACGAAAGCACGCGTCCGTGGGCGAAGGCGATCAAGCAGGCCGTGCCAGCAAGAAGATGCCGCCGTGGTTTGCCGATCCGGCACACGGCAAATTCGCGAACGACCGCAGCTTGTCGGCCGCCGATATCAACACGCTGGTTTCGTGGGTCGATGGCGGCGCCAAGGCGGGCAATCCGAAGGACGCTCCGAAGCCGATCGCGTTCACCGAAGGCTGGGTGATCGGACAGCCGGACAAGGTGTTCGAGATCCCGACGCGCGTTCGAGCGTTCCGACCTCCGGCACGATCGATTATCAGTACGTGATCATGCATTCGGGCTTCACCGAAGACAAATACGTGCAGTTCGCCGAAGCGCGCCCGACCGATCGCGAGCACACGCACCACATCCTCGTCGTTCATCCGCGAGCCCGGCAATCCGTGGTTGAAGGACGCGCCGATCGGCGTCGCGTTCGTTCCTTCGAGAGATGGCAAGGAGGGCGAAGATGGCGGCGGATTCGGTGGCGAATTCCTGGCCGGCTACGCTCCGGGCATGGTTGCGCCGATGCTGAAGCCGGGACAGGCGAAGCTGATCAAGGCCGGCAGCGACATCGTGTTCCAGTTGCACTACACCGCCGACGGCAAGCCCGGCTCCGACAAGAGCCGCGTGGGCGTGATCTTCTCGAAGGAGAAGCCGACCGAGCGCATCGTGATCGCTGGCCGCGGCCGAATCCGAAGTTCGCGATTCCTCCGGGCGACGCGAACTACCAAGTGGACTCGAAGATCGTGTTGCAGGACGATGCGACGCTGACCATGCTGCTGCCGCACATGCACCTGCGCGGCAAGGATTTCGAATTTCGCGTCACCTATCCGGACGGCAAGCAAGGAGACGCTGCTGAGCGTGCCGCACTACAGCTTTAGCTGGCAGCTTTCGTACTTCTTAGCCCAGCCGATGAAGCTGCCCAACGGCACCACCATCGAGTGCACCGCGCACTTCGACAATTCGGCGAACAATCCGGCGAACCCCGATCCGACCAAGGAAGTTCACTTCGGCGAGCAGAGCTGGGATGAGATGATGTTCGGCTTCTTCGACGTGGCGATTCCGTTCGATAAGAGTCCGATGGACCTGATGCGTCCGAAGAAAGCCAAGACCGACAACGGCGCGGCGATCGAATAGCTGATCGTCGATCGCAGATCGTAGTCCGGCTCCGGCGATCGTGGTCGGCCTGGCTCAGCTTAGTGGTTTAGAAACATTGTTGGAGAATCATGCGCTTCGTAGTGCCTGCTCTATTTGTGTCTCGTGAACGCGTTCGCCGGCGGTGACGTTTCATAAAGACGTCGAACCGATTCTTCAGAAGAGCTGCCAGGAATGCCATCGGCCGGGCGAAATCGCGCCCATGCCGTTTCTGACCTACGAGCAGGTGCGGCCCTACGCCAAGGCGATCAAGGCCGACGTTCTGCTGCAGAAGATGCCGCCGTGGCCGGCCGATCCGCATTTCGGCGAAATTCTCGAACGACCGCTCGCTGACGCCCAGCCGAGATCGACAGATCATGTCCGCGTGGGTCGGATACGGGCGCCAAAGAAGGCGACAAATCCGACGCGCCGGCGCCGCGCAAATGGATGGAGGGCTGGAATATCTCCAAGCCCGACCTGATGATCAAGATGCCCAACGCGTTCGAGGTTGCCGGCCAAGGGCGAAGTCGAGTATCAGTACATCGTGGTTCCCTCCGGCTTCACGGAAGACAAGTGGGTCGCAGAGGTGGAAGTTCGTCCCTCCGACCGCACGGTGGTGCATCACGCCGTGATTTATCTTCGCGAGCCGGGCTCCAAGTGGATGGCCGGACGCGAAGCCGGGCATCCCGTTCGTGCCGCCGAACCTGACTCCGGCGAGCCGTTTCGGAAACGTGCTGGGCGCACAGAACGACGTGCTGACGGTCTACACGCCGGGCATGGTTCCCGATATTTATAAGCCGGGCCAGGCGAAGCAGATCAAAGCCGGCACCGATTTCGTGATCCAGATGCACTACACCGCCAGCGGGAAAGACGCGCAAGGATCAGACCAGCATCGGCCTGGTGTTCGCGAAGGAGGCGCCCAAGGAACGCATCATCACCACGGCCGCCGTGAACAACCGCTTCACCATTCCCGCGGGCGATGGCGAATTTCAAGGCCGAAGCCACGGTCCCGGTGATCAATCCGCATGACCATGATCAGCCTGTTCCCGCACATGCATCTGCGCGGCAAGGCTTTCCAGTACGACCTGATCTATCCCACGGGCGAAACCAAGACCATCCTGCAGGTCGACCACTGGAGCCTGAACTGGCAGCTTTCCTACAAGCTGGCCGAGCCGATTGAGCTGACTCCCGGGCATGAAAGTCAAAGCCACGGCGTGGTGGGACAATTCTCCGAATAACCCTGCGAATCCCGATCCGTCCAAAGATGTGAAATGGGGCGATCAGAGCTGGGAAGAGATGTTGGTCGGCTTCTACGACGTCGCCGTGAATCCGAAGATCACGAACAAGAACATCTACTCAAAGCAGACGCTGGAGTAATTTTGCGCAGGTTTGTATTGCTCTTCGCGGGCGCTCGGCGACGCTCGAGGCCCACGACATCATCACCACGAAGATCACGTTTTCGAAAGAAATCTCGCGGCTGATCTATAAGCGCTGCGCGACCTGCCACCATGAAGGCGGCTCCGCGTTTTCGCTGATGACCTACGACGAGGCGCGGCCGTGGGCCAAGGCGATCAAGGAAGAAGTGCTGGAGCGCCGCATGCCTCCCTGGGAAGCCGTGAAAGGCTTCGGCGAATTTCGCGACGATCGCGGGCTGACGCAGGAAGAGATGGAGACCATCTCCGGTTGGGTGGAAGGAGGCGCGCCGGAGGGCGAGCCGAAATATCTTCCCGCGCTGCCGAAGCTGGTCGACGTGGCAGGATCCGGCCGCTCCCAAAGGATCTTCCGAAGTGGTTCTGGCCGACGGCGCGAAACTCGCGCTCGCCGTCGAAGGTAGTCGCGATCCGCACGCAGAACCTCAAGGCCGGCGCGAGCGTGCAAATTGTCGCCGTGCGTCCCGATTCGTCGGTCGAACCGCTGCTGTGGATCTATAAATACAATCCGGCATTTCACCGCACCTATTATTACGTCGACCCGATCGCGCTGCCGGCGGGCACGAAAATCGAAATGAGTCCCGCCGGAGCGGGAACGGTCGGGCTGTTCGTGAAGCAGGCGACGAGCGCGCATCGGTAGCACACAGGCTAAGCCTGGCCACCGACTGGTTTGGCTGCCAGAGGACATGTCGCCGACCTGTCCTTTCGCTGAGCATCCAGCCTGTGCCACCCGTACCTCGGTGGCACAGCCTGCATTGTGTTCTTACAACGATCGAGGAAATTCAAGATCGCCTGCTGATCGCTGTTGCTCAGGTTATTGAAATTCTGCACCACCTGATTCGCCTCCGACGCCGGGAACTGCGAATTGGCATTGCTCGCATGATCGGCGATGACCTTCACCAGATCCGTCTCCCTTCCGTCATGCAGGAAGAACAGCCTCTGCCCCAGCCCCCATAAAGGAGCGCTGCGGAACTGATCCCCTGCCGCGTTGCCCCTGGCTGATCTGATCCGCGAGGCCGGGACCCATATGATGCAGCGCGAAATCGGAGTATGGATGAATCGTCTGATTGCGCGAGCCCGGGGAACGGACTTGCGCCCGTCTGCAGCGTCGGCGTGTGGCAGTTCGCGCAGCCGATGTTGACGAACTGGTTGGAGCCTTGCGCTGGACACGGTGTCGCAGCATGCGGCGTCGGCGCGCGGCGTCGGCGCGGCGAGGAACCGCATGAAATTCGCGAAGTTGGTGATATCGTCGAACACCGCCTGATCCACCAGCCCGCCGATGTTCCAATAGCTGTTCGGCGGCGCGAGCGGCGAGCAGTCCGGCGTCTCATCGCGCTCCGTATTGAACAGCAGGTTGGTGACGCCCATCTCCACGTTGTAGGCTTCGCCCGCGAACATCAGCAGACTCTTGTTCTGCGCCTTCCAGCCGAACCGAGTCACCGTGCCGTCGTTCCCGTTGCGATTCAGAGTGCCCGCGATCCCCAACTTCTGGCTCGCGCTCTGCGCCACGTTCTGAATCAGCGTCGTATCCTGAATCGCTTCGATCAATCCCAGCCCGAAGGTCGGCGTCGGGATCCGGAAAATCATGTTCGAGCTGTTCGAGAAATCCGGCTGCGTCGAGATTGCATCCCTGTGGAGCATCGGGCCGCCCCGCGATGGTGAACAGATCATGCACGCCTCCGTCCGGCGTCCCATCCGGATTCCTGATAAAGCGCACCTCGCGCACCGGCCCCGAAGCCGTGATAAACGGCGGCAGCACGGTTCTGCGAATTCGCGAACGCGACCTGCGGATTCGATGCCGGAGCCGATCCGCCGATCGCCGGATGGATATGGCACGACGACGCAGGAGTTGGAATTGAATCGCGGCCCCAAACCGCCCTGCGAAACATTTTCCACCTCCTGGAAATTCGCCAGCCCCGCAGTGAATACCGCTTGCATGCCCCGGCGTCAGGCCGGAGATCGGCCCGCCCGCCCCGGCGGGACCTCCTCGCGGACCCGGATCCTGCGACCGCTTGACTCTCTGATCGGCTGTTGCTCTGCCCCGCGCCGTACACCGCGGCGAGCGCGAGAATCGCGAAATATTTCTTCGATAACCTCATGAAATGGCTCCTTATCCTCTGTCGCGCATTTCTGCGCGAGCTTCGGGTGTGGTTGACGATGGGGGAATTGCAATCGTCCGGAGCCCAGGTATAATGGGGTTGCTAAGGGGTACCACTCACCTGGTATTCCGGAATGCGGCCCTCGCCCATCGTGTGGGGGCCGCGTTCTAATTTTTGGATGTGAGATTCAGCTTAGTGGGTGAAGCTGTGTGCGGACGCAATTCTCATCCTGCCTCCTATAAATAGAAAGTCAGGTTGGTCCCCGCCCGACGCCAACTTGCTTTAGAGTCTATCATCATATCTGCCAAAAGGCGCTCGGAAATCGCCGTTAAGAACGTAAACTTTGTCGTTAACTGAAATCCGGCGCCGCACTCGCCATTACGCGAAGCATAGACTGAATGGCGGGTTTTGGAAGCGATTAAGTACGTTTTTGCGCGCGTACTATGCGCTTAGCTGATGATGCCTTTTCGCACCGCGTACAAAATCAACTCCGGCACGCTGTGCAAATTCAACTTCTGCAGAATATGCGTGCGATGCGTTTCCACCGTATACAAACTCAAATTCAACAGATTCGCGACTTCCTTGTTGCTCTTGCCCTCGGCCACCAGTTGCAGCACCTCGCGCTCGCGCGTGGTCAGCAGCTCGTAGGTATCCTCGGCGCCCATTTCGGCGAGCTGGTGCATATAATCTTCCTTCAAAAGCCGCCGCACCGCGGACTGAAGAACGATTTTCCTTCGGTGATCGCGTGAATCGCCGCGATCAAATCCGACTCCGCCGAATCCTTCAACAAATACGCGCGCGCGCCCGCTTTCAGCGACCGGATCACGTAGCTCTCATCGCTATGCATGCTCAGAATCACCATCGCGGTCTGCGGCGCGCGATTCACGATCTGCCGCGCGGCCTCCACGCCGTTCAGATGCGGCATGGCGATATCCATCACCACCACGTCCGGCTTTTCCGCCGCCGCCAGTCCACCGCCTGCCGGCCATCCGCCGCCTCGCCCACCACCTGAAGATTCGGCTGCCGCTCCAGCAGCAGGCGCAGCCCGCTGCGCATCACGGTGTGATCGTCGGCCAGTAGAATTCGAATCGGCATCATTATCAGTGGCGTGGCACAGGCGTGTCATCAACTCGCGAGCGGCAACTCCACTCGACTTTGGTTCCCGCACCCGGCCGCGATCGCACTTCAAACGCGCCGCCCAAATGAGTGACGCGTTCCTCCATGCCGACCAGTCCCAGCCCGCGCACGCGCCGGGCATCGAAGCCGTGGCCGTCGTCCTCCACCGAAAGCAAAATCTTGCGCGCTTCCTGCCGCACCATCACCCTGACGCTCCGCGCCTGCGAATGGCGCGCGCAGTTGTGCAGAGCCTCCTGCACCACGCGATAAATGCACGTTTTCAATTGATCCGGCAACTCGCCCGCCGCCTCTTCCGCCGTCACGTGAACCCGCAGCCCGGTGCGCTTCGACACTTCGCGAGCCTGCCATTCGAGCGCCGGCACCAGCCCGAAATCGTCCAGCATGGAGGGCCGCAGCAACAGAGTCATGTTGCGAATCACGTTGACGCTGGCCTCCGCCAGCTTCTTGATCGACTCCACGTGACGCCGCACTTCCACCGATCCATCGGGCACGCGCGCCGCGGCATTTCCGGCGTTCCCCGCCTCCATCAGCAGCGCCGAAAGCGATTGCCCCACTTCGTCATGCAGCTCCCGCGAAATCGCCCGCCGCTCTTCTTCCTGCGCCGATACCAGGCGCGCCGAAAGCTCCTTCAATTCTCCTGCGAGCCCGCACGCCTTCCTCATAACGCTTCTGCAATTCCGTTTCCAGATGCAGCGTCCGGCGGATCGTGAACGCGGCCAGCAGCAGCCCGACGCCCAGCGTGACGCCCAGCATCACCATCAGCCGCAGCCGCAAATTCCGGAACGCCGCGTCCAGAGCCTCATCGCCCGCATGAAGCTGCCGCGTGCTGATCTGGTCGATGCGATCCACCAGCTCGAGCATCGCCGTCCGCCGGCGCACCAGTTCGTTCGAAAGATACTCCGCGCTGCGATGGCGCGTGTCTTTCTCTCTCATCTGGGTGATGAAGTCCAGCAGTTTCCAGTACACGCTGCACCTCGGCTTGCAGGTTGCTGATAAGGAGCCGCCTCGGCTTTATCCAGCGCCGTCGCGCCGTCCGCCAGCGCACTGTCGGTGCGCACGCGGATGCCGCGCCACGCTCGCCACCTGCTCGGCGGCGACGTCGGGATCGGACGCCAGCAGAAAATCGCGCATGACGATCGCCGATTGATAAATCCCCGCGCGCACCTGGTCCAGCGCCCTGCTGCGCCGGACATAGACGTCGCGCACCTGCGCGTCGCTGGCGCGAACCTGGCGCAGAACCAGCAGCGCATCGCCGCCGGCCACCAGCATCAGCACCAGCAACCCGCCGAACCCGGCGAGCAGCAGGCGGCGTCCGCCCGCGATAGGTTCAATCTGCATTGGTGCAACTCCAGTCTATCGGACCGGGCTCAGTACAAAATACCGTCCGCAGGGGATTGTTCACCTCGGCTCGAATCAGGTGTAATGGAAGTAGATTCTAACTATAAAAGAGGATTTAATGAAACACGCATCTTTAGCCCTGTTGGGGTTGGCTACTCTGCTTTCGACGGCTGCATGCCATAAGACCGCTCCGGTAGCGAGCAAGCCGGCCGACACGACGCCGGTCGCCTCAGCTCCGCGCCGAGCGCCAAGCCCAGCCCATTGCAGCAGCGCCAGACCGCGTCCGCTCCCGCTCAAACGCCGCAAACTCCCGCGTGCTGAGCACATGACGCCGCAGGAACGCGCCACTCTTAACGAAAAACTTGCTCATCTTAACGACGCTTTGTTCGATTACGATAAGTCCACCATTCGTGACGACGCGTCCACGGTTCTGAAGGCCGACGTCGGCGTTATTCGCGACATTCTGGCCAACTATCCCAACCAGAAGCTGCTCATCGAAGGCAACGCCGATGAGCGCGGCTCCGAAGAATATAACCTCGCGCTCGGCGATCGCCGCGCCCGCGCCGCGCAGGAATTCCTGGTCTCCATGGGCATCCCCGCGGCTCAGTTGAGCCTGGTCAGCTACGGCAAGGAACGCCCGATCTGCACCGATAAAACCGAAGATTGCTGGCAGCGGAACCGCCGCGCCCACGTTACCGCCGCTCCGTAGTCACTTCCTTTCGATCCAATTGTGGCAGAGCCTCCCTTTCCGGCAAACCTGGAAAGGGAGGTTTTTTCTTTTAATAAGCTCTATCCTAAAGCATGTCGTTTGCAGGGCTGCCTGGAATTGTAACGGCGGTGGGGCTGTTCGCTGTGTTGTGGCTCGTCGTGTTTCTGCGGACGGAGGGGACGTCTTTCACTTTCGACCCGGGCGGGAACGAGGGCGAGTTTGGCAGGAGCCTGCTGCCGATGTATCTGGACATCACGAAGTTCGTGATGGGACTGGCGGCGGCGTCGATCGTTTTCTGTTTATTCGGCTCATCGACCATCAATCCCGCGGGGCCACGATCTTTAAGGGCGTTCGCGTCGCCTTTGTTTATGGTCGCGATGAGTATCTTCTACGGCGTGCTCTTCATGACGTTCCTGGTTCTTAATTACGAGAATCATCGGAGTCGTCCTGAGTTGAATTCTTATACCCGGTTCAGGTACACGAGAAATCAGGCGTTCGGGTTCAGCGCCCTTGCCTGCTTCTGTGTCGGTTATGGGTGGCTGGTGGTTGTCGCGACTCGCTAATGGAGGGTCATGCGGAAGCGGCCGGTCGTGGTTAGTACTTGTTGGGTCTTGTCGTATTCCATGCGCGTGCGGGTTAGCTGCTCGTCGCGGATCTGGCGCATTCCTTCCTGCACCAGGCCGAGGACGACGTACCAGCCGATGCCGCCCACCAGGATCGGCTTGATCAGGCCCAACGCGCCTTCGAATCGTAGTAGCGGCGAGTTCCAGAACATGTGCAGCACAACCGGCACGAAGAACGTGCGCAGGAATCTGGGATCGAAGAACATGCCGATGCGGATCGGGTTGGACTCCTTTGACGCGCCATAATGCGCCGGCGGAAATTGCCGTCCAGGCGACGTGCATGAAAGGCGCGTAGTAGGAGCGGCGGTGGATCAGAGTGATCATGCCGTCGTAGCCGTAGATCAAGCGCGTGGCCGACCAGTTTCTCGACAGCCTTCGCTGTTGGGATTGCGGACGAAGTATCTCAGGAAGCTGTCGAAGAATCCGTCGCTGAAGGAGTAGCCGGCGGTTTCGAAGGCGCCGAATCCTCCGCCGATGGCGGCTCCGAATACCAGGCCGTTCAGGATGTATTTGTATTTCGTATTGCGGACGACCAGGACAACGGTTAGCAGTTTTCCGATTTCCTCGCAAATACCCGCGCTGGCTGCGCCGAGCCATTCCAGATGCGCGACGTCGAAGGCGATCAGGCTGACGGCCAGCGAAATGACGCCGCCGAGGCAGACCAGCATCAGCACCATATGGAAGCTGACGTTGCGCGGCGTGTTCAATTCCCAGAAGAGAAAAACGGTTGCGAGCGGCACGACCAGCGAGCCCATGATGATCAGTCCCGGCACGATGCGCGGGTTGTTGCGACAGATCGAACATCTGCCAAAAAATGAAATAGACGACGGCCATGAAAATCAGCACGCGCATGAAGAACCAGGGCTTGGGCCAGCCGGTGAGGACATCGTCGATATGCGGCGTGGTTTTCGGAGTGCCGACGATCAGGTAGTCTTCCAGCTCGCCCGGCTTGCGGCCCTTGAACACTTCGGAGAACATGGCGGTGAGGCTGAAGCCGACCAGCTTATCGGTGCTGGTGAGTTTCGCGAGGCGGCTGCCGAGGGTCCCGAGGAGACTGGTCAGCTCGACCGGCGCGGTGCCGACCTGCCAGATGGATGCGCCTAACTGGAACTGCTGGCCGTTCGAAAGAGTTCCTTGCGTGACCTCTGCGCCGGCCACGCGGAGCTTCGAACCGCCGAAGGTGCGAAAGTGCAAAACGTTTCTCTGCCAGGAGAGCACGACGTGATTTTCGGCGACTTGCGGATCGTTCTGGCCGATGCCGGAGACGCGGCCGAGCGAGACCTCCGCCATGCTGATCATGTACGCTTTGCCGGTATCGGGTCCGGAGACGCATTGGACTTTAATGGCGTAGGTAAGAGGCTCGGGTGGTTTGCGGCAGCCGATACCTGCAGCGCGGCGGATTCAGGAGATGGGCTAACGCGACCGACGCCGGGCTCCAGGTCTGCCATCCGGCTTGCGCGACCTGCGCGGTTGCGCTCAACGATCCGCCTTGGATCAGCTTGACGATTTCGGCGGACACGACGGGACCGCGGGTCTCCTGACCATCGAGATAATACCATTGGTCGACCGAACTGTCGGCGGAATCTGCCATTGCGATATTTTACAGGGATTGGAGGGCGACAATGGAACGATGACGAAAATCGAACCTGAACCTCGGTGGCCGACAGCGATCGCGATGATCTCGATCGGGGGGCTATTTTAGGCGCTGCCGTCGGCGATGTCGGTGGGCCCGGATTGGCTGGTGCTGGCGCTGGTGGCGTTGCTGATGGTGCCGGCGATGTTTTTTCATCAAGCAGGGGATGCATCGCGCGAATCAGGTATTCGGGTACCTGGCGCAAGGGGTGGTGACGTTGTCGCTGGCGGCATCTCTGGTGATTCTGGTGCTGCGGCTGCCTTCGCATAAGGACACGCCGGCCGAGCTTTTGCGGGCGGCGGCGGCGTTGTGGGTTTCGAACATGCTGGTATTCGCGTCCTGGTATTGGAGGCTGGACGCGGGAGGGCCGAACCAGAGAGACTTGCTGCGGTCCCATACCGACGGGGCGTTTTCTGTTTCCGCAAATGGTGCTGGATCCGGACCTGCGGAAGGAGATGGGCGAGGATCAGTGGCGGCCGGGATTTGTCGATTATTTGTTTCTGGCGTTCAACACCAGCACGGCGTTTTCGCCGACCGACGTGCCGGTGTTGTCGCGATGGGCGAAGGTGTTGATGATGCTGCAATCGTCGATTTCGCTGACGGCGATTGCGATTCTGGCGGCGCGGGCGGTGAATATTTTGTGATGCGTTTAGTTAAGGGTCGCGGCGCGTCCGGGCTGTGCCCGAATGGACCGATTGACAATCGGTCCGCAGATTGCCAACCTGCCCCACACGACTTGTAACTGCTAGTGTGCCAGCCTCTGCCATCCTGCCCACATGCGCTAGTAATTTTTGGCGCGCTCTTTGCGGGGGCGTTGGGCTCGGCTCATTGCTTTTGCGCCGGCCAATGACGGGTCGGCGGATGCCAGGCCGGCGGCGTGGCGCAACACTTTCGCGATAGCTGCGGCGATGTCGTCGACGTCCTGATCCTCGCCGATCAGCAGGAATTGCGGGAGCCATACTGCTTCCTCGTACGCGGCGCGTTCGGAGACGGGGCAGTGGACTTGGCTGTAATCGACGTCGCGCAGTTGCGGGCTGATTTCGGGTGAGGCGCAGAAGAGAGGGCTGCAGTAGACGGGTTCGTAGAAGCGTCCATCGCAGGGGATGCCTTCGGCTTCGAGGGCGGCGCAGAACAGATCGCGGCTGATGCGCGGGTCGCGGTATTGGAAAACGTAGCAGTAATTTGTTTCGCGGGTAATCGCGGGCTGCGGGGGAAGAGGACGGACTCCGTCGATCGCCGCTAGGGCTTGGCTTAGGATTTTGGACGCGCGGGATCGCTTCTGGGCGAGTTCCGGGAGCATCTCGAGTTGACCGAGCAACATCGCGGCCTGCCATTCGGTCATACGGTAATTTGAGCCGAGGACTTGCTGCCGAAATTGATCCGTAAGGCTCGCGCGGCCGCAGTTCACTTGCGATTGCAGGTGTTCGAAATGGGCGAGGCTGTTGGTGAGTACGATGCCTCCTTCACCAGCCGTCATGAGTTTACTTTCCTGAAAACTGAAGCAGCCGAGATCGCCGATAGAGCCGGCGCTGCGTCCCTCAAACTGGCCCCCGTGGGCGTGCGCGCAGTCCTCGATGATTTTGAGACGATGCTTTTCGGCGAGAGCGATCAAGGCGTTCATGTCAGTGAAGCGCATCGCAAGATGAACGGGAATGATGGCGCGGGTGCGCGGCGTGACGGCGCGAGCCGCTGAGGCGACATCGAGGCAATAAGTATCGGGATCGACGTCGGCGAAGACGGGGATGCCTCCGGCGAAGAGCACGGCGGTTGCGGTTCCATCCCAGGTATACGCGGGCACGATCACTTCATCGCCGAAGCCGATTCCGGCGGCTTGCAGCGCTGCGATCAGAGCGATGGTTCCGTTGGCAATGCAGAGACCGTAGCGCGCGCCGTGCAACTCCGCGAATTTTTCCGCGAACTCGCCGGCGTAGCGGCTGGGCACCGGAAATCCGCCCCAGTGGCCGCTTTCGAGCACCTTCTGGAGACGCGCGGCATCGGAGGGGAGAAATTGCGGCCAGCGGGAGAAAGGGGTGCGGCGGACTGGATCGCCACCCAGGATTGCTAATTCGCTCATGTGGTTATTGTTGATTGAATTGCGTCGGCGATGCGGAACGACTCGACGACGTGGCCGTCTTTTTTCACGGCTCGGCCGAGCAGATATTTCCTGGTGGCCGCTAGATCTTTGGGGTCCCAATCGGGGCGATATTTTCTGACCGACGGATCGAACTGGCTGACGTGCGCGACGGCGGCGGTCAATTTCATGTCGATTACGTCGTCGATGTTGACCCAATAATTCGCGTCCTGCGGGCGTGACGTAAAAATACGCTTCGATCGGCACCTGCCATGGCTCCAGGCCGTCGTGCAAGCGCTGGCTGGGAAAATAGAGATGCCATTCGGCGGCGCGGATCGCGTCGATCGTGTTGTTGGCGGCCATGCGATGGTCGGTCTTATGCCAGCGAACGTATTCCGAGCCGGGGTCGATGGTCATGACGACATCGGGGCGGTAGGTGCGGATTATTTTCGTGACCTGCTCGACTAGGTCCAATGGATTCGCGTATTCGAGCATGCCGTCGTGAAACTGCAGCCAATGAATATTCTGCTTGGGGATGCCCAAAGCCTTACAGGAATTTTCCTCTTCGACTTTGCGAATCGCGGCTAAACGTTCGCTGGTCATATCCGGATCGTAGGAGCCTTTATCGTCGTTGGTGTAGATGAAAATGTGAATATTATTCTGCCTGCGAGCGAGCAGCGCTAAGGTGCCGGCGCAACAAAACGTGTCGTCGTCCGGATGAGGAGTGAACAGGAGGATGGTTTTCTTTTCCAATTTTTCAAGCTGCACGGGCTGCGCGGGCAGCAGAGCGGCGGCGGAGTAGAAGAGCAACGCGGGGAAGGAATTCTTCATACGAAGTGTATGGAGTGTATAATACCGCGCATGCAGCTCGATAACCGGACGCTAGTGGTCGCGTCGTTGTTCGTGACCGCGGTTCTGAGTCTGCTTGACATTCTGATCTGGCGCACGCGCAACACGTTTCCTGGTTTTGGCCGCTGGGCAATCGCGCACGCTTTGTTCACGCCGAGTCTACTGTTGTTCAGCCTGCGCTCGATTTTGACGGATTGGTGGACGATGATCGTGGCCAACGCGATGGGGATCCTCGTGACTATTCTGGTCCTCGAAGCCGCTCGGGAATTTCGCGGTTTGCGTCCACGGATCTGGCAGGCATATGCGGCCGGCACTCTTACACTCGCGGCCATCCTGTACTTCCGGTATGTGGACAACAATCTGAACGTGCGCGTTCTGGTGGCAGGCCTTTCCCTGGGCACAATGGTCTTGTATGGGGCGAAGGTGCTATTGACGGCCATCCCGGAGGATCAGAAGGTGGGAATGCGATACACCGGGTGGCTGCTGGCAATTTGCGGGTTGCTCCAGATTGCGCGCGGCGTTTATTTTTTCACACAGCCCCCGATGACGGATCTGTTCGCGCCTTCGAAACTGAACTCGGTATCCTTCGTTGGCATGGCGGTGGCGTTGACCGGCGTCTCCTTCGGTTTTCTGGTGATGACCGGCGAACGATTGATGTCGGACTTGAAGAATTCCGAACGGCAAACGGGTCAGGCAAATTTCGAGTTGAACCTGCTGCAGCGCGGGCTGGAAACAGCGGTGATCGAACGGACCGCCGAGTTGCGCGAAGCCCAGCAGGCGCTTGCTCAATCCCAAAAGTTGGATAGCGTGGGACGCCTGGCGGGGGGCGTGGCCCATGATTTCAATAATTTTCTGACGGTGATTCGCGGTTACAGCCGGATGCTGGCGCGGGGACTCGAACCATCGAGTCCGCTGCGGGAAGACGTAGCGCAGATGAACGCCGCATGCGATCAGGCGCTGCTGCTTACCCAGCAACTGCTGGCATTCAGCAGGCGCCAATCGCTGGAACCACGAGTGCTCGACGTGAATAAGGTGATTCAGGAAATGGCCGGAATCCTGGCTCATCTGGCGGGAGAGAGCATTGAGGTGGTGATCGCGCGGAGCGCTTCTCAAGCACGCGTAAGGGCCGATGCGGGGCAGATGCATCAGGTGATCCTGAATTTATTTTTGAACGCACGCGATGCGATGCCTACCGGAGGAAGACTGAGAATCGAGACGTCGGAAGTGGAATTGACGGCGGCGGACTCGCGGCGGATCCCGGACGCCGTGCCGGGCCCGTATGTGATGCTTTCGCTCAGCGATACCGGCATCGGCATGGACGAGGAAACCAGGAGCCACGTCTTCGAACCGTTCTTTACAACCAAGCCTATCGGGAAAGGCACCGGTCTGGGCCTGGCGACCGTATATGGAATCGTGAGGCAAACCGGCGGCCAGATCCAGGTGGAGACCTTGCGCGACAAGGGCACTACGTTCCGTATTTTTCTGCCGCTGACAAGAGAAGAGCTGGAAGAAGTCGCGGAATATGTTGTGGGCGAAGACGGCGCGCCGCAACCGCTACACGCGCGGATCTTGATTGTGGACGATGCCAAGGCGATTCGAACGGTTTTGCGACGCGTGCTTGAAAGCGCGGGGTACGATGTGGCGGATGCCGCGGATACGTACACAGCCCTCGACATCCTGCGGGATGATCCGATCGATTTGGTCCTCACCGATTTACAAATGCCGGGGCGCAGCGGGGTGGAGTTGGCGCAACTAGTGGTTCGCGAGTTTCCGGGAATCAAAGTGATCGCCATGTCCGGCTTTGAGGATATCCACCTCAGCCGATTGCCGCGAGAGTTGGGCATCGACGCGGCCTTGACGAAACCGATGCAGCCCGAAGTGCTGATTGGCGCGATCCGCGCTGCGTTGCAAAAGAGGGTGTCAAGAGCGGTCTGAAGATAACGCGAAACAATAGTTCTTCCGCGAGGCTCTATCAGTGAAGGAAGAAAATGCGAAAAACCTTTTTAACTGTGATCGCGGGCTGCTTGCTGGCTGTCAGTGCGATGGGCGAGCAGATCATCGTGAAAGTGGCGCCGCCGCGCGCTGTGATCGAGGAACGTGGTGTCGCTCCTCACGAGGGCTATGTTTATCAGAGAGGCTATCATCGTTGGGATGGAAATGCGCACGTTTGGACGCCGGGCGTATGGGTAGCGCCGCCGCGGCCTCGCGCGCGATGGGTGGATCATCGTTGGGACCATCGCGGCAATAGCTACGTATTTGTCGAAGGCCACTGGCGATAGACAAGAGATTTTTCTGAAACAACAATGCGGCCATCGGCATTCTCCCTAGTGAAGGGGGATGAAATGCTGCGAAAATTAGTTTTTACTTCGATACTGGGCTGCATGCTCACGCTTGGCGCAATGGCTGGCGAGGTTGTGGTGCGAGTTGGACCTCCTGCGGCTGTAGTTGAAACTCGGGGACCGAGTCCGGGAGCCGGCTACATTTATACCAAGGGATATCATCGCTGGGACGGCAACGCTTACGTCTGGGTACCAGGCGAATGGCGGCGGCCGCCGCACGAACGCGCCAGATGGGTCGACCATCGCTGGGAACATCGCAAAGATGGCTACGTATTCGTGGAAGGCCACTGGCGATAGGTTTTCGCGCGCCGCTCCCGCTAGAATTGGCAGATGCCAAGTTCGCGCGGCGCGGCGCGCCTGTTCCTTTATGGCGCGACGATTTTCCTCAGCGCATTCCTGCTCTTCTTAATCCAACCGATCTTTGCAAAGCTGATTCTGCCATGGTTCGGCGGCTCGTCAGCAGTGTGGACCACCTGCCTCGTCTTTTTTCAAACCGCTCTTCTCGCTGGATATTTGTACGCTCATCTGCTCACGCGCCGGTTGCCCGCCCGTAAGCAGCCTTGGGTTCACTCGACGCTGCTGGCGGTCGCGTTGCTGCTGCTACCGGTCATGCCGGGTGAACGATGGAAGCCGACGGGAGCGGGCGATCCCGCGTGGCAGATTTTAGCGATGTTGACGGCAGTGCTCGGACTGCCTTATTTTTTGCTCTCGGCGACGAGTCCTCTGCTTCAGAAATGGCTGGCGCGGGACGGTTCTCAGCCTTACCGGCTGTTCGCATTGTCTAACGTGGGGGCGTTGCTGGCGCTGGCGGCGTATCCATTGTTGATCGAACCGCGAATCGCGACGCGCGCACAAGACGTAGGCTGGTCCGCTGGATTTGCCGCGTTCGCTGTGTTGTGCGGATTTTCGGCGTGGCTCAGCAAACCGCGCTCCGATGTCTGGCTCGAAATCGAAACGAGACCGGCCGAGCCTCAAAACAGCATCACGTGGCTTTTGCTTGCAGCGGCGGGATCGATGATGCTGGTCTCGACGACGAATCAGCTTACCCAGAACGTCGCTGCGGTGCCCTTTTTGTGGATCCTTCCGCTAGGCGTCTATCTGCTCTCGTTCATCATTTGTTTTGAGAGCCCGCGATGGTACCAGCGAGGACTATTTCTGCGATTGCTCGCGGTCGCGCTGGGTTCGCTCGCTTATGCGCTCTACGATATTCAGGTGAGCGAGGCGATTCCAGTCGCGATTCCTTTATTCACGATCGGCCTCTTCATCGCCTGCATGTTCTGTCACGGCGAATTGAGCCGCATGAAGCCGGGAACGTCGCAGCTTACATCGTTCTACCTGATGATCGCGTTGGGAGGAGCACTGGGCGCAATCTTCACGGGGTTGATCGCGCCGCGCTTGTTCGCCGGGACTTACGAATTTCCGCTTTCGCTCTTTTTTGTTGCGGCGATCGCGCTATGGCTGAACTGGGAGGGCGGTTGGGCGCAGAGGCTGCTGTGGGCTGCGGTTACGGTCGCGATGATCGTTGCCTTGGTGGAAGAAGCGCGAGGGTATCACAAGGATGCGCTAGCGATGACGCGCAGTTTTTATGGTTCGCTGCGCGTGGTCGAATCGATTCGCGGTGGAGGCGAGACGCGCACACTCTATCACGGCATCGTGCAACATGGCGCGCAATATTTGAACCCGGCGAAGCGGACAGACCCGACCACGTACTACAGCCCGGACTCCGGCGCGGGCCTGGTGTTGCGATTCTGTTGCGAGGGTCCGAAAAGGGTCGGTATCATCGGCCTGGGCGCAGGCACGCTGGCCGCGTACGGCAAGCCGGGCGACGCGTTTCAGTTCTACGAGATCAATCCACAGGTGATCGAACTCGCGAAATCCTATTTCACTTTCCTGAGCGATTCCAAAGCCGCGATCACCATCGTGACGGGAGACGCGAGATTGTCGCTGGAGAGGGAAACTGGACCACTCTACGACGTCTTTATCGCAGACGCGTTTTCGGGCGATGCGATTCCGGTGCATCTTCTCACCAAGGAAGCATTCGATCTTTATTTGCGACATCTAAAGCCGTCGGGAATTCTGGCCGTACATATATCGAATCAATATTTGGATCTTGCGCCAGTGGTGGCGCAGCTCGCGTCGGTGCACGGTCTGGTGCCCCGATTCGTGCGCAGCGCAAAAGACGACGAGCATCTCTATTCACAAGCAGACTGGATATTAATGACACGCGATGCTACATTTTTTGCGCGGCCGGAGATTTCAGGCGCGGCGAAGATGATCGAGGAACGTCCCGGGTTACGGCTCTGGACCGACGATTACAACAACCTTCTACAGGTGCTCAAGTTTTGAAGCGCTCGTCGATTTCGACCTGATAGCCACTCACCAGACGGTTAGTCTCATTCGCCATGCCCACCACAGCCATCAGCTCGGCGAACTGTGCGTCGGACATGCCCGCTTTGCGTGCCGCGGCGGTATGCGACGCGATGCAGTACCCGCACTGGTTCGACGCGCTGATCGCCAGATAGACCATCTCCTTGGTCAACGGGTCCAGAGCCCCCGGCGCCATAACCTGCTTGATGGATTCCCACGTGCGGCGCAGGGTCGCGGGATCGTGAGCCATCGCTTTCCAGAAATTATTGATGTAATCAGTCTGACGAGTCGACATAATGTCGTCGTAGACGGCCCGGACTTCTGCAGTTGCGTCCGCGTATTCGATGAATCCAAGAGTTGCCATTTCTTTATTGTGAGGGCTGGCAACCGGCGATAAATCCAGTAAGCCGTCCCGGTCATTTGGATATCGAGATCTTTTACGTCTACCCGCATGCTTTACGGATGGTGATACTGAGCCGCCATGCGTAAGCATGCGGGTAGACGCAATCATTTCCGCTAATAGAATCGCTCGGACGGCTCACTAGCGCTGACTGGCCTCGCCGCGCAGAACTTTTTCGTTGAATTGGGCGGACTCGCCCTTGGGGACGCTCAGCGATTTCCAATCGGCTCCTCGCAGGTGTTTGGCAAGGAAGATGATTTGTCCGCAATGTATAGAGTAATGCGCGACCTGACGGTTGATTGCCTGCATCACGGAATGGGCTTCGCCGCGGATGGTGACGGTGCGCGTGAGATCCGCATCGGTGAGCGATTCCAGGGCGTGAAGGACGCAGTTCCAGCCTTGCTCCCACAGGTCCAGGAGAGCTTCGCGGGTTGCGGGCGGGTCCTGGAATTCACTGTCGCGATTCCGGTCCGGTTTCTCGCCGTCGCTGGTCAGAAAATCGGTCCAGCGGGAGCGCATGTTGCCCGCCATGTGTTTGACGATGACGGCGATCGAATTCATTTCGCCGTCGAGGGCGGCGTAAAGCTGCTCATCGGTAAGTTGCGCCATCGCGCCGTCGGCGATTTTTTTACATTGGCGGAACAGAGTCAGCGAGTCTTCTATATAAGAGGTAGTGAATTGGAGCGCCATCCTTTTATTTTATGGCGACCGTGCACCCCGACTGGCTGGAGGAACCGCCGATATTGAGTACCAGCGTCGCCGGAGTCGACGAAGGAAGGCCAGCCGGTACGCGCACGTTGATTTGAAGAAGCCCGGCGACGAATCCTGGCGCTGCGCCAGCGTAGAGAACAGCGGCACTCGCTCCGCCGAGCGTGACAGATACCTTCCCGACCGGCGAGGGAAGCGGAACAGCGGCGAGGCTCCCATCAACACCCGCGGGATTCGTCTGTCCCCCACCGGTTGCATAGAAGACTACGACGGATCCGGCAGCGGCAGGGTTCGCGGGAGAATTGATGGTACCGTCCTGATTCAAGACCCATTGCGATGCACCAAGCTCGAAAATTCCGGGCGTCGCGGCCGCGATCGGAAATGGCGCAGCGACCGACGCCTGGCCCTGGTACTCGACCTGGACCATCGTCGACGATTTGCCGACGGTCGCGTACGGAACCACGGCGCTGACAGTATCGGCGCGCGCGTATATAATCGGCGCGGGAATGCCGTCGAATAAAACCCGCGTCCCCGCCAAAGTATTGTCGACTAACCCGAGCCCATTAATCGCGGCCGTTACGATTGACGCAGGCCCCATGCCCGATCCGAACAGTGTGACGATTTCACCAGGCGAGAGCGCGCCGGTTGCGAAGCTGGCAGCATTAGTAATCCCGCCCGTCGTCAGAACCGGCGCAACTCCGCAGACACTGATCCAATCGGCGGGAGGGATCCCAATGCGGTTAGCGAGCTGCGTCTCATAGAGCGATGCGGGCTGCAGCCCGGGTTGATATAGGCCTTCGTAAAGCACGTTTTGAAGCGCGCCAGCGCTGGTCCCGACCTGCAATCCCGCGCTGGCCGACATGAGCTGGCCTTCGACAAACGGACTCACATTGCCTTGGGAATTGTCGTAAACGGTATGCTTCCCCGTAACGCCCACCACGATCATTTCTCCATCGGGCGAGGGCTTCAAGAAAATCCCGCCGCCATAGAATGCAGGCAGACTCACGCCGTCGCCGTAGAAATTCCAAATGACGCCGGAGGCGATCGTCTCATAGGCCCCACTGCTCTCATCGCCGCGATTCACTGCCTCGATCGCCTCGCCGCCCATTTGCGTATGTTTGTCCCACAGAATCGCCTGCTCAAAGCCGAAGTGCGTATCGTCGGGCTGCGTGGCGTTCACTGAGACGTTCTGTGTCTCGACGATCACCGATGTTTGCGGGTGCGACGTGATGAAATTGTGCCGCGCCGCCTCGCCGTGACATCCCTTGATCAGGATACTTTGCGCGGGCGACATCAGAAACCCGTACCCATAACCGTCGCCGCCGGTATCCTGCGCGGTCTGCACCCAGGAATTGAGAATCGTGATGCGCGCGCTATAGGTTAGATAAATTCCATTCCGTGGAAAATTGAATACCTGCACATCGTAAACCCAACCATCGCGGACGCCTTCGAAGTAAACTCCGCTTCCATGAGGCCGGCCGGTGGACGCGAGCGTGTTGTTCGCAAAGTTGATAGTGATCCCTTTCACGCCGACGTTTTCCTTCATCTGCCCATCCGTGGCCCTTATGCGAACGGCGTTGTTAGCGGGGTCCAGCGTCCAGGGAATCGGCGCGTCGATCGAAACCAGATTGCCTGACTTGGCCGTAGCCCGCCGCAAATATGTAAACGAGAACTCGTAAGAGTCGTTCGCGATCCATTGATCGGGCGCGGCGGAATTATTGTTCACCAGCGCGGGCCAGAAAAACTGCTGGACGACGATCCAATCCCCGACGTTGATCTGGGAAACGTTGGCGGTCGAGATCTGCATGTCGCCGCGATGAATGACTGCGCTTGCGGTCGTAAGAACCGCGCCCTTATTCACCCAACCGTCGTTCTCCGTGGCGGCTCCCAGCGTTCTGCCGAAGGTGAACAAGCCATCGCCGTCGTAGGGATCGTCGGGCGAAGAATACGTCGAAGGGACATTGATAATCGTCTGGCCGCTGCCGGCGCCCTCGATGGAGACGTTGTTGTAATTCACGGCGACTCCGCTCGACATGACGAACGTGCCCGCCGGAATCCTCACGATGCCCCCGCCTGCCGCGCCGACAGTATTGATCGCGGTCTGCACGGCAGCAGTGATGTCGCCGGTCGCCGTTACATTGACGACATTGCACGGCACGGAACCGAGGCTCTTCGCGCCCAAAAAATATCCTGCATAGGAAAAATCGTCCAGTGTCCAATTGCGGCCGGCAAAATTAACAGTCTGCGGCGTGAAGGTTCCGCCGACGTTCGGCAAGAGCCTCGAATTCCATGACTGCGCGATGGCCACCGTAGTAACGATGATAAGCGAACTAAGGAATCTCATAGCCGCCTCCCAACCAGTACCGCGTAAAGGACCAGTCAGGGGGCTCAAAACTCGGCGGGCAATAGTCGCGGCTGCTAATGCATTACGAACATATGAATCCCAAAAACGGACAGTGGGCTGTCGAATACTCTACACCTTTGCAATGCTTTAGAGACGGCCCGGGGATTGCCTCTCCACTTCGCTACAATTTCACCAGATGAGTAGAGCCAATGAGTAGGGATGGGCGAGTTCTTATCGCCGACGATCAGCCGGACGTGCTGGAAGCGCTGCGCCTGCTGCTGAAGGGCGAGGGATTCGAGATCGAATCGGCCGCCTCGCCGATGGGAATTCTGGCGGCGCTTGAAACGCGCGATTTCGATGTCGTCCTGATGGACCTGAATTACACGCGCGACACGACCTCGGGGCAGGAAGGGCTGGATCTGCTGACGCGCATTCAGGCCATCGACGGCAATGTGCCGGTGGTGGTGATGACGGCGTGGGGCAGCGTCGATCTGGCGGTTGAGGCGATGCGGCGCGGCGCGCGCGATTTCATTCAGAAGCCGTGGGATAACGCGCGGCTGATGACCATCGTGCGGACGCAGGTGGAATTGAGCACGGCTCTGCGGCGCGGCCAGCGGCTGGAAGCGGAAAATCGGCTGCTGCGGACCGAGGGTCGGCCGACGCTGATCGCCGAATCGCCGGCGATGCAGCCGGTGCTGCAATTGATTTCGCGCGTCGGGCCGTCCGATGCGAACGTGCTGATCACGGGCGAGCCGGGCACGGGCAAGGAAGTGGTCGCGCGAACGCTGCACGCGGTTTCGCTCCGCGCATTCAGGCCGATGGTGACGGTGAACGCGGGCGGACTGGCCGAAGGCATTTTCGAGAGCGAGCTGTTCGGCCACGTGAAAGGCGCGTTCACCGACGCGAAGATGGATCGCGTGGGCCGGTTCGAACTGGCCGACGGCGGCACGCTGTTTCTGGACGAGATCGCCAACGTGCCGATGAATCTGCAGGCCAAGCTGCTGCGGGTACTCGAAATCGGAGAGATGGAGCGGGTGGGATCGTCGAAAACGCGCCGCGTGGATGCGCGGGTGATTTCGGCGACCAACGCGATTCTGGCCGAAGAGGTCGCGGCGGGGCGGTTCCGGCAGGACCTGCTGTTCCGCCTGAACACCATCGAGATTCATCTGCCGCCGTTGCGCGAGCGGCGCGAAGATATTCCGGTGCTGGCCGCGCATTTTCTGGGCGTGCACGCGCGGCGGTATCGAAAAAACTCTGCAGGGTTCGATCCGGCGGCGATGCAGGCGCTGCTGGAAAATCCGTGGCAGGGAAATGTTCGCGAGCTGAATCACGTGATCGAACGCGCGGTGCTGATGGCGCAGGATACGCAGGTGCGGCAGGGCGATCTGGCGCTGCGGTCCGGCGCGCAGGGAGCGCTGCGCCTGGAAGATATGAGCCTCGAAGAAGTGGAGGCGTTCCTGATCAAGAAGGCGCTGGCGCGCTACAACGGCAACGTCAGCCACGCGGCCAATGCGCTGGGCCTGAGCCGCAGCGCGCTGTACCGGCGGCTGCAGCGCTACGGGTTGTAAGACGAGTGCCGAAGTGGACTTTTCTCGAAACTCAAACCCGTTCACGAACAGCGGATGCTGCTGCTGGCGCTGGCGGCCGGGCTTGCCCGCGGTGGTGACGGCGATGGTCATCCTGTGGTGGACGGGAGTTATACGCCGAAAGTGCAGTGGACGCTGAGCGTGGTGATCCTCGGCGGCTGGTGGGGCTTGCGCGGCGGCGGTGCGCGATCGGGTCGCGTCGCCGCTGCGGACGCTGGCGAATCTGCTCGAAGCCATGCGGGAAGGCGATTACTCCATTCGCGCGCGCGGCGCGACGCGGGGAAGAAGCGCTGGGCGATGTGATGCAGCAGGTGAACGCGATGGCCGCCACGCTGCGCGCAGCAGCGGCTGGGTGCGCTGGAAGCGACGACGCTGCTGCGCAAAGTGATGGAAGAGATCGACGTCGCCATTTTCGCGTTCGACGGCGATCAGCAGCTGCGGCTGGTGAATCGCGCGGGTGAGCGATTGCTGGCCCAGCCGTCGGAGCGCATCATGAACGCCGAGCGCAGCAGCGCTCGGACCTGGCGGAGTTTCTGGGCGGAGACGAAACGCAGAACATCCAGCGAACGTTTCCCTCGGGCTCCGGGCGCTGGGGAATCCATCGGGCGACGTTTCGCGAAGGCGGATTGCCGCATCAACTGCTGGTGGTCACGGATCTGACCCGCGCGCTTGCGCGAAGAAGAATTGCAGGCCTGGCAGAGGCTGGTGCGCGTGCTGGGGCATGAGCTGAATAATTCGCTGGCGCCGATCAAATCGATCGCGGGCAGTCTGGAATGCTGGTGAAGCGCGATCCTCTGCCGAGCGACTGGCGCGAGGACACCAGCCGCGGTCTATCGATCATCGCCACGCGCAGCGAAGGGCTTGAGCCGGTTCCTGGGCGCCTATGCGCGGCTCGCGAAACTGCCGCGCCCGCAACTCGGGCCGATCGAAGTCGGCGCGTGGATTCGCAAGGTCGCCGGGCTGGAGCAGCGCATTCACGCCGGCGCTCAAAGACGGGCCGGAGATGACGATTCAGGGCGATCGCGATCAGCTCGATCAACTGCTGATCAATCTGCTGCGCAACGCGGTCGATGCGTCGCTCGAAACCGGCGGCGGCGTGACGATCGCATGGTCGCGCGTGGGAACGCAGCTCGAAGTCGTGATCGACGACGAAGGCCCCGGCCTTTCGAACACCGCGAACCTGTTCGTGCCGTTTTTCACGACCAAGCCGGGAGGGTCGGGGATCGGGCTGGTGTTGAGCCGCCAGATCGCGGAAGCGCACGGAGGATCGCTCGATCTGCGTAATCGGGTGGATGCCTGCGGTTGCAGGGCGCGGTTGATTCTGCCGATATAGGTCTAACGCTGCTTTAGAGCCGCGACCTTCGGGAGCGGTTGCTACCGCGGCCGATCCGTATGGAAATATTTCTTATAAGCCCCAATCCAATTCCCCGCAATCTCCCTCTGCGCCGTCCCTAGATCTAGCCTTCCCGCACACACTAACGCGCGCAAGTGATCTTCCAGATCGTCCTTCACCTGGGCATTCCACACTGTATCGCCGTACGATTGGGGCCACAGATTATGAATGTCGTCCGCACCACCGAGCGCAGGCGTGATCAGATAGTCCACCTCATATGCATGTGGCTCGGCCCTCGAAATTCCGTAAGCCTCAAATACCTTTTTCCGCAGTGCCACCGGCACCGTTTTGTTTTTCGCGCTCGAAGCACTGCAAACTTCCCCAGGGCTCAGCAGCACCGTCGCCCCCGGCGTGAGTTTCGGATCGGGAACCATCACCACCATCACGCGCGACGATTGCCTCCAGAATTGACCGATCATCAACCCCGCCGTAATCAATATCGCCGCAATCCCGGCCGCCACCCACCGGTTCTGCCATGCAGCATCGCGATGCCCTTTCAATTGCGCAATCTGCGCCTTCAGCAGTGCGCGCGGACCGTCCGCGGGGGGCAGCGCCGGCGTTGGCATCCGCACAAAATCCGCAATGGCGCTCTCCATTTCCTGCTGCCGGGCGCGGCACGTCCAGCATTCCGCAAGGTGCGCGTTCACCCGCGCGGCATCTTGCGCCGGGAGTTCACCATCGAGCGCCAGCATCAGTTCCTGATCGCTAATATGCATACTTCATCGCTCCGCAACCCGCGCGATCCGCGCCAGGGATCGCCCCAACGCGAGAGCCACCCCGCCCAAAGACATGTCCAGTATTTCCGCAATTTCGCGATATCGCAACCCTTCGGCCCGCAGAGAAAGACACCGCCTGTCCTGCTCCGGCAGCGCCTGCAATACCGCTAACAGGCGCTTCTGCGTCTGGCTGGTAGCGAAATGATCTTCCGGATTGGGCGCTGGATCGATTACCGAATCGCCGAGCTCCTCAGTCAACCGCGTCCGTTGCCTTTTCCTCAGCCCCAGATTATGCGCCACGCGAAACAACCATCCTCGAAGATTCCGCCGTGACTTGCCCCGCTGCAAATGCCGGAACAATGCGAGGAATGTTTCCTGCACAATCTCCTCGCAGTCCTGCATGGGCAACCCGAATCCCAGCAGGTACCTCAGCATCGGTTCGCGCATCTGGTCGAAGTGTTCGACCACTTCCCGCCCCAACGCAGACGGGTGCGCCAAATCCTCCGCCACCGGAAAAACACGCAACTCTGCCCGCGCATCCGCCATATCTTATATTCCACCACGCCGCCGCTGAAAGGGTAATTTAAGGTCATTTAAGGTCCTCCTGGCACGCACGTTGTGGTCATTTATGGCGCGCTAAGAGGCCTTGACAACTATATATCATTTGATATATATATCATTTGATGCTGAAGACGAACTGGTTTTACATCCTTCTCTCCTTGAGCGGACGGGAACAACACGGCTACGGCATCATGAACGACGTCCTGGAACGTACGAGCGGCCAAATAAGACTCTGGCCTGCAACGCTTTACGGGACTTTAAAGCGCTTGATTGACGAAGGCTTAATCGAGGAATCGGACGTCCGCCCCGCTCCCGAACTAGACGACGCACGGCGCCGCTACTATCGGCTAACCGCCGCCGGCAAGAAAGTTTTAGACGCGGAAAGCGAACGCCTGGAAGAACTTGTGGGAATTTTGCGGAAGCGCAGATTGGAGGCAATATGATTCGACTCTGCCTGCTGATTTACAGGCGACTCGCGCGGGCTTTCCCGCATGAATTTCAGATTGTTTATGGCACCGATGTAGTGCAGCTTAGCGAAGATGTGATTGAAGAAATCGCCAGGCATCACGGAGTTTTCGGATTGGTTCGGTTGGTTGCCGATCTGGCTTGGCGCGTGCCGATGGAGTATCTGAGCGAGATAAAACAGGACGTGATTTACGCGATGCGAATGTTGCGCAAATCGCCTGGAATTACAGTGGCGGCGGTGCTTTCGCTCGGGCTCGGCATTGGTGTGCCCACTGCCGGATTCAGCGAGATCAATGTATTGTTGCTGCGCGATCTGCCGGGTGCTAAAGATCCGAGGCGGCTGCTGACTACGGAAGAGACCACGACCTATGCGCATTTTGAACGCTATCGGGAACATCGTGAATTGTTTTCCGGCGTAACCGCTTATGTGGAGTCGGTGCCGTTCAAGTTTGAGCAGGAGAGAGTTTTCGGGCAACTGGTGTCGCCTGAATATTTTGAGGTGATCGGCATACACGCGCCGGCGGATGGAGTGGTGATCAGCGAACGGTTCTCGCGGGACCATCCGGATGTTCGAGGACGATCGGTGCGATTGAACGGGCACCTGGTGACGATCGCCGGAGTTGCGCCGAAGGATTTTCTGGGCGCGAAACCGATACTGCCGGCGGATGTGTTTGTGCCCATGTCGATGAGAAAGGATTTCGCGCCGGAACTGGGCGACAACGCGAAAGCGTACAGCGTGCTGATGCGCTTGCAACCTGGTGTGACCGAAGAGACTGCCAATGCAGCGGCGGAAACCATTGCGCGGCAACTGGACGGCGAGGGGTTCGAGGCGGATCGGAATCGCAAGGGACAGCGAATAGCGTTGTTGCCGGGTGGGAAAATCGTGCCGATGAGTCGCCGTAGCCTGCCGGTGATTCTTGCCTTCATGGGTACACTGGTGGCGCTCATTCTCGGAATCGCTTGTACGAATCTTGCGAATATGCTTTTGGCGCGGGCGGCAGGGCGACGAAAAGAGATTGCGATTCGGCTGGCGGTGGGCGCGAGCCGGTTCCGGTTGATTCGCCAGCTTCTGACAGAGAGCTTGATGCTGGCGCTGGCGGGCGGCATCGCGGGTTTTGCGTTTGCGTATTGGCTGATGAGCGCGATGACGGCGATGACCAGCAAGTTTCCGACGTCGGTACCGGTCCAGATCGATGTGCGTCCGGATTGGAACGTTCTACTATTTACGTTCGCGCTGGCGATGATTGCCGGTGTGGGATTCGGGCTTGCTCCGGCGCTGGCGGCGACCAAGCCAGATGTGGCTCCGGCGCTCAAAGAAGGCTCGTCGGCGCAATTGCGCGGATACCGGCGTTTCGGATTGCGGAATCTGTTGATGGTCTATCAGGTGGCGGGTTCGCTGATGGTGCTGATTATCACCGGGTTTATTGTGTTGGGATTTTCGGCGGACGTGAAAGCGAATGCGAAGTTCGATTCTTCGAATCTGTATCTGATGGCGATCGATCCGGTTCGCGACGGCTACTCTCCGGCGCAGACGGCAGCGCTATTTGAGAAGTTGCGTGATCGTTTGCAAGGCGCGCCGGCGATAGAGAGCGCGGCGTTCTCAGACGGCCCTCCTGGGAATATGTATGGGGGTGGGGCGACAACGTTCACGATACCCGCTGAGGGCAGCGAGCCGGCGAAGGTGAAGTCGGCGATTAAAGAGATCGTCGGCGCCAATTATTTTGCGACTCTTCATGTCAAGGTTGCCGAGGGCCGCGAATTTTCGGCTCGCGACGAAGAAGGGGCGCGGGCCACGGCAGTACAGCCGGCCATCATCAGCGTGGCCGCGGCGGAGCAGATGTTCGGTACTAACGATCCGATTGGTCGGCGACTTGTCTGGGAGAACGAGTCGTTCGATGTTGCCGGAGTGGTACCGGACTTGAGCGGCGGCGAGTTTGATATGAAGCCTGAGCCGACGGTGTTCGTGCCGCTTTCAAAACGTGCTTATTCGCGGCCGCCCGGCGGAGGCATGACGCTGATCGTGCGAGCGGGCGCGGCCCGAGACGCGATGAACGAAATCCGGCACGAGATCGTGGCGATCGATCCGAATTTAAACGTGTTCAATGTACGCACGATGGCGGAATTTCTGGAGCAATCGAATATGCCGATTCGCTTCGGGAGTTTCCTGTACGGTGCTTTAGGATTTTTCGGCCTGATTCTCGCGTCCGTCGGATTAGCGGGCGTCACGGCATATTCAGTGGCGCAGAGGAGAAAAGAGATCGGCATACGGATGGCGCTGGGGGCGCAGCGAGGACAGATGCTCAGGCTGGTGATGAAAGAGGGCGCGGCGCTGGTGGTGGTGGGATCGGCGTTGGGATTTCTGGGCGCCTGGGCGGTGGGCAGAGCGATTGCGTCGTTGTCGCCGGAGATCGCGGAGACGTTGAAGGCGAAACAGCCGCTGCTATTAATGATTTGTGCTCCGTTGTTATTGGGCGGGTTGGCGATGCTGGCTTGTTATTTTCCGGCGCGGAAGTCGACTTCGGTGGATCCACTGGTGGCGTTGCGGCAAGAGTAGGGGGCCAGAGAAAGACGCGAAGAAACCGCTCCTGTGGTCGCGGCTCGGTAAGGAGCAGTGTGGGTGGAGTGTTGGTTTGATAGGGTGCGCACGTTGGGGGCGACGCGCCCGGATGGACCGATTAAAAATCGGTCCGCAGGTTGCGAGAGGCTGCTGAAAAAAATCGACCTCGACGTGAAAAGTGGGGCGGACCCCCGGTCCGCAGCCGATCCCGGATCGGCCTATAGGCGTGTCGCAGAGCTGATTTTATTGGTCGAGAGCGCGATCAGGGGATCGCGCGCGGACCGGGGGTCCGCCCCACGATCGGCTCACAACACAAAACGAATTGTGATACAAATGCGAAATGGGTCGTCCATTAGTTTTAATTCACGGATATTCGGCGGAGGGAACGGCTTTTGACGCGTTGGCCAAGGCCCTCAAAGACAAGAACACGGAACTCACTGACATCGATATCTGCAATTACGTTTCGTTGAACAACGAGATTACGATCAAGGATATTGCCGAAGGGCTGGACCGCGCGTTTCGCAACCACAAGTTACTGCTGGACGAGAATCAGGAATTTGATGCGGTGGTTCACTCGACAGGCATGCTGGTGCTGCGATCGTGGTTGACGAACTATGGGGCGGCGGTGGGAGCAAACCGGCGGCTCAAACGCCTGAAGCATCTGATCGGACTTGCGCCCGCGACCTGGGGTTCGCCGCAAGCGCACAAAGGCCGTACCTGGCTGGGGGCGCTGGTTAAGGGCAATCGCGCTCTGGGTCCGGATTTTCTCAACGCGGGGGATCGGATTCTCGAAGGCCTCGAATTAGGCAGCGCCTTTACCTGGTACCTGGCGCATGCGGATTTGTTGGGCCCACAGCCTTACTATGACAAGGGTCCGGAGACACCATTTGTCGCGGTGTTCATCGGCAACCATGCTTATGACGGGCTGTCGAGCGTCGCGAACGATCCGGGGACGGATGGAACGGTGCGTTGGGCAGGCTGCGCGCTGAATACCCGGAAGATCACCATCGATCTGACCCGCATGCCGACTGGGCCGGATGGACAACCTGTTGACCGTGCCTCCATCTCACCATGGGCGGGGGATCGTCTGGACATTCCCGATGATTCCGGTCGAAGGGAAAAATCATTCCACGCTGATCGCGGAGCCGGATGAGAACATGGTGGGGCTGTTGGTTGACTTTCTAAAAGTCGCAGACGCTCCGTCTTATGATTCCTGGCTGAAAGACGCGCAGGCCTTCGGTGCCCCCGGTCTGGCGAAGATGCTGGTCAATCCGGGCAAAGGATCGGCTGGTGTGGAAGGAGAGGTCAAGAATTTTTTTGGGCACATCATTGGGAAGAATCCCGACGAGTTGATGGAGGGTTGGCAGCAATTCGTGGTGCATGCCGTCGATGAGAGGGGCGACGGCATCAGCGACTACATGATCGAAGTGTTGACATTGCAGCCGAATGGGGACTGGGGCGAATTTGAAGACATGTACACGGACGTACACGCTTATGGACCTGATTCGAGCTTTCGCTGCTTCCATGTGAGACTGCCGAAAGGGAGTACTGCCGGGAAAATTCCCCTGAAGGTTCGCATTAACGCATCCACTGGAACGGAGCTGATGGCGTACCAGGGGTATGGAAGTGAGGCGAAGCAACTGGGCGCAACGGCGGAGCCCGTTGAAATTGAAATTACCGATCTGGGGAAGGGGAACGGGACGTTGTTTCGGGCGTTCACTACTACGCTGATTGAAATTGTATTAAATCGAGAGCCTTTGCCTTTAAATGAGGTGAGCAGGATTCTGGGATGGCTGCCGTAGTGGTATGAGCCAGGAACTTTGGACGGCGGTCGACCGCTATATTGCGGATTTGCTGGTGCCGTCCGATGCGGTGCTCGATGGTGCGCTCGAAGCGAGCGCGGAGGCGGGACTGCCGGCGATCGCTGTTTCGCCCAATCAGGGGAAGCTGCTGATGATGTTCGCGCAGATGGTGGGGGCGCGGAAGATTCTTGAGATCGGCACGCTGGGCGGGTACAGCACGATTTGGCTCGCGCGCGGGCTGACTGCCGGTGGGCGATTGATTACCCTCGAAGCGGATCCGAAGCATGCCGGGGTCGCACGCGATAACATTGCGCGCGCCGGACATGGCAATGTTGTTGAGGTGCGATTGGGGAGAGCCCTCGATACGCTGCCTCTGCTTGATGGTCCGTTCGATTTGATTTTTATCGACGCCGATAAGGTGAGCTATCCCGAGTATCTTAATTGGGCCGTCAAACTGTCGCGTAGCGGAAGTGTGATCGTCGCCGATAATGTGGTGCGGAAGGGTGCCGTGATCGATGCGGATTCCAGCGATCTGAACGTGCAAGGCGTGCGGCGTTTCAACGAAATTCTAGCAGGGGATGCGCGGTTGAGCGCGACGGCGATTCAGACCGTCGGGAGTAAAGGGTACGACGGGTTCACGATTGCGCGCGTGTTATAAGGATTCGAGTTCAGGGCGCAGCGCGGCCAGCGCTAGTTCGAGGCTGCAGAGCACTCGCTCGACTTCGAATAGTTGTTGCGCTCTTCCCATGCTTTCGAGCTCAAAGGCGGCGTCGACAGCGGGCCGGGCGCCGAAGTTCGAAACGGAACCTTTCAAACCGTGGGCGGAGCGCTCCACGCGTTTGGCGTCGCGGGCGGCGACGGCCTCACGGAGTTCTTTCAGCGATTTGGGGTAATCGTCGAGGAACAGGACCGCGATCTCCTTCAGGAGTTCCACGTCGCCGCCAACACGCGACAGGGCAACCTCCTTGTCGAAGACGGCTTCGGACGGATCGGCTTCCATGATTTGTTTCACGCAGTCTACTCTCATTCTATCTATCGGCAGGGGGCGGGGGATTATGATAGGAAAACGTGCGCCACTCGGCCGCTGTTCATCTCGAAGCTGAATATCTCCTTCATTTGCCGTCCGTGGTGGATCAGCGGACGCTGCTGGTGTTGACGCTGCACGGGTATGGGTCGAATCCGGAAGCGATGCTGCGGTTGTCGGCCATGGCTCTGGGTGAGGACGCGATTATAGCGAGTTTGCGGGCACCGAATCAACATTATATAAGCTCGGGTCCGCTGGGGACGCCGGCGCCGGGCAGTGAAATCGGATATAACTGGGGCACGACGCGGCATGCGGCGCTCAATATTAAATTGCATCACGAGATCGTTCAAACGGTTTCGGCCGAACTGCGGGGACGGTTCGGAATTCCCGCGCGGCGCCTTATACTGATGGGATTTTCGCAGCCGGTGGGGCTGAATTACCGGTTTATTGGCACCCATCCGGACGAAGCGGGCGGCGTGATTGCAATGTGCGGAGGTGTCCCGAAGGATTGGGAAGAAGACAAGTACGCGCGGGTGGAGACTCCGATTTTGCATATTGCGCGATCGGAGGACGAGTTTTTTCCGGAGGCGCTGGCGCGAGGATTTCCAGATCGTTTGCGAGCGCACGCCGCGAACGTCGAGTTTCACATGCTGCCGGGGAAGCACCGGTTTCCATCGAAGGCCGATGCTGTGATACGCGAGTTTATCGAGAAAATCAGAGCTTCTTGATTTGCAGATTGCGGAACTCGACACGGGAATCGTGGCCTAGCAATCCGATGTGCCCGGAAGTTCGCTTGAGTCCCGGATGCTTTTTGAGGATCTCGGGATCGGTGACGGTGGCGAGGTCGGCATCGACGATCACCATGCCGTTCAGCGTGACCATGATGCGTGAGCCGTTGGCAGAAATTTCTTCGTGATTCCAGGCGGTCCGTTTAAGGGCGCCCGTCTTGGCCGGGAAAACGTCGTAAATCGAGCCGTGATATTGCGCGGGGCGCAGCTTGCCTTTATACATGTCGGCGTCATGATCGAGGATCTGAATCTCCATGCCCTGATAGGCGGCGTCGCCTTCGAAGGGGGCGCGGATGCCGATGCCGTTGTTGGCTCCTTCGGTCAGTTTGAAGTCGAAACGGAGGACGAAGTTCGCGTACTCGGCCTCGGTGAAGAGGTTGCCGCGCGCGTTGTTGGAGGTGACCAGCAATCCCTTTTCGACGAAATAGCTGTCGCTTTTCGAGCCGACGTAGCGCCAGCCATCCAAGGTCTTGCCGTCGAATAAATCGGTGAAGCCGCGGTCGGCGGCGTGGGCGTTTACAGCAAGAAATGCGAGGAGGAAAAGTGTCTTGATCACTAGGGGATTATACTCTGCGCTCAAAAATTCTTGGTAATATGGGGGTGCGCCACCCTAGCTCAGTTGGTAGAGCATCTCATTCGTAATGAGAGGGTCTCCGGTTCGACTCCGGAGGGTGGCTCCAGATTTTAAGAGCCTGGGCCCTGGTCTATACGAACGGGATCCGGGCTTTTTTGTCGGCATGTTAAGATTCGTTCCATGCGCATGTTTCGGCGGATTTTGCCCGCCCTTTTCATTCTTCCCTTATTTGGCCAACCCAGTGTCACCATCACGCTGAAGCCCGGTCGCGACGCGAATCAACCGGTCGATGAGCAGTACACCAAGAAGATCCGCGAGTATACGACTGAGACGTTTTTTAATTCGCCCCTGACTGATTATCTTCCTGCGTCCAAGACCGTTCCGACGCCCAAGGCCGTGCTTGGCGACGTCGCCGGAGCGCCCGGCATACTTCCTTATTCCGAGGAAGTTTATCGCTACATGCGGATGCTTGAGAAGGCCTGCCCGCGCGTCAAGGTTTTCAGTATCGGAAAGACAGAAGAGGGGCGCGAGATGATCGCGGTCGCCGTTGCGTCGGAAAAACTGATCGCGCAGTTAGATGAGAATCGCGCGAGGCTGGCGCAGCTTGCCGATCCACGAACTATCAATCTGGATGATGCCGCGGCGGACCGGCTGATCGCGGCTTCGACGCCGATTTATTACATCACCGGGACTATCCATTCGACGGAAACCGGCGCGCCTACTGCGCTGATGGAACTGGCATATCGGCTCGCGGTCGATGAGAGTGCTTATATCAAAGCCATTCGCGAAAACGTGATCACGCTGATTACTCCCATCGTGGAAGTCGATGGGCGGGACCGCATGGTCGATATTTATCGCTGGCATCTGGCGAATCCCGGCAAGCAGTGGCCGAACCTTATGTATTGGGGTCATTACGTGGCGCACGATAATAATCGCGACGCGATGGGGCTCACGCTTCAGCTCACGCGCAACGTCCTGAATACGTTTGTCGGATTTAAGGCGCAGGTGCTGCACGATCTGCATGAATCCGTTCCTTATCTTTACGACAACACGATCGGCGACGGTCCTTATAATGCGTGGATCGATCCGATGCTCGCCGATGAGTGGCAGATGATGGGCTGGAACAACGTTTCCGAGATGACGAAATTCGGCATGCCCGGTGTATTTACGCACGGCACGTTCGATACCTGGTCGCCCAGCTATTTGATGTTCATCGCCGCGACGCACAACGGGATCAGCCGCCTCTATGAAACGTTCGGCAATGGTGGCGCGGATACCGAAGAGCGCAGCTTGCGGCCGAATGAATATGCGCGTACCTGGTTCAAACAGAATCCGCCACTCCCGAAAACGAAGTGGTCGCAGCGGAATAACAATAATTATGAGCAGACCGGAGTGCTCACGGCGCTGGCTTATTTCTCGGCGAATAATAAGCTCTTCCTGCGGAATTTCTATATTAAATCGAAGCGGTCCATCGAAAAACCGAAAAGGGAGGGGCCCGCGGCCTATGTTTTCACCGCGGACGATCCTCGCCTGGGTGCGCAGGCCGATCTTCTGCGCATGCTGGAGGACCAAGGCTGCGAAATTTCACGGGCCAGCGCGGCCTTTACTGTAATGATGCCCGGGAAGAAGCCTCGCGCGGGCCGCGGGGGTCGCGGAGGAGCCGACGCTACTGACGGCGAAGCTCCCAAGCCAGCGGAGAAACCGAAGCCGGAGGCGAAGACGTTTCCCGTGGGTACCTATGTTCTGCGCATGGATCAACCTTACAGTCGCATCGCCGATACGCTGCTCGATTATCAATACTGGGCCGCCAACGATCCTCAGAAAGCGATCTATGACGATACCGGCTGGACTTTCGGCGAGCTTGGAAATGTGCAAGTTTCGCGTGTGACGGATATCAAAGTGTTGGACTCCGCGATGAGCAAAGTCTCGGGACCTGTTGCCGCACCGGGCGGCGTCGAAGGCTCGGGGAAGATTTTTCTGATCAATAACAACACGGATAGCGCACTGATCACGCTACGCTATCGCTTCCCTTCCGCGACGTTCGATGCAGCGGAGGAGCCGTTCGAATCCTCGGGGCATAAGTTCAATCGTGGATCGTTTATCGTGAGCAATATCTCCTCCGACGATCTCTCGAAAGCTGGAACCGAGCTCGGCCTGCGAGCGTTTGCCGTCGACGCCGCGCCATCTGTCAAAACGCATCCGCTGCGAGCCGCGCGTATCGCCGTCATGCACACGTGGCTCAACACCCAGGCCGAAGGCTGGTGGCGGCTCGAGTTCGATCGCCTCAAGATTCCGTTCACCTACTTCAGCACGCAGACGGTTTCGAAGGAGGCCGACCTCCGCTCCAAGTACGACGTGATCATTTTCGCACCGGGCGCCGGAGGCAATCCGCAAGCTATCGTCAATGGCCGTCCGATGTTCGGCAATCCTCTGCCGTGGAAAGTCACGCCTCAGACTCCGAATCTCGCTAAGACCGATGAGACCGATGATATTCGTCCAGGCCTCGGATGGTCGGGCGTCGAGCACCTGCAAAAATTTGTGGAACAAGGCGGCCTGCTGATCACCGCCAGCGACACCGCGAATTTCGCTGTGACCTTCGGCTTTACTCCCGGCGTCTCCATCGCAGCCGCTCGAAATCTCAAGGTGACGGGCTCCGGCCTGCGCTCGAAAATTGTCGACGGAGCGAGCCCTATCCTTTATGGCTATTCCGATAACCTCGCGATCTTCGCTTCCAACCCACCGGTATTCGCCTTGTCCAACATGTCCGGTGGAGGAGGCGGGGGAGGACGCGGCGGTGCAGGTGGAGGCGAGCGTCCAACGGGCCGCGGCACTGCCGACGATCCCGATGTTCCACAGGGCCGCACGCCCTCTGAAATTCCCGACGAGCCGCACAACGAAGTTTGGGAGCCCGCGGCCATCACCGATGAGCAGCTCCGCAATCCAGTGAACGTGATTCCTCCGGCAGCGCGCCCGCGCGTGGTTCTGCGCTATGCCAACAATCCGGATCTTCTCGTCACCGGCCTTCTCGATAGCGGCGGCGAGTTGGCGCAACACGCGGCGATTATCGATGCGCCTTTGGGTGCGGGCCATGTCGTGTTGTTTTCCAACAATCCGTTCTGGCGGGCTGAAACGAAGGGCAGTTATTTCCTGGTTTTTAACGCAATTTTGAATTTCGATAATTTGTCGGCAGGACGGAAACTAGCGGCAAAGTAAATGCCCGGGCTTACGCCACGGGGTTATAACCCCGCACATAAGTGCGGGGATCAGGCTAAGGCTTTACGAACGGGGAGCAACACGGTTTTTCGACCGGCTCGAACTCCATCAATTCGGCCCGAGTCAGGTTCGGGTCATACAGATTCAGTTGCCATTTTCCATCGCGACCGATCTTCGGTTTCTGGCCTTGCATATCCATGCCTCGATCGCTAAGCGTCTTGGCCGCGCGCTCGATACTCGGGACGCCCAGCGCGAGGTGATTCATCACGCCTCTGGTTTTGGGAGTCGGATTGTGGACGTTGAGCATGTATTCCAGCCAGTCAGTTCCTTCCGGCACGCGCATGTCGATCCAATCCGTGATCTCGTCGGTTTTTCCACCGTGCCACATTTCGCGGAACCCGAGAATGTCTTTATAAAAGCGGTCCGCCGCCGCGCGATCCTCAACGGTAACGCCCACGTGAATGATGCGCTGGGAGATGCGCGTTTCGGGAAGAAATTTGCCGAAATTCTTGCTGTGCAGCGACCCCGGCAAGTACTCGACCAGTTCCACATTGTGACCGTCGGGATCCTTAATCATCATGCTGATATTTCCATCGAGTCCGAGCTTCAGCGTATCCGGCACCTTTACGCCGCGGCTCGCCAGATAGTCCCGCAGTTGATGAATATTGGTCGTCTCGAAGGCGATATGAGAGAGCCGGTCTTCGGACTCATCCTTCAACTCCGGAAACACTTCAATGTACTGATGGTCGTTGACCTTGAAGTAGGTCAATAGCAAACCGCCGGTTGCTTTGTCGAGCGTGAACGGCTCCTGAAAGCCCAGGTCGCGCCCATAGAAATTCCGTGCAGCCGCCAGATCGTTGGTCTTCAACCCGATATGCGCCACACCAATAATCGGCGGGCGCGTAGTCTGTCCGACAAGAGGCAAGCCCATCGCTGCGGAAAGAAGAATCACGTGCCGTACATCCATGGGAACAGTATATTGGCAACGGAGCCAAAAAAAGATGGAACGAGTCTGAGCAGTTTCAAGTATTCTACTCTGTAGAACATATGTCCTCCCGAGAATACCTGGGCGAGTTCGAACAGATCGTCCTGCTCGCTCTGCTTCGTTTAGGCGAGAACGCTTATGGCGTTCCAATACGCCAGGAGATTCAGCTCCGCACTAAGCGGGCTGTCTCGGTGGGCGCGCTCTATAGTACGCTCGATCGCTTGGAAGCCAAGGGCTATGTCGCCTCCTGGTTCGCCGAGCCTACGCCGGAGCGCGGAGGCCGTTCGAAGCGCTATTTCCGCGTGGAGCCGCTGGGTCTCAAAGCCATCAAGCGATCTCAGAAAGTGCTGGCCATGATGCTCGAAGGCATCGATCTGCAAAAGGTATAACCATGAGGAAGCCACCGAAACTCGCGTGCCTGCTGCTCCGCTTGCGTCTTTCTAAAGCGCACTATGAATGCATCGCCGGAGACTTGTTCGAAGAATTTCACCAGCAGCACCGGTCGAACACATGGTTCTGGCAGCAGACCCTCAGTGCGCTGGCTCCCCGCTTTCGCCGGATAGAACATTTTCAACCCAAAGGAGGCAATTCCATGACGCTCTTCTCCGATTGCTGGCAGGACGTCCGCTATTCGATCAGAACCCTTCGCAAGAATCCGAGCTTTGCAGTCGTAGCGATTTCAGCGTTAGCCCTGGGGATCGGAGTCAATACGGGCATCTTCACCCTCCTGAACGCGATTGCGCTACGCCCTTTACCGGTCGCCGATGCGGGCAGAATCGCAAGCGTCTATCAGACGTTCCGCGGAAAAGTCGGGCGCAATGTGAACGGCTCGATCAACTATTTCTCTTATCCCGAGTATCTGAACTACCGGGATCAGAATCACGTTTTCTCGGGCGTTGCAGTTTCGGCAAACGCGCCCGCGTCGCTTGGTGGTGCGGACCCTCGGCACATTGAAGGCCAAGTGGTTTCCTGCAACTACTTCAACGTTCTCGGGCGCACACCTGTGCTCGGGCGCCAGTTCGCCGAGCCTGAATGTGCGAACGAGGGTGCGGCGCCCGTCGCGGTCTTGTCGCACGCTTTCTGGAGCGCCCAGTTTCATGCCGATCCCAGCATAATCGGTACCACCATACTGCTCAACCGGCATCCGTTCACTGTCATCGGAATCGCCCCCGAAGGCTTCGGCGGCACGGGTATTTCGCGCGTCAGTTACTGGGCTCCCGTAGTCATGGAGAAGTTTTTGCTGCCGGGATTTACTTCCGACACCAACACCAGCTGGCTGGAGATGCTGGGACGCCTCAAGCCGGGAGTATCGATCGCGGCAGCGAGAGCCGACCTGGCCGTAATCGCGGGACGCATCGATCGATCGTATCCCGGCCGCACCACCACGCTCGCCGTCGATCGGGCAACTTTTCTGGGAGAGCCGGCAGAGCGCACTCTGGTTCTCGCCGGAGGCGCGGTGGCGCTCGTCGCCGTCGGGCTGGTACTTCTGATCGCGTGCGCCAACGTCGCGAATCTGTTGCTTTCCCGCGCGGCCGCGCGTCAGAAGGAAATTGCCATTCGTCTCTCCGCCGGAGCAAGCCGCGGAAGGCTCGTACGGCAGCTTCTCACGGAGAGCCTCCTTATTTCGCTCGCCGGCGGAGCTCTGGGGTCGGTTCTCGCTTTCTGGTCCTTTAAATCGCTGTTCAGAATTGTAGTCTCGAACCTTCCTTCTGAGTTTCCGCCCATGGCGCTGAATCTCGCGCCGGATCTGCGCGTTCTTGGGTATGCTATCGCGATCTCCGCGCTGACTGGAGTACTCTTCGGTCTGGTGCCGGCGCTCCAGGCGACGCGGCCCGATTTGGTTTCCGCGCTCAAAGAGGAAGGGGCCGGATTTGCGGGCGCTCGCATCTCAAGAGGCCGTCTGCGGAATGCCCTGGTAATCGCTCAAGTCTCGGTCTGCCTGGTGCTGTTGATCGCGGCCGGCCTCCTGGCGCGAGGCCTGCAATCCGCGCAAACGCTCGATCCGGGCTTCTCGCTGAAGGGCGTGGTCACCACTTCGTTCGACCTCCAGCAGCAGGGATATGACGACGCGAAAGCGCTCCAGTTCCATCGCCAGTTAGTAGAGCGCGTCTCGGCGCTCCCCGGCATCGACGCGGTCAGCCAGAGCGTCGTCGTGCCGCTCGAAGGATCGAGCTTCGGAACGGTCATCGAAACCGATAGCATCGCTGGGAAGCAAAATATCCGTTTCAACGACGTTTCGCCCGCCTTCTTTCCCCTGCTTGGAATTCCCATCGTCCGTGGACGGGTTTTTACGGAGGCCGAGGCCCGGCAGGGTGCGCAAGTGGCCGTCATCTCCGAAGCGACGGTAAAACACTTCTGGCCGAATCAAAATCCGCTAGGAAAAGTCTTCCGGATGGGACCCAAAAATCTCCCCTACGAGATCATCGGCATCACCAAAGATATTCGCACCACGGATCTGGCCCATGTGGGCACGGATTTTTTCTATTTCCCAGCGAACCTCGAACACCAGACACGTATGCGCCTGCTCGCCCACACCAACGGCAACATGGCTGCGACGGCCAAGCTCATCCGCGATGCCGCCCATTCGCTCGACGCGAACGTCATCGTAACGGCGAAACCGATGGAGGAAAACCTGGAAATCTGGCGGACGCCCTCACGCATGCTGGCGATCCTCACGGGCGCGCTGGGTCTCTCCGGACTGCTGCTAGCCTCACTGGGAATTTACGGTGTGGTTTCCTACGCGGTCAGCGGCCGCATCCGCGAAATCGGAATCCGCATGACGCTCGGCGCGGAACCGGGCGGCATCCTCAGCCTGATCCTGAAACAAGGCATGCGCCCGGTGATGTGGGGGCTGGTCATCGGATTCGCCGTGTGCGCCGGGGCGTCGCGATTCATGTCGGTTATGCTCTACGGAATCAGCCCGTTCGATCCGCTGACCTTCGGTGGAGTCGCGCTATTTCTGTCCGCCGTCGCGTTCTTAGCGTGCTACGTTCCGGCGAGGCGGGCAACCAGGGTCGACCCGATGGTCGCGTTGCGCTACGAGTAGGCGGAAAATTCTTTCGCAGGGCATGGCCCCGCGCCACAGAGCTATTGATTTGCCGTTGTGGGGTGGCGCCATGCGCTGCCAAAAAAGCGCAGCCTGTTAGGCCGTCCTCAATGCCTTCTCCGCCGCCACCGCGCCGAATCGGCGATCCCGGCGATGAAATTCATCGATCGCCGCGGACAGATCCTCTCCTGAAAACTCCGGCCACATGCGCCGTGTAAAAATCATCTCCGCATAGGCGCATTCCCAGAGAAGAAAGTCGCTCAGGCGCTGCTCGCCGCTGGTGCGGATCAGCAGATCCACATCGGGTCCCAGAGCTTTGGAAAACGCTTCCTCGCGTGGACGCGATCGCTGCCGAACCGCGTCCAGAATCGCTTGGCGCGAGGAGTAATCGATCGCCAGGCGCAGATGCAGCTTCGATCCGTGCGCCGTCTTGCGCTCCGCGTCTTCGAGCAGCGATACCAGCGCGGCGGGTAAACGGTCGCGGCGGCCGATGGCCTGCAAGCGCACGCCGTTCTCGATGCAGCGGCTGGTTTCGCGGACCAGATAATGGCCCAGCAATTTCATCAGCGCCGAAACCTCGCGCGCCGGACGGCGCCAGTTGTCGGCCGAGAACGCGTACAGCGTCAGCACGGAAACGCCCAGTCCCGGCGCTGCTTCGACGGTGCGGCGAACCGCGTCCGCTCCGGTGCGGTGCCCGGCAATACGAGGCAGTCCGCGGGCATTGGCCCAGCGGCCGTTGCCGTCCATAATGATAGCGACGTGCAAGCTTAGCTGCATTCGACTGGCGGACGCATCGCGCCAATCAGCGCTTCCATGTGATCCAGATATTTGTTCAGCGCCTTGCGGCCCGTCGCGGTCAGGGAATATTCGGTCTTCGGCATGCGGCCTTCGAACGATTTCACGCAGTCGATATATTTCGCTTCTTCCAGCTTGCGCGCGTGAACGCTCAGGTTTCCATCGGTCGTTTTCAGCAAACGCTTCAGGTCGTTGAAGGTCAGAGATGAGTTCGCCGCCAGCGCGCTCACGATGCCGAGCCGGATTCGCTCATGAATCAGCCGGTCGAGATCGGGAATCGAGCCCGGTGTTTCGACCGACACCCAATGCGGGTCGCTCGATGTTCTGTTTTGCTAAGTTGCTTTTAGCCATATTGAAACTAGCCGCCGTACCGCCTCGCAATAATAAATCCAAATAAAATATGAAGCCCGCCGAAGCCGAGCCCCAGCCAGAAATCGCCCCATGCCGCCGGCGCGAACGTCGCCAGCGCGCCTAACGCCAGGAAGCAAGCCCCCATCACCGGGACCACGGGAACTGAAAACGCTCCACCCGTGATCACGCCAGTGCCGTAAAGCATCAGCCAGACGCCGGGAATCGCGACCGTTAATCCGGCCTGCCAAAGCACGACCGTCACCGCGCCGCCCGCAATCAAAGGAGGTACGAAACTGAACACGAATTTTCGCGCGGGAGCCGACCATAAAGGCAATCCTGCCGCCGCTCGCCTTGCGCCACATCGCGAGAATGCCCAGCGCGATCGCCAGTGAGCCTTCGACCAGCCACGTTTCGAGCCACGCGCCGCGGCGTATTCTGCCGGGACGCCAGCAGCGCCGACGCCAGAGCCGTTAATCCCATCGCCACGCCGCCCCATCCGGGAACGGCGGTGAAGGACCCGGCGCGCTCCATCGTTTCACGGATGTAGCGCAGATTATCCATCGCGTGCGCATGCAGGGGAATGGGTTCTCCCTTTTGCCGGCGGATGGGTTGGACCGATGCCATGAATCGATCATAGCGAGGGCGCTCACTATTGTCAAGTACTTTATTATGAAAAGTTGATTAAGGGTGGGAGTTTGTAGGAGCGGCGTGTTTTTTCCGCAGATCAGGCCCGAATTCGCGGATCAGATTTCTGCCGCCTTTCGCCGCCAGATTGACGCTGCCCCACAGCAGGACGCGGCTCAGCCGCTGTTCCGATGGCGGCTCCCATACCTGTGACGCGATGGCCCACGATCCAAATGCTCCGGCGATCTGGCCGAGCGCGATGGTCTGGCCTCCGCGTGTATTGGAAACGACTACTGCCGACTTAATGACATTTCCGAATCGCTTAAAAAAATTGCCATCGCCGACGCGAAAGTAGCGATTGTCCTCGTGGTGAATCGTCGAAAATCCCAGCTCTATGGTGTTATCGAGGAAATATTGCGCGTACTGCGACCCGAGTCGTTTCGCAAATCCGCCCTCGGTCCGATGCCATTCGTGAGGGAAATTTCGCGCCTCTTCGAAGCCTGCAATCAAGACGTTAGAGAAAACCGCGGAGGGTCTGACCAGGGACTTCAAATACTCCTGTACACGGCCTTTGCCATCGAGCGCAGCCGGCGGCTGGGGGGCGTTCGCTGCGGCGAGCGCTTCGATTGCCGGTGCCAGGTCCTGCGCGAATACACCGCTGGCAGCGCATAGAAATAGCGCGGCGAACGCGACGCGGGGGTTTCGAGACAAACCTCCCGTAGTATACGCGATATAATTCGACCGATGCTCTCTCGTAGACAAATCCTGGCTGCCGCAGCTCTTTCTCCCTTGCTGCGCGGCGTTCCGTTGGCAGACTTCAAACTGGGCGTCACGACCGACGAAATCGATGAAGATCTGACCACTGCGCTGCGTTTCCTGCGCTTATTTGACCTTAAGTGGGCGGAATTGCGCTCCGTGGGGGGCTTATACGCCGAAAAACAGCCACTTTCGAAGGTCAAGGAGATGCGGGCGCTTCTAGACGAGTATCAGATCAAACCGTCGATTCTATCTACCTCGTTTTTCAAAGTCCCCCTGCCGGCGGAGGGTTCGCCGGTGCTCGATAAGCAATGGCAGTTGCTAGAGGACGCGATGGATCGCGCGGAGATTCTCGGCACGAAGAAATTGCGGACGTTCGCGTTTACCTATAAAGACACAGCCGATGCCGCAGTGTATCCCCGGATTTATGAATTAGTTGCCGAATCCGCCCGGCGCGCCCGAAAGCGTGGCTTTTTGTTGGCCGTGGAGAACGTCGGGGGCAGTTATGTATGGACCGGAGCGGATTCGGCGAAGTTGCTGGCCGCGGTGAAGGATGAGGCGCTGAACCTCAACTGGGATCCGAACAATGCCGCCGAAAAAGGCGAGCATCCGTTTCCAGAGGGCTATAAACTTCTCGACCCGGCGCGCATTATTCACGTGCACTTGCGCGATTTCCGGCACAACGCGGCGGGGAAGGTGGAGTGGTGCGCGGTGGGCGAGGGCGAGGCCGATAATCTCGGGCAGATTCGCGCGCTCATCAAAGATGGGTTCAAGGGAACCTGGACGCTCGAAACCCACTGGCGTCCGCCGGAGGGGAAAGGCGTACGCGTCGAAGACTTCGCTGACGGCGCTGTTGAAGGTTGTCGAGAAGGCTTAATTCTCGGTCGGTGGTTTTTTCTCAATGTGGTCGACCACGAAAATGTCGACCACACTTTTCGTCGATTCCAGCTTGAGGCCGAGTTGCGTTTGCAGTGCTTCGAAGATTTTGGGTCCGCTGTCGTCATTGGGCGGGAGGAGCCGCTCGTTCATCCACTTCAAGGTGAAATCGTATTTTCCCTTTAAACCGGTCGCATCCACGACGGGCCGTTCGACAAGAGTCGCCACATAGGCAGCCAGTTGCTCCATGGATCGGTGGCCGAACCGCTGCACCCAGCGTGGGCCCTCCATCGCGGACATCATCGGACGCGGATCTTCCGGTGGGATGATCGGGAATCCGTCTTTATCCTTCTTCGATGGACCTGGCGGCGGTTTATACGCGCTGGGGTCGCCTAGGGGAGGCGCTTCGGGAGACTTCTTTATTTTCGGACCATTTTTTGCGACCACCAGATCGTACGCCGGCATTTCCTTTTTCTCGCGATGGAACGTCAACTTAAAGCGTTCGATGAGAAGGTCCTGCAGCATCAGGCGGAACTGGTCCTCCGTTGCACCTGCCGGGATTTTCGCGGAAATTATCAACCGCGTGGTCCGCATCCAGGCGGGTCCCGAGAGTTCGTAGGCCTTGAGGTCGAACGCTCGGTCGATGAGACCCCAGATCTCGCAGTTCTCGCAGGTGTAGAGTCCGGGGTCTTCCGTTCCTGGACCTCCGTGCATCGAGAGGTTCAGGCCTCTCTGATCCGATGAAAGCCTGACGGAGGCGACTTCAAACTGCGGAGTCTGCGCTCCTGCGCCGGCGCCGAGTATGATCGCGATACTTGCAATCATTCGCACTGCGATTGATTCTATCTAATTCTCAGTCGGCGCCTTCTCGATGTGGTCGACTACCAGAACATCTATCAATGTCTTTTTGGATTCGAGTCTTAGTCCGAGCTGCTCCTGCACCGCCCGGAGAAGGTTCGGCCCCGCGTCATCCGGCATTCGGTCCGAAACCCAGTGGAGCGTGAAGTCGTATTTCGCTTTCAATCCGGTCGCGTCGATCACCGGCGCGTGTAGCTGGAACCCAAGGTGCGTCGCCAGATATTCCATGGTCGCATCGCCGAATCGCTGGGACGCGTAGCCGTTCATCATCGCCATGGTCGACTCGCGCCCGGCCGGCAGAATAGGGTAGCCGTCTTCGCCGCGTTTTGGCGGGCCACGTTTTGCCTCGGGTAAATCCGCATCCTTAGGCGCAGGCGAGGAGACGGACTCCTTTAACTTCGGCCCATTCTTCGCAACCACCAGACTGTATGCCGGCAGTTCCCTTTTCTCGCGATGGAGTGCCAGCTTAAAGCGTTCCGCGAGGAGATTCTGGAGCATGACATGGAATTGTTCCTTAGTAGTTCCCGGCGGGATTTTCGCGGAAACCATAAAGCGCGTGTTTCCCATCCATTCCGGGCCCGAAAGCTGGTAGTTCTGAATCTCGTACGCCAGCGTAATGAGATCGGAAAGGCCCCAGTTCTCGCAGGTGAGGAGGCCGGGGTCGTCCGTTCCCGGTCCGCCGCGGTAGCTCATCCTGGAACCTCTCGGGTCCGGCGGTGGCGAGGCTTTGATCGACGCGACTTCAAACTGCAGCGAAGTGTCCGGCGTCTGCGCCGCGGCGCAACCAAGAGCTGCGATTATGATGATCGCAATCTTTCGCACTGCAATAGATGTTATCTGATTTTCGGTGAGTCTTCTCGATGAGCGGGGCAGGTTTTCGCGCCTGTCCGCATGCTCACGCATGGCGGTTCCGGCAGATGCGCTGGAGCGAAGGGCTGTTAACATAGACAATTGGCATGAAAGCCTTATTTGACGTGCTCGCGCCGGGGGAGCCGGACTATGCTCTCGCCTCCGCGATCGATCCCGATCGTCTGCCCGCGCACATCGCCATCATCATGGACGGCAACGGGCGTTGGGCCAAACGCCGCAATCTGCCGCGCGTGGCCGGGCATAAAGCGGGTATCGATCCAGTGCGCGTCACGGTCGAAACCTGCGCGCGGCTTGGGCTTCGTGCGCTGACTCTTTATGCGTTTTCGGTCGAGAATTGGAAGCGGCCGCGCGCTGAAGTTGACATGTTGTGGCGACTGCTGCGGCTCTATCTGCGCGCCGAACTGCCGGATATGGCACGCAACGATATCCGCTTCACGGCCATCGGACGGATCGACGCGCTGCCCGATTTCGTGCGCGCGGAGCTTGCGGAGACCGTGCACGCCACGGCCGGGAATCGCGGACTTGCAACTGAACCTCGCTATCAATTACGGCGGACGCGCGGAGCTGGTCGACGCGGTGAAAGCTTTGATTGAAGATTCGCGGCGACGCGAGATGGTCATTGACGAAGCCGCCATCGCGGCGCGCCTCTATACCGCCGGCATGCCCGATCCCGACCTGCTGATCCGCACCTCCGGCGAGATGCGCATCAGCAATTTTCTGCTGTGGCAGATCGCCTACTCCGAGCTCTACGTCACCGACACCTTGTGGCCCGATTTCAGCCGCGCGGATCTGCTGCGTGCGATTCTCGACTATCAGAAACGCGACCGGCGCTTCGGCGGATTGGGCGACGCGGCGCCTTTAACTGCGGACGACTCGCTCCTCGAGGCTCCGCTAAACATTCGATGACAGCGAGTCGCTACCGCGCTGATCCTGATCCCTCTGGTGGTGTGGCTGATCTTTGCCGCGCCGTCCTGGGCGCTTATCGCGGCCATGGTCGTGGTGGGACTTTTCGCGCTACGCGAGGTGGTGCAAATCGGAAGGAACGTATTCGTTTCGCTGCTAGCCGGAGTTATCTATATCGGAGGCGCGTGGCTCTGCGCGTTCAAGCTGCGCATGGTAAATCCGCATTGGCTGCTGTTCGCGTTCCTGCTCTGCTGGGCGGGCGATACGGCGGCGTTCTATATCGGGAAGAATTTCGGGCGCCACAAGCTCGCTCCGAAAATCAGCCCCGGCAAGACTTGGGAAGGCGCGATAGGATCGGTTGTGGGAGGCGTTCTGGCCGGAGCGATCTATGCGCATTTTTTCATTCGCGTCGGAACCGCTCTGGATCGTTTTGATTATCGCTGCGCTGGGAAATATTGCCGGACAGTTCGGCGATCTGCTGGAATCCGCGTATAAGCGCTGGGGTGGAGTAAAAGATAGCGGCAGTTCGCTGCCCGGCCACGGCGGCTGGCTCGACCGGATCGATTCGAGCCTGCTCAGTATCCCAGTGGTTTACGGGCTGATTTACCTTGCCGTCTTCGCAGTTGGCGGCTGGATCACATACAGCTGAGATTCAATACACGCTGCGCTGACGCGTAGTTTTCTTCGATACCAGCGAGAATCGCGGCTCCGCCGGCGCTGTGCCTGCGATCTGCGACGCCACATATTCGCCGACCCATGGGCCATGTTTGAAGCCGTGCCCCGAGCCTCCGCCGACCAGCCAGACATTCTTGCGATGCGGATGGCGGTCGATCAAAAAATCACCGTTCGAAGTGTTTTCATACTGGCAGACGCGCGTTTCGACCAGCGGCGCGCGGGCGAGAGCGGGAAATCGTTTGCGCAGGACGGCTCGGGTTTTGCGAAGCGCTGCCTGCGTGATTTCACGCGATGCCGGTTTCAGGATCGAACGCCGGACCGTGAGAGTCGAGAGCGATTTTGAATCCCGCGTCCATCGAGCGCCGGAATCGAATACACGCCTTCGCGAAACGCGATCCACGTGGGCATCGACTTGTAGGCGGGCGGGGTGCCGAAGAAAAAAACTTCCTGGCGCGTCGGACGGATGCGGCCGCGCAGGATCTCCGGAAACAAGTTTGGGCAGCCATGGGCCGCAAGCGTAGACGACAGTCCCCGCGCGAATATTCTTGCTCCCGGCGCGAATCTCGTAATCCACTCCCGACGCTTCGACCACTGCCTGCACCGCGCGCCGAGCCATCAGGACTCCGCTATCGGGTTCCCAAATGCCCTCCGTATCGCGATCGAGCGTGATTTGTGGGAATCGTTTTCGCATCGCTTGCGCACTTAGCCGCTCATGTCGAACACCGCACCGCGACAGCGTCTCGCGCGTGTCGATCAAATAAGGATCGGAAGGCGCTGCCGTCACCAATACGCCGGTATTGTGAAACAATGCAGGGCACACACCCTTCCACAATTCGAGCGACCGCATGGAACTGCGGGTGTAGATTTCGCTCGCGCCGTAGGACATGCGGATGATGCGCGTTTCGCCGCTGCTCGACGATCGCGAATTTCCGGCGCCATGCTGATCGATCAGCAGCACGCGCGCGCCGCTGCGCTTCAAATGATACGCGGTCCAGGCGCCGAACACGCCCGCACCCACCACCACGACATCATGTGTTGTTGGCACGTTGGTATCATAACCGGAGGATGACGACCTTCAAAGCTCTTCTCGCGACCAACGAAAACGGCAAGTTCGCGGCCGCGATTCAGCAAATCCCGCTGGGCGTGCTTCCGCCCGGCGAAGTGCTGGTGCGAGTGAAATATTCGAGCCTCAATTATAAAGACGGCCTTGCGGTGACCGGCAAACCCGGCGTGATTCGCTCCTTTCCCATGGTGCCCGGCGTCGATTTCGCGGGCGTGGTGGAGGAATCGACGTCGGCGCATTTCAATCCCGGCGACGAAGTGGTGGTCACGGGCTGCGGGACGTCGGAAGTTTTTTGGGGTGGTTATGCGGAGCTCGCGCGGCTCGATCAGGATTTCATCGTGCCGATTCCGAAGGGCATGTCGATGAAGCAGGCGATGGGCATCGGCACCGCGGGCTTCACGGCGATGCAATCGGTGATGGAACTCGAGCGGCACGGCCTGAAACCGGGTGGACGCGAGGTCGTCGTCACAGGAGCCGCCGGCGGCGTGGGCAGCGTGGCGATCGCGATTCTCGCGGGCCTTGGTTATAAAGCGGTCGCATCCAGTGGACGCGCGGAGCAGCACGATTATCTGCGCAGCTTGGGAGCAAGCTCGATCATCGAGCGGCAGCGTTCTTGCGACGCCCTCCGAAAACCTCTGGAAGCCGAACGATGGGCTGGCGCAATCGATAATGTCGGCGGCGATACCTTGGCCGGATTGCTGCGAACCATGGCGCTGGGCGGGAGCGTCGCGGCGTGCGGCGTGGCGGGTGGACCGAACGTCGCGACGACGGTGTTTCCATTCATTCTGCGCGGAGTGAACGTGCTGGGCATCGATTCCTCGCGAGTGCCGAATCGCGAAGCGGCGCGAGATTTGGGCGCGCATCATGCGCGATCTGCCGATGGATCTCCTCGACACGATGATTCAAGTCGAGCCGCTGAGTAAAATATTCGAGTTGGGCGAGCAGATTCTGGCAGGCCAAATTCGCGGCCGCACTGTAATCGAAATCAGAAGGTAAACCATGCATCGTTCGCGACAAAGTTGTCGTCGTAACCGGAGCAGCGCGCGGAATCGGCGAAGCGCTGGTCGAGAAGATTTCATAAGGAAGGCGCGCGAGCGGTGGTTGCCGCGGATCTCGATGTCGAGGGTGCTGAAAAAGTAGCGGCCGATACCGGCGGCTTCGGCATGCGCGTCGATGTCGGGCGCGAAGCGGATATTCAGAAGCTGGTCGCGGAGACGATCAAGCGTTACGGCCAGATCGATCTGTTCTGCTCCAACGCCGGCGTCTTCATTCCCGGAGGCATCGACGCGCCCGATGCGGATTGGCTCAAAATGCGCGACATTCATCTGCTCGCGCACGTCTATGCGGCGCGCGCGGTACTGCCCGGAATGCTCGCGCGCGGCGAAGGATATTTGCTGCAAACGGTCTCCGCCGCGGGATTGCTGACGTCGCTCGAATCGGTGATTTACGCGGTGACCAAGCACGCGGCGCTCGGGCCTCGCGGAATGGCTTTCGATGACCTATGGCGATGCAGGCATCAAAGTTTCGGCGCTCTGCCCGCAAGGCGTGCGAACGGACATGCTGATGCAGGACCCGAATAATTTTCTGGTCGAAGGATCGGTCTCGGTGGAGCAGGTTGCCGATTCCGTGATCGAAGGGCTGGCGTCGGAGAAATTTCTGATCCTCCCGCATCCCGAGGTCGCGGAATATTTCCGCCGCAAAGCCAACGATCACGATCGCTGGCTGCGCGGCATGCGCCGTCTGCGCGCGGAAGTGATGGCACGAAAATGATCCAACCCGTTTGGAATTTCGAAGAGGAGCCTTGGGCAGAGGATCACGACGAGACGGCGATTAATTTACGCGCTTACTTCGATCGCATGCGCGACGAAAAGATGCAGCAATTCGATCCCAACTGGAGCGATGAACAGATCGTCGAATGGGATGGAAATTTTACGACCGATGGCAACTTACTACTCGGCTGTTCGGAGCGCGACGTCGAGGTGGAGGAGTATCGCCGCGTGATTGCGCAAGCCATCGAGTATAGGAATCGTGTTCGTTAATCTTTACTCGCCTGCCCCTCGATAACCTCGATCCGCATCTTATCGGGACCTTCGATAAACGCGAACTTCACCTTGCCTCCGGCGATGGATTTCGGCTCGTCGGTAATCGTCACGCCTTCCTTGCGCAGCTTCGCGATCGCGTCGTCGAGATTTGGCACGCTGATGCCGATGTGATCGACCACGCGGCCCTTGGTCGGCTCAAACGTTTTGCGATTCTCCCATCCCGGCATATGCGAACTGATCGCGTATTCCATCGGATAAATAATGACGTTGACGTTATCCATCATGAACGAAGCCGACGGCCCGATCTGCACGTCTCTGTACATGTGAACCTGCGCGCTCGCTGCGGGCTTTGACGCCAAACTGCTTCGCGTACCACTCGCCCGCGGCCACCGGATCTGCGCTCAACAAATGGATGTGGCCGAAATGGTGATGCGCGGCGGTATTCAATTCGATCAGCGCTCCTCCGGACCCTGCACGTACGCGTAAAAAAACCTGCCGGTATTCGGCGGGCCTCCGCCGATGTCGCTGATATCGGTGATAGGCGTCGCGAACTTGGTGCCGGAGTCGAGCTGCTTCTGATACGTCGCCTTCATATCCTCGGCGCCCCAGCCGAAATGCCAGATGGTGCTGACCACCTCGCTGGGCGGCGCGGTCGCGGCTTTTTGAAATAACATCCAGCTTCTTTGCGCCCAAACGGCGTCCATCAAGGCCTTTGAAATTTGCCTTCTCCGCGTCGAATTTTGTGGTGTAAAACTCGATGTCGGCTTTCGGATCAGTGGCGTTCAGATGCAGATGATGGAAATGCGCGTCGGCCACGGTTTGGGCCAAGACATTGGTGCAGGACAGGACGAAAATCGCGACGGAGCGAGTGCGGAGCATAGAGCGAATTATACTTGAAGTTTGCAGCGTATCCACGTTCTGACCACCGGCGGCACTATCGAGAAAGTTTATTCGGAGCAACAGGGCGCGGTGGCGAATCTGGAAGATAAGATCGAGCGCTACCTTGGCCGCCTGCGCCTGCCCGATACCGAAATCGACACCACCCGGCTGATGAATAAAGACAGCCTGGAGATGACCGACGCCGACCGCGCGATGGTGCTCGAAGCCGTGCGGGCAAAGCTCGACGCGCCCATCGTGATCACGCACGGCACCGACACGATGGTCGAGACCGGGCTGTATTTGAAGCGATCGCTCGGCCAGCTTCAATTTCCGATTATTCTGACCGGCGCGATGACGCCTCTGGGATTTGAATCGAGCGACGGATTGCAGAACCTCACCGAAAGTTTTCTGGCCGCGCGCGTGGTCGCGCCGGGAATTTACGTGGTGATGCACAATCACGTATTCCCGGTGGACCAAGTGCGCAAGGATCGGGAGCGCGCGCGAGTTTGTGCGTCTAGACCGCTCCCTGACGGGTAGACGCTCTAGCGCCTTTGAGCGCCGACGCGACCGCCGTCGCGCTCTCCAGCAGAAATCCTGTATCCGCGCCGCAGCTCAAAAACTTCATGCCGCGTTCTTTCCAGAACTTCGCGAGCCGACAGCGCGCGCAGATGGATCCCCGGCGCGACGCCATGCTTCAGGCAGCTCTCCTTCACCAGTTCGATGGTCTCGATCATCTTCGGATGATCGAACTCGCCGGGCACGCCGAGTGAAATGGAAAGATCCGCCGGTCCGATCATGATCGCGTCGATGCCCGGGACCGACAGCAGCTCATCGCGTCGCTCCACCGCGAGCTTGGTTTCGATTTGCAGAACCACCATCGTGTTCGCGTTCTGATGTTCGATGATCTGCGGGATGGTGACTTTTTCGTAGCCGACGTGGCTGGGCGTCAGGCCGAATCCGCGAACGCCTTTCGGCGGAAAACTTCGTCCAGGAAACCGCGCGGGCCAGCAGTTCGGGATCTTCGACGCGCGGAAAAATGATTCCCTGCGCGCCGTTGTCGAGAGCGCGCGCCACCAGCGAATATTGCAAATCCGACACGCGCACGATCGGCATCAGACCGGCGGTCACCGCCGCGCGGCAGATGTCGTGCAAGGTTTCCAGATCGAAGGGGCCGTGCTCGGCGTCGATATAGGACCAATGAAAGCCGGCGGCGGCGAGAATTCTGGCGACTTCGGGGGAGCGCAACTGGCCGAAACTGCATCCGGCCTGGAGCTTGCCCTCCTTGAGGGCGTGCTTCACGGGGTTTATATGCATCATTTAAATTTAACAGCCTCATAAATCGTTAACACGCCTAGATGCTAACAACTCGATGGTCCGGACAATCGAGCTGCACCGCGTCGTACAGACGCTCCACCAGATCCGGCCCGTGCGCCGCGAGGAAGGGAAGGATCGAATAGAAGCGTTCCTGCAAATGGCGATGCGGATAAAGGAAGCCGCTGAGATACTGCGCGTCGCCCGCCGCGCGGTCGTTGCGGCGCATGATCTCGGCCGCCGTTTTGCGCCGCGCCTTGTCGATTTGATACGCGATCTTCGCCCGGCTCTTATCCAACGACGCCGCGAGCGTAGGATCGAACCGCGTCCAGCTCCGCGCGCACGCGGTCCAGATGCTTCATCACGAACGGCGTCTCGCGTCTCGAAAGAATTCGCTCAGCGATTCGGGAACCAGCGAGTGCGCCACGCGCTCCTTCAAATGTTCCGGATCGACGAAGGTCTGCGGCACCGTCAGCTTGTATCGCGCCAGCAACTTCGTCGCGCGCGGCTCCAGCAGCGTGAACCCGGCGCGCGAAATCATCACCGGCATCCGGCCCAGCAGCCGCTCGTAAATCACCTGCGATTGCGCCAGGTACGCCAGCTCCGCCGGACCGCCGACATAGGCGCAGGTCGGCAACAAATAATCCTGCATCACCGGGCGCAGCAGCGCGTTCGGCGAAACCTCCGCGGCACGATCGCGCAGCGATGCAAACTCCGATTCCTTCACGCGCAGAGGCACCCGGTCGCCTTTTTCGAGAAGAAAGAACAGCGATGTTTTGTCCTCTAAATGGACCTGCGCATGATAGCCCGCCGCCTCCAGTTCCTTGGTTCTGCGCCAGCAGCCGCGACTTCAGTTCCGGAGCCGCCTCCAGCGCATCGGCAATCAGCGGCGCACCGATCTTGCGAATCTCCGGATCCAGCGGATCGAGAAAAATTAGTCCCAGCGGCGCGAGCAGTTTCTTGAGCAGCGCCTGAAATCCAGCGCCCATGGTGACGCCCGCCGGATAAGCGTCGCCCACCATCGCGATCACTTCGTCGGCGTGCGGAAAACCGTTCAGCGCCCGCCGGAGTTCGTCCATCGGCGAGTTTTCGATGACGATTCCGCCGACCGGCCGCGGCCGTCCGTTCGTCTGCTGGGTCTGCGCGCGCAGCGCAACCGGCTGGCGCGCCGAATCGAACACCCACGCGTGATCGACCTCCGCCAGATCGTGATCCTCGGTGGCGAGCCAGAACACCGGAACCGCCGGCGTGCCGCGATCCGAAAGCTCCTTGGCGAGCCGCGCGGCGGTTACCGCTTTATAAATCGTATACGCCGGACCCGAAAAAAGCCCGACCTGCTGCCCGGTGACGATCGCAACCGTTCCCGGCTGCGCCAGCCGATCGAGATTCGCGCTCGGTCCATTTTGCGCGGTGAGCGCGTGAACCATCGCGGCGCGGCGGCTGTCGGGATAGTCGATTTCCCGAGCGGCGGCCCCGAAAGATTCGAAATTATGAGGATCGTGGCGATAAAAGCGAGCGACCCGGTCAAAATGATAGGAAAAATCAACGAACAGCCTGGAGGCTCCCGGCAGATCGGTATGTCGGATACAGGCTGGTTCCATTGTTTCTTGGACGCGTAGACGGTCCAAGGGTAACAGATGAACCTACCCGGAACAAAGTCGCGGGAAATTAGAGGGCATTCAGAAGTTCCTCCAAACTAATCTCGCCTTGCCGGAGAATATTTTGGAGAGTGCCTACCGCCAAGCTGGAATGCATAGGCACCGTCACCCTTCGATTTTCCCTAATCATTCTCACGTGTGAGCCCGACTGTCTGGCGACTGTAAATCCTAGCCGGATGAACGCCTTGACTGCTTGTGCGCCTGAGATATCTCGGGGAAGCTTCACGCAGGGACCAGAATTGGGTCACTCACGAAATGCACGCGGATTCGACGCGGCGCCTCACTCTCCTCGAAGTGAACCGCGACAGCCTCGATGATCTGCTGCTGCAAATCGCGAAGGTCGGCTCGCCTTGCGTGGTGATGCCACCCGACGCATTCGGATCGTCCCACCATGCCACCAGGCACCCGGACGCTTCGTCACGCTGGACTTGAAATGTTATTTCTTCCACGGCCCTGACCTTGATTATTCCACATCGCCAATTGAACACGTTATCTTATAAGTTCGAGCCCTTCATGGACGATCAGGAATTTCAAACCCACGCCGGGGAGGCGTTGCACGACCTTTATAAGCGCCTGAACGCCGCCTCCGACGGCGGCGAGTTCGAGGCCGATTTCAACTCCGGAGCCCTGGCCATCGAATTCGAGGAGCCGCCCGCGAAATTCGTGGTCAGCCCGAATGCGCCCGTCCGGCAGATCTGGGTGTCGGCGCATTCCAAAAGCTTCAAGCTCGATTGGGACGCCGGGCGCGAGGAATTCGTGCTGGCCGGAACCGGGCAGTCGCTGGCCGAAATGGTGGGCGGCGCGATCAGCCAGCAGCTGGGCGAGGAAGTGAAGTTGTAACCGATGCCTGGCGTGTATCTTTCCTATCCGTTTTGCGCACAGAAATGCACCTACTGCAACTTCGCGTCCGGAGTGTTTCCGCGCGAGCTGGAAGTCGCGATACGTCGACGGCGCTTCGCGCGGAATTGCGCGCGACCGAATGGCCGTGGACGCCCGAAACGGTTTATCTGGGCGGCGGCACGCCCAGCCAGATGGACGCCGATGCGCTGGCAACGCTGCTCGCCGAAATCCCCGGCCGCGAATGGGCGGAAGCGACCATGGAGGCCGCGCCCGGCTCGATCACGCGCGAGAAAGCCGAAGCGTGGCGGACGCGCCGGCATCAATCGCGTCAGCCTCGGCGTGCAATCGTTCATCGCGAAGGAGCTTTCCCGCACCGGCCGCAAGCACACTGCGGAGACCGTCGTCGACGACATTGCGATGCTGCGGGACGCGAGGCATCGCGAACATCAATCTCGACCTGATCGCGGGCTTGCCGTTTCAAACCCGCGAGAGCTGGAACGAATCGCTCGATTGGATCGAGCGGCTCGGCGCGCCGCACGTATCGGTCTACATGCTCGAAGTCGACGACGATAGCAATCTGGGCCGCGAGCTGCTGGTGCTCGGGTCGCGTTACGGCGCGGGCGCAGTGCCGTGCGAGGACGACATCGCCGACTTCTACGAAACCGCGGTCGAGCGGCTGAAGCCGCATCGGCATTCACCGCTACGAAATTTCGAACTTCGCGCGTCCTGGTTTCGAGTCGCGCCACAATCTGAAATATTGGCGCCGCGAGCCGTACCTCGGCTTCGGCGCCGACGCGCATTCCTTCGACGGCGAATCGAGATGGCAGAACGCGGAATCGGCGGCGGAGTATGTGCAGCAGTCTGCACGGGATCGAGAAAACGCCCGCCGATCCAGTCGCCGAGCGCTTCTTCCTGGGCCTTCGGCTGACCGAAGGTATCGAAGGCCCATGGGAGCCGTTTTCCGACGCGATTCGTCAATTCATCGACGACGGCCTGCTCGAACAATCCGGCGCGCGACTCCGCCTGACCCCGCGCGGCGTCATGTTATCCAACGAAGTGTTTCAGGAATTTGTAGGAGTTCACGTTTGATCGATCTAAGAAGCGATACCGTCACCAAGCCCACCGAGGCGATGCGCCGCGCGATGGCCGCGGCCGAGGTCGGCGACGACGTCTACGGCGAAGATCCCACCGTCAATCGCCTCGAAAAGCGCGCCGCCGAAATTCTGGGCAAGGAAGCCGCTCTGTTCGTTCCCACCGGCACCATGGGCAACACCATCGCCGTGAAGCTCCACACCGAGCCCGGCCAGGAAGTGATCTGCGACGATCGCGCGCACCTGCTCGATTGGGAACTCGCGATGACCGGCGTGGTTTTCCGGATGCCTGATCCGCAGCATCGCGACGCCCGGACGGCATCCTGACCTGGGAGCAGATCGAAGCGCAGATCAAGCCCGGCCAACGGATTTTACGCGCCCACCGCGCTTGTGACCATCGAGCATCCGCACAACATGCACGGCGGAACGCTCTACGACCTCGCCTCGATCGACGATATTTGCGATCGTGCGCATGCGCGCGGCCTGAAAGTTCACATCGACGGCGCGCGCATTTTCAACGCCTCGTCGCATCCGGCCATTCCGTCGCGCGAATCGCGCAGAAGGCCGATACCGTGATGTTCTGCCTGTCGAAAGGGCTCGGCGCGCCGGTCGGCTCGATGCTGGTCGGGACCTCCGATGCGATCGCGCGCGGCCGCCATTTTCGCAAACGGCTCGGCGGAGGAATGAGGCAGGCGGGCGTTCTGGCCGCGGCCGGATTGATCGCCCTGGAAGAGATGCCCGCGCGGCTTGATGAGGATCATGCGAATGCGCGATGGATCGCGGAGCGTCTCGCAAAAATCCCGTGCCTTTCGCTCGAACCCTGAAAAAGTCCGCACCAACATCGTGGTCTTCGATATCGCCGGCACCGGGCTCTCGTTCGCCGAACTGAGCGCGCAGCTAAAATCGAATGGCCTGCTGATCTCGACCGCCGGCGGCACGCGCGCCCGCATCGTGACACACTTGAATGTATCGCGCAAGGATTGCGAAGCGGCCGTACAAGTAATGGAAGAGGTTTTGGCACCCGTATGCGCCCCGAAAGCTATCTGACGCCCGGCGGAATTTCCGTCACGCGAACTATCTCCAAAGTTTCGTATGCGCGCGGCCTCACCGGATTGCTGCGCAAGCTCGACACGCAGCGCGGCATTTATCTTTCCTCCGGCTACGAATATCCGGAGCGCTATTCGCGCTGGGATATTGCCGCCGTCGCGCCGCCGCTCGAAATCGTCGCCGCCGGACGCGAGATCGTCTTCCGCCCGCTCAACGAGCGCGGCAAAATGCTGAACCGGATTCTGGAGCCTCTGCTCGCGCCAGCATCCGCATTGGGAGAAATTTTCGATCGAAGACGGCGCGCTGAACGGAACGCTGAAGCCTCTGCCCGCGCTGTTTCCCGAAGAGGAGCGCAGCAAGCAGCCCTCCGCATTTTCGATCCTGCGCGCCCTGCTCGACGAATTTCGTCATCCCCTCGCCTCGCGCCTCGCGCTGGCTGGGCGCCTTCGGATACGATCTGCTGTTTCAGTTCGATCCCATCGAGCTGAAGCTTCCGCGCAACGACGTCAAGGACCTGCGCCTGTTTCTCTGCGACGACATCTATTTCATGGATCGCAAGAAGGAGCAGATCGAGCGCTTCCAATACGATTTCTCGCGCGGCGAAATCACCACCGCACGGCCTGGCTCGCACCGCCGACCGCGTGCCTCGTCCGAAGAAAGCTGCAAGCAGGCGCCGATCACCGCCGACCACACGCCCGAAGAGTACATGGCGAAAGTCGAAACCGTGCGCGAAGGCATGCGCCGCGGCGATTATTACGAAGTCGTGCTGCGCCAGACGTTCCGCGCGCCCTACTCCGGCACCGCCTCGAGCCTGTTCGACAAAATTCAGCAGGCGAGCCCCAGCCCGTACGAGTTTCTGCTGCAGTTCGGCGACGAGCAGTTGATCGGCGCGTCGCCGGAAATGTTCGTGCGCGTCGAAGGACGCCGCGTCGAAACCTGTCCCATCGCCGGCACCGCGCGCCGCACCGGCGATCCTCTGCAGGACGCCGAAAATATCCGCGAGCTGCTCAACTCCACCAAAGAAGAGTCCGAGCTGACCATGTGCAGCGACGTCGACCGCAACGATAAATCGCGCGTCTGCGAGCCCGGCTCCGTGCGCGTCATCGGCCGCCGGCTGATCGAATCCTATGCGGGCCTGTTTCACACCGTCGATCACGTCGAAGGCACGCTCGCCGAAGGATTCGATTCGCTCGATGCGTTTCTCACGCACATGTGGGCCGTGACGATCATCGGCGCGCCGAAAAAGTGGGCCGCGCAGGCGATCGAGAATCTGGAAAAGGACGCGCGCGGCTGGTACGGCGGGCGCCGTCGGCATGATCTCGCTCGATGGCGATATCAACACCGGCATCACCATCCGCACCATCCATCTGCGCGATGGCATCGCCAAGTATGCCGCCGGCGCGACGCTGCTGTACGATTCGATTCCCGCAGCCGAGGAGGCGCGAGACGCGCCTCAAAGCCACCGGATTTTTCCGCGCGCTGAACGCAGCGCCGCCGGTTCCCGCGCCATACCAAGCCGGATTCGACGCGAGGCCGCGGGCGTGCGCCTGCTGCTGGTCGATAACGAAGACTGCTTCATCCACACGCTCGCCAATTACGCGCGGCAGACCGGCGCGGAAGTGATGACCTATCGCGCCGGCTTCCCGCTCGACCTGATCGAGAAAGTCGCGCCGTCGCTGATCCTGGTCTCGCCCGGTCCCGGCCGCCCGGAGGATTTCGGTGTGCCCGCGCTGATCCGCCACGCCGCGAAGCTCGAAATTCCGGTGTTCGGCGTGTGCCTCGGATTGCAGGGGATGGTGGAAGCATTCGGCGGCGAGCTGGGCGTGCTCGACTATCCGATGCACGGCAAGCCTTCGCTGATCCGCCATCGCAATCATCGGCGTTTTCGAAGGATTGCCCGAGGAGTTCCGCGTCGGCCGCTATCATTCGTTGTACGCGATTCCGGAAAAACTTCCGGGCTGTCTCGAAGTCACCGCGCGAGAGCGACGACGGCATCATCATGGGCGTCCGCCATCGCGATCTGCCGATGGAAGCCGTGCAGTTTCATCCCGAATCGATCCTGACGCTCGACGGAAACTGCGGCCTGCGGCTGATGGAAAACGTCGTCCAGCGTTTGGGGCACGCCCGCCTGATCAGCCGTGCTCTCTAAATGGTCGCCTTTCGCCCTTTCGTTCGCCGTCGACTGCGTATTCTTCATCAACCTATGCTCGTGGATTTTCAAATGCGGATGCGTTTCGCTGTGGGCCGGAGCGGACATGGCGTGCAACATTCACATGGCTCACAGCAAGCACTGTCCCTTCTGCGCTCACGGCTGGGAAGGCCAAGCGGTGTGATGATCGCCATCATCGCTCCGCAACTCTACCTGACCCTTCGGACACTGGACATGGCCCCTTCGCTCGCTGGCCACATTGGCGATGTTTCCGATCATGGAAGGGCTCGCCGCGTTGGCCCTAGGGTGGAGGGATGGGTACTGGAGCCGTTAGACCTTGCGGACCCGAAGGCACTTCCGCCATACTGGAATTTCCTATGGTGCTTGAACCCTCAGACATACTGTTCATCGCAATCGTCCTCTGGCTCGCCATTGAAATCATCAACGGCGGAGGAGGAGGCCGGCGCCGCAGCCGTTTGCCCGTTCGCACAACCGCCTAACCCCCTAGGGCTTCGTCGCACTACCGTTAAACCGAACCCCGACCGTAAGGAAGGGGACAGCCTTGCCTGAAACAATTGTGGCCGGCGGAGGCCTAGCCGGACTAGCCGCCACCGCCGCCCTCTGCTCGGCAGGCCATTCCGTAAAGCTCTTCGAAGCCCGCCCCTTCCTAGGCGGGCGCGCGACCTCCTACGAAATCGATTCGGAAACCATCGACAACTGCCAGCACATCCTGCTCCGCTGCTGCGTCAACCTGATGGATTTCTACCGTCGCCTGGGCGTCGAGAACGATATCGCGTTTCACCGCGAAATTTTCTTCATCGAACCCGGCGGCCGCATGAGTACTCTGCGCGCCGGAATTCTGCCCGCCCCCAATCATTTCGCGGAATCGTTCCTGCGAATGAGTTTCCTGAGCGCCGGCGAAAAACTCGATGTGCGTTCGCGCTATCCGCTCCATTGAGAGCGAGAGCAGCCGCACCGATCTCGACCGCATCACCATGCTGGAATGGCTCGAAGAAAAGCGCCAGCCCGCCCGCGCCATTGAGCGATTCTGGCGTCAGGTGCTGGTCAGCGCGATTAACGAGGAACTCGACCGCATGGCCGCCGCGCACGGACTTCAAGTCTTCCGACTCGGCTTCCTCGCTCGAAAAAATTCTTATGAAATGGGCGTGCCCGCCGTTCCCCTGGGGCGTCTTTATGGAAACGATGCCTGGGCCCGAATCGGTCAGGCCGATCTGAAAATGCGCGCCCCCATCGAGAAGTTCGTGATCGAAAACGGCTCAGTCGATCACGTCATCGTCGGCAGGCGAACAGATCCGCGCCGACCACTACGTCTGCGCCCTGCCTTTCGAGCGCGTCAGCGCCATCATCCCCGATCTGCCGCTCGATCTCGCGGGCTTCGAGCACTCGCCGATCACCGGCATCCATCTCTGGTTCGATCGCCCGGTGACGACCCTGCCCCATGCGACGCTGCTCGATCGGACCATTCAATGGATGTTCAACAAAAGCGAAGGCCGCTATATTCAACTGGTGGTAAGCGCGTCGCGCAGCCTCGAAACCATGCCGCGCGCCGATGTGATCGCCCTCGCCCTTCGCGAACTCGCCGAATTTTTCCCTGCCGTTCGCGACGCCAAACTCGAAAAATCCCACGTCGTGAAGGAAATTCGCGCGACCTTCTCCGCCGCCCCCGGCCTCGAATCGCGCCGCCCGCTCAGCCGCACATCCATTCCAAACCTCTTCCTGGCGGGCGATTGGACCCGTTCCGGCTGGCCCGCGACCATGGAAGGCGCGGTCCGCAGCGGCTACCTCGCCGCCGAAGCCATCACCGGAAAAAAGTTCATCCTTCCGGATATCGCATAATGGAAGCCATGAGGAAGTTTCTCGTAACGGTTTTTCTCGCAGCCTTGCCCCTTCTCGCCGACGATTCCACCAAACTCGAGATCCGCGTGACCAATGAAGCGGGCCGCCCCATCGAAAATGCCAGCGTCGTGATCAAATTTCGAGGCGGCGTGAAGGTAAAACCAAACCCGAAGTTTCGCAAGGAATGGGACGTTAGAACCAGTCAGCAAGGCCTGGTCAAACTTCCGCCATCCAAAAGGGTCCCATCCTGATTCAGATCCGCGCCGACAACTTTCAGACCTTCGGCCAGGTTTTCGACGTGCAGGAAGACGAGCGCGTTCTGGAAATTAAACTGAAACCCCCGCAGCCTCAATACTCAGCCCACGACAAAGACAAATAAGTTAAGGAACCACTGCGACGCACTCAATCTCCACCCGCACATCCCGTGGCAGCCGAGCCGCTTCGACCGTCGCTCGCGCCGGCGGATTCTCCGGAAAATAGCGCGCGTAAGTCTCGTTGATCTTCGCAAACTCGCCCAGATCCTTCACGAACACGGTAGTTTTCACCACCTGATCGAGCGACGATCCGCACGCCTCCAGCACTATCTTCAAATTCTCCAGCACCCGCACCGTCTGCGCCACTACATCGCCTTCGATCAACTGATTGGTCTCCGGGTCGATCGGAATCTGTCCGCTAAGGAACGCGAATCCATTCACCACCACCGCCTGCGAATAAGGCCCGATCGCTTTTGGCGCACGGTCCGTCGAAATAATTTTCTTCATTTTATTTCTCCTAGTTTAAGCGTGCCCACCAACTCCGCCACGCTAGAAATCTTCTCTTCCCTCAAAAATTGATCCAGCTCATTCGCAATCCTCACCGGCGCACCCGGATCCCAGAAATTCGCCGTCCCCACCTCCACCGCCGAAGCGCCGGCAATCAGAAATTCCGCCGCATCGGTACCCGAAGCGATCCCTCCCAGCCCGATCACCGGAATCTTCACCGCTTGCGCCGCCTCATAGACCATCCGCAGGGCGACCGGTTTGATCGCCGGGCCGGAGAGCCCTCCAAATCCCGCTCCCAGCCGCGCTCGCCTGGTCCGCGGATCGATGGCCAGCGCGATAAATGTATTCACCAGCGAAATCGCATCCGCCCCGGCCTCTGCCGCCGCCCGCGCAAGCACCTCGATCCGCGCCACGTTCGGCGACAGCTTCACGATCAGAGGCCGCCGGCTCCTCGCTCGCACAACTCCCACCACTTCACCAAGCAACACCGGATCGCTCGAAAAGAAAATCCCTCCGTGTTTGGTGTTCGGGCAAGATACGTTCAGTTCATACGCCGCTACGCCTTCGGCGTCCTCCAGAACGCGGATCACTTCAAGATAATCCTCCACCGAATAGCCGAAAACGTTGGCGAAAATCGCGGTGCCCGACCCCCGCAGCGCCGGCAGCTTCTCCGCCACAAACGCCCGGACTCCGATGTTCTGCAGTCCGATCGAGTTCAGCATCCCGCCCTCGGTTTCATACAACCGCGGAGGCGCATTGCCGTCCATCGGCTCCCTCGACAATCCTTTGACTACGATGCCGCCAAGCGCGGATAAGTCCATCAGTTTCTTGAATTCAACCCCGTACGCGAAGGTGCCGGACGCCGCCAACACCGGAGTCTTAAGGGAAATGCCGCACAGCGTGGTGGCCAGCCGAGAGGACATTTTTCGTTTCCCACAGAATAGCAGTTCGCGCCGATAGAACTTTCGTTCCGGAGCGAACTACAAAGGAAATTCCTGAAGTACTAAGGTGTTCGTCCGATGTGCTAAGCGGGACAACCATCGCGAACATGGGACTGTGGAGCAATCCCGGTCCGCCAAAGTATCGTTCCCTATCGTCGAGGTTCTCCATCTTCACCGGCGTGCTGCTGCTGTGGGTGGTAGGGGTCACGCTCTGGTGGGATATCCGCCAGCATACCTTTGACTGGACCAAGGGCATGGTCCTCTGCGGCATCGTCGCGATGATCGCCGCCGCCATCTCCCGCTTCACCATCCGCCTTCTCGCGCGGCCGCTGGCCCTGCTCGAAGCCGGAATCACGTCGGTCCGAAAAGGCCAGCTCGAGCCGATCCAGGTCAGCCGCACCGGCGATGAAATCGAATATCTGGGCGAGAGCTTCAACCGCATGATCGAAGCGCTGGCCGCGTCCCAGGAAGAAATCCGCCTGCATCAGGAACTGCTCGAGGATCGCATCCGCCAGCGCACCGAGGAACTCGAACGCGCCATGCACGGCGCCCTAAACGCCAGCCAGGCCAAGAGCGAATTTCTGGCCAACATGTCGCATGAGCTGCGCACGCCCATGAACGGCCTGCTCGGCATGCTCGACCTGGCGCTCGACGGAGGCGTCAACGGCGAGCAAAAGGACCAGCTCGAAACCGCCCAGCGCTGCGCCTACTCGCTACTGGCGCTGCTCAACGATATTCTGGACCTCTCGAAAATCGAAGCCGGCAAGATGATGCTCGAAAAGATCCCCTTCGAGGCGCGCGCGGTGGTGGAGGACTGCGTAAAGTCGCAAGCGGCCAAGGCGGCGCAAAAGAAAATCGATCTGCGCTTCGAGGCCGATCCCGGTCCGCACCCGACTTTGTTGGGCGATCCGTCTGCGCGTCCGCCAGATCGTGGCGAATCTCCTGTCGAATGCCATCAAGTTCACCGATCACGGCAAGGTGCTGGTGAAGCTGGAGCTCTCGCCCAGCGTCGACGGACCGCGTCAATGCCATCCATTCAGGTAACCGACACCGGCCCGGGCATTCCGTCCGACAAGCTTAGCAACGATTTTCGAAAAATTCACGCAAGCCGACGGCAGCATCACCCGCAAGTACGGAGGCACGGGCCTCGGCCTCGCCATCACCCGCCGCCTGGTCGAAATTCACGGCGGGGAGGTGCATGTCGAGAGCAAAGTCGGCAAAGGCAGCACCTTCCGCGTGACTCTTCCTTGCGAAATCGCGCCGGCCGCAGTGCCAGCAACGCGCAGCCGGCGCCCAATGAAATTCGCGGCGAAACTCTGCGCCCGCCCGCCACGGCGCGCTTGCTGCTGGTCGAAGACAATCTGGTCAATCAGAAAGTCGTGCTGGCGATTCTCCGGAAAAAGGGCTACCACATCGACGTCGCCAACGATGGCCGCGAAGCGCTCACGAAACTGGCCGCCGCCGACTCCGGAAACCGCTTACGACCTGGTGCTGATGGACGTCCAGATGCCGGTCCTCGACGGCCTGGAAGCCACGCGCCTGATCCGCACGCGAAGCCCGCTGGGATCATCTGCCCAGTCGTCGCCATGACCGCCCACGCCATGAACGGCGACCGCGAGCGCTGCCTGCAATCCGGCATGAACGCCTATATTTCGAAGCCCGTCCAGCCCGCGCATCTGATCGCGACCATCGAGCGGCAACTCGCTTCCGGAGACCGCCGCTCCACGACCACCTCGAGTCCTCTCGAGCGCGTTCTGACCGACCGCTGATGACGGAAGATTCGGCCATGATGAACGACATGCTGCGCCTGTTCCTCCAGATCGCGCCCGAACGCCTGGACCGCATCGAAGCCGCAGCCAGCCGTGCCGACGCCGCGACGCTCCAACGCGAGGTGAGAAAAATCAGCGTCGCCGCCGACCAGCTCGCTTCCGTCGGCCTCCGCGAATGCGCGCGCCGCGTTCAGCAAGCCGCCGCAGCGGGCGATTTCGAGCAAGTAAAGCATGACCTGTGGCTCTTCGCGACGTGGTCAGCACCGCTCGAAACCCTAACCACCGGCCAACCCGCGCAACTCCTGAGCTTCAGCCAATTCCCAACCGAACCCCGACCGTCAGGGAGCGGAACCCGTGCTCACTAAAACACCCTCCTCTTCAACCTCTCCACAGTAAACTTCGCCGTATCCGCCACCGCCATCACCGTCATCACGCCCGCCTGCACCGGATCCGTGATCACCAGATCGGCCGCATCCGGAACGCTGCCCGCCATGTTCAGGCTCACCACCAGCAACCCCTGCGCGCGAACATCCAGCACCGCCTTTTCGATCTCGCCGCCCATAATCGACCCCGCCAGCACCAGCGCCTTCACGCGCGGCAGCCGAGCCGCCGCCCGCACCGCCGCCGCCAGCTCCTGTTCGCCCACCAGAGGAATCGTGTCGACCGAAATATGCTCGCCCGCGAATGTTGTGCCGGTCCGCCTCCGTGATCGCGCCCAGCGCCACCTGCCCCACCTGCGCGCCTCCGCCCATGATGATGATGCGCTTGCCGTAAATTTTTTCCATCGTGTCGACGGCCTTCACATGATGGACCACCGGCAGCGCCCCCAGATCGCGCAGCAGCGCCTCCGCATCCCCCGGCAGCTCGATCTCGAAATAAGTGCGCGCCTCTTCTGGCCGCTCCTCCATAATCTCGACGCTCAAAATATTCCCCTGATGCCGCGCGATCACGCCGGTGGTTTCGTGCAGAATCCCCGGCCCCGCATCCGCCGCGATCTCGATTCCCAGTCTCATTCGATCTCGTATTTCTTGAGAATCTCCGCCCACTTCCCTTGCGCCTTGGAGCAGCAGTTCGCACACCTCGCGCACCGCTCCCGCTCCGCCGGCCGCCGCCGTCACGAAGTGCGCCGCCTTCTTCACCTCCGGCCGGGCATTGGCCGGCGCGAACCCCAGCGACACGCGGTGCATCACCACCACATCCGTCAGATCGTCGCCGATGTAAGCGATGGCGTCGGCTGGAATCCCGCTCTTCGCGCAAATCTGTTCGAGGATCGGAATTTTTTCGATGTGCCCCTGATAAACGTGCGTCATCTTCACCTGCCGCGCCCGCTCCTCGACCGCCGGCGAAACGCGCCCGCTGATGACGCCTGTCTCGATCCCGTACCAGCTCATCCATTGCAGCGCGATGCCGTCCTGCGCATCGAACCCTTTCGTCTCCCACATCTTCCCGTCCGGTCCGGGAACGTTATACAGTTTCGCGTTAGTCAGCACGCCGTCGACGTCCATCAGCAGCATGCGAATGCGCGCCGCCCGCGCCATAAGTTCAGGATTCATTTTGTAGTTTCCATAAAAGTCGGTGTAAATACTCGCCCCATCGACGCCGGCAGCGCCCCCAAATGCTCGATCGCGCCGATCCGCTCCAGCGCCCACAACGCCGCCCCTCTCGCCCCCGGCTCCGGCTCCGTCGAAAGCATCAGCGGCACGCCCACCGCATCCGCAATCCTCTGCGCCAACGCCGGAGACTTCAGCAGCGCCGCTCCGCAAGCGATCACCTGCTCTGGCGCGCCGAGCATGCCCTGCCAAGCATCTGATAAACCTCGCGAAACCGCAGCCCAGCCGCGTCCAGCCCCGCCAGCAGCGGATCTCCCTCTGCCGCATTTTCCAGATACTTCTCCACGCTGCCCTTGATCGAGTGTTTGAACGACGCAGTAAGCAGCTCCCGCCTCCGGAACCGCTCCCGATAGCATCCATCGCTTCTCATCGATCTGCACGCAACTCAACCCATCAACGCTGATCTGCATCTCGACCACCGTCCCGACCAAGCTCGAATCTGCCTATCACCAGCGCGACCTGTCGCACCCCACGCATCCGCTCCCCAGCATCACCCCCGCGCCCTCGGGCAGCGCAGGGAACCACGGACGCTCCCTGAAATGCCGGCCAAGCTTCCGATCCTCCGCCGTCACTCGCTCTCCGCGCGCCCCACCACCGCCGCCGACGCGAAATCCGGCCGCTTCACTACCAGCCGGTGCATTTCGTCCAGACAATCCGCCGCGGCATCGGCCCGCCGAGGCATCTGCGCCGCATATCCTTCCACACGCCGCGCCTCCGAATCGAACAGCAACGCCCGCACCGCGTCCGCCGCTACATCGAGAACTACAATGTAGGCATCGGCCATGCTGGCTCGGGTGCTCAAAACCATCTCTCGTTATAACATGCTGCCCGAAGGCGGCCGCGTAATCGTAGCAGTCTCCGGCGGCGCCGATTCCGTCTGCCTCCTCCACGTTCTGAAGGAACTCTCTCCTAGATGCCGTAGCCGGCAGTCGCCCACTTCAATCACAAATGGCGAGCCGAAGCCTCCGACGAAGACGAGCGTTTCGTCGCCGGTCTAGCCTCTCGTCTAGCGCTCCCTTTCTTCCGAGCCGAAGCAACTCCCTCCCAGGGCAACCGCGAACAAGAAGCCCGCCGAGCCCGCCAGAAATTCTTCGCCACCCTAGACGCAACAGTCGCCCTTGGCCATACCCGCGACGATCAAGCCGAGACCGTCCTCTTCCGCTTCCTGAGAGGCTCCGGCCTGGCCGGCCTCTCAGGCATCGCTTCCCGCAGCAAACGGAATCATCCGCCCCCTGATCGACATCACTCGCACCGAGGTCGAACAATTCCTCCGCTCCCGCAACATCCCCTGGCGCGAAGACGCGACCAACCGGACCTAGCTTCGCCCGCAACCGCATCCGCCACGAACTCCTCCCGCAGCTAGCCCGCGACTGGAACCCCACAAATCAACAAGCCCTAGCCAACCTAGCCGACCTGGCCCACGAAGAAGAAAATATCCTCTGCGGTGGGGCAGGTTCCCGACCTGCCCTCCGGCCGAGCCTGGCCGGCGTCGACACCTCTGACACCACCCTCCCCAGAGCCCAAGCCCGCCGCCAGATCCGCCGAGCCATCGCGAAGCCAAAGGCGACCTCCGCCACATCGACTTCGACCACGTCGAAGCCGTCTTCGACCTCCGCAACGAACCCTCCATCTTCCCGGCCTGACCGTCACCAGATCCTTCGACTGGCTCCGCTTCTCCCCCTCCACCCCCCGTCCCCTCCGTCGCCCAGGAAATCCGCCCCCCTGGCATATTCCCCTCCCCCGACGGCCTCTCTCAAATCTGCGTCGACATCGCTCAGATTAGCGACGCGGAAGCCTGTGCTACGCTGAATATGGAAGCATGCTGGTTTCAAAGTTGTTCGCCGCTCGTTTTACGCGGGTGGCGGCCAGGTGACCACTACCGTCCTGCCGGACAATCCCGAGATCACAAGATCCAGGAAATGTTTCAAAAGGCGCGGGTGCCCTCCTGGAGGCGGGCTTCCTGGCCGATTCTTACGAGTGAGGATAAGATCCTGTGGTCCCGTCAGTTCGGAGTGGCCGATGAAGTTCGCTCAACCGGGCGATGGGCGTATCATCTCTGCGCATCCGGGAACTCATTTGAACCTTATTCTGTAAGACGGCGTCTATTTAGTAGTCACGTTCGGTCGGGAGATGTCATGAATTCATCGAGTGTTAGAAATGCAGTCCTGTGGCTGGTGATCCTATGCCTGGTCGTCCTGGTCTGGTTTGCGTTCCGCAGCAGCAAGACCACCGGCCCGACGCCGCAGTTCTCCGAACTGGTCAACGACGTCAAAGCGGGCAAAGTCGATTCCGCCAAGCTCAACTCGGCCACCGGCGACATCGACGGCAAAATGAAGAACGGCGACGTGTTCCACTCCGTCGTTCCCCCCACCTATAACGACTTCACCACGCTGCTGCTCGATAAAGGCGTGATCGTCAAAGTCGACAAGGATAACGGCGGCAACTGGGTTTCGATCCTGGTCAACGCCATCCCCTTCGTCCTGCTCCTCGGCTTCTGGATCTTCATGATGCGCCAGATGCAGAGCGGCGGCAACAAAGCCCTCAGCTTCGGCAAGAGCCGCGCGCGCCTGCACTCCTCGCAGCAGAAAAAGGTGACCTTCAAAGACGTCGCCGGCGTCGAGGAAGCCAAGGAAGAACTGCAGGAGATCATCGACTTCCTGCGCGAGCCCCAGAAGTTCCAGAAGCTCGGCGGACGCATTCCCAAAGGCGTGCTGCTGATCGGTTCGCCCGGCACCGGTAAAACGCTTCTAGCCCGCGCCATCGCCGGCGAAGCGAACGTGCCGTTCTTCTCCATCTCCGGTTCGGACTTCGTCGAAATGTTCGTCGGCGTAGGCGCCAGCCGCGTCCGCGATCTGTTCGAGCAAGGCAAGAAGAACGCCCCCTGCATCATCTTCATCGACGAAATCGACGCCGTCGGCCGCCATCGCGGCGCAGGTCTGGGCGGTGGACATGACGAACGCGAGCAGACCCTCAACCAGTTGCTGGTCGAGATGGACGGCTTCGAATCGAATGAAGGCGTCATCCTGGTCGCCGCCACCAACCGCCCCGACGTGCTCGATCCCGCCTTGCTGCGCCCCGGCCGTTTCGATCGCCGCGTGGTCGTCGGACATCCCGACGTGAAAGGCCGCGAAGCGATCCTCCGCGTCCACACCAAGAAAGTTCCTCTCTCGGACGACGTCAATCTGACGGTCCTCGCCCGCGGTACACCGGGCTTCGCCGGAGCCGATCTGGCGAACCTGGTCAACGAAGCCGCGCTGGTAGCCGCCCGCCAGAATCGCAAAGTCGTCACCCAGTGGGATTTCGAACTGGCCAAAGATAAAGTGATGATGGGCGTCGAGCGCAAGAGCCTGATCATCAGCGACGAGCAGAAGAAGGTCACGGCGTATCACGAAGCCGGCCACGCCCTGGTCGCCGCCCTGACCCCCACCGCCGATCCTCTGCACAAAGTAACCATCATCCCGCGCGGCATGGCGCTCGGTCTGACCATGCAGCTTCCGCTCGACGACAAGCAGACCTATCGCAAGGAATATCTCGAAGCGGACCTAGCCATCCTCATGGGCGGCCGCATCGCCGAGGAACTCTTCCTCCATCACATGACCACCGGCGCGAGCAACGATATCGAGCGCGCCACCGACATGGCCCGCAAGATGGTTTGCGTCTGGGGTATGAGCGAGCTCGGCCCCTTGAGCTTCGGCAAGCGCGAAGAGCAGATCTTCCTGGGCCGGGAAATCGCCCAGCATCGCGATTACAGCGAAGAGACCGCCATCCGCATCGACGAGCAGGTGAAGAAGCTGGTCGAAGGCGGCTATCAACGCGCCAAGAAGCTAATCGAAGATCGCGGCGACGCCCTGGAGCGCATCGCCGATGGCCCTTCTAGAACGCGAAGTCCTCGATGGCGCCGAAGTGATGCAATTGATCGACGGCAAAACCTTAGCCGCCGTGCAGCCTCCTCCGACCGGCGACGGCACGCAGCAGGTCATCAAGCCAGAGAAACCGGAATCCGGCCGCCGCACGCCCGGCATGCTAGAAGGCGGCCCGCAACCCGCGTGACTTTTTCATCCGCTTATTTGCACCGCGTTAATGCGCCACGCGAAAGCGGGGACTGATCCGATTCTTCAGCGCCAAGCTCCCATCATGATCCCACCCTTCCGCCTCTACCTGTTTGACGTCGACGGAACGCTAGTCGACTCCGCCGCCGATATCTGCGGAACCATTCAACAGGTCCTGCACGCCAGCGGACGCCGCGACGTCTCCGACGCGCTACTTCGCCGCTACATCGGCCGCCACCTGATCGACCTCTTCACCGATCTCGAATTTCCAGCCCGAAGCAATCGATCAAATGGTCACCGACTACCGAGCCATCTACACCGCCGGCGGCCACGTCAACACCAGCGTCTATCCCGGCGTCGCGGAAATGCTGAAAACTCTAGGTGGCCTCAAATCCACCGCGACCACCAAAGGCACGCCGACCACAAAAGTCATTCTCGAAAAATTCAGTCTTATTGACTATTTCAATCACGTCCAGGGAACCGACGGATTTCCCGCCAAACCCGAGCCTGATGTCATTCTGAAATCCTTGGAAATATTCGGCGTCTCAACCCGCAGAATGCCTGATGGTCGGCGACGCCCCCAGTGACATGGAAGCCGGCCGCCGAGCCGGAGTGAAAACCTGTGCCGTTCGTTACGGTTACGGCGATCTTCAAGCAATGGCAGGCATTTAAGCCAGATTTCTGGATCGATCACCCATCGGAATTAGTCAATTAACTAAGCCGCCATTTTACTTGTCTAAAATGGCCTCATAGTCCTCGTAGTCACTATTTATCCGCTACAAAGGACACCCACGATGAAACAATATCTAATAGCCAGCGACTTCGATCAAACCCTAAGCTTTCACGACTCCGGAATCATTCTCAGCGAAATGCTAGGCATCACCGGCTTTGAGAAAAAAATCGCCGGCCTATCCGATATCCACTTGGTGCAACAGGGCGGCGAACTCGCCTACCTGGTGCTGCACGACCCCGAATACCGCTGCGTTCGCAAAGAACACCTCATCGAGACCGGCAAGCGCATCCGCCTTAAGCCCAACATCCGCCTGTTATCGCAACTCCTTGAAGGCTTGGACGGATATAAATTTTCCTTTTACGTGATCTCCGCCGCCCCCGTCGAAGTGATCCAATCCGCCCTCGAAGGAATCGTTCCCGCCGACCACATTTTCGGCACCCGCTTCCGCTACGACGACTCGACCGGCGAGATCCAGTCGATCGAGCAAGTCCCCGCCGGCTACGGCAAAGTCGCGGTCTTAGAAGACCTGACCGCGAAACTGCAAATCAGCCACAACCGCGTAATCTACGTAGGCGACGGCAGCTCCGACGTCCATGTGATGCTCCACGTCAACCGGCGCGAAGGCCTGACCATTGCGGTCTCCGAAAATAAATACATCACGCAAATAGCAAAGCGAACAATCCTATCCGACGATGCTTTAAGTGTGCTGATCCCCATTCTGGAAGATGTAGCCGAATGGCCGTCCTCAAAAATCCGCGCCCTCTTCGAATCCCAAGGGTTCGTCCTGCAAGAGTGGGAAAAAGTCCGCACGGATTCTCTAACCATCTCCAAAACCTCCTCCCCGCGAGTGGTGAACGCCTGATGAAAGGGCGACTGGATCGGCTGGCTCGCGACGCTGGTCTTCATGACCTCGTACCTGTCGAAAAGCCCCGTAATGCTACGCCGTATCCAAGCCCTCGCATCGTGCCTCTGGCTGACCTACGGAGTAGTGATTCACTCCGTCCCCATGATCGTGGCGAACGCCCTGGTCGCGGCCGTCGCCCTTTACTCGTCCTTCAAATCAGCCAAATCCAATCGCCCCGTATAAATCGCCATCCCTAGCGCGGCGTCAATATTCATCGCCTTCAGCGCGCGAATATCTTCGACGGTCGTGATGCCCCCCGCCGCGGTGATCTCATGCGAAGTCGCCGCGCGCAATCTGCCGAAACCACGCGAGATCGGTCCCCTGCATCATCCCTTCTTTGTCGACGTAAGTGCAAAGAAATCCCCCGCAAAACGGCTCCAGCCGTCCGATGACTTCTTCCGCAGTAAACTCCGTCGCCTCCTGCCATCCCTTCACGACGATCTTTCCGTACTTCGAATCGAGCGCAATGATAATCTTCTCCGGCATCACTGCCACCGCGATTTCCTCGATCGCCGGAGTAAACGCCGCCGTCCCGACAATCACACGATGCGCCCCTTGCTCGATCAATTTCCGAGCCCGCTCCGCCGTCCGCACTCCCCCGCCGACCCGGCATTTCGCCCGCGAAGCCAGCAACTCCACCAGCGAATTATTCTCCCCGCGCCCCATCGCCGCATCCAGATCGATCACCTGAATCTCAGGAAACCCCGCGAACTTCGCGAGCATCGCCAGCGGCGCGTCGCCCTCCAGAGCCTTCTCGCGCCCCTGCACCAGCTGCACCACTTTGCCATCCATCAAATCGATGCAAGGAATAATCACACCCGCACCGTCACGCCATGCGCACTGCAAATAAGCTCTTCAAATCGCCCACCGTATAAGTCCCGTAGTGAAAAATCGAAGCCGCCAGCGCCGCATCCGCGTCACGGAATACTTCCAGAAAATCCTCCGGCTTCCCCGCGCCCCCCGACGCGATCACCGGCACGCGAGTCGCCTCGCGAACCGCCCGAGTCAGCGCGCAATCGAAACCCGCTTGCACCCCGTCGGTATCCATCGAGGTCAACAAAATCTCCCCCGCGCCAAGTTCCTCTCCGCGCCGCGCCCACTCAATCGCGTCGATCCCTTCATCATCCCGCCCGCCCCGCGTGAACACGTTCCAACCCCCGTGAACATTGCGCCGCGCATCGATCGCCAGCACCACCGCCTGCGCCCCGAACTCTTGCGATAACTCCGAAATCAACTCCGGCCGCCGCACCGCCGCCGTGTTGACGCTCACCTTATCCGCGCCCGCATGAAGAATCTTCCGCGCATCTTCGACCCCGCGAATCCCTCCGCCGACCGTCAAAGGAATAAAAACCTCGCGCGCCGTGCGAGCCACCACATCGACCATAGTCTCGCGATCGTCGCTCGAAGCGGTGATGTCAAGAAACACCAGCTCGTCAGCGCCCTGCTCGTTATATCGAGCCGCCAGTTCAACCGGATCCCCCGCGTCGCGCAGATTCACGAAATTCACGCCCTTGACCACGCGCCCGCCAGTAACATCCAGGCAAGGAATAATCCGCTTTACCAGCAAGCATCCCCCCGCTCCGACCACAGGGAGCAGTACGCAAGTGTCCGCACGGAACCCTGACCGAAAGGGAGGGGACGAGCGATCATCAGCACAAAAAATTCCTCACCATCCTCAACCCCACCGCGCCCGATTTCTCCGGATGAAACTGCACCGCGTGAATATTCCGATGCTCAATAACCGCCGTAAACCGCACGCCATACTCACAAATCGCCGAAGCCTCCTCGACCGCGGGCGCATAAAAGCTGTTCGCGAAATACACATAGGGCGAGTCGCCCGTGCCCTCCAGCAGCCTCGATTCACGCACCCGCTCAAGCGAGTTCCACCCCATATGCGGCACCCGAGCCTCGCCGCGAAACTTCTCGATCCGCCCTGGATAAACCCCCAGCCCGCGCGCCTCCGGAGCCTCGTCACTCGATTCGAAAAGCGCCTGCAACCCCAAACAAATTCCCAGGAAAGGAACACCCGCTTGGATTCTCTCCACCAGCGCGTCCCGCACCTGCATCTCATCGAGCGCCCTCATCATCTGCCCGAAATGCCCGACCCCAGGCAAAATGATCTTCGTCGCACCGCCTCAGCGCCGGCAGCATCGCGCACCAATTCGTACTCCGCCCCAATCGCGCCCAGCGTATTCTCGACCGACCGCAAATTCCCCGCGCCGTAATCGAGAATCGAAATCACAACAAGCCCCTTCGTCGACGGCAACTGATCCTTCAACCGCGCATCTTTAGAACACGCATACTTCATCGCCCGCGCGAAACACTTGAAAATCGCCTCGATCTTATGATGATTCGACCGCCCATACAGCACCTTCACATGCACATTCGCCCCCGCCTTGTTCACGAACCCGTCGAAAAAATCGTGCACCAGTTCCGTTTGCAAATCGCCCACCATCCGCACTTTCACTCGATCCTTATAAACCAGCGCCGGCCGTCCCCCCAAATCGAGCGCGACCACGGCCAGCGTCTCATCCATCGTCTGCACGAAATATCCCGCGCGATTGATCCCTTTGCGATCACCCAGCGCCTTCGCGAAAAGCTCACCCAGCACGATCCCGGCATCCTCCACCGTATGATGCTGATCGACGTCCAGATCGCCATCGCATTTCAACGTCAGATCGAATCCGCCGTGCTTGGTGAACAATTCCAGCATGTGATCGAAAAAACGAATTCCAGTAGAAATGTTGTAACGCCCCAGCCCCTCGATCTTCAAGACTCGCCTGTGATACGCGTCTCTTTCGTATTCCGCTCAATCGACGCCTTCCTCACAGCGCGCTCTCAATCTCATTAATATTCTCGATAATCGCGATCGCGTTTTCCTGCTCGAACAGCCTCACCAAATCCCCGCGCCGCGAATGCGATTCCGCCGCAATCCCGATGAACGGCACCCCCGCCGCGCTGGCGGACCGCGCATCGTCCACCGTGTCGCCGACATAAATCAGCTTGCGCCCCGGCTTCATTCGCAGAATCGAATGCAACCCGTCGGGCGCCGGTTTTCCGTTCGCGACATCATCCGAACAGATAATCGGATCGAATCGAAAATCGGATGCAAAGCGCGTCAGCGAAATGTCCGCTTCATATCGCAGCCGCCCCGTAAAAATCGCCAGCTCGTAGCGGCCAATCAATCGATCCAGCAGCCCCGCTTCGCGGAAACCATCGCTCGCGTCGAATCAGCCCATCGCCATTCTTGCCCAGAAACCGCTCGTTGAACGCGCTCACCACTTCGCCGTACTCAACGTGCACTGCCGAGGTCAGCGGCAATCTTCTGCGACAGCGCCCAGTCGTTATTCCACCCGCCTTGATTCTTGTAATCCTGAATCAAATCGCGCGTGATCCGCTGCCCCGTGAAATGCAGCACGGTCTGCACAATCGCCTCGCGATAACTCTCCGAAACCTCGGTCAGCACGCCGTCCATATCGAAAACGATCATCGCGTCCACAGTTTTCGAAGCTCCTCTAAAAATCGCTCGATCTGGCGCGCGGGTGCCGATCGTGACGCGCACGCATCCGGGAATCTCATAGCTGCGATCGCGCACCAACACGCCCCGCTCGCGCAGAGCGTCGCGAACCGGAATCGCGCGATCACCCAACTGGAACAAAATAAAATTCGCCTCGCTCGGGAAACGTTTTTATTCCCAGTTCGTGCAACCCCTCGTACGCCAGCGCTCGCGCCGCGAGAACCTCATCGACGTAGCTCTCGACATACGCACGATCGCGAATCGCCGCCCGAGCCGCGAGCACAGCCATCGTGTTCACGCTATACGGCGACTGCGCTTTCTTCATCCATCGGACGTTGGCGAGCCCCTGAAAACAAGCATCCGCAGCGCATAGCCGCCATGCCATACACCTTCGAGAACGTCCGGCTGACAAATAAATTCGGATATTCGACGGATCCACGGCAGCGCGGTGATTTCCGAGAATTCAAAATAGGCCTCGTCGATCAGCACGGCTGCGTTTGGCGCAGCCTCAATAAGTTTTTTGATGCCTGCGAGATCAATTGCCGTCCCCGTTGGATTATTCGGATTGGCGATCAGCACCGCGCGCGTCGCCGGCGTGATCGCGGCGAGCAATTCGTCCATCGGAAACGCCAGCGTCGCCGACACGATATTCCACTTCGCGCACCGACCGCACCCGCGACCTCGGCATAGAAACGATACATCGCGTAGGAAGGCTTCAACACCATCACTTCATCGCCATCGTCGATGAACGTATTCACCAGCACCTGAATCGCTTCGTCAGTGCCGTTGGTCAGTGTGAATTCATCTTCAGCAACGTCGAAAAACGCCGCCAGCTCGCGCATCGCTTCCACGTATTCCGGATAAATCGAAAGCTGCGACGCGCGTCAGATGCTCGCGCAAAAACTCGACCACCGCCGGAGAACAACCCACTGTATTCTCGTTAAAATCGAGCCGCAATTTTCCGTCGCGCCCCGCGCTTGGCGGAGAATAGGGCGCCATCTTTCGCACGGCGGCGCGCGGCTCAGGCATTCTGGCGCGCCTCCACCGACCGCGCGTGCGCTTCCAGTCCCTCCGCCCGCGCGAGCGTAGTAATCGCCGGCGTAAGTCCTGCGAGCGCAGCGGGCGATAATTCCTGCACGGAAATCACCTTCACGAAATCCGCAGTCGATAATCCTCCGCGCAAACGTGCCGCGCCCGACGTCGGCAGCACGTGATTCGGCCCCGACGCGTAATCGCCCGCCGCCTCCGGACTCGACGGTCCAAGAAACACTGCACCCGCGTGCCTGATCCCGCCGAGCAATGCCGCATCGTGCAACGCCAGATGCTCCGGCGCAAGCGCGTTGGAAAACTCGACGGCTCGTTCCATCGCATCCACGATCACGATCGCTCCATTATTCTCGATCGAAGGCCGCGCGACCGCCGCCGTAGGCAATGTCGATAATTGCCGCTCGATTTCTTCCGCAACTGCCGCCGCCAGCGCGCGCGACGTCGTCAACAAAATCGACGACGCATCCACATCGTGCTCGGCCTGCGCCAGCATATCCGCGGCGATCCACTTGCGCATTGCCTTCCGCCGCGATGATCACGATCTCCGTCGGCCCCGCCACGAAATCGATGCCGACCTCGCCCGCAATCAGCTTCTTCGCAGCCGCGACATAGATGTTGCCCGGCCCCACGATTCGATCGACGCGCGGAACGGTTTCGGTGCCATACGCCAGCGCCGCAATCGCCTGCGCGCCGCCCATTCGAAACAGGTGCGTAACTCCCAGCCATGCCGCGATCCCGAGAATTTCCGCGCTCGGATTCGGACACGCAACACAAGTCGTCGCGACCCCGGCCACCTGCGCGGGAATCACGGTCATCAACAGCGTCGATGGCAGCGGATAGCGGCCCGCCGGAATATACGCGCCCATCGAATCGAGCGGCCGCACGATTTGTCCGAGCCTGCGCCCATCCGGATATTCGACGAATCTTTCCACGGGCAGTTGCGTTCGCGCATGCTCGCGAATGTTCGTCGCCGCTGTTTCGACAGCGCTCTGCATCTCGCGTGTCAGCGATCCCTTCGACCGGCATCCGCACGCTATCGCCCGTGAAAGCCGTCGAACTTGCGCGCGTATTCGAGCAGCGCCCGGTCGCCGCGTTTGCGGACGTCATCGAGAATTGGCGCGACGATGCGCTCGGCTTCTTCCAGGCGCACCGTCTTGCGCGTGATCAATCCCGCAGCGTCCTTGTAATCGAGAATCCGAATCATCACATCACGATTTTGTTGAGTGGATATTCGACGATGCCCTGCGCGCCTGCTTCTTTAAGACGCGGAATAATCGTGCGCACCGTCGTTTCATCGAGAATCGTATTCACCGCCAGCCACTCATCGTCGCTGAGGGTGGAGATGGTCGGTTTTTTAAGCGCGGGAAGAACGGCGATGACTCTTGCAAGATTCGCTTTCTCCACGTTGAGCATCAGCCCGACCTTGCCCAGCGCATTGATCGCACCTTCGAGCAGCATGCGCATGTCTTCGAGTTTGCGCCGCTTTCGCGGGATCTTTCCAGGAATCGAGATTGGCGATCAACTGCGTGTTCGACTCGAGCACGGTTTCGATGATGCGCAGTTTGTTCGCGCGCAGAGACGATCCGGTTTCGGTCACTTCGACGATCGCATCGGCCAATTCCGGCGGCTTCACTTCGGTCGCGCCCCAACTAAATTCGACTTTCGCGCTGACGCCGTTCGCGGCCAGATAGCGCTTCGTCGCCGACACAAGCTCCGTCGCGATGACTTTCCCTTCGAGGTCTTTCACGGTCTGAAACGGCGACCCATCGGGCACCGCGAGCACCCAGCGCACTTTGCCAAAACTTTGTTTCGCGTAGATCAGGTCGGCCACCGTCTCGACCTTCGCGTCGTTTTCTTCCACCCAGTCGCGGCCTGTTAATCCGGCGTCGAGAACGCCGTCTTCGACGTACCGAGCCATTTCCTGCGCGCGAATCAACATGCATTCGATTTCAGGATCGTCGATCGCGGGGAAGTAGGAACGGCTGCTGGTGGTGATCTGAAAACCTGCGCGTCGGAATAAATCGACGGTCGCGTTTTCGAGGCTGCCTTTGGGAATTCCCAATTTCAACTTAGTCATTGCTTATAAACCGTGTCCGGATTGTACGCGCGTTCTTCGCTTACCTTCCATTCGGTGCCGTCGAGCTGCCGGAAAAAGCAGCTCTCATATCCTTCGTGACACACGCCGGGACCGATCGCCTCCACCTTTATCAGCACGGCATCATGATCGCAATCGGTGGAAATCTGTTTCACCACCAGTTTGTGTCCAGACGTTTCGCCCTTCATCCAAAGCTTGTTGCGGGAGCGGCTGTAAAACGTCACAAAGCCGGTTTCCACGGTCTTTCGCCAAGCCTCCTCATTCATGAAGCCGACCATGAGGACGCGTCCCGTTTTATCGTCCTGAACCACGGTGGCGACCAGGCCGTCGAGTTTACTGAAATCCAGATTCATAGGCACCAAATAAAAAAGCCCACCGTTTCCGGCGGGCTCTTTTGAAATTTAATTTCGCAAATTAAGAGAGAGCCCGTCGCGACTTGTAGAGGCGATGATGGAGGTGGGCGCTCATTAAATTTCAGGGTAGCAGACATGCCGCTACCTTGTCACGCAAAGGCGCAAGGCTCGCCAAAGATTCCCTTGTGTTCTTTGCGTGCTCTCCGTCTTTGCGTGAAAAAACAGCTATGGAAACCTATGCGGAACCCAATGCTTGCTCCAGATCCGCAATGATATCTTCCACTGCTTCGATTCCAACAGATATCCGGACCAGGCCGTCGCCGATGCCGAGCCGATGGCGCATCTTCGCCGAGATCTCGCGATGCGACGCCATCGCCGGATAAAGAGCCATGGTGTGGACATCCCCCAACGATGTCGCGGGCACGATCATTTGCAATGCTTCCATGAACTGGAAGACTTCGGCGCGTCCGGCATCTTTCAGATCGAACGCGAGCATGGCGCCTTGCAGGTTTTTGGGAAACAATCGTGCGATGGTCGCAGCGTCGGGATGCTTTGGATCGCCGGTGAAGTAGACGCGCTCGACGCGCGGATGTTCGGAGAGCCACGATGCGACTTTGCATGCGTTCGCGCATTGACGTTCGACGCGCAGAGGCATGGTTTTGATTCCGCGCATGGTCAGGTAGCTGTCGAACGGACTCATGGTCGGGCCGATGGTGCGCGATAAAGCGCGAATCGAAGGGAAATTCTCGGCATTCGATATGATCACGCCGCCCAGAACGTCGCCGTGGCCGGCCATGTATTTCGTTGCGCTGTGAACCACGATGCTTGCGCCCAGTTCGAGCGGACGGACCAGCATCGGGGTGGCGAAGGTGTTGTCGACGATCAGCGGAATGTTGCCGCAGATCTCCGCGATTTTATCCATCGCAGCGACCCGCAGGAGCGGATTCGAAATCGTTTCCATGATCACGGCGCCGGGCTTGGTTTCCTTGACGGCTTCCTCAAACGCGCGCCAGATCGCACACGTCGGCGAGCGTGGTTTCGACGCCCATGGGTCCGAAAACGCTCATCAACAAATTCGTTGTCGCGCCGTAGAGAGCGTTGGCGGCGACCACTTGTTTAGGGCGGTCCAGCAGTGCGGCGAGGATGCCAAGATGCAGCGCGCTCATGCCGGATGCGCAGGCGATGGCGCCCGATCCGCCTTCGAGTTCGTTCACCAGATCGGCGAGCGCGTTGCGGGTCGGATTGTCGTAGCGGCCGTAGGACTGGCCCTCTTCGTCGCCTGAGAAAATCCGGTCGAGCGTGTCCATCGAATCGTAGACGTAGCTGGTCGCGGTGTGGATTGGCGTGGTCGTCGGGACGCATCGGCCTCCGCGCTTGCGATCGGCGAAGTGGACGGCTTTGGTTTCGAATTTCATGACCGTTTCCAGCGCACTCCTTCCTTGGTGTCTTCTAAAATGATTCCCTAGTGCGGCGAGGTCTCTGCGGACCTGATCGGCGCGTGCGAAGTCCTTCGATTTCTTAGCGGCATTGCGCTCGGCGATTTTCGCTTCGATGTCGGCATCCGATAATCCATCGGTGGTTGAAGATGGCTTCAGTACGTCGAAGACGGAATCGAAGCGTGTCAGAAATTCGAACGCGCCGGGGAGTTGCCGCTGAGAAATTCGCCTGCATCCATGGCTGTGTTGGTATCGCGGATATATTCAAACGCGGCGGCCAGGGCTTCGGCGGTGTTCAGATCGTCGTCCAGCGCTTCGTCGAAAGCTTTGGTTGCGAGCGGCGGCGCGCTCGACTAATTTTTCGTTTGTGCCGTCGGCGAACTTCGCGGTTTCGAGGCGGCGTTTGTAGTTGCGCAGACGGTCGATCGAAGTGGCGGCGGCTTTCAAACCGTCGAATGTGAAATTCAATTTCTTGCGATAGGGCACCGCGGCGAGCTGGTAGCGGATCACTTCAGGCGTATAGCCCATGGCGAGAAGATCGCGCAGAGTATAGAAATTTCCCAGTGATTTCGACATTTTCTGCCCATCGATGGAAAGATGTTCGGAGTGCAGCCAGAAGCGGACGAAAGTTTTACCGGTGAGCGATTCCGATTGCGCGATCTCGTTTTCGTGATGAGGAAACGTCAGATCGACGCCGCCGGTGTGGATGTCGAGCGTTTCGCCGAGGTACTTCATTGCCATCACGGAGCACTCGATGTGCCAGCCGGGACGGCCTGGACCGAGGGGAGTTTGCCAGGCGGGCTCGCCGTCTTTTTGCGCTTTCCAGAGGACGAAATCGCGGGCGTCGGCTTTATCGTACTCGTCGACGTCGACGCGGGCGCCGGCGCGGATGCCGCTGAAATCGTTGTGCGAGAGTTTTCCGTAGGACGGGAAATTTGCGATGCGGTAGTAGACGGAACCTTCGCTAACGTACGTAAAACCGCGGTCGCGGAGCTTCTCGATGGCGGCGGCCATGTCGTCGATGTGCTCGGTCGCTTTGACCCATCGCTCGGGCTCCTGGAGGCGCAAGGTTGCGGATGTCGTCGAGGAATGCTTGGGTGTAGACGGCGGTGTATTCGCCGATGGATTTATTCTCGGCGGTGGCGCTGCGGATGATTTTATCCTCGACGTCGGTGATGTTCATTACGTGGTCGAGCTGGTAGCCGTGGGCGCGAAGCCAGCGGCGCAGGATGTCCTGAAAAGTGAAGGCGCGCAGGTTTCCGATGTGGACGAAGTTGTACACCGTAGGCCCGCAGGTGTACATTCTGACCACATTTCCGTGGAGAGGAGCGAAGGGCTCGACTTGTTGCGTGAGGGTGTTGTAGAAGCGCAGGGCCATAGAGGGGACGTTTATTTATCGTAGCAGGCGAAAACCGGGACAGACCGCTCTGTCCACGCGGCGAGAGGTGCGAGAGTGTTTTCGCTTGGGATTGCGGCGCCTTGGGACAGAGTGGTCTGTCCCGTTTTTCTCATTGCGCAGGGCGGGCGATGAATTTTGGGGGATTTTTTGCGTCGGCGAAATCGAAGGCGGTTAGGTAGGCGAGTTTCAGGATCTTTTCCATCTTGACGTAATTGATTTTGTCGGCGGTGTCGGTGGTCTGGTGATAGTCGGGGTGGAAGCCCGTGAACCACCACATGGCGGGGATATCGTGCATCAGGAATGGGTATTGGTCGCTGCGGAACAGGACGCTGAGGACGGTATCTTCGTCCCATTTGTAGCTGAGATGCAGGCCGGCGTATTCGTTCGATTTGACTACTGCCGCGCGGTAATCGGGGCTGTATTTGGTGCCGATGATGTTCAGTTCGTTCGAGGTATCGGGGGCGATTTCCATCAGGCCGTTGGTCTGCGTGCTGGGGGCTTCGTTTCGGCCGATCATGTCGAAGTTGATTACGGCTCGGGTGGTCGCCAGAGGGCGCAGGGGATGGGCGGCGTAGTAGTAGGCTCCGAGCAGGCCTCGCTCTTCGGCGGCGTAGACGGCGAACAGAATCGATCGCTTGGGCTTCACGGGATTTTTCATGAAGGCTTTCGCGAGAGCCACTACGCCGACTGTGCCGGAGCCGTTGTCGTCGGCTCCATGATAGATGCCTCCGCCGGCTGCTAAGCCGTCGTGATCGTAGTGGGCGCTGATGATGATTGTCTCGGCGGACAAGCGTCGGGTCGCTGCCTTCTAAGCAGGCCGATTACGTTGTAAGAAAGCTGGCGTTTGCGGAGAGAATTGACGACGTGCAGGGTGGCTTCGGCGCCGAGCGGAATCGAGGCGGGCTTCAATGTGGCGTCGATGTTGGACTGCACTTCGCTCGGATTTTTGAGGAGTTCTTCGCCGATTTTGGCGGTGATATTGAAGACGGGAATCGATGCTTCATCGGCGATGGCTTGAATGGGCCGCGGCGTTCGCGGGGCTTGCTGGCGGGCTTGCGGATTGTCGAGCGGTCCGCGCACCATGCCTTTGGGATGATTCGGGATCGGGCATGACTAGATACCGCGACGGCTCCGTGGCGCGCGGCGTTGAACATTTTCGCTCGGGCATTGGCGTAGCGGGTGTTGCCCTTGCCGTTGAAGATTGATTTCGCGTCGTCTTCCTGGGGTTCGTGATTGAAGACCAGGACGATTTTTCCGTGGGCGTCGAGTGCCGGCGTAATCGTCGTAGTCGAGCTCGGGGGCGGTGATGCCGAAGCCGGCGAAAACTACTTTGCCTGAATAGTCGCCGTCGTTGGGGTAGTTGCCTGTGGCTTGCAGGGTTTCGCTCTTGCCGTCTGATTTTCAGGGTCAGGCCGGAGAGCTGGCGGTCGCCTCGGTATTCGACCAAGGGGACGGGCTGGAGGTACGAATCGTCAACCAGGGGTTTGAGGCCGGCTTTGCCGAATTCGGCGGCGATCCACTGGATGGCGACTTCGGAGCCGCGCTCTAGGGACATGCGTCCTTCTAATGCGTCGGAGGCCAGGAAGGTGAGGTCGGCGCGGAGATCGGACGCGCGGATGGAGTCGGCACCGGGGGCAAGGCGGGGCGGAGCTTGGGCTAGGAGAGCGAGAGGGAGAAGCAGAACGACAGTTCGTTGCACGCTCTAGAAAGTGTATCTGAAGAAGTAGCCAGTGCGAAAATCCTTACTCAAGCGACGGGCGACCTTTCGGCCGCCCGCTGCCTCCAACTAGTCGGTTCGCACCACTTGGCCCGCCGCGACCAAGCGATACGATGGTCCCGACAGACCGTCTTTTTAGAACGATCTGCCGGGCTGGGATCCCTGTCCGTGAAATCAAGTCCCACGGCGGACTCCGCTGAAAGAGACGCTGGTTCTCCCCAATTGTTTAAGCGTTCGCGTTAGAGTCTCGAGAACTTACGCGGCGCGCAACCAGAGGTCCATATTGGGATACCCCCGGCTTCTTGATTGAAGGGTACGCGAGGTTTTACCGGGTGGGAGTGGCGTGAAAGCGGGAACCCTTTGAAAACATTTGGCACGCAGAGACGCGGAGAACGCGGAGAACCGCAAAGGACGGAAGTACACTGGGATTTAGTGTTTCATTTTGAATTGCTGGCGGTTTGTCCGGATACTGGGGCTCGGGCGGGGATTCTTGCATACGGCTCATGGGGATGTCGAGACGCCGGTGTTTATGCCGGTGGGGACGCAGGCGGCCGTCAAGGGAGTTTTGCCGCGCGGATCGTTGGACGCGAAGATCATCCTTGCCAACACTTATCATCTTTACTTGCGGCCGGGGCATGAAACGATGCGGAGGCTTGGCGGACTGCATGGATTCATGAGCTGGCCGCGGGCGATTCTCACCGATTCCGGTGGGTTTCAGGTGTTCAGCTTGAACAGTCTGCGGAAAATTACGGAAGAAGGCGTGTTGTTTCATTCGCATCTGAATGGCGATGCGCATATGTTTACGCCGGAGTCGACCATCGATGTGCAGTTGGCGCTGGGCAGCGACATTATGATGGTGCTGGACGAGTGCATCGAACATCCGGCTGACTTATGAGGCGGCCAAGGCTTCGACGGATCGTACTGTGCGGTGGGCTCGGAAGGCGATGGACCATTTAAGAGGTATGACGACGGGAACCGGGCGGTTTTTCCTATCGTCCAAGGGTCTATGTATGCCGATCTGCGGCGTGCCTGCGCGGAGCAGTTGGTGGAACTTGACGCGCGGGGATATGCGATCGGGGGGCTTTCGGTGGGCGAGCCGCGTCCTTTATCGCTCGAAATGGCGGAGATTACTACGCCTCTGCTGCCGGCGGATCGGCCACGTTATGTGATGGGAGTAGGGATGCCGGAGGAGTTGGCGGAGTATGTGGCGCGCGGGGTGGACATGATGGATTGCGTTTTGCCGTCGAGGAATGCGCGGAATGGGTGCTTGTTTACCAGCGACGGGGAAGATTTCGATCAAGCAGACGCAATATAAGGATGACGCGAAGCCGGTGGATGAGGCGTGCGGGTGCTATACGTGCCAGAACTTTTCGCGTGCTTATTTGCGGCACTTGTTTCAGGCCGGAGAAATGACGTTTTCGACGCTGGCGACGCTGCATAACCTGCAGCGGTACCTTGACATCATGAGAGAGATAAGGCAGGCTATATTGATTGGGAAGTACCCGGAATATCTTCGCGCGCAGTCGCGCGGGACAATAAATGCAATATTTAGGCTTTTTTCTTCTCCAAGCAGCAGCCGCGCCCAGCGCGCAGACCAATCCTTTGATGAGCTTTCTGCCACTGATCTTCATCGTGGCGATTTTCTATTTCCTGGTGTTCATGCCCATGCAGAAGCAGAAGAAACAGCAGGCGGCAGATGTTGTCCAATCTGCAAACCGGGACCGATGTGCTGACCACGGGCGGCATTGTCGGAACGATTGTCAGTATCACCGATACGACGCTTGATTTTGCGGGTCAAGCCGGACAATATAAAGTTACAAGTGATGCGCAGCGCGGTGGCGAGCCTGGTGGACGCTACTAAGCCGGCGATTGAGGAAAAGAAGTAAAAGTCATATGACAAGCAATCTTAAATTTCGACTCCTGACCATTGTTGCGGTCATTCTGGTCTGCGTGTACGGCATTATCGGGATGCCCAAGTCGAAGGCGGAGCTGATCCAGAACTGGAAAAGCAATATCCGTCTGGGGCTCGATCTGAGCGGCGGCAGCCACCTGGTGCTGGAGATCCATCTCCAGGACGCGTTTAAGGGCGAAGCGGACGCGGTGATCGCGCGGTTGAAGGATGAACTGGGCAAGGCCGGCGATTTCGTTCGCCGAGATGAATCACAGCGATCCGCAGACGATCGCCGACGCGGGGAATATTCAGATCAACATTTCCGGCGTGCCGGGTACGCAAGGCGGGCGATTTCCGGCAGATCGTGAATGATAATTTCGGAAACGGCTGGATTCTGACGCCGGTGAATCAGACCGATTACCGGATGAACGCTGAAGCAGACCGAGGTTCTGAAAATCAAGGCCGACACGATCACGCAGACCAAGGCCACGATCGCAAATAAGATCAACCAGATGGGGTTGACCGAAGCGACGGTGCAGCAGCGCGGCGGCGGAGCGAACGAGGCTCAGCTTGCTGGTGCAGCTTCCGGGCGTCGACGATCCGGCGCATGTGAAACAGATTCTGGGTACGGCGGCGCAACTTGGGTTTGTATGAAGTGAAGGGCGCGACCGTTCGCCTCGCCGCAGGAAGCGATGCAGGCCAAGGGCGGGGTTCTGCCGCTCGATTCGCATGCTGGTGAAGGAAAAGCAAGCAGGGGAGTCAGCCGCCGCATGTTGTGGCTGCTGGCGCGGACGCCGGTGATTCTGAATCGCGATATTCGCGATGCGCGTCCGCAGCAATCGCAGGATCGCGGATGGGAAACGGAATTTGTGCTGGCGCAGGACGCCGCGAAACGGTTTGAGCGGTTCACGGGCGCGCATATTCACGACCGGCTGGCGATTGTGCTGGATGGAGTGGTGCTGAGCGCGCCGGTGATCAACGCCAAAATCGGCGATAACGGCGTGATCGAGGGGATGGGCAGCCACGACAACGCGGCGGATCTGGCGCTCGAATTGAAGGCGGGATCGATGCCGGCGAGCGTGGAATATCTGGAGGAGCGCACGGTGGGTGCGTCGCTGGGCTCCGATTCGATCAAAGAAGGAATGTGGGCGGGCATCGCGGGCGTGCTCGCGGTGGTTTTCGTGATGCTGGTTTATTACAAGAAGAGCGGCATCAACGCGACGCTGGCTCTGATTTTGAACGCGATTATTCTGGTGGCGGCTCTGAGCTATTTTGGCGCGGTGCTGACGCTGCCGGGAATTGCGGGCATCATTTTGACGATCGGTATGGCGGTCGATTCGAATGTGCTGATTTTCGAGCGTATCCGCGAAGAGCTGCGGGCCGGGAAAGCGGTGATCGCGGCGGTGGATGCGGGGTTCAGCAAGGCGTTTTTGACGATCATCGATACGCACGTGACGACGATAGTATCCTGCGCGTTCCTGTTCCTGTTCGGAACGGGACCGGTGCAGGGATTCGCGGTGACGCTGGTGATCGGGTTGTTCGCCAACGTATTCACGGCGGTTTTCGTATCGAGAACGATTTTCGATTGGGAGCTGGGCGGGCAAAAGAGAGAGGTAACTATAAGTATCTGAGATGGTTTCGGCCGCTAGCGGACCGGGCCCTTCCTTACGGTCGGGTTCTGGTACGCCCACGGGAGGCGGGCTCCTAAGTGGTGGGTTTTTGTGGTATTTTGGTAAACCGCCGGGCTGGCTAGAGGAACCGATCGGGAACTTTAGAACGGTGGCCGGTGTCTGTAATAGGTAAGCCGGCCGTATAGGCTAATGGAATTATTTAAGAACACGAATTACGATTTTCTCGGCAAGAAGTGGCCGTTCATCATTGCCTCGTTGATTTTGACGGCGGCGGGATTGACCAGCCTGGCGATACACGGCGGGCCGACGTATGGGATCGATTTTAAGGGCGGCGCGGAGATGAAGTTGAAGTTCAATCAACAGCCTCCGCTGGATAAGATCCGGGCCGCGCTGGGGAAAAACATCAAGGGTGAAATTACAGTTCAACAGATTTCGGGTACAGCAGCGAAGTGCTGGTGCAAACCGAGATTCAGGGCGAGGCGCAGTTGAACCAGAGCCGCCAGCAGATTGAAGACACGCTGCGAGACCATGTTCGCCGATCCGAGCGGCAAGCTGGATCTGAACAACTCGTTCGGCGGCGCAACTGGCCGACCGGCTGCGCGGTCCTTTACTGAACGGCGGGCGTGGCGATGTCGGAGCAGGAATTGGACGACACGGTGAAGGCGATTGAGGACTATCGCGCGTCGAAAGGCGGCATCCTGAACTCCTTCGATGAACTTTCTTCTGTAAAGGGAGTAACGCCGGCGTTAATTTCAACGTTAAAACAGGAGTGCAATCTTGGGCCGTTCACGATTCTCTCCGCCGAGATGGTTGGTCCCAAGATCGGAGCGGATCTGAAGGCGCAAGGTTTGCGCGCCACGCTGTTCGCGCTGGCCGGGATGCTGGTGTATATCGCGTTCCGGTTCGAGTGGATTTACGGAGTGGCGGCGGTGGTGGCGGTGTTTCACGACACGATCATCACGATTGGGCTGTTCTCGTTGTTCCACAAAGATATTTCGTTGACGGTGGTGGCGGCGCTGCTGACGCTGGTTGGTTATTCGATGAACGATACGATTGTGACGTTCGACCGCATTCGCGAGAATTTGAAGATCGTGCGGCGGGAGAAACTGGAAACGATCGTGAACTTGAGCGTGAATCAGACGCTGAGCCGGACGGTGCTGACCAGCGGTTTGACGCTGTTGACGGCGCTGTCGCTGTGGTGGTTCGGCGGTGAAGTTTTGAATGGATTTTCGTTCGCGCTGGTGATGGGGATTCTGGTGGGTACTTACTCGTCGGTTTACATTGCCAGTCCAATCCTGATATTCTTCCAGAACTTTGTGGATGCGCGGAAGAAGGACGCGAAGCGGAAGAACGCGGCGTAACGAGTAGGTTATTTAGAAGGGGAGGGAAACGGATATGTTCGAACAAACCTTCGTAGACGGTACCGGCAAAACGCAACAAGAGTTGGACGGTGATGCTCTCCTTCTCGTGGCAGATGACTCGTTCTCGTGTATTCTGATTCTGATCCCGCTGATCTAGACGGACGTGCTGCCGAAAGCGTCGTTGACGACGTTTCTGACGGCGCCGCCGCCGCCGCCTCCTCCGCCTCCACCTCCGCCTCCGGCTGCGCCGAAGATTGTAAAGGTGGCTCCGCGGCAGTTCGACGCGGGCAAGCTGATTGCGCCGAAAGAAATTCCGAAAAATATCGCGGTGATTAAGGAAGAGGACCTGCCGCCGCCGATGTCGGGTGCGGGCGGCGTGGTGGGCGGCGTTCCGGGCGGCGTTCCGGGCGGCGCGGGTGGAGTGATTGGCGGCATCATCGGCGGTATTCCGTCGGCTGCGCCTCCGCCGGCGGTAAAAGAAGCTGCCGAAGCCTACGACACCGCAGCGCATGCGCGTCGGCGGCCAGGTGCAGGCGGCGAACCTGATCAAGAAGGTGACGCCGACCTATCCCCCGCTCGCCAAGCAGGCGCGCATTTCGGGGCAGGTGCGGTTCACGGCCATTATCGGCAAGGACGGCACCATTCAGAATCTGCAATTGGTCAGCGGGCATCCGCTGCTGGTTGCGGCCGCGCGGGACGCAGTTGACGCAATGGATTTACAAGCCGACTCTCTTAAACAACGAGCCGGTGGAGGTCATCACTCAGATTGATGTGAATTTCACTTTGAGTCAGTAGGTACACGAAGCGGGCGCGCAAATCGTCCGCTTTTAAATTTCAACTCGCAGGAGAAAATCATGGTTCTACAAGTTGCAAGTCTGGGCGCTCATGCTTCTTCAGGAAGCAGTCGCCCGCCGTTGGCTTCGATCCGCGCGTCGATGTGGGAGCAGATGAGCTGGCCCGCCAGCCTCATCGTGATCATGCTGTTTATTATGTCGGCGTGGTCGATCGGCGTTATGATCGATCGTGTGATCGCCTTCAACGGCGCCAGGACGCAGTCGCGGCAGTTTGCTCCGGCTGTTGCCGGCGCGCTGCGTGAAGGCAAGCTCGATGAAGCGATCAAGATTGCCGATCGTTACAGCAAGAGCCATTTGGCCAAAGTCGTCGTTGCCGGTTTGCAGGAATTCCGCGCCCATCAATTAAGTTCGGATATATCGGGTGAGGAAATCGATGCGTCGAGACGCGCTCTGGAGCGCGCCGAAGCGATCGTGCACGCCGAACTGAAGCGCGGCATTTCGAGCCTGGCGACCATTGGTTCGTCGGCGCCGTTCGTCGGACTGTTCGGAACGGTGCTGGGAATCATCAACGCGTTCAAGGGCATTTCGACAGAAAAGTCGACTGGTCTGGGCGCGGTCGCGGGCGGTATTTCGGAAGCGCTGGTCACCACCGCGGTCGGTCTGTTCGTGGCGATTCCGGCCGTCTGGGCGTTCAACTATTTCACCAATCGCGTGGAAGCGTTCGACGTCGAGATGGGGAACTCCAGCTCCGAGCTGATCGACTACTTCCTGAAGCGTTCGCAGCGGGCAAGCGCTGGAAAGTAAGTTCGAAGTTTCACTGGCGAGTTGAAATTCCGGATCGCGCCGCTGGCTTTCCTAAGGCCTCCGGCGCGAGACGGGTCTGGTCGAGCGGGATGCGGCGCAGCGTGTTGCTTGGCTGCCCGCGCAGGTTCGAAGAGGAGCCGTTATGGAAAAAAATGATAGCGCCGCCGGTCGTCTCTGACATTAACGTGACCCCGATGGTGGACGTGATGCTGGTGCTGCTGATCATCTTCATGGTGATCACGCCGATGTTGCAGCATGGCGTGACCGTCGAGATGGTGAAGGCGAAAAATCCGATCGCCATGAAGGATGCGGACAAAGAAGATGCGGTCCTGATCGGGGTCACGCGCGACGGCAAAGTCGTGTTGAGCCCTGGGAATATCCAGTTGCTCCCTTCCGATTTGCCGAACAAGGTGAAGGATCTGCTGACCAACAAGCTCGATAAGACGGTCTACATCAAGGCCGATATGCGCGCCAAGTACGAACTAGTGGAGGATGTGGTGGATAATCTGCGCGCGGCGGGTGTTGATCAGCTTGGACTGTTGACCGAGCAGGCTGAATCCGACCACGGGCCCTCCGGCACCGGCGAGTGAGCAATTAGTTTGGATCCGATGGTTTCTTCGAAGAACGAAGTGAGGAGAATTTTATGGCAATGAATCTGGGCGGTGGCGGCGCACAAAAGGCCGACATCAACGTCACGCCGCTGATCGACGTTCTGCTGGTGCTGCTGATCATCTTCATGGTGATCACGCCGTTGACGCCGCATGGCCTGGAGGCGCTGGCGCCTCAGCCGCCGAAGGATAATACGCCTCCGCCGCCCGATCAGGATCGCACCGTGGTGATTCAGATCGAAAAAGACAAGTCGATGAAGATCAACCAGGAGTCAACTACGGAAGCGACACTGGGCGACCGGTTGACGGAAATTTTCAAGACCCGCGCCGAGCGGGTGGTCTTCGTGAAGGGCGACAAGGATCTGGATTTTCAGAGCGTGGCGAGGGCCATCGATATCGCGAAGGGCGCGGGCATCGATAAGATCGGTCTGATGACGCCCAAGATTGAACTAGGCCAGTAAGGACTAAGGACAAATAATCGCATGCGCAAAGTCTCCTCCGTAAGCGCCGGGATACTGACTGGCATTCTGATTCTGGGTGCCGCCGGCTGTGACAAGTTGAAGTCGCGCGACGACATTAACAAGGGCATCGCGGCTTTTAAGAACGCCAAATACGGAGATGCGGTGGAGTTGTTCAAGCAAGCCGCCGCGCTCGATCCGACCAATCCGAATGCGCGCCTGTATCTCGCGACGTCCTATATGTCGCAGTGGATTCCGGGCGCGGAGTCTCCGGAGAATCTACAATTCGCCTCGATGGCGAAGGAAGAGTTCCTGAAGGTACTTGAAAAGGATCCGGCGAATACCACCGCGCTCGCCTCGCTTGCTTCGATCGCCTATAACCAGGCTGGGTCGCTCGCGCCGGATAAGAAATCTGAAAAGCTGGACGAGGCCGCGGGGTGGTACAAGAAGCTGATCGAGGCCGATCCGAAGAATAAGGAAGCGTACTATAGCCTCGGCGTTATCGTGTGGGCGAAATGGTATCCGGCGTTGATGACGGCTCGCGCGGAGCTGCGGATGAAGCCGGAGGATCCCGGTCCGATCAAGGATAAGAAAGTCAAAGAAGAATTGAAGGCGAAGTACTCGGCGATGGTCGACGATGGGATCGCCAATCTTCAAAAAGCACTGGACATCGATAAAGAGTACGATGACGCGATGGCTTACATGAACCTGCTGATTCGCGAGCGCGCGGACCTGCTGGACAGCCCGGACGAGTATAAGAAGCAGATTGAAGTCGCCGATGCCTGGGTCCAGAAAAATCTGGATACAAAGAAAGCAAAGGCCGCCCGCACGCCCACTACCGGCGGTATTGTGCAGGACGCACCGGCGTCTAAGTAACAAACTAGCTCTCCTTAACCGGTGGCATCGGTCCGATAAGGAATCTGATGCTGCCGGTTTTATCACAAAGCGAGGCGGAGCTTACTGCTTGTTTTGCTCATGATATCGCTGCATTGGTGGAGTCATTTCCCGAAGATGCCACCGCTTCTAAGCAGTCTTTAGATCAGATGGTCTCCTCCGATCGAGGGGCGTTCAGCCGGGCTTCCATTCGGGTATTGGCCAACGCCACCGGTTCGGCTGGAACCGCGCTATGTGCTGCACCTGCTCCGCAAACACAATTTACTGATGCCGGCGCTGGTCGATCCGATCGGTTCCAGAACCGATGAGGCCGTCGCCGCGGCTCGCGTAATCTCTCAGATTGGCTCGCCGATCGACACCGACCTTGAAGCCGTGCTGGGAGCGACTCTCGGGGAGCCCAACTCGGCGGCGAATGCATCCCGCGTGATCCGCCTTCTGGAACTCCTCGAAGTGGCATCGGCGCATCCGCGGTTCTATCTCTTCCAGATGGAACTACTAAGTTACCCGGACTCAGGGGTGCGCTCCAAATCGGCTCTGCTGATCTGCCGCAGCAGCAAGAGCGCGGCGCTGGTGGGACGAATGTTGCTCGATGCAGACACACGCTTGCAGGCCAACGCAGTGGAGGCGCTGTGGACCTTCGAGCCGGCGGAGGCGAGTCCGCTGCTGCTTATCGCGGCTCGCTCCAAGACGCCGCGCGTCGCAGCAAACGCCGCCGTCGGGCTCCACCGCATCGGCGATCCCGCCAGCCTCAGGCTGCTGTTTCGCATGGCGCAGGAGGACAATCCGGATCGCCGCACCAGCGCGGCATGGGCGATAGGAGAAACGGGCGACCCACGCTTTCTGCCTTTCCTTACCGCTTGGTTTCCGAGAAGCAACGGCAACGAGAAAGTGAATATTCTTCAGGCGCTCAACCGCATCCGGCGGCGCGAGAAAACGCTCACCGAAGCCGGCACGATCGAGATTCGTAGCTGGGATGCCAGGGTGGATGGGGCGGACCGGCGCCTGGTCCTCAGCCTGTGGTCGGCCGATCAAGAGGGTTTGAGCGCGCTGAAACCCACTGAGTTCGCCATGTGGGAAGGAGAAATCCTGGTGCAGGATTATGAGGTCTTGGCGCACCAAAGTCCGGCAATGGACATCTCCGGCTTTGTTCTGCCGCGATTCGGCGCGGCGGACGACCCCTACGGGATGGCGGTCCTCGACGGGATCGCGCGATGCCTCCGGTACAAGCGCGGCGACGACCTGTGGCGCCTGGACCGTTATTTGATCGAGCCGAGAGTGGGCGCGTCCTGGCCGCTTGAGAAAGCCGCATCTCCCTATGATGAATTGGTGCTGGGCGTGTTTGGGAGAACTCAGCAGCGCGGGTTTCTATCCTCCCCGGAGGCGCTCCGGAAAATTCTGGAGAGTCCCGGATCCAAGGAAAGGGCGACGGACAACGCCATTGCTGCCCTCGATCGCCAGAGTGACGCCATGATCAAATTTTCCGGGAAACGCAAGTTGTTCCTGTTCCTCGGACGCGACTGCGCGCGGGGCGTTCGACCGGCACTTGGCGCGGCTGAAATTCTTTGTCGCGAATGAGCGGATTACGCTGCACGGCATCGCTCCCAAGGGTGCCGCGCCGGTTCCGAGGAGTTTCAAGGGCTGTGCCTGAGGACGGAAGGCGGAACTTTCGCCGAGCTCACGCCAGAGCAAGTAGCCGGCGAAGTGGAACGCATCTATGCGCAATCGATCAACCGGTTCGACGTGACCTATCGCGTCCCGGAACCGAGCATTCCAGCCGGCGGACGAATCCAGATTACCAGTGGAAGAGGATGCGGGCGCGCGTCGTTCCTTTTTAAATGCGTTGATTAACGGTAGCGGAACGCATCGCGAACTTCCCGCTCCACTTCGCGTCCCTGCTGACGCATTTCCCGCAGGAATCGCTGTTCTTCGCGGCGCATTTCTATTCTGCTTTCGAACGCCTCGCGGCGCGCTTCCCGTGCCATGCGCCTGGCATCCTCGGTCGCCCGGCGGGCCTCGCGGCGCGCCTCCTCGGCTGTGCGGCGTGCGTCGTCTCGGGCCTGACGGGCTCTCTCCCGGGCGTAACGGGTTTCCTCGCGCCAGGTATCCCAGGAGCTTCTCTGGCAGGAGCCGGTCGGACTGGCGATCGAGCAGACGGCCGCGCCTAAGACGAGCATGAGGACCAAAATCAGCTTCATGGAAAACTCCTTTGGAGGTAATACGGTGAATCGAGCATTTGGTTTCATCGAAAAACAAGTTTTTTTAATTTTCTGTCGGGAGCGCAACCAAGACGTCACGCGACAGCTTCAGAGGTTGTTGAGATCGCTTCCTGCGGTCGCGGCTCGGAATCGTCGTTACGTAAAATCAATTTCCTATACGGAGCCGCGACTGCAGGGAGCGATCGTCCCATGTATTAGGTTTTACCCAATCACTGCGAACGTTTCCATACAACGTTTTGCTGGGAATCGGGCAAGCGTTTTGCACCGGCGGCTAGTTTTCTTACGAATTCAATATCACCTTCTAGGAAGTCATATCCAGACAAGTATGCTGGGTCCTCCCAGACGATCTGTTCAAATTCTAAATTCACCGGCTCGCCAGAAAATTCGGTCACTCGGTAGAACTTCAAGCGGATTGGGGGGCCGCTCGAATAGCGGACGGTTTCGGCGTGGATCAGGGGGCCGATGGCCGCCTCGATTTGCAACTCTTCGCGAAGTTCGCGAGCGAGAGCCGACACGGAATCCTCGCCGGGCTCGACTTTGCCGCCGGGGAATTCCCATTTGAGCGCGTGGCTTCCGCCGCTCTTGCGCTGGCAGATCAATACCCGGCCCTCGCGTTCGATCACCGCGGCTACGACTTCCATTTAGCGATAATTGAAGCACGAAATGGACAGAGAGCGCCTGCTCGATCACTTTCAGAATCCCCGCAATGTGGGGAGCTGGCGCCGCCGGCCGTGAAGGTCGACGTGACGAATCCGGCCTGCGGCGACATGCTGCGGCTCTCCGTTCGCTTTGAAAATGAGCGGGTGGCGGAAGCGCGATTCAAGACGCGCGGCTGCACCGCTTCGATCGCCGCCAGTTCCGCGCTCACCGAATGGATGATGGGAAAGTCGCGTGCTGGAATTGCGGACGTTCCACGCGGCTCAGGTCGAAGACGCGGTCGGGGGGCTGGAGCCGGCGTCGAAGCATGCGGCGGTGCTGTGCGTGGACGCGGTAAAACAGGTGCTGGTGCAGAGCCGCGACCTTCGGGAGCGGTAACGCGGACACATAGTATCCTGAACCTAATATGCTCGCGTTATTCGCTTCCGTTCGCTGCTCGCGAGTCTTGCGCTCGCACAGGCACCGAGAACCAACGTCGAAAGCGGGAAACGCTATCCGCGCATCGTGATTCGAGGCGCGATGGTGGTCGACGGGAGCGGCACGCCGGCCTCCGGTCCCAAAGACATCGTGATCGAGAACAACATGATCACCGATGTCGTTTCAGCCGACGGTGGACGGGGCGGACGCCGTGCCGCTGGGCGATATCAATATCGACGCGACCGGAAAGTATGTGCTGCCCGGACTGATCGACGCGCATGCCCATGTTCAGGATGAGCGCGGAGGCATTCCTCAGCCGCTCGATTACGAATTGAAAATCTGGCTGGCTTGCGGCATCACCACCGTTCGCGACGTGGGCAGCGATACGCGGAAGACGCTGGAGTTGCGGCGCAAGAGCGCGGACGGCGAGGTGGCGTCGCCGCGGATTTTCGTTTATCCGATGTTCGGCGCGCCGAAATCGCCGGAGCTGGCGCGGGCTCGTGTGCGCGAGCTTCACGCGCTGACTGCCGACGGGATCAAGTTCACGGGACATCAATCGCGACGTGATGGAAGCGGCCGAGGATGAGGCGCACAAGCTCGGGCTGCGGATCGCGCACCATGTTGGGCGTCGAGGAGACCACCGCCTGGGACGACATCAAGTTCGGCACGACCAGCATCGAGCACTGGTACGGAATTCCCGACGCGGCGCTCGATGACGGGGTGCAGCATTTTCCGACCAATTACAACTATTCGAATGAAGGCGACCGGTTCCGCTACGGAGGCCATCTGTTCCGCGAAGCGAATCCGGAGACGCTGCTGAAAGTGCTGGACGCGATGGTGAAGGCGAACGTCGCGTGGGATCCGACGCTGAGCATTTACGAAGCGAATCGCGACTTGCAGCGCGTCGAAAACGGTGCCGTGGTTCAAGGATTATCTGCATCCGGTGCTGGAGAAATATTTCGAGCCGAACGCGGCCAATCATGCGTCGTACTTCGATCATTGGACGTCGACCGATGAGGCGTATTGGAAGGAAAACTATCGCATCTGGATGGCGGCTCTGCGCGAGTTCGACAAGCGCGGCGGATTGATCGGCGTCGGCGACGATGCAGGATTTCTTTATTCGCTGTACGGTTTCGGCCTGATTCGCGAAATGGAGTTGCAGCAGGAGGCGGGGTTCCCGACGCTGAAGGTGATCCAGCACGCGACCACCAATAACGCGAAAATTCTGGGGCAGGAAGCGAAGATGGGCAAAGTGCGCGCGGGTTATCTTGCCGATCTGATCGTGGTGAACGGGAATCCGGTGGAGGATTTGAAAGTTCTGTATCCGACGGGAATCGAGACCTGGGTCGACGGCAAACCGATCCATGGCGGCGGCGTCGAATGGACGATTAAGGACGGCATTCCGTATCACGCGCCGACGATGTTGAGCGATGTGAAAGAAATGGTCTCGAAGGCTCGCGCGCAGAAGGGGATCGAATGGCGGCTCGTAAGCTATTGTTCGGCGCTGTGCGCGGCTTCCGCGTTTAGTCAGAATTGGCCTTCGTTCCGAGGGCCGGGAGCGCTGGGCGTGGTCGAGCGGGCGTCGACGCCGACGTCATGGGATCTCGAAAAAGGACGCAACGTCGCGTGGAAGCTCGATGTGCCGGGGCTTTCGCATTCAAGCCCGATTGTTTGGGGCGATCGTATTTATCTGGTCACCGCGATCAGCTCCGATCCCAACTCAGTGCTGCAATTTCCGCTCAAAGGAAATCTCGACACGCGCACCGATACGTCGAAGCACGAATTTCGCGTGATGGCGATCGATAAAGTCGACGGGCAAGATTATCTGGAACAAGCTGGTGTATTCGGGCGAGCCGAAATTATCGCGACACCCGCATAACAGCTACGCCGCGGCGACGCCTGCTACCGACGGGAAGCACATCGTCGTGTTTTTCGGCTCCGAGGGATTGTACACGTTCGATATGGACGGCACGCTTTTATGGCAGAAAGATCTCGGCGTACTCGATCAGGCCGCGTTTGATCTGCCGGAATATAAGTGGGGCTCGGCGAGTTCGCCCGTCATTTATAAGAATGAAGTCGTCGTGCAGTGCGATCAGATCCAGGGCTCGTTCATCGCGGCGTTCGATGTCGCGACGGGCAAGCAGGTATGGCGCGTGGAGCGCGATACGATTCCCTCCTGGTCGACGCCGGGGATTTACGAAGGAAAGACCGGGGCTGAGCTGATCGCGAATGGCGCGGAGTCGATTCGCGCGTACGATCCGCTAACGGGCAAGGAATTGTGGCGCATCAAGGGCACGTCGATGATTTCGGTGCCGACGCCTTTCGTAGCGCACGACCTGATTTTTTGTTTCACCGGATACTCGCGCTATATCCAGCCGATTTACGTCGTGAAGCCGGGTTCGCGCGGCGACATTACTCCGCCGAAAGACGCGACTTCGACCGATCACATCGCGTGGACCATGCAAAAAGGCGCTCCGTATCTGCCGACGCCAGTCGTCTATGGCGATTATCTTTACATCGTGCTCGGAAACGGTATCCTGACCTGCTATCGCGCGGAGACGGGCGAAAAAGTTTGGTCGCAGCGACTCGGCAACGGCGGAACGTTCACGTCATCGCCGGTCGCGGCGGGAGGAAAACTCTATTTCGCCAATGAAGACGGCGATGTTTACGTGCTCAAGGCCGGTCCGGTTTATGAGCTGCTGGCGCAGAATCACCTGGGCGAAGTGCAGATGGCGACGGCGGCGATCACCGGCGATATGATTCTCTACCGCACGCAGCATCATCTTTTGGCGTTGAAAGAAAAGGAGCCAGAAGCCAGGAGCCAGAAGCCAGAATAAAGCCGCGCCACGTTTTCCTCCGGCATGCGTCAAAATGAAGAAGTGCTCGTCTTAATTCTGGCTCCTGGCTACTGGCTCCTGGCTCCTTCTTCATGACCCCTTTCGACTTTCGTTCCCGTACCCGAGTCTTATTTGGCGCCGGCGAGTTTGCTCGCCTCGGTGAACTTGCGCGCGAGCTGGGCGGCACGCGCTGCCTGCTGGTGGCCGATCGAGGCATGCTCGATGCCGGTTACGTGCAGGAGGCGACGCGCACGCTGAAGGCTCGCCGCATGGACGTGTTCGGTTTTCACGATTTCGAGGTGAATCCCACGGTCGCGATGGTCGAGGCGGGCCGCGTTTTCGCCGCGCCGCTCGAAATCAATCTGATCGTCGGCCTGGGCGGCGGCAGTTCGATGGATTGCGCCAAGGGCATTAACTTCGTGCTCACCAACGGCGGCACGATGCGCGATTACTGGGGTTATGGCAAGGCTCTGCGGTCCATGCTGCCGATGATCGCCGTGCCCACCACGGCGGGAACCGGGAGCGAAGCGCAGAGCTACGCGCTGATTTCCGATTCCGAGACGCACGTCAAGATGGCGTGCGGCGATCCGAAGGCGGCCTTTCGCGCCGCGATTCTCGATCCGAAGCTGACCGTTTCGCAGCCTCCCGCCGGTCACCGCCGCCACCGGTTACGATGCGATTTCGCACGCTGTCGAAACGCTGGTCTCGACGCGCGGCAACGCGTTTTCAGAATGCTTTTCGCGCGAAGCGTGGCGGCTGCTGAACTCGAGTTTCGAGCGTGTGCTGACGCATCCCACCGATCTGGACGCTCGCGGAGCGATGCTCGCCGGTGCGCATTTCGCCGGTCTGGCGATTGAAAATTCGATGCTCGGCGCGACGCATGCCTGCGCCAATCCGCTGACCGCGAATTACGATATTCCTCACGGCGTGGCGATCGCGCTGCTGCTCTCGCACGTGGTCGATTTCAACAGTCCGGTCGCGGGTGAGATGTATGGCGATCTTCATCCCGGCGATCTGGCCGGCCGTCTGCGCGATCTGGCGGAGGCGGCGAATCTGCCTTTATCGCTGAGCGATGCGAAGGTTCCGGAAGAGGCCCTGCCGCGTCTCGCCGAGGAAGCGAGCTCGCAGTGGACCGGCAAATTCAACCCGCGCGTGTTCGATTCCGCGGCGGCGCTTGAGATTTACCGATGCGCGTATTAGGGAGCACACAGACTAAAGTCTGTGCCACCCTGCATCAGCCCGGCAGCACTTCGGTGGCGCAGGCTTCAGCCTGTGAGCCTGATCCTTCTCAGCGCCTGCCCTGCTCCACGCCGCCGACAACTGGCCGCAATTTCGCGGCAATCCCAGCCTTACCGGCATCGCGACCTCCTCTGTTCCCAAAACGCTGAAGCTGCTCTGGACCTTTGAAGCCGGCGATTCCATCGAGTCCTCCGCCGCGATCGTCGACGGCACCGTCTATGTGGGTTCGCAGACATCGGAGCTGATCGCCGTCAATCTCGCCGACGGCAAGTTGAAGTGGAAATACAAAGTGAAGGACGGCATCGGCGAATCGTCGCCCGCGGTGCAGGACGGCGTGGTGGTGGTCGGCGATCTCTCGGGCGTCGTGCACGGCGTCAGCGCGCAGGACGGGAAAGGCATCTGGACATTCGCCGCCAGCAGTGAAGTGAAAGCATCGCCGGTCATCGTCGACGGCAAAGTGATCATCGGATCCTACGACGGGAATCTCTACGCGCTCGGCCTCAAGGATGGAAAAGTTGCGTGGCAGTTCCGAACCAACGGGCCGGTGCATGCCACTGCGAGCGTCGCCGCAGGGCTCGCCTATATTTCCGGATGCGACGGAGTGCTGCGCGGCATCCGCATCGCCGACGGCAAGGAGATGGTGCAGATCAAGACCGGCTCCTACACCGGTGCGTCGCCTGCGCTGTCCGCCGATGCCACGTATTTCGGGACGTTCGATAATGTCGTCCTGGCGTTTAATCTCAAGACCAAGAAGCCTCTGTGGCAGTATGAGAATCCGGCGCGAGCCGTTTCCTTTTTACTCCTCGGCGGCGATCGTCGGTGGAAAAGTTATTCTCGGCGGACGCGACAAGTTCGTTCATTGCCTGGACGCGAAGACCGGAAAAGAATTGTGGAGCGTGCAGACCAAGTCGCGGGTCGAATCGTCGCCCGCGGTGGTCGACGGGCGGGTGTATATCGGATCGAACGATGGGCGGTTTTACGTGCTCGATGTCGCGACCGGCGCGAAGCTGTGGGAGTTTAATGCGGGCGCGCCGCTATCTGCGTCGCCCGCGGTAGCGGAAGGCCGGATTGTGATCGGGTCGCAGGACGGCAAGCTGTACTGCTTCGGTGCGTAGATCTGCTCGTCTGCCGGCCTCGGTCAGCGGAAATGCTCGCATACCCGCATGCTTACGCATGGCGGCTCAGGGTCCGATACTGAACCGCCATGCGTAAGCATGCGGACAGACGTAAAGATCTCCGATATCGAATTGGCCCTACTTCAGTACTTCAACGGAGCGGTCAAGCTATTACAATAAGATCTGAGTGCCCTTCACGGACCGGTTTCAGCTTCTCGATCTGAAACGCGACGAGGGCGCGCGCACGTTTGAGGCGCGCGAAATCGCCACTGGCCGTCCTGTGTTCGTGCACCTGTTCGCCAATTGCACGTCGCCGTTGAACCGGGCGCTGCTCGCTAAGCTCGATACACTGCCGGAAGAAGAACGCCATCGCATTATCGATCGGGGCGAGCATGAGGGCGGCATCTATCTGGTCACGGACCGCCTGGCGGAATATCAAGGCTTGCGCGAGTGGCTGAAAGCGCACCATGAGAATCGCCCGAAGCCACTGGATGCTGGGGGGGCGTGGCAGCTCAAGCCGCCGCCGCAAGTTGTCCCTCCGAAGCTCCCGATCGTCGAGCCACAGGCAGCCGCTTTTGACACGGCACCGCTGCCGGCACTCGAGCCCTCAATCGTTTCACCACCGCCTGTTGCGACATTTGGAAATTCGGGGGTGCAGACCTTACAAATACCCAAGCCGCCGGAGCCGCCAACCGCTCCCTCTCCAGCAGCGAAGGAACCCGGCGAATTCACCCGCCAATTCGCACCCCAAGTGCTGCGGCCCACTCCGCCGACTGCGCCCAAGGAGACCCCGCGTCCCTCCACTCCAACAGAGAGGGAACCCGGCGAATTCACGCGTCAATTCGTACCCCCCGTGCTGCGGCCCACCCCGCCGACCGCGCCCACGGAGACCCCGCGCCCCTCCACTCCAGCAGAGAGGGAACCCGGCGAATTCACGAGTCAATTCGCACCCCCCGTGCTGCGGCCCGCCCCGCCGACAGCGCCCAAGGAGACCCCGCGCCCCTCCACTCCAGCAGAGAGGGAACCGGGCGAATTCACAAGTCAATTTGCACCCCCCGTGCTGCGGCCCGCCCCGCCCACTCCGAAGGAGGCCCCGCCTCCCTCCGCTCCGGCAGCGAAGGACCCCGGCGAATTCACGAGTCAATTTGCGCCGCCCGTTCTGCGACCCGCCCCGTCTCCCCCGGCTCCGGCAGAGAACGATCCCGGCGAGTTCACCGGTCAATTTGTGCCGTCGCCGCCCGTGCTGCGGCCAGCTCCGCTACCAGTCTCGAACCAGTCCCCAGCTTCTCAGGCGCCGGGCGAGTTCACGCGATTGTTCCCTGCAACAGCGCCGAAGCCCCCTGCCAAGCCCGCGCCTCCTCCCGGTGAATTTACCAGACAGTTTCAAGCGCCACCGCGCGTCGTTACAGCGATTCCGCCTAAAGTGCCTCCTCCATCGCAAAACACGCCGCCTCCTCGCGAGGCAGGGGAGTTTACACAAATGCTCCAGGCGCAGCGCCCTGCCGGTCCCGCGCCTTCAGCGAAGCAGCCTTCTCAATCGGGCGAGTTTACCCGCTATTTCGAATCCCCCATGACGCCGTGCGCTCCGGGCAACACCGGACACATAGCGCCGCCGATGCCGCCACGACCTCCCTCGCATCCCAAAGATGCCGGTGAGTTCACGCAGATTTTTGGACGAGGCGACATGCCGTCTGCACCGCCCCCGCAGTCGCCCGCAGCGCCGCCCAATCCGGCCAATGCCAACGCGACACAGGTATTCGCTGCGCCTCGCGCGACCCCCCCAGCGCCGGTGGCCGCACCAAACATTCCCCCGCCCATGAGCCCATATCAGGCGCAAGGGCCGGGCGAGTATACCCAGATGTTCGCCAAACCGGCCTCCCTCACCTTCGGCCAAGCGCCGACGGGACCGCCCTCCCAACGGGCGCCGGAATCCGCCCCAATTAAACGAAACAATTCCCGGCTGCCGTTGCTCCTTGTGGTGGGTGCAGTTGTGCTCCTGATCATCGCGATTGTCGTTTATTTTGTGATGCGCCCACATTAGCATTTCACGAAACTTCATAATTTACAAAGGGTTTACCAAAGCAGGAGTCAATAATCAGCCAAACGGCAGTACTGGCATTTCGAGGATGACAATGACACGGCTATACTTATAAGTGTTCGCGCATGCGATTCTCGGTTGACGCTCACGCTATAGGCTGTCACCTGACGGGGAATGAAGTCTATATCCGCAACCTGCTGCATGAGTTTGCGAGGCTGGACCGGTCCAGCGACTTCATCGCCTATGTCTCAAAGCCCGGCGCTCATCTCCAGGTTCCGAAGGCCATCAGGACCAGCCAGGTTTCGGCAGAACCCCTTTCGCAGGTTAGGTTTAGACCTGCCAATGAGGCTCCGCTACGATCAGCCGGACCTGCTTCATGTGCAATACACCGGTCCGTTGGGCTGTCCGGTACCGCTGGTCGTCAGCGTCCACGACGTCAGCTATCTGGAGCATCCGCAGTACTTCACGCAGTTCCGATCCACGCAGCTTCGAATGTACGGTGAAGCGCACCGTCAAGCCGCCGCGCGGATCCTGACGCCGAGCGAATTTTCGCGCAAGGCGATTCTGCGGCACTATCAACCTCGATGAGCGAAAAGTGGTGGTGGTGCCCAACGCGGTGTCCTCCTCGTTCCGGCCGGTGGAGCGCGAATCCGCCGCCGCGATCATTGAAGAGAAATTCGGGATTCGCGGACCGTTCGTGCTCACGGTGGGCGATTTGCAGCCGCGCAAGAATCACCTGGGATTGCTGCACGCCTTTGAGGAGACTCTTCGTCAACATCCGCACCTTCCGCATCGTCTGGTATTTGTGGGCAAAGAAACCTGGTATTCGAAGGAGCTGCATCGCGCGGTGCTGCGCAGCAATGTTGCCGGGCGAGTCCACTTCACCGGTTTCGTCGAAGATCCGGACCTGCTGCATTTCTACGGCGCCTGCGACCTGTTCGTGTTCCCGTCGTTTTACGAAGGCTTCGGCCTGCCGATTCTGGAGGCGATGGCCTGCGGCCGCGCGGTGGCCTGTTCGAGCGCCACGGCGATGCCGGAAGTTGCCAATGCCGCCGGAATTCTGTTCGATCCGTATTCGGTGCCGGAGATGGCCCGCGCGATTTCCGACGTTCTGCTCGACGACGAGTTGCGCGTGCGCCTGGAACGGCTGGGCACGCATCGCGCCGCGTCGTTCACCTGGGAGCGTGCCGCGCAGCGCACGCTGGACGTCTATTATGAAGTTGCGGGTGTAAGTAAATCGGTGCCGCAGTTGAAAGTTCGTGCGTCGTCATCGTCATGAAGTACCTCTCATTTTTCCTCTGCTTCATTCCCCTGTCCGCGGAATCGTTGCGATACTCCATCAACTGGGCCAGCGGTCTCAGCCTGGGCGAAGCGACTCTGCGCGCGGATAAAGGCAAGGAAGCGCTGGGATTTCGAGGTAACGTTGGACGCCAGCATTCCCGGCTTCGCGTTGCGCGACGATTATCGTTCCTCGGCCACGCCGGACCTTTGTTCACTCGAACTCGATAAGACCTTTACCCACGGCACTCGCAAGAGCGACGAAAAGGTCACCTTCGATCAGCAGAATCACACGGCGACGCGCGAGACTCTGAACGGCGGAGGCAAGGCGGATCTTTCCATTTCCGCCTGCGCCAAGGATGCGCTGACGTTCATGCAATTCGCGCGCAACGAACTGGCGCAAGGCCGCCTGGCGCCGCAGCAGCCGGTGGATTTCGGCGCGCTTTATAACGTGCGCATCGAGTTCACGGGCGCGCAGAAGATCAAGGTCGGCGATCAGACGGTGGACGCGGATCGCATCCTCGCGACCATCAAAGGTCCGACCACGGAATCTGACAGTCGAGATATTTTTCGCCCGCGACGCCGCGCGGACTCCTCTGCTGGCCCGAATTCCGCTGTCGCTCGGCTCGTTCACGGTAGAATTGATCCGGTGAAAATCGCTTTTTTCTCGCCCCTGCCGCCCGCAAAAAGCGGCATCGCCGATTATTCCGCGGTGCTTCTCGATCATCTGAAAAACTTCGCTGAAGTGGAGACGTTCGCGTCGCGGCCAGCCACGGTTCGATGCATCCGATTTCGACGCCATCGTCTATCAGCTCGGCAATAATCCGCATCATTCGTTCGTCTATGAGATGGCGATGGAGCATCCCGGCGTGGTCGTCATGCATGAAGCGAATCTGCACCATCTGATCGCGGATCTGACCATTCGCCGCGGCGATTGGGACGCCTATATGCGCGAAGTGGAACTGAACGGCGGCGCGGAAGCGAAAGACTACGCCGAGCGCTACGTCCGGACGCTCGAGCGCGGGCCGGATTACGAAATTCCGATGCTGAAACCGGTGCTCGCGCGGTCGCGCGGAGCATCGTCCACAGCGCCGCGGTCGAAAGCGAGCTGCGCGCTTTGGGCTACAGCGGACCGGTCGCGAAAATTCCGCATGGCGCCTGGATCGTCGATGCGGACCGCATGATGTATCGCGCCAAACTGGGGCTGGATGAGCGGACGCCTCTGATCGGCATCTTCGGATTTCTGAAGCCGTATAAACGCATCGCCGAATCGCTGCGGGCGTTTTCGCGGCTGATTCGCGTTGCGCCGGATGCGCGCATGATTCTGGTGGGCGAAGCGCATCCGGAACTGCCGCTCGAATCGATGATCTCGACCCTGAATCTTTCCGCGCACGTGCGGCACATCGGATTCGCGCCGATCGAGGATTTCAACGGCTACCTCGGCGCCTGCGACATCGTTCTGAATCTGCGCTATCCCACGGTCGGAGAAAGCTGCGGCACGTTGCTGCGCGTCGCTGGGGATGGGCAAGGCCGTGATCGTTTCCGACGTCGGATCGTTCCGCGAATATCCGGACGAAATTTGCCTGAAAGCTCCGGTGGACGCGGGCGAAGAAGATCATCTGTTCGAATATCTGAATCTGCTGGTCTCGCGGCCCGGAGATCGCGCAGGCGCTGGGCGCGCGGGCCCGCCAGTGGGTGGAACGCGAATGCAATTGGAATTTAGTCGCCAGAGCGCTACGCGTGTTTTCTCGAAGGAAAAGCATGGCCGGAAGCAAAACCGGTTGAGCCGGCAGCGGCCGTCGAAGTGCCGATCGAGTACATCGCCGAGTGGACTCCTTCAGAGAACGGATCGCGCGAATATATCGAGACGCATCAGACGCGCCTTGAAAAAACGCTGGCGATCACGCCGCCGGGAACGGAATCGGATCGCGATTCTCGAGATGGGCGCGTATCTGCAAATCACGCCGGCGCTTCATTCGAAGCTCGGCTATGGCGAAGTGCGCGGCTGCTACTTCGGACCGGCGGGCGAGACGAAGCAGCGCACGGTGACGTCGGAAAACGGGCGAGACATTTACCTGCGAAATAAGCCTTTTTAACGCCGAATTAGATCCGTTTCCCTACCCGAACGAGCACTTTAAGACCGTTCTATGCTGCGAACTGCTGGAACATCTGCCCAACGATCCGATGCACATGATGGCCGAGATCCATCGCATCCTGAAACCGGGCGGCTATCTGGTCCTGACGACGCCGAATATCGCTTCGACGCGGTCGATCGCGGCGGTTTTGCAAGGCTTTCATCCGCAATTATTCAGCACCTACCTGCGCCCCAAGGACGGCGAAACGGACGCGCGCCATCATCGCGAATACACCACGTCAGAAATACGCCAACTGCTTGAAAATTCGGGCTTTGAAGTGACGCTGCTTGAAACCGGACCGTTCCGCGACGAGCCCAAACCGGAGTTTGCATGGGTGGATCACCTGCTCGATCGCTATATGCTATCGAAGGAACATCGCGGCGAGGGAATTTACGTGGTCGGCCGCAAAATCGGGCCGGTGCGCGAGCGCTATCCTGCGTGGTTGTATACATGAATTCGGTGGAAGTTCATTTCGACGATCGTGCCGCGCGCATTTGGCAGGTGATCGATCCCGATACCGAAATGCTGCTCGATGAGGGCGAATCGGCGGATGCCGATGTGTCCGTCGCGCTGCCGGAAGGCGATGGCGTTTATCGCGTGCAAATCGCAACGTTGAGCGATCGCGCGCGATTCACGTTTGTCGACGCGCAGGTGACGGATGGGCGGCTGATTGCGCAGGCTCCGCGGAAAACTTCGGCCGGCGCGATGAGCCGGGCGCGATTTTTTCGCGCCGTTCCCAAAGCGTTTGTGTATCCGGTTCGCAGCCTGGCGCGCAATCACAAATTGATGACGTCGATGGTGCGGCGCGATATTCTGGCGCGGTATCGAAGCAGTTTCGGAGGATCGCTGTGGACCATTCTCAATCCTCTGCTGTTAATGACGACCTATTATTTCGTGTTCGGCACGGTGCTGAAGACGAAGTTTGAGGGCGGCAGCTATATCCTTTATTTTCTCGCCGGCATTTTGCCGTGGCTGGCATTTTCAGAAGCCGTGGGGCGCGCGCCTTCGATCATGCTGGAGTATCGAAGCTTCGTAAAAAAGCTGGTGTTTCCCCTTGAAACTCTGCCCGTGAACCTGGTGATTTCGGGAGCGGTGACGGAAGCGATCGGCATTGCGATCTTCACGCTCGGATTGCTTTATTCGCGTCATGCGCTGCCATGGTCGGTGCTCTGGCTGCCGGCGCTGGTTATTCCGCAGCTTCTTTTTACGGTGGGGTTGTGCTGGTTCCTGGCGGCGCTGGGCGTGTTTCTGCGGGACTTGGGTCAGATTCTTGGCTTTATCCTGACGGCTTGGTTTTTCCTGACGCCGATCTGTTATCCCGAATCGCAGTTGCAAGGGGCGATGCGGACGGTGCAATCGTTCAATCCGATATTTGTGCTGGTGCATGGATACCGGACGGTCTTTCTCGACCAACGCGCGCCAGATGTGATGCCGCTCGTTGGACTTTGGATCGCTGCGCTGGTGCTGGCGATTTTGGGGCACGCATTTTTTCACAAGCTGCGGCGCAGTTTCGCGGACGTAATTTAACCTCAAAAAAAGGCTCCAGATCCGGCGAGGTATGCTATCCTGGCCGGAACTCAATAGCACAAGAAATCGGGTTCCATATCCCGGCACCGGAGGAGAATTATGTCCGCAGTTATCAATAAATCAAGGAAAGATTACGCCGAGCGAATTGGCCGGAAGATCGTTTTCACTGTGCTCGCAAGTCTCCTGCTCAGTGCCGCGGAACCGGCTCGCGCCTCTGCGTTGATATTTAACCTGACCTTTGACGCTACTACTGTGGGCGCGCCAGCGGGCTTTTTCACGGCATTCAACGACGCCGTTCAGTCCGTCTCGACTTTGTATAACGACCCGATCACGATTAACCTGGTCGTCGGGTGGGGCAAAATCGACGGCAATAATCTGAGTCCGGGCAATCTCGGTCAAAGCTTGACGAATCAGCAAGGTTTTTACTCGTACAACCAGATGAAGACGGCGCTGACGAACGACTCGACATCGTCCGCCGACGCGATCGCAGTCGCGAACCTGCCAGCGAGCGATCCAACCGGTGGGGCCCATTTTGTCATGTCCAACGCCGAGGCGAAGGCATTGGGACTCCTGGCCGGGAACGCCGCCGGAATCGACGGTTGGGTCGGTTTTGACAGCACAGCCTCCTTCACCTTCGATCCCAACAACAGGGCGGTAGCCGGCGAGTTTGATTTCATCGGGCTCGCCGAACATGAGATCACGGAAGTCATGGGCCGTTATGGGCTGGGACAGAACGGCGCGGCATCAGGACGTTATTCACCAAGAATGCACCGTGATAGTGCTGTCCCGCGTCATTTCGAAAGAGATCTTTAGTGCTGCCCGCATGCTTACGCATGGCGGTTCGGGGCGGATACTGAGCCGCCATGCTAAGTTTGTAATCAAGTCGCTGAGGAAGCTTACTAGTTATCTTGGGGAATTGAGTAATAGCCTTTGCGGGCTTGCACTTTGTAGTCTTTGTTGTTGGCTACGCGAATTTCGATCTTGTGGTAGCTGCCGTCTTTTTGCGGGTGGGGCGAGGTGTAGCCGATGGAGTATTGAGAACGCATCTCGTCCTGCAAATCTTTGAAAATGTCGTCCAGGGTATTCTTGCGGTCGACGCGAAACACTCGGCCGCCGGTTTCGCCGGACATTTTGTGCATATCCGCGTCGCCGCTGCCTCCGAAGCTGATTCTGCCGAAGCCTCCGCCGTGATAGCGCGGGTCTTCGTAATCGATGAAGTAAATGATGGTGTCGGCTTTCTGCGCTGCTTCCGTCGCTCTATCGCGCGGCGTCTTGCTGCCGGTATCGTCGCCGTCGGTGATCACCACGATCACTTTGCGGCCGACTTCGCTCTTCAACTTTTCGTTCGCCGCCAGATAAATGGCATCGAACATAATGGTTCCCGCCATGTTCTGCTGCGTCGGCACCGGACCGGGATGCAGACCGCCGAGGGGCACGCTGAGGCGCAGTTGCCTTAGGCCGTCCTGGAGCATTTTCGCCGAGTTCGTGTTGTCCTGCAGCAATTCCGCTTCGGCACCGAACTGCATCAGGAACGCCATGTCTTTTTTGCGCAGCACTACCTTGAAGAATTCATAGGCCGCGCGGCTCTCCGGCTCGATCAGGTTCTCCTGGCTCTTACTGGTATCGACCAGCATGCCGATGGTCAGCGGCAGGTCGGTTTCACGGGTGAAATACTTGATATCCATTTCCTTGCCGTCCTCGAAAAGTTTGAAATCGCTCTTTTCGAGATTCCCGACCAAGCCGTTACCCTTGTTGCGAACCGAGCACAGCACGTTGACAAGATCGACATCAACCTTAATCACGCTGTCCTGGGCGGACATGCCGAGACACAATACGAGAAGTGGGAGCAACACCTTCATAATTACAATAGTAGATGCACGCGGCACGGAACGTGTTCCTTAAGAAGAAGCCAGGAGCCAGGAGCCAGTAGCCAGAATGAAGAAGGCGATTGTTCATCTGAAGAAGGCCGACAACATTTTAGCTGGCGATTATCGAGCGCGCCGGAGCTTACAAAATCCACTATCGCGAGCCGGGTTTTGAGACTTTGGTCCGCTCCATCACCTCTCAGCAATTGAACGGAACGGCCGCGGCTACGATATTTGCCCGGCTCCACGCTGCGGCTAAAGCCGATCCGATGACGCCCGAATCTATTCTGCGGCTGCGTCCGGCGCGGATGCGTTCGCTGGGGCTTTCCGGGCAGAAGATGAAGTATATTCGCGAGTTGGCGCGGATGACGCGTGATGGAGAGGTGAATTTCGAGCAGTGCGCCAGCCTCGAAGACGACGCGGTGGTCGAGCATTTGACGCGGGTGAAGGGCGTCGGCGTGTGGACAGTTCACATGTTTTTGATGTTCGCGCTGCGGCGTCACGATGTGCTGCCGACGGGCGATTTAGGGATTCGCATGGCGATGAAAAAGGCCTATGGCTTGGAAGATCTGCCGAAGCCGGAGGAGATGGAGAAAATCGCTGCTCCGTGGCGTCCTTACAGTTCGGTGGCGTGTTGGTATTTGTGGAGAAGCCTGGAAGTTAAGAAGGAGCCAGTAGCCAGTAGCCAGGAGCCAGACTAGCGGACGGACGGGCGCACTGAGTTACTTTGCATCGGTGGGTTGCACTCGACCTGGGACCGGGAGGAATCGGGATCTTTTACGTCTGTCCGCATGCTTACGCATGGCGGTTCGGGTGGGTATTGAGCCGCCACGCGGCAGCGTGCGGACAGACGCGAGCCAGGCTAAAATGCCTGCGCCACCAAGATCATCTGGGATCTACAGTGCTGCGCAAACCGCATCGGTAATCTGCGCTGTCGTTGCTGACCCTCCCAAGTCCGCCGGCAACTCGCAGTTCGCCGTGACCCGCTCGATCGCCGACATCAATGTCCGCGCCGCCGCCTCCTCCCCCAGATGTTCGAGCATCATCACCGCGGTCCAAAAACTTCCAATCGGATTCGCGATTCCTTTGCCCATAATGTCGAATGCCGAACCGTGGATCGGCTCGAACATGGACGGAAATTTCCGCGACGGATTCAAATTAGCCGTGGGCGCAATTCCCATGCTCCCGGCGAGCGCCGCCGCCAAGTCGCTCAAAATATCCGCGTGCAGATTCGTAGCGACGATCACGTCCATACTGCGCGGTCTCCCGACCATGCGCGTAGTTGCCGCATCGACCAGCATCTTGTCGACCTCGACCGCTGGAAAATCCCGCCCGACTTCGGCGGCGATTTCATCCCACAAAACCATGCCGTGCCGCTGGGCGTTTGATTTGGTGACCACCGTCAATTTGCGCCGGGGCCGCGAAAGCGCCAGCTCATACGCGAACCGCATGATCCGCGTAACTCCCGCGCGCGTAAAGATCGCGGTCTCTGTCGCGACCTCCTCTGGAAAACCTCGATGCGCGCGGCCGCCGTGCCCCGCGTACTCGCCTTCACTGTTCTCCCGAACGATCACCCAGTCGATATCGCCCTCGCCCACATCGCGCAGAGGCGAGACGATTCCCGGCAGAATACGCGTTGGCCGGACATTGGCGTACTGATCGAAGCCCTGGCAAATCTTAAGGCGAAGGCCCCACAGCGTCAGATCATCGGGAAGTTTCGGATCGCCGACGGCCCCAAAGTAAATCGCGTCATACTCGCGCAATACTTCGAGCCCATCCGCCGGCATCATCAGGCCGGTGGAGCGATAGTAGTCGCTGCCCCACGGAAACAGGTCAACCGTCAGCTCGAAATCTCCGCAGCGTTTCTCGAGTGCGCGAAGCACAGCGAGCCCTGCTGGAATCACTTCTTTCCCGATTCCATCTCCCGGTATAACCGCAATCTTATGTTGTCTCAATCGCCGATTATATCGCGACCTGGTAGGCTATCCCGGTCATTTCGTAACGCAGTTTCCATCGCCTACCCGACTTCCTGACGGTCGCGGCTCCGTTTTGAGACTGAGCCGCCATGCGTGAGCATGCGGGTAGGCGCGAGCATTTCCGCTAGCTATTTCTCTCCACTCCCATTGAGACTCGAGCCCCAGGCCGTCGAGGTTCCCCACGCCGTCGAACTCCCCCACGCGGTCGAAACACCCCACGCTGTTGAACTCCCCCATGCCGTCGACGTGCCCCAAGCCGTCGAACTGTCCCATGCCGCCGAACTGCCCCACGCCGTCGACGTGCCGCTCAGCGATTGAATAACGCTGCCTCCCCACACATTATTAAGACTCCAAAGCCCGTTATTCCATCCCGCACCCGCCGGATTCACCAGAATCGCGAGTGACAACCATTGGTTGTAGACCGCTGTCGGAGACAGGGCGACCCCAGGAAATACGTCCGAGTTGTTCAGGGCGGCCGCGATATCCAGGTATCCCGCGCCTACCGTGAAAATATCGTAGGTATCGGAATAGCGGGCTCCGGTTGTCGCATCCACCGCCGTGCTTTGAACCGGAAACGTCTTGTAGGCGGTCTTCATCAGGCGCGCTTTTACGCCATCCGGAGTCAGCGACGGACTCTGCTGCAGCAGGATCGCCGCCGCACCGCTCACCACCGGAGTCGCCATGCTGGTGCCGCTCAGCTCGAAATATTTCGGCGACGTGGAATATCCCGGCTCCATGTAATAAGACGCCGCCGTGACATTCCCCGGATACTCCTTCGATAACGTCGACCCCGGCGCCAGCAGCGAAACCACCATATTCCCCGGCGCCACGATATCCGGCTTCACTTCGAAATCGATCCAGGAAGGACCTCTGGAACTATAACTCGCGATCAGATCGTCGTTGCGATTGGGCGTCCCCTCAGTCTTCATCGCGCCCACCGTAATCGCGTATGGACTGTTTCCCGGCGAAGTGATCGTCGCGTATCCATTACGGCCCAGATTGCCCGCCGCCACCACCACCGTGATTCCCTGCTTCCACGCCGCTGCCACTGCCGCGCAGATCGGATCGAACTTGTAGCTTTCGAAAATGGGGCGTCCGATCGACAGGTTCATCACCCGGATGTTGTACTGCGAGCGCAGGCTGATCGCCTTGTCGATGGCCGAAAGGATGACGCTGTCCGTACTCATCCCGTTCGCGTCCAGCGCCCGCAAGTCGATCAGGTGCGCGCCCGGGGCAACTCCGCGGAACGTTCGGGTGAACTGTGGACCCGTCGAGGATGCTCCGCTGCCCGCCGCGATCCCCGCCACGTGTGTTCCGTGCCCATAATCGTCGCTGTTTACTCCACCAATAAAACTCTGCCTGTAAACTATTCGGGACGCCAGATCCGCGTGCGGATAGATGCCGCTATCCACGATCGCGATGCCAATCCCGGAGCCGGTATAGCCGGCTTGAAACGCCACATCGGCATTCACGGCCGCGGTCGTCAAATCGAGCGTTCCCACCACCGCGCGGTCGGGTGAGATATAAGCAATCGAGGGATCTAAGGCCAGAATCGAAACGACCACCGCCGGCAGCTTTACCGCGATCGCCGGAATGGAGACATACTGCGCGTTGATCACCCCTCCGAGCGACAGCAGCTTGGTGATGTTCAAGAGATTCGGCTGGCTGTTGTACTGAATGACCACATTGGTCGGCGCGAGCAGCCCAGTCAACAGGCTTACGAGATCTGGAGCGATTTTTGAAGTCTGGGCAAAAGCGAGTCCAGTACCAAGGAGGAAACCGGACCACAGAATGAACTGACGCCGAAGGAATTTCATAGCAGCCCGTCTTATGCATCTCGGAGGCCACGTTCTAAGTAATTGATTCTCTAAAACCGGGCACCTTCTCTAAGGCCCATTTCAGGCGACACAATGACGCCTTCAACGTCACATTGACGTCTACCACGCTTATATCCCCCTAGCCACGCTTTTCGGCCACCCTCAAGTCCACAGCCTTACTGACCGATAATCAATCTAAGGCCCCTATGACGCCTCGCAGAGCCACCGTCTACATCGGGCTTATCGTCCTGGCCGGGACCATAATTCTCTGTCAAGGCCTCTCCCACTGGAGTTCTCACGACTGGCACCGCTATCTCGCGTACTGCGCCATCGCCCTGTTCGCGTCCGGGATGAAGGTCACTTTACCCGCGATCTCCGCGACCATGTCGCTCAATATGCTGTTCGTGCTCATCGGCATTTCCGAATTTAGCCTGGCCGAAACGCTCACCATGGGATGTCTCGGGATCCTGGTGCAAAGCGTCTTTCACGCTAAGAACCGTCCGCGCGCGGTGCAGATTTTTTTCAATGTCGCCAGCATGGCCTGTTCGATCGAGATCTCTTACGGCGTTTATCACGCGCCGTTTCTCGCCAGTGGCGCGCTGGAAACGCCCATAAGACTACTGCTCGCGGCGGCGACTTTCTTTCTCACGAATACGTTCTCTGTGGCCACGGTGATCGCGTTAACGGAGAAGAAACACGCGTTCCATGTGTGGCGCGAATCCTACCTGTGGTCGTTTCCGAATTACCTGGTCGGCGCTGCCGTTGCCTGGATTGTAAATGCGGCCAATATCCTGCTGGGCTGGCAGACCTCGCTCTTGCTGCTCCCGATTCTGTATCTCATTTACCGCTCCCACAGCCTGTATGTAAACCGCCTGGAAGACGAGAAAAAGCAGGCCGAGCAGTTGCGCGCCCACGCCGAAGAAGTGGCCGCCCTCCATCGCCGGACCATCGAAGTGCTCGCGCTGGCGATCGAAGCGAAGGATCAGACTACGCACGACCACTTGGAGCGTGTAGAAGTCTACGCCGTCGCCGTCGGCGAGGAACTGGGACTCGATGAAGGCGAGATCGAAGCCCTGCGCGCGTCCGCTCTCCTTCATGACATCGGCAAGCTCGCCGTACCCGAATACATCATCTCAAAACCCGGCAAACTGACTCCGGACGAGTTCGAGAAAATGAAAACGCATACGGTGGTCGGTGCCGAGATCGTCGAGCAGATCCGGTTCCCTTATCCGGTTGCTCCCATCGTCCGTTCCCATCATGAGAAGTGGGATGGCAGCGGTTATCCCGACGGTTTGTCGGGGGAACAGATTCCCATCGGGGCGCGTATTCTATCGGCTGTCGATTGTCTCGATGCGCTCGCCTCAGACCGTCAGTATCGCCGGGCATTGCCGCTGCATGAAGCCATCAAGATCGTCGAAGCCGAGTCGGGAAAGGCCTTCGACCCGCAGGTCGTGACCATCCTCGCAAAGCGCTATGTCGAGCTTGAGCGCAAAGCGACCTCCGGGCACGCGCATGAGAAGACCAAGCTCTCGACGGATCTGAAAATCGTCCGTGGAGCCGCTCCCGCCGCTGGTTTCGAATCGACTGGCCGCGACCTCATAAATTTTCACACCGCGCTTGCCGATGACGCCGGAACTACATTCTCGACTCTAAGCAAGTCGATTCGCGCGGCCGTCCCGTTCGACGTTCTAGTGCTCTACCGGAAATCCGGAGAGCATCTGATTCCCCAAAATCTGGAGGGAGAAGATTACCGCCTGTTCGGTTCGCTTGAGATTCCTCTAGGCATGGGACTATCGGGGTGGGTCGCGGAAAACTCAAAATCGATCATCAACGGGAACCCTTCCGTAGAGCCTGGCTACCTGAACGATCCCACCAAATTCAGCACCCTGCGCTCAGCCCTGGCCGTGCCTCTCGAGGCGCAAGGAGCAGTAGTAGGAGTGCTCTCGCTCTACCGCCTCCAACGCGACGCCTTCACCAACCAGGACCTGACAAAAATCCTCTCCCTGGCTCCCGCCGCCGCCCGCGCCCTAACGAAAGAAGCCCCGGCCTTAGCCTAGTAAGCTGTGGTCGAGGCTTACTGAGCCCCCCCCGCGATTTCCAGGACGATTTGCCACAGTAATTCCACGCCATCTTCCAGATTTTTTGGGGAGATGCGTTCGTCGTTGCCGTGGACGCGCGTATCGCCGGCGTCGCGGATAAACACTGGAACGCCATAAACGGGCATTCCGTGGGCGCGCAAAAAACTGCTGTCGGTTACGCCGGGAGCCATGTAGGGAACGACGATGTCGCGAGGGTACGTGCGGCCGATGGCTTTCGTCATGGCCAGAAATAAAGGCGTCGTCGTCAAGCTGGGATCGGGGGCGGGGAACTGCGGGCCGGGCGCCAGGGCGATATCCACCGCTGGATCGTTGATCGTCTGGCGGAAGCGCGCCAGCACTTCTTCTTTCGTTTCGTTAGGAAGGCGGCGGACATCCACTTGCGCCTGCGCGGTGGTGGGGATGACGTTGTTCTTCGTCCCCGCGTTCAACATGGTCGCCGACACCGTAGTATGCAGCATCGCGTCGAGCTCGGGATCTTTCGCGCGGATCTGGCTGGCGGCAGCCTGTTGGATGGCGGCGTTGGGATTGCCGAGACTACCGATCAGCGGCGCGAGCCAGGAATAATCGGCAAGCTTCGAAATATCGCGCAGGTAGCGGCGCGTGGTGGTGTTGAGCTTCGCGGGCTGCTCCGCCTCCGACAGCTTGACCAGAGCTCTGTTGAGATGCGTGATGGGATTGTCGGCGCGCGGGAGCGATGCGTCGCCGGCGGTGCCTTTCGCGGTCAGAATCAGGCGGGTTGGAATCTTCTCGGCGGTCTGGACTTCGAAAATCTTCGGGCCGTCCTTGGTTTCCAGAATCGAGCCGCCTTCATTCAGCGCGAACTCGGCATCGATTTTCGGGTACTGGTGCTGCAGCATGTACTGGATGCCGGAGGAATTGCCCTCGGCATCCGCTTCAGAAAGCAGGATCACGTCGCGCCCCAGCTTGATATTGCGGCGCTTGATTTCCACCATCACGGCGATTTCGGCGGCTAGCAGCGACTTATCGTCTTCAACGCCGCGGCCGTAAATATATCCATTGCGAATTTCGCCGCTGAAGGGATCGACGGTCCACTCCTTGCGCTCCACCGGCACGACGTCGCTATGAGCCAGCAGCAGCAGAGGACGTCCGCGGCCGGAGCCTTTGAGTCGAGCCACAAAGTTCTTCCGCTTGTCGTCGTTGCCCATCAAATCGTTGGAGATGGCGTGCGAATCCGCTACCTGCTTGAGGTAGTTGGCAACGGCACTCTCATTCCCGGGCGGGTTGGAAGAGTCGATCTTGACGAGATCGACCAGATACTGTCGCGTTCGGTCGGGAAGAGACCGGTTATCGTCGGCCACCCCGATGGCCGAAAGGCAGAGCAAGGCGCAAAAACGCCGCATTGAATCAAATTTTATCACGTGCGCCCGTATAGAATGGTCCCATGCTCAGATTGTTAACCGCGTCGTTAGCTCTTTCCGTCGTACTGCTGGCGGCGGATTCGTCCAACCTCAAACAATGGCCGCAATTTCGAGGTCCTGGATCGACCGGCGTGGTCGACGATCCCTCGTTGCCCGACAAATGGTCGCAAACGGAGAACGTCGCCTGGAAAACCGCGATCCCCGGCGTCGGATGGTCGTCTCCTATTATATGGGGCGATCGGATTTTCGTGACCAGCGTGATCAGCAGCGCCGATGTGGAAAAGCCGAAAAAAGGCCTCTATTTCGGCGGCGAGCGCAAGCCTCCCACCGACGAGCATCGCTGGATGGTCTACGCAGTCGACTTCACGACCGGAAAAATTGTGTGGGAGCGCGAGGCTCATAAGCGGCGTTCCCGGGATCGAGGCATCTGAAAAATAGTTACGCGTCGGAGACGCCGGTGACCGACGGCGAGCGCGTCTATGTGTACTTCGGCAACGTCGGCCTGTTCTGCTACGATTTTTCGGGCAAGCTGTTGTGGTCGAATGCGGCGAAACCGGTCGCCACGCGCTATGGCTGGGGCACCGCGGCGTCGCCTGTGCTCGATCGGGGCCGTTTGTATCTGGTGCATGACAATGACGATCATTCGTATCTGGAAGCGCTCGACGCGAAGACCGGCAAATCGATTTGGAGCGTCGATCGCGATGAAAAAACCAACTGGGCCACCCCTTATATATGGGAACATGACGGCAAAAAAGAAATCGTGACGCCGGGGACGGGACGCGTGCGGTCCTACGATCTCGACGGCAAACTGCTGTGGGAATTCGGAGGCATGTCGTCGATCTCGATTCCCACACCGTTTTCGAGTCACGGACTCTTGTACATTTCGTCGGGCTATGTCGTCGATCAGGTGCGGCCCGTTTACGCAGTGAAACCGGGCGCGCATGGCGATATTTCGCTCGCTGCGGGGCAGACCAGCAATGACGGTATAGCGTGGTATCTGCCTCAGGGTGGTCCCTACAATCCTTCGCCGCTGGTCTATGGCGATTACTACTACACGCTGCTCGATCAAGGATTTCTGACTTGTCACGAAGCGAGTACCGGCAAATTGGTTTACGGGAAGCAGAGGATGGATCGGGAGGCGGGGGCGTTCACCGCGTCGCCTTGGGCGGCCAACGGAAAGATCTTCCTGTTGAGCGAGGACGGCGATACCTTCGTAGTCCAGGCGGGGCCGGAATACAAACTCATCGGGAAAAATTCGCTCGACGAGATGAGTATGGCGACCCCTGCGATCGCGCGTGGGAGTCTGGTGATCCGCACGGCTTCGAATCTCTATAGGATTGCTAAGCATTAGCGTCTATCCGCTTCCGGACGGTCCGCGGTTCCACCTGCGGTTTAGGCCATCGTCAAGAAGTTTTTCGCATGGCTGCTCAAGGTGGATACTGAACCGTCATGCGTCAGCATGCGGACAGACGCCGCATTAGAAATTGAACCAGTTCGACCAATTCGCCCAGTTGTTCCAGTTGCGCCAGTTATTCCAGTTGTTCCAGTTCACCCAATTGAGCCAGGACGCAACTTCGACTTGCGAATAGGGCAGCTTGGTGACGGCTTCGAGCCCGCCCAGATCCTTCGCTTCGGCGACGCGTTTGTTGATCTCGGCGCGAACGGCGGCGACGCGGTCCGGAACCGATGCCGGAGTCGTGGGGATGGCGGCTTTGGCCTGCGCTCCGAACAATCCGCCGGCCAGGAAGAGCGAGCAAACTGCCTTGCGCGCTCTGGTTGTCATTCCAAATCTGTTATTCTCAGTTACGTTTTTCATTGTCGTGTCCCTCTCTTTCACTTCTACTGAGCGGGAGAAACACAACAACATTAGTAAATTATTTTGGGACCTCTAACGCTTCGTTCCAACGGCGCTGCATTTCCGCCGGCGAAACTTCGGCCGTGGTGGTCGAGATGTGCCAACTGAAGCCGAACGGGTCGGTGACCATGCCCATGCGCTCGCCGTAAAACTCGTCGGCGACGGGACGCAGCAGGATCGCGCCTGCGTCGACGGCGCGCTGAACCATTTCGTCGACGTTGTCGACGGCGAGGTGGAATTTCACGGGACAGCCGCCCACGGCTTCAGGACTGAGGTGGCCCCAAGCGGGAGCTTCGTCGGCGAGCATGATGCGGGATTCGCCGATCAGGATTTCGGCATGGCCGATTACTCCAGATGGGTCCGTCAATCGGAACGCTTCGGTGGCTCCGAACACTTTTTGGTAAAACTCAATCGCGCGGGCCGCGCCGCGAACGGCGAGATAGGGACAAACGAGCATAGTCATGAAACCTCCTATTTACGTTACGTATCGTAATGTAATATAATTCGAGAGGACTGTCAATATGCCTGATGAAAAAATACGCAAGCGCGGGCGGCCGCGGAGTGAAGAGGCTCGCGAAGCGGTGCTTAAGTCGGCGCAGAAGCTGCTCGAAGAAGGCGGATTGGGAGCGGTGACGATCGAGGCGATCGCGGCGCATGCGGGCGTCAGCAAGCCGACTATTTATCGCTCCTGGAAGAACAGCTACGCGGTGGCGATGGAGGCGTTTCTCGAATCGGCGAGGGCGCGCGTGCCGTTCGGGAATTCGAGCAGCGCGGTGGCCGACCTGCGGATCCAATTGCGGAAGGTCGCGGAGGTGTTCGCGACTCGGACCGGGCGCAGCGTGGCGGCGATGATCGCGGCGGCGCAGTCGGAGACCGAAATCGCCAAGGCTTTCCGGAACCACTTTATCCTCAAGAGCCGGGAAGAGGGCCGGCAACTCCTGGACCGCGCCGTCGCGCATAACGAACTACGCAAAGACATCGATTTCGACACGACGCTCGACCTGCTCTACGCGCCGATCTATTTCCGGCTGTTGATCGGCCACGGCAAATTGACGCCGGAATTTACGGATTCTGTGTTGGAGCATGCTTTGTTCGGACTGGCGGAGCAGGCGAGACGGAAGACATGATAGATTGCAAATATCATGGCAAGTCGTAGCGTTAATAAAGTAATCCTGATCGGTCGTCTGGGCCGCGATGCCGAGATGGCGTACACCGCCTCGCAAGTGGCGATCGTGAAGTTTTCGGTGGCGACGAGCCGCCGCTGGAAAGATCAGGCAACGGGCGATTGGAAAGAAGAAACCAATTGGTCCAACATCGTGTTCTGGCGTGGAGAGAATGTCGCGCCGTATTTGCTGAAGGGCACCCAGATTTATGTTGAGGGTCGGCTGAATACGCGGAGCTACGACGATAAGGACGGCAAGAAGGTCTGGACCACCGAAGTGGTCGCGGATGAAGTAATCCTGCTTGGCGGAAAAGGCGACAGCGCACCCAGCGGCGGGGGCGGCGATGAGTACTCGCAACAGGAGCCGATGAAGAGCGCGCCGAGAAGTCGGCAGGCTCCGGCGGCTCCTCCGGCGCACGCGGCGCCGATGAGCGGTGGGGTGGATGAGGATGATGTGCCGTTTTAGGTGGCAAAGAAACCGTATACCTCGAAACAGGGGCAGTATCTCGCGTTCATCTTCTATTACACGAAGATTCACAGAGTCCCGCCCGCTGAATTGGATATGCAGAAATACTTCAAGGTGTCGCCTCCATCGGTGCACCAGATGGTGCTAACGCTGGAAATCAATGGCCTCATCGAGCGGGTTCCCGGACAGGCCAGGTCGATTCGTCTGCTTGTCTCTCGCGAGGAATTGCCAGATTTGGAGTAGGGCAAGTCGTGCCTGGGCGCGAACTTCAATAGTGATATCGCGTCTGCATGAATTCGATCTGTGTGTCGCGCACAACATACAACAACCGGTGCTCCTTTGTGACGCGACGTGACCAAACGCCCGACAGGCGATGTGAAAGAGGCTCGGGTTTTCCGATGCCCACAAACGGATCGCGCATGATGGCTTCCACTAAGTCCAAAACTCGTATCGCCGTGTTGCGATCTGTTTTGATCCAGTCCAGGAGATCCTGGCGGAACTCCGGATGAAAGACTGCCTGCCGCTCAGCGGGCCTTCTCAAGGCCAACTTCCTTGCGAAATTGGTCGACAGTCTGGCGTTTTCCTTCGCTCCGCTCCGAGCGACGGAGGGCGCGCAAGATCCGATCGGCATTGCGCGGGGAGCGTAGAAGGTGCGCTGTTTCTAACAAACTGGAGAGCTCTTGCGCGTCAATTATCGCGACATCTTTTCCCTTGCGCCGCTTGACGATAACCACCTCGCGGTCGTCACTTACGCGATCGAGAAAGGACGCGAGTTCCTCTCTCAGCTTTGAATAGGTGGTTTCGACGGCCATGATCTTATTGTACAGGTTTCCTGTACCGAATGTTATACCTGCTGCCGACGCCGTCGTCGGATCAGACGCTTATTCCGCCTCCGCTCCACGGTGGGTGGAGCGAAAGCTTCTTCAATGAGTTGCGCCTGTTCCTGATTATGCCGCTTCAGCGATCCTGGCGACGGGCTTGCGCTTTCCTGCCGCCCTGCGTAGCCGATGGTGCGGCCCTGGCGGTCGAGGACCGGCTGGATGTAGCCTCGGACGAATCCCCATGCGCCCATGTTTCGAGGCTCTTCCTGCACCCAAACCACCTGGCTTGCGGCGGGATAGCGGCGCAGCACTTCGTTGAACTCCATTTCCGGAAATGGATAAAGCTGCTCTGTGCGCACGATTGCCGTGTCAGTCAATTTGCGGGCATCGCGAGCGGCGAGGAGTTCGTAGTAAATCTTTCCCGAACAGACCAGGATCTTTCGCACCAGCGACGGATCGGCCACGGTCGAATCGGCGAGCACCGGGTGGAACACGCTGCCGCGGGTGAAATCGTCGATCGAGGAGACGACCTTCGGATGCCGCAGCAGGCTCTTCGGCGTCATGACGATGAGAGGCTTGCGCGATGGTCCCTTCAACTGTCGGCGCAGCACGTGGAAATATTGCGCGGGCGTGCTGACGTTTACCACGCGCATGTTGTATTCGCCGGAAAGCTGGAGGAACCGTTCCAGGCGGGCGCTGGAATGCTCCGGGCCGCCGCCTTCCTGGCCGTGCGGCAAAAGCAGCACCAGCGCCGACTTCAGATTCCATTTCGATTCCGCCGACGAAATGAACTGATCGGTGATGATCTGTCCGCCGTTCGAAAAATCGCCGTACTGCGCCTCCCATGCGACCAGCGCGTTCAAGTCCGCGGCGCTATATCCGTACTCGAAACCCATCACCGCGTATTCGCTCAGAGGGCTGTTATAAACCTCGAACGGCCCGATCTGAGAGAGCGGCGTGAACACCCGGTCCGATTCGTAATCGTGATATTCGGCGTGGCGCTGGCTGAACGTGCCGCGCCCCGAATCCTGGCCGGACAAGCGCACCGGATGCCCTTCCATCGCCAGGCTGCCGAAGGCGAGCAACTCCGCCATCGCCCAATCGATGGGCGCGCCTTCGAGCACCGCGCGCCGCTTCGGATCAACCCCGCGAGCTTCGGATGCAGATGAAAATCGGCGGGGAACGTGGTCATCGCGTTCACCACGCGATCGAAAACGGAGCGCTCAATTCCCGTCGCGGGCTGCACGACCAGCGCGGATTCGGCGGGCATGGAGACGACCTGCACCTCCACCGCATCCTTATTTTTTTGCGCTTCGTCGTAGATCGCGTAGAGGCGCTTCTTCTGCTGCTTCATGCCACTCCGTCACTTCTTCCGGAGTGACCAAGCCTTCGTGCTCCAGGCGCTCGGCATAAATCGCGGCCACCGGTTTCTGCGCCTTGATTTTGCGATACATCACGGGCTGCGTGTAGCTGGGATCGTCGCCTTCGTTGTGGCCGTTCTTGCGATAGCAGATCAGGTCGATCACCACGTCTTTATGGAAACGCTGGCGGTAATCGCTCGAGATCTGCGTCGCGCGGATGCATGCTTCCGGATCGTCTCCATTGACGTGAAAGACCGGAGCCTGTACCGACAGCGCGACATCGGAGCAATAAGTCGACGTTCGAGCCGCGCTGGCATTCGTAGTGAATCCGATCTGATTGTTGATCACCAGGTGAATGCGTTCCACCGGTGTCATACCCGGGAATTTTCGAATAGTTGAACGCTTCGGCCACGATGCCTTGTCCCGCCATCGCGGCGTCGCCGTGAATTACCAACGGCAGAATTTTCTCGCGGCGAAAATCCTTGAGCATGTCCTGCTCGGCGCGAACGAAACCTTCCACCACCGGATTCACTGCTTCCAGATGGCTCGGATTGAAAGCGACGGTGACCTTGATTTTCTTGCCAGACGGCAGCGTGCGCTCCTGCGAGCCGCCCAGGTGATATTTCACGTCGCCCGAGCCTTCAATCGAATCGGGATCGTCGTCACCTTCGAACTCGGCGAAAAGCTGCACCATGCTCTTGCCCGCGATGTTGGCCAACAGCACCAGTCGCCCGCGATGGGCCATGCCGATGACCACTTCGGCCGTCCCGGCATTCGCCGCGCGGTCGAGGATCTCCTCAATAATCGCAATCGCCGATTCGCCGCCTTCGAGGCCGAAGCGTTTGTGTCCTTTAAATCGCGTATCGAGGAAATTTTCAAAGCTTTCCGCGCCGATCACGTCCTGAAGCACGCGCCGCTTCAGAGCCGGTTCGAGAGGCCACTGATTCTGCGAAGGCTCCATGCGCTGCTCCAGCCAGTTGCGCTCCTCGATATTGTCGATGTGCATCCACTGCACGCCGATCTTGCCGGCGTAGGTCAGCGCGCAGACCGGTCGATCAGCGCGCGCAGCGTCATCACGCCGAACGAGCCCGCATGGAAACTGCGGTCGAGATCCCAGATCGTCAACCCGTGCGTCGAAGGCTCAAGGTCGGGATGGGAAACGCGGGGCACGCCGAGAGGATCGAGATCGGCGACTAAATGCCCGCGCTCGCGCCATGCCTGAATCAGGCGCGCGACCGCGGCCTGCTTCATCGGATCGGCATTGATGACCGGCGCGGCTGCTTGATCCGGCTCCCAGCGTGAACGCGCGCATGGGGATCCCGAGGCTCTGCGAGAATCGAATCGTAAAACCCGTCTTCTCCTTCGAGTAGCGCTTGCAAACGACCCAGGAACAGGCCCGATTCCGCGCCCTGGATCACGCGATGATCGTAGGTGCAGGTCACCGTCATGACCTTGCTCAGGCCGAGCGAGGTGCGCGTATCTTCCGGAACGCCGCGATATTCCGGCGGATAATCGATGGCTCCGGTGGCGATGATCGCGCCCTGCCCAGGCATCAGGCGCGGAGTCGATCCCATGGTCCCGACTGTGCCGGGATTGGTGAGCGAGATCGTGGTGCCTTCAAAATCTGCCACCATCAGCTTGTTTGTACGCGCTCGAGCCACTAAATCGTCAAAAGATGCCAGGAACTGCGCGAAATCCATGGCTTGCGCGCCCTTAATCGACGGTACTTTTAGCGATCGCGCGCCGTCTTTACCCGCCACATCGACCGCGATTCCGAGGTTCACGTTCTGGTGGGTGATGCGGAAGCTCTCATCGCCGTTTTCCGAATACGCCTGATTGAGCGCGGGCACTTTTTCGACCGCCTTGACGATCGCCCACGCCACCAGGTGCGTGTAAGAAATTTTGCTCTTGCCGGACATGGAGCGGCGCTCGTTGATCAGGCGCCGGTTCTCGTCGATCACCTTCACCGGCATTACGCGCTGGCTGGTGGCGACCGGCATGGTGAGGCTGGCCGTCATGTTCTCGGCGATGCGCAGGGCAGGTCCGCGCAAAGGGACAAGTTGATCGCCCGGGGCTACAGCGGGTGCGGCAACTGGTTTAACAGCGGGGCACGACGCAGCCACTGTTCCATTGGCAGGAGCCGCGTGGCCGTTCGATTCAAATACTTCTTTCCAATCTGCGATCGACGGTCTGCCGGTCGTGCAGGTATTGGTGATACAGCTCATCTTCGAGCCAGCTATTGATACTGGGTTTTGGGGACTCAGGCATGCGAATGGACTTCTTTTATCATGATAACTGATGCCCCGCGCGCTAATCTTTTCCGACATCCATAACGACTCTAAGGCCCTGGAAAAGCTGATGGATATCGATGCCGACTATTATTTCGCCGCCGGCGATCTGGTGAACTGGGCACGGGGGCTCGACAAGATGGGCGAGCTCATGAAGAAGCGGGCTTCAAGAATGTACGTTATGCCGGGGAATCACGAATCGGCGGGCGACATCGAGTCGCTTTGCGAGCGTTTTGGCTTCGTGAATTTTCACGAGCAGACGATGGAGATCGGGGCGATGCATGTCGCCGGACTCGGCTATTCGAACCCGACGCCTTTCGATACGCCGGGCGAATATTCAGAGGAAGAGATCGCCGCGCGGCTCACGAAATTCGCGGGGCTGAAGCCGCTGGTGCTGATCTGCCATTGCCCCCCGCTCGATACCGCGCTCGATCGGATTAAAGAAGGGCTGCACGCGGGAAGCCGCTCCGTGCGGGAGTTCATTGAAGCGCAGCAGCCCGAGTATTTTTTCTGCGGGCATATTCATGAGGCGGAAGGCGTCGGTGATTCAGATGGGCTCGACGCGGGCGCAGAACGTGGGAAAGAAGGGGTATTTGTTGGAGTTATAGCCCGGAATCCGCTGACTCTCACGATTCCGCTCGCCGCTGCCGATAACAAGGAGGATGCGGAGAATCCCCACACTGGATGGCTGGCGCGCGGTGGCGATCCTCCTCGTTATTTGGAATCACGCCGCGCAGTATTTCTTTACCAATGAAGATGCTTACTATTTGAGCGCCGCGCCGTATGGAGCTTTCGGGGTAGATGTCTTCTTCGGCCTAAGTGGAATGCTGATCACCGGTCTCCTGCTGAAACAGCGGGGCGAGACCGGAGCAATCAACCTGACGGCGTTCTATACTCGACGCGCCTGGCGGATCCTCCCGGTTTATCTCTTGTTCCTCGGAGTGGCCGCAATGATGGGCGCGATCCACGGGCCGCGGGAGCTGACGAGCTGTCTGCTCTTTTTCCGAAACTATGTTCCCTCCGGTTGGCTCTGGCGTGAGACGGTGCATTTATGGTCGCTTTCAGTGGAGGAGCATTTTTACCTGATTTGGCCAGGCCTCCTGGTGCTCTGCGGCATGAAGTGGGGCCGCAGTGTCGCGGCGTATTTCGCCATCGCGGTCGGCTTCTGGAGAATGGTGGAGCCGCAGATGAACCTGCATTTGTTCCCCGGTGTTCCTCCGCATCTGCGAACCGACTTGAGAATGGACGCGCTGCTCTGGGGCGCCGTGGTGGCGTTCGCGCTCGACGACACCAAGGCTCGCGAAAAGCTTCGCCTCCAGCTCCAGTTTTGGCCTTGGATGGGGATGGTGGCAGCGGCGCTACTCAGCATCTATTACTATTCGAACCCCACCAGTATTTTCGTGGCCGTGCTAATTCCCATGATCCTTGCGGGAACATTGCTTCATCCTGAATGGCGGGTGAGCCGGCTGCTCGATTTTCCGCCCATCGCGTGGATCGGGCGCATTTCCTATAGCCTTTACATCTGGCAAGAGTTGTTCCTGGTGGCCGGCTGGGACCATCCTGCGCATTTCTGGATGCGCTTCCCATGGAATCTGCCAGCGGTTCTGGCGACCGCCTGCGCGAGCTACTACCTTATCGAAACACCCTTGCTTCGCATGGGCGGCCGCCTGGCCAGGGCATCCACAGCACTCTTGATACCTGAGCCCGAGAAGCCGATCCCGATCGCCTCTGTTGGATAAACTACAGATAGACGTTTGCTGGAGTTGTAGCGTCCACAGGTGTAGACTGGCGTTATGGGCGCGATACGCACTACAGCCGCGACGGGAATTTCAGAACAGTCGCTCCAGCTTGCGCACCCCAGCCCGGAGATCATATGGGCACGCGCGCTCGAAGTCTTTGGGAATGACGATAAGGCACGCCGCTGGATGCAAACCGCTCTTCCGATACTGAACGGCTCCACGCCGGAACAATACGCCCTTTCTCAGGACATTGAGAAACAGCGGGAGGTTCTGACCGTTCTGGGCCAGATCGACTACGGGATCTACAGTTAGGAAATGCGAGTATACAGGCTGCATCGATCTCATCGATCTGCCTCTGACTATAGCGGGTCACTCCTTTACCCCGGGCGCTGGCATCCTCGGGGCACGCCGATTTTGTACTTTTCTCTGGCGCTCTCGCTCGCCTGCCTTGAGCAGCTGGTGCATTTAGCCCCCAACGAAGTACCTGCGGATTACGCCTTCACCAGTATCGAGGTAAGTATCCAACCGGAGCTCGCCGATTTCCGCGGAAGCTTGGAGGACGTAGATTCAACCCGCCGCTACGGACATCGTTGGGCGACAGACCAGGGGTCGCTCTCCATTCTGGTTCCGTCCCTCATAATCCCTGTTGAGTTCAACCTGCTACTGAATCCCTTACACCCGGCGTTCGCCGAAATGGCCTGGAGCGGTCCCCAACCATTCGCGTTCGACCCGCGACTACTGGCCAGGACCGCAGCGTTCTGATTCCGGGACGGCCGAGACTCTCGAAATTCTAATTCTTAATTTTCTTTACCCCTGCTAGACTACAAACAGATGACCCTCGAAGAACTGGAAAGAGAGTACGTTTCGCTCCGCCAGCAAGCTGACGCTGTGCGGAGCTATCTTTGACGCGCCCACGCGCCGCACGCAGTTAGCTCAAACAGACGACCAGATTAACGCTCCCGATTTCTGGAATCAGCCCGAAAAAAGCCAGAAGATCATGCAGGATCGCAAGCGCCTGGAGGAGCAGATCGCCCAGGACAAGGAAATTTCGTCACTCGCCGGCGACCTCGACACGCTGTTCGAACTTGCCCGCGAAGGCGAGGATGTTTCCGCCGACCTCGACCGTGAAATGAAGTCTTTCTCCGCGTATCTGGAATCGCTGGAGACCAAGATGCTGCTCTCCGGTGAGAACGCCGAGCGCTATGCGATCGTCACGATTCATCCCGGCGCTGGCGGCACGGAGAGTCAGGATTGGGCGGAGATGCTTCTGCGCATGTACCTGCGCTGGGCGGAGCGCAATCAGTTTCGAAACCGTCGTTACCGATCGACTGGAGGGAGAGGGCGCTGGCATTAAATCCGTCACCTTCGAAGTGAACGGCGAGAATGCCTATGGCCTTTTGCAAAGCGAAGTGGGCGTGCATCGGCTGGTGCGCATTTCGCCGTTCGATTCCGCCGCGCGGCGCCACACATCGTTTCGCCAGCGTTTTCGTTTATCCGCAGATCGACGACGAAATCAAAATCGATATCAAAGTCGAGGATCTGCGCATCGACACGTTCCGAGCCTCCGGCGCCGGAGGCCAGCATGTCAACCGCACCGATTCCGCGATCCGCATGACCCACCTGCCGACCAACATCGTCGTGCAATGCCAGAGCGAGCGCAGCCAGCACAAGAATCGCGCGACGGCGATGAAGCAGCTTCGCGCGAAACTGTACGAGCATCGAGCTGGATAAGAAGAAGGCCGAGGAGCGGAAGCTCGAAGACACCAAGCTGGGCATCAACTTCGGCAGCCAGATTCGCAGCTACGTGCTGGCGCCCTATCGCATGGTGAAGGACCATCGCACCAAGCTCGCGATCGGCGACGTCGACCGGGTGCTCGATGGCGATCTGGAATCGCTGATCCACGCTTATCTGGTATTCGTAAAAACAGGCAAGACCGCTTCCGACAAGGACGAACCTTTGGACTAATGACGACTAATGACGAGCCTCTCGATTAAAGAAGCGGCGCAGATCCTTCGCGACGGCGGCCTCGTCGCCTTCCCCACGGAAACTGTCTACGGCCTTGGCGCGAACGCGCTCGACGCATCCGCGGTCGCGAAAATTTATGAGCTGAAGGGCCGGCCGGAAACCAGTCCTCTGATCGTCCACGCATCGTCGATCGAGATGGCGCGCACGCTGGTCACTGAATGGCCGCGCGAAGCCGAAGAACTCGCGCAGCGCTGGTGGCCCGGGCCGTTGACGCTGGTTCTTCCGAAGGCCGCGCAGATTCCCGATATCGTCACCGCGGGGCTCGCGACGGTCGGCGTGCGCATTCCCGCGCATCCGCTGGCGCTTCAATTGATCGAAACTGCCGGTATTCCACTCGCCGCGCCCAGCGCGAATCGCTTCAAGGAACTTTCGCCCACCACCGCCGCACATGTTAGAGCCGCCTTTGGCGATTCGAGTTCCCGTGCTCGACGGAGGACCTACGCGCGTCGGCATCGAATCGACGGTCGTCGTCAATCGCCGATGGAAAGATCACGCTGCTGCGTCCCGGCATGATCGCGCTCGGCGAAATTGAGAGGGCGGTAACGCCTGAAGGCGCGCATCCCTCGCCCGGCATGGCCGCGCGCCACTATAGTCCGCGAACGCCTCTACTGCTGGTGAATACACCGTCCGAACTGCCCGACCGCCGCGGAGCCTACGTCTGGTGGAACACCTCCGGCCTTACCGCGCGCAGCCTGCGCATGCCCAACGATCCGGTCGCGTACGCGCATCGCATTTATAGCGTGCTGCACGATCTCGACGAGGAAAACTGGCCCTGGATCGCCGTCGAGGCTCCTCCGGATACGTCCGAGTTGGGCGGCGATCGCGGATCGATTGAAGAGGGCGGCGTCGAAATGAAACACAGACTAAAGTCTGTGCCACCTCAGAAAGCATCGTGACCCTCCTCTCCACTATCGACCAGACCATCACCGCGACGCCCACGCTGTGGTGGCTCGGCCAAGCCGGATTTGTCGTGCGCTTCGCCTCGATCACGTTTTATGTCGATCCCTGCTTCACCGAACTGCCGCTCGCGCCCGCCGACGTGACGCACGCCGACATGATCCTCGCGACCAGCGCGCAATACGTCGATGCTTCGATCGCCGCTCATGCTCGGCGCTTCGAAACGCGCGAAGCTGATTCTTCCCAAAAGCGCCGCCGATGCCGCGCACGCGCTGCGGGATTCCCTATCACCGCATGACCACCACCGACTCCGGTCTGCGGATCGAATATTTCAAGGACAATCTGTACAGCCGCGTTTATTCCGCGCCATCCTCTCTGACTTGGACCGCCGCGGGCGGCTATCCTTCGCTCGGCTATCTGATCCGCTTCGGCCGCTGGACTATCTATCACGCCGGCACTTGTTCGCTTTACGAAGGACTGGCGGATCGCCTGCGGCCTTTCAACGTTAGCGTCGCGCTGCTTCCTGTTGGTGAAGGAAATTTTTCTCCGACGGAGGCCGCGCGCCTGGCGTCGGACATTGGCGCGAACTGGCTGGTGCCTTATGGTCCGCCGCCGACCATCGTTCGTCGAGCATCTGCTGGGACACTGCCCGGAACAGCGTTTCAAAATGTTTCAACCCGGCGAAGGTTGGACGGTCCCGGAGGATTAATATGGACGATTCTCCTCGCAGGAAGCGATGGCTGATCGCGACCGCCGCGATCGTGGCGGTGCTCACCCTCTACTATTACACCGGCTCGTGGATCATTGCGGCCCTGTTCCTGGCCGCGGCCGGTGCGCTTATCGCATATCAGGCGAGGCGTAGCGGGAAGCGGTCATCGCACGCATGTCTCCGTTGTGGCGCGACGTTGAATCCGAATGCGCGGCAATGTAATTCGTGCGGAAGCGCGAGTTGGACGATCCGGGAATAGCAAAATTTCGGAACGGAAACGCCGTTTCATTCGTAGCTGTATCAAGGCGTAAAAATGAACCAAATTTTACAAGACGTCCGGTACGGGATGCGGATGCTGTTGAACAAGCCGGGGTTCACCATGGCCGCGGTGTTGGTATTGGCTTTGGGGATCGGCGCCAACAGCGCGGTGTTCAGCCTGATCAATGCATTTTTGTTGAAGCCTCTGCATGTTCAGAAGCCGGAGGAACTGGCGGGGCTTTACAGCCGCGACACCAAGCATCCCGATACATACCGCGCGTTTTCTTATCCCAATTACGTCGACATTCGCGACAATAACCAGGTTTTTTCGAGTCTGACAGCATTTAACCTGGCGATGGTCGGCATTCAAGAAGGCGATCATACCCGAAGGACCTTTGCCGCTGTTATCTCTTCGAATTACTTCTCCACCCTGGGCGTAACGCTCGCGAGGGGCAGGGCATTCCTGGCCCAAGACGAAGCGCCCGGCGGCGAGTTGACGGCGATTGTGACGTATCCATTTTGGGAGAAAAAGGGAGCGGATCCGCAATTGGTGGGCAAGCCCGTGCGCATCAACGGACACCTATTCACGATTGTAGGCATCACGCCAAAGGGATTCAGCGGCACTACGGCGTTGGTCAGCCCGGAAATTTTTGTGCCACTGAATGCGTACGGCATGGTGATGAATGACTTTGAAGGACACGTTCGACCACTGGCGGCGCGGGACAACCACACATTGATGTTGGCGGGCCGCTTAAAACCGGGCGTAACGCTGCATACCGCCGACGCGACGCTGGCCGTTGAGGCGTCGCAAATGGAGAAGGCGTATGCGGAGAATAAAGATCAAGCCTTGATCGCGCGGCCGCTATCACGGATGAGTATCTCTACCAATCCGCAGGACGATCATGAGCTAAGAATGCCCGCCATCATGCTGCTCTCGCTTGCCGCTGTGGTGTTGCTGATCGCGTCCTTGAACCTGGCGAACATGATGATGGCCAAGGGGACCGCCCGGCGCAAGGAGATCGCGATCCGGCTGGCGATCGGTGGCAGCCGGCGGCGTATTGTTCGGCAACTGGTAACCGAGGGATTGCTGCTGGCGATTCTCGGCGGCGCGGCGGGACTTGTGGTTGCTTCCTGGAGCACCACGCTGCTGATTCAATCGCTGGCCCATATGGCTCCGATCGAGATTATTTACGACGCTCGCCCGGATGTGAGAGTCGCTGGGTTTCACGTTGTTGTTCTGCGCACTCAGCACGGTGGTCTTCGGGCTGTTTCCGGCCTGGAAGCTCTCTAAACCCGACGTCTGGATCGACCTTAAGGAAAATACCGGAGAGGATGTGGCGGGCCGCAAGCGCCGCCTGTTTTCACGCGGCAATATGCTGGTGATGGCGCAACTGTCGCTCTCGCTGATGATGCTTACTGCAGCCGGTTTGTTCGTACACAGCGCAGTGCGGGCGTCGAACGTCCAGCCTGGATTTTCGCTTGAGAACGAAGTGCTGGCGGAAATGGATGCGAGCCTGATTAATTACGACGAAACGCATGGGAGCCAGCTTTACGCGACGCTGAAGGAGCGGCTGCGGCAAGTTCCCGGCGTGCAGTCGGTGGCCATCGCGGCAACGGTTCCGTTTGGAATGGTTTCGTTAGGGAAAAGCGTCACTCCATCCGGCGCGCCAGCTTCGAAGGAACATCCGGCGGTGGGAGCGCGATACAACATCGTGAGCGAGGATTATTTCCAGACGCTGGGCATTCCGATGCTGCGCGGACGAGCTTTTACTAGCGCCGAATGCACCCCGGGATCGAAGAGCGGTGTGGCAATTCTCGACAAGGCTGCGGCCGAGAAACTGTGGCCGGGCGGCGATGCGCTGGGCCAGCGTATCCGCATGGACGACGCTAAGCAGGAGTTGGAGGTGGTGGGCGTAGTAGGCAATACTCTCGATAATATTATTGGCGGGAACGCGGGCCCCGGGGGCGCGCCCCGTCTTCACGTCTACGCTCCTTTTGGACGCGAGTATCAGGCGGGTGTGAACTTCCACTTTAAGGTGGCAGGCGGCGGCCCGGATGCGGAGAACCGGATGATGGAAACGATTCGGCGGGAGATTCTCGCAGTCGACGAGCGGTTGCCGCTGCTGGGGTTAAAGACGATGCGCGGAAATTTGGAATCCAGCTTCGACCTGTGGGTGGTCCGCACGGGCGCGCACATTCTGGAGATATTCGGCTCCGTGGCATTGTTGCTGGCGGTGATCGGATTATATGCGCTCAATGCGTACACTGTGGCTCGACGGACGCGCGAGATCGGCATCCGGATGGCGCTCGGCGCGGATACGGCATCGACTCTGCGCATGATTTTGGGCGACGCGTTGAAAGTAACGATGGTCGGCATCGGAGCGGGATTGCTATTGGCGATCGCGCTCGGAAAAGTGCTGGCGGGGGTCCTCTATGACATACGGAGTGTCGACCCGATGGTCATTGGAGGGGCGCCTATCGTGCTCGCGCTGGTGGCGTTATTCGCTTGCTATGTGCCGGCGCGAAGAGCAGCGCGGGTGGATCCGATGATCGCGCTGCGATACGAATAAAAGCGGAACATTTTCGGCGCGAGCCGCGTTGAATTAAACAGATGTTTCAAGTGTCCGCCGATGTCACGCGGCCCATGGTGAAAGGTCTGTTCGCCGCCACGTGCCTCCTATCCATTGTCTCCTGGTACACGACGGAGCAAGGGATGGCGCTTTACCTCTCGGTATGGTTCGCGCTGCTCGCATCTGTCGGGCGTGCAGGGAGCGTTGGTGTTAGTCGCGTGGCTGATCGGATTCAGCAAGTCGCGGCGCACGCTGCTCGTCGCGGTGTACGCGCTCACGGCTACGGTATCGATCGCATTTTCCTACGTCAGCCTGTACACCTGGTTCTCGGCGCGGGAGCGGCCGGCGGCTGTCGAGCGCAAGCTATACGACGAGCTGAACGGTTCGCTCGGCAAGACCGAGGAGTTGGTGGCCGCGGCGTCGGCCGAAGCGCAAAAACACGTGCTGGCGCTGGAAGAAATGGGCGCGGCCGAGAAATCGGTAGGCTTCATTTCCCGCGCGCAGGATGCCGACCCTTATTTGCGCTCGGTGCGCGATGCGGTCGCAAAAGAGGCGCAGACCTATTCGAACGCTTACCGGGAAGGATCGGGCGCCGGCTTGCGGTACGATGCGTTCGAGCGCTATACCAAGCTGGCGCGGCAGTCGGCGGAGCGATTGGACACCGCACAGAAAGCCATCGCGGAGTTTCGCAATCGGCTGAAGCCGCTCGACGCAACGGAAAGCCAACTGCGTGGATTTCGGCAGCTCTACGATGGATTGCCTTGGAGCGACGTGACCGAGGCGCTGCATGCGGCGAAGATCGAACGCCCCCAGGTTCCCGCATATGCGGACTTTATTGATCACTCAGTTAGTGGTCAGGAAGATCTTCTCGTCGCCTTCGAGGAGCTATTCACGGCCCCTACGGCGCGGCACGTTTTCTCATTTGCGCTGGCCGCCTTCATCGACATCATCGTGTTCCTGGTCGCCTTCGCGTCCGGTCCTTACTTTTTCGGTTCGAGCGAGCAAGGCTGGGTGGCGGCATCGGCGGCGATGGATGGATTGGACGAGCAGATATTCGTGCGTGGATTCTTAAGTAAATTGACGCCGACGGTGCGGGGCATGGCGCGAGTCGATCCGGAGAAGCTGAGCGGCGGGGAGCAGCAATTTTGTTTAGTGCTGGTCGGCAAAGCGCTCGCTCTGGTGCAGGAAGAGGACGGAAAGAGATTCTATCTCCTCGACAAATCTATTCACGAGATGCTGCTCGAATGCCTGGCGACCCGAGGACTTCCATTGCGAGCCTATTCGTAATGCGCGGCGCGACTCGGAATCGGTGACACGTAAAATCATTTGTTCACCGAGCCGCGATCGCAGGCAATACCGATGGGCCTGGGGCCGGCGAGATGGGACCAGTACTGGCGGCGTGTCAGCCAAACACTTGCATGTCCCCTCCTTTATGGGTAGGCCCCCCGTCTTCCCGACCGAACCCCGACCGTCAGGGAGGGGACAGTTCTTACTCCCGAATTTGTGGACCTGACGATACAGGCACTCAGCAAAAATCGAACGAGTAAATGTTTCCGTATGGCGAATCCCAGGGATTAAACTGATCCCATCTAAGTAAATGGAATAGTACTTGCTGGCTAAGAACGCCATGCACGGTCGCACATTTTTCAGAAATCATCTTTGTTCCGAGCAAGTCTCGGTCGCTCGTCTATCCGGAAGTCGTTCAGTACAAGTCGTGGAAGGCAATTTGGAGGAGATCGGAGAGTGGAGTGCCCTCATCCTTACCCAAAACGCTCTTTCCCCTGGCACGAAGGTTCGAATATGGGGGAAAACCCATAAAATTAAAGGCTACGTAAGATCATGCAAATACGACCGCATACTCGGCTTTTTTGTCGATATCGGACTCGACCCGGGATCACGCTGGTCCGAGAAATGGTTCAGGCCCGAGCATCTGTTCGCGCTTTGCCCCAGTATGAGGTATTTCACTGAGGCCGTACCTAAGGTTCCTGAGAAATTTCTTCTGCCAAAAACTGCACACGTCTAAAGAGATCTTTACCGAATTTTACGAATTCCCGGCGATCGACCGAAGCCAGACGGACAATTGTGACCGCAGGTGGACTTTGAAATCGTCGAGACTTTCGAAGGTGACCGCTGGCGGTTTTTGCGACTCTCTGAACGCCGCGACTCCCGGTTCAATTTGGCGCCCATTGGGAACCTTAAGCAACAGGGAGACGCCGGCGCAGCACTGTGTGGCGAGTCGATAGGAAGGTTCGAAGTTCCGCGTCCCCGGCCCCCAGGTATGATCCAATACCTGAACAAAGAAGGTGCAGGTGCGAACGTTTTCGTCGATCGAAGGCTGGTACACGGTAATATTCGTCAGGTTAGGCAGGACGGAGACGGGAACGAAGAGCATCCCCCGAGGCATCGCCTCAGCCTCATTCACTTGCCCCACTACTTCGTAAAATGCCTGGCGTTCGTTTTCCAGGTCGGCTTCGGCATCGCTTGGCGTCGCGCAGAAAACGCGATACATGCGGTAAGACATTTACTCGCGGCGTCGACGGCGGTTCCAGGCTCCAATAGCGGCTGTTCCGGCCAGCATCAGCAGGAAAGACGAAGGCTCGGGAGCGCTGGTGATGGTAATGGTGCCGCTCGTGAGAGTGGTGATCGGGACATTGTTGCCAGCCGGATCTGATAGGTTGTTTGCTGCGGCGCCGCCCGTGAACGATACGGTGACCCCTCCAAATGCCGCCGTGGGAGAGGAGTTGAAGAACAATTCGCCGAGAGCCAGAGACTCCCCGGCAGTGAGCGTAACTCCGCTCCCATCGTTAGTGCCGTCGCTGCCGTTCATAGTTTGGCCCGCTGGATCTGTGTTCAGCGTGAATCCATTGATAACATCGAACGAGTTACCGGCAAAAATATAGGGAGACGGGCTGGTTGAAAAACCCGCACCCGTGAATGTGATATCCGGATCGGTAACCGAGACCTGGAACGAGAAACTCTGTATCGAGATGCTACCCGGGCCACTGTTGGTCAATACCACGTCGACCGTATCCCCGACCGCTCCCTGGTTTGCCAGGACGTTCGCCGGCTCAAGGGAAAGAACCGTCGTCCCGCGCGCCGACGGACACGCCAGCCCCGCCACGCAAAGAATTCCTAAGATAGGTTTCATAAAAAGCTTCATGGCAGTGAAGTTCCCTCCCGAGTCCGTACAATCTGAACGTCCGTGGCGTCCACGACTCCGTCCCCATTCATGTCGGCAAAGATATTGTAAGCGGAGTTTCGCGCGGCATTCACCAGAGTGAAATCTTGTGAATTCACCACACCGTCGTCGTTAAAATCGCCATACAGAATCTTCAAATTCTGACTGAATCCGGCACCCGCGGTCAAGCCATTCCCGCCCGCATCCTTGAGCGCATTCGCTCCACTACCCGCCAGCATCGTCGGGAAATTCCCAAGAGCCAGAGGACTGATGGTCCAGGTAAGCGTATTCGTGCCGAGTCCGCTGAAGCCCGTGGTCGTTACGCCTGTGCCGCTCAGGCTATTCACATTCCCTGTAGTGATCGGCGCCGAGAAGACTACCCGAATACCAGTGATCTGCCACGGCAGACGATTCCGCGGCGTGCCGATTACGTTGTAACTATCGACGCCCCATTGTACGCTGTACGAAACCACCGTCGGACCCGTAGGAGGGACCGCGGTGTTGGTCAACGAGAAACTCGTCGAGAGCGCGCTCACGGTCGCCGTCACCGAATAAGGTCCGGCGGAAGTCCCGTTCGCCGTGAAGATACCGGCCGACGCCACGCCCAACCCATTCGTCGCTACCGTGATTGTGTTCGTGCTGTTGCTGAAGGTCCCCGACGCACCGGTCGAAGGAGCGCTGAATACTACGTTCGCCCCCGATACCGGGTTGCTGAAGGAGTCCAACACCGTCACGGCCAGCGCGTTCGTGAAGGCCGTGTTGACCGTGGCTGTTTGCGGAGTGGTGCCTGCATTCGCGGTGATCGAACCGGCACTTCCGGCCAGGTTCGTCAGCGAGAAAGAGACCGCCGTAAGACCTGACCCCGTCGCCGTCACCGAGTAAGGAACTCCCGCAGTTCCGTTCGCCGTAAATGAAGCCGAGGCCACGCCCGATGCGTTCGTTGATACCCCAATCGAAGTAGTGCTGTTGCTGAACAGGCCCGAAGGACCGCTCGTGGGAGCCGTGAACTGTATCAGTACGCCAGAGACCGGGTTGCTATGGGAATCCGTCACGGTTACCGCAAGAGCATTCCCAAACGCGGTATTGATCGCCGCTGTTTGCGGAGTTGTGCCGGCGTTGGCCGTCATGACCGACGCGGTGCCCGGATTGTTCGTCAGCGAAAAGTTCACCGAGGTAAGGCCTGTCGCCGATGCAGTTACTGCGTATGGTCCGCCGGCCTTAGTGTTCGCCGTGAAGGGAGCCGAAGCCACACCCGAGGAATTCGTGGCCACAGTGATCGTCGCTGTGCTGTTGCTGAAAGTCCCCGACGCGCCCGATCCGGGTGCGGTAAACGTGACGCTAACGCCGGAGATGGGGTTATGGAGGGAATCCGTCACTGTGACTGCCAGCGGCGTGAAGGTCCCCAGGACTGCGACCGCTTGTGGCGTCGTGCCGGCATTCGCAGTCATCAATGAGGCCGTTCCCGCAAGGTTGGTCAATGAGAATGAGACCGTGGTGAGCCCGCTCCCCGAGGCCGTAACCGTATACGGCGCTCCCGCGTTTCCGTTCGCCGTGAAGGGCGCCGAGGCCACGCCCGATGCGTTCGTCGGCACACTAATCAGAATGGTGCTGTTGCTGAACAGGCCCGATGGACCGGTCGCGGCGGGCGCCGTGAATTGTATCGATACCCCGGACACCGGGTTGCTATGAGAATCCGTCACCGTCACCGCCAGCGCGTTGGCAAACGCAGTGTTGACGGTCGCCGACTGCGGCGTGGTGCCGGCGTTCGCGGTCATGATCGACGCCGCACCCGCATTGTTGGTCAACGAGAAGTTGTTGGTGATGGTGCCGGCCGCCGCGCTGACGCTATAGGATCCGGCGACAGTGTTCGCCGTAAAAGCAGTCGCCGTGGCCACGCCCGACGAGTTGGTCGTTGCTGTCTTGACGTTGGTGCCGCCCGCGAATGTGCCGCTAGCGCCGCTGCCCGGAGCAGTGAACGTCACGGTCGCGCCATTAATCGCCACATTGCCCGCGTCGAGCACCGTCACCGATAGATTCGTCGGGAACGTCAGGGTAATCGCGACGGCCTGATTGTTGCCCGCGGTCAGATTGACGGTTGCCGGGACCTGAACGACAGTCACTGTGCTGAAGGCCGTCGCCGCCGTTCCTAAACTGGTATGAATAACATCGCCTGCGCCGAAAGCGGACGCGTTGTTGGTAACCGATATGGCGGAATTCGAAGGCACGTTGACAGTGAGTCCAAGCGTCGGATAGGAACTGCCGCCCGATACAGTGGCCGTACTGGTGCACGTGACAGTGACCGTAACCGCGCCGCAACTCCATCCAGTGCCTGCAAAACTGTTCAAGGTATAACCGGTCGGCAGTGTGTCCACCACCGTGACGGTACCGGCTGTCGTGCTGTTAGCCGCCGCCGTGTTTGTGACTGTGATATTCCAAAGCGCCGTCGATCCCTGTGTAAAGGTTCCCGAAGGGCTCTTCGAAATCGCGAGTACCGGCGTCGCTACGATCGTCACACTATTGGGGGTCGAATTGACCGCGACCGTATTGCCGCTTCCGTTCACCGAGGCCGTATTGCTGACGCTGCCCGTTGCGTTAGCTGCCACGTTGACGTTCAGTGTAAGCGTCGGAAACGAACTGCCGGATGCGACCACGTCGGCGTTGGTGCAGGTGATCGTCTGGCCGACAGAAGAACAACTCCAGTCAGTCCCCGATCCGGGGCTCGCGGCAGGAGTGAGTCCCGCGGGCATAACATCCGTCACCGTGATCCCGATCGCCCCACCCGCCGATCCGGGGCCGCTGTTGCCAACAACGATAGAGAACTGCGCGCCCTGCTGCCCCTGCACAAAGTTCCCTGTGTGAGATTTACTAATCGTCAGCACCGGCGCATTCTCGGTGAAGTTGAGACACCATCCGGTAGCGAGTCCGCCGCCGGGATTGTCGCCGGTCTGATTGAAATAGAGATCCCAGTTGCCGATTGGATTTGTCCCCGCGTAGACGCTCGTGAAGGTGGAAGTACCGTGAGTAGCCGCGTAGTTATAAGTTCCAGGCAGCGTGTAAAGTCCGCTGGTACTTGCCGTAAAAGTATCTGTTGTGTTGTAGGCGGTCGGTTTGAAGGTGCCTGCTGTGGGCGCGCTGTTTTGAGGAACCAGACCCCCGCCCAAATCCGAGAAAATCAAATTGAAGGGACCGGCCGTGTTCGGACCACCCGCGCCCGAAAAGAAATCGAGCGTTGCAGCCGTGTCGGCCGCAGGTCCCACCAGCACCGACGTTAGAAAATCCGGCTGTCCTTCGCTATAACCGTTCAAACTTACGGTGACCGTATTAACCGTGCCAAACAGATTGCTGACGTTGATATTGGAAGGATTCGGTGTTCCCGCTCCCAGGGGATTGGCATTGTTCGGATCGGGGACGGTGACCTTGCCCGTGTTGCAGTAGCTGACCGCGGTGCCGTTGACGGTTATGGTAGGCGCATTATCCACGCGCTGCACATAAGTTCCAAAACTTTCGCTGTAAGTGTTGCTCGAATCGGTGAAGGTCGCCAGAATATTGTGATCGCCCTCCGGAAGCGAGGCCGTGGTGAAACTGGCCCTCCCCTGATTCGGTCCGCTGGTCGCCACACTAACCGCACCCGCGGGGCCGCCTGCCACCGTCTTACCGTTTTCAGTGAATGTGACTGACCCGGTAGTAACCGGCGTCGTGCCATTTTTCACCACCGCTGTCACAGTGACTGTAGTTCCCGCGGACGCGCCGTTCGGAGCCGCGGCATTGGGAGAACCGGATACGGTAGTGGTGGTCGATAGTCCGACTCCCGGCGTAATCGAAAGGCACCAGCCGCCGGAGAAGGAAGCAGTGTTCGGATTTCCGTGGTCGTAAACATACAGGCTCCAGGATCCGTTCGCCGTGGCGCCGTTGAAGGCCTCGAGGAAAGTTTTCGCACTCGACCCTCCTCCCGTCGCAGCGTTGCCAAAACTCGCGGGGACCTGTGGGGCGGGGGCAGGCGGGTCAAGGAAACTGGGCGAACTGCGGTAGGAGGTGGGTTGATAGCTGGGGTTTCCCGCCGCCAGTCCCCCGCTCCCCATCGGCGCGAGCCCACTCGCGCCATCGGAGAAAGTCACGCTGGTCGAGGAACTCGACACTCCCCCCCCGACGAAATCGAAGAAATCCAGAGCGTGGTTGCCATCCGGCGAAACCAGCAGCATGGAAATATCCAGGATCTCGCTCATCGTCACGCCGTTCAAGACCAACTGGACCGTCGACACCGACTGCGGGATTCCCGTCACATTCATCACCGATGGATAAGGCTGCGTATCGGTGCCCGAGGCGTTGACGGCGGGAATGCCGATGGCCCCGGTGTTGCAATATTGCGTGCCCGCCACAGTTGGATGAAACTCGACAAATTGATTCAGCGTGCCGCTGCTGGGGGCGAAGCTGCCCGACCCGGCATAAGCGGCCGAAAGCGAGTGAAACCCCTGCGTTGTAAACGTGGCAGTACAAGTCGCGATCCCGCTTGAGACTGCCACAGTTCCGCAGCCCGTGATCACCGAAGCGCCGTCGGAAAACGCCACCGTTCCCACGCTCACCGTGCTCGAACTGGTCACATCCGCTGTCAGCGTCGTCGAAGTGCTCGCCCCCGCGGTGAACGACGGATTGACCGAGGAACTCAAGGTTGTCGTGGTCCCCGTGGCCGCCGCCGTCGTAAGGATCAAAGACCAGCTCGTAATCGAGACGTCCGCGAAACCGTTGTTGTCCACGTACAGATCCCATTCCCCAGCCGCCGTCAAGCCGTCGAAAACTTCATTCAAGGTATTCAGTGTGGTCTGGAAGCACGGGCCCGCGCGGTTAATACCGGTGGTGGTAACGCCGGGATACGTGCCCAACGCATTGCCGGCTTCGAACGAGCTTGGCTTGTAGGTGTACGTCGATTGCGTCGGGAATGCTACTGGAGTGGCGCTCCCGCAGTTGTCCCCGTCGGTGGGCATGAAGCTGGTCGCGGAGTCGGCTATGTTGAACGTGACATTGCTGAACGTCACCGTCGCATCGCCCGGCGCATACATCAGTTCGAGGCTCTTGCCGGTGACTTTGTTAACCAGCAAAATGCCAAGCGCGCTTACCCCTTCATCCTCGCCGCCCTGGCCGGTGGCGCTGGCGGTAAGTCCGTTCAGACGAACGGTTATATTCGACACCGTGCCGGTTACCGTGCCCGGAACCGTAATCGCCGACGGGTACCCGTTGGTCGCCTGAACAGGCTGCGTACCGGAGTCACTGTCGGTAAGGGTGATGGTGCTCCCGGTGCTCGTGCAGGTGACCGGATTTCCCGTTCCGCATTGGGCGTTCGCCACCCCCGTCGCGACGCTCAGCAGCGTGGCTGCGCCGACGATTAAAACAAGGCTCTCACGGACCGTCATTTACGCTCCTCCGGGGTTGGTGCCAGCCGATCTGCTGCCACAGATTATCACAAACTCTCTCCCATTCCAAGCAATTGCGTCGATATTCCGCCGCATTAATCGGGATGAAATATAAAACTACTGTGCCAAATAGTGATTGAATTTCCTGGAAGTCAGTGATATTGTAATCGAGCAACACTTTCGAGAGGGAGACGCGCATGGACCAATATGTCGGCCAGATAGTGCTGGCCGGTTTCAATTTTCCGCCCGCAGGCTGGGCCTTTTGCGATGGATCGCTGCTGCAAATCAGTCAATACGACGTATTATTTAATCTGATCGGAACTACCTACGGAGGCGATGGCGTCAACACGTTCGCGTTGCCCGATCTTCGGGGAAGGACGCCGCTCGGTCAGGGATCCGGGGCTGGGCTTAGCACCTACGTTATGGGACAAATCGGTGGCGTCGAGTCGGTAACCATTAACGCGCAGACTTTCCCGGCCCACAATCACCTGCTGTCGGGGACCACCGACACCGGCAATGCGCAGAATCCTTCCGCTGCGGTGATCGCGACCGGGATCAATATCTACAAGACCGAAGCGCCCACAATAACCATGAGCGCAGCGATGTGCGGCCCATCGGGCAATGCGATTCCGCATGAAAACCGCCAGCCGTTTCAAGTCTGCAATTGGATTATCTCGCTGTTTGGCATCTATCCCAGTCAGGGCTAAGCCGGGCCTTCTTATTTAGAACCAATGAGGAAAATTTAGTTTATGTCACAGCCTTTTTTAGGACAACTCATGCTCTTCCCGTTTGGATTCGCTCCCCGCGGCTGGGCCTTGTGCAAGGGTCAACTAATGCCGATCAACCAAAATCAGGCCCTATTCTCCCTTCTCGGAACAACTTATGGCGGGGATGGCCGCACCAACTTCGCTCTTCCCGACCTGCAGGGCCGAACACCCATCTCCATAGGAAACGGCATCGTTCTCGGAGAGAAGGCTGGCACCGAAACACATACCTTGACCCTCACTGAAGCCGCCGCGCACAACCACCCCGTCAATGGAACCACCGGCCCGGCAAATTCCGGGGGTGCGGGCCTCGGTTTGCTCGCTTTGACCGCCAGCGGCGCCATCTATAAGCAGAATTCGACCAATATTAACTCGCCTCTGAACGCGGCCACCGTCGGATCTTTCGGGAACGGCCAGGCGCATGAAAACCGGCATCCCTATTTGGTCATGAACTGGTGCATCGCACTCGCCGGCATTTTTCCATCCCGCAATTAGCTGAAGAGGAGAATCGATTATGGCTCAAGTCTTTTTAGGATCGTTGATGCTGGTCCCTTATAATTTCGCGCCGCAAGGTTACGCATTCTGCCAGGGCCAGTTGATGAGTATCTCGCAGAATGCCGCGCTGTTTTCCCTCCTCGGCACGCAGTTTGGAGGCGATGGCAGAAGTAATTTTGGGTTGCCCAATCTCCAGGGCAGACTCGCCGTAGGCCAAGGCCAAGGTCCTGGACTGGAGCTTTACGACATCGGAGAGTCGGGCGGATCGCCGTCGGTGACCCTCCTCGCCTCCAACGCGCCGACGCACAATCACTCCGTTCTCGCAGGTAAACTGGCAGCCGATAAGAATGCTCCGTCCGGGAACGTTCTCGCGGCCAGTGGTAGCCCGCAAATCTACAGCAACGCGACGGCGCCGCCCCTCACTCCGATGAGCCAGTCAATAAGTCCGGTCGGAGGCAACCAGCCGCACAACAACATGATGCCCTATCTGGGCTTGCAGTGGATCATCGCGCTCCAGGGCATCTTCCCTCCCAGGAGTTGAACGCTGCCCGCCATCGTTCGCCGCCCTGCCACTTCAGCGGATGAGCCGTTTCTATTTGACCTGTATTGCGCCGTCCGAGCCTCTGAATTCGCACTCCTGCGCCTTCCCGAGCCTCTCAAGCAGCAGTTAATCCGAATGCAATATACCGCGCAAAAGGATGGTTACAGCGCCGAGTTTCCCGGCTCCAGCTTCGAAATAATATTGCGGGACGAGTTGAAAGTAGGCAGAATCTGGATCGCCCGCTTAGCGGATTCCTTTCATCTGGTGGATATAGCAATTCTGCCGCAAGCGCAGAATTCCGGCATCGGGACGAATCTTATCCGCGAACTCCAGAGGGAAGCGGAAGCCGCCCAAAAGCCCGTCCGCCTTTCGGTTTTTCGCTTCAACCACGGATCCGTGCGTTTTCATCAACGACTAGGTTTTAAGGTGGTGCACGAAGACGAGATTCAACTCCATCTCGAGTGGAATCCGGCCATCGCCTGAACTGTCCTTTTTCGGAAATCCGATGTATTTTACGGTCATTCCCGCACAATTGAGGCCTAATTTGAACAAAAAATACCCTACAATTGCGGGTACGACGCGCCGGAGCGCCTTCCGGAACCTTAAACGGCCATAATCTGCCATATCCGTGCTCCTGGGCGGGCTTATTTGACCGCTATCAGCCACCCTCTGTGCTGGGCTGAAACTTTTCTGCCGACGACTGGCGTCTAATGAAACAATGGCGCGCGCGGAGCTTGCTCTATTCTTGTGCGTTTATTCCGCGAGCGTTTTCGCGCAGCCCGCCGGACGAGGTGCGATCTCCGGCACAGTAGTCGACGCATCGAGCGGCGATGCAGTGCGAAAAGCCGTGGTGACCGTGACTTGGCAGGGCACGCCGCGCTCCTGGGCGACCGCGCGCAGCGATGGTTCCGGAGGATTCGTTTTTGAGGGATTGCCGCCGGGCCAGTATGCTCTGCGCGCCGATAAGGCCGGGCTCGGAACCGCGAATTATGGCGCCAATAGTGTCCGCGAGCTGGGCGATCTGATCACGCTCGCCGACGGCGAAACTCGCGCGAATCTCAAGCTGCGCTTTCTCCATTCGGCGTCAATATCCGGACGCGTGATCGACCCGGACGGCGAACCGTTGGCAGGGGCCGGCGTGACCATTCTTCGCCCCGGTCGCAATCTCGGCGACCGCATCCTCGTGAATTACCGGGGAGCCAGCACCAACGATCGGGGCGAATATAAGATCACAGGGATCGATCCGGGCGAATATTACCTGCGCTGCATGCCGAATTTGCCGCCACAGCAGGGCCCTCATGAGATCGTGGTTCCACAATATTACGGCGGAGTTAAAGAGTATAAAGACACGGCGCCCATGATCGTCCGCGGCGGCGATGTCGTGAGCGGGATCGATTTTCATCTGATCGCGGAGCACGCAGCGACGATTACCGGCCGCGTCACCGGTGTGCCTCCGTTGGAGCCGCCATCCGAAGAATCGATGCCCATCGACGGGCCCATGCCCAGAGCAAACGGCGGCCGCCCGCGCCGCGGCAATGGCGGGCAGATGGTAAATCTCTTGCTTATGTCGGGCGACGATGACACGATGCGGGTTGGCCCCATGGGCGCGTATTCGCAGGGTCCCGACTATGGGTTTGAGATGTTCAACAATGTACCGGGGCGCTATCGTATTCAGGCGAATGTCCGCGCGAAAGACAAGACCTACTATGCGTCACAAGTGGTCGACGCCCACGAGGGGATAAACGAGATTGTGCTCGCGATGATCCCTGCGGTGGAGGTTAAAGGCCGCTTGAAAATCGAAGGACCGGGCCTGCATCCCCCCGAGGGCTTTACGGTCGCGCTCGCGCCGCCTGGATCGGGGCAGCGCGGTGAAGCCTATTCGTCGCCGGTCGCAAAGGACGGAAGCTTTGCGATCAAGGAAGTTCCTCCGGGCGAGTGGCTTCTGAACATCAATCCGAATCCCGGGGGATTGTTCGAAAAATCGGTCCGCTTGGGCGACAAGGATTTCCTGTTCAAAAAGATTGAGGTCCCGGCGGGATTGGACGCGCCGCTCAATATCGTGTTGAGCTCGAACACCGCTTCTGTCGAAGGACAAGTGGATGCCGGCAATGCCGATGCCAGGCGTGCGGGCATTCTGCTGGGACCGGTTGGCAAGTGGCACACTTTGACTCGATTTTTCTATAGTGCCATCGCCGACGATAGCGGCAAGTTCAAGTTGAGTGGAGTCGCTCCGGGCAAATACAAAATCTTCGCGCTCGAAAAAATCGCGACCGCGAGCTACCACAACCCAGAGGCGGGCGATGTTCTCGATGCTTTGGGTGAGGAGCTGGAGGTGACGGAAGGCGCAAGAGTCGAGTCGCACCCCAAACTGATTCCGTGGAGACAGCGAAGGAGATTCTCAAGCCATGAAGGCCGCATGGTTCCTGCTATTCACTGCGATCGCCGCTGCGCAGACCTCGAGTCCCGATCAGACCGGAGGCGTGACTGGCACTGTTACCGACGCAGTCACGCATATGCCCGTAAAGAAGACCATGGTTTCGGTGAACCCGATAGGAAATATCGCAGGATTCAATCAGCCGCCCCAGGCAGCCATCACCGATGCCAGTGGGACGTTCACCATAGCTAACATGCCAGCCGGCAAGTATCAATTGATGTTCCATCACCCAAGCTATCCGCAGACCCGCTTCGCCGGCCTCCCAAAGACCGTCGAGGTCAAGGCGGGCGAAACCGCCGGGCCCGTTTCCGTCGAATTGATCCCGGGCGCGGCGGTCACGGGGCGCGTGTTGGATGAGGACGGCGATCCATTGCCCAACTGTAATGTGCAGATTCATCCGGCGAAAAATCCGGAACAAGGCGTTCCCATGTTGGGCATTTCTCCATCGAATCAAGATGGCGAATACCGCGCCCATGGAATCGCGCCCGGCAAATACATCTTGTCAGCCCAGTGCCAGCGTCCAGTGTTTCAACGCCGCCCGTTTTCCGCCGGACTAGATCCGCCGCCGACAAGAGCATACCCGACGCAATACTATCCATTGGCAAGCGACGCCAAGGGAGCGCAAGTGTTGGAACTGACGGGGGGCGCCGAAAAGTCGGGGATCGATTTTCAAATGAGCCCCACCGCGGTGACGCAGATTCACGGCGTATTTTCTCCCGGCGGCGCGCCGTGGCGCGGGAGCAATCAACTGATGATGCAACTGATTTCGCCGGGCGAGCGTGGCATGAACCGAAACATGAACGCGCCCTCCTACGATTTGGCGAAGGGCACATTCGAGTTCAAGCAGGTATTTCCCGGCTCCTACATCCTGGCGGTTTTTTCCAATGGCACGGAGGACAATCGAATCGGCGCGTGGCAGAGGGTCGACGTGAGTGACCGGCCCGTCGAAATGATGCTCGAACTGCGGCGTGCGATCGACCTTAGCGGCAGGGTCGAGATAGAGAGCAGCGGAAACAATACCAACAAACTCACTCTTAATCAGATCAATGTCATGGTGGCTTCGCAGAATCAAAACTTCGGCCTACCGGGTTCCGTAGCTCAGGTGAACGAGGATGGAACGTTCACTCTGAAAGGTGTGACTCCAGCGCCCTGGCATCTGCGAACCAATGCCCCCTCGGCGTTCGTAAAATCGGCGTGGCTGGGAAGCGCGGACGTGACCAACACTCCGATGGATTTGTCGGGCGGTGCTGCGGGAGCATTGAGAATCGTGGTCAGCACCAACACCGCGACCATTCGTGGATCGGCTCCCACTGGATACGGAGTAAACGCGCAGCCTGTCGATGTAGACCCCAGCTTTAGCTGGATGCGCGGCGCAGGAGTGGACCAGAACGGGCAATACAAACTGGATGGGTTGCCTCCAGGGAAATACCGCTTGACAGTAAGCGATGCCGGTGGACCCTCACCGGACGACGTTGGCCAAGAGGTTACTGTTCGTGAAGGCGAGACAGTAATGCTCGACCTGAAAGCCCCATCAGTTCCATGATTCCGCGTGCATGCCGTCGTCCTCCTATTACAGTCGAGGCTCCCAACCGGACGCCGTGGGGCCACTGCGGGCCACCCAAGGCAATGAAGAACGATGGTGGCGCAAGCTTCAGCTTGCAGCGTCGGCTTCAGCCGGCGGTCGTGCAGCGAATTTTGGCCGGGAACTAAAACTCGTTCATCGTTGTCTAAGCTACATGCGAAAAGAAACAGGAGCCTTTTGTCTGGCGTTTCTGTTTATAATTCAAGCTCAATCGCCCGATTCCGAAAGCGTAAAACTAACAGTTCGCACTAAGGGCGACCAGACGATTTTCCATATCGGCGAGCTGATACCTCTTGAGCTCTCCTTCACCTCAGCATCCGAGAATCATTACCAGATCAACACCGCGAGCTACGACCGTAGCGGCCGGCTCGGCGTCGAGTCATACCAAGTTGAGCCAAGCACAGGGTGGGACGATCCACTCGCGTTGTACTTTCGGTCGTACGGGGGCACGATCGGTGGTGGCCTTAGTGGTTTCCAGAAGCTATCGGAGCAGCCTGCTGTCATTCACCGTGCTTTGAATGAATGGGTACGCTTCAACCAGTCGGGCCGCTATCATGTGGCCGTAACTTCGTCGCGAGTGAGTCGGGTGGGCGCCGAGTTTCTAAGCAAGCCGAAGGAAGTTCCATCAGACGGACTGTGGCTTACTATTATCCCAGCGACTCCTGAATGGCAGGCCGCAACGTTAGCGGAAGCGCTTTGATGATAGCGACGCTGATAAGCATGATAAGAGTGAGACCCAGGCAATCGCCACCTTGCGCTACCTAGGCACACCTGCCGCCGCCCGTGAGATGGCCCGCCGTTTAAACGATCAGAACGCAGCCTACGAATTCAAGCTTGGCCTGGCAAGTACACCGGCCCGAGAAGCCGCTCTGAAGAGTCTTGACGAGCTACTCACCGATCCTGACTTCCCCGTGAACGGACTCTTTCTCGACACTATGTCGCTGGTTGCCCTCCCCGCGGAGGAGACTCCCAACAGACCGGCGGAGCGCGAAGAGCTGGAAGCGAAATTCCGGCGCCAGTTGATCGACGCCCTTGGCAGGAAACGCGGCGCCGCCTTGGCGCTGAGTGCGTACACGATCATTGATGAAGCCGCCATGCGCGGCCACGATCTTCCGCAGGATCAGAAGCAGCGTCTCACAGCCGAACTCATCTCGGGCTTTGACAGTCTCCCGGCGCAAATGCAGACCGAGCTATTTCAATCCCGCTGGCGTGTTCTGGATCAGAAAGCAATGCTGGCGTTGCTTCCCAAGATCACAGAACCTTCCAGCGATCAGATGAATGGCTCTGCTCTGATCCGCTGGTGGGAGATGGATCCACAGGCTGCGCGGCCAGCTATCTTACACGAGATTGAAAGACCTCATCCCCGGTTCGGTGCCGCGATACTAGGGTTGCTGCCTGACAAGGAATTACCGGAGGTAGAACAACAGCTTCTCGATCATCTGACCGAAGACAAAGGAAGCGCAGAGCAGTTAGCATCGCTGATTTCCCGTTACGCGACGGCGTCGGTAGCGCCGATGGTAGCGGGTTATCTCGATGAACGCCTCGGCAAAAGTGCGTGCGCGATACAAGCTCCTTTGCTGGCCTATCTTCTCCGGGTAGATCCGCAGGGAACCACGACGCGCGTCGAAAAAGCCATCGCTGCGCGTGGGGCCGGATTTACCGCGTGCAATCACTCTCTGTTCACCGACGTAGCTGAGTTACACAATGACTCCGTTCTAGAGAGTCTCGCGTCTCGGAGTTTGGACGATAGTGATCCGCAGGTAGTCACCAACGCAGCGACCTATTTAGGTAGCTATGCTTCAGCGGCTGCGGAAGAGACTCTCTGGACTCATATGACGGCATGGTTTCAGCGCTGGAAAGGTCGCGAGGGAGACCTACAAACATTGATGTATGAAGCAGGCCCAGGCTCCGCGATGATCTCAGCGCTCGCGGGAGGACAAGGCTGGCTCACCAATGAGACTAAATTAAACCGGCTCCTCGAACTAACTATCGGACCGAATCAGCGCAATCAGTCCGAGCAGCTTCTGAAGATGTGGCAATCGAGGCCTCTACAGATTCAGTTCATGAATTTCGGCAAGGAGCGTTTCCAAATCGCGCAATATAGCCCGCAGTCCCGTCAATTGGCGATCGAGAAGCTAAATCAGTTTCCGCGAGGGACCACCTTCCAGTGGCTTGGAAGCGCAGCATGGGAAGGAGAAGACAAAGCCTTCGAGGAAGTCTCAAAGGCGGTCGCGAGTCACGGGATTAACATTGTCAGACAAGTCGCCGGCGTTAAGTAGGGTAGGTCCCCGACCTGCCCTGTCTAGTGAGTGAACATCCCATCGCTCTCCAGCACTTCCAGTGCCCCGTCAATGGCTTCTCTCGAACATCCCATCTCTCGAGCCAACTGCTCGCGATCGCGGCTTCCGTCCAGGAGGCCAACTAACTTCCGTGCCTCCTCGTTCCCCAGTCCTATCGTCGTGTGCCATAACGTAGTCATGTACGCATCGCCCCGAGCGGCCTGATAGCGAGCAAATCGGCCCGCGCACGGCATTTCGCCCGCCCGCCGCGCCACACCTGCAAATCCATGAAGATCGATCATTCCCATCCGGAACAGTTGCAGGCTGAGGTCCGCATCGCCGGGCGCAACCTGTTCCGAGCAGGGCCACAAACCGATCAAGCGCCGTATGTACTCCACCAATCCCGGGTGCGTTGTCTTCATTCGTATACTGTTCGAACTGACAAACACTCCGTCCTCCGTCTCTCGCGCCGAAGTTGCCGCGTAACATCCTTGGGTGGTCCCCTCGCGCAAAGTGTTCCCGGCATGACAGAGCAGCGTCTCACGGAATCTCCGGGTCCGCGCGAAATCGAAATACTGCGCCTCTGCGATGGCGTCTCCCGCAGCCATTTCACGAATCCGCGCAACCGCCTCCGGCGCCATATTGCGCGCGTCTGGATCCACCAGACTTGCTTCGCCAATGCTCTTAAGATCGTGCCGCGCTGCGTGGGCTATGAATTCGTAAAAGTAGACCGGTTGGTAACTGTCCGACAGATCGTCGTGATAGAGCGCGCTGTCGGTCCGCTCCAGCAACTCCGCTGCACGGGCAGCCACTCCTGCTTCGTCCGCGTTCGGCTGCGGACGGCCGATCGCCATCATGTGCAACAACTCTCGCGCACGCTCCAGCCTGCGCATCGGATCCGCCTCATCCCCGATGTGATAGAGCATCATTTCGCGCAGCATCTCTCGCAGGTGCGCGCCCGGATAGGTGTTATAGCTGACGAAAGCGACCCCTTGCGTACTGAGATGAGCTCGCACCACGGCGAGTAGCTTGTCGCGCACTTCCGGCGGCGTCCAGGAGTATACCCCGTGCGCGATGATGTAGTCGAACTCTCCGAACCCCTCGTCGATTTCGAGAACGTTCATCTGCCGGAGCCGCACATTGCTCAGCCTCAAGTCCGCAATCGTCTGCTGCCCCCGCGTCACCGGAACCTCGGCCAGATCGATCCCGACAAACTCCGCCGATGGCAGGACCATCGCCATCCCAATCAGGTTTTCTCCCTTGTTCGCTCCGATTTCGAGGACCCGGCACGTCTCCACCGCCGGCGGATTGAGCCCGGCGAGCCGCCCCATCACGAACAACCGGCTGGGATGCGTCTGCGCGAAGGGCGAATTGATATACGGGACTTGATTGTGGGCGCTCATCAAGCGGCTATCATAGCGGGTTTGTCAATTCTTCGCGGCCAATAACTACGGCGCGAGCATTTTTCTAAGCCGCGCGATCTCGCTCGCGCCCGGCGGCGCCTCCAGTAACGCGCCGACCAACACCGCGTAGCGCGGATCCAAGCCCCCCGTCGCCCCCTTCCCAGCGCCCGACAGCGAAAGCGTAGTCAAAAGCGGCCAATGCCTGCTGGACACGTATCGAAAGTCCAAGATTACCAGTTTGGACGACGAGCTTCCGGGCGCGACCACGCCGGTCAGTTGGAGCCTCGAACCCGAGCGAGTGCCATCGTGGCTGACTCTTACGAGCAATGCCGACGGGACTGGGACGCTTTCGCGCCGTCCGCCACTGGGGACCACGGGTGCCTTCCCGATCACCGTAGATGTGACCGCGCGGGGAACCAGCTTGATTGAGGGATTCCCTTACACTGTGAACGTTTCCGATGCGCCGATCTTCATCACTTCGAGCGTCCTGAACTATAGGGTGGGGGTATTTGGCCAGAATAGCATCGGCGTCACTCAGGGCAACTTCACCCTCGGCAACACTCTGCCCTCAGCCATCACGGCGTCCCCTGGCTTCGCGAACCTGAACGGCGTCATCTACCAGCTTGCCGGAACTCCGGCGGTGGGGACGGTCGGCCAATACAGCTTTCCTGTGACGGACACTGGAACCGCGGGGACCGCCACCGGAATCCCTGACGCTGAACATCTTTGACGTGCCGAAGATCACCAGCGCCCCGTTGATGACCTTGTTCGCCGGCCAACCGGCTTCCTTTACCGGGCGTGCCAAGCGCGGCGCCCACCGACCCAACGGCAGGCAACGGGATGTACTTGACCACCACCGGACTGCCCGCCGGTCTTACCAGCGGCAACCTGAACGAGCTGGGCTACGCGACCGGCACTCTGAGCATTCAGGGAACTCCCACCGCCGCTGACATCGGAACCCACAAGGTGCAGATCACGGCGGCGAACGGAGTAGGATCGGCAGCGCAACAGACCCTGGCACTGCTGGTTTATCCCTACTAGCCGGCAACGCCGGTCAACTTGCTGATCAGCTCTGTGTTTACGCGGGACGCGAACAACAACGAGGTGGCAACGGTAGTTGTGGGCCAACGCCGGAAGTTCCCCCGCGCAGAATGTCAACATCGTGTCGGCGAAAGTCGACGGGGTTGCGGGGACTATTATTCCCGCATCCGTCGCTTCGATCGGCCCGGCGTCCACGGCCACATTCACCATCACCTTCGCCGCAGGATCCATTCAGGCTGCGCCGATCCACGTGTTCAGTCTGTCCGGATCGTACTCCGGCGGAACGTTCAGCGGCGGAGGTCGTGGTGCTGCCGTAGTTAGAGAGAAAGGTCACGGAGAAAAACTTTATGAAGAAAACCAATCTGGTTCTCGCCGCGCTGATCCTTGGTGCTGGTTCCTGCTTTGCCGACGTCGTAACTATAAATCTGGATGCTCCCTCGGTCTCCGGACAACCCGGAGACATCTTGACTGTCACCCTGGATGGCATGTTCGTGACCAATGTCACTCCCTTCTTCAGCGGGCCGCCGACCGTTGACCCCGGCAGCCAAACGGTGGACTTCGGACTGCTTCTGGTCACGGTGCTTACACCGTATACCGATCCGGTTGGACCTCACACTGGCACGATCACTATTTTAGGAGGCATGGAGGGACCAGGCGGCCCACGACGGCAAAACATACTGGGGTTCGGCGGACTTTACGATAAACGTAGTCGAGGCGCGCCTTTGTGCGCGGCAGCAATCGCCGCCCTATTCCTACCGTTTCAGTGGTTCCGAAAAACCGTCAAATCAGGGGGCCAAATGCGCAACTAAGCCTTTTTAAAACATAGACTTGTAAGTAATCCCACGGCCCCGATTCCATGTCCTCAAGACCCTTAATGGCGGTAATTAACCTCTTCCTATTGCCGCTGGTAGGGAATCTTCGTCGCCTGAACGTCATGGTCCAAGATGACCTCCACTTCGGCCATCGGACGCAGGCCCGGTTCCAAAATTCCTTTGGACTGGTCATCTCCAAAGATGTTCCTTGTGATGGTCCCATGCCGTTCAGGGACTGAACTGGTGCCTGTTCCTGGAGCCGTTTGGTCACATTGACGCCAGGGTCTTGGATACTTCGAAGGAAGGACTAAAGCTTTTCATTCCTCGCGAAATGCTGAGAGGTGCTGTGGTCCAAATGCACCTCCGCGACCTATTCATTTTGGCGGAAGTCCGTTATTGTCGGTCGTTCGGTACGAGATTTCATGCTGGCGTTCTGATTCAAGATGTTCTCCGTCGATCCGCGGGGCGGAGACCTTAGAAGAAGCTCGCGAGGCCCGAGTGGATTCGTTACGTCCAGCCCATTTCACAGCCGAATTCCTCGGGTGTAGCATGATCGGTATTTGCGCCGGAATCGTGCTCTTCGTCAGACTCGCAAGCTACGGCGAATACGTCTATCGGCGCGGACGCTTCAGGTGAAGCGCCACCACTGAAGCTGCACCACCCCGATTCGAGGCCCAGTACTTCCCGCCTCGCTTTCCTAGAACTATCCACTTAATCGCAATGAACCATTCGGGCGGTAGCGCGTTGATCGGCAGAAGGGCATGCTTAGAGTGTGATGGACACATTTTTCCAGGCGTTACTGGTGGTGATCGTAGTTGCAGGGTCAGCACACACAATCGCGAGCATCTTTCGCGAAAAGGAGAAGCAGCGACGCTGGCGCGAAGCTGTCAGAAGGCTTAAGTTGAGGGACTCGAACGCGCCGAGCTAATGCAAAAGCGTGAGAGGAACCGCCATTTAGAGTCAGCATAAAACGCGAACTGGCATGGTGCCGTTCAACTCTGCTCCACCAGCGCGGCAGCGCGCTTACCAACTTTCTTGAGCGCAACTTCGAAGCCGCGAAGCTCCTCCGGGGTCAGTTCAGAGAACACTCTCTTCATCTGCCCGGAATGCTTTCGGAAAGCTGGGACAATAAGGTCCTGGCCGCGTGGGGTGAGGGCAACGGTCCGAACGCGCCGGTCTTCGGCGCTCTCAACCCGGGTGACTAAGCCTTTCACGACCAGGCGGTCCACGGCTATGCTGATCGAACCTGGGGTGAGATCGACGATCGGGCCTATCGTATTGACAGGCAAAGGTCCCTTATGGAGCAGCACTTCCAACACGCGGAAATCCGAGTCGCCAAGTCCAGTTCCTTCGATTCCCGATGCTGCGTAGCGCGTCAACGCGCGCATCGCCTTCAACATGACGAGCCAAACGTGCGACGTCTCTTGAATACCGTGGGCCATAAATTTCCTGAATCCTTCCAAAGTATACCCCATCAACTATATTGACATCAATAGGATTGGCACGATGATTAAGGGCTGCCAATCGAAAAGGAGAACCTGTTTATGAGAACCATTTCCACAATCGCCCGATATCTGGCGGGTGTGATCTTCCTTGTTTTCGGCCTGAACGGCTTTCTGAACTTCATTCCCCTACCCCCTCCGGGAGGCATCGCGGGACAGTTCATGGGCGCCCTGTACGCCTCTCATTACCTGTGGGTGATCTTCGCGTTTCAGGTGATCGCAGCGGTACTTCTGCTGGTCAACCGTTATGTACCGCTGGCGGTGGCCGTGTTGGCACCGGTGATCGTCAACATTCTTGTTTTCCACGCTTCGATGGCCCCGAGCGGGCTTCCGCTGGCCCTCTTCGTGGCTGTGCTCTGGGTGGTGATCTTCGTCGATGTGCGACCGGCCTTCACTGGATTGTTCCAGTCGCGCTTGCAGCGGGCCTGAGAGTTCAGGGAAATGCAAGAGACTCTCATCAAAAGGGAACTGAAAGAGAAAGGGCACAAAATAGTTCTTCGTACGCGCGGCTCTTCGCACGCCCAATTACCCGGCTTACCGATCTCTCAATTCTGAGCATAAGCGCTGAGGCTTGCTGACGATGAGTCGACCTCGCGCAAGGCAATCTGATGTCCAGGCTAAAGAGGCGGATGCGAAAGGTTTCACATAATTCAACTGCCCGATTTTTTGACAATTGACGAAATTCCGAACAGAATAATGCTCGCGCCCTACGTTGCGAAATGGCCAACGAACGAGCGGGAAGGTTGTTTATCCGACTAACACGAAGACAATTGGGGCTTGTCGACTTGTGGCAACGCAGATGCATTGTGACGGAGCTGGCATCAGCCGCTTTCAGAGGAAGAGATAGATCATGCAAACGTTCACGAAGGGTCGGCCTCGACGCCAATATCCCTTCTGAACAGGAGAACCATCAAATGTCGACCAACTTGACCGCCGTACTTCAAGAGATTTTGCAGAACACAACGAATCTCACAGTGCTTAAGCAACTCATGACGCCGGACGTTACCTACGTTTCACTGAACTTCGACAACCCTGAACTGAAGAAAGTCATGCCCTGGACCGGCACTCATAGGGGGCCTCAGGCGCTGGCCGATGTCTTTGAGGCGATCCAACGCTTCTGGAAAATGCTCGACTTCAAGGTCACGGATGCCATCGAGCAAGGTAGCCGCGTCGCGCTCTTCGGCTCGTTTACTTACAAATCGAACGTGACCGGGAAGGAAATCACATCTCCGTTCGGCCTCTTGGCGCGTTTCGAGGGGGAAAAGGTCGCTTATGTTCAGTTTCTCGAGGACAGCTATGGCACGGCAGGCTCATTCAAAACCAGCGGCGCAACACGGTTTCACAGCGATCCCTCGGGAAAAGAGGTTGAGGCCTAAGGCTGAGTCGGTTAGCGGCTATTTAGTTAAATTGTCTTGCACGATGTTAAGGAGCATCCATTTATGAAGGCAACTTCCTCTGAACTGCTTATGCGCAACTTCAATGAGATTTTTATAGAGCTTGATCCCCTCAAGCGTTTGGCATTGCTCGCGGAGTCTTACACTGAAGATTGCCTTTGGATTCATCCCGGCGGTCGCATCGTGGGCCGCGAGGGCATCAATGAAGCGGCTACAGAGATTCGCAAACACTTCCCACAATACCGCTACACGGTCACTGGTGAGATCCAGACCATGCACAATGTAGCGACTTGCCGGTGGGGAAGCGGGATGCCAGGGCAACCGTTCCACTACACGGGAACAGACTTCCTCGAAGAGCGTGATGGTCGCGTGTCAAGGTTGTACACATTCATTGACCAGAAGCTGTTTCAGTCCTGAATGAGGGCTTCTAGACATCGGGAGACCAGACAATGATCGACGCATCTGGGAGGACTACGTCGAAAGCGCGAACGGGGGCATACAGGAACGTGCCAACGCGCCTGCTGGCTTCCTTCAGATCGACACCATGCCGGCCGTAGCAGTAAAAGTCCGCCGCGGCCAGATCGTTGTTTCCCCGGCCGCCGCACACATTCCGAGGAAAGTTCCCTCTGGTCTCATTCACGATTGGATTGGCACCCCCTTTCTCGCAAATACGACGATCAATGACGTTGTGCCGATCGTTCGTGATTATCCAAAATACACGGAAGTCTACGCCCCGCACGTGCTGGTATCGAGAGTGATCTCGACCGGCGAAACTGTGGACCTGTTTTCAGTAGTGCTGATGAACAGGTCAGTGCTCTCGAAGACCGCGCTTGATTGTGATTACGAAACGAAGTTTGTCCGCGTCGACGCTCGGCGGATGTACAGCATCACGCAGGCGAAACGCATCCAAGAAATTGCCGACTACGGTACCGCCAAACAACATACGCTTCCCGAAGGCGAGGGCACGGGGCTCGATTCAGGACGAAATAACGACGTCGGCGTTCAACCTCGCCGCGCTGTCTCGATGGCGGCGATGTCGATATTCTTCATTGTCATCATCGCCTCGAAGGCACGCTTTGCCTCATCGCCACCAGCCGCAAGCGCATCGGTCAACGCACGCGGGGTGATCTGCCAGGAGAGGCCCCAGCGATCCTTGCACCAACCGCACTGGCTCTCCGCGCCGCCATTGCCGACGATCGCGTTCCAGTAACGGTCCGTCTCTTCCTGATTATCCGTCGCGATCTGGAAGGAAAATGCCTCGGAGTGCCTGAACGCCGGGCCGCCGTTGAGACCGAGGCAGGGAATGCCCAGGACGGTGAACTGCACCGTCAGCACATCGCCTTTCTTGCCGCCGGGAAAGTCACCAGGAGCCTTGTGAACAGCGGTCACTTTACTATCCGGAAAGGTGGCGGAGTAGAAGCGCGCGGCCTCATGCGCGTCTTTGTCGAACCAGAGGCAGATCGTGTTCTTTGGCTTCATGTTGGTGTGCTCCTTGTGCTCGATAAGGGCGAAGGCCGCGTCTCAAATTGGTCGCCAACTGTCCTGCCCTTCTAAATCATATCGCCGGCAGGGATCGACTTCGAAAATTCTGGAGCCACGCAAACATCCGCTCGATCTTCCCGCGGCGCATGCCTCGAAAAGTTTACGCGGCGCCTCTGCCTCCGCCACGGCCGCCGGTGTTGCCCATCAGCGTAATGAGCTGATCGTCGCGCAGTGGTTTCGATTCGCTCACCGTGTCGAACACCATCGTGTTCGGCTCCGCCGCTGTCCACGGCTTGAAGCCCGCACCCGGATTGCCCGACTTCGCGAAGCTTAGCCATGCTCCGGCAACCTTATCCTGCAGCGCCAGCGCCGCGGGACCACCGCCGGTCGCCACTCTTATGTGCGGCTCGTTCACGTTGTGGAACGCGAACGCTATCTCCGAGCAGTGGAAAGCCGTGATTCCACCGTCCACCGGATACTCCCACGCAAACAAATAATTCCACACCGGCGTCTTGCTCTTCTCGAGTTTCCACGTCAGCGTCTGTTTCACCCCAGGCCGGGACCCATTGGCGAAGTACAGAACGTCCTGCACCTTTTTCCGCGGGAACGCCTTCTGGAATTCCGCGACCACCTGCGCCTTCTTCTCGCCGTAGGCCTTGGTCAGATTTTCGTCGATCTCCGCCTGGCTCCACTCATTTTTGCGGCCGTCGCCGCGCGTCATGGTGCCCTGCATTTCGCTGAACACGGTTCCCGCCATCAGCGGAATCGTGTCGGCCCAATCGCAGAGTTCGCGCATCACGTACTTGTCGTCGGCGATCACGTCCCAACCGCCTCCACCGCCGCCCCGTCCGCCGGCCCCTCCGCTGGCCGCCTGCGCGATCTCGCGCGCCGCCGCCGTCCCTGCAATGATCAGGTCTTTGTACGGAACCTTCTTCAGCTTGTCTGTGTCGGAACCGAAGCCCAGCTGCTTCAGCGTCGCCTCCGCGATTGCCTGCTGCCTCTTGATCGCAGTTGCAGGCTCCACAGTCCGGTAGTTCAGACCGCCTCCGCTCTGCGCAATTCCCTTATGGAACAGACCCTTTGCCACGGGCATATGCATCAGCCGCGTCACCTTGCTGCCGCCGCCGGATTGCCCGAAGATCGTCACGTTGCCCGGGTCGCCGCCGAACTGCGCAATGTTCTGCTGCACCCACTGCAAAGCGGCCACCAGATCCGCCATGCCCGTGTAGCGCGAGTTCTCATACTGTGCGCCGTACGCTGAAAGATCCATCGTTCCGATGATGTTCAGCCGGTGATTCAGACTCACCACCACCACATCGCCGAACTCGCTCAGGTTCTTGCCGTCATACGCATACGACTCCATCGACGAGCCGTTGGTGAATCCTCCGCCGTGCATCCACACCATCACCGGCTTCTTCACGCTCGCGCTGGGGTTCTGAGTCCAGATGTTCAATACCTGGCACGCTTCGTTCTGCAGCCAGTAGCGGTGAGGAAAAGCGAACTCATCGGCACCGGGCCGGTTTTGCTCGGGAATCGGGCACACCGGGCCCCACGCCTGCGCGCTCTTGATACCGTCCCAGGGTTTCACCGCCTTCGGCATTTCGAACCGCTCGGCTTCGGCGTAGGGAATGCCGAGGAAGGTGCTCGTCTTGCCGTCGCGGAAGCCGCGCAGCTTGCCGCCCGTCACCTGCACCACCGGCGGGTTCAGGTTCGGCGAAATCGCCCCGTCCGGGGTCTTCGCGCCTATAGCGGGCGCGGGCTCGATCACCATGCCGGCCAGCGCGCCGCCCACTGCGGCCGCGCCGCCCAACAAGGTACGGCGATTCATAAATATCGATTCTGACGATTGATGCGATTTGCGATTACTCATACACACTCCTTTTCGAGCGGCCGGGACTGCGCCCGCGACAATTCTATCCCAACTCGCGGCCTCGGTGACCATCGCCGCGGCCTGCTACGTTAGACTGTTCGTGTGAGTAAGGACGAAGCCGCCGAGGTCTTGCTGGTTGACGGCCGTGAGGTGCGCGTGACGCACCCCGGGAAGCCGTATTTCTCGAAGCAGGTGAAACTCTCGAAGCTGGATATCGTCCGGTACTACCAGGCAGTCGCGGCCGGCGCACTCTCCGGGATTCGTGACCGGCCCCTGGTTCTGAAACGGTTCGTGAATGGAGCCGAAGGGGAGGCCTTCTATCAGAAGCGCGCGCCCAGTGACCTGCCCACCTGGGTGCGAACGGTGACGCTCTCTTTCCCGTCGGGCCGGACGGCAGAAGAGGTGGTGATCGACGATACCGCCGGGCTTCTGTGGGCTGTCAACTTGGGCTGCATTGAGCTTCATCCTCACCCTGTACGATCCGAAAATCTCGATCATCCGGACGAGTTACGCATCGATCTCGACCCTGGTCCGGGCGTCGGTTGGCCGGATGTTCGCACCGTGGCTCTTGAGGTGAAATCTTTCCTGGAGGTAATGGGGCTCCAGGGCTGGCCGAAAACCAGCGGCTCGCGCGGGATCCATGTCAACGTGCGGATCGAGGCGAAGTGGACGTTCGACGATGTGCGCCGCGCTGCCTTGGCCCTATCTCGCGCTATCGAACGCCGCGTGCCTTCCTTGGCCAGCTCAAAGTGGTGGAAGGAAGAGCGCCATGGAGTCTTTCTCGACTACAACCAAAATGCCAAGGATCGGACAACCTGTTCCGCCTATTCAGTGCGCCCGCTGCCGGATGCGCGTGTATCGACTCCCCTTCTTTGGCGGGAAGTTCCGGACTGTGAGCCAGGCGACTTCACCGTCTTGACCGTTCCGCGGCGCTTTGAACAATTGGGCGATCCGCACGCTGCCATAGATGCCGCCGCCGGTTCCCTGGAACGATTGTTGGAACTCGCGGCAAGGGACGATGCGGAAGGTCTCGGCGATGCGCCATGGCCGCCCCATTTTCGCAAGGCGAAAGGGGAAGCCCCTCGCGTTGCCCCATCTCGAGCGAAGATGCCGCTTATCGTGATTGCAAATTCGCCACAAAAAGAGGCGGCACTTGAGGGCCTGGAGAAATGGAAAGCCAAGCACAGCAAAGTAGCGGGGCTTCTGGCGGTTGACGATGTCCTGGTCGACTCCATGCGCGGCAGGTCGTCCACTTGGACCCGTATCCGCGTGAACCTGCGGCACGTCCCGGAAGAACTCCGTCCTCCTCAGGAGACTCCCGACCCGGATGACGATCCTACGCGTGAGTGGCGCGAAGGCCGCGCTAAACGAAAAGTCAGCGGCCAGTCGCGAAAATAGTCATCAGCTCCTGCGGGGGAACCACTTCAAGCTGAGCGTAAGTGCAATCGCTTGGCTTCTTATCGAAGCGCCACCTTCGAAACTGCGACATGTGGCGAAAACGCGCTCCCTGCATGTGCTCGTATGCGACCTCGACCACCAACTCTGGCCGAACCGGTTCCCACGAGAGATCTTTCCCATTGCTCCAGCGGCTTTGCCCGCCGGGCATCCTTTGACCGGCTTCGGCGCTCGACGACGCATGCTCCGCCCAGCTTCGCCACGGATGATGGGCGAGGGCGCCTTCGCGGTACGGAGCCAGAAACTCGACCAGTTCCACCCGCTTCTGGACGGTGAAGCTAGCGCACACGCCGACGTGCTGGAGCGAATTCGAATCGTCAAAAAGACCGAGTAGTAACGATCCGATGGCAGTGCCTTCACCTTTCTTGTGCCATCGGAAGCCTGCCACCACGCAGTCACAGTCGCGTTCGTGCTTTACCTTCAGCATGACGCGCTTGTCGGCTTCGTAGGCGCCTGATTGAGGCTTTGCCATAACGCCATCGAGCCCCGCACCCTCAAAGCGATGGAACCAGTCGGTAGCAACCTTCAAGTCACGAGTTGCCGGCGTCAGATGGACGGGCGGCCTTGCCGATGCCAGAAGCACTTCCAAACTCCGGCGCCTCTCTTCAAAAGGCTCAGCTCGCAAATCGCGATCGCCTTCGCACAGCAAGTCAAAGAAGACGATAGACACCGGAGTCTGCTTCGCCAGAAGCTTTACCCGCGACGCAGCTGGATGGATCCGTAACTGTAACGCATCGAAATCCAGCCCGCGTTCATTAGCAATGACAATCTCCCCATCCAGCACGCAACGCTCTGGCAATTGCGCGAGGAGCGTTTCGACCAGCTCCGGAAAGTAACGATTGAGCGATTTCTCGTCCCGGCTTTGAATCAGGATTTCTTCTCCGTCTCTAAAAATGAGAGTGCGAAAGCCATCCCATTTGGGTTCGAAAATCCAGGAGTCTCCCTCGGGCAACTCGCCCACCCTCTTGGCGAGCATCGGCAACACCGGTGGTGAGACAGGCAGTTTCACGTGATTCCTCAAGCTCGATTATAGTCGCGTGACAACGGGAGAAACACCGCGTTGGCGGAACGATCCAGTGATAGATCGCGCTTCGCCATTGAACTGATCGAGTCGCTGTGGGAACAATGCCATCTCGGGACAGGATTGGCTGGGTCAGATTGGTCGCCCGGCGACTTGGGTCAGCCGCTCACAGAAGATCCTGCGGAAAGCAGGTAGTCTCGCGCAGAGAGACGATGTCGTCAGAAAGCGTAGGATATTCCCATCATTGGTGTGACATCCTGTCTGAGCCCTTTGTTATCCAAGCGGAATAACAGGTTGGCTGTGAAAAGGAGCCGATCCATGAGATTGTATTTGAATCCGATGCCGGCGTTGTTTAAACCGATCGTATCTTTGCCGGCGGCAACCGTCGGCAGGGTGAGTGCGCCGGTTCCACCTACAATCGCCTGCGTTGTAATGGTCGACGCGAACACCCTCGGTGCGTGTACCAGGACCTGGCCCAAATAGTCGAAGTTGAGGGTCAGCCGCTTGGTCGCTCCGTAATCGGCTCCCGCGGAATAGAAATACTGGCTGGGCAGACGGCTGGAAGTTGCCGGGCCGTTCTGGATGGTGGCCACTTCATTGGTCTCGCCCACCGTGGTTCCGGTGAGGTTACCGGCCAGCACTGAACTGCCATTCCATTGATAGCCGAGATTCAAGTGCGGCGAGAATCTTTTTCCACCGGAGATCGCCACAAACGGCTTGATGCCGGCCGCTCCCGAACCAAGAAATTCCCGAGCGTTGCCCGTCGGCGTGCGGACGTCGAGAGCCGCCGCAATGTTCAGTCCTCCAGCCTGAAACACGGTTTGTTTCAGCCGAAGCGTGATGTCTCCAATCCCGAACGCGGTACCCGTGCTCGAATAGGTGTTGGTCAACCCGCCGGTGGCGAATTGGTGTGGATTCGCGACCGGGGGCACGCCGGGCGCAGGCACAAACGTTGGCCCCGACACTTGAACGATGGTGGCGTCCGATGTAGCTCCGAAGCGGACCGAAATGAGCGGGACCGCGATCGAAAAATCCAAAGCCTTCATGATGCCTACCGTGGCGTAGAGCATCGTTTGATCCATATTGAGATTCAGATTGTTGGCCGTGCGAATCACGTCCGCTTCGTACGGCTCATCCGCTCCGCCCGGCCCCGTCCCGGGTACGTGCGAGAACACCGCTGGAATATTGTGGATGTTGATCCCATCCAGACTGCCGAAGCGGAAACGTTGATAGCTGAGCCCAAAGGACACCTTCCCTCGCCCGATGGTGTCCGCGCGCTCCGAGTAAATTGGCCCGAAACTCGTCGTCGATCGCACGAACACACCCGATGCTTTGTCGTAGGCGAAGGTAAAACCGGACGAGGGCGAAATGATCGGCAGAATCGCCAGTTGGGTCGCGATCGCCGTGCCTACCCCTTGATTCAACGTCTCCTGCGCCGACCCCACGAAATGCGCATAGTGGGGAAATACTGGATTGTTGGCCAGGGTCAGTCCTTGTGGGCCGAACAAATTCGGTATTACACAACCTGGTTCGGATGCGTGTCCCTGGCACTGCCCCGTGACAACGGTGCCGGGCACAAGCACGACCGGTTGAGCCGGGCACACAGCGGCAATGATAACCGACACCACCAGGGCGCCCATAATTCGCTGAACAATCCGCTGAACATTTTGCCGAACGACACTAGCTGATACCGTCAATGTAAAGTCACCCTCCTAATCGATACTATTGGTTCATGGAATCAACCGACTGAATAATCCAACCAGAGGCAACGCGGCTGAGCACGATCCGAACCTTGCCGGTAGCCTGAAAAGCCCTCTTCATGATCACCTGATGCAAATTTCTATCACAGATTACCGTGGCCGTATTACCCGAAATCTGAGGATCGCCCACAGCGCGAAGATCCATTCTGACCTCCGACGCGTCGCGGAAGCTACCCCGAATTCCCTCCAGAGCCTGCTTTGGGATCGAGGGCCAGATGGTCTGAAGCGCCGTTAAATCCTTCCGCGAGTACGCTGCCTGGTAATCTCTCAAGGCACGCGAAATAGCCGCGTTCTCCGCACTGCGGACGTTCTTGGCTTGTTCGTCCGATAGGCGTTTTGCCTGCTCGTCCAGGGCGCGTTTCGCCTGGTCATCCGCTGCTCGTTTTGCCTGCTGATCCGCCAGACGCTTCGCTTGTTCCTCGGCCGCCTTGATCGCTTGATCCTCCTGCGTTTTGTTGGGTGACGTCGCGGGGGGCGGCGGCGCCGGCGGCAAAACCGGAGGAACTGTTACCGGTGGGACCAGCGCCGGAGGACTGCTTTCCACCGTCGGCGATGGCAAACGATTCGCGGTCGCGACAGGACCAGGCGGCTGTACGGCAGGTTCGGCCTTGCGCGGACTCGGGTTCTGTTTCGTCTGCTTCACCGTCGGCCCGGGTGTGGGGGCGGCTGGAGCTGGTTCCTCTTTCGGAGGCGAAACGGGTTGCACCGGCGATACGGCCGGCGGGGATTCCCGCGTAAGAGTTGGAGCCACTGGATGCTCGTTCCTCGAGTGCAAGACGAACCAAGCGCCACCCACGATTATGATCGCGCCCACCGCGCCGATCAGTACAGGCCTCCAACTGACCGGCGGAGCCGTTTTCCCCGGCTCCAGCGTGCTCTGACCATCCCCGCCGGTTCGATTCCCAACTCCAGCCTCGGTAACGCGCGCCTTTTCCCGCTCCACCGGCGCCGCCGCCGGAAGCCCGGACAGGTTGCGGGGGAATAGTACTGTCCGATCCACAGATGTTTCGCCAATCCCTCGTTCCAAAGCCACGCAGAATTCCGTACAGGTCGCGTATCGTGCCAGGGGATCTTTCGAGAGCGCCTTCCGCAGCACTGCATTCACCCCATCGCCCAACGTGTCCCGATACTTGGTAATAGGCGGCGGCTCCGCCATGATGATGGCGTGAATCACGGTCGCCCACGAATTGCCTTGAAACGGCTTCACGCCCGCCAGCATTTCATAGGCGATCACAGCCAGCGAGAACTGATCGGAGCGCGCGGTGACGTGGGACTCCGAAATCTGCTCCGGCGACATATATTGGGCGGTGCCCACGACCATGCCGGTGCTCGTAAGACCCTCGTCACTATCGAGCATCTTGGCGATACCGAAGTCCGTAATTTTGAGTCGCCCGTTGGTGGTGATCAGGAAGTTGCCGGGCTTTACGTCGCGATGAACAATATGGTGTGCATGAGCATAATCGAGGGCATCCGCCGCCGATCGAAGCACGCCAAAGACAAAATCCAGCGCTAGGGGACCACTGGACATAGTCGCGGCGAGAGTGCGCCCTTCCACGAACTCCATGGCGATGAACATCGGGTCGCCGGAATCGCTAAAATCATGAACCGTAACGATGTTGGGATGCGACAAATTGCCCGCCGACCGGGCTTCCCGTCGGAAGCGCTCTCGCGTTTCCTTACTTGAAGAATCCGTCTTTGCCAGGATCGTCTTGATGGCAATCATGCGTCCGATAGACGGATCAAGGGCGCGATAAACGATTCCACACCCTCCTCGACCCAGTTCGCCGAGGATTTTGTAGCGTCCCAGACTCCCGGTGGTCTGCTCGCCAGTTGGCGGCAGTTCGCTCGGTCCGTCGGGTGGCGTTAGCTCGGGCACAAAGTCTTCAATTCCTCCGTCGGCGCAGAAAAGACGTGTCTTCGACTCTAATTTGGCGTCCTCTCCTGGACGGACTAGAGTCTAGCATGGGATTAACAATCAGTGTCAACGACCATGCCTAATAATAGTGCCGAAAAGGCCCGGATGTTTCATCTCCTTTGGCGCGACGCAGCTCAGCCTAGTTTATTTAGCGGAATCGGAGGGAAGAACTAGCAACTATTCTCGCGGACGCTGAGTGTCTAGCCAAAGTATCAATTCGCCGCTGTGCAAAGCAAGCGCGGCGACTCTTCGCGCTTGGGCGTCTGATCGTTTGCCTCGTTGCCAATATTGCTGATCGCGGATGCCCCGTAAAGCCGTCGATGAGCGTAGGTGAAGACGCCTGCTTCCTGCCGCTCCCTGACGACCCATATCTTGTTCATCGTCGAAGGTTTGGCCGATCGTCTAGCGTTAATTCGCTAAGATTCTGCTTGGCTCCAACCCGCGGAGCATGCATTTTTAAAAACGCCAAAAATGCCACAAAACCGCGCTAATATAAGTGCTGCGCCGTTGCTGACCGGTGCGTTCGCGAGGAGGAGTCGATTGCATGCCAGAATATTCTCAAGAGGATAGACCGCTAGTCCTTACAACTCCGCTGGGCAAGGATGTTCTCCTGGTGACCTCCTTCCGGGGCCACGAAACTATCTCGCGGCTCTTCGATTTCGATATTGAGCTGCTCGGGGAACGAGGAACCAGGATCCCCTTCGACCAGATCCTGGGACAAACCGTAACTCTGGAGATGCGGCTGCTGAATGGCGATAAACGCTACTTTAACGCGCTAGTGAAGCAGTTTAGCCAAGGCGGGCGGGATGAGCACTTCGTATCCTACCGGGCGTCGCTGACCCCCAGGTTGTGGTTGCTCACGAAGAAGGTGCGGAGCCGGATTTTTCAGCATATTACGATTCCAGACATTCTCAAGGCGGTGCTCACCGGGTTGGACGTCGCCTACGAGCTCTCCGCAACCTATTTTCCCCGCGATTATTGCGTACAGTACGGCGAATCGGACTTCGATTTCGTGAGCCGGCTTATGGAAGAAGAGGGGATCTATTACTTCTTCAAGCACTCCGACGGCAGTCACCAGATGGTGGTCACGGACGTGCCCGGCAAGCATCCGACTATCCCCGGACAGAGCCATGTGATTTACGAAGAAGTCGTCGGCGAGAACCGAACCGATATGCGCGTTACCGGATGGGAGAAGATCCAGACGATCCGCGCGGGGGAGTTCACCGCCTGGGACTATTGCTTTGAGCTTCCGGACAAGAATCTGGAGGCCATAGAGAAGACGATCCCCACGGTGGCAGTAGGCAAGGTGACGCACAAGCTCAATGTGGGCGGCAACGACAAACTGGAGATCTATCAATACCCCGGCGGTTATGCTCAGCGCTTCGACGGGATTAACCAGGCCGGCGCGCCGCAGCCGCCGGACCTCACCAACATCTTTCCGGATCGCGCGCGAACGGTTAGAATCCGCATGGAGCAGGAAGAGGTCCAGAGCATCGACATTCAAGGGACCAGCGACTGCGGGCATTTCACGGCCGGCCAGGAGTTCATACTGGAGAGGCATTTCGACGCCGACGACAAGTATCTGCTGACCCGAGTGGAACATACCGCTACACAGGCGGACTATCGCAGCCAACAGACAGGACTGTTTACGTACGAAAACCGCTTCTCGTCAATTCCGGACGGTCTGGGCTACCGGCCGCAGCAAACGATACCGAAGCCCGTGATCGCAGGTCTCCAGACCGCGGTCGTAACCGGCCCTCCCGGCGAGGAGATCTTCGTCGACAAGTATGGCCGCGTGAAAGTACAGTTTCATTGGGACCGCGAGGGCAAGAAGAACGCCGACAGCTCCTGCTGGTTACGCGTGGCGCAAGCGTGGGCGGGAAAAGGCTGGGGCGCGTTCTTCTGGCCGCGCATCGGACACGAAGTGGTGGTGATCTTTGAAGAGGGCGATCCGGACAAGCCTCTGATCGTTGGCAGCGTTTACAATCATGACAACATGCCTTGGTTTAAGTTGCCCATAAACAAGCAACTGGGCGGCATCAAATCGGCCAGCCTCAAGGGTACGTCGCACCAGAACTTTAACGCAATCGTCTTCAATGACGAGAAAGGCAAGGAACATGTGGCGATTCACTCGGAAAACAACCTGGGTCTGAATTCAGAGAAGAACAAGATGATCCACGCCGGTGCAAGTAAGGGCGAACGAGTGGGGATCGCCAACATCCTCACCGTCGGCAAGGTAATCCCGGTGACAGGCGGCAGCGGCGGCGGCTTTGAGGGGGAAGTACGATGAATACCCCACCCCCCAGCGGCATACTGGGCATGAACTCGGTCGTTACTTACGGCGACGAGTTCCAGCTCGTCAGCGGAGTGTCCCACCAGGTCACCATAGGCCAGAACCTCCAGATGTGCATCTCACTTGGTGCGTTGGTCGCTGAAACTATTAGCTTTTTTGGCGGACCCTCCGGCTTAGCTCCGGTGTCCGCGCAGGTTCTTGGGAGTGCCATGGGCGCCATGCAGTTCACTGTTGGATCCAGTGCTCAATTCACGCTCGGCCAGAGCTTTGAAATCTCCGTCGGACCGCCGAAGATTGAGATTCACAAAGCGCATTGCACGAAATTCGACTTGACCCGAGGGCTCTGCATCCTCATGGGCATTTTGGCGGAGGTCTTCTCGATTGTGTATGACACTTTGAAGGGAGCGAATAACGCGAATAACAACGATTCGGGTGCTGCCGCGACTCCCGATGAGCAATCGGGAGACGAGGAACGGGCTAAGTTCATACTTGGCTATCAGGCCCTCACAGACGTGGGGCTGGTCGCGATTATGCTTGCGGAGTACCTTGCCGACGCGGTAGATTGGATCGCCTGTGACAAAGCCAGGGAAGCATACGTGGCCGACCACCCTCTAGGTCTATGGAAAGGGTCGCCCAAGCTTGGGTTCAGTGATAGCTGGAGCGGTGCGGGGCTGCTGGCCGTTGGCCTCGTAGGGGTCGTGATCATGGTATTAGCGGAGCTAACAGATCTGCCCGTAATAGGAAAAAAGGCGGACGACCAATAGTCAGGGAGGGGTCAGGTCATGGAAGAAGACGAAAATCTCAGCGGCGGGTCGGGCGGCGCTGACTGCGCAGAAGAAAACAAAGGCGATCAGGCGATATCGGTCGACGGCACGTACAGTATTCGCGCAAACCAGGTCGCGCTGACCAGCTGGAAGAATATCCCGCCATCTGCAGACAACGAAAGCCGAGTTATGCTCCTGGCCATGGGTGGCCTGGAGGGCCTTTTCGCGGACAGCGGGATGGTCGATGTCCGGGGATGTAAAGGGGTGCGGATTACCTCCGGATCGCTGATTCCTATAATAAACCCGCCTATGTCGGCGGATTCGACCGATGGGATCGAAATCGAAACCGGCGAGACGCAGTCGATCACGATGAAGCGCGGAGTGTTACCCGTTATAGATCAGTACATTACTTTGACCTCAAGTGGTATCACGATTGACGCTGGACTCTTAGGGACTCTGACGCTCACCGCAGGGTTGAGCACCATTACCATCGGTCCGTCAGGCATCACCATCGTCGGCATACCCCTGGTGCAGATTAATCCCGGTCCGCCGGCGCCTCCGCCCCCGCCGCTACCCGAGGACGAGCCTGTGTTGCCCACTGGCGAATTTCTAGTATGAGTTCCAGCGCTCAGGAAGTGAACAACTCGCCGCTCGTCAACGTTACGGCGGCAACGGCGTCCGAAATTTGTGCGCGGTTGTATTTGGATAAGGCCGCGCTGGCCTTGCTGCGTCCCGCCATGAGCCCGCGCGGCTTTGTGGACGCGCTGGTGGAGGCGAAGCAGTACCTGGCCGCCATCGACTTCCTCGCCCATGCGCTCCCTTCGCGCGAGGCCATCTGGTGGGGCTGCCTGAGCTTGCAGCGCACCTGTGGAAGCAAACTGGAGCCTTGGGAAAGAAGGGCGTTCAGGATCACGGTGCAATGGGTGCTTCAGCCTGATGAAGCTAATCGGGCAGCCGCCAAGCAGCCATCCGAGGTGCTCGGACCCGCGTCGGCGGCCGGTAACCTGGCGGCGGCTGCGAACCAGACTGGGGGAAGCGTAGGTCCACCGCAAGGGCCGCCCATACCGCCCAGTCCGTTTGCCCCCGCCAGGGCCGTCGCGATTGCTATCAAGGTGGCGTCCACCAAGTGCGAGGCTACGGCGATCCAGGGCACGCAACGCTCGTTGATCGGGCTGGGAATGGCAATTGCGGAGGGCCGTTTTCCTCCGAAGGGTCCGCAATCATGATGAAGCGCTTCGAATAGGAAGGACGAACCCACATGATGATGCCCGCCGCTCGATTGACCGACATGCATCTATGTCCCATGGTGACCGTCGTGGTACCGCACATCGGCGGACCCATTATCGGGCCCTGTTGGCCGACAGTGCTGATTGGAGACCTGCCCGCCGCGCGGATCACCGATGTTCTGACGTGCATTGGCCCACCGGACATGATCGCGATGGGATCCCCAACGGTCCTGATCGGCGGACTGATGGCGGCACGGATGCTGGATCCAACTGTCCATGGCGGCGTGATCATCCTTGGGTGGCCGACGGTTTGGATCGGCCCATGAAACGCCAATTAAATATTAGATGGAGATTACTTTATGAGTTCAGCGACAACAGTGATTCCTTATGAGAAGCAATCCGGGGAACTCACTGGCCGGGCATGCGGCGCAGCGTGCCTGAGTATGGCGTATCGCTCTTTTGGCAAGCAAGTCGCGCAAACCGAAATCTGGCCCGTGATCGCCAAGGCAAACCGCTTCGGCCAGATCTCTTCGACGACCTATCTGATGGCTCAGGATGCCCTGAAGCGGGGTTTCAGCGCCGTCGCCATCCAGGCGCGACATCCTTTGCAGGCGCTGAGGCTCGCGAAAGCAGCCGGGATTCGCGCCATTCTGAATCATCGTGTGCAGCGCGATTCGGCCGCCGGTCATTACACCGTGCTGGTCGATATTTGCGCCAAGGAGGTCGTTGTTCATGACCCTCTTTTTGGCGCCGCTCGCCGGTTGTCGCATGCCGAGCTGATGGAGCTGTGGCTTCCGCAGGTTCCCAACTCGGAGATTACGGGAGGCGTGCTGATCGCCATCGGCGCCGCGGGACTACCCGCGCAGCCGGCCTGCGAGTTTTGCCGCACACCGATGTTAGCGAGCGTCGACTGCCCGCGTTGCAGCAAGCCTGTCGGGCTGGAGCCGGGCGCGGTGCTGGGCTGCATCAAGGACGGCTGCATCGCCCGCATGTGGAACTGGATCTGCTGCCCTGCGTGCGATTACGTATTCACGCTCAAAGCTGGGGCCGCCGCCGGGGCCGCTGTAGAAGCTCAACCATCCGCCCCCGGGACCGCTGTACCCGTGCCCGCGGTCGATCTCGCCAAGCTGTTTGCCGAGATAGACAAGTTTACCAGCCATGTTCTTACCATACCGGCGGCGGCAAATAATCCCGACGTCAAGAAAAAACTTGAACTTGTGGAGGCGAGTAAAGAACAAATCAAGGTGGCGCACGCCGAGGACCTTGCGCGTCGCGTCGCGGCTTTCGGACAGCTCGCCGCCTTTGAGGAAAACACCAAACAGCAAAAACAAGCCCAACTGAAAAAGATGGAAGATCTCAAAACTGCGCCGCCCCTCGACGGCGATGCGCTTAGCGACGCAATGCTCAAGAACCTCGGCTTCAAGTAGCGCGAGCGATCCCTAGCCAAGGTTCCGCCCATTTCTGCGGACCACAGCCGCTTATAAAGAATCAGCCCACGGTATGCCTTCCCAGAGCAAGGTATACCGATCAACGGCACAGCGTGTCAAGCAGCGCCGCAACGGATTAGTCTTAAAAGGTTAATCCCGCTAGGCCTCAATTCGCAGGGCTGGACGGGCCATGTATTAAGTATGCCCCAATACATTTCCGAATGGAAATGTATTATTAGAAAACTCTTCAGGCGGTCAAAGACCTAGTAGGGCGCGCGGTCGCGAGAAATTTGTCTGTGTATTCTGGGCTCATGCGGCTAGAACTATCGTCAAACCGCATTGATCGCTGAAATTTGGGGCGGCGCGCTGACGTAAGTGGCGGCCTTGTGGCTTCCTTGGATCTGCTGCATCATCCCGAGCATGTCCCAGTTTTGCCACCCTTCGATGAGCATGCCGTCCGCGACACGCACAATCGATATTCCGGTCGTGTGTACCACCATACCGGTCGCAGCGAAGCCCAAGCCGCCGCCGGTGTGCTTGCCCGAAAATGACCAGCGCACGCAAATCTTATCGCCATCGACCATAACATCATCGACCGAGACGTTGATCTCCGAGAACCTCGCACTCAGACGATCGAAGAGCGGATAGAACCCCTCAGGGCCTTCCGAGTCGATGCCAGCCTCATGGAGTACGGCATCGGGTGGGAGCATTTCGGCGATGGCTTCGCGCCTCCCTTTGTTCCAGACCTCCTCGAACCAGCGCCGCCCAAGATCACGCTCTTGTTCTGTCATGGTGCCTCCGTGGACAACTATGTTACTCCGTTCACCGCTGTGTCGCGACGGGGTGGTGCTGCCGGGTTCGCCAAAGCCTGCGGCGCAGACACAGCCGGCCCCGAAGGGCCAAAGTGTCTACGTCACCCGCACCGGCGAAAAGTATCATCGCGACGGAGGTCGGTATCTTGCGGCGAGCAAATCTCCAATGAGCTTGAAAGATGCAAAGGCGAAGGGGTACACCGCTTGCGAGGTGTGTCGGCCGCCGGAACAATGCTTTCCGCAGCACGGTGCGGAAGCTCTCCCCCGGCTACAGTCGCTCCCGGCGCTGGCCTTAGTCGCCGTTTTCAAAGGGCGACAGACATGCTTTCCTCCCCAATGAAATTGGCCGAGAGGACGACCACTTTGAAATTGGATATACTCACCAACAATCAATGTCAGTCTACGCACGTCGCCAGTTCCTCCGCTTCCTCGCCGCTAGTCCTATCTGCTCACTGTCCTATGGCGCGGCCGGTCAATCTCAGTCAGCCTCGCCAGCCCAAGCAGCAGATCGCGAGCCCGGACCTCGTTCTCAACGTCTTTGAGTTCGAGGCAATTGCGCGCAATCACATCCCACCCGCACACTTTGGCTATCTCGCGACTGGCGTGGATGACGATCGCACGCTCCGGGCGAATCATGAAGCATTCAACCATCTCCAACTGCGTCCGCGGCGGCTCGTGGATGTCTCGCACGTAGACACCTCAGTCGAACTCTTCGGCACTACTTGGTCCGCGCCCCTCTTTCTCTGTCCATGTGGCAGTCAGCACGCATTTCACAGCGAGGGCGAGCTGGCTACGGCGCGCGCCGGCAAAACGCGAAAAACCCTTCAGATACTCTCGACAACCGCCACGGAGTCTGTGGAAGACGTGATGCGGGAGGCTGGCTTCCCGATCTGGCAACAGCTCTATCCCACGACGAGTTGGCAAGTCACGGAGCGCATCGTACGCCGGGCCGAGAAAGCCGGATGCCCGGTACTCGTAATCACCGTCGATATTCCGGCCGGACGCAACACGGAAACGGCAAAGCGCTTCGCGGCAACCGACACGCGTAATTGCGCCACATGTCACCCTCCCTCCTCTAAAAATGTCCGTGGAGCCAGCACGCGCAAGCCGGCATTCGAGGGTATCGACATGAGCGAAGTGGGTATTTACACGCCGCGTTTCACCTGGGAGTCCGTGCGCCAAGTACGCGCCATGACCAGCATGAAGATTGTGCTCAAAGGACTCCAGACTGCTGAAGACGCGACCCTCGCCGTCGAACATGGTGTGGACGGGATCATTGTCTCGAATCATGGTGGGCGCGCCGAAGAAACCGGCCGCGCCACCATCGAATGTCTTCCCGAAATAATCGACGCCGTTCGACGGGCGAACTCAAACATTCCAGTCATGCTGGATGGAGGGATCCGTCGCGGAACGGACATCTTTAAAGCGCTCGCCTATGGCGCACGCGCTGTGGGTATCGGACGTCCATACCTCTGGGGCCTCGGTGCCTTTGGGCAATCTGGTGTAGAGCGGGTCCTCGACCTGCTGCACACTGAATTCGCCCTAGCCATGCAGCAGTGCGGCGTCCGCTCTCTGCGCGAGATCACGCCAAGCTATGTGGGGCGAGCGTAAGCCCGTGGTTATGGGATCTTCATCCGGGTGTAGCGGCTCGAGCGACTATGCCGGATCACGGGCGTGGATAGCTCGATTCAATTGTGGGGAGTCACTGCAAGCCGTGGCGTGACCGACCAACGATGAGTCCTGGACGGCTGATGGCTCCTACTCATGCCCCCCGTCGACCGCCTCGACTTCAGCTTGGTCATCGTTGGGATGGGCGTCTCACTCGGCCGTGGATCTATCGCGGGAGACGCGCCACGGTGCTCAGTCACTCTATCTCAACGTGGGCACGACTAACCGGGATCGTGCGCCGGCGCCCACACTTACTGAGCAGCCGTTCCGTCCGACCAGTGTCCTACCGGAACCATAAACACAGTCATCCGGCCTTGAGGATCGTCAGCTCTTATGACTGGGGAGCCCGGCAGGTCTGCGCCCCAACTCGCCGCGTCCGTCGGTGGAAGGAAAAACATGAGGTGAGGGTGCCAGTGCCCGGCACGGTCGTTCAAGTACCCTTGCTTAGACATCATGTAGCACATCGCGCCAGATTCCGGCGGCGGCAGTTTCTTCTTGTCGAGAGCAGCCTTGAGGTCCTCGAACATCTGAGCTTTGGATCGTCCACCCAATATCGACTCGGTTTTCAGGATCGTTTGTGGGAGGTAGGATCGTACGGCGGGCGGGTTTAGGCAAATCGGGCCCCGCTGTTTGGGATTCCAAAAATCCGGCTCATCGATCCCCGAGGCCCACGCTCGTTCCACGATGCATACGAAACCGTTCTTGCCTTTTGCCACGGTTTCGTAACCATGGCGGCCGAGCACCATGACCTCAGCATCCTGCGAGATGGATGCCGGCGCAGCGCTCCGCGCCAGTGCTATCTCGGCGCCGCGCTCCATCAGATACTGATCAAGCGGGGCCATGCTCGGATACGCTGTTTTGGCCTCCTGCGCGGGCGCCTGCCACGCCGCAGGCAGCATGACAACCAGCGCGAAGCTTGATAACGCGATCGTCTTAAGAGCGTTCCGCTTCACTGATTTCACCTCGGATACGTAAATCTTCCTTCTGATAGGAACCGGATACTCGTCACATGCCTCATTCGGTCTACCTAGCTTACTCTGAGCGCGGATCGTTTTGGTTCTTGACCATTCGGGGTTGGGTCCAAGGCTTCGCGGTTCCAATCCCCAATGACCTGGTACTTGTGCATCGCCTCCGCGGGGGGCGATGCACAGGGCCCGCGCATTATGCAGTAAGCGATGAGAGTTAGAACCTCACTCGCAGGTTGAACGTCAACTGGCGTGGCGAATTGACTTGACCGCCATTGGTCGGGTTGTTCGATCCAAGAACGCCGAAGTTGGCCGGATCGCCGATCGCCATTTCCGGATCGCCGAGCACCGCGTGGTTGAACACGTTGGTGAACTGGAACGACAAGGTCGCAAAGACGCCCTCACGGAACAAGTTAAAATCCTTGGCTATGTTCGCGTCCATATTCCAACTCGGCAGGCCGCGGATGTTGCCGCCCGATCCGCAACTGGTGTCGAAACCCAGAACGCAGTTCCGGAACTCGCTGTAGACGGCATTCGGGTTCGAGAACATGTTGATGCTATTGCCGCCGTTTCCGGAATTGCTATTGACGCCAGCGCCCGACACGCTGTTGGGGACGTTGACGTTGTAGATGGCCGAGTTGCCGCCGGTGTACTTCGAAGCGAGCACCGCGCCGTCGAACGATGCGGACGTTTGCGACTCGCCGAACGAATCGTTGTTCGAATCGTTCGCAACCTGAATTGGCGCGCCATCCCGAGCCGTGAAGATCGCTCCGAGCCTCCATCCGCCGAGGGCGGATTTTACGATCTTGTTGCTGTCTTTGAAGAACGGCTCTGACCACAAGAACGTCTGCGTGTACAGGAACTTGTAATCGTAGGACTGAGGACCATACATCGATTGTCTGATGTTGTACGGATTCAGGGCGGTATAGCCGGACGTCGCTTGGGACTGGTTGCCAGTGCCGAGAGCGCGGCCCCACGTAAAGTTCGACGTGGTGGTAACGCCATGCCAATTCCTGGTGCTGAAGGTCTCGTAGACCGCGTTGTAGTTGCCCGAGCCGAAGCTGCCGTCGGCGTTGACCGCGGACACTTGGCCCGAGGGGATGGCCGCGCTGGTGCTGCTGGGAATCGTGCGTCCCAACTGCCAGGAGGACGCGTGCTCCAAAGCCGACCACAAATAGAAGACGTCCGTTGTCGAGATGTAGGAGTTCATGGTGGGGTTGTTCAGAACCGCAGCCGTGCAGCTTCCGTAGCCCTTGCAGAACGACGAGGAGGCGCCGCCCGAGCGCCGCTTCAAAGAACGGCTGCGGAGCTGGTACGCCGCCTGCCTGCTGGGCGAAATAGGAATTGGCGAACGCCTGAGCGAAGCTCTGACCGTTCAACGTCATCATCGTCGGAACGGCGTTGATGTCGGTCTGCATCCATTCGTTCCTGATGACGCGGCCGATATAGCCGACTTCGAGCACCATCTTCGGCTTGAGCTCGCGTTGGATGCTGAAGTTGACGTTGTAGGTCGTCGCCGGTTTGAAGTTGGGATCGAGAACCGACGCCGCGCCGGCAGCTGTCTGGCCGTTCACACCGGGAAAGATCGGTTGCGGCAGAGTCTGCGACGGAGTCGGAATCGGGGCCACCATGCCGTCGGTTCCGATGCGGAACGCATTTGCCGGAGTCACTCCGTTGGTGCCGAGACACTGACCGCTCGAAGAAGCACCAATACAAGAGACCGGTTGGCCGAGACCGACGCCCAACAGCGGAATCAGCACCAGGCCGACGCCGTTGAGCCGGCTATAGATCTGACCGTAGCCGGCGCGGATCACCGTCTTGCCGTCGCCCAGCATCTTGCCGATCAGACCGTTGTGACCCGTGGGATTCCAGGCAACCGCGCCGCGGGGACTCAGGCCGCCGTAGAACGGATTGAACGGATACTTGTGGCTCGCGCCCACGACGTTTCCGATGGTCGAGAACCCGATAATCGGATTGTAAACCTGGCCCTGCGACGCTTGAGCGGCCTTGGTCGCGAAGTAGTTGCTGAATTCGATCGGGTGGCCGGAACTGTCCACCAGTTCGACCTGCTTGCCGTTCTGTTCGACCGGCGGCATCTCAACCGTGTAGCTTGCGCCATAGGTAATGGTCAGGGTCGGCTTGATCTTCCACGAATCGGTGACGTACGTGTTGTAGAAGTTGATGGTGCTCTTGTCGAACATCGGTGTGCCGACAGGGTTCAACGTCAGATTCGCGCCGGTGCGAGTGAACAACTGCTGGGGCTGATCGACGAGTCCGGTGACGTAGGTGTAGAGCGTGTCGTAGTTGATCTGCTGGCTCGACGGCAGACCGGCCGGCTGATAGGCCGAGTAGTCGATGAAGTTGTTGCGCCCGACCTGGTAGGTGGGATTGGTGTTGATGCCCTGGCCGTTGTCGTTGCGTTCGTGGTAATCGAAGTTTCGCTGGTAGTTGCCGCCAAACTGGATCACATGATTGCTCTTGATCTTAGTCACGTCGTCTTTCCACGTCGTGTCATGGCCATCCCAGAAGCGCTGGCGGGTGTTCTGGTTGTCGGTGTTATAGGGGATCAGACCGTTAGGTGTCTCGCCGCCGATCTCGAGGGCTCCACCAAGGCCGGGGAGCTGCGGCGGTGCGCCCGACGAAGCCCATTGCCACCAGGTCTTCGTAAAGTTCCAGTGGAAGTCGTTGGTCATCGTCGGATTGATCGTCGTCGACAGTCCGATGACCACAAACTCCGGCTTCTGGGGACGCGGGGCGCGAGCGGCGGGGACTCCGAATGTATCTCCCGGCAGTGCGCCGCCGATGTCGACCTGGTGAGTTGTCAAGTCGGTCAGACCGTAGTAGCGGTAGCTCGAAAAGAGACGCCATTTGTCGCCGAAATCGTGGTCGACGCGTCCGACCAGCGCCTTGGACTTTTCCGGCAGCCGCACTTGGCCCTGGAAGCCTTCAATGTTGTTGCCATCGCCGGTATTGGTGTTGTTCGGCAAAGGCATGAACTTGTTCCAGATCTGGGCCACGATGGGGTTCAGACCGATGCCGCGGGGATCGCAGGGACCATTGGCGCACACGGCCGGCTGATAGGTTACTCCGTTCACCGTCACCGCGCTGGGATTCAAATTGTAAGGGACATACGTGCCGCCTTCGTCGATCGATATGACGCCCGCTCTCAGCAAGGGGGTCGGCACCGGCTTGTTGATAATGGCGGAGTCGTTGAAGTTGAAGCCTTCGAGACCGAAGAAGAAGTAGGTCTTGCCGCCGAGCATTTTGGGAAGCAGCGGACCGCCAACGGTAAAGCCGTAGCGCTGGTTGTGGCTGATCGCGATCGGGGTCGCGCCAAGGCTCCCATCCGGAGTGTGGTTATTGTCCCAGGTGTTGGCGCCTCCGACGTTGGTCGACGAGTAGTAATAGTAGGCTGAGCCGTGGAAACTGTTGGTGCCGCGCTTGGTCACAACCTGAATCTGAGAGCCGGATGCGCCATTGAAGTCGGCGGTTTGGCCCGAGGAGGACACTTTTATTTCTTCAACCGTGTCGGCCGGTGTCGGCAACACGCCGCTCGGCGGACCAGCCGAGGCGGCCCCGCCCATGCCGGCGAACGCGCTACGCGAGTAGCTGCCGGTATAGTCTCTCATCGAACCGTCCATGTCGTTCGAGTTGTTGCCGCCATCGAGTTGGAAGGTGTTTTGATCGTACATGGCTCCGGCCGTCGTGCCTTCAGGCGAAACACCCGGCTGCAAGTTCGCCAGGCTGGCCACGTCCGAACCGAACAGCGGAAGGAACGTCAGCGATTCACCGGATATGGATGTACCGACCGAAGCATTGACCGTCTGGAGCTCGGCGCCGGGCGCGGCAGTCACTTCCACGACGTTGCTAACCTGTCCCACTTCAAGGGTCGCGTTGATGGTCAGGTTCTCGCCGATCGAGACTGTCTGTTTATTCACCTTGCGGGCACTGAAACCCGGCTTGGTGAAGACAATGTTATAAGTGGCCGGTGGCACGGCCGGGAACAGGTAACGCCCCGTATCGTTGGTGATGGTCTCGAGCGTGGTGTTCGTGGACGAGTCGTTAATCTTGACGCCGACGCCGGGCACGGCCGCACCCGTTTGGTCAAGTATGATGCCGGAGATTGCGCCGGCCGATGAGGTTTGGGCCATGGCTGGAATGCCGCTGAGGGTGAGCAGCAAAGCAATGGCAAAAATAGACACGAGCCCTCTAGAAGAGAGTTTCATTCGGTTCCCTTTCCCACCAATATTTTTTGAAGCGAACTAACTGAATCGGAGTGGGGCCCCAATCATTGCCAGCGAGTATAACCTCAAGAGCGGCAGTATGCTGGCCGTTTTCGGCCCTAACCGTAAAGGGTGGCGGGCGCCAAGCGATCGAGGATGCTGCCGGCGGCAGTGGGACCTACGACATCACGATCAGCGCGCCAGGTTTCGCGAGACTCGAACATGATGCTCTGCTGTTTCAGAGTGCGATGGCCAAACCGATGGACGCCACGTGGCCCTCGGCGGTCTCAGGGAGAACGTGCCGATGAAGGCGTTTCCCGATTCCGCGGAGCAGCTAAAAGTGATCAAGAAATTGAGCGCTGAGGCGGAAGCTTCGGGGCAGCATCCGCGTCGGGGGGAACATTCAGACCTCAATCATCGGGAACAAGGTCACGCGCGTGTACCGGGCCGGAGCTAAGCTGACCAAGCCGTCTTCGTGGTGGTCCCCATCGGTGACGCGCAATAAGCATGATGCAGATCGGAGGTCGAGGTGGACTATCAGGACGTCCACAGATGTTGCGCCGCGTACGCGCGCCAGGGCCGCCAGGGTTCGGCCCGAGCCAACAGCTCGGCCGGGGTGAGCGGGCGGCCCAATAGCCTGGCGGCCGCGCGCAGGAGTCCGGGATCGCTCGAGGGGAACGCATCGGGTTCGCGCAAGGCCCGCAGCGCGACGTATTGTGCCGTCCATTCGTCGATGCCGGTGATTTGTCTCAACCGATGAACAGACTCCTCGAGCGTCGCCGACCGTTCGAAGAGCTTCGGATCGGCCGCCGTAGCTTCGGCGAGGGCGCGCAAGGTCTGGCGCAGCGATGCCGGTATCCCGAGCTTGTCGAGATCCGCCTGCGCCACTGCGGCCGCTGACGGGAAAACGGGGGCGGTTCCGGCAATCTCGACCAACCGCCCGCCTAGTGTCCGCCCGGCGGCAACGCTTACTTGTTGGCCAAGCACGGCGCGTACCGCCAGTTCGAATCCGTCCCATGCGCCCGAGGTGCGCAGCCCCGGGCGCCGTGCGACCAGCGGAGCCAGCAACGGATCCTTGGCGAGATGCGCGTCGATGGCCGCTGGATCGGCGCCGAGATCGAATACCCGCCTGACTTTCGCAATCAAGGCCGTCAATCCACGGAGTTCACTCACGTCGATGGTCACTTTCAGGGCGTTTCGATCCGGGTCGTGCCCGACTTCGATGGAGGCCACGGCGCTCGACACGGCGACCGATGCGTGGCGGCGATAGCGGCCGTTCTCGATCGATTCGACGCCGGGGATAGCGCGCGCGGCGAGACAGGCCAGGATCTCGTTCCAGTCGTAGGGCGGGCGATAGGTGAGTTGCAGCGTGATCGCGCTGGCCGGGTCGGGGGCATCCGCCGAGGCGAATGCGCACCGCATGAAACTCGGGGAACGGCCGTAGAGCTTGTGAAACGTATCGTTGAAACGCCGGATGCTTCCGAAGCCGGAGGCCAGGGCGACTTCAGACATCGGCAACCGGGTTTCATGGATCAGTTGCTTGGCGAACAGGACTCGCCGCGTCTGGATCACGGAAATCGGCGAGGCGCCAAGGTATTGATGGAAGAGGCGCCGCAACTGGCGGGGACCCACGCCGAGACGCTCGGCCAGTTGATCGATGGTCGCTTCGGGATCGACCGCGTTTTCCTGGATGAGGGACATCGCGCGGGAGACGGTATTCGAAGTGCCGTTCCAGAAGGTGAATTCAGGAGACACTTCGGGCCGGCAGCGCAAACACGGGCGAAATCCGGCATCCTGGGCAGCAGCCGCGGAGCGGAAGTACAGGCAGTTCTCGAATTTCGGCCTGCCTGCCGGGCAGATCGGGCGGCAATAGATACGCGTTGTTTTGACGGCGGTAAAGAAGCGGCCGTCAAAGCGCGAGTCGCGCGAACTTCCGGCCTGGTAACAAGCCTCCGGCGTTAAATCGAGAACGGCGGCTTCCTGCACCTGCGAGATCATTACGATCAAGTCTGGCACAGCGAAGCGGAATACGCTGGCAACTTTCGGACATAACCTCGGAGGACTGGCGGACGTATCAGTGCGGTGAAGCACGATGCAAATGTTTCGTTGATGTCGGCCGTGTGACTGGCGCTCCCGGTCCGAGATTCTTGCCTCTGTCTTTACCTGCAGCGACCGGCCCATGAAACGCAACGTTGGACATGACGCGGAGGAGGCGGAATCGCCGGACCAGGAATCAGGCGAGCTTGGGCCCCCTCCCGCAGCGTTATTCGGGGCGGCGAACCAGTCGCAATCGTCGACGCAAACCCAGGCTTCGCAGGGGATACCGACGAGCAGGAGGCAAGCAGTGCGTAAACCATCAAACGATCGGAACCCCTCATTTTGCCAGCCTCGCGCGAGTGGAGGGGTTCAACATGACGAGCTCAGAAGTGGAAGCCGATGGTCGCGGTGATCGCGCGCGGCGTCACGTAGTGGGTTCCGCTGAAGGTGGAGAGGAAGTTGTATAGAGCTTCCTTGTTGGCCATATTGATCACAGTCAGGCGGGCGCTCCACTTATACCTGTCGCCGTGGAAAATGTTGTCGTGGCCGATGGCGGCGTCGAACAGGTTGCGCGAGGAGATGCGAGGTGGATTGTGGTCGTCGTTCTCGGTTCCGGCTGCGGGGATCTTGATGAATTTCGAACCATACTGCGACGCTGGGCATAGACCGCTAGCGCTGATGGGAGTGGTAGGCGTGGCGTACGTGCTCCCACAGAAGAGTCCAGCCTGGTATTGCTGATCAGGAGACAAGGAGGAGACGTCAACGATGGAATCCGTACCGTTCGGACCGTTGTTGCAATTACCTCCTGCGCAAGGAACGGGACCTGCGACAAGGCCGCTATCGTAGCGCCAGTTGAAGCTAAACCACGGACCCCGCTTCCAAGGTTGATACTGCAAGTGCGTAGTCTCGTTGAATAGTTCGTCGTGATCGATGCGGAACACGCCACCCGACGCGCCAGGACCAGAACCGATGCCACTGACCTGCGGTCCGTAGAAGCGAGCGGCTACGCTCGACATGACGATGAACGCTGTCAAGCCGTGGAAGTTGGGCATGCTGGCGCGAATGGCGTATCCGGGAATTTTCGAACTTTCCCACTCGATGGGGAAGGTGATGGGAGTAGCGCCGAATACGCTGAAATCGTAGGCCTTATGGGTGTATTTCCAGATGTATTCGCCGTCGATGACCAGGAACCGTCCGAACGCCTGCGAGAGGCCGGCATGAAACTCATTGCGATGGCCTGGGCTCAGTGGTGTCGAGGAGATACAGAGGCCCGTGACCGCATTCACGACCGGATCGTTACAACCGACGCTCGCGAGGACCAGATTCTCGTTGAATGGGGTTTCCATCGTGCGCGCGTACGATGTTCGAATCACGGTGTTGGTGCCCTTGATGTTGTAGGCGATGCCGACACGAGGCTCGGCCTGTCTGGCAACGCTTAGGCCATTATAAAAATCACCACGAAGCCCGAGTTGCAGGGTCCAGTTCTGGACCGTGATCGTGTCCTGAAGATACATGGCCAACTCTTTGATATCGGCTCGGCCGTTATAGGTGTATTGGCCGCTGGTGGAATTGGGACAGCCGTCGGAGACCGGCAACTTCCCGGTTCGGGTAAGGTCGTAGCAGGCTAGCAGAGGGACAAAATTGGGGTTCGGCGAGAGAGCGCCAGTGCAATTATTCGGATCCGTCAGGGAGGCGCCCGTGAAAGGGCTTCCGTCCGAGTTCAAGCAGACCGCGTTGCCGGTTGGATCGACAAGTCCAAAGGTGTCCTTTTCCGTGAGGAAGGTATGGGAATAGTTGATACCGACCTTGAGGTTGTGAATCCCCTTGACGTAGGAGAGACTGGCCCGGCCGCCGGCGTTGGTAAGTCTGCGATCTTGACCGACGGTTTGCGACTGGAGGTCGGGAGTCAGATCGGAGAACGGATTGCCGCTTGGATAATAGTTATATTGATCCTGGCGAACGTAGGCTCCGAAGGTGAAGATCGTGTAGGTATTGATCAGTCGGGTCCACGTCGGTGCGATGTTGAACGTCCTGATCTTTGAACGCTGATCCTGAGGTCCTACCACGCGGCCATCTGGACCAAGACCGCCGTTATCTACCACGAGTCCGCTCCACGCGGCTGCACTTTGCCCGTCGTAGGAATTCGGCGTCTGGAACCAGGAGCGTGTGAATTGAAAATTCAAGTTTACCGTGTCGGCTGACGAAAGCTTGTAGTCGAAACGGTCGAAAATATTTTGCTCGTTACCATGATCGTGAATCGTGACAAATTCCGGGCCATCGAGAAAACGGCTGGTGTTCAGTCCGCTCAGGGAAATAAAGTTACCAAATTTCTGACCGCCGTAAGCTAGATTGAATCCGCCGTTCGCGGAACCGAAGCTGCCGTAGGATGCGGTGATGTCACCATGAGGTGTGGAACTGCCGAGGCCGGAGCGGGTAGTGACCACAACCACGAGACTGGTTTTGCCGCCGTATTCGGCGGGAGGCGCACCTTCGATCACCTCCATCGACTGCACGGCTTCGATCGGGAGCTGATTCGAAAATACTTTGCTTTGTTGGTCGGTGATGGGCTGGTTGTCGATCGAAAATGAGTTGGAAGCATGGTCGCCGAGGCCGTGGAAGAGGCCGTTAGAATCGGCGGAGACGCCAGGGGAAGCGAGCGTAACGAGCGAACTCAGAGACGAAGACGCACTTTCGAGAGGAAGCTTATCGAACAGCGCGCGATCGATGTCGGTGTGCGTGGACGGATCGGTTTCCACGAGGTCGGCGCCCGTCTCTGAAACGGTTATGCTTTCGCTCGCCGCTCCCAGCTTCAACGTCAACTTCATCTCGATGGGCACCGAAGAGCGGACATTAAGGTCCTGATGGGCAGTCTGAAAATTGGGCGCGGATGCGGATGCGTGGTAGTTGTTGAAAGGGACATTGTCAAATTCGAAGTTTCCCTGAGCGTCAGTTTGTGTCGTGCGGTTATATTGCGAGACGGGGTTCGCAATTGCGACGGTTGCACCCTTGACCACGGCTCCTGAGGGGTCCACCACAGATCCGCGAACAGCTCCAGATCCGCTGCTGATGGTTTGTGCGGAGATGAATGAGCTGATTAGCAGAAATAAAGCGGCCAGCGCGAGGACTTTTTTCATAACCGTCAGTATGGGCTGAAACGGCTATTCGTCCTAAAGTTTAATAACGAGCGGGCAACACTTTATTGTGAGCGGGATGTTCCACCCAATGAGCGGACTAGCTACCTAAAGCTGCAACAGACGCCGGATATTGTGCGCCTGGCGTTTGCTGACCACAAATTCTTGCTGATTCGTGAGGGTCAGCACCCAACGATGACTGGTTATTGCGGTCATCTGGCGGACATGATTCGTGTTCACGATGGCGTTGCGGTGCACGCGTTGAAAGCATGAAGCGGCCAGGTTGGACTCGGCGGAGCGGAGCGTTTGCGACGCCAGGAAACGCCTTTCGGCGGTCACGATCCAGACCAACTCACCCTCGGCTTGAAGAGCCAATATTTCGTCCAGATCGAGCAAAAAGTAGTCGCGTCCGATCCGCCCAACTATTTTGCGGGAGCCAGCGCAGAAGGTCTCCGGGGTGTCATCAACAGAGGCGATTCTTGCCAGGGTCCTGGCAATCTCGCGTGGCTTTCCGAGAAGGCTCTTGGCGCGTTCCACCGACTTTCTTAGCCGTTCCCCGCGGACAGGTTTTAAAAGATAATCGATAGCTCCGGCTTCAAAGGCTTCGATGGCGTGCTCATGGTAAGCGGTAACAATCACGATCACCGGAAGGTGTGTTCCGCTGAGGCGCCGGACAACTTCGAAGCCGTTTATCTGAGGCATTTGGAGATCGAGAAACACGAGGTCCGGCTGCAGGTCGACGATCTTTCGGAGTGCTTCCTTCCCGCCGTCCGCTTCGCCGATAAGGCCGATATCGGACATCAGACTCAGTTCATCGCGCAGGATCTGGCGGGCGACGGGCTCATCGTCCACGATCAGCGTCTTAATCACCCGCTCCATCCTTATTCGTATACCCGGTTTCCATCGCGAATACGAGAAAATAGTGACGGGCGGGGTCCAGAAGTGGGTGGGCGGGCTACTATTTCTCGTTAGCGGATGAGGCCGTCCCCCGATCAACGATCTCGAGACCGCAGCAGACACGCTCCGTCAGTTCAGCAGCAATGAAGGTAGTAACCGAACCCAGAAACGGATCAAATACGGTGTGCCCACGCTCGGTGTGACCTAAGATGGGACGACGAAAAAGTTCGAGAAGTTTTTGAGCGCCGTGACCGGTCGCGGTTTCCTCTTGATTCTTGCTGCCAAACGGATTCAGAGTCGCGAAGGGCCAAACTGTGGGTTGTGTGTGGTCCCTGCGCCAGTGCGAGCAAGCTCCTTTGCGAACGCCGTTTCCACGTGCTAACCCAAGACGCCGTCCGGGCTTTCGAGGTATCGCGGAACTCGAAGCGGCAAACACTCCTCAATCCGGCGCCAGGCTTCAAACAATCTGCGGCATCGAACGGCTAGGATATGCATATGCGGCTTATTGTTACGCTGTTCATTCTGACCGTGTGCGGCCGCGGCGCCGCATTTTATTTGCATCCAGAGGATATTGTCGTATTTTATGGCGACAGCATCACCGATCAGCGGCTCTACACCACGTTCGTCGAAACCTTTGTCCTCACCCGCTATCCAAGACTCCCGGTCCGATTCGTGCACTCCGGATGGGGAGGCGACCGGGTTACTGGAGGCGGCGGCGGACGCATCGACAACCGCCTGGAGCGAGACGTATTGGTCTACAAGCCAACCGTAATGACCGTAATGCTGGGCATGAACGACGGCAACTACAAGCCTTTCGATGAAGCCACCTTCCAGGTTTTCTGCGATGGCTACGAACACATCGTGAAGTTCATGAAAGACGCCATACCCGGCCTGCGTATGACGGTGATCGACCCCTCGCCTTACGACGACGTCACGCGTGAGCCGCTGTTTCCCGGAGGCTACAACGCGGTCCTGTTGAAATATGGCGAGTATCTGCGCACTTTCGCGCAACGAAATAATCTGGATTTTGCCGATCTGAACACGCGCTTAGTAAAAGCGCTAGAGCGCGCCAATGCCATGGATCCAGCGAAGGCGCTGAAAATCCTGCCCGATCGCGTGCATCCCGGCGCCAGCGGTCATCTGTTAATGGCGGCGTCCCTGCTTGAAACCTGGGGAGCGACGCCCACGGTGACGACCGTCGAGATCGACGCCGCGGCGGTGAAGGTGAAAGACGCTGTGAACACCACGGTTTCCGGACTGGAATCGAAAGACTCGCTGAGCTGGACGCAAAAAGATGAAGCGCTACCGATGCCGATCGCGCGCAACGATGCGACGATGATGCTGGCAGTGGAAGCCTCTGACTTCCGCGAGAAATTCAACCAGGAAACGCTGCGCGTGACGGGACTGGACGCTCCAGCCTACTGGCTCACCATCAATGGCCGCACCATCGGAAAATTTACAGGCGAAGCGCTTGCTACGGGCGTCAATCTGGCCGAGTTCGATACTCCAATGATGCAGCAAGCCGCCCAAGTTCATGCTCTCACCCTCAAGCGCACCGAGATCCATAATTTTCGCTGGCGCCAAGTGCAGCTCCCTTTGCAGAATACATTGCCCGCCCGCGTCGCCGCAGTTGACGATAACCTGGACGCCCTGGACAACGACCTCGCCGCAATCCAACGCGCCACAGCGCAGCCCGCGTCCTGCACTTATAACTTGGCTCCGATCCGGTAGCGGTCTCTCTTCTCGGGCGCATAGAACGGGTGCTGTGAAACGAACGATCGTCGCTTACTACTTCGAAATTGATGTCCCGCGCTGGGGTGTCATCCGAGAGAGTTTCGAGTACGCTTGTCTCGATCGACCGTCGCAAATTGCGAAAGAATACCGAGTTTGGGGCGCCCGAACAATGAGCTTAGGGCCACGGCAACTGCACCATGGATGAACAGTTCCTCAGCGGTTAAACGAGCCAGCCTAATATCAAGATGGATAGACTCCGTCGCGAACTTCTCAAGTACAATCGATCCGATAAGCCCCCAGGCGTTTGTGATTTGTCCGCTGACGATAATTACCTGAGGGTTTAGCGCGCAAACGATATTGGAAAGACCTGCCGACAAATATTCCGCAGTTGCCCTCAGGGCCGCTAAGGCGCGAAGATCGCCGTTCGCGGCGTGTTGAATCATGCGCGCCATCGAGTCGGGCCGGAACGGCTGCGATGGTTCATACCGCGCGCAGGTCGCTCGATCGCACACCATCAATTCCCAGCAACCGCGCCGCCCACATCCACACAGCGGCCCGAACGGGTCCAACACCATGTGTCCGAACTCCCCAGCGAACCTCTGATCGTGGCCCCGATAAACCTCGCGATTCATGATGATTCCGCCTCCCACGCCTAAATCACCAATTTCCACGAAAACGAATGCATCGAGATTCAAGACCTCCACGCCGCTTAGCCACAACTCGGCGAAAGCCCCGAGATTGCAATCGTTTTCGACGATCGCGGGAACGCCGGTAGAGCGTGAGACCTCCGACGCCATCGGAAAACCGGAATAAGCCGGGAAGGGTTGGAGCGAACAACACGCGTCCCGTGGGCGCATGAACAGTACCGGGTACACTGATTCCGATCTTGTGGAAAACCGCGCCGCGCAGATCCATCCCGGCTCAGAGACTTCACGGCGCTCTGGATACGTCTTACCAGTGCCAGTCGGGTCTTGCGGAGTAGGAAAATCGCTCCTCGTCCTAAGTTGGCCGCCAAGTCCCGACAGCACGATGGTCGTCTGCGTGGGGCGTATGCTGACACCCAGGACAGGGTAGCCTTCCTTGTCGATAAAAAGGTGAATGGGCGCTCGGCCTCGTCCTTCGGACTTAGCTTTTTTCTCGACGACCAGTCGATCCGCCACGAGTTCTTCTACGATTTCCGAGACATTGCTGCACGAAAATCCGGTTTGCTTCGCGAGTTCCAGGCGAGATACCGGCTGCCTTTGCCGGATTAAAGTCAGCAAGATGGACCGATTCAACTCGCGCATCTTCGACGGTGAGCCCGTCTGCACGATTAGCGGCTGGAATCGGAAGTATCGCGAGTTCTTTGGGGCTTTTGATCGGGCAGCATCTTTTTGCTTGACATGAGATGTTCGTTCTGTAATATTCTATTTCGACAGTAGTATAAAATAACTTTCTCCCCTAGCGGGGGAAGACTTAGATTTATTTTTTGGAGTCTTCGCGCTGCAGTCGGCCAGGAAGAGGTAGGGGGGCAACGTATGTCTCTAAGGTCTAGGTTGACCGTGCTTCTCGCGGTTGCAATGCTGATGTTCGCGCCTCGCGGGTTATTTGCGCAGCAGTTCAACTCCGGGGAAATTACCGGGTTTGCGCTGGATACGAGCGACGCAGCGATTCCTGGAGCGACTATTCTAGCGGTCGAAACGGGTACTGGCCTCGAACGGAAAGTCATTTCGGATGCCAATGGATACTTTGTGTTTCCGGACTTGCCTTTGGGAACGTATAACGTGAGCGCGGAACACAGCGGCTTCAAAAGGGTCGTGGAAACCGGCTGCTTCTCGAAGCCAGCGGCAAGCTCTCGGTGAGTTTGAAACTACCGGTCGGCAATGTAACTGACTCCGTCGAAGTCAAAGCGGCTTCCTCTCCGGTGCAGAGCGAAACAGCGCAGGTGGCGAATGTCATCGACACGCAGCAGATGATGGAAATCCCGATTTTTGGCAGAAACATGGGCAATATGCTGATGTGGGAAACCGGGACGTCGAATTTGCGGCAGCCCAATAATAACGCCGGCAGCGACAATTTTGGAATCCGGCGCTTCTCGATTAACGGATCGAACGATTCGCAAACCCACGTCACGGTCGACGGTGTGGAGGCGATCCGCACCGATGGCGGGGGCGCCACCATCGGCATGACCAGTCCGGATGCTTTGCAGGAAGTGATGATTATCACTTCCAACTATCTGGCCGAATATGGACGCGGAGGCGGAGCGCAAGAGATTTACGTCACCAAAAGCGGCACGCGGCAATTCCATGGAAGCGCATTCGAGTTTCTTCAGAACAATGTTCTTGACGACCGTACGCTTTTTCAAGCGAGCGTTCCCGCGCTGCGCCAGAACGCATTTGGCGGGACCCTAGGCGGGCCGGTTTATTTTCCTCATGTCTGGAACACCCAGCGAAACAAAGCCTTTTTCTTTGTTTCCAATGAGACTCTTCTCATTCGGAATTACACACAGGCCATCGGCGAAGTGCCAACGGCGGCGGAGAGGACTGGAAATTTCGCCGGCTCCGGAACACCCGCGCCGATCGATCCGCTGTCCGGTTTGCCATTTCCGGGTGCTGTTATTCCTGCCACTCGGTTCAGTCATAATGGACCCGGCCTTTTCAGTCTTTATCCGGCCGCCAATGCGAACCTGCCAGGCGGAAATTATTCCGGATTTGCCCCGAATTGGACTAACCAGCCAAGTACTCAGATGAAATTTGACTACAACGCTGGCCTTACTCATATCTCCGCGAGCATCAACGATACTCACCTTGATTTCGGCAATGGATTCCGAGGCTCGTTTCCGCTCCTTCCCGATTTGCAGCATCGTTACGGATACCGGGATGGGCTGAACGTCACGACAACCATTCGTCCCACTTTGCTAAATGAATTCCAGTTCGGTTATTCCACCGACCACGAACAGTTGCTTCGAGTCGGGGCCGGGGTCGATCGCAGCGTGTATGGTATCGACTTCCCCTATGTGTATCCGGCCAGCGGCAAAGAGGGAAATAAGATACCCACTCTAAACGTTAGCGGCATGAGTCTGCTTGACGGAGGGATGTACCTATACGCTGGCCATCGAGGACCCATTTTCACCGGGCGGGACAATCTTACCTGGGTCTGGCGCGCACATACCTTCAAATTCGGCGGAGTGATCGAACGGGCCGGCCTGAATACCAGCGATCTGAACTATGGGGATCAAAATGGATCCTTTGCCTTTGCCGCCTCCTCGCTAAATCCAAATACCTCCAAGAATCCTCTGGCGGATGTATTGCTTGGGAACTTCGACACCTATACGGAGCAAGGTACTCCGGTGTTCGATGTGTTCCGCTCAACCGCCATTGAAGGGTTCGCGCAAGATAGCTGGAAAGTGCGGCGGAATCTCACTCTCGAACTCGGGGTCCGCTATAATTTCTGGCCGCATTTCTACGAGACCTGCAATGCGGTATCTTTTTTCAGCCCGCAATATTACAGCGCCGCCAATGCTCCCCAGGTCAATCCCAGTAACGGCGCAATCATTGCCGGAACCGGCAGCCCTTACAACGGCATCGTCATACCGGGAAGCGGATGGCCCAAGGGCTGCGGACGCGTTCCGTTCTCCACCAATCCCGCCTCAGCTTCGTTATTCCACAACTTGCCACAGGGTTTTGTCCCGACACAATTCGACTTGATCGACCCGCGCATCGGCTTCTCCTGGGCGCCCATGCACGATACTGTCATTCGAGGAGGTGCTGGAGTATTTCACACCCGAGACGTTTTCTATTCGACCGTTTCCTCGGGCGTTAACTACCCTCTCACTGAAACGGCAACGATTAACTACGGGAATGTGGATAACCCGTCGGGTGGCAAGACGCCCGCGTCCTTTCCGCCAGGCGTAAATCTGTTCGCTCCTAACTTCAAGTCCCCGGTTTTATATCAGTTCAGTCTCGGCATACAAAGGGCATTGCCGGCCAACGTGCTTCTCGATGTGAAGTATGTGGGTCAACAGACACGGGATCTGTTCTATAGCCAGCCCATCGGAGCGCTGCCTTACAACTACTGTTTCAATCACCTTCCGACGAATTGCAATGCTCTTCAGCCTTATCTCGGCTATTCGAGCGTCACTGAAATCGGCAATCGCCAGTTCGAAGACTATAATTCCCTCCAGACGAGCGCGCGCAGGCGATTTTCCAAAGGACTCCTGGTGGTTGGAAACTACACCTGGTCTAAGAATCTAGAACGTGGGTCTGTCAGGGATCCCTTTAATCTGGATCTCGACATCGGGCCCTCCTCCTCAAATCGAACCCATGTCGCAAACGTCACTTTCATCTACGAACTTCCCTTCTGGAAGGAAAGCCATCATGTGATGCAGAGAATGGCGGCCGGATGGCAAGTTTCAGGATTCGGAGCGTTCGCGACCGGCTTGCCGATGAACGTCGGCATTATCGGGAATCTGGCGGCCGCTTCGGGAACAGCGACGCGTCCAGATCTCGTCGGAAATCCCAACGTTGTGGGAAGTCAGGGCTACCTGTACAGCTATTGGAATACCGCGGCTTTCGCTCAGCCGGCCTTCGGAACGCTAGGTAATGCCGGATACGACATTTTGACCGGCCCTGGAAATAACAACTGGGATCTTGCGTTGATGAAGAATTTTCACATCAGCCAGAGGAGTGAGGGTACGCGCCTTCAATTCAGGGCGGAGATGTTCAACGCGTTCAATCATACACAGGTTGCCTATAACGGCGTGAATACAACTTGGGGAAGTCCGCTATTCGGGCATGTTACGGGGATGGCGTCGGCGCGGGTTGTCCAGTTTGCGATGAAATTCTATTTCTGAGCCAAAAGGCGCCTGAAAATAGGTGCAAAGGTTAGCGGATGCGTAAGACTTTTCATATTTCCCTGATCCTGGTGTCAGCGGGTTACGCCGCCCAGGCTGCCGAACCGTCGAATCCATATGGGAGCGCTGCTCAAAAATACGCGGACGCACTACTGAAGTACGGACGGGATCACTACGGTCCTGTGCACACTCCGATGTTTGCTCACATGCTCGACCTCCGTACGCTGGAGGTTCCGAAGCAGCGCACGGCGGCGGAGTGGCTCGCCGAAATGTCTCAATGGAAGGAAGACCGCAATTACTTGATCTGGGGCAAGGACCGTAGTAGCGTGTTGTGGGCCCAGGACTCGAATCTGCTGTGGGACACCGAAAACATTCGCCTTCTGCAGGCCCTTTCGCGAGAGACCGGCGATCCCCGCTTCGCGAATGCCGCCCAGGATTACATGCGCTATTTCCTTAAGCATTGCGTCAGCCGCACAACGGGGCTGTTTGCTTGGGGCGAACACATTGCCTATAACATCGTGGACGATGAGATTCGCGGGCAGCGGCACGAGTTGCAACACCCTGCTCCCCTATGGGAGGAACTCTGGCCTCTCGATCCCGATGCTGTCCAGAACGAAATTGAAGGTGTTTACCGGTATCACATCACCGATAAGCGCACGATGGCCTACGACCGGCATGCCAATTTTTGGAATGGGCTTCCGGAGCGCGATCAGGCTACGATTCTCGGCTATATCGCGACCTATATTGATGCATTCGCGTTCTTGAGCGCGCAAACTCACGACCTAAAATATAACGACTGGGCGCGCAAACTGGTGCTCGCCTTCCAGTCGAAAAGCGACGCTGCCGGATTATACCCGGACAACTGGACGGAGCAGCAGGCTCGTGAATTGCCCTATGCATTCATCGCTCGTCCCAGCATTGCCGCCGGCTTGTACTCAGCCTATGAACATACTCACGATATTCGATGGCTGGACGATGCAAACCGGTATCTTGAGGTTTGTGACAAGTCTTTCAAGTCTGGTGCAATGAAGCCGACAGATAAAAAGCCGGGAGAGGCCGGGCTTGTTCAGGCGGCTCTCAGGGGCTACGAGCTTACGGGGAATAAAGCATACTTAGAAACCGCAACGCGAACGGGTACGGAAATCCTGGCGGAAGAGCAACCCCACGCGCAGATGGCCTCCACACTGGCGGAAAAGCTAAACGCGATTCGACGTCTTTACGAGGTTACCGGGGATCCGCTTTGGCTCGGCGGAGCCCGCAAGATGGGAGATTACGCGCTCGTCGCATTCGTTCATCCCAGCGGACTGATTCGTGGCACCGCGATCATTGACCGTCCAGATTATTACGATGCGATTCAAGGTCCTGGAGCTTTAGCTTTGGCGCTTCACGATCTGGGCAATCTTAAAGGCAGTGCGAGGCCGATGAAGCCGGCCCTATACGATGAAACCGCGCCTCCGGTCATTACCGATATTCGGTTTCCCAAAGTGGGCGGCAACCAGGAACGCCTGCCCGTTTCCGCGCACATCTCGGATCGGGCCGGTGTCAAGCACGCGAGTCTGCATTACGCCTATGGGAACGAGGTCGGCTTTGTGGATTCCGATCCTGAAGTCAGCGGCGACGTCTATACGTTCCATATCCCGCCGGCCGGTCTCACATTTCTTGGAGATGTATTTTTCGCGGTCGAAGCCACCGGCGCGAAGAGAACGCTATCGGGATGGAATCAACTTCGAACGGCCGCTTACGAAACCCAGAAGTCTGATAAGGGAACTTTAAGGTTTGTGGAACTGGGATTAACCGTAAAGAACGCGGCCGCAGACCAGTCCGTACGAGCGGTGCTCGCGAAAGTACCGCCGGAGGGAGTGAAACCTCCGTCTCAAGGCTGGGTTTCCACAGGACGCTATGTTTGCTTCGATGGTCCCGTTCAAGGCACGCGCCTTTCCATGACATACGCTCCTGAAGACACTTGGAGGTTGATCGGGTCGACACTTGCCCTCGCATATTGGACGGGCTCAGAGTGGCGACGCGTTCCTTCCCAAATCGATGCGCAATCGGAAACCGTCTCCGGAGATTTTAACGCCGCCCATTGCTGGACGTTGATGGGAGAAGACCGTGTGCTATGGCGAGCGGGCGGCCGCCATGCCGGAGTAGCGATGGCAGACTTCGACGGGGACGGAAAGTACGAGGTAGCTACCGTCGCCTGGCAGCCGGGACAGTTGCTGTCTTCGGAAGGAAAACCGATTGGGGACTATCCTGTCGATCCGCCCTATCATCCGCTTCAGAATCCGTCGTCCCCGATTATTGCATCTCTGCACCCTGGTGATCCGCCTCTGCTGCTGTTCGGTGCCCCGGCAGGATATGTCTATGCTTACGATCGAGCGGGGAAATTGCGTTGGCGCACGGAGGTTGGCGGCGAGATTCTGGGTGGCGTTGCCGTGGGCGCTCTGACGAATGGACCGGGCCTTTCAGTAGTTGCCACCTGGAATGGCGGCGTGTCCGCTATCGACTCGAAGGGCCGCACCATCTGGCACAAGGATCTTCCCACTCCATCGGGCTCTGTGCCCGTTTTGGTCGATCTCGATGGCGACGGCAAACTCGATATCGTACTGACCGCAGGAACCGAAGTCATCGCGTTGAAGGGAGACTCAGGTGCCAAGTTATGGAGTTATAGTCTTCCCGGCGCTCACTTCACTACACCTACCGCTGGAGCGTTTGTGCGCGGCGGTAAGCCTCGCATCGTCACTGGGGATGAGACAGGAGTGGTTTACGCGCTCGATCAGTCGGGAAAATTGTTGTGGCGGCAGACGAAAATCTTCGGCCCTCGCGAAGTCCCGGAGTGGATCGATCAATATGCCCCAATATCGGAGCTCGCTCTCGCCGACCTCCACGGAACGGGCGAGCGTCAGGTGGTTCTCACCACCAAAGGCGGTGACACGATAGCCTTGACGGCGCGAGGGGAACGGTTGTGGCACTTCGCCAGCTATGAGCGGAAGGTGGGAACCAGTCTTGCGCGGGGCGGCCACCTGGCTTTCGCCGACCTTGACAACGATGGGGCCCTGGAGGTCATCGTTTCGCAACAGGACTCCTATCTTTATGTCCTCGACGCCGCCGGCCGCAGCAAATGGATGTATCGCGGTTATTTCTGGTATCACAACGCTCCCTCCATCGCTGATCTTCAGGGAACTGGAGAACTGGATATCGTCTTCACCGCGCCTGAGGATGGCGGGACCTACGCGCTGCGCAGCGGTTTCACAGGGCCCAAGGGCCGCGCTCCCTGGGCCATGGATCGTGGCACGTTGGAACGCGCTAATTGTGCCCCCTGGAGATGAGGTTCAGGGGCCATGACGTTCTTTCCGGTCATTAAACGTTTCGTGTTATTTCTGCTGCTGGGGATTCTATGCGCTTCCATTTCCTCGGCGCAAAGCGACACTCCGGAATTCTTCGAAACCAAAGTACGGCCGGTTCTGGCGAACAATTGTCTGGCGTGCCATGGCGCTTCAAAAAAGGGAGGCTTACGGCTGGATTCGCGTCAGGGAATGCTCGCCGGCGGGGCCGACGGTCCAGTCGTTGTGCCGGGCAGTCCCGAGGAAAGTGTCCTCATTCAGGCTGTTCTCAAAAAGAATGCGCGCTTCAAAATGCCGCCGTCCGGACAGCTTAGCAGTGACGAGATCGACAGCCTCACAGTATGGGTTAAGAATGGCGCGAAATGGCCGGAGGAACGCGCGACTCTCCTGTCCACTCCGAAGAACCCATACGTAATCCGGCCGGATCAGCGGGCCTTCTGGTCATTCCAACCGGTGCGAAAACCGGCTGTTCCGGCGATCAAAAATCCCTCTTGGGCCCGCAACGAAATAGATAGCTTCATCGCCCGGAAGCTCGATGAAAACGGATTGCGCCCGGTGGGTCCCGCCGATAAGCGCACCCTGATAAGGCGTGCCACGTTTGACCTGATCGGTCTTCCTCCAACGCCGGAAGAAGTGGATGCATTTCTAAACGATTCCTCGCCCGATGCCTTTGCCAAAGTCGTGGACCGGCTGCTCGCTTCGCCTCACTACGGTGAGCGATGGGGCCGCCACTGGCTGGATTATGCCCGTTACGCCGACGAAAAGTTTTCCGCGCCCAAGGGCGACACGGAGTATGCAAATGCATTCCGCTATCGCGATTGGGTGGTTCAGGCATTTAACGAAGACCTGCCATACGATCGATTCATCAAGGCTCAGATGGCCGCCGACTTGCTCCCGGAGAACCAGCGCGAGAAGCTCCTTCCCGGTCTCGGCTTTTATGCGTTGAGCCCATCCGATCAAGAGGACCGCGTCGATGTCACTACCCGTACATTCCTAGGGCTTACCGTGGCCTGCGCGCGCTGCCACGATCATAAGTACGATCCGATCCCGACTGCCGATTATTATTCCATGCTTGGTGTGTTCAAGAGCACTGAGTATCGCGAAGTTCCCCTCGCCCCCGATCAACAGGTAAAGGCTTACCAGGAAGTAAAGAAACAGATTCGTGAGCAGAAAGCAGAGATCGCGGATTTCACCGACAAGCTGGCTAGCGATCTAAGCGAATTGCTCGCTCACAAGACCGCCCGCTACATGGTTGCCGCCTGGAAAGTAATCAGTGAGTCTTCACCCGACCCTAAAAAAGCCGCGGAAGCGGAGCATCTCGATCAGGAAACCTTAGAGCGGATAATCAAGTACGTTAAGAACATCGACCGCGAACATCCTTATTTGAAGGACTGGGACGCGCTTCTGACCCGCGGGCCTTCCGGTGAGGAAGTGGAGAAGGTCGCCGCTGATTTTCAACGACTACTCCTTGCCGCCTATACGGAAAAACACGACGTTGACGATCGAAACTATGTGACTTTGGGCGGCGCGAAAGGAGCCAAGGACGGTAACAAGCGCACCACCACAAATGTGGAGTCGCTTGAGATCACCAGGTTTTACCTTTGGCGGGACTTCGCCTTCATGCCGTACAACCGCGATTCGAACACCGTCAAGTTTGAAGGAGGCGTCTACTATTACGGAAAGGAAAAGCTGGAGCGTTGGATCTCGGGAGAATGGAAGATTCGTCTCAATGATATGCGCGATAATCTGGCTCGCTTGGAGAAATCGCTTCCTCCTCCTTATCCGTTTTTGCACGCCATCCAGGACTCCGCCAAGCCGGTCAACGCGAAAATCGAAATTCGCGGCGACGAGTCAAATCTGGGGGAGGAAGTGCCCCGCCGGTTCCTTCAGATCCTGTGCAAGGAAGTTCCTCCCTCCTTTACTCAGGGAAGCGGACGACTGGAGTTAGCCGAGGCTATAGCGAGCCCCAACAATCCGTTGGCCGCACGCGTCATCGTCAACCGGATCTGGGAATTGCATTTTGGACAGGGAATTGTGCGCTCGCCAAGCAATTTCGGCAGGCTCGGCGAAAAGCCCGATAACCAGGAGCTTCTCGATTACCTGGCATCTATCTTCGTCGAAAATAACTGGTCCGTCAAAGCCCTGCACCGGCGCATCATGCTATCGGCGGCCTATCAATTGAGTACAGCCGACGAACCATCGAACGTCGCGAAAGATGCAGGAAATCACTTTTTCTGGCGCGCAAACCGGGTGACGCGGCTCGATATAGAAGCTCTGCGGGACGCGGTTTTGTCGGTTGCGGGCAACATTGATCCGAAGATTGGCGGGCCTCCTGTGAAAATAGCCAGCGATGAGAAGCGGCGCACAATTTATAGTTTCGTCAGCCGGGAAAAACTCGATCCGTTGCTGGAGCTGTTCGATTTCCCGAATCCGAATACCACCAGCGAATATCGGATGGCAACGGTGGGGCCGCTGCAGAGCTTGTATTTCATGAACAGCAACTTCGTGGTTCTCGAAGCCCGGGAGCTGGCAAAGCGCCTTGATCGGGAAGCCTCCGGGGAGGAAAACAAAATTATCCTGGCCTATCGATTGCTTTATGGGAGACCACCTACGAAACCGGAAATTCAGATCGGGATGGACTTCTTGCAACAGTCCGGTGGGGCTTGGCCCCGGTATACCCAGGCGCTGCTCGCGTCCGCCGAATTCAGCACCGTGAATTAATGAGGTATCGAATCAAATGACCCGACGTGACGCGCTCAAAAAAGTAGGCAGCGGATTCGGCATGGTGGGCTTGGCTGGCATGCTGAAAGCTGATACCGCCCATGGGCCGCTCGCTGTGCGACCCCCTCACTTTCCTGCGAAAGCCAAGAATGTAATCTTCTTGTTCCTGAACGGCGGCCTTTCGCACGTCGATAGTTTCGACCCCAAGCCCATGCTCACCAAGCATCACGGAGAGCCGATGCCGGGACCAAAAGTAGTAACGGACCGTGCCTCTGGCAACCTGATGCGTTCGCCTTACAGCTTCAAGAAGTATGGTCAAAGCGGACTCGAAGTCAGCGAAATTTTTCCCAAAGTAGGGAAGTCGATCGACGAATTTTGCGTCATTCGTTCCACCTTCACAGAGATCGGCAATCATCCCGCGGGCTTGTTGATGATGAATTGCGGACACACGCAGATCGGCCGTCCCTCCATGGGCTCCTGGCTCACCTATGGATTGGGTAGCGAAAACCAGAGTCTGCCGGGCTTTGTCGTGCTCTGTCCCGGCTTTCCAACCTTCGGAGCAGAGTTGTGGTCCTCGGCATTTTTACCGGCTCCCTATCAGGGAACTCACATCTCCAATCGGGAAAGGGATCCCGTCAAAATGGTCGGCAACATCCGGAACCAGGAACTCACGTCTGCCGAGCAGAGGCAGCAGTTGGATCTGGTCGACCGGCTGGATCGGTCTTATGAACAGCAGGTCGGGCATAGGACTGAGTTGGAGGGGCACATCGACGCAATGGAGGTCGCGTTCCGCATGCAAACGGAAGCTCCGGCCGTTTTCGATATCTCCAAGGAAAGCGAAAGTACGCGTGCACGATACGGCAACAGCGATTTTGGGCGCGGCTGCTTAATGGCCCTACGAATGGTGGAGCACGGCGTTCGAGTAGTCGAGGTCTACTTTGGAGACAGCCAGCCGTGGGACAGCCACGATGACATTCTGGTCCAAGGCAAACTCGCCCGCGATGCAGACCCGGCCATCGCCTCGCTCATTCAGGATTTGAAGTCCCGGGGCCTTCTGGAACAAACAGTGGTAATCGTGGGAAGCGAGTTTGGCCGCACTCCGATGATTCAGAACAGCGCATTGGAAAAAGTATGCAACGGGCGCGATCATAATCCTCAGGGCTTTACCACGCTGGTGGCGGGCGGGGGATTCAAGGGCGGCATGGCCTACGGCGCCACCGATGATCTAGGATACAAAGCAGTCGAGAAGCCGATGCACGTACACGATTTGCACGCGACCATTCTCCACCAGCTAGGTATCGATCACACCCGTCTTACCTATCGCCACAGCGGCCGCGACTTCCGACTAACCGATGTTGCCGGAAATGTAATCAACGAGATTATCTCCTGATTATTGACGTAAAGATGTGCCCATCTCGCTCGATTCTTCCGCTCGTGCTGCCCGTGCTGTTCCTGCAGCTATCGGCCGCCCCCGCAATCTCACCGTACACGGCGGCGGCTACGAAATTCGCGGAGGCTCTTCTTGCGCATGGCCGGGATCATTATGGGCCCGTTCAAACCCCGTTGTTCGTCCAGATGATCGATCTCCGCACCCTGGAAATCCCCAAACAGAGGACGCCGGCGGATTGGCGCGCGGAAATGGCCGGGTGGAAAGAAGACAAAAACTACATGATGTGGGGCAAGGACCGCAGTAGCATCGCCTGGGCCCAGGATTCAAATCTGCTTTTCGATGTCGAGACCGTACGTCTTTTCTACACGCTCTCGAAAGATACCGGAGATCCTCGCTTCTCGAGCGCAGCCGACGAGTACCTGCGATATTTCCTGAAACACTGCGTCAGCCGGACCACCGGATTTTTCGCCTGGGGCGAGCACATCGCCTACAACGTTGTGGACGACGAGGTCCTCGGCAAGCGGCACGAGATTCAGAATTCCGATGCGCTCTGGGAAGAATTGTGGAAGTTAGATCCCGGCGCTGTCTCGCGAGAGATTGAAGCCATTTACCGGTACCACATTATCGATAAACGAATGATGGCCTTCGATCGCCACGCCAATTACTGGAATGGTGAACCGGAACGGGATGAAGCCACCATCTCGCTTTTTCTGGGCGTCTATGTCGAGGCCTTTGCGTTCCTTTACCAGAAAACCGGCGACTCCAAGTACAACGAATGGGCCCACAATCTCACCCTTTCTTTCCATTCAAAGCAAGATCCCTTTGGGGTCTTCCCCGATGATTGGACGGAATGGCAGGCGCGAGAGCTCCCGGACTATCTCTATCGAGCGTTACCGCCCCTCGCAACCGAGTTATACAACGCCTACGAACGTACGCATGACGCGAGTTGGCTCGACGATGCGAATCGTTTGCTCGATGGTTGCGATCATGCTCACCGGACGGGCAAGCTCCTGATCACGGAGCGCGGATTCGGACAATCCGGTCTTGTCGACGCCGCCCTCCAGGCTTACCGCTTGACTGGTAAAGCAGCCTATCTCGATTTGGCGCGCCGGGCCGGAACTGAGCTAGCGAATCGCGAGCAGCCGCGTGCGCAGATGGCCCTGACGCTTGCCGGCTCGATTGAGGGCCTGCGTCAGCTGTTCGAAATCACCGGGGAAAAGCGCTGGCTTGAGGCAGCGAAAAAGTGTGGAGACCTTGCTCTTGCTTCCTTTGTTCATTCTAGCGGCCTGATCCTGGGAACCGCCGTAGTGGACCGCCCTGGTTACTACGATGCGATTCAGGGTCCAGGAGCCTTGGCCGTCGCACTCTACCGACTCGGTCAAGAGAAGGCGGACATGCCTCCATTTTACCCGCCCGTCCGAAAGGGTGACGCGCTTCCGCCGGTCCTTTCGAATTGGAAATATCCCTCCGAATCCGCGAATCTCGACATCGTCCCCGTATCTGTTCGCATCGACGATGCTTCCGGCATCGGCCGTGCCGTACTCCATTACGCCTATGGCAACGAAATAGGATTCGTCGATCCAAACCCATCGGTGAACGGAACTGCCTATACCTTCCACATCCCTCCTCCCGGCTCCTCCTTCCTGGGGGATGCCTCATTCGCCGTCGAAGCCGTCGACGGCAGTCCCAACAACAACCGTACATTCTCGGAATGGCGCACAATAAAGTTCGCCTCCGAACAGCAACCCGATGATGCCGCGCGTTACCCGACGCTGGGCATCGCGCTTTCTGGTGTCCGTGAGAAACCTTCGCGCGCGCGAGTAACAAATTGGCTCCCGATGGGAATAGCTCCGCCAGGAAAAGGATGGGTCTCTGTCCGGCGCTATATTACTTGGGATCAACCCGTACGCGCCGATCGCCTGACCGTCTCTTATGCACCTGAGGAGACTTGGCGATTGATCGAATCCACTCTTTGCCTCGCGTTCTGGAACGGCAAATCGTGGACGCGAGTCACGTCGAGCTTAGATACCGTGAGTAATACGGTGTCCGCCCATTTTGAAGACGCACAAACCTGGACCCTTCTCGGCGAGGATCGCGTTCTCTGGCGCGCACCCAACCGCGAAACTGGAGTCGCCCTCGCCGACCTCGACGGTCACGGCTCCTTCGATGTCCTCACCACCCTACCTTGGGGCCCTGGCGAGTTGTTATCTTCCACCGGCCTGTCACTGAAGCAATTCCCGGTCGACCCTCCTTTTCACCCGATCAAAAACTCCTCCGCCCCAGCCGTCGCCCGCCTTACGCCGAACGGTGACCCGATGCTCCTCATAGGAGCTCCTTCGGGCTACGTCTATGCGTACGATCGCGATGGCCGCCTGCACTGGCGCGCCGAAGTAGGGGGCGAGATTCTCGGAGCGCTCGCCGTGGGAAGTCTCGTTACGGGTCCCGATCTGGCCGTCGCGGCAAGCTGGAACGGAGGAGTCGCGGTCCTTAACGCGGGCGGAGAGAAAATTTGGGAAAAGCAGCTCCCTGCTCCTTCCGGTGGAACGCCGGTTCTCGTCGATCTCGATGGGGATGGCCTTCTCGACATCGTCCTCAATACCAGATCGAAAATCGTCGCGCTCCAGGGCAGCACGGGAAGAGTCCTCTGGGAGTTCTCGAGCGCAACCGGCGGACTCGTCACGCCCTCGGTCGGATCGTTTGTTCCCAATGGAAAACCTCGGATTGTTACGGGCGATGAATCCGGAGCCGTCTTCGCACTCGACCAGACTGGCAAACTCCTATGGCGCCAGGAACGCATCTTCGGTCCCCGCGAAGTACCGGAGCCCATCGCTCAGTATGCGCCTATCTCCGAAGTCGCAATGGCTGATCTCAATTCCCGCGGAGAAAGGCAGATCGTCGTTAGCACCAAATCCGGCGAGACCGTCGCACTCAGCGCGCGCGGCGAGAGGCTATGGTGCTTCACGAGCTATGAACGCCGCGTCGGAATCAGCCTTACCTCGGGAGCTCACATGGCGTTTGGGGACCTCGATGGCGATGGGAAACTCGAAATCGTCTTGAGTCAACAGGATTCGTATCTCTACGTCCTCGATGCGGCCGGCCGCCAAAAATGGTCTTATCGGGGATACTTCTGGTATCACACCCAGCCTGCGATTGCCGATCTTCAGCACACAGGAGAGCTTAATATTGTTTTTACCGCGCCCGAGGACGATGGGACTTACGCCTTACGGACTGGTTATCGAGGTACGCCCGGGCGTACGCCATGGCCAATGAGCCGGGGTGGTCTCACGCGGGCCAATTGCGCACCATGGTGAACAGGGGAGACCGAATCCGAACTGCGTCGCCGCCAATTCATATTGATCAGCGCAAGTTTGCGCGGGAGAATCGCCGTGGGACCTGTAATCCGGCGTTCCTGCTAAGGTTGGTCTGATGTTGCTGGTTCTTTACTGCTTGCTGGCCGCGGTACTCTCGGGCGCGGATCTGCCGCGTTGGCGGGAGACTACACTTCCTGCTTCCTTGAAGATGGGTTATCAATTGGTGGTAGCGGATCTGAACCGCGACGGGCGGCCCGATCTCATTGTGGTGGACGAGAGGGGCACTGAACTCGCATGGCTCGAGAATCCGACTTGGGAGCGCCACGTCATCGTCAGGGACGTTCCGCGCACAATCAATCTCGACGTCTACGATTACGACGGCTGCGGCATTCCGGAAATAGCGATGGGACACAACTTCGAGACCGTGCCGGAGAAAAGCATCGGCAATGTGCTGATCCTTAAGAGTGGACAGGACCCGAGACAACCCTGGACTGCGCGGGAGATCGATCGCATCCCCACGGTCCATCGCCTCCGCTGGATCGATCTCGCAGGCGATGGAAAGAAGGTGTTGCTGGTGGCCCCCATGATCGGGCCCAAAGCGGTTTCACCCGACTACGCGGACAACGTTCCGGTCTATCTATATCGTCCCGGCGAGTGGAAACGCGAACTGCTTACCAATCTGCCTCGTGGCATTCTTCACAGCATCACGCCGGTGCACTGGGAGGGGCGCGGCGAGCAGCTCATGACCGCCGACTTTCTCGGCATTCGCGTCTTCCTGCCCCAGGGTCCGCTGGAAATCTCCAAAGGAGACCCGCGTCCGTGTCCGCTATGCGGGAGCAGCGAGATCAAGATCGGGCATCTGGGCAAACGCCGTTCATCGCCGCGATCGAGCCTTGGCACGGCAACCAAGTGGTGGTCTACACCGAAGACGGGCCGGTATGGAAGCGCCATGTGATCGAGGACGCGATGATTAACGGGCACGCCCTTGCGGTCGGCGACCTGAACGGGGATGGCCGTGATGAAATTGTCGCGGGGTTCCGCGGTGAGGGATTTCAACTCTACATATTTACCGCCAACGACGAGATAGGAAGCCGATGGACACGCCACGTTCTTGATCCGGGCAGGATAGCAGCCGCGGACTGCAAGATCGCAGACTTCCAGGGTGATGGGCGCTCCGCGATTGCTTGTGCCGGTGCTTCTACCGCGAATGTTAAGCTCTACAGTCCTCGCTGAACATCCGGCCGATCGTGTGAATCCAGGATCTCGATCGTCAAAACAGCCTCAGCATGCCGCCGTCAAGCCGCCCATGGCGACCGTTGGTGTAGCGCAGACGAAAATAGAACCGTGAACGCACTCAGGAGCTAATCCCTCTGGAGTATCCCCAGCCTCTTACGGCAAACCGTGCTGGGTCTGAAAAATGCGTCTCGCATCTCGGGCGGACCCAAATATTTGGGGAATCCATCCTAAGTCAGTTCAGTTGACAAGCGGAAACGCTGCGGAAATTTAGCAAGACCCGTAAGATGATCTCTAAGGAAACGCGATATGCTCGGTCTTGAAATGCCGCCATCGGTGACCAGTCTGATCGCCCGGCTCCGGAGCGGGGACCGCGCGGCTCTGGACCAGCTTATGCCGATGGTCTACACGGAGTTGCACAAAGTGGCCGCCGGGTACCTGAATGGAGAAGCCCGGTCGCACACGCTGCAACCCACGGCCCTGCTTCATGAAGCATATTTGCGGATGCTCCGCGTGGATCATCCGGATTACAAAGACCGCGCCCATTTCTTTGGCGTGGCGGCGAGCGTCATGCGGCAAATCCTGGTGGATCACGCTCGCTCGCGAAATGCCGCGAAGCGCGGAGGGCAGGTTCTGACCGTCAGCATCAACGAAAACCTCGATGCGGGCGCACCCCGCGAATCCACGGTGGTCGCGCTCGATGATGCGCTGATTTCCCTGGCGAAAATCGACGAAAACAAGGCGCGTCTCGTCGAACTGCGTTTTTTTGGAGGGATGACCGCTGAGGAGATCGCCGAGTTCCTTCCCGACTCCGTGCACCGCGTTCGCCACGAGATGCGGCTAGCGCTGGCCTGGTTGCATCGCGAAGTCAGCCAATGAACCAGGAAGTCGAGCGCCTGTTTACGGCCGCGCTAGATCTACCCGAGAGCGCCCGTGCGGTCTTCGTTGAAAGCCAAACCGCCGATCCGGCGATCCGCCACGAAGTACTTTCGCTTTTACTCCACGATGGTTTAGCGGAGCCGTTCTTCGACGGAGCGATTCGCCGCGAAGCTTCGGAGCTGGCGTCTCATCTCGATCTGGAAAAAGGCCGGACGATCGGAAACTACCGGGTGATTTCGCTGCTAGGACGAGGCGGCATGGGAGCTGTCTATCTGGCGGAGCGCGCGGACGGGAACTTCGAACAGCGGGCTGCAGTGAAGGTGATCCGGTCACCCGACTCGGGAACTCTCCTGGTAGAAAGGTTTCACCAAGAGCGGCGTATCCTGGCGCAGTTGAGCCACCCGAACATAGCTTGTCTCTTGGATGGAGGCCAGATGACGGATGGTTCGCCTTTCATCATCATGGAGTACGTGCCTGGCCGGAGCATCGACACCTTCTGCGATCAATCGCAGTTCGGTGTCCGCGCACGCCTGGAGCTATTTCTTAAAGTTTGTGACGGTGTCCAATACGCCCACCAGAATCTCATCGTCCACAGGGATCTCAAACCCGCGAACATACTCGTCACCTCCGACGGGCAGCCGAAGCTGCTGGATTTCGGAATCGCGAAAGTCCTGGATCTGGCTGAAACGGGAAACCAGCAGACCTCGACGGGCCTGCTGACGCCCGAGTATGCAAGTCCGGAACAGATTCGCGGCGATGCGATCACGACGTCCACCGACATTTACTCGCTAGGCGCAGTGCTGTGCGTTCTGCTCACCGGACAGCCGCCGCACGCGCTTGCGAACTTGTCTCCGCTTGCGGCTGCCCAAGCAATCGCGGAGCATGCAGTCGCGTCCGTGGACAGCCTACCCGGCGACCTGAACGCCATTTTGCAGAAAGCGCTGAGGAAGGATCCCGCCCGCCGATACCGGTCGGTAGAAGAACTCGCAGGCGACCTGAATCGGTTTCTGGAAGGCCGTCCCGTTCTGGCAGCGCCGGACTCGTATTGGTATCGTGCTCGTAAATTTCTGCGGAGGAACTGGGTCACGGCAACGGCCGTCGCCTCGGTAATGACAGCGCTGGCGGCCGGTGCGGGCCTCGCGCTTTGGCAGGCGCGGCGCGCCGAGGGCAGGTTCGAAGATGTACGTTATCTTGCGAATACGTTTTTGTTCGATTTTGAGGGCGCCATTCACAACGTATCCGGCACTACGAAGGCTCGCCTCCTGGTCGTGAGCACGGCCAAAGAGTATTTGAATCGGCTGGCTTTAGAAGCAGCAGGAGACCGGCAACTGACACGAGATCTGGCGGATTCCTATAAAAAGCTGGGAGATGTCCAGGGCCTTCAATCGGGAGCCAATGTGGGTCAGTTTCAAGAAGCGATCACTAGTTACAGGAAGAGCCTGGCGTTGCGTGATTCCCTGGGAGATGACAGCGCTTCCGATCCAAAAATACGAACAAGTTACTTGCAAAATCTCACAGCCTTGATGGGCGTGGAGAGGTTTGCGGGCGATCCGGAGGAAGCCAAACGATTGCGTATCAAGGCGACCGGACTAGCCGATAAATGGGCGTCAGAGAGCACGGCTGACGCCGAATTGTTGACGGCCGCTGCCGGTGTATTTAGCGACCTCGCCGCGACGAGCAGGCGTCAAGAGGACTTCGCCGCAGGAACGGTGAGTGCGAATAGAAATTTAGAACTTCTGTCCCACGCCGCGAGGTTGGAGCCGGCCAGCATTGCAAGGGCCAGAGCCCTCGCCGGCGGGTATCTGGGGGCCGGCTACGTGCAATTGGAGGCGGGACGATACGCAGACGCCATCGCCGATTTCAGCAAGGGCAATCAATTGTTGGAGCAACCTTTGTCAGCGAACCCCAAGGACGCTCCCCTTCGCCGCGCCCGCATGGTCTTACTGCACAAGATTGGAGAGGCGACCTGGGATCTCCGCCGAAAGGAAAAGGTGCGGACTGCCGACCCGCTTCCGTTTCTTCAGCAGGCCTACCAGATCGGAAACGATCTGGTTATGGAAGATCCCGCCGATGATGGGGCTGAAAACGATCTCGCGAACCTGTGCCAGCCGTACGCGTCGATTTTGCTGCAGTCGGGAAAAGCCAAGGAAGCGCTGCCGTTCTTCGAGCGTGACATTGAGATCTTGGCCCGCCATCTTAAGAATGCACCACAGGACACGAACACGGCGTCCAACCTGGCTATCGTCCGTGTGTGGACGTCAGATTGCCGAAGAGACCTCCATGACCTCAGTGGGGCCTTGACCGAGACGAAGCTGGCAGACGAACTGTGGGACCGGGTATTGGTACTGCGGCCAGGCACTTTCCGGTTCCTGCATCAAAAGGCCGACAACCTGAACACCATGGGCAACCTGCTGGCGCTCAAGGGCGATGTGGAAGGCGCTCGGCAATGCCTGCTCTCTGGTTTAAAGATTGCCGAAAACCTGCCGAAACAAGAAGCGATGTACAGCACATCGGTTGTCGTCAACGAGTTGCGGGAGTCGCTGGCGAAACTCTCCCAATCCCATCCTGCCCGGTAACGACCGGCGCGAAATAATTGCGCGTGCCGACGCTAAATTGCCGGCGCGTTTCCGCTTGTCCCGTAGCCGTCCTCATTCGGCTGGAGCCGCTGCGCTCCCTGAGGCTTGTAACATGGCATCGACCTATCGACACTCAACCCTTTCCCTTCTGCTGTTCGCTGCAGCTTCGGCTCGCTCCGCCAGCGCCCAGACAACCACACCGAAATTCGTCTATGTCACCGCGAACTACCTTGTTTCGACCGTTGCCGTTTGCCCGCCGAACCCCTACGTCCTTGGCTTTACAGTCGACGCCAATACTGGCGGCCCGACCCCGATTCCTGGTTCGCCCTTCAACGTGGGAGGGTTCTTGCCTATCCACGTCACCTCCGACCCCCTCGGACGCTTTTTATGGGTATTGAGCGAGTACACCAGTTGCACTACCCCGTACTTGACCAATGGCGCGATCACCAGTTACAAGGTCGACTCTGCTACTGGCGCTCTGACGCAAACCGGTTCCGCACCGAGCAGCAGTTTCGAGCCCCTTTGGACCTCCACAGACGCTGCGGGTAAGTTCCTGTTCGCCGCCAACTTCTGCCTCGTCCGTGGATCTTGCGCCGGCGAAATCGACGTTTATTCCATCGACCAAACCGACGGAACCTTGACCAGCGTTGCGGGTTCGCCGTTTGCCGCGCAGATATCACAGTCTTCAGCCATCGCTATTGACCCGAACGCCCAATTGGCCTTCGTCGGAGGTCAGGGAGCCGTTTCCGTCCTGTCTTTCAACTCCAATGGACAACTCGGCCTCGCCGCCGGGCCTTACCTTAGCCAGAGCCCGGCTCCGTCGAACACAGGGTTTACCGGGATCGACGATGTGGCCATCGACCCGACAGGCAAATTTGCCATCGGGTTGAACCGCTGCAATTCGTGCCCCTCAAACCTCGAAGTCTGGTCGATCGGTGCGAACGGGATCCTCACTCCCCTCGGAATAACTGTGACCAACGCAAGGACGGTCGACTTCTTTACCCTCGATCCAACCGGGCGCTTCCTTTATACGGTCAGCAACGGCACTACTTCAGCAGTCGCCGCCGGCTGGAGCCTAAATCAAACCACTGGGGCACTCACAGCACTGCCGGGCTTGCCGCCGACTCTTCCCACTCCCTACGCGTTTGTTCTCGCCCCCGATCCTTCGGGCAAATTCCTGTTCACCGTCAGCGATGCCAGCGGTCTCGAAGACACCACCTGCACCGAGAGCCAACTGGTCAGCCTCGCCATCAATCCGACGTCGGGAGTGCTCACGCGGAATCCGGCATCTAGCGCGCCTATTCTCAGCCCTAGTGAGGAAGCCGTCGCCGCGCTCGGCCAGACGCACAGCACTGCTTTCACCTTGACAGGAGTCCAGGTCTCGGCCAGTTCTTCGACCGTCTCCGCCGGGGAAACGGTCCAATTCACCGCCGCCGGATTGCTCAGCGACGCTACCACCGAATACCTGACCGCCTCCGCCCAGTGGACTTCCTCGAATCCCTCCGTCGCCGTGGTTTCGACCGCTGGCGTGGCGATCGCCCTTTCTCAAGGCTCGACAACAATCACAGCTTGCTACAACTCAGTCTGCGGCTCGGCGGCGCTAACCGTGACGGCGGGATCCACGGCTCCCGTTTCCATCCTGCCGGCGAGTTTCGCGTTCACCGGCGCCGGTGCGCAGGCATTTACGCTGATCAATAACAGCGCCCCCGCCCTCACTAGCTTCACCATCCGTTTCAGCGGCGCCGATGCGGGCGACTTCACGGAGACCAACACTTGCGGTACGACGCTCGCGGCGTCTGTCAGCTGCACCATCAGCGTGACGTTCAATCCATCCGCGGCGGGAACGCGCAGCGCGGAGCTTGACGTGTTCGACGGCTGCAACCGGCTGCTGGCCCTTTCGAGTCTGGGCGGCGCGGTGAACCTGACCTCCATTGCGGTGACTCCGGTTTCAAGCACGATTGCGGCCGGCATGACCGGTCAATTTACAGCTACCGGAAGCTACAGCGGCGGCTTCATGCAGAACATCACGAATTCGGTGACATGGACCTCTTCGGACACGACGATCGCCACGCTCAGCCCGTCCGGTCTGGCCACGGGAGTGAAGATGGGCGGCCCGGTGAACATCCAGGCGACGCTGGGCGGAATATCGTCGAACAACGCGCTACTAACGGTCACGTCGCCTGCGCTGGTGTCGATCTCGATCACGCCGGTATCGACGATTGTCGCGGTCGGCATGCCAGCGGCGTTCATCGCAACAGGAACCTACGGCAACGGCTCCGAGCAGAACATCACGAGCATGGTGACGTGGAGTTCGTCGGACATTACCATCGCGACCATTGGTGCGACTGGAGTCGCTGCGGGCGTCAAGCCGGGCACAGTGAAGATCACGGCGGCTCTGGCGGGCGCTTCCGGTAGCGCCATGCTGCGGGTGGCGGCGAGCGGGTTGGTGCTCACCTGGGGTCCGGACGAATCCGGCGAATTGGGCAACGGGACCATCGCCCCTTACAGCGACTCTCCCGTCGCGGTGAGTGGCATTCAGAATGCAGTTGCCGTGGCTCTTGGAGGCCGCTTCAGTTTGGCTGCAATGGCCGACGGCACGGTCAGGAGCTGGGGCTTCAACAACGTCGGTCAACTCGGCAATGGAGTCGTCACCAACAGCAGCGTGCCCCAGCCGGGGGCTAATCTCACTGGAGTGATTGACGTTAAAGCTGGCATTGAGTTCAGTTTGGCGCTCAAGTCGGACGGAACCGTTTGGGCCTGGGGCTCCAACAGCAACGGCCAACTCGGCAACGGGACCAACACGGATAGCGATGTTCCGATCCAGGTTCACAACCTGTCGGGAGTTGTGGCGATCGCCGCGGGGTGGGATCTCGCTGTGGCATTGAAGTCCGACGGCACGGTTTGGGCTTGGGGATCGGGCTTGTTTGGCGAACTCGGGAATGGGGCAAACGCCGATAGCAGTGTACCGGTTCCGGTCAGTGGTCTTACGCAGACCGTCGCGATTTCTGGCGGCCAGGCCCAAGCGTACGCATTGAAGTCCGATGGCTCGGTTTGGGCCTGGGGCTACAATGGAGTCGGCCAACTGGGAAACGGCTCCACCAATAACAGCAACGTGCCAGTCCCCGTCAGCGTTCTGACGGGAGTAACGGCGATCTCGGCGGGCAACCTGAGCGCGTTCGCCCTACGCTCGGACGGCTCGGTTTGGTCCTGGGGCGTCAACGAGTTCGGCGAGCTCGGCAACGGCGGCAGCGTCGTCAAGACGAACATTCCTGCGCCAATCACCAGCCTCAGCGGAGTGTCCGCCATCGCCGCTCAGGGTGAGTCAGCCCAGGCTTTGAAATCAGATGGCACCTTATGGGCGTGGGGCTACGGCCTTGCGGGGGAGCTCGGCAATGGCGCCAACGTCAATAGCAACGTTCCCGTTCGGGTATCCGTACCGGGAAACGTGCTGGCGCTCGGTACGGGCTCGGCGGCCGCCAACGCCATCGTTATCGTGTCGCAGCCGGTGTCGATCAGCATCACTCCCGCTTCCGCCTCCATTACCGTGGGCGGCAAGCAGCTCTATGCGGCAGTCGCCACCTACGCAAACGGCTCGACGGCCAACGTCACCAGCCTGGTGAGCTGGGGCACATCGGATCCGACAACGGTGAGTATCGGCGCGTCCGCTCTGGCATTAGGATTGAAAGCGGGCGGTCCGGTGACGATCACGGCGACGCTCGGCGGTGTGACATCCAATGCCGCGTCGCTAATCGTCGTGCCGGCCCTGAGCGGTACCGTTGTCGGCTGGGGTTATAACTTCGGTGGTCAGCTCGGCAACGGCAGTAATGCCAACAGCAACGTGCCGGTTTCGGTGAGTGGCATAACCGGAGTCGTGGCGGTGGCGGGTGGAGACGTGCACAGTCTCGCCTTGAAGTCGGACGGAACGATGTGGGCTTGGGGCCTAAACGGCTTCGGCCAGCTTGGCATCGGGAGCTTTGTGAGCGGCAACGTGCCGGTGCAGGTGAGCGGCATTACCGGAGTCATAGCGGTGGCGGCTGGAGAATTTCACAGTCTCGCCTTGAAGTCGGATGGAACGGTGTGGGCCTGGGGCTGGAACCTCTCAGGCCAGCTTGGCACTGGAAACAACATCGGCAGCATTGCCCCAATACAGATCCCAAACCTCACTGGAGTGATCGCGATTTCCGCCGGAGGCGACTACAGTCTCGCGGTGAAATCGGATGGAACGCTGTGGGCCTGGGGCTACAACTTCTCAGGCCAGCTTGGTACGGGCACCAGCACGGACACCAATGTCCCAGTGCAGGTGAGCGGCATTACTGGGGCCATAGCCGTCGCTGCCGGCATCGACTACACCATAGCGCTGAAAGTGGACGGCACCGTTTGGGCCTGGGGTGACAATAGCACTGGTGAGCTAGGCACTGGAAACAACACGTCCAGCAACGTGCCGGTCAAGGTTAGTGCGCTTGCCGGTGTGGTGAGCATTGCGGCGGGCGGCGACCATGCCCAGGCGCTAAAGCCGGATGGTTCAGCGTGGCGCTGGGGCTACTTAAATCTCCCGCCGTCGCTGTTCGAGAGCAACACCGTTGCAATCGCCGAGAGTATTGGCGATGACATCGATTTGAAAGGAGACGGCACGGTGTGGGTTACCGGTTTTGGCAACACCGGCGAACTGGGGAACGGCAACTACGTGACCAGTCCCGTGCCTGTCCAGGCGGTCAGCCTTGCCGGTGTGCTCGCGATCGGCGCGGGACCGTCAGCGGACCATGTGCTGGCAATCGTATCGGCGCCGGTGTCGATCAGCATCGCGCCCGCTTCGGCCTTAGTCCCGGTGGGAGGAACGCAGCCGTTCACGGCCACGGCAACCTACGGCAACGGATCGACGGCCAACATCACCAATCTGGTGAGCTGGAGCGCATCCGATTCGACGACGGTAAGAATCGGCGCATCGGGACTCGCGCAGGGTCTAAAACCCGGCGGACCGGTAACACTCACTGCCAACATGGGCGGCGTCGTATCCAATGCAGCGTCGTTGACGGTCACGACCGCGACGGGCGGAACAGTGGAGGCTTGGGGCTACAACTACAGTGGTCAGCTCGGAAACGGCAACACCACGAACAGCAACGTGCCGATCCCGGTAAATGGGCTGATCGGGGTGGTGGGAGTGGCGGCCGCGGAATTCAATAGTCTGGCACTGAAATCGGACGGAACACTTTGGGCGTGGGGTGAGAACGGGAATGGCCAGCTCGGAAATGGAACCACCTCCAATAGCGACTTGCCGGCGCAGGTCCCTGGGTTAACAGGAGTCGTGGCTGCCGGGGTGGGGTTCGCCGACGCGGTGGCGCTTAAATCGGATGGGACCGTGTGGGCTTGGGGCTATAACGGCGCTGGCCAACTGGGCATCGGGAGCACCACTGACAGCCCGGTTCCGCTGCCCTTGATCAGCCTGAGTGGAGTGATCGCGATCTCCGCCGGAGACGATTTCAATCTGGCGTTGAAATCAGACGGAACGGTGTGGGCTTGGGGCGAGAATACGACGGGCGAGCTTGGCAACGGCACCACGACCTTCAGCACCCTGCCGGTTCAGGTGAGCGGGCTTACCGGGGTCGTCGCGATTTCCGCTGGCTACTTCGCCGGCCACGCTCTTGCCTTGAAATCGGACGGCACGGTATGGGCGTGGGGATACAACTTCGATGGTGAACTGGGCACGGGAAACACCACTGGCAGTACCGTCCCTGTGCCCGTGGCGAACCTTACAGCCGTAACCGCCATCTCCGCTGGAAACGGGTTCAGTCTGGCTCTGAAATCGGACGGAACCGTGCGGGCTTGGGGCGTCAACACGTATGGCCAGCTCGGTACCGGAAATAACACGAGCAGCAGCCTGCCGGTTGCAGTGAGTGGACTGAACGGAGTCGTGGCGATTGCGAGCCAGTTTGGCACAAGTCTGGCCCTCAAGGCGGACGGCACAGTTTGGGCTTGGGGGCTCAACGATTTTGGCCAACTCGGCAACGGCAGTAATGCCAACAGTGCTGTGCCGGTGCAGGTGCCTGGCCTCAGTGGTGTGCTTGCCATGAGTCGGGGTTCGAACGCCGCGCACGAACTCGCCATTGTCCCGTCTGCGGGCATTCATCTGACGACCGCGGTTTCTCCCCCTGGCGCCGGGACCATCTCGCCGCCAACCGGGACTTATACTGCTGGGAGCAATGTTACAGTCACCGCGGCAGCCAACCCCGGCTATGTCTTCACCGGCTTCAGCGGTGCGCTTACGGGCGGTTTAAACCCGCAAACCCTTACCCTCGATTCCGATTCCGCCGTGACTGCCAACTTCGCGCCGTCGCAACCGAGCCTGACGGCGTCGGTCGGATTGCGTACCGACGGCCAGTCCGCCGGGAGCCGCAACGTCCCTGTTACCCTGCTGAACTCCGGGCAGGGGGCGGCAGGCAACGCCACCATCGCCTCCATCAGCGCGATCACCGTGCTTGCCGGCTCCGGGACAGTGAGCGTGCTTGCAGGCACGCCGACAGACCTGGGCGCCATCGCCCCGGCCAATAACGCGACAGGCTCAATTCTCTTTTCCTGGCCCGTCACCGCCACTCGGGTCCGATTCACGGTCAATTTCACCGCAGACGGCGGCTATTCCGGCTCAACGATCATCACATCTTTCCGCTGAGGCAAAGCTATGCATAAGCTCCTGATCTCTATTTTTCTGACGACTGCGGCGCTCGGCGCCGCCCCCATTACACTCGACTTGGATCCCCTGGGAGGGTCTATCGCGGGCGCGCCTGGCTCAACCGTGGGCTGGGGCTTTACCCTCACCAACGCGTCCACTAGCTGGATCTCGGTCACCAGCTCGGCCCTTACGTTTGAGACGAATCCCTCCCTCGGCGTCTACGTCGATTTCATCGGGTTGCAAAGTGGCCCTCCGCCCTCGTTTGCAGTCGCCCCGTCCGGTTTCTGGGCTGAAACTTTCGATAGTGTAAGCCAGGGAATCGGATCCTACCCGATCTCCAATAGCGCCGCGCTGTTCGCCGAAGATTCGGGCTCCATTCTTGTGAGCTTCGATATCTTCGATGGCGATCCTAGCAACGGCGGGATACAGACCGGTAGTTCCTCAGTTTCGGCGCCATTCAGCGTCGATGTGGCTCCCTCGTCTCAAGTTCCAGAACCTTCGACACTGGCCCTGACCGCAGTGATGCTAGGTCTCCTCCTCGCCGCGGCTGTTGGCCGTGAGTATGTTCTAAGCCCGCCTATTAACGGCCAACATCCCAAGACAACGCTTCCACACCGCGCACTATCGAGTAGGCAAGGTTTTGCCCATAAATCGTGACCAACGAGTCCGAGATGCCGAGATACCGTCAACTGGAATGATAAAAACGACGGTGTCACCGAGGAGCCGTTTCTACGCAATGTGGTGGGAGACCGCCAAGTGAATCGATCTGCTCTCAAGTTGCTCTGTCAGCGCGTCTGGTCTCTGTGCCTTGTGCTTCACGCGTGAACCAAGGGCAGTTGATCCCAGGATAATCTCGCGCTAGGCGACTGGCTTCGTCAAACTCCGCCAGGACGCTGGACCGATCTCGACGACGAGCAGCCGCGCACGGAGGTACACTACCGGCATGGCCAACGACAACGTAAGCCGGCGTTCCATTCTGAAAGTCGCAGGGTTCATGGGGGGATTGTCCGAGGCGGCGCTAGCATTTGAGCCAGCGCGCCCGGTTCGACACGAGACGGCCGCAGGCCCCCCGCAGGACGACACGCGCAAACACTCGATCAGGTTCGCCGTCATCGGGTTGGACCACAGCCACATCAACAGCATCGCGGATACGATCCAGCGTAGCGGCGGCGAACTGGTTACCGTTTACTCCACAAATCCCGTTGCGCTCGCCGCGTTTCAGAAGCGTTTTGGAGCCAGGGTGGCCCGCAGCGAGGATGAAATTCTGAATGACTCGTCCATACAGTTGGTGTGTTCCGCCGCCGTTCCCAATTTGCGCGGACCGCTCGGCGTGCGGGTGATGCGCCATGGGAAGGACTTCCTTGTCGATAAACCCGCCATCACCACCCTCGATCAGCTTGCCGATGTGCGTCGAACGGTCCAGGAAACCGGTCGTATTTTCGGAATCATGTACGGCCGGCTGGAATCAAGGGCGACGTTGCATGCCGGGGAGCTGGTGAAGGGCGGTGCCATCGGCCGCCTGGTGCAAACGCTACAACTCGCTCCTCATCTGATCAACCCGAGTACCCGCCCCGAATGGTTTTGGGATCCGGAGCGCTACGGCGGCACGCTGTGTGATCTCGGATCACACCAAGCCGACGAGTTCGTTTACTTTACCGGATCGACCTCCGCGGAGGTTGCGATGTCGCGCGTGGCTAACGTGAATCACCCAGATCGCCCGAAGTTCCAGGATTTCGGCGACATGATGATCAGTGGCAATGGAGGCCTCGGATATTTTCGCGTGGATTGGTTCACCCCGGATGGCCTGGGAGTATTCGGCGATGAGCGAACGTTCCTTTTAGGAACCGAAGGCTACATTGAGATGCGGAAGACGGTCGATATCACCGGACGGCAAGGTGCGGACCACGTGTTGATCGCGGACCGGAAGTCGGCCCGCTACATCGACTGCAAGAATCTGTCGTTGCCGTTCGGGCAGCAGTTCGTTCAAGACATCGTGAACCGCACGCACGTCGCCCAGGATCAGGCCGCTGCCCTGCTGGCTACAGAATTGGTTCTCAAGGGGCAGAAAAACGCCCAGATGCTTTAAGCGATCCCCTTGAAGACCGTCATGAAAGGATTCCCGGCGGCCACTTCGGCGTCAAAGCCCACTCTACGACTGAACCGGTTTGCGGGAATCCGAAGCGAACGACTCTTAGGTCGGTGTCGCGAGAAGAATCGGAGGGTCGTCGATTCGCCTACCACGGTTATTGAATCTTCAGGGAATGACAACTCACATTAACGTCGGCCGCGCAATATCGGACTCGGTTGCTCGCAACGGCCCGTTTTTGCTTTAGTGCCTACTTTTTCGTCTCGATGTACGGCGTTGCGGGAGCGGCGTTTACCTGTAGTAATATACAAAACCCGGTCCAGCCGTTCATGGCAAACGGGTGGGCGTTTGCCAGCCAGTCGACGCAGAAAACCCAAGTTCCAATTGGCGATTCATCGGCTCGCCGCCAGTGGTGTTCAATTCTCCCGCCGTCCGGCACACAATTCGATTTGCCCGCCTTGCCCCGCGTGGAACTCCGGAAAGAGAGCGGTCGAGATGGCGTAGCCTTGTCCACGGCAAAGCCGCTTTATTTGTATGGCTCAGAGCGTCTTGAGAAATGCGATAAGAGCCTTGCGGTCCACAGCGGAAAGATCCAGCCCGAAGACGTGGCCCTTTACGGCAAAAGTCTCAGCTCCATAGGGTTTGAAGCCGGTGGGAACGTAGTCACCTCTCACGCGGTTCGGGTCGAACCAGTCTTCGAGCGAGGCACACCAGCCGTTGTGGCCGAACATGCTTCGGTGCCAAACGCCCCTGATGGAAGGCACCTTGTAATAGCCGGTTCCTCTCCGGGTTTTCATTGTGAGGTTTGGATCCATCCCAACCGGAGTGGGAAGAATATCGAGAGTCTCACGCATGTCCGCCGGAACATGGAAACCCTCCGCCGGCGTGAGCTTGTTATTCGTGTAAAGAGGCGGCGTGTGGCAAACGGCGCAGCCCTGATTTTCGAAGATCCTTTTGCCGCGCGCGGCAACCGAATCCATCTTGTTGGGATTTGACGGCGGCTGCAACGAGTACAGGTAGAGGGCGAGTGCATAAAGCTGCTCGTCGCTATAGCGGCCACCGACCGCGACAGAATTTGCCGGGTCCAATGGCGCTGTCGACGAAAGGAATTCGGCGGGAACAAAGCCGTCATAGCTCGCGAGGTCATCGGCGCCCTGGTTCAGAGCGGCGTACCTCATCAGGTCGGCGATAGAGCGCTGTTTCTGCAATCCCGTACGATCCAGGTAACGCCTTTCTTTCACACCGATCAGATCCGGAGTCGGGACAGGCAACGACAGGTTGAGGCGATGCCGTCCGATGACCTCGGCGGGAATTGCCGCATGTGCCGTTACGAGCTGGGTAAACGACAGAGCCTTGAGCGCATCGAGTGGATCGGGGGAGATCCATGGCACGGCAAAGAGGCCGCCATCCAGCCGGCGAAGCGCCTTTTCCTTCGCCGAAAGCTGTCCGGGCGTCGCCGAGGAGGGACGAAAACTCCATGCCTTGCTCTTTTCGAACGGGAAATTGCCTTGCGCTCCCTTGATTACGCTCCCATCAGGCATCACGCGGCTATGGCAAAAGCCGCAGGCAAAGTTCCCCAAATCGACCGTGCCCTTCTGTCGGACCACGTAGCGGACATATGGGAGCGTGCCATCCCTGGCGACAGGCGTGCCGGTTGTTTGATACCACTCCGGATTACGAACGTCCGCCAAAGCCACAACGCGGTGATTCGTGTAGTAAATCGGCGCGTCGAAAATGGCTTCACCGGCCGCGATCCAGTCGCCCTCAGTTCGGAGGCTCGGTTTGTGACCGGCATCGTCCCACACGATTTCTGCTTCCCGCTGATTGAGCCAGTCCATGTAACCCTCGGGCTCGCGGCCCGGCGCGTAGACGGGATATGTTTTGTAAACAGGCCGCACTGGAATTCTATAGTAGAAGTCCGAAGAGACGTGCTTCGGTGAACCAGCCGGATTTGCCAGCGGCACTTCAAGCGTTGCGATTGCGTGGTCGTCCCATACCCTTGGCACGATCGGCTGAACTGCCGGCTGCTGCACCTGTGCGTTGACGGGCAGAAGGACAACCAGCCCTAAAACCCAATTCCCAATGGAAATCTGCATTCATCCTCTCCTCACCCGCCAAGTGTTGCCGACCCTCTGCTCACAAGCAATGGAGAGGATCTTAAGAAATCTGTACTAGATGTGTATTCTCCTGCGGTTAGGCTAAAGCTTCTGAATCTTATGACTTTCGCAAGCCTATAAGGCAGGAATGTAGAATGGGAGACTGCGGCGTATGGACTCCATCGGTTTCGAGGACTTCGAACTGGACGCGCGCAACTATCGATTGCGCCGCTCCGGCCAAGACGTAAAAATCGAACGGATTCCCCTGGACCTGCTGCTGCTATTGGCGGACCGTGCGGGAGAAGTAGTTACACGGGAGGAAATTGCCGAAAGACTTTGGGGCAAAGGAGTCCAACTCGATACCGAGAATGCGATTAACACGGCGGTTCGGAAAATCCGCCTGGCGCTCGGTGATGACCCGGCACATCCTCGATTCGTCCAAACTGTAACGGGCAGAGGATATCGTTTCATCGCGAGAATAGCCGATTCAATACCGTCCACCGTTGCGCCTTCAGAGAGACCGGAAGGCCGGGTTACCCGTTCCGAACCAACCGGAAGCCGACCGCGCCTTGTCGTTGTAACCGCGTCCGCCGCGTGCCTTTTGGCTCTCGGCATCACTTTCACGCGCTGGAATGCGACCTCGCCGCAAGCGTCCAACTACGTCCAGATCACCAATGACGGCCAGCCCAAAATTGGACCCCTCCTGACGGACGGACTGCGTTTGTATTTCACAGAAGGATCGCAGAACCATCGGACCTTGATGCAGGTCGCTGCTTCCGGCGGGGAAAGTACCGCGCTTACGAATCCACTGGAAACGCCGCATCTCATGGATATCGCGCCGAATCGGTCTGACCTGATGATCGGATTGGGCGAACCGTCCAACCCAGCTCTTTGGATGGTGTCTCCTCCTGCAAGTGGCCTGCGGCGAATGGGAGATGAACAGGCCGAGGATGCGACTTGGCTGCCGGACGGGCGCGAAATCGCATATGTGAGAGGCAGAGACTTATACCGGTCCCGGAACGACGGCGCTGAAGACAGGAAACTGGCAACGTTTCCGGGCATCCCTTCCTGGCCCCGCTGGTCTCCGGATGGAAGCCGTCTACGCGTAACAGTGACTGACAGCATCAACGGCTTTTCATCCCTCTGGGAAGTGTCGGCGGATGGAAAAACGCCTCACCCTATTCTCGCGGATTGGAACCGAGCCCCCTCGGAATGCTGTGGGAATTGGACGCCCGGCGGCAGTTACTTCGTATTTCAGGCCACTCGCGACGGCAAGACCGAGATCTGGGCAATCCATGAGAGGCGTGGATTGCCTTTCTCTTCAAGTCAGCCAGTGCGGCTAACGGCAGGCCAGATGAATTCTCTCGCGCCAACGGTCAGCCAAAATGAAAAGAAACTCTACGTCATCGGACAGCAATTGCGGGGCGAACTGGTGCGCTACAATGCGAGATCGGGCGAGTTCGTCCCCTGCTTAGCTGGAATATCGGCGGAATTCGTAGACTTTTCCAGAGACGGGAAATGGGTAACCTACGTCGGCTTCCCGGATCGCATTTTGTGGAGGAGCCGGATCGACGGGACCGAGCGCCTGCAACTTACCGCGCCTCCGGTTCAGGCGACAATGCCCCGCTGGTCGCCGGACGGCAAGAGAATCGCGTACTTCGATGCCTCGCCGGGAAAGCCCTGGAAGATTGATTTGATTACCGCCGAAGGTGGCGCGCCCGAGCCGCTTTTGAATGAACCGCGAAATCAGATGGATCCTAACTGGTCCCCGGACGGCAATTCTGTAATCTTCAGCTATTTTCCACTATTGGACCGGGTCCTTCCGGAAAAACTGGGCGTATACATCGTCGACCTGAAGACTCGAAATGTGAAGAAGCTGCCGGGCTCGGATGGCCTTTGGGTGCCCCGATGGTCGTCCGATGGTTCGCACATCGTAGCGAGGTCAGCGGATTCCCAGGCACTGATGCTCTTCGATTTCGCCACCCAGACGTGGTCGGAATTGGCTAGGGACGTCTACGTTGTTCCCGTGAACTGGTCGGCGGACAGCCGGTCGGTTTTTTTCGTGCGGCGAGGCGCGCAGCCTGCAATATTGCGGGTGGCGATAGCGGACCGTAGGGTGGAAGAAATCGTGAGTCTGAAGGATTTGCGGCAGACCGGATTTCGTGGCGCGATCTGGACCGGTCTGACATCGGATGACTCGCCCATGTTCTTAAGGGACATCGGGACACAGGAGATCTACGCCCTGGACTTGCGGGTGCCCTAAAGCTGTCCATTGAGGCTTTGTCCGGTATTCCAACACTGTCGGCAATCAACAAGGCCACGTTAGGACCGGAAACTTTTATAGCCGCCGCCGAACTCGCCAGGCCGAGGCGGGCCTTGCCTAGTATTGCGACCCAGACTCTCTCAATGCCGCCTGCAAACACGCAAGGCTTCGAGCGTGCCTCGCCATCGCAACTCTGCTGCACCCGGCAGCAATAAATGGCCGCTACGCACAAAAAACGGGCGCTAAAAGCCCGCCTCTTGAACCGCAGATTTAACGTCCAAAAGTCAAACCGGGCAGAACCGGCGTGCCCTCCATTTGGACGGCTTGTAAAGAATTCGGGTCGAGGCCCAGGATTGAGAGAATCGTCGGAGCCACCTGCATGGTTTCGACAAAGCTGTTGACAGTCATAGGCTGGATCTCGGATTGGATAAAAGGAGCATGACGTTGGTATCGTCGTGAGCGAAGCCGCCATGCTCGGACTGCTTGCTTTGGCTTCCGGTATAAACCACTCCCACATTCGGGGCCACAATAATGTCGGGAGAACGAGGATCGCCGCCGGGCTGCAGGGCGCAGCAGGGGCTGTTAACGGTGGGCACGCCGGGCGCGTTAAACATGGTTTGAGGCGAGGTGGAATAAAAGATCTCGCCAATTCCCGCTGCTTTGGCGTTGGCTTCCAGGACACCGACTGCCGCCAAGGTGTTGGTTGCCGTTGTGTTCCCAGGCGAAAGCCACAACTAGGAGATGTCGTCCTCGGTCGGTCCGGGGCGGGCAGCTTCGACCGCGGGAATTAAGAGTTGATTGTGCTAACTGGACATGTGGCTGTAATCCTAAGTTAACGCGCGAACGATAGCATACATAATCGAGCATCGTTCCTCGTTGCGGATCATGATTTTTCGGTGCGAAGTGCCGCAGCATAACGGTGCAATGATCTATTCTATTTCAAGGATCTCAATGTCGCTCACACACACCTACAAACGCCGTGCCGCGCTCGCGGTTTTCGCCATTTGCCTCGGAGCCGCCCTGCCGGCTAATGCAGCCACAATCATCAGCACAATCGGCGAATTCGACGGCCCGGTGCTTGCCAATCCGACGTATCCCCAGCCCTCGCTTACCATCGGGACCTTCACTTATTCGCTTCCCCCCGGCCCAATCGTCGCCGCTTCCGTCTCCGGCTTCTTCGGTACTGAGTTCTCACCCACCACCGCTCTCGAAAACCTGTTCGTCGGGGGAATTGAGGTTGCGAGCTGCGCTAGCGAATCAGCCGATTGCTGGAGCGATCCGTCCGGCGTTCAGACGCCTTGGACCTACACATTCACGCCGTCTCAATTTGCCGCGTTGGAGAGCGGCTCTGTCCTTTATACGGTTGTCCAAACGGGCGATTTCCAAGTGGAGAGTGGCGTGACTACACTCAGCGTTTCCGTCGCGCCAGAACCTGCTGCCATCGCGATGGCGGGCGCCGGACTCTCCCTCCTCCTGTTTGTGCGTCACAAACGACGCGCGTAACTAAAACCACACTCATTTTTCCTGGAGACAATTTCTAAATGAAAAAGCCTGCGATCTCTCTTGCCTTCTTAGCGACACTATGTATTGGCCAAAGCACCTGGACGGCAACCAGCAGCCCAGTCCAGGCCACCATCACCGGCGGACCCTGGACCCTCAACAACGGGCCGCTCGTTAATCCGACCGCGCCGGGCAACTACTGTGTCAGCAACGTTGAGAGTACCAACTCGGGCTCCAATATCTTTCAGCCGTATTACTTCCCCTTCATTTCCGGACGCGGACTCGCACTGCGAGGCATTTTCGATTACCGGCCGCATGACGTGAACGAAGCCCCTGTCGCCGCCAGCTCCACTGATGGCGGATTGACCTGGACCTTTGAGCAAATGGCCGTGCAACTCACCGTCGCCTGTCCTGGTCCTATCAGCGGCACCAGCGCCGGCAAAACCGCCACCGACAATTCAGCCAGCACCAACGGCAACGACGCCGGTCTCGGTCATCCCCACGTCATCGCCATGGGCGGCGCGAGCTTCTTTTACCTGCTCGACCGCAGCAACGGCCACGTCGATTCCGACGGCCTCGTGGTTCACCGCATCAGTCCCAACGCGAGCAAGCCCCTGGGGACTCTGCCCGTGACCATCGCTAATTCACCGGTGGGAGCCACGACGCTCGCCGCGTGGGATTTTAATGCGCTTCCAGTCGCTCTTGATAACAGTCCCGCCCCCTCGTTTGGCACCGGCACCGCAACCGCTCTGGGAATGACCAATAACTATACCTACACGCAGGCTGCTCCCAATGTGGGCGCGGTCAATACCGACGATGTTCTGGTCCTGGGCGCCAGTTCCGACCAGATTTCGCCCGTCGGTATTAATAACGCCTGGCGCGTCCGCGGTCAAAACCCCGGTAACGGCTGGAATCTTGCCGCGCCGCAATATTCGCAGGGAGCGGAGTTCGACGTCCCGACAAGCGGCCACACCAACATCGTGTTCCAGTTCGATTGGTTCTCGACCAACCAGGGTGTCCGGAACCTTCAGGTCCAGTACACCGCCGATGGAACCACATGGACGAATGTTGGTCCGCTCCAGGTGGCTGTTCCCAACGCATATATCAATCAGATCACCCTCGATTTCGCAGCTCTGGGAATCACCTCTGTCGAGAACAATCCCAGTTTCGGTGTGCGTCTTGTGTCGGCCTATGACCCCACTTACACCGGCGCCGGCGCGCCAACTTACACGAGTGCAAGCCTGAGTTCCGACTATCCTCCCGTCCCCATGGTTTACAACAACAATTCGGGCAATTGGCGCTTCGATGAAGTGAAAGTCCTGGGCCTGCCCTCGAGCATAACTGTTGTTTCTCCGGATTTCGCTGTCCACACCAACGGACTAATCAACCCCGACGGAATCATGGCGGTCATCCCTGGCAGCCTCCCGCGTACCATCCTCTATATCAGCAAGACTCTGGCCGGTCAAAGCTCTCCTGCTGGAATCCCACAGTGCACCACGGCTTCTCCGCTCAATGGCAAGATCAATCAGGATTACGAGCAGGTTCGCCTCGCGAGCACCACCGACGGTGTCAACTTCACCGATCTCGGCGCGACTAACCTGACCAATCCTAGCGACATCACCTACACCGGTATTCGTTACGCTTCTCCTAACGGCTCCATCGTGCAACTCGCCAACGGTAACCTCGGCCTCTTCTATGGTGCCGGCAATTGTCTGGACGGCGATTCCGACGGCTTCCATGCCATCGTCTACGCTGAAACCTCGCCCGGCAATCTCCTGAACTGGACAATCATTAACAACATCACTTCGAACCCGATCGCCTCAATCGCTCCAATGACAGTAAACGGCACCACCTATCCGATCTCTACTCCAGTCGTGGGAGCCACACAGCCCTGGTTTGGCGGACGTGTTTACGCTCCCATGGCGATGTTCTTGGACGCCAACCATGTCAACCTGATTTTCGATGGCTATGATGCGGGCTATGTGGGTGGCAGCGATTACACCAGCTACCGCACTGTGGGGCACGTGACTCTCCAAATTGGAAACAACTCGATCCAATAGTCGTTTAACATCTAGTGCTGCCGCTGATACTGCGGAAGTGTTTGACTTCTGCAAGAACTCTCTCGAAAAGGAAAGCATTAACGCCCGCAGTCTTCATATAGTTTTCAGATTTGAGTGCTTTACTGGTGCTGGATTTCCTTCATTGGAGTAAACATGCTTTCATCCAGAACTTTCCTTGTTGCCGCGGCTTCCACTTCCAGGCTGTTGACTCAAAATCCTGCGATTAGCGCGCCATACGCGCAGAATCTGATCGTGGCGACGAAGGCCGCGCATCCGGAGCTGCAAAAACTGGGGCTGCACCTGATTCCTCCGGGGCAGCAGGATTATATGATTGTCGCGAACGGGATTCCGAGTAAGATTGGCAAGAAATCCTCGGCCGCGGATCTGACGGTGATCACTTCCGGGAAGCCTACGGTCAAGGCCGTGGACGCAGGAAAGTTTTTCGACCTGGGATTGCCGGTCGCCGATCGGACCGGAAAGCCCATTGGCATGTGCGTGATGGAGATTCCTTACGCGTTCGCCACGGATGCCAATGACGCCCTGGCCAAGGCGAGCGCAGTGCGGGATGAATTGCAGCAGCAGATCGCAAGCCATGGGCAGCTTTTCGAGCAGGCTTGCCCCTGAGGCTGACGCAATAGATCGAGCTGAAGCCGGCGGTGAAAGGCGGGTTCGATCACTTCGCGATGAATCTGGCGCATCATCGGTTGTTTGCCACGGCGGAGGATTATCACGCGGTACTGGTTTTCGATATGGCGACTGGAACGCTAGTGTCCGAAATTTCCGGGATCGGCAGGCCCCACGCGGTGCTCTACCGGGAGGATCTGGATCGAGTTTTCGTGACGGACGGCGATGCGGGAGCGCTGAAGATTTTCGATGGGAGCAATTATCAGCCTGCCGGGAGCATTCCTTTGGCGAAGGATGCGGATTCGATCGGGTACGATGCCTCGGCGCAAATACCTCTACATCGTGAACGGCGGGAAGGACGCGGGAAAAGAATATTCGTTGATCAGCATCGTCGATACGACGGCGGGGAAGAAGATCGGCGAGCTGCGAATTAACGGCGAAACTTTGGAGGCGATGGCGCTGGATACGTTTCGCCCGCGCATGTACGTGAATAATCGGGCCAAGAACGGAGTCGTGGTGCTGGACCGGTGGAAGAATATCGTGACGGAGTCCTGGCCGGTGACAAAGGGCAAGGACAATGTCGCGATGGCGCTCGATGAACAGCACCAGAGGTTATTCGTCGGGTGCCGCAGCGGGCACGTGGTGGTGTTCGACAGCAACACAGGCAAGGAACTGGCGGTGCTGTCGATCCCGAAAGGCGTCGACGACATGGAGTTTGACGCGGCTAGCAAGCGCCTGTACGCGATTGGCGGCGGGGTGGTGGAGGTGTTCGAAGAGCTGGACGCGGACCGATATCAACCGCTAGGGACGGTATCAGCGGGAGGTCCCGCGAAGACCGGGCGGCTGGTTTCGCAGTCAGGTCGATACTTCGCGGCGAAGACGCAGGTTGGCAACAGCAGCAACGCGGCGGTTCAGGGATTCGAGGTGCTAAACGCTCCGGCCATCAAGCCCGCGGAGGCGCCGGAAGCCCAGGCAGTCCACGCGCCCTGGGCGCTCACGCTGGATATGGCCACGATGTCCGCGCATCCGGATTTAAGAAAGATGGGATTGCATGCGGTGCCGCCGGGCGCGAAAGAAAGCGTGATTATCGCGAACGCCAATATGTCGCGGATCGGCATCAAATCCTCGGACGGCGATCTGGCCGCGGTGAAAGACGGCAAGACGTTTTGCGTGAAGGGGGACGACGGCGCGTTCTTTAATTTAAAGCTGCCGCTTCAGGATGCGGGCGGACGCACGATCTTGATTCTGGTGATGGAGATTCCTTTCACATCGGTCGCGGACGAAGCGGAGGCGGTTCGCCAGGCAGAGAACATTCGCGGTGAGCTGGCGCGCCAGATTCCTGGCTACGAGCGTTTGTTTCAGTAGTATGGCACGACGTGAACTCGGCGGCCGCAGTTTCAAAACTCACAACATTAGGTCTCAATCTGCTTTTCAAACAAGGATTTTCTGGTGACAGAGGCCATTTTTTTAGATTGCTTTAAGATTCGGATGCTGTCATGCCAAGCAATGCGGTGGCAATCGATCATCAAAATGACGCACATCTGGACTGGGCTTATTTTCGGTGTATTCGTGTGTCTCACCTGCCTTTCGGGGAGCGTTGCTGTTTTTCGTCCCGAGTTCGAGGCGGCTTTTAGTCGGAAGGGTGCGCCGTCGGAGGCGAACGCTGACTTGGATGCGGCTGTGGCGCGGGTGCTGGCTGCGAATGAAGGGGGCGAGCTTACGCGGGTGCTGCTTAAGGCGGAGTCGCGAAATACCTTCATTCTGACGTTGGATTCGGCCGAGAAGCGCACGCGGCGGATGGTGGTCGATGCCGGGACGGGGGCGGTTGCAGGTGAGCTTAATCTTCCGTGGCTCGACTGTGTAATCGATCTGCACCATAACCTGCTGTTCGGACGCACCGGGCGCCGCTTTGTGGCCGGGGTCGGAATGGTGTTGTTCGTAGGAAGCGCAACAGGTCTGCTGTTATCGCTGTTGCGCAGGACTTCCTTCAAAAACCTGGTTACGGTGCGGGTGAATGGACCGAAAATCCGCACGTATTACGAACTGCATCGCGCGACGGGCATTTGGGCGTACTCGTTTCTGGCTCTGCTGTCGTTCACTGGGATCGGATTGGCGTATCCGGATAAGTTCCGCAGTGTCTTGGGGAAGGCGGCTCCCCTGCCCAAGGCCAAGCATGCTACGGAAAAATCTCTGAAGCCGCTGAGTGAGTATTTGAGTGTCAGCCGCGCGTGGTTGAACGATGCGGGGCTGTCGACAGCCCGTTTGACGGAGATGAGACTGCCCAAGTCGGCAAAAGATCCCATGATTGTGCGGTTCCACGAGCCATCGGATCTGGGACTATAGGACGCAACGAGATTGCGATGGATGCGAGGGGTAGCGTCGCTGGCGTGCGCCGCATTGCGGGTGAAACCGCAGGGGTCCGCTTTCAAGGGGGCATTTACGCTGGTGCATTACGGAGAGGTCGGAGGCCTTGCGGGTGCACGTTCTGTGGAGTCTCGCGGGGATCGCTCTCAGCATTTTGTCTGTCACCGGATTATTGTTCTGTCTTCGAAAGTCACCCCCACGTAGCGGCAACAACAAATCCGGAAAAGATGCGGCGGAAGTTGCGGATGAACTCAGTCTGCCGCTCCACCGCTGAAATTTCCAACGAGAAGAAAAGAAGGAGAAGTTATGCGTCGTTGTTTGCTAATACTCGCTATTCTTGTGTGCCGATTAACCGCCCAAACGGATCGCGCGACGTTGACGGGCACTGTAACCGATCCCAGCGAGGCTGCGATCAACGCAGCCCGCATCTCGATTAAATCAGTGGCGAAAGGAGCTACGTATAGCGCGATCACCAATTCCTCGGGATTGTTTGTGATCGGAAGTCTGCCGGTGGGCGATTATACGGCGTCGGTAGCCGCGAATGGTTTCCGGACGCTGGAGTTCCAGGCGTTTACGCTGCGCGTGGGCGAGACGAGGGTGTTGAACGCAATGCTTTCGCTTGCGACGGTGGGCACCACAGTGCAGGTAACCGCGGCGGCGGAGGATTTGAACCGGACGTCGGCGGAGATCGGTGGATTTACACAGGGTGCGCAGCTCAATGAGCTTCCTATGAACGGACGCAGCTTTGAGCGTCTGGAATCGTTGGTGCCTGGGGCGATCGACGACGCGGGGAGCACGGAAGATCAGATTCGTTTCGCGGGATTGTCCCAGGAAGATAACAATTTTCATATGGACGGCGTAGATGCCACGGGCATTAATCACCAATTTGAAAAAGAGGATCTGCGGCTCCGGATTCCGGTGGAGGCGATTGCCGAGATCAAGATGAGCAGCGCGGCTTATAGCGCGGACCAGGGCGGCTCCGCTGGTGGGCAGATCGAAATCGTGACCAAGTCGGGAACCAAATACGTTTCACGGTTCGGCTTGGAAATATGTGCGCAACAGCATGTTCGATGCGCGGCCGTGGGGTTCGGTCGGGCTGCCTCAGCTCCAGTTGAATAACTTCGGAGCAAACATCGGCGGACCGGTAATCAAGAACAAGCTATTCTTCTTCGCGAACTGGGAAGCCTACCGGCAGGAGCTGGCGCAGGTGACCGGGCTGGTTCCGACGGCCCCGTTCAAGGCGGCACGCTCGCGAAGCAGCCGGCGCTGGCGCCGATTATGAATTCTTATGTCAGCGTGGGGACGCCGACCAGCGATCCGAATGCGCTTTCCTTCAGCGGTTCGGGACGCAATCCGGTGCAGGAAGACGCGGGTATGGCTCGCGTGGATTATATGTTGAGCAGCAAGACGACGATTTTCGGGCGGTTCAGCACGGATCAGTTCGCGAGAACGTCTCCGAACGGAATCGAGGTCGGTGCCAATAGTCAGATTTCGGGCCAATACAACGGGCTGATCGCGCACAACGCGGTGCTGGATCTGACGCATACTTTTTCGCCACGTCTGTTCACCGATGCACGCGTGGGATTCAATCGCGACGAATATCATGAGGGCGGCGACCAGATTCTGCCTTATAACGTCGCCGTGACGGGGCTCAGCACACTTACGACTCCGGCCACCGACGATCGCTACGATACGTCTTACAGCGCGGTGGACGATACGACGTTCGTCGCCGGGAAGCATACGATCAAGGCTGGCGTGCTGGTGCGCCGCGTCCAGGAGGACAAGAATACGCCGAAGATTCCGGTGATCACCGCGACGTGCCTGAGCGAAGCGAATTTCGAAAACAATCTGATGGATTCGTACGCGTACCAGGGTTATGCGAACATGGCCGGCCAAAGGCAGACCGAGTTTGGAGCGTACATTATGGATACGTTCAAGGTAAAGCCGAGCCTGACCATCAACCCCGGACTTAGATATGACTACTGGAGCGTTGATCACGACGTATTCGGACGCGGGGTGGTAGTGGATCCGGCGACTTGTCCGAATCTTGTTTGCCCTCATGGGACCTCCTGGTACAATCCGGATCCGGCTGGTTTCGGTCCGCCGCTGGCGATCGCGTGGTCCCCGACAGCGCTTCACGATAAGACGGTGATCCGCGTGGGATCGGGCATTTATTTTGGGCAGGGCCAGTTCGGGCATCTGGGCGGACCTCTGGGAAATATTCCGCAGAATTTCACGCTGCTGCAGACGACGGTTCCGGGCCTGAGCTATCCGGTGACGCCGTACCTGGGCGCGGCGGCATATAGCGAGAGCTATTCCGCGCAATACCGGAATCGCAAGAATCTGGCGGTGAATGAGTGGAGCTTGAGCGTTCAGCAGGAAATCGCGAAGGGCACCAATCTGACGGTTTCCTATCTGGGTAGCGAAGGCGCGCACCTATGGACCAATACGATCGCGAACGGAGTGAATCCGGCGACTGGTAAGCGTCCTTATGCGGGATTTTCGAATATCACCTATAACACGACGAATGGCGTGAGCAATTACAATGCGCTGGAGGTCGGCGTACATCGCGACTTCCATACGGGGTTGATGGTGGTGGCGAACTATCAGTGGTCCCACGCGATCGACGATGGAGCGGTGGGTGGCGCGGAAGCGACGACTCCGGAAGATCAGAATTGCCGGAGCTGCGAGCGTGCTTCGAGCCAGTTCGACATGCGCTCCTACTTCACTTCGAGCGCGATTTGGCAGGTTCCGGTGCGCAAGGGCCACACATTTTTGCGTGACGCGAATCCGGTCGTAAACGCGATCCTCGGAGGCTGGCAGTTAGCAGGCGTGGGAACAGCGCGCAGCGGTTTGCCGTTGAATGTGACCATCAGCCGCTCCGCTACGGCTTTGCCGGATCAGATCAACAGCAGCCAGCGTCCGAACGTGGTGGCGTGCCAGCCGCTTTATCCAACCGATCGGACGCCGTCTGATTAGCTCAACGTGGCGGCGTTCTCGGTTCCCGCGAATGGAACGTGGGGCGATGCGGGACGGGACCTGGTTCGCGCTCCGGGACACTGGCAGATGGATCTCGCGCTGGAGAAGAAAATGCGGGTCACGGAGAAGATGGCGTTCACGTTCCGCGCGGAAGCTTTCAACGTGCTGAATGTGGCTCAGCTCGGCAATCCGGTGGTGAGCTTCTCGTCAAAGACGCTCACCGGGGGTGCGCTGCAAATCGTGCCCGGTAATTTTGGATTGATTAACGGCGGATTCAGCACCACTCCAACGGGCAGCGCTACGCCGCGCGAAATCGAGTTGAGCTTGCGAATCGATTTCTAACGCGTAAACGCACCGATCTTCATGGAAACTTCAGGTTGCACGGCTAGAATTCTATGTGATTGTTCTATCCATTGAAGTCCCGAGGATCTTCGCGCACCGGAAAATTGAAGGAGCCACTATGCGCCACATCGCGCTGATTCTTACACTGGTTGCCGCGTCTCTCGCGCAATCGACCTATCATGTGACCCACACCTACGCTTTGGGCGGGGATGGGAGTTGGGATTACATTGTGACGGATCCTCCGCATCACCGCGTGTTTATCGCGCGGCAAACCCGGGTGATGGTGGTGGACGAAGACACAGGAGCGCTGCTGGGCGAGGTGGAGGGCATTAATGGAGCACACGGAACGGCGGTGGCGGAGGCGAGCGGGCATGGATTCGCGACCTCCGGCAACGACCAATCGGTGGTCATGTTCAACCTCAATACATACAAGGTGCTGGGGCGGATTCCGGCGGCCGAGGATGCCGACGCGATTGTGTTCGATAAGCCGTCCAACCGCGTGTTCACGTTAAACGGTGACGCCCATTCCTCGACGGTGATCGACGCGAAGGAAGGAAAGTGGGTCACCAATATTCCGCTTGGCGGCAAACCGGAATACGCTGCATCCGCAGGCGATGGAAAAGTCTACGCTAATCTGACGGATACGAACGAGGTGGTGGAGATCGACGCGAAATCGGCGACGGTGGCGCGCCGCTGGCCGACCGCGCCGTGCAAACAGCCGGTCTCCATGGCGATCGACACCGCGCATCACCGGCTGTTCAGCGGATGCCGCAGCGGGCTGATGGCAATTTCCAATTATCAGTCCGGCAAGATCGTCACGACGATCCCGATTGGCGCGGGGGTTGATGGTGCGGGGTACGACCCGGCTTCCGCGAATGTCTTCGCCTCGAACGCGGACGGAACGCTGACGGTGATTCATCAGGACTCGCCCGATAAGTATCGAGTGGTGGAGAATGTGACAACTCCGCAGGGGTCGCGGAACATGGGGCTCGATCCTACGACTCACCGTTTGTTCGTGGCGGCGGCGAAGTTTGGTCCTGCGCCGGCTGGGGGGAAGAGAGGGCCTGTTTTGTCCGGGTCCTTTAATTTGTTGGTGATTGAGCGGTAGCCGGACTTCTTCGAGCCTTAAGGGAATCTAAAGAACCGGTGTCATAACAAATTCATGGTGCGCACCTAAGATGGTTCGCATGAGCCGTCACTATCGCGAGGTTCTTTACAAGGGCGGTCATTTCCGCATTTTTGTCGATCCGGTTCAGATCGGCTCGCGGACGGTTTGCATCCTGGTGGGCGGCCAACTCGAGGATAACCGCGGTCTGCTGGCTCGCTTCGATACTGGATTGATAGCAAGTATTCCGGCTCTATTAATTGTGTCCGCGCTGGGTGGTTACTTGCTCAGCCGCCGCGTGTTGCGCCCGATCGATCGTCTCACCACGGCGGTCCGATCGATCAGCATCGGTAACCTTTCCGGGCGCTTGCCGATCGGAAACACGCGCGATGAATTACAGCGTTTGGCGGTGACTTGTAATGGAATGCTGTCTCGACTCCAGGACTCGGTGGGCAAAATCCAGCGCTTTACGGCCGACGCCTCGCATGAGCTGCGTAGTCCGATTTCATTTATGCGCACAGTTGCCGAGGTCGCGTTGCGCAACCCACAGATCGATCCGGAAAGCCGCGCGGCGTTTGAGGATATCCTGGCGGAGTCCATGGCGACGTCCGGTCTGCTGGAAGACATGCTAATCCTGGCGCGCGCCGATTCGCATGAAAACCCTTTGCAATTCGAGCCAGTGGATCTTGCCGAATTATTGCAGGAAGTGCGGGACCGAGCTCACGCATTGACTGAGGCGAAAAACCAGAAGCTCACCGTGGATCAGAGCGGCCGCGCGCAAGTGAGCGGGGATCGGCCGAACTTGCGACGGCTGCTGTGGACACTGGTTGATAACGCCGTAAAGTACACGCCCTCCGGCGGGCGCATCGAGCTGTCTCTCAAAACGCACGGTGCGGAGGCGCACCTGATCGTGCGCGATAGCGGCATCGGCATCCCGCAGGAGAAGCTGCAGCGGGTTTTCGAACGGTTCTTCCGCGCCGATGCTTCCCGCACTCAGGTGGAAGGCACGGGCCTGGGACTGGCGATCGCGAAATGGATTGCCGATATGCACTATGCCGCCATTGCCGTCGAGAGTGCCGAAGGGCGCGGCACGACATTCCGCGTAGTTTTTCCCGCCCAATAAATAATTTCTCGTGACTCGGCATTCTCTTCAGATTGGCTTAAGGCTCCGGTGCTTCAATTGAAGCTTCTGGAGGCACATGTGAAAAAAACATTCATTGTGGTGACTGCATTCGCAGGCTTAATATCGGTGGCTATCACCGCTAAGGTCGGCTCGTCGCCGTTCGCGCCTGGCGCGCGCACGCTGATGCTGGCTCATAACGCTTATCCAGACGAAGGCAAGTATGGAGACCGGCTGGACCGGGTCATCAAGGCGGGCGTTCCGTTCGTAGTGGAAGAAGACCTTATCTGGGTTGATGGCAAGTCATTATTAATCCACAATGCGAAAGCCGCTGGTCCTGACGCGCCTACCCTGGATTCGTATTTCTTCCCCAAGGTGAAGCCGATTGTCGAGGCGGCTCTCAAGACCGGCGACAAGGGCAACTGGCCGCTCATCACGCTGTATCTCGATATTAGGAACGATCCCGAGGAGCATCTGGAAGCCATTTCGAAGGTGCTGGATAAGTATGATTCGTGGCTCACGAAGGCGGTCAAGACGAACGACATAGCAACCAGTCGCCTCTGGAACGGAAGCCGATGATGGTAATTCTCGAAGACAAAAAGGACGACATCAAGCAGGCGTTCTTCTACGATCGCGTGCCGCTGGGCGGAAAGATCCGCGCGTTTGGATCGCCCACGAAGTTCAACGACAATCCCTTGAGCCTTCCGAGGACGGCGCGCGCGGAGCGGTACGCCAGCATGCTGAGAGTGGAGCCGGAGCAGATGCTCACCCAACGGGCCGATAACTATCATCGATGGTTCGGGACCGATTGGGCCTTCATTGAGTTGTGCGGCCCCGCGCATAGCAACGATTGGAACGCCGCGGCCGAGGCACGTCTCAAGCGCTTTGTGGAATACGGCCACAGTCTGGGCTATCTGGTCAGCCTGTATGAGATCAATGGTTTCTGGACGACCAGAATCAGGGATGGACGGCGGAGTTTAATTTCAGTTCACTCAAAGCAGCGCGTATCCGCTGGAACGCGGCGGTCAAGGCTCACGCCGATTTCATCGCCACGGACCAGTACGAGGATTTGGCCGGGTTCATCAGGTCGAAACGCTAATTGGCTGTGTGAATAGGGGTGTCCAACTATCCGAAGGAGCTAGCTACCGAACTTGCTCGGCGTTTGTTGGACCATACCGTAAACTGCGTCGCGACTCCGAGCCGCGCGGTTAGCTGCTGATTCTGTGCACCGGGTCTGCGACCGTTGAGAAGGCACACTTCGGCTGTACGAGAGGCCGTGCGCTACCGGCTGACCTTTCCATCCGCCGGCCGCCAGTGATTTGAGTTGCCTCTGGCCTGGCCTTTCTTAATTGCCAAGCTGTAAAGAACCCTCTGAAATCCTCGGTTTCCCGTAATTTTATGAGATCGACCCCAAGGTCCCTCCGTTTCCAGAGGGCTCGGGACCACGCAATACGACATTTCCTGCGCAGGAAAAAACTGTCAAAAGAGCCCCGGTGAGAGACTCCCTCTGATGAGAGAGTACACGAGCGGAAAATGCGGTGCCGGGGATAAAGCTTCTCATGCCAAAGCAAGGAAGATAGATAAAAGTTAAGCGCGACGCGTGATGAAGGGGCGGCGCCAGTAAATGCCTTCCTTGCCGTCCTCGGGAGCGGGCGACTAGTGCTGCGGACCCAGCAATTGCTCGGTGGCTTGAAAAGCAGGTGAATTGTCAATGACGAGGGGCATTTCTTCAGGTTGTCTTTAGACGCCGATGTTCTAATCAGCCGAACACGTCTTCAGTCGTCGTTGACCACCTCTCGGTTCGGGTAGGGATCAACCAATAGGTTTTTCTTAAGTACGCTCTTGGGCTCAACCCGACGGGTGTGCTTGAACGGTTCTGGCGCGTTCTCGAGTTCGAAGGAGGCAAGCATGTTCAAGACGATACTTCTCACCATTACGGTCGGGCTCGGCGTGTGCCTGGGCCAAGCCGATCGTGCGGGTGTAACCGGCACCATTTCAGACCCAACACATTTGCCTATGGCTGCGGCTCACGTGAGGCTCGTCTATCCAAACACCGGACTGCAGCGGGAAACGGTGTCGTCGTCTGCGGGGGTATTCAGCATCAACGAATTGCCGATCGCGGAAGAATCCTACCTGGAGGTCAACGCTTCTGGCTTCCAGACGGTGCGAACCAAGCCCTTCGTCCTTGAGGTCGGCGAAACGCGCACCCTGGATGTGAGCCTAGTCATCGCCAGCGTCAGCGCAACAGTGAAGGTACAGGCTGTGGCGGACCCCATGACGCTGAGCACGGTCGCAGTTGATTCTCTGGCCTCCTCGTAACGGCTGAACGATTTGCCGGTGAACGGGCGCAATTGGTTGTCTTTCATGGCTCCGGGAGCCGTCGATGGGGCTAATGGCTCAAATACCGGGGTTCGTTTCTTCGCCACCACGGGCGACGATGAGAATTACCGCGTGGATGGCATGGATGCCACCAGCATCCGCAACCAAAATATGCGGCTCTACAGCCGCCTGCTGATGTCGGACGACGCCATCGCCGAATTCCGCGTCAACAGCGCCGCGTTCACTGCCGAATCCGGAGGCTCCATTGTCGGACAGGTCGAGGTGGTGACGAAATCGGGCTCCAAACGCACTGCACGGCTCCGCCTTTGAATACGCCCGCAACGCCGTCTTTGATGCCCGCCCCTTCACTCAACCCGGTCCCTTACCGCCTTTTGGGTTCAATCAGTATGGCGGGACTGCGGGCGGTGCAATTCAGAAGAATCGCACCTTTTTCTTCCTCTCCTACGAGGGGTTGCGGCAGACCCAAAATCTACGGTCGGCGGTCCAGGATGTTCCGTCCCTCTCGTTAAGGCCCAGGCGCTGATACAGTCGCCGGTGATCGCGTCGCTGCTTGCTGCCTTTCCAAACCCCACCGGGCCCACTTCGAATCCCAAATCGGAACCTGGAGCGGGCCGGTGCAGAATCTGCAGGATGAAGACGTCGGGACGGTGCGGGTGGATCATCGCTTCAACGACAGCTGGTCGGGCTATTTCCGTTTCACCCGCCCAGACTTCACAAACTTTGGTCCCCGCCTCGGCATCGCCTGGGCTCCCGAAAAGTTGCATGGCAATACCGTGTTCCGGGTCGGTGGCGGAGTCTACTATGGCGACGGACAAGTCGGCAACCAACTTGCCTTCACGTATAATGGCGGCGACCGTTTCAGCCTCTCGCAGGCAAGCAACCCCGGGCTCGCTTATCCCGTGAATCTGATCCCGAATCTGGGAATAGGCACCGCGCCGGGCGAGACCGACCGCTATCGCCGGAGCGAAATGAGCAACCAATGGACCGCCCAGATTCAGCAACGTCTTCCGCGAGGCTTCACGGCAGATCAGCCATATGGGAATGTCGAACACTCACTTATTCGCCGAACAGGATTTCCGCCTGCCAGTCCGAAAACGGTCCACTAATTTTCCGTCGGCACTTGATTCACATGGTCGATCACGACGACGGGCATCGGCTTCTTTTGCGTCTCCACTTTCAACCCGAGCTGCCGGTCGATCGCTTCGAAAACGGTGACGCCGCCTGGATCCGATGCGACACCTGCGGTTCCTGGTGTGGGAGCCGCGCCGTCCTTGGGGGGTGCGGCGCCGCTCGGAATGTTCTGCTTCGGCGTCCAGGACAGAGTGAAATTGTAGGCACCCGTAAGTTCCGTCGCGTCCACTAGCGGGCGCGTCAAATAGCCGCCGGCGAACCTGTGAATTTGTTCGATGAACTCCGGCATTGTTGTCTTTTTACAGGTGACGGAGAGCATGCCTTTGTCAAAGCTCGGATTGCAACCAGTGCGTTCCGTGCCCTCCGCCGGCTCCAGCTTGGGATGCTTGCCGGCCACCAGCACATACACCTGGATAGGCTGCTGTTCCTTGTGAACGACCAGCTTGAAACGGTCCGCCAGCAGCTTCTGGAGCATCACTCGCAATGCATCGACGGGCACCGCTCGGGATGCTTTCGCGATGATATCGAAGTGATCCGAATCGAGCCATTTGGGCTCCCCGATAAATGTGTTTTCGTCGAAACTGTCGTACGCGAATTGAAGCAGCAGCTTCAGAGAGACTCCTTGCGCGTCGAGACGGCCGTTAGGCTGGAATCTTAGATTCTGCTTTTCGTCCGGCCTGCTCGGCTTCACATCCGCCACTTCAAACTCGGTTGGCGTGTCCGGCAGTTTTTCCGTCACCCCGGGAGCATTGGGCGTCGGTGTCTTCTCCACACTATCGATCACCATCGCTGGCAAAGGCTGCGTCGACGCGACCAGCTTAAGACCTAGCTGCTTCTCCACAGCATCGAAAGCGGAGATAGCGTCCGGCGTCGACTCGAGCGCGCCGCGGCCCACCCAATGCAAGGTAAAATCGTAGCCGCCTTTAAGGCCCGTCTGATCGACCACCGGATGAGTCACATAGGCACCCGCCCATTGATGGATTTTCTCGGCGAACTCCGCCATGGTCAGGTTCTTACATACAAATGTCAGCCATGGGAAATCCATTTTCGGCTGGCAGTCGGCATCCTCGGAACCTTCGGCCGGTTTCATGACCAACTTCTTCCCGGCGGTCAGCACAAACGCCGGCCTGGGCTTGTCCTCGTTATGGAACACCAGCTTAAGGCGGTCGGCAAGCAGTGCCCGCAGCATGATTCTCGCCTTGTCGTCCGATGTTCCGCGCGGTGCTTTGGCGATCACATCGAAGCGTTCCGTGCCCAGCCAGGTCGGGCCACCGACCACCATATCGTCATCGACGCCAAACGCAAAGCGGATAAGATCGACCATGGTGAAGCCGTGTAGCTCGAAGCCTCCACCGGGGAAAGGCGCGCCGGTCGGGGAGGTGGACTTCGATACGTGAACATCCGCGACTTCAAATGCAGGGGTTTGCGCAAAGGCCGCGCAGGAAAGGAGCAAGAGCAGCGCAGGTTTCATAGTGTTGGGGTAAACCTTAGCAATTTAGACGCCAGGACAGCCGCTTTTGTTCGCTCACTTGCCAAAATAATCTGACGCCGCCGTCAATTAATCCGTTTGAAACCATTACGGGCCTTCCCAATGGCGGCCAGCCAGACCGGGGAGGATGGCTGAAACATTCACTGATCGGCACCCCACAAGGAAAGTCAGTCTGTAGTTCGCGTTCACTTCGTGATCGACGGCACAGCGCAAAGCGCTACTCGCTGTAGTGAATCGCAAAGCTGAGACACGAGAGAAGAGACACAATGGAGCTGTCCGTGTCGATGATTTCGACCTAGTGCTTCAAAGGGCACGCTCTCTCGTCACTGGACTCGAAGAGGAGCCACATGTGAATCCGAACACTCAAACTAAGGAGTTCTCACTCCGAGATCCGGACGGATACTATGTTACGATCAGTGCGCTCGCTGCGGCGTAAAAAGCGTCGCATCTTCATAGCTAGAAGAGTCAAACGACTCGACTAACAAATGTAACCCCGGACAAAGCCGAAGAACTTCGTCCGGGGTTGACTCCGACAGGTTTCCGACGAGGCTTCAGGGTAAAGTAGGTTTGGACGAGAACGGCGCGGTGACCAGGCCGACGATCTGCGTAACAACCATGTCGTGGGTGGTCGGATCGTTGTACACGCCAATCTCGGCGTATTTCCCGGCCGCTAAACTCGCGACCTGGTGGAGATCGCCGGAAATGGTGTTGGTGTCGCCGGACTTGACCTCCGTGCCTGAGGGGGCGCGGTCGGGCCACGCACATTCGCCGGGTCCTGGACTTGCGGAACCCGCTCCCTGCGCTGCCCATTTGAATGGAGTCAGGTTGGAGCTGGTAGCGAGAGGTCCCTGGCAGTAAAGCGGAAACGCCTGGATCCCTGACAGCGTATAAATCAATTGTGTGGTCGGCGTGCCTAGGCCTGTAACCAGATCGTATCCGGTGCCGGCGCAGTTCGTGTCACCGGCTGAATCAGGCGCGCAGCCCGAGACGACGTCGTGGAAGTTCTGGCCGTAGCTGCCGATGGCCACGAGGCCGTAAAGAGCAGGGTTGGCGTAGCCGACACTCGAGACTCCTGCCTTGGCTGTCAGTTCATTAACCAGGGCCATGTAGCCGGCCCAGATCGGAGTCGCCTCGCTGGTTCCCCACCAGTTTTGCGGGATGCCCTGGTAGAAAATCTCGATGCCGTTCGCCTGTGCGCTCACATCGGGCACATTTCGATTGGTGAAGGATGCTCCATTTTGTCCGGCGATGAACAACTGCTCGGGCAAGATCGGAACGGACGGCATGATTCCGCCGGAACTCTTCGACCACGCCGTCTCGATCGACCCGTAGGAGGCGCCGCTGTCGCTCATATGGAGGTCCGTGCCGCCGACGATGGTAATCCCCGGGAATTGACGGCAATCCAGGCTTCCGCTGGTGTACTTCGTGAAATTCGTCGGCGCGTAGGCTCCGCCGTCTCCGCTCGCCTGGAAGAAGGACTGGCCTTGTGCGGCGAGTTGCAGCATAAGGGCCGTGTCCGTCGTGGTTCCGTTGTACCAGAACCAGGAAGAAGTGAACTGTTTGATGTCTTCGTTATCCGTCATGTTGGTGAGAATCGCGGTGCGGCCGCCGACGAAAGCGATCACCTGCGCTCCGGGGGCCATCGACAGCGACGATTCGACGTCGAGAGTGCCCTCGCCACCAGGCGTGAGAAGTGTACTCGGCGGCGGCACGATCTGAACCGGAAGAAAGCTCTGATGTGTCTGCGTCGCATAGCCGTCGATATCGCTCTGCGCAAAACCGTCCAGCATGAAGATGCCGATCTTCTGACCGACGCCGGTCATCGTGATTTGAGGCGCGTAGGCATTGCGAAGGTCGGTCCCCTGATAGGTCCCGCCTTTTCCGGAGCCGCCCGCGGCCACAGGCAGAACGAAGTTATCGAGTCCGCCGATATGTTCCAGCGGAACGGTGAGTGCCAGAGTAGGCTCGGCGTCGGGCGCGAAGAATTGGGTGCCATCCGCTCGCAAACGATAATTCATGTGAACGTTGAGAGCCGGTTCGATATCGGTGACCGCGCCCTCGATGGTTATGACGAAACGGTTTCTGTGCGCGGTCGCCTTGAGATTGTTCGACTGCGCCCAGCTGAGGACACTCTGATAGTCGGCGGGCTTCGCGCCGAACCGATCTGCGAACTGTTCCGGGGTCAAATACTTTCGATAGGAGGCCCTGTTCGGATCCGCGATCTGCGCCGCGGTCTGTAGGAGAGCGGCCATATTCGGAATGACCAGCCCGACGGTCAACGTCATTTGAGTTGTCGGCGGGACGCGGCCCTCCAAGGGCGCTTTCATCATTGCCTCGGTCACATGACCTTTCAGTTGTTGGCGGACCGGAGCCGGCGATTGCGCGACAGCCAGGTTGCCCGAAAATACACAGAGGCCGATCAGGAGCGCGTGCGTATAGACACGTTTCATATAGTCCCCATTTCCTTACGATGTCGAAGTGGACGGTCGTCTTTGTGGAGCTTCCGCAGTGGATCGGGCAACCCGATGAGCCGCCGAAGAGCTCGGTTGACGCCGCCTTCACTTCTATCCGCGCACGAAACCAATTCTTCAGCTCAACAAAAGTCGCTTGATTTGGCGTTGAGAGTTCTTTCGGTCCCCGGTTCACTCCGAACGGAGAGCTTCCATTGGATCGATTTTCATTGCGCGCAATGCCGGGGTGGAAGTAGCGGTGAATGCAGCCGTAATCAACAGGATCGAAACCGAGGCATAAGTGAGCGGATCGAGCTGGCTGACGCCGAACAGTGATGATCTCAGGACACGTGTAAGGGCCGCCGAGGCGGCCAAGCCGCAGGCGACACCGGTTAAGTGAGCCCCAGTCCGTCGGCGATGAAGATGCGCGACAGATGGCGCGGTCGCGCGCCCAGCGCCATCCGGATTCCCATTTCTCGGCGGCGCGGCCGCGGTGAGTGAGTAAAACTTGGCGCGGCGGTCATTTTCAGAAGCTTTCCATTCGGCCTTTATCCAGCCCTGATGCTCAAGACGGTGCAGCGCGGGGTATAAGGAGCCTTGCTGAACCTGCGGAACCTCTTGTGAGACTTGAACAATGCGCTTTGCAATCGACCATCCGCTCATGGGCTCAAGCGACAGCATTTTCAGAATAAGCAGGTCGAGCGTGCCCTGGACCAGATCTGTCGGTTTCAAAGGAGAGTGTCCTTGTCGATTATCTATAATGCTTGATGGTTTGTAGATAATCAAGGGGAGCGTGGTGCTTCTCCGATAGTTGACCTGTTGGCTACCTGCGCCCTCGCAACCCGCCAAAAACAAAGTCAGTCCAATCTGCGCGTGGTCAGCAAAACTGCAATGAGGCTCGCCTACTCCGACCTCAACATTCCCACTGGATCGACCTGAACCGCTCGGACCACAGCAGGCACTGCGGCCACATCAGGTTGTGGGCCTTGTTGGTGATGCCCGTTACCGGGACACGCGTGAGCCCGTGCAACCCGCGGCGCACTTCCCGTTCAGCGAGAAATATGAACGAGGAACGTTCATGGTACGTACCTCTTGCCGGAACCCGCTTTCGTTTGCCTCAGGCAAAGTCTCACTGGGGAGAAAGTCCCACCCTTCACGCAGGAATTTTCATTGCCTCCCGACACTCGGGCGAGATAGTAGAAAGTAAGAAGCAATCCGGCCCGGCGGGGCCCATTGACCGAGATGAATCCGTTCCAACCCCCGCCCGCAGTGGCGACTCACACAGGGCCACCGCCCCACTCCCGGCAGGGTCCGCACTCGGTCAGCAACCTGTTCCCATACGTTTCTCGCGAGTAATCTCTTACAGCGAACTGCAAGACAGCGTTGGCTGGCACCTTAGCGATTTTGAGAGTAAACCAAGCGCAACACGTTCTCGTGATGCGATAAGCTTAGTCACAATCCTGGTTATGCGGCTCTCCGGAGGCGACAAGCTCGGTCCATACGAAATCGTTGCCCTGCTTGGCGCGGGCGGAATGGGGGAGGTGTATCGCGCACACGATACTCGGCTGCGACGCGATGTAGCGCTGAAGATTTTGCCACCCGCGTTTTCGAATGATCCCGAGCGCCGCGCCCGGTTCGAGCAAGAGGCGCGCGCTACTGCCGCACTCAACCACCCCAACATCGTAGGCGTGTTCGATGTTGGCTCCGAACAAGACAGCTTTTATATCGTCAGCGAACTGGTCCCGGGCGAAACGCTCGAAGCCGTGATCAAGCGCGGACCGGTCCCTCCGAAAAAGCTGCTCGATATCGCGGTGCAACTTGCCGGGGCTATGGCGGCCGCGCACGCCGCCGGCATCACGCATCGGGATCTCAAGCCGGCCAATATTATGATCGCCAACGACGGCCGCTTGAAGGTCCTCGATTTCGGCCTCGCCAAGCAGTCGACTCCGGTCAACTCCGATCAAACCATGGCGACTCAGACCTCGCCTGGCATGGTCAGTCGGCACGGCGAGCTACATGAGCCCCGAGCAGGCGCGCGGCCTCGATGTCGATTACCGCAGCGATCAGTTCTCGTTCGGGCTGATTCTCTATGAGATGGCGAGCGGCAAGCGCGCGTTCGAGAAACTGGAAGCGGTGCAGATATTGTCGGCCATTCTCACCGAAGAACCGGCGCCGCTCGATCCGAGGCTGACCGCACGGCTGCGTTGGGCCATTGAGCGGTGTTTGACAAAGGAACCTCGGTACGAATCGACGCGCGACCCGTTCAACGAGTTGCAGTATCTGCGCGATCATCTTGCCGAAGCGACTGCCGCTTCGGGCTTCGTCCCCGCGATTACGCCCGGGCGTCGTACCGGTTGGCGCATCCCTGCGGCTTCTCTCGCTGGCGTCCTGCTGACGGCGGCCTTCACGGCTACTCTTCACGGTGAGAGAGACCGGTCGAGCCGCACCCTGTCCGTGCAGGGCGGGTACTAAGCACAGTTCACTCTTGCAGCCGACAACATTTACGCGGAATGATCGCGGCGTTGGGGCGGCGGAGCGAGTCGCCGTGCAAAAACCATGCCTATTAGCAAAATCGGGACTAGCAGCGTAAAGCTGGGCTCGGGAGTAGTGACGGGGGAGATCGTGTAAGTCGATGTAAATACCGCCGGGCTACGGTCTTGGAAGCCTCCGCTAGCCGTGCAAGGAAAAGACGCACATCGAGCAAAACCAAACCCCGTCAGATCGACGTCCTTCGTGTCTATCGGCGTGGTGGTGCCGCTGAGGTTCGTGAAAGTCAGCTCCGAGAACAACACAACAAAACCACTCGGAGTTCCGCTCTCGATCGTAATCGTTGTCGCGAGTGAAATTGGGCTATAGTCCGATGGATCGCTGAACGAAAGCAGGACCGGAGCCGTATCCCCGACCATGGGCGAGTTGGACAGAGTGAACGTACCTGACAGGGTTGAGCCGGCATGTAGACCCGACAGATTAAAGCTGATCGTTTCGATAATGCTAGCCTGCATTAAGCCGGCACCTGCAATTACCAGGGCGCACGGAAGAAATAGTTTCATTTTGTTCGATATCTTCCCATCTAATTGTTCGTTAACTTCCCGCAAATTGTGCGGTTCAGACGTGAATGTTATTGCTTGGAAGATTCCGAGAAGGACACTAGTAATGATCCGGGTCCTATCTCCAGATGTATTTGTGGTTAGTGCCAAGTAAAGCCTTGGTTCCGATACCAGGAAACTGGGAACCTGCCTCACTACTTGGTGACGGAGTTGAGGAGCATCTCAAATTTCGGCTGGTTCGCGTCAATGGTTTTCGCCGGGCCGGTGAACTTGAAAAATACGTTGCCGCCGGGGCCTTCAACAATCGCGCCGAGCAGGCGATATGCTGGCTTCACGGTCTTGTCAGGAGACATCGGCCCACCCATTCCGGAATACCCGCCGGAGGCGTCGATGATGGTTACCTGGAGGCCGTGAATCGTGCGCTTGGAGACTTTCGCGGCGGGACCGCCATGGAACTGATTCTTCCACCGTTCCAGGTTGGCGTCGATGCTGCCGCCCTGACCTTCGCCGAAGAAGTAGACCACACACTCTGCGTTATCTTTGTCGCCAAACGCGGCTGGAATATCGTACGTTGCAGCGCGCATTGGACGAGCGCCGGTTTCAGTCTTCCAACCTGGCGGCTCAGTCCATTTCAGCCCGGCCACGGATTCAGCAGCGAGCAAGGTAGCGAAGCAAAGGAGCATTTTCATGTTCTTATTGTCACAGTTTCAGAAAGGATCTCGTTGCTGAAGGGAGTTCGTTGATCTGCTCGAGCGGACCGCTCTGTACTAAAGTGGCCCCTCGACCTAGTCTGAGAGAGTTGACGGCTGCGCGCGTCGCAAGCGCGGTTCCGGACGGATAACCGAAGGCCGCCGGACCTACCACAACGGCTCCGGAATGGGACGCCAATCCATCGTGAGAGAAATGTGGCGTTTTTCCAGGTGCGGGTGAAGAACTCGGGTAGAATTTAACGATCGGACGCTATCGAACTTCGCCCGATCGGCTCCGAGAAGCCACTCCGGGGAACTGCTGTGAAGATGAAGCGCAGCCGCGCCTTTTTATCGATTCTTCAAGTCGTTCCGAGCGCTGCGAAAGGGTTCTACCGGACAATAGCATGGCTGCTGTGCCGGTGGGCTCAGATTCGTGGCAGGCGGCGCCGTAGTTCGTCGAAAAAGTTCATCAGGATGGTTGCGTGGACCGTAGGAGGCGTCTCGCTCCTCGATTCAGGCGGAGCGAGCACCACAAAGCGCCGGCCGTCCGGTGCGATGTCCAGGTTCCAGAGGGCGTTGTTAGTTGGCCGGAAGAGCGGCGCCGGCGACCACTGGCGGGGCTTCTCCGGGACGAAGGAGTGATCATTGGCTGTATAGTTGGCGACCATGATGAAGTTGTCCGAATTCACATAGAACAGTTCCTTGCGATTGCGCGACCAGACAGGGAACTTCCCCCCGCTTTCCGATTCCGATACCTGCCACTTGCCCGCCAAAGGCGAGGACGGAAACGGACGCACGGTAACTTGGCCTCCGAGTCCCGCGCCGTTGGTGGATACGTATGCGATCCAACGTCCATCGGGTGAAAAAGCAGGGTCTACCTGACTGAATGGTTCGCGCGCGAATGGTTCGGGCTTCCCCGGTTTTGGATGGTCCGAATCGTTCGAATCCAACGGAAGCGTCCAAATCTCGAACCCGTTCTCCCTACCAGTCCGGATGAAAGCTATGATGCGTCCGTCAGGCGAAATCGACGACACTTGAAGGGGAGTTCTTTCGCCGAACAACTTCTCAGGCTGCCCGGAACCATCGCTGCGGATCCACCAGATGGCGAATTCACCGTCGCTCGCGGGAACATCCGAGGCGTAAATAATGTGCTGTGCGTCCTGCGTCCATACCGGTTGCCGGTTCAAAGCGGCATCGCGGGTCAGCCGGGTTACCGTGCCGCGTTGGAGATCGTGAACATAGAGGTCTCCCGCGACCGCCAGTGCCAGCCGGTTGCCGTCGGGCGAAAGGCGAGGAGTCTGCGCCTGCCGCGATATTCCGATGGAAGGGCTTACTACCCGCTGTACCTTACCAGCGCTATCCAGCCACGCAATGGGGGCGACTCCGCCTCGTCTCGCTTCGCTCGCATATACCAGAATCCCGGACCGCGAAAATGAGACTCGGCCAGACGCGGCGCCTTCCGAATCGGCGAGATCTTCAAGCAGCGGCGCCGGCGCGCCGTGTGTCTCCAGACGCCCCAGGTCGAACGGTACGCCATAAAGCGCTCCCTGGCGGAAATATATGAGATGGCCGCTTGGCAGGTAGCGTCCCAGGTAACCACCCCGCCGAACTACCGTGACCCGTCCCGACTTAAGCGACAAAACTTCGATGTTGGCGCTATTGAAAGCAGCGCCGGAAGCTGCGACGAGGCCGGTGAACAAAACGTTCTCACCGCCGGGCAGGACCTGCGGCCAACGCCAGGTCCGCTCGCCGTACTGCTCTGGCTTGCCGACGACCTGAGGTTCACCCCCGGTCGCAGGCACGCGGAACAGGTGGTAGGCATCCAGATTGGCAATGATCGTGCCGTCCTCTCCCCAGGAAGCGCCTCGCTCCACGCCGGCAGTATCGCATAGGGAAACAACCCCGCCACCCTGCAATGGGATCTTCTTCAACTTCCGGCCGGCGAAGAATCCGATCCACTGGCCATCCGGAGAAAAGAATGGATCGACCGCGCCTTGGGTGCCTGCCAGCATTGTGACTATGGACTGGTCGAGGGGGCGCATTGCCAGTTGCTCACTTCCGCCCGCCGCCTTCGCCGGGAAAACCAAACGCGTTCCGTCCGGCGAGATTACTGGATTGAGGAGTTCACCACTGTCTGCTCGTCCCTGGATGGCCTCGGCTCCCAGGTCCACACTGAAGCGCGTCATGGGCCGATCCGCCGACGGTCTAGCGCGCCATAGCAGCGCCTCCGAGACGACCGCGACTACCAACGAAAGACCTGCGATCAACCATGGGAGCCCAGCGGTATGCTTCGGCTTTAAGCCTCGGGTCGCCCAACGCTCCGGTCGTTCGGCGGAAGGGCGTGGTGTCTCTATGATTGGTTCGAGGTCGTGGCCGTTGACGCTGCCGGCGTCGACTGGCACGATGAAGCGATAACCGCGCTTCGGTAACGTTTCGATGAAGCGGGGGCTTTCCGCCGAGTCACCCAATGCGTCGCGGAGGTGATTGACTGCCTTGTTGAGACCGCGATCGAAATCGACAAACGTGTCGCCCGGCCACAGCTGTTTTTGGAGTTCGTCGCGAGAGACTACTTCGCCCGGGTGTGCCAACAGGAGCAGGAGGATTTGGAAAGGTTGATCCCGGAGTTTGATCCTCAGACCCTGCTTGCGCAGTTCGCCCGTGTGCTGGTCGACTTCGAATACGCCAAAGCGGATAGGGCGGCCGTTTCCCAGCATACTCACTCCAGGTAGGTGGATTATACATCGCTTTTCACACCTCTCGATAAGGCTTTGGTTTCGGGCGGGTTATACGGGAATACCAAGGGAACACAAAAGGCACCATCCTTGGATTGACCTTCCGCGGCAGTCAATGCCAATGTGGCTTAGAATCCGCACCACAAGAAGGGATGACGATGCAAGAACTGCATAACCTATTTAAACGCGGAGGCTCCCTGATTCGGGTGGTGGCAGGCACCGCAGCCGTGCTGCTCGCGGGCAGTCACGGCTATGCCAACATCTTGAGCACCAGCGCCACGGTCAGGCCGAGCAATTCGCTTCTTGTCGATGTTCAAGTGACCACCGGCGCTAACGTGGAGCGCGTCTCGATCACCTACCAAACCACAGGCGTCGACACCCTGGTTTCCCGCCTCACCCAGGTCTCCTCCACCGGCTCGACCACGATCACCATCGGACGGCTGAGGGCAAACCGGACCTACACCTATGCTGTGGACGCATTCGACCGCGATGGCGCTCCGGCGGGAACCGCGAGCGGCAGCTTCACGACCGGCGCGCTCCCAGCGCCCTTGCTGACGAACTCCTACACGCTTACAGGGCGCACGACCGCTCCCCTCGTCATTGTGCAGGACAACCAGGTGGGCTTCCGGGGCTGGGTGGGCTTAGACCTGCACTCCTCCGATGCGCCGCAGATCGTCTGGTACTACAACAACGCTCCGAGCAACGCGACCGGCGCAACTGCAAGTCGACACGGTGGGATCGATCGTTCGGGAACGTAACGGGAGTATTCTCTTTGGGGACGCAGGAACGGGAGGTCCCACCTCCACGGATACTTTCTATCGCGCGATCACGCCCGACGGGACCCTTCTTGCCGAGAGTCCGGCCGATTGCAGCCTGACGCCGCCGACGACGTCGTCGGGCCCTGCGGGCTGGATCTGGGGGCAGGGAAACGACTGGCATGAACACCTGGTTCCCGGCGCGGACGGTGTTCGCGGCACGGTCCTCCACCTTGGCCGGATTTTCAAGGACCCGTTCTTCGATGTGGGGCAGGCTGCGCAGGGCAAGCGGGTGCAGGCGGGGAGCGTCATTCGCCGCTGGAACCCCGTTCGGCGGGAACAGACGAGATCGTGTGGAACCCCTTCAACTTCCTGGATCCGTTGACCGAGAGGACGAACGCGGGAAACACCGATCCCGGCAACAGCTCCGATCTCAGCAGCGCATTCCCTTGCGCGGGAGCCTCGCTCCAGAGCGAGGAGTGGATGCACGCGAACTCGCTCCAGGTCGCGCCGTCAGGTGTGATCCTCCTGTCGGTGAGATACCTCGATACGGTGATCGCGATCTCGCCGCAGTTCGACCGAATCGCGTGGCGGATCGGCCGCTTCAAGAGCGACTTTACCTTCCCCAACCCGAGCGACAGGTTCTACCATGAGCATTACGTCCGCATGCTCGACAACGGAAATCTGCTTCTCTTCGACAACGGAAACGGCCGGCCGGCGGCTGAGGGCGGACTGTATACCCGCGCGCTTGAGCTCGCCCTCGACTGGAACTCGATGACGGCGGTGAAAGTATGGGAGTATCGTCACCAGGTAGGCACCAGCGGCGGAGCTCCGGTTTACAAGTACTCCGATCGAGTGGGCGCCGCCCAGCGGCTCGAGAACGGCAACACCATCGTCTGGTTCGGCGCCGACATCAATCCCACGACGCTCCTCCCGAAGAGTCCGCAGACATACACGCTGGTCGAAGCCGACGCCAACCCCGAGGCCGGCGCCCTAGCGGTCCTGGACGTGCAAATTCCTCCGGGAACCGGCTTCCCCTATCGGGCATTGCCGGTGGAGACGCTCTTCGGGGAGGTCCTGGCCGGCACGGGGAGTGGAGCATCCCTGACCGCGTCTCCCAACCCCATCCAGGTCACAGGTGCGGCGGACGGAACTACCACGATCAGTTGGAATGCGCCGAACGCGGGATATATCGAGATTCACATTGGCAGCCCGAATGGACCGCTCTTCGCCTGGTATGGAAATAACGGATCTGCGCAGACCGGCCCTTGGGTCACCGATGGCATGACTTTCTTCTTGCAGGATGTCACTGGAGGGAAACCGCTGACCGCGAACAATACGCTGGCCACGTTGGTTGTTCATTTGCAGAGGTTATGAAAACCATGAGAATGACGCTTGCCGCCTTGGTGCTCGCATCCGCGTTCGCGTAATTTACATTCTCTCAACCGATGGCCTGAATTGGCTGTTCCTCGGATTGCATTCGGAATTGAAGCCGGATGATGATCTTATGCAGTCCCCGAAGAGGTGCCCGTTTCATCATCGGAGAGCGCGACTGGTAACCAGGTCAGCGCAGAACTATCGAAAACTCCGGGAAATACGCATCTAAGACACGGTGGCTCTTGATAAAGATAGCCTTCTCGGAAAGGGCCGCCGATTGCTAGTCTTAAGTCGGCCGTACGAAGAATCAGCATGATCCGCACAATCCTCGGCACCAGCGTTTCCTTTTGCCCCAGCTTCTGTATCTTCGTGCTGTTGACGGCGGCCTCACTCCGCGCCGGCAACGCTGCTGCCGCGTTACAGATTTCGAATGAGAACGCGCCCGCCGGAGGGTTCGCACAGATCAAAATCTACGCGGCCAAACCTGCGGCCATCGCGAGCGGCCACATTGTGGTGACGCTGGATCAAACGTTCTTCGGCAACATGCCTCGAGTGGGGCTATTTGGAGCAAACGCCGACGCGCTCGGCTTAGCGACGGTGAACTGGCCGCAGATCGATATTCAGTTTTCCTCGGCCAGCGGAGGCATTGGCGCACTGGCGGGTCTGCCGGCAATTGTGATTTCAGTTCCGGTGCTGTCGACGGCGACCGGATCGTCCGTTGTGTCGGCGAACTCGCCTGATTCCAGCGCGACAGTGGTTAGCGGATCGGTCACAGTGCAAGGAGGGCTGTCGATCGGAAAGATTCCGGCGGGCCTGGGCGTCGCGCTAGCGGGGACAGTGATTGCGGTAACGGGCGCAGGCTTCACGGCGGCGACGAAGGTCGCCATCGACGGCGTGGAGGTCGCGTCGTCGAACTTTATTTCCTCGACGGAGATTGACATAACACTCGGCGGCACGGCGGAGCTGGTGGGGAAGCGCGCGCGGGCGACGGACGGCGGCGAGGAGTTCGATTATTTTTGCTTTCAGCCGAACGATCCGGCGATTTCTTCCGATATCGCGCCGTTCCTGTCGAACAGGCAAGCGCTCTTTCCACTCCAGGCGATGACGGGTGCGGGACTATATAACGGCTACCTGGGAGCTTTTATCGCGATGCAGAATCCGAACGCGACGGCGGCGACGGTGAACGTTGCGGACGCGTACGTCAACGGTGGATCGGGGAACGAGACGCAGGCGGTATTGTCGATACCGCCGGGAAGTTGGGCTGTTTTCGAAGGCGATCCCGAGACGTCGTTCACTATGACATCAGACCTTCCGCTGCGGGTTGTGGTTATGGGCCTGTGCAATTTCGGTTCCGTGCCAACGCAGTATTGCCCAGGTCCGGCGGGGCCATATGATCCCGCGGCGGCGGTTGCCTTTCAAGGACCCACGCTAGTGCCGTCCACTCTCGGGTTCGTCTGGCAAGTCGGATCGTCCTCGACTCCCGCAGCCCAGACCGTTACGTCGACTGCCGTGTTCGGAGTGACGACCGTCTCGGTGGCTGCAGGAGCGCCGTGGCTCTCTGCTTCTGTCACCACATCCGACACTATTGCGGTTTCCGCGAATCCGGCGAATCTCGCGGTCGGAACCTATCATGGGAGCGTCGTCGTCGCGGGATATTTGACACCATTATTGACCTTACCGGTGACGCTCAACATCACTAATGGGCCGATCCCATCCATTACCGTAGCCCCACTCAGCCTGAGCTTCACCGCGCCCGCGTTCAATGCGACGCCCTATTCGCAGTCCATTTCTGTCACCAGCGGCTCCGGTTCCGTGCCGTTTACGGCGACTGCGATTGCGGGTGGTGGTCCGTATTCGTGGCTCAAAGTTACGCCCACCAGTGGGATGACACCCGCGACGCTGACAGTCACCTGGGATCCGACGGTGACGGAGCAGATTCCCATCCAACAGCGGACCACGAATGCGTCCGTTTCCATCGCCGGCCCGGCCAACTCCCTGCTGATTCTGGCGACATTCAACGTCACTGGAGTGCAGACCTATCAGAGCTCGCAATGGGAAAACGGGCGTGGTCCGAACGGACTCGTGTTTTCAGCTGAAACCGGCACCGGACCCCAGACGCAGCCCATCAATGTAGACCCGCCGGGAACGATGACGGCCACTGTCGACCAGCCATGGATTATGGCGGTGGAATTGACTTCGGGCGATTTTTCGAATAGCGCGGTCAGCGTCACGGTCAATCCTGCCGGGCTCCCGCCGGGCGTTTATACGGGCCATGTGACCATCGCGGAGCAGGGTCTCGCACCGGTCACCACGCCCGTGACGCTGGGCGTGTGGACCACCGCTCCGAAGCTGACCATCACCAAGGGCAGCTTCACCTTCCTCCAACAGGCAGGCGAGCCGGCAGTTCCCTTCCAATACGCGGAGATCGATTCCGGAGGCGTACCCTTGCCGTGGGGAATTGGTGTCGGCGGATCCTGGCTTTACGTGGGTTGGTACTACATGCTGACACCCGCGACTCTGCAAGTGGGCGTTCAGCAAATTCAGCCGTTCCCGCCGGGCGAATACGATGCTTCGTTCACCCTCACATCGCCAAGTGGGACGATCTATGTGCCGGTCACGTTCCTGGTCAGTGCCGGGCCGGCTGTGCTGCCGGTAATTTCGCAAGCGGCCAACGCCGCGTCGGGCATCGCGGGAGGTGTTTCGCCGGGCGAGATTCTGGAACTGCGCGGCTTTGGCGCGGGCGCGTCACTAGTTGGCGGCTTGCACCTTACATCGTCAGGCACCGTTGCGACCAATCTAAACGGCCTCGCGGTGACGTTCGACGGCGCGCCTGCGCCGTTGATCTACACTTCGGCTACGCAGACCAATCTCGTGGTGCCGTATGAAGTGGCGGGCAAGGCGTCGACCACGGTGCAGCTTAGTTACACTACGGCCGCGGGGACACTGCAGACACCAGCTTGGGTGATTCCGGTGGTGGCGACCGCTCCTGGGATCTTCACCGTGGATTCGACAGGCACGGGGCAGGCGGCGGTGGTGAATCAGGACGGGACGGTGAACAGCGCGGCGAATCGGGCGCCCCGCGGGTCCGTCGTTTCGATTTACGCGACCGGCGAAGGGCAGACGTCGCCCGTGGGAGTGACAGGCAGCGTCACGAACGTACCGAACTCGCCGGTGGCTCAGGTTTCGGTGAGTATTGGAGGGGCCGCCGCGACGGTGCAATACGCGGGCTCGGCTCCGGGAGATGTAGCGGGAGTGCTGCAAGTGAACGCGGTGGTGCCAGCGTCAGTTGCGCCGGGGCAACTTCTGGTGGTGCTGACCATCGGCGGAGTCGCGTCGCAGGAGGGCGTGGCGGTCGCTGTGAAGTAGGTTTTACTAAAAAGGGTAATTTGGTCGGGCTGCCGGGATTTGAACCCGGGACCTCTTGGCACCCCCAAGCAAGAAATATCAATGACTTACAGAGGATCGCCACTGAAAACAAAAGACTTGAGTGTAGTCGATTTGGACGCCAGATGGACGCCAGAGCCGACGTTTTGAGAGGTTCAGACTCCATGTGGACTCCAGCAGGTTTGGAGTGCGAATGCAGGGACGGCTATTGCAGTAGCGGAGTTGCGAGCTTTGCGTCGGCCAAGGTGGAGGGCGCACCCGGCGATTGGTTCGGAGCTTTCGTGCCCGGATCGCTTTGCTTGAGCTTCGCCGCGGCATCGGACAACTTGGTCTGCATGCGGCAGGTCAATTCATTCTGACGTTCAGTCGGAACAAAAGTATATTCGCTCGTGGTTTTGAGATCGCTGTGGCCGGCGATCCTCGAGGCCTCTATGGAAGTTCCCCCGACCTGTTGCCGCCATGTGATATTCGCCCGCCGGAACGAATGCGTGCCGAGCCCTATGAAATCGCATCCTTCGGCCTGCGCAGCCTGATGAAGACGATCCCGGACACCAAAGTCCCACAGCGGCTTTCCTGGCGCCGCTTTTGATGGAAGACGAAGTCATCGGGTGAAGGCTTGGTATCAGTAGCCAGCGTTCGATAGCGGTCCCACAAGTTCCCAATACCGAGGGTCCGTTTGCTGCCTTCGCTCTTTGGTCGACTAATCTCCTGGTGCCAAACTCGTTGCTCAATCTTTATCGTCGCCGCCTCGATGTTTACGGAGTCCATCGGTCGGACCCAGAGGCTGTGAGAGACATCGCGTTTCGTCGCGCCGAACACCATCCGGGAACCGTCGGGGGAGATGACGGGGAAATCGGTCTGACCCCAGGAAGTCCCTTCGGGGTGGCGAGATTTCGAAGCGAACGGCTGCGGTCGGCGCGGGTATCGTGCGGTAATAGAAAATGGCGAAGGCGGCGAGCAGCGCGGCGAGGACTCCGGCAACAATCCAGCCGAGGCGGGTGTTGCGCGGCGTTGTGCCACGACGGGCGCGGGCATACCAGGGTTCGAGCCACTGTCGAGGACCCACTGCAGTTCGCTCTTCAGATCCGACGCGCTTTGCCAACGGTCGTCGGGATCTTTGGCGAGGCACTTTTTCACGATGTGCTCAAGCATCGGCGGAGTCATCGGTATGAGAGGCTCGGGATCGCGGTCCATAATCGCGGCTATTAAAGACGCTTTGTTCTCCGCAGGAAAGGCTCGCTCGCCGGTGAGGATTTCGTAGAGCACGCAGCCGAAGGAAAAAATATCGGAGCGGGCGTCGGTGGGCTTGCCCTGCAACTGCTCAGGGGCCATGTATTGGAGGGTTCCGACGATGGTCCCTTCTTCAGTGAGTGCACGGGTCGCGGTTTCGTCGCCGAGCGCGGCTTTGACCACCTCGAATTTCGCGAGACCGAAGTCGAGCACTTTGACGCCAGATTTTGTTGTAAGAACATTGGCCGGTTTCAGATCGCGATGGATGATCGATTTACGATGCGCAGCTTCAAGTGCGCCCGCCAGTTGAATGGCGGCTTTCAGCGCCAGGTCGAGAGGCAGAGGACCCTTGATCTCCGAGCCTTCGACGTACTCCATGACGATGTAATCGGGACCGACGTCGTAGATCTGGCAGATGTTGGGATGATTCAACGCGGCAATGGCGCGGGCTTCGCGATCCGAATCGCTCGCTGAATTTCTCAGAAGAGATCTTGATGGCGACGATCCGGTCGAGCCGCGTGTCGCGAGCCTTCCACACTTCGCCCATCCCTCCGGCACCGATGGGCGCGAGGATTTCGTAAGGGCCGAGTTTATCACCGGCTGAGAGCGGCATGTGCTAGATTCCGTCAGTGTATACGATCGGAGTGGGAACTGACCTCGATGACGCGCCCAAACCAGACAAGGGGCTGATGTGTAGCATGTCTGAAAGCGCTGCGATAATCAAGCTCTTTTTTCTTCCATCCGTTGCACGAAATTGTAGTTCCGGATACACTACGAGCGACCGGGGCGGAGGATAAGCCTTTGCTGGGAAGCAAGCTGAGCGCCGACTCCGGGGTCGAAACCAGGTTGGGGTTCGGTAAATAACTGAACCCCAGCGGCGAACTGATTAGCTGGGATTGGCATCAAAGCGATAAATCCCAGGGGTCTGGGGACGGAGTCCCCAGGAAAATGCCCTCCCTCGTCATCGACTCTCTTCGTCCGTGCCGCTTGCTCTCAGCTTTCGTTCTTTCGTCGGATCCATGTCTCCGCCTTCAACTTCTGCACAAGCCTATTCCGCTAATCGGGTGTCGCAATCATTAGTCAGCCTTGAAGGCTAGTTGCACATCCGCGCTTACCCGTGCGTGGACGAAAGAGCATGTGGCGAGCCCTGCGGCTCACGATAGACCTCCTGCTTGGTGAGCACCCACCAAGCGGCTTCGGCCAAGTGGCGCCCCACGGCGACAACGGCCTTTTGATGATTTTTGGCGCGTTTGATTCGCTGATACAACCGGACTACATGAGCTCCGGCGAGCCGGCGCTGGTTGACCACGACCAGATTGCCGATCTCCACAAAAGCCCATTTCAGATTTCGATTTACGTTCCCGCAAACCTGGCCCATCCGTGTGTGGCCCCCGCTGGAATGTACTCGCGGAACCAAGCCGGCGTAGCTGGCCAAGTGCGCGGCCGTCGGGAATCGATCCACTTTCCCGATCTCCAGCATCAGAACCATGCTGAGAATCTTTCCCACGCAGGGCAAAGTCTTCAGCAGATCCGCTTCCACGCTCACATTCATAATCGCTTCGAGCCGATGCTCGGCAGATTCAATCTGGGTTTTTAGGAAATCCACAGTCGCCAACTCTTGCTCAACGGCCTCGCGGCAATGTACCGGTAGTTCTGACAACCGCTTGCCCAGTTCCAATCGAGATGCGACGCCGAATAAATCCGCTCCGGGTATTTGCACGTTATGGCGGCCGAGCGTTGCCTGAACGCGATTCTTTACTCGCGTACGCATCCTCACTAAGAAGATGCGGAGTCGGAGCAGTTCGCGTTGATCGCGCAATTCGCCCGGCGGAATCCACACTTCCGGCAGAGTCCCATTGCGAAGGAGGATTGCCAAACCTCGAGCGTCCAACTTGTCGGTCTTGTTGGTCAGCCCCATACGCCGCTTAGCCTCTAGCGGGTTGCATAACTTGGGGCGATGACCTAACCGCTCCATCTCATCAACTACCCAACTGTAACTGCTGCTGGCCTCCACCGCGATCGCCGAATGCGCTGGCAGTCGAGTCAGAAATTCGCGGTAAAGCTGCCGATCGTGAGCCACGCGTAACGCCTCGCCCGCATGCCCTTTTTCGTTCACGGCAACGAACACGGAGAACTTCTTGTGCGCGTCGCATCCTATAAACTGTTCCATATTGCTGCAGCACCTCCTTAGTGCTTGGGGTTTCGCTCGCAGTCTACGCGAAACCCCGCTGCAGCGCTTTCATAGCATCATTATCGGCTGCTTCCCCAACGCCCGACTCGAAGGGCCTCTAACTGGAACTAATGAGAGCGAGACTCAAAGATTCCTCTGGCCCTGCCGTGGCGCCTCGCCCCGAGGCAGTGACGAGGATCGCCGCGTACGCCATCGTG
>CAVUSQ010000005.1:0-72834 GCA_963744175.1 Bryobacterales bacterium | reverse complement strand
GCTTCCCTCAGCGCCTTGATGACAACGGGACCGTCAACATCCTTCGGAAAATACATCACCCGCGGCCTTGGGGTTGATTCCAACTTGACATCGACCAGCGCTTCTTTGCGGGCTTCGTCGGCTTTGATCGACGTTACGACGTTTGTCACTTCGCTCGGCTGGAGGCCCCAAAGCTTCACCCGTTCGAGTCTGTCGTTAGCCGTGTTGGAAGCATTGGCTGCATTGACGTTTGCCGCCTTTGCGATCCCTATCAGATCATCAATACGTTTTTCGTCCTTCGTCTTCTGTGCATGGGTCTTACTGGTATCGGTGCCATTTAAGGCAATCGTGATCGCCACGGTGACAATCATCCCTCCCAACAATAGGCGCTTGATTGACGGTCTCTTATCCTTATCCGTAAATAGGGTCAGCACGCCCGCGCCCAGGGTCAGTAGCGGCAGAAGCCAGTCTTTGAGTTCCACGATCTGGATTAGGTTAGCACGCGAGCACGCAAACGCTGAACCCGGAGTTGAGCTCTTCAGCGGCAAGGTTGCCGTATAACGCCCTTATCCGCAGATGTGGCAAACGGGCGGCGCCGTTTTTCAGTTTTAAGCGTCGCCGACACGGGCGGAACGCTCTGGCTTCTGAAGTCAGGTGGCCATGGTCATCAAGAAAGCCGCTTTCTTAGCGGGGATGAGGCTTCCGATCCCAACAACAGCCTTTGTCATCCGCCCGACAGCCAACATTTTCCTTCCCTCCACGAGCGAGCCACCCGAGCACGCCCGGGTGCCAACCATGGGGAGTTTTGTCAGAGAGCCTCGAAGTTGTGAGAGCGCGTAATTGTCCCCGAATCAGCACGTTGCTGTACCGCCCTGTACCAAACTGGTACCTTTTCGCACCTTTTTAGCGCTTTTTCAGTCGCGAACTGGTCCGTGAAGTCACTCAAGATCGGACTCGACCGGCGGCGAAGCGTGACTCAACCCGCCACACAAAAGGGCAACGCAGCTCCGGCCGAAGCTGGAAGCGGTGTAAGAGCTCTGTTCAGTTCAGCTTCCAGAAATCGCCAGTAGCCCAAGTTGCCCGAACAACGCATGGGCTTCGTCCACAGTGCGGCGGCGCCACATCGGATCGCGTCGATCCTGATACCACGCGTGCGCCAGCGCCCAGCAGATTGACGGCGATAGGATTGCGCCGCGCGGCAGGTTCCAGGCGCGGCACCAGCGGTCCATCTCCTCTTCCGACCGGAAGAGAAGCATGGTCTTTCAATTGAAGACAATGTCGTCCCACCAGCGACGGGCTGGAAGCGCGAAGTGAATGATGCCGTCGCCGCTCACCACTCCATCGCTCACCTTCAAGGCCAAGGCGTCGCCGCATCCAGCGCAGGAGGTGAGCACATGTCCGTCGGCATGGAGTGTTGCGAGGATACCGAGCGCGTCCCAGATGCAGTTGCCGAACCATCTCCGGTCGCCGACCTCTGTGACGAACGGCGTCGGCACAGCGGAGAACGGGTTGGCCATCAGCACTTCGCCGCTGGGCTGAAGGACCAGAATGTGCGCGTCGTGCATACGGCGGAGGGCGGCACCGACGTCGTTCACGGCGACTCCGAACTGGCTCGCGAGCGCGGCCACGGACGGCGCATCCCCTGTGCGCACGATCTCTTCGTAAATACGGAGGCGAAGGGTGGAATCATCGATCATGGCGGCAGTGTAATCCGCCACTGGAACGGCAGTCAAGGCTTTGCCACGAGGCTCAAGGCCCTAGCGGAAATTCACGTGCGAAACAGGGTTTCGCATTTTGCCCGACCCTGCCAACAACAAACGCGAAACGCCGCCCCGGCGGAACCGGAAGCGGCGTTGGAAGGAAGGGCGTGGAGGGCGGGCTACTTCGCGATACGGTAGCTGCGCTCCCCGGCGGCGTTTTTCGCCGACTCTATCTTCTGCCCGCCCTTGCTTCCCAGGATGCTGACGAAGCCCCGCACCGTATGCTTCTGCCAGCCCGTGGCTTCCGCGATTTCGGCCAGGGTCACGCCCTTGGCGCGCTTCATCATCGCGATCACTTCCGCCTTCTTGTTGGTTCGCGATTCGGTTGCGCCCTTTTGCACCGGGGAGCGTCGGGAAGCCTTGGCCGGGGCCTTCTTCCCCTTTTCCTTGGCGGGCGCGACGTTGGCCGCCGGTTGCGCAGCGTCGGGGGACAGGCGCGTGACCGCCTGCCAAATTCGTGCGACGGCAGCCTTGCGGTTGGTGAACTTCTTCACCGGTTTCAGTTCGTCGAAAGGCGCCACGCCCGCGAAGCTATTCCAGGTATCCACCAAGCGGGACGCGGGCCATTCCGCGGTGAGCTTGGACAGTTCCTTCGCGTTAGAAAACGATTGCGATTCGTCGGCACCGGCGGGAAGCCCGGCGTGCGCCGTGATGTTGTTGTCAGAGTCGATCGTGAACGTTGACATTTGATTTCTCCTTTGCCGCTTATCATTTGCGGTCGTCACATTCATCACTCGGGTGGGAAACAAAGGCAAGCGGATTCGAGCCGATTCAGGCGAGAATCTTTCCAGGACGAGGAAGCGAGCGCTGGAGTCGCCCGGGCGGGCGTGAAGATAGCCGCTGGTGGTGGCCACGGAGCTATGGCCGAGTGTTGCTTGAACCAGATGGATGGGCGCGCCGTGGTCAAGGGCGTGCGAGGCATGAGCGTGGCGCAGCCAGTGCGGGCTAACCGCGTCGGCGACGCCCGCGCGCTTGGCGGCTCGACGCACAATCACGCGGACGCGCCCGCGGTCCAGCAACTTCCCGCTTCGGGAAGGGAAGACCGGATCCTCTGCGCCTGCGTTCCCCCGGAGGGCGATCAACTCCGGCCACATCGGCGCGGCCAAGGCGATCGACCGCGTGCGGCCGCCCTTGCCGAAGACGGTAATCTGACCGACGTCCCCACGCGGGCGCACGTTGCGCCACAGCAGACCGCAAGCTTCCGACACCCGCAGGCCAGCGGCATAGAGCAGATGAAGCAGGGCGCGGTCGCGCGGCCCGGCGTCAGCTTCCACCAGCCGCTGGACGTCCTCCTCGCCGACGATCCGTTCAGCCAGCCGTTTCTCATAGCAGGGCAGCGAGAGTTCGGCGGCGGCGTTGGCGGGAACATAACGCATTCGCTGGGAGAATCCGAACAGGCTCTTAATCGCCGCCAACGTGCGAGCCCGCGATATGGGAGCCAGGCCGGCTTGAATCAGCGATTGCGCGAAGCCCTGGAGATCCCCCAAAGCAATGTGTCTCAGCGACTCGGTACATGGACCAGTAGCCTGGCGACGTCGCGCCTGTAGCAGGCGCGCGTATGCGGGCTGGCTTGGCGTTCGAGCCAGAGATCGATGATGCGAGAATCGCGGGAAGATACCATAACCCTCCTTATGGGCTGTTAGCGGTCGTCACATTCATCACTCAGCTTCGGCGGAACAGCAAGCAGAATCTCTCGCGATGATCAGGTTGGAGAAACTGCGAATAGTCGGATCGGGACTCTTTTTTTAGGGACCCGACAAAACTCGCCCCACGGCCCGGGTTTTTAACAGGTGATAGCCGGTGATGACGAATCTTTAGAAATCCCCATATACGCGTATAGATAGGTTACTTTTGAAAAATAGGCGTCACCTGATATCACCATCAGCTTTCCCTCATGTCTGGATCTGCCCTCGGCGCGAATCCAAGGAACCGGTCCCCGGTGTTTGTGTGTTTCTTTCTGTAGCCACGTCCTTGGAGTTTCGCGCCGAACACAGCAGCAGTAAGTGGCGCCTCATTGCGGGAGTCCGACCAACTCTTGTATTTGGCGAAGAGTCCCGACGTGGAGACCGTAAGCGTCGTGTCCGACGTGCAGCACTCCTCAATAAATCCGCCGAGTTGATCCGATTCAGCCCGCCACTGGTTATTCGCCGCCTCAACCTCGGGCGGCTTTGCCAGTCCCGACTGAAACCAGGTATGCGCGCCGGACACGAGCCAAGCCAAAATGCCTTCGGCTTCGCACAGAAGCTTTCCCGGTAGCTCCCGATCAATCCGGTCCTTTGGGATGCGGACCGTGAACGGAATCGGGTGAAGCCGATTGAAGGTGGCCTGTGGTCCGCGTCGCGAATCGTCGGCTTGCGGTTCGTGTCGATCCACAGTTTGTGCGTCTCAGGAAATTCGATGGGATTCTCGTACTTGCGGACGGCCTTGATCTTTCCCATGCCCTGGGTTATCCGCTTTAGCTTGCCCTGAGCGAGCCGCTGGCCCTCTTCGGTTTCAGAAGTTTGCGCGAACCTGGCGCCCCGAAGGTCCGCAAGATCCGCCTGAGTGTTATTTGACTCCTGTCTTACCATTAGGCTGTCCACCTGCAATAGAACGGAATACTCCTCGGCCAGCTTGTACACCGTGCTCAGCATGGTGCTTTTTCGTCGTCGCCGCACCAAACGGGACAAAAACGGCCTTTTCGCTGGTGTGTCCCGTCAGGGAGTAGCCGAGCGCGCGCTTGAGATATTCGATCAGCCGCTCGGTACGGGCCAACTCCCCCTCGCCCGCATCCGGTCCGCCGCCCATGATCTCGTCGAGAAACCCCAGCCAACGCGGGCAGTCTGCTTGTGGGTCGTAATCGTAGTGAATAAGCTTTGTGATACGGTCGGCGGGGTCGTGCGCCTTTTTTTCTCGCGTACGTAAATTCACTGTGCCGTTCTCGAAGTTCAACAAATCTGGGTTTGTGTCGAGTTCGTCAGGGCGAACCAAGATCTCGCATTCAGAAAGGGACAGCAGGCTGCGAATGCCTCGAAGATTAAGACTTCGCCGTGCAAACTTTTCGGCGATTTCATTTCCCGCATCAATCGCTTGGCGAAGGAACTCAACCATTGCTTCTTTAGAGAATTTGTCGGAGCGGCCGGTAACGTCTGCTGCCCAGCGTCTACCATCCCAGACAAGCCACTTCTTCAAGGGGTAGCAATACAGCATCGATTTCCCGTAAATCGCAATTAGACGTTGGGCATTGCCGCTATCGTTGAACTCGTAAGAAAGCAGATCGGGCCGGCTGAGAACCGCCCGCATGGCCGCACTTTTCAGTTTGTCGGGATCCCTCATCCAGAGTCCTCAGCGATGGCCATCGCAAGTATCTCGACAATCACATGTGTAATCTGCTCGAGGCCCTCCCGATCACGTTGTCCTTCCTCAAGAAAACGGCCACGCACAGAGTCGGGCAGTCCTGTATACACCGCGACCAGGGTATCTGGATCGGTATCCCTCAACAGTCTTTGCTGGCGAACAACCCGGCACAGGAGTTCTCCGGGTTCAAGATCCAAGCTCAAAAGACACTCCGTTAACGCGGCCAACTGGTCGCGGCGACGTAGTAGGAAGAGTTCTAGCCCGCGTTCGAAGTCGGCGACATCTCGTGCGAGTTGGTCGGCTTGTTCACGTCTCCGGGCGTATTGGCGTCGTTCAGAACTGTTGAAGGGCCGATCATCAAATGCAACCCCAGTTAAGTCGCTCAGCCAGCGCAGAGCAGCACCGCGGCTACAGTGCATCACGTGCTGAATGAGATCCAATATCCCGCCGCCGATGTTATCGCGATGATCGTACCAGCACCCTTTCGCTTCGTGGATGGAGACGGATCGTTGATTATTCCCATCGCGGTAGAATGCACGCGCTCGCCCGAATTTAGTGGGCTCGTCGCCGCCGAGTGCAAGCCACGCTGCGGTGATGGAACTAGCGGCGATGATGGTGGCGCCGTTCATGGGTGTGCCGAAGGCGCCCTTTTTTAAGAACGAGTCTCGCTTAGGGGAGCGGTCACGGTTCTCCAATCCGCGCCGTTCGGGAGTGCGCTTTGCGCTGATTCGGCTAACCGACTGTGTCCGAACTATATACGCGTAATGCAGACGATCTGTCCGCTTTTTCCTAATAATTTTCAAGGCCAGCTCCTGTGAATGCCTCGCGAATGCGCTCCACGCTGCGATATACCGCTGCGCGGGAGATCCCGTACATCTTGGCGATTTCCGATGGCGTCCAATGAAGTAGCATCCGGGCAACCTTCTGATCGGCGTCGTTCAGCAAGGCAATCGCCCGCCGGACATCAACACGAAGAGCGGTCGCCACATCGATCGGAATCCCGCTGATACCGGTTGTGTCGCCATCTGTTCGCGTCCGCTTCCGGGCCCTGCACCTCCTCAGAAACGAGACAGCTTTCGTTGAGACGATCCGCTCGACGAACGTTGGCAACGACGATTTCGTGGGATTGAAGCGATGGAGTTTGCCCCAGACTTCCGCGATGCAGACAGCTTCGAGATCTTCCCGGTCGTGACCCGCCGCACGTAACACGCGAGACCACCTCGCCGAGTGAACTTGCGCAGCCCGGCGCGCCAGCGGATACGCCTCTTGGAATGAATCGGGCATCGCCTACTCGATCAACACGGCAGGTCGGTTGAGCATTCAGCCACAATGCGAAAGGGCTGCGAGTGCTTGACCTCGATCGTAACTGTTGTCGAGCCCAGTTGATCGAGGTACTGGAATAGCTCAACCATTCTGTTTTGCAGCAGGAAGTCCTGATTCGCGGGATCCGGAGGCGCCATCGGTGCAGTCCCGATCTTTATGTCTCGAAGGATCCGTGGAGGAACTTCGAAACAGGGCTCGCCGCGATCGATGCGGAGCCCCTCGATCGAGCCGAATACTAGAGATTGGATAATTCCCCGAAGTTTAGAGCGCCTTGGCGAAAGGTGGGAGTTCATTCGTGTTTGCATGTGCTGTCGTCTCCTAAAGACCGTAGTCACCACGAACACGAGAGCATGAGAAAATTGCTCTCGGCTGAGTCGGGAAAATCTTACGGGGGCCCGATAAGGATGCACAAAATGAGCCGGGAGCAGAAGCTGTACAGCGAGGTTGAGAAGCACCTAGGCATGAAGGTGCCCGCAAACGTTTGGAGGTATTTGAAACAAAAACATTACGTTGAGGAGGCCATTCGATGGCTTGGGATGAAGATCCGATCGTCTTTCTCGCAAACGAAGCTCAGATGATCCTCGACTTTTTAAAGGAAGATAGCTCGATACCGCCCGCCGTTAAACAAAGAAACCGGCGAATACGGCGCGAGAAAAACTTCCCAACAAGAAACGAAATGATGTCGTTCATACTTGCAGGAATCGCCGAAAATGACGGCCGGGTCAGATCCTATAGGGAACGCTTCCTGGCTTCCGGCCTTGTCGACGAAGCTGCGGCGCCCAAGTGGATTGAGGAAAAGCTCGGCTTAGAACGATACTCTCATGCAATCATCGTCGCTCTTCCCCAAACGGTCGAGGTGGAACTAGACTATGAAAGCGCCGAGTATAACCTGCCGATTACAGGGTTTTCGGACGTAAAGATCGAGGGCGATTCGCCCGCGGTTCTCTCGAATACAAGAAACCGGATTGCAATTGGGTTCAACGCATACCGACAGGGCGTGATGGAGTGCTTCGTGAACTCGCCACACTTTCGGAGGCACTTGCGGCAGATTTTGGCTGGCAGAAGGCCCATGCCACGATGTTCGTTCTAACCGGGGACGTGCCCAGCTTCAGCCCTAATGGGATCGAGGTACGGTCACCTCCGTTTCCTGGACCGCGAGCCCGCGCCTGGTTATCTCGTCTTGTCATTACGGTAGACCCACTACTCAGTCCGGCTGAAGTCGCCACGATGTACAGGAAGGCGAGAACAAAGCTGCTTAAAGCCCGGAAACAAAAGTCTCAGCGAAAAGCACATGACTATTGCCGGCTTTGCGGCCGCATTTGGAGGGGTGAGTCCTGAATTGATGGGAAAGTGGAATATACGCTATCCGAAGTGGGAGTATCCGCGATATTCGCTCTTTTCCCGTGATGCTCGCACGTCCACGGAGAGATTGTTGGGCTCTTCTGTGCTTCAATCCTTCAGTTTTCGTCGGTATCTGGCGGACACTCCCGAATGATTCTGCGTATATAGTATTCAGACAGTTTCACCGGACAGCGCGTCGACCGCGAAGCGGACCTCGTTGTGGGTGTCGAAAGGACACGCCCATGCGAGAGGATTTGCTGGACCAGTCGAAGGGAACCGAACGTGAGTTCCAGGCCGGTGGAAGCGAGAGTACCTATCGGTCCGTCGCTGAACTCGCCACCGACCTCGGGCTGAGCGAAAGATCCACGCGCGGTGCGATACGGCGTGGCGAGATTCCTCACATCCGCGTTGGGCGCCGGTTCATTCTGCCAAAGGCGGCGATCGCGGAGTGGCTGCGGACAGCCGGCCTGAGCGGCCCAATCCAAAAACCGGCGCCTACCGTTGAGCGGCCCGCGCTCGTTGCTTCTTCTGGCCACTCAGAGGTAACTGTCATGAGGCCAGGCAAATTGGCTGACGGACGTAAGTCGCAAATGACAGGATCGATTTTCAAGCGGAAACTGAGAACGGGCGTGAGCTGGGGATACGTTTTCTTCGGAGGATGGGATGAAAGTGGCAAGCGGATTCAGGTATTCAAATCCGGATTCCCAACCAAAGACGCTGCATCCAGGGCGGTGCGCGTTGCCATCGAACAGCACGAAGCCACCATCGGCAAGGTCTCGCGTGAAATTGACTCGCGCGGCCGCCTGGGCTGGGCGTTCTCATTCGGTGACGTTCACGAGTCCGGGTTCGAGACGAAGCCCGAAGCCGAACTCGGCCTCCAAAAGGCGCTCGCGCGCTGCGATGCTGAGAAAGCGAAGCAGGCTGATGATGCGGCCAAAAGCGCCGGGCCCCTGTTTGCTCAGTATTTCGAACATTGGCTAAAGGAACACGCGAGCCGCCGCTGCGCACCGAAGACGCTCGAACGCTACGGCGATATCGGAGTCTATCTAATCCGCGAACTCGGCGGCGTTCGGCTAAATGAAATGACCACCGGCCAAATTCAAGAGGCCATTCATCACTTGCAAGATCATGGTGGTCGACGGACGGAAACGGAACCGCGCGGGCGACCTTTAGCACCGAAAACCGTCCGTCACATGGGTACGCTCTTGCACACAGTGCTTTCCGACGCGGACCGATTGGGCGTCCTTAAGATTCCGAACCCGATGGCAAACCGGCGGGTGCTGCTGCCGAAGCTGACGAAGCGTAGACCAGCCGTGTTGGATGCGACCAAGCTTCAGGCTCTGTTTGACCGTGCTCAGAACACCCGGCTGTACCCCTTGGTCGTGTTGGCTGCCGCAACCGGTTGCCGCCGCGGCGAACTGCTCGCGCTCGAATGGAGCGACTTGGATGAAGCCGCTAGCGAAATCAACGTTTCGAAGTCGCTGGAACAGACGAAAGCTGGACTTCGGATCAAGACCACGAAATCAGAGGAGGCGCGGCGTTTCTCCGTCCCCGAGTGGGCACTCGAGGTCCTGCGTGCGCACCGGCAAGAGCAGCAGCACGATCGCCAGATGTTCGGAAAAGACTACGACGAGCACAATTTGGTTTTCTGCCAGCCGGGCGGTGCTTACTATTCGCCCGACCGTCTGGGCGCACGCGTCGTCGAACTCATGCGGAAAGTGGGGCTGGAGGGCGTGAGCCTCCATTCGCTCCGGCATTCGCACGCGACCATCCTGCTCAGCAACGGCGTGCCGGTGGCCGTCGTCTCCGAACGCCTGGGTCACGCAGATCAGAACATCACACTTTCGATCTACAGCCACGCCCTGCCTGCAGACACTCGCGCGGCGGCGAAAATCTGGAATGACTCGATGGCAGACGTTATCGCCAACGCAAGACGGAAACGCATTTCGTCGGGAGTCGCCCGCCCTGCGCGACGAACTGGTACCGCATAGCGTTCGGCCGCTCTTTTCCGTGGATATCTGCCACGTATCGGAGCGGTAGACTATTTCTCAATCAAAATCGTCTCGCCGAGAGTAGGCTGCGACGCCATTAGCGCTGCCCTCTCCCGAATCAGCATGGCCGATTCTTCCCGCACGAAGGACGCGGGCGGAAATGGCGAACCAAGCCGCTCCTCCGGCAAGTCCACAAGTTTTCCCACGATCGACAAGCACAAGCCTCTTCCGATCTGCTGATCCTGCGAAAGGTACCAGCGGCTCAAGGACTCGCTTAGCTTTTTGAACCGATCGATCAACTGTGCCCGAGGCACGTTCCGGTTTCCGGCTTCCGCTAGCGTATCGATCGCGTTCTCCACCGCCGCCAGCATGTTGCTGCGGCGAAGCAGCATACGCGTCAGCAGCGCCGCGTCGCCCGTCGTCGTGCCATCCACGAAAATTCCGGCCCCCACCACCGGCTCGGCGAGACCGTGAACGTGACCGTGCGGCCGGACCGGGGCGGAAGCTGGCCGATATAGCCCTGCCGCAGCACCAGGCGCTCTTCACCCGGCAACAAAGGCTGCGCCTTCGCGTCAATCACCGTGTCGGAATAGATCACTAGATAGCCGCTGCTGTCCGCGGTGCCGTTATCATTCTTCGCGGCCACCGCAAACGCCGCCAAAGCGGTTTGAGAAGCGTTCCGAATCCGAACTTCGTCCGTGCCATCGGCTGCGTGGACAAGGCTCGACGTGATTTGCGCGTTCAAGGAAACACAGAAAAACATCGAAGCGAGGGTGATGACCGTTTTCATTCGAGTCCTCCCTGCGCCTAAGTATATCGCCAAGGACTCTATTCAGCCGAGAGCAGCCGGCCCGTTTTCCGGAGTGCTCTCCGAGGCCTGCTTGCCCTTTTCGTAGGGGACGTGCGCGGCGTGTCGCGCCGTTTGCCCTTCTTTGCGCCCTTGTCCCGCTCCCCTTCGCAGACGGCGACGCGGCCGCCGGTGGCGCGAAAATTCCTCTGGAACACCCGCGCATGTTAGCAAATGTTGACTTGGGCACTCCTCCGGAAACGCTAAGTGTAGAAAACAAAAGGAAGAGTATGGCGGGGACGACGGGGTTCGAACCCGCGACCTCCGACGTGACAGGCCGGCGCTCTAACCAAACTGAGCTACGTCCCCGCTGGGGCGTCACTTCGGTCAGTTACTAAAATATCACAGCTGATCGCCCGCGGTAATATGGGAGGCAGTGAAAATTACTGCTATCGACACATTATATCGCCGGTAATCCCTGGAAGAACTGGCTTTTTGCGCGCGTTTCCACCGATGAAGGCATTCACGGCGTCGGCGAAGGCACGCTCAATTATTTCGGCCGCACGGTGGAAGCCGCGATCCATGAACTTTCGCCGCTGATCCTCGGCATGGACCCTTTCCAGGTGGAGATGATCAGCCAGAAACTGATCCGCGACGTCTATTCGGAGGGCGCGCAGATCCACATGTGCGCTGTCTCCGCTATCGAAATCGCGCTCTGGGACATCATCGGCAAGGCGACGAATCAGCCCATTTATAATCTTGTGGGGCGGGCGGTGCCACGAAAAACTTCGCGCCTATGCGAACGGCTGGTATCGAGGTCCGCGCACCCCGGAAAGCTTCGCGGAGAAAGCGAAGATCGTCGCCGGGCGCGGCTACACGGCGCTGAAATTCGACCCGTTCGGCAACAACTGGCGCATGCTGCCGCGCAACGAATTCGATCTGAGCCTCGACATCATCACCGCGGTGCGCGACGCGGTCGGCGCGAAGGTCGATCTGCTGATCGAAGGGCATTGCCGCTTCAATGTGGCGACCGCGGTGGAGTTCGCGATGGCGATGCATCATTTGCGGCCCAGCGTGGTTTGAGGAGCCGGTGCCGCACACCAACACCATGGCGATGGTGGAGGTCGCGCGCCGCAGTCCGGTACCGATCGCGACCGGCGAGAGCCTTTCGAGCAAGCAGCAGTTTGCCGATCTGCTGCAGCACAACGCCGTCAGCATTCTGCAGCCGGAGCCGCTGAACCTCGGCGGATTGTTCGCGACGCGCAAGATCGCCGATATGGTGGACGCGCATTACGGCGTGATCGCGCCGCACAGCGCGCAGGGGCCGATCTGTTCGGCGGCGTGCGTGCAGTTGAACGCGTCGCTGCCGAATTTTTTCATCCACGAAATTTTTGACGAATTCAACGAGCCTTGGGAGAAGCACATCGTGACTCATCCGGTGGAGGTTGTCGACGGTTACATAAAGGTGCCGGAGACGCCTGGGCTGGGGACGGATCTGAATCTTGAGGAGATCGCGAAACACCCGTATCAGCAGGAAAATTCGCTGCCGTTGTTCAAGCAGGGCTGGGAGCGGCGGTCGTCTAAGTAGATTTTCGCCGTCCAAACGAATTGATGTTGCCCTGCTCATCTCGAAGCAGGCATGTCCCGATGTATTGCTGACGCGATCGCCCCGCGGCGAGGTCGTGGTACACGAACGCTCCCTTGACGAAGAAGTGGCAGACCGCTGCCCGGCGAGACAATTGCATCTCCCGGCGCGCCGACCCGCCGTGCAAGAGATTCGCGTGCCAGATTAATACGTCGCCTTTGCGAGCATGGAAATAGTGGGGCTCGATCTGATTCGTGGTGATGAGCTCTTGAATCCGAGGCTCGTATCGCGCGTGATAGGGCGCATAGCCTTCGCGCTCAAAATCGGCTTCAGTGATATCGACGTCTTTGCTGAAAAGATAAGGCAGCTTGTGGCTGCCGGGATAGTAGACCAGCGGTCCACAGTCGGGATGAATATCCTCAAACGCGATCCATGCCGCCGTCAAGTATCCGAGCGGATACGTCGTCATGTGGATCGAATCGGAATGGACGCCTTGCTGCGACCCTTTATGCGATGCGATCGTTTGCAGAGTCTTCGGCTCATGACCCATCAGCAACCGAATCCATTGTAGAAGTCCAGGATGCTTCAGGATCCGGCAGAACGCGGAAACCTTCTTGTGTGGATTGAGAAAGCGGCCGGGATAGGTATCGTTGTCCGCGGCAGGTTCGGGCGCGAGTTTGATCCTGCCCTTGCGAATCGCCTCTTCATAGCCGGACCATACGATGTCCAGCGTAGGATCGTCAAAAAGCTTCGGAATGACGATGTAGCCGTTTCGCGACCAATTACGGCACTGGTCCGCTTGTCGCTCCGTGATCTCTCCGGCCGCAAGTCTGGACTCGATCGACTCAAGAGCGTTGGGCTGATCGAGCCATGGATACGGCCCGGAGTACGGAAAATGCTCGGCCCGAAAGGAGGGTAGTTTCGAGAGGTTAACGGACTGGTCGGCGATCCATCGGCTTGCCATACGCGCTCCAAATCCCTCTTCACAGTATCCCAAAGAAGTGTGGGATTTCTGCTATTCTTTAATTGGATGTGTTTCCTGCCTCCGCGTCAGCGGATGTTCTGCAAGGTTCCCCGCCCTCGGCTTGTGCTTAAATCCAAATCCTCCGAATGAAGTCCAACGTACAGATTAGCCGCGGCATTGAATCGCTGTTCGGGACGCGAGATGAGAATATTCGTTTGATCGAAGACGGCCTGAAGGTCCGCACGCGCCTGCTTAACGACTCTCTAGAGATCGAAGGCGACGACGACGCCGTGGCTCGAGCGTCATCGATTCTTAACGATTATGCGGCGCTGGTTAAAGAGGGCCACGTTTTTCATAACGGCGATCTGAACAGCTTTTTGCGCGTCGTGACAGCGGATTCGGAAACCACTTTGCGAGGGCTGGTCGATAGCGGCAAACAACGCAGCTTCGGTAAGAAAATCGTCGCGCCGAAAACCATGACGCAGCGCCGCTACGTCGACGCGATTGAGCGCAACGATCTGGTTTTCGGCATCGGTCCCGCGGGCACCGGAAAAACTTATCTTGCCGTCGCGATGGCGGTCTCGGCGCTGCTATCGAAGCGCGTCACGCGCATTATCCTTACTCGGCCGGCGGTCGAAGCGGGAGAGAAGCTCGGCTTCCTGCCGGGCTCGCTGCAGGAAAAGGTCGACCCGTATCTGCGTCCTCTTTACGACGCGCTCTACGACATGCTCGATCCGGAAAAGGTGAAGATGCTGCTGGAGCGCAACACGATCGAAGTCGCGCCTCTGGCGTTCATGCGCGGCCGCACGCTGAGCGACGCGTTCATCATCATGGATGAGGCGCAGAACTCCACTCCAGAGCAGATGAAGATGGCTCTCACGCGCCAGGGCTTCAACTCGAAGATGGTGGTCACGGGCGATACCACGCAGATCGATCTGCCCGGCGGCTTGCGCAGCGGATTGATTGAAGTGGTGGATATTCTGCGCGGCGTGGAAGGAATCAGCTTCGTGCAGTTCGACGACAAAGACGTGGTGCGTCACAGTCTGGTCCAGAAAATCGTACGTGCTTACGAACGATACAACGAAGCGATCGGCGCCAACCGGCAGTTGTCGCTGAAGCTTTCCGAGCCCGCCGCAGAGCCCGCGTTGACCGAGCGCACACCTGACCGCATGCCTGTGACCGCATGCCTGGCGAAGCACCGGCCGCCTAAGGGCGATCATGTCTCCTGACGACCCTCATTTATTGTTCCGTCATCCGTCGCGGCGCGTGCGGCGAACGCCTTTGCGCGATTTTTTGACGGACGCTCGCCAAACGCGTGGCGCGCGGGCGCGCCAGTCACTTGTCTCATCACGACCGATGCAGAACTGCGGCGCCTGAATCGCCAGTTTCGCGGGCAAGAATTATCGCCACGGACGTTTTGTCGTTTCCTCCGGATGAGATGGCGATTTCGCTCGATCGCGCAGCCGCGCAGGCCAGGGAACTGGGGCATTCGCTCGATGCCGAACTGCGCATCCTGATGCTGCACGGCCTCCTGCATTTGTGCGGTATGGATCATGAGAGCGATTCGGGCGAGATGCGTCGCGCAGAAACTCGTTGGCGCAAAAAGCTCGGGCTGCCTTCGGGCCTGATCGAGCGTGCGCCAATGATGCTGCTGCTGATCGTTGCTGGCGTTCCTGACGGCCATCGTCGTCACGCTGGTCACCTGTTTGCAGGTCTTATATCTGGAATCTCTGCGCATCCGCGCGCGCGAATTGCCGGCCCTTCAATTTTTCAAGGAGACTCTGGAGGCGAAGCTGGGAATCGAAACCGAGCGGGGTTCGCTGGCGTTTTCGCTGGTGAAACACGTTGGCCTCGCGATCATCGGCTGCCTGGCGATGGCGGCTGCAATCCAGGCGCAGAACGGCCTCGGCCAATCGCTTGCGATCGCGTGCCTGACCGCGACGTTTTATACCGTGGTCGGAACCTACATCATTCCCGCAACTGTTTTACCGCAAGAGCAGCGGACATTTTCTTGGCGCTGTTGATCCCGATGTTTCGCGCGGCTCTGCTGGCCGTGACGCCCCTTTTGTGGGCGCTGGAATTTCTGCAATCGCTGTTCGAGCTGGGCGACGCGCAGACCCAGGAAGAGCCCACGCGTCCCGAAGAGCACATCGAAGCCCTGATTTCGGCGGGTGAAGAAGAAGGCATCATCGAAAAAGGCGACCGCGAACTGATCCAATCCGTAGTCGCATTCGGCGATAAGACCGTTCGCGAAGTGATGACGCCGCGCCCGCGCATCGTATCGATTCGCGAGGATGCATCGCTCGAAGAATTGCGCCAGCTAGTGATCCACGAACAGTTCTCGCGCATTCCAGCTTACGATGGATCGATCGATCAGATCACCGGATTCGTCCATGTTCGCGATATGTTCGAGCTCAACGACGAGCAGCGCGCCGGTCGCAAAGTGCGCGATATCATGCGCCCCATCCGCGCCGTTCCCGAGTCGAAGCCGGTGAACGATCTGATGCGCGAAATGCAGGAAGAGGGCGCGCACATGGTGGTGGTCGTGGACGAATACGGCTCGACCGCGGGCATCGTCACCATGGAGGACATGGTGGAGGAGATCGTCGGCGAGATTCACGACGAACATGAGCCCGACCGCGATTTCCGCGAGGATCCCGACGGCAGCTTCGTCGTCAGCGGCAGCTTCGATCTTGGGCCGCCTGCGCGAGCTGCTCGATTTTCATCCGCAGGACGACACCGAATCGACCACCGTGGGCGGGCTGATCACCGAGTGGCTCGGCCATGTTCCCGTCGTGGGCGAAGAGACGGAGCGCGAAGGAATCAAGATCAAGGTGCTGGCGGCGAATCATCTGCGCGTGGACCAAGTGCGCGTGGCGAAAGCGGCAGTGAAATAACGACAAATGAAAAGTGGATTTGTATCGATTCTAGGCCGTCCCAACGCGGGCAAGTCGACCCTGTTGAATGCGGTGCTCGGCCAGAAACTCGCCATCGTCACTTCCAAGCCGCAAACGACGCGCACCTCGATTCAAGGCGTGGTGACAGCGGACGATTATCAGATCGTGTTCGTCGACACGCCGGGCATTCACCGCTCGAATACGCTGATGAACAAGCGCATGATGGACACGGTGCGCGCCTCCGCCTCGGCCGACGTCGTGCTGTTCCTGATCGATGTACTGGAACCGTTCAGCGATGAAGACGCGCAGGCGATCGATCTGGTGAAGAAGATCGAAGCGCCGGCCATCGCCGTTCTCAATAAAGTGGACAAGCTGCACGACAAGCCGCAGCTGCTGGCGCTGATCGAGCGCCTCGGCGCACTGCACCCGTTCGCCGAATTCATCCCCATCTCCGCGATGAAAGGTGCAGGGCTCGATACTCTGCTGAAGGAAATCGTAAAGCGCCTTCCCGAAGGCGAGGCGATTGTATCCCGAGGACCATCTTACCGATCAGCCTTCGCGCTTTCTCGCCGCCGAAATATCTGCGCGAAAAAATTCTGCATCATACGCAGCAGGAAGTGCCGCACGCTACCGCCGTGATGATCGATACCTGGGTGGAAACGTCCGACCCTTCTGAAAATTGCGGCGACCATCTATGTGGAGAAGGCAGGGCAGAAAGCGATCCTGATCGGCGCGGGCGGCGCGGGGTTGAAGAGAATCGGCACGCTGGCCCGCTATGAGATGGAAAAAACGTTTGAGCGCAAGATTTTTCTCCAGACCTTCGTGAAGGTGAAAGCCGAACTGGCGCCAGGATCCGGAGTTCCTCGCCGCGATCGACTGGCGGAGCATGTCGGGACAATAGCTGTGGCAGGATTGATATATATGAAGCGCCTCCTCTCTCTTCTTCTCGCGGCTTTCTTTATCGTTCCTATCGTGGCTGCACAGCCACCAGCGCAAACTCCACCGCCCGTGAAACACTCCGACGACGATCGGATCTACGACGAAGTTCGCCGCAAGCTCGCCAATGACGTGGACGTAAAAGGCGCGGGCATCGAAGTCGCAGTGAAAAGCGGCGCGGTGACGCTAAGCGGGAAAGTTCACACCGAACACGGCAAAGAGAAAGCCGAAAAGCTCACCAAGAAGACAAGGGCGTCACCAGCGTGGTGAATAATCTGTCGCGACGGAAAGCGAGAAGTGAACTCTAATGCCGGAAATGCCGCACGCCGGTAAACACCATCGCCAGACCTAATCGGTCGGCCGCCGCGATCACGTCGGCATCCCTCACCGATCCTCCGGGCTGAATCACCGCCGTGATGCCGTGCTTCGCGGCTTCCTCCACGCCGTCGGCGAACGGGAAAAACGCGTCCGACGCCACCACGGTGCCCGCCAGCGGCAGCACCGCTTTCATCGCGCCGACCTTCACGGAATCCACGCGGCTCATCTGCCCCGCGCCGACGCTGATCGATTGTCCGGCCCGCGCATAGACGATCGCGTTCGACTTCACGTGCTTGCAGACTTTCCATCCGAACTCGAGCGCCGCCCATTCCTCCTCGGTCGGCGCGCGCTTCGTCTTCACTTCCGCTTCGGACGCGAACCAGACGATGCACGTCGGGCGTCTGCACCAGGTATCCGCCGGTAATCGATTTCACCACCGGTTCGAGCGCTGACGCCGTCAACCCGCAGCAGGCGCAGATTCTTCTTTGCCTGCGAGAATCTTCAGCGCGCTCTTCGGAATAGCCGGGCGCCGCGATCGCTTCGATGAACGTCTTCGCGATCTCGTTCGCCGTTTCGCTGCGTCCAGCTCCCGATTGAACGCCAGCACGCCGCCGTACGCCGATACCGGATCCGCCTCGAACGCCCGCCGGTAGCTCTCGGCCAGCGTCGAGCTCTCCGCGCAGCCGCACGGATTGGTGTGCTTGATAATCGCCGAAGCGGGCGCGTCGAACTCGCCGATCAACTGCCACGCCGCATCCAGATCCACCAGATTGTTGTAGGAAAGCTCCTTGCCATGCAGCTGCTCGGCTCCGGCGATTCCGGTCTTTCCGCTCGCATAAAGCGCCGCCGACTGATGCGGATTCTCGCCGTAGCGCAATGCCATCGCTGCGCGGCAGCGCGAATGTCGAGCATCGCCGGCAGCGGCTCATTCGTCGGTGGAATTTCAGCGAGGCGCGCGGAGACCGCGCGATCGTAAGCCGCCGTGGTCGCGAACGCTTTCTTCGCCAGCTCCCAATGTGTTTCGCGCGACAGCGATCCGTCGTTGGCGCGCAGTTCTTCGATCAGCGCCGCGTAATCGGACGCTCGACGTCACCACCGCGACATCCTGATAATTTTTGGCCGCCGCGCGAATCATGGTCGGCCCGCCGATGTCGATGTTCTCGATCAGCTCCGCGAGCGGCGCGTCCGGCTTCGCGGCGATCTTTCTCGAACTCGTAGAGGTTCACGCAGACCAGGTCGATCTTCGGAATTCCATGCTCCTCAATCGCGCGTCATATGCTCCGGCTTGGAGCGCATCGCGAGAATCCCGCCGGCAATACGCGGGTGAATGGTCTTCACGCGCCCGTCAAGCATCTCGGGAAATTCCGTGACGCTCGCAACCTCGCGCAGAGGCGCGATACCGGCATCTTTCAAAATTCGATAGGTTCCGCCGGTCGAAATAATTTCGACGCCCGAGCGCCGTGAGCGCGCGCGCAAATTCGACGATACCGGTCTTGTCAGTGACGCTCAACAGAGCGCGTTCGATCCGAGGCATAATGTTTTAATTAGTTACCGCGAGCTTTCGCGACTTCCGCCAGGAACTGCCGGGCGCGTTCTTCAAACACTTCGTACCGGCCCTCGCTAATCGTTTTTGCGTCGATCAATTCCGCGCCTACGGCAACCGCGGCCGCGCCGGCCCGTAGAAAATCTGCGGTAGTTTCCAGACTGACGCCGCCGGTAGGAACCATCTCGATGTGCGGCAGAGGAGCTTTCAGCGACTTGATATATTTCGCGCCGCCCAGCGCCCCGCAAGGAAACACCTTCACGAAATCGGCTCCCGCTTCCCACGCGGTCGACGATCTCAGTCGGCGTCAACGCGCCAGGCATAATAATTTTCGAATATCGCTTAGCCATCTCGATAGTCTTCAAATTTAGCGCGGGGGTAACGAAAAACTGCGCCCCGGCCAGCATGCAAATCCGCGCAGTCTCCGGATCCAGCACCGTGCCCGCGCCCAGCACCAGCTTGTCGCCGAACGCATCGGCCAATTTTTCCAGGGCCTTGATCGCGCCGGGAACAGTCATGGTAATCTCCGCCGCGCGAATTCCCCCGCGATAAACGGCCTCAATAGCGCAGAACCGCACTCTCGGCGCTGGATGTGCGAACCACGGGCACCACTCCGATATCGAGAATGGAGCGGAGAATGACGTCTCTATGCATTTTCTTTTAGTGTACCCTCAGAAGTTATGCGACTCGTAACTTTCCGCCACGGAGGCAGTGGCGCAACCGCCGGCATTCTCGAATGAAAACAAGGTAACCAGCCTGGGTACGGACATGCTTCGAGTGATTTTCTCCGGATCCGTTCCCGCGCCGGTTGGCGAATCCTTCGATCTTTCCGTCGGTCACTCTGCTGGCACCCATTCCGCGTCCTCCGAAATTCATTTGCGTTGGCCTCAACTATCGCGACCATGCGATTGAATCGAACATGGCGATGCCGAAAGTGCCCACGATTTTCAGTAAGTTTTCCAATGTCGTGATCGGGCCGGGCGAAAATATCGTGCTTCCGAAAGAATCGACGCAGCCCGATTACGAAGCCGAGTTCGCCGTCGTCATCGGACCCGGAGGCCGCCGCATTTCAGCCGCCAATGCGCATGGATCACGTCTTCGGATACACCATCGTTAACGATGTGAGCGCGCGTGATCTGCAACTGGCGACCACGCAGTGGCTGATGGGCAAAACTTGCGACACCTTCGCGCCGATGGGTCCCGCTATCGTGACAAAGGATGAAATCGCCGACCCGCATGCGCTCGATATTTCGCTCGAAATCGGAGGCGAAATATTGCAGCAATCGAACACTCGCGAGCTGATTTTCCGCATTCCCGAATTGATTGAATTCATCTCCAGTGTCGTGACGCTTGAGCCAGGCGACATTATTTCTACCGGTACGCCTTCTGGCGTAGGCTTCGCTCGTAAGCCCCCGCGCTATCTGAAAGATGGCGATGAATGCATTGTGCGTGTCCAGGGCTTAGGCGAGCTCCGAAATCCCGTCGTTGCCGAGAGATAGATACTGGCCGAAAAGCACCATTTTCGCGCGAAATGAGCCAGCAACCCGCATAATCAACCCCGCATCTTGAGTAGTGGAGGTTGAGAAAAGCAACATGCGGCGGTCAAAGTTGATATTGGTTACGGGGATGTTCCTGGCGGCTGTATCGACCCCTGTTTGGGCCGATACGCCAGCGCGTCCTGGAACCGTGAATTACGTCGAAGGGCAGGCGGCCATGGGCGGCCAGAGTCTCGACGCAAAGTCGGTAGGAGTGGAGCTTGGCGAAGGCCAATCCATCACGACTCTGAATGGCAAAGCAGAAATTCTTTTAACACCCGGCGTCTTTTTGCGCCTGGGTCCCAACACTTCGGCGAAGCTGGTTGCGGCCGGCTTGGCGGATACGCAAGTCCAGCTCGATCAGGGACACGCCATGATTGAGGTCGATGAAATCTTCCCCCAGAATCACTTGCGGGTGCTGCAAGGCGGCTTTGCGATTGATTTGCAGAAGAAGGGTTTGTACGACTTCGATGCAACCGAGCGTCAGGTTCGCATATTCGACGGCGAAGCGGTTACCACCAATGGCTCGCATCGCATCGAGTTGAAAGCCGGACATGAATTGAACGTCGCCTCCACTGGTGACGGGAAATCGCACGGTTTCGACAAAAAGAACTTCGAAGGCGATCTCTACAATTGGAGCCGTCTGCGTTCTTCCTACTTAGCCGAAGCGAATATCGGTCAGGCGCGCACGTATGTCAACGGTCCTGGATTCTGGGGTGCCGGTTGGTATTGGAACCCGTGGTATAGCGCGTACACCTTTATCCCAGGTGACGGATTCTTCTACAACCCGTTCGGATGGGGCTTCTACTCGCCCTGGTTCGTAGCCCGGGCGCCGTTCTTCGGTTTTTACGGCGGCGGATATAGAACGTTCGTCCACTACGCTCCTCCAGCCGCTTTCGTCGGCGGATACCATGGGGCAGTCGGCTATCGCGCAGGGGTTCCGGCAGGCGGATACAGATCGGCCGCTCCAACCTTCCGAGGCGGATTCAGCGGCGGCGGATTCCATGGTGGCCGCCGGTAAATCTTGATTAACGGTTTCCTCCGACCGCGAAAGGCGCGCAAGCGGGCAAATCAGCCCCTTGCGCGCTTTTTATTTTTACGAGCTCCCAATCAGGATTCCCGTAATCAGCACTAGCACCCCGCCAACACCCACCTGGAACGCAGCCGAATACCACGGCGTATCCATATAACGGTGTCGGATGTAGCTGATCAGCGCCAGCTCGATTGCAACCACAATCCCCGCGATTCCAGTCGCGATCCGAAAATCGTGAATCAAGTAGGGAAGCGTGTGGCCAATCCCGCCCGCCGTTGTCATCAATCCGCACACCGTGCCCCGAATCAGAGGGCGGCCGCGCCCAGTTAGCGATCCGTCATCCGATAGCGCCTCCGCGAATCCCATGGAAATACCGGCACCTAACGACGCCGCGAGGCCCACCAGGAATGCGTCCCAGCTATTCTTGGTCGCGAACGCCGCCGCAAATACGGGTGCCAGCGTCGATACGGATCCGTCCATCAACCCCACCAGGCCCGGTTGAATCACCTGTAACAGAAACAGCTTCTGGGCTCCCGCGTCTTCTGCCGCGCGCGAATGCTCGTCCAAATGCTTCTCTTCCATCGACCCCGCAGTCCGCTGGTGCTTTCGTTCGGCCTCCTCCAGATCCCCCAGCAACTTTCGCGTCGATGTGTCTGTAACCTTTTGGAGCGCCTTCAGGTAGAATTGCCGCGTCTCCATTTCCATCAATTCGGCCTGCTTGCGGACGGCTTTAATTCCTAACGGCCGCGTAAGCCAGATCGGTCTTCGGCGGACAAATCCAGAAACGTCCTCCCGTCGAATCAGCGGAATATGATCGCCAAAACGCTTTTTATAGAGCTCGAAAAGGCTGGCGCGATGCTCGGATTCCTCGATCTGCATCTCCTCGAAGATTTTTGCCGACGCCGGATAGTCGGCACGCAGCCCATCCGCAAAATCGCCGAAGATGCGCGCGTCCTCTTCCTCGAGAGAAATCGCCAAGGCGAGAATCTCGCGTTCGGTCAGGTCCTTGAAGCGCTTGGCCATGTCTATTCAGCATAGTTCGCTAGAGGTCCGCCTGGCCCTGAGAGCTGTCAGCCTTGACTTGTAAGTGAGTACTTACTTACAATAGTCGAGTGCCTTCCACTACCCATCGCCTTTCTTCCGTCGACCGCCGCCGGCAGTTGATCGAAGCTGCCATGGACCTGTTCTCGCGGAAGGGTTTCGCCGGCACCACCACCAAAGAGATCGCGTTAGCCGCCGGGGTTTCCGAGGCCATCATCTTCCGCCACTTCGCGACCAAGCGCGATCTGTACACCGCCATCATCGAGCACAACATCCATTCCGCGGAGTGCAGGGAAGTGCTCGCCGGCGTCGAGGCCTGCATGAAGCGCCGCGACGATGAGGGTCTGTTCCGCCTGATCGCGCGCGAGATGATTGAGGAACATCGCCGGGATGCACGTTTCGAGCGGCTCATGCTGCACGCGAGTCTTGAAGGCCACGAACTCGCCACGATTTACCGCCGCGAATTTGGACTGCCGATCTTCGCCACGCTGCGCGCCTATCTGGATCGCCGCCAGCGTTCCGGTGCGCTCCGCCATATCGACTCCGGTGCGATGATCGTCGCGATCGCCGGCATGGCGCATTATTACGCGCTCAATGCCGAGAACGCGAATCCCGGAGGCATAAACCTGAAAGACGATCAGATCGTGGAGGCGTTCACCCGCATCATGATGGACGGCATCCGCGGAACCAAACGAGAGAAGAAATCAAAATGAAACCCGTAGCGTTGTTCATAGTAGTTGCCGCATCTTTCTTCGATGCCGCGTGCAGTTCGAAACCGACGGCGGAAGCAGCGTCCACCTCGACCGCACCGAAGGTCGTCGCCGTTTCGACCGCCCCCGCGGTCCTGCGTCAGGTGTCCGCCGGTTTCGAAGAGACCGGATCTTTTGTCGCCGACGAATCCTCCGATATCGCTCCAGGAGTCCCCGGACTGGTCATTCGAACGCCCGTCAACGTTGGCGATTTCGTAAAACAAGGGCAGGTGGTATGCGAGCTCGATCATCGCGACGCCCAGCTCCGGCTCGACCAGGTGCACGCCCAGCTTGACGAAGCCACGGCCTCCGTACGCCAGGCCCAATCGCGCATTGGCCTGAATGCAAATCGGACTTTTGACGCGAACCTGGTACCCGAAGTGGCCGCTGCGAAGGCCAGTTACGAATCGGCCCAGGCGCAGGCTCGTCTCGCCGCCGCCGATGCCAAGCGCTACGAGAATCTCGTGAAAACCGGCGACGTTTCTCAGAGCGCCTTTGAAAAAGCCCGCACTCAGCAGGAGACGGCGGACGCCCAGGCCAACGCAGCCAAGCAACAATACGAAGCGGCTCTCAACGCCGCACGGCAAAGCTACGGCGCGGTCGAAACCTCGCAAGCGTCGCTCGAATCGATGCGCGCACAGCTAGCGCAGGCGGAAAAGGGCGTAGCCGATACCACTATTCACGCGCCTTTCGACGGCTACATTTCGGCGCGACCCGTCGCCGCTGGTCAACACGTCGCAGTCACCGACAAAATCGCGACCATCGTCCGCGTCGGCACCATGAAGCTTCAATTGCAGACCCCGGAGCAGCGCAGTGCGCGCGCGACCATCGGCATGACCGTTATCGCCCACGTCTCGGCATTCCCCGACCGCGACTTCCAAGGCAAAGTGTCCGCGATTAATCCCTCGGTCGATCCAAATTCTCGAGCCTTCATTCTCGAAGCGCACTTCAATAATCCGAAAGCCGAGCTGCGCCCCGGGATGTTCGCGACTGCGCGAGTGCTTCTCCCAGGCCTTGAAGACGCCGTATTCGTTCCGCGCGCTGCCGTGATCCACGACCGCACCACCGACGCTAATCAGGTCTACGTGATAGAAAATCCCGTCGGCATCAACGTCGCTCACCTGCGCGTGGTCCTCACTGGCGAAACCGACGGCGGCTCCGTCCGCATTCTCTCCGGCCTCACCGGCAAGGAAACGGTCGCCACCAATCATCAGAGCGATTTATTCGACGGTGCACCCGTGGTGGTGAAGTAATGCACGGCCTAGCTCAACTTTGCGTCCGCCGCCCCGTCTTCACCACGATGCTAATCCTCGCACTCGTCGTCGTCGGGGTATTTTCCTATTTCTCGCTCGGCGTTGATCTGTTTCCAAAAGTCGATATCCCCGCCGTAACGATTACCGTGGCCGATCCCGGAGCGTCGCCCGAAGAAGTCGAGACAGAGATCACGAAAAAAGTCGAAGACGCCGTCAACACCATCAGTCTCATCGATGAGGTCCGTTCGACTTCCTCTGAAGGCCGCTCCGTGGTGATTGTCAGCTTCCTGCTTCAGAAGAGTGGCGACATAGCGGCTCAGGAAATTCAAAACAAAGTCAACCTGATCGTCGCCGATCTTCCGCAAACCGCGAAGCCGCCTGTCGTGCAGAAGCTCGATCCCGACGCTGCCCCGGTGATTCAAATTGCCGTCTCCGCGCCGCGCCCAATCCGCGACCTCACACTGATCGCTGACAAGCGGATCAAGCAGCAGCTCGAAAATGCGAAGGGCGTGGGAGAGATCACCATCCTCGGCGGCGCCAAGCGCGAGATCCACGTTGTCGTCGATCCCGATCGCTTGCGCGCCTACAACCTGACCGTAACCGACGTGTTCAACGCCGTCCGCCAGCAGAATCTCGAATTGCCCGGAGGCAGCCTCAACGCCGGCACGAAAGAGTTCACCGTTCGCACCACGGGAAAAGTAATCGATCCCGCGCAGTTCAATCAAATCGCGATCATCAATCGCGGCGGCTACGTTGTGAAGATCTCCGACATCGGGTACGCCGAGGATAGCTACGAAGAGCCCCGTTCCGCCGCGCGCCTGGACGGAACCGCGGCCGTGACGCTCGTAGTATCGAAGCAATCCGGTGAAAATACGGTCGCAACCGCCACTGAAATTAAACAGCGCTTGAAAGAGATCGTGGCGCTTCTGCCGAAGGACGTGCACGCCGATGTAGTGACGGATCAATCCGTCTTCATCGAAGCCTCGGTGAATAACATCCGCCATCACCTGATCGAAGGAAGCATCTTTGCGTCGATCATTATTTTCCTTTTCCTGGCGAATATCCGCACCACTCTGATCGCCGCCGTCGCGATTCCCACTTCCATCATCTCGACCTTCGCATTGATGGCGGCAGTAGGCTTCACGCTCAACCAGATCACCATGCTAGCGCTCACGCTAATGGTCGGCATCGTGATTGACGACGCAATTATCGTCCTCGAGAATATTTATCGATTCATGGAAGAGAAAGGCATGTCGCCTTTCGAAGCCGCCATCGAAGGTACCCGCGACATCGGATTCGCGGTCATGGCGACCACTCTCTCACTTCTGGCCGTATTTCTTCCCGTCGGGTTCATGGGAGGAATCGTCGGACGATTCATGAGCTCGTTCGGCCTCACTTCGGCCTTCGCGATTGCCGTCTCGCTTCTCGTCTCCTTCACGCTCACTCCGATGCTATGCTCGCGCTTCGTTAAAAAGCCGGAGAAGGATCACGGTTCAAAGGAGTCATTCTTCTTCCGCATTCTCGACCGCAATTACACGAAATGGCTCGAGTGGTCGATGGCCCACCGCAAGACCGTCGTATTGCTGTGCGGCCTGGTGATTTTCAGTATCGTGCCTCTGTTCATGGTGGTCGGCAAAAACTTCGTGCCCGTCGACGATCAGTCGCAATTCAACGTCCTGGTCCGCACGCCCGAAGGAACCTCACTCGCCTCGACCACGAATCTCGTAGAGCGTATCTCGCAGGAAATCCGGCAATTGCCGGGCGTCCAGCACACCCTCGCAACCGTGGGCGGTGGAGCCGACAGGTCCGTCAACAACGCGACGACGTTTGTAAAGCTCGTGGATATGGATCAGCGCAAATTGTCGCAGCAACAGTTAATGCAGCGCGTGCGCGACCTGCTCAAACAATATCCGCCGGAAATCCGGTCGAGCGTCGAACTCGTCAATGCCATCTCCAACGGCCAGAGCAACGCCGACATTCAGTTTTTCATTCAAGGCCCCGATCTCGAAAAGCTCACACAATATTCCGATCAACTGCTGGCGAAGATGAAGGCGATTCCCAAACTCACCGACACGGATTCGACCCTACGCAGCGGCAAGCCGGAGGTTCACGTCGAGATCGATCGCGCCCGCGCAGCCGACCTGGGCGTCTCCGTCGAAAACATCGAGCAGGCCATCAACACGCTAATAGCCGGCCAGACCGCCTCGACATTCAATACGGGCGACGATCAGTACGACGTCGTCGTGCGCGCGCAACAAAGCTCCCGCGGCACCGTCGAAGAACTCGCGAAAATGACCGTCCCGTCAACCAAGCGCGGCTCCGTCGGATTGGATGAAGTTGTCGCGATTCGCAGCGGCACGGGCCCCTCGTCCATCAATCGCCTGAACCGTCAGAGACAAGTAACGCTCAGCGGCAATATGCTCGCCGGAGGCTCCCAGGCCGGCATTTTGAGCCAGGTCCGCGACGACGCGCAGTCACTCAGCATGGGTCCGGAATATTCTTACGGGGCCAGCGGAACATCGAAGGAGCTACAACGCACCGGTTACTATTTCATCCTCGCGTTTTCACTGACGTTCATCTTCATGTACATCGTCCTAGCCGCGCAATTCGAATCGTTCCTCCATCCCATCACCATTCTTCTTACGCTCCCGCTCGCAGTCCCGTTCGGCATCGTTTCACTGCTAATCGCCAATCAAAGCTTCAACATCTTTTCCGGCCTCGGATTGCTGCTGTTATTCGGCATCGTCAAGAAAAACGCGATCTTGCAGATCGATCACATGAACGGTCTCCGCGCCGCCGGCTTCAATCGTCACGACGCCATCATGCAGGCCAATCGCGATCGCCTCCGTCCCATTCTGATGACCACGGTCGCGCTCGTCGCAGGCATGATCCCCCTGGTATTCTCGACCGGAGCCGGATCCTCCACCAATCGCACCATCGGAGTGATGGTCGCCGGAGGCCAACTGCTTTGCCTCGTGCTCACGCTACTCGCCGTCCCGGTTTTCTATTCGATCTTCGAAGATATCGCCGAGCACTCCGTCGTCCGCGGAGTCTTCGCGGGATTCAAAAACCTGCGCGGCCGATTCGCGATGTTCCTCATCGCGCTGATCCTCATCGCACCACTCCGCGCTCAAGACTCGCCCACGCTTCCGCAACTCGAGCCCCTGACGATCCCCTCCCGCGTCGGTGTCTTAGGCGAAAGGAAAATCACCCTCCAGGAAGTAGTCGAGCGCACGCTATCGAACGATCGCGATCTGGCGGTTTCCCGCATCGCTCTCGATGAAGCCGGCTACAACATTAAAGGCGCGCGAGGCTATTATGACCCTGTCTTTGGTCTCAAGGCCGACGATCAAAGAAGCGTATCTCCCGCAGCATCCTCATTGAGCGGAGGCCCGAACGGCAAGCTCACTACCAAGCAACTCGACCTGACGCCGTCCCTAACCGGAGCGTCGCCATGGCTCGGGGGAACCTACGAACTCGATCTCTCCACTTCTCGCATTAATAGCGATAACCAGTTTCTTTCCCTCAACCCGCAATACCCCTCGACCATTGGCATCAAGCTCACTCAGCCGCTTTGGGGAGGATTGCGCTACGATGCGAACCGCCACCGCCTTCAAGTAGCCCTTCAAAACCGCAGCCTCAGCACGGAGCAGCTTCGCCAGCGAGTGATTGAAATCGTCACGCAGGCGGTGCAGGCTTACTGGGAGCTCGATTACGCGCGCCGCACTCTCGACGTCCAAATCGAAGCCGTGCGACTCGCAGAACAGCAGTTCGCGAGCAATCGCCGACAGGCCCAGCAGGGCTTGTTGGCCCGTATCGATGTGGTAGCCGCGCAAACGCAAATGGCGACCTTTCGCGAAAACGTCTTCATCGCGCAGGAAGCGCTCACTCGCGCGGAAAATACGTTAAAGCAGATGATTACGCCCAATCGCAGCGACCTGCTGTGGGGCATGGCGCTCATCCCGGAAACCGCGGCTCCCTCCACCATCGTCATGCCCGATGTTCTCGCCGCAACCAAACAGGCCATCGACATGCGCCCCGAGTTGAAGCAGAGCGATCTGTCAATCGAGATCAATAAACTCGATGCCCGCCTAAGCCAGGAGTTAGCCAAGCCCCGCATCGACGCCTTCGCCAACGCGAGCCTGGCAGGTCTCTCCGGTCTCGCAGTTTCGCAGGCTTCCAATCCCATCACCGGCGTTTTCGGTGCTTTGATAACGCAATTGAACCAGCTCTCGCAACTCGCCGGCGTTCCTCCGCTGGATACTTCACTGTTTGCCAGCACCATCCCTCCGAATCTGATTGGAGGCTACGGTCAGTCCTGGTCCAATATCGGCGCCGCGACTTTTCCAACAGTGCAAGTCGGTTTGAATATCTCGCTTCCGATCCGCAATCGCACCGCGGAGGCCAATGCCGCCGTTGCCGCGGCGGAAGGCAAGCGTCTCCGCGCGCAGCGTGAACAAGCGGAGATGTTGATTGAAGCCGACGTACGGAACTCATTGCAAACCGCCTCGTCGTCGCAGGCCCGCTATGCCGCGTCGATTCTGGCTCGTCAATCCGCCGAAGAACAATACGCGAGCGAGCAACGCCAGTTGCAAGCCGGTACCTCGACCGTCTTTCTAGTGCTTCAGCGCCAGACCGATCTGATCGTCGCACGCACTCGCGAAGTACGCGCGCAGGCCGATGTGGCCATCGCCGCCGCGAATCTCGATCGCGCCACGGCACAAACGCTTGATACCCTGAAAATCGGCATAAAATGACAGATTCTCCCATCACTGCCCGCGGCCAAGATTTCGCCGCGTGGTATCAGGACGTCGTCCTTCAAGGCGACATGGCGGAACCCGCCGAAGTTGTCAAAGGCTGCATGGTGATTCGCCCCAACGGTTACGCCGTGTGGGAAATTCTGCAGCGCGAGCTCGACAATCGCTTCAAAGCCACAGGTCATCAGAACATCTATCTTCCGCTCCTCATCCCCGAAAGTTTTCTAAAAAAAGAAGCTGAACACGTCGAAGGATTTTCCCCCGAGCTGGCTGTCGTCACCATAGCGGGCGGCAAGGAACTGGAAGAGCCCTACGTAATTCGCCCGACGTCGGAAACCATCGTTGGCCATTTCTTCGCGAAGTGGATTCAGAGTTATCGCGACCTGCCCCTTCTCTATAACCAGTGGGCCAACGTAGTCCGCTGGGAATTGCGAACCCGTATGTTCCTTCGCACCACGGAATTCCTCTGGCAGGAAGGCCACACCGCGCACTCGACTCACGAGGAAGCAATGGAAGAAGTCTTGCGCATTCTCGACGTCTACGCCGAAGTCGCTGGAGACGTCATGGCCATGCCCGTAATTAAAGGCGCAAAAACAAATGCCGAAAAATTCGCCGGAGCCCTGAAGTCCTTCTCCATCGAAGCAATGATGCAAAACGGCATGGCTTTGCAAGCCGGCACCAGTCACGATTTAGGCCAGAATTTCGGCAAAGCCTTTAACGTTCAATTCCAAAGTAAGGAAGGCAAACTGGATTACGTCTGGCAGACCAGTTGGGGAGTAAGCACGCGCCTGGTCGGAGGCCTGATCATGACTCATTCGGATGACAAAGGCCTGGTGCTTCCTCCGAAAGCAGCCCCTCGAAAATGCGTTCTAGTACCGATCTTCCGGAAAGAACAGGAACGCGCCCAGGTGATGGAGGTCGCAATAAAGCTGGCCCAAGACCTAGGAGCGCATATCGACACCCGCGAAGGCATCAGCCCCGGAGCAAAGTTCTTCCATTGGGAGCGCCTGGGCGTTCCCGTAGTCTTCGAACTAGGCCCTAGAGACGTAGCCAGCGGCAACACGGTGATGAAGCGCCGCGACACCGGAACCAAAGAAATTATTGCGCAAACCGAAGCCGTGGCAAAGCTGGCGATAACACTCGAAGCTATGCAGAAGGATCTCTACGCTGCCGCGAAGCAGCGCCTCAAAGATAAAACCGTCCTCGCGAACTCCATCGATGAGGTCGAATCATACGTCAGTGATGGCAAGTTCGTCATGGCCCACCTGAAAGATGATCCGGAAACCGACGCGCGCATCAAGTCCTTCAAAGCCAGCGTCCGCAACACACCCTTGGTTGACGAATACGATGGCGCCGGAAAATGCGTGATAACTGGAGAGCCAGTCGACCGCCGCGTAGTGATCGCCAAATCCTATTAGGTTCGATTCACGCATGGTGGTCGGCTAATTGATCAATACTACTCGTCGCGAAGCGCTTGCACCGGTTCGATTCTTGCTGCCTTCAGAACCGGCAGGAGGCTTGCCATCAGCCCCGCAATGACAAAGATCGCGATCGTCAACGCGAGTGTGACCGGGTCGCCAGGTCGAACGCCGTATAACAGGGTCTTCATCACGCGAGTGGATGCAAGCGCCAATGGAATGCCCGCCACAATTCCAGCCGCGACCAGGAGCACACTTTCCCGCAGGAATAAGTTGGCCACATCGATCTTTTGCGCCCCGAGAGCGAATCTCAACCCGATCTCGCGCGTGCGCCGCGAAACCGCATAGGCGATCAGACCGTAGATCCCGATGCCGCACAGCAGCGTGGCCAGCGTACTGAACAATGTTGACAGAAAACTCAAAACGCGTTCCGACGATATACCCTGATCGATCTGATCCTGCAGTTCACGGACACGGAAAATCGGAAGTCTGGGATCGACGGAATGAATTGTATCGCGTATATCCGCGATAGCCTTGCGCGCTTCGAGCCTCGTCCGGATCAGCAGCGTGTAACCCGAGGACTGCGTCTGCTTGGCAGGCAGGTAGATGAGCGGGCAAGGTGTCTCGCGCAAATCCTGATAGCGGGCGTCGCTCGTGACACCGACAATCTCCACCTCGCCGCCCATTTTGAAAGACCGCCCGATGGGGTTCTGGCCCGGCATATATTGATCGACGAACAGCTTGTTGACAATCGCCACGAGAGGCGCTTTCTTTACGTCGCGATCGGTAAAATCGCGGCCGGCCAGCAGCGCTTGGTTCAACGTCTGGAAGTAACCCGGACTGATCATGTTGAAGTTCGTCTGTATATCTGAGCTTTTCTTGATGTGGCCAGGAACTCCGAAATCCAGTGAAATCGCGCCGCCCTCAAGTGGAGCAACCACCGCAAGGCCGGCTGCGGCAATCCGTGGGTGAGCGCGTAACCGGCTGAGGATTTCATCGAAGACGTGATCGATTTCATCCCGCCTATGGCCATTCATCGCGGGGTCGACGTTCAGAGCGATCACCCGCGCGGGATCGAAGCCGAGGTCGATGGTCTTTAAGGATCGGAGCGTGCGCGTAAGCAGGCCCGCGGCGAACAGAATCATGAGCGAGAGCGCAATTTGAAAAACGATCAGGAATCTTCGAATCCCGACGCCACCCGAACTCACCTGTGTTCTGCCGGGCGAGCCTTTCAATTCAGGGACTATTTCCGGCCGAGCCGATTGCCAGGCCGGCACCAGGCCGAACAGCAGCGCCGTAAGCAGCGATAACAGGATCGAGAATCCGATGACTAGCGGATCGAGCCCAACCCGAAGCGTGCTTCCCCCGCTAACCCCGGCATTCAGATAGGCCAACAGAGTGTAAACAATCCACAGCGCCAGCAGCAGTCCCAACAGGCCTCCGGAGCAAGCGATTGCCAGGCTCTCGACCATCAGTTGCCGCACCAATCGCCAGCGGGAAGCGCCCAGCGATAGCCTTACCGCGAACTCCTTCGCGCGGGCGTTCGCGCGAGCGAGAAGCAAACTCGCCAGGTTAGCGCACGCGATCAACAGCACCAGCGACACGATGGCCATCAACACGATTACGGGTTTGGAAAAATTGGAATCGTTATTGGTGCCCTGGCTCCCGTCCTTCAAGAGGAAGGTCGCTTTCTCATTCTTCGTATCGCTCATGGTTGCGCGCGCAAGCGGTTCGATCATCGCCTGCGCCTGGACGGTGGATATTCCCGGTTTCAAACGCGCCAGCGGCTGAAGCCATCTAAATTCCGGCGACTTCCACATGGCTCCTCCGTCTCCGGACGAGAAAAAGCCGCCCATGAAATCGCCCATGCGCGAGACCGGTAGCTGCATATCGATGCGCGATTGCAGCTGCGGTCCGTAGAAACCTTTTTCTGTCACACCTGCAACGGTGTAGGGATGCGCGTTGAGCAAAAGCTTGCGCCCAACGATATCCGGATTGCCCTCAAAGCGTTCCTGCCACATGGAATAGCTGATCACGCAGACTGGAGACGATATCGCCGCATCGATATCTTCTTCCGTGAGGAGGCGGCCCAGCGCGGGTTTCACCTGCAGGGTCCTGAAATAGCTACCCGTAACAACCTCGCCATTCAACGGTTCGGCGAGCGAATCCGACGTCAGATTGACACGTACTGGATACTGGCCGGTGAGTCCGTCAAAGGAGCGATTGCGTTTATCCAATTCCGCGAGGAAGGGGTACGAAAAGACAGAATTCGTCAGCTTGCCGTCTTCGTACTCGGCAAGTTGCACCAGGCGCGCAGGTTCAGGCACAGGCAGATGCTTTAACAGCAACGCATTTACGAAGGAAAAAATCGCCGTGTTTGCTCCGATCCCCAGCCCCAGTGACACGATTGCGGTCGCCGCGAAGCCGGGGCTTCGGCGCAATCCGCGCAAGGCGTAACGGAGATCCTGCGTCGCGGTTTCGAGCCAGACCAGAATGTCATTTTCGCGAGTGGATTCCTTTAAGACGGTCGGGTTGCCGAATCGCAGCCGCGCCTCGCGACGCGCTTCCTCCTCCGACATACCAGCGGCGATGTTCTCGTCGACGCGCTCCTCCAGGTGGAACCGAAGCTCGTCATCGAGGTCGGTACCGAGCCGCTTTGGCCGAAACGTGACCCGAAGCCGCCGTAGCCACTTCATGAGCCCTCCGAGAACCGCAACACGGTTCCCACCGCCGCAATTAATTTATCCCACTGCTTTTCTTCGCGCGCGAGCTGCTTTCGCCCGGCCGCGGTTATCGAATAAAACTTCGCACGACGGTTCTTTTCCGAAATGCCCCATTCGGAGCGAATCCAACCCTCTTGCTCTATGCGGTGCAGAGCAGGGTAAAGCGAGCCCTCTTCGACGCGCAAGGCGTCTTGTGAAATTCGCTGAACTCTGGAAGCAATGCCGTAGCCGTGCTGCGAGCCGAGTGCCAGGGTTTTCAGTATGAGCAGATCGAGCGTGCCCTGCAAAACGTCGGGCTTTGATTTTCCCATAGATCTCTATGCCTAGAAGCCTATGTTAATCCTATTTGGCGACTTGGTCAATGGTCTCGTTGTGGAAAACGCCCGTAAATCACTATTGAACAAAACCGTGGATTTAGAGACTCCATGGTGTCGCTCGGTGTGCTCATGCGACCCCAGGCCAGAGAAACGGCTCTTCCGGATGACAACTAGTTCGTTCTAGAAAGTGAAGCGGATCGCAAGCTGCAATTGCCGCGCGAAGTTCGCCTGGCTGTTGATCTGTCCGAACTGTGCCGCTCGACAAATTTGTGTTCGGCGAATAGAAATACGGCGAGTTGAAGGCGTTGAGCGCCTCCGCCCGGAACTGTGCCTTCATCCGCTCTTTGATGGCGAAGTTCTTGAAGACCGAGAGATCCCAGTTCTTCTCGCCCGGGACCGCGCAAGCTGCCCAAAGTCCGGGGCGTGTTGCCGAAGGTAGCCGCGGGCGCCGCGGTAGAACGCGGCGGGATTGATGTAGTCGTAAAGGCGCTCTTCCACGCTGCCGCTGGTCCGAAGGCGACGTGCTCGTCATGTTCGGGCGCTGGACGCCGTAACCGTATTGCGAGTTGGTGTCGTTCTGATAGATTTGCAGCGGGAAGCCGGTCTGATAGACCGACACCGTGTTGATGACCCAACCGCCGACGATCATATCGAGAGCCCGGTTGCTGTTGCCCAAAAGCGTCCTTGCCCTTCCCGATCGGAAGTTCATAGGAGATCGAAGTAGCCCAACGGATCGGCGTATCCACGTTCGAGTAGCTGTACTCTCCCGCGAAAGTATAGGGATTCTGAGGAGCGCCGGCCGGGCTGCCGTTGAGACTGCTGCCCACGCCGCCGGCTGCTCTCATCCATATTCTTCGACCATGTAAATGTGCTCAGGAAGGTGAGGCCGTGACTGAATCGCTTCGTGAACCTTGACGACCATTGAGTTATAGTTGGCGTAGTTGTTGTCGCCGAAGATCTCGTTGATCGCGGTGTAAGCCGGATAAGGCAGCAGCAGACGGAAGGCCGGGATAGTCGGAGCCGGACAAAGTGCCCCCGGCGACACGCAGCACACGCCGTAGAACGGGATTCGCAACCGGTGCATTCGAGCGCAGCCGCTCCCATGCTGAGAGAAACTCGGGTTGAGCGCATCGATATTGACGGTCGGCTGGCCCAAAGTGAGGTGAGTCGGAATGGGAACCGACGTAGCCGACTTCGACGGCCATGCCACCCCCCAATTCCCGCTGCACGTCAACGGAATACTGATGCACGCGAGGCGATTTGGTCTGCGGATCCACCAGGGTAGATGCTGGTACCGATGCCGACAGCCGCGCCCTGCGTGTTGCCCAACGGGGCGAGCAGTCCGCTCGGGAACGGATTGGTGAGGACGTCGGTCTTCGATTTGCCCGTGATGTCTGTGTTGTTCGCGTAACCCGGAGTCGCCAGCGGTCCGCCGAGGTAGATCTGCGGCGCCCAGAACAGGCCGTAGCCGCCGCGAATGACGGTCTTGCTGTTCAGCTGCATACGCGACTCCGGCGCGCGGGCCCCACTTCTGGCTGTTGTAGTTGCCAACCGACGTCGGCGCTCCGTTGACGCCAGCGTATTCCGCGGCGCCCTTCAAATTAAGGCTGGGAACCTGCGAGGCGAGTGCGTTCGTGGCAGTCGTATTGAAACCCACGTCAGCAGCCCGTTGTTCGCTTCTTGGACGCCGCCTTCATGTTCCCACCGGATGCCCATGTTGATCGTGAGCTTGCTGGTCACGCGGAAATTGTCCTGCACGAACCACGCGTAGTAGGGGATTTTGTCGGTCAGCGTTTGGAGCAGTGTCGGCCTGGCGGTCAAAGGGCAGCCCGAGCAGCAGGTCCGCCAGGTCGACGCCGGTATTGCTGTTGACTCCCAGGGTGCGAATCGGTGTTGAACGTGTAGCAGCCGGTGGTGCAGTTGATGCCCGCGCCCGACGGTTGCCAGCTGCCGGTAGTCGAAACCCGCTCTCAGACTATGCCTGCCGACGAACTTGTCCACGCTGGCGGAGAAATTATGCGAGGCCTCATCATAGTAATCCCAGTCGCCGGTGTCGCCCAGGGAATAGAGGCTGGTCATATTGATCTGCGGGAATTCGGCGGCGGCCGGCGTTGATCGCTGCCGGCATATTGCGGGCTGAAGCCCAGGCCGCCGATGTTGAAGCCCTGCGAACTGTTGTAGTCGAAGTTCGGGAAACGGTTGAAGCCGTACCGAACGGTGACAACGGTAGTGGGATTGATCGTGAAGATATTGTTGAGCTGCAGTCGCATCCACGCGGCGCAGAAGCCGCCATCCGCTTTGCGGTGGAGGGCTGATTGAACCATGTGTCGCCAGGCTCCAGCGAGTAGTACCGCAGATAGCTCAAGCTGATTCGCCACCAGCGAGTGAAATCCTCGTCGATCTTGGCCGTATACTGAACGGCGCGAGCCTTGATGGAGGAGGACAGCGCGAGGTCATTGGCGCCATAATAGGCCGGGGTGGTCGCCGGAGTCGGATACGTGCGCTGGCGATGCCGGCGCCCACCGCCGTGATCCGCGACGCGGGAATGATGTTGCCCGGGAACGGGATTGCCGCTGAGCGGATCGATAATCGTGCAGCGGCGCCCACCGGCCGACGCGAGACTCTGCGAAAAATTGCCGGCGCGTTCGCGCAGCAGTCGGCAGGTTGAAGTTGGCGGAGTCCGACGACCGGTCGTCATAGTGCTCGACGCCCAAGGAAGAAGAAGGTCCTGTTCTTCCCGTCGTAAACGTGCGGGATCGCAGATCGTGCCGCCGAAGCTCGCGCCCCAGGTGGTGTTGGGCTGCTCGGCGATGGGAATGCCCGGCCGCGTTGCTGAAGAAGTCATTGGCATCCCAATCGGTGCGGCGAACGTGGCCATACGCGCTGCCATGGATAGTCGTTGGTGCCCGATTTCATCAGGGTGTTGAACATCCCGCCGCCGGTGCGCGCCATTTCGGCGTCGTAGGTATTGGCTTGGATCTTCACTTCCTGCACGGCTTCGAGAGTGGGAATGATGATGGCGCGATTGTTGGCGTCGGTAATCGGAATTCCGTCCAGCAGATAGTTGTTGCCGCGCACCGGGCCGCCGGCAATCGAGATCATCGACGATCCGCTCTGATCCTCCATGCGGTTATAAGCGGGAGGACCCACCTGCACGACGTTCTGCGACAGCTTGGACATCATGAACGGATTGCGGCCCAGGTTGGGCAGATCGACTCAGTTTCTGGTTGTCGAGCACTTGGCCCTGCGAGGCGTTGGAGGATTCCACCAGGGGAACGCTTTCCGTCACCTGGACGCTTTCCGTCACCTGCCCGACTTCCAACTTTGACGTCTGCCGTGACCTGTGCCTGTGTGGCGACAATCACATTCTTCCGCTCGAATCTCTTAAATCCGGGAGCCTCGCAGATTACGGAATAGGTCGCAGGGACAACTTCATTAAAAACGTACTCGCCCTTGCTGTTGGTGATAGAGTCCCGCTGTTCAGCAGTTCCTTCGTTAATAATCGTGACTTTGGCGCTCGCAACCGCGCCTTGATTCTGATCCACCACCAATCCTCGGATCACTCCGTAGTAGGACTGGGCGAACGTCGGCTGCACGCCGAAACTCAACGAGAGCAACAATACACTCGCAGTCCAGATAAACTGTTTTGACCGGTGTGTCTTCTTGGAAGTTAACAACGCGGCGGTTGTTATCTGCGCCGCCAAGAGAATCCTTCTAAATAGTCCCGTCGTCATTTAAGCACCCCATCTTGAGTATTTGACTGAGCGAAGTGCGACCGGAAAATCCAGACAGGGGAATACTGCGGCGAGAGCTACGGGGCCCGTCGATTGGGGCTGATATTATCACACGGCGAAATTGAAATCAATCTTTAATTTCTTCGCAATATTTAATCGTTCGCGCAAAACCCGATCGCCCGGTAGAAATTCGGCCAGCAAACGCGGCCAAACGGGGGCGAAACAAAGGCTCCTGGGATCGTTCGCCTGCACTACCAAGCTGGCCAGTCGGGAACTTGCCCCACTCCGCGCCCTATTTAACGATGGGAGGCTTGTATCAATTCGGCGGCTAGGATGGTCGCGACGATTTGGACGTTCGGCTCGGTCAGCATTTCTGCGGGGGCTTCGTACGATGTGAAGCCTTGGGGGGCGATGGTGCGCCATTCCGGGCGCACGGCGCCTGAATGCTTCGAATCGGATTGACCTCTGGGACTGAGGTGTAGAATCTTTCCGAACCATGGTCGGGGGTGATATTGACGCAGCGCTTCCGCCATTAAGTTCTGAGACGGAGGGCTTTCCCTTGAGAAGAGCGCTCGGCCGATTATGTCGCCGAAACGGGAGCGCGTCGGTGAACAAAAGAGAGCCGAGGCGTCCAGCATTGCAACGAATATCACTCTTTCGCCTTCTTCTTCCAGGGAACGCGCCATTTCGAGGGCCACCAGCCCGTCGGCTCGCCAGCCTGCCAAGGCGTAAGGCCCCTGCGGACGATGGCGGCGCAGCATGCGGACGCACTCTACGGCAATGTGTTCAATAGTGTGCGGTAGAGGCAGATGTTCGAGGCTTGGAGGAGTAATACCGACGACGGGATTGGTTGCATGCAGGCAATTTGCAAGTCGGCGATAGCCGGGGCTCGGCGCGACCACCACCACCGGAACACCATGCCCGCGGCTCTTCCATAAGAGAGGCGGCGCATCAGCGACCCATGGCGGCACGATATCGGCCTCGAGAGTAAAGATGCCAGCTTCGAAATGCCTCAGGACATTCGCAACGGAAATACCCAGGCTACGGGCAGCTTCGCGGGCCGGGTGCGCCCCGGAATGCAAAAGCAGCAATTTAGGATTGGTTTCGAGCAGCAGCGTCTGATATTGTTCACGAGAGGTTCGGAAGGGCAGCGGCGCAAAATTTGCTTCGGCCAGCTTGACTGTCATCGCGACGGTGGCTGCGTCGGGACCATCCGGGAGGATGCTTGCGACACATGCGCCACGTCGAATACCCAACTTTTTCAACCGCTTCAACGTGGTATCAAGATGCTCTTGAAGGCGAGATGAGCTGAGGTCGCCGCGTCCGGAGGCGGTGACGCGGTGAACGGAAGACATTTCCTCAATTGTGGGTATTTCGGACAATGTGATTACGGCTCCCCACTAAGAAACCAAAGCCTGGGGAAATGTTGCTGAATTATTATCGGGAAATGGAAATAATTAACGTCGCCTAAACAGATCGCTCTCTGTGGTCGTAACTGGCAGGTTTCCGACCGACAACGCGCTAGTAAGCTGTCCCGGTCATTTCGATATCGAGATCTTTTACGTCTAGCATTCGCTAACAGAATCGCTGGGACAGCTTGCTAGATCGGCGAGTCGGACGGCTCTGTCCCACTCGGCATCCGTAGGGGCGTTTTCGCGTACCGAAGACTGGACTAACCGGCGATCGGGCCGTCGCTGGACGACAGCGCGGCGATCATCGATTCCTTCAATCGCTGGGCTGCCTCAACCGCGGAGTTGAGTGCGATCCAATACACGATGATGGCGACAACTGCATCGAAGGCCAGGACGGCAAAAAATGCGAGTTCGCTATTGAACGCCCACCGGGCCAAATAGGCGAGCCCCGCCGGAATCGAGGCTACCGGGTAAATCACAAACAGCATCGCCTGGACTCGGCCGGCGGCTCCGGTTCGAAACGATGTTGCGGGGTTGACGGCGCGCGCCTGATGGATCGACAGAAGATTCCCCGCGCCTAATAAAAAAATTGTCAGTACGCCGGCGACGGAATACGCTTCGCCCAAGCGCACGGGATTCAAAGGCATCCCAAGGGTGGCGCAGACGATCGTAACGGCGGAAATCTCGACCAGGATGAAAAATACGGCGCTGAGATTTTTCCCGATCAGGACACGGGAGAAGGGAACGGGAGCCAGAAAATAGAATTGCGCGGCCGAGCGGTCGAAGCCGAACGAATTCCAGAAGCAGACCTCGCTCAGCAGCAACAGCGAATAGACGCTCACCACGGTGAGATAGTTGGTGCCCAGCGCCGATTTTGCCAAGCCGCTGCGGCCGAGCGCGAGCGGGAGCCAGATCACTAAGCCGAAGGTGAATCCCATCAGGAACACCAGCCGGAAGCGCGGGGAACGCACTAAAAACCGAATCTCTTTTTCAATCAGAGCCGCGAGGGGATCGCGAAATACCAGCGAGGGCAGCCGAAAGAATTTTTCAACCAGACCTTCGCGTCGCGTCGCGGGCATCCAGGTTGCCGACGCAGCTTCGGCATCGAAGGAAAGCGATGTCCTGAACTGCCAGTAGCCAAAAACGGCGCCGGCGAACGCCCAGGCGACGAGAACAGCGAGCGACTGCTCGATCGATTTTCGCTCAATCAGGTTCGCGGTCGCGCTCCAGGGCCAACCGATCCAGGAGTCTCCGAACAGCGCGCGGATGCCTTTGTTACCGAAGGGCCCGCGGACCATCAGCAACTGCGGGAGGCCGGCGCACAGGACCAGCAGCAGAAACGCTACTTCGCGAATCCGCTTGTGCGCGAGGATCCGAGCGACCAGGTCCCGCAAGCCCACAGCGAGAAACAAATTGAAAAGAATATAGGGCGCGAGTGATAGAGACGTCCACTTCGGGACCGCGGGATTCAGCAGAAGGCCGATCGCGAGCCCGAGCAAGAGGAGCAGCATTTCGACGGCCGCAGTAACTCGCAGCATGACTTCGATTGAGAATAGTTGTGAAGTGGGGATAGGATAGATGTACAGCTTTTTGAGTTCAAGCGACGCGCCGGTGGCGGCCATCAGCAGCGGCATCACCTGCCAGTACAGAAAAACCAGCAGCAATCCGCCCGGTGAGCACGCTTTTGAGCATGCCGAGATTCGCTGGATCAGACGAGAGCCGCGCAGTGGAGATGGCGGCGAGCATCCAGAAGCCATACCATCCGGCTCCGATCACGGCGGTCCAGGCGACCCCTCCGCGCGGATAAAAATTGAGCAGCGTCCGCCATTGCGCCCACAGGATTGCGCGGGCCTGGTTCACAACCAGTCCAGTGTTTCAGTGGTGCGACCCATCCCGACGGCGCGCACGAAGGCGTCTTCCAAAGTCTCCGATGCCCCGCGAAGTTCGTCCATGGAGCCTTCGACAACTACTTTTCCTTCGTTGATAATCGCCACGTGATCGCAGAGGCGCTCCACCACTTCGAGTACATGCGAGGTGAGAAAAATCGTGGCCCCGTGGCGAACCTGTTCGAGGAGGATATCCTTCATCAGGCGAGCGCCCACCGCGTCGACGCCCTCAAACGGCTCGTCCATGAGGAAGAGTTTGGGGCGATGGATCAGTGCGGCGGCCATCGCGGCGCGCTTGCGCATGCCTTTGGAATATTCGTTGATGAGTTTTTTCTGGCTGCCGTCGAGCTCGAACAACTCGAGCAACTCGAGCGATCGCTCGCGTGCGACTTTCTGATCCAGCCCGTACATGCGGCCCACGAATTCGACGAATTCACCACCGGTCAAATGGTCGAAGAGAAGCGACTCATCGGGTACGAGTCCGATCAGCTTTTTGATTTCGAGACCCTGCTCAGGCATCGCCATACCCAGCAATCGGATGGTTCCAGAGGTTGGAGGAGCAAGCCCCATCAGCATTTTAATAGTGGTGGTTTTTCCCGCGCCGTTCGGTCCAAGGAAACCAAAAAAGCTGCCTTGCGCGACGGTCAGGCTGAGTCCATCGACCGCAGCCTTATTTCCATAGACCTTGCGAAGATTCTGGACCTCGACGGCGGGGGGGAGCTCGGGCATGCGCACCCTCTATGGTACCGGACTGGTTTTAGTACGTGCAGGACACGGATTGATACGCCTCGGGCGACACGGGAAGCGCAGCAGGAATTGCGGACTTCCAGCCCTCAAGCAGAGTGGAAAGGAGCTCCTCCACTTCGGCTAGGGGCACATCGATTTGCTGGGCGTTCGCCGCGAGGAGCTGCTTTTGCATGTACGAGTACAGATCGCGAAGCGGGCGGCTGATCTCTTCGTAATGTGGATCCAGCGATTCGGTCAGCTCCCGCAGAATCGCTGACACGCGCATGATCTCGCGCGAGCGTTCACGAATCTCACCGGCCTTCAAATGGCGCCGGGCAGCGACGGTTGCCTCGATCGCGCCGCGATAAAGCATGCACACCAGCTTGACGGGGTCGGCACTTAATACTTCTGTCTCCAGATATCTGTCCACCTTTAAATAACCCGTATTTGAATAACCCTGGTTCGAATAAGCCATTTAGTAATCCGCGTTTTACCTTCCATTGCTCTCTTCGGCCATCTTCAGCACTTGTTGGGTCGGAATTTGCTGAACCAGTTCGCCGGTCTTTTTATTCACGACGCGGACGACAGCGATTCGCGCGGCGCGATCGATGACGAAAGTGACTTCGTTTTCCTGACCGAAGAGCTGAGCGGAATTAACCGTTTTTACGGCCTGGATCAGCGTCTTCTGATCCTGCGTGGGCGGCTTCACGACAGCCGGCTGCGTCCCCGCGCTGAGGTGAATTGCGGAACTGCCAATGGACGAGATGTTCATATCGCCTCCTCTAGAGCAACTGACAACTGCTCCCAAACAGCTCATCGGCAGGGGGCGAACCAATTTGAGGCTAAATTGCCTTACGCCAGGTTGAGGACTTTTCCGATCGAGTTCGTGTCGAGCTCGATTTTCTTTTGCAGCATCGTGATAGCGTAGATCAACTGCTCAGGTCGGGGAGGGCAGCCGGGAACGTAAACGTCAATCGGAATCACTTGGTTCACAGGCACCAGCGCATAGTTCGAGAACACGCCGGTGGAGGTGGCGCAGGCGCCCATCGAAATGACCCACTTCGGCTCCGGCATCTGCTCATAAAGGCGGCGGATGACGGGTGCCATTTTATTCGACACACGGCCGGCGATGATCATGAGGTCGCTTTGGCGGGGCGATCCGCGCATGACCTCCGCGCCAAAGCGCGAGATATCGTAGCGCGAGCCGATCATCGACATCATTTCAATGGCGCAGCAGGCGAGACCGAAGCTCATCGGCCAGATCGAATTTTTGCGGGCCCAATTGATCGCCATGCTGACCGTGGTAGTGACGATCGATTCGCCATATTCGTCGGCTTCAGGTTCCTGATCGACACGGGCGAACAACTCGGGCGGCTGACTGAGATGAAATTTGGTGTCTGGTGCGTCCACGATCCGATTATCTCACGTGACCAACGGGAGCGGTTTCTATCAGTGTTCATCAGCGGCCAACCCCGTTCTTTGTGATCACAATGGGATCATGACCGGCGAATTGTTTCTCAAGCACTCCACCAACAAGCTCACGCAGATGACCGGTTATATCGAAGAGTGTATCCTGCGCCTCGATCCCGATCAGATCTGGGATCGCGGGCACGGCGCTCAGAATTCCATCGGCAACCTGGTGCTGCATCTCTGCGGCAACGTCCGCCAATGGATCGGGTGGAGCATTGGCGGCGAGGCCGATGTGCGCGAGCGCGATCTGGAGTTTGCGGCATCATCAAGAATGGATACAGCGGAGCTTCTCTCAAAATTGAACTCGACGATTGGCGGCGCGCTCGCAATCCTCGAAAATTTTCCGCCCGATCGGCTGACCCAGCGCGTAATGACTCAGGACGGCGAACGATTCGCGCTGGAGGTGATTTACCAGGTCGTTGGACATTTCCAGCAGCACGCGGGACAGATCATGTTCGCGACCAAGCTGATAACCGGCGAGAATCTCAAGTTTTATAAAAAAAGTTCTTGACCCTCACATAACGTCAGGCCTGAATCTATCCTTGGAAGGAACAGATGCTGCAAGCGCAACAATTTGCCGAGCTGGCGGGCGTGACCGTGCGGACCCTCCATCATTACGATCGTTTGGGGCTGCTGCGGGCGCGACGGACCGAGGCCGGATATCGCATGTATCGCGAGTCCGACCTCGAAAGGCTGGAGCAGATTGTGGCGCTGAAATTCGTCGGTCTTCCTTTGAAGCGGATCAAGACGTTGCTCGATCGCGACAATCTGGAACTGGCTGAAGCGCTGCCCCGGCAGAGGCTGGTGTTAGAGGAGAAGCGTAAGCTGATCGATCGCGCCATACACGCGATTCAGGATGCCGAACGGACGCTAGCGACCGGTCAGCGGCCCGACGCCGCGATACTCAAAAAAATCATCGAGGTGATCGATATGCAAGACAATGCGAACTGGTCTGAGAAATATTATACCCAGGAAGCCCTGACAAAGTTGAAGCAGAGAGAATGGACTCCGGAGAGGCAGGCGGAGACGACCAAGCAGTGGAACGATCTATTCCACGACGTCGAAGCAGCGCTCGGCGAGGATCCCGCGAGTGCGAAGGCGCAGGTGCTGGCAACGCGATGGAAGGCGCTGATTCTTGAGTTTACAGGCGGCGATCCGGGAGTCACGAAGGGGCTAAATGCAGTCTGGAAAGATCCGTCGGGTTTGCCGGCGGCGACGCAGGCGAATATGAAACCGTACATCAATCCCAAGGTGCATGAGTTCATCCAAAAAGCGTTCGCGGCCGGGAAGAAGGGCAGCTGAGGGCTCTGGTTTGGAATCTACCCACTCGAGGCCTGCTAAAATATCATCAGGTTCCGGAGGCTATAAAAATGGGTGCCAGGTGTTGCAGTCCAGCCTTTGTCCTCGGAATCTCCGCGCTTTTTTTGATTCCGGCCTGTCGCGCCGATTCGTTCTTTGCCTCGATCTCGGGAGAGTGCATCGGGCCCCCCGGGTCCTCCCTTAGCATGACGAGCACTGTGGCGCCAGCCGCGGTTTCTGGGGGAGGATTGTGCCCTCCTTTTTCGCCACTTATCAATTTCTACAGTACGGATTCTGTGAGGGCATCATCCTCTTTAGGACTGTTGGAGGTTGCGGGTAGTGGCCAGGATCAGGGAGATCCCGCGAGCGTAAGTGCTGTCGCCTCGTACTCCGATTTGGCCTTGGTGACTGGGCCGGAATCCGGGTCCGGCACGCTTTTTCTGTCGTTTGCGACCTCTTTTGCGGTCGGGGTGTCAGATGGTAATGTGAGCGCTCAGTTCGGCGGATTCTCGCTCGGTTGCGCTGACTTTCCCCCGTGCCCGTTTCAGGAGGGCCCGACAGTTGTGTTCGCATTGGATTTCACCTATGGAACTCCGTTCGAATATACTATTTCTCTCTCCGCGTCAGGCATAGCCGAAGAAGACTTTAATTTCAGCGACTCAGCTTCTCTTACGTCGGCTGAGACAGGAAATCCCATGGACACAGTCTCACTCGGGGTGCCAGAGCCAGCAAGTTTGGCACTGATCGCTGTTGGGTTGGCCATTCTCGCCATTATGAGACGCCCGGATGTTGCGGAGTCCCTAAAAGCGTTCGCGATGGGGAAAAAGAATACCTGAAAACGCCGATAGCCGAAAACTCGGCCCCTTATCTCCTTTTCCTCTGCGAGCTTTGCGTCTCTGCGTGAAATGCCTTTGCCTTTCCGTGGAGTACTCTCAACCCAGAAGGAGTCCTCCACCGAGGCTTCTTCGACAGCTTTTTTCCTGGCCAGGAAATGTCGTATTACGGTGGTCCTGAGCTTCTGGAGGCTTTACCGCCTTGCGGCTACCAACTATAAGTATGGGGTCGACGGGAGACTTTTGGATCGATCCAATAAAATCCCGGGAGAACGGATAGCGCCGATCGCCGTACCCGAGGATTTCAGAGGGCTGGGCATCGAAGCATGGAATATGAGGTCATGTTGAAGTGATCGCGGGCCCCATGTGAGAGACAGTCCAATCCACTAGCGGCCGGTCTAACCACCGGCCGCGCACGAAATTCGCACAGCCGTAGTGTGTCTTTTCTACTGGCTACCGGCTACTGGCTACTTCTTTTTCAATTCACACTAGCCAGCCATTGATGAATCTTTTCCAGACTCCGCTGAATGTCATCCCGATCAGACGCCTCCGGTTCGAGCTCCAGGTATTTTTCGAGGTCGCGCCGCGCCGCTTGGTACCTCTTCAACTCCACCAGAAGTGCGCCGCGGCTCTTATACGCGGCAGCCTCCGGATAGCCCACAATCAGCCAATCCATGGTCGCCACTGCGCGTTCAAAATCGTTGTTGCGAAGGTAGACGTGCCGCAAATTATGGAGCATCCGCATTATAATTTGCTTCTTCGTCACCCGCGCCAGAATCGACGGATCGAAAACCTGCGTCTGCGCCAGAACAAAACAATCTCGCGCGGTAATCGGACGGCCGCCGTACGGGTCGATATAGGTGTTGTAATTTCCGTCATCGTATTGCACCACGAAATGCCTCGGCAGCCCGATCCCGTAGAGAGGCATGTGCAAGCGCCGCCCGACCTCCATATAGAGCAGGGAAAGAGTAATCGCAATGCCTGTCCGACGCGTCAGAACCTCGTTCAGGCAACTGTTGAGCGGATCGAAAAAGTCGGTATCGTTACCGCGGAATCCGAGTTCGTCGAACAGAAATTTCTGCGCAGTCTCGACGAAATCGCGGCCATCGTTGAAATTCCGCAGCCGATCGCCAAGCTGCGAGGCGAGATCGTTCAACTGAAGCAAATATGGCTCCGCATCGAGATCGGGAAATTGGATGGTGGCCAGTTCGAGCGCGGCGCGATCCAGACGCCCTTTGTCCGGATCCTCTTCGAGAATGTAACGCAGATGGTTCATTTCGTGCGAAGGTAAGCGTCGTCGCCGCGAATCCAATCCTCCCGGCGGGGAGAAAAGAGATCGAACACAATGCAATCCTCAATCACTTCGACGAAGTGCGGCACATTGGGAGGGATGCGCACCGTCTCGCCGGCGCCCAGCGTCGTTTCGACACCCCCGATATTGAATAGGATGCGGCCCGATTGAACCATCGCGATCTGCTCATTGATATGGCTATGTTCGGGTACGTCGCAGCCCTTCGCCAGTTCGAGGCGCGCGATCGTCATGTTGTCGCCGTGAATCACCTGCCGCACTAAAAAAGGATTCATCCGCTCTTTTTCGATGGAGTCCCAGTCGTAGGTCTGCATGCTTTTTATTTTACGACGGGTAGTTTACTTGCAAACTCGAATTGCAAGTGCGAGTGGGCATTGCGCAGAGCCTTGACCGCGAGTCCGGGCGTTTCCGCGCGCGCGAAAATAAACCCGAGATAGCTTGCGCCTTCCGGAAGGGGAAGCATTTCCTGGCCCTGTTTCGCGGTAACGACGATGTCCTCAATTCCTTCGACGGTGCGGGCATCATCGATTCCGGACGCATCAATGTAGATCCCAGCGCGCGGAATCGGGATCATCATAACTGCGTGCGCCCCGTCTTCCAGAGTTTCGTTAGACCTCTCACCGACAGCATGGCGCAGAATTATTTCCTCAAGCGATTTGCCGCCGAAGAACCGCAGCACTCGTGAACAAAGGCCGCCAATCGGCCGCGCGGCGACTTCGAGCATCCACACTCCGCTATCGTTCACACGCATTTCGGCATGAACTGGACCATGCGTCAGGCCGAGGGCCGTCACAGCCCGCTGAGCAGTTTCGGCAATGGCGGGTTGCACCGGGACGGTCACATAAATCGTCTCTTCGAAAAATGGACCGTCGAGCGGATCGGGTTTGTCGAACAACGCGAGTGTCTGCAATCGGCCATCGGTGACAATTCCTTCGAGCGCGTATTCGTGCCCCGGAATGAAATCTTCGACCAGCACGGAAGGCTCAGCGGCGATTGACTTCACGCGAGCGAAAGCGGCGGCAAATTCCGCAGCGTCGTTCGCTCGAATCACCCCTCTGCTACCGGAAAGTCCTAGAGGTTTTAATACGCAAGGATAGCGGAGCGGTTGTTATCGAGTCGACGAGTTCGTATCCTGGAGTGAGCAATCGCTCCTCGCGGAATTTCTGCCGGGAGAGGAATTTGTTCTTCGTAGCCAGAACCGCCGCCGGCGGACTGAACAGCAAGCCGAGCCGTTCTGCCGCGAGCGCCGCCACATACGAGGGCCGATCGCCTACCGCCGCGATTCCGTCGAAAGGCCCACGCGCCCGTATAGATGCAATGCCGGATTCGATTCCTTCATCGGGCTCGTCAAAGCGCAACGCAATCGCCTTGTCGCCCCATGGATCGTCCAGAACGTGGCATCGATCCGTGGCGAGCACGAGTTCGCATCCCATCTTTTCGAGCCACTTCCGAAAATGCGCGCGTTTGATAACCGGTGGTCGCGGCTACAAGCAGAACGCGCATGCTCGCATTTTATCGGTTGCTTTTGATGCAGGAGACGAATCTCCGTCTGTTGCTCCGAAGTCAGACCCCACATCTCGGTTCCGTGCGATCGCCCGATCAGGACGTTGCCGGAGACTCCCTCAAACGCGGCGTTCGGCTTGAAATTTCGCTGCGCGCCGTCTTCGTTTATTTGGGCCGTATAACCCTCACCCAACTGGGGATCGAAAGACTCGAAGTGTCCCGCCGACTTCCTGCCGCGACTGCTGAAAACAAATTGGGCCGTTCGACTTGGTGATGCCACAGGTGCCGTCAGAGGCCACCAGGATATACTCGTGAACTTTCGCCATGATTATTGTGGGGAAGGAGTTTCGCAGCTCCCTCCCCGATTATCTGATTACCAGCGCTTCTGGCGAGCGCCGCCACCACCGCCGCCGTTACCCCGTCCGCCGCCAAATCCGCCGCCGCGATCTTCCTTCGGGCGCGCTTCATTAATGGTCAGATTCCGACCGTCAAGTTCCTGGCCATTCAAGGAGCTGATGGCACGCTCCGCTTCGGCATCGCCGGTCATCTCGACGAATCCGAATCCCTTAGCCCGGCCCGTATCACGGTCCGTGACGATGCTGACACGCTCAACGGTTCCGTACTGTTCAAACAACGAACGAACCGTGTCTTCGGTCGCCCCGAAGCTGAGGTTTCCTACAAATATATTCTTCAAGTGAACTTCCTTTGGATTTTACAAACTGTGGATAGGGGCAGGATCGGACAAGGGCGGTTGGACCGGACTATGCGAAAGATGCCTGGATTGCACTGCAGCTTTATTATCGCATATTAATCAGGAATAACCCGCTTCATTTTATCCCTAATGGAATGTGCAATTTACTGACGTAATATTTCCTATGTTTGGTCCGGCAATCAATCGTTGGCCCTTTTAGGATCGATCGCAACGGTTTTGTGCTGTAGCGCACTATACAAGCGCGGCCGCGTTTACACGGAGGATGGGATGTTTGCAAGAATGACGACGGTGTTGATTCTGGTTATTGCGGCAGTCGGTAGATCGCGCGCCGCGGCAATCATATTGGAGAACACAATTCCCTCCGGTAACTTGTTCCTGCAGCCCCCGGTTCTCACCGGCGCCGCTCCCCTATTTGGGAATGGAGGGGTGGTTGTCGCGAATGCCTTCACCCCATCTGTGAACGTGGCACTCGACCAGATCAGCGTGGTCGTGGAGTACGAAGACTTTCTGCAGTTCGGTGTCACCGGAACGTCACCGATGATACTGACATTGCTTGCCGACAACGGCGATTCGCCGGGCACGCCAATTGAGAGCTGGACTGTCCCTCTTGATCCCTTAGACACGAATTTGACTATCGTTACGGTAAATTCACTCGCCAACGCGTTGCTGCTCGCGGGCGATCAATACTGGATTTCGGTAGTTACCGCGGACCCGGCCAACACCGGCATCGGATGGGGGCTCACAACCCCAGGTATCCAGCTACCCATCGCGGAGAGCGAAGCCGGGGTGAACGCGGGATGGTTGCCTGCTCAACTAAACTTGGCGAATGAGTTCAGCGTATCGGGCACAACGGTTCCGGAACCGGGCGCATTCTTGATCGGCGCATTCGGACTGCTCTCAATGATTGCCCTTCTGCGCGGGCGACAGGGGCGAAAACGGTGATGCGGGCGGCATTGTTGTGTTGCTTGCTGGCGATCTCTGCCGTTGCACAGCCCAACACTCCGTTTCTATACTCCGCGGAGAATTCGGCTAGCTATGACGGAACCATCGCGCAAGGTTCCTTGTTCATTGTGTTCGGCGCGAATATCGGTCCGGCTCAACTGGTCGAGGCCAGTTCCTATCCACTACCTGCGCAAATAGGCGGGACCGCAATCACTGTGACTTCCGGTTCGACTACCTTGCCTTGTCCTATGGTGTACTCAGTCACCGGCGCCGCGGCAGCGGTTATGCCATCGAGCGTGCCCGCCGGCAGAGCTATGCTGAGTCTCACCTACAACGGACAGTCAACGCCATTCCCAGTGCCGGTGAATGTCGCGGCGTCAGCGGTGGGTATCTATACGCTAGGTAGCTCGGGATTGGGGCCTGGGATCTTCACGGGGCTGGACGGATCCGTAAAGACATTCGCAGCTACCGCCAAGAGCAGCGACGTCGTTACCGCCTGGGTCACCGGCCTAGGCCCGGTGAGCGGACCTGACAACCTGGTGCCATCCACCTTTCCTAACTTTCCGGGAGTCGAAGTATTCGTTGGTACACTGGCTGCGAACGTGATCTATGCCGGCCGCTCCGGCTGTTGTGTAGCCCTCGATCAGATCTCGTTTGAAGTTCCCGCCGGAGTGACTGGTTGTTATGTGCCGGTCGCGGTGCGCACCGGTGGTACGCTCAGCAACTTTGTTTCGATCGCGGTGAGCAGTGCCGGCGGTCCATGTACTGATACCGCGCCCACGGTGCCCATCGGCATTATGACTCAAGCCGCGGCGGGAAAGCCTGTCAAGGCGGCGGCACTCGCGGCTGGTCCGGTACCGGTGCTCCGCGGCTTGGGCTTCGATGAGAAGTTGTATCTCTCAGAGACACTCTCGAAGCTACTGCGGGTCAAGGTCACGCAACAGGACGTAGCGAAGCTTCTGCTCGCCGGTCAAACCCACAATCAGCGCGCGTTGACTCGCGCCATGACAAAATACGCCGCGGCATGGAAAGCATTGAGTCCGGCGGCGAAGGCCGCAGTGCGAGCCGCGCTGAATTCCAATCGGGAAGGCGCTGTTGCCGCCTTCGGCCAGTTCAACTCGCCTGCTACTCTGGCCTCGGCGCTAGGTGGTCTGTTTCCGAGTCAGGGAACTTGCACCACGCTTCCATCTGTATCCTTTGGGTCAGCGGCCAACGGACTCGATGCTGGCTCTTCGCTGGCTCTTTCGGGGCCGGCTGGATCATGGACTCTCGCGTCGACCAGAGCCGGCCAATACCAGGTATTATTCGGCAGCACTCCCACCGGTCCAAACCTTCCGCCGGGTTCATACAGTGTCACCAGCGCCGGGGGCCGCGATTTGAGTGGCTTCAGTGCAATGCTGAATATCGGCGGAAACGTTGTTTGGACGAACAAAGCCGCTATCAACAAAGTACCTCGGAGTCAGTCACTGACTGTTACCTGGTCGGGGGGCACAAGTCCGGGCTATGTAATCATCGGGGGCTATGTGAACTCTAACACCACCGGTATCGTGGGTTTTGTGTGCACGGAAGACTCGAGCAAAGGTTCCTTCACCATCCCCAGTTTCATTCTTTCACTGATACCTCCAGCTTCGACAGGTGGGGGAATGTTTATCAGCCCACATCCCTTATCACGCCAGGTTACGATCCCGGGAATAGACCTCGCTTATTTCATGGATGGCAGCAACGATTCGAAATCCGTTGTCTACCAATAGCAGACCTGCTCTTGCGCACTCTGACCCGGCGTTTTCTGACGCGATCTGAACGCGAGTACGATATGCTCGGTAGAGACTTAAGGACTGTGATTTGATTCGCACCATTTCGATACTCACATTGATTGCCATCGGGCAGGCTTTCGCGCAAGTGAAGGCGAGCGCGATGAAGAAGCCGTTCGACGTTGTCGAGACCGGCATAACCGAGATGCGCACGGCGCTAGACCAGGGCCGCGTTACCTCGCGCGAGCTTGTCGTCGCGTATTTAACGCGTATCGCGATCTATGAGGACAAGCTGCATTGCATTATTACGGTTAATCCCAACGTTCTGGCGGAGGCCGACGAGCGCGATCGCGAACGTGCGCAAGGACGCGCGCATGGGCCGCTGCATGGGATTCCGATTGCGCTCAAAGACAACATCCTGACGCACGATATCGTCACCACGGGCGGGGCTCTTGCGTTCACGGGCTACATCCCTCCCTACGACGCGACGCTAGTAAAGAACCTGCGCGACGCGGGAGCAGTGATTATCGCCAAGACCGGACTTTCGGAGCTTGCCAATTGGGTCGCGGGCCCTCCGACGCCAATGCCGGCAAACTATAACGCAGTGCGCGGTTTCGGCTACAACCCTTATGACCCGCGCCGCGATCCACGCGAGGGCTTCGACGATGGCCGCCCTGTTCTGACCACCGGCGGCTCCAGTTCAGGGGTCGGGACGGCGGCGAATTTTTGGGCTGGTAACGTCGGCTCGGAAACCTCAGGCTCTATCCTGAGCCCTTCCAACCAGAACATGTTGGCCGCTGTTAAGCCTACCGTTGGCCGGATCAGCCGCTACGGAGTGATCCCGATCACGGCGGATCAGGATACGGCGGGGCCCATGGCAAAAAGCATCACCGATGTGGCCATCATGTTGGGCGCGCTCGAGAGTGCTGCACCGGACCCAGGCGATTCCGCTACTACGAAATGCAAGCCTCCCATGGGCCGCGATTACACTCCGTTTCTGACGTCCGACGGATTGAAAGGCATGCGCATTGGTATTCCGCGGGCATTCTTTTACGATCCCGCCACTCCGCCTCGTCGCGCCGGGTCTCCGGTCGAAGCCGGTGGGCGCGGCGGCGGACGAGGTGGTTTCGGCAATGGCCTTACGCCGGAACAGAAGCGCGTGATGACGGAGGCCATCGAGATCCTGAAGCAGCAAGGCGCCGAAATCGTCGACCCTGCCGATATCCCCAGCGTACTCGCAACGGACCCCGACAAGAATTTCGTGTTGTGGAATCAGTGCAGCGGATTGACGAATGCCCGCGGGAAGGATGCGAACTGTTCGGTCGTCTTGAAATACGGCATGAAGAGGGATTTTAACGCGTGGCTTCAGACTCTCGGCCCATCTGCACCCGTGAAGACACTGACCGAACTTCGCGAGTGGAACATTACCCACACCAATGGTGGCGCGATTCGCTTCGGGCAATCGCAATTAGACATTTCCGACGAGATGGACGTGCAGGCGGACCGAGCGCGCTATGAGGCGGATCGCGCGCGGGACCTGGATCTGGCGGCCACTCACGGCATCGACGAGGTAATGAAGGCCCAGCGCCTGGACGCGATCCTGTTCCCCGGGGCTAGCGGCGCCGCGATTGCCGCGAAGCCCGGCTATCCCACCGTGATGGTCCCCTTTGGAATGGTTCCGAACACCCAGGGCGCCCCGTTCCCTCCGGGGTTCGACCCGAAGCCGGCGCCCTTTGGCGTCAGTTTCACTGGAATGGCCTGTAGCGAGCCGAGTCTGTTGAAGATGGCCTACGCATTTGAGCAAGCCACCAAACGCCGCGTCAAACCACCGAGCGTGCCATAGCAACCTGTCGGAGCGATTCTATATTAGTAATTCAGCGCGTCGGCAGAGAAATTGGGGACCCGGTATCGAACGTTTGTGTTCGTCCTTTAAGCCGAATCCCGAGACTCACCATCAACACACCGAAAAACATCGCATATACACCGACGTATAAGGCAATCGCCAACGCCCCGGCCAGCGGCACAGCAATCACGAGGACTCCGAACACGATAGACGCGAGCCCGGTGAGAGCGAGGATCCACTCGCCCGGAACATAGCGCCGCAGTTGGATCGCGGTGGCAATCTCGAGGGCTCCCGTCATCAGCGCCCAAAAGCCGATCACATAAACTAGCGCCACGGCGGTGATTGCCGGCCATAAAATAGTGATCGCCGCCGCTACAATTCCTGCGATTCCTTCAAACAAGAGCCAGCCCCAACGCTCGTGGGACCGGGAGGCGCGTAGTGCTCCTGCGATTCCCAGCATCCCATCCAGCAGGGCGTAAACACCAAACAGAATCACCAGTGCGCCGAAAGTAATTCCCGGGAGCACAAAAGCAATAGTTCCAACAATGATCGCCAGCAGTCCGCGAATCAGCAGGGACCACCAGTTCGTTGCAAGTAGCGGTGTCATGAGACCTCCTAATGCCTGTCTAACCCTTCATTCAGTTCGTCCAGTCGCCCAACGGGCATTGCCCGGTGACTGTACACTGCGCGTGAGAGATTCTTTGCGAGATAGTGTGGTGCATTTCAAGTGCCATGCCCTCTGTGCTCACATTCTGCGTCGGCACTAGTAAGCTGTGCCAGCGCTTCTGTTAGCGGAAAATGCTCGCGTCTGCCCGCATGCTACGCATGGCGGCTCAGTATCCGGCTGAGCCGCCATGCGTGAAGCATGCGGGTAGATTTCGTTGTCGATGGGTCGAAATTGGCTGTCGACTCTTCGACAGTTCGACTTCCGGGCATGTCAGCGAAAATCTCAGGCGAGTTCTGAAAACGGTAGCCGGGCAACGTATCATAGGATTAGAGGGGTTATGAGGCATCTCCGCTATTCCGAAGTCACGCCTAAGTCTGAATATTTGAACCGGCGCCGTTTTCTCGCGAGTGCGGCTGCGGTGGCGTTCGGCGCTGATGCTGGTTTCGCGGGAACCAAGCTCAGCGGTGTGACGAAGAGTCCGCTTAGCACCACCGAGCCAGTCACCCCGTTTGAGGCGATCACCGGGTACAACAATTACTACGAATTTGGCACCGGCAAGGGCGACCCGGCCAAGAACGCTCAGAAATTCCAAACCTCGCCGTGGACGCTGACCATTGAAGGCAACGTGGGGAAGCCGAAAAAGCTTGACCTCGACGAGATCATGAAAATCGCGCCCCTTGAAGAACGCATCTATCGTCACCGGTGCGTCGAGCGATGGTCGATTGTGGTGCCGTGGATAGGTTTTTCTTTGAGCGCCCTGCTCAAACAAGTGGAGCCGACTGCGAAGGCGAAGTACGTCGCTTTTCAGAGCTACTACGACCCGAAGCAGATGCCGGAGGGCAATCATGCCGGCATCCAACTGCCTTATGTCGAAGGGCTGCGGATCGATGAAGCGATGAATCCGCTCGCAATGCTGGTGGTCGGGCTCTATGGTGAGGTGCTGCCGAATCAGAATGGCGCGCCCTTGCGGCTCGCGGTGCCGTGGAAGTATGGATTCAAGAGCATCAAGTCGATTGTCAAAATCAAATTTGTCGAAAAGGAGCCGCCTACGACCTGGAATCTTTCCAACGCGCAGGAGTACGGTTTCTATTCGAACGTGAATCCCGAGGTCGATCATCCGCGCTGGAGCCAGGCCAAGGAGCGGCGGCTGCCCGGCATCGGCATGCGCCCGACGATTAAATTCAATGGCTACGAAGACCAGGTGGCAAGCCTCTACGCAGGCATGAATCTCAAGAAGTATTACTAGCGTCGAGCATGAATTGGATTCGCTGGACGAAGCCCTTCGTCTTCCTGCTGTGCCTGGTGCCCGCGCTGCTGCTGGCTTGGGATTGGCACAAAGACGCGCTGGGGCCGAATCCGGCGGAAAATATCATCCACACAAACGGCGATTGGACGATCCACTTTCTGTTGATTACGCTTTGTATCACGCCTCTGCGGCGGCTGCTTCACATTCCATCGCTGATCCGGTTTCGCCGCATGCTGGGGCTGTTCGCGTTCTTCTACGGATGCCTGCACCTGATGTCGTATTTGTGGCTCGATCAGTTTTTCGATTGGGCGGGGATCTGGAAAGATATCTATAAACGGCCGTACATAACTGTCGGATTTGCGGCGTGGCTGCTGATGGTGCCGCTAGCGCTAACCTCGACTGCGTGGTCGATAAGGAAGCTCGGCGGCAAGCGCTGGCAGATGCTGCACCGGCTGATTTACCTGAGCGCCCTGGGCGGCGTGATTCATTTCTATTGGCTGGTGAAGTCCGACGTCTCGCGCCCGCTTTTGTACGGAGCGATCCTGCTGGTGCTGATGCTTTATCGCGCGGTGATTTGGAGAGTAAAGCCCGCGTCCTAAGCCGCCCGGCAATTCACAGCCAACAACAAGCCGCGACCATAGGGAGCGATTTCAAGGACTTTCAGGCGTTAGATCACCCTAATGCTACGGCACCGCGGGAGGCTCTGGCAGGCTTCACTTCCTCCTCCGCAACGGCGACGGGTGTAGCGGAAGCCTGCTCGAAAGTTCCCGGGGCTGCCAGACGCACACTATCGACGGGGGCCTGCGTGCGAACTTCCTCCGCCTTCTTCTCTTCCTCTTCCTTGGGCGTGTAGTAGGAGTGATAGTAAGTGTACTTACTGTACAGCTCGCCGCGGCGCGCGCCGTTTACGACGATGCCCAGCACGTTGTTATTGCACAACGACTGCATGGCGCGAGTGACCGAATCGATGGTGGTATGCCCGACGCGGACCACCAGCAGCGTTCCGTGGCATAGCGTCGACAGCAGATTCGCATCGGCCGCGAACAGCAGCGGCGGACTATCGAGAACGATCCAGTTGAACAGCGTCGGCAAGCGGTCGAGCAGGTGCTTCACCTCGCGGAGGTTCAGCAATTCCAGCGGATTGATCACCGCTTCGCCGGCCGGCATGATGTAAAGATTGGTTCCCGCGACTTTCTTGATTGCCTGATGCAGAGGCACGCGGCCCAGCAGATAATCGGTGATGCCGGGGCTGCGGTCGATGCCGAACAAAGTGTGAACGATCGGCCGGCGGAAATCGAAATCCGCCAGCAGCGTCGTGTTCCCGGCGAGGTGCGCCTGCACCAGCGCCAGATTCGCGGCCGAAAGCGACTTGCCTTCGGCGGGCGAAGGACTGGTCATCACCACGGTGTGAATCGGCTGCAGTGTCTTCATGTGGTTGAGCCGCGTTCGCAGCGTACGGAACTCTTCCATGGGCGCTTCATGCGGCCGCGCCACATCGATCAGCAGTGAATCGGTGGCGGCGCGGAAAGGGATCTCCTCCACCTGCTCCAGCAGATTGGCCAGGTTCGGGCCATGGTCCGTGATTCGCGGCCGCCGCTGCGCGCGGCCTTCCGCATTCGGGCGCGAAACCGGCGGCGATAATAAGCCTGCCTGTTCGGCGCGTCGCAATGCATCATGTACTCGGCTCATAACGTTTCCTCCGGAGCCTCAACTTCAAACTTTCGTCACGTAATAATACACGACCGACCCGGACATGATCACCACCGCGACCAGCGAAGCGGTGGTCCATCCGAGCCAGGCCAGCCGCTTGCGGCGCCGCACCACGAAATCGTTTTCGAGCAGCGGAATGCTGCCCAGAATCGCCATCTTGCGTGTACGCCCGCACGTCTTTCAAATTCTTGAGCGACGTATCCTTCATTTCGAGCGCGCCCGCAATCACGATCCCGAGCAGCAGGCCCGACCGCCGCGCCGATCGAAATGATCAGAGGGCGCTTCGGCTCCGTCGGATTGAGCGGCAGCGAAGGCGGATCCAGCAGTTCCAGCGTCTCGCCCTGCTTGCGGCCTTCCATGTCCTGCGCGATCTGCGCCTTTTGCAGGTTGGTTGTCCAGATTCACGTACTTCGCTTTGGCGATGTCCTTTTCCCGCAGCAGGTCGCCATACTGGCGCGCCCCGGCGGGTACCGTCTCGACGCGGCCCATATAAGTCTTGATCTGCTCGTTGACCTGCGCCATTTCCTTGTTGAGTGCGGCGATCTCCATGTCCTTGGCCTCAATCGCGGTTTGCAGTGCTGCGGATGCGATCATCGATGTCGCGCAGCTCGCGCACCTCTGTAGGATTCTGCGCTTTTACGCGGCGCCGGCGCGTTACGGATCGGCCTTTTTGGCCTTGCCGCATCTTCCTTAAGCAATTCGTCCCGGAGTTGCTTGGCGACCGCCAGCCGGCCTGCGCACCGTCTGCACGTCGGGCCAATCCTCTTTATACCTCTGGAGCAGCAGGTTCAACTGCGTTTCCACATTCTGACGTCGCGTTCCGCCTCGGTCAGCTTCAGATTCTTCTGCTGATACTCACGGGTTTGCTGTTCAATGGGCTGCTCTTTTGCGATCGCCGACCTGGCTGTCCTTGAGAATCTGGATCTGCGATTGGATCTGCAGCCGGTCCTGTTGGCGCGGCTGATCTGGCCTCCAATATTGCCCACTTGGGTTTGCAGGGCCTGGAGCTGGCGCACGTTGGAATCCAGCTGATCCGGCAGGCGGCCGTTGTTCTCGGTCTGGAACGCCTGGAGCTTGCCTTCGATTTCGTCCAGTTCCTTCTGGGCCTGCTCCATCTGTTCCTTCAGGAACTCGGTGGTCGCGTAGGCGTTCCCGGCGGACTTGTTCCGAATGCTCTCTTCGAGGAACCGGCTCACCAGGTCTCGCCGACTACCTTCTGGGCCAGATATCGATTCTCGTAGGAAAATGAAATGGAGTAAGCCGGCGACGACGCGGCGCTCGCCTCCGCCGTCGCCAAGTTCACCACCTGTTCAATCTCGAATATCTTTGCCCTTCATCTCCTCGATGACGTCTTCGATCGGCTCCTGCGCGCGAAGTTTGGGGTACAGGTTGAAGGTGTTGATGATATTCGTCAGCACGGAGCGGCTTTCCACCGTCTGCATCATCGCGCTCATGCGCTGTTCCATCCGCTGGCTCACCGCCGCCTGCACCATCTCCTCCGGCACCTGCTGCGGCACGATCCTGATAATGGCGGCGACGTATAGCTATCCGGCCACATATAGGCGCCGACCACGCTGACTACCAGCGTGAACAGAAACGGCCCGAAAATCCAGCCTTTATGGCGGCGCGTGATGTCGATGTAATCCTCGACATCGAGCGACCTTCTTTGAATACTCATCCCTTCAGTTGGCTGCATTGCGCTAAAACTCCTTACTCACTGTGAACCCCAAAAACTATGGAACGTAAATCGTGTCGCCCGGCTCCAGAAATATATTCTGTTCCAGATGCTTGCCGTGCAGGACATCGTTGTAATTGAACTTAATCCGCTCCGCGCCGCGAATAATCTCGATCTTCTTGGTATTTGCAAAATCGCGAAACCCTACGCTGCTCAGCGCATCGAAAACTTTGGTCGGCAGCACCAGCGCCACCGGACCCGGGCGCATTCACCTGGCCCGCAATTGTATAGCGCTTGCTGTTCACGCGCCATGATAGTGATCGTCACGTCCGGGATTATTGATATAGGTGGACAGCGCTTGTCTTTAATTGCGCCCGAAGCCGCTCCGGCGTCAGCCCTTCCGCCTGCATGTCTCCGATCAGAGGCATGGTGATCTTTCCGTCGGGCCGGACCGATCACCTCCTGCTCAGCTCCTGTTCGTGAAACACACCGAATAGCAGATAACGTCCTCCGGACCGATCACGTAGGTTTTCGGATCCACCGGCGCGGCCGCGCCATTCGTGTCCGGTACTATTGGGAAGGCCTTTCGGCGGTTCGGGTGGTTTCTCGGGTGGCGGCTGCTGCTGGCTCGGCGGTCTGCGCCACTGCAATAAACATCGTCGCGACCAAAAATACTGGTAGACATAGTGCTAGACTTCTGGGAACCACTGACAACGTTTCCTCCTCCGTACCTGCGCCGCTCGCTTTCCGGCAACACAAACCACTTTGTATTGTACAACGTTCGCCACACGGCGCCGCCCGCCCTGTTACTATCTATTAAAACAATATTTTGCGAGGAGTTGTCCAGTTACCTCCGGTACCGTGACCTATGAACATGAAACACCCTGCATCCATCCGCTATTACCTGGCTAAAACCGAGCCATCCGTCTACTCCATCGAAGACCTGAAGCGCGACAAAAAGACCGTCTGGGACGGCGTGAAGAATCCGCAAGCTGTCGCGCGCTATCAAGGACATGCAGCCGGGCGATCGAGTCTTCATTTACCACAGCGGCGGAGTGTCGGCGATTGTCGGCTTGGCCGATGGTACTGTCGGCCGGGACGTCCCGATCCGAAAAATCCCAAATCCGCCGTAGTCGATCTGGAATTCCTCCTGCAGCTGGATTCTCCGGTCACGCTCGGCGGAAGTCAAACAGATCAAAGAATGTTCGACGACTGGGCGCTAGTGCGCCAAGGTCGCCTCTCGACCATGCGGGTCCCGGAGAAGTTCGTCGACTGGATCCGCGAAAAATTCCCCCAAGCCGCCATTTAGGCCACCAGCGGTTCCGCCGGCGTTTTACTAGCATTGCTTTTGCTATACTGGCAGCGACAGAGAAGTTGCCAATTCCTCGGGGCGTGGCTCAGCCTGGTAGAGCGCCTGGTTCGGGACCAGGAGGCCGGAGGTTCGAATCCTCTCGCCCCGACCAAATATCCTTCTTGATTTCAAATAGATATAGCCGATTTAGGCTACTCGGCTAATTGGATCTAAATTGGCACTGTGCCCAGTTTTGTGCCCACTCTGCGCCGCTCGCGCACGCTCCATCGCTGCCAGGACAGTCTGGGCCTGGGGGTGAATGTAGCGTTTGGTCGTCGAAGAGTCGCTGTGGCCGGCAAGATACCCGAGCGTGTATGGGTCCATGTGCGCGGCCCAGCGGGTCAGGCACGTGTGTCGGAACGTGTAGAGCGGGAAGCTCGCGACCTTGGCGATTGTGAGGCTTTTGCGTGCGGTTTCTTAAGGGTCGATTTTTCGATGTGCTCACTTTTTGTACCCCTGCGGGGAAACCCCAGTCGGATTTCGCTGCCGCCCTGCGCGCTTCAATCAACTGAGCAGCCTCTCGCTCAATGGAATCGTCCGGCGGGCATTTTCCGTTTTCCCGAATGGGATGTTCAAAGCGCCATCGCGAACGTATTCCCAGCGAAGGCGGAAACACTCTTCCGGCCTGAGTGCGCAGTCGATAAGAACTGTCGCGACGTCGCGCAGCAAGAACGGGTCTTTGGACTTAATTGGCTGCTTTCCCCGTAGCCGCGCTCGGATGCCACCAAGCGCGCGCAAATACGCATCCTGAATTTGTACTACCACCGCGATCGCGCCGGCGAGATAGCGGTTTTCTTCGTCCCGACTAAGGACTCGGTCTCGGTGCCGCTCTCCTCCCAGCATCTCCACCCCGGGAAGCCTCTTTTCGGTCTCGTTCCACTCCTCGGCGAGTTTGAATATCCGCCGGAGGACCTCGAGTTGGCGATTCACAGAAGTCACGTGAAGCCCCGCGTCGCGGCGGGTTCGCACGAACGCGGAAACGTCCTGAACGGCGACTTTATCTAGTCTGCAATTCGCGAGCCGTGGGAATCCAGTGAGGCTTTTGATTCCGCTCGATAATAATCCAACGTATTGTTTTTATTGAAGAAGCGCGCCTCGATGTAAGGCTAAATTTCTGCTCGATGAACTCAGGTAGCTTCGGGACCGTGACGCGGTCGCGAATGCCGACTTCGCCCTTCGCGAGCGACGTTTTGTGCGCGGCTTCTATCTGTTCGGCTACGCGCTTGTTAGTCTGATTGGTGCTTTCCCGGATGGCTTCCGCATTCCAGGTGAACCGATACCACCAGAGTTTGCCGTGCCTATAAACGCACATCGCTACGCGCCCGCCCTTTCCGCGGGCCATGACATTGGTCGCGTATTCGAGCGCCAAAGTCAACTTTGAAGAGGTGACCGTTGACGCAGCGTGTGGGGTCGCTGTCCCGAGCCTGCCCGAAGTGACGAATTGATGGACTGAACCCCGAGCTTGAGACAGTTGTGAAGGGGACAGGTTACCATTTTGACCCGACCCGCATTTTGAGACAGGGGATAAGTTGAGACCCAGCCGTGGGAGGTGGTCTCAAGGCCCGGAATCCGGGTCTCCTGAGCGTTAAAGTACATCACTTTACCCTCGCAAGCAAGCGCGGGGGTCCAGAGAGGGGCTTCGCCCTCATCTTAGATTCGGAAGGCGGGACCGCAGCCCTGTCAAGGGCGGGCGGTTTTTGCCCGGCGGCAGCGGACCCTTGACAGGGTTGTGGGCCTGCCTTATGGACACTGAGGAGGGGGAAGACCCGCTGCCGCACGGTCGTCGCAAACTCTACCGGCGTTCGATCATCGAGCGAGCTATGAGGACGATGTTCATTGTAGTCGCGGCGCCAGCGTTCGAGTTTTTCCCGCGCATCGGCCAAGTCGAAGAAGATCTCGCCGTTGAGACATTCATCGCGCAGCCGTCCGTTGAAGCTTTCGATGTAACCGTTTTCCACCGGCTTGCCAGGCCGGATCAGATCGAGCTTCACACCATTTTGGTACGCCCATGTTTCCATTGCTTTGCCCGCGAACTCGCCGCCGTTGTCGGTGGTGATCGACTCGGGCACGCCACGCAGAACCACCAGCCGATTCATTTGCACGACCACTTTCTCTCCGGTCTGCGACCGATCCGCGTAGGCACATAGGCATTCGCGGGTGTACTGATCCACCACCGTGAGAATCCGGAACCAGCGTCCGTCGGCCAGTCGATCGCTCACGAAATCCATACTCCAGCGCTGATTCGGACGCGCTGACTCCGGTAGCGGAACCCGCAGATGCGTGCCACGCTTTTTCCGCTTGGCCGTGTGCACTCCGAGATTCTCCTCGCGATAGATCCGGTAGACTCGCTTGGTATTTACCTTCCATCCCGCGCGCCGCAGCATCACCGTCAACCGGCGGTAGCCGTAGCGCGGCCGGTTGCCCGCCAACTCACGCAGGTGCTGCCGCAGTTCGTCCTGTGGATCGCGGCGGCTTTGATACCGGTTGATCCATCGTGTGATTCCCACCAGCCCGCAGGCGCGGCTCTCGTTGAGCTGATACGCCTGGCGGATCCTGCGCACCAGCTCGCGCCGCGCTGCGGGCTTCAAGCTTTTTTTGAGAGCACTTCCTGCAGGATGTGTTTGTCCAAGCTGAGATCCGCGACCATCGTCTTCAGCTTCCGATTTTCTTCGCGCAACTGGCGTAGTTCGCGAAGTTCGTTCAAGCCCAGGCCGGCGTAACGTCGCTTCCAACTGTAGAAGGCCTGCGGCGAAACACCCATTTCGCGGCAAACCTCGCTCACCTTCTTGCCGGCTTCCACCTGCCGCAACGCGTATACGATCTTCTCTTCGCTGTGCCCTTTCCGTGGCATCGGTTCTCCTTCCTCTCTCGTTCAGAGAACCACACCGCGGCCAAACCATCAACTTTCCTTTTGTCTCATTTTCGGGTTTTGGGTCAGGCGCGCTCGACATCAATAATCTGAATAATTTTCGCCATTTACCACTCTGCCTTACCCAACGTTATCGACGGAAACAGCGAACGAACCGTCGACGCTTCAAAACATAATCTGCCCTAAATGTTGTTTTACCACTGTGAGGACTTTTGTGGGATGCTGTTTCACAATGGAGCGCAATACTTGGCTTCATTCTGAGAAGAGCCGCACGCCGACCACACTGTTTTTCGGTCGGGACAACTCGGGACAGTCGGGACAAGCCTGTGAATATTGCATTCGAAGCGTCTTGACCGGCCCACACAACTCAGGACAAGTCGGGACAAACCCAAAGGGGGGACTGTTCGCATCCATTTGCGATTTGCGTGTTTCAAATATCGATGACAAAACTGACAAACGCCCGCCGTCGGACTCGAGTTCGACACACTGAGGCAGTCATCGCATAAGCTCTCGCTTAGTCACTCCGATCGCTCTTAAGCAATAGATAACTATCAGCAACTACAGCACTTTACAGAAAATCGATTCGCTCTTATAATCGGCTACCGATGCCGATACAAGCAATCACACAAACCATCGAACTGTGGCCGATCGGGCGGCTCATTGAGTACGCGCGCAATCCGCGTAAGAATGATTCCGCCGTCGATCGCATGTGTGCGTCGATCCGGGAGTTCGGTTTCAAAATCCCAATCTTGGCCCGCAGCGATGGCGAAGTCGTCGACGGCCATCTCCGGCTGAAGGCGGCACGCGAGCTCGGCATCACGGAGGTTCCGGTGATGCTGTGCGACGAATGGACCCCGGCGCAAGTCAAGGCATTCAGGTTGATGGTGAACCGATCAGTCACGTGGGCGAGCTGGGATGAGGAGCTGCTCGCACTGGAGCTGCAGGAAATTCAGGAGTCCGATTTCGATCTGAGCTTGACGGGCTTCGACCCCGGGGAGATTGACAAGCTGCTGTTGCTCGAAGAGGAGGAAATCGCGAATGCAATTCCGCCGTTGCCGGAATCACCGGTTTCGCATGCCGGTGATCTGTGGATCCTCGGTCCCCATCGGGTGCTGTGCGGAGACTGCACGAACGCCGAAGTGGTCGCGAAGCTGCTGGGCGATCGCAAACCGCGGCTGATGGTGACGGATCCGCCGTACGGCATCGAGCTCGATTCGGAATGGCGCGATCCCGCAGGCCTCAACGGCCACGGCGCGGCTGAACCCAGTTACATGGAAAGGCGAACGAAGGGCCATGCCGAAACGACCATTTCCGGCGACACACGTGCCGACTGGTCCGAAGCCTTCGCGCTGGTACCGAGCCTCGAGGCCGCAGACGTATGGCACGCATCCAAGTTCACTCGCGAGGTACTTGATGGACTGCTAAAGACGGGATTCGTGCATCACCAGCAGATTATCTGGAACAAGGGCCGGACGGTCCTGACGCGAACGCTGTATTGGTTTCAGCATGAAACTTGCTGGTTTGTTAGAAAAAAGAACGCTCCGTGGGTTTGGCAAGCCTGGTGAGAACTCGCCCATCTGAGACTCTCCTTCACCAAAGTTCATCATGGGTAGCTCGGACGAGCAGAAGTGGGATCATCCCACCCAGAAGCCTGTCGAGCTGATGCGGCGCTCGATCCGGAATCACTTGCGGCGCGGCGAACTCGTTTATGAGCCGTTCCTGGGGAGCGGGACGACCCTCGCCGCCGCGGAACTGACAGAACGCGTCTGCTGTGGCATCGAACTCGATCCGAAGTATGTGGACGTGGTGATCCAGCGCTGGCAGCAGTTGACCGGCAAAGAGGCAACGCTCGAAGACGGACGGCCCTTTGACGCTGTCGGGAAAGAGCGCGCCGAGGAGTCCGAATGAATCAAGCGGTACCGCCGGAAGATTGCGGCGATCGAAGCGGAGATTCTGGCGGGCCATCCCAATCTGCAAGGGCCGTGTCTCGCGCTGTCGGACTGGTCGGCAGAGTTGCAGATCCTCAGCGGGTCGCAGATGTTCGGGTGACGTGCGGCGAGGTGCATCGGGATGAGAGAGAAACTATGCCGGCGATTGATGCGTCTGGAAGCACTTCAGGCTGCGGCCTTTCGAGCGAAGGAAGCATGCGCACCGCCTGGTGGTCGCGATGTGGCGGAGATCCTGCGCGAATGGCTGAAGCCACACGGTTTCGAGGGGACGGGCAACGAGAGTTTGGCGGAAACTATGGCTCGCGCCTTCGGAATGAACTCCTACAAACTTCGCTGCTACTTGCAGGACCGCGCAGCGCACGCAGCAGCGGAGTCGGCCTAAAAGCGAGTGCACGACGAGAAACGCCGCCGGGAATGAAGCCACCCGACAGGAATCCGCGCAGGGAATGCGGCTCCCAGTTCGTGGCCTTGAGCAGCTCCTTGGCAGTGATGCCGCCCGGCCGCTTCAGCAGTTCCAGGATCGTCGCGGTTTTGCTGCCCTCGCAGATATCTTTCGAGCGCCCCGGGGCGCTTCCTTCTTCGGGGCAGCCTTCTTTCCCGCCTTGGCTTTGGCGGGCGCTGCGCCAGAGGCGGCCTTTTTGGGGGCCTTCGTCTCAGTAGTCGCGGCGGCGGGGGCCATTTCTATCTGTTCTGTGGTCGATTTCATAGTTTCTCCTTGGGCGGTGATTACCGCGATCACATGAATGGCTCTGGTGGGCCGGAAAGGCAAGCGAAATTTGCGCGCCCGACGCAGAGGCGATGGACCGGCGATGATCGGCCGCCTGCGATGCAGATTGCGTCAGAATGCGTCAGATGAAAGGCCACGGCAGCAAATTCGGGCGCAAGAAAGAAGAGGCGATCGTCGCTTGCTGACTCAGCGCAACCCTGAGGAGGCGGCAAAATCCATAGGTGTGGCTCCCAACACATTGCTGAACTGGCAGAAACTGCCGGAGTTTGATGCGGCTTACCGGAGCGTACCGGCAAGCCGTGGCGCGGCTTCAGCAGGGAACGTCCGCAGCCGCCACCACGTTGCTGAAGACCTTGATCGACCCGGCCACACCGGCGTCGGTTGAGGTACGGGCAGCCGAGGCGATCTTCAATCACGCAGCCAAAGCGATTGAAATCGAAGACATCGACGCGCGGCTAAAGGAACTGGATCAAGCCGCGGAAAATACCAAGGGCACTGCACGCAGATGATCAGAAATTTTCCTGAGCGGATGCGGCGGCTGATCGTGCAACTCGCTCAGCAGCGACTTGCCATGCATCTGGATGAACAGGGACGTACGCCGGCCCAAGTAATCCGCGAAAGAAGGGTCCGGCGTGAGGGGCGTGGTGAGGAGATGCCGAGACAAAGACAAGAACCGGTTCCCTCTTATAGTCGGCCACAAACGCTTTCCGAAGTTATTAGAGCGGCGCGACTGAAGAAGCGTCTGGAAGCGGCGTCGACGCCACCAAAAAGCGGACTCCAATGAGATTCTTGAATCGGGTTTCAAAACTCGAACGAAGTATGATGCCGAGGCATCAATGGCGGATTGCCATCCGATTTGAAGGTTCAACGACTAATGGAAGACATCAGGCGTATGCTTTGACCGCACCAACTTCCCAAATCCCGCCCCGGGCTCGTGACACCTAAATTCGACTTCTCTCCGAGTGGCGTGTGATTCGGCCAGAGCGCGATCCGACACGTCCCAGTTCGGGAATTTTGGCCAACCGATGATTCGGAGCGATAGCCTCTGCCGGCCGGAGAACTCATCCATCTTTAGGTGCTTTGCCGGCCGGATTCTCATTGAAATTGAATAAGCAGCTCACGGCGGTAGCCAACGTTCGATCGACGGTGTAGCCGGTTTGGTGAATTCTAGGGGCCGCCACCGTCACTGCCAGTCGATCGGTGACCTCTCTTGTTACCCGTGGGTGTGTGGCGAAAAAACACAGCTTCGATTCTCAATCGAGGCCAAGAAAGGACTTTTCGCGGTATCGTAAATGCTCGGAGTTTTCGTGCTCTCTAAACCGTTCCTCGCCCTGTGGGCAAGCCTTCTCGCATCCGCCGCGCCCAATTTCGTACTTGGTTTCGACTATAGCCAGTGGTTGTTTGACCGGTTCCGTGCCATGGCGACCGATGGCTCGGGCGCGATCTTCCTTCTGAGAGCTGAAACTACTCCGGGCGTCAACGGGGTTCATTGCTCGGTGACCAAGCTCTCGGCTGACGGCAAATCGATCCTGTGGACGGATGAACTCCCATCTGAGGTTAGCGGAATGGCTGTCGGTCCCAGCAGCGGGGTGTTTGTGACACCAATCCGTGGGGATGGAGCCGTTACCGTGGCAAAGTTGGAAGCCACAGGTTCGGGTATCGCTTGGACCTCACCAATCCTGATTCCGCCGCCACAGCTCGACTTCCCTCTTTTGGCTGTGGATGCAAAAGGCCGCGCCTATACAACCCTGGGAGCGAATTTGGTGAGACTATCCGCGGACGGAAGCGCGATTGAATATTCCGTGACCGCCGCGGGCACGATCTATTCGATTGCGGCGGATGCGGCAGGAGCGGCGTTTGTGACCACCGATAGCCTTCTGACGCGCTTCGCACCGGACGGATCTGTGGGATATAAAGCAACCCTTCCAACCGCATCGGGACAGCACGTCGTTCTGGATGCGAATGGTAAGGCAGTGGTGAATACCGGCGGAGGGTTGGCACGTTTTGACGCCAATGGAGGGCTCATCTCTTCGTCTGCTTTTCCCGCAGGGACTGTTGGTCTGCTGCAGACCTCCTTCGCGTTGGACAAAGTGGGGAACGCCTACGTTGCGGGAACGTCGCAGGCCGCTTACTATCCGGTCAAGAATACCCTCGCTCCATGCGGCACACAATTTCTAAGCGTGATCGCGCCGGATGGCACAGTCCTGCAAACTACGTATCTTCCCGGTGCTGACTCTTTTGGATCGCCTTCCTCGCTAAGCTTGGGCACGGACGGAAATGTGGTGATGGTGCTTGAGGCGGCGCAAAGCTTCGTTCCATCACGACCCGGGCCGCTTCCAGCGGGGCAGGCCCCCACCACCGCCATGCTGCTGAGCTTGTCGCCGACGGCCACGGCGGACCTATTTCCTCTCGCTTGCATCAGCAATGCGGGCAGCCACACCTTCGGTCCGGTCACTGCGGGTGAATTGTTAGAACTCTCCGGGAGCGGCCTTGGTCCACAACAAGGCGCGCTACCAAACGCTACGTTGCAGACACCTTATCCAACGCGAGTATCTGAGGTTCAGGTGACATTCGACGGAACCCCTGCGCCGATTTTGTGGGCCCAGGATGGACAGATCAACGTGGTCGCTCCGTGGTCTCTAAACACAACTCAGAATACTCAGGTCTGTGTGACGTACAGCGATGTGGTCCTCAAGTGCGTCAGTTGGCCAACGGCGGGGTGGACGCCCGGCGTATTCATGAACTACGGCACGAATGCTTTCGCCGTGGCCCTGAATCAGGATGGAAGCGTAAATTCCGCGACGAACCCGGCAGCTTTGCGTTCCCTCGTCTCTGTATTCGTGAACGGCCTGGGCAGCATCACGCCACAACAGGCGGATGGGGCTTTGGTCAACCTTCCGCTCCCCAGCAATGTTTTTCCGGCAACGTTGCAAGCATTGGTTCCCGACCCCAACAGTCCTAGAGGGGTCGGAACAATGCAGGTCGCGGCAGAGGTCACTTATAACGGTCCTGCACCGTTTCGCGTGGCGGGAGTCAGCCAGATCAATTTCAGATTGAACACCAATATCGGCACGACATATCGTGTGGGCGTGGCTGGTGATTTCAGTCAGGTCTTCAGAATCTTCGTCACCCCACAGTGATGTTGGAAGGTCTCGTCGTCTCTGATGTTGGTCGACCACTGACCGCAAACGGCGTTGGGGGGAGTGTCGTCCGCGCTCTGGGTGGATGGTCGGCTACTCGTATAAAGCTGAGGTTAATCACCAGCCCCAGCATCCCGTATTTGGCCGGAAACGGCCTTCGGAGCCATCAGCCGGATAATTTGAATTATCTGGCGCTTCAGGGCGCGGATTTACGTAGTGCCGCGTCTCGGTGTCCCAAGGAACCGTCCGAATCGACAAGGTCGCGGCTAGCATTTGGAAAGCCGCGGACTACGGGAAAGCTCCGCTAGACTCGCTGCCTCCTCAAGTACGCCATCGTCCGGTGGTCGCGAGCGCGTGGAATTGAACCTGTGGCACGAAGGGCGCCAGTCGTTATCGTTCGATCCGCCGGAAAGCTTCGGATTGCGTGCCTTTCTCGGAACGAGCGACGAACTCGGGAGGCGTTCTGTTCCAGGCTACGGGAACGAAATCGCCTGTTTGGCGGGGCACTTCAAGATCTTTCGGATGCTGCGACCGTCCATTTGTCGAGAACGTCCTGAAGGTCACTGAGACGAACGGGCCTTCCTAGAAAGTCGTCCATCCCGGCTTGATGGCAGCGCTCTTGTTCCCATTCCAAAACGCTGGCAGTGAGAGCAATGATAGGCGGATGTTTGCGGCCGAGCGTAGTTGCGCGAATTGCTTCCGTGGCGTCGGGGCCATTCATTTCTGGCATGCGATAATCCATCAGGATGAGATCGTAAGGTGTGGCCAGAGCCATTTGAACCGCGACTTTGCCGTTTTGCGCTAGATCGACGCTACTGCCGAGTTTTTCAAGCATCCGGCAAACTACCCGTTGGTTCACGCGGTTATCCTCCGCCACCAGGATGCGGCAAGTCAAGGGCGCTAAGGCAGGTCGCCGCTGCGGCGGCGGCTCCCCAATCATCGGATCAGTGGCAGATAAGTCCATCGGCAATGGCAGAATAAACCAGAACTTGGAGCCGGTGCCGGGAGTGCTGGTGAAGTGAAGCGATCCGCCCATCAGATCCACGAGCTGTTTGGAGATCGCAAGTCCGAGTCCGGTGCCTCCAAACAATCGCGTGGTCGATGTATTCACCTGGGTGAATTGCTGGAACAGCATCGAGTGTTTATCAGGCGGAATGCCAATTCCAGTGTCCTCGACGGAAATTGTGAGCGAGGCTCGTGCAGGTCCGGTTTGCTCCGACACTGCTGTGACTAATACCCGGCCATGGGAAGTGAACTTGATTGCGTTGGCCACCAGGTTCAGCAAAACCTGGCGTATGCGGCCGCCGTCTCCGAGAAATCGGCATGGCCCATTCGGGAGGATTTCCGTGACGAACTCCAGGTGCTTTTGTCTGGCGTTAAGGGCGAGCAGGTCCGTGACTTGTTTCACCAATTCGACCGAGTCGAATGGGATCGACTCGAAGGTCAGCTTCCCGGAGGCGATCTTTGAGAAGTCCAGGACATCGTTGATGACAGTGAGCAGGCATTCCGCCGATCCGCGAATTGTCTCGGCATACTCGCTCTGTTCAGCGTCGAGGCGAGTATCCAGCACCAAGCTGGTCATGCCGATTACGCCATTCATTGGTGTCCGAATCTCATGGCTCATGTTTGCCAGGAACTCGGATTTCGCGATGTTGGCCGATTGCGCTCGACGAGTTACGGCCTGCACCCGGATCGTTTGCCAAAATCAGGAGGACCAACAACAGCACTAGGACGCAAATTCCGATGACCAGATATCGGGCGCGCGCCTGGCCTGAGTAAGATAGAAAACGACGATGGTTTCGTTGTTCGGGTCGAGAAACCAGCGAAAGTAAACGCGAGAAACGAACCCATCGGCGGCCATGCTGCCGATTTCCGCGCGAATCGCATCTGCCGCCCGCGTGGCGCCCGGGATAGTGAGGGAAGCACCAATTCCGAAGGGCATGGTTCCATTGGAAAGCAAGAAGAAGTTGAGGCGGGCATCGCGACAACTTGGTATCTGATCGAAGCCTTGTGCATCGGCTCTACTCCCTGAAACCATCCCGGCATCCACCTTGCCGAGACACACCTCTTCGAGCACAGTAGTGTGCTGAAAGGCGCCAGCGGATAAAGGGGGCTCCGTCGTCAGGCGGGCACCGGGAAAGTTTTCTTGGGCGACAAACTTCTCAATGTTATTGGTACCGTGCTGCACTGTGCGTCCCACCGTATCTTTCGGAGTGGAAATGCCGCTCGATTCCAATGACACCATCCAGAAGCTGGTGATCGTCCAAGACTCGGAAATATGGACCGTCTTCTTACGATACGGGAGCGTGCCCATCATTGGCCAAAGATCGACGTTTCTCTTGCGAAAACTGGGATCCGGACCCTCCGGGCGAAGAACCCACTCAAGAGAAATGTGCCGGCGGCGGGCTGCCTCCTTGACGAAGCCTATCGCGGGTCCGGTAGGTGAACCGTCGGACGCAACGATCTGATGCGGAGGGGAGGATTGATAGCCGATCCGAAAAGGCCGGGTTGCGCGAGCAGGGTCTCCCAACCAACTCGTCAGCGGCCAGATCCCAAGAACCAGACCTATGCAAAACACCAGCGCGATGCGGAAACTATTCTTACGCAGAGATGAAGTGAGGCGTCGTGGTGCTACCATTCCGATTTACTCATCGGACAAATCTGCCATGTTTAGAATCCTAGGAGAAAAGGACTTGCACGACTCTATGAAATCGGTCACGTCTGGAAATTTCGGCTAGACTTGCGGTTCGGCGACGGATAGGCTCATCAGGATTCTAGCCCGGCCCGGGTACACGATCGATCCACGGGGCAGACGTGCCCAAGATGGCGGTGAAAGGACGCCGACGTTACCCCAGGGTCGCAGCCGATAATGAAACGGATTCTTATAGTTCTCTGAGGAGAGAAGTTAGAGAGTTGAGATATTCACAGTTGTCGCCGCGCGGCGGTTGTGGAAAAGGTTGCGGCAAGTCGCTCGGTCAGGCTGGCGTGTGATAATTTGCTGCAAGCGGCCTCCCCGCTGCCACGAATCATGGATTCTGACAGAACGATGACTCCCGATAGACGTTCGGGCAGTGGGGCGGTTTTGTTTCCAAAACGAATTCTCAGATGTCGTCGGACCCATCAGGGTCGGACTCTTCTATAAGGCCTTCGCGGAAACAGACTGGCTGGCAATCAGAAAGGACAAGTTATATGACACACGAAGGAGTATCCATCTGGCTGGGGATTGACTGGGCGGATCAGAAACACCGGTGGGCGATGCGAATCGACGGCGAGGCGCGCATCCAGCAAGGGGAATTGGAACACTCTCCGGAGGCGGTGGAGCAATTCGTTTCCGGCATCGCCCTCCGATTTCCCGGCCAGCGCGTAGCGGTAGCTTTGGAGCAGAGTCGTGGGGCTTTGATATTCATGCTCGGCAAGTACGAGCATCTGGTGCTCTATCCCATCCACCCGAATGCGCTGGATCACTATCGTAAGAGCCTCTATCCGTCCGGCGCCAAGAGCGACCCGGTCGATGCAGCTTTGATTCTGGATCTTTTGTACAGGCATCCCGAACGCCTGCGCCCCTTCCACCCGGACACCGTGGAGACCCGCACGCTCCAGCTTCTGGTCGAAGCGCGGCGAGAAGCAGTTGATGACAAAACGCGTTACCTCAACCGACTGACCTCTCAACTCAAAATGTACTTCCCGCAAATGCTCGATTGGTTCTCCACTATCGACACCGTGGTGGTTGGGCAGGCGCTTCAGAAGTGGCCCACGCTGGACGACCTGAAGCGGGCGCCGATCCGCAAACTCGCTGATTTTCTACACACACATCACATCCCAGACTCGCGCATCGCGGTTCTACAGCAACTCATCGGACAGGCTGTCCCCGCGATCCGAGATAGGGCAGTGCTGGAAACCAGTGTGTTGATCGTCCGGCGAATCGTGCGCCAACTGGAAGTGCTGCGTGAAGCCATCGCTGATCACGACAAGAAAATCGCGGCTTTGGCCCAGTCGCATCCCGATTTCGCCATCTTTTCCTCTTTGCCTGGAGCGGGTCCGGTGATGGCGCCGCGCCTGATCGCGGCGTTCGGGACTCAGCGAGATCGGTACATCACGGCTTCCGCAATCCAGTGTTATGCCGGTATTGCGCCCGTCACCGCGAGCAGTGGCAAGCAAAAATGGGTGCACTGGCGCTGGGCTTGTCCGAAATTCCTGCGCCAGACGTTTCATGAATGGGCCTGGCTGTCTACAAGGAAGTCAGAATGGGCGAGGGCCTTTTACGACCAGCAACGCGAACGCAACAAGTCACATCACGCCGCAGTGCGAGCCCTTGCGTTCAAATGGCTGCGCATACTCTTCCGCTGCTGGAAAGACCGCGTGCCCTACGATGAGGCCCGCTACGCTTTGGCTCTTCAAAAACGCCCAGCCGCCAAGCCTGTGGAATTCCATTTGAAAACCATCTCGGGATTTACCAAACTAGTCGGGTTTTCCTGTTGACATCGTCACTCAGAT
>CAVUSQ010000004.1:0-1032741 GCA_963744175.1 Bryobacterales bacterium | reverse complement strand
ACCCAGCGCCTTTCATTTTGTGTCGGCTAAGTTAGTTCGCTGTCTTTCCTGCTGTCCGCTAAGATGCGGCTCGCAGGAGAGAAATTGTGTTCCCGATGGCGCTACTACGTCGAGGTGGTACATCGGCGTCGCTCGCGACGCCTGCAGCCAACGCCGGCGCACGCGGCAAACGTGCTTGGTTCTCTCTTCGCAAGTATCCGGGCAGCCACTCATCGGCTACCTTCCCATGGGGCTTTCGTCCGCACGTGATCGATCAGGAAGCGCACGCCCTGGTTGTCGGACGGATTCAGCCATAGCATATGATCGAAAACGCGCCCAGCCTCGTCGAAACGGCCGAGGCGCCAAAGGCATAGCCCGAAACCATTCATGCATCGTAGGAACGGCCGGTTGTCGATCCAACCCCACGGCAGTACGCCGTGGAACCCTGCGCCGAGAGATAATTCGCCGATTCGAAGCCCCGCCTCGTAGTGGCGAACGGCGTCTTGGGGTCGGTGGTCGAAGACGAAATTGCCAAGGTGCGAGTGGGCATCCAGGCAACGAAGATCAGTGTGGCAAAGATCCATCAGCAACTTGTGTGCGCCCTCTTGATCACCGGAGTCCTTGCGGTCATTGGATTCCCCGATCGGGTCGGAAAACGGATCATCAGAGTCCGCCCCCGGCAGCACCTGCTCCATCTCAAACTCCGGTCGCGGACCGCGGGCGATGATTGGCTTCGCCCAGTCCTCGATCGGTTCACCCTCCTCGCCCCAATAGTGTTCCGCGGGATTCCAAAGGCCCCGCTCCTCCAGTCGCAGCGGGACCAAGCTCAATGCACGGGCATCAAGCCGAGTCGACTCGATTACGCCGGAGAGATAGGGATTGCCCGCATAGACCCACTGCTTCGCGGGCCGTACGACCGCGATCTCTCCGGGCACTAAGTCCCAGAGCCGGCCAGCGCGGAACGTGAAGGTTCGGTCGCCGCCCAACAAGCGGCAGCGCGCAGACTTCTGTTTGACCGACAGGACCACCAATTCGATGGGACCCTCGAGATCTGGGGGCGCAGCGGCGGTCCGCTGCACGGTTCTGCCGCGAGTACCGCGCGGGAATGGTGAAAGCCCCATCCATTTGCGATACGCAGCCAGGTAACGCCCGCCTGACGCGCTCAGTGGAATCACCAGATCGGAAGCCGCCACTATGTAGTTTGTGCCATCCGCCCGGCGGCACATCGCAGTGAGCCCGCGTCGATTGTTCCCGTCATAATCGAACTTCATCACTTTAACCGATTCGCCAATGACGGTCGCCTCGCAAGGCACTGAGATGTTGTCCTCGAAGGCTTGGCGGAAGGCCCAAAGCTGCTCGTCTTCCCCGTTGGCGTCAACCGTGATCTCCTCGACCAGTTCGTCCAAACTTGCCGCGTCGAGGCTGGCCTGGTCTCGTTTCCTCATGAAGGGTCGGTTCCGGCGAGACCTTCGATCTTGGCCGCGGCCTCTTCAAACCCGCTCGCCAATGAGAAGCAAGCGCAGTCGCTGATGAATTCCCCCGATCTGAGGGGCAGTTCGATCTCCTTCTCGAGAGGGTCTCCCGCCATCATCCGTCTGGTCATCAGGTACTCTCAGGCCAGAATATACTGGCGCTTCGGGTCGTGCGGACCGGTACCGATTTCGACAAGAAGGCCGCGTGATGTCATCGACTTCAACCGTGTCAGAGTGGCTCGCTGGGAAAGTCCAACGTGCTTCGCCACAGCCGCCGTCGACCGGGCAACTCCATCGCTAAACAAAGCGAGGATGCGCTGGTCCGTCTCGTCCGTATGGGGTTGCCTCACCCGCGCGCTGGAAATGGTCACGCGAAAATGCATCCCGATTTCTTCCAGTCTGGGAGCCTCCAGGCCAGCCTCTTGGCAAGCTGCGGTCATGCGCTGAATCCCACTGCCCCATTGTTCAATCAGGTGTAGTTCGTGGAAGACCCGCCCGATCACGCGATTCCGCAACTTGGAGACACCTTGCATAATGTCCTCGATCGTCAGGCCGAACGGCAGAAGGCCGGGATTCTCGATCTCGATCCGGTCATCAAACAGAGCGATACGGATGGGCGCCCCTTGCTGGGCGTAGTCCGCATGGACGATGGCATTCATGAGCGCCTCCCGGATTGCTACGAGAGGAACCGACCAACGATCCTCCCTGCGGACGCCCTCGATGATCGATTCGCGCGTCAGGTGCTTATGTGAAAATGTAATCGCTTCTTCCGCGGCGCGAGGCAGGAACGAGCGGATCTCTGTCGAATCCAGTAGACGTGTTCGATTCGTTCCGGCAAAGCGCCCCGCCTGGATCCAGGCATCCGGGAACCGGGCGAACCTGTCCTTGCCGAAAAGAAGCAGTCCGCCGATAGTCGGCACCTGACGGCCTTGGTGCTCCGTGACGATGCGCAGAGTGGTCCATGCCTGGGCGGTCATTTGCCTGTAAGGCGCAAACGACTCGGAAGCAGCTCGGAAGTCGATGGCTTCCGACTTGAGGTCCGGGATGGCCTGCTCGTCGAAAGAGTTCATCCAGTTTAGGCGTTTCAGTTCGTCGATCTGCAGCGCGTCCGCCTTTCGATTGGTTGAGCCCACCCGGATGAAGACGCCGTCTTGGGGTCCCAGCCGTTCCAGGTAATGGGGACGCGTGTTGCTGGGGTAGACCTGAACAGCCAACACGTTCAGATTTCGCCAAGGCATCACCTCGATATCCGGAACAAGGCGTGGGCGGATCGAGTCGGAGACCAGGTTTGCGAGTTTCTCTTCCGCTGCAAGCACGTCGGGAACGCCACGGACGTTCTTTGACCCGTCCTCAACACCGATGACGACGATACCGCCGCCAGTGTTCGCGAACGCAACCAGGCATTTGAGAATGCTCTCTGGGGATGACAAATCCCGCTTGTATTCGAGGGTCTTTCCTTCGTGGCGCTTCAGCAGTTCGACGAGACTCACAACTCCGCATTTTACTCGGAAGCAATCCTCACTGCAAGGCTTCCGAGCTGCGCTGACCGCGTCAACGGCAAAATCACGAACTCCAGGCGCCGTGGTGCTTTTTCCGCCTCATCGCACCGTGGCAAAACCGTGTCAAAACTCTTCTCATTGGAGCCATTGGGGTTAGCTTTGAGCGAAAAGCAGATTCCCCAAATTGTTGAAACCATTAGAAGTGTGGAGAATTAAAAGAAGCTTTGGAAGCCGCTGGTCTGCGCCCAAGGCAGGTGCGCTACCAGGCTGCGCTACGCCCCGACTTTGTACTTCTTTGATTCTAAATTACTTCCACGAGCAATGCAACGACCTCCCATGTCAACCGTGACAAAACCCCAGGCCGGGCGAAAACCGTGGCAAAATTCAAGAGTCAGCAATATCAGTGAGTTGCGATTGGAGACACCGGAAAGCAAATTCGTCAAAACCGAGCCTTGTAGGGCAACTCAAAAGCGAATTCTAAGAGGCAGCAAACTAATGATTCCATTGGTTATAAATCACTTGATGAGCACCTGCTTTCATGGCGCTCAAAACCCGGCAGACCGCGTTACACTAACCTCACGACAGACCCGCGCCGTTACGCCAATGCCATTACGACCACGGACGAAATCGTCGATGGCGATCTCTTCTCTCGGCGATGTCGAAGTCGGCGCCCGGTCTTGATCTGCGAGGTCGAAATGCTGATCAAGCCGCCGAAATCCTTGCTCCCCATCTGATCCTTCGCCTCCGGGGATATTGAGGGCACACCGTTGGATTGCTCAGCCGACGCTCTGTTTTTCTCTGAGGGACGTGCGGTCCGCGGGCTCGAAGTCGGGTGAGGGTGCCGAACTGCCGCTCTGCCGCCTGATGCGGTCGACCAAGCAAATCGATGTTGACAATTCGAGACGTCGAGTTTTCTGGTTTCGGGAGACAAGCGGGCGCGGGATTATCAGGCTTTCGACACACGAGCAAAATGGAGTGCCGCGGCCATTGTTACAAGGTCAGCAAGAGAGTCAGCTTTCATCTTTCGGATCATATTGCCTCGGTGTGCCTTCACCGTAATTTCGCCGATGCCGAGCTCGGCACCGACCTGTTTATTCAATAGGCCTGAGACCACCAACGCCATGACCTCCCTTTTGCGGGAGGTGAGCGAAGCGTAACAGTCTCGAACGGCCCGCATCTCCGCCTCGTGATCAAGTGTAGCGCGACGGCGCTCAAGAGCGTCACCGATGGCGTTCAAAAGCATGTCGTCCCTGAATGGCTTGGTCAGGAACTCGACAGCTCCCGCTTTCATTGCCTGAACCGTCATCGGCACGTCACCGTGACCGGTGATGAAGATGATTGGCATCTCGATCCGATCGACGCCGATCCGCTTCTGCAGTTCGAGACCATTGAGGCCTGGCAAACTAACGTCCAGGATCATGCAACTCGGGGCGAGGACTCGTGGCCGGGCAAGGAACTCCTGAGCCGATCCGAATCTCTCCGGCTGCCAGCCTTCCCAGCGAATCAGAAGTTCCAGCGATTCACGCACCGAGACGTCGTCGTCGACAACGTACACAAAGGGCACGGCATGGGACATATTTGACGACCCCGATTCGTGGCCAACCGCGCACGCTGCCATTATTTTATACCCCCTTGAGTGGAGCGACGAATCAATTGAGTCGAAGGGCCGAATTGAGGCCTCAAGCAGAGCGGTATCGCTGAATGGCTTGAACAGGCACGCGACCGCGCCCTGTGCCAAAACTCGCGGGCGGACACGGGAAGGGCGCGGACCTGGAACCATCGATATACGCCATCCGCGCGGCGGCAACGGTGCTCAATGTCGTAGGGAGCTCCGGTCGTGATCGAATGCGTAAAGGCGGCGACCACCCGGGGAACGTCATCCGGATGAACCGCGTCGCTAGTTGCCCAGCCCTTCAATTCCTCCGGTATCTTGCCAAAGTATTCCAGAATTTGCGGGTTGAAACGGTCAACCTCGCCCGTGGGACTCATGGTACATACCAGCCCAGGAATGCTGTGCAAGATTAAGCGCGAGTTCAGTTCGTTCTCCAGTAATGCCTCTTCCGCTCGATGCCTTTCGGCGATCTCTTTCCTTAATTCGTCGTTGACCGCGACTAGCTCCGCGGTTCTCCGCGCGACCCGCCGATCGAGTTCGCCGGCGACGCGCTTTTGTTCCACCAAAAGACCAGCTTCGTGTAGGCCGATAACCGCTTCATTCGCCGCGACGCTTAGGAGAAGGGAGTCGGCCTGCTCCCGGGAAATCCGCGCGTTCAGATCCTGCCACGATGACCCCAATTTCACCGTGCAGCCCGCATCGCTGGGACACGATCGAGATGTCTTCGTCTCCTATCGAGACGCGTAATCGCGACGGCCACTTCTGAGGATCGTCTCCGAACCGTTGGTTTAACATCTTGTGAATCTCGTCTGGCGCTATCCACTTCGCCGACGGAGCGATCTTCAGTACCTCGATTGGCGCGCCGCCCGCCGGATCTGCAGCGACCATATACCAGGTCCAGGCACAGCATGCCCAGAAGCGCATCGAGCGAAGTGTGAACTATCTCGGAGGGCTGGAATCCGCTCCACATGGCTGGAAGCGCGAGAACGCTCACCAGGTCGTTCAGGCAGCGCTGCAGGCGCGTGACCTCTTCGGACGCATGTTCCTGTCGCACGCCCATGTCAGTACCGCCATGGTCAGGCGCACGTCAACCGCCCGGCCCTCCGCTCGCGAACTTCACGCAGGAACTCTTCGGGAGGCACAAAAAAAGGATTGTGTTGAAGAATGCCACCGATGATGATCATCGGATGCGTCCGCATGATATCAATTACCGTGTTTCCCGCAATTTTCGCGAGATCGTAGGTGCATATCACGGCATCGTCGTGGCGGCGCCATACATCATTCACACGCGATTCGAACTCAATCAGGTCGTCCACGTGCGACCGGCCGTCAGCGGCCCATTCCATGTGGCAAACGATGCGGCTGAGCGGAAACCGCTGCTCGGGTTGCTGCTCGCCAACTGCTCGAAAACCTCCAACATCCGGTCCTGATCGAAGTGACCGTCACGAAGATATGTTTCGGTGTTGGTTCGAAGCTCGAATTGACCGCTGTGCTGGGCGGCCGCCGCATCGATGCCTGCCGCAGTCAGGCGTTGCAGATGATTTGATGTTGCCCTGGATTTACCACGTGGACGGCCTTATCGCCACACTCAAACCCGTCCTTTATGAAGGGAAGCAACACGCGGTACTCTTCGTCGTCGCTGTTGAAAAACGCACAGACATGACGTACGTCGCCCAGCTGGGAACCGGCAAGGGAAATTGGTGCCACGGTCTTCTTCATGGTGTATACCTCGCCTTATTATGGATCGCCTGCGAGACGGGACGACCCTCTGCCTGTTTTGCACCTTGGTAGCCGCGGCAAAGGCGCCTCCTCTCGACAGCCCTTATGAACAGCATGCACCTCTCCAAATCCAACGTCTATCAGACTTTGGTATTGGTTTGGCGACATTCACGGCCCGGCCTTGGCTCCTGCGGGCGATTGATGACGCTCCATCGGAGGAACATCGATCGATACGTTCGTCCAATTGGTTTCCCTCCACTTTTCTGGCTTAATCGCAATTGTGAGATCGCAGGAAGCACTGCTTTCCGGCTTCAAGAATTGAGAAGAGCGATGAATGAACGGCAACTGATCCCACTTCATGAGTGGAAAAACAGCCACAGTCCGGTTGACGCGGACCTGATGGCCATCGCAGAGCGGGAATTAGGGGCCTTCATCAGAGCGGTTACGGAGTTGTTCGGTCCAGAGCAGGCAAGGCTTGCGGGAGAGGACTGGGTCGATGAGTGGAGTTAATGGATGCTTTGCCTGGACCAACCTGGCGCGATTGGGGATCGGTCACTATCGCTGCCTCGGCCCAAGCTTGCAAGGCGGCTGAATACCGACGTGGACCGTCCAACGCCACGCCTTGCTCGACTGATACCAAAGTATCGCCGATACCTTAGTCCAATTGTTTTAGCCGGACGGGTCTGGCTTAATCGCAAATAGAGGTGGGCCGCTGGCCGACCTCGTTGGCATTCCGAACTCACCTTCGCTGATGGATCGGCAAGTGATTGCATTATGGGGACTTGTGAACCTCGAACTTGATACATGGCAATCTCTTGTCACGCAGGACATAAATCCTGTGTCGCTCTAAGGGGTCGCGGGCCATGCCCTGACTCTCCAGCGGCCCGACGGCACATCGGTGCGACTTCAGGGCAACAACTTCGATCTCTCACCCCTCATCGCTTGGTTCGCAGATTTAAAAGCAAACCCCGATCTCCGGGACTTCGACGGTGCGGGCTCCGCGCTCATTCCAGGCTTCCTCGTCAAGCTCCAAAAGATCTCCACGTTTTTGGGTGTGCGGCAAAACGTACGGGGACGAACACAAGCTCGCAGCCATGCTTTCCCAGCTTACCGTTGCCACCCAGACAAATAAGGACCCCTCGCCGGTAATCTCCGATCTGATTGAAGCAGCGACTCCAATCGACACGGATGGTAAACAGGAAGTCTTGTACGACGCCGCAATCTGGCTGCGATATGTGATGCTTCTTGCCTACGAAAACCAAGATGACTCGGCCGTAGGGAGCGGTGGCAATTCTCTAAGCACGATCTGGTCTAAATACAAACTTGCCGCAGTCATTCGCGCTGGTCCCTTTTTCAACTGGAGGCCCCAAATCACAGGGTGACACTTTTATTAGGTGGAACAAATGGCCGGCCTCCGGCACTTCTTCTTCGGTACTCGCGGATTTGACTCGCGCAGGGTATGCTTATTTGGAGTTCAGACGAGCAGTCTCTAACAAGGAAGATACGCGCTTCAACTCTCTGGGCGATACGCAAGCGCAAGCGCAGTATTCCCAATCTCTCGACCAATCGCTTCAAACGCTGAAGTCCGGTTCGGTTGACGTATTGTCACCATATTTTGGTAGCTCCGGCTCAGGCGTCCAGCCCACAAGCAATGTCGCACCAACCTCGCTGTCGGATGCCGACGCACCTCTTGCTTATCCATTTCGGAAAACGAGCACCGCAACTGAGCAGGCGAGGTGGGTCGACGACCTATCTTCTCTCTATGCTCACCTTCTCAGCGATTATAAATTCAACGGTCTGATATCGAGCGCTTATAAGACCGTTGACCCAGGTCGAATCTCCGGTGCACTACAACTTCTCGGAGGCATCCTTCCAACGACGAATTCGTTTGAAAGCCCGACGAATGCAATGCGGCAGGCTCTGACCTTAACCGATTCCGCGCAAGGTTCGAGGGGTGGAATTAACTTCCTTACTATCTTGTTTCCCGGTCTCTTTGCCGGTGAGGCTGTAGATGCAACCTTATTTAGACGCGGTGATCCGAGTATGCTTTATTCTTATTCCGGAACCATCGTGCTTTTGTAATTTTCGGCGCCGATGTATTATGTATAGACGTCGGCTATCGAAAGCCAAGGCACGGCTATTTGCCAATCTGCGTTTTTGAGCGGAAGTGACATCGGTCCACTGTATGGCCGGGCGAGCTTTAACCGCATTATGACAAATGGGAAAACCGGAGTGGTCGTTCTTATTCCAGCCTGCAATCCGGGCCCGATGCTACCGGCGACGGTCCGAGAACTAATCCAAAAGGGCGCGGGATTCGTTGTGGTCGTAGATGATGGCAGCAGCGAGACTTGCATTGCGCTCTTCGATGAGGTCCAGGCGTTGTCTGACACGAAAATCCTGAGACATGCGGTCAACCTCGGTAAAGGTGCCGCACTCAAGACCGCTCTCAACTTCGCCTACTGCGAATTTCCTCTTAGTCTGGGTTTCGTCACTGCCGATGCCGACGGTCAGCACACGCCGGATGACATCCTCTCGGTGGCGAAACAGTTTGGACAGTCACACGAGTCCGTGGTAATGGGAGTGCGAAGTTTCGCGGGGGACGTTCCTTTCCGAAGCCGCGCCGGCAATCGAGTGACCAGCACCTTGGTCCGCTGGCTGGTTGGCCAGCGCCTGGCGGACACTCAAACCGGATTACGTGGTATTCCTCGGAGCTTTGTGCCGAGGCTGCTGAAGATTCCAGCCAACGGATACGAATTCGAGCTCGATATGTTGATCGCAGCGAAACACGCTTCGATATCGACGGTCGAAGTTCCGATTCAGACAATCTATCTTGACGGCAACAGATCTTCGCGATTCAACCCGTTTATCGATTCGATGAAGATCTATTTTGTGCTGCTCCGGTTTAGCGCCGTGGCTTTCATCACTGCTCTGCTTGACAACACCGTGTTCTTCTTGGTGTATGCGAAGACTCAAAACATCCTGGCTTCCCAAATCGCCGCCCGGGTCCTGGCTATGTGCTTCAATTACACTGCCGCGCGCAAAGCAGTCTTTCTTTCAAGCGAACCTCACGGCAGAACGCTTTTGAAGTATATTCCACTGGTTGTCCTCAATGCTGCGCTGTCTTACGCGCTTATCAGTGCCTTATCGTTTCGAGCGGGAATCCCGGTTCTCTGGGCTAAAGTAATCGCCGAGACTCTTTTGTTTCTCGGCAACTTCGCTCTGCAGCGAGAGTTCGTCTTCACGGGAGAGAAGAGCCGGGATGCATTCGCTGAGTCGACCGATTGGACAAACTATTACGAACATGTCCCTCCGACGGCCCGGATTACGCGCCGCTATACGAACTCTGTTCTGATCAATACTTTGAAGCGTTTTGCTCCTAAGTCGAAAACGATTGTTGAGATTGGAGGGGCGAATAGTTGCTTCGTAGACTCGATCCTGCGGGACTTGGCGCCCGATCAATACAGGGTGATCGATACCAATGAACACGGGCTGGCGCTTTTGCGTAACCGATTCCCGGAATCTCGCCGCGTCACCGCGACCAATTCGGATGTTCTCCACATGCTCTCCGGGGGGGAGCTCGCGGATGTCGTGTTTAGCGTCGGGCTGGTGGAGCATTTCTCACCCTCTGAAACTGCCAGGGCGGTTCGATCTCATTTCGAGTTGGTGAAGGAATCTGGGCTCGTTATTATAACTTTTCCGACTCCGACCAAACTGTATCGCGTCGCACGAGCGATCTGCGAATTCGCGGGTGTCTGGAAGTTTCCGGACGAGCGGCCCATTCATCCGGAAGAGATTCTCCGCGTATTGCATGAAAAAGGTACCGTGGTCCTTGAAAAGACGCTTTGGCCCCTAATTTTCACGCAGCACCTGATCGCCGTTCGGGCACGGGCGACTGAAACTAGCGGCATAGTCTAAATAGCATGTTCTTCCTCGGAATTTTGGGTTTGCTCCAGATGACAGTTCTTCCGGGTTGGGTTTGGCTTCGCGCTGCCCGAATCCGGACGGGGAATCCATGCGAGGAAGGTATTTATTGTTTTGCGGCGAGCCTGATACTGAATCATTGGTTTGTCTACTTTCTCGTCGCTATTGGGCAGAACAGCAGAATCGCCTGGCTGACCATCATAGCGATGGAGGCGGTGCTGTTAGCGATGATTACGCGGCCGAGTATGGTTCCGCGTTTCGTTCCTCTTCAGTCGGTCGAACCTCCTAGTGTGGCGCCGTCTTTCATGTCCTCCAGTCTCACTGCCCTTGCTGTCGTGAGTCTTCTCGCTTTTGTTCCGATACTTTTCGAAAACTGGGGCACGGTCTTTTCTTCGAATGACGACGTAGCTAGCTGGGATCGGTGGGCTCAGGATTGGTTCCTAAACCGTTTTCCAGTGGGGACGGACTTATACCCCCAATTGCTGCCCGCCAACTGGTCTATCACCTATGCCCTGATGGGAACGCCGAACGTGAAAATGTTTGCCAAGGCGATAATGCCCCTTTTCGCGGTGGTTATTTTGTTCCTGTTTGTCAGTTTGGCATGGAATCGGAAGGATCGCGTCTATCTGGGGGGTTGCTTCATAGTGGGTTTTCTGTTCCTCCAATATCTGGGCCGAGAATTTTTGATGACCGGTTACGCGGACATTGCGCTGGCGTTTTTCTGTTTCCTGGCTTTCTATGTGCTGTACGAGGCGGGAGCGGCTTCACCAGGAAACGCCCGTTTCGTATCGTTCTTCTTCGCATCGGGTGCAGCCATCACCAAACAAGGAGGACTGCTGGCCCTCGCCGCGGTAGTCGTTTATTTGATGGTCACACGGAAGAGTAGGCGCGAGCCAAGTCCCGCGCCCACGTTGCTCTGGACTGCAGGGCTGGCTATCGCCTTTGTAGTGCTGTGGTACTCTCCGAAATTCTACGACGTTTCCCAGGGGCAGTCCCGCATACATTACATCCTTCACGATATTCATGGAGGCCGCAATTATTTCGCGAGGTTCGGCTTCGGGTGCAAACTACTCGTGCGAGCAGGCGGCCGTCCGGGAGCGTTTTTGTTTGGGATCGGCGCAGCTCTTACCCTCATTGCTCTCCTATTCTCAAAGACTCGCAAACTGGCGGCTGGCATCGCTCTGCCGGCCTTCGTGCTCTGGGGATTCTTTTTTAGCTACGAAGTGAGAACTGCGGCTTTGTTGTTTCCGTTCTTCGCGCTGGTTTGGTGCTTGTCGCTGGACAATATTGGGAATCGAGTGTTCCGTAACCGCAAGCCGGTGCCATGGCGTGGATCTGACCCATTCTGGTTAACGGCAACGTTACTAATAGGTACCGGCGTTATGTTGTATTACTCCGGCGAACTTGTACCGCAAATGCGTATCAATTTCACTTGGCCAATGATCCTAGTCGGAGCGTGCACGGCTATCGCTCCAATCGTTCGAGTAACACGTCGCCTGCGGGTCGAAGTCTCGGTCCCCGCTTTAGCGGCCGGCCTCATGCTCTTACTTGGACTATTTGCCTGGCCACGGTATGCCCATGCCCGCCTCTTGGACCAGCAACTGATAAAAGAACGTCAGATAGGGAAGCCGGCGGTGAACGCTCGGCTCTATCGCCTATACGACGACGGTCAGCTGAATCAACCGATCTTCAGTACCTATTGGTTCCTGCTTGCTCTGCCGCAGCTAAAATCGCTTAATCGAATCATGAGTTGCGGGGATTGCTCGGTGCCTAGCCTGTTCAGCGCGATTGCGGGGAATCGTGACGTGAAGTTCGTCCTTTTGGAGGACGCGACCCTCCCCGCGAGCACGACAAATATAATCGCGCACTGCGCCGGCATCGATACTGTTTTCGTGGAGGGGACGGTAAGTTTGTTCCGCGTCGATCGGTCGAAACTCCGCGAAACCTGCTCCGTCGATCCCGAGACAATCAGGCCCATTATCGAAAAGCTCTATCCCGGAGAGACTTTAGCAGGCCGCGCCTTCAACGTTCAGTCGAACGGTGAGGCGGCATTTGGAGTGGCCTGCCACAATGCTTCTTCATCCAGCTTTATATTCTGGGCTGGAACGCAACTCGTTTCCGTGTATGGCGGTCCTAATGCGATGTCGGCCGAAGTGCCCCGCCGGCTGTACGAAAAACCAGGGCACTACCCGATTGAAATTATCGACAATACAACCGGTCTGCGGTCACCGGCTGTGAACTTCGATGTGAAGTGAGTGCCCGAGCTTCGAGAATCCTCGGACTTAGTCAATCGGACCGTGGTATCGCGGAGCGGCCACAGTGGTCCAGCATGGAACTGAGGCCCTGGGATACTGATGTGTGGGTCGACTCGCCAGCAGCAATGGAGCGCGACACCCCGACCAATAGATCAATTAGGTACGGCTAATATTGAATTGCCCGTAAACCCCAGGTGGATAATATTGAGGACGCGGATTCCCAACGCTCTGCATCTGCAGCAGTAGGGCGCGCAACACTTTTCCGGCGCGATCGACGGTCGCTCGCCCGCCGCGTACATCTTCTCCAAGGCCCCCTCGATGCTGTCCACAGCACGGTCGACCATCGCTAAGATCGGCCGCAACGGATGGTCCCGCAGGACCCGCTGCTCCGGCGTCAAATAACTGGACATCGCTGCTTGCTGGGTCTCGTCTCCACACATATCCTCAAGGCGATCCCTACCATCGAAAATTAACAGCCGTCAGACTTTTTCCGCACCCTGGTTGCGCATGGCGGCTCAGCATCCACGCTGAGCCGCCATGATGCGTAAGCATGCGGGTAGCAACGCGTTTCAGCCACACTCCTCAGGCTGACGCCAGGGGTTATAACCGCGTTCCGTCAGGGTGTGCGATTCAGCTATCTGTTGCTGGCATCGATTCCATAGTAGATCGGCCCACTGTCATTTCAACAGCGCATATTCCCCGGACCCAAACGCAATCTCACGCAAAGACGCAAAACTCGCCAAGTGGAAGATATAGAATGTTAGGGAGGGCGGATGATACTTCTCGGTATGTATTTGCCGTTGTTCCTGTTGGGCAGTCTGGGCTTTTCGCTCAAGGACGCTGGCGGAAGCACACACACGGCAGCGGAATTATCTCGCGAGAAGGCGACGGTTTTCATTTTTGTCGCCACGGAGTGCCCCAACTCCAACACTTATGCGCCGATTCTCGCGCGCTTATATCGCGAATACTCGCCGCGCGGAGTTGCGTTTTTTAACGTATATTCCGACCCGTCGGAAAGCGCCGCCACTGTGCGTAAGCATGACACCGATTTCGAGACGCCTTTTTCGGCGCTGCTCGATCCGCATCAAACCCTGGCCCGCGAAACAGGCGCGAGATTTACTCCGGAGGTGGTGATTCTCGGCCCCACCGGACAACAGCTTTATCGCGGACGCGTCGATAACCGCTTCGTCGAACCAGGCAAGACTCGCTATCAGCCGACCGAGAACGATCTCGAAGAGGCGCTTAGAGCTATTTTACAGGGCAAGGCCGTACCGCATCCCGTGACCCGTACGATCGGTTGCGCGATTCCTGGGATTGAGTAAACAATGCGATTTTTAACGGGCCTTATTTTATTATTTTCAGGATCGGCTTCGCGCGGACGCTGTTCCGACCTTCAACCGCGACATTGCGCCGATCCTCTATAAAAACTGCTCGAACTGTCATCGTCCTGGAGAAGTTGCGCCGTTCTCCCTGCTCACTTACCAGGATGCCGCCAAGCGCGCCAAGCAACTTGCGGATATTACGCACGCGCGCGTGATGCCTCCGTGGAAAGCTACTCCCGGCTATGGCGATTTCCTGGACGTCCGCAGGCTGACCGAGCAGCAGATCGCGATGATCAGCGATTGGGCGAAGCACGGCGCGCCCGAAGGCAATGCCGCCGAGAAACCTGCGCTGCCGAAATTCCCAGAAGGATGGCTGGCGGGCGAGCCGGACCAGACGTTCAAAATGACCCAGGCCTATACCGTTCCCGCCGAAGGCCCCGATCAGTTCCGCTGCTTCGTGATTCCCTTGAACGCCGATCAGGATGAGTATGTGAAGAAGGTCGAGTTCCGCCCAGGCAATCCGAAGATTGTGCATCACGCGATCTTGTTTCTTGACACCAGCGGCGAAGCGCGCCGCCGCGAAACTGCGCCCGGTCAAGGCTATTCCTGCGTCGGAGGACCAGGTCTGGACATTACCGGCTCCCTCGGCGGATGGGCTCCTGGGGCGATGCCCTCCAATGCACGCGAGGGAGTGGCGCATACCATCAAGAAAGGCTCCGACCTCATCCTGCAGATCCACTATCATCTCGACGGCAAGCAGGAACAGGATCAATCCAAGGTGGGTTTGACGTTTTCTAAATCGCCACCTACCAAGGGGCTGACGTTGATGGTCCTTGGGAACGAGAAAATCGATATTCCCGCCGGCGATTCGCATTACGTGGTGAAGGCGTCGGGGGTGCTGCCGATGGATGCCGAAGCGATCGCGATTTTTCCGCACGCGCATTATCTTTGCAAGGACATGAAAGTCGACGCCCATTTGCCCGACGGGTCGGTGGTGCCGCTGATCTGGATCAAGGATTGGGATTTTAACTGGCAGGGCTCGTACCGCTACTGCGAGCCCGGTGAAGTTGCCAAAGGATACGCGCCTCGAAATGCAGTACACCTACGACAACTCTGCCGCGAATCCGCACAACCCCAGCGATCCTCCGCGCGAAGTGAAGTTCGGCGAGGAGACCACCAATGAGATGGGATTCGCGTTCGTCTCGTTCACGCTCGCCAGTCCGGACCAGGTTTCCCAATTCCGGAGCGGAACCCGAGCGGAGTTCATCGCCGACATGCTGGCGAACGGCGTCGATGCCGAGGCGCTGGGCCCGCAGCGTGCCGCATCCCTGACGATGCTGCTAAACGCCTTCGATCGCAATCACAACGGCAAGCTCGATCCTGACGAACGCCCCGCGCTGGTCCAATTCCTGATTAAGCGCGACGAAAAACAATCGAAATAGTACTGCATCGGCGGGATTGACCCTCCCCGAGAATCGGCCCACCATATAGGGTGTCGTGGAGGTTGTTATGAAACTGTTGGGCATTGGGTTCGCATTGTCGAGTGTTCTGTTGGCGGGCGCCGGAGCAAATATCTCGGGGAAATGGGAAGTCCAGGTGGAAGGCTACGGCGCGCCGCGCACCCAGAAATTCGAACTGAAGCAAAGCGGCGAGGGCCTGTCTGGCGTCTACGCCGGGAAGTTCGGAGAATCAAAGGTTACCGGCACGGTGAAGGACGCAGCGGTCGAGTTCGAGATGCGAGTCATCGAAAATGAGCGCATCCTGACGGTCCATTATGTCGGCACGGCTACCGACGACGGCATTAAGGGAACGGTCACTTTCGGGGACGCGGGGAAGGGCACGTGGGTCGCGTCCAGACCGACGCCTTCCCACAAAAAATAAGGAGAATAGGTGCGTGCCTACACACACTCGTAAGCTAGGAAATTCCGGTTTCGACGTTTCGACCCTCATGTTGGGAACCAACGTCTTTGGATGGACCATTGATGAGCCCACCGCTTTCAAGATCCTGGACGCATACGTCGACGCTGGTTTGAATTTTATCGACACGGCCGACATTTACTCGACGTGGGTGCCAGGGCATACCGGCGGAGAATCGGAAACGATCATTGGCAACTGGCTGAAGCGATCCGGCAAACGCTCCAAAATCGTGCTGGCCACCAAGGTCGGCATGCAAATGCCGGCGGGAAAAGGGCTGAAGAAGAACCATATTTTGCACGCCGCTGAAGACTCGTTACGCCGCCTCCAGACCGATCACATCGACCTTTACCAATCCCATGAGGACGATCCCGCGACTCCGCTCGACGAAACTCTTGGCGCCTACGCTGAACTCATCAGGCAAGGTAAGGTCCGGGCCATCGGCGCTTCGAACTATAGCGCGGACCGGCTTGCCGAATCATTGAAAGTCAGCAAAGCGCACGGACTCCCGTCCTACCAAAGCTTGCAGCCGAAATACAATCTCTATGAACGCTCGGAATACGAAGCCTCGCTGGAGCCTCTGATCCTCAAAGAAGGAATCGGCGTGATCCCCTACTATGGCTTGGCCAGCGGATTCCTGACCGGCAAATATCGTTCGGAAAGCGACCTCGGTAAGAGCCCGCGCGGAACCGGAGTAAAGAAATATTTAAACGACCGCGGGTTTCGCATTCTTGCCGCACTCGATCAGGTTGCGAAGGCCCACTCTTCGACGCCTGGCAAAGTAGCGCTCGCCTGGCTGATGGCCCGGCCCGGAATCACCGCCCCAATCGCCAGCGCGACATCGCTCGAACAACTTCACGATCTGGTGGACGCAACGGAACTAGAACTGGATCCCGCATCGATCGAGACGCTGAACGAGGCCAGCGCATGATCGGGCGTCCGCAGAGTACCGAAACCGCTCCGTATTACTTCACCTATATCGATCAGGTCGCCGGCGACGATATCGCTTTCAATTATCGAGCGCCAATTGGACGAGTCGCTGGAATTATTCGCGGGAATCTCAGAGGAGACTTCGCTGCATCGCTATGCGCCGGACAAGTGGAGCATCCGGCAAGTGCTAAATCACATCACCGATACGGAGCGGGCCTTCGCCTTCCGAGCGCTCTGGTTCGCCCGCGGCTTCGACGCTCCTTTACCGGGCTTCGATCAAAACATCGCGGCATCGGGCGCGGAGGCCGACAACATTTACTGGGCGGCTCATATTGAGGAGTTCCGGCGGGTTCGCCTTTCTACGATTTCGCTTTTCCGCCATCTGCCGCCTCACGCATGGATGCGCAGTGGCGTTGCCAGTGACAATCCTTTCACGGTGCGCGCCCTGGCCTTTATAATCGCGGGGCACGCAGCGCACCATCTCACCATTCTGCACGAGCGATATTTGTAGGAGGGAAGCGATCTGCCCAAGAAATAACTGGACCTCCCCGTAAAACACCTTTAGTATTGAAATCGATGGCAACCACGAAGAAAAAGCAACCGGCCAAGCCGGCAGATGAGGGATTTCTGACCACCGCCGCCCAGGCGATCGGCTCGACCTTGGGTCAACTTGCTAAGAAGGCAGGCGTGGCGTCCGCGCCCCCCAAGCCGGCACCGAAGAAAACCCTCGCGAAAAAGAAGATCCCCGCCAAGAAGAAAGCTGCCGCGAAGAAGACGAAATAGCCTACTCGCTACGCAGCGTGTCCGCCGGATTCAACCGCGCGATCCGCGACGCCGGGATCAAGCTCGCGAGCGCCGTCGCCAACAGCAATCCTAAGCCAACCCCGGCTAGCGTGAGAGGATCTCCAGGCTGCACTCCCCATAGAAAGGTTTTCAAAAACCGCTCGAATCCTATAGCTGCCGCGGTTCCCACAGCCACCCCGCATAACACCCAGATCAGGCCAGGACGGAGAGCGACTTGAATCGCCTGCTGGACGCTCGATCCCAACGCCATCCGAATCCCGAGCTCTTTCGTCCGCTCCGTAACCAGGTTGGAGATGAGCCCATAAATTCCCATCGCCGATAGCACCATGGCGAGGCCGGCAATCGTTCCCGCCAGTATCGCCAGGAGCCTTTCGAGTGTAAGCGCGTCCGTCTTCAGATCGGTTATCGATTGAAACGCAGCCATCGGCAGCAGGGGGTCGGCAGAGCGCGTCGCGTCCTCGATCGCCTTCACCATCTGCGCACCATCAAGGGAACTGCGCACCACCCATTTGGGAGAGAACCAGGTATGGATCATCTCCAATCCAATGTCGAACTGCGTCGCCGGCGTGTACACCATCGGAATCCGGGCAATCGGTCCGAAATCTCCCCATCCTGCCCTCTTGTCCATCACGTCGCCCACCACTCCGACGATGACCACAGGGTCGCCTCCAAGCTTGAGCGGTTCGCCTAAGGCCGCGCCGCTCTTGATGTACCGCTGCACGAAAGCCTCATTGACGACCGCTACGCGAGCGGAGTCGCCGCGGTCGGCCCGGCTAAACCCACGGCCCTGTAACAGCGGGATGCGCAGCGCTGTGAAGAACTCCGGCGTGACATAGGTCATGTTGGTGTTATCGAAGCGATCGCTGCCGGGGATCCGGAAGCCGGTATTCAAGGCTCGTTCATAAGGCAGCGTCAGGCTGACCGCGGCCGATTCGATGCCCGGAGTATCGTGCAGCCGCGCGATCACCTTGTCGTAAAAGTCATTCATCTTAGGAGCAGTCTTGTACCGCGCGTCGGCCATAGAGAACCGCGCGACCATGACATGGTTGGGATCGAAGCCGGGGTTGAGATTCCAGAGATGGAGGAACGTATGGAGGAACAATCCGGCACCGAACAAAAGAGGAACGGTGAGTGCCACCTGGCCTCCAACGAGCGCGCCCAGCGAGAGGAATCGCTTGCGTCCCGCGACGCCCCGGCTGCCCGATTGCGCGGATCGAAGATCGACGCGCGTCGCCTGCCACGCCGGAGCGAGCCCAAACGAGATGCCCGCGAACAAGGTCAACACGAGCGTCCCAGCGAGGACGCGCCAGTCGAGCTCCACTGTTTCCAGGAACGGAAATGTCAATGCGCCGTACTCCCGCAGAGCCGCGAGCGCGCCCCATCCGACGAGAAAACCAGCCAGTCCACCGAGCAATCCCAAAGCAGTGCTCTCGATCAGTAACTGGCGGACGATTCGTGAAAACGGAGCTCCCAGAGCAAGCCGGGTGGCAATTTCTCCAATCCGCCCCGAGGCCCGCGCCAGCAGCATGCCCCCCACGTTGACGCAGCCGAGGATAAATACGAACCCGACTGCGGCCCACAGCAGCATCAGCGGCTGACGCAGATCGCTAGTCATCCCTTCAAGCATCGGGACCGCGTCGAGGCGCACGTTAGCATCCTTCCTGTAGGCACCAGACTTCTTCAGCTCCGGGACCAGCGAAGCGAGCTGTGCCGATACCTGCTGCCAGCTCGCACCCTTCTTGAGGCGGCCAAGCAGATGGTAGTTACTACCGCCGCCTTCGCCCCTGGTCGAGGGGTGAATGGGAGTCCACAGGTCAACCTTGGCGTCAGTGCGGAACCCGGGCTGCATCACGCCAACCACGGTGTAAGGCTCGCCACGCAGGACCACGGCTCGCCCAACGACGCCGGGATCGTCGTGGAAATACCTGTGCCACAAGGCGTGGCTGAGGATCACTACGGGTGCGCCGCCGGCGCGATCCTCATCGGGAGTAAATTCGCGGCCGATCAGCGGTTGCACACCCAGAATGCCGAAGAATCCGGTTGATACGCGCTGCTGCTGCACATAAACGCCGTTGCCTTCGACGCCAAGGTTGATCCCGTTCGTGCCGTAGGAAAACACCGCGGCATCGAGCGAGGAGACGCGGTCCCGGACAGCTTCCCAAGTTCGGCCGTCGTGGGAGTTATACGAGTCGGTCACCCCCTCCTCGACAAAAATGCGAACCAGTTGTGCCAGCCGATCAGGCTCGAGGTAGGGAAGGGGCCGAACCATCGCGCCATTCACGACGGCGAGAACAGCCGTGTTTGCGCCAATGCAGAGGGCGAGGATCGCGATAACCGTCAGGGAAAAGCCCCAGTTCTGGCGGATCAGCCGGAAAGCGTAACGCAAGTCGTGCATGTTCGAAACCTCGGTTAAGAGTAAGACGAGAGATTTGTGATACTGTTCCTGGAAGTTTTCGTTACCGCTCCTGGCTTCCTTCTCTGCCATTCAAGCCGCAGATTCAGAAAGTGCTCAAGGCCTTTCAGCCCTGCGTTTCCGCCAAGAGCCCCGTTTCGATTATTTCAGCCCAGTTCGCAGCGTCGTTAAAAACGAGGCCTAAGGACGATACAGTCCTGATACTGCCTTGTCCAGTAGCGGCCCCCCCCCATTTGATTGTCCAGTCCCTAACGTAGTATCCTAGGGGATGTATGGAAGACCTGATAGAACGTTCCCGCAAGAGATTCGAGGCATTGGATCTGATCGTGAAGCAGGCTCAGGCCGTCGGTGAGGAATATCACAAACTCCGATCTTTCTTGGAGCAGGCTGATCAGGTGGCTCAGCTTTTAGATCCTAAGAAATCCGTTCCTCCTTCGCCGGCCTCTAGTAAAGACACAAAGCCTCACAAGCCTCCGCTTAAAAACGCCCACGGGACGGTGATGACGGCTGATCTCGCCGAATATGTGCTAAAGCTGCATGGGCCGCGCCTTCACCTCAACAAAATGATTGAGCTTATGCACACTGAAGGCTGGGAGGGAAGCGGTGATGCGCGCCGCGACTATAAATCGGCTTACCAAAACTTGAACGACAAGAAAAAACGGTTCCATAACGTAGGAGAAAATATTTGGGAACTGGTACAAGTAACCGACGCAGCTAAGAAGATCTTGCCGTGATAAGCAGAAACCCTCGAGAACAATCTCTCTAATTTATGACTCATCCTCCACTCATCGCCGACGCGGATTTCAATGAAGATCTTATTCGCGGCCTGCGCCGTACCGAGGCGAGTGTTGATTTTCTCACTGCGTTCCGAAGGCGATACTCGCGGTCTCCTTGACCGTCAGGTGTTGGAACTTGCGGCGGCAGCGGATCGGGTTGTCGTGTCCCACGATCGCAATACGATGGTCGGCGAGTTTTACCGATTTCTGGCCGAGGGTCACTCGAGCCCAGGTCTAATCATTGTCGAGCAGCAGCTCGATGAGGGCGATGCCATTGAGGATCTGCAACTAATCTGTGCTGCGGTAAGCGCGGAGGAACTGCGCGACCAAATCATGTGGGTGCCGATATGAGCTATGGTCGAACAGCAACTCGCGCCTGTTTTGCAGCATCCAGCTTTGCATAAAGCTCCGGCCTCTTCGCACGAGCTTCCTCGCGCATCCGATCAAAGTCGATCCTTTGCTGGCGAAGATATTCGTCGATGGTCGCCCGATTCGCAAGATAGTAGGCTAGTGAGCCGAAGATCTGTTCGAGGTTCAGCGCCGTGTAGGAACTCTGGATTCCTTCCGGAGTCGCACCTTTTAGAAAGGCGTACACCACCGAGTCCAGCGACACCCGCGTCCCCGCGACATAATACCCGCCATTGCGCTGCTCGACATACTCCATGACATCAAGTATACCGTGTTACACTTGAGTTTTTGGTTTCACCCCCGGTAAACCGAATCATATCCCTGGAGGAGTTTCAAAAGAGTGGCAGAAAAGATGCGGCATATTTTTACGTCCGAATCGGTGACCGAGGGTCACCCGGACAAGATGGCGGATCAGATCTCGGACGCTGTGCTCGACGCAGTGCTCGCCGAGGACCCGACGGGCCGCGTGGCCTGCGAAGTCCTCGTCACTACCGGAATCTGCGTGGTCTCCGGTGAGATCACCACCAAGACTTATGTGGACGTGCCCAAGCTGGCGCGCCAGGTGATCGCCGACATCGGCTATACCGACGCCGACATGGGTTTCGATGCCAAAACCTGCGGCGTGTTGAACACTATCCAGAGCCAGTCCCCGGACATCGCGATGGGTGTCGATACCGGCGGCGCAGGCGACCAGGGCCTGATGTTCGGCTTCGCCTGCAATGAAACTCCGGAACTGATGCCGCTTCCCGTGATGCTGGCTCACAAGCTGGTCCGCCAGTTGAGCGAAGTGCGCCGCGCCGGCACCCTCAAGTTCCTCCGCCCCGACGGCAAGAGCCAGGTCAGCGTCGAATATATCGACGGCAAGCCCGCCCGCATCGACGCCGTTGTGGTTTCGACCCAGCATGACGACGACGTATCGACGGAAACCCTGCGCGCCGAAGTGAAAAAGCACATCATCGATCCGATACTGCCCAAGCACATGATCGATGCCAACACCAAGTTCCACATCAATCCCACCGGCCGTTTCGTCATCGGCGGACCCCACGGCGACACCGGCCTCACCGGCCGCAAGATCATCGTCGACACCTACGGCGGCATGGGCCGTCACGGCGGCGGCGCCTTCTCCGGCAAGGACCCGACCAAGGTGGACCGCTCCGCCTGCTACATGGCCCGCTACGTCGCGAAGAACATCGTAGCTTCCGGCTTGGCCGATCGCTGCGAAGTTCAGCTCGCCTACGCGATCGGCGTCGCCGAGCCCGTCTCCGTCATGGTCGACACCTTCGGCACCGGCAAAATCGAAGAGGATCGCCTGGTCGAACTGGTCCGCGCGAACTTCTCGCTCACCCCGAAGGGCATGATCGATTCCCTGAAACTGCGGCGTCCGATCTATCGCAAAACCGCCGCGTTCGGACACTTCGGCCGCACCGAAGACACCTTCACCTGGGAAGCGACCGACAAAGCCGCCGCATTAAAGGAAGCCGGCATGGCCACGGCCGTAGCCAGCAAATAATTTCAATCGGAGAATATATATGAGCACAGCAACATCCACCGTCCCTTGCGACGTAAAAGATCTTTCGCTCGCCGAAGCGGGCAAACGCCGCATCGAATGGGCGGCGCAATCGATGCCGGTTCTGGCCACGATTCGCAAGCAGTTCATCAAGACCCAGCCCCTGGCCGGCATTCGCGTAGCCGCGTGCCTGCATGTCACCACCGAAACCGCCAACCTGATGATCGCCCTCCGCGACGGCGGCGCCAACATCACTTTGTGCGCTTCCAATCCGCTTTCCACTCAGGATGAAGTGGCTGCCTCGCTGGTCCGCGATTACAACATCCCGACCTTCGCCATCAAAGGCGAATCGAACGATTCCTATTATTCGCACCTGAACGCCGCCCTCGACTCCGCCCCGCAGTTCACCATGGACGACGGCGCGGACGTAGTCGGCCTGCTGCACACCAAGCGCAAAGAACTGCTCGCGAACGTAATCGGCGGCACCGAGGAAACCACCACCGGCGTCATCCGCCTGCGCGCGATGGCCAAGGATAAAGTGCTCGCCTACCCGATCATCGCGGTCAACGACGCGTTGACCAAGCACCTGTTCGACAATCGCTACGGCACCGGCCAGAGCACCCTCGACGGAATCATCCGCGCGACCAACATTCTGCTGGCTGGCCTCAACATCGTCGTCGCCGGCTACGGCTGGTGCGGTCGCGGCGTCGCCATGCGCGCCAAGGGCATGGGCGCGAACGTCATCGTGACCGAGATCGATCCCACCAAAGCCATTGAAGCCGTGATGGACGGATTCCGCGTCATGACCATGAAGGAAGCCTGCTCCATCGGCGACGTCTTCGTCACCGTCACCGGCAACAAGAACGTCATCGCCCGCGACCACTTCGACCAATTGAAGAGCGGCGCGATTCTCTGCAACTCCGGCCACTTCAACGTCGAGATCGATCTCGACGCGCTGGCATCGGTCGCCTCCAGCCGCAAGGAAGCCCGGCCTTTTGTCGAGGAATTTTCGATGAAGGACGGCCGCAAGCTCTACGTGCTGGGCGAAGGCCGCCTAATCAACCTGGCCGCCGCCGAAGGCCACCCCGCTTCGGTAATGGATATGAGCTTCGCCAACCAGGCCTTGTCGGCCGAGTACATGGCGAAGAACCACGCCACGATGGAGAACAAGGTTTACTCCGTGCCGGAAGAACTCGATAAGCAAGTCGCCAAGATGAAGCTCGAATCGATGGGCTTCTCTATCGACAAGCTTTCGCCGGAGCAGGAAGAATACCTCGCCGGCTGGAACGAAGGAACATAAACTGCCGCAAAGTGGGGCAGGTTCCCCGACCTGCCCCCGGCTGCCCACGACATCATGGCATTAGTTGAAGGTTGCAAGCACTCGCTCGAAATCACGGTCCCGGTTGTCGAAGTCGAAAAGGAAACGGAGCGCGCCGTCGCCGAAATTCAACGCAAGGTAAAGCTCCCCGGATTTCGCCCCGGCAAAGCTCCCATGGGCCTCGTCAAACAGCGTTTCGCCGGCGATATCCGGCAGGACGTAATTGAAAAGCTGGTCCCCAGATTCTTCCGCGCCGCCGCCGACAAGGATCATTTAGAAGTCGTGGGCCAGCCCAACGTCACCGACGTTAACTTCAAAGCGGGCGAGCCGATCACGTTTAAAGCCGAGTTTGAAGTCGCCCCCAAGTTCGAACTGGGCGAGTACCGCGGCGTCACCATCACCTATAACGAGCCCGAGATCACCGACGCCGAAGTCGACACGCGCATCGAAGAAATCCGCGAACAGAAAGCCGAGTACGTCAATGAGGATCCCCGTCCTCTAGCCGATGGCGATTACGCAGTGGTATCTCTTGAAAGCCTCTCCGGCGTTGCCGAAAAAGTCTCGCAGGACGAACTCATGCTGAAAATGGGCGATGACGCCACGATGAAGGAGTTTACCGAGAACCTCAGCGGAGCTTCACCCGATGAATCGCGCGAGTTTGACGTCACCTATCCAGCCGATTACGATCGCAAACCTCTAGCCGGTCGCACCGTGCGTTTCAAAGCGACGGTGAAAGCCGTTCGCCGCAAAGAGCTCCCCGAAGTCAATGACGAGTTCGCCAAAGATCTCGGCGACTACCAAACGGTCCTCGAACTAAAAGAAGCCGTCCGCAAATCTCTGAAGCACGACCGCGAACATAAAGCGCAGGACGAGGCGAAGCATCAGCTAATCGATAAGCTGGTCGAAGCGCACGATTTCGCTGTGCCCGACGTCTACATCGACCGCCAGGTGGAGATCAACGTCGAGAATCAATTGCGAACCTTGGCCTCGCAAGGTATCGATCCGCGCGGCATCAAACTCGATTGGCAGAAGGTCCGCGAGACACAAAAAGACAAAGCCGCCCGCGACGTAAAAGCATCTCTGCTGCTGGACAAAATCGCCGAACGCGAAGCCATCGGAGCAACGCAGGAAGAGATCGACCGCGAAGTCCAAAAAATCGCCAGGCAGCAGCGGGAAGCAGTAGCATCCGTCCGCGCGAAATTACAAAAAGACGGCGCGATAGCGAGAATCGCCGGCCACATAAGAACCGAAAAAACCCTGAGCTTCCTCTTCGAACAAGCCCGTAAGGAAGCCGGAAAGCCCGAGCCGGCAGCCAGCGCCGAGCCGTCCGAATAGCGCGCGAAAACTTGGGGACAGCCTTCTCTGTCCCAGGGCGCGTTCATTGCCCAAGAAAACATCTCTCTCAAGCTCCGCGTGGACAGAACGGGCTGTCCCCAAGTTTTCGCCCTGACGAACCTAGGTCGGCTTTTGGTTTCGATGTTGACGTCGGGTCTCCGACAACTACCGTTCTAAGGTCGCAGTCAACAAATACACAGCAAATGTAGCCAGCCAATGAGCCCCTTCATAATGCTCCCCTGTGACCGCCGCAAACCCCGCCTCGGCGTGCAGATCCGCCAAAGTCAATAACTCCGCCCGCCGATGTCCGTCAGCTAATCCGCCGCCAATCCCCCGCAACATCCATGCCCGGCTCAAATTCAACCCGTCAAGATGAGAAAATTTCGGATCGCCGGGATCCGGGGAGACCACCGGCCTCAATCGTGAAATATCCGGCAAAAACCCCTCCAACCATTCCGCAAATTCCCGCTCGCCAAGCACGCGACGCATCAAATCCGCCTCCGCGAGCGTTGGAGAAAGAAAATCCTCCCCTGAGGGCTCATACTCAACTGGCGCACGACGATCCTTCAAATAGAACTCCCGCGCCCTCTCCGCAAGAAACTCCGACCGATGAGAATCCAGCACGAGCCCCAACGCGAACGCAGTATTGCTATGCTCGCCCGACCGAACCGGATAAGGGAGCTTCGTGAGCCAACTCGAGAATCTCTCCAGCACCGCATCTTCGAGCGGCCGCAGTACTTCAGACCGCAATTCCGCTGCCAGCGTCAGCAGCCAAGCCAATCCGTAAGGACGCTCAAAAGCCGCCCGACCCGCATCGGTCAGGTACCGCACCTCGCCCGCGACATTCTGGGCCGTAATATTCCGCGCAATCGCCACCCGAGCCTCGTTGGCAAAAGCAGCATCGGGAAACATCCGCGCTAATCGAGCGAGCAGCCAATGCCCATGCACCGCCGAGTGCCAGTCATAGCACCCATAAAACGCCGGCGTCAAAACTCTCGGTGGCTTTACATCCGTATCCGATCGAAGCGTATGTGCAATTTTGTTAGGATACTCGCGCCCGACACAATCCAGCGCCAACCGAGCAAATCGCGCCGCGCTAACCTCGTCAAGTGTAAACATCAAGTTCCATATCAGGAACCGGGGCTAGTAAATATTCCCACCAGGCGACAAGCAATTTCAAGCGTTCGGTTCTCGTGATCGCGGTCGGGATTGAAATTCGCGATTGCGGCTGCGCCCAGTCTGCCGGTCGCCATCACGTGCTTCACCGCGTCGAAGAGCTGATCGGGCGTGATGCCTCCTGGTTCGGAGAAATTCACGCCGGGCGACAGTTGCGGGTCGAGCACGTCGAGATCGAGATGCAAATAGATCGTTTTCACGCGCGCTGCGAGCAAATCCACGGCGCGAGGCAATGCGTTGAGCGAAGCAGAGCTCGATTTTGCTCGCGCGCAAGCGAACCTCTTCCAGCGGATCGAGGCTGCGGGTCGCTCCAAGCACTACGTTTTCTTCCCGAACCGGGCGGACCATCAGTTCACGGATGACAATGGCCGGTCGCGATTGCGAGCGACATCCCCTCGAGCGCTCCACTGATGGTCGTCTCCGGGGTGTTAAAATCGCCATGCGCGTCCAGCCAGACGATGCCGGGATCGTCCAGCGCCGCGAGGGTCCCGAGGCAAGAATTGCAATTCCCCGCGAGCACGACGGCCGGCCGATCGTGAACCGCGACTGCCTGGGCGAGTTGGGCATTGATACCGGCGACACCGCCAGTCCCCTCCAATATGACGCATGGCTGTTCGAGCGCTTCGAGAATAACCAGGGGACCACGGCCGACCTCAACCGCACGTTGCCCCAGGTGATAAGGGACGGCGATCATCGGCAGGCTCCCCTCAATAAAACAATGAAAAGTCCAGTGACCGCCAGGCACGCGGTTGCGCCGGTCAAGCCTACGTCAGCTAACCATTGGCCGCGGTAAAAGTACAAGATGAGCAGTCCGAAGAATGCTACCCGCAGGCAGATCATCGCCGCCCGCCCGGAAAATTGAACGGCGACCAAAGCCGCGAGCGAGGAAAGCATCGCCGAAGCCGCCTAGCCCGAACATCGCGCATCGGGCGATCGTCACCCAGTCGGGTTCGGGCACGAAACTGCCTCGATGGGTCAGATAAACGGTCGCGACGCCAGCGGAAAGTAGCGTGATTGAAACGATTTCTCCGTAGACCACGCTAACGAAAATACGAACTTGGCCTGCTTGAAATGATGCTTGAGCTCTCGGCAAGGAATGCCTGGGCGGTTGCCGGCGGCGCGAACATGCATCGCCAGGCAGGCGTAGGCGCCCAAAATCTGTGAATCCAGAAAATCCAGGCCTTTCATCTTGGGAGTCATGAATCCGAACGCGAACAGCAGGGCTAAATGGGGCAAAATAGAGCGCAATGCAGCCGATTCGCGATCCAAATAGGCGTATTTCAGCGACAAGGGTTTCCATCGCGGACTTCTTCTGAAACATGGTACCAATCGGACATGGATGCAGATTGACCGAGGGAGTCGCCTTATGCAGCGGTTAGGGCGATTTTGTCTAAGGCGGAAACGCGCATTGTTTTCGGCTTTCGACCGATTTGAATAGCAGAGACGGAATTAACGAGAAAAATGCTCGATAGGCGTGTTGAACCTCGAATGCTTTGCGCGGACCTAGTGGACGTGCAGTGGAAGGACCACAGCGGGCGGACCCGGCGTGGCGTCGCCAATCTGGAAGATATCTCGCTTTCGGGCGCCTGTCTGCAAGTCGACCGGCCCGTTCCGCAGGGCACGCCTCTACGGATGAGCTACCCCAACGGAGAGCTCGCTGGGCATTGTTAAGTATTGTGTTTATCGCGAAATCGGCTACTTTCTCGGAGTCGAGTTCGAACCCGGCAACCGATGGTCCCAACGCCATTTCCGGCCTCAGCATCTCTTGGATCCGCGCCGCCTGGTGGGCCGCGTCACCCAGCGCCTGAAACCCGACGTCCCGCCGCTTGTCAACTGAACTTCCACTCGCCCGCACAGGTGGGGCGCTGCTCGTCCCAGTGTGCTTAACTGAAGTTTCGTCCTTTATTCGATGACGCCCGTGGAAGATCAATTGCCGAGCCGAAGTCCGCCGAACGTCGGTCTGACAAAGAAGCAACTGCCCTGGGCTGCCATCGCGTGGTTCGGCATTCTGCTGATCGTCGCTTATTTCCCAATCCTGCAGCATTTGGTGGAGCAGTGGTACAACGACCCGGATGTCGGCCACGGATTCTTTGTACCGCTTGGTATTCGGGTACATCGTCTGGGGCCGGCGCGAGAAGTTGATGGCCCTCGAATGGAAGCCGGAATGGTGGGGACTCGCACTGATGGCTTGGGGCTTCCTGCAAGCCTATCATCGGAGGGCTCGGGGCGGAGTTGTTCCTGCAGCGAAGCGCGTTCCTGATTTCCCTGGTGGGATTGCTGCTCGTGCTGGGCGGTAGAGCCCTGGTCCGCGAACTGGCATTTCCGCTTTTACTGCTGCCGTTTATGATCCCGATTCCTACGGTGATCTACAACCAGATCACGTTTCCGTTACAACTATTCGCGAGCCGGGTGGCGGAGATCCTTCTCGGCTGTGATCGATATTCCGGTGCTGCGCGAAGGGAACGTGCTGGTACTGGCAAGCCAAACGCTTTCCGTCGCCGAGGCGTGCAGCGGCATCCGCAGCCTGCTGTCGTTGACATTCCTGGCGCTGGTTTACGCCTATTTCTTCGATAGCAAGGTGTGGATGCGGTGGGCCCTGTTCATTGCCGTGGTTCCGATAGCGATCCTCGCCAACGCCGGCCGCGTTACCATCACCGGAATCCTGAGCGAGCACAATACTGAGCTGGCGCAGGGAGTTTTTCACGAGATGGAAGGCTTCGTCATTTTTGCGATTGCCTTCGCGATGATCTTTGTCCTGCACCTGCTGATAAACTGGATTTATCGCTGGAAGTTCGCGAAGGAGGCGCCCGTTGTTTAAGTTTTTGAATTCCACTCCGGCCCGACTGGTGACCGTTTTTCTGATGATCCAGACGGCGGTGCTGTACAGTTCGATCCGCACCGAATACGTTCCCCCGAGCCGGCCCTTTAGCGGAAGTGCCGCATCAGATCGGTTCCTGGAACATGGTCGGCAGAAGGGTATGTGGATAAGGAAACGCAGGACGTGCTTAAAGCCGACGACACTCTTGAGCCGCGTTTACAGGAACACCCACCGGCGCCGAAGCGACCCTCTTTGTTGCGTGCTTTCCGCACCCAGCGCAACGGCAAAGCGCCTCATTCTCCTAAAAATTGCATGCCCGGAGCCGGGTGGACGCAGTTGAGTTCTGAAAACTATGCGCATCGATGTCGGCTTAGGCCGCACCAATCGTCGTGAACCGTTATGTGATCGTGCATGGCGAGCAGCGGGAGCTGGTGCTCTATTGGTATCAATCGCGCGACCGTGTAGTGGCTGACGAGTTCAAGGCCAAGTTTTGGGTGGTCGCCGATGCCATGCGCCTGAATCGGACCGACACCGCTCTGGTGCGCGTAATCGGTCACATCGACAATAACAACGAAGAGGCCGCGACGAGTATAGCGACCGACTTCGTGCGCTCCTTCTTCGGCACGCTGCGGCAATTATCTGCCGGCTTAGCTCTTGAAGTAGGCCAGCCAAATCGCGCTGATACTTCTCAATTGTCGCTGTGTGCCCCATGATGAACTTGCTCACGAACCGGAACAGGGGATTGTAAACCTCGCCGTTCTCAGTGATGGTAAGCTCGCTGCCGCTGCCGCTTGGCGCGATCTCATACGTCCAACTTCCTCCGAAGGGAAGTTTCGGATCCGCAATGCGATTCACGATTCGCTTTGGCGCGGCCGTCTCGACGCGCTCATAAGTGATCACGTCGCCGCTTGTATCAGTCTCGCGCCATTTCAGCGGTGATTCCGTCAATAACTCGTACTTAAAGCCGCGCCAATCGGATGGACCCGGCGATCAGCGCGAACACGTCGTTCGGAGCCGCCTGGACCAGAATCTTGCGGCTCGCGACATGCTCCTTGGGCAGCAACGCTCCGATCAGCACCACAATCGCCGCAATGATCACGACAGTCAAGACCACCATATATCAGCCACTTCATGCGCTCCTCCTTGTCAACTCCTTAAAGCGTCTTGATTCGATGAACTCCGCCGCAGCCTTCGCCAGCATTTCGAGGCCAGCGAGGCCCGCCGACGCGGTCCCGCGGCTTCATGCGGCCGAGCATGGCAGCGACCAGTTCGCGATCGAGCACCGATTTCCGCTCCTTCACCCGAGCGCCATCCTTGGTCAACCGCAGAGCGACCTTGCGTGCATCGAGAACGTCTCGATCGCGCGTAACGTAGCCTGCCCGAACCAGGCGGTCGACAGTCAGAGACATGGTCGACGCGGTAACTCCCATATGCCTGGCGAGCGTCAGCATGCTGGTGGCATCCACCTCATCCAGATGATCCAGAATGCTCGCCTGATGGGCGCTGAGTCGCTGGTTGGTTTCTTCGTCCTGGACGTGGCGCGTGTGGCAGGCGAAATAAATTTTCGGATAACACTGCATCAGCGTCGAAATATTCGCAATCATTTGATTCGTCAAATCAAATTATATATCATTGGCGGCGCGCAGTAGACTAATGCTCATGAATCGACGCAGCGCGTTACTTACCGGAGCGACCATTTTCGGGATGCCGTGGCAGAAAGTGATGGGCGCCGCGCCCAACGCGCTGCCCGACGATGCCCTCTTTTCCCGCGATCCGGAAACCTACTGGACGCGGATGCGAGAAGAACAGTTTTTCCTGCCCCAATGGCGCTCCTTCCTGAATAACGGCAGCCTGGGTGTGCTGCCTCGTCCCGTGTATCAGGCCGTTGCGACCTATATGCAGAAAGCCGCCGCGCTCGAAATCGCCGTATCCGTATCCGCGCTGGGGCTATGAGACGCTGGATGAAGAACGTGAGGAATTGTCGAAATATCTCGGCTGCAAAAAAGACGAGCTCGCGTTGATGCACAACGCCACGGAGGCGATCACCACGGTCGCATCGGGCCTGGATCTCAAGGCGGGCGACGAAGTCTTGATGACCAATCTGGAGCACACTTCGGGCAAGGCAGGGTGGGCGCAAAAGCAGGCTCGCTTCGGCGATCACTGTGCGCGAAGTCGCGATTCCGCTGCCTCCGAAAGATCCCGCTCAGCTTGCGGATTTGATGATCTCCGCGATCGGTCCGAAGACGAAAGTGATAAGTTTCGGCGGCATCCTCAGCGCGCCGGGAACGATCATGCCCATTCGCGAAATTTGCGATGCGGCGCGCGCCAAAGGCGTCCTGACGCTGGTCGACGGCGCGCATATGCATGGGCAGATGCCGGTAAAGATTTCGGATCTGAACTGCGATTTCTTCGCGGGCAGTCCGCACAAGTGGATGTTCGCGCCGGCCGGCTCGGGCTTTTTGTATATTCGCGAAGAGAATCTCGACCGCCTGTGGCCTCTGAACGTGCACCGGCGGCTGGGACGACAAATCTTTGAAGGCCGGGCGATTCATGAGGCAGGGCACGAATAATCGGGCGGTTTTCGAAGGCATGATCGCGGGTCTTCGCTTCGCCCAAGCCGTCGGGCCGGATCGCATTTACACACGCATTCATCAGCTCGCGCGCCGGACGTATGAGCGCGCCGCGAAGCTGCCGTACATTGAGTTGTTGACGCCGAACGACGATCGCATGTTCGCGGCGCTGGTCTGCATCAAATTCAAAAAAGACGCGGGCGCGGTGTGGCAGGAGACCGCGAAACAGAAAATCTTTGTCAGCGGAGGCCAGCAGGTGCGCCTCTCCTCGCACATCCACACGCGTCCTTCCGATATCGATCAACTGTTCGACATTATTGAATCCAAAATGGGTAAAGCATGAAACGTGCCGCTCTTTTACTGACCCTCGGCGCCGTAGCCTTCGCCGCCGATCCGAAGCTGGCCGATCTGGCGCACGACGCCGCGCAGCTTCGCTCGACGTTTAAGGAGGACGACCTGATGAAAGGTCTCGCCTTCCTGGGCGATCACGAAGAGATGTTGTTCGCGGTCGACACCGATAAAACGCCCACCGCTGGTTACCGACGACGATAAGCCGGTCGCGATGTCGCACGTGAGCGGAAATTTGTGGACCGCGGTGGTGAAGCTGACGCGCTGGCCGCTCCCATCAGTTTCATTACGTGATTGATGGCGCTCCGTTCGGCGGCCGGCTCGACGTTCCGGTGTTCCTGCCCGATTCCTATGAGCAGCCCAGCGTGCCGCAAGGGAAGATGTCGGACAAGCTGCTGCACACCAGCAAGGTCTATGAAGGCATGGTGAGCGAGTATTGGATTTACGTGCCCGCGCAATATGATCCGGCCACGCCGGCCGCGTTAATGATCTGGCAGGATGGGCAAGGCCACATTGCGCGCAACGGCCGGCGGACGCTGAACGTGCTCGACAATCTTACGAATCAGAAACGCATTCCGGTGATGATCAGCGTGTTTATCGCGCCCGGCAAGATCAGCGACAAGGCCATGCGCAGCATTGAATACGACACTGTGAACGACACTTACGTTCATTTTCTCGATGAGCTTCTGGCCGGAGTATACGCGCAGTACAACATTCGCAAAGATTCCTACAGCCACGGAATCGCGGGCGAATCGTCGGGCGGAATTTGTTCTTTCAACGCCGCCTGGCAGCATCCGGAAGAGTTTTCACGCGTGCTCTCGACCATCGGCAGTTACACCAGCATCCAGTGGCATCCGGGCCAGATCGACGGCGGGAACGTGTATCCCAACAAAGTCCGCAAAGAGCCGAAGCGGAATATTCGCGTCTATTTGCAGGATGGCAGCGAGGATCTCGAGAACGATCACGGAAGCTGGCCTTTGCAAAATATTCAGCTCGCCAATTCGCTCAAGATGAAGGATTACGATTTTCATCTTGCAGTTCGGGAACGGCTCGCACAACGGGGCGGATGCGAACTCGCAATTGCCGATGTCGCTCGCATGGCTGTGGCGCGATTACGATCCGGCGAAGACCGAGCAAAAATATGAACAGGAAGCGGCGGAGAAAGCGAAGCCGATGTTCCGGGTCCACATCTATAATCGATAAGGATGTATTTCCAACAGTTCTATCTGACCTGCCTGTCCCATGCGTCGTACATGTTGGGCTCGGAAGGCGTCGCCGTGGTGGTGGATCCGCAGCGCGACGTTTCGCTCTACATCGACGAGGCGGCGCAGCAGGGGCTGAAGATCGAGCACATCATCGAAACTCATCTGCACGCCGATTTCGTCAGCGGGCATCGCGAACTGGCGGAGCGCACGGGCGCGAAAATCTATCTCGGCGCGCGCGCCGGGGCAACGTTTCCACACGTCGACGTCCACGATGGCGATGAGATTCGATTTGGCCGCGTCGTTCTGCGGTTTCTCGAAACCCCGGGCCACACCATCGAGAGCGTTTCGATCGCTGTCACCGATCTCGATCGCCGCGAAACTCCGTACGCGGTGCTGACCGGCGATACTCTGTTCATCGGCGATGTCGGCCGTCCCGATCTGGCGCCGGACCTGACGCCGCAGCAGCTCGCCGGGATGCTCTTCGATAGCCTGCATCAGAAATTGCTGCCTTTGGGCGACGACGTCGAGGTGTACCCGGCGCACGGCGCAGGCTCGCTGTGCGGCAAGCAGATGCGTCCGGAGCGGCAGTCGACCATCGGCAAGGAACGCGCACTCAATTACGCGCTGCGGCCACGTCAAAGGAAGAATTCGTCCGCCTACTGACGGCGGAGTTGCCGGAGCGTCCCGGGTATTTCGCGCACGATGCGGAGTTGAATCGCAGCGGCGCGCCGTCCCTCGCGGAGATGCAGCCTCTTCCAGAGGTCGATCGCGATTCCGGCGAATGCCATCGTGCTCGACACCAGGCCGTCGCAGCAGTTTTTCGCCGGACATATTCCCGGCGCGGTGCACATTGCGCTGGGCGGGCAATACGCGTCGTTCGCAGCGACGATTCTCGGGCTGGATAAAGAAATCGTTCTCGTCGCCGAGGATGAAGAGCATCTCGAGGAATCGCGGCTGCGGCTTGCACGCGTCGGGATCGAGCGAACGTCATCGGATCGCTGAGAGGCGGGATGCAGAGCTGGACCGGGCCGGTGTCGGAAGTCCATCAAATTTCCGTCGAGGATCTGCGCCGCGAAATGCCGGACGTGCAGATTGTCGACGTGCGCCGCGAGGGCGAGTACGCGGATGGGCATATCGAAGGCGCGATGCTGATGCCGCTGCATAAACTCGAATCGATGGTAACAGCGCTCGATCATGACCGTCCGATCGCGGTGCACTGCAAAGGAGGCTATCGCAGCGCCATCGCGTGCAGCCTGATCCAGCGCGCGGGATTCGAGAACGTCATGAACGTGATGGGCGGCTTCGACGCGTGGCTCGCGTGCGGCTTACCCGCGTCGAATCCCCTGAGCTCACGCCCACAGGCGTTATAACCCCGTCCCGTAAGGGCGGGGACTCGGGCAAGGGCTAAACCGGCTGCCCCGACGCCATCGCACTCCGCTTCTTCCGGCGCTCCAGTCGAAGCAGTTCCCGGCGTCTCCGGAGCTTGACCGAATCGTCCACGCGGCGCCAGAACGTACGGAAATAATCGGCAGCGGACACGATGCCGAACAGCATCACGGCCCACATGCCGATGGTCGCCGGCTCGGCCAGCCAGGTCCAGCGGATGCTGCCGATGACCAGCGCGATCGCGACCACCTGCGCCGCCATTTTCGATTTGCCCAAATCGCTGGCGGCAATCGTGTAGCCGCCCGCCGAGGCGATCGATCGCAGACCGGATACCGCGAATTCTCGACCGATAATCAGGATCACCATCCAGGCCGGCACGCGATGAATGTCGACCAGCGAAACCAGCGCCGCCGAAATCAGCAGCTTATCGGCGATGGGATCGAGCAGCGTTCCCACCGTGGTTACCTGCCCGAGGCGCCGCGCCAGATAGCCGTCGAGAAGATCCGTCGCCGCCGCTGCCAGAAATACGCACAACGCGAAAATCTCCCGCGAGACGGGGACCCACTCGCTCCCAATTCACACTGGTGCCGTCGGCCAGCAGCGCGGCCACCAGCAGAGGCACGAGGAAAGATTCGCGCCAGCGTGAGTAGATTGGGCAGATTCATCCCGATTCTAAGATCATAACCTACCCGGCTCCGGCTTCCAATCCTTTTTCAACATGGCAAACCGGCGCAGGTCATGAAAATGGCCGTGGAGGAGCTGCGCCTCGCGCGCCAGTCCTTCCTCGGTAAACCCCAGCCGCTGCGGCGACGGCGCAGCTTTTTTCGTTTTCCCTGGCGCAGTGAATCGCCACCCGGTTCAGGTCCATCTCGCTCAAAAGATGCGTCACCACGGCCCGGCAGGCGGCCGTCATGATGCCCTGGCCCTGAAACGAGCGCGCCAAGCCAGTAGCCGATTTCGCCCTTGCGATTCAGCAGATCGAGCTTATGCGTGCCGATGACGCCGCAGAACCGCTCGTCGCTCCAGATCCCGGCGACGAAGCCTTTGCTCGACGCAAATTGTTCCAGCGAGGACCGGATGAAGCTCAGCGTATCGTCGACCGTTTCGGTCGAGTCCACCCAGGGGAGCCATTCGCGCAAATAGATCGCGATCCTGATCGACGAGCGAAAATACTTCGGCAGCGTGGCGCTCTTCCAGCAACTGCAAGTAGAGGTTTTCGCGGATCTGAGCCCGGAACATGGCCTCATTGTAGCTGAGCGGTTATTAATCTTTAGGTCGCGGCCAGATATTTCTTCAGCCGCCGCTTGATGGACGCGGGGGTCAGCGCTTCCACTTCGCACGCTTCCCCCGTGTACCGCGTCGCCGTCACGCGCCCGTGCTCATGCAGCAGATGCAGCGGAGCGCCTTCGGCGATCGGGAAAATGGAACACGCACGTCGAAACAGGATCCAGCGCCAGTGTTTCATCGATTTTCTTGAGCAGCGCGTCGAATCCTTCGCCCGTGCGCGCCGAAATCGCCACCGCGCCCGCGGGCTGATGGTCGGGATCGCCCAAAATCCGCCGCGCCAGCGCCGCCGTGTCCGGCTCGCCCGGAATCTTATCGATCTTGTTCAGCACCAGAATCTGCGGCGTCGCCGCCGCGCCGATTTCGTTCAGCGTCGCCAGCACGTGCGCGGTTTGCTGCGCCGCTTCGGGCGAACTCGCGTCGACCACGTGCAGCAGCAGCTCCGCCTCCACCACTTCTTCGAGCGTGGCGCGAAACGCCTTCACCAGCGTGGTCGGCAGATTGCGAATGAAGCCGACCGTATCGCTCACCAGGCACTTGCGATGCGACGGCAGCGTGACGTGGCGCACCGTCGGATCGAGCGTGGCGAACATTTTCGCGTCGGCCAGCACCTCCGCGCCGGTCAGCCGGTTGAACAGCGTCGATTTTCCGGCGTTGGTGTAGCCGACCAGCGCGATGGTCGCCAGCGGAACGGCCTGCCTCTGCTGCCGCTGCGTGGTGCGGCCGCCGCGCACGCGCTCCAGATCCTTTGATCGCGGCGATGCGCTGATGAATCCGGCGCCGGTCGGTTTCGAGTTTGGTTTCGCCGGGACCGCGGGTGCCGATGCCGCCGCCCAGCCGGGACATCGCCGCGCCGTGGCCGGTCAGCCGCGGCAGCAGATAGTTCAACTGCGCCAGCTCCACCTGCAGCTGGCCTTCTCGCGTGCGGGCGCGGCGCGCGAAAATATCCAGGATCAGCTGCGTCCGGTCGAGCACCTTGACGTCCAGCGCTTTTTCCAGATTGCGCTGCTGCGTGGGCGTCAGCTCGCGGTCGAAGATCACCGTGGTCGCTTCGTGGAACTGGACCTGCGCCTTCAGCTCTTCCACTTTGCCGGAGCCGACGAAGCGTCGCCGCATCGATCTTGCGGGCGGGACTGGATCTGCCGTCTCCGCCACTCGCGCGCCGGCGCGACATGGCCAGCGCCGCCAGCTCCTCCATCGATTCCTCGGCGCTGATCAAGTCGCCGGCAGCCGACCGGCCGGTCAGATGCAAGCCGACCAGGATCGCGACTTCTTCGCCTGTGGGCAAGTGTTTGTGCTACTCGGAATCCGTAACGGGAACGCCCGGAGCCGCGTGGGCACCCACCGATGCGGAGTTGGAATGCGCAGGAGAATGGAACGGCCTCGACACCACCACGGTGGAAATCGCGTGTTTGAAAATCAGTTGCTCCTGATTGTTCGTTTCCAGAATCACGGAGTACTTATCGAAACTCTTGATGCGCCCGGAAAGCTTCACCCCGCTCATTAAGTAGATGGTCAGGAACGTCTTGTCTTTGCGCGCATTGTTTAGAAATGCTTCTTGTATGTTTTGCGCCTGTTTCTCCATGGGAGCTTCTTTCATAAGATATATGGATCAGCCGTTTCTTTATTCTACCGCGTCGTCACCGTTTATTCACGGTCGATCTGGACCAGGGTCTCTCGTTGCGGGGCCAGCAGCCGCTTCGGCAGCTTGGCTCCGTAGACCAACCGCTCGATCACCGGCACGGCGCGCCGCACCCATTTCCCGTGCATCATCAGGCTTCCAGCCACCAGCAGGGGATGCGGAATCGCCACGCAGCAGCGCGCGCACATATCGATCTCGCCCGCCCTTCCCTGGGCGTGAAGCCGGCGCAGCCGGCGCATTTCGTCCGAATTATTGATCTGGTCCAGAGTTCTGCTCCGGCAGGCGGCCGACCGGCTCGCCGTCCAGCATGTAGCTCTGGCAGCACGGGAAACACGCGGCCGTCGTGCTTCACATACACCGGGCCGCGCCACAAATAATGGCAAGCCCTTGATCCTGCGCCGGTTCGCGCGGCTTCCGGTTGCAGAACATTGGTCTCGTCCTCCTTAATCCGCACCTGATCGACGCCCGGCACCGCGCTCCAGAAGCGCTTGAACTCCTCCACTTCGTGGGCGTTGTCCTGCATGCGGACCATCTGCACGACAATCTGCATCTTCGACCTTTTTTTGGTGTTTCAAGGTCGCGCAAACGCACGAAATTGTCTCGCACACGCTCAAATTTGGCGCCTTTTCGATACATCTCGAAGGATTCTTTCGACGCGCCGTCGAAGCTCAGAGTGATGTGCGCCAGCGGCGTCGCCAGCAGCTTCTCGGCGGCCACCTCATCGAGCAGAACGCCGTTGGTCGAGAGCAGAGTCGAGATGCCGTGGCGCTCACAATACTCGATGCGGTCGAAAATTTTCGGATCCAGGAACGGCTCGCCCAAACCGATCAGCATCATGTGCTCGCCGGTGCGCGCGGCTCCTTTGACCAGCGCGTCGAAGACCGCGTCGTTCATGTCCTCTTTGGGCTGCGGATGCGTCTCGCGGGGGCACATCGGACAATAGAGGTTGCACTTGGCCGTGGTCTCGACGATGTACTCCACCGGCAGCGCGGGCACACGCTCGCGGCGGAGGAGATAGGACCACAGAAGTTTTGCGCGATTTAGAAATCGCATGCGCTCCTTTATCATCTCATTAAGATGATGGAACGCGTCCGGAAATTGAACGATCGCGAGCCGCGGGAGGGCGCGCGCTACGTTCTTTACTGGTCGCAGATGAACCGGCGCGTGGAATCGAATCACGCGCTGGCATTCGCGGCGGAGCTGGCGAATCAGCAAGGATTGCCTCTGTTGTTCTACGAAGGGCTGACCTGCACTTATCCATTCGCGAGCGACCGTTTCCATACGTTCCTGCTCGAAGGCGTGCCGGAAACCGGCGCGGCGGCTAGCAAAGCTTGGCATCGGCTATGTGTTTCATCTACGGAAGCGACGCGACGACCCGAATGACGCGCTGTATCGCCTGGCGGCTGATGCGGCGGCCGTGGTGACCGACGATTATCCAGCGTTCATCGCGGTCCAGCACAATCGCAGTGTTCCCTCGAACTTGGAGATTCCTTATTACGCGGTGGATTCCAGTTGCATCGTGCCGATGTCGCATTTCGAGAAGCAGGAATATGCGGCGTACACCATCCGCCCGAAGATCAACAAAGTTCTGGCGCGATACATGACGCCGGTGGCGCCGATTCGGATGAAGAAGAAGTGGGATGCGCCGGTTTCCCGGCTGCATTGCGAGGTGACCGATGCGAATATCCCGGAGCTGGTGGCCGAGTGCGAGATCGATCATTCGGTCGCGCCGTCGGCGGAGTTTCGCGGGGGGCGCAAGGAAGCGGAGCGCAGGCTGAAGCACTTTCTCGAAAACAATCTGCGGCGCTACGCGAAGACCAGCAATCAGCCTTCGGAAAACTCGACTTCGGGGTTGAGTCCATATCTGCACTTCGGGCATATCTCGTCGCTCGAAGTCGCGCTGGCAGTCAAGGAATATGCCGCGGAGCACAAACTGATCGCGGAGGAATTCCTGGAGGAACTGATCGTGCGGAGAGAACTGGCGTTTAATTTTGCGCGATTTGGTCCCGAACCGAATGCGCTGGACGCGCTGCCCGATTGGGCGCAGGCGACTTTGCGGAAACACGCGAAGGACAAGCGCGATCCTATCTACACGCGCGATCAGTTCGAGCGCGCCGAAACCCACGACGATCTGTGGAATGCCACGCAGCGCGAACTGCTGCGCGATGGGAAGATTCACGGCTACTACCGAATGTATTGGGGTAAGAAGATCATCGAGTGGTCGCGCGACGCATCAGGAGGCGCTCGATACGATGATTTATCTGCACGATAAATATGCGCTTGATGGGCGCGATCCGAATACTTACACGAATATTCTCTGGTGCTTCGGATTGCATGACCGGCCGTGGTCGGAGCGCCCGATTTTCGGGATGGTGCGGTATATGTCGCTTGACGGGATGAAGAGGAAGACGGATGTGGGGGCGTATATTCATCTGGTATGAGGTTCTCCTCGCTTGTCCGCTCCCTTACGGTCACGGTTCCGCCAGCCCTGCTGCTCATATGAACATCGCGGTTACTGGAGCGTCCGGGTTTATCGGCAAACGCCTTATGGCGAGTCTCGGAAAAGAGGCTCGCGCTGTATCTCTGCGGGGCAATCTGGACGGGCTCGCGGGAGCCGACGCTGTGGTTCATCTGGCAGGCGAGCCGGTCTCGCAGCGATGGACGAAAGAAGTTCGCGAGAAAATTCGTTCGAGCCGTGTGGAGGGGACACGACGGGTTGTTGAAGCGATGCGCGCCAATCCGCCGCGAGTGCTGGTGAGCGCGTCGGCGGTCGGATATTACGGATCGCGCGGGGATGAGCGATTGACCGAATCGTCCGCACCGGCTGATGGATTCCTGGCGGAGGTCTGCGTGGAGTGGGAGCGCGAGGCGCTTAAGGCGGAGGAGTTTGGAGTACGGGTCGTCTGCCTGCGAAACGGGCTGGTCTTGGGCCACGGTGGGGGCCTCGATAAAATGATGCTGCCGTTCAAGCTCGGGGTGGGCGGGAAGATTGGCGACGGCAAGCAGTGGATGGCATGGATTCATCTCGACGATACGGTCGGCTTGATCGAGTTCGCGATTTCGTCTGCGAAATTACGCGGGCCGGTGAACGCGACGGCGCCGAATCCGGTGACCAATGCGGAGTTCACGCGGGATCTGGCCGACGCTCTTCATCGCCCGGCGATTCTTCCGGTTCCGAAGTTTGCCCTGCACCTGTTTTTTGGAGACATGGCACAGATTGTTTATGCGAGTCAGCGCGTGATCCCGGAAGAGGCGCTGCGGGCCGGGTATCGGTTCCGCTTCCCGAAGCTCGACGGCGCGCTACTTGATATTTTGCGCTGACGAGGCTTCGTTTGGCTGCCACAATATTTCCGGCGCGCCGACCGCGTTGTTCACCCAGCGGCTCCAGACGAACATCGCGTCACTCAAGCGATTCAGATATTGAATCGTTTCGGGCGGAACGTTTTCGGTGCGTGCGAGCGCGATCAACAGGCGCTCCGCTCTCCGGCAGATGGTTCGCGTGACGTGCAGTTCGGCGTTGAGGCGCGTTCCTCCGGGGAGCACGAAGCTGCGAAGGGATGGGAGCGACTCGTTCATTCCGTCGATCTCGCGTTCCAATTGCGTGATCTCGGCCGCCGTAATCCGCGCCTGCTTGGGATGGACGTCCTCGGGCAAGGTCGCGAGAATCGAGCCCAGGTTGAACAGTTCGTGCTGGACTCTTCGAGGATGACAAGCAGGAGGCCGATCCGCGGGTCGCGAGCGATCATTTCCTCACAGGAGACGACGGCGAGGCCGGTGAATGCGTTCAGCTCATCGACGGTGCCATAGGCTTCGATGCGCGCCGAGTCTTTGGCGACACGCTGGCCGCCGGCGAGACTGGTTTCCCCCGTATCGCCACGTTTTGTATAAATGCGATTGAGAGCGATGCGCGGGTCGTCGAATGTTTTTTCGTTAGACACAATATTAGAGTACCGCTCGCGTGAAGAACATCGATTCGGAGCGGTCGGGGCGATCTTTTAGACGGGCAAAAATGGGGACAATCCGCTCTGTCCACGCGGCGTAGAAAGGAGCCAGTGCTTTTGCGGAGCGTAGCGGGCGCCTTGGGACAGAGTGGACTGTCCCCATTTTTCGCGAGATTAGAGCGGTGGGCGTAGAATAGGGTTGCCATGGCTCTTACCGCCGCCAAAATATACCGGACGCTCAGCGGGTTGCCGCTCGAACCGGTTTACTCCGACCCCATCGATGCGGGCAAGCCCGGCGATTTCCCCTACACGCGCGGCATCCACGAAACGATGTACCGCGGCAAACTGTGGACCATGCGCCAGTTCGCAGGATTCGCGACGGCGGAGGACACCAATGCCCGGTATCATTATTTACTCGCGCAGGGGCAGAGCGGGTTGTCGGTAGCTTTCGACTTGCCGACATTGATGGGCTACGATTCCGATCATCCTGCGTCTGAGGGCGAGGTCGGTAAATGCGGCGTCGCGATTTCGTCGCTGGCCGACATGGAGACCTTGTTTCGGGGGATTCCGCTGGGCGATGTGACGATATCGATGACCATCAACTCTCCGGCGTCGATTCTTTGGGCGATGTATCTCGTTGTTGCGGAGCAGCAAGGCGTGAGCTGGGATCGCGTCTCAGGCACGCTGCAAAACGACATTCTGAAAGAGTACATCGCGCAGAAAGAGTACATCTATCCGCCTCGCCCTTCGATGCGCCTGGTGACGGATTCGATCGAGTTCGCAGCGAAACATACGCCGCGATTTAATCCGATCTCGATCAGCGGGTATCACATCAGAGAAGCGGGATCGACGGCGGTACAGGAACTGGCGTTCACGCTACGCGACGGAATCGAGTATGTGGATTGGGCGCTCGAACGTGGACTATCGGTCGATTCGTTCGCGCCCCGCTTGAGTTTCTTCTTCAATGCGCATAACGATTTCTTCGAAGAAATCGCGAAATATCGCGCGGCTCGGAAAATTTGGGCGTATACGATGCGGGATCGGTACGGCTCCAGGGATGAGAAGAGCTGGAAGCTCCGGTTTCACGCGCAGACCGCCGGGTGTTCGCTCACCTGGCAGCAGCCGCAGAACAATATCGTACGAACGGCGGTGCAGGCGATGGCGGCGGTTCTGGGCGGATGCCAGTCTCTGCACACGAATTCGCTCGACGAGGCGTACGCGCTGCCGAGCGAACATGCCGTAACGGTCGCGCTGCGGACGCAGCAGGTAATCGCCTACGAAACCGGAGTTACGGCAGAACCCGATCCGCTGGGCGGAAGTTATTTCCTGGAAAAACTGACGCTTGATGTGGAGGAAGCTGCGAATAAGTACATCCGCCAGATCGACGAGATGGGCGGCATGATTCCGGCCATCGAGCGAGGTTTTCCGCAAACCGAAATCGCCAATGCAAGCTATGAATTTCAGCACTCGGTGGAGATGGGCGAGAGCGTCATTGTCGGTGTGAATAAGTTCACGGAGAAGGATGAGAAGCCGATCGAGTTATTGCAGATCGACTCCGACCGCCGAGCGGCGGCAGGTGGAAAAGCTTCGCGAAGTGAAGGCGAGAAGGAGCGCCGAGGACGTCGAGAAGGCGCTCGCAAATTTAAAAAAGGCCGCGGAGGGGACGGAGAATACGATGCCGTTCATCCTCGATGCGGTGCGCGTTTATGCGACGGTCGGGGAGATTGCGGCGGCGATGGGAGAAGTCTTTGGGAGTTACACGGAGACTAGCGTCTTGTAGAGGGCAGGTCGGGAACCTGCCCCACTTTACTGCGCATGACGCTGCGCGAGCATTGCAACCGCTGATAATGCCGCCAGCAAACCAAGAAACTGCATCATGCCGACGTTGTCCGGTTCCTGTGCTGCGTCCTTCGTGAACAATGCGATAGGTCGCGCCGAACGCGATTAGCAGCAACATGGCTTCTTTGGTGACGAACCACAAAATCGCCGCCGCCGCCAGGATCACGAGGCGCTGCTGCCGCGTCTGCGAAGCGAATCCTCGGCCGCCGTCCAGTTGCCATACAGGAATCAGGTTGAACATATTGATGAAGGCGCCGAAGTGGGCGATCGCGTCCCAGGCCTTTGCTCCGGTGAAGTAGCCGGCGACCAGAGCGAATGGCCGCGGCTCCCAGTCCGTAGATCGGGCCGGCAAGGCCGACGCGCGAATCCTGAATCGGCGTGATGCGAAGCTGCTTCAACCTTATAAATGCGCCGAATCCGGGGATGAACATTGGCGCGCTGGCGGCGATGCCGTATTCGCGCAACATCAGCACGTGTCCCATCTCATGAATGTAAATCGAGAAGACCATGCCGATCGCGAAGGTCCATCCATAGAGCGCCCAATATACGCCGGCGAAGGCGAGCATCGAGAGCAAGGTGCTGAGCTTGGTAAGGCCGAGCAAGCAGCAGCTTGCCCTTGGTGAACAGCAGCAGAAGGGCGGGTCCGATTCCGGCCGCACCCTTTTTCCAGCCAGTGCCCTGCGGAGCGGTTTTTAGATTGTCGATGTGCGCTTTGATCGAGCGGTACTGGACGCTATCGGGCGGCAGAAGGGCTAGCGACTGCACCCAGAAATTCCGGGCCGCGGCAAGATCCCCACGAACCGTCGCCTGCTGTGCTTGCGCCGCGAGCGATTCTAATTCCTTCGCGTGCGTCAGGCAATGGCACGACGGGCAACTGAGCGCGGATTCTTCGAGAGATGTCCCGCAATCAGGACAGACTCCTTGATGAACGGCGGTGGTCACGAATACGGTCCTGTAACCATTATCTCGTGTCTCGCGGTCAGAGCCCAGGCGCGCTGGAGTCCGATAAAGAGGATGAAGAGCGAAATGAGACCGCCCACCGGCGAGGTCCTCAATTCGAGGAAAGGCGATACGATCGCCAAAAGCAGCGATTCCCGCCGCCAATTTTGCAGGAGATGGCATCGGCTTCACCGGTTGGATCACAGGCGGCTTTACTGGCTGGTTTTTCGCCGTGGAGCGTGCGGCGGCGGCTTGCTTTATCCCCATAAAAAAGACTGCTGGGACGATGCTCGCGCTGATCGCCAAATAGGTGAACGCGACCGCTAGGATCTGCTGCGCGCGGCCGCCGGTTCCATACGATGCGTGGCGAATCGCTTTGCCGACCATCTATCCCACCGCCAGCGCCACGATCCCTATTTGAAAGCCCATCGCGAGGGGGATCGCGTAGAGGATGCATCCCGCGAGCGCCGCTCCCACGCCGTAAATAACGGGGCGAAATAGCGATACAGGTCTCTGCGACTGCTGCCCAATGCGAATTTTCGCGGCGCACGATGGGCAGATCACTTGATTCTGCACCTGAAAATATTCGCCGGTGATCAGGTTGCTTGCAAGCGGCGCAGCTTTCGGCGGCGGGAGCCTCCCTGCTATCGATGGGTTGAGCACGGCGGAATTGCAGCGCATCGACGGACGGAAGCGGCAGTTCCGGCGGAGGGGACGGAGACTGCGACAACCCCAGCGAGATAGGCGAATCTGGGCGCGGATCTAAACCCGGCATGTGTCAAGTTTAGGCTGGGGCCGTATGCCAGTCAATCAGGCATCCTCATTAGTTCTATACTGAGTACGAGGTGTTCCACCCGCTTCTCATATTATTGAGAAGACGGCGGAACGAGTCTCTAGCAAAATATGGATCACCCAGGATCCGGGTACTGGTCGCAAAACCAGGCCTCGACGGACACGACCGTGGCGCGAAAGTAATCGCGCGTGCGTTGCGTGATGCCGGAATGGAAGTGGTGTATACCGGTCTCCGGCAGACGCCGGAGATGATTGTGAACGCGGCGCTTCAGGAGGATGTGCAGGTCATCGGCCTGTCGATTCTCTCCGGAGCGCACAACGCCATCGTGCCCCGGGTGATGGAGTTGTTGAAGGAAAAACAGATGAGCGACGTGCTCGTCATTGTGGGTGGCATCGTTCCGGATGAGGATGCCGCACAACTGAAACGGATCGGCGTGGCGCAGGTGTATCAACCGGGCGCGTCCCTCGATTCCATCGTGAATTTCATCCGCAGCTCGGTGAAGCAGACCGCCTGAATGGCACTCACTTCACCGCATTTGAAAATTTTCAAGAAAGATAGAATGCAAGACAAACTCAACATTGCGGTGTTCGTCGATTACGACAACATCGAGATCGGATTGAAGTCGACGCTCCGCCGCGAGTTCGACGTATCGCTGGCGCTTGACGCGCTGAAGGAGCGTGGCGACATCGTCGCGAAATTCGCCTACGCCAACTGGGGTCGCCAGGATGGCGCCACGCGGCAGATGGCGGAAAACGCGGTACAGATGGTGCAGCGGATTCCTTCGCCGCGCGGCGATAAGAACGGCGCGGATATCAATCTCGCGCTGGACGCGCTGGAGATGGCGTTCACGCACACGCATGTGAACGCGTTCGCCATCGTCAGCGGCGACAGCGACTTTATTCCGCTGGTGAATAAGCTGAAAGAATATGGCAAGACGGTATTCGTGGTCGGCGGAAAGGCGTTCACCTCGACGATTCTGCAGCAGAATTGCCACGAGTTCATCAGTTTCGAATCGCTGATGCAGGATGCGCCGGAACGTCCGGTCACTTTGCCCGGCGAGATTCGCGCGCCGCGCGCGGAGGTTCGTCAAGGGGACCGGCAAGACCGTCCGCCGGATCGTCAAGGCGACCGTCCAGCCGATCGCCCCGACCGTGGGCCTCGCCCGGATCGCGGTCCCGATCGGGGACCCGACCGCGGGCCGTCAGCGCCCCGCGCCGCTCGATTTGCAGCAGGCGATTCCATTGGTCGAACGCGCGTTGCAGGTTCTGGAACGCCGCGCCGTACAGCCGCAACTCGGGTCTGCTGAAATCGACCATGTTGCAGCTCGACCCGGCCTTCAACGAGACGCGCCTACGGAGCGTCCAGCTTTTCCGATTTCGTCGAGAAGCTGAAGCGCGCCGAACTGGTGAACGTCACCGGCACAGGCGGTCGCTATGTGATCGAGCGCAAAACATCGTCCACGCCGGAACGTGCGAATCTCAAGCCGGAAGATCTGCTGCCGCCTCTGCGCGACGTGCTCGAAAATCACCGCCTGGAGCTCGAAAACAACTGCCCGGTCGAGGATCTGGCCGGATGGTTCAAGGCGGAGCAGCCGCATTTCGACGTCAGCGGCTACGGCTTCCAGTCGTTCGTCGAATTCCTGAATTACGCGCAGGATAAAACGGTGGTGCGCCTGGAACCGCATGAAGATCAGGGCATGTGCGTATCGCTGGGCGCGGAATTTTATCCTCCCGCCGAGCCGCCCAAGCCCGAGCCCGAAGCCGCGCCGGAGATCGAAGAAGAGGACGAGCCGCAGCCCTATGTGGAAGGCCAGCCGACCATCTTCGAGCCGAATCCTCCGCCCGCAAAAGCGAAGCGAGCGCCCGCGCGGAAGCGTCCGCCCGCCAAAGGACCCGGCGGTGGAGGATCGGGCACGCGCCGTCCTCCGCGGCCGCGTAAGAAGGGCGACGGAAATTCTTAAACTATGGCGATTGAACGAATTTTTCCAGCATCCGTGCCCACGCCGCGGGGACCTTATTCCCCCGCGGTGCGGGCCGGCGATTTTATTTTTGTGAGCGGACAAGGACCCATCGATCCGGCGACCGATCAGTTGTCGCCCGGCGACATCCAGCATGAGACGCGGCTGGTGCTCGGCAATATCAAGCGGATTCTCGAAGGCTGCGGCGCGTCCATCGCGGACGTCGTGAAATGTTCCGTCTTTCTAAAAGACGGCCGCGAGTTTTCGCAGATGAACGAAGTCTACGCGGAATTTTTCGGCGACCAGAAACCGGCGCGGACCACGGTCGAGGCGCAGTTTGCCAATCCCGTGATGCGAGTCGAGATCGACTGCGTCGCGTATAAACCGAAATAAACGCAGACTGAAGTCTGTGCCACCTGGTATTAGTAGACTCAGCACCCCTTGGTGGCACACGCTTCAGCCTGTGGATCTCATTCGTACCTCAGGGCGATCATCGGGTCCACCCGAGTTGCGCGCCGCGCCGGAATCAACGATGCCGCTAGCGCCACCATCGCCAGTAAAATCGCCATGCTCGCATAAGTCCACGGATCCCCCGGCTTCACCTGGAACAGCAAGCTCTTCAAATACTTCGAAAGCGCGAACGCCCCTGCCGCGCCCACGCGCGATTCCCACCGCGACCAGCAGCATCGCCCGCCCGATCACCATTTTCAAAATCCCTCCGCGCGACGCTCCCAGCGCCATGCGAATACCGATCTCCGGAGTGCGTCTGCGAAACCGAATACGAAATCACGCCGTAAATCCCCACCATCGCGAGAATCAACGCGAGCGACGCGAACAAGCCGAGCAGCATCGTCTGAAATCGCCGCTCGGAAACGGATTGCGAAACAAGTTCGTCGTAGGTGCGCACATGCGTCACCGGCAGATCCTTGTCGATCGCCCAGACTTGCTGCTGCACCGCCGCCACAAGTTGTTTCGGATCGGCTGCGGAGCGGAACGAAAACTCCGCGAGGCGCACCGGATAAAGTGCCGTCTGTGCCGCAGGGAAATAAACCTGCGGATTGATTTTCCCGCTCTTCCCACCCCGCCGAACGTCGCTTACCACGCCGACGATGGTCGCCCACGGAGCTTGATCGTTGCGCCGGAAACGATGCCCGATTGGATCCTCGTTCGGGAAAAATTGCCGCACGAGCGCTGGGTTAACTACCGCGACCAGCTCGGCCCCCGCGCGGTCCATCGGCGTAAGCAGCCGACCCCGTTGGAGAGCGATGCCGAGCGTCGAAAAATAGCCGGGGCTCACCGCCTGGTAATCCGCGTCCTCGCCCCGATCCGGCTGGTTCTCCGGACGAAAATTACTGGACCAGCCGCCGCGCAGCGGAAAATTATTCGCGAACGCCACGGACTGAATGCCCGGAAGACCGCTGGCACGTTCCGCCAGGTCCTCAAAGAATGCGAACCGGCGCTCGGGCGTGGGATAACGCAGCTCCGGCAGCGTGATGTTCATATTGATCACATGCTCCGTGGCGATGCCGAGTTCGACGTGGTTCAACGTCATGAAGCTCTTCAGCAACAGCCCCGCCCCCACTAGGAGAATCATCGAAATGGCGACTTCCGCGATCATGAACCCGCTGCGCCACCGCATTACGGAACTTCCCGCGAGGTGCCGTTCGCTGGCGCGCATCGCTTCCACCGGCCTCGATTTCGACGCTTGCCATGCCGGGAAAATCCCGCAGATCAATCCGGCGACCGCCGAAAGTGCGAGCGTGAACAACAGTACCCGTCCGTTCAGACTCGCTCCCTCCAGTCGAGGGATATGCGGGGCAAACCCGGTAAGCAGCCGCTGGGTCCAATACCCGAAAACGAGTCCGCTCCCACAGCCGACCGCCGCGAGCACAGTGCTTTGCGCCAACAGTTCGCCGATTACGCGATTGCGGCTTGCCCCTAACGCGAATCGAATCGCAATCTCGCGCTGCCGCCCAATCGCCCTCACCAGCAGCAGATTCGCCAGATTCGTGCAGGCGATGAGCAGAATCAACCCGACGGCGCCGAGCAGAATGAAGAGCGACGTGCGAACACCGCCGGAGATATCGTTCGAGAGAAGATCGCTGCCCGTCTTGAGGTTCTTGCACACCTCCGGGTATCGCTGAGCCGAGGCTTTGCGAAATGGCATCGAGTTCGGCGCGCGCGGCGGCGATGGAAACGCCAGGCTTCAGCCGTCCGAGCACATTGATTCCATGATCGCCGTGGTGCGCGAGCAGATCAGCCGGATATGCGGCGGGGATGTAATACAGCAGCGGGGTAGCCATGTTGAACTGGCTTGGACTTTGAAAGCTGGGCGGCATGATGCCGACGACGGTGTATTTTTCATTCTCCAGCGTGACGGACCTTCCCAGGAAATACGGATCCCCTCCGAAGCGGGAACGCCACAGCTCATCGCTCACGATGATCACCTTATTTGCTCCGGGACGATCTTCATCCGGCAGGAAAGCCCGCCCTTGCGCCGGCGAAACGCCGAGGGTTGAAAAATAGTTCGCAGTCACCTCCTCGCCGAAGAGGCGGTCGGGCGGTCCACTCTCGGTAATATTCATCCCGGTGACGGCGAATCCAGCCAGGAAGACGAAGGAATTCTTCTGCGTCTGATAATCCATCAAATTCGCCGCTGCGACCGTCCAGCGGCGGGCCAGTCCGGCGCCACTTCCCAGGATCTGCCCGCTGGTGTTCGCGCTGTTCGGGCCCTCGCCGATCTTCTCTTCCCATATGGACACCAGACGATCCGGCTCGGGGTAAGGAAGCGGACGCAGCATCACCGCATCCACCACGCTGAAAATCGCGGTATTCACGCCGATTCCCAACGCGAGCGTCAAAATCGCTACCGACGCGAAGCCAGGAGACTTCAGCAGCAAGCGAACTGCGTAGCGAAAATTATTCATAGTGCAAAGCCACCATTGGATCGACGTTCGTCGCGCGACGCGCCGGGATCAGGCATGCCGCCAGCGCGACCATAACGAAAATACCGGCCACCGCTACAAAAGTGACGGGATCGTAAGCGGAAACGTTGAACAAAAAGCTCGCCATCACCCGGGTCGCAGCGAGCGCGGCAACAACACCGGAGGCGATCCCGATCAGGACGAGCTTCAGCCCGCGCCCCAGAACCATTTTTAAAACGTCGGATTTAAGAGCGCCGAACGCCATACGAATGCCAAGTTCTTTCGTCGATTCCGTCACCGTGTACGAAATCACGCCGTAAATCCCGATAGACGCGACCAGCAGTGCGAGGCCCGCAAAAAGCCCGATCAACGTCAGCGCGAAGCGCCGTGGTGCAATGTTGGCGGCGATGAGATCTTCTTCAGTCCGCACCTCAAAAAGGGGACGGCTCGGATCCATCGCGCGCAATTGGGCGCGCATTGCGGGAACCAGTAACAACGGATCCACGCTCGCCCGGGCCACCAGCGCCATGCGTTGAAACGGCGCCTGGGCGTGAGGCTCGTAGGCCTGCGGGATCGGAGTGGTTTCGACGCTGTACTCGTGAACATCCGCTACCACGCCGACAACGCGGAAAAACGTTGTGCCGTCGAATGTGATCCGGTGCCTCTCGCCGCAACCACCCACAATTTATTTGCAATAAGGACACGCGATGGCTGGAATCCCAGGTCCACGGTTTCGATTCGCCAGAAGCTGCGCAACAGGAGCGCCGCGGCAATCACCAGCACCAGCGATAGCGCAACTTCGACCCTAACGAGCGCGGCTCTGGAACTTTTTCTTCCAGGCGTTGTTGCGCGGGAGGCGGACTTTAGCGAGTCATTCAGATCGGCGCGGGATGCCTGGCGGGCAGGCAAGGCTCCAAACAAAGCTGCTGTGGCGCAGGATATGGCGAGCGCAAACAACAGTACGGGTAAATCCAGGCGTACGTCCTTGGAGCGGGGAATGGACGAGCCCCCCATGGCGATCATTGCTTGCGTGGTCCAGTGGCCCAGCAGGAATCCGGCCGCGCCTCCCAGCAACCCGAGTACAAGGCTTTCCGTGATCAGCTGCCGGAACAGGCGCGCGGCGCCTCCGCCCAAAGCCGCGCGGATCGCGAACTCACGGCGGCGTTCGGTGGAACGGGCGAGACTCAAGTTCGCGACATTCGCGCAGGCGATCAGCAGGAGCACCGCCGCAGATCCGAGCAGCAGCCACAGAGGACGGCTGACATCGCCGGCGATTGCCTCATTGATCGAATGGAGCTCTATGGTCCATCCGGCATTGTAGTCGGGATATTCTTGTTTGAGGCGCGCGGAGATCGTGTTCATTTCGGCGCGCGCCTGCTCGATTGTTACGGCCGGTTTCATGCGCGCGATCACCCTCAGGAAGTCGGAGCGCCGTTGCTGGCGAAGGGCTGAGGACCCGAGAGGCATCCAAAGCTCTGCGGCGGAACGAAAGATAAAGTCGGCGTCGTGAAAACGCGGCGGCATCACGCCTATTACTGGTCGCAGAACGCCTCCCAGCCGAAGCTGACGTCCGAGAATATGGGGATCGCTGCCAAATCGCCGACCCCAAAGCTCGTGACTTAGGAGAACCACCTCATGATCCTGATCCGTTCGACGCGATGGCCCGGCCAAGCTCGGGCCTGACGCCCAGCAGTTCGAAATAGTTTGCTGTGACGAATCCCGCATCGAGCATTTCGGCTTCAGCGGAATCAGTGACTGGCACCGACCCGAGAGTATAGCCCGCCATCGCGGTAAAGCTCGTGTTTTGCTCGCTCCAATCTTTGAAATTCGGTGCGGAAGACGCCTCACGCTGCGCGAAGTGGTTCGATTCCCAAACCGCGACCAGCCGCGACGGATCGGCGTAGGGCAGAGGCCGGAGCACCACGCCGCGAATCACACTGAAAACGGCAGTATTCGCTCCGATCCCGAGCGCGAGGGCCAGCACGGTAACAGCAGTGAAGCCTGGACGCTTCGCGAGCATCCGCACCGCAAATCGCAGATCCGCAACGAGAGTCGACATGCGAATTCAGACGCACGCGCCTCGAAGATCGTTTATTTAATTTTTGGCTTGCGGAGGCTGATACCCGGGAGGAAACGCCGCGCCTTCGCCGAAGAAATAATCTTCCATCTGCTTGAGGATGAACTCCTGCGCCTCGTTGGTCCCCAGGTTCAGCCGGTACTCGTTCATGATCATCTTCATCTGCTCGAGCCACAGCTTCCACGCCGCCAGAGAAACGTTATCGTAAATCCGCTGGCCGGCTGGGTTGTCGAAAGGAACTTCATCCAAGCCCGGCATTTCGCGCTGAAATTTGACGCAGAACACCTTATGGCCGGTCCGGTTCTGCTCCTCGGGCGCACGAGGATTTATCGCGCCGCTGCCGCAACCCATAGTAATTAGGATAGCAGTTGAGGCGTTTCCGGGGCCGGAGCTTGCGCGGCTCGTTTGGCCTTCACGGCTTCCATGTATTCTGACAGTTTCAGCGGCAGTCGAGCTCCCTTCTCCATGTGGCGTTGAACGGCCTTCTGGTACCGGCGCAGGGTCTCCCGCTTGGACGACTCGCGCAAGTTGCAACTTTCGATATCCAGGAGCAATTCAACCTCCCAGGGCCGGAAGGTGTTGCGATGCATATTACCGCGCAGCAGTTCCTGAATTAGGCGGTTAAACTGCGCCAAGACTGCGTCGCTGTCAGGTAGGGAATCGTGCATACGGAATCAGTAGATTATCCCGCTCGTATTGGATTTTAACACGAGTAGCGACATAGATGCACTTTTATGTTCTTTCCTTAGCGAGCTTTGCGCCTCTGCGTGAATTCCGTTTCTTGTTTCTGCGGTACTCTCAACCTAGAAGGAGCCGCTCACGGCGGTTGTTCTTCGACAGCTTTTTCCTGGCCAGGAAATGTCGTATTACAGTGGCCTTGAGCTTCGGGAGGCTCTGTTCAACCAGCGCGGGCCGATCAGGTGATACCTCGACCAGGAACCGACCGGCGCTATTCCGCGGGCACTTCGAGTACGGAATCATTCTACTGTGTGTTCGCTGGTACTTTGCGGTATACCCCCTCTGGCGACACCATCGATTTTATGCTGTCGCTGAAGCGAGACTTCACGGCAGCCAAGGTATTCCTGGAACAAATCTGTAGTGCGTGGCGGCAGGGTCTCGCCGGCGCACCCGCCGCAAGTACGCCAGAGATCACGCTTGGCGATTCCATAGACGAGGTGACTGCACTTCTTGGGCAACCGAAGAGCGTCGTAGATCTTGGAGAGAGGAGAATCTACGTGTATAAAGTAATGAGGGTTGTCTTCAAGGGCGGCAAAGTGATATTGCTGCGAGGCACTGGCCCTCAGGTTCAGGAGGTTCAGGATTATGTCGATTGATCGTCGTTCTTTCGTGGTCGCGGCCGCAACCGCTGCACGGGTCATCGGTGCACAGACTAAGTCAGACGGGGACCGCGACCCGCTCGGCGTGCGGGACGATTTTCCTATTGTCTCAAACCACATCTTTCTCAACTCGGCCTATATCGCACCCGCGCCCCGGGCGGTGGTCGCCGCGAGCCACGCATATATCCAAGAAAAGAGTGCGCGGCCCATGCAGCTTAATACTTTGATGGCTGCCAACGACGCGGTTCGGGCGCAGTTTGCACGGCTGGTTAAGGCAACGCCTGATGAAATCGGTCTTCTCTACTCGACGGGAGATGGTGAAAATGTCATCGCCAACGGCGTTGGACTGAAGGCCGGGGACAACGTGGTTGTTGACGACTTGCACTACAACACGGAATTCGTTCTTTATCGGGCTCTGGAGGCCTCGCGCGGTATCGAGCTACGCATCGTGAAAAACCGGGACGGTGCGGTGACCGCAAGCGATTTCGAACCGCACGTCGACAAGCGAACCCGCATCGTCTCGGTTGCCTGGGTATCGCACCAGAACGGGTTCCGCCACGATATGCGGCCTATCGCCAATTTGGCGCACGCGCACGGGGCAATATTCTACGCGGACGCGGTGCAGGCGGTCGGCATGATCGACCTCGATGTGCGAGCCTCCGGCGTGGATGCGCTGTGCTGTGGTTCGTATAAATGGTTGATGGCGGAGTTCGGCGTCGCTCCGTTTTTCGTGAGCAGGGATATCATCGACCGGATTCAATCCGACCGCGTTGGAGAGTTTTCTGTCGCGCGGGCAGAGTCCAATTATCGTTATGAACTGTTAAAGACCGCCCGGAAGTTCGAGGGCACAAGCCGGGCATTCGGCGCGATCTCGCAGTTGCAGGCGAGCCTTTCCTATCTTGAAACGGTCGGTATCGCGCGTATTGAGCAACATACGGTCGGCTTGGCACAACGGCTCCATGAAGGGCTGGTGAAACAGGGCCATCGAGTGTTTACTCCGTCCGGAAACCGGTCTTCCATCGTGACGTTTTATTGCAGCAGGCCGGTCGCAGACGGCCGCGCAGCGTTCCAGGCCGCCAATATCGAAGTAACCGTGCGGGCGGGACAGGTACGCATCGCGCCAGCGCTGTTCAATAACTCAGATGAAATCGAGAAGTGTCTCGACGTTACCAAGCAGTTGGTATAGCATTCAACGTCCGAGGCGCGTGAGTCAATTCACGTTCATGCGGTGCAGCAACGCGCGGAATGGCTGGTGAGATCGCAGACGATCGAATACCGGATTCACATTCAGCGAGGTCAAGCCGCCGCTTCGCCGATCATACAATGTTTGCAGCCATTCCATGGAACGCGCGAGATCGTTGAGCTCAGCCCAGGCCACGCTGAGAACGAAGGGGTCTGGCGCCTCTTGCTCGGCTTGGCGCGCGAACTCGATTGCTTCGGGGCGCCTCCCTTGTACCGCGGCGACCCATGCTTTCTCGCTCATCCCCCTTCCCGGAGTGTCGTTTAAATTCGCTTTGTCGAATTGAGCGAGCGCTTCTTCAGGGCGACGAAGCAGCATCAAGGCATAGGCCTTCCGATAGTGCGCCAGACGAAAGGAGGGATCGAGCTTCAATGCCTCATCGAGCGTTTCGATCGAGCGTTGGTATTTCTTCTCGAAATTATATAGCTGCGCAAGATCCGTCAGGATGATGGGCGAGGCGGGATCAAGATTGCGAGCCACGTCAAATTCAACCTCCGATCGCTCGAACTTCCCTCTCATGGTCAAAAACTCGGCGTACCAGTGATGTGCCGTAATGTAGTTCGGCGAGAGGCGAATTGCCGTTTGTAGCTCTCTCTCAGCCATATCCCAATCGAAGTAGTAATTACTCGCGATCAGCGCAAGAGTCGCGTGTGCTTCGCCCAGCGAAGAGTCAATCTTTATCGCCTTTTCAACCGCCAGCCTCGCCCGCGGGAGAGTCACCAACAAACTATTCTCCTGGCTGCCGGTGGCCAACAAGTAACTATCGGCCAGCCCAATATATGCGGGCGCATAGAGAGGATCGGCGTCGATTGCCTTGGTGAACATCTCAATCGCATCCGCGTACAGTTTTGGATCACGCCTGTTCCAAAAGTGGCGGCCCAGCACATAGTACCGGTAGGCGGACGCGTTGGATGGCAGGCTGCGGGCAATTCGATCGCTCTCGATCACGGAAAGCGGAGGTATCAACTCGGCGACCGCGAGCTTTGCCAATCGGGACTCCACCAGAAAAACAGCGTCGCGAGGCTCCTCGAAACGATTTGTCCAGATCGTTTCTCCTGTGGCTCCACGCAGCAAACGAGCGTTAACAGAGATCCTGTCGGAGATCAGTTGGATCGTTCCCACAAGGATAAAACTTGCGCGGTGTTTGCGGCCGATTTCGACAATGTCACTCCCGCTATCGACGGCTGTGGGCTTTAAGTTAATCACCGCAAGACCAGAGAGTCCGCTGAGTTGCATGGTCAGAGAGTCTCGAAGGCCGAACTCGAGCATCTCGACGTCCGGTGCGTTACCGATCATTTCGAAGGGGAGTATTAGCAGGGACTGAACAACAGGAGGGCGGGGGAGCATGCGGCGGACCGCAAAACCCGCCGCGGCGAGGCACACGATTCCGATCAGGCCCTGGATGATGCGCCTGCGGTTTGGCGGCGGCGGAACGGGGACTGAGGGAAGGGCGGGTTGTATATTTTCCGGAACTACCTCGACGTGCGCCACAAATCTGTAACCGAATTTCGGGACAGTTTCAATGTAGCGGCGCTCGCCGGCCACATCGCCCAGCGCTTTTCGCAAATCCGCAATTACGCGGGAGAGGGTGCCGACCTCAATGATCTGCCCCTCCCACAATCGCTCCTGCATCGTAGACCGTTCGACCAAGTTCCCGGCGTTTTCGACGAGCAGGAGAAGTGCGTCAAGGACTTTAGGGGTTATGTTAACCGGGGTACCGTTACGCTCTAAAAGCCTTTGGGGGCCGTCCAGGCGGAATCCGTCGAACCGATACGTCACGAGTTTATTCAATAACATCGCAAGGCTCACGATTTTCTCAGATAAAACTCATAAGCGCAACCTTGACCTTATTGAGCCGCAACCCGTATAGTCACTTTTCGAAAAACGTTGGGTCGGAGATTGGCGTCGGAGTTCGCCTTTGCCCGGTGGAGGCGATTGGAAGCTGCCGTGGGCGCATAGAGGTGGTGGACGGCAATTTTTCTCTGAAGTGCGATGTCCCCTTTGAGATCGCGTTTGCGCTTATCAGCAGTAGACACATTTGGATGAGTTCCAGAACTGACGCCCAAAGCTTGTATTCATTTAGATGATTGCAGTTTGATGTCGTAGATTTGTCTTGCATTCGGAAGAAGCCGGGTTATAGTTTGAGACTGCTGTCCTTCGATAGGAGCCGCTGTTTATGAGTAATTTTCGGATCCACGGGTTGTCTCTCGTGCTTCTCGCATCCCTGTTGGCGGTTGCGGCTTCCGGCGGACCACTTACTATTACTACCAATGGTGGCCTGGGAACTTACCCGATTGGTCAGGACCAAATACCGCTGAACGCGTCGGGCGGGAGCGGGAATTACACATGGAGTCTGGCGTCGGGCTCCTTGCCGACAGGCCTGAACATCGCGCCGATCCCCGGTAGTCTACCGGTACAAATCGGCCTAGTGGGCATTGCCAGCGCGGCTGGCAGTTACTCGTTCAGCTTGACGGTGAATGACGGCACTACCAGTCTGACTCAGGCCTTTACCGCGAAGATCACGGCGCTGACGCTGAAGGATCCGAACCTTCCGGACGCGTTTCTTAACACCTTCTATTCCTATAGTTTCACGGCCTTGAATAACGCGGGTCCCGTGACGTTCGCAGTAACCTCCCCGGCGTTACCGGCGCGACTGACGCTGAGCTCCACTGGGGTTCTCTCAGGAACCCCTACCGCAGCGGGTACATACAACATAAACTTCAGCATTTCGGATGGAGTCGACACTAGCTATCGCGGGTTTCAGTTGCTGGTTTATACGATCAATCTGACGACTCCGGGGGTTCTTCCGAACGCAACTCAAGGCGTCTCCTACTCGGCTGGGTTAGCGGCGAGCGGGGGTGCCGGTGGGTACCAGTACGCGATCACAGGCGGCAGCCTTCCCCCGGGTTTGTCTCTGAGCAGTGGTGGCGCGTTTTCTGGAACTACTTCGGGTGGTACGGGAATTTATTGGTTCTACGTCACCGTCACCGACTCGGCACACAACTCCTATCAGAAGACCATGACGATCGACGTCCTTGGGCCGACGATCGCACAAAATCAGGTCACCCTTGGGACGATCGACGATGCCGTGGTCGGACAGACTTACGGTTGGCAGATACCGACTTGTTGCGGCGGAACCGCTCCCTTTACGTGGACCGCGAGCGGCTTGCCCACGGGCATGTCGATACGCTGGGGCAGTGGCGTTACCAGCGACTATATCGCTCCAGGTTGGGGCGAAATCTGGGGCCTCGCAACCACGCCGGGCAACTACACGGTTACAGTCACCGTAACGGATAGCCTGGGAGCTACCGCCTCACTTACCTTTCCCTTCCATGTGTCGGTTCTCAGTCTGGCGCCGTATTACAATCTTCAGTCGGGGACCATCAACTCGCCATACTCCACGGCATTCCAAATCATAGGAGGCTCTCCTTCTTACTCGGTTACTCAAATCGGCGGGTACCTGCCGGATGGACTCGCACTGAATACGGCTTCCGCGGCGACAGGTAATTTCAGTGTGACCGGAACACCGGTCGAAAATGGCGGCTTCGATCCTGTATTCAAGGTCACGGACGGTTCGGGTAACACGTTAACACGGAACAATTACTTCAACATCAATAATGTTCCTGGCGGAATCACCATCAATAACAATTCGTCCTTAGGCTCTTTTACAATCGGGCAGTTCTTCTCCATTCAGTTATCGGCTTGTTGCGTGGCGAATTACGTTTGGTCGGCCACCCCTGGGAGCTTGCCTTCGGGCCTAACTCTTTCGACGAGCGGCCAGTTGGGCGGTACCGTAAGTACTTCCGGTACCTACACGTTCCTTGTTGAAGCCGCCGATGCCGCTGGCGTAGCCGCTCCAGGTTTTCGTGAGTTCATACTGAATGCAAGTCCTCTTAGCATCACGACTAACTCGATCCCTTATGGAAACGTAGGGTCGACCTACAATAGTGCTTTGGCCGCTACCGGAGGCACCGGTACCCTCACGTGGTCGGTGGCCTTCGGTAGCTATTTGCCGGCGGGGTTGAGCCTCACGGCCAGCGGAACTGCCGGTGCGACTCTTAGCGGGATTCCGACAGAAACCGGGCAATACAACTTCGGTGTCACGGTAGCAGACCAGAGTGGCCACACTTCCACTAGATACTACGGCATCGATATTTATGCTGCTGGAACGTTTCCGCCCGTAACTTTCGGCAATGGCCCCAATTTCGGCACCTGGCATCTCGGCACCGATACGGTTGCTCTTGCAGCTAATGGAGGGAACGGGACCTACACTTGGACTCTCGTGTCGGGCACGCTGCCGCCGGGTCTCGCGCTGCGCACGGATGTGCCGACTTACTTTTCATCGAATTCGCAAGCCGGCCTGATCGGCGTCGCGACGACCCCCGGCCCCTACAATTTCACATTGAAAGTAACGAGTGCCGGACAGTCTCTGTCGCAGGCGTTTACTATAGAGATCTCCAAGCTTGACCTCCAGAATGTAAATCCGCCCGACGGGTTCGTGAGCACGCCGTTCAGCTATACCTTCACTCCGATCGGCAATGCGGGGGCGGTAACCTTCACCGTAAACAGCAACTCCACGAATGGCGCGATGCCGCCCGGGCTGACTCTGAGCAGCGCCGGCGTTTTGTCCGGGACGCCGACCACCGCCGGAGACTACATTATCGCGATGAACATTTTCGATGGTGTGGATACGCAGTACGAGCAATACAACCTGTATATTTACGCAATCAACATTACAACGCCGGGAGTCTTGCCAAACGGAACGCAAAATAGCTCCTATTCGACGACCATTGCGGCCACCGGAGGCACGCTCGTCGGCAGCGCCGGATACAACTTCACGCTTTCGGGCGGTTTGCCAGCCGGGCTCAACCTTTCCCCGACCGGCACGATTTCAGGAACTATTACCGCCGGGCCTGGTCTTTATGGGTTCACAATCACAGCGACTGATTCGAACCAGGTCTCTTATAGCAAAAACATGGCGCTTGATGTGATCGGTTATCCGATCGCGCCAATGCGAATTACCAATTTAACATTCAACGATCCAGTCTTTGGCGATCGCTACGGGAATGTCCAAGGCGTCTGCTGCGGCGGTACCGCTCCGTTCACCTGGACTGTTACTGGACTGCCGCCCGGGCTGACTTTTGAGCCAAACAGTAACTCATACCTGCAATACGGCGCCACGCCGGGCAACCTCCAGATTTACGGCGTTCCGCAGCAAGCAGGAACCTTCAACGTTCAATTTACGGTTACCGATAACAACGGCGCGAGCACTACCGCCACGGTTCCCATGCACGTCAGTACCCTTGACGTGGCGTTACCGAGCAATTATGGCGCTTACAATCTTCCCATCGGGACCGTTAACATCCCTTACAGCGCGACTTTCAGAGTGCTGGGTGGCACCCCACCATATTCTTTTACGAAAACCATCAATGGCGAGCTGCCGGACGCACTGACAATCAATTCCAGCACGCTCACGGTGAGCGGAACGCCGCTTGAAAACGGGTCGAACTTCAATGCTCCCGGTTTCCTGTTCCAGGACTCTGGCGGTAACACTCTGTTCCGGTACGAAAGCATCTCGATCAGCGGAGGCACATCGACCATCACCATTAACGGCGACGGCTATTATGGATACAACCTTGGGACCACGCCCGTTGGAGTCTCGTATTCCACCCAATTTTCTGCCTGCTGCGTGCCTACGTACAGTTGGTCTGTTGCCGCGGGGTCGACGCTGCCTCCCGGCCTTTCCCTGTCCTCCTCCGGCCAGTTGAGTGGAACCCCGACGACGCCGGGAACCTATACATTCCTGGTGGACGCCGCTGATGCGACTAACTCCGCGAACGTCGGCGTGAAGAGTTTCGTTCTGACAGTAACGCCAATTTCAATCACTACTTCTTCGCTTCCTTACGGAGACGTGGGGACGCCTTACAGCACAACGCTGACCGCCACCGGAGGAACGAGCAGTCTGACTTGGACGCTGACGTTCGGCCAGGGTACGCTGCTTCCCCCAGGCCTGACGCTAAGCCCGGCCGGACTGATTTCCGGGATGCCGACGAGCGCCGGCGCATACACCATAACAGTGCAAGCGAGCGATAGCAGCGGCAACATAGCTATCCGCGGTTTTACGATTGACGTCTATCAATCGGGTCCGCCACCGCTCAATTTACCAGTAGGTCCTAATTTCGGGCCCAATTTTTTGGGCGGTCTTACGATCGCTCTTCAGGCCACAGGAGGGCAACCACCTTACGTTTACTCGTTGACACCGGCCGCTACGCCGATCGCAGGGATGCGCGTCATAACCGGGCAGCCTCTCCCGACGTTTTTCTCAACAGCTGCGACCGGCGGATACATCGGTGTCATTACCACGCCTGGAACGTACAGCACGTCCTTGCGTGTAACCGATGCGCTCAATAATATATACGATCGGGCCATCACCATTACCGTCTCGCCGCTAAACTTCCTAATCAGCGACGGAAACCTGCCTAGCCCGTCGGTGGGAAGCCCCTACTCGTTCACGTTCCCCCCGTCCGGCGGGAGCGGGAACTACTCATGGACGGCGGCCCAACTGCCACCGGGCATCACAATTAATGGCGCGACCGGCACGATCTCGGGGACGCCCACGGCAGCCGGAACATTCTCTGCCCAAATCACATTGACTGACATCAGCAATTCAAACCAATTGACGGGAGGCTTCAATATAACTGTGAATCCTTTCGCCATCACGACCAGCGGAGAACTGCCGTCGGGGACGATCGGCACGGCCTATAGTCAAACCTTGTCGGCCCCAAGTTGCGGAAGCGGGTGCACGTGGACCTTGATCAGCGGAGGGCTGCCGGGGGGCCTCTCGCTCAGTTCCACGGGAGTCATCTCCGGCACGCCCACGAACACCCAGACGAACACCCTCACTATACAGGCCAGCGGGTCCAACGGTACGGTGCAGGAAGTATTCTCGCTTCAAATCGTTAACAACACTCCGCAGCCGCTCTTCATTACCAACGGACCTATTGTCTGCTGCAACTCCGGGCTTGGCGCCGGATATTCTCTTGGGTTGTTTGCGGAAGGTGGAACACCGCCCTATTCCTGGTCGGTGTCAACAGGAGCCCTCCCGACTGGTATCACGATCCAGGGGTTGGGTCAAAACCTTTCCCGGGACTTCGGGCCTGGGATCACTTACCTTTCCGGTAAGATGCTCCAGGTTGGCCTATACAGTTTCACGCTGAAAGTTACCGATGCTGCCAACAACACGGCTACTCAGGCTTTCACCTGGAATGTCAGTCCGCTGTGGTGGGAGTACACCGACTTCCCCATCGCCGGAGGAACCTCGCTCACATACAACACCGCTTATTCGCAGCAGATCCTGGTGATGGGCGGATCGGGAGTTTATAGCACATGGGCCCCTGTGACGCCGATGCCCCCTGGTTTGTCGATCAACTCTAACACTGGGCTTATCAGTGGAACCCCGACTAATACCGGATTCTTCAGTTCTCAAATCCAGGTTACCGATAGTGTGGGCAACACTTCCGCTCCGAATCTGCAGTTCAACATCGCCGGTCCGACCTCGACACTGGTGAACTTCAACGCGGGACCGAACCTGGGAACCTATCAGCAGGGATTCACTTCGCAGATCAACTTGAACCCGAGCGGTGGGACTGGTCCCTATACGATTACCCAGTTGACGCCACTTCCCGCGGGCTTCGCAATTGAAACCGGAAGTTCGTTATTCTCTAGTTCCCCCGGCAACTATGTTCTAGCCTTTCAGCCTCTGACCACGGGGACCTTCTCCTTTACTCTCCAAGTTCAAGATTCGCTTGGTAACATTGGCGTCCGGACGTTCACTATCGTTATTTCACCGTTCTCGTTATATACCACCACGCTGAACGATGCTTCGGTGGGCGTAGCGTATTCGTCACAGATTCCTGTGTGGGATAACACCGGAACGGTGACGTTCTCTGTGAACCCGAGTTCGGCAATGCCTGCTGGATTAGCTGTCTCCTCGGGAGGATTGATCAGCGGAACGCCGACGCAGGCAGGTACATTCTCATTTACTCTTATTGAGACAGATGGCTCGGGAGCGACGGTCAATATCGGCTTCTCCTTGCGTGTCTCTCACATCTCCATCGCTGGAGCGCCGATACTGCCGACGGTAACCGCGGGAGTTCCCTACACCTACACTTTCACTGCTACCGGTGGATTGTCGACGCTCACTTGGTCGGCTACCGGGCTCCCCTCTGGGATTACTCTTTCCGGTTCGGGTGTCTTGAGCGGTACAACGACAAGCACGGGCTTCGTCGCTCTCGTCGTAACAGCTACCGATGGAGTTGTACCTGTCTCGCGCCGGTTTACTCTATTCCTGGTTCTTCCGAATCCAGGCGAACTTGGCTTTTCGACGAGCGGTACGGCTCTGAGCGACGCCACCGTTGGCCAGAGCTATGTGTCCGGTTTGAATCCGAGCGGCGGTTCCCCTCCTTATACTTGGAGCGTCGCTTCGGGTTCCATCTTGCCTCCAGGGTTGAATCTGTTATCCAACTCGCTTCTGCCGCCGAATTTCACTCCAGGATCGACGGTCCTGGGAGGTGCACCGAGTACGGCTGGAAACTACGACTTCACTCTGATCGCCACGGACTCCCTAGGACATCAGGTGGCCAGTACCTTTAGCCTCCACGTTTCCGCCATCAACATTCTTTCGGGGACGCTGATGACTCCAGTGACAGGCGTAGCCTACTCGCAGCAGTTCACTGCCGTCGGTGGAACGGCGCCATACACCTTCAGCGCTTCACCGCTTAGTTTGACCGAGGAGATGCTCCCACCGGGGATAACTCTGTCGGCCTCGGGACTGCTGGCTGGAACGCCAACCAGCACTGGTCCATATGAGTTCCGTTTGACGGTTCAGGACGGAATAGGCAATACGTTCTCCCGGTCGTATGGTCTGACGGCTACGAATTCCTTCGGTCTAGCCGTCGAGGGTACCAATCCTGGCGACATCACTGCAGGTATGGGAGTGGCTGAGTCGTTGAGCACCTCCGGGACGTCCACCTACACCTGGTCCGTCGTCTCGGGAACGCTTCCAGCGGGCCAATCTCTGGTCTCAGGTTCTGTCCTTGGCGCACCAGCTAGCTCCACCTATGTTGTCGGGCAAGCCACGACTCCGGGCGTATACGTTGCCACGCTCCGCGCGACCGATAATGCGAACGCGTCCAATTTTGCCGATCACAGGTTTACCGCGCGCATTTCTCCCATGGAGTTAGTGGTGCCGGTACCCGAGTCGCTCGCATTCCATGCACTACCTGTGGCGCATGTGGGCACACCCTTCTCCTTCACCTACAAGGTCGCGGGCGGCACGCCTCCGTACACGTTCGCCGAATCCCCTTACGTTCCGTTGCCGGCAGGCCTCACGTTAAGTCCCGGCGGTGTCCTGTCCGGGACGCCCCTCGCGATCGGCAATTACAGCATCTCGTTACTCGTGACGGACTCCGTTGGGAACCAACTCAACGGAGTTGGCGGCGCCTTCATTGTTGCCGCCGCCGGAGTCGCGCCGCCACTCGTCTCCAGCACCAGTTCGTGGTCCCTGGCTCCGGGTTCGACAGGTATTGCGGCTGCTTTGGACCGGACACTTCAAACCGGAACGCCGCCCTATGCCTGGTCTGTTGCGGCCGGCTCGTCGCTCCCGCCGGGCTTGACTCTGCTTCCAGGCAGCAATGGTGTTTCTACTTCCATCGGAGGCATGCCGACAACGCCGGGAAACTATTCTTTCTCGCTGAACGTTTCCGATGGCAGTGGACAATCACTGACAGTCGGGTTTAACGAGACGATTTCTGCCATCTCTCTTACTCCAGATGCCCTGGTTCCTGGAATCGTTGGGACACCGTATTCCGTCTCGATTGCACCCGCAGGCGGAACGCCGCCATACACGTTCCAGGCAGCTCCTTACTACGACATGCCAGTTGGTCTGACTCTGAATTCATCCGGCTTGCTGTCGGGAACGCCGGCATATCCTGGGAGCTACTTGGTCTCGATCACGGTCACCGATAGCGCCAGCCATTCATTCAATAATATTTACGAACTTACAGTTGATGATCCCGCGGGACAAGTCCCAGGCCTGATCGTCACCCCGTCGCCAATTCAAGTATTCTACGTTCAAGGCTCGCCTGCACCTGGACCGATTCCGATTTCCGTGAACACGACCACGGGCGCCATTCCGTTTGAACTGTCAGTCGCCGGGCTTACCGGAAGTAGCCTTTCTTCGAGCAACGGCTCAACTCCGGCTAGCGTCAATCTGAATCTCAGTGTGACTGGGCTGCCCCTCGGGACGTCTGTCGGTGCTGTCGGCGTACGAGCGCCAACCGCTGTCGATGGTTACAAGTCTCTGCCCGTAATCGTGACTGTCACTGCTGTTGCGCCTTGTACTTATACCCTCAATCCTTCCGCGGGAAGTTCTCCGAGCAGCGGGGGAACGGGTAGCTTCAGTGTCTCTACAGCATCCGCGTGTTCATGGACTGCGGTTGCGTCTGACACTACCTGGATCACAATCACGTCTGGTGCGAGCGGCACAGGATCGGGGACCGTGAGCTATACCATCGCAGCCAACGGGACGGGTAGTGCTAGAAACGGCACGATCACGATCAATGGACAGATTTATTCCATCACGCAGTTTGGTTCGGGCTGCTCATTCGCGATCAACCCTGCAAACCTGCAAGTGACGTCGGCCGGAGGGATGGCGACGATCGCGATCACGGCATCAAGTTCCATCTGTAGTTGGACAGCGACAGGACTCGGAGCTACACCGGGCGCAGGTGCGAGCAACGGTTCGGTCACGGTGACCATACCTCCCAATACGACCGCAAGCACCCAAACTCTGATGGCGACAATCGCCGGCCAGACTCTGACTGTCACCGAAACTGGTGCTAATTGCACTGTCAGTCTGGGATCCAACAGCGCCACTATATCCTTCGCGGGAGGTGGAGGCTCTGTTACCGTGAATACTCTCGCGGGATGCAGCTATAGTACGGTCACAGGCCCGAGTTGGATTTCTATAACCTCCGGAGGCTCGGGAAGTGGTCCGGGAACGCTTGTCTATTCTGCAGCACCTAATTCGACAACCGTTTCGCGCTCCGGAACCATTACGATTGGCGGGCAACCCTTCCAGATTACTGAACAGCCTTTGTCCTGCAGTGTCAGTCTGGATGCATCCGGCCTGGGCAGTCCGTATGGATCCGCTGGCGGGACTGGTCTGATTGCTGTTACTACCAATGGCAGCAATTGCTCCTGGACGGCGTCCAGCGGTGCCACTTGGGCAACACTCTCACCGTCCTCTGGAACCGGCAACGGGACGATAGGTGTGACGGCAAGCTCGAACGCCTCCTCCGTATCACCACGCTCGACCGCGATCACAATACTCGGTCAATCAGTAAACGTCGTCCAATCCGGCACGACATGCTCATACACTTTGCAGTCCGCGAATGGAACAGTCCCCGCTTCCGGAGGAACAGGGTCTGTTGGAGTGATCGCGCCCAGTGTTTGCGGCTGGACTGCGGTGAGTAACAATCCGAGCTGGCTGACGATTTCTTCCTCGGGCAACGGAGGGTCCAGCAATGTAGTCTTTGTGGCCGCACCCAATTTAAGTGCAAGTCCGCAAATCGGCACTTTGACAATAGCCGGCCAGACTTATACGGTCACGCAGGCTGCGGCGTCCTGCTCCTATAGTCTTGGCGCGCCCAATACCACAATCGCTTACACAGCCGTGAACAACGAGTCCCTTTCGTTTTCGACGACATTCAGTGGATGCTCGCCGTCCGCGATGAGTTACGCGAGCTGGCTGACTGTGAGTACATCCTTTACCGGCAGTTCCGGAACCGTCACGTACTCCGTAACGATGAATTCCTCGGCGGCGACTCGTGTCGGCACGATCCAGATTGGCGATCAGACATTTACCGTCAACCAATCCGGGGCGGCTTGCGCGTTTAGCCTGAATGCTTACGGCGCAGTATTCAACCGTGTCCGGTGCACTATAGTGAATCGGTTTTGGGATCGCAGTCAGCAGTGGGCTGCTCGCCGTCCATCGGGACGGATCAGCCGAGCATCGTGACACTGGGTACGCTTGAGGGTCCAGTGTCTAATATCTTTACACTTCCCTATATGGTTACGGTCTTTCCTTCCACTACGACAGCGGTGCGATTGGCGACTATTACTTTCGGCGGCCAGATCTTTACGGTCAAGCAGACTTCTTGGTGAGGAGAGCCATGAGCAACGCACTGCATCCAACGACGATGGTTATCGAAAAACTAAGCTTCACCTGCCGGCACACAGCAGTGATGCTCTGGTTAATGTTGGGGACCGCAACGGCATGGGCTACAACAAAAGGTCCCGACGCTGGGAATTACACCGGCACCGACGCAACCGTCTATAGCTTTGTGGACGTGTCAACGAGTGGAGTCGGCGTTCTGAGTGGGATCGACGATGGGCTTGCGCCCCTGACGATGCCGTTCTCGTTTCAGTTTTACGGACACGCTTACACGATGGTCTGTGCAAGCTCGAATGGAGCGCTATACTTCATCGCGAGTTCATCCTCTTGCAGCGGATTTAATGACTTCGCCAATACTGACCTGACTGTCGCCGGGCCTCCGGCGTCTCTTCCGGCTCTGCTGCCGTTCTGGAGTGATCTTACGTTTCAAGTCCCCGGAGCGGGGGCCCTCTTCTATCAGACCCTGGGCACTGTTGTGGGTAGCCGAAAATTCGTAGTCCAGTGGAACAATGCCTATCCACAAGGATCTTCGAGCCCCGTCACATTCCAGGTTATTCTTTCTGAAGGCAGTAACAACGTTCTGTTCCAGTATCAAACTGTAGCTCTCGGAACTGCAAATCCTGCGAGCAACGGTAAGCTGGCGACAATCGGCATGCTTAATGCGGGCGGATTATCGAACGGAGATCAGATTCAGTGGAGCTACGACGCCGGAGTGGTCAACAATGGCTCAGCCTTGCTTTTCTCGCTTCCGCAAGCCTCCAGTTGCGCCGCGAATGTGAGCGCGCAAGTCACGATCAAGCGTGGAGGATTCGCTTACAATGCCGGCACTCAGTTATTTGTCCAGACACTCACGCTGAGCAACTCCGGAACGAGTGCTATCACCGCGCCGATTTATGTCGTGCTCGACAGTCTTAGCAGCAACGCAAGCCTTGCCAACGGATCTGGAACAACGAGTTGTAACCCGCCGACAAGTCCGTACATCATTGCACTGGCTTCGGGTGGATCGCTGGCTGCCGGACAATCAGTTACAGTCCAGCTTCAGTTTGCGAATCCCAGTAAGGCCGGAATCACCTACACCACGCGAGTTCTTGCTGGCATTGGGACGCCGTAGGTCAGTATGTATAATTACTTGGGGGAAACATGATTCGATTTGCAGTCGCACTTTTGACTTCGCTTGCCGCGTTCGGCGGAACTATTGTCAACTTCGATACTTCTTCATTAGTTGGCAATCCTAACGCGCCGTTTACTTTAGATTTCAACTTCATCGACGGCAGCGGGATAGGGGACGGAAACAATTCCGTCACGCTCTCCAACTTTGTGTTAGGAGCAGGCTCGTTGACCCTAAGCTCAATGAGCGGCGGTATTACGGTGAATGCGAGTCCTCTGAGTGTTACGCTCACGGACAGCAGTTTTTTCAACGACGTGCAATTCACCTTCGTTCCCGATACCTCTCTGAGCTTTCAGATCGATTCCACATCCAACCCGGATGATGGGACACCGGACACTTTCACGGTTGGGATTCTGGACAGAAACTTTAATAACACCCCTACCTCGAATCCAAACAACGGGGTGGCTTTCATCGAACTTGATCTGCCCACTACGGATCCCACAGCGGGGACCCAATTGATTTTCTCTGGATCGACGCCAAATGACGATGATGTTACCATCGGGGCGCCGACGGTTTCAGGGGTTCCTGAACCGTCTACATTCGCTCTGTCAGGACTGGTATTGTTAATGATCGCTGCCAAATATTCGGCAGGAAAAGGCGATCGGAATCGTCGAATCGACTCGCGATAGTTGCGGGAGCGCAATCAGACTAGGGAGGTTGGCAGATTCGTGAGATGTCACAATTCCTAGCTCCGCGGCCCCCAAGATTGGCAGGTCGATTTTTCTTGACTTTGGCTCTGGCACTAAATGCGCATGAGCTATTGGCCCAGCCGCTGCTGGTGCGCAGGGACACTCAAATCTCGACTGATACTCTATCCATCCGCACGCCGCAAGGCGATAGTGCGACTCGCCTGCTGCCAGTTGAGCCTTCCGCGAATTTCGTGGTCTTGATTGCGAAATCGACTCTGTCGGGCGACGACGCGGACGTAATTAAGAAGGCCTTGCCCGGTCTCTACAAAGCGAACCCCGAAGCCCTGCGGATTGCCATGCTCACCGGCAACGCTGTCCAGCTTACCGGACCGTTCCGCACCCGGCGTGAGTTTCAGGACGCCATGAAGTTGATCGAATCCGACACTGACCTCGCCGCCATGCCAGCGGCGACTACCTTTTATTCCACCTTGCTCGGATTTTTCAGCGAATTCGGTTCGGATTGGCCGTCGATTCTGTTAATCGCTCGCCTCCCAGCCCTCGATCCTGCGCTCCATAATTTTGCCTCTACGTACGTCACCGCCAAACTCCTCGCCCAGAGGATTCGTTTCAGCTACTGGAATCTCGCCGCCGATCCCATTACGTTTCTTGACGCCGCTGTGCACTCAACAAGCGGGATAGTCGTTACGCCGGACCTCGCGGAGTTAGCCGAGCTTAACAAACCCGGTGCGCGAGATTATGCGGAGCTGGTGTGGGAAGAAAAAGCTCCGGCCCTGGGTTTCGACCTCCATCAAGACGAACTGAAACTACCCGAAGGACCTTTACATTATCCTCACATCGCGCTCGCTACTGGTGTCGGGATGCCCGACATTGACCGTTATGCTCTCTATCGCGAACAATTGCGAATCGCGGAAGAGCTCCAGCAGGAAGCGGGTAAAGCGGAGCAGTTTCGCGCAGCTCTGGAAACCGTGCTCAGCATTAACGGAGGCAACGTGCAGGCGCTGCGCATGGGTGTGGATTTCTATACCCGCCAAAACGATCACCAGCACGCGGTAGTGTTGCTTTCGTCTCTTACTGCGATCGAGCACGATAGGGGCGAGCTGTTTGCGGAGATCGGCCACCATCAATTCGCCATGGCGGATTTAGCTGCCGCCGAAAAGGCTCTGATCAGGGCGAGGGAACTCAACTTTACGAACGGGATAGTCTCCGAGGAGCTGGCCCGAATTCACCTCGCGCGGAAGGACTTTTCTGGAGCGCTTCCGCTGCTTGAAGAGACGTTGAAGGCCTTTCCACAGAGGCAGGATTTGTGGTTCACCCTCGCTGACAGCGCGGCTCAGATAGAAAAGTGGACAGTTCAGGCCGATGCGCTGGAGCACGCCCTTAAATTAGGCGGTGTTCATGTCGCGCGTCGGACGGAGCTTGTTCGCCTGTACCTCGCGCACAACGATTCCGTTCATGCCTCGGCACAGGTGGACGTGATGCTCGGCGCAATGGCCGAGGAAGCTCCGGTCCGCGCGACCTATGCCGATTTTCTTGAACGGCTGCATCGTCCGGAAGAAGCCCTTCAGTTGTGGAAGCGGACCATCGAAGCCGATTCTCTGCACGAGCCCGCGCATTTTGCGGTGACGCGCCTGCTGTTTGCCAAGAGTGACCTGCCCGGCACGCTGGGCGCGGCGGACGAGGGTATTCGCGCAGCGCCTAAGTCGGCTCGAATTCATCTCTTGAAGGTTCAGGCCCTCGAACGCCAGGATGAGATTTATGCCGCCCGCCGCGCCGTCTCCGCGTCCGCATCGATCGATGACGTCGCTCTGCTGGAGTACGGGGCTCAACTGGAAGAGGCGTACGGGACCGGCGCGCCACTGATCTATCAGCGGCTGGCTGGACTTTATTCGTCAGCAAACCCAGCGGAGTTGCCGCGCGTATTGGAGCGAGGACTCCAGGTCTCCTTACGGGACGCCGACGACGAACGAGCGCACTGGTTTGCCGAGAAGCTAGAAAGATCGCACTTGGATCCGTCTTCCCAGCGGGCTGCCTCGCCCGGCGTGTGGATTCCCGGTGGGTTCGCTGCATTGGCCTTCATGGCGCACGGCAAAGCTATTTCGTCGCCTGACGACTTCCTCACCGATTACGCTCGTGCCATTCTTCGCAACATGGGAAGCAAGGGATCGGCCGACCCCTTTTTCGAGTCCCTTCGCGACTATTTCGAGCGATTGAATACCTTGATCCAACTCGGCAAGCGGGAGAACGACCGAGTGATCTTCTCTATCTCTCTCAGTGACAAGGCGGCGCAGCAGAAGACAGAGAAAGTCTTGGGAATTTTCGGATGGAAGCTTGTAAAATCGAAAGACCGGTTGGCAATCGAGTCCGGGGTGAAGGCGAAGCAAGCCCGCCGACAGGACCTGGCATCCGCTCTCGCCATCGATCAAGTCGGCATGGAGAAGGCCTTTGCTGAAGGCAAAGCCTACCAGTTCGAGATCCCTTTTGAATGGGCCACCATTGCGCTTGACGAAGCAACCTGGCGCACCCAGTTTTACTCGACTGAGAAGCTGCCGGGGGGCTTCGCCGAAGCTCTTTGCCGCAATGTTCATTTAGTTCAGGCATACCTGGGCCTAAGCTCTGTCGACCGGGCAACCGCCGAGGCGCTTGTCAAATCCGTTGGCTTGAAACCTCTCGTGGAGAAACATGCCAAACTGTTGGCGAACTTCTCTTCCGCTATAGTCGTTACCGACGGCAAGGTGCAAACCCCTGGCGGGCCCCGTGCTGCCGAGTTGTGGAAGGCACTCGTCGGCGCCTCGCCGTCAGAGCCGGATCGCTTTCTTCGGATGCTCCTCGAGAAAGACGACGGTCGTGTGCTTGCATTCTTCTACACGCTCTCCAATCTCGATATTCAACATCAGCGCTTTTTCACACTCAATAGCTCGCGCCTCTCACGTTTCTTTGATCTCTTTCGTGAATCGCCCGAGGTCAAACTGGGCGTAGGAGGGTTGATTCGCGGCGATTTCTTTGGTGGGTTCCTACGCGCGGTGCCGCTCGATGACGACGGCGCAGTGGATTTTCCGGGCAGCCCTGAAGTGTGGATGGTAGTGAAGCAATCGAATTCGGATGCGCGGAATTCGAAGCTATTGGCCAAGGCCCACCAGAAGGCCGCACCTGACGTCGAGGACGATATTTTAATCCGTCTCGCCCGCACCCAATATAAGAGTGCAATGGAGAAGCACGCCGAACTCGATAATTTCTTGGCCGTTGTCCGTATCGATGAACACCGCGCGGAGCCGCTTGATGAGGCCGCCGCGCTAAGCCTGGCGCAAAATTATCCTCGTTACTCGGCGCTGTATCCCTACTTCAGTGTCTTCACCGGTTTGACGAATCGTGAGTTTAGCCAGTTCTTTCGCTTCGGAGACAAACTAAAGACAACTTCCCAGCTCGACTTGAATCTGATTCTCGGTCAATTCCACTCGTTGCTTGAACTCGTACGTATTGCGCTTATGACAGGGGCGATTGCGGAGAAGCAGAGTACCGAGCTGTTCTACCAGCTTTGTGACACCTTTGCGCGCGCCGCTTCGCCCGGGGAATACACGCAGGCTTCTCTTAGCCTTGTCGCCCGCCTCTTGGTAATCAATGGATCCGTCCCTTCATCGGACGCCGACACGTCCATCCGGAACCTTCTTATCGCACAGCAGGCGCCGATTTCTTTTGATCTCAATGGTCCGCAATTCGTGGATTCGACGAAGGTCCGTAGAGCGGACTTCGCACGCGTGCTGGAGCTGGAGAATATCCCGCGCGTTCAACCCTTACTGAATATCAGCGCTTCCGCCCATTCCATCGCTGAAGCCAAAGCGCCTCCCGCGAGCCAACTCCAGGCTCTTGAGGCTGCCGTCGCCTTACTTCCGTCCGTCGAGATTCCGAAGGATCTCAAACAGGGGAAGGCCGGCAGAGCTTTGGATGCCGCTCAACAAGAGAAGGTTCTTGCCGTGATAGCGCACCTCCACCAGAAGGCCACGGCTAAGAAAGTCAATCCGAGGGATCTTGAAAAGCTGGAGCGCGAACTGCTGGCAGAACTGGCGCCCACCGTTCGTCTGGCGCTCTCTGGATTAGTCTATGCGTTCTACTTTCGCCCTGACGATTTGTTGGTGGCGGAGGATCCGTTTCTTGTCCGTAAGCACCGTTTTGTCGAAATTACGGATGGACCCAGGCCTCGAGACTTTGCGCAGTCGGAGGTAAAGCTTGCCGAAGATCCGAAGCGCGGCTCCTTCTTCGTCGGCGGATTCAGCGATTTCCCGATCGAGGTGTCACGTGCGTCGCTCGCAGGGTCGAAATACGACGGGATCAACGCCAGTGATATTGGCGCCGCACAGATCGGGGCCATCCGCGCAGCTCACTTGTCCGGGCTCGTAGACTCCGATCAACGCCTTCTCGGGTTGAAGTTACGCGTGGGACGTGAATGGTGTATCCGGGCTGCCTTCGATAAGCGTGCACTTCAGGATCTTTCAGAGGAAACCCTTGGTTTGCTCTCATCGGCTCGCCGTCTTGATTTGATCAATGGATTGGCCGCGCGGGATTGGGTTCGAGTCCGCCAGTCGGTAACGTTGAGCGATCTGTATTTTATCGGCGATCGCTTTTTTGATCGCTACAAAGACAATCCCTGGCCATCGCCTGCCACGGTTGCGCTCCATCGCGCCGCATCCTTGAATAATGGAGATCGCCTCCAGCTTCTCGGCGCCCTCTTGCCTGATGTCTCGGGTTGCAGCCATCCACACTTAGGTCGTCTGCCTCCGTTTGAGGATTTTGAGCACCGTCTGCCGGAACATATGGCGGAACGCGCGTCGGAGTTCAAGCTTTACCTTGCCGATTATATGGATCGGCGTGGTTTTCCCGCGCAGGCGATCGGCACGCTCGCCGAGCCTGTGCTCCGCCGTATACTTGGTAATCTAACCATGTCCGACGCCCATGACTGGAGGTCCATTCTGGCCGCTTACGGGAAAATCGACGACGATCTGATCGACCAGACTTTAAGGAAACCATGAGATCGCTGCTCTTCGCCTGCTCACTCGCGTTGCTTGCGTTCGGCCAGGATGTCGTGTTCAGGACCGAAACCCGGCTGGTCGAGGTTTACGCGACAATCCACGACCAGCATGGCAAGTATGTGGATGGCCTCTCTTCGGAACAATTCCGGGTCCTCGACGAAGGACAATCCCAGCCCATCGTTGCATTTGAATCCCAAGGATCTGCCCTCTCCTGCGCGCTGGTACTCGATACGACAGGCAGCATGCAGAATACTCTTCCTTTGGTTAAGAATGCAGCAGTGTCCTTGATTGACGATTTGCGGGCGGGCGATTCGGTCGCGATCTATGGATTTAGTACTTCCCTGAACCTCCTCCAGGATTTTACGGAGGATCGAGCTGCCGCCAAGCGAGCCTTACTCCGCACCCGCGCGTCCGGTGCGACGGCCCTCTTTGACGCTCTCGCGCAAGTCACCCGGGACATCTCCAAGCGGCAGGGTAAGAAAGTAATCGTAGTGTTCACGGACGGGGCCGACAATGCGAGCGTCCTCAGAGCCCAGTCCGCCATCACCCGCGCCCAGAAGTGCGGAATCCCGATCTATACGGTGGCCGAAGGAGAAGCCTTGCAAAGCAAGCAGTTATTGAAACAATTGCGCACCATCGCCGAGGGATCGTCCGGGGTGTTCTACGAAGCTAAAAAGAATGCGGATATCGGCCCAATCTTTCGCGACATTCTAGCCAGCTTGCAGCATACTTACATGCTCACATACAAGCCGCCCGTCGTCGAGGGATCCAAGTGGCGCACCATAAAATTGTCCGTAGTCGGCCTTGGTGACTATCGCATTCGAGCGAAGGAAGGCTACTTCCCCGAGTAGACTTGCTTGTGGTCGGAACCCGAGGCTCGGCCAGGCTTCTGCCTGGAAGTCGCGATCCTCCAAGCTGGAATTTTTATTCGCACACTTTGCAACCGCGCGTGAGTTCACCTTGTCTTAAGGATTGAGGTGACAAAATAGATGAGCTACACGGTCGGCGATGGCATGGTCGCGCTCGCGTTGGCGGCAGGCGTTGTTGGTTATGTCTATGTGACCCATCAAAGCCGCAGGAAGCGGCTCGAGATGATCCATCAGGAGAGGCTCGCTGCGATGGAAAAGGGGATACCGTTGCCGGAGTTTCCGCTGGAGCCAGCGCGGAATCCGCGTGTTCCAGATCCGAACGTGATTCCGATACTGGGAACTGTCCTTATAAGCCTTTCCGTTGGAGCTATGATTGTGCTCTATCGGATTCTCCCGCCTCCGGCAAATGGATCCTGGGTAGCCCCCCTGCCGCTCGCCTTTTTGGGCGTGGGACTCCTCGCCTTCCACTTTTTGAAGCGCGACGTCAGCCGCTAACGCCGGTGGACAATGATTGCGGTGGATAATGATTCCCAACTGGTGGCCCGCGCCCAGGGCGGCGACGAGCAAGCTTTTCGAGAGCTGTTTGGCCGGCATGGCAACCCGGTTTTTCGTCTCGCTCTTTCGATTCTGGGGCAGGGGTTTGCAATGGAGGCGCAAGATGTGGTGCAGGAGGTGTTTCTGAAGGTTTATCATGCGCTAGCGTCGTTTCGGGGCGAAGCGGAATTAAGCTCGTGGATTTACCGCATCACGTTCAACCAAGCGGTGAATTTAAAGGCACGGGCTCGCTACCGCAGGCCACACTTGGATGAAGCGGCGCTTTCTCACGCAGCGACCGCTGAGCCCGGGCCGCATGCGCAGGTAGAAGCGGCCCAACGAGATCAGGCCCTGGAGGAATGCATTCAAACACTCCCCGAAGTCTACCAATCCGCTTTGCGCCTGTACTATTGGCTGGGCGCAAGTGTGGCTGAAGTGGCGGCGTTGCTTGACATTCCGGAGAATACAGCCAAGTCGTATCTCCATCGCGCGCGCCAGCTTCTCGGCGGCATGCTAAGGGAGAAAGGACATTCCTATGTCTGAGCGCATGTCTGAGATGGATCCTCGCGAAGCCGAAATCGATAGCCTGCTGCTGCGTTCGATGGCCGCTCCGGTTCCGCGCCTACCCCCGGATTTTGGCCAGGTCTTGTCGCAGGAGGTGCGTCGAAGGTCCCAGAGTCCCCACCCATACGGGAGGATTCTGCTTGCCGGCTACGGTGTGATGTCGGCCGCGGTGTCGATTGTAGTGATGCGCGGCCAAGGGCTCGCTTGGGAAGTGATCGCGGCGATGACACTAGGGCCGCTCGCCTTGGTCGAAGCGGCGCGTCGGCTGCGGCGCAAGCATTGGGAAGTGGCACGCAAGTGAGGGGTACCCGTTCCATTTCACTGGCGTCCCGAACTACACAAGCTCAATCGAGACCCGCCGTCCCACCATCGCCGCCGCCCTCTGCAAGCTGGAAAGTGTGATGTCGTTTTTTGGATCAAGCAGCCGGTCGACTTGGGTTCGGCTGGTCTTGAGCAACGCTGCCATCTTGTTCTTGGAGATTTTCTGTTTCTTCATGGCCTCCGCCAGCTGCCAGGCAACCACCTCTTTCACAGCCTGCGCCCGCGTCTCTTCAAAGATGCCCTCTTCCTTGAGGAAATCGTCAATGCTCGTACCTTGTTGGCTCTTGCTCATCTATCTATTCCAATCCTGCGCTCCGTGGAAGATCCGCGAAATCTCGATCGCATGTTCCGTAACCTCATAAACAGCGATGTACGGCAGAGGCGCGAATATCAGCTCCCGGCGGCCGGGCATCCGAGTGCTTGCCCGTCCAAGATCGGGGAAATCCTTCAGACGGCCACATCCTTCATAGATGGTTCGAGCAACTCGGCACGCAGCCTGGAGGCTATCGATCTCAATTCGCTCACAAATGCGTTCGAGATCTTCCGCCGCTGGCAGCGACCAACGAATCTCCATCAGGATCGCAGAAACCGCTGGAGTCGTTGACCAACCTGATCATGGGTTAGGCGCTCGCCCCGCTTTAATGCCTCCTCGCCGCGCGTAACGGCTTCGACGAAGCGCGCTTCCTCCTCGAAATAGCGCGTCACTACGTCCTGCACAAGTTCATCAGGCTTCCGGCCTTGTTCGGCTGCCGAGTGCGCCAGCTTCGCTTCGAGTTCTGGAGGGAAATGCACTTCCATGCTCTGATCTCCTCCTTCTAGAATATCCTCACTTCGTTACTGGGGGTAATACTCCTAACCAATTTCTCACGCAGAAACGCAGAGCCCGCAAAGAACGCACCGGCTTGGTGGTGTCCTAAAAGTGCGTTGATGGGTTTCAGCAACCGCTTGCTACTCGGAACGATTGCCCGCAATGCAGGCAGGCATCACGGATCGTGTTTGGGATATCGCGGACTTGCTCGCATAAACGCCGTTAAATGGCGTAGAATGGGGCAGAAAGCGGATTTTTCGAAACCAATCTGGTGGCTACTGTAGCGGAGTGCTAGGAACACTTCAAAACGGTCTAACAAGCGGCCTGATTGGAGTGTCTCATGAAAACTTCGCTTTTCCGTCGCCAAGGCCGCGTTGATGTCAGGAATGAATTTATTCGCTTCGCTTTTACAACAAGCAACGCAACAAGGCACACGTTCAACCATCATGAATCCACTCGGATGGTTTTTTGGAATGTGTGTCGTTGGGCTCGTTGCTAGCGTTCGCTACAATGCCGATTTCTGGATTCAGTTGTTGCTAGGATGTTTCTCCGCGCTTGCGGGACTGACATATCTTGGGGCTTACATCTTCTGTCTCCTGACAAAGCGCGAACACCTTTTGAGAACCGAGAAATTCCTGATTCAACAATTAGCTATTGAAAAAGGATTTCGGGGAGATAGCATAACTGGCATCGTAACCGTCGAGAATCTCCCCAATCAACCATTACTCCCAAGTGCTGGAAAAGACGAATCGGGGGGCAATCAGTAAAATGGCGACGCGTTTGATACTCTCGACTAATCGAACGACGCCAGAGCAAGACCTCGCATTTTTTACACTTCTGAAAAGTAGGTGGCCTCATCTTGGATGGTGGCACCAGTTGAGCGAAACATGGTTTATCATCGATTCCACCGGAACATTGACGGCAGCAGTATTGAGAGATGCAGCCAAGGAATCTTTCCCTGGAATTTATCTCATGGTCGTTGAGGTAGAGACTGGAATATGGGCTGGATTCGGCACGAGAACGCCTCCGGGCGACATGTTTACGTGGATGCGGGACCAGTGGGAGCAATACCGATAGACGATATATTCCCCATCAACGCACTTTATAGGACACTACCACCGGCTTATGAGGCTCATCTGATAAACTTGTAGTTTGTCAGGCTCCGGGCTTCGTGCAACGGGCGGCTGCAAACCCCGCCAGGTCCGGAAGGAAGCAACGGTAGCGGTTTAACTCGTGTGCCGCGGATCACCCGGGGTCTGGCATTATCCCCTTCATGTACCAGGTCATCGCCCGCAAGTACCGGCCGCAGACGTTTGCGGAGCTGATCGGCCAGGAACACGTCAAAACCACTCTCGAAAACGCCATCGCGCAGCGCCGCATCGCCCACGGCTACATTTTTTCCGGCCAGCGAGGCACGGGAAAAACCACCGTCGCCCGCATCATGGCCCGCTGCCTCAACTGCATTCAGGGTCCGACGGCGACTCCGTGCGGCGTCTGCGCGAGCTGCCTCGAAACCGCCACGCGGCTCCGCGCCCGATGTCATCGAAATCGACGCGGCCTCCAATCGCGGCATCAACGAAATGCGCGAGCTGCGCGAAAATGTCCGCTATCGGCCGGCGCGCGATCGCTATAAAGTCTTCATCGTCGATGAAGCGCACCAGATCACCAGCGAGGCGTTTAATGCTCTGCTGAAAACGCTGGAAGAGCCGCCGGAGTGGGTGGTGTTCATCCTCTGCACCACGGAATCGCACAAGATTCCGGCGACCATCGTCTCGCGATGCCAGCAGTTCAGTTTCCGCTCCGTCGACTTCGCGCAGCTTGGTGGAGCGCATGCAATGGATCGCCAAGCAAGAAGGCATCACGGCCGATGCGGAAACCTTCAGCGTGCTCGCGCAGGCCGGCGAAGGCAGCGTTCGCGATTCGCTCTCCGCTCTCGATCAGGCCATCGCCTGCTGCGGAACGGAGCTGAAAGCCATCGAAGTCCGCGGCCTGCTGGGCATGTTCTCGCTCGATTCGCTGGGCGCCGTCGCCAAAGGCATTGGTCGACGCCGATTCGAAAGCGATGCTCGATGTGGTGGCGGATCTCGAAGCGAACGGCCGCAGCTTGCAGCATTTCGCGCGCGAGCTGGCGCGCTATTTCCGCAATCTTGCTGGTCGTCAAAATTTCGCGCGGCGTAACCAAGCTGGTGGCCGCATCGCCTCCGGAGCAGGAGACGCTGGGGAAGGTCGCGGCGCAGTTCAGTGAAGAAGATCTGACGCGCTATCTGCGACTTGACGCTCGACCTGTTTCGCGATTTGCAGAGCTCGCTGCAGCCGCGGCTGCATCTCGAACTCGGGCTGCTGCGGCTGGTGCACGCGGGCAAGTTGCAGTCGATTGAGGAAGCGATCGCGGGAATCGGCGGCGCGCCGGCACCGCCGAAGACGCCTCCGCCGATGAGCTCGGCGCCAGCAGCGCCGCCGGCTGTTACACAAGCTGAACCGGCGCCAGCAGCGCCGCCGGCTGTTACACAGGCGGCGATACCAGATCGCGCCTGCACGCCGCGCTGCTCGAAGCAAAACAAACCTACGTTGCCGACGCGCTGGAACATTCCGAGTTGGCCGAATCGGCCACGGAGTTGACCGTCACCACGCCGAAGCTTTACTCCATGAATTTTAAAGGTGGCGACTTCACCGCGATCGTGCATCGCGTGATCGGCAGGCCGGTGAAGGTGACGATCAAAATCGGCGAAACGCAGCGCGAGCCGGCGCCAGCCCGCCGCCCCCAAGACCGACGAAGTTTCAGCGCGAGCGCTGGAACATCCCGAAGTGAAGCGCTTCCAGGAATTGTTCCCGGACAGCCAGGTACGAACCGTGCGAAATTTAAAGGACGCGTGAGGCTCTTATGAAAATGCCAGGAAACATGCAGGCCATGATGCAGCAGGCCCAGAAGATGCAGCAGAAGATGCAGGAGGAGATCGCGCTAGATCCGCGTCGAAGCCGCCGCCGGCGGAGGCATGGTGACCGTGAAGATGGACGGCCACAAAAACGTGCTCGGCGTGAAGATCGATCCCGAAGTCGCGGGCGATGTCGAAATGCTGCAGGATCTGGTAATGGCCGCGTGCAATGAGGCGACGAAGAAAGTGGAAGAGCAGAGCCAGAAAATCATGGGCGGCATGCTGGGCGGAATGGGATTGCCGCCCGGTACTGATCTATAGATGCCCGATTTCGCCGCGCCGCTCGCAACGCCTGATCGACGAGTTTCGCCGCTTGCCCGGCATCGGCCAGAAATCCGCGCAGAGGATCGCATTTTACGTGCTGCGCAATTCGCGCGACGACGCGGCGCGCCTGGCGCAGGCGATGCTCGATGTGAAAGATAACCTGGGCATTTGCGCGGAGTGCAACAACATCAGCGACGGCGAGCTCTGCTCCTTTTGCCGCGATCCGCATCGCGACCGCACGCCGGTCTGCGTGGTCGAGGAGCCGCACAACGTTCTGCCCATCGAAACAACCCGAACATTTGAAGGCGTTTATCACGTGCTGCACGGAGCCATCTCGCCCTTGCGCGGCATCGGTCCAGAGCAATTGAAAATCAAGGGCCTGCTGGACCGCATCGCGAAAGGCGACGTTCAAGAAATCATCCTGGCGACGAATCCGACAGTGGAAGGCGAGGCGACCGCGGTATATTTGTCGCGTCTTTTAAAGCCTTTAGGATTGAAAGTGACGCGCATCGCGATGGGCATCCCGGTGGGCAGCGACCTGGAGTTCGCAGACGAAGTGACGATGTCGAAATCGCTGGAAAATCGGCGGGAGATGTAGGCGGGCGTATAATAACGGCATAGGAGAACGGGAACGGAATCACCAAAGCCGACCTCAAAGCCGCACTAACTGAATTGAAGAACAGAGATTGTCGACGAACTGAGCGAGAAGATGCGGACGACGAGCGACGATCTTACCGAAAAAATGCGGCAGATTGAGACGAACCTTCTCACTGAGTTCCACCGTTATGGCAAAGGTCAGCAACTGCGCCTGCATACGCTTGAAAACCGCGACGCAATTGTGACAGAGCGGCTTGCAATTATCGAGGAGCGATTGCTCCATCTGGAATCGCGACAGACCTCCTACCGTTTGAAAATGGGGCGATTTATTGGCTTTTTGCTGGTCAATTTCGTTCGCTCGATCCCAAACGAATCCCGCTTCCATTGCCGCCCGACAACTTCCGTCAATCGCATGAGCGGGCCATCATTGACGAGTATTTTCAATTACTTTCCATTCCCAACATCGCCACCGATCAGGTGAATATCCGGCGCAATGCGGATTTGATTGTTGCGATGCTGAAGAAGCGCGGCGTCGAGGCCAAGCTGGTTGAGGCTCCGGATGTGAATCCGGTGGTTTTTGGCGAAATCCGGGCTCCGGGCGCGACGCGAACTATTGTGTTTTATGCACATTACGATGGCCAGCCGCTCGATCCGAAGGAATGGGCGTCGCCGCCGTTTTCGCCGGTGCTTGCAGAGGGATGGCGTGATCGTTCCGCTGCCGGCGACAAATTCGATCCGGAATCAAGGATTTACGCGCGGTCGGCTTCGGACGACAAGGCTCCGATCATTGCGATCCTGGCGGCGCTCGATTCGGGCGGCGAAGCCTAAGTCCAACATAAAATTCGTGTTCGAAGGCGAGGAAGAGGCTGGGTCGCCGAATCTGGGGCACATTCTGGAAGCCAACAAAGCAGCTCTTTTCGGGCGATGTCTGGCTGATTTGCGACGGGCCGGTGCATCAGACGCGACGGCAGCTGATCGCGTTCGGCGCTCGAGGGATCGCTCAAGTGGACCTCACTTTTTATGGTCCACGGCGCGAATTGCACAGCGGACACTACGGAAATTGGGCTCCGAACCCTGCTTGATGCTCGTAAACGGCTTAATTCGCTCAAGAACAGCTCCGGGAGGGTCTTAATTGACCATTTTTACGACAATATTGCGCCGTTAAGCGACACCGAAAAGCGGGCCATCGCGGAGGCGCCGGACTTCGATGAGGAGTTGAAGAAGGAATTGTGGCTCGGTTCGACGGAGGGCGCGCCGAAAAAACTGATCGAGTTGTTGCAGCAGCCGTCGTTGAACATTCGCGGCATGGCGAGCGCGCGTGTCGGCGCGCAGGCGTCCGAATGTGATTCCATCGACTGCGACCGCGAGCATCGATATGCGGCTGGTAAAGGGCATGGATCATAAAGAAACCGTCGCGCGCTTCATCGAACATTTTCGCAAGCTGGGATTTTTCGTTGTCGATAGCGATCCCAGCCCGCAGGTTCGGATGGCGCATGAACGGGTGGTGAAAATCGTTTCGAAAGAGGGCGGATATAACGCGGTGCGGACTTCGATGGATCTGCCGATTTCGAAAGAAGTGATCCGGGCGGTGGAGAGCGCGCGTGGACCGTCGGTGAAAGTTCCGACGATGGGCGGGAGCGTGCCGCTCGAGATGATTGAGCATGCGCTGGGCACGCACACCATTACGGTTCCGATCGCGAATCACGATAACAATCAGCACAGCTTCAATGAGAATATCCGGATTCAGAATTTGTGGGATGGGATTGAGTTGATGGCTGCGTTGTTGACTATGTAGCGCGCTGTCCGCATGCTCACGCATGGCGGTTCGGACACGCATCAGAGTATTGGGAGCATGCCGGATTCGTGGAGGCCGTCGGTGGTTAGGCCGGCGATTTGGAACTTCTTCAATGTGGTTGGCGGGGCGGACTTGTTGAGAGCTTGACCTTCAAGAAATTTTCGCTCAGCGCTTTGCCGCCATCTAGCGTCACTACTGAGATTTTTCGTCCGATCATCGAGCGGCGGAATTCTAGATTCTTTTTTGCGGCTAGTTCGCGCAGAACCTGGGTCCGGTGTTTGCGGATCGGCATGGGCACCTGTGCTTGTGTCCGCGGCGGGGGTGCCGGGACGCTCGGAGTAGGTGAAGACGTGCAGGTAGGTGAACGGGAGACTTTCGATGAAGGCGCGGGAGTCCTCGAACTCGGCGTCGGTTTCGCCGGGGAAACCGGTCATCACGTCGGCTCCGACGGCGCAGTCCGGCATCAAAGCGCGAGCCTTCGCAATGCGATCGGCGTAATGGCGCGGGCGATACTTGCGATGCATGCGGCGCAGGACCGTATCCGATCCGGATTGCAAAGGCGCGTGGACGTGCTTCGCGATGCGATCGGCGATGTCGCCATCAAGGTGAGGAGATCGTCGGAAAAATCCATCGGCTCGACGGAGCTGAGGCGGAGACGCTCGACTGGGGTTTCGTCTAGCAAGCGGCGGACCAGGTCGGCCAGGCGAAGGCGGCCGGGAAATCGCGGCCCCAGCGGCCCAGGTTGATTCCGCTGAGGACTACTTCGCGATACTTCGCGGCGAGCGCGCCGACCTGTTCGATCACCTGCTCGGCGGGAGCGCTGCGGCTGCGGCCGCGGACGAAAGGGATGATGCAGAAGGAGCAGCGATTGTTGCAGCCGTCCTGAATTTTCAGATTGGGGCGCGTGCGTTCGCCGGCGGCATCCTCGACTGGCGCGGAAAGGAAATCGTGGCGCTGCGAAAATGTCGCCGATTTCGATCTGGCCGTGGTAGTCCATGCGGCGCTTGAGACGAGATCGGGGATTTGTGTTTTGTGCGAATTTCCGACCACCAGCGTGACGCCTTCGATGGCCGCAAGTTCCTGCGGGGCGCGCTGCGCGTAGCATCCGGTGATCAGAATTCGCGCTTGCGGATGATCGCGATGCATGCGGCGGACGGTTTGGCGAACTTCATCGTCGGCGGTCGCGGTTACGGTGCAGGTGTTGAGGACGATCAGGCCGGCTTCGGCGGCGGTCGCGGCGGAGGAGAATCCTTTCGCGGTCAGGCCGGCTTCGATGGCGGCTCCGTCGGCTTGGGAGGCGCGGCAGCCGAAGTTTTTTACGAAGAATCGATCCACTGTATTTATGGTAGCTGGAGGCGGGCGGGTCAGGGATCGCTCGCGTCTGTCCGCATGCTTTATGATGGCGGTTCAGTGGGAACGCAGAGCGGCGGTGTCGGGCACCATTGTATGGATCGCGTGCGATTCAGAGGGTTTTTAGGTAGGCGATTATTGCTTTTCTTTCTTCTCCATTGGACAGGCGGAAGGCCATATCGGTATCCGGCACCATTGCGTCGGGATCGGTTAGCCAGTGGTCTAGTGTTTGGTCGTCCCAGCGGATGGACGATTTCTTTAACGGCTTCGGAATATGAGAAGCCTGGGACGGCGGCTGCTTTGCGGCCGTAGACTCCGCGCAGCCTTGGGCCCTCTTTATCTAAGTCCGCTGCGTGGCAACCGCTGCATCGGCGGACGAATAGTTCTTTGCCGGTTTGTTCCGGGGTGGCGAGGGCCAGGAAGATTAAGATTAATGTCAGCATGCCTACTCCAGCGTCGAATCGACCACGGCCAGATGCTGTGGACTCGCTACGAATTCGACTTGCCGGATTCCCAGTACGGAGCGCAGTTTTTCGGCGGGCACTTTCATCGGACCGGGGGACGGCGCGGCGCCGGGGGCGGGTTGCGGGAACGCGGTCGACATCGCGGTGTGGAATTTGACGTTGCCTTCCACTTTTTGCATGGTCTGGTGGATATGGCCGTTGAGGACCGTGACCGAGCCGAATCTCTTCACATAGCTGAGCGCTTCCTCACTATCCTGCGGTGCCCCAGCCCCATTCGGGATAAACGGTCCACAGAGGAAGGTGCGCGAATAGGACAATTGGCGTGCTGGCGGAGCGGGCGCTCAGGTCGTCCTTCAACCAGGCGAGTTGATCGGCGCCCAACTTGCCCATGCCTTCCAGAGCGGCGGAGTTCACCAGGCCTACGAAATGCACGCCGTGGTGGTCGAAGCTATACCAGCCTGTTCCCTTGGTTCCCTTGCCGAAGCGGGAGAGATATTCCTTGCCGTCGTCGGTGGCGTTGTCGTGCTCGCCGGGAACGTAGAAGCACCTGTTTTGTTTTGGCGCTCAGCAGGAGTTGGCCCAGCGTATCGAACTCGGACGGCTTGGCGAGATGGGTCAGGTCTCCCGGTATGGATCATGAAGTCGGGCGCCTTCGCCAGGCCGTTGATTTTGTCGATGGCGACTTGCAGAGTCGCATTGACGTCCGCGTTGGCGGGTTTGTTGAAGCCGATGTGGCTGTCGCTGATCTGCACGAATTGGAATCCTTCGTGACTTCGTGGTTTGACCGAGCAGTTTCGACGTCGGCACGCCGCCGGCCATGGTCCACACGACGCCGGAGCCGGCCCAGGCCATGCAGCGCAGGAAGCCGCGGCGGTCGATATTGTCGGTCTCTTTTTTCAAATGTCAGTCATAATGCCTCCGTCTGCCATGACTGCGGTACACGCGATTTTATTCCCAAAGAAATAAATTCGATTTGCCGTAGTTATGGAAGGCGTGACTAAGATACTTTCTTTTTAGTAGGAAGCTGCTCGCTGGCGTTGCCTTTTATCCATCCGTTCGGAGATGTTAAAGCACAGAGTTCAACGACGCCACTGGTGGGCATGAATCCGCTTATCGAACGAGCTTGCCAAAACTGCCATTCGGAGCGAACGGTGTGGCCCGCGTACAGCTACCTTCCGCTGGTTTCGTGGGCTATCGAAAAAGATGTCGCGGAGGGGCGCGAGCATTTGAACCTGACACATTGGGAAGAGCGCTCGGCTGATGAGAAGCGCGACTTGCTGGCGCGGATCGGGACCATGGTACGGAATCGTCAGATGCCTTTGCCGCGTTATGTTTTGCTGCATCCGGAGGCGCGGCTGTCGGACGAAGAGATCGCAGGCGATCTACGATTGGACCCGGGAGCAGCGGCGTGCGCTGCGAAGTTCGGAAAAATAGCGGGAATAAATCGGAGCGTGCCGGAGTCTACTCAAGCAGGAGCTTGCGCCACCTTGATGGCCTATGCTGGAAAGAATCGATGGATCCAGCCCGGAAACAGGCTCTTTTCGAGCAGACCGTGATGCCTCATCTCAACGCGGCGTACAACCTGGCGCGGTGGCTGACGCGCAACGGCGACGATGCGGAGGACCTGGTGCAGGAGGCTTTTTTGCGCGCGTTCCGATCGTTCGAAACGTTGGAAGGCGAGGATGGCCGCGCGTGGCTGCTGGCCGTGGTTCGCAACACCTGCTTCACGTGGCTGAAGAAGAAAGGGGAGCGGACGGCCGTGGAATTCGATGAGCAGGTGCATGGCGCGGCCGACGAAGCGCCGAACGCGGAAACGGTTTTGCTGAACGAGGCGGCGCTCGGATCGCTGCAAGGGTGCCTGGAAGGATTGCCGCTGGAATTTCGGGAAGTGATGGTTCTGCGCGAGCTGGAGGAGTTGTCGTACAAAGAAATTTCCGACATCGCGCGAGTGCCGATCGGGACGGTGATGTCGAGGCTCGCGCGGGGGCGCAAGCGGCTTCAACAATGCCTGGAGGGAGCGCTGCGATGAATTGCGAAATCGGCGCGGCTGCATGATGGAGAATAACGACCCGGGGCTGGCGGATCATCTGCGCTCCTGCCAGTCCTGCATTATGCGAACACACGCGCGATATTACGAAGCTCCGCCGGGGCTGGCGCGAGAAGATCCGGGGGCAGTTACGGAAAGAAAATCCGGCGCCGAGGCCGATGCCGTGGCGTTGGATGGCGATCGCGGCGTCGGTGCTTCTCGTCGCGTCCGTGACGTGGAATATTTCGATGTTCCGATCGCGCGTCGATCCGCAGCAGGTGTTGGCGGGGGATGTTGTCTCGGCGCATATGCGGTCGTTGACGGGAACGCATTTGCTGGATGTTCCTTCGTCGGATCATCACACGGTGAAGCCGTGGTTCGACGGGAAGCTCGATTTTTCGCCGGCGGTGAAGGATGTGGACGGATTTCCGCTGCTGGGAGGGCGGCTGGAGTATCTGGAGGGGCATCCGGCGGCGGCGTTGATTTATGGGCGGCGCAACCATATGATCAACTTGTTCACGTGGCCTTCGGCGCCGACCGCGGCGGTTAGCAAACGCGGAACGGGTATCACGTGGAAAGCTGGTAGTAGCGAGGGGATGACGTTTTGGGCGGTTTCCGATTTGAATGAAGGGGAGCTGCGCGATTTCGTCAGGCTGTACCGGCGGAATTGATGTGCTATTTGCAGCATCTCGCTGTGTTAGGTATCGCGGCCACCGCACGCAGTTCGGGCAGAGAAGGTTCCGACGGAGAATTAGAATGAAGAATGGAAATACGGAGGCTTGAGGAAAGGCGACGCGGAGGCGTGGTGGCGGCTGCGGCTGGAGTCGCTCGAAACCGAACCATTCGCATTTGGGAAGGCGGTTGAGGAGCACCGCGCGACTGCCCGTCGAAACTATCGCGCTCCGCTTTCGCGACACAGCGGGAGGTAATTTCACGCTGGGTGCGTTTGAGGATGGCAAGCTTGTCGGCATGATGACGTTCGTCCGGGACACGGGAGTGAAGGACAGGCACAAGGGTCACATTTACGGCGTCTATGTGACGTCGGCCGAGCGGGGAAAAGGCGTGGGGCGGGCGCTGGTCGAGGCGGTGCTCGAAAAAGCGAAGCAGGATCCGTCGCTAGAGCAAATCCTGTTGGCGGTGGCGACGGTACAGACGGCGGCGAGGCAGCTTTATCGCAGTTGCGGGTTTGAGAGTTTCGGGATTGAGCCGAATGCTTTGAAGGTGGGGTCGGACGTATGTTGATGAGGATCATATGATCCTGCGGATCAAGTAACGTGGTCGGAACAATCCTTATAAGGGGATTGGGGCACGGCGCCGATAGAAGAGCGTGGCTGTAGACCGCGTACTCTCCCAGGAAGAAATCGACAATGTATTTAAGAAGCTGCGCGAGAACGCGGCTGAGGACGATCCCGCCAAGAAAGCGTTAGTTTACGATTTCCGCCGACCGGACCGGATTGCGAAGGATCAGCTTCGCGCGATCCACTTGCTGCATGAGAATTTCGCGCGCGCGCTGGCGTCGAGCCTGTCGGCTTACCTGCGCGCTTACGTCGCTGTGAACCTGGTATCGGTGGAGCAGCTTTCGTTCATGGAGTTCACGCAGTGCCTGCCTTCGCCAACCTGCATGATTTCGCTGGGCATGCGGCCTTTCGACGGAAACGCGGTGATGGAAATCAATCCGACGCTGGTGTTTCCGATTCTCGAAATGCTGCTGGGCGGCAGCGGGAAGGTCGCGACCAAGATCAATCGTGAGATCACGGAAATCGAGCAGAGCATCATGGAAGGGCTCCTGCGGATCGTGCTGCACGATCTGCGAACGGCTTGGCACGCGGTCACCACCATCGATTTCGCGATTGAAACTTTCGAGACTGAGCCGCAACTGCTGCAAATCCTCGCGCCCAACGAAGCGGTGGTGGCGATCAGCATGGAAGTGCGCATCGGCGATACGGCGGGGATGATGAACATCGGCATCCCGTCCATCATCGTGAAGATGCTGCGCCAGAAATTCGACCAGCAATGGAGCGTTCGCAAGACGCGCGCGACCGAGGAAGAACGCGCGCGCGTGCTGCGGCTGATTCGTCCCGCCATCATTAATCTGGATGCGCGGCTGCAAGGGCCGAAGCTGGGAGTGGAGGCGCTGCTCGATTTGAAGGAAGGCGATATTCTTGCGTTCGATTACCCGGTGGATCGTCCGCTGGATATTATGGTGAACGGGAAATTGAAATACCAGGGCGAGATTGTCTCGACGGGACGCAAGCGGGGATTTCACGATCCAACAGCTAGTGGTGGATGAGACGCTAAAGGTCGCAGCCGCGACACCGTAAGGTTATCCTTGAGGCTGCGGTCATCACGCCGCTTAAGGAGAGACCAATGAAACAATTTTTGCTGGTCGCTGGACTCGCTGCGCTTTCCATGGCACAGAGCGTACCGGCGCCATCCAAACTCCAGCTTAAGGTTGGCGACGAGGCTCCGGATTTTACTCTGCCCGACACCAACAATAAGCCCGTGAAGCTGTCCGATTTCCGGGGAAAGAAAAACGTCGTACTGGCGTTCTTCCCGGCGGCGTTTACCGGTGGTTGAACGAAGGAACTCACCGCCTACCAGTCTGGTATTGGCAAATTCACCGACTGCGGATACGCAGGTTCTAACGATCAGCGGGGATTTCATCGCGACATTAAATCATTGGTCGAAAGAATTGGGCGCGGCATTTCCGATGCTGTCCGATTACAAACGAGTGGTCATGAAGCAATATGGCGTGTTGAACGAGCAATCGTTCCTCGCCAGCCGGACGACGTTTCTGATCGATATGGATGGCAAAATTATAAGTATCGAGGAAGGCAATAGCAAGATCGACCCGACGGGGGCGGTCACGGCTTGTAGCCGACTGAAAAACACCTTGAGGCATCAGCTATAGTACCAAAGCCGTCCGAAATCCCGGATTCGGCTATAGGAATCGCAGCCCTGCTATGGCATCCTCGATGTAGATCGAGGGCCGGCTCGGAGGGCGGCCTTCGGTCTATCCTGCCTCCTAACTCGTAGTGACTTTGCATGCTCGAGAGCTGATTCGACTTCACGCCGGTAGCTCTCGAGCAATTTTTCGGTCGGCGCCTCGAAGCGCATGACCAGCACAGGTTGCGTGTTGGAGGCGCGCAGCAATCCCCATCCTTCGTCGAACAAAACACGCACGCCGTCGACGTCGATTATTTTGTGGGTCTTCTTGAATTGCGCGGCGACGCTGCGCGACCACCTGGAATTTCGTTTCGTCGGGGCAATCAACGCGGATCTCGGGAGTGGACACCATTTTCGGAAATCCGGCGAGCTGCGCCGACAGGGGCTCGTCCGCTTTTGGCGACGATCTCCATCAGGCGGCAAGCGGCATAGAGCGCGTCGTCGTAGCCGAAATAGCGGTCGGCGAAAAACATGTGGCCGGACATTTCGCCGGCAAGTTCGGCATGCTCCTCCTTCATCTTCGCTTTGATGAGCGAGTGGCCGGTCTTGTACATGATCGGATTGCCGCCCAGTCGCTTCAGTTCGTCGTACAGTAACTGCGAGCATTTCACTTCGCCGATGAAGGTCGCGCCGGGCTTGCGGGTCAGAATTTCGCGGCCATAGATGAGCAGCAGCATGTCGCCGTAGATCACCTCGCCGTTTTCGTCGACGGCGCCGATGCGGTCCGAGTCGCCGTCGAACGCGATGCCGAGGTCGGCGTGCTGCGCTTTGACTGCGTCTTGCAGATGCTTCAAATTCGCGGGAACTGTGGGATCGGGATGATGATTCGGAAAGCGGCCGTCCATCTCGAAGAACAGCTCCGTTACCTCGCAGTTCAAGCGAGCTAGTAGCCGGTGAAGGAGGGGGCCGGCGGTGCCGTTGCCCGCATCGGCGACGACTTTAATACGCCGCGTGAATTGGAATTGCGGAGCGACTGCGTCGAGATAGGCGTCGGAGACATCGATGGTTTTATGTGACCCGGCGCCGGTCGCGAAATCGCCGGCTTCGATGAGCTTGCGGACGTCCTGAATCGTTTCGCCATGCAGAGTGCCGGAGCCGCAGACCGTTTTGAAGCCGTTAAATTCGGCCGGATTGTGGCTGCCGGTGATCATGATGCGCCGTCGGCTTTGAGATGAACGGCCGAAAAATAGAGCAAAGGAGTGGGGACGACGCCGACATCGGTGACGTCACAGCCGGAGGCGAGCAAGCCTTCGAGCAGAGCGTCATGCAGGCGCGGCGAACTGAGGCGGCAATCGCAGCCGAGGTTAATACGAATGTCCGCTTTTGCGTTGGAGAAGCGTGCCGAGCGCGCGGCCGAGTTGGACGACATCGGGGCTCTGGAGTTCAGTTTCGGCAACACCACGGATGTCGTATTCGCGGAAAATGGTCGATTTAAGCATGAATCCCGAGGGTAGCAGAAGAAGAAGGAGCCAGAATGGCTCATCGGAGGCGATCGAACTCTGCCAAACTTACACCGAGCTGTCTGACAATGCGGTGAAATAGCGGCGGTCCGATTTCCCTGTTGCCGTGAATTGGGATCGTTGTCGCTCGTCCATCCTCGTGAATCCAGCGCTCGTGGCTGCCCTGTTGGCGAGATCTGCGGAATCCAAGTTTTGCCGCGGCGCGACGGAATTCGTCGGCCCTGGCGCTAGGCATGAATGAATTCTGTTGTGTCCAAGGGGAGCGCTTCGCCGCGCTCGCGGTATTCCTCGGCGATCATGCCGAACACCGACTTCAGTTCTTCAAGCGCTTCTTCACGCGTATCCATTAACGCGTAACAACCGCCAATAGCAGGAACCTCTGCGACCCAGCCTTCCGGCTGATTGCGATAGAGCACGACTTTATAATCGTCGAAGGTCACACAATCAATTCTACCTCCGGCTCACGCACGGGTTGTCCTTTAATGAAAAATCGCAGCGGCAGATCCGCCGATTTTGTGATGCCGATTCTCGTCGATGTCGCGATCTCGAATTGCTCCGCTCGTTCCGGCGCGTGAATCGTGATCGGACCTTTCGTCACATCCACTCCGTTTTGCGCGATTTTGATGCCGAGCGCTCGCGTCAACTTGCCGGGACCGTTCGCGAGATCCTCGTCCCGTCTTGCGCGAGCCGGACGGCGCGCTCGCATTTGATCGAGTCCGGCAAGTGGCTCGAGCGCGCGGATCAATACGCCGCCGGCGATGCCTTCGGGCTCGCACACGACATTCAAGCAATCGTACATGCCATAGATGAAGTACACGTAGGCGTGGCCGGGCGGCCCGAAGAGGACGCGGGTTCGCGGGGTGATGCCGCGGGCGGAATGCGCCGCGCCGTCGTCCTCGCCTAGATAAGCTTCCGTTTCGACGATGCGGCCCGAGACGCCATCAAAGGCAAGAATTTTTCCGAGCAGTTCGCGCGCGACTTGTGCGGCGGGCCGCAGATAAAACGATCTGCTTAATGGGGGTTCCGGGAAGACTTCGCGTCTGCCCGCATGCTTTGACATGGCACTTACAGATCGAGCTTGCCGTTGAAGACTCATGTCCTTCAGATGAAACTTCTGTCTCACCACGATCGGCACCCAGCTTGGTCGAGAATTCGACGTCCTTATCGTCCAGGGAAAGAGGCGCCGGTCTTCGGGAAAATGAAGACCACGATGGCCCTCTGCTCATTGCCTCCCGTCTGCACGTCGGTCGCCTGAATCGGATCTTTTCCCTTCACCGTGAGAGTCGTGTTCTGGAGCAGAGACTCCTTCATTTTTTCGTCGCCGCGGAGCGCACGCGCCGGGAAGTCCGCCCACCATGATGCGCGTAATACTTCTGCTCCTCTTCCACCATCTTTTTCGCGTCGGCGGATGTTGCCGCCTCGGCGCCAAACTTCTCTTTCGCGACTGCCTCGCGTACGGCCAACGCGGTTCGCCAGGATACAGTAAGCGTCAAGGACGCAGTTCCGCCGGGAACCACACCGCCGCCAACATCCTGGCGTCCGCGCTCGCCGCCGCATTGCCGCCATTGCCGAGTGTCGAATCGATATCTCCTCCGCCGCTCATTCCCTTGTTGCGCCCTCTGCCGGTTCCACCGCTGCCCGCCGCCTCGCCCAGCGGCACAGGCACCTGCTTCGACCACGGCGAATTGGTTTCAATCTTCTGAGCCTCTTTATCGCTCCAGTCGGTGTAGGGCTTGGTCTGCCAGAAGTCGGCCGCCCATAGACAGATCGCCGAGCCCGAGCAGAAGAGGGGTGATTTTTTTCATGGGTGATTCCCAGCCAGTAAGTATACCGCTACACTGGATTCTCATGCGGCTGTTCACCGCGATCGATCTTCCGGCGGAGATGCTGGAAAAATTAGGCGCATTTCTGGCGCGGCTGCGTCCTCTGGCGAAACTGCGCTGGACCGAAATGGAGAATCTGCACATCACCACGAAATTCATCGGCGAATGGCCGGAGGCGCGACTCGATGACGATGAAAAACGCCCTTCGAGCCGTCCCGCGAACAGGAGCCGATCACGCATTTCCGTCCGCGGCTGTCGGATGGTTTCCCGACCTTCGCCGTCCCCATGTTTTCTGGGCTGGAGTGGACGGAGGGCAAGCGCTTCGCGAAGCTCGCGCGTACGACGGAGCAGGCTGTTGCGGCGCTCGGCGTTCCGGCGGAGACCGCGGATTTATTCGCCTCATCTGACGCTCGCGCGAGTGAAGTACGCGGTGCCGCTCGACGATCTGATCAAGGCGGCCGGCGATCCCGATTTCGGGGCCTTCCAGGCCTCTTCGTTTTTCCTGTATCTCTCAGCAAACGGCAAATATTCCAAACTGGCGGAGTTTCCTCTCAACTCATGACTGGACTGCTCGTAATCGTGATCGCGTATCTCATCGGAGGGATTCCCTTCGGCTATGTGCTGGTCCGTTTGACCACCGGCAAGGACGTTCGCGCCGCAGGCAGCGGGAACATCGGCGCGACCAATGTTCTTCGCACCACGGGACGCGCGGCGGGCGTCGCGACGCTGCTGCTGGACGTCGCGAAAGGATACGTCGCGGTGCTGATCGCCGCGAAGATGACCGGTGACGATCCGCTGTGGATGAGCCTGGCCGCGCTGGCGGTGATGGCGGGCCACGCGTTTCCCGTCTTCCTGAAATTCCACGGCGGCAAGGCGGTCGCGAGCTTCATCGGCGCGTTTCTCTATCTGACGCCTCTGCCGCTGGCCGCCGTGCTGGTGCTGTTCGTGATCGCCGTGGCGGCGACCAAGGCGATTTCGGCCGGATCGATTATCGCCGCGGGGACCTTTCCGCTCGGCGTCTGGCTGATCCTGCATCCGCCGGCGCCGGTGCTGATCGCGTCGCTGATCGCGGGAGCGTTCATCGTGTATCGGCACAAATCCAACATGGAACGACTGCGCGCGGGAACCGAAAATCGCTTTCGCTGGTTCACAAAGATGACGCTCGCGATTATCGGGGCAGGGAGCTGGGGCACGGCTCTCGCGATCGTGCTGGCGCCGAAGTTCGAGCGGGTGCGGCTGTGGGTCCACGAAGAGGATCTGGCGGCGCGCATGAACGCGACGCGGGAGAACGATGTTTATCTCAAGGGTTTCAAGCTTCCGTACGAACGTCGAGGTCCTCACCGATCTTGGGAGCGGCGGTGCGATCGCGCCAGCGTCGTGATGGGCGTCATGCCCTCGCATCACGCGCGCGGTCTGTACACGCGGATGCTGCCCCATCTGGACCCGTCGATCGACCTTCGTCAGCGCGACCAAAGGGATCGAGACCGGAACGCTTGCTGCGCATGTCGGAGGTGATTGCCGAAGTGACGGAGGCGCCAAAGATCGCCGTCCTTTCCGGGCCCGACCTTTGCGCGGGAAGTCGCGCGGGCGAGCCTGCGGCAGTGGTGGTCGCGTCAGCGGATCTGGAGGTCGCAGCGGACGTGCAAACCGCGTTCTCCGGGCCGAGTCTACGTCTGTATACCAATCAGCGATCCGATCGGCGTGGAGGTGGGCGCGGCGCTGAAAAACGTCATCGCGATCGGCGCGGGGGTTTGCCAAGGTCTGGGATTAGGAAACAATACGCTCGCCGCGCTCATCACCAGAGGGCTGGCGGAAATTAGCCGTTTGGCAGTGGCGATGGGCGGGGAGCCGAAAACGTCTGGCCGGGCTCGCCGGACTGGGAGATCTAGTACTGACTTGCAGCGGGGAACTGAGCCGGAACCGGCAGGTAGGCATTGGAGTTGGCGCAGGGGCGGACAATCGGGGACATCACCGGTTCGATGTCGATGGTGGCGGAGGGAGTGGAAACGTGTGCTGCCGCGGTCGAGCTGGGTGCGAAGTTTGGCGTGGATCTGCCGATAATTCAACAGATGCATGCGGTTCTGCATCACCGGAAGAGTCCGCGGGAGGCGCTCCGCGATCTGATGGAAAGAACATTAAAAGGGGAATAGCAGCGCCCGATTGACTGTAGTATGGAAGATCAGTCGAGCTCAAACAGAAACGAGGACTCCGGTACGCACGTTCTTTCGGAGAATAATGGCGCTAATTCCCGCGCAACCTTCGGCGAATCCGGGGGTTAAGAAAGATATGGAGGCTGTTGCAGCTCTCGACCGGGACGCCGAGCTGATGCTTCGCGTCCGCGAGGGCGACGACACCAGCTTCGCTCTTCTGCTGGAGCGGCATCGCGGGCCGGTGATTCATTTCCTGTACCGGATGGTGCAGAATCCATCGGTATCGGAGGAGTTGGCGCAGGAAGTTTTTTTGCGCGTGTATCGCAGTCGCGCGACCTATGAGCCGACGGCGAAATTTACGACCTGGCTGTTTCGCATCGCGACGCACCTGGCGCTGAACTGGGTCCGCGACGGGAAAAAAGAGAAGGGCCAGGAAAGTCTGGATGAGCAGGTGGTGGACGGCGTCGACCGGCAGGTGCGGGACCGCCAGCCGACCATCGAACAGGAAATGTTGCACGAGGTTAAAATGACGGAAGTCCGGCAGGCCATCGAAGCGCTGCCGGCCAAGCAGAGGGCGGCTGTACTGATGCACAAGTACGAAGAGCTGGAGTACGCTCAGATCGCCCGCGCGTTGAGTTGTTCGGAGTCGGCTGTGAAGTCGCTGTTGTTTCGCGCGTATGAATCGTTGCGATCGCGCCTGGCGCATATGGCCGGTTAGAAAATATCACGAGTGAAGCTGGAGTTTATATGAATTGCCCGACAAAAAGAAATGAGGACGCGGAGATCCTGCTGGACTACTGCGCCCAGACACTCTCGCCGCTGCAGACGGCGGAGTTCGAAATTCATCTGAAGCAGTGCGCGGATTGTTCGCGATTGGTTGAGGCGCAGAAGGAAGTTTGGGGGGCGCTCGAAGCATGGACGCCGGCCCCGGTCTCCGTCAATTTCGATGCGCGGCTTTATGCCCGCATCGCCGAGGAGCAAGCCGCGCCCGCATGGCAGCTCTGGCTGCGGCGGATTTTCCAGCCGGCGCTTCCCTACCCTTTGTGGAAGTCCGCTGTTCCGCTGATTGCGGCCTGCGCGTTGCTGGCGGTCGGGTTGACGGTGCGGATGCCGGAGGCGACCCATGCCGTGCAGCCGCAGCTTCGCGCGGATAAAGTGGACATCGAGCAAGTGGAGCAGGCGCTGGAGGATTTCGATATCCTGACGCCGCCCGCGCAGGCGCCGGCCGGCTCGATGTAAACTAATGCGAGCTGTGAAATGAAAACGCTGGGCCTCAGGATCGCGGCCGCTGTACTGTTCGTGTGCGGAGCCGTCTCTCCACTGTCGTTGCTCCAGCAGCAGCCCAGCAAACGAAGCCTCCCCCGCCACCCAAGAATGCCGCACCGCGCAAGCCGCCTGCGGGCGAAGCCTGCGCGCAGCGGGCAGAGGTCCGCAGGTCAAGTCCGGCCAAAGAACTGGACCAGTTCTCGAAGATGTCGCCGGAGGAGCGCGAGAAGGAGCTCTCCAAGCTTCCTCCGCAGCGGCGCGCGGCATTCGAGCAGCGCTTGGCACGGTATCAGCAAATGACTCCGGAGCAGCAGGAGAAGTTTAAGCTGCGCCTGGAAACGATGGAGAGCCTGCCGAAGGAACGCCAGAACGCGGTCCGGCAGGAGATTCAGCGGTTACAAGCTCTGCCCTTTCCGCAGCGGAAAAAAGCCCTCGAAAGCGAAGAGTTCAAGCAAAGTTTTTCGCCCGACGAACAGAGCTGGTTCGCGAACGATTTCCCGGAGTACAGAAGAAGCTGGATTAAGCTGTCCGGCACGATCAAAGCCTAATGCTCGCAGGCGATCCGGAGCGCTACTAGGCCGTAGCGCTCCGAGCTAATGCTTGGACGGCCAGCGTTCGGCGGTCGCAACTGAACCGGCCCCGACTGAGGAGGGGCATCCTAATTTGACCGCGGATTCCACTCTTTACTACACCTGCCCCTTGGCCTTCTTCACTTCCTCGACCAGCGCCGGAACCACCTCGAACAAATCGCCGACGATGCCGTAATCGGCGACTTCGAAGATCGGCGCGTTGGCGTCCTTGTTGATCGCCACGATGGTCTTCGCGCCCTTCATCCCGACCAGGTGCTGGATCGCGCCGGAGATTCCGACGGCCATGTAGACCTTCGGCGCCACGGTCTGCCCGGAGCTGCCGACCTGCCGCTCCATGGGCAGCCAGCCCGCGTCGCAGATCGGCCGCGATGCGGCCAGTTCCGCGCCCAGCGCCTTGGCCAGCTCCTCGACCACCGGAATATTTTCTTTTTCCTTGATGCCGCGGCCCACCGAGACGATGATCTCGGCCGCCGTCAGATCCACCGCGCGCGCCGATTCGCGGAACGGCGCTTCGGGCTTCTGCCGGATCTGCGCGGCGTCGAGCGACGGCGTGAAATTCTCGACCGGCGCCGAGCCGGCTTCGAGCGCATCCGCTCGCCACGCGCCCGCCTGCAACGACGCGAAGTACGGACCGCCGCCCGATGACGCGCACGTCGCCGTTCAGCTTGCCTTGAAACAGCAGGCGCACGAACACCGGCGAGCCGGATTCGATCCGCACGGCGATCACGTCGCTGATCAGCACCTGCGAAAATCGCGTGGCCAGCTTCGGCGCGAAATCGCGCACCTGATAGGTGTGCGGAAACAGCACCAGCGTCGGATTCACTTTGCGGATCAGCGCTTCGACCGCGGCGGTGTAGCCGTCGGCGGTGTAGTCCTTCAGCAGCTCGTGCTCGACCGCGTAGACCTTCGCGCACTTTCTTCGTCGCGGCTTCCGCGGCCAGCGCGCCGACGCCTGATCCGGCAACGGCCGCTTCCACTCGGTCGCCCAGCGCCGCGCCGAACTGCTGGCCGGCGGCCAGCGTCTCCCACGACATGCGATGCCACTTGCCGCCCTGCTGTTCGAGAACGACCAGGACGCTCATATGACCCGCACCTCGAACTTCAGCTTCTCCACCAGCTTCGCCGCGGCGGTCTTCGCGTCGCCTTCGAAAATCTGCGTCTGCTTGCTCTTGTGCGGCACGTAAATTTTTTCGATCGTCGCGGTCGCCGTCGGCGCCGCGCCCAGCTCCGCGAGCGTCACGCGCTTGATCTCTTTCGTCTTGGCCTTCTTGATGCCCATCAGCGTCGCGTAGCGCAGCTTGTTGATGCCGCTCTGAATGGTCAGCACCGCCGGCAGAGGCATCGTCGATGTGCTGGAACCATCCGTCTTCCAGCTCGCGCTTCACGCGAATCGTTCGATCCGTCCACTTCCACCTGCATGATGATGGTCGAGTGCGGCGATGCCCAGCAGCTCCGCCAGCACCACGCCGGTCTGCCCGTAACCCAGATCGTCCGATTGCAGACCGGTGAGAATCAGATCCGGATTCTCCGCCTTCACCGCGCCGGCCAGCAGCTTCGCGACACCCAGCGTATCGAGCGTGTTGAGATTCTCTTCTTCGATGTGAATCGCGCGGTCCGCGCCCTTGGCCAGCGCTTCGCGGATGGTCTGCGCGCGCGCGCGCCGGTCCGGCGCACAGCACGACCACTTCGCCGCCGTGCTTCTCCTTCAACTGCAGCGCTTCTTCCAGCGCGTAAGCGTCCGGCTCATTGATCTCGAAGCTCAGATCGGCTTCCTGGATCCATCGCCCGATCGGCATCCACGCGGAGCTGCGAGTCGCGCACGGGGACCTGCTTGATCGCGACGATAATTTTCATGATTTTATTCGGGCTTTTTGAAAATCAGGCAGCCGTTGGTTCCGCCGAAGCCGAACGAATTCGACAGCGCGTAATCGATCTTCATCGGCCGCGCGTGATTCGGCACGTAATCGAGATCGCATTCCGGATCGGGACATTCGTAGATTGATGGTCGGCGGCGCGATCTGATCGCGAATCGCCAGCACCGTGATGCCGGCTTCCAGTCCGCCGGCGCCGCCCAGCAGATGCCCGGTCATCGATTTGGTGGAACTCACCGCAACCTTGTAGGCATGCTCGCCGAACACGCGCTTGATGGCGGTGGTTTCGATGCGATCGCCCAGCGGCGTCGACGTGCCGTGCGCGTTGATGTAATCGATCTGATGCGGCTCGAGTCTCGGCGTCGCGCAGGCAATTGCGCATCACGCGATACGCGCCGTCGCCGTCTTCCGAAGGCGAAGTGATGTGATACGCGTCGCCCGACATCCCGTAGCCGACGATTTCCGCCAGAATCGGCGCGCCGCGGCGCTTGGCGTGTTCCAGTTCTTCGAGAACCAGAATCCCCGCGCCTTCGCCGACCACGAAGCCGTCGCGCGTCATTATCCCAGGGACGGCAGGCGTGCGCCGGATCGTCATTGCGCTGCGAGAGCGCGCGCATCGCGCGCGAATCCGCCGATCGCCCAGCGGAGTGATGCACGCTTCCGCGCCGCCGCAGATCATCACGTCGGCGTCGCCATGCTGGATCATGCGGAACGAATCGCCGACCGCATGCGCGCTGGTGGTGCAGGCGGTCGCCGTCGCCGAGTTCGGACCCTTCGCGCCGGTGCGAATCGAAACATAGCCCGACGCCAGATTGATGATGGTCGCCGGAATGAAAAACGGCGAGATGCGGCCGGGACCTTTTTCGAGCAGAATCTTGTGCTCGCGCTCGATCACTTCGAATCCGCCGATGCCGCTGCCGATGTAGACGCCGGTGCGCTCGGCCTCTTCGGGATTCGACCTTGAAGCCCGACGCCTGGCAGCGCGAACTCCGCCGCCGCGATGGCGAACTGGATGAAGCGCCCCATCTTCTTGATTTCTTTTTTCTCGATGTAATCGCCGGGATCGAAACCCTTCACTTCGCCGGCGATGCGGCAATTGAAATCGGTGGCGTCAAACGCGGTGATCGGCCCGATGCCGTTCGTCGCCGCTCTTGATGGCTTCCCAGACAGTTTCGGTGCCGATTCCAACCGAAGTCAGCAGTCCGACTCCAGTAACTACGACTCTTCGTTGCAAACGATAACTCCAAGAACTGCGCGGCGCTAGGCTTTCTTCTTCGACTCGATGTAGTCGATGGCATTCTTCACGGTCGCGATCTTCTCGGCGTCCTCATCGGGAATGTCGAGGTCGAACGCTTCCTCGAACGCCATCACCAGCTCGACGATATCAAGCGAGTCGGCGCCGAGATCATCGACGAAACTCGCGGTGGGATCGACTTGGGCCTCATCCACGCCGAGTTGCTCGACGATGATTTGCTTGACCTTCTGCTCAACGGACATGCACCCTCCAGGGATTCTTTGGCAACTCCTTGATTCTACATAGGAGTGGCCGGTTACGCAAGCCACAATGGATCCCCGAAGGGTGCTATACGCAATTAGTTGCGCGGAGCGCGTGCGCCATATTCATCGTGCCGCTCGCGGAACTCCCGCAGACGGTTCAAATCGTCCGATAAAGCCTCCCGATCGCGCGGCGACAACCGGTTCTCCTCGACCACGGCCCGAAGCGCACCCATCACATCCCCAAGCTGCCGTTCGTCGTAGCGGCCCTCGCCCAATTTTCCTTGCAGCTCATTCAGCTCAGTAATGGTCCGCATCAGCCTTGCTCGATCGCCAGTGAACGGAATCGTGGAATGTTCAACATGCTCCACATCCTCGCGCACGCGTTGAAACAAATTCCTGCGCCACCCCTCACCCTGGAAAAAGCGTTCCCGCTCCTGTTGATAATCGCCATCCCGATCCCGGTCGCGATCCCGATCCATTGCCCCTTGCTCCCGGCGTTCTCCCATCTCGCCGCCCCAAGTGAGCCGAAACCGATACTCGCCCGCACCGCCCTCAGGATCTTCGATGTGCACGATCACCGGCCCGCCTTCGCGAGACGCACGCGCCATCTCCTGCCGTCCTCTCCCCGATTCCGCCACAAACCGCACAGCAGCATTCGGAGGAATCGGACGACTGCACTCAAATTCCCTGAACTGCGGCGGCTGGCCGGATATATTGTGCAGCGTCGCATCGTCACCGCGAATCTCGACGTCGGCAACGCCATCGACCACCACAGCGACCATACATCCGTCGCCGCCTCCCGGTCCGCGTCCCATCGTCGCCCGCCGATGAGTGTCCTGTGCGCTCAGAGTCCCGATAGCGCAGCCGCAATGGCAATAAGTTTATGCATTTTTCACCCCCGCATCGAAAAATGCAATCCGATAGCCATTTGGCAGCGCCGCCTTTTCTTCAACTTGCCAAATGCCTTTTGCGCAGCCATGCACAAATTTCCGACCGCGCCAACGATTCTGGCTACTGGCTACTTCTTCCTCACACCCACTTGACGCTATGATCCGCCGTCACCGCAAACGTCCCCGGCGGCGAATCGAGCGTGAAGAACGACCACGGCCCTTCTATCCACGGATAACGCCAGATCACGCTCTCGTCGATCTCGACGCCCAACCCTGGCCCCGAAGGCACCACCAGATTCCCGCGCTCGATCGTCAAAGGCGTCTTCAGAATCTCCGACGCCAAAGGGAACGGATACATGAACTTGTTCGTATCCGTCGAATAGCATGGGTATTCCAGCCAATCGACCACGCTCTCCGGCCAGCAGATACCCAAGTGTGCCGCCGCGAGCACTTCCAGCGACGACCCCCAGCTATGGAACGCAAACCGTAGTCCGGCGCGCGCTATATCTGGAAACAGCCTCCGCGCCGTCGCGAATCCTCCCTGGCACACCACGTCCATCTGCACATAATCGACCGCGCGCGATTGGATCAGGTCCAGATAACGCAGCTCATTCGGCTCATGCTCGCCGCTCGCAAGCGGCACCAGTTCCAGTTCGTTTAAGGCCACGTACGCGTCATGATCGTCTGGCGGCATTGGCTCTTCGAGCCATAGAATGCGATACTCCGCCATCGCCTTCGCCAGGCGCTCCACAGTCGGCTGCGTGTAGCTCTTATTGCCCATGCGCCACCACGTGTGTGCATCCACCATGATTTCGAAATCGGGTCCGGTCGCCTGCCGCATCTGCCGCACCGCTTCGAGGTCGGCCTCCGGACCGTTGCCCGGCCGCATCTTATACGCCGTGAATCCCAGGGCGCGGCACAGCACCGCTTCGGCCGCATAACCTTCCGGCGACTGGTACATTCCGGAGCTTCCATACAAGCGGATGCGATCCCGCACCCGTCCGCCGATCAGTTCGCTCACCGGCATGTTGCGAGCCTTGCCCACCACGTCGTACAGCGCAATCTCTACCGCGCTATAAACTTTACTAACCTCGGCATCGGCTCCCGGCCCTTGTTGAAAAAGGATTCGCAGCGCATCGGGATCGGCCAGCGTGCGCCCGTTCAGAAATGGCGCAATCAGTTGATCGATGGTCTGTTTGGATTTAATACTCGCCTGTCCTGGCGCGTAACCGAAAATTCCGTGATCGGTGGAGACGCGGATCAACATCGCGTCGCGTTTCAGGATGGTCCGTTCCCCTCCGAAGTAGGTGAGCTTGACAGGCTCGGGGAGCCGGTAGGAGAGTAGATAAGCTTCGACGCCGGTTATTTTCAAGATCGTTTAACATTCTACCGGAAGCCCGCAAGCGCGTGGGGTCGGACATCCCGCATCCCTGCATTGCGTCTGGAACAAATAATCTGCATCCTTCCACCAACGAGCCGTGACCATAGGGAGCGGTTTCCGGACTTCTTCCGAAGACTAAGACCAGCCAAACGCGCACAAAAAAAGCCGGGCGCTATTACGCACCCGGCGAGGTTTTGGCACAAATAAGTCCGGAAAAGACTCCACTTGTGCCCGGAGGAACTTGAAAAACGTCAGCCCAGCAATCCGCCGTGTCCAAGGCAGGCCACTTCCCATCCCGAAACACGATACCGCGCCAGCAACGGCGGCAGTACCAGATCGACGACGTTCGGTTTGGCGGATCGGAAACATCCCGGTGCCGAGACCAGCGGAGTCTCGTCCTTATATCCCAGCAAGAAGAGATTCCCCGGCTCGACCGGCGCGAGAAAACGCTCCAGATGGCAGCCGATGTGCGTCATCGCACGGCCCACCACGTCGTCCGGACCCGCCGGCGCTGTGGTCGAGGCCACCAGAATCGCCGCCGGCTTAGTGCGCAGCAGGTGCTGCATGCCGCGAGCGACCGCGTTCTCTTCTTCCTGCACAGCCAGAACGAAGGACGGCGATATTCCAAAGTGCTCCAGGCGCTGGCGCATGATGCTTTCAAAAAGCTGCTTCGCACGATCGCCGTGCACTGGATCGGTATAAAGGACCGCAATCGATGGATTGCGAATCGGCCGGGCTTGTAAAATCGGCCCCCGCTCTTTCAAAATGCCGATCACCGCTTCGAGTTGCGATTGCGCCACTGCGAACGGAGCGCTCTTCACCGTCGCGATCCTTTGCCCGGCGACTGCATAAGACTGAAATTCAAGTTCGTGGCGATGACGATGCTCGCCGTGCAGTTGATCTGCTTGAGCAACTCATCGTCGACCAGGACGCAGCAATTCTCGGTGGCAAAAAGATTCGCGCGGCCGCCTGCCGCGAGACGAATCTCCAAACATCCGCAGCCCATCTCCGCTGCCGCCTGGCTTACGGCATCGTCTTCGCCGACCTCGCCCTCCTCAAGTTCGGTCACCCAAACCTGACCTAATCCTTCCGTTTCGAGAAGATGAACATCCTCCTCGCTCAGCACGTGTCCCTTCGCAAGAAGTTTGCGGCCTCCAGGACGAAAAATCGTGCAGCAGAGAATTCTACCCGTCGATTCTTTTACCCCAATTGTTTGTGCTTTCATCTTACCCCTCCCGGAAATGACATAACGGGCTTTGCGTGACCCTAGTGGTGCGGCGCCCAAAAATATCTCATTAATTTACATAACTTTATAATATCGCCGCGACAACCGGGAGTAAATCTTAGTCTTATTGACACCATAAAAACCAGTGTAATTGCATGCAACATTAAGTAAATACAGGGTTGCTCTCCCGGCTTCACTCGGACGGTAGAACTTAATCCGCATAATTTTATGTGAATTATTTCTCTTTTGTCTCTGGTTTTATTAGGCGCAATATGCCTAACGGCTTGCTGCAGTTGAACCGCAAAAAAAAATTCCTTTGCGGCCTATTTCCATCGTCTCAGGTTGCAGATTACGGGAGAAAAAAAACCTCGACTGTCCTATAGCGCTCACATCCCTAAGAAAATAAATGTCCAGTCGCTGGGACCGAATTGGAAACTTTCTAGTCGTGCAGGATTACGCTTAACAGCGAGCTGTGTACTTCCAGAGACCCGTTATACTTGATGAACCCCAGCTTGCGGAATTTGTTCATAAAGTGACTTACTCTGGAACGTGTAGTGCCGATCATCTCAGCGAGTGTCTCCTGACTGATCTTCTCAATCACCAGGTCCGGCTTCGCCTCTTGTCCATAGTTGGCCAGTAATAACAGCACCCGCGCCAATCGCTTCTCGCTGGAATTGAAGAGCTGATCGACCAGGTCTTCTTGAGATCGAATGTTCCTGACCAGCAAGTAGGCCAGAAAAATCTCTGAAAATGCCGGATCGTCCCGCAGAGCTTTTACTGTCGCTTCCTTCTCGATTCGCACGATCGTGCATTCGGTCAGAGGGACAGCGGTAGTCATACGGACAATCTGCCCGGCGAGGCATCCCTCTCCGATAAAATCTCCGGGACCAAGCAGGGCAACAACTGCTTCCTTGCCCCGCTTTGAGACCACCCCTACTTTGACTTTGCCTTTCTCGATATAAAAGATGGAGTCAGCCGGGTCGCCTTGGCAAAAAATTGCCTTCCTGGGAGTGTGCCTGGCACTCGTTTTTCCGCCCTTAATTTTTTTAAGGAAATCCTGTTCGCTAAAGTGTTCCGCTATCGTCTTCATACGCTTCCGCTTTTCCTCGGCCCGACCCTGAATACCACGCTCCCAAAACCTCTCAGTTTCAGAGGAATGAAAACCGAGAGGATTGCGTGAAAGCACACCGTAAAAGGAAGCAGAAACGCGAGTTGTGCGGACTCTAAATTCTAGCGTCCCCGCACCCTAGAAATCTGTTCAAAATTGAACAGAGCGCCCTTCCTTCACGGGACTCATCATTAGCACCGAACCCCGACCGTCAAGGGAGGGGACGGCTAATCGTACAGCACTATATTAAGCAGAGAACTGTTCACTTCCAGATGACCGTTATACTTTATAAAACCGAGCTTGCGAAATTTGTTCATAAAAAAATTCACCCTCGACCGCGTGGTGCCCACCATCTCCGCCAGGGTCTCCTGACTGATCTTCGCGATCACCAGGTCCGGTTGTTGTTCTTTTCCATAGTGGGCCAACAGCAGCAGCACGCGTGCCAGTCTCTTCTCACTGGAGTTAAACAGTTGATCGACCAAGTCCTCCTGCGTGCGAATGTTTCGTTCCAGCATGTAGGCGAGAAATACTTCTGAGAATTCCGGATCCGCGCGCAAAGCCCGGATCGCCGCTGCCTTGTCAATCCGCACAATCGAGCATTCTGTTAAAGGGGTTGCGGTACTGATGCGCTGCTTCTGGCCCGCCAGGCATTCCTCCCCCAGGAAGTCGCCCGGGCCCAAAATGGCCACCACCGCTTCCTTCCCTCGCTTAGAAACCACTGCCAGTTTGACTTTTCCCTTCTCGATGTAAAAAACCGCATCGGAGGGATCGCCTTGAATAAAAACCGCTTTCTTGGGGGAGACCTTGACCGAAGTCTTGCCGCCATCGACTTTGGATAAGAACGTTCTCTCGTCAAACAGATCCGCTGTTTTCATTCGAGTGTCCCTCCACCCGTGGTCGCGGGAAGGAAGTACTTAAGGGCTCCCTCTGAGGGCCCCGCGCCCCGACGACATAAAGCGGGAAATACACCCTATTTGTATTTTACCCCAGCATTAAGTTTGGGTAAATAGCGAATTGCGTAGGTCCTTGACCTACATTCTTTAGCGTTTTCTCATTACAGGAAACTGCGGAAAATCCGAAATCTGCGTCAGTCGTACTATTGGTACTGTCGTGTCCACCTTCAATTTCTTGAGCACTGCAATTTCGTCGCAGGCCTGAAACTTGGGGCACCGGAGGCAGTCTTTCCACGCTTTGAGCGGCAACTCTCCTCGATCTACTTCTTCAAATCCCAGCTTCCCGAAAAAGCCTGGAACATAAGTAAATGCAAAGATCGAATGCAGTTCCTGCGCCCGGGCTTCTTCTTCCAACGCCTCTACAAGAGCCCGGCCGATCCCTTGTGTCTTCACCGAGGGATCCACCGCCAAGCTACGAACCTCGCCCGACGTCGCCGTATAGAAATGCAGCGCCCCGCATCCCACCAGTCGTTCCGCGTCAAACGCCACCAGAAAATCCCGAATATTCTCCGCCATCTCAAATTCGGTGCGAGGCAGCATAATGCCCTTCACCGCATAGGCGTTAATTAACCCTAAAAGAGCCCCAATATCAGTCAGCGAAGCTTTTCGTATTTCAAGCATCAGTAAACGATCCGCGTACCAATCTGCTTTCCCGCCAGCATATCCGCCAGGGCGTTGGCTCGAGCGCCCGGCGCAATCACGATCTCCCTTACGCCCGTCCGTAATGCCGAAACCGCCGCTTCGAGCTTAGCCTGCATGCCGCCGGTTGCTACACCGGTTTGAATCAGGTTTGCCGCTTCCTCCGCCGTCAACGATTCGAACACCTTCCCCTCAGCTCCCTTCACGCCGTCGACATCCGTCAGGAAAATCAAGCGGTCCGCACCGAACGAAGACGCGCAGGCAACCGCCATCTGATCCGCATTGACGTTATAGACAGCGCCTTTCGCGTCGCCCGCAACGCAAGCGACCACAGGAAGATAATGATCGCGCGTAAGCAGTTCGATCAATCTCGCGTCGGATCGCACAGGCTTGCCGACGGCGCCGAGCTCTTCATCGAGCGGCTCAGCATCAACCAATCCCGCATCGAGCCCCGTCAATCCCACCGGCCTCGCCCCGGCGGCGCGAAACGCACCAACCAGTTCGGTGTTGACTGTCCCCGCAAAAACCTTGAGTACCGCATCGACCACTTCGGGCGTAGTAACGCGCAGCCCATTGACGAACCGGCTTTCGATATTGCGCTCCGCCAGGTACCGGGTCATCTGTTTGCCGCCGCCGTGAACAACCACGACCGCATGCGCGATAGCAGCGATCTCACCCGCGAGCCGTGCCCGCGAGTCCGGCGAATCAAGCAGCGTGCCTCCCAACTTGATCAGCAGCTTCACAACAAGCCCGTGGTTTCCGGAAATCCCAGCGCGAGGTTCATGTTCTGAACCGCCATTCCCGCCGCGCCCTTCACCAGATTGTCGATCGCTACAACAACCACGGCGCGGCCGGTTGATTCATCGACGTGAACGCCGATATCGCAGAAGTTCGTGCGCGCGACAGCGTGCAGGTCCGGAACCTGACCGGCGGGATAGATGCGCAAAAAATGGTCATTTAAGAACCTCTGGAGGTAGATATCGGTCAACTTATGGTCATTTAAGGACCCCTTAACACGGAAGTAGATCGTCTCGAGGATGCCACGCTCGATGGGAAGGAGCTGCGCCGTGAAGCTCAACTCCTGCTCTTCGAGGCCCGATGTCCGCAGAATTTCCGGCACATGCCGATGTTCCAGAACCGAATAAGCCGAAAAATTCTCCGTAACCTCAACAAAACTAGTCTTCAGCGACGGTTTACGCCCAGCCCCGCTAACTCCCGACTTAGCATCGCAAACAATCCCAAATTCCCGATCGATGACTCCCGCTTCGAGCAGCGGCCGAAGCGCAAGATTCGCCGCAGTCGGATAGCACCCAGGGTTTGAAATCAGCTGTTTACCAGGAATTACGTCGCGATAAAACTCAGGCAACCCATAAACCGCTTGAGAAAGTAAAGCAGGTTGCGAATGTTCGCTTTTATACCAGCGCCGGTAATTTTCAACCGTTCCCAACCGGAAAGCTCCACTCAAATCAATAACCTTGGACCCGGCGTCAAGGAGAGCTGGGGCGAGCTCAATAGATACTTCGGGAGGCGTAGCAAGAAACACCAGCGGCAGCCCCACAGAATAAGGAATCCTTCGAGGCCCTTGATAATTAAGGGGTCGCACGCGATCCTCGGCTTCGCGGTGCTCCAAAAGAACCGGCTCGACTTCAGGGTGGCGGGAAAGAATAGAAACGAGTTCAGCGCCACTATAACCGCTGAACCCTACAATACCGACGGGAGTCATTGACTAAGTATTCACTCTTGTGAATAATTATACCATGGACTTTAGATAGTCCAACCAAGCCTCCATGCCGGTGTTTTTCTTGGAGGAAAGGGTAAAGGTTTTCATGCCGGGGCGGACGCGCTGGATGTTTGCTTCTGCTGCCGGTAGATCGAATTCGACGGCTTCCGCCAAGTCCATTTTCGTGATGATGGCGACGTCGGCAGTATTGAAGATGGTTGGATATTTTAGCGGCTTATCCTCGCCTTCGGTGACGGAGAGAAGAACGAGCCTGAGATTTTCGCCGAGGTCGTAGGAGGACGGACATACCAGATTGCCGACGTTCTCGATGAAGAGAAAATCGAGGTCATCGAGCTGCCAGTCTTCGATAGAGTGCTGAATCATCGAGGCTTCGAGGTGGCAGAGCGTTCCAGTGGTGATCTGCTTCACGGGCACTTGCGCGCGCGCCAGGCGGACGGCGTCGTTATCGGTTTCGAGATCGCCTACCAGTGCTGCGACTTTGTAATCTGGACGCAAGAGAGTCAGGGTTTTTTCGAGAAATGCGGTTTTACCGGAGCCGGGGCTCGACGCCAAACTGACGACGAAAACGCCGCTGTCTTTGAAGCGCTGGCGAAGTTCGCGGGCCAGAATATCGTTCTGTTTGAGGACTTTCTGCCGGACTTCTACAATTCGGGGCACGGGACCTCCAGATCCTCCATTTCGAGAGCGACCACTTCGAGTTCTCTGCCGTGGATTATTTCCGACAAAGGGGTCTCGCATTCAGGACAGATGAACGACTGCATCGAGGGGAGGGCGCGGTCTGCGGCGCACTTCGGGCAACGCGCGACGATTGGGATTTGTTCGATGACAAGATGCGCGTTTTCCAAAATCGTTCCTTCGCAAGCAAGGCTGAAGGCGTTTTCTAAGGCCACTTTGACGACTCCGGACATTGGGCCCAGTCTTAAATGAACTGCGGTGACTTTGGCGCCGCCGTGACTCTCGGATTGTTCTTCCGCCATTTCGACGATGCTCATTGCTATGGAGAGTTCATGCATAAATTTGTGAAGCTAGGGCGGCTTGGCCCAGACTGATGCCTCCGTCGTTGGGTGGGACTTCGCGGTTGGTCCAGATTGATAGATCGGAGAATCGATTTTATGTCGGCGAGCAATAGTTGGTTTTGGAAAACTCCGCCGGATAGGACTACGGTATCGAGGTCGTGCGTTTCGCACAAAGCTTTGGCGGAATCGCAGAGGCCTTGTGCTATTCCTCGTTGAAATGCTCTCGCGCATTGCGCTATGTCTCGTCCGCTGAGGCGGTCTGTTGCAAGGCTTGCTAGCAGCGGGCGGAAATCCAGATCGGGAAATGGATATGGGTCTGCGCGATCGACGGTTCGCGAAATGTGCTCCAGCCACATGGCGGCTTGGCCTTCGAAGGTCACCTCACGCGTGAAACCGAGTAACGCGGCGGCGGTGTCGAAGAGGCGGCCTATTGAGGTGGTCTGGAATGTGCGGGTATTCTTGCGGATCAGTTCGAGCGACTGCTGGAAGCGGGTGGGAAAGAAAAACGGCTCCGCGTTCAGGTCCGGTAGATCTTCTACCTGGGCTAAGAATCCGGCGGAGGCTTGGACGGGAAAACGCGCCGCGGCGTCGCCTCCGGGGAGTGCGGCTGGGCGCAGATGAGCTACGCGTGCGAAACCTTCCGCAATGCTGCCTACGAAGAGTTCGCCACCCCAGATGGCGCCGTCGTCGCCGTAGCCGGTTCCGTCGAAGCTGACTCCCAGTACTCGTTTGTCCCAGGCGCCGCGCTCGGCTAGGACTGAGGCGATGTGGGCGCGGTGGTGCTGGATCGGCCGAGTTTCAAAGCAGGGAAGATCGAGGGCGTGGATGGTCGATAGATATTGCGGATGCGCGTCGTGGGCGATGAGAAGATCGTTTCGATCGATCTCATACATGGTCAGTCAGATCCTCGAATGGTCTGACGGAATGACTCGAAGCGACTGGTATTGCGCCAAGTCTCCGATGTGCTGGCTGACGAAGGCTTGGCCCTTGACTACCAGTGTGATGCTGTTCTTCAGATCGGCGCCTACCGCGAGGATTGGACGCTTCGACGGAATTGCGGCGACCGACGACGGAGCGTAGCCTCTTGAGCGGCGGAGGATCACGGGGCCGAAGACGCCTGCTCTTGCGATGGAATCGTCTACTCGTCGTGCGATGGGGCGTTCGCCTATCAGGAATGCGTCGGCTATGGCCTTCAAGACGATCCAAAGCTTCGTCGTCTTGATATGCGATTGGTTCGCTGGAGCGGTTGGCGCTGGTCATCACTAATATTTCGGCGGCGCCGGCTGCGAAGAGTAAATGATGTAAGGGAGCGTAGGGGAGCATTACTCCCAGGTCGGTGTTGTTGGGCGAGATTGCGGGGGAGATCTCGGGAACCTCTCGCACTGGTGCCAAGACGATTGGGCGGGCTTTCGAGATTAGCAGAGCTTCGGAATCCGGGGAGAGGTCAACGATGCTGCGGGCTACTTCTAGATTTTTCGCCATTAGGGCGAAGGGGTTTTCTTTGCGGAATTTTCGGTGGCGGAGGGATTGGACTGCTTCATCGTTTTTTGCGTCGCAGGCCAGATGGTAGCCGCCCAGTCCTTTGATGGCTACGATTGCGCCTTGGTTGAGAAACTCGGCGGCTTTCGCGATTGGCGTCTCGGGTGATTCGTTCGGTACCGATTTGCAAATAGTAATGCGGACCGCATTCGGGGCACGCTACTGGCTGCGCGTGGAAACGGCGGTCCGACGGATCGCTGTATTGCGCGGCGCAGTAATCATCGAGCGGCCAGCTTTTCATCGTCGTGTTGGCGCGATCGTAGGGGAGTTCGAGAATTACGGAATAGCGCGGGCCGCAATTGGTGCAGTTGATATAGGGATAGTTGAAGCGGCGGGTCTGTGGGATCGAAAAGCTCGGCTAGGCAGTCGGCGCATACGGGGAGGTCGGGGGAGATGCGCGTGGTGGGAGCGCCGGTGTGCTCGCTATGACGAATTTCGAAATTGTGCAGGCCTGAAGGCTCGGCGGACTGGATGTGGATGGTCGCGATTTGGGCGGCTTGCGGGGCCTCGGTTCTTAGAGATTCGACGAATGCGTCTAGTGATTGATGCGGGCCTTCGAGATGGATTTCTACTCCGTCTGCGTCGTTGAAGACCCATCCGGACAGTGTGTTGGCTTGAGCGAGGCGGAATACGAATGGGCGGAAGCCTACACCTTGCACTATGCCGCGGACTCGGATGTTGCGGGCGGTTAGCATGGGGCTAGGAATTGGCGGCGCATCGGGTGCTAGGCACTCACTACGCAGCCTCGGCCCTGCCAGCCGATTTGGACTACATCGCCGTCTTCGGCGAGCATGGGCACGGTGCGTTGGCCGCCGGAGAGGGCGATCATTCTGGCGCGGGCGGCAGCTGTCTAGCTCGACGTCGTATTCCTGGTAATCGTAGCCTTTCCAGTCCAGCCATTCGCGCATGTCCTGAGTGTAGGGGCAGCCTTTGGTCCCGAACAATTCGAACTTAGGCATGAGCCAGCACCTCCAGTGTTTCGCGCAGGACGTGATAGATGGACGCCTGCACTTCCTGTATGCGGGGTATGTAATCGGAATGAACGATGAGGCAGTAATCGGCGAGGCGACCGCGCAGAATGTCACCGCCATCGTAACCTAGCAAGGCCACGGTTAGCAGACCTTGTTTGCGCGCTTCTTCCAGCGCGAGGATGATGTTCCGCGAGCCTCCGCTGGTGGAGATTCCTACGGCGATATCGTTGGGTTTGGCGTGGGCGATCATCTGGCGGAGGAAGATCAGCTCGATCCCGACGTCGTTGGCGATGGCGGTTAGATTCGCGGGTTCCATGCTGAGAGAAATTGCTGGAACCGGTTTATAGCCAGAGGGCGGAAGGACACAGTCGATCGCAAAATCGTTGGCGTCGGTGGCCGAGCCTCCGTTTCCGAAAGTGATTATTTTGCCGCCCGTTGGAGGCGTTCGTGGATGGCGCGGGCGGTGGACGTGATTTGCTCGGCCTGCTCGCGGGCGACGCGGGCACGCAGTTGGGAGTCATCCCGGGCTTTGGCTCGGATGGATGCGGCGACTTGATCGACCACATCGGCTGAGGGCTCTTTTTGCTCGCCCAAAAACGGATAAAGAAACGCGGAATCGCCGACATCGTGACCGAGTTCATTGTGCTCGAAGAAGACGTGCACGGTTTCCCAGAGGGTGTGATACAGGATCTCGATCAGCTCCTGATGGATGAATGGATGCTGCGAGGGAGGATCGAACGTATAAGAGCCGGCGCGGCCCGGGAGCGCGAAAGTCATGGCTCCCTGTTTACTTGCGGCCTGGAGCGCCTCGTCAATTTCGGGGTCGCCGGAGGGAGGGCCAAAGCCCATCACGATGTCGTCGGGTCGGAGAATTGCTTTTAGCCAAGGGCCGGGAAGAATCGACAGATCGAGCGCGGGAAGGGCACGCTTGCCTACGATGATGGGATGGACGAATTCGACCGATACGTGCTGGGCGTCGGTCGCGTAGGGGCCTCGTCCAAATGCCAGCAGGCGGCCTCCGCGCAGGAAGCGATCGGACATTTCGCGGCACGCCAGGGCGAGGCGATGGGATTCCAGGGTGAAAAAATCCTCGTAGATCCGGTTGCGATCCAGAAGTTGGTCATGGACCGCAGTCGTCAGATCGCTGGTGTTGGCCGTTGCCATGGCTAACAGATTCTCGGAAGCGGATCTCCTACGAGCATATCGACGATTCGAGTACCTCCATAGCGCGTGGTTACCAGGACGGAGCCGGCGGGCTGCTCAGTGACTTCACCGATCATGACTGCTTCTTCGCCGCCGGGTATTTCGGTGCAACGCCTCGAGAGCGGCGTCCAGATTTTCCGGCGCGATGACGGCGAGGAATTGTCCTTCATTGGCGATATGCAGAGGATCGAGGCCCAACAGCTCGCAGGCGCCGCGGACGGCGTCGTGGATGGGAATCAAGTCCTCGGAAATTTGCATGCCGAAGGCGCAATCGCGGGCTAGTTCGTTTAGCGAAGTGGCGACGCCACCGCGGGTTGGGTCGCGCATCCACCTTACTGCGCTCCCAACTTTCGTTGCTAGCGCTTCTACGAGAGGGAGAACGGAGCGGGTGTCGGAGCGGAGGTCGGCTTCGAGATCGAGCTCGCCGCGGGCTAGAAGAATTGTGATGCCATGATCGCCGATGGGGCCGGAGAGAATTATTTTATCGCCGGGGCGCACCGATGCGGCGGACATTTGCAAGCCGGGGATCAGGCTGCCGATGCCAGCGGTGGTGATGTACATGCTGATCGGCTTTTCCGTGTTCGACGACCTTGGTGTCGCCGCCTGCGATGATGACGCCTGCCCGCTGGGCGGCCGCGGCCATCGCGCGAACTTCGGCTTCTGAGAATATCGGACGGCAGGCCGGCTTCGAGCACGTAGCTGCAAACGAGGGCGACGGCTCGAGCGCCGGAAACGGCCAGATCGTTGACCGTTCCGTTCACTGCGAGCTCGCCGATGGAGCCTCCGGGGAAAACAGAGGGCGAACCACGAAGGCATCCGTGGTCATCGCGATGCGCGTTCCGCTGATATCGATGTGGGCGGCGTCGCCGAGCGGTTCGGTGGAAGCGCCACAGAGAATTGGCGCAAACAATCCTTCGACCAAACGGCGACTTGCTTTGCCGCCGGCGCCATGGGCCATGTCGACTTGCGGGTCGCGAAAGCGGATTTTCGGAGGCGCGGTGGTCATGTCATTTGAACCAACTCCGGCGCTTTGCGGAGCTGGTAACTATAATAGGCGGCGCAGGAGCCTTCAGAAGAGACCATCAACGCTCCGATGGGATGCTCGGGCGTACACTCTTTGCCGAACAGTTTGCATTGCGCAGGCTTAAGCACACCCTTCAAGACTTCGCCGCACTGCGCGGCCTTGGGATCGGTGACGCGAATGCCGGGGACGGAGAAACGCTTTTCGGCGTCCCATTGCGCGTAGCTATCCTTGAGACGCAACGCGGATTGGGAGATGAAGCCGAGGCCTCGCCACTCGAAATAAGGGCGGATTTCGAACACTTCGCCGATGGCTTTGAGGGCGGCCCGATTGCCTTCCCAGGGCACGACTCGTTTGTAGTTATTCTCGACGATGGCCTTACCGTCGTTCAGTTGCCGCAGCAGCATGACGATCGATTGAAGGACGTCGAGCGGCTCGAAACCGGAGACGGCGATGGGCTTTCCGGCATCGCTTGCGATCCAGCCGTAGGGGCGGCAGCCGATCACGGTCGACACATGGCCGGGGCCGATGAACGCATCGATGCGCATGTCGGGCGAATCGAGAATCGCGCGAATGGCGGGAATAATCGTGACGTGATTCGAGAAGACGGAGAAGTTCGGGATGCCTTCGGCTTTGGCTCGCATCAAGGTGAGGGCGGTCGAGGGCGCGGTGGTCTCGAAGCCAATAGCGAAGAACATTACGTGCTTGTCGGGATTATTTCGCGCGAGTTTCAAGGCGTCGGATGGCGAATAGACAATGCGGACGTCCATGCCTCGGGCCTTGTATTCGAGAGGACTACCATGAGTGCCGGGGACGCGCATCATATCGCCGAACGCGGCGAAGATCACGTTCGGATCCTCGGCGATCGAAAGGCCGTCGTCGATGCGACCCATCGGCAACACGCACACTGGACAGCCGGGACCGTGCACTAACTCGATATTCGGCGGCAGGAGATCCATCAGGCCGAAACGATAGATGGCGTGGGTGTGGCCTCCGCACACTTCCATGAAACGGAAGTGGCGATCGGGGTCCGCGAGGCGGCGGATCTCCTCGGCCGTGCGAGTGATTAATTCGGGTTGGCGAAATTCGTCGACAAAGCGCATGATGACTTGTCCTTATTAAGGGCCCGAGAGGCCTTGCACTTCTTCGAGCGCGGATTCCTGCTCGCCTAGCTCGGTGAGCATGCGGAGCTGGTCGAGTGCATCCACTTCGCTAATTTTACTCATAGCGAATCCGACGTGAATCAGAACCCAATCGCCCAGCACTGGAGGATCGTCTGAGAGGAGGCCGAGGTCGATGCGGCGGCGGACGCCCAGGACGTCGATCACGGCGGTGTCGCGGTCTTCATGAAGGAGCTCAACGATCTTGCCTGGTATTGCGAGACACATTCCTTACTCCTGCTTTCGGGCGACGATATCGAACACGAATTTTATTTCGTCTTTCAATTTGAGGGTTCCACCAGCAACGCTCACCGGGGCGATTCCGAAACTACTTTGTGAGAGAGGAAATTCGCCGCCTGCGCGGAGCATATCACCCATGAGAGTCACCTGCGTGGGAATCGTAACCGGCCGGGATGCGCCGTGCAGAGCGAGGGTTCCGTTGAGATTCGCCTGGTAACGGCCTTCGCCCAACTGCGTGGCGGCGACGCTGGTGGAGGCAAATTCGATCTCGGGATATTTCGCGGTTTCGAGTACGCGCTGGTTCATGGTGCTTTCCATTTCCTGGCGATCCGTGCTCTTGATGTCGTCCATGACTTCGAGCGAATCGGCTTTCACATGAATGCGGAGCGAGGTTTGGTTCAGGGCTTCGGGTGAGAACTCAAGATTGCCGTCAAAATCGCGAATGGCGAACGTCGGACTGTGTCCGAGCGAAGACAGCATGCCGGTGGCGAAGGCGCGCACGGTGAATTTACTCGAGCTCTTGTCGATAAGATAGGTCACATATCCCTGAGCTTGAGATACTTTTGGAGGTCGGGCATGGCGGCTCCAATCAGGTTGCCGATTCCGGCGCCGCCGAGCGCTTTGCGAACCATCGGAGTCGACAGGATCAGCCCGGCGCCGAATACGACGAATGCGACGCCTCCCAGCAGGAATAATGTGTCTCGGGTCTCGTTCGCGTCGTGGCCATTCAAATTATCCAGTTCCATTGCCATTATGTTTCTCCTTGGTGTACGGGCTCGCCGTCCAGAACTTTGGAGACGAGCGATGCGATTAAATTGATTGCCTCGTCGACGGCCACTTCGACGGGCTCGCTCAAGCCGAGTTGGCCGTCGTTGTCGGAGCCGAGTTTGGCGGGTTCGCAGCCGACAATCAGGACGCGGCTGGGAGTTCCTCCAAGGTTTTTCACCATGCGGAGGACGTTCATGGGATTCATGCCGTGAAGGTCAAGGCCGCGTTGGGTCTCGTCGAGTGGATCCGGTTCCAGCAGATAAACGGTGCCTGGAGCGTACCCGCGCGAACAAGCGTCGACGAGAATGGTGAGGTCGGGCTGATCCATCAACGCGTATGCAAGATCGAAGCCGCGGATGCCGAAATCCTTGACTGTCACATCGGGGGGAAACGTTTTTGCGGCGAGCCGCCGGGCTACTTCCACGCCGAAGCCGTCGTCGCCGAGGAAAATATTTCCTACGCATGCGATGAGGATTTGGACTCATGCGGGCTCGATCTCCTCGACGTGAAAGAAAAAGCGGTGTCCGGGCTGGCGCAGGAATCCCAGATCCCGGCCTGGATCGTCCTCGATGACGACCGCTATTTGAACCTGCCCCTCGTAGTCCTGCTCGATCGATTCAACAATGGCGATTTTTCCCGCGAGGGCAAGATCCATCATGTCGGCGCCCGGCTTTGGGTGCAGGCGGACGCGATCCTTCAACTTGATTTCGACGCCGCGGACGCGCACCGATTCGAGCGACGGCTTATCTTCGAGCAGCTGCCATTCCCATTCGTTCATTGGCCCTCCCCGGAATGAACGCGCAATCCGCGCATGGCTCCGTGGAGCTTTTGAAAATGCTCCGGAGGAAGCATCTCGGTTCGTTCGAGGATCCGGCGGGCGCGTTCGTCGCCAGTCGCGCACTTCCTGCTTTTCTTCATCGGTCAGCGTCAGAATCCGCAGCGCGAGGATCTCGTCGATTTCGCAACCGTCGAACAGATCGCCGGAACTTTCGGGGGCGATCTGCGGATAGTCGTAAATGATTATCGGCGAAGCGAGCATCATGTCGGTTTGACCTTCTTCGCCCGCGAGCACCGGCCAGCAGCCGATTTGGCGGCAGCTTTCCGCGGCGCTCCGAAACTCGTCGGGTGGATCGAGCAGAGAAATTAAACGGCCACCGGTCACCTGGAAAATACTGTGAACGGAGACCAGCGAACGAAGCAGAACCTGGTCGCGGCTCGGGTCCATCGCCAGATGCCGCGCGTGTTCCGGACGCGTTGAGTAATGCGATAGAGACCGTCTTCTAGATGGCAAGGCACCCGAGCTTCCAATTCCCCTTCGATCGGCTCGCCTTCAAAAGATATTCTCTGCCGGAGCGGCTGCAATGCCAGCGACCGCAATTCGCACGCCGGCGTCGATACCGTCGCGTTCAATGCCTTCCTGCCGACCCTCTCGCTCCACTAATTGCAAAAAGCGAGTCTTGATTTCGATGGTTGTGACTGCGCTGCCATGGACCAGACATTCAGTCTGCATTTCCCAGGCATCCGATCCCGGATTCTGTTCGCAATGTTGCCGCGGATAAAGCACTCCGAAGTTGAATCGCTGCTGATTTTTCACCGCTGACGATCGATATGGATAAAGCAAATATCCTTCGTAGAGGATGGCGTTCGCTATTTTCTCAATCCGATCCGCGTTCATAACTTCACCGCCTCTCCCGTTTCCGCCAGAATTTTCTCGATGGTCTGCTCCCAGCTTGGGATGCCGTGGCGCACCTTGTATTCGTGCAACGATTCGAAAACGTCCCGACGCAAGCTGAGCCACGCGGTATTCGGATAATAAGATCCATCATGTCCTGCCAGACCTTTAGCGGCAGACGGAATCGCGTCTCCTTATCCCAGGAGATGGGCGCGACTCGCAGCGATCCCTCGGCATCGTTGTAAAAAACGGTGCCGCTGAACATCAGGCAGAGCGGAATATCTCCATCCGCCAGTCCATTGAAATACTTCGTAGCCGCGATGTTGAAATCGAACGTGCACGGCACCTGCATGCTAGACGATGGTGTTGCCGGTGAATTGCGGAACCACGACGCTTGCATGGGTCCACAGAAGACTACGCAGCGTCTGGCCCCAGCGTTCCGGCTCGCCGAAAAGGTCGCGAAGTTTTTCCTGATCTCGGCCGCTGTACTTTCGCCGCGCGACTTCGATCTGGATCTGGCAGCGCAAGACGACGGTGTGGAGCGTCTCGTTCGGATCTGCATTTTTCAAGCTGCAGCTCGAAGGCGATGGACGGTATGGCCCCGAACTGGACTGCCTCGACGTTCACGACGGTGATGCTGAGATCAGGCATTCGCTTTCTCTGTGTGGGGCGATCTTGCTTTCAGACTGGTGAAGAATTCCGCGATTTGCCGCCATACCTCCGGGCCTCCGGCGAGGCCTGACCAATGGCTTCGGATCAATCCGACGAGCTTGTAGCATTCGTCGATCGGCACAATGTAGTGCTCCGGCTCAGCGAATCCGCGCGAGTGTCCGATGCGATTGACCAGCAGAGCCTCGACGTCCGATTCCATCTCTTCCAACACAGGATTTCCAGCGGCGATTTCGTCCCATGTGTCGAGCGTAAGCAAAGATTCGGTGGCACCGGCCGGACTGGGATACATCGCGATGACGCGCCCTTGATGGGGAGAGCTTTTAAAGAAAAACGCCATATTGATCGGCATCATCAATCCATTCCACTGGCTGTCAGTAACTGAAAGTCGGGAAGAAAGCGGATGCGGCGCGGCACACGTTTATATTTCGTGTCACCTTGCGCATGGAACAGAATCGCGCACGCATCGCAGGCGCAAACGATGCTGCCGATTGGCTGGATCGAGCAGATGTTGATGGTCGGGCGCGAGCGGAGTGCTGCACATCTCGCAGCGCTCGACAGGCGCACGCTTGCGCGCGAACTGACGGAGAAAGTCGAACGCGGCGGTACTGGGCTGTGTCTTTTCGATCATGATCTGGAGGTCGCCAGCGTTTGACCCAGCAGCATTTCGATGGGAACGAAGCCCTGCTTCTCCTCCGCTCCGTCAATAACCAACGACGCGACATCGGGCGCGGCTTCATAGATCGCCGCTTCCACGACTTCCTTGAGAGCCGGCCCATGGCCATTGGCCTTCAAGTTGCAGTCGAACCGCGCCGTCGTCCATGCCGAGCAGTTCGACCGTCGCGCTGCGGGAGCGCATCTGACGATTTGCTTTCTCGATCGCCTGATGGATTCGTTCGTCGAAGCTCAACGGATGAAGTCCGTAGAGCACGAGCAGGCTGGAGACCATGTCATCGCGCCCGAGGCTAGCGACCAAAGATTGGCCCGATTCGCCCGCGGCGCGCAGAATCTCCAGAATGCGCTCGAGGCCGGTTCCGTGCAGCTCCATTACGAGCTGCACTAATTCCCGCGCGGCTGTCCGCACGTTTGGATCGGCGGTCGCTTCGATCTGCCGAATGACTGTCTCGATCGATTCGAGCCGCTGCTGGAATTCCGGTGTTCCCGTCATGATTCTCCTAATAGATCGCTTCCTGCGGTCGCGGCTCGGTGGATAATCGACGCTTATGACTCCAAGCCAAACATCGGCGAATGGCGAGTCTCTAGAATCTTGCCTCCGCCGTCGTACATGTGCACGCCGCACGGCAGACACGGGTCGAAGCTGCGAACCGCGCGCATGATATCGATCCCCTTGAAGTTCTCGCGCCCGTTCTCTTCAAAGATCGGCGTGTTCTGCACGGCATCCTCATAAGGACCAGGCGTGCCGTAGGTGTCGCGGGGATTCGCGTTCCAGGGCGTCGGCGGATAGGGATGATAGTTGGCGATTTTGCCGCCCTTGATCACGACGTGATGCGACAGCACGCCGCGCACCGCTTCGTGGAATCCGCAGCCGATCGCTTCGTCCGGAACCTTGAAATCGGTCCAGGTCTTGGTACGGCCGGCGTGCAGTTCCTTCATCGCCTGCTCGGCGAAATAGAGTCCGCAGCAAGCCGCGTAAACCTGGAAGTAAGTACGGGCGCGATCGCGCTCAATCGCATTGCTCCACTTCGGAATCTTCCACTCGAACTCCACTTCAGGCTTCGACGCCGTCTTCGGAAGATACATTTTTACGCTATGTGCCGGTCGCCTTGATATAGCCAATGTCGACGATTCCCGCGAGTGCAGTCGCCCAAAGGCGCGCGATCGGACCGCCGCCGGTGTCGAGCGCCAGATGATCTCCGGTACGCTTGTCGAACCAGCGCGGCGACATGACCCAGGTGTACTTGTCGTCGAAGTTGCGTTTCTGCGGACGTGGAATCGTGGTCTGATTCCAGGGATGCCTCTGATCGACAGGATTGCCGAGCGGATCGTGCGTGACGAAGGTCTGGCTCCCTTGCCAGTCGTCATAGTAAGAGCTGCCCAGCAGAATGCGGATGTTCAGATTGATATCCACCAAGTCAGTTGTGACCAGTTCGCCATCCACCACCACGCCAGGCGTCACGAACATCCCGCGTCCCCACTTGGTCATGTTCTTATAGGTGTAGTCGCAGACATCGGGATTATTGAACGAGCCCCAGCATCCCAGCAGGATGCGCCTGCGGCCAACTTCTTCATAACCCGGTAAAGCTTCGTACATGAAATCGAACAGATCATCGTGGAAGGGCAGAACCTTCTTCATGAACTCGACGTACTTCATCAGGCGCACGATGTAATCGGTAAAGAGCTGCACGGTTGGCACCGTTCCGACGCCGCCCGGATAGAGCGTCGAAGGATGCACGTGGCGGCCTTCCATCAGGCAGAACATCTCGCGCGTCATGCGGCTCATTTGCAGCGCTTCGAGATAGAACGCACCGGTGAATGGATTGAGCGACTTCATGATGTCGCCGATGGTTTTGTAACCGTGCTGTTCGGCATGAGGCGCGGGAGTCTTCTCGGCTTTCGCCCACACCGATGGATTGGTTTCCTTCACCATCTGCTCGCAGAAGTCCACGCCGACCAGATTGTCCTGGAAGATGTTGTGGTCGAACATGTACTCGGCGGCCTCGCCCAGATTGACGATCCATTCGGCCATCGCCGGCGGCTTGATTCCGAAGGCCATGTTTTGCGCGTAGGTTGCGCAGGTCGCGTGATTATCGCCGCAGATGCCGCAGATGCGGCTGGTGATGAAGTGGGCGTCGCGAGGATCTTTCCCCTTCATGAAAATGCTATAGCCGCGAAAAATAGAGGAGGTGCTATGGCACTCCGCGACAACGCGGTTTTCAAAGTCGATCTTGGTGAAAATGCCGAGGCTGCCCACGATCCTGGTAATCGGATCCCAATTCATCTCCACCAGGTTGCCCTTCTTGCTGGACGTTTTCACATTGGGTGCTGTAATCGTGCTCATGTCTGAAATTCCTTTCGACTTAGAAAGTGCTCGGACGATATCCAGTCGTCAGTTCAGCGCGCGGATGCCGCCACTTCGGTTCCTTGTTAACCGTGTCGTTGGTGAAGGAACGCAGCGCGCGGATCGCCCGGCCGTATACGGAGACGGCGCCCGAAGAGAGCTTTCCGCCTGGCGGCTCGTCCATGAAGGGCATGAATTTATCAGGGAACCCAGGCATGGTGCAGCCGATACAAATCCCGCCGACGTTGGGGCATCCCCCGATGCCCGCCATCCATCCCCTCTTGGGGACATTGCAGTTCACCACCGGACCCCAGCAGCCGAGCTTCACGATGCATTTTGGCGAGCCGTAGGTCTCCGCGAAATCGCCCTGCTCGTAATAACCGGCCCGATCGCATCCTTCATGCACCGTCTTTCCGAACAACCATTGCGGCCGCAGTTGGTCGTCGAGAGGAATCATGGGCGCGAGGCCGGACACCTGATAGAGCAGGTAGAGAATCGTCTCCATGAAATTATCAGGCTGCACTGGACAGCCGGGCACGTTGACGATCGGGAGGCCGGCCTTCGACTTCCAGTCCCATCCCAGATAATCGGCGACCCCCATGCAGCCTGTGGGATTGCCTTCCATCGCGTGGATTCCTCCATATGCCGAACATGTCCCCGCGGTAACAATCGCCAAGGCCTTGGGCGCCAAACGGTCCAGCCACTCGCAGGTCGTGATCGGCTGCTTGGTGTGAGGATCGGTGCCCAAAGCGGCCCAGTAACCCTCTTTCTTGATCTTCTCGTTGGGGATCGATCCTTCGACCACGAGCACGAAGGGATCCAGCTTGCCCTCCGCGGCCAGATACCAATATTTCAGGAACTCATCGCCGTTTTCATATGCAATCACGGGATTATGGACATGAACTTTCGGCAGCCCGGGAATAGCGCCCAGAACGACGTCTTCAATGCTGGGTTGCGTAGCCGCTGTGATGGATACGGAATCGCCATCGCATCCGAGTCCCGCGGTCATCCACACAACGTGGACCTCGGCGACTGGTGAAGGTTTCTGTGTCTTCCGGCCATAAGGCACGGTGGCACTATCGGTGGGGGCATGCTCATATCTCCTTCCGTCGAACAGAGCCGTCAGATGATTGAGACTTCTTTTTTGAATTCGTTTCGTCGGTTTTTGTTAGCGCTTCTCTTGCCGGCGATTCTATTGAACCTGGAATCGGCGACTTACTCAAGCGGGGGTGCGCCTATATTCGGCATCGGGGTTTACCCGATGGAGCGGACCACCGCCGGATGGCTTACTGGGACTTGTTTCCGACGTTCCATTGGATGGCGCGCTGCACCAGTTCGCGGCCATTCTTGAGCAGCAGCTTCTCTTTAATATGAGCCTGATAAGACTCCACGGTCTTGATGCTGAGGTGAAGCTGATCGGCGATCTGGCGCGTTCCATGCCCCTCGCCAATCAGCCGAAATACTTCCAGCTCGCGATCCGTCAGGTCGGAGACGGGCGAGCTTTCATGGGTGGGGGCGCCGCCTACGAACAGGTGGAGCATCTTATTCGCCATCCGTTCGCTCAAATAAATTTCGCCGCCAAGAATGCGCCGGATGGCCACCAGCACCTGTTCCGTGGCTTGCTGTTTCATGATGTAGCCATTGGCTCCGGCGCGAAGGCCGCGCTCCGCGTATAGGAGCTCGTCCATCATTGAAAGAATCAGCACGGGCAGATTCGGATCGCGCGCGCGAATACTTTTGAGAAGATCCAGGCCGTCGGGACCGCTGAGCGAAATATCGACGACGACTAAATCGGGCTTCAGCTCTTGGATCAGGCGTAAAGCGGAACCCGCCTCCTCAGCGTCTCCACAGACGGCGAGATCCGGCTCGCGATTGATGAGCAGGGCGAGTCCCTGGCGGATTATGGGATGATCGTCGACGATAAAAACTGTGCGCTTCGCGGGATCAGTCCGCATAGGATGCCTCGGAGGGACGATCGGCGATGGGGAAAGAGCACCTCACAACAGTTCCGCGTACAGAGGATTGCACACTCAGCGACCCGCCGATCATTTTGGCGCGGTAGCTCATGATGCGCATCCCGAGGCCGGATTCGCTCCGGGGAACCACATCGAAGCCGCAGCCGTCGTCACGGATGGTCAGCACGCCGCCGCCTTTCACCGCCGCGAGCCCGATCGTAATGCTTTTCGCGTGTGCGTGTTTAACCGCGTTGGTCACCGCCTCCTGCGCCAGACGGTGAAGGTGATCCGCCTGCGCTTGGTCGTGAACCACAATGGCATGGTGGCACTCCAGTCGGCACGGGACTTGAAATAATTCGCTCACCTCAGTCGCGCAGTGTTCCAGTGCGGCCATCAGACCGTGCGCTTCGGAAACCGTGGGCAGTAGTCCGCGGGCCAACTCACGCGTCATCTTGATCGATTCGTTGACCAGCTTCACGATCTTCGCAGCCTCCGCAGCGTCAACGGCCGACGACTCCGCCAAGCGGTCCGCGAGAACCTTGCCCATGAATGCGACTCCCGTCAAGTGCTGGCCAAGGCCATCGTGCAGATCCTGACCGATTCTACGGCGTTCGGTCTCACTGATTTCAAGAATCATTTTCTCCAGGTGCTTCCGCTCGCTGATATCGCGAATCGCGCTCGAAATCAGCACTCCCTCTTCGGTCTCAAGCGGACTCAGGCTGATCTCGACCGGAAACTCATGCCCATCCTTATGTAAGCCGTAAAGTTCGACGCCGGCGCCCATGGGTCGCACGCGAGGCGCCGAAATAAAATTGTCGCGATGTGCAGGATGCTTGCCGCGCAACCGCTCCGGCACCAGTTTCTCGATCTCCTCGCCCAGAATTTCCTGCCGGCGATAGCCGAACAGTTTCTCAACCTGCGCATTCACCAGCACGATTTTCCCGCTCTGATTGACCACCACGACGGCGTCGGGAGCCGCTTCGAGCAGCCCCCTGAACTTCGCATCCGCGCGCCTTTGTTCCGTGACGTCGATTCCCGAGGCGATGATGTAGGTGGGCGTTTGTTTGGTACCGGGCAGCACGGCGGCCGACCAAGCGAGGATTCTCTGCTTACCTTCCCTGGTGACCCATCGGCTTTCGTACTCGGTGCGCGAACTGTTGTCGCGAATCTGGTGGAACAACTTTTTGAACTCGGCGGCTTCGTCGGGAACCACGAATAAATCCCAGACCAGCTTGGCGGCGGATTCCTCGACCGAGTATCCCGTCATTTGCTCGCACGCTCGATTGAAGCGCACGATCCGCCCCTCCCGGTCGAGCACAATGATCAGCGCACCCACGGTATTGAAAATCGCCGAGACAACGTTGCGCTCCTCCTGCAACTGCTCCTGCACCTGCTTGAGCTCCGTGATGTCGAACCCGACGCCGTGGATGAACCAGGGTTCGCCGTCATCCCTGCGGACAAGGCGGGCCTCGCAGTGAAACCACACGACCCGTCCATCCCGAGCCATGACGCGATACGACGATCGAAGCGGCGTCCCTGAAAGGAACATATCCGCGGCTTCATTGCTCCAGCGAACCTTGTCATCGGGATGCATCTGCCGATACCACCGCACCGGATCTTCCAGCCATTCTTTTTGTGTGAACCCTAGCGTCGCCTCAATTTGCGGACTCACGTAAGCCTCGCCGATACCCTGATCCAGATAGGCCATGAACACGACTGCGGGAATCTGATCGAGCAGTACGCGATATCGCGCTTCAAGAGTCGGCTCCGGGCTAGGCTCGGAACCTTTGGCATGCGGCGTGGCCTGAAAAAATACATCGGCCAGACCAGCTAAAATCTCTTCCGCCTCGGCTATACCAAGATCAAGAGTTCGAGTGAGGTCCACGCCAGCTAGGCTCCTTGTTCAACGACGCCTGGGTAAACCGCCGCAACGCATGGATCGCGCGGCCGTACGTCATTACGGCTTTCGAAGAAAGCAGCGAACCGGGCGGCTGATTCATGAACGGCATAAACTTGTCGGGAAATCCCGGCATGGTGCAGCCGATGCAGATTCCGCCGACGTTCGGGCATCCGCCGATTCCCGAGATCCATCCTCGCTTTCCGACATTGCATTGGACCACCGGCCCCCAGCATCCCAGTTTGACGATGCAGGTACGCGACCCATACTCCTCCGCGAACTCCGCCTGCTCATAGTATCCACCCCGATCGCAGCCTTCATGAACCGTCTGGCCGAACAGCCAGGTTGGCCGCAGCGCCTCATCGAGGGGGATCATCGGCGCCCTTCCCGCAGCCATCTGCAGCAGGTAGAGCAGCGACTCCATGAAATTGTCCGGCTGAATCGGACAACCGGGAATGCAAACGAGCGGGATGCCTTCTTTAGATTTCCAATGCCAGCCAAGATAGTCGGGGAGCCCCATCGCTCCCGTCGGATTCCCCTCCATCGCGTGAATCCCGCCGTAAGTCGCGCACGTGCCCACTGCCATCACGGCCCATGCTTTGGGTGCAAGCCGGTCGATCCAATCGCAGGTTAGAATCGGTTGCAGCGTTTCCTGGTCAGTGCCGAACGTGGCCCAATAGCCTTCGGATTTATTTTTCTCGTCGGGTATCGATCCCTCGACGACCAGAATGAACGGAGCCAGTTCACCCTTCGCCGCCCGATGAAAACGAGCCATGAATTCCTCGCCATTTTCCTTCGCCAGGAACGCATTAAGAAAATTGACCTTCGGAATCCACGGCAAATTGCCGAGAACAATATCTTCAATACTCGGCTGAGTCGCGGCGGTCATCGCGATCGTATCGCCATCGCAGCTCAGGCCAGCGTTTATCCACAAAACATCAATTTCACCGATCAGCGAAGCCACTCCTCGAAATTCTACTCCTTTTGTAAGGCAGGTCCGCGACCTGCCAGCGGCTTAGCGCAATTAATTCCGCGTCACCACCACGCTCCGCCATCCCGAATTTCCCGCCGCATCGTAAGCCCGAATCGTCACCACGTTAGAACCCACCAGCAACGGTATCGATGCCGACCAACTGGTCGTCCCGCTCGCGGCCCCCGATTGCCCCATATTCGTCGACCACACGACCGACGTCACCCCCACGTTATCGCTCGCCGTCCCCGCGAACGCGATCGTCGCCGACGAAGTGGAAATCGTCGTCGCTCCAGGGGCTGAGATCGTCAACGTCGGAGGAGTGACATCCGTGCCCGATCCACCGCTGCTTGTAGGAGGAGCCGTCCTCGTGATCGTGACCACGTGTGATACATGACTCGATCCGGCCGTCGCCGTAACAGTGATCGTGTTGACTCCCATCGCCAGTGTGATGTTCGAAATCGTCCACGCCGCCGCGGTTCCCGCCGCGCTGCCCGATACCGCAACCGACGAGGATGCCGTTGACCATAGCACCGATATCGTGCCCGACCCACCCGAAGCCGTGCCTGACAAATTGACCGTCGCAGCAGTGGTCGTCGCGGCGGTGGCAGTGACAGTCAGTATTAAGGGAGTAGCCGTGGGCGATGTCGGCGCAGGTGTCGGCGCAGGAGTTCCCGCACCGGTCTGAGCAGCATACAGCGTCTGTATCGCCGCAACATCTCCCGCCGCGAGACCCGTCACCATCTTGTAATAGGGATACATCACGTCGCCCGGATTATCTGAGTGACCCAGGCCCAGCGCATGACCGAGCTCATGCAAAGTCACGCTGAACAAATCCGTACTCGTCCCGATATGCCAGGTCTCCGAGTCGTTCAGGTGCATGTCCCCCGCGATCGGTTCCGGATTTGGATTCGCCGGGTAAAATGTGTGCGCCAAGACCCCACCGGGGCCACTAAAAGGATACGCATCGCCATGCGCATAAGTCGCCCACAGAATATTCACCGTCTGATTCGCCGTAGCGCTCACCCCCGGTGCCCACGTGACCTGCACCACACTCGACCACTGCGCCATCGCCCGCGCAATCTCCGCCTTCGCTGCCGCCGCGTTCAACTGGCTGGTCACGTTGCTGTAGTAATAGAACACCCTGGCCGCTCCCAGCCCCGGCCCGTCCCATCCATTGCCATACGTCGGAATCGACTGCGTCGTCGTGCCATTGGTTGTCAACGCGCCCACACACGGACTCACCGCCAATCCCTGAGCAAGGTCGTTCGAAGCGGGAAAGATGTACGACACGGAATCCAACACAGCCAGCGTCCTAACCAGCGATCCGTCGCCAGTCGAGATCATGAGCACATGTGGCCCGAGATCGGGATTGTCGCTCAACACTGCACCGGCGTTCAGAAGCATTCCCCGAGCGTTGTCAAGATTCACATCCGGATAGAAGTCCACCAACAGGTGACCATTCGAGTTCGATGCGACCAACGCACTGATCTTATCCGCCGCGGCAATCGGAGCCGCGTAGCGAATACCAAGCCCGCCGAGCCTAACCGGTCCCGCCACCGAAACCAGCACGCCGTTCTCCGGCACATCGGCCAGAACCGTGACTCCACGAGAAGTCAGATCAACAATGTGCTGCGCCGTCGGCCGGCGGTCGAATTGCACCAGTAAGTGCCCGCTGCCCGATGCACTCGAGCCCTGCGCTTCCATGACGACCTGAGCCGGATCAGTCTCGATCCGATGGGTCTTGAGAATCAAAGAGGTCTGCGCCGAGGCGACCCCGGAGATGAAAAGTGCGGCCACAATTGACCGGCGTAGATTGGCAACCACGTCTTTCTCATCGAACAGCAGCGAAAGACTTATAGCAAGTTGCTCAGGTCAGTAATAACTAATGGAACCCGTAATGATGTCGATATGAACGGCAGCGCGACCCGACAAGTCAGCTTCGCTTGTTGACAACAGGCAGCGTAAAGTAAAACGTAGATCCCCCGTCCGGCGCGGACTCAACCCAGATTCGTCCGCCATGCGTTTCGACAATCCGCTGACAGATCGCCAGACCGATTCCTGTTCCCGGATAAGCAGTCCCATGTAGCCGCTTGAAGACGCCAAACACCTGCTCAGCATACTCTCGCTTTATCCCGATCCCATTGTCCTTCACCGCGAAGAGCCATTCCTTTTCTCCGCGCTCACACCGGACTTCGATGCAAGGTGCGTTCTTACTCCGGTACTTAATCGCATTTCCGATAAGATTCTGAAATAGCTGCACCAGCCCGATCTGGTCCGCCTGCACGGAAGGAAGATCGTGCCAATGAATCTGGGCGCCATTCTCGTCGATCGAAAGTTGGAGATTCAAGAGAACCTCTCTCATCACTTCCGCACAGTCCACCTCGGTGGCCGGTCCAAGAGCAGCGCCGGCCTGCGAATAGGTCAGCAGGTCTTTGAGCAATCTCTCAAGCCGCAATGCCCCATTCACAACGACTGAGATGAACTGGTCTGCCGCCTCATCCAGTTTGCCCGCATAACTTTCCTGCAACATCTGGCTGTAGAGGACTACCATTCGCAGCGGCTCCTGCAGATCATGACTGGTTGCATACGCAAACTGATTCAGATCGTCGTTGGATTGGCGCAGTGCGTGGTTCGACTCTTCTAACTCACGAGTTCTTTCAGCGACCCGTTGTTCGAGAGATGCGTTTAGCTCGCGAATTTCATTGTCGACTCGCTTTCGCTCCGTGATATCGCGGATCGCGGAAATGATTAACAGTCCTTCCTCAGTCTGAAGTGGCCGAAGGCTGATCTCTACCGGAAATTCAGCGGAGTTTTTCCGGCGGGCGCGATGCTCGTTTGCCGAGCCGCTCGAATGAGACAGAGAATTAAGTTGCCAGTCCGGCACCACCATACGGATGTCTCGATCGATCAGTTGATCGCGAGAGTACCCAGTCAATATTTCAGCCTGCGAATTAACAAGGCTGATCCGTCCAGCTTCCGAGCTGATAATGATGGCGTCTGGCGCTGCTTCGAGCAACGATCGAAACTTCTGCTCCGCCTTTGCAAGGACTTCCGCTTGGCGGCGAAGGAGCGCCGCGTGACGGCTAAGCTCGACGAAGACGCTGACCTTGGATCTCAAGATTTCAGGAACAATAGGCTTCAGCAGAAAGTCTACAGCGCCCATATCGTACCCACGGAACAAATGGTCGTCGCTCTTATATGCAGTTAGGAAAAGAATGGGAGTGTGCAGGGACCGCTTCCGCGCCCTGATCAGCTCCGCCGTCTGAAAGCCATCCATCTCCGGCATCTTCACGTCCAGAAGGATGAGTGCAAAGTCGGACTCGAGTAGATGCCTCAATGCCTCCTTGCCGGACCGCGCGGTGACGACCTCTTGCCCAAGCCCCTCCAGCGCGGCCTCTATCGAGATCAAATTCTCAGCGGAGTCATCGACCAGGAGGATCTTCTCCCGAGTGATCGGATGAGCCGACTGGCTCGCAATCCCCACTGCCTCTGTCATCTATAGTCTCCCCAAGTTGACACCCTACATCCCCGCCATTTGAACACTTTCCCTGCGAACGGAGACGCGAAGCACCGAAAACAACTGATCCAGGTCGACCGGCTTCGTCACATAGTCCGATGCACCCGCTTCGATGCACTTGGCCCGGTCGCCTTTCATAGCTTTCGCAGTTAGCGCGACAATGGGAAGCGACTTGAAGCGCGACACTTGGCGGATAGCTTTCATGGTCTCGTAGCCATCCATCTCCGGCATCATGACATCCATTAACACAACATCGATGTCGGGTGTCTTCTCCAGTAGTTCAATCGCTGCCCGGCCATTTTCGGCGTGCAGAACCTTGAGATGATGATCCTCAAGAAGACTAGTGAGCGCAAAGATATTGCGAACATCGTCGTCCACTATAAGAACACTCTTGCCAGACAAGGTTAGATCCGTTTCGCGCAATTGTTCCAGCACTTCAATCTGATCAGGCCGAAGTGCGCCTTCCGCGCGGTGTAGCAGGAGCACGGATTCGTCAAGCACCTGCTCCCGGGTCTTGACCCGTCTGACCACTCCCGAACGATTTGCCTCGCGCAGCAGGATTTCTTCGCTAGAGGTCAGATCGCGAGAGCTTAACAAGATAATTGGGGGCACCACAATGCCGACGATCGCTTGAATATCTGCCACCAGCACCATCGTCTCAACCTCCCTTGCCTCCGATTGGATTACGATTCCCTCGACCACCGAATCGCGCAGAAGAGCCAGTGCTTCCGTGGCTGAATTGGCGGTCACGATGGTTATATCGGATGCTTCGAGTGTCTTCTCAAGAAAGCCGCCATCTGAGTATCCACTAATCAGTAAAAGCTTCTTCACCCGCTTTCGAACGGAGTGTTCAATGGCGGCAAACGCGCCGGACAGTGAATCGCCCACCACGCCCTTTTCCAGGTAGCTCATCGCCCCGAGGGCAATGCCCCGACGCCGATTTTCGTCTCCCGAAATAACGTGAATGGGAATGTGACGAGTGGCGGGATCATGCTTCAGCCGATCGAGTATAGTCCAACCCACCATATCGGGAAGAGAAATGTCGAGAGTAATGGCGCCAGGCCGAAACTCCCGAGCAAGGGACATGGCACTGCTGCCTCGCAATGCGACGAGAGCTTTAAGCCCATGCTCATGCGCAAGGTCGACGAGTATCCTCGCAAAGGTAGGGTCGTCTTCCACAATTAACAATACGGAATCACCCGGCTGAATTACGGTACGATCATCGTCAAGCACAAGATCTTCTACTAGCTCTTGATCGGTGCCCGGGGAGGGCGCGAGTATCATATCGACTTCTTCACCGTCCGGCAAGGCGGCAGCCTGCTCCAAGAGTACCGGAGTTGTCTTGAGTGCCTCGCTCTTCAGTGGCTGGGCGTGCGCAATATAGGTTTGAGGCAGATAGAGGGTAAACGTGCTGCCGGCGCCTGGAGTACTCTGCAAGCGAATTTCGCCGCCTAACAAACGAGCCAGTTCGCGGCTGATTGAAAGACCTAACCCGGTGCCGCCATATTTGCGGCTGGTAGTACCATCGGCCTGCTGGAACGCCTCGAATATAATACGCTGTTTGTCGCTTTGAATTCCGATGCCGGTATCGGAAACAGAAAAGGCGATTACGCTGGTCGCGCGCGACAACGTCATATGATGAGAACTCCAGCCACTGGGTGCTTTGTCCATTACCAGCTTCACGGAGCCATGCTCGGTAAACTTCAGCGCGTTCGACAGTAGGTTCTTGAGCACCTGCTGCAGTCGTTTAGCATCGGTCTGGATGGTTTCCGCATGCAGTGTACTACCAAGGTCGATATTGAAGTCCAGCCCCTTACCGTCAGCTACGTGCCGGAAGGTCTTCGCGCAGTAATCCTGTAATTCGGTGAAGCGTACGCCGCCTACCTCGACGTCCATCTTTCCGGATTCGATCTTGCTGAGATCGAGAATGTCACTGATCAGCGCGAGCAGGTCCGTTCCCGATGTGTGAATCGTCTCGGCGAACTTAACTTGTTTGGGTGTCAGGTTGCGGTCAGAATTCTCGGATAACATTCGTGCGAGAATCAGTAGGTTATTGAGTGGCGTCCGAAGCTCATGACTCATATTGGCCAGGAATTCACTCTTATACTTGGAGGTCAGCGCAAGTTGTTCAGCCTTTTCCTCCAACGCCTTCTTTGCTTGCTCAACCTCAAGATTTTTGGTCTCGACTTCTGTCTTCTGCTCAGCCAGGAGTTGCGCCTTCTCTTGTAACTCGGCATTCGTAGTTTGCAACTGGAGCTGTTGGCTCTGCAGTTCCTCGGCAAGAGCTTGGCTCTGCTGTAGAAGCTGTTCCGTGCGCATCGTCGCGGCAATCGTGTTTAGCACGATGCCGATCGATTGCGTCAACTTGTCGAGAAACTCTAAGTGGACATCGCTGAATTGTCCAAACGACGCCAATTCAATCGCCGCCCTCACATCGCCCTCAAATAGTACCGGCAAGACGACGATACTAACCGGCGACGCGGCTCCGAGACTGGAGTTGATCCGCACATAGCCCGCGGGAACGTTGGTCGATAGAATACGCTGCTTTTCGCGCGCGCACTGGCCTACCAGCCCCTGTCCGATCCGAAGGAGTTTGGGCACGCCATCCCGATCGTCAACTGCATAACCAGCCATCAATTTAAGAACGGGAGTCTCATCAATCGTATCGGTGATATAGAACGTTCCGTGTTGAGCACCGATCAGCGGCGTCAACTCCGAAAGCAGGAGTTCCGAGACAGCGAGCAAATCGCGCTGCCCCTGCATCATTCCAGTAAACTTAGCGATGTTGGTCTTCAACCAATCCTGTTCGTTGTTCTTACGAGTAGTTGCTGCAAGATTCACGATCATCTCATTGATATTATCTTTAAGGGCTGCAACCTCCCCCATGGCCTCCACCGCGATCGATCGGGTGAGATCTCCCTTAGTGACAGCTGTGGCTACTTCCGCAATTGCGCGAACCTGCGTAGTAAGATTCGCCGCCAGTTGATTCACATTGTCCGTGAGATCCCGCCAAATGCCGGCAGCGCCCGGCACACGAGCTTGGCCGCCCAGAGCGCCCTCGATACCGACCTCGCGGGCTACGGTTGTCACTTGATCGGCGAATGTCGCAAGTGTGTCGATCATCCCATTGATAGTGTCTGCCAGTTCCGCGATCTCACCCTTGGTCTCGAGAATCAGCTTGCGCTTCAAATCACCGTTCGCTACTGCCGTAACCACCTTCGCGATGCCGCGCACCTGAGTAGTAAGATTAGCCGCCATGAAGTTAACATTATCGGTCAGATCCTTCCAAGTACCCGCGACGCCCTTCACTTCCGCTTGCCCGCCGAGCTTGCCGTCGGTGCCAACCTCGCGCGCCACACGTGTAACTTCGCTGGCGAAAGAATTAAGCTGATCCACCATCGTGTTGATGGTGTCCTTCAATTCCAGAATTTCCCCCTGCACGTCCACGGTGATCTTTCGGGAGAGGTTCCCATTAGCGACGGCAGTGGTCACCTGCGCAATATTTCGGACTTGTGCGGTAAGATTACCAGCCATTGAGTTGACACTGTCGGTCAGATCCTTCCAAGTGCCCGCAACCCCCCGCACTTCGGCTTGACCTCCAAGTTTGCCTTCGGTACCCACTTCGCGAGCCACGCGGGTCACTTCGGAGGCAAAAGAGCTAAGCTGATCGACCATGGTGTTAATTGTATTTTTCAGCTCCAGAATCTCACCGCGAACATCGACGGTGATTTTCCTGGAAAGATCGCCCTTGGCGACCGCAGTGGTAACTTCAGCGATGTTACGAACCTGGTTTGTCAGGTTTCCCGCCATGAAATTGACGTTGTCCGTCAAATCCTTCCATGTTCCAGCAACACCCTTAACCTCGGCCTGACCCCCAAGCTTACCTTCAGTCCCAACTTCGCGGGCAACACGTGTGACTTCCGAAGCGAATGAGCTTAGCTGATCCACCATCGTATTGATGGTATTTTTCAACGCCAGAATCTCGCCGCGCGCATCGACGGTGATCTTAGTAGTTAAATCGCCTCGAGCCACCGCAGTCGTCACTCCGGCGATGTTGCGCACCTGATTAGTGAGATTGCTCGCCATGTAATTAACGCTATCCGTGAGATCCTTCCAAGTGCCCGCAACTCCCCGAACATCGGCCTGTCCGCCGAGCTTTCCTTCGGTTCCCACCTCGCGAGCCACACGTGTGACCTCTGAGGCAAACGCATTGAGCTGATCGACCATCGTATTAATTGTGTTCTTAAGCTCCAGAATCTCGCCGCGCGCGTCGACTGTAATCTTCGTGGAAAGGTCCCCCTTGGCTACCGCGGTAGTCACCTGAGCAATATTGCGGACCTGCGAAGTGAGGTTGCCCCCCATGAAGTTAACACTGTCAGTGAGATCCTTCCAAACTCCGCCGACGCCTTTAACATCTGCCTGACCTCCCAGCTTGCCTTCTGTACCTACTTCCCGCGCAACACGTGTCACTTCTCCTGCGAACGCGTTCAACTGATCGACCATGGTGTTGATGGTATTCTTCAACTCCAGAATCTCCCCGCGCACATCGACCGTGATTTTGCGCGACAAGTCACCCTTGGCAACCGCCGTAGTGACTTCGGCAATATTTCGCACTTGACTGGTAAGGTTGCTCGCCATCGAGTTGACGGAATCCGTGAGATCCTTCCACGTTCCGGCAACACCATGCACATCTGCCTGACCGCCGAGCTTGCCCTCAGTTCCCACCTCGCGCGCAACACGCGTAACTTCGGAGGCGAAGGAACTAAGCTGATCCACCATCGTATTGATGGTATTTTTCAACTCCAGAATCTCCCCGCGGACTTCCACCGTGATCTTGCGCGATAAATCTCCCGTCGCCACGGCCGTAGTAACCTCGGCGATATTTCGCACTTGATTGGTAAGATTGCTCGCCATCGAATTGACGCTATCGGTAAGATCCTTCCAGGTCCCGGCGACCCCTTTGACCACTGCCTGACCACCCAGCTTTCCTTCTGTTCCGACCTCGCGAGCCACGCGCGTAACTTCTCCCGCAAACGCGTTGAGCTGATCGACCATGATGTTGATGGTATTCTTCAACTCCAGAATTTCGCCGCGTACATCGACTGTTATCTTACGCGACAAGTCTCCATTAGCGACCGCCGTAGTGACCTCCGCAATATTGCGGACTTGCGCGGTGAGATTGCCCGCCATTGAGTTGACCGAATCAGTGAGATCCTTCCAAACACCGCCGACTCCTTTAACCTGCGCCTGCCCACCCAGCTTGCCGTCAGTCCCGACCTCGCGGGCAACACGCGTAACTTCACTGGCGAACGAGTTAAGCTGATCCACCATAGTGTTAATAGTGTTCTTCAACTCAAGAATTTCACCGCGCACATCCACCGTAATCTTGCGCGACAAATCGCCATTAGCGACGGCCGTAGTCACTTCTGCGATGTTACGTACCTGAGCCGTAAGGTTCCCGCCCATCGAGTTAACCGAATCTGTCAGATCCTTCCAAACGCCTCCAACGCCTTTAACTTGCGCCTGTCCGCCCAGCTTCCCTTCAGTCCCTACTTCGCGGGCCACACGCGTTACTTCCGATGCGAAGGAGTTAAGTTGATCGACCATTGTATTAATGGTGTTCTTCAACTCCAGGATCTCTCCTCGCGCATCGACAGTAATCTTTGTCGATAAATCTCCCTTCGCGACAGCAGTCGTAACACCAGCGATGTTTCGGACCTGATTGGTAAGATTGCCCGCCATGGAGTTGACACTCTCTGTCAAATCGCGCCACGTTCCCGCGATACCCTCTACTTCCGCCTGCCCGCCTAACTTACCCTCTGTTCCGACCTCTCTCGCCACACGAGTCACTTCCGAGGCGAAGGAGCTAAGTTGATCCACCATCGTATTGATGGTGTTTTTCAACTCTAGTATTTCCCCACGGACACTGACCGTAATCTTTCGGGACAGGTCTCCTCGCGCAACTGCGGTTGTCACTTCGGCGATATTACGAACCTGGGCTGTTAAGTTCCCCGCCATCGAGTTAACCGAATCCGTCAGATCCTTCCATGTGCCGCCGACCCCGGGCACGTCCGCCTCGCCTCCCAGCAATCCTTCAGTACCCACTTCGCGAGCCACGCGAGTTACTTCGGCCGCGAACGAGCTAAGCTGATCGACCATCGTGTTGATCGTGTTCTTAAGCTGGAGAATTTCCCCGCGCGCATCGACAGTAATGCGTGTCGACAGATCGCCCTTAGCTACCGCCGTGGTCACTTCCGCGATGTTTCGAACCTGATTCGTTAGGTTGCCGGCCATCGAGTTGACTGAATCCGTCAGATCCTTCCACACGCCCGCCACGCCTTTAACTTCCGCCTGCCCGCCTAACTTGCCTTCCGTGCCCACCTCGCGCGCCACGCGAGTTACTTCCGCTGCAAATGAGCTGAGCTGATCAACCATCGTATTGATAGTATTCTTAAGCTCCAGGATCTCCCCTCGGGCGTCCACCGTAATTTTGGTAGTTAAATCGCCCTTAGCTACCGCAGTAGTCACACCGGCGATATTTCGCACCTGATTGGTCAGGTTGCTCGCCATTGAATTGACACTCTCGGTAAGGTCCTTCCAGGTTCCCGCGACGCCAGTCACCACCGCTTGGCCGCCGAGCTTGCCTTCCGTTCCAACTTCACGGGCGACGCGAGTCGCCTCGGAGGCGAAGGAGTTCAACTGTTCCACCATAGTGTTGACCACGCGAGCAGTATGTAAGAACTCGCCGCGTAACGGTCGCCCGTCTACTTCAAGTGACATGGTTTGCGTGAGGTCGCCCTTGGCCACCGCGCCGATCACTCTAGCCACTTCCGTCGAAGGCTGCACCAGGTCGCCGATTAATCCGTTCACCGATTCGATGCAATCGGCCCAGGCTCCCGTCGCCGACCCCATGGACGCCCTCTGCGAAATCTTCCCGTCTTTTCCCACCGCTTTGCTGATCCGGTCAAACTCGCTCGCCATCCTCTGGTTCAACGCGAGAATATCATTCAGAGTGTCGGCGATCTTGCCTTCCAGGCCCGACTGATCCACCGGCATGCGAACCGCTAAGTCGCCATTCTTAAAAGCTATTAACGTTTTCAACAGAACGTTGGCTTCGGCCTTCCTCGATGGTTTTTTGACGACGGGTGCAGAACTCACGGCGCGGGGCTCCTTGGGGGCAGACTTATCCAAAACCCTATAGATCCCGGGACCTTGAAATCTGTTTCATGCCATATGGCAGAGTGAGGAAAGGTAACCTCGCCATGCGAAAGTTACAACACAGGACCACTAGAACTTCGCTATGTTATTGTTTTAAAACTGGATCTTAAAAGCGGTCAGCTAAGCCGCGACCGCGGAGCCACTGCAAATCGCGATCAGGTCCGTCGCGAGTTGTTCGAATTCCCTGAGATTTGCCGGCTTGATGCGGCACTCGACGCCCATCTCCCGCAGTTCATCCACTTCCTTAGGGCTAGCCATATTCGTCGTCACCACCACGCGAGTCTCACTCATCACCGGACTCTGGCGAATGGCTCGCAGGATCTCCAGGCCATCGTGTTTTGGCAGATGGAGGTCCAGCAGGATTACGCAAGGGCGCATGTCTCCGTGCCCATTCCTACCGTCGATCATTTGGAGCGCTCGCTCCCCATCCGCCGCGATCTCGAGGTCAAAATTCTCACCTCGCATCGCAATTAATGCACGCCGTAGCAAAAAAACGTCAGACGAATTATCTTCAATGATTAGAATTTTAGCCCGCGACATATAATTACTTCCTTCCGGAAACTCTAAGGCGCGAGCTTCAGGAAACATAATGCAATTATAGGGCCTCCAATGAGCGTGAAACCCGGCGTCGACTCGCAGCGTTTCGAGGAACTGCGCGCTCAATCGCAGCGCTGTTTAGTCCAATTCCTTGAAGCCGAACTGGAGCTTGGATTTACATTTGTGGACTCGGCTGCTTACCAGCGAGACCTCGGACAAGCTCAACACTCGCTGCACACCATTGGAGAGGCTCGCAAAGCAGCGGCCACCATTCACCATTTTCTCGAGCGAGTCGAGAGCCCCGAAATTCGCGATGCAATCGCGGATCGCTGCTCGCAACTCGATCGCGTCCTCCCCGCCCACGATGTGGCTCCCCCCTAAGTTGCTCTCCTTCAAAACGCCGTTGCCTATACAATCGTTGTGGAGGTTCACCCGTTGGCCAGCGATCCTCGCAGCTACGAAGCTGATGAACGTCCGGTTCGTTTCCCGATAGTCGGCATCGGCGCGTCCGCGGGGGGGCTCGAAGCATGCCTCGCGTTTCTCTCAGCGCTACCGAAACGAACGGGAATGGCTTTTATTCTCGTCCAGCATCTCGAGCCCAATTATGAAAGTCACCTTCCGGAGATTTTGGCCCGCGGAACGGCGATGCCCGTGGTTCCCGCCAAAGACGGCCTCCGCGTGCAGAAGGATCGTCTTTACGTCATCCCGCCCAATGTGATGATGACCATTAAGGATGGAGCCTTGCGCCTCTCGCCCCGCGCTGAAAGCCCCAACCCGTATTATCCCATCGACCAATTTTTGCTCTCGCTCGCGGAGGATCAGGGGAGCCATGCTATCGGCGTGATCCTCTCCGGCAGTTCGTCCGACGGCGCCCAAGGCCTCCGCGCTATCAAATGCGCCGCCGGCACCACTTTTTGCCAGGATGAGGACTCCGCGAAATATGGAGGGATGCCGCACAGCGCCATTGCCACTGGCGCCGTGGACTTCGTTCTTCCTCCGCCCGCGATTGCGGAGGAACTGGCGCGGATCAGCGCCCATCCTTACCTCGCGAATCCCGATCTCGCCGCCGATTCGAGCGCCCTTTCCCCCGATCTTTTCGCTTTCGAGCAAAACAAGGAGGACATTCGGAAAATCCTCTCGATGTTGCGTAGATCCACCGGTGTCGATTTCACGCAGTACAAGGAAAGCACCATTCGCCGCCGCATCGCGCGCCGCATGCTGGTTAACAACTGCACCAGTCTCGGCGAATATTCCGCTTATTTGGATCGTAACTCCTCGGAAGTGACCGATCTTTATCGCGATATTCTGATCAGCGTTACCCAATTTTTTCGCGAGCCTGAGACCTTCGCCTCCCTCGCCCGCATCGAATCCAAAATACTCCAAACTCGCGACCGCAATTCTCCTTTTCGAATTTGGTCCGCCGGGTGTGCCACCGGCGAAGAGGCTTATTCCCTGGCCATCGCCGTCGCGGAGCTTATGGACGTCGCGGGCTCGGCCACACCCATTCAATTGTTTGGGACCGATGTCAGTGAGATGGCCATCGATCGAGCGCGTTCCGGAGACTATCCCGAGTCGATCCAATCCGACGTATCGCCGGAGAGGCTTACTAAATTTTTTGTCAAGACGGAAACCGGTTACCGTATCTCCAAGCACATTCGGGAAAGCTGCATCTTCGCCCGCCACGATCTGATCAAGGACCCTCCCTTTTCGCAGCTCGATCTGGTCAGTTGCCGGAATGTGCTGATTTATCTGGATACTCCCGCGCAGCAGCGAATTTTGCCGGCGTTGCACTACAGCCTCAAGCCGGACGGGATCTTGTTATTGGGAAGCGCCGAAAGCGTTGGCAGCCGGATCGATCTCTTCAACTCCGTGGAGAACGAGAGTAAGATCTTTTCGAAGAAGCCTGGTTCCAGCCGCCACTCCGTCACCATGCCGGACCCGAAGGGCTTCGAAACGGTAATGGTCGATTGGAAGGCGAAGGAGGCGACGACGGCGCCAACCCTCGCCGAGATTGAAACCCGCGCCACGCGAATCCTCCGCGACTTGTACGCTCCCCCCGGCGTCACTGTGAACGACTCCCTGCAAATCGTGCACTTCCACGGGCGCACCAGTCCTTACCTCGAACCCCCCACTGGGGAAGCCAGTCTGAACCTGTTGCGGGTCGCGCATCAAAGCATCCTGTTTCCACTGCGTAAGGCGATTGATACCGCGGCGGAGCGGATGCAGCCGGTGGAGGAAACTGGCGTTCGCCTCGCCCGCGGCGGCGAGACCCGCGAAATTACTCTGCGCGTGATTCCGATTTCCGAGGGCGATTCGCGCTTCTTTCTCGTCCTGTTCGAAGAGGGTGCCGTCCCGCACTCCCCTGTGGCCGGTCCGCATCTCGATGAAGCCGAGTCGAGCGTTTTGGAATATCAACTCACGCAGGCCCGCCGCGAGTTGGATGAGACCCGCGAGTACCTCCGCAAAATCGTGGAGCAGCATGAGGTGGCCATTGAAGAACTGCGCGCGGCCCACGAAGAAGTTCAATCCTCCAACGAGGAAATGCAGAGCACCAATGAGGAACTTCGAACCGCGAAGGAGGAATTGCAATCTTCCAATGAGGAATTGCGCACCGTCAACGACGAATTGCAGAACCGCAACGACGAACTTGGCTCCGCCAATAACGACCTCAGCAATGTCCTCTCCGCTGTCAGCATTCCCATCGTGATGGTCGGCATGGATTTTCGCATCCGGCGCTTTACGCCGGCTGCATCGCGTCTGTTAAACACCGATCCCACGGACCTGGGCCGTTCGATTATCGATGTGCACTACGCCATCGACGTGCCCGCCCTCCAAGCGATGCTGACCGACGCGACTCAAACCTTGGCCGTGCAACAGAGCAGGATCCAGAACCGCGATGGCAGATGGTTTTCCGTGCAGGTTCGTCCCTATCGCACCACCGACGATCGCATCGATGGCGCGGTGATCACCTTCCTCGATATCGATGACTTGACGCTAGCCCTGGAGAGCGCCGAAGCTGCCCGCGATTTCGCCGAAGGTATGGTCGAAACCGTGCAGCACCCTCTGCTGGTGCTCGATCACGATTTTCGTATCCAGCGCGTCACCTCCGGTTTCTACAAGGATTTTCAGGTTACGCCGAATGAGACGCTGGGGCAGTCCATCTTCGCCATCGGCAACGGCCAGTGGAATTTTCCGCAGCTGCGAACGCGCCTCGAAGACGCGCTCATCCGCGATGTCTCCTTTCGCGATCTCAGCGTGGAGCATGAGTTTCCCGGCATCGGCCGCAGAACCATGCGCCTGAACGCGCAGCGCATCTCCGGGCGCGATCGCACCTCCCATACTCTTCTGCTGGCCATCGAAGATGTGACGGAGCGAAAGGAAGCCGCCGAGATTCAGTATCGCCGCCTCTTCGAATCGGCCAAAGACGGAATCGTCGTCATCGATGGCGGCACCGGTCTGGTGATTGATGTCAATCCGTTTTTCCTTGAATTGACCCGCTATTCCCGCCAGGAAATCGTCGGGCAGGCGTTCTGGGAAATACCGCCATTCAGACGAGCCGAGGAAGGCCGAACGCTGGTGCCGGAAACCAATGAGAGAGGAGTCATGCAGTACGAGTCCGTCAATTTGCGCGCGCACGATGGCAGGCAGCTGGTCACCGCCGTCGTCGCGAATCGTTATAAGCTGAAAGACCAGTCCTTCATCCAGGTCAATATTCGCGACGTCACGCAGCGCCGCCAGGCCGAAGACGATCTTCGGCGTTCCAATCTCGATCTCCAGCAATTCGCGTTCGCCGCCTCTCACGATCTTCAGGAGCCTCTCAGAACGGTGATCAACCAGGTGCAGCTTTTCCAAAAGGAATACAGCGGAAGGCTCGGGCCGGACGCCGACGAAATCATTCAGTTCATCACCGCCGCCACCGATCGGATGCGCCAGATGGTGCTCGATTTACTCAACTTCTCGCAAGTCGCTCGCGCCTCGATCGTCATCTCCGCTATCAATATGGAAGCGGTTCTTGCAACCGCACTGTCAAATTTACAGCTGGCAATTGCAAACGCCAACGCCAGGATCACCTTCGATCCTCTCCCGACGGTCTGGATGGATCACTCTCAAGCCGTCCAGCTTCTCCAGAATCTGATCGGAAATGCGTTGAAATATCGCAGCTCGGAGCCGCCCCTGATTCATCTGTCTAGCCGTCACTTGGGGAATGAGTGGATCATCGGCGTGAAGGACAACGGCCTCGGTATAGATCCTCGGTTCCACCAACATATCTTTACCGTTTTCAAACGGTTACACGGCAAGGAATATCCCGGCACAGGTATCGGCCTGGCCACCTGCAATCGAATCGCGGAACGTCACGGAGGGCGCATCTGGGTCGAATCGGAAGTAGGCAAAGGATCGACATTCTTCTTCAGCGTGCCCATCCCCGCCGGAAGCGAATAATTAAGCAATCTATAGATTCGGTGCTGCGCGTGCTCGTTGAGACAGCCGCGTCCAATGGGAAGAAAAATCATCATCGTCGAAGACAATCCAGCAGATGCCAAGACTCTGCGGGTTGCGCTGGCCCGCCGGGATCCAGATATCGAGACAATGGTATTAGAAGACGGGGTGCGCGCGATCGAGTATTTTACCCATTCTCTTACTAACGAGGAAACAGAGCGAGTCGACCTTATATTGCTGGATCTCAATTTGCCGATTGTCAGCGGATTCGAGGTGCTTGAGTTTCTAAAGTCCGACCCGCAACTCAAGAAATTGCCGGTAGTCGTGCTGTCCGGTTCCAGCAGCCAGCACGAAATCGAGCGTTGTTATGCAGCGGGCGCGAACTCCTACATGTGCAAACCGACGGGTATTCAGCAGGTCTTCGATATGGCCGTCCAATTAATCACATATTGGTTCGATCACGCCAAACTCCCCAAAAGCTTCGCCGCCACTCACCGCTGAAAATTATGGTCATTTAAGGCATCCCGGGGCACTCTAACGAACCATTTATGGTCAATTAAGGCGGCGCAAAGCCAGCTTGCGCCGCCTGCCGCACTACGCCTCTTCCAATTCTTCCTCTTCCTGACCGGCATTTTCGAGCACCGACCCCGATACTTCCGTCAGCTTCGAATCCGCCGCTTTCTCTTCTGAGAGCGTTTCGTCGAGCAGCTTCACGGCATCCTGGTTGCCCAGCTTTTCCGCCCACGCTTTCGCAGTGCCGTAGGCTGAAATCTCATAGTGCTCAACCTTTTGCGCCGCCGCGATAATGGCCAGATCGCTCAGCGTACCGTCCTCGCTCGCCGCTTCGCCGCCTTCTTCAATCAAACCGCGCATCGCTTTGCAGGCCTTGGCGCGCGGCTTTTCGTCAAATTTTGCAAACACTTGCTCTAATCGGACGACGTGATTCTTGGTTTCTTCCAAATGATTGCGAATCGCATCGGCCAATTCCTCGGATTCGGCGGATTTCGCCATCTTCGGAAGGGCTTTGACTAGATTCTTTTCAGCATCATAAAGATCGCGGATATGATCGATAAAGACTTCTTCCAACGTATTAAGTTTCATGGTGACCTACCTTCACGGATTGGATCGCCTCGAAGCCCTTACGTTTCGACCACCACCGCGTCTTTGACCGCCGCCTTCACCGCGTGCTTCACAGCATCCTTGACGCTATCTTCAAGTTCTTCAGGATTCAAAGCAAACTCGACGCCGTCGACGCCCATTTCCTCGATTGCGGTTTCGATCATCGGTGTTACCGACCCCATATCTTTTACAACGGCCTTCGCTACTTTTTTTGCCATCTTGCTGGTCGGAGTCTCTTCGGTCTTTTCCTTCTGCTTCGCGCTTTCAGCGATTTCCCAGTCTTCGAGGAATGTTTTCGTCGAGGCTCTTCACCACCGGCCCGTCTTCAAAGATCATGCCGACTTCGCGGCGACGGTCCAGCTCCACCGTGCGCAGGCTCTGGCTCCCCATGAAGGCGTGGGTGCTGTCACGGATTATCATTCGCGTATGCAGCCGCATATCGTGCAGTTTGCAGACTTGGAGTGCGGTGCCGATGGCGGGTAAAATGGCCCAGCACTTTCACCTCGACACCGTTCTTGCTGCGCTCCTCGAGCACGCGGATCATCGCGGGATCGCTGACGCAGGGATCGTAGATATGCAGTTCCTTTTTGGCGCCTTTTATGAATTCCGAAAGGGAGTGGCGGGCATTGGCGGGGCTGACCACCAGCCAATCCAGACCGGCGGTGTAGGTCTGCCGCTTCATGTCCATCTCGAACAATCTCGAGGCTTCCTCAACCGCGCTTTTATTGGTTGTAATGATGCCGAAACTGCGGCTCTGTTCAATATCGAGGTACGTGAAGTTGAACGCCAACAGAAACAATTCACTGCCATCGACGATGAGATATTTCGCGTGATAGCGAACCAGATCGTCCGCGGTACGGGCCACGGTTACGCCCGCTCCCAAGAGCCGCGCTTCGAGGTCGCGCAGTCGTTTTTCGCCTCCTTTATTGGTGTAGGCGATTAAGGCGCGCACCTGCACGCCGCGATTGACGGCGTTGATCAACGCGCGTTCAATCTCCTTACGGTCGAAGCGAAAAATCGCAATGTCTATGGTTTTCTTCGCGGAATTGATGGCATCGACCAGCGGGTTTACCCCAGCTCCGGGTTGGGTTAATAGTCTCACGTACTTTTACTTAGCAAGCCAATGGCAACTGGCATCACTCGTGCCTTTACGTAGACCGGCAGGCCGTACGCCGGTAGAAGGAACAGTGCCCATATGCATAATGATTTCATTAAGATGAGGGTCGCGATCGCGTTCGTCGGAGCGATGATGATGGCCCCCGCCGCGCCTGCGGGCAAAGACAAAATTGCCGATACCAGTGTGAAAAGTGCGCAGGGGACACTGTGGACGGACCCGGTGGACATCCAGTCGCGCAATCTGTTCTATGGTCCTGGAGGGAAAGAACATCAGCCCAAGGAAACCACCTTCACCTTCGTCGACGAAGATCATGGACGGCTCCAATCCGAAATACAACGTGAAGGATTCCGGACGGGGTGAAGTGGAAGATCAAACTGGGAGCCGAGGCGCGGCCGGAGACTGCCGCGACGCGCTTGGTTTGGGCGGTGGGATACTTCGCCAACGAAGATTATTTCCTCCCCGATCTGCACGTTACCGGTTTGCCGGCGCATCTTCATCGCGGCGGGAAAATGGTCAGCTCCGATGGCGAGATGAAGAACGCCCGGCTGAAGAGGCATCTTAAGGGAGAAGAAAAAGTCGGCAACTGGCCCTGGCGCGACGATCCGTTCTCTAGAACCCGCGAGTGGAATGGGCTGCGGGTCCTGATGGCGGTGATCAACAACTGGGATTTGAAGGACGAAAATAACGCGATTTACGACGATGGAGCGAAGCGCGTCTACATGATCAGCGATCTGGGCGCGAGCTTCGGAACGACTGGTTTCAATCCGCGGCAGACGACTTCAAAAGGGAACTTGAAAGACTACCAGCACTCGCACTTTATCACCAAGAAGACCAGCGAATATGTTGATTTCGGTGTGCCGTCCCGGCCGGCTTTGTTCGTATTTTTCAATCCCGCGGAGTCGTTTCCACGCATGAAAATGCGCTGGATCGGCAAAGCGTGTTCCGCGGAACGATGCGCGATGGATGGGGCAGATGCTGGCGAAATTATCAGCCTCGCAAATTCGCGATGCGTTTCGGGCGGCGGGATATTCGACCGAAGAGACAGAAGGATTTGCTAAGGTCGTGGAGAAGAGGATTGGGGAGTTGACGGCGCTTTGAAGAATAGGAAACGCTAGGTTATTTCGGCGGGGGCTTGGAATTGGATTTGGTATAGTTCGGCGTAGAGGCCTCCTTCTTTCAAGAGCTCTTCGTGGGTGCCGCTTTCGACGATTGTTCCGTCTTTCACTACGTAGATCTTATTGGCGCGCTGGATCGTCGCCAGCCGGTGCGCGATTACTACCGATGTCCTTCCGGTCATCAGGCGATCTAACGCTTCGAAAACCAACTGCTCCGACGCGGCGTCTAGTCCGGAGCTTGGTTCGTCGAGGATCAGGATCGGGGTGTTTCGATTACTGCCCTCGCGATCGCGATGCGCTGGCGCTGGCCTCCGGAAAGAGTCACGCCGCGCTCTCCGACCATGGTGTCGTAGCCTTCGGGCATTTTTTCGATGAACTCATGGGCGTTGGCTAGTTTGGCGGCTTCGAGAATTTCCTGACGGCTCGCGCCTGGTTTTCCGTAGGCGATGTTGCGCCAGACGCTCGCGTGGAACAGAACTGTTTCCTGAAGCACGAAGCTCACCTGATCGCGCACTGATTTCTGTTGCAGGCGGCGTACGTCGATGCCGTCGATTTTTACTACGCCTGAATCGGGATCGTAAAAGCGGGGAATCAGGCTGATGATGGTGCTTTTTCCGGCACCAGTCGGACCCACCAATGCGGCCACGGTGCCGGCCTCGATTTTGAAACTGATGTCTTTGAGAATCGGCTGGCCGGGCTCATAGCCGAACGTGACATGATCGAATTCGAGCTCGCCTTTGAGGTTCCTGGCGCGGCGCGCTCCGGGCAGATCCTTGACTTCGCGCTCCGATTGCAGAACCTCCTGTATACGCTCATAGGCGACGGAAGCCTTGGCGTAGGTGTCGGTCATTTTCGAAAGATCCTGCATCGGCTTGTACATCTTCCCCAGATACCAGATGAAGATGATGAGCGAGCCGGCTTCCAGGGATCCCGCCAGCACCATGCGCGCGCCGAACCACAGCACCAAAGCTGGTGCCGATGCCGACGATGATCTCGACCAAAGGCGCGAGTCTGGATTTGAAGGCGCGCGCGCGCAGGGCGATTTCGACGCTTTCGAGGCTCTCTTCCTCGAGACGCTTCTGCTCGTAGTCTTCGCGCGCAAAGGCCTTCACGACGCGAATGGACGTCAGAACCTCCTGCACGATGGAAACGATTTGGCCCTCTTTTTTCCGCACCTCACGCGAAGATTTGCGGATGAGCCGCGTGTAGCGGAAGACCACCAGAAACAGCACCGGCGCGATCGAGAGCGCAATCAGGGTGAAGCGCCAGTTCATGACGAACATGATGGCGACCATGCCGACCAGGGTCATCAGATCGACCAGAACGCTGAGCAATCCAGAGGTGACGAAGCTTTGCACGGTATCGATATCGCTGGTGACGCGGCTGATCAGATCGCCGGTCTGGCTCTCGTCGTGAAACGACAAAGAGAGACGCTGGATATGCGCATAGAGAGTGCGCCGCAGATCGTGCATCACCCATTGGCCGACGGTGGTGGTCGAGGATTTTTCAAAGTAGGAGAAGACCGCGCCGAGAATGGCAATCACGAGCGCGCCGACGGCCGCGATTTTCAGGATGGCGAGCTTATCGGTGCCGGCCATCGAATGAACAAGGTTATTCAACCAGCCGGTGGTTTGCTTGGGCTTCAAAATGTCGTCGAAGACAAGTTTTAAAGGCCACGGGCCAGCCAGATCCGCGATGCCCTCTCCGATGCGCCGCGAACAGCGCAATCAGCAAAGTTCCCGAATAAGGTTTGAGAAGTTTGAGGATGGTTAAATGAGGGCGATTGTCAGACTCCACAGTAATTAGAGTCTACTGCGAACTTTCTGTTACGGAATGAGGCTGGGAGGGATCTAAGAGTATGGTGACGTCTCTGACTACCCTCCTTTTCGTCGGAACGTCGGCGTTGTTTCAGGACAACGTCAATCCGCAAACGGCTACGTTACAGGACTTCGAAAAACGCATCAGCGACTATGTGAGCATGCAGAAGAATCTGGCGAAGGGAATCTCCGCAACGAAGCCGACTACGGAACCTCAACTGATCCTCGAACGTCAGCATGAGCTCGCGCGAAAAATCCGGGAAGCGCGGAGCACAGCGCAGCAGGGCGCGATTTTTTCGCCGGAGATTATGAAAGAGTTTCACCGGCTGATCGCGCTTGCGATGCAAGGACCCAATAACGCCGATATCAAGAAAAGCTTGGCACGCGCGGAGCCGGTGCGAGTATCGCTTAAGGTGAATGAGCCGTACCCGCCCCATATTCCGCTGCAATCCACGCCGCCGACGATTCTGATGAACCTGCCTCGGCTTCCTCCGGAGCTGGAGTATCGAATCGCGGGCCATGCGCTGGTGCTCCGCGACGCGGTGGCGAATATCGTAGTCGATTTGATGCCGGACGCAATTCCCTGACCTCATGCGAAGATCCGTATTTTTACTTTTACTCTTTCGCGGCATAGCCGCCGCGGCCAAGGCTCTGCGTTCGGGGGTCGAGCAGCAGACGATTGGACCGGCGGTCAAGCTTCCACTGAAGACCGGCTCGGTTCGGTTTGCGATCATCGGAGACAGTGGAACGGGCGAGCATCCGCAAATCGAGGTGGCGCAGCAGATGGTGACGTTCCGCAAGGATTTTCCGTTCGATTTCGTGTTAATGATGGGCGATAACATTTACGGATCGAAGACGGCGGAGGATTTTAAGAAGAAATTCGAGCATCCCTACGATCCTCTGCTGTCGGCCGGCGTGAAATTCTACGCTTCGCTGGGGAATCACGATCATACGTCGGAGCGGCTGTACAAGCCATTTAACATGGATGGGCAGCGCTACTATACGTTCAAGAATGCGAATGTACAGTTTTTCGCGCTGGACAGTAATTATATGGACCCGGCGCAAATGGATTGGCTGGAGCGGCAGCTATCGGGATCCGGGGCGACGTGGAAGATCTGCTACTTTCATCATCCTTTGTATTCGCATGGAAAATTTCACGGGTCCGATGTCGACCTGCGCACGCGACTGGAACCGATGCTGGTGAAATACAAAGTGGACGTGGTTCTGAACGGGCATGAGCACGTTTACGAACGGGTGAAGCCACAGCAGGGGATTTATTACTTCGTGCTGGGCAACTCGGGCGAGCTGAGGCCGCATAATTTGAATCCGTCGCCGGATACGGAGAAGGGGTTCGATACGGATCGGACGTTCGGGTTGTTTGAGATTGCGGGGGATCAGTTTAATTTCCAGATCGTTTCGCGGGCGGGGGCGACGGTGGATTCAGGGGCGATGCAGAAGCCGGGGAAGTGAGGGGTTCGCGGCGATCGCGAGTGCGCAAGGGGCGAGCGCTGGGGAAGTGAGGCGATCGCGGAGATCGCTCCCTGTGGTCGCGGCTCGAAGAGGGCTGAGCGGGGGTCCGTGGATGGGGCGAAAGCCGGGACAGACCGCTCTGTCCACGCGGCCTGGAATGCTGAGTGTCGCGGGAGATCGTGGTGCTTCGGGACAGAGTGGTCAGTCCCTGCGATTATGCGTCGGGTGAAGTGAGCGGGGGGGCCTCGTTTGCAGGTATGTCTAGCGTTGTGACTCCGGAGCCTTCGAAGAATCGGGTCGAGCTGTTTTTTGCCGATTTGGGGCCGGGATTGATTACGGGATGCGCCGATGACGATCCATCCGGCATCTCCACCTATTCTGTCACGGGAGCCACCTTTGGGTATGGGCTGCTGTGGACCGCTCTTGTTTCCTTCCCGATGATGGTGGCGGTCCAGATGATGTGCGGGCGGCTGGGGATGGTGACGGGACGCGGCCTCTCCGGTGTGGTCCGGCGGCGCTATTCGAAATGGGTGCTGTGGGGCGCGTGTCTACTGTTGGTTGTCGCCAATGTGGTCAACATCGCCGCGGATCTGGGTGGGATGGCGGACGCTACGCAGATGCTTACGGGCGTCACCGCGTTGTTTTGGACACCTCTCTACACGGCGCTGATCGTCGGGTTCCTGTTCTGGTCGTCCTACCGGCAGATCGCGCGAATCTTTAAGTGGATTACGCTGGTGCTGCTCGCGTATGTGGCTACGGCGTTCTTTGCGGGCGTCGACTGGCACCAGGCGGTGCTGGCTACGCTTCTGCCGCATATCCAGTGGTCGCGCGACTACGTGGCGGTGGTGGTAGGCGTCCTGGGCACGACCATCTCTCCTTATTTATTCTATTGGCAGGCTTCGCAGGAGGTGGAGGAGGAGCGGGCGTCGGGAAAGACGCTGATCCAGCGAAAAGGGGCCAGCGATGAGGATCTGCGGCGGCTCCGCGTGGATGTGATGACGGGAATGTTTGCGTCGAATTTCGTGATGTACTTCATTATTCTGACCACCGCGGCTACCCTACATGCGCATGGCGTGGTGAAGATCGATACTGCGAAACAGGCGGCGGAGGCGCTTCGGCCGCTGGCTGGGAACGGCGCGTATCTATTATTTACATTGGGGCTAATCGGGACGGGAATGCTGGGCGTCCCGGTACTCGCCGGGTCGTGCGCTTACGCGATTTCGGAGGCCGCGGCGTGGCGGGCTTCGCTCGAGAGGAAGCCCCATGGCGCCAGGAGGTTTTACGCAGTGCTGGCGGCGGCGATGACGATCGGCTTGGCGATCAATTACGTGGGCCTGGACGCGGTGAAAATGCTGTTCTGGTCGGCGGTAGTGAACGGAGTGCTGGCGCCTCCGCTGATCCTGCTGGTGCTGCTGCTCACCAGCGATCCTAAGGTAATGGGGGATCGGGTAAGCTCGACGGCGGAGCGGACATTGGGGTGGATAACTTTCGTTATCATGGCTGCGGCTGCCCTAGGACTGCTAATTACCTGATAGGTGGTCTAAAAAGCACTCTTTTCGCAGGTGGACAAAATGTTAGGAGATAGCGCATCGGGGAGGTTCGTTACAAATTTTTTCTTTTAAAACTATGTCTTGAAAGAGGTTGAGTCGTGTGGTAACACTATATAGAGCTGATGTCACATAGCCGCCTTTATACAACACTTTACGAATCTTGTCTTCCCGGAGACTGGCAGGAAGAAAGTTATTTTCGAAAATGAATTTGTGCGAAACTCCTTCGCGGAGATTCGTCCTTTTGGCTCCTCCTTCGGCTCGGGTTCCTGCAGTATTTAGCCGCACGGAGGCTGATTGGACCAACTATTGGAGGCTGCTCCATGAGATGCAGCGCCTGCGCGGCCGGGTGTACGTCGAGGACGGCGCTATCGACAAATCATGCCTGATCGATGGACGTCATCGGTCTGAGGTGGATTTCTCGAGCTGGCATCTGCTGCTGCTGAATTCGCAAGGGCGGACCTGCGGTTGTCTGCGTTTGCATGAACATCCCAAGCCGGCGGTGTTATCTGACCTCAACGTGGGCCATTGCGCGCTGGCCAGTAATCCGACGTGGGGCGATGCGTTGGCGGGCGCATTGAAAGACGAGCTCTCTTTCTCTACCGATTCGAATCTCCGCTTTGCCGAGCTGGGTGGATGGGCTTTGGATGAGGAAATTCGAGGTTCGGCGGAAGCTCTTCGCTTCGCGCTGGCGACTTATGCGTTCTGGCAAATGATGGGAGAGGCGGTATGTCTGACAACGGCGACCCATCGCCATTGTTCGGCTTCCATCCTACGCCGGATCGGGGGGCGGTCGCTGACTTACGAGGGGGCCGATCTGCCGGTGTATTATGATCCTCAATATCAATGTAAGATGGAGATTCTAAAGTTCTATTCCTGGGCTCCGAATCCTAAATATGCGGTCTGGATCAAGCAGATGCGGGAGGAATTGAGCCGCATCACCGTGATCGCCAGACACCACGGGGATCAGGATTGGCTTTATGGGCAGGGCTTGAGCGAACCGTTCCTGCGAGCACACGCGCAAGTTGCATAATTGGGTAAAAGTTGCACAACAGTGTAACTTTGTGACACGCCTGTTTAAGAGGGCGAGTCTGGCCAAATAATGTGTGGCGGGGTGTAGCGTTCGGGGAACCATTGCGATTCGGGTACGGAGACCTCCAGTAGGAACCCGTAGCTATCCTGTTCACACGAAACCACCTTGGCGGGCAGGCCGTCGCCGATCGACTCAAAAGAGATAGGGGCGCCGGCTGGAATCGGGATGTTGGTCTGGAGCAATGCCCCGTGGTCCCAGATCTCCAAGAGGATCGCGCAGTCGTGGGACCTCGCGCCGGAATCCGACGAGAAGCCAACCTTAAGCACATCTAAACAATGAATATGTTCGCCAGTTTGCAACGTATGCATCGGAAACCTTACTGGCTTTTGTAAGGCAATTACCCTACCACAATAAGAAACCGGCAGAGAACCTGTAAAACAGGCCCTCTGCCGGTGTGCCAAAAGACGTTCTTTGGAGGATCAGCTAACTTAATTGGTCCGTCGATTCCGGCGTGTTGCGAAAGCGATCAGACCGGCACCAACCAACATCATCGCGAACGACGACGGTTCAGGAGTCCCCGTGGATACGGTGGTGGCGGTAAAGCTGCCGGACTGCGAACTGGTAATCGCTTTGGTGGGGTCGCACTGACTGGCCGACGATACGGTATTGGTGCCGCAGAAGTAATTCTGAATGTCCGCCGGGGTCGGCAGAGAGCCATCCGGGAGATTGCCGGTGAGCAATTGGGTGAAGCCGCCGCTATAAATGGATCCAGTGGCGAGTCCGCCCGCGCCGGTGTCGCTAACTTTGCCGCTCACAAAGAGGCTTACCTGCGTGTGGTTATTCGGTTCCAAGGTCAACAGAAGGGGCGAACCCGGGAAAACAACGCAAGACTGGGTGACCAGCAAGCCGACGCAAGTCGAGTTCGCAAACGTGGAGATGCCCGTCAAGCTAAATATTAGGTTCCCATTGTTTGAGAACGTCAAGAAACTATTTTCCCCGATGCTACCTGCCGTGATTGGGCTGTTGACATCGATGCCTTCCGCTTGACTCAAACAACCGGCGGTGCCGAGTACGCCGGAACAACCAGCAAAAGCCAGAGTTGTACTGGTGGCAACGTCAGAATCACAAGCCGCTGATAAAGCTGGGCATGCGAAGTTCGAGCCCCCAAGAGCTGCCGGGTCATTATTGAAAATCACCGCACCGATCGTTGCGGTGACGGTTCCCGTCGAACCGGTGGCCAGAGTGCCTGATACCGATGCCGATGCAGTCGACATTGATAAGAGAAAAGCACAGCTGAGTCCCAGTGCGGGTAGAAGATTACGAAAAATTCGATTCACTTTATGTTGTCCTCCAACTAAGATTCGTGGTCTGAGACCAGTTCCATGTACATTCTGCCGTTCCCTCGCGAATGTTAGTGCTTGGAAGATGCCGAGAAGGACACTGGCAAAAACCCTGTACCTAGTACTGGGCGCGAGATAGTCTCCTATGTCCAGGGTGATGAAATCCTCACCCCTTTCTTAAGGAGAACTTCTATTAAATGTTAAGGTTCCACTCTAGCTAAAGAGTGACCGGAGTTGCGTCGATTCATACTGTGTAAGCGGTAAATGGAAGTCTTTAGCAACGGAGCGTGGAAGTGAATCTGGTACCTTGCGGGAATTCGGATCAAGGTCATACAGTTGTGCTGGCGCCCGCCGACGCATGGCTCCCGAACTCGTTTACTCGAATCGTTCGAAATCCGAGCCGGCATGAGAGTGTTTTGAATGGCGTACAAAGGCTTCGTGGACGCGTGTATTTGGAAGATGGCGCGATTAACCGTTCAGAGCTGACGCCGGACGGGAGATTCGTCCAACCGATTGACGACTTCGCCTGGCACCTGGTCCGGCTAAACGCGAGCGGAGATGTATGCGGGTGTGCCCGATACATGAACAATCGCGCTGATCTGCGTTTCTGCGAAACAGGCCTCTCACGAACTCCGTTGAGCCGTTCGGGGGAATGGGCCGGTCATCTTAGAGCAGCGGTAGAATCCGAAATCGCGCTCGCGAACAGATTGCGGGTCGATTATGTGGAAGTGGGCGGTTGGGCTCTTGCGCCGGAGCTGCGATGCTCGAGCGAAGCACTCAGGATCGCCTTAGGAACCTTCAGCTTGGCGCGATTATTGGGGGGATGCATCGGCACCACCACGGCGACCGAGCGGCACTGTTCCGCTTCAATTTTGCGGCGAATCGGCGGGCAACCCTTGATGACGCAAGGGATTGAGATTCCCAGCTACTTCGATTCGCGATTCGATTGTGAGATGCAGATTCTTCGCTTCGATTCGGCGCGGCCGAACCCGCGATTCGAGCGCTGGATTGAGGAACTAAAAGGTTATTTATCGGGTGTTCCCGTAATTAAAGGGATGGTTTCGACGGAGCGGACCGCGGACCGGAGTTCTGCGATGACCGCGGCGTAGACGGAATCACTTTCCTGGAGTATATTAGTGACTGGCAGTCGGGGGCCATATTTGAAGCTTGGTTTCCGCCTGTTTTCCCGGCGGCCCGAGTTGGAATGGGTTCCTATGTTGGACCAGTCGGTACTCCTTGAATTAGAGCGAGTACTCGGACGGGATTACGTCGTAACGGACGCGCAAAAGCTGGACGAGGCGGCGACCGCGACATTTCGCTCCGATCACCGCATACCTGCAATTGTTTACCCTGAGACGCGACAGGAGCTCCAGGATTGTCTCCGGATCGCGGCAAAAAACGCCGTCCCCGTCTATCCGGTAAGTACGGGAAAAAACTGGGGATATGGATCAAGGGTTCCTCCATCCTCGGATTGCGTGGTGATCGATTTGAGCCGGATGAACCGCATCCTGGACTTCAATGAAAATCTGGCTTATGTAACAATCGAACCAGGTGTTACGCAGCGGCAGTTGTTCGACTATCTGCGTGAAAAGGGCTCGAAGCTCTGGATTGATGCCACCGGGTCGACCCCTGCTTCGAGCCTCATTGGGAATACGGTCGAACGAGGATTCGGGCATACTCCGTACGGCGATCATGCGGCGAACGTCTGCGGATTTGAAGTGGTGCTGCCGAATGGAGATTGCGTCGAAACCGGATTTTCGAGATTTGCCAACGCGGCGGCAGCCCCGGTATATCGGTACGGATTGGGGCCCAGCGTGGATGGTTTATTTGCGCAATCCAATTTCGGAGTGATTACGCGAATGACGTTTTGGCTGATGCCTGCTCCGGAGTATTTCCAGGCGTTTTTCTTTCGCTGCGATCGCGATAACGGGTTACCTGGGATTATCGACGCTCTGCGACCTTTGCGGCTGAACGGAACACTGCGGAGCGCGGTGCATGTCGGCAACGATTACAAAGTTCTCGGCGGAATCCAACAGTATCCGTGGGAGGCGACCGGCGGAGCGACGCCTTTGCAGCCCGCAGTGATGCGAAAACTTCGGAAGCAGTTGCACTTCGGAGCGTGGAACGGATCGGGTGGATTGTACGGGACCCGCGGGCAGGTGGCGGAGGCGCGGCGGCTGATCAGGCGATCGCTTAAAGGCGCGGTCGACCAACTGCAATTCCTCGATGCTTCACGTTTAGCATTAGCATCGCGCATGGCGGGACCCTTCCATGCGCTTTCACGATGGGATTTGAGGCGTACGCTCGAACTGGTGCGGCCATTGTTCGGGCTGATGCAAGGTGTTCCGACCGATCAGCCGCTGGCGAGCACATATTGGCGCAAACGCACTCCGCCGCCGGCCAAGAATATGGATCCCGATCGCGACGGTTGCGGATTGATGTGGTACTCGCCGGTAGCGCCGGCGGAAGGAACCCATGCGGTTGCCATTGCGGAATTATCGTCGAGCATTCTTCTGCGCCATGGCTTCGAACCGATGCTTTCTATTACGTTGAATACGGACCGCTCGATCATATGCGTCATTTCACTGACCTACGATCGCGACGTTCCCGGCGAAGATGAGCGCGCTGGGATATGCTGCGGCGAGTTGGAGGCGGAGTTGTCGGCGAAGGGTTATCCGCCTTACCGGCTGGGGATCCAATCGATGAATCAGGTGAACGGGGGCGGCGCGCATGGGCGGCTGCTGGCGGCAATCAAGAAGTACGTTGATCCCGAAAACATCCTTGCACCGGGACGGTACTCGGCGTTGGGGATCGAGTCGAAGTCGGCGAGGGGGAATGAGCGATCTTGATTCGCTTCTGGAAGGTTTCGAAACGCGGGATCATTGAGGGATTGCGCTCATGATTTTGCTTCGTTTGTTGAGCTGGCAATATGCTCGCAAGCATCCCCTTCGCACCTTCTTAACAACCGCCGGAATCGTTCTTGGCACGGCTGTGTTTGTGGGCATGCACACGGCGAATCAAAGCGTGCTCGCGGCGTTTCATCAGACCGTGAATAAAATCGCCGGTGGAACTCAGTTGCAGGTTGTGGCGGGCGATACGGGATTTGAAGAATCCATCCTGGAACGAGTGCAGGCAGTCCCCGAAGTCGATATCGCCGTGCCGGTGATTGAGGCCTCGGCCAATACCGAACTGCGGGGGCAGGGCAGTCTGTTGATTCTCGGTGTCGATATGACCGGGGATCGAACACTGCGAGACTACAGCATGGAATCGGCCGATGAATCGATGATCGACGATCCTCTGGTATTTCTCGCGCAACCGGACTCGGTGATCGTTACTGACACATTCGCCAAGAAGAACTCATTGGCGATCGACAGCAAATTGCCGATGCGAACGATGGAGGGAGAAAAGCAGTTCACGGTTCGCGGAATCATGAAATCGGGAGGATTGGCCAGTGCCTTCGGCGGCAATTTGGCGTTGATGGATATTTACGCCGCGCAAAAAATGTTCGGGCGGGGCAGGCACTTCGACCGTATCGATTTATCGGTCAAAGAAGGAGTGCGGGTCGAAGACGTGCAGCAGAAGCTGGCGGCCATGCTCGGGCCTGGATTCCAAGTGGAATCGCCGGCGGCAAGGGGAGCACAGTTCGAATCGCTCGCGCGGGTTTACTCGATCAGCGCCGATTTGACCAGCGCGTTCGCGCTTTTTATCGGACTGTTTATCATATTTAATACGTTTTCGATCGCGGTGGCGCAGAGGCGGCGCGAAATCGGCGTGCTGCGCATGTTGGGTGCGACGCAAGGGCAGATTCGCGGCATGTATCTCGGCGAAAGCGTGGTCATCGGAATTTTAGGATCCTGCGCGGGAATCGGATTCGGACTACTGATCGCGAGAGGCGATGGCGAGCTTCATCGGCGCATACCTCGGCGAAGTTTACGGAGTCGCGCAGAGTACGGACGAGATTACGGCGAATCCGACGCTGCTGCTGATCGCGCTGGGCATGGGGATTGCGACCAGCCTGCTGGCGGCGGTGATTCCGGCGCGCAACGCGGCAAGGGCGGATCCAGTGCTGGCATTGCAAAAGGGAAAAGCACAGCTCATTTCAGACGCCGAGAACCTGCTGCGGCAAATGATCGCTACGGTGTGCCTGGTCGCCTCCGTGGTTTGTATAATCCTCCGCCCGGTGCATTACGCGTTGTACATTGGATTCGGTCTGACGATCGTCACGGCTTTGCTGCTGGCGCCCACGTTCTCCCTGTTCTTATCGAAACGGCTGCGTCCACTTCTGGCGGCAATGTTCCCGGTGGAAGGCGTGCTCGCGGCCGATAGTCTGACGCAAGCGCCGCGGCGTACATCGGGAGCTCTTTCCGCTTTGATGCTTTCGCTCGCCCTGGTGGTGGCGCTGGGGGGACTGGCGCGCGCGAGCTTTCACGCCATCACGGACTGGCTGGACGTGGCGTTCAATCCGGATCTTTTCGTCACCACCTCAGAGCAGTTTACAGCGCGCAGTTTCCGCTTCCCCGCTGCGATGGAAAAGGAACTCGCCGCGGTTCCCGGAGTTGCGGAGGTGCAGGGCGTCCGCACGCCGCGCGTGGTGGTGGGTGGGACGTCGGTAATGCTGATCGCGATCGACGCCGAAAGCGCGGGACGGCGCGTTCCGATTGCCGCCGTTGAAGGACGAAACGATGAGATGTATAAAAGAACGGCGGCGGGCAGAGGGGTGATCGCGTCGGAAAATTTCGCACTTCTGCAGCACGTGAAGCTCGGCGATATGGTGGAGATTCCTTCGCCGCCGGGGATTTTAGTGACGCCGGTGGTCGGAATCATCCGCGATTACTCCGATCAGCAAGGCAGTTTGTTGATCGACCGGAAGTTGTACAACGAGTTGTGGCGCGACGATACAGTGAACGTATTCCGGCTCTACCTTAATAAAGGCGCCAACCCGGTGAGCGTGAAAAACGCGATTCTGGGAAGATTGGGAGATCGGACGCGCCTGTTTGTGTTGCAGAATAGCGAACTGCGATCCTACATTTTGAAAATCGCGAATCAGTGGTTCGGAATCGCCTATGTGCAGATTGCAGTCGCAGTGCTGGTGGCGATTCTGGGCATCGTAAATACACTAACCGTATCGATCAGCGATCGGCGGCGCGAGTTGGGAATCATCCAGGCTATTGGCGGATTACGAGGGCAGGTGCGGCGCATGATCTGGGTTGAGGCCGTCCTGATTGGCGTAATCGGGCTCGCGCTCGGCCTGCTGCTGGGAGCTGCATCATTATATTATGTGCGCGAAATCGGCGGACACGATATCGCCGGCATACGACTGGCATATGAATATCCATTTGGAATCGTGGCATTGTTGATCCCGGCGATTTTGGGTGCAGCGTTTCTCTCGGCCCTCGCGCCGGCAGAGGCGGCCGTGCGGGCGAGGTTGGTGGAGGCATTGGAGTATGAATAGGGCGTGTTTGCTGCTGTTCGCCGCCGTCGCTCTAAGGGGACAGAGCGCTCAGGAGATCGCGCAAAGGGTTCAAGATCGAGCGCGCTCACAATCGGAACATTATACGGGGACGCTGCAGGTATCCGATTCCAACAAGAAGATCACGGAAAAGCGTTGGACGTTCGATCGAATCGGGACGCATGGGAACAGCAAGGCGATTCTTCGCTTCACCGCGCCGGCGGAAATAAAGGGAGTGGCGCTGTTAATCGTCAATCATCCGGATAGAGCGTCGGATCAATGGATGTGGACGCCGGCGCTGGAACGGGACCGGAGGATCGCGCTGCAGGACCGGTCCGCACGATTTTTCGGAACGGATTTCAGTTTCGAGGATCTTGAAGAGAGGGACGTTGACCAGTTCGACTACAAATCGCTGGGAGAGGAAATGTACGAAGAGACGCCGTGTTGGAAGCTGGAGTCGCGTCCGAAGCAGAAGAAAGCATCGCAATACACGGTTTCGCAGTTGTGGATTCGCAAGGAAAATTACGTGATCCTGCGCATCGATCATTATAAAAAAGACAAATTGACGCGGCGCATCAACTATAGCGACATAGAAAAGATACAGGACATCTGGACGCCGAAGACGCTCGAAGTTGCCGATATCGCCCGCAAAAGCCGCACTGTTCTGCGGGTGGACAATTTGCGGTATAACACGCAGGTGCAGGATTCCGAATTCACGATCGAGGCGCTGCGGCATGCGCGCTGAAAAATTATTGGGATGGCTGGTGTGTGCGACGCTCGGGCTTTGCGGCCAGACGTTCGAACAGAAGGGCTTCATCGAAGCCGATCTGTTTGGGTTTCCACAAACGGCGCCGAATGACAGCGGACAGTTTGTGGGCGACGCACTGGTTCGTTGGGATGCGAGCTATAAGCCGACTTCGTGGTTCACTTTGTCGGGAGGCCTGGAAGCGCAGACGGATACGCACAGGCAAACCGAACGATCGTTTCGTTTGGACCTGGACGATCGGGGTTTGCTGCGCCCTGCTTTCGCTCTACGCAGTCTCGAGGTCACGTTACACCGCGGACATTTTACCGCGGACATTGGAAAACAGTTTATTCATTGGGGCAAAGCCGATATCTTAAATCCGACCGATCGCTTTGCTCCACGCGACTATCTGAATGTAGTCGATAGCGGAGTCCTGGGCGTGGTGGGTGCGCGAGTGACTGCTGAATATCAAGGCACATCGGTCGATCTGATCTGGACGCCGCGTTTTACTCCCAGCCGCATCCCTCTCATCGACCAGCGTTGGGCATTGCTGCCACCGGACGCGCCGGCGAGGATCGAGAATGCGGCGACGGTGTTTCCGGGAGGCGGACAATACGGCGCTCGCGTGAATCACATTGGCCGCGGGTATGAAATTTCCGCCAGTATTTTTGAGGGATATAACCATCTTCCGCTCCTGATTCCGATTACCGATCCCGTGTCGCAGACCCTCTACGTGCAGCGGTTTTATCCAAAAATTCGCACGTTTGGAACAGACGCTGCAGTTCCGCTGCGCTATTTCACACTGAAAACCGAGGCGGCCTGGTTCGACTCTCGCGAAACTTCGGTTAACGCTCCTCGCTCCGATAGTTACGTCCTGTGGGTTGCACAGCTTGAACGGCAGATTCGCGAGTGGGTGATCGCCGGAGGGTATGCAGGCCAAAGCGTGTTTGATTATCGTTATCCGATTTCGTTCGATCCCGAGCGCGGGTTGACCAAGACATTTCTGGCGAAGGCGGTTTACAATCTCGATGCGCCGACTAGTTTCTCAATCGAGACAGCAACCAGACTGAGCGGCAGGGGGACGTGGACGACGGCCGAGTACTCGCGGCAGGTGGCGGATCATTGGCGTCTGATCGGCGGGATTACGGTGATCGCGGGTAATCGCAACGATTTCCTGGGCGAGTATCATCGGAACTCGTTCGGTGTTTTGCGGATCCGCTATAGCTTCTAGCAAATGACGCAATCGCCTGCGCCACAGCGACAGATCAGATTTGCAAGCCTAGGAAATAATTCCGTGATCTATCGCGTACTTGGTCAACGCGGCGGTGGTATGGAGATTCAGTTTCTCCATAATCGACGCCTTGTGAAATTGAGCCGTCTTGACAGAGATGTTCAAGCTGACGGCGACTTCTTTCGCCGATCGTCCCTCTGAAACGAGACGCAGAACTTGCCGCTGGCGGTCGGTGAGTGGAGCAGAGCGGGGCTGGAGGAAGGTGGAGAGAACGTCGCTCGCGATCTGCAGGCTGACATGGGTGTTTCCTTTAAGAACGGTGCGGATGGCATGAACAAGTTCAGAAGACGCGGACCGCTTTAACAGATAGCCTCGCGCGCCAATGCCGAAGGCCTCGCGCACAAATTCCGGCGTGGCATGCATGCTTACGAAAATGACTTTGCACTTGGGAGCGATTGCCAACAGCTTTCGAGCCGCTTCCAGACCGGTCATCTCCGGCATGGATACATCGATGAGAGCGACATCCGGAGCTTGAAGCGCCGCGACCTTCAATAATTCGGCGCCGCTTTCGACTATTCCGAGGACGTTGAATTCCTTCTCAATGAGACTCGATAGGCCTTGCGCAACCAGCGTGTGATCGTCGGCGATCAAGACCGTGGCGCGCTCCTGCTGTGTGTCCGACGATAAGGTGGGCTCCATCGCAAGAAGCTTATTCGAGCTTTCCGAGCCGTTAAAACCAGAAACGGAACAATCGGCAAATAGCATTTATTCGAATCAATATGTAACCCTGAATAGGCCTACCGTTGGAAAGACAAGGTCGGGGACAATGTACTGCCTAAGTTAGCCTAATCAGGGCCGCAGACTGAGGTTACCTTTCATTTAATAATGTCGACTACTGGGAAAATGCCCAGTCCATGAAACACGAAGATTACTCCATAACGAGAAATGTGTAGAAGGCAGCTCTGACCTTGGTCCCCACGCCTGGCGTTGAACTGATAGAGCTTCGTCCGCCAGCCCTCTTTACTCTCTCTTCAATTGAAGTTAACCCGAGACCGGTGGGGCCTTTGCTGACCGACCGATCGAAGCCGACACCCGAATCCTCTATAACCACCTCGAGGCGACCAGAGGATCCCCGCAGGGACACTCTCGCGCTCTTAGCCTTCGAGTGTTTCGATACATTATGGAGTGCTTCTTGGACAACACGATAGAGACACAGAGAAACAGTTTTGGGAACATTTGCGGGACAATTGTCATGCATAAATTCCGCACTGATCCCCAATTGAGAGAATTCACGACACAAGGATTTCAGTGCGATGACCAAGCCTAGATTTTCGAGAAGGACCGGGTAGAGCTGGCAACAAATCCGGTGGACGTCCTGATCCATCTCACCGACCCGCTGGCGCACTGACCTTAGACCAATTGCCGTATGGGAACAACCGCATTTCTCTTCCAATTGGGCGAGTTGCATCTCCAGAAGCGCCAAACGTTGACCTAGGTCATCATGAAGCTCCTGAGAAATCCTTCGCCGATCCTGTTCCTGCATTTCAATCACACTGCCGGGCCGCATTCGTTGTCCAGATAAATCTGAATGCAAAGCACTGCGGCTTACATTTTTTGCGGCGAAACTTGACATGTCTTCGTCTCCTGATTGCGGTTCGGTCGTAGTCGGATCGGGAATCTCGTTGCACACTAAGGTCCAATCTTCAAAAATCCAGGTAACCGGCTAGATTGTTTACCTTAGGGGAATCTTAGGAAACATATTAGTCTTCGAGCGCGCACTTCTTGCAGGTGCATGAGCAAAATTTTCGTATCTCTGTCCCTCTTGTGGTGAAATTCACTACTCATAGAATGGCCATGCGTCCTGTATATTTTGTCGCGGAAACACAAGCAAGCTCGCGAGGGTCGATGTGTAAAGGGTTCTCCAAGACAGAGAAACAGCCATGGACTATGAGTCAAAGCGCGGGATTCGGGACACAGATTCGAGCGGAGTTGGCCAGTTGGCGGGATCGAGCGTCCGCGCTTCGATCAATGCCCGCAGCCGCCAGACTCATCTGGGATGCGAGCCCTAAGCTTGTCTCATACGATTTAGCGCTACGCGTTATAAGTGCCATCGTACCAGTGGCCTCCCTCTGGGTCGCAAAATTAATCATCGATCGGGTGGCGTCCGCAGCCGGCCATCCCGGCCCGATGACCAAGACGCTGTGGTTTCTAGTGGGCGCCGAATTCGCGCTGGCAACATTAGTCACGCTTTGCTCCCGAGGGGTTGATTACTGCGAGACGCGCATTGCCGAGGAGTTCTCGCGCGAAGTCAGCCAAAAAGTTATCCGCCACTCAACCCGCATGGATTTGGCGCGGTTCGAAGATTCAGGATTTCAAGACCTCCTGGAGCGAGCCCGGCTGCAAGCCACCGATCGCGCCGACATGCTCGGCGATATGGGACGATTCATTCAACAAACAATCGCCCTTTTGTCACTCAGCGCGGCGGCCGCGGCGTTGTCACCTTGGCTCCTCCTATTAGTAGTGTGTTGTGTCTTCCCATCGTTTCTTGCCGAGAGCCATTATGCGTTCGCAAACTACACGTTGGCGCACGAACTCACGCCACAGCGGCGGGAACTGGATTACCTTCGCCAGTTATGCACCACTTCCTCAAGTATTAAGGAAGTGAAATTGTTTCAGCTCGCGGACTTCCTCGAGAAGCGTTTCATTGATATCACGCGCCGGGTGATTCGGCGTAGCGCGAAAGTGGCGGGCGGCCGGTTGGTCGCGGGGTCCGCTTTTGCCGTCATAGGATCCATTGGGTACTATTCGGCATATGCCATTTTAGTGGCGACAGCCCTGCGAGGTAACATTACTATTGGCACCTTAACTTTTTTGACGGGTGCCCTCCTCTCATCGAGCACGAGCATTCAGGTTTTGCTGTCGCTATCCTCGAAGATTGCCGACCAGTTCTTATTTCTGAGCGATTTGTTCGTGTTTCTCGCAGTGCAGCCTACTGAAACCGCGGTTCGGCCGCCGAATGGCGCAGCTGCCGGGCTATTGGAAGGCGCCGCACGACCCGGTATCGAGTTCCGAGACGTCTCCTTCTCTTATCCGGGAACCGATCGTCCTATTTTGCGTAACGTGAGTTTTACGATCGATCCGAAAGAGCGAATCGCATTAGTGGGCGCCAACGGCCAAGGCAAGACGACGCTCGTTAAACTGCTGGCACGTTTGTACGAACCTTCAAGTGGTGCAATTTACCTCGATGGAGTGAATCTTCGCGAATATCCGCCCGAAGAGCTTTGGGGACGGATCGGTGTGATCTTTCAGGATTTCGTTAAATATGAAATGACGGCTGGCGAGAATATCGCCGTGGGACGCATCGCCGACCTTCGTAATGCTGAGCGGCTCCGGGACGCTGCTCGCGCCAGCGGCGCCGATGAGACGTTGGCGAAATTACCAAATGGTTTCGATCAACTGCTCGGCAAGCGGTTTGAGGGCGGAGTGGATCTTTCCGGAGGCGAATGGCAAAAGCTCGCCATCGCAAGAGCCTACCTTCGCCAAGCTGCGATTCTAATTCTGGACGAGCCGACGGCTGCTCTCGACGCGAAAGCCGAACACGAGATCTACACCCGATTCTCGGATCTGGCGACCGATCATATTGTGCTTCTCATTTCGCATCGGTTTTCGACGGTAAAAATTGCGCACAGGATTCTCGTGCTCGACGAGGGAACAATTCGCGAAGAAGGCACTCACCAGGACTTGCTCGCCAGGGGTGGGTTATATGCCGGTATGTTCGAGTTGCAGGCGGAAAACTATCGATGACGAGGGTTCAATTGATGAGGTCGTCCAGCGCCACCAGATAGGAGATTAACAGCTTGTAGCTTTGATAGTAGTCGTCCAGGTGAACGGCCTCGATGGTATCTGCGGGCGAGTGTAGTACGTGAAGGGTACGCTGCGTGAGCGTGTGCACCGTGATCGCCGGGATCTTTTTTTCACGAAAAGGCTCGGAATCGGTGGTGCCAACGTTTTCGACATCGACAGCGCCAACGGGAATTTTCATTTGTTTCGCCAGACCCGCCAGCCAGATCGCCAAATCGCGATTGGAATGGCTCAGCCAGATCTGCGTCATCCCAAGGCCCAGCGTGTCCAGGTTCACCATCGCTTTGACGAGCGGCCGCTGCGGCCCGAGTTGTTTCACGAAAGACCGCGACCCGAGCAATCCCTGCTCTTCGCCGGTAAAGGCGACCAGGACGAATGTGTGCTTGCGACCCGATTCGTTTAAGCCCTGATAAAAACTAGGGAGCAGAGATGAGCCGGACCAGTTGTCTACCACGCCCTGGCCCTTCTCGATCAGATCGAAATGCGCGCCGACGACGATCGTTGAATTCGTTCCTCCCTTCAACGTGCAAATCAGATTCGGCGATTTCGTACCCTTCACGGTTTGCTCGGAAAGCGAATCGTTCCTGCATCCCGCATCCTCGAACAGAGTCCGCATCGCAGGCTCGCGTGTCGCGTTCTTCGTGGTGTAGGCGTGGAGACGTTTCTCGATCAGTTCCTGCGAGAGGAAGTTGACTTTCACGGTCTGACCACAGGCGAGTTTCAGAAACGCGAAAAGTATAATCGCCCTCACGTGGGTTCCCAAAGCATTGCGCCGTCGGGACGAGTATGGGGCGAGATCTGGCCTCGCCTCGCCATATATTCCAGATGCGCGAGAATTTCGAACACAGCGAAGTTATGATGAAACGCCGACAGCTTCCGCCGCCACATGGCGAGCACCAGCTCATGCGCAGTCATCGGTGCCGTCGTCACATGCTCCAGAATTGCCCCGCACCGTTCTTCATGATGGGCCGCAGTTGCTCGAATGACGGCTCGATGATCCTCAAATTGCGTGCCGTGAGAGGGGATAACGACGTCGATTTCATAGGGCAATAACAGCTCGAGAGACGCCAGATATTTTTGCAGCATGTCCTGTTGCGGATGCCAGGAGATATTCGGAGTAATCTTCTGAAGCACATGGTCACCCGAGATTAGAACGCGTTGTTCCGCCGAATAGAGACATACGTGGCCCGGGGTATGGCCCGGCGTCCAGATCACCTCGAACGTAGCGTCCAAGGCGGTGAGCGTCTCACCACCTTCGAGTATCTGTTCCGGATGATGAGTGCGAAATACGGGGCGGTTGCCTCGCAGGGCGGCTTCCATTCCAGATGCGAGTTCCGGCGGAACGCCTCCGATGCGCATCGCATCCGCGTACCACGGCACGCCGTTCACTCGCGCGAGTTCTTCAAGATACTCGACGTCGGCGCGATGCATGATCAAGCGCGCGCCGGTCAGCTCCAGGATTTTCCACGACAGTCCGATGTGGTCGGGATGGTAATGGGTCAGCAACAACACCCGCACGTCGGTCCACGCGACGCGGCGCGCCGTCAGCGCTGCTTCGAGGACATGAAAACATTCCTCTGTCGCTACGCCTGAGTCGATCAGCATGTATCCGTCATCGATATCGACAAGATGAACGTTGACAGATTTCAGATCCCACGGGACAGGGAGCGTGATTGTTTGAATCATGCGGCGTCGATCAAGCAACCGCATCCGCCGCGTGATACGAACTTCGCACCAGCGGTCCGCTTTCGACGTGGCGGAAACCCATCTCATAGCCGCGCCGCTTCAAATCAGCGAACTCATCCATCGTCACGTAGCGAATGATCGGCAGATGCTTCGGCGAGGGCCGCAAATACTGGCCGAGCGTCAAGATGTCGACCTTGCTTGCCCGCAGATCCTGCATCACGGCGAGCACCTCGTCGATGGTCTCGCCCAGCCCGAGCATCAGTCCGGATTTGGTCGGCGTCGCAGGATTGACCCGCTTCACGTGCGCCAACATGTCGAGCGAACGTTCGTATCGTGCGCCGAGGCGAACCTGCCGGTAGAGCCTGGGCACGGTTTCGGTGTTGTGATTCAAAATATCTGGTGCGGCTTCGAGCACAATCTCCATTGCCGCGTGGGATCCCTGAAAATCCGGGACCAGCACTTCGACACCGCAGCCGTCCACCTTTTCGCGAATTGCGCGGATGACCAGCGCGAACAACTCCGCGCCGCCGTCCTTGCGATCATCCCGATTCACGCTGGTGATTACTGCGAACTTCAGTCCCAGCGCAGCGCACGCTTCAGCCACACGGCGAGGCTCATCATAATCGACCGCGAGCGGTGCGCCTTTTTGAACCGCGCAGAAACCGCAGCGGCGCGTACAGACGTTGCCGAGGATCATGAACGTCGCCGTCCGCCGGTTCCAGCAATCGCCGATATTAGGGCAGGCGGCACTCTCGCACACGGTGTGGAGTTTCAGCGTCTCGACTAAGTGCTTAAGATTGCGATAGTTTTCGCCGACCGGCGCCGGGGCGCGCAACCATACCGGCCTGGGAGCTTTCGGCTCAATGGTGACTAACACTTAATTTCATTTTAGCAACTGCGCGATTCGGGCCTCTAGAATACGCGATTCCTCGAAGTTTTCGGCGCGTTTGAAGAAAGCGGGGGCCTGTTCAAACGCGCGAAGCGGAACGAATCCTATCAACTGGCTGGAGACAACACTCGTACCAAGACGCACAGCTTCACGAACCACTGCGTCCCAGACCTGATCGAATGGAGTTTCCAAAAAATTGACAAAATTCATCGATACTTGCGCGCAATCGCGAGATGCGAGGGGCAACCCGATCGCTTTGACAAAAGAAAAACCGCCCGACGATTCGCGTATCTTTTTCGCAATGGCTTGTGCGATCTTGACGTCGCGGGTCGCCAGATTGACGTTGAATGCGATCAGCAACTGGCGCGCACCCACCACCGCCGCACCCGCTGTCCGATGCGCCGTGACGTCGCCAACATCCGGTGGAAGACCGTCGAAACCGGGTCTGCGAACTCGCTCCAATCGTTTTCGCCCGGTTATTATTGCGGCGGATTCGTAAAAATAAACGGGTACATGGAAGCGATTCCAGATCTCTAGCCCGGCACAATGCGCGGCACCGACGCACTGTTCCATCGTGCCTGCTTCGAGCGGAACAAAGGGAATCACATCGGCCGCTCCGACCCGTGGGTGAACGCCTTCATGATAGGTGATGTCGACCAGTTCCGCGGCGCGGCCCGCCCCCCGAATCGCCCCTTCGACCACCGCATCGGGAGAACCCGCGAACGTCACCACGCTGCGATTATGGTCGCGATCCATTTCCCAGCCGAGCACAAACACACCCTGCGCGCTTCCGATCGCCTCAACAATCGACTGGAGTACGCTCTCATCGCGGCCTTCGGAAAAATTAGGAACACATTCAATCACGCTGTACGATCATAAGAAGTGCCTGCGGCGAAACACAACTCTGTTTTGAAAACGCTCGACCGTGTTCTCTCGAAAGCGGGGATCGGCTCCCGGACCGACGCGCGCAGTTGGATTGGCGCCGGTCGCGTCGCGGTCAATGGAAAAACGATTCAATCGCCTGATCTTTGGGTCGACATGAAACGTGACCGCGTCACACTCGACGGCCGCCCTCTCGCGGCGCCGAAAAAACGATATCTGCTGCTCTATAAACCGAAGGGTTACCTGACGACTTATAAGGATCCCGAGGGCCGCAAGACCGTTTACGATCTCCTTCCGGATGATGGAGAATGGATTTTTCCCGTCGGCCGCCTGGATCAGGACACCACCGGCCTGCTCATTATGACCAACGACACTGATTTCGGCGAATACATTATGAGTCCCGCGTCGAAGGTGCCCAAGACGTATCTGGTTAAGTCATCGCTCTTGCTCGCCGAAGAGCAACTGAATCGGCTGCGCAACGGAATTGAACTCGCCGATGGGCCCACTCGTCCAGCCGCGGTGAAGCGTATTCGCGACTCCGCCCGCTACACTTTTTTCGAAATCACGATCACGGAGGGCCGTAATCGACAGGTGCGGCGGATGGTCGAGGCGCTCGATGCGAAAGTGCTCAAATTGGTTCGCACCCAAATCGGGCCCATCGCGATTTCCGGGCTGGAGATAGGAAAACATCGCGCTCTTACCACTGAAGAGGTGAAAATGTTAACAGGCTCGAATGCTTCGACCCGAAAATCCTGAACAACTCGCCGCGCTTTTACGTGAGGCCGCGTGTGCACATTGCACGATTCGTCTGGGAGGCAACTTTTCGAAAGATCGTCTCGGAGGATCGCCGGCTCCCGCGGACGTCACGATCTCGACTTCTTCCATGAATCGCCTGCTCCAGTACGAACCGCGGGACCTGACAGTCAGCGTCCAGGCGGGCATGCCGTTTTCTGAACTGGTCCACACCCTTGCTGCACGGAACCAGATGCTGCCGCTCGATCCTCCCTGGTTGCAGGAATCAACCGTCGGCGGAGTGCTGGCTGCGAATCTCAGCGGTCCCCGGCGCCGCCTCTATGGCACGGCGCGCGACATGGTGATCGGTATGACCTTCGCAACGCTCGATGGCAAACTGATCAATAGCGGCGGCATGGTCGTCAAAAACGTCGCAGGCCTCGATATGGCGAAAGTGATGATCGGTTCGTTCGGCACTCTCGGGGCGATTGCAACGGTCAATTTCAAAGTGTTTCCGGAGCCCGTCGCGTCGCGAACATTTTTAATGGGGTTCTCGACCGCGGCAGAAGCTTTCGCCGAACGCGATCGCATTCTGAACGGTGTACTGCAGCCATCGGCGATCGATATCGTCAATTGGCCGCGCGGTTTCCGCCTGCTGATTCGAGCCGCAGGAAACGAGTCCGTGCTCAATCGTTATGCGCGGGAATTGCCCCAGGCTTCTGTTGTTGATGATCACGCGTGGGACGAAATTCACGAATTCTCCCATCGTTTCCTGGCGGCAAATCGGGGCGGCAAGGTCATTCCTCTGGCGATGCCTTTGTCGAAAATGGGCGCGACAGCACAGACACTGGATGTCCCGTTCATCGCGCGCGCCGGCTCCGGCGTGATTTACGCGCACTATCTGAAAGACGCTCCCGATACTCCGCTGACCAGCGATTTTGCGACTATGACAAAAGTGAAAGAAATGTTTGATCCCGACCGCCTGCTCAACCGGGGACGTCTTCATGGCCGTATCTGACGCTCCCAGGCAAGAAGATCTCGACAAGTGTGTTCACTGCGGCTTATGCCTTAACGCGTGCCCCACATATCGCGAACTCGGCGTCGAGATGGATTCTCCCCGCGGCCGTATTTATCAGATGGTGCAAGTGGCAAATGGCGCGCCCATTACCGAGGCTTACCAGGAGCACATCGATCTTTGCCTGGCCTGTCGCGGCTGCGAAACGGCTTGTCCCTCCGGCGTGAAGTATGGCCGCTTGATTGAGGCCGCGCGGGCCGATATCGAGCAACGCACCACGCGGCCCCTGTTCTCGCGCATCGTCCGGAAAATGATATTCGATTATCTGCTTCCAAGCAGGAACTTGTTGCGGCTCGCCGGTGCCGGCATGTGGCTGTATCAGCGCACTGGCATGCAGCGCCTTGTGCGCGCATCTGGAATTCTGAAGAGGCTCGGCAAACTCGGCGAAATGGAATCGCTTGCGCCCTCCGTCGAAGTGCCGTTCTTTTATCGACACATGGGCCGCGTTTTCCCCGCGCGCGGCGAACGAAAATATCGCGTAGTGTTACTCTCTGGCTGCATCGCGAACATCTGTTTCGCGCGACTCAATGAGGCCACTGTCCGGGTGCTGCAAGCGAATGGCTGCGAGGTAACGGTTCACGACGGCCAGACCTGCTGCGGCGCGTTGCACGTCCACGCGGGGCTGCGCGAGAGCGCCCGCAAACTCGCCCGGAAAAATATCGACGCCCTTGCCGATGCGGGATTTGACGCGATTCTAACCAACGCAGGTGGCTGCGGCTCGACCCTCAAGGAATACGATGAGCTGCTCGAACATGATCCCGACTATGCCGGAGGCGCGCGGCGCTTTGTCAGTCTCATGAAAGATGTAAACGAATTTCTCGCGTCGATCGGACTCAATCCGAAGATGGGCGAAGTGCGCGGTGTCGTCACGTATCAGGATTCCTGTCACCTGGCGCACGGTCAGCGCGTGCGATCGGCTCCGCGCGAACTTCTGAGGCAGGTTCCCGGGCTCACTCTGAAGGAAATGCCCATGTCCGACCTCTGCTGCGGCAGCGCCGGAATTTATAACGTGCTTCACACCGATATGGCTCTCGCGCTGCTCGAAAAAAAGATGCGATCGGTCAACTCAACCCGAGCCGAACGCATCGTCACCGCGAACCCAGGCTGTATATTGCAGCTCCGCGCCGGAGTGGAGCGCCACGGTCACGGCCAACGCGTCTCGCACGTCGTCGAAGTGCTTGACGAGGCCTATCGCGCCGTCTGATATTCTAAAACCAAATCGAACGTGCGGATCCTTCAGCTCACAGCCGGCGCCGCGGGAATGTATTGCGGAACATGCTTGCGCGATAATTCGCTCGCCGCGGCATTGATAAAGCTGGGGCATGACGTCACGCTGCTTCCGCTCTATACACCCACGCTCACCGACGAGCCCAACGTATCGAACGAAAAGATCTTCTTCGGCGGCATCAGTGTTTATCTCGAGCAGAATTACGCATTGTTCCGCAAGACGCCGTGGCTCTTAGACAAGTTATGGGACTCCAAAGCCGCTCTGAAAATGGCGGCAAAAAGCACAATCCCAGTGGACCCTCATTTCCTTGGCGAGATGACAGTCTCGATGCTCCAGCTCGAACACGGGCGTCTCGAGAAGGAGCTAAAGAAGATGCTCCAGTGGCTGGAATCGGAGCCGCGTCCGGATATCGTCAATCTGCCGTATACGTTGCTGATCGGCCTTGCCGCTCCTCTCAAGAAATCGCTGGAAAGACCCGTCTGCTGCACTCTCCAAGGTGAGGATCTCTTTCTCGAAGGTTTGCAGGAGCCTTACAAAACGCGCGCTCTCGATCTGATTCGCCAAAACATTCCGCACATCGATTGTTTTTTAGCAGTGAGCGAATATTACGCGGAGTTTATGTGCCGCTACCTGAATATCCCCGATCATAAAATGGAGATCGCCCCGCTCGGCATCTCAACAGAAGGCTATCGCGCCGAGCCTTCTTTACGAGATCAGAAGCCGCGCATCGGCTATTTCGCGCGCATTGCTCCCGAGAAAGGGCTCCACATACTCGCCGATGCGTTCAAGATCGTGAAACGATGCAGGCTTCAATTGTACGCTCGAAGCCGCCGGCTATATAGCACCGGAGCAGCGCCCGTATTTGAGCGAAATTGAAAAGCATTTGCGCGATAGTGGCGTCGATTTTCAATATCACGGCCCACTCGATCGCCCTCAAAAAATCTCATACCTCGAAACTCTCGACGTACTCTCTACACCTACCGTCTACGCCGATCCGAAGGGGATGTTCGTGCTAGAGGCGATGGCGGCCGGCGTTCCCGTTGTGCAGCCGAATCACGGCGCGTTTCCCGAAATCATTCGCAAAACCGGCGGTGGAATACTAGTCGAGCCCGAAAATCCGCAGAGTCTCGCCGATGGTCTGCTGAAAGTCCTTCGCAATCCTGACCTGCGCAGTAATTTCGCCCGCAAAGCCTACTCCGGCGTGCGCGAGCATTATCGCGTCGAGGCGATGGCCCAGCGAACGATCGAGATTTTCGCGCGGCAAAAATCCCCCGTGTTTCAGGATGCCTGAATTGCTCGAAGCCAGAAATATTTCCAAATCTTACCCGACGCCCCGCGGACCCCTGTCAATTTTAGATGGCGTGACACTCTCGCTTGCAGCTGGCGACGCGATTTCGATCATCGGCCCGTCGGGCAGCGGCAAGAGCACACTTCTCTACATACTCGGCGCGCTCGATCCGCCCACCTCCGGCGAAGTTACGCTCGATGGCCGCAATCCGTTCACGCTGTCGGACAAGGAAGTCTCCGAATTCCGTAACACGCAAGTCGGTTTCGTGTTTCAGGATCATTGCCTGCTGCCGCAATGTACGGTGCTCGAAAACGTTCTCATCCCGACTATGGTGGGCGCCGAGAAGAACGGCCCAGGCAAGAACGGAACAGCCCAGCGCGCGAAGCAGTTGCTCGATCAGGTCGGCCTGACGCACCGACTCGATCATCGACCGGCCGAACTGTCGGGCGGGGAAAAGCAGCGTGTTTCAATCGCGCGCGCCATGATTCGCGGCCCAAAGCTGCTGCTGTGCGATGAACCGACCGGAAATCTCGACCGGCACACCGCGCTGCAAGTCGCGGATCTTCTCGTCGAAATGAACCGGGTGTCGAAGAACATCCTGGTGGTCGTCACCCATAGCGCCGAACTCGCCGGCCGATTCCCAAAGGTCTTCGAGTTGGTGGAAGGCCGGCTCGTCGCGAAATGAGTCTCGTTCGCCGAAGCCTTGTCTATTATTGGCGAATGAATCTCGCCGTAATTCTCGGCGTCGCGACCGCCGTCGCGGTACTTTCCGGGGCCCTCCTGGTGGGCGATTCCGTGCGTGCAAGTCTACGAGACATGGCTCTCTCGCGGCTCGGAAGAACCGAAGCGGTCGTAACCAGCGCTCAGTTTTTTCGCGAACAGCTTGCGTCCGAAGTGCGGGGCGCGGCGCCGCTAATCGTGATGCAAGGTGTCGTCACGAACGAAAAGGACGGTCATCGTGCATCGAAGGTCGCGGTCTATGGCGTCGACGATCGATTTTTCAAATTCAATGGATATCCACAATCATCGCCATCGGGCAACGACGCACGGCTGACGCCGGAACTGGCTCGCGAACTCGGTGCGCAATCGGGCGATACCGTTCTTTTGCGCATCGAAAAACCGTCTGCGATTCCCCGCGAATCGTTGCAGGGGCGTAAGGAAGATTCCGGCCGAACTCTGCGATTGACTGCGACGAACGATGCGCCGGCCTTTGCGTTGCAACCCTCGCAGGACGATGTTTCGGCGATCTACGTGTCGCTACGCCGATTGCAGCGCGATCTTGCACAGGAGTCGCGGGTCAATACTTTGCTGCTGCCGTCGGTACAATTTCCGAAAGATAAAGTAGCGCTCGACGATCTCGGGATAAAAGTCCGAGTGCTTCCTTCGACGTTATCCATCGAAACGGCCAGCGCCGTAATGAGCGACGCGCTGGTCGCAGCCGTTAACAAAGCAGCGGGCGGGAACGCGCAGCCCATCTTTAGCTACGTCGCCAACGGCATTCGCGTCGGCGATCGCGAGGTGCCGTATTCGATCGTCACCGGCGTGGGTTCCGATTTGGAGCCCGAGGAAATTTCGCTCGATGATTGGGCCGCGAAGGATTTGAACGCGAGGCCAGGCGATGACGTTGTGCTGGACTACTATTTCTGGGAGCCATCCGGCAGCCTGCTCACGCGAAGCGCAAAATTCAAGTTAAAAAAAATCCTTCCGATGACTGGAATCGCCATCGACCGCGATTTGACGCCCGAATATCCCGGCATCACCGAGGCCCAATCCATCGGCGATTGGGATCCCCCGTTTCCCGTCGACCTGAAAAAAGTCCGCCCGCGCGACGAAGAATATTGGAAAAAATATCGAACCGCACCAAAAGCGTTCGTATCTCTTGAGACAGCACAGAAGCTGTGGGGATCGCGATTCGGCAGAGTGACTTCGATGCGCGTCGAAGGTTCCGATGCAGCGGCATTCTCACAAAAGTTGCGGGCGCTCATCGATCCTCAAATATTAGGGATGGCGATCGTCGCACCCCGCACGCAGGCGCTCAATCAAGCCGAAGGCTCGACCGATTTTGGCGAATACTTTACGTATTTCAGCTTCTTTTTGGTCATTTCCGCGCTGCTGCTTACCGGCTTATTCTTCCAGTTAGGCATTGGTCAACGTTTGCGGGAGATCGGAACTTTGCGAGCCGTCGGATTCTCAGCGTCGAAAATCCGGCGCCTGTTCGTTGCCGAAGGATTGTATCCTCTCGATCGCCGGAGTTATCGTTGGATCCGTCGGCGCCGTCGCCTACGCTGCATTCCTGCTCTACGGATTAAAGACGTGGTGGCGCGGCGCAGTAGGAACCGGACTGCTAAACCTACACGTGTCCGGTCGAGTCGCTAATATCCGGCGCAATCGCGGGCGTATTGATCGCGCTCCTCTGCGTGCTCGCGACGTTGAGAAGCTTGAAGCGCAGTTCCCCGCGCGACCTTCTCTCCGGGAATCGCGCCGCTGGAGGAGAATCCTAAGCATGGCACGCGATGGCTGCAAATCGTCGCGGCATTGGCGATTTTCTCCGCGCTGGCGCTGGTAGGCGCGGCATTCGCACACTCGATTCCAGATGCGGGCGCATTCTTCGGCGCCGGAACACTTTTGCTGATCGGCGCGATCTTCTTCGAATGGGCAAGGCTTCGCGGCCAAATCGGAACGGTCACGAGCGTCGTGAAATTGGGTATCCGAAACGCAAGCCACCGGCCGGGACGCAGCGTCTTAGTGATCGCACTAATCTCCTCTGCCGTATTTCTGGTAGTCGCGCTCGACGCGTTTCGCCGGCCGCCGGTCGCGATGTCCGATCCGCATTCCGGCACTGGAGGCTTTCCACTCGCCGCCGAATCCCAGTTGCCGATTTTCTGGGATCTCAACACGCCCACCGGTCGCGAAAATCTCAATCTCAGCGCTGTGAAAGATGCGAAGTTCTACGCCTTCCGATTGCGCCCCGGCGAAGACGCAAGCTGTCTGAACCTGTACGAGCCGCGAACTCCGCGAGTGCTCGGCGCTAGTCAGGTATTTTTGGGTATGAACCGCTTTTCGTTCAACGAAACCGCCTCCAAAGCGGAAAATCCCTGGCTCCTTCTCGATGCCGAGCTGCAGGAGGGAGCCGTTCCCGCGATCGCGGACGCGAACTCGATCACCTACGTTCTGCATCATAAAGTCGGCGATATCTTCGATGCGGGCGGCATAAGAGTGAAGCTGGTCGCCGCGCTCGACGACAGCATCTTCCAAAGCGAGCTCATCATTTCAGACAAAAACTTCACCCGCGCGTTTCCCGATGAGCAAGGCTTCCGCTATTTCCTGATCGACGGTCCCGCGTCCGATGGAGCGCCTTTAGAAGACGCTCTTTCCGATTACGGATTCGACGTCCAATCGACTCCGGCTCGCCTCGCGGCTTTTCACCGAGTCGAGAATACATACCTGTCCACGTTTCAGGCACTCGGCGGATTAGGATTGCTGCTGGGAACGCTCGGTCTCGGCGCCGTGCTGTTGCGTAACGTGATGGAGAGACGAAAAGAGCTCGCGCTTCTTCGCGCCGTCGGTTACCGTCCGGAACATTTGCGCACCATGGTGATCGCTGAGAACGCCTATCTGCTGATCGCCGGTACATTGATTGGAACCGTCTCCGCGATGGTCGCGATCCTACCCGCCTTTTTGCAGCGCGGCGGACATCTTCCGAATCCCTCGCTCGCTCTGCTTCTTCTCGCCGTGCCAGTGGCCGGAATGGCCGCATCACTGATCGCGGTGCGAATGGTCGCGCACGCCCCTCTGCTCGAAACGTTACGCGCGGATTAGCCTACTGACATTGCACAGCCCGCCAGAGTATCCTTTTCTGATATGCAGCGCGCAGCCGTTCCCGTATTTCTTCTCTTATTCTTCGCTGCCGCCTTTGCGGAAAATTGGCCGCAGTGGCGCGGACCGACGGCCAATAGTGTCAGTGGCGAAAAGGACCTCCCTGTTCACTGGTCCGCCGATGAGAACATCGCCTGGAAGCTGCCTCTTCCGGCCTGGAGTGGATCGACTCCGATCATTTGGGGCGATCGCATATTCATGAACGTCGCCGAAGGAGGAAATCTCTATCTCTGGTGCATCGATCGCAAAGCGCCGAAAATCGAATGGAAGAAGCTGCTCGGCGATGGCGATCATAAGGAGAGAAAACAGAACATGTCGTCGCCATCACCAGTGACGGATGGGAAAAATGTGTGGGTGCTCACCGGGACCGGCGTTCTGAAAGGCTTCGATTTCGCCGGCACCGAAATCTGGGGCCGCGAAATTCAGAAGGACTACGGCAAGTTCGGCCTGAACTGGGGCTACGCGTCGAGCCCTGTCCTGTACGAAGATTCACTCTACGTTCAAGTGATCCACGGCATGAAAACGCGCGACCCTAGCTATATCCTCCGCGTCGACAAGAAGACCGGCAAAACGCTTTGGCGCATTGAGCGGCACACACCGGCGATTCACGAGTCGCCCGATTCCTACTCCACGCCTGTGATCGCAAAAACGAATGAAGGTACGCAGCTGATCGTCCTTGGAGGCGACGTCGTGACAGGACACGATCTGAAAACCGGAGAAGAGATCTGGCGCGTCACCGGATTCAATCCGCAAAACAACGATTCCTACCGCACCATCGCGTCGGCCACCTACTTCGACGGAATCGTCTTCGCGCCGACGCGGGAACGGCCGCTGCAAACCTTCAAGATCGGCGGCAAAGGCGACATCACCAGCACGAACATACTGTGGAAGTTCGATAAAGGACCCGACGTCCCGACTCCTGTGACCGACGGAAAGTATTTTTATTCGATCAACGATCGAGGCATCGTTTTCTGCCTCGACGCAAAAACCGGGCAGGAGTTTTACGGCGGCCAGCGCATGAAGCCCGGCACTTATTCGGCTTCGCCCATTCTCGCCGACGGGAAAATCTACATCACCAATGAGGACGGCCTCACCACCGTGCTGAAAACCGGTCCGCAGTTCGAGATTCTTGCCGAAAACAATGTGAACGATTACTGCTTGAGCACCATTGCGATCTCCGACGGGCAGATCTTCCTAAGGACCTCGCAAACGCTCTACGCAATTGGAAAGCGAAAATGAAACTCTTTCTTGGATTGCTCCTCTGCATATCGCTCGCCGCCGCACAAACTGAAAGTCCTCTGCGAGTCGCAATCGCCGGACTCGACCACGGCCACGTCGACGGATTCTTTCGCGCCTTGCAAAAACGCAAAGATGTCGAGATCGTCGGCGTCTTCGATCCCGATCCTGGTCTGCACAAGAAATACGGGGACCTCTATCACATTGCGGACGATTTGTTATTCACCGATCTCGCAGCGATGCTCGACAAGGTAAAGCCGGAAGCCGTCGCGACGTTTACCAATACCTTCGATCACCCGATGGTCGTTGAAGCCTGTGCCTCCCGCAAAATCCCCGTGATGATGGAAAAGCCCCTCGCGGTTAGCATGGACCATGCCCGCGCCATTCAGAAGGCGGCCGCCAGCAGCGGCATCCCGGTCATTGTCAATTTCGAAACCACGTGGTATCGCAGCCATGCGGAAATGTACAATCTCATCAAGGAACAGAAAGCCATGGGCGACATCCGCAAGATGGTTGCCATGGACGGTCATCAAGGACCGAAGGAAATCAATGTGCCTCCGGAGTTTTTCGGCTGGCTCAGCGATCCGGTGAAGAACGGCGCCGGCGCTCTGTTCGACTTCGGCTGCTACGGCGCCAACCTCATGACGTGGATGATGGACAATCAGCGTCCGCTTCGTGTCACTGCAATGACTCAGCAGATCAAGCCGGAAATTTATCCGCACGTTGACGACGAAGCAACGGTGCTCGTGGAGTATCCTCACGCGCAGGGCATCATTCAAGGTTCCTGGAACTGGCCGTTTGCGCGCAAGGATTTTGAAGTGTACGCGCAACGAGGCTACGCCAACGCGATCGGCGGCAACTCGCTACACGTACGTTTGCCCGGCCAGCTGGAAGAATCGCGTACGCCTGCCGTAATTGCTCCCGACGAGCGCGATTCGGTCTCCTATCTGATCGCCGTAACGCGAGGCCGGCGCAAGCCCGCGGGGTTATCGTCGCTTGAGAACAATATGATCGTCACTGAGATCCTGACCGCCGCGCGCGAATCTGCGAAGACCGGAAAATCGGTACCTATCGCCTCGAAGTAACGTGGGAGTCGTCGATTTTCCTCGACTCGTTGCGATGCACCGCAAGCGTTTCGATTAGTTCCACACCCTTCAACGTAATCGAATGGCGAGCACTATCCGTCCGCAGCAGATACCCGCCCTCTTTCAAATACCACAGGCTGAATTCGAGTTGGTCCCGTGTCATCCCCAGACCGTCGAGCAGATCGCGCAGTCCCATCGCCGGCTGATCCGGTTGCGCCAGCCGTTTGCGATAGAGCACAGTCAGGATTTCATGCCGTTTGCGATGCTCATCGGCAAGAGTCGACGCCGGATTCCCCGCCAGCGGCTCGCGCTTCTCCTGATGGCGCGAATTGCGATGCTGCATGTCGTAATCGGCGCGCTTCTTCGGATCGCTGAGGATTTGATAAGCATCCGCGATCAAGCGGAACGTCGACGCGTTCCCCGTATCCTGATTATCCGGATGAAAGCGCTGCGCTTGCACGCGATAAACGCGATGGACGGTCTCCTGATCGGCGTTGGGGCTGATCTGAAGAGCCTCGTAGTAGTCGACGAACACTAGGGTTAGTATCGGCGAAAAATCCCTGCTGGTCCATAAGGTGTTTTGCTGAGTCGCGCCAGCGCCGTCGCACAGGTTCTATCCTTATGAGAGAGTTGCTGTGCGCAGTAAGGGTCTATTTGTGCTGCTGGGTGCGTTCGTGCTCCCGCTCTGTGCCTCCGATGTTATGTTGCACGGCCGCGTAGTCGACGAAAACGACGCGCCCGTTCGCGCCGCTCAAGTGCACATAGCCAGTGCAAGTAATTCTCAGGACGCGCAGACCGATCCCACCGGAGCCTTCTCGCTCACCTTGCCCGGCCCTGGCGATTTTCTGCTCAGCATCACGCGCGAGGGTTACTACGCGCTGAAGGATCGTCCCGTCCACATCGACGCCCCGCAGGATCTGACGCTGGTCATTAATAGTGTCCGCGAAGTCTTTCAATCCGAGAACGTTCACGCCGAAACCTCACCCGTCGACGTCGGCCAGGCGCAAAGTCAGGAACGGCTCACCGGTACCGAAGTGAACGATATGCCCTATGCGAATAGTCACAGCTTGCGAAATTCGCTACAGCTTCTGCCCGGGGTGGTCCAAGACGGCTCCGGCACTCTGCATGTGAATGGTGCGTCGGAAAACCAGGTCCTCTTTCTCCTCAACGGGTTCAACATCACCAACCCCATCACCGGCCAGTTTCAGACCATTCTCGCGGTCGAAGGCGTCCGCTCAGTCGATCTTTCCTCAGGCCGTTCTTCCCCGGCATTCGGAAAAGGAACGGCGGGCGTGCTGGCCATCAACACCGAAAGCGGCACCGACAAATTCCATTGGACTTCGACCGATTTTATTCCCGGTCTCAACATCCAACACGGCCTGCACCTCGGGAACTGGTATCCGCGTTTTGGCTTTTCGGGACCAATTATCCGCGGACGCGCCTGGTTCTCAGATACGCTGGAATCGGAATACAGCGAATCTGTGGTGACCGCCCTTCCCAGCGGCCAGGACACCCGCAGCGGCTGGGCGGGCAGCAATCTGCTGCACGCTCAAGTGAACCTGACGCCATCTAATATTCTATTCGCCGACTTCCTCACCAGCGTCGATAACGAAGGTCGCGTCGGACTCGGGGCGCTCAATCCCGTCTCGACGACATCCAACCTACATTCCCACGAGTATTTCGCCAGCATCAAGGACCAAAAGTATTTCGGCCACGGCGCTCTCATCGAATTCGGTTATGCTCACAACGATTTTTTCCGGGGCCAAAGTCCACAGGGCCAGAATTTGTATGTAATTTCGACGCAGGGGTTCAGCGGTAACTATTTTCAGAACTCGACGCAGGTGGTTTCGCGCGATCAAGGGCTGATCCAAGGCTATCTGCCAAAATTCAAGTTTGCGGGCACCCATCAAATCGAAGTGGGCGGCGATGCCGACTGGCTGCATTACTCGGGCGATTTCAACCGCACCGGCTACCAGGTCCTCGGCCTGACCGGCGCATTGATTTCCGAAACGCTGTTTCCCACACCCGCCCGATTCCAAGTTACCGACACCGAACTTTCAGCTTATGTTCTCGACACTTGGCGCGTGTCCAAGCGTCTTCAATTCAATCTCGGCGTTCGCGAGGATTGGGATCGAAGAATCGCGGACGCAGTATGGTCTCCGCGCGCTGCTTTTTCATGGTCCCCTTTTGCATCGGCGCGCACCAGAATTTCCGGCGGCTATTCGATCACCCACGACGCCGTCACCATGGGAATGCTGGGCGCACCCCAGGATCAGACCGCCTTCACGACCCTCTATAACGCGGCGGGCTTGCCTTCCGGTTCTCCCACGGCTACAGTATTTGCCATCGCCAATTCGGGCCTCGTCCTGCCTCGCGCCAGTAACTGGACCCTCGATGCCGATCATCAATTGTTCAGCCACGTCTACGTGACAGGAAAATATTTGCGCCGCCGCGGCACCGACGGATTCGCATTCATTAATACGCTAGCTCCCGACGCTCCACCATCGCTGCTGCCCCTGCCTGGCACGGACGCCGCGGGCACCTATCAGCTAACCAATCTTCGCCGCGACGATTATGATTCGATCGCCGTCTCCGTCCGACAAACCTTCTCCGGACAATATGAATGGATGGCCTCTTACACCCACTCCCGCGCGCTCTCGAACGGCGTGCTCGACCCCAATACTGCCCAGCCTTTGCAGGTGCTTTCCGATTTAGTGCCGATGCCGTGGGACGTCCCCAACCGTATCCTCGGCTGGACTTATATGCCTCTTCCATGGAAGAACTGGGCGATCTCCGCGCTAGCCGACATGCGCACTGGTTTCCCTTTTTCAGTGCGAGATCAAACGGGCGTCATCGTCGGCGCAGTCGACTCCCATCGCTATCCCATAAACTTCGACCTCAACATTGCGATCGAACGCATGGTGACGCTCCGCGGCTATCGCTTTGCGCTCCGTGGAGGGATGGACAATGTCACCAACCAATCCAATCCCACCGCCGTCAACAACGTGACCGGCGCGCCGCAATTTCTACAATTCCTGGGCGATGAAGGTCGTCACTTTGTAGTGCGCGTCCGTTTCTTCGGCCGCGCCGGAGCTAAATAATATGTCTAAGTTTTTATTCGCGCTTCTATTTACCACCGCCATTTCCGCGCAGCAATTCGAAATCGGGGCCACCGTCGGCTACGGCCTCTACCGCGACGGCACGATCTTCTCGTCGTCGGGAACCGCCAACGCAGGCATCAGAAACCGCTTCGCCGCCGGCATCAATATCGGCGAGGAAATTTCAGATTACGTCTCCGGCGAATTCCGCTACCTATATCACGACGGCCATCCTTTTCTCGAAGCTCCCGGAATCAAGTCCGACATTCAAGGCAACTCCGATGCGCTGACCTATGCCATGCTGTTCCACTTCAAGAAGCGTGAACATCGTTGGCGCCCGTTCGTCGCCGGAGGCGTAGGCGCGAAGGAATATGTGATCGCGGGGCCAGCGCCATTCCCGCAGCCGATTCCGCAAATCGCCAGCCTCACTACCAACGATGTCTGGAAGGTCGCGTTCGACGTCGGCGGAGGAATAAAAATCCGCCTGATCCCGCACATGCTCCTGCGCGCCGAATTCCGCGACTACATCACTACGTTCCCCAGGCAGGAGATCGTTCCGGCCCCGCACAACACGGCTCGAGGAATCTTCGAACAATTCACTCCCCTATTCGGCGTAAGCTATACCTTCTGAGCATGCTCTCCCAAAAACCCGAAACCCTCCGCAGCTACCGCTGGTTCGGCCCCGACACCATGCGCGGCTTCAGCCATCGCTCCCGCATGCTCCAACTCGGCTATCGCAAGGAGGATTTCACCGGCCGCCCCATAATCGCGATCGTCAACACATGGAGCGAAATCAATCCCTGTCACGCTCACCTCCGCGAACGCGCCGAAGCCGTGAAGAAAGGTGTATGGCAGGCCGGAGGCTTCCCCGTAGAAATCCCCGCCTTCTCCATCACCGAGACCTATATGAAGCCCAGCCCCATGCTCTATCGCAATCTACTAGCGATGGATACCGAGGAGACGCTCCGCAGCCTTCCCATCGACGGGGCGGTGCTCATGGGCGGCTGCGATAAAACCACCCCCGGCCTCCTGATGGGAGCCATCAGCATGAACCTCCCGTCGATCTTTCTCCCCGCCGGCCCCATGCTGCGCGGCAACTGGAACGGCAAACCTCTAGGCAGCGGCACCGACCTCTGGAAATTCTGGACCGAACGCTGCGCCGGAAATCTGAGCGAGACCGATTGGACCGCCATTGAGAGCGGCATCGCCCGCTCCCCCGGTTTCTGCATGACCATGGGCACCGCCGCCACCATGACCGCGCTGGCCGAAGCCATGGGCATGACCCTTCCTGGCGCATCCTCGATTCCAGCCGCCGATTCGAATCACGTTCGACTCGCCATCGATAGCGGCAAGCGAATCGTCGAAATGGTCTGGGAAGATTCGACCCCCGGCGACATCCTGACTCTGTCCGCCTTCCGCAACGCCATCACCGTCGATATGGCCATCGGCGGTTCCACCAACGCCATCATTCACTTGGTAGCGTTAGCGCGCCGCCGAGGCATCGATCTGCCGTTGAGCCTGTTCGATGAAATCGCGAGGCACGTTCCAGTGCTAGCCAACATCCGCCCGTCCGGCGAATTCCTCATGGAAGATTTTTATTACGCCGGAGGCCTGCGCGCCTTGATGGCCGAGATCCCCGACCTCTTGATCTCGACTGTCCCACCGTGAACGGCAAAACGCTAGGGGCGAATCTGGAAGGCGCGCGCGTAGTGAACTCCAACGTGATTCGCACGCGCGAAGCTCCTCTAGCCGAAAGCGGTGGCACCGCGATTCTCTATGGCAGCCTGCGCCGGATGGAGCCGTAATCAAAACAGTAGCCGCCGACGCGCGCTTAATGCAGCATACCGGCCCGGCAGTAGTATTCAACGATTACCCCGACCTCGATGCCCGCATCAATCGCGACGATCTGAACGTCACCGAAAATTCCGTTCTCATCCTGAGAAACGCCGGGCCGCTCGGAGGCCCAGGCATGCCCGAATGGGGAATGCTTCCCATCCCGCAAAAGCTGCTGCGCCAAGGCATTCGCGACATGGTCCGAATCTCCGACGCCCGCATGAGCGGCACCTCCTACGGCACGTGCGTGCTTGCACGTATCGCCCGAAAGCTACATAGGCGGCCCGTTAGCCCTGGTCCAGGACGGCGACGCCATTACCCTCGATATTCCCAATCGAAGACTCGATATCTTGGTACCCGAGCAAGAACTAGCAGCTCGCCGCGCACAATGGATACGCCCCACCCCGCCATCCAACCGCGGCTATCTAGCCCTCTACCGCGAACGAGTCACCCAAGCTCATCAAGGCTGCGACTTCGATTTCCTAGCCCCCGGCACTTCCCCCCGAGAGCCCGACATCTTCTGACAGTGGGGCAGGTTCCCGACCTGCCCTCCGAAAATCTACTCCATCTTCGACAACATCGCGTTTTCACCCACATCACCCCGCAAAAACGTCGAGTATTTTATAGGCAAGGAGTTCAGGTGCTCTGCCAGCGGAGAACCGGACCGGCCAGGAGGGGCATACATGTCACTGCCGCCATCGGGCCTGCGTGCGTTGGATGTCCGTCGGTACGCGACCGATGCTTAGCCGTTGCGGCGTAGATTAAACGGATCGTCGTGTCAGTCGAAGTTAAACCCTGGCTAAAGAGGCCTCGATAAATTTTTCGTAGTTCTTTGACAATTGAATAATCAGCGGGGCATGGCATCCATATCCTTTGCGATACTGAACCGTCATGCCTGTCTCTCTAAAAGCTCAGACCGTGCTCGTGGTCGGAGCTTCCAGCGGAATCGGCCGTTCGATCGCCATTCATTTTGCGCGCGAAGGAGCCAACGTGATGGCGTCCGCGCGGCGCCAGGATCGTCTGCAGGAGCTGCAGAACGAGCTCGCCGAGGAAAATATCGACATCGGCATATCCTCGCCGACGCGTCGAATGCCGCCGCCATGGAGGAGCTCGCCGCACGCACCGTCGAGCAGTTCGAGAAGATCGACATCCTGGTTTATGCGAGCGGCACCAACACCCCGGATCGGGCGATGGCCAAGCTCAGCATGAAATCCTGGGATGAAGTGATCTGCGTGAATCTTAACGGAGCCTATTACGCCACGCGCGCCGTGCTGCCGGCGATGCGCGAACGCAAGAGCGGCCATCTGATTTATATCGCATCGATCTCCGGGCTGGTCCCCGATCTTTCGGGCGCGGCGTATCAGGCGTCGAAGCGGGGGATGCTCGGCATGGCGCATGCGATTCGCGTGGAGGAAAAAGAAAATAGCATTCGCACCTGCGTGATATGCCCGGGGATCGTGGACACGGAAATTTTGGAAAAACGCCCGGTGAAGCCTCCGGCGGAAACACTGGCGAAGGCTCTACAACCCGAGGATGTCGCGGAAGCGGTGCTGTTTGCGGCGAAGCTCCCTGCGCGCGCATGCCGTGCCCGGAATGCAGCTAATGCCGACGCGTGCTGTAGGAAACTCCGCGTTTGCGTCGAACGCTTCAGTACCGCACTGCTTCTAAAAATAACCCCGCCGACGGCGCAGTCCAGGACGCGACGTCAAGTTTCGGATCCTTCTTTCCCGCCAGCAGGCTACGGAATTGATCGAGCGTAATTTCGCCCAGGCCGACCTTGACCAATGTTCCCGCCAGCCGCCGGACCATCTTCCACAGAAAATGCGACGCTTCAATGCGGAACACCACCATGTGACCGTCGATGCCCACTTCGGCCGAGTTTACGACCACCGTGGTCGGCTCCCCGGGACGCGACGGATCGGGGGCGCAGAAGCGGACGAAGTTGTGCCGGCCCACGATCAATTCCGCCGCCGTCTGCATTGCCTTAACGTCGAGCGGCTCCTTGATCCACCACGCGAATTTTTTCGAGAGCGCGGCTTTGCGAATGGAGATCTGATAGAAATATGCGCGCGAAGTGGCATCGTGGCGGGCATGAAAAGTCTGCGGCGCCACCTCGCATTCGACCACCGCAATCGATGACGGCAACTTCTCGTTCAGTTCCATCATCAGATGTGCAGGCGTATATTTCCGCCGCGCATCGCGAACTTTAATATGCGCCACCTGCCCCAGCGCGTGAACGCCCGCGTCGGTTCGGCCCGCGCCTTGCACATCGACCGCGACTCCGAACAGCTCGTCGGCGACGCGCTGCAATTCTCCCTGCACCGTTCGCGCGTTGTTCTGCACCTGCCAGCCGGAGAATTTCGAGCCGTCGTATTCCAGCGTCAGTTTATAAGTCATCTACGGCGATTTTTGCCCGCGCCCTACGTAGATTCTGCACCAGTCAGCCCGCGAAACATTGTATTCTAAGGACTTTTCGGAATGGCACTCAATCTGCATTAGCATAGGCGTTGGATTCTGGAAAAGGAGATTTTCAAATGCTGAACTGGGCAGTGACCTTCTTTATTATCGCGTTGATTGCGGCAGTCCTGGGCTTCACCGGCGTCGCCGTAGCCGCGGCCGGAGTCGCCAAGATTCTGTTTGTGGTTTTCCTGGTGTTGTTCCTTGTCTCTCTGATCGCGCACACCACGCGCAGAGTATAGGCATTGGGCGCACAGGCGGACTCGGAGGGGTCAGCTTGTGCGCCCAAAATCTATAAAACCCTTCTCCGCATTAGTGTCCAACAGTTTCACCTGCACCTCATCTCCCACGTCCAGCCCTGCCTCTCCCCGCACCAATCGACCTTCCGCCGGCGGATCGAAGATCCGAACGAATGTCCCCTTCGGTGTAACACCCGTTACCACTCCCTTGAAAACTTGACCGATCCGGCCGCTTAACGCCGCAGCGGCAATTCGCTTCTTCAAGGCGCGCTCCACCTTTCGCGCCATGTCCTCGCGCAAAGTGCAATTCCGCGCAACGACATCCAGCTCCGCGGCCGTGTATGAATCGCCCGCCTTGATCAGGCGCTGTGTTACCAGATCCGCGTACCGGCGATTCGGTGCGGTGGCGTGCGTGTAATCGTGAACCGCAAGACCGAAGTGTCCTTGTGAAGAATCGCCAGGCCGCTCCACGATATACTCGCCAGGTCCCATCAGCTTCACGATGGCGAGTGAGAGATCGGGCGCATGCACCGGATCAATCGCTTTACGCTTCATCAGAAAATTATTCAGCGCCGACGAATCCGGCGTTTCCGGAAGTTTTTCACCAAGCGTCGCAGCGAGTTCGACGATACGAGGCCACCGTTCCGGAGTTTTTACAACTCGCCTGATCGATGCCGCGCCGCTCGAGGACAGCAATCGCGCGATCACCTCATTGGCCGCGATCATGAACTCCTCAATCAACTCCGTGGCGCGATTCTTCAGCATCGTCTGCAGCCCCGTGACCTGACCGTTTACCAGCGTCGGCGTCGTTTCGATGCTCTCGATAGCCAATGCTCCGCTCTTGAATCGCGCGGCACGCATGCGCTGCGCAGCCTCATCCTGAATTCTAAGTTGACTCTGCAAATCGACCGATGCGGCGATTTTCGGAGGCGCTGCGCCCGTCTGTTCGAGCCACGGCCCGACGCCACTGTACGTCAATTGGGCGTGATTTCTGATCAGCGCACGATAGGACTGGCCCGACTGAACGATCCCATTGGCAGCTACCGAAATGTCGATGATGATCGCCGGTCGATCACCGCCTTCTACCAGCGAAGTCAGGTCGGTCGACAGTTCCTCCGGGAGCATCGAAAACGTTTCAACTCCGGTGTAAACCGAGACGCCCTCATCCGACGCGTGCTGATCGATCAGCGAACCTTTCGGCACAGCCCCATCCACATCCGCGATGCCGACCAGCATCCGGGTGCTTCCGTCGGGCTGCTTCTCGGCGTACTCAATTTGATCCAGATCGCGCGAAGTGTCGTTGTCGATCGACGACCATAAAAGGTTTCGAAGGTCTTTGACGGCCGGCCCAGGCGCGACTGGCTTGGCAGCCCGAATCGATGCAATCTGAGTCTGAATCTGGGGTGGAAAATCAGGATGAAAGCCGTGCGCGAGCATTTCCTCGTGCGCGGCCGTTTGCAGGTTTTGAGGATTCATGGACAAGAGGACGGAGGGTCACCCCGTCCTCTCGCATTCTATCTAACGCTTGCCAGCCGGGTGGTGTTGCTCCCGATTCGCTTCTTCGTGATGTTGGCTGTAAGCCGCGTGCTCGTCAGACGGTTTGTACGATTTCAACCACTCGTCCGCCTTCTTCTGAGCTTCTTCTTTGGCTATGCCGTAACGCTCCTGAAGCTTGCCGACAAGAACGTCACGTTTGCCGTCGATCACTTGCAGATCGTCATCGGTAAGTTTGCCCCACTGCTGCTTGGCAGCGCCCTTCATCTGTTTCCATTTTCCGGTCATTTGATCTGTATTCATAAGAACTTGACTCCTAAATTCAAGTTTCAGCGGACTGCCATAGCCCGCTCGTACATCTGTCGAGCAGTCACTTTGCCACTTATGTCTCATCATTCACTTGCGGGCGAACAAAGTCGAAAAGCGGAACATATTGCCGCTTACCAGAAAGTTTTCCCTCCGTTGCGGGAGCGCCGACAATTCCTGGTAAACTTGTTTTGGGTCGTCGACTCTATGATGGTCCGGATTAAGCTTTCGCACGGTCCTCCGCTTCAGCGGAAGACCGGAAAGAATCGCCAAGTGGCCTCCGCCATTGGCACACTCCTGATGCCGGCCGTGCTTCTGGCCTACGTACTCGGGATCTGGAGGCTCGCCTCGGATTTGGGGATGGCGGGGGAATTTGCTATCTCGGGTCTCTTTTCACACTGGCAGGTTTGGCTCGCGGTGGCGGCGACGTTGCATATTGGGTCGGCATCGCTCAATCGTTACGGCCGCGGAGGATCCTTGAAAGGGCCCAAGTTGCTGCATTTCCGCCAGCATTCCGACGGTTTGGATAAGCCCGTGGATCCGCCGAGTGTAGGGTTGCGGTCGTAATCTCCAGCATTGAACAGCACAGCTCGAGCGAGCCGCGGCCGATCCAAGTGGATGAAGACCTGCGTAGTGGGGACGAGCACCAGCTGCATGCTGGGCACATGTGCGCGGCAAGGGCCGCAAGAAGCACTGATTTCATTGAAACGCGCCCGATTATTTGGGCGTCATGTATACTAGTGTTAGCTGTCGAGCAAAGGGAGTGGGCGAAAGCCCACTTTTTTATTGGTTTTAGAGAAACATGAGTCGCGAGGACGTCACGGCTAAAGTGCTGGAAATTGCGGAAAGAGTCGGTGCGAGCGAAGGCCTCGAAATTGTCGAGGTTCAGTTGCTGGGCGGCGGCGGAACTAGATTGTTGCGCATTTTTATCGACAAACCCGAGGGTGTGACCCACGCCGATTGCGAAATGATTTCGCAGAACGTTGGCACCATCCTGGACGTCGAGGACGTGATTCCGGGCGCGCACTATACGCTCGAAGTGAGTTCCCCAGGGGTGGAGCGCAAGCTCACTAAACCGCGCGATTTCGAGCGCTTCGTGGGGAAAAAAGTCAAGGTTGCCCTGCGAGCGCCGATCGAAAACCAGCGTTCTTGGACGGGGAAGCTCACGAGCTTCGCGGAAGGCATTCTGACACTCGAGCCATCGCCAGGGCGGAGCGTACAGTTCCCGCTCGATCAGGTGGAGAAGGCGAATCTCAAGTTCGAGTGGTAGTTGTCATTTAAATTACCCGGGAAAAACGAGACAGATTTTATATGAGCATGGGAACGATTTTTCAGTCCATCGAGATTCTCAGCAAAGAGAAGGGCATCGAGCCTAAAGTCATTCTGGACGCGGTGAAAGACGCGATGCTGGTGGCGGCGCGAAAGCACTTCCATACCACCGAGGATCTGGTGGCGGAGTTCGATGAAGCAACCGGTGTCATCCAGATTTACGGCGTGCGGAAAGTCGTGCCGGAAGTGCTCGACAAAGACAAGGAAATTTCGCTCGACGCCGCGCGTGCGATTAATCCGGACGCGCAGATGGATACCGAAGTCCGCTTCGCCAAACCGACCGAGGCGCTGGGCCGCATCTCCGCCCAAACCGCGAAGCAGGTGATTTTACAGAAGGTCCGCGAGGCGGAGCGCGAAAATATATTTTCCGAATACTCGGGCCGCGTGGGCGAACTGGTAACGTGCGTCGTCAAACGCGTGGAGGGCCAGGACCTGGTCGCCGATCTCGGCAAGACCGAAGCGCGCATTCCGAAGAAAGAACAGTCCAAGCTCGAAAGCTTCAGCGTCGGCGATCGCATCCGCTGCGTGATCAAGAGCGTCGAAAAGGCTGGTAAAAACGCCGGCGTAATTGTTTCGCGCGCGGCGCCCGAATTGGTCATGCGCCTGTTCGAGCAGGAAGTGCCGGAGATTTACGACAACACCGTGGTGATCAAAGGCTGCGCGCGCGAAGCGGGCGAGCGTACGAAAATCGCCGTATCGAGCCGCGACCGCGATGTCGATAGCGTCGGCGCTTGCGTCGGAATGAAGGGCATGCGCGTGCAATCGATCATCCGCGAGCTGCGCGGCGAAAAGATCGACATCATCGAGTTCAACGACGATCCGGTGAGCTTCGCAACCCACGCGTTGAGTCCCGCGAAAATTTCCCGTGTCTCGATCGTCGATTCGGTCGAAAGGCACATGGAAGTGATCGTCGACGATACGCAGCTCTCGCTCGCCATCGGCAAGAAGGGGCAGAATGTGCGCCTTGCTGCGAAGCTGCTCGGCTGGCGCATCGATATCAAGAGCGAAGAAGAGAAGCGCCAGGAAGTCGAGTCACAGATGGCTGCTCTCGTCGTCCCCGGCGCGCCGGTGACGGTGCTGATGGATCATGGCCTCGCCGAAGCGGTCGCTGAGAAGCTGATGGCGGCGGGCGTCGCGACGGTGGAGAAGTTGGGCGCGATGACTCCGGAGCAGCTTGAGGAAATTCCCGGCGTCGATGATGAAATGGTTAATAATATTCAGACAGCGGTCGTCGGATATTATGGACAATTCGAGGATCAGACCACCTTGGAAACAGCCGTATTAGAAATAGAGGCAGAAACGGTCGCGCCCGCTGCGCCCGAAACGAACGTGGCAGCATCGAATCACAATGCGGAAGAAATTGAATCTGATAGGATAGAGAGCACGGAAGTCCCGGCCGCCGCACCGGATTCCGGAAAAGGAGAAGCCGAAATTTCGTGAAAATCCGTACGCCTGGGATTAAATAGCCCAGGACGCCCGGAACCGTCATCGTATGAGTAAAATTCGAATCAATGAGCTGGCCCGAGAGCTCGAAGTAAAGCCCAACGTGATTCTTGAGACGTTGGCAGAGCTGGGTATTGCCGACAAGAAGACGCATTCCAGCTCGCTCGATGACGACGTAGCCCTGCAGGTTCGCCAACGTGTTACAGGCGAGTCTGGCGGCGGCTCCGCCCCTGAAGTTTCGCGCCACCGCGAGCGCATCGAAGAAAGTGCGCCCGCGCCTGAGCCCGTTCACGCCCAGCCATTTTCGAAGCCGCCCGCGCCGAGAGTCGAAACCCCTGTCGCGGATATTAAAGAGACGCCGCCGATGAAGACCGCTGAAGAGGCTCCTGTAGCGCCGGTGCGTCTCGCTCCGCCTCTGCGGCCTCCCTTGTCGTCGGGACAGTCGTTCTCGCCTCCGTCCATTCCGTTGCCTCATCCGGCGCCGCCGCGTGCCGCGCCCCATGTGCCTCAGCATGTGCCGTCACAACAGCCGCCGTCTGCGCCCGTTACGGCACATATACCGGCACCGCCCGCAGCGCCTTCCATGCCCGTGCCGGCGACCCCTGCTCCAGCAACTCCCAGGGGTTCAGCGATTCCCGCGCGACCGGTGCCTCCTCCCCGCCCGGGTCAGATTTTATCGGGACCGAGACAGCCTTTGCCCGCCGGTATGGGCGATGCTCCGAGACCTCTCGCTCCGCAGATGCAGCCCACCGGAGCGCCCGGAACGCCGCGTCCTCCGGCACCAAGTTTGCCCAGCATTTCCGCGCCGCAGCGTCCGCAAACACTGAGACCCGGTGCGCCCAGCCAGGCGTCGCCTTCTCAACCGCTGCGTCCGCCGGCAAAACCGAATCTTGCCGGTCAGCCTCAGGCGAGACCAGTGGTTCCCCCTCGTCCCGATATGGTGGCGAGATTGAGCACACGTCCGCCTGCCCCGGGAGCACCCCCGCCTCCGCGTCCCGGCATGCCGACTCGTCCGTCGAGTCCGGTTCCCGGCCGTCCTATTTATAGCGGCCCGGTACGCCCGGGGCAGCCACTGATGCGTGGTCCTGGTGGTCCTCCGAGTCCTGGTGGTTACAATCAGGGCGGTGGTTACAATCGCGGACAGTCGACCCCGGGCGGTCCCGGCGGATATAATCGTGGTCCCGCAGGTCCTGGTGGACCCGGCCAGCGCGGCCGTACGATGCATCCGACATCGCCTTTGCGCGCCGAGCCGGCGACGCTGCCGACCGATCCCGGCCGCCGTCATGCAACTAAACCTGGAACCCGCACTCCCGCCGACCGCCGTCGCGATCAGGACGAAGGGCGCATGCGCGGTCCGATCTCCCGCCGCGAGCAGTCCTTCGAACCGCCGCCGATCGATCGCGAAGTGACCATCGCCGAAGGGATCACAGTCAAGGAGCTTTCTGAAAAGCTCGGCGTCAAGGGCAACCTCGTCGTCAAGAGATTGTTCGACAAGAAAATTTCCGCGACCATTAACCAGACGCTCGACGTCAAGGTCGCCGAAGAGTTGGCGCGCGATTTCGGCGCGTCCACCAATAAAGTCAGTTACGAGCAGGAGACCACCCAGGAGATCGAGATCACGGAAGTGGACCTCGACCGCGAACGCCGTCCTCCCGTGGTCACCATCATGGGTCACGTCGATCACGGCAAAACCAGCCTGCTTGACGCGATCCGTCTCTCCCATGTCGCCGATCATGAAGCGGGCGGCATCACCCAGCACATCGGCGCCTATCACGTCGAGAAGAACGGCCGCAAGATCGTGTTCATCGATACGCCCGGCCACGAAGCGTTCACCCGCATGCGTGCCCGCGGAGCCAAGGTCACCGACATCGTAATTCTAGTCGTTGCCGCCGACGATGGCGTCATGCCGCAGACGCTCGAAGCCATCGATCACGCCAAAGCAGCCAAGGTTCCGATCATCGTCGCCATCAATAAAATCGACAAGCCGGGCGCCGCGCCTGAGCGCATTAAACAACAGCTTTCCGACCGGGGATTGTTAGCGGAAGACTGGGGCGGCGATGTTGTCATGGTCCCCGTTTCGGCGAAAGCCAAAACCAATCTCGATCTGTTGCTCGAAATGATTCTGCTGGTCGCCGACATGCTGGATCTCAAAGCGAATCCGGCGCGCCCCGCGATGGGCACCGTGCTCGAAGCGAAACTCGATCGCGGCCGCGGTCCTGTGGCAACCGTGCTGGTTCGCAACGGCACTCTCAAGGTCGGCGATTATATGATCTGCGGCTCAGTATTCGGCCGCGTGCGCGCCATGGTCGACGACCGCGGCGAAAATACCCGCGAAGTGGGCCCTTCGATGCCCGCCGAAGTGCAGGGTCTCGAATCTCTGCCCGATGTCGGAGACACCATGCAGGTGGTTACCGATACCGCCAAAGCCAAGCAAATCGTCATCTATCGCGAATCGAAAGCCCGCGAAGTGGCGATGGCCAAGAACAAGCGCCTCACGCTCGATCAGTTCCACGATCAGCTAAAGGAAGGCGAGGTCAAGGACCTCAACATCATCCTTAAAACCGACGTCGGCGGCACCGCTGAAGTTCTGGCGGACACGCTCACCAAGCTCTCGACCGACAAGGTCAGGATCCGCGTTATGCGCGCAGGCGTCGGCGCGATCACTGAAACCGACGTGCTGCTCGCCTCCGCATCGAACGCCATCATAGTTGGCTTCAACGTCCGCCCCGACCGCACCGCGCAAGCCGTCGCCGAGCAGGAAAAAGTCGACATCCGCCTGCACTCGATCATTTATGAACTTGCCGACCAGATCAAGAAAGCCATGAGCGGCATGCTCGACCCCGTGTTCAAAGAAGTGTTCAAGGGCCGCGCCATCGTCCAGAACGTCTTCCGCATTTCCAAGGTCGGCGCGGTTGCCGGCTGCGTAGTGCAGGACGGCGTGCTGGTCCGCAACGGCGAAGTCCGCGTACTGCGCGACAACGTTCTGGTCCACACCGGCAAAATCGAAGGCCTGAAGCGCTTCAAGAACGACGCGAGCGAAGTCAAAGCCGGCTTCGAGTGCGGCGTCTCCCTGGCCAACTTCAACGACATCAAAGAAGGCGATGTCCTGGAATGTTTCGCAACTGAACGCGTGGCGCAAGAAGCTCTCGTTTAGGCTTTTTTTACTACAAACCATGCCGTCGATCGGCGTCATCACTTTCGAGCTTCGCCTCGACGATTCGCACTCGCTCAAAGACAAGCGGCATTTCGTAAAAAGCCTCAAAGACCGTCTGCGCGGAAAATTCAATGTAGCGGTCTCCGAAATCGATTATCAGGACCTCTGGCAGCGCGCGCTCATCGCCTGCGTCACCGTTTCGCCCGACCAGGGCCATGCCGAACAAGTCCTGCAATCGGTGGACCGCGAAGCCTCTGCGTTCCTTGGCCCACTGATCGTCAGCTCCACCGTAGAATGGCTCGCATAGCACAGAAACTACAGTAGTTAAAAAACAAGTGTATTTCCGGCCCCGCACGCGGTATAATTGTATCTTCTCTTTATATTCGCCTAAGAACGACGGCCTGAAGGATATCGAAATGATCGACGAAAAAGAACGCTCCCGCGCCCTCGGCGCCACCTTAACCCAGATCGAAAAGCAGTTCGGCAAAGGCTCCATCATTCGCCTCGGCACGAAGGCTGTGCAAGACGTTCCCTCGATTTCGAGTGGCTCCATTTCCATCGATTTCGCGCTCGGCATCGGCGGATTCCCGCGCGGCCGCATCACCGAAATTTTCGGCCCTGAGTCGTCGGGAAAAACCACCGTCGCCCTCCAGGTTGTCGCCGAGGCCCAGAAAATCGGGGGCATGGCCGCTTTCATCGACGTCGAACACGCGCTCGATCCCGCCTACGCCCGCAAGCTCGGCGTCGATGTCGATAATCTCCTCGTCTCGCAGCCCGATTATGGCGAGCAGGCGCTCGAGATTACCAACGCGTTGATCACCTCCGGTTCGATCGACGTTCTGGTCGTCGATTCCGTCGCGGCGCTGGTCCCCAAAGCCGAGCTCGACGGCGAAATGGGCGACAGCTTCATGGGCGTCCACGCCCGCCTGATGTCGCAGGCTATGCGCAAGCTCACTGGCATCGTGTCGAAATCCAACACTTGCCTGATTTTCATTAACCAGATCCGCGAGAAGATCGGCGTCATGTTCGGCAGCCCCGAAACCACCACCGGCGGACGCGCTCTGAAGTTTTATTCCAGCGTCCGCGCCGATATTCGCCGCATCGCCGCCATCAAAGACGGCGAAGTCGTTACCGGCAACCGCACCAAAATCAAAATCGTCAAAAACAAGATGGCTCCCCCTTTCCGCGAAGCCGAGTTCGACATCATTTACGGCGAGGGTATCTCCAAGGAAGGCGACCTCCTCGACCTGGGAACCGCGCAGAACATTATCGAAAAAAGCGGCTCCTGGTACGGCTATAAAGGGGAGCGCATCGGCCAGGGCCGCGAAAATGCCCGCCAGTTTCTTAAGGACAATCCGGATGTAAAGAAGAAGGTCGATACCGAGCTTCGCAAGCACCTCGGCTTGACGAAAGACGCAGCCGTCGCGCCCGTAGCCCCTCTTCCGGCACCCGCTCCCGCAGCAGTTGGGTCTTCGGCTCCGCCGGAGGTCCGCAACTCTGCTCCGCCGGCCGCTCGGACCTCAGCTCCGCCAGCCGCCCGCGCCAAGGGCTGACACTTAGTACTCGCCCTAGTCCTTTTTCCTCGATTTACAAAGTAATCGTCTCTATATTCGCTAATAAATAAAAATAACGCGCGAGTATTCGATAGAATCTCTGAGAGGAAACCAAGCCGTGCACATGCTAGCGGACCATCTGGAACTCTATGCCCTCGGGGAATTATCGGAAGACCTCTCAGCCGTCGTCGCGTCCCATCTCAAAGTTTGCGCGGAGTGCGGCACTCAGTTAGAGGAATCCCGCGCGGCCATCGGTCAGTGGGTCACGCTAGCCGATGGCCCCGACTATTTTGGCCCGGAGAACCGCAGGAGTCCACGCGTCGAAGCCGACGATCCAGCCGTCTTGAGAGTCCTGAAACCCGAACGGTCGCCTCGCATAAAGATGCGTATAGTGGAAGCTTCCAAGGGAGGGCTAAAGCTTCGGCTCCCTCGCCAACTGATGACCGGCACCATCGTACAGGTGTACGTCCGCGAGCTTTTTATTTTAGGAGAAGTGCGTTATTCAATCCCAGTCGGCGCGTTCTTTCACGCCGGCGTGAAAATCCAAGACGTATTCCCCGCCTAGAATACGTGTCCTCCTTAGCTGTGTGCTCGCCCAAAGTGGGGCAGGTTCCCGACCTGCCCACCGCCTTCAGGCGCCCTGGGAGTCACCTTCAGCCCCGATCCTGAGCCGCTCACGTTCCTCCCGCGTTAGATAATCCTCGGGGTCAATCGCGAGATCCGACTCCTTGAGTCCCAACGCCTTCGCTATCGCAGAAAGCGAGGTACGATGAAGAATTTCCTTAGCGTCCTCGATCCCGTCGCTTTTATCGCCGCCGCTCTGGCACACCTCAAGCAACCACCCGAGGCTTCCCCGAGCCTTTCCGAGCGCGGACATCAGCGCCGCATACTTCCTCGCGTCGATCCCCCCATCTGGGAATCCTGACCAGTCTTCCCAATCGCCCTTCATGGTCTACTTCTCCAACAAGAAATTCCCCACGAACAACGCGTCGATCCCCGAGGAATAAAAACTCCGCACCGCATCCCTCGGCGTCGATACCAGCGGATCGCCGAACAGATTGAAACTCGTGTTATATAGTACCGGCAGCCCCGTCGTTCTACCCGCCTCATGCAGCAGCCGGTGAAATAAAGGATTCTCCGCCTCCTCCACCGCGTGGACCCGCACCATGTCCTCGCCCAAAATCGCCGGCGCGAATGTTTTCTTATGCGCCGCGCGCACCCTCCCCACTGTGGCGATGGTTCGTGCATTCGGGCCCGCATCGAAATATTCCGCCGCGAGCTCCGCCGGAACCGACGCCGCGAATTTCCGGAACGGCTCGCGATGCTTGATAAAAATGTTCAAATTCTCCGTAGAGTATGGATCAAGGGGCGACGCCAGAATGCTCCGGTTGCCCAGCGCCCGCGGCCCAAACTCCATCCGCCCCTGCATCCACGCGACAATTTTATGATCGCCCAGCATGCTCACCGCCTTGGCCAGCACCTCATCGGTCGACCGCAGATAGGAGAACCCGAGCTTGCAGTTCTCCAACACCTGCTTGATCTCATCGACGCCGTAGCTAGGACCCAACAGCAGCGTTCCGGTATTCGCACGCCGGGGCCGCTTTTTCAACTGATGCCACACATGATAAACCGCGCCCAGCGCCGTCCCCGCATTGCCGGCCGCAGCCTGCACGAATACGTTTTTCCAGCGCCCGCTGCGCTCCACGAAATCAACCAGCAGCGCGTTAAAAAATAATCCACCCGCGAGACACAAATTCTCGCCCTCGCCCGCGAGCGCCAGCACAGTCTCTTCGACCGTTTTCTGCAATCCACGCGCAATCGATGGAGCCAGTACCGGCGGAATCTTCGCGCCATCTACCAGCCCCAACGCGTCGAAAAATTTGGTGCTGAACCCGCCCGCTGCCAGCCGGTTGCCGTCGAAATATGCCGGGTCAATTCGCGCTGCGTCCGATACGATTTCGCGAAATGCCGCCGCATATCGATCGTCACCCGACGCCGACAGCCACTGCACTTTATGTTCATCGGCGCGCGCCCGAAAACCCAACAACTCCGTCACCGCGCCGTAAAGACGCCCCAGAGAATCGGGATAATACCATTCTTTCTCCAGCTCGATCGAATCGCCAGACGCACGCCAGCGCGCCCCGCAGCGAAAGTCCCCCGCATGGTCGAGCGTTAGAACAGTCGCACTCTCAAACGGCGAAGCGAAAAACGCCGAAGCCGCGTGTGCCATATGATGCTCCACGACGACCACCTCGGCGTGCGGAAACTGATCGCGCAGAGTCATGTGCAGAGCAGCCTCCGGACCCCGGGCTATCGGGCGCACAAGAGCCACCGAATCCACCTGATCCCGCGTTGCACCCGACAGCCGCAGACATTCTTCAATAGCGGCCTGTGGTAATCCACCGGGCCGCAGCCCGCGAGTTACCTTGACTTCTTCCACTGCCGCCAGCACTTCGCCATTCTTGAGCAGCGCGCAAGCCGCGTCGTTAAGCAGCCCTCCCAGACCCAGAACGATCATTTCGATTTTTTCTCGATCTTGCCCCACGTATCGCGCAGCGCAACGGTACGATTGAATACCGGCTTTTCGGGCGTCGAGTCTTTGTCGACACAAAAATAACCGAGCCTTTCAAATTGATAGCGGCTCCCTGACGCAGCGCCGGCGAGACTAGGCTCCAGCTTGCCCGCAAGCACCTCCAGCGATTTCGGATTCAGATTCGCCGTGAACTCCTGGCCTTCTTCGACCTCATTCGGATTCTCGCGCGTGAACAGCGTTTCGTAAATGCGCACTTCCGCAACGATCGCATGCTCGGCCGACACCCAATGAATCGTCGATTTCACCTTGCGCCCATCCGGCGAATCGCCTCCGCGCGTGGCTGGATCGTAAGTGCAGTGCACTTCGATAACATTTCCCTGCGCGTCTTTCACCACACTCGTCGCCGTGATGAAGTAGCCGTAGCGCAACCGCACTTCCTTACCCGGAGACAACCGAAAATACTTTGGCGGCGGCACTTCGCGAAAATCGTCGTCTTCGATATACAGGACCTTAGAAAAAGGAACTGTCCGCGTACCCGCCGAAACATCCTCAGGATTATTCACCGCCTCCATTTGCTCGACCAGCCCTTCCGGATAGTTATCGATCACCACCCGTAAAGGCTTCAACACGGCCATCACCCGCATCGCCGATTTATTCAAATCTTCGCGGACATGATATTCGAGCAGCGACAATTCCGTCGACCCATTAGTTTTTGAAACTCCCAGACTCTTCGCAAAATTTCGCAGCGCTTCGGACGAATATCCTCGCCGCCGCATCCCGCTGATCGTGGGCATCCGTGGATCGTCCCACCCGCTCACCAGCCCCTGCTGCACCAGTTGCAGCAGCTTCCGCTTGCTCAATAGCGTGTACGTCAGGTTCAAGCGGTCAAACTCGATTTGCTGGGGATGATAAATGCCCAACTGCTCCACATACCAGTCGTAAAGCGGCCTGTGGTCTTCAAATTCGAGCGTGCAGATGGAATGCGTGATCCCCTCGATCGAATCCGATTCGCCGTGCGCGAAGTCGTACATCGGATAGATGCACCACTTGTTGCCGGTGCGATGGTGCGCCGCGTGCACAATCCGATACATAATCGGATCGCGCAAATTCAGATTCGCCGAAGCCATATCGATCTTCGCCCGCAGAGACCGAGCCGCATCCGGAAATTCCCCGGCCCGCATGCGCTCAAACAAATCGAGATTCTCTTCAATCGTCCGATTGCGATACGGGCTCTCGATCCCAGGTTCGGTAAGTGTCCCGCGCTGCCTCCGAACCTCATCGGGCGAAAGATCGCAAACAAAAGCCTTGCCGCTCTTAATCAACTGCACCGCCCACGCATAAAGCTGGTCGAAATAATCGGACGCATAATAAACACCCGCCCAGTCGCCACCCAGCCAGCGAACGTCCTCCATGATCGAATCGACGTACTCCGTCTCTTCCTTCGCCGGATTCGTATCGTCAAACCGCAAATTGCATTGGCCGCCGAACTCCTTCGCAAATCCAAAATTGATCGCGATCGACTTGGCATGGCCGACATGCAAATACCCATTCGGTTCCGGAGGAAACCGAGTATGCACGCGTCCCCCGTATTTATTGGTCTCCAGATCCTCAACGATAATGTCGCGGATGAAATTAGATGGAGCAGGCGTACTCATGATGTTTTCTTTACTCATTTTCACAGGCTAAAGCTTGTGCCACCAAGTGACAAATTCAGAGGTGGCACAGACTTTAGTCTGTGGTCATATCTTTCCGATCGCTTCCTCAATTCGCTTCAAAGACGTTTCCCGCCCCAGCACCACCAGAGTCTCAAACAGAGGCGGCGAATTCTTCCGCCCACAGACCGCGACGCGGATCGGCTGAAACATCTGCCCCGGCTTAATCTTCAACTCCATTGCAGCCCCCCGCAGAGCAGCATCCAGAGCATCATGATTAAACTCCGCAGTGGCCAAAACCTCGAGCGATTTCTCCAGCGCTAACCGAGCCATCGCCAAATCGCCCTTTTGCGGAATCAGCTCGGCGATATCGTAAGGCGGCAGCGCGTCGACAAAAAAGAAATCAGCCACGGTCGCAACATCGCGCAACATCTTAATCCGCTCCTGAATCAGCGGCGCGACCTCACGCATTTTTTCCGAGCTGACATGAAGCCCCGCCGCCTCCGCAAACGGAATCAGCATAGCGGACAGCTCTTCGACTGGCAAAGTCTTAATATGCTCGGCATTCAACCAGACAGCCTTGGAATCGAACGGATCCTCCTCCGTAAAATTCACCGTGGCATTCGACTTGTTCACCCCTTCGAGCGTAAACACATCGACCAGTTCCTGCCGCGACATCTTCTCCCGATCGTTCTTAGGAGACCACCCCAGCAGGCACAAAAAATTCACGAAGCTCTGCGCCAGAAACCCCGCATCGCGATACGTAGTGACGCTGACCACCGGTCCATGCTTCCGCTTCGATAATTTCGATCCATCCGGCGCAATCAGGAGCGGCAAGTGCGCGAACTTCGGCGGCTCGACCCCCAGCGCCTCAAAGATCAACACATGCTTAAACGTATTCGTCAAATGATCCTGCCCGCGAATTATATGGCTGATCTTCAAATCCGCATCGTCAGCGCACGAAGCCATGTGATAAGTCGGCACGCCATTCGAGCGCAGCAGTGCGAAATCCTCGATGTCGGCCGTACCCTTCACTTGCGGACCATAAACCAGATCGGTAAACGAAACCTCCGCCCGAGTCTCCCGCGGAACCTTGAACCGCACAACTCCCTCAGCATCGCGATAAGCAAATCCCTTCGCGAGAATTTCCTCCGCCGCGCGTTTATGCAGATCCATCCGGTCGCTCTGCCGGTAAAATTCATCCCAGCCCAGATCAAGCCATTTCAATCCATCGAAGATCGAATCGAGAGATTCCTGCGTGTTGCGCTCGACGTCGGTATCGTCAATGCGCAGGATCATGGTGCCTGCGTTGTGGCGGGCGTACAGCCAGTTAAAGATAAATGTCCTCGCGCTGCCGATGTGGAGATATCCAGTCGGCGACGGGGCAAAACGCACTCTTAGCATGGGAACTTTTAGGATAACATTATGGCCATTTAAGGCCTTCCAGAGCGCGCAATATGGCCAATTATGGCCGAAGAAGCATGGCTAAGAGGCCCGCCCTGGTTTGTACCAGGAAAGACTTGGAAGCAGCCCTGATACACTCCAGACGCCTGGTCCTGTCATCCCGCCAGGAGACAGTCTATGGGATCTGCTAATGTCAACGAAGGCGCGATAAAATGTTTACCCAGAGCATTTATCAATCCTTTATGACCCCGAGCCGCGACTCGTTCGATCCCGCCGCTCCGCGCAGACAGCCTCCAAAATGATCGAACCACATGCTCGTGCCACTGTGGTCTTTCTGGCGATGCTTACCAGCACTTGCAGCCCCCCTCAGCCCTCCATCGAATTCACCAAAATCCCCCCCGCAGCCGAAGGAGATCCCTTCAAGTTCGTCCCCATTGAAGGCAAGGTCACTCATACGAAACCCGGCCAGCAGATCGTGTTATACGCGAAAAGCCGCGTCTGGTGGATCCAGCCGCTCGCTAACCAGCCTTTCACCGCCATTCGGCCCGATTCGACCTGGCAAACTTCAATCCATCCAGGGACCGACTACGCGGCCCTTCTCGTTGAACCTGGCTACGCTCCCCCTCTGACCACTCGGGAATTGCCTAAAAAAGAAGGCCTTGTGCTGGCCGTTGCCATCGTGCCAGGCGCCGGTTCCCCGCTGGTCCTCCCGCCCCGCAAAATTCTTCACTTCAGCGGATACGATTGGGAGATCCGTCGTCAAGGCAGCAGCCGCGGCGGAAAGCCAGCACCCTACGATCCCTCCAACGCCTGGGTCGATTCCAGCGGCTTTCTCCATCTCCGCACGTCCCGCCAGGCGGACCACTGGGCGGGTGCCGAGGCGCGAATGACCCAAAGCCTCGGTCAAGGCACTTACAGGTTTACCGTGCGCGATGTCTCTCGTCTCGATCTCTCCACCGGATTGTCGATGTTCACCTGGGACGAATTGGCGGCTGCCCAGCATCATCGTGAACTCGGCGTGGAAGTGGGCCGCTGGGGCGATCCCTCCAGCAAAAACGCCCAGTACGTGGTGCAGCCTTCCGAGGAACCCGTCAACGTCGTCCGTTTTGATGCGCCCGCCGGGCTCCTCACCTATTCCTTCCATTGGCAGCCCGGCAGAGTCTTCTTCAAAACCGTCCGCGGATCGGTCACCATCGCCGCCCATGAGTTCACCTCGGGAGTCCCTTCTCCCGGAGGAGAGTCGGTCAATATCAGCGTGTTTGTCTTCGGCGCTTCGCCGATTCCCCCCAGCACTGGTAGCGAGGTCATCGTTGAGAAGTTCGAATTTCTACCGTAGCCCTCGCCTGCCGTACCGGTTTCTCTTCGCCGCGCTCGCGGCCTTATGTTTTTCTCCTCTCCTTCCTGCCGTCGATCCCAACCGCACTGTGTCCCAATATATTCGCGATAGTTGGGGACCGGAGAAAGGCTTTCCCAGTGGCCCGGTCTACGCCATCACTCAAACCACCGACGGCTATCTGTGGATTGGCACCGAAGCCGGCCTGGTTCGTTTCGACGGCCTTACCTTTCAACTCACCCAAAGCGCGCGAACCACGCAATTCTCTCTGGAACAGCCTCTCGGCCAATCGCTGGGGGTGACTGCGGACGACTCCGGCAGTCTGTGGATCCGTCTCCGCGGTCTGAAGCTGCTCGGTTACCGCAGCGGTAACTTCTTCGAGCCTCGATCGGACCTGGAGCAGACGCGTGCCGGCGTCACGGCGGCGACCGTCGGCCCAAATGGGGCGCTCATATTCGCTACGCGAAGGAACGGTTTGCTCTCCCTGCGCCAAGGCCAGCTCGAAAAACTCGCTGCACCGGAATCGATGCCGGAGTCCCCTGTAATTTCTCTCGCCGTCGCGGCGGATGGAGACGTCTGGCTCGGCACTCGCGACGTGGGACTCGTCCGCTTACGAAGTGGGAAGACAACATCGTTCACCAAGGGACTGCCGGACTTGAAGATTAACTGCCTGCTTCCCGTTGCTGTCGGTTTGTGGATTGCGACCGACAACGGTATCGTCCGTTGGAACGGGAGCGAGATCACCACAGACGGCATCCCGCCTGCGCTTCAACACAGCAAAACCCTGGCCATGATCCAGGATCATGATGCGAACCTTTGGATCGGCACCGCACAAGGCCTCTTTCGTGTCAATCCGAAAGGCATTTCCAGGCTGGCCGCCGCACCGAACGAAGCCATCACCGCGTTGTTTGAAGACCGCGAGGGCAATCTATGGATCGGTTGCGCGAATGGAATCGAACGGCTTCGCGACAGCGTCTTTGCCACCTATTCCATTCCCGAAGGACTGCCTTCGGAAAACAACGGACCCGTTTATGCCGACGCGCAAAATCGAACCTGGCTTGCGCCCGAAAACGGCGGCTTGTATTCGCTTACGGACGGAAAAATCGCCTCGATCGCCGCAGCTGGTCTCGACAAAGACATTGTCTATTCGATCGCCGGGAACAACGGTGGCCTATGGATCGGCCGCCAGCGCGGCGGCCTTACTCATCTCATTCCGAACGGAGCATCGTTCACCGCCAAAACATATAACATGTCCGACGGACTCGCTCAGAATACGGTATTCGCCGTTTCCATCAGCCGCGACGGAACCGTGTGGGCTGGAACTCTGAACGGCGGCGTCACCCGTCTTCAGAACGGCCGCTTTACTACCTTTACGTCCGCTGGCGGCCTGGCATCGAATACGATATCGGCGATTTTCGAAAGCTCCGACGGTACCATGTGGTTCGCCACTCCCAGCGGCCTCTCGAGCGCTCGCACCGCTGCTGGGTCACCCGTGTGGCGCACGTACACTGTCGCCGACGGCCTGCCCTCCGATAATGTGAACTGCTTTTTTGAAGACTCCACCGGCACATTCTGGATCGGTACGCTGGCCGGGCTCGCCTTCTTGCGCTCCGGCCGCATCCAGCTTCCCTCTCCGCTCGAGGCGCCTTTCCAGGAACAGATTTTTGGCATCGCCGAAGACCGGACCGGCTCGTTGTGGATCACCACCGCGGATCACGTCCTCCGGGTTAATCGCGATCGCCTGCTCGGCGGAACGGCACGCAGCGAAGATGTCCGTGAATATGAGCTCGCCGACGGCCTGCGGAGTTTGAGCGGCGTAAAGCGCCATCGATCCCTGGTCGCTGACCCGCTCGGACGAATATGGCTGTCGACCTCACGCGGGCTTTCTGTGGTCGATCCTGCGCGCCTCACCGGACGCGCCGTTCCCGCGCTTGTTCATATCCAGGCGCTCTCAGCCGACGGAAATTCCATCAACCTCGGCGGCCACGTTCGCATACCGCCAGGCAAACAGCGGATCATTCTGGATTATTCCGGCCTCAGTCTCGCCATCCCGGAGCGCACCAGGTTCCGCTACACTCTTGACCCCTTCGATCATGGCTGGAGTCAAGCCGTCGCCTCCCGGCAGGCCGTCTATACCAACCTCGGCCCAGGTAAGTATCGCTTTCGCGTCGTGGCCAGCAACCTGGATGAAGTCTTCGATAGCCAGGAAGCAACACTGGCATTTCAGATTGAGCCGATGTTCTGGCAGACCTGGTGGTTTATTCTCGGGACGCTCACATTCCTCGCCTCGGCCATCGTCGCCGCCGTTCGCATTCGGATCCACCGGGTGGCCCGCCAGATGAATCTCATCTTTGAGGAGCGCCTCGCGGAGCGCACCCTGATCGCGCAGGAACTGCATGACACTTTGCTCCAGGGTTTTCTCAGCGCCTCGATGCAATTGCACGTTGCCGCGGACGGCTTGCCGGAGGATTCACCCGCAAAACAGCCTTTGGACCGCATCCTCGCCTTGATGTCCCGCGTCATCGGCGAGGGCCGCAATGCCCTCCAGGGCCTCCGTTCATCGTCCGGCGATGCTTTTGATCTGGAACGCGCGTTCTCCAACCTTCGACAGGAACTCGAGCTTCCGCAAGACGTTTCCTTCCGTGTCCTAGTTGATGGAAAACTTCGCCCGTTGCATCCTGTCCTGCGCGACGAAGTCTATCGCATTGGCCGGGAGGCTCTGGTCAACGCCTTTCGCCATTCCGGTGCCACCGCGATTGAAGTGGAACTGGAATACGCGGTCAAGCGGCTCCGGGTTCTGGTTCGCGACAACGGCCGCGGCATCGACCCCCTGGTATTACAGTCCGGCCGTGAGGGACACTGGGGATTACCTGGAATGCGCGAACGAGCCGAGAGCATTGGAGCAACCCTGCGCGTATGGAGTCGCGCGTCCTCCGGAACCGAGATCGAATTATCCGTTCCCAGCCATGTCGCCTTTAAAAGAAAGTAACTCACGTCAAGCGCAGCCGGGTTCCTAGATGACTGATCAATCCACCATCCGCATTCTCAGCATCGACGATCATCCCCTCCTCCGCGAGGGAATCGCCATCATCATTCAAAGCCAACCAGGCATGTCGCTGATCGCCGAGGCTTCCAGCGCCTCCGAAGGCATCCAAAAATATCGCGAGCATTTGCCGGACATAACGCTCATGGATCTGCGTCTCCCCGATATGAGCGGCATCGATGCATTGATCGCCATCCGCACGGAATTTCCGCAGGCCCGCGTCATCATGCTGACCACCTTCGAAGGCGACGTCGAAATTCAGCGCGCTCTCCAGGCAGGAGCCTTAGGCTACATGCTGAAGAGCATGCCTCCCAAGGATTTGGTGGAAATGATCCGTTCCGCCCATGCTGGCAAAAGACGCATTCCGCCGGAAGTGGCCGCGCATCTCGCCGAGCATGTAGGCGACGAAACTCTGACGGCCCGCGAGATCGATGTCCTGCGTCACGTTGCCGGCGGAAATCGCAATCGCGACATTGCCGGACTCCTGTTCATTTCAGAAGAGACCGTCAAGGTTCATATCCGTCACATTATGGAAAAACTCGGCGCCAGCGATCGCACTCAGGCAGTGGCGATTGCCGTTCGCCGCGGCATCGTTCAGTTGTGAATACCTCGAAAGTGTTAGGTTAATATGGCGAATTACAGGGATTCGTGTTTCTTTTCCAACAGCTAACCTTGTTACGTCAGGAGACGCGGTCTGCAGCGGATGTTTTCGTCATTCCCTGGCGGCGCGCCAGGTTTGGGCTTGCTGTTCCTCAGATTGGTCCTCGGAGTAGGCGCCATCCTTCGCGGGGTAACTGCTTTTAGCGCTGGCCCGCTGTGGCTTGGGGCGCTAGCGATCGCGAGTGGCGCTTTCCTGCTGATCGGATTGCTCACCCCCTTTGCGGCCGCCATCGTCGCCTTGGGCGCTCTGAATTTTGCATTCTCCGAGGCCAGATGGCCGCCCGCCGCCGGGGTCTTTATCGCCGCCGCCGTCGCCTTGCTGGGACCCGGAAGCTTTTCGATTGACGCACGCCTGTTTGGCCGCCGTGAAATTATCATCCCTCCAGTTACCCCCCGGTCACCCGTTAGAGGTACCGAGAAACCATAAGTATTCGGGATGTATCAATTTCTAATTCCGCGTAGTCTCAATCATGGCAACCGCAATACTCGCACCCCCGCTGCTAACGTTGGCAGCTGAAGAACAACTCATCGGTTCCAGCAGAAGCCTCCAACAAGTTCGCGACGCTGTTAAGATGGTGGCTCGAACGGGTTCCTCCGTTCTAATTCAAGGCGAAACCGGGACTGGAAAAGAACTTGTCGCCCAAGCTATCCACGACGAAAGCTTGCGCAGCCGCGGCCCCTACGTCAAACTGAACTGCGCCGCCATGCCCGCGGGCCTGCTCGAAAGCGAACTGTTCGGGCATGAGCGCGGCGCCTTCACCGGCGCGTGGGCGCAGACCACCGGCCGCTTTCAGCAAGCGCACAACGGCACGCTGTTCCTCGATGAGATCGGTGATCTGCCTATCGAATTGCAGCCCAAGCTGTTAAGGGTTCTCCAGGAACAGGAATTTGAGCGGTTGGGCAGCAGCCGCACCATCAGAGTGGACGTGCGCGTGGTGGCGGCGACCAACCAGGACCTGCTCCAAATGGTTCAAGAACGCAAGTTCCGCGCGGACTTATTCTATCGTCTCAATGTGTTCCCGATCGCGATACCTGCGCTGCGGGATCGTAAGGAAGACATCCCCCAGCTGGTCCGCCACTTTGTTCGGAAGTTCGCGCGGCGTATGAACAAGGAAGTCAGTCACATACCGGACGAAGTCATGTCCGTTTTAGGGTGCCACGACTGGCCGGGAAACATCCGTGAATTACAGAACGTTCTGGAACGCGCCATAATTTTATGCTCCGGTCCGGTTCTTCAACTCCCCCACGGTGAGCTAAAACGCATGATGCCGGACAAAACCCCGACGTCCCTTCGAACGCTCGCCGAAGCCGAGCGGGAGCACATTGGCGAAGTGCTGCGGCAGGCGAAGGGAGTAGTTGGGGGACGTAATGGCGCAGCCGCTCGCCTGGGTGTTGCGCGGACAACTTTGCTCTACCGCATGGAGAAACTCGGCATAGCGAGCCTTAAATGACCTTAAATACGCCAACTATGCGCTGATGGAACCCTTAAACGACCTTAAATTAGCCACCTTTCGAAAGGACGCCCTGTGAAAGAGACAACGGAGCTGGAACTGATCGCGCAGAGTAAACAAGGTAACCAGCACGCAATCGCGGAACTGGTCCGGCGCCATTACACCGCGTCGCTGCATCTGGCACAGGGGATTATGCGCCGCACCGAAGACGCGCAAGACGCGGTGCAGGTGGCTTACTTCCTGGCGATCCGCCGAATCGAAGATTTTCGCGGCGAGTCGTCTTTCAAAACCTGGATCAGCCGTATTGTGGTGAACTGCTGCCTGCTCGAATTGCGTGAGACACGAAGAAGAATGACCTGGGTGCCGGTGGAAGAGCAGGGGCCGGAGCTATTTCCTTCGCATGCGCCATCGCCAGAGAAGTCGGCGTGGTGCCGGGAAATTTCGTCGGCGTTTTCGGCGGCAGTGGCGAAGCTTCCGGAAAATTTGCGCGAGGCGTACACACTGTTTGCAATCTCGGGCCTATCGCTGCGGGAAGTCGCGGAAGCCCTGGGCCTCAGCGTTTCCGCTACCAAGACGAGACTGTTTCGCGCGCGCGCCGGAATCCGGGTTTCGCTCCAGCCGGTCTGGTCCGTCGGGCGCGCCCGGGGTTGAGGCGACAGCATCCGGCCGGCTTGGCGCATGCCCACCTTTTCGAAGAGCATCATCGTCGAAGCGCCGGTGGAAACTGTGTTTGGTTTTCATGAGCGGGAAGACGCCCTGCGCATCTTGAGTCCGCGGTTTCCCCCGGTACGGGTCATTCGAAAGACCGGCGGCATCGAGCAGGGTTCGAGGGTGGAACTTAAGGTTGGACCGTTTCTGTGGACCGCTCTGCACACGGCTTATGAGAAGAACCGCCTGTTTGTCGACGAACAAATTCAGGGACCGTTCGCAAAATGGGTTCATCGCCACGAATTCGAATCGGTCAACCAGACAACGCGCTTAACCGATCGCGTTGAATATAGACTGCCCGGGGGCGTATGGATGGACCGTCTGTTTGGATGGGTGGTGCAACTTGGCCTGCAGCAGATGTTTCGTCAACGCCATCAGCTTACTAAGCATTATTGTGAGAAAGGCAAATGACGGGGATTTCTGCCAGTTCGGGCGGCGCGTTACAATTTGTGAACGGTGAATCCATCGAAGCTAGTTCTCTGTTTCAGTATCGTCGCTTGCATGCAGGCTGCCGATGTCGGGTGGCCCGTTAACGGTGGTCCCAACAATATTCGCTATTCGGCGCTGACGCAGATTAATCGTGAGAACGTCAACCGCTTAAAAATGGCGTGGACCTACGATTCGCACGATGCGTTCAAAGATTCCGAGATGCAGAGCAACCCGATCGTCGTCGACGGGGTTCTCTACGCTACCACGCCGAAGCTGCGGGTGATTGCGCTGAACGCGGAGACGGGCCTTGAGATCTGGTCCTTCGATCCTTCGGGCGGCGCGGGGGCGCAGCGGCGGTATCGCCACCGCGGCGTGACCGTTTATCAGGACCGGGTGTTCTTTACCTATAGGAACTTCCTCTACGCGCTGAACCGCACGACCGGCAAGCCGATTCCGAGTTTCGGAAACGAAGGCCGTGTCGATTTGCGCGAGGGCCTCGACCGGCCTGTCGAGAAAATGAGTGTCAGTGCCAGCAGCCCCGGCGTGATTTTCGAGGACATGCTGATTATGGGCAGCACGGTCCCCGAGACCCTGCCGGGGTCGCCGGGTTTTATTCGAGCGTTCGATGTCAGATCGGGCAAGCTGCGGTGGGTATTTCGCACGATTCCGCGGCCGGGCGAGTTCGGCTACGACACCTGGTCGAAAGAATCTTACAAGATTTCGGGAGGTGCGAATGCCTGGGCGGGGTTGAGTGTGGACGCGACGCTCGGTATGGTGTTTGCCGCGACGGGTTCGGCATCCTTCGATTTCTATGGCGCCAACCGGATCGGCGACAACCTGTTCGCCAATTGCGTGCTGGCTCTGGACGCGCGCACCGGCCGCAGGATCTGGCATTTTCAGGGAATCCAGCACGATGTCTGGGACCTGGATTTTCCTGCGGCGCCAAGTCTGGTGACGGTTACGCGCAATGGGCAAAAAGTGGACGCGGTGGCGCAGATTACCAAGACGGGGTATGTCTACGTACTCGACCGGAAGACCGGCAAGCCGCTGTTTCCCGTAAAATACCGCAAGGTTCCCGCCTCGGGCGTGGATGGTGAGAAGCTTTCTCCGACCCAGCCATATCCCGAGAAGCCGCCGCCATTTACCAGGCAGGCGTTTACCGAGGACATGATTACGAATCGCACGGCGGAGGCGCACGCCGCGGTTCTCGAAAAGTTCCGCAGTGTGGATTCGAACGGAATGTACACGCCTCCGAGCCTGCGAGGCACGATGCTATTTCCCGGCACCGATGGCGGCGGCGAGTGGGGCGGAGCGGCGTTTGATCCCGATACCGGACTGCTGTACGTTAATTCGAATGAACAGCCGTGGATCATTCGACTGGTGACGCATGACACAAAATCGATCTACAAGAACAATTGCGGGGGCTGTCATGGCGACGATCTGAAGGGCGCGCCGCCGACCTTTCCGTCGCTCGTCGACATCGGCAAGCGCCGCTCGCGGGAGGAACTTGCCGGCATCATTCGGGAGGGCACGGGCAGGATGCCGGGCTTCGACTATCTGGGTCGCAGCGTAAACGAGATCGTCGAGTTTCTGATCAGCGGCAAGGACACCGGTCTGGTGAACGCCGCCGAGGACCAAAAAGATCCCAGTTGGCTGAAATACCGCAACGAAGGCTATATTCTGTTTCGCGATCCCGAAGGCTATCCTCCGCTGACTCCGCCCTGGGGGACATTGAATGCGATCGATCTCAACAAGGGCGAGATTCGATGGCAGATCCCGTTGGGTGAGTATCCGGAACTGGTCGCCAAAGGAATCAAGGATACCGGCAGCGACAATTACGGAGGCCCGGTGGTCACGGCGAGCGGGCTGCTGTTCATTGGAGCGACGAATTTCGACAAGAAGTTCCGGGCTTTTGACAAACTGACCGGCAAGCTCCTGTGGGAGACGGTGCTGCCGGCAGCGGGCAACGCAACGCCATCGGTATACGAGATTCACGGACGCCAATTCGTCGTGATCGTGTGCGGGGGCGGAAAGAATGGGGCTGCCTCAGGCGGTAGTATTGTGGCTTTTTCACTCCCTGAGAAATAAAGGAGAGCGATGATGAAGGCAAACGTTCGCGCGACTCTAACGGTGCTGTTGCTGGCGGGCTCTATGAGTGCGCAGGTAACCGCTCTGAAGATCGGTCATTTGGTCAACCCGGAAAACGGCACGGTGGCCGCGAATCAGGTGATTCTGATCGAAGGCGGAAAGTTCACAGCAATCGGCGCGAATGTTTCCATACCCGACGGTGCTACCCAAGTGGATCTGTCGCAATATTATGTGTCTCCGGGTTTGGTCGATGCGCATAATCACCTCGCTCTGACTTACAAGGAGGAACCGGAGCACAACAGCTACTACCTGACGACGGTGATGGACTCGACCGCGCTTCGCGCGATTCAAGCGGTCTCTAACGGAATCACGATGATGAATGCCGGCTTCACCGTGGTGCGAGACCTGGGCAACAACGGCAACTACGCGGACACTGCGCTTCGCGTGGCCATCGAACAGGGATGGGTTCCGGGACCGACCATGATCAATTCGGGAATTATCATTGGCGGCTTCGGCGGGCAGTTTCAGCCGGTGCCGGAACGGGAGATGCTGATCGAGCCGGAGTATCTGAATGCCGATACGAACGACGAAATCGTCAAAGCGGTGCGCCGCAACATTTTGTACGGAGCAAAGGTCATCAAGATCTGCGTGGATTGCAAGTCCTATGGATATACCGCCGATGAAATGAGGCTTTTTATTTCCGAGGCAGCGAAGTCCGGCCTTAGAGTCGCGGGCCACGTGCAGACGCATGCCGGGGCGTTGAGAGCGATCGATGCGGGCCTGTGGTCGATTGAGCATTCCGGCGCGCTCGATGACGAAACGCACAAACTCATGGCCAAGAAAGGTATTTGGCGGGTGGGTACGGAGACTCCTTTCACCACGTATCACACGAATACGCCGGGGGCGAAACAGCGCTTCGACCGGCAGGTGGAAGGAATGAAGAACGCGTACGCGAACCATGTAAAGATGGCTTTCTCGACGGATGCGGATTACTACATCCCGGGCATGGACCGCGGGCAGGTGGTGATCGATTTCCTGAAGAGCTGGCAGGCCGCCCAGATTCCCGCTCCGGAGATTTTAAAGATCATGACGGTGAACGGATACATGGTCAGCGATATTTATGACAAGCGTGGTTTGGTCAAGGTTGGATTACCGGCTGACCTTATTGCGGTCCGGGGCAATCCGCTGGAAGATCTGGACACGCTGCGAGACGTTCGGTTTGTTATGAAGGACGGGATCTTCTTCAAGAAAGACGGCGTGATGGTTCCGGGACCTTTCTTTCACAGTGGGCCGGTGCCTCCGGCGGCTTGGCGGATACACTAGCAAGCTGGCCCAGCGGTTCTGTTAGTGGGAATGCTCGCGTCTGTCCGCATGCTTACGCATGGCGGTTCAGTATCTACCCCGAGCCACGAGTTATGGCACCGGTACCAACAACGTCTTGCCGATCACTGTCGTGAATCCGTCCAACATGTCCATGAAGCTGGAGGTGAACGAAGGAAGCGCGCGGATTTGAAAAAGATGTTCCGCGTTTTGCCACGCAGACTCTCGAGCGGCGCTCACATTGAAGGCGGCAATCGTGTCCGCCAGATGAGAGACCGGTGGAAGCGCTCCGCCGGGGAGCCGAACGTTCAACATGACTTCGGCGGATTCAATGAGCGCGTCAAGCGTGGAATTGAGTGCGGTGTAGTCGTTATAGTGCGGGCCACCGTGTTCTGGAGTTGTACCAGTCACCAGACAGGTCGCGACGATTGCTTCCGGCAGGTCATGATTTATGTGGGCGTTAATACCAGCGAGAGCGAACTGGATTCGCGCAATTGTGTCCTGGCCGCGGTTATTAAATAAGACCCGCCAACAATCGGGCGCGGGATGACCGGAAAGGTGGGACTTGAGCGCCGAGAAATAGAGACTCGCGAATTGCACGTCGAGCTCGGCGAGCCATGCGGAATCCGTGAATCCACCGGCGGCGACCCGGACTTCGACGGCTTGTGTCACCTGCAGATAAAGCCAGTTAAACCATTTCAGGCCGTCTGCGTCCGCGCAAGTCGTCTCGATGGTTTGGAGAGTCTGGAGAACGTCCGAAATAGATTGCGGGGTGACCTGAACGGTGGCGAGGAGCACATCGTCGTAGGGAAACACGGCCTATCATAGCCCATCGACTGCTTCAATGTCGGCAAGCCAGGTGTAGAACGCCTCCGTTTCCTCTTAGAACGAAACCTAAACGGCGCCCGCATCCCGGGCTTATCCCGACTGAACCGTAACGCTACGCTTAGATTGCATTCGTGGTGTAGCCTGGAAGCATCCGATGCCCGACGCTTGGCGAATCTACGCTCTTCTCGCCTTCCTCACGATAGCCGCACCCGCCCAACCCGTCGCTTTCAATCAGAACATCCGTCCCATCCTTTCCGATCACTGCTTCACCTGCCATGGACCCGACGCCGCCAATCGCCAGGCTAACCTCCGGCTGGATCTTCCCAACGGAGCGCGCGGCCTCGAATCCGAAATTTTGCGCCGTATCGCGTCCGCCGACGATGCCGAGCGCATGCCGCCTCCGGGTTCCGGCAAAGCCCGCCTGGTCGCCGCCGGAAATCGAACTGGTCCGCCGATGGATCGCGCAAGGCATGCCCTGGCAGCCCTTCTGGTCCTTCATTCCTCCGCAGCGACCGGCCCTGCCAGTTACCAGGAACACCTCCTGGCCAAAGAATCCGATCGACCGCTTTATCCTTGCGCGCCTGGAACGCGAATCCCTCCGTCCTTCGCCCGAAGCCGACAAAGCGCATCCTGATCCGCCGCGTCTCGCTCGATCTCACCGGTCTTCCGCCCACGCCCGCCGAAGTCGACGCCTTTCTCGCGGACCAATCTCCCAGCGCGTACGAAACCGTGGTCGACCGGCTGCTCGCCTCGCCCCGCTATGGCGAGCGCATGGCTTACCGCTGGATGGAAGCCGCCCGCTATGGCGACAGTAACGGCTACCAGACCGATGGCGCGCGCGACATGTGGCGCTGGCGCGACTGGGTCATCGACGCCTTCAATCGCAACATGCCGTACGACCGCTTCACCATCGAGCAACTCGCGGGCGATCTGCTGCCCGACGCCACGCTCGACCAGCAAATCGCTTCGGGGTTCAATCGCAATCACCGCACCAGCGGCGAAGGCGGAATCATTCCCGAAGAGTATCGCGTCGAATACGTGGCCGACCGCGCGCAGACTACCGCCACCGTGTGGATGGGCCTCACCGTCGGATGCGCCCGCTGCCACGATCACAAATACGACCCCATCTCTCAGAAAGATTTCTACCGCCTGTTCGCATTCTTCAATCAGATCCCGAAGGAGCGCGGCTTCGTCTGGAATTATGGGCCGGAGTCGCCTTTCGTCAAAGCGCCACTGCCCGATCAGCAGAAGCATCTGGCGGAGCTCGACGCGCGGCTTCAAACCTTGCGCCGGAATCTCCCGGATATCGGCCATGCGCCGCTGGAATTGGAATCCGACAACCGATTGGACCGTCAAGCAAGGTTTGGTCTTCGAGAAGCCAAGCAAAGGCAGTTACAACGGAGACGCCGCCGAGTTCAGCTATCTGCAACCCTTCACGTTTTCGGCCTGGATCAAACCCACCTCGCCCGATGGAGCCATCCTCACCCGCCTTGACGATTATATCGAGAGCCAGGGCCACGGCCTTTACCTGATGAACGGCAAGGTCCGCCTGCACCTGACCCATCGCTTCACCGATCTGGGTCTCCGCGTCGAGACGGTCGAGCCCGTCAAGCTCAACGAGTGGCAGCATGTCGTGGCCACGTATGACGGCAAGCGCCTGGCATCGGGCGTGCGCATCTATATTAACGGCGAAGCGCGCGAAACCAAAATTCTCTTCGACCAGAACACCGAGCCTTTCCAAAAGAAGCACACCGACATTCGCGTCGGCGAAGGCGGAGGGCTCAAGTTCGATGGCGAAATCTCCGACGCTCGCATCTACAAGCGAGCGCTGACGCCGCGAGGAAGCAGCCGCGGTTTCGGTCCGCGAACCCATCGCGAAACTCGCCGACGCTTCCGCAGCGCACGAAAGCTCAGCAGGCGAAGCTGGACCTCGCATACCTGGACCTTGCCGCGCCCCGAGAAATTCAACAAGCCTTAGCGGAAGTCGGCGAAGCGCAAATCGAGCGCGACACCTTCTACGATTCCATCCCGACTGTGATGACCATGGCCGACGGAGCCAATCGCGACACCTTCGTCCTGAAGCGCGGGGCTTATGACGCACCAGGTGAAAAAGTCACTGCCGGCATCCCTGAAATCCTGCCTGCCGGCGACGCGCCGCGCAATCGCCTCGATCTGGCGCGCTGGCTCACGGATCGCGCAAATCCGCTCACCGCGAGAGTCACCGTGAATCGCTTCTGGCAATCCTACTTCGGCGCCGGAATCGTTAAGACCGTGGATGACTTCGGCTCGCAAGGCGAGTTCCCGTACGAACCCCGAACTTCTCGACTGGCTCGCCGTCGAATTCATGGAGAGCGGGTGGGACGTGAAGGCGATGCAGAAGCTCATCGTGATGAGCGCGGCCTATCGCCAGTCGTCCGCCGTCACGCCGGAGCTTGTTGACAAAGGACCCCGATAATCGGCTGCATTGCGCGCGGACCGCGGCTCCGCCTCGGCCCGGAAGCGATTCGCGATCAGGCCCTCGCCGTCGCGGGTCTGCTGGTCGAAAAAACTGGAGGCCCTTCCGTGAAGCCTTATCAACCCGCGGGCCTGTGGCAGGAACTCGCGGGAGGCAAAGGCTACGAGCAATCGAAAGGCGAAGGTCTCTACCGCCGCAGCCTCTATACCTGGTGGAAGCGAACCTCGCCGCCGCCTTACATGATGAATTTCGATTCGCCCAATCGCGAACAATGCGCGGTCTTCGAAAATCGAACCAACTCGCCGCTGCAGGCACTCGACCTGATGAACGACGTGACTTTCCTCGAAGCCTCGCGCAAATTCGCCGAGCGCATCATCGCCGAAGGCGGCGCGACACCGGAGTCGCGCATCGAATACGGCTACAAACTGCTGCTTGCGCGCGCGCCGTCGCCTAAACAAAAGCAGATCCTGCTCACCACGGAAGCACGCATGGCAGCGGACTTCCGCAACGATCCGACGGCCGCAAGCCAATTCCTTCAACAAGGCGAATCGCCGATGGACCGAAGCGCGGATCCGACCGAGCTGGCCGCCTGGACCAGCATCGCGAGTCTTCTGCTCAATATGGACGAGGCCATCACTAAACAATGACCCGACGCTTCTTCTCCGGTCTCGCCTTGGCCTCGCTTCTGAAAGGCGAGCGCCAGCAACAAGGGCTCCCTGGCCTGCCCCACTTCGCTCCCAAAGCGAAGCGAGTCATCTATCTGTTCCAGTCCGGCGGCCCCTCGCAAATCGAACTCTTCGACCACAAGCCGCGCCTTCTCGACTTCCAGGGGCAGGACCTGCCGGAATCGATTCGCAACGGCCAGCGGCTGACCGGCATGTCCGCCTCGCAATCGACCTTCCCTGTGGTGCCCTCGAAATTCGGGATGGCTCAGCGCGGCCAGTCCGGCGCATGGGTGGGAGACCTGCTGCCGCACACGGCGAAAATCGCCGACCGTCTGACCTTCATCAAGACCGTCAACACCGAAGAGATCAATCACGACCCCGCCGTCACCATGTGCCAGACCGGCTTCCGCCTCGGCGGCCGTCCCAGCATGGGCGCGTGGATTTCCTACGGCATCGGAGCCGAAACAGAAGACCTGCCTGCCTTCTGCGTCATGATCTCGAACTCCGGCGGAGGCCAGCCGCTGTACGATCGCCTATGGGGCAGCTCTTTCCTGCCCAGCCGTTTTCAGGGCGTCAAGTTTCGATCGGGCGCGGACCCGGTCCTCTACCTTTCGAATCCTCCCGGACTCACCACCGAACGACGAAGAACTTTCCTCGACGCGCTCGGCGAGCTCAACAAGAGCTCGCTCGACGAATTCGGCGATCCCGAAATCAGTGCGCGCATCTCCCAATATGAGATGGCGTTCCGCATGCAAGGCTCGGTGCCCGAACTGACCGACCTCTCAAAAGAACCGGCCCACACCTTCGAACTGTATGGAGATGACGCGAAGAAGCCCGGGACCTTCGCCGCCAATTGCCTGCTCGCGCGTCGACTGGCGGAGCGCGGAGTGCGCTTCATCCAGCTTTATCACCGCGACTGGGACCATCACGCCGAGCTGCCGGAAAACTTGCCGAAGCGCTGCAAGGACGTAGACCAAGCCTCGGCGGCATTGATCACCGACCTCGCGCGAACGCGGCATGCTCGACGACACGTTAGTCATTTGGGGCGGGGAATTCGGCCGCACTGTCTACTGTCAGGGGCACCTCACGGCGACCGACTATGGCCGGGACCACCACGGCCGCTGCTTCACCATGTGGCTTGCGGGAGGCGGGATGAAGCCCGGCATCACCTTCGGGGAGACCGACGACTATAGCTACAACATCGTCAAAGACCCGGTCCACGTACACGATCTGCAGGCAACCATTCTTCACTGCCTTGGAATCGACCACAAACGCCTGACTTATCGCTTCGCAGGGCCGCGATTTCCGCCTGACCGACGTTAGCGGAGAAGTCGTCACGAAGGTGCTCGCATAGCAGCACGGCGGATGATGCGCAGTTTTGATGGATTATGGCAACCAATCAACCGGTGGCGGGTTGCAGAGAATCGCTCCCTGCGGTCGCGGCTCGGTAGGCAATTGATTTTGGATGTCGCCAATTCCGAGCCGCGACCACAGGAAGCGATCTGGGAATCCTGTACCATGAATTGGAAAGAATTCAGCGCCAATATGGAAGGTAACGCAAGTTGTCGCCGGGTGGCGCCGTTTTCGCCAGGATTAGCGGTTTTCCTGCTGCTAGGGATCTCGCTGATCGGCTGCCGGCAGGCCCCACGCGAGCCGGTTACGCTGCGATATACCTATTCCTGGAACGAAGATCGACCGAAAACAAGGGCTCTGTTGCAGCAGTTCACGCAAGAAACAGGGATTCGCGTCAAAAATATTCCGATTGCGGAGTACACTCGCGACTACCTTGAACTCGCACGCAAGCTCCTGAAAGATGGCACCGGTGCCGACCTCCTGAACATCGATTTGATCTGGTCACCGATTCTCGAACCCGATTTGATCGATCTGCGGCCCTCCCTGGCGGCCGAATTCCCGCAGCTTGAGCCGCAGCTGTTGTCCAGTTATACCGTGAACGGAAAGCTGGTGGCTGTTCCTTTCAACGTTCCACTGGGAGGCTTGGAATATCGAACGGATCTCCTCCGCGAATACGGCTACGATCATCCTCCAAGGACATGGATCGAACTCGAGAGCATGGCCGAACGGATCCAGACTGGTGAGCGCGCCAAAGGCACGAAGGATTTCTGGGGCTATGTGTGGCAGGGAGCGGCGGGTGAAGCTTTGACCTGCAATGCTCTGGAATGGCAAGTCGCCGCGGGAGGAGGGCGGATCATCGAACAGAATAGGACCATCAGCGTGAATAATCCCGCGGCGATTCGAGCGTGGCAACAGGCCAAGCGATGGATCAGCTGGATATCGCCGCCCAGCGTGGTGGCGTTCAGGGAGCTCGATTCCATGCTCGTCTTTGACTCGGGCAGGGCCGCCTTTAACCGTATCTGGCTCCTGACCCCGATGACCAGAAGCGGGCAAGCTCGCCAGATCGGCTGGCGAAGCTCGCCTCCAGTGGTTAAGACCGGCTTTTCGAGAATGCCTGGAGGTGCCGGAGGTTCGGTCGGAACGTTAGGAGGTACTGGCACGGCGGTTTCCTTACACTCGGCTCATCGCCGGGAAGCAATCGAACTGGTCCGCTTCCAGCTTCGCGCCCAAATAGAGGCGGACGAAAAGGAGGGCGGTTCCGGCGGCCCTACGAGTGCTGAGTTCTCCGATCCCCCATCGACCTTTTCTCAGACGGGATCGAATCAGCGGGCAACCATAGTCGCGCGGCCCTCGATCGCGGCCGGCAGCGCGTATAAGCAGGTTACCAGCGCATACTTCGACGCCGTGCATTCTGTTCTGACCGGACAGAGGAGCGCGCCTGAGGTTGCGGCCGAACTGGAAAAGCAACTCATCAAAATCACCGGTTTTCGCGCCGGTCCTCCCAAGACGGTGGACTAGTGTACCGTCGCAGGGAAATCAATTTAGCGTCCCCTCCCTGACTGTAATGGAGGGGACATGCTGACGGTCTGGCTGCGACAGGCCACTAGATGGTACGCTAGCGTGGACGATTGGTCGTTTGTACCCGTTCCGTTTTGTCGTTGAAATGGTCTGAGCGAGATCGAATGAAGTCATCGGACGGCAACTATCTCAAAATCGGTCGGCGTCCGACGCTCACGTTGGCTCTCTTAATCGCATTGATTTTAGTTGGAAACGGACTCGTGATTTCGCAGTTTGAGAGAGCTCGCCTCCAAACCGATCGCCTCACCGGTGTGAGTCAACAGTTGATTGCGGTTCTGCGTCTTCAGGATAGTCTTCTGTCGTTTCATCAGCGCCTGAATGAACTCGCGCAGTCCAGGGATGCGCAGCGCCTCGCCTCTGAAGCCCTCCCTTTGCGCACGGCTCTTCTCGAACAGACTCGACAGACAAGAAGCACTCTCGCTTACTTGCCTTCTGAATTCACTGTGGATCCGGCGTTTCTGACGGCTGTGGATTCGATTGAGACTACACTACCGTCACAGCTCCAGGACGTTATCGATCTGGCTTCGGTCGGCGACTGGGAGGCGGTTCGCCTGCGCCTTGACAACGAGCTAAAACGAATGGAGACTGCGACTTCTCTCGTGGTCAAGAACATTAACCGGGACCTCGATCAAGAGCTGCCCCGTGCCGTCGAGAACATGAGAGTTGTACAGAGCAGAATCTTTCTTATCGTGCCGGCAACGGCCATCTCCACGGTTCTCATCGCCGCATTCTTCGGATGGGCCATCGCGCGACGCATTCTGGAACTTCGCCTGGAGGAGCGAGTGAGTGAGCGCACCCGGATCGCGCGCGAGTTGCACGATACTCTATTGCAGAGTTTTCAAGGGGTGTTGATGAAATTCTCCGGTGTAACCTACCTGATCCGGGATCACCCCGCCGAGGCGGAGGAGACGCTGGAGAAAGTCATCGGCCAGGCCAGACAGGCGATCAGTGAGGGCCGGGATGCAGTGCAGGGGTTGCGCAGTTCCACAGTTGTTTCGAACGACCTTGCAAGGGCGATCGGCACTCTCGCGGAAGAACTCGCCGCCGATCAGACCCAGCAGAATGGTCCAGAGTTTCGCATCGATGTCGAAGGTACCCCAAGGGAGCTCGCTCCGGTGGTCAGGGACGATGTCCACCGTATCGCATCGGAGGCGCTGCGCAATGCCTTCCAGCATGCACAGGCGGGGCTTATAGAAGTGGAAATCCGGTATGATCGCCGGCAGCTTCGCTTGCGGGTCCGGGACAACGGGAAGGGCATTGATCAGGAGGCTCTTAGTGGGGGCGGGCGCCCCGGACACTTCGGTTTGGCCGGCCTGCACGAGCGCGCCAAACTCGTGGGCGGTGAACTCGCGATCCGGAGCAAACTCGAATCCGGAACGGAGATCGAGCTAATCGTTCCGGCCTCTGTCGCATATGCAAGATCGCACGGTGCGCATCAGTCCATGTCTTCGGGACGAGGAGCTTGAGAGAGGTATGACTGCACCTAAGAAAGGAACTGGCAAGTGATGGACCAGGACCGCATTCGAGTGCTCAGCGTCGACGACCATGCACTCCTTCGCGAAGGGATCGCGGCAATCATTAATCACCAATCGGACATGGTGCTCGTCTCACAAGCATCCGGTGGGAGGGAGGCAATTCAGCAATATCGTGAGCACCGGCCCGACGTTACACTTATGGATCTTCGGATGCCCGATTTGAGCGGGATCGATGCGTTGCGCGCAATTCGAGCCGAGTTTCCCGATGCCTGCATCATCATCCTCACCACCTTTGAAGGCGATGCGGAAGTCCGGCGTGCACTCGAAGCCGGAGCTCGTGCATTTTTGTTAAAGAGCAACCCTCCCAGCCAGCTTCTGCAGATAATCCGTCAGGTGCACGCGTCAGGAAGGGGACCTAACGATTTCCCTGCAACAGGCCACTAGCCGAGATTCCAGGATGACTGTCAAGCTGGCTCGGCGAACGTTCCAACTTGAGTCGGCCCAGCCACTATCGGATTGCCGAAAAAGTGTTCGTGGAAGCCATTGAAAAAAAGCAACTTCCCGGCGGCCGGTTTTTACGACGAGGCGAGATTCGAGTTTGGTGAGCAAGCATTCGGCTCCGCAAGGAAAACTGCGCTTCGGAGGTTCACCAGTTGATCTTTTGTGATAGCATTTTCAGGAGTCAGGAGCTAAAACGGAATGTGTCTCGGTTTGGAGGGGTAATGCGTCGCCGCGATTTTCTGCCTGCCATAGCGGCCTCGGCCGCGTTCGCTCAAACAACGGTCCAGCGCAAGGGACGGATCAAACAAGGAGTGACTCGTGGAGTCTTCGCCCGCGGCACGAGTCTCGACGACTGTTGCCGCGAAGCAGCCCGCTTGGGCATCAAGGGATTTGACCTGATTGGACCCGCGGACTGGCCCACGCTTAAAAAGTATGGCCTGATTCCCAGCATGTATCCGCCGGGGCCGGGGGGCACGATCCCGGAATCGCTGAACCGCAAGGAGAATCATGAGCGTCTGGAGCCGCTGATGCGCGCCGCGCTGGACGAGTCCGCGGCCAACGGCGTGCCCAACGTGATTACGTTCTCCGGCAATCGCAAAAGCACGGGTGACGCCGAGGGCGCGGACAACTGCGTCGCCTTCCTCAACAAGATCAAAGCACACGCCGAGGATAAAGGCGTCACCGTCTGCATGGAGTACCTCAACAGCAAGGTGAATCACAAGGACTACATGTTCGACCACATCGCCTGGGGCGTGGATGTGATGAAGCGTGTGAATTCGCCGCGGGTGAAAATTCTGTTCGATATCTATCACGCGCAGATCATGGACGGCGACATCGTTCGCAACATTCGCGACAACTTTCAGTGGATCGGACATTTTCATACCGGCGGCAATCCGGGACGCCACGACATCGATGAGAGCCAGGAGCTCAACTACCGCTTCATCGCGCAGGCGATCGCCGAGCTGAACTACACAGGGTTCATTTCGCACGAATATTCCCCCGCGCAAGGGCACGACCCGATCGCCACGCTCAACAAGGCGATGGATATTTGCGACGCGTAATATGACTCATCCAACAATGCTGATGCGGCTGCTTGCCGTCGTCTCTCTTACTGCTGCCGCTGTCCGCGCGCAGCAGCCGGACATGGCCACATCGAAAGCAACCTTTAATAAGGTCTGCGGAGTCTGCCACACGCCGGAGAGCGCGCTCGCGACGCGACGCACCAAGGCGCAGTGGGAGGAGTCGATCGACAAAATGGTTCAGCTCGGCGCGAAAGCCACGGACGACGAGTTTGCGGCGATTCTAAGTTACCTTGTCTCGCAGTACGGCACCAACGCGGCCGCGGACCCGACTCTAGGCGGAGGGCGAGGCGGTCGGGGCGGCGCTCCCGCGCGTCCGTCCGGCGGCATAGCGGCATCCGCCGGAGCGGAAGACAAGCACGTGGTGGACCCCGTCGCCGCGGATCGCGGACGGAAAGTGTGGGCTGCGGAATGCATTAACTGTCACGGCACCTATGCCCGAGGCACCGATAACGGACCGAGCCTGGTGCGGTCGGATCTGATTGCGCACGATCGCTACGGCAACCAGCTCGGGCCCTTCCTCCGCAAAGGACATCCCATGCAAAGCGGCAACGCGAGCGCGACGCTGACGCCAGTGCAGATTTCGGAGCTCTCCCATTTCATCCACCAGCGTTTGTACGACACGCTGCGTGGGTCGCCGATCTTCATCGTGCACGACGTGGTAACTGGCGATGCCAAGGCGGGTGCGGCCTACTTCAACGGCGCAGGCAAGTGCAACACCTGCCATTCCCCCACGGGCGACCTCAAGGGCGTCGGGTCGAAATACGATCCGGCAACAATGCAAGCGACCTTTCTTAACCCACGTCCGTTCGGAGGGCGCGGCGGCCGCGGCCCAGCCAGTGCAACTGGAGGCCGAGGTGGTCCCGTGGCGAAGCCGGTGACGCTGACAGTCACGCCGCCATCCGGGGCACCCATTACTGGGGTGGCCCTGGTCTTCGATGATTTCGACGTCGCCATCCGCGATGCTTCTGGCGACTATCATGCGTGGAAGCGAACGCCGGATCTGAAGGTGATTAAGAACGATCCCTATGCGGCGCACGACGAATTGATCACGCAGTACACCGACAAAAACATGCACGACATCGTGGCTTACCTGGTGACCTTGAAATGAACCTTCGAACTTTTGCTTCCGTGCTGCTGGCAGCCGCGGCGCTTCGTGCGCAGGACGGGCTCAATCCCGCGAAGCTGATGCAACAGCCAACCGACACCTGGCCGATGTATCACGGCGATTATTCGGGGCGACGATTCAGCACGCTCACCAAGATCAACTCGACCAACGTCGACTCCCTGTCGCTCGGGTGGATTTACCGAACCGGCGTTGGCGGCATTAAGGCCACGCCGCTCCAGATCAACGGTGTCCTCTACTTCTCGGCGCCGGATCACGTCTGGGCTGTCGACGCGCGCTCCGGCCGGGAGTTGTGGCACTTCACGTGGCAGTCCAAGGGCGGCATCCACATCGGCAATCGGGGCGTCGCGGTGTACGGCAATTGGCTCTATTTCCTTACGCCCGACTGCAACTTCGTTTCTCTGAACATCAAGGACGGAAAGGAGCGCTGGCACAAGACCAACTGCGACCTGGACCAGTTTTATTACGGATCGGTGGCGCCGCTCGTCGTCAAGAACCACATCATCACAGGCGTCAGCGGCGATGATCTAGATCGCCCCGGCTACTTGAGCTCCTACGATCCGGAAACGGGGAACCTGCAATGGCGCTGGTACGCGGTACCACAGAAGAAGGGCGAGCCCGGCTCCGAGACATGGCCCAACGAAGAGGCCATGAAGCACGGCGGCGGCATGACGTGGCAAGTGCCCACCTACGATCCGGAGCTCAATCTGGTTTACGTGACCACTGGCAACCCGCAGCCGGTAATCGCGCACAAGAACCGCGAGGGTGCGAATCTCTTTACGGGATCGATCGTGGCGCTCAATGCGGATACCGGGAAAATGGTCTGGTACTTCCAGGCTTCGCCGCACGACACGCACGATTGGGACGCCACGCAGGTGCCGGTGCTGATCGATGGCGAGATCGACGGGCAGAAGCGCAAATTGCTCGCCCTCGCCGCGCGCAACGGCTATTTCTTCCTGCTCGACCGCACCAACGGCAAGAACCTGGTCACTTCGCAGTTCTTACCGACGAACTGGGCAAAGGGCGTCGACAAGAACGGCTCGCCGATACCGGACCCGGCTAAGATGCCGCAAATCGATGGCGCGCTGGTCTCGCCCAATCAGGGCGGCGCGACTAACTGGCCGCCGCCGACCTTCAGCCCGCAAACCGGCCTGTTCTATGTCGGCGCTTCGCGCGCGTACAGCGTGTATTACCTCTTTGACCTGGATGAGCAGCCGCAGGGATGGGGTGGGACGGACCGGGGCGGCGCCACTCTAGGATCGATGGTGCAGGCGATCGACTATAAGACTGGCAAGATCCGATGGAGCCACAAGTGGGAGGGCGGCAGCCGGGCCGGATTGATGAGCACAGCGGGCAATCTGGTGTTCGCGGGCGATGGCTCGAATAACATCGTGGCACTGAACGCGACGACTGGTGACCCGCTATGGCACGCAGGCCTGGGCGCTCCGGTGGGCAACGGCCCAATCACTTATGAGATCGACGGCACGCAATACCTGGTGGTCGCTGCCGGTGACACGCTGTGGTCTTTTGCGATGCGGAGCAAGTAACGCTTTCTTCTAATTTTGACGGGACTTCGCTTTAGCCGGTTCGGTTGCGCCCGATAACCGCACCAACACAATCCGTTTTTTCTTTTTTTTATTGACGCAGCCTCCGCTTAGTGCTACATTTGCAGCATATGCTGCTTTTGCAGCACTATGCGCTATGAACAAAAAACTGCCAGACCGGACCCTGAGCCGCCGCGAGCGGCAGATGATGGATATTCTTTATCAGCGTGGACGCGCTACCGCGGCTGAGGTTCATGAGCTATTGCCCGATCCTCCGTCGTACTCGGCGGTGCGGGCGAAGTTGCGGGTTTTGGAAGAAAAAGGACATATTCGCCATGAAGCGCAGGCGGCTCGCTACATATATTCACCGGTGGTGGCTCGGGATCGGGCGAAGGAGTCGGCGCTCCGTCACATGCTGGCCACGTTTTTTGACAACTCGGCGGAGCAGGCTGTGACAGCGCTGCTGGCATTGAAGCCCGGCAGGTTTTCGCGCGAGAAGCTGGATGTTCTTTCTCAAATGATCGAGCAGGCGAAAAAAGAAGGAGGTAGATCATGACGTTCCTCATCGATTTCGGCATCAAGAGCGGGCTAGCAATGGGTGTTGCGTTTTTGGTTGTGTTCGCTTTGCGCCGGGGCTCGGCTTCGGTCCGGTACGCGGTTTGGACTTGCGCACTGGCGGGTGTGCTGGTATTGCCGTTAGCGTCGTTGATTGTTCCCAGGTGGAATATAGATCGCAGCACATGGCAGCGCGCTACCGGTATGAATGGGGTGCAGCAGGCGGAGCCGTCGACCGCGGTCGTCATTCATGGACGCCGGCCTGCCCCTGCGTCGAACTGGCCGCAGAAGCTGCCGATGATTATCTGGATTGGGGGTTCGCTCGCGATGCTCGTTCGCGTGGCTGCCGGACACTGGCGAGTGCGTATGCTGTTCGGAAGCGCGGAGGATATTCACGATCCTCTGGTTGATCAGACCGCGGCTTCGATTGGGTTCCGGCGCGCCGTGGTATTGAAGCGCAGCACGGCTACGGATGTTCCGCTAAGCTACGGGCTTTTTCGCTCTACGGTGCTGCTGCCCGGCGAATCTGAGTATTGGTCCGAGGAGCGGCGCCGCGTTGTTTTATCGCACGAGATGATACATGCGCGAAGGCTCGATTCGCTGTGGGGACTGCTGGCGCAATTGGCGTTGGCGGTGAACTGGTTCAATCCGCTGGCGTGGCTGGCGGTCAGGGAGTTTCGAAAGGACCAGGAACGGTCCTGCGACGACGCGGTGGTTTGGGCGGGAACCGCGAGCACGGTGTATGCGGCGCATTTAGTGGATCTCGCGCGTTCGATTTCGATTCCCGAGCCGGCTCTGGGGATGGCGGAGAGGTTCGATCTCGAAGGACGGGTTCGTGCACTGCTCGATGCGGGACGCAAACGCAAGGCAGTCAGCCGGAAGGTGTGCGCCGCGATGTTCGTCGTCGCGCTGGGGTTGGTCGTTCCCCTGGCGGCGGTTCACGCACAGGCGGCGAAAGCGTCGATCTCGGGATCGGTATATGATCCGAGCGGCGCGATGGTCCCTGGAGCAACTGTATCGCTCAAAAATACCTCATCGCCGAATGAAGAGTTGGCCCGAGCGAACTCCTCGGGTCAGTACAAACTGGGCATCGCGGCCGGTGAGTATGTCGTTAAGGTAACGGCGCCGGGATTCGCGGCGTATCAGAAAACGCTCTCCCTGGAAGCGGGGACGTTGGCGACGGCGGACGTTCATCTCGCAATCGGCGAGGTGAAGATGGCTGAAGAAATCGTCGGCAGGCGCGGACAATCTGGGCCTGCGGGAGTGCCTGCAGCCCGACTCATTCGCGTCGGAGGAATGGTGCAGCCGCTTAAACTAATCTCCAAAGTGTCTCCTGATTATCCGGCTGATGCGCAGGCGGAGGGAGTGGAAGGGACTGTGCTCCTGCGCGCGATCGTTTCCAAGGACGGAGCTTTGTTGCACGTCACTCAGGTCAACAACAGCGTCGATCCGCGGCTGGTGCGAGCGGCAATGACGGCGGTGCCTTTGTGGCGATATCAGCCGACGTTGCTCAACGGCGAACCGGTCGAGGTGATCACGACGATCGACGTGACGTTCCGACTGAATTGAGCTCACATGACGACCCGGATGGCACTGGTCGCAATCGGGTTCTTGGGCGCGCTGGCGAGCGGCGCGGACATCTCTTACGTTGCTTCCATCAGGCCGAACAATTCCGCGGAGGCTCGCACGGTTACCGAGTATTTCCCTGGAGGCCGGTTCAGCGCTACCGCGGTTACGGTCCGCGGTCTGCTCCGCATTGCGTATCGCGTCCAGGACTATCAACTGATTGGCGCACCGGATCGGTTTTCGACCCAACGCTACGATATCGCCGTTAAAATTGAGGATAATCCGCCGCCCTCGCAACAGATATTTCTTCGAGCGCTGCTGGCGGATCGGTTCAAGCTTGCGGTTCACCATGAAACGCGGGAGCTGCCCACCTTCGCACTTGTTCTGGCGAAAAGCGACGGGAGGCTGGGAGCGCAGTTGATTAAATCCGAATTCGACTGCGCTGCTTACCTTGCCGCTCCTCACGCGCTTCCAGACCCCGGGCGGACACCGCCGTGCGCCACAAGAGGCAATATTGGCATGTTATCCGGGAAGTCTATCGCGATAACGCAACTCGCCACCACTCTGACTGCGTTCCTAAACCGCTTGACGATTGATAAGACCGGACTAACGGGCCGTTTTGACGTGGAGCTTACGTGGAGTCCGGAGCAGTTGTCCTTCGATGCCGCGCGAGACGATGTCCGCGGCCCTTCAATTTTCGCGGCCCTTCAGGAACAGCTTGGCTTGCGGTTGGTTCCGGGGAAAGGAGCTGTCGACGTGCTGATCGTGGATCGGGCCGAGATACCCTCAGAGAATTAATCGATTAGCCAAGATAATCGAAAAGGCTGGTTCGCGGGATCTGCTGGAAGGACTGTAGAGCCGCCTGTTGTTCGGTCTGCGCTTGCGTCAGGTTCAGGATCGATTGTGTTTCGTCGGCGTCCTGCATGCCGCCGATTTGCGTTTGCAACTGCGTGACCAGCGTCGAGGCCGACGTAGTCGCGCCAGAGACTGCATCCTGCGCGGTGCCGTAGAAGGCGAGCTGATTGTTCAAATACGTCGAGACGCCTGGGAGAGCATTGTTCGCGGTGGAAATAGCGGTCTGGTCGTTGCTGTTGAGCGCCGTCGACCATGGTATTGATCGACGTGAAAACGTTCGTCGTCGGATCGGCGGAATCGAATATCTGCTGTGCGCTCAAGGCGACCGGAAAGGTCGTTCCATTGGAAGCTTCGACGGTGCGGGTCGACGTGGATCCCTGGTAGACGCTCACCGGATCGACCTGCGTGGGATCGAACGTATAGGGCTGAGTCTGGTCGGCATCGCCCGAGAAAATATAGCGGCCGCTCACGCTGGTGTTGGCGAGGCCTACCATCTGCTGCTCGATGATCTGCAACTGCTGGGCGATCGTGGCGCGGCCGGAGGCGGTCTGAGTGCTGGTGGCGCCCTCCGCTGATAGAGTCTGCACCTGATCGTAAAGGCTGGTCGCGCTCTCGAGCGCCTGTTCGCCCGTGTTCACTTCGGTCGACACCTGGCCTAGGTTCGTAGTAATCTGCTCGCGCGGAACTAAGATTTGCCTGCGCCTGCAGCAACGGCGAAATGACGTCCGGCGAATCGGACACGACGTTCACCCTGTAGACCTGTCGCAACTGCGTCTGCGCCACCGTCATCTCTTGGCCAATGCGATTGACGTTGTTCAGAAACTCTTGCGTCGAGGGTAGGAGGCTTGACACCATAACAATTTCCTTCGTTTACTAAGCCGGAGGCATCATATTCATCAGGGCATCGGTGAGACCGTTCAGAGTCGTCACCACCTTCGCCACCGCTTCATAGGATTGCTGGAACTGCAAGAGTTTGGCAGCTTCCGTATCTAGCGATACTCCACTAACTGCCGTCCGTTGCGCCTGCGCCTGGGTCACCAGATTCTGCTGCGCGGTCTGACTATTGGTGGCGCTCGAAATATCGGTGCCCACCTGCTGGCCCAGGTTTCCAAACGCCTGCGTGAACGTAAAGCCGTTGACCGCCGACGTGGTTGCCAGTTGAGCGACCGCCAGCGCATTTCCGTTGCCGCTCGGAGCCAACGGCAGCGCCGCAGCAATCTGATCGGGCATGAAGCCGGGCGTAACTCGCCAGGCTGTACGCCGCATCCGACGGTGTATTGTACGTGAAAAGATTGTTTGCCGGCGGATTGCCGTTCTGGTCCACACCTTGCGAAAGCGCGGTGTTCACGGTATCGGCAAAAGTTTGCGCGAGCGTGTTCAAGGAACTCATGTAGCCCGGCAGCGTGGTATTGTTTTCCTGAATCTGCGCGCCCAGTTGGCCGCCGGTGATCTGTGAAGTCACATCGTTGCCCTGTGAATCCTGGACAACGGTCTGCCCGGTCGAGAAATTGGCTGAAATATTATGTACTTCGGATCCCATCACGAGCGGCGTCTGCCCGCCCAGATAGATATTGAACTGACCACCCGCCGTGGGAACCACGGTGAAATTCGCGACCTCCGAAAGATTTTCGAGGTCCGAGTTCACCTGCGCATCCAGGCCTGCGTTGGAACTGCCACTCGGCGAGGCGCCGTATTGTTGATTAATATTGGCCAGATCCCCGGCAATCTGATTGATCGTCGCGACCGAGTCTCCCGTTTCCTGCTCCACGTTGCTCGAAACGGTGTTGATGCCGATTGCGGCCTGATTGAACGCTGTCGCCAGTCGCCTGCGCCTGGGTAATTACGTTCTGCCGCGTCTCGGTGTCATTCGGACTGACGCTTAACGACGAAAAACTATTGAAAAACGAGTTGAGAGATCCCGAAACACCGGTCGCCGACGTAAGATCGAACAGCGATTGCAGAGGCGCTAAATCGGATGCCTGCTGTTCCGCCGAGCCGAGCAGAGTTGTTTGCGTTCGCACCGACTTGCTCCAGAAATTGCGAGCGCGTACTGAGCACCGGTCCCGCCGAAACCCCTCCATAGAGCTGCCTCCGACGGATCGAAGGAATCGGCGATCAGCGTCTGATTCTGTTCCGCATAGCCCGGCGTATCCTGGTTCGCGATGTTGTTCTGAATCGTCGCGAATTCCTTTTCATAAACCTGCAAGGCGTTGCGATGCGCTCAAAAGTGTGGTGAGGACTCCCATAATTCATCCCCGGAGAGAAAGGGTCCCTTCCGATTGGCAGGTCGCGGTCTGGCCCGTCTGCGTATATGCCGGCCCCGCGCCCACCATTTTCGCCCACCCGCGGCAGAATGCGATGCCATGCTCGATCAGCCGCGCGCTGATCCGCAGATCGTTTTTGAGCAGCTTCAGCTCTCGCCGGACTTCGTAGGGCGCGCACCCGCCCTCGCGAACTTCCTGTTCGACCGTCTCAAGACAACGCGCCGCCTCATCGAGTCCGGGCAGCGCCTCGGCGATATCTTCCGTCGTGCGGGCTGACCAGAGCAAGGCGCAACGCCTCGACCCGATCCCGCGCTTGTTTAATTTTCAAACGCATCATCGTTCGAACGCATCGTCGATGACCTTCGAGGCCGTGGCCCCTGCATCCACCGTGTACGATCCCGTGGCGTACGACCGCGCCAGTGATTCGAGCTTGGCCTGCCGCTCCGGCGAATCCGCCGCCAGCGACCGCAAACTCTTCACTAACTCGGACAAGTGAACGTCATCATTCGACGGTGTCGACGTCGTCTGCGTTGAACCGGCGCTCGAGCTCTGCCCCGCGCGCGCGGTTTCCTGCGTCCCCGACGTTCCTGTCGAGGTGAGGGAAGTTTGAATGGAGTCGTTTACCTTCATGTGGCCGCCAAGGGGCTTTGTCCCCTCTGAATTATCTTATCGGCTCCCATGTCATTATCTTTTACTGTTTATCGCTCTCTTTTAGAGACAAAGTAAATTCCGTACACCCCGACGACCCAGGGTAAGGCATCCTATTCCGCGTCCATAAAGCAGTAACAAATCATGTGACATATAATATGATGCGCATCTTCTATCCGCCCCATATGTTGTTCCGGGACCTGAATATTCAGCTCCGCCATGCTGCCCAGTTTGCCCCCGTCGCGCCCCGTCAGCGCCAGCGTGCGGCAGCCTAACGAATTGGCATACTCCATCGCCCGGATCACGTTGGGAGAGTTTCCCGATCCGCTGATCGCCATATATATATCGCCCGGGCCCGGCGAAATTCTTAAGCTGCTCCACCGCCGCGTCCTGATAATGCAGGTCGTTGGCGTACGCGGTCAGCGTCGGCATGGAATCGTGCAATGCCTGGATCCGGAACCGGGAAGGTTTGCCGAGGCTCGCGCCCTTAATCATGTCGCACACGAAATGCGACGCCGTGGCTGCGCTGCCACCGTTCCCGGCGACGAAAATCGCCTTCCCCTCGTCGCGAGCGTCCCGAAACCACTCAATCGCTTGGCTTACCTTCGCTGCATCGATGGTCTGGATGGTCTGGAGCTAGATTTTCCCGATAGGCCGCCGGAAAAGAGGCGTGAGAGAGACATTGTGACTCTACCATTGTATACTGAAGCTCGAATGATGGAACGGCGTTGGGGAGGCGACTATGTCTTTCTGTTCGAAAACCTGATCCTGAAGGACTTCAGGATCCGCTATCGCAACATGTCGCTGGGAATCCTCTGGTCCCTGATCAATCCTTTGGTAATGATGGGAGTTCTATCCTTGATCTTCGGCCGCGTCCTCGCCGGCGGAGGCGACCCGCATAATCAGCCGTTCCCGGTTTTTATTCTCTGCGGCCTGGTCCCATTCAACTTTTTCGTCGGGGCGCTAATGACCGGCGCTACGTCGATTGTCGATAATGCGGGACTCATCAAGCGCGTGCTCGTCCCACGCGAGGTGGTGCCGATCGCTGCCGTTCTCTCGAATTGCGTCCATCTATTAATTCAAATCGCACTCCTATTGTTGTTGACCGTCGCCTTCGGCCTGCGCCCGAACCGCTATTGGTTCTGGCTGCCAGTGATCTGGGCCCTTTACGTTGCCTTTGTGTGCGGCCTGGCGCTGGGATCGAGCGCGATCAATGTTTACATTCGCGATACGCGTTATGTCTTGGAATCGTTTACCACGGTCTTATTCTGGCTGGTTCCGATTTTCTATTCTTTTTCCATTATTCCACAAAAATACGCCGATATTTATCGGGTTAATCCTGTCGCCGCGCTGGTGTTTGCCATGCGGAATATCCTCATGGACGGAATCGCGCCACCGATGTCGATCATCGAGAACCTGACAATTGCTGCAAGCTTCGCTGTGGGCGCCGGCCTCCTGATTTTCCGCCGCCTCAAGCCCCGGTTCTACGAACATATCTGATGCTCCCCGCGCTGCGCTTCGACCACGTCACCAAGACGTTCGTTCACCATGCCGGCCGGATGCTGCTGCGGGACCGCGTGATTGAAATGATCAAGCCGTCGCGGCGTCCGCGCTTTGAAGCTCTGAAAGACGTCTCCTTCGAGCTGGCGCCCGGGGAAAGCCTCGGCCTGATTGGCGCCAATGGCGCCGGCAAGAGCACTATTCTGAACCTGGCCACGGGCCTCGCCCAGCCGGATCATGGATCGATTTCAGTGAACGGCCGCGTCACGGCTCTGCTCGAACTGGGAGCCGGATTTCATCCTGATTTGACCGGAGCGGAGAATGTGCGTGTCAACGCGGCGATGATGGGAATGACGCGCCGGCAGATGATCGATCGCTTCGACGAAATCGTCGATTTCTCCGGCGTCCGCGAGTTCATCAACGAACCCTTGCGAGTCTACTCGGCCGGCATGACCATGCGCTTGGCCTTCTCTGTCGCCATCGCCGTCGATCCCGAGTTGTTGCTGGTCGACGAGGTGCTCGGCGTGGGAGACCAGGCGTTTTACGCGCGCTGCATGGAAAAAATCCGTAGCTTTCAGGCGGCGGGCAAGACCATCGTGTTGGCGTCGCACTCCGCGGAGCTGGTCACGATGCTGTGCCAAAGGGCCTTATGGATGGAGCGGGGCCGAGTCGTGATGCAGGGTGTGGCCGCGGAAGTAATCGCGGCCTATAGAGCCTCCGGGACTTAGTTTGACCGAGCCGACCACAGGGAGCGATCTCCGTTTTGCGATATACTTAACTCCAACACCCGTTCCAAGCAGACGGGTTACCCATGCGGTTCGCGACCAGCCTCGCAGCATCAGTCTTCGCGACTGTGTGCGCTCTCGCCCCAATAACCACTTGGGCGCAACAGGATCCCGGTTACGCCGATAAAATTCGCGCGAAATATAATTTCCACTTCGGACCCGACAAAATCTCCACCCCTGGCAACCTCATTGGAGAAGGCGGCGACTTCATTCAGCCGGAGACTTTCCTGACTGCCTCTTATTGCGGACGATGTCATCAGGAAGCCTATAGTCAGTGGCGCCAGGCGCTCCACTCCAACTCCTTTCGAACACCCTTCTACCGCACCAGCGTCAACATTCTCTTGCGGACCAAGGGTATAGAGTTCACCCGTCACTGCGATAGCTGTCACAATCCGATCGGTGTTATTTCCGGAGCCTTAACTCAGGATTCGCAGGTCGACCGCAGCTTCGATGAAGACGGTCTCACCTGCACCACTTGTCACTCCATCCAGCGGCTCCAATCGACCAATGGAAATGGAGGCTTCGTCCTCGCCGTCTCCTCAGCAATGGTCGACGAGAACGGCAACCGCATTCCCGGCATGGTTTCCGACGAAGAGATTAAGAATCACCCCGACAGGCACTCCAGAGCAGTCATGAAGGACCTTTACCGCACGCCGGAGTTCTGCGCGGCATGTCACAAAGCAAACTTGCCGGATACTCTAAACGATTACAAATTCATCCGCGCCTTCACCGTCTACGATGAGTGGCAAAACTCGAAATTCTCGCAGCGCAATCCGCTAACTTTCTATACCGCCGGATTCAAGACTTGTCAGGACTGTCATATGCAGCGCTCGACTCATTAAGCTCGAAGACCCCGGCGCCAAACATGGCACTCTGGCTTCCCATCGCTGGCCTGCGGGTAACACCGCCGTACCTTTCTATTACGGCTTCGATGAACAGCTAGAGAAGACTCTCGAATTTCTGAAGACGGGCGGCTACATCAACGTGGATCTGTTCGCCATAGAGAAACCGGGTCAGGAAATGACCGCGCCTCTCGGCACAACAGCCTTCCAATTGGCTCCGAATGAGACTGTTCAAATGATGGTGGTGATTCAGAGCAAGGACATTGGTCACTCACTGGTTCCAGAAGTTCGTGACCTGTACGAGCCCTGGGTAGAGTTCGTAGTTAGGACGCCGAAGGCAAAGAGATATACCATAGTGGCTTCCTGAAGCCTGACGGCTCGCTCGATGAACGGGCCCATAGCTTCACTAACAGGCCTGTGAATGTCGATGGCGAGTTTGTGGACAACCATAAGGTCTGGACCATCCAGTCGGTCGCTTATGACAACACCATCCAGTCCGGCCGTTCCGCGCTGGTGCGCTATGAGTTTCGAATTCCCGCTGGAGTTAAGGGTCCACTCACGGCGACCGCGCGCCTGAACTATCGTCATCTGCGTCAAAGTTACTTGAATAACGTATTAGGTAAAGACCATTCCGCGTATCCAGTGGTAGAGCTAGCCTCCCGTACCCGCACATTAACCATTGGCGACAATCCTCCGACTCCCCCGGAACCCAAAGATAATCCGGAGTGGATGCGCTGGAACAATCTTGGCATTGCCTATTTAGATCAACTCCAGTACGCCGATTCCATGCACGCCTTCGAGCAGGTAGTGAAGCTGAGGCCCGATTATGCCGACGGCCATATCAACATCGGCCTCACCTATATCGAGTGGGAGAAATATTCTGAAGCGCGCGCCGATCTGGAAAAGGCCCTGGAGCTCAGCCCGAACAATGCGCGAGCTCTATACTACCTCGCATTGGTCGAGAGGCGCGAAGGACATTTCGACGAAGAGCTAGCCGACCTCCAACGAGTAGTAATCCAATTCCCGCAAGCCCGCGACCCTCGCCGCGAGTTAGGGATCGCCTATTACCAGCGGCACAGCTACCAGGAAGCTGTGGAGCAATTCGAAGCTCTGCAGAAGATCGATCCCGACGACTTGGCTGCGCATTACAACCTGGCAGTTCTCTATCGTCGCATGGGAATGAAAGACAAAGCCGCCGCCCAAGCCGCGTTATTCGCGACTAAACAGGTAGATCCAGGCGCCCCGACCTACTCGCTGGAGTTCCTCCGCAAACACCCCGAAATCTCCACGGAGAGTGTCCCCTGGCACGTCCATACCAATGAGGTTCACCAGTGACCTCCTTGGCCTATAGGCCACGCGTCGCCCCTGCGTCCGCACGAACCGCCATGCGTAAGCATGCGGATAGATGCGAAAACCCGGCGGGGCCACGCCCCGCCGCCCACGGACAACAATAAATGAGCACCTCCCGCCGCCGCTTCATCCAATCAGCTCTCACCCTTCCTCCTTTGCCGACCTACTGGCACTGGCTCAAACTCCCGACCGAACGAAGTTACAACGCCAAAGCCATGCCGGCTGCCAAAGGACCCAAGTCGCCAATCGAAGGCACTCCTCTTGGCGTTAGCTTCGTGGATGTAGTCAAAGAGTCAGGCCTGGCCATCAAGACCATCTATGGTGGTGAAGGTAAGAACAAATACCTTCTGGAAACCACCGGCTGCGGCCTCGCATTTTACGACTACGATAACGATGGCTGGCTCGATATATTCCTCGTGAACGGCTGGCGCCTGGAAGGTTTTCCGGCGGGTAAGGAGCCCCACTGCCATCTCTTCAAAAACAATCGCGACGGCACATTCACTGACGTAACCAAAGGATCAGGCCTGGAGCATCGCACCGGATGGGGACAAGCCTGCTGCGTCGGCGATTACAATAACGATGGCTACGACGACCTCTTCGTCACCTACTACGGACAAAACGCGCTTTATCGTAATCACGGCGATGGTACCTTCACAGACGTAACCAAGGAAGCCGGCCTCAGTCAACCCGGCCCCAAAATTCGCTGGAACACCGGCTGCACGTTCGTCGATTACGATCGCGACGGGCATCTGGACCTGTTTGTAGCCAACTACGTCGATTTCGATTTAAAGACCGCCCCGCCGCCGGAAGCCGGCCCATGCACTTATAAAGGAATGCTAGTCGCCTGCGGACCTCCAGGCCTCCGCGGCGGGAAGAATATCCTTTATCACAATAATGGCAACGGTACGTTTACAGACGTCAGTGAGAAATCGGGGATGTGGAAGACGCCAGGCACTTATGGCTTGAGCGTGGCCGCGTCGGACCTGGACAATGACGGCTGGCCCGATATCTATGTCGCTAACGATTCCAGCACCGCCACGCTTTATCAGAATCAGAAAGACGGCACATTCAAAGACATCGCCATCGAATCCGGCGCAGCTCTTTCTCCCGAAGGAAAGCCGCAAGCCGGCATGGGTGTTTCGATAGGCGATTACAATCGAGACGGCAACCTCGATGTAGTTAAGACTAACTTTGCCGGAGACACCGATTCGCTCTACACTAACCTGGGCGACGCAACCTTCGAAGACCGCACCTATCCAAGTGGGTTAGGGGTCAACACAAGGCTCCTTGGTTGGGGCGTAGGCTTTTTCGATATGGATAACGATGGGTGGCTCGACATCTTGATGTCCAACGGCCACGTTTATCCGGAGGTCGATAAATCCAACGCCGATCTGAAGTATGCCGAACACAAGTATCTCTATCGCAATCTGCAGAACGGCCGCTTCGAAGAAGTCACCGAAAAAGGCGGTCCCGGCATTATGGAAAATGCCCCGGCGCGAGGCTGCGCTTTCGGCGATTACGATAACGACGGCGATCTCGACATCATCGTTAACTGCGTAAACGCAATTCCACAGCTTCTTCGCTGCGACTCCACGCTAAAAAGAAACTGGATCAAGATCAAACTCGCCGGAGTAAAGTCCAACCGCACCGGCATCGGCAGCTCGTGTCATCGTGACCGCCAAGACCCCGAAGCCCTTAGTGCAAATGGACGAGCTCCGCAGCGGCGGCAGCTACTTTTCACAGAACGATATGCGCATGCACTTCGGCCTGGATCAAGCCACCAAAGTTGACATGGTAGAGATTCGCTGGCTAAGTGGCCAGGTAGACCAGCTCAAGGATCTCGACGTCAACAAGCTGTACGTAATTCAAGAGGGCGGCAAAATTTTGAAGAGCGAGGCCTTCAAGTGATTCTCGCGGCACTTCTGTTTTCCTGTCCCTGGCTAAACCAGGCAACCGTTGCTGGAGTATTGGGCGGACCCATCACTCAGACGGGTTGCAATTTTTACGGCAAGTTAGAACTGCATATCGAGATGATCAAAGAGTTCAAACCGCGTTGCGAGAGTCTTAAGGGAATCGGCAATGAAGCATTCGCCTGCCCGGGAGAAGTGGTGTTCAGGATGCGCGATAAAATCTTTCGTGTCCAGATCAACACCGACGATCGCGAGAAGATCCGCAAGGTGGCGGAGATGGTCGCAGGTTCAATGTTTTGAAAGTTTCTTTTCCTTTTCGAGTTCTTCCGCCTTTCTAATTTCCGCAGCTTTTGCAAACGCCGCCTCCGAATCCGCTTTATCTCCGTTACGCCGCAGAAGAAGTCCGAGATTATTCCACGCCGCGGCATTAAGACCATCGAGTGCGACGGATTTCCGCAAAGCTTCAATCGCTCCCTTCGCGTCCCCTTGCTGTTGAAGAGTTGTCCCGAGCATATACCAGGCATCGTTATATTCAGGCCGCAGCGCTACCGCCTCGCGCAATTGCGCAATCGCTTTTTCCGGCGCATCTATATAAGTAAGAGCCAGACTATAATGGGCTTCTGCAAGCGAAGGGTCGAGCATTACCGCACGCTCCAGTTCCGTTCTAGCATGTGGAAGATCGTCGGTCTGCTTATAAGCGATTCCCAAGTCGTAATGTGCGCCGGCATTATCCGGATGAATCTGAATTAGCGCAGTAAGATGTTTGATGGCAGCTTTAAAATCCCCAGCGGCGATGTATGCAAAACCAACATTGACCTGCACTTCAAGGTTGCGTGGGTCATGCGCCAGGATGCCGCGGAATTCTTTCAAACCCGCCGCCGGGTTGCCTGACCGGACCAGAGCGTTGCCATAACTATTTCGAGCCAAGTCGTTGGAAGGATTTAGTTTGAGGGCTTCGCGGTAAGCATCGCGTGCTTCTTTGTAGCGATGTTGTTCCTGGTACGAATCACCGAGCGTTGCCCATGCCAAACCCAGTCGGTCGCGATAATCGGCTTGGCCGGGGGCGAGCGTCACGGCTTTTTGCAGAGCACTTACTGCCGACTCGGTTTGTTTTGTTAAGGCTAGCGCCGCGCCAAGGTGGTACCAAGCTGGGGCGAACTTGGGGTCCAGATCGGTGGCGCGCTGAAAATGGGAGATCGCCTGCGGGGAGCGATTCGTGGCGGCGAGCAGGAACCCGATCTGATCCTGATAAGCAGCGGATCTCGGAACTAAGGTTGCCAACTTTTCGTAGGCTGCGAGCGCTCCGCTGGCGTCCTTCGCGGCGAGACGTTCGCGGGCCGTTGACTCCAGTTGCGGGATGGTTTGGGCTGCTAAAGCGAAGGAAACGTAAAAATAGAGTGCCTTAATTGACCATAATTGACCAGTTGTGCGCACCTAAGAAAGCCTTATTTGACCTTAATTGTACGTAAATCGGACCGCCATGCGCTGATAGCCCTCGCCCGCCGGGAATCGGACGACGAGTTTTTCATGGTCCAAAATGGCACCCGACACTTGAGAAGGAGGGCGAGTAAACCGAACGTCCAGTTCCGCCACTGAACCGGCCAAGCCTTCGATCTCAAAGCCATTCTCCGACTGCGCAACGATCTTTGCGAAGACCGTTGGCGAGCCCACGGACGGCAGCACTTGAGGCAGATCAATTTCAAATGCGGGAAGATTCAATTCCAGATGGTGCGTGCGCGCCGTCTTGGCTTCGCAATCAGCGCCAGCGGTCAGGCAGAGCGGCTGCGGCTCGGCTGACGACGCGTCAATGAGAAGCTTGCCCTGATGTTTGCGAAAGCGAATATCGAAAAGCGTTCCGCCGACTGCGACGTTATTTAGTGCCGCAGTCTCCCATGTCGCTGGAAGTTGTGGGTGGACTCGCAGGATGTGATGCAAGGCGTCGGCCTCGAGTCCGAACAATCCGCGAATCGCTGGTGTGAGCACCATGGCCGACGACCACAACTGATGCGAGCTGCTGCGTCCGAAAGGCTGAAAGAATTCGCCGGACAGCAACTCCGTCACTGCTCCTAGGTCCTGCGAAAATGTCATAGAAGCGTTTTGCATCAGGTGGGCATAGCCAGCGAATGGGCGGCCAGCGCGGTACTCAGCTAATGCTGTCCAACCAGTGTACAAAGGCCAGACCGAGCCCTGATGATAGCTCATCGGGTCATAGATCGATTCAACGCGGCTGACATCGCGCAAGCCCCAATCGGTTGAGAATTCGGGCGAGGCCCAGCGTTCGAACATCTTCTCCGCATTCGGCAACTCAAAGGAACCGTCCCACCAGGCGACACTTGGGAAAACTGTTGCGGTACGGTCCTCGGTACCGTCGGCGTTGCGGCTGAAGGCGTAGAACTGGCGTTCAATATCGAAGTACTCGGACGCAACTTTGGCCGCGATCGAAACGGCGTGGTGGCCAGCTTCTGAGGCTAGCTCCACCTCATTCATCAGCGAGGATAGCTTCGACATAGCGGTGCAGGACTGCTGGTCCAGTGCTGCCAGATAGATCTCCTGATGAGGCATGCCGGAGGGCCAACTCTCAACCCAGCCTGTACCTTCCGTGTTTTCGTAGATACCATCTCCATCTGAATCGTGAGCACGCGTGAACGCCCACGCTTTCTTCACTTCACTCCAATGCGCGCGAAGGAAGTCCAGGTCGCCGCTGGACCGAACGTAATCCCACATGGTCATCACAAGCAGCGGAGTAGAGTCGGCGGCGGCGTAGAAATAAGGAGTCGCGCTCCAGTCGACCAGGTCCGCAGTCTGGGAAAATTCGTGCATGATCTTTCCGTCGGCACGCTGACGGCTTAACAGGAATTCAAGTGCGCGGCGGCTCAGATTGAAATCTCCATAGCTGTTGACGGCGTACAACGTGAAGAGGGTGTCGCGCCCGAAGAACCATCCGAAGCCGGGGCGGGCGGAGTCGGCGGAGGAGTAGTAGCCTGCAACTAGACCTGTCTCGTTATGAAAGTGAACCTGCGCCTGATCAATGGCTAATTCGCCCCAGCGCAGGGCCAGGTTGAAGGACGCATCGGGCGTCTCGGCGGTCAGTCTATGGTCGAAGAAATGGGCGTAGTAATCGGCTGTTTGGCGGTATTCCGCGGTCCAGGTTGTGTTGAGTTCGAGCAACCGCTTCACGCTATTGGCTATCAATATGGGGAAGAATTGCTTCGATTGAGTCTTCGGATCGAAAGAAAGCTTCAGTTCGAGGGGCCACGTTCGAGGTCGCTCCTGGTACGGGGCGAGGATACCGGGCAACGCGCCTGGAATTCCTATACAAGCTGAAAAATCCGGGTTATCGGTGTGGAGTACATAGAAACCGCTAGCGCCGAGTTTCGCCCACTCGGCGCTGGGAACCCCGAAGTTGGAGGCAGGCCACATGCGGAGCATTTCCGGAGTAAAGCGGAAGGTCAGAGTCAGGGGGCGCACGGATGAGATCTCGAAAAAGACCACTGGACCGGAGGCGCCGGAAAACATGTGCTGCTTGATGGTAAACGCGGCGTGTGAATAAGTGAGGGTAGTGTGGTCCGGGCTAACTTCGATGGATGCGGCGTATTCAGACAGCTCAATTGGGATGGGGTAGTCGGCTAGCTCGGCGGTGATGCGAACATGACTCGCGATCTTGGCCGGAAATATCCAGGCTTCGAACGAACCGTCGCCTTGGCCGAAGATTGCGCCTGATTTACCTGCCACGGTGAATGGCATTCTGGGCTGAGCTGGTCTGGAGATTGCTAATGGACTGGATTGGAGGGGAAATGCCTGCGATGGTTGCCAGATTGGTTGGGCCGGGAGGAGTGTTGAAAGGGCCAGAACCGGCAGAGCTATTAGCTCGCTAATACCGGACAAGTTTGAGTAACGCTCCCTGCGGTCACGGCTCGGTCGAGGCTCGCGGTTTTCACGGTAATCAGAGCGGTCGCTCATTAGCGGGTTAAACATTTCGTTTCCAGAACCCGCTTGTCGGCTTCGGACAAGTCTTGCCAGAGCAGCACGAACGCGGCGTTGGTCCAGCCGAAACCGATCTCATTGGAAGTGTAGCCGAAGCGGATGCCAGCGCCGAGATCGCTTTTGCCCTCGACTACGTTGTACTTCTCCTTGATGGTTCGGTGCTGGTCAAAATCGCGAAGAATCATGGAAAGGAATTTGAGGCTCAAGCGCTCCGCAGCGGCGTCGAAGCCATAACGACGCAGTCCCTGGATCGCGATAATCTGGAGCGGAGCCCAACCGAACGGCGCGTCCCACTGGTTGCCGGAAACACGGGCGCTGGTCTGAAGGCCTCCATCCTTTTCGAACATGGGAAGATTAGCCGCGACGGCTACGGCTTGCTCTTGAGTGGCGAGGCCGGCCCAAAGAGGATAGAAGGTGGAAAGGAACGGATAATCGAGTCGCTCGCCTGTGACGAAATTATAGTCCGTAAACAGGCCCGACTTATTATCCCACATAAGCCGCTGGATGGTAGATGCGCGTGAGGCTGCTCGTCCGGACCAGATCTCTGCGAGGCGTGGTTGGTCGATCAAGCTGTAGGCGGCCGAAATATCCATCTCCATCCGGTAGAGCAGGGAATTGAGATCCACGCTGTTGTAGTTCACAATGCCAACACTGAAAGGGCCAAAACGAGCGGAGGGGTCGAAGCCGGACTCGCGCATGGCACGGTCGCCACGGTAGAAAAGAGAGGTCAACTGATCCGATTTAGCATCGTAAAAATCCGCTATGTTATAGGCTGTGACTTCGTGTGTGCGGTAGTATTCTTTGACGCGATCGTAATGATTCTTTCCAGCTTCGTCGCGTTCTCCGAAGACCACCTCAGGCGCCGGCAGATCTGAGCCTCCATCGTAACGGGAAAGGCCGGTCTGAGGGGTGAGATGAGGCTCTCTGGTCCAGTAGTCATAGTAGCTCTCAAGCGCGGGGAGACTCCGCTCTAACCACACGAGGTCTCCTGTACTTCTATATACATCCAATACCATCCGGCTGAGAAAAGGCGGCTGGGAGCGAGTCAGATAATAAGTGCGATTGGCGTTCAGGACTTTGCCGTAGTGGCGCACTTCGTAGAGGAAGTTATCGGTCATGGACTTAGCTAATCCTGGCTGGCCGTCGCGCAAGAGTCCCAGGAGGATGAAGTAACTATCCCAGCCGTACATTTCATTGAAGCGCCCGCCGGGGACAACGTAGGGGTTGGGAAGGTAGAGTAGTCCAGATTCCTGACTGTTACTCAGTTTGCGCACATTCACTTTCAACTCGCGCTGAATCTTTGCAGCATTCTCGTCGTTGGCCACCCAGAGAGTCACGGGACCTTTTTGGGCAACCTTCGAGTCGATAGCAGAATCGGCAAGCGACGCGTTGGATCGCGTGAGAGTCTTCCAGCTTTCGTGGATGTAATTGCGTACTTCGGCAAGGGCTGGACAGGTCTGGGCGGGGGCCCTTAGGGTCAGGGTCAGCGCTAGAAGGGTCTTGCGGATAGTGCGAAAACACGGTGTTTTCGCTAATTGTTGTAGGTTCACGAGTAGCCTTCTTTAAGGGAAAGGATCTGATTCGCTTGCACGTCCCGATAAACTTCGGCGAGGCCCGACGGCCACCGTAGTTCGACGTCGGCTGAATTGGCGGAACCGAGGCCGAAGTGCAAACGCAGGTCGCTCTGCGAGTAGAAGCTAGATTGGCTCAGGACCTCTTGTCGCTGGCGACGTCCGGCGGCAGTGACGAAGGCTCGCGCCCCTATAGCGCTTCGGTTTGACTTCGTACCAATGAGCTTTAGCTTTAGCCAGCGATTGTTATTAGTAGTTTGGTTGTGGAGCAAGGACGGAGGCTCGCTCATATTCATGATGGCGATGTCAACCCTCCCGTCGTTGTCGAAGTCTCCGAATGCGCAGCCGCGGCTGGAGTGAGGGTCGGTGATCGCTGTACCGCTACGATCACTGAGGTTCTCGAAAACACCAGCGCCCAAGTTACGGAGCAGAATGCGCGGATTCTTATACTTGTAGCTGGCGAAGAATTGTTCAAGTTCGGGGTAAACGTTCCCGTTGACAAACAGTAGATCTAGAAAACCATCGTTGTCAAAGTCCGCGAAGCCAGCGCCCCAGCCGACGTAGCGAGTGAAGGCTCCAAAACCGGCCTTCGCAGTCATATCTTCAAAGTGGCTGCCTCCTTTATTACGATAGAGAATCGGCGTGTCGTCAGCGAAATGGGTTTTGAAGATGTCAAGGCGTCCGGAATTTAGAACATCGCCCACGGCTATTCCCATTCCAGCCTGTTCACGTCCATCTTCGTTATAGGCAACTCCTGCTTCGAGTGCGATGTCCGTGAAAGTACCATCGCGATTGTTACGGTATAGAATACTAGGTGTCGAGTCACACGCCACATAGATATCGGGCCAGCCATCGTCGTCGAAGTCGGCTGCGACCGCGGTCATTGCATAACGGTGGTCGACTTTGGCTATGCCCGAACTGTCAGACACGTCGGTAAAGGTGCCATCGCCGTTATTCCTGTAGAGAAAGTTGCGTCCGGTAGGGAGGCCTTTGGGTCCACAATTGACGGCGATGCCTTTCCAGGTACAGTTTTCGGTCGCGCCAGGTAGCGGAACAGTTTTCAAGTCAAACTCAAGATAGGTGCTCACGAAAAGGTCAAGGAAGCTGTCGCGATTATAATCGACGAAGGTGCAGCCTGCGCCCCATTCTGGTTTGAAATGTAGCAAGCCGGCTTCTTTCGTGACATCGGTAAAGGTACCGTTGCCATTGTTGCGGTAGAGAATGTTCTGGCCCCAGCAACTGAGGAAAAGGTCGTCAAAGCCATCGTTGTTATAGTCACCGACACAAATACCGGACACCCATACCGCACGCTCCAACCCGGCTTTTCTCGTGACGTCGGTGAAGGTACCGTCGCGGTTGTTCTTATACAAGCGGTTGGTGGTACCTGGAGGTGCGCCATCGAGTTGCGACCCGCCAGGGACAAAGATGTCAAGCCAACCGTCATGATCGTAATCAAAGAAGGCGATGCCACAACCGTTAGTCTCGAGAATGTACTTCTTCTTCTCGGGGTTGCCGTAGACGACAGGAGCGGTGAGTCCAGCTTTTGCAGCAATGTCAGTGAACTGGAAAGGTACCTCGCCGGAGGCTCCAAACGCGAACAACGGGAGGCTAAGGAAATCGCGGCGCCTCACTTGATACCTGCTCCTTCGACTGCCGTGTACATGCGGTTAGCCGCCAGTCTGGGTAGTTTGTCCAGCCGGCCACTGGGCCAGTGGATTTCGATATCCGCAGTCTGCGCTTTTGCCAATCCGAAGTGAATCCGCAGGTCATTCTGTGAGATATAGCTTCCACCACTGCGCACTTCGTCGATCTGTCTCCGCTTACCAGTCACACAGTATACGCGAGCACCTATGCCGGAGCGATTCGATGTTGTGCCGATACACTTAATCTTGATCCAGGTATTGCCGTTGGCGGAATCACACCTCAGTAGCTGGGGCAACTGGTTCACGCAGTTCACTACTACATCGAGGTCGCCATCGTTATCGAAGTCACCGAAGGCGGAGCCGCGCCCAGCCACCTTTTCCATAATCCCGGGACCTGAGCTCTCGGAGATGTCGAGAAAGCGGCCATCGCCGAGATTACGATAGAGCACCTTTCGCTGCGAGTAACCATACTCGATCGCCGTGTCAGCCACCTCCGGGTAGACGTGGCCGTTGGTAAGCATGATGTCGGGCCAAGTGTCGTTGTCATAGTCGAGAAACATCGCGCCCCAGCCGAGGAAGCGGGTGCTACGGCCGAGTCCTGCCTGAAAGGTCGCGTCATCGAAAAAGCCCCTTCCGGTGTTGTGATAGAGGCTGGAGGTGTCGCCGGCGAAATTTGTCTTGAGGATATCCAGAAAGCCATCGCCATCGTAATCGGCGGCGGCGACTCCCATGCCTGCTTGAGACTTACCATCGGCTGAAAACGCTACGCCCGCTTCGATAGCGATGTCGGTGAAGGTACCGTCGCCGTTGTTATGGTAAAGGGCCGAGGAGGTGGAGTCGTTAGCCACGTAGATGTCTGGCCAGCCGTCGTTATCGAAGTCGGCAATGAGCACTCCGAGAGCGTAGGTGCCTGGTGTTTTGAGAATGCCGGCCTTCTCGCTCACGTCGGTGAAATGGCCTTTACCATCGTTGTGGAGCAGGATGTTTTTTCCACCGTCGAGACCCGGAGGTCCACAGGCGACTTTCAGATTCTTATAGAGACAATGGCCATCCTCTGGGCCGGCCACGGTCTTGGGATCGAAGTCAATATAGTTGCCTATGAAGATATCGAGCCAGCTATCCTTGTCGTAGTCGAGAAAGGCGCAGCCGGTGTTCCAGCGGTTCAGACCTGCGGATGTTAGGCGCGTGGTCTTGGCTATGCCGGTCTTTTGCGAGACGTCGGTGAACGTACCATCGCCGTTGTTGCGATAGAGAACGCAATCGCCCCAATAGGTGACCAGAAGATCGTCGAGTCCATCGTTGTTGTAATCGCCGACACAGCAGCCTTGCCCCCAACCTGTGCGCGCCAAGCCCGCCTTCAGAGTTACATCGGTGAAGGTACCGTCGCGATTGTTTTTATACAGTCGACTGACGGGCGCGTCGGCTTGCGTCCAGTTGGCTTCAAAGCGCGTACCGTTCACCAGGAAAATGTCGAGCCAGCCATCGTGATCGTAATCGTAGAAGGCTACGCCGCAGCCGGTAGTTTCTAGTAGAAACCGGTTTTTGTTTTCGGCGCCGAAAATGGTCTTCGAATGAAGGCCGGCTTCTCGGGCAACGTTGATGAACTGCGGGGGCATCGTTGGGCTCGCGGACAGCAATTGGTCCAGGGTGAAGACCGGGGCCGAGGCACACATGGAGCGGATGAGTTGGCGGCGGGTCACTTCTTTCCTTCGAGGCTGCGGCGGGCGCGAGCCAGGTTGTCTCTGGCGATGGCATTCGCGGGGTCCAGTTTCAGGGCTCTCTCGAAGACCGGCACGGCGGCTGAGAGATCTCCAACGGAGGCCAGTGCCGCGCCTAGATTGCTCTGATAATCGGGGTTGTCCGGTTGCAATTCGACGGCTCGGCGGAAATGGGGAAGTGAGTCTCCGAACTTTGCCATCGATTCTAGCAGGCGTCCGGCAAACTCGTGGGCTTCATAGTCATCGGGGTTAGTTTGCAGGTAAAGAACCAACTCGATCAGAGCATCCGCGTTGTTATTTTGCGCTGAAAGCGTGCGGGCCAGGTTGTACCTTGCATTTCGATAGTTGGGATCGAGGGATAGAGCTTGGCGGAACTGCTTTGCGGCGGCTTCAAACTGTTCGAGTGAGAACAAGGCTACCGCGAGATTGTTACATGCGGTCACGCTCGAAGGCTGGATGCGCAGAGCTTCGGTTAGATACGGCAGTGCTTCTTCCGGTCGGCCCAACTGCTGAAGCGCGGCGCCGAGATTGAAGTGCGCCACAAAATCGGCGGGATACTTCTCGATTCTGCGCTGCATCAGGGCTTGCTGGAGAATCAGACGCGGATCTTCATCTTTTTCAATTTGGGGCAGCACTTGGAGCCAGACGTGACCCATTTCGTCTTCACTGCGATTGCCTGCCATGACTCTCTTCGGCGGGTTGTTGGGATTGCGCGGATTTTGCGCAGTGTTGTCGTAGGTAATCCGCATGGCTACGGTCGTTCCCGCCGGTAAGGAAACGGGTTGGCGATAGGTATAAGATGCTTGCCAGTTGATGTCCCAATGGTCGATCTTGAGGAGCGATAGCTTGTGGCCATCCGGAAGCTCCGCCCACGCATCCACTTGGTGACCGAGGAAATGCGCATGCGGATAGATAGATAGCAAACTCACAGCCACGGGAAGCTTCAAATGGTCTGTAACCGCGAAGCTGTCACTTCCCGCCGGAATATCGAGTGCGCCGTCATGTTCAAGCTGTAGTAACATCGGATGCAGCGAAGGGGCTTGGCTTGTGAAATACAGACCTATTTCGGCGTCTATTACTTCAGGTTTGCCGGAGGGTTGAAGATGCAGATTCACGATCAGGTCGGAGCCTGGATCGAGCTTCCACGGCATGTTTGGCGGTTCCTTTTGTACTGGAGAGCCGGGCTTCCAGAAGAGGAAATGTGAGTCTGGATCGAACTCGCCCGTTACCTCGGTGACGACGTCCATGCCGCCGAAACCCGGCTGCCCATCCTCCCCATCGCGACGTCGCAGCAGGCGCGACCGGTCGATGATTACGTTCGCGTGATGGACCACTCGTTTATTCCCCGGGCGCAATTCGAATGCGCGGACGTACCTCGTCTCTTCTAGATTGACTGGCATTACGAAGTTGCGAAATACGTCCCCCGAGGTCGCACCTAGATGGTAGGTCTGACTCATCCGGACGATCAGGTCAGGCGTTCCGAGTTGCCATCCTTCGGTGAATCGCGGCGCGGGCGGCAAGTCGGCGGGATCTCCCTCGATCATGCCTTGGCGAACCCAGCGGGCTAAGACATCGATTTGCTGATCACTCAATCTCAATGATCCTGCGAAATCCCCATAGCCCGGCTCGGGCATCCAGGGCGGCATGTAGCGTTTCGCGGTTACTTGCACGATCTGCGCTCCACGTTTACGCACGTCTCCGTATGTGAGCAACGAAAACGGGGCTGCCTCTCCGGGGCGATGACAAGGCGCACAACGATCGAAAATTATGGGCGCGATCTGCTTCGAGAAGGTCAGGGGCTCTGCTGAGAGCGGCAGGTAAGAGAGAGCCAGGGCCATCGGCAGTCTTCCACGAATGAACATCGTCTACTTCGATTTTACGATGAGTTGGCCGCCACGGGCCTGCTCGGGGATTTTTATCCGCAGGACGTTGTTGGCTCGCTCGTACTTCGAGCCCAAAACGGTTTTGCCGTCGAAGGTGACGTCCGCATTTGCGGATTGACCAAAGATTACCACCTCAGTCTCCGTCCACCATGGCGTCCAACTTCCCTCGCGCGCGGAAAGCTTCACTCGAACCTCTCCTCCCGCAACTTCACAGGAAAATGTCTGACGTAGAAACTCGCCCTGCCGGTAAGCGAAGCTGATTCCGTCGTCCTGATAAATAGTACCGCTGCAATCGGCGCCAGGATAGACTCGTAGTTCGAGCGGACCTCTCGGCTTCTCACTTGTGCTCTGTACCAATGGCTGCAAGGGAATGATCGAGCCGCCGCGTACGAAGACCGGAAGCTCGGCGAGCGTTGGCTTGATCTCGACTTCAATATTGGCGGGTGGTCCTTTCGCGACTCCCGTAATCACGGGATCGCCCCCTGGAGCTTTGCCGGCGATCTTTCTGCCCGTCCAGTAGTCATACCAGTTGTCGCCGGGAAGCTTGGCACGGTAATTCTGGGGTTCTTCCTGGAACATAGCAGGGGCGACTAACAGGCTTGGCCCCCACATAAACTCATTGCCCGAATCGAGGCCGGCTCGCGGGAACTCCAGGAATAGAGGACGCATCAGGGGCATTCCATCGCGCGAATGTTCCTCCGCCAGCGTATAGATATAGGGCATCAGGCGGTAGCGCTCTTCAATGAACCTCCGTCGAATCGCTTCATGCTCGGGTCCGCCTACCCAAGGTTCCTGCGGGTTGGTTCCTTTCTCCGTGTGATCGCGAAAGATGGGATTGAACGCCCCAACTTCAATCCATTTTGTGAGCAGGTCCATGGGAGGGGAACCGCCGAAGCCTCCGATGTCGTCCCCAGCGATCGCGAAGCCGCTCAGGCCGAGATTGAGAAGCATAAACGTACTTATGCGTAGGTGGTTATAGGTGCTCGAGTTGTCTCCGGTCCAAGTGGCCGAGTACCGCTGGCCTCCCGCGTAGGTCGCACGGGTCAAGACAAATGGCCTCTGGTTAGGGTTTAATTTCAATAACCCTTCGAAGGTGCCTCTCGAGTTCTCCATACCGAAAATATTGTGAGCCTCACGCTGGGTTGCGATTCTGCTCACAAACCCAGGCTCTTCGATTCGGCCCTTCACATCAAGGGGTATTGTCTTGGTGGGCGTCTGAAAAACGGCTGGCTCGTTCATATCGTTCCAGAAGCCGGCGGCGCCCATGGAATAGAAGTTTTTGTACAGCGTACCCCACCACTCCCGAGAGGATTTTCGAGTGAAATCGGGAAACACCGAAGGGCCCGGCCATACAATCCCCGTGTAGATGGAGCCATCTGGATTCTTCAGGAAATGATCGCCTTTGATGCCTTCGTCGTACGGCGCGTAGTCGGCGTTCGGAAGATTCGCGATATGAAGGTCGGTGATCAGCACGGTGTGAAATTGCTGAGCTTGCATATCGGAAAGGAGCTTGGCGAAGCTGGGGAAAGCGTCGGTGTCGACGGTGAACGGACGATTCTTCTTTTGATAGTCGATATCCAGGTAGAGTACATCCGATGGAATATGGTCCGTGCGCAGACGGGAGGCGATTTGCCGCAGCTTGGCGTCGGATTCGTAACTGTATCTCGATTGCTGAAAGCCCAGCGCCCAAAGCGGTGGCAGAGGCGCGGTGCCGGTCAGCCATGCGTAGGTCTGGACGACCTGCTTTGGTTCTGGCCCGTCGATGAAGTAATAGTCTATGGGTCCGCCCTCGGCGCCGAACGAGTAGCTATCCCTGACTTCTTTGCCAAAGTCGAAACTGGAACGCCAGGTGTTGTCGAACAACAAACCGTAACTCCGGCCCGCGCGAAAACTGATGAAGAATGGAATGCTTTTATAGATGGGGTCCGTGCTCTCCTGGAATCCTACGTCCGTATTCCATAACGTGAACGCCATTCCGCGGCGATCGAAAGGGCCGGTCTTGTCGCCTAATCCGAAATAGTGTTCGTCCTCCGGCATTTCTTTATAGATCCGAAAGCTGTCACCGTGATACTCAATTGGCCGCCCTGGGATATCGGAAGAGATCACGTTGCCGGCAAGGTCGCCGATGGTCATTGTTAACGCGGCCTTGTCGATGCGGACACGGAGCTTGGCGGTGGAAAAGCCTACCGCCGCATCATCGCTGAGCGGTGTTACCGAGACTCGCGCGGTCCGGGCGGCCGGCAATACTGCCCACGAGGCGTCCTCCGGCAGATTACCTTGTGGACCTAGACGAAAGCGCAGAACGTCGTCGCGGAGAGCTGTAATACTAATAACGGCAGCCCCGCTGTGAATCTCGATACCATCGGGCCTTGCCGCGGAAGTCTCAAGAGAGGTGAAGATCCGCACCGGCTGCGCGGATGCGGCGCCCACGCAAACTAAGACTGCCGCGATGATCTTCATAATCAGCAAGCTGGGGGACCCACCTGTAGGACGGCCCGCGATATCGGCCAGCAACAGGTTGCCGTATCCCCGCCCTTACGGGACGGGGTTATAACTCCTGCTGCGAACAGGTGTCAGTGTCCGCTTGAATCGTCCTTCCAGTTGTTAGAACCTGACCGTGCCCGAGAACTGCAGCGAGCGCATATTAGCACCCCCGGCAAGTCCCGTAATCTGACCGGCGCTCGGGCTCTGAACGTCGCTGTTCGGAGTGCCCATATTGGTATGGTTGAAGGCATTCCTGGCATCGGTGCGAAGAACGAATCCGACCTTCTCCGTCAATCGGAAGTTCTTGGAGAGCGACAGGTCCTGCTGAATGAACTGCGGTCCAAACAGCACGTCAATGGGATAGTTCCCGAAGGTATTAGAGGCAGGGAACAGGAACGCGCCGCCAACACCGCCGACGAACCATTGTGCGCGGTTCCCCTTCGCGCCGGCATAGACACTCCCAGTCCCAATGTTGGGCCGGTTGTTGGGACCCTGGTTGGGCTGGATCCCGGAGCCGTAATTCTCCAGCGTAGGCTGCCAAGGGAAGCCGCTGTAATAGGTCATGATGCCGCTAACCATCCAGCCGCCGACAGCGTAATCGGCAGCCTTATTAATCGAGGACCCATATTTCAGGCCGCGACCGAACGGAATAGCATAGATCTGCGCGAACGTATACTGCTGGCGGGGAAGCTGACTGGTGTAGCCTTGGCCGGCAGCGCGATCATAATTGAAATAATAGTTGGAATCGTACCGCCAACCATCGCCCCACTGACGTTGATAAGTGTAACTGCCCTGCAGCGTCCAGCCTTGGAGAGCGTTAACTTTCACCGTGGCCTGGAACGAATTATAGTCTTCGTTCGAGCAGTTGCAATAGTAGGAAAGATCGTTCGTCCAGCCAAACTTGTTGTAGTACGGCCGATCGAGGTTAGTGTTGCTCACGCCTGGCACGAAGACTGCCTCGTTAGGATTAATACTCTGCCCTGTTCCGATGAATCCGTGGCGATTCTGGTTACCCACATAGCCTGCCGTGGCTGCGATTTTGGCCGTGAGCTGGCGCTGGATCGTGATGTTGTACTGGTAGGTGGTAGGCAGCGTAATTTCCGCAGGACGGAACTTCGGATTGATACCTGGCGGAAGCGGGAAGGTCCCGCTGGAACTGACGGTGACTGGCGCCAGAGTCGCCGGACCCTGAGACAGCGTAAACACGTCGGAGAAGCCATTCGCCGGCTGGATGCTCTGGTTCGAGAGGGTGGGTGGGTTCTGAGTCACGTTGTGACCGAAGTTAGAACCGAAAACACCTAGATCGTAGCCTACTCCGAACCCGCTTCGGATTACGGTCTTGGTATCGAGTTGATATGCGACCCCAAGGCGCGGCGCGAAATTCTTCCAGTTCATGTTCTGAATGCCGTGAGAGGACACGCCGCCCTCCCCGAACACATACATCAGGCCGTTGTTGAGGTTGAGGGTCGCGCCATTACCGGGGCCGTTGACACTTTCCGGGAAAACCATTTCCCAACGCAAGCCGTAGTTGACGGTGATCTTGGCGGTGGGGCGCCAGGTGTCCTGACCGTAAAAGAATAAACGCGGCTGATGCTCCATCGCGTTCGTGCTGGTGCTCACGTATCGTTGGAAATTGGTCACATCGCCCAACAGGAAGGTCGCGAGGCCGATCCCCGTCGTCTGACTTTGGCCGGCCACGGGAACAACGCCGGTAAGACCGCCGTTAAAAGTTAGTTCGCCGGCGCGATGACTGTCGCTGGGTACGCGGAGGTTCTGCGCGTAGCGGAGGTCGGCGCCAAATTTGAAGGTATGCTTGCCCACGGTCTTCGAAAAGTTATCCACAAACTGATACTGGGTTTCGGTCTGCGTCAAGGGGCAGTTGCACTGGTTGACGCCCAGCGCGTATCCAAGCTTGTAGTCGTTGTTTGGCGCACTGACATCGAAGTAAGGCATGCCGGATGTGTAGGTTTTGTCGAGATTCAATCCGGGAATTCCGGCAGCCGTTGCCGGGTCTGTACCGTAACCGTTCGGGACGTCAAAAACGTGATACCTCATCCACCCGAAGCGGAATTCATTGACCATGGTGGGGCTGATGGTGGTGGTCCAGCCGAGCGCGATACTTTGTTGGTGCGAAGCGGAACTGCCGGCATAATTGCCGAAGTTCGGTCCGCCGGCGGCAAAGCCGAACGCGCCGGGCGCAACCTGGGTATACTGCTGGGAACTGTAACGTCCGAAGATCACATTCTTCTGGTTCAGATAATAATCTTCGCGAGTATCCCAGTCGTTGCCGGTAACCGCAACCGCGCCGTTCACTGCATAGTTATTCACGAAAGGCGCGCCCGCGATCTGTTGGGTATTCGGAGAGGGCCAGTACGCCATGATCGCCAGGGCCTGCGGAGAGAGCTGACTCGTGGGAATCGTATTATTCGGATAAGGCGTGCGCCCTACACCGGTGGCCGGATTGCCTGTGGTGGGGTCGTAGATCTGATAGACCTTGTTATAGGCCAGGTAGTCGCTGAAATTGCCGGTGCGATTCGCCGCGTCGGGCACGCTGAGAAGCAACCCACTGCCGAGCGACTGCCGGTTCAACTGGGCATCGCCGAAGAAGAACAGTTTGTCCTTGATGATCCGGCCGCCGATCGAGCCGCCAAACTGATTCTGGCGGTAAGGGGCTGAGGGTCCGGGGACGAAGGGATTCGCCGCAAAGGTCGTGAAGCCGGGAGTATTGAGCTGCAAATACTCGAAAGCATCGCCATGGAAGGCGTTCGTTCCCGACTTCGTCGAGTAGGAGGTAGTGCCTCCGCCCACATACGAGAATTCGGCGTCAAAATTCTGAAGCGCCTGCTTGGATTCAGAGATTGAATCGAAGGTCGGGTTGATGACGATGATACCCAGAATCGGATCCTGGTTGGTGGTGCCGTCCAATTCGTAACCCATCGCGGAGAACAATTGCCCGCTGATAATCATCTGGACGCTGCCCTGCGGGTTCTCGTCGGAGGCATGCTGCCAACCCAGTTTCGCGGTACCCGGCTGGAGCAACTCCATCGATTGGAGATTGCGCCCGATATTCGGCAGTTCGTTGATCTCCTGGCTGGTGAAGGTCTGGGCGACGTCAGCGCGGTCGGATTGAAGTAGTGGCGCAGCTGCCGTGACTTCGACTTCAACGGTTACGTCTCCGACTTTCATCGTCGCGTCGAAACGGGCCGCTTCATCCACTCTAACTTCCAGTTTGCTCGAGAGGACCTTGGAGAAGCCAGGCGCCTCGATGGTGACCGTGTAAGTGTCCGGAACCAGTTGACCTTTGTTATAGTTACCAGCGGAATCGCTAAGTATTTCGAACTTCGTTCCCTTGTTTAAGTCCGAAATGGTGACCTTGGCACCTGCTACCGCGGCCCCGCCTGGATCCGTTACGGTACCGAAAATACTGCCGAAGACCTGCTGCGCATAGCTGATTGAAGCGCCGAAGCTCAGAGCGATGATTAAACCGACCAGGAGCATGCGGCGACCGTGGCTTGACATGACGTTTCCCCTTCCCCTAACGTGGTTACCCTGGGTGCATTTGACACCCGGAACCAAGCGACTTGTATAACTGCTGACTAACCAAAACAGGTGCATCTAGTATTTTTAAACTAGACACTAAGCTCTTGAGAGTGTGCCCCCTGAAAGCTCCAGTTTCAAGTTCGATCCCGGTATGACGCTGTTAACGCGTCTAAACCTTGTGATTGTAATTGGTTCGAAGTGATGTTAAAGTATGTTTCATGGCGGTAACAGGCGTTTCCTCCGCGTTGCGGAAACCGCTCTTCTCCGAAGTTGGCAGAATTGTCAACAGCGACATACTCCGCGGGTCGGAGTCGCTATGCCATCTCCTTGAATATCTAGCCAGCCATTCGGTGGACGAGCAGGGCAGTTCGGTCAAGGAATATCAGATCGCGACGGAAGTCTTCGGACGCCCGCCTGATTTTGATCCACGCCTCGATTCGACCGTGCGGGTTCAGACCAGCCGTTTGCGCGCGAAGCTGGCTGAATATTATGCCGGACCGGGAGCGCAGGACGCAGTCGTTGTCGAGATTCCGCGAGGCGCATATTCAGTGGCGGTTCATGCGCGCGCCGTTCCGGCTGAGGCGGTTCCGCAGCCCGAGGTTCGGCCAGCCGACGTCAGACCACCGGTAGGGAGGGACGGCTATAAAATCGCAGCATGGTTGCTCGCGATCTGCAGTTGCGGGCTGTTGGTGACCTTAGTGTATACGGCTCGCAACCGTCCGATTCCGGTTGCCGCGGTCGAGGCGGATATACCACCGCCTCTGAAGGCGCTCTGGCATGTTTTTATCGACGCCCCAGAACGGACCTGGGTGGTGTTCAGCAACGCGGAGTTCGTGGGCCGGCCGGAAACTGGGCTGCGGTATCTGGATCCCGCTAAAGATAAAGGCCATGCGATCTTCGATCACTACACGGGGATCGGTGAGGTCATGGCCATTCACGAACTGGATCAATTGTTCGCGCAGTTCCGGCATGGCGTCGTCGTGAAACGCGGCCGCCTTCTCGCGATGGACGATGTAAAGAACAACGATCTGATCTTTGTCGGTTCGCCGTCCGAAAATCTGACATTACGGGATCTGCCGGCCATGCAGGAGTTTCAATTTCGCCGGCTGGATTCTGGTTCGCGAAAAGGTGATCTGAGCATCGTCAACCTGCATCCGGCAGCGGGTGAGCAGGCGAGTTACCTCACTTCCGTGGGCCTTCCACTTACCGAAGACTACGCGCTCATCGGGTTCATGCCGGGTCCGACGCGGCAACACTGGGTGATGACGCTCGCCGGGATCAGCACCATAGGGACGCAGGCCGCCGTCGAATATGTGTGCAGCAAGACCAGCGTGGAGCAGCTATTGAAAAGGGTTCGGCGAACGGGTGCCGAGATCATGCCATTCGAGGCGGTGATTCGGGTGAGCATCAGCCGGGGAGTGCCAGTATCAAGCCAACTGGTTGCCGTGAATATGCGCACGCTGTAGCCTACTTCTTGTGGCGCAGGGATTCGGCCTGCTCCGCTTCTTTCTTTTGTTTGATTCGCGCGCCCTCCGCGTATGCCTGCCTGCTTCCATCCAAATCACCCTGAATCCGGAGAATCTGGCCGATCATATTGAAAGGTCCCGGATCGTCCGGCAGGAGGCGGGCTGCTTCGCGTAAGGCCTTCAGAGCCCCGTCAAGGTCGCCATTTTGCTTTAGCGCGGTGCCGAGCAAGTGATGGGCCTCACCGTAATCGGGCCGCTGCGCGATGGCGGCGTGCATCTGTTTCGCGGTGGCCTCGAAATCGCCGAGCTGCCAGAGCGTCATGCCAAGGGTGTAATGCGCTTCCGGAAGGTTGCTATCCAGCCGGATCGCCTCCAGGAATTCCTTCTTTGCGGATTCCAGATCGTCCTGCTGCTTCAGAGAGAGGCCGAGATTGTAGTGCCCGACCGCGGAGCCGGGGTCAATTTTTATCACTGCACGAAACTGCTCCTCCGCTTTGGTGTACTCGCCTGTCTGCAGGTAGGTGAATCCGATGTTACCCATCGCCTCCGTGTTGGCGCCGTCAATTGCAAGAACCTTGCGGAACTGCTCCATCGCCTTTTCCGGTTCTCGGGACTGAATCAACATGAAACCGTAGCGGTTCAGCGCACTGAGGTCGGTCGGGCTTAATTCGACGGCTTTAGCGAACGCATCGCGGGCTTCCCCCAGGGCTCCGGTCTGTTGCAGGGAGAGGCCGAACGAGTTCCAAGCGGAAGCGTTGCCCGGCTCCAGTTGCGTGGCAGCCTTCAGTTCGTTTACTGATTCCGGATAGTGGTTGACTCCGAAAAACGAGAGCCCAAGTTTCAGGCGGTAATCGAAGACTCGCGGTGCAAGCTTGACCGCCGTCTGAAGAAGGGGAATGGCACGATTGGGATCCTTCTCAAGCCAATAAAGCACGCCCAGGTGAAAGTACGAAGCGGCATAGCCAGAGTCGAGTTCGAGGGCTCGCTCGAAATACGGCTTAGCCTCCGGGCCGCGCTTGAGCACAGCAAGCAAAAAACCGATCTCATCCTGGAGCTCGGCAGACTTCGGATCGGCCTCGGCCGCTTTTTCGGTAAGATCGAGCGCTCCGGCGGCATCCCCACGAGCCTTCAGGGCGTCGGCCTGCTGCTTAATTCCACCGCCGATTGGCCCTTCGCGGCGAGAGAGAGTAAGGCGGCGAAAAGGATAGGGCGAAACATCGAGCTTGTGGTAATTATACTGAGGATTATGCTCAGTGGCATGCTTTTGCTGCTCATGTTGGCCGACGATCACTCCGCTGGTGTGGAATTTTACAAGCAGCGCCAGTTCGCGAAAACCATTGAATCGCTGGAGCGCGCGGTGTCCACCGAGAAGCCAGGAACGGCGGAATATCGCGAGTCGACAGTTATACTGGGCCAGAGTTACTATCTGACCGCGCGATTTGCCGCAGGCGACCGCCTGGCTTCAGAAAGCGGTCGATGACGGAGTCCGCATCAACGAGGTCTTCTATATGCTCGGCAACTGCTACATCCAGCAGCGGGAGCCGGTAAAGTCGCGAGCCGCTTTCGCCGCGATGTTCAGCGTGCCGTTTGAATCGGCCGCCGCGCATCTACTCACAGCGCAGTTCATGATCCGGCAGGAATTCGAAGAGTTCGCACAAAAGGAATTAGCGCGCGCGGTGGAACTCGACCCCAAAATCCCGCAGGCTCACTACCTGCTTGGGATCATGGCTATTTTTCACAACGAACTCGACAAGGGCATTGAAGAAATGCGGCAGGAAATATCGATTAACCCGGACTTCGCGATGGCGCATTATAAGCTCGGCGACGCCTATACGCGCCGCGAGGATTGGGACGCTGCGATTCCCCCTTTGCAGCGCGCCGTGTGGCTGAATCCGGACTATAGCGGACCTTACATTCTGCTGGGAAAAGCTTACTCCAAGAAAAAAGACTCAGGGTCAGCCGAAGGCATGCTGCGGCGAGCGATCAAAATGGATCCCGCCAACTATCAGGCTCACTATATGCTTGGTCAGGTCCTGATGCAAGCGGGCAAGACCGAGGAGGGCCGCAAGATGCTGGAGGAATCGCAGAGGTTGCGTGACCCGGGCGACAAGTAAGAGGATACCTTCTGTCTTGGTGTTCAACGCGCCCTTCGGCGATGCCACCAAAACATATCTTCGAATCTTGTCACCACGGGTGGCCTTGTGGGGCAGCTTGTTAAGCTGCGGCTGATCGGCAATCGGCCTCCTCGGACCCGCGGTGCATCCACTCGAAGAGCGGCGGTTGCCAACCGCCGCGCAGGATGCCATCCTGCCCCACAAGCACGCAATTAGGGACGAATCAGTGGTTAGGTTTTGCTGAAACGATGTTTTAGGTCCTCCACCGCAAGCTTAAGTTCTATTGGCACTGCGCCTCTTGCCCATCAATAACCGGCTCGTACACCGATTGATATTCCTTTCGTTTGCGAGCTTCGTCACTTTCAAGGAAATCGCTTCCGCGCTTCGTGTTGTACCCTTGGCTCAGAAGGAGTCGTTCACCGCGCTTCTTTGACGGTGGTCCTGAGCCTTTGGCGGCCGAGAGTCGTCGGAGGAATCTTGGGGTCGACCTCATAAAATCGTGGGAAACCGACGATTTCAGAGAGTTGTGTATCGAAGCCTTAGATGCGCGGATACACTACCGGTCCGGGCTCTTGATGGAGAGACAACTCGATTCATTGGCTGTCCGGCCGATTGGAAGGATCGTCTGGCCGCGCACGATATTTCGTACCGCCGTACTGCGCCCCGTTGCAGAGCCACTACGCTTCACCTCTTCGTTGCCAGAACGTGGAGTGCGGCCAACGCTGTTCTTGACTGTAGTATCGTCGCCGCGCCTGGAGATAACCCTCGCGACTGCGCTCGATAAAATTCTGGTACCGCGATAGTCCGGAATTATCTCCGCCTCCAAGAAAGTCGCCCGCGGCGTAAGCGGCAAAAATGCCGGAACGAAGTGCAGCTAGGATGCCTTGGCCGGACAGCGGATCCAGCGCCAATGCCGCATCACCTGCGGCAATCCAATTCTGCCCACAAACTTTATTGAGATATTGTGAAGCGGCGGACCGCACCACTGGCCGCCCCGCGACCGAATCCCTTCCGACGGCGCCCGCTACATGAACTGTCTTCGAAAGCCGATGGAGCCAGCTTGCGCGATCGGAGAGATTGAGATCGCGGCCGATATCGGCGTCGGTCATGCAGCCGACAATTCGGAGATTGTCTCTCAACACGCCGGTGTACCACCAGCCATAATCAACCGATTCGATGAGCGTTCGCGGATCCTCTTCCTTCGGCGAATCGAAGAAGCAGATGAAGCCAACCAGATGATCTAAAGTTATGATTTGAACGCCAACTGCCCGGGAGGCGGACGCATTGCGGCCGGTTGCGTCAATCATGAAGCGACAGGTGGCCGTCTCGCCGGACGCAAAGTAAAATCGCCATTCTCCGCCCTCGTTCTCTAGACTCACCGCGCGGCATCCGCGCCGAACCGTCACGCCGCGCTGTTCGGCTTGGTCCACAAGAAGCGCGTCGAAACGGGTGCGGTTGAGGTGCCAACCAGGACCGTGAAGTGAAAAGAGATGCGGGCTTTCGATCAGAGCGTCTCGCCCCCAGGACACCGCCGACGCATGGACGGGCCGTGAGCATTCGCGCTCGAAAGCTTCCATCATACGCAGGTGCCGAAGAACAGGAGCAGCGGCGGGAGTGAGAATTTCGCCGACCCTCGGTTCGTCGAAAAGGGATGCTTCGAGCAGGCCTACCGAGAGATTCGGATGCCGGTCGCGCAAGGTAATCGCAGCGGCGCTGCCGGCGGGTCCACCACCTACGATCGCGACATCCCAGGACGGCAGTGGTTCCTCCTTATTAATCTTGTCGCACTGCGTAAAAGGAAGCGACCACGCCTGCGGGAGCGGTCCCGCCATTCGAAGGATGCGGGATCGTCCGGGTCACCGAACCAACGATGGCGGCGCGCTGTTTAGTGGAATCGCTATTCGGCCACACCGGGACCAGCCAGCCGATGTAATCGTAGATCCACTCGGAGCCCGACACGATGCCTTTGCCTTGAAAGCGAGCTTGCATAGGCGTCCCGTAAGCGCGCGACCCATGTAACGCCAGGGACCAACCGGGTCCACCGATGGTGCCGGTGAGAAGTTCCATGGGACCACTCTCAATCTCAATCGTTCCCCGGCCAAACTCCAGCTTGTCGAAATCTGTATCGACGTTCGGGTCGTTGAGCAGACTGCGGTAGGTCCACTTACCCACAAAAGGGTTATCGCCGTTCATTTCGCCTCCTGATTACGCTCGGTGCTTATGTACTTGTAAGCTGGAGGATTCGCAGTCGGCTGCTCCTGATCCTGCTTCGACAAATAAAAATTGCGGACCAGAAATCCGAGCTTCGACCATTCGGTGACCATTTTCAAATCACCCGCGTTGGTGCCCGGCACACCCATCGACCAGTCCAGCATCTTATATACGGGACTTCCACCCTGCATCCCCACCACTTCAAAAACCTGCACAGGCCGGTGCGCGGGCCACCATAGAGTCTCCCAAAACTTCTGCTCCAACTTGGCCCACTCATCATGCTCACTATCTGGGTTGATCTGGTTCCACAACTCGTAAGTGACATCGATCATCTGAGTAGTGCATTCGTTGAAATCAGCCTGCCAGGGCAGAGCCATATATTTGGTCAGGTCGCCTGGTTGCAGCCCAGTCTCGAAATCGGAGTCCTGACTAAGATCGTCTTCGGTGGACGCAATGTAGTCGTTTTCGGACACGGGAATTTTACCCGCATTGGCGTTGGACTGAGCCGCGGTCTGACGGAACCCGTAAAAGGCCGGATCGGCCGTGAGGCGGAAAGGCGCGTGGTAAACCGCGGGATTGCGAATGATCCAATTCACTTCGCCGCCGGGACAGAACGCCCCACCCAACAAGTTCATCAGGACCGCGCGATCCAGATCCTCGGCCGTCCGGTTCACCCAATTCTGATAAGGAGCAAATGGATTGACATCATCTTTCCTGACCCAGCCCGCCGATACTTCATTCACAAAATTGCCCGCCGCCCATTGGCGCAGGATGAAAAGCTGATAGTCGGTAAGCCGAAGGAATTTGCTCGGAAGCGTATTGCTCATGGGGTTATCGCCTGCCAGCAAGGGCATCAGCGGCAGACGGAACAGGCGGCTATTCGGACGACCGGCTAAGCGGAACTCATTCTCTTCGCCGGGCTGCCTAAGCAATTCCTCAAGATAGAGGCGATTCTGGCGGTAAGCATCATGAGTGCTGGCTGCAACGTCTTTTTGAAACTGTTTTTCGAGTAGCCGTCCCGTAAGAAATTCGTTCAGGTACCGGCGAGCGGCGTCCCTCAAATCGAGTGATTGCCGATCGACCTGCGTCTCGCCATCATCTGGCCGCCGCGCCGACATCAACCGCACCGCCGTCTCTTTCGGCACCGCACGCCCGTACAGGTCGGCAATGGCTCGCTCCACACGATCCTCCAGCGCCTTCTTCGCGGCTTGAAACTTTACATCGCTCTGCCCACGCGCGTACGTTTCCTTCCAGGAGCTAAGATACGCATCGGGATTGCCGCCGGGAAACGGACCGTATTCGGCATTCGCAAACTCCGAGAGCGCGTCCATCAGTCTCCTGGCGAATGTCCTGGGTCCCTGATTCGCCGGTGTCCATTGCGAAAAGAAAGCCCTTCGCCTGTGGTAGCGGTGTCTGTTTGAGTTGATCGTCGAGCACGATCAAGACCGGCTCCAATGCTTCGACGAAGAGCTCTCCCGAATGGTTCCTGGCGGTGCTCCCTGCATTTAACCGCGCTAGTACCCGAGGGGCGACCACCGGCGGAACACCGAGCTTAAACGGATCGAAATTGCCGCGCGTGCTCTGATTGTGCGGAAAGTTCGATTGCCCGAGAATCGTGCTGAGATAGCTCATCTCATCGGCGCGAAACAGGATCGGCCAGATGTCGCGATAGAACCAAGGGGTGTAGCCGGGATTCCATTCGAGCGGCCCGGCTTTCCAATGCATCAGGGCTTTGGAATCGGACGAGTCGATTTTCTGCGGATCGCTGAAGGTACCCGCTGTGCCGAACAGATCCGTACGATACGCCATCTCGCGAATCGCGGTGTTCATCACGACGTCTTCAATGGTGACCATGTCCAGAATTTCCGGCGCGTATCTGGGATAGGCAGCGAGCACCCAGGACGGATACTCGACATCGACATAACGGATCGCGCCCACTTCCACTGAAAACATCACCAGGCGGGCCATGACCGGACCATCCGATGTATCGTCGAACCAGCCGTCGTTATTGGCGTAATTCTCGATACGGGGCTGACCGAACCCATCGAGGAAGCTACCCGAATGGCCGTGTCCGCCCAAGACCAGCAGCCTTCCCTGGGAGTCGGTGAGAATGTCGCCGAGTGTCTCGATGGAGCGGGGGCACAAATCCGGCGGGAAGACCGGAGCGTAATACTGCGCGCTATTTTTGCTGAACGAGGCGCGGCGCGAATCGGTCACGTTGACTACACGCGGGCCAGGATCGATGATCAGCCGCTGGCGTGCTTCGGAATCCGTAATGTCCGAATTCCGGAGCTGGTGGCCATCATCATATCCATGCTCACCTTCAAGCTGCGAGAATTCAAACCAGACGGCTTTCTTGTTGGCCAGGTAAACACGCCACTGAATATCGATCAGGGTGCCATGATTTCCGCCGCCGAAAATCGGATCGCCGAGCGAGAGCGGCCGGCCCTGCGGGCTCGCGGCGTCATAGACGTAAATCTGAAACCGGGCGGCGGCGCGTTTGATGCGCCCCTCGGCATCCTTAAACTTCGCGACCGGCAATTCCGAATTTCCGTCGGGTGACAACAACGGATTGCCTTGGCTGTCGCACGCTGTCGGCAAAGCTCCAGGCTTCTCGGGAGAGATGTAGAATTCGTCGGGACTGTCTCCCAACCGGGCAATGCCGATGCCGGGATGGATGCGGTATACGGGTACGCTCATACTCTCCTCAATCCAAAAAGTTCAACGACACCCCGTCCAACCGAAGCAGCTCATTTTCCTCGATGTAGTCGGCGCCGATAACCACGAGGGTGATCTGAAACGACGTTGCGCCCGCATCGATTAACCGCCGCGCGCACTTGGTCACGTTCACTCGGTGGTTGCGCGGCGTGTTGTGATTGCGCGGGCGCAAATCGTATTGCTGCCGGGCTGGAACTTCGCAGTGTCCAGGGCCGCCATAGCAATCGCCATGACCAAAGATGGCGACGTAGCCGGCGTAATGTTCGTCCGTGAGAGGCACGCTCGCATTGGCGTCGGGCAGGTTAAGGAAGACGCGAACAAAACACGATCGCGGTAGCTGCGGTACGCGGTGCAATCGCACTTCGGCTTGCCGGAAAGCGGCGCGAACGCTCTGCGGCAACTCCAGTGCTTTGGAGACGAAGCGGCCCACGGGCGCTTGTGCGCCGACCGGAATCACGTACGAGCTTTTTATGTATTCATAGCCAAACCGCTGAATATCGAGTGTCTCGCGAACGGTGTAGCCCCAAGGCGTCAACACGGCATCCAGGTCGGCCGGCGGCGAATCCGGATGCGACTGCTGCCACTCAAACCATAGACGGTCGACATTGGAGTGCACAGGCCAAAAAATGGGATCGTTAGATGCCGTGAGATTACTCAACATGTCGCCCTGATCGGGCTGCGTATAAAGATCTTCCCGAGTGTGAAACTTGCGGCCGGCAACGCGGACCGCCTTATTCCGATCCGTCGACACCATCTGCGCCAATCCCGGGGGAGTCTGCGGTGCAGGCTTCAAACCACCGGTCCAGATATGTAGCGTGTTATGCGGATTCTGGTCGAGAAAGCCAAACGATTCGTTATACAAGCTACCGCCGCCAAAATCGCGAAACGTGCGGAGGTTAAGAATCTCGTTGATATCGTCGGCGCTGGGATAGTGATAGTGGATAACGCTGTTGATGGTGCCGGAGCCGAATTGGCCCGGATAACGGAGCGGATACCACAGAGGATTTGCTTCGAGCAGCGCATCGATGAAGCGGTTGCGATGTTCGCCAACGGCATATTCGCCGCCGATTGCTGTAGTTACCGCATCGAAAAAACTGCTCGGCGTTGCGTACAGGTTCTTGCCCAGTTTCTCTTTCAATAGTTCGATTTCGGGAGCCGGGATCGACGGTTGCCGCTCCGCGAGCGATTCGATCAAACTATCCGTGAGACTCGCCTGGAAGGAGTCTGGAATCGGATTGGCCGGATACTGCGGCAGAGTCCAATCCCAGTACGGTATGGTGACGCTCGAACATTGGTCCTGCAGCGCCTTCTCAAACTCGTACATGTAAATGCGGTGCCATGGAAGGAATCGCTCCCATCCGTGCTGGCAGTGGTTTTGATGGATCAACGCGAGGTTGTTGTAATTGCGTACGTCAAGAGGCCACTTGTTCAATTCGTAAAGTTCGCGAAACGCGCAGCGCAGATTTTCGAGCTGCGAAGGCGTCATGCAATCGAGATTCACCCTCTGGAGCAACTCGCCGTTCTGATGTTTGTACTCGTTGGGAGCACCTTCATAAAGCGCATAACCCTCGCGCTCGATGGTGATCGGGCCCGACGCATCCAGCGCTCCGATCTCCTCACCCGAGCCTGCCGCGGGACACCCGTCGTCAATCCACTGCGCGATAAATTGCACATCCTCGCCTGAAACCTGGCTGCCGCCCCAAGGCAGTCGAGGGAAACGGATTCCATCGAACGGCGCTGCACCGCGCAACCCGGCAATCAAAGCAGAGCGCTCCGATCGACTCGCACTGGCTGTGTCGGCCGGGGAATGTCCGCAGCAAGTATGGGCCGGAGCCTCGTCCGGAGCGATCAGGCGGACGTCGAACAGGGTGGCATTCAATAGTTGTTCGAGAGGAAGATTCCAAAACTGTCCGAGCCGGCCGTAGTCGGCGGAGCTATCCCCGGCCGCAGTGGTGAGGATCTCCTTGAATCGTTGATATCGGTTCATATGTCTGCCTGAATGCCCGCGATGTGCTTTGGTTCCCGGCTACGAGTGACAAATCGTGCATAATTGCTCACAATACCCGCTCTTTAAAAATCAACTGCGCAAGGAATTGAGCCGAGTTTAACGGAATACAGTGTGCGAGTCAATACAAAAATATGAATTTAAATGCGGCCTAATTAAGCTGGTATACTTCCTATTTCCGATGCCCCGGTATTGGTTTCGAACTGCGCTGCTGGCTGGCTGGATCGCACCTGGTCTAATTGCGGGGGATGTCCCGCGAACGTGGCGGCAATCCGACGTCGATATTCTAGAAATTCCTCTGGCTAATGCGAAATATTCCCCCGCCCACATCGAGGAAGCCGCTTATTACCGGCTCCCGGAACGCGTTATTTATAAGAGCTATCCGATTTACCGTCCGGGCCGTGAACCTTCCGGATACATGGAATGGTTGAAGCACCGCGAGCCGGAAATTTCGTTCGACGCGACAACTTTGAAGACACTGGCCGATTGGCAGGCTGCCGGCGGCATAGTGTTCAATGCGCCAACGTCTGAGAGTCCGATGTTTTTCAGTGCTGAGGATCTGTTTGATCCCGCATTCTACGGTCGCAGCGCCATGCCGGTGGCAAGAGACGGAACGATTCCGTTCGCGCGATGGGTTGTCAGGCGCAAAGGCATCGTGGAACTGGGCTCGATGTCGTGCGCTACTTGTCACACGCGTGTGTTAGCGGATGGGACGATCGTGGCGGGGGCTCAGGGCAACAATCCGAACGACCGTCAGGGTGCGAATATGCTGCGATCGGCTGCCCGCGCGATGGGACCGACCAAGGTGCTGGAGCGGGCTCTCGGTTTTGCCCGGCAGTTCGAGATTCCCTGGTTATCGACTGATCCGAATAGGCAGGCGCGCGCCTTCTCGCTCGAAGATTTTATCACTGCGGGGGAATCGATTCCTGCCGGCGTGAGCGCCCGCGCCAATACGAGCATGCTGTTGCCTCCGCAGACCCCGGACCTGATCGGTGTGCGAGACAGACGGTATCTCGATCATACCGGCCTAGTCCGCCATTCCGGTATTGGCGATCTGATGCGCTACAGTTCTTTGGCTCAGGACGTGTTCTCCGCGAGTCGCTATGGAGATGTGGAAACTCACGCCATTCCGGGAGTTAGATACAGCGATGCACAGTTATACGCTTTGGCTCAATACTTGTATTCGTTGACTCCCCCGCCAAATCCAAACGCTGCCTCTAAACGCGGCGAAGAGATCTTTCAGAAGGAGGCGTGCGGCCGCTGTCATCCAGCTCCACTGTATACGAATAACAGATTGGCGCCGGTCGACGGTTTCGTACCCTCTGTGCCTAACGGAGACGCAATGACGGAGCGTATTGGGACAGATCCAAGATATGCGCTCGCCACACGCAAAGGCACAGGTTATTACAAAGTGCCGTCACTCAAAGGGGTCTGGTATCGGGGGCCCTTCGGGCACGATGGCGCGGCCGCAACCCTCGAAGAGTGGTTCAGTTCGGCGCGCTTGAATCCCGATTACATTCCACAGGGATTCAAGGGAGCCGACGGGAAGAATCGATCCATCCCCGGCCATGCTTTCGGACTACAGCTCTCTAATGCGGACAGGCTGGACCTGATCAGTTACCTCAAAACGCTATAGCTGCGAGCGAAGAAGCCGCCTGTTCCAATCGATCGATTTCATCGCCCGCGATTTCGCGCTCATCGGCAAATGCTACGCCGGCTACCGCGATTATCGAGCCTCCGCTGTCTCGAACGGGCATGGCGATCGCGGCTTGCGCGTTCACCGCTTTCGCGCCCGGCATCACTCCGCCCGAGCCTGCGTCGCGCTGTAAGTTGCAGGTTTGCACAGGCTCGCCGCGCTCCAGCGCGAGGCCGGCCATCCCCTTGCCTGATGGTACCCAGGCCACAATTTCCTGAACCTTTGGCGGGAGGTTCACGGACGCGGCCAGACGCAGACCGCCGTCCTCGTAAAGATGAACGGAACCCGCCGCCCCGCCTTGATCGTGTACGAAGTCTTCGAGCCAAGTCTGTACCACGCGATTGCGTTCGTTCATCATTTTGAAGGAGTCTCCTCAGGAGTGTTTGGCAGCAAGTTTACCCAGCGCTCGAGAAGGCGCCTCTTCCCAGCGGACAAGTCGCGAGTCATGGGCATATAGAGTGTCGATTCGAAGGTTTCGAGCGACACCGCGAACTTCAGCTGGTCGGCCATCGCTTCAACAACATTTCGATTGCTTAAGTCCCGAACCAGCGACATTACCGGGTAGACAAGGTTGAACACGCGCAGGATTTTCGTGAAGATGAAGGACCATGTCAACTCGCTGTCTTTGGTATTTTTCTCTAACGCGTTATCGAAAGGCAGTGCGCGGATCGCCGTATAGAAGGAGGAAGGCAGGGGAAATCCAGTCGTTGGCACGATCGGCGGCAGCGCGCCCGTGAAGGGATAAAACGCCAGGAAGCAGGCTCCTGGTTGGAGAGAACGCACCAGGAGGTTAACTTTTCCCGCGATCACAGGCACCCTATTCCCCTGGACCGGCTGGCCCGCTGAATCCAAGATCTCCACCATCGGCTTGGGCATCAGGTTCCCGTTGGAATCGTATTGTTGCAGGAGGAGCCTGACGTCACCCTTGGCCGGTCCGCCGTTTTCAAACACACTGACACTAACCGGAACTGTTTGGGCCTCATCGATGTATAGCGCCCAATCATCTGTATCCGCAGTGTACGTCGTCTGCTGCAGAACAGCGATAGGTTGATTGGCTTGTTGCTGGATCAACTCAATACTTCCTAGCGTGATTGCCGTACCTTGGGGTAGCGGAAATTCCGAGATGCCGCCTGTTGCTTCATATGTCTGCTGATCGTAGTTGGCAGAGGTGAGCGTGGCTATAGGCGTGATCTTGCCCGCGGCACTGCGGGCCTGAAGCTGGAGTTCGCCGAAGTCCGCTTTATCCAAGTTTGTGGTCTGCTCAGGAAAGGTGCTGATGAAATCGACAATCAGCACGTTCCGCTCAGTGTCAACGATTGCTACTGCGGGCCCGAGACTCGCGGTTGCAGGGCTAGTCGCGAGCTGCGCAGCGGATTTCGGAAGCAGCAAACGTCCGGCTGGCGCCGAGGCGAGTTCGCCTATCGCCCAAACTCCAACTGTGCCGAGCATCGCGCTACGTGCCGGATTATCGCCGGTGAACCCGTCGGCGTACGCCGCCACCAATTCCAATCCGTTCTCGATCGGTTTATTTTTGTAGACGCAAGCCTGATAGTATAGCGTGCGGTAACTGGCGAACCGCATCAGGATGCCTTGATTCGATGTCTCATCCGCCGCGGCTTTCAGCGCGGCAAGCGCCGGCGAACGATCCACTCCGTACCATTGGATGTCCTTACTGAGAGACGCGGCCTGCCAGATGCAGCCAACCATTCCTTCTTTGAAAGTGATGCCCAGGTTGCGCGTCTGATAGGGCCAACGGGAAAACATACGGGTCGCAGCGGAGGCTTTGAATCCTATCCACTGGTCTTGCGTACCAGCGAAGTTACCAACCGTCAGCCACTGATAGAAAATCTGCGACGTGGCCTCTCCTCCGGTAAAGGGATCAGTCATCACCAGACGCGCTGGTGCCGCGCCATCACTGTAGTTCAAGCCGAGCAGCTCAACATCGGTTCCAATTAGAGGATCGTTAGCAGCGGCAGGGCCGGTGGCCAGTTTCGCTCCGAGCACCTTCGATTCGGCGAAACGCGTTGCATGATCTCCGTAAACGTTCCAGCTTCCATTCGGCTGAAGCATCTGCGGATTCCTTTCCTTCAGCCAATTCAGGTAAGTGTCGTAGGTGACTCCGGTCTGAAGAAAAGGCTCGACGCTATTCTCGTCATATACATTGGGCGCGTTATTGGCAGTGCTGGGGCTCCAGTCGGTGAAGCCAGAGAAGTGGATTCTCGGAAGAGACAACACACTCATTTGCAAGATCTCCTTGATCAAGTCGGGTCCGGTGGAACGCGGTCGGGAAGCAGATCCACATACCGCTCGAGCAGCTTGCGTTTTCCCGCCGACAGTTCCCGCGTCATCGGCATGTATAGTGTCGACGCAAACGAATCCAGCGAAATCGCGAACTTTAACTGTTCCGCCATCGCGTCCACCACGTTCTTATCCTGCAGATTGCGAATTTGCGACATCACTGGATAGATCAGATCGTAAGTACTCAACACATTCTTGTAGATAAAGGCCCAATTCAACTGGCTGTCGGGAGTTTTCGCCTCCAGTTCGTTATCGAACGGAAGCGCGCGGATCACGGCGAAGAAATCGGAGGATGAGCCGAATCCGGACGCCGGTGGAATTGGTGGAGCCGATCCGGTGAAGGGGAGAAAGAATATGTAGCAAACGCCTGCCTGCTTTGCCTGGAACGTCAGTTGCGCCGCACCGCCCGTTACTGGCAAGACTCCAGAAGCGGAAGCTCCCGTGAAAGTGACAATCTGGTTCGCTGGAGCGGCGATCAAATTTCCACCACTGTCATACTGCGAGGCCAGCAACTGTACGCTCACAGTGGGAGTCGCACCGTTCTGATAGACCCGGATGGAGATACTCTTCGTTTCACCTTGATCGATATAAGATGCGCGCTGGTCGGTCTCAACAAGAAACCGGCTCTCCAGCAGATCGGGTCCAGCGGTAGAGTTCTCTTGAACCAATTGCAGTGAGCCACTGGTGATCGCACTAAGTTGCGTGGGCTGAAAGTCAAATTCGATAATGCCGCCGCCGGATTCATACGCCGCCTGTGCATACAACTCAGAAGCGAGTGGGGAGCCGATCTGAGTGACACTCCCATCCGCCGCGATAGCTTGCAGTAGAAACGTCCCAAGGTTCGCCTTTTTGAGCGTGCCCCCTTGCTCTGGGAAGGTCGCTAAAAAATCGACCGCCACGACATTGCGGGACGGATCGACGAAGGCCACGGCTGGACCCAAGGGAACTGGCGTAGGAGCCGCTGTCAGCGCTACTTCAGGATGAGAGTCCAGGCGGACCATACTCTTCAGGTTGCTACTTTTCGTCACGGGCACATTGGGTGCGAGCAATCTTTGCGTGGGAGCACTGGCCAACTCTCCCGGTCCCCAAACACCGATGGTTCCCACGAGAATGCTGCGTGCGGGATTCGGTCCTTTATACCCGTTTTGATACGCCCAGATGAGGTCGCCGCCGCTGCGGATCGGACGGCCCTGATATGTCACGGTCTGGTAATAGAGCGTCCGGTAACTGGCGAATTGGAGAACGATACCCTGGTTACCACTCGACGTCGCCGTAGCCTGCAGCGCCGCCAAGGCAGGCGATTGATCGACACCTTTCCATTGCAGGTTGGCATTGCTAGCCGCCGTCTGCCAGATAACGCCCATCCCACCGGCGATGGGCAGCGTGCCGAGGTTGCGTCCAAAGTTTGGCCACCGCGAAAACATGCGACAGGCTCCTTGTCCCGTCACGCCAACTGTCGCGTTTCCTACGATGAGGTTCTCGTAGAAGATCTGAGAACTGAATGGGCCATAGGGCTCCACGTCGATTAACCGCGCAGGCGGAGGTATCGCGGAATCCGAGTAGCTCAATCCTGAAATCTGAACGCTGGCCCCGATCAAAGGGTCGCTCCCGGCAGATCCGACGGCTAGACTGATTCCAGTGATCTTCGCGCCATTGCCGGCATCGGTCATGAACGCGACGCCGTGGTCGCCGAACACATTCCAGCTTCCATTCGGCTGCAGTCCCGCAGGGTTTGTGGAGTTATTCGATTCGAGCAGCCACGCGACGAACTGGTCCCAGGCCACACCTGGTTGAGGTACGGGCTCGGCAGTCACTTCGTCATAGATCGTCGACGAATTGTTCACCGTGTTTGGATTCCAGTCGGTGTATCCCGAGAAAACAAGACGTGGCAGATTGAGTACGCTCATGGGCTCTCGCGGTTCTACTTCCGCCACTCGGCGCGGCGTAACGACCAGACGAAGTCCATGGACTTAAATGAACCGAGACCTGGAGGAGGTCCGATGTAGTAAGGCGGACTAACCGGAGGCGTTCGCTGCAGAAAACTCATGCGCAGATTGTCTTCCGGATTCGTCGGTTTCTGAGTGGCTACACTTGCGATCGCATGGCAGGTCAGGCACGAGGATCGCGATTGGAATGCCGATTCAATCTGCGTATTAGCCAGGACAACGGGATTGTCGGTAGTCCCTGCGTCAATCTGCACGCCGACCAGTTCATAATTCTTCCACTTGGTTCCGGACAATAAAGTTTGCATCCGGTTATTGACGGCGGCGATATCGGCCGGAATTGGAGTGAGACGTTTGACATCCGTGCAAGTGCCATTATTCACTTGCTCAAACGTAATCCATACCCACTGGGGAAGCGCCTTGGTTAGGATATGGAGACCGGTAAGCCCTGCTAGTCCGGTCTTCCATCCGGTAAAGTTTCCGCTGGAATCTTTCTCAGCCCAGTAGGCGTTGGCGGTGAAATAGTCTTGCGTCTGGCATCCCGGCTTGGTGGTATCGAGCCAGCGCCACGACGGTTTCACTTCCATAGCCGACGCGTCGAACTTCACATCACCCTTGCTCTTGGCATACTCGATCTGGCCCTGAACGTAGTACAGATCGTGCTTAACGATAAGATCGAAAGTGCTCTGGTTTTGCCGGATTTCATAAAGGATATCCGCGCCTTCACTATCTTTCACTGGGAAGCCGTCTACTTCTGAGTTGCCGGTCAGATGCTGCCAGACGTTGCCGCCGTCCGAGGGTTGAAATGGTATTTTCGAAACCTCCGCGGGCACTGGCTCCTGGGTGGTCCAACTCTCCGGTTTCTTGCCGTTTCGAAGAAAGGTCTCGGAGGAGTTCTTCCAGGTCTGCCAGACGACAGTGCCCGTTTGCCCGAACTGTTTGTCAGAATCAGGCTCGCCGCGGTGTTTAGGGTCGGTCAGAGCAGGCCAATCGGAGTAGAAGAACAGATCCCACCCGTACTGAACGGGATCATTTTTCGCCAGCTTCATCGAATTCTGCGGGCTGTTGACCAGCTCCAGTAGGCTTTTGAGCGACGGGAGTACTGGCGCTTGGGCGAATGCCGCAAGAGCGATGAATATTACCGCAAAGGCTCGTCTTTGCACACCTTCTCCTTAAGGACGATGGGCCGACTAAAAACGAATGCCATAGTGTGACATTAGCCATAAATTATGTCAAGAAAAACTCGAGGATTGTCTCAAATGGAACACTTATTCAGGCGGGTTTTTGTAACTTTAAATTTAGAGTTCTTACCGCCGCTCGAGATCCAAGACGAAAAAACGACCCCAATCCGAGAACGGCCGGACTTGTCCGCCGACCGCTTCGATGCGGTTTGCTATCGACGCGACAGGCGCGGGAACAACTCCCTCCCATCCTTGCGGCCAAAGAAAACCCAGGCTATATAATTTGCGCAGCCGGAAGCGCTCGCTGAAAAAGCGACGGTACATTTCGCGCGGAGACAGGAGAATATGCGTGACCGGTTGACCACAAACCGCGATGGTTTTTTCCCGGCAATTTCGCCGTTCCCGCGCTTCCGACCAGCGGCCTGCCATCAGATATTCCAAAATTTCCCAAACGCCAGGCATCGCCAGGAAGTGCCCAACAAGCCTTCCGCCAGGACGTAACAAGCGGTGAGCTTCCCCCGCGAACGCGGGTAAATCGGGCACGGTGTTCAGCGCGGCGAATGCCGAGGTGATTCCCACGAAGCTGTTCGGAGCGAACGCGCGCAGGTCAGCGAGTAAGCCAATGTGAGCTTCAATCGCAAGACCTTCCACATCCGCTTTTCCGCGGAGCTGGGATATCATCGCCGGCGACGCATCAATCCCTGTGGCGCAAATGCCATGCTTGGCAAGGAAGAGTGCGTCTGTGCCGGTGCCACACCCAAAGTCGAGTACAGTATCGCCGGGGCGGAAAATCCGTGCATAGTGTCGCCATAGGACGCGACGCATTTGCATGTCAGGCTGCATCAACGCGTCGTAATCCGCTGCGATGAAGTCGTAAGCCGCCCCGACGTTGGCGTTTCGCGGCGAAGACATACGCATGCTACGGACGGATGTCGATCACCTGCATCATCCCTTCGTCCTCATGCGGAAGAATGTGGCAGTGTAAGACAGCGCGTCCGGTGAACTTCAAGTAGTGCGAACGGATGGTGATCTTATAGTTAGGGCGCACAAGGATAGTATCGCGCCAAACCAGATCGTGCGGGTCCACATCCTGATCTTTCTCGTTCAGTATGCGGATCACTTTGAACGGATTGATGTGAATGTGGAACGGATGCGCGAAGCGGCGGCCAGTCTTGGCCAGTGTCTCGTTACCTAGAAGCCACTCGTCCGTAGCATTGAGCTTCATGCGATGGTTAATGTGATTGGGCAGAGTCGGGTCGGGCTGAAACTTCATTCCGTTGATGCTTGGCCATACTGGATTCGCAGTAAAGATGACCTTCCGGTTCTCACCGGTGATCTCGCCGACGTCCGGAAGGGGCGGAACATACTGGCTCATTTCCTGATTCGTAGGCAGTTCTTGAGTGGCTTGGCCACGAACTTCAACATCCGCGAGTTCCTGGGCCTCCTCCGGCACGCCGCGCAAACTGGTAAGGGCGGTCTGCGCCAATTTCATCAGCTTGTATTTCCCGGGAGGCAGTTTCACCAGGACATCCACACGATAGCCGGGACCCATCTCAATGTCGTCGAAAGGTTCCACCTTCCCCGTTGTGATTCCGTCGACGGCAATGCGATGTAGTTTGACTTTTTGACCTTGCGCGTCGAGAAGCGCGATGTCCTCCATTTCGGAAACACCGGCGTGAATGAACCGCCATCGCTCGGCCTTGCCATCGACGACAATGCTCGGTTTCAGACGCCCGTTGATGAGCGTGTACTTACTGAACTTCTCGTGAAAAACGTTCGGCCATTCGACGGTCGCCGGAATGTTCTGCTTCTTATCGTTGTCGTATTTGAAGCTGTAAGGAATTTGCTGTAGAACCAAAGTGCGGTCGCCAAAGCCCTTGCTATCCAGAAAGCCATCCAGCTTTCCTTCAATGATGATGGCTCCGGCCATGCCGTTTCCAAGCTGCACGCCGGAGGAGCCGTGCTTGTGGGCGTGATACCAATAGGTCCCATCCGGATGATCCTCTTCAATATGAAATTCAAACGGAAATTCGCCGCCCGACCCTATTTCAAGGAAGACGTTGTCCGAATTGCCGGACGGCGAGATATGCAAGCCATGCACGTGCAGGTTGGTTACGTTGATGCCATGCGCGCGGTTCATATCCGGCATGTGCTGCGGCATCAGGTCCGCCGGAAGGCAGTTCAAGAGACGGACCTTCATCATTTCGCCGGGCCGCACACGCAGCGTCGGCCCGACCATGCTGCCCTCATACGTTCGCAGGTAGACCAGGTCGTCGCCAATATAGTGGTGCGAATACTCGACCCGCAATTGCGTATCGAGCAAGCCGTTCTTAGACTGGCGCAACTCCGGTTGGTCCAAGACACCGGTGGGAGCCATGCCCGCGAGTTTTACGTGAGTGGCTGTTATCGGGGTCTGAGCTTCGCTCTGCTCTGCTAGGAACAGGGCGGCACCCGTTCCCAATGTTCCTCGAATAAAGTCCCGGCGAGTGCGCGTCATTATTGTGCCGGAGGCCGCGTCGCGGGGCAACCCTTCGTTGGTGAGGCCCAGCTTGCTTCCTGAATCGACCACACAAAGTCTCCGGATACGAAGGACCCTTTACTTTCGCACTGATGACTATAAACCGACGGCTTGAACGGTCCGACGTAGCCCGCCGGATTGCCGTTAGCGTCGTTGTACGCCGCGCACGCGCCCAGTCCGTTGTTATTGGAAAAGGGCGGATTGGCCGCGTCTTGATTCCGTAGATAGATCGGCGCGCGACGGAAATATGCCGCGCCGCCCTGATATTTTCCAGAGCTATCGTACTTGCACGCGGTCGTATTCGTGCTGCCTATGGAGGCGTTGTAATGGCAGGTGATGCAGGACGAACTGCGGTTGACTGGTTGGGGAGCGCCGCTCTTGTTGCCAATCTGAATCGCGCCAAAATCGGTCTCGAGGTGATTGTTAGCGAGATACGATATAGCGCCAGTCGGCGTGCCATCCAGCGTCGACGCAATCTGAACCCCAACCAGCCTGTAGTTCGCAAGCGGAGTGTTGGCCAGTAATTTCTGGAACTGCGCAGTCGCCGCATCCGCTGCCACGGACATTGGATCTGTCTGGGATTGGAAATTGTAGGGAATGTAGGGGCCTTTCGAAACATTTGTATTGGAAGGCAGATTGGCGTTGGGCTGTTGCGTCTGCAACATGGGCGCGATCGTGGTATTGCCATTAAACTCAAAGGTCGCCCAGAACCATGGAGATTTCGGAAACACTTTCCAAATGATGTGGAACCCGGTAAGGCCGATGGTACAAGGCGACGTGGGACAGCTATTGGGCAGCGGGATACCCGCCGGAGCGCCTGCCTTCGCATTGATCATTCCGAGAGACTGTACCTCTGTGGCGCTCGTAATATACCAGGAGGGCTTAATTTCGAATGCGGTTGGCGGGAAATCGAGCGGAGTCGGTTTTTGGCCTGGAAGCAGGCCGGAGGGTGGGGGCATTCCCGCGGTTCCCGGAGCGCCCTTCAAGTTGAGGCTATTGTAGAGAGCCTGTTGTCCGTCCAGGTTATAGAGCTTGTTCTTAATCAAGAACTGAACCAGGCTCGGCTCTTCCACCGATTCATAGAAAATTATGCTTTCGTTGGACGCGGTGTTGTTCTTGTCGGGAAGCGCGAACCCAGTGGGTTGGGTCGGGCCCAAAGGAATGCCTCCCGGACCCACATCCATTGTCCCCCTTGTGCCAGAGTTGACTCCAACTCTGAGCGTGCGCAGCGAAGCCTTCCGTGCGGCGAGTGCGGCTCCGGCACATCCGGTTTTGGGATTAGGCGCTGCCCCGTCCGGGCAATATACGCTGGTGCTGGGCAGCCACGTCTCCCATCGGACCTGACATGTTTGCCCGCCCGCCGGGTTGAGGCAGTCGCCAATTTTCGGATTCGACTCCTGCGGCCAGTTGAGCCACATGAAAGTGCACCAAGCGGACTGCGACAGCTCATTGAGGTCGGTAATAAACGGGCCCTTGCCCTGGTTGCTAATGGCACCTGCGATGTTCCCGATATTCGGCTGCGCAGTCGCACTGCACATCGACGCTGCGGCCTTGGGTTTTGCCTTTGACTGCGCGAGCACCACAGATGCCTTCCGCGACTCGGGAGTGGAGAGTATGCCAGTCCCGATACCCGCACTCAGGGTGATGCAGCAAGCGAACCTGAACCACTTATCGATACGCTTCATGGATATTTCCTTTAAAGTGATCTCAAAAGCACACAAATTGCCAGCTATTAAATCTATTTGACCAATGGGAGTTTACTCTGAAACGCCAACGGCGTCAATATCGGAGTTTATTTGCGTCGCGAAATTATGAATATAAGGCACGCGGGCAGGAATCGCAGCCGCTGCTATACAATTTAGTGTTGCCGGACCAGAACGCGAATTCGAAACCACTCGTCACCGTTTTCACGTGCACCGTTTATTTCGATATCGCAAGAATTTGGCACGCTTGCGTTTCTCGCATATTTCCCGAAGGAGAAGCCGAATTCGAGATTTATGTGGATTCGGACGGTGAGCTTCCGGACATGCAATATTTTCGCGGCGTCCGCCTGATCCGGCAAGGGCCCACCCGGCGGGATTTCCAGGAAGCCTACAACGACGCGGTCGCACGGGTGGACACTCCCTATCTGGCATTTATCGATAGCGATGTGTATTGGGTGTCGGATGGTATTTGGCCCTCGATCAAGAGCGAGCTCAGCAAACCTGACGTCGCTGCCGTCTCCTGTATCACCAGGAGCCACAGGCAGAGCCACGGAACTTTTTCGGTCGTAATGAAAACCGACATTTACCGGGAGGTCCTGAAAACGGTGCCTGGGGGCTTTCTGCCCTCGAACGAGTTCATGGACATCAACCTTCCCACCCCCAAATGGCGGTGGTTTGATACCGGCGATCTGGTGACCGACGCGGTCCGCAAGGCAGGCTATGACGTGAAGCTATGGCGATTGGATCGCAGCGGAGAGGTGGTGATGTTCCGGAATATTACCGTCTTCCGGCGTCCAGCCGATTGGGTGGGCAGCAGCATTTTGGGAACCATCCAAGGGAAGTATTTCTGGCGGGGTTACACCGGCAACCTCGCTTTGAAGCACCTCCACGACCGGCTCTTCCGTGACGGTCCCCGCTATCAATTTGTACTGCGCGCCCGGCTCTTTCTCCGGCAAGCGGTGCGGGGCGGTCCAAAGGAATTATTGTGGCGCTACCGATATTTGCGGCGTGCATGGACCGACGCAAGAAAAGTGCGGACGTTTATTCAGGCCGGAGTCGAAAGAAATCCGAAATCGTAGCGCGATCGCCGAGAAAAAGCTGGAAATCACGGCGGCACTATGGTATTAAGTCTAATGGCAAGAGCAAAGTTGCGCTAATTGATGATGGAATTGGTCTCCGTTCCCGGTGCATTAGGCGAAATCCGGCGAGGATCGGGTGCTAAATAGTGCGGGCAATGCAGATTGCCGGGCAGGTGCGGCGGGAGCTTTGGAGGAAGGAGATGGCAGATTCGAACACGCCTTCTTGACTTAATTCTGGGTACCGATGGTTTGCCTGGTTGGGTTTGTGTAGGGCATCCCGATCCACAGACACAGCTTCAGGTATTCCTGCACACTTCCTCTGGCTCATTCGACGTCACGCGCACTCACGTTATTGTTGCGTTGACACCGTTGACGGTCGCTGTCGGTACCGAAAACTCGAATCTCGCCTCCGTAACTGGCGAGAATCCCCAATTAGTCATTCGCGAGCCGGACGGAAGTGTCTTGGGTCAGATCAAACTTCAGCTTAGCCAATCGCTTCCCGTAAACTCCGCCCATATTTGTCTCTTTCATACATTGGCGGGGCAAAATCTTTGCGCGCCTCGATTGCGACGGGAAAGCACATATCTCTACGAACGGTGGAAAATGTCGCGGGACAAAGATCCGCACACCGTCAAGATGACTCCATCGGACCTATTCAATATGTGGATCCTCCATGACGTCCCCCGTCCAGTCCATCTGGTTTCGTATGGCAGGATGACACAAGGTAATATGTTCCCTATGGACTTGCTCGGTTCGCTCTCCGCAGACACCTTCGCTCTGGGTATGCATTCGACGAGCCCAGCGATTCCGTTATGGCAGACGTCCCGGCAGATTTGCGTGAGCGCTGTTCCGCTTCGCTACAAGCTAACAGTGTATGCGATGGGACGCAATCACCGTCAACTCTTTCTCGAGCCTTCTGCTCTGCCCGTCCCTGTCCATCCGTCGGCGTGCTATCAAATCCCAGTGCCGGACGAAGCGTTATCAGTTCGCGAGCTGAGTATTGAGCAGTCTTGGGATCTAGGCTCACACCTGTTATTCGCGGCCCGCACAACAAGGATGGAGAAGCGCGCCGAAGAGCCCCAAATGTGCCATGTACATAGATTTTACCAGCAGTTTTTGATCCGCCACAATCGTCCGCTGCCATCCCTATGAGAGTCTTCGTAACTACGTCTGATTACTACAATCCCCTCGCGCGAGGGTTTGCGTATTTATTCAACCGGCATTGGTCAAATCAGCAAGAAGTGACTCTGCTTTGTTATACCCCTCCGCGCGATCCGCTGCCATCCAATTTTGAGGTTGTATCGCTGGGAGACAGCAAGGCGTTCGGCAATGATATTCCGGAATGGGAGCCGGGGCGGCGTGGGAAACACTTCAAGGAGCTCTATCCTACCCCGAAATGGACAGACAGCCTCGCGCCGTTTTTCGATCGGGTCGGCGCAGAACACTTCATTCTACTGCAGATCGATTATTTCATTCATCGCTCTGTGGAGTTGGAAAAAATCGAGATGCTACGGCATTATTTTAATCGGGAAGACGTTGTGAAAATCGATCTCTCCCGGGATCGCGCGTTCTTTCCTAATACACCTTATGCCTTTCACGAGGGTACAAAGATCGTCGTGAGCAATCAGGACGCGCCATTCCGGTCTTCGCTGTTACCTGCCATTTGGAGGGCGGATTACTTTCGTCAACTGCTGAAGCCAGGCCGCAGCCCCTGGGCGTTTGAGATGCTCGGAATGCACGATTGCATGAATGACGGGAAACTCATCCTTGGGGTAGACCAACCAGTCGATGGCCCGGTTCCCTATTTGAATGTCTATTACTCCGGCAAATTGAACTGGCCGCAACTCATGCGGATGGATGAAGAGATCCTTTCGGAGATGGTCCAACAAGGAATGATCACGCCGGAGTGGAACGGCTGGGAGACACCGGACGGCGAGGTGTTCGACTGTAAGGCGGAGTCGCGGTGAGGGTGTTCGTCACGACGTCTGATTGGTATAATCCGATCATTCAAGCATTCGCTTATCTCTTCAACCGGTATTGGTCGCCGGGCCAAGAGGTCACGATTTTGGGCTATACGCCGCCCGCGTTTCCACTTCCTTCGAATTTTCTATTCCAGTCTCTCGGAAAGAAAGAAGACTTCGGCAACGATGTGACGGAGTGGTCGGACGGCAGGCGTGGGCGTCACTTCGGTGAGCTCTATCCCACGCCGAAGTGGAGCGACAGCCTTAAGAAATGGATAGACGTTCTCCAGGATGAATACTTCATCCTTCTGCAAATCGACTACTTCATCCACAAGCCGGTGAACATCGAACTGATCGAACGGCTGATGCCCTATCTGTGCCGTGAGAATGTGGCGAAAATCGACCTGTCTACGGACCGTTTCCATTCTCCGCATGAGCATTATGATATGAACGGTGACACGGGTATCATCGTGAGCAACCAGGACGCTCGATACCGGTCGTCACTACAGGCTGCCATATGGCAGAGGGAATATTTCGCGTCTATGCTGAAACCGAATCGCAGCCCGTGGGATTTCGAACGGCACGGCAGCTGTGAACACATGAATGACGGGAAGCTGATTCTCGGAGTAGCCGACGCGAATGATGGACCAGTTCCCTACTTAAACGTGTACGGAGGCGGCCGTGTGAACTGGCATCAATTACAGAAGATTGATCCATCGATTTTGACCGAATTGCGGGAAAACGATTGGTTCGGATCCCACTGGAACGGATGGGCGGAGCCCTCTTAAATGGAACATTGGTTTCGTCCAATGGGCCTGTCTCTCCGGGTATCGACGAACTCTTCGAAGCTCGCTGCCGCCGCCTGTGAGGCGTATGGTCTGTTTGGAATTGGAGGTGCGAAGGCAGAAGCGGATCTCCAGTTCGACTTTAATCACAGCCCGGATTGCTTGACTGGCGCCCTTGAATATCGAATGTCGTCACATCGTGCGGAACTACGAATCAGCGGACAGGTTGTCTTGTCCATCGACCAGGCGGGCGGGGTAGCGTGCGGACACTTTCCCGAAAACTTTATAGACGACCAAAGTTCGTTTCGGTTGCACGCTCTGCAATTTGCACTCTCAGCGTCGTTACCTGCTCGAGGGTTTCTGGGAGTACACGGCGCCTGTATTGTCATCAACGGTTGCGCAGTGTTATTAAGAGGACCGCACGGAGTGGGCAAGTCCGTTCTAACCTACGCCGCGACGTTACGTGGATTTCAAGTCGTGGCCGGCAGTACAGTCTGGATCGCCCGCGGCTACACAGCCTGGTTGGGCATTTCGCGCCGGATCTATCTACGCCATTCTGCGCGGGCTTTGTTTCCTCAGATGCCGGCAAGTCCTGAAGTTTTGATTGGCGATGAAGTCAAGGTCGAGATCGATGTAGCTCAGACGAGGGTAGGCAGTGCGAGCCCCGGCATCGTCGTTCTGCTGGAACGGAACTCGGCGGGGACCACGCGCCTCGAAACAGTTTCGAAGGCTGAGTCTCTTGCCCTTTGGAATTTGGGAACAGCAGGCAACGAGTTGACCGCACAGGACTATCAGTGTCGGGTTGCGCATCTCTTAGAGGCACCTAGTTACCGTTTGAATTGTTCAGATAATGTCGATCGCGCGCTGGACCTGATCGCTGCCGTCGCCGAGGATTGTGCGAAATGCTGACGGTTTTTACTTCGGCGGTATATCCCGATCTCGCGCGCCTCTGGTATGCGTGTGTCATCCGCGCCTTTCCGCCCGACACTACGTCATTCGAAATCTTCGATGATTCCGGAGGTACGCTCGATGCTTCCTGGTTCCCTCGCGCCACGATCCTGCCTCGCACTGACTCCAGGCGAGATTTTCAAGAATCCTATAACGACGCGATCCGACGCGCCAAAACGCCGTTCCTCGCTTTTATCGATACTGATATTTTCTGGACCTCGTCCGGTCTGTGGATAGAACTCCATCCCTACCTTCAGCGCCCAAGTCTTGCCGCTATAGCATGCATTTCACGCCGGCATCGACCGAGCCATGGGACCTTCGCGGTGGTGTTGAATGTCAGCAAGTATAGAAGCGTAATGAATAGTTTGCCGGACGGATTTCTTCCGATGAATGTCCGTTTCGGCCCGAACGTTCCAATGGACGACTGGTTCGGCTACGACACGGGCGACCGGATTACGCACGCCGTACGGGAGGCTGGATACGAGGTGCAACTTCGCCAACAAGCAGAAGGGGGGCCTTTAGTTTGTTTCGAAAGTGTCACCATGTATCGCCGCACAGCCGAACACGTGGAGGAGCATTCTTTGGCCTCTATGGCTAGGAATTCGAACTGGTTGTGGCGTGGATGCATCTGCAGTTTGGTGCTGGAGCGGCTTCACAATCGCCTGTACCCCACAACAAAGATTCACTCGCATCGCTCGACCGGCGCGTTTGGAATGCTGATGGGAATGGGATCACGCTGGCCTCGTGGCTTGCGATTTACCGCATCCTGTCTGCGCGCAGCCGGCCAAGTGGAACGGTTCCTGCTCTCTGCGCCTCCGCATTGAATTTTCCTTCTTTTCGCGGCTAATTACCGAAACATGTTGCCGATTTGCGATATTCTCGCGTAGAATTCAGATTCAACAAAGAAATTCCCAGTCGAAATGAAGAGCGCTTTGCAGTTCGAGGTTGTGAACGCGCATCTCTCAACGCCATTCGGAGAGTTCAGCCTGATTGCGTCCTATGCAGAACAAGATCGCGAACCGATCTTCGCCCTCGTTCATGGTGCCGGTAATTCGGCGCCGATTGTGCGCATCCACTCGCAATGCCTCACCGGTGATGTGTTTCGTTCGCTCCGCTGCGATTGCGGCCTGCAACTGGAGCGTGCGCTGGAACTGATCGGATTATCTGAATTCGGGATATTGATCTATCAAATGCAGGAGGGGCGTGGGATCGGCCTGATGAACAAGCTGCGAGCGTACGAACTGCAGGATCAAGGTCTGGATACCGTGGATGCGAACCTCCAACTCGGCTTTTTGGCCGACCAGCGGACGTACGGGTTTTGCGCGGCAGTACTGAAACACCTGGGAGCGGAGCAGGTTCGGCTGCTTTCGAACAATCCGTCGAAGGTTCAAGGTCTCGAATCGAACCATATCCGCGTGGTGGAGCGAATCCCCCTGCACTTCGAACCTTCCAGCGAATCGGAGCGGTACATCCGGACAAAACAGGAAAGGCTAGGGCATCTTTTTGGCGGATAATTCCGCAGAAAATTCGAGAATTTATTTTCCTTGACGTTTTTCCGTCAGAGATTAGTATAATCATTTTTGCCAGATTGAACGTTAATGGCGGAACGGTGCTGCAGCTTGGACGCAAATATGGACGTTTTGCTAGCCCATTCTTTTTTTCTGAAGAACGATCCGAAGCAAAGTGAAAAGATGCGCCCCTATCCTCCGCTCGGCACTCTCTATGCGGCCAGCTTTCTGCGGGACAAGGGGTATGAGATTGGTCTGTTTGACGCCATGCTCGCCGGCGGGATGCACGAATTCGAAGCGTTGCTCGAGTCGGCGCAGCCGCGGTTTCTAATCGTCTACGAAGATCAGTTTAACTTCCTCAATAAAATGTGTCTGCTGCACAGCCGTGAGGAGGCCTGCCGTATGGCTATGCTGGCTCGCGATCGAGGCTGCACCGTGATCGCGGCCGGATCGGATGTTAGCGATCACCCGGAGATCTACCTTCGGCACGGCGCTCATTTTGGGATTGTAGGCGAATCGGAACATGCCCTCGGCGAGCTTATCGATTCCCTTACAGGTCGCATTCCAGTTCCCGTGGAAACTATATCCGGCTTATCTGTGCTGGATCCCGAGTGCCCGGGAGTCGTGCGCCGCAGCGAAGCCCGCACTCCAGAACGTCATCCCGACGTTTTCCCGTTTCCCGCCTGGGACCTTCTCGACGCAGAGAGCTACCGGAGAGTCTGGGTGGCTGCTCATGGTTACTTCAGTGTCAACATGGTGAGCACGCGGGGGTGCCCCTTCCATTGCAATTGGTGCGCGAAGCCGATTTGGGGGCAACGCTATGCGATGCGATCTCCCGCGAACGTGGCCCAGGAGATGGCGTTGGTGAAGGCCAAAATCATGCCCGACCACATTTGGTTTGCCGATGATATTTTTGGACTGCAACCGAAGTGGGTGGTGGAATTCGCTCAGGAAGTGGAGGAAAGGCAGGCCTCAGTGCCCTTCATGATCCAGTCTCGCGCAGATTTAATGACGGAAAAAGCTGTGGATGCTCTGGCGCAAGCCGGTTGCATTGAGGTGTGGATCGGCGCCGAAAGCGGAAGTCAGAAAATCCTCGACGCCATGGATAAGGGAATCCAGGTGGAGCAGATCAGGAGTGCCCGCGAAAGGTTGAAGGCAGCCGCAATTCGCGCTTGCTATTTCGTGCAGTTCGGATATCCGGGAGAAGGGTTCGATGACATACTAGCCACTGCCGAGCTGATACGTAGTACGCGTCCCGATGAGATTGGCGTAAGTGTTAGCAACCCGCTACCAGGCACGAAATTCTATCAGATGGTCGGATCCCAGTTAGGCGAAAAGGATCACTGGCAGGATAGCGACGACCTCGCGATGATGTTCGAGGGTACCTATACCACTGCCTTCTATCGCAAGATTTACAAATTGGTTCATAAGGAGTTAGAGCTAATAAAACGCGGCGCTTCCACGATGGAGTTGGATGAGGTCGTGGTCGCGTGGGGCGAGCTGGGCGAATCGGAATCTGAATATAGAAGCAGCCGTCCCACCTTCGTTGCAAAATATTATCCAACGGTCTCCGCGCCGGATTTGAGCAAGCGGTGGAACTAATATGAGTGACATTCTGCTCACCCATGGCTACTTTCTTGCGGAGGACGAAAAAGAACGCGAGATCATGAAACCGTACCCCACGCTTGGGCTACTATATCTTTCGGCTTATCTAAAGCGGGCGGGATTCTCCACCAGCATTTTCGACTCTACCTTTTCGCTTCGCGAAGACCTTTTCACCAGGTTTCGAGCCGGGCGCGGAGTAGTAGGCATCTACACGAATCTGATTACCCGTGCGTCGGTGCTTGACATAATGCGAGAGGCTCGGGCCAATGGTTGGATCGTAGTCTTGGGCGGTCCTGAGTGCGCAAACTATCCTTCGCAGTATATTGAGCACGGCGCCCATGTCGTAGTAGTTGGCGAAGGCGAAGCGACCATGGCGGAATTGATTTCCGCACTAGGCGAGCGCGGTCCTCATCGTTTACATGGAATCGCGGGAACCGTGTTCCAAGACGAAGCCGGACAGATCGTCAGTAACCCTGAGCGACCGCAGATCGAGCGGATCGACTCCATCCCCTGGCCCGATAGGGAGAGCATCGACCAGCAGCGTTATGTGGATGTGTGGCGCAAGCACCACGGCATGGGAAGCGTCAATCTCATTACCGCTCGCGGATGCCCGTACCGCTGCAACTGGTGTTCTCACGCAGTATTCGGATTTACTCACCGCAGGCGCAGCTACCTCGATTGCGCCGACGAACTCGAACATATCGTCGCTTCGTGGCATCCGGACCAAGTCTGGTATGCCGACGATGTGTTCACCATTCATCACGGCTGGCTGTTCAACTACGCGGCTGAGTTGAAGCGCCGCAATTTGCGTGTACCTTTCGAAACGATCTCGCGCGCGGATCGTATGATGAAAGACGAAATACTTAAGACCCTCGCTGACATGGGATGTTACCGTATCTGGATTGGATCCGAGAGTGGCAGCCAGCGTATTCTCGATCGAATGGAGCGAGGTGTGAAAGTAGAACAGGTAGAGTGGGCGACCAACGCTGCGCACCGCTATGGCATCCAGGTGGGAATGTTCCTGATGTGGGGCTACGAAGGCGAGACGATGGATGACATTGCTGCGACCGTCGATATGGTGAAGCGCTGTAACCCCGACATATTCCTGACCACCGTTTCCTACCCGATTAAGAACACGGGTTACTTCCGCAAAATTTCAGACTTAGTTGTTTTGAAGGGAGATTGGGCGACGACTACCGACAGGGACTACGCGCCCACCAACCGTCCGCCCAAGTCTTATTATGAGAACGCGGACAGTTGGCTAAGAAAGGAAGTGGCCGCCTCACTGCTCGATTCGACCGATACGGTGAAGGCGGAACAACTACGCGCGGAGGCCGCCACTGCGCGGATGTCGATGGCCGTTTCGGGAGGTGACGCTTGAGAGCGGCGATTTCCTCCACGCCCGTGATGACCACCGATTGGCAGTTCGCATGCCCGGCTTGCCATGTACCACTGGGGTCTGGCGACTCCTCACTCTCATGCCCCGCTTGCGCAGCCGTCTATGAGCAACGCGACGGTATTCTGAATCTCCTATTGTCATCGCGCCGAGAGTATTTTTCCAGGTTCCTTCGCGAATACACCCACATCCGGCTTGCGGAGGGACGCGGCGCACAGCCTCCTTCCTATTTCCTGCGCCTTCCTGAGTGCGATCCATCTCATCCTATGGCTTGGCAGTGGCGAATCAGAAAGTGCACCGTGAGGGCCTTCGATCGATCGGTTGGTTTGCTGCCTGGATTGAAGGTGCTCGATTTGGGTTCAGGATGTGGTTGGTTCAGCAATCATCTGGCTTCGGCCGGGCATCATCCGTGTGCTGTCGATGTTACCGTCGATGATCAGGATGGCCTCGGCGCCGCCCGGCATTACGCCGCTGAGTGGCCGCGTGTGCAGGCCGAGTTCGATGACTTGCCCTTTCCCGACCGATGCGTGGACGCGGTGGTTTACAATGCGAGCCTGCATTACAGCACGAACTATGCCCGAACGCTCCGTGAAGCGTTGCGGGTCCTTCGACCCGGCGGGCGCATCGTAGTCTTAGAAACACCAATTTATAGGCGGGGTGAGAGTGGGGCTCGTATGGCGGCAGAACGTCACCAACAGTTCGAGAAGCGTTATGGAACCAAGTCGGACAGCGTGCCTAGCATCGAATATCTGACTTGGGAAATGCTCCGGAATTTGGGCAGCGAACTCAGTCTCGACTGGAGAGTGATTCGCCCCTGGTATGGACTGAAGTGGGCGATGCGTCCCTGCATCGCCCGTTTGAAACGAAAGCGGGAGCCAAGCACATTCGCTATCTTGATTGGCACGCGCAAGGAGTCATCTGAGCAATGACCTCGGCCACGGGTATACCCGTGACTCTCACTGGCGCGGACTGGGACACGGAGGAACTCAGGAAGATTCGGTCCATCGCCGCGGAGGTTGAATGTTGCCGCGCGCAACGCCGACGTAGAGTGAAGACTAAGGTTGTCCATCTTCAGTTGTCGGACTCGATGCGATTCTCCCAAGGCATGCGAAGTACCTTTCGTGCACTCATCGTCCGACACTTGCTGGATAAGCTAGGCTTTGACGAGCATCGGGTGTTCCGGTGGAGGCTCGAGCACAAACTCACTCAAGCTCTCGTGCTGAATCATTACACCGCTGGCTCCGCGCCGCCGACCCGGGGTCTATATAGGTTTGCTGCTAAAGTAAGCGGCGACCTGCGGTGTGCTATCTCAGAAACTTTCCCTGCCGGTTACGTTGTTAAAGAAGCACTGGGCCATTCTTCGGGCGAGCGTGGCTCAATGGATCGCGCCGCGGAAGCGATCGCTTCGATTGGCGATCGTTCCCTCCCAAAACGGCTGTGGAATGAACAATGGTTGCTGCAGCAGCGCATTCCCATCGAGAAGGAGTACCGGGTTCACAGCCTCGAAGGGGACGTGATTCCCGATCTGACTTTTCATCGCTTCGGCTCGGGAAATATTCCGGGAGAACGCGATAGACCCAACCAGTACGTAGAGTGGCTACTCAGCAAGCTACCCGACGCAATCGTCGGTGGCTCACTCCTTGCGTGGGATATTGCCCTTACACCTGGAGGTCAATTAATCGTGATCGAAGTGAACTTCAGCGGTTATCATCCCGTCTGCGGCGAGGGTTTTCAGTGCTCCGGATATTATCAGGACGTAGAGTGGGGCGCTTCAATGATCGCGCGTCTGTTGCGATTTGTGGAAGACAGCGACGGCGTTTCCATTGTTCTCGATGTCGACCTGAAGAACTACTCGCGTGAAGCGAGTTTCTATGCGGAAGTAATCCGTTGGCGCGAAATGTTGCGAAATGGTGAATATGAGTAAGCCGCACGCTTTCGACGCCATCGCCGGAACCTATGATCAGACCTTCACTTCGGTCTCCATCGCCGCACTCATGCGCCAAGCCGTATGGCGGCGTGCGGACTCTTTATTTCCTCCGGGGAGCGTCGTTCTGGAAATGAACTGCGGCACTGGCGAAGATGCCGTGCACCTGGCTTTCCGAGGCGTCCGCGTACAAGCCACTGATATCTCTCAAGAGATGGTCCGTGTTGCTACGGAAAAAGTTATCGCAGGCGGTCTCTCTGATCGCGCTGAGATATCGCAGCTCGCCTGGGAAGAGCTGGATTCGCTACCACAGTTGTCTTTCGACGGAGCCCTCTCCGATTTTGGCGGCTTGAATTGTGTGCTGGATCTCCCCTCGGCGGCGGCTGCGCTGGCCCGACGTTTGCGGCCCGGCTCGCCGGTGCTTCTGTGCGTGATGGGGCCGGTCGCTGTTTGGGAATGGCTTTGGTTTGGTATTCGTCTTAAGCCTTCCAAAGCCCTGAGGCGCTTGCGCCGGAACCCGGAATGGCGGGGCATTCCGTTGCGTTATCCATCTCCGTCCGCCTTGAAGCACGCGTTTTCTCGCGGATTTCGAGTGAAGCGAATCAGCGCGCTTGGATTGCTGCTGCCCCCTTGTCTGGAGTCGGTCGCGACCCGATGGCCGCGTGTCATCGCCGCACTGAATCGCTGTGAGCGATTCATCGAAGCCATCCCGCCGCTCGCTTGGATTTCCGATCACTACCTATTGGAGCTAGAGCGCCTGTGAGCGAAGTCCACCTGCCTCTGTTCAGCATTTTGATGGTGGTTCACAATGCGCTCGACGTGGTGCGCATCTCCACTCTGCGGACCTTGCGTTACATTGCGAGACAGTCCGCCCGCTTGGTTGTCGTTGACAACGGTTCCACGGACGGGTCGGGCGAATGGCTTTCGATGCTCGCCAAGCGCGGAGACATAGACCTGATCCGCAGCGATTTCAACATAGGTCATGGGCCGGCCCTCGAATTGGCGCGGAGAGCGGTGCAATCTCCGTACCTCATCACTTTGGATAGCGATGCGTTTCCAATCAGTGATACTTGGCTTTCTGAACTCCGGGCCCGCATCAACGGCCATACGAAAGTTGCCGGGATTCTCCACCATCGCGGTTACATCCATCCCTCTTGCCTGATGGTTGAGACTGCCACAATGGACTCCTGGAACTTGACGTTTCTCGGCGAGAAATCTCAACCAAGCCGCTTCGATGTCGGGGAGAGAATCAGCAGCGAGGCGCGACGCCGCGGTCACGATGTTTCAGGCTTGGTGCGGACCGGGGAATACTGCCAGGGCAGCGTTTCTGAACCTGTATTTCTCGGCTCCGTCTATGAACACCTGGTTTACCATCACTGGTACACGACTCGTTCGGTGTTGAGTAAGCAAGTAGATGATGTGCCTCGCGGGGCAATCGACGATTCGTTGCAGGAACTGGTGCGGGGCAACGATGCCGAGCCCCGGGAGGTTACCGTGATCGTCGGTGTGCGCGCGGGACCCGATGAGCCGGAGCGGCTCCGGAACGCCCAGGCATGTCTTTGGGCGCTGAATCTGCAATCGGTGGATCGCTGGCGCTACCGCATCATTCTGGTGGAGCAAGATAGCGAACCGTTTGCCAAGGCCACGCTCGAGCCGTTAGTCGATCGCTACGTTTTTGCCTACAATCCGCAGGCGTACAACCGCGGCTGGGCATTCAATATCGGTTCTCGCTTTGCTGCTGATAGCGATGAGCCGCTCTGCCTGCTGGATGCGGACATCGTCCTTTCGCCCGGCTCGCTTGCCTCAGGTTTGGACGCGATCGCCGCCGGCCGCAACGCTTTTCAACCTTTCCGAGAGGTGGTATTCCTCGACCAGGAGTCGACCGAACGCGTCATTCACGAGCGGCTTCGGGCTCCCCATCATCCATTGAATGTTTACGACTTCGAAGGCTCGATGATTGAGACAGCGCGAGGCGGCTGCGTGTGGGTCCGATCGAATCTATACCGGCTGATTGGCGGCCATGACGAGCGTTTTCGTGGTTGGGGTCGGGAGGATCGCGAGTTTTTGGAGCGACTCGCGCGGACCGCGAAAGTGAAGCGTCTTTCCGGCTGTATTCTGCATCTTCATCATCCGCGCCCGCAGGAAGAGGACGCTTGGGCACTGGCGAACCGTGCTCTTTATGACGAGATTAGCCAGCGGCGCTCAAGTCCTGCTCCCTCCCCGATCGGAGATCCTGATCTTTACTCTCAGGAGAAGGCCCCCAAGCTCGCCCGGGCGGCCGTCCCTGAGGTGCATTCGCACTTCGAGCGCATCGTCAATGCCGAGCGACTTAGCGTGGGTCGCCGAAGTACTCGCTGGCATCTTGCCAAGACCATCGCGCGATTGGGTGGCAGTTTGCTGGACGTAGGTTGTGGCCCCGGAGCTATTTGGCCGCACCTGGAACAAACGCGCTATCTCGGCGTCGATCTCGACGGCCTGATGATCTCTACAGCCCACAGACTCTTTCCGGCAACCTGCGTGGTTCGAGCGGATGGATCGGCTCTCCCATTCTCACGCGATGGAAGCGACATAGTTCTGCTGCGCCATGTACTGGAGCATCTGGATCCCGAGGTCGCCTCCGCTGCGCTTGGCGAGGCCTTACGCGTTGCTCGCAAGTTTGTCGTAGTAGACTTCTGCCGCAGCTATCCCGCCAATGCTGCGGCCCGCCGCGACTTAGTGGGTGAGACCTTCTTTAAGCAGCGCTGCCTCTGTGGATGGCATTTGCGGGAGAGGTTTGTTGTGGTGGGTGGTGACAGCGAGCGCGATGAGATCTGGGTGTTCATGTCTCCTGAAGAAGCCGCGGCTCTGCATCGAACCATCTCTGAAATTCAAGCGGGCCTGCCCAAGATGAGCATTGTGATGCCTACCTACCGGCGCTCTCATACCATTCTTGAAACTGTAGAAACAGTCCGTGCGCAGTCCTATGCCAACTGGGAGTTGGTCATTGTGGATAACGCCGGCGACGGCGGCTACGCCTTCGGAGACCCAAGAATTCGTGTTGTGACTCACAAAGTAGGACCTAGCTCAAGTCATGCCCGCAATCAAGGTGTTCGCCATGCCACCGGCGACTTCGTCTGCTTCTTCGACGACGACGATGAGATGTTCCCCGATTATGTGGAGGCTTATGTCGATGCCTTCGTACGCGATCCGCGATTGAAGATGGTTCGCGGCGGCATGCTCGTGAGTGACGGAAGCACTAACTTCTCCTATGCGACACCCGAATGCTGTCTGCGCCGTGAGCTAGCCACGCCTACCTGGGAGGGCGGAGGAGGAGCACAGGATCAGCGTTACTTCAGCCGCATCGTTATCGAGAATGACCTGGCGCTCGAGAATGACTCCGTGGTAATTATTCCCAGGGCCCTGTGCCGTGCTAAGTCAGATGCGCACGGCGGCCTGCGAAATGGCGATTTTTGAATGCGCCCGCTTGCCGTCGTAATAGGTATTCGCGCGAACGCGGCAGAGAGAGATCGCGCGCGCAATCTGAGACTCTGCCTGGAGACTCTCAAAGCGCAGGATCTCCCAAGCGGGAATTTTCAGACTATTCTCATTGAGCAGGACCACGCACCTTCGATTGTTCCTGAAATTATAGGCCTTGCAGATCGTTATCAGTTCGCCTACAACGCCGGACCTTACAACCGCGGATGGGCTTTCAACATTGGAGCTAGGCTAGTTCGCGGCCAAGCCGACTACTTGCTGTTCCTTGATGCGGACGTGATGCTCCGACCTGATTCGCTGCGCCGAATGATGGAACTTCTGCGTAGCGGCTTCTCGGCGGTGCGGCCTTATCGCGAGGCAATGTTTCTGGACCGCGAATCGATGTCTCGCTTGGTCGATGCATGGCCCGACCTTCCCGCCGAATCGGAACTGAAAGGCACAGTGTTCACCAACCCCATGGGCCTATGCATCGCGGTGGAGGCCGGTTTGTACCAGCGCATCGGTGGCCACGACGAACGTTTCTGGGGTTGGGGCTGGGAGGATCGCGAGTTTTGGGAGAGGTTGGAGCAGCACGTCGAGATCGGCCGTCTGTCGGACCGCATTTTTCATCTCCATCATGACCAGTCGCAGATCAAAGAAGTGTGGGCCGCCACCAACCAGTCCTTATTTTTCGAATCGCTGGAAAGCAAGCGCACTGTCTCGGAGGAAGCCTCGAAGGGAGATATAGAAAAGTACCGGCAGGGCACTTATGCAGGAGTCGTCGAAGACTTGGCTGCTCGATTTGGAATACGCGCCCGAGTTCTAACGTACCTGCGCAACGGCACGCGTGACGTCGCAGTCGAAGGCTACACTCGCTGGTTCAGTTGCTCGATTGTGGAGGGACCGGGGATCTATAGAGAGGCGGTGGTCTTTCTGGAGCACGACGCCCCTCCTGCTTCCGTCGGCGAAGGGCCACTCATCAGTGTGGTGATGCCAACCTACTATCGCTTGCACACTATTCTCGATGCTGTGGATAGTTTGCGCGCACAGACCTATGGCAACTGGGAATTAATCCTTGTCGATAACGCCGGGGATTGTAACTATTGTTTCGCGGACCAGAGGATTCGCGTCGTCGCAGATGCCGGGAAGCGGGGAGCGGCCTATGCGCGTAACTGCGGCGTCAAGCACGCCCTAGGCGACTTCAGTCTGCTTCTTCGACGATGACGACGTGATGTATCCCTTGTATCTGGAGCGATTCGTATCCACGTTTCTAAGACATCCCGATGCTGAAATGGTTCGGTGCGGCATGCGCAAACCGGATGGTTGGGATAACTTCACATACGCCACGCCCTCGTGTTGTCTTCGTCGCTCCTACGCAACACCGACCTGGATCCCAGAGCATGGTCAGGATCAGACCTACTTCAAGACCATTGCCGGGAACAACAGCTGGTCGGTCGAGAACGGAAAAATTGTAGTGCTCGGGGAAGTCTTGTGCGCCGCAACCTTCGATCTACGCGGCGGCCTAAGAAGGGGAGACCTTTAACCTAACAGACGAGACCTAGATACTGTCCCTCTGCGGCTGTCGCAGCGGGATCGCTTTTCGCGCCCAGTCAAGCTCCCACGCATTGCCATACCTTCCGGTTCGATACCGCCATGCCGCCATCCCGCGCAGCACGCTTTTCCCCCAAGCCGGAATCGAGTAGTCTTGCACCGTCGGATAACGACAGTACAGCACCTTGGCGAAATCTTTCACCCGCTGCCGCATGCGCGGCGAGAGCCATGGGGCGTCTTGATGACACACATAGTTGAGCCACTGCGGCTCGCACCATTCCTCGGGAGTCGATGGTAAATCCGGACCTCTGGGACCATACGAGTTCAAGACAGGAAGCAAGTTCGGCTTAGGATCCGACACTCGAAGCCGCCGTTCCCTTTGTGGCGTAGGGCTGTAAAAATAGAGGATCACCTCACACTCCGGGTTCAGTGTCTTTACTCGCTTCACAAACTGTAATGTGTTCTCGATCTCACCTTCCGGATCCTCCGGCCCACCCAGCACGAATGAGAACTCCGGAATGATTCCATATTCCCGTGAACGCCGGGCGACTTCGAGAGTGTGTTCCACCCGCGAACCTTTGCGCATCCGCTTCAATGCAGCGTCACTACCAGCCTCGGCGCCGATATAAGCCATCTTCAGCCGACTCTTACGCAACAGATCCCAAGTGCTAGTGGAAAAGTTAGCAAGGGTGTCCGCCCGCGCATAACACCACCACGGCATCTGCGCTTTAGCCAACACTTCTAGCGCGCCGATAGATGAACTCTCGCTATCGAAGAAGTTATGGTCGTAAAACTGAATCGCATTGGCCCCGTAACGATCCTTCAACACCTTCATCGCAGATTCCAAACGCTCAGCCGGCTCCCCCGATGTGTACCCATTGAACATCGAAACCACGCCGCAAAAAGTGCAATGATACCGGCACCCAAGCGAAGCCTGGTGAACGCCCGTACGGCTTCCCATGAAGCTTCGCCGCATGTACCGGCTCACGTCTCCCGCTCGCTCGTATGGGTAAGGAGGATAGTCTTGCGCCGGCCGAAGTTTCCGCTCCGGATTATGCACGATCTCGCCTCCGTTCTTCCAAGTCAGGCCCGCCACCTCGCCCATCCCCGACTTGTTCGGCAATCTCTCTAGGAGCTCTCGCAGCGAATCCTCACCCTGTCCGCGGATCACGTAATCCACGTACGGAGCGTTCATGGCGGCATTAGTGTAAAGCGTGGGGAAGTACCCGCCCCATACAATCGGTGTCTCCCGATGCGTCGCGCGAATGGCCGCGGAAATCTCGATTGCGGGAGGCACCTGCGGCCCAGGCATCACAGTCACTCCGACCAGCGCCGTGGGACTTCTTCGGATAGACTCCAGAATCGTTCCCGCAGCATCGTTATCCAGATTGCCATCGACAATCTCGTATTCCCAATGCTTTTCCAAAACCGCTCCCAAAGCCAGCAACGATAAGGGTAAACGGACGCTGTTAGGACGGCACATCCGCGGATTAACCAGGATTACCTTTCCCCGCTTCATTGCGCCTCCGGATAATCAACCGCGTAAATCGTCATCCGTTCGTTCCCGAAATTGCGAGTCAACGCCGACGCAATCCGGAAGCTGTTCTGCTCCAGAGCCGTCAACATGCCCATCGCGTCTCCGTCGGTGGAAAGCAAAATCAGCGCCCTCCCGCCCGGCGCAAGTACTTCAAAAAGTCCCGCGGCGAAGCGTTCGAAAACGTCGGCGGATCGCCAAGCCATATCGAACCGGCTCTTTGGTTCGCCCCGGTAGAACGGTGGATTAAAGAGGACCAGATCGAAACGCTGCCCGGCCACAGGCTCAAAGAGGTCTCCCTGAAATACCTCGACCGCATCGTCCATCCGGTTGAGCAGGACATTGATTCGCGCGCATCGTACGGCTTCCGGATTAATGTCGACCGCCTTGACCCGATACCCGCGCCGCGCAGCGAAAATCGCGCACACGCCGGAGCCGGTTCCCATGTCGAGAGCGAGCGGCTCAGGCGAACTCGGTTCCGCGAATCCTTCCGACGCGATGGCTCGCGCGAAGAGCTCTCCGCTGCGAAACACCACGGGATTCAACACGTCCGGCCACACGATAATCGGCACACCATCCACGTGTTCAATCGTGTGGCGGCGGACCCGGCGCAGCAGCAGAGGCATCTTCGCATATAGCCACAGAAGACTCAAAGCTCGTGTCACTGGGTTCACGGCCCTTGCCTCCGCGGGGGATCTCATGGGAGCAATGCCTCCTGCAGAAACCTTTCGATTTGCCGCCCTCCCCGCGAGATGTAGCGGAAAAATCCATAGCGCCAAGCCAGCATCGATGGCGTAGTTCGCAGGGAACGAAAAAATAGCGGCATCGGCTTGAACGGAAAATCATACTCCGGACCTGTGCGAAAAATACGCTGGTAAACACGCTGGAGGACTAAATTAGAAACGTAGCCGCGCCAGAAATATTTATCCTTGCCCGCCATTTCCGTCAAAGCGGAGGCGCCGAAATTCCGCCCTCCGCGTCGCGAAAGCGTGACGCCGTAAAAGCGGACCACCTCCCTGGATTTATCCAAATGAAGCAGTTCCACCGTGTATCCAGCGTCCATCACTGCCTGCGTCAAAATATCCCCGGTATCGAACCAGCCCCATTCCGTCATGGGAATCTCCAGGTCCAGAAACTCCGCGCCCGGATAGAATCCGCCCGGCAATTTCTCCAGCACTTTCCGATAGAGATGAGGCTTTAAAACCACCGCATACGTGCCGTGACTTTTTCTCCGCGACCGCGAAATCACCGAGACCGCCGCTACTTCAGGACCCTCCAAACGGGCCCGCACCCGATCCCAAAGATCGCTTCTGGTCCAGAAAACATCCGTGTCGATGATCGCAAGATACGGTGTTTCGGCGCGCTGCACCGCGTCGTTATAGGCGTCATGATGATCGCGCCGTCCCGGAGTGCGCCGCAAAATGTGCGCGCCTTCAAAACAATCGCGGGGAAGCCCGTCGCCATCCGAATCGTAAAAAATCTCGAACTTTGTCGACGACCCTGGAAACGCTCTTCGCACGCACTCGTACCAAATGCGGGCTACGTCCGGATAGACCGTAGCGGTGAACACAGTGAGTTGCGGGCTGGATGTCATTGTGTACTCTGCCGTGGCCATCCGTCCGGCAAGACATCCGGGAAAATATAGTCTATGCCTTCCATCTCAGTAAGGCGTAGGATGGCCCGATCCGATCTATGGAAATACTCGGCGAGCCTCGTTCGCTTCCCCTCGTCGTCCACCCTGCCAAGCGCCTTCCGCAGCGCAGACACCGTGAAACTGCCGCCGAGAGATTCGCCGTTTTGGCCCGGCGCGAAAATGTCTCCAAAAATACGCTCATAGGCGTTCGCGAGCAGCGCGTTATCGTAAGCGCCCATCAAAAAATAGCGCTTGCGCGAGATCAGCGATTCGAATTCCTCTTCTCCGATTTCCGCCGCGAACATCTCACGAGAGGCTCTAATCACCGTCGTGCCGTGGAAATCTGCAATCTTGCTTCCGGCCAACGCACTCGCATTCAGAATTGTTTTTCCGCACTGCTGAAGGGCAATCGCCGCGTTCTCTCCAGGCCCTCGATTGACGGCGTCGGGCCATTTGTCCAGGTTTTCATACGCAGCGGCTAAAGCGGGTGCGGCTAGCGTCCGGTAGTCTCGCGTCCTGCACAGCAGAGCATATACGCCGGGCAGCACCGCCCGCTGTAGGAACGAAATCGCGGCGGTTCCGGAATCGTCGAACGCCGGTAAGAATGAAGCCACCCAGTTTCCATCCAGCACAAATACATCGGCATCGATGAAGAAAACGAAATCGCTTCCATACGCGAGCGCGGCATCGTAGAATTCGACGAAATCCCGGGCTCCGGGCCGCGGCGAATCGAACGTCGCATTCGAATAATTTTCCACCAAGAACGCCTCCGGCCTAGTGTCGCGAAATATGACGATCTCCACTTCGAAGCCGATCCGCTCAAAAGCGGGCGCCACTCGTCGTGAAACTACGCGATGCCAAAGCCGGGCCAAGTCCGGATAGCGATGCGGGCTCGCAATAATCAGGCGGCGCATTCCAATTCCTAATCGCACTAGGAGTGGGGCGGGTGGTCGGTGCGCGGCCGATAGCGGCCTTCCCGGTCAAACCCGTTCTCCCATGTGCCGCCCTTCCATTCGCCATCCCAAAATACTCCGCCCCAAAAGGTACCGTCGACGAAGAGCCCGGAACGGAACAGACCGCCCATCATAATTCCGCTTTCGAATGTACCGCCGTCCCAATCGCATTCGAGAAGAACAGCTCCCCGATTAATCGTCTCGCGTCCAAAAACCTTGCGATGATAAAATTCACCCTTCTTTAGAATAAGGTTCGAGGAAGCAGACATAATATTGCTGATCCGTTAATTATATAGCACCATTTGCGATGAGCGGAAAGCGCGAATGTCGCAGCCCGGTGACCTATTCAATGCCGGCGCTTTTAGCAATAAAGGCGTGCACGGAGCTGGCTAATATAACGGAATTGCAAGAATCCAGTGAAGAACTCTCGTCAAATACGGCATCCTCATTTAGCCGGAAAATCTCGGCGCGCTACGATCGCGGCTTCGGCAACCCGGCTGGACGCTTTCAACAAAGCTTCCCATTCCCCTGTCCTCAAGGCAGCGCGAAGTTTGGCTTGGGCTCTCATCCATCCGGGTTTCGCCGAGGAGAAAATCTTCTCTCCGCGTGGGGTCAGACGATAGCAGCGTTCGCGCCCGTCGTCCGTCGACGCAAGCTCGATCCAGCCGTTGCGCTGCATCAATCGCAGATTGCGGGACATGGTGGTTTTGTCAAGGCCGAGCGCGCGTCCGAGGAGCGCCTGGCCAGCTCCGGGGTGGCGGTCAAGGGCCGTGAGCAACGAGAATTGTGTGGGTTCCACGTCGGGCCCGATTTCGTGGCTGTAGAGCTGCGTAACCAGGCGGGCGGCGCGACGAAGGTTGGCACACGCGCAGTCGAGATCAGGCAGGTTTCCAGACATCGCGATTCTACGGGGCTGGCGGGGCGAGCAGCAGCCGCAGGGGTGTTAAAGGACCAAGCGGCATATATTCGAACGACGCGAAGTTTTCCTTGGCCAGCGGGAGCCCTTCGAGAATCGCTTTCGCCTCTTCGACGGTCTTGCAATCGAGGAGGAACACGACACCTTTGCCGTCGCCCCGGGCGTACCACTGTTGGATCTTTCCATCGAGGTAAAGCTGCACGGTCTCGCGAACTTCGCTTTGCATCACTTTCATGATCTGGTCTCGCGTTATTCCTTGTTTCACGGTCAGCGTAGCCAGGACGTGGGTGACTCTCGGTGTGGCAGCAGATTGTGCAAAGAGCGATGTCGCGGCGGCTGCCATGATCAAAATCCGACGAAAGGATTGTAGTTGCATATACAACTACCCTAACCCAGACCGGCGTCAGATGCAACGCGTCTAGCGAATTGAGGTGATTTAAGGCTAAATTAGGCTTCCCAGCAAGCACTCTTTGGCGTTTTAAGGTCATTTAAGGTCAATGTGATAAACTTGCCGCGAAACGGATGAAAAGACGCACATTTGTGAAAACCGGGGCCGCTGCCGCCGTCGGGATTCTGAGCCGACCCGTTCCCTCCCGTGCGGCTGACATAGAAATCGAACTGTCGCCCGGGAACGCCGGGCCGGTCATCAGCCGACACATATATGGGCACTTCATCGAGCACCTCGGCGGCGTTATTTACGATGGCGTGTGGGTGGGGCGTGACTCTTCTATCCCCAACGTCGACGGGATCCGCAAACAGTTTGTGGACGACATGAAGCGGATTGGAGCCCCGAATCTACGATGGCCGGGCGGCTGCTTTGCCGACGGATATCACTGGCGTGACGGGATCGGTAGAGCGTCGGCGCGACCGCGCACCTATAACTACTGGCAGCGCAGCATGCCTCCAGGCATGGACGCCACGGAGTCTAACCATTTCGGTGTCCAGGAGTTCATGCATCTCTGCCGCCTGGTGGGAGCCGAACCTTATCTGGCGGCGAACGTCGGCTCCGGAAGTCCGCGCGAGTTCCATGATTGGGTTCAGTACTGCAATGCCCCTAACGGCACCGTGAGCCTAGCCGCGGAGCGGGCCGCCAATGGCGACCCTGAACCCTACCGCGTGCGCTACTGGGGTGTGGGAAATGAATCGTGGGGTTGCGGCGGCGCGATGAAGCCCGAGGAGTACGCCACACTTTACCGGCGATTTGTCACCCAGTTCCCCGCGTATACAGAGCCGTTTCTCGTGGCCACTGGCCCTCGCGGACATTCCGCGGACGGAGATATCGGCTGGACTACCGGCTTTTTCGGAGCCATGCGCGGTGCTGCTCTTCCGAACGGGTTCTCCGTTCACTACTACACTGATTTTCGACCTACGACGGTAAGGGCGGGAGATATTACGCCGGCCGAATGGTTCGAGGTTTTTCTTCGCGGGGTGCGCCTGGAAAAAGTGATCGAAGATCACTGGCGCGAGATGGGAAAGTTCGATTCAACCCATCGCACCAAACTGCTGGTAGACGAGTGGGGCGTGTGGTACCCGCCCGGTTCGGAAATCGCGCCCGGCTACATCCTGAGTGAGACCATCACGCTACGGGACGCACTTCACACAGCGATGACATTCGACATCTTCAACCGCCATGCCGACAAAATAGCCATGGCAAATGTGGCGCAGACCATCAACTGCATTCATTCCCTGTTTCTGGCGCACGGCGCGGACTTCGTCCGGACTCCCGTTTACCATGTTTTCGATATGTACCGAGCCCACATGGGAGCGCTGCTTGTGCCGGTGAAGAGCCCTCTTCCCTCAAAGAACGTCCCTGCGCTCTCGGGCACTGGCACTCTGGCGGCGATCTCGTGCTCTGCGTCGATCAGAGATAAGCGGCTTACCGTGACGTTGACCAATCCTTCGCTGGACGCAAGTTTGCCAGCCCGGATCCGATTGACTGGAGGGGCCTCGGCCTTAGAGGCGCGCGGTCAGGTGCTGACGAACCAGAATATGCGCGCGACGAATACTTTTGCGAAACCCGAGGAGGTTAGACCAATGGCACATCCCGTGACGGTCGCCGCCGATACGATCGAACTGAGCCTGCCCAAACAATCGGTCTGCCTCATCGACTGCCGGATCGCGTAAGGCGAACCACGCCGCGTTAAATCAGTACCATACCGGGCGCTGCAGATTTTTCATCGTGCATTCAAACTCGCGCCGATAGGCCGCGCCTAAAAAATTTGGTAGAGTTTTTAAGAATTAATGATACGATTCGTGCGGCGTTCTTGTTATCTGAAATAAGCAGGCACGAAGCAGCGCTTCGCCGCCCGGATTTGGATCGATAAAGAGGAGCAGAATATGACTACAACACAGATTGCACTTTTTGCGGGCGCCGCAGTGGTGGTCGCGGGCGGCCTGGTATTGGCAATCAGAATGAACCCGTCAACTTCAACCGCCGATGGACACGGCGCCATTGGCGCGCCCGTAAAGCAAGGGGAGCAACTTAACCCCTACAGCCACGTAGCGACGGTCCCGGCAATCGTCGATCCGTCGACGATCCGGTTCGAAAAGATGAGGATGGTGGACGTGGCTTCGAAGACCAAAACCACGGCTGACGCCGCCAAATGCAAGGATCAGCAGTTCCGCGAGCCGGACGGCTCGAATTGCCAGACGACCACGGTTGAAGAACGCGTCAAGGCCATCGAGGCGGTGTATTCGTTCAGCGGCCCGGTGATCGCTGCGGGCGAAGCCAGTCCCGGCCGTGATACTTTCTCCGTGTATTTCCGCCCCGAAGAAGTGGGCGCCGATGGGCCGGTCGAGAAGCTGAAGCGCGATCAGGGCGCGTCATTCTTTCAGATCAGCACCTCGCGTTCGATGGTCGAGCAAAAGGTGGTCGACAAACAGCATTCCCAGTATTGTGACGGCAGCTACGTCGATGGCAATTGGGTGCGCAAAGATCCAAAGTGCCAGGATCAGGTGCAGTTTATCAACCAGATCGTGGCCTCCCCGTACTTGACCGTGCAGGTCGATTTGCAGCACCCGGTCACGCTCGCCTCTAAGTAAGACCGAAGGAACCAACGTTCGATACGTGACCGGCTGGCCTGGAAGCTAGCCGGATCAACGTGTTTGCCTCTCCAGCACCTCGCACACCTCGCTTGCTGACGGCCTGCCGCCCGGACTGCGATCCAGCATCCGCAAGATGAGCCGGTCAACATCCTCAGGAATACCGTTCCGCAGAGAACCAATCCCCGCTACGTGCCGGCATTCAATTGCTTCAAACACATCCAATGGCGTTTCCCCTGCAAACGGATGTTGCCCCGCTGCCAGTTCATATAAGAACGCCCCCAGCGAAAATACATCGGACGCACTGGTAGCGGTCTCCCCCCGAAGAATCTCGGGCGGCATGTACAGCAGTGTTCCGGAAAGTGTGCCGGAAATGGTTCCGGACGCGCCCACCGAACTCGGCTCAGGCACCAGCGCTCCGTCATGCCGCGCGAGACCGAAATCCAGGATCTTCACGACTCCGTCTCTGCAAAGCATGATGTTCTCCGGCTTCATATCCCGATGGAGGATTCCCGCGGCGTGCGCGGCCGACAAAGCTCGCGCGGCTTGCGCGCCCCAATCCATGGCCTGCGCGATCTCCACCCGGCCCGCATCCATGATGGAGCGGAACGTAGAGCCGTCGAGCCATTCCATTGCAATGAACAATCCCGCCGAAGATTTTCCGGATTCGTATACCGTGACGATGTTGGGGTGGCGCAACGCCGAGGCAGCCCGCGCTTCTGTCTCGAAGCGGCCCACAGCCTGCGCGTTGACGATCAAGTGGCGCCGCAGGATCTTGAGGGCGACCGGCCTTCCCCCAGTGTCGGGAGAAACGTCTCGGGCCAGATAGACTTCGCCCATCCCGCCAATGCTGATCAGCGATTCCACCGCGTAATCCGCCACGCGTTCACCTGCGGCGAGCCCACCAGGTTGACCGTCGAGAAAGTCCGCCGCGATGTGGGTGGGCGGTGCGGCCAGAAGCCCGGCGCAGGAATCCGCTTCCAAAAGGGATTCCACTTCCTCCCGCAGGGCCGGGCTGACGCGAGCTAGCAACGCCTTGCGCTCGCACACTCCCAGTTCCAGCGCTTCGTGATAGAGACGCTCGATATCCTCCCAGGAGGCCGGAGGGTTCATGACGATTCGCGATTCATCTCGCGTATCAGCCAGCTCCGCGCTAATCGCCAGTCGCGATTCACCGTACCGACGGAAACCCCCATCGCCTCGGCCGTCTCCTCAATGCTGAGGCCCCCGAAGTAGCGCATCTCCACGACCATGCTTTTGCGCGGGTCGACGGCGTGGAGAGCGTCCAGCGCCTCATGCAGCGCCACAATCTCAGCGGCCTCCTGATGGACAGCAGGTTGGACTTCGTCCAGCGAGACGTTGGCCAGTCCGCGGCCGCGTTTATCGGAAAGGCGGCTCTTCGCATGGTTGACCAAAATCTGGCGCATCGCCTTACAGGCTACCGCGAAGAAATGACAGCGGTCCTGGAAGGAGGCACTTTCGGCATGGGCCAGCTTCAGGTACGCCTCGTTGATCAGCGCCGTGGGCTGGAGCGTATGATTGTGCGGTTGCTGGCTCCAGGCGCGGCGCGCGATTCGGTGCAGCTCGGCGTACACCAGAGGCATCATTTTGTCGAGCGCGCTGTGGTCGCCGTTGCTCCAGGCGGCGAGCAGTATAGTCACTTCACCTTGTGGATTCGGCTCCGACACATTCAGAGAAATTATACAGACCGTCCATTGCAAATCAGTGACGTTCGCGGGCAAGATGATGCATCTCCCACAGATCCCGTGGAGTTTGCGATAGCAGCGGGCGGATCGCCAGCATACCGGTAGGTCCGATACTCTTCTCCAGGTACCTCAGCTCCTTGAAGTGACTCTCCAAAGCGGGGTCTGGAGGGACCTCCAGACCGACTTCGCGGCGCATGAGATCGCCTTTGGCGCGCGCGCTGAGCTCTAACGTCAGGTGTAGAAGGGTCAGCATGTCGCCGCGCACCTCCGGTGGGAAGGCATCGTTCAAGGACATCAGATAAGCGCCCTGCGGCGTCTGCTTGTATTCGCCGCTGGCGATCATCGCGAGCATATCGATATCCTGGTCGAGCTTACCGCGCAACCACCGGTGCAGGGATCGCTCGCTAAAGTAGAATACGACGATGAAAATCAGTGGAAGACCAGCGATTGTAGCTGCCGTTGAGCCAGCCGGCGATAACACGCCTTGGTTGAATAAGGAATGCAGCAGCATCGCCACTACCAATCCCGGCGCGAACTGACGCGCCCCGCGCCACTGCCGGCTCTCGAACAGATATACCGAAATGAACGCCCCGATCGCCGCCACGCCCCCGTGCATCACGGCGGTGCCGAAACCGCGCATTAACCAAATACCGAAGCCACGCTCATTGAGCAATTGCAGGTAAGAGATGTTTTCGACCAGCGCGAATCCAGCGCCTATGGCGAATCCGCAGATGGCCGAGTCGACCATGAAGGCGACCCGAGCAGTTGCAATCAGAAAAACCCAGAAAGCGCCCTTGGCCAGTTCCTCCACTACGGGCGCCCCAAAATGGATGTACGGATCCGGGTTTTCGCGCAGTTGTCGAAAAACAGCGGTGTTAATTCCGTAGCAAATGGCGGCCGCCACGGCGCCCGCCGCGAGCGCAGCCGCGACCGTCCGTATCGACACAAGCTTATAGCTGTCCAGCACCCTTAGCGCCGCCAGAAACATTAGCACCGGCAGCAACGCCAAGACGATCCGCGCCGCTTCCTCTATCCACATCGAATTGCCATCAGGAGCCTGCCGATATGCGGAACGTAAGACGGTTCCAATCGCGATCCCGGCGATATGTTATGGACGGAGCGAGCGTCTTCAGCAGAAGGATGCCCAAGCCCCCGACCGGTCGTCTTTCCAAATTCAGAGTTACGTCCGGCGGCGCCACAGTCATTGGATTGAACTCCGCCCCCTGGTCGGCGACTTCGACACTCAACTCACCCGGCGCGGGAACTGAATATGTCAGGGTCACAATCCCCTGCCTGCCGTCGGGATAAGCATGGCCGCACACGTTCATGAAGATCTCTTCGATCAGGAGATCCAACTCGCCGATGCGCCCCTCTGGAAGCCGGGCCTCCAGCGCTCCCGTCCGAATGAACTCAATGGCGTCGCGCAGACAGGCGGTGTTCGCCGCCATCGTCGAAGATCGAGTGGCGCCAGGCACGCTCTCCCCTTAGCCTCCTATGAGCGCCGCCTCGACCGATTCGTAAACCGGGAAGGTCCGCGAGAGGCCGGTGATTTCGAAGACCTGTTTGACTAAGCCGTTGAGGCGGCAGATCCGGAGCGCTGCGCCTTTATCCTGCAGCGTTTTGGCCAAAGAGAGGAAACTCCGGAGTCCCATACTGCTGACGTATGTCAGCTCTCCCAAGTCGACGACTACACCGGTAAGTCCTTCAGCAATGCAGGCTCTGCATTGATCTTCGAACTGAGGTGCGTTCTCGGCGTCCATGCGGCCGGAGACAAGAAATACTACCTGATCTGATACCTGCCTTCGTTCGATGGTCACAATGGTCATATTGTCGCACTGAAACCGTCGCAATTCGATCGCGAGGGGCGCCGAATTAAGCGGCACCTAGTGTTCCGGTAGATATCGCGATTTCTTACTTTGCGATCACCGGTAGCCACACCGCGCTAGCCCGATCGCCGGAGCGGAAAACCGATTGTGTAGCCTTCACATAATCCGCGGGCTTGGCGAAGAAGATATTCGGCACGTAAGTTTGCGGATTGCGGTCATACAGCGGAAACCAGCTCGATTGGATTTGTACCATCATCCGGTGGCCGGGCAGGAACACATGATTCACCGTCGGCAAGGTAAATCGATAACGCTGTGGCTCGCCGGCCGGAATTCGCGGACGGGTTTTCGAAACTCTGGCGATAGCGGCCGCGGAAAATGTCCATCGAGATGGAAAGTTCGTACCCGCCCATTTCCGGTTGGTCTGGAACCTCGTCGGGAAAGACATCGATCAGCTTGACTACCCAATCGGAATCCGTGCCGGTGGTGGATGCGAAGAGATCCGCGATGGGCGCGCCGCCGAGGCGCACAGCTTCAGTGAGCACGGGCGATTGATATGTAAGCACGTCGGTGCGGTCGGCGACAGTGCGCTGATCGGAAACCAGCCAGGTTCTCCAACGGTCGCCATCGGCGAATCGCACGGGGCGAGGTAGATAAGGCACGGGCTTGGCGGGATCGGATACATAGGAATCTGCAGCCTCGCGGGATGCCGCGGGCTTGTCGAATCCGAGGCCTGAAATCGGCCTGCAAATAGAGCGGCTTGAGCGGCGCGGCGCAATCTTTCTCGCAGGCTAAGGGCCAGCTGCGAAGGCGGTCCCAATGGTTCTCGCCGGTGTTGTAGATGAGGACCGGAGGCGTATCGGCCTTGGGCGCGCCGGGCTTGAGGTATTGATCGAAGAAGGGCTTCAGCACGTCTCGCCGGAACTGCGCGGTCGTATCGCCCTCCCAGCGCAACGGGCCGAGATTGTAGCCTTCGCGATTCACTTGGCTGTGAAACCACGGTCCCATCACCAGGTAGTTATGATCGCCTTGATTCTTGGCCTTGAGTGCGAGTAGCAGTGGATGGCGCCCCACATGTCTTCCTGATCCCAGAGGCCTTGCAGCCACATGGTCGGAACTTGCGGCGGATGCTGTGCGATCAGCTTATCGAGCGCCTGTCCCTGCCAGAACGCGTCGTAATTGGGATGCTCCATCATTTTCACCGACCACGGCAGTTGCTCCAGTCCATGCAGACGCGCGTAATTTCCTGCCGAACCTGCGCGGCGGAAGGCTTCATAATCGTCGTAGGCATCGCGCTGGATCGGGTCGCCGGCGCCCTGCTGCGCGGTCTGCTCGAGGATGTAATCGAAATTCAACAGACGGAAGGCGCCGTAGTGAAACCAATCGTCGCCCATCCAGCCATCGACCATAGGACTCTCGGGCACCGCGACCTTGAGCGCGGGATGCGGATCGAGCAACGCCATGACGACGGTGAAGCCTTCGTAGGAGGACCCGATCATGCCGACGCGGCCATTCGATTCGGGAGTGTTCTTCACTAGCCAGTCGATGGTGTCGTAGGCATCGGTGACATGATCTGTGGCGGCGGGGTTGAGTGGGCCGCGCACCGGACGAGTCATGACGTACTCGCCCTCGGATTTATATTTGCCTCGAACATCTTGAAAGACGCGGATGTAGCCATCGGCGCCGAATGCCCCGTCGGACATCGGCAGTACGGAAAGCATGTGCGGGCTGTCGTTGCGCGCCAGTCGCTTGGACGCGTTGTAAGGAGTACGCGTGAGTACGATGGGCGCGTTGTGGGCTCCTTTGGGAAGGACGATGACGGTATAGAGTTTCACGCCATCGCGCATGGGAATCATGACCTCGCGCTTGACATAATCGTAGGCCGCAGTGGGAGCGGTGAAAGTCTTGGGGATATCGCCCGATTGCTGCGGGGCGGCGGGAAACGGAGAGGCGGCGATCGCAAGTAGCAGTGCCAGGGCGGAGCGACATCTTTCAATTCTAGCGGCTGGACGGGAATAGAATACCGGCCGATTCGCTCACCGTGCCGGCGGAAGCGTGACATTCCCGGCCACGTACAGCACGATGGCGATCCTGCCGGAGTTTTCGAGGCGATGATACTCCAATGCGGCGCCACCATCTCGTAGCGGGGTGCTTCTGAGCGGCACATCCGTGTCGCCAATTTTGAGGCGCACATTGTCGAGTCCCACCTGCATCGCCTTGCCATCGCCGCCGGTGAAACTCGCGTGGCCCCACGCTTTTGAGCCGATGGGGGCTACGATGACGCCGTCCACTTGAATATCGCTGGCCAGCATGAAGGCGATCGGTCCGCCGTTTTCCGCCGTCTTTGAATTCCAGTCTTCCACCGAAATCAGCGACACCGGCGTTCCTTCGGGCAGAATCCGCTGAGAGAGCCCCGCTGCGATTTTAGGCACGTGAGTGGTGAAGCGGCGCAGAACGAACTCATGGAGCAGATTATTTTCCGCTCTGCCGGCGAATCCGAGCAGGACGTCATCGGCAAGCCGCCGCACGGGCCGCGAGGTGGATGGATAATACAGCGTAGAAATCTCGTGGGACGCCATACCTCCCAAAACGTCGGAATAATCGAACTGCCAATTCCCGTTATCGCCCTTGGCTACGAATGCGGTTCCTATGGCGTAGAGCGCTCGCGAGCGGATGCTGCCGGTGCCCTTATAGAAGTAGCGGGGATCCTGGTGAAAGATCGACTGCATGACCACGTGGCCAATGATGACGTGACTTACCCGGTTGGCGTATTGAGCCCCGAAACGCTTCGCGTAGCCCTCCGTCCCCTGGCCGAATTCAGGATAGTTGTTCCGCGCCTGTTCGATTCCCGCGGAAATGCCGGTGCCAAGGAACGAAACCGGATCGATGATCGTTTTCCAGCCAAGCTGAAATTTCTGCGCCGCGGTCAGAGGGGCCGCGTTCGGCGCATAGCTGACGAAGAAATCCGGAAGCACGCCTAACAGACGCTGCTTCTCCTCGGTTTTCAGTTGCTCCGCGGCCAGTTCGTGCGGCGGACAGAGTAACGTTCACCGAAGAGGACGCGGCAGCCACCTGCAGTACGGCGGATAGCAACGGTGGATTGTCGCCCGAAGCGACCGCCACGTTCGCCGCTGTCCAAACGGCGAATCCAGAGGCGGCGATCGTGATCTTGTAATTTCCGGGCTCCACGGCGGAAAAGCGGAAAGCCCCGGCTTGGTCTGTGATCGCTGTACGCTGGCCTGTGGAGGCGGCAGTTTCCAAAGTGACAATGGCGCCCGCTACTGCCGAGCCGGAGCTGTCCTTTACGGTGCCCTGGATGGCGCCGGGCGTGCTTCTTGGGCCCTGCAGATTGGGCGGATGCCAATCCTGGAATAAACATCATCCAAAGCGTCGGTAACCACATGACGATTCGCTCCTCTGGACGATTTATACCTCAAACCGAACCCGGAGAGGCGACATCTCAAGAGAGACGCAGCCCAAGGGTAGCTGGTTTCAGGAGCCTTTAGCCGTCTTTGAAACGGGCATGGAGAAAAGCCGCCACGCCCGCTAGTTCGCCTGCCGCGAACAATCTCCATGCAAACGGCTGGGGAAGGCCGCCCGCCATCAGGTTCCGATAGTCCCACGTGAACGACATCAAAATCAGGGCTCCCCCGAGCGTCATTGCGAACCAGTGTCCCGGAAGCATTCGTACCGGCCTTGCGAGCGCGAGGAGGCCGCAGCCAATAATTGTCAGCGACACGATCGACGGCGCGAGAACGGGGGCCACCCACGGCACGGGGATTAGAAACAGGATGTCCCAAGTCATGATCGAGGCCGGCCAGTGGAGCAGCACTTTCAGAAACACGTAAAAGAAAAGATCCCAGGTTCCGAAAGAAATCGCGAAGGAAGGCAGCCACGACGAACGGCCGCCGGCAGCCAGGGCCACTGACGCCAGCATAATCATGGTGGCAGCTTCGCGCGCAACTTCCACGCCCAGGAGCCACGATTTTTCGGGCGCGGTTTCCCTGAGCCGATCCACGGGAATCAGCGGAAACAGTTCACCGGCCGGCCGATCGGGATGGAGTCTTTGCCGGATAGGATCGTAAACGGCGCGCAGATAAACGACCACCGACGCTTCGACGTAGCCGAACGAGATGCCAAACAAAATCAGCCCCGTTGCAGCGCGCCCCCATTTATTCTCTAGCATCACAAATTAAATTATGTCGAATCCCCTGACTTACGCCAGGGGTTATAACCCCGTCACGTCAGTGCGGGGATTTGGTGCGGGCCTATTGGATGTTGATGGTCACTACGTTCGCGGTCTGGCCATCCACCGTTAACACGATGTTTACTGCACCGCTTCCACTCAGGCTCAGCGGCAACGAGAGGTTCACCTGGTCGAGTCCTTCGAAGCTTGGTTGGGGTCCGGCGTAAGACACCGGCACGTTTGTTCCGCCGATGTTCGCCGTCACACTCGAAAGCGAACTGCGGTTGCGAAGTCCGGTCCCATACAGGATCAGGTACACCGTGGCGTTGGCATTCAGTTGGATCGGCGTCGCCACGCAGGCCGATGCCGTGCATTGAAAAACAGAAACCGGCGACTGAAGTTGAGAGTTGCCAACCGCGATCGCGTTGGCGGCTGCGACTCCCCGGCCATCCCCGCTCATGCTGAACAGTGTTGGAGCGACCGACTGAATCGTTCCCGTAGTGGTGGAAGACGCGACCGTAAAGGTCGCCAGTCCCGCCGCCGAGCCGGAGGGAACCACGAAATTGATCTGCGAGGGAGACACGTACATCAATGGCGCGACGCGCGCAGTCCCGGCCGAATCCGTCACAGTGAGCGTCACTCCGCCGAGAGACTGCGGAGGCGGCTGAGTGTTCGACTGCTGCGTGGCCGCCGCTAAATTCGAACCGTAGATGGAGGCAATCGATTCCGGCGTCACCGCAGGGTTCGGGGCGGCAGCCGACTGAACGGCGATCGGCGGAACGACACTGTAATAGCGCGCCATCCAGTACGGCAGAATGTAGTCGACGCCCGCCGTCTCGATGATCCCGCTGCCTCCTCCGGCGAGTTGAAAGGGGCTCTCCTCCCACAAATATTCATCGGGTGGACGCAATGCGACTGGAATCGGCTGGCAGGCCTGGCCTGCCGCAGACCGGAACCACGCGAGTTAAGATTCACCGGATTATCGCGACTCGGTCTTTGGAGCCATTCGTTGAGCAGCGCGGCGGCTTCGGTATCGCGGGTTGCATTGGACCCGTTCAGCCCGCGATCGATGAGATCGAAGATCGCGTTCTGATCACTGGCGGTGGCGGCGCGAAGCACCTGGTAAGCCGCTTGGTAGATGGATTTTGCGGCACCCGATTCCAGCCGGATCAGATTGTAGAAGGAAATGTAATCGAGATTGAATTTAAAGTACGAACTGTCGCTTGCCGCATCCACGGCGATCGGCGCCAGAACCCCCGCCGCGAGTAAAACTCTGTTGATATCGTAGTCGGTTGAAAACGCGCTGGAGTTCACATGCCGGCCGACCTGCAACAGCGTGAGAATCTCATCGGGACGAATGACAAACGTGGTGCTCACGCTTCCGTTCGGCATCACGATTGTCCACGCGTGGCCTTCGAGAAACTGGACCAGGCGCGTCGCGATCTGGCTGATGGAGGTCTGGACGCCGGAATCGTTCACCATATCGTAGGCGACGCCCAAGCCGAAGATCACACCCATATACTGATCGCGAGACGTGTTGCCGACCCAGAAATATCCCGCCGAGCTGTTGGTATAAATTCCGTTCGCGGCTTCCTCGCTCTGAATCCCGGCCGCGTAAGGGGAATTCAGAGGGACCAGACAACGCGCCAGCAGGTTCGTCCCAGTCACGTCGAGCAGCGACTTAATTCCCGCGATCGCTTGCTTTACATTCGCCAGCGCGTCGGTGGATCCGCGTGACCTGATAACGGAACGCCTCGGCGGCTAGATAGTGTCCGGTCCAAATGGCCGAATCGCCGCAGCGGGTATAGCCGACGATCTGGTTGCTCGCCGGTCCGGCAAAGATTGGATCGAGAACTGTCCCATAAGGGAACATGCGTCGCCTGGATGTTTGCCGAAATGGCGAGTGCGTTCGCCTCAGTCGCATCCGCCGGGGAGACTAAGGCCACGATCGCGAATCCAGCCGCAGCCGAGGTGAGAATTTTCCGACGCATCGCTTCGATCGGTTTCAACTCCGATGCAGGTGACGTTCTTAAGACGTGAAAGCCCCGCGGGAGGTTCCATGGTCTTAGCGCTCAAGTTACATGTTAATGACTTTTCGCGACGAAGTCTCATCAGAAAATCAGCCTCGCAGATTCAACCTTAAGCTTGGTCTTCAGAACGTCACCCGACATTCACGCTTACCTGACGGAAGCACTGTAGCATCGGTTCGACCGAGACCAGCTTTGACGGGAGCCTTATGAACCACAAGATTCTTCTTCTCTTGACCGCGACCGCACTTTCCACGACTCCGGGCTACTCGCAAGCCAGGAATGTCATCCTCTTTATCGGCGATGGCGCTGGAATTTCCAGCCTGAATGCGGCTAGCATTTCCGGCTATGGCAAACCTCAAGCCCTGTATGTGCAGAAGATGCCGCATCTGGCATTGGCCGATACATCCACCGCAAAAGAGTGGGTCACGGACGCAGCCGCTTGCGCTTCGGCATGGGCCACTGGACACAAAGGACGGAATGGCGTGATCTCGATGTCGGCCGATGCGGAGAAAGACGTCCGCGACGGCGAGATCTACAAGACCGTGCTGGAGCACGCCATGGAGCAGGGGCTCTCGACGGGAATCATTTCGAACGATGGAGTCGCGGGCGCGGCCGTTTCCGCCTTTTACGCGCATCATAACAATCGTGGCAAGGCGGGCGAAATCTTTCAGCAGGCTCTGAACACGAAATTCGGCACAGGACCGGACGTGATTATCGGTGCCGGCCGCAAGCAGATCACCGATCAGACCGCGGCATTGGGACACAATCTTGAGGCCGACATCAAAGCCAGAGGGTACGTCTATCTGGATTCGATGGCGAGCCTGGCGGACCTCGACAAGAACAACAATCGCGTGATTGCGCTGTTCGACAATTCGCAGTTCGATTTCAACGCCGCGGTCCAGCAAGCGGTCGCGCGGCTGTCGAAGAATCCGAAAGGCTTTGTGCTTATCGCACACTCCGATTGCCACACCGGCAAAACCAGGACTTCGCTGCAGCGGTTGATCGAGCTCGACAAAGCGATCGCGGTGACCGCGGAACAGGTGAAGAGCAATACGCTGATCCTGTTCACGGCCGACCACAGCTATGACCTGCGCATCAAAGGCGAGGCTACGACGGAAACCTCAAAGGCTTCCGACCACGCGAAAATCGCCGCCGCAGTATCCCTGGAAGACGAACACACCGCGGAGGAAGTGCCGCTTCTCGCCACAGGGCCTGGTTCCGAGCGAGTCACCGGCTTCATGTCCAACACGGATGTGTTCCAGATCATGATGTCCAATTTCGGGTGGAACGCCCAGTCAGCGCGACGCTAAACAACCTAAAGAAAGAAAAAACTATGAACAATCGCGCATTGCTGTATCTCATTCTCTTCGCCGGCGTCGCCCACGCGCAGGAAGATCGCGCAGTGGTCACTGGAACAGTCACTGACCCATCCCAGGCAGCCATTGCCGGGGCTGCCGTAGCAGTCGATAACAAAGCAACGGGATTTCATCGGGAGGTCAGGACCAACGACTCCGGCGTATTCCTGGTTCCGGGCCTGTTGATCGGCATCTATGACGTGACCATCCGCAAAGATGGTTTTCGTTCCCAACAGTACATAGCGTACGAACTTGCGGTTGGACAGACCCGCACTATCGACGCGCATCTTCAGATTGCCTCGAGCACCCAGGAAGTGCAGGTGGTGGCGGATGCCCAAGCACTCGACCAGAGCACTTCCAAAGTCGCGGGCGTGATCGATTCGACGCAGGTCTCCGAGCTTCCGATTAACGGCCGCGCCTGGACCGCCCTCATGGCGTTGGTTCCAGGAGCAATGGACAGCGGCGGGGGAACGCAGAAATCCATTCGCTTCGCGGGCCGCGGCGGCGACGACAATAATTTCCGGTTCGATGGCATGGACGCGACCGGCATTTCCAACCAGGCGCCGAACACCAGCACGCGGCTACAGATCTCCACAGAAGCGATCGCTGAGTTCAAGGTCGACACCATGCTCTATGGGGCCGATACGGGGGGAACCAATGGCGGCCAGGTGGAAGTGATTTCCAAGTCCGGATCTAACGATTTTCATGGCAGCGCCTTCGAATTTCTCCGGAACGATGTGCTCAATACGCGGGGACCATTTGACGGGTCGACGCTGCCGCCATTGCGGCTGAACCAATACGGTGGCAGCTTGGGTGGTCGTATTATCAAAAACCGCACCTTCTTCTTTCTGGCATACGAGGGCCTGCGTCAGCGCCTGGGAGCGACCTTGATCGGCAACGTGCCCAGCGATGCGTTCCGCGCCCAGGTATTGGCGCAATCGCCGGTATTGGCTCCGATCATCAATTCGTATCCGCATCGGCAACCAGGCGCTTTCGGCAACCACTTCGCAATACGTTTCCGTCGGTAGTGTTTCCGCGAATGAAGACTCCGGCTTGGTGCGCGTCGACCATCGGATTAACGACTCGACGAATCTGTTCGCGCGTTACAACCTCGACCAAGTGCAGTTGGCTTCGCCCACCGGCAATCTTTTCGATAAGACGCAGACCAGTACCTCGCCAAAGAATGCTGCGATTAATCTTTCGCATGTATTTTCGACTTCGATGTTTAACGTTCTGCAACTGGGGATGAACCGGATTTGGGCGCTGACGCATACCGACTCCCACTTCTACGACACGACGAACATATTCAACTCGGTCAGCATTCCCGGTTTCGATACCTTGAACCAGGTGGCGAACGCGGTGAAGGCGCCCTCGACCTATAGTCTGAAAGACGACTTCACCTGGACTCGGGGACTGCACACTCTCAAGGCCGGCGTCGAAATTAAGCGCGTTGTGTACAACTACAGCCAGGCTTCGCAGAATGCCTTGGTTTACGCCTCACTGGCAGGTTTTGAGGCGAACCAGCTGGATCAGGTGAACCTGCTGGGCGGCGTCCCGACGCACGGACTTCTCAAGACTGAATACTTCGGTTACATTCAGGATTCCTGGAAGCTGGAGCCGAACCTGACTATGAACATCGGCGTGCGGTACGAGTTTTTCAACGCCTTTCATGAGCAATACGGGCGCGATCTTCCGTTCGATCCGGCGACCTGCGGGGCGGGGTATTGCCCGCAGGGCTCAGCTTTCGATTTTCCCAAGAAGTTGAATCTGGAACCGCGTCTCAGCCTGGCATGGTCACCCACCGCATTGCATGGCAAAACGGTGATCCGCGCGGGGTCGGGCTTCTACGATGGCGAGGGACAGTTGGGAGACCTTAACGCTCCCAGTGACAACTTCACGCAAAGGCTCAGTCTTTCGAGCGCCAGCTTCCCAGGGCTTAGCTTCCCGGCCGACTCCTTCTATGCGGCTGCTGCCAATAATGCCGTTACTCCCCGCGCGCTGTCCCGTAATCTGGGGGTTCCGACGGTCATCCAGTGGGGACTGCAAATCCAGACGGCTTTGCCGGGCGGCTTTATTCTGGACACGGGTTATACGGGCTATCACGGGTATCATCAGTTCACCAGATGGTATATCAATGGCTGCGAACTGTACTCGAATCCGTGCATGCGGGCCTTCCCCGCCTTCGGTCCTATCGATATAAAGCAAACCGATTCCAACAACCACTTCAACGGATGGCAGACCGCGTTGCGTCGCCAGTTCCACTCCGGGCTATCTTTCTCGGCCAACTACTTGTGGTCGCATGCCATCAATGACGATTCGACGGGCGGCGGCGAGACGGACTACCCGGAAATTAATTCTTGCCGCGCCTGCGATACGGCCAGTTCCGATGCTGACATCCGGCAGGTATTTTCGATGAACACGGTTTACCGGCTGCCCTTCGGGCGGGGCCATACTTACTTGAACCAGAGCCGGTTGGGGGATGCCGTGCTGGGCGGCTGGGAGCTCAGCGGAACCGCGAGCGCGCGTTCGGGAATCCCTGTGAACATCGTGATTACGCGTTCGGCGTCCGCGGTTCCAGACGGGCTCTCGATTGAAAATGGCTCTTCATTTCAGCGTCCGAACTATGTAAGCGGCGAGTCACTGGTCCCCGCCCACCAATCTGTCCATAACTGGATCAACGCCGCGGCGTTCACGATTCCCGCCGACGGTACCTGGGGCAATGCGGGCCGCAACCTGATCCGAGGACCTGACTTCTGGCAGGCTGACGCCGCCTTATCCAGAGACTTCAAGCTGACCGAACGGTTCGTTCTGGTGTTCCGCGCTGAGGGCTTTAACATTTTTAACCGGGCGCAGTATGGCAGCCCGAATGGCAATTTTTCCAGCGCCAGTTTCGGCCAGATCACCACGACGGTTAACGGCACTTCCCCGACCGGCAGCGGCACGCCGCGCGAGTTCCAGTTCGCGATGCGTCTGAAGTTCTGACACTTAGGCGGTCGCTTCCCGCAGTCAAGCAATTGATTTGCGTATCGCCGATTCTGAGCCGCGACCGCAGGGAGCGATCCGTAGACATCAATGTGACACGTTGTTGAAACGCGTTCGTTATAATAAGGCCGGGCATCGATGCTTGGCCTCCAGGTCCGAATTACTATCGCTCTGTGCTTCGTGCTGCCGGAGGCAGCTCATTCCGCGGACCTCGGCTACAAACCACAAACTGAAGCGGCTCGCCTAAGCGCGCTGGGGGACAATCTCTTCCGCCAGTCGCAATTCGAAGATGCGGAGTCGGCGTACTCGGAAGCTTTGAGGCTCGATCCCGGCAGCGTAAGAAGTCACCTCGGAATGGGCAAGATTGCCGGCATGCTCTCCGATCGTCGTCTGGCAGCAAGACACTATTCGGCGGCCTACCAAGCGGAGCCGTTAAATGCGGACGCCACTCTCGCGTTCGCGAGCGCCGTCGAAGACCGCGAGTCTCGCCGGATCCTGCTCCGCAATTTTCTTGCGTTGGCACCCGCCAAGGACGAAAGGAAACCCGACGTTCGCGCCCGACTACAGATCGAGGAGCGGCTTGGCACACGGAAGGTCGCCTTGCTGGAGAGTCCCTACCAGCCGTATCGTATCCAACTATCTAATCTCCGTCGAGGCGGGTTACTGCTTGGCGCGCGAATCAACGGAGGCAACTATCTTAGGCTGATTCTGGATACCGGCGCCACAGGCGTCGCGTTAAACGCGTCGGCGGGTCGAAATACCGGACTCGAGTTCCTGGCGGCCTCCGCACTTACCGGTTTCGGCTCGGCGTCTCCCACCCCCGCACGCGTCGCTCTGGCTGCTTCCTTTGAAACTGGCGATTTCAAGGCGACCAATTTATTGGTTCAAGTAAGCGACACGGAATTGACTGCGGATGCGGACGGCATGATCGGTCTCGACGTGTTTGAGGCTTTCCTTATTGAGTTAAATCCGCATGAACGGCGGCTCGACCTGACTCCGCTCAACGAGGTGAACGCGACCTGCACAAACTGCGCGCGAGCCTATCGCGTGGGCCACTTACTGCTGGTCCATGGGGAAGTGAACGGCCATGGAAACGGATATTTCATTGTGGACACGGGATCGCCCTACACGATGATTTCGCAGGAGCTAATGCCTCGCACCGGACGCGCGGCAACCATGACCGGCATTCAGGGCGAACAAGCTGTCACCGTACCGCTTGCTCCGTTGGCTTTTCGGCTCGGCACGCAACATCTGTGGGGCTTCGAGTACGCAACTCTGGATACCATGGCGATCAGCCAAAGTAACGGGACCGCGATCGCCGGAGCCATCGGATACTCGCTCTTGCGAAACCTGAGTCTGACCGTCAACTATCGAGCCGGCTGGGTCAAGCTAAGCAAGTAGCAACAGATCGGCCGATCCGCGGCCTTGTGTGAGCCAGGGGATGCGCTCCTGGGAAATGTGCCAGAATCCGAAGAGGTCAGAATCATAGGGAGACTTCCAGTGTTGATTCGTATTCTCGTTTGCTTGTCACTCAGCGTCGTTAGTTTGCAGGGACAACTCTCCGATGAGACCGCCGCGGCTGTAGATAAGCTGGTGGCCAAGGCCCTGGCAGAATCTGGTACGCCGGCAGTCTCCATCGCGATCGTCAAGGACGGCAAGGTTGCGCTGGCGAAGGCGTATGGCGACGCTCGGCTTGATCCGAAGACTCCGGCCACGGCCGGGATGCGCTTCTCCATCGGCTCGGTTAGCAAACAATTCCTAGCTGCTGCGATTCTGCTGGCCGCGGAGAATGGCAAGCTGTCGCTCGATGACCGGGTGGGGAAATACCTGCCCAACCTGACGCGCGCCAATGACATTACCATTCGCCAACTGCTCTCGCATACGTCGGGTTATCAGGACTACTATCCGCAAGACTACCTGCCTCCGTTCATGCGCGAGCCGGTCACTGCCGAAGGCATCCTCGACCGCTGGGCGCTCAAGCCGCTGGACTTCGAACCGGGAACCACTTGGCAGTATAGTAATACCGGATTTGTCGTAGCCGGACGAGTGCTCGAGAAGGCCACTGGCTTGTCGGCGATCGAGTTCTTGCGGACCCGGATCTTTTCCAAACTCGGCATGCAGTCCGTCTATGACCTGGATCATCAGCCGCTAACCAGCGCCGATGCGGGCGGCTACATTCGCTATGCGATCGGCCCACTCCATCCCGTGACTCCGGAGGCTTCGGGGTGGCTATTCGCCGCGGGCGAGTTGGCGATGACTGCCCGCGATCTCGCCCTTTGGGATACCGGACTCATCAATGGGACCGTGCTCAGCTCCCGCTCCTTCGAGCAGATGATCACGCCGGTTCGTCTGAAGAACGGGGCGCCCACTTCCTACGCGCTGGGCATCGGAGTCTCAGACTCGAACGGACACCCGCGGCTTAGTCACGGCGGCGCAGTTTCGGGCTTCACCAGCCAGAACACCATTTGGCCCGATTTGAAAATGGCCGTAGTGGTGCTCTCGAATAAAGACGGATCGACCGCGCCGGGCCGGATTACGCGGGGTCTGGAAGCGCTCCTGCTCGCGCCAGCGGAGGACCCGGATGCTGCGAAGTTGCTCGAACATGCGAAGACGATTTTTGCCGGCCTCCAGGAAGGCCGGTTGGACCGGGCTCTCTTCACCGCCAATGGCAACTCGTATTTCACTGCCGAAGTGATCGCTGATTATTCCGCCAGCCTGAAACCTCTGGGTACGCCGAAGAGCTTCGAGCTTTTGCGCTCAGGATTGCGCGGCGGATTCACCGAAAGGACCTATCGGATTGTATTTCCCGAGAAAACGCTGACTCTGGTGGTCCGGGCGGCGATGAACGGTAAGCTCGAACAGTATCAAATCTCGGAATGAGTGATCGCCGGAGGGAACTGTCACATCAATTTTCAGTGAGGTGCTCCACATGATCAACGACAAGCACGTCTACTCGGCTTTTTTGAGACTCCAGTTTAATCCCAAGCTGTTCCCTCAGAGCTTCTTGGAGTGTCGGTCCTAGGATGTCAGGCTGGAAGTCTCCACCAGGTGGCAGGGGTCCTCTGCGATCATTGAGAGCGAACTCGATAGTGAAATCGAAAGTTCCGCTGAGGCCGGTCTGATCCACCATTGGGCGACCTAAGCCAGACCCCGCACTCAACGAGCTGGCAATGAATGCGATCGTCACGTTTCGTGCGCCGAAACGCAGGCAGCCGGATACGCTTGGAGGCAGTGGAAAGAGACCGCCGCAAAGGGCCGGAAATCCGCCGGCAACGGTTTGTGACGGTGTCGAGGACGAGCCGGTGGTAGGGCATGATGAATCGGCCGGATGCAGCCGGAGATGTGGCCCAGTCGTTCCAGCCTTTAGCAGAACGAACGCGAACACCGGGACCTCTCGTGTCTCGGTATGAATCGCCAGCTTGAAGCGATCCGCAAGCAGAGACCGCATCATCAGGCGCATCTGGTCCTTACCGGGATTACCTTCCGCCCGCGCCTGGATGTCAAAAACGGTCTGTCATCACCCACCCCGGTAATTGGGTCATGAGAGACTGCATCTGGTTACCTAAAACCTTGTATGCGAATGCGATGTAGGTACCCAGAGGGAAATTTGTTGCCGATAAGAAGCCGCCATTGGGGACATAAACGTCCCCAGGCCCCAATGGGAAGTTAAAGGTCGGCGGGTTATCGGACTTGTTCGGCTTGACTGAAGCAACATCGAACTCCAGTCGATTCCCAGTCTGGCCTCCCGCCATACCCACAAGAAGCATCACCGCTGAGGCCAGCATGGCGAGATCATAGCAATTTGCGTGCCGCGGGGTAACACCGCAGTCCGTGATACTTTGGCTAATAAGCATGTGGTATCCACGCACACTTGTGCCGAATGCACTCCTAAACCTGATCGTCGAACTCCGCTTCCCGCTCGGGCAACACGTCATGTTTGCCCGCCATCCACACGTACAGAGTAGGCAGCAGAAAGATGCTCATCACCAGATCCGAGATCAACCCGCCGACAATTACGATCGCGAAGGGACGTTGGGAGTCTGACCCGATGCCATGCGACATCGCGGCCGGCAATAATCCGAGGGTGGCCACGAACATGGTCATCATGATGGGGCGCAGTCTTAGCACCGCTCCTTCGACTGCCGAATCCTCCACGCTGTGTCCGCGCACCCGCATCTGATTAATGTACTCGAGCATAATGACTCCGGTCTGCACGGAGACGCCGAATAGCGCCAGGAATCCTACGCCGGAGGATACGCTGAAATTAGTGTGCGTCACGAGCAGAGCGAGCAGACCGCCGATGCGCGCGAGCATCACGTTGACCATGATGAGAATCGCCCATTTGAACGACCGGAACATGCTGTAGAGAATAATGAAAATCAAAAGGATGGTGATCGGCACCACGATATCCAGCCTTGCTTCGGCGCGTTTTTCGCTTTCATATTCGCCTTCCCAATCGATGTGATAGCCGCGCGGAAGTTGAACTTTGGCGTTTACGTTCTTGATGGCATCCTCGACCGCGCCGCCCAGGTCCCGGCCGCGCACGCTGTACTTGATGGCAACATACCGCTGATTAGCTTCGCGATAGATTTCCGAGCCGCCATCCCGCTGCTCGACTTTGCAGAGTTGCGCCAGAGAGACACGTTCACCCGTGGGCGCGAGCAGACGGATCTGCGCCAAAGCTTCCTTGGTGTTTCGGAAACGCGGCAGGTAGCGCAAGACCAGGTCGTAGCGCGCTTCACCTTGCAAAACCTGGGTCAGCGCGTTGCCTCCGGCTGCCGTTTGGATGGCGTCCTGTACATCGGCGACGTTGATTTGGTAGCGCGCGGCTTGTTGACGGTCGACGACGAAATTTTCGTTCGGTTGACCCAGAGCCTGGAAAACGCCCAGGTCCTCAATCCCCTTGATCTTCCGCATTACCGTCATCACCTGGCCGGAGACTTCTTCGAGCTGCTTCAGGTCGTCGCCATACACTTTCGTGGCAAGCTGTCCTTTGACTCCGCTAACCGCCTCCTCCATGTTGTCGGCGATGGGCTGCGAGAAATTCCAAATCACTCCGGGAATTTTCTCGAGTTCCTTGTTCATCGCGGCGATCACTTCCTCCTTGCTTTGGTGAAACGCGGAACGCCACTGCTCCTTGGGCTTCAGGTCCACGAAATATTCAGTATTGAAAAAGCCCGCTGTATCGGTCCCATCGTCGGGCCTGCCGACTTGACTGGTGCACTGAATGACCTCCGGCCAGGAGCAAAGAACGATGCGGGCTTGATTCGATACGCGAGTGCCTTCCGTGGGACCGGTGCTGGGAGCGAGAGTACCGCGCACCCAGAGCGCACCTTCATCCAGATGCGGCAGAAACTCGGAACCGATAACTCCGCTGAGCCAGAGATACAGAGCCAGCCCTCCGCCTGCCACTCCGATCGCGACTGTCAGGTAACGCACCCGAACCGCGAAGCGCAGGGCGTGACGATAGCCGGCGGTCAGCCATTCCATCACCGGGTTGTGCCACTCGCGGGTGCCTTTGGGAAAGAAGAGGCTCGCGAGCGCGGGCGCGATCAGCATTGAAAAGATGAGAGCGCCCAGCAAAGCGAATGCCACCGTCCATGCCATCGGCTTAAAAAGCCGTCCTTCGACCCTCTGCAAAGTGAAAATCGGGAGGTACGCGGTAATGATGATCGCGATGGCGTAGAACACCGGACGCTGCACTTCATGAGCGGCGTCGAAAATTTTCTGCTTGGGCGACCGGTTAAGGTCATCGCGGCGGCTCAGGTGCCGGACGATGTTTTCAACCATCACCACGGCGCCGTCGACCACCATTCCGAAGTCCAGCGCGCCCAATGACAGCAGGTTCGCGGGAATGCCTTTCAGCTTCAGACAGGTTGCGGCAAACAGCAGCGCGAACGGGATGGTCAGCGCGACGATAATCGCTCCCCGGATATTTCCAAGGAACAGGAACAGGATAATAATGACCAGGATGATGCCGTCCCGGAGGTTATGCAGCACAGTTTCCGTGGTGAAATGCACCAGATCGCTGCGGTCGATGAACGGCACGATTTTCACCCCGGCGGGCAAAATGTGATCGTTCATCTCCTCCACTTTTTTATGGATTCCCTGTAGCGCCGAGTCCGCATCCGCGCCTTTTCGCAGCAGCACGATGCCCGAGATCACATCGTCGTTATCGACGATCGTTCCATCCTCGCGGCGAATGCAGCGGGCGAACCGGCCGAGCCTGATTTTCTCTCCTTGTGAGATCACGGCAATATCCCTCATGTGCAGGGGTGTGCCGTTCTTGGTAAGGATGACGGTGTTCTGAATGTCCTGAATGTTTTTGACCAGACCGACTTCGCTCACGTTGATTTGTTGTAGCCCGGCCTCAATGAAGCTGCCGCCGGCATTGGCATTATTCGCGGCGAGTTGTTGCTCCACCTGCGCGATGCTGAGGCCGTAGGAAATGAGCTTATCCGGATCCACGCGAACCTGGTACTCACGCGTCGGTCCGCCGAAACTGGCGACGTCAACGATATTTTGCACCGCCTTGAAGTTCTTCTCGACCAGCCAGTCTTCGACAGACTTCAACTCCATCACGTCATAGGCGGGGTTGGTGCTGTGCAGAGTGAAGAAATAAATTTGTCCGACGGGACTCCAATCCGTACCCATCTGCGGCACGACGCCGACGGGCAGAGTAACCTGCGAAAGCCGCTCCAGCACGCGTTCCCGGTTCCAGGCATTCTCCTCCTCATCGTCAAAAACAAGTTTCAAATCGGAGAGCCCGAACAGGGAGAAGGAACGCAGATGCACTAAACCGGGAATGCCGTTCATGACAATTTCGAGTGGAATACTGACCTGCTGCTCGATCTGTTCAGCAGAAATCCCCGGCCACTGCGTGATCACTTCAACGTAGTTGTTTGCCACATCTGGGTAAGCCTCTACCGGAAGCTGATGAAACGCGATCGCGCCCCAGGCGAATAACGCCAAGGCCGCAATGACGATCAGAAAGCGGTTATTGAGAGCAAAATCGACTAGCTTGCGAATCATCTATTGCTCCACCGTGCTCTGGAAAACAAGAGCGTTGGAGATCACCTTGTCACCGGGCTTAATTCCCGCAATCACCTCCTGCACGCTCTGCGGCAGCATGATCCCGGCAGTTACTTCGACGCGCCGGAAATGCCCGGCCTGTGCTGTCGGTGTGTACACCCAATCCCGATCGTGTAGGTGGAGGATCGCGGCCGCGGGTACGGTCGCGTGAAGTTCCTTCGTCAGCCCGTTAAACGTCGCGGTGACGAACATTCCGAGCCGCATAATGCCCGGATTTTCCACTTCCAGCCGGACTTTGGCCGTGCGGATACTCGGGTCGACGATCGGCAGGATGTTACTGATGCGGGCTTTGAGAACGCGATTCGGATAAGCGACCAGATGAACGTCGGCGTACTCTCCCAGGTGCACTTGCGCCATATCGTTTTCGTAAACATCGCAAACAATCCACACCTGCGAGAGATCGGAAATCGTAAATGGATTGGGCGGCGTCAGCGCCTGCACGCCGGATTGATTGGTGATCTGTTGATCCGTGATGGTTCCCGAAACCGGCGCGAACACCTCGACAATGCCCGTGGGATGGGCCGGGTCCACACCCAGCAACTGAAGATGTTCCTTGGCGGTCTCTACAACGACAATGTTGTTATCCTCGGCGTTCTGCGCGATTTCGAGTTGACTTTTCGGAATCGCGCCGTCATCGAAGAGGATGCGGGCGCGGTCCAGCTGGATCTTCGACAACTCCTCGTTCTTGATGGCCTGCCGATAGTCGGAGTAAGCGCCGGAGATGTCCGTGCTGCGCACCTTGAACAGAAGCTGACCTTTCTTCACCTCGTCGCCCAGCCGCGCGTCGATTTCAACAATTCGCCCGGTAGCGAGCGAAGGCACCGGGACCTGCCTCGACACATCCGGATTTACGACCCCTGTAACGTTGAGCTCCGGCGCCGCCGTGTGCTCGCCCGCGGTCGCCAGAGGAAAGCGTTCCGGACGCGCCACTTTGAAGTTGGTGGCGTCCATATCCGGTTCCACGGTGGCAGCCGTAGGACCAGTCCCGGGGCCTGACTGGGCCGTTGCCGGCTTCTCGCATCCGATATTCAGCAGACTCAAACCTACACAAAGAACAGCGACGACTAGTGATAAATGTCTCATTGGAGAACCTCGCGGCCAACGGCCATGTTCATCTGTGCGGCGGTAGTCAGGTAAGCGCCAATCAGATTTAAATACGCCAATCGAGTGTCCCGGTAGGCCTTCTCCCCGTCCAGAAGATCGAGTAGAGATGAGCCGCCGTTTCGAAACGCGATCGTGATTCTGTCGCGGTTATCGATGGCCAGCGGCAGATACTTCGTCTTATAAGGCTTCAACAGATTCAAGGCTTGAATCAAAGTCACATAAGCGGAATCGACGTCGCTGAAGACCTGCGCTTCAGCGGCGTCGCGCAGCCGCTCGCTGTGGGTGATGTCGATCCTCGTCCGTTCTTTCTCTCCCTGGTTTCGATCGAAAATGCGCAGCGGAATCGACACGCTGGCGCCAAGTGTGTTGTTGTCGTATGGGTTGTTGAACGAAGGGTTGTGGGTCCACCAGACGCTGTAAGTCGGATCGGTCGAGCCGTTGGCAACCGCAAGCTCGTGCGTGACCTTCGCGAGATCCACGGTTTGCATGGCTGCCTTCAAGTCCGGACGCGTTGCCAGCGCAGCACTGCGATACTCTTCCATCGTCATGAGCAGTTCCCCGAAGTCGTACGGGCCACTCACGTCGAACTGACTGATTGGCGTGTGGTCGTTCAGCAGTTGAAGGAGCTGAATCTTGCTGGTTCGAAGGTTGACGAAAGCGGACTCGAAATCGGATTCAAATTGTGCGCGTTCCAGCTCCAAACGATTCAAGTCCACTTGGGCAAGATCGCCCGCGCGGAACCGCTTGCGATTTATATCGAGCTCGTGGTCCCAATACTCCAGGTTCTCCTTTGCATTCTGAAGCACCTCTTTCGCCTGCAACACTCCGACAAAAGCGTTTCGTAGATTGAATAGCAGCGAGCGCTCCTGATCCGCATAAGTGGATTCCGCGATCACCGTGGATTCCTTGGCCTGATCTCTCCGCAGTTCCCGTTTGTGGTCGCGCTCGTGCAGATAACTAAAACTGGATGAATACTGCGTGCCGGTGAAGGGCCGCCAAACTCCCTGATAGCGCGAAAGTTGCGTTCCATCCGTCGCGAACGTAAAGTCCGGGTTGGGGCGAAGAAAAGCCGTGATCTCGGCCGCGCGCGATTCATCGACGTTCAGCCTCGCCGCTTTTAACGTCGGATTTCCCGCTTCGAACTTGTCCTTGATCTGTTGCCAATCGAACACGCTCTGCGCCGAAAGCGTCGTGACTGGAATTCCCGAGATGACAATCGCAATACGCACGAGCCAACGCTTCCTCATAATGGATAGACTTCGAATTTAGTCCTGGAGGGCGCGTGAAGCCAGTGATCTTAACTCCAAACTACAAGCCGTTCGATTATCTTTTGGCTTCGTTTCGAGGCAGGTTGATTAAGCAACGGTCTTCCGGGCAGGGAAGTAGATCTTTCAGCCCAGAGGGATTGGCAAGCAACAGGAACGCCCGTACTATTTTGAAGATGAAGCTCAGTTCCGTGGATGACCCGGGGCGAATACGCATCGTTCTGCTCGACGATCACCTGCTGTTTCGCGAGAGCCTCGCGCGTCTCCTGGCAACAGAGCGCGATTTTGAAATCGTCGCGCAATGCAGCAGTTGCACAGAGGCGCTAAGAGCCGTGAAGTCGTCAAATGTGAACGTAGTGTTGGTAGATCTAGACATCGCCAAAGAATTCGTTTTCTCCGCGCGCAAAGCCCACTATCGCGGAAAATCGCTGGTCGTCGCGAGAGCCGTCGATGCTCCGGATTCCGCCGCCGTGTTGAAGTGCGGCGCCTCCGGCATTTTCCTGGAATCGGATTCTTCCAGCCGCCTGTTGCAGGCTATTCGGCTGGTTGCAAACGGAGAAGCGTGGGTAGATCAGAGGGTGATTCAACTGCTCGCGGACCGCTTCCCTCAATATGACGCACGCCTGCTTGGGAATTTGACGGAGAAGGAAACTTCGGTTTTGGATGGAGTGGTCGAGGGCCTCTCCAATCGAAAGATAGGCGACCAGATAGGCGCCACGGAATCTAGGGTGAAAGCGACCCTTCAGCAATTGTTCACCAAAGCCGGAGTCCGCACTCGCAGTCAGTTGGTCAGGATTGCGCTTGAAGGACTGTACGCCGCAAGATCCCATCCGGGCGAGTAATCGTTTGATTAATCCTACGTTTGATGCATTGTGTTTATGGAGCTTATAAAAGATCTCGATATTGCTCCAGCGCGACCCGAACGAGTTGCGCGCGTGTGCGGACATTCGTCTTGGCGAAAAGCTGTTGGAGAGTATTCTTGACCGTGCTTTCCGAGATTTCCATCCGTGTCGCAATTTCTTTGTTGGCGAGACCCTGAACCAGGAACCGGAGCACTTCCATTTCCCTGTTATTCAATTGAGTACGGACCAGGTCGTCAGCGGAAGATAGATGGCCCGTCTGTGCCGCGACGGTGTCCTCGGTAACATCCGCGACAATCGCCGCGAGTTTATGCGTCTGTCCTTCCTTATAGGTAGAGAACCAGACATCCGCCGTGAACGATTCACCGTTCCCACGATGGCCCCGGCATTGCATAGTCGCGCGGAACTGCGGAGCTTCCTCCCAACGCAAGGCATGATGTAGTTCGGGCAAAAATGCGGAGATCGGATTCCCCACCAACTTTCCATCCCGCGGAACCAAAAGCTCCACAGCGGCGTGATTCACAAGTTCAATGAAGCCGTGCTCGTCGACGGTCACAATCGCCGCCGGACTGGTCTCGACTAAAGCCTTAAGCCTCGCCTGCCCCTCCAATGTTAATCGCCGGTTACGCACCAGTTCCGCGACGAATAGTCCGCATCCGCCCAGCGCCAAGGTCTCAAATGCCAAACGTACCATCGATGGTTCCAGCGAGCTGAAGACTTCGCTGAGTACAGCACAGCCGACACCTAACAGGGCGATCACCCACCTGGGAAGGAATCCCACCGCGAGCATGATGGGGAATAGATAGAGAACTCCAAAGGCTACAAATGGCTTCGTCCACCAATCGGCGAGGGCGATGATCAGGATAATTGCGCCGCTTATAGCCAGGACGGTGTTTCGGTTACGTTCTTCCCACACTCGCTCCAGGCGCCACATAGGTTTTAAGTCTGCTCATTATCCCACCGCTTCTCGATTCAAACCTCCAATCAAAAGATTAGCCACCGGCTTTATAAAATCCTGACGACTTACGGAGTGGGGAAGTTCTTCCTGGAAAGCTTTCGTAATAGATCCGGCCAAAACTCTTTGAGGAGGTTTGCGGCCATCGCACCGCCCAACTGAGCGCCAAACCCGGCAGCGGCGCCCGCAGCGTCCCGGTGGTTGGCATAATATAAACTTGAAATCGCGACAGTGCTGGCGGCGCCCAGCACTTTGGAAGAATTAAATGCCGTCCCTCCCGCGTCCGTTTGCGTCCTGAAGACCCGGCTAATGGCATAGCCTGCCCGGGAACTTTTGGATCCGACACCCTTTCGAAAGTATCTGGGATCTTGATGAAGTAAAGAGGGGTAGACGCCTTCCCGGAGGAAATCGCCGATCACGTGGTTTGCATAAGCGGCGCCGAAATAACGACCGTACCCCGATACTTCTTGCCCAAAAGGACGATTGGAGTTGAATAACTGCGCCGCACCGCCAGCCACCGCGGCGGCTACGATAGCTCCCGGGTCGAAAGCGTCCGCGCTTGCGATTTTAAATTTTTCTCGGACGCCGATCGGCACATAAGGGAAAAGACACGGGGAGGTGTTGTGATTCGGGAAAATCCCCAGGATGTGTTTGGGTTGGGGATCCTGCGTGATTCCTTTGCATGTCCCTATCGGATTAATTTGGCCGAAACAAACCGCGCAGATCAAAGCGAGGCTCGCGGGATAAAACTTGAAGTGAAAGGGCATTTCGAAGGGCAACGGGGCCATTCCATAGACGGCACCGAAATTCACGTCGTTTCTTACGATTCTCCCGTTTTAGCCGTCCATAAATGACCATAAATGGTTCCGTAGGGGCTCCAATGTAGCCATAAATGACTTTATTCAATTGCGTATCCAACCTTCATATGGGCCCGATAAATAATAATTTCTGGACCGCCAGAGGCCTCCTTCTTTTTGGCGAGGGGTTCTTTGCCCTCTCGTCCATCTATACGCGCGAATGCCATGGTCAATCAACTCACTTATTGGATCGCTAAATTCGCGGTCGGCCTGTGCCCGAAAAGAGATTAGCGGGCTCGCAGCTTCTGCCGCCATTCTGCGGCTCTCTCCGGCTGTTTCAGGTTTTGATACATCTGTGCGATCCATCGGGCGGTCTGCTCGCGGCTTGCATTGGCGGCACTGCCTTGCTGCGCCATTCCTTGGTAGGCGGCTAACAGCAGAGGTTCCGCCGGCGCAAACTGTTTTTGCCCCGCGAGACTTTCGCCCAGCAGAGCCTGCGCGTAAAGCCGTTCCCAGCCAGGGGACTTCATCGTCTCGTATCTCGCGAGGGCTTGCCGCGCCAATGCCTGGGCCTGCGCGAATCTTGCCTGATCGATATACAAAGACGCGAGGCTAACCAGCGTCCTCAGCGTGTCGGGATCGGGCCCCAGGACGCGCCGTCGCAAATCAAGGACTTCGGTGAAGAGCGGTTCGGCTTTAGGATACTCGCCCTCGGCCTGATAAACCGCCGCGAGATTGTTCATGATGGACAGCGTTAAGGGATGATTTTCGCCTGCCATGCGGCGCTGGATTTCGAGAGCCTCGCGATACAGAGGCTCCGCCTTTTTGTTGTTTTCTTCCCGGCGGTACAGCCCAGCGAGGTTATTCATGCTCACAATGGTGTCCGGGTTTTCGACGCCAAGCACACGGCGGCGGACGTCGAGCACCTCGGCCAGCAGAGGCTCAGCCTGATCGTTCTTCCCCTGATATATACGCTGAACCGCCAGGTTGTTCATCGTCGTCAGAACGAGAGGATGCTCCGGACCGAAAATATGGCGCCGCGTCTCCAGAATCTGCGCGGTAAGCGCTTCGGCCTGCGCACGTTTCCACTGATGCGAGTACAACACCGCCAGATTGTTCATGCCGGTTAGGGTGAACGGATGTTCCGGGCCGAAAATTCGCATGCGGATGTCGTTTGCTTTTACATACAGCGGCTCCGTGGCGGCACATTTGCCCCAGTCGTCGTAGAGTATGGTGAGGTCGTTCATGCTGACCAGCGTTTCAGGATGCTCCTCGCCCAGCAGACGGCGACGCAACTCCAAAGCCTTCGATTCGAAAGACTCAGGCGGGTGGGTCGAGAACCGAGGTTTCCAGGAATTCCTCTCCCGCTGCCGAGTGGCTCTCCAGGAGGCTCTTCACTTCAGCCCTGATTTCGGAGTCGCCGTCGCAGGCCGCGTCGAGGTGCGCTTGGCGCCGATCAGGCGGCAGATCGAGACACTCGTTCAAAATCGATTTGACGTTTGCCCACTGCTCAGGACTCATGCCCGGTGCTCCGTGCGAGCTCGCGGTACAGCCAGGCCTTCGCCACATTCCAGTCGCGTTTCACAGTGGCGGGGGAGATTTCTAGAATCTTAGCGGTCGCCTCGATAGAAAGTTCGCCGAAGAACCTCAGCTCAACGATCCGCCCCTGTTGCGGATCCACCTGCGAGAGAGATTCTAAGGCGCCGTCCAGTGCCAGCAGATCCGCGCTCTCACCGCCCGGAAGCCCGATGGCTTCGTCAAACAACAATTTAGTAGCTCCCGCGCCTCGCTTGGCCGCCTTGTGCGCGCGAGCGTGGCTGATCAGGATGCGCCGGATCATCTGCGACGCGACCGCGAAAAAGTGATCGCGGTCCTGCCATTGAACGCGCTGCTGATCGATCAGCTTGAGGTACACCTCGTGCACGAGCGCGGTGGATTGCAAAGTGTGATCCGGCCGCTCCCGTCGAAGATGATGTCCGGCGATGCGGCGAAGTTCCCCGTAAACAAGGGGCGTAAGTTGATTAAGGGCATCCGCGTCGCCTTTGCCCCAATCGAGCAACAACGTCGTGACGTCTTTATCGCCTCCGCCGGACATGAGAATCCTCTGGTGCACATTGTATACACGAATCGAGCGCGTTCTGCGCCGGGCATTTCGATATCAAGATCTTTTATGTCTGTCCGCATGCTTATGCATGGCGGCTCAGTATCCACCCTTAGCCGCCATGCGTAAGCATACGGGCAGACGCGAGCATTTCCGCTAACAGAATCGCCAGGCTGAAAAACTCGCCGCACGACTTGGAAACTGCTTAATATGCAGTTGTGGCGCAGGCGGTTTCATTCTGCCTGGCATACGCACGATCACGATACAATCGGCCTGTGATCGTCACGGACTGGCTTATAGGATTGCAATGGGAATCTTCCGTAAGAGATTTGTGATCGCCTCTCCTTATCCGGTCAACGAAGCGTGGAAGCAACTGCTGCCGGTGGTTCAGACCAATGTGCCGATTTGTACGCACTGTGGGCAAACGGCAGGAGGCGGGATTTTGTTCTGCTCGACCTGCGGACAGGCAGTGCCGCCTCCCCTTCCACCGCAAGACTGGATAAAAAGATTGTTCGCTACCAGCGGCTTCGATTTTGAAGGCGATCTCTCGCCGCAAGGGTTTACCATCAGCCGCATCGTCTCGAATCGAAACCCCTGTCTTCCGGTAATCCGAGGACGATTTGAGCCGTCGGCCGCAGGAACGGCAATCGTGATCGACATGAAAATGCATCTTATGGGGTATCTGTTCATGGTTGCGAGTATGGGGTTTTCGTTTGTTGTGCTGACTGTTGTAGCAGTCAATACTCCGGAGCATGCCTGGCTCATCCTGCTGCCATTCGCCGCTCCATGCTTTTTCCTGATGTTGTGTTGGATCTCGTTTGCAGTTAGAGCGAACATGGCGAGTGCGACGCTGAGTCGGCTTTGGGAAAGGGTCACACCCTTCGCGACGCGTTGAGTAAAGTCTGCTGCGTATATTGTTTCACCGAAACATATCTTCGGATCTTGTTCGGCCTCTTCGGACCTGCGAAGAGCGGCGGTAGCCACCGCCGCGCAGGATGCCATCCTGCCCCACAAGCACGCAATTGCGGACGAAATCAGTGGTTAGGTTTTGCTCAAACGATATGCTAGTTCGCGTTCACCACGCCGCCGACCGTGGATGAGCCCGTTCCACTGCACGAGTCGCTGCCGTAACGGATGAACTTCTGGACGCGCTTGCCGGTGTCGACTTCCGCCGTATAGATGTTGCCCTTTGCGTCCACACTCACCTGGTGCAGCCAGTGAAATTCGCCAGGCATCCGGCCGCTTCGCCCCAGCCGGCCGAGTTCCTGCAGGTTGCTCCGGTTCAGGATGTAAATGGTCATGTTGGAATTGTCGCCAACATAAAGGCAGCTCTGCGCCTTGTCGTTCGAGAAGCTCATCGAAACCGCCGTTCCGATGGTCGTGTTGGTGTGTTCGCTGATGAATTGCTCGGCGACAAAGCCGCATTTGCCCGGCTCGCCGTTGGGATTGCTGCACGATTTGCCCAGTGCCGGATCGTTACTGTCGAACACCTGGATGCGATTGTTGCCCCGGTCGCAGACATAAATCTTGCCGTCGTTGGCGAGTTTCACGCAGTGAACCGGCGTGCGGAAAAAGGCGGGTTTTTTCTGGCCCTTGGTATAATCCGCCATCCACGGTCCAGCGGCTTTGGCAGCGGCATCGTCCACCGGATTGTTTCCATACGCCCCGAAATGTCCGATATATTTGCCGCTGTCGGCGTCGACAATCAACACGTGGCGATTGCCGTAGCCATCTGAGATATACAAACGATTCGTCCTGGGATCTCTCACCATGTCGGTGGCTTGATAGAGCAGCGGCGTGCCGTTGATGCCGCCATTAGTGTCGTTGCTGGCAGGTCCCATGGGAGTTCCGCCGATTCTCATTTTGAAGTTGCCGTTCATGTCAAACTTCAAAATGAAGCCATCGCCGCCGCCCTCTTGGTGAGTGGTCCAGGGCGGCGTCTGCCCCCGACCGCGGCCGCCGCGACCGCTAGTTTCCGCTGGGGGCGCCGCGGAATTTCCGCTGATCCACACGTTGTCGTTCTGGTCGACATAGATACCGTGTTCGCTGTTCGGCCAGATGCAGCCCGCGTCAGCATTGCATTTTCCGCCAATGAAACCGGGGTCCGCCGGACCGCCCCAGGCGCGCAGGAGCTTGCCGGTCGAATCAAATTCCATAACGGAAGGCGCGGCCCGGCAGCAATCCGCGATGGGACCATAAGCGCGCACCTGGCCGAGGCCGTTGATCGGCTGACCCTTCTCATCCTTCGCGCCGGGAATTGCCGTTTCCAGGCCAGCCTCCTCGGTCGTGAGGGTGCGCGGACGATTGTAGACCCAGACATGATCGTGCCCATCGACATATAGGCCGCCGACTTGGCCAAGAGTCCAATTATTCGGCAGCGGTTGGGGCCATGCGGGATCCACCACGAAACCCGGCGCCTTGCCGGTCTTCGAAGCATGGTACACGCCCGTCTGCTGGATCAGCCGTTTGTTCTTCAGGATATCGGTGTCCTGACCGGCGCTGTTGCCGGGCACTGTCAGCAACAAAACCGGGAGCGCGGCATACAATTTCCTTAGCATCACCATATTCTTTCTCCTCTGTACACACGAATTGCGCGATTGAGCCTTGTTCTAGAATAATGGGGCGGAGCAAGTCGTCTTGGTTATGGAAGATCTACGATATCCCATCGGCCGCTTCGAGTGGACCGGCGAGTCCACTCCGGGAGATCGATCCGGTTGGATTCGATCCATCGCTCAAACACCTTCTGCGCTACGCGATGCTCTTGCGGGCCTGAGCGAGGAGCAGCTGGACGTCCCTTATCGCGACGGAGGCTGGACTGTCAGACAGGTGGCCCACCATTACGCCGACGATCATATGAATTCGTATCTTAGATTCAAGCTCGCTTTGACGGAGGAAGCACCGCTGATCAAAGGGTATTCGGAAAGCGCGTGGGCGGAACTGCCGGACGCCCGTTCCGGGCCCGTGGAGCCCTCTCTCGAACTCTTGACCGCGCTCCACGAGCGTTGGGTGATTGCCTGGGAGTCTTTAGGAGAAACGGAGTGGGAACGAACCTTCGTCCATCCGGTACGTGGTCCGGTGACGCTCGATCACCTGGCTTCCCTTTATGCCTGGCATGGGCGGCATCATGTGACGCAGATTATGCGCTTGCGGGAGCGCAATGGCTGGCGTGGCGGAACCGCCTGCCGGTGAGTTTTTCAGCAATCTCGAGACGTTGATCGAAGCAACGACCCAACGCGCGGCTCGGAATCAAGTCGATCATTGAACGTCGGTGACCTTCCCGCTCTCAAAAGTAATCTTCAGATTCGCGTAAACGTAGATCTGCTTGGTGCCCAGATTGACGATGTTCTTCGGTTGGCCGAGCGCCGCGGCCACTCGTTCCGGCGTGTCCCCCAGGTTCACCGTCTGGGATTCGACGGGTGCCGCAGGCGCGGGAATTGGAGCCAGGGCCGGAGCCGAAACAACCGCGGCAGGCGCTGCTTCGGTGGCGGGTTTGTCGGCCTGCTGTACCGTCAATACTTCGTTGATCTCGACGACAGCTTCGTCGAGCGGCGGCGGATTGCCCTTCGGAAACGGAAATTTCAGGTCCCCATAGTAGCGATAGCCATTAATCGGATCGCTCAGAAGCCGAAAAGTCATGGCATCTTTTTGGACCGCAATCCCTATGATCCAAAACGATTCTCCGGTAACGAACTTGCGCATCGGAAGATCTGTCGCGCCCTGGTTTTTCATGGCCATTCCGACAGTGAGAGCCCGGCCGACGCCCGCCGAAATCTTACCGTTCTTCCAGGTGTTCAGAGCCGGGAGTGGCGCGTTGATCCCATAGGTCAAAAAACCGTCCTTCTGCAACACGAGCACTACACCCGCAGTGACTACGCTTCCATCGTTCGCAACCTGGGTTATAGGAAACTGTTTCGTCAAGTCCGCCTGCAGTGACGCTCCATGGCCCGCCGCGATCGAAAGGAGAATTCCGGCGAACAGCGTTACAACCCGGTTGAGTGTTCCTGGTAGCATGTTTTACCCCGTCCTTTCTTGAAGAATATTGCGCTGCTTGTAACCATACGCGCGAAAAAAGTGAAAATTGGATCATTTGCGCGCTGGGCGCTGACGGGATTAATTCTCTTGACTTTCCGGGAGAATGCCTGATAAGATCCCGCGTAACTACCAACAGAGATTGTGCTATCGGCAGTCTTTGTCAGGGCCTCGCAGCCCTTGGGAGGTCGAACCGATGCCAAACCGCGCGCTGGTCTTGCTCGCTTCGGCGTTCGTGCGGATGGCACTCCGATCTCAACAAAACCTACCGGAGCTTTCCAGAACTAATTCTAATGTACGAGGTCTTTACTTAGCGATAACTCCAGGATGAGGTGATTTTCGCATGCGAACCAAGCTGCTTGTAACGATGCCATGCGCCAGTTGCAGCTTGGATCGAAGTATACATTCTGATGTCCCGTAACCCTAAAGTGGGGCGATCCGCCGGGACCGCGCCGACGCCCCCGTCAGCAGAGAACAAGTGGAAGAAATCATCAAGGCACGCTCCCGATAAATTATGAGACGCAAGATCTGGGGTAATCTTCCGGCGTTCGCTCCTCAGGCAGCTCCCACGGATAAGAGAGCGATCGCAAATCTCCGCGGTTGGCGCTTGCACGAACCGTCCTCGGGTCGCCGCTACACGGTCCTTCGTCTTGAAACTCGCGAAGGCATAGTGGGATATGGCGAAGGCGGCCCGGCACCGCACGCGGAAATCCTCGAAGCACGCACCGCCGCGGTGGGCCGGCGCCCGAACGAGACCGAGTTTATCCGGCACCGCCTGGCGGCTTTTCCCGCCATGGAAGCGGCGGTCAATAACGCATTTCTCGATATTCTCGCCAAAGCCGCGAACACTCCTGTGTACCAGGTCCTCGGTGGTCCCACGCGCTTCAAGGCCCGCGTGTTGGCCTCGCTCGAAGGCCCATCGACGGAGGCGCTCGAAATTCAATTGAAGCGCGCCATGCATAGTGGCTTCAAGGCCTTCACGGTACCGATTCCCAGCCGCGATTCGATGCCGCGAATGCAATCCGATGTGGATGCGATTCGCGCACGCATCGACCGGATGCGCAGCGTGACGGGCCCCGATATGGATTTCGTGCTGGACGCCGCCGCAGCGTTAACACCCGGCGATGCCGCGCTCCTCGCAACCTCGTTTGAAAAACATCACCTCATGTGGCTCGATGAGCCGACGCCGGTTCTAACCAGCGATGGCCTCGGGAAAATAACCCAGGAAAGTGTAATGCCGGTCGGGCTCGGGCGTTTTGTGCACGATATCGGAATGTTCCAGGACCTGCTGCGCTGGGGCGCGATCGACTTGCTGCGCCCGAGCCTGGCGATTCAACAGCATCGCCAAAATGCGTCGCATGGCAGCCATTGCGGAGACCCACTACGTCGCCATCGCCCCCTATCACGACGGCGGACCCATTGCGACAGCCACGGGCATCCATCTGGCGGCGAGCCTGCCGAATTTCTTTATTCAGCAAATGCCTTTTCCAAGCTCAGAACAGGACGCAGCAATGCGCGCCGAAATTGCCTCACCCAATCCTGAAGTTGTGAAAGATGGATTCGCGCCCCTGGTAAACAAGCCGGGCTTCGGCATTGAAGTTCACGAGGCCGCGCTCGACCGCTACAGTGAGGAAAAAGTATGAAACGGCGCGATATCCTAGGAATACTCGCTGCAAGCGCGATGCCGGGATCATCGCGGAGGCGCGATTTCGGCTGTGACTGCGCCCTGGCCCCTCAGTCTGCCCTTCCTCCCGGGTCCGCCGTATTCAAGGATGTCGGCTCCAAGCTCCGCATCACTGACATGAAGGTCTTTGGCGTCACGCTCGATGAGAAGATCGGCCGCGCAGACCGTCCGTATGTTTTCGTGAAGCTCGAAACCAACCAGGGAGTTGTCGGCTGGGGCGAAGCGACGCTCGAAGGAAAAGCCAGCGCTGCCATGGCCTGCGTGAACGACTTGCGCGACTTCATCATCGGCAGCGACCCCATGCAATCCGAGCATCTCTACCAGTTGATGTACATCGGCAGCTTTTATCGCGGCGGCCCGGTGCTGGGATCGGCGATCTCCGGTATCGATCAGGCGATCTGGGATATTCGCGGCAAAGTTCTGGGGATGCCGGTTTACGAATTGCTCGGCGGACCAGTCGATCCGCGCGGCGTGCGCGGCTATTATCATGCCACCGCCTGGACCCTCGAAGAAGCGCGCGAACTCGGCGACCGCACTCGTCAGGCGGGCGTGACCGCCCTCAAGTTCCAACTGCCGGATCTTCTCGAATGGGTCGAAACCGGGCGTAAACTAACGCGCGCCGTCAAGCACATGGAGACTTTGCGCCAGGGCCTTGGACCTGATATCGATTTCGCTGTCGACTTTCACGCCCGTCCAAGCCCCACCGTCGCGGCCATCATCCTGCGCGAAATTGAGCCTTTTCATTTGTTCTTCGCCGAAGAAATCTGCCCTCCGGAGAACGTTCGTGCTATGCAGCGTGCCGCGCGAAAATCGACCACCCCTCTCGCCACCGGCGAACGTCTCATCGCCGCGTATGGATTTAACGAACTGATCGATCTCGGCGTAGTCGATGTGTTGCAACCCGACATCGCTCACGTCGGCGGGATCACGGCTCTGTGGAAAGTGGCCGCTGCCGCCGATGCCTCCGGAATCCGGATGGCTCCGCACGCCTGCGAAGGGCCCGTGGGCGGAATCGCGAGCCTCCATGTGGACGCCGCTATTCCCAATTTCCTGGCGCAGGAGATCTGCGGCCTGGTGGATGCCGGCGAGATGAATCGCGTATGGGAAGATCTGCTCGGGTTTCCCGCCATGCGCATGATCGACGGCCGTTACCCTCTTCCGATCAAGCCCGGCCTCGGTTTTGAAGTGAGTGAAGCGGCGCTCAAGAAGTACCCGTTCCAAGGCACCCGCCCGTTCCCGCCGGCCTTCCACGAAGACGGCTCGCTCGCGTCTCTGTAGTAGTTGGCCTTAAATGACTAAAAATGCTTGTCTAACGCCTTCGAGAAGGCCTTAAATGACCAAAAAAATCACCGATTGGGACAGCCGAGCCTTCCGTGCACGTCTGGGAGGCGCGCTCGAGCCGTTGCCTCGCAAAGATCTCTGATCACAATTTCGCACGCCGGATTTAAAGTGGGCCCATGCCGGCCAGCCTTCACCGCGCACCCCTTCGAATCGACGCCGCTCTGATAGAGCTTCAGCAACTCATTGAGAAGATTGGGGTCCCCGGTCACGAACATACCCTCGGCCAGAGCAATGGCCGCATCCTCACCGCGCCCATGCAGGAAATACGCGTCGGCGATCTCGTCGTACACGCTGGTGTTTGCTGGATCGATCTTTTCGCGCTGGGAGGAACCGGGCTTTTCATCCCGTGCCGGCGATCATACTCCCCGCGTGAAGCCGCGTCGATCGCGATGGAGCGAAGGGCCAGCCTGACGGCTTCTTCGTACTCGCCCTTGGCTCGATGGCACACCGCGGCGAGATTCCAGGGGCTGGGCGCGTTCAAGAAGTCCGGCAGAGGCACCAGGATTGCAACGCTTCGATCGGCCTCAGCGACCGCGCGATCGATTTCAAGTTCAAGTAGCACGGCTGCCAGCAATTGATGGACTTTGAAGCTACCCGGACTAGGTCGAAAAGGAATTTGAAAACGCGAGTAGGGTCAGGAGGACCAGAGCTATAAGGGCGACAAAATAATTGCGTCGCGAGTACCCAGTCGCAGGCGATTGCGCGACGAGCACACGTCTACTCTTCCGCTTCATCGCGCTTCATACTAACAGCTTCCACGGATTGGCCGCTTCGTTATCGCCGCGTTTTGGTATCAGCCTACGGATCCCCGAATCCCCGCACTCACGTGACGGGGTTATAAGCCAAATTGATTTTACGTGTCGCCGGGGACACTTGATACACTATGGCATCACAATGAGAGACATTCAGCGAAAACTCATGATTGCCGTCGTGACGGCGTTATCTACCGGTCTATTGCTTCCGGCCGCAACAGAACGATGGCGCCTTGATTGCCAAAGCCAAAGCCATTCATGCCCGGGTCATTACGCTCGACACTCACAACGACATTGACCCTGCCAACTTCACGGCGGATTGCAACTATACGATGCGCCTCACGACGCAGGTCAATATTCCGAAGATGGTCGAAGGCGGCATGGATGTCACATTCATGATTGTTTACGTCGGTCAGGGGTCTCTGACGCCGGAAGGGTACGACAATGCCTATCGGCAGGCGATCGCAAAGTTCGATGCTGTTCATCGCTTCACTGAAAAAATCGCGCCCGATAATATTGGCCTGGCGCTGACGCCCGCCGATGTCCTCAGGTTGCACAAAAAGAACCTTCGAATCGCTGTCATCGGTGTGGAGAACGGATATCCCATTGGAACCGATATCAAAAGAGTGGAGGAGTTCTACAACAGGGGCGGACGATACATGTCTCTGGCCCACAATGGCAACAGCCAACTGGCCGATTCGAACACCGGGGAAATTCAGGGCTACCTCTACAACAACGGACTTTCGCCGCTCGGCCGGCAAGTCATTGCCGAGATGAATCGGCTGGGCATGATGGTCGATCTGTCGCATCCCTCGAAAGGCGCAAACATGGAAGCCATGCGGCTTTCTCAGGCACCGGTGATTGCTTCCCATTCCGGGGTGCGCGCGCTGGCCAACGTCAGCCGGAATATGGACGATGAGCAGTTGCTGGCTCTCAAAAAAAACGGCGGCGTGATTCAGATCGTGGGGTTCGCGTCTTATGTCAAAACGGATTCGAAAGAACGTATCGATGCCCTCGCGAAGCTGCGTGAGGAGTTCGGGCTGGCCGCCCAGGGCGGCGGACGCGGCGGCGGCGGAGCAGGAGGAGGTCGTGGACGCGGCGGCGCCGGAGAGTCAGGAGACGCGAAGTTTGCGCGGGTATGTCCAGTAGAGAGTGCCGACGGGAAGGCCCCCCAAGGCGCGGGGGCAAGGGGAGGCGGACGGGGGCGCGGAAACGCGGGCCTCGATGCGCTTTCACCCGAGCGCCGCGCGGAATACGACAAGCGGCTGGCTGAGCTTGATGCGAAGCTTCCGCCTGCGAGCCGGGCCAACGTGAAGGACTTCGTGAATCACATCGACTACGCCGTGAAGCTGATTGGAATCGATCACGTTGGGATTTCGTCGGACTTCGATGGTGGCGGCGGAATTGAAGGCTGGAACAGCGCTGCGGAAGCATTCAATGTCACGCTGGAACTGGTTCGGCGGGGGTACACGGAGGAACAGATCGGAAAGCTATGGAGCGGCAATCTGCTTCGAGTATGGGGAGAAGTCGAGAAGGTTTCGCAAAAACTGCAGAAGAAATAGGCTAATGCGATGAGTAACAGGCTTGCGCCGATCTGCTTCGCCGCTACATTCAGTGGCTTGATGTGCGGGCAGCCCGCCCACGATTGGGCGAACCTGGGACACACGCCAGCGATTTCGGCGGGCGCGGAAATCCAGGTGAGAACTACCGGCAACAAGCGCTATCGTGGACAATTCAAAGCCGCCGACGAGGACGCGCTGGTCATGATCGTCGCGAACGATGAACAGCGGCTCCCTCATGCTACAGTCTCGCGGGTGTCGGTGAAAAAGCCGGGGCACCGATTACGAAACCTGCTGATGGGGCTGGGGATTGGAGCGGCTGCCGGGCTTTCGCTCGGAGCCATTGCGGATGCCCGGTGCACGGGGAAGTGTATTGAGGGAACCACGCCTTTAGGGAAAGAAGTCGGAACGCCGCTGGGTTTGTTGATCGGGGCAATTATCGGTGTTGCTTTGCCGACCGGCGGCTGGCGCGAGGTGTATCGTGCGCCGTGACGTATAGCGTGGCTTGACCGCTCCCGAAGGTCGCGGCTCTGAAAACAGATGATTTAAACGGTCGGTAGGAAAAATCCTATACTCGATGGACCATCCGTACCAGAAAAAACTGAGATTAGTACTACCAAAACTCCACTTCATCGACGGAGGCAGTCAATGCGAATAAGTCATCCCGCGACGGAGGATCTGGAGGAATATTATTTCGGTCGGCTCACACGGTATCTGGGAGAAACCATTGAGTCCCACTTTCTTACGTGCGACCGCTGCACGCAGGAGTTGCTGAAGTTAGAAGAGTTTGTCGCGGCACTTTCAAGCGCGATCTCGCCCGCGACATCACCCGCGAACGACAAGTCTTACCAAACGTGCCACGCGACTACATCCGGTTGAGCGGGGGTGTTCCCAATAACCCTGGCATGCAGGACGATTTGCAGGTTCTTTGATTCCCAACCCGCCGGGATTTTGCGGAGAATAGCGCCAAGTTGGTCGGCATCCGCCAGCACACGCCCCGCAGCCTCGGTGCCAAACTGCTTGAGCCCGGCAGCGACCAGTTGCAATCCTCCGGTCACGGAGTTCTGGGTGCGGCAAATCAGGAAGAAGTCCTCTTCGGCCGATCCATCATCCTTGGACGGGATGGACCATTCGCGAGGACTCTGGGGCATGGTGTCCAGAATGTAATTCCGGACCTCGGGGTTCCAACGGAATTGAAATCTCCAAGCCGGCTGCAATTCCATTGTCCAACGATTGGTGATGGCTCCGATGAGAAGGGACGGCTCCTTTCGAAAGTCGGCGAATTCCAGGCTGCTGGCCATGCGTACGCGAACGGCCTTTTTATTCCGCGCCAGCATGGAGGATATTTCCGTGGCCACAACCATGTCTCCAAATCCGACGTATTGATTGAACACCGGCACCAGATCGGAGCCGTTCAAAGCGTCAGGAGGGAGTTGAATAGGACGCTGCATTGGGAATTCAGTGGGAGGCAGGCGTTCGAGGTTCATCCTCAACGCGCGCTTTGACGGATGATAAACGATGGGATGAGCGATTGCCAGAAGCAACGGTTCCGGAGCACGAAAAACGGGCTCCCAGAAACGATTGAACGCGTCGACGTTCGGATTTGGAGCGGTCCATCGGGAGATCGCTAAAAATGCGACAGCGGCAAGGAATATCAGTCCGGCTGCCGCCAGCACCCCAATCCGCCAGCGCCGCCCCCGATGCTCCTCGACTGCAAGCGCGGCTACGAGACTGTCCTTTTCCTTATTGACCGTCATATACCGGAATTCCGGTACGTATGACCCGGGGTGCAGGTCAATCAGAACTCCGGACGCCGCGCCTTCCGGGGTTACATAGTACTGCGCGAGTCTCTTGCGGACCTCACGCGCACCGACACGAACAATGGTGTCATCGCCCAGGTCGGTCTCCGGATGGCGCCCGAAAACGTCGATGGCGATCATGCGCTCCTTGAGCGTGTTCGACTCACCGCACAAAGCCTTTTCGCAGGTGTACTGAAGGAATTGCTGGCAGCGTTTGCTTCCGTGGAAGGCAGGGCTCGCGAGAATATTCTGAAGCTGGCGGTGGATCTCCTCGGGCTTTGGAGATTCGTGGTCAAAGACCAATTCGGCGCCGCGAGGAGTTACGACGAATTTCGACATGGAATAACGCGAGTAAACCTTTGCTTTCCCCGATTCTGCTCCACCTCCCTCAGAAATGCAAGCCCTATATTCTTGATTTGATGGGGAATTTCACGGTGAATTCCCGTGTAACCCCTTGGCACTCGAAGGGCTTCGGCGTATTAATCAGTGATCGCGTAATGGCTGTTTCAGGTCTTTGCAGCCGCGTCCGGTCAAATTACCACGACGTAAGGAGAGAGCCCATGAAGTCTTTATTGGCAGGTTTCGCCGTCCTTGTCTTTTGTTTCTCCGCCTTTGCCCAAAATGCTACGGGCACCCTTGACGGCCGCGTGGTCGACTCTTCCGGGGCGGCCGTCCCCGGCGCCCGTGTCACGGTTGAGAACCAGGCCACGAACGTAAAGTTGACAACAACGACTTCAACGGAGGGGCGCTTCTACCAGCGGTATTTGCAACCGGCGACCTACAGGGTGACCGTGGAAAAGCAAGGATTCGATAAGTACATAGAGAGCGGAATCCTACTGGATGTCGAACAGACTGTTTCCTTGACTGTGGCTCTGAAGGTGGGCGATGTATCCACCATCATCGAAGTCCGGGCGGATACTGCGCAATTGGCGACTGAGACCTCGACGGTAACCACGACGATCAGCTCCCAGGCGATCCTCGATCTCCCGATCCAGGGGCGGAGTCCGATGACACTGACCACTCTGGTTCCGGGCGTCATACCAAGTGGCGGCTCGAACAGTCCCTGGATCAGCGGCGGGCGGAACGATTATAACGAGGTGACGATTGACGGAACTTCCGTGATCGTCCCCGAGAATAACGTCAGTCATCTTCAGATCGGTTATATTCCCATCCAGGACAGCGTGGCCGAGGTATCGATTGTCACCAATTCCCTGGCGGCTGAATATGGGCGGACCGGCGGAGGCACCGTCAATATGTCGACCAGGAGCGGGAGCAACCAGATCCACTTCACGCTGTTCGAATTTGTCCGCAACAATATTTTCAACGCCAACAGCTATGGAAATATCAGGGCCGGCATCAATTCACCGAGCGTTGTCCGGTACAACCAGTTCGGAGGGACGGCGGGAGGACCGGTTTGGATTCCCCACGTGTATGACGGCCGATCGAGAACCTTCTTTTTCGTTGGCGAACAGAGCACCAGGCAGCCGTCCGGCTCGACGCCGACGTTCAGCGTCCCCACCGACGCGATGAAACAGGGTAACTTCGCCGGTTTCACGAATGGCGCCGGCGGCGGAGTCGGTTCGGCCGTGACCATTTACGATCCCCTGACAGCGGGACCGAATGCGGCTTGTCCCTCTTCTCAGCCGAACTGCTTCCGGCAGCCGTTTCCGGGAAATATAATTCCGACTAACCGCTTCGATCCGGTAGCGATCAAGCTGATGAGCTTTTTCCCGGAGCCCAATAGTCCCGGAACGGTTACCAACACGGCGCTCCAGACGAACAACTGGCATACGGTGGGCGAGTCAACCAGCCCCAGCGACCAGATAGACACGCGGCTGGACCATTATTTCTCGGAGAAGCTGCGCATGTTCATACGGGGGTCCAATCAGACGGGATACAGCTCCGGTTTTAACGCTTTTGGTAATGTGGCGACGCCCACAGGGACTGGCGACGGGCCGACCCACAGCTACTCGCGCAGCATCACGATGAACTGGATTTACACGTTCAACCCCACCACCATCCTGAATCTCAACTACGCTTTCAACCGCGATGTCTCCGTCCGGTTGCCGTTCTCGTATGGGACTTGTCCTTCCGCGCTAGGTTTCCCATCGCCTATCAACGGGGTGGTGGACGACTGCGAATTTCCGCAGGTCACGATGAGCGGAAACAGCTCCTCTTACGTAGAGGGATCGGCTTCGTACACAACGCTCAAAGATATTCCTTACTCGCACGTCCTGCGCGGCGACGTGACCAAGATTATGGGCAAGCACACGTTGAAAATGGGGGCGACGTGGGAGAAGCTGTTCCTGAACTTCACCCAACTGGGCAGTCCCGACGGTCAGTACGCTTTCGGCAGCAGCTATACGCAGCAGAACGCGTCGGCAGGGACCTCGACCACGCAGGGCAACGGATTCGCAACGTTCCTGCTGGGGCTTCCCAATAACAACGGCAGCGATCTCCAATACAGCTACTCCACGGCGTCCTCGAGCACTTATACGGGAGCTTACTTCCAGGATGACTGGAAGGTAACTCCGCGATTGTCTCTGAACATCGGCGTCCGATACGAGGTAGACACGCCGAGGACGGAGCGCCACAACCGGTTGAGCTACTTCGACGTGAATGCGCCGTCTCCCCTCCAAGGTATGGTGGCATCGAGTCCTACTTGTCCGAACTGCGGCAACCTGAAAGGCGCGATGATGTTCGTGGGTCAGGCGGGCTCTCAATGGGGTCGCCATCAGACTCCTACCGATCTGAACAACTTTGGGCCGCGGTTTGGATTCGCTTATAAGGTTAACGAGAAGACGGTGGTTCGCGGAGCCTACGCGATTCTCTACGCGCCTTCGATGATGCAGGCCGCGGGCACATCCGGAAGCGCGGGCGCCGAAGGATTCACGGGAGGCACCGCGTTAAACACATCGCTCGATAATGGCACGACGTTTGTTTCCAGCTTGAGTAATCCATTTCCAAACGGCCTGATACGCCCGCAGGGATCGGCAAACGGGCCGATCAGCGGGTCCCTGACCGACATCGGCGGTTCCATTGGGGAAAGCTTTTTCATCGACTATGTGAACCCGGTGATTCAGCAGTGGAACGTTACCGTGCAGCACCAATTGAAAGGCAACTGGCTGATTCAAGCCGGGTACCTGGGGAGCAAAGGCCAGCATCTGCCGGACGGAGAGAGCAACATGACCTACGATCAGTTGCCCGATTCCGACCTGGCGCTGGGAACGGCTCTGCTCGCGAATGTTCCGAATCCGTTCTACGGAATTATTCAGAATCCGACTTCGATTTACGCGTCGCCGACCATTCAGGCCCGATACTTGTTGGCGCAATATCCCCAGTATCAGGCAGTGAACGCGTTTCGTAAACCGCAAGCGAATTCCAATTACCAATCGGGTATTTTCTCGGCGGAGCATCGCTATCGAAGCGGGTTCACCACGCTGATCGCCTTTACGGGGTCGAAGCTGATCGACGATGCCTCCCAGGTGGTTACCTATATTGGCCAGGCGGGAAACAAACAGGATTTCTATTGCCGTAAATGCGAGAAATCAGTTTCCGCGCAGGATGTTCCAAAGCGCTTGGTCGCCAGCGCAACTTATGAACTACCGATCGGCCGGAGCCGGAAGTATTTCACCTCCATGCCCAAGGGCGCAGACCTGGTTTTCGGCGGCTGGCAGATCAACGGAATCACGACCTTTCAAAGAGGCATTCCCATTCAACTCAGTAACGGCGGCAATAGCGCTAATATCGGAGCCCCGGGAATTCGCCCCATGGACAACGGGCAGAATCCATTTGTCGGCGGCGATATTAAGAATCGCCTGAATGATTATTTTGTTCAGGGCGATTTTTCGCAGACTCCGAATTACGCTTTCGGAAACGTCGGACGGTTTCTGCCGAACGTTCGTCAGCCCGGCACGCACAACCTCGACGCGTCCCTGTTCAAGAATTTCCGGCCAATCGAGAAAATGAGTCTTCAACTCAGGGCCGAAGCATACAACTTTACGAACTCTCCGACCTGGGCCGCGCCGGGAACCACAGTGAACAATCCCGCGACGTTCGGCATCGTGACCAGCGAGAGCGGCAATCGAACGATGCAGATGGCGGTCAAACTGATTTTTTGAGCTGAAACATCAATGAGTTACCGGATGGGTAACTTTCTGCTTTTCGCGTCGCCTCACATTAGAGGGCTCATGCGTTGTTTGATCATCGCGGGATTTGCAGCCGGTGTGTTGTCGGCGTCGACACCATTCGATGAGACTGCCGCCGATCTCCGATCCTCGCGCGTTGTTCGAGCGCCTCTTCGGAACCGATATCGTGGAGCCGCCCGCGGCACACGCCAAGCGTCTCGCCATGCGGCGAGCATTCTCGATCTGGTGTCGGACGATACTCACCGCCTGGAGTCCAATCTCGGCGCGGTCGATCGCCGCAAGCTCGATGAGTACTTGTCTTCCGTCCGTGAAATTGAACAGATGGTGGAGCGCTCTGAGAAGGAAGGAATGATGATCGACCCCGGCATGGAGAAGCCTTTCGGCGTCCCACCGGAGTTCGACGATTACTTCAGGCCGATGACTGACATGTTGATCGTTGCGTTCAAGGCTGACCTGACGCGCATTGCGACATTGTTGATCGGCCGCGAAGGATCGACGCGCAGTTACCGCGAGATCGGAATTTCCGACGGCCACCATCCCCTTGACCCATCATCAAGGCAACCTGGAAATGCTGAATAAGGTTTGCGAGATCAACTGCTATCACGCCCGGCTGTTCGCGGAATTTCTGGTGAAGATGAAAGCGACGAAAGAGGGCGATTCGAACCTGCTCGATCAGTCCATGATCGTGTACGGAAGCGGCATCTCGGACGGCAACGTTCACACCCACGATCAATTGCCGACGATGCTTGCGGGGCGCGGCGGCAATTTCCTGAGCCCGGGACGGCATATTACTTATCAGCGGGAAACTCCCGTCGCCAATTTGTTCGCCACCATGCTGGAGCGCATGGATGTCCGTCCCGAGCACGTCGGGGATTCGACCGGACGCCTTAAAGGCGTTTCCGTCAGTTAAGCGACCATGCAATTTCCCGGTCAGGGCAAAGCGCCGCTCGGAGTCATTTACAACACTACGATGAGCCGGCCAGACGCCGCACTCGCGCTCGCAATACTCTACGGATATGAAGGTAAGCGCGAAGCTCGCATTGCAGCGGTCGCGGTGAACGGAGCCGGTTTGGGCGCGGCGCAGTTTTGCGATGTAGTCGGCCGCTTCTACGCCGGTGCGGGTCCGATGCTCAATTCCAACAGCCGGTTGCCTGTCGGCCTCGCCGCCGACGATGCTCTGCCTGCGGATGAGCCGATGGTGAAAGCGGTGCTGGAGCGTCGCGGCGACAAGAGTGAACCGGTCTATCCATGCGGCATCCGCAACGTTGGCGATACGGCGGAAGTGTTGGCGCTGATCCGCAACGCGCTCACCGACACGGCCGATCAAAACGCGGTAGTCCTGCTGAGCGCTCCCGCGGCCTGTCTCGCGCGGGTTTTGGATCTGCCCTTGGTGCGGGATCTGATCGCGGCGAAGGTGAAGTTGTTGCTGGTTTGCGATTCCGGCGCGCGGCAGGACGTCGCCGCGACGCGAAAGATGCTCTCCGGATGGCCGACTCCGATGGTCTTTTGTGCTCGACGAGAAGTGGGCGAGTCACTTCGCTTTCCCGGCTCGAGCATCGAGAAGGATTTTGCCTGGACACCGGCGCATCCTGTCGCCGATGCTTACCGCTCCTATCACGCTATGCCTTACGACGCGCCGTCATGGGACATGGCCGCGATGATCTACGCGGTGCACGCGGACAGCGGATTTTTCCAACTCTCGGAGCCCGGAACGATTCAGGTCCTGGATGATGGCAGGTTAGGGTTCCATCCTTCGCCGGAGGGCAAGCAAAAGTCCCTGAGTTTCGTTCCCGCCGAAAAAGACAAGATCGTCCAGGCCTATATCGATGTGGCCGGCGCGAAACCGGTTCCACGTCCGTCGTTCAGAAAAAAACAGCCTTAGGAGGATATTTCATGTTGAGCAGAGCGATGGTGTTCGCAATCCCCGTTTTATTCGCGCAAACGCGCGCGACTCTGCCTCCGCTTCCTGCTCCTATCGCTGTGCCAAAGCCTGGGCCCGCGACCGATGCCCCCTATGCTCCTTTGCCGATTTTGCAAGGTGGTGTAGTGATCACTCTCTATCCGCCCGACTCGCCTTTCCTGAAGATGGAGCGGATCAAGGAGCCCGAGCAATACAACATGAGCCAGGCGGTGCCGGGCCGGATCAGCAGCATCGTCAATATCCATAACCCCTCTATCGAAGTGCATACCGTAGATCGCGGGCTGAACACCGGCGCTGCGGTGATCCTGGTGGCTGGTGGGGGGCACAACACACTGAACGTTGGTTCGGAGGCGGCCGACTTCGTTCCTTTTTTCTATAACTACGGCGTCAATACGATCATCCTCAGAAATCGCTTGCGCCGCGACGGTTACAACCCGCAAACCGACGCGGTGAACGATGCCCTCCAGTCGATCCGCATGGTGCGCGCGTACGCCAAGGAGTGGAACATCGATCCAAACAAGATCGGCATAATGGGCTTTTCGGCGGGCGCGGAGTTGGCCACTCCTGCCGCTGTGTTGTTTCCGGACTTTGACAAAAAGAACAGCGATTCCAGCGATCCTCTGGCGGCCATTACTTCACGGCCCGACTTCGTGGGTGTCATTTATCCAGGTCCCACTCCCTTCGCGCGTAATCGCACCGCGCCCCCGATTCCGCGCAATGCTCCTCCCGCATTCGTCGCGTGTGGTGGTTCAGGCGATCGAGGCCATGCCGTCTGGGCAATCGATTATTTTTCAGCGATGTTGGGCGTCGGTGTGCCGAACATTGAAATGCATATTTACGGCAATGGCCGCCATCCGGGCGATACTCTGAGCGATGGGAGCCATATGACAGGAGGCCTGACGGACCGTAACGATACACCGTTCGGCACGTGGCAAAATCGTTTCATCGACTGGTTCCGCGATCTTGGATTTTTGCAAAAGCCGGGAGTGGAAACCAAGGCCGCAAAAGACATAGCTGCTTTTGTGAATCAGCCTAGCCGTTGAGTTGCGATGAAAGCTGTTTTATCTACTGCTGACCGCTCCCGAAGGTCGCGGCTCCAAAAACAGTTCCTTTTCAAAGCAGGCGAACTATGACCCGCATTGACCCGTACTGAACACTTACGCTTTTCCCCATTTCGGCAGCGTTGAATATAGCACCAGATATACTGGTTTCGATCCAGCACGAATAGGCGCGGATGACACAATGCAGATCTCCTGCGAAATTCCGTTGATGCGCAGACTGGATTTCTGACGTGGCCAGAGGGCATCCGCAAACCTGGATGTGTTTGTCCCTGCTGTTCTGTCTTCCTGCCGCGGCGGAGCCCGTGAGACTGCACCGCGCGAATGGTCCCGTTCTTCGATTCGCTCACTTATCGTTTGGTGAAGGACCTTCCCGGAGCAGCGTTCGGCAAATTATCCAGGACGATCAAGGCTTCTTGTGGTTTGGCACTCAGGACGGTTTGAAGCGTTACGATGGATATCGATTTCGGGAATATCGTGCTCAGCGAACCAGCCCGGGCGGTCTCCGCGGAACCTCGATCTCCACCATGTTCAAGGATCGGTCGGGCTACATCTGGGTCGCGTCCGATCAGTTCCTGGACCGATACGATCCCGCGACTGAGAAGTTCACTCCTTACTTCTACGACGCGGCTGACGCCGCAATATTCGATAACGGAGTCAATAGCATCAATCAGGACCCGGATGGAGGATATATGGCTTGCCACCACCGGCGGCCTTTACAAGCTGGATCCGGCAACCGGGAAATCCATCCACTATAAACACCGGGCAAACGATCCGGACAGCCTGAGCAGCGATCACATCAAAGCTACGTTCGAGGACAAGAGCGGGACATTCTGGGTCCTGACCACCGAAGGCGTGGATATCCTCGACCGGCGGACGGAGAAGGTCACCGGTCGCGTCTCTCTGCACGCACCGGGAAGTCCGTCGGTGGTGGGGCCGCGTGTTCAACTCTACGAAGACCGCTCGGGAGTTCTCTGGATCACCTTACCTTTCGGCAGCGGCCTCGCAATGGTGGACCGCCAAGCGATGAAACTCATTGAGTATTCCTTCGACGACGCGGGGCGCGACAACCCCACGGAAGCAATTCGTGAAGATGAGGACGGGAACCTGTGGCTGGGCTCCGATGACGGATTGCTCAAAATCGATCGCGATCGCAAAACGTTTGTCCGCTACCGACATAATCCCAGCGATCCCGATAGCCTGAGCGCGGATCAGCTACGTTCGCTGTTTGAAGATCGCGAGGGCAATGTCTGGGTCGGCACGCAAGGAGGCGGGATCAATCGCTTCGCGCGCCGCCCCATCCCGTTCGCCAGTTTCCGTCACGAACCGGGCAATCCGAACAGCCTGGAGAAGGACGAGGCCACCTCCGTTTACGAGGATCGGCGTGGCACTCTGTGGGTCGGCAACCGGGTCGCCCTCAACCGAATCGATCGCAAAACAGGAAAGCTAACCATCTACCGCGACGTTGGAGGGAACAAGAACCTCTCCAATACTTACATCCTTTCCATCGTCGAGGACCATGCAGGCTATCTGTGGTTCGGTACGAGCGGTGGAGGTTTGAATCGATTCGACCCGCGCAGCGAAGAATTCAAGGTCTATCGTCACGACCCAGCCGATCCCTTCAGCTTAAGTGACGACATTGTTTATTGCCTTCTTATCGATCGCCGCGGCGTGTTATGGGCTGGAACCGACCGCGGCCTCGATCGCTACGATCCTCAGACCGGGCGCTTTCGGACCTATTCGAGTGGCGGAGGAGGCAGCGGCAGCTATCGCACGATCGCCGAGGATCTGGCTGGTACTCTATGGCTCGCCACAGTAGTGGCCGGCTTGCACCGGTTTGACCCCGCCACGGGTGAATTTGCCGTGTACCGGCACACTCCCGCCGTCGGAAGCCTTTCGAGCGACTGGGTCAACATGGCGTATGTCGATCACTTGGGTACAATCTGGGCCGTAACCTCGAACGGACTCAACCGCCTGGATCCCGCCACCGGCCGCTTCACCGCATTTTACGAGCGAGATGGTCTGCCTAACGATAATTTGAACGGCATCTTAGAAGACGAGCGCGGCGACCTTTGGGTTAGCACCAACAAAGGTCTGTCGCGATTCAACCCGCGTACTAAACAATTCAGAAATTACTATGTCTCGGACGGTCTGGCAGGTAATGAGTTCTACCGTCGAAACGGCTCCTGGAAGAGTCCCAGTGGAGAGATGTTTTTCTGCTCCTCTGTCGGTCTGACCGCGTTTTTCCCGAGCCAGGTGATCGACACTTCGTATGTCCCTCCCGTGGTACTGACTGATTTTCTGTTGTCGGAAAAGGCGGTGCCCATCGGCGGAGACTCACCGCTAAAGGAGTCGATTTCGGTCGCACAGTCTCTGGTTCTTCACGCCGATCAAAATTTTTTCTCTTTCGAGTTTTCAGCTCTGAGCTTTGCCAGCCCGGAACGGAATCGCTACCGGTATCGTCTGGAACCGCTCGAAACGGAATGGAACGAGAAAGACAGCGGCCATCGCACCGCCACCTATACGACACTGCCGGCGGGAAACTACCGTTTCCGCGTACAGGGGTCGAACAACCGCGGACTGTGGAACGAGGCTGGCGCAAGCGTTCGTATCCGGATCCTGCCGCCGTGGTGGAGCACTTGGTCGTTCCGGATTGCGTTGGCGACGATACTGTTGATCTTTCTTTACTACGCCTACTCCTACCATCTCTATCAAGTCGCTAGCAAACTCAACGACCGCTTCGAAGAAAGGCTGGCGGAACGAACCCGCATTGCTCAGGAGCTCCACGATACCTTGCTGCAAGGATTCCTGAGCGCCTCCATGCAACTGCACGTCGCCACGGAAAACTTGCCCGCCGAATCCCCGGTAATACCTCACCTGCGCCGAATCACGGATCTGATGGGACGCGTCATTGATGAAGGTCGCACTGCGGTGCAGGGCCTTCGTCTGGCGCATCGGGACTCTTTCGATCTCGAACAAGCATTTTCCCGGATCGCACAGGAACTCTCCATCCAAGAAGAAATCGGATTCCGCATAGTTGTCGAAGGTCCTCCACGGCCTCTACATCCTTTGGCCCGCGATGAAGTTTATCGGATTGGTCGCGAGGCGGTCATTAACGCCTTCCGTCACGCTCAAGCACGAAACATAGTGGTCCACATCGAATACCTGGAGAAGCAGCTCCGGCTCCTGGTCTGTGACGACGGTTGCGGGATCGATCTCAAAGTCCTTCGGGAGGGCCGCGAAGGGCATTGGGGAATATCGGGTATGCGTGAGCGAGCGGAGAAGATTGGCGCCAAACTCAGGCTATCGAGCGCCATTCCAAAGGGCACGGAAGTAGAGTTGATCGTCCCTGGCCATGCCGCATTCCAGCGCGAGCCACGAAGTCAACTTATCCGCTGGATCTATTCGCGAATAACTACATCGGGCAGCGAAAATTGACGATTGAACAGGGTTTCTTCGCCGTGCTTAGGTTGCCTTAACCCTGGGTTTCCGCCGACCCGAGGGCTTCTTGGCGCTCCCGCTACGGGTTTTTACAGCGCTCCTCCCGGTCCCACGCGTTCCGGCTGGCGCCGCTTGCTCCATCGCCGCCTGAATGTAGCGGCGCACGAAGGGCCGCTCCACATCGCGCACGCTCGCGAATTTGATGTGGCGCATAGTCTTGCCGTCGCCTTCCAATACTCGATTCGGATCAGCGAGCGATGTTCCGCGAGGGAAGCCGAGGTTCACATGCTTCGCGTTGGTCGCGATGTAGCAGAACATATCTTTCATCTTCCCGCTGAACCCGAACCAGATCGCGACCGTATAGACCTGGTAAATCGATTCCGACGCGTCGGGCGATTCCTCCAGCACGATCTCGCGCAGCGCCAGCGCGAGGTCTGAAATGTGCCGGTCGTAGGCTTCGAGGAAGCCTAGTAGCTGGGGATCGGGTGGACGGTGCATAGTCGAAGTGAATTTACACTGAAACTCTGGGGGATGCAATCATGCGTGATTATATACTTGACTACGGTAACAATCTGGCGCCTAATGCTTGCCTCCCCAATCTGGGCCGAGTTCCGACCTTGGGAAATCATTCGGTAAATCCTCAAACAATGTTATAGGCTTTCCGTCTTTGTCACCCCTAATTACCTTGATTGCCGTTTGTAGGTTGCTGCTTACTCGTCGCAAGCGTAGTAACTCCGTCCATATTCCATTTTTGGCGCTGAAAAATATATTGAAATCCTGCCTATCTGGATCGCTAAACGGAACCCGGAATGAGAAGTTATTCCAGGCTAAGCCTGCGGTTAAATCCCCCGGATTAAAGATAAAATCCCGTAACGGATCGATCGGCTGATGTTGTTGTTCCATGAGACGCATTTTCACCAAATCGACAACTCGAACCTGTACTCGATAGAGGGGATGCTTTCCTTTGTGAATGATAATTGGATTGTGCGAATTTGTAAGGACCATATAGCAAAAACTATCTCCACCCGTGGCTGTTTCTATCCCTTCCACAGATAACATGGCTAGATGTTTCATTTTGTCCATTGTTACCACAAACGATTTATCGCTGTTACTGATCGAAGTATTTATACCATTAGCAATTGATTGAAAAGCAGCCTTTTCTTGTTCGCGTGCATCTGCTTGTTGCCTTTGGTTTTCGGCTCTATCTTGGTAGAGGGTTGTAATTTCCAACCCAGTGAGAGCGAAAAACACAGCTAGCCACTCGGCCTTACTCCAGTTTGATTCTGGCGGCCAAATTGTCACGACAGCCACAAGTAACGCCAAGCATGCGATATATTCTCCAATTGGGGGATGGGGAGGATTGAAAAATTTAACGCGAGCCATCCATGCCAAAGTAACAATGAGAGCTACTGGAGGAAGCCACCGGTGATATATTCCCTTAAGGGTAATCCAAATAGTACGTGCTTCTGGTTTAAACCAAGGGCCGCAGGGATCGTCCATGCCCTAAACTCTACCAAATCCCCTCAGTGAAGTAGACAATCACGCAATCATGCGAGCACTTCGGAAGTCTCAAGGGTAGGTCACGGTAACTAAGCACTTCCCGATGCCCGAGCACAGCTCCTTGCCTTTATACACGCCGCTAGTCAGCTTAATGCTGGTGATGTGCAGGCCGTCGTTGTGACCGAACTCGCGCTCATCCAAATGTCCGTTCCGCTGCCACTTGGTAAATGGGAGATTTTTCTGGATGAGGTGCAGACCTTTGTTGCCTTTGGTAGGTTCGAAGGTCACCGAGCCTTTGCCGTACATCACCTGGATCTTCCAAGGGCTGGAAGTATCCATGCCGCAGACAAGGGAGCCTCCGCATTGGTCAGCGCCCGCATCGGTGATGGTCACGGCGCGCAGCACTTCGGTGGGAAGGCTGTGCAGGACGGAGGCGTCGGTTAAGGTCCAAGTGCCGCCCGCATCGAGTCCGTCGGCGCGAAGCAGGATGGAACTGCTGTCGCCTACCACGATCTTCGTGTCGGTTTGAGCCTCAATGCGCGATGGGCTGCTGCAGAGGAGCAGAATCGCCAGGGTCACAGTTGCCAGTGTAAGTCGGATCATTGGTGGTCTATTGTCCTTGTTATGTCAGTTGGTAGTGGTGGGTGCTGCCGGATTGACGCGTAGCAGTTCCGCATGCAGGCGCCGGATGACCGGACGATTCAGGTACGATCGAAAATCTTCCTCGGGCCAGGAGGCCTTCAATACGCCCAGTGCCGTCGCGGCCTGAGTCCCGATCTTTGGGTCCGATGCGCCGGACCTGACGAGCAGCATGCACGCGCGCCATAGCGACTCCGGTTTTTTGGCCGATACAAAGTAGGCTCGCGCACGACCCGCGTATTCGGCGGCCGCAGTACGATCTCCGGCCGCGAGCGCCGCTTCCGCCGAGGCCAACAGTGCGTCTGCTTCCGCCGCGGGATGGCCGGCTTTGTGCGCTAGATCGAAGGCCTTCTGGCACGCAGTCATTGCATTAGGCGCGTCGCCACGCGACCCGGTGCGCGCGAGGGCGAGGCCTGACACCAGATTAGCGGCGCGGCGCGTTTCGAGGTCGCTCGGATCGGCGGTCTTAAGCAAAGCCTCGGCTTTCGCACGAGCCTCGTTGAAATGTTCCTGCATTAACGCGATCTCGAAGGAGCTCACCGGATCGGCGTCGATGGCCTGCTGCGGCGCCGTCGCTTGCCCGGCGCTATGGCCGAGCCTTGCATGCATCAGTGCAACATTCATCTCGTTGGTGGCCGTACCGGACAGATTGCCGATGGCCTCGAAGGCGAGCCGCGTCTGGTCGAACATGGCGAGCGCCTGCGGCCAGCGGTCCTGAAGCTTTTCTAGCGATGCCAATCCTTCCTGCGCGAGCGCCAGTGGCAGCGATGGACCATCCGGCTTCATCGTGTCGAGGGTATCCTCAAAAGCGCGCCGCGCCGCTTCATACTCGCCTTTATTGCGCGCAGCGCGACCCAGCAGGATGAGAGCGAGCGCCGCCTCCGTGCGGTAACCGCCTTCGCGATAATATGCCAGCGCGGCTTGCACGTCCTGCCAGCCTTGCGCGGTGTCCCCGGTCTGAATGCGGATGCTGCCTAGATTGATCAGCGCGCGCGCCTCTGACCGCTTCTCATGATTCCGGCGCGCGATATCGAGCGCCTCCTGCATGGTGTGCATTGCTTCCGCGGTACGGTTCTTGACAAACAGCGCGTTGCCCAGATCGATCAGCCCGCGCGAGACCAGATTCTCAATGCCGGCGGCGCGGGCGATTTCAATGGCGCGGTTGGCATCGTCCAATGCGTCGGAAGTGCGGCCCGCTTCGAGATAATTGTTGCTCGAAGCGAGTAATAGCTTGATCTGCTGATGCTCGTTGCCTGTTACACGTGCCGCGGACACTGCCCGGTCGATCAGTTCGCGAGCCTGTGCGGGAGTGCGGGCATTGCGCGCGCGAATATAAAGGCACTCGGTCGAGCCTTCGACATTGGAAGCAGCTTGGAACAGGCTCTCCGCGCGATCGAGCGAACGGCCGGAGTCTTCTCTCTGCCCGGCTCGAGCTTGCAACGCGCCCAGGCGCAGCCACGCGGTCGCGTTCTGCGCATCCATGCGAATTGCTTCGTTATATGTCAGCATCGCCTTCTTCGTATCTTGATTGCGTTCCTGCGCGCGGCCCAGATCGAGCAGCGCATTGCCGCGCTCCTCCGCCGATGTTTGCGCGGACGCTTCCTGAAACTTTTCGACCGCGGCCTTGAACTGGCCGGTGACGGTACGGTGAATCGCATCGAGGTGAAGACCCTCGGGCGCCGGAAGAGAACTGCGCGATGTCATCGCTTTGAGCAATTCGTCCTTGGCGCGTTCGAGATAGTCGAGCTCATACCAGGCTTCGGCCAGATAACCGTGCGCCATGGCGTAGGCCGGATCGATCTCGACCGCGCGGGCAAGAGCCTTGCTGGCGTGATAATAACTGCCGTTATGAAGCGCGGCGAGCCCGTCGCGATACCAGCGAACCGCGGCCGGCGCGGGGTCGCGATGACGGCGGGTATTCCAAATCCACGCCGCCGCGGCTCCTCCGGCGCACACCGTTCCAACCGCGAGTGTGGCGGCGATCGCGCGACGGCTCGGGCGGAGATTTTCGGGTGCGCGCAGATCGGCGATCAATTCACCGGCCGACGCATAGCGCTGCCGGCGGTCCTTCGCGAGCAGCTTGAGAACGATGCGGTCGAGGTTCATCGGCGATTGCGGATTGAGCCGGGAGGGCTTGGGCGGCTCAAACGTCAAGAGCCGCGTCAGAATCGAGATAGCTGTATCGGCCGCGAATGGCGATTTACCTGCCAGGCATTCATAAAGGACCACACCCAAAGAGAAAAGGTCCGAGCGCCCGTCGAGAATCTCACCCGACGCCTGTTCGGGCGACATGTAGAGAGGCGTTCCAGCGACTCCTTCAAGCGTCATGGTAACCGCGCTTTCTTGAACATCCGAGCGCGGCGCGGCCCTCCGCGCGATGCCGAAGTCGAGGACTTTCACTTCACCCGACGACGTGATCTGGATGTTGGCAGGCTTAATATCGCGGTGAATCAGACCGTGACTGTGCGCTTCGGCGAGCGCTGAGGCTACCGCATTCGCTACCTTCAGCGTCTGCTCTATATCGAGGCGCTGCTGGCTGAGAATGCGCCGCAAGTTGTCGCCCGACACCAGCTCCATAGCGATGAAAGGGTCGCCCCCGGCGCCCTCGACGAATTCGTAGATGTGGGCGATATTGGGGTGCGAGAGCGAGGAAGCGGCGCGCGCTTCCTTCAGCAAGTTGGCGCGAAGGCTCGCATCCTCGCGGCCTCGCGAACAGAACTTAAGCGCCACGCGGCGGCCCAGAGTCAGATCCTCGGCCTCATACACCACGCCCATTCCGCCTTCCCCCAGCTTCGAGACCACACGGTAATGGGTGACGATTTTGCCGATCATCGATGGTGCCGTTTCGATTGGCCAGCGTAACACAGTTCGCCGAAACCCTCAGCACTAGAAAATAACCGTATAGTGGTAGCTGCGATGTTCTCGACCAGAAGACAGATACTGTTGGCTCCAGTTGTCCAAGTAGCTGCGCAGTCCGCCGGCACCGGGGGAAAGATGACGCTCAGCCTGCACCAGACCACGTCAGCTAACGCGGGCTTCCGCAAATCACTCGAAGGCTGGTCGCGTGCCGGAATCAAGAATGTGGAACTTACCGCCGCATTGCTCGACGAGTTCCTCAGAACAGAGACGCTTGCGGCGGCGGGCCGCCTGATTTCCGACCTGGGGCTGACCCCGGTCTCCGCTGCGTGCGGAGTAGCAGGCCTGTGGGAGCCGAACCCGAACCGTGCCGCGGCGCTGGAGAGTCTCAAGAAACGCTGTGAAATGTTCTCATCGATCGGCCTCGCTAAGATTTATGCTCCCACTACGACCACCCAGAAATTCACGCTGGGCGATTACAAGTCCGCCGCGGAAAACATGCATGAAGTGGGGGAAATCGTTAAACAATTTCGACTGACCGCGATGGTCGAATTTGTGCGAGCATCAACATTCATCTCCACGCTGCCGACACTGCTGAAGGCGACGCGCGCGGCTGCGCATTCGAATCTCCGTCCTATGCTGGACTGTTATCATTTCTGGTCCGGGCTGAGCAAGTTCGAGGATCTGGATCTGATCCGGCCGGGTGAACTTGCTCACGTTCACTTTCAGGACGTGCCCGATATGCCGCGGGAGCTGTTGGATAATACGACACGATTTATCCCGGGCGAAGGGATCGCTCCCCTCCAGCGGATTCTTCGCAAGCTGTCGGAAAAGGAATACGCGGGTCCGCTATCGGTGGAGTTGTTCATGCCGGAGTTTCAAGGGGCGGATCCCTACGAACTAGCGCGCCGAGTTCGCGACCGGGCTGAGCCGGTGATACGCCAAGCAGGGGTATAAGAGACCGCGACGATTGGACACCAACATCCAAGGTCGAGACCGCCGCGCCTTACTCCCCGCCTCTATGCGATCCGGATTTAATTACAGCGAGTCTCCGCCGTATCTGGATTCTCGAAATATCGTGTACAGCCGCCAATAAGTGCCTAACGCATTATTGATCCCAAAATCCATTTCACCTTTGGTCGATGCTGCCATCACCGAGCCAATGCATACGGCCAATTCCGACAATGCTTCACTGGCTTCATCTCGAGAGCGCGTGTCGAACACGGCTCGGTTGTAATCCTGGACTAACGGACCGAGGCGATGAGCCATTGTTCTCGCATACGCGGCATCGGCCGAATTACACGACAGAAGGCCCGATACGATTTCATTCAGAGCCGAAGAAAGCTCGATCGCGTCATTGCGCAGGGGACTCGTCGCAGCGAGTGTCGTGATCTTCTCTGGGTCACCCACGGATGTAATGACGCGGTCGAGCGCCGGGTCGGGGGTTTTGACGATCCCAGTTCCGATAGCGAGCTGTGGGAGCGTGGTTTTCGCAATGACACGTTTCTGGGTGGGCCGCGGATCCGGAGACGTCTGGACAGGAGCCACCGGTTCTCTGGCTACGCCAGACGCAGATCGATCTGCCAGCCACTTAACAGTATCCGGGGCGAGTTTCTTTGCGGCGAAGAAAACGACGCCAAACGGGACGCCGGCCAACATCATAGACAGAAATAACGTGATGCTGTAGTCCGCCACGCCGATGGTGTTCAATTCGAGCGCCATCAGGTATCCCACCAAGCCGGTTTGTGTTTGATCAGAGTAAAAGATATAGACACATGCGGACGCTAAATAGGCAAACGCAAGCCACAGCAGCAAGCGGCCGGCTTTTTCGCTAAATGCGGTGTTTGTCCGGCTGCTGGCTGGAGTGGCGGGCCGACCTCCTTCGCCGTTGTTTTCAGGATTGAGTCCGAGTAGCTGCGGCATATAACCTTTATTGAAGCTGGCGGCCGAGGCCCGTGTTGGTGTCCCATAACCAGATCCGATTATTGTCGGTATACGCGACGACGAGGGATCCATCAGGGGAGAAGAATGCGCGGTCGATGCTCCCCTGATGGCCCTCCAAAATATGCAGCAGCCGACCGTCTTCTTTATTCCACAGCCTGACGGTATGATCCTCGCCCGCGGTAAGAACCATCGAGCCGCTGGGTGAAAAGGCGACAGAGGTGACTGGACCGACGTGCCCTTCGAAGTGGCGCACCAGACCTCCGGTAGCGGTATTCAGAATGTGCGCAGTTCCATTATCCTGGCCGGCGACCATCACCTCCGAACCATCCGGCGAAAAGTCGTGCGCTAGGTACCGGATATAACCCTTTGAGGTATGGCTCACACCTTGCAGACGGAATCGAATGGTGTTCCGCAGCAGCCCGGTGGCCGAGTCCCGCACCTGAACTGAGCACTCCGCGGGGGTCGATGGATCTTCCTCGCGCATGAAGAGGAGGATCCTGGTCCCATCCACGGTCAGCTTGAGTCCGTGAGCGTCATTCATGCCCGTGAGCCGATAGATTAACTTGCCGCTGCCGACGTCCCAGGCGGCGAGGATGTCGCTGTCGATGTCCGCGATCAGGGTGCGGCTGTCGGGCGAGAACCTCCCACCGAAGCCGTAATGGTTCCCAGACCGCAGATCATACAGTCGCCGGCCGGTTTCGGCATCCCAGATATAGCCAAGATGCGAGTGGTTTCCGCCGCCCCCTTCACCCGTCACGATTCTGGATCCATCCGGCGAAAATTTAGCGCTCGCGACATCGTCGCGAAATGGACCATCCGCGAGAGAGGGCCAGCCGTTGTCCTGCAGTTCGTACAGCAGTTTTCCATCCGCCATGCTGTAAACCTGGGCGACTCCGCCTTTACCGCCGCGACTTGCCAGGAGAACTTTCGAATGATCCGGAGAGAAGGCGGAAACCCCGTTTCCCGGGTACGTCGTCGGGATGGTCAACCGTCCGATCTCGCGGCCATCGGAAGTATTCCAGGTGCGGACCGTGGCTGCCGTCATCGTCCATTCGCTGCCTGCTCCTCTGCCCGCGCCGAAAATCTTCGAGCTGTCGGCGGCGAAATCGATCGTCATGGGCTCCGGTGCGTCCCCGCGTTGCAGTTCAGGCGCGCTTCGCGTGTCCCAAATATTGCCGGGCGTCGCCAGCTTGGAACCGTCCGGCGAAAACCTGACCCAAACCGGCTTTCCGGTGTTGAAATCGGCCTGAAAATCGAAGAGCAATTTTCCACTCGATATTTCGAATACGCGAGCCGTGCCTCTGCTCGTACCCTTCGCGCTATCGCAGGCGAGAGCGATTCGAGATCCATCGAGGGAAAACGCCATGGCGAGCGCGGAAGCCTCACACGACACAGTCCGGAGGATGCGTCCGGGGACGGTTGCATCCATCGTTGCATCAAGGACAACCACATTCGAGTCCACTCCCAGCATCGCGACCTTCTTGCCGTCCGGCGAAAGTTCCAGCCGGAGATTTTCAGACGAAGTATACCCAGGCACGGACAGCGAAATAATCTGCGTCCCGGTCCGGGTGTCCCGTATCTTGATAAGACCGTTCTTGTGATCCCAGGCGATCTTCATACCGTCGGCTGAGAAAGCGGGCATGGAGTGGCTCGCCGGACCGGCGAACGTTTCGGACCGGCGGCCGCTCGAGAGTTCCCAGGTCGCGAGCGAGGCCTTGGAGTCCTCCTGGCCGTAAACCTGCAAATACATGCTATCGGCGGAAAACGCTGCTACGTCCGCTCGCCCTTGGAAGTGCCCTGCCATCTGCCCGTTTTGCATGTTGAGAACGTCAGTGTTGGCGTCGCCGAGGATCGCAAGTTTGGAGCTGTCCGGAGAAAAGACAACCGCATTGACCGGGAAGGACGTTGCGACAAAGCCCAATTCCCGCCAGGTAGCCGCATCCCAGGAATGTACGCCGCGCTCGTCTCCAGTCGCCAGGGTTCGGCCATCGGGGGAGAAGGCGCCGGCTCTTGCCACCCCGACAGTGGCCGCTGTGCGAAGGATGACAACGCGAGGATCGTTGTCTGAATGAGCCATGAGGCCGGGGCCGAACTTGAGAACCAGCGCCGCCAGAACGAACAGGGCCAAGCAGGCTGAACTCACGATGACGGTGCGTTTTCCCCTATGGCGTCTCGCGTATTTGACGACCGCGATGACCAGGAGGACGATGGTTCCCAAAATCAGAACCGAACTGGCGATTAGCGCGAGCCATACCCACTCTCGCCAGATTGCTACCACCCACAGCAGCGCAGCCGCTATGCCAGCGGCGAGGTAAAACTTTCGACGGCTAGGGATGTTTTGTAGACGGTATGGCGGGAACCGGGATTCCGCCAAGACGGCCCCGCAGGCAGAGCAATACTTTTCACGATGGTCGGCTGTCGCCCCGCACTGGCTGCAGAACAAGGTCGCGCCTCCTCTATTCAATACGCGTAGTTCGCGTCCAACCGGTCTCAAGACCGGGTATCTGCTGGCGAAAACGCTCGACCAGTGCGAGCGCGTCGGCTTGGCGATCACCTGGTACCAGCACACGGACGTCGGCGGGGACGACGCGCACTGCATCGATGGAAGCACCGTAGCGCTGCCTCACCAGCAGTTTGAAAATCAGCTCCGGCCATTCACCCGGCTGATACTCCAGTCCAGCCAGCGTATAGCGTTTACCGAAACCGAGATAGCGGCCGCGCTGATAAAACCCGTGCGGCCCGATCCTCACTTCCGGTGTAGTGCGAAGCATCTTTCGGTAAAGCCGCCATGGTTCGAGGAGGATCCAGACGGCCAGGACGGCGAACATCACCCCGAATGCTTCCCACACCGGCGCCGGCAAGCCATCGTGGTGGGAGCGGCTCCAATACCGGAAGACCGTGGCCGGCAGGGCCACCCCAAGAATTACCAGCACTCCCCTCCACCGGCCCCGCTGATCCGATTGAGCATGGGCATAAGCTACCCGTGCATATTCCGACCACATGCGGGGCTCGTAGGTCCAGTGTGCCCAGCATTCGCCGCCACCTTCGGCCGCGTAGAGCCGGGCTAGTCCCCGGCGATCGTTCCGCCGTGTCCAGTAAAGTAATGGCAGCCAGATCAGACTGCCACCGCAAAAAAAACAAACCGCGACGCAGAAAAGCCAGGATTCTGTCCCCGGACCAACCGCGAGTGCAATTCCCGATAGCAATATCACTAACCAGGTGAACCGGATCTCAGCGCCCAGCGTTTTGGGAATACCCTCCATTGTCCTCCTCCGCTCTCTGAACGTCGGCGCGACGTTACCTTACTCAGTATGCGCGATCCCGACGCCCAGCCCGCCATGCCCAAGGAGTTCCTCCGGAAGCAGAAGCGGGCGGGATAGTCTTACGCTGAAAGAGTGGAGGGCAGCGCAATGGCACACAGTTTTGGATCCTTGATTTTCACGCCGGCCATAAAGGCCATGCAGGAACGATATGGCAGCCGCCGCCAATACGCGAGGATGGAAGAGTCCGGTTCTTTCGACCGCCTCGGTCCGGATGAGTCCGCATTCCTCGCCGAACGCGACAGTTTCTACATGGCGAGCGTAGGCGCAACGGGGTGGCCCTACGTTCAGTACCGCGGCGGCGCGAAGGGTTTTTTAAAGGTAATCGACGATCGCACGATTGCCTTCGCCGATTTTCGTGGGAATAAGCAGTTCATAAGTGCAGGCAACGTTGCCACCGATAATCGGGTCGCGCTGATCATGGTCGACTATCCTCGCCAGGCGCGTCTGAAGCTTCTCGGGCGGACGGAAGTCTTCGAAGGAGAGCAAGCCCGGGATTGGATCGTGCGCCTTCGCGATCTGAAGGAGAAGACACCCATCGAACGGGTTTTCCTGATTCGAATCGAAGCGTTCGATTGGAACTGCCCGCAACATATCACACCGCGTTTCACCGAGGAAGAGATTAAGGAGTCTCTGGCACCGCTGGAGCGCCGTATGCAAGACCTGGAGCAGGAAAATCAGCGCCTTCATGAGGAACTGGCTCTGGCGAGAACAAAGTAGACCCAACAAGTGCTTCGTCAGGCAGGCCGGCAACTGACCAATAAGAGGGGCTTGTCAAGCAGGATCCACGACCCGAGAAGCAGCGCTACTTTTATAACAGTGTCGTATGGCAACCGCCTGGCCGAAGCACAGGCGAGGACTCTGGCAGCACCCAAACGCGCGGCTATAAAGAGCGAATTTGTTCACGGGGTGGAAAGCAATCCCGAGTACGCCTGAGGCTTTGAAGCCGCAAAAATGGAACTCGCGCGAGGCAATCGAGGCTCCGCGATCCGGTTGGTTAGAACTGTGAAGTGGCGGGTTATCGAGACTTCAGCATAAAGGCCGCGGTCCGCCCGTCGAAATCGCAATTGTCTCGCCTGACGGCACCGATAGATGTATACTCTTGAGAACCGTTATCTAAGACGGAAATTCGAGTTGAGGAGTCCCTATGTTGAGATTCACGCTTCGAATGGGCCTGTTGCTCTCGTCGTTTGGCATCATCCTTGCACAAACAGGCGGAGAGATTACCGGAGAAGTCACAGATCCGAGTGGCGCGATAGTTACCGCGGTTGCCGTCACCGCGACAAATACTGGAACGAACGTAGCCCGCTCAACAGTAACCAACAGCGCGGGACTCTATAGCTTCCCCGACCTGACGCCAGGAAAATACCAGGTCAAGGTATCGTCCCGGGGTTTCGAGACCGCTATAGTGAACCTCGAACTTCAGGTGCAACAGACTGCCCGCATCGATTTTCATCTCAAATTGGGCGATGCCGCGCAGACGGTGGAGGTCAGCGCTGGGGCAGAACTGCTGAGCACCGAGAACGCAACGGTGGGCACCGTGATCGAAGAGAAGCGAATCAGCGAGTTGCCATTGAACGGCAGGGACTTCTTCAGCCTGGTGGCGCTGAGTCCAAATGTGACCTACGGATTTACTCCCGCCCAGCAGGCCAGCAGCCGTTTGGGCGGCACGCGATCCACCATTACCATGGCGCTCTCAGGTGCGCGCGCTACCTGGGAAAACTACACCTTGGACGGCGTGACCAATACTGACTTAGACTTTAATACCTACATCGTGCTGCCCTCCGTGGAAGCTCTACAGGAATTCAAGGTCCAGTCGGGAATCTATCCCGCGGAGTTCGGCCGGGAAGCCGGGCAAGTGAACGTCTCCACCAAACCTGGCACTAACTCCTACCACGGAACCGCCTTCGAGTTCCTGCGCAATAACGATCTCGATGCCAGGCCTTATGACTTCAGCGCAGCGACTCGCAGCGCGACCAATCCTTCTCCTAAGAGCAATCCCTACCGGCAGAATCAATTCGGCTACACACTGGGAGGACCGATCCAGATTCCCAAGCTATTTAACGGTAAAAACCGGCTTTTCTTCATGTCGAATTTCGAAGGATTCCACTCTCGTCAGACTCTTACAAATTTCGCTACAACCCTGACGCCAGCAATGCGAAACGGGGACTTCTCCGCCATCACCACCGCGTTGCAGGATCCTCTCACGCGCGTAGGAACCTATCCCAACATCGCCTCCACTCCTTTCCCGGGAAACCAAATTCCAGCCAACCGCATCGATAAGAACTCGGTCCTATTGATGAAGTTCTTTCCACTGCCGAATCAACCCACCACTGCGGGCGCGCCGAATCGAAATTATCAGTACCTGGCAGATACGCCGGTCGATAAGAACCAGGTAACTGAGCGCATCGATTACACCGAGAGCGAGAAGACGCAATGGTTCGGCCGCTATAGCTGGACCAATGAGTCGACCTTGACTCCAGGCATCACATCGAACGATGGACAAACGCTGCAGACCAGGGCCAGCCAGTGGGTCCTTTCAAATGTAAGGATCATCTCGCCGACAAAAGTGAATGAAGCGCGGTTTGGCTATAGTTCCCTGTTCAACAACATTACCCAGCAGTTGGCTAACGTCGAGAATGTTGATGCCGAGATCGGCGTGCCGGTAGCGGTGACGGACAAGAACTCCTGGGGCATCCCCAACATCCAGTTGACGAACAATCTGACCAGCTTTGGGAACCCCACCAGCAGCCCGTTTCAAATTAACGACAAGTATTTCCAGTTCGTGGATAACTATTCCTGGGTCATCGGGAAGCATTCGCTGCGCATGGGAGGAGAGTATCGCTATAACGAGTTTCCCCAACTTGGGAACGAATTTCCGCGCGGCCAGTTTTTCTTCAACGGTCAGTTCACAAATACTATTACGGCGTCCGCGCAGACCGGCGGCTACTCAGGCGCGGACTTCCTGATGGGGGATATAGAAAACAGCATCATTGCCGTGGCGCTCGCTTCGGCCAATTTCACGAGCAGCGAATGGGCGACTTACATCGATGACACCTGGAAGGTCCGGCCGCATCTGACCATCACTGCCGGTCTCCGATGGGAGGTGGAACAGCCGCTATTAGACTCTTCGGGTAATGAGGTGGGGGTACAGCTTAATTCACCCCTCTCCTCCACCGCCAATGTGACGGATCCGAGTCTGCAGCCCGTTTACGTCCGCTCCGGCAGCGGAAGTTTTTATCAGGGCTTAGCTTTCAATTATGAGCCCTATTGGCAATCCGTCTCGCCGGGCGCCACCCAGTACCCAGCGCTGCAAACGGTGCGGGACGGCCGCTTGGGTTCGCGGCTGATCAATACGAATTACAACAACTTCGCCCCCAGGCTCGGAATCGCCTGGAGCCCTTCGACTAAATGGGTGTTCAGAACCGGTTTCGGCATGTTCTACTCTCAGGAAAGCAAAAACTCGATCTTCGATCTTAATCGCGGATTGGGAGGTCGGACCGGACAAGTCACGCAAACCACTTATGGACAGCCAACGATCACCTACCAGAATTTCATCAATACTTCTGCGCTTCCCGTCACCATACCCATTGGCCTGACCTGGGGCGCGAACCACATACTTCCGACGAGTTACAGTATGCAGTACCTCTTCAACGTCCAGCGCACGCTCGGCAAATCATCTACTTTGGAGGTCGGCTACAACGGCTCGGAAAGCCGCCATTTGGACAGCCTGATTAATGCGGGTGCGCCGATTCCTGGAACCGCCTCGATCCTATCCCGTTTGCCCTATCCGGAATTCGGAGCCGCCGGGATACAGTTCCTGAAGGCTGACGGCGTAGGAAACTACAATGGTCTGGGCACCAAACTGAGTCAACGATTCGGAGACAGTCTGACCACGTTGATCAGTTACACCTATTCCAGATCTCTCGACGACAGCAGCGCCATCCGTGGCCCCGGGAATGACTTCGTGCCTCCTAACGCGCGATGCCGGTCGTGCGACTACGGCCCCGCCGACTTCAATATTCCGCAGCGTTTCGTCGCCTCCATCCTGTACACGCTGCCATTCGGAAAGGGCCAGCGCTTTTTGAATCGGGGAGGAGTCGTGAACCAGGTGGTTGGCGGATGGGAATTCAGCACCATCACCACTGCTCAGAGCGGCGCGGCGACGGAGACCTCGTCCTGGGATTCGGCCGGTGTAGTATTTTCACCGAGCGGCGAACGGCTTAACTGCGTTGCCGATGCGAATCCGGTTTTGCAAAACCCCAACGCCAGCGGTGGATACGGTTGGTATAACGCGGCAGCCTTCTCGAACCCCGTCGCCGGCACGTTCGGGAACTGTGGCCGCGATAACCTGAGGGGGCCGAAGACGGTGAACTTCGATTTCTCCGCGATCAAGCACTTCGCCATCGGCGAAAGACAGTCTCTTCAGTTCCGCGTAGAAATGTTCAACGCTCCAAACCATGTGGAGTTGGGCACCCCCGGATCGGTGAGCTGGGGAGGGAGCTCCAATGTGGCGCCACCATCGAATTTTGGTGTTATAACCTCGACATACACGAGCATGCGCCAGATACAGCTGGCACTTAAGTACAATTTTTGACAGCGTCGCATCAGCGAGGGGACCTGACTTCAAGCGCACAAACACCGGTGCATCGTTTTCGCCAAAAATAAACCCGGGCCGGTATTGATAACAAGTAACTTATTGAAAACACAAAGACACGAGTATTAGAATTTTCAGGTTTGAAGGTTCTCGGTACAAAATCATGTACAGGGCTCGGCGGTTCGATTTATAATCTTCCTCAAGATGGGCCGCTATTATTACGCTTACCACCGTCGGACTCGCTTCCAGCCTGAACTCCTCCTGCCTGTTGCGATCGTCGCGATACTCTTGGTGGCAGTCGTCGGGGCGTTTGTATCGTGGATGATTCCCGATGAGCCTTCCGTAACGTATTCGAATTCGGGACTTCCCATGCAAACACAAAAACCGTCGAGGTTTGAAAAGTTCGTTAAGGGGATGGTGCGCGCTGCGAAAGATGCGATGCGGGACGAATAAAAGTGAGTCACCATCCGAGCTCGCTTTGGATGAGACGCACAAGTCCGGCGACGAAGAGGATTAAGAGGATGATACGGAAAAGTGTGTACTCGATCTTCTCGAATACGTCTTTGGGCGGCAACAGTCAACCTTCATCCATTGAGGATTCCGGTGAAGCCGAACGCTAATTCCAAATGGGATATTCTGGTGCCCGGGGCGGGAATTGAACCCGCACACCCTTGCGGATAACGGATTTTAAGTCCGTTGCGTCTGCCGATTTCGCCACCCGGGCACGTTCACATCATGACATAGCTGGTATCCTTTTAATAACGTATGCGCCGTACCCGATGGCTTTTTCTTTTTGCCATCCTCTTCATTGTTGTTGCGGTTGGCGCTACCTATTTGAAAAGCAAACGTAGCTTGGAGCGCGATGCGCCGGCTCGGCCTAAACCGCTTGCTAGAAATTTTGACGGCAGCTTCGACAAGTGGACGTACTCGGATCAGAAGGGCACGACTCCGCATGTCACGATTACTGCTGACAAAATGCGCGAGTCGACGGGATCTACTGCGCTTGATCTGGAAGGCGTCGATTTAAAACTTTATAACAAAGACGGAACGAACTACGACCTGGTCAAGACCGCGAAGGCGCTGTGCGATCCCGCGGCGAAAACGCTCTTTGCGGATGGGGAAGTGGACATCACGATGAGCGTGCCGGTCGATGGGCCGCAGCATGGGCGCATCGTTCGGATTCAAAGCTCCGGCGTGAAGTTCGATACGCAATCCGGCAAAGCCACTACCGATCGAGCGGTGCGGTTCGAATTCGACCAGGGCGGGGGGACTTCGATGGGCGCGGAGTACGATCCGCAGACTCGCGAGCTGCACATGAAAGCGCAGATCGCGCTCGATTGGCGGGGTAAGACTGTGGATTCGGTTCCGATGCATATCGAATCGGGCGAGGCGTTCTATCGCGAGCATGATTCGAAAATCATTTTAATTCCCTGGTCGAAACTTACGCGCGGCACGCTGCGTCTGGAAGGAGGAATGTCCGTCGTCACGCTCGATAAGGGCGAGGTACGGCTTGCGGAAATCGAGAAAGGGCATGGGACCAAGGAAGATCCGGATCGCAAGGTGGAGTTCGGCTCCGACAATATGATCATGAATTTCGCCGATGGCTTGCTGGTGACCAAAATCAGCGGCGACCGCAATGCGCACTTGATTTCTACCACGGAGTCGGCGAGGACCACCGTGACAAGCAATAAGATGGACCTTGGTTTCGAAGCTTCGGGCAAGGAGAGCACGCTGTCGACTGCGCTCGCGATGGGCAAAGGCGTTGCTGAGAATGTGCCGATCGCGAAGCCGGGGACGCAGCCGGGAGATACGCGGATCCTGCACAGCGAAGTGATTCATCTGAAGATGCGCGAAGGCGGGCAGGAAATCGATACGGTGGAGACCGATGGCGCCGGGACCATGGATTTTCTGCCCAATCGGCCGGGGTTGCCGAAGCGGTTGATGACCGGCGACAAGATCTGGATCAAGTACGGCGACGACAATCGCATTCAAAGTTTCCGCTCGGTGAACGTGACGACGCGCACCGACAAGCCGCCGACTGAAAAGGACATCAAAGAAAAGACAGTGCCGCCGCCGGTATTCACGTCGAGCAAAGAGATGCTGGCGTCATTCGATCCGAAGACCAGCGAATTGAGCCACCTGGATCAGAAGTCCGATTTTAAATACGACGAAGGCGATCGTCACGCGCGGGCGGATCACGCGACGCTCGAACAGGACAAAGACCTGATGACGCTCGATAAGGGCGCGCGGGTGTGGGATTCGACCGGCTCGGCCGCGGCGGATCATATCGTGATGAATCAGAAGTCGGGCGATTTTAGGGCGGATGGGCACGTGGCATCGACGCGCATGCCGGATCCGAAGGGCAAGTCGAGCGCGATGCTGAATACGGATGAGATCCTGCAGGCGCGCGCGCAGCATATGGTTTCGACGGATGAGAACGCGAAGATCCACTACGAAGGAAACGCGGTCGCTTGGCAGGGATCGAATAGGGTGGAAGCGGATAAGCTGGACATCGATCGCGATGCGGGGACCCTCGAAGCTGACGGCAAGGTGGTTAGTCAATTCGTCGACAAGGATAAAGATAAGGACAAAGACGACGTGAAGGGCGAAGGGAAGACGACTGCCAAGACGAAAGCGAAGCCGAAGGTGTCGACTGCTCCACCGATTTTCACGGTCGTGCACGCACCGCATCTGATGTATACCGACGAGACACGAATTGCCGTCTATAGCGGCGGCGTCTTGTTACAACGACCGGACCTGACGGTGACGGGCAAGGAAATCAAAGCGTACCTGAACGATGCAGACGCCGATTCATCGCTCAATAAGACGGTTTCCGACGGAGCGGTGAAAATTGTAAGCACCGCGCGAGCGAAAATACGCACGGGGACTTCGGAGCATTCCGAATATTACGCCGATGAAGGGAAAGTGATTCTGAGCGAAGGGCGGCCTCTGCTGATCGATACCAAAGAAGGTAAGACGCAAGGCGATCAATTGACGTGGTGGGCGAACGATGATAGGCTGCTGGTTAACGGCGCGGCGATCAGCCCCGTCAAAAGCCTCGTCCGCAAGAAATAGCCTCTGTGCATACCCTGGAAACAACCGATCTTACGAAGTCATATCGCGGACGCAAAGTTGTCGATAACGTGTCCGTGTGGGTCAAGCAGGGCGAAGTGGTCGGCCTGCTAGGTCCGAACGGGGCGGGGAAGACGACTTCGTTCTACATGATTGTCGGCCTGATCACGCCGGATTCGGGGCGTGTGCTGCTGGATGGCCAGGACATTACGCCGCTTGAAATGTATAAGCGGGCGCACAAGGGAATCAGCTATCTCCCGCAGGAAGCGTCGGTGTTCCGGAAGCTGTCGGTGGAAGACAACCTGATGGCGATTCTGCAAACGCTGCCGCTCAACCGGCGCGAGAGGCACGATCGGATGGACCGTCTGATTGAGCAGCTCGGCCTCGAAACAGTGCGGCATAGTAAAGGGTATGTTTTATCGGGCGGGGAGCGAAGACGCGTAGAGATCGCCCGGTCGTTGGTGATCGAGCCGAGCTTTCTGCTGCTGGACGAGCCTTTCTCAGGTATTGACCCTATTCAGGTGCTGGAACTGCAAAAGATTATCTTCGACTTGAAGAACTCGGGCATTGGGATTCTGGTGACGGATCACAATGTCCGGGAGACGCTGGCGGTAACAGATCGCGCCTACATTATTAACAACGGACGGATTTTCAGGTCGGGGTCGCCGGAAGCGCTGGGGGCGGATCCTGAAGTTCGACGGGTCTACCTGGGGGAGAATTTCAATCTGGAGTGGCAGAGCGGGCGGTGGCAGGTTCCTACGGAGGGTTGAAGCTGGTCACGAAAGGCGCGAAGATCGCCAGGAAGGGCAGATGGAAGGTGAGTGAACTGCGCTGTCGTTGAACGGCGGTAAGGTTAGGCGGCTGCGCCCGCGGCGGCTTGCTCGCCCATAAGGTTCGCGAAGTGGGCTACGACCATCGACATCTCGCCCAAGGCCCGGGCAGCGGCGCTTGCCGAGAATTGGCTGGCTATTTGATACCAGGCGCCCATTAAACGGTAATTGATTGCCAACATCTGGGTTTCGAGGGGAGAGGGTCCCTCTTCGGATTTGGGCATGTACCTTAACAACTGCCGGACGACCTCGTAATCGCGATCGAGAGCGGCGCGGAGCCGGTCGAGATCCGGGGTGCTACCCTGCGCCAATTGCGCCTGAACCTCCGGGAAGCCCAACTTATTCGAATAGGCAACATCAGAAGTGTAATCGCGGGCTGTCTTCGCGCTCAGAATCAGAAGACACGTGTAGCGAAACCAATAGGCGAACAGCACTATCGATCCAACCGTAATCGTGAAAGTCGCGATCAGTTCGATCATATGCGGTTTACCGGGAGTGCCTTTCCAACGGTCATTGAACTAGATGAAGAATAGCATTGGGTTTGGTGACAATCAATAGATCTTGAGGTACTAAGTGTTTTTTCTTACACGCTAGGGCGCATCGCTCGCATTAAATACCATGTTTGCCGGCGCGTCCTGATGCGAACGGAGATACTCCCTATAGAGCGCGGCATAACTAGCGGTACAGTACTCCGAGGGCGAAAGTCCCAGCCGGAGGGCGGTTGAGTCAATCCAATCCGGGGGACCTTCGAGTTCCAGGTAGACGCCCATGGGTGTTTCGTCGATCGTAATGATTCCCGGTTCGGGCGCGCCGGCGAATTTGGTCCGGTATTTTTCGTAACGGAAGCCGGGGGTGTAGCCGAGGCGGTTGAGAACCAGCTCGAAATTGTTGGCATCGGAGACGTCGAATTCAATTTCCTCACGGCTCTTATATCGCTCCCGGGCGGCGGGACCTTTATAGGTTACGGTGCAACGGGCCCCGGATCGGCGGAGACGGAGGAGCTGATCGGCGCTTCTAAGCTCAACGCTCCCGCGATCGAAGAGCTGATCGATTTCAAGTGTGCGGGGCTCGTGCAAGGCGTATCCGTGGCGCTCGATCAAGGCGCGGGCCTGCTGGGGATCGCCTGCGAAAGGAATTTTGACCTCGGTTTCGACCATGGCGCGCCCTTGAGTTAATGATACGATGAGGCGATGCGCCCGTAGCTCAGCTGGATAGAGCATCTGGCTTCGAACCAGAGGGTCGGCCGTTCGAGTCGGTCCGGGCGCACCACGCTGAAATTACCCTGTTGTCCGTTGCACAAATTGAACCGGATTGCCATCCGGATCAGTGAGGTGGGCATCATTGTCCTTCAATTAACGCGGCGCATCTAGCGGCCCTCCGCTCCCGGTGTGCTATCACTGATTAATGGCATCGGAAGAAGACCTCAAGGCAGAAATCGAGCGGCTACGCGCCGAGAATGAATCTCTCAAGAAACCCGCACGGGGCCAGATATCGCTAAAAGTGAGCGAAAAGGGAGGCCTCTCCGTGTATGGGCTCGGACGCTTTCCAGTTACGCTTTACCGCGAGCAATGGGAAAAACTCCTGGGCCTGGCGGATGACATCCGAAATTTCATCCGCGACAATGACGCGGCTCTAAAGAAAAAGGAATGATTACTTTTGAAGACGGCTCCATAAAGTGTCATGCTTAGGGCATGCCAATTTCTGCGCGAAACCAGTTGGAAGGAAAAGTTGTTTCCGTCAAATTGGGAGACATCATGGCTCACGTTGTCGTCAAAATCGGAAAGAGCCAGATCGAAAGCGTCATCACGCGCGTAAGCGCCGAAGAACTTGAATTGAAAAAGGGAGACACCGTGAAGGTCGTCATCAAGTCGACCGAGGTCATGCTTCAGAAGGACTAGCCACTACTCGGCCGACCCGCTAGCGGAGCGAGCTTCCCTTCTTCTGATAGTCCGGATAGCTCGGACGCTTGCCGTAGTTCACCGGATTCTTTTTCAGCCCGTCCAACACAACTTCGATTGCTTTCTCGAGCTGCGGATCGTGGCCGGTGCGTACTAATTTCGGATCCATCTCGACCTCGTACTCCGGCGACACGCCGACGTTCTCGATGTCCCAGGCGCCGTCGAGATTATAGAACGCCAGGTTCGGCGTGCCGACGTTGCCGCCGTCGATCAAATCGCCGGGACCGGTGTAGTGCCCCACCAATCCGCCCCACGTCCGCATACCGACGAGCGAGCCAATGCCCGCCTTGCGGAACAGCCACGGCATCGCGTCGCCTCCGGAGCCCGCCATTTCATTGGTGATCATCACCTTGGCTCCGAAGATTCCCTCCATCGGAACCGTGATGTCCTCGCCTTCGCGCATGGTGAAGCGGCCCACCAGGGGCCGGCGCAGATAGTCGATCACGTAATCGGCGATGTCGCCGCCGCCGTTGAACCGCTCGTCGATAATCACGCCTTCCTTGCCCACCTGGCTGAAAAAGTACCGGTTGAAATTCGCATAGCCGCCGCCCGCTGTGTCGGGCATGTAGACGTAACCTATGCGGCCTCCAGACATCTGATCCACCTTGCGCCGGTTGTCTTCGATCCAGGCGAAATTGCGCAGCCCGCGCTCATCGGCGACCGGCGCGACGGTGACCTCGCGCGAACCCGCGCCGCCAGGATCCGGTCCCACGCGGATGACAATCGACCTGCCCGCGGTCTCCTCGAAGAAGCTGTACAAGTTCGCCGGCGGACGCACATCGCGTCCTTGCACGGAGAGCAGATATTCGCCCGTTACCACGTTGACACCCGGCTGCGTCAGCGGAGCATTCAGGCGCGGATTCCAATTCTCTCCGTTGTAAATGCGCGCGAACCGGTAGCGGCCGTTTTCCACTGTGTAATCGGCGCCCAGCAGACCGCCGCGTACCCGTTTGACATCGGGGCGGTCGCCTCCACCGATGAACATGTGGCCCACCGTCATTTCGCCCAGCATCTCCTCGAATAGATAGTTCAGATCCGCGCGGCTGGCGATATTGTCGAGATAGGGCTGGTACTTCTTCTCGATTGCTTCGCGGTTCACGCCATGGAGACCCGGATCGTAGAAAAAGTCGCGCTCGTCGCGCCACACCTGGTGATACATGTGTTCCCATTCCGCGCGCGGATCGACCCATACTTCCATCGCATCGAGCGCCAGCGGGTGCGGCGCCTCGCCGGCCTGCTTGCCGGCCGCTACCAGGAAATACTGCTGCCCCTGCCGGTAGAGCATCTTCTCTCCATTCGCACTCAGGATGAATCCGGCGATGCCTTCGCGGAGCTTTTCGGTCTTGCGCGTCTTCAGGTCGAACGTATGCAGCGTCAACTGCGGTCCTTGGCCTGCGGCCGGCACGGCTGGCGATTCCACCAGGAACAGCACGCCCGCTTTCCCTGCCGCCAGCGCCCCGTAATCCCGCGGCGGAATCGGCAAGGCGAGAATCCGCTGGCTGATATTTTCGAAATCGATCCTGACGGCTGAGTCCTTCTTCGCCGCGTCCTCGGGCTTCTTTGCTTCGTCTGGCTTCTTGGCGTCCTGGGGCTTCTCCTCGTCGCTTTCCGGGGCCAGCGGCGAGGGCAGATCCTTTGCGAGCACCGCCACGTATACGCTGCGCGAAACCGGCCGCTGCAAGCTCGACATGTCCAGCCAGCCGGTGCTCAATGCGGTGTCGGTGCTCGCCGTGAAGTAGAGATACTTCCCGTCTTTGTCAAACACCGCGTGGGCCGCGTCGCTCATTCCATCGGTGAGCTGAAATGTCTTGTTCTGGTCGAGCGAATAGACGAACACCGCGTGCAGATGGCTCCGCAGCTTCTTGGTGTAGGCGATCCATTTACTATCGGGAGACCAGGCCGGATCCAGCGCGACCGGACCAGCGTAGGTATCGCTATCGATCCGCGACGGGGTCCCTTTTTCCAGATCGAGGTACCAGACATTCAGCTTCTTATCCGTGTACGCGATCTTCTTGCTGTCCGGAGACCAGCGGGGCGAATACGGGAACGTGGGATCTCCGAGGCCGATACGCCTGGCGTCCCCCAGGCCGTTCTGATCGCGGATCTCGAGCCCATACTCACCCGGGGCGTCCGAAAAATAGGCGATCGATTTCCCGTCCGGCGACCACGCCGGGTCGCGCTCCTCTACCGCCACTGTGTTGGTCAGGTTCCGAATATCGCCCTTCTCGGCCGGAACCGTGAAGATCTCGCCATGCGCGACGAACACGGCCCTGGCGCCGGTGGGAGAAACCGCGGCGGCGCGAAATTCGTTCAATGCCAGCTTGCGGAAATGCGGGCGGATTTCCGCGAGATCGCCCGCGAGCTTCACTTCAACCGCGTGCTCCTTATGTGTTTTCAGATCGTAAATGTGCAGCGCGCCGAACTGCTCATAGGCGATCCCGTCCGGCCCCGCCGAGGCGGATTTGAAATCCAGGCCTTCGTTCTTGATAACTTCGCTCACGCGCTTCGATTTGGTGTCGTAGGCAAATAGCGTCACCGGGCCGTCGCGGTCCGAGAGGAAATAAATCGTTTCGCCGACCCACATCGGATTGAAGTCGTTCGAATTGTTGCGCGGGATCTTCACGACGCTCGAATCGGCCAGCGTCGCAATCCAAATCGGTCGCGTCTGCCCTCCTCGATAGCGCTTCCACGCGGGCTGCCACTGGTCGGTGGGAACATAGGCAAGCTTGGCGCCGTCGGGCGAGTAGGAGCCTTCGACAGCCCGGTCCAGCGGAAGCTGCGTCTCGAAACCGCCGCTGACAGGAACTGCGAACAGCCGGCTGAAGTTCGAATAGCTGCTCCGGCCTGAGGAGAAAATCACCTGTTTGCCATCCGGTGTCCAACCCACTACGTGATCCGGCCCCGGGTGATACGTCAGACGCTTGGGCGTTCCGCCGGACGCCGGAATGACGAACACATCGATGTTTCCGTCGTACTCACCGGTGAACGCAATCTGCGATCCGTCGGGGGAGAACACCGGCTCCGACTCGACTCCGACGCCAGTGGTGAGGCGAATCGCGTCGCCGCCTTCGCGGCCGACACTCCAGAGGTCGTTGGCGAAGCTGAACACCATCTGCGTCCGGCTGATGGTGGGGTGCCGCAGCAGCAACGGTTTGTCATTCGAGACAGCGCCCAGGATTAGCTGTGAGGATGCGGCGAGGAGCAGAGAGACGAATGCCTTCATATCGCGATTTCTCCTGCGTCGATTATACTCTGGCACGCGATTGCCAACAAAAATACGTTATTCTATGGCTTCGCACCGCTACAGAATGGCCAGAGTCAGAGTCAGTGCATTCTCGGTTTCGCTCGATGGTTATGGCGCGGGGCCTCATCAGAGTCTGGAAAATCCGCTCGGCGTTCGCGGCTTCGAGCTACATTCCTGGTTTCTGGAAACCGTGGTTTTCCGCGAGATACATAATCAGTCCGGGGGCAGCGTAGGCGTCGACAACGACTTTGCCGCTTTATCCTTTAAGGACGTGGGTGCCTGGATCTTAGGCCGCAACATGTTCGGCCCGGTCCGCGGGCCCTGGGAAGATGATGCCTGGAGGGGTTGGTGGGGAGAAAATCCTCCTTATCACACACCCGTTTTCGTGCTGACGCATCATGCGCGGGCTCCCCTATCCATGCAGGGCGGGACCACGTTTCATTTCGTCGCCGATGGTCCGGAGTCCGCTTTAAAGAAAGCGAAAGACGCCGCCCAGGGCAAGGATGTGCGGATTGGCGGCGGAGTTTCGACAATTCGCCAATACCTGACAGCAGGTCAGATCGACGAAATGCACCTAGCCATTTCGCCGATCGTGCTAGGTGAAGGAGAACAACTATTTTCCGGCATCCACCTGCCGAACCTCGGCTTTAAGCCCGTCCGAACAGCCGCCGGGGAAGGGGCAATGCATGTCATCCTGGCAAAATGAGATGTCTCCCTACCCGCATGCTCACGCATGGCGGCTCAGTATCCACCCTGAACCGCCATGCGTAAGCATGCGGACAGACGCAAAAAATGACAGGGCAGCTTGGTGGCACAGGCTTCAGGCTGTGAGAACTTTTTCCTCAACCTGCAGCGCGTCCCCCGAAGATGGCGCGGCGTATCGAACAAACCGCCCAACCACGACCACTCTGCAGCGTCTAACATAAATCGATCCCCAAGGAGGAAGGCGCCAAATGAGTACAGCGAATTTCTGGGAGCCATTCGCACAGGACATCCGGTATTCCTTCCGCAGCATGGCGAGTAGCAAGCTGTTCACCGGAATGGCCGTGCTATCCCTCGCACTGGGTATCGGCGCAAACACCGCGATCTATAGCTTCATGGATAGCGTCATGCTTCGGGCGCTGCCGGTCAAACAGCCCGAGCGGTTAGTGATCCTCAACTGGCGCGCTAAATCGGACGCTCCCGTGGTTCACAGTCACTGGGGATCCAATTACGATGAACCCGGAGGCGGCACCACCAGCCCGAATTTTCCCTACGCGGCTTTCGAACTCCTCCGCGATCACAACGACGTATTGTCGACCCTTTTCGGACATGTCAACGGAGGACGCCTGAATCTGGTCATCGACGGAAACGCCGAGCTGGCCGACGGGCAATACGTCACGGGCGGATTCTTTTCTGGCCTCGGCGTACCGCCCGCGGCAGGACGCCTGATCGACCGGGATGACGATAAGCTGGGAGCCACGCCGATCGCTGTGATTACCAACGATTATTGGCACACGAAATTTGGGGCCAGCCCTACGGTGGTCGGCAAGCAGATTCAGATCAACGGCACGTCCTTCACCATCGCCGGCGTGTCCGCTCCCGAATTTTACGGCGTATCCCCCGACGACAAACCCAGCGTCTTTCTTCCGATGGCCAACATCGGACTCACCCGCGACATCGGCGACCAAGCGATGTTCCGCGAAGGCACGTACTACTGGATCGAGTTAATGGGACGTTTGAAGAGCGGCGTCACGCTGACCGAAGCGCAGACTCAGCTAGCCGGACCTTTTCACCTGTTTGTTGAAAACACGGCGACGAAGGATCGGGAACGCGCGGACCTTCCCTCGCTGTGGCTTCAGGAAGGCGGCTCAGGCGTCGATTCCCTGCGCCGGCAGTATTCGAAGCCCTTGTGGATTCTGATGGCGATGGTTGGGCTGATCCTGGCGGTGGCCTGTTTCAACATCGCCAACCTGCTGCTGGCGCGGGCGGCGAGCCGTCGTCGCGAGATCGCTCTACGGCTCAGTCTGGGAGCTGGCCGTTTCCGCATCATGCGTCAACTGCTGACGGAAAGCGTTGTTCTGGCCCTGCTGAGCGGACTTGCCGGCATCGGCGTCGCCGCGCTCTGCATTCGCTTCCTGTTGCTCATGCTGACCAACGGACGCGACAACTTCACGGTCACCGGTGGGTCTCGATTGGCATGTGCTTTCATTCACGGTGCTGATCGCTGTCGTCAGCGGCGTGTTCTTTGGACTCGCCCCAGCTCTCCAGGCCACCCGCGTCGACATCACACCCGCGCTCAAAGAGACCCGCGCCAGCGAGTCGCATGGAAAGGCGCGTCGCTTCGGGCTGCGCTTCGGTTTGAGCCAGGTCCTGGTGGTCGCGCAGATCGGCATTTCTCTCCTGCTGGTTGTCGCGGCCGGTCTGTTCGTTCGCACGGTGACGAATCTTCATTCAGTGAATCTGGGTTTCAACGCCGAGAACGTTCTGATTTTCAATCTCGACGCGACCCAAGCCGGATACAAGGACCAGGCGCTTAAGAGTTTCTATGAACAACTCGAGCAGCGGTTCCAGGGGATTCCCGGTGTCCTAAGCGCCACCAGCAGCGACATGCCGTTGGTTGGCGGTTGGAGCAGCAGCACCAGCATCACAGTACCTGGCATCCCGGAGCCTCCCGAAGGCCAGCGAGGTCCCAACACCTCGATCGCCCAAGTGGGCACCACGTTTTTTGAAACCATGGAGATGCCCATCGTGGCCGGACGCGCAATCGGCAGGCGCGATGTGGAGGGCGCTCCTGTGGTGGGAGTCGTCAATCAGAGTTTTCGCGGAGAAGTACTTTCACGGCGAGAATCCTGTCGGGCGCCATTTCCGCCTGGGCGGCAAGAAGAACGCGACCGATGTCGAAATCGTCGGCATAGCGCGGACGGCGCGCTACAGTTCTCTTAAGCGTGAAATTCCGCCGGTGACATACATACCCTGGATCCAGTCCCCGAAGACGCGCCCTCTTCGGCAGATATTTTTCGAGTTGCGCGCGACCGGCAATCCGCTGGCCCTGGCGAATACAGTCACCCAGATCGTTCACCAGGTTGGCCCGCAAGTCCCGGTGGCGGATATGACCACGCAATCGCGTCGCATCGACCAGACCATTCGGCAGGAACGAACCTTCGCGCAACTCTGCGCCTGTTTCGGCGGCCTGGCCTTGCTAATGGCCTGCGTCGGGCTCTATGGAACCATGGCCTACGCGGTGGTGCGCCGCACCGGAGAAATTGGTATTCGCATGGCGTTGGGAGCCACGCGCCGCCGCGTTGTCTGGATGGTCCTGCGCGAGGTCGCGGTGCTTGCCGTATGCGGACTGTTGATCGGTCTGATCGCGTCCTATCAGACGACGGCGTTCTTAAAATCATTCCTGTTTGGCGTCAAGCCGAACGATCCTTTCGCGATGGGCGCATCCGTCGCGATCCTGATCGCCTGCGCCCTCTTAGCCGGATACCTGCCCGCGTTTCGAGCCTCCCGAATCGATCCCATGGTGGCCCTGCGCAATGAATGACGCACTACACTCGAAACTGCCGCAGATGATGGTCCAGATGCTGATACATCAACGCCGACCATTCGAGCGGAGTCAGCGGCCCGAAAAAGAAGTGCGGATGCCGGGTACATATCGCCGGCCCGCCCGCTGCGAAGCGGTCAATCAATTCGCGCAGCCGACGGCTCTCTGCCGCAAGATCCCGGTCATCGATCACCATTAAGCTCTTGTCCGTTCCCGCATTGCGCGGCATCGGCTTCTGGTTCACGATCATGGACTTCTTCGCCAACCGGCCCAGCAGCCGCCCAATCAATATTCGCGGCGGATTTTTTTCCCCCACCGCCATCTCCATCGCCGCGGAGCAATGTGCCAGCATCTGCGCTGGATTCATTTTGCCCCATTGCCGGTCGCTATCCGGCCTCAGCTGCGCGAGCCTCTCCTTGACCTCTTCCACCGTCGTCGCTTCAAAGAGATTCTTCATGGTGAAAGTATTATTGTGCCATTTAAGGTCAAATAAGGGCTGCCTGGAGCGCAGAAATGGCCAAATTAAGGTCAATTAAGGCGATGGAACGCCGGAACGCCGGCAGCCGTATAAGCTTTCATGTGGAATCCAGCCGCCGAAATCCGCCATTCCTTCCGGACGCTGATTAAGAGCCCCGGCTTCGCCATTGTAGCCATCCTCGCACTGGCGCTTGGAATCGGCGCGAATACGGCGATTTTTTCGGTAATCGACCGAGTCCTGCTTCGCCCTCTCCCGTTCCCCGATTCCGAGCGCATCATGCGCATCCAGCGCCATTTCCCGAACGGCGACGGGTCATCGGTATCGATTCCGAAGTTCATGGCGTGGAAAAAAAGCCGGTCGTTTCAGTCCATGGCCGCCTACGATTTCGGCAGCGTCGGCATGAATCTCGGGGCCGGAGACCGGCGGGATCCTTTGAACGCGGTCCACGTAACTGCCGGATTCTTCGACGTGTTCGGCGTGAAACCCATCCTGGGCAGAACCTTTTCGCCGCAAGAGGATCTGCCCAACGCCGGCAAATTCGCCGTCCTCACCTACAACATCTGGAACACCCGCTTGGGCGCCGACCGCCAGATCGCCGGCAAAACGATTCTTCTCAATTCCGAGCCGTATACAATTTCAGGCGTTCTTCCCGAGTGGTATCAACCCGATCCCCCTACCGATATTTATCTGCCGCACCAGTTCGACCCGAACAGCAATAATCAAGGGCATATTTATTACGTCGCGGGCCGCCTGGCTCCCGGAGTTTCGATCGAATCCGCGCAAGCCGAGCTAAAGGTGCTCTCCGATCAGTTTCGCGCCACCGACCCCATCTTTATGGATAAGACCGAGACGGTCGGCGTCCTCCCTTTGCGCGTCGCCATTGGTGGCGAAGTCAAACTGGCGCTCCTGATTTTGGGGGGCGCTGTCTGTTTCGTGCTGTTGATGGCCTGCGCGAATGTCGCGAATCTGCTGCTCGCGCGCGCCGCCGGCAGGCATCGGGAAATCGCGATCCGCACCGCGATCGGCGCGAGCCGCGGACAAATCGTGCGGCAGCTGCTTACCGAAAGCATGATGCTCGCTTTTGCTGGAGGAATCGCTGGCCTCGCGCTCGGCGCCGCTGGGATTCGTATGCTGCTCGCGTTCAGTCCGGGAAATATCCCGCGCGTGAACGATCCCGAACATCCCACGGCATCGCTCAGTTTAATCGACTGGCGGGTGCTCGCTTTCCTGTTCGCAATTTCGCTCCTGACCGGCGTGTTGTTCGGGCTGCTGCCGGCCATCCGCGTCTCCCGGCTCGACGTCAACTCCGCGCTCAAGGAATCGAGCAGCCGTTCGGGCACGGGTCTCAAACACAACCGCATCCGGGGATTGCTGGTCATCGGCGAAGTTGCCTTTGCGATCATCCTGCTCACCGGCGCGGCATTGATGATTCGCACGTTCGCGAGCCTTCGCTCGGCGAAATCCGGTCTGGATCCGGTGAACGTCCTCACCATGCAAACCGCGTTGTCGGGCAGCCGTTACGCCAGCACTGCGCAGGTAGAGAACATGGTACGGCAGGCGTCGGAACGGATTGAAAGCGTGCCAGGCGTGGAGTTCGCCGCCGCAGCGTTGGTGGTCCCGATGGGAGGCAGCGCCATCGATCTTCCCTTCACGATCGACGGCCGCGCCCCCGCGCAGGGCAAGTACGAAGGCGATGAGCAGTGGCGCTTTGTTTCCGCCCATTACTTCGAGGCGCTCCACATCCCTCTTCTAAGAGGCCGTACCTACGACCTCCGCGATACCGGCAAATCCGACCGCGTGGTCATTATTAACGAAGCCTTGGCGAAAAAATACTGGCCGCAGTCCGATCCGCTCGGTCAACGCATGACGCTCGGGCACGGACTGGGAGCGGATTTTGAAGAAGGACCCCGCCAGATCGTGGGAATTGTCGGGAGCGTTACGGAAGCGGGACTCAGCAACGGCCTGGTTCCGGCGATGTACGTTCCACAAGGGCAGTTGACGGACGGACTCACCAAGCTCGCGAACAGCCTGTTGCCGATGAGCTGGCTGATCAGAACGAAAACGGATCCTTTATCTACCGTGTCCGCGATCCGGCACGAATTTGAGACCTTGGACGGACAATTGACGCCCTCGAAAATCCTGACGATGGAGACGGTGATTAAGGATTCCACCACGCGCGAGAATTTCAACATGCTGATGCTCTCCGTATTCGCCGCCGTCGCGCTGCTGCTGGCCGCAGTGGGTATTTACGGTTTGATGTCCTATGCGGTCGAGCAGCGTACACAGGAAATCGGCATCCGGATGGCGCTGGGCGCGGGGCGCGGAGCAATGATGAAGATGGTCCTCGGGCAGGGTATGACACTGGTAGGTGTGGGCGTCGTGATCGGCCTGGCGGCGGCATTCGGCCTCACGCGCCTGTTGGCTGGGCTGCTGTTCGGCGTCAAGGCGGGAGATCCGTTGACGTTCGCTGCGGTCGCCGTAATTCTCACGGCGGTAGCGTTATTAGCGGCGTTTGTGCCGGCGCAGCGAGCGACAAGAGTGGACCCGATTCTCGCGCTGCGGCAAGAGTAGCGTCGACCGTAAGCGGATAGACCAGACCAGAAAGCTGTGCCAGCGATTCTGTTAGCGGAGATGCTCGCGTCTGCCCGCATGCTTACGCATGGCGGCTCAGTATCCAACTCCACTTCGTAGACAGTCAGCTATGGTACGAAGTATTGTATTGTCATCCCATTCTGAGCCGGTAGTGGAAATCCTCACTTCGTACCATAGCAGACTGTCCCCGAGGTTCCGAGCGGTGTGGACTAGACTGTGGAATAGAGTCCACATATGGAAACTATTCAGGTTGTGCTTGATAAAAAACTATTGCAGGCGACCGATCGTGCTGCGCGGCGCACTAAGCAGAATCGTTCCGCGTTGATTCGAGACGCGCTCCGAGAGCATCTTCGGCGGGTGGAGACGCGAATACTCGAGGATCGGGATCGCGAAGGCTACTCGAGACAACCGCACCGCCAATTACCGGGCTGGGAGAAAGATGCGGCGTGGCCGAAACTATAGCCCGAGGGGATATTCGCCTGTACCGATTCGCTCCACCGGACAAACAAAGACCGGTGGTCGTACTTACCCGCGAAAGTGCCGTGCCATATTTGTCGACGGTAACGGTGGCGCCGATCACATCCACGATTCGCGGCGTGCCATCGGAGGTGGTACTCGACGAAGCGGATGGGATGAAAAAGCCGTGCGCGGTAAACCTGCATAATATGGTCACCGTTTCGCAGCAGCGGTTGGGGAAGCGCGTGGGCCGGCTGAACGATGTCCGGTTGAGACAGATCTGCACTGCGTTGCGTTTCTCAATCGGCTGCGATGTATAATCGGCTCGCGATGGCGGGTGCTCCTCTTACGGGATCGGTGTGGATTCTCTGGCTGTACGACGTATGCGAAGAAATCAATCTGGAGGCGCTCCGGAGGATCCTCGGGGTCGAGGCGCGCCGTGAACCAAGCATTAGGCACCCGTCTCCGGAATACGTTCGTTTCGAGCGCCCGCCAGTGGTACAACATCTCGAACCTGTAGTGCTCGACAGCGGAAGCCGTCTGGAGGGAGAGCTGAATTACTACGAATACGGCGTGGTCAGCCTCAAGCTGGAGCTGCCTTTCGAAACCGATTGGCCCCAGCTTATCGATCTATCCTGCCGATGGATGGCTACGCCCGAAGTGGAGACACGTGCCGCCCAGACCGTTCGACGCTGCCTGGACCGGGCTCGTGCTGCGCTGATCGAGCCGCGGGAGAACTGGCTCAGCGAAGATTATACGGTCATTCATTTGAAAGAATCCGCCCTCACCGCTGCCGAGCTGATCGCCCAACATGGGAATGAGATTTCCAGGATCGTTCGCGGAGAGCAGGCAGAACTATCCCGGGAGGAATCCGACGAGATTCTCGGTTCCAGATTGTCGTACTATCCGGACGATTTGTTGGTGGTCGGGTGGACCGCTGCCTTTCTTCAAGACACGGCGGAGGACGCCGCTCCCACGATTCAATTACTGGAATACGCTAACACTCAGTTGCTCGAATTTCGCTATTACGATGCCGTGCTGAGCCGGTTGCTGCAAGACGTGTACCGGTCGCTTGAGAAGAAGGGCGGATTCTTGACCCGTTGGCGATTGGCTTCGCAGGCCCAGCATTTAAACACCATTCGCCTGGATATACGGGAGCTGACCGAGCGGGTCGATACGTCGATAAAGTTTCTAAGCGATATGTTTTCGGCGCGTCTTTATCGCCTGGCGGCGGCGAAGGTGGGAGTGGAGGATTATCGCAGGTTGGTGGACGGCAAGCTGCATACGGCGGGCGAATTGTACGAGTTCATGATGGATCAGTTTCACCAGGGGCGGGGTTTTTTCCTGGAGGTGGTAGTGGTGATCATTCTGATCATTGAACTGGTGTTCCTTTTTCGAGGGAAGGGTTAAGGTGCTCCCGCAGATCGGCCCACGCTGGTTGCAACAGAGCCTTCCTTGCTGGGGCGAGGCATCTTGCTTGCCTCACCTCCAGCAGGATTGCCGCATCACTTCGGGATTGCCACGAAAGCGTGCATCACCGCACAGGCCGGCATAACACACCCTTGCCCAGTGATCTCTCCCGCCTCATTGATGGAGCCTGAGCTCAGCAAATATAGGGGTGAGTTCGATACCAGGGTGTTGAGATCGGCGATCAGGCCGTTCCGCCAGTAAAAGGCCCGGCTATTTCCGGTCGTGCCGTCTATCGAAAAGCCGACCACTTCGCCTCGATTGTTGATGGTGTTGCAGCAAGCTGCCACCGTCACGACGGCTCCGGAAAGCGTCCCGAGGTCCATCATCCCGATATCCTTGGTCCACAAGAAAGAGTGAACTGTGCCGTCGGTAAATTGAGACGTCCCCACTGCTTCACCGTAGTCGTTGATGCTGCTCGCGTTGTTCGATGCTGTGTTTTGCGCGTCTCCCAGTGTGCCGAGATACGTGGGTGTTCCGTCTTTCTCCCAAAGCACAGCATGCAGCCCATTGACATTCGGCGGCAACCCCTGGGTAGAGCATAACCCCGACGACCCCACAACCTGGCCGCGATCATTGATCCCCATGGCGAATGCGACGTTGTCGCCCATATCAACCAGCGGCGACAGTTCGCGAATCTTGCCGGTCGGCCCCCAGGTCACTGCCTCAAAACGTGTCACTTGAGAAGGCGATCCTGTCGAGCAGGTGGTGTCGTGAATCCCGTTCTCGGAGAATCCCACCACTTCGCCCCGATTGTTGAGGCCGAAAGCGTTTGCGTTGTGGCCGCCGGGTAGCGTAGAGAGCGCTGTCAGAGTGGCATTTTTCCAAACGGCTCCCAGGCATTGCCGATGGCTGCCGAACGCGCAAAAGTCCTGGCCAAGTGAATCCAATGTCGAGGTATCGGAGCCGATCGCCGCTTCGCCACTCGCGTTCGGCCCTCCCGCTCCGCTGTTGCAGGTAGGGCAGCTCGCTCCACCCAGTGTGCCGAGATCCTTCAAAGTGTGGCTTCCATACCAGAGGAAGGAGTGTTGCGGGCCGTTGGGCACAAGGTTCGAAGATCCGGCCACCCATCCCGCATTGTTGATGCCGAAGCCGCTGCTGTTTGTCCCGGTCCCGAAGGTGCCCAGGTCGTAGACCGTGTAACTCGGTAACGGCACCTGTCCAAGGGCGCTGAATAAGCTGCCCGCTGTGATCGCAGTCAAGATGAATTTCATGGTGTGAAATTCCTTTCTGTTATCTGGAGGCGCAGGGAGCCGCGCAAAACTATCATTGGCGGCGACGAAAAATTTGAAAATAGTGCCAGGGCGGTATAATCGTCGATCGATCATGGAGAAGCCCGGTTCAACGAGCGATGTGTCCGTCAGCGAGATCAGCCAGCTCCTCCGTGCCTGGAGCGGCGGCGATCAAAGCGCGCTGGAACGCCTGACTCCGATCGTCTACCAGGAGCTGCATCGTCTGGCGCGCAGCCACATGCGGCGGGAGCGGCCCGGGCACAGCCTGCAAACCACCGCCCTGGTGAACGAAGCCTACATGCGCCTGGTGGACTATAAGCGGATGGAGTGGCAAAACCGCGCCCATTTTTTCGCGGCCTCGGCGCAGGTGATGCGGCGCATCCTGGTGGAGCATGCCCGCCGTCACAATCTGAAACGCGGAGGCGGCTTGCCGCACGTATCTTTAGATGAGGCTGCCGTCGTCGGGGGAAACCGGTCGGCCGACCTGGTCGCGCTGGACGACGCCATGAACGCGCTGGCGCGGCTCGACTCGCGCAAGGTGCAAGTGGTGGAGATGCGCTTCTTCGGGGGATTAAGCGTGGAGGAAACCGCGGAGGTGCTGAAGGTATCGCCGGTAACGGTGATGCGCGATTGGAATACCGCGAAGAGCTGGCTTTATCGCGAACTTACAGGCGGGGCTCCGGATGGACCCTAACCAGTGGAAACGCGTCGACCAGTTGTTGCAGGCCGCGCTCGAACGTCCCCCCGGCGATAGAACGGAGTTCCTGCGTCAGGCCTGCGCGGGCGACGAGGCGTTGGAGCGCGAAGTTCAGTCGCTGCTGGCCGCGCAGAGAGACGCCGGGAGTTTCCTTGAAAATCCGGCTATGGATCATGGCTGCTGCGGGCTATGTCGCAAAGCCCGTCCGTTTCGCTCACCGGCCAGACCGTTTCCCATTACCGCGTGCAATACAAATTGGGAAGCGGCGGGATGGGGGTGGTATACAAGGCCGAGGATATACGCCTGAACCGGTTCGTCGCCATCAAATTTCTGCCCGAGGAATTCGCTCGCGATCCGAAGGCGCGCGGGCGCTTCGAGCGCGAGGCGAGGTCGGCTTCCGCCCTGAACCATCCGAATATCTGCACCATCTACGAAGTGGAAGAGCACGACGGTCAGCCAGTGATCGTAATGGAGCTGCTCGAAGGAGAGACGCTCAAGCAAAGGATCGGCGGGAAGCCCCTTCCTGTGGAGGACATTATTGATTTCGGCATCCAGCTAGCCGATGGATTGGAGGCCGCCCATAACAAAGGAATGGTTCACAGGGATATCAAGCCCGCGAACGTCTTTGTCGCCAAGCACAATCTCATCAAGATTCTCGATTTTGGGCTGGCGAAGACCAATCCGGCAGCCGATAGCGGCGCGAAGTGCCGACCCACGACCCTTCGATGAGCAACAAACCAGCGCCGGCAATATTCTGGGGACGGTCTCCTATATGTCGCCGGAGCAGGTGCGCGCTCAGAACCTGGATGCACGGACGGATCTGTTTTCATTTGGCGTCGTGCTCTATGAAATGGCGACCGGCAAACTGCCGTTTCGAGGCGAAAGCTCAGGGATTGTGGTCGACTCCATTCTGAACCGCGCCCCGGTGCCGCCGATGCGTCTGAATCCGGATCTGCCGTCGGAGCTAGATCGCATTATCGACAAATGCCTGGAGAAAGATCGCAATTTGCGGTATCAGCATGCGTCTGAGATTCGCTCGGACCTGAAGCGTCTTAAGCGGGACTCGGGTTCGGAGCGGGCTCTGACTGCTACGAAGCCTCCGGCCGCTATCGTGAGCAGGAACCGGTGGAAACTGGCGGTACCTGCTGTCGCGGTCGCGATTCTGGCAGCCGGCATCATCTATTTCAATCGCGCGTCGAAGCCGGGCATGCAAGTACTGAGGCTGAGCGTCGATTTGGGAGAGAACGCTTCCATTAATGCTGTCCGTGGCGCGTCCATTGCACTTTCTCCCGACGGATCGCGGCTGGCCTATGTTGTCGGGCAGCCGATTGTGAAGCCTCAAATCGCTGTGTTGCAGCTTGATCAGCCGAAGGCGGTAACTCTCGCCGGCACGGAAGGAGGCGAGGCTCCTTTCTTTTCACCCGACGGCAAATCCATCGGGTTCTTCGCGGATAAAAAGCTCAAGAGGCTGGATCTCGGCGGCGTCGAGCCGGTCACGTTGTGCGACGCTCCCTCTTCGCGCGAAGGAAGCTGGGGAGACGACGGCAATATTGTGTTCGCACCGCTGAACGTGAGTGGTCTGTCGCGAGTTCCTTCAAGCGGGGGCACCCCGCAGGTCGTCACCGAGCTCGACCGCCAGCATAACGAATTCACCCACCGGTACCCGCAGGTATTGCCCGGATCCTCCGCCGTTTTGTTCATGAACGGTGGAGACGATGCGACGGGAGATGGAACCATCGAAGTGTTTTCTTTCAAGACCGGTAAACGAAAGGTTCTGATTGAAGCCGGCGCGTACGGACGCTATCTTCCCAGTGGGCACTTGGTTTATATACATGGAGGCACTCTTTTCGCGGCGCCCATGGATCTGGACCGTCTGGAATTGACCGGCAAGGCTATCCCCATTCTGGAGGACGTAAGCTTCCATCCCAGCAGCGGCGCGGCGGGTTTCACCTTCTCGCAATCGGGAACATTCGTCTATGTCGCCGCCCTCCCGGAAAAGCAGCCGATCGTGCTGATCGACGAGAAAGGGAACGTGGAGCCGTTGCCGATTCCGAAAGCGAAGTACAGCCGCCCGCGTCCTTCGCCCGATGGAACTCGCCTGGCGGTCTCGATCAAGGAAGGATCGGCGGCTCACCTCTGGATTTTCGATTTTGGCAGCCAGCGTTTTTCCCAATTCCCATTTCAGGGAAACTCGAATTTTCCGATCTGGACGCCCGATGGAAAATATTTGATCTTCTCAACCGACGCGCAAACGCCTGGTCCGGGCATCTATTGGATGAGATCGGACGGCGTGGGTACGCCTCAGCGCCTGGTGGAAGGGGCGCACCTGGTACCGACTTCCTTTTCGGCGGCTACGTCGCGTCTTTTCTACGAGGCTCAGGCCGCCGGATCGAAATCGGGCCTTTATATGATGCCCATGAACTGGCGCGAAGCAAAGCCTGGAACTCCAGGAGCGCGTCGAACCTTCGGCCGAAGCGCCCGCCTCCGTATCGCCCGATGGCCGATGGTTGATTTATGGCGGTGGGGCGGGCACGCCTCAAGTCTTCGTGCGGCCATTTTCCGGCGCGGGAGGCCCGTGGCAAATCTCCAACGGAGGAAACATGGGAGTCTGGTCGCCAGGGACCCGCGAGATCTTCTATCAAGCCAAGCCGGACTTCAGGCTGATGGTGGCGTCCTATTCCACCGCGGGCGATTCGTTTTCTCCGGGCCCCGCCCGGGTGTGGAATGAGACCAAAGTGGACAGCTTCGATATCATGCCGGATGGCAAGCGAATCGTGGCGTTTCCGTCCGGTATACAGAAGGAACCGAACCACGCGATTTTCTTGTTGAACTACATGGATGATTTGCGGCGGCGTTTGCCGTCAAAGAATTAGCGTGCAGCTGGAGCTTTTCCAGCGACCTTAAAGCTGCCAACAGCAGCAGCGGAACGACCGCCAGAGTCAGCCATCCGATGACGCGCAGCCGCGTCCGGACTGTACCACGCTATCACGCCCCAGCGGAATCGAAAAACATGCGCCTCAAAACTTGAGACGCCGCATTGCCAGTGCTGCGACCAGAACGTTCGCGTGGCGAATTGCCAACCCGAGCGCTACCATCCAATGAAAGGAGAGACTATGCCCACTGGAGCCGATCTGCTGGGGGAATTTGAGGAGCACTCACCCGCCGGCATTCGAGCGTTGCTTGATGCGGGAGTAAGCCCGACGGAGCCGATTTACGGCAAGCGGCCCATTGACGTGCTGATCGAGATGTACCTCCGATCCTTGCGGTTCGCCGAGTGCTTACAGGTCATGCTGGATGCGGGGGCCATCCTAGGCGATCCCCTGCTCCAGGCGATCCTTCTTGACGACGACGCCGGACTTCGGGGGCTCCTGTCCGCACTCGAGCGAAAATCTGAAGCGAAAACTTAACCCCCTGTGCGCTTTCACATCCTGCCGCGGCGTGACGGCTTTGCACATTTGCGCGGAGTTCAACTCCACGCGCTGTGCCCACATCCTGCTGGACGCCGGCGCGGACGTAAACGCCCGCGCGGATCAGGACGAGAACGGCCTTGGGGGACAAACACCCATCTTTCATGCGGTGAATAGCATCTTCAATTATTGCCGGCCAGTGATGGAAATTCTCGTGAATGCGGGGGCGGACTTAGACACGCGAGTGCGGTCGCTTCTATGGGGAGACTCGATGAACTGGGAAACGGTCGTGTACGATGTCACTCCGATTTCATACGCGCAGTGCGGTCTCTATCGCCAGTTTCACCGGCGCGAGGACGATGTCTACAGCAACATCGCGTATTTGCATCGCAAGCGCTTCGACACGCGAGCCACCGACTCGGAACGTGCCCAACAAGTATCTCGTAGCAGGGCACTAGCGTACCGGCGTTTGGGTACCTGTCTCACAAGGACCCCTTATGAGACGTTTCCGGTGGAGCGGCACAGACCATCTTGGAGTAACGCCTGGCCCTGTGAACCGCAAGCGGGAGAAGCGTCCGAATGTCGAGCATTAACGGCGACTCCGAGAGGCAAGTACTTCACTCTGAAAGTAGTCGGCGATGTGAGGCGCTGGTCTAGTGAGCCAAGCTTCGGTTTTTGAGCGCCTGATAGCTTGCTTATCGGTTACCGCCAAGCGCTCAGCGATCCGTGCTGGCGGGATTTTTATGATAGGGGTGTATAATCGAGTGGCGAATTATGAACCCTCCTCCGCTCTTGAGCGCCACCATCGCAACCCCGCGGTAAGCCTTCTCTAGCTTGATGAGTAGTGATTTTAGTAGCTCGGTTCGGTTTTATGGAACACTCCGCGAAACTTCCAGATCTCAGCGCTTGTGAACGCGAACCCATTCATCTGCTCAGCAGAATCGAGCCCAACGGCGCGATGCTTGTTCTCGACGAGTCGACGCTAAAGGTTCTTCAGGCAAGTTCGAATATCCAGCCGCTAATGGGATTTGTGGCGGAAACATTGCCGGATCTGCAACTCACTGACCTCTTTTCCCCGGAGGACGTTCGGCAACTGTTGTCCGGAGTCAGGGGAGACGGCAAGCGGCATTACGTCAGCGGCCTGCGCGTCGGGGAAAATGCAAATGTATTTGACGCCCTGGTGCATCGGCACAAAGGACTGCTGATTATCGAATTCGAAGCCGGTTCGCCGCCGGCGTCCGTGGCAGGCGGACGGGACATCTACGAATCCCTTACCGATGCCATGGCGGAACTGGATGGTCCGTTGACGCTGGCGGATCTTTCTCAGCACGCCGCTAAGCGCGTTCGCGGGATCACCGGATTTGACCGCGTGATGATTTACCGATTCCTGGCGGATGACAGCGGTTCGGTTATCGCGGAAGATAAACGGGAGGATCTCACTCCTTATCTTGGTCTGCGTTATCCGGCTTCGGATATTCCTTCGCAAGCCCGACGTTTATACCTTCTCAATACACTGCGACTGAAAGCAGACGTTGCTGCGGAGAGCGCCCTCTTGCTTCCCGACGTAAACCCATCTACGGGCGAAGTGCTGGACATGACCTATTGCGTTCTGCGCGCGATGTCCCCGGTACATGTCGAGTACCTGCGCAACATGGGTGTGGCCGCGTCCATGTCGATCTCCATCGTGAAGGATGGGAGGCTGTGGGGACTCACCGCGTGCCATCACGGCACGGCTAAGCTGGTGCCGCATACGATTCGCGTGACCTGCGAAGCGCTGGCCCGCATTTTTTCATCTCGGATCGCCAAAGCGGAGGAAGAAGATGAACGAGCCCGTACGACGGCCGCACATAACCTGACGATCCGTATCGAGGAAAAGATGCGCAAGGATCGCAATGTGATTGCCGCGCTCACCCATGCCGGGCTCGACGTCGCGACGGTCATCGGTGCGCAGGGCTGTGCCTTCATCATCCGCGGCGAGATCGTGCTGCTCGGAACCACTCCCAGCCGGAGTCAGGTGGAAGACTTGGCAACTTGGCTCGGTTTCCATCAAAGCGAACAGGTATTCGCGACGGACCGAATGGCGGAGCTCTATCCGGAGGCTGCCGAATTCCGCACCGTGGCCAGCGGTCTGTTGTCGGTCCGCATAACGTTGGGAAGTCCCGATTTCGTCCTGTGGTTCCGCCCGTCTGTGGTTCAAGTGATCACGTGGGCGGGAAATCCTGAGAAGCCTGTGGACGAAACGGAAGAGGGCAAACGCATCAGTCCGCGGCGTTCCTTTGAAAGCTGGAAGCAGACCTCCGAAAATAGTTCGGAGGCATGGACAGAAACGGATCGGAAATTCGCTGCTGAACTGCGCCCCGTCATTGCGGAGACGCTGTTCCTACGAATGAATGAAGAAGTCCTGCGGTTGAATCTTGAACTCGCCAGAAGCAATTCCGACTTAGCTTCGTTCGCCTACACCGCTAGCCACGATTTGCAGGAGCCGCTGCGCACCATCCGTATTTATGCGCAGATGGCGGCGCTTAGGGCGGGACCTGACACGGATCCCGAATCCCGCAGTTTCCTCGCGACCATTGAGGAAGGCGCGGACCGCATGGCCAACCTGATCGCGGCGCTATTGAGCTATTCGCAAATAGGCGGCATCGAACTGCGTCGCAGCCAGGAGGTGAACCTGGAGGAAACATTTCGCCGAGTGATGGCAAACCTCGACGCACAGGTGCGGCAATCCGGCGCAATCGTCAACTGTGATGCGCTGCCTGTCATCTTCAATAGCATGGATCATATGGAGCAGCTACTTCAAAACCTGATCGCCAATGCAATCAAATACCGCGGCAAGGATGCCCCGTGCATTCTCTTGTCCGCCCGCAAGGAAAATAATTACTGGCTGCTATCGGTGCGCGATAACGGTCAGGGCTTCGAACCTGTAAATGCGAGTATGATTTTCGAACCCTTTAAGCGCCTGCACGGCAAGGAGACGCCGGGCAGCGGGATCGGCCTTGCGACCTGCAAGCGGATCGTGGAGATTTCCAACGGGCGGATCTGGGCCGAAAGCGATGGGCGGGATAAGGGCGCCACTTTCTGGTTTACGCTCCCTGTATCGAAATCCCCAGAACAGGTTTAGGGTGACATTCGACATCTTTCTGCGGCTCAAAGAAGAGACTGCGGATGCCCACCGGCAGGTCGAAGAACGGGTGCCCGTGTTTCGTCTGGGATTCAGCCTCGATGATTATGGCAAGTTATTAGAACGTTTCTACGGATTCTGGGCTCCCCTGGAGGCGAAGCTGTCGCAGCTGGCGAGTTTGGACGGTGCGGAATTGGATCTGGAAGGCCGATTCAAAAGTTCCCTCCTCGAAGAAGACTTGCGCTTTCTGGGACGGGATCCGGACGCGGTCCGGCGTTGCGAAGCGTTACCTGTGGTCGATACTTTTCTGCGCGGAGTCGGTTGCCTTTATGTACTCGAGGGATCAACGCTAGGCGCGCGATTCATCGCACGGCAACTTGAAGAAGGCTTGCATTTGCACGAAGCTTCGGGAGCTTCTTTTTTTAATGCCTATGGCGAATCCGTCGGCCGACGTTGGATGGAATTCAGGCATTTTGTCGCGGTGCGAGTAAAACCCGAAAACACCGATGAGGTTGTCATATCCGCGCGCCAAACGTTCCAGTGCTTTTACGAATGGCTGAGCGCCGTAGCTCGCTAGGCGGTCCGAGTTCTCACAAGGATCCGCTGGTCGCATCGCGATATGAGTAGTCTCACGGTTTCACCTCGAACAGTTCCACGCGAGCAAGATAATCTTTGAGATCGGCCAACTGGGCATCTAGAGCTACGGTATCCGTCTGGTTCGCGGACTGCTCCAGCGCGCTGCCGAGTCGAGTGAGGTCCGGAAATCCATAGGAGGTGCCACTGCCTTTGAGGTTGTGCGCCAGAGCGGCGAGGCTCCTGAAGTCGGAAGCGGCAAGAAGCGCGCTCATTCCTAGCAACTCCTCCCGGCGAGCCGCGAGATATCCAGGAGCGAGTTTTTCGAGACCAGGCGGCGCCTCGATCATGATCGCTTGGAGCGATCCCATTGCCAGTATCTCCGGCGCCCTTCTTGGAGTCCCATATTCTTCAATGAGGCTGAGGAGTGTGTGCTTCGAGATCGGCTTTGAGAGATGGTTGTTGCAGCCCGCCTGGCGACTCATCTTTACATCTTGCGGGCCCGCGTTTGCGGTCAGCGCAATGATTGGAATCGACATGCCGCCCCGCGCTCGCTCGATGGTGCGAATAGCACGGGTCGCGGTCAAACCATCCATTACCGGCATTTGTATGTCCATTAGGACCAGATCGAAATCCGAGGCGGCAAAGTGAGCCACCGCCACCTTGCCGTCCTCGGCAAAGGTCAACAGATGCGGTCCAGCCTCCAGATAAGCCTGAAGCAGCAGACGGTTGTCCGAGGAATCCTCCGCAATCAGGATTCTGATGGCCTCCAAAGGTTCTGCTTTCTTGCGATCCGCACTTTGCGATCGCCGCGCGTCCGCACCTTCGAGAGGGTTCATCGCATCACAGACCAGGAGGAGCAAGTCAGTGCGCTTGAGCGGTTTGAGGGCATACCCCGACAATCCCGCTTCCTTGCAGCGCGCAGCGTCGCCTAGCCGGGCATCGGAAGTGAGCATCACCACCGGGAGACTCGGCGCAATCTGGCGGATTTTACCAGAGGTCTCGAAACCATTCATTTTTGGCATACGACTGTCCACCAGCGCGAGAGAATACGGCAGCTCACTGGCCATCACTTCAGCAAGACCGGCCAAAGCTTTCTCCGGAGATCCAAAGAGGTCGCTTTGCGATCCCCAACCGTTTAGTGTCTCGCGCAGGATGAGGCAGTTCGTCGGGTTGTCGTCAATCACCAGAACTTTTCGGCCACGGATATCATGCGGCTCGACGCGAACCTTCTGGTGACTCTGTGGCGCAACGTTGAACTGCGCATTGAATCGAAGCGTGCTTCCCTTACCCGGCGAACTGGCGGCTGTGAGGTGTCCGTTCATGCTCTCAACGAGCCTCCGGCTGATTCCGAGACCAAGACCGGTGCCTCCATGTTTGCGTGTAGTGGACGCATCCGCCTGGGTGAAATCATCGAAGATCGTTTCCAATTTCTCGGGCGGGATTCCAACACCGGTGTCGGAGACGGAAAATTCGATCTCACCGGATTTGTTGGATGCGTGGTTCTGTACCGTTAACATCACCTCTCCCGATTCGGTAAACTTGACTGCATTTCCAAGGAGGTTGATTAGGATCTGTTTCAATCTCAAGGGATCGCCTATCAGAGAGGTGGTAAGGCCGGGCACAAGGCGAGATATCAGCAGGATGCCTTTGGCGCGAGCCTTTACCGCGGTCAACTCGATCGCCTGATCCACGACTTCTTCAAGATCGAACTCGACACTCTCCAGATCGAGGTGACCCGCCTCGATCTTGGACAGATCGAGAATATCGTTGATGAGCAACAGAAGACTGGATCCGGCGCGGCGGAAAACCTCCACATAGTGCATCTGGTCCGCGTCAAGCTGCGATTCCCAGAGCATGTCGGCCATGCCGAGGATTGCATTCATCGGAGTGCGGATCTCATGGCTCATGGTGGTCAGGAAATCCGATTTCGCATGGTTGGCCTCTTCGGCCGCCGTTTTGGCCCTCTCCAATTCAAGGTTATTTTCCTGCAATGTGCGTTCGAAGCGTTTGCGATCCGTGATGTCGCGCGCCGCGGCGAATACGCCTTGCAGCTTCCGGTCGCGATTGTGAAAGATGGTCGCGTTGTAGGAGACCACTGTTTCCTTGCCGTCGCGTGCACGCGCAGTGAGCTCGTAGTCGGTGACCTTGCTTCCGCTCAACACCTGCTTAATACCTTCCTCGGCCCTATCTGGATCGGTAAAGTGGTTCTTGAACGGCGCGCCGATCAGCTCATCGCGTGTGCAACCGGTGAGTGCCTCCATCTGCTTGTTGACGTCAGTGATGATACCGGCCGGATCGGTGGTTATCAACGCGTCGATGTTGGACTCGATGAGAGAGCGGGTATAGAACTGCTGATCGCGCAGGCGCTGATCGAGCAGCTTCTGCTCCGCTTCCACTTGCTTGCGTGCCGTATTATCGGTACCGATCAACAGATAGCCGATGACTCCTCCGAGTGCGTCGCGCAGCGCCGTGACCGATACCACTGCCGGAAAGCGGCTGCCGTCCTTGCGGATGTAAGTCAGCTCGTAAATGTCTTCGATGCCGCGCGAGGCCTTGAAGGCCAGTGCCTCGAAGCCTGGCGTAATCGGGGTTGCCAGCTCACGGCTCAGTGTTTTGGCGCGCGCGATCACTTCCACCGGATCGGAAATGTCAGCAGGGGTGATTTTGTCCACCACTTCGATGGCCGTATAGCCTAGCATGCGTTCGGCACCCACATTGAATAGTTGAATGACGCCTTTCTCGTCCGTGGCGATGCTCGAGAAATTCTCGCTGTTAAGAATCGCGTTCTGCAGGGCGCCCGCCTGAAGCAGTGCTTCTTCTGCCTGTTTGCGCGCCGTATTATCGGTTCCAATCAGCAGGTAGCCGATGATTCCGCCAAGATCGTCGCGCAGCGCCGTAACCGACACCACCGCTGGAAAGCGGCTGCCGTCCTTGCGGATGTAGGTCAGCTCGTAAATGTCTTCTATGCCGCGCGAGGCCTTGAAGGCCAGTGCCTCGAAGCCTGGTGTAATCGGAGTTGCCAACTCGCGGCTCAGTGTTTTGGCGCGCGCGATCACTTCCTCCGGATCGGAAATGTCAGCAGGCGTGATTTTGTCCACCACTTCGATGGCCGTATAGCCTAGCATGCGCTCGGCGCCGACGTTGAATAGTTGAATCACGCCCTTTTCGTCGGTTGCGATGCACGAAAAGTAAGCGCTGTTGAAAATCGCGTCCTGCAGTGCACCAGTTTTGAGCACAGCGGCTCTGCGCCGAACCTCGGTAATAACATTTACGCTGCCAGCAACATCGGCCGTCTCGGTGCGGATCTTCATCGGCATTCTTGTTCACATCTCCAATCGACCAAAAACATTGCTCTACACTCGCCTTGCAGGAATTGACGATAAAGGTGTTAACAGCAGGCTCCTATCGCTTCCGGGAGATCCTCGCTTCCAATTCGCGAATTCGTCTCGCATTTGAGTAGCTATCCATACTGGGGAAACCAACTTTGCGCGTCACGATGAGGACCGTTCGCCGGGACACCTGATTCGAAGAAGGTTGGAGCAGAACCTGGCAGATTCCAGCGCACGACGGCGTTGGGTCGGCTTAGCGCGAGGTGAAGTTCACGGCGACAGCACTAACCGAAGGGCAGGAGGGGCTGATGTAGCCTGCGAGGGTGTGCCCGGCATCGCCGAAATTGATAAACGCGACATATTGTTCACGCGTCTCCTCCAAACATCGGATCTTAAATGCGTTCGGGGACTCCGAAGTGAACATGGCCTCGACGTCCGCTCCCCGCAGTAATGCGTGCGTCGAAATAATCGTTGCGATCATCCATTGTGTCTATCGAGAGAGATATATTTCGGAGGCCCATTTTATAGTGACGCTTTGTTCGACCTGTTCCCGAGAATATTTCGCACCTGAATATTGATCGGTAGAATACTCCTTCAGCTGTTTAGACTGTACCTAAAACCAAGAAGAAAGGGAGAAATAGCAGCTGCGATAAGGCATCATTGACGTCGAAATCCGACCAACATATTGATTGCAATAACCCGACAATATGTCTTCCTTTCAAGGTTATTGCGATAAAGTAAATTCCGACTTTTGCCGATGATACGCAGGTCGGATATCTGATTTATATCCGCGTGTACAAAGACTACTCCGTTCCGCATTCGCTATTTCAGAAAGGCCCGTCAGCGCTGGAGCCAGGTCCGGCAACAGATTTTGATTGAGTTCGCCTTGATGGGGATCTGGCGGACCGACTGCACCGAAATTAACCTCAGACTCGTTGAAGAAGCGAGGCCGCATGATGAGCCGTACAGTGGAAGTAGCAGGCATCCAACGGCATGTCCCGGTGGTCGACTAGGTAAATCCTATGGAACGACGCAAAGAGCCTCGCATCGAGATTGATCAGGAAGTGACTATCACCTTGCTTGGCCAGCCGGATTCGACGCCATTCAAAGCGGTGGCCATCGATATATCGGACAGTGGAATGCGAATACTATCGCAGTGCCCAGTCCGTTACCAGGCGGCGGTGAAGGTAGAGGTGCATGACCTGCTATTGCTGGGCGAGGTCATCCGCGTCCAGGTCTGCGACCGGGGTAATATGCTGGCTCTGAAGTTCTGGCGCTCGCTTGATCCGAGTAGCGTCAAACAAATGCGACGCGGCAGCCGTCCGCACCAAACCGCATAAGAAGAACGGCACAGCCTGAAGAACGCCTCGTAAGTCATATCCAGACATTTAACGCAGGATGAGGCTTTGCGAAGTCGAAAAGCCAGAGAGCACATCACTGTTCATCGCCTCGCCTCAACGCAGGATGAGGCTCTAGTCGGCCCGTTCAGCAGCGTTTGGATATGGAATCGTTGGTGTTGTCGCCAAGACCGAACGCGATGTTATAGCCAACTGCGTTTTCACTTCCATGCCCGCTCTTCCCATAAGCTTCGTTGCTATACTAACGCCCACTTTACAAACGCTCACACCCACCGCATCGGTAGTAACTATATCCGACCGCCGCGGAGTGCTGTATCATTTTTGGGCTGAAGTATCAGATCTGAGACAGCGCGAGCAATCGCCAGCTGACTTACATCCGTTAATTGTTGATAACAACGTGTTTTCTGGATCATCCCGATACCTGGTTTGGGGCTCCTCTTGCACTGTTGGTAGCATGCAAGGAACAAAAATCGCCGGACCGGGCACACGGGTTCTGGGCTTACTCATGCTGACGTTAGTCGGCCAAGCAGTCGCGGCGGAGCGTTCTGTCTATTTCTACGGAATTCATGACGTCACCGAGGCGCATTGGCTGGAGGATCTGTCCCTATGGCGCTCGGAGGGCATTGGCAGGGTGATCGTTAGCCTGGAAGCCGGACCCAGGTTCCTGCTGGAGGACCGCGCTGAGGCCCAAAAGTTGGCTGACCTTTTCTCATTGGCTCGCGCGCGTGGTATTCGAATCGAGGGGCTGATTCTCCAAGATCCGTCGTGGGCGTTACAACCTAACGACGCCCGGTTGCGGCTTCGAACCGTAGCTGAGTTTGCACTTCTTCATCCGGGTATAATTGACGCTGTTCAGATCGACGTTGAGGTTTATACCGAGCCCGAGATTTTCGGTCAAGGCGGGGGCTGGAACAGGTTTGCCTTGATGGTTGCCGCACTGCGAGCCGAGTTAACCAGCGATCCCGGAGTTCTGAGGCTCACGGCAGCGATGCCCTGGTGGTTTGGCATTCGAGTCTCGGAAAGCGAGTTTCGCACGATCAACGAGTCTCTGGATGGCATCGTCCTCATGGTCTATGGAGACAGAGGAGGAAAACCTGTGGCAGCGGAGATTGACACTTTCCAGCGTAAAGTACTCCCGGCGTTGCTCGAGCTTGCTGGCCGCGGGCCCGCGATCACAGTGGGGGTCGCGAGCTACGAACATGCGTCTGCTACAGCGACCGCCCGATTCTCGCGACAACTGGACATGCTGCTGGCGCCAACGTCCGGTTATGCGGGTACCGCGGTGTTTGGTGATTCAGAATGAAGTTTGAAGCCTGTTTCGTGTGCTGTTCCGATAGCTCTTAACCCGCTGAAACGACGAGTCTGGCGAAAAACCGGATTGCAGGGACATGGAGATATCTTCCCCACGGCGAGCTGGGGAGTATAGCCAAGTGGTAACTGGACTACTGTGCCGTGCAAAATCAGCCGATTCTATTATGAAGCGGCCATTTTATCAAACAGTTGTCCACACTCGTGAAAGGTGTCGAGAGCAAGCTTGCGCACCTGGTATTGAATAACCGTCCCACCCTGTTCGCAATCCTTTTGATTTACTCCACCGTTCCGGCGGCTGTGTACCTGGTTTGTGGGAACAACCGGAGTTGGTCCCTGGCGGCAATGATCATCACGTATTCGCTCGGAGCCGCATATTTGACGAACTTGCTTCATTCTTTGTTTGGCAAAAAAGAGCTGTATCAGGCAGCGCAGATTGAGGACAACGGTACGGAAAGCAAAAGCTTCGACAAGCGCCTTCGTCACGACCTGATGAATTCCGTCAATGTAGTCATGGGTTTCGCTGATTTGCTATCGACCGAAACCATCGGCACTCTAAACAATAAGCAGCAGCGTTACGTCCACGTCATCCGAGTCGGAATCCGACAGATGCTCGGACTCGTCAACTCCAAGAGCGACCGAACCGCCTCAGAAGAAACATCAAATTCGTCAGAGTCGCTGGACGACCCCCCTCAGATCCGACCACTCGTATGACCTCAATGCTCCCATCTCAATTTGTGGACCAGGATTCAAATCAGATCTACCGAGTCTTGGTAATCGACGATGATACCCTCGCAATAGAGCTGGTTAAAGAGGCACTCACATTTGACAATCTGGAAATCTACGGTACTACAGACGCACAATCGGGCCTGGAAATGATTACCCAGCACCGACCGCACCTGGTTCTACTCGATCTTGTAATGCCGGATGTGCATGGCATGGAGCTGCTGGAACGCATCTTAGAAATCGATCCGGGCGTGGACGTGATTCTAACAACAGGTCATTATTCGATGGACTCAGCCGTGGAGGCCATTCAAAAGGGCGCCTATGACTACATGACAAAGCCGATCTCTATCGATCGGCTCCGCCAAAAGATAGAGGGTTGGTTGAGCGCTGCCGAACGGCAGCTGAGCACACTCAAGCTGGATGCTGAACTACTACGAGTGTGTCAGTTTGAGGGTATTGTCGGACACAGTCCCTTGATGTTCGAGGTTTTCTCGAAACTCCAGCGGATTGCTCCGCATTTCCAGACTGCGATGGTTCGTGGGGAGACGGGAACGGGGAAGGAGTTGGTGGCCAGGACGCTCCATCGCTTGAGCTTACGCGCATCAGGGCCATTCGTGGTTTGCGACTGCGGCGCCATTGTAGAAACCCTGTTTGAGAGCGAGGTGTTCGGGCATGTGCGAGGAGCATTTACAGGAGCTGTACAGGACAAGCAAGGCATGGTTGAAGCCGCAAATGGAGGAACACTGTTCTTGGATGAAGTCGGAGAGTTGCCACTCTCCATCCAAGCTAAACTTTTGAGGGTTCTGCAAAACCGGGAGGTTCAGCGCGTGGGCTCCTCGGCTGTTCGACACGTCGATGTAAAAGTAGTAGCTGCCACACATCGAAATTTGCGTGCGATGGTAGCCGACAACACCTTTCGAGAAGATCTTTATTATCGTCTTTCAGTAGTGGAGATTAAGGTGCCCCGATTGGCGGAAAGAAAAAGAAGATTTGCCACTGCTGGAACGGCATTTTTTGCAGCTATTTGGTACCCGCTACGGCAAACCGGGTCTTACTCTCACGCGAAGAGCACAGAGTCTCTTGACACGCTACTCGTGGCCGGGAAACGTGCGGGAATTGGAAAATGCGCTCAGTTATGCCGCGATGATGGCGGAGCGCAACGTCATTGACGTTCGGGACTTTCCAGATGTCATTCAAAGTAAGTTGTCTTCAGTAACCAGCGAGGACGAACTGCTCATAACTCTAGAAGAAGCGGAACTAAAGCACACCTTACAGGTGCTAGACCGTATAGGCGGGAACCGGAAACGAGCTGCCGAGATATTGGGCATTAGCCGAGCGACTCTCTACCGTATTCTTGCAAAAGGAACGAGGCTCTTTAGCGAAAAGGGGGCCTAGTAAGGCTGCTTTTATACCACCGTCTGAAAGACAAGCGGCTTCATGGATGGGGATTCGGAGCTGAAGGCCGGGATACACGGCCATCCCGCGCCTCATCCACCGATACCCGATTCACTTCGAGGGTACTCGCGGTGGCTCGATCGAGCGCGACCTTTGCCTTCGCGTACGCCCCTTTCGCCGCCACTTCGGTCGATCGCGCCTGTGCCAGGTAAGTTTGATACTGAATCACCAGATAGTTCGTAGCGACTCCGACGTCGAAGGTTAGTTGTTCCACTTCCACCGATTGCTCCTGAAGTATGCGGCTCTGAACGGCGGCATCGTACGATGCGCGCGCTTGCTGCACAGCGACATAAGCGTCGGCCACTTCCAAACGCACCTGATCCTCGAGTTGCTGGCGCCGGATCTGAGTCTGCCGGACCTGCAACTCGTCCCGAACAGCGTCCGCCTGGGCGACTCGATTCCGCACCGGCAGATTCAGCTGGAGCCCTACGGCGTAGGTCGGAAAGTTGTTCTTGAAAATTTGTCCCAGGGCGGTCCCGTAGCCACCGGGATAAAGCGCTGCGCCTGGCGTTTGGGCCGCCCCAACCGGATTTATGTCGCCTGAAATTCCGCCATTCTGCACGGTCCCGACCACGTCGAGTTCCGGCCGCAGCGCGTTAAGCGAACCCTTCAGGGCAATTTGGGAATTTTGTACCTGGATCCCTCCCTGAGCCAGATCGGGCCGGTTCCGGAGCGCCTCCGCGATCAAGTCCTCTACGGGTCGCGCTGGTTCTGTCCCCGGATCCGCCAAAGTATCTGTAGCGATAATGCGCGCTGCGCGGATGGCAGGATTCGCTAAACCAGCGCGTGTGATCGCCGTCTTCACGATCAGCTCCTGTTGCTCGACTAGACCCTCCGCCGAAATCAGTGCCTGGCGAGTGGCAGCGACTTGCGCCTGCGCTCGCGTTAGTTCGATCGGAGCGAGTGACCCTTGATCGACCTTGTTCTTGTTGTCCTCATACAATCGCTCGGCGAGTCTCATCGATTCGCGCTTCACCTTCACGTCTTCGTTCAGACTAACCAGGTCCGTGTACAGCCGGGCGATGCCGGCCACTGTGTCGATGGCCTGCTGTCGAAACACCAGCCCGGCGATTTTCGTGTTGTTCTTAGCGATGTGAATGTAGCGGCGATTCAACTCGATTCCAAATCCGCGCAGCAGGGGTTGGGTTACGGTGAACGCGAGACTCGAGTTCAGAATCGGATTGTAAGTATATCGAGCTGCGTTGGACGTGAGCCGCGTATTGTCGAACGTCATGCTAACTTGCGCGCCGGTTGAAAATCCCTGAGTCCAACCGATATTTCCGTTGACATTATTGGTAAGCAGCCAGTTCGAGGAACCCGTTAGCAATGGATTGTATTCCGGCGTGGATTCATGTGCCCAGTTGATCAGCCCGGAAACGGTTGGATCGTATTGCGGGATCGCCGGCCCCGGCGATAACGGGAGCGCACCGGTAACTGCAAGATCGTTCTGCTGCTGCGTGATCAGTGCGACGTCTGAGAAGTTCGTGTTCACGGGAGCTGAGGGCGTCGAACTGGCGGTAAGCGTCGTGAGCAGGGGCCCATTCGGCCCTCCAATTCCAGGAGGAGGCTCGTTGACCAACAGGCTCAATCCTCGCAGTAATCCACCGCCCTTGGCCCGCTGGATATCGGTCTGTGCGATTTGCGGCAGGTACCGCTCCAACTCGATATCCAGATTGTTTTCGAGCGCGAGCGCGATCGCGTCCGCCAAGGAAAGATACAACTGCCCCGCGCGAATCAGATCGAAAATCCGACTCGAATTTTGAAAGTTCACCGCCGGTACCCGCTCCGCTTCGTAGGGGCGAATCAATGCACTCATTTGTGCTTCGCCAACTGCGGGAATAAGCATCAGCAGGATCGCGGCCTGCCACGTGTACCTCATCGCTACCCCTTTTGGTTCGATCTCTGCGCCGCGATTTGAACAAGCGCCCCTTCCTGCACCGCGTCGTTTGGATCGACGGCTACTTCCGCGCCTACCTGGAGGCCGTCGAGAATCTCCAGTTCGACTCCGTAATCCCGACCTGGCGTCACGGTCTGAAAGTGGACGCGTCTGGCGCGGGTAAGTGTCGCGGGATCGATCCCCTCCGCTCTAGCCTTCTGTTGTTCCTCCGGCGTCAGGGGCTTGAGTACTGCCAATACCGTTCCGCTGGCCCGGACGACCAACGCCGCATCCGGTACCAGAACCGGAGGATCGGGCCGCTCCGTGATAAAGGACACCATGGCATACATTCCAGGCAGCAGCACTCCCTTTGGATTTTCGATGTCTACTTCCGTCAATAACGTTCTCGATTGCGCGTCGAGAGAACTCGACGTACGGGTCACTTTCCCTTTAAAGCTCTGATTGGGATTTTGCTGCACCGTTACCGTAGCGTCCTGGCCGATCTGGATTCCCGGTGCATTGGTCTGCGGGACCGCCACCAGAATGCGAAGCCTTGAAATCTCGGCCAGACGAAAAATCTCCCCTCCGCTCGGAATATCGGACGGTGCTGCGCCATTGGACCGGGCGGGTCCAAGACTGGAGCCAGTGGCGGAAATGAGCGCGCCCACGTCGACGTTGCGGGCCGTGATGATGCCGGCGAACGGCGCAGTGATTTGTTCGTAACGCTGGAGCGTGAACAACCGGTCCAAGGTCGCTTGGCTGGCGCGAACATACTCTTCAGTGGCCTTCACAGTCTTTTGCTGGGCAACGACGTTCGCGTCCGCCGTCTTGGCCGCAGTCGATGAATTATCGCCATCCTGCCGCGACACGGCGCCCTTTTCGGTCAGCACCTTGTAGCGCTTCCAGGTGATCTCCGCAAGGTCGCGCGTGGCGGTCAGTTGTTCCAGCGTGGCTTGAGCTTGGCCAAGCTGTCCCTGGGCTTGGGCCAGCGCGGCTTGGGATTGGGATACCTGCTGATCCAAATCCGGCGCCTCGATGTCGGCCAGTTTCTGACCGGCCGCCACACGATCGCCGATGTCGACGTAGCGCCGCTTCAGATAGCCGGCGGCGCGCGCGAAAATATACGCCTCGGTGATTGGCGTAATGTTCCCGGGCAGCAGCAACTGGCTTTTTTGAGGCGCGCGCTTCACGGTCGCGGCATTCACGAGCGGTGGAGCATTCCTGCGGGCTGCCGCCGCCAGGTCCAGTTCTTTGGTCGTCCGCTCGCGAGGCAAATATCCCACGAAATAAACAGCTGCGCCCGCGCTGAGAGCGATTACCGCAATCAGCAGTATGCGTCCAGAATGCACGTGCCTCGCCTCCTTCTCGCTCATTGCTTAGGAATCTCTCCCGCTTCGACCGCGATCTGGCGATCCATATCCACCGGCGCGCTCTTTCGCAGCAGCGTGTAGATAATCGGCACGAAGAACAGCGTCGTGGGCGTCGCGAACAGCAGCCCGCCGATCACAGCTCTTCCCAGTGGCGCGTTTTGCTCACCGCCTTCGCCCATCGCGAACGCCATCGGAAGCATACCGATGATCATGGCCAGAGCGGTCATCGTCACCGGCCGGATTCGCGTAAACCCCGCGGAGAGCGCGGACTCCACTGCACTCTTCCCCACCGCCCGTTCGTCGTTTGCGAAGGTGACCAGCAAAATGCTATTCGCGGTCGCAACGCCGATGCCCATGATCGCGCCCATCAGGGCCGGGACGCTGAGAGTCGTATGAGTGAGGTAGAGCATCCACAGCATTCCGGCCATCGCTCCCGGCAGAGCCGTAAGAATGATGAAGGGATCCAGCCAGGATTGAAAATTAACCGCCATCACCAAGTAAACCAGCACGACTGCAAAAATCATTCCTAGCCCCAGGCGTGTAAAGGACGTGCGCATCGTGTCCACTTGGCCGCGCAGTTCGATTGTGGTTCCGCGTGGCAGAGAGGTGTTCATTTTGGCGATGATCGCCTCAATGTCCGTCGCTAGGCCCCCTAAATCGCGCTTGTCCGGGCTTGCGAAAACATCAATGACGGGCTGAATATCGTAGTGACTTTCAATCTCGGGCGAGTTGTTCCTCTTCAGTTGCGCAAGATTGGAGAGCAACTGTTGTGTCCCTCCCGTCGGCGCGGTAATCGGCGTCCGCTGCATCGCGTCGAAGGTGTCGATTTTGTATTGCGGTGTCTGCGCCGCGACCTGATAGTTCACTCCATTCTGCGTGTCGAGCCACTGGTTCGGCGCCACCTGTCCGCTTGCCGATAGCGAAATCAGCAAGCTGGACGCCACGTCTCGCTGGGTCAGCCCGGCTTCGCCCGCGAGAATACGATCGACGTTCACATCCACCGTCGGGTAATCCAGGCGCTGTCGAACGAAGACGTCCACGGCTCCAGGCAGGCCCGCGATATCGCTCTGAAGTTTCTGCGCGACTTGAGAATTCTGAGCCAGGTTATTCCCAGTCACTTGAACGTCCACCGGAGCGGGCAAACCGAAGTTCAGAATCTGGCTGGTAATATCCGCCGCCTGGAAAAAGAGACTCTCCGCTGGAAATTTTGAAGCGATCGCGGTGCGAAGCTTCCGCGTGTAATCGAGCGTCGGGTGGTGGTCCGGTCTGAGTGAAATTAGGATCTCGCCGTCCCCGTTGCCGCTCGTGATGCTGTCGCTGAAAGCCAGGTTAATTCCAGAATTGGGCAGTCCGATATTGTCGAGAATCGAATCGAGCTCCTCTGCCGGAATAATCTTGCGAATCTCGCTTTCAATGGACGAGAAAATCGCGGCGGCCTCCTCAATGCGAGTTCCGGTGGGACAACGCACGTGCATGCGCATTTGCCCGGCGTCGACATAGGGAAAGAAATTCTGGCCGATGACTACCAGCAGTCCCATCGAGGCGAGAGCGAAAGCCATAAACGCTGCCGCCGTGACCGCCCGGTGTGCCAGCACCCATTCGAGCAGGCGGTGATAGCCTTCCCGGAATTTCTCGAACTTCCGGTCGAAAGCCTGATGTACTCGCCAGATCATACCCGCGGACCGCGCGGCCGGTGTGTCCGCACCCTCGCCGTCCTGATACAGGTCCATTTCAGATTGCAGCATGTAATGAACCAGGGTCGGCACCACCGTGCGAGTCAAAAGATAAGATGTCAGCATCGCGAACGCCACACCCATCGCCAGCGGCGTGAACAGGTATTTCGCAGCGCCCGACAACATCAGCACCGGCACGAAGACGATGCAGATGCATAGCGTCGAAACAAAAGCCGGCACCGCGATCTCCTGCGCGCCATCGAGAATCGCGCGCACCAGTGTCTTCCCCTTGATGCCCATATTGCGGTGGACGTTCTCGATCTCTACCGTCGCATCGTCCACCAGAATTCCGACCGCGAGAGCCAAACCGCCCAGTGTCATCACGTTAATGGTTTGCCCCAGGAGACCGAGAACAGTGAGCGACGTGAGAATCGAAAGTGGGATCGAAATACAAACGATCAGTGTGCTGCGCCAGCTTCCGAGAAACAACAGGATCATGAGCGCAGTCAGCAATGCCGCGATCGTCGCTTCACGAACAACTCCGTAGACAGCCGCGCGGACGAACAGTGACTGGTCGAAAAGTTGGCTGATATTCAGCTCCGGCGGAAGCGTTGCCTGGATTCTCGGTAGCAGGTTCTTGACGCCCTGAACCACGGCCAAAGTCGATGCGCCTCCGTGGCGCAAAACGGTCAGCAGCGCGGAAAGCCCGCCATTGATGCGCACGATATTTGTCTGCACCGAATAGCCGTCTTTCACTTGCCCAATGTCGCGCATATATACCGGCGCGCCATTGACCGTCTTGATCGGAATATCGTTCATCGCCGAAATGAGCTCCGGGCTGCTGTTCAGCCGGATCAGATATTCGCGCGTGCCGACTTTTACCGTCCCGGTCGGAAGAATCAGGTTCTGTAGGTTCAGCGCATTCGAAATATCGGTTGCCGACAATCCCTTTCCGTACAGCGCGTCGGGATCGAGGTCGATCATCACCTCCCGCACTTTCCCTCCATACGGCAACGGAACCGAAATGCCAGGGACGGTCGCCAGGCGGGTGCGAATGAAATTTTGGCCGTAATCGTAAAGCTGCTGTTCAGTCAGGGTGTTGCTGCTCAGGCCCAATTGAATGATCGGAACGCTCGATGCGTCGCTCACCACCACCAGCGGCGGGAAGATTCCAGGCGGCAGGCTCCGAAGAAGTGTCTGGCTGACCGCCGTCACCTGTGCGACCGCCAAGTCCACATTCGTTCCCGGTTGCATATAAACGCGGATCAACCCCACGCCGTTATACGCAGTCGATTCGATACGCTCGATGTCGTTGACCGTAGTCGTCATGGCGCGCTCGGATACCACCAGAACGCGCTTCGCCATATCGTCCGGACTCATGCCCGTATAAGTCCAAATCACGCCGACCATTGGAATATCGATGTACGGAAAAATATCCGTCGGCGTCGTTACCATGGAGATTCCACCCATGATGCCAATCAGGATGGCCATGACGATGAAGGTGTAAGGGCGCCGGAGCGCGAGCCGCACAATCCACATGCGATGACAGTCCTTGCATTCGTCTCGCCACTCGGCTCCGGTGGAAATACGCCCTTTGGACGCTCGCCGCTGCCCTAATCACGACATCAGTGTCTGCATTACGTCAACCAGGAGAAACTCAATGAATCGCAGACGTGCGCAGATTCGCCAACTCTCGCGACTCGACGTGTCCAACGCGAACATTCTTCGCACTTCCTAAGTTGGCAGGCAATGTGCAACAACGATAGCCGAAGGAATCTAATGGCCCATAATAAGATCACTCCCTGTACCCGTTTAGGCTTTATCGGACTCGGGCATCTCGGTTCGCGCATCGCCCGCCGCCTGAGGACGGCTGGTTTTCCCATGACCGTCTTCAATCGCGACCGCGACAAAACGAAAGAACTCGAGTCCCTCGGTGCGGCCGTCGCGCCGGATCCGCGAAAACTGGCCGACCACGTCGACGTCGTGTTGTCCTGCGTACCGGACAGAGCGGCCGTTGAGGATGTCTATCTCGGACCCGCCGGTGTATTGCGTACCGCCAAACCCGGCACCCTGATCATTGAAATGAGCACGGTCGCGCCGGAAACCTCCCGTCTCCTATACCAGGCCGCCCAAGAGTTTGGTATTTCCATGCTCGATGTCGCGGTTTCCGGCAGCACCGTCGTCGCCGAGGCTGGCGCGCTCACGCTACTCGGCGGCGGCGACCGCGAGCTCTTCGAAGCCTCCACGCCGATTTTTGCCGCGATCGCGAAACAGTGGTTTTACATGGGCCCCAGCGGATCCGGCGTCGCTATGAAACTCGTTGTGAACACTCTGTTGGGCCTAGGCATGCAAGCAGTCGCCGAAGCAGTGGCGCTCGGATCGAAGCTCGGCCTCCCGCGGGAGGCTCTGTTCGACACTTTGGCCAAAACCGCCGTCGTCTCCCCCGTGCAAGCGGCGAAACTGGCGACAGCGAAGCAGAATGACTACGCACCGCAATTCCCCGTTCGCCTGATGGACAAGGACTTCAGGTTGATCCTGGATGCGGCCGCGCAAGTACACCTATCGATGCCCGCCACGGAAGGCGCTGCGGCAATCAACTCCGCTGAGGCGGCCGTTGGCGGCGAGGAAGATTTTTCCGCCGTCATCCGGCGCATGGAGCAAGCGGCTTAACCAATAGGTGATTGTCGTCGATATCGCGCCTTAATTGACCATAAATGACGCCAATTGACCCTGTACGATGCCTTAAATGACCATAATTTCGTTCATATCGAGGCGCGCGCAGCGACGAATCGCATCCTCCCCCAGACCCTGTGACTATGGAAGGAAGACGGGTGGCCTTCGTGATCCTCTGCTCGTTGAGGGGATTCCCGCGATAGTCCGAGTTTTTGCATTTTGGCAATCAGAGTTGTCCTTGGCAAGCCAAGTCTGGCCGCGGCTCCGCCGGATCCTCCCACCACGCCGTTGGTTTCACGAAGGGTCGCGAGAATGTGCGCGCGCTCCGCGTCGGCAAGAGTGCGCACGAACGGTTGAGCCTGCGGCGGCGTGAGTTCTTCGAGGCGGGGGCGCAACACGCTGCCCGAGGCCATGATCAAGGAGCGCTCGATGAAGTTCTGCAATTCGCGGATGTTGCCGGGCCAATGATGCTGTTGCAGCGCCTCCATTACGTCGTCCGGAATGCAGTCGATGGATTTACCTACACGTTTGGCGAACTTTTGAACGAAGTGGGCCACCAACAACGGGATATCTTCTTCGCGTTCGCGCAACGGGGGGAGCGTAATAGGGAAAATGTTCAAGCGATAGTAGAGATCGGCGCGGAACGTGCGCTGCTCAACCATCGCTTCGAGATCCTGATTCGTGGCGGCGATGACGCGCACATTCACGCGCACAGTGCGAGTTCCTCCGAGAGGTTCGAACTCTTGCTCCTGGAGTACCCGGAGGAGTTTGGGCTGGAGTTCCAGAGGAAGGTCGCCGATTTCGTCGAGAAAGATGGTTCCTCGATCGGCGTTTTGAAAGCGTCCCGTTCGCTGGCTTACGGCTCCAGTGAACGCGCCTCTCTCATGGCCGAAAAGCTCGCTTTCCAATAATGCCGGGGGAATGGCCGCACAGTTTATGGCAACGAAGCGGTTGTTCCGGCGCGGGCTGGCTTCGTGAATTGCCTGGGCTATGACTTCCTTGCCGGTCCCCGTTTCTCCGCGAATGAGAACGGCGCTATCCACGGGCGCAACCATGTTTACTACATCCAGGACAGCCTGGAATTTAGTACTCGATCCAATCAAATCGGAAACAGGCATCGTTCTACTCCTTGTTGCGCCTACTCACTTAGAGCCCGCTCAATGGCTCCCAGCAAGTCGGCGGCGTCAAACGGTTTGTATAGGAAGGCCGCGGCGCCCTGGCCCATGGCGCGACGCCGGGTTTCATCATCATAGTGGGCGGACACGAAAATCACGGGCAATCCCGGACGATCGAGACCGACGCGACGCTGCAGTTCGAGGCCGTCTATTCCAGGCATTCGCACGTCGGTGATCAGACACGCAGCCGAGGCAAGGGTCCCCGATTCCAGAAACTCCTCCGCTGATGTGAAGATCCAGGGCGTGAATCCGGCCGATGACAACAGGCTTTCAATCGACTCTCGAACTCTAAAGTCGTCGTCGACTGCGGCCACCACGGGGTTTATATAGCCAGCCATCAGAACTGAGATCTCCAAAAGCAATTCCATCGTAAGGGCAATCGCATTCGGCGGGCTATTATATGTTTATTTAGAGCCGTGATAAGTGATCACGCCCTGCAGCTGTCCCGGCGATCGGGCAACGATGGGAGGAAAACCGGGGTTGAGTGGACGGGGCGAAAAATTGGGGACAGCCCGCTCTGTCCACGCGGCGACGAAAGGGAGCGTGTTTTCTGAGAGTATGTACTGCGCCTTGGGACAGAGTAGGCAGTCCCCACTTTTTCGCAGGCTTTGCTGTTTTCGCTGGTATCGATGTCCTTTCCGGCCACAAAAACGGAGTTCAATGTCTACTGGATGCCGAGTTTGTCGGCCATTCGGACTAGTTCTGCTAGAGAGTGCGCGGCCATTTTGCGCATGATCTGGCCGCGGTGGACTCCGATTGTGATTTCACTGGTGCCGAGTTCGCCGGCGGTTTGCTTGTTTGCCAGACCGGCTACCACGAAGGGGAGGACCTGGCGTTCACGGGGCGTCAGAAGCGCGTAATGCTTTTGCAATTCGGTGAGCTCCGATCTTTCCTGCCGGGCCTTGCGATCTTGGGTGATGGCGGCATCGATGGCGTGGAGCAGCTCCTGCTCGCCAAATGGTTTTGGCAGGAATTCAATGGCGCCTGCTTTCATTGCGCGCACGGACGAAGGGATGTCGCCGTGACCGGTGATAAAAATTATCGGCGGCCCATCGCCGGTTGCCAACTGCCGCTGTAGCTCCAGGCCGCTGGTACCGGGGAGTTCCAGGTCCAGGACCAGGCAGGCGGGCGAATCGGGCTTTTCAGATTTCAGGAATTCCTGCGCGGACCCGAAAACAGCGACCTCCAGTCCGATGGAAGCGACGAGGCTGGACAGCGCTTCGCGCACACGCGAGTCGTCGTCCACCACGAAAACGATGGGGCTATCCGAACTCATGCCTGGACCTTGACCGGGAGAGTGAATGAGAAAGTAGTGCCGGGGCCTTCTCCAGGTGAGGCCCACAGGCGGCCTTCGTGCGCTTCAATAATGGAGCGGCAGATTGCCAGGCCCATGCCCATACCGTTCTCCTTGGTGGTGAAAAAAGCCTCGAAGACCCGGTCAGGGTCGGTTAGCCCGATGCCGTAATCGCGAATCTCAACCAAAACCGAATCCGGGCAGTGGCACTTGGACCGGATGGAAAGTTTTTTGGGGCGATTCACGACAGGGTCCATGGCATCTATGCCGTTGCTGAGCAGATTGAGAAGGAGCTGCTGCAACTGTACGCGATCGCCTACGACAGGCGGTAGATATTTTTCGAGGTCCGTCTCCACGGCGACCCCCCTTTTATCGGCCTCGCCTCGCAGCAGGCGTAGCACTTCGGCGATGACGTCGTTGAGGTCGAGCGCTACTCTCTCAAGGGCCGCGCGGCGGAACAAAGCCCGGACACGGCGGACTATTTCTCCGGCATCCTTTCCGTCGCGGACGATTCTTTCCGCGGCTTCGTGCGCCTTTCGCCAAATTGGGAGGCTGGGCCAACAGCCAGCGCAGGCAAGCATGACCATTGGCGACGACCGCGCTGAGGGGCTGATTAACTTCGTGGGCGATGGAAGCGGCGAGTTCGCCGACGGCGGCAATCTGCGACGCTCTCGAAAGCCGCTCCTGCGTGGCGCGCAACGCTTCCTCGGTATTTTTTCGCTCATCAATATCGATTAGCAAACCATACCAGCGAGTCATATGGCCTTCGCTATCCCGCCCCAACTGGCCGAGCACGTGAAACCAGCGGTAGGCGCCATCGAAACGGCGTAGCCGATATTGAATTTCGTGCTGCCGGCCGGAAGCGACGGCCAGAGACCACGCGTCCACCGTGGGCCCCACATCGTCAGGGTGGAGGAAATCGATCCAGCCGACTTTCGCCAACGCGGCAGCGGTGGTTCCGGTGTAATCCAGCACGCGCTGATTTACGTAGGTGAGCTCGCCATTGGGAGCCGCGCACCAAACCAGGGCGGGCATGGTCTCAATGATCAGGCTAAGGTCACGTTCACTCGCCCGTCAGAGCTTCCTCGGCGGTTTTTCGATCCTCGACGTCGGTTAGCAGGCAATACCAGCGGACAACGCTCCCCGCGCTATCGCGCAGAGCAACGCCACGGGAGTGAAACCAATGATACGCGCCATCGGCCGAGAGGATGCGGATTTCGGCGTCATATGGCTCTCCGCTTTCGATCGAGCGACGCACCAGGCTGGTGACACGCGCGCGATCGTCGGAGTGAACGAACTGGGGCCAATCCTTCAATTCCTCAAGAGTCCTGCCGGAGAGGTCCAGCAGCTGCTGACTGACCTGTTCGATCTCCCCTGCCGGGGTCATGGTGTGAACCAGCCCGGGGATGCTGTCGACGATCATGCGAAAGTTGTATTCGCTGAGACGGACGGATTCTTCCGCCCGCTTCCGGTCTTCGATGTCGCTCAGCAGGGTATACCAGCGGACGATGCTGCCGCTCAAGTCCCGCAAGGGAAGCGAGCGCGTATGGAACCAACGGAATACGCCGTCTTCGCGGCGGAGACGGAGCTCGGTGTCCAACGGTACTCCAGCTTCCACGGAACGGGCCCACAGTTTCATCGCAGGCGCAAAATCGTGCGGATGTACAATCGCCTGCCAGTCTTGTAAATGTTCAAGAGTTCGGCCTGTATAATCGTGTATTTGCCGATTGACGGTTTCGACTTCGCCAGAGGCATCCAGCGTTAAGACGAGACCGGGAATGCTATCGACGATCAAGCGAAAATTAAGTTCACTGGCTCGGAGTGCTTCTTCGGCCTGCTTCCGATCGTCAATGTCCGTGAGAAGGATATACCAGCGGACGATATGACCTTCCGCGTCGCGCAACGGCAAACCTCGCGCGTGGAACCAGCGGTATACGCCATCGGCCCTATGGATACGCTCTTCCACATCGTACGGAGCCCCGGTCTCCACCGCTCGCCGCCAGCACGCGGCGGTGTTCGCGCGATCCTCCGGGTGGATCGTTGGAAGCCAGTCCTTCATCTCCTCGAGAGTCTCTGCCCGTATAGCTCATGACTCGCTCATTCACCAGTTCGGCGTCACCCGACGGAGTCATGGTAGATACGAGACCGGGAATGCTATCGACGATCAACCGGAAGCTCAGTTCACTGGCGCGCAAGGCTTCCTCGGCCTGAATTCGCGCCGTGACATCCATGACCGCCCCAAGATACTGAACATTGCCGGATTCACCGCTTACCGCGCAAGCCAGCACGTGAACATACTTCACCGAGCCATCCGGCATCAGGAAGCGATGTTCGAGGTCGAGATCGCCGGCGAGCGGACGGCGCGGTCTAACGCGTCCCGGACTCGGACCCTGTCATCGGGATGGATCAGATCGAACAAGAATTCGAGCGAAGGCCGAATGGCAGGATCGAGTCCTACAAGTCGAAAGGTCTCCTGAGACCAGAACAATTCGCCGGTCGAAGTATTGAAGCCGAAGCTTCCCGTCTTGCTTAACCTTTGAGCTTGCGCCTGGTAAGACTCACTCTTCTGGAGCGCGGCTTCGGCGCGTTTCCGCGCGGTTACGTCGCGGACGAAACCGGTGAAGTTTTTCGGGCCGCCGCTCAAGAGTTCGCGAAACGAGACCTCGGCTGAGAAGTCCGTTCCATCGCGCCGGCGGCCGGTCCATTCCGCGCCGGTGATGCGTTCGGCAACGCGGAAATTCGGTAGGAGCAGGGTAAGCGGTTGTCCGATCAACTCGGCCGCGGCCCAACCAAAGATCTTTGTCGCCGCAGGATTGATGAGCTGGATTCGATTGTTCTTATCGATGGAGACGATGGCGTCGGGCGCCGTGTCGGCGATGGCCTGATATCGGGCGTGGAACTGGAGACGGGATTCATCGGCGCGACGCTTCAGTTCGACCAACGTTACGATCAGAACGGCGGCTACGAGAAAGGCAAGGAATCGCGGATACGCGGATACCTCCATCGTCAAGTGGTGCAGCGGCGGCAGAAAGAGATAGTCGAAAGCGAGAGCGGAGAGGACGACAGATAAGATGCCTGGTCCTTTCCCGCCGTAGAGTCGCGCTCACCGTTATGGCTAGAAAGAAACAGGAGGAGGGAGCGTCAATCGGCAGCGCGATGGCCAGGGCGAGGGCACAGGCAACGATCGCGAGTCCATACTTTTGGACCTCGCGATAAAAGTGTTATTCGCGACCGATTGTCCGCGGACATTGTCCTCTCAAGCACTGTGACCAGGCTAAGCCGACTTTCTAATTTTATCTCTCATTGATGATGGCAGGGCCGGCGGGGTTTCCGATCTAAAGGATCATTTAGAGATCGTCGGTACAATTGACGACCTGTCGCTATTTGGACTTTCAGACGAGGCTCTTGGCTGATAAGTCCGCTGTACTCAGCAACCCATAGGTGGAAGCTAACTTGCAGCCTCTGGTGCGTATGGCAGACGTTTCTAAGCCGAGAATACTCGGAGACACTCCTAAAGAAGTCTCGCGACGCAGGTTTATTCAAAGCGTCATCGCCGGAGGAGCGGCCGTCTCTTCGGCTAGTTATCTGTTCCGCAACTCGATTGTTCACGGGGTCGGCGGCGGCGAGCGACTGATTACCCTCAACGTCAATGGGCAGCGGCGCCGGGTGGACGTAATGAAAGAAGAGACGCTGGCATGGACACTGCGATACAAGCTGGGACTGACGGGAACGAAGCTGGGGTGCGACCGCGCCGAATGCGGCGCTTGCACCGTCCTGCTGGGCGATGTGCCGCACTATTCGTGTTCTGTGCTGACGCACACGGTGCGCGATAAGAACATCCTGACGATCGAAGGGCTGGCGCAGGAGGACGGAACGCTGCACCCGGTCCAGCAGGGCATTGTCGATGAACAGGGATTCCAGTGCGCCTTTTGTATGTCTGGCTTCGTCATGGCGACGGTTGGATTCCTGAAAATCAACCCTAGCCCCACCAGATCGGAACTGGCGCACGGCATTTCGGGCAACCTATGCCGCTGCCAGGACTACGACAAGATCCTCACCTCATTGATGCGGGGCGCAGAGAACTTGAGGACGGTGAAAAGTGCCTAGCTCGATTAACGATCGCCAGGGCGGGAGGAACGAGGAGACAGATTCGCGGCCTTCCTAGCAGTGCTCGAACGCGACCCTCGGGCCTCGCTTGCCGCAATGGAATTAGTCCTCGCTCAGCCCACGATAAGCTCTCAATTGATCGACAACCTGAACGCATCGATGCATGTGCGGGCACTCCTCACCGACGTTTTTCTGGTGGGGGAGGTTCTGAGGACCCAAAGACTGACGTCGACCTTGGCAACCGATTAGTTTCAGAGTTACCGGTGTCTGCCGTTCGTTTTGGATGAAGGCAAAGACTTGCACGCTTACTGTGCCCAATACCCTGTTCTCGCCCGGACCATCAATTTTGGATTATTCACACGAACATCAATGGCCCGATATTTCCCGTCCATCGCGGGGTTCGAAGACATATACCCGAGAACATAGTAATCGCGCGTCTCGTCGAAGGCCCGTTTCACACCTGCCAGCAGATCGTTACTATTCTCAATGAACGCCCCGCCCGTCGCCTTGGCCAGCGCGGCCATGGTGGTTCCACTCTCAAAGCTAGCCTGGCTTGCCTGCCGGTTCAGTTCCGGCAGAATGATCTGACCCACACCTTGCCTGCTGGTGCCGCCGCCACTGCTGGCCTGGTAGGCGCTGCTCGCACCGCCCGCGAAGCCGAGTCCGCTCGAATTGATCCCGTATACAACGATGTTGTTGGCCGCTGCCGCACGCAAAACAGGTTCGAGTTGTGAAGTTGTATCGCGATCGTTCATCTGCCAGCGGTCGTCGTTCGGGAAATACGCCCGCATCACGCCGAAAAGCTCGCGTCCTGGCGCCAGATTAAAGCCGTCGGAGATCAAGATCATCACTCGATTTCCGGGCATGCGTGAGAGATCGTCCACAACGGCGCGGAGCTCCTTGAGGAAGAACTCCGTATAAATCCGGGTTCGATCGGCGGACGTGGTCACCAGACCGATAATCGATTGCCGGGGACCGACGCACTCCATCGGCGCGGGTCGGGCATTGCGCCCACACGGGCAGGCTCGACAGTAAGTGTCCAGTTGCTGCCGCAGCGTGGCAATCTGCGCCCCCAACGCCGCTGCCTCACTGTTCTGGATGGTGGCGAGAAAATTCTTATCCCGCAGCACCGTGAGCACGGCACGCGGATCGGGCGTCGGATATTGCAGCACTTCCGGCTTCTTACCCAAGCTGATCAGCCAGTACTGCGAATCGGTTCGGGTTTCTTTCTCGAAGAATTTTTCGAGCGCAGTGCGGACGGGTGGGAAGTTGGCGAACGTGGAGTGCAGCGTATCCAGGCAGATCGCGTAGGTTCGCCGCGTAGCCGCGGTATCACCCGGAAGGGTCGTTACGCTGCCCGGTGTAATAGGCGTTGCGCCGGGTGCGGAACCAGCGGCAGGGTCGAGAGCCGTTGCGGGTGTCACCGCCTCTCCGCCTGTGGAAAATGACAGGATCTTCTGTGGCGCGCCGTCCTCGAGCACCTCGAAATTTTCCGTCTTCAAACCTGTCACACGATGCCCTTTGGCATCGGTCACCACCACGGGAACCACAATCTGATTCACGGTGAGACGGAACTTCGCGGCGCTGTCCTCCTGAGCGCGAGTGCTTCCAGCTAGGACCAGCAGACATAATATCAGGACCGGAAAATTCCGCATACTTAGACCCTATCATCGCTGGGCCCTTTAATTAATGCGCCGCGCTGTTGTGCGTCCTGCCGGCGACGCTGATGCGACGGCGGTCCAGATGAATGAAAGTGAGAACGCAGTAGGCGACCAGTCCTCGCAGACTTCGGTCATAACTTATCAGATTAGACCGTTGGAAACATTTTGCGGCGGCAATCGGTCCGCAGGTTGCCAACCTGCCCCACCAGTAAGCTGTCCGAGCGATCCTTTTAGCTCGATATCGAAATGGCCTGGACAGCTTGCTAGTTCCGAAATTTCCAAGCTTAATGAGGCATTCGGTGACAGAATGACGGACATGACAACCTTCGCGAGGAACTGCAAATCGACTGTAATCCCAGGGCTCCGCTATCGAGATGCCAAGGCCATGATCGACTGGTTGTGCGGTGCCTTCGGGTTTGAGAAGCAGGCCGTTTATGCCGGTCCTGACGGCGCAGTGATGCATGCTCAGCTGACTTTTGGCAACGGCATGATCATGGTCGGCTCGGTCAAGAATGGGACGCCCTTATCGAACCTGGAGAGGCAACCGGATGAGATCGGCGGAGCAGAGACACAGGCTCCTTATCTTGTCGTATCGGATATAGACGGGATCTATGCCAACGCCAAGTTTGCCGGCGCCAAGATGGTGACCGATCTCGAAGAGAAAGACTATGGCGGGAAAGCATTTTCCTGCAGCGATCCCGAGGGACACGTTTGGCACGTTGGAACCTTCGATCCGTGGGAATCGCACCAAGCGTGAACGGCTCCCCTAATACAAGCGTTGGTAAGCAATTGATTTTACTTATCGCCGATTCCGAGCCGCGACCGCAGGAAGCGATCTTCTCAAATTGTGGGGCAGGATGGCATCCTGCGCGCCGATTGCCAATCGGCGCCTCACGTTCCTATTGACAGTCTGTAGGAGTGAAAGATATTCTTGTATAGACAATCGATACGAGATGCCGAAATCATCCGATCTCTTGCCGGGAACTCTGGATCTGTTGGTCCTTCGCGCCCTGGAACTGGGGCCGATGCACGGAGTGGGCGTCTCCGACCGCATCCAACAAATAACGCGCGGAGTCTTCCAGGTCAAACCAGGCTCGCTGTTCCCAGCCCTGCACCGCCTGGAAAGGAATGGCTGGCTCCAGGGCAATTGGGGCGAGTCGAAAAATAATCGGCGCGCGAAGTTTTATTCCCTGACCCGGACGGGCCGCGCTCGCCTTGCGGCGGAGAAGAAGAACTGGATCACCGTTTTCGGCGCCGTCAATCGGCTCCTCGAAGGTGAGCTCTGATGTCGATCCGCAGCCGGGTTTCGAGCTTCCTTCGCTTTCTGCTTCACCGGCGGGAGCTTGAACACGACTTCGACGCCGAACTGCGCTCCTGCTTCGAGCTGTTGGTCGATCGCTACCGGGAACAGGGCTTGGCGCCGGAAGAGGCCGTGCGCGCCGCACGGCTCGAGTTTGAGGGCTTCGAGCAAGTCAAAGAACAAGTCAGGGAGGTGCATGTGGGGTTCACTCTCGATTCTTTTCTCCAGGATGTTCGCTGCGGATGGCGCGCGCTGCGCAAGAATCCCGCCTTTGCGGCCGTTGCGGTATTGACGTTGGCGCTCGGTATCGGAGTGAACACGGCGATCTTCAGCCTGGTTTACGCCGTCTTGCTGCGCCCTCTGCCCTACCATCATCCCGATCAGCTCGCGTTGATCTGGTCGAACTATCAGAAAATGGCCGCTGCCAGGGCGCCGGCGTCGGGTCCGATGCTCGGCGAGATCGAACATCGTAACCGTTTGCTCGACAGCGTGGGCGCGATCTGGGTCGGGAATGCGACGCTCGCGGGCCAGGATGTTCCCGAACAAGTGAAGCTAGGCTTTGTGACTAACAATTTCTTTCAGGTTCTGGGTGTCCATCCGGCGCTCGGGCGCTCGTTCACAGCCGATGAGGGGTCGGGTGGAGGCTTCGCAGTCATATTGAGCGATGCCCTGTGGCGCCGGCGTTTCGGGGGCGATCCTGAAATCGTCGGCAAAGCCGTCGACGTGCTCGGAGGAAGCGCGACCGTGGTGGGCGTTCTGCCCGCGGATTTTCGGCTGCATCTTTTGAATGTCGCGGCAGACGTGCCCGCATTCGTGCCGTTCGGAAGCAACCTTTCTAAACGGCCGCTGACGCTGTATTTTCTCTCGCTGATCGCGCGTTTGAAGCCTGGAGTCACCGTCGCGCAGGCGCAGAGCGATCTCGATTCGGTCGCCCAACAGATTCGTGGCATCTATACTCCTTTGGCCGCGGAAAATCTCACCTTCAGCGTGGTCGGTATGCAGGCCGACGCGGTGCGGGAGATCCGGCCCGGCCTGATCGCTCTTTATGGCGGTGCGGCATTCGTACTGTTGATCTGCTACCTGAACGTCGCGAGTCTGCTGCTCGCGCGCGCCACCGATCGCGGCAAAGAAATCGCTGTCCGATCCGCTTTGGGCGCGTCGCGGGGGCGCATCCTTCGACAGTTGTTGACAGAAGGCGTGTTGCTCTGCGCCATTGCAGGTTCGGCCGGCGTCGCGCTCGCCTGGGTGGCTGTGCGTTGGCTCGGTCATGTGCGGCCCGAATCGCTCGCTCGTTCGGGAAAGATCGGATTGAGCTGGCCGGTGCTCGCTTTCGCGACGGCGATCTCGATCGCCTCCGTGTTGATGTTCGCGATCGCTCCCAGCATGAAATCGGCGAAATCGGACTTGATGAAAGTTCTGCGCGAGGCCGGACGCACGTCACAGGCGCCCTCTCGCCGTGGCGTGCGCGCCGCACTCATCGTCACCGAGATTGCACTGGGTTTCATTTTATTGATTAGCGCCGGGCTGATGATTCGTACTTTCGAGAAAATTCAAAGCGTCCGTCCGGGCTTCGATCCGCAGAGCCTGCTGACGTTTGAAATCGATCTCAATGCGTTTGACGGTCCGGAGCGGCGAAGTTTCGTGAAGGAATGGGAGGCACAAATCGACGCCATGCCCGGAGTCGATGCCGCGGGAGGCGTCTCTCATCTTCCTCTCGGCGATTATGGGAACTGGTACAGCTCCTTTCGACCGGAAGGCATCGCGCCCAACGATGCCGCAGCGCTGCTCGCCGACTTCCGCGCCGTGACGCCCGGCTGCCTGCGCGCCATGGGCACTCGGCTGCTCGAAGGACGGATCTTCGACGATCGGGATCGCGCCGGCGGAAATCAGGTCGCGGTTGTCGACGAGATTGTCGCGCGCTCCACTTGGCCCAACCAATCCGCGGTGGGCAAGAGAATTGAAGCCGAACATATGAACGACAGAGGAGGCTTCGAGGAACGCTGGACGGAAATCGTCGGAGTGATCGAGCATATCGACCATCATTCGCTCGCCCGGCAGCTTCGTGGCGAGATCTATTTTCCGTATGAACAGAGCCCGCGCGAGCACCTCGCATTTGCCGTCCGCGCTCTGGTCGATCCGCTTTCTCTTGCGGCCCCCATCCGCGAGAAGCTGCGCCAACGCGATCCGAAAATGGCGCTTTTCAAGGTTCGTCCCATGACCGCGTACGTGGAGACGGCGAAAGCGCCGGCGGCGTTCACCGCCGTGCTGGCTGCGACCTTTGCAGCCCTGGCACTGCTGCTCGCCGCGATCGGCATCTATGGAGTGACCTACTATTCGGTGTCGCGCCGCATGCACGAAATGGGTGTGCGGATGGCCCTCGGGGCGAGTGGAAGAGACGTCATGCGAATGATTTTCAGTGAAGGCCTGATCTTCACAGGGATCGGTATGCTGCTCGGCTTTTTAGGCGCTATCGCCGCGTCGCGGGAGCTTGCGGGACTCGTTTACGGAGTGCCTCTCTCCGATCCATTGACTTATGGCGTCGCGCTTGTGGTTATTCCCGCGACCGCGACTCTGGCCTGTTGGAGGCCCGCGTCGAAAGCTTCCTCCGCGAACCCGGCGGACGTGCTGCGGGCTGAGTGAATTATGGTCAAATTAGCCTTCCTGGAGGCTCAATTTTGACGTTTTTTGGCGTTTTAAGGCACGGTAAGGCCCCGGCCGCTACTTCCTCGTCAAAGCGGCCGCCAAAAACCGGAGTTCGGACTCCACCTCGCCGGGATCGGCCACGGTGTCCGCGATCTCCTGGCGAAAAAGTTCGCGATACCTCTTCCGAAGCCTGTGAATCGCCACCTTGAGCGCCCCCTCGGACGTGTTCATTTCGCGAGCGAGGGCGGCATACGGCGCGTCGGACTTTCCGAGAAGGAACATCTTCAACCGTTCGAAATGCTCCGGGCGGCCGTGTTGCACGAACTCATTGCGCAATCTCTCCACGACTCGATCGAGCACCGAAAGCGCCCAGCGCCGTTCGAAGATCCGCTCCGGCGTCTCATCGTGCGCCGGCTCGCGTTGGTAGCGGTCTTCGCCGGACGAGAGTTCGAGCGACAAAACTGCCCCGCCACCACGTTTGTACGCTCGCCGGCGGTCTTCTTCATCGGCCACGAAGAATTTCAACGAAGTCAAAATGAAGGCCCGGAACCGGCCCTTTTCCGGGTCGGCGCGATCCAGATACCGGCCTTCCAATACCCGGATGAAGAACTCCTGTGTGAGATCCTGCGCCTGATCGGCCGGATAGCCGCGCCGCCGGAGATACGCGTACAACGGATACCAGTAGCCCTCGCACAGCGAAACTAGAGCAGAGCGCGCCTCCTTCCGTTGAGGATCGGCGGCGGCGACCACCAGCGTCCACCGCGTGGTCGGGAAATCAGATGAGCCGACCAGTGTCTGCATGGTATTGCGCCCTTTGGTATTTCCCGGCTCGTCGATCATACACTGAGCATAAGGAGTTCAGAGCCAAAGGTTACAGCGCAATCACTACAGCCTTTCATACTCTGCTTTAGCGCTTTTCAAGATCGGAACGTCGAGGTCCGCGTTTTTCCATAGTGTGAGGAATGCGTTATAGGCGGCCTTCGCTTTAGTCTTGTCTCCCGACAAAGCGAATGCTCTGCCGAGTTGCAAGTGCGCCAGGGCGCCGATGGGATCCGAACCCACGATGCCGCGGTGATCGAGAATCTTTTGAAACTCCGTGGCGGCTTCCGCGTATTTGTGCGTGGCGACTAAAGCCTCTCCGCGCACATAGGCCGAGTGCAGACCGCCCAGATAAAAGTGATTGAAGTTGAGGCCGTTCAGCGCCAGCTCATAGGGCAGAGCGATTTGCAGCCGCTCCACGCTGTCTGTGGGCTTCCCGCGCTCCAGTGCCGATAACGCACGAAGAACCGGTACGTACGTAAATTTGGCGAATGTATCTTCCGGGAAGCGCTTTTCCAGATCGTCGGCAAGCCGTTGCGATTGAGAGGAGTCTCCCGAAAGAGCCAGGGCCAGGGCGCCGGCGTATTCGACATCCCGGCCGTTCGAAAGCGCCAGCGCCGCCATGGCGTTTTTCTTCCCTTCGACAGCATTCCCGTAAAGGGCTTCCCACACCGCCCGTGCGGCCTGGTAAGTAGCTGAGACCTCGCGATCCCCCTCTTTCAGGGCTACATCCATGGCACGGCTCGATGACCTCCGCGCGGCCTGCAGGCGGCCGGAACGAGCCAGAGCAAGAGCCTCCACGTTCTCCACCATGTGTCCCGCTCCGGGCTTGCCTTTGGCCAGAGCGACTATTAGATCCCTCTGGTCGTTTTCACCCCTTATGAAGGCAACGATCCATCGGATAACCAGGAGATAAGGATCCTCCAGTTTGCGTTCGGAAGCTCGCTGAATAGTGCTCTCGGCTTCTCCGAAACGGTCCACGAAAAGATAGCTGGAGGCAAGATTTTCATACCCGAATACAAGGCCGGGATTTGCCTCGATTTCTTTTCGGGACGCTTCAATCGCTCGTTCGAACCGGCCTGTCCCGTGGGTGGAAAGGCCTCCTAACAAACGCTGGGGACTCGGTTGTTCCCCGCGAGGATAAGTCTGATTCCACAATTCGAGAGTTTGGTACGCTTTTTCCAGATTTCCTGTCACCTGCCGGTCGTAAGTAAAGTCGATGAAAAATCTCTCGCGATCGCTGACGCGATCCCGCAATTGCCAGGCCTTCGTTGTGCTCTCAGCGGACAGCACCGACTCTCCAATTGCGCTATAGGACAGTCCCAAAGTGGCGTACGCCATCGCGAATTTAGGGTCGATTTCGACAGCGCGGCGGAAAAACGGTATGGCTGCGGCATGCCCGGAGGTTACGTCCGTCTTCATTCCGGTGCTGTAAGCTTTCAAGGCTTCGAGTGAAGGTGTCGTGGCCTCGGCGAGCGGCGTCGAGTGCTTTTCCACCGTAGCCAGCGATTCACCCACCCGGGTTCGGAATTTTCGGGCGATCTGACTAAGCGAGTTGAGCACGTCCTCCCGCCTTGCGGCCTGGATCTGCTCCTGATCCAGCACGACGCCGGTAGTGCAGTTCCTGGCACGCAAGCCCAGCACGTATTGGCTTCCCAGGCTGGCGATGGAGCCTTCCAGAACCGCCGTACTAGCGGTTCGCTCGCACACCTGCTGAGCGATCTCGGGAGTCAGGCGAGCATCTTTCGGCTGGCCCATCAGAGGCAGCGTTTGCACGGATCTGCGCCTCCGAAAGGAGGTACAAGATATGGCGATTGTTGCAGCTCGACGGCCAGTCCCTGGCGAAGCGTGTCGTCGAACACCGGATCGCCAGTCTTATTATCGAAATCGGCGAGGACAATGCTATCTTTCTCGGTCAGCTTGGGCCTCGATCCGAAATCGCGATGCGCCAGCGACCAGGCTGTTACGGCGCTCAAACCGAGGAAGACAACTCCCGCAGCTGTGCCGAGGCCGGCCGACCTGTGCCTGCGGAGAAACTTGCGCGTTCGGTACAGCCTGCCCGGCGGCGAGGCCAGGACCGGCCGGTGCTCCATGTGCCTCTGGATATCGGCCGCGAAGCTCCGATACCGAGGCATAGCGCCGTTCGCGCGCCTTCTCCAGTGCCTTCATCGTGATCGAGTTCAGGTCGCCGTCGACGAGGCGGCGCAGCGAAGCCGGGTCGGTCTGGCGGCGCGCGGCAATATCGGTCGCCGCCGCACCCATTGAAGTAAGCTTCCGCGATAGCGACGGCGCTTCGTCTTCGCGGATGATGCGCAGCATTTCCGCCAGACCGGCGTTGCGCAGCTGTGGCCGTGTCGAACGGCACGGCTCCGATCAGCAGCTCATACAAGAGCACGCCGAGCGAATAGACATCGGAGGCCTCATCGATATCTCCCGTCATCGTGTCGGCCTGCTCCGGACTGGCGTACTCCGGTGTTCCGACGATCTGGCCGAACTGCGTGAGCAACGTGTTCTCCACGGCCCACTTGTCGGTGGCCTTGGCAATGCCGAAATCGATTACCTTGGGAACCGGCGCGCCATCCTGCTCTGTCACCAGCACATTCGACGGCTTCAGGTCACGGTGGATCACACCCTTCTGATGCGCATGTTGGACCGCGCGGCAGACCGCGAGGAATAATGCGAGCCGCTCCCTGGTGGTGATCCGCTTGCGATCGCAATACTGGGTTATCGGGGCGCCCTCGATGTACTCCATCACGAAGTACGGGCGCCCTTTCGTGGTCGCGCCAGCATCGAAGATTTGGGCGATGTTCGGGTGGTCCATCATGGCGAGCGCCTGGCGCTCGTTGTGGAAGCGGGCCAGCACCTGGGCGGTGTCCATGCCGAGCTTCACAACTTTAAGAGCGACCCGCCTGCGAATGGGCTCAAGCTGTTCGGCCAGATAAACGGTGCCCATACCCCCTTCGCCGAGAGATCGAAGGACGTGATAGCGGCCGAAGTCGTCATCACCGGCTGCCGATGGCGCGTTATCGATGGTGCGAGTTCCGGATCCGTCCGCGCCAACCGAACTCTCGAAAGCGCCCAGGATCAGACACTGTGGGCACAGTCCAGCGGGATCGCCGGAACCCAATTCCGCTTCGCATTGAGGGCAATTTGGCATCTAGACCAGAGTCACAGCGCCTATTGTACCCCCCGTGGCTTAAGCGGCTGTAACCTTCACGCCGCGCGTTTCCTTATTCGTCGCAGGTGAGCCAAGAGGGCCACCTGGATCGATCAAGAAAAGAGGAGACTCATCATGAAACGCAGCAACACCGCTAAGACTTTCGCGATCGCCGCAGTCACCGCACTCGCTCTGGCAATCGCGCCCACGGCGAAGGCCCAGGTCAACAAAGGATGCAATAATGCCACCCTGCAGGGCACCTTCGCCTACACAGTCACCGGATCCTTTGTCGCCGCGCCCGCCCCGCTGGGGCTGTACGCCGAGGCCGGTGCGCAAACCTTCGACGGGAACGGAGGTACCTCCACCGCTGGAATGTCAAATAACAACGGCAGCGTATCGCCGTCGAACACCACAGGCACATACACCGTGAACTCTGATTGCACCGGCACTTTCATGCTCCAGATTGCCCCCGGTATAGCGTCTCACTACTTCTTCGTGATCGCTAATAACGGGGCCGCATATCAGGCCGTCTGTCTGGACCCGGTCGCCGTCATCACCCGCATCGGAACGAGGCTATATCCAGGAAGAGCCATTTGAAAGCCTGAGCGAAAATTCGAATTACGATCTCGAACAAACAGTTGCTGTCTCGTACTGGCGCGTCCCTCGGATGCGTCAGTCATTTGGGGGATGACATTCAGCGGCGAACTGGTGATGCGTAGGCCGCCGCTGTCGTGCTTTTAAACACGCACCATAATTATTTGCGAATGTCCGCATGGTTACGCATGGCGGTTCCGTGGCAGCGGTGAGCGGATACGCAAGTATTGGTCGACGTCCACACGAGTGAGAGCGCGGTCGAGCTGAAGACCTCGACGCGCGCTTGGGGAATTAGGGGGTGGCGACCTTCGCGAACGATTGTCGCCCCTCAGGTACTTGGAGTATTGGAACGCGGGGCAGCGATTGATAGGTTAGCGACCCGGCGCATTTCTCCCCTCTGGAACCCGCCTGAAGGCCGACGGGTGGTTGTAATCGGAGCGTAGAATGAAGGGCACCATGAAACGTCGCAACTTCATCCGATCCGTCGGTGCGGCAGCCAGTTTACTCGAAAGCGCCTCGGCGCAGACACCGCTGCGAACCCCGGGACTGCGGCTCGACCTTCACACTCACTTTTATACGCAGGCCTACTTCGACAACATCCGCGAATCGGGCGGCGACTTTTCGTTCGATAAGAGTCCGAGCGGGCAGACCATCATCACGCATCGCGGAGCGCGATTCTTCGGCATTACGCCGCCGATGACCAATGTCGATCTGCGAATCGAAGCGATGGATCGGGTGGGCATCGACATCCAGGTAGTCTCCTTGTCGACACCCAACATCTTTTATACAGATGGCATGCGCCAGCCCTTCGTGGCGCGCATGATGAACAACGCCTATGCGGATCTGGTCGCGAAATATCCGAAACGGTTCAAGGCCTTTGCATCAATCCCAATGGATAACCCAGACGAGGCGCTGAAGGAATTACATCGCGCGATAGGCGAACTTAAATTAAACGGCGTGATACTGCTGAGCAACATCGGCGGCAAGCCGCTGACCTCACCGCAGTATCGTCCGTTCTTTGCCGAGGCAAACCGCATGAAACTGTGCATATTCCTGCATCCCATGCTGCCGGTGGCTTCCGAACCGTTCAAAGAATACGTTCTGGGTCCGATCATTGGTTTTCCAATGGACACGACCCTGGCCGTGGCGCGCATGTGCTACGACGGCATGCTGAAAGACTTTCCGGATATCCGCTGGATCATCGGCCATATCGGCGGGGCGGTGCCGTACCTGATGGAACGAATGGACAGCGGATTCCGCGACTTTGGCGAGTGCCGGGTCAAAATCGACCAATTGCCCAGCGTGTACCTTAAACGCCTCTATTACGACACCGTCACGTTTAACCCGCAAAATCTGATGATGGCGCGCGATCTGGTGGGCTCCGATCACATGGTGATGGGAAGCGATTTTCCACACCTTCTGGGATCGATCGACAAAGCGGTGTCGTCGATCGAGGCGCTGAACATTCCTCAGGCCGAGAAGCGGCGAATTTTTGAAGGCACGGCAATGTCGATTCTGAACAACGTTTAGCGGAAAGATCGCAATTCGAGATCAGTCACTGTAAGTCATCGTTCCCAAAACGGCGGCGGAGCGATTCCCAACGCGCGCAGGTACACATACGCCTGCCCTCGATGGTGAATCTCATTGTCGATCCCGTACAGTATCGTGTTGATGCCAGAGTTCTCCCATTGGCCGAACGCTTTGTCCACCTCGGCAAAGCGATGCGCCGGAATGGTGGGCCAGATTGCGTTGAGCTTCTCGGTCGCCTGATCCCAGTGGCGTAGCAACTCCACTTTCGTGTTGACGGCATCCAGATCGCCGCCAAAGGCCGCCCACTGGCCGGTCGCAACGCCGTGGGCGATGGGCTCCGTCATCTTTAGAAATTCTTTGACCATCTCGGAAAACGGCCGCATGGATCCGATGCTGAAGCTGAATAGCTTGTCGTCGGGAAACGCCTCGATCACGTGCCGCGTGAGGCGGCGATGGCCCTGCCAATGATCGAGCAGCGCCTGGGAATTGATGATGGTCTCGGTTGGTGTCATGAGACCAGTCTAGAAGCAATTCCCGACAATTCCTGTCGTCAATTCATGTCAACATAAATTTCATGTACGACCCAATCATGCGGGTGCTTACCGTGCTCGAGATCCTTCAAGCGCGGGAGCGTGTGAGCGGCGAGGAACTGGCGAGGCGGCTCGAGGTCAATGCGCGCACCGTCCAGCGTTACATCGCGCGACTGCAGGACCTTTGTATTCCGGTGGAATCGACGCGCGGACCCGGCGGGGCGTATCGGCTTAAGCCTGGTTTTCGCCTGCCGCCCATGATGTTCACCGATGAAGAAGCATTCGCTCTCACGCTCGGCTTGCGGGCGTTGCGCCATTTGGGACTGGCGGCATTTGCTCCGGCGACCGAGGGCGCCACCGCCAAGCTGGGACGTGTGCTTCCGGACTCACTTCGCGACGGCGCAAACGCTGTGGAAGAGGTGGTCGCGATTGAGCCTGGGCCGTGGGTCATCTCAACTTCTGCCGACTCACTGATTCGCGTCTGTACGGCAATCCGCACGCGCCATAGCGTGGCATTCCGTTACGAATCGCATGAGCGGAGATGTTCGCACCGCGGAGTCGAGCCGTACGGCATCGTGCATATGGACGGGCGCTGGTACATGGTCGGTCGCTGCCGGCTGCGGGAAGCGCTCAGAACCTTCCGCCTCGACCGAATCTCCAAATTGGAAGTGACAGATCAAACTTTCCATCGGCCCGTGGGTTTTGACGCTAAGGCGCATCTGGAGCGCTCTATGCCCTTCGTGGAGGCGGGCTTCTCGATCGAAGTGTGGCTCGACTTGCCAATCGATAAGGCGAGGTCACATTTCGCGCTGCACCGGGTAATGATGGAGGAGAAAAGCGGCGGTACGACCCTGAGGTGCGCGCGCGAGTATCTGGAGCCGTTTGCGGCAATGCTGCTAACGCTCGGCTGCTCGATCGTCGTGCGGCGGCCAAAGGATTTAGCGAAGGCCTTCGACCGCCTCGCCATCCGAGCGGCTCAAGCGGCGGCCAGCGGCCGGAAGGTCAGGGTCGTTAAGCTGTAATGAGCGCGGAAGAAAAAGGGTGGACCGCGCCCTAATTGACGCTCCATCGCGCGAGCGTTTTAAGATCCTTGATCAGGACTCCGTCAGGCAACACCACTGGATGAGCCCAAGTTGGGCTACTGGCCACTTCATAGCGGCGAATCTCGACGAGCGCCTTGTCGGTCGGTTTCGCAATTATCAACTGGGCGTCCGGCGTTAGCGCAAAAAGCGTCGTCGCACTGGCGAGTATCGCAGCACTGTCTCCAGCACGCGGCGGACCGGTCCAGAGAGTCGCGCCAGTTCGCGGATCCAGGCAAAAGAGCTGGCCCTTCTTCAAGTGCGAGAAACCGAACAACAGATCGCCCGCGAGCACGGGCGAGTTCATGTACATCGACACGCTCTTGTTCTGCCAGACAGTCTCGGGCGTCCAAGCTCCGGTGTTGTGATTCAGCCGTACGGCGAAAACTCCTTTATCGACTCCCGAGAAAATAAGCGTGTCCTTATACAGCACTGGCGTCACAATGTTCTGGTCATATTCCGTCTTGAAGGGAATCTTCCACAGCAGTTTCCCGGACGCCACAGCTACCCCGATTATGTTCGAATGACTTTGCGTAACCAGTTGGCGAACCCCGCCCAGCTCCACGACAATCGGCGATGCGTATGCCGGCGAGTCACCGTCCCAGGACCACTTCACCGCTCCCGTCGCGGCATCGAAAGCGGTGAGCGCACCGAGCTTGGTCCCGCCGACATGCGCGATCAATAAGCCTCCATCGACAATCGGAGACATCGCGGTGCCGAAGTCCGGCGCGCCTTCTTTGTATTGCTTGATGAAATCCAAACGCCAGATGGGTTTGCCGGTTTCGGCGTCGAATGCGGAGAGGATACCGCTGATCCCGAACGTGTACAGCTTGCCGTTCGAGTACATCGGAGTCGCTTTGGGTCCCTGACCATGCGGAGCGGCGGCCGGATTCATCGTGTAGGGAGCCGCGTACTGCTGCTTCCAGCGGACTGTGCCGTTCGACGGATCGATGGAGAGAACGTTCTCCTGGTCCCCCTGCCGAGCGAACGCGTAAATGCTGCCAGCGGCCATGATGGGCGAGGCGTGACCAATCCCAACTTCGGTTTTCCACTTGAGGGTGAGCTTCTCGGGCCAGGTTTTCGGCTCCTCAGAGACTACACCATCGCGATGCGGGCCACGCCATTCCGGCCAATCCGCCGCCATCAACAGTGTAAAGGCGGATAAGGATAATAGAAATCGGGCGGACACGAGCCTCCCTATGCGATCACTACAATTCTAAACTGTTCCATAACCACCCCCGCTCCACTTGTATCTGCGACCCCGCTGCATTCCTTTGGACGCCAGTCTAAGGGTGCAGTTGAAGACGTAAATGAGCGCCGGGCTTAATCATTAAAAAGCGCTCGCTGGTGGTCGATCCGAAATCGGCCCCGATCTGGTAGAGGCCGGGCGCGAAGGACAACTCCGTGGGCGATTGAGCTTCCACCAACGTCCCATTGACTTTCAGCCTTGCGGGCGTCGGAGTCTCTACGATAACGCTTCCACGCGACAGCGTCAGAGGAACGGCAAGATCCTGGACTTCGTTCGTAATCTGGACCGTTTGTTCCGCGTCCAGGTAGCCTGCCAGGGCGAGACGAACGGCGTACTCTGCGGCGTTGACTCGGATGTTACAGGGAGTTTCACATGCGGGTTCCGGCGCGCCTCCGATGAACATTCGCGCCCCGGCGGGTTCGCTGGTCACTTGCAGCACGCGGGTAGAAGCCGAATTGCCGGTGAGGTCTGCCGTCTGTAACGCTCGAGGCGCGGGTGAAGCTTGCGCGGCGCCTTTGAGGCTCAGCGCTGTCAGCTCACGCCATGGATTTTCGCCCGCAATCGACGGCGTCGACAAAGGCGGCAATGGCGCGGCAGTAAGTTCAACGGCAAGCGACGCAAGAAGAACCACCGGTTGCGAATCGTCCACCAGCCTCGGGAGCGGCCGAGTATAGAGATCGAACGGCTTGCGATCCACCAACGGAAGCAGTGCCGCTATCCGCACGGGGTCGCCGGGACCCGGATCGTGGAAGAACTGTGACGCGTCACTGGCAGGAGCCTTCGCGGCGGGCTCGATTGGTTCGAGTTCCTTCAGCATCGCCACAGCCAAGCCGCCGGCGCTCGAGTCCCCGCTGTCGCGCAGACGCGCAAGCAGAGCCGACGCCTTGCTCAGGTCATCACTCAGGAGCAGAGAGGACGTGGCATCCAGACCGTTGATCACCCGAGCCGGCACCGCGGTCCATGCTGCCTGATAGAGTTCCGCGGCCTTGCCGTACTCGCCGGCATCGGCGGCGGCATCAGCCCCGGAACGGGTGGACGCGTATTGCAGTTCCCGCTCTGCCGCTCGAAGAGCGTTTTCGAGTTTCGACTTAATGGCGGCGTCGGTGGCATTCGAAGCCGCGATTTCCAGGAATTTGGCCGCGGTTTCGTAGCCGCGCCCATCCCCGTTCAATCCTGCGAGAAGGGCCGGCGCCTCCCAGCGCTTGGGATCGAGGCGACCCAATTCGCCGAGCGCGGAATTTGCTTCTGAGAAAGACAATGCGGGTAATCTGTCAAGAACTTCCAAAAGAGCCTCATCGTAGCGACGCTTGCGCTTCCCCTCTATGGTTTTCTCCAGCGCCGCGATCGTTCGCACGCGTTCGAGTTGCGGCCCAACCGACGCGCCCAGCCCACCAGGATCCAGACGCACCACCTCCTCGAAAGCACTCACCGAGTCATCCCATTTTTCCGCGATCGCGGCAAGGATACCCAGATCGAACGCGGCAAAGACGTAGGTCCGATCTGTCAAAAAAGCCTCTGCAAGCCCGCGCATCGCCTCTTTCAGGTTGCGCGTCGCCGCGAGATCTGAAAGGGTAACCTGCAGCCGGTGCCGCGCTCCATCGCGCGGAGATGCGTAAGGCGAATTGAGATCCGGTGGTGCGAGCGGAGCAACTGAGACCATCACGACGGGAATCGCCGGCACATCAGGCGCCTGCAATGGTGTCGACGGCCGATCTTGAGCAACGGCAAACGCCGTCACCAGTATTGGGGCAATAAGTATTCGCATAGCCACGACCCCTTCACCGCTTCGTACCCGGGCACGTCGCAACCAGATGTTCGATCTCGATTTTGAGACCCGCGGCGTCCCGACTCTCCGCTCTCAAATCCGCCGGCTTCTTTGCCACGGTCTCCGGCAGGACCGAATCCAGCAGTTCGTTCGACTTATCCTTCGTGCCCACCGACGCCCCCGCGCTGCTGGATTTGTACCAGTTTGAGGCCAACACCAGCGTCTCAGACCCTGAATCGTCCGGTGCGCCGCGCTTGCCCTTCTCAGCGGCCTCCGGAACACCAGTCGCGACCCGGAGCCGGGTTTTTAAATCGGCGATACGCGCGGATACTTCAGGAGCGCATCCATCCTTTGTCAGCCCCCGGACGTTACTATCCCGAATCCCGTTCAGATCTTCAAGGGATGAGCCCAAAGAATCCAGCGCGCGCGCGCTCGCACCGCGCGTAGTTTCGGGAACCGACACATCTCGAGTCATCGCCGCCTCCGCTGCCGGCGGATCCGGCGTTTTGAGATTCGCCTCCTTGCTGTCGTAGAGTGTCCGCTTCGGAGCGTCGGTCGCGCTCTGTCCGAAAACAACGATAGACGAACACATGATCCATATGATTACTCGCATATTCATCGCTTCCCTTTGTCTTCTTCAACGAAATAAATCTTGCGTGATCGGCCGTCGAGCGAGTGGTCGGCGTTCGAGGTCGCTTCAATCATCCGTCCCTGCTTGTCGTACTTATATTCGATATGCGACGCGCCCCCCGGACCGGAGATTACTTCTTCATGCAATCGATCGCCGGAGTAGTTTAGCGTTCGCGTGTACACCACCGCGCCCGCGCTATCGTGCCCGGTTACTTTCAGAAGCCTCTGCCCGTCCCAGGCGAAGTCCAGCCGGGGAGCGCTCGGATTATCCAGCTCCCACGCGTGAACCACCCGGCCCTGTTCGTCGTAATCCAGCTCGAACAAGTGAATCGCGTCCCAGACGAACGGATGGAAATATACATTGCCCGAAAAACCGATGGCTGCGCGCTTGCCGGTCATTTTGAATGCCAGGCGGGGATCCAGGCGAGGGTTGTTCCATAAAGTCAGGAAACCTGCCGAAGAGCCGCCGTCCGGATCGGAAAGGACCGAATATTTCTGCGACGGCAGCAGTGGACGGCTCGTGCTCAATGAAGAAAACCCGCTTAACCCGGACATGCGTCCGGAACCAGCCAGTCTGCTCAAGATGGCGGAATTCGCCGCGCCACCCATCCCCCCGAGAGCTCCCATGCTTCCCATTCCGGGAATGCCTGCGGGTGCGCTCAACCCTCCCAGGGCTCCGAGTCCTCCTTTTCCCGCAAGGCTGCCCATCTTCGCGATGGAGGCGATATTCCCCAGCGCCCCCAACGCGCCAATCCCAGCGAAAGGTCCGAAGATTCCGATTCCAGGGATGGTGATGGGGATGCTCCTGCTCTTGACGATGGCTTTCTCGCGGCTCACTTTCAGAATCTGTGGTGTCTCGTCGTAGTAATTGAAGAAGAAATCGTTGGTTTCGCGTTGAGCGGTCTTCCAATTGGCCGTTGCCGTCATCCCTGCCGCGGCGGTCGCAGCCGCGGCAGCCGTCCTCATGATGTTGGATCCCGTTTGCCGTTCCTCATGTTTGGCGTGGACGGAGTGTAACTGGCTGCCGCTCCACTCATAAAATATGTTCAAGTGATCCGACGCTTCGATGCGGGCGACTTTTGGTTGAAACGCGAGGCTCACGGGATCGTAGAAAACGCCGCGCGCGAGCGACGCGCCGGAAAACCAACTAGTCGAAGCAACTTCCGGCGATCTGCTTTCCGCGTCCCCGCCGATCGATTCGCGAAGCAGTTGCATCGCCGCCAGACGCTTGTCGCGAGCCCCCTGTGTGGAGTCGGTAATTTCGAGATAACGGCGCAGCAATGGCTCCGCCTTATCGCAGTGCCGGAGAATGCAGGCGTTTAGCGCGGCATCGTACAATAAGTCCGGATTCTCGTTATCGAGCCTAAGCCCGTCTGCGGAAGCCTCGAGGGCCGCGGCGAAACGTTGTTGATCCAGATCCTGCTGTATTTGGGCTCGCTTCTTGCCAATCGAAGTATCAATGGTGTACTGCACCGATGCGCGCAGCTTTTCGCCTTCCGCGAAATCTTGCGCCGTCACTGCAACACCGTCGAAGTTGTCTAATTGCGCCAGCGCCTTCCCGAGATCGCCGCGGACTACCGAAAGGCGGGCTTGCAACAGCATGAGCCGGGGCTCTTCTTTGTCCATCGCCTCGGCTTCGTCCAGCGTTTTCTCGGCTTCGGCGATCTTGCCGTCATTCATTTGCTGCTCGGCGAGCAGCAATTTGCGCTGCAGTTGTACCTGGGTGGGCGAGCGAGGATCGAAGCCACGCCGTCTTTCCGCAAACTTCTGCACCGATAATCTTGCCGCCTCCAGACGAACCTGCTCCAGCAGGTCGTCGGCAGCCTTCAATTTCGGATCGTGCCACTTAGCGATCAGGAGATGGCGGATCGCACCCAGATAATCCCCGCTTTGCTGAAGCGTTTTCGCCGTCTCGATATGCACTGCCGCGCTTACGCGCAGATGCCGCGCGTGTGCCTTCGCCAATTCCGGGAAAGACTTGTCGTAGATTTCGAACCCTCGATAAGCAACCAGAAACGCGTCGGATTGTTCGCCCGCATCCAAGGCGCGAAGGATCGCCAGTCTGCGGTCGAGAGTTTTGCGCACGGTTCGAGTCTGCATGGTTAGCGGACCCAGAACCGGATCGTTCGGGAAGGCCACTTCCGCGCTATTGGCTAGTTGAAGAGACTCGTCGAGCACACTTACCGGAACATTGCCGTCCTGCCATTGCCTCAATCGAGCCGACATGCCGGTGTTCAGATAATCTTGAATCGTCTTCGAACCGGCGGGAAATGCCTTGGCCGCTCTCGGCAATAAATCGAGCATTTGCCGAAACGCGTCAGCCTCGCTCGCGCCAGGCAGCTTGTGCAGCGAAATATCGGTCGCGAGAAACGCTGCCGCCGCGGCCGCATCCCGAGTGGGGATGATCGCGTATAACTCCTCGAACTTTAAGACCGAAGCGGACTTGTCTTTGCGTTCGCTCTTGACCGCCCAAGAAGATCCACTCCACAGGTGCGCGGCGGAATCGGCAGCCTTGGCATTGCTTCCTTCGGGGAGCAGCCGTTGCCAATTACCGGAATCGCCGATGCGACCCAAAACTTCTCCCTCCGGCGTCCGCCGCACTACGGCAAGGCTCGAAATCTGAGCCTCCGCGAGCCGGTTGATCGACTTCGAGTCCCAAGCGGCTGCGCTCGTTTCTGAAAGAAGCGCGCTGCGTACCTTTTCTTTGCCGTTTATGGTCAGCGACTCGACGTCCAGCAATGACCATGCGCCAGCGGAAGATCGAGTAACTACCAGATATTGCCCCGCCTGGACGATTCCCGCGGCAATTTCCAGCAAGAGCAGAAACCGAGCTTGCTTCATATAAATTTCCCGCCTCTCTAGACGCGAAAAAAACCTTCGAATTGGATCATCCCGATCCGACTTTTTTTGCAAGAAGGAAAATTGCGACGGAACTTTGTGATTCTAATGACAGGACTTTTTGCGGAGCGATGGTTTGGAGGCAGGGCCACACGTTTGGACGCATGCGCGGTTCGCGCGCGGCCTGCGCCTATTTCTTAGGAACGGCGCCGATTCGTTCGATGGTGACGCCGATCAATTTCGCCGGATCCACCGGCCGGTCTCCCCGCACACGCCCGCGGCTGATTTTGTTCGCGACTTCGAGGCCAGAAACCACGTCCCCGAAAATCGTATATTTGCCCGACCACTGCGACATGACATCGGTGGTGATAAAAAACTGGCATCCGCCCGAATCCGGACTTCCGGTGTTGGCGACGCCCAGTTTCCCCGCCCGGTCGAACCGCAGGCCGGGCAGGAACTCGTCCGGAATAGTAATCCCGCAGTTATGAGACCCGGTGCCCGTCGGGTCGCCCGACTGGATCATGAGGCCCGGCAGCACGCGATGAAACGAGAGGTTTTCGTAAAGCGGACGCTTTACCATTGCACCGGTTTTTGGTTCCTTCCACGGTTTCATTCCTTGCGCGAGCGCGACAAAGTTACGCACAGCGATCGGAGTGTCTTTTTCATACAGACGGGCGATGATGGTGCCGTCAGAGGTTTGAAAGATCGCGTACAGGCCCTGCTTCAACGGCGGATTCTGCGCTCCGAGAGCGGCGGCAAGTGCGATCAGCTCGATGAACCGCGTCAAGCCGTCCATTCTACCGCGTGCCATTTTCCTCCTATTTGTCAACGTATCGCTGGCGACGATTGAGGATGCGGGTCATGCCCGACCGCAGCTTTGATGGAGTGTACGCCCCTCGCCCGCCCACCTCATTCAGGCCGTTTATAATGAAACAGCGATCTGAAAGCGTAAGTGCCGTTCCAAAAATAATTGCTCCCATCCGGCGACGACACCTTTTTTTGCGGTTTCAGTGACGCTAATGCGCGGGATTTCTAGATCGCGCGCGCCGGAGAGCGGCGCAACGTGTCGCCCTCGATGATGCTCTCAGCACGTTGGGAGCGGTCGATCCCAAAAGGCCTCGCATTGTCGAACTAAGATTTTTCGCCGGGCTCGAAGCCAAAGAGACGGCAGCAGTGGTGCGCGTATCCCCCAAGACGGTCTTGCGCGATTGGAAGCTAGCAAAGGCCCGGCACCAAAGAGCTGACGAAATGCGCGGCTCGAGATAAGGGGAATGGTTTTCTTGAATTGGCGGGTTTAGTTACGTAGCGAACCGCTCCCTTGCTTCCGAGACTATGGAGTAAAATTAAGCACTTACAATGACTCCCGAGAGCTGGCGGCACCTGGAGCAGCTTTACGACGCGGTCAAGGATTTGTCTCCTGACGAACGCCGCGAGCGGCTCGAAAGCGCCGACCCCCAATTACGTTCCAACTTGGAGGCGATCTTTGCGCAGGAGGGATCGGCGCTGGAGCATCCTGCCTGGGAGGGCCGGGCCAGTCTTCTCCAGACACATACTGTCCTAACGGATGGAGCGACGCTTGGGCCGTACAAAATTGAGAAGCTAATCGGCGCGGGAGGAATGGGAGAGGTATTCTCCGCCATCGACACTCGCTTGGGCAGAGCGGTCGCCATCAAGACCTGCCGGGAGGAGTTCAGCGAACGGTTCCAGAGAGAAGCCCGCACCATCGCGTCGCTGAATCACCACCATATCTGTGCCCTTTATGACGTAGGGCAAAACTATCTGGTCATGGAACTGCTCGAGGGCGAAACGCTGGCGGCGAAGCTGAAACGCGGCAAGCTCTCGATCGAGCAGACGCTTGTGTATGGCCAGCAGATCGCCGACGCGCTGGCGGCGGCCCATGCAAAAGGCATTGTGCATCGCGACATTAAACCCGCCAACATCATGCTTGTCAAAGCGGGAGTGAAGGTGCTGGATTTTGGGCTGGCTAAGTCGTCCACTGACGAGAACCTCACCGGGTCGCACATCGTGATGGGCACGCCCGCCTACATGGCCCCGGAACAAGTTGACGGCCACGAGTGCGACGCTCGGACGGATATTTTCGCGCTGGGCTTGACATTGCATGAGATGGCTAGCGGCAAGCGCTGTCCGCGCGGGGAGATGCCATCTCTACAGCAACTCCCCGAAAAGCTCGCTCACGTGATCGAAAGATGTCTCGCTCAGGTGCCGGAAGATCGATGGCAGTCCGCAGTGGATGTGAGAAACGAGCTGGTGTGGGCCGCGAAACCTATGCAAAGTGCGGGTCCGCCAGATGCAGCTGGCCGGACAGTTGGAGTCCGACCGTGGTGGTGGGCCATCTTAGCCGCGATATTGGCATTCGTCGCCGTGATGTTCTGGAACGTCAAACGCGATGACGTCGCACTGGAGAATCCTCTTGCCAAGGCGACCTTCACCCGTTTAACCGACTACGAGGGGGCTGAGTTGGACGCCGCGATTTCACCGGATGGGAAATTCGTTGCGTTCCTGTCCGATCGAGGTGGGCTTTTTGGCGTCTGGCTTATTCAGGTGGGGACGGGTAATGCCATCAGATTAACGCCGGAATCCGAGGATGAGCGGGCACCCTTGCGCAGCGTGGGTTTTTCGCCGGACGGATCAGAGATTTGGCTAGAGGGAACGGAGAAACGGAAAATTCGTATGTTACCGCTCGTCGGCGGTCAACCTCGGGTGTTCCTGGGGGAAAAAGTGGTCAACCCGGTCTGGTCCCCCGATGGCACCCGCTTGGCCTATCAAAAGCTGGATCCGGGCGACCCGATCTTCGTAGCGGATCCGGACGGTGGCAACGCACACCAGATTTATAGAGATCGTCCGGACTTGCACAACCACTTTCTTTCCTGGGGAAGGGGCGCAGAATGGATTTATTTTGTGCATGGAACCGCTGCCACTCAGGAAATGGACCTGTGGCGGCTGCGTGCCTCCGGAGGCAATCCGGAGCGACTCACCCAGCAGAATACTGAAATGCGCGACCCCACGCCGCTGGGTCCAGGAACGATGTTGTATCTGGCTCGCGAAAGCGATGGGTCCGGACCGTGGATTTGGGCCCTCGATATAGCGCACAAACATTCCCGCAGGATCACCTTGGGATTGGAGAGCTATACTTCGCTCTCAGCCTCGGCCGATGGGCGGCGGCTTGCGGCCACGGTGGCGAGCCCTAAGAGCTTGCTATGGACGGTTCCGATTTTGGACAGGGTCGCCGGGGAAAGTGCTGTAAAGCCTTTCGATCTGCCATCTACCAGGGCATTGACCCCTCGCATCCGGGGAAGCGCGTTGTATTATCTCTCTTCTCACGGCGCGGGTGATGGTTTGTGGCGTTATCAGGACGGCAAGACGGTGGAAGTCTGGAGGGGATCCGAGGGTGGCTTGCTGCAACCTCCGGCGATTTCCGCGGACGGGCGGCGGATTGCGATCGTCACTCGCAAGGACGGAAGACGCCGGCTCCGCATGCTCACCGCGGATGGCGCTGAATCGAAGGCGGTTGCACCGGAGATCGATGTAGAGGGCTCCGCCGATTGGTCTCCGGACGGCAACTGGATCGTTTGCGGCGGCAATGATGGAAAGAGTGCGGGATTATTCAAAATTCCCACCGCTGGAGGCGCAGCCATTCGCCTTACGAGTAGCGTAGGGCGAAACCCTGTATGGTCGCCAGATGGAGCGCTGATTGCCTATTCCGGCCCGAACGTTTTCACACTGACGCCGCTGCTTGCCGTGCGGCCGGATGGCACTTCGGTCGAGATGCCGCAGATCCGGACCAACCGCGATGGAGAGCGAATTCGTTTCCTCCCTGACGGAAGTGGCCTGGTGTACCTGGATGGGACCACAGGAACTCTGTGGCAGGACTTCTGGCTTCTGAACTTGAAGACTATGAAGACGCGCCGCCTGACTAAACTGGGGAGTTCAGCCGCCATGCGCACCTTCGACATGACCGGGGACGGCAGACAGATTGTTTTCGACCGGCAAAACGCGAACTCTGCTGTAGTGTTGATCGATTTGCCTGCCTGGCAGCAATAAGGGCGCCGCCGTTCGTTCAAGACCTGGCGATCTCTGCTAGCAGCCAACCGCGTGCCATCCGCCAGTCTCGGGTAACCGTTCCCTCCGAGACGTTCAGAACCAGGGCAGTCTCCTCCACACTCAGCCCGCCGAAGTAGCGAAGCTCGACAATTTTCGCTTTGCGGGGATTGAGCTCTTTCAACTGCTCGAGCGCATCGTCCAAAGCGATGAGCTCCCGGTCTTTGTGAACGCTCAAATCGGGAGCTTCTGTTAACTCCACGCGGCCGAGGCCGCCTCCGTGTTTGACGGTTGCGCGCTTCCTTGCGGCATCCACCAGGATTCGGCGCATGATCTGAGCGCAAATCGCAAAAAAATGAGCCTTGCCTTGCCAAGGGACCTTGTGAACATCCACTAACCGCAAATAAACCTCGTGGACCAGTGCGGTGGCTTGTAGAGTTTGTCCTTCGCGTTCGCTCTTCATGAACGCCGCGGCCATGCGGCGCAGTTCGCGATAGACGCGTGGCGTCAGCGCCTCCAGCGCTCCGGCATCGCCATCGGCCCAGGCCAACAGAAGCTGTGTGGTTTCAGACGCTTGGGAACTCAAGGCTACGTGGATTCATAATACCGCGAAAAAAATCCTTTACCCGTTGCGGTTTTGATGGCGGCTTCTCGCGTGTAGGTCGGGGAAATTATTAACCCGGATCGCAACGCAAAGGAGAACAGTAATGAATTGCACAAAGTTTTGGTTTATCGCGCCCCTGGCTTTTGCCTGCGGGCTTCACGCAGGGAATGTAGTTTCAGATTGGAATGCCATTGGCTCAACCACCATAATCGCGAACGGAGGAAAAGCGCCTGGCGCCTCAACCGTGTGGCTCGCCTACTCGAGCCTTGCGATGTACGATGCTGTCAACGCCATTACAGGCGAATACCAGCCGTTCTATTACCGGATTGCGGGACCGGCGACAGCTTCCATAGACGCTGCTGCTGTCGCGGCGGCGCATCGCGTTCTGGTGAACTATTTTTCAGGCCAGCAAACAGCGCTGGACGCCCAATTCAAAGCGTCGTTAGGGGCCATTACCGCGACTCCGGACGCCATGACTGCCGGTATCGCGGTGGGGGAAGCGGCCGCGCTAGCCGTCATTAGTGCCCGTACGGGAGACGGACTCGAAGCCAACGTTCCCTACATCCCAGGATCGGGCCCCGGGGCCTGGATTCCCACGCCGCCAGGCTTTCTCGCCCCGGCGACTCCGTGGCTCGGTCAGATGCGGCCGTTTACCATGAAGGCCGCGAGCGACTATCTTCCCGATCCTCCAGAAACCCTGAGCAGTGAGATCTGGAAGAGGGATTACAATCTCACTCGCTCGTACGGAGGAACCACCAGCACCGCCCGATCGGCAGCGGAAAGCGAAATCGGAATCTATTGGACCGAACACACGGGGCAACAATTCGCGCGAGCGTTCAACTACTTGGTTGCCAACAATAGTATGGGTACCGCCGACGCGTCCCGCATGATGGCCATGCTTTGGACCGGCGTGGCCGATGCGGCGATCGGGTGTTTCAACGGGAAGTACAAGTACGGTTTCTGGAGACCGGTTACGGCGATCCAGGCAGGTGGTGGAAGCTCTGATCTGACTGGTGACCCAGCTTGGCTTCCGCTAGGAACGACTCCCAACCATCCCGAGTATCCGGCGGCGCACGGCTGCTTGACGGGCGCGGCGTCCACGCTGATTGCGGACTTCTTCGGGACTACCAAAGTGCACGTCGTCACCGATAGCGTGGCGTTTACCGACGGCCCGCATCAACATGTGTTTGAGGACACCCGCGATATGATGGACGAAGTCTTCTGGGCGCGGATGTATGCGGGCTTCCACTTCTATCATTCGCTAGAGGCTGGGCGTCAACTGGGAGAGACTGTGGCGCAAGGTGTTGCGCGAAGTCATTTTCGCGCCCGTAACAAGCAATAGGTGCTCGGCTTGCATAGCCCGAGAATATGTGGCGGCATCAATCCCAGGTTGGATGTATGCCGCCGTGCGTATACGCTGCTCGGGAAACGTGCCGATAATGAAGAGCATTCTATCGGGAGCGCTCACGTGCGAACAGCCGCGGAGCTCAAGATCGGTCTGCGTGAGCGCTTTCGATAGAATGTATTGAACTGAGCCGCCCGGGATTTGGCAGGGCAATTGCTTTCATGCGGTAATGATGCTATGAAAGCGCTGCATCGGTGTTTCGCGTAGACTGCGAGCGAAACCCCAAGCACTTAAGAAGGTGCTGCAGCAATATGGAACAGTTTATCGATGCCATAAGACGCGAATGCACGGCGCAGCCGCAAGCCGAGTCCAGCGGTGTGGGAGCATACCAGCCATGCACTGCGCCGGATTATAGGCGTGCTCTCCTGGTGTGCCTGCAAAAACAGCTTTGCCAGCTTCGACTTCAATAAACTCGAAATCAAGCGCTACCAGGATGCCCGGCTTGCGTCCGAGGATACCAGGGCGCGAAGTTGGGCCAACCGTCGAGATCTCTGCCGACTTCATCCGGAATCTCATGCTCCTCAAAGGAACCGGCTGTTTGACGATGCAGAGCGCCGCCGCTAGCCTGCTTTTCGTTGTGTCGTCATATCTTTAATACGACTCTCCCGAATGGTCTGCTTTCGATCTGGTATCGTAGCGCTTCGGCTGCATTCTCAAGAGCGAAAGTCCGGGCCACGATTGGTTTGATAGCTCCAGAATCCAGCAAGCTATGAATCGCTTTCCAGGCGGTCCTCCACATCTCAGGCGGTGCGCAAAAAGTGAGAAACTCTTTATGCTGGCGCGCTTCCAGATGAGATCGGTAACGTCGATAGTCGATTTACGGCCCGCCGAATAGCCTAGCGTCGTCAGACTTCCACCAATTGCAAGAGTGCCGAGCGCTTCGCTCAATACGTCGCCGCCAACAGCATCGATCACGATGTCCGAACCGTAGCCATTGGTGATACGACGAACGCCCTCGCCGAGCTTGCCCATGGAGAGATCGATGACCTCATCGAAGCCCAAGGTTCTGGCTTGCTCCGCCTTTGCATGACTCGTTGTCGTCGAAATAGCGTGCCTGGCCCCCAACGCCCTTGCCAACTGTGTGACGGCATTGCCTACCGAGCCGCCGATGGCAGGCGAGAGAACTGTCTTGTCAGCCTGAAATCCAGAAAGGGTGAGCGCCATCTGGGCGGTCAGGTACGCCACAGGAATTCCTGCCGCTGAAACATCCTCGATGTTCCCGGGGATCAGACTGAGGTTTTCCTTGCGCACAGCGAGATACTCGCTATAGGCTCCATCTTCGGAGACACCGTAAGGGCCCGTGAACATTACGCGCGCACCGACTGAAAGCTCTGAGCCGTTCGCATCGTCAACAAAGCCCGCCCCTTCTGACCCGAGGACCAGAGGCGCTTTCGCTCCTGGATATCCTCCCGACAGAATGGTGTGCTCTAGTGGCGTGACTCCCGCTGCGGTGATCTTTACCAGCACCCGTCCCTCTGACAGATTCGGCTTAGGAATGTCGACCAGTTTTAGATCCTGATAACCCCTGAATCCTTCGGCTCTCATTGCGCGCATGATTTTCAGTTCCTCTTATTCAAGAAAACTAAAGCTTGGGTAAATTCGAAACATTCCAGCCACCGCCAGCGCCTTGATCAGTAGCACAGTCGCATCCATGCGCCGCCGCTGGATATCGGTCTCATTCCGTTCGTTTGTTAGAGCAGTAGTCTGCGAAGTGACGACTTGAAGATACGTATCCACCCCGCCTTTATATCGGTTGGTGAAAAGCTGTAGCGACTGTTGTGCGGAGAGCACGGCATGATGCTGTTGGCCGGCCTCCGCCTCGAGAATACGAAGTGCAGCCAGATTGTCCTCTACCTGCTGGAACGCGGTCAGCGCCGACTCGCGATAATCTGCGGCTGCTGCGTCGAAGCCCGCCACGGCCGCTTCCGACGTTGCTTTCCGCCGTCCGGCATCAAACAGAGTTTGCACGGCTGATGGACCTACAGCCCAGAGACGGCTCGGCCAGTTCAGCCAATCCAGGATCGAGGTGCTTTCCAATCCGACGGCAGCGCTCAGCATCACGGTCGGGAAGAAGGCCGCACGGGCGATGCCGATCTGCTCGGACGCGGCGGCCACGCGGCGCTCCGCGGCTGCAATATCCGGTCGTCGCTCCAGCAAATCCGCAGGCACACCCACGGGGATGTCCGGAGGCCGCAGCGACGATACCGCGGCTTGCAGACTGAACCTCGCGGGAGGTTTTCCGATCAGGATGGCAATGGCATGCTCGTATTGGGATCGTTGCACGCCGATATCGGTGTCCTGCACCTGCGCCGTTTCAAGTTGCGTCTCAGCCTGTGCCACATCGGATTTGGGCGCAGCGCCTCCCTGGTATCGGTTCTGAGTGAGCCGCAGCGCCTCGCCGTAGCTTTCAACGGTGTTGTCCAGGATCTGCTTCTGCGCGTCGGCGCTTCTGAGCTCGAAGTAGTCGAAGGCCACTTCCGCCTGAAGACTGAGCTTTGCAGTTTCGAGGTCGGCGGCGCTCGCCTGGGCAAATTCACGCGCGGAGGCGACCGTTCGCCGCACGCGTCCCCAAAAATCCAATTCGTAGGAAAGATCGAATGGCAGGACGAAATCCCCCGTCGCGCGCGTAGCCCCGGCTGGAAGATAAGGAGTATTCGCCGAATCGCGAATCGAAGCAATCGATGGAGCTGTGGAGATCGTGGGGAATTCCGAAGCGCGGTTGAATCGTATGGCGGCGCGCGCCTCGCGAAAACGGGCCTCCAGTCCTTTCAGAGTTTGGTTGCCGCCAGGTACCTGTTCTTCTAGCGCGTTGAGTTGGGGTCTCCGAAAATCTCCCACCAGGGTCCGCGCAGAACCTGATCGCTGGGGTGTGCTGCCTTCCAGCCCTCTGTCTCCTTATATGAAGGACTAAGCGGCACGTCGGGAACTTTGTACTTGGGTCCGACCATACAGCCGCTGAGCAGGCAGGCCAGAACGACGGCGAATCCGATTCCAGTGCGCGTCATTTTTTAGAACCTCCGGTGCCAGAACCTCCTGGAGGTTCCGCGGCGAGGCTGCCGATTCGCACCGGCGCGCCGCTCACCAGCGAGTCGGCCGGATCGAGCACCACGGCGTCGCTCGCCTGGAGGCCCAAGATAACCTCCACAGTGCTGCCATAATCCCGGCCAATCTTGACAGGCGCAAGCTGCACGCGCCCGTCCCGCACGAGCGCAACGCGCAGACCTTCTGACCGGAAGAGCAACGTATTCGAAGGGACCACAACCGAACGAGCGGTCTGAGGCATCTTGAAATGAACAGAAACGTATGCGCCGGGCAGAAGCCGGCCATCAGGATTGGGAACATCGACTTCGGTCAGGAGCGTGTGCGACGCCTGGTCGATGGAGTTGGAGGTCCGCGCCAGTGTGCCATGAAAGGACCGGCCGGGATATTCGTCGAGTGTCAGAAATGCGACGGCGCCCGTCACCGCGGCGCGGGAATATACTTCCGGGATCGCGACGAAGACTCGGAGTGTGTCAATCGCCGCAAGATGGAACAACTCCTTGCCTGCCGAGTTGGCACCGGCATCGATCAATGCCCCGACATCGGTGTTTCGGGCCGTGACGATCCCATCAAACGGCGCATAGACCTTCTGGAAAGACTGCAGATCCTCAAGCCGGTGGACATTGGAACCATTGGAATCCACCGTGGCCTTCCTGGCGCTTAGGTCGGCAACCTTTTCGTCGGTTTCCTGCTTGGAGACGGACTCGCTTTGCAAGAGGAACTGCCAGCGGGCCTCCGTGGTCTCAGCCAGTTGGTGGTTGGCCTGTGCGGTGGCTAGTTCGGTGCGCGCCTGCTGCAGTTGCTTGTCAATTTCGGGAGTCTCGATTTCAGCCAGCAAGTCGCCGCGTTTCACATGAGCGCCGATATCGAAAAACCAGCGTTTGAGATAGCCATTGGTTCGGGCGAAGATCGGCGTATCACTGAACGCCTGCGTATTTCCCGGCAATATCAGTTCTTCGAGAGGCGCCCCATCCTTGGGATGAATCACATTGACGATCGGAACGGCTGCCTCTTCCGTGCTGCGAGCCAGACTGGATTCCGCCGCCACACGAGTCGTAACGCCCCCGTGAATTGCGTAAGCGAGCGTACCGGCGCCTGCTGCGAGGGCCGCAATAAAAACCATTGCAGCAGACAGCGGGATGCGATTCGCATCCTTGGCTGCCTTTCGCGCGAGATCCTCAGTGCTTATTCTGTTCATAGTTGTCATTGTTTAACTCCCTAAAGTTCGTTGGGTAGCCGCGACCTTCCGGCTGGGCGCCCACTGTGCAGAATGGCGAAGACCGCCGGAACGAAGAAAAGAGTTGCGACCGTGGCCGCTAACAGCCCGCCGATAACGGCGCGCCCTAGCGGGGCGTTTTGCTCGCCGCCATGACCCGTCCCGAGCGCCATCGGAATCATGCCGATGATCATCGCCAGCGCGGTCATGAGAACCGGCCGAAACCGCGTGGAGCCCGCCTCGATGGAGGCTTCTACCGCTTCACCATGATGAACCAGGCGTTCTTTCGCGAACGCGACTACCAGGATGCTGTTTGCTGTGGCGACTCCCATACACATGATGGCTCCGGTGAGCGCCGGCACACTCAGCGTTGTATGGGTGAGAAACAGGAAAAGTACAATGCCCGCCAGAGCCGCCGGCAGAGCGGTGATGATGATGAACGGGTCCAGCCACGACTGGAAGTTCACCACAATCAACAGGTAGACGAGAACGATGGCAAAGCCGAGACCGGCCAGCAAACCCCGGTAAGAGGTCCTCATGGTTTCGAACTGGCCCTTGATGGTGACGAAAGTTCCACGCGGAACCAATTTTCGATTCGCGTCCAGGATGCGCGCCACGTCCCTGCCAGTCGCGCCGAGATCACGGCCCTCAACCGATCCGAAAATGTCCACAACGCGGCGGATGTTGTAGTGCGTGAGCACCGCGGGTTCGGTGGATCGTGTGAGCGACCCGACATCAGCCAGAATTTCCGGACGAGTCATCGTAGGCGAGCTGATCGGCATGCTTCGGACATCCTGCAGCGATTGGATGGTGTACTGGGGCGTTTGAGCAACCAGGTTATACTCGACGCCGTTTTGTCGGTTCAGGAAGAAATTCGGCGTGGTTTGAAAGCTGCCGCTCAGCGAGATCAGCAGACTATTGGCGACGTCGCGCGGCGTGAAGCCGCCCTGCGCTGCCTTCGTTCGATCGATCTCGACGTGAAATCTCGGGTAATCGAAATCCTGTTGAATGCGCGGATCGGCCATGCCGGGCACATGGCGAAGCTGCCCCAGCAACTGGTCTGCGAACTGGCGATTCCCGTCCAGGTTCGCTCCCTCGATTTGAATATCGATGGGCGCCGGTGCGCCGAAGTTCAGAATCTGCGAGACCATATCGGCGGGAAGAAAGGAAAAAGTCGTGCCCGCAAACTCCTCAGCCAATCTGGGGCGCATGGCGCGGACGTACTCGGCGACCGGCCGATGCTTTTCCTTCAGCGACACGAGGATATCCGCGTCGCCGCTGCCGATCAGCCCGGAGCGGTTGTAAATGAAGTTGATTGTGCTGTAAGGCACGCCGATGTTGTCGACAATGTTCTCTACCTCTGCGTTCGGTATCTCCCGGCGAATGGATGCCTCCACCAGATCGCAGAGTCTCGCCGTCTCTTCGATCCGTGTGCCCGCTTTGGCCCGCAGATGGAGCAGCAATTGACCGCTATCGATGGCCGGAAAGAAGTCTTGCCCGAGCCATGGAACCAGCAGGAATGCAGATAACGCGATCAGGAGAAACGTTGGGATGAAGATGCGACGGTGATAGACGAACCTGGTAAGCAGAAGCTCGTATGCCAGGCGAAGTTTCTCGAACCCTCGTTCGAACGCCTGTTGCAGTATGCGCAAGCGGATTCCGTGACCGGGCGGAACCATGCTGTCCCGGTCGCAGCAGGTACAGGGCCAGCGTGGGGACCAGCGTCCGCGAAAGGATATACGAAGCCATCATCGCGAAGACGACCGCCTCGGCCAGCGGCACGAACAGGTAGCGCGCTACGCCGTTCAGGAAGAACATGGGAATAAAGACGATCGATATGCAAAGAGTCGAGACCAGGGCCGGTACGGCGATTTGCTGGGCGCCTTCCAGGATCGCCTCCCTGACTTCCTTTCCTTCACCGAGGATCCGATTGACGTTCTCGATCACGACTGTGGCGTCATCCACAAGGATGCCAACCGCGAGCGCCAGGCCGCCGAGGGTCATCACGTTGATCGTCTCGTGCAATAAGCTGAGCACGATAATCGAAGTAAGGATGGAAAGAGGAATCGAGACTGCGATGATGAACGCGCTGCGCCAGCTCCCGAGGAATAGCAGGATCATCAACGCCGTGAGGCAGGCGGCGATAATGGCTTCACGAATTACCGATCCGACCGCGGCTCGAACGAACAGGGATTGGTCCGCCAGGGGTTCGAATCTTTAACTCCGGCGGCAACGTTGCCGCGACTCGGGGCAGAAGGTTGCGAATTCCTTGAACCACATCCAGAGTGGACGCATTGCCCGACTTAAGAACCGTCACCAGCGTTCCGCGATGCCCGTCCTGGCGAACGATATTCGTCTGCGGCGCAAATCCATCCCGGACATTCGCCACATCCCGCAAATAGACTGTAGAATTGCCGATCACCTTGACCGGAAGATCATTTAACTCGGCAACCGTTTTGGGGCTCGCGTTAACCTCGAAGTCATATTCGGACTCGCCGATTTTGGCGGTCCCAGAAGGAAGCACCAGGTTCTGTAGGCTCAGCGCAGAAACCACATCGGTGGCCGCCAAGCCCTTTGATTGCAGCAAACCTGGCTTGAGGTCCACCATGACCTGCCGTTGCTTTCCCCCGTATGGGAACGGAATGACGGCCCCCGGGACCGTGATCAATTGAGTTCGCAGGAAGTTGAGGCCGATATCGTTCAGTTGTTGCTCGGCGAGCCCTTGTCCGGAAAGGGCGAGCTGCAGAATGGGCACCGTCGAGGCGCTGTAGTTGATCAGGACGCGGCGGCTGCGTCCCGGAGGGAAGAAAGCGCAGGATCGTTTGGGATCCGGCGGTAATCTGCGCCGTTGCGCGATCGACATTGGCGCCGGGCTGAAGGAATATACGGATAATCGCCTGTCCATTGATCGTTGTCGATTCGATATGCTCAACGTCGTTCGTAACCGTCGTCACGAGACGTTCGAATACGGTGGTGATCCGGCCTTCCATCTCTTCCGGGTTCAATCCGGTGTAAGCGAAAGCCACCGCGATAACCGGGATGTCGACGTTGGGAAAGATGTCTGTCGGCGTACGCAGAATCACTACCGGGCTGAGAATGAGTATCAATAATGCGAGGACGACGAAAGTATACGGGCGGCGTAGGGCGACTCTTACGATCCACATACACCAGCACTGATGCGTCTTGGTCATAGGCGGGATTCAACACATTCGTGTATGATAGAGACAGGTCTGTCTCATGAGTTCAACAAAATCTGCCCGCGAACGCATTCTGGAAACTGCCGATGACCTTTTTTATCGTGAGGGCATCCACGCCGTGGGCATCGACACCATCATCGAAAAATCCGGCGTCGCCAAAATGAGCCTGTACCGGAGTTTTGCTTCCAAGGACGATCTCGTCGCCGCGTACTTGGAGTCGAGGGGCCAGCGTTATTGGCAGTGGTGGGACGGCGTCATGGCCCTAAACGCGAGCGAGCCCCGACGGCAGTTGCGCGATCTATTTGAGGCAATTGCAATTCGGGCGCGGCGGCCGGGGTTTCGCGGCTGCGCCTTTCTGAAGGCGGCTGCAGAGTTCCCGGAGGAAGGTTCCCGCGCCAGAGTGGTTGCCTTGGCTCACAAAAAAGAATTGAGAAAGAGATTGCTGAAGCTTTGCCGCACCATCGGCGCGCATCAGCCCGATGTGCTGAGCAACCAATTGCTCATGTTGATCGAGGGAGCGTATTCGACAGCCGGCATTCTAGGAAAGCGGGATGCGGTGAAAGCTACGGCAAAGGCTGCGGAAGCCCTGATCGATGCTGCGATTGCCTGACAATTTAGCGAGGCGGATTGAACTGGGAGCAGAGCGCGAAAGTCTTCTCCAGATGTTCGATGAAGATGCGTACTTTGGCGGACAGCCGGCGGGTAGCTGGTCGAACCGCAAGGATCGGCACAATTCGTTCGAACGGAGTCAGAAGACGTATAACAGTACCTTCTCTGAGTTCTGCAGCGAAGAGCCATGCCGGCGCCTGGGCAATCCCCAGATGTTCAAGGACACCCATCCGCATCTGTTCAATATCGCTGGTTCGAAAGACTCCTGTGGGGATAACACGCTTCGCGTCTTGTCCGGAGCCAAAGCACCACGGCTTAACGGAGCCCCGCTCGACAAAAACGACAGCTCGAAAGCGGTTGAGATCTCCCGGCGACTCCGGTGCGCCGTGTCGTGAAAGATACTGAGGAGTGGCGACGAGAATGATCATCGTCTGCGCGAATCTTCGGGCAACCAGAGTAGAGTCTGGAAGCTCGCCTGAGTGGATCGCTAAATCGAAGCCGTCTTCGATGATCGTTGTCGGGCTTTCCGATGCCGCCATCTCAACTGCCATGTCGGGGTAGGCGGCAAAGAATGCAGCCAGCTTCGACACCATGTGGAGGCGGGCAAACGTGGGAGGAACAGTCACGCGAATGAGGCCTTTCGGTGCAGTTTGGCCTCGGCCGATCCGTGAAGTGGCGTTTTCAAAGTCGTCGAGAATGTGCAAAGCAGACTCATAAAAGTCGCGACCTGGCTCAGTCAGTGCAATGGAGCGAGAGGTGCGGTGAATAAGTTCCGTGCCGAGTTCGTCTTCAAGCGCGGAGATCTGCTTGCTGACGGCCGGTTGACCAATTCCACGTTCCTTTGCAACAGCGGAGAAGCTCCCTTTTTCAACTAACCGAACGAACATCTGCATTGCATCGAATTTGTCCACACCGACCTCCGTATTCCTCTACCCCTCATTGTCACATTAGGCGACAAGAAGGTTCTCCTGCGCTATGCATTCCTATTAGGAATAGCCGGTATTCCTGAGAGTGCCAAATCTGCTTGCAATGCTGGGACATCAAGAGAGCAGGCGATTGAATCAGTGAAGTGGTGAATCGTTCACAGAAACCATAGGAGATCACATGTCGACATTAACCGAAAAAGTTGCACTCGTTACCGGAGGTTCGCGTGGCATCGGCGCAGCGATCGCGAAAAGGCTGGCGAAGGATGGAGCGAGTGTGGCCATCACGTACGCAAAGGATTTGAGCGCCGCGTCCGCTGTGATTAAAGCAATTGAACGCAGCGGGGGAAAGGCTATTGCGATCCAAGCGGACGCCGCCGACGTCGAAGCCGTCAAGGCCGCGGTCGAAAAAACGGTCGCGACCTTCGGCCGACTGGATGTGCTTGTCAACAATGCGGGCACAGCCATCCCGAAACCGTTCGAGGAGACCACGCTGGAGGAGATGGATCGGGTGGTCGACATCAACATCCGCGGCGTATTCGCCGCCACGCATGCTGCCTTGAGGTACATGAAGGATGGCGGCCGCATCATCATGATCGGTTCGGCGGTGGGAGAGCGCGCCGTTGCACCTGGCCTTGTTCCCTACGCCGCTACGAAGGGAGCCGTCAAGATGTTCACTCAGGCGCTCTCCAGAGAGGTTGGGAGCCGCGGAATTACGGTCAACAACGTCCAGCCGGGCCCGGTCGACACGGATCTGAATCCCGCGACTGGCGATTGGGCAGTGCCTCAGAAGGCTGCCACAGCGCTCGACCGCTATGGACATGTTGAAGAGATCGCCGCGATGGTCGCGTTTGTTGCCGGTCCTGAATCCTCTTACATCACCGGGACGAATCTGACCGTGGATGGCGGAATGAATGCCTGATCGGCTGATGCATTCGGTACGGGACCAGAGAGACGGCAATGACCGGCCTTCGAAACAAAACAGCGCTTGTGACGGGCGCGTCAAGAGGAATCGGCCGCGCGACGGCATCGGCGCTTGCTAAAGCCGGGGCACACGTCGTCGTTCACTATGGACACTCCGCGCAGGAAGCAGAATCTCTGGTCGCCGAGATCCGAACGAAAGGTGGGCACGCGGATACATTCCTTGCTAATTATCTCTGCCTGATTGCTCAGTTCCTCAACGCGACAACCAACCTCCGCAAAGACGAATACGGGGGAGGCTTGGAAAATCGCTCGCGATTCCTCTTCGAGGTGCTGGACGCAGTTCTCAATGAAGTCGATGCAAAGCGGGTCGGAGTCAAGATAAGCCCAATGCACGAGGGTGGCGCTTTCGCGGCCAACAACGAGACCCTGCCGATTACCGAGTATGTCATCCGGAAACTGAACACATACAACCTTTCACACCTGCTGCTAATGGGAATCACCACTGACTTTTCCGGTACCCCGCTGGAAATGCTGGCCGAGGATGGCATGTTCCGGCATTTCCGTCCTCTCTATGAAGGTACGTTGATCGCCAACGTAAATATGGATCGCGAGCGAGGGAATAGGCTTATCACCGAAGAGCTGGCTGATCTGATCGCGTTCGGACGTCCTTACATTGCAAATCCCGACCTCGTGCAGAGGTTCACCGAGGACGCACCTCTTGCCGAAGTGGATTGGGAAACCGTCTACGCCTCGGAGCCGCGCGGCTATTCTGATTACACTACCTTCAACCATCGCATGCAACAAGGAGCTGACTATGCCAAAGACAACACCTGAACAGAACAAAGCACTCGTTCTTGAAGCCTTCGACACGCTTTTCAACAAACGCGACTACGCGGCAGCAGAACGCATCTGATCGCCGACCTACATTCAGCACAGCGCGCATATAGCACCAGGTCGCGAAGGACTATTTGCCCTAATCCGCTCAGTGCCGAAAACACTGCGCTACGAGAATCAACTCATCGTCGCCGAAGGTGAATACGTTATTGCACACGGACGATTCACAGGAATCGGAAGGCCCGCGGCCTGGATCGCCGCCGACATCATCCGGTTCGAAAACGGTCTACTTCAGGAGCACTGGGACGTGTTGCAGGACGAGGCAACCAAGGCCGAATCCGTCAGCGGTCTTCCGATGTTTGGCGACCGCTTCCCGTTGTAAGCGTTCGATGTCCACGCAACATTCACGCACACAGATTGGAGCTACCAATGAATCTCACTGGAAACGCTATCTTCATTACCGGCGGCGGATCGGGCATAGGCCGCGCTCTGGCCGAAGCGCTGCACAAACGCGGAAATAAAGTGATCATCTCGGGCCGGCGCAAGGGCCATCTGGAGGCCGTCGTGAAGGCCAATCCGGGCATCGAAGCGATCGAACTCGACATCGCAGATCCGGACAGCATCAAAGCCGCAGCGAAAAAGCTGATTCAAGAGCATCCAAGCCTGAATGTTCTCGTCAATAACGCTGGAATCATGGAACCGGATCAGGCGGCAGGCATTATCGATGACAAGCTGCTCACCTCGACTGTGACGACCAACCTTCTGGGGCCTATCCGGTTGACATCGGCGCTGATGGACCAGCTGAAAAGCCGTCGCGGTGTAATTCTCTACAATACCTCGGTCCTTGCCTTCGTTCCTTTAGCCTTGACGGCTGTCTACTCTGCTACTAAAGCCGCACTCCACTCCTATGTGTTGTCGCAACGCTTTTTGCTTCGAGACAGCGGTGTTCGGGTGCTCGAGTTGGCGCCGCCATGGGTGCGCACAGAACTCCTGAACAGCCAGGACGCGGAGCAGGCAATGCCTCTTGACCAGTTCATCAACGAAACGTTGGACGTGCTTGAAAACGGATGCCGAGGAAATTCTTGTTGCAGCCGCGAAGCCATTGCGCGCCAATCCTGGCCCTCAGGAGCATGCATTGGTAAATGGGTTCAATCAGCAATTGCGGGAGCTATTCCGTTCAAATCAATCCTAAGTGGAATCGCCTTCGGGCCGAGTGGAACCGGGTCTTCGTAGTGCGGGATGCAAAGGGCCGAATCACGAGCGGGAACAAGCGGGCTGATTGCTGAGGTAAGCATACGCGCATTGAGAGGTGAAATATTATGGGCAAAATAGAGGGAAAAGTCGCCGTTGTAACAGGCGGCACCGAAGGGATTGGGTTAGCTACAGCGCGGCTATTCGTCAAAGAGGGAGCATACGTCTTCATCACCGGTCGCCGTCAGGAGGAACTCGACGAGGCCGTAATGGCAATTGGCGATAACGTGACAGGTGTTCAGGGAGACGTCGCTAAACTGGCAGATCTTGATCGTCGCTACGAGACAGTCGGCAAGGTGAAAGGGCGAATCGATATTATTGTGGCCAACGCCGGCGTTGGTGAATTTGTGGCCTTCGGTAAAGTCTCCGAAGAACATTTTGACAAGCTCTTCGACGTCAATGTAAAAGGTGTCCTGTTCACGGTTCAAAAGGGCTTACCGCTTTTGAATGACGGCGGCTCCATCATTCTGACGGGCTCTGTCGCGAGCATAAAAAGCACTGGGTCTTTTGGCGTTTATGCGGCCAGCAAAGCTGCAATTCGCTCTTTCGTGCGCACCTGGACCACGGATCTCAGAGATGGTCGTATCCGTTCAAACGTTGTTAGCCCGGGTCCGATTAGGACGCCGCTGACAAACCGACAGTCTGCTGACGTAATTTCCCGGATTGTGTCCACCGTGCCCATGGGACGCATGGGGGAACCCGACGAGGTTGCCAAGGCAGCGCTGTATCTGGCGTCAGACGACTCAAGTTTTGTCACGGGTATTGAACTGTTCGTTGATGGGGGCAGAGCGCAGGTCTAGCGACTCCCCTTAGGAGAGATTTCAATGAGCACTCAACATCATTTAGCCTCTGCGAAATGCTTGCTCGGTGCGGGCGGCATCGGCGAGGCGCATTCGCGAGGGAAAAAAGTTTGATATCTCATAGTCCAGCAAGGAGGCGACATCGACGAGGGTAGGAGGTGGCTTGATCAAGTAAGATATTATCGATCTTGTGGTCGACCAGACTGGCTTGTCGAAGACCACCGCGGAAGAAGCGGTCGAAACGGTTTTTGAGAGCGTCAAGGGGCGCTAAGTCGGGGTGAGCGCGTCGAGTTTCGAGGCTTCGAAATTTTGAAGTACGGCCCCGCAAAACCGGAGTTGGCCGCAATCCAGGGAACGGTGTTGTGGTCTCCATACCACCGGGCCCCAATCGATCCGCTTTCGACGGGCAAGGGGCTTCGGGATCTGGACTACACTGGTCAAGTGCTGCGAACCCATCCGGCACCTCATGCCTGGTGATCCAGAGATTGCCTCAAACGCCGCTTCCAACTGCGCCTGATCGCCGCGGCTTTTCGGGCACACGGCGTGCGCCAGCGAACCACAGACATTAGAGAAAGTTGCTAAAATCGTCGCAACTGGCCTTCCGACACAGAGTTAGGGCTTTCAACCGGGGACTTTAAGTGCAGTTTTTGATGGCAAATCTGATTCACTCAAGAGAACGGCTGAATTTGCGGCTGAAATGAGATCGGTGAAGCACAGCGACGCTTGATGTTCCGCCAAGCTTAGAAGGCTTCGCGTTTCAACTATGAAAATAACCGCCGTTAAGCCGCTCGTTGTTCACGCAGAAATGCGGAACTGGATATTCGTCAAGGTCGAGACAGACCAGGCGGGCCTTTGGGGCTGGGGCGAAGCTACTCTGGAATGGAAAACCCGCAGTGTGGTCGGAGCCGTCCAGGATTTCGAGCCCATGATTATTGGAGAAGATCCGACTCGCATCGAGCATCTCTATCAAAAGATGTATCGCCAATCATTTTGGCGAACTGGCGTCATCGGCCTCTCTGCCATCTCCGGCATCGAGCAGGCCTGCTGGGACATTCTTGGCAAGTTTCTGAATCAACCGGTTTACAAACTGCTAGGCGGCGCAGTCCGAACCAAAGTGCGAATGTACACGCACCTTGGCGGCGGCGACATGCGCTCGGTCTATGAGACTCAATGGAACGACGACGCGAAGCTTTTTGTGGATCGAGCACTGGAGGTTGTCGCCAAAGGCTACTCTGCCGTAAAAGTCCTGATCACGCCGCCGACGGAATCGCTCAACAGCATCGCCGCCTATCGATACGCAGAACACACCATGGAAGCCATCCGACGGGCCGTCGGCGAGAAGACCGATATCTTAGTCGATTGCCACGGCCGCCACTCTCTCGCCAACGCCATCGAATTCTGTCGTGTTCTTGCCCCGTATAGGCCATATTTTGTGGAAGAACCTGTGCCCCCCGAGAATATCAACGTCTTGGCCGAGGTGCGAAAGGCAAGTCCTGTACCGATCGCCGCCGGTGAGCGTCTCGTCACACGCTATCAATTCCGTGAGATTTTTGAAAAACTAGCCTGCCACGTTATCCAGCCGGATCTCTGCCACTGTGGAGGTATCTGGGAAGCAAAGAAGATTGCAGCTATGGCTGAGGTCTACACGATGGGAGTCGCCCCTCACAATCCTTTGGGACCAGTCGCTAACGCGGCGGCTCTGCACTTCGATCTAAGCACGCCCAATTTCCTGATTCAGGAAGATATGCTGGCAGACGTACCTTGGCGCTGGGAGGTAGTACAGCACGCCTTGGCGACGGAGGGCGGATACTGGTTGCCACCCGACGCCCCTGGCCTAGGAATTGAGGTGAACGAAAAGGCTGCAGGGAATCATCCGTTTGAGCAGGAAGTGCTTCATCCACTGACTGTGCGCGCCCACGATGACGCCATTCTCGACTGGTAACCGGAAATTATGAGAACTTGCGCCGCTAGTGGGTCGCATATTGCCCAGCGTCGGCTCGGATGTGCAGTCTGGGAACAAGTCGACGACTTCCCGATCGCCGTGATTTCGGGAAAAACCGTTGCAACTCGCCCCAGCCGTGGAGTAATCCCAGCACTACGTGCGCCTTGCCCTCTGTATGTCCGAGCGGCATGTTCGAGGGGCAGATGATCGTGAAGTGTTGCTCCGGGAAGTGGGCCATGTAGTCGATGTGTCCGTGTCACCGCCCGAGTAATAGAGCATGGATGCCGCCGGTGCCAGCGGTGCGAGGATTTCGTAGAGGTGAGAGACGGGACCGAGAAATGTTAGTTTAGAAGTGCCGCGCCCACCTTCGGAGGTTCTCCGTGTATCGATTCCTTTGGTTCGTTTCAGCGGCCGCATTCGTGCAAACGGTCTGGCCGGCTAGCTTGACGGTCTCCACGTTTCTGAAAGACGGCTTCACTCCCAGCGCCATTGCGGCAGACGCACAGGGCAACGTGTACGTCGCGGGTAGTGGCGTCGTCGACCCGGCGGCGCAGACCACCGGCGCGGTGGTCGCGAAAGTCGACGGCAAAGCCAGCCAGATTCTCTATCTCGCCTATTTCGACAGCGCTGCCAGCGACCACATCTCGGCCATCGCCGTGGACAGCGCCGGCAACGCGTACATTGCGGGCTGGACCGGAAATCCCAATTTTCCGGCAACGGGGAGCGGCACGCTTGGTACGGCGCCTACGAGCAACAGCGATTTGCGATCGTTCGTCGTTAAGCTGAACCCGCAAGGCGCAGTAGTGTTCGCGATACTAATCGGCGGCTCGGTGGCATCCACGGCGCGCGGCGTCGCGCTTACTCCGCAAGGTCAGATTCTGGTGAGCGGCATCGCCAATGCCACTGGATTCCCAGTTACACAGGGAGCTTATAGCGCCGCGGACTCAACCAACCACTGGTTCCTTATGGAATTGGACCCGACTGGCAGCAGGACGATTCTGTCGGCCACCGGGATTGGGGGCAGCTCCATTGTCGTGGACGCGGCCGGGAACATTTATCTGGCCGGCAGCAGCAGCGGAACGGACTACCCCACAACGGCTGGTGCCTATCAAACCGCTTTCGTGCAGGGCTACACTTGCTCGTTTTTATGCCAGATCAGCTTCGCCGGTGGATTACAGCATGTCACCAAAGTAAACTCTGCGGCTTCGAAGCTGATTTACTCGACGGGGTTGAACGACATCCAGGGCGGCGCCGGATCCACCAGCAATACCGGTCTGGCGGTGGATGCCGCCGGAAATGCCTATGTCACTGGCACTCTGGCAGAGGCGTCCTATCCATTCACCGTCACGCCGCCTAACGTCTATACCGGTTATCTTTCCAAGCTAGACATAGCGGGCGCCAACCTTCTGTTTTCAATTCCGTTCGGAGGTGCAGGCGTGCAACTGGATTCGTCGGGCGCTGTTTATGCGGGCGGCACGGCATCCAGTTACACACAGACTTTCTCTCCCAGCACAAACCCGCCGCCAGGTCTTCCGTCGGTTTTTTCCTGGCTGCCGCAAGCCTGCCTGCAGAACAATATCACTGCCGTCAGTGGTGTGTATGAGATCAAAGTGGACCCCACCACCGGCAAGCTAGAGGACGGCCAGTGGATTGATGGCTCGGCACCCAGCGCAACAGGGATGGTGCTGGCGCGAGGCAAGGTTTGGATCACGGGCACGGCTGTGGCACCCGACGTACCGTTTACGCCGGGCGTGCTGGCACCCTTCGCGCCGCTGAGTCTGCGACCAGGATATCTGCAGGGCGGCTGGCTGGCGGCAGCCGATTTCTCAGCCGGCCCCAATACCGGTCCGGCGATTGCGTGTGTGCTGGATGCCGGCAACCTGACCCACGTGGGAGCGGTGACGGGGTTCCAGTTAATCTCGATTTTCGGAACCAATCTGGGACCGGCCGCTGGCATAGCAGCGCCGGATGGCATGGATTCCTCTGTCGCCGGCGTGTCCGTGACATTTGATGGAAACAATCCTGCGCAACTGCTCTATGTTTCCGCGACGCAGATCAACTTGGCCGTGCCGCTGCCGCTTCCCTCTCGCACGGTAACTCCCTGGCCGACAGCGACGTCGATGCAGTTAAACGTAAATGGCGCCCTGGTCAACCGCCAGTTTCCATACACTCTAACTAACCTGAACTTGTTCGCGAACTTGATGGTCGGCCAGAGCTCCTGCGAGGGCGCCAGTCCCAGCAATCAGGGATATCAGCCGGTGGCGAATAATGCCGACGGTACGTCCAACTCCTGCGCCAATCCAGCGCAAGCCGGATCCAAGGTGTCGTTTTACATGCACGGCATCGGCGCGATTCAACTCGGGTTCGGGCCCGCGCAGGAAATAGCAGGCTTGTCGGCCGCCGTCGGAGACTGCTCCGTGCAGGTGACCAGCGCGGCTTTAATCGGCGACTTCGTCTACCAGGTGGATGTGACGATGCCGGCTTCCCCGGCGGCATGTACCGGACTGCCTGGGACAAGCCTGAAGTATCAGTTCCCGGTTACCTTCAGCTACAACGGAGAGATCGTGAGATCAGAAATTGTAGGACCGTTTGTCGTGCCGACTCCCGAAGCTCTTAGCACCGATTTCGCGCCGGGCCAGCCGATGCCGATGATGGTATACGTGAAGCAGTAAGAAGCTTTCGGGAAGCAGCGTGCCGCATGGACGAAATCGGCTACGAGTACAAATGCTGCCCAAGTCCCGAAGGCCGTTGAAACTGGCCGATAATTGACCGGTAACGGGTTCTCAAACTCCCTCGGATCGCTGGGGTCACTCGGGCGTAGCCGCAGAAGTACCCTTGCAGCCGGGCTGCACGGGATGTACAATCGCGTGATCCGTTGGGATAGGAGGCTCGGTCGTGGGCAGGCTGTCGCTCTCGTTTATGGCGCGGTGTCTTACGCCATCTTCTTCGTTACATTTCTCTACGCGATAGGATTCGTAGGCAACGTCGCCGTTCCTGAGTCGATTGATTCCGGCATGCCCCAACCGGTCGTTCGGGCGGTTCTGATCAACGCACTGTTGGTGTCGCCGTAAAATACGACCACATCGTCTGGGTTCAGATAAAATGCGGCGCCCCGGCCGCACCCGGAACAGCGCAACAAAGAGCCGCATGTGGATATCCTAGCCGCTCTGTGCGCGGATTATTTGAACCCCAGCACCGGGTGAGGAACGTACGCCGCTTCGAGTTCCATGATTTCCTCCGGCGATGGTTTTACCTCAAGCGCCTGGACCGCGTCTTCCAGATGATGGGGTTTCGTGGCTCCGACGATGGGACTATCGACGTAGGGTTTGGCCAGCATCCAGGCCAGTGCGACGGTCGCTTGAGGCAGGTTCCTACGCGCCGAGACTTCCGTCAATTTATCGATCACCCTGTGGTCCGCTTCCTCGGTGCCACTGTACATCGATTTGCCGAACTGGTCGGTTTCCAGGCGCTTCGTGCCTTCGGCTTTCGTGGAACGGGCAAGGCGTCCACGCGCGAGCGGACTCCAGGGTATGACGCCGATGCCTTCGGCTTGGCAAAGACCCATCATCTCGCGCTCTTCTTCGCGATAAATGAGGTTATAGTGGTTCTGCATAGAGACGAAGCGGGTCCAGCCCCGCAAATCCGCAATATAGAGCGCCTTGGCAAACTGCCAGGCATACATGGAGGAAGCGCCGATATAGCGCGCCTTGCCGGCCTTGACCACGTCGTCGAGAGCCTCCAGCGTTTCCTCGATCGGGGTTTCGGCATCTAGGCGGTGAATCTGGTACAAGTCGACATAGTCAGTCTGCAGGCGGCGTAGGCTCGCGTCGATTTCGGTAAGAATTGCCTTGCGGGACAGACCGCCGCCGTTGGGGCCATCGCGCATGACGCCGTTGACTTTGGTAGCGATCACGGTGGCGTCGCGCTGGGTATTGTTCTTAAGGAACCGGCCCAAGACTTCCTCGCTGGCTCCTCGGGAATAGACGTTGGCGGTATCGAAGAAATTGATGCCGAGATCGAGCGCCTGTTTGAGGAACGGCTGGGAATCCGTCTCGCTCAACGTCCACGCGTGACTACCAGGAGTAAGAGCGCCTTTCGCCGGTTCACCATACGACATGCACCCGAGACAGATGCGGGAAACTTTGAGACCCGTTTTGCCGAGCCGAATGTATTCCATTCCTTCATTCTATGCGGTGCGCTAAAACTTTCTACGCGATGCGAGTTTTTTCTGGCGGAAATGGGTACGGGCGCGGAGATTCACCAAAAACTGCGGGGGACCACTTCGTCTCAGGTCAGGCTGTCTACCCGGCGCATGGAAGAGAGTGAAACCGCACGAAACCGGAGGTTGGGATTGTTCCGCCCCGTTCCGCATTTGGAAGGTAGAGGCCACGGAGTCTGGCACCCTGATCAGCCATTATTCCGGTGATCAGACGAAATTCTACGCGCAGGTAGGCTGTTCGCCATAAAGCCCGGTCACTCAGCCAAGGTACTACAATCACTTCTGTGGACGAAATAGCAAATCTCAGCGAGGCACCCGATACGCGGCTCGCCGTATATGGAACGTTGGCCCCGGGCCGAGTCAACCATCACCAAATCTCGGCATTGGCAGGGAGCTGGCAGCGTGGGACGGTGAAAGGCAAGCTGTCCTCTTCCGGATGGGGAGCGGCACTGGGCTGTCCTGGATTGATCTTGGATCCGCTTGGTCCGTCAGTACAGGTAGACCTCTTCGAGTCGATGGACCTCCCCGAGCATTGGGCTCGCCTTGACGAGTTTGAAGGAACTGGCTACCGGCGTGTGGTGGCGACGGTGAAAACAGAAGAAGGCGAGCGAAGCGCCTGGATTTACGTCCTTGCTTGAAGAGCAGCCATGAGCCGCTACCGAAGGCAGAACGAAAGAAACGATGGGCGACACAGAAGGATGTTACGGACTGAACGGCGCTTCGAAAACTGTGCTCCGGGCCGGTGCCGCGAGGCCTCAGGAGCGGGCTCCCGCTCTGCTGAGTTCGGAATCCAGATCGCCTGTCCCGGCTGCCGAACGCCGGAGGCCCTCGCGCTAATCTCGACCGCACGCTTCCGCCGTAGGAGAAAGACGGAGGTGGAAAATGCTGAGCCAGTGGCTTCAAATGGAATACTACCACTTGGATTGTGTCGAGACCTGGGAAGACGGGCCACGAAAACAGGCGACGCGCGCCGCCATCCTGAATGCGATCGCGGGCCTGTCACGGAATGGGCAAGGGCTGCCGGTCTATCGAGGCGCACACGCCAAGTGACCGGGGCTCGCCACCGTTTAACGCGCTAAGTCCTTAGTGCGAATCGTTTCATTGATAGTGAATGTCTTACGCTACCTTTGAACGGTCAGCCGATAATGCACCCCGTTACGCATCGAAGATCAGAGTATCCGTCGATCTTCCTGGCGGGATGTCTGGTTTTGGTTGACCCACCAATAACGCATTCCCGTCCCGGGTCCCCTCAATTCCCCTCTGGCTTCTCAATATGCTCAACCACGTAATACGCCACCGGCCCCTTCGTCGCCTCCAGCTTCAATCCCAATTGACTCCTCACGGCGTCAAAAAGAGAAGGACGCGCCTGCACTTCCGGCGGCAGCTTCTCTTTGTCGAACCCCGGCGGCAACTCCGGCAGAAACGACAAAGTGAAATCGTAATACCCAGTGAGCCCGGTCCTATCGATCACCGGCCGCTCGTTATTCTGCAAGAACGAGCCAAGCGTAAAACACAGACGATCCATCGCAACCCTCTTCCCTACCGTGACGCCGCCCGGCCCTCCCTGGACAGGAATTTCGAAATCCTCAGGGCTCTCGTTGACCTTCATTTTCAACCCGGACTTATCCACCGTCAGCGCATACACGGGACCTTCCTTGGCGTCCTTGCGCAGCTTCAGTTTGAATTCGTCCTCCAGCAGGTTTCCAAGCATTTCGAGCATTTGCTCCCGGGTATAACCGGGCCGATCCGCTTTGGCCTGGATGTCCCATAACTCGCTATCCATCCAGTCCGGTCCGCCGGTAACCTGGCGCGCAGGAACCAAATGCATCCTGGCGATCATCAGCTTTAAAGGAAAGTTTTCTGCCACGAATTGCTGGCCGCCGGGCAGCACTCTCATCGCACCCCCCCGCCCTCCGGGTTTAGAAGGCTTCACCGAGGCCACTTCAAACGTGAGCCGAGCCGGCTTATCCTGCCCATAAACCAGCCCCGCCACCAGCAAAGGCAAAACACGCACAATCATGCTACCCATCATATTCCCCTATAGGTAAAGTGGCGCAAGGCTTCCAGGCGTGCCGCGTCGACAGTCGAACCCGGCGTGACTGTCAGGAGTAGAATATGACGACTGGAGGACGAGTCAATGGCATTCGATTCCTTGACGGCACCGATGGACGGAGTCGAGCATCGCGAGATTGGAGGCGTTCAGGTCGACGCGTCGCGCGCAGGCGACTGCCGGGTGAAACGGGTAGTCTACCCGCCGGGTTTCCGCTGGTCGCGCGACATGAAGGTAATCGTGGGGACGGAACTGTGCCAGCACGCGCACGTCGGATTCCTGGCGCGCGGCCAGATCCATATTCAGTACGCCGACGGATGCACCGTGGAGTTCGCTGCTCCCCAAGCGGTCGCGATCGAGCCGGGACATGATGGCTGGGTGGTCGGGGACGAACCGGCCGTGATGATCGAGTTCGATTTCGAGCGCGACACGGTGCGGCGGCTGGGAATGCCAGCGGAACACTCGCACTGAGTGCCGGGCGCGCTCGCGCTCCGGCGATCCCACACCCTACACTTGGATTTCAGCGAGCACGGGGCGAGTTCTTCAATTCGACAGGCTCGCGGTACTTCACGAAAGCGATGATCAGAAGCACGAAGGAGAGAATCAAGCCCAGCGCTGCGGGAATGTGGCAGAGTTTTACGATGAGTTCTTGCCAAGGTGCTGCGCCCATCGCTCCGGCCTGCTTTGCGGCGATGGGTAGCATCTGGTTTGTGCCCCACCAGGAATTAGCAACCTCGGACAGCACCATCAGCCACGTCAGCCACGCCGAGGCCACCATCACTCCCAGAGCCTTTCGTCCAACGCGATTAGGTACCGTGAGCAAAAGGATGCCAACGGCCATGAACAATAGTCCGTTCGTCTCGAACTGGATGTGCGCGCCTAGGGCGAGTCGTGGAAACGGCGTCATCGGCGGCGCGAACCCCCACAGGAGTCCGGCTAGAATGAGCGCTAAGCCGTGAATCAGAATCTGTCTACCGCCGGTTTGAATGGTCATAAGTTACTGTGAAGCTCTCCTCGAGCAAGTCGGGCTAACTTCCTGGAACCCAGATCCGTCCCGCTGTCACCAATTCCGCTCCGCCCGGCAGCGGCAAAGGATCAGAGGACTTAGTAAAGAACGCGATGCCTTTGTAGCTCATCAGATATTGGTAGTTCTTGCTGAAGAGCCCACCTTCGGCGAGCACGATCAGCGGATCGCTCGCGCGGTTCATGAGCTTGGAAAACTCCCCTGGCTCGACGCGGACGATCACGCCGGACGCCTTGATGGCTTGGATGATCGCGGCTGCCGCTGCTCCCCCTGCTGCCATATTTCCTCCTTGTGCCCTCATGAGCCCGATTTCGAGTGAGTCTATCACGCGCGGTGATCATAACGTTGTGATCCATCACGGCCAAATCTTCCGCGGTGCCGACTCACGGTGAGACTGTGGCCTGTCGCAGCCAGATCGTTAGCATGTCCCCTCCTTTACAGTCGGGGCTCGGTTTCGGTATGAATCGCGCGCAACTGAAGTTAAATTAGCCTCAACATTGGGCACCGAACCCCGACCGTCAGGGAGTGGACGCTAACGATTTCCCTGCGACAGGCCACTAGGTATTCGACCGCGAGCTGATCTTCTACCGTCGCCGCGCCCTTCATCACGCCCGGGGCTAAACTTCTATCTATTGTCCTTTCTTAGGCATGCGATGTCTCCTCCGCGGCCGTGTACTTTTCCTCGCGTACTATCTCAGCTTGGCAATAGGAAAGGCCAGGCCAGAGGCAGCTCAAATCACTGGCGACCGGCGGATCGCAAGGTCAGCCGGTCGCGCATGATCTTTCGCACCGCCGAGGTGTGCGTCCTCGAGGAAAGGAACCTGACCCCACGGTCGCAGACCTAGTAGTCATCCGCTCTGACCGACCCCTCTGCTGCCGCGAGGGCTAGTCTGTAGGTCCTATGGACGATTGCTGCCGCGCCTCGAATGGCCCGGTCCTTTACTGCACTTACCGCACATAAATGTGCGTCGGCCCCTCGATCTTCAGGCCTTGCAATTCCGTTCTCAGCTTCACCGGTTCAACGCCCTTCTGGTTCCAAGCTTCGATCGTCACTCGGTATTGATTGTCAAGTCGATCTCGAAAGTCTTTCAAGAAAGGCGAGATTGTAACAGGATCGGTGAAAGCCAAGGAATATGCATAGCCGCCGGTTTCCTGGCTGACTTCAATAAGCCATGACTGTGCGAAGTTCGTAACCCAGTTGCTCCGCCCATAAGGGTCTGCTCCACGAAGGTAAATGGAATAGACCATCACGCTTTCTTTGAGAGCGTCGTGGTTCGCCGCATTGACGTACGGGTCGTCAAGATCTGCCGTACCATAATAAGGATCTACTCCGTCCGTCAACATCAGCACAGCCCGCCGGTTCGTGGGTTGTTTCGATGGCCAACGCTTCGCAAGATCCGAGAGCACAAAGTATGGGCTGCCATTTTCACCTGGAATGGATACCGGCAAGCGCAAGGCACGAGCCGCTTTCTGGTGATCCGCAGTGAATGCCTCTGCGAGACCAAAGGTGCCGTTCCGCATATAGCCGATCGCTACCTGAGTCGTGGCGGGTAGGGATTCGAGGAACGTCTTCAGCTCAGGCAATTGAACAGCGAGGCTGGATGAGCGCGTGGAATCGTCGAGTAGAACGAAGAGTTGCATGTCGGCCAAGTCCCCCGACAAGCGCTGCAAATGAAGGACAGGTACTGGAATATTTCCCCGCAGCACAGTTAGGTCCCCAACTTCCAGGACCGGTCGATTGTCGCCTGGCGCCCGACGAACAGTGATTACCATTTGAGTGGCAGCGTCTATTGTGTTCGTTCTGGGTGCCGATATCGCGGGGCTTTCAACCACAAGGATTGCCGCAATTACTTCTGTCATGATGCACTTGATTTTCATCTCGGGACCTCGGTCGTTACTTCTAATGCTTAGATGCGGGCGTTGGGGTTCCGGTTCCCTTGGAGCACACTTCGGCAGGCTGTCGACCATAAAGTCTCAAGACTGAGCTACATCGGGGAGGCCGGAATGCTTCTGGATGCTATGTCTTCACGGCCCTGCCCTACTCTGCGCGCAATGCCTCTACCGGCGAGATGCGGCTGATTCGAAGCGCGGGAACCAGAGAAGCGACCAGCGCCGACAACCCGAGTGTCGCTACGGCTATCGACGTCACCGAGGGATTGAACGGATTCACCCCATAAAGCTGGTTACCCAAGAATCGCCCCGCGGCAAACGCGAGTGGTATTCCAACGGCGATTCCGCAAACAATCAGCCAGAACGCGCCTTTGAGGATCAGTCGAACGGCGTCGCTCCGATTCGCGCCCAGCGCCATCCTCACCCCGATCTCTGTCGTGCGGCATCCGGCATTGTAAGCAGTAACTCCATACATCCCGATACATGCCAATAACAGAGACAGAATCCCGAACAACGAAGTGAGCCGCGCGATCAGCCGTTGCTGCCGGAACACACCGGTCACCTGCTCACTCAGAGGATGAATCGAAATCAGCGGCAGATTCGGATCTACGGCAGCCATCGCTTGCGTCACCTGCGCGACAGAAAGACTCACACCTGGCTTGGTCACAATGACGATGTCGTGCAGGAAGTGCGAGCCTGGGTCGCTCTCGGGAAGGTCGTGTTGCGCCTCGGGCAGAAAATAGAGGGGATCAACGGGCTTAGCGAGCCTGGAGGTCAGATAACGGGCGTCCCTTGCAACACCCACGATTTCGTACAAACGAGACGTTCGATTTTCACGACGCCCGAAATATTTTCCGATGCGGGTCCTCATCTTTGAAGAATTTTCGCGCGAACGCTTGATTGACGACGGCGACGTGCCGCGAAGTTGCCGTATCCTGCACGGTGATGCCGCGCCCACGCACGATCGGATTCCCGACGACGTCGAAGAAATCCGCCGTGACGCGATCCATCGACGCATTAGCTGTCTTCTTTAGGTCCCGGAGCGGCACGGCCATCCATCCACACGTCCCCGCCCCAATTATTTCCGCTGAGGGGTGAATAAAAACAGACCGCTACTGCCGACACGCCGGGCATGGCCGCGAGCGATTCGTGGATGCGCTGATAAAGCGGCGTTAGCTGATCCCGCCGGTAGCCGGCCAGCCGGGGATCGATCTTGGCGATCGTGCGGCGATCCTGCTCAAATCCAAAATCCTGATGCTCCAGTGTGTACAAAGCCGCGGTAAGCAGCCCTGACGATGTTAATAAAGCCAATGAAAATGCGGTTTGGAGAACCACCAGCGTCTTCCTCGAAAACGAGCCCGTTCGAGCGGTGGAACGGCCGGCTCCACGCAGTGCCTCGATCGGATCGACCCGCGTCGCCATCCACGCCGGAGCCACGCCGAATGCGATTCCTGTCATCAACGAAACGGCCAGCGCGAACAATAGCACCGGCATGGATGGAGAGGCGCTGATCGGCACCCGCGAGACGATCGCAAATGTGAAATGTAAAATCAGGCGCGTGCAGCCAAACGCCACGCCCAATCCCGCGGCGCCGCCAAACAAAGAAAGCAAAATGCTTTCGGTGAGCGTCTGACTGATCACCCGATACGGCCGCGCTCCCAAAGCGATGCTCAGCGATGTCTGGCGCCGCCGCTCCATCCCGCGAACCAGCATCAGGTTCGCCACGTTGGCGCATACGATCAGTAACACAAATCCGGAAACCATCATCAGGATCTGAAGCCAATGCTCATATTGCTCCCGCATGCTGGTGATGCCCGCGCCGCCCGGCGTCAGGTAAAGCGTCTGATCGGAGAAGACGGCGCGCGAATTCGCATCCATATCGCCCCAATGAGCCCGCAGCCATTGCTTCAGCTCCACGCGCATTTCGGCCTCGATCGAGGAAGCCTGTGCTCCCGGCTGAATACGTCCAATCAAATCCAGCCACGCGGTGCTCGGGTTATTGAGATCCCCGTCAATAGATTGTTCGGCGTTCAGCGGCAGGAAGAAATCGGGTGGAGTATTGCGCAGAGTATCGCCGAAGAAGCCCGGCGGCGTGATCCCCACCACCGTGAACGGCCTGTCATCCAGGTTCACGATGCTGCCGATCACGGCTGCCTCCGACGCGTACTTTTGCTGCCATAAGCGATAGCTCATCACCACGACGGGCGGAGCATTGGGTCGATCGTCCGCGGCCGTCAACATGCGTCCCGCATACGCGTTGATGCCGAACATGGCGAAGTAATTGCCGGAAACGTATTCGCCCGGATAGCTCTGGGCGGCCTCCGCGACGCCTGCTCGCCGGACGCCAAATAGCGCTCCGCCCGCCGCGAACGCCGCCAGTTCCGCAAAGCCTTTGGTATTGTCCCTGAAATATTTGTACTGATCGTAGGAGACGATGGAAATCTCTTTGGGTTGGTTATAGGCAACCCAATAGCAACAGCGCGCTTCCTTTCCCAGACGATACAACTCGGCGGGATTCGCGACCGGCAGCGATTTCAACAAAACGGCGTGCGCCAGCGTGAAAATGGAGGTGGTCGCTCCTATGCCCAGCGCGAGCGTCAGGATCGTCGTGATCGTGAACGCGGGAGCCATCCGCAGTCGGCGCAGGGCGTGGCGCGTGTCGAGTAGCAGCGTTTCCATAAGCGGCAAGCCTCGTTGATCCCGATAGTCTTCCTTCGTTGCTTCCACTGCTCCGAATTTCAGCACCGCCTGGCGCCGCGCTTCGACCGGCGATAAACCTGCGCGGATGTTGTCGGCGGTCTGCAGCGCGATGTGGTCTTCAATCTCCGCCCGCAACCGTTCTTCGCTGGACCGCGTTTGCGCCCACGAGCTCATCCGCCTGAGGAATCGCCGCAGTGTTCTCATTTGAGATTTTCCGCTTTCGCCGCAAAGAATCGCGCAATGATGGCCGCGGTATCTTCCCAGCTTCTAGTCTCGGCTCGCAATTGCTTGCGCCCATCGCGAGTCAGCCGGTAAAAGCGCGCCTTGCGTTTGTTTTCAGATACGCCCCATTCAGAGGCGATCGACCCCTCCTGCTCCAGCTTCAGCAAAACGGGATAGAGCGTACCCTGATTGACGCTGAGCAGGTCCCCGCTGATCTGCTCGATGCGCCGTGCGATGCCATAGCCGTGCAACGATCCGAGTACGTCCAATGTCTTCAGGACCATCAACGCCAGCGTGCCTTGCAGGACATCGGTTTTTTCTTTCATTGGGTTTCCTACAGGAAGTATGGCATACTTCCATTGGGAACGCAACAGGAGTGTTCTTTTGCTGACGTTGCGTCCGGTAGTTTCCTAAGAAATTGCCGCAGTCGGCTGATATCTTCTGTGCGGAAGCACGGTTGCAACCCAGTTTGCCGTACGCACCCAAACCGTGGATCAAGTCGTCCGGCGAGCGGAAAGTCGACTTCCCGTCTGAAATCCGGCTGCTGAAGAACTTACTCAACGATGCGATGACCGAGCATTTTCTCCGGTAACTTTCGACGGCGTGGCCAGTATTTCACGAAGTAGGACTGAAGGACATTACCGACAAGATTGAGGGCACATCATGCTTGCTGAGTTGCGAGAGGCGTTGCGGCAACTGCGAAAAGCTCCGGGAATCACCACGACTGCGGTGATCACATTGGCTTTGGGAATCGGCGCGACCACGGCGATCTTTACGCTCGTGCACCAGGTGATGCTGAAGTCGCTGCCGGTGTCGAAGCCGGAGGAGTTGTGGGGGATCGGAGACAAAATCCGATGCTGCAACTGGGGCGGGTACACCCAAGGGGACGATGGAGACTTCTCGCTGTTCTCCTGGGAGGCATACAAACACTTTCGCGCCAACACAAGCGAGTTCGCCGACCTTGCGGCACTGCAGGCGGGCAATGCTGCGCTTGGCGTCCGCAAAGTGGGGTCAAAGGAACAAGCAGATACCCGCAACGGAGAATATGTGTCCGGCAATTTCTTCAGGACTTTCGGCGTGCAGCCCTGGATAGGCAGGCTGATGACCGACGCGGACGACCAGGAGGGTGCGCCACCGGTCGCGGTGATGAGCTACCACGTGTGGCAGGATAAATACGCTTCGGATCCCTCCGTGGTCGGCGCAGCCTACCAAATAAATGGGCATCCATTCACAGTGATCGGCGTGGCGGCGCCGGGATTTTATGGCGCAAAGTTAGCGGGCTGGGGCATGCCGGATTTCTGGCTCCCGCTGACGACGGAACCATTGATCGACGGAGCTACGGCGCGATTGAAACGGCCGGACGGCAACTTCCTGGACCTTATCGGAAGAGTACGCCCCGGAGTCAATCCGAAGTCGCTGGAAGCAAGGCTGAAGGTCGAACTGCATGACTGGCTGGCGAGCCATGTGCCCGATATGCAGCCGGGGGAAAAACAACTCTGGCAGCAGCAGACCCTGCATGTGGTACCCGGCGGCGCCGGAGTGACGTCGATGAGGGACCAGTATCAGGATGGGCTAAAGCTTTTGCTGATTGCGGCAGGGTGCTTGCTGCTGGTGGCCTGCGCGAATCTGGCGAATCTGATGCTCGCGCGAGGGTTGAAGGATCGCCAGCAGATGTCGATACGCGTCGCCCTCGGTGCATCGCGGGGACGCCTGGTGCGCAAGGTGCTGGTCGAGTCCACGCTGCTGGCGGTCATTGGAGGAGTTTGGGGCATCGGCGTCGCGTTGCTCGGGACGAAGCTGATTTTGCGGCTCGCGTTCCAGAACGGCGGCCCTAACAATTACGTCCCAATCGATGCGACACCGTCCTGGCCTGTGTTATTGTTCACGCTGGCCGTTTCGGTGCTGACCGGAGTCCTCTTCGGAATCACGCCTGCCTGGATCACTTCGCATATCGATCCTGCGGACGCGTTGCGGGGAGCGAATCGCTCGCTCGGCGCCGGGCGCTCCTGGGTGCAGAAGTCTCTGGTAATCGGGCAGGTCGCGGTGTCCTTGATTTTGTTGTCCGCGGCAGCCCTGCTCGGCCGGAGCCTGCGGAACCTGGAACACCAGAACTTCGGATTCGAAACGGAGGGCCGGTATATCGCCTGGATCAATCCCATGCTGGGTAACTATAAGCCGGAGCAGATGGAACTGATGTTCCGGCAAATTGACGACGGCCTGCTCCGGATTCCCGGCGTCCGCATGGCCGCGCCAGCGCTCTATGCGCCGATGACGGGCGATAGCTGGAACGACGGCATTCGCGTGGAGGGCAAGGCGGAGCCCGACCCAAAGGACGACACCGGCGCCTCCTGGGCGCGTGTGATGCCAGGCTTCTTCGAGAGCATCGGCGCGAAGATCATGCTGGGCCGGCCCATTATAGACCAGGACACGGGAGCCACGCGGAAAGTCGCGGTGGTGAACCAGGCTTTTGTGAAGAAGTTTTTCAAGGATCAGAACCCGATCGGGCAGCACTTCGGAATCGACAAGATCAAGTATTCCGCGACGTTTGAAATCGTCGGTGTGACCAACGACATGCGGTATCTGACCTATGGCTATAAGAAGGCCGTGCGCCCCATGTTTTGGCTGCCCGAAGCACAAACCGTGCAGTACGACGATCCCGCCTTCAAAAGCGGCGAAATCTGGTCGCACTACCTGTATAACATCGTGATTTGGGCACCCGGGCCTCAGCCTGCCATGGAAGAGAATGTACGCAAGGTGTTGGCGAGCGTCGATCCGAATCTGGTGCTCTATGGGGTCGACCCTTACGCGAAAGTGGTCAGCTCGGAGTTCCAGCAAGAGAAGATGATCGCCACCCTGACAACGCTTTTCGGAGCGCTTGGGCTGGTGCTGGCAGCCGTCGGATTGTACGGAGTCCTGGCGTACATTGTGGAGCGGCGGACGGGCGAGATTGGCGTGCGCATGGCCTTGGGCGCGGATCGTCGGCGCGTCATTGGAATGGTGCTCGGCGGCGCATTCTGGCAGGTGGGAATCGGACTCGCGCTTGGCATTCCAGCCGCGATCGGAGCCGGGAAGCTGATGGCCGCGCAACTGTTCGGTGTGGATCCGTGGGACCCAGTCATGCTGACGCTGGCAACATTGCTGCTCGGCTTGGCGGCATTTCTCGCATCCGCGATTCCGGCCTGGCGAGCAGCAGCCGTGGACCCGATGGTGGCGCTGCGGACCGAATAAACGGATGGTCCGCGCAGCTTGAATTTCAGGCGCACGGCGCGCTAACGCACCACTGATCGCCAGACCTCTTCCGCCGAGCCTGCTCGAACATCGAGCTACTCGTGCATTTCAGGCACGACTTCCGCCGTGCGCACAGCAACGTCTATTAAGCGATTCCAGGTTTCCTTCCCCAGCGCCTGCTCCAGACCTTTCTGAGCACTTTGCCAATAGGGAAGTGCTCGCTTGTATTCCCGCCTTCCCGATGCGGTCAGGGAAAGCCGAAGTTCGCGCCTATCGGCTCCCGTTACGGAGTGCAGCCATCCTTTCAGACGCAGGGGAGCCAGCGTTCGGGTCAGAGTTGTACTGTCGATTTCAAGCAATTCGGCCAGCTGTTTCTGGGTGACCTCCGCCGCAATATTCAAGGCTTGCAAGAGAGTGAACTGACTGACGTGCAGGCCGCTCGGGCGCAGCACGGCGTCGTAATACCTGGTGACCACCCTGCCGGCCCTGCGGAGATTGGCACACGCACACGGCAGCCGAACGACTGCCTTCGCACTGGTAGTGGAGTTTTGTGGCATCGGGTTCTCGAATGCTTGTATCTACATTTATATCAAAGCAATGCCGCGCTTGCAATTTCCTGCGACCAATTGCATGTATCTACATCCATATCGCCAGAGAAATCAAATCGACAAGGAGATCGAAACATGAACCACCTAGCCCCCAGTTATTTGCTCCCCAACATATTAATCGGATCTATCGCGGTCGTCGCCGCTATGCTGTTTGGCGTGCACCGCGCAATCCTCCGCGCCGGATCGCCGGTTCGCGAGCGCAGCCACACGTTTTGGAGCATCTCGACGCTGCTCCTGACGTGGTTCCTAGCTGCGCTGTTCCTCTCCGGGTCGGGTTTTTACCAGGGGGCGCCTTACCGCATTCCTACCATCCCCTTTGGTCTGCTGATCCCAATCGCCGCCGGTGTCGTACTGTTTTTGCGCTGGCCTCTACTAAGGCGCATCATCGAGTCCGTCCCGCAGAGTTGGATCGTGAGTGTCCAGGTCTATCGAGTGGAGGGTTTGATCTTCCTCACACTCTACGCTGGAGGATGGTTGCCAGGAGCGTTTGCGTGGCCTGCCGGAGTCGGGGACGTGATCGTCGGGCTGCTTGCCCCGGTCGTAGGCATCGCTTATATGCGTGGGGTGCGCTGGTCAACTGGCTTGCTCTGGGCGTGGAATCTGCTTGGGATCGCCGATCTGGTTGTGGCCGTAACGACCGGCTTCCTGACGTCGCCTTCGCCGCTGCAACTCCTGGCGCTTGATCGGCCAAATGAGCTGATCAGCTCGTTTCCTTTGGCGATGATTCCGGTATTTTTGGTTCCTCTTTCGCTATTGCTGCACTTGGCGTCGTTGCAAAAACTGCGCCAGGTCGAGCGCGAGGCGGGGGATCTGAAGTCACTTCTCGCAGACCGGAAGCACGGCCGCAAGATCGAGTCCGCCAATAACGATGCCGGTGAACGCGTTTACCGCACCGCCCGATAGGATCTACAAGCACCTCTCCACCACGCCGCCGGAATCGAAAACCGACCCCGACGTGATCGATTGGGTTATTGAAACGTTTGTCGAAACAGGATCTTCTCTTAGATCAGGCTTTTGTGCCACCACGAAGTATTATTGCTTTCGCAATCGTGCTCATCATCGTTTTCGCGAGCTATTTGGCGTGGCGCAACCGCCGCCGGTCCGTACCGCAATCCACTCTGTCGCCCGAGCAAACCCTGCCTACTGTGCTATCGGGATTTGTACAAGGACATCGTCGCCGATGGCCTCATTCCTATCTCTCATCTTCTGCACTCCGTCCGCCGGTACCCCTTCACTACCTTGGTAACCAGCTGCTCGGCCGTGATCTGCTTGAAGTGTTCCTCGCTGTACTTCGGGAAGTGACAGTATCCCGGTGGACACGGCTGGCCGCTCTCCTCAGTCGGTCGATCCAGCCACAGCCACCGATGCAGCTCCTCTTTGATCATCGATCCATTCACTGGATCAGACGCGGACGCCAAATTTCAGGTTCTTTCCTTGCGGGCCGACGTCCACGGGCGACAGCTGGCTGATGGGTGCGGAAGCGCGCGAGTCTCCTTTAATAACCACCGCGCGGTCGCCGCCGAATTTGCGGACAAAAGTGTAGACCTCGCCGGTGGCATAGCCGGAGTCAATCGCGTATTTGAAAGTAGGGAAACTTACTTCACATGCGCTGGGGCCGCCACCCGGCTGCAACATCAAAAGTAGAGCGATCATAAGCGCATCTCCTGATGTGACTATACAACTTGCCGCCATCTTTCATCCTGCGAGTGGGCCCTCACTCTTCTCACACGAGGACTTCTGGCTCGTGTCCTCGGCCGGAGCTTTGTACGAGTGGCGCGTGAGAACTAAGCCGCTGGCGCGGCGGACGCAGCCGCGTGCGTGTTTGCTGGTGCTGCCCGCGGTAGCTTCGGTCACAGAGAGGAGTTTCTGTGACCGCACTACGAAAGCGAATGCTGGAAGACCTTCAGCGTCGCAACTACAATCCCGACCTCATTCGCGGCTATATCTTGGCCGTGGAACAGTTCGCCAGCCACTTTAACAAGTCCCCCGAGTTGATGGGCGCCGAGGAAATCGGCCAGTTTCAGCTTCACTTACTGCGCGAGAAAAAACTGGCCCTCGGCACCATCGCGCTCCGTATAGGCGCGTTGCGCTTCCTCTACAAGAAGACTCTGAAGCGTCGTGATTTGGACTTCGATGACCTGCCACTGCTAAGGACTCCCAAGAAGCTACCCGTCGTGCTGAGCCCAGAGGAGGTGACCCGTCTCATTGAAGCCGCACCCAATCTGCTTTATCGCACCATGCTGATGTTGCTCTACGCCACAGGCTTGCGCCGCGCAGAGGCAGCGAACCTTAAGGTAAGCGACATCGATAGTGCTCGGATGTTGATCCATGTCCACCAAGGCAAGGGGTCGCGTGACCGGGAACTTCCTCTCACTCAGAAACTGCTCGACGCTCTTCGCGATTATTGGCGGGCGGCGAAGATGAAGCCTCGCGTTTACCTGTTCCCCAGCCGCCGGGGACCCGTCACGCAAGAGCAGCCCATCTCCGATAAAACAGTGTGGCACGCCTGTCATGAGGCTGCTCTGCGCGCCGGCATCGGCAAACGGATCGGCCCGCACACGCTGCGCCACAGCTTCGCGACCAACATGCTTGAAGCCGGTGCGGACTTGCGCACCATCCAGTTGTTGCTGGGACACCGGCACCTCAAGGACACTGCGCTGTATCTGCATTTATCGCGCCGCCACCTCAGCGCTGCCGTCAATCCGCTCGACCAGATCACGTTACGCGAGTTTCAGAGTCAACTCGTATCGCCGGAGATCGATCATCCGTGAAACGGCCACCCTGGGAGGTGGCCGACATCATCGGCAAGGCTGGCGACCGATTCCTGGATCGTTGCGGCAAGTTCCTCTCATGGCCACAACTGAAAGTGCTCCGAGCCATCGAGCGCTGCCGCACGGCCGCGCTCGGCGGACACCGGGACCAATGTGACCGCTGCGGCCATCAGGCCATCTCTTACAACTCGTGCCGCAATCGGCATTGCCCTAAGTGCCAGACCAATGCTCGTAACAAGTGGTTGGCAGCCCGCCAGCAAGAGTTGCTGCCGGTTGACTATTACCACCTAGTCTTCAGCGTGCCCCACACGCTGGTTCCACTCATCTGGCAGAACCAGAGAGTTCTCTTCAAGCTCCTGTTCGAAGCCAGTGCCGCAACGCTGATCGAGGTCGCGGCCAATCCCAGGCATCTCGGTGCGGAGATCGGCTTCTTGAGCGTCTTGCATACCTGGGGGCAAACTCTGCAACCGCATCCCCACATTCATTGCGTCGTGCCGGGCGGGGGACTATCGCCGGATCACGCTAAGTGGATTCGCGCGCCCAATCGCTTCTTCCTACCGGTCAAGGTTTTGAGCCGCGTATTTCGCGGAAAATTCGTGGGCGGGTTGAAACGTGCTTATCGCCAGGGCAAGCTTGTGTTCTTTGGGTCCTGCCTCCCACTAATGCAGGAGAAAGCATTCTCTGCTTTCCTCCGTACGCTATTCCGCGAGGATTGGGTCGTTTATGCGAAGAGACCTTTCGGGGGACCGGAACACGTGCTGCATTATCTGGCGCGCTACACTCATCGCGTCGCGATCTCCAACCATCGGCTCGTAGAGGTGACCGATACTCACGTGTCGTTTCGCTGGAAGGATTATGCCCATAGCAGAAAGCGCCGCGTGATGACCCTCAGCCACGAGGAATTTCTGCGCCGGTTTCTCCAGCACGTTCTGCCTCGCGGATTCCCCCGCATTCGCTACTTCGGCCTACTCGCCAACCGGCGTCGTGCCGCACTGCTGCCTCTTTGCAGGACGCTCTTACTTGTGCGTCCCGCGCTCGCGTCGCCAACGTCTACGGCAGCCCAGGCTCTGTGGAAATGTCCTTGCTGTCGAGGCCCGATGCGCCCTGTCGAGCGCCTCACAGCGAACCAGCTTCGCCAATGCCAACATTCCCAGGCTGGACGCCTTGACAGCTCGTAGCGACCGATCACTTACGTCTCCCACCGCGCCCCTTCCCCGACGCGGAGCCACCAGTGTCTCTATTTCCCAAAATCATCCTCTTCGCCGGCCTTCGTGCTGCGTGCGGATGGGTGATTTTGCTCGCTACCAAGACTGCAGAGGCATTCTTTCCCTCGACAGGTTCGGTTTTGCCAGAGCCGTTACCCAAGAATCAGCATTCAAACCCCATAGCTAGAGGCTGTCAGCGCGCCGCGCCAGCCGCTTCCTTCTCACGGCTCAATCCGAACCGGCCCGGCCCCCGCCTTGTCCCACACATCGACCCAATCCCGCCGGGCCGCTTCCGATTGAGTCCTAACGTAACTCGGCCATCAGTCACTTCACCGCAGATCAGGATTTGTTCTCTGCGGAGTCGTCTTCAGGCGCATTCGCTCCTGCGCAATAATGTCAAATCAAGGCCGAGCGATGCACATGCCCGGCCTCAACGACGGCATGGAGCACCAACATCTCGAGGATGATTTATTGCTTTACCAGCTCAACGCGGCGATTTAGGGTGCGGCCGGCCTCGGAATCATTAGAGGCGATTGGGGCATAGGGACCGCAGCCATAGGATTGAAGGCGGTCGGCTGCCACGGAATACTTCGTGGTGAGGACCTGCACCACGGCAGCGGCGCGGCGCTTCGACAGGTCCAGATTTCCGGCGACAGCGCCCACGTTATCGGTATGGCCCACCACAAACACCTTGAGCTTGGGGTCTTGCTTCAGAGCCTTGACGACTTCATCCAGGGCGGCCGATGATTCAGGCTTGACGTCAGCCTTTCCAGTGTCGAAGAAGATGCCGTTCACGACGACGTGGCCGTTAACTCCGAGGCCACTGGTAAGGGCTGCCGCGTTCGCTACTACCTCCTGCTTCAGCGCGGTCTCCGTGACGATCGTTTCCTCCATTCCCCCATCGCTTCTGATATAGATTCGAATCCATGTCTTGCCCATGTGTCCCACGAAACTGTCATGGAATTGGGCTTCAAAGACAATCGCATAGCCAGCGTTGCGGAGAGCAGTGATATAGTTGCGCTCCAATTGAGCGGTGGAGGCGGTCTCTGGCGCTCTGTATTCGCGGAAATGGTATTCACCTTCCACCATCTGAGTCGCTGCCCCATTCCGGAACTCGTAGGTATTGTCAGCTTTGTCCACACAATTGATGAGTACGCTGCCGGGAAAGCGGTTGACAAGCGGGGAGTCCTGACAACCTTTCTTGTCCTGCGCCGAGCAGACCTGCGCCACCAGCACCGTTGCGAGACACAGGAGCACCGACTCCGTGATTTTCATCTATCCACTATACCGTCCCCTGCGAGACTGGCTATGAAGCGTGTCTGCAGGCGGAAGTTCCGTGGGCCGGGCAGAGCATGCCAAACGACTCGCACGGGTTTCGTCGGCATTGCAACTGTCCAAAATTCTGTTCGACAAAACAACCGCCGCGTCAATGGCTCATGATTTACCGGCCAGTATCGACTGAATGGCCCAACCTTCGTCCGAATCGTCGGCGAACTGGACAAGGGTGAGAGCGGGCCGTTCCCGGGGCTGGCGTGCTCGTTGTACGATATTGGAATTGGAGTCGTTAAATGGGCAGCGTACAAATCGAGCAGAAGAGCTATGAGATGCCCCCGAGAGAGGGGATCAGCATCGCACATTTTCTCACCGTCGCCGACGTCGAGCGATCGGCTCGCTATTACGAAAAGGTCTTCGGCGCTCGCATTCTGAGCTTGGGTGACGGCAACGCGCCCGGATACCTTCAGCTTGCGAATATCTGGATGATTCTGAACGTTGGAGGCGGGCCGACCCCGGATAAGCCGACGGTAACGCTCAGCGTCCCCGACCCGAATCACATCAACAGCTTTATGAATTTCCGCGTTGCGGATATTCAAGCCTGCTATGAATTATGGAAAAGTCGAGGAGCGAAGTTCATCACGGAGCCGATCCCCAAATACGGCGAGACGCGCTGCTACATCCGCGATCCTGACGGATATATTATCGAGGTGGGACAGAGCACCGACCTTACATACGGCTGACGCTCGGCCCGGACAAAGCGTTCTCATAGTCCCCGATTACTGACTGACTCCAATGCCGGAACGCCCGGCGAGCGAAGGATCCGAATATCCCGCCTCGGTGGTTGGCCGAAGAAACCGCTGTATTCGCGATTGAATTGGCTGGCGCTTTCGTATCCGACCTCTAAGCCCGCACTCGCCGCGTCCAGACCATCCAGAAGCATGCGGCCCCGCGCCGCCTGCAACCGAAGCTGTTTCTGATATTGAAGAGGACTCATGGCGGTCAGCAGCCGGAAATGATGGTGCAGCGTGGACACGCCGATGCCCGCGATTTCTGCGAGATGTTCCACCCGGTTCGAAGGGGATTTCGCGACTGCGCCGTTAGGCGCGAGTAACGCAGTGCAAGCTGGCGCTCACTGCCTATGAGGTAGTCCCACGCGCCGCATAATATCCGTGTAGCGGGCATCCGAACGGATGCTGTCGAAGTACATCGAACTCAACTCTGGGATTCGGGTTGCGCGGGCCTGGTAGGCCTCCTCTAACCATTCAAAGGTGGAGTCCGCATCGCCCAATCCGGCGTAGACGATGGCGAAATCTATCGGTGAAACGTACATCGTCTTACCCATTTTCTTGAGGACTTCAATGCTGTCCAGAGCTCTTTCTCTCTGATCGGCGAGGCCTTGAACATGGCCCAGAAGACCCCGAAAGAGCGGCACATCACTCATGCCAATGGCTCGTTCCAAACAGGCAATTGCCCTTGGGAAGTCGCCTGTTCCGGCGTGAGCCACTCCCTGCCACCATATTGCGTTGAGGAAAGTTGGATCAAGGTCGAGCGCCTGTTGGGCGGTGCGGATCGCTTCGTCGTAACGACGGGCCCGAAAAAACAGCATGGAACGATTGTTGAGGGTGATTGGCGATACGGGGTCCAGAGCCAACGCTCGACCGGACTCCTCGATGGCCTCGTCATGGCGGCCCATATGAGCCAAGCACGCCGCGTACCACAAGCGCGTCAACACACGACTGGGACTCAACTGTAGAGCATGCTTATACTCTACCTCCGCGCCGGAAAAATCCCAGTCATATCCCTCCTTGACGCTAGCCAGCGCGTTGTGTGCGCCGGCGTTGGAATCGTCTAACTCCAAAGCTTTCAAGGCGGCAATTCGCGCTTCGGCGTGCGTCTCCGCCGCCGGGCGGAACCCGAAGATTCGGGCATAGCACAATGCTTCGGCTAAACCCGCATGGGACTCAGCCAGCAAAGGATCAAGTTCGATGGCTTGCTTGTAGCATTTGATACTCTTACTGACGCCTCTGATACCTTGATGCAGGAAATACTTTCCCCTGAGAAAGGCCTCGTATGCCTCGGGATGGACTGGGCGGCTTCGGGTGAGCAGGGTCTGCTCCTGCGGCGTCAGCGTTATCTGAATCTCGGCGGCGATGGCACGTGCAACTTCGCTTTGCATCGCCAGGATGTCGGTCACGGAACGCTCATATTTTTCTGACCAAAGATGACGGTCATCATGAGCTCTGATCAACTGGGCAGTGATTCTCACTCTCCCGTCGGCACGCGCCACGGTTCCTTCCAAAATTGCGTCCACGTTGAGCTCGCGCGCGATTACAGGCAGCGCCTTCCGCACGCCGCCCTTATATTGCATGATCGACGTTCGCGAGATGACTCGCAGCGATCCGATTCTTGCAATCTCACCGATCAATTCGTCCGTCATTCCGTCGCTGAAGTACTCGTCATTCAAATCACTGGAGAGGTTTTCAAGTGGCAGGACAGCAATCGACTCAATACGCGGAGGCAATTGCGTCATGGTTTCCACAGTTGCCAGAAATCGGTATCCCCGCTGAGGCAAAGTCTCAACGAACCGAGGGGCGGCGGCGTCATCACCGAGGGCTTCGCGCAGCCGGTTGATAGCTTTGTTGAGACCGCGGTCGAAATCGATCATGGTGTCCGGCGGCCAAAGTCTCCGCTGTAGTTCTTCTCGAGTCAGGACTTCGCCAGGACGCTCTATCAATGCCACGAGGGCCTGAAATGGCTGCTCCTGCAGACTAATCTTTACGCCTTGTCGTCGGAGTTCGCCCGATGCTGGGTCGACCTCGAAGATCCCAAAGCGAATCGGAGGCTTTCTGGCATCCATGGCAAACGCTCCATTCCAAATAGTAGCATTCGCCTAATGCTGGGAACATCGCCGCCACATAAAGAGAAGGCGCCCGCCATTGATGACTCAGCCCGTAAGGCCTTATAGTCCTCTCAGACCAAAGGAGGTCTGATTACTATGCATCGATCCAGTCTTTTGATTCTCACTGCTCTAGTGGCGAGTGCTACGTATCTCCGAGCTCAAAGTGTTCTCGATACGATTAGCACTCCCGACAAGGCAGTAGGGATGGTCAACCAAGTGCTAGAAGGTACTTGGCTGCAAGAACTACTGCGTCCCGGTCAACCTGCCACACAGCCGCCGACTTTGAATCTGGGCACTTATCACCCGGATGGCACCGTGGCCGCCTCCGCTGCGGACGGTACACAAGGGACAGCTCACGGCGTTTGGGTGCGGGTAGGCGACCGCAAGTTTCTCCAGACAATGTTCGTCTTCAATTTTGACGCTAGCCGGGTGCTGACCACTATTTTCAAAGTTCGTATTAATACGCAGGTCAGTTTGGACGGACAAACGATGACGGGTACCACGGAGTTGGTAATCATGAACCCTGCTGGAAACGTGTTGTCCACCATTCCCGGCGGCACGTTTACCGCCGTTCGCCTCAGCGCCGAGATACCGGGCGACTTCTACGATTTCCAGAAGGTGCAGTAAGGCGGTTTGAATCGATTCCGGGCAGATTCGGCCCTGAACACGCTTGGGTCCGCTATTGGCTTGCGCACCCTTCTCGATCCCTTACCTTCGCAAGGGCCCAAGCGGCGTTCAGAGCATTACACTTCGCTAGTCGCGCAGCGTTTAGTTAATAGCTGGCAACAACGGCCCTTCCGATCAGTGATCGGCCACACTCTCCAGAGATGACGGGGGAAGCAGCCGATAATGAACCGACATCGGTTCGGATTGCCGGGACACAGACTTCCCACATCCGGACTTCGGATCCGTGTCACTCTAATCCGAGGTCCGCGCGCCGCCAAATTCGCCCTTGGGGAACTCGCCACTCCACCGGCCTGCGTGTGACGAAAACTGCGTCAGCGCGTCGCGGACCAGCGCCTCATCGCACCTCCTGGTAAACAACGTTCAGTTCGTCGCTCACCTGCTCCAGTCCAACGCCTGGCTTCAGCTTAAGTGATCTCCGTTCGTTTCCAATCGTGACGATATACACGCCCCGCTCGCGGTCGAAAAGCCGCCATGTACCTTCCTGTTTGCCGGGAAGCGCCACGGCACCTCCGGGCAGGAAGCGAACGGTGCACTGGGCCGGATTGGCACAACCGAATACCCGGAAATGGCGCGTGACGATCGGGTCAGCGCCGCCTGCATCGGACCGCCTCGCTCCGACGAAGTCGACGCCCTGGACGGCTTGTATTTCATAATCGCCACCCGCCCGAACGATTGCCTTCGGCGGTACCACTTCGATGACCATTTGGTGATCCTCCCCCGATGGTCCCTCGATTACTTCGGTGACTTCGCGGCCCATCGATTCGAGGACCTTCGTAAACTTCGTGGCTGGCGTCGCGGCGTTGTAGATGTTGAAGGCGATTTGGGTACGGAGTTGCGCGCCAATGATGCTCTGGGCACGGAACGTCACATTGATCTTGACGTTGCCTTTCTTGGCAACGAAAGTCCAGTAATGCGGCGTCATGAACGCGTCAATGTTGGCGGCGTTGACGCCGGATTGAAGTGGGGCCGGATTTTTCGGATCGAGCGATTGCGCGCCTAGCGCCGATGCTCCAAGCGCGACCATCGCGGCGAGGCGAGTGAGTTTCGCGAGGGCGTCCATTACCGCACCTCCCGGAATACGATTGTGGATGGGTCGCCTGGATCGACCAGCCCTTGGCCCGGCATGAGCTTCACCGAGAAGCGGCGGGCGCCGACCGTGACCACATAGACCTTTCGCGCGGGATCGAAAAGCCTCCACGTGCCACGCGTTCCGTCTTCGGCCTCCAGGGTTCCGTTGGCGTCAAACCGAACCGCTCCGAAGGTCCCGTTCGAATAAGTCCGGAGGATGGGTTCGGCATGGGGGGCGGCCGAGTCGGAGAAATCGGCGTCGCCGGTAACCGTGAGTTCGTAATCGCCGCCCTGGCGGACCAGACCGCCACGCGGAGCGGCGACGCTGACGATGAATTTGGCGCGCTGACGTACCGAGTACTCGATACGCGCCTCGGATGCTTGCTTTTCCGGCGCGATCTGCCGTCGGGCGACGGGAGTGTGACTCTCATCGAGAACGGCGATGTCGAGCGGCGCCGGCTGACCGACGTCGAACTGCCCGCGGACCCAGCGCGCCAGCACCCGGATCTTTCCAGGATCGGCGTAAAAGTACCAATATTGAGTGCCGGCGGTCGAATCGACCATGCTGCCGTTGAGACCGGGCTTCAGGGGCGCCGGACTGCGAGGGTCGAGCGACTGCGCGCTCCCTGCCGCAGCGCCGGCGGCGATCAGTAGTGCGAACAAAAAGCCACGTTTATTCATTTTCGTTCTCCTTCGTTGAGACCTTTCGGTTCTCAGCCTTAGTGGCGCAGCACAGCCGGGAAAAACGACAAACTTTTTTTGGAAGCCCGGTCTAGACCGGTTTCGGAGATTCCGTAGACGCGTTTGGCCGCGAAGCCGTTCACATCCCTCTAGCGGGGAATTTCTCCCATGTTGCCCGTTAGATCGCTGCTACGCATCCCCACGTCGCCCGCCGGCCGAACGAAAATGGGCCAGATGCCAAATCGCTCTTCTAATCGTCGCGAATTGCGGTTCTTGGGTTCGTTTCGTAATTTTCGCGCACCGGCAGGAGGCCGTGGGTTCGTTTCGTAATTTCGCGCACCGGCGGGAGGCCGTGGGTTCGTTTCGCAATTTCGCACACCGGCCGGAGGCCTTCGGTTCGTTTCGTAAATCTTTGGCGAGCGCGCTCCGCCTCCAAAGCTCGGTCTACGAAATCTCCGAAATTCGTCTAATGCAGCGCGGCGAGCTCGCGAGCGGCCTGATCCTTGGCGGGCATGCCGGGGTCCGCATCCTTCCAAAGATCGAGCACCTTCTGGTATTCGCCGCGACTCGAGGAGATGTCGCCGTGCATGGCGTAGGCGCGCGCCAAGCCCAGGTGCGCCAACGGAAGATGATGGGAAAGAGGCTCGACGCCGCGATGATCGAGGATCTTCCGGAACTCGGCCGCCGCCAGGTCGGGTTGGCGGAGGGCAAGGTAGGCGCGCCCTCGCAGGTCGGGCTGATCCAGATTTCGCAAGTCGCAGCCGAGCCCGGCGCGCAGCGCCTCAAGGGCTGCGTCCGGGCGATGCCGGGCCAGTTCGATGGCGCCGCGGATCTGCGGCCCGCGGCACTCCTGCCACAGAGTGTCCTCGGGGTGGGCCTTCAATTGGCGGCGCAGCATCTCTTCGGCTTTGGATGGATCGCCGGTTTCGGCGATCGCGACGGCGGTGTCGGTCGAGTCATCGGCGGGCTGCTGCGTAAAAGCCGCGCGCGCCTCGGCCGTCCAACCAAGTTCGGCCAGATAGCGCGGGACGACGCTCCCTATACGTCCTGCTGTCTCCGCCATGCCCTGCTTCCGATACTCCTCGCTCGATTGATGCATCGCATCGAGCCCGGCCTGTCGCTTGCCTAGAGCGAAATCGGCTTGCATTTCCTGCCTTAACATCAATGCTGCCGCCGTTTTACCCTTGGCCCAGGCGAACTGTTCCTGGAGCGCGGCCATATCGCCGCGTGCAAACGCGAGTTCGGCGAGCCGCGCGTGAAGTTGTTCGTTGTCGACTCTCTGCGCAATGGCCTGACGGCAGGTGGCCTGAGCGGCATCCAACTGCCCCGCTTGCATTTGCGCCCGGGCGAGGGTGACGTAGGCCATCGGGTCTTTGGAATCGAGCGATACCGCCTGCCTGGCAGGTTCGAGCGCGAGATCGGGTTGGCCGATGGAAATGTAGAGCCCGGCAAGGTTGCCCCACGCCGGCGAATCCTTAGGGAGGGCCTGCGTCCAAGTCTGGTAGTTGCTGATGCCCTGATGGATGTTTCCGGTGACGCTGGAATGATACATGGCGACGATGAAGAAGCGAGTTTCGTCTGCCATTTGGGCATCGCGCAGATTATAGGCTTGGGTGAGGTTGGCTGCGGACAGGGCATTTTCGCCGAGATTCCCGTAAACCGTGCCGAGATCGGCATAGGCGACTGCGAATTTGGGATCCAGTTCAGTGGCGCGCACGAAGAACGGAATCGCCCCGCGGCTATCTCCGGCCGCAAAACGATCGCGCGCTTGCGAATAGGCCTTCAGCGCGGCGAGCGAACTCGTGGCCGCTACCATCAGGGGCTTGTCGAAATGGCGGATAGACTGGATCGATTCCAGGCGCCTCCGCATTTCAGCCGCGACGGAGTCGAGCGTGATCGGTACGCTGTCGCGGCTTGCGGCCACACCCTTACTCTCAGCCACGGGTTCGGAACTGGCGCAGTCGGTGGCTGCGAGCGTGATCAGGTACTTTTGGTCGAGACGAGCGATGGCGCCGGTGACCACGGCCTGGTCGTTCATGCGCTGGCAGACTTCGAGCGCGATGGCGGCTGTGGTTTTGTCCGACTCGGAGCGCTGCATCAACCTGAGAATGGTGCGGATGCGGCCCTCGGACGGGACGAGGAGAAATGAGGACTGGCGGAAATCGGCGGTTAGCGCGCTATTGAGTGCGGTATCGAAGCTGGAATCGCCGCTGACATTGTCCATGGCGGCGATGACGATTTCAGGGCGTGCGACGGGAGCGACGGGGCGCGTCCGAAACCACACCAACACGACGATTGCCGCCGCAACCAGCGCGGCACCGGCCCCGATCCACCACCGCCGGCGGCGCGAGGCCAGTTGCCCGGGCTGTCGCTTGGGCCGCAGTTCAACCGTACGGCTGTCGTGCAAGGCGCCGAGTTCCGCAGCGATATAGGCCGCGTGCTGATAACGCAAGTCGCGGTCCTTCTCGATCGCCTTTGAAATAATCCGCTCAAGGTCGGGTGAGATTTCGCTTGCGACCGACCGGATCGCTAGAGGCGTTCGGCTGAGAACGGCCTTATGGACCTCGGCCGTCGTGCTGCCTCCGAATGCCTGCCTGCCGGTGGCCATCTCATAGAGGACCGCACCCAGGCTGAAGATGTCCGTGCGCGTGTCGAGTTCGTCGCCACAGGCCTGTTCGGGAGACATGTAGGGCACGGTTCCGATGATACGGCCGGGCATTGTCAAGGGGATGAGTGTCTCCGGGTCCGCCGAACCGGCGAGCTTCGGCGGGCGCGCAGTCTTGGCGAGGCCGAAATCGAGGATCTTCGCCTGTCCGCGCGATGTAATAAAAATATTGGCCGGCTTGATGTCGCGATGGATGACGCCACGTTCATGCGCGGCTTCGAGCGCCGAGGCGATCTGGATGGCCCAGTGGATGAGCTCCTTTTCGGCGACACGTCCGGCCGCAATGCGCTGCCGCAGTGTCTGCCCTTCGAGGAGTTCCATTACGATGAACGGCCGGCCCTGATGTTCGCCTGTCTCATGCACCACGCAGATATTCGGGTGACTCAAGGACGCGGCCGCGCGCGCTTCCCGCCTAAGCCGCTCGCCGGAGGCCGTTCCGCTTTTTTCCGGAAGAAATTTCAACGCCACGGCTCGTCCCAGCACCGTGTCTTCCGCGCGGTACACCACGCCCATAGCGCCGCGGCCCAGCGGACCGGAGATGCGGAAGTGATCGCCCACCACCAAGCCGGGCAGCAGCAGTCCGTCAATATCGGTCGCGTCCTCAGACAGGTCCGGCGGGGTCAGGAATTCGCCGCCTTGCTCATCAAGCTTGAGCAGGCTGCGGACTTCGGAGATGACACTCGGACTTTCCCGCGATTCGTTGAGCAGCGCCGCGCGCTCGGGTTCGGGCAAATCGAGGGCCTGCTCGAAAAGCGACTTGACGCGCTGCCATCGGCCCGAATTCAAGCGTACAGTTCCTTATAAAGCCAGGCGCGGGCGAGACGCCATTCGCGATTGACAGTGCGGGTGGAGACGCCGAGAGCTTCGGCGATCTCCTCTTCCTGCATCCCGGCAAAGAAGCGCATCTCGACGATCTGGCATTGGCGAGGATCGGCCTCTTCAAGTTTGCGGAGGGCGCCTTCGAGCAGGAGCAGGTCGCCCGATTTGGCTTGCGCGATGTCGATGGCGCGATCAAGGCTGATCTCCGGCGCGCCGCCTCCGCGTTTGTCGGCATTGCGTTTGCGCGCGCGGTCGATGAGGATCTGGCGCATCACGTGGGCCGACACTTGATAGAAGTGCCCGCGGTCCCGCCATTCATTGTCAGCCTGGCCGGCGATACGGAGATAAGCGTCGTGAACCAGATCGGTGGTCTGGAGGCTGCGCACGGCATGTTCGCGGCGCAGGTGGCCGGCGGCGATTTTACGCAGTTCGCGGTACGTCAGATCGAGAAGGCGCGCTTCGGCTTCCGGTTGGCGCTCACGGAAACCACCGAGCAATCGAGTGATATCGCCGCGCTTGCCTGCATCCGCTTCCGACACGCAGTTTTCGCCCTCCGCTAGACCCGTTCCCCATCTAAAAGGCTCGACGGCTCTGATTGCGCGCCTCTCATTGTAGCGGCTTTTTGGAAGGCCGAAAAAATTCTTGGCGTATTCCGGTCGATCTTCGCGCCACTTGTGGTGAAGGCGGAAACGGCGCGGAACGAAAAATCGAGAGACGCCGCTCTTCACGCCGATCAACTTTGAAAAGAGAGAGAGACTACAATGACCAAAAAATTTGCGATGTCCGTTTTCGCCGCCCTGCTATCAGCGACCGCATTGAGTGCCGCCGATAACATCCTGGTGGCCAGCAGCAGCAGCCATACAATCGAGGAATTCAGCCCAACTGGCGCATGGATTAAGACGTTTGCTACCACCGGGGGTTATGCCCCGGTTGCGATCGCCCAGAGCCCTCTGACCGGGGAACTCTTCGTCACCGTGGAAATCCCGTCTGGCGACAGCAACCGCATCCTCCGCTATCACAGCGACGGGACCTTCGATGCCAACTGGGACACCTTCGCCGTCACTTGCGAGAATTGCGGCGGCGGCGACACGGAAAGCATGTTGTTCAATGGCGAGGGCGACCTTTATGTGGCGACTCACTACGGTGGCGCTGCCGGCTATGCCGTGAACATCTACAAGTACTTGGCCGCGGATCTGGAGCAGGTGAATCCCCAGCAATGGCCGGCCGTTATCGCGACAGGAATGATTCGTGGGGATCAAATGGCATTCCGCTCGGCGAGCGAAATTTGCATCGCGGGCTTCATCGACGAGGATGTGAAGTGCTTCAATATTTACTCCGGCGTGCAGACGGCAGATTACTCCGCTGAGATCCATGCCTCGAAAGTCAGCCCCATCATCGAACCGGGGGGATTAGCATTCGATTCGGCCGGCCGCATGTATCTGACTAGTGTTTTCGGCGGCCAAGTGGCGAGAGAGATTGCTCCAGGCGGCCCGATTGTGCAACTGGCACAGGTAGCGAGCGCGCCGGTTGAACTCGACGGAAACCTGGTGCTGATGGGAGACACACTGTATACGACGACGTATTCGACCAGCCCCGCAACTCCGGGAACGCCCGATTCGCTGGTAGCGATTTCGATGACGACCGGTGCGGTCACGCCACTGATCTCCGGATCGGCCGCTCCAAATTTGCGGAGTGCCCACCTCTGGGGAGCCTACAACATTCTCCTTGTCGCTCCTCAACCCCTGGCGAAGCCCGTGCAATAATTTCCACTCAACCTTCCGCTCGTTCGTTCTGAAGCCGCTGGGGTTAACCTCCGCGGCTTTGCTGTTTTGTCCCGCCTGTTTTCGCTGTGTCCCGAAAAACTTTACCGTGCTTGAAGCCCGCGCCAGCGCGTCTGGAGTCGGGAAACGAATTCCCGAACAGCAGGAGACTTGAAACGCAACGCATCGGCAGCGGTAGTTACGGTTGGCTGGTCGATGAGATGGAGCGGTGCGGTCGCCATCCCCGGCTGTGCAATCCGCACGAGGCCAAACGTCGGATGGGTTTAACCAACAAGACCAACAAGTTGGATGCCAAGGGACTGGCGATCGGGCCGCGCAATGGCACTCTGCCGGAGTTTGGATTCCGCCGAGTGAGTTGCGTGACCAGCGCGAACTCCTCCGCCTGCGCATCTTTCCGGTGCGACTGCGCACGCGAATGAAGAACCGCATTCACGGAACGTTATCTCGTCATAACGTACAAGTACCAGGGGCGGACCTGTTCGGAGTCGGACCTCGAGCGGAGCTGGGCACGCGGTTACCGGAGTTGCCGGTGCACTGCCGGGAGGCGGTCGAGCAAGAGCTGAAGACGTTGGATTTTTTGGAAAAGCAGATTGAATCGGCGGAGAAGCGATTGGAAGCGATTATGAAAGTGAGCGCAGAAGCGGACTTGCTGAAGACGCTGCCGTGTGTCGGAAAGATCCTGAGCATGGTTCTCATGTTGGAAATCGGTCGAGTGGATCGATTTCCGACGGCCGCTCACCTGGCCAGCTACGCCGGGCTGGTGCCCCGAGTGCATTCCAGCGGCGGTCACACGCGCATGGGACAGGTCTGCGGCAATGTAAATCGAAATTTGAAGTGGGCTTTTGTAGAGACGGGTAACCTGATCGTGATCAGCCAGCGCCGGCTAGCGGGAACTCATGTCGTGCGACTGTATCAACGGCTCAAACGCAGCAAGAATCATCAGAAGGCGGTGGTCGCGGTAGCGCGCCACTTGGCCGAATCCGCTTGGTGGGTGCTCACCAAGCAAGAGGTTTATCGTGAGCCGCAGCGCTCGCGGCACGCTCTTTCGTCGACGCACGGGTAAGCGCGTATGTCCACCTAGCCCATGAGGCTGAATAATGATTGCGACACCCTGTCAGCGGAATAGGCTCATGCAGAAGTTGAAGGCGGAGACATGGTTCCGACGAAAGTGCGGAAATCTACAGAAGAGCGGAACGGACGATTCGAGTGAATAGCAAAGGAGACGTGTATCTGGGGACTCTGTCCCCAGTCCCCTGGGATTTATCGCTTTGATGCCAATCCCAGGAAATCAAGTTCGCCGCTGGGGCTCAGCGTTTCGCCAAACCCCAGCCTGGTCTTGGCCCGAAGTCGGCGCTCAGCTTGCTTCCCAGCAGAGGCTTATCCTCCGCTTCGGTCGCCTGTAGTGTATCCGCAATCAGCAGTTTTGTGCAACGGATCGAGAAAAAAGGGCTTGATTATCGCAGCACTTTCAGACATGGTGGACATCAGGCCAAATACCTAATGTCAACGCGTCATCGAGATCGCAACATTTTCGATATGATCGAGTGGAAGCGATGAGGACTTTACTGCAGGACTTACGCTACGCATTGCGGGTGTCGGCCAAGAGTCCCGGCTTCGTGATGGTGGCCGTGGTTACTCTCGCGCTCGGGATTGGCGCCAACTCCGCGATCTTTAGCCTGGTGAATGCGGTTCTTCTTCGCCCGTTACCGTATCCTGCGCCCGAACAGCTTGTAGGGCTAGGGCAATGGCGGGACCAGAAGGGTGAAGGCTACGTACAGACGGGCGTCTCTGCTCCGAATCTCGTCGACATTGGGAAGTCCGGTGTTTTTCAATATGTCGCTTATTATCGCTGGTCGGGCTTTAATATTACCGAGGGAGACCGGCCGCAGAGCGGGCAAGGCATCAAGGCTTCTGCGGATTTGCTCCCGATGTTCGGTGTTCCACCGCTGCAGGGGCGCTTTTTGAATCCGGAAGAGATGGAGCCGGGCCATGATCAAGTGGCCGTGATTGGCTACCGCCTCTGGCAGGCGCGCTATAACTCAGATCCCGCGATTCTTGGCAGGACCATCGATCTGGATGAGAGGCGCTACACGATTGTTGGCATAATGCCAGCTTCGTTTCGATTCACGTGGGATCAGGAAATGGACGTCTTTGTCCCTTTGGTGCTCTCGCCGGAAGAGCGCAGCGAAGCAGGGCGTAGCACGTCGCGAGACTTGCAAACGCAGGCGCGGATCAGGACAGGGTTGAGCATCGCTCAGGCCCAAGCCGCCATGGACGCGCTGGCCGACACGCTGGCTCGCGAATATCCGGCTGCCGACAAGGGTTGGGGAATTAAAGTGGAGCCGCTGCACGCCGCCTATCATCGTCACATGCAGACTCCGCTCTTGATCATGATGGGCGCTGTGTTCTGCGTGCTGCTGATTGCATGCGTCAACGTCGCGAATCTCTTATTGGCGCGCGCGACCGGGCGCACGCGGGAAGTGGCGATCCGTATGGCCATGGGGGCGGGTCGGCCCCGGCTGATTCGACAGTTACTCACCGAAAGCCTCCTCCTGGCGTTCTGCGGCGGAGCGTTGGGACTTCTTCTGGCTTACGCCGGGGACCGCTTGCTTACGGTGGCCCTGAGCCGCTACCAGTTCCGTCTTCCTAATGCCGAAGTGATTGACGTCGACTGGCGCGTGCTCGTTTTCAGTCTGGCGATCACGCTCGCGACGGGCATCATCTTCGGGCTGGCGCCATCCTGGGCGATGTCGAAAGCGGCGCTGGGTGATGTGCTGAAGGAGAGTGGATTGAGCGTGACCGCAAGCTCCGGCCGACGGCGGCTCCGCAACACGTTGGTTGTGTGTGAAATGGCGCTGGCACTGGTCTTGCTGAACGGCGCGGGCCTGCTTGTGCGGACCTTTCTTGAACTGGCAAAAGTAGACCTTGGGATCGATCCTACTAATGTTCTGAGCACCATGATTCGCCTTCCTGCTTACAGTTATCCGGACGCGGCGCATCGGGCGGTCTTCTATAGGCAATTGATCGGGAACATCGAGAACACGGCAGGCGTGAAGTTTGCCGCAGTCGAAGGCTTTGGCGGCAGCGTTTTCTTTGAACCGGAAGGTCAGCCTCCAGCGGCGCCCGGACAGGAACCCACGGCCAGTTACAAATTGGTTTCGGCCGACTTTCTCAAGACCATGGGCACGCCTCTGATCGCGGGACGCGACTTCACGGATCACGATGACGACGGAGCCACAAAGGTCGCCATCATTAGCGAAACGGTCGCGCGTCGCTACTGGCCGCACTCCAGTCCGCTGGGCCGCCACCTCACCGTTTCGGCGCGTGTTTATTCGGGGAGCAAATCCGGCAGTGCGCAGCCTCTTGAAATCGTCGGCGTGGCGAAAGACGTTCGCAATGACGATCTGTGGAAGCCGGAGGCTGCCATTTATGCGCCGTTTGAGCAAAAACCTGCTCCGGCTGCGTTCGTGGTCATGCGAACCGCGGCGCCACCGATGAGCGTCGCCGCTAGTCTGCGCGAGGCCGTGCTCCTGGTCGACAAGGATCAGCCTGTAAACGAAATCCGGACGATGACCGAGATCGTGTCGCAAACCTACGGCTCGATTCGTTTTCCGATGAGCTTGCTCTGGATCTTCTCATCGCTGGCACTCCTGCTTTCGGCGGTCGGGATTTTCGGCGTGATGTCCTACACGGCCAGCCGACGCACTCAGGAAATGGCCATCCGCTCGGCCCTGGGAGCGGAACGGCGCGAGATCATTGGTCTGGTTTTGCGGGAAGGGCTGCGAGTAACTTTGGTGGGGGTGATACTAGGCCTGATTGGATCGCTGCTGCTGAGCCGCCTCATGGCGGGCTATGTGTATGGTATCCAGTCGACAGATCCGCTAACCTTTGCGTTCGCTTCCTTTCTGCTAATAGGCACAGCCGCGCTAGCGACCTTTATCCCGGCGCATCGCGCGGCGAAAATCGATCCGCTCCAGGCTTTGCGGCATGAATGACACTCTGTTCCCATGGAGAGCGGCGATAATGTTGCTTAACGAATCTGAATTCTCTCAAAACGACAGCGGTCTTTTTTCGCTGCGATGATAATGTACCGAGTAAGTAGACGTCGCAAACGCTACGCGGTCAATGTGGTGAACCTCCAAGCTGGTCACATCCAGCCTTAGTGTCGGCGTCCGTTCGTCGTAATCGTCGGGTTCAAAAGTCCACCTCGCGTTAATGAGGGGAAAATCGCTGGAGGCCGAGGGCTCAGCGGTCGCGACGGGCGGTATTTCCTCCCAAACCCAATAATCAGCGTCGGCTCCATCGTCGGAGTACCGTGTGAGGTCGGCCGAGACTGTAGCTCCTGGTGGAATATCTAGGGGGGCGACGCGGGCGGCCTTATGAAAAAGGACAACGTTAACGCCCGCGTCCGCCTGGATGGAAGGGTAAATGAGCCCATCTAAGGGCGGGTTGGACTCAGTCGCGAGGAAGTCGGCGATCGCCTGGGTTGCCAGATACTCGAACGGCTCATCATCTGGCATTACGGGCTTAGTTACACGATGGCTAAGTCCCTCCAGAAACTTGGCTCGACGCAGGCGGCCAATGTAGTTGTGATCAAAAACGCTGCCCTCCACCATTAATGAGCGGAGAGCTTCAACATCAAGCAAACGCAAAGGCAAGATAATTTCGAAGCGCCCGACTAAGACTTTGCTGCCGACTGGGGGCCGCACCTCGGCCAACGCAGTTGCGTAATCCGTCGCTCCATAAAACACCGAAACACCTAGTGCGTTCATCCGCCCATTCGCCGCCGCCTTTGTTGGCGGGGGACCCAGTTCCAAATCTCGATGCTCTAGAGCGTGTTTCAGTTTCAACTCGGACTGAAATACTCGCGCACGATAGAGACCAAAGAGCTCCTTGCCGGGCCCAGCATCGACGACGAGCGGCCGACTGTCAAGGGCGAAGTAAAAATAGACCACCAGGGCGGAGAGAAAGTAGACCACTTCCTGGGAAGTTTGGGCTTTGCTTTGAGGGATTTGCGGGGGCGGCTGGAGCGTAGGCCTGCGACCCGCTTTGCGGGGCGCGCTTAGGCCGGAGCGGCAGCCGGCCCTGCAAATCGGCGCCGCAAAACCAGCCGGTGGCTAGGAGCGAGGCTTCGCTGGGCGGCGTCGTTTGCTGTCTTTCAACCGGTAACTTTCCCCATTCATCTCCAGGGTGTGGACGTGGTGGGTGAGCCGGTCCAGCAGGGCTCCCGTCAGCCGCTCCGAGCCGAACGCCTCGGTCCATTCATTGAACGGCAGGTTGCTGGTCACCAGCGTGGCGCTACGCTCATAGCGCCGGCTGAAGACCTCGAACAGCAACTCGGCGCCGGTCTTGGACAGCGGCACGAAGCCCAGTTCGTCGATGATGAGAAGCTCGAAGCTGGCCAGCATTTTCTGAAAGCGCATCAGGCGCCGTTCGTCCTTGGCCTCGATCAGCTCATGCGCCAGCGACGCCGCGGTGGTGAACCGGACGCGGAAACCTTTTGGCAAGCGGCCAGGCCCAGCGCCAGGGCGATGTGCGTTTTCCCAGTGCCCGAGTTTCCCAGCGCCAGCACGTTTTCCTTGCGCTCGATGAACTCCGAGCGAGCCAGATCCAGCACCAGCGACTTATTTAAGGATGGGATCGCCAGGAACTCGAAAGTGTCCAGACTCTTAACCACGTCGAACTTCGCTTGGCGAATGCGCCGTTCCGTGGCGCGCCGTTCGCGGTCCAGCAGTTCCAGTTCGCTCAGCCGCAGCAGGTAACGCGGAAAGTCCACGCCCTCGGCGGCGCACTGCTGCGCGAGCTTGTCATACTCGCGCAGGAACGTAGGCAGGCGCAGAGTTTTCAGATGATGATGGAGTAAAACCTGGGGCGTGTCCATCAGCAGGCTTCCAACAGAGCTAGATAATCGGCGGCGGCCGTGGTCGCCACCTGCGCCAGAGGCAGGTGCGGATAGTTCCCCAGATCGAGCCGCGCCGGCCTCTGCTCGATGCGGCACAACAGCAGGTGCTTGACGGCGTCGAACGAGATCGTCCCCCTCCGCAGGGCATTCTCGATGGCCCGCTCTACTTCCGCTAGCGCGAACGTCTCCAGCAGCCGAAGGACTTGTACGCATTCGCGCTTGCCCTTCTTGCCCAGGCGCGCTTCCATCAGGCGGCGCAGTTCGCCGAAGCCTTCCGGCAGCTTCCAGCCCACCAACGGCGCGGCCTGATCCAGCGCGTTGCTCTTCTGCTCCAGCAGCGCCAGGTAATGCAGCGGGTTAAAGATCATGTCTTCCCGTTCATAGCTCCGTGGATGACGCGCGATCACCTCGCTCGCCGCGCAGATCACCACTTCGTGTACGAATCCTTTCACCAGCACTTCGCGGTGTCCCCACTCCACCGGCACCGAGTAATCGTTGGTGCGATAGCGCACCAGCGACATCGAAGTGACCCTTGTGGATCGCTTATCGCAAGCTTCATACGGCGCCGCCGGCAGGGGCAGCAGCCGCTCCCGGTCTTTCCCGAAACGCTCGCCGATGGTCTGCTGGTGTCTCCGTAGTTTGCGCTCCCGACGCTTCTGCGATTGAACCAGCAAGTGAGCGTTGAACGCTTCCCAGGTGACGAAGCGCGGACGCGGCACCATGAAGTTCCGCCGCGCGTAGCCCACCAGCCCTTCCACTTTGCCCTTGTCGTTGCCCTTGCCCGGTCGCCCGAACTTCTCTGCGAACAGATAATGACTTTGCAGTTCACTGAATGCCTGCGTCTTGGTGCGCGTGCCATCGCCCAAGATCCGCGCCACGGCGATCTTGGTGTTGTCGTACAGAATCGTGCGCGGAACGCCGCCGAAATACGCGAAGGCGTGGTTGTGTCCTTCCAGGAACGCCTCCGTCGTCTCGGCCGGGAAGGCCATCACGAAGCAGTCGTCGGACTGCGGCAGGTCCATCGCCAGATAGTGCGCCTTGCACTCCACTCCGGCGATCACTACCATCGCTTCGCCGAAGTCGGCCTGCGCGTCTCCCGGCGGATGCGCCAGCGGCACGAACATCTCGCGCTGGCTCAGCTTCCTGAGCCGCACGTAGTCCTTCACGATCGTATAGCCGCCGATGTAGCCGTGCTCGTCGCGCAGCCGCTCGAAGATCCGCCTGGCGGTGTGCCGCTGCTTCCTGCCTTCCGCCCTGTCGCCTTCCAGGATCTGGTCGATAGCTCCAGTCCAGGCATCCAGCTTGGGCCGCCGCACCGGTTGCTGCCGCCGATAGCCCGGCGGCACCGAGTACCGCAGCATCTTCCGCACGGTCTCGCGAGCCAGCCCGAACTGCTTGGCTGCCTCGCGTTCGCTCATCTTGTCGACGACGACCGCTCGCCGTACCCGCGCATACAACTCCACTGTGTACACCTCTCAGGTGTTCCACAAAACATAAGCCTATGGGAATGTTTGATGGAACCAGTCTCCTGGCGGCCTAGTTTTGCTCCGCCAGCAACGCCGCTCACGCGGCGTTTACTGGTCTATTTTCACTCCGGCGCTTACAGAAGGCGCAGGGGAAGACCTTTCCCAATGTGATCGTGTCGGGAAATGAAATGGACCGCCGCGAGTTTTACGTCGCCACGTCGCGGGGCTCGGAAACGATTCAAGTCTTCACCGACAACATCGACGCACTCCGGGATTCGATCGGGGTTTCCGGCACGCGCCAGTCCGCGACCGAACTCGCCGCCCGTGCCATGGAAGACAGCGTGGCGCAGGCCCGCCGCGAAATGTGGTGGATCGACTATGAAACCGGCGAACGGACTCAGGACGCAACGCGGGCCGCTCCGCAACCCGACCGGGTCGAAAGGCTTTGATGGTCCGTCGGCACATGAACATGATCGAAGAATCTTTCTAAGGATTGGGAGCCGAGACGGCAAGAAGAAAATTATACCTTCGTATAAGTAGAGAAAATGTCAGCGGAGGTGATTCATCGAGAAGAGCCGGGGGATATCCCAGAGACCGAGGGGACTACAGCATTTAGAACATGACACCATCCCTAACGCGTTGCGTTAGGTTGGTGCCGCGCTTTCGCGCGGTAATCGCCGCTTTCAGCGTCGATTGAAAGCATTCAGCGATCTACCTCTTCGAGGTGAGATCATGGAGTTGACGCCCCCGGGTTCCGGGCGTAGGGTACTATCATGACGATTCAGCTCACTCCCGAGGACGAAAAGCTCATTCAGGAACGGCTGCGCAGTGGAGCCTTTCACAGCGTTGCCGAAGTGATCCATCATGCGCTCGTATCGTCGCCTCTCCCCGAAGCGTCTGCCCAGAAGAAGCCACGTAAGAACTTGGCCGACGTTCTCAGCGAGCCTCCCTTCGCCGGTTCCGAGCTGAATCTGGAACGCATCCGAGACTATCCCAGGCCGTTGGATCTGTGAACGGTTTCCTGATTGATACCAATGTCCTTTCCGAATTCTCGCGAAAGGGCGAACCCGATCAACGGGTCAAGAATTGGCTCAAGGCCGCCGCGCCCGGTTCCCTCTACGTCAGCATTTTGACCCTCGCGGAAATTCGCCGGGGAATCGAATTGCACCCTCCGAGCAAGCGGCGCGACCAGTTGGAACAATGGCTCGAAACCGAACTGATCGAATCGTTCGACCCTGCAAATGTGCTCCCCGTCACACGCGCTACCGGCGACCGCTGGGCGGCTCTTTCCGCACGTGCGCAGGAGAAGGGCATTCAACCGTCAGTCATTGACGGACTGATTGCGGCGACTGCGCTCGAACACGAACTCGCCGTCGTTACACGCAACGTTAAGCATTTCGCAGAGCTCGGGGTGGAGATCGTCAACCCGTGGGAAGCGGCCTGACCGCCCTGACTTGTTGCGTTTCCTCGGTACTTCTTCATAACTACCGAGATTTTGCAACATCCTGTTGAGGAGCGGAGACAACCTCCGTCTTACCCCGGCCCTCCATTAAAGCTCTCGCCGTCTGGATATCTTCGACATCTACGATGTTGTACCGCCGCTCCATTGAATCGGTCCGGTGACCGGTGATGCGCATGCGAACGACTTGAGAAACCCCGGCGCGGCGCATATTGCGGACGGCTGTCCGGCGCAGGTCGTGGAACTTGAGGTCAGGAACTTCCGCCGCCTTGCAGGCACTCTTCCATGCTCCCCGGAATTCCTTGATCGGTTCCCCTGCCCGATGGAACACATTCGCGCAGCCGTTCGATTCATCGTGCGCCCATTTCAACCAGGTGAGCATGTCCCCGGCAAGAATCGGCACGGCGCGCGTGTGGCCGCTCTTCGTTTCATCCGCTTGCAGCGTCACGAACCCCTGTTCCCAATCGATTTGCTCCCAGCGCCACGCCAGTAGTTCGCCAAGACGAACGCCGGTGAAGTAGGCTGTCACGAAAAGCGGCTTGAGGTAATCGGGCAACCCGTCGCGCAAGGCTGCGTATTGTTCATCCGTCAGAAATCCCTGCCGCGCATTTTTGATTTCGCTGACGATTGGGAAGTAGGGTAGCCGGTCAACTTTCGGCGGGGTACACTTGCGGCCCCGATTGAACGCCGTCCGCAGAATCGAAAGCTCCCGGTTCACCGTCGCATCGGAACGTCCCGCCGCAGTGCGCTTCACGCGGTAGTCGTTCATTCGTTCGGTTGAAACCTTCACGGCTTTCATGTGGCCGAAGAACGGTTTCAGGTTCGCGTCGATGACCATTTTCCAGATTTTGGCGGTCGATTCCTTGGCGTTCGCCTCGACGTGCTTCAGGACATCGTCGAACAGTTCACCGCACGTAATTTTCTCGGCAGCGAAATTTCCCATCTCGCCGCGCGCCTTCTTGCCGAGAATCTGATCGCGCAGTTTCTTGGCGTCTTGAATGTTGGAGGACTTGGACGATTTCTGCCGCTGGATGCCGTCCACCCAGTAGAGAACGTGCCAGATGTTGCCGCGCTTCCGAAGCGTCCCGGTGCCGTAGTGGTTCGCCATGGCCGCAGGATATCACGAAACCGTGCCAAACACCGTGCCACCGAAAGCAAAGAGCCGACCGAATTGCTCCTGATCGACTCTAAGTAATTGATATATTTGGTGCGGAGAGGGGGACTTGAACCCCCACGAGATTGCTCCCGCTAGCACCTCAAGCTAGTGCGTCTGCCAATTCCGCCACCTCCGCAGGTGGAAATTCTACTTCTTCTGACCTTGCGGCTTCGCCTGACCCGGTAACTCCGGCGTCGCCTGCACCGGCATCGGGATCGTCTGCGTCGGCGCCGTCTGCTGCCCGTTCACCGACGGAGTCACCTGAATCGGCACTTGCGAACCCACCGGCGGCGGCGCCTGACCGTTCGTCTTCTGCGCCGGAGCCTTCTTGTCGAAAATCGCCGGGACCGCTCCGCCACTTCGCGTCGCCATGATCGATAGCGCCAAAGACGTCACCATGAACATCGCAGCGGCAATCGTCGTCGCCTTCGATAGCACCGTCGCCGACCCTCTCGGGCCAAACACCGTCTGCGAGCCCATCCCGCCGAACGCCCCGGCGAGGTCGGCCGCCTTGCCGCTCTGCAACAGCACCACAACCACCAGGAACAAGCACACCATCACATGGATCGTCGTCAAAAGGTAGATCATACGAAATTCCGCAGGAAAGCTCTCTTCAATAGATTACCACGCCGACTATTTATACGCCGCCACGCCCGTAACCCTCTCGCCGATGACCAACGTATGGATATGATCCGTACCTTCGTACGTCTTCACCGTCTCCAGATTACACAGGTGACGCATCATCGGATACTCGTCCATAATCCCGTTGCCGCCCAGCAAATCCCGTGATAGCCGCGCACACTCGAGCGCCATCCGCACATTATTCCGCTTCAGCATCGAAATGTGCCACGGCTCAATTTTCACCGCGTCCTTCAAACGCCCGCAGTGCAGCGCCAGCAACTGAGCCTTCGTGATCTCCGTGATCATGTCCGCCAGTTTCTCCTGCACCAGTTGATGTGACGCAATCGGCTTATCGTCGAATTGCTTCCGCAGCACCGAGTACGACCGCGCCGTCTCGTAACAATCCATCGCCGCTCCCAGCACGCCCCACCCAATCCCATAACGAGCCTGCGTCAGGCACCCCAGTGGACCTTTCAATCCCTTCGCGCCCGGCAGCATTGCGCACTCCTTTCACGCGGACATCGCTCAACGCGAGACTAGCCGTTACCGACGCCCGCATCGACAACTTGCCATGCAACTCCGACGATGAAAATCCAGCCGTGCCTCTTTCCACCAGAAATCCGCGAATCCCATCCTCGGCCCGAGCCCACACGACGGCCACATCGGCGATCGACCCATTCGTGATCCACGTCTTCTCGCCATTCAGCACCCAATCCGACCCATCGCGCCGCGCCCGCGTCAGCATCCCCGCCGGATTCGATCCAAACCCAGGCTCCGTCAGCCCGAAGCATCCGACCGCCTCCCCCGATTGCAGCCTCGGCAGCCACTTCTGCTTCTGTTCCTCGCTTCCGTAAGTGTAAATTGGATACATCACCAGCGCGCCTTGCACGCTTGCAAAACTACGAATCCCTGAGTCGCCGCGCTCCAGCTCCTGCATGATCAGCCCGTACTCGACGTTGTTCATCCCCGCGCAGCCATAGCCTTCCAGATTCGCGCCAAAAAATCCCAGCCGCCCCATCTCCCCGATCAATTCTTTCGGAAATCGCCCCTCGCGAAAGCAATCGCGAATCTGCGGAATCACCCGCTCATCGACGAACTGCCGGGCAGTCTGCCGCACCATCAACTCCTGCTCGTTCAACTGGGAATCGATCAAAAGATAATCCACACCTGGGAATTTCGCCATGCAGCGTTTATTCTACTAACAAGCATGCCCGCAAAAATAATCAGCACCAAGTCCGCCGAACACTATAAATGGGGAGGCCCCCAGGCGACCGACTGTGACGGCTGGCACCTGGTCAAAACGCCAGAGCTAAGTGTCATCGAAGAGCTAATGCCTCCCGGAACCAAAGAAACCCGCCATTCCCACGCCCACGCCCGCCAGTTCTTCTACGTCCTCGAAGGCGAACTGACACTCGAAATCGAGTATCACGATTTCGTTCTTCAGAAAGGGGAGGGAATCGAAGTCTCCCCCGGCCAACAGCACCAGGCGTTAAACAAAAGTGCGAGCCCCATCCGCATCATCGTTACCAGTCAACCCCCCAGCCACGGCGACCGAGTCGAGGCATAACCGTATCGCGGAGAGTTATCATCAGAACAAATGGACGCGCGCCCGGAAGATTACGCCAGCCTCTACCGTCGAGCCTTCAAAGAGTACGGCACGCGAGCTCTTTGGAACAAACACTTACTCGATGCCCCAACACCCGAGGATGCCCTAGTGATAGCCCGAGCGTTGCGGATTGAAGGCGATCTAGACGCACGTTTTCTCGCCGAGCAGATCGAACACGCCTGCCGTGCCCTCGACGGCATCATGCGAATCGAACAATTCTCGACGCGAGAAAAGGAAAGTCGCAATGACTAAGGTAAGTAAACTTCACCGGATGTGGATGCAGAAAAGAGAATACCGCAAGGCTTACGAGCAACTCAGGCCTGAATTCGTGCTTACCCGAGGGGGCATCAAGATGCAAGTCACCGCCGGTCTTAAACAAGAGCAACTCGCAAAGCGCTTGATAGCGGGCAATCTTTAAGCCAAGCCGAAGCGTCGGCGGTCCCTCAAGCGCTTGGCTACTTCGAACGTGCCTCAAGATCAGCATCGCAACAGAAGTCGCGTCCGGGAACAGACACATCGCCCTCGACGCGACGACTACGTTTCAGGTTGTTCCTCCCCCTTGCTTCTGGAAGTATAAGTCCGCAAATGAATTACAATGGTCGTTTCTATGAGCGGATCAGCCAAACGCGTGAGAGCGCAGAAACCGCGTCCCCCGGGGGACGTGACGTGCGTGTCGGCGCTTGGCTACGTCCCCCGTGTGCATCGTTTTCACTCCGAGGAACATGAGCGTGTTTTGCGCTTCCTAACGGATGACGCGTCCGACTCAGCCTTGATAGGCGGCGACGCGGAAACAATCCTGTCCCGACTACCCGGCAACATCTTTCAAACTTGCATAACCTCTCCGCCTTATTGGTCATTGCGCGACTATAACATCCCCGGCCAAATCGGGCTCGAGGACTCGGTCTCCGCTTATATTGAACACCTTGTGCGAGTCTTTTCCCAAGTACGCCGGGTCCTGCGCGATGACGGCACTCTGTGGTTAAATATCGGAGATTCCTACACTTCGGGCGGAAGGACGTGGCGCGCCAGCGACAGAAAGAACCCGGTTCGAGCAATGAATGTGAGGCCAGCAACGCCAGACGGGTTAAAGCCCAAGGACCTGATTGGCGTGCCTTGGTTGCTGGCGTTTGCCCTTCAGAAGGAGGGCTGGTATTTGCGCGCCGATATCATTTGGAACAAGCCGAACTGCCAACCTGAGAGCGTAAGGGATCGTCCGACCCGTTCTCATGAATATCTCTTTCTTCTGAGTAAGAGCGAGCATTACAAATACGAGCCGGAAGCAGTCCGCGGACCGAACGGTCGAAACATGCGTACTGTCTGGGACATCCACACAAAGCCCTACGCCGAAGCGCATTTCGCCACATTTCCCTCGTCGCTGATCGAACCCTGCGTTGGCCTCAGCACGGACCCGCAGGACCTGGTGCTCGATCCCTTCATCGGATCAGGCACAAGCGGCCTTGTAGCGCTAAAACAGAATAGGCGATTTGTCGGACTCGAACTCAACCCGACATACCTGCAAATTGCCGAGGATCGGCTCAGCGGGTCCCTCTTCCGGTGAGCGCTTCAAATCCGCTGCTTAGCCCATCCCGCCAGGTCATCTTTCATCAGATGCTCGTCGCGGCTCGTAAGACTGCTCTCATAGACGCACTGAGTGAAGCCCTGGCGCAGACCGATCCCAATCTGCTCAAGAAGCAAATCGCCAAATACGTGCCAGCCGATGTTCAGAAAATCCTAGCTGCCTCGGGCATTCGCGACGAACACGTGTTCCCCGTTCCTGCGCTTCTTGAGGAGAAGCCGACCCTGGTAGGATATTACCGGCTTTTGCTGGGCATTTCCCAAAAGCGCTTCTATCGCAGCGGGACGGGGATGAGCCCGTTTAAGGGAATGGAGAGCCGTGGTCTCATCAATGCGCGGCGACCTCCGCCGCTGGATTTCTTTTGTACCTTCATGATCGAACGTCTATCCGAACTTGTGCGGCAGATATCTCCACGAATTACTGGGCGGGATGTTTCAGAACTCCCGCTCCTTACCCTTGGGGCGCAATTGTACGGAAGCAACAATAACGCCATCGGCAAGAAAGCGACGCTAGAGGTGTTTTTGTCGGTGGCTGAGATCGTCAAAGATTTCATTACAAGTCGGGATGCCCGAAAAATCACGATCATGAACGCATCCAAGCGGAGGGCGATTCTTTCTCTGAGCACTGACCCTGATATACGGATTCAAGAGGAGTTTGAAGGGAAACTCCGAAATAAGGTGGCGATCGAGATCAAAGGTGGAACCGATATCAGCAATGCTCACAATCGCGCTGGAGAAGCCGAGAAATCCCACCTGAAAGCGAAGAAACACAATTTCGGTGGTTATTGGACGATTATCTCCAAGGCAGGTCTGAGTTTGGATAAATTGAAGCAGGAATCACCCACGACCAGCAGCTGGTTCGACGTTGCCCAAGTTCTAGCTCGGGAAGGTGCCGACTGGGAAGAGTTCAGGAGCAGGTTTGCTGGGGAAGCCGGAATACCGTTGGGCTAACGCAATCCTCGCGCCAATTACGAGGCCGGCGTCTGCAGCTGTAACCGGCCCCACGCAGAAGTGAAGCCTACTTCTTGTGAATCAAAATACTCCCGTTGTAAGTCACAAACTGCATCTCCGGCCCGCCGCCATTGATCGACCCATACATCGCCCGATCCAGATGCACTTTATACTTCCCGTTCGAGCTCCGGCTATCCTCCACCACCGGAGGCTTCCCGCCCGCCGTCAGCTTGATATCGAAATCGCTCCAGATCTCGCCGTTATTGGTCTTCATCATCACGTTGGCCTTCACGTCCGCCGGCAGCGTCACGTCCACCGTCCCGTTGAACGACGTGAAGCTCATCGCCTTATCCGCGCGACACCTTATTCAGCGACACCGTGACCTTCCCGTTCGTCGTATTGGCCAGCACCGATCCCGAGACATTCGTAATCGAGATGCCCCCGTTGGTGTGATTCGCGTCGATCGATCCCGAGATATTCTCGACCGTAATCGTGCCGCCGTTCACCGACCGCAGCACCAGGTTGGTCTGCACCGGAACCTGAATCGTCAGGTGACCCGCCGAGCTGTTCGTCCCGATCACCGTGATGACGTTGTTCTCTTCCGTCACGTCGAGCCCCATGCTCATCGTTGTCGATCCTGTGCATCCCTTCCGGCACGTGCGATGGACGGCGCTCGCGGCCGGAAATGCGCGACGCCGTTTCGATCTGCGCGTCCTTGCCGTCGTAGCCCTTCACCGTCACGCTGCCGTTCTGCAGCGAGACCTTCAACGTCTTCGCGCCCGACGGATCGCGAAACGGTACCGTCGACCTTGTCGCCTGAATCCTGCGCGGCCAGCATCACCCCGGCGGCCGCAAATAAAATCACTTGTCTCAACATCTCTACTTCTCCCGATTCTTGATCATGACATTTCCATTCAGCGTTTCGAACTGTAGTTCCGGCCCGCCGCGGCCGATCCGCACGCCGGTCATTCTCCGGCTGCTCCACACAAACTTCCCGTCGCGATTCTCGGCCGCCGTCGCCGCCACCGGCATCGCCGACACATCGAAATCCGTATACAACCCGCCATTCATCGTCTTCATCTTCACGTCCGCATTCAGCCCCGGCCGGAACGAAATATCCAGCGATCCGTTCACCGATCTGAACGACGTCGCACCCGCCGGATTCCGCGCATACAGCACCTTCACCCCTCCATTCACCGTGTGAATGGTCCCCGAACCCTCCACATCCTTCATCTCGATCGGCCCGTTCACATTGCTGATCGTGTAATCGCCCGCCGTGCCTTCCACCGATGATGTGCGAGTTGTTCACCGTCCGCAATTCCAGCTTCACGTCGCGCGGCACGCGGACTTTGAAGTTGTAATTAAACTCGTAAACTTGGTGCCCGTGAAAATTCATCGAATTATCGGAGCAGTGGCATCGGAAAGGCCCGTCGACCAGCAGCCTGCACAAGCCCGCCTTCCTGCGTTGATCGCCAGACTGATCTCTTTCCTCGCCAGCGACAGCCGGTCCTCCGATGAGCCGCTCAGCGTTTTCTCGATGTCCATCTCCACCGAACCGCCGGTCGACGCAGTGACTTCGATAAAGCCCGTGATGTTATCGATCACCAGCTCCCGCACGCCCGAGAACGTCTTGTGCTCGGTGGTCTTTTCTTCGGCCGCGCGCAGCGCAATCGCCAGCGCCAATCCGAAAATCATCGGCTTCATTGCACCAGCTTCCCGAGAGCCCACTTCGCTCTCTCCCGCACGCTCACGTCGATCGCTTCATCGGTAGCTCAGCTTCTTCAACTCCGGCGCCGCGTCGGTGACTTTCAAATCCACCAGCAGCTCGATCAAAGCGATCTGCACCAGCGGCGACGTCTGCTTCGGGATCGATTGCACGATCGCCGTCGCGCGTCACCGGACTCGCGCCGAACGCGTGCAGCGCATCCACCGCCGCGATCCGCACATTGATGCTCGGATCGTTATTCACAGTCGACAGCAGCGCCGACAAAACTTCCGTATCCGACGATTCCACCCGATACGCCCAGCTCACTCCGCGCAACCTCTCGCCCGCCGATTGCTGCTGCATTAACGACAACGCCACCATCTGTCTCATGTTGCTTACCTCTCCACGTAATTGCGCCACATCCGGCTGCTGTACTTCATGCTGTTTTTCCGGCCGAATCGCATAGCCCGCGCCGACACCCAGCACCAGCAATGCGAAACTGATCCCCATCTGCCACGCCGGCTGCCTCGGCCACAGCGCCGCCAGCTTTTCCTTGAACCCATGCTTCGGCGCCGATTCCATCCCGTGCCGATAAGCCGCCAGCGATTCGTAAAACCGGTCGCGCACCTGTCGCGCTCGGCTCCGGCATCGTGCCCGGCAGCAGTGCGAGCCCGCGCCATAACGATCCCAATCGCTCCGTCTCCGCGCGGCACGCTTCGCACGTCGGCCAGGTGCGCCGCGAACGCGAGTTCCTGAGTTTCGGTCAAGGATTCGCTCAAATATTCGGGTAAATTAAGCCTCGCTTCGTCGCAATTCATGCTGTTTTTTCCCCACTTATGGTCAAATAAGCCTGCTCAAGAGCGCGCATCGCGCGATAAACGCGCACTTTTACCGTCCCAACCTCGCATCCGAGCACGCCCGGCGAGCTCGTCATACTTCATTCCCTGGAACCGGCTGAGCACCAGAATTTCCTGTTTATCCGCCGGCAGCCGGTCGAGCGCCTGCCGCAGCAGCCTCAGATCCTGCCTCCGGACCGCCGATTCCTCCGGCCCCGGCCCCGGATCCGCCTTATGTTCGGTAAACTCATCAATCCCAATCACTTCGCCCCTCCGCTTTTGGGCCGAATCGACGCTCGCATTGCGCGCGATCTGGTACATCCAGGCCGTGAAGGACTGCTGGGCATCGTAACTGGCTCGATATCGCAACATGCGGAAAAATACGTCCTGCACCAGATCCTCAGACAATTCGCGGTTCCGGTTCATCGACACAAAATAACGGAACAATCCCCGGTGATGGCGCTCGAAGAGCACGGCGAGTTTCTGCACTTCGCCCGTCGCCAACCGCTGCCATCAAAGCGTTGTCCGTTGCGTTCACGTTCACAGGAGGATACCGTAATACTGGGAGAAAGTTACAGTTGACCTGGCCTTTAGAGAACATCCCCTGGCAGAACGCGCTGCCGGCGTTCGTTCTCGAAGTGGCTTTTTATGCTTCGCTGGCATCCGATCGAATCCGCGCGCGCTTTGAGCGGCTTCCGCCGCCTTTATTTGCGAGCCTGCTGACGATTGCTGCGGTCCTGCCATATTGTCTCGCGACGCATGCCTTTGGCACTTTTCAGTGGCGGGCTTTAGCGTCTGATTGCAGTGCTCGCCGGCGCCGTGTCTTTCTGGTATATCTTGTTGCCGAAGAAGCCTGCCGCCGATGTTCTGCTGCTTGTTTTCATGGCCGCGGTCTGGATCGCTAAGCTGTTTCCGCTTTGGTACTTATGCCCTTATCCGAAGCTCTATCTTCCTGTACTGGGGCAACTGATGTGGTTCCGGACCGGGCTGTTCGCGATGCTGAGTATCCGTCGCGTGAAGGGCGTGGGATTTGGGTTCTGGCCGGTGTCGCGGGAGTGGAAAATCGGATTGGTCCATTTCGCGATCTTCCTGCCTCTGGCGGCGATTCTCGCCTGGTCGATCGGATTCGCCGGGCCCCGCATTCCGACGCTCGGTTGGGAGAAAACGTCGATCGTGGCGATCGGAACCTTCTTCGGAATTTTGTGGGTCGTCGCGCTGGCTGAGGAGTTCTTTTTTCGGGGGCTTCTTCAACAATGGCTCGTCGCCTGGACGCGTAGCGAATGGGCGGGACTGATCGCCGCGTCCTTATTATTCGGCGCGGTACACGTCTTCTATCGGCTGTTTCCGAACTGGAAGCTTGCGGCGCTGGCGGCGCTGGCGGGCGTCTGCTACGGACTGGCCTTCCGAAGAGCCCGCAGCATCCGGGCCTCGATGGTGACGCACGCTCTGGTGGTCACCACCTGGAAAATCTTCTTCGCGTAAAAGGAAAAAGGGCGAGCCCGAAGGCTCGCCCTTTTTCACATCAACGGCCTAGAATACGATTTTCGCGCCTAATTGCAGATTGCGGTTGCCATTTCGGAAACCGTCGACGAAGTTGAAGGATGAGGTGTCGGTATCCGTCCCATACACGCTAAAGTTCGCGTGATTGAATACGTTGTACATCTCCAACCGAAGCTGCAATTTCAGTTTCTCCGTGATGGCGGTGTTCTTATAAACGCCCAGATCCATATTCCAGCTACCCGGTGAGTGAACCGAATTGCGCGCAATCAAATCGCTCGGGAAAGGACCAAAGTCGCTGACTCCATACTTCGGGTTGAACCAATGCGTGACCTGCAACTTCGAGAAGTCGTAAAAGTCGAAGTTGTCCGGAGTGCCCGCGCTTGCGATATTGCTGTTACCCGATGTCGGAGCTACCCCGTCGATGAATGCTCGCGAGCAGTAGTTATACGCGTCCTGGCAATCGTAAAGCGTGATGGGCCCGTTGGACGATTGCGCAGTGAACAGAGGCACCACTTCCCAACCGCCGAGTATCCGGCCTTTCCAGTTACTTCCCTTATATCCCGGAACCTGCCAGATACCCGAGATCGCTACGCGCTGGGGAATATCGGAATCACTGTTGCCGCGATCCAGCCCCGGATTATAAGGATCCAAAAATCCGAGTTCGTAAGCACCCTGGTTGCCGTCGCTGAACGTGCTGCTCAAATTGTCGATGGCGTGCGACCAGGTGTAATTGGCATCCAGTGTGACGCCCGACCGTGCGAAGTTTTTCACGACCACACGACCGATCAATGCGTTGTAGTTGGAGATGCCACCGTTCGTGCGCCCGTTGATGCTGCTGTATTGGGTCAGCCGGGAGCGACTGGTGCAGGTGCCGGGGTCGCCATCGGTGCCCGGGGTGCAGGGGTCGCCATTATACGCGTTGCCCGATCCCACCTTGTTGAAAGCGTCGATGGAATAGAGGTTTTCGCCAGCCGAGCCCGAATAGCCGACGCTGGCTAGGATGCCCGAGCCGATGGAATGCTCCAAAGTCAAACTATAACTGTGAGCGTATGCCGTCTTGATGTTATTGTCGACAAATCGCAACGAAACTGCCGGCAGAACCTTGCTTCCGCTGCTGCCTGCCAGAGGCCCCGAGTTGCTCACGGAGATGGGAATGGTGGGCAGGTCTGTGCCGGCTGTAAGCGAAACGGTGGCGTAATTCGGCGGATTCTGAATTACGTTATAGGTAACGTTGCCGAAGTTCCGCTCATAGCCGATGCCGTAACCTCCGCGTAGACTTGTCTTACCATTGCCGGTTACATCCCACGCAAAACCCAGGCGTGGAGCGAAGTTGAGCGGCTGCGCCTTCCACAATTCGCCGATTGGGCTGGTCGGCGCGGTAAAGACCGATCCTGCCCGGACGCTGGCGGGCGTAATGGCTGATGTCCCACCGGTATAGAAGTTTGCATCGAGATTCGCGTTCTTGTCGTGTTGGGTCCCAAAATATTCCCAGCGGACGCCCAGATTCAGCGTGAGGCGAGGCCGGATTCTCCAACTATCCTGCGCATACACCGCGCCTTCGTCGTAGAGGTTGCTGCGCGAGAAACTCGGCGGACCCACAGGGAGCGTTAAAGTCTGACCGGGAAATTTGCCCTGCGGATTGACGGCCGCCGTAAAGGTCTTCAGGTTTCCGGCGAGGAAGTTGTCGAGCGAGGAGCCGATGGCTCCTGAACTCAGTGCTTCGACGGCTTCTTCGTAAGCTCCAAAGACGCGGTTGTCCTGAATGTAGGTGTATAGTCCGCCGAAGCGGAACGTGTGCTTTCCGACAATCTTGCTGAAATCCTGGTTGATATTGGCGACATTCTGCGGACCCCCGAACGGGATCGCGCTGCCAGGGGTGAAAGCGTTGTAACCGGGGAATGCAATATTGGTCCCCAGAATCGCCGCCGTCGCCGAGGAACTCATATACAGAGTGGGACCCACCGGAGCTGTGCCCAGCGACTGTAAATTATTCAGCCGATTGAAGTCGGCCTTGGTCTGGCTGACAAACGATGGCGAAAACGTGTGCGTGCCGGAAATTACGACCGCATTGTTAACGTTGGTCGAGCCGGTGTCGAACCCGGCGTAAGGACTGGTCTCATTAGTGCCCGGAAAATCGTTTTCGTTGTACAGCGCATAGCGAACATAGAGCTGGGTTCGGTCCGTCATGGCGTAGTCTACGCGCCCCACCAGGTTGTACGTATTCTGAGGACTGCCACCACCGGCGTCGGCGGGTGCTGTGTAGGTGACTTTGGAAAATAGAGGAGTGTTACCCGCAAGAGAGTTGCAGCCCCCGGCCGCGGCTGCACCAGCGCAGGGGTTTTGCCCTAACGCGGTCAATTGGGATTTAGTGTAAGTAGCGAGCGTGCTTAGTCCGCTACGCAGATTTCCGTATGCGGCGAAAAACGCCTGTGTCGCCGGTGCTGCGGCGGCAATGAACTGCGGGGTCGGGATATAGTCCACTTCGTTCGCACCGCTTCGAACCCTGGTCCATTCCGTATTCTGAAAGAAGAACAGTTTGTTCTTCACGATCGGACCGCCGATCGAATAACCGAACAAGTTCCGGTCATAAATACCCTTCGGCAATCCGTAGGCATTGTTATAAAAGCTGTTCGATCCCAGCGCGGAAACGCGATTGAATTCATAGGCCGTACCATGGAAGGCATTGGTTCCGGACCTCGTAACCACGTTCACAATTCCGCCATCGGCTCTGCCCTGTTCCGCAGTGAACGAACTGGTAGTGACGCTATACTCCTGCACCGAATCGAGCGGAACGGGTTGGCCGACGGTCGCGGTGAATTCATTGTTATTCGGTACCCCGTCCAGCAACACATTGGTTCCGGCAGCGCGCACGCCGTTGATCATGTAGCCCACTCCGCGACCACCCATATCCGGCGCAACGTTGGGAAGAGTTGCCACAAAGTCGTATGGATTGCGAGTCAAGGACGGAAGCTCTAAAACCTGCTGGGAACTAATGACATCCGTCAGGGACTGGTTCTCGATATTCACTGCAACCGCGCTCTCCGCTACTTCCACGCTCGTTGATGTGGTGCCTACCTTCAGTTGCGCATTTACCCCGACGGCCACGCCGACCCCCACCACAACGCGCTGCTTCATTGGGCCGAATCCGGGGGCTGAGATGGTAACCTCATACGTCGCGGCCTGCAAATTCGGGATGACGTAATCGCCCGATTGGGTTGCGGTAGTAGAACGAGTAGTCCCCGTCGCAACATTCCTGGCCTCAATCTCGGCTTTTGGAATCGCCGCGCCTGTGTCGTCAGTAACGACTCCAGTAATCTGACCTGTCTCGGCCTGCGCCCAGATCATCGTGGCAGCAAGCAAAATACTTATGAAAAGGACAAAAGTTCTATTGTTCACGCGAAAACCCCCAACAAGCTCAAATCTTTGGCAGTCTTAAATGACCGTCAACCCCGCGGGTTTCTCAACCCGAAATACATTACCCCAACACATGATTGCCGACGAAGTTGCCAAAAACACAGCTATTCGCGGGCGTACCATTTTTGTTGCCGAGGCAACATATTACCCTTAGGTTATTCCGAATGTTTACCGGCTGTCAATATGGCATTAATACCAGATTTGAAGTAAATTGGCTGTTCCTGATAATTCGATTTCCCGTACTCCTGCTTCCAGATACCATACATCACCCGCTGCTGTTGGCTGTCCTGCAAGTGTCGCAGAACCATCGAGTATGACGAGTAGTTCTGAAGCGTTCGGAGGAGAAATGTGTTGAGTGGAATCGGCGATACACAACTTGGAAGTAGTGAAATAAGGACAGGAAAGCAAAATATTTCCCTGGGGTCGCCGGCGGGCCTCGTATGGACCCAAATTAATGACGTCCAGCGCTTGATCGAGATGCAGTTCCCGGGGCCTACCGTAATCATATAAACGGTAGGTTACGTCGGAATGCTGCTGGATCTCACATAGAGTCAACCCGGCGCCGATGGCATGGACTGTGCCGGCGGGAATGAAAAACGTGTCTCCAGGAGCGGCGTCGAACCATTGCAGCAGATTCTCGATCTCGCCCGAAAGCGAAGCGTCGCGCAACCTCTGGGGAGTGATCGTCTCTCGAAAACCCGCGGCGATCTGCGCACCAGGCTCGGCGCGGAGGATATGCCACATCTCCGTTTTCCCGCGGGAATTGTGATGTCTCCGGGCATAGTCGTCCGCTGGATGCACCTGCACCGACAGTTTTTCCGTGGTGAAGAGAAATTTTATGAGAAGAGGAAGGTCGTCGACACCTTCAAACCAAACCTCGCCGATTTTGTGCTGAGAATTCGGGAAAAGGGGTTCGAGATGGGTGGAACCCCAGACTTTTTCTTTGAAGACGGGGTAAGTCGGATGCACTAGCTATTCATGGCCGGTAGCGCTACCGTTCCCTAACGTCGGGGTTGCCACAGCCCGCCGTCAGGACGTGGCGAACAAGGTTACACCCGCGCGGCGACGAACTTCGCCAGCCGGTCGAGCCCTTTTTCGAGCTCCTTCATCGAAGTCGCGTAGGAGATGCGAACATGCTCGTTGGTCCCGAACGCCTCGCCCGGCACCACGGCGACGAACTCCTCCGCCAGCAGCTTTTCGGCGAACTGCAAGCGAGTTGGTGATGCCGCCCGTATACGCCGCGCTTACGTTCGGATAGGCGTAAAACGCGCCCTGCGGAACCTGCGTTTTCACGCCCGGCATCGCCGCGCAGCCGCTCGATTACGTAATCGCGCCGCTTTTTGTACTCGGTCAGCATGATCGCGACGGATTCCTGCGGTCCTTTCAGCGCCTCGAGCGCAGCCTTTTGGGCGATCGACGTCGGATTCGAAGTCGAGTGCGATTGCAGCTTCGTGATTCCGTTAGCAACCGCCGCCGGAGCCAGCACGAAGCCGATGCGCCATCCGGTCATCGCGTAGGTTTTCGATAACGATCCGGCCACGACGATGGTCTCCTTCGCGCCCGGAATCGACGCCATCGAAACCGGCTCGCTGTCGTAGAGGAAGCGGTGATAGCACTCGTCGGTCAGAACCCAGATGCCGCGATCCTTCGCGATGGCCACGATTTTCTCGAGCTCGCCCCAGCGCAAACACCGCGCCGCTGGGATTCGAAGGCGAGTTGATGAGAATCATCTTGGTCTTCGGCGTCAGCGCGCGCTCGATCATGGACGCGCGCAGATCGAAGCCCTCGCTCTCGTCGGTGTCGACGAACACGCACTTCGCGCCGGCGTAATTCACGACGTCTTTATAGGTCACCCAGTAGGGAACCGGGATCACCACTTCGTCGCCCGGTTCGACCAGCGCCTGCATCAAATTGAAGATCGCGTGCTTGCCGCCGACCGTGACCACGCACTCATTCGCCGCATACGCGGTCCCGTAATCGAGCTTATGCCGGTCGCAAATCGCCTGCTTCAGCTCCAGCGTTCCGGCGGCGTTGGTGTACTTGGTGAAATTGTGATCGATCGCGTCGATGGCGGCGCGCTTGATGTTGTCGGGAGTCGGGAAATCCGGCTCGCCCGCGCCAAAATCCACCACATCCGCGCCCTCGCGGCGAAGCTTTTCGGCATCGGCCGCCACCTTCATGGTCGAGGAAACGCTAATCGTCGAAATTCTCTCTGCTAAGCCCTGTAGTGTTTGCATGATTTAGTTCTTCCGTCCAAATTTGGCCTTCAACCTTGCCTCCACCGTCGGCGGCACCAGGCCCGAAACATCGCCGCCGAGCGAAGCCACTTCCTTCACCAGGTGCGAACTCAGGAACGAGTACGCTTCGCCCGCCATCAGGAACGCCGTCTCCAGTTCCGGCCGCAAACGCCGGTTCATCAGCGCCATCTGCAGCTCATATTCGTAATCCGAAACCGCGCGGATGCCGCGCAAAATCAGGTTCGCGCCGCGCGCCGCCGCATAATCCACCAGCAGCCCGTCGAACGATGCCACTTCGACATTCGCGAACGGCTGTACCGACTTCCTGGACCATCTCCATCCGCTCTTCGACCGAAAAGAGCGCCTGCTTCGATTCGTTCCTCAGAACGGCGACAATCAACCGCTCCACCATCCGGCTGCCGCGCGCGATCAGATCCAGATGCCCGTTGGTAATCGGGTCGAACGATCCTGGATAAATGGCGACGATGGATTGCAATGTTAATCTTTAATGTTATCAGCCCGCATGGATCTTTTACACGGCTCCTCCGCCTTCGCCTCCGCCTTCGCCGCGGGCGCGATTAATTCCGTCGCCGGAGGCGGCACCTTGTTGACGTTCCCGACGTTGATCTGGCTGGGGCTCGATTCGGTTGCGGCCAACGCTACCAGCACGGTCGCGATCTGGCCGGGATCGCTCGGAGGCATGTGGGGATTTCGCAAAGAGCTGCGCACGGCAGACCGGCGGATGCTCGCGTTGACGGTGCCAAGTCTCGTCGGAGGCATCGCCGGGGCACTGCTGCTGCGCTTCACGCCGCCGGCGATTTTCGATGCGGTGGTCCCGTTTTTGATCCTGTTCGCGACTATTCTCTTTATGGTCCAGGAGACGGTGCAGAGGATGTTCAAGACGGGCGAGGCTCGGCACGAGACCAAGAAGTGGCTTGCTGGAGCGATCCTGTTTCAATTTTTCGTGGCGCTTTATGGGGGATATTTCGGAGCCGGGATCGGCATTCTGATGCTGGCCGCGCTCAGCATTCTAGGCCTCACCGATATTCACCAGATGAATGGCTTGAAGAATTTCTTCGCGTTGTGCATTAACGGCGTTGCGGCGATTTATTTCATATTTGCGCACATGGTCGAGTGGCCTTACGTGCTGATCATGGCCGTGGGAGCGATCGCGGGAGGGTATGGAGGCGCTGGATTGGCACGGCGGATGGGTCGGTCTAAGGTGCGGAGGATCGTAATCGCGATCGGATTCGCGATGGCGGTATCGCTGTTCGTGAAATGGCTCTTGAAGCGCTAGGCTGTTGCGGACCACGTCGTGTCCTCATGTCTATCACTCATATCTGTCCGCATGCTTAACGCATGGCGGTTCAGCCTGCATTCTGAGCCGCCATGCGTCAGCATGCGGATAGACGTAAGGGATCCCAGCTAACCTAATGCAGCGCGGAAATCGCTGGCTGTACCCAGGAAAACAGGAATCGCCCGACGGAGGGGAAGTGCGAGGCCACCACGGCCAGCACCGGCAAGGCTCCAATCGAAACCACGCGGGTGTAGAAGCCTGCGTCGAGTGCACCGGCCTGAGTGTCGGTGATCCGGCTGAGAATCTCATTCCGGCTCATCTCCTGGAAGGCATAGAGCAGAACCACCGAGATGAGCACGAAGACGCTGGTAATCGACCAGCGAATCAGATTCAAGGTCTGAAACGGATAGCAATTCAGCGCCAGCGTCATCAGGATAAATCCCGTCGTGATGAAGGACAGGATGTTGCGAAGGTGCCGCATTACGTAACGGATAAAAGCCAGATAGCGGAGCGCGATGACCTCGGCAGCCAGAATGTCCGGCTTCTGGGAGGGTTCCAGATCGGAATGCGTGGCTTTGAGTTCGAAGCTCATCTCTCGCCCGAAACCGAACCAGCTTGCGGATCCCTTTCGCAATGTGGTGGCGTCGCATGCTTTTTCCATCTTGGAAATACTTTCCGAATAGCTCTCATTCCAGTTATTGTCCTGAAGCGCTGTCGCGAGGTTGCTCGTAATCCGGGCGAGCAACTCCTGCGAATTTTCCGTGATCGAGATTTCCTCCTCGATCCCCTGGTTCACTCGCGACAGGATTTCCGAGACGTAACCCTCGAGAGTGGCGATATCCGCCGAGAGCCCGGGATAGTAGTTCGGCGAGCATTCCCGCAGGCTGCGGAGCGACTCGAGAGAGCGGATCAGCAGAGTGTAGCTTTTCCGTCGCGCTCCGTATTGCCACAGCGGGGACCAGGAAACGTCGTTCGGTAAATTGGAGAATGCGAAGCGAATCGGCCGTAGCTCCAGTGCTTCCAGCAGCCGGTACAGGGAACGCCAGATTCTAAGGAACGAATAGGCTCTCAGGAATATTAAGGTCGCGAGCGAAATTACCAGGACGCAGACCATCCTGTCGAAGAGAACTCCATCCACCGATCGGATATGTGGGAGCGCCGCCGCCGAGGTCACAACGATGCCGATGGCGACTACCATCCATCCGGACACATCCACATGGAGCAATCCTTGCCCTAGCCATTGATTAATACGGACAATGTTGGTTGCTGCCTCATTCCCGGCTACATTCGGAACATCAGGGCGGTGTTCTGCAATCAGGCGGGCGCGCTGTATCTCGATGGAAGCCCACCATGCGAAAGCGAGAAATAGGAAAAATTGCGGCAGGTTCGATCCAACTCCACTGCCGAGTTGCACCGACCGCAAAGCCCGGAAGAAGTTTTCGCTCGTGGACGGATACAGCATGCGGATCATGGCGACGCACGCGGCAATTCCGAGCAGCGCAAGGATCCAGCTTGGAATCCGGCGCAGTCCGAGCGCCATCGGGAAAAGTAGTCCTGCGACCACCGCGATTCCGACCCCGAACATCAGATGCCACTCCGGTCTCTGATTTTGAAGCCCGACCCTCGCCACGGGAAGAAAAATGCTCAAATACGCCAGCAGCAGTCCGAGAGAGAGGAGGAATGAATAGTCGACTCGCCAGGACGGGGCCGAGGCGTATGGCCTCGGATGAAGTGATGAGCACCATCTCGGCAAGATGCCACTGCGCTGGAAGTGCCAGAGCAGATAGAAATAGCTCCCCGTATAGAATAGTGCCGCCAAGCTGCAGGAGTAAAAAATAAAGCTCCAGGCCCTGGTTGGCCACCCAGGATCGATCGTGCCGGGCAGGCTGTTTTTGCCGTCCACCAGGAGGGGGTCCGTCTTCGAGTCGTCGGTAACAAAGCCCAATGGCCAATAAGCATCATGTCCAATCACGCTTAGCCAAACCGGAGGCCGCGTTGGTCCGGGGGATGCGGGAGGAGCGTACTCTCGAAGTCCCTCGCCTTTAGGATTGAGGAGTAGCCGCGAGGCGTTGTAAATGCCTTGACTCATATTGCTAGCGAAGTAATAGTATGGCGAGGAGTGGGGCGGGTCGGACCAAAGATGATTTGCCGGGACCAGCGGATAGGTACTCAGGGCCAACATACCTGAAAAATCCAAAGTATCGGTACCATGAACAAAAAGGAGATCGGAGTCCCACACCAGGAGCCTCACGTCGGGGCTGAGTTCCCGCAGGTGGCGGCTCAGAAAAAGTACGTCGAGCACATCCGTTCCCGTGATCACCGCCAGACCGACATGGTCCCGGCGAAGGGTCTCCGAAATTTGCAGCAGGACCGTCTCCTGGGTCAGGGGTGTTTGATCTGAGAACTCAGGAAGCGTCTCTTCGCCGGAGCGGGAATCGCGCAAACGCAAGGACAGTTGCTGCTGAAGGTTGGCTACTTGCGCAGCAGCGGAACTCGTCTGTTCCGGATGAACGTTGCGCAGACGGGAGATTTCCCGGGGATAAAAGATGGTTGTGTCGCGAGGGTTCGAAGGACCGAGTGCGGTTTCGCCGTAATCAGTGGCGGCTTCCTTTAAATAGGCAACCCCCCCGCTCAGGTGAAGCTGAGTTCCCAGAAAAGTGTTCAAGGCGTTGAGCAGGAAAGCGTCGCTGTGGATGGTAGTGTTCCCAAGTCCGGCCAGGGCATCAAATCCCGACGCCGCACCTGACAAGACCAAAGCGCCTTCCTGCTGCTTTGGAAAATCCTTAAGCATGGCGGCGCGAAGCGACGTGGCAGAACCGGAGAACGTCGGACCAAGAACACCAAGCGCATAGCCGCATCCTTTGAAAGTATGAATGTAGTCCGTGGCTTTCTTAAACTGGCGCCGATTGAGGCCCTCCGTCGGAGTTTCACCCACGAGGAAGATTACCAACGCGCCATTTCTGCTTTCCGACAAGCTCCTAAGGCTCTCATCGGCGGATTCCTTTGAGTCTTTCTCTTTCGCACCCTTATGAGTCGAGACTTCCGGCGTCCTGCGCATAATGATAACGCCAGGTTTGCGATGTCTCGCCTCCGCGCGCCCATCGAGAACATCCTGCTTGAGCGGATCCGGGTTCGCTGGATCGTGATTTATATGCCAGGGCAGCCAGTGCCGGTCGTAGCTGAAATCCTCGTCTTCCGCCGCTTGAATAATTGTCTCGATGATGCGGTCGAAGCTAAGCCCCAGATGCGTCCGCTCCGGATCGGGAATGGTGGCGATCATGAAGTTCAAATTCAGGTACGTCTCCTTGAACTCCCGAGGCGCTTTGCAATTTATACCCTCAGTTTCCTTCTTTGACTTCTGTGCCTCTCGCGGAGTGCACGGACGGCTGCCTGCATTGATCAGATCCCGTAAACGATCGATTGGGTCCGCACATGAGCCAGTCGCAGTGGCAGGCGGTTCGTACTCCGGATCAAGGAATTCCTTCAGTAGATCCAGCGGATCGTCGATCGGCTGGGGGAGAGTCCCTTCGATTAGCGGAGTCCTGCCTTTCGCCGCTCCCTCTCCCGAGCCGTCCGAGCCGCCCGTACGATTGACATAACTCGAAGACACGCCCGCTGCTACCAGCATCACCGCCATTACGACATTGCGCATGTTTGCACCCGACTTAGGTACTCTGTGAACATAGGCGCAAAATCATATCACAAAGGGACAAATAATTGCGCTTTTTGACGCGATCTTTTAAACGCGGTCCATGGCGAGAAATTCCTGGATATGCGGATGCGGGCAGTTTTCCAGCTCCGACACCGGCCCGAAGTAAATCGCGTGGCCTTCAAACAGGAAACACCACGCGGTCGGCGACCTTGCGCATCAGATCCAGATCGTGCGTAACCACCACACTGGTAAGGCGCAACTGAGTTTTCAGGCGCAGCATCAGGTTGCCGACATGATCGCTCATGATCGGGTCGACCATGGTGGTCGGCTCGTCATAGAGGATACATTCGGGCTGGGCGGCGAGGCCCGCGCGATGGCGACCGCGCGTTTATGCCCGGTCGATAGATCGGCCGGATATTCGTCTCGATAATCAAGCAGATCCACCATTTGCAGCAGCCCGCTGACGACATCCTCTTTATTTTTTTCGTCGTAGTCGTCGCGCAGTTCCAGCGAAAACAGAATATTCTCCCCGACCGTCAGCGAATCGAATAAAGCGCCTGATTGAAACACCATGGTGACTTTCTTGCGGATGCGTCGCCATTCGGCCTCGCGTCTCATCCGTCATATCCGTGTAGGCGACATGAATGCGGCCGGAGTCGGGCTTGATGAATCCCATGATGTGCCCCAGGCTCACGGACTTGCCGACGCCGCTGCGGCCGATAACCGCCAGCGTCTCGCCCGCGTCGACGTGAAAATTGACGTCGACTAAAACGGGCCGATCGAACGTCTTATAGATGTGCTCGAATTCTATGTAATGAGAAGCGCGCGCCGGTATTGTCGGGTCATCGAGTGCTCCATTCCGCCGGGGTGTTCACGGAAGTCCGAAGGGCAGATACAAAATCTTGCATTTTGAAGAGTTTACAATGGATAGCGGATTCCGCAACCGTGGCCAGACGGCGATTATATACGGCGCACAGCGGATCGATTTTCCCAGCGATTTCAGGGACCACACACGCGGCCCCAACTTTGGCAGCGATTCCCTCGACCATGGTGACCCCGCCGAGGGGCGGCGAGCCTTATCTTGTCCCATGCGCCGGCTGGCGCCGCCCACCAGAACGAAGCCCTGCCCGATCGATGCGGCGAGTCATGAGATGATATTAGCAACGTCAGGTCATATAGTGTTATCAAACAAAAAGGTGTATATTTGTTTCTTGATGGCTTTTGCCATGCTGGCCGCCTCCCCCAGTCGCGCCGCAGAGGTGAACTCTGCTATCAACTGCGCCCCCGCCCGTGATCCATAAGACACAGGTGGTGAGAGCCGATCCGCGCACGGGGAAACTGGTGCGCAGCATCGTGGTTTCCTCAAGACCCGTGATTACCAAGATCGCTCCGCCGCTGAGCGCGAGCAGCTCCGACCTGAACGCGATTGTCGAAAAGGCCGCCCGCGCGCATGAGGTGGATCCTCTGCTGGTGCATTCGATCATCAAAGTGGAGAGCAACTATAACATCCACGCGGTTTCGAATAAAGGCGCGGAGGGTCTGATGCAGTTGACTCCTTCGACCGCACGCATGCTCGGCGTCAGCAACAGCTTCGATCCGCAGCAGAATATCGAAGCGGGCGTGAAGTATTTGAAGTACCTGAAGGATCTGTACAAGGACGACCGGCTGGCGCTGGCGGCCTATAACGCGGGTCCGGGCGCGGTGGATAAATATAAGTGCGATCCCGCCCGTATGCGGAAACGCAAAATTACGTTTACCAGGTGGGCAAGCGTTACGGCGAAGCGCGGCGCGCGGCCGATGCGGCGAAACCGCCGTGGTAGAAGTGAAAGCGCCCGAAGTGAAAGCGGTGGAAGTGACGCCCGTGGAAGTGAAGCCGGCACCGGTGGAGCATTTCGTCGACGAGAATGGCAGGCTACATCTCAGGACCTCGCAGTAGGTCGAGACTCGTCTCGAGTTTCATGCTCCTGGCCGTGGTGTGTTCTGCCGCGTCCGCCGAAGACTACCAGCAAAGTCAGCGCGTACACTTCTGGTCGTTGGGCGATCTGACGCGCGTGGCGATCGACGTATCGTCGGACTTCAAATTCCGCTCCGAGCGGCTGACCAATCCCGACCGCCTCTTTTTCGATATCCAAGGCGCCAAGCCAGAGATGATCGCCAAGGGATTGCACACGATTCGCCGTCGGCGACGGCATTCGTCAAACAGATCCGCATCGCCGAAACGCAGCCCGGCGTGACTCGCGTGGTGCTGGATCTGGAACAGCACGTCGAGTTCACTGCATCGCAGCTCACCAGTCCCGATCGATTGATGATCGAGCTGCAGCGGCAAGGGCACCCGGCGCCGGTCACGCGGCAAGATCACCGAAGTAGCGAAGCCGCTGCCGGTCGCGCCGCCTTCGGTGAAGCATCCGATCGTGCTCGAAGAAGGTCCGACGGCCGTGGTCGCGGTCGACTGCCGTCTCCAGATCGGCAAGAAGCCGGAGCCGCGCAGGTTCGAGCCGCCTCCGCACACCGAAATCGCGCGCGCCGGAAAAGCCGGCTGAGATTCTGCCGCCGGAACTCCTTCCGCCTCCGCCGATGCCGGTGATGGCGAAGCCGACGAAGCCTCCCGCGACGTCATTTTCGATCGCGAAGAACGAACTGCCTCCGGCTCCGGGGTTCGCGCCATTCCAGCGCCTGCACCGGTGGCTGCGACGCTGGATGTCAAGACGGAAAATACCACTCCCGGTTTTGCCGCCGAGCCGGCGAAGCGCAACTCCAATGGCGACCGTTCGCTGACCCGCGTGCTGGGGCTGAAACTGGGCCGCGTGGTGATCGATCCGGGCCATGGAGGCAAGGATGTCGGCACGCATGGACCCTCCGGTCTCTATGAAAAAGATGTGGTGCTGGACGTCGCGCGGCGGCTGGGCGCGCTGATTGAAGACCGGCTGGGCAGCGAAGTGGTCTACACGCGCTCCGACGATACGTTCATCCGCTCGAAGCGCGGACGCGCATCGCCAACGACCGCAAGGCCGACTCTGTTCCTCTCGATTCACGCCAACTCATCGCCGTTTCGCACGGCGGCGGGCGTCGAGATGTACTATCTGAACTTCACGACTTCGAAGGCCGCGATGGACGTGGCCGCGCGCGAAAACGCCGGCTCGGCGAGCTCCATCTACGATCTGAAAGAGTCTGCTCGAAAAGATCGCACTGAGAGACAAGATCGACGAATCGCGCGAATTTGCGACGCGGCTGCAAACCTCGCTCAGCACTCTGGAGACGAAGGGAAATGCGGCGGCGAAGAATCGCGGCTTGAAGAAAGCTCCGTTCATCGTGCTGATCGGCGCGTCGATGCCGAGCGTGCTGGCGGAGATCGGATTCCTGACCAATGCGGGCGACGAAGCGATGCTGCGCAAGCCGGAGTATCGGCAGAAAATCGCCGACGCGCTGTACAAGGGCATCGCGAGTTACGCGGAGACGCTGAGTCATTTCCAGGTCGCGCAGAAGCACGAGTAATTCGCCGCCGATGAACGCGGCATGAGCGCCGATACAACCGAAGCATCGCTACGACTGGTTTGCTGGAATCCGAAGACCTCGCCGCGGAGCGGGCTCGCGCTCTCAAGAAAGCCGGGCTCGACGTCGATGCGTCGCCGTTCGATCCGGCCGGCATGATCACGCGGCTGCGGGAAAATCCTCCTGCAGTGATGCTGATCGATCTCGACCGCCTGCCTTCGCATGGCCGTGCCGTGGCGGTCATGCTTCGGACCAGCAAGTCCATGCGCCACATCCCCATTGTGTTCGCGGGCGGGGCTGAAGAGAAGGTCGCGCGGGTACGCGTCGAACTGCCTGACGCGATTTTCACGGATTGGGCGAAGGCCGCGGCGGCGGTGAAGAAGGCGATCAAGAATCCTCCGGCGGTGTTCGTGAAGCCGGCGCCGTATATGCAGCAGTACGCGGGATCGCGATTGGCGAAGAAGCTCGATCTGAAGGCCGGCATGAAGGCTGCACTGATCGGCGCGGAGGATGGATTCGTCGAGTTGCTAGGCGATCTGCCGGAGGGCGTGGAGTTTCAGCCGCGCATCACGCGCGACACCAAGCTGGTGCTGTGGTTCGTTCGCGCCAGCCACGAAATTGCGGCCGCGTTCGAGCTCGCCTGCGCGCGCATGCCGGAGGGTTGCTCCATCTGGATCATCTATCCGAAAAAGGCGGGGCGATACCGGGTCGATTTCAATCAGAACGACATTCGCCTGACCGGCCTCGAGGCGGGCGTGGTGGATTATAAGATCTGCGCGGTGGATGCGGATTGGTCGGGGATGAAGTTCGCGCGGCGACGAGCCTAGAGGCAGGTCGACTGCCCGGTGCGGTAAACTCTATCTAATCGGCCAGGTCGCCGCCCCCGCCTTGTGGCGCGGATCGACTTTTCTCATGTCCCTTGGCCGCTTCCTGATTTTCATCGCCGCGCTCGCGCCGGTCGATCTTCGCCGAGAAACCTTCCTTCACCGTCGGCTGGAGCGTTTACGTCGGCTGGAATCCTTATTACTACATGCAGAAGTCCGGGATTCTGAAGAAGTGGGCCGACAAGTACGGCGTCAACGATCAAGGTGCAGCGGTTCGATTATGCGCCGTCGCTGGACGCCTTTGTCGCGAAGAATATCGACGCTTGCGCGATGACCAATATGGAGGCGCTGGACATGCCGGCGGCGGCGGGCGTCGATACCACGGCCATTATCGTCGGCGATTATTCCAACGGCAACGACGCGGTGATCACGCGCGCAGGGCTTACGCTGGCGCAGATTCCCGGCAAGCAGGTGCTGATCGTCGAGAAGACTGTTTCGCAATACCTGATCGAGCGCGGGATGGCCATGAACGGCCTGGAATCGCCAGATCAAAAAGATGAAGTATCTGAATACATCGGATGCCGATATCGCGTCGGCATTCCTGACCAATCCGGGCAAACAGGTGGTGGTGACGTGGAAGCCGATGGTCTCGCAGATCGCGAAGGCCAAGGACGTGAAGATCGTTTTCAATTCGTCGCAGATTCCCGGCGAGATTCTGGATCTGCTTGTCGTGCGCACGGAGGTTCTGAAGAAGCCCGATGGCGAGAAGTTCGCGAAGGCGATTACCGGCGCGTGGTACGAAGTGATGGCGCAGATGACCACGGCCGCGCCCGACAAAGCGCTGACCGCGATTGCCGAAGGATCGCAGGATACGCTCGCTTCTTATAAGGAGCAGCTCTCGACCACGCACATGTTCTATACGCCGCAATCGGCGGTCGAGGAGACGACCGCGCCCGACTTGAAAAAGACCATGGACCTGGTTCGCAAGTTCTGTTTCACGCACGGCCTGTTGGGCGAAAAGACGGCGTCCGCGGACGATGTGGCGATTCAATTTCCGGACGGAGGCGTGCTGGGCAAAGCGGATCGCGTGCGGCTGCGCTTCAATCCGGCGTACATGCAGATGGCAGCGCAGGGGAAGCTATGAGCTTCTTTCGCATCGACGCGCAGCCGGCGAGAATCCCTGCGTGGGTGCTGTCGTGGTTTCTATTCGCGGCGGGAATCGCCATATATTTTTATGCCGCCGAGCAGCGGCATCGCGAGAATCCGGACGATCGCGTGATGCCGACCGTCACGCAGATGGTTCGCGCGTTTCAAGACGCCGCCGCGAAACCTGCCGACGGCGAGAAGAGCAGCAGAAGCATGCTGGTGACCGATACTCTCGCCACCGGCCGGCGGTTTCTGATCAGCGTCGCGCTGCTGTTTCCGGCCGTGCTGCTGGGATTGCACATGGCGATGTTTCCGTACCTGGGCGCGTTTTTCCTGCGATTCTTTCAGTTTTTCGACAAAATCGTGGCGCTGTCGCTGCTGCCGATCTTGTTTATCGCTTTCGGCATCGACGAGTTGTCGAAGATCATGCTGATCGTGATCGGCGTCGCGCCGACCATCATTCTCGATACCGTGAACCTAACGAAGAGCGTGCCGCGCGAGCAGATCGTGAAAGGATTCACGCTGGGCGCGGGCGATTTCGCGATCACCTATCGCATCGTCCTGAAACAAATTTTTCCGCGCGTGTCTGAACAGCATCCGGCTGAACCTGAAGGCGGTGATGCTGTTTCTCTTCGCGGGCGAAATGATCGCGTCGACCGACGGGCTGGCCTATCGCATCGCGCTGCTGCGCAGGCACATGGGGATGGACACGATTCTTCCTTATGTATTGTGGGTGGCGCTGCTGCTGTTCGCGGTCGACCTCGGGATGAGCACGCTGAACAAAAAACTTCATCCCTGGTTTCAAGAATGAGCATCTCAATCCAGAACGTCGCCGTCGATTATGCGTCGCGCCGCATCCTGAACGGGATCGATCTGGAAATCGACGCGGGCGAATTTGTCTCGATTGTCGGCGAAACGGGCTGCGGAAAATCGACACTGCTGCGGCTGATTCTCGCGGAGGAACGGCCTACCGAAGGGCGCGTGCTGGTGCAAGGGCGGGAGCGGTCGCGGCCGGATCGGACTTGCGGATATGTGCCGCAGAAGTATTCGCTGTTTCCGGATAAGACGGTGCTCGACAATGTGACGTTTGGGCTCGACGTGACTTCCCGCGGATTCTTTCGCAAGCGCGGACATAAGGAAGAGGCGCTCCGCTATCTGCGGCATACCGGATTGAACGAGGCCGATGCGAAAAATATCCGCATCAATTATCGGGCGGCATGCAGCAGCGCGTGGCGATCGCGCAGGCTCTTGATCATGAAGCCTCCGGTGCTGCTGATGGACGAGGCGTTCAGTGCGCTCGATCCGGGGACGCGGCGCGGCATGCAGCGATTGATCAAGATCTGTGGCGGGAGAGCGGTACGACGGTGGTGTTCGTCACCCACAATACGCGTGAGGCGGTATGCCTCGGAACCCGTGTTATTGCGCTTGCGAAAGACGGCGAGCGCGGATCATCCGTCGTGGTCGATCTGGATGTGCCTCATCTGGACTTCGATTCCGACGAAGAGGAATTGGCGCGGCTGATTGCGAGAGTCGAACTTAACGAAGGGGCGGCGTCGCCGATGGCGCATGACGATGATGCGTCGCCTGTTCGTATGCATACGCAAGTTTGATCAGTTCCGGCTCAGACCACGCTCGGCCGAAGATCGTCATGCCGATGGGAAGCGTGCCGCCTCGCGAAAATCCCATGGGAACGTTGATCGCGGGAAAGCCTGTCGTGGGCGAATAGAACTGGCTGTTATCGCCGGCGGGCGTGTTGAGATCGCCAATCAGCCGCGGAATATTGCTCCAGGTCGGATAGACGAAAGCGTCGAGCTTGAGCGTGTCCATGGCTCTTAGTTCACCGCATCGCGGAACCTGTTCGCGATAAGCCGTCTCCGCCTTGCAGGCTGGCGAATCGGGACCGTTTTCCGGACCTTGCTCGGCCTGCTCCAGGCGCCTCTGGACCGAGGGATGGAAGCCGCCCGACTTGATAATTTCGGCGAGCGTCTTCACCGGCACGCGGTCGCCTCGCGCGGCAAGGAAGTGATTGATGTCGTACTTGAATCCCATGCAGGGCCCGCCGCCCGCGCTCGCGACGGACTTGCCTCGATCGGGCGCGGGGTCGACGATGGTCGCTCCCGCGCGGCGAAGATCTTCAACCGCGGTCATGAAGATACTGACAATTTCAGAATCCGTCGACTCGCGCTCATACGCTTGGCGCAGAATCCCGATGGTCGCTCCTTTGAGCCCGTTGCGATCGAGCGACGCCGCATAGTTTTGGGGGAGATGAGCTGGCGCGGCGGCGGTAACAGGATCGTTAGGATCTTCGCCGACGATTACTTGAAACACTTTCGTAGCGTCTTCGACGGTGCGGGCGATGGGTCCGGCGATATCCGCCAAAAGACTTAGCGGGAAGACTCCGGCGCGGCTGGTGAGCCCCATGGTCGAGCGGATCCCGACCAGCGACTGGTGCGACGAAGGTCCGCGAATCGAATTGCCGGTATCGCTGCCGAACCCGACCAGACCGAGGCTGGCGGCGATGGCGGCTGCGGTCCCTCCGCTCGAACCGGCGGTGACGCGATTCAGTGCATACGGATTTCTGGTATAGCCCGGAAGAATCGAGCTGACCGTTTCATAGGGACTGAAAGCCCACTCCGCCATATTCGATTTGGCGAGCACCAGCGCGCCCGCATCCTTCACTCGTTTCGACTTAGAATGCATCCTTATCGGGAACAAATTTCGCCAGAGCGAGAGCGCCGTTGGTGGTTCGAAGGCCCTTGGTCTCGAAATTATCCTTGACGATCATCGGGACGCAATGCAGAGGCCCGGTTAAGCCGGACTTGAGCGAAGCGGCGATCCAACTCATCGGCCTGCTTCTCGACCTCGGGATTTACCAGCACGATCGCGTTGATCGCAGGACCGTTCTTGTCGTAGGCCTCGATGCGTTTCAGATATTGTTCGACCAGCGCGCGGCAAGTGAGGCGGCCCGCCTTCATCGCGTCGTGGACCTGGGATATGGTGGCTTCCTCGACTTCAAACGGCGCGGGCGTTTGGGGGATCGCCGGAAAGGCCGCTACCAACAGTATGCAAAGAGGGCGGATCACTGAATCAGGATACGAAATTCACAAACGGGGGCGATGAGAGTGAGTTCGCAGAACGTATCGATGCCTTATGAAACCGCGCATCCAGGACGAGTTTTCTTGACTAATGAGATTTGTAGTCCTTCCAGAAAAATGTTCGATCCAATTCCTCGACCGGTTTTCCGTCCGCCTCGGCATATGGATACACAAAATAGTTCAGCGGATCCGCTGCCTGCCGAGGCACCAGCATCAGATCGCGGCCGCGTGTAAACTCGACTCGATTCTCATCGTGAGTGCCGAAAAAGTATTCGCGCATCGATGGATTCTTCGCCGCTTCGGAAGCATCGATCGGAATCCAACCGATGCCCTTCGCGTAGAACTCAGCCCAGCAATGGTAACCGGCAATAGTACCCGCGCCTCGCTCCGAAGGAATCGGAAAGCCGATCGAGAATCGCGCCGGAATGCCCATGGCGCGCGCATAGCCGATAAAGATCGCGTGGAAATCGGTGCAATTCCCGCGCCGGGCGTCGCACGCGTAATAAATGTCGCCGCGCCCCCAGCCCTTTCCGGTCTTGTCGTATTTCACCGTGGCAACCACGTGATCGTAAATCGCGCGCGCCATTTCGAGGTCGGTGTGCGCGTGCGCCGCGGCCACTACTTCGCCGGCCCATTTCCGAATGTTCTCGTCGAGCGGCACCATGCGATCCGGCGCCAAGCCACCTTGCCCGTTCCGCATCGCTCAACGAGCCCGCTCCAGTCGACGCCGCCATCGGCCGCAGATGCTCCTTCCGCGTGCAATCGAACTTCACCGTGATCGACGGCGCCTTGGTCCCCTCGATGCAAAGCATTTGATTTCCCTGCGCGTCGGTTTCGACGCGATATTGCGCGGTCGAGTTCGACTCTCATGTTCGTGATCCGCTGATACTCGTCATCGTGCGGAATCGGAACCCACAGGCGAAAGCTGTTCCCCGTCGCGGCAGACGGCACGCTCGCCCGATATTCGAAACTAAATTGCCTCTCCCGAGGCTGCGCCGCGAGCGTCGCGCCCATCATGAATATTGAGTAAAACCGCCAACCCGCCATGAACCGATCATACCGGTTCCCGACCTCCGCATTGACATAGCCAATGCAAGCAAATAGACTGCTGTTAAGGTCGTAAGAGGAGAACGCCTCATGACAAATGCCATGTTGCAGCGGAACATTCGAGCGTTCTGTGTTGTCGTGATTTTCGAGGCCGCACTCGCCGGAGCGGACTCCGGCAACCGGACGGTCACCTTCGCGAAGGATATCGCGCCCATCTTCCAAGACAAGTGCGAGGCCTGTCATCGCGCCGGCTCCATGGCGCCCATGTCGCTGGTCACCTATCAGGAAACGCGGCCCTGGGTGAAAGCGATCCGCGAGCGCGTCATCACGCGAAACATGCCTCCCTGGCACCTGGACAAGACGGTCGGAATCCAGCATTTCGCCAATGACCGATCGTTGAGCGACGAGCAGATCGCGACCATCGTGCGCTGGGCCGACGCGGGCGCGCCGATGGGCGATCCCAAAGATATGCCGCCTCCCAAGCAATGGCCTTCCGACGACGGCTGGCAGCTCGCGAAACAGTTCGGCCCGCCGGATTTCGTGGTCAAGTCCGAAGCCTACACCATGCCCGCGCACGGTCAGGATGTTTGGTTTAAACCGGCCACCGACATCGGCATCACCGAGGAGCGCTGGGTGCGCGCGGTCGAGATGCGGCCGTCGACGCCCGCCGGGCGCAGGATTGTTCATCACGCGCTCGCGGCTCTCAGCCAGGATGAGCCGGGCGGCGACGCCGCCGGGCCGGGTCTGTTGATGGAATGGGCGGTCGGAAAGAGCTACGACGTCTATCGCCCCGGCACAGGAAAACTGCTGCTGCCTGGCGCGCAGATCCGGTGGGAGATGCATCTGCACGCCGTGGGCGAGCAGATTCGCGATCACGTGGAACTCGCTATTTATCTTTATCCGAAGGGCGAGGTTCCGAAGTATCGCACGCGGCTGAGCCTGTTCGGCGCGTCTCCCGGCGACTCCGGGCCGTTCGATATTCCTCCGAACAGCGTCGTCGCGAAGCAGACCTATCAGGTGCTGAAGCAGCCGGCGCGGCTCGAAAATTTCCAGCCGCACATGCACTGGCGCGGGAAGGCGATGTCGATGGAAGCGATCCTGCCTGACGGCACGACGCAGATGCTGAGCTACGTCGACCATTTCAACTTCAACTGGATGAACAATTACATCTACGCCGACGATGCTGCGCCGGTGCTGCCCAAGGGCACGGTCATTCACGTGACGGCGTGGTACGACAACACCGCCAACAATCCCAACAATCCGGATCACGACCAATGGGTCGGCTATGGCGATCGCACGGTCGACGAAATGGGACATGCGTGGGTCAACGTCACCTATATTTCCGACGACGATTACAACCAGTGGGCTCGCCAGTCATAAGACCGAGCCGCGCTGCACGACCGTAGCACTACATGGTGCGAATAGTTTCTGATCGGGATCGCGCTGGCTGCGCGCGGCATGCGCTCAATCGTCGCTGCCCTTCGAGCCCTACCATGACGCCGGCGCAAAGCATCACCGGCGCATTCGAAGGCTGGTTCCCAAATCCCGGATGGAACGTTCAGCCTGCTGCTCGGCTACTACAACCGGAATCTAGACGCAGACCATCGACATTCGCGATCGGGCCGAATAATCGCATCGAGCCCGGACGGCCCGGACCAAGGTCAGCCGACGCATTTTCTTCCTGGCCGGCAGTGGGGTGTGTTCACGATCACTGTGCCTAAGGATTTCGGCGAGAAGAAGCTTCATTGGACGTTGGTGGCGAACGGCAAGACCACGGTGATCCCGATCAGTTTGCATCCTATGTATGAGGTCCAGCCGTTCACGGATGCGAGCGGCAATACGCCTCCGTTCATCGCTTTTTCTGAAGCGGGGCCGTTCGTGCAAGGTCCACGCGGGCAAAGCCGGGAACTTTCGACGACCGTTTCGAGCCCCATTACGCTTCCTCTGTGGCTCGCCGACGATGCGAAGTCGACGCTGAGCATCCCGCGGTTCATGGGTACGCCGGTCACCGTCACCTGGAGCAAGTTTCGCGGACCCGGTACGGTTACGTTTTCCAACGATCGGCCGCCCGTCGCAAAGGCCGAATTCAAGGCCCCGCCGCCGGCAGTATTTAGCGGCACCGCAGCCACTACGGCGAAGTTCAGCGAACCGGGCGAATACATTTTGCGGGTAGTCGCGAACGACGCATCCGGCGACGGAGGCCGCGGCTTCCAGTGCTGCTGGTCCAACGCGCAAGTAAAAGTCACCGTAAAATAGAAAACCCGGCATAGAAAACGTTATTATCCACGCCCGGATTCGCCGCGCTCGTGAACCCGTTGGAGATGTGGAGAAACTTATAGCCCAGGCTGATCGCCCTCCGCTCAGACGTTTTAATGCGCACTCCTCCACCCACATCGATCACAAAATTCAACCCCGTCGCTCCCAGCACATTAATCGGAATCGGCTCGCTCGAAGCAATAATGCCCTCGTTGGTTTGAAGGTAAGGATAGACTCTATGGCGCCGGCCAAACTCCGCCGTGAATCCGACCGGCGTGATCGCGAATCCATAGACGGCATGAGCAGGTTCGAAAAGAACAGCCGCCGGCATCAGCTCGCCCGAGTAAGTGATCGACACGCGAGACCAAACCCAGCAGCGGTAGCTATACCCAAACCCCGCGAGCAGGAACTGGCGATCCGTAGTAGTTCCAATCAATGTCGCGGAGACAGGCGAGTAGCCCGCAAAAAACTGAAAATCATGCCGAGGCTCCGACGAGTCAACAGAACAAACCCCCGCCCAAGCCACCCCCGCCGCAAGCAAAAAAATCGCACCCAGTCTCATAACTCACAAAATGTAAGGCGCAGCCCCGTAGCCGAGACCATAAGGGAGCGGATAGACGCTCACGACCCAACTTCCACCACATAAACCTGCGCAACCCCCGTTCGATCGCTAGCAAACGCAACCTTACTCTCATCGGTCGACCAGGACGGATGCGGATGACTCCACTGCGGACCATAAACAGTATCCGCCGCCGCCTCCATCCAACTCAACTCATTCCGCGCCCTCGCAAAATCCTCGGCCAAAGCGTAGCGCGAGCACCGCCACTGCGTCCCCTGATTGCTCGACTCACTCAAACAAAGCTGCCGCCGATCCCCAGTATCAACATCGATAATCTGCAGCCCCTCATCCGGATGATTGGTATCGCAGAGCACCCGCCGCCCCGCGCGGTCCGGCGCGATGTGCCATGCGTTGTACTCGACAATCGTGCGAATCTCGCGCGTTGTCCAATCCATGCGGCACAAAGCCCGCGGCCAAACTGTGAAAACCAGATCCCCTGTTTCGCCAAGAAAAGTCTCGTGAACCAGGAACTCGTCGTTTCCATGTTGATAAAGGCATTCCATGCCCGTCCCGTCGCGGCGTACACGATGCATTCGCGGAGCCGGGTCGCCCGCGAACTCAATCCACTCGGGCTCCAGAGGATGAAACTGCGGATGAATGACGGTGCGCGGAAACGGAATCGTAATCCAGCCCGATCCATCGAAACGCCCCGCAACCAGCCCGCACTGTGTGCCCGATTTGAACGCCGCGGTGAGCCACTCCCCATCGCGGCTGATAGAGCATTCCCCCAACTGCGCGGCGCTCTGGTCCACGATGCATCGCTCCACCAACGTCTGGCGATTGATCGCGAACAATCCACCGCTGCGCGAAAAAACAAGACTCTCGCCATCTGGGTGCAAAGCCGCCGAAAAAGGATGAATCGCCTCCCCTTTGGTAATCTGTCTCGCCGCTCCCGACTCAAGAGACGCCTCGAATAACTGCGCATCCCCGGTCCGGTAAGACGTGAAAAATATCTCCCGTCCACCAGGAAAAAACGAGCTTTGCAAAAAATAGCTCGGATGATTGATGGCCGCCCCGTCCGTTACCTGCCACACTTTCGCGCCCGTAGCCCGGTCGAGATAAAAATTCATCCCCGCCCCAGATACAAGTCGCGTCCCTTCGCCAGCGCCTCGATCTTACGATCAGCAACCGACCGTTTCAGCATCCAGAATCCGCAATCCGGATGAATCCATCCGACGCGTCCGCGCCCCAGCACACCCTCGACGTGTTCGAGAGTGGCCGCGATCTCCTCCGGCGTTTCTACGTGATTGATCTTGACATCCACCACGCCGATCCCGAGACTAATGCGCGAGTCCACATCCTTCAGGGCCTCCAGATCCGCAGCGGAACGGTGCGCAAGTTCCAGCACCAGATGATCGACATGCAGCCGATTCAAGAAATCGGTAAGCGCCTTCCACTCGCCCTTCTGAATCGTTTGCCCACCGTAGTTCCCGAAGCAGAGGTGCACCGCGCGCGTCCCAGTGAAGCAATCGAGCACTCGATTAATAGCCGCCGCAGCCATCGGACCGTCCGATGGATTGCCCGGAATATTCGCCTCGTCCACTTGCAGGCATTTGCAAGGAAGCCCCGCCACCTGCTGCGCCAACACTCCCGCGATGGCCATCAATAATTCTTCGAATCCCCCGTAATGCCGATCGAGTAAAGTGCGCGCCAACATATAAGGACTAGTAACCGTGAACTTAAACGGCCCGCCCGCCACGCTGGCAGCGAGTTCGCAATCCGCCATCAAGTTGAGCGAGCCCTCGCCCAGCGGCCCCTCGACAACGCCCGCAGCTTTTCGCCGAAACCGCATAGTGTTCATCCGCGCGAACGCCTCGTGATCGCTGCGTCCCACCTGTGCGCGAATGCCGGCCATCGGACGGATAAAATACTCAATCATCCCGTTCGTATCGGGATGATTCACGTCGAACCGGTACAGTTCCCCATCGGTAGGCAGATCGATTCCCGCCTGCCTCTGAATATCGAACACCACCCGCGTAGCATCAAGCCGCGCCTGCTCACTGGGCAGCGCCGCCAGCCAGTCCGGAATCGGATAAGAACCTACAGTAGTAGTGAACATTATTTCTGTGAGAACTCGGACGCGCCTACTACGGCCGAATCTCCCCACAGCTCCGCGGGACCAGTCACCGGATTGCACCGCGCCACCTCGCCCTTAGGAAAATTCACCGAGAACCCGCGTCCACGAAGCCTTCTCAGTAAAGTAATAATCGCTGCTCAAAATCTGCGCGCCACTAGCCAGCGCAGCATCGCGCATTTTCGTATCACCACTCCGAGCCTGCACGGTATCGGCATCCGTCCGCGTGCGAACCAAATATCCGCTTCTTAACCATCCCCGGAATCAGTCCAGGATCTTTCAGAGGATCGTTCACTTCCACAAACGCCGCATCCGGCGAACCCGGCTCCGCATTGGTAAAAATCACGCGCCCTTTTAACGACTGATGCCCCGCAACATAATCCGGTCCCGCCCTCCGCTGGTCGAGCAAGAAAACCACCTTGCCCCGTGAGGAATCAAGACTCGGCCAACCATCTTTAAGGACCGCCTCTTCGAGCGTCGCGTGCTTGCCCCGAACATCGTCTGGAACAATCATCTTATCCGCCGGAATCACCGACCGGATCTCTTTGTCGAGATCGTCGAACACCGCCGGTGTAAACGGCTCCGTCTCCACCTGAAATGGCCGCCCTTCGCCCGTCTTTGGTCTCAATCAAAATAAAAAGCGGCAAGTGCCCCGGATGCGCCTTTGACCAATTCAAAATCACCGCAAGGCAACCGGTGAACGGCTGGCAGTTGCTTCGATAATCGATATCCTGGGCGTGCATCACCTTGAAGCCCGGTTTCAGAAATAGCCCGTTCGGATCGAACGGAGGATCGGCTGGCAGTCCCAAGTCCGATACAAATTTAAGATTCGCCGGATGCGCATAGCGGCCGCCTTTAACGTCGGCGTAAATATCGATCTCCACTTGCCGCACACCCATCGAGAACTGCACATCAAGCGCGGGATGACGATAATCGAGACCGTCGGCTGATTTAGGATTCAGCTTCGTCAGCCACGCAGTCTCGCTCGGTGCGAGACCCGCGTGATAGCTGTTATGACTGCCGATCACTTGAATCTGGTTCAGGCGAATTTGCGCGTATCCATTCGCGCAAGAAACAATAAGCAACGCGTAAGCGTGCAATTATGGTCATTTAAGGCCTCGTAGAGCGTCTTATCACGTCATTTATGGCGCTTTAAGGCCGCTAAAATTCGTCTTCCGCCTCTTTTTTCTTCTTCCCCTTGCGCCGCATAATGATGATCACCACGCAAAGGACCATCAGAACTCCGGCCACGATTTGCACTATGGTTGTAGGTTCCACGTTACGCTCCCATCTTCGTTTTGATAACCCCCACCAACTCTTCCACCGCCGCAGCGCTTTTCGCGAGCATCGCTTTCTCTTCGTCGTTCAACTTGATCTCGTAAATCTTTTCGATGCCTTTAGATCCCAGTTTCACCGGCACGCCGACAAACAGGCCATGTACGCCATACTCGCCTTCGAGGAGCGCCGCGCAGGGGAGAACTTTTTTCTTATCTTTAAGAATCGATTCGACCATCTCGACCGCAGCCGCCGACGGAGCATAATAAGCGCTGCCCGTCTTCAAATACTTCACAATCTCCGCGCCGCCGTTGCGGGTGCGGTCGACAAGCTTGTCGAGGTGGCTTGATCCATCAATTCCGTCAAAGGGATACCGGATACACTCGACAAACGCACGATCGGCACCATGGTGTCGCCATGTCCTCCGAGCACGACTGCCGTGACATTTTCGACTGAAACATTCAACTCCGCGGCAATAAAGGTTCTAAACCGCGCGGTATCGAGAACTCCGGCCATTCCGATGACGCGATGCTTGGGAAATTTCGAAGTCTGGTAAGCGGTCCAACACATTGCATCGAGTGGATTTGTCACCAGCACCAGAATCGCGTTGGGGGAATGCTGCGCCACTTTTTCAGTGACGCCTTTTACGACATCGTAATTCGCAAACAGCAAATCGTCGCGGCTCATGCCCGGTTTGCGCGCCAAACCGGCCGTAATAACAACCACATCGGAGTTCGCCGTAGCCTCATAATCATTGGCTCCGGTGATCATGACATCGTAGCCTTCAATCGGCCCTGATTGCAGCATGTCGAGGCCTTTGCCCTGTGGCACGCCTTCCACTAAATCGACCAGAACAACATCCGCCAGCTCTTTAAACGCGAGGTTCATGGCGCAGCTTGCGCCCACGTTGCCTCCGCCTACTACCGTTACTTTATTGCGCATAGAAGTGCGATTATAACGTACTGCGTATGTATTTCGAAGACTACACGATCGATCAAATCCGCACTTCGCGCGGGCGGACGATTACGGAAGCCGATATCGTCAATTTTGCTGGGCTTTCGGGCGATTTTGTGGAGTTGCATGTCAATGAGGAATACGCGAAGAAGGGTCCGTTTGGACGGCGCATCGCGCATGGGGCGTTGATCTTTTCCATCTCCACCGGACTGATGGTGCAGATGACATCGGACCACGAAGCGATTGTCGCGTTTCGCGGCGTCGACCAGTTGCGATTTATCGCGCCGGTGTTTATCGGCGATACGATTCACGTGACGAAAAAAACGATCGATAAACAATCGAAGGACGGCGTTCGCGGGCTGGTTACGTTTGAAACCGCGGTGCTGAATCAGGACGGCAACCTCGGTCCTCACTTATATTGACCGGCTGATGGTCAAATGCCGGGCGCATTAGAAGGTATTCGCGTTCTCGATCTTACGCGCCTGCTGCCGGGCGCGGTGGCTACACAGTGGCTGGCTGAATCCGGGGCGGAAGTCATCAAGATTGAGCAGCCTTCGATCGGCGATTATGCGCGCGATAGTTATGCCGCGCTTTTTGAACAGACCAATCGCGGGAAGAAGAGTGTCGAGATTGACTTGAAGACCCAGCAGGAATCTTTCCTGAAGCTAGTGCGGACGGCGGATGTTTTGATCGAAGGTTTCCGGCCTGGCGTCTTGGATCGTCTGGGTCTCGGCTATAAACATTTGCGCGACGTGAATCCGCGATTGATTTACGTTGCACTCACCGGATATGGGCCGGACACGTTGCTCGCGGGGCACGATGTCAACTATCTCGCGATGTCGGGAGTGCTCGATCTGATTCGGGCGCAAGATGGGACGCCGGTGATTCCCGGCGTGCAGATCGCGGATCTTGCCGGAGGGTCGATGCAGGCGGTGATTGGTATTCTGCTCGCGCTCCAAGCTCGTCATCGGAGCGGGCTCGGGCAGCGGGTGGATGTGTCGATGACGGATGGCTTGCAGGTGTTGTTGCCGGTTGCGCGGGCAGGTGGGTCGGACTTACTTTGCGGGCGATACGCCTGTTATCACGTTTACGCGGCCGCGGAAAATTCTTTTGTTGCTGTGGGAGCGTTGGAGAGTAAGTTTTGGGCCAATTTGTGCCGGGAGCTGGGGTGTCAGGAGTTGATTGAACTTCAGTTTGCTCCGGATCAGGCTTCTGTGATTGCGGTTGTAGAGAAGATTTTTGAGACTGCTACGGCGGAAGAATGGTTTTTACGGATTGGAGATTTGGATTGTTGTGTTACTCCGGTCAGAATCGCAGCGCATGGCGCCGCGCCACAGCCACAGGGACGGGCACCGCGGCTAGGGGAGCATAATGAGGAGTTTTTGTGAACGTACTTTTTAGTCTTCGGCGCGCTAAACGATTTTATGGATCGAATCCGGCCAGCGGGGGATATACCTGGGGCGAATTTTACGAGCTCGTTTATCGTAAAGCAGCGTTTCTTCGAGGGCAGGGAATCGAGAAGGGCGACCGGCTCGCTGTGTGGATGCTGAATTCGCATGAATACCTCGAACTCTATTTTGCGACTGCGATTGCGGGGATCGCTATCGTGCCGATCAACACTCGATGGCATTTGAGCGACGTCGATTTCACGCTGGTAGATTCAGGAGCGAAGGCGCTTGTCGTGGACCATAACTTTGCTTCGAAGGTCGGGGAACTAAAAGATGCGCCGCGGATTCTTTATTCATGCGATTGCAGCGATGCGCCTGTCTCTTTTGACGAACCGGATGAGAACGACCTGCTCGGTTTGTTTTACACCAGCGGCACCACCGGTGGACCCAAGGGCGTGATGTTGACCCATCGAAATTTGTGGTCGAATGCGCTGCAAACGATGATGGCAACGTGCGTCACGGAAGGAGTGTGGCTACATGCCGCGCCGATGTTTCATGCCGCCGATCTTTGGAGCGTGTACATGCTCGCGATGCTGGGTAGCGCGAATTGTTTTCTATCGACGTTCGATCCGGAAACGTTTCTGAGGTTGGTCGAGACCGACCGTGTAACCGATACCATCCTGGTGCCGACCATGATTACCATGGTTCTCAACCATCCTTCGTTCGCCGATTTCGATTTGTCGAGTCTGCGCCGGATTTTGTACGGCGCCTCACCGATGCCTGGTCCTCTGATCGAATTGGCGATGCGCAGGCTTCCGCACGTGCAATTTCTTCAGGCTTATGGGATGACCGAGACTAGTCCGGTGCTGACCGTTCTGACGCATGAGGATCACCGGGGAACGAAGCTTCGATCGGCGGGTAAGCCGGTCTTAGGCGTAGAAGTTCGGGTTGTGGATTTCAATGACTGCGATGTTCCGACGGGCGAATGCGGCGAAGTGATTGCGCGCGGTGCAAACATCATGAAGGGCTATTGGAACCGGCCGGAGATCACGGACGATGCATTGCGCGGCGGATGGATGCATACGGGCGACCTCGGGCGCTTCGATGAGGATGGGTTCCTTCATATTCTTGACCGAAAGAAGGACATGATTAAGCCGGGGTCGGAGAATGTTTACTCGCCTGAGGTGGAATCGATGATTCTTGGACATCCGGCGGTGCTCGAAGTGGCTGTGATCGGCATACCGGATGAGAAATGGGGCGAGGCGATTCGGGCTGTGGTGGTTTGCCGAGGCGATCATACTCTCGAAGAAATGGAACTGATTTGTTGGTGCCGGGAGCGGATGACTCATTTCAAGTGTCCGACATCGGTGGTGGTGACGGATGCGCTTCCCAAGGGTGGGACGGGGAAGATTCAGAAGAACGTTTTGCGGGAGAGGTGGGGGAAGTAGCCTGGGGAGTAGCCAGTAGCCAACGAAGCAAGGAGCCAGGAGCCAGTAGCCAGGAGCCAGAATAGCGCGGGTCGGCAGGCTATCGATTTTACGTTTCTGATTGCTATCCTAGGCCAAGTTCGAATGAAAATTTCCTCGCAAGCCCCGTGCCGCGTCGATCTTGCCGGCAGCACGCTCGATATCTGGCCTCTTTACCTGTTTCACGAAGGCGCCGTTACTGTGAACTTTGCGGTCGATCGCTATACCCACGCGTCCATCGAGCCTCGCTCGGGGACCCGAATCACGTTCCGCTCCACGGATCTCAATCGCGATGCCGCTTACGATTCGCTTGAAGATCTTCTCGCCGCGAAGACGCATGTTCTTTCTCTGGCGGCTGAAATCGTCCGCTTCTTTCGTCCTGAAAGTGGGTTTCCATCTTGAGACCGGCGTCCGAGGCTCCGGCCGGTGCGGGAATTTCGGGATCTTCCGCGCTGATCATCGCCACCACGAACGCGTTTAACAAGTGGCTGAACCGCGGCTATTCCATCGAAAAACTGCGCGAAATCTCGCAAAATATCGAAGCCCGGCTGATTCGCGTGCCGACGGGATGCCAGGATTATTATCCGGCCATGTACGGAGGCGTCAGCGCGATCGAGCTTGGCTGCGCCGGTATTCAGAGAGTCGCCCTGGAGGTCGATCCGGAGGCGCTTGAAGCGCGCGTCGTCCTGGCCTACACGGGCGAGCCGCGCAATTCCGGCATCAACAATTGGGAAGTGACCAAGAGCCACATCGACGGCAACGCGCGGGTCTTCAAAAATTTCGCGACCATCGCTTCCATCGCGATCGCCATGCGCCACGCCATCGAAAAGCATGATTGGACCGAGGCCGCGCGTCTGCTGCGCGAGGAATGGTCGCATCGCAAGAAGAATGCTCCCGGTATTTCCACGCCTCTGATCGACCGCATGATCGAGGTGACGCGGCGCAAAGGCGCCCTTGCCGCAAAAGTTTGTGGAGCGGGCGGCGGAGGCTGCGTTCTGTTTCTAGTCGAGCCCGATGCGCGTGCGCGCGTGGCTTCCCTCATCGAAAAAGAAGGCGCGACGATCCTTCCGGTGAAAGTCGCGCGGCGCGGCGTGCAGATCCGCGTATCGAAATGACGGAAGAGGCGAAAAAGCCCGATTTCCTTGGCCTGATTCTGCGCGTCGGCCTGTTCATTCTGATCGGCTGGCTGAGCCTGATTTTTTTCGGAAGCGCGCTCTTTTGGATAACCGGGAGCAAGCTGATCACCGCGACCATGGCGACCTTCGCCGCCGCCTGCCTGGCCAACGCGATCACCGTGCGGATTTATGAGCGCGGCCAACTCTCCGCGCTCGGATTAGGCTGGGGCAATTCCTCCTCGCGCGAATTTCTGCTGGGGGCCGGAAGCGGCGCCGCCGGAGCATGCCTGGTGATGCTGCTGCCGATCGCCGCGGGCGCTGCCTCTTTCGAAAAAGTGCCTGGCGTCGGAGCACCTGTGGGCCAGCCTCGCCTTCGTCAGCTTCGTGCTGTTGTTCGGCGCGTTTGGCGAAGAAATGCTGTTCCACGGCTACGCGTTTCAATTGCTGGTCCGACGGGTCGGGGCGTTCGCGACCATTCTCCCCGCAGCCATAATCTTTGGCCTGGCGCATATGGACAATCCACATTCAAACCAGCTTGGGCATCGGCAATACGATGCTATGGGGCGTTCTATTCGGCTATGCTTACGTGCGCACCAGCGCGCTGTGGCTGCCGATCGGGCTGCACTTCGGATGGAACGTCGCGCTGCCTCTGTTCGGCGCGAATCTTAAGTGGGTTTACAATGGGTGTGACCGGATATGCGCTTCATTGGACAGCCGGTACCCTGTGGAGCGGAGGCGATTACGGACCGGAAGGCAGTCTGCTGACGACGGCAATCGTCATCGTGCTGTTTTTCGTGCTGCATCGTTATACAATCGAACAGAATCCGGAGTAGAGGTGCTCATGGCCCGAATTTCTCCGCGCGTCCTGGCGGCGTTCATTGCCGTCGCTTCCCTCAAAGGCGATCAGAAGAAGCTCACCATGGATCAGCGCGTGGAACTGCTGCGCGGACTGAACAGCGAATACGCCACCGTTAAAGCTCCTCTGCCGCGGTCGAAAAAGCCGCTCGAATTCAACTCCGACGGCACCTGGGATAAAGAGCAATGGCTCGCGGTCGGCAAGCAGATGGGACCCGCGGCGCGCATCGGCGATCTGGTGCAGATCACGCACGTCAGCATCGAAAACGATAGGATTCTTTTCGAGATCAACAACGGCCTCAAGAATTCAGGGATCGTGGAAGGACCACGTGCAGGTCGGCATCGGCGGCGGCATGGCTCCCCTTTCGCGCAGCGACGCCAACGCGCCGGGAGGCACCAACATCGTTCTGAAATTCCCTGAAGCCATCGGCGAAATCACCTCGGCCGATGTTAAGAAGATGCTGGCTCCGGTGCTCGATTTCGAAAAGCACAGCGCGACGGAAAACTACGCCGACACGCTGCCGCCGGAAGTGAAGCATGGCCATCGCGGAGAAAAAGCCGATTCGCGGGAATGGATCGGGACCAGGTGCTGCTGGCGCTGGGCCGTCCCTTGCATAAGACGCGCGAGAACAAAGACGGCGTGGATTACGAGGACTGGATTTACGGGCAGCCTCCGGGCCGAGTCACTTTTGTGACGTTCGCGGGGCCAAAGGTAGTCAAGATCAAAGAAACGTACGCGGGGTTGGGGGGAAGTATCGCGGAGACGCCGAAGCAGCCGTAGGGCTCTCGGAAAACTTCCACTGTGAAGTACCGCCTCGTTAAAGAACAGGCCAAAAATTCGCGGCACAACCGTCGGCATGGGGTACACCGTTGAAGGACGAGCCTAGTGGCCCGTCGCAGGGTCCCCTCCCTGACGGTCGGGGTTCGGTTGCCAATGACGAGGCCGATTTGCAAACCGAGCCCCGACTGTAAAGGAGGGGACATGCTTAACGATGCGCGAGTGCTCGTCCTATCTCGCCGGTCTCCGGGCTTGTTTGAGGCGAGGTGGGTGAGAGTACATTGCGAATGATACATTAGTCGGATGCAGACGACGAAGTGCCGCAAGTGCGCGAGCGACCTTCCTGAAAATAGCCGCTTCTGCCTCGCCTGTGGCACGGCGGTTCAACCCGATTCCCTGGCGACTCAAACCGTCGCTACTCGTCATCCAATTCTCAGTCGTCGAAGCTTCGCGTCTCCTCCTCCACCACTTCATCGAGCGACGGACGATTTCTGCCCGGCACTCTTCTCGCGGAGCGCTATCGCATCATCGCCAAACTCGGCCAGGGCGGCATGGGCGAGGTTTATCGCGCCGATGACATCGTGCTCGGCCAAGCCGTCGCGCTGAAATTCCTGCCGCCCGATGTGACCGATAATCCGCAGGCGCTCGACCGTTTCCGCAATGAAGTTCGCATCGCGCGCCAAGTCTCGCATCCCAACGTTTGCCGGGTTTACGACCTGGGCGAAATCAACGGCCAATTATTTCTATCGATGGAATACGTCGATGGCGAGGACCTGGGCGTCCTGCTGCGCCGCATCGGCCGTCTGCCGGAAGCCAAGGCGCTCGAAATTTCGCGCAAATTGTGCGCCGGTCTCGCCGCGGCGCATGAAAAAGGCGTGCTGCATCGCGATCTGAAGCCGGGCAACATCATGCTCGATTCGCACGGCCAGGTGCTGATCACCGATTTCGGACTCGCTGCTTTGGCCGGTCAGGTCGAAGGCGCGGAAGTCCGCAACGGCACGCCCGCCTATATGGCGCCGGAGCAGCTCGACGGCAAAGAAGTCACGGTGCGCAGCGAGATTTATTCGCTCGGCCTGGTCCTCTACGAAATTTTCACGGGCAAGCGTCCATTTGAAAGCGCCACGCTCGCCGATCTGGTCCGCACCCGCAATGAGAGCGCGCCCACCAGCCCGTGCACGCTGGTCCATGACCTGGATCCGACGGTCGAGCGCGTCATTCTGCGCTGCATGGAGCGCGATCCCGCGCAACGTCCTTCCTCTGCGCTGGCGGTCGCCGCGGCTTTGCCGGGAGGCGATCCTTGGCCGCCGCGCTCGCTGCCGGCGAAACTCCGTCGCCGCAAATGGTGGCCGCGGCCGGCGACGCTTCGGGACTCATCGCCGCGCATCGCCATCGCCTGCCTGGCCTTCGTCATTGTCGGAACGATCGCCGCCTGCTTGCTTCGGCGCAAAAGATAACGTGGTCGAGATCGCCGGCTCCGATACGTCGCCTGAAGTATTGCAGCATCGCGCGCGATTGGTGCTGGATAGTTTGGGTTATCCCGGCAAACCGGCCGATTCCGGCGCACGCCTTCTATTTCGAGGTGGGGGGCCTTCGGTACCAGGAAAAACAGGCCGGCGCGAAGCCGGATTTCGCGGCGCTGCTGGCGCATCGGCCGAGGACCCTGGTGTTCTGGTATCGCGAAAGTCCGCAGCCGATGATTCCCGAGACCTGGCACAACGACTTCTTGATTCCTACGATCATTGACGAAGACGATCCGCCGCGCGATGTCCCCGGCATGACGCTCTTGAAACTCGACGATCAGTCCCGGCTCGTCTCTTTCGAATCGGTTCCGAGCAAATGCGCCCGCCTGGCATGGCGGCTCCGCCCGCCGATTGGAACGAAGTATTCAAACTAGCCGACCTCGATCCCTCTCAGTTCCAAAAAGCCGAGCCGCTGTGGACGCCTCCTCACGCAGCCGACGAGAGACTCGCGTGGACCGGAGCTCTATCCAGGAACCTCGATTCCCTTGCGCGTCGAAGCGGCATCCTGGCTCGGCAAGCCGGTGTTTTTCAAATTAGTGGGACCGTGGACCAAGCCTTCGAGCGAGCACATGCCCACGCGGAGCGAACGGACGCGGAGCATTTTTCTACTCGTTCTGGGGATCACGCTTCTGATCGTCCCGGCATGGCTCGCCTGGCGGAATATCGCGCGCGGCAAAGCCGACCAGCGCGGAGCTTTGCGGCTGGGCGTCGGCGCTGTTCTGCGTCCTTCATGCTGCTATGGATGTTCGCGGGACACTTCACCGCACAGAGGCCCCATGTTCGGACAGCTCGCGATGGCTTTGGCGGCATCGCTCTTCGATGCGGCGGTGATCTGGATGGTGTACCTGGCGCTCGAGCCCTATGTGCGGCGACACTGGCCGCACTCGATCATTTCCTGGAGCCGTCTTATCGACGGCCAATTCCGCGATCCCGCCGTCGGCCGCGATGTGCTGTTCGGCGTCGTCCTGGGAACAATATGGACCATGATTGGCGATACCGGTGACGCACTCGCCCGCGGCGTGGGAGCCGAGCCGTCGTTTCATGACGTCGCTTATCTGAATGGGATGCGCAGCACTCTGGCAGCGTGGACGGCGCACATGCCGGAAGCGATCCGCATCACGCTGGTATTCTTTTTCATGCTGTTCATCCTGCGCGCCCTGCTGCGGAATAAATGGCTCGCCGCAGCCGTTTTCGTCGCCATCTGGACCGCGCTCCAGGGGTTGCAAAGCAGCCATCCTCTGATCGCTGTTCCCGTGCTGGTCGCGATTTACTTCATTGCCGCCGTTGCGCTGGTGCGATTCGGCCTGGTGACGCTGGCCGTCGCCGCGTTCACCACGGATTCGATCGGCAACATGCCCATCACGATGAATCCCTCGGTCTGGTATTTCGGAAGCACCGCAATTGTCGTGGCCAGCATTGTTGTGCTAGCCGCCTGGGCATTTCGCACGGCGACCGCGGGGCGCAAGCTGTTTGCGGCGGATTTGTTTGAATGATCCACTCCCTGGGTCGCGGTTCGGTTTAGTACTGATGATTTTGGCGGTCAGCTGCAAGGGGACCCTGCCGTTTTACTGGATCGGAATATACACCATATCCGTGAACCCTTCATTGGTCTGGACGGCCACGCCCACGTTCCCCGCTGCGACATTGGGAATCATGAAATTCACCTGATACAAGCCTGCCAGCGTCGGCGCGAGTCCCGCATAGTAAATCTGATTCGCCGGAACCTGCACGCCCCCCACATAGATCGCGAGCCCCCCCGTGATCAACGCGAAGGGAGCCTTGCCGGGTGCCGCCACTCCATCCGCCACTGCCGGCTTGGTCGCTCCCAGCCCCGTCAGATACATTGAAATAATTTCTCCCTGCGTCGCCGGCTTCGTCGCACTGACTAGCGAATAGTCCGCATGGAGCGCGGCCGCATTGCTGATCCCGTTCGCAGGAAAACTGAAAATCCCCGGTGAAGTCGCTGCCAGCGGTACGACCACAGAATTCGATTTCGTCCTTATTCACCGTGACCACGATCGTCGCTGTCGATCCGGTCACGCCGAACGGAACAATCGCGCTGATCTGGGTTGACGATACCGAGTACACCGGCGCAGCGGTCCCATTCACCGACACCTGCACTCCGCCCAGCGTCGATCCGAATGGAGGAGCCGACGCCGTCACCGCCGTCGCCGGAAAACCTGTGCCGAACAGCGTCATCACTCCGCCGGGCGATATCGGATACCCCGGCGGCGCGAAGCTCGCGGCATTCAGCACTCCCTGGGGATTCAGAAACACTCCTGTTCCCGATTGCGGCGCCAGCAGCGCGCCAAAATAGATTTCATAGCTGGTCGAATTGAAGATGTCGACTCCGCTCGAGGAGAACGTCGTCGTATCCACATCGACATTCACATGACCCGGCGCCGACGACCAGACACCGACTCCGTCTGCATTCAAACCGTAAGTAATCAGCGGCGACGAATCGAACAGGCCATCGGTTTGCTTGGTCCTTCGCGCCCAAATTGTGTCCCCCGCCCCGTCCGCATGAACGCTGCCGACCACCGCCGTGAGGCGCGCCGGCTGCGTATCGTAACGCATGCCCGCCGTGTAATAGAATCCGTTGAAGCTCGCATTCGTCGCATTGCCGGCGCCATAATTTTTGATCGCCTACAATGAGCCCGTGGCCACCCGTGGCAATCGATCCACCGATAAAATATACCCCTCCCGGGCGCCACGAAAATATTTTCGACCCCGGAGATCAACTGGGTAGTTCGAGTCCAACCCCGCCGCCATCGGAAACGTCATCGTCCCGGACCCGTCCGCCGAAATCGCATAGGTGATCGGCCCCACCGTCTGGCTCATCAGAATGTTATTCAGATTCGCGGCCTGGCCGGTGACGGAGGTCTCGACGAAACTGCCCGCGCCGGTGGAGGTCAACAGGAAATTCGTGTTGCGGATGTTAGCCAGCCCTCCGCCCGGAAATTCGAGGCTCGACACCCAATAAGACCCGAGCAAAGTCACGTTCGACGCCCCGACAGGCGCCGGTATCGCTATAAATATGTCGAACACCGTAGGCCCCGCCTCGGTTGATGATCCCTACCACCGCCCCCTGCCCGAACCTCGCGTTCAGGGTTACGCCGGATTTCAAGGGATTCGCTGAGAGTCATGAATCCGCCCAGGACTCACGGAGTAAGTCCCACTTCCCGTTAAGGATGCCGCCGCCGCGGTGCCCGAGATCTGCTGCCCGCTGACCGCGAAACCGCCATTCCCGTCGAATGTGATCGTGCCTTCCCCGCTTATCGTATTCGTAACATTCGGAGAAGCCGTCCCGTCAGTCTCAGCATCACCTGCCGGAAAAAGTACTTACCGTTGAACGACTGATTCGTCGAAATTTGCCGTGGCAGCACGCCGCGCTTGCGGCATCAAAAATAACCAGCTTGTTTTCAAATGTATCCCCGTCATAGTTAGGTCTAACCCCACTATAGGCACTGTCGGCCCGGCGGTGAACCTGTTTTAATTGGAGCGTGGAAAGAAAACAGCCTTAGGCGAGAACTATCCCGAAAAGAGCCGGGTTACACTATAAAGAACGTAACGGCGGAGGGACACTCCATGGTTGGATTTAAGACCAAGAAGCGCCTTTTTCTTATTTCATCTGTAATGACGGGTCTGGCGGGAATAGGTTTACTTGCCCTTCAAGCCCAGGAACCCGTTCAGAATCAACGTGCCGAGGGCGCATCCACCACCGACCATTCCGATTGCCTGATGTTCGGCGCCCAGCGCGAACGCTACGCCAACCAGGCCCTCAAAAGCCTCAGGCTTGGCCAGTTAACCTCGCAGGTCAGCGCAACCCGCGCAGCCAGTATGGGAGCCGCGTCAGCCGATTCCATGCCCTCAGCCCCCGGTGGCAGCCGAACCTCCTCCACCGACACGCCGAGCACCAATCTGATCGACGGCTATATTTTCCCGCGCTCAAAGCGCAGGGCGTGACGCCGGCCCGCATGACCAACGATTACGAGTTCGTCCGCCGCATCTACCTCGATATGACCGGGCAAATCCCCACCGCCGCCGCCGTCACCAGCTTCGTCGCGAGCACCAGCCCCACCAAGCGCGCCGACCTTATCGAGACTCTTTTCGCGGCGCCCGCAATGGCTCGATAAGTGGACCATGTACTTCGGCGATCAGTTCAAATCCGCGTCGTCGTTTCCCTCCTCCGGCACCACCCTTTATAGCGGCGGCCGCGACGGGCTGAACACATATATCCGAACTTTCCTGGCCAACGACACCGGCTACGATCAGATCGCCACTGCGCTGATCGCCTCGCAGGGAACCAACAATTACACGCAGGGCGAGCTCAACTGGATCATCACCTCGCGCGTCACCGGCGGACCGAATCAGGACGTCTGGGACGGCGAAGCCGCCGCGGTAGCCGAAACGTTCCTGGGCATTTCGCACATGAACTGCCTGCTCTGCCACAACGGCCGTGGCCACCTGGATACCATCAGCCTGTGGGCCGGAAATTTCACCCGCCTGCAGGCTTGGGGCATGTCTTCGTTCTTCTCGCATGTGGGTCTTGCTACTGCTCCGGTCACCGCCGGCGTAAACACTCCCACCTACTGGTACGCCAACGATGCCGCTTACAAAACCGATTACGCCTTGAACACCACCACCGGCAATCGTCCCGCGCGCCAGCCGATCGGAACCACGAAAACCGTCGCGCCGTTGCTATCCTTTCTCCGGCCAGGGAGCCGCTGCCTCGGGTGGCCTGAACTACCGCCAGTCGCTCGCCGCGCAGGTGATCGCCGACCGCCAGTTCGCCCGCGCCGCGGTCAATTATATGTGGGCCTACTTCTTCGGCATGGGCATCGTCGATCCGCCCGATCAGTTCGACCCCGCCCGCCTGGATCCCGAACAATCCTCCGCCCGCGCCCTGGACGCTGCAGCCGTCGAATCCCCAGCTGCTCGAAGCCCTGACCAGCGATTTCATCGCCAGCGGCTATTCCACCAAGCACCTGATGCGGACCATCGTAAACTCGCAGGCCTATCAGCTCTCTTCCGATTACGATCCGACCGTCTGGAATCTCAACTGGCAGCCTCTGTTCGCCCGCAAGCTGGTCCGCCGCCTGTGGAGCGAGGAGATAACGGATTCGATCTCGCTCTCGGCGAACATCCCGAACAAGTTCACTTTCGACAACGGAACTGGTTTCGCCATGGGCCATGCAATATCCGGAACCGGCCAAGGAGACCAGCGCGTTCCTGGCCGCCTTCCTGCCGGGCAATCGCGACGACCAACCGCGCAAGCAGGATGGAGCCATTCAGCAGGCGCTCGGCCTGATGAATGACGGGCAGGTGATGAACAAACTGGTGGTCTACCGGCACCGGCTCCGCGCAAAGCCTGCTGAGCCTCGCTACCGCCACCAAGGACAACGGCGCTGCGACGAATCTCCTGTTCATCAATATTCTTTCCCGTTACCCCACCTCAGCCGAGTTCGCATCGGCCAACTACGTTCCTGAGCACGGGAACCCGAACGCAGAAGATGCAGGAACTGATGTGGACCTTATACAACAAGGTCGACTTCATCTTCAATTACTAAGGAGCCCGCCATGAACAAAGAAAATATCAAAAAAATTCTGGCATCGAACCCGGCGGCGCGCCCCTCGTATTTCCGCCGCCCTCACTGGACCCGTCGCAACTTCTTCCGCCTTGCGGGAGCGGGCATCACCGCGTCCTTCCTGGCCAAGGAAGCCAGCGCGCAAGCTCCCGGCACCTGCACCAGCCAGAACATGACGACGATCAACAAGGCCACCAACGTCATTTTCATCCTGATGGCCGGTGCGCCGAGCCACGTCGACACCTTCGATTTCAAGAATACCGCCGGCGTCACGCCCGCCGCCGCCGCGCCCGAAACCGTCAACGGCATCCTCTGGCCGACCGGAATCCTTCCCAAGCTCGGCGCCATCACCAACCAGTTCTCGATCGTGCGCTCGCTGCAGGCGCACGCGCTGGTCCACAGCCTGGGCCAGACCTGGGTGCAGATCGGACGCAATCCCGCAGCGTCGCTCGGCAACATCGCGCCGAACATCGGCAGCATCGTCGCGCTTCAAAAAGCCGCAGAGCGCCAGCCCGGGCGACGTCCTGCCCACATTTCTCGCGTTGAATTCCGATGGCGCGGTCAGCTCCGGCTATCTCGACGCGACCTATGCGCCGTTCAAAGTCGATCCCTCCACCGCGCGGCCTCCCCAATACCACCAACTCACTCGGCCAGACGCGCTGGCAGGAAATGTATACCCAGATGCACGCCGAAGACGATGTCCTCCGCGTCAATTCTCCGCTCGGCACAGCCGTAGACGATATGGATAGCCTCTATTCCTCGGGCACAGGCCTGATGTACGATCCGACAGTCCAGAGCGTGTTCACCTATTCCTCCGCCGACAGTGCTCGCTACGGCAGCAGTTCCTTCGGCAACGCCCTGGTGGTCGCTAAGCAGGCCTTAGCCGCGAACAAGGGCACGCGCTTTATCCAGGTGACGGTCGGCGGCTGGGACATGCACGTCGATATTTACGGAGAGGCCGCGCAACAAAGGAAAGACCAACATTTTCACGCTGGGCAACCAGTTCGACGCTGGAGTGGCCGCACTGATCGGCGATCTCCAAGCCGCCGGAATGCTCGACAACACGATGATCGTCGCCCTTGGCGAATTCGGCCGCACGCCGAGTTTCACCGCCGCACTTGGCCGCGACCACTATCTGAACCAGTTCGCATTTTTCGCCGGTGGAGGCGTGCAAGGCGGACGCATCATCGGCACCACAGACGCGACCGGCGCCAACATCCTCGATAACGGCTGGTCCCAAAACCGCCCCGTCAATCCTGAAGACATCGAAGCAACCATATACTCGGCCATGGGAATCGACTGGACGACGATTTGCTACAACGATCCGTTCCATCGCGGTTTCGAATTCGTCCCCCAGTCGCTGGGTCCCGACTACTACAACCCGATCAACGAGCTTTTTTAGCCCATCGAGTAGAAAAACTCTTCGTGCGTGATCTTCCCGTCCTTGACGGTATAAAGCGCAGCCTCATCCATCGTGAAACGCTTGCCCGCCATCGGACCGGCTTTGGCGGTTACGTCATAAGTGAAGTGGACGATAAACCGATCCCCATGCGGAAACGGGCCTGCTGTCTCGGCCTTATGAACCTCATGGTTCGCTACCCACCACTCGCCCTTGCCCTTAACCGCCGCAATCCCTTCCGACTTTGCCGATCCTCCGGGAGGCGCGCCCGCCTCGACGCTCACAATCTCGGGACTGATAAAGCGCATCGATGGCTTCCCTGTTCTTGCCTTCCTTGCACAACTCCACCAGCTTCTTGCCGACGGACATCGTATCGCTCATTTTTAAATCCTCCTTTTCCTTACCAAAGTACCAATATTTTGCGGGTACGTCGATAGCATTTTGAAAAAATCCGGAAGCTTGCAGTTCATTGCTAAAATGGGCGCAATCATGATACGGACTCTTTTTATCCTTCTATGGGCGTGGCTCCTTTCGCCTACGACCGGCGCGCAAACCGTGGACGAAATCATTGCCCGCAACCTGGAAGCGCGCGGCGGGGTCGAAAAAATCAAGGCGGTGAAAACCATGCGGACATCCGGCACGCTGCGCCAGGGGGGATTTCGCGCCACTTTCATTCAGGAAAACCAACGCCCGAACAGGGTGCGCGAAGAGACCATTATTCAGGGTATGGCGGAGACGGAAGCGTTCGATGGCAAGGCCGGTTGGCGAGTCTCGCCGTTCGGAGGCCGCAAGGACCCCGATCTTCTCTCGGCGGACGATATGAAGGGGCTGGTCGAGGACGCCGACCTCGATGGACAACTGGTCGATTACCGCAACAAAGATCACCGGGCGGAACTGATCGGCCACGAGCCCGTGGAAGGGACGGATTGTTATAAGATCAAGCTCACTTTGAGTAGCAGCGATGTCCGCTACTACTACATTGATGCGGATTCGTATCTCGAGCTGAAGGTCGAAACAGAGCGACGGATTCGAGGCACTGTTCAATATAACGAAACTCTGTACGGCGACTACGAGCGGGTGAACGGCATCTATTATCCATTCGAATTTGAATCCGGCCAGAAGGGTAGTCCGGATCGTGTAAGGGTCACGGTGGACAAAGTCGAGCTCAATATCCCGTTGAGCGATTCCCGATTTTCGATTCCTGCTGGAGGCGCGAAATGAGAGCCGCGATAGGATGCATGATCGGCGCGGCGTTGCTCTCCGCGCAGGAAATCAAGGTTGACTCCGAAACGATCTCCGGCCTTGTTGCCCGTAACATCGGGTCCGCGGAAATGAGCGGACGGGTGGCCGCTCTCGCGGCGGTGCGGGTGGACGGCAGGCTGACCGTTTATGTCGGCTCCGCAAGCGGGGGCGTGTGGAGATCGGAAAACGGGGGAACCATATTCAAGCCGGTGTTCGATAAACAGCCGGTGCAGTCGATTGGAGCGATTGCCATCGATCCATCCGCTTCCAAAACCGTCTGGGTAGGAACCGGGGAATCGTGGATGCGAAACAGCGTCTCGATCGGCAACGGCATTTACAAGTCCACCGACGACGGAGGGAGCTGGACCAACATGGGGTTGAGAAACTCCGAACGGATCAGCAAGATTCTGATCGATCCGAAGGATGGCAACAGCGTTTACGCATGCGTGCCAGGAAAGCTGTGGAGCGATAGCGACGAACGCGGCGTCTACAAGACGACCGACGGCGGCAAAACCTGGAGCCAGATTCTGAAAGGAGCGAATGGGTCCACCGGCTGCTCCATGATGACCATGAGTTCGCGCGATGCGAAGACACTCTATGCGGGCATGTGGGATTTTCGCCGCAAGGGCTGGACGTTTCGGTCCGGCGGCGAGAATCCAACCGCGCCCAGCGCCAGCGCGCTTTACAAAACCGTCGACGGCGGCGCGACGTGGACTGAACTGAATGAGACCTCGGCCAAAGGTCTTCCGGCTAAGCCATGGGGGCGGATTGCCGTCACTGCCGCACCTTCTAATCCCGATGTGGTTTACGCGCTGATCGAATCGACACGCAGCGCACTGTTCCGCTCAGCCGACGGCGGCAAAACGTGGCAGGAGCGCGATCGCAGCCAGATGATGGTCTGGCGACCGTTTTATTTTGCGAACCTCATCGCGGATCCCAAGGATGAAAATAAGTTGTATAAAGCCGGCGGCAGTCTGATTGTCAGCAGCGACGGCGGAAGCAGTTTCAGCGGCGCGGGCGGCGCTCATGGCGATTTTCACGATGTCTGGATCGATCCGGGAAATACCAACGAAGTGATCGCCGCCGACGATGGAGGCGTATGGTATTCGCATGACTCGGGCAACACCTGGTTGAAGGCGAACAATCTGCCGATCTCGCAGTTTTATCACGTCAGCGTCGACAATGAAAATCCGTATCACGTTTACGGCGGGTTGCAGGACAATAGCGTCTGGATCGGCGATTCCGCCTATCCGGGCGGGATCACCAACAGTCGCTGGGAGAATCTCGGCGGCGGCGATGGGTTCTTCGCATTCGCGGATCCCGCCGACAAGGACTACGCCTATATAGAATCTCAAGGCGGATACATCGCGCGCGTCAACCGCAAGACGCTGGAGTCGCGCAGCATCCAGCCGCAGCCGAATTACGGCGAAGGCAAGCTGCGCTTCAATTGGAATACTCCGATTCACTTAAGCCCGAATGAGAAAGGCGTCGTGTATATCGGCGCCCAGTTTCTATTTCGCTCCCGCGATCACGGGCAAACCTGGGATCGCATCTCGCCGGATCTTACGACCAACGATCCCTCGAAACAGAAGCAGGAAGAATCGGGAGGCGTGACCGTCGATAACTCCGCTGCCGAGATGCACACCACTATCTATTCGATTAGCGAGTCGCCCCGCAACGGTCAGGTCATTTGGGCGGGAACCGACGACGGCAATTTGCAGATTACTCGCGACGGCGGTAAGAAATGGACGAACGTTGTCGGCAACGTCCCCAATCTTCCGAAAGCGTCCTGGGTGGCGTGGGTGGAGGCCAGCCGTTTCGACGAAGCGACTGCATACGCCGTGTTCGACCGGCACACGTTCGGCGACATGGATCCGCATATTTTTAGAACTACGAATTTCGGCGCCAGCTGGTCGCCGATACCAGCGAAGGAGAGCGGCGTGCGCGGCTATGCTCACGTGATCAAGGAGGATGCGGTTTCCCCTCGGCTCCTGTTCCTCGGCACCGAGTTTGGCTTGTGGGTATCGATCGATCAAGGCGCGCAGTGGGCGCAGTACAAGGGCAACAATTTTCCGGATGTAGCGGTGCGCGATATCGTGGTGCAACCGCGCGAATCGGATCTGGTGCTGGCAACGCATGGCCGCGGCATTTGGGTCGTGGACGACATCGCGCCCCTACGCCAATTGACGCCGGAGATCCTGGCGAAGGATGCCGCTTTCCTGGAAAGCAAGCCAGTGCAGCCACAGCTCCTGCCCGCCGGGGGAGGATGGTCTGAGGGCGACGGCACCTTCGTCGGACCAAACCCTCCAGATGCAGCCGTCATTACGTATTACCAGAAGAAGCGCCACATTTTCGGGAGGATGAAGATCGAGGTTTTCGATGAGAAGGGCAAATTGGTAGATACCCTGCCGGCCAATAGCAGGCGCGGAGTCAGCCGCGTCGAATGGTCGATGCGGCTCAAGGCTCCCCGAGTTCCACCCGCAGCGATCGGCGCAGGCGAGGCGACCGTGGGTCCGCGTGTTCTGCCTGGTGTCTACACGGTCAAGATGACCCGCGGGCAGGATTCTTATACGACAACGGTCCACGTGGGAATCGATCCTCGGGCAGCCTACACCGCGGAGGACCGCAAGCTGCAATTCGATGCGTCGCTGCGAGTCTATGCGTTGCTGGCCGACCTCACCTTCGATGTGGATCGCATCAATGGTGTGCGAGATGCTCTCACGGAACGCGTGGGCAAACTCACCGCTGGCGATCCTCTGCTCAAACAATTGAATGACCTTGCCCAAAAGGCGGATGAGATTCGCAAGAAGATTGTGGCTACGAAGGAGGGCGGCGCGATCACCGGCGAGGAGCGCATTCGCGAGAAAACGTCTCAGTTGTACGGCGCGCTGGTGTTTTATGAAGGCCGGCCCGCGGACTATTACGTGGCGCGGATCGATTCGCTGGCGCATGAGCGCAAAGACGTAGCCGATGAGTTCGAAGCATTCGTGGCGAAGGACCTTCAGGCCGCGAACTCTTCGCTGGCCGCCAAAAAGCTGGAGGCGATTCACCCGCCGACTCGGGAGGCATGGGAGAAGTCGAATAGCGATGCGGAATCGGGTTCGGCCCCGGCGAGGGAGTTTCGGTTGAGTGAAATGAGGCAATTAAGGTAGGGAATGGCCTCGATCGGGTGTGGCGCGAGCTTTAAAGCTCGCGCCACTATTCGTGTCCTGCCGTGTCAGTTCCGCACCCAAGATGTCCGGATGCGAACAATAATGGTTCGATATAATAGTCGACCAGCCACGTTGCCTGCATTCGGAGGCTTTATGAACTACCTTGCGATGAATAAACTGGGCGCGCTGGAAATATCCCCGAAAGTCATCCAGTTCGGAATATTTCTGCCCGGCGTCAATTCCGGCAACGGATACGCTGTTTCCGTCAAAATCATTCACGAAACGGACCAGTATCTTCAGGCCGTCCAGCCGGTAATCGTGACTCAGGCTCACTCGGTCGATCTTACTTACGGCGATTACTGGTCCGGCCAAATCGATCTAAATACCGCGCCCCCACCGCCTGGATCCTCCTCATTCGGGCAGCCCGGACGCTACGTCTATCGATATGTCATTCACAGCCCCACGCGCGGCGACATCGATTTCATAATCGATCCGTTCTCGCGCGAAGTTGGTGTCGGGCGCCTGTCTGCAATTACCGTCGGAAGTACACCATACGTGTTTTCACCCAATGAAACTCTATGGAAAACGCCGCCTCTTAAAAATGCCATCATTTACGAATTGATGATCAGCGAGTTTCGAGACGACCTTCCTCGCACCGTCAAGCAGCTTCCTTATTTGAAAGATCTGGGAATCAACTGCATCGAAGTCATGCCGGTTTCAAACGTTCTGAGCACCATCGATTGGGGCTACGATCCCATCGGCTATTTCTGTGTCGCGGAGCGTTTTGGCAAGGCCTCTGATTTTCAGAATTTCGTGGATGTCTGCCACCAGAATGGAATCGCCGTCGTCATAGACTCGGTCTATGGACACACCGGCGGCGACTTCGCTTACACGCAGCTTTATAGTGCACTCGAGGGCGATCTCGCTAACCCCTTCAACGGCGGCACAGGGAACTTCGGCACGTTAAACGATTTCACCAAGAAACTCACTCAGGATTATTTTTACTCCGTCAATCAGTTCTGGCTCGACACCTTTCACGTGGACGGTTTCCGGTTCGACGATGTGCCGGAATATTGGGATGGCCCCACCGGAGTTGGATACGCCAACCTCGTATTTTCCACCTATCAATATGTCAAATCGAAGGCCGGGGCGACGGATCATTATCAGCGATTCTTTGATTCGACCGGTAATATAAATCTGATCCAGATTGCCGAATACCTTCCAAATCCCCCGGATATTCTCAACGGGAGTTATACCACGGGCACCTGGCAGAACGGCACCCTCTCCGCCGCCGCTAGCTGTGCCGCTGGCAACCCCGGCGCCATCGAGCAGCTCGGTCTGCAACTCGGACTAAACGGTTATCCGGCCTCGGTCACCGCGAACGGCGACACATTGCCAAAGACCGGTCTTCAGTATATTGAGAATCACGATCATCAGCGTTTCATCTGCAACTTCGGTACGATCCCGGTAGATAACGATCCGGACGACGTGTTACTTCAGCAAGGGAATCGGGACGCTAATTGGCCCAATGTTCAGCCTTATCTGATTGCGCTGTTGACGGCGAAAGGAACGCCGCTGCTGTCGGAGGGGCAGGAATTCTGCGAAGACTATTGGATTCCCGATAGCGGCTACGGGCGCGTGATGCTATATCGGCCGGTGCGCTGGAACTATTTCTATGACAACGACGGCCAGCCGATCATTCGCCTTGTTCGAAAACTGACCAAGATCCGCCTAGGTGGCACGCAGTTCACCGATGGCGACCATTTCTTCTATAACGACGACACTAACTTCAACTCGAAAGGTCTGTTGGCATTTTCACGGCAGATTGGAAGCACCTTCAGTCTGGTCGTCGTCAATTTTACAAATCAGCAGCAGACCACAAGTTTCGCCTTCCCCACGAACGGTAACTATGTCGAGGAGATCGAGGGCGCGCAGACTCTGATCGGCGTCGTTGCCGGCGTGCCGCAGACGCTTACGGTTCCCAGCAACTACGGATGCATCTGGACCGTCACGTAAAATATCATAGATACACGATGAACCGCCATGCGTAAGCATGCGGACAGACCCGCGCATGCCGCCGGAGAGAATTAAGCAATGTTCCCCAAGGACCTAAAATACGCATTTCGCACGTTGCTGAAGAGCCCCGTGTTTTCGCTTACGGCGATCATCACCATTGCGCTGGGGATCGGCGCCTCGACGGCGATCTTCAGTGTGACCAACGCAGTGCTGCTTCGGCCTCTGCCTTATAAGGACCCGGATCGCCTGGTCGTGATCGGCGGCGATCTGCGTACCCGCAACATCTTCGATGAGCGGGAGTCGTATGAGAATTACGCCGACTTGCGAAATGCCACCACCGCGGTGTTCGACGACATGGCCGGAGTGTCGACTTTTCGAGGGATCGTTCCCCGGCAGGATGGATCGCCCGAGCAAGTTAGATTCGCGCTGGTGACGCCGAATTTTTTCCGAGTGGTAGGCGCGCATATCGTCGCGGGACGCGATTTCGACGCCTTAGACGGCCAACCGGGGCCGCCGCAAGATCCTACCGCGGATCCAAACAAACAACCTCCGCCGCTCCCTATCATGGCAATCATCAGCTACGAATACTGGCAGCGGCGCCTCGGCGGAAATCCCGATGTGTTCGGTCATCCCTTGCAGAGTGGAGCGCCCAACAGCCCTGTGATCGTGGGCGTGCTGGCTCCCGGATTTGAGCTGGAGTTTCGCGCGAGTGCGAATGTTGACCGTAAACCCGATATCTGGGGGGCCCTGCGCGTGAACTACGACAACCGGAACCGGAATTCGTTTTTTTTGCGCGGAATCGCGCGCATGAAACCAGGCGTCTCGCTCGACCGCGTCCAAGAGTTAGGCGAACTGGCCGCCGCCGACGTCCGCAAGAATTTTGCGATCTACGGCACCGGAAATTTTCACTATCACATCGAGCCGATGCAGCAGCATCTGGTGGCGGAAGTACGGCCGGCGATTCTCGCCCTGATGGGCGCTGTGATTTTTCTGCTGCTGATCGCGTGCGCGAACGTCGCCAATCTGCTGCTGGTGCGGATGTCGCTGCGGGAGCGCGAGTTGGCGGTGCGCACGGCGCTCGGCGGAAGCAGGTGGCGATTGATCCGGCAGACACTCGCGGAAGCGCTGCTGATTTCGGGCGCGGGAACCCTCCTGGGCATCGGCCTTGCCTACGCGGGCATTCACGAGCTGATTGCCATCAGCCCGGCAAATCTCCCTCGCCTCGAGAACATCGCGATCGATCCGGCGGTGCTCACATTTTCGATTCTCGCCGGACTTGCCGCGGCAGCGATCTTCGGGTTGGTGCCCGCGTTGCGCGCCTCCCGCCCAAACGTAATGGGAATGCTGCGCGGCAGCGGCCGAACCGCGGGACTCGGTGGAGGCGGCTTACGCAACGCCGTGGCGGTAATCGAAGTGTCTCTTTCGTTCGTGTTGCTGATCGGATCGGGGCTGATGGTGCGGAGCTTCATCGCGCTGCAGCACGTCGAGCTGGGTTTCGATCCGAATCATCTTCTCACGTTTCAACTTCTGGGTGGGCGCAATGTTGACGGGCCGCAGGCACGCGCGGCGCAGATGCGCGAAATCGAAAACCGGCTGCGCGAGTTGGGCGGCGTCGAAAGCGTCACGGCAGCGGCGCTGATACCATTGGCGGGCGGCTTTTCGGAAATTCGGTGGGGCAAAGAGGACGCGCTTGCCGATCCCAGCAAGTATCAGGCGACCACTGCTCAATCGGTGCTGCCGGGGTTTTTCGAAACCATGCATACGCCGTTGCTCGCGGGCCGCACTTTTACGGAAGCCGACAATGCGCCGGACCGCAAGTTGGTGATCGTCGATCAAATGCTCGCCGCCAAAGCGTTTCCGCACGAATCGGCTATTGGGAAGCGGATCCTGATTCGCATTCAAACGCCGGAACCCGAATGGGTGGAGATTATCGGCGTCGTGGCGCACCAGCGAGTCACATCGCTAGCTGAACCCGAACACGAACAGGTCTACTTCAGCGACGGGTTCCGCACCTTCGGGTCGGTGAACGGCTGGATTCTGCGCACCTCGGGCGATCCGGCGGGACTCGCTCCCGCGGTTCGCGCGGCCATGGGGAAACTCGATCCCAGTCTGCTGATCAACGAAATGCAGCCTATGCGCGTGTGGGTGGATCACGCGCAGGCGGGGACGCGATTCTCGCTGCTGCTCATCGGAGTTTTCGGAGTGATCGCGGCTCTGCTCGCGAGCATCGGATTGTACGGAGTGCTTTCGACATTCGTGCGCCAGCGGACGGCTGAGATCGGAGTGCGGATGGCGCTCGGCGCCGCGCCCGCGAACATTTTCACTCTGGTGGTCGGTCACGGGCTAAGACTAAGCGCAATGGGAATCGGAATCGGCGTGGTAGCCGCGGCGGTCCTGACGCGGGTGATGGCGACCATGCTGGTGGGCGTAAAGCCGACCGACGCGCTCACCTTCCTGGCGATAGCCGCGTTGTTTTTCACGATCGCCGCGATATCATGCTGGATCCCAGCGCGAAGAGCAGCGAGCCTAGCCCCGACGGTAGCGTTGCGCGACCAGTAAGCTCCCTCTCGCACGCCGCCTTTGTTGCGGCAGGGAGCGATCCTCCGCATCGTGGCTCCGCGCGTAACCGAACCCCGACCGTCAGGGAGGGGACATGTCAACGATTCCAGCCTCGCCAGCCAAGTCCCAAAATCCGTCGCGTGTGGCCCAATCTCGACTCGAAGATATACTCTGTACTATGCGCAAACCCTCCTTGCCGTCCGCCTTATTGCTTCTCACAAGCGTGGCCGTCGCGCAGCCTGTCGGCACTCCCGTCGAGTTCGGCCTTGCGGGATATGCGAAAGTCCTTTGCTCCGCCGTGTTCGTCTCCTTTCGCGAGCCGGCCGAAGCCTTTCGCAATAGCGGTTACTGGATGATGCCGAACGATAAACAGGACGGCATCACCTATGTCGTCGATCGCCAGGAAAAGCTAGTGCGGATCACCGCAAGCCGGAATCACCAGGACCGCAAAGTTCTACGGCGACCAGGGCTGCATCATCCAGGCGCAGGACGGGAAAGGGATTCATTTCACCCCGGTTTCTGTGAAGACGCGCCTTCCTGACGCCGCATCGCAGCCATGGCCCATGGGCGACCAACCATCGAAAGACACGACCGACATCGATCGCGCACGCGTCGCCAAAGCCGTCGACTTGGCCTTCGCGAATCCGGAAGGGCTGACCGCCGCGTTTCTGGTGGTATACAAAGGACAGATTGTCGCCGAGCGTTATATGCCCGGCATTACCAAAGATACGCAGCTCGAAAGCTGGTCCATGGGAAAGAGTCTCACGGCCACCCTCTTCGCGCTGCTGGTGAAAGATGGCGTGTATCGGCTCGACGATCCGGCGCCGGTGCCTGAATGGCACGCGCCCGGCGATCCGCGAGCCGCGATTCGCATCGTCGACCTGATGCACATGAGCGGCGGCCTGCGTTTCATCGCGACCCAAGATCCCGACTATAAACCCAGCATGGGTTACGCCGACCATTGGTACGTTTACACCGGAGCCGTGGACGCCTTCAACTATTCGATCAGCCGTCCTTTGCAATTCCCGCCCAACACCGAAGGACGCTATCGCAACTGCGACCCTCTGACCATCGGCTGGCTGATCAAGCAAGCCGTGACCAAACGGGGAGAGAACTACCTGACATTTCCGCAGCAAGCGCTCTTCGATCGCATTGGCATTCGCCGTCAAGTGCTCGAAACCGATCCCTACGGCAACTTCCTGTTGACTGGCTATGATTACGGGACCGCCCGCAATTGGGCGCGGCTCGGAATGCTGTACCTTCAGGACGGCATTTGGCAGGGCCAACGGTTGCTGCCCGAAGGATGGGCGAAGTTTGTAAGCACGCCGGCGCCCGCGTGGAAGAAACAGAACTACGGAGGGCTGTTCTGGGTGAACGGCGATGGAAAATGGAACCTGCCGAAAACGGCTTATCTCGCCAATGGCGCCGGCGGCCAAACAACGTTCATAATCCCCTCGCACAACCTGGTGGTCGTTCGCATGGGACACTTCCGCGGCGATCGCGCCGGGATGAAAGATCTCAACGCGGCGCTAGGGGAGCTGATTGCAGCCGTCCCGTCCACTTCGGGGACCGCAAATTAACGGGAGGCCAAAATGATTCGAGCCATCACAATTCTGCTACTTACAATTGCTTCGACCGTCGCGCAGGATCGGGCGATCGCCAACAAGCAGGTCGACCAGGTCTTCGCGAAGTGGGACTCGACTACGTCTCCCGGCTGTGCCCTTTCCGTGATCAAAAATGGGGAGATCGTTTATAAGCGCGGCTATGGAATGGCCGATTTGGATCACGACATTCCCATAACTTCAGAGACCGTATTTCACGTTGCCTCCATTTCCAAGCAGTTCACCGCGGCCGCCATTTTATTGCTGGCGCAGGAAGGAAGACTTTCTCTAGACGACGATGTTCGCAAGTACATAACGGAGCTGCCCGACTTCGGCGCGCGCATCACCATTCGGCACCTGCTTCATCACACCAGCGGCCTTCGCGATCAATGGGAGCTGCTCGGTCTGGCCGGCTGGCGTTATTCCCTCGACCTCATCACTGACGATGACGTTTTAGAGCTGATGTCGCGGCAGAAGGATCTCAACTTTAAGCCCGGCGAGAAGTACGTCTATTGCAATACCGGGTTCACGTTACTCGCCCAAATCGTGAAGCGAGTCAGCGGTCAGTCATTGCGCGAATTTACTACCAATCGAATTTTCAAGCCGCTCGATATGAAGACTACTCACTTCCGCGATGACCATGCGGAAATCGTGAAGCACATCGCGTACGGCTATGTAGAAGGAAAGGGCGGGGAAGGCTACGAGCTCAGCGTGACGAATTTCGATACCGTGGGCGCCACCAGCCTGCTGACCACAGTGGAAGATCTGGCGCGATGGGACGAAAATTTCTATCATCCTCGCGTCGGTGGACCGGAGCTGGTGGAACAACAGTTGCTGCGGGGCAAGCTGAATAGCGGAGTCGATCTCGACTACGCATCCGGACTAATCCACGGCAAATATCGGGGCCTGCCGACCGTCGATCACAACGGCGCCGACGCCGGCTATCGCGCCGACTTGCTTCGTTTTCCCGACCAGCATTTTTCCGTCGCCTGCCTTTGCAACAAGGGCGAGATCAATCCCAGCCAGTTGACGCAGAGCGTCGCGGACATATATTTGGCGGACCAGTTTAAGGAGCCCAAGCCCGATCACGCAGAATCATCCACGAAAACCTTTGCCGTGTCGAGCCAAAGGCTCACGCAATACTCGGGCGTGTATTGGCAGAAGGAAGAAGGGCAGGTCCATCGCGTTCTACACAATGACGGGAAACTCTCTGTGGATGGAATTGAATTAATGGCGCTTGCCGAAAATCGATTTCAGGTCGTCATTGCCCCGGTAACACTTACATTTAGTGATGCAGCAGTGAGTATCAACGCGCCGGGAGCGGACAAGCCCCAAGTCTTCGAACGAGTCGCCGAGTTCCAGCCCACGCCAACCCAATTAGCCGGATACGCCGGTTCCTATGTAAGCGAAGAGATCGACCCCGTCTATAGGATCGTAGTCGAGAACGGCGGCCTCGAATTGAGACGCCTGAAAGTGAAATCTCAAAAGCTCCGGCCGATCGTGGAAGATTACTTCCAGGGGCTGAACGGCGTCATTCATTTCCAAAAGGATCCAGCCGGAAAGATCACTGGCTTCGTCCTCAATGGAGGCCGCATCAAGAACTTCCATTTCGCGAGACAAGACCGTTAGTGCGCGTCCGCCTTGTTCGTATCCAGGTAACCCGCCAGGTTGGACTTGTCGATTAGCGTGACACCCGTGTCCACGAATCGCGGCAATCGTGAGTTCGGATTCCCGGCAAAGTCCACAGTGAGCGAAGGCAGCTTGTTGAGATGCAAGTCTGCAATCAACCTCAGGCTGATGTAGCCCATAGTAAACGGCTTTTGTGCCACCGTCGCCGTGATCCACCCGTCTTCGACACCGCTCAGAGTCGGCGCCAGTGCATCGAAAGCAATCACGACCTTCTTTGCATTGCCTCGCTTCAATACCTCCGCGACCTCTTTCGCGGATTCACCATCCATGGAAAGGAAGGCATCCACATCGGGTTTCTTCTTTTCGAGAATCTCCTTGGCCTTATCAAAGGCTACGACCGGATCGCCCTTGATATCGATGGTGTCAATCAGCTTGATTTGCGGGTATTGCGCAAACACGCTTCGATAGCCGTTCAGCCGCTCCTCCATGTTGCTTTGACCCGCAAAACGAAACGCGACAATATTCCCTTTGCCATTCAGCGCCTTCGCGGCCGCCCGCCCTCCGATCTGACCGGCCTCATAGTTGTTGGTGCCGACGAAAAACAGGCGCTTACTTTCAGTGGCATCGGAATCAACTGTAATGACAGGAATACCCGCCGCCACGGCCGCATCAATTTGATCGGTAAGCACCTTGGGATCTCCCACCGAGACTAGTATGCCCGCGGGTTTTAAGGCAGCGATGCGCTTGAACTCGTCTTTTTCGGCCGCCGGATCATAAGCGCCCGGTCCGGCAAGCGACGCCGTAACGCTCAGTTCGCGTGCTGCCTGATTCAAGCCCTTCGACACCTGTTCCCAGTATGGGGACTTGGTGTTCGAGACAATAAGAAAGTACTTCTCCTCTATAGTGTGTGGCGCCTGCCCGCAAGCCGCCAGGAACAGAATCGCTCCGCATGGAACCAACCTGGTAAGGATCATCGGTCGAATCCTCCTTGTGACACGATATTACAGCGGTTCGCGACCGATGTGTGGACCCCGTGCCCACAGAGCTCCGACCTGCCCTCTTACGGATTCCCAGTAGTAGAAGTCCCAGTAGTAGACCCAATCGGCGCCGGATTCGGCGTCCCAGTCCCCGTCTGCCCATTCGGCGACCCAGTCGTCCCACTCGACCCCAAAGGATTCCGATTCTGCCCCGCCCCATTCTGCTGATTATTCAACGAGAAAATAAATTCCCACTCCTGGTACTTCTGCCGAGTCCCGTAAATCTTAATACTCGTCCCCTTGATAATTCGAGGCGACCCCGGCGATCCCTCCCGTCGTCATCCCTCCCGCCGTCCCCAACCCGCCAGCCCCCGCCTGCGGATTCGGATTTGTCAGCATTTGTTGATCGTCCGCCGCCGCCGCATTCTGCGCCGCCGAACGCTATTCCCCGCACTCATGCCAGCCCCTGAGCGATTAACACCGCCACTCGGCTGCTGCGGCGCCCGGAGCCGGAGTATTCTGCACGCCCGCCGTTTTGCGAATTGATCACCGCCCCCGCCTGTGTCGGCTGGATCGGAACCAATTGCCCGTTGGCATCGATCTTGAACTGGTTCTGCGTCGGATTGAATCCCGGCTGTCCCGGCAACGGAAAGCCCCGCGCCCGTTGCCCGGCTGCTGCACCGGAAACACCCGGCTGTCCCGCGATCTGTCCCGGCTGCCCCGGCGTCGACTGCCCCAGCAGTCCTCCATTAAATCCCACCGCGCCCGACGGCGGCTGACCGTTGGAGCAGCTCCATTAGCTCCATTCGCCGCCCCCACCGGCGTCAACGAAATCGGAGCCCACGTGCTAGGATCGTTCGGATCCGCATTCGCCCGACCGTGTAAGCCTGCCCACCACATCGCTAGGCCTCCTCCGCACCGCCGCATTCACATCGTTCGGATCCGGAGGACGTCGCGCCGGATCGGCCCCATTCACCCCCGGAGTATTCCCCGTCGGCGACCCAAACGTCGAAGCCGATCGAAGTCCCCAGCCAACCGAATCGACCCTGCGTCCCGGTCCCAGTCCCGCCCGCAGTGCCCGGCGCATTTCCATTCGCGTCCGGAGGCTTCTGCACCAGCGAATCCGTCAGCATTCCCGCCGCATTCACATGGATCAGCCGCCACTCATCCTTGCCCGTCATCGGATCGATATAGCGCTGCCGCAAATACCGCTTCTCGTTGGTATTTTCCAGATCCTCGATCTTCTGCGGATACTTCTTCACCGCGATCACATAAAGCTGAATGGCCCTCTTATACTGCTCGCCGCGATCGATCAGCAGTTGTTCCTTATCGCGCTCGCTCTCAAACGCCACCCGAGGCAACTGCGAATAAAGATACAACGACGACAATCGCCGCCATCAAAAACACAAACAGCAGCGCAAATCCCCCCTCGTCTTCGTCTTGTCGCGGCGGGCTTCCAGCCCGGCAGCCGCCTTTTGAGGCGGCTTCTTGATCGCCGCGCTCAATCTCATGTATTCAACTCCGCCACCAACGGCAGCGTCTGCTGATCGTGACTCTGCAAATCCTCCACTACAGCCGAGTTTATTCCAATCCGGATAATCTTGTACCGCCCTCGAATCACGTCGTTCTCCGCCTTAATCTGAATATCCTCGCCATCCAGAAAAAACGCCTGCCGCGCCGGCCCGCTCATCCGGTTCGCATACCCATAAAACTTCAAAGGAATCGGCGGAGGCGGCGGCTTCACAGGATGCTCCTTCGCGTACAGCGTCCGCCTCCGCCTCGCCTTATTCTGCGCCTCGATCACCTCCGGTTTAATCGGCGCCACAGGCGGCGGAGGCGGCGGAGGCGGCGGCTGCCCCATAATCGAACACACTCCGCGCCCCGCCCTCCAGCGGCACCTTCTGCAGCTTCGCCAGCAATTCCATCTTCAACGTCGGATCGATCTTGGTGATATCGATCCCTTCCGGCAGCTTCAGCGAAGGACGAAAATCATCCGCCCTCCGCCCGCTCCGCGTAGCCAGTTTCGGACCCGAGAATTCTCCGGCATCAACCGGCCCCGGCCGCGCAATCGAAGGCGAGGTCTTCACGTAGGCGCCGGAGTTGCCGTCACCGTCGGGCGACGGCTCCGTGCGGTTCAGAAAATACACGCCGACCAGCACCACCGACAGCCCGCCCAGCCACATGTACTGCTTGCGTGTTCCCGCCGATTTTTTCCGGAAGCAGATTCACTTCGACTCCTCCCGCCATGGCCACCGTCGGCGGCAGCGCCCGCATCCTCGCGCACGAACGTATCCAGCTTCAACGCAATCGACAGCATCTTCGATCCCCGCCTGCGGAGCCGCGCTCAACGATTCGATTATCATCAGCGACGGAGACTTGTCGATCTCATGCACGAAATGCAGCAGATCGCCGTATTCTCCTTCGTAAGTCGCCATGATCGACATCATGCTCAACGTATCGGAGCCGTCGATCGGATCAAACGACCAGCTCCAGTCCCTTTCTCTTTGATCTTCGATCCCGCCGCCGCGTTTCCCAATTCCGCGAGCAAAGCTTCCGGCGCCGCCCTGCGCCCCAGAAAATACTGGCCCAGAAACTGTCGCCCTCGGCCCGTCCCAACTCCACCGCCGCCACATGCTGCCGAGTCTTCTCGAGCAAAGCCCTCTTGGTAATCGCCTGCGACTGCAAACTCGGCCAGTTGCTTCTCCAGATCCTCAGCCGACCCTCCCGGAGGAAACAACAAAATCCCCGCCGCAATCAAATTGGCCGCCAGCAATACCCCACCAGCACGCGCAGCACGAATCTGGCGGACTCTGGCGCTAAAGTTTCTGAGCATAATTCACCGTAAACCGATACTTGTAAATCGGCTCCTGCTGCGTCGGAGGCTGCGTGCTCTTCACCTCCACCGGCCCGAATAAAGGAGACTTATTCAGGCGATCCAGAAACACCAGAAACGGCCCCGGATCCTTCGCGCCCACCTCCACGTCCAGCACCACTTCGTTCTGCGAAGTAATCTGCGGCAGCCGCACGGAAATAATGCGCACATCCATCGGCATCACGCTTTCCAGATCGCTAAAAATCTTGGTCCAACTAATCGCCTTGTGCTCGATCAACGTGTTCAGCAAATAAGCTCGCTGCAAAACCTCGGCATTGGCCGGCTGCCGCAGCGTCCCTTCAAGCTGCGCCTGCTCCGACGAAATTTTCCGCACCTCGCTATCGAGCCGCGCCACCGCAACCCGAGTATCCTTCACCCGAGCCCGATCCGCCGCGATCAAAAACACCAGCACGCCCAGCATCAGCGCCAGCACCACCGCGACAGCGCCCGAAGCCACCAGCATAGGCCGATCCCGCCGAAACGGCTCCGTCGAAAGATTAATCGGAATCCGCAATTATTCTGACTCCTGGCTCCTGGCTCACTGGCTTCTTCCTCATTAATTCACCACCGATTCCATATACCCCAACAACCCCGCATTAAACTCCCCCGGCGCGCCCAACCGGCTCCGCAGAGGCTCCATCTCACACCGCAGCTCCTCCGGCACGCCTCTCGGGAACCCGCACAAAATCAATCTCCGCACCGGCGACGCCAGCTCGTCTTCCACATAAGCAAACGTAGGATGCAAAATCGCCAGAATCTCATCATCCCCCGACCCTTCGAGCATCACGCATCGGAACAACTTGATCGTGCCACCCGAAAGCACCGTCACCGTCAACACCTGCCCCGACAATTTCGCCACCACCGCAACCCCGTCGCCCTTATACAAATTCAGAGCCGCCAGAGAAGACGTAGTCACCTCGCCCGGATGAAATCCCGCCGCGCGAAACAACGCTTCATACCGAGCCACAATATCGAACGCCATCGTAACCGCCAGCACTTCGACTTTCTTGCTTCCAGAAGTCGGCTGCACGAAATAACTAACCGCCGCCGATTCGATATCGAACGGAATCGTCTTCTTGATCCGGAACTTCACCAGAGGCAACTGCTCCGCCGCGACCGTCGGAAACGAATCGAAATCCAGCACCGTCACGCGCGCCGCATAATCCGGCAAAATCAAAGCCGCCGGCCGCCGCTTCTTCACTCCATTGGCCGGCGCAATCGCCCAATCATCGAAGCAACCACCTCCGGCCGCAAAATATTATCGACCGATGGCGACACCACAATCGTGCCCGGCTCAAACGCCTCGAAGCTGGCTTCGACGTTCCATGCGCATACGAGATCCCCGCTTCCGAAATCTCGAAAGCATGCTCCGGCGGAGGATCCTTCACCAGCCGCGAAATGGTCTGAATTATGGTCATTTAAGGCCTCGCACAAGGCACTTTCAGGCACTTTATGCTCATTTAACCCTCAATAAAGGTCACCTTATTGATCTCTTTGAGCGTCGTAATGCCCGTTCGAGCCTTCGCCAAAGCCGCCTCGCGCAGGAACGTCATGCCCTTCGCCCGCCGCCTGCCGCCGGATTTCCGACGCCGGCCGCTTGTCCAAAATCATCTCCCGAATCCGCTCGCTCAAGTCCAACAATTCATGGATCGCGCTGCGGCCCCGGAACCCTGTTCCGCCGCATTCGAAACACCCCGCGCCCTCATAGAATTTGACGTCCGCCATTCCTCCGGGTTGAGCCCGCTTTCGACCAGATATTCGTCCGGATACTGCACGTCCTTCTTGCAATGAGGGCAGATCACGCGGACTAACCTCTGCGCCAAGTATGCAGTTAAGAGCGGAAACGAAGTTATAAGGCTCGACTCCCATGTTGAGAAATCGTCCCAGCACGTCGAGCACGTTGTTGGCGTGGACGGTCGTAAACACCAGGTGACCGGTAAGTGCCGCGTTAATAGCGATTTGCGCGGTTTCCTGATCGCGAATTTCGCCCACCATGATCTTGTCCGGATCGTGGCGCAAAATCGATCGCAGCCCGCGCGCAAACGTTAAACCCTTCTTTTCATTGACCGGAATCTGCGTGATCCCCTTAATCTGATACTCGACCGGATCTTCGATGGTGATGATCTTGTCTTCGTCGTTCTTGATCTCGCTCAAACCGGCGTACAAAGTGGTCGTTTTTCCCGACCCCGTAGGACCCGTAACCAGCACCATTCCATAGGGTTCCTTGATGTAGCGCCGGAATTTTACCAGGTCGGAATCGGCAAATCCCACCACGTCCAGCGAGAGCTTCGCGAACTTCTCGCTCATCGACTCTTTATCGAGAACGCGCAGCACCGCGTCTTCGCCGTGAATCGTCGGCATGATCGAGACGCGGAAATCGATCAGACGGGTCTTATAGCGCACCCGGAAACGCCCGTCCTGAGGAATGCGGCGCTCGGCGATGTCCAATTCGCTCATCACTTTAATGCGCGAAATGATGGTCGAATGCCAGTCCTTGGCGATGGGAGGCATCGCATAATGCAGCACGCCGTCAATGCGATACTTGATGGCCACTTCCTGGTCGCGGGTTTCAATGTGAATATCGCTCGCTCGCCGCTCTAACGCATTGAAAATAGTGGTGTCGACCAGCTTGATAACCGGCGCGATGTTGGAATCCGTCGCGGCCAGCTTGTCGATCGAAAGCGTCTCGTCCTGATTCTCTTCATCGCCGACCACATCGAGCGTGAAGCCCTCGGTCACTTCATCGAGCACGCGCTGCGACTGTTCGGTCTTTTTGAGCAGATCGGAAATCTGCGAAAGTGTCGCGACTTTGACCCGCAGCTTCTTGCCCAGCAAAACCGCTAACTCGTCTATCAGGTTAAGGTTGCGCGGATCCGCCAGCGCGATTTCGAGCGACCCGTTGTACGCCTGAATCGGCACGAAATTGTAGCGGAACATCAGGTCGACCGGCACGGAGTGGAACAGATCGTGATCGATTTTGACCTGGCGCAGATCGACAAATTCGTGATAGTAACGCTCGGCGACAGCCTTGGCGCGAGCCGCTTCGGTCAAAGGATCGGTGGGGATGATTTGATCGCGTGTCGCCATTTAGGTGTGCACCGAATCCGCCAGGGAGAAGATTGGCAAGTATAATGAAATCAATACAAAAGCCACAAAAATTCCCATGATGATCATGATCACGGGCTCGATCAGGCTAAGAGCCGCCGTCACGGAATTCGAAACATCTTCCTCGTAAAACTCCGCCACGCTGGTCAACATCTGCGGCAGTGCGCCGGTCGATTCGCCGACCTCGATCATGTCCAGCGACAAGGCTCGGGAAAATCTTGGTTTTGCGCAGCGATCCCGAAAGCGCCTGTCCTTCCCGGACCAGCTTAACCGCCTGCGCCAGCACCTTTTTGAGAACCTGCGTCCCGAGCGAATCCGCCGCCGTATCAAGAGCTTGGAGCAAAGGAATGCCTCCAATCAGCAGCGTTCCCGAGCACGCGGGAAAACTGCGCGACCTGATACTTCAACCACACCTCGCCCGCAACGGGAATCTTGAGCAAGAAACCGGTCGACCCGTTCGCCGCCCGCAGGCGTGCGCGCCCAATATCGAAACCCAAAAATCGCGCCAACCAGCGCCGCGAACCCAACGAAGCACATAATTTCGCGCCGTAGTCCCGATCGCGATCAGTATGCGCGTAGGCGCGGGCAATTGCGCGTCCATGGTGGCATAAAGCACCGCAAAATTCGGGACGACGTAAGTGACCAGGAACACAATCAGGCAGACGACTAAGAAGACCAGCACGGCCGGATAAAGCAATGAAACCAAAAGCTTCTTCCTCACCGAAAGAGACAGCTTCTGATAAGAAATGAACCGTTCGAGAACCTCTCCCAGCGATCCGCTGCGCTCCCCGGCCAGAACGCTAGTGACATAAATTGGCGGAAAAACGCCTTGCTTGGCGAAAGCGTCAGAGAGCAACGCACCGTTACGAATCTCCTCGCGCACGCCGTTGATGTACTTCGAAAGTTTAGGATCGGTGAGCCGGTCGGCAAGCAGATCGAGCGCCTTCAGAATCGGCAGGCCGGCGCGGATCAGAGTGACAAACTGCTGATTGAAAATGAGAAACTTCTCGACGTTGATTTTCTTGCCGCTAGGCCGAAGAGCTGCCGGTAACGCCTTTCCCCTCAATGCGCGGCTTGATGGAATAGATGAGAAAGCCCTGCTGCGAAAAACGGTCGCGAAGCTCCCGTTCCGAAGCAGCCTCAGCCACTTGCTGATGAATCGCCCCCCGAGCATCCGCGTATTTTAGCGTCCATTCAGCCATAGGCAACACTTCACCCTACCTATATGACGCATGGCCAACGGAAAGCGTGCAAAGAGATGAAAAGACTGCAAACTTCTCCGCCGCATCGGAGTATACGTCTCTATGGGCCATGATCTTCGATACACTCTGCGGACGCTGCGAAGGGATGCGGGGTTTGCGATTATTGCGATTTTGATTTTGGGCGTTGGAATTGGGTCGAATACGGCGATTTTTAGCGTTTTGAATACGCTGCTGATTCGTTCGCTGCCATTTCGCGATCCGGGACGGCTGGTTTGGATTTCGAATATTTTTAAAGGCGACGGGCTCTCGGGAGCCACTTCGAAAGTCTCCAATTTTAACGACCTTCGGAAATCCAATAAGTCGTTCGAAGATATGGCCTCTTATTTCGCTTTCTTTGGCGATGGCGACGATACATTGACTGGACGCGGCGAGCCGGAGCGGCTGGGGGCGGTCGCGGTGTCGCAGAATTTTTTTCAGGTGCTGGGTGTGCAGCCGAAGTTGGGGCGATTGTTTGACGATGAAGAATCGAAGTGGCATGGGCGGCTCGGCGGTGTTGCTGAGCGAAGAACTTGTGGGAGCGGCGGTTTACATTCCGATCCGAAAATTGTCGGACAAGCGATTATTCTTAACGATAAACCCGTGATGGTGGTGGGAGTGATGCCGCGCGAGTTCGATTTTGCTTCGATCTTCTCGCCGAGCTCGCGGATCGATCTTTATGAGCCGTTTCCGTTGACTAAGGAGACGGACCGGTGGGGCAACACGCTCTCGATTATCGGGCAGATTGAAGCCGGGCGTATCGATTGAAAGCGCGCAGGCGGAGATCAATGTGCTGGTGGAGAGTCTGCATCGCGAGCATCCGGAACATGGCACGGATTGGGGTGCGCGGCTCACCGGGTTGCAGGATCAGGTGAGCGGACGATTGCGGAAGAGCTCTGATTGTGCTGGGCGTCGCGGTTGGCGTGGTGATGTTGATTGTCTGCGCAAATCTTTCGAATTTATTGCTGGCTCGCGCGTCGGGGCGGCGGAAAGAGATCGCGGTGCGAACGGCGCTGGGTGCGGGGCGATGGAGATTGATCCAGCAGATGCTGACCGAGAGCATGGTGCTGTCGTTTTGCGGGGCGGCTGCTGGGGCTGGCATTGGCGTACCTCGCGACGCGGGCGTTCGCGGCGATGCCGAATTTGAGTATTCCCATGATGCGATATATCGCGGTCGATCGGACGGCGCTGCTGTTCACACTTGCTGACGGCGATTGTGACGGGACTGGTGTTCGGAATTGTGCCGGCGCTGCAGCAATCGAGAGGCGATTTGAATGAGTCGCTGAAGGATTCGGGCAGCGGATCGAGCGAGGGCAAGGGCAGGGCTGGATTCGCAGTGTGCTGGTGGTTTCCGAAGTCGCGATGGCTTGCGTGCTGCTGGTGGGCGCGGGATTGCTGATCCGGAGTTTCGTGCGGGTGCTGGATGTCGATATGGGATTTCAGCCGGCGCAGGCGGCGACACTGCGGGTCGATCCGGGGCTCGAATATGATACTGCGCGCCGAAGCGGAATCGCATATTTCAGCGAAGTGCTGCGGCAGGACGCAGGAGGTATCCCGGCGTGGAAGCGGCGGGGCTGACGGATGCGCTGCCGCTGGGGAAGAACAGGACGTGGTGCGTGCGCGCCAAGGGGCAGACTTATCCGCCGGGACAGTATCCGCGTGAGTTCATCCGCATCGTGAGCGAAGGATATTTTCGGGCGATGGGAATTCCGTTGCGGGCGGGGCGCGATTTCGAAGAGCGTGACGGATCGAGCGGTGTGAAAGTGGCGATGGTCAATGAATCGATGGCGCGGAAGTTGTGGCCGGGGCAGGATCCGATCGGGCAGCAAATACTGAATCCAGATCGCGATTACGGTGGTCGGAGTGGTGGGCGATGTGAGGCACCTGGCGCTGGAAAAAGACGCGGGATTGGAATTGTATTTTCCGATATGCGGCAGTCGGGCGACTATTCGTCGGTCGATCTGGTGGTGCGGACTAAGGCGGATCCGGAGACGCTGGCGGGGGCGGTGCGGGCGGCTTTGCTGCCGGTGAATCCGAGTCTTCCGGCGAATGAGTTTCGTCCTCTTAGAAATGCTGGTGGATAAGGCGGTGTCGCCGCGGCGGTTTATTGTGCTGCTGCTGGGAGGGTTCGCGGCGATTGCGTTGATTCTGGCATCGCTGGGAATTTATGGAGTCATTTCTTATTCGGTGAGCCAGAGGACGCAGGAGATCGGGATTCGGATGGCGCTGGGCGCATCGGCTGGGCATGTGAGAGTGCGGGTGTTGCGGCAGGCGATGGCTTTGGCGCTCGCTGGGATTTTGGCGGGTGCGGTGGGGGCTTGGGTTACTTCGCGGTTGCTGGGGTCGCTGCTGTATGGGGTTTCGGCTAGCGATCCGCTAACGTTTGGAGCGATGGTTGCGCTGTTGACTGTGGTCGCGATGGCGGCGGCTTATTTTCCGGCGCGGAGGGCATCGATGGTGGATCCGATGACGGCGTTGAGGGGGGAGTAGGAAGAAAGTAGCCAGGAGCCAGTAGCCAGTAGCCAGAATGGTTGGTGGATCGCAGGAGCTTTTATCGCGTTGTTGGTGTTGTCTGCGATTGAGTACCGCTCCGTTGAAGAACATGCTAAAGTCTCGCTGCACGACCGCCGGCTGAAGCCGACGCTGCAAGCTGAAGCTCGCGCCACCATCGTTCTTCATTACCTAGGTGGGCCGCAGACCCATCGGCACTCCCTGCGGTCACGGCTCTACTGGAAGGATTGCAGGCTCATTAGGGCTATTACCCAGATTAGCCAGGGGATTGCGATGCCTGTAAGCGCTTTTGAGAATGACAGTTTTTTTGCTGCTACTGAGAATCCGATGGCTAAAAGGACGATCGTCCAGATGGTGAACAGGTCTAGCGAACCGGCCAGGCTCATTAGCCATTTCGGATTCTCGGTTCGATTCATGTAGGCGGCGGGGCTGAACGGGCTGACTTGGATGTTGAAATCCTCGGGGGGCTTCAGATAGAGCAGAAGGATCAGCAGAAGTGAGTAGAGGCCGCGCACTAGAAATGCGTAGGCGCTGATGGCGAACATCTGCATGAATTTTAGTTCTGTTCCCAGCAGGCCGTTGAAAATGCCGGTGAGGATTCCGGCGATGACCAGCGTGAAGAAGCGGCGGCGCCGACTACGGCTCCAACCCATCCGGCGATGGAAGCGAATTTGGCGCTGCGGGCGACTAACTTGTTCGCGCTGATCGGCGGGGAGATCCGCCATGCGCGGATTGTTCGCGAAGGTCTGGCGGATGGTCTGGTCCCATCCGATGTGCGAGCTGATGGCATAGGTGAAGGAGAGGGCCAGCAAAATGGAAACGATGATGGGGACTAGCCATCGGGGGCTTCGGCTACGTCGGCGAAGACTTTTCCTGGTTCGTAGAAGACGCCGAAGATGCGGGCTGGCTCGGTCATGATTTTAGGATTATGTCAGATTTGCGGAGAGCCAGCTTGGAAGAAGTTCCAGGCGTCGCGGACGATTTGGTCTAAATTGCTGCGCAGTGGTTTCCAGGCTAATGTCTGTTGGAGTTTTTTGGAGTTCGCGACCAGCGATGGGGAATCGCCTGTCGCGCCTGCGGGGCGATTTTGTAGGGGACTTTGCGGCCGGAGATTTCTTCGACGGCGTGGAGCACTTCGAGCACGGTGTTTCCGTTTCCTGTGCCCACGTTGAATTGGGACGACTGGCCACCGGCCATCAGATGATCCAGCGCGGCTAAGTGGGCTGACGCTAGATCGCCTACGTGGATGTAGTCGCGGACGCAGGTGCCGTCGGGGGTGGGGTAATCGTCGCCGAAAATTTGGACTGGCTCGCCGGTCATGGCGGCGCGGAACAGGAGTGGGATCAGGTGGGTTTCGGGATCGTGCAGCTCGCCTAAATTTGCATCGGGTTCGGCGCCGCAGGCGTTGAAGTAGCGGAGGATGACGCTGCGGAGGCCCCGGTAGCGATCGAGACTCGATGAGGACGTGCTCGACCATGGCTTTCGATTCGCCGTAGGGGCTGACGGGGGCGAAGGGCGAATCTTCCGGGATGGGCGATTTGGCGGGGCTCGCCGTAGACTGCGGCGGTGGAGGAGAAGACGATTCGTCTTACATTGGCGCGGGCCATGGCTTCGAATAAAGAGAGCGATCCGCCGACGTTGTTCGCGAAATATAATTCAGGCTCGCGGGTGGATTCGCCTACCGCGATGTAGGCGGCGAAGTGGACTACTGCGTCTACGCCTTCTAATAGATTTGGTCAGGGCTGGGTGTCCTGCAGGCGTACTACGTGGAGGAGATTTTGGGGAACGGTGTGGCGATGGCCTCGGGAAAGATCGTCGACTACCAGGACTTCGAAGCCTCGTTTGAGGAGGTGGTGGGTGGTGATGGAGCCGATGTAGCCGGCTCCGCCGGTTACCAGGATTTTCGGCATTTACGTAGAAGAAACCGCTCCCTGTGGTCGCGGCTCGTATCTGCCAGACATTACTTCAGGGCTTTTTCTATGGCGGCGGTGACTTCGGGGGAATCGGGTTTGACGGGGGATTCGAAGCGGGCGATGACTTTGCCGTTGCGGTCCACCAGGAATTTCGTGAAATTCCATTTAATCTCGCCGCCGGTCTTGGGATTGGCGGATGTGTCGGTCAGGAACTGATACAAAGGAGCCTTGTCTTCGCCCTTGACTGAGATCTTGGAGTAAAGCGGAAACTTGACGTTATACTTGGTGGAGCAGAAGGTCTTGATTTCCTCGTTGGTGCCGGGTTCCTGCGCCATAAAATTGTTGGCGGGGAAGCCCACGATGACGAAACCCTGGTCCTTATACTTTTCGTAGACTGCCTCCAAACCCTCATATTGTGGCGTAAATCCGCACTTGCTGGCGACGTTGACGATCAACATCACCTTGCCTTCGAATTCTGGCCAGAGGCAGGGGCTGGCCCTCGATGGAGTTCATGGTGAACTCATAGACGCTGGAGGCGCCGAACAAGGCTGCCGACATAAGACAAAGGGCTCCGATGAGTTTCTTCATGACTTGACTGATTATACTCCGAATCGGAAACGGATTTGCCGGAGTTACAATCATATACGTTATGGAACTTACCAAAGTCATCGCCGAACTACGTGCAGAACGGGCGGCAATCGATGAAGCGCTGGCCGCGCTGGATCGGATCGCGCGCACGTCGACGGCCAAGCGAAGGGGAAGGCCTCCGGCATGGCTCGCGGCTACTGCGGGTGCGATGCCAGTGGACGGGGAGCCGCGAAAGAAGCGGAGCCTTAGCCCGGAAGTCCGGAAGAAAATGGCGGAGGCTCAGAAAAAGCGGTGGGCGGCTTATCGGAAAGATCAAAACGGAACGAAGTGATTCTTTCCTGGCCGAAGATCGAACGAGAGGGCGTGGCTGATGTCGAATGTAATGACTGGAGTTGGAAGGACATCTGGCCGTTGTCACTCTACAACGTCCGGAGCGTCGCAACGCGCTGTCGTTTGATCTGATGGAGGAATTGGCGGCGCGCCTGGACGGGATCGCGTCCAATGGAGAGGTGCGCGCCGTGATCCTGCAAGCGGCGGGTAAAGTATTTTCTTCCGGGCACGACCTGGGGGAAATGACGGGGCGCGGCCTGGACGATTACCGGCGCATTTTCGATAGTTGCACGGAGTTAATGACGAAAATCCAGTCGATTCCGCAGCCGGTGATCGCGCAGGTGCAGGGCATGGCGACGGCGGCGGGATGCCAGCTTGTAGCTACGTGCGACTTGGCTGTTGCCAGTTCCGAGGCGACGTTCGCGACTCCGGGCGTGAAGATCGGACTGTTTTGCACGACACCGATGGTCGCGTTGACGCGGGCGATTGGGCGGAAGCGGGCGATGGAGATGCTGCTGACGGGTCGGGCGATCGATGCGGCGACTGCGGCGGATTGGGGACTGGTGAATCGGGTGGTGCCGCCGGCGGGGCTGGCATCGGAGACACGGAAGCTCGCGCTGCAGATCGCGGAGGCGAGCTCGTTCACGGTGGCTTTGGGGAAGCAGGCTTATTACCGGCAGATCGATTTGGATCAGGCGGGGGCGTATGAGTATGCGAAGGAAGTGATGTCGCAGAACGCGGTGGCGGAGGATGCGCAGGAGGGGATTTCGGCGTTTCTGGGGAAGAGGGCGGCGTGCTGGAAGGGGAAGTGATTACCCGGCGGATGTTCTTGGGGGGGATGGTTTGCGCTGGCGCGGCGGGGGAATTTCTGGTGCTGGAGGCGGTCGCGGCGGAGCGGATGCCGCACCGGATCGTGGTTTGCGGGGTTGAGCGGGCTCCGTTTTTTGAGTTGCGGGATTATGGGGGGGCGGTGCCGATCGAGGTTTTTAGTCGGCACGGGGTCAAGGCTGTTTTAGAAGAGAACGGGCGGGTTTTGTTTGCGTTTGAATCGCTGGCTGCGCGGGAACTTGCTTGGAGAGAGGCTGGCGCGTGCGGCGCTTCGCTTAAGGAGATTGCGGTGTATCGGACGGTCTGAAAAAAATTTCACGCAAAGGCGCAGAGCTCGCTAAGAAGCAAGTTCGTATAGGTAATCGACTTGGGAGCGGATGGCTCCTGCGATGCCTTGGATTTTCGGATTTGCGGATTCGATGACGTAGTATTCGTTCGGGGCGTGGGCTCCGTTGCCGTGGCCCAGGCCGAAGTGGCCGGCGGGCAGGCGTAAAGGATCGCCGGTGAAAATGTATCCGGGCCAGGAGCCGGCGAGGCGCGGCCACAGGATGGGATCGAGACCGGCTTTGCGATAGACCGACGCTTGCGCGCGGATCAGGGCGGAGTTGGCGTCGGTGGTGGTGGGATCGTAACCGCCGGACATATTTACTTCGATGTCGGAGAATCCGCGCTTTGCCAGATGGGCCTTTAAGGCTGCTAGCGAACCTAACGCGGTCATGCCGGGGACTAATCGCAAATCGAGTTTCGCTACTGCTTTGTGAGGCAGGATGGTTTTGCCGCCGGGGCCGGTGTAGCCGGAAACCAGGCCTTCGATGTTCACGGTCGGGCGGCCGACCAGCAGTTCCAGGGATTCTAGGAAGTCGACGTTGTGGACCCAATGTTCTACGCCTAACTGCTGCTTCACGACCGTCTCATTCATTCGCTTAGAGGCATCGCGGATCAGTGACTTGTCGGCGGGGGTTAGAGGCAGCGCCTTGTCGGCATAACCGTCGATGGCGGGAGTGTGGCCGTCGGCGGCGACCAGAGTGTTCAGGGCTTGGATCAGGTGCCAGACGGGACTGTCGACGCGGGCTTCGTTGCTCGAATGGAGATCCTGCTTGGGGCCGCGATGCCAGTCATCGGAACTGGAGACTAGCTCGAGTTCGACTACGCCTTTCGCTCCGAGGTTAATCGTGACGGTACCGTCGAGAGCCTGCATCGGCATCGGCATGTAGACGCCGGAACATTTGCGTAAGGCGGCCAAAATGTCGGGGCGTCGGACCACTTGAGTGAAGTGTGGCGAGCCGATTTCTTCCTCGCCTTCGGCGACGAACACCAGGTTCACGGGCAGCTTGCGGCCGGCGGATTTGAAGGCGTGCAAGGCGGCTAGCCAAGTGGCCTCGGGTCCTTTTTGATTCACGGCTCCGCGGCCGATCAGGACTTTGCCCAGTCCGGGTTTGTCGACTAGCGCGGCGTCGAAGGGCGGCGAGGACCACTCGGACGGGTCGGCTTGTTTCACGTCGTACATGAAATAGACGCCGATGGTTTTCGGCGCGCCTGCATCGAGCGTGGCGAAGACTCCGGGATGGCCGTCGGTCGGGACCTTCGTCACCTGGTCGAATCCGGCGTCGCGGAGGAGGCGCATCATCAGGTCGCAGCCTTCGGTCATGCCGCGATTTTCGGCGGCGATGGAGGGTTGGCGAATCCAGTCCTGGAGGCGGTGAATGGCTTCGTCGTGATGCTTGTCGATCTCGATCTGAATGGATTTTAGATCGTCGGCGGCGGCGTTGGTGGGGCGAATGACGGCGAGGGCGGCTGCTCCTGTTAGCGAGTGGTGAAGAAAGCGGCGTCGGTTCATGTTTGACGAGTATACAACGGGCGCGACGCGGACCCCTGCCTGGCACGGCACGGTCCTGCCCCACTACACTGGTAGCAAGTCTCCATGTCGTCCGAGTCTACCGATCCTGTAACGCTAGCTGTTCTGCCGCCTCCGCCGGATCCTGTCGAAACTGCTTACCGCGAGCTTGAAACGCGGGTCCGCGAGTTGCGGCCTACGGAAGACCTCGCACCGCTCGAAAAGGCGTTTCGCTTTGCCGCTGTACGCCATCAGAATCAGAAGCGCAGCTCGGGCGAGCCGTACATGCTGCATCCTTTGCTGGTCACGCGACTGCTCGCCGACATGCACATGGATATGGTCGCGCTCGAAACCGGGCTGCTTCACGATGTTGTGGAAGACACCTCCGCTACGGTTGAAGAAATCCGCAAGAATTTCGGCAATGAAGTGGCCGCTTGCGTCGATGGCGTCACCAAGCTGAGCAAGGTTAACCTCGCTTCGCGCGAAGAGAGGCAGGCGGAGAGCGTTCGCAAAATGCTGCTCGCCATGGTCAACGATATTCGCGTGATCGTGGTCAAGCTCGCCGACCGCTTGCACAATATGCGGACGCTCGGCAGCCTTTCGCGCGAGCGGCAGGAGCGTATTGCGCAGGAGACCATGGAGATTTACGTGCCGATCGCACATCGGCTCGGCATGGGTAAAATTCGCGGCGAGCTGGAAGATCTGGCATTTCAATATCTGGAGCCCGAAGCGTCGGAAACGTTGCTCAAAGAGTTTGAAGCGGCACGGGCTTCGAACGAAGCATTTCTCGTCGAGATCAAGCATACGGTCGAGGTTCTGCTTGCGCGCGAAGGGATTGTCGCGCGGGTCGATGGGCGCGTGAAACGAGCCTATTCGGTTTTTCAGAAACTCAAGCGGCAGAAGATCACGCTCGATCAGGTTTACGATCTGCTCGCCGTGCGCATCATTACGGATTCGGTGAAGAACTGCTATGCGGCGCTCGGCGTGATTCATAACGAGTGGCATCCGATTCCCGGTCGCATCAAGGATTTCATTGCGATCCCGCGGCCGAATCTTTATCAATCCCTGCACACGTCGGTGATGGGACCGGGAGGACGGCACTTCGAAGTGCAGATCCGCACCGATGAGATGCATCGCATCGCCGAGGAAGGGATCGCGGCGCACTGGAAATATAAGGAAGGGCGCAAGGGCGCGGCCGAAGACGACCAGCGCGTGGCATGGCTGCGCCAGTTGGTCGAGTGGCAAAGCGAGATGCGCGATCCGGGCGAGTTCATGTCCACGCTCAAGGTGGACCTGTACCCGGAAGAAGTCTACACGTTCACGCCGAAGGGCAAGGTGATCATCCTTCCCCGTGACGCGACGCCGATCGATTTCGCGTACGCGATCCACTCCGACGTGGGCAATTCGTGTATCGGCGCGAAGGTCAACGGGCGCATCGTGCAGCTCAAGTATGGACTGCGCAACGGCGACGTGGTTGAGATCCTCACGCAGGCGAATCATCTGCCTAGCAAGGATTGGCTGGCGATCGTTAAGACCTCGAAGGCGCGCAACAAAATCAAGCACGTCATCAATACGACCGAGCGCGCGAAGGCGATCGAGATCGGCGAAAAATATCTGGAGAGAGAAGCGCGGCGGCTCGGCGTCGCGATGAAGGGCATCACCAAGGCGCAGATGGAATCGGTCGCGGGCGAGTACGGGTATTCGAAAATCGAGGAGCTTTCCGCGGCGCTGGGGTATGGGAAATATTCGGCGCGGCAGGTGCTGCAAAAGCTCGCACCGGATCAGATTCAGCCGGAGCCTGCGCCGGAGCCCGTGGTCGCGGAGCCGGCGCGATCCTCTACTACGGCTCATCCCGCTCCTGGCGATCAGGACCTGGTCATCAAGGTGAAGGGCATCGACGACCTGCTGGTCTATCGCGCCAAATGCTGTAATCCGATTCGCGGCGAAGCGATCGTCGGCTACGTCACGCGAGGCAAAGGCATCGCCGTGCATTCGCTGAACTGCACTAACGTGCAGAACCTGTTATATGAGGTCGAGCGCAAGATCGATGTCGAGTGGGCGCGCAGCACCTCGGCTCCATTTCCCGTGAAGATTACGGTGCTGACGGAGGATCGGCCGGGGATGCTGAGCCAGTTGACGACGGCTCTGTTCAACGAGCAGACCAATATACGGAGCCTGGAAACGCGCGGCGACGACGTCCACAACACGGCCGGCGCGATTATCGACATGACCATTGAAGTGAAAGACAAAAAGCAGCTCGAGCGCATCGTCACCGCGATCCGCCGGATCTCGGGCGTGCGCGATATTGAGAGAGTGAACCCCCAGTGACTGATCCGGAACACATCGCCATTTCAAAATCTAAAGGGATAAAGATCGATTGGAAGGACCAGCATCATAGCGAGTATCCTCTCGGCTACTTACGCGACGAATGCCCCTGTGCCACCTGCACGGGCGCTCATGGAACGGAGCCTCAGAAGACGAATTATGGCGCGCCGGCGAGCCCATTCCAGATGTATAAGCCGGTGTTAAAAATGTTAAGCGTCGAAGAGGTTGGGCACTACGCGATCCGGATCGCGTGGTCGGACGGGCATGGGTCGGGAATATATTCGTTCGACCATTTGCGGAAGATTTGCCCGTGCCCGGAGTGTCGGGCGGCGCGAGAGTAAACTCACAAGCTTTCAAAAAATCTCTTCTTGGTGACACCAGCCATCCGAACGATGCTGGCGACTGTTCCGGTTGGCAGAGCCCGTGATCCATGGACGGGGACTGGGATCGAAAACAAGCCTTCCTTTACCATAATGTGGTGGCTTCCGACTACGCGGTCCAAATGAAATCCCAGGTTCAACAGCGCTCGCACAACCTGCTTTCCGTTCACAGCCGGAAAGTTCGACATGTCTCAAAGGCCGACTATACGCTTCAATTGAACCAACTTGGCCCGCTCCATTGGGATTTCCATTCCACGCTCTTCCATCGATTCGATATAACCGCGAATCATTTCTGCGGTCATTTCCAGCGCGTCTAACTCGGAATCACCGAACGTCGACATGCCATGCAGTTCCTTAACGAAGGTCACGAACGACTCTGAATCGCGCTGCATTTCGATGGTCACGACATCGGTCGTCGCAAGGGGGTGGGTACGGTAATCCTGATTCTCCGTCACCACGTTTCCGTCGATGGATCGGGAATCCTCGCGCTTGAGAACGAGCATGACCCCTTGATTATAACCTCAATTTCCGTGGGTGGCTCAAAACCACCAATTGCGGTGATTTTCGGCCAATTTTACAGCTTTCTCCCGTGCGGAAGGTATTGATTTCGCTCCTCTTAATAGTTGGCGAAACGCGTGCTGTTAAATTACCGTCAACTTTGACGAAGGTACCGATTATGCATAAATTTTCCCGAATCCAGGCCTACGCAGCGATGTTAGGGCTGCTTACCGTTCCCGCCTTTGCGCAGGACCGCCCGACCGTCGAGCAGGTCCAGCAGCAACTGGCTGCAGGCGATGCGGCTAACGCCGCGGCCGATCCGCAACAGCCCGCGGGCGATCCGCTGGCGATCCCGCCTCGACTCACTATCAAGGCTGGCACGTATGTTACCGTGCGCCTCAATGAGATTCTCTCTTCCGACCGCAGCATGGTCGGGGATGCGTTCACAGCGACTTTGACCAAGCCCATCGTGGTCGATGGAGTCGTCGTAGCCTCGCGCGGCCAGTACGTGACGGGTCGCGTGACCGAAGCGAAGAAAGCTGGACGCGTGGCGGGCACGTCGCGCCTGGGCATCCAGTTAGTTGAGCTGCCCGTGGTCGACGGCCAGCAATTGCCGATCCAATCCGAACTTTTAACCCGCAACGGCACTACCTCGACCGGCCGCGACGTGGGAGCTGTTGCAGCCACCACCGGTGTTGGCGCGGCTATTGGCGCCGGAGTTAATGGAGGTGTGGGAGCAGGAGTCGGCGCAGGCGCAGGCTTGATTGTCGGACTGGCCGGAGTTTTGCTGACTCGCGGCAATCCGACCCTGGTCTACCCCGAAACGATGCTGACGTTCCGCGTGAATCAGGACGTCACGGTTTCAACGGAACGGAGCTTGCAAGCGTTCCGATTCGTCCAGCCCGCGGACTATGAACAAGCGGCTCCCGCGTTGGCGCGCCGTCCGATGCCGCCTCGTCCCGGTTATGGTTACGGCTACGCTGGTGGCTATGGCTATCCGTACCCGTATCCTTACTATGGATATGGATATCCTTATTGGGGACCCGGATTTGGCGTCTTTGTTGGTGGACGCGGGTTCTACGGCAGGCGCTGGTAATAATAATGCCGGCTGGAGCAGCGCCCTGCCCAGCCGGCACGTCTCGCAGGCAGTCTCGCCTGCGATCCTCCGTTACTTGATAGCGCGTAATTCGGCGGAAAACGGGATCAGGAAACGGGATATTTTTTTTGCAGCGCATCCAGTTTTTTTGATGCAGAACCTGAGTCGATTGATTTTTCAGCCAGTTGCACGCCATGCCGCAAATCCTTCGCCAAGCCTCCCGCAGTCAGTCCTGCGGCGGCGTTCACGAGTACGATATCCCGCATCGGTCCGTGCGCGCCAGCCAGAATATCCCGAGCGATTTCTGCATTTCGCGACGCATCCCCGCCCAATAGCGACTCCCCGAACGCTCTCTTGACCCCGAAATCCGACGGCATCCACAAGTGCTTTTCCACGCGACCCGTCCACACTTCATAAACGTCGGTCGGACCCGTCGTCGTAATCTCGTCAAGCCCGTCGTGCCCATGGACGATGAACGAATGCTCGGTGCCAAGCGCCGCCAGAGCCTCCGCCATTAACTGCGCCGCCTCAGGGGATGGAGTTCCAATCAACTGCGTGCCCGCGCGAGCCGGATTCGCCAGCGGACCGATCAGATTAAACACCGTCCGCAGCCTGAGTTCGCGGCGCACCGGCGCGGCATGCCTCATCGCCGGATGCAAATTCGGCGCGAACAGAAACCCGATGCCGATCTCGCGAATCGCACTCGCCGCTTCTTCAGGCGTCATCGAAATGCGAACGCCCAGAGCTTCGAGAACATCGGCGCTGCCGGTCTGACTGGTCGCCGATCGTCCTCCATGCTTCGCAACGCGAGCACCGGCCCCCGCCATCACGAACGCGGCAACGGTAGAAATGTTAAATGTCCCCGACAAATCGCCGCCCGTCCCGCACGTATCGATCAACCCGTCGCCTGCATCTACCACGATCATGTGCTCGCGCAATGCACGTGCGAATCCGGTCAATTCGAGCGCCGTTTCGCCCTTCATCTTGATCGCGATCGCGAACCCCGCGATCTGCGCAGCGGTCGCGTCGCCGGATAGTAAAGCGCTCATCGCCGCCTGCGCGTCTTCCGCGCTAAGATGCTCGCCCGCGGCGGCGCGATGCAGATAGGAAACGAAGGACGCCATGTTATATTGGGAATTCTCCAGCTTATAGTAATTTCTCAACCAAATCATGAAGATTCACGAGTATCAGGCCAAGGCCCTCCTTGCCCGGCACGGCGTCCCTGTGCCGCGAGGCGAAGTGGCGAGCACTCCAGAAGAAGCCGAAGCGATCGCGAAAAAACTCGGCGGCAGCGTGGTGGTGAAAGCGCAAATTCACGCCGGCGGACGAGGTAAAGGCGGGGGCGTAAAAGTCGCCAAAGACTCCGCTGAGGCGCGCGAAATCGCCAGTAAAATTCTCGGCATGACGCTGATCACGCATCAGACCGGACCCGAAGGCCGCGTCGTGAAGAAGGTCCTGATCGAAGAGACTCTTCCCATCGACCGCGAACTTTATCTCGGCATCGTACTCGATCGCGCGATCGGCAAAAACGTCTTCATGGCGTCGTCCGAAGGCGGCATGGATATAGAAGAGGTTGCGCACTCGACGCCGGAGCGCATCATCAAAGAGCCTCTCGAACCCGGTCTCGGATTGCTGCCGTTTCAGGCCCGAAAGCTCGCGTTTGCGATCGGCATTACCGGTCCGGCGGTGAACCTCGCGGCGCAGGCGATGATCGCGCTATCGAAAGCAGTCGAGCAGTTCGACGCCTCGCTCGCCGAAATCAATCCCTTCATCCTGACCAAGGACGGAAAGGTTTTCGCGCTCGACGCCAAGATGACCATCGACGATAACGCGATGTTCCGCCACAAAGATCTCGCCGAGCTTCGCGACTTGAACGAAGAAGATCCGCTCGAAGTCGAGGCCTCGAAATTCGGCCTCAATTACATCAAGCTCGATGGCAGCGTCGCCTGCATGGTTAACGGGGCCGGTCTCGCCATGGCGACCATGGATATCATTCAATACGCCGGTGGCACCGCCGCGAATTTCCTCGACGTCGGAGGCGGCGCCAATGCCGAACAGATCAAAAACGCGTTCCGCATTCTGCTCTCGGACTCAGCCGTAAAAGCCGTTCTGATCAATATTTTCGGAGGCATCCTGCGCTGCGATACCTTGGCAACCGGTGTCGTCGCCGCAGCCCGCGAACTCGCGATCAAAGTGCCGATTGTGGTGCGCATGGAAGGAACCAACGTCGAGTTGGGACAGAAAATTCTCCTCGAATCAGGATTCAATTTCACAGTAGCCGACGGCATGTTGGACGCGGCGCAGAAAGTCGTAGGGCTGGCACGATGAGCGTCCTCGTCAACGAAAATACCCGCGTACTTTTCCAAGGCTTCACCGGAAAAGAAGCGACCTTTCACGCGACCCAGTCGATCGCCTATAAGACAAAAGTGGTCGGCGGCGTCACGCCCGGCAAAGGCGGCCAGCAGCATCTCGATCTGCCGGTTTTCAACACCGTCGCCGACGGCGTGAAGGCCACCGGCGCGAACGCATCGGTGATTTTCGTGCCTCCGCCCTTCGCCGCCGACGCGATCATGGAAGCGGCCGACGCCGGCATCGCGCTGGTGGTCTGCATCACCGAAGGCATCCCCGCCGAGGATATGATTCGCGCCTGGACGTACCTGAAAAATCGGCCCGCGACGCGCCTCATCGGTCCCAATTGCCCGGGCATCATTTCGCCCGGCAAATGCAAAATCGGAATCATGCCCGCGCACATTCATAAGGAAGGCAACGTCGGCGTCGTCTCCAGGTCCGGCACGCTCACTTATGAAGCGGTGGGCCAGCTCACCAAGCTAGGCATCGGACAATCCACCTGCATAGGCATCGGAGGCGACCCGATCATCGGCACCTCCTTCACCGACGCGATTCGTTTCTTTAACGAGGATCCCGACACGCACGCCATCGTCATGATTGGCGAAATCGGAGGCACCGCGGAAGAGACCGCAGCCGCGTACATCAAGGCCAACGTGAAGAAGCCGGTCGTCGGATTCATCGCCGGCCAGACCGCTCCTCCGGGCCGCCGCATGGGTCACGCCGGCGCGATCATTTCCGGAGGCAGCGGCAAAGCCGAGGACAAAATCGCCGCGATGAAAGACGCCGGCATCACCGTGTGTCCGACGCCGGCCACCATCGGCGAAACGATCAAGAGCAGACTTTAAAATGGAAAAAACTTTCGCAATCATTAAACCAGACGCAGTCGCGGCGAACCAGGCAGGCGCCATTCTCGCGGAGATTCAAAAAGCCGGGTTCCGCATTGCGGGAATGAAAATGAAACGCCTCAGCCAACTGGAAGCCGAGAATTTTTACGCCGTCCACAAAGAGCGCCCGTTCTATGCAGGTTTGGTAAAATTCATGACCGAAGGACCGGTCGTGGTGCTAGTCCTCGAATCCGCCGACGCCATTAAGAAGTGGCGCGACACGATGGGTGCGACGAATCCCGCGAACGCGGCTGAAGGCACCATCCGCAAAATGTTCGCGACCAGCATCGAGCGCAACTGCGTGCACGGATCGGACGCGCCGGAGACGGCGGCAGTAGAAATCCCGTTCTTCTTCACCGCATCCGAACTGCTCTAAATGAATGTGGGGCGGCGCCACGCGCTGCCATAAATTCCAATCCCCAAAAGGCAGCGCATGGCGCCGCCCCACAATGACTCACACCCCAAACTGCCGCAGATGATGATCGCAGTGCAAATATCCCCAACGCATCCAATCCTTCTCGCTCATCACGCCAAATGTCGGGTGCTCTGACCACACAAAATCTTTCTTCACAAATCTCTCAACCACCGCAACCAGCCTCTCCCGATCCCGCGAAAACTCCGCCGGCGCGGTGCCACCGACCCCTTGCTCCATCTCCGGCCGTGTAGGCACCCCTTTCGGCCAGCGCATCGGGGCATACAGCGCGAGCCACTTCATCGCCGATCTCGGAATTGGTGGCTTGGCTGAACTCGCCTTCCTCTCGCCCATCGGACACAAAAACGCGTCGCTCAAATGAACAATCATCTGATGACACGACATCTTCCCCCATCGCCTGGCCGATTCAGCCCGCAGTGCTGCCAGCCTCTGCAGCACCTCCGCTTTGTCCGCGTCGTTCGCCAGCGTCTTCATTTCCCGACTGGCGAAACGTGTAGCTTCAGCCCCTCCACCGATACCACGCGCACCTGCCCTCCCTTCTCGACCGGCGCTTCCGACTCCGCATTCCAATATTCTCCTTGCAAAAAAACCGTCCCCGATGGCGCGAGCGGCGTCCGAGCCTCGGCGATCTGATTTACCAGCGCATTCGGTCCCATCACCGCCTTATTCGCTCGCGCGCGAATCACCAGCGTGACCAGAAACATCGTGATCAGCGCGAACGGCACGCTCACCGATAGCGCCGTCACTAAATGGATCCGCATCTCCGGCGGACCGTTCACCAGCAGCGTCGCGCCCAGCACCATCGCCACCGTTCCGCCTACTCCCAAAATTCCGTGCGATGCGAACTTCGCCTCCAGCACGAATAGCGACACGCCGAGGACCAACAGCGCCGCGCCCGCCCAATTGATCGGCAGCACGCTGAGCGACGACAGCGCCCATCAGCACCAGAATGCCTCCCGCGACTCCAGGGAAAATCAGCCCCGGCGATGAGAATTCGACATAGACTCCCAGAGCCCCCAGCACCAGCAGAATGAAGCCGATATTCGGATCCGCAATCGACGCGACAAGCCGCTCCCGCCATGTCGGCTGGTAGTCGACGACCTCCGCACCGCCCGTATGCAGCACCTCTTCCGAGCCATTAAATCGCTTGATCGCGACGCCGTTGAGCCCGGCAAGCAGGGCTGCGCTCGTCCGGTGCGATGCGGTCGATCAAATGATTGTCCAGCGCCTCCTTATCGGAAAACGCCTTAGCCGCGCGAATCGTCGTCTCCGCCAATTCCACGTTGCGCCCGCGCTTCAGCACGATGCTGCGCAGCCACGCCGAGGTGTCGTTCTCGACCTTAGTTCGCATCACCGCGTCCATCTCGCCGTTCATCAGCACCGGAGACGACGCGCCGGTATTGGTCCCCGGCGCCATCGCGGCCACGTCCGCAGCTTCGAGCAAAAAGAATCCAGCGGAAGCCGCGCGCCCTCCGCTCGGCGTCACGTAGGCGATCACGGGCACGCGCGAAGCCACGATTTTCGCAGTAATCTCACGGCTGGCTTCGATCAGTCCGCCCGGTGTGTTCAGCCGCAGCAGAACCGCCGCGGCATTTTCCCGCGACGCCTGGTCGATCGCGTGAGAAATAATCTCCACCGTCACCGGATGAATGATGGAATCCACATTCACCGCAATCACGCGTTGCGCCTGTGCGCACACCGCCAAGAAAGCAGAAATGCGATCCGCATGATTTAAGAGTACTGCCGTTGGGGTCAGCTATGGCACGAAGTGCAAAATCCGAAAGAGGAGATTGGCCGCTGATAAACGCTGTTTAACGCAGATCGCTAAAGGCAACTTGCCTTTTGTATCCGCGTTCATCTGCGTTCATCAGCGGCCAATAAGTCTTTTTCGAGCCGACCTTGCACGGACCTCGTACCATAGCTGACTGTCCCCGAAGTTCCCCCGAATTTCAGCCGTCCTTCGTCCGCACACTACACTAGTAAGTAAGTGTCCTATCGCAAGATTCTGGTGCGCGCCACCAACTGGGTGGGCGACGCTGTTATGTCCCTCCCTGCCCTGCGCGCCCTGCACGAGAAATTTCCCGCCGCGGAAATCTCCATCCTCGCCAAGCCCTGGGTCGCCGATTTGTATGGACGCGAACCCTTCTGCCATCGCGTGATTCCTTACATCGCCTCTAATCTCGCCTCGAAATGGCGTGCCGCAACCTCGTTGCGCGAAGAGAATTTCGATTGCGCGATCCTTCTGCAAAACGCCTTCGAAGCCGCGGCAGTCGCCTTCGCCGCCCGCATTCCGGAACGCATCGGCTACGCCCGCGACGGCCGTAGCCTGCTGCTTACGCGAGCCGTCCCCGTCCCCAAACCCGGCGAAATCCCGCCGCATGAGCGTTTTTATTATCTGGAGTTGCTCCATCGAGCTGGAATTCTCGACACGCTTCCTGCCAGCGAATTCATCCGCCTCGACGGCGCACCCGCCGCCCGCCTCGCCGGCCTCGCGCGATTCCGCGCTCTCGGCCTCGGCGAAAATATCGTCGGCGTCAGCCCCGGAGCCGCCTATGGAACCGCGAAACAATGGCTGCCCGATCGTTTCGCCGCCGCCGCCAGCCGCGTTGCCCTGGATCTTGGCGGCAAAATTGCCATCTTCGGATCGCAAGCTGAACGCGAGTTGTGCGCCTTCGTCGAATCCGCCTGTACGGTGCCCGCAAAAAACTTCGCGGGCGAAACTTCGCTTGCCGAATTTATCGATATGGCCGCCGCCTGCCGCGTCTATTTGACCAACGACTCTGGAGCCATGCACATTGCTTCCGCGCTCGGAGTGCCCACGGTCACTGTATTTGGCGCAACCGACGAAGTCGGCACCGGCCCCACCGGTCCTCTTGCTCGCATCGTCCGCGAACCAGTCGAATGCAGCCCCTGCCTCAAGCGCGAATGTCCCATCGATCACCGGTGCATGACGCGCATCGAAGGCGATCGGGTAGCGCAAGCCGCCCTCGACCTGTTGAAATAGGATATTGGACACCCGCGAAAAAATCATCGATGCAGTCCAAGCCGCCCGCATCATGGCCTCCGGCGCAACAGTGGTGAGCGGCTACTTCGACCCTCTGATCGCCGCCCACGCTGAGAGGCTTGCAAAACTAAAACCCGCCAATTCGAAACTCCTGGTCCTGATCGCAACCCCGACCAATGCAATACTTCCCGCCGCCGCCCGCGCCGAACTGGTGGCCGGGTTGCGAGCGGTCGATTACGTTTCCGAACTCGCTGACGGCGTGCGCCCGCAAATCCGCCTCGAGGAGGAAGACGACGACCGTTATCGGATGCTCCTCCAGCGGGTACACGCCCGACAAAAGGCTGCGTCTTAAATTAAGTAAGCAATGCGCATCCTCGTGGTTCGTCTCAGTTCGATGGGCGATGTCATTCACGCCCTGCCCGCGGTGGCGAGCCTCAAGCATAGTTTTCCTCATAGCCACGTTACCTGGGTGATCCGCACCCGTTGGATGCCTCTGCTCGAAGGAAATCCATTCGTTGATGAAGTGATTCCGTTCGACCGGACGCTGACCGGTATCATCGCCATATGGCGAAAATTTCGCGAACATCGTTTTGATCTGGCCATCGATTTTCAAGGTCTCATCCAATCCGGGCTGCTGGCCACGGCGGCCAGGCCCGATAGAATCGCGGGATTTCATCGATCGCAGGTACGCGAAACAGCCGCCACATTGTTCTATTCAACCTGCGTCGAAGCCCACGCCCAGCACGTCGTTGATCGAAATCTGGAATTGGTCGCCGCCGCCGGAGCATCGAACTTGCTGCACACATTTTCGGTGCCTGAGGGATCGCCCGAAGGCGATTTGCCCGATGGAAGATTCGTCTTAACGAGCCCTCTCGCAGGCTGGGGCTCGAAGCAATGGCCCGTCGAGTTTTATCAGGAACTAGCCGGTCGCCTCGACGTGCCACTGGTCGTCAACGGCCCGCCCGATGCCGTGGACATTCTCTCCGCCATTCGCGGTGCGCACGTGCACCTTTCAGGAATCGCCGGGCTGATTCATGCAACCCGCCGCGCGCAGGCAGTCATTGGCGTCGATAGCGGTCCACTTCATTTAGCTGCGGCGTTGTCGAAACCGGGCGTCGCGATCTTCGGTCCGACGGACCCTTCGCGCAACGGGCCTTATGGAGGGACCATCCGCGTTTTGCGATCCGCCGGCGTCGCGACCACATATAAACGAGCCGTTGGCGCTCACGACAGTATGCGAGCCATCTCCCCGGACGACGTCCTTGAGGCGCTGCCCGCGTGAGCTTTCCGAAACCTTACGCGGACGCCGTAGCGAAATTACGAGTGCCCGGCGGATTCATTCTGGTCGCCGCGTTCTTATGGCTATCCGCGCCCTCGCCCGCATCATTGGCGATCGGACTGCCAGTCTCGATTCTGGGGTTGGCTCTCCGCGCGTGGGCCGCCGGTCACCTGGAAAAGAATACCACGCTCGCCGACGGAGGCCCCTACGCCTACGTTCGCAATCCTTTATATATAGGGACCCTTTTGACAGCGGCAGGACTGGTGATCGCGTCGCGGCGGTGGGAATTGGGAGTGCTGTTCGCGATCGTTTTTCTACTGATCTACCTGCCGGTGGTCGAACTCGAAGAACAGCATCTCCGCAAGCTGTTTCCCGAATATGCCGACTACGCCGAGCGTGTTCCGAAGCTACTGCCGCGCTTAAGCGGCAGCAGTTCGAAACGCTTTCGATGGTCTGTTTACAGGAAAAACCAGGAGTTTCAAGCGCTCCTTGGATTTCTCGCTGGCGCCATCGTTCTTGTTTGGAAAGCCTTTCGTTAGAGCCATAACAGGCCTAACGCCGACATCTGCCGCATGTAAGAGGTCCCTCTCACTTATGAATGCGTAAAAAAGAGGACGTTTTTGCGCGAAAAATTACCTTAGTTGACCTTAAATGACCAAACGGTGCACGCTGGGAGGCCTTATTTGACCTTAAAATCGTTGTAATGCAGGATGGCGTTAAACAGCATGTTGAATTCGCCGAAGTTCTGCCAGCGATAAATCGGGTTGGTCGCGAACATCAAAACCTGTCCCTGACCGACCGGCACATCGAGAATCGCGGGACGGTTGCGAATCTCCGCTGCGCCTTTCATGAGACCACTGAGGACCGCGGCATCTCCGCCCGGAAAACGCATCAGCACCTGCTGTTCGCGGTCGGCCAAAGGAACCGTTAACAGAGGACCGTTCGCCCAGCGCACCGACTGATCTTTATCGGTGTAGCCGTAAAAGATGGGATGAACGGGCCGCATAATTTCCGCCTGCACGATGGGGCCCGGCGCATAGAACGCGGCGGTGGTGCGGGCTGCTTCCACTTTTCGAGTGATGCCGAAATCGGCCGGGAAGGAACTGGCAGTGCCGAGCGTAATCATCAGGCCGCCCTGCTCGACGAACTTCTGTAATTCGACGACGCCTTCGAGCCCCATGCCTCCGCTGATGTCGTCGGATTCACCATACATGCCGAGCGTTTTGAAGTCGTCGGACTTTTTGTAGGGCATCGGTTTCGCCTTCGCCTCGATATCGTAAACCAGGCCTTTCGAAGTACGACCCTGGTTCGGAATTATGATCACGTCATACGCGGCGCGCAGGTTCCCCTGTTTCACACGTTCCTTGTAGATGAGGTCGAACGGCACTTCGAATTTATCGAACGCATATCGCACCCAGCCAACTTCCTGCGTACTGCCCCATGTGGAATAGACGGCTAGCTTCGGTAGATCGACGTCGTGCATGGGAATTGTTGGCGCGGCGGTCAGCGCCACCGCTTTCAGACCGAGCGGCTCGACTGCGGCTTTCAGTTTTTCATACGAGTTTGCGGGGAAAATCAGGGAACCTGCCGGGATTTCCTGGTCACCGGATTTGAAGGCCTGCTCGACGGCGCGGACGCCGATATCTTTCAAACGGTAACGCAGAGTGACCAGATTATTCGATCCGTTTTCGATAACCGCATAACCACCTGGCGCTGACGGGCCACCCGTGAGGACACCGTGGACTTCGAATTTGTCGACGTACTCCGTCGGAATATCGAGGACGGATTTATCGAAACTCTCGACTACTTTCGAATGTGTCATCAGGCCCATCGTCCAACCGGTGTCGTCGTATGTTGTCAGAGCCGGGTCCGGGAAATTCTGTTTTTCGAGCAGGATTTTCGCGAGGCGTCCATAGGGCTGGTCGCGTTTGACGATGAACGTCCCCGCGGGATACGTTCCTTCTTTCAGCTTTACTTCGCCTGTGGCGCGGCCCACTTCGATGCCCTGCATTCGCAGTGTATTGATGACGAATGCAACGCGCGTCTGATCCTGACCGATGGGAATCACGTAGCCGTGGATGTCATCTTTCTTCCCGGCGTCGACGGAATTTCTGCTTTTCTTGTAGAAGTTTTCGAGAATAATCTGCGGAAACGCGGCCGTCAATTGCAGCGCTGAGAGCACGCCGGTCTCACTATAGTTCGTATTGTTGCGCATCGACCAATCGACTTCGGCATAGGGAGGAACAGGGCGATACCATTCGCGCGTGGTCATGCCGCCTCCGCGCCCTCCACCGCCACCGCCGCGTCCCCCGCCTTCTGGTGCATTGATTCTGCGATGCATGGTATTCGCGCCGCCATTGCCCATGATTTCGTACATGCGCAGCATGCCGTTATGATTCGACGACATGAATCCCAGATATCCGGGCGACCACATGTCGACGAACGCGTGGGTCCATACGCCGGGCATGCCGTACTTGATCATCTGCTCCATCTCGAAATCCGCGAACCACGGCAGTTCACCGTAGAGAATTGGATCGAGCGTGGGATTTTGCGGGTCCTGGCCGCTGAAGGTATACATGAACGGCTCGGACTCATGCAGCTCATGCATGATCGGCGGGTGCCATTGCAAATACCAGCCGAGCAGGCGCTGGGAGCTCATCTGCGAATAGTTAATGTCTCGATTGTTGTCGTGATAAATGTACTTGCCCCAGTAAGGAGGGCTGCCCATGCTGTCGTTCTCGCCGACTTCGTTGATCTTGTATTTGTAATACCAGTCGACGTACCGGTCGCGGCCGTCGGGCTCGGCGACAGGAGTGACGGAAACGATGACGTTGTCGCGAATAGTTTTTATCAGCGGAGTGTCTTCAGTCGCGAGGCGATAGACGAGCTCCATCAGCATCTCGGGCGGTCCGGTTTCGGCGCTGTGGAGGCCGCCCATCAGGTGATAAATCGGTTTCGCTTTGACGATGATCGCGCGTGCATCGGCTTCACTGATCTTGCGCGGGTCGGCGAGTTGTGCCAGATATTGGCGCTCGGCCTCGAGATTTTTGATCGAGTCCTCTGAGCCTACGAAGACGATCACGCACTCACGGCCCTCGTCCGTTTTACCGATGTCGAGCACTTTAACGCGCGACGATTTTGAGGCGAGGGTGCGATAGTAGCGCAGAATATCGGTGTAATAGGTGAGCTTTTTGGGCGCGCCAATGTGGTAACCGAGCACGTCCTTGGGGCTGGGAACGGCGCCGCCCTTGGGAAGATGGTCGACGAGAGGGCTCATGAATTCGGGTTTCGTTGTCCAATCTTTAACGGTCTTGGCGAATTCGTCGTCCATTTGTTGCGCGAAGGCGAGGGAGCAGACGGCGAGGGAGGAGAGCAACAAGCGCATAAGAGGATATGATAGACGAAAATAGTTTCTCGGAGATACGTGGGGCGGCGCCATGCGCTGCCTTTTCAAAGAGATTTTCTCCCTCCACTCACACTAATTTGTGTGATATTTCATACTCGCCGACTTCCTCACTGGGAACCTACGGATGCGGAATTTTTCGTTACGTGGCGGCTCTTTGGTTCCTTGCCTAAGGCAGCGCATGGCGCCGCCCCACCAGTGGAGCAGGTATCGTCGGGGGGGGCGTTTGTTGCATTTGATCGGCAATTGGATTCTGCTTGCACCGGGCCGCTTTGGTTGAAAGACTTGACGGTGGCGGAATGCGTCAGTCGCGTACTTCTTGCTGGCGCGAGCGAGTGGCGGCTTTATGAGTTATCGGCTTGGGTTGTTATGCCGAATCATGTTCATGTGCTGATCCGGCCACTGGTGTCGCTTGGAAAGGCTCTCATGAATATTAAGAGTGCTAGCGGGCGTGGAGCTAATGCGGTTCTCGGGCGAACTGGGCAGCCATTTTGGCAAGATGAGTCATATGATCACTTTGTGCGAGATGATCGTAAGAGGGCTGCGATTATTCGGTATATTCGCTTTAATCCGGTTACGGCTGGGTTGGTCGCTGAGCCGGAGGACTGGCCCTGGTCTAGCGCGGGATGGCAGCGCATGGCGCCGCCCCACATCCAAGCCTTCACAATTTAGTGGCCTAGCGACGCTTCGTCTTAATCACAATCGGCGTTCCCTCGAAACCGAACTTTTCGCGCAATCGGTTGATTAAAAACCGCTCCGCGGAGAAGTGCATGTCGCCTGCTTTATCCGTGAATACGATGAACGTCGGGGGACGCACGCTGCCTTGCGTTATGTAGAAAATTTTCATGCGGTATTCCCACTTCAATTGCGTTACGAAGCGGTTCAGCGCGCCCGTGCTGATATGCTCGTTCGCGGAGTCGTACGCTTTTTTGATCAGCGCGAACAGACCGCGAGTGCCTTGCTTCTTCATCGCTGAGATTAAAACTACCGTCGCGTAATCGAGAAATTTCAGGCGGTCGTGAAGTCCTTCTAAAAATACGCGCCGATCTTTTTCCTTCGCGATATCCCACTTATTTACCGCGATGACCACCGCGCGACCTTCTTCATGTGCGTACCCGGCGATGGTCGCGTCGAGCGCCAGGACTCCTTCGCTCGCATCGATCACGAACAGAGCCACGTTGCACATGCGCAAATGGCGGCGCGCCATTACCACGCTCATTTTCTCCGCCATCAACTTGGTTTTACCCTTGCGGCGGATGCCTGCGGTGTCGATGAATACGTACTCCGTGCCGTTTTCGACGATGGTCTCGTCGACCGCATCGCGCGTAGTTCCGGCGATCGGTGAAACGATGGCGCGCTCCGACCCGGTCAGCGCGTTTAACAATGTGGACTTCCCCACATTCGGGCGTCCTATGATGGCAACCTTGATCTTCGGGGCTTCTTTCGCATGCTCAGCCGCGGTCGACTCTTTTACCGGGTGCTCTTGTTTCGTCGCGCGCGCCACATCGATCGGAAATGCAGCGGTGACGTGTTCCAGCAGGTCGTCAAGACCCAGATGATGCTCGGCTGACACGGGGAAGAGATGCTCGAAACCTAAGGTATGAAATTCGTGCGCCAGCATCTCACGCTTCTGGCTATCGATCTTATTCACGGCCAGCGAGACTGGCTTGCCGAGCTTGCGCAGCATCTTCGCAAGGTCGCGATCCGCGCCGGTAATTTCGGTACGTCCGTCGATTAAAAAGATCACTTGCGCGGCGTCTTCGAGTGCGACTCGGGCCTGCTTTAAAATTTCGCGCGGGATCATTTCGGTGTCGTCGGTAATGATGCCGCCAGTGTCAATTAACTCGAATGGCCGGCCTCGATAAGATCCCGCGCCGGCGATGCGATCGCGGGTAATTCCCGGCTCATCGCCAACAATCGATCGCCTTTGCCGTAAAATTGCGTTAAATAGTGTCGATTTTCCGACGTTCGGACGCCCGACAATTACCACCGACGGAAGCGCATTATGGGGAGCGAATTCGTCCGCTTCCGTTTGTGGAGGTAAAGGCATGAGATGATAGAAAGGTGCGCCGCGCTTGCGCGCCGGAGTGTGACTCCGCGCCGCGAGCACAAATTTAAGATAACACCCGAATGCAATCCCACGAGAAGAACACAACTATACGCAACGTCGCCATAATCGCGCACGTCGACCACGGCAAGACTACGCTGGTCGACGCGATGCTCCGTCAAAGCGGCATTTTCAGGAAGAATGAAGCGGTCGTCGAACGCGCGATGGACTCGAACGATCTGGAGCGCGAACGCGGTATCACCATTCTCGCCAAGGCCACCGGCGTCCACTACCACGACGTTAAGATCAACATCGTCGACACGCCCGGCCACAGCGATTTCGGAGGCGAGGTGGAGCGGGCGCTCAAGATTGTCGACGGGGTGATTCTGCTGGTCGACGCCAGCGAGGGTCCTCTGCCGCAGACGCGTTACGTTCTGATGAAAGCGCTTGAAGCGCACTTGCCGCAGATCGTGGTCATTAATAAGATAGACCGTCCCGACGCGCGCATTCAGGAAGTTCTGAACGAGGTCTATGACTTATTTATCGATTTGGATGCTACCGAGGACCAGCTTAGTTTTCCGGTGATCTACACCAACGGCAAGGAAGGAATCGCGCGCACCGATTTCACCAAGCCCGATGTCGAAGGTGAGCCGGAAACCCTGCAGCCGCTGTTCGAATTGATTCTCAAAAATATTCCTCCGCCCGGCGGATATCCCGATAATGTTCTGCAACTTCTCGTCGCGAATCTCGATTACAGCGATTACCTGGGGCGCTTGGCGATTGGTCGCGTGTTTAATGGAACGCTGAACCTGGGCGACGAAGTGGCGATCGCGAAGCTCGACGGATCGTTCCATAAAACGCGAATTACGAAACTTTATTCTTTCGAGGGGCTGAAGCGGGTCGACGAGACGATCGGCCGCACTGGAGATATTCTCGCGATTGCGGGCGTCGAAGGCATCACCATTGGCGAGACGGTGACTAGCGCGGAAACGCCGGATCCTTTGCCGCATATCCAGATCGACGAGCCGACGATCGCGATGACGATCTCGATTAATACGTCGCCGTTTTCGGGGCGCGAAGGGCAGTTTGTTACATCACGTAACATTCGCGATCGGCTGGACAAGGAATTGCTGACCAACGTTTCGATCAAGGTGGAAGAGGCGGGCGGTCCCGATTCGTTCAAGGTGATGGGCCGAGGCGAATTGCAACTCGCGATCCTGATTGAGATGATGCGGCGCGAAGGGTACGAGCTGTCCGTCGGCAAGCCGGAAATTTTGACCAAGAAGATCGATGGCGTGCTTAGCGAGCCGGTGGAACTGCTGGTCATCGATTGTCCGGAGAATTTTGTCGGCGTGGTAATTGAGAAGCTCGGGTCGCGCAAGGGCAAGATGGAGAAGATGGTGAACCACGGGTCAGGACGCGTGCGGCTAGAGTTTAAAATTCCTTCGCGCGGGCTGATCGGTTTGCGCAGCGAAATGCTGACCGATACTAAGGGCACCGCGATCATGAATTCGCTGTTCTCCGGATATATCGAATGGCAGGGGGACATTCCTTCGCGGCCGACGGGATCGCTGATCGCGGACCGCGCGGGGCGGACTACCGGCTATGCGCTGTTCAATCTTCAGGAGCGCGGCGATATGTTTGTGTCGCCCGGCACGGAAGTTTATGAAGGCATGATTGTTGGCGAAAATGCTCGCGATTCTGACCTCGATGTCAATATCGTTAAAGAAAAAAAGCTCACCAACATGCGCGCTTCGAGTGCGGATGAAGCGATCCGGCTGGTGCCTCCGAGGCTGCTGAATCTGGAACAGGCGATCGAGTTTATCCGCGACGATGAGTTCGTCGAAGTGACTCCGACGTCCATCCGATTGAGGAAAAAGGTCTTAAAGCAGAATCAAAGATAACCGCGATTATTTTTGATAAACCCCATTTAATCAATGGGTTAGATGGGATTTCCAGAAGGCATTGTCTTTTCAATTGTTGGTTCGCCATGCGATACTAACCGTTAAGACACATGACTCAGGTCGGCGAGGCAATCGCCCGTTATCATAAGCTGATTGAGAGCGGCCCCTATATTGACCTCGGGTGGGCGCAGGCTCTCCAGGAACAATTGAAAGCCGCCAAGCTCGGCGGGCGCGCGATATCGCCGGTATTGCGTCCTCATTTTTTGAGCGGGCGCGATTATGCGGCGATGGCGAAGACGGCCGAGACGATTTCATCGGCCATGGCGCGCGTGGAGCAGATGGCGCTCGCGACGCCGGCGCTGCTCGCTCGCATCCAGCTCCTTCCTGCCGAACGAATGCTCGCGCAGGTGGATCCTGGCTACGCTTTCGCGGGGGTTACCGGACAGCTCGACACGGTTCTGAATAATGGATCGATGAAGTTTTCGAATCATCATTCGGACGCCCCGGCGGGAGTTCTTTTTGGGGACACGCTGGCCGATCTATATTACGAAGCGCCGCCGGTGAAGGAGTTTCGGAAGAAATACAAGTTGAAGAAACTTGGCGGGACGAAATTCCTGTTGAGCGCGCTGGTGAAATCGTATAAGGATTTTGGAGGCAAGCAGAAAAAGCCTCGCATCGCGATCGTCGAGCTGAAGCAGCCATTCGCGGGCGCGGGCGAATTCGCGCAGCTTGCGGAATTTTTCACGAGCGAAGGTTATCCTACAGAAGTCGTGTCGCCGGAGCAGCTCGAATATCGAAATGGAACTCTGCGGCGCGGCGATTTCGTGATCGATATTCTTTACCGGCGCATCCGCCTGCAGGAATTTTTGGTTCGCTTCGATTTGTCGCATCCCATGGTGCGCGCGTATAAAGAACACGCCGTTTGCATGGTGAACAGCTTTCGCGCGGAGGTGGGCGCCAAGCGCGCGATCTTCGATCTGTTGACGGACGAAGCCGTCACGGCAAAATTTCCGGCGATCGAGCGGCGCGCGATTAAGGATCATATTCCGTGGACGCGCCTGGTGCAAGCGGCGAAGACCACCCACAAAGGCCACACGGTGGATCTGCCGGATTTCGTGATGAAGCATCGCGCGAAGCTGATCCTCAAACCGAACGACGATTCGCCCGATCAGCATTCTTTTCGAGGCTCGGAGACCGACGACATTGGTTGGGAGAAGGCGCTTCGGCAGGCCATGCGGACGCCCTATGTTGTACAGGAGGTCGCCGATCCCGCGAAGGTCGTGTTCCCTCTGATGCAATATGGCAGCCTGATGATGAAGGAGATGCAGGTCGACGTTCACCCGCACTCTTTTTACGGAAAAGTCCACGGCTGTTCCAGTTGGTTGAGTATCGCCGGCTCGCAGAGTTTTTCGACGCTCACTGGTCTGGCTCCTACTTTCGTACTTGAAGGTAAATAGTGGTACGGCTTCTCTGCGCGGTTGTTCTGATATCGCGAGTCGTCAACGCTGCCGATGCGTGTGCCATGATTCCGTCGGCGCAAATTTCCGGCATGCTTGGAACCACCAAGAATAACGGCATTACCAATCTCAAGCAACTCCCGCCCGCTCCCAATGCGACGGAGGGTAAAGCCTGCTCTTACGTTGGCAAAGACAATAGCGCGACTGTCGTCTGGTACGAATTTCCCACGCCCGCCGCCGCTCGCGACTATCTGAAAACCAAACACGACGAGTTCGAAAAACAGAACGTTAAGATGACCGCCGAGAAGTTTGAAGGCTCGGACGGCTTTTCCTTCAGCAGCGGAATGCTCGCGGTCAAGAAGAACATCTGGCTCAGGGTTAACGTGTATTCCACCGCGGGAAAGGTCGTCGTTCTGGACTTGACTCGTCAGCTAATGTTGGATGCTCTCCGCGCCAACTGAGAAATTTTCCGCAAACTTCTTGTAACCTATTTCGTCCCTTGTTGTAGATCACTTAGGGGTAGCGAAATGAGCAAGTCTTCCGACCTGATACAGGGCACGCTGGATCTGTTGATCCTCAATACCGTCTCCCTTGAGCCGCAGCACGGATGGGCGATCGCGAAGCGAATCCAGCAGGTTTCAAACGAGATACTGCAAGTGAGCCAGGGCGCGCTCTATCCAGCGCTGCATCGCCTGGAGCAGCAAGGATGGATAAAGGCCGACTGGCGCGTGACCGAAGGCGGGCGCGACGCGAAATTTTACACGCTCACGGGCGCAGGCCGCCTACAGCTTGAAAAGGAACGTGCCCAATGGGAGCGCCTGTCTGGTGCCGTCGGACTTGTCATCCGCATGGGAGCTTCCGCATGAGACGCCTTTACGATATTTTCGTTCTCCGCTTGCGGACCCTTTTCGGCCGGGGCCACGTCGAACGCGAACTTGACCGGGAAATTTCGTTCCATCTGGATCAGCAAGTGCAGGAAAACATCGCGCATGGAATGTCCCCCCATGAGGCGCGCGCAGCCGCAAAACGCAGTCTCGGCGGTGTCACTCAAATTGAGGAGGAATGCCGCGATATGCGCCGCACTAATCACATTGAAAACATCTGGAACGACCTTCGATACGCCATTCGTACCCTCGCTCGCGCTCCAGGATTCACGATCATTATCGTGCTAACGCTCGCCCTCAGCATCGGCGCGAACAGCGCGATTTTCAGTGTGATTCAAGGCGTGCTGCTGAAGCCTCTTCCCTATCCTCATCCCGACCGTTTGGAGCGCATCTATTTCCAGAGCGATTCACAGCCAAAATTTCCTCTCAACCCTAACGATTTTCACGATTTCCGCGAACGCAATCGTACCTTCGAGAGCATGGCCGCTATCACGCGTCGCGATTTGCAGCTTGCCGGCACCGGAGCCGAGCCGATGATGCTGAGCGGATTTGCCGTGACCGGACGCTACTTCCACGTGCTGGGTTTGAGTCCCGCGCGAGGCCGCGATTTCACCGTCGACGATGAACAAGCGGAGCGTGGACGCCTCGCCATCCTGAGCGATCGTCTCTGGCGCGCTCGATTCGCCGCCGACCCGAATATCCTGGGCCGCAAAATCATTCTCAACACGGAAACGTACACCGTGGTTGGAGTCATGCCGCCCGGCGCGCAACATCCGGGTAACAATTACCAAAGGGTCGCCGACGGCGATACCGTCGATCTCTGGACCCCTTACACTTTGGTCTACAGCCCCACCGATCGGGGCTCGCACTTTATGGACACGATCGGACGCCTCAAGCCGGGCCTCAATCCTGAGGACGCTCACGCCGACCTGTCCGCTATCCTCCAACAGTTAACGAAGGAGCACACCGGCAAAGGTTGGCGCGTATATACGGTCCCTCTTTATCAGGAAACGGTCGGGCGATCCCAGCGCATGCTGCTCGTGCTCTTAGGCGCCGTCAGCTTGCTTCTCCTGATTGCCTGCGTGAACGCCGCGAATCTTCTACTCGCTCGCGCCAGCGCCCGCGTGCGCGAAATCGCCGTGCGATCCGCGTTGGGCGCCGCACGTGGACGCATCGTCCGCCAGTTGCTCACCGAAAGCCTGGTAATCGCCCTTGCTGGCGCAGCGCTCGGCACGCTTCTCGCCGTCGGAGGAGTCCGCGTGCTGGTGAGTTTTCTCCCCGCTGGATTCCCCCGCGCATCCGAAATTCGCCTCGATTCTTCGGTCTTCGCGTTCACCCTGGTCGTTGCGATCCTCACCGGACTTCTGTTCGGACTCGTGCCAGCGCTTACCGCCTCGCGAACCGATTTGCAGCAGAGCCTTCGCGAAAGCGGACGCAGTGCCACCGGTACAGGACGCCAGTTACGATTGCGCAACGTCCTGGTCATCGGCGAAACCGGACTCGCGTCCGTGCTCCTGATCGCCGCCGGCTTGATGCTCCACAGCTTCGTCAACCTGCTTCGGGCCGACCCCGGCTTCCAACCGCAACACGTATTGACCGCATCGCTCTCTCTTCCCTACCAGCGTTATCGCGAGGTGCCGAAGCGAGTCCAGTTCTATCAGCAACTGATCGCCAGCCTCGAAGCGCTTCCAGGTGTCCAGTACGCCGGCGCAGGAACCGATCTCCCGTGGACTGGTTATGACGGCAACAGCGACGGCTGGAAAGTGGAAGGCCGCACCGACGCATACAACGACAAGACCACCGCTCGCTACCATGTCGCCACGCCGGACTATTTCCAGGCGCTGGAAATTCCCCTCATCAGCGGGCGCTTCTTCGACGGTCATGAAGACGCGAATGGCCCCAACGTTATCATTGTCAACGATTCGATGGCTAACCGCTATTGGCCCGGCGAGAGCGCGCTCGGCAAGCGCATTTCGTTTCGCAGCAGGCCACAGGAGAAGGACTGGATCCAGATCGTCGGCGTTGTGCGGGACGTTAAGGATCAGCCCGACAGCACCACCATCCGTCCCGCGTTTTGGATGCCGCACGCTCAGCAGCCGGAAAGAAATTTGCTCGTCGCAATGCGGTCCTCGTCGGATCCGGCGATGCTGACCAACCAGTTCCGTCTCGCCGTTCGCCAGCTCGATCCTGAACTCGCCGTCGCCGATCTGCGCCTCATGAATCAGATCACCGATGCCGCTCTATCCGGCCAGCGCTTTTCGCTTTTTCTCGTCGGACTCTTCGCGCTGCTGGCTCTCGCCCTCGCCACCTTCGGAATGTACGGCGTCATTTCGTACTCCGTAAATCAGCGCATGCACGAGTTCGGACTCAGAATGGCTTTGGGCGCCAGGCCGTGGGATCTGCTGCGTCTCATCCTGAGCCAGGGATTGACTCTCTCGATCACCGGCGCGGCCATCGGCCTGATCTGCGCCGCCGGACTCACGCGATTGCTGGGCAGCCTGCTCTACGGCGTCAAAGCGACAGACCCCGTCACCTTCGCAGCCGTAGCGCTACTCGCATTAGCGACCACGACGCTAGCATGTTATCTCCCCGCGCGCCGAGCCGCGTCCGCCGATCCAATGCACTCGCTACGCTCAGAGTGAGATTATGAAATCCTCGCTCGATGAAAAAACTTGGACTGCTCCCCTTGGTAGCCGCGACCTTCTTCATGGTCTCGGGCGGCCCCTACGGAATTGAAGGACTCGTCCAACAAGCGGGCTACGCCGGCGCCATCGCGATTCTCCTGGTCATCCCCCTAATATGGGCCTTGCCAACCGGCCTGATGGTAGGCGAACTGGCCGCCGCGATCCCCGCTGAGGGAGGCTTCTACGTCTGGGTGCGCCGCGCGCTCGGCCCGTTCTGGGGATTTCAGGAAGCATGGCTTTCGCTCGCCGCCAGCGTGTTCGATATGGCCGCATACCCGGCGATTTTCGTCCTCTCGCTCGGACAATTGTGGCCGCCGGCGCTTCACAATCCCTATCGAGTCCTCATCCCGGCGATCGTGATTTTAGGGTGCGTGGCCTGGAACATGCTCGGCGCGAGAGCGGTGGGAAACGGCTCCATCGCGCTCGGAATTTTGCTGCTTGTGCCCTTCGGCTTGATGGTCGCATTGGCACCGCATCGTGGACTTCCGGCAACCTTTACTCATCCGAGTTGGTATTCCGGCCTGGTCATCGCGATGTGGAATTTCATGGGCTGGGACAACGCGTCGACCGTCGCCCAGGAAGTCGAGAACCCGCAGAAAACCTATCCGCGAACGATGTTCTGGTCGGTGGTCGCAGTCGCGCTGGTGTACATCGTGCCGATCGCGGCGATAGGATATGCAGGCGTCCCCTCCACCAGTTGGTCGGACGGCGCATGGGTGAGCCTGGCTGGAGGCATCCGCCCATGGCTAGCCGTGCCGGTTTTGCTGACCATCATGGTCAGCGTGGTGGGGCAAGTAAACTCACTGACCATGTCCTACTCGCGCGTCCCTCTGGCGATGGCGGAAGACAACCTGGCTCCGAAAATTCTCCGCCGCGTGTCAGCGAACGGATCGCCATGGTGCGCGCTGTTGCTATGCGGAGCAATCTGGACGATGGCGTTGAGTCTGAGCCTCGAAAGAATCCTGCTGATGGACATTCTCTTGTACGGAGGCAGTTTAATCCTGGAGTTCGTAGCGCTGATAGTCCTGCGAATGAAGCAGCCGGAATTAGCGCGCCCCTTTCGAATCCCCGGAGGAACGCTCGGAGCCATCGCTATCGCTGCCGGCCCATGCATTTTGCTGGTGTTGGCCGCAGCACTGAACCGCAACGAAAAAATCGGCTCGATCGGCGCCGCGACGCTAGCGGTCGGGATCACGATTTGCGGCGTGGTGATTTACCCGTTAGCGAGAAAACTCTGCGCATCAAAATAAACGCTCCGTGTTCTGGTGGCGCGAGCTTCAGCTGCCGTCCCTTTCCCGGCTGCGCTACCGAGCCGCGACCGCAAGGAAGCGATCCCCAACCATCAGGGAGGGGACACGCTCCCTGCCACGCGATGCGCGCAAATGCGACGATAGGTCGTGTCGGTAAGAGAGAAGCGCAAACACAAAAAAGGTCCAAACCGTCCCATCGATACCAGCGACATTCCTGACTTAGAGAACACCACGGGATGGACCCGCGGACTAATGTATCGGCCCGTGTTGCGCCCGATATCAATCCGCCTGCCCGCGCCGGATTTAGCGGCGGCACAAAGACTGGCGCGGAAGAAGGGCATTCCGTATCAGACGTACATCAAGACGTTGCTTCACGATGCCCTCAAGCGCGAGTTCCGCGGCCTCGATAGCGGGCGATAATAAGGATGCCATGAAAACAATCCCGACCCAAGAGCGAATCGGCCGCGTGGGACAGCGACGCCAAGTTGTGATTCCTAGGGATATCCTCGACACACTGAAGCTCCAGGCAGGCGACTTGGTGGCATTTTCTAAGCAGCCGAATGGCGTACTGATAAAACCAAAACGAGTGGTCGATCCTGAAGATACCCTGACGATTGCGGAAGCCAAAATCGTGCGTCGCGGAGAGGCTCAGCTCAAACGAGGAGAGTCGAAACCGTGGAATGTCGTGAAACGTGCGCTACCGCGTTGAGCTTTCGACCGAAGCCCAAAAGCAGCTTTCCCGATTCCCAAACAAAGTGCAGGAACGGATGGAGCGCGCCATCGATGAGCTGGCGACGAATGACGACTCGCTATGGAGTAATGTGAAGGCATTGCAGGGCACCGCGTGGAAGGGACGTCTCCGCAAGAAGGTTGGCCCATATAGGATCATCTTCATGAAATTCCCCAGCCGCGGCGTGCTGGAGATCTCCGCAATTCTCGTTAGAGCGAAGGACACGTACCGATAGCTCAGCCACGATGCTCGGTGGCCGGCATGAGTAGGAGTCCGAGCGCCTGCCTTATCATCTCGATATCTAGTATGACTTCAACCCTGCTCTTGCCGGACGCTGCTGGCGTATATTGCACCTACTTCTCCACCACCACCTTCGCCCGCAAATTCGCGACCCCCGCCGTATACCTCTCATCCGTCACCGTGAACGCCACCGCATCCTCCAGCCAATCGTGCGCCGTCCCGTCCGGATCGTGCGACGCGACCGTCAATGTATAGGGGTGCGGACACAGATCGCATAAGAACGAAATCGTGAGTAACACCGTATCGCCCGCCGCGCGCGGACCGATTTTTACGCCTTCAAGATCGGTATTCGTGCCGTACACTTCGAACCCGATCTGGGTGCGGATCAGAATGCCAAGCACCGGCTCCTGCACCGCTTCATGAAATCTAACGCAGGCTTTGATACTCACCATCTCGCCGCTTTTCCAGACGATGGTCGGCTTCCCGTCGTTGCCCAATGTCTCGAGCGAGATCACCTCCGCGCGCCCGTCACCTCTTCGATAGGACGGCGCCAGACGCGGTGAAATTGTCTCGCCCCAACTGCGAATCTTCTCCGATACCGCGTGCTTGTATTTCCGCAGCGTCTCGCGCGGGTCGCCCTTCGCTGCTAAATATCCCGCCTCCAGCCACCACACTTCGTCGCACAGCGTTTCGAGCAAACGGTCTTCGTGCGACGCCAGCAGCACTGTCGTTCCTGCACGCCGCAGCCGGTCGAGCCCCGTCAATGTTCGCGCCCGTACCAGCGCATCTTGTGTCGCTAGCGCCTGATCGAGCGCGACGACCGCCGCTGGTGCGAGATTCAATGTTTCGCCGAGCGCAACGAATCGCCTCTCCGGCTCGGCGACAACTTCTCCCTCCTCCGGTTTCAAAACTCCGCAGGCAAGCTTCAGCAACTCTGTCACGCCGGAGCCTTTGTCGCCAATCACTCCAATGATCGCCCCCGACGGCGCGACCGCCCGGAACCCCGTCAATGGAGGCGCCGAAACATTCTTAAACTCAATGGACATTCACACTCAGCATACTACTACCGTGTACGCAGTCACTTTTGCGAATCCGGATGCAGCGGATACTTCGGCTCCGTAGTAAAATCCCGACAAGTATTCTCCCCTACAGAATTCTGGCTGAGATTCACTCCCGGCCCTGCCGCAATGCAGCGCGACTTCATCTTATGCCCCGAAATCGTGTTGCCGCGAATCACGTTGCCGCGCACCTCCTCCTGGCGCCCCATGCCCTTGCTCAGATAGATCCCGCTTTCCAGCAGCTTCGGCTCATCGGCCTTGTAAATACACCCGAACTGTTTCGCATTCTCATTGCACTCGGCCTTGTTCAAATGCAAAAACGAATTATCGGTTACCTGATGTCCGCTGCCCATCAGGAATAGCCCTCCGAACTTGGTGCCGTCAATGATATTGCCGCGAATCTCGATGTTCTCAGACCGCATGTTCGGATCGGTGTTATTCATCACGATTCCAAAATGTCCGAACGGATAAGATGCCGGCGTCCCCCGGTTGGTGCATTTATTTTCGACGATCGACCCGTCGTGAAAACCATCCAGGTCGATACATTTCCCGTCGACCTCCTCGAACGTATTTCGCGCGTACGTCGAATGGTCCACATTGCCCGCGGTATCGATCGCGACCGGCGTTCCCTGATTCTCAATATCCACCGCTTCCGGGGGATATCCGATGTGGTCGCCGGTATTATCTTCGACCCGCACCCGGGTCGCGGCGCCCACTTCAATCGCATCGCGTCCGATCGATTCGAATCGATTCGCGGCGAAGACCCCATCGTTGAGGCGCAGCGAAGTGTAAAGAGAGTGCGTCCACAATCCGTTTCCGCGGATGCGCCGGAATCGCGACTCCCTCACCTCGAAATCGAAGGACCCTTCTTCAATGACGATCCCTCCCGTGGTGTTGTTGCGCCTCTTCGCATTGCGGGTTCCCGAATCCTCCACCAGAACGTTTTTGATCCTGATTGCGGAACAGCGGCTCGCGATCACGGCGAAGCCTGGAATCGCCGCAAACTGCACTTCCGAAATATTCACGACATCGACGCGATCCAGCAGGATTCCGTTGTTCGAATAGAAAACTCTGAACGCATTTTCCGGCGGAGCCATCTCCATTGGCTGATCAAACTCCGCACGATTTCCGTCGATTGAAAAATCGCGAAACCGAATCGCGCGAGCATTCTCCGCCACAAAGATTGCGCGCCCCTTGAACTCCTTCGAAGCTTTGAAAAGTGTACCCGCGCCGGCAATTTCCAGATCGTGCGCGCCCGGCGCCAACTGCAATTCGGACGCGACTTCGATCACTCCCGACGGCAATTGAATCAGACCGGTGGTCTGGGTGGCGAGCGTCTTTCGCAAACGCGACTCCGCGGTTCCTCCACAACCGGTGCAAATAAGGTCAAATAAGGCTATGCACAGAGCATAATAAGCGCATTTAAGCACTAATTTGGCGTCTTCTTTAGCCATTCTCCGACCCATTCGAGGAACTGACCGTACCACAGGACGCTATTTTGAGGCTTCGAAATCCAATGCCCCTCATCCGGAAACAGAACTATCTTAGACGGGACTTTCTGTAACTGGAGAGCCGTGAACAACTGCATCCCCTGTCCCACCGGGACGCGGTAATCGAGCTCGCCGTGTAGCACTAACGTCGGCGTTTTGAAATTGTTGGCGAAAAAACTGGGCGACCATCGCGCGTACATGTCCGGGTTATCCCACGGCATCCCTTTAAACTCCCATTGCGGGAACCACAACTCCTCGGTTTCCCCCGCCATGCTGCGCAGGTCATAAACTCCCGAGTGAGATACAAGTGCTTTAAATCGAGTAGTATGCCCGAGAATCCAATCGATCATGTAACCGCCGAATGACCCGCCAGCAGCCGCCATTCGATCCGCATCTACATAAGGCAGAGCCGCAACACGATCGGCAACTGCCATGATGTCGTCGTAAACTTTGCCGCCCCAGTCGCCATTGATATCGTCGATGAACTTCTGCCCATAGCCAGTCGAGCCGCGCGGGTTTGGCATGACCACTAAATATCCTGCCGATGCAAAGACTTGGGGATTCCAACGATAGCTCCAAGTCTCGCCCCACGCGCCCTGTGGACCGCCGTGAATCAGAAACAGAACCGGATATTTTCTCACCGGCGAAAAATCCGGCGGCTTCACGATGAAACTCTGAATGTCATCGACCTTCATTTCTTCCAGCGGCCTGACCGTAGAGTTTTGAATCGCCATGTCGTTGAAATGCGTGAGCGCAACGCCAGTGCCGGATCCCGCAGTCGCCTTGAAAATCTCCACCGGTTTCGATCCGCTTTGCTGCGAATAAATCATCGTTTCGCCGTCAGGAGTAAATTGCACATCGTCGAGCGTCGACGCCCCTGAAATAATGGGCCGCAAACCGCCTCCGGAGACTGCAATCATTTGCAAACCAGTGCGCCCGCGATCTTCTGACGTGAAGACAAGTCGTTCCGAATCTGGCAGCCACGTCATACTGCCGACCCAGCGGTCCAGCGCTTCCGTCAAATTGCTAACTTTTCCAGTCGCGCGATCGAGAACGATTAAGCGCCAACGATCGCTTTCGTATCCAGCCCTCACCTGAGATCGGAACGCGAGTAATTTTCCGTCGGGGGAATAGAGCGGCGAATTGTCCGCGCCTAACCCAATCGTGATCTTGCGAATTTCCCCGCCGATGATTGGAACGGTGTAAATATCTGAATTCGTGCTGGTTGCAGCTTCAGGATCGACGTTCATTACGAATGCGACTTCGATCGAATCGGGCGAAATCGTATAGTCGTCCGGACCGCCCAGCGAGAACGGCGGAACATCGTGCGGCCCAGGCGTCAAATCTTTTGCATGCGACCCGTCGGCATCGACTACTAATAAATGTTGGCGGCGCTTGGTTTCATAAGTCGTCCAATGGCGATAGAGCAGAGAGGTGTAGATGCGCGCTTTGACTTTGCTTTTCGCCTCAGCGTCGATCTTATCCTTATTACAGGCGTCGTCGGCGCCGCATTCGGGGTAGACGCTGGATTCGAAGACAAGTTTCTTACCATCGGGGGAGACTAGTAGGCCAGAAGCCTCCGTTGCGAGCCGGGTGATTTGACGAGCGTGACCGCCGACGTTATCCATCACCCACACTTGCGATGAGCCGGACCTATCAGAAATAAAATAGATAAGTTCCGAATCTGCGGACCAGCGCGGCCGTTCATTATCATTGCCATCGTGCGTCAACTGTACAGGCGATCCGCCGGCGACTGGGACTACGTAGATTTGTTTCGGCTTGATATTTTTTTCGACGTCGACCGTTTGCACGGTGAAGGCGACCTGCTTGCCGTTGGGAGACAGCGCAGGCTCGCTGACGCGCGAGAGGCTCAGCATCATTTGAACGTCGAACGTTTGACGCTGCGCGAACAGAGCGCTCAAAGTCAACAAGACCAAAACAAACCGCATGGACCTTTATTTTAGCGCGGTCGTTCCGCCACTCCTCTACGATCCAACGCACGCCGGGGTCAGAGCGTCTGTGCCAGTCGCGCCAGGCTGCTGCTCCATCAGCCAGATATAGGTTGTCAAACTGTGCATGCAGAGCAGGTTCGGTTGGATTCTGCCGAACGGAGGGTTCAGTTCGTATTTCGTATTTACATGTTCATAAGGCAGCGGCAGGATCGGAGGCAGTTGCGGCACCACATCCTGACGGTTGACGATGCGGTAGTTGGCGGGTATGGATGCGTTAAAGGAAGCGGCAAAGATATGATCACCGGTGCGAGGGCTGGCGTAGGTGTAGCCCACTGGGCTCTTACACGGTGTGTTCAACGCGACGTCCACAGTGAGCAATGTGGCCAACGCACCACCCAGACTGTGTCCGCACACCGTTACGCTGGTGGCTGTTCCAGCGGTCAGATAGGACTTGATTGCGCCGACAGCCGAAATTGACCCGTCGGGTTGGCCCGTTCGCAAGCCCCGATAGATCGCGGTGAAACCGTCCTCGGTCAGCCCCGCCAAGCCCGAAATCTGGGACGGTATCATCAGGAATGACGCATCGTGGATCCACTCCCAGACTGTGTCGGTGCCTCTGATCGAGGCCACCAGTTCTTTTGTCGGCGACAAAGCGAGAAACCCATACGAAACAGTTTGTCCCGTGTGCGGATTTATCTCCGTCGCGATCTCGTTGGCCCACAGCGTGTCGAGATAGGTATAACCGGCGGCTGTAATGGCAGCCTGGAGGGCAGCGTCGTCTCCCGCCGGCGCAATACTTTCGGCGAGCAGTACCAACTTGGCATATTTAACGGCGACATTCCAATCAATCGGCAGCATAACAGCTCCTCTCTGAAACGCGATGGAGATAATCTTATCAAACGGAAATCTGAAATCAAGCATCCTTCGCGGAGTAGGGGACAATAGAACGATATGAAGACGATGCTGGGCGCGCTCCTCCTGGGCGTTTCTATTGTGATGGCGCAAGATGCAACGAAGCTGGCCGAGGATCCGACGGTGAAGGCGGCGCTTGATGCGGTGAAACGGAACGAGCCGCATTTTATCGACGAACAGGCGCGGTTCTGCGAAATCGCGGCTCCTCCATTTAAGGAGGAGATTCGCGGCAAGGAGTTTGAGCGGCTGTTCAAAGCTTTGGGACTAGAAAATGTCCGGATCGACAAAGCAGGGAACGTCATCGGCGAGCGGCCCGGTGCCTCTGCCCATCCGAACCTGGTGTTCGCGGCGCATCTCGACACCGTGTTTCCGCCGGAGACCAACGTTAAGGTAACGCGCGAAGGCACCGTGATGAAAGGTCCCGGGATCGGCGACGATTGCCGCGGGCTCGCGGTGATGCTGGGTGTGATTCAAGCGCTGAAGGACGCGAATGTAAAGACGCCGGGTACCATCACGTTTGTTGCGGACACGGGTGAAGAAGGGCTAGGCGACCTGCGCGGCACGAAGAATCTCTTCGCCGATAGTCTGAAGGGGCAGATCGATAAATTCATTTCCGTGGACGGCACGGGCCTCAGCATCACCAACATTGGCGTGGGCAGCTATCGTTACCGGGTGACATTCAAAGGGCCGGGCGGGCATAGTTTTGGCGCATTCGGCATGGCGAATCCGATTCAGGCGATGGGTCGTGCGATTGCGAAGATCGACGCGTTTGAAGTGCCCACAACTCCGAAGACGACGTTTAATGTCGGGCGTGTGGGAGGCGGAACGTCGGTGAATGCGATTCCGTTCGAAGCGTGGATGGAGGTGGACATGCGATCCTCAGATAAGACGTCTCTGGAAGCCGTCCATGCGAAGTTCAAGCACGCCGTCGAGGAGTCCGTCGACGAGGAGAACAAGCGATGGAACGGCCGTGGGCCCGTTTCCGCAACGCCCGAGCTGGTTGGGTTTAGACCAGCGGGCAGCACGTCGGCCGATTCGGCGATCGTGATTACGGCACTCGCGGTGTCCAAGATTTTTGGACATACAGGGAAGCTCGGCGAAGGGTCCACCGATTCGAATGTGCCCATGAACGCGGGCATTCCAGCAATCACGATTGGCGGAGGAGGCCTGGGTACCGGCGCGCATGCGCTGAATGAGGCGTTCGATACGAAGGATTCGTGGCTCGGGACGCAGAGGGCTTTGTTGCTGGCGGTGGCGCTGGCACGGTAGTAGATGGAAGGGAATTTTTTCATGAGAAGTCTGGTCGGATTAATTTTTATTTCGATGGTTTACGGGCAAGCGCCGGTCCCTTTAAAGGATCAGGCGTGGAGCATCATCACCGACGCGTTGCAGGATAAGAATCCCGACACGCGCGTGCAGGCGGTGCAATCGATGGGATTGATTGGGGTGCATGAACCTTACATCTCGACGCTGGCCGGAATGCTGGACGATAAGGACGTCGAGGTGCGAGTCGCGACGGTGACGAGTCTGGTCGACTTGAAGAACAAAGACACCGTGCCGGCGCTGAAAAAGGCCCTGGGGGATGAAATTCCGGAAGTGAGTTTCGCGGCGGCGAAAGCGTTGTGGACTTTGAAAGACCCGGATGGAGAAGACGCGTTGCTTTCGGTGCTGAGCGGCGAGTTGAAAGCTTCTTCCAAATTCATCGACAAGAAAAAGCGGGAAACACTACGGATGTTTCACACGCCGAAGCCCCTGATGTTTTTTGCGCTCAAGACGGGTGCGGCGTTCGCGCCAGTGCCTGGCCTGGGGACGGGAGTTTCTTCCTTGGAAGGCATTCTTTTAGACCCGGCCATCTCCGGCCGCGCAGCGACTGCGTTGCTGCTTGCAACCGATAAAGATCCACGTGTACTGGCGGCTCTGATCGATGCATTGCAGGATAAGGATGGGTCGGTGCGGGCGGCGGCGTGCCACGCCATCGCCCTTCGCAACGATCGAAAACTGGAGACTGATCTGGTTCCGCTTTTCGACGATAAGAAGCCCGCGGCACGGCTGCGCGCGGCAGCCGGGTACCTGCGGTTGGAATCGCTGCCGGTTGCGGTGAAGCGTCCGGTCCCAACGAAGGCTCCGGCGCCGAAGGCGGATGTGAAGAAATAGCTCCGGGCAGGTCGGGGCTAAAGGGCGCCACGGCGGCTTGCGACCGTAGCTCCGAGGCGATTTGCGAACTCGCCGATTTTGAACGCTGGCCAATCTTTATCGAGGCCGTGCAGAAAAGCCGCCGCGAAAGCGTCGCCCGCACCGACGGTATCTGCGACTTGCACCGGTACGCCTGCGACTTCTACGTAATCATTGTTTTTCAGGATGGCGCAGCCGTGCTCGCCCCGGGTCACGCAAACGGCCTCCCACTGGAAGCGCGACGCGTAATCGCGGCAGAAATTCTCGATCGACATGTGGGAGGTCCCGGCCATTTGTTGAACCTCGATAAGCTCGTCGTCGTTGAGTTTGACGACGTCGGCTAGCTCCAGCAACTCCATCACTAACGGACTAGTGTACGAGTCTTTCCGCAAATTAATATCGTAAAAACGCCGCGCATCGGGATAGCTGCGGATCAGTTTGTGCGTGCGCGGCTCCATGAACAGCAGCGTGCCGTGATACAGCCAATCGGGATTGACCTGCTGCTCCGGGATGCTGGCAAAATCGTACGCGGCGGGGCGATGGAGGACATAAGAAGGCTGGCCCTGCGCGTCTACCGTGACGGACACGGTGCCCGTCGGCGCATCTCTTACGATGCGGACGAATTTTGTCGACAAGCCTAATCGCGATGCCTCTTGCAGCGCTCGGCGTCCGCGATCATCGTCGCCGACGGCGCTGATAAACGATACGTCGTGCCCCAGTCGCAATAGCTGAACAGAAAAATTGAACGTCGCGCCGCCCAGGAGTTCCTGATCGCCGATCAGGTCCCACAGAATTTCGCCAAGGCTCGCGACGCGCACTTAACGAACGAAGGCTTCTTGTAAGCCGCCGTCAACTTGAATCGTCTGGCCGGTGATTTTCGCCGAGCGATCAGAGAGCAGGAAATACGCGGTCTCCGCCTGATCCTCCGGTGTGATCGCCGCTTTGGTCAGGGTGCGCTGCGCGTAGTAATTCGCGAGCTTATCGCGCAGCGATTCGTCTTTTTCCGATTCCTCGAAGGGAATGGAATACTTCACCAGCGACGCGATCACGCGATCGCGCGGGAACATGGTCGATCCCGCAACCACCGTCGCGGGCGCCAGCGCATTGACGCGGACGAGAGGCGACAATTCGACTGCGAGGCCGCGCACAAGATGATTGGCGGCGGCCTTCGAGGCGTCGTAAGCGAGCGATCCTTTTTTCGCCACCACGGCATTGACGCTGGTGGTAATCACCAGGCTTCCGCGCAATCCTTGACGCGCGAACACGTGCCGGGCTTCGTCACCGACGAGATAACCGCCCATCACATTCACGTCGAAGGTCAGCTTCCACTGATCGTCCGTCACATGACCGGCACGATCCGGCGCAACATACACACCCGCCGTTACGACGATGTTGTCGACCCCTCCATAGGCGAGCACCGCCTGCTTCAACATCTCACGAACACTGGCGCGTTCGGTGATATTTACGGAGACGCCGATCGCCGGCCCGCATCCGGAAATTCCTGTGCCCGCGACGCCGATTCCGACGCCGTAGATTTTCGTAAGTTCCTTCGCGGTCGCCTCCGCTGCGCTCTTATCGAGGTCGGCACACACCACGTGCGCGCCCTCTTTCGCCACGCGATGAGCCACCGCCCGGCCGATGCCGTTGCCGGCGCCGACCACAACCACGACGTTGCGCGCAAGCTCTTTTTCCGAAGGCATGCGCTTCAGCTTGGCTTCTTCTAGCAGCCAGTACTCAATGTCGAATGCTTCCTGCTGGGGCAGCGCGATATATTCGTCGATCGCCTCGGCGCCGCGCATCACTTCGACAGCGCAGTTGTAAAATTCGGCCGTGACGCGGGACTCGCTCTTGTCCTTGCCGAACGCGATCATCCCAATTCCGGGAATCAGGATCACGGTCGGATTCGGATCGCGCATCGCTGGAGAATTGTGATGCTTCGAGCGCTCATAGTAAGCGGCGTAATCCTTGCGATACTGCTCCAGACCCGCGGTCAGCTTGGTTTTGAGCCCGTCAAGATTTTCCTTCTGCGGATTCCAATCGATATAAAGGGGCTTGATTTTCGTGCGCAGGAAGTGGTCGGGGCAGGAGGTTCCGAGCTCGGCCAAACGCGGCGCATCATGGCTATTCACGAATCGCAGAATGGTCGGATCGGACTGGATGGTCGCGATGAAACGCTTCTTCTTCGACACCTCGCCGCGAAGCCATGGGAGCAGTTCGAATAACAGTTCGTCGCGCTCCGCATCGGCGAGGGTTTCGTATTTCTTGCCGCCGAAGGTCTTCTCGCCCTTGTCGCGCGCCTCAATATAGTCCGCCGCTTTTTCGATCAGCGCGAGCGTCAGCTCATAACATTCTTTATCGTCATTCGCCCAGTTGATCAAGCCGTGCTGACCGAGGATCACGCCCTTGCCCTTTTGCTCCGCCTTGGCGATCCGCTCCAGCTCGAGGCCAAGCTCGAACCCGGGTCGCAGCCAAGGCGTCCAGGTGATCTCGTCGCCGAAAATCTCCTTGGTCAGTTCTTTCGAACGCTTCGATGCCGCGACGGCGATCACTGAATTGGGGTGCATGTGGTCGACGAATTTCTGCGGAACGAAGGAGTGCAGCGTGGTATCGATCGACGATGCGCGCGGATTCAGGTTGAACGTGCAGTGCGTGAACAGGCCCACCATCATGTCTTCGTGCGGCGTCTTGGGGCCCTTCTCTTTGCCAGCCGCGTAGATGGTTTGCAGCGCGATCAGCTTGTCCTGATAGAGCGAAGAGAAGTTTTCGAGCTTGCTGGTGCGCAGAGTCGCCGCCGGAGCCTTTCACCCAGAGCACCTCGGTTTCGATGCCCGAGAGCGGATCTTTTTCCATCAACTTCGACGACGTGTTTCCACCACCGGTATTGGTGATGCGCTGATCGGAACCGAGGAGATTCGAGCGGTAAACAAGGCGCTCGGCCGGAGACAGGGAATTGGCCTTCTGGTCGTCCCAGAGGTAATTAACGTGTTTCATGATTTGTACTCTTAGGATAACAACGTTAGCGTTATTGCTTCGAAATGAATCGTATCAAGGCTTAGGTGCGCGCTTCTTTCGCGACCAGCCGCCTAGCTCTAAAGCAACATTAGTCGCCGCCTCGCGAAGCTTGTCTCCCAGGGCGCGGTCGTTCATCGATCTGGCCACCACCATGCCTCCGATGCAAAGAGCGGCGATGGCCATGGCGGCTTTTTCGCGCGACTGCGAACTATTTTTCACGTCGCGGCCGAGCAGCGTCACCATCGCTTTGAAGACCGTCTCGAAGGCGGCCTTGACCGTCTCATCGCTGCGCGCGACATCGTTGGGCAGTGCGACCAGCGGACAGGAATTCTCGACGTCGTCGAAATGATGGCTCGATAAGTACGCGCGCACGATTTGCGGCCCGGCGTCGGCGGCGGGGTCGAACTTGACGCCGTCCCACTTGTGCTCCCAATTGGGATCGGTGAAGAAACAGCGCATCACCTCGGCATACAGATCGCTCTTGCTATCGAAGTAGCTGTAAAACCCGCCGCGGGTCAGGCCGGCGTTCGCCATGATGGAATCGACCGAGACGCTCTCAAATCCATTTTGGTTGAACAGGCGGCGGGCGCTGTCGACGATTTTCTTGCGGACCTGCTCGCGATGGCCGGTCGGGTAGGGCATGGTTTACCTCTTAAAAGATTATCTTGATCATATTCTACGCCCATGGTTGAATGCCGTATGGAGCAAATAGTAACGCGTCGTCGTCTGGGCTTGATTTTTGGCAGTCTTGGGATCGCGTCGGCGCAGGCGCAGACGCCGCAGCACGGCATCATTCATTTCGACGTCGACTACAAAACCACGCCGGAGAGAATTTATCAGGCGTTGCTGGACGTGAAACAGTTCAAGGCGTTTTCGGGCCTTCCGGCCGAGATCGATCCTAAGCCCGGCGGGTGGTTCAAGCTGTTTGATGGACACATTGAAGGGCGCATAATCGAACTGGTGCCGAATAAAAGGATCGTTCAGGCGTGGCGTAGTGGTTGGCCTGCCGGTGTCTTCTCAATCGCGAAGTTTGAGCTGGTGGCGAGCGGCTCCGGCACGCGAATCGTTTTCGATCACACAGGATTCCCGGAAGGCGAACGGGAGCATTTGACGTCCGGTTGGACGGAGCATTATTGGGAACCGCTTCATAAGTATCTGAACGCCTGAGCTACGGCCGAGCCCTCGCTAAGCTGAAAAGCTAAGCTGGGAATATGAGACTCAGGCTCGGAGTCACCGCCACCGCTCTCGCGACTTTTCAGCTTGCCGCGGCGCAGGATCAACCCTGGCACCCCCTGTTCGACGGCTCGACCCCGAAAGGTTGGGTGGAGGTAACGGGCAAGCCGTTTCCCACGCATTCGTGGACCGTTGAGGATGGCTGCCTGAAGGCGCTGGTCCGCACCGATGGCTTCGAAGATATCCGCACCGTCGAGACTTTTAAATCGTTCGAACTCCAGTTTGAATGGAAGCTCGCGAAACTCGGCAATTCGGGCGTGAAGTACCTGATCCAGCGGGTGGAGGATTTTACTAATAAAGAAGGGCACCAAGCTCGAGCGCGCGGCCTCGAGTATCAGTTAGTGGATCTCGATTCACCGGATGCATCCGACCCGACGCGTATTACCGGAGCACTCTATTCTCTTTTCGCGCCCGCCAACGCGAACTGGCGGATCGCAGTGTTCAACGAATCCCGCCTGATCGTGCATGGCGATCACGTCGAGCATTGGCTCAACGGCACGCGTGTCTTGAGCTACGAAACAACTAACTCCGCCGTTCAATCCGCGCTGCGCAATTTGCTCCCGAAGGATGCCGGTCCGGAAACGCCGCTTGTAAAGGAAAGCTCGATCAGCCTGCAAAACCACTCATCGGAAGTATGGTTTCGCAATATCAAGATTCGGGCGCTGCCGTGAGGCTGTTGGCCGTCACTGCGTCGCGAAATACGCCGCGATATCCGCTGCTTGCGCGGCCTTTTCAGCCTCGCACAACCTGATTGCTTCGAGCGTCTGCTCATAAACCCTCGGGCCGCCGGTGAATTTCTTCGCGCGCTCGCCGAAGAAATCGATATATTCTTTTTCCGATGCGGCGTCGCAAAATGCGCCGGCGGAGTAGGGCAGGACAGCGCCAAAATCAGAACCCCCGCCGCTCGGCGCCCGCTTCAGGATCTCGTTGTAATTGGCCTTCACAAATTCAAAGGGCATTCGCTCGGTCGCCGGATTGCTGATTCCCGAACTCAGCAGAGCCGTGGTTTCGCGTGTATCGATATCGGAGTGAATCACCAAGTCGAGCGCCGCCGCCACCAGTTTCGGATCGCGAAAACATCCCAAAGCGCGAATGATCGCGCCACGCTGCCGCAGATCTTGCGTCTTCTTCAACTCCCGCAATAAAGAATCGAACAGCCCGCGGTCACCGTGATACGCGGCGATCGTCAAAACTGACGACAGCATGTCGGCATCCACGCCCTTGCGGCTCGCGAGCCACTCATCCGCGAGTTTCCGCGCTTCGCCCGCGAGCGCTGCATCGTATCTCGCCACAAAGTGAACCAAGTTCGTACGCAGAAGGCGCGTTTCCAAATCTTCACCCGGTTTCGCCGACCATCCCAGGCTCCTTGCATGCGCGCCGAAAACCTTTTCGACAAACCGCGCGTAGTTGGACTCCAGCGTTTTCGGAACGAACGCTTTCGAATGCGCGATAATATCCTTCGCCTCCCTCACGATCTCCCGTTCCGGCGAATTCGCGAAACTCACCGCGACATCCAGCGCGCGGCCAATCTTCAAATCGCCCGACGCGGAGAGCGATGATATATCATGAACCAGCGTCAACTGCTCCGCCGAATCTAAGAACTCCGATCCCTGCGCAACCATCTTATCGAGCAGGTTGCCCTGATAGGAAGAGATGTAATAACCCGACGCGCTCTCGTTCGCCGCAATCAGTGCCGGACACCCCGAAGTCTTCGTCAGCTTGAAATCGGCACTCGCTTTATCGAGGAGAAAACATTCCTGCTCGACCCCTTTGTCGCTTCTATATCGCACGCAAACCGGAACCTGCCAAGTCTGCGCGGCCGAGCCCTTCGACCCGATCGGCAGATAACGCTTCTGGCTCAGAGCGACCGACGGCGGCCCATCGCATTTCAGCGCAATCGAAATCTCAGGGACGCCCGGCTGGTCCAAGAATGTCTGGAAAGCCGCGCTCAGCCGAGGCTGCCCGGTCTGCGCGATCGCATCCAAAAAATCGCTCATCCGAGCGTTCTTGTATGCGTAATGTTTTAAATAAGTCGTTACCCCACTCCGAAATTGTTTCTCGCCGGTCCAAACTTCGAACATTCTTATAACAGCCGATCCTTTTTCATAAGTAATATTGTCAAAGGCGTTAGAAATATCGTCGTTCGTGAGTATTTCCTGATGGATCTTGCGCGTGGTCACCAGGCTGTCATCATTCATCGCGCCGAATTTCGCATTCAGATCGCCGATACGAGTCTTCCACTCCGGCTTCCACTCCGCCAGAATCTTCGAAGACGTCCAAGTCGCGAACGCTTCATTAAGCCATGTGTCGTCCCACCATGCGAGCGTTACGAGATCTCCAAACCATTGATGCGCAAGTTCATGCGCCCCGTCGCTCGCATAGAGCCGGCGCCGCTGTTCAGTGTCTGTGGCCGGATCGGCCAGTAACACGTTCTCGGCATAAGTAATCAGGCCGGCATTCTCCATGGCCCCGAAACCGTAGGTCAGCGGAATAGCGATGCTGTCGCTCTTCTCATATGGATAGGGGATGCCAAAATAATCCTGCAGCCGGGCAATCAATGTGGCCGTAATCTCAGCTGCATATTTAGCTTGGTTTGACTTGCCTTTCGGGGTAATAATACGCACTTTAATGTCATTTAAGGCCACCTTGCCGGCGTCAACAATGTCGAAAGGCCCAACTGCGAAGGCGACCAGGTAACTGGGCAGCGGTTTGGTGGGCGTGAAAACGACTTGCTTCATTCCGCCCCGCTCGCCCGTTTCCGAGACTTGAGGCGTATTCGCAAACGCTTTGTCACCCGACCTCACATGCAGCGTTATCTGCCATGGTGTTTTAAAGCCCGGCTCATCGAAGCATGGAAAAGCCCGGCGCGCATCAATTTCCTCGAACTGTGTAAACAGATAATTCAGGTCGCCGTCACGACCCTGAAAAATGCCTTCGCTGCTCTTCGGACTGATCTTCCCGGAATACTCGAAATGCAACTTCGCGGCTCCCGCGGGAATTGTCGACTTAGCATGGAGCTCGATAAAGTCGTCATTCACCTGCTTGACACTGAGCTTCGTCGTATTGACTTTCGCGACGCCGATCTTGATCTCTTTTGCGTTCAGGTAGAAGAGCGCAGTAGGCGCCGGGAAGGTGACGTCAATGTCGATTTTGCCTTTAAACGTTGGGGAATCCGGCAATAAAGTGAGGTCGGCCGCATACTTGACTGGACGAACTCCTTCCGGCAAGCGCAACGTCGGTGGGTCGGCCGCAAGCGCCGCCACAGTGAATACAATTGTATAGAAACCGAGCCTCATGCCGATCAGCGTATCATTTCATTGCCAGGACCCTGAATCGAGGAATCCATGACTACCCCCGCCGCTCCGCAAGTCGAATGCGAGAAATATCATGCAGGTCTGCCGGTCAGCGATCTGATGGCTGCTGTCGATTTTTATACGAAAAAGCTGGGTTTCAGCCTGGGCTTCACCTGGGGCGATCCGCCGACGATGGCCGGAGTGAATCTTGGTGATGTGCAAATATTCCTGTCCCGCGGCACGCCAGATCCGAAAGGCTGTACCCTCTTTTTCGTGGTCGGGAACGCCGACGAATTTTGCGAGTTCCACCGCGCGAACGGGATCGAGATCGTGGATCCTCCCGGCGACCGGCCTTATGGGCTGCGCGATTACGCCATCCGGGATCTGTACGGACGCCACCTTGCTTTTGGGCATTATATTTACAATGATGGACCGCCTCTCGAGATCGAACGGGTAGACGTACCGGTGCGCCTGGAGAAACGTCTCGCCGCGCTGCTAGTCGACCTCGCCGGGCACAAGCACATGAACGTCAATAGTTGTCTTGAGGAAATTCTTCTGCATACCTGCGAGCCTTTTGGCGATGGTGTCGCCAGCCCGCATACCAAGGCAACGCTGCGCTATATTCAAGAGCTGAAGAAGAAGCACGGAATCGACTACGATTCGCACGGAAGTTATCGCTTCGTCGAATCGACCCCCTGAAATAGTCGAATGCCGCCCTTTTGCGCATTGGAATTTTCGCCCGGGCGCGCGCCGGGTGGCAGATCGCTCAGCAACTTCACGTTGCCGCCGCCAAGCACCACATAATCGGCTCCCAGCGCAGCTTTCAATTTCTCGACGACATCGAACACGTGCCGCTGCCAGCGCTTTTTTCCGAGGCGCTCCAGGCCGCGAAGGCCGATATAATCCTCGTAAGTACGGCCTTTTTTGTAGGGCAGATGCGCCAGTTCCATCGGCTCCAGAAAGCCATCGACGATCAGCGCCGACCCGAGTCCCGTGCCCAGCCCGAGGAACAGCATGCGCCCACCTTCATAACTGCCGAGCGCCTGCATCGCGGCGTCGTTCACCAGTTTGACGGGCTTGCCGAAGGCTTTTCGAAAATCGAACCCTACCCAACCCACCCCGAGATTGTGAGGCTCGGCGACGGGACGCCCATGAAGCACGGGTCCGGGATAGCCGATCGCGACGGCATCATACTTCCATCCGGCGATCGCCTTCTTCACCGCCGTCACCATCAGCGCCGGCGTCATGGTGGGACCGGATTCAATCTTCACGATGTCCTTTTGATCGCTGGCGCCTACCTTGACGTGGGTGCCGCCGACATCGATCACAAGAACGTTCTTAACAGGCATATTTCTCCTCAATCGCATGGACTTTGGCGATGCGCCGGACGTGGCGCGCTTCGTTCGAAAATTTCGCAGCGACGTATGCGTTGACCAATTCTTGAGCCATCGCTTCGCCGATCACGCGGCCGCCGAGCACCAGCATATTCATGTTGTCATGCTCGACCCCCTGATGCGCCGAGTACGTATCGTGGCACAGGCCCGCGCGAATGCCGGGAATTTTATTCGCCGCGACCGATGCGCCAACGCCGCTGCCGCACAGCAGAATCCCCTTATCCGCGCCGCCTGCGAGAATCACTCTGGCGAGAGCTTCGGCGAAATCGGGGTAATCGGAGGGAGTCGTATCGTAAGCGCCGAGGTCCTGCACCTGGTGACCCTCCGCACTGAGAAATTGTTTGATGTGCTCTTTGAGGTCGAACCCGGCATGGTCGCCGGCGATGGAGATACGCATTTCACCTGTATAATAGCGCCGATCATACGATTTATTCTCTTTCTCGCGATCCCTGGCACAGCGCTTGCGCGGGAATGAATCGACGCGGTAATCAAGAAGACCCGCGAGACGTTCCACGTGCCTAGGATCGGCGTAGCGGTCGTTAAAGACGGGGAGTGCACGAATCGGGCGATGCGGCGCCCGAACACGAACGCGTTCACATGCTAAACTAACTTTCTATTGATCGCCCTTCCCCGTCAGAAGCGGTCAACCTGAAACTAGGTGGGGATTCGATGGCGGGTACAGCAAGTCAGAGCGTGCTTCCGGCTCCGTTTCAGGATTACGGACTGGATGAAGCCTACGACGAGATGGTCGCGCCGGATGGAACGGCTCGTCCGCAGTACGAACATCTTTATCAGGCGCTCCGCGAGTTACCCGCGAGCGAATTCCGTCGTCGCCAGCAAATCTCTGATCTTTCATTTCTCCATCAAGGCATCACTTTTACAGTCTATGGACGCAAAGAGGGAACCGAACGAATTTTCCCGAACGACCTGCTCCCGCGCATCGTCACGAATGAAGAATGGTCGCGAATTGACAAAGGCTTGGCCCAACGCATCACCGCGCTGAACCTCTTTCTAAAAGACCTGTATCACGAGGGGCGCATCCTCAACGATGGCGTTGTCCCGCGCGAGCTCGTCTATAGCTGCAAGCATTTTCGCCGCCAGATGCGAGGCCTCTACGTTCGCAAGGACGCCTACGTCACCGTCGCGGGCACCGACCTGATCCGCATGCCCTCCGGCGAATTCGTCGTGCTCGAAGACAATCTGCGCGTTCCCAGCGGCGTCAGCTACATGCTGGTCAGCCGCCAGGTGATGAAACGTATCTTCCCCGATTTGTTCCGGCAGTGCGGCGTGCAGGGGATCGAGCATTACAGCCAAGCGCTTCTCGCCACACTCCGCGCCCTCGCGCCGCAAGGATGCGCCGAGCCGACCATCGTTCTGCTCACGCCCGGCGTCTACAATTCGGCGTATTTCGAGCACGCATTCCTCGCGCGCCAGATGGGAATCGAGCTGGTCGAAGGCCGCGATCTCGTCGCTCACGACAACTTTATTTATATGCGGACCACCGAAGGCCTCCGCCGCGTCGACGTGATTTACCGCCGGATCGACGACGATTTTATCGACCCTCTCGCATTCCGTCAGGATTCGTCGCTGGGTGCCCCCGGATTGTTCAACGCGTATCGCGCCGGAAACGTCAGCCTCGCCAACGCTCTTGGCACCGGCGTCGCCGACGACAAGGCCGTCTATGCCTACGTCCCCGCCATCATCAAATATTATTTGGGCGAAGATCCCGTGCTCAACAACGTCGAGACGTTTCAGATGTCGGATCCCGTTGAGCGTCATCACGTGCTCGATCATCTTGAAAAATTCGTGGTCAAGGCGGTCGGGGAATCGGGAGGCTATGGTATGCTGATCGGTCCGCAGAGCACCGCCGAACAGCGCGACGAGTTTCGAAGCCGCGTAGAGGCCGACCCGCGCAACTACATCGCGCAGCCCACCATCATGCTGTCGCGCGCGCCCTGTATTATCGATGGCAAGGTCCAGCCCCGCCACGTCGATCTTCGCCCCTATATCTTGTATGGCGGCGAAAAGACGACCATCGTGCCCGGCGGCCTGACCCGCGTCGCGCTGAAAAAAGGATCGCTGGTGGTGAATTCGTCGCAAGGCGGCGGCAGCAAGGACACCTGGGTTCTTCACTAAATGCTCTCTCGCGTCGCTGAAAGTTTGTATTGGATGAGCCGCTATCTGGAGCGCGCCGAGCACACTGCGCGCGTCATCAGGGTCCAGTTGAACCTGATGCTGGAGCGCGAACCGAGGACGACGACCGGCATTGGCGCGCGCATGCTGAAATCGCTCGGCGGTCGAGATGACCGACGTGAAGGAGGGCGAGGCGCAGGCCGTGGCGAAGTCGCTGATTCACTCCACCGGCAGCCGTTCGTCGATCGTTTCCTGCATCATGGCGGCGCGGGAAAATTCCCGTCAGGTGCGCGAACAGATCAGCTCGGAAATGTGGGAGCAGTTGAACCGCATGTTTCATCGAAGTGCAGCGCGCCGACGCCGACGAAGCATCGGACGTTGACGATTTTCTGCAAGCCATCAAGGAAGGCGCGCATCTTTTTCAGGGCATCACCGATTCGACCATGACCCACGGCGAAGGCTGGCAATTCATTCAAGCCGGCCGCTCTCTGGAGCGCGCCGCCGCGCTCGCGACCCTGCTGGGCGTGCATTTTCAGCGAATTTTACGGCAACGCAAGCCGAGCCCGAGCCGCTCGAATGGATCGGCTTGCTGCGATCCTGCACCGCATTTGAGGCGTACTGCAAAGCCTACACGGCGGACCTGCGCCCGGATCGCATTGCCGAATTTCTGGTGCTGAATCCCAGCTTCCCGCACTCCATCCGCTTTTCCGCCGATGCGCTGGAGACGTCGATGAAACAGATCGGCGCCGAAGTATCCAGCCGACGATCGGCGCGCGTCGAACGAATCGCTGGACGCATGCAGGCGACTCTCGCGTTCGGACAGATCGACGAAATCATGATCAGCGGCTTGCACGCCTATCTTGAAACCGTGCTCCGCCAATGCTCGCAGGCCCACAGAGCGCTGTATCAGACCTACATCACCTATCCGGTCGAAGCCGCGCTGGGAGCCTAGACATATATGTTCTATTCCATCCGCCATCTGACCCAATTTCGCTACGATTCCGCCGTCAGCGAAAGCCTGATGGAGGTGCGCATGCACCCGCGCACGGAAGGCTCCCAACGCTGTCTCTCCTTCCAGCTCTCCGTCGATCCGCGTGCGCTGGTCTATCAGTATCGCGATTATCTCGGCAACAGCGTCCATCATTTTGATGTTCCCGGCAAACATGTTCAATTGCGGATGATCGCCGAATCGCTGGTTGAAGTGCAGCCTGTGCCGGAGCTTCCCAAACGCCTCGGCGCCGACGCGTGGACGCAGCTCGATTCGCTGGTTGCCTCCGGAGATTATTGGGAAATGCTGATGCCCAGTCAGTTCGCGCAGCCCACCGAGGCTCTTCACGGACTAAGCAACGAACTCTCCGGTCGAGCGGCGCGACGATCCGCTCTCCTTCCTCCGCGAGTTGAACGAAAGCTATCTACAATTGGTTCGACTACGTTCCCAAAGCCACGCATGTCGATTCGCCGATCGACCACGCGATTGAGACTCGCCGCGGCGTCTGCCAGGATTTCGCGCACATCATGACCACACTCGTGCGCCATGTGAAAATTCCGTGCCGCTATGTCAGCGGTTATCTTTATCCCGCGCGCGATGAGCCCCGATCGATCCTCGGAAGGCGCGTCGCACGCGTGGGTGGAAGCTCTGCTGCCGGGGCTCGGTTGGCTCGGCTTCGATCCCACCAACAATCTGTTGGCCGGCGAGCGCCACATCCGAACCGCCATCGGCCGCGATTATGCCGATGTCCCTCCCACTCGGGCGTGTTCAAGGGCAAAGCCGCGAGCGAGTTGAAAGTGTCGGTGCGTGTCGCGCCATCCGATGCGCCTCCGCCGCTTGAACCGGAGATGAGTGGCCCGCCCCAGTGGGAGCCCGCTTCCGAGGTCGAGCAGATCGACGTCCAACATCAACAGCAACAACAGCAGCAGCAAAGCGCTGTGGGGCAGGTTGGCAACCTGCAGACCGATTGCTAATCGGTCCATCCGGGCGCAGCCCGGACGTGTGGCCTCGTGCCGCCCTGCAACACGCACCTTAAACCCGAATAGGTCTAACCTGGAATCATGATCGCCAGCCCGCCCCTGCGCAAAGGACTTCCCATACTCGGTGTCCTGCCGCAGTTCCGCAAAAATCCGCCCAAGTTCCTGCAAAGCCTGGCCCGCGATCATGGCGACCTGGTCCATTTTCGCCTGGGCCCGCAACACGTCTATCTGGTCAGCAATCCCGAATGGATCAAAGATATCCTGGTCACCCATCAGACCAACTTCACCAAGAGCCGTTTTCTCGAACGCGCCAAAGTGCTGCTCGGCGAAGGATTGCTGACCAGCGAAGGCGAATTTCATCGCCGGCAACGCCGCCTAGTCCAGCCGGCGTTTCATCGCGATCGCCTGGTTGGCTACGCCTCGGCGATGGTGGAATGCACCGCGCACTCCCGCGAAGAATGGACCGACGGCGCCGAACTCGACATGTCCCGCGAGATGATGCGGCTCACGCTCGCCGTGGTCGCGAAAACGCTGTTCAGCGCCGACGTCACCACCGAAGCCGACAACATCGGCGCCGCGCTTACGCAAGTCATGGTCCTGTTCGACATGGTGCTGATGCCATTTTCCGAATGGATCGAAAAACTCCCCCTCCCTTCGGTTCGCCGATTTGAAAAAGCCCGCGATTTTCTGGACAAAACTATCTACGGAATCATCGCCGAGCGCCGCGCCAGTAAAGAAGATAAAGGCGACCTTCTCTCCATGCTGCTTCTCGCACAAGACGAAGAAGGACCGCGCTATGTCCGACAAACAAATCCGCGACGAAGCCCTGACGCTCTTTCTGGCCGGCCACGAAACCACCGCCAACGCGCTGATGTGGTCCTGGTATCTGCTTTCCCAAAATCCCGCCTGCCGCGCAGAAATTCTACGAGGAGGTCGACCGCGTGCTCGCCGGACGCCTCCCCACCTTCGACGATCTTCCGCAGCTCAAATACACCGAGGGCGTTTTCGCAGAAGCCATGCGCCTCTATCCGCCCGCGTGGGTCATCGGCCGGCGCGCAAAAACCGAATACGCGATTGGCGAATATACCGTTCCCGCGCGATCCATATTTATGATGAGCCCCTACGTCATTCATCGCGACCCGCGCTGGTTCCCGGACCCCGAGCAGTTCAACCCCGAGCGCTGGCCGTTACCAGCCGACCGCCCGAAATTTTCCTACTTCCCCTTCGGCGGAGGCACCCGGGTCTGCATCGGCGAACGATTCGCGTGGATGGAAGGCGTTCTGCTCCTCGCGACCGTTGCCCAAAAATGGCGCTTCGAATTGGTGCCCGGCCATCCCGTCGAAACCGCCGCGCTGATCACTCTACGCGCGAAACACGGGATGAAGATGGTCGCCGTCGAACGCTCTCGGGTCGAGTCGTCGCCGTCGTCGTCCACGCAATCTCACCCAATCCCAGCGTGAGCACCGCCGGGTCCGCCGCATCGTCGAAGATCAGCGCGACACCCACCGCATCCGCCCTTCGCCTCCACCATTCGAATCCCGCGAAAATGACCGCCACAATTAAATAAAACAGGATCAGCCGCCGCGGTCTCTTTACCATCCACGATTCTAGAGTCGCCATCGAGAACGCATACGCCAGGAACCCGACCCAGTAAGCAACCCACAAAATCGTCACGTTCGCTTTTCCCGGCGGATAAGAACAAGTAAACGGAATTTTGCGCAATTCCATCGTGAGTACTTCGATTAATAAAAGCGAGATCGTAATGCTGAACACCAGGTTCGCCACCGCCACGCCCGGCGTCCACCAGACGAAATAAAACGGCGACAATGCCAGGAATAGAGGAGCCACGCCGAACCACCGCATCGCCGTTCGTGTTCCGTTCAGAGCCGCGCGCTGTTGATCGGTGTCGCTCACGCGGAATTGCCAGTTCGCCGGAAGCTCCGAGGGAATCGTGAAGATGAAGCGCATGCCGCTCAATAGAAAAAACCCCACCACCAGCGGGAGAGACAGCCATTCATCGCGATTCTTCACTGCCGGCATCACCTGCGCTGCCAGCGCAAAACCCACGCCTGCATAGGCCGCGAGAAAAATGCGATGCTTCGCGCTGCGCGCCATCGTCTTGCCGATAAAGGCCACCGTCCCACGTTCCACCGAATCCGGCGCTAGCCGATCGGCGACCAGGCCGATGCGCTCATGCATCGCCGTTCGAGTCGAATCTCCGCCCTCTGTCGATTCCAGCGTCCGCCGAACATGCCTCCGATACGCCATGGTGTACGACAATCCCGCAACCAGTGTGACCAGCCCAACCGCCATCTCCGCCCGATGCGCCAGTGCTAAGAAAACAGCATCGCGCGATCCGAGCATCACTTCGTTCATCCCCAGAAACCAAGCCGGAGGAAACGCATACAGCACCCATGAATTCTGCGCCTTCAATTGCGCCACCGATGCCGAGATATTTGGAAACAGAAAGAACAGCCACAGCAGCACGAACACCATCGCGCCCTGGATGTAAGCCGATAGCTTACGAAACCACCGCACGCTCAATACATTCAACAGCACTCCTTCCAGCGCGACCAGGAATAGAAATGCAAACGCACTCGACGCCAGAATCGAGATCCCATGCGCCGCAATCGTCAGGATCAGTCCCTCCCACGCCCCCCGGTAAGAGACCGCCGGAAACGTCACGATGGAGACCAGATTCACTGACGCCGTGAACGCAATCACAAATAGCGCAAGCGCGCCCACCTTACCTAGAAAGATCGTCCGCGAGAGGATCGGCAGAGGCATCAGCGTTGCGTAATCGCGCCGGTCCGGAAACAGCGCGTCCCACTCGACCACGGTAACCGCACCCATCACCAGCATCGAAAACGAGAGATACAAACACCGGTCGGACCACAACATCCTGTAGCGCATTTCCGCTGGATACCCATCCAGACCCAGATAAGTCGTATACCGCAGACACGGCAAAATGATCCCTGGCGACGACAACAGCGCCAGCATCTTCGTCACGGTAACTTGAATTTCAGTATTCTGCGCAACGAATTCGTTGTCGAAAAACCGCCCAAAAAAATGCCGAATCAACGCCCCAAGCAGTGAATGTCTCACGCGCTCTTCATAACCTCGACAATCGAATTAGCAGTAGTCTCCGTATCCTGCTCCAGCACCAGCTCCGAAAAAATATCCTCGAGCGAGGGCAGCTTCATCAGCTTCCGCAGAGCCTCCACCGTATCGTTAGCCGCAATCCGCCCTTTGCGCAAAATCATCACGTGCGTACAAACCTTCTCCACCACCTCCAGCACGTGCGAGCTATAAAGAATGATCTTCCCTTCGCGCGCCAGCGATTTGACCAGATCCCGAAACACCAGCCCGGTAGTAACATCGAGCCCCGAAAGCGGCTCATCAAAAACCAGAATGTCCGGATTATGCAGCAGCGCCGAAGAAATCAAAACCTTCTGCCGCATGCCTTTGGAATAGGACCCAATCGGCGAATGCCGCGCCGCTCCCAACGAAAAAAGCTGCAGCAGATCATCGATCTTACGATCCAGCGATTTCTTGGGAAGCTGCCTCAGCCGCCCCACGAGCTGCAAATACTCACGCCCGGTTAAATGAGGATAAAGATGCGCCTGCTCCGGAACATACCCCAACCGCCGCTTGTATTCGATCAACTGCGATTGAATGCTACGCCCCTCAAACAGCACTTCGCCGCGAGTAGGCTCCAGCAGGCCGGTAATAATGTTAACGGTAGTGCTCTTCCCCGACCCATTCGGCCCCAGATACCCGAGCACCTCATAAGGCTTCACCGCAAAGCTAACATCATCGACGGCAGTAGTCGTGGTGTACCGTTTAGTCAACGCGCGAGCTTCGAGCATGGGCCTATAGACTCCGCCCAACCGTGGATTGTTCCCGGCGGCGAAATGCGCAAAAACAGTCCGTTCCAACCTCCTCTCAGATGACCGGCGAAACGCGCGAAAAACGGGGACAGTCCACTTTGTCCCAAGGCGCCACAATCCTTGGCGCAAACCCTCGATACCATGTCGCCGCGTGGACATAGCGGACTGTCCCCATTTTTCGCCCCGAGCGGCTACTCACACGATGGGGGGATGCGCGGACTCCCGTTCTTGGGGTTTCATGAATCGGCAAATCAGTTCACAATTTCACCAGTGGCAAAAAGCGAGATTCAGAAGAGGAGAAAGATAATGTCTAAGAAACTGGAAGGAAAGATTGCACTCATTACGGGTGGCTCGCGCGGCATTGGCGCTGCGATCGCCAAGCGCTTGGCCGCGGACGGAGCGAACGTGGCCATCACATACACGAAGGGTGCCGGCTCGGCCGCGTCGGTCGTTAAGGAGATTGAACGCACCGGCGGAAAGGCGATCGCGATTCAGGCGGACGCCACCGACGCCGACGCCGTAAAAGCCGCAGTCGAAAAGACGGTCGCCAGCTTCGGCCGACTTGATGTTCTTGTGAACAATGCCGGTACGGCCATTCCAAAGAGGTTCGAGGAAACCACGCTGGAGGAACTGGACCGCATAATTGACATCAATGTCCGCGGTACGCTGATCGCGACGCAGGCAGCGCTCAAGCACATGACGAGTGGGGGTCGTATCATCATGATCGGCTCCTGCGTGGGCGAGCGTGTCATGACGCCCGGCTTGGTGCCCTACTCCGCCACGAAGGGAGCCGTCAAGATGTTCTCTCAAGGGTTGGCTAGAGAGGTGGGAAGCCGGGGCATCACGGTCAACAACGTCCAGCCAGGTCCGATCGACACGGAATTAAATCCCGCCGCGGGCGATTGGGCGATACCCCAGAAGGCCGCCACAGCGCTCGACCGCTACGGGCGTGTTGAAGAGGTTGCAGCGCTAGTCGCGTTCGTGGCTGGTCCAGAGGCGTCATTTATCACCGGCGCGAATCTGACCGTGGACGGCGGCACCAACGCCTAATCGAACCGCCATGGGTGAGCATGCGGACCGGCGCTCGAATCTACAGGCAGGGCATCGAATAAAGCAATGACCCCTTCCGCCCCACTCTCATTTCCGCATGTCACCGTTAACAGCCCGTACGAACGAGTATATTTGAGTGTGAGGTCCCCAAATTCCAAAAGGGTTAAAACAGAAATCCGGGTCGAAAAAGTTTCGCGCTTAAGAGTTCAAGGCACCAAATACCTGCGTCTTGTCGCCACGAATGCGTACTTTTCCTATATCACGATTGTCCTGCTTCAGATCAAAGTGACATGGGGTATGTGGCGCTTGCGGGACCTTACCTCAGGAGACACGTCGGCATATTTCGCTTTCGCCTATCAGTGGTTTAAAACTGGGTTAACCCCGATTTCCTGGTCGCCCCTCTACATCTGGTTTTACGGCTCTCTGCTGCATCTGTCTTCGGATGCCTTTGTAGTAACTACGTTACACCGCTGGCTCATCGTGATGATTCTGGCTGTCTTAGTTTTGGCGCTCATGCGTCGGCTCCTGCCCCCGGAACTGGCTTGGCTCATGGCTGCCTGGTGGGTAATCCTTCCGATCGGGTTTGATGCCTTGTATGAGGTTCACCTCTTCGCCGTCATCCCGGTAGTTGGTGCTGCTGTACTCATTCTCGGTAAGCCAAGTCCGTGGCGGCGTGGAGGGGCGCTGGCGCTGATGGTTGCGGCATCTGTTTTGATGCGGAATGAATTGCTTTTGGCGAGCGGCCTGCTCGCGGCCATGTTGTTGGGGGGATGGTTATGGAAGGCCGCCCACCAATCGACGGGGCTGCGATTGGATTTTCGAACAGCGGCCTCCTATGCGGTTCCGCTTGTTGGCACTTGCCTCCTGATTGCCTATTCTTATCGCCATGCAAGCGACGCTGGTAATATTTCGAAAACCTTAGAGCGCAAGCACACCCTCAATGTTTGCCAGACCTATGCTTTCGGCTATCAACAACGACATACGGATTTCACGAAATCGCCGTGGTCAGATTGCCAGGTATTGATGATGCGGACGTATGGTGAGCCGGAGCCAACGCTAATGGTGGCGTTTCGTCGAAACTCCCCGGCGATGATAGAGCACTTTTTATGGAATGTGAGTTTAATACCGGACGGCCTGGAGGTGCTGCTGTTCAACAAGAGTTTCGGCAAAGTGACTCCAGACTACGCGCCGGTCATGCGGTCATTGATTGCTCTGCCATGTACTTTTGTCCTTCTGGCGATAGTCGTGCTTGGTGGAATCCGATTGTTTAGAAACCGGCAGTCTTGGTGGGATGAATGGTTGAAGAGCCGTGTGTGGGGCTGGCTTCTGTTGATGACTGTCGGATGCGTGACTGCGGGCGTAATGATCAGCCAGCGGCCCCGGCCGTCATATATGTTCGCACTCGGAATCCTGTTGCGGGCTGTGGTGGGAATGTGCCTTTTGGCGCTGATCGAAAAGTCGCCCTGGTACCGGAGGCTCGTCGCGGTCTTTCCGATAATCGCCGTGGCGGCGGTTGCGTTGACGCCAAGCTTCTACGAGAGAAACTATAAGGGACGCTCGCGCCCCTTGGTTACAGGTTACGAAAGGATCGTGAAATACGAGAAAATTCTCCGCGCTCCCGGGGCCACACTGGTTTCGCCGGGTTTTGACAATGAACTTTGTGATTATGCCGGGAAGGGAGAATGTCGCCGGCTGAACTATTATGAACTGCGGACTCAGGTCTCTCCCGCAAGACCGTGGCCCAACGTGTTGAGTGCGTCCAGAGCCACCGTGTTTTATGCCGGTGAAGAGGCCCTCGCAGATCCAGTCTGCCGGGAGTTTATATTGCACGCGCAAGCCTTTGGGTGGCAGACTGTTGTCTCTCAGGACCGCCCCGGCGAATACTGGAGGCTCCTTCACAAGATTTCTCTGCGAGAGGTCGAGACGAGCGAAACCAGCGATATAACCCTGGGAAATGAAAGACTCCGCTTGGGGTCGGGTTGGCATGACTACGAAGTTTGGCGGAATGTTCGCTTCCGGTGGTCCAATGGCGACGGTCAAATCCTGCTCAGTCCGGGCCAGCCGCACGCCAGTACTTTGAGCGTGGACATCGAGCCTGGGCCCAGCGTGAGGCTTCTCCCGCTCGTGGTTCAGGTTCTCGACGGAGACGGAAAGGTGATTCAAACCGAGGAATTGAGCGGTCGAACGACGCTCACAATTCAGCTTCCGCCACAGTCTGTGCGGCCCGTACTGCTCGTCCTTCATGCCGCCGACGGCGACGGGAAGCCGGTCCCCAATGACCCTCGCATCTTGAAGTATCGCGTGTTTAAGATGCTGCTCAACTGGTAGAGCGCTGAGTCTGATTGTCAGTCGCGCCCGGAAATGGTGAAAGCGCCAGTACTGGGTTATCATGGCTCTTGTTATGAGCCGTTCTCATCGCAAGAAACGTGTTTTGATCTTCGTGGTGGCCTACAATGCGGAACGGACCATTCAGGAAGTCATTCGGCGTATCCCCGCTTCGCTGGCCCTTTACGACACGGAAGTACTGATTATTGATGATTCCTCGGCAGACCGGACCTTCGATCAGGCGCATGATCTGGAGCGGGCAGGGGAGGGTGCTTTCCCTCTGACCGTCCTCCATAATCCGGTGAACCAAGGGTACGGGGGCAACCAGAAAATCGGCTTCCATTACGCGATTGAGAACGGATTTGATATCGTCTCCTTGGTTCACGGCGACGGTCAATACAAACCTGAGTGCCTCCCGGAGCTCCTGGGGCCACTGGTAGAAGAAGAAGCCGACGCGGTCTTCGGATCGAGGATGATGACGCGGTTTGCCGCGCTCAAGGGCGGCATGCCGCTATACAAATACGTCGGCAACAAAATCCTGACGGGCCTCCAGAATCGGTTGCTGAAGAGTTCCCTCACGGAATTTCATTCCGGCTACCGCCTCTACTCCGTTGCCGCCCTCAAGCGGATTCCCTTCGATCGAAACACCAACGACTTTCATTTCGATACCGAGATCATCATCCAGTTGTACCGGGCCCGTCAAGTGATCAAGGAACTCCCGATCCCGACTTATTACGGCGATGAGATCTGCCACGTGAACGGAATGAAGTACGCCTGGAATGTCATCACCACGACTCTGGCATCCCGCGCGCAAGACTTGGGAATCCTGTACCAACGCAAGTTCGACGTGTCTTCCTGGTCGGAAGGGAATCCGCTATATCAGCCCAAACTCAATTTCGATAGTCCGCACACCATGGCTTTGGCGCGCATTTCTCCAGGCTCATCGGTGGCGGACGTTGGCTGCGGACCCGGCTACATTAGCCGCGCGCTCTCAAGCAAGAATTGCCGCGTGACAGGAATCGACCAGTTTCCTCCGTCTCCTGGTACTGGTCTCGAGCGCTTTGTGCAATGCGACCTGAACGGCTGCGATTTCCCTTTGGATGCGGGCTCCTTCGACAACATCCTGCTGCTGGATATTGTCGAGCACTTACGCGCGCCCGAGCGGTTTCTGGATTCTCTGCGGCAATCGCGGAAAGGCGACGCCGCCGTTCAGGTAATCCTGAGCACGGGCAATATCGGCTTTATCGTCACCCGCCTGGCGCTGCTGGTGGGCTGGTTCAACTATGGGCCGAGAGGAATTCTCGATCTTACCCATACCCGCCTGTTTACCTTCAAGACGGCAAGAGCGCTTTTGGAACAGTCGGGCTACCGCGTTACTGAGGTTAAGGGAGTGCCAGCGCCCTTTCCCTTGGCGTTTGGCGATGGCTGGGTATCCCGGGTCGGGTTGGCGGTAAACAAGATGCTCATATGGATTTCCAAATCTCTGTTTTCCTACCAGATCTTCATAGTCTGCACCCCCCTGCCGACCCTCGAATGGCTCTTGAACCAAGCTTACGAGGGCAGGAGAGTAAGGGTCGTAAAGGCCACTTAGCATCCCACGCCGAGTGGACATAGCGGACTGTGCCCAATTTTCCGCCCAGGAGCGGGAGTCGCAAGGAGGGGTCGGTCTCGTCCGTTCCGCTTCCCGCCCCCACGCAGAGACGCAAAGCTCGCAGAGGAAAAGGACGGTTTTATGTGGGGCGGCGCCATGCGCTGCCGCCTTCCGTCCCCTTGCTCATCAGCGTTTATCCGCGTTCATCCGCGGCTAATAACTGTTTCCCCTGCGGAACCGCCATGCGTGAGCATGCGGACAGACGATCGAATTTGCGGACGGCGAAGGGCTCTTAGGTCGCTTCGGAAGGGGAAGTGTGGCCGCTCCTAGCTTCGTCCATCGCGGGAGTTAGGGGACGCTCTTGTCCGTCCCGGCTTGGCTTTCAATCAAACTTTTACTGGTCACTCAGCTTTGCAAAACAGTCGATGTGAATCAGTTTCAGCGCTGAGCAATCGATGATTCTTGAACTTCCTTTTGCATCAGCATGAATCATCACTCCGTAGCTTTTTCCATTCGTGCATCCAACGCTCCACTGTGCGCTGTGATCTCTCTTATCCATGCCCATGTAGAAAGCACGGTCACCAACGCAATCATCAGGAACCAAAATCGATGCCTGTTCAGCCTCACTCATCGCCATCAGATGATCATGGGCGATGTTGCCAGTCGAGGGAATCTCGGTTACCGCCCCATGGTGCGGGTCTTGACGTGCGATAAAAACTCTCAAGACGAAGACACAGAGAACCAACACGCCTATAATAATTTTTCCCACCATGTCCAGTTCGTCCTAAAATTCTTACCGTCCGTCCTGCTTGGCGAATTCCGTACACGTACCTTCGTACATCGATACGATTTCCTTTAACCACTTCCTAGCATCATCGGCGCTCATCTGCGAAGTGGTCGCCGTTGCTGTGCCCTCGCCCTCCTTCGCCGGAATCTTCCCAAGTTCAGCCGTCAGCTTCTGCAGGCGTACCCACACGTCTGGTGGAACATTGTCTTCCTCAATGAGCATCAGGTCGTAAACAAAAGCGTCCCTCAATCTCTCCTGAACCGATTTCTCACTGCTAACGGCGCCTTCAACGGCAAGGCTTAATTTTTGAATTCCGAATCATTGAATGCCATAACAGAAATCGTACTACCACTCATCGAGTCTCTCCAGCCGTTCCTTTGAGCCCTTCAGCAGCTAATCATCGAAGACATCCGTACCAAGAGCGTGGAAAGCCGTGTCGGACGAGACCGTCCCCCTTTTCCCATTCTGGCTACTGGCTACTGGCTACTTCTGCAGATTCACCAGCCCCACCAACTCCAACGGATAATTCCTCTCCCTCCACGCATCGAACCCGCCTTCGAGCGGACGCACTCTTGTTATCCCGTACCTCTTGAGTTGCAGCGCCGCACGGGCACTGGTGGCTTCGTTGGGTCAAGTGCAGTAGAGGATGACATCGCGATCCCTGGGGATCTCCAGATGTTTTTCCTCCAGCTCCTTGCGGTCGAACCAGATTGCTCCGGGAATTTTTGCGCCGTCCGACGCGTATTCTTCGGCGGTACGCAGGTCGAGAATGAACACGTCCTTGAGTTCGAGCTTCAACTCCTCCGGCTTGATGCGCGCTATTCGCAGGCCTTTTATGAACTTGCGTCGCTGATAATATTTCCAGCCTATCCACAGAGTTAGCGCTCCCGCCAGCACCGTGATCAGGCCTCCGCCGAGCCTCGCTGCGTAGGCCGCTACATCTTCTAACTGTGTGCGAAATATGTGTCCCAGTAAGAGATAGGAGCCCGCCCAAATGAATCCGCCAAGGCCGTCCGCGCCTAAGAATTTCCACCACGGCATTTTCGACAGTCCGGCCATCGGTGGAGCTACGGTGCTCAAGCCGGGCACGAATTTCGCGATCACTAGCGCCCATCCTCCGAGTCGCTTAAACCAGTAACGGGTTGAGGACACGCAGGAATCGGGCTCGAGTGAAATGCGGCACAGCCATTTCAAAACCGACGAGCCCTTCATCCGTCCGAGCCCGTACCATGCCCCATCGGCGGCCATCGATGCGGAAACGGAAAGCGAGAGCGCGCCGGCCCAGGAATATTTTCCCGTACCGATCAGAGCTCCCATCCCGAGCAGGACCGGCAGCGAAGGAATGGGCGCGCCGAGTTGCTCCGCCAGCACCATTGCGAACAGCAGAGGGTACCCGTGCCGGATGAGAAACTCCATCGGTTGATGCATTTAACGTCAGGCCTGTCGCGTAAATTCCGTGTCGACCGTAATGTGCACTTCGTCGCTGATGGCGACGCCGCCGGCTTCGAGAATGGAATTATACTTCAGACCGAAATTGCTGCGCAGAATCGTCGCCTTGGCCGATGCGCCGCGCCGGAGGAGACCGAACGGATCCTTCACTTCCGGCGTGACATCTTCGACGTCCAGGTCGATGGTCTGGGTGACGCCGTGAAGCGTCAGATCGCCGACCACTTCGTAGCTGTCGTCGCCGGATTTTACGACTTCTTTCGACACGAAAGTAATCGTAGGAAACTTTTCAACATCGAAGAAGTCGGCGCTCTTCAAATGTGCGTCGCGCTGCGGCTCGCGAGTGCTGATGCTCGCCACGTCGACGGTTATATTGATTTTCGACGCGGTCGGATTCGCGTCGTCGAGTTCGATGGTGCCGGTTACTTTGTCGAAATCCCCCTTGACGTTGGAAACCATCAGGTGCCGGACTTTGAATTGGGCGTGAGTGTGTGCGCTGTCGATTTGGTATGTGCTCATATTAGCTAAATCATAGATGCAATTAGGTTCGATCGGGATTCAAGACGGCGATGTATCCCAGGTTGCGGTACAGCTGTTTATAGTCGAGGCCGCAGCCGACCACGAAGCGGTCCGGAATTTCGAAACAACGAAAATCGACCGGCACCTGTGCGATGCGCCGGACGGTGCGGTCGAGCAATGTGCAAATGGCGATCGATCGCGGAGCGCGGCCTGCAAGCGTTTGCAGCAGATAGCGTGTCGTCAGGCCGGTGTCGACGATGTCCTCAATCAGCAGAACGTCTTCGTCCTGAATGGGATCGTCAAGATCCTTAGCGATGCGCACCATTCCCGGCGTCTCTCTTCCGAAACTCGAGATCGCGAGGAAATCGATCTTCACGGGGATTTCAATGGCACGCGCTAAAGCGGTAAGAAAAAAGACGGATCCTTTGAGGACGCCAACGAGTTTTAATTCGCGGCCCTGAAATTTCGCGCTGATTTCCGCCGCTACTTCTTTAATTCGCGCGTTCACTTGTTCCTCGGTAAATAAGATGCGTTCAATGGGCATGCTTAAAAACCAAATCCTGCAAATCTTTTTGGTAAAAGATTTGAATATTGACATGGGGATAAATCGCGCGCAAGAGCTTTATTTTGCGATTCTTCTTGGTCACCAGCGCCTGCTTCATGGTGGTAAGTTCGACATACAGATCGATTTGCGGTAGATAAAAGTCGGGTGTAAACGCCTCGATCACCTTGCCGTCTTTATCCCATTGCAAAGGGAAACTGCGGGGTTCATATTCCCATTCGATGCGATAGAAATTGAGCAAGTTGGCGAAGATCTGCTCGCTGGGATGCCCGAACGCGACGCGCTTAAGATTGGCCTGGCCGGCGGGAACGATGCCGTGCTGCGCCAGCAGCAAACGAGTCTGGAACTGCATTTGCGCCTCGGCCGCGCCGGAAAGCAATCCGTATTCAATAAGATGTCGTGCGCAACAGGCGGCGCGCAAAATCTCGGCGGCTTGCGTGGCGTCCATGAATTCCATGTTCAAAACCAGATCGAGCGTTTTCACGCTTCTTCCGACTCGCGATTTGCGAAGGCGTTTGGCTTCGATGTCCAGGTCCGCCAGAGTTTTTAAAGCCGCCGGACGTTCGAGCCTTTGATCGACCATCACGTTTCCGGCGCGGCGCGATTCGGGAGCGACGATGCCCGCCCGCAGCAGCATCGGCAACGCGTTGAAAAGAGACTCGGCGCCGGTAAGTGCGATCACCATGTGATGCTCGGTCGCCATGCGCGTGAGGATCGAAACGGCGGCGGGTTTCCAGGCTTTTTCGGGAATTTTCTCGTCGCCGAACTCCTCGGCGATCCAAGAAGCGAGCCTCGATTCGGTAACCAGTTCGAACGACAACAGTTGCGACGAGGCGTGCGCGACTTCTTCCCATCGCGATGCCGGGTCCCCCGAAATTGTCAGCACGGCCATCCGCTACAATCCTACCAATGGTCTTAGGCGTGGATATCGGCGGGACGAAGATTGCGACGGGCCTGGTGAATGAGCGCGCGGAAGTGTCGCGCACTCGCTCTGTCCCGACGCTTGCGAATCAGGGATATGACGTTTCCATCCGGCAGGTCTGGGGAGCGATTGACGAGAGCATGACCGGCGATGTGAAGGCGATCGGCATTTGCGCGCCGGGTCCTTTAAATCCGAAAACCGGCATAATTTTGAACCCACCGAATCTTCCGGGGTGGCACAATGTGGCTTTGCAGGAGATGGCGGCCATTCGCTTCGGAAAGCGGGTGAAGGTGGAAAACGATTGCAACGCGGCCGGTTTAGCTGAGGCGCGGTTTGGAGCGGCAAAGGGCTGCAGCAACGTGTTTTACGCGGCGATTGGAACGGGAATTGGAGCGGGAATTATTCTCGATGGAAAGATTTATCACGGCAAAAACGGGTTCGCGGCGGAGGGTGGGCACGTCTCGATCGATTACCGAAGTGAAACGGTTTGCCGGTGCGGATCGCGCGGGTGTATTGAAGCTCTGGCGTCGGGACATGTGCTCGATAAAGGCTCATACGATTTGAATGAGATAGCGCTTCAACTCGGCGCGTGGCTGGGGAGCGTGGTTAGTTTGCTGGATCCGGACATCATTGTTATCGGCGGAGGAGTGGCTGGGATCGGCGCGCCGTTATTTGAAAAGTTGAGGGCGATTGTGCCGGGGCGGACAGTGAATCCTTATGCGAAGGAGCTGCCGATTGTGCCGGCGAAATTTGGGGCGGAGGCTGGGATTGTGGGTGCGGCGGCGGTTGTTATGGGGTCTTAAATGACCATAAAACGCCAGAATGGTCGCAGTGGAGCGGCTTAATTGACCATAAATTAGTTCGGAGGCGGAGGCAGCGGGAGGTCGGAGTTCATTGCGTCTTCGACTGCCTTCCAGGTTCCGTCTTGGAGTTTGCGCCACACGGTCAAATACTTTCCTTCGTCTTCGAATTTGTTTCCTCGGAAATCGGAGAAGGTCATTTTGTAGGGACCTTGCGTGAATGCCATGTCGCCGCTTTTGGAAACTTCGACTCGCGTGGGCATCAGGATCAATGAAAATTGGGGATCGGCTAGCATTGGCTTCAGGCCGTCCTTAATAGCTTGTTTGCCGGTGAAGATGGGGGCGTTCGCGGTTAGCACTGAGGCGTCGTCGGTGTAGAAGGCTACGAGAGCGTCGAGGTCTCTGGCGGTTGCGGCACTCGTTCTGGCGGATTCGGCTTTGCGAATTCCCGGGGAGTAGTCGATGGGCGTAGGAGGCGCCTTGATCGTGCAGGAGGCTAGAAATGCGATCAAGCAGAATACCCCTGATCTCATTGAAATCCGCCCCTGGGGCGATAGCCGGGGCGGCATTGGACGCGATATTTTTTGCCGATATCGGAGAGGACTTCTACTGTCAGCTTGCGGAATCCTTCGTTGGGATTCGGCTGCGGATAGTAGGTCACTGTATAAGAGTTGCCTAGATCCTCGCGGATATTTTCGAAGGCCTCGACTTGCTTCTGCCAGGTCTTGGCGAAATAGGATTTGCCGCCGGTACGCGTCGACATGCGGCGGAACACGCTTGATGAGATCGGGTCGCGATTTACTTCGTTGGTGGAGATGACGTAGATCGGGATACCTTCGTCTTCGGCCACCGTTGAGACATCGTTGGGAGCGACCATACTCGAATCGTCGGGCCCGTTGGAGAACACGATGATTACTTTTCGGCCGGGAACTTTGGCGGCGTCGCGCACGGTTAAGAGAAGACAGTTGTATAGGGCCGAGGCGTCGCCGGCTACGGCTTTGCGAAGGCCGAAGATGGCATCGGTACGCTCCTTGGTTAGGGGCGCGGCGCGGGAGAGGTTGCGGCTGTAGGTATAGATGGCCACGGAATCGGCGCGATCGAGGCCGCGGACGAAATCAGCGATGGCGTCGGAGGCGTAGACGAAGCCCCGGTACATATAATTGCTGGTATCGAATAATACAAAGACGTTGGTGCCGACGAACGCGTCGGAGCGGCCTTCGGCTATGCCGGCTTCGGAGATGGGGATGGGCTTCAGGACTCCGTCACTCGTGATTTCTACGGGAGGCTTGCTGCCTTCGGCGAAGGTGACGAACTTCTGCTGGATTCCGTCTTCCATAACGCGGAAATCCTTGGGCTTGAGTCCGTTGATGTAGTGGCCCTTGTTATCGGTGACCTGGAAGCTTAACACCACCATGTCGACTTTTACTTTGAAGACGGGGTGGTCCTGGCCTAAGACCAGGGAGACCAGGGTGAAGAGAAGAATTGGTTTTTTGAGAATGCGAATCAACGGGATCCTCCTGGGGTGCTGGTTGGTTCGAGTGATGCGAAGAGGGCAGGTCGGGAACCTGCCCCACTGGGCTGCGGAGTCATTCGTTATCCGCCGCTGAGGTGGTTTGTTTTCTCGCTTTTTGGCGGACGTCGTCGCCTACTAAACGTAAACTGCGGAGCAGGGCGGGCCAGTCTTCTAAGTGTGTGGCGAAAATCTGTTCTACGGTTTGCTGGGTCCATGCGGGGATCAGCAGGTTCAGTTGCGCGGGCCTCGCGTGCACTTCGTCGGCGAGCGCGGCGTAATAAAGGATGTTCGATTCCCAGCTCTCGGCCAGGATGCGGCTGGAGTATCCCATTAGTGTCGGGAAGGTTCGGAGATTTAAAAGCTCGGGCTGATAGGAATTTGCCAGCGTGGGTTTGGGCGTTCCGAAGACGCGCGAAATGGCGTGCTGGCTGACTTGATCGGGGGCTTGTGCGCCCAGCGTGCGGATATTTGCGGCGATCGGAGAGTCGCGATCCACGGGGGACATCTCCGTGGCTAGGAGATACATTTCCGACGGGACGATATTTTCTTCGGCGGATTTGACGTCGCCTTCGGCTAGCAGGCGCTCCATTTTCTTGACCCGGGCGGGCGGCGCGTATTTTTCCAAGGTAGCCATAACCTGCGTGCGGCGATCGGAACTTAGAGCGCTTTCAGCCAGCAATGTTTCGGCGTACGCCATATTGATCCCGACCCAGTGAAGCTGGAGAGGAGTCACATCCCACCATCGGGGAATGACAGCGCTGAGGATCATTTGCGGGACCAGGTCGCCCCAGATCAGAGCTTGTTCGCGCGAAGGAATCAGGAAGTTTTGTTCGGCCTCGGCCAGGGCGTAGGGCAGGGAAGCCAGCGATCCGACCAATCTTCCGCCGGCGTTGGCGGGCCAGCCGGTGCCGAATAGTTCAGTCGCCTTCCAAGTTTGGCCGGCTCCTTGAATGCCGATGAAATCGTGGTTGCGGACGAACAGGGGATTAGTGTGGAGCACCTGCGCGCCGGGCGGGGCGTAGTGAATATAGTTATAGCCGACCAGCGTATCGCGGAGGAAAGGCGCGAGCGTGCCGCGCAGTTCACGGAGCTTGTTGGGATCATTCGCGGCCTTTTCGATAGCTTGACGCAGATTCAGTTTCCGCTGCTGCTCGATGTGCTTCTCGGTAAAGTATCCGAAGGAGAGCGAGTTTCTTTCGGCGCTGGTGAAGGCGCTGCGCGGAAGCTGAATGTCGGAGATGCGGGCGGCCAATTTTCCGGCTAACGCGGTGTTGAGCTTTTCACCTTTGGTGACGCTTTCGAGATTGTCGGCGAGGTCGAAGAGCGTGGTGAGCGAGATCAAGCGCTGAGCTTCGAAGACGCGGATCATATCTTCGGCTAACTGTTGACGGGCGTCGGACGATTCGGTGGAACCGGTGCCAGCCAGAAGATCGATCATGCGGTCCTGGACGGAAATGGTCTTGGGCGAGTTGGAGGCTTCGAGGAGCACTTTCACGCCGCTGCGGCCGCCATCGAAAACTTCGCGTTCATTCTGAATTTTCCCGAAGGGTTCGACGATGCGGGCCAGGGCTTGGTCCGACTGTGCTGTGGGAATGCTGCCTTGGCGCACGAAAATCTGCCACAGACTGGAGAGCGCCTGGAAGGTTCCGGCGGCGTCCGCCCGGAGCGCCTGATCGCCGATTTTATTGAGGGCGTGAAGGGCGTCGAGATAGGCAAGGATGGTTTTGTCGGTGAGGGCGGGCGCCTCAGAAAACATCGGATATTGAGCGGAAAACGAATGATATTCGCGGGCGAGACGGTCGACTGTATTGGCATCAAGAGGAGTGGTGCGATTGCGTTCCACATCGCTGAGCGCCATGAAAATTTTCAACGGCTCATTCTCGACTGCCTTGCGAGACAGGCCGAAGAGAGCTTCAAGGACATCGTCGGAATCCTTCCAGCCGCTGGCCGCTTTGGTTAACTTCGCATCGTACTTGCCTTGCGGATGATTGATGAAAAGATTTTTCCAGATATCGAGATTGCCGGGCACGTGCGGCTTGCCCGAACTATCCAGACGAAGGCGCGTGGTGAGCAGCATCATATCGGTGTTGCCGCGAAACACGGGCCGCGCGGGGCCGGGACTGGTGACACGTCCCCGAATGGCAGTGTAGAAACGCTTCATGCGTTCGGGGTCGGCGAGGTAATCCTTCACCGGGCCGTTGACACGGGCCATGGCATCGAAATAGCTGGCAAGCCAACCGTCGTCCTTGGCGACGAGTTTCTCAATGAACCCTGCGCCTGCCGATGGCGGAGCGCCGGCGAGCTCAGCCCACGCTTTTTCCGAACGCGCGCCGCCGGGAGTGATGACTTTGCCGCCGCGGATCTGGAACATGGCTCCGTAGAAATCGAGTACGTGGGAATAGATTTTCAGGCGAGGAGCGGGAATCGCGTCGCGCAGAGCTTGCGCGGTTTCGGGGTCGAGTTTCGAAAGGCCGAGATAGAGGCGGCAGAGCGAGGGATCCGACAGGAAGAAATCGATAAACTCGCCGGCAGTTTTTTCCTTCGCGGAGCGCCAGTAATCGACGGTGTAGAGAACCGGAACGCGCGCCGGATGGTAATCGAGCACGAAAGGACGGTTGGTGCGGAGAGCCTGTTCGAGCTGAGACAGAGGGAATCCGGAATCGATAGTGAGGAAAGCTCGGGTGGCGTTAACGGTTTCGAGCACCACGTCGGAGCCGCAACCGCCGCGCATGCGGTAGCCGAGAATGCGCAGAATATCGCCGGTTTCGGTCGACTCGCAGGTCTCAATGCGAATCACTTTCTTTTCGCCGCCGAGCCGGTCGAGCTCGCGGGCTTGCGACAGATAGCGGACGACCAGTTTCAGATATTCGGTTTGCTCCAGAGTCTCGTTGGACCCGGCGGCCTGGTAGCCATTGGTAACCACGTTACGGGCGAGCGCGGTCAGCAGATCCTCGGGATGCATTTCCGGCGCGAGCGCGGCCATGCGGGAGAAGGAGCGCAGGGGGCCGGGAATTTCTATGAAATTATCCTTTACGGTTTCGGGGCCGGGCGCGGCGGGAAGGGACATGCCGGAACCGCCCGCATCGTTAAACGTTTTGAGGTCTCTGGTTGCCGCGTCGCGATCGCCGGCGAGAAGGTCGAGAATCACCATACGGCGAAGAACGGCGGCGCGTTCGGGCGAATTTCGGGCGAGGGTCTGATCGAGCTTGGCGTAAACGGCGCGCGCCGAGGGGTCGCGATGGCGGTCCAGGAATTCCGCGTAGGCGCGCAGAGCTCCGGCGTCACCCGGAGACGTATCGGCGGCTTTCTGCAAACGCTCTCGCGCCTGCATGGCATCGCCTTTGCTCTCCAACTGCCAGATTTCGCTGGCCGGATCCTGCGCGGAAATCCCCATTCCCGCAGCGCAAAGAAATAGTACAACCCGAGAGAACCGCATCGCTACAGTCTCCTTCACCCCGGCCTCCAGATGTCGACCTGAAGGCATTGGATTTCTACTCTATCACTGAAGGTCACCGGCTGTGCGGGGCGGAGGCGAGGGGGGAATCTTTTTACAGGAATCTTACATCGTCCCGGCGCTTTTAGAAACGGCCGAGGCAGACCGCTCATGCTAAGGTTTTGAATTAGACGGATGGGGGAAGAGAGAATCCTTCCGAAGAGCGTGGTTTGGCTGATGGCGATCAGCGTGGGAGTGATCGTCGCGAACATTTATTATTCGCAGCCGCTGCTGGCGGCAATGGCCACTACTTTTCACTTGACCGTGGCTGGAGCGGGGACGATTGCGATGCTCTCGCAGATCGGCACAGCGGCGGGAATGCTGGTATTCGTACCGCTGGGCGACAGCCATGAACGGAGGGGATTGATCACTTGGATGGTGTTGGCGGCGGCGGTTTCGCTGGGGTCGGTGGCGGCGGCGCCGAACGCGTTCTGGCTGTGCGCGGCTAGTCTCGCTGTGGGTGCGACGGCTTCGGCGGTGCATGTGATCGTGCCGTACGCTGCGGAACTGGCGCCGGCTAAGGAACGTGGGCGGGTGGTCGGCCTGGTGCTGAGCGGGCTGCTGATGGGAGTGCTGCTGGCGCGGACATTCAGCGGACTAGTGGGGGCTCGATTCGGATGGAGGGCGGTTTATTGCGTGGGTGCGGCGGCGATGCTCGGCATGGCGGGACTGATTCGGGCGAGGCTGCCGGCCAGCGCGCCGCACGTCGCTTTGTCGTGGTTGGAACTGGTGCGGTCGGCTGGACGGCTGGTGAAGGAGCACGCGGAATTGCGGGAGTCGGCGATTCTGGGTGCGGCGTTCTTCTGCGCGTTCAGTGCGTTCTGGACGACGCTGGTGTTCTTTTTGAGGACGCCTCCCTATCATTATGGGGAAGCGGTCGCGGGACTGTTCGGATTAGTGGGCGCGGCGGGAGCGGCGGGGGCTCCGGTATCGGGAAGATTGACCGACCGGTATGGGCCTCGGTTCACTATCCTGGTGTCGCTCGTGACGGCGGTCGCGGCGTATCTGGTGTTGGGAGTGTTCGGGAAGACGATAGCGGGTTTGATATGCGGAGTGCTGCTGCTCGATTTGGGTGTGCAGGCAGGGCATGTGGCGAATCAGACGCGGATTTATGGGCTGGATGCGGGGGCTCGGGGGCGGCTGAACATGGTTTACATGGTTTGCTATTTCATCGGAGGGGCAACAGGGTCGTCGCTGGGAGCGGAAGCGTGGAAGGTATGGGGGTGGAGTGGGGTGTGCGGGTTCGCGCTTACGGTGCTGGGCGCGGCGACGATTTTCTGCGTGGGGAAAAAAAACGCGGCGTAACTTTCGCAGGATGCGGCGCTTCGGCCTTGATTTTTACTATAATCGATCCGCAGTAAATGCCCTTTAGGAGGATGTTCCCATGAAGAAACAGATTTTGCGATTTGGACCCTGGATGCTGCTGATGGTGGTCGGCACCATCGCTGTGCCGCGGACCGCCAATACCGCTCCGCCGCCGGAGTATCCACATATGCGCGCCGCCGCCAATGAGCTTCGCGAGGCGAAAAATGAGCTCGAGCATGCCGCGCATGATTTCTGCGGGCATAGGGCCGATGCGGTTCGGGCGACGGATGCGGCGCTTCGGGAGATCAACCAGGCGATCGCATGCAGAAGGTAACAGCAAGTAGCTGATTTCGACCTAACACTTCGTCTGCGACACGAAAATGCTAGCGTCTACCCGCATGCTTCGCGCTGCCTCTGAACCGCCATGCGTAAGCATGCGGATAGACGTAAAAGACCGGGACAGCTTATGATTTTGAGGGCGGCAATACTTCGTGCCCACTCGCGTGCGCTCACTCCGTTTATTGTCGTCCTAAAAGGCATTCAACAACCTTGAAAACGGTAGTGCGACAATAGAATTACTTGGTCATCTACGGAATATATTACGCGGCGGGGCTGCTTGTGGGCGCAGGTGCGATCACTTATCTCACCAACTGGTATTGGGCCCTGCCTTTCTACATTTTGGCGGCCTTTTGCTTGTATTTCTTCCGCGATCCGAATCGCACGGTGCCCCCTGGACCGGTCGCAGTTTCGCCCGCCGACGGAAAAGTAGTGGTCGTGAAAGCGGAAAACGGCGGCCAGCGAATCAGCATTTTTTTAAATGTCTTCGACGTGCACGTGAATCGTACGCCGATCCCCGGGCGCGTCGTGAATATTCGCTATCAGGAGGGACAATTCCTGGTCGCGAGCAAAGAAGCCGCGAGTCATTCCAACGAACAGAACGCCATCACCGTGCTGGGAACGGTGGGCGGCGAGGAAACCCGCATCGAATTCAAGCAGATTGCAGGATTAATCGCGCGGCGGATCGTCTGTTATAAAAAGCCCGGCGATGTTTTAGCCGCAGGCGAGCGGGTGGGCCTAATTAAATTCGGGTCTCGCGTCGATGTACAACTTGGTCCGGAATGGGAGGTCGTGGTGCGCGTAGGCCAGCGCGTCTCTGCCGGGTCCAGCGTGATTGCGAGGAAAAAATCGTGAACCTGCGGGAACGCCTCGTCGATCCCAAATCTCCGGAGCGTCATCCGCGACGCGCGGCCTATGCCCTGCCGACCCTGTTCACCGCGGGCAATGTATTTTTTGGATTTTACGCGCTCATTGAAATTCTCCAGGGAGCCATGCAGTTTGCGCAGGGCTCGGCGGCAAACCAGCATCTGATAAAGGCATCGCTCGCTATCGGCCTGGCGGTGTTTCTCGACGGCCTCGACGGCCGCATCGCGCGCATGACGAATACCGTGAGCGATTTCGGACGCGAGATGGATTCGCTTGCCGACGTGATCGCATTCGGCATCGCACCGGCTGCGTTGGCCTTCGTGTGGGGGGTGCAGTTCGTGCAGCCCATCGTCGATCTCGATCCAAAGTATTTTGAATATTTGAATAGCGCGGGCTATTTCTTCTCCTTTATCTTTCTGCTGTGCGGTGCCATGCGCCTGGCGCGATTTAATATTCAAAAAAATCCCATGCCGAAAAATCCGGGCCGGCCGGATCGCAAATATTTCGTCGGTCTGGCGATTCCTTCGGGAGCCGCAGTGGTGGCGAGCATCGTGTATGCGTGCGATGGTGAGCCGCTGCGCATTTGGACGTGGGCGGTAGCATGGCTGGCGTTGATCGCGTTGCTGTCCTTTTTGATGGTGAGCACGTGGCGCTATCCGAGTTTCAAAGATTTAAGCCTGATGCGGCCGCGTTCCCCTTTGACGATTGTTGTTATCGGCGCTGCGATCTTTCTGGTGTGGCGTTTTTCGAAACCGGCGTTGCTGGCTATGTCGGTGGCTTACATGGCAAGCGGCATCGTCATACGCATCGGTGGCATAACCAGGCGGAGATTCAAGCCGCCGCCTCCGGAACCGGAGCACCAAATTGGCTGAGCCTTTTTTGGTAAGACCCTTGGTCGCGGTGGTGGGCGGCGATACCTTGCTGGCGCGCGAATTGCGTGAATTGCTGGGCGAAACCAAACCCGCGCCGCGCGTCGAATTAATCTCCGGTGTGGGCGAGCCCCTGGCTTCAGAAAACGACGAGCCGGTGGTGATGGTGCCTCTCGCCTCGCCAAGTTTCGAGGGCGCCAAGGTCGCGTTTCTCGCCGGATCGCACGCGTCCAGCCGAAAAGCGCTCAAGATCGCGCCCAAGAATACGGCGCTGATCGACCTGACATCGGCGCTCGAAGAACAGCCGAATGCCCGCCTGCGTGCGCCGTTTGCCGAAAAAACGGCATTGAAAAATTTGGGCGCGGTGCAGGTGATCGCACATCCGGCGGCCATCGCCATGGCGATGTTCCTGTCCAGGCTCTCAGAATGCGCTCCGCTGCGTCGCTCCATCATTCATGTGTTCGAGCCGGCCAGTGAGCGCGGACAAAAAGGCCTTGACGAATTGCAGCAGCAGAATGTCGCGGTGCTGTCGTTCCAAAAGCTCAAAACGGACGTGTTCGACACGCAGCTCGCATTCGCGATGCTGGCTCGATATGGCGAGGAGGCGGATGAGCCTCTTGAAGGAATCGAGAGCAGAGTGGAGCGGCATCTCGCCTCGCTGCTCGCCCAATGGGATGGGATTCCGATGCCGTCGATTCGCGTGATCCAGGCGCCGGTATTTCACGGACACAGTTTTTCCGCATGGGTGGAGTTTGAAGAAAATCCGGGCGTCGAGGCATTGCAGAGGGCTCTCAATGGCGATGGAATCGACGTGCGGCCGGACGATCCGCCGACCAACATCGGCGTCGCGGGGCAGAACGGGTTGAGCGTGGGCGCGATCACCGTCGATCCGAATCAGGCGCGCGCCTGCTGGTTCTGGATGGCCTCCGACAATTTCAGATTGTCCGCTGAAAACGCGGTCGCCGTGATGAAGGAATGGATATGAGGTGCTTAGTTGCGGCGTTCGCACTGACCTTCGTTGCCTGCGGTTATCATACGGCCGGGCATGCCGACCTGATGCCCAAGTCGATTCAGAGCGTCTGCATTCCGGCGTTCAAGAATGCAACGTCGCGCTATAAACTGACAGACCGGCTTCCAGAGGCGATTTCCCGGGAATTTATTTCCCGCACGCGCTACTCGATCGTTTCCGATTGCAGTCAAGCCGATGCGGTCTTGACTGGTACCGTGCTCAACTATCTGGCGAATCAAACGGTGGTTCCTATTTCGACGGGGCGCGCCACGGCTGCGGATATTCACGTGATTCTCAGCGTTACTTTTACGGAGAGGGCAACCGGGAAGGCGCTCTACAACAACACAAATTTCAGCATCAACGAACGCTACGAAATCAGCACCGACCCCATCGCATATTTCGAAGAGAGCGATGCCGGGTTGAATCGAGTGGCAGTACAAGTATCGCGGCAGGTGGTGAGCGCGATTCTGAATAAGTTCTGAATGATCGGGTTTCCCTCGACAAACCGAGCCCCGACCGTCAGGGAGGGGACTTTGACAACATGACTCCCGACCAATTTCTAGACCGGCTCAAAAAAAACGGGCCCGCACCAGCGTACTTATTTCTCGGCCCGGAAGCCTATCAGCGCGAGCGTTGCCGCAAAGCCCTGCTCGATGCCGCGCTTCCGCCGGAGGATCGGGATAGCGGGTTGGCGCGTCACGACCTGGACGAAATTCCTTTAGCGTCGGTGCTCGACGATGCCCGGTCGATGTCGTTGTTCTCATCGAAACGCGTCATCTGGATCTCGAGCGCAGAAGCGGCGCTGCCGCGGGGCCGCGGCAAAGACGAGGAAGAATCGGGAGATGCAGCAGAGCTGGCGGCGTATCTTAAAGATCCGACGCCCGACACAGTCATCGTAATCGAATCGAGCCGCTACGATTTCGAAGGCGAGGACAAAGCGCGGATCGAGCGCGTTCAGAAATATTATTCGTGCGTCCCGGCGCAAGTTGAGTTTCGGCCGTTCGACCCATCGGAGGCCCGCGCGCTGGCCCAGTCCCTCGCGAAAAAAATAGGCTTGCAGCTCGGATTAGGCGAACTCGCCTTGCTGCTCGAAGCCACCGGCGGCGATGCCTCGCGGATCGCGGTCGAGATCGAAAAGCTATCGCTCTACGCGAGCACATCGCGCAAGGTAACGGCGGAAGACATCGCGGAATTAGTTCCGGATGCACAACAGACCACGGTGTTCGCGTTAGTGGCCGCGCTCGGTCGAGGCGATCGTACACGCGCGCTCGAAATTTTGGACACGCTCGCGCGTGAGGGCGAGTACATGCCCTTGGCGCTCACGTTTTTGGGCACTCAGTTCCGGATGGCGCTGGTGGCGCGTGAGGCGGGATTACGCGGGGCGGGGCAAATTCAAGCCCATTTCAATAAAATCGGCGCGCGCATCTGGCCGGAGCGAGCCCGGCAAATCGAGCAGACAGTTTCCGCGTTTCCCAAGTCGCGCCTGGAACGGGCGCTGGTACGAGTATTCGAGGCAGACCGATCCCTGCGCGATGCGAGACCTGACGACCGCATCGTGATGGAGGAAATGATATTGGCTCTTACTTCGCAGTAGCGAGTTTGCGCAGGCGAAGCGTGATTCGGCTCTTATACCGCGCAGCGGTGTTCTTCTTGATGATGCCCCACTTGGCGGAGCGGTCGATCATGGAGAACGTCTGCGGAATGATTGCTGTTGCTTTGGTCGCGTCCTTGGCTTCGAGCAGCCGGCGAAGAGAACGAATCTGGTGGCGCAACCGTGATCTGCGAATGCGGTTGACTTCCGTTCGCCCCTCGGTGATGCGCACACGCTTCTGGGAAGAAACTGTGTTTGCCATCTAAACAATTATCATAGCGTGCGTTATGGGCCGGGGTCAATCATGATGCAATAGAAAGATATGACCGTGTTGGCCGCGCTGCTCCTGCTGGCGCAGATTACGATCGACGCTTCGCGTCTCAGCGATCAGCCCGTTCTGGAGCCTGGCCCGCCCTGGTCGAGTACCGGACTTTTCAATCCCGCGGCTATCAAATACAAAGGCAAAACGGTGCTGCTCTTTCGAGCCACCGACGCCAAAATGATTTCACGAATCGGATACGCAGAAAGTTCAGACGGCCTGCACTTCAAGATTCGTCCCCAGCCGGTGCTCGAACCGGAGGCACCCTACGAACTCGGTGGCGGCGTAGAAGATCCGCGCCTGGTGCGCATCCGCGGCACTTTCTATCTGACCTATACCGGTTATAACGGCAAAGACGCCCAACTCTGCCTCGCCACTTCAAAGGACCTGATCCACTGGCAGCGTCAAGGCGTCATCCTGCCTGCTTATAAAGGTTCCTGGAACACGAAATGGACCAAGTCTGGTGCGATTTTGCCCGAAAAGGTGAAGGGCCGCTGGTGGATGTATTATCTGGGCACGCGCACCGATCCCGACGGCCAAGATCGTGATTATATGGGTCTTGCCAGTTCGTCGGATCTTCTACATTGGACCGATGCCACGGCCGCCCCTGTGTTGCCGCGACGCGCTGGTGCGTTCGATTCCCGGGTTATGGAACCGGGCCCTGCGCCGATCCTCTTAAGCGCCGGCATCCTATTGATTTACAACGGCGCTAGCGATTCTCTCACCTACGGCCCGGCATGGGCTCTTTTCGATCGCAATGACCCGGCAAAACTGATCGCGCGTGCTGATCGGCCGTTCTTGCTGCCGGAACTGGAATGGGAAAAGAAGGGCGTGGTGCCCAATGTGATCTTTCTCGAAGGATACACCGGGAAGCTTGCTTACTATGGCGCCGCCGACCACGTGATCGGTGTGGCCCGCCTGAAGATTGCCATAACGCGCCATAAATGACATTAAAGGACGGCTCAACATAGCCATAATTGACCTTAAAAACGCTCATTGAGGATTATAATTTCCACGCGACGGTTACTGGCTCGGCCATCCGCTGTCTCGTTCGTATCTTTTGGATTGAAGGAGCTGAAACTTGCCACGGAAAGACGAGACTCCTCGATTCCGCAATCGTGACCGAGCAATTCCAGCAACCGCAAGCTCCGCGCGGCAGCCAATTCCCAATTGTTTTTGAATCGCCGGTTATGGATCGGCACCGCATCGGCGTGTCCTACCAGGGTCACCTTATTCGGGATCTCGCGCAGCACGGCGGCGATTTGCTCAACCGTGGTTCGAGCTTCGGTGCTCACCACATCGTCACCGGAGGCGAACAGGATCGTTTGCGGAAGGCTGATCACCAGGCCGCGAGGCTCCATCTTTAAATCGAGCCCAAGCACAGCGAGTTTTTGCTGAGGTTGCAGCAGTTCGGCGTGCGGCTCCGGGATCTTCTCCACTGTCGGATGGGGCATTGTACTTTGCGCCGCGGCGGCGACGAAGAAGATCAGCAGGATCGTCAGGACGTCCATGTAGCTGACCATCCATCGGTCTGTTGCCGGATGCGGCGGCCGTCTGGGAAGTGTTTTCATAGGAAACAACTGAGGCGGTCCCGGATCAGCGCGGGATGGACGCTATCGAACAGACACAGCGTGCCCTCGACGATCATTTCGTTTATCTCAAACTGATCCGCGATATGCGCCCGCATGCGCTGCGCCGAGGGCAGCAGAATCATATTTGCCAACCCTAGACCGTAGATGGTGGAGACAAATGCTGTGCCGGTTCCGGCGGCGACCGAGGAAACGTTCGAGAACTGTCGCAACACATCCATTAATCCGACCACTGTGCCGATGACGCCGATGGTGGGCGCAAATCCGCCTGCCACTTCGAACACCCTGGCATCTGTTTCTCCCTGCCGTTCCAACTGGTGCAACTTCATCTCGAGCGTCGCCTGTAACTCGGCGCGATTCCGGGCATCCATCGCCCACTGCAGGGATTCGCGCAGGAAAGGCCTTTCCACCGTGCCGATCATAGACTCCAGTGCGAAGAGCCCCTTGGAGCGAGAGGCCCTGGATAAGGCGACGATCTCTTCCATTAGTTGTTCCCGGTTTTCCGCTGGTGTCGAGAGGAGAGCGATCGCGGCTCGCGCGGCACGAAAGAGGGCTGGGCGCGGGGTCGTTATTAAGGTGACGCCGAGCGTTCCGCCCAGAACGATGAGCATTCCAGTCGGTTGAAAGAAATTTCCGATGCGGATTCCAGCGCTGGCGATGCCGGCAAGAACGGCTCCGATCGCGATGACGATGCCGGCCAGCATCCAGAGATCGATTTTTCGGCGCGCGGGTTCAGCGAGCTTGACCTGCTGTAAAGCGGTAGCGGTGGCAGACACGCGGGAGTATTAGCACGTTACGCTCCAGACGTAAGTCGAATGGCGTCAATGGGGAGGGTCGCAGATTACGCGGCAAGATTTTGGCGCCTGACGGAAAGATGACGCTTATCTCGCGAGGCAGGCGCCGTCTACAATAAGGATAGAAGTGGTGAACGCATACGGTTTTTCCGGAGTTTGCGCGACCATGGCCTTGCCGACTTCCCAGGTAATGATTTGCCTGATTCCAATATTCGTCCCCTCCCTGACGGTCGGGGTTCGGTGCCAATGATGAGGTCGACCTAACGCGATCACACCTGTGCGGCTGACCGCTCCCGAAAGTCGCGGCTCTCTTCACCCAAGCTTTGAAATCAATTGTTTTTTAGAGCCGCGACCTTCGGGACATGCTAACGATCTGCGAGTTGCGACTCGCACGATCAGGCAAAAGTGAAGACGCCGGCTGAGGCCGACGCTGCAGACTAAAGTCCGCGCCACTATCCCTGGTTATACTTTTTCTGTGATCCGATATGCTTCGGCTGCGGCGCCTCCGAAAATCGAGGCTCGTTCCGCGATCGAGTATTGTAGCGCGGCGCGGTGCATCAGTTCGCTCCAGTTTTTATAGGTGGTTGCCTCCAGACATACCGGCCAATCCGAGCCGAACATGACGCGCTTGGGGCTGAACGCGTCGATCGCGGTATCGATGTAGAATCGCAGCTGCGCTTCGGTCCAATGCTGGTGATCGGCCTCGGTCACGACACCGGAAACTTTACACCAGACGTTGGGGCGCTTTGCCATCTCTCGCAGATTGTCGCGCCAGGGCAGCACCGCGCCGTCGCGAATGCGCGGCTTGGCGATGTGATCGAGGATAAAACGCTGTTTGGGGTGACGGTCGACGAACTCGATCGCGTAAGGAAGATGGCGATCGAAAATCAGAATGTCGTAGGCGAGGCCGTGTTTGTCGAGCAAGGAAACCCCTGCGTTGAGATCGTCGCGAAGGATGTAACGATCGTCTTTTTCGTCTTGAATCACGTGGCGCACCGCTTTGAGTTTCTTGCGGGACGCGAATTTCTCGATGTCGGCTTCGACCGTGGGCGAGGTCAGCGGAACCCAGCCGACGACTCCTCTTAGGAATTTATATTGATCGGCCAGCGATAGAAGCCACTCCGTCTCGCCGATGGTTTGCCGGGCTTGCACGCTGATGGAGCCGTCGATTTTCGCGGTGCTCAGTTCCTTATGCAGATTTTCGGGCAGAAAATCGTGCCGCAACGCAGGGTCGTCGATCCAGCCGTACTCGGCGTCCGAGTATTTCCAAAAATGTTGATGCGAGTCGAGTTTAAGAGGCATGATCCTGATTTTCCGGGCGGCCGGTGGGCCAGATGCGGTGGGGTGAGAACTGAGCGCGAACTTCTGCAAGCAGCACGGTATCCACCGGCTTGCTCGCGGCGGCGACGTTTTGACGAACTTGTTCGACGGTCGACATGCCGGCCAGCGTGGTCGCTACATAAGGATGCGCCAGGCAGAACTGCAATGCAAGATCGTTTGCTGGAACGCCGCGCTGCTCGCAGAACCGCACCATTTCTCGACCGGCTTCCTTCACTTCCGGCGATGCCGGATGCCACGGCGGCGGACCATTTGGAGTCAGAATTCCCATGTGCAAAGGGGACGCGTTGATTAGTCCAATATCGTGTTCTTGAACGAACGGCGTGAGCAGATCGTCCATATCGGTGATGAGCAGATTGTAGCGGCAATAGGAAAGGATTACGTCGACCGGCGCGGCTTCGGCGACCTTTCGCAACATGTTCAACTGCAATCCAGTGATGCCGATGAATCGAGTTTTGCCTTCGCGTTGCAGCTCGCGCATCACTGGTATGGCTTCCTCAACGATTTGATTCGCGTCGACAAATTCGATGTCATGCGCGAGAAACACGTCGAGGTAATCGGTCCGCAGGCGTTGCAGGGATTGGTCGATGCCGGCCCGAATGCGCGCGGCCCTGAAATCGAATCGAGCGACATCGGTGCGGCCGCATTTAGTGGCGAGCACGACTTTATCCCGCCGTCCCTCCAGAGCGCCGCCCAAGCGTGTTTCCGCTAGCGTTCGTCCGTAATAAGGCGCGACGTCGAAGTAGTTGATGCCGAGGTCGATGGCGCAATGGACGGCGCGCTCGGCTTCCGCGGGATCGGTTTCGCCGAACTCGTTTCCAAGAGGCGATCCGCCGAAACCGAGTTTCGACACTCGCAGGCCAGTGCGGCCCAGCGTAGCGTATTCCATGCCCTTTTAGTATGCAGGATCATAGGAATATGACGAGACGCGAGATTCTGATGCTGTCGCTTGCCGCGGTCCCGGCGCTATCCTCTCCGGCGGGCGAATTCTGGAACGACAAAAAACCCGAAGATTGGACCGACCAGGAGATTCAGGAAATACTGACCAAGTCACCGTGGGCGAAGGAAGGCGCGGTGAGTGTGTTCGGCGGCGCGGGCGGATCCCTGCTCAATCGGAATGGTGCGATGAACCGGTCGGGGAATATGTCGAGCAGCGGGCGGCAGCGCACGAACACGACGCAAACGCAGAGCGGCGAGGCGCCGGATCTTCGTTATAAAGCGATCGTGCGTTGGCAGTCGGCTCTGCCGATTCGTGAAGCGTTGAAAGAGAAATCGATTGCGGGGCTGGCCGATTCCTATATCATCGCCGTGGTTGGCGACTTGGCCATGGCGGATCCGGACGCGGATGAGGCGCAGCGTGAATCGAGGCTCGACATGATGAAGCAATACACCAAGCTCGACCGACATGGGGGGGCGATTACGCTTAGCAACATGGAGACGGTTAAAAAACTGGGAACGCTGTTTTATTTTCCGCGGGCGGAACCGATTAAGGACGGGCAGGTGACGTTCAGCACGAAGATGGGACCGGTTGAAGTGAAATGCAAATTTGCGGTTAAGGAAATGATGTATCGCGGGAAGCTTGAGTTATAAAGAGCTTGTATCACGCAAAGGCGCTGAGCTCGCCAAGAGGAACAGGAATTGTAATCAGGTCCGAAAACGGCTAGTCATCGAGCCGCCACTGCTGCATAATCGAAGCAGTGGAACTCAGCCGAACAGTTTGTGACCGCGCGCGACTCGCCCGCGATGCTCGATTTGACGGGCGATTCTTTATCGCTGTTACGTCGACGAAAATATACTGCCGCCCTATATGTCCGGCGCCATCGCCGAAGCCCTCGAACATCCTTTACTTTCCGTCGGCTGCGGCGGCGGGTGAGGCGGGATTTCGCCCTTGCCTGCGCTGTCGGCCGGAGACGTCGCCCGGTACGCCTGCGTGGCTTGGGACATCGGTCAGCGTGTCGCGCGGATTGAAGCTGATCTCTGAAGGCGCGCTCGACGAAAACAGTGTCGACGAACTGGCCGGACGTTTGGGGGTCGGATCGCGGCACTTGCGTCGAATGTTTCTGCAGCATTTGGGAGCTACTCCGATTGCGGTCGCGCAGACTCGCCGCGTACACTTCGCGAAAAAGCTGATCGATGAAACTGAGTTGCCGATGACGCAGGTGGCGATGGCGTCGGGATTCGGCAGCATCCGCCGCTTCAACGCGACGTTTCAGAAACTGTATGGACGCACGCCGGTCGATTTACGAAGGACGACGGCGCGGGAGCGGAATGGAAACGAGGCTGGCGTGTATACGTTTCGCCTCGGCTACAGGCCGCCCTATAACTGGGCGTCCATTATTGCGTTCCTGGGGCCGCGCGCGATTCCCGGAGTCGAGACGATCACTTTAGAGGAATATCGGCGAAGCATTTCGCTCGACGGCAAGGCGGGATTCATCTCGGTGCGTCCGGTGATCGGGAAGAATTATCTGGAGCTGAAAATCGAGTTTCCCGAGCCGGCGGCACTGTTTCGGATCGTCGAGAGAGTGCGCAACATTTTCGATTTGCGCGCCGATCCGACCGACGTCGATGAACACCTGCGGAGGGATTCGCGGCTTAAGCCGATTGTGCACGCCCACGCGGGGATGCGTGTGCGCGGGATGCTGGGATGGATTTGAAATCGGCGTGCGGGCGATTCTCGGGCAGCAGGTCAGCGTGAAGGGCGCGACGACTATGGCGGGTCGCTTAGTCGCTGAGTTCGGCCGCGCAAATTTTCCCACCGCCGATGCGTTGGCCGAGGCAGATTTAACGCGTATCGGTTTGACGAAGGCGCGGGCGCACTCGATTCGAGAGTTGGCTTCGGCGGTTGCGCGGGGCGAGGTTTCTTTCGACGCATCGTTGGGCCTGGAAGCTTTTGAAGAAGCGATGACTAGGCTGCCGGGGGTCGGGCCTTGGACCGCGCAATATATCGCGATGCGGATCGGCGAACCGGACGCGTTCCCGGCGGGCGACCTTTATCTGCGAAGCTTCGCGAAAGAATCGGAAGCGTGGCGCCCGTGGAGGGCCTACGCGGCAATGTACATCTGGAGCGGGAATCATCTTTTATGAACTACACGTATCTCGAAACACCAATTGGAACTTTACTGATCGCGGGGGACGGCGAAGCGGTCAGGCGCATCGATTTTCCCAAGGACGGCAAGGCGCGCGCGCCGGAGCAAGACTGGACCGAATCGTCGCGCGGACCCGTCGGGCGTGGCGGTCAAACAATTGCGCGAATACTTTGCCGGGAAGACGCGCGGATTTCGATCTGCCGCTCGCGCCGGAGGGGACCGAATTTCAGCGCACCGTGTGGCGCAATTTGCAGGAGATTCCTTACGGCGAAACTATTTCCTACGGCGAGTTGGCGAAGCGCGTAGGGAATCCTAAAGCGTCGCGAGCGGTCGGCGCGGCGAATGGTCAGAACCCGATCCCGATTGTGATTCCATGCCATCGTGTGATTGGCGCGAATGGAAAATTAACGGGGTTCGGCGGAGGGTTGCCTACTAAGGAGGCTTTGCTGGCGCTGGAAACGAAGCAACTCAAGTTAACGCACATGGCGGCTCAGCCCTGATACGGAACCGCCATGCGTAAGCATGCGGATAGACGTAAAAACTTTACGAACTGACTTTCTCAGCGATCGATTTCGCTTGCAGGAACTGGAGCAAATAATCCGGTCCCCCAGCCTTCGAGTCCGTTCCCGACATATTAAATCCACCAAAAGGATGAGCGCCGACCATAGCGCCGGTGCACTTGCGGTTCAGATATAAATTGCCGACGAAAAACTGCTCCCTCGCCTTGCGGAGCTTGTCCGGATTCTTCGAATAGGCCGCGCCTGTCAGACCGTATTCGCTATCGTTGGCTAACTGGAGGGCGTGATCGAAGTCGCGGGCCTTGGTCACGGCGAGGACCGGTCCGAAGACCTCTTCTTGAAACAGGCGCGCCTTGGAATCGATATCGGCGATCACCGTGGGCTGAATAAAATATCCGTCGCCTTCGGCAGCGCCGCCGCCCGCGATCAGGCGGCCTTCCTTTTTTCCGACCTCGATATAATCGAGAATCGACTTGCGCGCGCTCGCGCTAATTACCGGACCCATGAAATTTGCCGGATCGTGCGCCGGACCAACGGTCAGCTCCGCGACCTTGCTCTTGACCTTTTCCAGAAACTCGTCGTAGACCGCTTCGTCGACAATCGCGCGCGAACAAGCCGAGCATTTCTGGCCCTGATAGCCGTACGCCGATTGGACCACGCCGGTTGCAGCGCTCTCAAGATCCGCCTCGCGGTCGACGATGATGGCGTCCTTGCCGCCCATTTCCGCGACCACGCGCTTGATCCAGATTTGCCCTTTCCGCGGCTTGGCGGCGAGCTCATTGATCCGCAGCCCGACATCGCGCGAGCCGGTAAAGGACACGAAACGCGTCTTGGGATGTTCGACGAGAAGATCGCCGATCGACGATCCGCTGCCGGTGCACAACGAAAAACTCCGCGAGGGGAATCCAGCTTCGCGCAGCACTTCAGCGAATTTCTGGGCGATGGTCGGCGTCTCGCTCGAAGGCTTGATCACCACGGTGTTACCCGCGACCAAAGCGGCCAGCGTCATGCCCGTCATGATCGCCAGCGGAAAATTCCACGGCGGAATCACGATGCCCGCGCCCAGCGGAAGGTAGATCATTTCGTCGCGCTCCCCGGGCATTTGCACTGTGGGCTCGGGCGACGCGAATTTCTGCATTTGGCGCGCGTAATATTCGGCGAAATCGATGGCCTCGCTGACATCGCCATCGGCTTCGGGCCAAGTTTTGCCGGCTTCGAGCACCAGCCAGGCGTCGAAATCGAGCTTGCGTTTGCGGATCAGTGCGGCGGCGCGCACCACCAGTTCGACGCGTCGCTCCGCCGGCACGCGGCTCCACTCGCGGAAATAAGCGTGGGCGTCTTCAATGGCGCGCTTCGCCAGCTCCGGCGTGGCTTTATGATGCTTGCCGACGATTTCCGAGGTCTTCGACGGATTGACGCTGGTCAACAGATCGCCCGTTTTGTGCGCGGCCCCGGCGATCCACAGCTCATAATCGCGGCCCAGTTCGACGCGAACGCGGGCCGAGCGCTGCTTCGGCGGCGGCGCGATTGGCGGGAATCGAGAAATCGGTGACCGGCTCATTCGTGAAGGCAGAGAGCCGCCCGGTTACGGCAGGAGTCGTCATAGAGAATCCGTCTTATCCTTCTATGATGCGGCGGCCGCGCTCGAACAAGTCGGCGGCCTCGTCGGCCATGCGGCGTCCTTTTTCGAACAATTCCTTGCCTTTTCGGCGAGTCGCCTCCGGCCTCGGCCAGCACTTCGCGTCCGTAGCGAGTCTTCTTGCCCAGGTAGCGCCGCGTCTCTTTCCCCGTTTGCGGAGCGTATAGAAGAGCGATGGTGGCGCCGATCGCCGCCCCCGCCGTGAACCAAACCAGTTGACTGCCGTTGTCTCGCGCCATATCCACATTCTACCCTTGTCCGCGGCAAACAGCGTAAGCTCAAATATATGGATGCTCGCGAAGAATCGCACGACCTGGACTTGGTGACGGTGTTTCAATCGGCGGGAACAACGTCGGAGATGGAGGCGCTATCGGTGCAATCGCTGCTCGAAGCGTCGGGAATCGCCGCGGTAGTAGTCGGCGCACAGAGCCTGCCGAATCTGCCGGAAGAAGTTCGCGTGGCGAAAGAACACGAGACGGAAGCCAAGCGTATTATCGCGGATGCTTTGGCAGCGGGCGCCTGCGGGAGCATTGGAGGCCGAGAAGCAGACCGAGTAGCTGGCGAGCTGTATCGAACGCGCCGTCTGGGGGCAATGGCGTATCCTGACACTTTGCCCATGGCCTCCGACCCCGAACATCCTCAGCAGCAGTACGACTGGAAGCACACGGCGCGGGGCATGGTCGCGTTGGCTGCGGTCTATTGCGCCGTCGTCTATCTGATCCCCAAACCCGCCGCGGTGAAACCGGAAGGGTGGCGACTCACCGGGATTTTCATCGCGACCATCGCCGGATCCGTTATTCAACCGATTCCCGGCGGCGCGCTGGTGCTGCTGGCCGTCACGCTCGCAGCGATCTTCGGCGGGCTCACCGTAGAGCAGGCGCTGGCCGGTTACGCGGATAAAACAGTATGGCTGGTGATGGCGGCGTTTTTCATTTCGCGGGCGCTGATCAATACCGGCCTGGCGCGCAGAATCGCCTTGTTCTTTGTGCGCATGTTCGGAAAAAGCTCGCTAGGCGTATCCTACGCGCTAGCGCTGTCGGACTTGGTGCTTGCCGGCGTGATTCCGTCGAACGGAGCCAGATCGGGCGGCGTGATTCTGCCGATCGTGCGATCCATCGCCGAGTTGTACGGCTCCAAGCCGGGCGCGACCGCGGCTCTGCTCGGATCCTTCCTAATGCCCGCGGTGTATCAAAGCGTCTGCGTCACGTCGGCGATGTTTTACACCGGGCAAGCGAGCAATCCTTTGGCGGCGCAGGATCGCAGCGGGATTCGGCTATCAGGTCACCTGGGCGAGCTGGATTGAAGCGGCGATCGTGCCCGGCATGATTTCTCTGCTCGTGGTCCCGTGGGTGGTAATGAAGCTGAACCCGCCCAGCGTTCTGCATACGCCCGAAGCATCGGCATTCGCGGCGCGCGAATTGCGCGAGATGGGTCCGTTGAAACATGGGGAACGAATTCTCGGAGTGGTGTTCGTGCTGGTGTGCGGATTCTGGGTCACGTCGTCGTGGACCAAAATCGACGTCACGGTGACGGCGCTATTGGGTGGAATCGCTCTGATCCTCACCGGCGTCCTCAGTTGGGAAGACGTGAAGGGCGAGCGCACCGGCTGGGATATTTTCGTCTGGTACGGAGGCCTGTTGCGCCTGGGCACCGCGCTCAACGAAGCCGGCGTCACCAAGGCGCTGGCGGAAGGCGTCGGCCACATGTTCGGAGGCTACGGCTGGATGGGCCTATTCGCCATCGCGCTGATCATTTACTTCTACGCGCATTACGCGTTCGCCAGCATCACGACGCATCTTCTGGCCATGTTCCCGGCGTTCCTCGCGGTGCTGCTCGCGAAAGGAGGGCCGCCCGGGCTGATGGTATACGCGTTCGCCTGCTTCGCGAATCTCTCCGCGGGCCTGACGAATTACGGCACCACCCCGTCGCCGATGTTCTTCGCGCAGGAGTACGTGTCGCTAAAGAAATGGTGGCAGATCGGCCTGGTGGTAAGCTTCGTGAACGTAGCGATCTGGTCGGTAGCCGGATTCAGCTGGTGGAAATTCTTAAAGATCTGGTAGATGGAACCGCGACCATCAGGGAGCGGACAGACGCGAAGGAGCCAACATTGCAAACAAATACTTTGCATCCCGATTTGACCGGCCGCGTAGCCGTAGTCACCGGAGCCAGCCGAGGCATCGGCAAAGCGCTAGCACTGCGCCTGGCACGTGAAGGAGCCGACGTCGTGATCGCGGCGAAGAGCGAAACATCGACCGAAAAGCTCCCCGGCTCGATCTACGACGCCGCCGAAGAAGTGCGCGCCCTGGGCCGCAAGGCCCTAGCGATTCCCACCGACGTTCGCAGCGACGAAGCGGTGCGCACCATGATCGAAAAGACCATCGCCGAGTTCGGCCGCATCGACATCCTGATCAACAACGCCGGCGCGCTGTGGTGGCAGAAGGTGATCGACACGCCTCCGAAACGCTTCGACCTGATGATGGGCGTGAACGTCCGCGCGGCGTATCTGACCAGCCATTACGCGCTGCCGCACATGATCAAGCAGCGCTGGGGGCACATCGTGAACATGTGTCCGGCGATTTCGACCACGCCCGAACCCCGGCCACGTCTGCTACATGATCACGAAAATGGGCATGGCGCGCCTGGCCATCGGCATCGCGGCAGAGCATCGCGCAGACGGCATCGCCGCGAACGCGCTGTGGCCGCGCACGATCATCGAGAGCCAGGCGTCCATCAACTGGGGCATGTCGACCCGCGAACAATGGCGCACCCCGGAAATCGTCTGCGACGCAACGCTAGCCATCATCGCGCAGGAGCCTCCCAGCTACTCCGGCAACCAGGCGCTCGACGAAGAGGTGCTGAGCGAGCTGGCGGGAATCACGAATTTCGACCATTACTGGTGCGAAGGCAAGCCGCCGGAGAAGCCGATTTTTATTGATAAAGCGCCATCCACTAATCGCTAGAGTCGGCTGGCACCTCCCATAGGTTGTACTCGTAGCCGGCGCGCAGTTGGTCGGTTAGCTTTTGGGGGCTGTCCACAGAGTCAGGTAGGTTTATCGCAAAGAAGACGTAGCGTAGAAGATCTGTTGCGACTTGATGAGAATGCTCGCTCAGATCCTCAAGGCTCGTGTCGATGGAGAACGATACCTCATCGTCGAGCTCGGAAGCCGGCCCATTCATTGCTGCCGACCCGTGGAGATACCAAAGTGATGGCACTCCGCGTATCGACTTAAGGGTTACGCCGATGAAAAGCGGGCCCATGTAACCAATCTCGAGCAGTATCAGCTTGGCATGGCGGAGGAACACGAGAATGTACCCGACGAATCGACCCAAATGAATTCCGGCTTCCCCGTTGAGATTCTCGTCTAGCCTCGTCGCGTAAAAGAGGGCCCCCCAGACGTTCGCTTCCAACATCGAAAAGCTTGCGCAAGGCCGAAGGATTATCGCGCTCTCGTGTTGAGAGATCGGCTGCCCGACAAGTGGAAATCCGGTCTGTCTCCAACTCAGTCGCTTCTGACTTAGAAGCAATCTAAGCGAATTCTGCTCGCACAGGGGTCGCGCTGGAAAGCGCGGAGAGACGAAAAGCTCCAGGCGCGGCCCGATCGATTGGACATTCCTCCTCGGCTCCGAAGCTTTTGCCTCAGAAAACGCTCGGAATCTTTGGCGCGCTCGATCCTGCAGCCCGCTTCGACGTTCGAGGATCAGTTTTCGTCGATCAAGCAGGTGGCGGAGTTCTGAATCGGTCGCGAGACGCGGCTCAAACTGGGCGCTGAACTCGTCTGTGCGGACGTAGACTCCCTTCCTTCCATTGAGGAAGTGAGGAGCGACCTCGCTTTCTGCCGCGTAAAGGATGTAACAGACCTTCCCGCCTGCCTGCGGGGTTGGAATCGGATCAGAGACTTCCACCGTCAAAGGTGGGTAAACAGCCTCAAAGCACCACTGAACTACGGTCTGCTTAAAGCCATTTCGGACATCCACTCCGGGGAGCCCGGCCAGTCGTCCGTCGGAACTGCTGGCCTCTGCGCCGACAACGAGGAGTCCTCCGAACGTGTTCGCGAAGGATGACAGCTTTTTTTAGGGTCTCATCTTTGCTTGGGAACTCCCTTTTGAATTCGAGGCGCACGTTCTCGACCGCCCTCTGCGCAAGAAGATCGCCGAGGTCTTCAGGCGAAATCTGTGATATTGGCTTGGCAAAAATCGACATTTGTTTAGCGTGTAGAGTTATCTGCGGCAACAGGACTGCAGTTACTCCGACAACGCCGCCAGCACCTGCTCCGCGTGCCCCTCCGGCTTGACCTTCGGGAAAATCTTCGCGATCTTGCCATCCGCGCCGATCAGGAATGTGGTGCGCTCGATGCCCATGTACTTCTTGCCGTACATGCTCTTCTCCTTCCACACGCCGTAGGCTTCGGCGATGGCGTGATCCGGATCGGCGACGAACGTGTACGGCAGTCCGTACTTGGCCGCGAACTTCTGCTGCGCCTCGGGTTTATCCGGCGAGATGCCCGACGATCTCGGTTTCCTGCTTGGCGAATTTCTTCGACAGCGTCGCGGAATTCGCAGGCTTCCTTGGTGCATCCGGGCGTGTCGGATTTCGGGAAGAAGAACAGCACCACCCGCTTGCCGCGCAGTTTCGAGAGCTGAAAGGCGCCGGATCTGATTTCCGGGGCGCGATCGCCGATTTGGAGAGCCATATGCCGAGATTGTAAACTAGAAGATATGAAAAAGAGAATCATCGCCGCAAGTTGCTTCGGAGTGCTGCTTCTGGCCGGGACCCGCATCTTCGCGGCCAGCACCCGCCGGAGACGCCGAGAAGGGTAAAGCCGTTTTCGAAGACAATTGCGCGGTGTGCCACAACGCCGACAGCGACGAGAAAAAGATGGGCCCCGGTCTGAAAGGCCTGTTCAAGCACGACAAGCTGAAGAACGGCAAGAAGCCGACCGAAGCGAATATCAAGGCGCATGATCAACGCGGGCGGCAACGGAATGCCGTCTTATTCGCGACATGTTGAGCGACGAAGAACGCGACAACGTGATCGCGTATTTGAAGACCCTGTAGTCTACACTGGTAATAACGTCCCCATCGTCTAGCCGGCCTAGGACATCGCCCTTTCACGGCGGTAACGGGGGTTCGAATCCCCCTGGGGACGCCATATTTTCAGCTATTTCGGATCCGGCACGTTGGGCTTCGCATAAACCTTGCGCAGCGATTCGCGATACTCGTCGAACAACACCCGAATGCCATTAAACTCCTTCTCGACCGCCGCGCGATAATCGGCCTGCGTCAGGAAATCGTATAGCAATGCGGTCATCGATTGCGCATCAACAACGAATCCCTGATGGCCGACCTCCGTCAGCGCATCGGCCTCCATCCCGTAGGTGTGATACGGTCCCGTTGCTGGTGTAGGCGCTAAATCCGATCCCCGGAATCGCGCTCGAAACGCTGCCGGTCTCGTCAAACCCCTGCGGTTTGCCAGGAGTCTCCTCGATCTTCGTCGCTCCGTAATGCTTCATGTACGCGAACGCCAGTTCCGCCAGCGACGCCGAGGATACACCGTCCCTCATGCTCCCGTAGTTGTCGATCTTTACCTTCGTGCCGGTCGCGAGCGCAGCCGCCCGCGCGGCGTTATCGGTGAACTCGCGAACCTGCGCCAGATAAACCTCGTCCGGATACCGTACATAAAAATCGGCCGACGTGCGATCCGGCACAACGTTTGGAGCCGCGCCGCCTTCGGTAATAATCCCCTGAATACGCGCCTCCGGACGAATACTCGCGCGCACCGCATCGATATTGACGAATAAATGAATCACCGCTTCGAGCGCATTGCGTCCGTCCCAGGGAATCATTTGATGCGAAGGCGCGCCGCTGAAAGTATATTTCACGCCGTCGATATTCAGGCAGCAGGAGCCGAAGCCGGGCGCGGGCCTCTGCGACGCGGTGCTCGAATGGCTGCGCACCATCACGTCGATCCCTTTGAAAACGCCCGCCGCGAACATCTGCGTTTTTGCCACCGGAGGCATCATCTCCTCGCCGGGCGTGCCGAAAACCGTGATCGATCCCGGAGCATGCGTACGTTCCATCAGTTCAGCGATGGCGACGGCGACCGCCAATCCGACCGGCCCTTGCGCGCTATGCTGATCCCCATGAAATGCGCCCTTGGTCCCTCGCAGAGCGTCATATTCTACAATCACACCCAGCGCCGGATGGTCGTGGCTCCCCTTGTACCGCGCGACAAATGCCGTCTTTAAATCCGCGACGCCCGGCGTGATCTCAAACCCATGCTGCTTCAAATAAGCGGTCAACTTCTCAATGGACCGCGTCTCCTGAAATCCAATCTCCGGGTGCTTGGTAATATCGTCGGCCAGCGCGAGCAGTTCCTTCTCCATCAGCTCCCGCGCCCGCGCCGCTGCCTGCTCGCGGGCCGGATTCGGAGCCGTCAGCTTCGTCACCAGCGACGGAACATCCAGCGATTTCTCAAGCTCGCCCATTTTGCGAATCACGTCACGAGCCGCCTCGCGCTCGGTGGGCGTATCCTGAACCAGAGCGGTCGTAGCCAGCAAAAGATGCCAAAACATCATTTATAGATGATAAACTGATGTCAAGATGCGCACAACATTGACGCTGGACCCCGACGTCGCCATCAAGCTCAAGAAGCGCATGGCTGACAAGAAGCTCACTCTTAAGGAAACCGTAAATGAAGCGTTGCGCTATGGGCTGAAGGCGGTGGCAAAAGAGAAGAAGCGCGCTCCTTTCAAAGTGATTCCACACTCCTTTGGCTTCAAACCGGGGATCGATCAAAATAAGCTCGGCCAACTGTTAGATCAATTGGACGCTGAGGAGTTCGTGAGAAAGATGAATCTGTGATTATTCCTGATGTGAACATCCTGGTTTACGCTTACAACAAGGATGCGAAACATCACGAAATTGCCAAGGAGTGGTGGGAGCGAACGCTCGCTCAGGCTCAGCCGGTCGGCCTGCCGTGGGTGACGATTCTCGGTTTTATTCGAATCAGCACGCAGCGGCGCATTATTGAGCGGCCCATGTTCCCCAAGGACGCGATTGAGCGTGTGCGAAGTTGGCTCGATCTTCCCAACGTCGAAACGATCTCTCCGGGAGACGGACACGCGGAGATTCTTTTCCAGTTGATTGAAGAAGTAGGCACGGCCGGGGATCTGACCACTGATGCGCATCTAGCAGCCCTGGCAATTGAACACCAAGGCGAGATCGTCTCCACCGACGCCGACTTCGCCCGCTTCCGTGGATTAAGATGGTTCAATCCCACGGAGGTCAAATGAATCGACGCAGATTCCTCGAAACAGCCGCCCTCGCGCCCCTCGCTCCGCAAATCGGCAAGGCCGCGCCCACCCCCACCGGCCGAATGAAATGCGGCACCCAGCACAACTCGACCGACGAAGTCCTGACCATTTGCGCAGCCTTCGGCGTCAACCATGTTTGCAGCACCCTTCCCTCCGCGAAATTCGATGCCGCTTGGAGCGTCGAAGGACTCACGAAACTCCGCGAACGCGTCGAATCGCATGGCATCACGCTTGAAGCCGTGCCTCTGCCGCTAAGCTCCGCCTACATCACCAAGAGTGAAAATCCGAACATCATGCTCGGCAAGAGCCCGGAGCGCGATCGTGAAATCGAAAACATCCAGCAGATGATCCGCAACGCCGCCCGCGCAGGAATCCCGGAGCTGAAATACAACATGAGCATCCTGGGCGTGGTCCGCTCCGGTACCGAGCCGGGCCGTGGAGGCGCGAAGCTCAGCACTTTTGTTTATGCCGACGCCAAGCAGGACCCTCCGCTCACTGAAGCCGGTCCCGTCAGCGAGGACCAGGCGTGGGAGCGCATCACCTATTTTCTGGAAAGGATAATTCCGGTCGCCGAAGAGAATCATGTGCGGATGGCGTGTCACCCGCACGATCCCGGCATGCCGCGCGATAAGGGATTCCGCGGTGTGCATCGCGTGCTCGGCAACGTCGACGGCTTGAAAAAATTCATCTCCATAAAAGAGAGCCCCTATCACGGCCTGAATTTCTGCCAGGGAACCGTCTCGGAGATGCTAAAGAATCCGAACGAAGAAATCCACGACGTTATTCGCTATTTCGGCCAGCGCAAAAAAATCTTCAACGTCCACTTCCGCAACATCAAGGGAGGCTTCCTGAACTTCCGCGAAACCTTCCCCGACGATGGCGACGTCAACATGATCCGCGCGATCCATACTTATAAGGAAGTCGGCTACGACGGCATGCTAATGCCCGACCACGTCCCCAAAATCGACGGTGACGATAGCGGCAAACAGGCCTTCGCCTTCGCATTCGGCTACATCCAGGCCCTGATCCAGATGGTCTACGCCTGAGTGGGAATTTCAACCTCCCGCAGTCTCCGCCGAAGGAAATCCTGCTCCACTGAATTGGTCGCCAGTTCCAGCGCCTGCCGGTAGCAAACAGCGGCCTCTTCCATTCGATTCATGCGCCGCAGAATGTCCGCCCGCGCCGCGTGAAATAAATAATAATGATCGAGCCCGCTTAAAATATCGATGTGCTGTAACCCTTCTTCGAGGCTCCCGCTCATAGCCACCGCGACCGCGTGATTCAGCGCAATCACCGGCGACGGATTCATCGCGAGCAGCCGTTCATAAAGCGCCCCGATCTGCCGCCAATCGGTATCGGCCGCCGTCCCCGCCTCGGCATGCAGCGCCGCGATCGCCGCCTGCAACTGATAAGGACCTGGACGCCTCAAGCGCAAAGCTCGTTCAATCAACTCTATTCCTTGTGAGATCGCCGCCCGATCCCACAACGAGCGGTCCTGGTCCTCCAGCGTCACTAGCTTCCCATCGACCGATCGAGCTTCACGCCGGGAATCGTGAAGCAGCATCAGCGCTAATAAGCCCAGATTTTCCGGCTCTGCCGGCAACAGTTCGCAGAGTAAGCGACCCAGGCGAATCGCCTCATTGCACAGATCGTTGCGCACCAGCCGGTCGCCCGTAGCCGCAGCGTAGCCTTCATTGAAAATCAGATAAATGACTGCTTGAACCGAGGCGAGGCGCCCCGGCAAATCTCTCGCCGGAGGCACTTCATAAGGGATGCGAGCCTCCTGAATCTTTCGCTTCGCCCGCACCAGCCTCTGCGCCAGTGTTGCTTCGGGCGTGAGAAAAGCCTTCGCGATTTCGAGCGTCGTCAAGCCGCCGAGCGTGCGCAAAGTGAGCGCCACCTGCGCCTCCTGATTGATCGCCGGGTGACAGCAGGTGAAGATCAGCCGCAGCCGGTCATCGGGAAAGTGCATGGACGCTTCCTCGTTAATCAGATCGTCGGGTACGGTCGCGGACGGGGTCTCATAGCGCAGGGAATCCTCTTTGTCGCGGTGCGTCTTCTCGCGGCGGCTATAATCGATCAGCTTCCTGTGCGCCGTCGCGACGATCCACGCCGCCGGACTTTGTGGGATGCCTTTTTCAGGCCACGAACTAAGCGCCGCGGCGAAAGCTTCCTGCATCGCTTCCTCAGCCCGGTCGAACGATCCGGAAATGCGGATCAAGGTGGCGATGATGCGCCCCGATTCTACGCGGAAAACCGATTCCGCCGCCGCTCGGATGTCATGCATTCTTGGAAACACTGCGCAACGGGCGAATCTCAATCGAGCCGCTGTCTCCGAAACATGAGGTCGGAATCCTCGCCGCCCACGCCTTCGCTTCTTCCAGATCCTTGCAATCGATAATGTAATAGCCGGCGAGCTGCTCCTTGGTCTCGGCGAACGGCCCGTCGGTCGCGAGCATCTTTCCCTGGCGCATACGAATTGTCGTCGCGCTGGAAGTCGGCGCCAGAGGTTCGGCGCCCACCAGTACGCCTTTTGCCGAAGCGTCTTGCATGACACTCGCGTGAGCAGCGTAGATTCGCGCGGCATCCTCCGCGCTCAACTCAACTCCTTCTCGCGAATAGATCAGCATCATATAACGCATCGTTGTTCCTTTTCGAATAATGCCACATGGCGGCTCCGCCTGTTACTGAGCCGCCATGTCAGCATGCGGGTAGACTCACAATCTCCCAACCGAACCCCGACCGTAAGGAAGGGGGACGAGCGCCATCATCCCGGATAATCCGCGTGCCCCTGCACCTCACGAATCTGCTTGGTGTGACGCTCCGTGTGCGCCGCCACTCCCAGCACCCATTGATACCCGTCCATATGTTCGAACTCGCCCTTGGTGACCGCCTTCAACGGCATCGACTCGATCACGCGCAGCCGCAGGTCCGGCGTCGATTCGACATATTCGCGGAGCCGGCCGCAGTTCGTAATCAGACGCTCCAGTGCGGCGTCGGGCGTGAACCGTCCTGTCGGTTGCCCGGGTGCAGGACCCTGCAGTCTCATGGTGCGCATCGGAAATTGATCCACAATGATGGCATCAATGTGCGCATAATCGCGATTCCCGGAAACCGGTGCCTGGGCAACCTGTTCGCGGATCGGACCCAGCACCAGTTCCTGAATCACGACCATGTGCTCCAGGACTTCGGCGACCGACCAGCGGTCCGGCGCACTCTTGAAGTTCCATTGCGCGGGAGACAGATTGGCGGTCGCCGCGAGCACCGCCTCACCCGTCTGTTTCAAGTAGTTCCGGCACTGCTCGAGCTCCTGTGTGGTGAGCATTCCGGCTTCAGTTTGCATCTGCGGATTCATTAGTTTCCTCCCTGTGCTGCTGAGAACGTCATAATCGGGCGCACCTCAATCGACCCGTAACGCGCCCACGGAATTTTTGCCGCGATGGCGATCGCTTCATCCAGATCGCCGGCTTCCACCAGGTAATATCCGCCCAACTGCTCCTTGGTTTCGGCGAACGGACCATCCGTGGTCAGGGTCTTGCCGCCCCGCACCCGGACTGTGGTGGCGACGCTGGTAGGCTGCAGCGCGTTCCCTCCGAGGATGGCCTTGGCGTTCTCCTGGCCGAAGACTCCGAATTCCGCGGTGGCGGCGTCCCGTTCTGCTTTGCTCTGCGCTGACCAGCGAGCTTCGTCGTCATAAATCATCAGCAAATATTGCATTTGTTCTCTCCTCAATGCTATGACGTTCCACCAGCCTGAAATCGACAACCGCATAAAAAGAATTTTTGCCGCTCAATCTTCTCAGCGCCGTGTTAATTTGCAACCGGGAATTTCCGGTTATAAGGCCACGCTTTTCTTCAACGGTTCCACGTAACGTTTTGTATAAAAAAATAATGTTCGTCTGGTACTCGACAATGTGTAAAAAACGAGTACAATCAACACTCAGATTAAAAAGGATATTGCTGTGAAAACCTCCCGAAATCGGGGCGCGTCAGCAAGCTTGCGACGTGATCGGGGGCCGCGCCGGGGTTTGCCCGGCAAGGACCTTCGTTCTCCCGATCGCACATCCGAGCCCGATGATCCAAGCCTGGCGCAATTGTTTGTCGATCGCGCCCATGAGTTTATCGGGTGGATGGATGTGGACGGGCGTCTGCTGTACGGAAACCCCGCTCTCTGCCGCGCGCTGGGATACTCGCAGGCGGAATTTTCGGCGCTTCACGCGTGGGATATTTCCCCCCGGACGCCCGAAAGCTGGCCGGCTCGATTTAAAGAACTGAAGCAAAAGGTCTCTCAGACCGTAGCGGCGGAGTTGCGCACTCGAAGCGGAGAGATCATTCCGACCCGGCTCAATGTGAACTATGCAACTCTCGGCGGGAAGGAATTCGTCCTGTATTGCGGGCACGATCTTCGCGAGAAAAAAGCGAACCCGGAAGGTACCGCCGCCGCATCGTGTGCCGATGCAGTTTTCTTGTTGCGTGAAGGACGGGTCGAGAATGGCGATCCCCGTAATTCTGAGCTTTTTGGCACCTCCCGCCAGCAGATTATTGATGAGTTGGAATCCATGCTCGGCGAATCCGGTGCGATGCGGGATGCGATGACCGGGGCGCTCGCCGGGAATGAAGTGACCTTCGACTGGCAGAGCCAGCGTCCCGATGGTTCCCGCTTCACGATCGAGTGCACGCTATGTCGCATTGAGGTCGATAGCCAAGTCCGCGTGCTCGCTGTCGCCGTCGATGTAACGGCCAGGCGCAGGTCGGAATGGGCCCTCGCGCAGCTCTCCGGCCGCCTGCTCGAAATGCAGGATGAGGAGCGGAGGCGGATCGCGCGGGAGCTCCACGACAACACGGGTCAAAATCTCGGTGCATTGAGTATCGGTCTTTCGATGATCCTCTCTACCGCCCGGCTCGATCCGCGCACCACGCTGGCGATCAAAGAAAGCCTCGCGCTCGCCGACTCCTGTGTGCGGGAGATCCGCACCATGTCCTACCTGCTGCATCCTCCTCTGCTCGATGAACTTGGCTTGCAGTCCGCGCTCCGCACCTACGCCGAAGGCTATTCGGAAAGAACCGGCATTCAGCTCGACCTGGATTTTCCGCTACCCATTCTGAGGCTTCCGCAGGCAGTTGAGATCGCTCTGTTTCGCATCGTCCAGGAAGGACTCGCGAACATCCACCACCACTCGGGAAGTGAGCGTGCGACCCTCCGTGTTAGGCACGAAGCCGGTCGCGTGGAACTGGAGCTCATCGACTACGGCCGCGGTCTGCCGCCTGGAACACTCGAGTTGGACATGTCCTCGGCATCCCGCATCGGCGTCGGCATAGCCGGCATGCGCGAACGCGCCCGGCAGCTCGGCGGAAATTTGACCATCGCGTCGGGAGAAACTGGCACGACTCTCCGCGTGGTCCTTCCGGTTCTACAGTCGCAGTAGCTTGATACTTCCGTTGGACGTCCCCAGGTCGAGCAGCGGACCGCCCTTGCCGATTGTCCCTTCCAGGCGATGCTTTGAGATCATCCCCCCATGCACGCTGACGTCGAAATCGCAGGTGATCGATGAGTTCGACGTGTGTGCATCGACCATCGCTCCCGCCGACGCCGGCAGCCGCACGGTGATCGACGAGTTTGAAGTGGTGGCCTTAACTTCGCGCACCGCGTCCATCGTCAGCTCGATGTGGCCGTTGGAACTCTCTAATCGCACCGGACTCGAATCCGGCTCCGTCAAGCGGACACTGATGCTGCCGTTCGAAGTATGCGCCCCAAACCGGCCTTTCCGTACATCCGCCCGAATCGTGCCGTTCGAACTCTGCAGTGTCGTGTCGCCCGTGACGTCCGATACTTCAATCGTTCCATTGGAAGTCTGCGCTTCGAGCGGCCCCACCACGCCATTAACATGAACGCTCCCGTTCGAAGTCCGCAGATGCGTCGCGCCCTCAATCGACTCGATCGTAATTCGCCCGTTGGAACTGACGATGCTCGACAGTTCGATACGCCTAGGCACATGAATCGTATAGCGAGCCCCCGCATTCCCCCGATGATCGATCGGAGGCAGCGTGCGAATGGCGATCGAACTCGCCGACGGCACGATATCCAGCTTCATTTCCTTGAGCCGGTATTCCGTATTCGCGTATTTCGTCCCGTCGATATCGACCGTATTTTTATCCCACCCGGAAATCTCCACCGACCCGTTAAAATTCTCCACCCGCAGGCTTCCCCCCGCGCTCAACGGATAGCTGAAGTGAAAATCCTCCCGGTACCGGTCCGACCCTCCCATGCTGCCGAGGTCAAAATCCTCACAGCCAGCCAGAAAAATCCCCAGCAAAGGCAGACAAAGCGCTCGTAGGTAACTTCGCATATCCGGCTCCTTAGCGTTATTCTACGCAAATCCCTCACCATCCGTTCCATCTGAGATAATCGAAAACGCATGAAACTACTAATCACCGCGGTCCTTCTCGCGACCCTGACCCTGGCCCAATCCCCGACCACGGTCCTCCATATTATTAATGTAAAGTGGAAAGCCGAAGCGACCCCCGAACAAATCAAGGCCGCCGTCGACGCCGCCCATCAATTGCCCGCGAAGTTCCCCGGAATCAAACGCGTATGGACCAAAAATCTCAAATACCAGGCTCAGGAAGGCTATAAACAAGCCATCGTAATGGAATTCGAATCCGAAGCGGCCCTAAAAAAATACGCCGACAGCCCCGCCCAGAAGTGGTGGTACGACATCTACATGCCAATCCGCGAAGAAAGCCACACCCACGACATCACCAATTAGAATGTGGGGCGGACCCCCAGGTCCGCGGCCGACGCCCTCGTCGGCCCTTTAAGGACGCACCTATATGACCCCTAAAATTCTAATCGCCCTCCTAGCCGCAATCCCCTGTATAGCCCAACCCCCCCGCCCCACCGCCGGAGGCTTCCGCGAACCCGACCCCATCGCATTCGACGACCACCAAGGCTACACCCAGCTCTTCGACGGCGTCTCTTTAAAGGACTGGATCGGCAACCCCGAAATCTGGCGCGTAGAAAACGGAGCCATAGTCGGCGAATCGACCAAGGAAAAACCCTCCGGCAACAGCTACATCTCCTATCACGGCCTGGTCGCCAAGGACTTCGACTTGAAATTCGAAATCAAAGTGGAATACGGCGGAGGCAGTGGCATCCAATACCGAAGCCAAACCGGAATCCCGTGGCGCCGAGCCCGCGAAGGCCAGACCTTCAACCTCGATTGGATGATGACCGGCCCGCAAGCCGACTACTGGTTCCCCGTCAACCCGAGAAGCTTCGTCTACACCGGCCAATTCTATTCCGAAAACACGCCCCTGGGCATCCTGGCCTGGCGAGGCCAAGTAGTCCAAGGCATCCCCGGCAAGCCCCAAACGCTGATAGGCAACATCGGCGACCGCTCGGCATTAGGAGGCTACGTCAAAATTAACGACTGGAACCAATACCTGGTAATGACCCGCGGAGGCACGTTCATTCACGTAATCAACGGCCAGCTAATGGCAGTCTACATAGACGACGATCCCGACTCATCGAACAACAAAGCAGGCATGGTAGGCATAGAAATCGAAGGCGCCCCCTGCAAAGTCTCCGTCCGCAACATCTGGCTAAAAAAACTCCAGTAGCTTAGGGCTTAGCGGTGCGTCGGCTGCCAGAGCTCAATCTTATTCCCATCTCCGTCATAGATCCAGGCAAAGCGACCGTAGGATTCATCCATTCGTTTGGCGTCAATCTTTACTCCCTCTTCTTTTAAGCGGTCGAGCAAAGCATCCAGATCGTCCACGATGTAGTTGATCATGAACGATTGCGTGGCTGGGATATAGTCAGTGGAGGCGGGAAAAATAGTCCAAACCGTAACGTGTTCCTTTTGCGGGTCGTCGTGTTCGCGCCACGGAAGCATCACGCCTTGGCCTTTGTCAGCGATTCCAAGATGCTTCGAATACCATTCGCGCATCTGATTACGATTAGCGGATTTGAAGAAGACCCCGCCGATTCCAAGGATGCGCCCGCGCTGCTCCATTTTGACTGGCGGCTTCGTTTCAGGTTGCGGAGATTGCACTTCCTGTCCTCCTTAAGCAGGCCGAGATGAGCAACAGCGAGCCGAGCGCAATTGTGCTCCACGGTATTCTTTGCATGTGTGGATTATACAAGTTTCGATTCGAATGGAGCGAAAGGGTGCGAAGGGTGCGAAGGGTGCGAAGGGGTGCGAAGGGTGCGAAGGGGTGCGAAGGGTGCAAGGGACAGTTCGGTCTGTCCCTTTCGAAGTGCGGCAGCCGTCAATTGTCGCTGCGTGCTTGCCTATTTTTTCTGGCCGCCCGCGAAATCGACGAGGTTGTTATTCATGGGGAGCTCGCGCGTGCGTAGTGCTCCAGATCCGCCACCTGCGCTGTTGGCGCTGTAGTGGTCTATCACATAGGTCAGACCTTCGCCTGCGATCACTTTCGATGAATCGGTGACTTCGAAATGCAGATGCGGCTCGCGGGCGTCGCCGGAGCAGCCGACGCGCGCGAGCATTTGGCCTCGCCGGACGCGGTCGCCTGCTTTGACGCGCAGGCTTCCGGGTTGTAGATGAAAGTAGTAGGCAAACTGACCGCCACCCAGATCGATCGTGATGGTATTGCCGGAGACTGTGTCGAGCGTGATGGGTACAGCGGGGTGAAACGACTCGTTGTGTCCGGGAATGTTGTCGGGAAGACCGTCTCTTGCGGTGACAACGCGGCCATCCGCGACGGCCAGAATTGTCTTTCCATAAGCGTAATAAGACCGCCTATCCAGCGGGTCTCCAGAAAACGAGACCCCATCTTTGATCTGTTTCCAGTCGATGGCGTACCGTCTTGAAATTACGGGGCGGCCATCGATAATGAGGATTCCGCGCCGATGATGATTATCGGGATCATTGCTCGGGCCATCTGCTGCGAGCCAGTCTGGTCCTTCCAGTGGCGGTCCGAGCACATGCAGAGAGGTGTGATGCGTTCCGATCTCCGCGCCTGTTGCTACGGAATCGGTGGTCATCACGCGATGAACCAGTCTATCCGGAGTGTGAGAACCGCGGTCGAATGAGACGTACATAAAAACGACGGCCGTTCGGCCATTGGGGATTGCGAGACCGCCATTTTGAGCCGGCAGGTGTGTTGCCGCCGACGGCCTGAAAGATGGCTGCGAGTTGCTCTGCCTGAAGGTGGCAATCGGTTCGGCGGCGGGGGCATCCGCGTCAATTACGTCGATCCGGCTCACATAAAGAGGCGAGTTGGCGAAGTTGGTCAGATGCAGCTCATATAAGAGGTGCATCCGGGCTCCATTCGGGAAGGCCGTGGGCTCAAATGGCACGCGCATCTCAAGCTGTAGTGGAAAAGGCACAGCCTTCGAGGCTGGCTGCTGATTCATCAGATCGCTGAGGGGCGCGCGGTTGAGTTTGCGCATCAACTGTTTGTCCGCTTTGAGCAATCGCGGGGCACAATGAAATGACTGCCGCTGCAAAAAGAATCAACTGGCGCATATGGATGATACGCATGGCGGCCTCGAAAGTTCATACATCCCCCTGTTCAAGTGGCGGAGAACGTCCAAACTCTGTGATCTCAGGCATTTTTTGTAGATTTTTGGACGTTCACCGGGGAGGGCCGCGCCGGGCCTCCTAGTTTCGGCGCGAAGGGCGCGAAGGGGACGGCGCGAAGGGCGCGAAGGGGACCGCGAAAGGGGACAGTTCGGTCTGTCCCCTTCATTCCTTCATTCCCTTCATTCCCCCTTCATTCCCTTCATTCCTTTATTCCCTTATCTTCACATGCCCGGGATTCACAGCGGTTCGCCCTGGCTGCACTCTTCCTGCCAGAAGGCATACTTGTTACAATGTAGCGGCATGAGCTGTAAGGCAGCGGTTCGAGTCGTGATAGCGATCGGTAGCCTTTGGTTTCCTGCCGACGGTGCCTCTGCGTTTGATGTAGCGTCAATAAAACCGTCGCAGCCGGGCACTCAGCGGGCGTCTTGCAAAGTGCTGCCAGGTGGTCATCTCTTTGTGTGCCACAGCGTGACGGTCGAATTGCTGTTGAGGCTGACACTCAGCTACGTGCCCGTCACGATCAAAGGCGCTCCATCGTGGCTCGGCGATCTATACGACGTCGATGCCAGGACAGAAGGTGAGATCAAGGAAGATCAAATTGTAACACCAATGCTTGCCCTTTTTCGTGATCGCTTCGGCCTTGTGGCGCACGAAGAGACCGTGCAGCAAACCGTTTATATTCTGGAACAAGCGAAATCCGGTGCGAAACCGAAACCCAGTGCCCCTGGAACCGAGTAGTCCTTGAGGCGCTCCGATGAGAATGTGGTCGTTAAAGGAGAAACAATGGAGCATTTTTCGGGGCTTCTCGGGAGAAGACCTGACGTGAATACCATTGTTATTGACAACACTGGATTAGCGGGCAAGTTCGATTTCACGTTCCCGTATATCAGTGCTGGAAACCCCAGAGAGCTGCCGGCCGATGCGACACCCGAAGTCGCGAAACGGTCAGCAGCCGCTATCTCCTCCACATCTGATGCGGTCAATTCAATCGGTCTTCGGCTCAGGCCTGAGAAGCGCGACGGGACCGCCCTGGTTATCGAGCAGATTCATAAACCAACGGGCGCGTCAAGTGTTTTGTGTAAACGGCCACGCTAAATCTTCATCCCTGGTAGACTGAACGGACCTGAGCGGAGGGTAGGGCTCTGCGGAGACGCAACCCGAGCGCCGACTCAGGGGCCGGGATTCCGGGAGTGCGAGCGCAGCTCGCCTCCCGGTCCAGGAATCCTGGCGCGAAAGCGCAAAATCTCGGGGTTTGGGGCAGCGCCCCATCCGAGAAATGTTCTTGTTCCGATTCTTCATAGATCTGGACCTTTCGGCACGCGGTCGCCGAGCAGGATCGCGAAACGCTGCAAGGCGGCCTTCCAGTTCTGGATCGGCATGGTCCATTTTTTGGCGATATGTTCCAAGGCCAGATACAGCAGCTTAAACGCGGCTTCCTGGTTGGGAAACGAGCCGCGGGTCTTGATCACTTTTCGCAGCTCATGTTCAGCGACTCCGACCGCGTTGGTCGTGTAGATCACCTTGCGGATGTCCGCCGGATAGGCGAAAAACGGCGTCAAGTGTTCCCAGTTCCGGCGCCACATCTGGCTGATCGTCGGATACGCTGCATCCCATTTCGCGGCGAACTCCTCCAGCCGCTGCTCGGCCTCTTCCACCGTGCTGGCCTGATAGATCGGCTTCAGATCCGCCGCCACCGCCTTGCGCTGTTTCCACGATACGTAGTTCAGCGACCCCCGCACCTGATGCACCAGGCACAACTGCACCTCCGCCTGCGGGAACACGGTTTCGATCGCCTCCGGGAAGCCTTTCAGCCCGTCAACACAGACGATGAACACGTCGGCCACGCCGCGATTTTTCAGCTCCGTCAGCACCTGCAGCCAGAACTTCGCCCCTTCGGCCTGGCCCGCCCACAGCCCCAACACTTCCTTGTTGCCCTGCATGTTGACGCCGATCACCACGTAGATCGCCTTGTTGCGCACATGGCCGGCTCGCGAATCTTCACCACCAGCGCATCCAGGTACACGATCGGATACACCGCATCCAGCGGACGGTTCTGCCAACTCTTGACCTCCTCCATCACCGCCTCGGTGACGTTGGAAATCAGCGTCGGGCTCACCTCCACCTGGTAGATCTCCTCCAGGTGCCCCTGGATCTCGCGCGTGCTCATGCCCCGCGCGTACATCGAAATGATCTTGTCGTCGAAGCCGGTAAAGCGCGTCTGCCCCTTGCCGATGATCTTCGGCTCGTAGCTGCCGTTGCGATCGCGCGGCGTCTCCAGCGGCATCTCTCCGAAATCGCCCTTGAGCGTCTTGGTCGTCGCGCCGTTGCGCGAGTTTCCGCTGTTGTTGCCGGCCGGATCGTGCTTCTCATAGCCGAGATGCTCGGTCATCTCGGCTTGCATGGCACGCTCCAGCACGCCTTGGTCAACTGCTTCAGCAGACCGTTTTCGCCAATGATGTCTTCCGGCTTCTTGTAATCCAGCAGCAACTTGTCGATGAGTTTGAGGTCGATTGCCATCGGGTCTCCTTAGTGTGAGCCTTTCGATGGCCGTTTACACAATCCTTTTTACACCCTCCGCGACTGCGGCACATTGCTCCTGAACGCGCTGGTGCCTTCGGGCTGGTCCGTCCGTTCGGTCAACGCCATCAACGACGACGGAGTTCTAGCAGCATATGTTCAGTACAATGGCGGAGCCGAACAGGCGCGAAGGGGACGGCGCGAAGGGGACGGGGGCGCGAAGGGGACAGTTCGGTCTGTCCCCTTCATTCCCTTCATTCCCGACCTGCCCACCTACCCACCCCAACAGAGCCGCGACTAACAGGAGCGGTCACCCCCAAAGCTCTCCCAAACCCCAGTCTCCGGATCAATCCAACCCACATTCCACACAGTCTTATTAGCCCTCTCCCGCGCCAACTCCTCCTCCAACCTCTCGATCCTTTTCAACAATTCCGAACTCATAAATCCTCCCTCCGAGGCTTCGACGCCGCCTCCTCCAACGCCCGAATCCGCGCATCAAACTCCCCCGCTTCGATGTTCCTCCTCTGGCTCTCAATAATCTTCGCCACAGACTCGCCCTCTTGCGCGCTCAACTCGCCCTCCGCCACTGCCCGTGTAACCGCCGCGATCGCCCCCGCCAACCCAGCAGCCGTCTCGACAGGAGGCAGTCGGAACTGCGCATTCGATCTCTTCGCCACGGGCAACAACCGTTCCATGCATAGCTTCATAGCCGCCGGATTCGACCTCAACGCCCGGCGCTTGATCGTCTCAATAATTTTTTCTCCATCTCTGTCCAATACTTCCTGAAAGATACTTTCCTTGTTGCGGCTTCCGGGTGGCCGTCCGTGTCCTGCTTTGTTCCCCGGCTCAAAAGGTCGTCCTGTTGCCATATGTTTCTTTAAGATATAAATGCCACCCGAGCCCTCCAAAAAGCCCTCCAGGGTGATAATTAGTCGTGGAATTTCCCGAATACACGTTCGCATGGCTCCTCGACAGCCTCCGCCGAGGTCTAATAGGAAATGCCTGATTCAAGAAGAGTTCATGTGCGTTATCCGGGCGTTATTTTAACGCCGGAGGGTGTAAACTATAGCGATCCGCCCACTCTGGAACATCACGTGACCAAAAACATTTTCCTTCTCTCCATCGCTTCTCTGGCGCTAATCGCCGCCCCCGGACCAGCGACGCGCCTCCTCCGCACCCCGACCGTAAGTGCAACCCAAATCGCCTTCGCCTATGCCAACAATTTATGGATCGTCGAACGCTCCGGCGGCAACGCGCGCCGCTTGACGACCTTCGCCGGCGCAACCTCGAACCCCCACTTTTCCCCCGACGGAAAATGGATCGCCTTCAGTGGCGACTACGCCGGCAACACCGACGTCTACATCATCCCCGCCGAAGGTGGCGAGCCTAAGCGCCTCACCTGGCATCCCGGCGCAGACACCGTCGAAGGCTGGACCCCCGACGGCAAGTCCGTCCTGTTCGCCTCGGCCAGGGCAACCTCCGCGCCGAATGCCACACCGCGTTTCTGGACCGTGCCGATCGAAGGTGGAGTAGAGCAACCTCTCCCTCTACCCCGCGCCTATCAGGGAAAATTTTCAGCCGACGGCACCCATATCGCCTATCGCATGAACAGTTCCTGGGATGAGGAACGCCGCAATTATCGCGGAGGCCAGAATCGGCCTATCTGGATTGTCGACACGAAAAATTACGACCTCGTTTCCCCGCCTTGGACCGACTCGAAAGACATGGACCCTGTCTGGATCGGCGACACCGTCTTCTTCATCTCCGATCGCGACACGGTGGCCAACATCTGGTCCTATGAGACCAAGACCAAGAAGCTGGCGCAGGTAACCAGGTTCACCGATTTCGATGTGAAGACGCTCGACTCAGGCGCGGGCGCAGTAGTCTTCGAACAAGCCGGCTACGTCCACGAGCTCGATCCCAAGACCGGCAAAACGCATCAGGTCAACATCACCGCCGTCGGCGATTTCCCGTGGATGATGCCCAAGTGGGAAGACGTGACCAGCCGGATGACGTCGCTGGCTCTGTCCCCAACCGGAGCCCGCGTCCTGGTCGAAGCCCGCGGCGAAATCTTCACGATTCCAGCCGAAAAAGGCGACGTCCGAAACTTAAGCAAGTCGAGCGGCTCAGCCGAGCGCGATCCCTCCTGGTCCCCCGACGGCAAATGGATTTCCTACTTCAGCGACAAATCCGGCGAGTATAAAGTGGTCATCGAATCCCAGGACGGCGTGACGCCCGCGCGCTCAATCGCTCTTCCGAAGCCGACCCATTACTACACCTCTTCCTGGTCGCCCGATTCGAAAAAGCTGCTCTACACCGATACGAATCTGAAAGTGTGGGTCCTCGATATCGAGTCAGGTCAAGCGAAAACCGTTGGCAACGATCCGTGGATGGTGCCCACGCGCACTCTCAATCCGACGTGGTCCCCCGATTCGAAATGGGTCGCGTATGCCAGCCGTTTAAAATCTCTCTATCACGCCATCTTCATCAGCAACGTGGAAACCGGCGAGACCAAACAGATTACCGATAGTCTGGCCGACTCAGTCTGGCCCGTCTGGGATGCCAGCGGAAAGTATCTCTGGTTTTTCGCTTCCACCGATTTCGGTTTGAAATCGCAGTGGCTCGACATGACCTCCTACGATCACGACGAAAACTTCGGTTTGTATCTGGCCGTTCTCAAGAAAGGCGAGGCGAGTCCGGTGCTCCCGGAGAGCGATGAAGACAAGGGTGTCGGCAGCGCTCCTGCCGGTGGCCGAGGCGGTCGCGGAGGCGACACTGCCGATGCGCCCGCACCGCGCACGCGCACTCCTGTCACGGTGCAAATCGATTTCGACGGCCTCCAAAATCGGATCGTCGCGATCCCTGGTGTGACCGAGCACCAATATTCACAGCTCCGCGCCGGTGTAGCCGGAACCGTCTATTTCCTCGAAAGCAATGGCCGCGGTGGTGGTGGCGGAGGCCGGGGAGGCGCGGGCGGAGGCAGCTCGCTGATGCGATACCGGATCAGTGAAAGACGAAGTGCTCCGTTCGCCACTGGTGTACAGGAATACAGTGTCAGCGCCGACGGGCATAAGCTAGTCTATCGCGCGGCTGCAGCCGGAGGAGGCGGCGGTCGTGGCAGGGGAGGCGCTGGCGCAGAAGCAGCACCTCCGTCTCTTTTCTTAGTAGATGCCGATCGTGTAGTCCCCACCGCCGGAACCGGTCGCCTGAATGCAACGCTCCGCATGTACCTGGAGCCGAAAGAAGAGTTCAAACAAATCTTCTACGAAGGCTGGCGCAATCAGCGCGACTATCTGTACGTCCCCAACATGCACGGCGCAGATTGGCCGAGGATGAAGGAAGTCTACGGCCAGATGCTGCCCTATGTAATGCATCGCGCCGACCTGAATTATCTGCTCGACACGATGGGCGCGGAAATCGCCATCGGCCATTCCTTCGTCCGTGGAGGCGACATGCCCTCGGTTCCCGCGTCCCATGGAGGACTCCTGGGCGCCGACTTCACCGTCGAAAACGGCCGCTACAAGATCGCCAAAATTTACGACAACGAAAGTTGGAATCCCGATCTCCACGCGCCTCTGGCAACGCCCGGAGTCGAAGTGTCGGTAGGCGATTACATCGTTGCTATCAACGGCGAAGAACTGAAAGCCCCCGATAGCATCTACCGATTGCTCGATGGCACCGCAAATCTCCAAACCGTAATCAGCGTCAACAGCAAGCCCGATCTGGAAGGCGCGCGCCAAATAACAGTAGTTCCTATCGCTAACGAACAGACCCTTCGCACCCGAGCCTGGGTGGAAGAAAATCGCCGCCTGGTGGACAAACTCTCCGGCGGAAAAATCGCGTACGTCTATGTGCCCTCGACCGGCCAACCAGGTTACGCCAGCTTCAATCGTTACTTTTTCGCTCAACAAGACAAGCTAGGCGTAGTGGTCGACGAGCGCTACAACAGCGGAGGCTCCGCCGCCGACTACATCATCGACGTCCTGGAACGCAAATTCGACGGCTATTTCAATAATGTAGCCGGCGATCGCTATCCCTTCACCAGTCCGTCGGCCGGAATCTGGGGACCGAAGGTCATGGTGATCAACGAAATGGCCGGCTCCGGCGGAGACCTGATGCCCTGGATGTTCAAGCACCGCAAAGTAGGCGAATTGGTCGGCAAGCGAACCTGGGGCGGATTGGTCCATACCGCCGATACGCCTCCATTCGTCGACGGCGGATCAATGATCGCGCCGCAGAGGCGGCTTCTTCACGACCGAAGGCAAATGGGCAGTAGAGAACGAAGGCACGTCCCCCGATGTCGACGTAGAAAACTGGCCCAAAGAAGTAATCGCCGGCCACGACCCTCAATTGGAACGGGCCGTCCAGGAAGCACTTCGCATGCTAAAAGAAAAACCAGTGACAAGGATGACGAAAGAACCGGATCCCCCGACCTGGGGTCAGCGGAAGTCACCAATGCGTCCGTCATCCACGACGGGCAGCCCGCAACAGTAGCATCGCGCTAAATCGGCTCGAAGTGAGCGAACAGATTCTGAAATTCCGGCAGGTTCGACGGGGTCTCGTACGAACATAACGCCTCGAACCGTTTCCATAGCGCGAGGACCGCGGGATTACTGTGTGCGCCCGCGATCGCTTCCTGGGAAACCCACTCGAAGACCTCGACAATCACTCCGTCCTTCGTCCGCATGACGATCGAAGGGCGATCCGTAACCAGACCCTCCGCGCGCAGCGGCGGAAGATGGTTGCGCACTAACTCGAGCAGTGCGTCCGCGCAACCCGCTTTCGGCTTATAACAGGCAACTGAAATCGATCCCATAGATCAGCCTTTCTTCAACACTTCCTTGGCTCGGAACTTCGCAATCCGCTCGATCAGCTTTACCGGGATGGGTTCGGAAAGCGGAAAGCGGATCGTGCCTTTGTTGACTTCGTAGGGCGCCAGATCTTCTTTGAACGCCGCGACCAGGTCAGCGGAAGCGGGATAGAGCGAATAGTGCTTCTTCCACCCGGCGAAATAGAGTACTGGACCTCCCGGCAATTTGTAGGTGGGCATCTGGTAGGAGATGGTCTCCTCGGCGCCGGGAACGGCCTTTCGGATGGCGCCCCGCACCCGTTCGAGGATGATCTGGACGGCCACCGGCTGTAGAGCAATGTAGTCGTCGACGCATTTAAAGGAGTGAGAATATCCCATGGCTAATAGCACTCATTTATTTAGGGGTATATGCGGATTCTCTTTCTTTTCTGCCTATCGCTACAAGCTGCATCCTACAACATCTCCACCATCGCCGGCAGCGACTGGGTTGGCGAAAACGTTCCCGCTACCTCTGCTATTCTCCTTCAAGCCGAGGGCATTGTCACTGATAACGTCGGCAACATATATATATCGGACGCCAACAATCACCGCGTCCGCTGCATCTCTGGCAACGGAAACATCCGAACCATCGCCGGCAACGGTACCGCCGGATTTGCTGGCGATAACGGACCCGCTTCTTCTTCGCAGCTCAATTCTCCCTACGGCCTGGCGTTCGATTTTGCCGGAAATCTCTACATCGCCGACTTGGGCAACGCCCGCATCCGCCGCATCACTCCGTCCGGAATCATCTCGACCATCGCTGGCGGAGGCACTCTGCCTGCTGGGGGTAAAAACGAGGGCAGCATGGCGACTTCTCTCGCTTTCATCACGCCCCGCAATGTCGCTATCGACGGGACCGGCATCGTTTATATTTCCGACTTCGGGGCCCATCGTGTGTATAAGATGACGCCCGACGGAACGCTCACTACCTTGGCTGGAACCGGTTCGCCCGGATATTCCGGGGATGGCATCGCTGCGCTCGCGATGTTGAATTATCCCACCGCGATCGCCGTCGATCATCAGGGAATTGTGTATATTGCCGATAGCGGCAATCATCTGATTCGAAAGGTGTCAGGGGGAACACTTACCTCGATTGCACGCTCCACGCTTCCGACCGGCCTGGCCTTTGATGGGGTCGCAACACTTTACGTCGCCGATCATTCTACCGGGCAGATCCTGGAAATTCCTCTTTCCTCGGGAACATCAACTGCCATGAATGTTTCAGCGACCGACGTAGCCTGCGGCAACGATGGCTATCTTTATATCGCAGATATCACTGTCGCTCGACGGGCGAATGTATTCGGTGCTTCCGCGGTCATCGCGGGAGGAGGCAGCTTAGCCGAGGGCGACGGCGGACCGGCGATCGATGCGCGGCTGAATCATCCCACCGGTATCGCGCTCGATGCTATTGGGAATCTGTACGTTGCCGATAAAGCCAATAACCGGATCCGCCGCGTCGGATTGAACGGAACCGTCACTACTTACGCAGGAACCGGAGCATCGGGAAATAGCGGCGACGGCGGGGGGGCGATGCTTGCCACGCTTAACTCCCCTACTTCCGTGACTTTTGATTCGTCGGGCAACCTCTATATCGCCGATACTGGCAACGCCCGCCTCCGCATGGTGACTCCGGGTGGCATTATCGCTCCAGTGCTGACCGGTGCCCTCACTGCGCCTGCGTACATGATGTTCGACAGCGCGAAAAACCTGTATATCGCTGATTCCGCCCTGATTTTCAAGATGACCCCTACCGGCGTCATGACCCCGCTTTTCGCGGGCCTCCAAGCGCCGCGGGGAATGGTCATCGATTCGAACGGAAACTTCTATTTTTCTGAGCCATCCGCAAAACAGGTCTGGATGTTCACGCTGGCGGGCACTCACTCGCTGATCGGGGCGGGCGCGTGGATCAATCCGCAGGGAATCGCGATCGATGCAGCGGGAAATCTCCTGGTCGCCGATAGCGGGCTAAATCAGGTGCTTAGCGTCAATTCTTTCGGCAATGTGACGCCAGTTTCCGGAACCGGAACACCGGGATTCGCGGGCGATGGCGGCTTCCGCGCTTCTGGCCCAGTTGAATGCGCCTTCCGATGTTCTGGTGAACTCATCGGGTGTTTATGTTGCCGATTCGGGAAACAACCGCATCCGCCAACTTACTGGTTCGGCAACACAAATCACCGTTGCGCCGCTTGCTGTCATTGGCGCTGTAAACGCTGCGAGCCTGATTCCGGGGCCGATTGCGCCGGGCATGCTGCTGGCTCTGCTTGGTGCTGGATCGACGGTTACCGAAGTGTCATTCAACGCGATCCAGACGCCGATTCTTTCTGTCACATCCAGCGGATTGCTGGTCCGGGTTCCGGTTTCGCTCGAAGGGGTCCAGAGCGTCCAAATCTCGATCAATCAGATCCCGCAAATCACTGCGAATGTGGTCGATGCCGCTCCGGCCCTGTTCGCTAATTCGACCGGCCAAGCTTCCGTTCTCAACCAGGACGGGACCCTTAACAGTTCATTGAACCCGGCCGCGCGCGGCAGCATTATTACCCTCTTCGGGACGGGCGAGGGCGTTACTGGATTGCCGTTTTCTTTGTCGATCGGAGGATACTCGGGCTCCATCCTTTATGCGGGGCCGAGCGGTAACTATCCTGGAATGTTCCAGATCAACGCCCAGGTCCCGGCGGGATATTTCACGGCAGGGACGTTTCCGGTGGTGGTCAATGTTGGGCCATTCACCACGCAAACGGGATTGACGGTCAGCATTTTCTGATCGATTGCACTTCTTCTTCGAGCCTCACGCCGCACTTTTCCCACACACCCGCCTTCAAGGTTTCAATAAGATGCCATAAATCGCGGGCGGTTCCGCCGCCTTCGTTATAGATCAGATTGGCGTGATAATCGGCGACTCGCAGGCCTCCAATGGCCAAGCCCTTGGCTCCCGCGAGTTCGAGAAAATAGGCCGATGGGACCTTCCCTTCCCGGACGATTTTCTCGGGTACCGTCACTGCCTGTGGGCAAATCGGCGAGCAGCAGGTTTTTGAAGATGCTGCCCGCACACTTCATCGTGGGAGGGTACTTTTCATTGCGTATTTTGAGAATTCCGTCGGCTGTGGCGCGCAATTCGGTCGAATCCGCCTTATTCAGCCTTAAAACGGCATCGAGCACTATCCAGTCCTTAAATGACTTAAATATGCTGCTTCGGTAGCTGAACTCTGCCTTATTTGACCTTAATTCGCGCGTTCTAGAGCCATCGAAAAAACGCACGCTTTCAATCGATTCCTGGATCGAATGGCCGTACGCTCCCGCATTGCCGTAAATCGCGCCGCCGACCCAACCCGGAATTCCGGTCATCGTTTCCAAGCCGCACAATCCGGCAGCAATGGTTTTATCGACCAGATCCTGCAGCATGGCTCCGGCTTCGACGCGCACTTGGGTGCCTTGGATTTCGATGTTTTTAGCAACGTAGCGAACGATGACGCCGGGGAAGCCTTCATCGTCGACGATCAGATTGGTGCCTCCGCCGATGATCGCGTGCGGCGTGCCGCTCGATTTCGCGAGCTGCAATGTTTCGGCCAAGGCATCGACGGTCGAAACGTTGGCTAACATTCGCGCTGGGCCTCCGATTTCAAAGCGTGTATAGCGCGCTAGCGGAGCGTTCACGAAAAGCTGTACATTGGGAATCGCCGAGAGGCGAAAAAGCATCTCTTTTGATTATATGTTCCCACCCGAAGCCATAAAATTTTTAAAAAGCCTGGATAAAAATAATACGCGCGACTGGTTCCAGCCGCGCAAGGAAACTTTCGATACGAAGCTGAAGGAGCCGATGCTCGAGTTCGCGGAATCGATCAACGCGGAGCTGCTGAAGTTTGCTCCGGAGCATATCACGGAGCCGAAGAAAGCTGTCTATCGCATCTATCGCGACACTCGTTTCAGCAAGGACAAGACTCCTTACAAGACGCACCTCGGCGCGATTTTTCCACGGCGCGGACTGGGCAAGGATTCGGGCGCGGGCTTCTATTTTCACGTGTCGCCTAAAGGAGTCGGCATCGCTTGCGGAGCCTATAATCCTGGCCCTGAGCAGTTGCTGAAGATTCGTCATTTTATAGCCGGCAACCACAACTTGTTTCGCACGTCGCACAAGCTGATGGGTTCGGTGCAGGGAACAACTTTGCGGAGGGTGCCGAAGGGCTTCGACGCGGAGGATCCGGCTGCGGACCTGGTCAAAATGAAGCAGTGGTATTGGTGGGTGGAGCTGGACGTGAAGCTCGTGACGTCGCCTAAGTTGAAAACGGAGATCGTGAAGAGGTTTCGGGCGATGGCTCCGATGGTGGAGTTGTTGAACAAGCCTTTGTTGGGAAAGGCAAAGACGATGTTGGCCGCTGATGAACGCGGATGAACGCAGATCCGGTCCAACGCTCATTACCGTGGTAATGTGAGGGATGGCGATTGCTCATTCGAAGGTTACGGCGCAAGGGCAGATTTCAGTGCCCGCCAAGGTTCGAAGCAAGCTGGGGATCGGGCCGGGGTCGATTCTGGAATGGGATGAGGATGGCGATAAGATCGTGGTGCGGCGCGCCGGGAAGTATTCGTCCGAGGATATTCACCGGGTCTTGTTTCCGGATGGGCCACCGAAACGCTTATCGATCAAGCAATTAAAGGAGGCGCTCGGGCGCGGTATCGCAGAGCACTATGCGCGCCGTTGACACCAATATTCTGCTCCGGCTATTGATCCGAGACGACGCCGAGCAGGCAGAAGCCGCCGATTGCTTTATCGAGAAGGGCGCCTGGGTTTCGATTCTGGCGGTCGCCGAAACCACTTGGGTCCTCCGGACAGGCTACAGGAAGAACGCCGTTGAGATTGCCTCTGCGATTCAAATGCTGCTGGACCACGAGGATCTGGTTTTGCAGGATTCCGAGACCGTGGAGGCGGCGCTCAAGCTGTACCGGTCACGCCCTGCGCTGGGTTTTTCCGATTGCCTGATGCTTCATCTTGCGCGCAAGGCGGGACATCTGCCGCTGGGGACTCTTGATCGCGCGCTGGGGCGGGTCGAGGGCGTTCAGAAGCTATAAGACACGGCGATTAGTAGCGTGGTTCCGTTACCAGTTGGGCGAAACCCTCGCGCCGGGGGTAATCGACGACGATTACTTTTCCGCTGGAAAGAGCTTTGACGGAATGGAGCGTATCGGCGGGAACGATGCCGGCGAAACCGGGACCGTAGCGCTGGGGGACGCCGTCGATGGTGATTTCGAGCTCGCCCTCGATGATTTCGTAAACCTCTTCCTGAGGGTGCGAATGTTCATGGATGGTGGACCCGGCATCGAACTCGTAATGCGCGAAGGTCATGCTGGGAGAATCGAAGTAGCGGCCTCGCCAACCGGGTAGACGTTCGACCTCGGGAAGCTTGCCGGTATCGATGCGGGTCATTAGCCTATTTTCCTACGGCGAGATCGTTGGTCACTTTGAAGGATCCGGGGACGCCGTTGGCGGCGATGCCGGCCATGTCCTTATCCGCCTTGGTTATCGACCACGCCGACTAGCGTGATGTTGCCGTTCTTCACGATGATGTGGATCGGAGGGACGGCTCCCATCTGGTAGCGTTGCAGCGGCGGCTTGGAGTAAATTTGACGATACGCCGCGCGGCGGATCTGGTCGTCATTGGGGGAAAGGGGCAGCACTTCGATCTCGTTATCGACCGACGTAACGCCTTCAATCCTCTTCACGACGTTTTCGGCGTCGGACTTGAGCGTCGGGCGGGTGACCTGGCCGAACAGCGTGACCTTAGTACCGTCCACCCGGTAGGCGAGATTGTCGAAAACGCCGTAATAGGGGAGCATCACGAGTTCGTGACGCACCTCTTTTGTAATTTTATCCTGGTTGGGCTGTGCGGCGGCGAAAACGGCAAGTATAAGGAACAGGAAGGGTTTCAAATTAGTCTCCTCGGACCGTAGATACGCCGCGAGGGGGATTTCATTCAACATTTTTATTTACCGTTTTTGTATAGTGTGATACGCTGGTAGTGCCCGAGGGAGCATCGCACTCGAGCAAAAACCCCCACCAATGGAGTCGAAGACAACCACTGAATGAGTTTTACCGTCTTTTTGGGCAACTTGCCCGTTTGGGTAACCGCGGACGATATTAAGGGCTGGCTGACAGCCGAAAACCTGGTCGCAGACGCGATCAAGGTTATCCGCAATCCGGAAACACAGGAGTCCAAGGGATTCGCGTTCATAGAAGCGCCGAATACCGAGGAAATGAACTCCATAATCCGCCGTTTCGATCGGGCGCCTCTTGAGGACCGTCTGCTCCGCGCGAATCCCGCGCAACCGCCGAAGCCGAAAGGCGCGACGCGGCCGGGGGATCGACCAGAGCGGGGCCCTGAACGAGGACCGGAGCATCGGCCGGAGCGGGCACCTTATCATCCGCCGGCGCCGAGCCATAGCGGAGGTCAACCGGCTGCGACGGCTGCGGTTGCGAGCCAAAGCTCTCAAAGCTCTCCGGTGGCGACGGCGGCACCAGTGGTCGATCAGCGTCCACCGAGGCGAGGTAAGCGGAGCGCGGCGGGGGCTAAGCGGACTGCTGGTGGTCCGCAGAGCGCGTTCGCGGAAGAGTTGGCTAAGGCGCTGTAGACTTGGGGCGGGGCGCTAGCCATGTGCTGCCTTTCGCTTTTCAAGTGCTACTTGTTGGCAGGGCATGGCCCCGCCCCACGTGGATTTCTTGTAGGCTCCAGACTCGGATCGGGTCGCGGCGGCGGGATACGATTGCTTCTGCGGCGGCTTTGGCGCCGCTCATTGTGGTGATGCAGGGGACACGATAGGTCACGGCGTTTTTGCGGATCGATTTTTCGTCGGAGAACGCATGGGCGCCGCTGGTTGCCGTGTAGATGATCAGATCCAGTGAACCGGCCTTCAGCAGATCGACGGCGTTCGGGCGGCCTTCATTTACTTTGAAAACGGTTTTTGATTGGCCCCCGGCGGCTCGGATGGCGGCGGCGGTGCCTCGGGTTGCGGTGATCTCGAAGCCCAGAGCGCTCAGGCGTTTTGCCAGCGCTACAGCAACTAATTTATCGCGGTCGTTCACGCTGATGAAGACCCGGCCTTTATCGGGCAAGGGCTGGCCGGCGGCTAATTGCGCTTTTGCGAACGCTTCGCCGAAATTTTCTCCGACTCCCATTACTTCGCCGGTGGAGCGCATCTCCGGACCGAGCGTCGGGTCGACGCCGGGGAATTTGTTGAAGGGGAATACTGGCGATTTTACGAAGAATTGAGGGACTTTCAGGACCCCGGTCTGGTCGGTGAACTCTTCGATCTTTTTGCCGAGCATCAGGCCGACGGCAATTTTCGGGAGCGCTACGCCGGTCGCTTTGCTCACATAGGGAGCGGTGCGGGAGGCTCGTGGATTTACTTCCAGCACGTAGACCTTTCCTTCCTTCACGGCGTACTGGACGTTCATCAGGCCGATCACGTTCAGGGCTCTTGCCAGGCTTTCGGTGTAGCGGCGAATGGTCGAAATTACATCAGGGGCTAGCGACGTCGCGGGCAGGACGCAGCTTGAATCGCCGGAATGAATGCCGGCTTCTTCAATGTGTTCCATGATGCCCGCGATCAATACACCGCCGTACATATCGGCGAGCGCGTCGACATCCACCTCGGTCGCGTCTTCTAAAAAGCGGTCGATCAGGACGGGGCGGTCCTGCGAAAAACCGATGGCTTCGTGCATGTAGCGGCGGACCGTATCTTCGTCGTAGGCGATCACCATCGCGCGGCCGCCCAGTACGTAACTGGGGCGGACGAGCACCGGGAATCCGATGGATCGCGCAACGTTGCAGGCTTCCTCGGCGCTGGTGGCGGAGCCGTTTTCGGGCGATGGGATTTTCAGGTCGTCGAGCAGTTTGCCGAAGCGTTTGCGATCTTCGGCGAGATCGATATTTTCAGGGTCGGTACCGATAATCGGCACGCCCGCGGCCTTCAGAGGCAATGCAAGGGTGAGAGGGGTCTGGCCGCCGAACTGGACGATGACGCCGTCAGGCTTCTCGGTATCGACAATGTTGAGGACCTCTTCGAGCGTGAGCGGTTCGAAGTACAGGCGGTCGCTGGTGTCGTAATCGGTGGAGACCGTTTCCGGATTGCAGTTCACCATGATCGACTCGATGCCGAATTCCTGAAGTGCGAAGGACGCATGGCAGCAGCAATAATCGAACTCGATTCCTTGGCCTATGCGATTCGGGCCGCTGCCGAGGATCATGACTTTTTTGCGATTGGTCGGATTGGATTCGCACTCCGATTCGTAGCTCGAATACATGTAAGGCGTGAAACTTTCAAACTCCGCGGCGCAGGTGTCGACTCGATTGAAGACAGCTGTCACGCCCAATGCTTTTCGACGCGCGCGAACATCGAGAGGCTTCACGTTCCAGCCTCGCGCCAGCGTCGAATCGGAAAGGCCGTCGCGTTTGGCGGCGAGCATCTGCTCGCGTGTGACGGTTTCCAGAGTCAGCGCGGCCATCTGCTTTTCGAGGTCGACTTGTTCGCGAACATTGCGCAGGAACCAGGGATCGATCGAGGTGAACGCGTGGACCTGCTCTTCGGTGTAGCCTTTTTCAAACGCGTAGCGGATGTAGCCGAGGCGGTCGGGATTCGGGGTGATCAGGCGCGGCTCGATCAACTCCTCGACGAACTTGGTCGCGCCGTCGGCCTTGCCGGTTTCGAGGCTCCGCATCCCTTTACCGAGCGCTTGTTTAAACGTCCGGCCGATGGCCATCACTTCGCCGACGCTCTTCATCTGCGTCCCCAGCACCGGCTCCGCGCCGGGAAATTTTTCGAATTGCCAGCGGGGAATTTTGACGACTACGTAATCGATGGTCGGTTCAAAACACGCGGGCGTTTTGCGCGTAATGTCGTTCTTGATTTCGTGCAGAAGATACCCGACGGCGAGCTTCGCTGCGATTTTCGCGATGGGAAATCCGGTGGCCTTCGACGCGAGCGCGGAGCTGCGCGACACACGGGGATTCATCTCGACGATCACCATGCGGCCCGTTGCGGGATCGATAGCGAACTGCACGTTCGAGCCGCCGGTATCGACGCCGATCTCGCGGAGGCAAGCGAGCGCTGCGTCGCGCATCATCTGATATTCGCGATCGGTGAGCGTCTGCGCCGGCGCGATCGTGATCGAATCGCCCGTGTGAACTCCCATGGGATCGAAATTTTCAATCGAGCACACGATGATCGCGTTGCCTGCGACATCGCGCATCACTTCGAGCTCGTACTCTTTCCAACCCAGCACGCTCTGCTCGATGAGCGTTTCATGGACCGGGGAAAGGTCGAGGCCGCGTTCGAGAATTTCCTCGCACTCCTCGCGATTGTAAGCGATGCCACCGCCGGTTCCGCCCATGGTGAAACTCGGCCGCAGAATAACCGGATAGCCGATGCGGTTCGCGAATTCCAGGCCCTTTTCGACGCTGTTTACAAGCTGCGAAATTGGCGTTTCGAGACCGATTTTCCGCATCGCGTCTTTAAAGAGGAGCCGGTCCTCGGCTTTCTTAATTGAGTCGACCTTCGCGCCGATTAGTTCGACGCCGTACTTTTCGAGCACGCCCGCTTCGGCGAGTGCGATGGCTAGATTCAAACCGGTCTGTCCGCCGACGGTCGATAGAAGCGCGTCCGGCCGCTCCCGGCGAATGACTTCAGCGGCGAACTCGACGCTCAATGGTTCGATGTAGGTGCGGTCGGCCAAATCGGGATCGGTCATGATCGTGGCCGGGTTGGAGTTGATCAGCACCACTTCGTATCCGTCGCCGCGGAGAGCCTTGCACGCTTGCGCGCCGGAGTAATCGAACTCGCAGGCCTGCCCGATGATGATGGGACCCGAGCCGACGATCAGGATGCGGTGAATGTCGTTGCGCCTAGGCATTCTGCTCCATCATCGTGATGAAATCTTCGAACAGGTAGAGCGAATCGTGCGGGCCGGGCGCGGCCTCGGGATGATACTGCACGCAGAAGACGGGATGGTTGCGATGGCGGAAACCTTCGAGCGTATCGTCGTTCAAATTGGTGTGGGTGATTTCGATTTCGTTGAGATTGAGCGAGTCGGGATCGACCGCGAAGCCGTGATTGTGCGACGTGATTTCGACCTTGCCAGTAACCTTATTAATGACCGGATGATTCGCCGCCGCGATGTCCGAACTTCAACTTGTACGTTTTCCCGCCGAGCGCGAGTCCGAGAATCTGATGGCCCAGGCAGATGCCGAAAATCGGCACTTGCCCGACCAGCTTCGCGACTTGCGCGCGGGATATTCGAGAGGCTCGGGATCGCCGGGACCGTTGGAGAGAAACACGCCGTCCGGTTTCAGCGCAAGCACATCGTCGGCGGACGTTCCGGCGGGAACAACGGTGAGGCGGCATCCGACCTGGACCAGCCTTCGCAGAATGTTCCGCTTCATGCCGTAATCGTAGGCGACGACGTGAAATTTCGGCGGCTCAGGGGCGCCCGCAAGATCGGAAGGCGAGCACAAGTCGACCGCCTTCGACCACTCGTAGATTTTCGGCGTGGTGACACGCGTCGCCAGATCGAGCCCGGTCATCGACGGAGAATTTTTCGCGCGTTCAACCAATTCGTCCTTGGTTCCGCCCGAGGCGGAGAGCACGCCGCGCATCACGCCTCGAGACCGGAGATGCCGGACCAGCGCCCGGGTATCGATTCCGGCAATCACCGGAACGCTGTTGCCGGTCAAAAATTGCTGCGCAGTTTCATCCGCGCGCCAATTGCGAAGACAGCGGCGAAAACTCGCGGACCACCAGCCCTTCAATGAACGGCTTCACGGATTCGTTATCAGCATCGTTGGCGCCGTAGTTGCCGATTTGCGGATTCGTCAGGACGACAATCTGGCCGGCATACGAAGGATCGGTGAAGATTTCCTGGTATCCGGTGAGGGAGGTGTTGAAAACAACTTCTCCCGCATGTTCAACGGGCGCACCAAAACTACTGCCCTCGAAGACCGTGCCGTCTTCCAAGGCGAGGACTGCTGTAGGCAAGTTTGCTGATTCCTCCGGGAGGTGGGGGTAACTTCTATTTCACCACAAAGAGGAGCCGTAGTGCAGTGAGGGCGACGCTGTAGGCCTGTCGCAGGGAAATCGATAGTGTCCCCTGACTAAGCTTGGTTGCGCGCGATTACTGCGCTTTCCCAGTCATGAGATTAGCGCAGACTTTCGCGCCTGCCCGCATGCTGACGCATGGCGGCTCAGTATCGACGTGGAGTGGCTCCGAGCATTTGCCGCTCACGAAATCACCGGGACAGCTTACTAATGTGCAACGGCCTGGAGCGCGGGATGGACTCGCACCGTCTTCAGGCGCACGATCCTGTAAACATTCGCGCACACAATCCCGACACACACGGCAACCGCGATCGGGAAAGATTTTCCTACCCAGTAATTTATGATGTTGGTGATTTCGATGGCTCGTTCTGGCGACACATTGGCGACCGAGAATCCGGTCAGGATGTTCGCCTTCAGCAGCCAGCAGAAGAGCGCCGATCCGGCGGCATCGCTGAGCAGGCGAATGATCGCTCGTTGTACCGTCCAATAAGGACGCATCAGGTTGACACCCGCGATGGAGGTGTTTACCAATGCGACCAGCAAGAAGAGCCAGAAAAACCATGGCCACAACGGGGACAACGAAATCCTGACGTCTGAAATCATGGCTACAGGCGAGTACATGTTGGACGCCCACACGACCACGCACACGGCGTTGACGATCAGCTCAAAGGAAGCGCTGGCCCGGGTGATGAGGTTCGGATTTCGTACCGCCGGCAACTTGCGAGGATCCCAATTCTCAAGAAAGTGCTTCTTTGCCTGCACCCTTTCGAGGATCGCGAATATGGTGGTCACGGCGGCAGCCGCGAAAAACTCCGTGCCCCATAAATTACTCCACCCCGATAGAACCGCGGAGATGGGGTCATTGAGAAGCTCGGCCCGATACGCGGCGCTGTAAATCATTCGCCCGAATAATGTCATCGCCCACGGCGCCAAGTAGCTCGCCAACACGATTTTCAGCACGAAGATATAAATGGGAAACAGCACGGGTCCGATCAAATGCTCCTGCGGGAGAAAACGGTTCGCCACCAGCACAGGCCGTCCGCGCTGCTTGAGAATCGCCTCGATCTCCGCGTCCGTCAGTGAGCGCCCCAGTCCCACCTCTTTCTCCTCGATCTGCGCGTGCAGGTCTTCGGACAGCTCCGCGATAATGTCACTCTTTTGTTTCGACGGCAGCCAAAACTGAACCGCCTGCAGGTAACGCTCGATCAGGTCCATGACCTTTCTCCTTGTCCAAAATTGCCTCAATTGATAAGTCGATGTCGCGCCATTCGGCGAGCAAGCGCTCCAGAATGTCGGTGCCAGGGTTGGTGAGCCGGTAAAATCGTTTGTTGCGCTTCTCATGCTGGCGCCACTCGCTGGCGAGAAGACCCTGGCTTTCGAGCCGCCGGAGCAGCGGATAAAGCGTCCCTTCGTCGATCGCCAACTCATTTTCCGCTAAAGACTTACGCAGAGTATAGCCGCACTGCTCATCACGCAGAGCTGCCAGCACAGCCACCACCAGGCAGCCCCGGCGCAGCTCCAGTTTAAGATTTTCGAACGGCTCGGGAATCATGAAAGCAACACCGTGCACAACATCGTATGTACCACATACTATACGATACACAGTATCGGTGTCAACGCTTATTTTTGAGGCCCCAGCGACTTCGCCGCTCCCTGAATCAACGCCTGCTTTTCGGCGTCGCTCAGCTTGGCCGAAGGATGCAGAGGAATGTAGAACCACAGAGGCATTTCGCCGGTTTTCACCTGCTCGGCGACGTCTTTGGCGTGCCTCTGCGGCTTATCCCACTCGCTGAAATTCAGATGGCTGCGGCCCTGGTTTACATCTCGCGCGACCAGCCACGATACAGGCGCGACATAAGAATAGAAGCGCCAGCCGGTCTGATTGCTATGGCAATCGAAGCACGCTCGGCGCGCCAATTCCCTGGTTTCGGGCGAATCCCACGCAGGTTCCTTCGTCGTGGGCGGGTTGGAATGGTCGTGGCCGACAGGAACGAATTGAATCAGGGCGGCGACGAGAAGCAGCCACATCATAATCTTCAAAGCCATGCATTAGAAGATAGCGCGACCGGCGCAGCGCAAGTCAGACTGTTTTTAATTGGAGGCGTTTTTGATATTGGCCGCCGATTTAGCCCTACTGTTGGATCGCCTGATGCGGATAAGTCCCTATCCGAATTCGCGAGACAGCAACAGAGCTGCGGCTAATTACTTCAAGTGAAAATTGAGTTCGATGCTGGCGTAGACCGCGACCGGCGCTCCGTCCTTCTTGCCCGGATTGAATCGCCAGTTCGAAACTGCCGTGACAGCGTTGGCGTCCAGGCCGGGGTCGAGCGACTTCACGACGCGAATGTTTTCGGCATGGCCCTCGGTCGTAATTTCCACCCTGAGCAGCACCGAACCTTCGATCTTTTGATCCTTAGCCTCCGGCGTGTACTCAGGCTCCTGTTTATAGAGGATGGTCGGCTGCGAAACACCGTTGCCGATTTTGTAGACCTGGCCCTGCGCGTAGACTTTCTGCCTGGTGACCGCGATGGGAAAGATGAGAGCGACGGCCGCGATGGCGATGACGCAGCGGATTAATAATCCGGCACTCGAGCGGCGGCGAGACGGATCGAGAATCGAGCGGACGCGGGTTTCAAGCTCCGGTTTACGGACCATCGAAAGGACCGCAGCGGGCGTTTGAAAGGCTGTGCAGATGGCGGGCGACGTCGAGCAGCCTGCTGGCATAATCGGAAGGCGCGACGCCGTTCGCGAGAACGCAATCGTCGACAGCGCCTTCGGCTTCACGGCGCAGTTGGATGCTCGCGAGCCACAGCAGAGGATGGAACCAGAAGACCGCGGTCGTCAGGCTCGCAACGATCTGCCAGAACCAATCGTGGCGGGCGATGTGCGCATGCTCGTGACGGATGACCAGGTCGCGCTCCTGGGCGGTCCACTCCATGGCGTAGGCGGGCAGAATAACGACCGGATGGAGGAAGCCCCATGTCATGGGCGTCGCTGCGTGATCACTATAAAGGACGCCGTCGATGTTGTTCGCCGAGCGGGTGATGCGAATGGCGGCTACGATGCCGGCAAACAGTCTGAGCAGCACGATACTCGCGCCAGCGGCCCAGACGATCAGGAGCCAAGGGAGCTTCTGCATCGCCATCTGCGGAGACGCCGCGATTGCCGGGACGACGATGCGCGCCGCCGCTGGGATCGCGGTTTGCGGAATGGAGAGAGCCGCGGGCAATAGCGCCACCGCGAGCATCGCGACCAGCCAGATCATGTGGCGAACGTCGGCCGAAGCGCGGCGGAGTGCGAGTGCCGCTGTCCAGGCCGCGAATAAAATCAACGTCGCTTTCAGGGCGGAATCGAGAAGGAGGTTCATGGCTTGCTTTCCTTTCGGGCTCGGGCAATAAGCTCTTCGATTTTGTCGAGTTCCTCGGGTTTCAATTTTCCGGCCGACAATCCGAGCAGGCTGGCAACGGCCTCGCCCGCCGAATCGTCGAAAAATGTTTGGAGCAGATGCTTCACCGCGTTGCGGCGGGCCTTGGAGCGGGGGACGCTCGGCGTAAAGACGTAGCGCGGGCCGTCCTCCTGATGCTTGACGTGGCCCTTGTCTTCGAGCACTTTAATTAAAGCTCGGATTGCCGAGTAACTGGGAGGGTCCGGCAGTGCGGCCAGAATTTCAGCGGCGGTGGCGCGGCCGCGCTCGTATAGGACGTCCATGATCTGGCGCTCGCGGCGGCTGAGTTTTTGCATCTGCTAAATTTTTAGCATAAGATGGTGGGGATTGCAAGAGGAGACTTCGCGTCTGCCCGCATGCTGACGCATGGCGGTTCGGTATCGATGTCGATCTATTATTCTAGACGCGTTACGCGGAGGCGAGGCCTCTGAGGTTCCAGCCGCAGATCGTGCTGCCTTCGAGCTTATTGCCGTTAGGGCCGGGCCAGTGGGTTTCGAGACTCAGCCATCCTTTATATCCATCCTCAGGAGCGCTTCGATCTGCCCTTTCCAATCGACCGAACGCGTGCCGAGCGGACCCCACTCCGGCTTATGATCGATCATCTTGCAATCCTTCGCGTGGACGTGCGCGACGCGCTTCGGATCGAGGACGCGGTAGCCTTCGGGAATCGGGAGTCTCGCCGGCAACCATGGCATTCGCCGGGTCCCACACCACTTTGAGATTCGGATGATCGAGCGCGGCGAGGACGCGGGCCGTCTCGCGGCCGGTGCCGATGTTGCAGGCGTGTTCGTTCTCCAGGCCGATGATCAGATTCTCTTTCGCCGCTTTCTCGGCCAGCGCGCGCAGAGCCTTCACGATGGCGTCGAAACACTCGTCGGGCTTCACGGTGCGCCAATAGGAGAAGACGCGGACGATGGGCGCGCCCATTTTCTTGGCGATCGAAAAGGCGTGCTCGGTCAGGCGCGGCTGATCCTCGAAGGTGTGCTTGGAGCCGAACACGTCCTGCTGAAATCGCGTGTCGATCGGCGGGCGCGTTGGGCAGCACGCATTTCAGCAGGGGCGAGGCGATGGAGATCACCTCGAAGCCTTCGTGGTCGAGCAGATCCTTGGCCTGCGATAGCTCGTCGGCGGTCAGGTCCATGATGTTTTTTCCGCCGACCACGCGCAGCTCCGCGCCGGTCATGCCGATGGGCTTCATGGCTTTGAGAGCGACGCTCAAGTCGGGGGAAAATTCGTCGGTAATTGCGGCAATTCTAAATTTAGGGGTCATTATGCGGTTTCGATATTGGCGGCTTTTTCAAGATGACGGGCCTCGAATTTCCGTCTGGCGGATGACATATTTCTGAATTTTGCCGGTGACGGTCATCGGGAAGGAATCCACGAAACGGATCTGGTGAGGGATTTTGAAGTGCGCGATCTTGCCTTTGCAAAACTCACGAATTTCATCCTCCGACGGCCGTTTCGCCAGCTTTCAGCTTAATCCAGGCGGCGACGGTTTCGCCGAGGCGCTCGTCCGGCAGGCCGACCACCTGCACGTCGGCGATCTTCGGATGGGTATAGAGAAATTCCTCCACTTCGCGCGGATAGATATTTTCGCCGCCGCGGATAATCATGTCTTTCAGGCGGCCGGTGATGCGGAAATAGCCGTCGGGACGCATGGTGGCGAGGTCGCCGGTATGCAGCCAGCCTTCGTGAGTCGATAGCGCGCGCGGTGGCGTCGGGGTCCTGATCGTAACCCTTCATATTGGCGTAGCCGCGGGTGCAGAGCTCGCCCTGCTCGCCGATCGGGAACGGTCGCGCCGTCGGGCGAAATGATCTTGATTTCGGTCTCGGGGCAGGTGCAGCCGACGGTCGAGACGCGCAGCTCGACCGAATCGTCGACGCTGGCCATGGTGATGATGGGCGAGCATTCGGTCTGCCCGTACATGATCGTCATCTGCGTGCAGTGCATATCGTTCACGACGCGATTCATCACTTCGATGGGACACGGCGCGCCGGCCATGACGCCGGTGCGGAGGCTGGAAAAATCGAAGCGCGAAAATTCGGGATGCGTGAGCTGCGCGATGAACATGGTGGGCACGCCGTAGATCGAGGTCGCGCGCTCATCGTGAATCGCCTGCATGGTGGCGAGAGGATCGAAACTGGGCGCGGGCAGAATCAGCGTCGCGCCGGAGGCGATCACGGCCATGGTGCCGATGACGCAGCCGAAGCAGTGATACATGGGCACGGGCGAGCACAGGCGGTCCTGTTCGGTGTAGCGGAGGCCGTGCGCGATGATGCGTCCGTTGTTGACCAGGTTGTGATGCGTCAGCAGCACGCCTTTCGGCGAGCCGGTGGTGCCGGAGGTGTATTGAATGTTGAGAACGTCGTGGCAGTCGATCGTGGAAGTCGGGATGTCGATGCCGTTCGCGATCATGTTGTCCCAGGATTCTTCGCCTAGATAAACGACGTGTTCCAGCGCGAGTATTTCGCCGTCGCGTCGCCTGTTCGAGAATCTCGCGATACTTCGATCGCGCATCTTCGCAGCGGAGGATCAGCGCCTTGATGCCGGAGCGTTTCAGCACGTAGGCGAGCTCCAGCGCGCGGTAGGCGGGATTCACGTTCACCAGCACCAGTCCGGCGCGGGCGCAGCCGAGTTGGAGATAAATCCACTCGGCGCAATTGGTGGCCCAGACGCCGACGCGGTCGCCGGGAGACGAGCCCGAGCCCGGTCAAGCCCGCGCGCGGTTTTCTCCACTTCATCGGCGAGTTGTGTCCAGGTCAGGCGGATATTCTGATGAGGAACGATCAGCGCTTCGCGATCGGCGAAGCGACGGGCGGTTCGGAAAAAACCTGAGAAGCTGTTTGCGTCGTCAGCGCAAACGAGGGGCCGCGAGCGTAGGAATCCATCGGGTCGATTCTATCGCAGTTAAGATTCGTAGACGCCGCTGAGATGAGCAATCCGCGTCACACGGACCACCCTGGCAGCATCGTCGATGATATACACGATGCGCCAGTCGCCAACCCTGACACGCCACTGGTCCTTATGGCCCTTCAGCTTCTTGCAGCCTGAAGGTCTGGGCAAGACTCCCTGAGACTCGATTTTACGGACGGTCGAGCACAACATCGGGCAAGGTTTCAAGTTCCTTCCTCGCCGAAGGCATTATTTTGACGGCATAGCTACGCACGAAGACGGCCGCGCTTCACGAGGTCGGCTTTTACCCTTTCAAAGGGGATTCCCTTCTCTTTACGGCGAGATTCGGAAATAAGGCCATCCCAGAAGTCTTCGAGAATCCCCCCATATTTTTTGAGGTCGATTTGAACGGCAACCTTTCGACCTTTGTCATCCGTGACGAACTGGATTCCAGTCATGGCTCCATTCTCTCATTGTGCGAGCGTGTATTCGAACTCGTACGAGTGCTTTCCGTCGGCGATATTGATGTTCATCGTGCCGCTGATCCCGGTCAATTCTGCGGTGCCCGAATCCGGCACAACAGTCACGCTCAATCCAGGAACGCCGCGATTCATCGTCCCCGTGTGTTGCAGCGCGAAAGTGCCGGTACGACCCCGAGCGTTCCGATCACTCGCTCCATCGCGACGTAGCCGGCTGAGCCTTTCACATCGCCCTGCACTGCAAGCATCTGCCCTTTGCTGGTTGCTTCCAGATCGCCGTGGAACTGCTTGTCGATGGACATCCTGCCGACGGTCGGATCGCCGACATTCTCCTCCATCTGAGGCTTCATTTTCACTTCGAATGTTCCCGATGCAGTCATACGCTCTATTCTCGTTCGAGCGCAGTGTGAGAAAATCTCGTGATATGAGATTCGCCCTTCTTACTCTCACTCTTGCGTGCACCGGTTCCGCTGCAACGATACGACCAATATTTGAACGCACCTTTCTCCTCCGCGATGACCGCGGCGCCTTCCGGCGGGAAGGTCGCGTGGCTCATGAAGGAACGCGGGGCGAACAATTTGTGGGTCGCCGCGGCGCCGGATTTCAAGGGGCGCAGGCTCACCTCGATCACCGAGGACGACGGGCAGGAGATCGGCGAGGTCGCCTGGACCGCCGATGGAAAATCGATCGTCTACGTGCGCGGAGGCGATCTTGAAACCAATGGCGACAATCCGAATCCGGAAAGCCTGGTCAAGACGCCGGAAATGGCCGTGTGGATTATCCCCTTCGAAGGCGGCGCGCCCAAGAAGTTGAGCGAGGGCCGCATGCCCGCCGTTTCGAAGAATGGCGATGTCGCGTTCGTGCGTAACGGGCAGATCTGGCTCACCAATTCACGTCTGGAAAATCAGGCGACAAGCCGGTCGAGATCGTCCACACCAAGGGACGCTCGACGGAGCTGCGCTGGTCGCCCGACGGGACCACGCTCGCGTTCGTGAACAATCGCGCGGAGCACGCGTTCATCGGCGTATTCAAAATCGGCGCGAAAACGGTGGGCTATCTCGATCCGAGCGTCGATACCGACACGGCGCCCGTGTGGAGTTCCGATAGCCGCCGCATCGCTTTTATTCGAATCCCGACGTCGACTCGCGCCGGAGGTGCGAGCCCTGCAACGCGACGCGCCGCAGCCGTGGTCGATCCGCATTGCCGACGCGACCACGCTTACCGGCCGCGAAGTTTGGCGCGCAAAAGCGGGTCCGGGCAGCGCGTTTCACGCCATGGTCGCCGAGAATCAGATCCTGTGGGCCGATGGAGACCGCCTCGTGTTTCCGTGGGAAAGCGACGGCTGGTGTCATCTCTATTCCGTTTCGACCGAAGGCGGGCCCGGCGAAGCTGCTGACGCCCGGCGCATTTGAGATCGAGCACGTGTCGCTCTCGCACGACCGGCGCGAATTGCTGTTCTCATCGAATCAGGACGACATCGATCGCCGTCACATCTGGCGCGTCGCGGCCGGGCGGAGGCACGGCGACGCCGATCGTCAAGCTGAGCGAAGGGATCGAATGGGAGCCGGAAGATGCGGGCAATGGAGCGGTGGCGTATTTGCGGTCGAGCCCGAAGGAAATCGGACGCGCGGCGGTGATCGACGGGCAGTTCGCACGACCTGGCGCCCGAGACGATCCCCGCCGATTTTCCGGTCAACGAGCAAGTGGTTCCGCAGCAAGTCATTTTCCCTGGCTCCGACGGCATGCAGATTCACGGCCAACTTTTTCTGCCCAAAGGGTGCGGGAAAGCATCCGGCGATCGTTTTCTTTCACGGCGGATCGCGCCGCCAGATGCTGCTCGGTTGGCACTACATGTATTACTACTCGAACACCTACGGCATGAATCAGTACTTGGCGAGCAAGGGCTACGTGGTGCTGAGCGTGAACTATCGCAGCGGGATCGGCTATGGCCTCAATTTCCGCGAGGCGTCTGAATTACGGCGCGTCCGGCGGCAGCGAATATAACGATGTGATGGGCGCCGGTCTGTATATGGCCGCGCGCGCCGATGTCGACCCGAAGCGCATCGGCGTGTGGGGAGGATCCTACGGGGGCTATCTCACGGCGATGGCTCTTTCGCGGTCGAGCGACCTGTTCGCCGCCGGCGTCGATTTGCACGGCGTGCACGATTGGAGCGGCGCGCGGAGGCAGTGTCGCGAATCCGAATCTCGATCCCGATAAGCAGCGCGACCAGGCTCGGATCGCGTTCGAGGCATCGCCCATGGCGACGGTGAAGGGATGGAAGTCGCCTGTGCTGCTGATCCATGGCGACGACGATCGCAACGTGAATTTCAGCCAGACGATCAAGCTGGTGGAAGCTCTGCGGAATCAGAACACGGAGTTCGAGGAGCTGATTTTCCCCGACGAGATTCACGATTTTTTACGGGTACAGGATTGGTCGCGGGCCATGCACGCAGCGGATGGATTCTTCGATCGGAAACTCGCGAAGTAACAGCCTGCAAAGCGTCTAGTATCGCGGTGGACGGCCGCTCGCGTCCGCCCGCGATGCCATGGGACGGGCCTCGTTCACCACCACTGTGCGCCCCATCAGGTCCTTGCCGTGGCAATTATCGACCGCCGCCTGCGCAGCCGCGTCGTCCTGAATCTCGACAAATCCGAACCCTCGGGCCTGCCCGGTGAAACGGTCGCGCATCACCGTGACGGTGTCGACCGCCACTCCCTGGCTCGAGAAAAAATTCTGGACGTCTGTCTCATTTGCCGCGTAGGGCAGGTTTCCTACAAAGAGCTTTTTCACCTAAGGACTCCTCAAAACACGAAGCATTATGCCACGCACTTTGGGCGAAGTCAAAGGGGGCTATTGCTCGAAATATCCGGTCGCGAGCTCGGGTTTCTGCTCCAGCGCCTGACGCCAGTAATTGCGCGCCTCCTCCACATTTCCCTGCGCCTTCAGCGCGTGGCCCAGATTCAGCAGAGCCTCGGCGAAATTCGGCCGCTCCGTCAGCGCTTCCTGATACAGGCGAATCGCGTCTTCGTGCTGGCCGGCTTTCTGCAGCAGCAGCCCGGTGTTGTAGAACAACTCCGGCGTCCGCTCGCCCGCTTCGATCAGCTTCGCTTGCAGATCGAGAGCCTTCTCCACATCCTCGCGCTCGACCGCCAGTGCCGCCAGTCCGCGCAGCGCGTCGATCGAATGCGGATCCGCTTCGAGCACGCTCTCAAACGCCTTCGCCGCGCTATCGTGATCGCCCAGATTCCAATACGACAACCCGAGATTCAACTGCGCTTCCGGCCACGGCGACCGTTTGCGCACGCACGCTCTGGAACGCTTCCGCCGCGCCCGCGATGGTCGGCGCGCTGCAGCCGCAGATAGCCCAGCCGGAACCACGCGTCTTCCCACTCCGGATTGCGGCTCAGCAGCTTCACGTACAACCGCTCGGCGTCTTCTTTTTCGCCCTGCTGTTCCAGCACGCTCGCCAGGTTGTAGATCACGTCGGCCAGATCCGGCGCGATTTGCAGCGCCCGCTCATACGATTCCCGAGCCTGCTTCAGCTCGCCCAGTTCCTGCCGCACGATACCCAGATTCACGTGCGCCTGCTTGGCATCGGGACGGACGCGCGCCGCTTCCCCGTAAGCTTTCGCCGCCTGCTCCAGCCGTCCGCATTTCTGCTCGGCGACGCCCAGGTTGAACCAGCGCTCGAAATGATCGGGCGTGAACTCCACCAGCTTGGTGCAGATAGCGCGCGGCCGCTTCGTACTCGTTGCCGTGGAACGCGCACGTCGCCAGGCCTTCGAGCGCGGCCTGCGAGAACGGACGCATCGTCAGCAGTCGTTCCGAATATTGCTGGATCAGCGCGTGATCCTTGCGGGCCATGCCGATGGTGATCAGATTCACCAGGCATTCTTCCGACTGCGGATTCTTTTCGAGAATCTTCAGATACAGCGTCGGTCGCTTCGTCGAACTTCCACAACAGTTGCAGCGAAACCGCCTTGCCGAACGTCGCCGTCTCGTGACCCGGCTGGCGCGCCAGCACTTTGTCGAAGCAGGCGATCGCCGGCTCCGGCTTTTCCTGATGCAGCAGGCAGATGCCCAGCCCCAACTGCGCTTCTTCGCGCTGCGGGTCGACTTCCAGAGCCTTGGTGAACGCATCGGTCGCTTCCTGCCAGCGGCCCAGCTTCTCGTAGCAGATGCCCAGGTTGAAATTCGCCGTCGGGTGTCGCGGCGCGAGCGTCAGCAGCCTTTCGTAGGTCTTGATCGCGTCGTCGTACTGCTCCAGCTCGAACTGGATGTGGCCCTTGGCGGCGAACACTTCCGGCGTCTCCTCGCCGTTCTCGATGGCCGTGTTCAGCTCGCGCAGCGCTTCCTTGCGCTTGCCTTCCAGATGCAGCGACACCGATCGCGCCAGCGCCGGCGATACCGTCTTGCCCGGTCGCCCGCAGCGCCGAATCTACTCCGTTTTTCCGTCCGCTCATGGTTGCCAACCCCCGTTTGTCGATGGAATGTTATAAGGCGCCAGATACGCGCACAGCCGCCCCAGCATGTCGTACTGATGCGTGACCTGCACCCAGCGCAGGCGCGAGGCTTCCCCGCGCGCGGTGAAAAATCCGATGCCGCCTTTCCGCAATCGCGGCTCAGACCAGCTATCGACCAGTTGCCCCTGCACCGTAAGGGCGAACATCGTCGCCGTGAATATCCATGTCGCACGCGGTACAGCATGTCTTCCCGCGCATTGATGAACGCCGTGGTATCGGACCGGTCCTGCGCCATGCCCGTGAATCACCGCATAGCGCGTCACGCCGATGGTCGGCACCGGCCCCGGCTTGAGGACAACTAACTTCACTACGTAGTAATCGTCAAAATCGGCCGCGCGCACTACCCAGCTCAGCGCTTTTTTATCGATCATTCCCAAAAACTGCAACTGGTAGTCGGTCAAGTCGACCGACGGCCGGTACAGAGCCAGCGGACCGGGCCGCACGAACCCCGTCGCGTCGAAGGCCCACTCCGTGGTACCGTCCCGCGGCTGGTCCAGTCGTCCAGGCCCGGCGCGAAAATCCTCGTCCAGTGCGATTGCCGCCCGATCGACCATCGTCTGCTTCACCGTCACCCATTGATCGCTTCAGCTTGCATTGGAAATTACGTTCCATGTTGCGCTCAATCCCGCCCGCCTGCTGCGGCGCGGCGTAGGGAATCTTCTTTAGCGACGGATGCAGAGCCAGCGCCAGCAGGATCGGGATGCCGAACACCAGCAGCTTCAGATCGCGCGGCGCGTGTTTCCAGAATCCCGCCACGACCGTCCATGGTGTGACATCGCCAGACTCGCTGGGAGGGAGAGCCGCCGGACTATCCATCACCGGGCCAGCCTTCTTCGGTTCATCGGCCGCCATCTTAATGATTTGCGACGGCATAATTTGCGATGGCAACTGCGGCGTCGGGGCCATGAAATCCATCACCGGTTTCGCGTCCAATGGTTCCAGATGCGATGCCGGACGCACGGCTCCGTCCGCAGAGGCTGCGGCAGATTCGAAGATTGCGAGGGAGCCGGTTGCGGCGCAGGCTCATTTGGCTTGACCGCGGCGAGCAGCGGTACCAGTCCCGCTGCATCCGGAATATTTGCTCGACCCGAGGACGACGCGGCCGCCGCCATGGCCGCGTGCCGGAATCGCGACCGCTGTCGCAGACGGCTGCAGATTCTCGGCTCGATCGTCGCTACTGCCGGGCTCTGATCGCGCGTCGATACCGGATAACGGCTGCCCGCCGCCAGTCGCAGGCGCGGACGCATCGCGGGAGTCGACAATTCATACCGCGGCGATTCCCCTTCGCTTTTGAGCGCGCGCAGGCTGTCGATCCAGGTTCCATGCACCAGCGGCACTTGATCGATCGACAGCGATCGCAACCCCGCCATGGGAGGCGCCGCGACGGTCCAGCCTTGAATTGTGCTCCATCGCCGCGAGCGGCAGATGCGCTTTCTGGGCCTTGGAGAAGGGAGCGGCCGGCCACGGATCGCGCCGGGTTCCATCGGGTGCTGTTCGTGCGCGGCGAAGGCAGCCAGGGCCAATCAGTTTCTCCAGCGCGCGGAGCATCTTCCTCGGCCGCCAGAGCGTTCCCCGCCGGGCGTCGCCGCGTGCGATACGTCGCGGCAAGGCTACATCGCCGGATGCAGTGGCTCCAGCTTGCGCGTGCCTTCGTAGGACTTCGCGCTGCAGCGGCATCGGCGCGACTCCCGCCGCCAGCACGTCCCTGATCAGCGCCGCCTTCGAGCGCAGTGGGATCCAAACCGGCCCTGTGGTCGCCAGTGGATTCGGCTCCGGAATCACCAGACGGTCCATCGGCCACCGCGGCTGCGGCATCATGGCGTGGACAGCAATAAATCCGCCTATCGGCGCGGGTCGGCTCGATCGCCGTGATCCGGCTCGGACAATTTCCTGCGGAGCCCACAGCGGAGTCTGCGGAGCCAGATCGGCTTCGTTAAGATAAGAACCAGGATCGGCATCCGCAACCGGAGTCGCCTCGATATGATTCGCCGCACGGGCAGGTAACTCGGCCGAGTTGGAATAATGCCGCGGAGCTGTGTCGGCTCGGGCATCGGATAACTCGGTGGATACCCCAAAGCGCCTCTACCGCTTCCTCCGGACGAAACGCGCGCAGCGAATCGTGCGTCTGGTGGAGACGCTCCACGCCCAGGCGTTCCTGCTCCTGCCAGTACAGTTTCCTGTGCGCCGCGGAGCAAAACTGCCCGTTCGTGATTTTTCTATAAAGCGGCAGTTTCCCGTCGCAATACAGGCATCGTATATCACTAGACCACGACATCAAATTAATGTTACGGGCGCTCGTCGTCAATGAACACTAAGTAAACCCCTTAGTAACGGTAGGGCTTTGGCTTACGATACGAAAGTTTCCACTGTCGAATATTGCCCTCAAAACAGCTCCAGTCATATCTATCGGCAGATTATGGTAACTTTGTTTACGATCATGCGATTCGCCCTGTTTTTGAGCGCGATCACCCTCGCTTCATGCCCAGGGAACGCCGCCAAAACCAAAGCCGCTGATTATCCCGTTCAGCGTGCAGTTGGATACGGTGACTCTCGCCGCCGAATACCTGGTCCACTCCCTCCCCACCGCCAAAGGGACCCTGATCGCCAACGATTATCTGATTGTCGAAGTGGCGTTTTTCGGTCCCTCCTTCAGCCGCCTCAAGATGTCTCCCGACAACTTCACGCTGCGCATCAACGGCAAAGGCGACGCCTCTATCCACGGAGGCTCCCGGGCATGGTCTCCGGATCCATCAAATTCCCGAGCACCCATCCGCATCTGGAAACCAACGGGCAGCGTCAGCGTCGGCGACGGCACCGTCAGCGTCGGTCCCGAGCCCGCCCAGCCAGTTCCCCGGCGATGGAAATGAGCGCCCGCCCGCCGGCCAGCCGCCACCGTCAAGGAAGTCGAAGAGGAAAACTCGATCGACAACCGCGTCCAGAACGCAACCCTTCCGGAAGGCGAGAATCTCTGCCCCGCTCCGGCCTGCTCTATTTTTATTTCCGCGGCAAGATAAAAAACATCCACTCTCTCGACCTGTTCTACGAAGGCACCATGGGCAAAGCCACGCTAAAGCTACTCCCGTAGCCCCGGTTGCCAAGCGCTCGCCGGCCTTTCCGTAGCGCACGGACTAGGTACGATAGAACCATGCGGCGCCTGGCCCTACTTTGTCCTCCCCACCCTCCTCTTCTGCAACCCCCCAACAACCCGACCCCCGCGAACTCCTCCTCCACTCCGCCGACGCCATCAAAAAATATTCCAGCTATCAGATCCACTCCCTCAGCATTATCGAAACCCGCGGCGGCACCAACACCCGCATGCAGATGCCCGCCGTCATCAGCGTTCGCCGCCCGGACCGCATGCGCATCGAATCGGAGACCGACGAAGCCGCCACCACCGTAGTCAGCGACGGCTCCCATACCTACATCTATCTGGAGCAGCAGAACAAATATATTCAAGCCGCGCCGCCACCAGCTTCGCCGGAGTCCGCGCTAGGCGAAAACGGCGTCCTCAAAAACCTCCCCGACATCTCGCAGCTCCATCAAGTCCGTCGAAATCACCGGCGAAAAAACCATGGAGATCGACGACCAGCAGTACGAATGCTGGGTAGTCGAAGCCCGTTACGACACCATCAAGGTCCCCGGCCAGAATCTGACCATCCTCGACGCCGTGCAAACCAGTTGGATCTCGAAAACCCTGGGCCTGACGCTGCAGAACGGCCTGAACGCGCGCCTTCTGATCGGCACACTTCCTGAACCCGTCATCATGACGCAAGCCACCACCACCGTCGGCCTCTCGCTCAACGCCGACCTCCCCGACTCGCTCTTCGTCTTTACGCCTCCCGCTGGCGCGACCCAAACCGCCGACTGGACCCTCCCCGGCATCACCAAGCCCGAAGTCGAAGGCAAACTCGCACCGACCCTCAAAGGCGCTCCGCTCACGCAGGGAAAAGTCGTTCTCCTCGATTTCTGGACGTCCTGGTGCGACCCTTGCAAACGCGAAAGCCCGATCATCGAAAAACTACACAAGGAATTTCGCGCCAAAGGACTAGTCGTGCTCGGAGTCAATGTCGGCGAGGACAAGGAAACGATGGATAAATACGTAACCACCGCCCACCTGACTTATCCGTCCCTGCAACTCGACGCCGACGATGAAGCCCTAAAATCCCTCTCCGTCCACGCCTACCCGACGCTGGTCCTGATCGACCGCAGCGGCAAAGTAGCTTTGTACGACATCGGCGCAAAGAGCGAAGCGTCCCTAAGAGCCGCGCTCGCGAAAACCGGCATAAAATCCGCACCAGTCACTTCCAAACCTCCAGCGCCGAAATAAGCGTCCGACTGATCTTACCGCGCGGCTTTCGCGACCGCTGCGGCGGGGCGCACGTCTTTCATCATGATCTGCCACGGCGCGTAGCCTCTTGCCGCGGAGTATGCATCGTCCTCGATGGTGAATGCCAGGTCGATGCGGGAGCCGGGCTCGAACTCGGCGGCGCGCTCGGCGAAGTTCCAGGCTTTGGCTTGCGATCGCAAGCCTTTCAGCTTGACGAAGACGTGTTTTTCGTTTTTCACGTCGCACGCCACTACTTCCACATTTCGCGCGACGAATACCGGAGTCGGGTTGCCGGTGCCGAAGGGGGCGAGGCTCAGGATCTGACTCACCGAAGCGTCGTCGATCTCGCGGAAGTCGATTTCGGCATCGATTTCGAGTGTTCTAATAAAATCGTCCGCCGTCAGCTTTGTTGCCGCGTGGGCTTTGAATCGCGTGCGGAATTCTTCGACGCGCTCCGACGCGATGGTTAGACCCGCGGCTTGACGGTGGCCTCCGAACTTGCTGAATAACTCGGGCATTTGTTCCAGCGCTTCTAGCAGATGAAACGCGGGGATACTGCGACCGGAGCCTTGCGCGGTGCCGTTTTCAATGCCCAAAACGAAAACAGGGCGGTGATATCTTTCGACCACGCGGCTCGCGACGATACCGACGACTCCACGGTGCCATCCTTCTCCGGCGAACACGAGCGCCGCGTCGTCATCGGTAACGATTTGCTCGACGCACTGCTTGAAAATAGCGAGTACGATATCTTCCTGGGTTTGCCGGCGATCCGTGTTGAGGGTGTCGAGCTGCGCGGCGATCGTGCGGGCTCGCTCCGGATCGTTGGTGGAGAAAAGCTCGATGACATCGTTGGCGCTGGCCATGCGGCCGGCGGCGTTGATACGCGGCGCGACGCGGAACGCCACTTCACGGGCGCTGGGCGCGACTCCTTCGGCGAGATCGGAAATATCGAGCAGCGCGCGGAGGCCTGGATTCCGTACGTCCCGCAAGCCTTCGAGGCCTCGCTTAACGATGACGCGATTTTCGCCGGTCAGCGGAACCACATCGGCAACAGTGGCGATCGCCACCAGTTTCAGAAACGACTCTAGGAACGCTGCGCGCTTCGGATGATTTTGAAGGAGAGCCTGGATGAGCTTGAACGCGACACCGGCGCCGCAGAGATTTTTTTCCGGATAGGAGCAGTCGCCTCGATTGGGATTCAGGACGGCGAGCGCGGGCGGAAGCTCGGCTTCAGGCAGGTGATGATCGGTAACGATCACGTCAATCCCCAACTCGGAGGCGGTGCGCACCACTTCGCTGGCGCGGATTCCGGTATCGACGCTGACGATGAGTTTCACACCCTTCGACGCTGCGTCCTCCACCACGTCGCTGCGCATGCCGTAACCGTCGCGGAGCCGGTGGGGGACGTGAAAAGTAACTTTTCCGCCCAACAGCTCCAATCCTTTTTTGAGAATGACGACGGAAGTGGTGCCGTCGACGTCGTAATCGCCATAAAGCAGAATCGGCTCGTTTTGTTTGATTGCTTCCTGAATGCGGGTTACGGCTTCGTGCATTCCTTTGAGTAGATAGGGATCGTGCAGATCGTCGAGGGAGGGCGCACAGAAGCGACGGGCTTCGAGAATATCGCGATAACCGCGCGCGTAAAGGACCCGGGCCGCGGGGTGCGCGAGGTTCAGCGCACGCGCCAGAGCGGATACGGCGGAAAGATCTGTGGGGGCGAGGGTCCAGTTCATTGAGTGGGAAGTCCTACACAGACATAGTGGGCCAGCCCCCGATTAATTCTTCGAAAAATATCCGCCGCCCAGTGGCGAATCGCCTTCGGATTTGTGCGCCGCATCGTCCACGCGGTCGAGCAGGTCGTTCAAATCGTCGAACCACTCCGTCCGCAGGTCGAACACGTAGACCCTCGGCGCCAGGTCGAAGGACAGCTCGATCTGGCAGGTGAATCCGACATAACTGCGCATTTCCTTGAGGCGTAAATCGATCGCCCGGCGCTCCTCGCGAGGCAGATTCGCCGAAGCAGCGTGATCGAGCGCATCGTCGAGAATGTCCTCGCTGAACTCGCGCGCGTGGATTGTGACCAGCTTGGCGCCGGCCGATTCCGCCGCGGCCAGGAACATCTTGTAATCGGGATGGCGCTCCGTGTCCCAGTAAACGGGTGCGGACGTATCGCCGGCGCGGGGGTGGCTCTGAAAAACAACGATGCCATGCGTTTCGAGGTAGCTCTCGATTTCAGCGCGAAGGGAGTCAAGATTTAGTTTCATTTCTTCGTCAATATAAGGATGTCATGAGGACCGGCCAGGTCGCGAGCCGAGGGCGTCACAATGGTTTTCGGCCCGATAAAAATTTTCTTCGATTGCGCGATGGCTTGGCGCACGTCGTCCTCGCAGACGAAATCGGTGATTTGCGGTTCTGGAACCGGCGGGGGAGCGGGCGCTGCCTCTTTACGCACGCCGGCGCGGCCAGCTAGAAACCGTTCGACAGCGGAAACGATTTGGGCTCGATCGATGTTAGCGGGATCGATTTCACTCGACATTGGAGTCGCATCGACAGCATACGCCAGCCGCTTGATGTTGATCAAGTGCAGGGGACTGACGTTATCGCTGGTCGAGTTACCGGCGACCGCGCCGCAGCCCAGCGTCATGGCGGGAAACAGATTGGTCGAGATTCCAGTGGAGCCCGTCGGCGTGGGTGAATTCGCGATCACGCGATAGGCAGGCATGCGCAGCGCGAAGCTTCGGATGCGCGCATCGTCGGTCGCATAAATCCCGCAGGTGTGGCCGAGACCCGCGAATCGCAGCACGGCTTCGCACGCGTCGAGTGCGGCGCCGAAATCGGGGACGAAATAGAGCGAGAGAACGGGCGATAGTTTTTCGGCCGATAGAGGATGCTCTTTCCCGACGCCTTCGATCTCGACGGTCAGAATGCTGGTGTCTTTCGGAACCTCAAATCCGGCCATTTTCGCGATCTTTTCCGGCGATTGGCCGACGCAATCCGGATTGATTCCGAGATTCTTCGTGATCAGCAGCCGCACCAGGGCGGCGGTTTGCGGAATGTCGCAGCGATGCGCATGATTCGCTTTCAATGCCGCGAGAATCGGATCGCGCAGCGATTTCTCAGCCACCAGCGTCTGCTCGCTGGAGCAGAGCGTGCCGTAATCGAAGGATTTTCCTTCGACGATTTTAGCGATTGCGGTCGGGGATGTTCGCGGAAATATCGACCAGAACCGGAACGTTGCCGGGGCCCACGCCATAGGCGGGTTTGCCGCTCGAATACGCCGCGCGTACGATGCCGGCTCCGCCGGTGGAGAGAATCACGGCGGTTCGGGGATGGCGCATCAACTCATTCGTGCCCTCCATCGTTGAGGTTGCGATGCACTGGATCAAGCCCTCTGGCGCACCGGCTTTCACCGCGGCCTCGGCGAGAATCGCCACGGTTTCGCAGGTGCAGGCGCGGGCTCGCGGATGAGGGGCGAGCACGATCCCATTTCCTGCTTTCACTGCGATGAGCGTTTTATAAATCGCAGTCGAAGTTGGATTGGTCGTCGGCAGGATCGCCGCGACCACGCCCATCGGCACGCCGATCTCGACAATCTTCTCGTCGGGAATCTCGCGCAGCACGCCGAGGGTTCGCATCCCTCGCATGCGCTTCGGCAGCAGATCGGCCGCGAGCATATTTTTCGCGTACTTGTCGCGAGCGTTGCCATAGCCCGTTTCCTCGACAGCCCTCTCCGCAAGATGTCGCGCATTAGTGCGGGCGGCGGCGGCCATGGCCTCGACAATAGTGTCGGCTTGGGATTGTGAGACGGAGCGGTAGCGGGTCCAGGCGGTGTAGGCTTGTTCTACTTTTGCGCGGACCTCCTGTATCGAGATGAGGTCTTGATCCTGCAACATTACAGACGCAACGGCTATTTTTTCGCGCCCGGCAGGATTCTTTCAATATCGCTATGTGGCGCGGGGATCACGTGGACGGCCACCAGTTCGCCAACACGGCGCGCGGCCGCGGCTCCGGCATCGGTGGCGGCTTTCACTGCGCCGACGTCGCCGCGAACGGTGACGGTGACGAGCCCGGAGCCGATATATTCTTTTCCGGTGAGCACGACTTTGGCGGTCTTTACCATGGCGTCGGCGGCTTCAATCGCGCCGATCAGACCTTTGGTTTCCACCATTCCCAGGGCTTCCATAGAGGCCTCCTCGATGCCCTAACAGCTGTCCCCTTCCTTACGGTCGGGGTTCGGTGGACGGGCTTCAGCGCACCGGTCGCCAGCAAAATACTAAACTACCATACACCGGTCCAATTCCCTGAAAATACGTTCTTTCCCAAAAAACTTGGGGCGTGTGTCATCCTTATTAGCTGGACGAACGTCTTTGTGCTGAATGGCAGTTGTTGGCGCGATAGGTGTTGAAATTGCTGGTGTAACCTCTACCGGGTCGCGGGTCATCATTACAACGTACGTTCGTAACGCTGAAACAACCTCAGGGAGGAAAGAAATGAAGAAATTGATATCTCTGTGTGCGCTATTCGCGCTCACCACGGTAATGGCCTTGGCGGCCGATGTAACGGGAACCTGGAAAGGTGAAGCGGGTCCAAAGGGAAGGGCGCCTCCGACCTTCAACTTGAAGCAAAGCGGATCGACACTGACCGGCACCGCCTCAGGCCGCGGCGGCGACACCGAAATTTCCAACGGCAAAGTGGACGGCGACAAGGTCTACTTCGAAGTCACTCGCGACATGGGCGACAAGGGCAAGTTCACCTCGAAGTATACGGGCACGATTTCCGGTGGCACGATTACTGTGAAAGTGGACAACGGCCGCGGCGATCCTCGCGACATGACTCTCACCAAGCAGTAAAATCGATCAAAATTCGAGCAACACGCCGGTAAGAGGGGGTTCGTCATTTTTAACGTGAAAAATCTCGCGCTTGCCGGCGTGTGCATCGCGGCTTGCTTCTTTCAAACTCCGGCGCTCGCGCAGTCGGGCGTCGTGATGGCTGGGAATCAGCCGATTCCCGGCGCTACTGTAAAGGCGACGCAAGGCGATAAAGCTCTCAGCACCTTGACTGACGACACAGGTGCATTTCATATCGATGGCATGACTCCAGGAGCCTGGATCGTGACTGTCGAAATGTTTGGATTTACCACCGCGCGGAAAGAAGTCACCATCGGCGCGACTCCCTCCAAAATCGATTTCACAATGACGCTACGAGATCGTTCGCAGTTCGGGCGCGGTCCCGGCGGAGGACGTGGCGGAGCAGCGGGGGATGCTGACACCGAGGCTCCGACCATCGACATGTCGGCGGCGCCGGAAGCTGCGGCAGGCGCGGGTGCCGGTGGTGCCGATCAATCGCTGATGGCGCAGGGAAGCCTGAGCAATGGCGTGCAAACCAATGCCGGTGACTTGCGGCCGGACGATGGTCCTGGCGGCGGATTCGGTCGCGGAGGCGGATTCGGTGGACCGGGTGGACCAGGTGGCCCCGGCGGTCCTGGCATGGCGGCCGGCGGTGGACCAGGCGGTCCCGGCGGGGGTGGACCCGGTGGTGGTGGATTTGGCGGAGGACGCGGAGGCGGCGGCGGACCCGGTGGTCCAGGCGGGCGGGGCGGTGGACGCGGCGGTCAGAGACCCCCTCGCGATCGCAACGGCAACGCGGCCTTCATCGGTAATCGCGCGCAGGGCAACAACAATCGCCTTACCGGATCGATCTTCTATACCTTCGGCAATTCGGCTCTGAATGCCCGGCCGTTTTCTATAGACGGGCTATCCGCGCCCAAAGCCGCGTACTCGCAGAACCGCTTCGGCGTATCGGCGGGAGGACCTTTAGCGATCCCGAAGCTGTTCAGCTTCGATAAGATCACGTGGTTCTTCAACTACACTGGAAACCTGCTGCGCAATGGCGTCGATCAGCCTTCGAGCCTGCCGACTGCGGCGCAGCGTGCCGGGGACCTCTCATCGGTCAGCCAAATGATTTACGACCCCACGACAGGCACGCCTTTCCCCGGCAATATGATTCCGATTTCGCGGATCAGCCCGATCTCCTTGGGTCTGCTGTCCTTCGTTCCTCTGCCCAATCAGCCGGTCGGCACCATCAATCAGGATTACCGCCTGATCGCCGCCAATCCGAATAATTCCCAGGCGCTGAATACCAGGTTGAATGCCACCGTGACCCCAAAGGACAACCTGGCGTTCGTCGTCAACTGGCAGGGCCGCAACGCCAAAACTTATCAGTTCTTCGGCTGCTGCGATACCACCAGCGGCAACGGATTCAACGGCACCGCGACCTGGCGGCACAGGCTGGGCACGCGGAGTTTCGAATCGGTCACATTGAGTTTTAATCGCAACACGACGATTGGAACGCCGTTCTTCGAGACCCTGGGACAGAACGTCGCGGGCGAGCTCGGCATCGCGGGAACCTCTCAAATTCCTACTAACTATGGTCCGCCGAGCCTCGGGTTCACAAACTACAGCGGGTTAAGCGATGCGAACGCGTTGCGCCAGGCGGTCGAAAATTTCGGCATCGCCGACACGCTGACCATGCGCAAGGGAAAACACAATTTCAGTTTCGGCGGCGGCGTCACGCATTATCTGAACAACCTCGATACGGATTCCAACGGCCGCGGCTCCTTCAGTTTCTCCGGCCTCTCCACCGCTCAGTATCTGAACGGTGTCGCTACGGCCAATACCGGATACGATTTCGCGGACTTCCTGCTGGGCCTGCCGGAAACCAACGCGATCCGCTATGGAGACACCAGCACCTATTACCGCAGCAACGGATTCAACGGATTCGCCGTCGACGATTATCGCGTGTCGACCGGCCTCAGTCTGAATCTCGGAATCCGCTATGAATATTTCCAACCGTGGGCGGAAAAATATGGACACGCCGCGAATCTGGCAGTCGCGCCCGATTTCTCCGCGGTCCAAGCGGTGACGCCAGGGCAAACCGCGTTCGGAGTAACCTATCCGGCTCGCTGCTGCGATCGGATAAGAATAATTTCGCGCCGCGACTCGCGCTAGCGTGGAAACCGAATCCGAAAGGCAAGCTGCTGATTCGCGTCGGCTACGGCTGGTATTACAATCCCAGCCAGTACAATAAATTCGAAACGTCGCTCGCCGCGCAGCCTCCCTTCGCGATCACCAACACCGTGACCACCAGCACCGCGGACCCTCTCACGCTCGCCACCGGTCTTCTCCAAACGGCGGGCAAAGCTGTAACCAACACCTACGCTGTCGCGCTCGATTATCACGATATGTACGCGCAGACCTGGAATGTCGACGTGCAGAGAGACCTCAACCGCATACTGGTATTCGAGGCAAGCTACCAGGGAACCAAGGGCACGCGCATCGATGTGCCGGAAGGTCCCAATCAGGCCGCGCTTGGTTCTTCGCTGAACTCGGTCGAACGTTATCCCATCCCCAATGTAGGCGCCTTCACATACGACACGCCGGTGGGCAATTCGTTTTATGAGGCCGGGCAACTGCGTCTGACCCGGCGTTTCGCGAAAGGCATTTCGGGCAACCTCCTATACACGTACTCGAAGGCGCTGGACGACGCGGTGCTCGCGCAGAATTTCTACGATCAAGCGGCGGAGCGAGCTCTTTCGACGCAAAATCACACGCACGTCCTCGCGCTGAACTGGGTCCTCGCCTCGCCCGTCGATGCGACGAAAGGATTCCTGTCGCATCCCGCTTTCCTCGCCAAGGCGCTCAAGGACTGGACGCTTTCGGGCTCCCTCGCCGCGCAGACCGGCGCTCCGCAGACCGCCACGGTGAACGGAAACCTCGATGGAACCGGTTCGATCGGCCAGCTTCGCGCCAACGCCACCGGCCTTCCGGAGAATGGCGGCACAGGCTGGTTCAACACCGCGGCATTCGTGGCCCCCGCTCCTGGAACCTTCGGCAATGCCGGCCGCGATACCATCATCGGTCCCGGTTCGGTGATCCTGAACCTCTCGCTCGCCCGCAGCATCAATCTGCATTCCGAGCGGCGCCGCCTGGAGTTCCGCATCGATACAACGAACTTCATGAACCACGTCAATCCCTCCGGATTGATCACCGTGGTCAACTCCTCGCAGTATGGCGAGATCACCAGCGCGCTCGCCATGCGTGCCGTTACCGCTACCTTAAGGTTAAGGTTCTAAATTTATGAAGAAGTCGCTCCTCGCGCTGATCCTTGCCTCGATCGTCGCCATGTCGCTCTCGGCGCAGTTCACCGCCGAGACGCGCCTGGTGATCGTGAACCTTTCGGCGAAGGACAAATCGGGCAAGCCGATCATGACGCTCAAGAAAGAAGACGTCGAGGTCTATCGAAGACAACGTCAAGCAGGACATCAAAGTATTCGAGCTGCAAAAGCTCGACGGAGAAGCGCTCCCAGCCATCGCCGACACGCCGCCCGCAATCGCGCACCATCGAGGAAAAAGTCAAAGTCCAGCCCAGAGCCTACGTCGAGCCCGCGAAAAACAGCGTGATCAAGTATCAGGATCGCCGCCTGCTCTGCCTGCTCTTCGACATGACCTCCATGCAGCCTCCGGAGCAGTTGCGCGCCCAGGAAGCCGCCATCAAGTTTCTCGAAACCCAGATGACCTCCAACGATCTGGTCGAGATCATGACGTTCAACTCCAATATCAAAATCATTGAGGAGTTTACTGCCGACCGCGAACGCCTGATCACCACTCTCAAAAAACTCACCGTGGGCGCGGGATCCGACTTCGCCGACATGGCCTCGACCACCGCCGATGAAGGCGACGATAGTGGAAGCTTCGCGGCGGACGATACCGAATTCAACATCTTCAACACCGACCGCAAATTGAGCGCGCTCGAAGACGCGTCGAAGAAAGCTCGGAGCCTTTCCCGAGAAAAAGGCTCTGATTTATTTCACCAGCGGCGTGGGCAAAACCGGCGTCGAGAATCAATCGCAGATCAAGGCCACGACCAACGCCGCCGATCCGCGCGAACGTCTCCATTTATTCGATCGATGCGCGCGGCCTGGTCGCCAACCCTCCCGGGGGCGATGCGTCCCAAGCCTCTCCGCGCGGCACAGGGATTATCACCGGAACCAAACAGGCGGGCATTAAAGCGAGCTTCCAGGATTCGCAGGAAACCCTCACCACCCTCTCGGCCGATACCGGCGGCAAGGCGATGCTCGACACCAACGACCTGACCATGGGCATCCGCCAGGCGCAGGACGACATCAACAGCTACTACATCATCGGCTATTCCCCGAAAAATTCCGCCGACGACGGCAAGATGCGCCGCATCGATGTGCGCCTGGTCAATAAGACGATCAGCGCCAAGCTCGATTTCCGCAAGGCCTACTACGCCAACAAGACGTTTGCGAAATTCAACGCCTCCGATAAAGAACGCCAGCTGGAAGAAGCGCTGACGCTGGGCGATCCGGTGAGCGAATTGCCCCTCGCTTTAGAAGTTGATTACTTCCGCGTCGCGAAAGACCGCTATTCGTTCCCGATCTCGGTGAAAATTCCAGGCTCTGCCATTGGCCTGCAAAAGAAGGGCGCGAAGCAAGTCGCCGACATCGATTTCATCGGTCAGGTGCGCGATGCGTCAGGCAAGCTGATCACCGGCGTCAGAGACAACATCACCATCAAGCTCGGCGAAGGAGACGCCGCGGCGATCGGCCGCAGAAATATTCAATACGATGCTGTCCCTTTGCCGCTTCCCCCCGGCACCTACTCGCTGCGCTTTCTAGCCCGCGAAAATCAGAGCGGCAAGATGGGTACCTTCGAGACCAAGTTCACCATCCCCGACTTGAGCGCCGAAAAAACGCTCCGGCTCAGCTCCATCATTTGGAGCAATCAGCGCGAAGCCGCCACGGCGACCGTGGGTTCGGTCAACAACAGCAAGAAGGTTTTGGCGGCCCATCCCCTGGTGCAGGACGGCCAGAAAATCCTGCCGAGCATCACCAAGGTGTTCCGCAAGGACCAGACCATGTACGTCTTCTTTGAAGTCTACGATCCCGCGCATGGACCCTGACCGTAAAGTGCCAAGCCTTACCGCCGAAGTCGAGCTGATCGCGGGCGGCCGCCGCGTATTTACGTCGGCGCCAGTCCGGCAAAACAAACTGGTCGACAAACGGCCCGGCGTCGCGCAATTCTCTTTCCAGATTCCGCTGGCAAAACTAGCGCCTGGGCAGTACATCTCTCAGGTCAACGTGATCGACGAAACCGGCCACAAGTTCGCCTTCCCGCGCAACGAGATCGTGCTGCTCGCCACCGAGAATAAAACGCAGGCGAGCGCAGAACCCAAGGCAGCCAAGTAGAAACTTTTTCGGTCGCTACGGTGTCAACTCATAAAGTGGACGCCAAAAATCAATCCGCCGAATACTACGCCAGCGGCTAAAATATAAAGCGCCCATCGCATCATTCTTTCCTTGCTGGAACTGACGCGATCTTCATCTTTACGCATCTGATCGTCGAGGCTATCGAACATGGGAACCTCCCGTGAAATAAAGACGTATAAACGAGGTCCGATCTAGACTAGGGGAAGCATACTCCTATTTTTCGAGGAAAGAAACCCCCCAGTCTTTCCGGATCAAGCGCATTTTTTGCATCATACTCCGGCGTCGCTCCTCGAGAAATTCCTTGTGGGTTACGAGCCGCGACCACAGGCAGCGGTTTCTTTAAACTATTCTGTTTGGCCCACGGCCTGCATATGGATAGAAGTGCTTCCAATCCGGCGATCCGCCGACCGGTCCAATCCAGGCGAACAATGGTCGACCCTCACCATAATCGGCACCCTAATCGCGGCCCTGGCGATCCTCTATCTCGCTCGCGAGGTCTTCATCCCTTTTGCCTTCGCTCTGGCTCTGAGCCTGATCCTGACGCCCCTCGCAACCTGGCTTCAACGCATCCGGATCGGACGAATTCCATCCGTCGCGATCGTGATGGTTGCCATTCTCACATTAACCGGTGTTGTGAGCTGGATGGTCGCGAATGAACTGATCGACGTAGTGGATCATCTGCCGACCTACGGCGAAAACATCCACAACAAAATTCAAAAACTGCAGGCCCCCGCAACCGGAGCTTTGGGTCGCGTCGAAAAAAACGTCGCGGCAATCGGCAAGGAACTGGAGGGTAAACAGAACCCGCCGCCGGAGCGAGGGCGCCGTGTTGTGCCGGCTGCTACCCCCGAAAATCCGCTGCCCGTGCAAGTGATAACTCCCGAACCCAGCCCTATAGCCTCGCTGCGGGATCTGACCAGGCCCTTTCTCGCGCCCATCGGAATGTTCGGCTTCGTTCTGATCCTCACTGTTTTTATCATGATCAAGCGAGAAGATTTGCGGAACCGTCTGCTCCGTCTGGTAGGCGTCAGCCAGTTGCACACCACCACGCAAGCACTGGATGATGCCACGCAGCGTATCAGCCGCTACCTCGTTCTCCAATTTCTCGTCAACGGGCTTATGGGCATCGCCATCGGGGTCGGCCTCGCGCTGATGGGCGTTCCGTACGCCGCGCTCTGGGGCGTGATCGCCGCCATTCTCCGCCTGGTTCCTTACCTCGGAATTTTGTCCGCCGCCGTCCTTCCGTTTACGCTGTCGCTCGCCGTGTTCGACGGCTGGCTACATCCGGCGATGGTATTCCTGCTCTTCTTTGTCCTTGAGTTGGTTGTCGGCAACTTCGTCGAGCCCTTGCTCTACGGAGCCCACACCGGCATTTCATCGCTCGGTCTGCTAGTCAGCACGATTTTTTGGACCATCTTGTGGGGCTATCCCGGTCTGATTCTTTCCACACCCCTGACCGTCTGCGTCGTAGTGCTGGGCCGCTACGTTCCGCAGCTTTCTTTTCTGCACATCGCGCTCAGCGATCAAAACGTCCTGTCGACGGAGGTTCATCTCTATCAGCGATTGCTCGCCATGGATCATGCGGAGGCCAGCGCCGTGGTGCAGGAGTTCCTGAAAGAACACCCTTTGCTCGAACTCTACGAGCAGGTCATGATTCCAGCGCTCATCCTGGCCGAGCAGGAACGCCATCGGGGCACTATGGAGCAGACTCGCGAAGATTTCATTTTCCTATGCCTCAACGAAATCATCGCCGAGCTAGCCCAACAAGGCGACGATTCTGAAAAAACCGAACACCCCGGCCGCGTCTTCCTGATTCCCGCCAAGGACGCAGCCGACGAAGTCTCCGGGACGTTATTCGCGCAGTTGCTGGAGCGCGAAGGCTTCGCCGTAATCTCACTTCCAGTAGGATCGGCGAACGAGCTTGAAGTGCTCCAGCCGACGGTCGAGGACGTCATCTGCGTCTCGGCATTACCGCCCTTCGCATTCTCCGCCGCCGCAAAACTCTGTGCGCAGCTTCGAAACCGCTATCCCCAGCCCAAAATCATGGCCGGCATCTGGGGCTTCCCAGCGGGGCGAGAATCGATGCTGCAGCGTCTCGAAAAATCCAGCCGCATGATCGTAGCAACAAGTTTCACCCAAGCCCTGGAACAAACCGCCGCCGAGCCAGTCGGCGTCTAAGCGCTGGTGCCCTCGTGTCCTGATAAATGATTCAAGGTGGCACAGACTTTTAGTCTGTGTTTTGCGACAATCCAATGGGGCAGGTTCCCGACCTGCCCACCGCCGATTTCACTACAACCCCATCCGCTCCAACTTCCGATACAGAGTCTTCCTCTCGATCCCCAAAATCTTCGCCGCCCGGCTCTTATTCCCATTGGTCGCCGCCAGCACGCGCCGGATCTGCTCCGTCTCCGTATCCGCCAGCGATTCGCTAGCGCCCTCCCGCGAATCCATCTGCTCGATCGACTGCCTCACCGCCGCCTGATCGATCCGTCCGCCCGGCGCAAGAATGGTCAACCGCTCCATCATGTGCTGCAACTGCCGGATATTCCCCGGCCAGCTATACTCCTCCATCGCCTTCAGACCCGATTCGGTGAGCTTCGTATCGAGCGAATAGCGCCCGTTATAGCGCACCAGAAAATAATGGACCAGCAGATGAATATCGCTCGACCGCTCGCATAGCGGAGGCACGCTAATACGCACTACGTTGAGCCGATACCAGAGATCCTCGCGAAATTTCTGCTCGTCAACCAGCTTCTGCATGTCGCGATGGGTCGCCGCAACCACTCGCACGTCGACCTTCTTCGCTCTCGGCGAACCCAGCGGCCGTATCTCGCGCTCCTGCAAAAACCGCAGCAGCTTCAATTGGAATCCGAACTCGATATCGCCGATCTCATCCAAAAACACAGTGCCGTTATTCGCCGCCTCGAACACGCCCATGCGATCCCGGTCCGCTCCCGTGTAAGCGCCCTTCAACGTCCCGAACAGTTCGCTCTCCAGCAGGGAAGGCGCGATCGCACCGCAATCGACGGGCACAAACGGCTGACTCGCTCGCTTGCTGTTGCGATGAATCATCCGCGCGATCAGATCTTTTCCAGTGCCCGTTTCGCCTTCGATCAGCACAGTAGCATCGGTCGGCGCGACTTTTGAAATTTGTTTGTAGATCTCGATCATCCGCGGAGAGCTGCCGATCATTTCCGTCTCCGGCAGATCGTCGATCCACGTAGCCTCGGCCTCGTCCCCCTCATCGCCGTTGAACGATTTCTCCGCGCGCTTGATCGTATCGATCATCAGCGACATTTCAAACGGCTTCGCCAGATACTCGAACGCGCCACCGGAAGTCGCGGCCATCACCGTCTCCATGCTGCCTCGCCCCGACATCAGAATCACCGCGCCGTCGGGATTATGCAGGCGCGCCGTCTTCAGAATGTCGATGCCCGTCCGATCGTCGAGATAAATATCGGAGATGACAATCGGAAACGGCTGTGCCTCCAGCCGGTTGATCGCCTCGCGCGTCGATGCGACGGCCTCGACGGCATAGCCTTCGAGCTCCAGCACCGTGACCATGGTGCTGCGAACAGACGCGTCATCCTCAACGATTAAAAGTTTCTGCATTGTGAGAATCGGCGGAATTATCCGCCGCCTTTGAAACCTGTGGACTGGACGCGGTAACTATTATTGTAAAACAACTTCCCTTTCCCGGTTCACTCGTAACTTCCATGCGCCCGTGATGATGACTCACTATCTGTTCGACGATGGAGAGCCCGATACCGGTACCGACTTCTCCCGATGCCTCCGCCCGCTTGGTCCGATAGAACTTTTTAAAGATGCTTTTCAGCTCCTGCGCGTCCATCCCAATCCCTTGATCGCGCACCGAAAGCCGCAGTTCCCCGTCCGAAACTATTGCACTAACATGAATTTCCGTCTCCGCCGGAGAATACTTCACGGCGTTGGTCAACAAGTTATAAAACGCGTATTCCAACAGCTCTCGATCCCCGGTGAGCAAAGCGGCAACGGGGGTATCCACAAGGAGCCTGATGCTTTTCCGCTCTGCGATCGGCTCCACTCTCTTCATGCACGAACCAACCACCTCACTCGCCGCGAATGATTCTTTTTTTAAATCCATTTGACCGTCGGCAAGCCGTTCGACATCGAGAAATGTTTGTATCATTCGAGCCAGTCTTTTTGACTCCGAATTGATCATTTCGCTCAATTGTTTGCCCTTTTCCTCCGGCAATTTATATCGCGTCATGATTTCGCTCGACCCCTGAATCGCCGTCAAGGGAGTCCGCATCTCATGCGCCACCCAATGAATCGCCTGCTGATACCGCGACTTCTCCGACTCAGAAGTCCGCAGCTGCCGTCGCACAAAAAAGTGCTGGAAAATCGCCGCCCCCGCGCTAGAGAGCCACGCGACCGAAACCAGTCCGAAGTATGGAAACACCGTCCCCCGGCGAAACGCGAGAATCAGGATCACATGCGCGACCACCAGCAATAGCACGTCCGCCGAATACGCAGGCCAGCCGGAGAGGAACACGAAAATCAACCCGGCGGCGATGGCGAAGGCGGCGCACAACGCAATCACAGTGGAGTCCGCCGCCGGCGCGAGAAAGTTTCCACGGCTCATGGTCTCGAACGCCTCGGCATGAATCTGCACTCCCGGGATGGTATCGCCGAAAGGATTCGTCTGGCGATCGGAGTCCAGCGTAATGCCGAGAAACACCGCCTTGTCCCGGAGCCTGTCCTTCTGATCGAGAATCTCTAACGCGGAGATCACGGGAATGCGCCCCGGCGGAAGATAGCGGATCAGCATCGAACGCCCATCGTCGCGCCGTGCCGCCGGGATGATCGTGTTGCCGATCTGCAAGTCGTCGGGCGATTCAATGATCATCTGTCCGCGATACGCCGCGAACGCGGCCAGCGACAAAGCCCAGCGCGACTGGCGGTCGGCGATCTCCTCCAGAGGAATGCTACGGTTCACCCCGTCCGCGTTCGCCTGGCCCGGGTGTTGTTGATACACGTGACCCAACGCCAGCGCGCTCTCCCGGAACATCGGCAGCGGGTCTTCCCATTTTCCATTGACAATCTGGCAAGGCAGGATCAGATTCTTCGTCGCCCGTAAAGAGGCCGCCAGCCGCTTATCCTCCCGTTGATCCGGGTGAGGATCGGCCAGCACCACGTCGCTGATCACCACGCGCGGCCTGACGCTTGCCAGATCGTCGAGAACACCGGCCAAAATGCTGCGAATCCCCCAAGTCCCGCCGCGCCGCGTCAGCGTTTGCGGATCGATGGCCACCACCACGGCTTCCGAAGCCCCCGCCTCCGTCGGCATCAAGAAAGTACTGAGCACATCGTAAACGTAATGGTTGATCCGCACCCCGAACGGGGTCCACCCCGCCGCCCACCCCGCGATCAGGCATCCGGTGAGCACCGCGATATAAAAAATCGTATTTTGCCGGCGCTTACTTTCCAACCAGCTTCTCGATTTCTTCCACTTCCTTCGGAAGCGCGCCGCTCAGTATCTTGCACCCGTTCGCTGTCACCAGAACCGTGTCCTCGATGCGCACGCCAAGGTTTTCTTCCGGAATGTAGATGCCCGGCTCAATCGTAATCACCATGCCGGCCTTCAGTTCAATGGTAGTCGGCCCCGGATCGTGAACGTCAAGCCCCACGTGATGGCTCAAACCGTGCGTAAAATATTTGCCCAGCGCCGCGCCCTTCGAATCCTTGCCGTGCGTGTTGATGTAATCGAACGCAATCTTATACAACGTGCCCTCGCCGTCGCGCCGCCCGACTTTTATTCCCGGCTTCACCGCGGCGATCGCAGCCTTCTGCGCGCCCAGCACGATCTCATAAATTTCCTTTTGCCGCGCAGTAAACTTCCCGTTCACCGGAACCGTCCGCGTAACATCGGTAGCGTAATCGCCGCACTCCGCGCCCACGTCCATCACCACCACTTCGCCCGAATCCATGCGCCGCCGATTCGCGGAATAATGCAGGATCACGCTGTTCGGCCCGCTCCCCACAATGGGCGAATAAGCGCTCCGCTCGCACCCCATGCTGAAGTAAGTATCGGTCATCACTGCCGCGATTTCGTACTCGGATTTCCCGGCCTTCATCGCGTGCCACGCCGCCAGATGAGCGGCCACCGTCGCGTCCGACGCCTTTTGGATCAGCACCAATTCAGCGGGCGACTTCAACTCCCGCAGACTCCCGACCAGCGCCGTCGTATCGCCCGCCTCATGCAGCGGCGCGAGCTCTTTCAACTTCTCCGCCTGCGCATCGCCGCGTTCCGAATAAATCTTCGGCGCATTCTCGATCAGCCTCAGAAACGTAGTCTCCATCGCCGACCGCGGCAGCACCGCTTTAAACCCAGTTTTCTCGAACACGTCGGCATCGTTCGGATCCGTCACTCGCCCATAAAAAATCTCCGCCGACTTACTGCGCGGAGGCAGAAACAGAATTTCCTCCTCAGCGGTCATCATCAAAACCGCCCCCGGATCGCGCCATCCCGTCAGATACAAAAAATTTGGTTCCTGAATATAATCGCGCACGTCATCATCGGCGCGCGCAAATAAAACCAGTACCCCATCCAACGTTTTCCGCAGCTCCGTACGCCGAGCCTGATACTCCTCGCGCGGAATGCCATCGGCGAAGGCCGGCGCAATTAGCAGCAGAAACCCGAGAACCATTCTCATGCAGAAAAGTATATCGTTAGTAGGAGAGATCCCCGACCTCACTGCGCAATCCGCGCCAACACCAATCGCAGAGCCTCCTCCTCCGCCGACGGACCCTGCTTACACTCCTGCATCCGTTTCTTCCAAAGCTCCTCCGCAAGATTAAGGTTGCCTTCCAAAGCCGCACTCAACCCCTCCGAACCCACTCGGCCAGGCACGGCCTTCTCAACCTCTTCTCCCGAGCACCGCGCGACCGCAGCCGACGCCAGCTCCAGCATCTTGACACTTCGCCGATACTGCTCCTCCGGCCCCAATCCGCGCCGCATCGGATCCAGCGCCAGAACCTCAGTCGACAAATTGAGCCGCCCCTTAATCCCCTCGTCAGCAGGCCGCAAATCCGCCGCAGTCTGGAAATCGCTCTTCGCCGACTGATAATTCCCCCGCGCGAACTCCGCCTCGCCCAACCCCGCATACGCGTCCGCGTCCTGCGGATGCTTCTGCAAGATCTCGCGAAAAATTTCCCCCGCCCGCTGCGCCGACCCAGCTCCTAGAAACAAATGACCCAGCCGCTCTCGCAACTCTAAATCATCCGGCGCGACATCCAGCAGCGGCAGCAACTCCGCCAGCAGCTCTTCTTTCGACCCCTGCTGCGCCAGCAGATTCACCAGCTCAAACCGCACGCTCGTGCGATTGGCTTGCGCATCGCGATCCCAATGTCCATAAATTGCCCGATGATAAGCCGACACTGCATCGGTAATTCGTGCCTCTTTGACCAGCACCCGAGCCAGCGCCAGATTCACGGCACCCGCGGTAGAGTCGCGTCGCAACAACTCCGTCAGCGTCCCTTCTGCATCGGCCAATTGTCCCGCCGCCAATTGCGCTTGCCCCAGAGCAAGCCAGTAATCGGGATTTTCCCGCTCGATCCCGATCGCTGATTTAAAATCCGCAACCGCATCAATCGGTTTCGCCCCATGCCCTGCAGCCGCCAGCCGGTCAGCCTCCGCGCGATTTTCCGACCGCTCCGTCCGCGCCAAAAAAGTATCGACCCCCGACAGCGCCACGATAGAGATCAAAATCAAGCCCATCGTCCCCAGCACAGACCGCCCCGTCGCGGAAGTTTCGCCGCTGCCCACTCTAGATCCTCCAGCTTATTTCGCGACTCGCGGGCGAGCGGCCCCCTGATCAAGTTCGCGCAGAGGGCCTTCCGTCAAATTGACGTTTACCCGGCGAATCGGTCTCACGACGGTGAACTTGTTAGTGAAATATGGCGAGACATCCTGCCCCCGCGAAGCCTTTTCCGCAATCTTGTCCGCGCTAGGCGCCCGCTTAGACGTTTTTGGCATAGCTTAATTCCCCTCCTTATATTCGCCCTCTTTACAGTCGGAGCTTGGTTTCAGTTATGATCGCGCAACCGGGCTTAAATCGGCCTCATCAGCGGCACCGAACCCCGACTGTGAAGGAGGGGACAGCAACGATTTGCCCGCGACACTCCACTAGTGGGGCAGCCAATCTTGGCCGTCCTACATTCGCGCACTAGCCTTAGGATCCACCCACCCGTCATACTCCGCGGTCAACCGATCGGCTTCCTTAGGCCCCCACGTCCCCGGTTCATAAACCACACAAGGAGCCGGATCCGCCAACACCGGATCCACCACCCTCCACTGCGCCTCCACACCCTTCTTCATTCGCAAACAACGACTGGTCGCCCTTCAGCGCATCGCCCAGCAGGCGCTCATAAGGAGCCATCTCACTTCCCGTCTGATGGCTCGCGATCAGCTCCACATCCTCGCCCACCATCTGCTCCCCCGCCAGCTTCACTCTCATCCCCAGCGCAATCAAAACCTCCGGGCTAAGCCGCAGCCGCAGATGATCCCCCAGCCCAGTGATGGTTTCGCCGAAAGTCTCCCGTGGAGGCCTCTTGAAGTCCACGATCACTTCCGTCGCAGTCACCGGCAGGCACTTGCCCGCGCGAATAAAAAACGGCACGTCCGCCCACCGCCACGTATCGATGTAGAGCCGCACCGCCGCGTAAGTTTCCACGTCCGAATCCTCTTTGACGCCCGGCTCCTTTCGATACCCGTTAAATTGCCCGCGTACAATATCGTCCGGCGTAAGAGGACGCACCGCCTTCAGCACCCGCGATTTCTCATCGCGAATCGAATCCTGCACCTGCATGCGCGGCGGATCCATCGTCAGGCAAGCCAATATTTGCAGCAGGTGATTCTGAACCACATCGCGGATGCACCCGGCTTCTTCGTAAAAAGTCCCCCGCCCAGCGACTCCGAAATCCTCTGCCATTGTGATCTGCATGGCGCGCACGTGCGCGCGATTCCACACCGGCTCGAAGAAAAAATTCGCGAAGCGCGTGTACAGAATATTCTGCACCGGCTCCTTCCCCAGAAAATGATCGATGCGGAAAATAGCGGATTCCGGAAACGCGCTCTCCAGAATTGCGTTGAGCTTCTTCGCCGAATCCAAGTCCCGCCCGAATGGTTTCTCAATCACCACCCGCGCATTTTCGGCCGATTCTGAGCGGGCCAATCCCTCCACCACGGTCGCAAAAAACGCCGGGGGAATCGCGAGATAATGCAGCGGCCGTTTCGCCTCGCCCAGCGCGCTTCGCAAATCGGCGAACGTCTTCGGGTCCCGATAATCGCCGTCCACGTATCGCAGCAGAGGCAGCAATTTCTCAAACGACGCCTCGCTAAAAGCCCCGTGCGCTTTCAAACTATCCTCAGCCCTCTGCCGGAACTGATCGATCCCCCAACCGGCCTTCGCCACTCCCACGATGGGAATATTCAGCCCGTGCCGATCCACCAGCGCCATCAGCGCCGGGAAAATTTGCTTAAATGCGAGATCGCCGGTAGCTCCAAAAAAAACCAGCGCGTCCGATGACAACTGTCCGTTGATGCTCACTTGCTTCTCGCGTAGGTCACCAGGACCTTTCCCAGAATCCGATCTTCAGAAACAGGTCCCCAGGTGCGCGAATCCAGACTGCCGTCGCGATTATCCCCCACCAGGTAAAACTCACGCTCCCCAAGTGTTACGGGTGCGTGATTCCTCACTTGCCCCTGCCCCGGAGTAAATGTGATCCAATGCCCGTCCTCGTTATAAACATCGGCCCCGATATTATTCACCGGCGCGACCCAATTAAAATCGTTCCGGTTCAAAGGCGAGAGCGGCAGCACGCGTCCATTAATGAGAACGCGATTCTCCCGAAACTCCACCGTCTCCCCCGGCAGCCCGATGACTCTTTTGATCACCACAAAACTATTGTGAGGGAGCACCAGTTGAACCATATCCCCGCGCTTCGGAGAACCCACAAAGTACGCAGCCTTGTTCACCAGGAAAGAGTCGCCAATATTAATCGACGGAGCCATCGAAGGAGTCGACAGTTTGAATGCCCGCAAATAAGTGGGAAGCACCGCAAGACCAAACAAGAGCATCAGTGCGATGCGAAAGTGCCGTTTAAGCCATGTAGTCATACCGACCATTCTATTCCAACAACCCCCGCCAACACATAGGGAGCGGTTTCTTCGCAATTTAAGGTCATTTAAGCCCTCCCAGACCCCCTTATCAGGCAATTTAAGGTCATTTAAGCATGCGAGAATGTACGTTTGACCCGCGAACGAACCTACCTGTTAGCCCTGATCGCCCTCATCGGCGCGGGCCTGATCCTTTACTCCCAAACCCAAGCCTTCGCCTGGGACGAAGGATTCCATCTCCTGGCAGCCCAGTTGATCCTCCGCGGAATGCGCCCCTATCTCGATTTCTTCCACGCGCAAACCCCTCTTTACGCCTACTGGAACTCCCTTTGGATGAGGATCTTCGGCGACACCTGGCGCACCGCGCACCTGGTCTCGGCCGTCTGCACCATGGCAGCTCTCTGGCTGATCGGAACCTATGTTCTCGACCGCTTCGACGGAGGCGTTTGGCGGAAGAACTGGCGCTTGCCGATGACCATCGGGGCAATTTTGTTAGTCGGCCTAAACTCGCAAATCGTTGAATTCGGAACCATTGGCCAAGCGTACGGACTCTGTCTGCTGGCCATCGTCGCCGCTTTCCGTCTCACCGTCGCAAATATAAAACGTGACGATGCCCGTTTCGCCTTGGGCGCTGGATTTTTTGCAGGCGTCGCCGCAGCCTCGTCCCTTTTGACTGCCCCCATGGGTCCCGTTTTATTCGTCTGGATGTTGCGAGCGCCTGGAGCCAGGCTCAAGAGAACACTGGTATTTATCGGAGGCGGCCTGATCCCGTTTCTACCACTACTCCGACTGTTCGCAAAATCTCCAAAGATCGTGTTCTTCGGTGCAGTGAAATATCACCTCTTTTACCGCACCGTCGACTGGTCCGAATCCGGCAAGCAAAACCTCGATGTTGCAACGGATTGGCTGGAGTCACCTCATGCAATGGTTATGGGCTTTTTGGTCCTGCTGGGCTTGATTTTTCTAGCCAGAACCGACGTTCCCTGGGCGCTGCGGCAGGAGCTTCATTTATGCATCTGGCTGAGCGTGGTCGAAGGCGCCTATCTCCTCTACGTGCGCCCTACCTTCGATCGTTATTACCTTTTTATTGTGCCGTTTGTGGCCATTATCTGCATTGTCGGTTTATATTACGCTGGAACCCACATTGGCCGTCCTGACAAGCCGAGATGGGTAATGCTATTGCTGTTTTTCGTGATGGCGCTCGGTGTCGGCAAAACTCTGAACGGGAGCAAGAGCGATTACCGCTGGAAGGATTGGGAAAAGCTGGCACACAAAGTAAATGAAGTGACTCGACCCGGCGGGTTAATCTATGCCGATGAAGCGGTCTTTTTCATAACGCGCCGGCAGCCTCCCTCCGGCATGGAATATGCCGATACTCATAAGCTGCATCTTTCGAATGACCTGGAAGCAGCACTGCACATCTTCCCGAAAGAAGAGCTGTTGCGACGGGAGAAAGCCGGGGTCTACGATACCATCGCCACTTGCGAGGACGACGACAAGATGAACGAACAGAATCTGCCCATCCTCTATAAGCAGAAAGTGACCATGGGCGATTGCGCCGTCTTCTGGGACAAAGACAAAAAGCCTTAAGTATTACTCGATAAGCCCAAGCTTCTTCAAGGTATCAGACGGCTCCGGCTCATCGTAATGCGGTACCGGTGCCCGCTCATGTCCGTTCTCGATCAAGACCCCGTAAGGTGGATCGCCAAAAGGAAATGTCTTTTTGAGAAGAGCGAGATCGTCCGAAGTTTTCGCTTTGAGGCCGGTATCGGTAAGGAACGACGCCGCCCATTGCGGCATATTTGTAGGTATGCCGATAACGGTAACATCGTCTTTCCAATGATACTTAGACATGTGCTTCGCAGCCGCTTCGCAATGGCTGCATTGTGGATCGTAAAAGAAGAGGAAGATGCGCCCCTTCTGAAGTGAGAAAGGTTTCCCATCGGCAGTGATAACATCGGGAGCCTTGGTGCCGCTAAGTCGCGTAGTCGCAAGGCCGAAACTGGCTGCGGTGCCTGCAGCAATAACAGCCAAAATAATCCCAGCGTTACGAATTCCCGACGAAGGCCTCGCCCACCATCCGGCAAGCAACGCAGCGAGCAGCATGCCTGCATCGCCCGCGAAAAAACCAGGGCCGATGGTTCGCTTAACCCAAGGAAAACAACTGCATTCCTTGCCCAGCAGAGCCGAATAATTGACCCCGATATAAATCATGAAAACCACCAGCAGCAGCGCCGCAAGCGATGCACCCCAGCGGCGGAATTTCGGAATCAAAACCAATGCGCCAGCCAGCGTTTCAGAAACCGCGAGGGCCAAAGTCGCGTACATGCTCAGCTGATAGGGCACGCGCAGATCCTCAACCATGCGGGCCCAGGTGAACGGATCGGTCATTTTCCAAATGCCAGCCGTAAGAAACAACAGGGCTACGGCGGCGGCGGCGATGTGGCTCAGGCTGGTTTTCCAAACAGGCATTCTGTTCGCTATTCTAGCGGATCATGGCCTATACAATCACTATTCTCGATGTCCCTCCGCGATGGATCGCAGCGGCGCGAGGGCAGAAGGCAATGCTCGCGCTACTCGGACGTGCTTGGGATTTTGTGAAGCAAACGGGTATCAAGACCGACGGGCAGAATGTGGCGATCTACAGCGGCGGGACGATTGACGCCGGGGCTCGCGTTTTTGAAAAGTTCGAAGGCAACGGTGAAATTAATTGCGTCGCGAGTCCGTCGGGCTTGGCCGCGACCACAATTCACATGGGCCTCTATGAATTGCTCGGCGATGCGCACAAAGCGGTCCGCGAATGGTGCAAGGCCAATGGACACGAGATCGAGGGCACTAATTGGGAAGTCTATGGACACCATGAAGACGATCCGGCCAAGCGGCGAACGGACGTCTTTTATTTGCTGCGCTCGTAAATTAACCGGCCGCTTCGAATCGTATAGTGGACGCGCGAGAATGCTCCTATGTCGGTTGCGGGGTCGCCATCGAGCACCACTAGATCAGCCAATTTCCCGGGCGTAATTGTTCCTTTGAGCGCCGTGACGTTGAAACGCGCGGCGGGCGAGGTGGTGAGCATTCGCAACATGTCACGGTAATTGAGGCCTGATTCGGCGAGCGCTTTGAATTCGTCGGCGGTCGAATAGTCGGTCATGTAGCCGACGTCGGTGCCGAACATAAAATCGCCTCCTAACGCGTGGAACTGGCGGACGATGGCATAGATTGGTTGGAGAAACTCGGGGTCGGTGCTGGCGGTAGTTGCGAACATTTTTAGAGTCGGGATCATCGACCGATGGCGATCGACGATCGACTGAAGCAACGCTCGATCGATGCCGCGCGGCGAGCTGGGCGCGTGGGCCAGTACGTCGATTCCACTATCGAGCGCGACCGTGGTTCCGGCGAGATTCGTAGGATGCGCGAAGGCGACCTGTCCGTGGCGATGCGCGACTTCAACGGCAGCGGTGGCGACATCGAGAGGCATAGGCAGAACCTCATGTGGGGAAATTATCGAACCGGTGAAGAGTTTTAGAACATCGGCTCCGATCCTGATGTTGCGCTCTTCGATCTTGGCGGCGGCCTCCGGCGTTTCAGGCTGCGGCATCAGCCAGCGAGCATAAAACGGCAGGTCGCCAAGATAATACGGGATGCCGTGAGGCGGATACATGCCTTGGCCCGCAGTGTAAATTAAAGGTCCTTTGAGATCGCCTGTTTCGATGCGGCGGCGAAGGGAAATGGTCTGGCGAGGATCGGAAGAAAGATCGACTACGGTGGTGAAGCCGCGACTTAGGAGCATATCGGCGAGCTGCGCGTTCAGCGTAGCGGCGGATTTGAAGGCGGCGTAATCCCACTTGGATTCCGTGAAGTGAATATGCGAATTCCAGAATCCGGCGGTGACGGTGCAGTTCGGGCACTCGACGATGTTGGTGTCTTGGGGGATCGTGATATTTTGGCCGGCGGCGACGATGATGCCGGTGCGCGCGAGGACGGTGGCGTGCTCGATGGGATCGGAGTCGGGAGTGATGTAGATTCTGACGTCGCGAATGGCGAGCGTTCCTTCGGGGAAGATGAATTTCGGGTGGGGGTTGTGGAGGGGCCAGAGGATTAGGAAGTAGGCTAAGACGACTAAGAGGAGGATTGGGATTTGTAGTTTTAGGAAGAGGCGCATCAGATTTAGTTTAAGGAAGAAGCGCGCATTTCCCAATGGGCAGGTCGGGAACCTGCCCCACTGTTGCGGAAGACCAGGGCCACTGTTCGGCTCGTTCTACCAATCCCGCCTTCACTGGATTCGATTCGATGTATTGCACTATGCGGTCGAATTGTTTGCCGTTGCGCACCCAGTGGTCGAAGGATTCGTCTTGCCAAAACGGCTGTCCAGACTTACCCAGGATGATGTTTGCTTGTTTGGCACTGGTTTTCTTTACTGCTCGGGTTATCTCTTGCAAGGGTTTGTGCGGTTGCAGTAGGAGATGAACGTGGTTGGACATGATGACCCAGGCGAACAACTCATAGAGGTCCCATTCGTGGGTTGCGATTAAAAAAGTCTCTATTACTACGGCCGCTACTGCCGGATTCTTCAGGTACACGGGGCCGGACTTGGCGGAATCGAGTTGCCGGTCTTGCTGTACGAATCGTTGGCCTTCCGTAAGTGAGGTCTGCAACTGGGTGTGCGGGGCGAACCATTCAGACGCCATGTGAGGAAATTGGGGCTCCTTCAAGCTGCCAGTGGGGGAGCCGACGGCGGTAGAAGCTCATTACAAAGAGTGGACTAAACGGCCTAAGATTCTCATGCGGGACGTGGTCGGCGGCTAACTATTTGTGGACATGGCGGCCATATATTGTTAGCCTAAGTGTCTCTTATGCTCCCAATGCGAAGGGATCTCCTCGCCCTTCTGGTCCTTGCCGCGATCACGATTGCCCAGGGTTTTTACGCAGCCAAGCAGAACGTCGACTTTTATAAGCAACATTTGCCGTTTTTCGATTCGTCCTCCTACACGAATCAGTTGGCGATCATCACCTACCAGACTCGGGCGAAGGGCTTGGGCGCCGGGATACAGAGAAGTCTTTCCGGAAATGTGGCTCTGCCGTTTCTGGAAGCCACCCTAATTGCGAAGTTCGTGAAGCCGAGCCGGGTGATGGGAGTTTGGCTGCAGGATGTGTGGCTGATCGCGCTGGCGCTTTCTCTTTACTGGTACTTCGCGCAGTACCGCAAGATGGATCGATGGCTGGCGATCTTGCTGGCTCTGCCGTTCGTCTCCTTCGCGCGCATTTACGACTGGAACGGCGGCCTGCAGGATTTCCGTATGGATCTTTCGCTGTACATCTTCACCTCGTTGACAGCGGTGTGGTACCTGGGCACTTATGAGACGGAATCGCGCCTGCCGTGGCTGCTGGCCGGCATTTCGGCGATGCTCGCGTGTCTGGCGCGCGCAACGGCTCCTATTTATCTAGTGCTGATGATCGGACCGCTATTCCTGGTGCGCCTGCTGACCGCTTCGGGCAAGCGAAAATCGATCCTCATGAACAGCCTGTGGATGTTGTTGCCGGTGGTGATCTCGGCGGGAGCATTCCTGGCGTACAACTTCAAGTTCCTCTATTTTTACTATGTAACGTGGAATCCTGATGCCAATCGTCATCTGCCGTGGAGCGAGAGCTCCATGCATTTCAAACTGGCGAAGTCGCACGTGGGCGACGTGCTGATCTGGTGCGCGCTGGCGGCGGTCGCGATCAACATTCTGTGCATTCGAAAATGGGTGCGGCCGGACTGGAGGCCAGTGTGGCTGGCGGTCATTCCTCCGTTATTCCTGGCGTATCGCGGCGCGGGATTGAATCCGTTTGTATCGATGCCTGCGATCTTCGGATTCCTTCTGTTTGCGTGCGTTCCTTTCGAAGGAATCCAACCGGAGGCGCGATTCTTATGGGCTCGCGCGGCGGCAGGGTTGGTGCTCGCGGGCGGCGCAATTTTCTGCATCGCGCAGCCGCCGCTGAGTGGAACCAACCTGACGAGCATGCCTGGGGTGCGTGCCATCATCGACCGGGCGAGCCAGGACGCGCGCGCCAAGGGGTTCAGCCGGATTGAGTTCATCGCGCCGGAGCTGGGCGACTGCACCTCGAGCGCGGTCAGCAATATTCTGACCTACGAATATGGAGCGATTCCAGGCAGCGACAAAGGTCTGTATGTGCCGGGCGGACTGACTTATCATTTTCCGGAGGAGCTGACGTTCACGGCGTCCGACGAACTGTTTTGGAAAATGAAATGGCCGGACGACTCCGACGAGAAGCGGCTGGACAATGTCGTGACGATGATGCTCGCGGTGAGTCCGGACTATCTGCTGCTGCCGGATGAAAAGACGTTGCAATGGCTGGAGCGCGACCACTCCTACAATTTCATCAACCGGAAGACGCGATCGCTGATGACGCGATTGCTGGCGACAAACAAATTCGCAAGCCTCGGCGATGCAGTCGTCATCACCACCAATGAAAAGATCGAGGTTTTCGCGCCGCGTGCCGGTCAGTGAGCCTGCCGCTGGGCGAGGGCTTCCAGCTTGGTCTTGCCGAGGATGTAGTAGGGCGCGTCGCGCTGCGCGATGAAACCTGGGGAACTCCTGCGGCCCGCGATCAGGAATGCGAACAGCATCGCGAAGGCCAGCGATTGGAGAGCCAGTCCGATGATCCATCCGGTGATGTAGCCGTTCCATCCGGGTATCATTTTTCCGAGCAGAGGGCTGCATAGAGCGATGACGGAGAAGAACGCCGCGGCGGTGACCAGGCGGGCGCTGACCTGTTCGCTATGGACGCAGATGGCGGAAAGGCCGTGCATCAGCAGGCTGACGAAATTCATTTTGGAGTGGCCGCAGAGGCGCGGGCCGCGCGCTAAAGGCAGCAAAGTTTTCGGCAATCGCGCGCGATATACCGATGCCGAATAGTGATTCCACAAATCGGACGAGGCCATCAGACGCGCGAGCGTCCCGCGCCCCATCACGCTAAAATTTCCGACGCGCACCTCCACTCCAGTGAGCGCACGATGCACCACTTGATACGCACGGTAGAACGACTGGAACGCGAGGCTCTCCATGCGGCGCGTCCGGGCCGCGAAAATCACCTCGCGCCCGCCATGATGTTCGTACTCATCGAGAAGGGCGGGAATATCCTGCGGGCGATCCTCTCCGTCTCCGTCCATGACCAGCACCACTTCCGCGGACATGAATTCATGGACGTGATACAGGCCGAGGGCAATCGCGCGCTGATGGCCAAGGTTGCAGCGAAGATGCAGAATATCGACGGAGTCCAACGCAGTGAAATCGCAGCCGGGAAAATTCCGCGGCATAGGATCGGTAGCGGCGTCGTCGACGATCAGAATGGACGCGCGGCGGTGCGCCCCGGTGAGTGACCGGTCGATCTGGGGCAGAAGCAGGCTCAGCGCATCCCAGTCGTTAAACGCCGGAATGAGGATCGTCAAAGAATCCATGTGTCTAAGAACCATCCCACCACATCTGCAGGGCTCATTTGGAACCCTCGTCCGGGCGGATGTCGCCAGTGAAATCCCCCCCGTCGGTTGACGGAATCACGCTCTTGCCAAGCAGCACGTTCCGCGCACCCCATGGATGGAGCCACGCCAGGTCTCCAAGCACCTTCTGGCTGTCCAAGGTGACGGTGAATTCCGAATTCAAGCGGTCCGCATCGATCAGGAGACGATATTCACGGCCAGGCTGAATCTCCACGGTAGGACCACATGTGCCACCGTGGTGCCAATGATCGGAGCAGAAGGAGATTCGCGTGGGGCTTGCATAGACGACCGATATCGCGTCGCTAGCGTCGAGATGGCCGGCGCACCATAACGCCATGCGCTGGTTGGCCTCGCCCACCGGAAATTTGACCAACAGGCGGAACTGGTGAAGCGGGACGCCTGACACGAAATTCCATCTCTGGCCTTCGTAGCGGTAGGTGGCAGGAGGGTCGATCACGGTGATGACGTCTCCGTTGCGAACATACTTCGGAGTTTCTCCATCCCCGGGGTTTCCGATTGGGATGAGCGAGTCTACAAATCGGCGCATTCGGAAGTAAGCGGCTTGTGGCGCAGGCTGTGGCCAGAAGTCTTCCCTCTGCCATCGCAGGGTCGTCGCGAAACTCGCGGCTATCGACCAGATTCCCGCTACAGCGATCAGAACTGTCGCAGTCAGCTTCATGGATTTGCTGGGGATCGACTGCACGGCTCCCGCACCTAATATCGAGGAAATGACAAGAAACGGATAGTAGTCGTGAACGTAACGATAGGCGACAAAGCCGTTAATCAAGATGAGGGATCCGGCCGCGAATGCCGCAACCGCGACAGGCAGCGCTCTTCGCAAAGTGCCACTCTTGACCGCGAAAAGGAGGCCTAGAATCGAGAGGATCGCCAGTGCCGGCATGGCGGCTGGAATGGAGGAATGCTCGTCTATTAAATCTATCTTCGTGGCGCTTACAGGCGGTCCCTTCGTTAAATTGAACCACGGGAAACTCCTCTCGAACTGCAGCCGGCCGGGCCCAAAATATGCTCCGAGAGTTATGGGAATCATCGAAAAGTGATTGATGCTCCCACCCATCCGAGCCAATCGGGCGGCGTTGTACTGGATATGAAATTGGTACGGAGCAGGGTTTAGCCAGGTGCCGAACTTGGCGTGGTTTACCGACACGTAAGTCACGATGGTGATTCCGAGCCACAGGGCGACGAACAATCCATGTTTGATCGCGTCCGCCGGCGACGGGAATTTCAACCAGTCGAGCGGTGCCCCTGTACGGCGCATGTGAGTAAAGCCTCGAATCAACAGAGCAACGCATAGGAAAGACGAGGCAATTTGCGGGCCGGCCCCGACCGTGAGACGCGAGAAAAATGCAAAAAACGAAAGCACGCAAAACGAAGCCAACAATCCGAATCGGGGCTGGCGCCAGTAGCGGCAGAAAAACAGGTAGGCCCACAACGCAAGAGCAGCGCCCGTCATGATCGCCTCATGGTAGACCACGGCATGCGAGCACAAAAATAATAGCGTCGACCCTAAGATCAGGATGGCCAGCAGAAACGGGCTGGAGCGGATTCCGAACTCGTCCATGAACGCCACGATAACCACGATCACGGAAGCGATCCACAGCAGCATTAGCAAACGGCTCCAACGGCCGTATTCCCAAGGAAAGAGCAGGTTCAGAAGCATCCGCGGGAGTGCGGGCGTAAAACCAAAGTAGCCGTAATATCTGCCATTAACCACGAAAGCTTCGCCCGAAATAGCGTCGGAGGAAACGTCCCAGTGGCCATGCATCATGCTATTCGCCTGGGCATCGTAGAAGGTATCGAATCCGTGGTGTACCAACACCTCGCCGGTGCCTTCGGTGATCATCCAGAAGCAAATGACCACGCAAACGACTCCGGTACCGAGAGTCAGGGCATGTCGCCCCAGGAAACGAGCGATGAGAGCTAGGAATTCACGCATCCCCGCCCGTGCCTCGACGCCAGTGTTTTGGACAGGCGGCCAGGTGGCAGGCTGGGTGTGGCGGATCGTCCCGTTCGCTTTCTTAGACCCTCCGGGCATTCATTCAGAATACAAGAGCGACGCGAATTGTTTGGAATTGATCCACCGCGACGGCGAAAACGACGAATGCCAGGTCAGCGCGACACCGAGTTCCTTTGTACTCCTGCCTTCGTACGCCTGGCTGAGGAGCGATTCAAGCGTCAGCAAGGGCGGCCGGGCTTGGGATTTTGTGAAGAAATCGAACATTAAAACGGACGGGCAGAATGTTGCGAATGCCGCAAAGGTCGAAGAGCGCAACATCAGGTTAGGGTCATCACGCCCGGAAAACTAGCGGATCTGGTTGTGCTCGCGCGAGAATGCTCCGATGTCGATGGGATGCCATGGCCGAGGTCGACCACGGTGGTGAATCTGCGGCTGGTGAGCATATCGGCGAGCTGCGCGTTCAGCGTCTCGGGTGATTTGAATGCCGAGGAGCTCCACTTTGGCTCAGTGACTTGTTGCCTCGCGCGGGTTTTCTTTACTGCTCGGGTTACCGCAGATAGTGATTTGTGCGGTTGTATTAATAAGTGCACATGGTTTGACATCACGATCCAGGCAAACAGTTCGCCGCAATGAAGAAGGTCTCCGCAACTGCCGCTGCGACTTGAGGATCCTTGAGGAATGCCGGACTTGGCGGAATCAGTTGCCGGTCTTGCCGTACGAAGCGCTGGCCTTCCGTAAGTGAGGCGGGCAATTCGGTGCGCGGAAGAGAACTATTGAAACGCCATGTCAGGAAGATGGGGCTCCTTCAAGCTGCCAATGGGGGAGGCGACGGCGGGGAGTAAACGGCCTAAGATTCTCAGGGGACCTGTCCTACAATAGGTGCTTATGGGCGAACCTGTGGTTCTGATCGCTAGTGGCGATTTGCGGCCTTTGGCGAACAGGAAGTGCTGGCCGGCGCAGCAAAAAATGGAACAGGAAGTCATGGCCGCGGTGCGGGCTGAGGGCGCTGAAATTCGCCGGGGACATGACGATGGATTTATCGCAAGCCAGAAACAAGGCATGGAGGTTTTTCGTTCCATTCATCCTGAAGCTCCGCTGATTGTCGCCGAGGCGGTGTGGCAATATAGCCATCACGTGCTGCCCGGCCTCTATACGCATCGCGGGCCGATTTTGACGGTCGCGAATTGGAGCGGCGAGTGGCCGGGGCTCGTCGGCATGCTGAATCTGAATGGCTCGCTTACCAAGGCAGGCGTGAAATATTCCACGCTTTGGAGCGTCGATTTTACCGACGAATTTTTTCGCTGCGGGTTGCGGAAATGGCTGGGCGGGGAAATGCTGGTGCATGACACTTCACACGTGCGGCCCTTAGCTGCGTACAAATTGCCGGCGAATATCGGACGCGAGGTTGCGCGGGAGCTGAAGTCGGGTAAAGCGATCATGGGGATCTTCGATGAAGGCTGCATGGGGATGTATAACGCAATTATTCCGGATGAGCTGCTGCATCCGACGGGCGTTTTTAAAGAGCGGCTGAGCCAATCGGCATTGTACGCTGCGATGCGTGACGTTCCTGAGACCGAGGCCGGCGCGGTTTATGATTGGCTGCTCAACAAGGGAATGAAATTCAAATTCGGTCCGAATGCAGAGACCGACTTGACCGAGGCGCAAGTGATCGAGCAATGCAAGATGTACATCGCGGCTCTGACCATCGCCGACGATTTTGGCTGCGATACGATCGGCATCCAATATCAGCAGGGATTGAAGGATCTGGCGCCGGCGTCGGACCTGGTAGAGGGACTGCTGAACAATGTCGACCGGCCTCCGGTGATGCGCGATGGGCGCGAACTGTATGCAGGCGAGGCTTTGCCGCACTTCAATGAAGTGGATGAGTGTGCGGGGCTCGACGGGCTTGGTGACGAATCGGGTGTGGAAAAAGATGGGCTATCGCGCCGGAAAATACTCTGCACGATCTGCGTTACGGCGAGGATTACGGCGGGCAGTTTGTCTGGGTGTTCGAGATTTCAGGCGCGGTGCCGCCGGCGCATTTGATCGACGGCTATGCGGGCACGGTGAGCGAGCGGCAGCCGCCGATGTATTTTCGGATTGGGCGGAGGCACGGTGAAGGGCATCAGCAAGCCGGGCGTGGTGGTGTGGTCGCGGATTTATGTGATGGAGAAACTGAAGGCCGATATGGGGCTCGCCGATTCGATCGAGCTGCCGATCGAAGAGACGGAGCGGCGCTGGCACATCACCACGCCGCAGTGGCCGATCATGCACGCGGTGACGCGAGGCGTTTCGCGCGATCAGATGATGGCGCGTCACAAAGCGAATCATATCCAGGTGGCGTATGCGCCGGATGAGGCGTCGGCGAAAAGAGCGCTTGCGGCCAAAGCGGCGGCGTTCGATGAGTTGGGAATCGAAGTCGCGATTTGCGGAGTGACGGAGGAAGAGTTATGCGCGTAGGAATGATCGGGACGGGCGCGATTTCGCATAAGCACGCGCAGGCGTATCGCCAACATCGGGTATCAGATCGCGGCGGCGTGCGATGTGGCGCCGGGGCGCGCGGAGCAATTTTGCGCACAGTACGGAGGCGAGGCGGTAGCGACGTGGCAGGACGTGTGCCGCCATCCCGACGTCGATTTCGTGGACGTTTGCACGTTCCCTGATTTTCGGCTGGAGCCGATCGAGCTGTGCGCGATGACGCAAAAGCACGTGCAGGTGCAGAAGCCGATCGCGACGAATCTGGAGACAGCGAAGGCGATGGTGGATGACGGCGCGCGAGGGGCGGGATTTTGCTGAGCGTGGTGAGCCAGCATCGCTTCGACGACTCCAGCCGATTTTTGAAAAGCGCGATCGGCGAAGGGCGGCTGGGAAAAATTCTGCAGGCCGATGCGTATGTGAAATGGTTCCGGTCGGCGGAATATTATTCGCGTCCGATCAAAGGAAGCTGGAAGGTGGAAGGCGGCGGCGCGCTGATCAATCAGGCGGTGCATCAGGTGGATATTCTGCTGTGGCTGATCGGGCGGCGTGAAGAGCGTGTTCGGCGAGTGGCAACTGGGCGCGCTGCATAAGATCGAGAGCGAGGACGTGTTGTCGTCGGTGATGCGCTATGAGAACGGCGCGACGGGCGTGATTCAGGCGTCGACGGCGTTCTGGCCCGGATACACGGAGCGGCTGGAGATTCACGGCACCAAGGGCACGGCGATTATTTCGGGCGACAAGCTGACGACGTGGGATGTGGAGGGCGAATCGGACGACGACGCGCCGATTGAGCGCGATGTGCAGTCCGGCGCATCGGATCCGATGGCGATTTCGCTGGCTCCGTTCGAGCGGCAGTTTCTGGATTTCGGCGAGGCGATTCGCGATGGACGCAAGCCTCTGGTTTCGGGCGAGGAGGGATATCGCGCGCTGGAACTGGTGGAGGCGATTTACCGGTCGTGCCGGCGAGGGCGCGAAGGTTGTGCTGAGTGCCTGATGAGCCGCCCAACAAGTGGATGAAGGTGCGGGTTCCCGCGTCGAGCGCGAATCTCGGGCCGGGATTCGATGCGCTGGGGCTGGCGCTGGGAATTTATCTGGACTGCCGCTTTCGGCGCGCGGAGCGGCTGATCATTCGGTCGAGCGGGCGCGATGCGGAATTTATTTCGATCGGGCGAAGACAATCTGATCTGGCAGACGGCGCTGAAGGTCGCGAGCGATGTGGGCGCGGACGCTGCCGGCGATCGAGCTCGAGATCGGCAACGATATTCCGATCGGCAAAGGGCTGGGATCGAGCGCGGCGGCGCTGACGGCGGGCGTGGTGATCGCGGCGGAGATGCTGCAGCTGGGCTGGTCGCGCGCGAAGGTGCTGGATGAGGCGGCGCGCATCGAAGGGCATCCGGATAATGTCGCGGCGTGCGTGCTGGGATCGATTGTGGCGAGCGCGCTCGACAGCGAAGGCATCGCGCGGGCGGTGCGGATGGAGATCGATTCGCATTACGGCGTGGCGGTCGTGGTGCCGGATTTCCTGCTGCCGACGGTGGAGGCGCGGCGCGTGCTGCCGATGTCGTACACGCGCGCGGACGCGATTTTCAATGTGCAGCGCAGCGCGCTGCTGATCGCGGCGCTGACCAGTGGATCGACCGATGCGTTTCCGGCGGCGCTGGAGGATCGTCTGCATCAGCCGTATCGATTCGCGCTGGTGCCGGGGTTGGAAGATGCGACGAAGCTGCGCGCGCCGGGGTTGCTGGGGTGCGCGCTGAGCGGCGCGGGTCCTTCGATTCTGGTGTTCTATGAACGCGGGCACGAAAGTGTCTGCGAGCTGGTGCGCGAAGTGTTCCGGAAGCATGGGCATGCGAGCGAGATCGTGTGGGCGCAGATCGAAAAGATTGGATACGAACTGTACCTTGTATGAATCGCCTGGCTAACGAAAAAAGTCCGTACCTGTTGCAGCACGCGCATAATCCCGTGGACTGGTATCCGTGGGGCGAGGAGGCGTTCGAGAAAGCGGCGCGCGAGAACAAGCCGATTTTTTTGTCGGTGGGTTATTCGACGTGCCACTGGTGCCACGTGATGGAGCACGAATCGTTTGAGAATGACGAGATCGCGCGGATTCTGAATCGAGTATTTCGTGCCGGTGAAAGTGGATCGCGAGGAGCGGCCGGACGTGGATCGCGTGTACATGCTGTTCGTGCAGGCGTCGACGGGCAGCGGCGGATGGCCGATGTCGGTGTGGCTGACGCCGGAGCGGAAGCCGTTTTTCGGCGGAACGTATTTTCCGCCGGACAATCGCTATGGGCGGCCCGGATTCCGGGCGATTCTGGAGAATCTGGCGCAGGCGTGGCAGGACGATCGGGCGCGGGTGGAGGAATCCGGCGCGCAGGTGATCGAGCAGTTGAAGGAGTACGCGGCGCGCGGTGCAGGGAGCGGGCGAGGCGGGGCAGGGAGGCGCTCGATTCGGCGTTTTACGGGTTTCGCAGGATGTTCGATTCGCGGCTGGGCGGGTTCGGAGGCGCGCCGAAATTTCCGCGGCCGAGCGTGCATAATTTTCTGCTGCGGTATTACGCGGCGACGAAGAATGAAGAAGCGCTGGAGATGGTGCTGCTGACGCTGCGCGAGATGGCGAAGGGCGGGATGAACGATCAGTTGGGCGGAGGGTTTCATCGCTACTCGGTGGACGAGCGCTGGTTCGTGCCGCATTTCGAGAAGATGCTGTACGATCAGGCGCAGACTCGCGGTGTCGTATCTGGAGGCGTTTCAGATTACGCGCGACGGGCAGTATGCGGCGGCGGCGCGCGATATTTTTTCGTATGTGCAGCGCGATCTGACGCATCCGGACGGAGGATTTTTTTCGGCGGAGGATGCCGATAGCGCGGCGGATGCGGCGAAGCCGAAAGAAAAGAGCGAGGGCGCGTTTTATGTGTGGAGCAGGGAGGAGATCGAGGAGGCGCTGGGGCGCGCGATGCGGCAGATTTTCTGCGATCGCTACGGGGTGAAGGCCGGCGGGCAACGTGGAGGAAGATCCGCACGGGGAATTTCGCGGGCAGAACATTTTGTACCAGGCGCATTCGATCGAGGAGACGGCGGCGGCGCGCGGATTGAGCGTGGACGAAGCACGCGTCGTTCTGCGGGCGCGGCGGCGAAGCTGCTGGAACGGCGCGCGCGGCGGCCGCGGCCGCATCTGGACGATAAGATTCTGGCCGGCTGGAACGGGCTGATGATTTCGGCGTTCGCGAAGGGCGCGCAGGTGTTGGGCGAGGCGCGGTATGCGGATGCGGCGCGCGCGGCGGCGAATTTTCTGCGGCGAGCAGCTGTGGGATGACGAGTCGGGGCGTGCTGCTGCGGCGGTTTCGCGATGGCGAGTCGGCGATCGATGGATTTCTCGACGATTATGCGTTTTCGATTCTGGCTTTGCTGGATCTGTATGAGACTACTTTCGATGCGCGCGGATTTCGAGTTCGCGGTGCGGCTGGCGGAGCGGGCGATCGAGCTGTTCGAGGATCGCGAAAACGGCGGATTTTTCTCGACGGCCGAGCCGGCGCGGAGAATCTGGTGCTGCGATTGAAGGACGATTACGACGGCGCGGAGCCTTCCGGGCAATTCGATGATGGCGCTCGCGCTGCTGCGGCTGGCGCGGATGACGGATCGCGAGGATTTCAGGCGCGGCGGCGGAGCAGGACGCTGCGAGGCGTTTTCGTCGCGCATGACGTCGGGGGGCGCGGGCGTGCCGCAGATGCTGGTGGCGCTCGCGTTCGCGCTGGGCAAGCCGATGGAGATTGTGCTGGCGGGTCGCCGCTCGGATGCTCGACATGCTGGCGGCGATCCGGCGGCGATTTCTGCCGGATGCGGTGATCGCGCGGGCGGGCGAAGTCGCCGGTTCCGATGCCGGCGCTCGACGGCAAGGCGACGGCTTACGTTGCGAGAATTTCGCCTGCAATCTTCCGGTGACGGACGTGAATGCAACTCGATGAGTTGCTAGAATAGCCGTATATGAAACGCCAATTGAAAGACCTGGAGCAACAACTCTTAAAGGAAATCCTCTCACGGTCCTCGGGCCGGAGCTGAAAACCGGCGAAAAAGCGCCGGATTTTCAGGCCATCGACGACGGGCTGAAGCCGGTGAATCTGGCGAGCACCGGCCACGGCGTCCGCATTTTCAGCGTCGTGCCGTCGCTCGACACGCCGGTGTGCGACGCGCAGACCAAGCGCTTTAACGAAGAAGCGTCGAAGCTGCCGGAACTGAGCATTTACACCTTCAGCATGGACCTTCCGTTCGCGCAGAAGCGCTGGTGCGGCGCCTATGGCGTGGATCACGTGAAGATGATTTCGGATCATCGGACGGGGTCGTTCGGGGAGAACTACGGAACGCTGATCAAGGAACTGCACATTCACAGCCGGGCGATTTTCGTGCTGGATAAGGACGACACGCTGCGGCATGTGGAGTATGTGAAAGAAGTGGGACGCATCCGGACTACGAATCGGCGCTGGCGGCGGCTAAGAAACTGGTGGGCGGAACTGCGGCTTCGGCGTAAGAGCTTCAAAAACAAAAACGGCCAGTCACCGAAGTGACTGGCCGTATAAGTGTCGAAAGGAGGAAACGAAAAAGCTATTTCTTCGCGAAGCGGCGACGGCCGATCAAGCCCGAGACCGGCGAGGCCCAGACCCATGATGGCGATCGTGCCCGGCTCAGGAGTCGAGGATCGAAGGCCGCGTTGCCGGTGATTCCGAAGATGATGTCATTGAAGTCGCCGAGGCCTTCGAAACCGTGTTGGGTGCCGAGCGCCCAGGGTGTATCTGAGAAGCCGAGGGCCTCTTCTCCGTTCGCCAGCTCAAAGAACGCGAAGTGATTCCAGCCGAGACCGCCGAGGTAGCCGTTGCCAGACGATTTGGTGCTGTAGTTGCCAACGCCGGTGGTGTAGGTAACCGACTGCGTGCAAGCGCCACCGGAACCTGCATAGCAAACCGTGGCATAGAAACCATACACTGTGCCGCTGTTGACGAAATTGGAGGCGAGGTTGCCGCAAACGCCGACGGCGTCGTGGTATCGCCGATCGGACCGCCGAGCTGGAAGTGTCTGAATGCTGCCACCACCGGGAACGATGTAAGTTCCGAAAGTGGTGCCCATTGGCGCAGGTGCCGGTATCTTGACCGCTGTCCGCGAACAGAAGGCGATATTGCATAGCAGTCTGAGAGCTCAGGAAACTGAATTCCATCGCCGGGAACAACGCTCGTCCGTGCCCGGAAGACCAGCTAACGGTCCTGGGGCGGTCGCGCTGATAGGATCGCCATTGCCGGATGCGGAAGCATAATACTGTCCGTTGATATTGCCGTCCCGTACATCTGGCCGCCGGTAAGTTGGGCCGATGAGTGCCCGTTGCGTAACCCGACAGAACATCCCCGACGTTCGCAAAGTTGGCGTCGGACGATGGCACCACCGCGTCCGACGACGGATTGTTCCAAAACGGCAGCGTATTGTTCACCACGCTCGTGTTTGGGTAAGCCGGTTGCGCCGCGGTGAACGTGGACGTCAGTGGAACTGCATTTAGCTGGCCCGTGCTCCGTGCCACATCAATCGTGTCTCGCGAACATACTTCCGCTGAGCACAACCAGCCCTGCGGATATAAGCAAAAGTTTTTTCATTAGTTTTTACTCCCCCCGACTTCTTCTTTACTAGGTGAACACCAGTTCCAGGCACTGCCGAAATTACACTGTGGCTGAACTAGAACTTGAATGAGCTTAACACAAAAGCTCGGAGAGAAAAGTCCTTTTGTACCGATTTTTTTGGCCTAGAACCACCTAGATGACGGACTCGAGGTACACACATATAGTGGTAGGTCTAAGCTGGGGATACAGGATTGCGGAGTCTTCATCAGCTTGTAATACTGCACACATACTGGCTTATCCCTCGTATGTAATTGGAAATACAAAGTTTTTCGTTTGGCGCGTGGATCTGGTCGTCCGGAAGCCCGAAACCTGGGAGGACCGCTGGTATTCCGAGTCTCTGCTGGAAAAGATTGACGATCGGGATGGAGCCACCGCAGCGGATATATGCCGCTGGACTGCCAAAAACACTCTCCATCGCCTGGGCTGCTTTCGCCAGGAACGGATTTTCGGGATCGATCAAGCAGGGTGGCGCTGTGTGCATGAGATTGAATCGCGCGGTAACCCCAGCGGGGCAGACGGAAGCAACGGCGGAGGATACCTGGGCGGCCACTTCCTCTGGTTTCTGGGCCGGAACGAGGCGGAGGCTGATTTTCGCCGAGGCGGTGGCGGGAATTACGGTCTTCGCGCCTTCCCCAGTATAACCGCCACGGATGCCGTGAACTTCCAGGGTCGGGCGGGCCCAGATACTGAGTTAGTACGTCGAAACCCGGATTCTCCGGTCAGCGCTGGCGAGCCGACTTCGTGGCTGCGAAACTCCTCTGGATCGAAGGGCAGGCGTGCTCCAAGCGTCGATTCTCGGCGGCGGAGGGCGCGAGCACACGATCGTAGAAACCCGGGAATGAGAATCTTCCCGTCGCGGGATTTGAGAGACGCGATGATCTGGGCGACCGCCTCGACTGCATTTGGCGCCACGCCGCCGTAATCGCCGGAATGAAGATCGTGAGCCGCGCCCTGGACGATAATCTCGCCATAAACGATTCCCCGCAAACCGATGGTGAGGGTTGGAATTTCCGGGCGCAAACATGGCGGTATCGCAAATGACAGCTGCATCGGCGGAAAGCGCCTGGGCATTTTCGGTTACAAAACGACTGATATGCTGGCCGCCGGATTCCTCCTCTCCCTCAATCAAAAACTTCACATTCACGGGTAAATGCCCGCGATTTTTGCGGAAAGACTGCGCCACCGATTCCATTAATATAAATAGCTGGCCTTTATCGTCGGCGGCTCCACGGGCATAAATGTTGCCGTCGCGGATGGCCGGCTCGAAGGGAGGAGTAATCCATTCCTCAATTGGATCGGGAGGCTGAACATCGTAGTGACCATATAAGAGGATAGTGGGCTGGCCCGGGGCGTGGGTCCAATCGGCATAGACCAGGGGGTGCGCTCCGGCGACCGGAGAATCGATGAGCTGAGCGTTTTCGAGGCCCTCGCGATCCAGCCACGCGCGGACAAACTCGGCGGCTTGACGTACCTCCCCTCGAAAGGAGGGGTCAGCGCTGATGCTCGGAATCCGAAGGAACCGGAGGAGGTCATCCATTTTCCGTACAATGGTATCTTCTTATAGTAAGTACCGTAAAACGGTCCATGCCTCCAAACATATTGCGGCTCGCATTCATGATCGAATTTCTGGTGGCATTGATTGCGATTTTCGAAACGTGGAGCATGGCGGGCGGACAGGGACATCTCGATTTGATGCCATGGTATGCGAGGCTCGGCTACACCTTGGGACTGGCTCTGGTTATCGTCATGGGAACCATGTCGGCTATGGCGCACGAGAGTGCGTGGAACGCAAAAACGATCGCCTGCCTGGTGCTTGCGCTGATGATTGCCGCAGGCATGGGGTTGACGACCTATTACTTCCATCTCCATGAGAACGACGATCAGCCGCAGGGCGGGGATGACGATTCGATCACGCTGCTTCATCAGATTGATCCGGAGTGGGCCAGTCCGGAGTGGGCGAGATGAGCGAAACGAAATTCGTAGCGTGGACCGTTGCCGAGAGTCCGGTCACGATCGAGTATTCGCTGATCGTGATTGAAGAGATTCGCCACGCCGTTGCCGAAGGATTCCAGAGGTTGTCGCGGGGCGGAATCGAAGTGGGAGGAATCCTGTACGGGATGCGCGACGGGCGCACAGTGCGCGTTCTGGCGATGCGGCTGATTGCCTGCGAGCACGCGCGGGGCCCAGCGTTCCTGTTATCCGATAAAGATCGCATGGTTCTGAATCAGCAGCTCAGCGCAGATGCGGAAGATCCGCATCTGGATGGGTTGATTTCGGTCGGTTGGTTCCTTTCGCATACCCGGAGCGAGATTACGCTCAGCGATTCGGATCTGGAGTTGTACTCGATCTTTTTTCCGGCGCCGTGGCAGGTATCGCTGGTAGTTCGGCCGGGCCGCGGCGGCAGCATGCGCGCCGGATTCTTCGTGCGCGAAGCAGACGGCACGGTGAAAAGTGAGAGCAGCTATCTCGAATTCAATTTTCCAGACCGGTTGGCGGGTGTGCTGGACCGCGCGCCGGCATCGAGGGGAACAGAACGTGTTCCGGGCGAGCGACGGCTGAATGTGATGCCGCGGTCGGAGGCGTTTCAAAGCACGGCGGGCGCGGTTGCGGCGGCGCGCCAGGAAATGGCGCCGCAAAGAGAAATCCCTCCGCCGACATTCGGCCAGCCAGTCGCGCAGCCGAGCTTCGGACAGCCGACACAATATCTTCCGTCGCCTCCGCCGAAAAGGAAATGGCCGTGGCTGGTGGGGTGGGCGGTGCTGGTGATCCTGGCGGCAGTGTTCGGGCTGCGCTACTGGATGCTACGGCCCACGCAGGAGCCGATCTCGCTTGCCGTGATCGAGCACGATGGACTATTGCGCATCGAATGGAACCATGCTGCGAGGCCGGTGACGGCGGCGGTGCATGGCACGTTAGTGATTAACGACGGCAGCAATACGCAGACTTACGCGCTCTCTCCGCGCGAGCTTACGGCGGGCAGTTACACGTACGAGCGGAAGACGGGGGACGTCGAGGTGCGGATGTCGGTCGAGGATGCCGAGGGTGCGAAGGTGCAGGAAGCCTCGCGATTTTTGGGGCAGCCGCCGGTGAAAATCGATCCGAACGAGTTAGGCGATTTGAAGAAAAAACGCGAGGAACTGGAGGCCGAAATTCAACGGCTGATCCGTGCGAATCGCGATCAGGAAGAGAAAATTCAGCAGTTGCAGAGAACGGTGCAGATCATGCAGGCCCGGGCGCCGAAATAAGCGGATCATTAATCTTCAGCCATAATCCACGACATTCATTTCTTCTGCGGGTTCCTAAAATCGAGCCTTCTGTGGGCTGGTTTAACGCGTATCCGGGTGGGAGAAATGATATGAGATCGCAATCCGTGGTTTCGAGCGCGGTACTGGCGATGGCCTTGAGTTTCACTGCCCAGGCTGGCGTTTTTGTTTCTATTACCGTGGCGCCGCCGGTACTACCTGTTTACACCCAGCCGCTTTGTCCCGGTGACGGATTCCTGTGGACGCCTGGATACTGGGCGTACGGCGATGCCGGGTATTTCTGGGTGCCTGGAGTGTGGATGCGTCCGCCGAGCGTCGGAGTGCTGTGGACGCCCGGATATTGGGGATGGCACGGCGGCGCGTACGCGTGGAACGCGGGATACTGGGGTCCCCACGTGGGCTTTTATGGCGGCGTGAATTACGGCTTTGGATTCGGCGGCGTCGGATTTGTGGGAGGGCGCTGGGAAGGCGGCCATTTCGCATATAATTCGGCGGTGGCGAACGTCGGCGGAGGGTTCCATTCCTATCACGAGACGGTAGTCGTGAATAATGTACACACCAGCTTCAATGGCGGCGCCGGGGGATTGAACGCGCGGCCGACTGCGTCGGAACGGTCGGCGATGGGTGAGCATCACAGTGGGCCGACGGCGGAGCAGAACTCCCATCATGAGACGGCGAGTCACGATCGCGGTAATCTCGCATCGGTGAATCATGGGCGGCCGGCGAATGCGGCGATGAGTCGTGCGCATACCGCGAGTAGTGGTGGGAGCGCGAATCATGGCTCGGGCTGGTAGCGCGAATAAAAGCGGTGGGCGAACATCATGCGTCCTCAGGCGGGGCGGCGAATAAATCGGGTGGCCCGAGTAAGAGCGCCGGCGGAGGGAGTAAATCGGCCGGTGGAAGTAAAGGCGGAGGCGGCGGCAGTAAGGGCGGCGGCGGAAAGCCTGCTTCACACGAGAGTCACGGCGGCGGGGGAAAGAAATAAGTTTCCGCGAGGTCGGGGAGCGACTTGCTTACGGGTGGGTCGCTCCTTGCGTTTATGCGGCTCTATTTAATCGGGGTCAATAGTTTGTTGCGGTCTTCGGATTCCTGGCTCTCGGAATCTTCAGAGGGTTTATAGCAGACCTTGGAAATGCGCGCGGGTTTGAAGAGGATGCCGTCTTCGAACATGGTGGTTTTAGTGAAGCAGAACTCCAGGCCGGATCGCTGAATGGTTTCGGGAATATCCAACTCCTGGGTGAACCTGTCGTTAGTTTTATAAGAGATCTGCGAGGTGGTTTCGAAAACTCGTTCCAGCTTCGTGCCGAAGTCGAAGATCAGAAAATTTGTGCCCCAGGTTTCTGCTCCGCCGAAATCGGATTCAATTGCCAGTTCGTCGCCGGCGCCGGTGAGATTCAGCACGCGGACGGTCTTCAGAGAAAAGTGATGCATCGTTTCGAGTAAGTAACGGTCGCGGACCTCCCATGTCCCATTCACATTCGCCAGCTGGACCAGAAGTCCGAGCGAAGGGCAGGCCATCGAAGGGACCGCGTCCTCGAATTTGTATTGCAGGACGGCCAGCAGTCCCTTGCTGTTTGGCCAGGGGAAAATTTGAAAGCGAATCAAGCGGGTGGTCGAAGACTTGCCGGTTATTAACTGCGACGCCGCTTGTTTTTCGGCTTCGTTGGCGGCGGGGCCGGTTACGCGATAAACATTCTCCTTGGCCAAAGCGTCGGACGCATCAAGTTCCGAGGGCCTGGGCTGACTCCGGCCACGAATCGTCGATTCGTTTTCCGTCGAGCAGGGAAATTTGCATGCCCGGGAAAGATGGCGCGAAGGGCGGTCAGGCGCAGAGCTTCGTCGGTGAGCGGAGCGGTGTCGGCCAGGGCGAAGGCCGCGAACAGGAAGAATGCGGTTGTGCGGATCACTTGCGTAATAACTCAAATATACAACTTGGTCATCAGCGATTGTATTTGGGCGTCACGCCGCGCGAGGCGCTGCCATACTTCATCCAGCGCGGCGAACGTTTCGGCGTCGAGCGGACCTTCTTCGGCGGCGGCCAGGTTTTGCTCGAGTTGCTCCAGTTTCGATGCGCCCAGGATTACGCATTCGATCGGCGTGTGATGCAGCAGCCAGCACAGCGCCAGGCTGACCATGGAGCGGCCGGATTTTTGAGCGATGTCGCGGACCGCTTCGACGGCGCTGAAATCGTCCTCGTGCCAGTAGCGGTCGAGATACATTTTGTTCTTGTCGAAGCGCGAGCCGCGGATCGGCTCGGCGGCACTGTGCTTGCCGGTGAGCAGGCCGCCGGCGAGCGGATTGTAGACCACGTTGGCGATGGAGAACGCTTTCGACATCGGCAGAAATTCCTGCTCGATGCCGCGGGCGAGCAGATTGTACATCGGCTGCGAGACGACGACCGGCTGATAGTGGTTTTGTCGGCGCAGATCCATTGCATTTCGACTACCTGCCAGGCCGCGTAATTCGATTGCGCGATGTGGCGGACCTTGCCTTCCTTGACCAGTTCGTCCATCGCGGCGAGCGACTCCTCGATCGGGGTCGAGTAATCGGGCAGGTGCATGTAATAGAGATCGAGGTAATCGGTTTCCAGGCGCTGCAGGCTTTCTTCGATGGCTCCGGCGGATGGCGGGGCGCGAAAGGCCTTTCTGGTCCGGGGCGTCGCCGACTTTATTCGATACCTTGCTCGCCAGAATCACGCGATGGCGCCGGCCTTTAAGGGCGCGGCCGAGCATGGTTTCCGAAGTGCCTCCGGTATAGACGTTGGCGGTATCGAAGAAATTGATGCCCGCGTCGAGGCAGCGTTCCACCATTTGCACGGAGGTTGGTTCGTCGGTTTGTCCGCCGAAAGTCATGGTGCCGAAGCACAGGCGGGAAACTTTCAGACCGGTTTTCGAGAGGGTGATTTGATCCACGTAGCCAGAATAGGACAACAGAAGATCTCACGCAAAGGGCGAGGTCGCTAAGACGAACCTGCGCCACGGTCGGGGACCTGCCTTACTGGCTGCATTGTGACTGATTTGCGGGCTTGCGCGTGTTTTGCGGCGTTTTGCGGCATCAACAACTGCTCGGCCTGGTTTTCGGCCAGCATCAGGCTGATGTGAGCGGTGCTGCCGTTGACGCTGAACTGGGCGGAGGTCGCGACTGAGGTTACGCTTGAAGGCGCGTTCGCATTCCCGGCGATCATGCTGACGAAGAACTTCAGCACGTCGACCAGCGCCTGGGCGTTCTGTGGAGATGCTGTCACCGCGTCGGCCGAGAGCGTGATTCCCGCGGTGCCGAACTGCACGCCGCCGCTGGCCTGCTGGACGGACTGGAGCAGAGGACTTTGCGCGACGCCGCCCAGATTGCCGGCCTGCTTGGTGCTCATGAAATCGGAAAGAGGCGTAGTGGTGGCGAACCAGGCGCTGTTGGCTGCGCTGACGGCGATCGCGGTTTGCGCCAGCGATCCCGGAAAATGCCGATCCGGCGAGCTTACGATCGATCACGCTCTTTACCGATGCGATGTCGCCCATCGCGGCAGTCGAGCCGTCGAGAAAAGTGAGCGCTACGGTTTCGCCGGTTTGGCCGGAGGTCCGATCAGACTGAAGCCGCGATAATTTGTCACGGTGCCGCCTTGCTCCGTTGCCGCGCCGATGATCATGGCGGGCTGGAAGACGCCTCGTCCGAGGATCAGACCGGAATGCGCGGTGGAAGACGCGGTCGACGGAGTCGCCGCCAGCATTTCCAGCAGGTCCTTGCGCGGATCGAAGCCGGTGGCAGGTGATGAATTGCAGGAACCCGCTATCGTTCGATTGCATTTGAGACAAAATATATTGTCCGAAGGGCGAGGTGATGCTCTGCGACAACATTCATGCCGGAAACGACCGTGGCGTCGGGCATGACCAGATTCAGCAGCGCGGGGGTGACGCCGGCGGCGGCCATCGCGGCTGTTACAGTTACGGAAAAGACGAGCGAGTACAATTTTTTCATCGGGAACCTTACTCCATTCTACGAGTAAAGACGGGCTTGGTTCCCGATTATTACAACGATTTTCAGACGGAGCTGCCGGCCATGGTCCGCAATTGGTCGACGATGTGGGACAGGGCCTGCGCCTGGGCGGACATTTGCTGGCTGGCGGAGGCGCTTTGCTCGGCGGAGGCGGCCGTACCCTGCGTTACTTTGTCCATTTCGGTCAGCGCACGGGCGATTTCTTCAATGCCCTTGGCCTGTTCCTGGCTTCCGATGTTCACTTCGTCGACCAGAACTTTGACCTTATTAGCGGCTTCCGTGATGGAACCGACCACATCGGCTACCCTCTGAAGCTGTTTGCTGCCTTCGTTCGAGGTAGAGATCGATTCCTCGATCAGTGCGGCTGTATCTTTGGCGGCCTGAGCGGAGCGCTGCGCCAGATTGCGCACTTCGTCGGCAACTACTGCGAATCCCATGCCGGCTTCGCCCGCGCGGGCTGCTTCTACGGCGGCATTGAGGGCAAGAATATTGGTCTGAAATGCGATCTCGTCGATCACTTTGATGATCTTCGAAATCTTGCCGCTCGAATCGTTGATCTTTTTCATCGAAATGATCATTAGTGCGAGGGTGCTGTTACCTTCGGTCACGCGATGATCGACAGTGTTCATCAATTCCGCGACCTGGCTGGTATTGGCGGCGTTCTGCCGGGTCATCGAGGTGATTTCTTCGGCGGAGGCTGACGTTTCTTCCAATGAAGACGCCTGCTCAGAAGCGCCTTGCGCCAGGGTTTGGCTAGCAGTAGAAACCTGATTGGATCCCGTTGCGATCTGCGATGCGCCGTCGGAAAGGCTCGACGTAATGGTTTGGAGCTGGCTGGTGATCTTGCGGACGACGAAGGTAATTACACCGACGACGCCGAGTGCGAGCAGTACGAAGACCGCCACGGTCCAACGAATGGTTGCAACCTTCTGCACTCCGGAGTTGCTGGTCTCCTCGAGAGCGTTAGCCTGCTGGGCGAGGTAGTCGCCGGCAGCCTTTTCCATGTGAGCGCCAACGATACCGGCCTTGCCGCGGAAAATCGCCAAGGTTTCCATCGTCTTGCCACGCGCGGCCAGGCTTGAGCCCTCTTCGAATAGCGCTGAATATTGGTCCACGTCGGCATCGATGGAGGCGATCAGAGCTTTTCCTTCCTCGGTGATAAGCAGGGGACGGATCGCTGCGATGGAACCTTTGGCTTCCTTCAGGAATTCATGAAACTCGGCGCGGTTCGAGTCGGCGCGCTTATTGTCCCTTCCGAACGAGTACATCAACATGCCACGCTGCTTCTCGCGCAGCCCGATCACTTCCGACCGGAGCGAGCCCGCGGTAACGGCGCGGATCCCCAGCGTGGTGGTCGCAAAGCTCAAGTCACTTCCCAGGCTCGTGGTCGCATACCATGCAACTCCTGCCAGGCTGAGCACCGCCGTTAACATTCCAGCGATACTAATCATCAGCTTCCTTCCGACGGTCATTTTAGACTGTTTCTCCCTCAACCATCGTATCGGCGAGCGTCGACCGGCAGATAACTTTTAAATGTTGTAAACTAGTGTTAACCATTTTGCTGAAACCACAGCTATCACCGTCTGGCTCGCTTCCCGAGGTCCACGGCACCGTTCGAACCGAGCGGTCGACCGTGCTGCGCCGGATGCTGGCGTTTGGCGGTCCCGCCTACTTGGTGAGCGTGGGTTATATGGACCCGGGCAACTGGGCCACCGACCTGGAAGGCGGAGCCCGGTTCGGCTACGGATTGCTGTGGGTGCTGGTCCTCTCGAACCTGATGGCGATCCTGCTGCAAACGCTGGCGGCCCGTTTGGGGATTGTCGCGGGGCGCGATCTGGCGCAGGCCTGCCGCGAATCGTATCCCAAAGCGGTGTGCGACGCGTTGTGGGTGCTGTGCGAGATCGCGATTGCGGCGTGCGACCTGGCGGAGGTGCTGGGGGCGGCCATCGGGCTGCACCTGTTATTCGGGATACCGCTGGTGATCGGAGTGTCGCTGACGGCGCTCGACACGATTCTGGTGTTGTGGTTCTCGCGCTACGGGATCCGTTTGATCGAGGCGCTGATCCTGCTGCTGATCGCGGTGATGACGGGATGTTTCGGTGTGGAACTCGCATTTGCCAAGCCGGTTTGGCACGAAATGATGGCGGGACTGGTGCCTCGCCTGAACGGGCAGAGCCTGTATATCGCGATCGGGATTCTGGGCGCTACGGTGATGCCGCACAACCTCTATCTGCATTCGGCGCTGGTGCAAACCAGGCGGATCGGGCGGACGGTCGCGGAGAAGCGCGAGGCTTGCCGGTATAACTTGGCCGACTCGGTGATCGCGCTCAACGGTGCGCTGATCGTCAATGCCGCGATTCTGATTATGGCGGCGGCGGTGTTTTTCAAACACGGCGTGATCGTAACGGAAATCGAGCAGGCGCATCAGTTGCTGACGCCTCTGTTGGGGACTGCGCTTGCGAGCGGTCTGTTCGCGATCGCGCTGCTTGCCAGCGGGCAATCGTCAACTTTGACCGGGACATTCGCGGGGCAGATCGTGATGGAAGGGTTTCTGAATCTGCGCCTGCGGCCGTGGCTGCGGCGAATGATCACGCGGTTCCTGGCGATCATTCCGGCGGTGATCACGGTTTATTATTGGGGCCCGCAGGGCACTCTGCAACTGATCATTCTGAGCCAGGTGATCCTCAGCATGCAGCTTCCGTTCGCGGTGATTCCTCTGATCCGCTTCACGGGCGACAAAGGGCGCATGGGTGAATTCGCCAACCGACTTTGGGTGAAAGCGCTCGCGTGGAGCGTTGCGTTCGTAATTTTGGGGCTGAACTTCTGGTACGCGGGCAGCATCCTGATACCTTGGATGCGCGGGGCGGCGTGGCACGCGCTGGCGGTGGGTCCAGTGGTTATCGCTATCGTCGGACTGCTAGGTTGGATCACGTTCGCGGGAGGAAAAATGACCGCGCGAGATAGCAAGGGCGAAGGAATCAAAGTCGCTGCGGATCTGCCGGCGCCGGTGTATCGACGAATTCTGGTGCCGCTCGACCACTCCTCCCGGGATCGTGCTGCGATTGCGCATTCGGCGGCGATGGCGCGAGTGCATGGGTCGATTCTGTACCTGCTGCATGTGGAGGAAAGCGCGACCAGCGCTCTATTCGGCTCGCTGGCATCGGACGCGGAGATCCATGAGGGCGAGGATTATTTCCGGGGCATCATGGAAAGGCTCGCGGGCGATGGGATTCAAGCGGAGCTTAACAGTGACGCATGGGCGGAGTCCTAAAGACGAGATTATTCGCGCGGCGCGCGAGATTCATCCGGACCTGATCGTGATGGGCGCGCATGGGCATCGCGGATTGAAGGATTTGATTTTCGGGAACACAATTAACGGGGTTCGGCATGAGGCGCGGGCGCCGGTGCTGGTCGTTGGCGAGTGATATCTCGAAATGAAACCGGCGTAGCGGGTCTCTAAATTTCTGAGGGCACCTATGCGCTGGACACCGGGCGGTGAAAGTGAAGATATCGAGGATCGCCGCGATGACGGAGGAGGCGGAATTGGCGGTAGCGGCATTGGCGGGATTCATCTGGGGCTCGGCGGCACTCTCATCCTTCTGATTCTAAGTTTCGTTTTCAAGACGAATCTGTTTACACTTTTCTCCGGCGGTCCGGCAGGATCACCCTCAGCGTCGACGGGAACCGCGGATACGGCGAAGGATGCCAGCGAGTCGACTGAGGTCAAGTTCGTTTCCTTTGTGCTCGACGACGTCCAAAAAACGTGGACCGGGCTGCTGGCTGAAACGGGCGCCCAATATCGCCACGCGAAACTCGTGCTGTTCCGGGACTCGACGCCGTCGGCTTGCGGACAGGCGCAATCGGCGACTGGTCCCTTCTATTGTCCGGGAGACGAGAAAGTTTATATCGACCTTGGGTTTTTCGACGAGCTGAAGAACCGCTTCGGCGCGCCAGGAGAATTTGCGCAAGCCTACGTGATCGCGCACGAGCTGGGGCATCACGTGCAAAAGATTTTAGGGATTGAACAACAGGCTCGCACCCTCCAACGCAACGGGAATGCGAACGCGGTCTCGGTGAAGATCGAATTACAGGCCGATTGTTTCGCGGGAGTATGGGCGAAGACAACGGAGCAGCGCAGTATCGTCGACCAGAGTGATATTAAGGCGGGCCTGCAGGCCGCTGCTGCGGTGGGCGACGATCGCCTTCAAAAAATGTCCACTGGACATATCAGCCCGGAGACGTTTACGCACGGGTCCTCGGCCGATCGCATGAAATGGTTCCAAAGAGGACTCGACGGCGGTCAGGTGGCTTCGTGCGATACGTTCTCGCAGTAGCTCACGGGCCGATGAGCCTATGTTCCGGTGCTACTGCGTCGCAGCCGGGACTTTTTGCGCGATCTTCTGCACGCCCTTCCAGGGCGCGACTTCCTGGGGCGTCGGCAGACCGGACACGTTGAAATCCCCGCCGATGGCTTGGATCAACGACACGCATGCGACCATGCGGCGTGTCAGAAGCTGGACCTGCGTCTCTTCATTCTGGAGCGCGATGGCCTGCGCGGTGATCACCTGAAGATAATCCGTGATGCCGCCCTGATATTGATTGATCGCCAGCTCCAACGATCGTTCCGCCGCCGTCACCGCGGCGGACTGCTGCTGCGCTTCCTGCTCCAGCACGCGGAGAGTCGAGAGATTATCCTCGACGCTCTGGAATGCGGTCAGGACACTCTGGCGGTAGACGGCGACCGCGGCGTCGTAGGATGCCTGGGCCTCTTCGAGAGTGCCTTGCCGCTTTCCGAAATCGAGCAGCGTGTACGACACCGTCGAACCGAGCGACCAGAAGCGGCTGGGCCAGCTGAACAGATTGAGGATGCTGGTTCCAGTCGATTCCCCCGGCAGCGCTGATAGTAATGTCGGGATAAAACGCAGCTTGGGCCACGCCGACATTGCGCATTCGCGGCGGCTATGCGCCGCTCGTTCGCCGCGATATCCGGCCGCCGCTCCAGAAGCTGCGATGGCACGCCCACTGGAATCGGTGGAGGCGGCGTATTCGTCACCTTGAAGGCAACCGTGAGCGCGGATGGAGGCTTGCCGATGATAATCGCGATGGCGTGTTCGATACTGATTTCTCTGCACCAGCGTATCGGTGGACTGCGCGCGAGTCTGCTCCAACTGTGTTCGCGCCTGCACGACGTCGATCTGCGAGGCTACGCCCTGGTTATAGCGATTGTTGGTCAGGTCGAGCGCCTTCTGATACGCAGCGACCGTATCGTCGAGCAATTTTTTCTGCGCATCGAGGCCGTGAAGCTGGAACCAGTCGAGCGCCAGTTCCGACTGGAGACTGAGCCGCATCGTTTCCAGATCTCCCGCCGATGGCCTGCGCCGTTTCGATGCTCGACTCGATCGTTCTGCGAATCCGGCCCCAAATATCGGCGTCCCAACTCGCATCGAAAGGGATTTGCGCGGTCGCGAAGGCGCTGGGCTTGAAACCGGTGCTCGCCGCCGATGAGTTGGCGGAGCTCTGCGTGCCTGTGACCACCGGACCCGTGGTGAGCGTCGGGAACAGCCCCGCGCGCGCAACTCTAACCGCCGCCCGCGCGCCGCGATAATTCGCTTCGGCCTGCGCGATGGTCTGGCTGTTGACGTCGATCTGCTCTTCGAGCGTGTTCAAATCCGCATCGCCGAAAATCTCCCACCACTTGCCGCGCGCTATGCTGTCCCGCGGCTCGCCGGTCTTCCATCCGGTCATCTCCTTGTAAGAATCGGGGACTGGCTCTTTGAAATTCAGGCGACGCAGGAGACGACGGCCGCACATACTTCGGACCCACTACGCAGGAGGCCGATAAAAGGGCGAGCGTTCCCGCCGCGAACCACTTCGCGAAACCTCTCATTGCGAACTCTCTCGATAAATCCACGGCTGAATATACTCCGGACAATTAGTCAATTTGACGTCCTCTCGCGTCTGTGCGGCCAGAAACTGCAAACTTGGGCGATCCAATAAGGTTACCTCGCTCAAGTCGATCACGACTCGCTTGTGAGTCCGGCGGGCGCGATCGATCGCGCGACGCAACTCGCCGAGCGCGGTTCCGTTGCATTTTCCAGCGAGCGCCAGCGTGGTATCGCCGTCCGTTTCGAGTCTGATATCGATTCTTAGCATGAACTATGCCCCCAAATCAAACTTCAGCCGGTGCCGGCACCGAGCCGCGCACCCGATGCTTCCAGCGGTGCCAGCGCAACTGCATCCGATCCAGGTACAGATAGACGACCGGCGTCGTGTAGAGCGTCAGCATCTGGCTGAACAACAATCCGCCCACGATCGCGATGCCCAACGGACGCCGCATCTCGCTCCCGACGCCGGTACCAAGCGCGAGCGGCATTCCGCCCAGCAGCGCGGCCATGGTGGTCATCGTGATGGGACGGAAACGGAGCAGACACGCCTGATAAATCGCTTCTTCCGGCGATTTATTTTCCTGGCGCTCCGCCGCAATCGCGAAATCGATCATCATAATGGCGTTCTTCTTGACGATGCCGATCAGCAGAATGATGCCGATCAGCGAAATCACGTTCAGCTCATTTCCTGTAGCCCGCAAAGCCAGCAGCGCGCCGACGCCCGCCGACGGAAGCGTCGAAAGAATCGTGATGGGATGAATAAGGCTCTCATAAAGCACGCCCAGCACGATGTAAACCGTCAAAAGCGCGGCCGCGATGAGGATCGGCTCATTGGAAAGCGACTTCTGATACGCCTGCGCGGTGCCTTGAAAACTTCCTTTCACATTGGACGGCAGTCCGATTTCCCGCGTGGCCTGCTCGATGGCCGGCACCGCGTCTCCCAGGGCTAGTCCGACGGGAATGTTGAACGAAAGTGTCACAGACGGAAACTGGCCCTGGTGATTGATGGAAAGCGGCGTCGTCTCGCCCACATAGTGCGTCACGGCGCTGAGTGGAACCTGCTGGCCATTGGGTCCTTCGACGTAGATGTACCGCAGACCGTCGGGATTCTGCCAGAACTGCTGGTCCACTTCGATCACCACGTGATATTGATTCAACTGCGTATACATGGTGGAGACTTGCCTCTGGCCGAACGCGTCGTACAGAGTGTCGTCGATATTCTGCTGCGTGATCCCGAAGCGCGCGGCGGTCCGGCGGTCGACTACCAGCGTGGATTCGAGGCCTTTATCCTGCTGGTCTGTGTTGACGTCGGCGATCTCGGTCAGTGTTTTCAGTTTCTGGAACACCTGCGGCGACCACTCGTTCAGATCCTTTACGTTGTCGCTTTGCAGAGTGTATTGATATTGCGCGCCGCTAGAACGGCCGCCGATGCGGAGATCCTGGGTCGATTGCAGAAACAGGCTGACGCCGGGAATTTTCGCGAGATTGGGGCGCAGCCGCGCGATCACCTGGTCGGAACTGATCTTGCGCTCTTCAAGCGGCTTCAGCGTGATGAACATGCGTGCCGCGTTGGTGCCGCCGCCGCCCCATCCGCCGGCTCCGGTGGAGGCATTGAGTCCTTCCACAGCCGGGTCCGCCATCACCGTCTTGACCACCTGCAGCATGCGTTCTTTCATCGCCTGAAACGACGTCGCCTGATCCGCCTGCATCGCTCCGCTCAGACGGCCTGTGTCCTGCTGCGGGAAAAATCCTTTGGGGATCACGATGTAAAGATGGACCGTAAAGGCGAGGGTGGAAAGCATCACCACCAGAGTCAGCGAACTGGTGACGCAACACCCAGCTCAGCGATCGGTCGTACCCGTTGTGGATCGCGTTGAAACCGCGCTCGCTCCAAGTTGTAAAGCCATCCATGTTTCTCTTCCTCGTCATGCGGCGCGAGCAGGCGCGCGCACATCATCGGCGTCGTGGTCAGCGAGACCACCAGGGAAACGATGATCGCCACGGATAGCGTTACGGCAAATTCGCGGAACAGGCGCCCGACAATTCCGCCCATCATCAGAATCGGCAGAAAAACGGCGATCAGCGAAACGCTGATCGAGAGCACTGTGAAACCGATTTCGGCCGCGCCCTTCAGCGCCGCCTGCGAGCGGCTGCCATGCCCTCTTCGAGATAACGCGTGATGTTCTCGATCACCACGATGGCGTCGTCCACCACGAAACCGGTGGCGATGGTCAGCGCCATCAGCGACAGGTTGTCGATCGAATAGCCGAACAGATACAGCGCGCCGAAGGTTCCCAACAGCGAAATCGGCACGGCCACGCTGGGAATCACAGTGGTTCGCACGCTGCGCAGGAACAGGAACACCACCATGATGACCAGTGACGATCGAAATCCCCATGCGACAATCTCCACGTCTTTCACCGAGCCGCGAATGCGTCGTGGTACGGTCGAGAATAACTTTCATGTGCAGGGCGGCCGGAACCTCCGCCTGCAACTGCGGAAGCGCGGCCAGCACGCGATCGACGGTCTCGATGATATTCGCGCCGGGCTGCCGGAAAATGACCAGCATCATCGCCTGCTTGGTGTCGACATATCCGATGTTGCGAATGTCCTCCACCGAATCGGTCACCGTGGCGACGTCGGAAAGCTTGACCGCCGCGCCGTTTTTATACGTGACGACCAGCGGCTCATATTGCGCGGCGAGGCGGAGCTGATCGGTGGTGCTGATCGACCACACGCGATTAATATCGTGGAAATCGCCCTTCGGACGATTCGCATTGGCGCTGGCGAGCATCGTGCGGATATCCTCGAGCCCGAGCCCGAATTTATTCAGCTGCGTGGGATTCACATCCACGCGGACTCCGGGCAGCGCGCCTCCGCCGACGCTGACCTGCCCGACGCCTTTCATCTGCGCCAGCTTTTGCTGCAGGATGGAGGCCGCGACATCGTAAACGTTGCCCGGTGGCATGGTCTCCGACGTCAGCCCGATCATCAGAATCGGCGAATCGGCCGGATTGATCTTTCGCCAGCTCGGATTCTGCGGCAGGTTGCGAGGCAACTGGCCGCGCGCGGCGTTGATCGCCGCCTGCACATCGCGCGCTGAGGCGTCGATGTTGCGGCTCAAATCGAACTGCATGGTGATGCTGCAGCTTCCGAGCGAGCTCGACGACGTCATCTCATTCAGGCCGGCGATGCGTCCGAACTGGCGTTCCAAAGGCGTTGCGACCGACGATGCCATCGTCTCCGGACTCGCGCCTGGCAATGCAGCCGGAGACCATTAGCGTGGGGAATTCGACCTCCGGCAGTGGCGCGACCGGCAGATAAAAATACGCAATCCCACCGGCCAGACCAAGCGCGATGGTCAGCAGCGTCGTTGCGACGGGACGGTGAATGAACGGTTCGGAAATGCTCATGCAAGCTCCGGGGTTGGGCCGCCGCCAGTTGGCAGCCGATGGCCGGGAGTGGTGCTTACGCCCGCGCCGCTGCGTCCGGTGACGCGCCGCGCCGCGCGATCGAAGAACAGATAAATCACCGGCGTCGTGTACAGCGTCAGCAGCTGGCTGAAGATCAGCCCGCCCACGATCGCGATACCCAGAGGACGCCGCAATTCCGCTCCCGTGCCGGTACCAAGCGCCAGAGGCACGCCGCCCAGCATCGCCGCGAGCGTGGTCATGATGATCGGGCGGAAGCGCAGCAGGCAAGCCTGATAAATCGCTTCGAGCGGCTCCTTGCCTTCCTTGCGCTCCGCTTCGAGCGCGAAGTCGATCATCATGATGGCGTTCTTCTCGACGATGCCGATTAAGAGGATGATCCCGATCAGCGCGATGACGCTGAAATCTTCGTGGCACAGCATCAGCGCGAGCAGCGCTCCCACGCCCGCCGAAGGCAGCGTCGAAAGAATCGTCAGCGGATGGATGTAGCTTTCATACAGCACGCCCAGCACGATGTACACCGTCACCAGCGCCGCCAGAATCAGGATCCACTCATTGGCCAGCGAAGCTTGAAACGCCGCCGCGGTTCCCTGGAACGTCGCCTGAATACTCTGCGGCATGTCGAGCTTCTTTCTTCGCCGCATTGATCGCATCGACCGCGTTTCCAATCGATGCGCCGGGCGCCAGGTTGAACGACAACGTCACCACCGGGAACTGTCCCTGATGATTCACCACCAGCGGCGTCGTGCCCGGCTCGAAATGGGTGAACGCGCTCAAAGGCACCTGCCCGCCCGAGGTCGTAGACCACGGCGGCGGTCGAAGCCGAGCCGCCCGCGGTGGAATTGCTCTGCGCCGATGCCGTCTGGCTGGAATTCGGCGGCGCGACGCTGTTCTGCGACGTGCGGATATAGATGTTCCGCAGCTCCTGCGGATTCTGCTGCAAATCCGGCTTAATCTCCAGCACCACGCGATACTGATTCAACTGCGTGAACATGATCGACACTTGCCTCTGTCCGAACGCATCGTACAAAGTGTTGTCGATCATCGACGGCGTGATGCCGAAGCGCGAAGCGGTGCTGCGGTCGATCACCAGCATCGCCTGCAACCCTCCGTTCTGCTGATCGCTCGCCACGTCGCGCAGCATCGGAAGCGTTTGCAGTTTCGCGATGAATCGCGGCACCCAGGTCGCCAGTTCCTTGCGCATCGGGATCTTCCAGGCTGTACTGATACTGCGTCCGGCTCACCCGATCTTCCACCGTCAGATCCTGCACCGGCTGCATGTAGAGCGTGATTCCCTCGACTGCGCGCCAGCTCCGGTTGCAGCCGGCGGATGATGTCGCTCGCGCTAATGCGCCGCTCCTCGATCGGCTTCAGATTGATCTGAATGCGGCCGCTGTTGATGGTCGTATTCGTGCCGTCGACTCCGATAAACGAGGAGAGACTGTCCACCGCCGGATCCTTCAAAATAATCTTCGCCAACTCCTGCTGCGCCTTCGCCATCGCCGGGAAAGAAACGGTCTGCGCCGCTTCGGAAACGCCCAGAATCACGCCCGTATCCTGCACCGGGAAAAATCCTTTCGGGATCAGCAGGAACAGAATCACCGTTCCCGCCAGCGTTCCCGCGGCGACCATCAGCGTGAAGAACTGATGCCGCAGGATCACCTGCAACGTACGTCCGTAGAACGCGATGATGGCTGACGAAAACACGCTCCGAGAAGCGATAAAGCCGTCCCTGCTCCGATTCCGGCTTATGCTTCAGAAGCCGCGCGCACATCATCGGCGTCAGCGTCAGCGAAACCACCGCGGAAATCAGAATCGTCACGCTCAGCGTGATCGCGAACTCGCGGAACAGGCGCCCCACGATATCGCCCATGAACAGCAGCGGAATCAGCACCGCGATCAGCGAAACGGTCAGCGAAAAAATCGTGAATCCGATCTGCTCCGCGCCCTTCAACGCCGCCTGCATCGGAGCCTCGCCCTCTTCGATATAGCGCGCGATATTCTCGATCATCACGATCGCGTCGTCCACCACGAAGCCGGTCGAAATCGTCAGCGCCATCAGCGTCAGGTTGTTCAGGCTGTACCCCAGCAGATACATCGCGCCGAACGTTCCCACCAGCGACAGAGGCACCGCGACGCTCGGAATCACCGTCGCCGCCAGCGTCCTGCAGGAACAGGAAAATCACCATCACCACCAGCGCGATTGTCAGCATCAGCTCGAACTGCACGTCGGCCACCGAGGCGCGGATCGTCATCGTCCGATCCGTAAGAATCGTAGTCTCAATCGCGCTCGGCAGCGACGCCCGCAGCGTCGGCAGCAGCTTTTTCACGCGATCCACCACGTCGATAATGTTCGCGCCCGGCTGCCTCTGAATGTTGACGATCACCGCCGGAGTCTCGTTCATCCACGCCGCCAGCTTCACGTTCTCCGCATCGTCGACCACGTCCGCGACCTCGGACAGCGTCACCGGTGCACCGTTGCGATAAGCGATCACCAGCGGCTTATAATCCGCGCTGGTCAGAATCTGATCGTTGGCGCCGATCGTGTACGCGTTGCGCGGCCCGTCGAAGCTCCCTTTGGCCTGATTCACGTTCGCCGCGACCAGCGCCGCCCGCAAATCTTCCAGATTCAATTTGTAAGACGACAGCGCCATCGGATTCGCTTGAATCCGTATCGAAGGCTTCTGCCCGCCCGAAATGCTGACCAATCCAACGCCCGGCAATTGCGAAATTTTCTGCGCCAGCCGCGTGTCAGCGTAATCCTCGACCTTCGACAACGCCATCGTCTTCGACGTCAGCCCCAGCGTCAGAATCGGCGTATCGGCCGGATTCGTTTTGCTGTAAATCGGAGGATTCGGCAGATCCACCGGCAGGAAACTCGACGCCGCATTGATCGCCGCCTGCACCTGCTGCTCCGCCACGTCGATATTCAATTCGAGCGCGAACTGCAGCGTGATCACCGAACTTCCAGACGACGAAGTCGACGTCATCTGGTTCAGCCCCGGCACCTGTCCGAATTGCCTTTCGAGCGGAGCCGTCACTGACGACGCCATCACATCCGGGCTACTCCCCGGATAAAACGTGATCACCTGGATGGTGGGATAATCCACCTGCGGCAACGCTGAAACCGGTAGTTGCTTATAAGCGACGGAGCCGACTAACAGCAGTCCCGCCATCAATAAGGCGGTTGCCACCGGCCGCAGAATAAACGGGCGGGAAGGACTCATTCCATTAACCGCGTGTCACCTTGTGTGCGGGAAGAGGCTCTCCGGTAAGGCGCATCGAAACCTTGGTTCCCTGTTGCAGTTTGTCGACGCCGTCGATCACCACGTTCTCGCCGGGCTCCAGGCCGCTATCGACCGCCGCCTCATCGCCCTCCGTCAGCGTGCTGACGATAGTGCGAACCTCAGCCGTATTGTCCGCCTTCACCACGTAAACGAATGTCGACTGCGGACTCCTCTGGATCGCCGCCGTCGGAATGATCACCGTATTGTGCCGCATATCCAGCAGCAGCCGCGCGTTCACGAACTGATTCGGAAACAGAGCATTATCCTCGTTCTCGAACTGTCCTTTGAACCGCACCGTCCCCGTCGATTGGTCGATCTGATTGTCGATCGTCAGCAGCTTGCCCTGCGCCAGCTTCTTTTTCAAATCGCGATCGTAAGCGTCGATGTGGAGCGTTTCGGTTTGCATCTTTTTGCGAACCGCCGGCAGGCTGTCTTCGGCGATATTGAAGATCACCGCGATCGGCTGCAATTGTGTAATGACCACCAGTCCGTTCACATCGGTGGCGTGGATGATGTTGCCCTGATCGACCAGCCGCAATCCGATCCGACCCGTCAATGGCGAGGTGATTTTGCAATAGATCAATTGCAGCTTGGCGTTGTCGATCGCCGCCTGATCGCTCTTGATGGTCGCCTGATATTGCGCGACCGTCGCGAGCTGGGTGTCCAGCTGCTGCTTCGGAATCGCCTCCTGCCCAAACAGAACTTTATAGCGTTCCTGATCGACCAACGCGTTCTGGAGTAGAGCCACGTCCCGGCCCTTGGTCCCCTCCGCCTGTTCGAGCATCACCTGAAACGGCCGCGGGTCGATTTCGATCAGCAGATCGCCTTCTTTGACCAGTTGCCCTTCGGTAAACGCGATCTTCATGATCTGCCCGTCGACGCGCGATCGGACCGTAACAGTATTGAACGCCGTCACGCTTCCCAGGCCCGGCAAGTAAACCGGCATATCGCCCTTGCGCGACGTCGAGGCCACCACCGGCACTGCGCGCCCGCCGCCCTTGTCGCCTTTTCCGTCCTTACCCGCCGACGTCTGCCCTTCAGTCGTGCGCGGATACCATAAATAAGCGCCTCCGCCTGCAACGCAGAGCAGCAGCACCCAGACCCACCAATAGCTCTTTTTCAGCAGCTGGCCGCGCCGCCTGCACCGCGGGCTGTTGAGGTTTTTCAGGATTCATACAGGAACAAAGGAATAAAAACGATTATCGCTATTTATTGAAGGATTAGCGACTGCTCGGAGGCATTTTGTTTATATGCCATTCGGCATATTTTAACAAAGACGCGACCACATTTGCACGATCAAAAATAGCACAGGCCGAGCATTGGGTAGCGTCTCAGTTTGAATCCAAGCCGACGAACGGGGGTAGAAAGCGCGGCGTGAAGGCGTATGATTAGGCGATGATCTGGAAATTTTTCGCTGCGCTGGCTTGCCTGTCCGGTTTAGTGAGCGCATGCACATGTATCGAATTGACGCAGGATGCGGCGCGCTCTGAAGCCTTCGCGATCTTCGATGGTACAGCGACAGACATACACTACTTCGAGAACGAAGAGCAGCGAAAAACCTTTAGTCGAGTGCTTGTCACATTCAACGTTGCTAGGACTTGGAAGGGTCCAACTGGATCATCAATTCAAGTACACGCATGGGGACGCGCCATGATGTGCGACACCTATAAGTTTGAGGTCGGGCGGCGTTATGTCGTGTACGCAATCCAGCACGACAAGGAAAACGGATGGGCAGATCAATACCCAACAGGAACAAAAATTCTTTCAATCGGAAACTGCATACTGCGAGTTAGGACAGATGCAGACGCCGAAGTAAAACTACTCGGCAAAGCCCGCGAGAATTCAAAGCAGCGACTAACAAGCATTGAACTGCCGGTCCCATCGAATCGCCAAATGGATCCCCGACAACTACCACCGCGGTTGTCTTCATTCTGGCTACTGGCTACTTCTTCCTACCCCAGGTGCAAGATCCCCCGCTCCATCGCAATCGTAACCGCATGCGTCCGATCCGACGCCCCCAGCTTGGCGAGAATATTCTGAATATGCATCTTCACCGTGCCGCTCGCCGTCCCCAGCCGTGTGGCGATTTCTTTATTCGCCATCCCCTTCGCCACGCACCCCAGCACTTCCACTTCGCGAGGCGTGAGCGCCACCTGCGGGAAATACTCGCTCAGCCGTTCGGCCACTTCCTGCGGCATCAGCCGTTTGCCGGAATGTACCGTCCGAATGGCGCGCACCACTTCGGTGTGGACCATCTCTTTAAGGATGTAGCCGCGCACCCCCGCTTCGAGCGCCCGATAAATATCCTGATCGCCGTCGTAGCTGGTCAACGCGATAATCCGCGCGTCCGGAGCTTCCTGCCGGATCATCCGCGTCGCCGAGGTCCCGTCGATCTCCGGCATCCGCAAGTCCATCAGCGTCACGTCGGGCTTGTGTTCCTTGAACAGGCTCACCGCCTCGCGTCCGTTGTTCGCTTCCGCCACCAGCACCATGTCGGGCTCATTCGCCAGGATCGACGCGATGCCTTTGCGCACCAGCGGATGATCGTCCACGCATAACACGCGGATGGTCCCGCCGGCTTCTATGTCATTCAGCTTAGTTTCGGTTTCAGTCATCATGTGTGTGTACTCCGACTGCGTCTGCGTTCTGGCCCTGCCTGTTTGGGCGGCGATACTTTGGTCGGAAGCATCACGGAAATCGTGGTCCCTCGTCCAGGCTCGCTCGCCAGGTTGAGTTCCGCGCCGATTTGCGCCGCGCGTTCCTTCATACCGATAAGACCGTAATGCCCGGGCCGTACGTTACCATTCTCGCGTGAAAAGCCCGACCCATCGTCTTTTACCGAAAGCTGCAGCATCTCCGGAGTCGATTGCAGCACCACTTCAATCGTCTTCGCGCCCGAATGCTTCACGGAGTTATTCACTGCTTCAGACGCGATGCGCAGCAAATTGTACTGCACTTCGGGCGACATGTCGGTCGGACTCTTGTCGAGCTTCAGTTTCAGCTTGACCGCCTTCGCTTCCGTGATGTGCTTGGCCGCTTGCGCAATCGCCGACGCCAATCCGGATTCGGACCCTGCTGGCTGCGCAGTCCCGCCACTGACCTGCGCGTCTCCCGCAAACAAGTGCCCGCGTCGCGAACGATATCCTCGAGCGTCGCGCGCTCCTCCGGCGTTCGCAGCCTCCCGGCCAGCGCCTGCATCTCCATCGTGATCCCGCTCAGGCCCTGAATCAGCGTGTCGTGCAGCTCCCGCGCGATGCGGCTCCGCTCGGTCAGAATCATATTGAACTGCTCCCGCAAACGGTGGATGCGAAGCTGATAAATCATCCACCCCGCCAGGCCCAGCAGCACCGCGCACAGCGGCGGGAACCACCACCGCTGATAAAAATGCGGCGCCAGTGAAAACGCAGTCGGACGCTCCCGTTTCGTTGCAAAACCCATCGGCGTTGCAGCCGATCACCCGGAACCGATATTTGCCGGGCGGCAGATTGGTGTAAAAAGCTTCCCGCCGCGTACCCGCCTCGATCCATTTCTTGTCGAAGCCTTCCAGCATGTAGCGGAACGTGATCCGGTTCGGCTGCAGGAACGTCAACCCGCTATAAGTGAATTCCAGATTTTTCAAACCCGGAGGAATCGCCGCGATCGCCGCCGGCTCCACTCGTTCGCCGTTGACCGTCGTCTCCTCGATCACCACCGGAGGCGGAGGAATGTTCAGCGTCAGGTGATTCGGATCGAAAACATACAGTCCTCGAATCGTCGAAAACCAGACCCTCCCGTCCTGCATGCGCGCCGAGCCCGGCTGCACTCCGGACCGGCACTCGATGGTCCGCAGCGCATCGGTCGGACTATACGGCGTGCTGACGATCTTCTTGCGCTTTCCCGCGGCGAACTCCAGCAAGTCCGTCCGGTTCACCGAAAACAGTCCCTTGCTGCACGCCATCCACAGATGGTCCTGATCGTCGCGAATGATGCCGTAAATTTCGTTGTCGAACATCCCGTCGCGAATCGAAAAACGTCGTCATTTTGCCGTGATCCAGCAGCCGCAGTCCGCCGCCCTCGGTTCCGATCCACAGCCAGCCCGTCGGGGTCGGAATAGAGCGCGTCCACGTCGTGAATCGAGCGCGCCATCCTGCAGCAGTTCGTGCGCCGCGCCGTCGCTGATAAACGAACAACCCGTCCTGTTCCGTCGCCAGGTACACGCGTCCGTCCCGGTCTTCATTGATCGCCGCGATCGGACCTCGCAACTCCGCCGGAATATTCTTCGGCGCCGTGAACGATCCGTTTCGGAACACCGCCGGACCTTTTTCCGTTCCCGCCCACAGCGTGCCGGTATGATCGAAAAACAGCGCGCGAATGTCAGCCGAAGGCAACCCCTGCGCCGTCGAATAACGTGCGCGTCGACTTTGCCGTTCCGCAGACGGTTGATTCCCGATGTCGTCCCCACCCACAACGCGCCATCCGCGATCCTCGGCCAGCGCATAAATCGTGTTCGAAGCCAGCCCCTGCTTGCTGGTCGTCACCTGGAATCGCTTCCCGTCGAACCGCGCGAGGCCCGCTCCCAGCATCCCGATCCAAATATCTCCGCTCCGGTCCTGAAGAATCGGGCCGGTGTCGTTGCTCGGCAGCCCTTCGTTCACCGTGTACGGCAGCGCCCGGCGCGCTGAAGAACTGATTCAGCCCGTTCTTGGTGCCCACCCACAGGCTTCCTTCGACGTCCTCGAACATGGAATAAACCGTGCTCTGCGAAAGCCCCTCCTGCGGACGGTAGCTCTCGATCTCTCCGTTGCGCAGCCGGCTGAATCCGTTGCGCGTCCCGATCCACAACCCACCCTCGCGGCTCTCCGCCAGACACAAAATGCGGCTGTCGGCCAGCCCGTCCTTCGAAGTCAGAAGCTGCTCGCCGCCTTTTCCGATCCGCACCAGGCCCGCCGTCGTGCCCACCCACAAGCCCATCGCCCGAACACTCCAGCGCGCGGATCGACGCGTCGGCCGGAAGCTTCGCAATCTGGTGCGCCGTGAATTTCGAGCCGTCCCAGGAACGTAAGCTCGCGTCATCGCCGCCCACCCAAATGGTTCCATCGCTGCGCCTCGCACGCCGCGCGCGAACCGGAGACTCGGTCGAGAACACGGCCAGCTTGCCGTCATGGATCCGCACCGTGCCGGCGTCCGTGCAAGCCCAGATGTCGCCGCTCTTCGCCGCCGCCAGACAAGTGACATTGTCCGCCGGCAGCCCTTCCGCCTTCGAGTAATGGGTCAAGCGAATCGCCCGATCCATCCGGAAAATGCCCGGCATCGGCCGTGGCCATCCACAGCGCGTGATTCGAGTCTTCGATCGCGCTGCGAATCCACACATTCGCCGGAGCTGGCGCCGGATATTCTCGAGCGTCTCGAACCGCACCCCGTCGAACCGGATCAGCCCCGTCTGCGAACCGAGCCACAGGTACCCGTCATGCGTCTGGACAATCGAGTAAATGCGTTCCCTGCGGCAGGCCCTGCTGGGTCTGCCAGATGCGATGCACATATTGAGTCAGCGTCCGGGTCGGATCCAGGCCGAAGGCCAGAGACATCGCGGCGAGAACCAAAACGCCAACCCGCAGATTCATGCTTTACTTGATTATGCACTCAAGTAGGCACAGGCCCCCGAGCCTGCCCATTTGATAGCCGCTAAAACAGCAATCCGAATCCGACCGTAGCCTCCGTCTGCTTCAACTTTCCATTCGCCAGGAACAATCCGAACGGCTTCGAGAAATATTGGAATTGCCGAACATCCGCGCGAATGCCCCAGTCCTTCCCCCATTTCGAGCCGACCTTGACCTTCACGCCCGCGCCGTAATTCAACTTGAAACTCATTGTGACCCGCCGCCTGACGCCGCCGACGATCCCGGTGGCACGAAGTTGGTGAAACCGAGCCCGCCCATCACAAACGGCCGCACCCGCGAATCCCGCTTGATAAAATGCCACAACGCATCGCCCGATACCGTGTGCATTCCCATTCCGTTGGAAGTCTGATTCGGGAGCCACGTTGTAATTCAGCGACGACCGGCTATAAAAATAACTGATCTCATAGCCAAGATGATCGCGCGTATCCAGATCGAACCGGAATCCAAACCGGAATCCGTCGCCTAACTGATAATCGTTCGGCGTCCCACTCACCGGGTCGGGAGACCCGATCCCTTTATTCTCAAGAATCGATTCACCGGCGCTAAACCAAAACTCGCCGGACTGGGCAAACACCGCCCCCGAAAATGCCAATGCAACAATGGCCAAAGATAGTTTCATAAGTAGTGAGATGCCTTTTAATCAGAATGCGTTACATCCTCGATTATGATGACGTGAATTTCTCCGGGACCGTGTACACCCCGCACCAGGCGCATCTCGATATCGGCCGTCCGGCTCGGCCCGGTAATCACGATCATGGCACTTGATTGCGCCTCCCGGCAAAGGCCGCAACCGGAACACATCGTCAAGACTCGCGACAATCCGCGAGCTCTCAATCACCGCGATATGGCAAGGCGGTAAGAGTGACAATAATCGCAACTCATGGGATTCCGTGAAAATCACCAGCGACCCCGTATCGGCCAGCGCATAATCGGCTGAAGTGATCCCGACTTGAGTCGCCGCGATTGCCTCTCGCGAGGCGGGTCTCGATGACTGAATAAACGTTCTTCCATTCAACGCTTTATCGACCGCAAACTGAGCTTCCTCGGGCGTCTTTACGACGACGACTTTGCCCGCCAGCGCTTCCAGAGCCTTCCTAAATTGCTCCACTAGTCCCATTTTCGGCCCTTCCCGCAACAAAACCGGCGGAGGCGGCGGCACTGGATCGCCTGCCCTCCGATTCAACGCGCGCGGGCGCTCGATAAAATCTGATCGCGCGACGTCAACTGGGACCGTTCCTTCCACATTTCGCGAAAACTCTTCTTCGGCGGAGCCGGTAAATCACGCTGACTCAACCAGTTCTTCAAAGGCCCGATTGCGAATAAGCGAGTCCTTCTTAGTGGGAGCCGCGGATAAAGCCACCGAGGCAAGCTTGGCGTAGATTTTCGGATGTCTCATGACCCATGCGAATACCTTAAATGACCATAATTCTGCTTTATCGCCGCCCGCAGCGACCTTATCTGACCTTAATTCAAGTAAAATTCGCGGTATTTCGATCTTAACGGGACATACTTCGCCGCACGCGCCACACAAGCTCGATGCAAACGGGAGCCAGGGATCGTGCTCGATACCCATGAACTGCGGCGTCAAAATCTTGCCGATCGGCCCGGAATAAACCCACGGATAATTATATCCGCCGATTTTTCGATATACCGGGCAATGATTCAAACAAGCCCCACAGCGGATGCAATAAAGCGACTGGCGTTTGGACTCATCGGCCAGCAATTTGGTACGTCCGTTATCCAGCAGCACCAGATAAAATTCCTCTGGCCCGTCAGGTTCGCCTTCGCGTTTCGCTCCGGCGAGAAATGACGTATAAACGCTCAGAGGCTGCCCTGTTGCGCTGCGGCCCAGCAGTTTTAAAAACACCGCGAGATCCTGCGCCCGCGGAATGAGCTTTTCTATCCCCGAAATCGCGACGTGAATTTTCGGCGCGGAGCTCGACAAGCGCGCGTTTCCTTCATTCTCGACCAGAACGATGGCGCCCGAATCCGCGATGAGAAAGTTCGCTCCAGTGATACCCATGCCGGCTTCCAGAAATTTTTCGCGCAGAGCGATCCTGGCGATTTTCGTCAATCCTTCCGGCGACAATTCGCGCTTCGATTTCAGGTGCTTCTCGAAGACATCGGACACATCTCCGATGGTCTTGTGCAGCGCGGGCGCAATAATGTGGAACGGTTTTTCGCCGCCCAGTTGCAAAATATATTCGCCCAGATCGGTCTCGACCGCTTCGACGCCGTCCTTCTCCAGATGGTCGTTGAGATGAATCTCTTCCGTGGTCATCGATTTCGATTTCACGATGACCTTCACGCCGCGATCGCGCGCCAACTTTTGAATGAAGGCGCACGCCTCCGCGCCGTCTTTGGCCCAGATCACCTTACCGCCGCGCGCCTCAACGTTTTTTTCCATCTGTTCGAGATAGAAATCAAGATGATCGAGCGTGTGCTTTTTGATATCGTGTGCGTACTGGCGCAGCTCCTGAAAATCGTCGGTAAGATTCTCGCGGCGGCGCTCCGCCAGGCGGCCTGTTGCCGAATAGATGGCGAACTGAAGTTTTGAATCGCCCAGCGCAGCGGTTACATTCGGAGTTTTCACTTGGAGGCCAAAACCTCCGCCAGATGCATCGTGCGGATCTTCGATCCGGCGCGGCTCAGCGCTCCTTGAATCTGCATCAGGCAACTGGAATCGATGGAAACGACGGTCGAGGCGCCGGTGCGCTCGATTGAATCGATTTTGGTGCGCACCATGCCGCCGGAGATTTCTGGAAATTTTACTGAAAAGGTACCGCCGAATCCGCAGCACTCCTCCGCGGTATCCATTTCAACCAGCCGCAGCCCGCGGACGTTTTCAAGCAGCCTACGCGGTCCGTCCTTGATCTTCAATTCGCGGAGTGCGTGGCAACTGTCGTGATATGTGACCAGCCCTTCAAAGCTTGCTCCGAAGTCCTCAATCTTCAGCACATTTACTAAAAATTGCGAAAACTCAAAAACGCGGGGCTCCAGTTCGTGGACGCGTTTGTCGTTTGGAAACAGCTCGGCATAATGATGGCTGATCATCGAACAGCAGGAGCCGGAAGGCACCACGATATACTCCGCGCCCTCGAACGTCGTCAAAAAATGCTCGGCGACAGCGCGGGCTTCGTCGCGATAGCCGCTGTTAAACGCGGGCTGCGCGCAGCAGGTTTGTGATTCGCGAAATTCCACTTCGCAACCGGCGCGTTCGAGTACTTCTGTCATCGCGATTCCAACGTTGGGAAAAACTTGATCGACCACGCAGGTAACAAAAAGAGAGACGCGAACCATTAAACTCCTTGACTTGGCATCCTGTTAGCTTACAACGATGGTGCCTTCCAGATACTTCACCGCCCGCCCGGCAATGGTGACGCGGTCGCCGCGATGTTCGCACCACAACTCACCTCCCCGCGGAGAAACCTGGCGCGCAAAGAGTTTCGTCTTGCCGAGCCGCGAGGCCCAATAAGGAATCAGCGTGCAGTGGGCGGAGCCCGTGACGGGATCCTCCGGTATACCTTGTGCGGGCGCGAAGAAGCGCGAAACGAAATCGCAATCGGTGCCCGGCGCCGTGATGATGGTCGCGAATCGATCGATCGCAGCGAGCTTCTCCATGTTTGGCTTCACTGCGCGTACTTCGGCTTCGGTGTCGAACGCGCAAAGATAATCGCGTGCAGCCAGGACCAGCTTAGGCTTTGCGCCGAGCGCGTCGAACAGCTTCTCATCGAACCTGGTTTCGACTGGGGGACGGGTAGGGAAGTCGAGCGCGTACAGATCGCTTTCGCGGGTAACGATGAGTTCGCCGCTCTTGGAATCGAAGACGACGCGTCCTTGCTTGGCCTCCTTGCGAAGCTCCATAATGACGTGTGCGGCGGCCAGCGTAGCGTGCCCGCAAAGGTCGACTTCGACACCGGGAGTGAACCACCGAATATGAAATCCCCCGTTTTTCCTGATGTAATACGCAGTTTCGGCGAGGTTGTTTTCCGCGGCAATGGCTTGAAGCGTCGCGTCAGGGAGCCACTCGTCGAGGGGGCAAATAGCGGCAGGATTGCCTCCAAACAGCTTGCTCGAGAAGGCATCCACCTGGTAGATGGGAACGTTCATTCCTTACTATCGCGCGAGGGGCGAGAGGGGTGCAAGAGTGTACGCTGTTACGCTTAGTTCGTGAAGGTTCGTGATGTGATCAAAACGCTCCATGAAGGCGGGTGGATCTTGAAGAATCAAGATGGCAGCCACCGCCAGTATGTTCATCCTAGAAAACCAGGAAAGGTCACCATCGCTTCTGATGAAGTGGACCCGAAGACGAAGAAGTCTATACTTAAGCAGGCTGGTTTTGTTATGAAATCCTACCCCATTTTTATCGCGCCGACCCGAACCGGCTTTAGTGCCCATGTACCGGATCTTCCGGGCTGCATCGCGACCGGTCCCACTGTCGAGATCGTTAAAGAACGCATGGCCAAGGCTATCGAAATGCACCTTGCGGCGATGTGGCAAGATGGCGACGAGATCCCCGAGCCATCGCGCCTTGAGGTCGTTGAGGTTCGGTAGGTAATTTGAAAAAGTGGCGGCAGCCAAGATTAGCCGCCCTCCGAGACGCCAATGTATACTGTCGCCGTGAAACCCCTATTGGCGAGCTTGGTGTGCGTCGCTCTTTACGCGCAGCCGAAGCAATACGATTGTCACCGCGCGAGTGCGTCCGTAAAAATCGACGGTCGCCTCGACGATGCTGCGTGGAGCACAGCTTCCTGGACCGATGCATTTGTTGATATCGTCGGCGAGAATCACCCAAAGCCCCGGTTTCAGACGCGCATGAAGATGTTATGGGATGACGAGTACCTGTACATCGGCGCCGAGTTGCAAGAGCCGGACGTTTGGGCCAAGCTCACCGCGCACGATTCGGTGATTTTTCGCGATAACGATTTCGAGGTGTTTCTCAATCCGACCGGTGATGGCTTGAATTACTTCGAATTCGAGATCAACGCGCTGAACACCGGTTGGGATTTGTTTCTCGATAAACCGTACAAACAAGGCGGAAAGGCCGACAATTCGTGGGAAATGCCAGGATACAAGTCGGCCGTGGCGATCGATGGAACGATCAACGATCCGCGCGACCGGGATAAAGGCTGGTCTGTCGAACTGGCTTTACCCTGGTCAGCGTTTGTCGAAAGAAGTGGCAAAGGACGCCCGACTATCGGCGATCAATGGCGAATGAATTTTTCACGCGTCGAATGGCAGGTTCGCGTAGTCGATGGGAAATACGAAAAAGTTCCCGGCACGAAGGAAGACAACTGGGTGTGGTCCCCGCAGGGAGTTGTGAATATGCACGTGCCGGAGAAGTGGGGAGTGGTGCGGTTCTTGAGGTGAATTAGGATATCATTCGATGATATGCTAAATGTATGCCATCGTTGCTTATCCGCCTGGACGAATCAACCTATCGGGCTCTGAATTCAGTGGCGGAGAAACGTCGGCGTGCCGAATTCGTGCGCGGTGCCATTACACGGGCGATCCGTGAAGAGGAATACGCCCGCATCCGCCGGGCCTATGAGGCACAACCCGATTCCGAGACCGAGGCAGACGATTGGTCCAATTGCGAGGAATTCAAGCTTTGAAGCAGTACGAACTTTGGTGGGCTAACCTGCCACAGCCGTCGGGCCGCCGGCCCGTTCTACTGCTAAGTCGCGACGACGCCTACGAACACCTAAACAAATTTGTCGCTGTCGAGGTATCGACGACGATCCGTAGTATCCCCGTGGAGGTGATCGTCGGAAAAGCAGAGGGCCTGTCAAGGCCGTGTGTTGCGAACTGCGACAATATCCGCACAATCTCACGGTCGGCATTAGTGAAGAGAATCGGGCAACTTGGGGCTGCGCGCCAATTCGAAGTGAAGCGCGCGGTAGGTTACGCGCTCCGGTGGTATGAACTTATACCGGTTTGAGACTCCTCCGTGGTATCCTCGGTGGTTGGGCGTAAACCCCCATAAATCTCGATAAATATTAGAGGATTGCCAATGTCTGGTCATTCCAAATGGGCCACAATCAAGCACAAAAAAGCCGCGACTGACGCCAAGCGCGGCAAAGCGTACACGCGTGTCACGAAAGAAATTATGATTGCCGCGCGCAATGGCGGCGATCCCGACATGAATGCTCGCCTGCGTACGGCGATTACGGCGGCGAAGGCCGTCAGCATGCCTGTCGGAAAATATCAAGCGCGCCATCATGAGAGGCACGGGCGAGCTCGAGGGCGGGCAGCTCGACGAGATTACGTTCGAAGGCTACGGACCGGGCGGCGCTGCCGTGCTGGTCAATGTCGCGACCGATAATCGCAACCGTACGGTCAGCGATATCCGCCACGCGTTTTCCAAATGGGGCGGCAACTTGGGCGAGCAGGGCAGCGTTTCCTGGATGTTCGAGCGCAAGAGCCAGATCATCATCGACGGCGAGGGGCAAAAGGAAGACGACCTGATGAACCTGGTGCTCGAATCGGGAGCCGACGATTTGAAGGACGAGGGAGGAAACTGGGCGATTCTCTCGGCTCCCGAGGCGCATGAGGCCGTGCTCGAAGCAGTGAAGAAGGCGGGAATTACGCCGGAATCAGCCGAAATTGCCATGGTTCCGAAAAATCTGTTGAAGCTGGAAGGCACTCAAGCCCGCGGCATGTTGCGGCTCACCGAGGCTCTGGAAGACAACGACGACGTGCAGAACGTCTATTCGAATTTCGACATTGACGAGAAGGAACTGGAGGCTCTGGCGTAGACGCCGGAGACGAACGTGCGCGTTCTGGGCATCGATTGCGGCACGGAGCGCACCGGTTGGGGTGTCATCGATAGCGATGGGCGCAGGCACACGGTTGTCGCGCACGGCGTGATCCGTTTGCGCGTCCGCGATCCTCTTGAAACACGCTTGGCGGAGATTGCCGGTGCGCTTCGTGCGGTGCTGGCGGAACATTCTCCTCAAGCCGCGGCGGTCGAAGAAGTTTTCTATTCGCTCAATGTAAAGACGGCTCTGAAACTGGCCCATGTGCGCGGCGTGGCGCTGCTGGCGATTGCTGAGGCGGGAATCATTTTCGGCGAATATTCTCCGCTCGAAGTGAAAGTCAGCGTGGTCGGCTATGGGCGCGCGGAGAAGCGGCAGGTGCAAATGATGGTGCGCTCGATCACCGGGCTGGGCGAGGCGATCGAATCGGAGGACGCGGCCGATGCGCTCGCTGTCGCGATCTGCCATGCGACAACTTCATCGCATGCTCTCGGAGCCGTGCGATGAAATTCGCTCTCCTCTTGTTGAGTGTCACCGCCTTCGCGGGCGATACCCCCAGCATCGTCTATACAAAGTCATTTCCTGGTTCGTCGCCGGCCTACGTTTCGATCACCATCGAGCGCAATGGCGAGGTTTCTTATAGAGAAGAAGCGGACGACGACGATCCTGAAAAATTTCAGCTCGAACAGAACGGGACCGAGGTTATGTTCGACCTCGCGGCGCGGCTCGATCATTTCAAACACCCTTTGGAATCGGGATTGAAGGTCGCCAACATGGGCGTGAAGACCTTTCGCTGGGTGGATGGCGATGCATCGAGCGAGCAGAAATTCAATTATTCGATCGACGAAAACGCCAAGGCTTTGCACGACTGGTTCGAGGCGATCACCGAGACGGAGCGGCTCTTCGCCGAGCTGAAGCGCGCCGCGCGTCACGATAAGCTGGGCGTGCACGATGCGCTGATTCACATCGAGGCGACTTGGATCCAGAGGCGATTGACCGGCGCGGATCAGTTCCTGCCTTTGCTCGACCAGATTGCCCAGAACGAGATTTATCTGCACATGGCGCGTCAGCGGGCGGCGATTCTGGGCGAAGCGATTCGCGCGTCCAAGGTTAAAGCGCAATGAAACTTTCGATTTTTCTGCTGGCTGCTGCGATCGGATTTTCGCAAGCGCCGCCAGCTCAGAATAACGAACAGCAGCAGGATTTGCAGCGCGCGGTGAACGAGGCGGGCACGAGCTCCATCGATTTGACGCGGGTGCTGGAAGAGTTCCTGAAGAAATATCCGAACGCCACGCAGCTTAAGGACATCGAGAGAGCGCTGGCGAAAGCGGCGATCGATAATAAAGACGACCGGCGCACAGTATTGTACGGGGAACACGTGCTGGCGTTGACTCCCGACGACATGCTGGTGCTCGATCGAGTGGCGCGCGCGGAACTCGCGCAAGGCGGAAAAGATAACGCGGAGAAGGCGTTCGCGCATGCGCGGAGATTTCAGGAGATCGTCGAAAAGCTTCCCGAAACGAACGGGCTCGGCGCGGCGAAACGACTGGAGGAAAGGGATCGCGGCATCGCGCGAGCGCTGCTCTATCAATCGCGCGCCAAGTCCGCGCTGGGCGATTTTAACGAGGCGGCGAAGCTCGCAGCGCTCTCATTTTCGAAGTATCCATGCGAAGAATCGGCGCGCGAATGGGGCGGGGCACTGGACGCCGCCGGATATGACCAGCAGGCGGTGATGCATTTCGCCGATGCCTTCATGATTCCGGATCTGCGTGCGCAGGATTCCGATCGCGCGCTTGATCGCAAACGGCTGGGCGAGATTTATCGCAAGAAGCACGACTCGGAGAAAGGCCTCGGCGACGTGATTCTGGAGGCGTACGATCGAAGCGCTGCCTTGATCGATGCGAGGCAGAAGCGTCTCAACGCACTCGACCCCAATGCGGACGTCAGCGATCCGATGGGATTCACGATCAGCGCGCTCGACGGGCAAAAATTGAAGCTCGGGAGTTTGAAAGGCAAGGTCGTAATTCTCGATTTTTGGGCCACTTGGTGCGGCCCCTGCCGCGTGCAGCATCCTATGTATGACCAGGTGCAGGAGAAATTCAAGGATAGCGGTGACGTGGTGCTTCTCTCGATCGATACCGATGAGGACCACGCGATCGTCTCCGGATTTCTGGATCAGCAGAAGTGGAGCAAGTCGCGCGTTTACTTCGAAGACGGTTTGCAGAAGCTGCTGCAGGTGACGCGATATTCCCACCACCATCGTGTTTCGATAAACAAGGGCGCATCGCCAGCCGCATGAACGGGTTTCTGCCGGATAGCTTTCGTCGAACAACTAACAGCGCGCATTCAAAGCGCGCTGCAGCGCAATGAAGTTCCGCCGAGTCATCTGGATCGTTCTCGATAGCGTTGGTATCGGTGAGATGCCGGACGCGGCGAAATATGGTGACGCGGGCAGCGACACGCTCGGCAATATCGCGCGCCAGCGGCAACTCCGTCTTCCGAATTTTTGCGACCTTGGATTAGCGAATATCAAACCCCTGACTGGTCTCGCGCCGGTGGCGGAGCCGGCCGGAGCTTATGGAAAATGCGCGCTCGCCTCGCCCGGAAAAGATACGACGACAGGACATTGGGAGATGGTCGGCATTCATCTCGAAAAGCCTTTCCCGCTTTTCCCGCACGGTTTTCCACCTGAAGTCATGGACGAATTCGAGCGGAGAATCGGCCGCCACGCGATCGGCAATAAAGCCGCGTCCGGCACGGAGATCATCAAGGAATTAGGCGAAGAGCACGTGCGAACCGGGTCGCCGATCGTGTACACGTCGGCCGACAGCGTGTTTCAAGTGGCCGCGCACGAAGAAGTGATTCCTCTGTTCGAGCTCTACAAGATTTGCGAAACCGCGCGTGATATTTTGCGTGGTCCGTTATGAAGTCGGCCGCGTCATCGCGCGTCCCTTCATTGGTGAACCTGGAAGTTTCACGCGCACGCCGAACCGTCACGATTACGCGGTGCCTCCTCCGAAAGGCATGCTGCTCGATCAGCTTGCCGAGCGGGGCATCGACGTCTACAGCATTGGCAAAATCTTCGATGTATTCCTCGGCCGTGGCATCCGCGAATACGTAAAAACGAAAAGCAACACGGACGGACTAGCGAAGACGCTCGAAGCGATGGAAGAAGTCGACTGCGGCATGATCTTCGTCAACTTGGTCGATTTCGATCAGCATTACGGCCATCGCAACGACGTCGAAGGCTACGCGCGCGCGCTCGAAGAAGTCGACCGCTGGCTGCCGGAATTCAGCGCGAAACTTCGCCCCGGCGATCTGGCGATTTTCACCGCCGACCACGGCTGCGACCCCACCACTCCTTCCACCGACCATAGCCGCGAGTACGTCCCGGTGCTGGCCTACGGGCCTTCGGTAAAGCATGGAGTAAATCTGGGTACGAGGAGCTCGCTCTCGGATATCGGGCAGACTGTAGCGGAAAATTACGGTGCGAAGATCGTGGTTGGCGAGAGTTTTCTTGGCCAGCTTACTGAAAGTTAAGGTTTCTGCGAACACTCGCCGCGGCAAATTGTTTCCGACACTTTACGCGCCGAATCCAGCTTGCCCGGATCATTGACGTTCGGTAACTGCACCTTCTGTGTTTCGACAACCGCTCCGTCCGCGCTTTTCTGCCGCTCGATGGCTCTCTTCTCCGTTAACGCCGGCGCCGCCCCGGCCTCATGGGCTCGGCCGTCTGATGCGCGTCCGAAGATCTCTACTTCCTGACTGGACGAGCCATCCGCGTTCGCCGTCGTCTTCATGACCTGCTGCCGCGTCAGGGCCAGGCTGCCGTTGTCGACTGTCGGTTCATAAATCGCCGTATTGGTCACCGTCTGATTCCCCGACTTCGTCTCGACCGTCGAAGACCTCTGCGCCTCATATAAACTGCCGTTGGCATCGCGCAGCATCACGCTTTCGCTCTCGCGTTTCCCGTCGCTGGTAGGCTCGGCTGTCGCGGTGCGCTTCTCCGCCACCGAAAACGATCCGCTCAAATCCTTTTTCTCAATCGCGGTGTCGACCACCGTCGCGGCGCCATTCTTATGCGTCTCGACGGTCTTGCGCTCCGCCTCGTTCATGTTCCCGCTGACATCGCTCCGATACGTGGTGGCATGGACGATGGACTCGCCCTCGCCGGTCTTGGTTTCTTCCGTCACCACTCGATCCGTCTTGACCACCTGCCCGTTGGCTCCATAATGGCGGACGATGCGCTCCGTCACCGTCGTGTTGCCGCTCTTGCTCAGCACCTTCTCCTGCACCTGCTCGAGCGGCACTTCTCTTCCATTAATGGACTGCCGCAAGTCCGTAGTCACGCCGTCCACAGCTACGGTCGCCCCGCCCGCGACGCGATTTCCGTTGATATCGGTGGTGTAGGTCGCCGACGTGCTCTGCGCGCTCAGAAGTCCCGCAGTAACGAATAAAAGACAAGTTCGCACACCCTAAGCCTAAGCGAAACCCCGATCCACTTCAATAGAGCGAATACCCTAGTAAAATCATCTTCGTGAGCTTCGCGCCTTTGCGTAAATGTTCCATCCCTTACAATAGATAGAGCAGTGAAAAACTTCTACATCGAAACCTTCGGCTGCCAGATGAATGCTCATGACTCGGAAAAAGTCATCGGCACGCTGATCGGCGAAGGTTATTCCCAGGTCTCGACCCCCGATGAGGCGGAGCTGGTTTTCTACAACACCTGCAGCATCCGCGATAAGGCGGAACAAAAGGTTTTCAACCGGCTCCAGCAGTTTAAGCGCGATGGCAAAGGCAAAAAGTTCGTCGTGCTGGGCTGCGTGGCGCAACAGGAAGGCGAGCGCGTCTTTGAAAAGGCGCCGCATGTGAGCATGGTCTGCGGATCGGCCAGCTATAACCAGTTGCCGCAAATGCTGGTGCAGCTTGAGGCCGGCAATAAGCGAGTGACCGGGCTCAGCCTAGATACCGAGGATACCTTCGAAACGCCACTCACTCGCCGCGAGAATCCGCATCGCGCATACCTCACCATTATCGAAGGCTGCGACAAATCCTGCGCCTATTGCGTGGTTCCCTTCACGCGCGGGCCGGAACGCAGCCGCACCAGCGCCTCCGTGATTGCCGAATCTCGCCAGCTTGCGGGCGCCGGCTATTCCGAAATTCAACTGCTCGGCCAGAACGTCAATAGCTATCGCGATCCGTCGCCAGCCGGGTGGGATTTCGCGACGCTTCTCGATAACGTCGGCCGCGTGCCTGGCATTCGCCGCGTGCGCTTCACCACGTCCCATCCGCGCGATTTCGTTAAGCCGATCATCGACGCCATCGATGAGAATGAAAATCTCTGCAACCATGTGCATCTTCCTGTGCAGAGCGGCTCGACGCGCATCTTAGACGCCATGCAGCGTCTCTACACTCGCGACGAATACATGCGCCGCATTGAGTGGATGAAGGCCGCACGCCGGCCGATCGCCATCACCACCGATATCATTGTCGGATTCCCCGGCGAAACGGAACAGGATTTCGCGGAAACGCTGGACCTGCTAAAAGAAGTCGAGTTCGATTCGATTTTCGGATTCAAATATTCGCGCCGTCCCAACACGCTCCGCCCTTGCGCTGGACGACCAGATTCCCGAAGAAGAAAAAACGCGGCGCCTGGCAATCGTCCAGGAGCTGCAGCGTGAGATCCAGACTCGTCGCAATGTGGTGTACCTTGGGACGGTGGAAGAATGCTTGGTCGAAGGTTTCAATAAAGCGACCGGACAATGGATCGGCCGCACCTCGCAGCACAAAATGCTGAATTTTCTCCGACCAGCTTCCTCCGACGATATTCTGGGCCAATACGTCGACGTTCGCGTTACCCGCACGGGCGCGAATTCATTGGTCGGCGAGTGTGTAAACTGAAAGGTAGCGGGAGGGACGCATGGAAGTCGAAATGAAAATCCGGGGATTGATGATGGACCCGGTGACCAACATGCCGATCGTAGTGCTGAAAGATGTGAACGGCAGCGCGATTCTTCCCATCTGGGTCGGCATCTACGAAGCAAACGCAATCGCGCTCGAAATCGAGAAAATGCCGACGCCGCGTCCCATGACGCACGACCTGATCCGCAATCTGTTGTTCGGCCTCGAAACCGGCGTGAAGAAAGTCGTGGTCAGCGATTTGAAAGACGATACGTTCTACGCCATCATCTGGCTGGAGCGCAACGGACAAATGATTTCAGTCGACTCGCGCCCCAGTGACGCGCTGGCTATAGCGCTGCGCCTCGATTGCCCGATTTTCGTCGACGAAGCGGTGCTTAAAACATCGAAAAGCGTAGCCGCGGTGGCCGAGGTCGGCAACAACGAAGAATTGCGCAAATGGCTCGAGAACCTCAATGACGAGGATCTCGGCCGCTATAAAATGTAGTGCGTTGAATTCGCTCCATTACGAGAAGTGACTACAGGGAGCGGTTTCTTCCCCGATAAAAACCGGCCGCAAACTCTCAATCATCACCGCCGCCTTCTTTTCCCAGTCTCTCGCCCCCAGCAGGAGTTGCAGCTCGACAAATCCATGCACTGCCGACCAGGCGAGCTCCGCGAGCGAAGTGTCCTGCTCACTCCCACCCGTACACCGCTTGACAGCCCCGATCAGCTCTTCGTAAGCCGGCTTCGCGCCCAGTTCGAACGCCTCCGAACCCGGCGGAGGGCACAGGTCGGGTCGCAACAAAAGTCCAAACAGACCCGGCGTGCGCATACCACTCTCAATGTAAGCCATGCCCACAGCCGTTAATGCTTCAAAAGGCCCATCTGCCTCGGATCGCCGAACGCGCATCCGCTCCGCCACTCGAATCCATTGTTCAGCGACGTACGCGCTCAGCAGGGCATGGTGATCCTTAAAGTGATGCAGTGGAGCCGCATGGGAAACTCCCGCCTGCCTGGCGCATTCCCGCAATGTGACGGCAGCCGCGCCCTTGGTTCGCACCAGCTCGTCGACAGCATCCAGCAGCGCCTGCCGCAGTTCCCCGTGATGGTAACTTTTCGCCACACTAGAATCCTAGTGATTTATCTTGACGATGTCAAGATTGCCGGATAAACTATCTTTACGTTGTCTAGATAGGAGGTTCGAATGAAAGTAATTAATGATCGGATGTGCGCCCAAATCGACGGCGAAGTTGTGGTTTTCCTAATCGGAATGCGCATCAACAAGCTCTGGAAAATTCATAAATGGCTGCCAGTCGCCTTTGCTATGCCCAGGATGCTGAAGGAGTTAGAGAAAAATCCCGAATTAGGCTTTCTAGGCGCCCACAGCTGGTTCTCAAGGACCGTAGTTGTCCTCCAATACTGGCGCTCCGTCGAGGATTTGCAAGCTTACGCCAAGAACCGCGATCGCGCGCATCTCCCTGCATGGGCGGCATTTAACAAAGCGATCGGCAAGGGAGGCGACGTCGGAGTCTGGCACGAAACCTACCGGACCCGCGAAGGCGATTACGAGACTGTCTACGTGAATATGCCCCTTTTCGGCCTCGGGAAAGCGACAAAGGTCGTGACTGCAACGGGCCGGCGGGAATCGGCTGCGGGACGTATCAATAAGGCTTGACGGGATTCTTCGAGATGATATCATTATGCTATCACAAGGAGATCACATGAAAGAAAAAGAGCGTCACACAGCCTCCGGATTTGCCTATCTGGTGCTGATGATTGTTATCGTTCCCCTGTCGGTCTGGGGGATGATCTATTTCAGTCAACCCGAGCATCAACAACCGCTTGGCGTCGTAGTTTTCGTGGTAATTCTAATCCTCGATTTGCTGAGTTTCAAAGGACTCTTCGGGGTGTCGCCGAATCAGGGAGCGGTGCTCCAGCTATTTGGCCATTACGTCGGTACTGAACGATCACCGGGATTGCGCTGGGCCAACCCGCTCTATTCGAAGCGATTCGTCTCGCTGCGCACCCGCAATTTTGAGACGAGTCAGCTCAAGGTAAACGACCTGGAAGGCAATCCGATCGAGTTCGCAGCAATCGTGGTTTGGAATGTCGTCGATACTGCGGAGGCGTGTTTTCAGGTCGATAATTACGAAAATTATGTGAAGGTGCAAAGCGAATCGGCGTTGCGTAACCTGGCCGCTGCCTATCCATATGATGCGCATCAGGACGGCGTGAAATCGTTGCGCGCCAATATGGCCGAGGTTGCGCAGCATCTGCGCGAGGAGATTCAGGAGCGCCTCGCAGTTGCGGGCGTCGAGGTGAAGGAGGCGCGCATAAGCCACCTGGCCTACGCGCCCGAAATCGCTGCCGCGATGCTGCAGCGCCAACAAGCCTCGGCCATCGTCGCGGCGAGAACTCGCATCGTTGATGGCGCAGTCGGAATGGTGGAATTGGCGCTCGAGAGGCTCGACGCGAAAGGGACAGTCCATCTCGACGAGGAGCGCAAGGCCGCGATGGTCAGCAATCTCCTGGTGGTCCTATGCGGGGAGCGCGCCGCGCAGCCCGTCTTGAATACAGGGACCATGTACCACTAAACGTGCGCAAGAATTATCCATTACGCATCGACGCGGAGGTCCTCGACGCAGTCCGCCGCTGGGCCGACGACGATCTCCGCAGCCTGAACGGGCAGATCGAATTTCTTCTGCGCGAAATGTTAAGAAAAGTTGGAAGACTGCCAAATGTGCCGGAAGCAGCAAACTCTTCCGACCCTGACAACGTCAATTAGGCATGAAGCGGATTTTAATGATCGCCGCGCTGGTCTCGGCGCTGGGAGCCATAAAAATGGCGGCGAATCCACAAATCCGCCGCCCGGTGAAGCATTTTATTCACTTTTATCGCCAACAGGACAGCGAGGTGGGATTCCTCCCGCGCGCCGTGTACAGTTGGCTGCTGGCTCAAAGAGCCGACTAAAGACTCTTCTTGGGAGCGGGCCTTCGCGCGGGAGGAGCATTCTTACCCGTCCACCCCGTGAGCTTGTCCTTCTCGACCGTCATCGTCAGCATGTAAGGACTGGCGGTAAAGGATTTCGCGATTCCCTCGAAACCAATCTCCTCGCCCGGCTCCATCTTGCCAGCTAACGGAGTCTCGAACGTCAGCGTGCAATCCGCCACGCCATCTTTCTCGACAGCGACCACGACAGTCTTGGGCCTGAGCGCCGGCGTCATGGAAATAATTTTGCCTTTGAACGGAGGCAGCGCACTATCCTTGATATCGGCATCGAATTTCGCTTGCCCGCCGTCGCCGGTCAGGATCGTCTTCAAATCGCGCCACTGGGCGAGCATCGGGTTGGCGGCGCGAGCTGCATCGTCCGCCGCAGCGCCCTTTTTCGCGATGTCAACGGTGCTTTCAATCACGTAGCCATCCGGGAGCGGCTGAGTAGCGGCCGCAGCCAGCAGTTTGTCCTCGCCCTCAAGCGATCCGTGAAAAGTCTTATACGCCTTATCCACGAAAGTCTTCATCCCTGTCCGGTCTTTCGGATCGAGGCAACCCGGCCCCGTGTAGGCGGCTGCTCTCGCATAATTGAAAATCGCATCACCCTGCTTTTCGGGATGCCCGGCCTGCGCCTGCTTCAAGAATATACGCGCCAAGCCAAACATTCAGTGTGACGCGCGTCGGATCTGCCTTTAAAGCTGCGATCACCGCGTCCATGCCCTGATCCGTGACGATCTTATCGACCTGAGTTTTCGCGTAAGCGACCATCTGCGGCTTAGCCTTCTCCCAGTCGGCTGCCGACATGCCGTTCTCCTTCGCCTTGTCCGGTGCAAAGACCTGGTCCGCGTTCTTCACGATGTACGTCGCCGCATCGGTTGCAGCCGCCCGATCCTCTGCTGTGGGGCTGGTGATCTGCGAAAAAGCAACCAGAATACCGCGGAGCAATCCAAGGCTTTCCGGAACCTTCTTGCGCAGTTCCTGAGCCGCCAGGATCTGGTCGTGGAAGCGCTTCAGATCCCCGTAAGTGCTGAAGTAGAGACCGGTGCGCGCCTCGGCATATTCGCTCTCCGGAAAATCGTTCTTCCACTTGTCGAGCTTCTCGAGCCTGGCCGCGGGATCCTTCTCGGTGTTGGCCGCGATCGCCAGCGCCTGCTCCTGGTCGTTCTTGAACTTCCTCGTATCCGCTGGCGCCGCCGCTGGAGGAGTCTGCGCCACCGCGATACGCCATCATCGCCATGCAAACGATTGTTATTTTTTTCGTTGAAAAGGTCACGTGAGCCTCACTCGGGTAATATTGTCTTCTTTGAACTTAAACTTTTTCTCAGGCCTTCGTTCTTGCCGGTCCAGCCCGTCAGCTTGGTTCTCTCCGTTTCGAACGTCACCATGAATGGATCCTTCGAAAAGCTCTTGGCGATTCCTTCGAACTCGATCTCACCGCCCGGCTCCATTTTACCTGGAAGCGCTCCGTCAAGCTTCAATGTTACATCTCCCGCCGAATTTTCGATTGCAAGAATCAATTCCTTCGGCTTTGACGCCGGCGACACGGCCACTAATTTGCCCTTTAGACGTGGGACGAGGGCATCCTTCATATTCGTTTCAAAATATGTATCGCCCGAAGGCGCTGTCAAAGCCGCCTTGAGGTCCTTCCAGAGAGCCTTCTCCGGATGCGTCTTATCGAACATCTGCTCGGCTTCGATCCGCTCCTTTTCGATCTGCGCCGCACTCTTAATCTGAAACCCCGGAGGCGGCGCCGCGAACGACTTCGCACTCCGCCACTAACATTCGCAAGGCCTTCGTCCGAGCCGTGATACTTCACGTACGCCGTGTTCAAATATGTCATCAGATTCTTGCGATCGCTCGCCGGCAAGCTGTTAGGACCCTCATACGACGCGGCTCGCGCAAAGTAGTACAAAGCGACCGGCTGCTTTTCCGGATTCGTTTTATTCTGCTCCAGCATCGCGTCTCCTAACCAGTACGAAACCTGCGCCTGCTTCGGATCGAGCGCGATGGCCTTCGCCAGTTCCACCTCGGCCCGCGCGAAATCCTTGCGCGTCCAATCGATCCAGCCCGTCGTCTTTCTGCGCAAAAACGTGCATCTCGGGCTTTGCCTTGGCGGCATCGGCGTCGGTCATCTCGGTAGGACGATTCTCCTTCGCATAGATGCCGTCCAGATTCGCAAGAATCGTCGTCGCCGCACGCTCGGCGACATCCAGATCGGCCGTCGATGGAGACGTCAATTGATAAATCGACCCGACGATGGTCGAGAGCGCGAACAGGTTATTCGGGTTGTCACGCAGCACCTCGACAGCAGCATTGAAAGCCTCGCGCGTCCGGCCGAGCTGCCGGTACGTTTCCAGATAAAGCTGCCTGCGGATGTCGCCTAATTCGCTTTGCGGATACTGCTTGGTCCATTTGTCTAAGGTATCGAGCCAGAGTTTCGGGTCCTGCGTCTGCGTGATCGGCTTATAAAGATCGTACTCAGCCGCGTCTTTCCAATCCGGCTTCTTCTTTTCTTGAGCTATCAGGCCGCAAACAAGCGCTGCCCCGATTGCAACCGTCGCGGCGCTCCTCATCAACAGCACTGACAACCTCCTCACGCGGGAATTTGGTACTTTGCGGAGTATAGCCGAACCCGGCAGATAGCCGCAACCGCCGCATTAGTTCGACTCCGCCGATCCCCAACTTGTTCCCAAAAATCCTTCCTCGCGCCCACGCTCTGAAATCCACTGTTTTTCACAGCCGCGACCACCGGGAGCGGTCAACTTCGCGCCTCCGCGAGCTTTGCGTGAAATTGCTTTCTCCAGTATCCTTAACAATCAATGCGCTGGACCGACCTGGGCGTCATCGTCCTCTACCTCGCCGGCATCACCTGGTTCGGCACCCGCTTCCGCGAATCGCAAAAGACCCTCAAGGATTATTTCCTCGGCGGCCGCACCGCGCCCTGGTGGGCCATCGCTCTCTCCATCGTCTCGGCCGAAACCAGCACGCTCACCGTCATCGGCACGCCCGTCGCTCTCCTTTCAGGGCAATCTCGGATTCCTGCAAGTCGTCTTCGGATACCTGCTCGCGCGCATCGTGATCGCGACGCTTTTCCTGCCCGCCTATTTCCGCGGCGAAATGTACACCGCCTATGAGCTGATGCGCGTCCGCTTCGGCAACCGCATCCGCCGCCTGACCGCCGGAACATTCCTGGTCCTGCGCGCGCTCGCCGAAGGAGTCCGCGTCTTCGCGATCTCGATCGTCATCTCGATTATTCTCGGCACCGGCGAAATGACGTCGATCGTCGTGATCGTTTGCCTGACGCTGTTCTACACCTATGAAGGCGGACTGACCGCCGTCATCTGGACCGACGTCATCCAGATGGTCCTCTATGTCGATCGGCGCCGTTCTCAGCTTCTACATCATCTTGGACGAAATTCCCGGCGGTTGGTCACATGTGGTCGCCGTCGCCGCTCCGCTGGGAAAATTTCAAGTGTTCGATTTCCGCCTCGCGCCGCCCGCGATTTTTTTCACCCGGACCTACAGCTTCTGGGCGGGAATCATCGGCGGATGCTTCCTCACCACCGCCAGCCACGGCACCGAACAATTGATGGTGCAGCGCCTGCTCGCCGCGCCGCACCGAACGCCAAAGCCGCGCCGCACTTTTCGCGAGTTGGGTCGTCATCCTGATCCAGTTCACGCTGTTTCTGGTCATCGGCGTGTGCCTGTTCGTGCTCTATTCCGACCATCATTGGCAGCAGCCCGACGTCCGCGACAAAATCTATCCGCTTATTCATCTGGCAGCATCTGCCGGTCGGCATCGCGGGACTGGTGATCGCGGCCATCCTGGCCGCGGCGATGTCCAACCTGAGCGCGGCGCTGAACTCGCTCGCCTCCACCACGGTGATGGATTTTCTCAAGCCTCTCTCGCCGTCGCCGACATCCGGATGCGACATGGCTGCGCCGCGCGCGATACGCGACCGTTCTCTGGGGAGCGATCCTGTTCGGCGTCGCGCTGATCGCGCGCCACTGGGGCAGCGTTCTGCAAGCCGGATTGTCGATCGCGTCGATCATCTACGGCTCGCTGCTGGGCGTTTTCCTGCTCGGCCTGCTGACCAAGCGCGTCGGCGAAATCGCCGCGATGATCGCCATGGCGTGCGGCCTGGCTCTGATGCTCTACATCAGATTCTACACCCCGATCGCTTTCACGTGGTACGTTCTCATAGGCACCTCCGCCACGTTTGCGATCGGTTTAGCCGCATCATTCCTGTTGAGGGAGAATCCATCTGGTGCAAACCAGCCCATCCTGAACCCACCCTACGCCGCGCCCTGGGATTATGGGCCGCCATCGCCATCGTCATCGGAACCGCCATCGGCAGCGGAATTTTCCTGGTTCCCGCGAAAATGATCCGCTCCGTCGGCTCGCCCGAGCCTGGTCTTCGGCGTGTGGATTTTCGGCGGCTTGCTCACCCTGTTCGGCGCGCTCACCTACGCCGAACTTTCCGCCGCCCTGCCCGACGCCGGCGGCGAATACGTCTATCTCACCGCCGCCTACGGCCCGTTTTGGGGATTCATTTATGGCTGGACGCAAACCTGGGTCGCGAAAAGCGCCAGCATCGCCACGCTCGCCACCGGATTTTTCACTTATCGTGGCGATTCTTTTTCCCGAAACTCATGGTGGCCTTTTACGCCGTGCCTCTGCCGATCGGCCCCGGCGGCAAGCCCCTCGAAATTCGATACGGGCAACTGCTCGGAATCGCGTTGATACTTTTTCTGGCCGGCATCAACTATCTGGGAGTGCGCGTGGGAGGGCAAGTCCAAATCGCGGTTACCGCCGTGAAGCTCGGCCTGATCGGCGCCGTGATCGTCGCGGGATTGACCTGGGGCCAGGGAACGTTCGCGCATTTTTCGGAATCGATGCCCGCGAATCCCGGCGGCGTTTCCGGATTTTTCGCCGCGCTGGTGGCCGCTTTGTGGGCCTACGACGGCTGGAATAACGCGGGAATGCTGGGCTCGGAAATCGAGAATCCGCAACGGAATCTGCCGCGCGCGCTGCTGCTGGGAACCAGTTTAATGATCGCGATTTATCTGCTCACCAATCTCGCTTACTTTTATGTTCTGAGCGGAGCCGAAGTGGGCGCCACTCCACGGGTTGCCGCGGAGGCCATGCAGAAGGTTCTGGGGCAGTCCGGAGCCTCCATGGTCAGCATCGCCGCCATGATCTCGATTTTCGCGGCTCTGAACGGCTCCATCCTGTCGGGATCCCGCGTTCCCTACGCCATGGCGCGCGACGGCTTGTTTTTCAAGCGCATGAGCCACATCAACCCGCAGTTCCGGACGCCTGGAGCCTGCATCGTTCTGCTGGGCATCGTTTCTTCGATCATTTTGCTGAGCGGGCGCTACGACGAACTCGCCACCCTGGTGATCTTTCCCAGTTGGATTTTGTACGGAATGACCGCCGCCTCGGTGATCGTGCTGCGGATAAAGCGGCCGGACATGAACCGTCCGTACCGGGTTCCAGGGTATCCAGTGGTACCAATATTCTTTGTTTTAGTCGCCATTGCGCTGCTTTATTCGACGCTTGTTAAACTCGCCCCGGGAATCCGGGATCGGTTTGGTCCTGATTATCGCCGGATTGCCCTTCTATTTCTTTTGGAAAAGGCGGCTGCCGGCCGAATGTAAAGGAACGTAGGGGTTTCCCCGAGTTCCAAAACGGGCTGGGACCGCCAGTACTCGGAAAGAGGGAAGATTTTTACGATTTTGTTCTGATTTCAGAACAAAGCTCTTGAAATTGCCATAAACTTAGGTTTATGCTTGAACTGCATCTGTCAGGCTGGTGCTGCTGTTCTGTTCCTTTTTCGGAACGGAGCCCTGGCAAAGAGCGAATCAAGGGGATTTGTAAAGGAGCTTAAAGGATAAAAATGGATGTCCTTAAAATGCTGGCTGATTTACGCCAGGAACGTGAACAAATTGAAGAAGCCATTCTGACTTTAGAGCGCTTGTCGCAGGGGCGAACCAAGCGCCGCGGCCGTCCACCGGCATGGATGGCGACCGTAAAACGGCGGGGCCGTCCGCCGGGGAGCAAGAATAAGGTCAAAGAGATTGCCGCGGCGTAAGCAATAGTGAAGTGGGTGGCGAACACCGTTCATACGGCCGCCCACTGTACACTAAATAGAAGTGTCGGCACACTCGACTCTCAAAACTCACCGCACAAGTTAAAGCCGGGGGCTGCGCCTCGAAACTGAGTCCCAAGATTCTGGACCAGGTTCTGCCCCGCATCCCCCGCGTCGCCGATGCCGAATATCTTAGTCGGATTCGATACCGCCGACGATGCCGGCGTCTACCGCATCAGCCCAGACCTGGCGATTGTACAGACGGTCGATTTTTTCACTCCCGTCGTCGACGATCCTTATACCTTTGGAGCCATCGCGGCCGCCAATGCCTTGAGCGACGTTTACGCCATGGGAGGGCGTCCTCTTACCGCGCTGTCGATTCTCGCGTGGCCCGGCTCGGGCGATATTGAGACTCTGGAACAGATCCTCAAAGGCGGCGCCGAGAAAATCCACGAAGCAGGCTGCGTGATTCTGGGCGGCCACAGCGTCAACGATCCCGAAATCAAATTTGGCTACGCGATCACCGGAACCGTTCATCCCGGATCGCGTGAAGACCAACACCGGCGCCCGCCCCGGCGACGTTCTGATGTTCACCAAGAAAATCGGAACCGGCGTCATTTCGACGGCGCTCAAACGGGGCATCGCGAAAGACGAGCATGTCAACGGAGCGATCGCGCAGATGCTGACGCTGAATCGCGCCGCCGCCGAGGCGATCGAAAATCTGGACGTGCACGGACTCACCGATGTCACGGGGTTCGGACTGCTCGGCCATGCGCGGGAAATGGCGATCGGAAGCAAGGTCACTCTGGAGATCGATTCTTCGCTGGTCCGTTTTCTCGATGGCGCGATAGAATACGCGGAGGCGGGCGCGTTTTCCGGCGGACTGGGAAATAATCGCGAATTTGTGGCATCGTGCGTCGAAGGATCTTCTCCTTTTGACGATCTGCTGTACGATCCGCAAACCTCCGGTGGGCTGCTGATCGCGCTTCCGGAAAAAGACGCGGCGGAGTTGGCGCGAAATTTCCCGGCGGCCTATCGAATCGGACGAGTTCTGGAACGGCAGGCGAAAACCGCTGCGAATTTTATGACCAATTCACCCATCATCATTGCGCTGGACGTAGCCTCGGCGAATGAGGCGCGGTCGCTGGTCTCGGCTCTGGGCGATGCGGCGGACTTTTATAAAGTCGGCCTGGAGCTTTACGCCGCGGCGGGCATGGATTTCGTGCGTGAGCTGAAAGGCGCAGGGAAAGCGCGTCTTCCTGGACCTGAAGCTCTACGATATCGGCGAGCAGGTGAAGCGCGCGGTCGCGGTGATCTCGGCGAGCGGCGCGGATTTTCTGACCGTTCATGCGGTCAAACCGGTGATGGAAGCGGCGGTTGCAGGCCGCGGGGAGGCGCTGAAGCTGCTGGCGGTCACGGTGCTGACCAGCTTCGATGAACAGGATGTGCGCGATGATGGAAGCGCGCTCACGCTTGGCCGAGCTGGTGGAAAAACGCGTCGGCCACGCGATCGACGCGGGGATGGACGGCATTGTCTGCTCATCGCTGGAAGTCGCGAAAGTGCGCGCGATGACGGGGCCGAAGATGACGCTGGTGATTCCGGGAGTGCGCTCGGCCGGAAAATCGACGGGCGATCAGAAGCGCGTCGCGACGCCTGCGGACGCGATCGCGAGCGGCGCGGATTATCTGGTGGTCGGCCGGCAGGTGACGCGCGCGGAAGATCCTCGCGGCGAGCTGCTCAAGATTCTCGACGAAATTCACGGACTTGTAAATGACCACTATCACTCACCTTGAATGCGCCGCTTGCGGAAAACGCCACGAAGCGGGGCAGCTCCATAATTTGTGCGAATGCGGCGGACCTCTATTGGTCCGCTACGATCTGGACAAACTGCGCGAAGGCTGGAGCCGCGAATGGATTCCCAGCGGTCCGACCAGCATGTGGCGATACGCGCCGGTGCTGCCGGTGTCGAAACCGGCGGCGATGATTTCGCTGGGCGAAGGCATGACGCCGCTGGTTCACACCAAGCGGCTGGGCGCGCGGCTGGGCAGCGAAGACTTGTGGGTGAAGGACGAAGGCGTCAATCCTACGGGTTCGTTCAAGGCTCGCGGGCTTTCGTGCGCGGTGTCGATGTGCGTGGAGCTGGGGGTGAAGAAAGTCGCGATTCCGTCGGCGGGCAACGCCGCGGGAGCGATGGCCGCTTACGCCGCGGCGGCGGGAATCGAAGCGCATATTTTCATGCCTCGCGATGTGCCGCAAGCCAATTACATCGAGTGCTGCGCGGCCGGCGCGCACGTCACTCTGGTCGACGGGCTGATCAGCGACTGCGCGAAGATCGTGATGTCGCGCAAGGATCAGGAAGGCTGGTTCGACGTCAGCACGCTGAAAGAGCCGTATCGCATCGAAGGCAAGAAAACGATGGGCTACGAGGTCGCCGAGCAGTTCCGCTGGCAGTTGCCGGACGCGATTTTCTATCCCTGCGGAGGCGGCGTCGGCCTGATCGGCATGTGGAAAGCGTTCGCGGAAATGGAAGCGCTGGGTTGGATTACGTCGAAGCGTCCGAAGATGATCGCGGTGCAGGCGGAAGGATGCGCGCCGATCGTGAAGGCGTTTGAGGAAGGCAAGATCGAAGAGCGAGTTTTTCGAGCACGCGGAGACGGTGGCGAGCGGGCTGCGGGTTCCGAAGGCGCTGGGCGATTTTCTGGTGCTCGACGCCGTGCGGCAGAGCGGCGGAACGTGCATCGCGGTGAGCGACGAGGAAATGATCGAGGCCGGCGTGGAGCTGGCGACCGACGAAGGAATTTTCGCGGCTCCGGAGGGCGGAGCTTGCGTGGCGGCGTTGAAGAAGCTGCTGGCCAGCGGGTTTCTGAAGGCGCAGGAGCGGATCGTGATTTACAACACGGGGAGTGGGCTGAAATATCTGGAAGCTTATTCGCCGGGGTTTCCCAGCGTAGTTTCAAGCCCCATGTGTCAGCCTGGGGCTGCGTGTCGCAGCCGAAGTAGCCCAGCGACGCATGCTTCCGGTGCGGTCGGTGAGGCACCGTCACCACACGGCATTGAGACTAGTTCGAAACCATCGTGTGGGACGCCAGGTCTACTGTTACTACGTCGGTGGGGGATTTGAAGACTTGGCCGGTTTGGGCGGGATGCAGTTCGATGCGGAGTTGGGTCGCGTTCACTACGATGCGCAGGTAGCCGTAATCGGTCGCGTCGTAATTTTCAAAGATCACGGTGGAGCTTACCGTGACCGGGGTGCGCGGCGTTCCGGCGATTGCGGCCAGCGGCGAGTGGCCTCCGTTGCCGCAGACGACGTAGGGGATATCGAATTTGTTTACGGTGCGGGTGAAACGCTGATAATTGTGCGCGTGGCCGGACAGGTGCGCGTGCGGCCAGTAGTTCGCCTTGGTGCAGGCGGCGTCGATGTCGGCGAGCATTAGCGGACTGCCTCCGTGCGAAGTTGCCTCCGCTATAAGGAGGATGGTGGGTGACGACGATGGTCGCGCCTCCTTTCTTCTTTGGCGGCTTGCAGGGCGCTGACCAGAAATGTCAGCTGCTGATCGTCGACGGGGCAGGTTTTGTTTCCCTGGCTCGAGATTACTCCGGGGTCTTCGAGGACGTTGCTATAGAGGCCGATGATGGTGACGAAGGGCGCGTCGAGGGCGAAATAAACAGCGGGCTGCGGTCATGGCGGTGCGAATCAGGCCGCCGGATTCCGGCGTTTTCACCGGCTCCGGGCTGACAAAATTTCGCAGGAATGCCTGCAGAGACGGCACGCCTTCTCCCGAATAAACCAATCCGTCATGATTTCCGGCGACTGCGAAAATTGGCGCGGGATAGGAGCGGTAGGGCTCGTAAAACTGGTCGTAATAATATTGCGCTTCGCCGAAGCTGTAAACGACGTCGCCCAAGTGGAAACAAAATGACGGGCGATCGGCGGGGGTGCGGATCCGCGAAATCCTGCGACCATTTTGTCGGCCACCAGCGATTGGGTTTCCGGGCCCTTGACCGACGCCGGTATCGCCGACCGAATGAAAAACGATTTGCCCCGATTTCTGGATGGCGGCAACGGCGGCTGCGCCGCTGGCTGCCGAGTGCGGACTGCAGCGTCATAGTCAGATTGGCGCCGGCGGTGGGTGGTGGGAATCGCCTGCAACAGGTTTTTCTGGACCTTGTTATAAAGAGGATTGTCGTTGCCGTGGGGGACCGTGAACTTCGTGGGATCGGGCGAGGGCGCGGGCTGGGCGAATTGCGGGTCGCCCAGGGTCAAGCTGCCGTCCGGATTGCGGGTCACCTTCAAAGTGTGGGATTTCGTTTCTCGGGCCATGGTGGATAGTGTAATCCCACGGGGATCTCGTTTCGTGATTCATGGGAAATTCAAAAAGGGTCGCACTTCGGCTGTACGAAGTAGCCGGCAGCCAGTAGCCAGAATGCGGGCGTTCCTTCGTACCTGTTATGGTCAGGCTTGTTCCAGTAGCCCCGCCAGTCATTGACAACCAACGAGGTGGGTACCCATAATCCGTGTTGTTAGTCCCACGGCGAACCCCGCTTATGAGACGCGGGTTCTCCCCAGGTATTTTCGGACGTTCGCGTTAGGGTCTCGAGAACTTATACGCGGCGCGAACCAGGCGTCCACTGGGATACCCCTGGCTTCTTGACTGAAGGTTACGCTAACTTAGCTGGGGTGGGTGCGAGTGAAAATGGGAAGTCTAAGAAAAGGCGGGGAAAGAATTTCACGCAAAGGCGCTAAGCTCGCTAAGGCTGAAGGGAACGTATCCTGGGATAGTGTCGTCTCTTGTTGAGCAGGCCAAGCGGTTTCAGGGTGTTCTTGATGCGGCGCGAAACCGGGTCGGTCCGGTTAATTTCGATTGGTACCCGTACAATTCGCTATCGAACGTTGAGCATTTGGAAACGTTGTTGGGCGGGGCGCATGGATATGTTCTGGAGTCTGCGCGCGAGGGGGGGATTTTGGACCTCGGCTGCGGGGATGGGGATCTCGCGTTCTTTTTTGAATCGCTGGGGTATGACGTCACGGGCGTGGACTATTCTCCGTCCAATCAAAATAATTTGCAGGGATGGAAGGCTTTGCACTCCGAGCTTCGCTCCAAGGTTGCGATTCGCGAGATGGATGTCGATCGTGAATTTCCAGTGGAAGAAAAGTTTGGGCTGACCTTCTGCCTGGGAATTTTGTATCACTTGAAGAATCCATTCCTCGTGATGGAGAACCTGGCGAAACACTCGCGATTTTGCGTTTTGAGCACTCGCATCGCGCGCCGGCTTCCGGGGGGCGCTCGGATGCCGGAGGGTCAATCCCTCGCTTACCTCTTGGGAGACGATGAGCTGAATCGGGATGACACAAATTTTTGGATTTTCTCGGAGCCGGCTCTGCGGAGACTGCTGGAGAGAACCAAGTGGGAGGTGGTCGAATTTTTTACGACCGGCGACACTGCTGCTTCCGATCCGGTGAGTCCCGATCACGACGAGAGGGCCTTTTGCCTGCTAAAAAGCCACTACGGACTTGAGCATTTGGATCTTCTCGACGGATGGCATCAAGTGGAGGACTCGGGATGGCGTTGGACCGAGAGGCAGTTTCGGGCACGGGCCACTAGCCGCGTGGGAGTGAAACATTCCAGGATTGCGATGCGGGTGTTTGCTCCGCCGCTCCTGATTGAAAAGTTTGGCAGCATTTCCTTGAGTGCGGAGATCGACGATATCGATGTTCAGCCGCTGGTGATGCGGGAGCCGGGGATTCATTTGTTTGAAAGAAAAATACCAAGGCCCTCGGAGGAGACCTCGGTGGTGTTTCAGTTGGACAATGTGTTGAACAGCGAGGACGGGTATTCGAGGGAGCTCGGGATTATTGTCGCGTCGATTGAGTTTGTGTGACGGCGCGTCCGTGCTGCGCACGGATGGACCGATTAACAATCGGTCCGCTGGTTGCCAACCTGCCCCACAAGGCGATGAGGAGTGGAGTTTTGGTGCCGCTCAGTTGAAGAACAGGCCAAACCCGTCGGCTGAATCCGACGCTGCAAGCTAAAGTCTGCGCCACCATCGCAGGCCCATGGGCACTCCGTTGAAGAACGGCTGTCCCTTAGTTGATGGTGAAGCCCCAGAGGAAAGAGGATTGTTTGCCGGATTCTACCAAGCCCGTCGACGGCGATACCGGGAATTGCTCGTACGCGGGCGGGAAGATGTTGCCGGTAGCTACGCCGGTCATCCACACCGTGCCTTTCGCGTCGACGTCAACGTCATTGACGGCTTGGGTTCCGGTGCTGGTGACGTAGCTCGAATAGACTAGTTGGCTCGCGGGCGCTACAGCGGACGGATTGAGCACCGCGACGAAGCCGTCGAGCGCCGCCTCGGGCCGACGTCGTATTCAGGGCGGCCGAAGTTACGGGGAGATTTTTCGATAGCGTATAGCCGCAAATATAATATCGGCCTTGCGTATCCGATTCGCAAGCCCTAGATCGACTTCCCCGCCGAAGCCGCCGAAATAAGTCGAATAGAGCAGTCCCTGATTGGGAGCCGTGGTCTTGGTATTAATGATCGCCAGGAATCCGTTGCTGCCCAATTGATTTCCCGATGCGTCGACGTTGGAGAGGGCCGGCATTACCGATTGATACGCGTTCTGCGTGACGGGAAGAGTTGTGGCTAGGGTATATCCGGCGATCACGACTGATTTGCCGGCGGGGTCGACGAGAATTCTGTTCGCTTCATCGAAGCCGTCGCCTCCGCCGAAGAACGTCGAATAAACAACGATGCCTTGTCCCGGGTCGATCACGGAGAGGAATGCATCTCCCTCGCCTGAGTAGTTCGCAAAGGCGGTTGCCGCGGTAAATGGAAAATCGGTCGAGAACGTGAAGCCGGTTACGTAGATCAGGCCGTTGGCGATCAACCCCGATATCCTGGCCCCAGTCCTGCGCGAACCCGCCCAGGTAGGTGCGAAAAGCAGCGATCGGGTGCCGCTCTGAGACGGATCGAACTTAGCGACAAACGCGTCATAACTTCCTGCGTTCACGCCCTGAGAGGCGCCGACCAGAGGAAGGTCGATCGAGGTGGTGTAACCGGTAATGTAAACGATTCCGTTGGAGGCGACGAAAATGCCCTGCCCCGAATCGGCGCTGCCGACGGTGCCGATCAGCGTTGGTGGTGCCTCCGAAGTAGCTGGAGTAAATCTGCGAGTAGGCACCGTCCTGATTGGAATCGAGTTCCATGACGAACGCGTGGGTCCCGGCAGAAAGGACGCCGGAGTAAGCGCTGGTCGAGACCGGAAAATTGGTGGAGTCGGTGTTGCCGGTGAAATACATGAGCCCCGTCGAGGTCGACCTTCATCGCGGTCATAAGATCGTTGGAAGTGCCGCCGTAATAGGTCGAATAGACGATGATCTGGCGTCGGATCGCGTGGCGTTGGGATTGAGCTTGATGAGGAAACAATCTTCCTCGCCAGTGGGAGTCGGCTGAAGGAGTTGCCGCCGACCGGGAAATCGATCGAGAAGGTGTAGCCGCCGATGTAACATGTAGCCTTGCGCGTCGTGGCCCACGGAGACGCCGACATCGCCGCCCGATCCTCCGATATAGGCGACGTAGACAATCGAGGGATCGATCACCAGAGCGACGGAGCGATCGTAATCGCCGAGAGCGAACCGCACCTTGTGATCGTTGCCGATTTTATACGCCGCGTTAACCGCGACCAGCTCGCCCGATTCGCGGCGTTGATAGACGGAGGGCGCGCGCTCGATCAGTTCTTTACCGGCCAGTGAGATGACCAGATCGCCATGATCGTTCAGCCTGACCGAATCGGCGCCTTCGACGTTCATAGTGCGATGCGCGAAGGGTCGGCGTCCGGGAGCGACTTCGAAATCGTATTCCAGTTCGCCGTTGCGGCTGTAGTACAGCAGATCGATGCCGGGATAGATTCCGGTGCGGCGCAGGCGGGCGAAATTTTCGATGCGCTGATAGGTTTGTCCCCGGAAAGAATTCGTGGGGTGCGCGCTGTGAACGAGGCCGGTGAAGGGCGCGGACGGGTTCGCGTTTTCAAACGTCATGCGCAGAGTGCTGTCGCCGAGGCGCATGGCGGTGCCGGTTTTTTCGAATCGAAAGGCGTAACCCAGACCGCGGGCGGTCCATTGTGAACCAGTCTCTTCGAATTGAATGGGAGCGGTTTGAATAATTTTAGCGGAGGGCGCGGCGAATGCGCCTGCGCATAGGAATAGTAATAGAGCGGACCGCATGAGTAGTGAGACGTAACTCCCGATCCCGCGGGTTGCGCGGATCTTTCATTATCGCTCTATCTATTAATAGATTCGAGCGTGAGGATTGTTCACGGGTGTGAAGAAACCGCTCCGTTGCGTACCCGCTCCCTGACGGTCGGGGCTCGGTTTGGGAGCGGCGATTAATGGCTGTCGCCGTCGTGATCTACGTCGCTGGAGGCGGTGAGCGCGGCTTTGCTCAATTGAACGCTATCCTGCTTTTGGGGTTGTGGAGCCCGTGGCGCGGGGCTCTTGGGAGCCGGGGTATTCTGCGCGGCGTTGGTTTGATACGCGGCACTGACGCTGGTGATTGGCATACAAGCTTTATCGGCGACGAGATCCCTTCTTGAATCAAATCATGCCGGGAAGCGTTTGCGGATGCAGAAATCGTATACTGCGCCGCCGAGGAGGCCTCCTACTAAAGGTCCCGCGATGGGGATCCAGAAGACCATGGAGCCGTCGGTCAGGCCATTGTTTTTGAATCCGGCGACGACCGTAAACAACCGAGGGCCGAAATCGCGCGCGGGGTTGATAGCGTAGCCGTGCATGCCTCCGAAGGCCATGCCGATGACGACGACGACCAGGCCCACCATGAGCGGAGTCATGTTCGCGCCGGGCGGGGTGTTGCGCTCGTCGGTGATGGCGAAAATCATCAGCAGCAGAAGCGCGGTACCGATAACCTGATCGAGAAATCCGGCGCTGGGCTGCATGGGAAACGCCGGGAAAGTGGTGAATATGCCTGCGGTTTTTTCGAGCGTCGGATCGATGGTGAGGAACTGAGGGTGGTAATTCCAGAAGACCAGCGCGGCGCCGCAGAAGGCTCCGGCGATTTGAACGATGGAGTAGGGCAGGACTTTTTTCCAGGGGAAGCCGCGGAAGACGGCGAGCGTGAGGGTGACGGCGGGGTTCAGATGCGCGCCGGTGGTTTTGCCGGCGATGTAGATTCCCATGGTGACGCCGAGTCCCCAAGCGATGGTGATGTTGGTATAGCCGCCTTTGTTGAACAACACCTCCATGGCGACGACGCCGTTGCCGAACAGGATCAGAACCATCGTGCCGAGGAATTCGGCGAGAAGCTCAGCGGGGAGCCGGTTGTTCATCGCTACAGGATACTGGAACGGATGTTCCTATGGGCAAGCACCGAGGCGTCGGCCCTTCTGACGCGTGGTAAATTCCTTCCCGCCGGTCTTAGTGACGATGAGGCTTTCAAAAGTGTCGCCATGGTAGCTCGCGGTGTTCACGAACGTCCTGTCGGCACCCACAGCGGTGTAGGAAAGAGCAGAGCCGTCGAATTTATAGGTATTTTCTCTTCGCGGCGGTCTTGTCGGTGTCAGATCGTTCCTCCGCGAGCGTGCCGTTGATTCCCTGGATCATGGCTGCGGTGAAGCAGGTGGTGGAGGTGTGGGGATTGTCGCCGGTGAAGACGATTTCCCAACTCCCCGGGCGGAAGCGTTCTTGCGCCTCGATAGAAAACGCACAAGCCGCTAATCCAACCGCCAACATTACAATTCGGTTCGTCATGGACTCCTCTTTAATGCTGACTCATGATAACGCGGCGGCCTTCGATTCGATAATTGCCGGAGAGGACCAGGGCGATGGCTTCGGAGTAGAGTCGATGCTCTTCTCTTAAGATGCGCGCGGAGAGGGATTCGGCGGTGTCTTCGTCCAGCACGGGGACGGAGGCCTGGGCGACGATGGGGCCGGAGTCCAGTCCTTCGTCGACGAAATGAACGGTGCATCCGGCGATTTTTACGCCGTGCTCCAGGGCCTGATGCTGGGCGTCGAGGCCGGGAAATGCAGGGAGCAGGGAAGGGTGAATATTGAGAATTCGCTGCGGGAATTCGCGAATGAAATAGCCGCTCAAGATGCGCATGTAGCCGGCCAGGCAGACCAGATCGACGTCGTGGGCGCGCAGTTCTTCGATTAGCTGGCGGTCGTAGGTTTCGCGATCGAGGCCTTTGGAGGAGAACGAGACCGCGTGGATGCCGCGTTCAAGCGCGGCGGCCAGACCCGGGAGCGTCGGGGCGATTCGAAATGACGATGGCGATCTCGGCGTCGAGACGGTTTTCGGCGATGGCGTCGGCGATGGCCAGGAAATTCGAGCCTCGGCCGGAGAGGAGGATGCCGAGGCGCTTCATTTATATATGACGCGCGGCGCCGCGGGCGCGGATCACTTCGCCGATTTTGTACCACGTGCTCTTTCAGCTTGTCGAGGGTCTTGCAGGCCTTTTTCACATCGGCGTGCGCGAGACGACGAAGATCATGCCGATGCCGAGATTGAAGGTGCGGCGCCAATCGGCTTCGGGGATGTCGCCGATTTTGCGCAGGAGATCGAAGACCGGCAGCACGGGCCAGGATCCGACCTTGATTCTGACGCCGAGCCCTTTCGGCAAAATGCGCGGAGTGTTGTCGGTGATGCCTCCGCCGGTGATGTGGGCGGCGCCTTTGAGTATTTTCTTGTCGTGCAGCGCGCGCAGCGGCGTCAGATAGCTGCGATGGAGCTTTAAGCAGCTCCTGGGCGACGGAAGTGCCCAGTTCGTCGATCGGCGTGTCGACGTTGATGGCCGGCGATTTCGAACAGCAGCTTGCGGGCCAGCGAGTATCCGTTGGTGTGCAGGCCAGTCGAAGGCAGGCCGAGCAGCACGTCGCCGGGTTTGATGGACGCGCCGGTGATCATGCGCTTTTTCTCGACCGCGCCGACGATGAAGCCTGCCAGATCGTATTCGCCGTCGTGATAAAGGCCGGGCATCTCGGCGGTTTCGCCGCCGATGAGGGCGCACTTGTTGTGCTCGCATCCGCGGGCGATTCCGGAGACGACTCGACGCGGCGACGCGCGCGTCCAGTTTGCCGGCGGCGAAATAATCGAGAAAAAAAAGCGGCACCGCGCCTTGCACGGCGATGTCGTTGACGCAGTGATTCACCAGATCTTCGCCGATGGTGGAGTGATTGCCGGTGAGGAAGGCGATCTTCAGTTTGGTGCCGACGCCGTCGGCGGAGGAGACCAGGACGGGCTGCGCGGAAGCCTTTCAAAAGAAAGCCTCCGCCGAAGCTGCCGATGTCGGTGAGGACGTTCTTGGTGAAGGTGCGGCGCGCCATTTCGCGAATGGAATTGACGGCCGCGTCGGCTTCGTCGATGTTTACGCCGGCCTGCTTGTAACCTATGCGGTTTCTTCGACGCCATCTATAGTTCACTCATTTGAGCCATTAGGCCGAGTGCGGGTACATTGGGAGAACCTTTATACTAAGCGATTGCATTATGAGAAATCTTGTAACAGCGCTCCTTGTATTTTGCGGATGTGCGGCGGCCGCCGATAACGGCGCCATCGCGATTCGCAATGCGAAAATCGTCACGGTCTCGGGCGCGGTGATCGCGAAAGGCACGGTGGTGGTGCGCAATGGATTGATCCAGGACGTCGGCGACGAACGTCACGATTCCGGCCGATGCGCTGGTGATCGACGGCGAAGGGATGACGGTTTATCCCGGCCTGGTCGACGCTTTGAGCACTTGGGGAATGCCTGGCGCGGCGGCGGCTGCGGCGCGCGGAGGCGGTCGAGGCGCGGCGACTACGCGGCTCGCAGCGGCGGCGACCCCTGCTGCTCCTCCGGCGCGTGGTCCCGAGGATCGTCCGTCGACCACCAGCTGGATCAAAGCGGCGGATGAAATTCAGCCGGGCGACAAGCGCATCGAAGCGGCGCGCAGTGCGGGATTCACTACGGCGGCGGTGTTGCCGACGCGCGGATTTTTCGCGGGCCAAGGATCGCTGGTCGATCTGCGCCGGGCGAGAAAGCCGAGCGAGATGGTGCTGGTTCCTTCGCTGGGCCAATATATTTCGCTATCGCGAGCGGGCGGCGGCGGCGGAGGCATGGGCGGAGGATTTCCCAGCGCGCTGATGGGCATGATTGCCTACGTCCGGCAGATTTATCTGGACGCGGACCATTATCAGATGGTGAAGGCCGCTTACGCAAAGAATCCGCGCGGGATGAAGCGGCCGGAGTATGACCGCGCGCTCGAAGGCGTGATCGAATCGAAGCGCATTCTGCTGCCGGCGAATCGCTGGGTGGAGATCGACCGCATGATTCACTTCGCGGCGGAGCTGAAGCAGCCGGCGATTTATTACGGGATGCGCGAAGGCTATCGAAGACCGGTCGGTGAAGTACCTGAAAGACGCGCAACGCGACGGTGCTGGTGAGCTTGAAGTGGCCGGAAAAGCCTCGGGACGCAGGATCCGGAGAGCGGAGGATCCGTACCGGCAGATGGTGATCCGCGAGAAGGCTCCGACGACTCCGGCGGTGCTGAAAAAGGCGGGGATCAAATTTGCGCTTTACTCCGACGGCCTGGACGCGCCGCGCGATTTGCAGCGGGCGGTGAAGAAGGCGATCGATAACGGACTTGTCGCGCGAAGATGCGCTGCGCGCGCTGACGCTTTCGCCGGCGGAAATTTACGGCGTGCGGATCGGCTGGGTCGCATCGAGAAGGGCAAGATCGCGAACCTGGTGGTGACGCAAGGGCGAGATTTTCGACGATCGCACGAAGATCGAATTTGTGCTCGTCGATGGAATGAAATATGTGCCGGCGCCGGAAGCGTCCGGCTGGACGCGGCGGAGCGGCGACGGCGACGCCGAATCATGGGAGTGAAGAAATAATGAAGCGTGTATTGCTGGCAGGTCTGATTGCACTGGCGCCTCTGGGCGCGGAGGTGACGGTGATTCAGAACGCGACCATCATGAGCGAGGGCGCAAAGGGCACGTTTAAGGGCTCCATTCGTGGTGCGAGACGGCAAGATCGCGGAGGTTGGCGAGAACGTGATGGTGCCGGCGGGCGCGACGGTGATCGACGCGCAGGGGCAGTGCGTGATCCCCGGCATTATCGATTGCCACTCGCATATCGCGGTCGATGGAGGCGTCAACGAGGGCAGCGTTTCGGTGTCGTCGATGGTGAATATCCGCGACGTGATCAACCCGGAGGACATCGCGATTTATCGCGCGCTGGCCGGGCGGCGTGACGGCGGCGAACATTCTGCATGGGTCGGCCAATGCGATCGGCGGGCAGACGCTGGTGCTGAAGATGCGCTGGGGAAAGGACGCCGAGGGAATGATTTTCCAGGGCGCGACGCCGGGAATCAAGTTCGCGCTGGGCGAGAATCCGAAGCGCGCGGGAACTCCGCAGGGCGGACGCGGCGGAGCGGCGAGCAACGCTCGCTATCCGGCGACGCGCATGGGCGTCGAGGACGTGATTCGCGAAGCGTTCAACGAAGCGAAGCATACAAAGCGACGTGGGATGCGTACGACGCAGCGGTCGCGAAGGGCGAGCATCCGCATTCCGCCGCGCAAGGATCTGAAGCTGGAGTCGCTGAAGGAAGTGCTGGAAGGCAAGCGCTTCGTGCACGCGCATTGCTACCGCGCGGATGAAATCCTGATGCTGATCCGCGTCGCGGACGATTACGGATTCAAGATCAAGACGTTCCAGCACGTGCTCGAAGGCTACAAGGTGGCGAAGGAAATCGCGGCGCATGGCGCGGGCGGGTCGACGTTCAGCGACTGGTGGGCGTTACAAGGTCGGAAGCCTTCGACGCGATTCCTTATAACGCCGCGGTGATGACGAAGAAGGGCGTGGTTTCGAGCCTGAATTCGCGACGACGCGGAGCTGATGCGCCGCCTGAATACCGAAGCGGCGAAGGCCATGAAGTACGGCGGCCTGACGCGCGAAGAGGCGCTGGCGATGGTGACGATCAATCCGGCGAAGCAATTGGGCGTGGATAATCAGCGTGGGGTCGATCGAAGTCGGGCAAGGATGCCGATATCGTGATTTACGACAAGGATCCGCTGTCGAATTATTCGAAGGTCCAGAAAGTGTGGATCGACGGGAATAAATATTTCGATCGCGATTCGGATGTCAGCGGGCGTCCGGCGAAGGAGCTGGAAAAGAAGAAGCTGGCCGATAAGGAAAAGGCGGCGACGCCGGCGCGCGGGCGCAAGGAGGCCGCAATGAAAAAGTTCGGACTGTTGATGGCATGCGCGGTAGCGGCTTGCGCGGCCGCGAACGATTACGTTCTTCATTCGCGGCGTGGACGTTTATCCGGTGACGGGCGCGGAGATGAAGGGCGTTTCGGTGCTGGTGCAGGACGGGAAGATCGCCGATATCGGGGCGAAGCTCGTGGCGCCGAAGGGCATGAAGGTCGTCGAAGGCAAAGGCCTGCGGGTGTATCCGGGGATGATCGATTCGAATACACGAGCTCGGGCTCTCGGAAATTTCGGCGGAGCGCGTGACGGTCGATACCGGCGAGCTCGGCGAATTCATGCCGCAGTTGAAGGCGCTGAGCGCGGTGAATCCGGAGAGCGAACATTTCGGCGTGGTGCGCGCGAACGGAATCACCAGCGTGATGACGTTCCCGGCGGCGGGCGGTCGCGGAGGGTCGCGGAGGCGGCGGCGGCGCAGTATATTTCGGGCCAGGCGGCGCTGATCCACATGGACGGCTGGACCTGGGAAGACATGGAAATCAATCGCGATCGCGGCGGTGCACCTGCTGTTCCCGAGCATCGCGATGCGCGGCGGACGCGGAGGGCTGGCCAATGTCGATTTCGCGGACGAGATCGCGCTGCTGTTCGGCGGCGGCAGCGCGGCTGGCACTTATACCGAGGCGAAGCGGCAGTATGAAACATCAGGTCGCCAAGGTGACGGAGTTTTTCGATAACGGCCGGCAGTATCAGAAGGAGCGGACGGCGAATCTCCCGGGGTTCAAGCGCGATCTGAAGTATGAAGCGATGCTGCCTGTGCTCGAAGGAAAGGTTCCGGTGGCGGTTCCGGCCGCGCGCGAGCGGGCGATTCACGACGCGATCGCGTTCGCCGACAAGAGAGCACATCAAGATCGTGATTCTGGCGCCGCAGGAGCTGGGTAAGGAAGGTGCCGGAGCTGAAGGCGAAAAATATCCCGGTGATTCTGGGCCGCACCGAAGGCGCTGCCGGAGAATCAGGATGCTCCTTATGATTACGCGGAATCGCTGCCGGCGTGAGTTTTACAAAGCCGGGGTGAAGTTCGCATTCGGGACTTTCGACAACGAATTTTCGCGGAATTTGCCATATAACGCGGCGCGCGCGGTGGCTTACGGGCTGCCGTACGATGAAGCGCTGAAGGCCATCACCATTAACGCGGCGGAGATTTGGGGCGCGGGCGACAAGATGGGGTCGATCGAAAAGGGCAAGTGGGCGGACCTGATGCTGGTGAACGGGGATCCTTTGGAGACGCCGACGCAGATCAAGGCGCTGTATATCAAGGGCAAGGAAGTGGACCTGTCGAATAAGCAGACGCGGCTGTATCAGAAGTATCTGGCGAGGCCGTAAGGGTCGCAGCTCTGCGTCATTGAGTCAAACCGCGATTGAAATGCTTTAGAGCCGCGACCACCGGGAGCGGTCAGCCGTCGAAAGGTCGACATAGGCTCGCCTTGTCCTTCGAGGACGTAGCTGAATTGCCTGTTGATACGCTCTCTTCGATTAAATAGCGTTCGGGTGCTGCCGTGCCGGGCCCATCGTTTTCTAGTCCGATCGTCGAAGCCTCGGTCGTTCAGCCGCCGGCTTGCGGCTGATTTTAGTTGTGTCATTACGAATTCCGGTTCGTCGCCTGCCTGGATTACGACGTGAACGTGGTTGGATCTGCACGTGAGCGGCGAGCAGGGACCAGTCACTGTGGTTGCAGCGATGCTTATGATTGGCTTCGAGCACCGCTTGTCGGCGTGGTTCGTCCATTTCGTAGGGCGGTTGGTCCATGAAGCTAGTTCGGCGGCCAGACAGTCCGGGGTTCGGTCTGGCTAAGGGGCTCCGATAATGATTGTGGCTTCGGTCAACTGAACCTTCCGGGTCTCCGTGCATGTGACAGCCATAACAGGCGAAAGTGATGAGGTAGGTCATCGAGCGTTGATTCTAGTTCAAGCGCTCCCGGTGGTCGCGGCCTGTTTGAGGCTAATGCGGACCGCGCAACTGGTCGTTGTGTGGGATGCGTTGCGCTACAATACGAAATTAGCCTTCCGAATGGCTCCCGCCCGCGAACTTTTTCGTGGGCAAATCATGTTTGAGAATCTAAGCGATAAACTCCAGCGGGTTTTTAAAACCCTGCGCGGAGAAGGGAAACTCTCGGCGGAAAATATGGACGCCGCGCTGCGCGAGATCCGCGTCGCGCTGCTTGAGGCCGACGTGCATTTTCGCGTCACCAAGCAGTTCATCGAAGCCGTTCGCGAAAAAGCCATGGGGCAGGAAGTACTTACGGCGCTGTCCCCCACGCAACAGGTCGTCAAAATTGTGCGCGACGAGATGGTCAAGATGCTCGGCACGCATCAGGCCAAGCTGCGCATGGCGAATGAGCCGCCTAGTGTCATCATGATCGTCGGGCTGCAAGGGTCCGGTAAAACGACCTCGACCGGCAAGCTGGCGCGGTATTTGACGAAGAACTCCCAGTCGCCGATCATGGTTTCGGTCGACGTCTATCGTCCCGCGGCGCGGAAACAGTTGAGCGTGCTGGCTCGCGATCTGAAGGTTCCGATTTATGAAGGGACGCCGGAGGAGACCAAGCCGCTCGACCTGGCGCGGTCCGCACGCAAGGAAGCGGTGCAGACCGGGCGCGATGTGCTGCTGGTCGATACTGCGGGACGTCTGCACATCGACGACGACTTGATGACGGAGCTGACGCAGCTCAAAGATCTGCTGAACCCCAGCGAGATTCTGTTCGTCGCCGACGCGATGACCGGGCAGGACGCGGTCAAATCGGCGGACGAATTTCACAAGCGGCTTGGGCATCACGGGCGTCATCCTCACCAAGATGGACGGCGATGCGCGCGGCGGCGCGGCGTTGTCGATCCGCTCGGTGACGGGGCAGCCTCTGAAATTCGTGGGCGTGGGCGAAAAATCGGATGCGCTGGAGCCGTTTCATCCGGATCGCGTGGCGGAACGGATTCTCGGCATGGGCGATGTGCTCAGCCTGATCGAAAAAGTCACGGACAATATCGATCAGAAGCAGGCCGAGGAGATGCAGCGCAAGCTGCTGGACGACGATTTCACGCTGGGCGATTTTCGCGATCAGATGAAGCAGTTGAAGAAACTGGGTCCGCTCGAATCGCTGCTGGGGATGATGCCGCAGATCGGGCCGATGAAGGACCTGAAGAACATGAAGGTCGACGACAACGAGATCACGCGGCTGGTGGCGATCGTCGATTCGATGACGCCCAAAGAGCGCAATAACCACATGATTATCAACGGCGCGCGGCGCCGGCGGATCGCCAAGGGCAGCGGAACGTCGGTTCAGGAAGTGAATACGCTGCTGAAGCAGTATGCGCAGGCGCGGAAGATGATGAAGAGTTTTTCGGGTGGTGGGGGATTTCTGGGCAAACGGCTCGGGAAATTGAAGTTACCGCCCGGCATGGGATTTGGGCCACAATAGTTTGTACACACAAGACAAATAGGAGTTTGTTGATGTTGATGATTCGTTTAGCGCGATTCGGCGCCAAGAAGAAGCCGAGCTATCGCGTGGTAGTGATTGAAAAAGAACGCGCGCGCGACAGCCGGGCGGTGGAAGTGGTGGGTTCGTACCATCCGGTGGAGAAGCCGGCGTCGGTGAAATTGAAGCATGACCGCATTGAACACTGGATGAAGAACGGCGCCCAGCCGTCCAGCACCGTCGCGCGGTTGATGCAGAAAAATCCCGCGGTGCCGGCAGCCGTTTAAATCATCTGGCAGTCTTTTACCTGCTAGAATCGGTCCAAGCAGGAGGGTAAAACGGGTGAAAGATCTGGTGATGGAAATCGCGAAAGCGCTGGTGGATATTCCAGAAGAAGTGGCGGTTCGCGAAATTGCGGGCGAACAGGTGACGGTTCTGGAATTGCGCGTCGCGCCCACCGATTTGGGAAAAGTGATCGGCAAGCAGGGCCGGACCGCTCGGTCCATCCGGACATTGCTTGGCGCGGCGGGAATGAAGTTGAACCGGCGTTTTACGCTGGAGATTTTGGAGTAAAGTGGTCGCGGTCGGCCGCTTATTCAAGGCTTGGGGAATTCGGGGCGAACTGGGAGCGGAGATTTATTCGTCGCATCCGGGGCGCGCTGAGAAGTTGAAGGATGTCGTGCTCGAGTTGGCGGATGGGAAAACCCGTCCGAGCCGGGTCGAGCGGGTCTGGTGGCACGACGGCCGGCCGGTGTTCAAGTTTGAAGGGATCGATTCGATCTCGGACGCGGAACGCTGGGCCGGAGCCGACATTCTGGTCGCGGATTCAGAGAGGGAGCATGCCCGAAGAAGGCGCCTATTCGCATGCCGATCTGATCGGCTGCGTGCTGTGGAATCGCGAAATGAGAGCCGGCGTGGTTCGCGCGGTTGAGGATTATGGCGGTGGGCCTCTGCTGGACGTGAAGCTGGAAGACGGCCGTGATGTTCTGGTCCCTTTCACCTTGACGATCTGCAAAGAGATCGACGTGGCGGCGAAGACCATCCGGGCGGAATTGCCTGAGGGACTGCTGGAGCCAGTGATTTTTCACGTCCTGACGATTTTCCCGGATTTTTTCCGGGCTGCTTTCGAGCAGGGCGTGGTAGGGAAGGCCCGGGCGGCTGGGTTGATTGAAATCCGGGTGCACGACTTGCGCGATTGGACGCGCGACCGGCATCGGACGGTGGACGATCGGCCTTTTGGCGGCGGCGAAGGCATGCTGATGAAGGCCGGCCCGATTTTTGAGGCCGTGGAGTCGATCTGGCCGGAGCGTTGTAGTGCGAAGAAAGTTGATTCTGCTCTCGGCGCAAGGTGCGAAGTTCGATCAGGCGCGGGCGAGAGAGTTCAGCAAGCTTAGATGAACTGCTGCTGATCTGCGGCCGGTATGAAGGCGTAGACGAGCGGGTCGCCGAGCATTTGGCGGACGAGGAGTTGTCGATCGGCGATTTTGTGCTGAGCGGCGGCGAACTCGGCGGCGGCGGTGGTGATTGACGCGACGGCGCGATTGATCGCGGGCGTGTTGGGGAATGAAAACTCGGCCGTGGCGGAATCGTTCGGCGAGGAAGGATTGCTGGAGTGTCCCGCAGTATACGCGGCCGGCGGAGTTTAGAGGTTGGAGCGTTCCGGAAGTGCTCGTCGGTGGAAACCACGAGGAGATCCGGAAGTGGAGGCAGCGCGCTGCGGCCGGGAAAACGGCTCGCGTGAGGCCGGACTTAATGAAATTTGTTGGAGATAAAGACAATGCAAAACGCAGTGATGACGAAGATCCTGAACAAGAATAAGCGCGAATCGGCGCACCCCGGCTACCGGCCTGGCGACACCATCAAGGTTCACGTGAAGATCAAGGAAGGCGACAAGGAACGGCTGCAGGTGTTTGAAGGCGTGGTCATCGCGCAGCACAATACCGGCATGGGCGAGACCATCACCGTGCGCAAGGTCAGCTTCGGTCAGGGCGTGGAGCGCATCTTTCCGATTAACGCTCCGGTGGTCGATCATATCGATCTGGTTCGCACCGGACGCGTCCGCCGCGCCAAGCTTTATTACCTGCGCGACTTGAAGGGCAAAGCTGCCCGCCTGCGCGAGCGCACGTCCTAAAAAATCGGCTTGATGCCCAGCAGTCGCTACGAGCGTGCCGCCCGATCCGCCGGGTACCGCAGCATCGCCGGTGTCGACGAAGCTGGCCGTGGAGCCTTATTTGGCCCCGTCTTCGCCGCCGCTGTGGTGCTGGACCCTTCACGCCAGATCCGCGGGCTCGACGATAGTAAGCAGTTGGATGCCGACCGGCGCGCGGTTCTCGCCGAACGAATTCGAGATCGCGCCGCTGCCTGGGCCGTGGCCGGCGCCGACGCGTTCGAGATCGATCGCGTCAACATTCTGCAAGCTTCGCGACTGGCCATGAAGAGGGCGGTAGAACGTCTGCGCACGGCATCGGATTTTCTATTAATCGACGCTATTACGGTCGACCTGCCTCTATCGCAAAGGGCGATCATCCACGGCGATTCGCTGAGCTTTTCGATCGCCGCGGCGTCGATATTGGCGAAAACCGCTCGCGATAGCGCTTTAACGCGGTGGGATTGCGTGTTCCCAGGCTACGGTTTCTCTCACAATAAAGGTTATGGAACGCCGGATCATCTGGCAGCCCTGGAAGAATTCGGTCCCACGACACTCCATCGCTTCAGTTTCGAACCGGTACGAAATGCCTGCCGCTCGCAGGACTTCGTTTGGTCGGGCTATCCTGAACAAGGCGAGCTTTTTTCGCTTCCTTAAGCCGATGTCACTTACCCCAGGCAGCCCTCTACCTGAAAATCCCAACCCTGTCGAGGCGGCTCCTACGGTTGCGCCAAAGCGCCGGCCAGGCCGACTGCTGACCGTCTGTTTCGCCGTCTTCGCGTTCGAAGTGGGCCTGTTTCTGGTGATTTTTCCATGGCAGGATTCCTGGACGTTTAATTACTTTCAGGGTGTTAATCCTAATCTCGAATCCCTTTGGGATGAACCATCGTTCAAGGGCTTGGTCACTGGTTTAGGCTTCGTAAACATTTACATAGCACTTCTGCAAGTCATCCGCCTGTTCCGCCGCAATACTACAAGTACCAATTAGGAATTTCTCTTAATCTCAATTCTGTCAATTTGAATCCTCTCGTGTACCATAGTACTATTTTAGTACTACGGATAAATCCTACCACTAAGGTCTTTGCTCTTCGACTAGGATAAGGTGTTGCATTTAGTGCTAAAGGGGACAGGGTACTAGCAACGAATTCGAAGTCTTAAAGACAAGGTGCCTGAATGACAATTTATAGCGGCTCCACCGCTGTCCGTGTTACAATCTGCTGCGTATTAGCTCTCGTTATCCTCGCGGGAGTTGGGTCCTATGGCTTCTCTAACCAATTGTTTGCGCACGGTCCTTTTCCTCCTCCCTGTGACCCTGGGGCGATGGGCACCGGCTCGTCGCTGGCACATGGCCCGTTTCCTCCTCCATGTGACCCCGGCGCGATGGGTACCGGGTCGTCTCATGGTCCGTTTCCTCCTCCGTGTGACCCCGGCGCGATGGGTACGGGCTCGTCGCTCGTACATTCGATGGTCGGTTTCCAAGCATAATTTAATCTCTTTGAGATTGATGATACCGGGCGACAGAGTGCTCAAGCTGGAGCCCGGTAATGTCACCTAGGGAGCCCTCGTTTTATGTATTCGAGACCCTTGGGTGGACCAGCATTCTTTTACTCGTTATCCTCGCCATTCTCCTCCTTCGTGGTCCTTTTAGAAAATATCCTCTGATCCTTGCTTATTGCGTTATTCAACTGATTGTTACCGCCGGCGAAGATTATCTGCGAATTATTGCTTCCCCAAAATTTTACGCCGCACTCTATTGGACCGACGAAATTCTCCTCAACTTACTCCTGTTCCTTATGGTGATCACGTTTACCTATCGCGCTGTCGGCGATAGCCCGATGCGCCCGATGCTGGGAAAATTGCTTGGCGCAATCTTCGTGGTGGTTCTCCTTCTTCCCATCCTGATCTTTAAGGGACCGGCGTTCAGGTCGACCTCCTGGCTGAATCATACGAGCCAACTCTTAAGCTTTTGCGCAGCGATTCTCAATCTCGGCCTGTGGTCCGCGCTAGTGTCAAATCGCCGGCGCGACCGGCTCCTGTTATCGGTCAGCGCCGGGTTGGGGATTGCGGTGACCGGAGCCGCGATTTCGTACGGCGTGCGCGGATTCTTCAGCCTGCGTTGGATCTGGGTGCCCGACGTTTTCATGAGCGCGACCTTCGTTATATGTATGATTATCTGGTGCTGGGCGTTTCGTCCCAGGAGCGATTCGTTTTCAGCCAAGCCGGTTACTCTTTGACCGACAGGTCTTACTGGGAGTAAACTAGTCGCGATAAGTCCCTGACGCAAAACGAAAAAGGAGCCCCGATGTCTTCAGATAACAGTTCGCTTGATCGCCGAGATTTTTTACGCAAAGCCAGTGCCGTCAGCGTAGCTTTGGGAACTGCGGGAGCCGCGATGGCCGCGCCGAAAGCGCCCAAGAGTTCAAGCGCCCGTTCGAGTGGACGCGTGATCGGCGCCAATGACCGGATCACCATCGGCGTGATCGGAGTCGGCGGACGTGGGTCTTCCGACGCCAACAGTTTCGCCAACGTCGGCGCGAAAAACAATTCCTGCCAGATCGTCGCCGTGGCGGATACCTATCAGAAGCGCGTCAACGTCAATAAAGAACGCCATAAGTGCGACGGCTATCTCGATTACCGCGAGATCCTCAATCGCAAGGATATCGATGCAGTGGTCGTCGCCACGCCCGGACCACTGGCACGCGCGCATTGCGCTCGAAGCCATGGATCATGGCAAGGACGTGTATCTCGAAAAGCCGATGTGCCACACCATCGATGAAGCGCGCCAGCTGGTCGCGACCGTGAAGGAAACCGGCCGCGTGCTGCAGGTCGGCTCGCAGACCACTTCGGCCGACCAGTGGTGGAAGGCGAAGAAAGCCATCGCCGACGGCATGATCGGCAAAATGATCATGAGCCAGGGCTCCTATCATCGCAATTCGGTCGAGGGCGAATGGAACTATCCGATCGATGAGAAAGCCGGTCCGGACGGCAAGGGCGAGGATTACATCGATTGGAAAATGTGGCTCGGCAAGGCGCCGGCCGCATCCATTCGATGCCGACCGCTTCTTCCGTTTCCGCAAGTATTGGGACTATTCAGGCGGCATCGCGACCGATCTGTTCTATCACGTGGTCGCGCCGCTGAACATCTGCTGGGACAAGCCGCAGTTCCCGCATAAGGTGATGGCGTCCGGCGGAATCTACGGAGGACCGAAGTTCGAATACAAGCGCGAAGTGCCGGATACGTTCCACCTGGTGGGCGAGTATGCCGAAGGGCATTCGCTGGTGCTCAGTTCCTCGATGGCGAACTCGCAGCATATTCCGGGTCTGATCCGCGGGCATGAAGGCACCATCATCATGGTCGAGGGCGGCCAGTTTGAAAGTGTCGTCGATCACATCACGTCGAAGCCCGAAGTTTCGCGCCGGCGCGCCAGCCGCGACGCGCCGCCGGAGACCAAGCCGATGTTCGACGATTACAAATTCGGCACTCAAGAACAGGTGATCCCGGTCGACAAGACCGACACCATGGCGACGCATATCAACAATTTCCTGGACTGCATGCGAACCCGCCGAGAAGCCGCATCTGGATGTGGAAACCGCGGCCTGCGCACAGGTGCTGATCACCATGGCGGTCGATTCGTATCGCCAAGGGAGAGTGCTGTACTTCGATGAGAAGAAGTGGAAGGTGTCGGATAAGCCGGTGAAGGTGTAAGGTGTCCCCTTCCTGACGGTTCGGGGTTCGGTGTCAATGTTAAGGTGATCGCAGCACCGACGTACGCGATTTAACTAGACACCGAACCCCGACTGTAAAGGAGGGGACAAGGAAACGGCTAGAGGTTTGTGATCACCAAACGCTATCCTGTAATCATCGAACCAACCAGTACCGGTTATTCAGCCTATTCGCCCGACGTATGGGGTTGCATCGCGGTCGGCGATACGGTGGAAGAGACTCGCCAGAATTTTCAGGACGCGCTCCTCTCTCATTTCGATGCTAGGCGCGAGGTGGGGAGCCGATTCCTGAGCCTAGTGTTGAAGTTGTTCTATGTCGAAGCAGCGGCCTAGTCTCTCGTTTGCTTCGATTTTTCAGCCTCCTTCTTGCGTTCGTTCAGCTACTTACAATTTCCAGCCACCTGCCACTGACGAAACCCGCTACATAATTGAGTCAAGAGATCGGTCATTTCGTCGTATCCCGATCCGCTACCGCGAGGGTGTAAGTCTTCGAAGCTCTCCTCTCGCCATCCGGCCATAGTGCGATGACCCTCGCCGTTGCGGGTTAACAAACGGTAGGAGCGCTCCACTAACGAGCTTACTTCTTGCGGAGGGAGATACCGAGGTCGCGGAGATTTTTTTCCGGAACTTCGCTGGGCGCATCGCACATTAAGTCGGTGCCTTTGGCGGTTTTCGGGAACGGAATCACTTCGCGAATCGAAGTCTCCCCCGCCAGCAGAGCCACCAGTCTGTCCAGACCCAGCGCGATTCCTCCGTGCGGCGGAGCTCCGTATTCCAGAGCCTCGAGCAAAAACCCGAATCGCTTTTTCGCTTCCTCTTCCGAGAACCCGAGCGCCGAGAAAACTTTCGACTGAATGTCGCGCCGGTGAATACGAATCGAGCCCGAGGCGAGCTCCGTCCCGTTCAACACCAGATCATACGCCTTCGACCGGCACCGCGCCGGATCGGTGGTCAACTTTTCAAGATCTTCGTCATAGACCGAAGTGAACGGATGATGCGCTGCGTTCCAGCGATTGTCTTCCGCATCCCATTCGAACATCGGGAAATCGAGCACCCATAAAAACTGAAAATTCAAAGGGTCGAGCAGCTTGTGCTTGTCGTTATACTTCTGCGCCGCGTGCAGACGCAGTTGTCCGCAAGCCTGCAAAACCGTGTACTCGGGAATGTGGCCTTCGGGAGCTTTTCCTTCTGCGCCCCCGCCCCAGCCGGCTAGCATCAATAAATCGTCTTCCTCGGCGCCGATTCGCGCGCGCACCTCGACCATCGCGTCCGGAAAATCCTTGTCCAGTCGCTTCATGTCTCCGAAAACGCGAAGGCCCTTTTCCTTGCCGAAATCCCGCAATAAATCGCTCTGACTGCGCGTGATCGGCCCGACTTTGGGAATCCGGATCGCCACCAAAGGCAGCCCTTCGGTCGTCAATCCAGCGGCGGGAAATAAATCTTCGACGCAATGGAACGGAGGAATGCGCAGATCCGGCTTATCGATTCCGTAGGAGCGCATCGCCTGCGCGTAGGTTAGGCGCGGAAACGGTTGAGCGATATCGTAACCGGCTGCCTTCGACGCCGCGACTACCAGCGGCTCCACCATTTCGAAAATCTGTTCGGGCTGAGGGAACGACATCTCGATATCGATCTGCGTAAACTCCGGTTGCCGGTCGGCGCGCAAATCCTCATCGCGGAAGCATCGGACGATTTGAAAATATTTGTCGAAGCCGCTGATCATCAGAAGCTGCTTGAAAATCTGCGGAGATTGCGGCAGCGCATAAAACGTACCCGGATTCACGCGGCTGGGAACCAAATAATCGCGCGCGCCCTCAGGAGTCGAGCGCGTCATAAACGGCGTTTCGATTTCCAGGAATCCACGCTCGACCATTGTCTGCCGCACCGCGAACGAAATTTTGGAGCGCAAAATGATATTGCGCTGCATGTGCGGTCGACGCAAATCGACGTAGCGATATTTGAGGCGCGACTCCTCGTTGACGTCGATAGACTCTTCCATCGGGAACGGAGGCGTCCGCGATTCATTCAAAATCCAGAGTTTTTCGACGGCCACTTCGACCTCGCCTGTAGCAATCGACGGATTGATCGTTTCGGCAGATCGTGTTTTGACCACCCCTTCGACCGCGATCACATACTCGGCGCCAAGCAACTCCACTTTCTTATGCAGTTCGCCGTCGATCGATTCATTAAATACGAGCTGCGTTACGCCTTCGCGATCGCGCAGGTGGATGAACACCACTCCGCCCAAATCGCGGCGGCGATGCACCCAGCCCATCAGAATGGCTCGTTTGCCGGCATCGGCGGCGCGGAGCTCTCCACACGATATGCGTGCGGCGCAGGTCGCCCAAAAAATCGAGAGGTACAGATTCCATTATTTTTTTATCCGTCGAACGAGCTGGTCGCGCGAAAGCGACTCCTGCTCGCCCGACGACATGTCCTTCAATAAGTATGTCCCGGCGGCGATCTCGTTGTCTCCAAGAATCAACGCAAATCGCGCGCCGATTTTGTTGGCGACTTCCAGAGCCCGCTTGAGCTTCTTATCGACACCACGCTCGACCACTAATCCGGCGTCGCGCAAGCTCGGCCGCGATTTCGCCCGCATGCAGGTCCGCGGCATCGCCCATCGTGGCAAGAAAGACGTCGACTACCGGCTTATATTTGTCCGGATGCGCCGCCTCGACGCTCATCACCAGGCGATCTTCGCCGATCGAAAATCCAATCCCCGGCGCAGCGACCTTCGATCCCAAAGATTCAGCGAGTCCGTCATAACGCCCTCCGCCGAGCACCGAATTTTGCGCACCCAGCGCTCCATGCGTGATTTCAAACGTCGTCCGCATGTAGTAATCGAGGCCTCGCACCATGCGTGGACGCACTTCGTACGAGATGCCTCGCGCATCCAGATGTGCGCGCACGGTCGCGAAATGCGCACTGCATTCCTCGCACAAATGATCGAGGATCGAAGGCAGCGCATCGATGATCGGCTGATCCTCCGGCACCTTGCAATCAAGCACACGCAGAGGATTCGTCACCGCGCGACGCTGGCAATCCGTGCACATCGTCGGTGCAGCGTCTTTCAGCTTCTCTTTCAACAGAGCCATATACGCGGGACGGCATTTGTGGTCACCAACGGAGTTAATGAGGAGGTGAAAACCTTCAATTCCCGACCTCTTCAGGACCTCGACCACCATCTCGATTACTTCGGCGTCGACGATGGGAGAATCGGAACCGATGGCCTCCGCTCCAATCTGATAAAACTGCCGAAAGCGTCCCTTTTGCGGGCGTTCGCGGCGAAACATGGGACCGATGTAATAATACTTTTTCACGCCCGGAATCTGGTCGAGTCGGTGTTCGATATAGGCGCGCATCACCGACGCCGTATTCTCCGGCCGCAAGGTCAGCGAGGCATTGTCGCGGTCAGGAAAAGTGTACATTTCCTTGCCGACGATATCCGTATCCTCGCCGACTCCGCGCGTGAATAGCGCTGTCTCTTCGAAAATCGGCGTGCGGATCTCGTGATAGTTATAAGTTCGGAATACTTCGCGCGCAACCGCCTCGACATGATTCCAAACGGCGCTCGCAGGGGGCAGAATATCGCGCGTCCCCTTAACGGCCTTAATGGGATTCACGATACACCGTTGCCTTCTTCATGTACATGCCTGACGCCCTCAGCGAATCGTTCTTGCTCCTCGGCGGTAACCGCGCGCTTCACTTTGGCCGGAACGCCCATCACCAGCGTCGATGGAGGCACTTCCATGCCCTCCGGAACAAGCGCTCCGGCGGCGACCACGGAACCTTTGCCGATCTTCGCCCCGTTCAAAATAATCGAGCCGATTCCAATAAGAGTGTCGTCTTCGATAGTGCATCCGTGCAGCATGACAAGGTGTCCTACAGTGACGCGATTGCCGATGGTCAGAGGCAATCCGATGTCGGCATGGAGCACGCAGTTGTCCTGAATACTGACCTCATCGCCGATGCGAATCGGAGCCGTATCGCCGCGCAGAGAGGCGCAGGGCCAGATGCTGGAACGCTCGCCAATAACGACGTCGCCGATGACCTGTGCGCTGGGATCGATGTATGCGGACGGCGCGACCTTTGGCGCGAACCCGCTGAAATTACGAATCATGATCGGGAACTTTCATGATACGACAGAGGTACTCTAGGAGTCATGGAAGTGCAGTTCGGCTCGGTAATATTGCGGCAAGGGTAACGTGAATGACAAACACCGAATCAGACATCGACTGGACGGCCTGTGAACTGATCGAGCAGATTCCCGGCAAAGTCTCTGGACGGCCCGTCGTGCGTGGAACGCGCATCCTCCCTGATGCGATTGTTAACAGTTATGATCTCGGAGAGAGCATCGAGGATCTCCATGAGGGCTTTCCTTCTCTTTCCGTAGCCCAGATTGAGAGGCTCATCGAATTTGCGCACGCTCGAAGACGGCTGCCCAGGCTGTGAAGGTGTTGTTGGATGAGAACCTCGACCACAGACTTCGGAACCACCTCGGCGCTCATGATGTTGTCACAGTCAATTACATGGGCTGGATGGGACTGAAGAACGGCGAGCTATTACGGGTTTCCGAAGAAAATGGCATTCAGGTATTTGTAACGGGTGATCGGACGCTTACCTATGAGCAGAACCTTACCGGGCGCCAACTCGCAATTGTCGTACTGTAATCGATAGAGTTTCCCATTCTAAGGAAGCACTTGCCGTCGATCGTCGCTGCGATTGACAATGCCTTGCCTGGTTCGTTTCAAGCTGTCGCTTGCGGGACCTTCAATCGTAATAAATAGGAATTTGGCGCGGATGAATCGAAAAGAAGCCATAGCAGAGTACAAGAACCGAAAGACTCCGCGCGGCACATTCGTGGTCCGCTTCGCCGCCGAGGGGCCGGCCTGGGTCGACTCGACTCCCGATCTCCATGCGGCTCAAAACGGACTGCTTTATATGCTTCGCAACGGGATGCACACCAACGAAGGATTGCAGGCCGAGTGGAATGCGCGGGGCGAATCGGCTTTCCGTTATGAGGTGCTGGAGAAACTGGACGACGATCTGGCTCCGATGGCGTGGCGCGATCTGCTGAAGGATCAAAAGAAGGAATGGGTTGCGAAGTTGGGCGCGCAAACAATCACCCCGTAGCGTTCGTTATGCTCGAAATATGCGGTTGCTGTGTCTTCTCCTGCTGGTTCCCTTGCTCGCGGGCCGACGAGCTGACCAAGAAGATGATGGCTCGGGTTTCCGAAGAGGCGGAGGCGTTTCAGAGGCTCGCGCCGGAAGTGCTGGGCGAGGAGACGCTGCATCAGCGGTCCTTGAAGCCGGCCGGCCGTTTTCATCCCCGGATCGGAAACGCGGCGATGAGTTCTCCGAAGCCCGAGTGGCAGGAGAGGACCATCGTTTCCGAGTATGGCTTCACGGCCTTCGGCGCGGATTCCAGTTCGCTGCATGAGATCCGGCAGGTGACGTCGGTCGACGGCAAGAAAATCGAGGACACCAAGAAAGCGCAGGCGGCGCTGGCCAAGGCGATCACGGCGACCGACGATGCGCGAAAAAAGCAGTTGCTGAAGCAGTTCGAAAAATACGGGCTGCTGGGCGCGGTGACCGATTACGGGCAGGCTCTGCTGCTGTTCACGCGGCGCAGTATGGAGCGCTACGAGTTCACCGCGAGAGGCGTAAACTCGCTGAACGGACAACCGTCGCACGTGTTCGGATACCGGCAGATCGATGGGCCGGAAACGGTCACGCTGATCGAAGAGAATCAGAACGACCAAGTGAAGCATCTGCGGATCGAGGGCGAATTGTGGGTGCGCACCGATAACTTCGTGCCGGTGCGGATCATCATGGTCGCGACGCAGGGTGAAGGGCCGGATCGGGTGAAGGAAGAGGCGTCGATCGATTACGCGATGAGCTCCGTACGGCGCGCTGCTGCCCGTGAAGACCGAGCATCGGGAGACGCGCGGCGGGAAAATCGACGCGGAAAATCAGTTCAGCTACTGCGAACTTCAAGAAATTCGGGGCGTCGAGCGATATCAAGTTCGACACCGCCGGCAAATGAGAATCGTCTATCTGCACGGGTTCGCTTCCAGCCCGCAATCCGGCAAGGCGCGCTTTTTTGCCGGGAAGTTTCAGGAATTGGGCGTGCCGTTCGCTGCCCCCGCAGCTCGACGAAGGAAATTTCGAAGGGCTGACCATCAGCGGGCAATTGCGGGTGGTCGAAAAGGCGGTCGGCGGTGAGCCGGTGGTTCTGATGGGGTCCAGCCTGGGTGGATATATGGCGGCACTTTATGCGGCCAGAAGCGTCCAAGTAGACAAGCTGGTGCTGCTGGCGCCGGCGTTTCAGTTTCCGACGCGATGGAGGGCCCGATATTCGGCCGAGGAATTGGAACTTTGGCGGCGGCGCGGAACAATTCCTTTTTTCCATTACGGGTTCAAGGAAGAGCGAGGTCTGGGGTTACCAGATTGTCGAGGACGCGCTGAAATACGAAGACGAGCCGGCGTTCCAGCAGCCCGCGCTGGTGCTGCACGGGCGGAAGGACGATGTGGTTCCGGCGGCGCTTTCTAAGGCGTTTGCGGAGGGTCATCCGAACGTCATTTACGGCTGGTCGACTCGGGCCACGAGCTGACGGATGTGCTCGACGAGCTGTGGGCGGAAACGGCGACGTTTCTTAAATTCCAAAGTTTGTAGAAACGCGCTATGTGATAGACTGAAGATGGATTGGGCGACGTAAAAAGATATCTATATACTGGAAACGTAGGCCTGATAGCGGGCGTCATTAAATCGTGCCAGTGTCACGCCCTGGGGGTACGGAAGTGCCGGAGCAGGAACTAAAGGAAGTCGAAAGGGCGTCCTTTGATAATCCCGATCACCATTTAGACCACCTGCTCGCGCCTGAGCTTGAGGAGAAGTGGATCGTCACTTTTATCCGCGATATTAAGGAAGCGATCAACCCTCCGAAGCTGCCTCCGCTGGAGGTGACTTCCAAGCCGGTCGAGCTGAAATCGCTGGGCGGCATGTACGACGGAAATGAGACCAAATCGGGCCTCGTTTCGCTGCTGGTTCACTGCGGCGTGGTCGCGTTCATCCTGTTCCTGGGAACGTTCAAGCCGGTGCAGAAGCTGATTCAGGAGCACGTCACGCTGCTGGCTCCTCCGACTCACCGATTATCAGCCGCCGAAGAAAGTCACGCATCAGGGCGGCGGCGGCGGCGGCGCGCGATCTCCTCTCGAAGCGAGCAAGGGCAAGCTGCCGCAGATCTCGCACAAACAATTTACTCCTCCGCGCGTGGATCCGGTGGACGCGAAACTGCCGATGGTTCCCACCATCATTGCGGATACTCCTCCGCCGAACATCAATTCGCCGGTTTACGGCGATCCTCTGAGCCACATGGGCACGCCTTCGAACGGCACTGGGTTTCGGCGGCGGCATCGGATCGGGATCGGGCGGCGGCGTCGGATCGGGTAAAGGACCGGGCGCGGGTCCAGGATCGGGCGGCGGATTCGGCGGCGGCGTGTATCGCATCGGCGGCGGCGTTTCGCAGCCGTCGATCATTCACAAAGTCGAGCCGGAATATTCCGAAGAAGCCCGCAAGGCGAAGTGGCAGGGCACGGTTCAGTTGTCGATCGTCATCGATGAGAACGGGCATCCTCGCGACCCGAAGGTCACCAAGGCTTTAGGTCTCGGGCTGGATCAGAAAGCTATCGAAGCGGTCGAGAAGTGGCTCTTCAAGCCCGGCATGAAGGACGGCAAACCAGTAGCCGTCTACGCGACCATCGAAGTCACGTTCCACCTTCTTTAACGTCGGCGAAGGGAATCATGAAACGCTTGCTCGGCTGCATTCTGCTGTTGGGCGGCAGCTTGGCCGCCCAATCCGTCGATGGAATCCACCTTCTCGCCCTGAAAGATTCGCACGCGGCACGCGCAAAGCACTTGAGCGATCAGCTGGTCGACGAAATGATGACGCATCGCGAAGAGCGATCAGAGCCCATCGCGGGCCACGGTCGAGCGATTCTCCGAGGATCTGACCGACGCGCTGCTCGGAAAAGATATCACCACCGATTCGCGCGGCGGCGTTGCAGAAAGCAGATCACGGGCGTGCTGAGCGGCAAAGGATCGACCTTCCTGCCCGCGTGCCAGCCTTTCCGAGACGCTGGCCGAGCTTGCGGGATCGATGACCGGACGATGCAAGTGATCGTCGACCGCTTCACGCGACATCGGCCAGGAAGTCCGCGGGCCGGACGACCTTCCGTTCTTCCTGTTCGCGATATAACGCCGGAAGTAATTGGCGGCGGGTGTACAGTGAGGAAGCATGGCTATCGACTTCCCTCGCCGTAAGCGGCCGCAGCAACGGATCGCGTTGCTGATCGGCATTGTTGTCGTCCTTCTGTTCTTCAGCCGGTCGATTTGCTCCCTGATTCTCGACTACGCGTGGTGGGGCGAACTGGGGCAGGTGCCGACCTGGATCCGCATGTCGGCCTATCAATACGGCCCTGACGCTCGCGGCGTGGCTCATCCTTTTTCTGGTGCTGTGGATCGCGCACGCGCGCGGGTTGAAGTACGCGGGCACGCGGCTCGGCGAGCATCGGATTTATTCGCGCCTGGCGACGCTGGGGCTGGCGATGCTGTCGCTGATCATTGCGCTATCGGTGATCGACGGGTGGACCGTCGCGCGATTTTTTGGAGGAGTCAGCACGACATCCGGCTATAACGATCCGGTTTTCGGCCGCAGCCTTTCGTTCTATTTTTTCGAACTGCCGTTCTATTCGATGCTGATCAACTTCGTGACGGCCTGCGCGCTGACCGGCGGAATCGTCCACTACGTCACCGCGCGCGGATGGCAGTTGAAGCGCGATTTTCCCGACTTTCGGAGGAGGCCAGCGAGATCGATCTGCGCGATCTGCGCGGCGTTGGGAAGCCTGGAATCGTCGATGTTCAGAGTCGCTGGTGGTCGTGTTTCTGGTGGCGCTGGCGGCGCAGTTCTGGATCGGCCGTTTCGATTATCTTTTCTCCGATCACGGCAATCTGATGTCGGGCGTCGATTACGTGCAGCAGAATATCGAGCTGCCGATGCAGGCCGTGAAAGCGTTCGCGGCACTGCTGGCCGCGGCGCTGGTGCTCGCCGGAAAGCGCAAGCTGGCGATCGCCTGCGCGGTGGTGCTGGTCGTCGATTGGGCTTTGCCGCCGATGGTGAACTCGCTCTATGTGAAGCCGAATGAGCTTGCGCTGGAGAGGCCGTTTCTCGCGCGGCATATTGAGGCGACGCGCGTCCGCCTACGGGCTCGACCGGCGCGCGCACGAGACGGAATTTTCAGCGCAAAAAGAAGGGCGCATCGATTTCGCGAAGAATCGTCCGATGCTCGATAACGTGCGCCTGTGGGATTGGCGCGCGTTTCACGATACGTTGAGCCAGAGCCAGCCGCTGCGTCCTTACACCTACGCCGATACCGATGTCGACCGGTACACGATCAACGGAAATTTGCGGCAGGTGTTGCTGGCGCCGCGCGAGCTCGACTTGAATCAGTTGGGCGATGCGCGGCATCTGTGGGTGAACTCGGCGCTGACTTTCACGCACGGCTACGGCCTGGTGCTGGCGGAGGCGAGCCGCATCACTTCGACCGGCCTGCCGGAGCTGCTGGTCAAGAGCGCGCCGATCGAAGTGCTGACGCCCAGCCTCACAGTGACGCAAGCCGGAGATTTATTTCAGCGAGACGTCGCAGGAGCCGGTGTTTGTGCGCACGGCGCAGCCGGAGTTCAACTATCCTTCGACCAAGAACGACGGAGGATCGTCCGAGGTCAACACGCGCTACGAAGGCCGCGGCGGATTCCCGATGTCGTCGTTCGGCATGCGTCTGGTGGCGGCGATCGCGGAGGGCGATGGAAATATTTTATTGACCAAATCGCTGACGCCGGAAAGCCGCATGATGATCCGCCGCCGCGTTCCGGAGCGGCTCAACGCAGCTGGCCGGCTTCATCACCTGGGATAAGGATCCGTACCTGGTGATCACCGAAACCGGCCGCCTGGTGTGGATTGTCGACGGCTATACCACCAGCGAATCGCATCCTTATTCGCGCGCTCTGGGCATCGACGGTGGAGTACGGTTCAATTACATCCGCAATTCGGTGAAGGCCACAGTCGACGCCTACGACGGCGACGTGCACATGTACATTTTCGATAACGAAGATCCGCTGATCGCGGCGTACCAGCATTTGTTCCCGGAATTGTTTACGCCGGGATCCGCCATGCCGGCCGATTTGCGCGCCCACGTCCGATCGCCCGAAGTGCTGTTCCGCGCGCAGGCGGAAATGTTCCGGACGTATCATATGCGCGATCCGGAATCGTTCTACAATCGCGCCGACCAATGGGATGTCGCGACCGGCACGGCGGGGCAGGGAGGCCAGCCGCAGCCGGTAGCTCCTACCTATATGGTGATGACGCTGCCCGGCGAAACGCAGCCGGAATTTCTGCTGATGCTGCCGTTCACGCCGCGCAATAAACAGAACCTGATCGGCCTGATGGTGGCGCGCTGCGACGGGCCGCACCTGGGCGAGCTGGTATTTCTCGATCTGCCGAAGCAGGAAGTGATCGCGGGTCCTCTGCAGATCGAGGCGCTGATCAATCAGGACCAGACCATTTCGAAAGATCTGACGTTGTGGAATCAGCAGGGATCGCAGGTGCTGCGGAGCCAGATTCTGGCGCTGCCGATCGATCAGACGTTCTTATATGTCGCGCCGATCTACATCCAGGCGTCCGAGGCGCGCATGCCGCAGTTGAAAAAAGTGGCGCTGGTGATGGGGAATACGCTGGTTTACGCCGATACCTATGAGCAGGCGCTGGCGCAGTTGGACGCGGCTCAAAAAGGAGCCTGCTGCTCCCATGCAGACGACTAAGACGCAAGCGGGAGCCGCGCAAACGGCGATGGCTCGGTGTCACAAATGATTCGCGAATCGAAGAGGTGCGGGCGCATCTGAAGCGGTATCGCGATTTCGCGGCGCAGGGTAAATGGGCGGACGCGGGGAAAGAGCTGGAGGCGATTGAGGCGGCGGTGAAGAAGTAGGCGCTACACTAGAAGTGATGGGACATAGCCACGATCATTCGCATCCGCACACGCATGATCACGGGCATTCGCACAGCCATGCGGGCACCGGCCGGGCTCTGATTGCCTCGCTGATCCTGACGCTGGGATTTGTCGCATTTGAGGCGGTTGCGGGCTTTCGCGCTTCGAGCCTGGCACTGCTGTCCGATGCCGGCCACAATTTCGCCGATGCGTTTGCCCTGTTGCTGGCGGCGTTCGGATTCTACCTGCAGTCGCGTCCAGCGAATGCGGTCAAGACCTTCGGCTACCAGCGCGCCGGAGTGCTGGCCGCGTTTGTCAACGCGGTCTCGCTGGTCGTGCTGGCGCTGTTTCTATTTTTCGAGAGCTATGAGCGCTTGAGAAATCCTCAGCCGGTGGTGGAATCGACGATGATCGTGGTTGCGGCGATCGGCCTCGCGATGAATCTGTTCATCGTGTGGAGGCTGGGCGGCCACGGCCACGATATGAACATCCGCGCGGCGTGGATCCATATGATGGGCGATGCGATGAGCTGCGTCGCGATTATTGCCGGGCGCCATCGCGATTCATTACACCGGGTGGCAGAAAATCGATCCGATGCTCTCGATACTGATCGGCCTGATGATTATCTGGTCGGGCTGGGGAATTATTCAGGAATCGCTCAATGTGCTGCTCGAAGGATCGCCCGAAGGGGATCGAGCTGGAAGAAGTCACCGGAGGAATGCGCGGCGTGGATGGAGTGATCGACGTCCACGATCTGCACATCTGGAGCCTGGGATCGCAGGCGCATGCGCTAAGCTGCCACGTGCTGATCGACGATGTGCCTCCGTCGACGAGCGAGGCGATTTTGAAGAGAATCAAAGCGGTGTTGTGCGATCGCTTTTCGATCACCCACTCGACCATTCAGTTCGAGCACGTGCGCTGCGAAGATCCGTGCGTGATGACCGGCCAGCACCCGGTAGTCAGAAGTCAGAATTAAGAGCCTCACGACCGACTTTTCATTTGACATCGCTGAGGTGCGATGAAACAACACGCCACCTGCGCTTTTGCGATATCCAGATTACGCGCCCACCAGAGAAGTTCCCGTCAATTTCATAGTTGCTATAGACCAGGATATTTCCCGTATTGCCAGTCCCCTGGCTGACGCCAGGGGTTATAACTCCGTCCCATCAGGGCGGGGATTCCGCTAGCCTGCCTTCGCCTGTGTTGTGTTGGCCGCGCTGGGTCTATAGCAACTGTGAAAATGGGCTAATGGCCACTTCTTCTCACTGAAACAGCAGCGGCGCCAGCGTAGCCAGATTTCTCCTCCACACCATCCACGTATGCATGCCCGGCGTCTCGATGGGCGTGAATCGGACATACTTCGCGGACAGCCAGTCGCTGAATTTTCGATTCGTTCCGATCAGGCGTCTTCGGTGCCGCAGGCGATCCATAGAAGCTTTAGTTCGCTTGTTCGCGGACTGGTCCAGGTTCGGGAACAGTTCGGCGTAATCCTCGCCCAAGCCGCCTGCGCTAAAGGATCCGATGTAGGCGAACTTGTCCAGGTTGTTCAGGCCGGTGAAGAGCGATTCGGCGCCTCCCATCGATAATCCGGCGATGGCTCGCATCTCGCGATGGCGGTCGGCGCGATATTCGTTTTCCACTCGCGGGATGATTTCGTAAGCAGCGTCTCGCGGAACGCGGGTGGTGTTCAGCGCGGAATTTCTGCATATCGATCCGTGCCGCGATTGAGCACTTCCGGCGCGCCGTAGCCGAGAGGCATCACGACGATCATCGGCTTCGCTTTTTGATCCGCGATCAGATTGTCGAGAATGAGGTTCGCGTGGCCGACCGCGCTCCAGCCGCTCGCGTCGTCGCTATAGCCGTGGAGCAGGTAGAGCACAGGGTAATGTTTCGTGCCCTTGCGCATAGCCGGGCGGAGTGTAGACGTAATAATCGCGATTGTCGCCCGACCAGCGTCGATTTGTAGAAATGATGATGAACCTCGCCATGCGGGATGTCGCGATCCTCCCAGGGCAGGCCCTCGCCAGGAATATGAACTGCGCTCGAGTTGTTCAACAGGTTCGGCTTCATCAGCGAATTGTTGGGGTCCATCAGGCCGACGCCGTCGACATTGAAAGAGTAGCCATAAATATCGGGAGCGAGCGCGGGGCTGGTATAGGTCCAGATTTCCTTGTCTTCGAGCTGCATGGGCGCGGGCTTGCGAGCCTTCGAGCGACCAGATCCACCACGCTGAGCGTTGGGCGCGCGCATCCGGAAGGTAACCGTGTTATCGGCGTGGACCTCGGGCGAAACTATCGGAGTCGGGGGCGTTTGGGCCCAAGCGGAAGCGGTCAGGATGAGTAGAACGGCTTGGTTCATGCACGACATTATAACCCTCGTCTTGGTGTGTACCCCACGGAATCGAAAAAAGCGTCATTATTGAAGCATGAGGCTGGAAACAATTCCGTTGCTGCTATGTTTATCTGGCGCGATGGCGCTAGCCCAGTTTCCCGGACAATATCCGCCGGGTCAATATCCTCCGGGTCAATACCCGCCGGGCCAATCGGGAAATTGCCCTCCGGGACAGTATCCGCCGTGCAATACCAGGCGTCAGCCGACCGACGCGACTCCGGGCAGGTCCTCGAAGAACAGTAAGAATAATAAGAACAGCAGCACCGGCGTCGCCACCACCACCATCGGCATAGTGCGGCGCTCGGTTCCCAACCAGGTGGTGATTGAACCGGCCGATCATCGCATCATCTGGTATCGCGTCAGCTCGACCACGAAGTTCATGAAGAACAATAAGGAGGTCGATTCGACGGCCTTTGCCGTGGGCGATCATGTGACGCTCGATTCGACTGCCGACGACGAGGAAATGTACACCGCGGTCGAAGTGCGCTGGGATAAAGAAGGCACTCCCGAGGAGCGCGCCAAGGCCAGCGAGGATTGGGATTTGCCGAAACTCGCCGGCGGACCGGTCGGGAAGGGCGGAGCGCCCCGTGCAGCGCGAGCCGGGTGACGATCGTCCGGTTCTGCGGAGAGCGAATTCGGGTGACGATACTGCTCAAAAGGACGCTGCTCCAGCAGCCTCCGCGCCGGAAACCGCGAAAACACAGGCGCCTCCTCCGGAGCCTGAGGACACTCGGCCTTCGACCATGATGAAGCCGCCCGATCCTCCGAAGGATGCGGACGATCCTGGTCCTCCGTCGTTGCGGCGCGGCGTTCCGTCGACGCGTCAGATGGCGGATCTGCCTCCTCCGCGCTATGAACCTTTGCCGGACGCTCCTGCGAAGGCTCCGACGCCGCGCCGAACGCGCCGAAGCAGACTGCTGACGCTCCTGCATTTCAGGGCAAACCGGTCGATCCGGTGATTGAAAAGGCGAGGGAAGCGGCGGCCAATTATCTGTCATCGCTGCCCAATTATTTTTGCCAGCAAATGACGGCGCGGTATCAGAGCGACCATCCGAAGACCGGTTGGGATGCGCTCGATGTAGTCACGGCCGACGTCGCCTACGAAGATGGGCATGAGAGCTACAAGAACATCAAGATCGGCAGTAAATCGGTCAAAAATCGATGGACGATATCGGGGGAACGCGGTCGACCGGTGAATTTTCGAGCGTTCTCGAAGATCTGCTGAGTCCCTATACCGACGCCAGTTTCCGCAAGAGCGGCACCGACACGCTGCACGGCAGATCCGCCTGGGTTTATAAATATGAGATTGCGCGGGAGCGGTCGCACTGGCGCATTGAAGCTCCTTCGCAGCTCTATTATCCGGCCCACACCGGTACCATCTGGATCGATAAAGAGACATCCCGGGTGCTGCGGATCGAGCAGGGCACGATCAACATGCCGAAGCTGTTTCCGTTTGACACGGTGGAAACGGTCACCGACTACGAATTCATTCCTCTGGCGGCGGGGCAGAAATACCTGCTGCCGGTTGCCGCCGAAGTGCTCAGTTGCGTCCGGGGAACCAGCATGTGCTCGCGTAACCAGCTCGAATTCCGGAACTACCGCAAATTCGGAGCCGAATCGAGCATCACCTTCGACGGCAAGCAGTAAGCATCACGCCATAACCGATTGATGGCACGGCCGTTTGGCAGGCAACCTGCTTTAGGCGAAGCACGTCCTTAGGTTGTTATACTGAACTGAAATCCTCTAGTTTACTTTCGAATGCTGAAATACTGTGCTGTTTTTTCACTGTGTGCCGGGGTAGGCCTTGCCGCCGATTTTATGACCGGGCAGGCCGCTCGCGCGGTTATCGGGCAAACCACTTTTACGAGTCAGGCCTCGGGTGCTTCCAACCTGCTGATGGGCGGCGTGGGAGGCGTCGCCTATGCCAACAATACGCTGTTTGTGACCGATGCCAACCGGCTGGGGAACGCGCCCATCAACAATCGCGTGCTGATGTTCAACAATCTCTCGCGGATGATTCCGGCGCCCACCGCCGAGATCGGCCCGAATACCGGCCGCTGTCCCGTTTGCGCGCAGGGAGCCAGCCTGGTGCTGGGGCAGCCGGATTTTACCAGCACGCAATTATGCGACGGCGGCCAACGGCATGCGCCTGCCGACGGCGGTCGCCACCGATGGCCGCAACCTGGCTGTGGCCGATACCGCGAACAATCGCGTGTTGTTGTGGAAGGAGATTCCCGACCCAGATCGGCCAGCCGGCCGATATCGTGATCGGGCAGCCGGATTTCGTCACCGTGGAGCAGGTGGTGGTGACGCAGACCAGCCTGCGCGCTCCGCAGGGCGTGTGGATTCAGAACGGCAAGCTGTTCGTCGCGGACACGCAGAACGACCGCGTCATGATCTGGAATACCCTCCCGACCAAGAATAATCAACCCGCGGATCTGGTGTTGGGCGCGCCGAACTTTACCACTACGCCGAACCTCGATCTGATCAACAGCTCGCTGGTGGCCGCCGCCAACACCATGCTCAATCCGACTTCGGTGACCAGCGACGGCAGTGCACCTGTTTGTCTCCGATCTGGGGTTCAATCGCGTGTTGATCTGGAACGAAATTCCCACCAAGACGCAGCAGCCCGCCGACGTCGAGGTGGGGCAGATTAATTTTCTAACGGCCTTGGCCAACGATAATGTCGATCTTTGCGCTTCGGTGGGAACCGATTCGAGCGGCAATCCGATTTATCCCGCCACCTGCGTCAGCACTCTGAGCTTTCCGCGATTCGCGCTGTCCGACGGCACGCGGCTCTATATCGCCGACGGCGGCAACGACCGGGTGCTGGTCTTCAATCACATCCCTACCGTGAACGGCGCGCCGGCCGACGTGGTGCTGGGGCAGCCCGATCAATATGCCGACGTCCTGGTCACCAGCACCAACGACACCTTCGATCCGAATCTGGCGCAGTCGGCTTCCTACGCCACGCCGTCGCCCACCGGCCTCGCCTGGGATGGAACTAATCTCTATGTTACGGACTCGTTGAACTACCGCGTTCTGGTGTTCACGCCGGAAAGCTCCAGCGTTCCCGTGAACGGAGTCGTGAATTCGGCGAGCCAGGCGCTTTATGCACAGGGCACCATCACATTTTCCGGAACCATCACTGCCGGCGACTTATTGTTGCTCACGATCGACGACCCGTATCAGCTTAACCCGGTGTATTACCAATACACCGTGCTTTCGGGCGATACTCTCGATACCATCACCACTAACGTCGCGAACCTCATTAATGGCTACAATAACGGCGCTGGCGATTACAACGTCTATGCCGTCGCGGAGCTCGATTTCGATCTGGTCAAGCTGGTCGCTCGCTCCCCCGGCCCTCTCGGCAACAATATTCAAATCAGCTCCGCCACCGGAACGACGATCACCACCACAGTGACCGTGACGAACGGTGTGAGCCACCACTACAGAAACCGTGTCCGGCACGTCCACACTTACCGCGTCAGCCAGCGGTTCCGCGCTGACCGGCGGAGGCAATGCGTCGATACTCGCTCCCGGCGCGATTATTTCGATTCAGGGCAACAATCTTTCCGACAACACCATCAGCACACCGGCCGACAGCCTTTCTCCGAATCCGAACGACGCCCCGGCGCCTCTGGAACTCGGAGGCGTCGAGGTTTATATCGATGGCATCCGTGTGCCTCTGCTAGGCGTTTCGCCGACGCAAGTCGACGCCCAGGTTCCTTTCGAGCTGGTCGACACCAATTCGAGCAGCCTCTACGTGCGGACGCTGCACAACAACGGGACGATCACGGTGACCACCGCGATCGGGCTTCAAATCTCGGGAGTCGGTGCGCCTGGGGTTTATGCCGCTCCGGGTCCCGAACCGAGGCAGGTTATCGCGACCCACTATTCGAGTTTCGCCACCGGCGTGATTTCAGTGGACGGCACGCCTACTGCGGGCGACACCGTGACGGTGTCGATTGAGGACCGGCAGTATAACTACTCGGTAACTGCCACCGATACCATCAACATTTTCGGATCTACGATCCGCGACGCGCTGGTCGCCCTGATTAACGCGAATGGGGACGAGAAGGTGATTGCCACTGCTTCGGGCTCGTTCTCGCGAATCATTCTCCGCGCGAAGGTTCCGGGAAGCGCGGGCAACGGATTGACGATTGGCGCTTCCGTGGTCGGCCAGACGACGACCAATGTGACCACAGGAATCACATCGACATCCAGTCCGACGGAAACCATGACGGCGATCAACTCGTCTTTGTGCTGCGCCAATGTCGGCGGCGCGCCTGTGACTGCTTTCAATCCGGCAGTGCCCGGCGAGATGGTTATCGTTTATGCCACGGGTCTGGGGCTGGTGGGCCCGGCTGCGGCATTGGCCTCGATTAACGATGGCTCTCCCTACACCGGCCCGACTTTGAATGAACCGAACCAGTCGGTGTCGTCGATTATCGGGGGTAGCACGGCCAACGTTTTATTTGCCGGCCTCCAGGTGGGCGCGATTGGGATATACCAGGTGGTGCTGCAATTAAGCTCGTCACTGCCGACGAATCCGCTCACTCAGTTGACCATCGCGCAGAACATCTATACCAGCAACATCGTCACGATTCCGGTGTTCCAGCCAAGCCCGAGCGGCTCGTCGCAATAGTCTGACCGCTCCCGTTGGTCGCAGCTCTATTTGATGTAGCACAGTTGTTTTGTAGCCGCGACCCTCGGGAGCGGTCAGCTCTCGGCTAACCGCAGCACTCCCCCTGCGTCATACTTTCAATATGCCCGACGCCCTCCTCCAGGATCTGCGCTACGCGATTCGCGCCCTCCGCTCCAGCCCCGGATTCGCCGCCGTGGCGATTCTGTCGCTCGCGCTCGGAATCGGCGCCAACACCGCGATTTTTAGTCTCATCGATTCGGTGATCCTGAAGACCCTACCGGTCAGCCATCCGGAGCAGTTGATTCAGGTGACCATGGGCAAGAACTCCAGCTTCACCAATCCAATCTGGGAGCAGGTTCGCGATCGCCAGGACGTCTTTTCCGGCATTTTCGCCTATGGTGGCGGACGCTTTAATCTGTCTGCCGGAGGCGAGGCGCGTTACGCGCAAGGCAACTTTGTCGCGGGACAATTTTTCGATACGCTCGGCCTGCACGCGGTGATGGGGCGCACCTTTTCCATGGCCGACGACAAGCGAGGCTGCCCGGGTACCGCCGTGCTCAGCTATGGTTTCTGGCAGAAAGAATATGGAGGCCGCGCCGACGTGATCGGGAAAAGCGTCTCGCTCGACAATCATCCCTTTGAAATCCTCGGCGTGGTTGAGCCTGGGTTTACAGGCGTCGACGTCGGCAGCGCGAAGGACGTCTATGTCCCGATCTGCACCGAAAAAATCATTCATGGCGCGCCGGGCATGCTGGATCAGCGCAGCTCGTGGTGGCTACGCGTCATTGGCCGTCCGAAACCAGGCGTTTCCGCTAGCCAGGCCGAAGCACGCCTGAAAACTTTGGCGCCCGCCGTCTTCGAAGCTACGGTGCCGCAAAACTGGAAACCGGACGGCCAGGCGGAGTACCGGAAAAACACTTTGGAGACGCAGCCTGCCGCCAACGGCCTCTCCAATATTCGGCGCCAATACCAGCAGGCGCTCATGATCCTGATGGCGATAGTCGGAGCCGTGCTGCTGATCGCTTGCGCCAACGTCGCGAACCTTTTGCTGGCAAGAAGTGCCGCCCGCCAACGCGAGATCGCGATTCGCATGGCGCTCGGATCCGGCCGCGGACGGCTGATGCGCCAATTGTTGACGGAGAGCCTGGTGCTCTCGCTATCCGGCGCCGCGCTGGGAATTCTATTCGCGCAATGGGGCACGCGCCTTCTCGTCGGGTTCCTTTCTTCGGGAAGAGATATCGTGTTCCTCGATCTCACGGTTGATGCACGCGTGCTGGGATTCACAGCCGGTATCGCGATTCTCACCGGCTTGCTCTTCGGCCTCGCTCCGGCATGGAGAGGGACGCGTGTGAATCCGCAATCGGCCATGAAAGCGAATGCGCGCGGAGTCATCGAAGGATCGAAGTTCGGGCTAGGCAAAGCACTCGTTGTCTTGCAGGTCGCGTTGTCGCTCGTTCTTGTAGTCGGCGCGGGATTGATGCTCACCACATTCTTTAAGCTGGAAAGAGTCGATGCCGGATTTCAGCCGAACCACATTCTGCTGACTAGTGTGGATCTGCGCAACGGCCATTATCCGCCGGAGCGTCGCTGTGCCGTGTTTCGGGAAATGCTGGAGCGTCTACGCGCGCTCCCCGGCGTCCGTTCCGTCAGCGATTCCAACATGACGCCCATCAGCGGCGGTTTCTGGAACAACGATTTAGAAATCGAAGGGTACACCTCAAAAGGGCCCGAGGACACTTTGGTCTACTTCAACGAGGTCAGCGAACGGTACCTGGAGACCATGGAGACCGACCTGGTAGCCGGGCGCGATTTCAATGCGCGCGACACGCTGCAGTCTCCCAAAGTCGCCATCGTCAATCAGACCGTGGTGAAGAAATTCTTCAGCGGCCAGAATCCTATTGGCAAACGCTTCCGTGCTGAGGAAGGCAACAAGATGGGCGATTGGGTGGAGATCGTCGGGGTCATGAAGGATGCCAAATACGGGACCTTGCGGGAAGAAATCCTACCCACGGCGTATGTCGCGGCCAGCCAGAACGTGAAGCCTCGGGAATCGACCATATTCGAAGTGCGCGCGGCTGCGGGCTCACCCGCAGCTCTGATCACGGCGGTAAAATCCGCGATCGCGGACGTAAATCGCGACGTCTCGCTGCAATTTTCGGAACTCGCGGTGCAGGTCGGCGCATCGCTCGCGAGGGAAAGGTTGCTCGCGACACTCTCCGGATTTTTCGGAGGCCTCGCGCTACTGCTCGCGATGATCGGCCTCTATGGAGTCATGTCCTACAATGTGGCGCGCCGTCGGAACGAAATCGGGATCCGGATGGCTCTGGGAGCGGAGCAGTCCCGAGTCCTCCGCATGGTATTGCGCGAGGTGGCGATCCTCATCGCCGTCGGTCTGGCAATCGGTTTGGGCGCGGCTATCGGGACTACCCGATTCGTTGAAAGCTTCCTCTACGGGATGAAGCCGAACGACCCCTGGACGCTTAGTCTAGCCGCCGGCGCGTTGGCCCTTGTGGCCGCGATCGCCGGATTTCTGCCCGCACGCCGAGCCTCCCGCCTGGATCCGATGGCGGCGTTGCGCGACGAATAGAGCTCAAGGAACCACTTCCTGTGGTCGCGGCTCGTTGCCCGCTTCCGATTTTCGGAGCAGCATCAAAAGCGGGATCACCAGCAACAGAGAAAGCGACGAAAAGATAAGACCGCCGTACTGGTGATGCAACTTTCCCTCGAGGTAGGCGCGATCCACGTACACGCCCAGGTAGGAGAGCGTGACGATTCGGACGGCGTTCTTAAAGATTCCGATGGGGATAACGGCAAGCACGAAGCAGATTCGCCGGGATGCGGTGCGCAGGAGAACGTAGCCCGCCAAAACGCTCACCAGCACTAAGGCGAACGTGGAGCGGATACCGCTACATTCCTGGGCCACTTCAATCTCGACTCCGGGCAGCAGAAACCGGAATCCCTGTCGGAATGAAGGCATTCCGGTCGCATGAAATAGAACAGCGCTGACGTCGGCTGATGCACTTTGCAACGCGTGAACGATCCAGTTCAAAACGCTCTCGGGGAAGGGAATCATGAACGCCAGGAACCCCAAAGGGAAGGCGGCAGCACGCAATGCTCGGGAGCCATAACAGAGCGCGAAAATCGCAGCCCAGGTCAGGACGACCGACAGGATCGCGAGGCTAAGCCGAGTGCCCGCTCCCAGCCGGGCGAGACTAGAGAGCCCATAAATAACAGCAGCTCCGAACAAGAGCGGGAAGCCCGCGCCAATACCATCCTTGGGCTGCGAAAAAATTCTGGCCTTTTCGAGGTACAGCAGAGATGCACTGATCATGGGAATCAGCACCAGGTGTGAATATCGGTCTTCATTCAAGGATAAAACAGCGATGGTTCGCAGCGGCGTCCAAAAGATGGCCACGGAAATCGTCAGGAGGGCAGCGAATGCCAGGTGACGCTGGAGGGTAGTCGATACATTCTCCGCTAGATTCATATCAGGGGCGCGGGGCACAGCCTAAAGCGACTGTAACAGGTTCGTACGACTGAGGTCATTCGGTTGACGTAGTGTGCTTTCGAAAAGAGCGGCGTCGGATCGCCATCCCGAGTACTCCGGTAATGATCAAAGCAATGGTCGAAGGTTCCGGCACCGAACTTCCCTGGAATTCGAGATTGTCGATCGAAAAATTCAACGTGCGCGTGGTATCGCTGTAAGGATGATAGGAGACGTCGAGTTCCACAATCGGAGTCGATTCCTGGAGGCCCGCAAATCCTGCCAGCCCAATGGGCGCCGGAGCGCCGTTGAAGCACAGCGTTTCGAGCAATTGATGACCGGTACCGTAGGCGTCCAACTCAAGGTAGGAAGCGGTACTACTGCCGAAATCAAACCCGACGCTCGTTACTGGAACTGAAAACAGGATCTGAAATGGTTGAGCCGGCGGGTCGAAGAGGTGGCCTCCCTGGAAAATAAACAGCAGGTTCGGAGACGAGGCGTCAGGGAAGGACGATGTTAGATTCGTGTCCGCCGTGTCCTGGCCTGGATAGGTGGGGTTGTTGAACATCACTCCGACCGATGAGTATTGGCTTCCCACCGACGGGCCGCAGGCGTTGCAGTTTCCCCCCGTTAGGTTGTCGAAGTTGATCATCGTCGCATTGCTGGAAAAATCGGATGAATTAATAGGACTTCCTTCGATCGATAGGGTCGCGATCAACAAGCCTGCTAACCGGAGGCTGAATCGCACTAGTTTGGGCAAGGGATTTCCTTTCGATTTCCATTCTGCGGGCGCAGATTCCGGGAAACAACTAGGACGACCGGGTAGGTCGCTACAGGACTTCGGTAATCACGAAAACTGCGTCCACACTAAAATTTTTGGCGGGCAACTATTCGACGGACGGCGCCGGAATAGATCGCAGGGAACTGGAAGCCCAGTACAGCAAACCCGCTAGATTGTACCTTTCGGTGGATTTATTCGCTGGCTCGTATTCTCCAAACTGGCCTAGTCATGAAAGCGATTCTGATTTCTCCCAACGCCGAGCTTCGAAGCGCCTTTGAAACAGCCGCAGGCCGCCTTTCGATACTTCATATCACGAAATCCCTGGACTCGTATCCCGATGATGCCTTATTTCGGCATCTGGTGAAAGTATGGGCTCCGGACGTCATCTTTATAAGCATGGAAGACGCGGAGGCGGCTGGGCGCATCTCGAAACAAATGGATGCCGAATTTGATTCGATGCAGCGCGTTGGTCTAAGCACGGCAGAAGATCCCAGCATCTTCAGGTTCGCGCTGCAACTGCGGATGGCGGAGCTTCTGGTTCCACCGTTTACAGAAGATCAAATGAAGGAGACGATTATCCGGCTGGCGGAGCATCTGGCAGTACATCCAGCCAACACGGGAACGCTCGGCAGAGTGTATGCTTTCGTGCCGGCCAAAGGAGGCGTGGGAGCGTCCACGATCGCGGCGAATGCCGCCCGCGCGTTTGCTCAAGTGCCCGCATCCAACGTCTTGCTGGCGGATTTCGACATTTCATCCGGCATGATCGGTTTCGGATTTAATACCGAACACGGCTATTCGATTAATGACGCCGCCAAGCGTACTAAAGAGTTGGACGAAGAGACGTGGCAGCGGCTGGTCAAAAAGGTCGGGAAGGTCGATCTGCTGCTTTCCGGTGCCCCGATGATGGACGATGGAATTTCGCCGCAGCAGATTGGTCCGGTCCTCGATTTTGCACGCCGAACCTACTCGGTCATCGGAGCGGACCTCGCCGACACGTTCGATGAGCGTGCTTTGGCAGTGATGAGGGAAGCCAACGAGATCTTCCTGGTCACGACACCGGATCTCGGCGCACTCCGGATGGCCAGATTGAAGATCCTCGCTTTACGCCGGCACGATTGGGAGGACAAGACCCGTCTGCTGTTAAATCGGGTTTCGAAGCGGATGGAACTAAGCGTCAAGGAGGTCGAGGCAACAGTGGGTCTTCCGGTATTCGCGAGCTTTCCCTGCAACTACGCCGATGTAACGCAGGCCACGCGTAGGGCGGAGTCGTCTCCTAAATTGGCGCCCAGCATACGAGAGTTTGTGGATAAGCTGGGCAATCCCAAAGAGCCGAAAAAGAAGCGCGCCCGGTTCATCGAAAGATTCGCCCTGGTTCCAGCACGCTACGGATTTAATTAAAAAGGAGAGAAAACGTTTATGAACGAAAAGGCGCAAGCTGATCGCCGCCACTCGGATCGCTTTCCGATTGCGCGAGAAATGCGGTATCGCATTTTGAGTAAACGCAGTGTCACCGAGCCAGGGGCCGGCAACACCGTCAATATGTCAAGTTCGGGCGTGCTCTTCGCCGTCGAAGGCATCATGTTGCCTGGCTCGCGCGTAGAGCTTTCTATAAACTGGCCCGTGAAGTTAAACGATAAATGTGCCCTTCGATTGGTCGCACGCGGACGAGTGGTACGCTCCGAGCGAGGAGTTGCCGCGATGGAAATTCTGGAGCACGAGTTCCGCACGCAGGCCACTGCATCCCAGGTCGCTAGATCGTAATCGGGGCAGGTGGCAAATGACCCGGCACGTGCGGTGTGGTAGCCTCTTTGAAAGGCAAAGAGACCAATGGTACTGGCCACCAGCGATCTGACAAAGATCGACCACGATCACCTGATTCACCCGTTACACCATCCCGTCGATCATGCTGAGCCGTTAATCCTGGTTCGCGGGCGGGGCGTAAATATAACGGATATCGAGGGCAGGGAATTCATCGATGGTCTTTCCGGGCTGTGGAACGTCAACGTAGGCCATGGCCGCACAGAGCTAGCCGATGCCGCCTCAACGCAGATGAAGGAACTCGCCTTCAGCTCTGGTTATATCGGTTCTTCCAACATTCCGGCAATTACGCTTGCGCAACGCTTGGTGGGACTTGCAACCGGGATGCAGGCAGTCTTCTTTACTTCGGGAGGCGCTGAAGCAAATGAGTCGGCGTTCAAGACGGCACGCTTTTACTGGAAGGCGCTAGGCAAGCCCGAAAAGGTGAAGGTGCTCGCGCGCCAGCATGGATATCATGGAGTCACCCTCCAGGCGATGAGCGCTACCTCGATCGGCGCCTTCTGGAAGATGTTCGAGCCGCGCGTCCCAGGTTTCGTTCACGTTCAAACATGCTATCCCTACCGATTTGAAGGGGCGAAGCCCGGTGAGACGGTGGGGCAAGCGGCCGCTCGGGAACTGGAGGAGACGATTCTCCGGGAGGGGCCCGATACGATTGCCGCCTTTATCGGGGAGCCGATCCACGGCGCGGGCGGGGTAATTTATCCCACCGATGATTATTGGCCGCGGGTGCGCGAAGTATGCACCCGTTATGATGTGTTGTTGATCGCCGATGAGATCATTACCGGGTTCGGCCGTACGGGACGTTGGTTCGCGCTAGAACACTGGAACGTGACTCCGGATATTTTGTGCTTTGCTAAAGGCGTCACCTCGGGTTATCTTCCGCTTGGCGGAATCATGGTGAGCAAAGAGATCAAAGATGTTATGGAGTCGGTCGAGCCGGCTAATCGGTGGATGCACGCCTTTACCTACTCGGCGCATCCCACGTGCTGTGCAGTCGGACTGAGGAACATCGACATCATCGAGCGTGAGGGACTCTGTCAAAAGGCGGAGAAAATGGGCGAGGTCCTCTATGCCCGGCTGAAGGATGCCTTTGGAGGACACCCAAACGCCGGAGACATCCGAGGCGGCAAGGGACTCCTCGCGGCTGTGGAGTTTGTGGAGGATCGGGCGACGAAAAAGAACTTTTCCGGAGATCGGAAGGTGGCGTCGCGTCTGCTAGCCGAAATAATCAAGCGGGGCGTGGTGACGCGAATCCGGGCTGCGGGTGGTGCCCATCCGGGCCAGGGCGATGTCTTATTCTTTGCTCCTCCGCTTATTATTACGGAGCATGAGATCGAGAGGTTGGTAGGCGTCGCGCATGACGCCGTAAAGGCCGTGCTCGAAGCTTAGCCCGCACGCGAGCAAAAAGGCATCGAAACGGCGACTGAAGATTCAAATGTCGATCAGATGGTCTTCTACTCCGAAGTTACTCTGGAGGCGTTACTGAGCAGCGGCACTCAGTCCAGTCGGCGGGGCTGGTCCTGCAGGGCCGTTGGCAGACGGACCTGCCATGAATGCGATCGCGCCCGCCTGCATGTAAGAGCTACTGTTCCCTTGGGTCCACGTGAAGGTTAGCTTTGATGCAGAAGTGTAGAAATAATGTTGCCACCCGTCGCCGTTGTTCATCTGGCCGCCGTCCGACTCTCCCGTGTAGGTAGTATTGTCGAAAATAAATCCGATGCCAACTGCCGTGGCTGGTCCCTGTCCAGTATTTTCCGAAGCGAACACGATTCCAGGCGTCGCAGTAGGGGTTACGGTGTTGGTAATAGTCGTTCCGGTACCGGACCCTCCTGGGCCGAGCGCATTGAAGGGAGAAGCTGCAGCCCCAACAATATCGTAGATAACTAATATTCCATGCTGACCCTGCTGCGTAGTCGAAACCGTACAATGCAAGTTGGTTGAAAAATTCGCCGTCGACGTCAGGTAAAAATACTGCGGATAGAGACTACCGTTCGTTTGCCCTGCAAAACTATTCGACGGTGAGCAACCGCTGATGGTCACGTTGCTGGTGGCTTGTCCGATGTCAGTGTCCGCTACCAGCAAATTCCCGCTCGACACGAAGTAGATGGTCTCACTGCTGGCCGGCCCATTAATTTGTACATGTTGCTGATGCAGGATGTACATTCCTGTCGGAACGGTTCCAGCATTGGCTGCCTTAAATGCCATTCCCACAATATTGAAGGATTCGGAATTTCCGGTCACGGTGAAGGATGGCGTCACTGACCCGGCCGATGGTTGGACATATTCCTCGTCCGCATCACTGCATTGCGTGTCCGCCGCATCGAAGAAGAAACTGCCTCCGGGCGAGACGGTGTTCATCGTATTTCCCCATATCATGCCGCCGCTGAGTCCGATCATACTGGCAACGACCAAATCGTTGGTCCCTGTGGTAGTGATCGCAGTACTGCAAGCTATGGTTGTCGAGTGATTCGAACAGGTACCGTCTACCGGTGAGCTGGTTGCCACGCCGGAGTATTCCATGACCGCCCCATGCCAATCGGCAACACTCGAGGAATATGTGACCGTAATCATAGTGATTCCAGCGGGCGCTCCGGCAAGGTAGTACATCGCCGTTACCCATCCACCCGAACCGCTATCCACGCTCACGCCTAGAGTGTAACTATCAGAGAGGTTGTCGGTGATGGACGAGATCGTGGAACCATGCGGAGCGGTTATTCTGAGAGTCATCAGGTTACCGGCAAGCGATCCGCTTCCCATCGGCCCGCCATACCGAATCTTGAACGCATTCCCCGCCTCCCCAGGAGACGCAAGCGACCGCGAATGAACCAGAGCCGGGCTGGCTTGGGTATAGGCAGACAACGACGCCAAGATAATCAGAAGCATTGCCCCGCATTTAGTAGCCGACCTGTTCACCGACGGTTTTGTTTCCATATCGATCTCCATAATTAAGTTGTTTGGCTTGTTCTGGATGTGCCAATCTACAAGGCTCCCCGCGAGCGCCAGGGGTGGGGAGCTGCTAGCAGCAGTCGACCAGGTGCGATTCTGCGCTTCCGAGATACCCCCGCCAGCGGTGGGGACGCCCTCGCTGCCAAGTGAGGCACTCTCCATCACGGAATTCCAGAATTTCTCTCATAAAATCAGTAGAAGTCATTTCGAAACCAATCGTTTCATCGGATTCCCTGCATAGAACCTTTAGACCTTAACTGGGATTTCCGTTTAGTCTCTTGCTTTTCAATACTATAAACCAATCAACCTCAATTGTGAGCAATTTTTGCACGGCGCTTTGCCGGAAGCCTTATTGGCACCTAGAAAGCTGGGCGAGTTTCAACACCTGTTAGATATTGCAACTACCCTCCTTGTTTCTCTTCGTCATTTTTTCGCCCGCCAAGACGTCACAAGTCGGATTTTGCCCGCTCATTGTGCGGCCGCAGAAACTGCTCACTCCGATGACAACACGCCTGGGTCGCTTCGGTGCTGCACTGCCAGGGCTCATGCAAACCGAATCGCCGCGCGCCTCGCTCAGCGGGTCGACAGACGTGCCTCACGGCGATGCGGGCCTTCTCGTCGGCATGCTGACGAGGCTGCTGAAAAGCTCCCTGGCAAGCGAAACCGCCTGCGCCACAGGACTTGTAAAATGCTGATGTGCTGGCGTGGCGCAGGCGGTTCCGCCTGCGTTTACATCATCGCCGAAGAACTTGTGACGCCTGATCGGTCGAAAAAGTTCTCCGGGATGAGGCGAGCCTTTGTTGCGCGCCGGGCTTCGCCGGTCCCGCGGATCGGATTACAATCCGAACATGAACAATGCCCGGCCTGCCGACACCAAGATGACTTGGCGTCCGTCCACAGTGAATGAAATCGGCGGTGCATAGGTGTCCCCACCCAGGAAAGCGCGCCATGCCTCGCGTCCGGTAGCCGAATCTATTGCAAAAACGAAGCCTCCCGATGCCCCGAATACGAGTCCCCCACCTGTCGCCAAGAGGCCACTATAACCGGGGGAGAAAGGCTTTGGCAAGGATAACTCCCATTTTTTCGCGCCGGTTGCAACATCTAACGCGCGAACGATTTTCTGGTCCTCTCCGGTATCGAGGCCGGTGCTGCCGGGGTAGAATCCAAGCTCTCCACGCTTAGGGTTCAAGGACTTCGTGAATATGGACGCCCCTTCAGTGGCGGGAACGAAGATCAATCCGCTTTTGAGATCGAACGCCGCATTTTGCCAGTTAGTGCCACCGCCGACAGCAGGCCTCGTCAGCCGACCGGAGATTGAAACCTCGGCGTCGGAGAAGAGGACCGGACGCCCTGCCGAATCGAGACTCTTCGCCCAGTTCTGTTCGACGAAAGGCGCACCCACGAGGAATTCACCGGTTGTTCGGTCGAGTACATAGTAGAACCCGTTCCGGTTCGCAAGGCAGATCACTCGACGTGAGACGCCTTTGATAGAGATGTCTGCCAGGATAGGAGTCTGGATTGAATCCCAGTCATGTTCATCGTGAGGAGTGAATTGGAAATACCATGCCAGCTTTCCCGAGCTGGCATGCAACGCGATCACGCTATCGGTGAACAGGTTGTCGCCCGGACGGATATCTCCCTGGTAGCCCGGGGCCGGATTGCCTATGCCCCAATAAAGAAGGTCCAGCGTTGGGTCGTAACTCCCCGCGATCCAGGTTGCGCCCCCACCGGTTCGCCACGCATCGGTCTTCCACGTTTCGTGTCCCACTTCGCCCGGACCGGGGATCGTGTTGAACTTCCACTGTTGCCGGCCAGTTTCCGCATCGTAGGCCGCCAAGAAACCGCGAATCCCGAACTCGGCACCCGCGACCCCAACGACGACCGACCCGTTTACGATAAGCGGCGCTCCCGACATGGTGTAACCGTCAGACGGGTTGACCACGGCGGTTTTCCAAAGCACATTCCCATTGGTTGCATTGAGGGCGACCAGAAAACCATCGAGACCACTCAAGAACACAACGTTCCCTAGAATGGCGACACCTCTGTTAATCAAGCCAGCCTCAAGCGGTAAATTTTTGGGCAGACCAGGCCTGTACTGCCATCTTAATTCTCCGGACCTGACATCCAAGGCAATGACATTGAAAGGCGGTTCCGTCATGAAAATGACCCCGCCAACGACGATCGGCGTTGCTTCGCTCTTTGGCTCGGGTGTGCCGAATTGGCGAATCCATCGAACCCGGAGTCGCGAAACATTCCACGGAGTGATCTCGTTCAGTGGCGTATAACGTCGTCCATCGAGAGATCCTGAGTAGGTCAGCCACTGATCCGGCCTGCTTCCAGCGGTGCGAATCTGCTCCTTACTCACCTGGATGTCTACGGCCGGCAATTGTTCCGAGTGCCGGATTGAGGCAGCAACCTGCAGAGTCCTCAAATAGCCGACGACCTGCCACCGTTCCTGGGGTGACATTGCGATGGCAGCCATGCCTGTCTGAGGAATACCGTCTCTTACGACTTTGTACATGGCGAGGTCGCCATCACCATGACGGAGCCCTGAATGATTCAATTTCGGCGCCTGCCCCCCCGCGCCGTCGTTGCCATGGCAGACCGCACAGCGTTTTCGGAAGATTCGTGCTCCCGTTTGCCGATCATCATTTGTGAGGTATGGACTAGACACCGCGCCTTCCAAGCTAACTCCATTAATAAAGGCTTCCAGACCGAAACCACCGTGAGCATGCGTCATGAACCAAAGCTCACGCCATGACAAGTCCGGTAGATCGCCTTCAGCTTTGTGCGCAAACAGGCGCGCACGCCACGAAATCATCCCCCACGTCCAACCACTGGGGACAGATGAGTTGAGCGATTTCAACACAAAGCTTGCCCCTACAGTGATGGCAATTAAAACAAGGGCAGCGACGGCCACAAGGCGCTTGGGTGGCCGGTTCGCGCTCGATCGATATTGGTTGGTGATTGTGAGCCCGATGACCATGATCGCCACAAACGTTACAAAAAGTATCATGATTTATAGGATTCGAAGTTAAAAAGTTGCTAGCCATGCATTATATCAGCCGATTCGCGGCCCCACATTATATCAGCCAATAACTAAGTTGAATTCCTAGTTCGTTACGAAGTACTTTGCGGTGCCTCCCTTTTGGCGAGATAACGAGGCAGCGGGAAGCATGGGATGGGGCTGGCATCAGACTCGACCTGCGTCGAAGCCAAGGCATCGGCGGACGGGCGCGAAACGCGGGACCAGTTCCTGCAGGAACACTTATGTCTCGAATTAAGCTTAAAACTCAGCTAAGAATCGATAAGAGTGAAAACCCAGGAGCGACCAACTGCTTGATTGAATCGTCGACGCGAAGGACCCGCTCGGATGCCTTCGGCGTTTCAGCCCATGTGCCGGTAGGCCAAGATACCCAACAGCCGCAACAGCGCGATCGGCATGTGCTGCATGATCTTAGAGACTATGCCATTTCTATAGCCGCGGTCCGTCTTTCTCTTCGGGAATCTCCTTTCGGAGTCCGATCCGGTAATAGCGCAGCGTAACTTCCTTTACTCCCCAGCCGCGCTTGAATTGCAGTAAACCCCGATTAAGAGGATCCGTTCGTCCGAAGGATAACTCCGTCAGACCCGCCTCGCTGAGGTAGCGTATCGCTTCCCACATCACCAGGTTGTTAGGGCGCAAGTGTTGAAAAGCCGGGTTCGAAGCTCCGAACTTATAGATAGCCTTGAGGCCAAAATGAAGGTAAACGGCTCCGGCGATCCATTCTCCGTTGAAGCACGCCAACTGCACGAATCCGCGTCCCCGGGTGATTACGGCATCATGAATTGCGTGAAAAAAACGGCGCGGCTGCGGAGGAAGGCCTTGACGTTGGCGAGTCAAACAGTGCAGCTCGTAATAGGCGTCCATCGCGTCGCGTGTCCGGAGCCGGTGAATCTCGATGGCCGCCTTGCGCGCCTTGCGAATGTTCCGGCGGTGAGAATCACTGAGCTTCTTGAACTGGAGCTCTTCGCTCCGTTCCAGCACCAGATGATGAACCCTATACTCGTCGCTGCAGACCGCGTCAGGGAGTGAGCCGGCCTCGCCGCGCAGCTCCAGGTAATCCCAACCGCGCAACCGGCCGAGCGCTCGCACCGATTCAACGATCGAGTCGAGCGTCATGCCCTCGCACAAGAGCGGCGCGCACTCGTCGGAAAACGGAAGACTCACTCCGCGGCGGCCCGTGAACGCACTGGCGACTTCCATCAACGGCAGTAGGCCAACAACACGCTCCGCTTCCTTCAGGACTCCGTAGTGAACAGGATAGCGATAGGATTCGGTCAGCACCTGCGCCCAGTCTGCCGTATGAAAAAATGTCGCTGCCTCGTACTCGAGAAGCCACTCATTCCAGTGTCCCTCGAGCAGGGGATTGACAAACTCTACGTTCATGAACCAAGGTTCTCATGAAAATTCCGGGAGGCCGTTGGAGTTCATCAAGAATCCCCGGAAGGTATATCTATTTCCGATTGACGGTCTGACCTGACCCCACGACTTCCGCCAAACGAAGTTGAGAAACTCGGTTCTAAAATACCACTTCACTCTGCCTCTTCGCCGTCATCTTAGGTCCGATGGACGGCGCGGAAGGCTGTCAAGGCCGAGCGCAGCGAGTTCAGCAGTTTAGCCTTGACAGCCTGAGCACCGGCCATACAAAGCATCAGGACGGCGAAGGGGCCCCACGAGCAAATTCCAATGGCGTCAGGTATCCCAAGTTGCTGTGCGGTCGTTCACTGTTGTACTCCTCTCTCCAGGTTTCGATCTTCTCCTTCGCACCGGCGATGGTTGCGAACCAGTTTGCATTCAGGCACTCGTCGCGAAGCCGGCCGTTGAAACTCTCCACTCGGCCGTTTTGCATCGGCCGGCCGGGCTGAATGTGGATCAGTCCGATCTTGCATTCCTCGCACCAGGCCAGAAAATGGCGACTGGTAAACTCGGGTCCGTTGTCGCATCGCACTGAGTCTGGTGTGCCGCGCTGCTGAATAATCCATTCCAGCGCTCGCGTCACTCGCCGGCTCGACGAACAACTGTCGACCTCCATCGCCAGGCACTCGCGCGTAAACTATCGACCACGGTCAGCACACGGAGGGCGCGGCTGGTTGCCAAACCGTCCATCACGAAATCCATCGACCACTCCTGATTGGCCCGCTCCACTGCGCGATCGGCACACTCGGTCGAGCGAGGCGCTTGCGCCTCAGACGTCGCACTGCCAGATGCTCTTGGCGATAGAAACGGTACAGCCGCTTATGATTCACCAGCCAGCCGCGCCGTGCCAGCAACGCGTGCAGCCGGCGATATCCATAGCGCAGCTTCTGCCGGGCCAGCGCGATCAGTTCGGCGCGCAACTCCGCGTTGCGCTCCGGCTTTGGCTGATAGCGATAACTGGTGCGATCCAGGTCCAGCAGCTTGCAGGCTTGGCGCTCGCTCATGCCGAACTCGGCGATGACGTGCGCCGCATTCTTCCTCTGGCCTACAAGCTCCAGCCGTTTTTTCGGATCACCGATTTCAGCGCCTCTCTGTCCAGGCTCAGGTCGGCCACCATGTGCTTCAACCGCCGGTTCTCGTCCTCCAGTTCTTTCAGCCGACGCGCCTCACTCACCTCCAGGCCGCCGAACTTCGACTTCCAGGTATAGATCGTCGCTTCGCTGACACCCAGTTCCCGCGCCAGGTCCGCGCCTTCCGGCCCGCTTCCATCTGCTTCAGGCACCGATGATCTGCTCTTCGGTGTAGCGTGTCTTTTTCATCGAAAAACTCCCTTCTGTTTTTGGAGTTTCTCAATTTTCGCTGGCGGAAGTTTCGGGGCTCAGGTCAATTCACGCCGACGGCAAGCTAAAACTGGGACCAAGTCCAATTGATCGGCATCTGTTGCCCAATTATTCTCCGAGTTCCCGGACCTGAAATATTTGGGATAGTTTCGATAAACTATTGATAAATAGCAGTTTAGCGTTTGGTATTTGCTTTGGTCCTAGAACTGCTTTGTAGACGACTGAATCCTTTATAGATCATTGGAAGTCTCCTCTCGAACCGCGAAAATAATAGTGCGGATGGGACTAAAAGGGCGGTAGCTTACCCAAAATGCCCGGAGCGGGGTGGTCTAAGCGAGGTTTCGAGCCGAATCAATGCTGTCGCCGATGCTTCCAATGACGCAGACCAAGCAGTCCCCCCATCAGTGGTTCGCGCTCAGGGTGAAGTCGCGCCATGAAAAAGCCGTCGCCCTGGCTATCCGCAGCAAAGGTTTTAAGGAATTTCTGCCGCTGTACCGATGGAGGCAAACCTGGTCGGATCGTTCAAAGTGGGTGGAAATGCCGCTGTTTCCGGGCTATGTTTTCTGCCAACTGGATCCAGCCCGCCGGCTCCCATTGCTGACGATTCCGGGCGTTCTTAACTTCGTCTGTTTTGGAAAAACGCCAGTTCCTATCGAGGACGCGGAAATCGCATCCGTGCAATCGGCGATCGAGTCCGACCTGGTCACCGAACCATGCTCCTTCCCTGATGGGGGCCAGCGGGTGCGAATCGGGAAGGGCCCGTTGGCAGGTACCGAAGGGATTCTGATCGACGCCACGGACCGGCAGCGAGTGGTGGTGAGTATCACGATTCTGCGGCGATCGGTCGCGGTAAACATTGAAAGCCAGTGGGTCGAGCCCTTGGCGCTCAGTATGGCAGTCAGCGCCGGCGACCGACCGGGCGAAGGGTGAGGCGGATAGGTAAGTAGAGGTCAATGCAGGCCATGTGGAACATTCAACGCTCATCGAATTCCCGATCCGTGGAAGGCGGCAATTCGATAACCGGATTTAGTGTGATGTCCGAGGAGTGTTTCGGCCAAATGTTGCACCTGGAGCAAAAGAGAACCGAGCGTTCCCTTAAGTGCCTTGTGCTCATGCTTCTGGAATTCGATAGCGCACCGACGACTGAACAAGATACGGCGATTGGGAAGGTACTCTTCGCGCTGTCTCATTCAACTCGCGAGACAGATGTCAAAGGATGGTATAAAAGCCGGTGCATACTGGGAATCATTTTTACGGAGATTGTGCCCGCCGAAGCTGATTCCATTGCCGCCGGTCTCCTGACTAAAGTTCACAAACTTCTGGCGACCGCCGCGCCGGCCCTGGAAAGTTCCATTCGGCTCTCGACCCTGGTTTTTCCACACGATTGGGACAAGAAAGGACCCGATAATCACTCTGGTACAGCGCCAACAGGGGAGTTGCGCGGCCATAACAACGGAAGGGAAATCGCTCCCATAGTCAAAAGGTCCATAGACGTAATCGGGAGTCTTTTCGCGGTTGTTACCTTTTCGCCTTTGTTCGCGGCGATTGCGTTGGCAATCAAACTGACCTCGAAGGGACCCGTCTTATTCCGCCAGCAGCGAGTGGGTCAATACGGACAACGTTTCGAGTTCCTGAAGTTCCGCTCCATGTACACCGGCAACGATCATGCGATTCACAAAGAATTCGTTAAAGAACTCATCGCCGGCAGCGTCGGATCGCGAAGTGAGTCGAACCAGCAGACGCCCGTATACAAACTAACAAACGATCCTAGGATCACGCCCGTCGGGAAGTTTCTTCGACGTACAAGTCTGGATGAAGTGCCGCAGTTTTTTAATGTCCTGACGGGGCAGATGTCGCTGGTAGGCCCCCGCCCGCCAATCCCCTATGAAGTCGAGTGCTACGAAAGTTGGCACCGGCGGCGTCTTCTTGAGGTCAAGCCGGGAATTACCGGACTATGGCAAGTCAAGGGCCGAAGTAGAACGACGTTCGATGAAATGGTGCGGCTCGATCTGCAATACGCGCGTACGTGGTCGGTTTGGATGGACATCCGCATTCTGCTCCAAACTCCCCGGGCCATGGTGTCTGGCAGGGGAGCACATTGAGTTGTATTTTCAAACGGGAGGAAAGCAACAATCATGATCAAGTTCGGCGTAATAGGCTATGGTTACTGGGGTCCGAATATCGTTCGAAACCTTCGCGCCCTCGACACGGCGACTGTAGTCTCCATCTGTGACAAGAGTTCCGCTGCCTTGCGGCGAGCCCAGCAGGCGCACCCTGATGTCCGCGTAACGTCGGATTTCAATGATGTGTTGTTGTCGCCGGACATCGATGCGGTGGCGGTAATCACTCCCGTCTGGACCCACTTTGAACTCGCGAAGCAGGCTCTACAGAACGGCAAACATGTCTTCGTCGAGAAACCCTTCACCTCCACCTCTGCCCAGGCGCTGGAGCTTATTGAACTTGCCGAGAGAAACAATCTCCAGATCATGGTGGATCACACGTTTCTCTTCACCGGCGCAGTCAAGAAGATCCACCAGCTCATCGATGACAGTACGCTCGGCAAGCTGTATTACTACGATTCGACCAGAGTAAATCTCGGTCTGTTCCAGCACGATGTCAATGTTCTCTGGGACCTGGCCCCTCACGACCTGGCCATCGTCGACTATTTAATAGACCAGCGTCCGGAAGCAATTGTTGCAACCGGGCAGGCGCACTTTAACGGCCTGACAGATGTTGCCTATTTGACCGCGTATTACCCGGATAACGTCATCGCCCATATCAATGTGAATTGGCTATCGCCGGTAAAGGTGCGGACGACCCTCATTGGGGGCGAGAAGAAGATGTTGGTATGGGACGATCTCGAGGTCGACGAAAAGATCAAGGTTTACGACCGAGGCGTGCAGATGAATAGTCGAGAAGGCGTTTACGACTTACTGGTCAGCTACCGTTCCGGCGATATGTGGTCGCCCAAGATCGAAAACGTGGAGGCTTTGAAAGCGGAGTTGTCCTACTTTGTCGGCTGCATCATGAACAGTGAAAGGCCCTTCAACGACGGTCTGGCCGGGTTGCGGGTCGTCAGGATGCTCGAAGCAGCCGAAGAGTCCCTAAAGCGAAAAGGGGAGGCCGTCTACGCGTGAGCGATTTCAACTGTATTGCGGCGGACGTGAAGCTTGGCAAGGAAGTAAAGCTAGCTAAATTTATCAACCTGTATGGTTGCGAGATTGGTGAGTATACGAAGGTCGGCGCTTTTGTTGAGATCCAGAAGAACGCGAAGGTCGGAGCCCGATGCAAGATCTCCAGTCACTCCTTTGTCTGCGAGGGCGTCACGATTGAAGATAATGTTTTCGTTGGACATGGCGTCGTCTTTATCAATGATACCTACCCTCGAGCGACCACGCCGGAAGGTGAGTTGAAAATGGAAAGCGATTGGAAGGTTGAGACCACTCTGATTAAGAAGGGCGCCTCCATCGGCTCCGGCTCGACAATCCTGGCCAATCTGACCATTGGTGAGAATGCCATCGTCGGAGCGGGAAGCGTGGTTACCAGGAGCGTCCCTGCCGACACGATAGTTGCGGGAAATCCAGCGCGCATGTTAGGTAAGGGCGCGTCCATAAAGCGGGAGAATGCTCAATGACGAATGCGGTTCCTTTTCTGGATCTGGTTACACCTCATCAGGAATTGAAAGACGAGTTGTGCGAGGTTTTCGCTGCTGCACTCGATACGGCCGGATTTATCGGCGGCCCTATGGTGCAGGGATTTGAGCGGGACTTTGCGCAGTTCTGCGAGACAGAGCACTGCGTCGGTGTGGGCAGCGGTACAGACGCACTAAGATTCGCTTTCTTAGCCGCGGGAATCGGCCCCGGCGATATCGTGGTGACTGTCCCGCATACATTCATTGCGACGACCGAGGCGATCTCACAAACCGGCGCGCGGCCGGTGTTTGTGGACATCGACGAAGCGACTTACAATATCGACACCCGGAAACTGGCCGAATATCTGGACCAGCAGTGCGACTTCGATCCCGAGACGCGAACGCTGGCCGATCGGAGAACCAAGGATCGAGTCGCCGCTATCGTGCCAGTACACTTGTATGGCCAGATGGCCGACATGGATCCGATCCTTGAGTTGGCCGACAAGTACAATTTGATCGTTATCGAAGACGCCTGCCAGGCACACGGCGCGGAGTATTTCTCGAAGAAACAGAACCGTTGGTGTAGAGCCGGGTCCATGGGACAAGCCGCAGCTTTCAGCTTCTACCCCGGCAAGAACCTGGGCGCGTGCGGCGAGGCTGGAGCGATCACAACCAACGACTCCGAGCTGGCCCAAAAAATGAGAATGCTCCGCGATCATGGCCAGGCGCAGAAGTACTACCATGACGTCGAGGGCTACAACGGCAGGCTAGATTCGATTCAAGCAGGCATCCTCCAGGTCAAACTGAAGCATCTTCCGGAATGGACCGAGCTGCGCCGGGCGGCCGCGGTGCGTTACCGTGAATTATTGGGGAGGCTGGAGTCGGCGCCCACGCTGCCTTACCAGCCGAAGTGGAGCAATGCTGTTTATCATATCTTTATCGTGAGAGTACAAGATCGAGAAGAGTTCATGAAGTACCTGGGCTCTAAGGGAATAGGCACCGGTATCCACTATCCTATTCCGCTGCATCTCCAGAAAGCTTATAAAGGATTTGGGCTGCAGAAGGGAGACTTTCCGGTCTGCGAGAAAGTGGCTGGAGAGATTGTTTCGCTGCCGATGTTCCCGCAGCTTCGTGAAGAGCAGCAGCAGCAAGTGGTTACCGCAATTGCGAGCTTCATGATGGCGGCACAGTCGGCTTAGGCCGCGTACCCTACAATGCTCCCGAAGTACATCCTGATCACTCCGGCGCGGAACGAAGCTAAGTTTATCGAGCTGACCATCCGGTCTGTTGTGGCACAGACTGTCCACCCGCTGAAGTGGATCATAGTCAGCGACGGTTCCATCGACGGGACGGACGAAATCGTCAGTCGATATGCGGCGGACCATCCCTGGATGGAGTTGGTTCGAATGCCCGAGCGCCGCGAACGCCATTTCGCCGGAAAGGTGAACGCCTTCAAAGCCGGATGCGCCAGGGTATCTGATTTGGAATACGAAGTGTTAGGTAATCTGGACGCGGATGTTTCTTTTGGAGAGGACCACTTTCGTCACCTGGTTAGCAAATTTGCCGAAGATCCTCGTCTGGGAGTGGTAGGGGCGCCTTTTCGGGAAGGATCCTTTCAATACGATTACCGGTTCACGAACATTGAAAATGTATGGGGCGGCTGCCAATTGTTCCGGAGAGAATGCTTTGAAGAAATTGGCGGGTATATCGCCGTGCAAGCGGGGAGCATAGACCACATTGCTGTGACGATGGCGAGAATGAAGGGATGGAAAACCAGAACGTTTCCAGGATCAGTGAGTCTGCACCATCGGACCATGGGGACCGCACTGAACAGCGCATTAAGCGCTAAATTCAAATACGGTGCAAAGGACTACGCTGTAGGAAACCACCCGGTCTGGGAACTGTTCCGGGCAATCTACCAAATGAAGCAGCGGCCTTTCCTTATTGGGGGATTAGCTCTGGCGTCCGGCTATATGTGGTCCATGATCCGACGTGCCAAAAGGCCGGTGCCACAGGACTTGATAGCATTTACCAAGTGCGAACAGATGCAACGCCTGAGCAAGATGCTGGGAATACACAACTGGCATGTGAACTCCCGAGATGTGGCGAGTCGGTGACAGGTTCCAGTCCAAAGCAGCCAACGACATAACAGCATCGTACGACACCCGGTGTCGACGGAGATAAACAACATGTATATAATCGATCGGACTCTAAGATTTACGCGCGGCTTTCTCTTGAGCTACGGCCCTACTCCTATCAAGAAGTACTTTTGGGATCAGGAATTTTCCAGTGGCAAGTGGAATTTTATCGATGATACCTCTGGCGACTGCGTTTATTCGCACCTGGAGCGATTTGCAAAGGACGGAAGCATCTTAGACCTGGGCTGCGGTCCGGGCAATACAGCCAACGAATTGGCGCCAATTTACCGAACCTACGTCGGGATGGACATCTCCGACGAGGCACTCGCGAAGGCGAGGCGGCGGTCGGAGCAGAACGGCCGGGCTGACAAAAACAGCTTTGAGCAAGGGGACTTTTTGAGTTACTTGCCGCCCCAGAAGTTCGATGTGATCCTGTTCCGGGAGGCCATGTACCATGTTCCCCTGGGTAAGGTGAAGGAGGTGTTGGACCGGTTCTCACCATACCTGGCCGGCGACGGAGTATTCATCGTCCGATTGTATGTCGTAGAAAACGGTAAGACTAAATCCCGGCCGTCGGCGATGATCGGAATCATGGAGAACGAATTCGACGTCGTGGAGAAAGTTCATTATCAGGATTCGGGAGCGACCGTAATTGTCTTTCGTCCGACTGTGATGCCGCCGCCTTCTGTTTCTAAAAATGAAAAGAATGGGACGCACCATGCTTGACATTCGTTTGAGATAAGTTCGAACGCATGCCAACCATTACGAAGACCAGTATCGAGATCAGCGTCAAGGGGAAGTGGATCGTTGTCCCGGCCTTGTATTTGGACGGAAATGTCATCGTCATTAAGGGCAAGTGGATTAAGAAGGCCACCATCGAAGCGGAGGAATGGCTGGAGACAGAGATCGCCGACCCCGAGTCCTGCATCCGGGCGCTGAAGGAACAAAGGTCCGTCGGGTTGCGCGCTGACATTTTCGCCTTTTCTCAAAAGATCCCTGACTCGGCGCCTCGGTACTCGTACGCTGTCAAGTGGGACAGCTATGCTTTCGTTCGCGTCACTAGTTTTAACGATTGGTGGACGAAACTACCCCAGGAGACGCGCAAGAATGTAAGACGATCCCAAAAGCGCGGCGTGACCGTGTCCGTCAAGAAGATGGATGACGCCTTAATTCATGATCTGGTCGGCCTGAACAACGATAGTCCGATACGCCAGGGAAAACGCTTCACACACTATGGGAAGACGTTTGACCAGGTGAAAAAGGACCAGAATTCGTTTCTGGATCGATGCGACTATATTTGCGCCTATGTCGGAGATGAGCTGGTGGGCGTTCTAAAATTGATATACCGGGGGGATAGCGCCTCCATCCTGACTTTGTTGTCGAAAGCCAGCCACGCGGAGAAGAGACCTTCCAACGCGTTGCTCGCGAAGGCTGTTGAACTCTGCGAGGCTAAAGGGATAGCGTATTTAGTTTACGGAAAGTTAAACTACGGCAACAAGCGAGACAGCAGCCTTCGGGACTTCAAAATACGTCATGGCTTCGACGAAATTCTCCTGCCACGCTACAGCGTGCCACTGAACTGGTGGGGTGCGTTATGTATGAAGCTCGGACTACATCGAGGCCTTATTGAGGTGGTGCCCCCGGGGGTAATTGCAGTTGGTGTTTCTGTACGGGCTAGTTGTTACTCGCTGTGGCGAGTTATTCGCCGGTGTAGCTCAACGATAGAGCGGTCGAATAGTTATCGACAGACGGAGCGTTCAATTCCTCCCGCCGGCTCCAAAACCTAGCCAGTCCTGTAAAAGCTGTCCTGTCCTCCCCCTTATTGACATGCCTGGAATAGTCGCTATCATCAGCAAATTGCCACGGGCATTGGCGGAGCCTCAACTACTCAAGATGGTTGAGACCCAACGGCACGAGTCTTTTTACAGCAGCGGCACGTGGATCGATGAGTCCCTGGGAGTATATGTCGGATGGACCGCCATCGAGAATGCCTTCGCCGACGGAATGCCGATCGCCAATGAGCGCGGCGATGTGTGTCTGGTCTTCTCCGGGGAGGAGTACCCCGAACCCGGAACCGCCGGGAGCCTGAGACAGCAAGGCCATTCGGTGGACGCGAAAGACGCCTCTTATCTGGTTCATCTCTACGAAAACGATCCTGACTTCGTGGTCAGGCTGAACGGAATATTCCACGGTCTAATTGCGGACCGGGCGCGCGGCACGGTGACATTGTTCAACGACCGCTACGGAATGCACCGCATCTACTATCACGAAGCCAAGGACGCTTTCTATTTTGCGGCGGAGGCCAAGGCCATCCTGGCCGTGTGTCCGGAGCTGCGTACGCCGGATCCGCAGGGGTTAGGCGAATTCGTTGCGTTTAGTTGCGTTTTGGAAAACCGCACGATTTTCAAGGGCATTCACACCCTGCCGGGCGCTTCGTCCTGGGGCTTTCAGAATGGCTCGATCGCAAAGAAGACGACCTACTTCTCACCGCGCGAATGGGAGGACCAAGAGACACTAGAGCCCGAGCCCTTCTACGGGGAACTTCGCGATGCACTGTCGCGGAACCTGTCCCGGTACTTCAACGGTCATCAACCGGTCGCCATGGCACTAACGGGCGGAATGGACACAAGGGTGCTCTTGGCTTGCCACAAGCCAGCACCGAAATCGGTGCCCTGCTATACGTTTGGGGGGATGTTTCGAGAGTGCCAGGACGTTCGACTGGCGCGACGCGTGGCGAAGGCATGCCACCAGTCGCATGAAGTGCTTACGATCGGCGATGAATTTCTTTCCCGATTTCCGCATTACGCAGAACGTAGTGTGTACCTGACAGAGGGAGGCGTCGATGTGTATCGCGCCTCGGACCTTTATGTTAGTGAGCGCGCTCGTAGTCTGGCTCCAGTGAAGGTGGTGGGGACCTACGGTAGCGAGATTATCCGGCACGCGGTCATGTTTAAGCCAATGGCGCCCAGTCCGGGGATATACCAGCCGGATTTTCTGGCCTCGGTCGGAGAGGCGGGCACAACGTATTCACAGCTGCGGCGACAACATCCGGTTACCTTCGCCGCCTTTCGCCAATCTCCCTGGTATCATTCCCGAGTCCTCTCGCTCGAACAGAGCCAGCTGAGCGTGCGCTCTCCGTTCCTCGACAACGAGTTCGTTCGAACCATGTTCAGGGCGCCAAAAGACATTCGCGATGACATCCGCCTCCGCTTGATCCGCGACGGCGACGCCACTCTGGCGGGAATCCCCACGGACCGGGGTATTGGCGGAAACTCAGGAGGACTCTCCGCTCTAGCTTCGCGGGGATTCATGGAGTTCACGTTCAAGGCAGAATACGCCTACGACTACGGCATGCCTCAATGGGTGTCTCGGGTCGACCACGTTTTGTCGCCGCTCCGTCTTGAGCGCCTCTTCCTGGGGCGTCACAAATTACTGCATTTTCGCGTATGGTATCGGGACTCGCTTTCGAGCTACGTCCGGCAGATGCTCCTCGATCCGAGAACGCTTTCCCGCCCCTACGTTGAGAGGAAAGGTGTGGAAGCAATTGTGCGCGGCCATCTGGGAGGCGGCCAGAACCACACAACTGCAATCCATAAACTTCTGACCCTAGAACTCCTGCACCGACTTTTCTTCGATGCAAGGTGAGTCATATCGATGCCGACTCTAGCATTGGCTCTTAGCATCCTCCTCTCCACGTGGTTACTAAGGCGTGATTCCAAACGCCGCACTTCGATTAGCCCGGCTGTCTGGATACCGACGCTCTTGATGCTGTCTCTGGGATCGAGATCCCCGTCCCTTTGGATGGCCGCTATAGGTGGAGACTCGGGCGCCAACGCGGAAGGGAGTCCAATGGACCATGTGTTCTACCTTGGGTTAGCCGCTAGCGCGTTCATTATCGCGAACTCGCGCGGCGTTAAGTGGAATAAGGTCTTCACCTTGAACCTTACGATTACGCTGTTTTACCTGTTTTTCGCCATCAGCGTGCTCTGGGCCGAGAACCAGGGAGGTTCCTTTAAGCGATTGATCAAAGACTTTGGTTTCGTGGGTGTCGTCGCGCTCGTGCTCTCCGAGAAAAAGCCGCTCGAGGCCCTGCGGGCCGTGTACTACAGGGCCGCCTGCATACTGCTGCCATTGTCGGTGGTCTGTTGCAGATACTATCCAAATATTTCACGCGGGTATGATGTTGAGGGCGGTCTGGAACTCTCAGGCGTTGCCATAGACAAGAATCACCTGGGTGAAAGTGTCATGGTACTAGTTTTGTTCTTGTGCTGGGACTACATGGAAACGCGGTCCGTCGGGGTTAAACGGCAGTGGAAGTGGGATTCGATAGTGCTGGGGATTCTGGCCACTTGGCTTATGTATACCTCCAACAGCAAGACTGCTTTTGCGTGTATGTTGATTGGTCTCGCTCTGATGCTGGTGAGACGCCTACGGTTCGCCTCCTCGGCGCTTTTCAGCAGAACGGTGCTGTTAGTAACGTTATCCTTTCCGGTGCTGGTGCTGTTGACTACGCAGTTCCGCTCGACCCTGGGTCCAGTGCTTGCGGTGCTGGGACGCGACGCTACGTTTACGGGGCGGACGCTCATCTGGGAGAACGTACATTTGCATACAGTGAACCCGTTAATTGGCGCCGGCTTCTGGAACTTCTGGGGCGGCACACGCGGACTGGCAATCATTAAATTGATAAACACGAATGTACCAAGTGCGCATAACGGATATCTCGATGTTTACCTGGATGGCGGATTCATCGGTTTGGGCATATTATTCGTTCTGCTCTTTAGCGGTGGAAACCGACTCCTAAAAGGCCGTAGCAATATGCACCGATTCCGGTTTTCCGTGCTGATCGTCGCCATCGTTTACAACCTCACGGAGTCATTGTTTGCGCGACCGTCTGTGCTATGGTTCACTACACTGGTGATATTGATTGATCTTCCCGCGCGGACTATTCCTCGTCGATTGCCACGATACTCAGCCTGGTGGAATCCACAAGATGTCGGATGCCATGAGGTTGCCGGGCACGAGTTTAGTCTTCCTGGTGCGCCTATCGATGAGGAAGCCGTCACTGAGGCAAGTAACTATAAAGCGGTAGTGTGTCAGACCGCGTCATCGCAATCTTGCTCTCTTCGCCGGCCGATGGCAACGTCAGCTTGAATGTGATCCTGAAAGGAAGCGGTCGAATGCAGAATCAACTGGCAGGGTCTCCCGCAGCAAGCGTTCAAATAGCAAGCCAAGTGGCTGAGTTTTCCGTGATCGTGCCAACGTTTAACGAGCGCGATAACATCTTGGAAGTGGTCGAGCGGCTTGAGGCGTGTCTCCGCGACGAGGACTGGGAAGTCATTTTCGTGGATGACGATTCACCCGACGGAACGGGCGACCGGATCCGCGAGATCGCAAGGCAGAACCGGCACGTCCGCTGCCTGCAGCGCATTGGGAGGCGGGGCCTTTCTTCAGCTTGCGTGGAAGGAATGATGGCTAGTTCCGCACCGTACCTCGCTGTCATGGATGCGGATTGTCAACATGACGAAACATTGCTGCCGCGCATGCTGGAGGTCTTAAGATCGGGGCAATGCGACGTTGTCGTCGGCAGCCGGTATGTGGAGGGTGGTGGAATTGGAAGCTGGGATGAATCCCGCGCCAAAATGAGTCGACTTGCGACCCGTCTGAGCCGTGCAGTGATCAAGCAAGAACTTTCGGATCCAATGAGCGGCTTCTTTGGGTTGCGCCGCGAGGCTTTGGAACTGACTGTCCATAGCCTTTCGAATCTCGGCTTCAAGATACTCTTGGATCTGATCGCTTCGTCGTCCCGGCCATTGCGACTTTCAGAAATACCTTACCAGTTTCGCAACCGGCATGCCGGTGAAAGCAAGCTCGACAGCCAGGCAGCGTGGGAGTACGTGATGTTGCTCGCGGACAAGCTCGTTGGCCATCTAGTGCCGGTGCGATTCGTCGGCTTCGCGCTGGTCGGCATGGTTGGGGTGGGGATCCACTTTGCGGTGTTAACAGTGCTATTCGGCGCGCTGTCGTTGTCCTTCACCATAAGCCAGACCGCCGCAACGTTAGCAGCGATGACGAGCAACTTTGCTTTGAACAACGCGCTCACCTACAGAGACCGCCGGCTCAAAGGGTGGGGATGGCTTAAGGGTTGGGTGTTGTTTCTGCTGGCATGCTCTCTTGGGACGCTTGCCAACATAGGCATCGCAGCCTATCTATTTGGACACAACACGGTTTGGGCGCTCTCAGCGTTGGCCGGGATCGTGGTGGGCGCAGTCTGGAACTACGCGCTGACGGCCACCTATACCTGGACGAAGCCGAAGGCTGGTAACTAGCTCTTTCCGTTGTGCCTTTTGGGGAATGGATGGGGCCGGAATTGCACGGAGGCGGGGTTGAAGTGAAGGCAGTGATTGAAGCTCCAGTGTCTGACCGTAGAAAATCGAGGTTGACATATCTGGTCCTTCTAGCAGCGTTTTTCATCAACGCTGTGATACTTTTTGTGTTGCTACCGAGCGCCACGAAAGTTGTGGCATCCAGTTACAGCTTGGGATTTCAGGACCTGTATGACCAAATAGCAGAGAACTTAATTCGGGGAAACGGATATCGTGTCGAAGCAGGCATGGATCAAACCATGATGCGGGAGCCCGGATACCCGTTGTTTCTTGCTGCTGTATTTAAGGTCGGCGGATACAATATTGAAGCGGCCCGCTTAGCAAACCTACTGCTCGCATTTGCGATCGCGTTGATGACGATGCGACTGACGCAACGGACCATCGGGGATAGAGTAGCTGGGGTGGTCGCGGCCGTTCTGTTCTTCGTTTATCCCGGAACCCTCTTGGCTATAGCGCGGGGAGGCGTTGAAATCAGTTTCATATGCGGTGTGATGCTATTTATGCTTTTTTTTTACCGGGCCGTGGAGGAGGGGCATCTGTGGCGCTACGGTCTCGCGGGCGCAGTCTTGGGTGGAACTGCGCTGGTGAGAAGTGAAGTATTGTCATTTTCACTATTGTTATTGGCATATCTGGTTCTAACAGCGAAAGGGACAAGCCAGCGGCTGAACGCGGTCTTAAGAATGGCGGTTCTCGTGTTAGGAATGGTGGTTGTGATTCTACCGTGGGTGATTCGCAATTACAGGTTGACTGGAGAGTTTGTGCCGACCGCGACCGTCGCGGGAGTAGCAGCGCAGGAGGGACTTTACACTTGCGAACACCTTTCGGCTGATAAACCGTTTTGGGAGGTGCAAAAAGAAGCCGGGGGTGAGCGCGCGAAATTAGCCAAGCGGCTCGGTATTCCGTTTGAAGGGGTTGACTACTACCAAAATTTTTACGACCCGAAGGACGAAGTGGTATTCAACAAAGCCCTGCTTAAGCAGGTCACCGCGGAATATAGAAGGGAGCCGGCGCTTCTTGCCGTTTGTGGCGGGAAGAATCTTTTGTTCAACTTCTGGTTCCTGGGCAAGACCTGGCAAGCAACCCGGCTGAATGGAATGATTCAGGTCCCACTGCTGGCATTGGCTCTCGGCGGCGTCCTGGTGCTTTGGAAACGAGCGCTCGTGCGGCGTATGGGGATTATCTTAATATTTATTTTTTACGTCCCAGCCGTCCACGCGCCGATCATCGCACACGCGCGTCACAGCATAGTCATTATGCCATTCCTGGCGATTCTTGCTGGCGTCTCACTGGTTTGGATCTGGAACACATATAAGGCGCATGTGCCAACGAGGAACTGGGGCATAAGCGCCCATCCGGGCCTGTCGGAACCTTGAAAAGGAGCATAATCAACAACTTGCCCGCTTCTGGCAGACAGCAGTGATTTGATGTCAGTTGGAGCTGCCCCACCTGTAAGATTAATCGATTCAGTTGCTTGCAGCTTTATGCCAAACTTTTTTTGGGGACTCCCGGGTCGCTCGCTGTACCAGAATCCGGGGATCAGAACTACTTTGATTTATAGTACTAATGGTACTACTGTTATTTATCCAGTACTTTGAAACATCTCGGCCTAAAGGCCATCTCCGTATTAACCGATATTCTTCTATGGCGGAAGTAAAGATGAGATTCAGAAGTCTGTTCATAAGCGGTGCGCTGCTCACCGGTTTGTTACTTTCAACACCGGGGCACGCACAGCCATGGGCTGGGATCATCGCCCCGAGCAGGGCAGAGAACTGGGCAAATGCGGGTGTCGTTGGGGGGATTCCAACCGGCTCCTGGACGCAATGCTCCACGGCAGCATGCGCCGCGCTCGCCACTCCTGCGAACGTTACTGCAACCAATATCAACACGGCCATCGCGGGTGCGCCTTCGAATACCTATGTGCAGCTGCCGGCCGGAACTTTCACGATGAGTACGGGGCTGGTGTGGAATCACAAAAGCTATGTCGCCTTACGCGGTCAAGGAGGAAATCAGACCTTCCTGGTGTTCACCGCGGCTGCCGGCTGCGTGGGAATTAACTCGGTCATTTGCATTGAGAGTTCAGACACGAATTACTGGCAGAGTCCATCGAACGTCGCCAATTGGACAGGGAACTACGCGGCCGGAACGACTTCGATCACGCTCAGCAGCGTGGCCAACTTGCAAGTAGGTTTCCCAATTATGCTGGATGAAACCGATGACCTCTCTACTGCAGATACGGGTGCCATTTTCGTCTGCTTCACGCCGCAAGGCGTTTGTTCAACCAACGGCGACAGCGGCGGTGCGCCTCGCGTCGGGCGAAGCCAGCAGCAGATGGTGACAGTGACAAGCATCAGCGGCTCCGGGCCTTATACTGTGGGAATCAGTCCAGCGGTCGTCATGCCGAATTGGGTGGCCGCCAAAGCGCCTCAGGCTTGGTGGGCGAGTGGACCTGTCTTTTACGATGGCATAGAAAATCTGAGCATTAATGTCGGCAGCTCCGGCGCGACTACCGGAGTCGGCTTCTTCAACTGCGATAATTGTTGGGAAACGGGAGTCGCCAGCATCGGGGCTTGGGGACGCGACCATACACAGATATTCCAGAGCAATCATGTTACCGTGCAGAACAGTTACTTTTATTTGACAGCCTCCAGTGCATCGGTAAATTACGGCGTCGAGACAATCCCGTCCTCGGACTCGCTTATTCAGAACAACATCTTCCAGGCAGTCCAAGCTCCCTATCCATCGACGGGATCGTGCACGGGTTGTGTTTACTCCTACAATTTCGATGTGGACCTCCTTTTCGGCAGCTCTCCCAATACATGGCAGAATCAGAGCGGGTTTCCTCACGCGGTCGGGGATGAGCATATTTTGTACGAGGGCAACATCGGGGCGGGCATATACAGCGATAATTTCCACGGCACTCACCAGTTCCAGACTATTTTTAGAAACTACTGGAATGGCTACGAGAAAAACAACGGGTACTTGACCACCAGCGCTACGTCGCCGTTGATTATCGATGCGTATTCACGTTTCTACAACATAATCGGTAACGTGCTCGGTAATGCGGCAGCCCAAAACGCCTACGAGGATACAGTCACCGATCCGCATAGCGGCAGCATTCCGATTTACTCGATTGGGTACGGTGATGAGATTCCCAACGATTCCAACACGGCAACGACACTGATGCGCTGGGGAAACTACGATGTCGTAACCAATACCGCCCGGTTTGTGTCCACGGAAGTTCCGAGCGGACTTACCGGGGCACAGGCGGCATTCGCAAATCCGGTTCCGGCCAACAATACGCTTCCGCCTTCCTTCTATTTAACCTCGCAGCCTTCTTGGTGGCCATCCGGCAAAGCGTGGCCGCCGATTGGCCCGGACGTGACGGGGGGAGACGTCAAGTATTGTGTTGGTGGAACATTTACGGGGACTTATGTGCTCAGTTCTGCTCAGTGCCCTGGCGGGACGGCGACAACGCTTGCCAGTGGACATATAGTTAGCAATCCAGCCATGGACTGTTACCTGAATATTATGGCCGGATCACCTATCGGAACTGGGGGAGCCCTTTCATTCAGCGCGAATGCATGTTATGTCTCGGGGACGACTCAAGCCCCTGCTGCACCGACGAACGTTATAGTTGTAACCCAATGAGACAACTCAGAATCTTAACAGGCACCGAACCCTGCTCCGCGGCGGCTACGATGGCTCTGTGGTTCAGTATGCGCGCCTTCTCGGCGGACAGGGCAATGACGCGTTAACGAACTGAATACCGCCAGTCGTTCGATGGGCAATAACCTCCATCGATTCTCTGGCCGATTGAATCCCGGATGGGGCTTGCCACCGCCGTCCAGGTAACTCTTTCCGAAGCCCTCGAATGACTTTAGGTAGCCCTGTTTCTGGCCTGGATTGCGCCAAACCGTTGCCGGCACCCCCCGAAATTAAAATCAGTCTGCTGACAGGAGGCGTTGACAGACCGTATGCATTCGGTCTGGCGATGGCTTTGGCATTTAAAGACATTTCTGTTGAAGTAATTGGCAATAGCGTAGTGGATGCTTTGGAGATGCATTGCACGCCCAACGTGGAGTTCTTGAGTCTTTATTGGGAACCGCTTGAGAATCTTAGTTTCGTGCTTAAGGTATGGAAGGTTTTCTTATTCTACTCGCGGCTTATCCGCCACGCGGCTGGCGCCAAGGCGAAAATTTTTCACATTCTATGGAACAACAAGGTCGAACTCTTCGATAGAACGCTGCTGATGTTGTACTACAAACTGCTGGGGAAAAGAATCGTATTCACGGCGCACAACGTCAATGCGGCCAAGAGAGACTCGATAGATTCAGCATTGAATCGTTTGACGTTGAGGATGCAGTACCGGCTTGCCGATCATATCTTCGTGCACGCTAAAAAAATGAAAACGGAACTCATTAACGACTTTGGAGTCCCGGAGCGCGCTGTGACTGTCATTCCATTTGGGATTAACAATTCTGTCCCCAACACCTGTCTGACTTCGGCCCAAGCCAGGGAGCGATTGGGGATACAGAAGGGCGAACGGACCATCCTCTTCTACGGTCGGATACGGCAGTACAAAGGTTTGGAGCACCTCGTTGACGCTTTTAGCCTGCTCGGGGCAGGCAACTATCGGCTTATCATTGCCGGCGAGCCGAAAAAAGGCACCGACGCGTACATGAGCGATATTCAGGGGTCAATGAAGCGGGCCGGGACCGAAGCGAGGATCATCCAGAAATTGGAATTCATTCCGGATGACGAGACCGAGCTCTATTTCAAAGCAGCCGATGTTTCCGTACTGCCTTACACGCACGTCTTCCAAAGTGGTGTTCTTTTCCTGGCGTACAGCTTCGGCCTCCCGGTAATCGCTACTGAGGTTGGATCATTTTCCGAGGACATTGTACCCGGGCGAACTGGACTGCTATGCCAGCCGCGCGACGCTGCCGATCTAGCGAGAGCAATTCGAGAGTACTTTAATTCCGAATTGTACGATGCGCTGGATCACCGCCGGCAAGAGATACAGGATTACGCGAATGAGCGTCATTCCTGGGCGGTGGTTAGTGATATGACCAAGAAAGTTTATACCGATCTGCTGGCAGTATCCAACGGTTGAACTGGGGAAGTTTCATTCCGACGCTAAGCTAACGCCTGTGGCGATCCCGACGACTTGCGACGACGAGTAGCAAAAGGAAATTATTTTGAAAATCACCATTTTCGGATTAGGTTATGTCGGCAGTGTATCCGCGGGATGCCTCGCAAACGTTGGCCACGAAGTCATCGGTGTTGATCCAGTTCGGACCAAGGTCGATTTGATAAACAGTGGCTGCTCTCCGATTATCGAAGCGGATATAAGCGAGATTATTTCCTCAAGCTGTCATGGCTGGCCGTTTGCGCGCCACCCAAGACGTAATCCAATCGACCCTTGAGACGGAGCTATCATTCGTTTGCGTCGGTACGCCAAGTCAGCCTAATGGCAACCTCGACCTGAGATACATCAGGCGTGTTTGCGAGCAAATTGGACAAGCGCTGAAGGAAAAAACCGAATGGCACACGGTCGTCATCCGGAGCACCATCCTACCGGGGACCATGTGTCAGGTCGTTATCCCAGCCTTAGAACAGTCTTCTGGAAAGACGGCGGGTATTGATTTCGGTGTCTGCCACAATCCAGAGTTCCTACGTGAAGGTTCGGCAGTGAAGGATTTCCACTGTCCTCCGAAGACCGTAGTTGGGGAATTAGATCAAAACAGCGGCAATTTATTAGCCGAGCTCTACGCAGGTGTCCCCGGCCCGTTCATTCGGACGGATTTGAAAACCGCGGAGATGGTCAAGTACAGCGACAACAGTTGGCATGCTCTCAAGATCGGGTTTGCCAACGAAATTGGCAATCTGTGCAAGTCTTTCGATATCGATGCCCACGAAGTCATGAAGATCTTCTGCCTGGACCAAAAGCTCAATATTTCTCCGGCTTATCTTTCGCCGGGATTTGCGTTCGGCGGATCGTGTTTGCCCAAGGATCTAAGGGCGCTGGCGTATAGCGCCAAGATGCATGATTTGGAACTTCCGATTCTCGATTCGATCCTGCAGAGCAATCGAAATGCAGATCGCCCGCGGTCTTCAGCTGATCATGGATAAAGGCAACAAACGCATCGGCATACTGGGCTTCAGCTTCAAGGCTGGAACGGACGATGTTCGGGAGAGTCCCGTGATCGAAATCGCCGAACGCCTTCTTGGCAAAGGCTATGACTTACGTCTTTATGACAAGAACGTAAACATTGCCAGCTTGGTGGGCGCCAATAAGGACTTCATTCTCAACCGGATTCCACACATCTCGAAGCTGATGGTTAACGACATCGGTGATGTTCTGGAGCATGCACAAACGGTAGTGATCGGCAACAAGGACCCGGAGTTCGGGGACGTTCCCGATCGCCTTCGCGACGAACAAGTCCTGGTGGACTTCGTGCGCGTGGCCGGAAGCCGCAGGAGCCAGGAGCGCAAGTATGACGGCATCTGTTGGTAAGCAGCCCGTGATTCATGGCTCCAGCAGGGCCATGAAAGAACAAATACGCGGCTCCATCGATCGGCTATGCGATTGGTTGGAGAAGAACGATTACCGCGGATACGATACCTTCGATGGCCTTAATGCCAGGTTCGCGCGGCCACTCACTTTCGAAACCAAGTTTCTGCGAACGGCGCTGCAGCAAGGAGTGCGCCGTTTCCCGATCAATCTGCGGCCATTGTTGGGTGTCCCCAAGAGCCATTCGACCAAGGGCATGGGTTTCGCAGCCCGGGGCTTTATGCGGCTCCATGAAGCAACCGGCGAAACCGCATGGCGCCGAGAAGGCGGAGTTTGCTTTGCAATGGCTGTTAGAACATCAGTCGACTGGCTTCAACGGAGCTTGCTGGGGCAATCATTTCGATTACCAATCGCGAAGTTCCTATGTGCCCAAAGGCCTGCCGTCAGTGGTGTGGACCTCGCTCATCGGCCACGCATTTCTAGATGCTTACGACCATTTCCAGCAGCCGGGCTCCCTGGAAGTCGCCGTTAGCTCTTGCGAGCACATCCTGCGCGACCTGAACAAGTTCAGCGAAGGCGATTCGGTTTGCATCGGTTATTTCCCGGGCCAGAATTTGCGTGTTCATAACGCCAATACACTCGGCGCAAGCCTGCTGGCGCGCACCTACTCCTACACGCGGAACGAATCTCACCGCGCTCTGGCGCGGCAGGCGATACAGTATACAGCCCATTATCAGCGGCCGAATTCATCGTGGTATTACGGCGAAGCTGCAAATCTGCATTGGGTCGATAACTTTCATACAGCATATTTATTGGACTGCTTCAAACACTATTCGGAGGGTACGGGCGACGACCGCTTCGATAAGCAACTCTCAGATGGCTACGAATATTGGAAAAAGACATTTTTTCTGGACGATGGCACTCCGAGGTACTACGATTACAAGACCTTGCCCCTGGACATTCAATGCTGCTCGCAGGCAATCGACACTCTGGTCTTCTTCCAAGACCGCGATCCTGAAAGCCTGGCGCTCGCGCTGAAGGTCGCCCGATGGACCATCGACAATATGCAGGATCGCACCGGCTATTTCTACTATCGCCGTTACTCGCGCTGGCTGGTCAACAAAACACCCACGCTGCACTGGGGACAAGCTACCATGCTGTGCGCGTTGGCCGGACTCTACAAGAGTCTATAGAGCACTCCTCGTGACACAAAGAATCCTAATCATCGTAGAAAACCTGCCTGTTCCTTTCGACATGCGGGTGTGGAAGGAAGCCTTATCGCTCCAGGCGGCCGGGTATATCATTACAGTCCTATGCCCGCGCGGTAAAGGTTACGAGAGAACGCACGAAGTTCTGGATGGGATTCACGTTTACCGCCATCCGTTGCCTAAAGAGGGAAACAGTCCTTTGGGGTATGTTTGCGAGTATGCATCCGCGTTATTCTGGGAATTCTTCTACGCATGGTGGATCTATCTGCGTAGAGGGTTCGATGTCATTCAAGGTTGCAATCCGCCCGACAACATTTTTCTGATTGCCCTGCCCTTCAAGCTCTTGGGAGTCAAGTATGTATTCGACCATCATGACGCCAATCCAGAGCTCTACTTGTCAAAATATGGCAAGCGGGGCGTGTTCTATCACATTCAAGTTTGGTTGGAAAAGATAACGTACAGAGTTAGCGACGTGGTGATGGTAACCAACGGCAGCTACAGGGATCTTGCGATCACCAGAGGCGGCCTGGATCCAGAAGACGTTTTTATTGTGCGTAATGGGCCCGATCTCCAAACCTTTAGACTAGTTCCTCTAAATCCTTCTCTCAAATACGGGAAAGAGTATCTCATCGGTTATGTGGGAACCATGAGCATCCAGGAGGGCCTGGATATTCTCCTGGACGTGGCCCTCTACATCAAGAACCTGGGCCGCCGGGACATCCATTTTACTTGCGTTGGCGGTGGACCTGGACTGCCCAGCCTCCGCCAGATGGTGCAAGAGAAGGATCTCGGTGATATGGTTAACTTCACTGGCAGAATTCCCGTACCGGCAATTGTTAGAGATCCTTTCCACATCCGATGTCTGTGTTAACCCAGACAAGCCCTGCGAGATGAATAACATCTCCACCATGATCAAAATTATGGAGTACATGGCACTGGGCAAGCCGATTGTCCAATTCGATCTCAAAGAGGGCCGATTTAGCGCCCAGCATGCGGCCATCTATGCCGATACTGAAAATCAAGTGACGGATTTCAGCACCAAGCTTTTGTGGTTGCTTGACCATTCGGCTGAACGAGAACGAATGGGTGAATTCGGCCGCCAGAGAGTCGCGAGCGAGTTGGCTTGGGAGTACTCGGTCGAACATTTGCTTGCAGCCTATGACAGAGTTTTCAATGGAAGGCCGGGAACAAAATGGGCGTGGCTCGATTTTTCGCGACAAGTGGTTAAGTCTCAAGATCAATCAAAAAAACGAATTGACTAATGGATTGGTCTGACGAAAAGGTAAGAGTTAACGAACCGATGCACCACCGCGAGACCTCTCGGGAGCGGGCACGCATTTGTATGCCCAGCGGAAGAAACTTCAGTAGAGAGACCTTCCTTTGCGGTCATTACGAAGGACAGGATGTCCTCGTCGAGGTCAGTGACGCCGACCTGGTCTGCCTGGAGCCTGGTAGTGGACACAACTTCAGGCAGCGCTGGCAGGCGAGGCTAATGTATCGGGACATCTCGGGAAGAGGCGTTTTTGCAAATCCCGGCCTCAAAAAAGTCAAGCTTACCCGGGAGTATGATCTATTCGTAGCCAGGTGTCAGACGGAGAAGGACCTGCCGCACATCAATGCCATCGAAGGCTGGAAAGACCACTGTGAGACGAGCGTTTGCTGGATCGATGAATTGTGGGCGGCGACAATCCCGAAAGCAAAGCATTGGCTTCATGCGTTTAGGCAGTTCGATCATATTTTTACTGGCAGCCTCGGCACAGTCGAACCATTGTCGAAAGCGATAGGGCGGGTGGTCCACTGGATTCCGGGAGCGGTTGATACGCTTCGATTCACTCCGTTTCCCGACGCGCCTGCGCGTACGATCGACCTATACAGCATAGGGAGGAGACGAGAAGGAATTCACCAGCAGCTTCTTCAGGCCGCCAGGCGCAGAGAAATATTCTATATCTACGACACGTTTCAAGGGTCGCTGACGAACGTGTACGACCATCGGGAGCATCGCGATTACTTTGCGAATGTCGCAAAGAGAAGCCGATATTTTATGGTGGCACCCGGGAAAGTCGATTCACCTGGAGAAAATCAAGGCCAATCCGAAGTGGGACATCGCTACTGCGAGGGAGCTGCCGCTGGCGCAGTGTTGCTGGGGCAAGCGCCGCATGGTGAAGCATTCCAGCGGATGTTTCCTTGGCAAGATGCGGTCATACGAGTTGAACCTGATGGAAGCGACATAATGGATGTAGTAGCCGAACTGGCTTCGGATCCCGAGCGAGTTGGCGCAGCGTCTCGGAGAAACGCCGTAGGCGCGCTGCTGCATCACGATTGGGTCTATCGATGGAAGGAAGTCCTGAAGGTCGCGGGTTTCGATCCGTCGCCGGGCATGCTCGCCCGTGAGCGCCGCCTGCAAGAGCTGGCGGCGATGGTAGCTGGTCCCCTCGAGGCTGAGGCTCTTGTGGAAAAGGGTTGACCGTTCCCTAAGATACTGCTGACACTATAAACTGCGACAAATATGATAGGCGATAACGGGGTATACAATGCAGTGTCAACAGGCCAAATAGCCCCTTTATCCGTCGGCTCGGCGCCAAACGTAACGTCTAAGAACCCGGAATCGGCGTCCAGGAAAATGAGGGCTGATCCAACACGAAAAACAGTCTCCCTCTTCGGGATGTTCGGTGTCGGGAATCTGGGGAATGAGTGCACACTCCAAGCGATCGTTGCAAACCTTCGCAGCTTCCTGCCGGACGCTCAGATTCGCTGTATTTGCGGCGGTCCCAGTGAGACCACATTAAGTTACAATGTCCCTGCTTTTGCAATACGAGACATATCGCTCCCCCCGCTGGATAGTCGGATATTGCGACTGCTTAGGAAATGTTTTCTTGGAATATTCATTGAGCTGGGACGTTGGGTGAAGGTCATCAAGTGCTTGGCAGGCACCGACATGCTGGTGATGACAGGAACGGGAATGCTGGCGGACGTCGGCATCTCGGCTTTTGGCTTGCATTACGATATACTCCGGTGGTCCATCGCTGCGAAACTGTGCCGCTGCAAATTAGTTTTTGTAAGTGTGGGAGCAGGCCCGATACGCCATCCTCTCAGCAGAATCTTCGTTAAGGCAGCTCTAAAGCTGGCCGATTACCGATCCTATCGTGACATCTTCTCTAAAAGCTATGTGGAGGGAATGGGGATCGCGGGTGAACGTGACGCCGTTTATCCTGACTTAGCGTTCAGCCTACCCGCCGGTAGCGTCCCTAATTCCCGCGCCGGTGACAAGCGAAGGCCCGTGATCGGAATTGGGCTGATCACTTATGACACGAGCCGCGCTGCCACTCCAGAAAAGGTTGAAACCATTTATCGCGATTACGTCGCGAAAGTCGCGACCTTCGTCCGTTGGTCGATCGAACATAACTACACTGTGAGAGTTCTCATCGGCGACGTAGTGTACGATACGTCGAGTACGGCAGGATTTGCGCGAGTTTCTGGAGAACAGCGGAGTGAGGTATGAAGCGGGACAGATTATTGATGAGCCAGCCCTCTGCGTCGACGAATTGCTGTCACAATTAGCAGGAACAGATATTGTGGTGGCGAGCCGATTTCACAATGTGCTATTGGCGCTGATGCTCGGGAAGCCCGTTGTGGCGATTTCCTTTCACGAGAAGGTTGATTCCTTGATGAGTGCGATGGGAATGACTGAATTCTGTCAAGATATCGAAAACGTGGATGTTGACAAATTGATTGACCAAGTCACCGCACTCGAAGAAAATGCTGAAAGTATCAAGTGTCACCTTGTACTTCAGTCGGACTTATATCGCCGTAAGTTAGAGGAACAGTATGAATATATCTTCAAAAAACTGTTAGAAAACTGAAATCGGGTTTAAGCCTGGACCACGTAGAGCACGAGAATAGTTGGCTCAAGCAGGATTCCAGCACCCACTCCAAAGCTCAGTCGTTTCTAGCGCGCCAAGGATTTGCGCGCGTGTAGCCAAAATCAAAGATAGGAGTTATAGATAGTCTTGCCTCACTTACATGAGCCGCCAACGTCGGTGTCTTTTCGCGGCAAGGGCTTTTTCGGCTATTCATTTGGCCCAATGCAACAGAAAGATCTGGATGTTCTGTACATTGAATCCGAAAAAGGACATGATACTTTTATGATTTGTAAGGGCGTCACCCGAACGTACTATGTTCTTGCCGGAAGCGGCTATTTTACCATTGGCGGTCGTGAGTGTAGCATTAGCCCTGGCGTTCTCATTGAGGTTCCTTCAGGCGTGGAATACTCCTATTCGGGCCGTATGAGGATGCTGGCCTTTTGTAAGCGACGTTGGTTCAGCGGGAAAGATACATGGACGAGATGGAACCGCGATGTGGTCGGTAAAGAGGATCCATGGTCGCTCGCTGCGGCGTCCTGGTTGGCGCGAACAATTCGGGTCAGGATTTTCGGCAAATCTCCAACTAACGCATTTCTTCGCGTGAATCAACGTCTCTGGAATCTTCTTCCTTCGCCCTTTGTTGCGCTTCGGTTAGTGGATTGGTATGGTCATTTTTTGCACGCCATAGCTCGGGTACAAATTCCCCGTGCGCAGACGCATAGTACGTATTTTCTCGGGAATCGACCCGAGCTGGAGCTGATCCGGCGCCTAGTGGATGGCAAGCGCAGCTCTGATACTGTACGAGTCGCCGTGCTAGGTTGCAGCGTCGGTGCGGAGGTGTATTCGATTGCTTGGGAGATAAGGAAGGCGCGGCCAGACCTAAAGCTCATCATGCATGGGGTCGACATTTCCAAGGAGGCTGTGACTTTTGCGGAGCGCGGCGTCTATTCTCTCAAGGCCGAAGCGGGCGAGCAGGAGATTCACGATCATGGGGCTGCCGGGCGTTGGCGGATTGGCCGCGCGGGCTCAGAACTGGTGGGTGCGGAGATTTTTGATCGAATGACTGCGGCTGAAAAGACAGAATGTTTTGACCTGGACGGCGAAGTGGCATCAGTTAAGAACTGGGTTAAGGACGGGATCAAGTGGCACGTTGGAGACGTCAAGTCAGCGGAGATTCTCGACACAATAGGCGCTCAGGATATTGTAGTGTCAAGTAATTTCCTGTGTCACATGGAGGATCCGGAGGCGGAGCGATCTCTCCGCAACATCGCTCGCCTAGTAAATCGCCAAGGCTACCTTTTCGTGTCTGGAATCAGCCCGGATATCCGAGCGACGGTTGCTTCGGAGCTGGGATGGGAGCCAGTCGCCGATTTGCTCGAGGAGATCCACGAGGGGGACCCTTGCATGACAGGTCTGTGGCCTTGCCAATATGCCGGCCTGGAGCCTTTAAACAAGAGGAGACAGGACTGGAGAATTCGCTACGCGACAGCCTTCCGCCTAGTCTCGGCGACGGGCGCGCGGCCCCTGCGCTGCGACGGCGCAATTTCTCAGGATAGGCTTGAGACACGCACAACGGCTTAGCAGGTAACGCGGTTCGTCAATCCTGCAACGATGGAAGCACGATCGGGGCGATGAAATATACAATCTAGGCTGTTGACCTGTCCAAGGGCAATTCGAAACACATGAAGGATTTGAAATAGCGGACGAGTCGTAGCGACTTCGCGAGACTCTGAAGTGCTCCACTCATGCGGACTGCCCGGCTGACCGCGGGTTGAGTGACCGGGATTGGCTTAGAAACGGACTGGATTCGCTCGACGATATGCTTTGGCAACACAATCACTTTGAACAGCCTCGCAGCTTATATGGCTCGTCGGCCGCTTCCGAGGCCGCCAAGCGAGCAAGACCGCGACTGTTTTTAGCAAGGATTTCTGGATTCGGACGACGCTGACACGTGAAAGGCTGGATATATGGTAATTACTCGAACTCCCCTTCGCATCTCCTTTTTTGGAGGTGGAACTGACTATCCGATCTGGTATCGGGAACATGGTGGTGCCGTATTGGCCACGACCATTGACAAATGCTGCTATTTGACTTGCCGGCGGTTACCGCCATTCTTTGAATACCATAGCCGGATTTCCTATTCGAAGGTGGAAAACGTTGCTTCCAATAGCACGATAGAGCATCCATCGGTGCGAGCTTGCCTGCAGTTCCTTGGAATGGAAGAAGGCGTGGAAGTTCATCATGTGGCGGATCTTCCGGCCCGAACCGGGTTAGGCACAAGTTCCGCTTTTACGGTAGGACTACTTCTCGGTCTATACGCGCTCAGGGATCAGATGCGGGATAAGCACACGCTCGCAACAGAAGCCATTCACGTCGAACAAGATTTGATTCATGAGGCCGTCGGCGCTCAAGACCAGGTCAGTGCCGCATATGGTGGTTTCAATCGCATCAACTTCAACCGGGATGGCACGATAGAAGTTAACAGGATAAGCGCACCCCAGAGCCGATTTGCCGAACTCGAGCAACATATGGCCCTGTACTTCACCGGCTTCTCTCGAACCGCTTCCGAGATCGCCCAGGAACAATTGAAGATGACGCCGCACAAAGAAAAGGAATTGCGGACGATGCTTCAACTCGTCGATGAGGGGGAATCGATCCTCACCGATTCACGGCGCTCACTGGATGACTTTGGCCGGCTGCTGCACCAGAGCTGGCAAATCAAACGAACCCTGACTCAGAAGATCACAAACGCCAATATCGACGAGATCTACCAGACCGGGCTGGACGCCGGTGCGCTGGGAGGCAAACTGCTGGGCGCGGGCGGCGGTGGTTTTATGCTGTTCTTCGTGCCGCCGGAACGGCGCCAAGAGCTTAGAGTTCGGTTGAAGAATCTGCTCCATGTACCCTTTTCCTTCTCGAATAAGGGTAGTCAAGTGGTCGTCCATGAGCCGGAGGCGCACTATGACCATGAGTTGGCTCAGGAGCGATCCGTAATCTATGCCTAGCGCTCATTGGACGAATCGAGATCGAATATTTATTTGGTGGGTAACACCGAAGCTTAGAGCTCAATTGGTGAAGCGATGAAAACTGCGTTCGTAACCGGTGCGGAAGGATTCATCGGATCTCACCTCGCTAAGTTCCTTCTGCAAAGGAAATGGAAGGTAATCGGTGGATATCTGACCCAACGCAGCAACTCTTTTCCCGTATTACCCGATTTGATCTTTGAACAGTGCGATCTGCGCAACGGCGCGCGAGTCGCACAGCTTTTGAACAAGTACGAGCCAACCCACGTGTTTCACCTCGGCGCCCAGAGCCTACCCACGGTGTCGTGGGCAGATCCGGTTGGGACTTTCGAATCAAACATTATGGGATCGCTGCATCTGTTCGAGGCGGTGCGTCATATGAAACGCGCTCCGGTGGTGGTGTCGGCCTGCTCCAGCGCGGAATATGGATACGTGCCGCCGTCGGCAATACCGGTCGTTGAAGAGCAGCACCTTCGACCCCTTCATCCCTACGGAATCAGCAAGGTCTGCTTGGAACTGCTGGCAAGGGAATATTTCCTGGACTACAAGATCCCGGCTGTTAACCTGCGTTTGTTCAATACCACGGGCCCAGGGAAGACTAATGACGCACCATCGGACTTCGTGCGACAGTTGATCGGGATCAAGAAGGGAATCCAAGAGCCGGTGATCGAAGTCGGGAACCTAAAGCCCTACCGCGCATTCCTCGACGTTAGCGACACCGTAAATGGATTCTACCTGGCTGCGCTCAAAGGAAAACGTGGCGAATCGTATAATCTTTGCGCAGCGGGGACGCACCGAATCGATGACTTGCTGCGAACCGCGATCCGCCTATCTGAGACGAAGGTGGAGATTCGGCAAGCGGCCCACCTGATGCGACCGTCGGACGAGAAGATTATCTTTGGCAGTACGCAGAAATTCCGCAGCCAGACCGGCTGGAAGCCACTGCGGTCGATTGAGCAGACTCTGACATCCATGTTGGAGTACTGGGATCGAGTGATGTAGTGGGCACAGAGACCGTAGTTTCAATCAAGGGCTTCCAAACGGGCTCCTCGCGCCGACACTGCCCGAATGTTAAGAACTATGATGCATGAAACCCATGCCGTTCTGCTCGTCGGGGGCATGGGAACCCGCTTACGCGAGCTAATACCATCAATCCCTAAGCCGCTAGCCTCTGTGGGGAATCGGCCCTTTCTTGAATTGCTGGTCCGCCAACTTCGACACCAGGGAATCCGTCATCTGGTGATGTGCACGTACCATCTGGCCGACCAAATCGAAAGTGAATTCGGTGTTGGACACGACCTGGATGTGGGAATCATGTACTCGAAGGAACCATACCCACTGGGGACTGCCGGCGCAATAAAGTTTGCCGGTCATTTGTTGCAAGATGCAGCAGACTTCTTGGTCATGAATGGAGATTCGTTTTTAGAGATCGATTTTAGTGAGTTGATTCATTTTCACCGCACACACGGCGGATTGGTGAGCATCGCCGTGACACGGGTTGAGAACGCAAGCAGATACGGAACGGTTCAGGTCGGTCCGGGCGGACAAGTAATCGACTTAACGGAAAAGGCTGGCATGGCCGCTTCCGGGCTCGTGAATGCCGGTGTGTATGTCTTCAGCCGCCCTGTTCTGGACCATATACCAGAAGGAACCGCGAGCTTGGAGAGGGACGTATTACCTCGGCTACTTGATTTTGGGGTCTACGCGCTGGAGCAGCACGGGATGTTCATTGACATCGGCACTCCGCAAGACTACGCCCGCGCCCAAGTGATTTACAATCGCCTGTTTGAAGCAGCAAAACCAACCCACGACGGACACGTATGGCTCTCAAGGACGGAGACTGAATGATGAGTACAGATAATTTCGAAAAGCGCGTCAGCGCGTCGATACAGGCCTCGATCGCTGCGAAAGAGCGTCTATTGCACAGCGCTGATGTGGTCGCAACGGTTGCTAGCGTTAGCATGGTCCTGGTTGAGGCATTCAAGCAAGGGAATAAGCTGTTTTTGTTCGGCAACGGTGGAAGCGCGGCAGATGCACAGCATATTGCCGCGGAGTTTGTGGGGCGCTTCGCATTTGATCGACCGGCTCTGCCTGCATTGGCTCTCTCAGCAAATACTTCGTGTGTTACTGCGATCGGCAACGATTACGGTTTCGATGTCGTCTTCTCAAGACAGCTGGAGGCTCTTGGCCGTCCCGGAGACGTAGCCATTGCCATTACGACCAGCGGTAATTCGGAGAACACTCTTTGTGGTGTATTAACAGCCAAGAAACTGGGACTGCATACAATAGGATTCACTGGCTGCACTGGCGGCAAGCTTAAGGGCGTGGTGGATTTCTGTATTTGTGTTCCATCTAACGAGACGCCACGTATCCAGGAATGTCATATTCTGGTAGGCCACATTATTTCGGAACTTGTGGAACAGACAATTTTCCATGAATAGGGCTGCATTCTTGGATCGTGACGGGGTCCTTAACGAAAAGCGTCCTGAAGGTGAGTATGTTACCCGCTGGGAGGAGTTGCACTTTCTTCCGGGTGTGGCCCCAGCGATCGCCTTGTTAAACCAAGCCGGATTCCGCGTCATCGTGGTGAGCAATCAACGTTGCGTAGCTAAGGGACTCATCACAACCGCTGATCTTGAGGCCATGCACCAGCGAATGTGCTATACGTTCGCAAGCGCCGGGGCAACTATAGACGGGACGTATTACTGTCCGCACGACACGGAGCCGTCCTGCAACTGCCGCAAACCGGCGCCGGGGATGTTGTTGAATGCGGCGGGTGCGCATCGAATTGATCTGAGTGCATCTTGGATGATCGGTGATTCCGAAACGGATGTGGAGGCGGGAAAGAACGCCGGCTGCAAAACGGCTCGATTGCTGAGTGGCGACGCGGCGGCAGACAGTGGCGCTGATATGGTCGCCTCATCCTTGTTTGCGCTGGTCCAAAAGATCTTGAAATGGGAGGAGAGCCCGCTTGCCGAGACAATTTTCAACGAGCAAGATGAACGAGCAGGCAAGCCACCAAGCGGGCGTGGCTGATGCTTCTTGGGCAGGAGAAGCGACTTACTGTCTGGATACTTTCGGCGGATATTTGAATCCAGACTTGCGGCTCCCAATTGACAACAGAACCTAACATTTTAATAACGGAACGTACCGTCCCGGTTACAGACCTCAAAGAGAAGGCGATCCGCGGTGGTGTCGCACGACTACTCGCCCAAGTGACATTTTTCGCCGTTCGCATCGGGACACTGGCGGTGCTGGCGAGATTATTAGATCCCAAAGATTTTGGGTTGGTTGGCATGGTCACAGCCCTCACTGGGGTGCTGACCATCTTCAGGGATTTCGGACTTTCCTCAGCCACGGTGCAGAGCACGGACGTAACCAACGACCAACTCTCAACACTATTCTGGGTCAACATGGCAGTTGGTCTACTATTAACCGTAGCGCTGTGGATAGCGGCGCCGGTCATCGTGATCCTGTATCACGAACCCCGTCTTTTCTGGGTGACGATTGCCTTATCGGGCAGCTTTTTTATAAACGCCGCTGGAGTACAGCACTCAGCGATTCTGCAACGGCAAATGCGTTTCACTGCACTAGCCGCTATACAGATTATTTCGTTGGTCGCGAGTACTGCCCTTGGAGTTGCCTTCGCTATTTTAGGATTTGGCTACTGGGCGCTTGTGGCAATGACATTCGCGCCCCCAGTGGTCTCGACCGTTGGTTTTTGGCTAATGGCACCGTGGATACCCAGTCGGCCCCGCAAAAACGTTGGGGTTCGTCCCATGATGCGCTTTGGGGGTACGGTTACCCTGATGAGCGTTCTCGTCTATGGCGCCTACAATCTGGACAAGATATTGTTGGGCCGCTTCTGGGGTGCGGAGGCTCTGGGCATTTATGGCAGATCCTACCAAATCATAAGTATCCCGACGGACAATCTCAATTCGACGTTCAGCGAAATCGCATTCGCAACATTGTCGCGCCTTCAGCACGATCCGGTCCGGCTGAGAAGTTACTTTCTGAAGGGATACTCGCTAATCATCGCCTTGACAGTTCCCATGACCATTGCCATAGGACTCTTCCCTCAGGATTTAATCACGGTCATCCTGGGAGCGAAGTGGAACGAAGCCGCGCCGATTCTCCGACTACTGGCGCCAACAATCCTTATCTTCGCTTTCATAAATCCATTGGGATGCCTGCTATACTCAATCGGGGCCGTTGGGCGCTGTCTGAAGGTCTCGTTGGTTCTTACTCCTTTGGTCACTATAGCCTACCTTATTGGCTTGCCATATGGACCTAAAGGAGTCGCGATAGCCTTTTCAACGGTGATGACGCTCTGGGCCGGTCCGCATATCGCCTGGGGTATACACGGTACCGTCGTTTCTTTCCGCGACATTATGGCGACGATTGGCCCCCCATTACTCTCAGGGATTGTCGGTGGGGCTGGTGCCTTTGCAGTGGAAGTTAGCTGGGGAGCAATGCTGTCTCCCATTGTTAGACTTGTCATCGGGGTCACAGTCCTGCTCGGCATCTACATTCTGATGCTTCTATATGTCATGGGTCAAAAGCCCATTTTTGTGGATCTGCTGCAAGGACTTAAGAGCCGCGCCAATCCAAAAAGCGACCGACCGTAATTCCAAGATTATCGGCTATGACAAAATTTGCACGTAATAACGCGCGGGCGTGCAGGAACTCCCCTCAGATGCACAAATAAGCAGGCGAAAAGAGACCAAATGCCTACACAATCCAGCGATAAATATTATGACAGAGACTTCTGGATCAAGGAAAATCTCCACTATGCTCAACCTCACTTTCGACTCGAAAAAGCTGCTCGAATGATCAACAGGCTGGCGCCCAACGAGGACTGCGATCTTCTCGATGTGGGGTGCGGTCCTGCTGCGTTGATGGGGCTGCTTCGGAAAAACATACATTACCATGGGATCGATATCGCTATACACAGCCCCGCGCCCCATCTGCTCCAAGCCAACTTTCTCGAAAGTCCAATAGAATTTGGCTCGAAAAAGTTTGACATTGTGATAGCGCAGGGCGTGTTTGAATATGCAGGCTCATTCCAACTGCAGAAATTTTCCGAAATAAGACAATTGTTAAAACCCAACGGCAGATTTATCGTATCGTACGTTAATTTTGGCCACCGAAATAAATACGTTGCTTATTTTTACAACAATCTTCAGTCAATCGGAGACTTTCGCCGAAGTCTAAAGCAGGTCTTTCGAGTCGAGAGATCCTTCCCGACTTCTCATAACTGGGAACACCATGAGCCTCGTCGACCGGTTAACAAGGCCATCCAACTGCGGATCAATATGAATATTCCCATCATTAGTCCTTTGTTGGCCATAGAATACTTTTTCATTTGCTCGCCGAATGTGTGAGTACGGTTGACGCACCCAATTTCAGCAAGCCAAATGATCAGCTTATGCGCATTCGATCTCGGTTCGCTCTGAATGCGGACAGGCGGGACTCGTCACGTTCGAGGATCGTGGGGGTACGAAGGGCTCCCTCCTGACTTACTTGAGGTTTCTAAACTCAGCGCAGGCGAAAGGGGCCAAATGGCTCTTGTCGACTGGGAAAAACAGACGGCTAAGAAAGTGTTATTGAACGCTGGTTTGTCCGAAGAAAACCAAACATTCTTTCGTAAAGGTACCCATATGAAAATTCTACTAACTGGACATAAGGGCTATATCGGGGCTGTTGCTGGCCCGGTTCTACTGGCCGCAGGGCATGAAGTCACTGGCCTGGACACGGATCTGTTCGCAAATTGCGAGTTCGGAACACCGCCCGAAGAGATTCCGGAGATACGCAAGGACCTCCGCTCCCTGACCAAGAAGGATGTCGAAGGCTTCGACGCTGTGGTTCACCTCGCCGCTCTGTCAAATGACCCTCTAGGCAATCTGAATGCAGGACTGACCTATGACATCAACCACCACGCATCGGTGCGGCTGGCCGAACTGGCGAAAGAAGCGGGGGTGCGTCGCTTCGTCTTCTCGTCGTCTTGCAGCACGTACGGCGCTGCGGGGGATGAGTTCTTGGACGAAACGGCTCAACTCAGCCCGGTCACTGCGTACGCCGAATCCAAAGTCTACGTTGAACGCGACGTCGCAAAACTCGCGGATGACAAATTCAGTCCGACTTTTATGAGGAACGCCACCGCTTACGGCGCGTCACCCCGCCTCCGGCTGGACATCGTCTTAAACGACTTGGTGGCGTCCGCATATGCTACTGGCCGCGTATTTATCAAAAGCGACGGCACGCCCTGGCGGCCCATCGTGCATATTCGGGACATCATCGCCGCGGTCGTGAGTGTACTTGAGGCGCCTCGAGACATCATCCACAATGAAACATTCAACGTCGGCCAAACGGAAGAGAACTATCGAATCAGTCAACTTGCGGATATCGTCGGCGAGACCGTTCCCGGGTGCCAAATCGAGTACGCAGCCGGGGGTGGGCCCGACAAGCGTTGCTACCGCGTAAGTTGTGACAAGATCCGGCGTATTCTTCCGAGCTTCCGTCCGCAATGGACTGCGCGCAGCGGAGCGCAGGAACTGCTCGAAGCGTATCGAGCGGCAGGACTCACCAGCGCTGATTTGGAGCGTGGCCGCTATACAAGGATCAACCACATCCAAAGACTTATCGAATCTGGGAAATTAGATGCATCGCTGCGCTGGATCCCCCAAACACAGCAAGCAGAGGTTGCCGTTCAATCGCGATAGAGGAGAACAAGCATATGATTTTTACAGAGACTATACTCCCAGGAGCCTACATAATCGACCTGGAACTCCGGACTGATTCTCGAGGGTTCTTTGCGCGCGCCTTCTGCCAGCAAGAGTTCGAGGCGCATGGACTGAAACCCATCATCGCCCAGGCCAACGTAGCATTCAATCACCAGAAAGGCACCCTGCGTGGAATGCACTTTCAGTTTCCTCCGGCAGCCGAGACAAAAGTAGTGCGATGCACCCGCGGCGGGATTCTTGACATCATCGTCGATCTCCGTCCGGAAAGTCCCACCTACCTCCAGCATGTTGCGGTCGAATTGACTGAGGACAACCACCGTGCCCTGTACGTGCCCGAGCGCTTCGCTCACGGATATCAGGTGTTGCGAGACACCACCGAAACCAGCTATCAAGTCGGCGAGTTTTACACGCCTGGTTCTGAGAGCGGACTGCTCTACAACGACCCGCGGCTAAAGCTTTCCTGGCCGCTCCCCGTCACCGTAATCTCTGACAAGGACGCAGTCTGGCCACTGCTGGACGTGCAGGAAGGCGCTTTGAAAAATCGCATGAGCTTGCAATTAACTTGAGGAAGGAGACGCAATGATCATCGTTGACAATGCACTGAAAGCAAGGGAGGCGCAGGGCCTGCCCATTCGAGTTGCAGTCCTCGGCGCCGGCTTCATGGCGCAAGGGCTCACCAATCAGATTACCAACAGCGTCCCGGGGATGCGCATGGTAGCGGCCTTCAATCGTCGGGGCCAGAGAGCGCTCGACGTGTTCGCTTACGCGGGCCGGAATGATGCGGTTATGGCAACCACCCAGGATCAGGTCGAAGATGCCATCCGGGAGGGGAAGCCAGTGGTTACCGAAGACGCCTTTCTGCTGTCGGGCTCAGAGCAAATCGACGTGTTGGTCGACACGACTGGCTCGGTCGAATTCGGCGCTCGTGTCATCGTCGATGCATTCCGGCATGGGAAAGACGTGGTGCTGTTGAACGCCGAGGTAGACGCGACCATCGGCCCGATCCTCCAGGTCTACGCAGAAAAGCATGGTGTGATCCTGTCGGCATGCGATGGTGACGAACCTGGCCTGCAAATGAATCTATACCGCTGGGTGAAAGGCCTCGGCCTCACTCCGCGCGTGATGGGCAACATCAAAGGCCTGCAGGATCCTTACCGCAATCCGACCACGCAGCGAGGGTTCGCAGACCGCTGGGGGCAGAACGCCGCCATGGTGACCAGCTTCGCCGACGGTTCGAAAATCAGCTTCGAGCAAGCAGTTGTTGCGAATGCGACCGGCTTCAAGGTGAAATCCCGAGGCATGTCAAGAGGACTCGAGTATCGCGGCGACGTGATGAAGATCGGTTCACTGTACGATATCGACGAATTGCGTAGTACCGGTGGCTTCATTGATTATGTGGTGGGAACTCCGCTCACCAAGGTGTATTGTCTGGCCGAACACCCAGATCCCAAACAACAGCATTATCTGAATCTTTACAAAATGGGCGACGGGCCGTTGTATGCGTTCTTCCTTCCCTACCATTTAGTGCATTTCGAAGTGCCCAATGCGATCGCGCGGGTAGTTTTGTTTCGGGATTCCGTTGCTAAGCCACTGGCCGGCCCCGTCGTTGAAGTCTGCGCCGTCGCCAAGCGCGACTTAAAGGCTGGCGAAGTTCTCGATGATTATGGCATGTACATGACCTATGGCGAGGCGGTCAATACGGAAGAGATGTGCGATCGCCGTTACCTGCCCGAAGGGCTGGTTGAGGGCTGTACGCTGCTGCGGGACGTAGCGAAAGATTCCGTCGTCACCTATGACGACGTCACGCTTCCATCAGATCGTTTCGCCGATCAACTGCGCGCCGAGCAATATCGTCTCTTCCGAGGTGAAGCGTGGCTCGAGGAATTAGTCAGCGTTCGTGTTTGAACTCACTTAGTAAAATTATAGAGAGGAAAGGTAAGTCATGAAAGTAGTGCTCTTCTGCGGCGGAGCCGGCATGCGGCTCAGAGGGTATGCCGACGACGTTCCGAAACCGATGGTGCAAATTGGATCGCGACCTCTTCTCTGGCATCTGATGAAGTATTATGCCCACTTCGGCCATAAAGACTTTATCCTCTGCCTGGGATATAAAGGCAGTGTCATCAAGGATTACTTCCTGAACTATGACGAGTCGGTTTCCAACGACTTTGTCTGGTCGCAAGGGGGCAAAAAGGTCCATTTTCTGAACCGCGACATCGACGATTGGACGATCACTTTCGTCGAGACCGGAGTTCATGCGACGATCGGCGAGCGGCTGAAGGCGGTAGAACCGCACTTGGAAAGAGACGAGATATTTTTGGCGAACTACGGCGACGGATTAAGCGACCTCCCGCTCCCGGCTATGTTGGACGCCTTCCGGCAGAGCAACGCTGTAGCCTCCCTACTGCTGGTGCAGCCTACGGCGAGCTTCGACATCGTGAACACCAGCAGCCAGGGGCTGGTCACCGGTGTCTCGGAACTGACCCGCTCCGATATCTGGATCAATGGTGGTTTCTTCGTTTTGCGCAACGACATTTTCGACTACATTCATCCGGGTGACGAACTCGTGCGTGAACCATTCCGGCGTTTGATTGATAAGAAGGCCTTGCTGGCCTACAAATGCCCAGGCTTCTGGCAGTGTATGGATACCTTCAAGGACAAGCAGCGTTTGGAGGAGCTAAACGAAGGAGCGGCCCCCTGGAAGGTCTGGCAGCAGACCACCTCCGCGCGGCCCAACGAGTCCGCACCGATATTGGCGAGCGCATGATCCAACTCAGTCTGGAGGGTGCGGGGCGGAAGGGTTTGCATATTCTATGCCTCGGCTCGCACTCCGACGATATTGAAATTGGCTGCGGTGGCACGATCCTACGTTTGGCTGAACAATATCCCGATTCCACCTTTCATTGGATAGTATTCAGCGCCGCGGGTGTCCGCGGCATTGAAGCTCAAAGCGCGGCAGTGCGCTTCACCAGCTCGGCTCATCTGGCGGGACCGGTGCTGAAGACCTTTCCGGATGGGTTTCTACCATTTGTGGGCTCTGAAGTGAAGGCAGTTTTTGAAGAAATCAAGCAACAGGTTAATCCCGACCTGATTTTCACTCATAATCGGAAGGATGCGCACCAAGATCATCGCCTGGTGGCGGAATTGGCCTGGAACACGTTCCGCAATCATCTCATTCTGGAGTACGAGATCCCGAAATATGACGGCGACTTGGGGCAGCCAAGCTTATTCGTGCCGCTTTCGCCCGCAACATACCAGAACAAGATCCAGTTCATAATGGACGCGTTCCAATCGCAGCGTGACAAGCACTGGTTCCAACCAGAGACCTTCCTTTCCCTTATGCGACTGCGAGGGATGGAATGCAACGCGCCAAGCGGCTACGCCGAGGCTTTCTACTGCCGTAAGATGGTGTTGTGAGCTGGCATGATGGACCGCAGCCCGGGGAAAGGCCCCCAACTCTTACCCCAGGTAAGCGAGAAGGGCAAATGGATGACTAGGAAGGACCATAACCTGTCGTTGGGAATTCGATGGGTCATCTGTCGCGTGGGACCAGGCCTAGGACTTTGTAGCGTGAGGGCGCCCTATTAAGCCTCTATGACTCCTTCCCATAGAGCACAGCCCTATCTGGAGGTGGCGGCGCGCTTCAATGAGTAATCCTTTAGCGGATTTTTATCGATGCCCTGAAGGGCTGGTTGCCGTGTCTTCGCCGCAAGAATTGCAACCGCGAGCGGGTTATTTTCACTTCGGCCCCGAGGCGATTTGTTACGGGCGATTCGCTTTTCAGTCACCGGCTGCGATTAACGGCGCCCCTCTTCCTGACCTGTTTCAATACTCGACATTTGATGGGTCAGCTCTTGGATTACCGTTTGATATTTCCCAGATCATTAATAACCTCCGGTTGGAGCGCTACCCCGGCAGCGGTCCTGGTGGCGCAAGTGCGTTACTATCGAGTGAGGCTGTCCGACGAGGGTATTACCACCTCAGGCCGATGCTGCCTGATTCACTCCGGAAAAGGCTGCAAAAATTCTACCTTCGAGACTGGGAAACCTTGGCCTTCCCGAAATGGCCCGTGGACACAAGTGTGGAGCACATCTTCGAGAGGATCTTGCTTTTATCGATGAGAGCCAGGAAGATTGACAGCATACCCTTCATATGGTTCTGGCCGGAAGGAGCTCATAGTTCTGTCGTAGTTACTCATGACGTGGAAACCGCGGCTGGCCTCACCTTTGTCCCGCGTCTGATGGATGTCGATGACGCATTTGGTATCAAGTCGTCATTTCAACTCGTACCCGAGGAGCGATATACAGTATCCGGAGACGTTCTTGAAGCCATCCGCCAGGGGCAATGCGAAGTTAACGTTCACGGGCTTAATCATAATGGGAACCTCTTTAGGGATCGGAGAACCTTCCTGCAACATGCTGAACGTATTAACCGATACGTTCAGGATTTTGGCGCGGAAGGGTTTAGATCTGCCTGTATGTATCGAAACGTGGGTTGGTATGAGGAACTTAACATTTCCTATGACATGTCCGTGCCTGATGTTGCCCACATGGAACCCCAGCGCGGCGGCTGCTGCACCGTCTTCCCCTACTTTATAGGCCAAATTCTTGAACTTCCACTGACAACTGTCCAGGACTATTCCTTGTTTCACATTCTCGGAGACTATTCGATTGAGCTTTGGAAGAAGCAAATCGAACTGATCTCGCAAAAACACGGCCTGATCAGCTTCATCGTTCACCCTGATTACCTGTTGGCGGAGAAAGCGATGTCGGTGTACAAGACCCTATTGACTTATCTGTCACAACTCTGTATCGACAAAAAAATGTGGATGGCGCTCCCCGGAGATGTTAACCGCTGGTGGCGGAAGCGCAATGCGATGAAGCTGGTGCCCGAACACGGTGGGTGGCGTATTGAGGGGCCGGATTGGGAGCGGGCGAGAATCGCATTTGCCAGTATTAAAGACGACCGGCTTGTCTACACCCTAGGATCGGGCCCTACGGCCGGCTTGGCGTCGGCCTCCTCATTTCCGCAGTTTGAAAGCCTGATTCATTGATGCGTCGATTTGCGACGTCAGTTGCTCACGGCAGAAAAGCCCCAATTGGCGCAGAGTTGTATCCGGTCCGGCATCCTCCATCATTTTATCGCTTTCACGGCCCGGGCGCATGCACTCATCTTCAAATCAGCAAGAAAGCTTTAGGGGAATGGCTCCTACCCGCGACCTTTCACTAGTGGCCCGTCGCAGCGAGTTCGTTAGCATGGGAGGATTCTCCTGCGGACGTCGGAGTATTTCCATTTGAAGGGGCGCGCGGTTTTGGAATAGGAACGGATATAGCGCATGAGTTTGCGCGACAGATCCGAACCGAGGTGAAGATACCGCGCGCAATGACTTCGCGCTCCAGTCTGGCAAACCAGATCTCGACTTGATTGAGCCAGGAAGAATAGGTGGGCGTGAAGTGAAGCTTGGCACGGGGATTCCGGTCAAGAAACTCTGCCACCTGATTAGTCTTGTGTGCCGATAGGTTATCGAGAATGATGTGAATCTCTTGCTGCGGTTTACAGCCGGAAACCACTTGTTCCAGGAAGTCGACGAACTCCGCGCTGGTATGGCGCTCGGCGGTCTTGCCTTGCACCTTGCCGGTCTTCACATCCAGCGCCGCGTACAGCGACAGCGTGCCGTTTGCGTCGATATTCAAAGCCGTGCCGCTCCAGCCGGCCCGGCGGCAATGGAAGCACCGGGTCCAGCCGGTCCAGCGCTTGAATCGCAGTCTTCTCATCTACGCAGAACACCGCCGCGTGCTGCGGCGGAGCCAGATACAATCCGATGACGTCGGCGGCCTTAGCCTCAGAATCCGGATCATCGCTCGCCATGTAACGTTCTAAGCGATGCGGGCGCACGTCGGCTTGCGCCAGAATGCGTTGCACGGTGCCTTTGCTGACTTTAAACTTCGCCGCCAGCTTTCGGCACGACCAATGCGTGGAACCATCTTTGGGTCCTTCTTTAATCGCCGCCAGAACCTTCGCCTGCAACTTGGGCGTCCTCACCGAGGGTTGCTGGCCGGGATGCAGCTCCTCCATCAAACCGGCGATGCGGTTCTCCAGGAACCGGCGTTTCCAACGCGCGATGGTCGGCGCGGTGGTGTCGAGCAAATCCTGAATCTTCTGATAAGCCACGCCATCGGCCAGCAACAGGATCATGCGCGATCGCATCACATCGCCCGCTGGAAGAGTCCGCGCCTGCGTCATCTGTAGTTCGTCTCGCTCTTGTTCTGTAAGGACCAACGGCTCAGCACCAAACGGCATGCAATAAAGGCGTCGACGCCATACTAATAGTTACTCAGATACAGGCCACTAGCGGGCTTTGGGACAGCCTGACGATGGTAAAATTTGTGTGTACGCCCGCCAGAAAGGATTGGCCAAATGGATGAAATTCAGCTTCCCGAACCAGAAGGTAACAAGAGTCGAACGGTTCAGGAGGTCTTGAGAGTCTTTAGAAAGCGTAGCTCGTGGATTCTGCTGACGGGTCTTGCGACGTTATCGGTAACCGTGGTTGCTCTTTCTTTTCTGCCTAATCTCTACCGGTCGGAAGCGACAATTCTCATTGTCGAACAGCAGATTCCGCAGAGCTTAGTCGCTCCCCTTTCGACTTTTACTGCTTTCCAAAAACTGGACGCTATGAAGCATGAAGTTCTGTCTCGTGCTCCATTACTCCAAATCATTGACGAGACTGGCCTTTTCGCCAAACAGAGGCGTATATCGCCGGACATGGCCGTTGAAATGATGCGGAAGTCGATCGATATCAACCCGATCGATGTCGAGCAAGGCAATTCGTTTAGCGCCTTCAGTATTTCTTTCAGCGCCGGTACACCGGAAGCGGCCCAGGACGTGACCAGACGACTCTCGTCGTTGTTTATCGAAAGGAGCTCAGAGGCTCAAACGCACAAGGCGACTACGACCACTAACTTTCTCAAGGAACAACTGGAGGAGAAGCGAAAGAAGGCTGCGGCGCTGGAGCAGGGCATTCGCGCTTTCAAAATCCAGTATTCAGGCGAGCTACCTGACGATCATCAGGTGAATGAAACGCGGTTGGAAGAGGTTCGAACGCAGTTGCAGAATACAGTCGCAGGTCTCGATCGAGCGAGAGGGCAGAGAGTCGTCTTGGAGTCGATGCTGAGCGGAAATCTTAACGGAGCTCTAACACGCCTAAAGTCCGAGCGTAAAACACTACTTGCCCGATTTACTCCACAGCATCCTGATGTCGCGAAAAAGGATGAGGAGATCGCGCAACTGGAGGCCTTGACTGGACAAATCACAGCTGGATCGCCGGTACCGCAAAAACAACTAAGCCGGGTGACTGCCGGGGATCCCATTATCGCCCAGATGGAGGGACAGATCGAGAGCAATCGGTTGGAGATTGAAGGCTTGGCCAGGGATGAAAAGCGACAGCGAGCCGCAATCATAGAAATTCAAGGCCACCTGAGTTTAACACCAGCCCGGGAACAACAACTAACCGCGATGACGCGCGAGTTGGACGCGCTCAATCAGGACATAAAAGGCGTCGAGAAGGTGCAGCAACCATCGGAATGGGCGGCTGATATGGAAAGGCGACAGGAAGGTCAGCAGTTCCGTCAATCTGATCCCGCAAGCTTTCCATTGAGGCCGACTAGCCCTGACCGATTGAAGATTAGCCTTGCAGCTCTCCTCGCGGGCCTTGCACTCGGAGTCGGCGGGGCGCTTCGAATGGACCTACGGAATCCGACTTTCCACTCGGAGAAGGAACTTAGGCAGCATTTCTCTCCACCCTTGGTAATCACAGTGCCGCTTGTGCCGACTCTGGCGGAAAAACGTCATCGCAGTTGGAAGGCGGCGTTCGACTGGGTAGCCGGCGGGGCACTCATGGTGGCAATGCTCGCCGTTGAGTTTTACGTCTACAGACACCCCTACTAGCCTGGAACGAGGTCGATTCCATACCGTTAAATTTCCTAGTTTGAGCCACCGCTCATCACTGGATCGCCAAGGTCACCCCCGGTGGGCTGGCAGCATTACCGACCTTCAAGATGATAGGTACTGCGTAGCCTGGAGTAACACTCTCACCGACTTGGCAATTTACTTGAAGCACACCGGAAATCAGCCCCGGTGCTCCGCCCGCGTAGAGGATTGCGCAGTTGATTCCTCCTACACTTACCGTCACCGGCAAGTTCGGAAGTGGCGCAGCAACTCCAACAACTTGGCCGTCAACCCCGGGTGGGTTAGTTTGGCCAGCGCCAGTCGCAAAGATCACTACAATTGAGCCTCGTTTGGCGGGGTTGGATGGAGAATTCATAGTTGAGTCCTCGTTCAGCATCGCGCCTTGACCGGTGCCGCTTGCGTCCAGGGTGAAGATGGCGGGCGATGAAGCTACAACGGAAACAGAGAAGCCCGCGATCACCGAACCCGCACTACTCACCTGCATCTGCGTGACGGCTTGCCCGGCGACTTGGTAAGGCACAATAGCGTTGATCTGATTCTGGCCTGCGTAAAGTAGGGGTGCTGGCGTGCCGTCGAATAGTACGCTCGTCCCTCCCAGAATCGTGCCTGAGGGAGACGAAAGAGGCTGCACTGCGAAAGCCGGGCCGATTCCGTCGCCAATCAGGGTAATGATTTCGCCTGGCGCTAGCGAACCTGCCAGCAAGCTCCCGCCGTTCAGTACGCCTTGTGGCTGTAGCGGAGCCCCATTGGGTCCTGCGACCGTCACCATGCCATCCGTGGTGGTCGTCGTCACCGGTTGACCGTTTACATCTGCGCCAGCAGCATTTGAGAATGCCAACGGATACGCGCCGCCTGAGGCAGACGGGTTCAGATTCAGAAAGAGATTGAGAAGGGGGCCGGTCGGGATGCTATTCTGATTCACTCCGACGATGAGAAACCGTCTGTTGCCGGGCGCCAAGTCCGCATAATAGAGACTCTTTCCTGAGCTCCTTGCAGCGTCGCCAGCGGTCACAACGATGCTCATCGCCGACATGTCATATTGGAGATCAAATTGGAGAGCGCTGACCGAATCTGATTGCGGGGAAAAAATCACCTGGACGGGAAGGCTTGCGTTCGGCCCCGAAAATTGATTCGGCAAAGAGAGCTGGGAGGCCGGCAAAATGGAAGGGAGCCCCAGACCAGCGACGCCCAACCAACCACAAATAATCCGGTGCAGCATTTTCGGAAGGTCCATTCTAGCAAATTTCCGTAAGCATCTCCAAAATCATAAACAGCAGGCTCTGTTTTTTAACAGGTTATCCGCATCAATTATTGTAATGTGAAGAAAGGCTTTATTAGTTGTGGAAAACGGCTAGCAGATCTCTCGGGAGGACTACTCAGCCTGTTGCCTAATAATCGCCTCCTAGGTTGACATCGAGGGCCGCTTTTCGACGGGCGCCAGACCCACAGCCCTACCGCATCGACTGTTTGCGCCGCCAATCAGAAAGAAGTGATAATCAAAAGGCGGTGACTACTCGCAACTTGCGCTACATGTGATCTCGATGTACGAGAGATTTTTTCAGCTCACGAAGACGCCATTCTCGCTGGTATCTGACCCGGACTTCATTCACCTGACGGCCCAACATGAGAGCGCAATACGCGGTCTCGCTTTCGCGGTTCTTGAGCGTAGAGGGTACTTGGTCCTGACCGGGGAGGCCGGGTTGGGCAAGACGACGGCGCTTCGTGCCTTGTCTGAGATCCTGGTCGAATCGAATGTGCAGTCGAGTGTGATTCTGACGCCGACTTTGACGTCATCTGAGTTCCTCGAATTGCTGATGCTCAATTTTGGATTCAAGGAAATTCCTGTAAGCAAAGCACGGCGCCTGAAGCTGCTTGAAGAGTTCCTGATTCGCACTGACGCGGAGGGCCGGTTGTCGGCCTTGATTGTCGATGAAGCCCATCAGTTAAGTGATGAGTTACTGGAAGAAATCCGTCTGCTTGGCAACTTCGAGGCCGGCGATCACAAGTTGTTGCAGATTGTTTTGGCCGGTCAGAGTGAATTCGATGCTCGCCTCAACCTTCCGCAGTTGTGGCATCTGAAACAACGCATCGCGATTAGACTCTCGCTCCGCAGACTTAACCGCGAATCTGTCGAGGAATACGTCCAATATCGGTGGAGCGCGGCAGGGGGGGTGAGTTTCTTCCCATGCAGCGATGACGCGATGGATGCCGTCGCCGCTTGGTCGTGCGGCATACCGCGGTTGATCAATACGATTTGCGATAATGCTTTGCTGATCGCATTTTCGGAAACGATACGTTTACTGGACGTTGAAATAATTCGTGAGGCCTGTATTGATCTCACACTGCCTACGCCAGCAGTCGTGTCCCTTCCGCGAGCTTTTGAGCCCGCGCCAACGACGACATCCCCGGCGGAGCAAAATGCCTTGCCCGTCGCCGCCCAACTTCAGCCAGAAACGCCTCCCTACGATATACCGGCGCCAAGACCCTCGTTCCTGAATAGATGGCGGCGTCGACCACTTCCGGCCACGGGCTCCAAAACCAGTATTTTTTCGCTGAATGAGCCAGTCCAATGATCGTTCGTGAAAGGCCGGGTGAGGTGTTTGCGGATCGTCCCATTCGCCCCCGTCCCGCAGGGAACATGGGGATTGCGGGCGCAATTTGCGTAGCGGTCCTGTGCGTCAACCTGTCGTTGGGTTTGTGGCCATTTCATGCGCCCCGGAACGAGGTCACTTGGTTGAAAGATTCTAACGGACTTTCTTTTGGACGATCTGGAACTGTCATCGGTTCAGACACACTCAACCTGACCGAGTCGAAAGACGAAACAGGTTGCAGTCTGGAGATCTTTGCGCAGCCGCATCCGTACCAAAACTCCGCAACCCTGCTTGCATTTTACAGTCCGGAGAATCCTTATCAGCTTCGCCTGAGCCAGTCCCTTGTCGATTTCAAGCTTCAGGCCGTGATACGGAATGAACCTGACCACGCGACTAAAACCAACCTTGTGGTGCCTGAGGTATTCCGTCACGCGACACCGACTTTCATAACCGTCACGTCCGGCCGGGAGGGAACAGCAGTGTACGTTGCTGGCGCTTTGGCTGGAACGGTGCAGTTGCGGATTCCCGAGAAAGCTTTCACCGGCCGAATCCTGTTGGGCGACTCCCCTCTCCGCCCAGACGGTTGGAACGGCCAGATACGCGGCCTGGCGATTTACGATTCCGAACTGGCGGCCCGGCAGGTGTTTCGGCATTATGACACTTGGACCAAGAATGGATACCCCGAGGTTGCCGAAGGCGAACGCCCAGTCGCGCTGTACATTTTTGATGAGCATTCAGGCAGCGTCGTTCACAGCAAGCTCAAACCAGGTGGCGATCTGCACATCCCAGAAAAATATTTGGTCGTAGATAAGCTTTTTATGGAGCCGTTTTGGCAGGAATTCAATATGTCTCGCGACTATTGGAGGGCGGTGCTTAAAAATATCGTGGGCTTCGTTCCTCTCGGCTTTTGCTTCTATTTTTACCTGTCCGCTCGTCAGGACAAATGGGCGATACTTTCAACGATCGTCGTCGGCGCGATCGTAAGCCTCACGATCGAGATTCTGCAGGCGTTCCTGCCAACACGTGATTCCGGAATGACAGACGTCATCACGAACACTTTGGGAACCGGGATCGGCGTGCTGCTTTATCGCCGAGTCCATACGGTTCTGGTTGAACGATTTCCCCAGTTTCCGTTCGCCGTCGTGCGTCGATAGCGACGTTCTAATAGATAGTCTTCAGGGCCGCCCCCATCGCCATCGACGGCCCAATAGAAAATTTTTCGGCCGCCGATACTGTTCGCAATCCTTTCAGTACCGGTACGAGTCGCTCATCCTTTCCCGCACTCGACAGTGTACCGTGTATGATAGAGATATTCTGTACGGAGGGGACAACTCGTGACACCCGTGAGTTCGGCTGGGAGACTCGTCAACCGAATCCGATCAGCCTTTCCGGTGGTCGCTTCGCTGCGGTAGCCGCGGTTCGGAGCGGAGGGTCGCGTCATCAGATGTACGAAAGCTTTTTTAACCTACAAAAGAGTCCGTTCGGGATGAATCCTGATCCGAACTGCCTTTTCATGACGCCTTCTCATCGGGAAGCTTTTGCTGGTTTACTCTATGCAATTTCCCGCCGGAAGGGATTCGTCGTGCTGACCGGTGAGGCTGGCACGGGTAAGACCAGCCTGCTGCGGGCGCTGATCCGCTCAACCGATTCCGCAAAGTTCAGCGTTATCCTCACTCCTCGATTGAATTCTGACGAATTTCTGGAATTGGCTCTTTTGGATTTTGGAGTGACTGATATCCCCACATCTAAATCTCAGAGAATCTATAAATTGCAGGAGATCTTGCTGGAATTACGGCTTCAGGGAAAGGCTCCGGTATTAATGGTCGATGAAGCTCATACCCTTAGCCCCGAGACGCTTGAGGAGATCCGGCTGTTGACGAACTTTGAGACGAGCGAGGAAAAGCTTCTTCAGATCGTGCTAGCCGGGCAAAATGACCTAGCCGCAACTTTGAATCGGGAGGACCTTCGTCAGCTGAAGCAACGCATAGAGGTTCGCATGGATCTCAAGCCTCTGACGGGCTCGGATGTGGGGGCGTACATGCATTATCGCTGGTCGCGCGCCGGCGGAAGCGAGCCTCTGCCTTTTTCAGTGCAGGCGATCATCCTTATTGCTACAGCTTCGCGAGGGATTCCGAGGCTGGTGAATTCGATTTGCGACAATGCTCTACTTCTTGCCTATGCGGGCGAGGAGTTGCTGATCACTCCAGGTCACATTCACCACGTTCTGCGAGATCTCGACCTTGCCGAGCCTGAATCCCTCCGAAACAACGCAAGGCGGTCGACCCGCCACGACTTCGATATCCCGGCGATTCAGCAAGAGACTCCTCCAATGAAGCTGAGTGCCATTAGCCCTCGGCCGTTTCCAGGCGTCGAGGACGATGGACTACCCTCGTTGAAGCTGCCAACCGCTCTGCGTTGGGCGGATAAGATGAATTTGGGCTCCATTCAATCCAGAAGAGAGAAGCTATGAGCAAGGTGTTCGAGGCGCTCCAACGGCTTGAACGGGAGTCTGGCAAATTGCCTCCAGGGGTTCTTCCTGCAGGGCAGCAGGTTTTTCAGAACGGTGCGGCAAATCCTATTTCGACCGTAGCCGATTCAGCCAGCGTTTTGCCGACACCGGCGGAGACGCCGGCAGCCGCGTCTCCCCTAACTGCGGATAAGATTCAACCGGCCTTTGAATTTCGGAACATACCTGCTGCAAATGTCACGCTGACGCCGGACAGCAGGATTGTCTATTATTTGCAACCGGATAGCCCCGGAGCTGACCGATTCAGATTGTTGCGCATGCGCCTCTGGCCACTTTGGGAAGCGGCCAAGCTAAAGACGCTGCTCGTAACCAGCGCGCTGGCTCATGACGGAAAGTCTACCGTAGTTCTGAATCTTGCCACCGCACTCGCAGAGCAAGGACAGCGAAGCGTACTAGTTGTTGAGGGCGATCTTTATCACCCCAGCTTGTCGGCCCGACTCGGGATTCCTTCTCAAGCGGGTTTGGCGGAATGCCTCGAAGGTGCGCGAAACCCTCTTTCGCTTCTTCGACGCCTAGAGCCGCTCGGGTGGTATTTCCTGGCGGCTGGGAAGGCGCAGGGAAATCCGACGGAGCTCTTGCAAACTCCGATGCTGTCCAACATCTTCGAAAGCTTACGCGCTCGTTTCGATTGGATAATTATCGATACCCCACCGGCGATTCCGCTTACCGATACCCTTTCGCTGCGGCAATACGCTGACGCGGGGTTACTGGTAGTTAGAGCAGATCGCACGCCGCGAGACGCGGTCGAAGCGGCAATCGGACGAGTGGGTATGCAGAATCTTCTTGGTATTGTTCTTAACGCATCGGAGGCACTCGATCGCCTTTACTCTGATTACAGCAAGTCTTATGGCGCCGGGAGTAAACGAAAGACCAACGACAAATAAGCGGTTCCGCGTTTTGCTTCGCCTGAATTATGCGAATTTTGTAAACACCAGCTAAAAGCTCTAACGAGAACGGCCAAATTCACATCTCCCTTTAGGGAGTCGAGATAACGGCTAGTACGGGCGGACTTGAGTAAGAACTCTCATTGCCGCTGGTATCCACCGCAGTAACCGCATAGTAATACGTCTGTCCAGGTTGAGAGGTGCCATCCGTAAAAGTGGTCAAGGCTAGTAGTGACGCATTCAACTTCGTGTAGGTTCCGCCGGAGGTAGTCGACCGGTAGACATTGTAGCCCGCCACATTTGAGGATACACTTGCGACCCAATTCAATATCGTGGGATGGCATGATCCACCCGGCAATGCGGCGTCAACAACTCGCTGCACTGTAACCACATTACAGCCACCGGTCCCTTTTATGGTGGCGGTACACGAAGAAAGCCCCAGCGCCATATTCGTGGCCAACGTGACATCTGTAACGTTCACAACTCCATCCTGGTTCAGATCGCAGGGGCTAAACTGAGCCCAGGCGGAAAGAGGATGATAAAACAAACCTGCCGTCAAACCAATCAGTGCAAGCCTTCGAAGCGGTAGAACGATCGTCAATTTGCGCCACCAACAAATGTATTTCACGTAGACGGACTCCTTCCCTTCATCTGCCCGGCAGCACTCAGCGCACTCCCAGACCAAGTTTCAGAACAACGGGACGCGATTCAAAGAGTCCCGCCGATACAAGAATATATCGGCCGTTGCTCTGCTGCCCTTTAGCTAATAAGTTACTGCTGCCAGCAAAGCGTTCCCTTAGATGATGGCTCGAAAGCACTAATCGTTACACGAAGTGAAAGTCAGGTGAATGTTGCCTTCCTCAGGAGTATTACTATTCCTGGGCATTATATCGAGGAACCAGAAGGTAGCGGACTTGAGGCCGGCTCCAATTCGCGGTCCCCGTGCTTGGCATATCGAATCGCCCCCGCCCGGGTCTCGACGCCGATTTTTGAATAAAGGCCCCGCAAGTGCCAACGAACCGTTTCACGGCTAATGAATAGATGTTCGGCGATTTGCTGATTGGTGAAACCCAGGCACACAAGTTTGAAAATCTCTGATTCCCTTTGGGTTACCTTCCGAACGATGCTTTTCTGAAAGGCGTCGTGAGCAACCTTCGAGAGAACCTTCCTGGGGAGCCACAACTCTCCATCGCAGATCGCAACAATGGCCTTGCGCAGCATATGAACCGTCACGTCGTAAGGTACAACACCGGTGCATCCCAGGAAAAAAAAATCCGTGTATGAGGCTTCGTTCGGTTGGTCGGAAAACACCAGGATTTGGATGTCCCTCACGCCGATCAAATCTCGAAGCTGTTTGAATGGAATAGCTTGAATGCTGATATCTTCGATCACCAAAAGCGCAGGTGATAAGCGCTGGCAGAGGGTGAAGACGTCCTTGGGGGTTTCAGCGGACCGGGCGAAAATGAATTCCGACGATCCATCGGGCCCCGAAAGAGCGCTATTCACCAGCTTCCAGAGTTTGCCCGAGCTCTCCAGGCAAATGACTGCTCTAGGTCTTTTATCCCTGCTTTCGACATCCAACATAACACTAGTTACCACTGGGTTTTGGGAGTTGAGGAACGTATGGCCTGTAACGTGCTACCTCAACCTTTTGAGGGTGGTAAATGATAGCTATAGAACAAGGATTGGGGGAAAATCCCATAGTCGTGACTGATGTACCTAACTTTTAGTACTTCTTTACGTAGATTGAGTTTACCGTGACAAAAGAAGAAGAACGAAAACGGACGAGGTTTTGTCTTCGGCTCACCGTCCTTTTCCATCGGCCAGAAACCGCCAGCCCCTTACAGATTGAGACTCTCGACATAAGCAATAACGGTTTTTATTTTAACACGACGCACCCTTTTGCGCCCGGAGAGCAGTTGACATGTTTGATCGGGGTGCCGGTAAGATCGTCCGTCATGTCCGAGTATAAGGATCGACTTTACCTCCAAGCGGAGGTGGATATTGTCAGGATCGTGGTAAACAAGGGCGACGGTTTTGGCGTTGGATGCCGCATCTCCGAATACCGCGTGCTTACGAACGATGCTCTCCCCTCGTGGGCAATGGTACAGTCGGAACCGACGGTCGCCGATAGCCTGGTGTAACGAGCGCGGATAATCGAGACCGAGTTAGCTGAGCGTAAGGTGCGGCCAGAGGTCAGAGATTCCTCGCCGGGCTAAACTGAGAGTCATACAACGCCTTTCTTTTCGCCGATTCCGAGCTTTTTCATCTTATAGAGCAATGCTTTATAGTCGATTTTGAGCAACGCTGCGGCTTGTTTGCGGTTCCAAAGGGCCGAATTTAATGCTGCGATAATCACCTCCGCCTCTGCTGCACGATGAGCGTTGTTCACGCCATTCAAGACTGACGAATCCGATGGCGGCGAGGCGGCCACATCCTTCGGTTGTGTGTCATGGAAGATGATGTTAGGTTCGGCACCGACCGGCAATTGCGCTTTCGAGGACGAATGTTTAGACGCCGAACTTCGCTTGTGAGCCCGCCGAACCAGGTCTTCCGCGACCACCTCAGGGTTGCGCAAGACCAAATACTTGCGCATTACGTTTTCGAGCTCCCGGATATTCCCGGACCAGTCGTGTTCAAGCAATGCGTCTCGAAGCCTAGCCGTTAACCCAAGAGCGGGCTTATCGAGCGTCGCGTGCGTGCGAAGAAAAAAATCGGCCAGCGGAAGAATTTCATCCCGTCGCTCGCGCAGGGGGGGGATCTGAATGTCAATGATGTTTAGCCGGTAGTAGAGATCCTCTCGAAAGCGACCCTCGACAATTGCCTGTTCCAGATTGCAGTGCGTCGCAGCCATTACCCGAACGTCTACTTTGACTGTTTCTTTGGCCCCAAGACGCAAAAATTCATGGTCTTGGACGACCTGCAGCAGCTTGGCCTGGAGTTTGAAGTCCATGTCGCCAATCTCATCGAGCAGAATGGTTCCATGATTCGCCATCTCAAACTTGCCAGGTGTGTTCTTGAATGCTCCCGTGAACGCCCCTCGATCATATCCGAACAATTCACTCTCGACGAGTTCCGATGGCAAAGCTGCGCAGTTCAGTTTCAAGAAGGGATGGCCGGATCGCAGCGATTTAGCATGCAGTTTGCGCGCAAGTACTTCCTTTCCGACGCCGGTTTCGCCTTGTAAGAGTACGGGTACATCAGAGGTGCCGATCCGTTGGAGCAGCAGGTCAAGTTTACGGCTCCACGCACCGATAACGGGAGGGATCGGCTCCTCGGCCGAGGAAATAGCGTCACGAGATTGCGCGTTTTTGTCGGACGGAAGAACCTTTTGAATGGCTGCGGCGAGATCGTGATAACTCACGGGCTTCGCCAGGAAGTCGATCGCTCCGCCTTTCATCGCTGTTACGATGTTCCCCGGCGAGGAGGCTCCCGACAGCATGATCACTGGAACATCAGGGCGGATTCGCCGCAACTCCTCCAAGGTTTGTAGGCCATCTTTGTCCGGCATCAGGATATCGAGCAGAATCAGAGCAACCTCAGCCTCTTCGCTATCGCTGTTGGGGCGGATCCGCTCCAATACATCCGAGCCGTTGTCAGCATACTCCACGCGAAACCCTTGGGATCCGAGAGCCGCTCCGAGGTAGCTCCGAATTTCCGACTCGTCATCAGCGACGAGAATAGTGTTCATTTTTCGGGTGTCCAAATCCAGCCGCCCTACACTGCCCGCGCTGAAAGCGGTCTGGGCTCGGCGCTCAGGTGGGCCACGCGCCCCTCGGCTGGTCTCGGATCAAATGGCAGGACCAGAGAAAAGACGGCGCCTTTCTCCGAAGAAGTCGCCCATACGCGACCCTTATGGGCGTCCGCCGCCAGCTTGCAGATTGCCAAGCCCAAGCCACCGCCCGAACGATCTGCTGGGCCGACGGCGGGCGTGAATTGCTCGAAAATTGCATCCAGCATGTCTGGCTCGATGCCCGGGCCTGAATCGCGAATGTCAATCCGGTAGCCGCTGGGAAACCCAGCAGAGCCTTTGGGGGTTGCATGATAAAAATCCCAGCAAACCGGATAACCACGCACTTCGATTTTCCCACCGCGCGGCGTGAACCTACATGCATTCTCGAGCAGATTAATCAGCACTTGCTCGACTCGCTGCGATTCCATGAACATGGTTTTCAGCGGGGGAGAAGCGTGGGAGTCGATGAGTAATTGTTTTTCGCGGACAAAGGTACTGACTTCGTGCACGGCATTCCGGATACAGCTTTCCACGTCCCCTGGTTCGAAACGTAACGAACGCTGGACGCGACCTTCAATACTGAGTTCAAACATGCCGGCGCTCAGCCGCGCCAACCGCGCGCTGCTGTTTTCGACGCGCTCGAGCAGTTCTCTCTGTTGCTCGTTGAGCGGCCCAACCTCTCCTTCGAGCAGGAGCCCGCAAATTCCTCGAAGCGACATCAGCGGAGTGCGAAAGTCATGGAGAGCTCGAGCCAAGAACCGAGTCCTCTCCTGGTCGTATTCCTGCAGGCTTAAATTGGCTTGCAACAGGTGCTGGAGCAGTTCATCGCGTTCCGACCGGAACCGCTCGGCCTGCTGGCGATTGTACTTTGCTTCCCAGGTTTGCCGGAAGCTATCGAGGAAGGCCTCGAACGCACGCCGTGCAAAGGGTTTGAGCAGGACGCAACCGGGCGCGCCGCAGATCTGTTCCCCGAAAGCAGTGAGATCCTTCGGGTCGACCAGGAATAGATGATTGCCGAAATTCGGCCCGCCAAAACGTGGCAAGACTGAGGATGGCTGGAAATCGATGACGTAGAAGTCGGCTTCGGCAAGCGGCTCACTTGGGGAGAGGCTAAAAAACCCGTTACCAACGATCTCCGACACAAAGTACCGCAGTTTCTGGTCACTAGATAATAAACAGACGTGCATTTCCCCCGACCGCCTTCTCCGCAGTTTCATGCCGCAAGCCCCTCCTCCGAATACCGCTGCAACCCGGTTCCGGTTCCTTTGGGGGGCTTTGGACTTTTCCCAGAAAATTAGGCTTAGAGACAGATTTTGCAGAAATTCTGCAGCGAGCATAAGGGGGGGTTTAATACCACCGTGGGGGTTGCTCAGTCTAGGTACTTCCGGATCTTAGTAGCGGAATGTTCGCCGTAAACTATTTAAAATTAAGATAGTTCTCGGCCTTGTATTCAAAGCTTCGGAGAGATCTAAGGGTTCTCGCTGAGCCTGAGTAAGTTCCGATAGCCTCACCAGCTAAGGGGCCTCTACTCGCTAGGTTGGCGCTTTGGCGAGTTGGCACGGAGCTGGAATTCACGTATCGTTGTGGTTAACGTAATGCAAACGAGGCAAGTTGGAAGGCTACCATCCCTCGTCCAGGGCCATTGACAAAGCTGGACCGATTGGTCATGCTGAATGTTCCGAGGCCTTTTTGGGAGCGACGTAAACACTTTGAGGATCTAAATGATTTCCCAGGATTTTGAACAAATTGCGATTGAGATTCTTCCGTGGTTTGCACTTCAGGTCCGCTCGAATCATGAGCAAGTTGCGGCTCTTCACCTTCGCAGCCGGGGCTACGAGGAGTTCTCACCATCTTATAAAGTGGAGCGCCAGTGGTCGGACCGCAAGAAGACTGCTGATCAGTCTTTGTTTCCCGGTTATGTTTTCTGCCGCCTGAACGCTCGTGATCGTTTGCCGGTTCTGACGGTGCCGGGGGTAGTCGGCATAGTTGGTTTCGCCGACGGGCCGATGAGCATCCCTGAGGAAGAGGTCGCGCGTGTTCGTGCGATGTTGAACTCTGGTCTGGTCGTCATGCCTTGGCCATTCCTGAAAGTCGGCGAGACAGTGCTGATCGAGCGGGGACCACTGGCTGGAATTGAGGGAATCCTACAAGAGGTAAAGGGAAAATGTCGGATTGTCGTTTCCATTAGCCTGCTCCAGCGGTCAGTATCAAGCGAAATTGACCGAGCATGGGTGAGGCCGTTAAAGCCCCCGCATGCAAGCCAAATTCCCGCACCCACCGCAAATCGTCTTCATGGCCAGCAGATACAAGACTCCGCGATGTCTATCAAATGATAAGTGTACGTAGTCTCATTTTTTGCACTCTCCTGGCCGTGGGCATAATGGTTGCCATGGCTCAGCCGGCCGGACCCGGGCAAAACGCTGCCAACGGTCCCCAGGCGCAGCCTATTCCATCAATCCGGCCTGATTATGTTCTCGGGCCGAACGATCAGTTTATCATTCGCGCTCCTCAGGCTGACGAAATCAATGAACGGCCGTTTCGAATCGACTCGGACGGTTTCATCAACCTGCCGCTTGTCGGGAGAATCAAGGCAGCCGGACTAAACGTCCAATCTCTCGAAGCCGATCTGGTAGCGCGCCTCAAGGAGTTCATCCGGGAACCTCAAGTGATCATCTCCATGGTTCAGTTTCGAAGCGAACCTGTTTTCTTTCTGGGAGCCTTTCACTTTCCCGGAATCTATACCCTCGGAGGCCGTCGGACGCTGGTAGAGATGTTGTCGAGCGTCGGAGGACTCGAGCCGAATGCGAGTCGGCGGATTAGGATCACGCGAAAAGGCGAGTATGGACCCATCCCTCTTCCCAATGCCTTCCAGAGCGCTGACGGAAAAACCAGCACGGTGGAAGTCAGTATCGAGAGTCTTACGCAAAACGTAAATCCGGAAGAAGATATCGTTCTGAAGCCCTACGATATAGTCCACGCTGAGCGCGCGGAGCGAGTTTATGTGAGTGGAGAAGTCGGGAAGGTTTCCGCGATCGAGTTGGCGGAACGGGACTCAATTTCTATTACGCAAGCGCTTACCGAGGCGGGAGGTTTCACTCAATTCGCGATTCGCGATCATGTTCGCGTTCTTCGGCCAATTCTCGGTACCACCCGGCGCGCGGAGATTGACGTCGACATGAAGCGAGTATACGAAGGGAAAGATATCGATTTTCCTTTGTTGCCGAATGACGTTCTCTTCGTGCCACGGTCGGGAGCAAGAGCTGTGCTGGTGCCGACGGGAACTACGTTTCTTGCGTCGATCCCGCTGGTCATTATCACTCTGCTCGCCGGCAAACTGTAAACTGACATGAAATCGCTGTCGCTGTGCCTAGCAGTAGTAATGGCGTTGCTCCCAAATCTTACCGCCCAACAACCCCCGATCCAGCCGCCTACGCCAGTTGCCGAGCCTCTTCCAGCCGTCGAAAGTCTAAAGGTGATTCCGCTCTCGGGCAATCACGGGATGAACGACTTGGAACGGCGGGTTATGGCTCCCCTTGTCGTTCAGGTCCTCGATCAGAACTCCCGGCCGGTCGAAGGTGCGCAAGTCGTGTTCCGCTTTCCTTTGAGGGGCCCAGGCGCAGAATTTCCGAATCAACAATCTGCTCAGACCGTCCGGAGCAATGCAGATGGTCAGGCTGCTGCCGTTGGTTGGATGGCGCGCGGAACGGGAAGTTTTCAAGTTCATATTGCCGTATCTCGGGGAAATGAACTCGGCGAGGCCACAATCTCCATGACGAATGTCACGCGATTTGTGGGCGACGGAACACAAAAACATAAGACTTGGTGGTCCAACAAATGGGCCAAGGTTGCGGTCATCGCAGGCGCGGCCGGGGTGGTCGTGGCTGTTATTTTACTAACTCGCGGCGGTGGATCGAGCGCCTCGACCGTGACGGCCTCACCAGGTTCTCCAACCATCGGAGCCCCTCAATAGCGTCATGCGTTCCGCATTTATTTTTCTCGCGACCGGTGTGCTTTCGGCGCAGCAGACTCCGATCAGCGGCCCGGTGGAAGGAATTACCTTCGATCTTCCAACGCTGAGCTTGCGGCCCGTCATCGGCTCTCTGGGCTCAGCCTCTCTCGGAAGCCCCATTCTTCGTGGAGTTTTTTATGGGTCCGCGGCGCCCCAGCAGGATTACGCCGTCACCTTCGAGAATGAGCACTGCTCCCTGGTATTGGGCTTGGGCTCTCCTCAGACCTCGACAGTCAGGCTTCCCGGAATCTTCGTTCTGCCGGAAGGCGTGGTTTGGTCGAGCGACGGTTCGACTGCGGTCCTTTTCTCGCGAACGGACAGTTGGATTCAAATCCTGTCGGGGCTTCCTTCTGCCGTACGCCAGGGACCTTCCCTGAGTGGTGCTTTGCTTGGAAGTACTCTGTCCGCGGTTGCTATCGATTCGCACGGCGCGCAAATCGTAATCGGCATGGTAGGAGAAAACGCTGGGATTTATCAGATCGCAAATGGAACAAATCTCGTTCCTCTCTTGTCCTTAGCCAAGCCTGTGACGCTTGGTTTCAGCGAGGATGACGGAACCCTTTACGGCGTAGACGCCGCCACCAACCAGGTCTTCGCGTTAGCCATGGCCAATCTGACATCCCAATTCTGGCCCTTGAATGGTCTGGCGAATCCGGTTGCCATTAGACCTGCGCACGACGCCCAAAATCGCTCCGTGGTGTATGTAGCGGGGGCTAGCGACCGTTTGCTAGTGTCCTACGACTCCTCGACCCACCAGGTCCTCGCGAGCGTGCCACTCAGTTTTCAGCCCAACGTTATCCAGCCGCTGGGAATGAGCACTTTTCTGCTCGCGCCGCGAACCACCCCCGACGATATTCTCTGGTCCTTTCGAAACACGCCCCAGCCGACTGTCTACTTTGTGCCGGCGCCACCGCTTCAGTCGCGGGAGAGTGCTCGCAAATGAACTCGATCCTGATCGGCAGAGTCGTCTTTCTCTCTACCGCGCTCGCGACGCTCGCTTCTGCCCAAACGTTCCAATTTCAACTGCTGGCGACCCAGGGAAATAATGCCGCCCTGATTCAGAACGGCTCGACTCTAACTCTCAACTCGACCGTTGGACAGGCTCAGACCATTCAGGTTAAGGCCACCTACAGCGGGACCGGTCAGGTCCTCATTTCCCAGCAACCCCTAATTATCGGGTCGACGGCGTTTACAGCGACCTTCGCGGGTTCGCCGCCAGTTACCCTGATGCCCAACGGCAGCATCTTAATCACCATCCAATACCTTCCGACCACGGCCGCGCTGAGCACCGCACAAATGAGTGTTCTTTTCGTCGAGACGCTGGCAGCGACGGTCGCTGGGGGCTCTCCGACAACCACCACCAGTGCCATTAACCTATCCTTGCAGGGCACGGCTCCTTCTTTCGTCTTGAGCTACATCCTGCAGACGAATCAAAATACGGTATCCCTGCAGCCCGGCGGCACCATCGTGTTTCCCGCTACCCCAGTCGGTACCACAGCCCAAGCGGCCTTCAATCTTACCAACACCGGGAGTGGCGCGGGCAGCATCACCGGAATTTCCATCACCCCAGGCGCTTTCAGCCTTACGGGCCTCCCTTTATTTCCACAATCGGTGGCGGCAGGGCTGACCCTGCAATTGCAGGTTCTCTACAAGCCGACGGCGGTCACCTCCGATACCGGTCAGATTCAAGTCACCTTGGCGACGGGCTCACCGGTGACGATCAATCTGCAGGGCAGCGGCATTTCGCCCAGTCTGACTTATCAGGTTCTGCAAAACGGGTCGGCAACAACCATCGCACCGGGCGGCACCATCCCGTTGCCAAGCACGAATGTTGGCCAAACCAGCAGCGTGGTGATCCGGATTCTAAACACGGGGGGTTCGCCCGGAACCGTATCGTCCATCAATCTCACTGGACAGGGATACAGCCTTACCAACCAGCCGGTGCTTCCGCAAACTCTTGCGCCCAACGGCAGTATAACGTTCACCTTGAATTTCGCGCCTACGCAGCCGGGAACTTCGCAGGGCAGCCTGTTCATAAACTCGGACACTTTGATTTTGGCCGGTGTTGGACTTGGGCCGCTCCTGACTTTTTCCTACGTCTCGGCCGGGACCACGATTGCGGTCAACGCAACCAATCCCTCCGTCATATTCAGCCCGGTCACGATCAGTCAATCGTCGCAGGTAAGTTTCGATGTGAAAAACACAGGGACCCTGGCGGCGACCATTGCGAACATCGGCATCGGACAGACCGGCAGCCCCTACGCACTTAAGGGGGTTCCCCCTCTCCCCGTCACCCTCGCCCCCAACGCGGATTTCAGTTTCATCATTACGTTTACTCCTACGGCCGTGGGATTCTCGAATGGTACTCTCCTGCTGGATAACACTACCATCACGTTAGTAGGCTCCGGTACCGCGCCCCCCGCTCTTCCTTCCTACACCATCGGCGGAGCCAGCGGGACGGTTGCTGCCGGCACCCAACCCAACATCACGTTGACCCTGGCGAGTACCTACCCAGTGGCCCTTTCCGGGGTCCTCACGGCAGCCGTTTCCGCCAGTCTGCCCGCTGATCCCGCGGTCCTCTTTGCCAACGGCGCACTTACGGTTCCATTTACGATCCCCGCAAACACGACGAGTGCAGTTTTCGGGAGTCAAGGAACGCAGATCGGTCTGCAAACGGGAACCGTTGCCGACACAATTACGCTCACGCCATCGTTTGCGACTCAAGCCGGCGGTGTCGACGTGACGCCCGGGTCACCCACAACCTTGCCACTGACAATAGCGCCCGCCGCGCCGACCCTGGTCGCCGTTCAACTGACTGGCGCGACCGTCAACAGCATAACGATTTCGGTTACAGGTTTCACGACCACCCGAGCCCTCACCACCTGGAACGTGCAGTTCACAACCGCCCCGGGCTATAAAATGCCGGTCACCCAATTCACCGTCAATGTGCAGCCCGTCTCCACGGTATGGTTTGGGAGCACTGCGTCGCGGGCATTTGGCGGCCAGTTTACCCTGAACATACCCTTTACCTTCCAAGGAACAGTCCCCGCCGGGCAGACGGTGCTCACCAGTATCGCTTCTGTGGCCGTTACCGTGGCAAACGGAGTCGGGACTTCAAACGCGGTCCAGGCCAACGCACAGTAGCGGGATGCCGCTCTGCTCTCCTTTGGTATCCTTCGTTATGAAGCGCGGTGCGCCCAAGAAGTAATTGTCCGGCTGTCAGCCTATGTCTATTAGGATTCGGGTCCGATGGAATAGTGTGGGGAAAAACCCGTCCCTAGAGTCGTATCCGATCCGTCCAACGTCGCTGGTTGCTTCCGTTGGCATACATTGTGTCGTCATCGCGTGTCTGCTGGCTGCTTCGCCTGATCGCGCAGCATCCAGAAGGCCCATCATGGACGGTCTAGTTCAACCGAAGCTCCACAAAATCATCATGTATGATTTTCGAAAAAACCACCCGACGTCCAACCGCTCAAAAAATCAAGCGAGTTTCCCCGGCCCCGAGGTGCGGAGATATCGAAACAAGCCGTCATCGCGACCTCTCCAAATCCAAAATCGACCCAGCAGATGATCTGGCTTCCGGCGCCGAAAATTCAGATTCAGCAAGACGTGCGATTACCGAATCTAATTGCCAGAATGAAAACGGTGCCTTCCGCATTACCGACGCTCCCCAAGGAAAAACCTCAGCCGGTGGTAGGGGCTGCAAAGGCGGTCCAACCGAATACCTCGCCGCTGGACCCGAAGGGTGACCCAAATCACGCTCCCGCGGCTCCAGACCTAGCGACCCAACCCCCGAAGCTGGTCCGCACGTTTGTCCCCCCGCCAGCCTCCCGCCAACCCAAACTGGCCACGCCCGTACAAGTTTCCGAATTCCCGGTGGCGCCGTCGATCGGATCTCCGGCGATGGCCAACCCCTTACCCCCAGGCGCGGGAATGTCTTCCACCCTCCCGGGTTCAACTCTGCCGACGTCGATCGCACCCGTGGCGCCCCTGACAAACGCCGGTAATGCAAAAGCCGACATTGCGGTCGCCAGCCTCCACCCATCGGAAAATGCCCGTGCTTCTGTACCCGACGGCGCGCGTCCGGGCAGCTTCTCCAAAGCCCCTGAAACCGGTGCGCCTGCGAGCGGTGAGGTCGGCAAATCTGGAGCCGTCACCATTCCGGATCTGACCGTTCGGGAGGCAAAACCCGTCACAGTCCTTCTTGATCCGACGCGAACAAAGCCGGTGCTCTACACCGAGAGGGTGCGGAGCATTCCGGTCGCGACGCTTTCCGTGCCTTTGCGCCCCTCCTCCCGCACGATCCCCAGGTCGGTCGACGCCCGATTCCAGGGCCGCAATGTCTATACCATGGTGGTACCCATCGAAAATCTGCCTGCCTACGTCGGCGATTGGATTATCTGGTTTGCGGAAAAGCAGCCCGTTCCCGGAAGCACCCCCCTGATGCGAGCGCCGCTTCCGTTTCGCAAGATGGAGTCCATCGATCAGCCGCCCCCCGGCAATGCCGGCCAGGCGCGTGTTCAGATCGCGGCAATTCTGGAAAGAGAGGGCCGGCTCGGCAACCTTGTTATTCTTATGCGGCCCCCCACGATGACCGAACAAGCGGTTATGCAAGACCTTGCGTCATGGGAATTCAAGCCTGCAACGCGTGATGGCGTTCCCGTGGACGTCGAAGTGGTTATCGAGATCCCATTCAATCTATCGACTGCCGTTGCCAAACGAGTCCAGCCATAGATGGCCTCCGCATCCGCACATTTCATCGTCGGCGCGGCGCTGGCTCTGCCCGCAATCAAGTCCCGGCAATTGACCGCGCTCATGCCCGGATGGGTGTTACCAGTCAGCTCGGGACTCCTTGCGACGATTCCCGATCTCGATCTCATAGCCCGTCGCCTCTTCGGCATCAGAGCTCCAAGCTTCTTCTCGCACCGCGGGGTATCCCACTCTCCTTTTCTTCTGGTCCTGCTCGCAGCCGTTCTTGCGCTCATCGTCGCGCGCCACTCATCACGGCAGACATTCGCTTACCTCTGGCTCCTGTGGGCGGGATGCATGGTGACGCATCCATCACTCGATGCTTTAACCGACGGTGGTCGAGGCGTAATGCTCCTGATACCATTCGCGCGCACCCGGCTATACTTCCCCTGGCGCCCGATTCACACACCCGTGGGGCATGTCCGCTTCCTCGCTCGAGCGTTCCTGATCGGTTCCTCCGAGATTCCGTTCTGTGCGGCAGCCATCGTCGCGGGCGTTTCAGGACTGCTGTTGCGCAAGAGGGCTCGATCCGAAGACTCGCTTGAATCTGAGAAATGGCGTCTCGAGCAAATTCCAGGAAAGGACCGCCAAGGCGAAGCTGGCCGCGAACCCCATCAGCAGCGATAGAAAAGGACGGCGGTTGAAATGGACCAGGAGCGCCACATCCAGCGGGATCTTATGCAGTAAATAGAGGCCATAGCTGATCGTCCCGATATAAATCAGCCAACGGCTCGCTAACGCAATTCGAAACCAATGAGGAGCTGCAAACAGAGCGAGATAAACGAAAGCCGCCGAGGCAAGGGCGCTCAGTGAGAAGGTGATCCATCTCGCCTCCAACGCTTCTGTCAAGAATGCTAGGGGAAGAGAAACCGCCAAAGAGAACCACGCCAACGGGACAAACCTCGAAGCTGTAAACTTGTCTGAACGGACCCAAAGCGCGATCAGTCCACCCGCCATCAGCCCATCCATCCGGCAGAACACGTTGGTATAGATTTCAACCTGGTGAAGTGAAAGGTAGAGCCGCAGGGCCGGAGAAAGACAAACCACGGCCACGGCAACGCACTGAAGTTGTACGCTGGAGCAGTATCTGACAACTACGGCCCATACCACATAAAACTGCTCCTCAATGGCGACCGACCAGGTGACGCCAAGCGGTCCAGCCGCACCGTTCGAGTGGTGAACGAAGATGTTCTGAAGAAAAAGCGGATATGCCCACCAGGGTGACGATCGCGCAAACACGATAGCTCCAACCGCAGGGAGCAGGAACGGGATAACCACAAACATCAAAAGGATAATCGAGTAATACAAAGGCCAGATCCGGAGGCAGCGTCTAGCATAGAAATTTCTGAAGTAACAAGGCGAGCGCTTCGTGTCGAACAGAATTCCGGTGATCAAAAAACCCGACAGAACGAAGAAAAGATCGACTCCCATCCACCCGTAACTCAATAGAGATTGCAAATAGAGGGAGGGGAATATAGCGGAGTAGTTGTGGAAAATTACCACCAGGATGGCAATTCCACGGACGCCGTCCAGTTGCGGAATTCGCCGCGTCGTAACCGCTGTTGCGCTGAATGCATCGTCACCGCTACTTTGGGGCGTACTCGACCGCATTCCTGCCAGCATGGCTAGCGCCGATTATACATCGACGTGCGAAAAACGCGGCGGCCGTCCGCCCGATTAACCAAACTGCGACTCAGCGTACTCCACGCCGGGAAGACTAGGCATCGTTTCCACTAGCGTTCTCTGCAGAAGGCTCGACAGGCTGGAATGACCCAAGTGAACGCTCTGTACCTCGATTCCCAGTCGATAGACACTGCCTTCCGGGTTCGAGTATGCCGCCCGGCCGGTCAATACACTATCGGCCATTTCCAGTTGAACGGGGTCGCCTGCAACCATCTGGATAGGCTGCATCACGCTAATACCGGATTCCGAAATGTCGCAGGTTTGGCCCAATCCTGACTCTCGAGTCCTGAGATTCGTCACTTTTGCTTCGTAAAGAACCTGAGCGCGCGGATAAAGTCTTCTTTCCATGTATGACAAATCGACTTTCTCGGCGTAAAACTTTAACTGTTTTTTGCCCGCTCGCAGATCCACAAGTCCAGGCTGGGAGGGAGGACTCGGCAGCGTGATTTTCGCCGTCCCGCCCGAAGCGGGAATCGGACTCCCATTTGCCTCCGCAGCAACAGCGCCATTCACCACAATTTCGATCGTGCGGGAACTCGGTTTCGCCGCGATCTGGAACGTTGCCATGGCGATCACTCCATCCGGCAACGTCACGGTGTTTACCCCGAAAACAAGGCACGTGTTCCCCGAGCAGGTAATCGTTTTCCCTATCGCCTTAATCGAATTCGAGGCGGCCACTGTAACGCTGGTTATGTCCTTGGAGTAACTGAATGACCACTGCAGCGCGGCCGGCTGCGCCCCGCCCGACAACGTGAGCGGGAGGTCCACGGTCCATCCGGGTTTCGCCCAACCGGATCCGAGAGATAAGGAAACTGTTTTACCCGAGACGATTATTGGAAGAAGCAGCAGGCCGGCGGCAATTACACTACGCATTCATTTTCTCCTGGGACTCTCGACACGAACACCAAAAGCTTCGACTTGGAGACCTGTCCTTAAAACATTCTACGTCCATTCTCGATCGAAATAACGTTCTGTAATTACCGTCCGGCCGGAGCGGGCTCACTCGTCCAGCCCTCACGACCCGCTCGCATTCTGTATCCTGAAACATAGTGTTTCGCGGACATCATCGACAGATCCGGCTTCTGTTCGGCGCCTCCGACGCCATCTTTCTGTGCATCGCCTTCCGGCTCGCCTATTGGGTCCGGGAACGCATGGAATTGCATTTCGAGTTTTATATCCTTCCACCCGAAGTCGCTTTGTTGCTGGTATGGTCCATGCTGGTCTGGATCGGCTCGGGTTATTGGTGGGAGATTTACGACCGCATCGATGCCGCCCATCCGCGCGTCATTCTGCGCGATGCATTTCGTCAATGTCTGCTCGGCGCCGGGCTCATGGTGCTGTTCCAATACCTGCTGCGCCTCGACCTGAGCCGCTTTTTCGTGGCGATCTTCGCGACCTTCGCCTGGGTCCTGATGTGTTTGTTCCGGCTGAATGCGGGACGCGTTCTGGGATTGATGCGGCGCGAATTCGGCGCGCGCCATTTTGTCATGGTCGTGGGCCTGGGCGAGCCCGCGCGCGTTTTGGGCCGCCAATTGGAAGAGGCTGCGCGCTTCGGAATCCGGCTCACCGGATTCCTGGCCGATCAGCCCGGCGAGCCGCACGCCAATGAAATCGAGCTCGAAAGCCGTTATCCGGTTCATTCGCTCGACAGCCTGCCGGAGCTACTTAAAAGCCACGTGATCGACGAGATCATCTTCGCCGTCGACAGCCGCCGCCTGATCGAGCTCGAAGATATTCTGCTGGCCTGCGACGACGAAGGAGTCCGGACGCATGTCGCCGTCGATTTTTTCCCGCACATCAACAGCCGGATTTATTTGAACCGCCTGGGCTCCTCGCCTCTGCTCACCTTTTCCGCCACGCCACATGATGAAATCCGGCTGCTCGTAAAGCGCATCACCGATATCCTTCTCGCCGGCGCCGCTCTGGTGCTGCTTTTCCCATTCATGCGTGCTGATCATGGCGATCATCCGCCTCACTTCGCCGGGGCCCGCCATTTTTCGCCAGGAACGCTGCGGTCTGAACGGCCGCCGCTTCGTGTTTTATAAATTCCGCTCCATGTGCCAGAACGCCGAAGCCATGCGCGCTTCACTTGAGCACCTGAGCGAGCGCCAACTGGCGCTCAAAATTCCCAACGACCCCCGCCTGACCTCTGTAGGCCGCTGGCTGCGCAAATTCTCTATCGATGAATGGCCCCAGCTTTGGAACGTTCTGAAAGGCGACATGTCGCTGGTAGGTCCCCGCCCCGCGCTGCCCGAAGAGGTCGAACATTATCAGAGATGGCAGCGGCGCAGGCTACGCATGCGTCCAGGCTTAACGTGTCTGTGGGCTGTTTCCGGCCGCGATAGCGTGGATTTCGAAACCTGGATGAAGCTCGACATGGAGTACATCGACAAATGGTCCCTGGCGCTCGACTGGAAAATCATTCTGCGCACAGTCCCGCAGGTGCTCAGCGGAAGAGGCGCTCATTGAATATATTCCCGGGTGGAAGTCGGAGCGTGATTTCCACCCGGGAGTTTCACTGCTACTTGGCCCCGTCCCTATGGCCACGGTCACCGTGTTGCTCTGGACAATCGGTCCCATCTGGTAAAGTCGCCTTTAGATACAGAGGAACTGGTGGCTCCGGCACGCTCGCCGCAGGCACTTGAGCATTGACTTGGTACAGCCCCGACAGTTCCCGGCGCCAATCCGGCAAACTCCGGATCGATCTCGATGTTTCCGAGCACACTCTGACCTTGCTCTTCGTTGGCACGTGCCGGTTCAGCGGCGCCGCTGTCCCCGCAGCCACGCCATCCACCACCTCGCCAATCCACTGGCTTGCATCGTGAGATATTCGCCGGGCTTAGCGGGCCGGCTTGGAATCTCCTCGGTCGTCGACATCGCGATCTCGTTCGGTTCCGGCGATCGTTACCAGCCGCGGCCGCTGGCGTCCATTTGAACAGCACTGGCACGCCGGTTGCATCACTGTTTGAACCGCGGATGTCACGACACCGCTTGAAGATTCCACCTGGATCTCCATCGCGGTTCCTGGTGGAAGTACAGGGCACTGGAAGTTGATTTGCGCCTCGAAGCGAAGAGCAGCGGCGCGGCGACGCCGTTTACGATGACCTGCATCCCAGCCAATTGCGTCGGGAGCGGGGACTGAGCTCGCCTTCGCGCTTGGTCCCCCGGTCCCACCCGTCCCAACAAGCTCGCCAGACCGCCTGGACTGCAAGCCTCGCCTGCTTGGCCGGTCGTGATCATCGACAGTACGGGTGAACAGCCGCAGCCGAAGCCGCACTCCCGGTCTGATTCGCAGCTTTAGCGGTTAGTTCGGTGCCGACCGCTGCTGGCATCGCCTGGCCGGTAGTCGCGCTAGCGGCTTTAAATGCCACCATCTGCATCGCCCGAGTCGTAACCGTTGCCGGTCGCCGTTGCCGCATATGCACCCGGTGAGCTTACAACTCTGATCTTCCGTGAGGTTGTGGTCCGCCTTGGGCACCGTGCAGTGAAACCGGAACCCTACCGCCGTCACAGAATCGGAGTCTGGCACCTGCGCCAAAGATTAGATCATTGGGGCTGCGTCGTGGTAGCTGAAGCCACTACTCATTGCAGCCGTAAGGCCACTCGCGGCTGCCGTCACATCGATCGGTGCCGCCAGAGCCACTCCGGAATATTCATGAATGTATATAATTCCAAAGGACCTGATCGCTTTGGTAAAGGTTGCCGTCACTTTGTCGGCACCTCCATTCGAGTTTGGCACGTAAAAGATTTGAGCGCTATTGGTGCCCCATCGGAGGGGAGCCATTGCGCTCGAATAAGAATTACCGGCGGTATCGTGAAACAGAGACGCTCACCGGTATTGTCCCAAAGGACGTATGCCACAATCAAGATTGCCAGCAGTCGTATTATGACGAAAATGTTGCGCTGTTTGTTCTCCCGGACGTAACCTGGTGATCCTTTTCTTGGATAAACACTGGTGCGCCGGAGATAGGCGTCGCTGTGAAATTGGAGCACCGTCACATTCGCGCCATTGACCGTAACCGCCAGACTCGTCGGACTGAACGTATAGCCCGCCAGGCTCGGCGTCACGGTGTAAGATCCGTTCGACCATCCCCGTGAACGTGTAAGCGCCAGAGGCATTGGCCGTCGTCGTGGCCGTCGGATGCTCCCGTCAGCGCGACTGTCGCACCGCTACCGGCAGTTCCCACCGACCCTGAAATGGTCCAGGTCTGGACGAGCGTCGCCGTCATTGTCGCCGCCGTCGCATTCGCACCGTTGACCGTGACCGCCACGCTAGCCGGACTGAAGGTATAGCCGGACAGGCTCGGCGTCACGGTGTAAGATCCGTTCGACCAGCCCGGTGAATGCGTAAGCGCCTGCGCATTGGCAGTCGTCGTCGCCGTCGATGCTCCCGTCAACGCGATCGTCGCGCCGCTACCGGCAGTTCCCACCGACCCTGAAATGGTCCAGGTCTGCGGTGTAGCCGTCATTGTTGCCGCCGTCACGTTCGCACCACTAACTGTCACGGCCACACTCGCGGGGCTGAACGTATGGCCGCTCAGACTTGGCGTGATCGTATAAGATCCGTTCGCCAGACCAGTGAAAGAGTAAGCACCCGAGGTGCTGGCAATCGTCGTCGCCGTTGATGCTCCCGTCAGCGCGATCGTCGCACCGCTGCCGCCGGTTCCCACTGACCCTGAAATGGTCCAGGTCTGTTGCGTCGCAGTAAAGGTCGCCGCCGTCACATTCGCGCCGTTGACTGTCACCGCGACACTCGCCGGACTAAACGTAAAGGCGCTCAGACTTGGCGTGATCGTATAAGATCCGTTCGCCAAGGCCAGTGAACGTGTAAGCACCGGCGCCATTGGCCGTCGTAGTCGCCGTCGATGCCCCGGTCAGAGCAACCGTCGCCCCGCTGCCCGCAGTTCCGACCGAACCCGAAATGGTCCAGGTAGCCGCCAGAAGGCTTAACGAGAAGGTCTTCGAAACGCCAGCCGCGCTCGCCGTCAAAACTGCCGCTTGAGCCGCGGGAACAGTCGCCGATGCCGTGGCCGAGAAACCGACGCTGGCCGAGCCGGCGGCTACTGGGACAGTGGCTGGTACGGTCGCGTTGGCGTTATTACTAGTCACTCCGACAACAAACCCACCCGCCAAGGCAGCGCTGCTTAACGTCACCGTACACGCGGAAACACTCCCCGCATTGACGGTCGCAGGAGCGCAGGAAAGCCCGCTCAGTGTTGGCTGCGTCGGTTGAGGAATTGTGATTGTTCCTCCCGTTCCAGAAGCTGGAATTGAGGTACTACCCGTCAAATCCGTCGCCGCGACACCCGAAATTTGGATAGGCGCCGAGCTGTCTAAGGAACCGGATGCGATTGTAATCGTGGCGCTCGCGACCGTTCCACTGGCGATGATATTTTCGTTCATTCCGTAAGCGATGCAAATGGTACTGGTACTGGTACTGGAGCAGCTCACATTCTTACCGGCAGCAGTGGAACTCGGCCCGGCCGTTACGCTCACGCTGGAAATATCGGTAGACGAATAACCTATCGTCCACTGCATCCCGGCGGGCTGTGCACCGCCTGTGGCGGTAAGTGTGATTGGTACTGTTACGGTGGCGCCTGGGGTTGCAGTTCCCGACCCGACCGACAAATTGATCTGCTGTGCTAACACCATGCTCGATGTACTAAATACGAGCAACTGCACAGTTATCCATAATTTAATCAATGCATTACCGCGGTAGCCAAATAGGTTCATTTTTCCTCGCAAGTTAGGTATCGGCTACCAGCACGCGGGGACTATTAGGACTAATACGCAGGAAGTACTATAGAGGCACGTACGCTAGTACCAGCAAGACAGCATAGTACTAGTTAAAAGAATAGCCGATGAATTATGTAGTCCTGATCGCGCACCCGCTGCGACTTGTAGCGTTGTCCAAGTTTCATTGGCATCTCGAGCGCCGAACGCTAACGCTTTGATTCCTAAATTGTCACGGTAAGGTGGTGCTCAGTAATTTTTACTTTATTGGGAAATATTACTTGGATACAGTCTAGTACTACTACTTGAAGATGCTTCGAGGCATCGGCACCAGAGAACGATGATACCTATGGGCCCTAATCCATTCTGCAAATGCTACGATGTGAAAAGGAGCTCTTTCCCTCAACGACTGCGGAAATGCATCCCAGCGGACCTATTAAACTCGCTTTATGACCGCAGGCAGTCAAAAACCGCGCGCGACGGTCGGCCAACTTTTAGGCCCGTCGATCCACGGAGATGAACCCCGCCAAAATGAGCGAAAACTTCCGGTATCCGATCCTCTCCCTCTTGTTGGGCATACTCGCCAGCTATTGTGGTCCCCGCCAGCCTTCCATCGAAATCGTCAAAATTCCCCCAGCCGCGCAAGGAAAGCACTTCAAATTTGTGCGAATCCGTGACTATCGCCGCCCGTGAGTTCATTCGGGGGATCACCACATTTTTTGACGCGCCGATAAGAAAGATGCGTCGACGTGTATTTCGGCTCAAGGCCTCATCCGCCTTGAGCACAAAGGAGTCGGCGTGACGGTGACATTCGAGAAGAACGGGAAGCTCCACGGGAGTTTGGTGAGCCGAAACACGATCGTCTATCTCCGTGAAATTCGGACGGCGTACGATCAATTTCAAGACCCGCCAGCGCCAAGTCATTGCCGCGGCATTTTCACCGCGGCCCAGGATCTCTCGCGCAAACTCATGCGCTATATCCAGACCTCTTCGAAACCCGCGCACCCCTTCAAATGGAAATGCTCCAACCCAGAGAATCCTCCCCTGCTAACGAACTCGCTGCGATGGGCCACCAGACGTAAGGCGTCTGCGTGATTCGCTCGATGTACACCGAGATGCCCAATCATGAGCCATCACTGTTCCTGATGAATTTGCGGGCATCGCCTTCCCGGCCGCCCTTCGATGCGCTCGTGGCTGACCTAAGCTTCGGCTTGGAAAATCAGAACCTGCCGGGCTTTGTCGTTTTGTGCCCCGGCTACCCCATCTGCCGTTTCAGCCAGCGTTGACCCGCTGTTGGGACTGACACCGCGTCCTCTCCTGGACTGCGTCTACAGGCGGAATCGTTGCTCGAAGTAGTCGCAAGCTGGGCAAAGCCGGAGAATCCAAGTACACCACATCTTTCGATGGAGTATGGCTAATCAAGCACCCGTTTTCCATGAAGGGTGACCAAAAACCTTGCGAGGCGACGCTGACGGAAAAGCCTGTTTTGTGGACATTTCCAGAGTGCGGAGAAAGCTGGCCGCAAACAATGATTGTGCACAACCTGAGCTTGGGTGAGTTCCAGGGCATCCATTCCAAACGGATTCGCTGTCAACTCGCTGGCGTGCCGCGGTAACTGGGTGAGGTTATCGAACGGATTTGCACGGGCAAGCTCGCAGGTATGGATCAGGTCTATGAATAAGCAGCACATCGCCTTCTCGGCTTGCTGAATCGCGCGCCGCTTGGAGGATTTCGAGTTCAGGCGGTTCGTGTCGGTGGGCGCTGCGATACAAGTAGCTTGAATTACGGCGCGGGCGTTCCGACTTTTTCGACGATGGCCAGCGTGCGGTCGGTGTACTCGGTCGACTCCATGTCGATCTCTACGCGGCTGGCGTGGGTGCATAACGCCTGCACATTTTCAAGGCACGCTTCGGGCGATAGGTCGATGCCGAACTGGGTCAGCTTGATCGAAACGGTGGACGGCAACTTGCGTTTGGCGATTTCATCGAGCGCGGTGAGATAGGCGTCGCGCGAGGCTTCGGCTTCTTTGAGCGAAGTGACGTTTTCTCCGAGGTGGTCGAGGGTCGAGAAAGTTTTGTTGGCGGCCAGACGGGCGCAGACTTCGAGTTCCTCTTCGAACGTTTCGCCGGCGATGAAGCGGCGAGTGAGTTTTTGCGCGACGGGCGACGTTTCCATCCACTTCCGCATTCCTTTCTGGGTGGAAAGAAACAGGAAGAGCTGGCGCATCATGTAGGTCTATCGGCTCCTTGGATGTCTCGGACTACCGCGTCGAGGCGCGGGGGGTGCGGGGCGTCTTCGTTTCCGCCGACTCCTAATTCTCGCATTCGTTTGAGAGAAGGGAGGAGGCGGGATTCATAAGATCGCGGCGGAACGGTTGTAGGCGTCGACGGCTTTGGCGAGGTTGCGGCCGGCGTCGGAGTAAGATTCGGCGAAGACGCGAACGCGGTCGTAGAGCTCGGCTCCCAGCTTGCGGAGCTCGCCGGCATTTTGCGCGAGCTTTTCCTGACGCCAGGTGTAGGCTACGCCTTTCAACACGCTGATCAGGGTGACGGGCGTGGCGAGAAGAACTTTTCTGGCTAACGCTTTTTCGAGGAGTTCGGGATCGCGTTCTAGCGCGGCTGCTAAGAAGTGGTCGCCGGCCATGAAGAGCACCACCATTTCGGGGGACGGTTGCAGGCGGGACCAATATTCTCTGGCGCCTAGCTGCATTACGTGACGCATCACTTGCTGCGAGTGGCGGTCGAGGGCAGCGCGGCGGGATGGTCATCGAGCGCGGCTTCAGCGTCCAGATAGGCCGAGAGAGGGACCTTCGCATCGACGGCGAGGGTGCGGCCGCCGGGGAGTTTTACGATCATGTCGGGGCGTTGGCCGTCGGAAGAATTTTGTTCGAAGAAATCGCATTGGGAGGCCATGCCGGAGAGCTCGGCTACCCGGCGGAGGGTGAGCTCGCCCCAGCGGCCTCTGGAGTTGGGGGCGCGGAGGGCTTGGGAGAGAGCTACGGTTTCGCGGCTTAGCGAGGTTAGTTGCTGGTTGAGTCCGCCTTGCATGTGCTGGCGTTGGGATTCGAGGTCGCGGAGTTGCGATTCCAGCCGTTCCAGCGTTGCGGCGATGGCAGGGGATCGGGGCGGTTGCGGAAATAGAGCGCGGTCAGGAGGATCCTAGGGCTAGGGCCAAAACAAATCCGGCCACAAATGTTGCGGGGGACATGTACCACTTTAGTTTGGCATAGATTGTGAGCACTGACTAAAGTCAGTGAAGTTTCCGTGGACGTATGACCGCTGGTTAGCTGCAAGCTCGGCGCCCGTTAAGGATTTTCACAAACGATGCCGACCGCAATTCTTCGAGTGAAATACCGGTAAGCCCCGGCGCGTCCGCTTCGGGTATTGCACCGCAGTTAATGGCACGAAGAAAGTAGTTCAGCAGCCCTTGGCCCGTCGCCGCATCGTCGAACACGTCACCCACCAGCGTCGCCTGCGCGGCCTTCGAGATGAAATTGCGCAGCCGTTCCGACGCCGCGTCCAGCCCTTCGAGGAAAAATGAATAGACCGTTGCATACCGCGTCGGCAGCTGCGCCGGATGCAAATCCCAGCCCTGATAAAACGCGTTGTCGAGCGAATGGCGGATGTGATCGTGATGCAGTTTCCACGCTCGATGCACCACGGTTCGATTCTCTATTTTCTGCTCCGCCGACAAAGTCGCCGACCGATGCGGAGGCACCGGCATTATATTAGTAGCCCCGTCGGAGAGCCACAAGCCGGTCCCCGCCAGCGAGGCCTGCATCATGGAGCGCGCGAAATCGCACGCAGGATGCAGCATGTGTTGATGCGCCGCGGTGATTCCGAGACTCGCGGTGTAATCGTAAGTCCCGAAGTGCGCCGCGACACATCGTCCTCGCGCCGCCTCCGCCAGCGCAGGCAGCATAAAGATCGATTGCGGCGTCTCGACCATCATCTCCATCTTTACGCTGCTGCCCACTTGATCGAGAACATCCCCCAGCGCCGAGACCTGTTCCGGCACCGTAATCTTGGGCAACGTGACAACGAAATGTTCCGGCACATTCGGCCCGAGTACGTTCAAAAATCGCACCAGCGTCCGAACGCTGCGCTCCTTCAGCTCTTCACTAAAACACTTGATCCGAATACCGAGAAACGGCGGTAAAGTTCCAGCCGCAATGCCTTTCAAAACTTCCTGCCCGGCAGTTTCCGCAGTCGCGTCTTCCTCCGCATCCGGACGATTCCCATAGCCGTCCTCAAAATCGATCCTGAAATCTTCCACCGGCTCGCCGCGAAGTTTTTCAATCACGCGCGAGTACACCTTATCCGCAAGATGTTCCGGAATGTCAATCGCCATCGCGAATGTCGCCGGATCCGGTGCGAACTCGGTGAGCGTGCGCTCCGCGATCGCACCCATTTTCCGGCAAAGGTCCGCATTGAATAAATGCGCGCCCCCATAAACCGTATGCACCGGCTGCCGCAGTCCCGTGTCACCGGGATACCGGCGCGAAAACTCCTGATTTGCCGATCTAAGCGAATCAGGCAAAGTCGTCATCATAATTCGATACCGGTGCAACGCCGCGGCTCAATCGTTAAGGTTTTCGAGAGTCTAGACGCCAAGAGTGGCCACATTTCGATATCGATATCTTTTACGTCTACCCATGCGTTTACGCATGCCGGCTTAGCCAGTTTGGATAGTATGCCGCCGTGCATAAAGCGTGCTAGCCACGAGTGCATTAGGGCTTCCACCATCCGGCGACGGTGTCGGAGGGCATTTTGCTCAGAATGTATTGCGCCATTTCCTTCAGACGCTCGCTGTTGCCGACCGGGCCGCTGTAGCAGTGGCCTTTGGCGGCACCGTAGACAAATGAGCCTTCATAGTGCGGATCTTTGGTGGTCTTCATCCACTCCTGAAGTCTTGCGGGTCGCGTTGTTCAGAAAAAAATTGTCCGCGTCGCCAACGAACACGTGAAGCTTGTCGACGATCTTCGGACCCAGCGTGTACCAGTTCTTTTCCATGTAATAGCGCAGGTCGTAATTTTCTTTCCAATACTTCGCCACTTCCGGATGCATCTCGCCGGTCCGCTTGTCCCACATCGGCTTGAAATATCCGTCGTCGCCCAGAGGCCCGAACACGGCCGACCAGATATCGAGCTGTTCGCCCGACCGGCCGTGCGTGCCATTCACCAGCTCGAATCGATTCCGCTCCTCTGAAGTCTGCCGGATCTGGCCGTTGATTTCGCGGCTGTTGATGGTCGGAACCTTGCGCCACTCGAATTGTTTGTAGAACGCGTTCTTATCCTCGTAGACATTCACGCCCTCGACGTCTGAAAAATCGACTGAATCCGGGCAATAGACCCAGGTGCCTCCGAAAAAATCCGGATGGAATAGTTCGAGCGCCATCGCTTCCCAACCGCCGGTTGATCCGCCTGCAAGGAGGCGCGCCCAGGGCTGGTGAATCACGCGGAAGCGCTTCTCGATTTCCGGGATCAGCTCCTGCATAATCGCGTCGCCGTAGGGGCCGAGGTTGACTGAATTGACGGCGTAGGAGTCGTCGAAGTAGGGCGCGGGATGCTGGAACGTCACCACCAGCATGCGCGGGAAATTGTCTTTGATCCAATCGTTGGCGAACTCGCGGCCCGGCTGGAAATTCATCGGCGGAGCGGTCGAAAAATGGCCTTGAGAGTAGAGGACGGGATACGACTCGGCCGACTTGGCGTAGTCGCGCGGCAGGAGGATTGTTGCGCCCAGATAAATCGGACGGCCCCAGAATCTCGTCAGCATGGGGCTTTGAATGCGGAATTGTTTCACCCATTCGGTGTCGGCGGGAAGGGGAATCGGAGGGATTACTTGATCGCAGCTCAACGCGATACGATAACCCTGTTTTGGGTCAAGCGTGATTTTCTTGACCACGCTATAGAGATTTCCTGGGGAACGGTTCCAGTGCTGGCCTTCCCATTTGTCGTCGTGCATCCAGACGGTGTGGCCGTCGGCGCGTTTGAACTCTGAATAAATATTGATGAACGCCTGCACTTGATAATCGCCTGCTGGGATTTCCGAGAGGCTGACGACCGGACTTCCGAGATCGGTCGCATCGATCACTGCCGTTTGGCCGGCAGCGAGCTTCTCAATATCGCGGCCAAAGAATGGGATGCCGACGCGGCCGACTTGCAGTCTCGGCTCACGATCGGTGGCGCGCGAAATCATGACGTAGACGCGACCGGTTATGGGTCCGGCATTGGCGGCTAGGGGATAGGAAATGTCGAATTGCGTTCCGGCAATGCTGATAGCATGCGGTTGCGATGAAGAGGGTAAGGCGCATTGGTTCACTTATTATGGACGATCGCGCCGAATAGTTGGCCGCCGTGATCCTTCCCGCTCCACGTGCCGGCGTAAAGGTCGCGATAGAGGACGACGCGCGCGGTATAAGTTCCCATGCGCGGGATCGACATGTCGGTTACTTCGATGACGGGCGTGTCTCCCGCCCATTTTATGGTGACGGGAATCGGTAGAGGGATTTCGTGGCCTTCGAGCTTCATGCGGGACTGAAACATCCATACGTCGCCGGCGAGTTTGTGGACCGAGTCAATGGAGTAGCGCTCTTCGCCGGACAGGCCGTCTCTGCCGTCTAGCGTAGAATGGCCGACCAGGACTGCGCCGGTCATCATTTGTTCGAATTGTTTTTCTGGGTCGGCGGGGTTGGTGGGTTTTTTGGTGCAGGCGGCGAGTAGAAGGAGAAATAGGGTCAGGGCGAGTTTCATAGTGGTTACTTGTTTAAGAGGGGCTTTACGGCTCTCAAGACTGTGCCTGCGATGATTTCGCAGCCTGCGGCCGTGGGATGGATTCCGTCGCGCTGGATGTAGCGCATGTCGCTGGTCACGATGTCGGCCAGCAGGAATGGGATCAGAGTCAGTTTGTATTTTGCTGGCCAGGTCGCGGTAGATGGCTTCGAACTTGTGGATGTAATCGGGGCCGTAGTTGGGCGGAAGGGTCATGCCGGCCAGCACCACTTTGGCTCCCGCTTTCTGGAACGCAACGATCATCGTTTCGAGATTTTCACGGGTGGTTTCGAGAGGCAAGCCGCGCAGGCCGTCGTTGCCGCCGAGTTCCAAGACCACGATTTCGGGCTTTAGCGCGGTGGCGGCATCGATGCGGGAGACGCCTCCTTCGGTGGTGTCGCCGCTGATACCTTGATTGACTACGCGCCAGGGATATTTTTCGGCGTCGAGTTTCTTCTGAAGAAAATCAGGAAAGCTGAGGCCGGCTTCGAGGCCGAATCCGGCGCTGAGGCTGTCGCCGAAAACTACCAGCACGCGGCGATTGTCGGCTACGGGGGCGGAGGGCGGAGGAGTTGCGGGAGCGTTTTGGACCTGCTGCTCTTCATGTTTTGAGCAGCCGCAGAGAACAAGAAAAATTACAAAGAACAGAGAAGAACGCATCTGCTGCCATTCTAAGATGGTTGTAGATGACAATTCTCGCGACGCACGCGCTGACCAAGACGATCGATACGGGCACGCATACGGTGAATATTTTACGAGGCGTCGATTTTGAAGTTCCGCAAGGGCAATTCGTCGCGATCATGGGGGCGTCGGGCAGCGGCAAGAGCACGATGCTGGGATTGCTGGCCGGGCTCGATACGCCTTCGTCGGGGAAAGTGGTGATTGCGGGCGTGGATATTACGGGGTTGAGCGAAGACAAGCTGGCGGTGGTTAGCGGCGAGAAGATCGGGTTCGTGTTTCAGTCCTATCAATTGATCCCGACTCTGACGGCGGAGGAAAATGTTTTGCTGCCGCATGAGCTGGCGGGGCGCGATGTGCGCTCGGGGACGGAGACGGGCTCGGGAACTGCTGAAAAGTGTCGGGCTTGAAGACCGGATGGATCATTATCCGGTGCAGCTTTCCGGAGGCGAGCAGCAAAGGGTTGCGCTGGCTCGGGCGTTCATGATGAAGCCTCCGATCCTGATGGCGGATGAGCCGACGGGGAATCTGGATAGCGTTAATGGGGCGCATGTGCTGGAGTTGTTGATTTCGCTGAACGAGAGGGAAGGGACGACGCTCGTGCTGGTTACGCATGATCCGGCGCTGGCTACGAGAGCGGATCGGATTGTCACGCTGCGGGATGGGGTTGTGGTTAGCGACGAGATGCGAGCGCGCGCCGGCGCAGAATGACCGTATGAATCTTTCGTTGCGGACGGCGGGGCGGATTGCTTGGCGGGAGACTCGGTCTTCGCTTACTAAGTTTTTGTTTGTGGTGCTGGCGGTGGCGGCAGGGGTCGGGGCGCTTTCTGGTGTGCGGGGGTTTAGCCAGAGCTTTCATGGGATGTTGACCAAGGAAGCCCGGACGGTGATGGCGGCGGATTTGACTGCGCGGCAGTTTGCTATGCCGATCGGCGCAAGAAGATGCCGCATTGGATGCGATTCACGGAGTCGAGCGGACGCTGATTACTGAGACTTTCTCCATGGCGTCGACGCCTCAGGCGGATGTGACGCCGCTGCTGGTTTCGATCAAGGCCGTCGACCCAGCGAAATATCCTTATTATGGCGAGGTGAAGTTGAATCCGGCTATGCCCCTGAGTGCGGCCCTGACGGCGGATTCTGTGGTCGGTGGGCGAGGACCTGCTGATCCGGCTGCATGTGAAAATCGGGGACACGATTCGCGTCGGCGGGCAGGATTATCGGATCGCGGCGGCGGTTGAGTCGGAACCGGACCGGATGTCGGGCAGCATGAACATCGGGCTGCGGCTGATGATGTCGCGCGAGGCGTTTGCGAGGACGGGGTTGATGCAGTTGGGAAGCCGCGCGGCGGAACGAGTGCTTTTTAAATTGAATCCCGGCGCGCCTGGAGTAGAGGACGTTCGCAAAGCGATCAAGGCGGCATTGCCTGAATCGCTGGTGGCGGATTTCCGGCAGTCGCATCCGATCATCACGAATGGGCTCGATCGCGCGACGGTTTTTTTGAGCCTGGTGAGCCTGATTGCGCTGATTGTGGGCGCGATCGGCGTGGGCATGGCGATGCATGCGCACCTGCAGCAGAAGCTGGACAACATCGCAGTGATGAAATCGATTGGCGCGACTTCGAATGAAATTATTCGGATTTATACGCTGCAGACTTTGATGCTGGGTGTGTTGGGAGGAGTTGCGGGCGTGATTGTCGGGCGCGGGGTGGAAGAAATTCTGCCGCGGCTGATCACGAAATTCTTTTCAGTCGCGGGGGCGATGGGATGGCATATCGCGGCTTCGGTGCAAGGCATCGCGGTCGGGATACTGACGACGCTGCTGTTCACGCTGCCTCCGCTGCTGGCGATTCGCAAGATTCGTCCGGCGTTAATTTTGAGGCGCGATATGCCGGAGGCTCGACTGGGTTGGAGGAAGCGGATCAAGGAAGGCCGCGAGGCGCTGGCGGTGGGAGGGGTTATTCTGATCGGGATCGGAGGAGTCGCGACTTGGCTGGCGGAATCGCCGAAGGTCGGGGGATATTTCGCGGGTGGGCTTGGTCACCAGCCTGATCGCGCTGACCGGAGTCGCATGGCTGCTGCTGTGGGGAATCCGCGTGTTTTTGAAGCGATCGCCTTGGAGGGTGCCATCACTGGTGCGGCAGGGATTGGCGAATCTATACCGGCAGGGGAATCAGGCGCAGGCGATTCTGGTCGCGCTCGGGCTCGGGCGTGATGTTCACGTTGAGCGTGTACCTGATTCAGGATTCGCTGGTGGGGCAGATCGTGCAGACGGCTCCGCCGGGGATGCCGAACGTGTTTCTGGTGGGGATCACGCAGGCGCAGGTCGAGCCGCTGAGGGAACTTCTTTCGAAGCAGGATGGGGTGCAGGGGAAGCCGGAGTTTGTGCCTAGCGTGAGCGCTCGGCTGGTGAGCATTAACGGCACGAAACTTTCCGACATGAAGCTGCTGGGGATGTCGCGGCGGTTCGCCTACTCGCGATCGGTGATGTGGGAGAACGAGATTCCGGAGCAGACCAAGGTGTTGGAAGGCGCGTGGTGGAAGCCGGGGACGACCGAGCCGGTAGTCTCGATTGCTGAGGATGCTGCGCGCACGCTGAATGTTCATCCGGGGGCGTGGATCGAGATGCAGGCGGCGGGGAAGACGTTTGGTGCACGGGTGGTCGCGGTTCATCAGACCGAGGCGATCCGGGTCAGCGCGGCGAATGAGTTTGTGTTCAATCCGAAGACGCTCGAAGGGCTGCCGGTGATTTATTACGGAGGGGTGCGGATGAAGCCTCCCACGGTGGCGGCGTTTCAGACGGGTCGCGTATGAGAAATTTCCGACGGTGACGGTGGTGAATGTCGCCGATGCGCTGGAGATCGTGCAGCAGGTGGTGGATCAGATCGCGCTGGTGATCCGGTTCCTGTCAGGGTTCGCGATTCTGGCGGGGGCGATTATTTTGGCGGCCAGCATCGCGGGGACGCGGTTCCGAAGGGTGCGGGAGGTCGTGATTTTGAAGACGCTCGGAGCTACGCGGCGGCATGTAGGACGGATATTTTCGGTGGAGTTTTTGACACTGGGAGCAGTGGCGGGATTGATGGGAGCGCTGCTGGCCGCGCTTTTCTCGAGCTTGGTGCTCAAGAGGCTGCTGGGGGCGCATTTCCAGTTCGATCCGAAAGCGACGGGGTTGGCGATTGTGCTGACTGCGGCGCTCGCGAACCTCTCCGGTTGGCTCGCGAGCTTCCGCATTTTGCGTCAGAAACCGCTGGAAGTACTACGGGATGAGTAAGTTCTACGGCCTTTGCGCGTAGCTCGACTGCCTTGGTGGCGCCAGAGGCTTCGCCGGTGGAAGCGATGTCTTCCGCACCCGTATTCTTGAGCACTTCCTTGGCGCGGTCGATCTGCTTTGAAGTATCGCAATGGACGGAAAGAAGTACGCCGCCGTCCTTTACGCGTCCTTCATAGCGCTTGGCTTCGTATTCGGGAATACCCAGACCGGCGAGCGCTCCGATGATGCCGCCGGCCGCTCCACCGGCTCCGACGCCCGCCAGCGCGGCAATGATTGGACCGGCGGCGATAAGGGGACCGACGCCGGGAATCGCCAGTGTGCCGATTCCAGCCAGGAGTCCCAGAGTGCCTCCAATAACCCCTCCGGCCGCGACGCCCGTGGCGGTGCCTTCCGGGGCCTTCGTATTCTTCTCGTGGGCAAAATCATGCGATGTCTGCGCGTCGGTAAGTAAGACGGAGATGTCATTGTTCGCGAACCCCACGGTTGTGAGTGTGTCGACCGCCCTTTCAGCCTGGGCGACGGATTTATAAATTCCGAAAACTGCTGTATTTTTGCTGGCCATAATATAGCTCCTTCAACGGGTGGAGCCAGCACCGATTAAGTTCGTTTCATCGCCTGTGATGTTATAATCATCATGGTGCGACGGCATCAATGAGGACGACAGTCAATCTCCCCGATGATGTGTACGAAGCGGCGCGTTCGGTGGCTGCGGTTAAGGACATTTCTCTTGGCGAAGCCTTGGCGGATCTGGTTCGGCAGGGGCTGAGGCCACCTTTAGCGATGGAGACGGAGAATGGTCTTCTCGTACCGGTGCTCCCGAAGGACTCTCCCTTGATCACCTTGGAACACACGCTGGCGATTGAGGACGACATTGACTGATAAATCAGACGGATAAATCAGATTGAAGCCCTTTCTCTTGGATGTGAATGTGCTGATCGCCTTGTTTTGGCGCACTCACGTTCACTATCGAGCGGCGAACCGCTGGTTGAAGGAGAATCGACACGCGGGATTCCGGACATGCCCGATCACGCAAGCTGGCTTTGTGCGGGTAACCAGTCATCCGCGTTATAGCGGCGATCACATGACGGTAGCGGAAGCGCAGGGCGCTTTAAATAGTTTGTTGATTCAGCCGGAGCATGAATTCTGGCCGGATAACCTGCAGTTGGCCGAAGCCATCGGACGCTCCGGTCCGATCTCGGGGCATCAACAGATTACAGATGCCTATTTAGTGGCACTAGCGATCGTGAATGGCGGCAGGTTGGCGACGTTTGATCGCGGTGCACTGTCGCTAATTGGAGCCAAGGGCAATGTCGAACTTATCGTCTCCTGAAACGGATCCTGAAACGGAATGTGCCATTTTCATGAAACTTCGCTATAATCAAATTGTCCGCAGACTAACCTAGATGACCAGGAGACCATGGTGAAGCGTGCTGGCTCCGATGATTCCTTGCGCTGTTCGTTCTGCCAAAAGAGTCAGGACGTTGTCGGGAAGCTAATTTCCTCCCCGTCCGACTATCCTCGGGCGTATATTTGCGACGAGTGTATCGGCGTCTGCAACTCGATTCTTGAAGACGACCGGCATGAGCAGCAGTATGGGGCTCCGCATAAGCTCCCTAAACCTTTGGAATTAAAGGAGTATCTCGATCAGTACGTCATCGGACAGGATGCCACTAAGAAGAAGCTTGCAGTAGCGGTTTATAACCACTACAAGCGCATCCAGATGAACAAGAATCGGACCGGGCGAGGTGGAGCTCTCTAAGTCCAATATTCTGCTGATCGGGCCGACCGGAACGGGGAAGACTCTTCTCGCGCAGACGCTGGCGCGGATACTGGATGTGCCGTTCGCCATTGTCGATGCGACCACACTGACCGAGGCCGGGATACGTTGGCGAAGACGTCGAGAACATTATTCTCCGGCTGCTCCAGAATGCCGATTGGGACGTGCAGCGCTGCCAGTCCGGGATCATCTATATCGATGAGATCGATAAGATTGGGCGCAAGGACGAAAATCCGTCGATTACGCGCGATGTTTCGGGCGAAGGCGTGCAGCAGGCGCTGCTGAAGATCCTGGAAGGCACCATCGCTAATGTTCCGCCGCAGGGCGGGCGCAAGCATCCGCACCAGGAATTTACGCCGGTCGATACCACCAACATCCTGTTTATCTGCGGAGGGGCGTTTGTCGGGTTGGAAAAGACGATCCAGCGGCGGGTAGGCACGCGGACCATCGGATTCTCGAATCAGGACGAGGCGGCGAACGAGAAGGCGCGGCGCGGGAGTCAGCGGGCGGCGCGATGTGGGCATGCTCGAACAGGTGCAGCCCATGGACCTGATTAAGAGCGGTTTTATTCCGGAATTTATCGGACGATTGCCGGTGGTGGCGGTGCTGGATGAACTGAGCAAGGAAGCGCTAGTTCAGATTCTGACTAAACCTAAGAACGCAATCAGCCGACAGTATCAGAAGTTGTTCGAGTTTGAAAATGTTAGACTGAAGTTTAGCGATGACGCCCTGGAGGCGATCGCACAGCTCGCGATGGAGCGCAAGGTGGGCGCGCGCGGCTTGCGAATGATTCTCGAAGACCTGATGCTGGACCTGATGTATTACCTGCCATCGTATAAGAAGGTCCGCGAATTTTTGGTCACCAAGGAAATGGTGATGACGCAGAAGATCAATATTTCGCTGTTGGAAAAAGCCGGCTAATCGCGGCCGGCACTTACGCCCAAGTTACGGACCGCCGGCCCTGGACACTGATCACTCCCTCCAAAATGCTCTCCTCGAAAGAAAAATCAGATACACGCAAATTGCCGATGATGCCCATCCGGGACGTTGTCATTTTTCCGCATATGATGACGCCGTTCGTGGTGGGGCGCGAGTCGAGCGTACGGGCGCTTGAAGAGGCGCTGGCCGGGGACAAGAAGATTTTTCTTGCCACGCAGCATGACGCGAGCGTCGATGAGCCGCGTCCGGACGAGATTTTCTCGGTGGGCACGGTGGCGAATATCGTGCAGAGCGTGAAGCAATCCGACGGGAACATCAAGGTTCTGGTCGAAGGCGTGGAGCGCGGCAAGATTCTTTCAGTCACCGAAGAAGAAGGATATTTTCGTGCCACGGTCAAGGTCTTTAATTACAAGGTGGAAGCGGGTCCGCAACTGGATGCACTGACCTCCCGCGTGACCGGACTTTTCGAGCAGTATGCGAAGCTGAGCCAGAACGTGAATTACGACACGATGGTCGCGGCGATTCGCGGGGACGACCCGGGCAAACTGGCCGACACGGTGAGTGCGAATTTGCAGCTCGCGATTGAAGAGAAGCAGGAGCTGCTCGAAATCTTCGATCCCATCGACCGGCTGACGCGGATCGCGGAGATGCTCGATATCGAGATCGAGAAGCTGAACGTGGATCGCACCATTCAGGGCCGCGTGAAGCGCCAGATGGAGAAGGCGCAGAAAGAGTATTACCTCAACGAGAAGATCAAGGCGATCCAGAAAGAACTGGGCCGCGGCGAAAAGAGCGAGTTCGACGAGCTGAAGAAGAAAATCGAAACCGCGGGCATGACCAAGGACGCGCATGAGAAGGCCATGGCGGAGCTGAAGCGCCTGGAAAACATGCCTCCCATGTCGGCCGAGTCGACGGTGTCGCGCAATTATCTCGACTGGCTGCTGGCGGTGCCGTGGAAGAAAAAATCGAAGGAAATTCGCGATCTTCCGCACGCGCAGGAAGTGCTCGAAAGCGATCATTACGGTCTCGAAAAAATCAAGGAACGCATTCTCGAATTTCTCGCGGTGCGGCGGCTGGTAAAAGATCCGAAGGGTTCGATTCTATGTTTCGTCGGACCTCCGGGCGTGGGAAAAACATCGCTCGGGATGTCCATCGCGAAGGCGACGGGGCGTAAATTCGTGCGCCTGTCGCTGGGCGGCGTGAGAGATGAAGCGGAGATTCGCGGTCATCGGCGGACTTACATCGGCGCGCTGCCGGGTCAGGTTTTGCAGATGATGAAAAAGGCCGGGGTGCGCAATCCGGTCTTCATGCTGGACGAGATCGACAAGATGTCGACCGATTTCCGCGGCGACCCTTCATCGGCGCTGCTCGAAGTTCTGGATCCGGAACAGAATTTCATGTTCATGGATCATTATCTCGACGTCGAATACGATTTGAGCCAGGTATTTTTCATCGCCACGGCGAATGTGATGCACACCATTCCGGCGGCGCTGATGGATCGCATGGAAGTGATCCGGCTGTCGGGTTACACGGAGCTTGAGAAGAAGGAAATCGCCAAGAAATTCCTGGTTCCGAAGCAATTGGAAGGATACCGGCCTTTCGGGTGAGCAGATCCAGTTCGAGGATACCGGCATCGACGAGCTGATCGGGCATTACACGCGCGAAGCGGGCGTTCGCAATCTGGAGCGCGAAGTCAGCAACATCTGCCGCAAAGTGGCGCGGTCCGTGGTCAATGCGCAAGGCGAATCGCTCGAAGAAGAAGCTGGCGAAAACGGTGGTCAACGCGGCGAAGGTGAATGAGCTGCTGGGTCCGCAGAAGTTCCGCGATCAGGAACGAGACAAGCAGAACGAAGTGGGCGCGACTACCGGCTTGGCATGGACCGAAGTCGGCGGGTCGATTCTGACCACCGAAGCGGCGATCATGGAAGGCCGCGGCAAGCTGACGACGACCGGTAAGCTGGGCGATGTGATGCAGGAATCGGCGCAGGCGGCGATGAGTTATTTGCGCAGCCGGTCTCACATCATGGGATTGCCCAAGGATTTTTACCGGCATCTGGATATTCACCTGCACGTTCCGGAGGGAGCGATTCCGAAGGATGGGCCGTCGGCGGGTATCACCATCGCGACCAGTATCATTAGCGCGCTGACCAGCATTCCGGTGCGGGCCGATATCGCGATGACGGGTGAAATCACGGTGCGCGGGCGCGTGCTGCCCATCGGCGGATTGAAAGAAAAGCTGATGGCGGCGCATCGCTACGGGATTCGCGAGGCGATTCTGCCGGCGGATAACGAAAAGGATCTGCCGGATATTCCGGAAATCGTGCGAAACGATATGAAGCTCCACTTCGTCAAGTCGATGGACGAAGTATTGAAGATCGCACTGGAGCGCGAGATTGAAATGACGGCGCTGCCGGGCATGTTGACGGTAGCCGAGATCATCGCGCGGTCGCGGGAAGAGAAAGTTACTCACTAAGGGCGCCGTTTGCGCCCGCCTCCGTGCCAAGGTTTATAATAAGTGCAGCCAGACCGGATCAGTTTCCGCCGGAGCCGGATCGGGAGCTGCCGCTGAGGTTGCATTTCTGGGCCGGAGCAACGTCGGCAAATCCAGCCTGCTGAATGCGCTGATGGGGGTCAAGGGGCTGGCCAAAACCAGTGCCCGGCCCGGCTGTACGCAGTTGATCAATTTCTATCAGATGGACGAAGGGCTCCGCTTCGCCGATCTGCCAGGGTATGGTTTCGCCAAAGTCCCCAAGGAAATAACGAATTCGTGGAAGCAGCTCATCGACCAGTATTTGACCGGGCGCGGCTCGCTGCGGCTCTCGGTGATCGTGCTGGATGCAAGGCGAGGCTGGATGGAGAAGGATCTTGAGCTGCGAGATTGGCTCGAATGCCACGGGCGGCCGTACATTGTGGCAGCGACGAAAGTGGACAAACTGAAGTCTCAGAAGGAAAGGCATCAAAGCCTGAAAGATCTCCGCGAAGGATATGCGGGTGAGATCTTCGAATGCTCGGTCGTAACAGGCCGGGGAGTGAGGGAAATTTGGCAAGCGATTTCGAAAATCAAGACATGACTCCTGCCGGAAATGGCGACGTGGAGACTCCGAAAGTGGAGGCGCCCAAGGTTGAGGCAGCCAAGCCGGAAGTCACTAAGAACGACGTGGTGAAGGAAGCTCCGCCGAAACGGGCGCAGGGCGGAGAAGCATCACGCCGAGCCCAAGAATTCGGTCGAGACAAAAGCTCCTTCGGCGGAACCTGCCGCGGCAGCGGAAGCGAAGCCTCCTGCGCCTGTGCCGGCCCCAGTCGCGGAAGCGAAGCCCGCTGCACCGGAAGCCAAGGCTCGCCGAGAGTCAAAGAGCCTGACGTAAAGCCGACCGAGCCGAGGCCGCACAGGCGTGCAGCCCCCTCGCAAGCCGCAGACCCGCCTCGCAACAGCCGCCCGCAACAAGGCTCGGCGCAGCAGCCGGCGGGACGCATGTTCGATCAGCGCCGCCGCGCCGCGGGCAATCAAGGACCGAAAAACGGCAGCGCGCTCGACCTGGTGGAGCTCAAGGACATGAGCATCCAGAATCTCAACACCGTCGCCAAGGATTTTGGCGTGCAGGGATTCGCAGGACTGCGCAAGCAGGAACTGATTTTCAAAATCCTGCAGGTGCAGGCCGAAAAGAGCGGACTGATTTTCTCCGAAGGCGTGCTGGAATGCCTGCCCGATGGCTTCGGCTTCCTGCGCGCGCCCGAATATAACTATCTGCCGGGCCCTGACGACGTGTACGTTTCGCCGTCGCAGATCCGCCGCTTCGATCTTCGCACCGGCGATACGGTCAGCGGGCAGATCCGGCCTCCCAAGGAAGGCGAGCGTTATTTCGCGCTGATCAAAGTCGACGCGATCAACTTCGAACCGCCGGAGGAAGCGCGCAACAAGATTTTCTTCGACAACCTGACGCCGCTCTATCCGCAGGCGTCGGCTGAAGATGGAAACGGTGCGCGACAACTATTCCGGCCGCGTGATGGACCTGCTGACGCCGATCGGGAAGGGCCAGCGCGGACTGATCGTCGCGGCTCCACGCACCGGCAAAACGATGCTGCTGCAAGCGATCGCGAATTCGATCACGACGAATCATCCGGAAGTTTCGCTTGATCGTGCTGTTGATCGACGAGCGTCCGGAAGAAGTCACCGACATGCAGAGATCGGTGAAGGGCGAGGTTATCTCCTCCACCTTCGACGAGCCGGCATCGCGCCACGTGCAGGTCGCCGAAATGGTGATCGAAAAAGCGAAGCGTCTGGTCGAGCATAAGAAGGACGTCGTGATTCTGCTCGATTCCATCACGCGACTGGCGCGCGCTTATAACACCGTGGTTCCCCCGTCGGGCAAAGTGCTCTCGGGCGGCGTCGATTCGAACGCTCTGCAGCGTCCGAAGCGGTTCTTCGGCGCGGCGCGCAATATCGAAGAGGGCGGATCGCTGACCATCGTCGCGTCGGCGCTGGTCGACACCGGCAGCCGCATGGACGACGTGATTTTCGAAGAGTTCAAGGGCACCGGCAACATGGAAATCCATCTCGACCGGAAGCTGATGGACAAGCGAGTTTTCCCGGCCATCGACATTTCCAAATCGGGCACGCGAAAAGAAGAGTTGCTGCTGCCGAAGGACGAGTTGAATCGAGTTTGGGTTCTGCGCAAGGTCCTCAACAACCTTTCGCCGGTCGAAAGCATGGAACTGTTGATCGATAAACTGTCAAAAACCCGCTCCAACGGCGAATTTTTAGCCGCCATGAGCGGGTAATCGTAAATAAAAATCAACACTTTCCATAGGTCCCGGCGTCTATAGTTGTTATGACGCCAAGCCAGAAGCTAGTCGCCATAATTCTGCTCGGATTCGTGTCGACTGCCCACGCGGGTGGCGAATACCCGTTTTTCCCACAGCCTAACTATTTCAAGAAGTATTTCGCCAAGCCGGTGACCGGTGTCGAATTGGGCCCGCCGGTGCAACTCGAGAACTACGTAGTCGACTCGAAGCTTGAGCTGTCGGTCAAGTCGTATCTCAATCTGGTAATGGCCAACAATCCCAACGTCAGCATACAGCGGCTCAACGTTGCGATCTCAGACGACGCGATTACGCGCGGCCTTAGCATCTTCGATCCTCTGGCCACGGCGAGCTTTTCGGCGACGCGCACCCTGACCGGCACGACGTCCGCGGTGAACGGAGCAACGACGCTCAATTCTCTTTCGCAGCCGCTGAACCTGAGCGTACAACAACTGCTTCCGACGGGTGCCATCTATAGCGTGAGTTATTCCGACTTTAAATCCTCGACCAATAGTGCGTTCGCCACCATCAACCCTGCGTATAGCTCGGGTTTGATCTTCAGCTTCTCGCAACCCCTGCTACGCGGACGCGGGTCGTTCATCACAAAACTTCCGATCACTATCGCGCGCAGCCGCCTCAAGGCCGCGCAATATACTTTTGAGGATCAACTGATCCAGATTGTGCTGGCGGCGGAGCAGCAGTATTGGTCAGTAGTCGGAGCGCGCGAGAATGTTCGAGTCGCGCAGGAGGGGCTGAAACTGGCCGATACCGCGCTGGCGCGCGCGAAAAGGGAATTGGAGCTAGGCGCGTCGTCGCCGCTCGATATTTTTCAGCCGGAGCAGAGCTATGCTAACGCGCAACTGGCGTTGACCCAAGCTCGCTACAACCTTGAGCAAAATGAAAACGCATTGCGGATGCAGATGGGTGCCGACTTAGATCCGAAATATCGCAGCATGCCGATCGTGTTGACGGAGCAGGTGGCGCCTCCACCTGCCTCCGCAATGGATAAAGAAAAGCTGGTCGAGCAGGCCTTTAAGAACCGGCAGGATTTGAAGTCGACGCGACAGTCGTTGGGAAGTGGACGATCTGTCGATCCGACAAGCGAACGACAATCTGCGGCCCAATTTGGCGCTTACCGGACAATATGGATCTTCAGGTACCGGCGGTCCGCAGTATGTCCAACAGAATGTCTTCGCGGGAGGATCAGGTGTGGTGACGGTCATTCCAGGCGGCGTGACCGACGCATTGTCGCAATTGTTTGGCTTCGGTTTGCCGACCTACGGATTCGGATTGACACTCAGTTTGCCACTAAAAAATCGCGCTGCTGCGGCTAACCTGGCGGACGCGATGGTCAGCAAGAAACTTGATGCGTTTCGATTGCGCTCAGCGGAGCAGGGCGTTCGGTTACAGGTGCTGAACGCGATTACCAATCTCGACAACAGCCGCGCAAGCGTAGACTTGGCGAGGATGGCTCGGGATCTAGCGCAAAAGCGAGTAGACGCGGAGCAGAAGAAGTACGAGCTCGGCATCGACACCATTTTTTTTCTGTTGACCGCCGAGACGGATTTAACCACCGCCGAATCGCAGCTTGTGAATCAAACGATCAACTACCGTTTGAGCGAACTGGCGCTCTCGAGGTCGTTAGGAACGCTGCTGGAAGAGCGGGGCATCGCGGTACAGTAAAGGAGGCTAGCGCCTTCCTTCATGGGCCGCATTCGCATCCTTTCCGACAACGTTGCCAATAAGATTGCCGCCGGTGAAGTGGTGGAGCGTCCGGCGAGCGTTGTCAAGGAGCTTCTCGAAAACTCACTCGATGCCGGGGCGATGGAGTTCCGGCTCGACGTCGAAGCGGGCGGGCGGAGGTTGATCCGGCTTGCCGACGACGGTACTGGAATGATGCATGACGACGCCCTCCTGGCGTTCGAGCGTCATGCGACCAGCAAACTTTCTGACGTCAAGGATCTCTTGTCGATCTCAACACTCGGGTTTCGCGGCGAAGCACTGCCGTCGATTGCATCCGTGTCGCGGCTCCTGCTCGAAACGAAAGCTCGGGAGGAGCGTGTCGGAACAGTCGTCGAAATTGCCGGCGGCAAAATGCTTCGCGTCGAGGAGATTGCGCAGCAAGGCGGCACCACCATTACGGTGCGGGATCTGTTTTTCAACGTTCCTGCGCGAAAGAAATTCTTGAGGTCGGAGCAAACCGAGATCGCGCACATCGCGTCGCTGGTGACTCATTACAGTCTCGCCCATCCTTCCAAGAGCTTCACGCTGCGGCACAACAATACGGAACTGCTGAGCGTTACCCCGGTCGCCACGCTGCGCGAGCGTCGTGTTTCAAGTGTTCGGCACGCAGGTGCTGGACGACCTATTCGATCTCGGCGATCATGCCCGGGATTTGAAATTGCCGGTGGACGAAGATGAACCGATCTCGCGGCATTTCCGGCTGCGCGGCTTCGTCAGTTCGCCTGGCGTGCAGAAGATGAATCGCAATTCGATTTATCTGTTCGTCAACGGCCGGCTGATTCGGGACCGCCTATTACTGCACGCGATCTCGGCGTCGTATTTCAACCTGATGCCCCCTGCGTGTTATCCATTCGCGTTGCTATTTCTCGATTGCGATGCGGAGGAAGTTGACGTAAATGTTCATCCTTCCAAGACGGAGGTTCGGTTCCGGCACGGATCGCTGGTGCACGATTTCGTTCGCGACACTATTCGCGAGCGTCTGATGGTGGAGCGTCCAGCATCGAGAATTGCCATGCAGAGCCCCCCGCAGCCTGGCGCGGCACTCCCCTATTCCGAATTTTCCCAACGCATCGAGAATATGACCTTCGATTCGCTCGCGCCGGAGATGGCTCCCGCCCATGGGTTTCCAGTATTAAGCGATGCCGCTGCACTGCCCGAGTTTACGCTTCATCGTCCGCCGTCTCCATTGCCGCGATTCGATTTTTCGGAGGCGCCGAAACTGGCGAGCGCGACGGTGCCGGACACGCATGGACCCCTTTTGGCCGGCGAACCGTTGCCGGATTTGCAGAGCCTGGACTCACTTACGGACCTGCGGCCACTGGGGCAGATTCACGATAGCTTCATCATTGCGGCGGGTCGTGATGGATTATGGATCATCGATCAGCACGTCGCCCATGAGCGAATCTTGTTTGAGCAAGTCTTGAAGGCGCGCGAAAACGGCCATGCCGAAACGCAGAGGCTGCTCGTGCCTCTCGTGATCGGACTCAGTGCGGCGCAGCAGATTGAGTATGCGCGTATCGCGGAGGAGTTGGATGGTCTGGGATTTGAGACGGAGCCGTTTGGCAACCGCACAATCGCGGTGAAGTCAGCCCCGGCGGGGATCGGTGCGGCGGATGTCGAACGCGTGCTTTTTGAGATTTTGGAAATTGCTGAAAGCGAACTAAGAAAAGCGTCGCTGGACGACTTGCGGAGGTCGATGGCGGCCTCCATCGCATGCCGCGCGGCCATCAAGATCAATATGCGTTTGGAGCCCGAGAAAATCGATTGGCTCTTACGCGCTCTGGCGGCGACGTCGTGCCCCATGAGTTGTCCGCACGGCCGACCCATCGCATTGCGCTATTCCACTCGCGACATCCTGAAGTCCTTTCATAGGATATGAAAATGGAAAAATACCTTCTGGTAATGGCGGGCGCGGCGGTTGGAGGTTTAGGGCGCTATCTGCTCTTCGAGGCCGTCAAATTGCGATTCCCGGAGCGGTCCTGGTACGGCACCGTGATCGTGAATATCACCGGATGCTTCTTGATAGGCGTTGTGTTGACAATTCTCACGGAGCGAAATTCAAATCCGAATTGGCGATTGCTGCTGGTGGTGGGATTGCTCGGCGGCTACACCACGTTTTCGAGCTTCGCCTGGGAAACGTATGCCTTAGTCAAGGATGGCGAGTTCGCCAAGGGATTCGCGAACGTTGCGATTAGCGTTGTTGCCGGGTACCTGGCACTCTGGTGTGGGGCGGTCCTCGCTCGACGATAATCACACCTGGGCGATCGACATCAACGAATCGTTGGGATAAAAGTGATCCACTGTCTCCGGCGTGATCAGGTGATGTTTGATGAACACCGCCGGCGGCACCGCCCTGCGGCTCAGTAGATCGACGGCGACGCGCACCAGTTCCTTGCCGTAGCGCTCGGGAAAATAGCCGACCGATCCGATCATCCGCGTCGATGGCTCGCGCAGTTCGGCACGCGCTTCGGGTGATGCGTTCTGGCCCATGACCGCGCAATGTTCGGCGCAACCGACTTCCTGGAAGGCACGCATGCCACCAAGCGCGCTGGCATCATTGATCGCCCCCAGCAATACTCGCGGCGGATCGCTTGGCACGCAGGTATTTTCGAACCATCTCAAAGCTGGGGCCAAATTGGCCGTCGCCATCGATATAAGTAACCGGGCACGAATCGAGCGAGGGAAGGGTCTCTCTCATTCCCACCAGCATCCCGGTCAGCCTCATGCGGGGCAGGCTGCCGGCGCGCGGCAGTTCGAGGAAAACAATTTCGTCGACGTTTCCCTGCCAGTGCTGTTTGGCCCATCGACCCAGATATCTGCCGCCGATCAGGCCCGCCCCGTAGTTGTTCGCTCCGAAATAAGTCGCGCCTGGATGCGGGATATCGATGGCGATCAGCGGAATGTTCGCCTCGCGAAACTTAGAGGCGATGATCGGAGCGATCGCCTCGTCCGTTTGAAACTCGATCATCAGGTCGACTTTTTCGCGAATCAGCAATTCCGCATTTCGCTGCGCCGTCGCCGCGTTGTATCGATTATCAACTGATATAATCTCGATTCCTTCCGCCGCCGCGGCGGTACGCAGGCCTTCAGAAACGTCTTTTGAGAAATGATAATCCGTGCCCTGCGCCGCGTAACCCAGCCGGTATCGTTTCTGCTTAACGGGGCGTACGCAGGATTGATACTGGTTTTCGCCGATCTTTTCGACCATGCCGCACTTCTCCAAAGTATAGAGAAGACGGAATACCATTCCTTTATTCAATCCGGAGCGCTGCGCGATGTCGCGCAGACGAAGCGTCTCACCGGAGAATTGAAACACGCTCAGAACCTGGGAGGCGTGAATCAGGCTCTTAACCAGGTAAGGGTCGCGAGTACTGTTCGTGGTGCTCATAACCACCGAGAACGATATCACATTGTTACGCACAACGAAACCGCGCCGCAAAAGAACATACTCGCCGCCGCAGTGAAGTGATCTAAAGGAGCAGGATCAACGGAGATTTTTCTTGCCTGAGTTTCGTAGAGCGGAACGATTCTCGGAAGGACCGGAGGATTTGAGACTCGCGACCGAAGCGAGTATGCTAAGAGTTTATTTCGCCAGGTGGAGGAAGATTGCAACGCGTTTGTTTCTTGCTAAACGTCCGGCCGGACAAGTTGGAGGAATACAAGGCCAGGCATCGGGAAGTGTGGCCGGAGATGCTCCACGCGCTGCGCAACTCCGGCTGGAGCAATTATTCTTTGTTTCTCCGGCCAGACGGGTTGTTAGTGGGTTATCTGGAAACCCCCAACTTTGAGCAAGCCGTGGCCGCGATGAACCGTCGCGATGTGAACGAGCGTTGGCAGCGGGAGATGGCACCTTTCTTTATTCTGCCGAACGGGAGCGGACCGGATCAATTGATGAGTCCAATCGAAGAGATATTTCATATCGATTCGCCTTGACTACAAATGTATTTGAAATCCCTAAAAAGATAATTGTTTGGTAATAGAAAAAGTCTTATCGAATCGTTCGAAAATAGTCACCCAGAGCTCAACAAGTCACTCAGAATCTGTGGCCTTCTGCAGATTGTTTACAATTGCTTACAGCGTAAAATCGCCTGCATAGAAATTATTGATTTGATCCGCAGGGTATAATGCCGTACTCTTGAATTGTAAGCAATTAAGCCACGGAGCCGGTCAAGTCAAAGCTCTGTAAAGTCAGTCGTCCTCGAAGACGTCTTACTTCCTCGCTGAATGACAATCTGGTATGCGCAACGCGTATGCGCGAGGAAAATGCGTCACTAATTTCCTATAGTTGCCGTGTCGTCGGCGTGCAGGGATTAGTCTGTTCAGACACTGTAAAACATCGAAAAGGAAAACTAAATTAACATGAAACTCTTAAAAACCACATTACTATTCGGCGGTCTACTCGCACTCGCGACGTCCTTGAGCGCCGAATCCGGTCTGATTAATGTCAATGTCCCGTTCGCATTCGTCGCGGGCGGCACCGTGATGCCCGCGGGCACCTATACCATTGAGGAACCGACCATTCATGGAGTCCTCATGCTGCGTGGCAATCAACCCAACTCGACAGCGATGGTGCTGGCAGTAAACGGGGGACCTTCCAATACGACTCATGCCGGGGTGACCTTCAGCCGCCGCGGTTCCTCGATCGTGTTGTCGGCGGTCACTGTCCCCGGTGGGTCGAGTTATTCGTTGGTAGCGTCGGAGCACAAGACCGCGGCCGCGGTGAACGTGGCCCTGCCGCGCAAGTAAGCGATTCGTTTAATCATTGATGTTCAAGAGCGCGGTCCGGGCAATCCCCAGATCGCGTTTCTATTTTTGAATCGAACCGTCGGCGCCGACAACGACCTTCGATTTCTTCAAACCTTTGACGATCGCCGCTGCGAAGGTCACAGTCTGGCCCTTCGTTACCGATTGGATGCCCTTGATTTTTCCTCCGGTAGCGAATTTCTCTATAGCCGCTTTCGCCGAGGCAGTTTCGCCGGGGATGTGATCGCGCATATGTGATGTTAAACTGACAATGCGCGCTCTCCGTGGCCGAATGGCGGAATTGGCAGACGCACCAGACTCAAAATCTGGCGTTCTTCACTGAACGTGTCGGTTCGACCCCGACTTCGGCCACCATTAACTTTGGAAACGCTCATCGCTGCGGAACACTGTATTGCACTCCGATGCAGGTCCCTTCAAGGGCGGATTCCAACGTGGATAGCGATTCTTCGGATCGGAGCGGCTCTCTTTCGCGAAGAATGACCTGCATACCTGGCCTTCATTCCTCTTATCGACCGAGTAACTTTATTTTGCCAGGAATTTTTTAGGAACCGCAGAAAAGGCGGAAACGGGTCGATAAGGTTTTCATGAGTACCAATTCTATTAACAGCCTGGCCGGCAGTTATGTACAGTCGGCTATCGGCGCCGCACTAAAGACCAATGCCAATACCACCAGCATCAGCGGATCATCGGCGCAGGCCCCATCGGATAACGGCCAGCTTTCGCCCTTTGCCCAGATGATGAACAAGCTCCAGCAGTTGCAGCAGACGAACCCCATCGAGTACGTGCAGGTGACCTCGCAAATCGCCGCCAGCCTGCAGACCGCCGCCAAAACAGCGACCGCGGAAGGCAATTCGCCGGCAGCGACTCAACTTAATCAACTGGCGACGGATTTTACCAATGCATCGAAGAGCGGGCAACCCCTCCCAGTGCAGAGTGTGGCGAAGGCAATTGGCGGCGGCCGGGGCCATCATCACCACCATGGCGGCTCGTCCAGTTCGAACAGCAGCTCCACGAGCCCCACGGACCCGACGAGCACCACTAGCACCACCAGCCCGCTTAGTCAGTTTCTGGCGTCCCTCGACTCAACTTCGAGCCAGAACCAAGCGCTCAGTCCGTTGTCGATCATTGCGAATACCCTGTCCAACGCAGGGATTACCAGCTCCAGCACGGCGTAAGAGCAGGTTCACGATTTTTTGCGGTTCTTCCACAGATCCAGCAGCAGGAAGCAGGCGCCAATAGTGATCGCGCTGTCGGCGGCATTGAAGCTGGGGAATTCGTAGGTGCCGAAGAAGAATTGAAGGAAATCCGTGACGGTGCCCGCGAAACAGGCGGTCGTACATGTTTCCGGCGGCGCCTCCGAAGACCAACGCCAGGGCTATTTCGAGCATCGGAGATTTTTTGACGGATGGGCGGAAAAGCATGGCTCCGATGATTGCCATTACAGCCAGCGATACGCCTACCAGAAAGATTGCTGCGCCATTCGCTGTGAGACTCCGATAGGAATCCGAACGCCGCGCCGGGATTTTCCGCGTGGACGATATTGAAGAATCCCGCGATGACGGGCTTCGGTATCCCAGGGCGAAAAATTTCGCTGGATGTAGAGCTTGCTGATACGGTCGAGGATCACGACGCCCGACGATGATCGCGACAGAGCGGATGCGCGAATTCATTCCGACTTCCGTGATGCCCATCTCGGTGAGCGCGGCGCGGCAGGCGCTCGCAGACTTGCGCGCCTTCCCGTGCGATGTACTTCCAGCAGCGCTCGCATTTTTGGCCAGTGGCTTTATCGACGACATCGCAGTTGCCGAGCTCTACCGCGGAGACTACGAAGAGGGCGGGCAGGGCGTCGAGATATTCCTCTAGGAGCGGCTCTTTTTCCAGCATGAGGCGGGCTTCGAGCGCCGATCCGATTAGTTTTTCCTGGCGGGCGATTTCGAGCATTTTAAGGACACGTTCGCGGACGGCCATCAGGCGGTCCCATTTTTCCATCGCGGCGGCGTCCAGTCCGCCGGCTAATTCCTCGGGCTCCGGCAGATGAGCCAGGTGTACGCTGTCGGGCGCACCAACGGGCTTCGGCGTGTCAGTGCCCAGACTTCTTCGGCGGTGAACGACAGCAGCGGCGCCAGTAGACGCGTTAGCGCATAGTGATTTTATAGACCGCCGTCTGGCCGCTGCGGCGGGCGTGGCTCTGTGTCGCCGACGTGTACAGGCGGTCGCGCAGGATTTCGAAATAGATAGAGCTCAGGTCGGCAGCGGCGAAATCGTAGACCGCTCGGTAGACTTTGTGGAATTCCAGGTTGCCGTAAAATGCGCGGCATTTGCGCACCAGTTCTTCGGCGCGGGCCAGGATCCAGCGGTCGAGCTCCAGCATTTCGGCGGGCGCGATGGAATCGACGGCGGGATCGAAATCGTAGAGATTGCCGAGCGCGTATTTAAACGTGTTGCGGAGCTTGCGATAGGCCTCCACCAGGCGGTCGATGATGGTTTGCGATAGCCGCACGTCCTCAGTGAAGTCGACCGACGCGGTCCAGAGGCGCAGCAGATCGGCGCCGTGCTGCTTGATGAAAATTTCGGGCTCGACCGCGTTGCCTTTCGATTTGTGCATGGCGTGGCCGTCGCCATCGAGGGTCCATCCGGCGGTCGCGGAGGCCCGGTAGGGCGATGCGCCTTTCAGCGCGACCGCGATCAGTAGCGAGCTTTGGAACCAGCCGCGATATTGGTCGCCTCCTTCGAGATACATGTCGGAGGGCCAGGGGAGATTGTTTGCTGGCGTCAGGACGGCCAGGTGGCTCGCGCCCGGAATCGAACCAGACGTCCAGGATGTCGGACTCTTTGCGGAACGAGCTGCCGGCGCACTTGGTGCACTTCACGCCGGGTCCGATCAACTCTTCGGCGGTTTGCGAATACCAGACGTCGGCGGTGTGGATACGGAACAGCTCGACTACGCGGTCGAGGATTTTCTTGTCGGTCAGAGGCTCGTTGCAAGCCTCGCAATAAAATACGGTGATCGGGACGCCCCAGACGCGCTGGCGGGAGATGCACCAATCGGGGCGTGTGGCGATCATATTATGCATTCGCTCTTCGCCCGAACTTGGTGTCCAGTGAACATTTTTCACCGCTGCTAGCGCATTTGCGCGCAGATTGTTATTGTCCATGCCGACGAACCATTGTTCGGTGGCGCGGAAGATGGTCGGTTTGTGGCAGCGCCAGCAATGCGGATAGCTGTGGCTGATATTGCGAGTCGCGGCCAGCGCTCCGGCGCTCTTCAGGATTTCGATGACGATCGGGTTGCCTTGCCATACGGTTTTACCGATCAGTTCCTCGGGTAAAGTGCCCGAGGCGCCTTCGGCTTGAAAGAACCTTCCCGCGGCATCGACGGGGCAATAGACGGGCAAACCATAGGCTCGGCCGACACATAATCCTCGGCGCCGTGGCCGGGAGCCGTGTGGACGGCTCCGGTACCTTGTTCGAGCGTCACGTGATCGCCCAGGATGCCGAGGGAATCGCGATCCAGGAATGGGTGGCGGAAGACGGTTTTGTCGAGCTTTTCTGCCGGGGAAGGTCGCCAGGAGCTTCGGGGCCTGCCAGTCGACACGCCTCAGCAGTCGCGTTCACCAGATCCTCCGCGACGATATAGACATCCCCATTATTTTCAATGGCTGAGTAAGTAAACTTCGGGTGAAACGCGATGGCCAGATTCGCCGGGATCGTCCACGGCGTAGTGGTCCAGATCAGGCCGAAGACGCGCTTTCCGGCCAGCGCTGGATCGATCTTCGCCGGGTCCGATTTCAAGCGCGAATTTTACCCAGATCGACGGGCTGGTATGGTTCTCATACTCGACCTCGGCTTCGGCCAGCGCGGTGCGGTCGTAGATGCACCAGTTGACGGGTTTGAGTCCCTTGTACACGAATCCCTGGTCGAGAAAATCGACGAACGCCTGAGCGATGACGGCCTCGTATTCGGCGCTCATCGTCAGGTACGGATCTTCCCAGCGGCCGAGAACGCCCAGGCGGATGAAATCGCGGCGCTGAAGATCGACGTATTTTTGGGCATATTTACGGCAGGCGGCGCGGATCTGCGCCTGCGTCATGTTGGCTTTTTTCGACCCTAGCTCGTTGTCGATTTTGTTCTCGATCGGCAGCCCGTGGCAATCCCAACCGGGGACGTAGGGGGAGTCGTAACCCTCCATTGTCTTCAGCTTGACGACGAAATCCTTAAGGATTTTGTTAAATGCCGTACCCAGATGGATTACTCCATTGGCATAAGGAGGGCCGTCGTGGAGGATATAGGTCGGACGGCCTTTGCGATCGGCGCGAATGCGCTGGTAGAGGTTCGAATCCTTCCATTGGGCGAGCAGTTTTGGCTCCAGAGTGCCGAGATTCGCCTTCATCGGGAAGTCGGTGCGGGGAAGATGTACGGTCTTCTTCAAGTCGTCGTAAGGCATCGGGTATTTATTCATCGTAACTGATTCCAAAGGTTGGAATCAATCCATCTGGATTGTGAGATCGCAAGCTGCACTTTCTTGTTGACAGAACATTAAGTTTAAATTAAGATGCTCTTTCCCTACTCCTCTGCCGTGATTGAGGAGGAATGGCGCGGAGACCAGCGGGTCCTAAGGAGTACGTGGTGCATCCGAGTTTGACCTTTCATGTTGGCGAAAAGGTCGTTTATCCCAATCATGGGGTGGCGACCATTGAGAATATCAGCAGCCGGGCATTCGCCGGGCATTTCGAGCGATTTTACCTGTTGCGGCTAACCTACACCAGTATGACGGTGATGGTGCCGTTTTCCCATGTCGAAGATCTTGCGCCTCCGCAAAGTGACGCGGAACGTCGACGTGTCCCGCGGTGATCGGGTTCCTTTCCGAAGGGCGCTGCCAGCGCCGCCAGGACTGGAAAGATCGCTTCAAAGAGAACAGCGAGAAGATGCAGAACGGCAGCCTTTTAGATGTTGCCGAGGTCATGAAAGGGCTGCTGCTGCTGCAGCTCGAAAAGCCGCTTATCGTTCCGCGAAAAGAAAATGCTGGACCGCGCGCGGCACATGCTGATCACCGAATTTTCGACGTCGCGGGGCTTAAATGAAGCGGAAGCCGCGGATATGCTCGAAAAAGCGCTCAGCAAAGCACAATTGAAGCTGCCCGAACCTTTGTAAGAACCTGTCGTCTGGCGCCGATAAGGCAAGCGTGATGAACTGGACGATCGGGAAAAAGTTTGGCGCAGCATTTGCCGCGATTATTTTAGCTTTTGGCGGAGTGGGGATGGTCAGCTCTATCCTTATGCGGCGCAGCTCCGTCGCCATGACCCAGATTGCGCGCCAGTTTCTCCCCGAGAATCGACTCGCCACCGCGTTCGAGCGCGAAATCCTGATGGCTCGAATCTTCTTCATTTACCACGTGACCATTCAAAAGCCGGGCGCGCTGGCTTCGGGCTGGGAGCATTATCAAAAAGCGCGAGAGCTGATGCCGAAACTAAGCGAGCAAGTTTCGGCGTCATCTGAGCTGGCAGGCCTGGGTAAACAAACGGTGGAGCTAGCGGCGGATTTAGAGACTTACGATGTCTCGCTACGCAAGATTCTGGAGACCGTAAAGAATCACCAGAATAAAGGTCCAGCCTTCACCGCACGTATTACGGAGTGGGCTCGCCTTGGCGGCAAGTTAGTCGCTTCTGGTGAGGATTTAAGTCGACTGTCCTCGGAACAGGCCGAAGCGTCTTCCCGTATTTACGCCGATCAGCTCACGGATGGAGCCATTCGGACGACCTTCGCGTGCGCCCTCACCGGACTAGGCGGGATGCTGGGCTGTTGGCTGCTTACGCGGAGCTTGAGCCGAACATTGGCAGGGTCAGCGAAGTTGCTGGATGAAGCGGCAATTCAAATTGCGTCGTCCTCGAAGCAACTCGCTTCCGCCTCTCATTCCCAAGCGCAGTCCGCCAGGGAGCAAGCGGGGACTCTGGAAGAAACGTCCGCGTCCTGTCAGGAGATCAGTTCCATGGCGCGGCAAAGCGCGGGTCATGCACTGTCGATGACATCGGCTATGGGCCAGTCGCTGAAGGCGTCCGAGACCGGGATTCACACACTGGAGCGCATGATGGGGGCCATGAAAGAAGTCGTCTCCGCGAATCAGAAAATGTCCAAGATTATTAAGGTAATCGACGAGATCGCATTCCAAACCAATATCCTGGCGCTCAACGCGGCGGTCGAAGCTGCACGAGCGGGCGAGGCAGGGATGGGCTTTGCCGTGGTCGCCGACGAAGTTCGCAATCTCGCCCAGAGGGCAGCGAGCGCTGCCAGGGACACGGCGGATCTGATCAGCGAATCGGTGGCAAAGACCAGCGCGGGCCTGGAGCACGTCGGCTCTGTCGAAGGGACTATGCGTACCGTAGCCGCCGACTCCAGGCGATCCAAGGTTCTGGCGGATGAATTGAGTTCCGGCAGCGCGCAACAAACCCAGGGGATCGAGCAAATCGCCAAGGCGCTTTCTCAGCTCGAGACATTGACGCAGACCCTCGCGGCCGGAGCCGAACAGAGCGCCTCGTCATCGATCGAACTCTCTTCCCATGCCGGTTCGATGAAGCAGATTGCGGGCGAACTGGTGGCGATGGTCGGCGCGGCTAATTGACGCGCTCATGCATGCGCTTGCCGGTGCGCTCGCGATCGACGAGCTCGTCGAAAATCGCTAGAACCTGTTTCCGGTAATTATAAACCCGGTGAAATTTTTCGCGCACCTGCATTTCATTGCGATGCCGCTTCATCATTTTGTCGAGCAGTTTGCGGGGAACGTCGATATCGCGGCGTAAAGTCTCGGCGGAATGGCCGCGCAGGAATAGCCCGTAGAACAGAGCCGCTTCGCGCTGCGGCGCCAAAGGGTCGATCTCTTCCTGGAAAGCCATGAACGTACCCACAAAAAATGCAGTATAAACCGCCTATCGGCATTCCGCAAGGGTCCTGTTAGCCGCAAGCAATTATTCGACCGTCTCAGAGTACTTCTTCTCACCCGCCGTTACCGCCAGCGTCAGCCTATTTTGAGGCGGAGGCAGAGGACAAGTCGCATACGCAGTAAATGCGCACGGCGGATTGATCGCCTTATTGAAATCGAGAATCACTGTGCCGTTTTGAGCCGGCGCCGCATACAGGAACCGCGCCGCGCCATAGGTGCTCTTATTGCTGGTAGCATCGCGAAAGATGAAAAACAGCTCCGGACCCTCCAGAACCGGCTCCAGCTGATACTCCTTGCCTTCGCGCGCGAACGTCGCGTAGCCCGGACTCGCCATCGGCTGCTTCACCCCGTTCTGGCTATCGAACATAATAGTGCGCGGCTTGGGGTACCACGTGAATTTCGCGGTAATCTTCCATGACGGATCGATTGGAAACCACTTCAGCCCCGTAAAATCGCGACGAATCTTGCTGTCGCTGTCTCTGACCCTCACGAAGTACTCCTCGCCGCGCTTGATAACGAAAAATTTGATGTTGCGCAACGTGATCACGTCGACGTTCGGTCGAAGCACCGTGCCGGGTCGTCCCTCCGCGTAATAAATCGCCTGCCCTTTCGAGAATGTAATCTTGCCGAGATGCGCCGGAGCCGAAGCAGGCAGCGCGATCTCGTTCGGTTCGCCCGACGCCAACGCGATTCTCGCCCTCCTTCAATCGAAACAACCCGACCACAGTGAGCCAGCCGTCCTCCTGCTTGAGCGTCGATTCCCGTTCCGCGCGATACTGCTCGACGTCGCGCGAATAGTTAGGATCCGCCGCGAACGCCACCAGGGCAATTGCAAATAGTCTCATGCGATTCTCTGCTCCCATGACCCGCTCGCTCGATGATACGCGATTATGCGGTCCGCGACATCCCGCTTGGAAAGACCGGTCTTCTGGCTCTGCTGCGCGATCCATCGCCTGGCGACGGCCGCCGCCATACCCCGCTTGGCGATCAGAATCCCTTCGGCGCGCTGCATGATTTTACGCACCGCCAGATCCTCTTCGATTCTCGCAATCTCGCCCTTCAATTCGGCTCTCCGCGCGGCGAGCCGCTCGCGTGTTAGCAGCATCCCGAGCTGCTCCCCCACGAAATCCGCCAATCGCTGCCGCAGCGCGCCCTCAAACCGGTCCCCCGCGAAACACAACGTCGCCGTTCCAAGCGTTTCGCCGCCATCCCGCAGCTCAACGCAATCAAAGGAGCGGGCCAGCTCGTCGAATGAATCGCTGACCAGCAGAAGGCCAATTTGCTCCACTGCTCGCTCGAAAGATAGTCCTCCATTAACAATTCTGCTGATCTGGAATAGAACTTCGTTCTCGGTCATAAATCCTCTAGAATGAATGATAAGAAATGAAAACTACAAGCAGAAGAATAAGGGATTAACAGCAGCCCTCATTCCGAACCGTAGAAATCCGTTCGACAGTTGCCCCCGCCTCACTCCACGCCTTAAGCTGGTATTTCCTATGGAAATCACAAAAATCATTGGCAGAGAGATTCTGGACAGCCGGGGCAATCCCGACGGTGGAGGCCGACGTTCACCTGGCCGACGGCAGCATTGGCCGCGCCGCCGTTCCCTCCGGCGCATCGACCGGCGAGCACGAAGCAGTCGAGCTTCGCGACGGAGACAAGTCGCGCTACCTGGGCAAAGGGACGCTCAAGGCCGTCAAGAATATCGAGAAGCACATCGCGCCCGCGCTGCTCGGTCAGGATGCGGAACTGCAAAGCTCTATCGATCGCCAGATGATCAAGCTCGACGGGACCGCCGAACAAAGGCAATCTCGGAGCGAATGCGATTCTCGCGGTTTCCATGGCTGTCGCCCGCGCGTCCGCGCAATCGCAGCAGACTCCTCTCTATCGATATTTAGGCGGCGTCTCCGCGTGCCTGCTTCCTCTGCCGATGATGAATATCCTCAACGGCGGTGCCCACGCCGACAATTCCGTCGACCCGCAGGAATTCATGATCATGCCCTACGGCGCCGAGAAATTTTCCGAAGCGCTTCGCTGGGGCGCCGAAATTTTCCACACCCTGAAAGGCGTCCTGAAAAAGCGCGGCTACTCGACCTCGGTCGGCGATGAAGGCGGATTCGCGCCGAATCTCAAGTCGAACGTCGAAGCGCTCGAAGTGGTGCTCGAAGCGATCACCCTCGCCGGCTACACTCCGGGCGAGCAGGTCGGCATCGCGCTCGATCCCGCTGCCAGCGAATTCTACGATCCCAAGATAAAGAAAGTACGTTTTCAAAAAGTCCGACAAGAGCGAGCGCACCTCCGAACAAATGGTCGAGTTCTGGGCCGACTGGGTCCGCCAATATCCCATCGTTTCGATCGAAGACGGCATGGCCGAAGACGATTGGGACGGCTGGAAGACTCATGACCGACGCGCTCGGCAAGAAAATCCAAATCGTCGGCGACGACCTGTTCGTCACCAACGTCGAGCGCCTTTCGCAAGGCATCGAAAAAGGCATCGCCAATTCGATTCTGATCAAGGTGAACCAGATCGGCACGCTGACCGAGACCCTCGAATCGATGAAAATGGCAGCCGACGCCGGCTACACCTCGGTAGTCTCGCACCGCTCCGGCGAAACCGAGGACGCCTTCATTGCCGACCTCGCCGTAGCCACCGGCGCGGGCCAGATCAAGACCGGTTCCGCCAGCCGCACCGATCGCATCGCGAAATACAATCAGCTTCTGAGGATCGAGCAGGAGCTCGGATCCGGCGCACGCTTCCCGGGCCGCAAGGCGTTCCGTCAATGATGAACGGAAGACCGCTGATCCTAACGATCCTCGACGGCTGGGGCTACTGTGCTCCGCAGCCCCGGGCAACGCGATCGCCGCTCGCGAACAAACCAAACTACGATCGCCTGTTACGAGAATTTCCTAATACCTTGGTTCATACCTCCGGTCCGTTCGTCGGGCTGCCCGAAGGCCAGATGGGCAATAGCGAAGTCGGCCACCTCAACATCGGCGCCGGCCGAGTCCTGCTGATGGACGTGATGCGCATCGACAAAATGATCGCAACCGGAGATTTCTTCCGCGACGCGGTTCTCCTCATGGCGATGAACCACGCCAAAACCCGCCGCCTTCACCTCATGGGATTGTTGAGCGACGGCGGCGTCCATTCGATGAATACCCACCTCTACGCGCTGCTCGAAATGGCGAAGCGCGAAGGTGTGGACGACGTTTGCATCCACTGCTTCATGGACGGCCGCGACACTCCGCCAAACAGCGGCGCGGGATTTCTCGAAGCGCTTGCAGCAGCAGATCAAGAACATCGGCGTCGGCCGCATCGCGACCATTTCCGGCCGCTATTACGCCATGGATCGCGACAAGCGTTGGGAGCGGATCGGCCTCGCCAAAGACGCGATGGTCGATGGAAAGGGCGAGAAAGCCACCGATCCCGTGGCCGCCGCGAAACGCTCCTATGAGAAAGGCATTACCGACGAGTTCATCGAACCCGTCGTGATTGTCAGTGATCGTCACAAGATGCCCGCCACGAGCCTGTCGGCCGCATCCGCGAAGAGGACGCCTGCATCTTCTTCAACTATCGTGCCGACCGCGGACGTCAAATGACGCAGGCCCTTACCGAGGCTCCGTTAAAGCTCCACTTCACCACCATGACGCAGTACGATAAATCGTTCACGGTGCCTTTCGTGCTGCCGCGCGAGCTGCCCACGCACATCCTCGCGAACGTCATGGCCGACCTGAACTGGAAAAATCTCCGTGTCGCGGAGACCGAAAAATACGCGCACGTGACCTACTTTTTCAACGGCGGCAACGAAAAACCGTACGCCGGCGAAGAGCGCGAAATGGCTCCATCGCCCAAAGTCGCGACCTACGACCTGAAGCCGGAGATGAATGCCGAAGGCGTCGCCGAGCCTGGTCGAAAGCGCGATCGAGAAGCGCGATTTCGACGTCATCGTGATGAACTTCGCCAACGCCGATATGGTCGGCCACTCCGGCAAACTGGAAGCGACGGTCAAGGCCGTCGAAGTGGTCGACGCGCACCTCGGCCGCATCTACGACGCCCTGAAGCGCAAAGGCGGCCGCTGGATCATCACCGCCGATCACGGCAACGCCGAGATGATGATCGACCCCGTAACAAAAGGTCCGCACACGTATCACACCACCAATCCGGTGCCGTTTATCGTGGTCGACGAAGAGCGGCGTCCCCTGCGCGGACACGGCGCCTTGCAGGATATCGCTCCAACGATGTTGGGATTATTCGGCGTGCCGCAGCCCAGGGAAATGACGGGCCGGGATCTAACAAGCCAGTGAATCACGGAGCGCTGATCATGAACACGGACGCGGTAATCGGCTGTGATGCAGTGGACGCTGTCCGGAGTGGCTCCGCCTCAAAACCGCAACCGGCGCAACTCGGACGATTCCGTGGAGCGCCATCAAGATCGCCGGCATGGGCCATAAACTCGAAGGGCACGTCGACATTCAGGGCGTGACGGAAAAGACCGCCCCCTTACTCGCCACCCACGATTCGCTCTGGATCGTTTACGCGGAGGGCGGATTCGCGCAGGTCATGATCGAAAAGATCAGCCCCAAACGCGATGCGCTCCTGGCCGCATTCGCGCAGCACCTGGGCGATCGGTGGCAGGGCGATGAACTTCAAGGATCCGACCTGATGGGAGCCATGATGATTCCCGCCAAAGTCCGGTTTCCCAAGATGTTGATCGTGATGCTCGCGGTGATGGCGATTACGTTTTTCGCTGCGATGGTGATGATATTCTTCACGCACGGCGCCAAACCCACCGCGCCGTAGATTTCATTCCCGGTCGATCCGCTTTACCGATTCGAGCACCACGGTCCCCACGATATCCAAACTCTTCGGACTCAGTTTGTCCATCGTGTCCGAATCCTTATGCCACGGATCGTAATCGAAATCGATCAGGTCGAGCGAAGGCACGCCGAGCTTCAAAAACGGCATATGATCGTCGTCCACTTTTTCGCTGCGTATCCAGAAAATAGGCTTTGTAACCCAGATCGGAAGCCGCGTTCCACACCAGCTTGCGCAGCGACTGCGTAGAATTTTCCTCGATCAGCACACCCAGCGATTTGTCGCCGATCATATCCACATTGATCAGCGCCTTCAGCTTTGCCAGCGTCCCATCGGCTTTCCATTTGTAAGCTAAATGGCGGCTCCCATATACGCTATCGGTTTCCGTCCAGTCGCCCACCGCCTCTTCGCCGTCGAAGAAAACAACATAAATATCGTCGACGTGCTGCGTGTCGGAAAGATCGCGCGCCAACTCCAACAGCAACCCGGTAGACGACCCACCGTCGTTAGCGCCCACGAATTTACGCCCCGGAAAAAGCTTCGTATCGAAATGCCCGGTCACAGCGATCGCGTGTCCGCTCTTACCCGGAAATTTCGCAATGATGTTGGTCATCGGCACATCGCCCTTAGGAGTTTTGCCAATAAATGGATCTTCCGATCACTTCACACTTAAACGTCCGTAGCTGTGTACGTATGTAAGCCTGCAATTGCCGATTAGCCGCCGACCCCGAAGGCCGCGCCCCAAACCCCACAGACGCCTGCGTATACTTAAACGCCGAAGCCCCAGAAAAATCCGCACTAGTCGCGATACCCTCTGCAAACAATATGGCCGCGGCAAACCGAGCCGCGACCACAGGGAGCGATCCCAACTTCATCCAGACTTTCGCGCAGAACATATATACCCCAGTGTAAAATTTCGCCGCCGATCCAGCGGTTCGAGCAAAGGCAACAGCAACGCCGGCGGGACAAAAAAAAGAGCACCGATAAAAATCGACACCCCAGGAAAAAACTGCAGCGCATACAGCATCCGCCGCGAGAGCATCCGGAAAAATCCGCCCACCGGCGTAATCGAAACATCATCAAATCCGGCCGCATCGAGCATGTAAGCCAAACTATACCGGGTAAAACGAAAATAATCGTGCGGCTGCTGATGCTCCTCCCATTCAAAGGGAACAATCAACAAAAACCGCCCTCCCGGCGCCAGCGTACGCGCAATCTCCCGCACCACGCGAGCCGGCTCCTTCACATGCTCCAGCGTCACCACATTGAGACAAGCCTCGAACGTCGCATTGGGAAACGGCATCCCGCTCAAATCTCCCACCACATCGAGCGCCGCATAATTCCATTCGCTATCCCCAATACCCAAATCGAGCCCGCAATACCTCTGCGCGGAAAAATAATGTTTGTAGTTTCCCTCGCCGGCGCCAGCGTCCAGCAGCCGCGCGCCCGGCGAAAGCGACGCCGCGAATTTTCCTACCGCATCGTCGATCGCCGTCTCGAAATGCAGACGTAGCGTCTAAGGAACGCCGGCAGATGGTCGCGCAGCCAATCGTAAATCACGATTTTTTGCGAGCTTCAACCATGATCGTCGAGCCCGCGCGGCACGCGGCCTCAACCAATGTGAAAGGAATCGACGCCGATCACCAGCGCCATATAAAGAAAGTCCTTCATGAGGCGCTGGCGCGGTGTTTCGGCGATCTGGCGCATGCGTCGCGCCATCGGATCGAGCCTTGGCGCGAGGCTCGTCGCCAAACCTGCTGGATTATCGCGCAGTGAAAAATGTTTGTGCCGCAAAACTTCGAAGCCGCAGGAGTCGAGCAGCGAATCGACATCGGAAAGACGAAAATCGATCAGGTGACGCGGCACATCGATGCCGTTCCATCGCTCGCCCAAAAGAAGAAATTGCCAGCAGGCGGCGTTCGGAACTTGAATGATCAGCCGGCCGTCGGGCCGCAGCAGTTGATGCGCGGCGTCCAGATAGCTGGCGGGATCGTACAGATGTTCCAGCACATGAAACATCGTCACGGCGGCGCAACTGGAGGGCGCGAGCGGTGCCCTCGAAAGTGTCGCGCAAACCGCGGGAACACCGGCCCTGCGCCAGGCTACGTTCGCTGCATCGAGCGAAAAATCGAGGCCCATGACGTTCTTCACGCCGCGCTCGGCGAGCATCTGAAGGAACAAGCCTCCGCCGCATCCCACGTCGAGTACCAGGCCGGTTTCTTCCGATTCCCGCAGCGCTCGTTCGACGAAGTGAAGATGATCCCGCAATACGAATCGCCGGTAAATCTGCTCCAGCCGATCGGCGGTATCGGTGTCGGATATGTACCAGTATTTCGGGGGATAGTAATCGTTAAGCTCCAGACGGATGCGGCCGCGGATCCAGCCGGATCAAGCGGCAGGTGCGGCATTCGACGATGCGAAAAATTTTGTTGGTGGTTCCGTAGAGGCGGTCCGTTGCCGAAAACAGTACGCGCGATTCGCGATTGTCGCAAGCCGGGCACGGGTCCGGCGTCGTGATGCCTGAATTCGATCACGTCGAGTGTTCGGACAGGTCGCGGAGATGGATCCGGTATCGCAACAGAAGCCGGCGCACTTGCTTCGGGCTCAGGCGGTGCTTGGACCGGAACGCGCGCCGCTTGCGCATCATGGAAGGGATCATCGGCAACGCGGACAGCGTTCCTTTGATCAGCGCCGTTGCTGCCGTTAACTTCCCCTTCGCTCCCGGGTAGCGGCGGATTTCCCCCTTGCCCCGGAGCGCCGCCGCCATTCCCGCTCCGACTCTTACCAGATGATATGCGCCGTTTGCCCACAGTAGATTCCACGGAAAAAGCTTCACCACTAACAGCACGCGATTGCGCTCAATCAACGTGAGCCGCCTCGCTGAATTCAAACCCAGCGTCGCGCCTCGATGATGCTTCACCACCGCGCCGGGTGCGTACAGGCAAGTCCATCCTGCAATTCGTGCCCGCAATCCCAATTCGGCGTCGTCGGCGTAGGCGAAAAACTCCTCGTCGAAACCGCCGACCTCATCTAGCATCGCACGCCTGTACAGCGCCGCGCATCCGTCCGGCCACAGCACTTCTTCCTGCCGGTTGAACTGCCCCTGGTCGATCTGCCCGTGCCCGCGTCCGCGATTCTGGCCGTCGGGATAAATCAGGTGCCCGCATTTATCGATGATGCGCGGATCTTCCCACACCAAAATCTTCGACGCCACCATTCCGATGTCGCTTTCCCCCACGTCCGGTTTGAGCTGGATTGCATCGAGCATTGCCTGCAGCCACCCCGGTCCGCCTCGGCATCATTATTCAAGCAATGCAATGTATTCCGATTGCGATACGGCGAATCCCTGATTATTCGCCGCGCAAAAACCCCTATTTTCCCGATTCTCAATCAGGTGAATGGGCCGCGGAAAGCTCCCGTACCATCGCCGCGGAACCGTCCGTGGAGCCGTTGTCGACGACGATAATTTCGAAGTCTGTAAACGTTTGTGCAGCGAGCGAATCGAGGCAGGCGCGCAGCAAATCCCGGCGATTCCAGTTCACAATCACGACGAAATCACGGGTCGGTTTCACCACCCCATAGTACCTTCGTTTGTGATATCGTTTAAGCTCTTATGACCTCCGTGGGTGAAATCCTTCGCCGGGAACGGCAAGCCCAGGGACGTGAGATGCCGGAGATCGCGGAGGATCTCTGCATCACGCAACGTTACCTTCGGGCGATCGAGGAAGACGACATCAAAAGTCTTCCTGGAACTTTCTTCTATAAAAGCTTCGTAAAACAATACGCTCTGCTTCTTGGTCTGGATGAAAAAAAACTGCTTGCAGGTGTAGAGGCGCTGACGGCATCTGAGGAGCCGCTGCCGCTGCCGGGAGCGAATCCGAAATATAGTCCGCTAAGGGCAGTAGATCCAATTGTTGCCGATTCCAACCGCCGCTATTTTTCAGACCGCCGGGTAGGTTTATCGGTGGCGGCGCTCGCCGTGGTGCTGCTGGGCTGCTCTGGTTTTTATACTTGGTGGAACAAAGCCTCGCATCCGGGGCGCCAGCAGGCAAATTCGGCTTCGATAATTCCGGTCGCTGCCACCACTAAACCCGTTCCGACTGTTGATGTTAAGACTGAAACTGGACCTGATGGTGTCAATCATGTTGTCCTGAATCTGTCGGCTACCGAGACCACTTGGCTTTCGATTACCAGCGAAGGGAAGAATATCTTTTCGGGTGTGCTGGAGCCCAGCCAAACCAAGACTTTGCGTGCTTCAGACGTCGCCAAAATGAAGGTCGGCAATGCGGGCGGGATCGATGTGCGCTGGAACGGGAAACCGATCGGTCCGATCGGGGGGCGGGGGCAGGTTCGGGTGGTGCTGTTTACGCCTGAAAGCTTCCAGATCCTGACGCCGGCGCCTCCGACGACGCTTTAAAACGACCATAATCGACCATAAAATGCAGCGCTAGGGATGCCTTATTTGACCTTAAATTGAGCTCCCAGGTCTCGAAATCGCCATCGGTCGAAATCAGTACGAAAACCCTCGCGTTTATAGATTTTCCTCGCGGCCAGCAAAATCGAGTTGGTCCAGAGAGTGATTTTGCGATAACCGGCTTCGCGGGCAAAGCCGATGCATTCCTGGACCAGTCGGCCTCCCAAGCCCAGGCCTCGAGCGGTGGGTTCCACGTACAAGCAGCCGGAGTTTTGCTACAGTCTCTGTTTTCTTTACCAGCATCACGGAGCCGATGATGTTGCCATCCTGCTCGGCCATCCAGCAATGCTCGCGGTCCGGGTCGAAATTCTCGACGAACTTTTGGGCGATGCCGGCGACCATCGCTTCGAACTTTTCGTCCCATCCATACTCCTGTGCGTAGAGAACGCCGTGACGGTGCGTGATCCATCCAATGTCGCCGGGGCGATGGGAGCGTAGTACGTACGGGGCGGGTGGTTTGGCATTGAGGATGTTCTCTATGGATTTCATCGCGGCGATCAATTGGGACTGATCGGATTCGGAAAGTTTCGCTAGCATGGCGGCGGCTTCCTGGTGCGATTTGGCGTCGAGAGATTTGAAGGCTTTTCGGCCAGTTGCGGTTAGCGAGAGGTGGCGCTGGCGGCGGTCGCTGCCGGAGTTGTTTTTTTACGTAGCCATTGCGGACAAAGTTATCGAGGATGCGGCTTAGATAGCCGGGATCGAGGGCAAGTTCCGAGGCCAGCTCTGTAGCTGTGGGATTCTCGCGGTGCGCTAGTTCGAAGAGCACCCGGGCTTCGGTTAGAGAAAGGTGGCTGTCGAGGATGCCCTCCTGAAGGAGATGGATTTGGCGGGTGTAAAAGCGGTTGAAGGCGCGGACGGTCTCTGGGCGGTCCATAGTTGACAGTGTCAAGGATTTTAGTTGACTTAGTCAAGTGTCCCCTTCCTGACGGTCGGGGTTCGGTTGGGGCGTTGGTGACGTCGGCTGTCTCGCACACAGACTAAAGTCTGTGCCACCTGTTGCCAGCATATCGTGGCACAGGCTTCGGCCTGTGGCACTTTGGGATTCCTAGTCTTCGATGGTGATTTTGGGGGCGGTGGGTTGGGATTCGGTGAGTTGTTCTATTAGTTTTGCTAGCGCTAGAAAGGGAGCGCCATGGGGGTCTTCGTCGCCTATGTGCGCTGATACCGGCATGCCGCTGTCGCCTCCGATTCGGACTTGGGGGTCGAGGGCGATTTCGCCCAGGAAGGGGATTTTCATTTTGTCGGCGGTGCGCTTGCCTCCGCCTTGGCCGAAGACGTCGATGCGTTCGCCGGAGCCGGGGGCGATCAGGTAGCTCATGTTCTCGACCAGGCCCAGGATGGGCACGCGGACCTGGGCGAACATGTTGATGGCTTTTCTCGCGTCTTCGAGAGACACGTCGGAAGGCGTGGTCACTACTACGGCGCCCGCTGAGCGGGGCGGTTTGGATTAGCGAAAGGGCCACGTCGCCGGTGCCGGGAGGGAGGTCGATCAGGAGATAGTCGAGTTCGCCCCAATCGACGCCGCGGAGGAATTGCTGGATTACGCTGTGCAGCATGGGTCCGCGCCAGACTAGAGGCTTGTCGCCGGGGTTGAGGAAGCCCATGGACATCAGGCGGACTCCGTATTTTTCTAGAGGCTGGATGCGTTCGTCGATGGCGTTGGGGGCGTGGCTGACGCCGAACATCAGAGGGACGTTGGGGCCGTAGACGTCGGCGTCCAGGAGACCTACGGTGCGGCCTAATCTGGCCAGGGAGATCGCCAGGTTGACGGAGACCGTGGTTTTGCCGACGCCTCCTTTGCCGGAACCGATGGCGATGAGTCGTTTGACGCCGGGGATGGGGGGCTTCGGCTGGTCCTGTTGCTGAGGGTGCATGAAATTCGATGGTAGCAGGCGAGGAGAAGTAGCCAGTAGCCAGAAGCCAGTAGTTATAGGGGTTGGGGTGATTGGGAGGTTCATTGTGAATTCGCGGAGTTCGTGGTTTGGTTTGTTGGGGATGATTACTTTTGCCAGGATTTTTATTATGTGGTCGTTGGGGCAGGTTCGGCTGATTCTCGCTAGCGTGTATTTGGCGGAGGCGCCTACCCAATCGTATTCGGCCCAGTTGTCGGAGATGCGGGTGGTGAGGTCGATGCAATCGTCGTCGGCGATCAGTTCGGCGGCGCGGTAGGCGTTGCCGTCGGGGAAAAGGATCGCGATTTGTTCGCCGCGGTTGGCTTTGCCGTCGCCGTTGCCTTGGCCTAGCGTCATGGTCTCGGTTTTGATGGCGTGGTGGAAGACTTTGAAGGTGCGCTGGTCGGCGATTTGGAAATCGGTGGTTAGGGGGGCTGGCGGGAGTTTGAAGGTCTCGACTGATCGCTTCACGAGACCTGCGCCGATGCGGACTTGATATTCGTCGCCTTCGAGAGTGAGATGGAGGCGGCCTTCGGCGTCGGTGAAGAGATGGTCGTGCACGATTTTGTTGTCGCGCAGGCGGACGGTGGTCACGGGGATGCGCGCTTTCTTTTTGTAGAGAGGCGCGGTGGTGATTTTGAGATGCACGTCGCCGAGGGCTCGGCCGCCGGGGAGCCACTCCGCGGACTACGGAATGAAAGCCGGTGGGGGAGACGCTTTCAAGAGAGGTGAAGCCGGGGCGGGTGCGATCGGTCTCGACGGTCCAATCCCAGACGGAGAAGGTGGGATAGACGTCGGCGTGGCTCCAGCATGTTCGGGGCGGGGAAGCGGCTTGGCGAACGCGTTCATGTGAAACTGCCAACGTCTTCGACATGCAAGGCGTGCCGTGGGCGAAGTCGAAATTTTCGGTTTCGTGGGTGGGCATGCGCCACAGATTTGATTCATCTGGCGGTGATAGAACTGGATGAAATCCTGGGTGCCGGTGACCAGGCGGGTGCGGACTCCGGCGTAGTTGGCGGCCATTTCATCGTGGCGATATTCGGCGGGGAAGGCGCGGGGGCCGACCACGAATTCGGAAGAGCCCATGAAGTTGGAGGCGCTCGAAACGAGGTCGGGATATTTTCCGGCGATCCAGAAGGACATGAAGCCTCCCATGGAGAGGCCGGAGGTGGCGCGGTGATCGCGGTCGGGGATGGTGCGATAGTTGGCGTCGATGTAAGCGACGAATTCGGGGAAGTAGAGAGGGAACTGGCGGTCGGTTTCGACGGGTCCGATGTTGTAGGGGCGGGGATAATTTTCGCCGGGCTTGCGGGGATTGTAGCCGTCCGGCTTGACGATGATGACGTCGTGGGTGGCGACGAAGTTGGCCAGGTTGTCGCCGTTGTAATCGGTGCCGCGGTCGTATTCCTGGTGGTCGGGGCCCTGGTTGTAGCGCTCGCCGTAGCCGTGGAACCAGTAGATGACGGGGTAGCGAGTGGTGGAGGTGTTGTAGGCGGGCGGGAGGAAGATGCGGTAGTGGCGGGTTTCGTGGAAGATCTGGCTTTCGTGGGTGCAGTCGAGGATTATCGCGTCGGCGGCTTAAGGCTCGGAGGGTTAGGAGGAAGAGGAAGGCCGGCCTCGACGGCGGGCAGGTCGGGAACCTGCCCCACAATTTGACTGGAGTGCTGGGACAGGCCGGGCCAAGTTACTTCTTCTCGATGGCGGTGATGGCGGTTTCGGTGCCTTCGGTGGAGGTGCCTACGATGACGCTGATGGTGTGTTTTTTATCGGCGTCGTTGGCTTGGACCATGCCGCCCTGTTCGGTGGTGGTGGTCATGCTGATGGTGAAGCCGGCGGCTTTGAGCGCGTCCGAATAGAAGGTGATGATTTTCGAGGCGGGGTCGCTCGATTTGAAGCTGAAGGTGTTTTGCGAGCCTTCGGCGTGGTGGTGGAGTATGGTGCCTTGCGGAGACCAGCCGGGATAGGCGGGCACCCAGGTAGGCACGTTGTTGGCCGCGGCGCCGCCGTATTTCACGCTGCTGCCGTCGGCCGATTCGACGCTGACGCTGCCGCCGGCGGCTCCATTGCCGTTGATGGTGACGGTGGACTGCTTGCCGTCGTCGGTGGTGATCACCATCTGTTTGGTTGCGGATCGAACTTCATGGTCAGGACTTTGCCAGTGGATTTTTCGCGGACGGTGATGGTGCCGGCGCGGTCGTTGGTGGAGACGGTTTCGTAATCCTTATTCATGGCGGTGACCATTTTCGCCATGGCGAGGCCGGGGTTTTTTTGCATGAGCTCGGAATCGAAGCCGGCCTGCTTGATCATGCGCATGCCCATATATCCGACGACGGCACAGGTGAGCGTGATGACGAAAAAGAAGACCACGATTCCGCCGAGAATCCAGACCCAAATGCTGGTTTTCTTCTGGACGGGCGGCTGGCCCTGCGGCGGCATATCTGGCGGCATCGGACTGGACATGATTGTTTTCCCCTTGAAAATGATACAACGGACATCCATCGGCTGACGTTGCGGGTAGAATTAGTCGTGATCTCGAGACGCGCAGTGCTGGGAATGCCGGGGGGGCTTGCGGCGCAGAGCATTCTCGAAATTCCGGCGGCTCCGCCGGGGATCCATATTGCTTACGGCAGCGATGAATTTCAATTTGGCGAATTGTATTTGCCGGAGGGCAGCGGGCCGCATCCGGTGGCGATCGTGATTCACGGAGGATACTGGCGGGCGCGCTACGATTTGCGGCACATCGGACATTTTTGCGTGGCGCTGGCGAAAGCGGGGATCGCGGCGTGGAGCCTGGAGTATCGAAGGCTGGGGAATGAGGGCGGGGGATTTCCGGGGACGTTCGACGATGTGCGGGCGGGGGCGGCGCATTTAGAGAAGATCGCGAAGGAGCAGGCTCTGGATCTGAAGAGAGTGGTCGCGACGGGGCATTCGGCGGGAGGGCAACTGGTGTTGTGGCTGGCGAAGCAGAAGGCTGTGCCGCTGCGAGGTGTGGTGCCGCTGGCTCCGGTAGCGGATCTGAAGAGGGCTTGGGAATTGAAGCTGAGCGGCAACGTGGCGGCGGAGTTTCTGGGCGGATCGCCGGCGGAGGTGCCGGAGCGGTATCGGGCGGCGTCGCCGATAGAGATGGTTCCGCTGGGTGTGCGGCAGCGCGTGATTCACGGGGATCGCGACGATGTGGTGCCGATTGTCGATCAGCCGCGAATATGTCGCGGCGGCGCGGAAGAGCGGAGACGATTGCGACGTTGACGGAGCCGGCGGGGGCGGGACATTTCGAATTGATCGATCCGCGGACGGCGGCGTGGGCGGCAGGTTCGGGATACGATAGAGAAACTCTTATGAAATTTTTCAAGTGGGAAACGGTGGAGTTGGAGACGATGAGCGACGTGATCTCGCGCAAAGTGATCAGCGGCGAGAAGGCGATGGTCGCGCAGGTGTTTCTGAAGAAGGACGCGGTGGTGCCGGAGCATCATCATGAGAGCGAGCAGATCACGTACATTTTGGAGGGCGCGCTGAAGTTCGAGCTGGAGGGCCAGGAGGTGGTGGTGCGGAAAGGCGAGGTGCTGCATATCCCTTCGAATGTGCCGCATCGGGCGGTGGCGCTGGAGGATACGCTGGACCTGGACATTTTTTCGCCGATCCGGGAGGACTGGCTGACGAAAGACGACTCGTATCTGCGGCGGGGGGAGCGGGAAGAAGTAGAGTTCGGATTGACAGGGGAGGATCGGTTTGGTGTAATAAAAAAGCCTTCCAGCATTGTTCCTCGGTAGCTCAATGGTAGAGCATTCGGCTGTTAACCGAAGGGTTGTAGGTTCGAATCCTACCCGAGGAGCCAACCTAAAGCCCCTGTTTTCAACACAACCATTTGACGACACGCCACTTGCGGCGTCGCGCTGACGGTGGCCCGCATTTTATGAATTACCCATCCTTACCCGAATTTCCTATTCTTTGACCCCTGGGGTACCCCCAGTTTCCCCCCAGTGAAATGCGCGGCCAGCAGCGGCATCTCCGTCCGAAGCGCTCTCTGCGATTAAGGACGCGGCCCCCTGGGCTGCCGGGTTCGGTCAGATACAGTTTGCTGTCCCTATGGGTTAAACTCCCCGCCGCCGCTCTGCTTTGCGCACTTGCGCTTCGTCCATTCCGAAGTGGTGGGCGATCTCATGCCAGACCGTATCAGCCACCATCTGTTCGAGCTGTGCTCGTGTGCGCGCTAAGCGTTCGTGTGGACCTTGGAAAATTGTGATCTTGTCTGGCATCGCGAAACCCTCGAAAACCGAGCGGCTCGCCAGCGGCCGACCCTGGTATAAACCGAGTATGCCGGGCCGCGGTGGTTCTTGCTCGACGACGATCGCAATGTTTTTCATCTGCCGGCGAAAGTGCGATGGAATGCCCCGCAGCGCGTTCTCGACCAAGAGTTCAAATTCGGCAACAGGCAGCACTCACCATCATCGTAACGCCAAAAACTTAGACCATCTTGCACGGGTAACAGGGTAACGGTAACAGCCCTTTCCTTTCAGCGTGATGACGGTTACCGCGTTACCAAAATGGAGTTGCGATCGAGCTTTCAGAATATTTCGACCGACGAAGAGGACCCTTGAGCCTCTTCAGCGATGGAAGAAAAAATCTGCACAGCAGAGGGACGTCTCGTCGTAGAATCAAATCCAGAGGCTCGGTTCGACAGGCGAGCGCAAAGCGCACCCTCCGAAAGGATCCTTCACTTTTGAAGTACTGGAAGGTGAGGCATGCTTTTTCTGACGGTCGCGCAAACATCGAGCCATCGTAAGCTCTCCCAACATCCGCCGCATCCCAGAAATCGCGATCGCCAGTTGAACGCGCAAATCACTGCCGTGTTCGAACTGCCAACCACTGCGAGTGACTGGTCGACGCAGGACGTGGCCGCGTGAAGATCGAGATCCGGCCGCTGGACCAAATTCTGCCGTATGAAAAAAACGCGCGCAAAATTCCGCAACGCGCGATCGATAAAGTCGCGGCGTCCCTGCGTCGAATACGGCTGGCAGCAACCGATCGTGGTCGACAAGCACGGTGTGATTGTAGTGGGGCATGTGCGCCGGCTGGCTGCGCTCCAACTCGGCTGGACCGAGGCGCCGGTTCACGTCGCCGATAAGCTGACGCCGGCGCAGATCCGCGCATACCGGCTGATGGACAACCGCAGTCACCAGGAAGCTGACTGGGACCTCGAGCTTCTCGCCCCCGAACTCGCCGAACTCAACGCGCTCTCGTTTGACCTTAGCCTGACCGGATTCAACGTGCACGAACTCGACGTGCTTGCTGCGCAATCCGCTGGACGAGGAGAAAGCAGACCAGGCTCCGCCACTGCCGGAAGTCGCGGTGACGCGGCTGGGCGATCTGTGGCTCTGCGGTGAGCATCGAGTGCTGTGTGGCGACGCGACCAGCGCGCAGGACTGTCGCGCGGCTGCTCGGCGATCGCAAGCCGCGGCTGATGGTCACCGATCCACCATACGGAATCGAACTCGACTCGGAATGGCGGGATCGCGCCGGGCTCAATGGACAGCGGACCGGCGGAGCCGAGCTACCTGAAGAAGCGCACCGAAGGCCACACAGAGACCACGATCTCCGGCGACACGCGTGCGGATTGGTCGGACGCGTTCGCGCTAGTGCCGAGCCTCGAGGTTGCCTATGTCTGCCACGCATCGAAATTCACGCCCGAGGTGCTCGATGGCCTGCTGCGGATTGGCTTTGTGCATCACGCAGCAAATCATTTGGAATAAGCAGCGCACGGTGCTCACCCGGACGCACTACTGGTTCCAGCATGAGCCAGTTTGGTACGTCCGGAAAAAGAACGCGCCGTGGTACGGCAAAGCTGGCGAGAACTCTACCATTTGGGATTCCCCGAGCCCGAAATTCATCATGGGCGGATCGGATGAGGAGAAGTTCGACCATCCAACCCAGAAGCCCGTCGAACTGATGCGCCGGCCGATCTTGAACCACACGAAGCGCGGCGAACTGGTGTACGATCCGTTCCTCGGGAGCGGCACGACGCTCGCGGCCGCGGAACTCACCGAGCGCGTCTGTCTCGGCATCGAGCTTGATCCGAAGTACGTCGACGTCGTCGTCACCAGATGGCAATCGCTGGTCGGCAGAGAAGCAACGCTCGATGGCGACGGGCGGACGTTCGAGCAGATCAAAGCCGAACGAGTGGGAGTCGCGGCATGAATCGGACAAAAAAAACGCCGCCAGGACGAACCCCGGCGGCGCGAAGGGACGGCGATGGTCTGGAACTTACCCTGTAATCCGGTAGCAGCGCTCCTTGTTCTTCGGTGCGGAAGGACTCGACCTTCAAGCCCAGCTTCTTGATCAGCGTCCCGCTGACGAAACCGCGAACGGTGTGGGGCTGCCACGTGGTCAGCTTCATAATCTCCGCGAGCGTCGCGCCCTTGGGACGGCGCATCAGGGCCTGACACTTCGGCTTTTTTCGAGCCCTCGCGAGCAACGTTGGCCGTTTTCTTCGCAGACGGGCGCGCCGTGTCGCGTCGTTTGGGCTGGGCGGGGGCCTTCTTCCCCTTCCCCTTGGCGGGCGCGACGTCGGGCGCCCGTTGCGCAACCCTGGGAAGCATTCGCTGGACAGCCTCCCAGATGCCGGTAACCGCGGCCTTTCGGTTCGTGAATTTCTTGATCGGCTTCAAATCATTGAAGGGAGCGACACCCGCGAAGCTGTTCCAAACGTCGACCAGGCGGTTAGCGGGCCAGGAACCGGCGAGCTTGTTCAGTTCCTGGGCAGAGCCGAAATATTCGGCGGTTTTGATCTTGGCGGCAGTGGCTTCTTCTTGCGAAGCAAAGACCGCGATGTTGTTGGCAGAGTCGATTGTGAAGGTGCTCATGCCTGACATCCATCACTCTGTTCAGAGCAAAAGGCAAGCGAAATGTTTGATTAGGAAAGAAGCGGCCAGACATTCGGCCAGCAAGCGAATACTTCCCGCCTATAAAAGCGATGCAGCGCGGACAGCCAAAGTATCAACCGACTGAAGCCGACCGCAACACAGTCAAATCGATGGCTGCCACCGGCTTCACGCAGGAGCAGATCGCGAAGTGCTTGGGGACTGCGGGCATAGACCCGAAGACAATGCGCAAGCACTTCGCCCTCGAGCTTGCGACGGCGGCCATTAAAGCTAACGCAGCGGTAGCGAACAGGGCCTATCAAATGGCGGCGACCGGCAATCCTCCAGCGGCGACGTTCTTCTTCTTAAAGACCCGTTGCGGGTGGAGAGAAACCACCCGGGTCGAACACACGGGGAAAGACGGCCGGCCATTAGTTCCCATAGAGGCAGCGCGCGCACTCCTGGAGAAGGCCGCGGATTCGCGTCCCGCCGAGGATCCGGATGAAGACCCAATCAAAAAATAAAGTATCCACGTCGTTGACGGACCCGGTGCATTTCGCCAGTGATGTTCTCGGCTCGGTCTTGTGGCGGCGCCAACGAGACATCATGCGGGCAGTGGCAACCAAGGCTCTCGTCGCGGTCAAAGCCTGCCACGCGAGTGGCAAGACGTATCTGGCAGCTAGGTTCGCTCTCTGGTGGCTGATGCGCTATCCGGAGGGCAAGGTTATCAACACAGCTCCCGGCTGGCGTCAAGTTCGACTGATGTGGGATGAGATCCGCCTGGCAGCCAGTCAGTCGCGGATTGCGTTCCCCGATCCGAGCGCAACCGAACTGCGCATTAGCGACGCGAATTACATTCAGGGTATCTCGACCAACGAGGCAGTGAAGTTCCAGGGAATCCACGGCCGCCAGATCTTGATCATCGCCGACGAAGCGCCCGGCATCCGCGCCGACATCTGGGACGCAATCGAGGGCGTCCGTGCTGGCGGCGATGTGCACGTGCTCATGCTCGGCAATCCAGTCATCCCGAGCGGGTATTATTTCAACGCGTTCGGCCGCGGCAGAACGATCTGGACGACTTTCACGATCAGCGCCTTCGACACTCCAAACCTCGCGGGGATCACGATGGAGCAGCTCCTCGCGATGAGCGACGACGAACTCGCTCATCCGCCGGCTCCGTATCTGGTGACGCCCCGCTGGGTGAAAGAGCGGGCGCTAGCGTGGGGCCCAAAGCACCCGATGTTCAGCGCTCGCGTGCTCGGTGAGTTTCCAACCCAGTCTGCTTATTCGGTCTTCAGCCTCGAGCTGATCGAGCGGGCGAAGCGTGATCCCACCGAGCAGGAAATCGAGAAGCTGAAAATACTGCCGATTCAAGTCGGAATCGATGTCGCCGGACCCGGGGAAGATGAGACGGTGCTCGTGGCGCGCTCAGGCGGCGCTATCCTGGAGACCCACGCCTTCGCGGAGCACGATCCGCGCGGGCGGGTTGTGCAGGTGCTTGGGCGCCTGAAGCAAACCGGCAGACTGCTCTACGTGGTTGTGGACGAGGTGGGGATTGGTTACAATTTCGCGCTGCACCTCGCAGATCATGGCTTCCCGGTGCTTCGATTCAATGCCGGCCATCGTGCCATAGACGCTGAGCGTTTCGTGAACGCGAAGGCCGAGGCGTACTGGGGTCTCCGCGAACGGATGGAACAGGGTCAGGTTTGCCGGCTCAACGATCTCGAAACGGAAGCCCAGCTTTCGGCGATTCTGTATCGGGCCACGCCGTCAGGCAAAACGGAAATCGAGAGTAAGGAAGACGCGAGGAAGCGCGGACAGTCGTCGCCCGATCGCGCCGAGGCGCTCGTCATGGCATTTTGCAAGATCGTGCCACGAGAGCAGACCGTTGTTTTCAGCGAGCGCGTAGTGATCTCGCAGTTTTGAATCGTCCGCATATGACGATAATGCTACGTATCAGTACCGATCTGTTCCGCTGTAGCGAACCAAAGGGCCCTGCAGGAAATCGACTGGGCCACCGGTGTGATCTCGCGGGGGCGTGCTGTTGCGCAGGGAGGGGTGGAGACGCCACGTCCACGTAGGAGTCCGACTGTGTCCCTTGGCCGTCCACGTTTAGAAACTTTGATGGTGCTGATCGTGCGAAGAGAGATGCCCGGCCATGGCGTGGGAGCCAGTTTCATGGATTTCACCATTTGATCCACGCCGGGGAAGCCTTGGAAATCGATGACTTTGCTGCTCGCATCGACCAGAACGATCGCCTTGGCATTGACGCGCGGTGCATCTTGAACCTTCGCGCGGCTTACGCGGGTATCCGACTCAGCCTCACCTCCAGCAGCTTTCGCTAACTCGCGAATCGTCTCGTTTGCGTCGGCGCGGGCAAAGTCTGACCGCACACGCGCTTGCGCGAAAAACCAGACTACCTTCCGGCGAACGTGAGCGCTTTGGTTGCCACGGCGGTGCCCGATAGCGAGATCCACTGGTCGTGAGTGCCTGCGGCAACACCAGACCTTGATAGATTTGCAAACGTGGTCTTTCGCTGGGAGATCGAAACCTGCGCGTCGGCAGTTATTGACTCTTTCCGGAGTGTTAGGAAAACCATTCCAAAACAGGTCGCGTATGGTGCACGCACAACTCCTTACCTGTCAATCATTTACGTTCAACCAATCGCTATTTTTCGGCCGGGAAAACACACGTAACTCAGCGCAGACCGTAAGGAGGGGGATCGGTAAACGTCTTGGCCGCAACGCCGGCGATTAAATGGCACGTCCCTTTCTAACACGTCCCTTTCTAATATGCGCGACAGAATCGCAGCGTGGCGAGCAACTCTACAAAGCAGCACCGTTAGTCCCAAAATCCACTGCTGTCGAGCACAAATAGTGCTCCGCCCAAACAAAGGATGATCCCGAGCGCGCGGAACCAGCGCAATAGAGAGACTCGTTCCTGAGGAGCCAGCTTTTCAAAACGTTGCGATGCCCAGATGCTAACCGCTCGCGCGGGTGAGGTAGCGATAAAGACTCCCAGCACCACGGCAACGATACTCACAGTCACGTTGATGGCTTTTATCATCACTTCACCGATCTGGAGAACAGACTTAGATGCGCACGAGGCACCGCAAATCTCGTTGCGAACGGGCGTTGGTCTCGACAGTAGCCCCAAAGTGCTCGTGATGCCAAGTATCCTATGTCCAAGCTACGGATCTTTCGATTTATCTTTTGGCTAGTGCGCCGCTTCGTGGAAACCGACAACTGCGTTACCATCGATTAAAGTGAAAAGACTTCAGAGTGCCTCGAAGCGTCTGAGCGCCAAGTCCAAGTCGTTGAGTTCGGAATAATCGATGATTAACGCGCTTGTCGACTTTGCCCTTAACAACCGCGTTCTCATCCTAGCCATGGCAGTGCTCCTGTTCATTTGGGGCATTATTTCTTTCAGAAACCTACCGGTCGAAGCGTATCCGGACGTCGCCAACAACTACGTGCAAGTCATCACGCAGTGGCCCGGACGCGCGGCAGAGGAAGTGGAGCAGCAGGTTACCGTGCCGCTCGAAATCGCCATGAACGGGATTCCCCACCTGGCTTCGCTACGGTCCACTTCGCTATTCGGGCTGTCCAGCGTCACCATGGTCTTCGACGACGAATCGGAGAACGATTGGAATCGCGCCAAGGCGCTGGAACGCCTCTCCCAAGTCACCTTACCTACCGGCGTTCAGCCGCAGATGGGAACGGACTGGAGCCCGGTTGGCCAGATTTATTTCTATACCCTGCACAGCACCAATCCGCAGTACGACGTAATGGATCTGAAATCTCTCGAGGACTGGTACATCGAAAAGAAGTTCAAGTCTGTCCCCAATGTGGTCGATGTATCGAGCCTCGGCGGCATCACCAAGGAGTATCAGGTGGTCCTCGACCCCAACAAACTGATCGCTTACGGATTGACTCTCGCTCAGGTGGAACAGTCGCTCACCAACAATAACGTCAACGCCGGCGGCAGTTTTATTGAGTCAGGATTGCAGCAGGTCAACGTTCGCGCAGTCGGCTTGGTGAAGACCGTCAGCGACATAGAAGATACCGTCGTTGCGACGAAGAATGGCACACCGATCAGCATCAAAGACATCGCAACTGTAGCGCAGGGCCCGAAAATTCGTTTGGGTAGGAATGGCAAGGCGATTCACAAATTAGACGGCCATATCCTCGATAACGACGACGTGATCGAGGGAATCGTTCTCGCTGAAAAAGGGCGCCGAAGGCGACTCCACGCTCGAAGCGATTCATGAAAAAGTGAAGCAGCTCAATGGAACTGACGGGCATCCCGGCCTCCTGCCGCCAGGCATTACGATCGTGCCGTTCCTCGATCGCAGCGATTTAGTGCACCTGACCACGCACACCGTCATGCACAACCTGACCGAGGGAATTATCCTGGTCGCCATCGTGTTGTTCGTCTTTCTCGGCAATGTGCGTGGAGCCTTCATCGTCTCCCTCACCATTCCTTTTGCCTTGCTGTTTGCCGCAACTTGTCTCAAGTTGAAGGGCATTCCCGCGAACCTGCTGTCTCTCGGAGCGCTTGATTTCGGCATGGTGGTCGAAGGAGCGGTGGTAATGGTGGAGAATATCATCCGTCATCTCGGGAATCGCGAAGGAGCGGGAAAACCGCCGCGGCAGCAGATTTCCGAGGCCGCCCACGAAGTCCAGCGCCCGGTCTTTTATTCGATCGGCATCATCATCACGGCGTACATTCCCATCTTCACGCTGCAGCGCGTCGAAGGACGCTTGTTTAAGCCCATGGCTTGGACCGTGGCGTTCGCACTGGCCGGCGGTCTTATCTTTTCGATGTTGCTGGCACCCGTATTGGCCAGCTTCCTTTATCCGAAGGGCACCAGGGAGTGGCACAACCCTCTGATGGAGCTGATCACCCGCGTTTATACCTACACCCTCGGCCTGGCGATTCGCTGGCGTTACGTGACCGTCGCGATAGGGCTGCTGTGCCTGGCCGGTACTCTATGGCTCGCAAGCCACGTTGGCAGCGAGTTTCTTCCGCACCTGGATGAAGGCGCGGTGTGGGTCCGCGGAACCCTTGCGCCCAGTACCGGGCCGGGTGAGGGGATGCGTCTGGCCAATCAGGTCCGCGTTATCCTGGCCTCGTTTCCTGAAGTGAAGGTTGCCACCAGCCAAGTAGGCCGACCCGATGATGGAACCGATACCACGGGATTCTCCAATACTGAATATTTCGTCGACCTGAAGGCTCGGGAGGAATGGCGCCCGGTGTTTCATCAGGACAAAGAGGCTCTGATCAGCGCGATGAGCCGCGAGCTCGATAAGATCCCCGGTGTGATTTGGAATTTCTCGCAGCCCATCGCGGACAACATGGAGGAAGCCGTAAGCGGCGTGAAGGGCGAGCTCGCAATCAAGATCTACGGCGAGGATTTGAAGACTTTGGAGGAACGAGGCGATAAGATCGTCCAGGTTATGCGCACCATACCGGGCGTGCAGGATGTCGGAATGTTCCGGGTGCTCGGACAGCCGAACTTGAATCTGGTCGTCGACCGGAAAAAAGCCGCGCGCTATCAGATTAGCGTTGCCGACGTGCAGGACGCCATTCAGACCGCCGTGGGCGGCAACGCCGTGAGCCAGGTTCTGCAGGGCGATCAACGTTACGATCTGGTCCTCCGCTATCAGTCTCACTATAGGGATACAAAAGAGGCCATTGAGAACATCCGCATGGTTGCCCCGTCGGGCGAACGCGTGTCGCTGGCGCAGCTTTGCAAAGTGGAAGTATCAGACGGCGCCTCTCAGATTTATCGGGAGGACAGTTCGCGTTACGTGGCGATCAAGTACAGGGTGCGGGGGCGCGATTTGGGGGGAGCTGTCGAGCAGGCGATCAAGACGGTGGAGCGCGACGTGAAACTGCCGGTCGGCTACAGCCTCACGTGGGCCGGCGAATATGAGAGCGCCCAGAGGGCCCAGCGTCGCCTCTCGATCATTATTCCCCTAACGCTCTTGTTGATTTTTTTCATTCTTTACTTGATGTTTTCATCGATGAAATGGTCGTTGCTCGTGCTTGCCAACGTTGCGATGGCGCCAGTTGGCGGCGTGACGGCCCTATACTTGTCGGGAGTGAATTTCAGCGTATCCTCGGGCGTCGGATTCCTGGCATTGTTCGGGGTGTCGGTCCAGACAGGCGTGATCATGGTGGAGTATATTAACCAGTTGCGCGCGCGCGGGTTCACCCCGCTGGCTGCGGCCCAGAAGGGCGCGATCGAGCGGTTGCGTCCCATCCTGATGACCATGCTGGTGGCGTCTCTGGGGCTCCTGCCCGCGGCCACGTCGCACGGTATTGGCTCCGATTCGCAGCGCCCGTTCGCCATCGTGATTGTCGGCGGACTGATGGGCGCGTTGGTAATGAGCGTCTATTTGCTTCCGTCGCTCTATGTGTGGATTGCGGGCGACCACGACAAGCTCCCATCCCCAGAAGCCGCCTTCGTAGAATCCGACTAGCCTGTCCGTTTGCAAGCCTGGATCCCAGAAGACAAATATCACGTGCATATCTGCCCTCCAGTGCGACCGCTTTAGGACGATGTTCCGGAGACCTGGACCTTTTAGGAAGAGCAACGTTCGCGGCCGTCCCGAACCCGTCAATATGGCCGCATAACGCACCGACTGCTGGGTCCGGACTGTCCTCTCCTGGCGGATAGCTTTCGGTAAACCGTTCCGGGAAGGTAGCCGAATAATGCTTGACATGAGGCCTGCAGCAACCCTCGCTGTGGCAATTTCAAATCGACTAGTACCGGCATTTAGCGGAGCGAGGCATACTCTGCTTTGGCTCTCTCGAAGATCGGGATGTCCGGATCGGCGTTCTTCCAGAGAGTGAGAAACTCCCGGTAGGCCGCTCGGGCCTTGGAGGAATCTGCCGACATGGCGTACGCTCGCGCCAATTGCAGACGGGCAAGGGCGCCGGTAGGATCGTCGAGTACGACGCCGCGATGGTCGAGAGTTTTTTGAAATTCGGCCGCGGCTGCTTCGCCCCGGCGGGCCTTTAGATAGGCCTGGCCGCGAACAAAAGCCGGATAGAGCCCGCCAAAGTTCCCGATCTGATCGCAGAGCGGGGTGCCCATTTCACTGGCGATGCTGATTTGAAGCAGATCGAGCGCTTTTTCACTCCCGCCTCGGCTCAAAGCGACGATCGCGCGAATGGTGGGCAAGTAGCTAAATTGGACAGATGTGTCCTCTGGAAAGCGCTGCGCGAGGTCAGCCGCTAAGCTTTGTGCCTGGGACAACTCTCCGGAGAGAGCGAGGGCCAGAGCAGCGCCGTACTCGACATCGCGCCCTTTGGAAAGACTCAGTGCCTCCGATGCCCGGCGGCTCGCCTCGTGCGGATTTTCAAAGAAAGCTTCCCGCAGCGCGGCCGCCGCCTCATAGAGCCCGGCTCTTTCCTTTTGGTGGGCCACCTGGGTGGCCAGATCCGAGGCCCGCCGCGACATGGCTCTCGCTTCGCGAAGGTGCCCGGAATATGCCAGGACCAAGGACTGGTGGTGCTCGATCCAACCCTCCGCGCCCAGATTCGTCTTGCTCAACGCGATTACTCGATCCATTCCCGGCTGATCATCATTCAAGAATGCGAGAAGGTAGCGCTCCACCAGGAAATCCGGGATCTCGATGTTGCGCTCAGCCGCGAGTGTGTTGACCTTCGCAGCTTCCACAAGCTGATCATTGTTCAAATAGGCGTAAGCCAGGTTGATGTATGCGAAGCCAAAATCGGGATCGAGGCGGATAGTGCCTTTCGCAGTCTCGATCGCTTTTTCAAACTTGCCAAAAACGGGATAGACCGCACCGGACAATAGCCCGCCGGGCACTGAATCCCGAGGATAGGTTTGCGCCCAAAGCTTCAAGGTCTGCCGCGCTTTCTCGATGTTGCCGGTCACTTGCAGATCGTAAGAAGCGGAGATGAAAAGCTTTTCCCGATCGCTCGTCCGCTCGCGGAGCTCGTAGGCCTTCGCGGTACTCTCCGCAGAAAGGGTGTATTCGGCGACATCGCCGTAAATCCGTCCCAGCATCGCGTGAGCCATCGCGAAATTTGGGTCTAGCACAACCGCGCGCCGGAACAGCGGCAACGCGGTGGCAAAACCAGACAAGCAATCGGCCTTGTAGCCCTCGGTAAAGGCTTTCAGAGCATCGAGGGAAGTCGTCGTGGCCTCTTCGAGCGGCGTATCGTGGCTCCTGACCGTGGCTAGGGATTCGCCGATTCGAACTCTAAATTTGCTGGCGATCCGGCTCAGTGCACTCAGAACGTCCTCTTTCCTCGCAACCTGCGACTGGTCTTCATAGATCACGTCTCCGGTGCGGCAGTTTGTTGCCCGCAGAGCCAGCACATATTGGCTGCCAAGATTCACAATTGAACCGTCGAGCACTGCCGCGCTTCCGGTTCGCACGCAAATCTCGCGACTAAGCGCCGGAGTCATCCGCGCTTCTGCCGCCTGGCCCATCAAGCGCAGCGTCTTCTCAGATCTCTCCTCGGAAACTATACTCAAGAAAGGCGATTGCTCCAACTCAACCGCCAGTCCCAGGCGCAAGGTGCCGTCAAAGACCGCGTCGCCCGTCTTGTTGACGAATTCGCCCAGGACAATCGTGTCCTTATCGCTGAGTTTCGGCGTCCGGTGAAAATAGTAATAGCCGGCGGCTAAGCAGGCCACGACAACACCTACGGAGGCGGCCATCGCGACGGCACGATTTTTCGAGCGGGCAGACGAGGTGTGTCCTTTTACCCGCGGTTTCTCGATCGGCGCAACGAAGCGGTAACCCTGTCCGGGAACAGTCTCAATGTAAAGCTCGCGGCCGGTGGAATCGCCCAAAGCCTGACGGACCTTATTGACTGCGGCGTTCAGTCCGTGATCGAAATCCACAAAGGTGTCACTCGGCCAAACGCTGTGCCTGAGTTCTTCACGGCTCACCAGGAGGGGAGCTTTCTCAACGAGCGTTCGCAGGATCAGAAATGGCTGCTTCTGAATCCGGATCTGAACCCCACCCTTGCGAAGCTCGCTCTGTTCGATGTCGAGATCGAAGGGACCGAACTGATAGCCGCTCATATCGAGCCTATTATCCTTCAACGAACAAATGATCTGCCACAGCAAAGTTTTTCAAATCAGTGGCTTGAACGATGAGGTGGATTTGAGGCCCAAATGAGGCGCAGAGCCTGGACTTCAACGGCCGTTTTGGCCAGAATCCCCTTCAGCGAAAAAGGCTGCCGGCCAGCATCGTCGGCGCCTGAGTTCACCTGAGGAGGAGAAGGATCATGACGCGAGCGATTTTGGTGAGGACGGGATCTGCGGCAGCATCCGTCGCATCGGTGATTTGTTTCTTACTGGTAATCACCGCCCCGCGAGGACGCGCTCAGGGCGACAACGGAAACGATGAAGCGACCAGAATTCAGCAAGGGTTTCGGGTCGCGCCCGTTCCGCTCAATCTGAGCGGACTGAACCAGCAGCAAATCAATCTTGTCGGGTTGGGTAGCTACCTGGTCAACGCCGCCAACGACTGCAACTTTTGTCACGCCGCTGGCGGACCTCCGAACTTCAACTTCGAGATGGGTCACAACCCGTACTTTCTCGGTCAGGGCCCGAAGAAAACCGACCCGACCACTTATTTGGCTGGAGGCAGCGATTTCTTCTCCGCACTTCCCTTTAATGTTCCGCCGGGCACAGCCTACGGGTCTTATGTAGGTCCGGATATCATCGCGCGCAACCTGACGCCCGATATCCACAAGCTTCCGGAAGGCGGGCATACTTTGCCGCAGTTTATGGAGATCCTGAGGACCGGTGTCGATCTCGACAAAATCCATCCGACCTGTACCAAATCCTCGCCCACCATCGCGCCGGCGAACTGCATTCCGCCGCCGGTCGACGGAAGCCGTCTGCAAATCATGCCTTGGCCCGATTTCCAGGACATGACCGATCGTGATATAGAGGCGATTTGGACCTATCTCAGCGTCATTCCGTGCATCGATAACAAGAGCAGCACGCCGCCCGCGGGCGCTCCGAACGAGCTCCGCAACGCGGGATGCCCGAGCGTCCACTAAAGAGCTGGTGCTCCGGTGACGATGGGCTCACGCTCCGGCAACTGGAGCGTTTTGCTGACTCGTCAGACTTGGAACGAGGGTCGAGCAGGGTCCACTGCTCTGCGGGGTTACCGATAATTAGGAGACGCGGCCAAGCGGATGTCACTCGAAAATGGCCCAAGAAGCAGGCTTCTCCACGGCCAAAATCCGAATACGTTGTTGGCCAGTGACGGAAGCAGTCGACAATGTTCCGTGTGGGCGCGAGCGGGCATCGTGTGTGATATCCTCGCACCTTTGAGAAAGGGCCGACCAGGATATATACCGCGCCGGGCGCTTGCCAATATGGATACTGAGCGATACTCGGCGCGCTTCAAATGCTTGGTCCTCGACAGGCGCGGATTGGACAGCAGTGTTCGACGCTCACCAGGACGAATTACAATACATGCCGAATCATCATGCCCCGCATAATTCTTACTGGTGGCCCAGGAGCTGGCAAGACGACGCTGCTAAGGGAAGCTTGCCTCGATGGGCTACGCTACAGTCGAAGAGAGCGCGCGGGCGATCATCGCCGAGAGGCTGGCGTGTGGTCTGTCTCGACGCCCAAGGCCGTCCGAATTCGCACACCAAGTCCTGGCCCGGGATATAGAGAAGTACGTCGGTCAGTCGCAAACATCCCAATGGGTTTTTTTTGATCGTGGGCTCATCGATGCACTTGGAATGCTTCAGGAGGTCGCGCCGATGCCCAGCCAAGAATTGAAAGCAATACTCACCAAGTACCCGTTTCACAGGTCGGCGTTCATCCTTCCGCCTTGGGAGGCGATCTACGCCAATGACGCCGAGCGCGACCAAACATTTTCACAGGCCGTAGACGTCCATGAGAAAATCTTGAAGTGGTACCGCTTTTGCGGCCACGATGTCCACGAGGTACCGCGCCTACCCGTCACGCAGCGAGCCAGGCATATTTTTGAAGTTCTGGCTGCAAGCGGTACATGACGCCGGGCTCCAGCGCGGTCGTGCTGTACGGCCGATCGCGTGTGCGCGAGGGCGAACTACGAAACAAGCGAAATCGGGCCGATAATGAAACGGATTCTATCGGAAGTGCTCCGGCGCAGAAATGGCGTGGAGCGACGGAAAGGGCGGGCCGGAGCGCTTCGGATAGAATTCATTGAACGGAGCCGGAACCAGTCTCTGGGTATTGAATGTGTTTTTGCCGCAGATCGCGTGGAGGGGAGCATGTTAAACGGCGCGCGGGAAGGTAAGTGACGGGCTTCCAGAATGGAAAAGAGTGGCGCCGAGGGGTTGCGGACAGACTTTGGCTGACCATCGGAACGAGCGGAGACAGAGATCTGCTGAGGTTCCGATCGGAACCGGCTGAGGCGGGGACGGAATACGTTCTGCCGATCATGAGGTGTCCTGAACTGCCATCGATTCGACGCTGATGAGTTCGATGACAACCAACCGTCCAAGCTTACAAATGGGACAGCGATGAGGGTCTTCGATGGAGGTAGTGCTGGGTTCGGAATCGTTGGGAATAGGTACCGGGCAGGCGGCGAGCACGGCGCGGCACTGAATCAGTTTTTGTCGGCGAACCCGATTGGCGAGGAAGCCAAAGTGGCGAATGCGGACTAGGCCGGAGGGCAGCACGTGGAGCAGGAAGCGGCGGATGAACTCGACCGCGTCGAGTGACATGGTCTTGGTGCGGGAGTGATCGGCATAGTCTTTCCAGTCGAAGCTGACTTGGCCGTTTTCTATTGATCGAAGCCGGTGGTTGGAGATGGCCACTCTGTGGGTATAGCGGGCCAGATACTTCAGCACGCGTCGGGGTCCACCGAAGGGAGGCTCGACGTGAACGACCCAGTGGGAAGAATTTTCCGCAGCTTCGCTGCAACGCGTTGCGCGCGTCGTACAGGGTCTGCAAGAGCTTCTGTCTGTAATCGATGCCGCGAGCTATGCAGAGTGGCGAATGCGCTATCCCGACGCACCCAGAGCCTACGACCTGGATCGAGTCGCGAGTTGGCTGAATACCGGAAGCCCGATCTTCAGACGATTCGACAGAATGGCAGCCGAAGCGTTCAAAAAGCTCGTCCACGGTCCACAAGATCTCAAGTTTGCGGGACGAATTATTGAACGTCTCTCTGGCGCACTTCAAGCAGTGATTGGGGCGTGCGCTGATAATTCGGCGCTGCCGGACCGAATGACCAGATGGCAGGAATGGTGGCTCGAACGGGCTCAGTTGGAGGTCTCGCCGCAGTCTGCTGAGGAGTTCGTTCCGCCGGCACCTCGCGACAAGTGGTTTCTTCCGGATGCGAATTTTGCCTCGCACACCCCCATCTTCTTCAAGTCAGTGAAGAGTCGCCGGCTCCGCGCGATCGCGACTTTGCGGCGCGATATGGCCGATATCGTCGAAAGAAACCCGCCCAAGACGACGGACGAGCTGTATCGGGCGCTGCTGCCTACGATAGTGACCTACGCAGAGGATTTGTTTGACGCGTCGGCTGATACGAAATTGCAAAACGGCAAGCCTCGCTCCTACGAAAAATGGCTCGATGGGTGTGAGAAAGCCGTCATTTCCGATTGTTGCGAAGGCATGGCGTCCCAGTTCCCAGCCGCGGTCGGACTTTTGACCGAGTCCAACAACGAAAGGCGAATGCCGGAGACGTTCCGCGCGGCCATCGCCCTCTGGGGTGCATGGAATCCGTTCTCGTCCTCTCCGCTCCGCGACGAATTGAAAAACGATCTCAACGTTCGTCTGAGGACACAAGCCCGCCTCCGCTCGCTGGCGAAGGTGCACGCAAGAGCGGCCGGAATCCATCCCCAGAAAGAAGCAGCGAAAACGCCAACAGCCAAAGTGAGGCAGCGAGACGACCAACAGCTTTTGAGGGAGCGCAGTCAGATTCGCTCGGTTTGGATCGACAAAAAAATGGATGAAAAGCAGTGGACCTCCATTAAACAGATAGCCGAGAATGGTGGTCCGACCGCCAACACCGTCAACCGGTATCGATCCGGCGCCATAACTCAACAAGACCGCTCCGTGCGCGGCGGGCTTGCGAAAGCGTTTAAGTGCCCTCTCGCGGAAGTGCCCAGCTAACTTTCGCTTGCATGGAAATCTGAGATTTCCTGAGTTTTCCCGCGAAAATCTCAAATCGACAGGTTCCTTGATGCAGTTTATCCTTGACCCAGTTGTTTTGAGTTATGCCAGACTTCATTGAAAACATCGCAGAGGCGCTGACGACGAACGAGGTAGCGAGAATCTTGAAAGTGAAGCCGGCCAGGGTTCAGGAACTCGTCCGGCAGGGCATCCTTCCACACTTCAGACTAGGACGCCAAATCCGCATCGATCAACAGCAGCTACAACACTTCATCGAGCGGGGCGGCCAGGCGCTGCCTGGCGGTTGGCGGCGAACTGCGGGCGGGGTTGAGGTTGGGCCGCGATGAACGCCACCATCGTCACCGCCGTAACGATCAGCCAGGTGTTCGTGGCGCTGGGCGGCGACCCACCTAAGCGCGGCCGGGCACGCGCCTTCTATCGCAATGGCGACAATGCGCAGGCCGTTTCGCTCGATGACGCCAAAGGATGCTGGTTTGATCACCGTGATGGTGTAGGCGGCGGCATGCTGGACCTGATCCAACGCGTTCTTGGCTGCGATCGCGCCGACGCGCTGCGCTGGTTATCAATCGTTACCGGGACTCCGCTCGCGGATCGTTCATTGACAGATCGGCCGGCATCTAGCCGTGAGCGGCAGGCATTGGCTCGACGGTGCGAACTGGAAGAGCGTGACCTGCGCGACCACCCGGATCGCGACGAAGGCAAACGCGTCAATGCGGCGCTGAGCATCTGGCAATCGACGAAGGCAGGGTGTGGTACGCCTGTCGAGACATATCTGCGTTCGCGCCGCGTGACTATTCCGCCGCCACCGAGTCTACGCTTCCATTGCGGGCTAAAGCATCCCTCTGGCAACATCTGGCCCGCAATGGTCGCGTTGGTGACGCGCGGTACCGACGCCGTACCGTTGGCGATTCACAGGACCTTCCTTGCCCACGGCGGCGCTGCCAAAGCGCTGGTCGAGCCCCAGAAGATGATGCTTGGGCCGTGCCGGGGCGGCGCAGTTCGCCTCGCTCCGCCGAGCGACGTGCTGATGGTCGGCGAAGGCATCGAGACCTGTCTCGCCGCCATGCAGGAAGCGAAGTGCCCGGCATGGGCTGCGCTATCGACCTCAGGGCTGCGCAGTCTCGATCTTCCGCCCGAAATCCGCGATGTCATTGTGCTTGCCGATGGCGACGAGCCAGGTGAGTCGGCCGCACGAGATTGCGCGGTGCGTTGGAAGCGCGAAGGTCGCCGCGTGCGGATTGCTCGGCCACCGCGCGGATGTGATTTCAATGATTTGCTTATCGGTCGGCCCCATTGCTAACCAGGAAGTGCGGCATGACCGCCAACAACATCAACCAAATCACCGACGCGATTGACCGAGCCGAGGACATTTGTGATCCGCTCGAAGAGGAAGCCCGAGGCGCTGCGGCTCAAAAAACGGAGCCGGACGTTCTGGGGAGCGAACTCCCCGACTTTCCGGAGACAGCATGGCGAAGCGTGTTCGCCGACTATCGCGATGCCGTCAGGGGGTGCACCGAAGCCTCAGACGTGTTCCATTTTGTGTCGCTGTGGGCCGCCGTCGCGGTCTCGCTGGGGCGGCACGTGTGGATGTTCTCGGCACCGTAGGAAGAATCTGCCTGTGACACCGTCCAGATCAGGCGAGGACGCGGCGTAGACGGGAGTTCTCGCTGCGTGTTCCGGGAGCGCAACTAAATATGGAATTTCCTTCAACAACCAGGGGAATACAGCATGTAAACCTCGCATGTTGTCACCCAGGCGTGTGAGCGTGGGTCCAGGACTAAAACAGTTCGCGGTAATCGTAGTTCCTGCGAGGCGCCGGGAGAGTTCGTAAGTAAATAGAATATTGCAAAGCTTCGAGCGTTTATAGGCCCCCAACCAGTTGTATTGCCGCTGACCCTGGAGATTGGAAAAATCCAGTTCTCCGCTGTGGAACTCCGAGGAAGCCGTGAGAATTTTTCCGGCGGGCGCGGCCCGGAGGAGATCGAGCAGAAGGTGAGTTAGTGCGAACGGCGCATGGTGATTAACGGCGAAGGTTTTCTCGAGACCATCCGGCGTCACTTCTCTTTCTGCGAACACCGCGCCTGCATTGTTGATTAGCACATCGATCCGCGAGAAACTTCCATGAAGCCGTTCAGCCAGACGATGGATCTCTGCCTGCGACGACAAGTCTGCGAGGAACAAGATCGGCGCGTTGCCCGCAGCACACTTCGCGACTTCCGTACGCATGAAATTCGACCGGGTTCGATCACGTCCCACCATCACGACTTCCGCACCACGTTCCGCTAGTAGTATGGCCGTGGCCAACCCGAGTCCACTCGTCGCCCCCGTGATGAGGACCGTCTTCCCGCTCATCGACATTTCGCTCTGCTGTGGTTCGGCGCTCAGCATTTCTGCGAATCTCCGCTTGGGACGCATGTCGGCGAGAAGCAAGATGGGTGAACTCTCGGTGTCGTACTTCGCTAGTCGTTCCCGCCAAAGGCAGCACTCGGGTGGCCTCTTTGGTGCCTCGTCAGCTTAACGAGGGACTTTTATTTTGCCTTGGCTTTTTCCGCCGCTTACTCGCTCGAGGGGGGCGCGAGACCCTTCAGTCGCAGGTAAACAGCGATGGCTCCGTACATCTCGTTGTCGTGGGCAACATTGAAATTAAGCACGCCCAATTTCGATTTGCCGCCGAGCGGCAACTTGGTGTCCACGATGATGACACCCTGGGCGTCGGTCATCCCGCTGTAAGCGTTGTCGCATACTTCGCTGGACGCTTTGAGCGCCGCCACCAATTCGGCCTTGCTTGTTTTTTTCGCAGCGTCGCCGCGCTTCAGCTCACCCTTTGCGGCGCCGCATAGCGCCATCTGCGCGTCGGCGACATGAGCAATCAGTTGACCAAAATTTCGGAATGGAGGGGCGGGCTTGAACGCGTAATCCGCATCTGGCATCTTTTCGGCTGCTTTGAGGATATTAGTGCTCACTCCCTTGTAGGCCGCAGTTACCTCGGCGGTCATGGTGTTCTGCCCTCGTAAGGCCGTAGCAGCGACGAACAGGACGAAAGAAAGACTCGAAACAACTCTTTTCATAGGACTCCTTACGAGGGACCTTTATTTTGCTGCCGCAGTCTCGGTAGATGGCGGCACAATACCTTTCATCCGCAGATAAACCGCCATAGTCCCGTACATCTCGTTATCGTGGGCCACGTTGAAATTAAGCAGGCCGAGTTTTGATTTATTGCCGAGCGGCGTTTTGACGATCGCCGCCCCGTCGGCGTCGGTCATCCCGCTGTAAGCGTCGTCGCAGAGTTCGCCGGACGCTTTGAGTGCGGCAAGCAGATCGGCCTTGCTTGTTTTTGAGGCCGCGTCGCCCCGCTTCATTTCACCTTTCGTTATGCTACACATCGCCATCTGCGCGTCGGCGACATGCGCAATCAGTTGTCCAAAAGTTCGGACCTCAGAGGCTGGCTTAAACGCGTAATCCGCTTCTGGCATCTTCTCAGCTGCCTTGAGGATATTAGCGCTCACTCCTTTGTACACCGCAGTTACCTCGGCGGTCATGGGGTTCTGGGCTCGCAACGCCGGAGCAGCTAACAGAACGAAAGAAAGACTCGAAACAACTCTTTTCATAGGACTCCTTTAGGGCTCTCAAAATAGGTCAGCTAATTCGATCCAGCCTTAGAGCTGCGACCAACCCCCATCGACGGGCAGTTCGGCACCGGTCGTGAAGGTCGCGTCGAACGCGAGGAAGAGGACGGCCTTGGCGATCTCGTCCGATGTCCCCCAGCGCTTCATGGGAACCATGCTGATCATCATCTCCCTGATCTGGGCAGCCGCTGCTCCAGGAAACGCTTTGCCCAAGATCGGCGTGTCGATGGGACCGGGTGTCACCGCGTTGACGCGAATCTCGCGAGGAATCAACTCGGCGGCGAGCGTCCGAGCGAATGATCGCAGAGCAGCCTTGGCCGCTCCGTATGTGGAGTTGCCGGGCATTCCCTTGACGTTGGCGATCGAGGTCGTGAGGACGATAGAGCCTCCCCGGTTTATTAACGGCGTGAGCTTCTGCATCGTGAAAAGCGGCCCTTTGGCGTTCAAGTTGAACATCTCGTCGTAGACAGCCTCGGTCATGCTTTCGAGTGGCGCTCGGATGCTGAACCCGGCGTTGACGAAAAGCAGGTCGAAGGTGTCGAACTCGGCCTTCACCCGAGAGGCGAGGGCGTCGATGTCCGTCAACGAACGCGCGTCGCTCGAAACCACGATGGCGTCCTTTCCAAGCTCGTTCTGCGCCGATTCCAGGCCGGCCTGCGAGCGACCCGTCACCAGAACACGCGCACCCCCATCGAGGAGCATCTTCGCCGTCGCGAGCCCCATGCCGCTGGTTCCGCCTGTGATAACTGCTGTTTTTCCTTTGAATCTATCCATGTTGTCTCCTGTGTTTATCTATCTTCATGCCTTACGTACTTGTGAGTACGATAATGACAGCTGCGATGCAATGAGTTTCGTACGCTTTGGTAACTAATCGTTTGAAGCGCCCCTCAGGACCTCCAAAAGGCTTTATCCCCGACGAAGCACTCGCCCGCGACCGCGCTCCTTCAGGACACCGCGCTCACGGATGCTGGGTAAGACAAGTCGACGCCAGAGACCTTGACGACGGCCTGCCACGCGGCTTCCTGGCTGGCGCGATCGTAGAGGTGTGGCTGACGCTGCACCTCAATTGGGCCTGAGAACTTCCCTTGAGCCGAGGCGAAGAATTGCCCTGAGACGTCGGTTCCGAACTCCGACGCCTGGAGGTACCGGCGGGCCGCGGTCTCCGGCGTCTGATTCATGCCGGGAATGAGGTTCACGATTGGGATAAACAGATACTTCAACAACGGGCCAGCGCTTCGCACCACCTTGGTGGCGGTCGCCCCACCGGGCGAGACAGCATACACGGCCATGCCGGAGGGTAGCCGGCGCGCCAGCGCCGCGACCCACCAAGCGATAATGAGCTTCGCGTCGGCATACGCATTGTTGGGCACGTACTTCACGTTCGGCCCGTTGCGAATCAGGGCTTCCACAGCGGCGGTTCGGTCACCCCGGTGGTATTTGGCCGCGAAGGCTGGCACGTCGGTGTACTTGAACATGGGGACGCCCCCTCGGGCTGGCTCCGCACCGGCGATAACAATCCGCGCGTTGGGGCTCAGCAGGTTGGCGCGGAGCAGCCCGACAGTCAGTTGATGATGGCCGATCAGCGGGGCCTGAGACGCCTCGACGCCCGCCGCAGTGAGCAGCGCGCTTCTTAAATGGGACCAACCCTGCATTGAGCAGCAGGAAATCAATCGGCTTACCTAGCTTAACCAGCTCGGCGAGGGCGGACTGAACGCTGGACGGCGTGTCCAGATCCAGCTCCAGCGGCGTGAAGACCTGTTTCTTGGTCTCAGCCGCGAGATGAGCGGCCGTGTCCTGGGCCCGACCCAGGCTGCGCCCGGTGACGATGACCTGGCGGTAGCCCTTGATGGCGAGCATGCTGGCTGCCGCATAACCGAGCCCGGAGGTGGTGCCGGTAACGAGCGCGATAGAATGTTCCATGGGCGTCTCCCTGGAGAAGGGTGAAGGTCGTGCCGTTTTTCCTTTGGACGTATCCATGTTGTCTCCTGACTTTATCTGTTGTCTTGAAGTATTACATACGCTAGAGTACGATAATCACAGGGACAATGCAAGGAGTTTCGTACGGGATGGTAACTAATAGTTCGAAGCGCGCACGAGGACGTCCACAAGGCTTTATCCCCGACGAAGCACTCGACCGTGCCGTTGAGATGTTTTGGGAGCATGGATATGAAGGAGTTGACGTAGAGCGGATCGCACGAGCCGTGAACGTCACCAAACCCGCGCTATACCGAGCCTTCGGCGACAAATCCACCCTGCTGCTCAAGGCGGTCGAGCGCTATGCAATAACGTATGGAGCTCCCATAATGGCAGCGTTTCACGCGGAGCCGGACATCCACAAGGCCGTGACCGCCTTTTGCGAGGCTACCGTCAACCTCGCTTCGGGTGAGGCTCGCGGCGGTTGCATGATGGTCGCCGCGGCGCTGGGACAGTCGGAGCGAGTAACGGAGATCCGTTCCCATCTCGCGAAGGGCCTCACCGCAGCTGCTGATATGTTCGCGAAACGTTTCGAGCAGGAGATGAAGGCGGGGCGCCTGACGCGCACACCCTCTGCCAAGGTGCGAGGCCGTGCGCTCGTTGACTTACTGAAGGGTTTACAACTTCGCGCCAAGGCCGGTATTGCGCGCGAGCAATTGCTGCAAGACGCCCGAAGCTATGTGCCCCTGATTCTTGGCAAGTAAATCTAACGCACTTCTCGGCAGGGATGCGTCTGGACGAGTGCCAAGTCACCATGCACTCACAGACGACGGGTCACGATATGTGTTTCGTGGCAGGGTTGCGCACCGTTCACCCAGCATTGCCGGACGAAACGCAGACCATGGAAATATAGGGGTATTTACCCACATATAGCCTCGAAGTCTTGAATGCGCGCAGACGCCACATCGTAAAGCTTCTTGAAGTCGAAGGCCTCCGGCGGCGAACCAGTGCTCGGAGCACCGTCGGAGTGACTGTTGTCTTCCCGACGCCGCCGGAAGGAATGGCAATTCCAAACGCCACTTGGACCGGCGACGGCTTCACTCAGTCGAGATCGGCAGAGCCGGATCGCTCGTGATGTCTGTCGATGTGACGGGCGGGACTCACGATTTATGAGGATCTTTCGTCGGACGTTTGTGATCGACTCCGATCTTCCGCCCCAAGAGGTATGGAAGAAACTACCACCGTCATGGATCACGAAGGCATCGGTGAACAGCAGCATGCCATTGACTCCCGTTCTTGTGTTCATTATGTTTTCGATTGGAAGCAGGCATTGTAAACGCTGCGCAGCCCGAATTAAAACGGTGGGCCACTATCTTTGAATTTGGACCGCTCCGGGCTATAGTTTAGGGGTTAGGGTTCTGCAAGCGTTTACTCTAACCATCGGAGTGCGAACTAATGAGACGAATCTTGACCGGTGTGTTCCTCTCAGCCGTCTCGGCGGGAATCGGTCTTGCTGTCAGCGATCAGCAGATGCGGCCCGCGACCGTCGGCGCGGCGCCGCAAAATGCCGGGAGAGGCGCCGGTAGAGGCGGATTCGGCGGACCGATCGAGTTGGGCCCGGACGATAAACCCGCCTTCCCCGATCCACCGGCCGGCTTCAACCAGAGGCGCGAAAACATTCCCCATGGCGAGTTGACCGCGGTGGAGTACGATTCGAAATCGCTCGGAACGCACCGGCGGATGCGTGTCTACACGCCGCCCGGCTACTCGACATCTCGCAAGTATCCAGTGCTCTATCTGCTGCACGGCATCGGCGGCACCGACACCGAGTGGACGCAATCGTGCCACGCGAACAACGTGATCGACAATTTGTTGGCGGAAGGCAAGATGCAGCCCATGGTCATCGTCTTCCCCGATGGCAATTCCAGCCGAACCGTGGCTGACCTCAATGCTCCGGCTGCTCCGCGGGGAGGCGCGGCCGACGGAGTCCCAGGAGGAGCGCCCGGCGCGGGAGGGGGCCGCGGGCGCGGCATGAACATGGAGGCGTGGCTGACACCTTTCGAGAATGACCTGCTTAAGGACATCGTTCCGTACATCGATTCTCACTATTCCGTATATACCGATCGCGATCACCGCGCTCTGGCCGGCCTTTCGATGGGTGGCGGACAGACGTTGAATATCGGCCTGGTTCACCCGGAGACGTTCGCGTATGTCGGCGGGTTCTCTTCGGCGCCCGACACCAGGCAGCCGCCAGCGGCGCTGGTGCCGGACCCGTCGGTTCCCAAGCAGTTGAAGCTGGTATGGCTCGCCTGCGGCAACAGGGACGGTCTGATTCGCATCAGCCAGGCGGTGCACCAATATCTCAAGGAGAATAGCGTCCCGCATATCTGGCACGTGGATGGCAACGCGCATGACACCACCGAGTGGGATAACAACCTGTACCTTTTCAGCCAGCACATTTTCGTCGAGCAGCCGATGCTGGCCGCGGCGGCGCAGGCGCCTCAAGCGGGGCAAGGCGGCCGCAGGGCGCAGCCGCCCGTCGAAATCGATAAGAATGCACCGGTGGAAGACTTCAAACCCTCGGAGTTGAACGCGATGGTCAACGGGCAGCTCCGGCAGTATCCCGAGGTCAATTCGCAACGGCGCGTGCGAACCCGTTTGCGGGCGCCCACCGCGCAGAGCGTGCTGCTCGATATCGGGGGAGTCCGCTACCCGATGACCAAGGACGCCGACGGCTGGTGGAGCGGCGTTTCCAATGCGCAAGATGAAGGCTTCCACTATTACCAGCTCAACGTGGATGGCGTAAGTGTCCCCGATCCTGGAACGCTCATGTTCTACGGAGCGAGCCGTTGGGGCAGCGGCGTCGAAGTCCCCGCGCACGATGCCGATTTCTACGCGATGAAAAACGTGCCGCACGGCAACCTGCGGGAAGTGCACTTCTTCTCTAAGATCGCCAACACCACGCTGCAATGCTACGTGTATACTCCTCCCGATTATGAAAAGGGAACGAAACGGTATCCGGTGCTGTATATTCAGCACGGCGCCGGGGAAGATGAACACGGATGGGGCGGTCAGGGGCACGCCGGCCTGATCCTGGACAACCTCATTGCAGAAGGCAAAGCCAAGCCATTCATCATGGTGATTGGCAACAGCTACATCCCAGGCATAAGCGGAGGTCGCGGCGGCGCTCCCGTTGGAGCACCCGCGGCCGCTCCCGCCGGTCAGCCTGGGGCGGTACCTCCGGCCGGCGCTCCCGCTGGACGTGGAGGGCCAGGCGGACGCGGATTCACCATGACCGACACGCCATTCGAACACGTGCTCATTGGAGAAATGATTCCCTTTATCGACGCCAACTACCGGACGCTGACCGATCAGCCTCACCGCGCCATGTCCGGCCTCTCGATGGGCGGCGCGCTGACCCACGGCATCACCCTGGCCCACCTCGACAAGTTCGCCTACATCGGAATGTTCAGCGGGGGCAGCATCGCTCCGTCGGAGATCAAAGACATGGCCGACTTCAAGAAGAAGGTGAAGCTGGTGTTTGTCGGCTATGGAAGCCGCGAGAATGGCGCCACCGGCAAGGCGAACGTGGACGACCTGATGAAGGCGGGCGTCAACGCCGTTTACTATGAATCTCCGCTAACCGCGCACGAGTGGTTGAGCTGGCGGCGCGACCTGCACGATTTCGCGCCTCTGCTGTTTCAGGGCAAGTAATTCAAGGTGATTCCCTGCCACTCCGCTACGCTTTTACCGATCGTTTAACAGACCGGCCCCGAGCCTGCGGATTCGCGCGTAGCATTGTTGACGCTCCAGACGCACGGCCAGCACTCGGCGTTCATCGTGCGACGGGCGAAACCGTTACTACGCCCGTCGCCGCCAGCTTTTCGGCGTCTGCAGCCGTTAGCTTCCAGTTACCGTCAAATCGGCCCTGAACCAGGATGTTGGTGGGCGTGTCCTTGTACAAAATGAAGTCTCCCCACTTGGTCAACGAGCGTTGCGCCGGGGCGAAAAAATCGATTCCGAGCGAAATATCCTGACGGGCGAATCCGGCGCCTCCCGGAGCTCCGCCACCGCGTCCGGCGCCGGCCGGAGCCGCCCCGCGTCCGCCGGGGATTCGCGGCGCCGGGTCCGTAAGCGGAAACCACGGAGTGCCCGAACCGATCAGGAAGTAATGTCCGTTTACGGGATAGACGTAAACCAGCCCGTAACCCTCGGCCGTCGGGTCTAGATGCAGCGGCAACTGCTCCGCGAACTTAGCAATCACTGCGTTCGTTTCCTTCGTCCCGAACAGAAACAGGTCGGAACTCTGAAGGTCGCTCGGACGAACCTGTGTGTCCGGGACGGCGCGCATGCCCAGAAGGAGGCGGCCGCTGCCGGCGCTGGTATTTCCCCACGCGGCCGCCCGATTCGCCACTTCGCGCCGCGCCAGCGTTTCTTCGCGCGCAGGACTGCCGGCCGTGCCGTAAACGTAAACGTGCCGCCGGTCGATGGCGGAACCCATAGGGCCTTCCAGTCCGGCACGCTTGGCCGCCGGCTGGGGCTCGTACTTTCCGATTTTCCAGGCGCCGTTTTCCTTGACCAAGCTGATTGAATCACCGGTGGCTTTAAGGGACGCGCCGTCGATAGCGATTTCGACTTGGCGGCCCTTGGCATACTTCGGATGACCAGCGAGATTGACCGTGAAGGCGTCAAGATCGGAGGTGGCGATCTCGATCCTGTTCAGCGCCTTGAACTGGGCGTCAATTTGGGCGAACGTGCCGGGCGTCAGTTTGTCGAACTTTACCCAATAGGCGCCGCTGTACTGATGGGCGTCCGTCACGAACCGGACTCTATCGGGGAACCGGTTGCGCTTGAACTGCCCGAACCACTTGAAGATGGCTTCATCGGCGTAAGCCTTCTCCCATGAGTTGTGACCGACGCCGGGATACTCCACGTACTCCACCCTCGTGCCCAGATCTTCCAGCCTCTTCCTCCACTGGCGCGTCCCTTCAGGGTTAACCGTCGGGTCGGCGCCTCCCTGGAAGAAATGAACGGGAAAATTCAGCGCGTTGGGCGCGCGTTCCACAGTGCCGAATGGCGGCGCGGGACAGACCGGGGCGATGGCGGCCCATACGTCGGGGCGTGTCAGCCCGATCCAGAGAGTTCCACCGCCGCCCATCGAAAGTCCCGTGAGATAGGTGCGGTCCTCATCGATATTGAAGCGGCGCTTCACGTCCGCCACAACATCCCAGACGTCCTTTTCCGGAATTCCCTTGTAGCCCATGGTGCCGCGAGCTAATGGCGACGCCACGATGTAATCCACATCGGGCCATTGCTGGAAATAGCGGGTGGCTTCGAGATCGGTTTCGCCCTGCTGATTGCTGAATCCGAAAACCCGTTTCAACGAAAGCCTGTGATTCGACTGTGCCCCGTGGAGCATGATCACCAGCGGATATTTCTTCTTCTCGTCGTAGTTCTTTGGAAGATAGAGGCCGTAAGGCTGTTCCGAATCGTCGACATCGGAGAAGAACGTGAGTACCTGGGGCCCCGGCGCCAGGCGCTGGGCATTGGCCGTCCGCCAAGGCGCGCAAAAGGCGGCCGCAGCCGCCAGCGTAAGGACGAGACCGGAGCGGTGGGACATATTATCCTCCTATTCAATGCACGCTAAAGAGCCGGCATCGAAGTGAAAGCCGCGCCTGCGGAATGCCTGGCAACTGGCCTCCAAAAGAGACTCCACGGTATCGATGTTCCTGCGAAGTGTCAAGTTTATCTATAGAAGGAGTGAATTACTGCTATTCGAGAATTCGAAGTGCGCCACGATCCAAATCCCAGACTTCACGATAGAATCAGACTCACCATGTACCGTATGTACCGTATCTGGACGTGCTTGCTTTTCTTGTTTGCTTTGTCGGGCAATCCCTCCTACGCGATGCCGTGCGAGAAGTTGACGGCGCTGGTGATTCCAGAGACGGCGATTACCGCCGCGGTTGGCGTGCCTGCCGGACCGTTCTCGCCAGGCGGCGCTGGCGGTAGAGGGGGCGCTCCGGCAGATGCAGTCCCAGCGTTTTGCCGCGTCACCGCCACCGCCACGCCGGTCCCGGATTCCGAAATTCATCTCGAACTATGGCTGCCTGAGAACAGCGCCTGGAACGGGAAACTGCTGGGCACGGGCAACGGAGGTTACTCGGGCGCAATCGGGTACAGCGACATGGAACGCGGCTTACGCCTGGGATACGCCGTCGCCGGTTCGGACACGGGCCACCAAGGCGGCGACCTGAAGTTCGGCGTGGGACATCCCGAGAAAATCAACGATTGGGCGTGGCGCGCCGTTCACGTCATGACGGAGACTGCCAAGTTGGTAGCACGCAGCTACTACGGACGATTCGCCGCGCATGCGTACTTCTCGGGCTGCTCGACGGGCGGACAGCAGGCCCTGACCGAAGCCCAACGCTATGCGGGCGACTATGACGGCATCCTCGCCGGCGATCCTGGTAACAACCGCGTACGGCTCAATATCGGATTTCTTTGGTCTTGGCAGGCGGCCCATGCGGATGCTTCCACGCCGCTTCCCGTGTCCAAACTAGCGTTGATCAACAAGGCGGCGATCGCGGCGTGCGACGCGGCCGACGGCGTCAACGACGGGATCATCGGCGATCCCGTGTCCTGCAAATTCGACCCTGCGGCTCTCCAATGTAACGGGGCCGATGGCGCCGATTGTCTGACCAAATCGCAGGTGGCAGCGGTTCGCGCGATCTATGACGGGGCGAAGAACCCGCGCACCGGGGAACAGTTGTATTCCGGATGGGTGCGCGGCAGCGAAGCCGGCTGGTCAAACTATTTCGTCGGGCAGCAAGAACCCGCGCGCCTCGATTTTTGGCGGTACTGGGTTTTCCACGACCCCAATTGGGATTTCCGCAGTTTCGATTTCGATCGGGACGCGGCCTACGCAGACTCCCAAATGGAGTTTCTTACGGCCAACGATCCGGACCTCAGCCGCTTTTCGGATCGAGCGGGCAGACTCCTGATCTATCAAGGTTGGGCCGACCCTGTCGTCCCGCCGGAGGACACGATCCGCTATTACGAAAGCGTGCGGCGTTCGATGGGTGCGGAACGCGCGTCGAGCACAGCCCGCCTCTTTCTTGTTCCCGGCATGGGGCACTGCTCCGGAGGTCCCGGCCCGAGCACGTTCGACGGGCTCTCCGCACTCGACGCGTGGGTGACACAGGGAACGGCGCCGCCGAAGATCCTCGCGACGCACACCACGAACGGATCAGTCGACCGCAGCCGCCCGTTATGTCCGTATCCCCAGGTAGCGCGCTGGAAAGGCTCGGGAAGTACCGACGATGCTTCCAACTTCGAGTGCCTCGCTCCACGCCGATAGCCGGGTCCGATGCTAGCGTAAAGCTTATGGATGTCGACCTGAGGCACCTCCGGGCTTTCATTGCCGTCGCTAGGCACGGCAGCTTTACGCGGGCGGCAAAGGCCGTGCACATCTCCCAGCCCACGTTTACGGTACAAATTCGCCGGCTGGAAACTTCGCTGGGGGTGCGGTTGGTGGACCGCAACACCAGGTCCGTGCAATTGACGCCCATCGGGCGGGAACTTGCGCCGGTTCTCGAGCGAATCCTCCGCGATCTCGATTCTGCGCTGCTCAATACGCGGGCGCTTTCCAGCCGGGCAAGCGGTTTCGTGGCAATCGCCGCCCTGCCCACGCTCTCCGCGACCGTGCTCCCGGGCATCATCGCGGCCTTCCGCCACGAGAATCCCGGCATCGCCATCCATTTGCGCGATGCAGTCGGCATTAAGGTGGCCGGCATGGTTCGGACGGGCGAGGTGGACTTCGGGTTTGGAAGCCTTCCCGTGAGCGAGCCCGACGTGGAATTCACACCAATGTTTAACGACCGCATGAGCGCAATTTTTCCGCGCCATTCGACGTTCGGCGAAAAGCGGTCCCTTTCGCTCAAAGACCTGACGGCATCGCCCCTGATACTGATGGGGCGGGACAGCAGTGTACGCGCGGTTGTGGACCGCGCGTTGGCGGCGATCGGGCACCTCGACCCGCCCGCGTACGAAGCCTCGTACATTTCGACGGCGCTGGGAATGGTCGAGGCGGGTTTGGGCGTTACCATTCTGCCCGCTTCGGTGCTTCGCATGGACCGCGGTCACGGACTGATGAGCCGGCCGATTCAGAATCCCAAGATCGACCGCGAAGTCGGGCTGATTCAGTTGAGGGGCAGATCGCTTTCGCCCGCCGCCGGCGCATTGCTGCGAGCGCTACGCGAGCGGTGCGCGGAGTTGTTCGCCCGCCGAAAATGATTTATTTACGGCTTCTATAAGTTGTATTCGAGAATTTGAATTGCTCAAAAACGGTTCAGAAACTACCATTGAGGGCAGACGTGCCGACGGATAATGCCCATCCACGCCGGGAAAGGAGCCTGATGCGCGCTCTGTGCCTGCTCGTTTTGCTCGGCTCCCCTGCCGCGGCCCGCGTCGTCCGTCTCATCGTGGAGCATCGCGAAGAGGTTGGTACCGTTGCGCAATACGAGCGCTTCACGGGACATTTCTACGGCGAACTCGACCCGAAGAATGCCGCTCAACGCCGTCGTCAACGATATTCTTCTCGCTCCCCGGAATGCGCGCGGCCTGGTTGAGTATTCCGCCACTTTCACGCTGCTTCGTCCCGTAGATTCCTCGAAGGTGAGCGGCGTGCTGTGGTATGAAGTGCCGAACCGGGGCAATTCACCGCTGAATCCCAGACCTTCGCTGGATGCCATGACGGCCGGGCACATCCTGGTGAGCAGCGGCTGGCAGGGCGATCTGGCGCCCCGCGCCGGCGCTGGAGACGATCACCGTACCCATAGCGCGCAATGCGGATGGTTCGTCGATTACTGGACCTGTCCTTTACCGGATCCGCAACGTGCGCGGCCAGACCGCTTCTCTCGAAGCCGGATACGGCGGATTGAGATATCAGTTTCCCGCCACGCTGGACACCTCGAATGCGCTGCTGACGAAGCAGGCGTCCGATGACGGCCAAGTCATTCCCATTTCGTCTTCGGAGTGGGCCTTTGCCAATTGTGAGAAGAGCGTGTTCCCCGGGGAGCCGGACCCTACGCGGATCTGCCTGAAGGGCGGCTTCGATCCGGACCAGCTCTATCAGGTGGTCTACACGGCTAAGGACCCTCTCGTGCTCGGCATCGGCCTGGCTGCCACGCGCGACCTCGTCTCATTCCTCCGCTACGCCGAAAAGGGCGACGACGGCGCGCCGAATCCGGTCGCCGGATTGGTGAAACGAGCGATTGGATTTGGCACGTCGCAATCCGGCAACTTCATCAAGACTTTCATCCACCTGGGTTTCAATCAGGACGAGTCGAAGCGCATCGTTTGGGACGGCGCAAACCCCAATATCGCCGCACGCCAAAACCCTCTGAACTTCCGGTTTGCGATTCCCGGAGGCGCGGCGGGCCCGTTTGAGCCCGGAAGCGAAGGCGTATTGTGGTGGAGTCCCTATCGGGACGACGTCCGCAGCCGCCCCACTGCGAGTCTGCTGGACCGTTGCCGGGCGACTGGAACCTGCCCCAAAATCGTGGAGACGTTTGGGGCATCCGAATTTTGGGGGCTGCGGATGTCGCCCGGTATCGTTGGGACCGACGCTAAGACGGACATCCCCTTACCGCCCAACGTTCGCCGATATTATTTCCCCGGCGTGACGCATGGGGGCGGCCGGGGCGGGTTCCAGACCATCGAGCCGGGAACCGCCGGTCGCACCTGCGCCCTGCCGGACAATCCCAATTCCACCGCGGAGTCCATGCGGGCTCTGCGGCGGGCGCTCACGGACTGGGTGGTCAACAATACCGCCCCGCCCGAAAGCCGGTATCCGACCATCGCCCGTGGAGAATTGGCCGCCCCGGTGCGAAGCGCGATGAACTTCCCGGCGATACCCGGCGCTCCGCTCCCGGACAACCTGATCAACGCCCTGCCGAACTACGATTTCGGCCCTGGGTTCCGGTACAACGATCTTTCGGGAGCGATCACGATTCAGCCGCCCGTGGTGCGAGGTATCATCCCGATGCTGGTTCCCAAGAACGGACGCCGACGGTAACGAGATTGGCGGGATCCCCTCCGTTCTGCACCAGGCCCCGCTCGGGTCGTACCTGGGTTGGAACGTAACCGCATCCGGTTATTCCAAAGGGCGCGCGTGCGGGTTCTCCGGCGGTTTCATCCCGTTCGCGAAAACCGCACAGCAGCGACTCGCGTCGGGTGATCCGCGTCCTTCCCTGGAAGAACGATACGGAACGCACGAAAGGTACGTCGAGAAGGTGCGGGAGGCGGCGAAACGGCTGGTGCAGGAGCGGTTCTTGTTGCAGGAAGACGCCGACCGGATGGTCCGGGAGGCCGAAGCCAGTGCAGTGCTGCGATAAACGGGAGTTGGATTGAGGCGCCTACCCTATGAACGCAAGTGACTCCGGGAGCAATACGAAGCCCCGCGCGCTGGACGGCATCCGCGTACTCGACTTCTCTCACGCTCTTGCCGGCCCTTACTGCACGCTCCTTCTCGCTGACTACGGAGCAGAGGTCTACAAACTCGAACCGCGCTCCGGCGATATGGGACGCGGATGGGGACCGCCATTCGCCGGCGGCGAGGCGCACTTCTTTCTCGGCCTGAATCGGGGGAAACGCGGCATCTCGATCGATCTCAAGCACCCGGAAGGAATCGAGCTTTGCCTGAAACTGATCGATCGAATGGACGTGTTGATCGAGAACTTCCGCCCCGGCGCGATGGACCGCCTGGGATTGGGCTACGAAGCCATGCACAAGCGCAACCCGCGGCTGATCTACTGTTCCATCTCCGGTTACGGTCAGAACGGACCTTCGCGCGACGAAGCGGCGATGGACCTGGTGGTGCAGAGTTCGAGCGGATTGCTGAGCATCACCGGCACCGAGCATGGCGAGTCGGTCCGCTGCGGATATGGGGTGACCGACGTGACCGCGGGACTCTTTTCGGTGATTGGGATTCTGCTGGCGCTACGGGCACGGGACAGCACTGGCATCGGTCAATACGTGGACGTTTCCATGCTGGATAGCATGATCTCCACGATGAGTTCGAACTACATGAGTTATCTCGGCTCCGGCGATGTGCCGTCACCTATGGGTACGGCATTTCCGACGGTGGTTCCGTACCGCGTATTCCACACGAAAGATCGCGCAGTGGCGATTGCCGTCGGCAGCGAGAAACTCTGGTCCGCTTTCTGCCGCGTGATCGAGCGGCCGGATCTGGAGCGGCACCCCGATTACGCGACCAACGCGGAACGGATCCGGAACCGCGAAATGCTCGAGCCGCTCCTGGAAGATGTGTTCCGCACGCGTCCCGCGGCGGAATGGATTGCCCGTCTGCAGGCGGCAGGAATCCCGGCGTCGCTGGTCCGTAATTTCGAGGACGTTGCGGAGCATCCTCAATCGGCGATCAGGCACATGTTTCCGGAATTGGACCATCCCACGGCCGGTCGCCATCGTGTTACGGGCACGCCTGTGAAGCTGTCCGAAACTCCGGGCGCGCCGGGAGAACCAGCGCCTCTGCTGGGACAGCATACACACGCCGTCTTGAAAGAGTTGCTCGGATTGGATAACGCAGGCCTTCGACTCGCTTGTGGAACGCGCGATCGTTTTTGAGCCGAAGACACGCGGGAGCAGCACATAGACACATGCTGGCCTTCCTTGGATTCGCGACCATTCTGACCCTGCTGGCAGTCATTCTCGGCAAGAAGATGACGCCGCTGGCGGCCCTCATCGCCGTCCCGGTGCTGTCCGCGCTGATCGGCGGATTCGGCTTGAAGACAGCCGGCTTCATCGTGCAAGGGATTCAGAGCGTTTCCGCCGTAGCGGGGATGTTCATTTTCGCCATCGTCTATTTCGGCATCATGACCGATGCCGGGATGCTCGATCCCATTGTCGACCGCATTCTGGCAGCCGTGGGAAGCAACCCGCCGCGCATCGTGGCCGGCACGGCGCTTCTCGCTTTACTTGTCCATCTCGACGGCTCCGGCGCCGTGACGTTTCTGGTCACCATACCGGTGATGCTGCCGCTGTACCAGCGGCTCGGCATGGATAAGCGAGTCCTGGCGTGCGCGGCCTCCATGGCCGCGGGCGTGAATTTCCTGCCGTGGACGGGGCCGATGATCCGGTCCGCCGCTTCTTTGAAGATCCCCGTGTCCTCGATTTTCAACCCGCTAGTTCCCGTGCAGATCGTAGGGCTGGCGTTCGTCTTTGCGTCCGCATGGTGGCTCGGTAGACGGGAAGCCAGGAGGCTGGGGCACTCGGGGGATGGCGTCGGGAAAGTCCTACGCCGCGAGATCGACCAGCAGGAGTTGGCGCTTCGCCGGCCCGGGCGCGTTTGGATCAACCTGGGATTGACCCTGATCATGATCGCCGGGATGATCGCGTTCAAACTCGAGCCGGTTGCCGTTTTCATGGTGGGAGTCGTGCTCGCCTTGCCGATCAACTATCCCGATGTGCAACTGCAGCGCGAGCGGATCGACGCGCATGCCAAGGCCGCGCTGATGATGGCCGGGGTGATCTTTTCCGCGGGCGCTTTCACCGGAATCATGCGCGAGTCCGGCATGCTGACTGCCATGGCGAAGGCCGCGGTTGCATTCGCGCCGCACGGTTCGGGCGCGCACTTGCCTGTGGTCCTTGGCGTGATTTCGATGCCGCTCAGCCTGGTCTTCGATCCGGATTCGTTCTACTTCGGCGTGCTTCCGGTCCTGGCGGAAGTTGGCAAGACATTCGGCGTCGCGCCGGTTCACATGGCACAGGCAGCGGTTCTGGGCCAGATGACTACCGGCTTTCCAGTCAGCCCCCTCACTCCGGCAACGTTCCTGATTGTCGGCCTGACCGGAGTAGAACTCGGAGATCACCAGAAATTCACGGCGCCGTTCCTTTTTGGAGCATCCGTGTTAATGACGGTGGCCTGCCTCATCTTCGGAGTGTTTCCGATATGACAGAAGTGTTCGATAAGAAAGGTAGGATCATGAACAACACATTCAGACTCACTACGGCGGCGGTTGCGATGGCGCTTTGCTGCGTCACCGCATCTTTCTCCCAACAGGCGCCTGTACAGGCCCCCGGAAGGGGCGCGCAAGCCCAGCTTCCCCGGGTGGTATCCCCGGAAATTCTGCCCGACAAGAAAGTGACGTTTCGCTTGAGAGCGCCCAAAGCCGGTGAGGTTCTCCTGAACGGTAACTGGGATGGCGGCAGGAACATCCAGATGACCAGGGACGATGAGGGTATCTGGTCAGTGACCGTAGGCCCCCTGGGCGATCAACTCTGGGGGTACTCTTTCAACGTGGACGGCGTGAAAGTGATGGATCCCGGCGATGGCGAGTACCAGCGCGATGGCAACCGGTATGACAATCTGTTGATGATCTCCGGGCCAGCTTCGGACCTCTGGGATTTCAAACCCGACATCGCGCACGGGACGGTGCAGGCCGTCTGGTATTCCTCCGAGATCCTGAAGCAGAAGGGGCGTCGCATGTACGTCTATACGCCCCCGGGGTATGAGTCGAGCAAGGCAAAATACCCCGTGCTCTACCTGCTTCATGGCGGTGGCGGCGATGAAGACGCCTGGACCACAATGGGACGCGCCAACGTCATCCTGGACAACCTCATCGCGCAGGGCAAAGCAACGCCGATGATTGTAGTAATGCCGAACGGCAACGCTACTCAGATCGTGTCGCAAGGATACGCCTACGGCCCCACACCGCCCCGTCAATCCGTTACCGCTCCGGCGCCTCCGCCGGTTCAGGCGGCGCAGGGAGGTCTCGGCATGGGACGCGGCGCCGGATCGCCGGGCACAGCCCCAACCGCGGGACGTGGCATGCCGCAGGCCTACCAGGGTTCCTACCCGAACAGTCTCGTCGAGGAAATCATTCCGTTCATCGAGAAGAATTTCCGGGCGATCCCAAAGAAGGAGAGCCGGGCAATTGCCGGCCTTTCCATGGGAGGCGGCCACACTACCATGGCCACCAATAACAACCCGGGCGTGTTCGGATGGATCGGCGTGTGGAGCGCCGGAGGCCAGGATACCGAGGAGTATGTGAATACGCTCAAGAAGGTGAATGCGGAGGTGTGCAGCAATACTGGATCGGCGCAGGAACGACAGATATGGCACTCAACGGCTCCAAGACACTGTACGCGGCTGCTCAGAAGGCCGGCTTGCCTGCGACGTTCCACACCGAACCCGGAGCCCATTTCTGGTTCATCTGGCGTAAGTTCCTAAGTGATTTCGGATCCACCATCTTTAAATAGCGGTGATGAAACGTGCCGAGGGTGCGCAGTTGTGGGCGCGACGGGTGGGCGCGGACGCGGGCTGAAGCCTTTCATCATTCCGCCCGGATCTCCAGAACCGCGACCGTGTAAGGGTCCAGGTCCACGGTGAGGTCCGTCGCGTACGCTAGCGTATGGCTCACCGGGGCAATCGCATTCGGGTGGTCCAGGGACGCGAAATCCTTCAGCCCGGCGCTGATCGTTTGCAACGTCGCAACCGCCTTCCGTGGAACGCTTGCGCCCCGCAGTCGCACGAGCAGTGCTGTACCCTCTGCTCCGTAGTTGACCGCCTTAATCACGATCCGGCGGCCATCGGCGCTGCCCGTAGCAATGGCGTCAACCGTACCGGGCATCCAGTCATCGGGCCTGATGGTCGAGATTTCTTCTAAGAGGCGCTTGCGGTCGGGAACGTCCCGGAAAGAGCCGCTCGCGGAGGCGAGGTACTGCTCCGCGTAATGCTCGCGAAAGAGCTTCTCCACCGGGTAGGCCGACCCCGGGAACCAGGACACGTGGTCGTGGTAGATAAACGAGGTCCAGGTCGGATCGTCCGTCGTGTTCCGCATGAGCAGGGCCGGGCAACTCATCGCCAGACCGGGGCTGAGCTCTTCGTAGAGGATCAGGCTCCCGGCTGCATGGAGTCCGGCCCGCCAATCGTAGGTGCGGGAGAGGTTCCACTCCAGAACGCCGATCTCGATGTGCGGGTGTGCCGAACCGCGGACGTAATCTCGCAGCTTCCAGAGGTAATCGCGGATGCGCCGCAGCCCGCTCTCGAAGTTCTCGGGCTCATACTCGTAGTTGTGAACTCCGAGCACGTCGAAGTTCCTTCCGGCGAGGTCGATGACCTTCTGGCTCCAAACCATGTCGTTGGACCGCTTTTGTCCACACGCCACGATTCGCGCTTGGGGAGCGATGGCTCGCAACCGGCCGCCGTAGGCGTTGACGATCTCGGAGTACTGCTCCGGTGTGAAGCCGTTGTTCATGGGCTCGTTGTCGATCTGGAAGTAGCGTACACCGTAGGGGTCGGGATGCCCGTTGGATACACGCAGCCGCCCCCATTCGGTCGTGGGCGGGTCGTTGAGGTAGTGAACCCAGTCCATGGCGTACTGAACCTGATCGGAGTCGATACTGGGTGCCGGCAGCACGATCAGCGGTTCGGCGTTGAGCTTCCGGCATAGCCCGAGGAATTCCTCCGTCCCGAAACCGTAGTAGTCCGAGTAGCCGCCCCAGATCATGTTGGGGTGGTATCGGCGGGAAACGTGCGGGCCGATGCCGTCTTTCCACTTGTATGTGGAAGCAAAGGAGCCTCCGGGCCAACGAATGAAGGGAGGAGTAAGATCGCGGAGGGCCTGAAGCAGGTCGGGGCGCAGCATACCGTCACGCCGGACGTCGGCGCGCATCATCGAGACGAAGTCGAGAAGCAATGTTCCACTTCCCGCGGCTGCGATCTCAATCGAAGCTTCGGTGTCCCGCACGGAACTGGAGAAGGAATAATGAGCCTCCTGCCACCCCGAACCTGTGACCGCGATCGGCGCAGCCGCAATCGGGCCGCCCTTGGAACTTACGATCCGAAGCGTCAACCGTAGCGACCCTTGCTCGCGCTTGACCCACAGCGAGCCGTCGTAGGCATGGCCCGCGTCGACGAAAATGCGCCCTTGCCGGATCCCGGCGCGGCCGCCCTCGACCTGGATACGCACACTTTTCTTCCCGTTCTGGAATTCGACGTCCACGCACTCGGCGCTGCCGCGGTCCGAGAACGACTCCCAGTACGTCTTGAAGTCCTCGCCCTCGAACCCGCACCCGCGAATCTGCTCGGCAAACAGTCCGTCGACCACCGAGTGGTTGATATGTTCCAGAAAGTGGCCGTAGATCCGCTTGTCGATAGGAGCCGCGATCCTGTCCGTATCGGCGAGCAGCACGGCGACTCGCGGCCCGCCCGTCGCCTCAGCGTCGCTCGCAGCGAGCGGACTCGACACGGCGATGGACGGCGCAACGGCGGAGGCTGCGGCCATCGAACCCATGAGAAACTGGCGCCTATTCATCGGCGCTCGCCCTCGATTGGCGTGAACCGCACCTCATCCGCGGCGAGGTATTCGCCTTCTCTTGGGCCGGAGAACTGGATGTAGGCGATGCGGCTCGCTTTCACCGTCATGCTGAAGATCGGGACCGGATCGCCCGGGGCCTTGCGGCCCGGAACAGATTCGAGACTCGCGCGGTCGACCACCTTGCCTTCGGCATCGAAGGCTTCGAGCAGAGCGGGTGTACCGCTCGATCCCCAGAAGGAGACGGTAACCGAAGAGACCGGCATTGAAAACGTGGCGCGCACCGGAATCGGCTCCGTCGCCATGGCGCAGACGATCCCTTTGTGGCCGGTGGAAAGGTGCGTGAAGAACATCAGCATGCCTTTGCCCTTCGTCTGCTGGGGTTCCCGGGCCAGTGTGAACACCACGCCTTTTTCTTCCCATCGCGGGACGCGATTAGCTTTGTGATCCACCAGCAGAGGCACGGCGTTTTCGAAATCCACGACAACTTCTTGCGCGGACCAGGCGTAAGTGGTCACGCCCAGCAGCAACAGCAATCGCGGGGCGGCGGCGCGGATCATGCACTCGTCATGTCGAGGCCCGACATGGTGCCTGTCGAAGAAGCAAACTTGCCGGCCTCGATCCCCATCCGCTGGAGCATGGAAACGAACAGGTTGGGAAGCGGATAGTTCCGGCTGCGATCGAAGGCCAAGTGGCCCGCGTGCCGGAAACCGCCGCCCGCCAGGAGCACAGGCATATTCGTGGTGGAGTGGGCATTGGCGTCGCCCAGGTTTGAGCCGTAGAGAACCATGGAGCGGTCCAGCAGCGTCTCGCCGTTTTCCTGGACGGCTTTCAAGCCCTTGAAAAGGTCCGCGAGCAGGCGCATGTGCCAGGAATCGATGATGCGGAGTTGGGCCAGCTTTGCCTCCGATTTCCCGTGATGCGAAAGATTGTGGTAACCGTCGCTGATGGTAGCCCCTCTGATCTCCACCACCGGAGTGCTGACGCTGTCGAGCATCAGAGTCACCGCGCGCGTGGAGTCCGTTTCAAAAGCCAGGCGCACAAGGCTGTACATGTTGGCGACTTTTGCCATGTACTGCGCGGGGTTGGTGGGATCCTGCGGTTCGGGTTCCTTCACCACCGGCTTGGGTTTCCGCTCCCACCCTTTGGATTCCTGCAAGCGGTTTTCCAGTTCTCGGACGCTGGTGAAGTACTGGTCGAGACGCGCGCGGTCGGCCGCGCCAACGCGTACGCTCCAGGTCCCGGACCTGGCCCGCCACCGCATCGAGGATGGACCGGCCGGTATCGAGCTCCGCGATCTTTGCTTCGACCTCTTTGGGGCTGCCCTGAATGAACATCTGGCGGAAGACGCCGGCGGCGCTTTGTTCCGGCGGTATGACCGACGCCGTTACCGGTCCAGGAGAGCGAGCGGGCCCCCGTGTTGACTGCCAGGGTGAGGGAGGGAAAGCGCGTCTGATTGCCGATGCGTTCGGCGATGTATTGGTCGAGCGAGATGGTGTTGCGGAACGAACTGCTCGCCGGGTGCGGAGCCGCCGTCAGGAAACTGATGTCGGCCGGGTGTCCGCCATCCACGTTGGGGTGCGACACGCCAGAGAAGACGGTGAAGTCCTTGCGGTAGTCCTGAAGGACTTTCAGGTAGTTCGAGGGCGTATAGTCGGCCCCGCGCATTGGCGGGAAAGAACTCACCCGGCAGGAGACCCAGGTTATTGCAGATCGCGAACATGCGGCGTGGCGCGGAGGCAGACTGCGCGCGGGCCGTCGCCGGGGACATCGCATTCAGAAGCGGCAGCGCCATGCCGACGCCAAGGCCGCGCAGCATCGTGCGGCGGGAAATGTTGCGATCACGCAGTTGAGTATGTCCGTTGGTGTTCCTCATAGTGTCTCACTCAGTCATTTGTTGCGGAAGAGATCGCTCTCCACGATCCCAAGAACAACATCGCGGACTCCGTAGCCCGAGCCGCGCGTTTTGTCGAGGACTTCTTCTACCTGGCTGCGATCCGAGAAGCCGATCGGCGCTCCGGTGCCATAAGTGGCGAGTTGGCTGACGAGGTTTCGGGCCACTGTGCGCTCCTCGTGATCGAGCAGGAGCTGTTTGAATTCGCGGATGTCTTTGAACGAGCGGCCACCCGCCAGGGCGCCGGCGGAATCTACAGGCAGCCCGTAATGGAAAGAGAAAGGCTGACCCGATAGGCCGATGCCCGGTTCCGGCTTCGATTTCTCCGCAAATGCGCGATAACGGTCACGCCAGCCGCCCATCACATCGAAGCTTTCGAGCGCGAATCCCGGCGGATCGATTTTTCGGTGGCAGGCAGCGCAAGTTGGATCGGCCCGATGACGATCGAGTTGCTGGCGGATCGTGACCGCGCCGCGGATATCCGGTTCGAGAGCGGGCACGCCCGCCGGCGGCGCGGTGTGGAACCCGAGAATGCGTTCCATGATCCAGACGCCGCGAACCACCGGCGACGTGGTGGTGCCATTCGCCGTGACCTTAAGGACGCTCGCCTGAGTCATGATTCCACCGCGGATGGAATCTTTCGGGAGCGCGACCTTGCGCATCGCCACCCCGGTCACCCCGGGGATGCCGTAGTGTTTCGCCAGACGCTCATTGAGGAACGTGAAATCGGAATCGACGATTGTGCGCGCCGGGAGGTTCCCGCGGAACATTTCCTGGACGAAGAGTCGCGTTTCTTCCACGGCGGCGAGCTTGAGGGGGTCGTCCAGTTCGTAGTCGTTGTAGAGCGTAGTGGAAGGGGAGCTGTCGTCGATCTTGCGGAGGTCGAGCCAGTAGTCGGTGAAAGCGTCGATGAAGCGGCGGGACTTCGGGTCGTTGAGCAGGCGATCGGTCTGCGCCCTGAGAATTTCGCGGTTGCTGAGCCGGCCTTGCGCGGCCAGCTTACGGAGCTCCGTGTCCGGCGGGGAGTTCCACAGGAACAGGGAGAGACGCGTGGCCAGGGCGTAGTTGTCGAGCCTGCCCGGCACTTCCTGGACGTACAGGTAGCCCGGCGAGCACAGAATCGCGGTGTAGGCGGAAAGCAGCGATTTCGTGAAGCCTCGTCCCTCTGCGAACTGATGGGTAAACAGTTCGAGGAACCGTTTCGCGTCCGCTTCTTCCACCGGCCGGGAGTATGCTCGTGCCAGGAACCCGCGAATGAGGCGCTCGGCGTCTCCACGCGGCCGATCGCTGACCACTTCGACGGCAACATCCTGGGTTCGCGGGCCGAAGCGGCCACGGCCTCCGCCTGCTCCTGCTTCGGCGGGGGAAGGCGGCGGAGCGACAATCTGGAGAGTGACGCCGCCCGTTTCTCCTGGTCCGAGTCGGCGCATCGGCAGGTCGCCGAACATCAGGCGGTAGCCGGCCGCCGCGCTCTGGTCATAAAGCGGGCCTTCCACTTCGAGCCACTGGAACGCGACTCCCGGCATCCCGTCCTGCCCAGCGAGTGGGTTGACATACTCTTCCTCACTGCCATTGACGCGGGTTCGGAACAGGCGCATGGCATCGGTCTGGAGGGCTTCGATCGAGCTGAGGAGAACTTCCACCTCGTTGACCGAGGGTTCGGGTGTGAAGTCAAAAGCGGCCAGAGGGCGGGATTGCCCGGAGCTTTGCGCGTAGACGCCGATAGGTTCGTTGCGGCGGCCGGGCCACACTTCATCGGGATTGGGCCGGTGGTAAGTGGGCTGGTACAGGTAAGCCACTTTTTCAGGACCGAACCCGGTGAAATTCCAGTGGTCGATGCCGCCGCCGCTGACCCAGATGGTGTAGCCTTTTACTCTGACGCGATAGCGCCCGGCGGCTGGGACGCGGAAACTACTCCAGCTAAACCCGCCGGCATCGGAAAAGATGCTGGAGACACGACCTGTGGCCTCGCGCTCTTTGGTTTCCGGGTTCGTGATCGGACTGCGGCCCGCGCGAACGTCCGGCTGGGCATGCGCGTCGAGGACGGGGAAGTTGAGGCGGTCGGTGCGGGTGTTGCCTTCGCGCGGACGGAAGTTGCGGAGCGTGGGCTCCTGGCGCGCGTAGATGCGAGTGGTGGTTGTAGGCGGCTGGACGAGTTTCGCGGCCATGGCTTCCCGCATGGCGTAATCGGCGGAGCTCATGTAGCGGGCGAGCTGAACATATGAGACGTCGAGCGAGGCGCCGGTTTTGTTGAAGCGCCATGCCTCGCCGTCCTGCGGCAGTTTGGATTTGATCTGCACCCAGGGAACGTCGAGGAGGTCGCGCAGGCCGTTCTCGTATTCGTAGGCATTGAGACGCCGGAGTCCGGCGCGGCCGCGTTCGGCGGTTACGCTGTGTTCATATGCGGTGAGGGCGGCGCTCAGGCCATTGACAAATTGGGTGAGGGATTCGGCGGGCGGGCGTGGAATCGGCGGCGGGGGCATTTCACCAGCGGAGACGCGATCGTGAACTTTAACCCAGATCGCGAAGTTATCCGGGTTGGCCGGTTCGTAGCTGAGTTTGGTGAGGTCGAGCCGTGCGGCGGGGGACGAGGAACTATGGCATGCGGCGCAGTTTTTCTGAAGGAACGCGTCGGCGCCGGCGATGGGTGGGGTCGCAGCCCAGCCCGCCGCGAGGAAAATGGGAGCCGTCAGAATCAGTTTTCCCACCGGCCTTTCCCCGGACCTCGGTCGGGAGGTGTTGGCGTCAGGCTGAGGGGACGGTGGCGTCAAAGAGGCTCCGATTTTGCGCCAGGGCACCTCAACAGTATATATAACCTCCCGGAATTGAACCGCACTCCGGAGGTCCAAACACGTCAGATTCGACGTCCGCCGGCTTCTGCCTTGTCGATGGGTTGAATGTTCTGGGGGTCGCCTGGAACGACGGTGACCACGAGATAGGAATTCGTTAGGTTCTTCGTGTACGACCCTGCGCTTCCCGCAATTCGGCCAGGAGCCGCTTTCGGGGAGATCCGCGCCCAAGCGGCGATCACCAAGTTCCGGTGCCACGGAACGACAGAGCACCTCGGCCGGCCGCGGCTGGCTATGGATCGGGCCAAGGTGAGGATCTTATCGCTGCCGGGCTCCCCGTGCGCAAGATTGCGATCGGGTGAAACCGTTAATGGAGTTACCGGAGTAACGGTTTAAATGGTGAGCTCTTGTAAGTCGTTGATTTTTGGAGCGGGAGACCCGGTTCGAACCGGCGACGTCCAGCTTGGGAAGACGGCAGTAGATTGCAAATAAAGACTGTAGTGTTTTTGTGCGGCTCGTTCTGGCGATTGAGTCCACGCAGTTTTCAATCTGAACTTCGCGGAACTTCTTAACGGAGTTCAAACGGAGTTCACCATCCCCTTATCGGAATCCATCGAAACGGCCCTTGCCCAAGCAGCGTTCGTGATCTCCACAAATTCCTCTTGCCTTGAATAAAGACCTCAAACTGCCTTGGCGATGTCCGGGACATTGGCCGCAGAGTCCGTTTGCCGAGAATTCGCCTGCCCGCCCGGCTCATCGTCTTCCGGAACAATCAAGGTCGCATTGGCCCTTCAGTTTGTTCTCGCCCGCGAACAGCGCATTTCGAATCTTCGTCAAAAAAGGGCCGAGGATGGCCAACCATCAGGGCGAAATCCGCTAAAGCGCATTCTTTCTGCATAATTCGGGCTCTATTATCCGAGCATGGTAAAGCCGCGGCGAACGAACTAGGGCCGGCCTTGACGGAGCTCAGCGATACTGGCGTGCGATGTTCAACTTCCGCATACGTGATTGCAAGGTCGTTCGCTTCATGCCGAGGCGAGCAGCCGCGCCGTCTGGGCCCCCGACCTGGCCGTTCGCATCTTCAAGCGCTTTTATGATCGCCTGCCGTTCGGTCTCCTCGGACACCTTCGAGACGCGGGGGCTCAACACGCTTGAACCGGTTTGCCCGAGGTCCGACATTGCAATCTGCAGGGTGTTCCCATGGGTCAGAATGACGGAACGCTCCAGCACATTCTGCAACTCCCGAATATTCCCCGGCCAGTCATACCGCGTGAGGGCTTCCATTGCGGAGGTCGGAATGTTGTCGATTGCCCGGCCCATTCGCTGTGCATGTTTCTGAACGAAATAGCGCGTGAGCAGCGGTATGTCTTCGCGGCGCTCCCGAAGCGGCGGCACGCTCAACGGAAAGACGTGGAGCCGGTAGTAAAGGTCGGCGCGAAATTCCTTTTCGTCCACCATCGCCTTCAGGTCCCTATTTGTGGCGGCTACGAAGCGGACGTCGGTGCGGATCGTGCGGTTCCCGCCGACGCGCTCGAATTCCTGGTCCTGGATGGCGCGCAGCAGTTTCGGTTGGAGTTCGAGCGGCATCTCCCCGATCTCATCAAGAAACAACGTGCCCTTGTGAGCAAGCTCAAAGCGCCCAATCTTTTGCGCAACCGCACCAGTAAAAGAACCTTTCTCATGGCCGAATAGTTCGCTCTCCAGAAGGCTTGCGGGAATCGCGGCGCAATTCACTTTAACGAAGCTGCCCCTCTTGCGTGGACTCAATTCGTGAGTCGCCCGGGCGACCAGTTCCTTTCCGGTTCCGGTCTCACCCAAAATGAGAACGGTCGAATCGGTTGGCGCAACGATCTGAACGCTCCTCAAAACGGATTGGAAAGCGAGTCCCTGTCCCACCATGTTCCCGATATTGTGATCGAGGCGGATCTCGTCTTCCAGATAGAGCTTTTCGGTGGCGAGCCGCTCCTTCATTTCCGCCAGTTCACGGTAAGAAAGCGAATTTTCCACTGCGATTGCGATCTGATTTGCGACCTGCACAAGAAACGCGATGTCTTCACCAGACCACGTATCTTCCGTCATTCGACAAAGCGCCAGCGTACCAAGGGTTCGATTCGGGGCGACCAACGGAACCGAGCATACGGACCTGAATCCCAGCGCCACAAACTTGCCGAAGATTGGCGACGGATAGCGCTCGATATCGGTGGCGTACGCCACTACTGGCCTCCCGGTGGCAAGCACCTCGGCCGCCGGCATTCCCGAAGGATCGAAGGGGCCCTTTAGCACATCGATGAACGGGAGCCCTGTGGAATGCAGCGCGTAAAGATCCAGCCCGCCGCCATCCGAATTCGAAACCGTAAGCATTGAGTAATCGTGCCGGATCAGCTTCGAGAGCTGCGTGCCGATGGCAGAAAACAACTCCTCCGGCGCCAGCTTCGAAACCAACGCATTCGTGATGTCGAACAGCGTGCGCAGGCGATCGCGCTCCCGCACCGCGGCTTGCCTCGCGAGAAAGCCTTCTACGGCTACGGCGAACTCGGTGGCAACACGCTCCAGGAATTCCATTTCCGCCGGGCTGGGTTCATACGGTGCCACCGCACTGAAACCGAATGCGCCGAGCCGGTTCTCACCGGCCGTGAGAGGAACGAGGATGAGAGTGCTGAGCCCGAACTCGACACGGGAGCGACTAACGAACTCCGGCCAGCGCGTTTCAGCGTCGAGACGGAGGATCAGCGGCTGCTGGTTCATCCAGACCCACCCGGCCGGATCTGCCTCAACCGGCATCTGAAGGCTTGTGATCACAGGATTGCCTGGCTCATTGAGAATATGGCCCCGCATTGCGCCGCTGTAGGGGTCGTGCAATATCAGCCCGAGATGATCGAAGCTGACGATCCGGCGGAGAGACTCGCGAACGCCGGACAGCAGGGCTCCAAGATCGGTGCGCCCGGCGATCGATCGCGAGAGCGACAGAACCGCCTCGTAGATCTCGTTTGCGGATGCTGGCATAGTGCCGATCATAATAGATTCCGACTGGTTCATACGGAACCGATCAGGGCACGCCAACGCCCGGAAGGGGAAATGGCGATTCAGCAACTTAGCGGCCCCTCGGGCTTGTGGTCGGCAAGTGCCGAAGTCAAACGCCGAAATACGGTGCCGAAAGCGATACTGAGCGGCGTCTCCTATCACTTTCTCCGGCCTTGGGGGGAACTCAGCGCGAGTTGAACTTGGGTAACAACGTGAGAACTGTAGAGTCCTGCGGCGCTGAGTTCTACCCCCAGGGCCGCCAGTCGAGAGAGTAGCGCATGGCCCATTTCATCAATATGACAAACATTCCGCAGGAACAGATGGACGTCTTTGTACCCTTCCCTCGACTTTTGGATCGAGGCCTCAACCTCCGCTACGTACTCCCCGATTAGTTGCCCGTCGATCGCGATTGTGGTTCCACCTGGGTTATTGTCCGCTTGAATTCGAATCATTTAGGAATACCTTCAGCGTGGATCAATGCAGGCATCCCCCCAAAGTGTAAGCGCTGAAACGATGGCGGTTACGCAACCTCGGCCAAGCCGAATCTCGGCAAATGATTGGCAGGCGCTGAATCGGTCTTGACGTCTCCAGGTCACAGTTCTTCATCCCTTCGGCACGAATTTCGGCAGATGCCCAATGTGCCGAAGCAATTTCGGCGATCCGGGCTTGGAAGCCATTGATTCCATTTGATTATTTCCGGGCGTTTGACCTGCACTTCCCTGTGCGAGGAGCAAACGCAAATGCGACGAAGTCTTATAACAGCGCTTTTAATAACGGCCGCCTGTCTGGTTGTATCGACAGGTTGCCAACGGGCTGCCAGCGCGGTTCGCGCGGAAACAGATCTGATTCCGATTCAGGTCCGCACCCCAGCCGTGGTGGAACGGCAGGATTCAGTCACAGCCAGCGGTTCTGTCGAAGGATCGGAAACGACGGATGTGGCTTTCCAGGTCTCAGGCAAGGTGGCTCGTGTATTCGTAGAAGAGGGCCAGCATGTCAATAAAGGACAGTTGCTCGCCGAACTCGAGCCCACGGACTACCGCAATGCATTCGACGCGGCAAACGCCCAAAGGCAAATGGCGGAAGCCCTGGCGCAAAAGGCGGACACGGGACTGCGGAAACAGGAAGTGGAAGAAGCTCGCATCGACCTCAATCGTTCGGAAGACGAGTACAAGCGCATGCAGTTCCTGGTCGAGCGAAAGAGCCTGCCTCCGAACGACTTTCAGAAGATCGAGGCGGCTTACAACACTGCGCGGGAGCGTTATCAGATGGCCGTCGAGGGTACGCGGCTGGAGGATCGACATGCAGCCATCGCTCAGGCTCTGGCCGCGAAGGCGCAAGCCAGCGAGGAATCGAAGCGGCTGGGCGATACTCGGCTGCTGGCGCCGATAACGGGCAACATATCGATGCGCCGAATCGATCCCGGCCAGTCGGTCGCCTCGGGCGCACCGGTGTTTTCCATCGTCAACCTCAATCCGGCCAAGGTGCGCGTAGGTGTTCCAGAGGCGGAGATCGGAAAGATCAAGCGGGGCGCCAAGGCGAATATTTCGCTGCCCTCGCTCGAAGGACGGACTTTCGAAGGTCAGGTCGAAATAATTGGAGTGTCCGCCGAAGCGGCTTCGCGTACTTACGCAGTGAAAATCGTGGTGCCCAACCCTGGTCCTGTGCTGCTGGCTGGCATGGTGGCTGAAGCCCGGATCTTTGCCTCGACAAAAGCAGGCCCGGCGAAAACACCGGTGCTCACGATTCCGGGCGAGGCAATTGTTCGCGATCCGCAGGGCGCGCCCAACGTGTACGTTTATCACCCAGACCGCCACCGCGTCTACGCCCGGCGCATAGAGGTTGGTCCGCCCATTGGCGATGAAGTCCAAATTCGCTCGGGTCTGAATGGCGACGAGCAGATTGTCGTTGCCGGTCAACAGAAACTCCGCGAAGGAACCCCGGTCCAGATCGTGGGAGGTGTGCAATGAATCCCGTACGTCTTTCACTTCGCTATCCCCAGGTGACCATAGCCCTCACAGTGATGCTGGTGGCCTGCGGCGCTTATGCTCTGTTTCGCATGCCGCGCAGAGAAGACCCGAAGATTCATGTACGCACCGGAATTGTCGCGGCGTTTTACCCGGGTGCTTCCTCCGTAGAAGTTGAGAACCAGGTCACTCAGAAAATCGAGCAGCGGCTCTTCAAGATCGAAGGAGTAAGACGCCAGAAGACCTACTCGACCAGCATGAACGGCGGTATGTTCGTAAATGTGGAGCTGGAAGACAGCCTCCAGGACACGGAAAAGTTCTGGTCCAAGCTGCGGCTCGACATGGCGGAATTAAGGACGACGGATCTTCCCGACGGCGTAATGGGCCCAGTGGTCGATTACGACTTTGGCGATACGGTTGCGGTTCTGATGGCGATTCATGGCGACCATTACGATTACCGCGAACTAAAAGACTATTCGGAGCGGATCGAGGCCACTATCCGGCGCATTCGCTCTGTATCGAAGGTCAAGCGAATCGACGAGCAGAAGGAGGAAATCGAAGTAACCGGCTCACTCGACCGGCTTTCGCAGTATGCCGTAACCCCAGATCAGGTCATGAGAGCGCTTCAAGGCCGCAACATGGTCCATGATGCCGGGTCTGTTCCGACAGAACACGGAAAACCCCCGATCGAAACCACTGGCGCGTTTCAGACTGAGGAACAGCTCCGGCACGTGATGGTCGACATGACGCGCACCGGACAACCGGTGTACATAGGCGACGTTGCCCAGGTCCAGCGCATGTACAAGGACCCCACGCAATACGCGCGTTCCCGCGGCGATCGCGCAATCCTGCTTTCCGTCGAGATGCAGGAAGGCAACAACATAGTCGATTTCGGCAACGAGCTCCGCACTTCTCTGGATAGCCTGCGCCCGCTTCTTCCGCCCGACCTGAAGATCGACATGGTTGCGGATCAGCCCAAGGTGGTGGCTCAGCGCGTGAAAGACTTCATACGCGAGTTCGGCATCGCCATCGCCTCGGTGATTCTGGTCACCATCGTGCTTCTGCCCTTCCGCGTGGCTCTGGTTTCGGCGGTTGCCATTCCAGTGACCGTCTCCGCTACATTCGGCTTACTCAATGCATTTGGCATCGAGCTGCATCAGGTCTCCATCGCCGCGCTCATTGTCGTGCTCGGGATGGTGGTGGATGACGCCATCGTGATTGCGGATAACTACATCGAACTGCTCGATGAAGGCGTGGATCGGGAAGAAGCAGCGTGGCGTAGCGCTACTGAACTTGCGATTCCGGTGCTTACCGCGACTCTGACCATCATCTGCTCCTTCCTGCCATTCCTGATGCTTTCGGGCGCTACCGGTGAGTTCATTCGCGCGCTGCCGCTGACTGTGGCGATCGCCCTCATAACATCTTTCCTCGTCGCAATGGTGCTGACGCCGCTCCTGGCCCGCTTCTTTATCCGCAAAGGCCTTCATAAGCCGGAGGCGGCTGAACAAGGGAAAAAGCGTCGTTCACCGCTCGAACTCCTGCAGGTGATCTACAATCGCGTGATTGTCCTGGCTATGAGACAGAAACCAATTGCTCTCGCCGCGGGCGTTCTTGCCGTGATCGGAGGCGCATTGACACTCCAACATATTCCTCAACGGTTCTTCCCGTTCGCGGAGCGCGACCAGTTCGTGGTCGACGTTTGGCTTCCCGAAGGATGGAAGGTGGAAGCGACGGATTCCGCGGTGCGGCGCATCGAAGCGGTGCTGGGGCACGAAAAGGAGGTCGTTAACTACACCTCGTTCGTGGGATCCAGCGCTCCGCGGTTCTACTACAACGTGAATCCACAGTTGCCGGACAAGAATTACGCGCAATTGCTGGTCGCGACGACGTCGGCGGAAGCCACGACGCGGCTGGTGGAGTCGCTGCGACCCAAGCTCGCACAGGCCGCGCCTGAAGCGCGTGTGTTCCTTCGGGAACTGCAGCAGGGGCCGACCCAGGAGGCGGCAATCGAAGTCCGCATCACCGGCGAGGACGACAAGGTCCTTGAGCGCCTGGGTAGTCAGGTTGAGAACGTTCTTTCGCACGCTCCCGGCGCGTTGGATGTTCACAACGACTGGCGCGAGGATGCGTATCGTCTCAAGGTCAACGTCCGCCAGGAGGTTGCCAACCGTTTGGGCTTCACGAACGCCGGCATCGGCCGGGAACTTGCCGGTGGCTTCGATGGGGCGCCGGTTACTACCTATTGGGAGGGTGATCGGGATGTGACGGTTTCATTGAGGCTGGCATCGGCGTTCCGCCAGAACCTTCAGGACGTTTCCAGTACTTATGTGATTTCTCCTGTGACTGGCGCCCGCGTACCGCTGAACAGCATTGCCACAGTATCCCCGGTCTGGGACCCCGGCCGGATTGTCCGGCGCAATGGTGTTCGCACCCTGACGGTCCGAGCTTGGAGCGACGGAGGCGTACTGCCGAGCCAGGTGCTGACCCGCGTCAAGCCGGCGGTCGATTCTATACCGGTTCCTCCCGGATATCGGATCTGGTACGGCGGTGAATTTGAAAACCAGAACGACACCTTTCCCGAGATGGTGAAAGCGCTATTCGTCAGCATGATCGCGATCTATCTGATCCTGATGTTTCAGTTCCGTTCAGTCATCGATCCGCTGGTGGTCATGGCGGCGATTCCGCTCGGGTTGCTGGGCGCGTCGCTCGGGCTGCTGGTTACTGGGAATCCCTTCGGCTTTACGGCGTTCCTGGGCATCGTAAGCCTGGGCGGCGTGGTCGTGCGCAACGCCATCATCCTGGTCGACTATATCCGCGCCCGCATGGACGAAGGCGCTGAAATCGAGGAAGCAGCCGTCGAAGCCGGGGAGCGCAGACTGCGGCCCATTTTTCTGACGACCATGGCGGCTGCGGTCGGGGTCACTCCGATGATCCTCTCCGGATCGAGCATGTGGTCGCCCTTGGGGAGCACCATCGCATTCGGACTTATCGGCTCGATGTTCTTCACGCTGATTGTCATTCCCGTGCTGTATGTGATGATTCACAAGCGCGCCTCCCGTCCAAGTCCTAGCTCCGTTCCAAGTCCAATCCTGGCGGCCGCGCTGCTCGCCATCATTTGCGGCGTCGCGGCGCATGCTCAGACTCGCACCTTCACGCTCGACGAGGCAGTTTCGCTTGCGACGCGACAGAATTCTACGGTCAAGATCGCCGGCCAGAAAGTGAACCAGATGGACGCGCGCATCCGCGAGGCCCGGGCAAGCTACTTCCCGTCGCTCGTGAACGATTCCAACGCCGTGCACATTAGTAATCAACAACAGATCGAGATCCCGCAGGGCGCCCTGGGCGTGTACCCGCAGACGGGGCCGTTGCCGGGCTCCACCGTGTCGCTTGCGCAGGGCAACTCGAACTTCCTCCTGAGCACAACGACGTTGTCTCAACCGATCACGCACTACTTCAGAACACACGCGGAGGTGAATGTGGCTCGCGCCGATGCCGCGGGAGCACGGGCGGACGCGCGCCGCACGGCGGACGAGATCGCGTTCAAAGTGAAGGAGCTGTTTTACGCCATTCTCGCGACGGAGCGGCGCCGTGACGCGATAGATTCGCAAATTCGCGCGGTCGAACTGAGAACCGTGGAAACCCGAAACGCCGTTGATACGGGTGTCGCGCTGGAGATGAAAGCTGCCGAAGTGAGGGCGCAGATCGCGCAGGCACAACATGCGCGGGGCCAGTTGCAGGACGCCGTAGCCGATATGAAGCTCGAACTCGCGGACCTGTGCGGGTTACCGCTCGATGCGGATTTCGACTTGGCCAAGCCAGACGCACCCGCTTCAGACTCTGCGCCCACAACGACCGGGGCCGTACAGGTGGCTCTCGCGCGTAACCCGGAGGTCGAAGTTGCCGGCCGTCGGATTGAAAAGGCGCGAGCGGGCGTGAACGCGGCTCGGGCTGAGTACATTCCCGAGGTCGGAGCATTTGTACAGTACATTCACGAAAATGGTGCTCCCTTCGTTTCCCCAAACACCGGGGCAGTCGGGCTAAACCTCAAGTGGACGGTTTTCGAGTTCGGCAAGCGTCGCGGGCAAGTCTCGGAGCGTCAGGCCGAGGTCGCTCAGGCCGAAGAAAATCTAGCTCAGGTTCGTCGCCACGTACAAGTCGACGTCGAGAAAGCGGTTCGAAAGATGAACCGTGCCGAGACCGCTCTCGATTCGGCGAGGCAGTTACTGGCATCGGCCACGGAGGCGCGTCGTGTTACGTCGGATCGCGTGGAAGCTGGCACGGCGAATCAATCGACGCTTCTTGATGCGGAGGCGGCAATCTCGGGTGCGCAGGCCGATGTGCTGCGGGCCGAATACGACCGTAGCGTGGCGGCCGCGGATCTCGCACGGGTTACGGGGTCCTTGTGATCAACCTCGACCTAACCATTGTGCCGGCGCTTGCAGCGCTGGCTGGTTCTCTCATAGGGGCTTGCGCATCCGTCGCTGCCACCTTTGTGGGCCAGCGTCTGCAAGCCCGCGCGGCCCGACTGGTATCCGAATTAAGAGAACGTGAGCAGCTCTACGGCAAATTTGTCGAAGAAGCTGTACCTCTCTTTGTCGATGCCATTGAACGTCCGGCCCTCGACCCGGGGAAGCTTATGCATCTCTACTCAATCGTCGCGCGCATCCGCCTTACAGCGAGCGCCGAGATTCTTAGCGCCGCGGAGGGGGTCGGCAAACTGTTGCTTGAGGCCTACGAACGGCCACCAGAGGATCCCGCCGAGGTTCTTGCGCGATTCGCGAAGGGGGAAGTGAGCATGGATCCGCTCCGGGGATTTACACAAGCATGCCGCCTGGAGCGTGCCAAGGCTGTTGAACACGCATGAGAATCACGCCGATGGATAGCCAAGAAGTATCATCCTTCGATTAAGCAAAGTCGTATTGTCGGAGGTTGCTTGCGATAAACAATCTCCACGGGAGTCACAGAAGCGGATGTCGGCATCTCGCTCAGGTGAAACGATCGCTCTACGCTTCGGCCGTTAACGTAGCAGCTTCAGTTGAATTCGCCGCCGCTTGTCGACCATATGGAGGCAAGCGGCGGCTTTGCATTTGTCCCCTTCTCTCCGTAGATGAGGCCCCGCCTTCCCCCTCTTGAGAGTTCCTTTCGATTCGCGGCGTCCGGTGAGGCAAGTGCCATCACGATGATGGCATCTGCCATCGCTGATACCGGCAGACAGCTCGCTTAACGACGCTTGACAACCTATTTTCAGCGAATTACGAGTCCATGCCGCGTGGTAGTCGAACTGCCTTACTTTTGGCGAGGCAATGATAAAAATGAATAATGACTCCCGCTCATACATGCGCGAGAAAGAGGAAACACAATCTGTGGGCACAGCGCGCCCCCTGCGTGGGCCTTCCGCAATCTTGCTATTGGCTATCTTTTTTTCAGTCCGGTCGATCGCCGCTGATCTCAAACCGGAAACCATACAGGCCTGGAATGAATACGTACGAGCCGCCGAAGTTCGCAATCTGAAGCACCTCTCGCAAGGTGCCCCGTTCCTTGCCATCGACGCCCTCCCTGGCGAGGCGGCGAAGCTTCGTCAAGGCGATATCATCGCTTCACCTGCCGCGCCGAATGTCCCCATCAAAGTTCATTCAGGGCTGATTCACGATTGGACCGGGGCCATCTTCATCCCGAATGCCGCGCTGCGCGATGTTCTGCAGGTCGCGCGCGATTACGGACAATATAAAACGGTCTACCATCCCAACGTAGTTAGCGCGAAGCCACTGGAGATCTCCGAACGGGAAGATCGGTTCTCGATTGTGGTCATGAACAAGTCATTCTTTGCCAAAAGCGCACTTGACTTTGACTATCACTCGACCTTCACCCAACTGGACGATCAACGGTGGTATAGCGTCAGCGAAACGACACGGGTTCAGGAGGTCACCCAGTATGGGGGGCCATCCCCACACATGTTGCCCCAGGACCACGGCACCGGGATCATTTGGCGGCTGTACAGCATCGCGCGCTACCAGGAGCGCGATGGCGGAGTGTATGTCGAACTAGAGGCGATCGCGCTTAGCCGCGATATCCCTGCTAGTCTGCGCTGGATGGTTGAACCAATCGTGCGGCGCGTTTCGAGGTCCGCCCTTGTTGTCTCACTCCAGGAGACGGCCGATGCCGTGCGCTCCAGTACAAACATCACCGGCACCTCGTCAGTGGGAACCACATTTAATGGAACGTCGGTCCGCTCCGCTAACTCGCCAGCGGGCACGTTTGCTGGAAAAGGTATGCATCCATGACACTTCCTCAACTGACTTATGGGAGCGTTGCGCTCGCCGTTCTGGCGAATCAACTTTGCCTACCTGTGCCGGCCATTGTATTTCTGATGGCGGCGGGCGCACTTTCGGCCCGCGGGTACATGCAAGCGAGCACGGTTGTCCTTCTGAGTGTTTTAGCCTGCCTGCTTGCAGATGGGTTGTGGTTCTGGCTTGGCCGAAAGTGGGGTTCACAGGCCATGAGGCTCCTGTGCCGACTTACGGCGGATCCGCGAAGATGCTCGCGGGATGCGCGTGATAGGTTCGCGCGCTACGGGCTCGCCTTGTTGTGTGTGGCCAAGTTCATACCCGGACTCGATGGCCTTATGCCGCCACTTGCAGGAGCCGAAGCAGTCTCCCCCACGGCCTTTCTCGGACTGGATGCGGTCGGCAGTCTCATTTGGTCCATCTTTTACGTGGGGGTCGGGTATGTCTTCTCCGAGCAATTAGAAATCGCGGTGGGATGGGCGAAACACTTTGGGACTGCCCTGACCCTTGCGATCAGTGTTCCATTCTGTCTGTACATCGGCTGGCGCGGACTGATTTTGATGCGAATGATTCGCCAACTGCGAGTCCGCGTCATCAGTGCGACGATGCTGCATCGAAAGTTGAGATCAGGCTGCAAGCTCGCGTTGCTCGACCTCCTGGACTTCGAGGAAGAGACCGGCAGTGAAAGCCCGCAGGCAATTCCAGGTGCATTCCGCATCGATCCCTCACGGCTGCTAAATTCACCACGGATCGCCGTACCCGACGATCTCGAGATCGTTCTCTATTGTTCTTCGAAGCGGGACATCGTGAGCGCGCGGGCGGCGGTGGCATTGAAGCGAATAGGCGTGGAGAACGTTTGGGTACTGGAAGGTGGACTCGATAGTTGGCGCGAGAAAGGTCTCCCTCTTTCTCAGTTTCCCGATGCGCCAGGAGCCATCGCGGACCGCTTTGGGGTCAGGTTGCCGGTTGTGTAGCCAGCCTATGTCGCAGTTCCGTTCACCTCTAGAAAATTCAAAAACATCTATGACTATGAAAAACGGGCTCTGCGCAGGAATCTGATGAAGCCCAAGCAGGCATGAGTTTCGTGGTTTCGGCGATTTCGGTACACTGAGCGGTTTGCGGGATAGTGAACTCACGAAATTACTGGGATGGCCGGGGTATCGGGTGTACCGACACGATCGACGAGCGAGCGAAGACGCTGAAGCTGTGGATTCGGCGCAAGCGGGGCCATCGGAAGCTGATCTGCTCGGGATGCGGCCGGAAGCTGGAGGACGCGCACGATGTGCGCGAACGGGAGGTGCGGGATCTGCCCTGCATGGAGTTCCGGACCACGGTCGTGATCGAAGTCTATCGAGTGTGTTGCCCGGATTGCGGGACCAAGATCGAGAAAGTGCCGCAGTTGCCGAGCAAGGCTCCGTTCAGCAGGCGGTTTGAAGACGCCGTCGGCGAGGCGTGTGAGAGTGCCGCGGCTCGATCAGTGGCGCGGCGATTCGGATTGGCGGCCAGCACGGTGCGCGCCATCGATTTGCGCTATCTGGAGCGCTGGGCCGCGGCGCGGCGCAAGCCCGCGTTGGAACTGATGGGCGTAGATGAAATCCACCTGGGGAAAAAGCAGAAGTTCATCACGGTGGTGAGCAACCTGGAAAGCGGCGAACCCGTCTGGTTCGGCCGGGAGCGGAAGAAAGAAACACTGGATGAATTCTTTCAAACCGAGTTGAGTGTGGGCCAGCGCAGTCGAATCTCGGCAGCGTGCGTGGATATGTGGGAGCCGTTCCGGCTGAGTATCGAGCAGTGGGCTCCGCAGTGCCGCATCGTCTACGACAAGTTCCACATCATGCAGCACGCCAACCAGGCTATCGATGAAGTGCGGCGGGCGGAGTTTTTCCGCAAAGGCGGACGGTGGCGCGGGTTGGTCAAAGGGAAGCGCTGGCTACTGCTGACTCGCTGGATCAACCTGAGCTCGGGCAAGCGACAGGAACTCAACTCGTTGTTTGCGCTCAACCGCAAGCTCTTCAAAGCCTATGTGCTCAAAGAGAGCCTGGACCGGCTCTGGACCTACCGCTATGAGGGCGCGATGTTGAGCTATCTCGAGCGCTGGATCGATCAGTTGCGCTGGCAGCGACTTCGGCCCTTCGAGAGGTTGGCCGCGATGCCCATGAAGCACCTGGGCGGCATTTTGAACTACTGTCGCACCAAGGTGCCCCTGGGAATGGTGGAGGCCATCAATGGGAACATCAAATCCCTCCTACGCCGCGGACGCGGGTATAAGAACCTCCGCTACCTCTTGCTCAAAGCCCAGCGAATGGCCGCCACCAGAACCGAATTTGTGGTTTTCAGGATAGCAGCCTAAAATGCGGGTCCCATCGAATTCTTGCGCAGAGCCGAAAAACGTTTACGATCTCGCTCTCTCGGGAAATCCGTTCGCGTGATCTCTACGGCGTCGATCTTCATCACGGCGCGAAACAACCATCGCCGACTCGATGCGGCACGAGCACGCGGTCAAGGAGGCGCTGAATCGCACTCTAGTGCAGATTGTGGAGACCTCGCCGGTCGAACTCCTTCTGGGAGACGCACACTTCGAGGGCGCCCGGACCATCGCGCAACGTCGAGGCTTGTGCGTCCGGATAGGACATTGATTTCCGCGGGCGCCGATCCCAATCATGCGCTAGGTTGCCGACCCATCCAGTTGGGATGGGTTGATGGGCGGCGGCTCAACGCCCGGAGGCTTCGGACTCCGTCTGCCTTTCCCAGCTGGTGAATTTCCATCGGCTACTCGAGGCAGCTACCAAGTTGGATCCCTTGCTGATCGCAGGGCGCACGCTAACGCATTATGCCCCCGGTCCGCTGGCATTCGCGCACGCGAAAATTATGACAAGCAGTTGATAACAACTTGCTTGAAGGTCGCATACGAGACGGCGTCAAACGGAGTTCAAGCGCAACGCGAAACCCGGCCTTATTCAATAACTTAGAGCCAAGTCAATTCTAAATGGAGTTCAAACGGAGTTCAGCTAGACGTCAACTTTGTAAGTTATTGAAAAGATGGAGCGGGAGACCGGGTTCGAACCGGCGACGTCCAGCTTGGGAATACGACTGTCAATTGACAATAAACAACATAGCGTTTTTGTTGACCTCTTTCTGGCGATTGAGTTTACCCAGTTTTTATTCTGAGCATCGAGGGGACGCTTAACGGTGTTCAAATGGTGTTCAGTTTTTCACTCCCAAGAACATCTCTGGACTATCCAAATGTGAATGAAAACACCTCGACACCACGATCGAGGAACTCGATCTCAAAAGTCACGTCTTTGATCGGTCCGTTCTGCCGGACCAACTGATACATGCGCTGCTGGCGAACCTCACCCATGCCATCGGCATCGGAATCCGACCCATGATCGTCGCCTGGCGCCGAGCCATTGAGCTTTACCTTGAAGCGAACTGCCGCCCCGTTCTTCGCTGGGCCTAACACCATGTGCAGATCGCGCGAGTGGAACCGGAACATCAACTTCCCTGGAGCCGCCTGAAGCGTGCAGCGCTCGGCCCCGGCGTTCCGAGATCCGCCAAGGCCCCAGTGATTCAATGCGAGCGTCGTTGAGGCGCTGTAGGTCTTTCTTGATTCTGGCGCCATCCGCTCCGGCGACGCGAAATTCTCCGCACGAGCGTAGCCGACATACGTTTCAGGCGATCGTACATCTTCGCTCGGCGGTGCCTCGGCCCCACCGGCCGTTATGCGCACCGTGCTGTAGTCCACACCGGTGGCCCCGTTTCCATGTAGTGGCGGCGCATATGCCACTCACTTCGCTGCAGGATGACGATGCCGCGGTCGAGCGGGCGATCGAGCGGATCACTCAGACCTATCCCGGTCCAGTGCTTCTGGTAGGGCACTCATATGGAGGTGTCGTCATCGGAGATGTTCCAGGTAACGATCCGCGCGTTGTCGGCTTAGTCTATGTCGCGGCATTCGCGCCCGACGCGGGACAGTCGGCGCTTTCGTTGTTAAGTACCTTGAGCTCGCCGCCACCGATCAACAACTACCTGGTCTTCGATCCGACGAAGAGCTCTGTGTGGATCTCAGATGAAGGAGTTGCGAACGCGTTCGCTCAAGATCTCTCTCCGCTTCAGCAGCGTGACTTGGCGGCCGTTCAGGCGATTACCGCGGTGGGAGACCTTCTTGCCACGCCCACGGTGACGCCTGCCTGGAAGTCGAAACCATCCTGGTTTGTGATTTCGGGACACGACGACGTGATCACCGCCGGCCTTGAACAGCGAGAGGCGGCAGACATCGGAGCCAAGACAATTGAGCTTCCGACCTGCCACGTCGCCATGTTGCAAGAGCCCGTCAGGATTGCCGACTTTATCGCGAGTGCAGCCGGATCGCTCAGTAAATGAAGCGCACTTGCAGGGGACAAGCCTAGGAAGCTCGGACGAACTTCCAACTCAGTTGAAGCAAGGAGGACAAAGATGACGACCCCGGATTTGATCGGATACGGCGCGGAGTTTCGCGCATTGCTCGAGAACATACAAATGGTTGCACCGGTCAATTCAGTCGTCTTGATTCAAGGCGAGACTGGCACCGGCAAGGAAGTCGTGGCGCGAGCGATTCACGAGGCGAGTCCACGCCGCAAGAATCGCTTTGTGGCGCTCAACTGTGCCGCGATCCCGAGCAGCCTGCTCGAAAGCGAGCTCTTCGGTTACGAACGAGGAGCTTTCACGGGCGCGGTGAATCAAACGATCGGCCGGTTTCAGAGCGCGGACCGGGGAACGCTATTCCTTGACGAAATCGGAGATCTTCCTTTGGAGTTACAGCCTAAACTTCTGCGCGCGCTTCAGGAGAAGCAATTCGAGCGTTTGGGCGGTGGCCATACACTTCAGGTGGACGTCCGAGTGATCGCGGCAACTAACCAGGATCTGGGACAAATGGTTTTGGAGCGCAAGTTCCGCGCCGATCTCTATTACAGGCTAAATGTTTTTCCGATGACGCTTGTGCCGCTGCGTGAACGGAGACAGGATATTCCCCTCCTTGCGCAGCACTTTGTTCGAGAGTTCGGCAGACAGCAAGGCAAGGAGATCGATGTTATCCCAGATGACGTAATGGAGGCCCTACAGTCTTACGATTGGCCGGGCAATGTTAGAGAGCTCCAGAACATTATCGAGCGGGCTGTCATCATAACGACTGGCTCGATTCTCAGCCGCCAGACAATGGAGCGATTGAGACGCGGCGAGATAGCTCCAGTTCGGATGCTCAGAATTCCTCTCTCCGCTGGTAGCAAGTCCCTAGCCGATGCCGAGCGGGCACATATCACCGCGATACTTCGTGAGACCAATGGCGTAGTCGGTGGACGTCATGGTGCGGCGGCGCAACTGGGATTGCCCAGAACAACCCTCCTGGCCAGAATGCAGCGGTTGGGTATTTCTACCGATGCGTCGCGGCGTCGGTCAGAACGATTCGTCCGCCTGATAGGCGGCATTGCTTCGCACTTGAGAGACGATCCAACGACTGGCTTACGCGTAATGGAAGCAGTTTCAGGCTGAAGCTAGAAATACCCTTCGGCGGGCGAACCCGATTAACTTCGAGACTCGCAAACTACAGGTGTGTCCATTTAACAAGGAGATTAGCAATGAAAAAGCAAATATTGACCGGTGGCGTGGTTCTGACTGTTTTGGTGGGACTCGGCTTTGCCGCCGAGGACAAGTATGACCTGAAAGTGCCCGGCGGACTCGCGTTCTCCGAGTTCAGGGGATACGAAGACTGGCAGGTGGTCGCTCCCAGTCACACCGACGCGTACAACGTGATGAGAGTGATCGTAGCAAATCCCGTAATGATGAAGGCCTACAGAGAAGGGATCCCGGGCAATGGGAAGCCTTTCCCCGACGGCTCCAAAATGGCCAAGATCCAATGGCAACCGAGAAAAATCATAACGGCTCCTTTTTCTGAGAAGACGCCGGACACGGTGCCAGGCCCTTTGACGGAGGTCGAGTTCATGGCGAAGGATTCCAAGCGATTCGCGGACACCAACGGATGGGGATACGCGGCATTCAACTACGACGCTGCATCCGATGCGTTCTCGCCGGTTACGTTGGCCGACAAACCGCCGCAGGGGAACGACGCCAGGTGCGGGGCTGCCTGCCACAAGCTGGCGGCGAAGAAAGACTACGTGTTCACAGAATACCCGCGGCGATAGAGCAGCCCTCGGAATAACTGCCTGCAAGGAGCTAAAGTATGTTTCGATCCGCGACCATCAGTTTGCTCGTGGCGGCCAGTTCGGCGGCGACGTTCGGTCAAGATCCGCTGAGCTACTCCATCGCCACGCCGAGGCCCATCAATCCGGCGGCTGGCAGCACGAACCCCAGCGCGCTCGCGACGCAGTCGCTGAACCCGTATCTGGGCAGCGTTCCGGGTGGCAAGCTGATACCCGGCGAAATCAAACTCTCGCTGCACGAAGCGATTCAGCGTGGCCTTGAATTCAATCTCGGCCTGGTGGAGAGCAAACAGGCTGACGCTGCTGTTCAGGCCCAACGGGCGCGCGCGTTCTCCGCTTTGTTACCGCAGATATCGGCCCGAGCAGAACAAAACTTCGAGCAACGCAGCGTCGACTCGATCGGCCTGCGAGTTCCCCCTCAAGCTGGCTTTCGCCTCCCGCCAACGACCGGGGCCTTTGGCTACTCCGAAGGCCGGATCTCACTTCGGTATTCGGCGTTCGATCCGGCACTCATCGCAAGCTACAAGGCCCGGCGGGCAGCAGAATCGGCTTCGGCGTTGAGTACGCGTGACTCCCGCGACGTCGTGGTTTTGGCTGTCGGGACGGCTTATTTCCAGGTAGTTTCCAGTGAAGCAAGGCTGGCGACGGCACGCGCGGCCTTGGTTTCGGCGCGAAGATTTCAAGCTCAGGTGGCGCATCAATTCGAAGCTGAGGTTTCACCGGAAATCGACCTTATTCGTGCCACTGTGGAGCTGAGCGCCGCGAAACAACGGGTCACTGATGCGGAAAACGATCTCGAAAAAGACAAGTTGACTCTCGACCGCATCGACGAACTGCAGCCAGACAATTCCGTTAAGACGAAACGTAAATTTCACACCATCGGACCCAGCCGCGGAGACGACGCCCTCACAAAACGCCAAGCCGAGCATCAAAGGGACCGTATACTTGCTGGATTGGACGCGCCGGCAACACGCACTCAGGCCGTGGTGGCAGCCAAGCAACCAGTCGATTTAGGAATGATCATCTTCGGCAAACTCGCCGAACTCTGGCGCAAGCGACTACGTCGAAAATCCAATGGTGAAGCTGGCGGAGCCGACGCGTGAGAAGTACCGATCGCGCCTGGAAAACCATATTCTGCCGCGCTGGAAGGACGTTCGGATTAGTCAGATGCGTACTAAAGATATCCTTGACTGGCTGCAGCAGGACTGCACTTCGTGGCACATGATGACTGACCTGCGGAACATCATGAGCGGCATTTTCGCGCGCGCGCAGGAGTGGGAGATTCTGCCGGAGACCTTTGCGAATCCGATGAAGCGCGTAAAAGTAGGGCGGAAGTGGTTGGTGCGCCCGGAGCGAATTCTCGATGACGACGAAACCGCTGCCGTGTTCGCGCGCCTTGAGGATCCGCAACTCCTGATTTGCGAGACGTGTCTCGACACCGGCACTCGGATTTCCGAGGCGGTCGGCCTGCAACTCAAGCATTTCGATCCGAAGAAGGGCACCATCCGCATCGAGCAGCGGCATTGTCGCGGGGACGTCGATGAACCCAAGACCAAGAACAGCAAACGGACCCTGGCGTTGGGTTCTTTGGTGGACCGGTACACGGCGTGGATCGCCGCGAAGGGTATCTCGAAGGCGACCGATTGGATTTTCTTTCAGGATGACGACCGGACGAAGCCCATGTGGGATTCCGGCGTGCGAAAAGAGCTAAAGAAGGCAGCACGAGCGGTCGGTTGTGATTTCTCCGGTTTTGGCCTGCATGCGTTCCGCCGCGCAAATATCACCATGCGGCAAGAGGAGGGTGGGAGCGCCATCGAAGCCAGCAAAATCGCGGGCCACGCGACAGTGAGCCAGACCGGCGACTACACGGTGGTGCAGCTGAAGCGGCAGGACGAGTTGACTCGGGCTATTCAGGTCCGCGTTTCCAAAGCGCGGGAGACCTTGAGGAGAAAAACGGAAGCGGAATTTTGTAAAGAGCCAAAGGCAGACGCGGCGTGAACACAATTGCGCTTATTAGCAGCGGTGTCACAGTTTCGTAGGACTTGCCAGTAGAACGCGTTTCCGCTACCGTGAACACGTCGTGGCGGTTCCGGTTTATACACAAGATTCCAACAGCCGCTTGCCGCTAAACGACTGAAGGAATGGCAGAAACAAGTTGTGAGAACAAGTGCAAGATGAACACACTATCTATTGCCCTCAGGGTGGGCCTGCGTCACAATGGGACCCGCCGAGGGTGTTCCCTGTGGAGAACTCTTCCAAACATTTGCAGTATACTTTGTTCTTGACGTGGATATGCCCGAGTTGATCGCAGCAGACTTCTTCGCAGGCGCCGGTGGCCTTTCGCTGGGGTTCGGGCAAGCAGGGTATCGAATGGTTTTCGCCAACGAGCTCTGGCCCGAATATGCCACAACCTACCAACAGAATCATCACGATACAACGGTCTTTCAGTCCGACATAAAGCAACTGACCGCGAAAGACATCTTTCGCGCCACGGGACTGACGCGAAATGACCTTGACGTCCTCATCGGCGGCCCGCCGTGCCAGGGCTTCAGCATCAACGCACCCACCAGGAACATCGAGGATGACCGGAACCAGCTCTTCCGGCACTACGGCCCGCTCGTCCTAGAAGGTCTTCGCCCTAAGGTTGTCGTGATGGAAAACGTCCCGGGCCTTCTGAGCCTCGATCACGGGCAATTCGTGAAAGACATCTACCGGCTGTTTGAGAGCGCCGGATACCGAATGCAGCACATGGTTCTCTGTGCCGCCCATTACGGGGTGCCACAAGAACGTTGGCGATTGTTCTTTATAGGCACGATCCTCGACAGAGAAATATCATTCCCGGAGCCGACGCACTACGCGCCGGTGCGCGCGAACTTTACCGGCGCACGACAAATCAGCTGGCTCGCCTCGTGGTGTGTGGACTCCCCGACGGTATAAGTAAACGAACGCTAGGCGGCCTAGCAAAGCCGCGCAACACCTGCAACTTTCACAAGGCTTTGACACGCCAGAGGAGCCCGTAACCAACCGGCCTTGAGGAACGCTTAAGGACACTCGCGGGAAGCTACCGGTGCCACCGCAGCAATCATCAACTAGAACACCTAGACCAATTTCGGAGATTTCGTAGACCAATTTACGAAACGAACCCACGGCCTCCTGCCGGTGCGCGAAATTACGAAACGAACCCAAGAAGGGCCGGTCAGAGACACCATTCGAAAATACGAAACGAACCCAAGGAGTGCTGGTGGGAAGCGCCGCTCGAAAATACGAAACGAACCCAAGATCTCGGAACTCGCAATGTTTAGAAGGGCGTTTTGACATCTGGACCATTTTCGCTCGGCCGTGGCGACGGGAGGGATGCGTAGCAGCGATGCGATGGGCAATATTGGAGAAATCTCCGCCAGGGCGACGTGACCGGCCAATTTGCCACTTGCCAAGACCGGCACTTCATCCCGCCGGCGCGCCGCCCCGGCGAGGAAAGGAGCGGCTCCAAAAGGGGGCTACGGAATGTCCGAAACCGGTCCAGTGCGGCGCGACGACCTCGCCAGCGAGCGTTTCAGCAAATTCCGCCGTGGCGCTCCGGTCCCGAATGACGTACTGCCCGCGGGACGAGCTGAAGGGGATGCGCAACAGCTCGTCAATAACCAATGAGCAGAATGCCCTTCAGCGGAAGCTGAAGCCGCCCGCTGACATAGAGCGTCTCAAGAAAACTTTCGACTTTGGCGAAATCGTCCGAATTGCGGTAGGTGTTGCGAACAGCGATCGCAAGATGAAGGACGTCATGCATCATGCATGCTTGAAAGATGTCTTTTAGAAACTGATTGTTGTCAACAGCCCGACCAGCCTCGACCTCAAGGACCCATCCCTCGCTGACGGCATGAGCATCCGCGTTGAAGCACTTCAGTATCTTGCCCTTACGTCCGAAAAGCACCGGAACAACTATCTTGTTTTCGCTCGACTTCCCTTTCTCCACCCGAAATCCGAGCTTTTCCAGCCCTGGGCGGAGCCCTGCCATAACCTTGTCGCTGTGTTGGTCAGCCTGTTTAGTCGAATCGATGCCATCCGCCATTTCCTCAAAGAGTGCGACGATCAAAAGGCCGAATTGAGGCGGCGGTGAGGACTTCGGGAAGTAGACCCAGTTGATCATGTGTGGCCTAGTCCTGAGTGCCGAAGTCGCCAAGGTTCCCTTCGAATCGGCATACGCAACAAGTGGCAGGCGAGTCGTCGTCGTACTCGATCGTGCCGTCCTCAGCGTCGCCGCAGCCGTCATCATGGAGCAAGACCCGCATCGAGACCCGACCTCAAATGGGCCAAATGAACCGCACTCGGGACAGCATTTGCCCTCTAAAAAATTGACATTGGTGTTGGCTTTTTCTTCGGTGACGCCGGGCCCGTTGGGGTTATCGTCTATCATAGGAACTCCTGATTCAGTGTAGTCGGCTCAGCTATGGCGAATTCCAACTCTTGGAAGCCGCTCAAGAGTTGTGACCTCCTTCGTTTTGGCAGTCACCTCGGGCCGCGCCCCTTTTCTGCATAGGCCTTCAGGGCGCCACGCACACCCTCAGTGATCAGCTCTATCTCATCGAGCAGTTCAAATTCGATAGTTGGTTTTCGCACGAAATGCATGTAGTCCCGCGCCAGGCGCATGGCGGAACGCGCATTGATGAGTGCTCCTCTGAATATCTGGCCCGGCTGTTCAGTCAAACGGAGGGCATCGTCTAACGACTTGCCTGCAAGGAAAGCTTCCTGCGCGCCTTCGTTGCCGAGTACGGCGTTCAAATTCTTAAGATTCCGAGAATCACCTAAGCGGGTTTGTCCCTCGTCGTCGCGCTCGAACAGCCACATCGTGAATTGGCGAAGATGATCTACGTTCAGGCCCCTCAAGTCAGGGGTCACCCGTTCTGGAAGTTGCAAAAACTTGGCTATATTTCCGTACGTCAACGCTGTCGTCAGAATTCCAAAATCAATCGTATTTTCGTCAAGTTCTTTGATCTTGAAGAAGGAGTTCTCATCGATCATTTCGAACAGCCACAACCCTGTGAGCAGGCGCTCGACGTAATCCGCTGGACTCCCGATTTGCTTAGCCAAACGACGAAATTTGGCCTCCATTCCAAGTTTTGTGGACTTCGTTAGATTCGTGAACATGTGCCCCAGATAACGGGCTTTCGCTAGCGGCTCCCATGCTTTGACTCCGGTGATATGGCGATACGCGAGAAAATCAAGAAGCTCATCCCTTGACGTGTACTTGATGACAGGAATTCTGTCAGGTTTATAAACGGCCTCGTCGCTGACAAGCTGTACGGCTTTTACCCGAGTCGGCGCAAGCCGCGGCGCAAGCAGCAATTTAATCGCAGTCAATCTACGGTTGCCTTCAATAACGTCAAACGAGCCCTTCCGTTTTCCGGGCACCACGAGTAGGGGTTCTCCCGGAAAATATCCCGCGGCACCGATACTCGCCATGAGCTCAGGAATGTTTCCTTCGGCGAGCATCCATGTAAAGACCTGACGCTCATCCGTTCCATCAATGTTTGAAGGCAAGCGCGGATTCTTCGGGTCGAACCGCAACTCCTTCACATCGACTAGCTCGATTTTCTTATCCACGAGTTCGAGCTTAACCGCCGATAGATCAGTAAGTCGCTTTGGCACAGTTTCTCCACCCTGCGGGACGCATCCAACCGCACGGATGTTCTTGTCACACGTCTAGTCGCCGCGCGGGAACCCTCTCAGTATCATGCATTTCGCCGCGTTCTGTCACCTGCGGCCCGTCTAGGAGAGATGGGTCGGGAGAATGTGCTCCGAATCGCTTTGTGACGTCGCCCTCGGATCGCTGGTATTCGCTATTCAAAGTACTTCGCTGTGCCCAGCTAGAGATCCGAAATCGCTCAGGGTACCGCCACGCATAAGACCTTGACACTAAAACGACGGTCGCGCGTGCCTGACATTCAACCGTGAGCGACGCTGGTCCCCGCCGATACAGGTGTGCTCATTTCCACGTAACGGCACAGAGCGTTCGCAAGCTCCATTTGCCGAGGCGTTCGACATTCAGGTGAGAGAAGGCGCGGACTTGCCACCAGGAGACACGCGCAACGTGATCGGGAAGTTGCGACGTTGAAGCGGTTGAGGTTGTAAAGAAACTCGATTCCCTTCGGCGCATCCTCGGGGCTCGAGGTGGCCATCGAATAAATCACGACCGGCGCCTCCTGGCCCTGAAATCTGTCCACCGTTCCCACCTTCGCCCCAGGTAACCGGTCGGCAAGCCGATTCACCTGATAGTTATAAGGCGCGACGATCAAAATATCATCAGCCGTAAGGGCGTGTTGGTTTCCGTGACGGTCAGTCCATGTATTCTCTGCCTTCGTGAGCAGTTCAAGAAGGGCGGCAACCTGCTCGACCTCTTCCGCCGAGTAGCTCTGATTGCCCTCGTGGCTCACCGGCAGGAACCACAACCCCGCTCCTGAAAAAGGCACCTCCGCGTTCAGACTCTGCCGGTCGAGTCCCTCGAAGGAAACTAAGCGTCCCTCATAAAACATCTCGGATGTGAAGCTGCAAATCGCAGGGTGAAGACGTCGCGTCTCACTCAGGAACAATCCCTGTGTTTCTCCGATTGTCACGTGGCCGCCGAGCAGGTGCGCAAGCGCCGAAATATCGGAGCCTTCCGGATGGCTGCCTTTCTGCGGTTGTTCCAATTGCTGCGGGTCACCCAGCAGCGCAAGATTCTGCCCCGCCGGTGAGCACGCCAATACGTTAGCGAGTGACATTTGCCCTGCTTCGTCGACGAAGAGGGTGTGGACGGAGTTCATGAAATCGGCCCGTGCCCACATCCACGAAGTGCCGCCGAGCACGTTAATCGTGCCACCCTGGAGTTCGCCCAGAGCGGCTGAGTTCGATCCGATCTCTCGCACTGGTCCTCCGGTAGGACGGTCCGTCTCTGTTCTGTGCGCGCATGCCACACCTGCGATATTCATCTCCCCCGCCGCCTTGACCAGATCGTCTAGGAGCTTCCGGATGGCCTTATGGCTGACCGCCGTGATGCCGACCTTCCGCCCATGACTCACGAGTTCACAAATCATTCGCGCGCCGGTGAACGTTTTCCCTGAACCGGGAGGTCCCTGGATCGGGAGCACGCTATGATCCATTGCAAGTCCGAGCCGGCGAGCGACCTGGACCACGTCGTCGCCCGGCCGGACGATGAGGGAGTGTCCCGCGGTGAAGCGGGGCGCGGTCCTCAATAGAAGATCCCGCGCTGCCCGGTAATCACCCGGAGAGTCAATTCCATTCGCGACAATCCAATCCGCGAGGCGAAGAATTGATTCGGACTGCTCCTCGGTTTTGAAATGGGTGTAAGCAAACACGGCAGCAGGGTGAACGGCGTCAAGCTTCATCACCTTCTTTACGTCAATTGTTCGGGCAGTGGGGTCCACGGCCACGACCTCACCGAACCTCTCCTCGTCGAGCGTAAAAAGCTTGGCGCCAACCTTGATAGAACATTCCTGAAGAGGATACCCGTATTGATCGATCGGCGCTCTTTCCCTCGGACTCATTTTCGGCATCCGTTGCCTGAGGATCAATCCTACAATTGCCGTCCTTTCCTCGTAGAGATCCTCCTCCGATAGGTCTTTCATCCTGAAGAACTCCCACCATTTAACCTTCTCCTCCCGTTGATGCCAATCCAGCGCATGGGCAAGGAGCCACCGGGCTGATTCTTCCGGCGAACGATCTTCGGGTTCAGCCGGGAGTTCGCGCGTCAATGCCTCGAAGAGCACTGCAATGCGTTGTTGATGGGCAGCCGTGGCCTCGCTCGGCGCGGTATCTATCTGAGGAGGCCGCGGCACATCCGCTCCATTCGCAACAATCTCGGCGCGTAATTGTTCAAGCCAGTTTCGCAGGCGCTCCGTTGCGCGGCAATCGTCCTCGTTATACCTCTCGACCAGTTTGACGGATTCATCGGTAAGCTTCGGCGACGGACTCAGCTCTAACTGGTGTTCGATAAAATGCCGGGCCTGATTGGCTTCGGCGAGCGGGACATTTCGGTGGTAGCGGCAGAACCGTTCAAGATCCTTCAGAGAGTACTGTTCGACACTCGCCCGCAGACTCTGCTTAATGATGCCGTGCAGATCGATGAATTTGATACCCCGCAGGAGCCGGTCTACTTCCTCCTCTCGAGTCGCATAGCGAAGCATGAGGCGCTTGAGTGCTGACGGCTCGTAACTCCCGAAGTGATAGATGTGTAGGTCGGAATATCGGGTCATCCGTTCAAACGTGAAGTCGATGAACCATTCAAAGGCCGCCCTTTCTTGTGCACGATCCGTGGCCCATCGGCACTCATACCCGAGGGTGCCGTCCTCCTTCGCCGTCACGACGCCGGTCAGATACTCGATTCCTCCCTCCCCAGCGAATGGATCGCCTTCAAAATCGAGAAAAATGTCTCCAACGGAAGGACCGGGAAGTCGCGCGAGGCCTTCTGCTGGCCCGCTCTCGAGCAATTCGAACTTGAGCTGACCCTCCGTTCGGGCTTCCAACTGAACTCGCGCCTGCTCTCGAATCCGGACATAGCCCTCACGCGAACCCCTCGTGGGTCTGAACGGTAGCGGAAGCGCCAGGCGTCCTAGCGCTTCCAACGTCGGAATGCCTTGCGCCACAAGTTCTTTCCGCTGTAGCTTCGAGGCGCCCGCGACAAAGGACAGGTGATCATCTGCTCTGCGACGCTGATCACAACCCTTCCACCATCTACAGATATCGCAGTGGCTTACTGGCTCGGGGTAGGTTTCCTCAGAGCCATCGGCTACCGCTTTTCGCAACGCTTCCTTTACGGAGCGGTAATATGCAGCAAACGAAGAGAGCCTGTATGACTCCGGTTCATAGCCGACATTCGGACGGATAACGTGAAAACGCTCCGGGTCCATTCCCTGGAGTTCTGAAATCAGCTCGGAATAAAGGCAGAGTTGAAGCACCGTCTCAGCCTTGGTTTCGCGTCCAAGCTTGCAATCGACGACTTCATAGGACCAATCGCCTAGCTTGCTTGGCCGCTCGATCCGCATGAGTACGTCCGCTCGTCCCCTCCATTCGCCGCTCGAAAGGCTGGCTTGAACAATAGCCGGGGCTCCGCTTCCCATGGCTGCCCAAGTAGCTTCGATCGCTGTCGCTTCAGGCTCCGCCGATAGATCTACGATCACCAGCCCCGCGACCCGAAGGCTCTCGACGTAGTCGCGTTCGTGTTCTAAACCTCTCTGCTGCAGTACCTTCGCATGGGGATTGTCCCAGGATGGTTCCGCAATCTCGCCCTTGGCTAGGCGCAGGTCCAGCGTCGTTAAGTGGCGACACGACAGATGGTTCGCTGATCCGTCGCCGATAAGGTAGTGGTGCCCTGCTGGATTCTCATTAAATGGGGGCCGCATCCAATTCAGATCAGCACCGAGTATACAGCGGATCAAGCTGGCAGTGCCTCTCTATAATAGGAACGTTTCCAAATCTGTGAGCGGAACCACGGAACGCGATGGCGGATGACGCGAAAATCGGAACGAATTGGCAGGACGACGAGCTCGACGCTATCGTCGCCGACTACTTCGACATGCTCGCAGCAGATATTGCGGGACGACCATACGTCAAATTGCGGCACAGTGAAGCCCTCATGGCTCGGGTCGGCAGGACCCACCGCTCCGTCGAATTTAAACATCAGAATATATCGGCCGTCTTGGATGTGTTGGGCCTACCATGGATACCCGGATACAAGCCGAAGAGAAACTTTCAGAACGCCATTTTCGGAGCGATCGAGCGTTATCTTACCGAACACCCCGAGATTCTTGCGAGTGTTCCAAAATCGCCGCCGGCGCCGCCCGTACCTGCTCAGGTATTTGTCTTGCCCCCAGCCGTTGACCTGATTCGATCGCCCATGCCCGAATTGCTGCGACGGCTCATTCGGAAATTTGATCCCGTGGAGCGCGACCTTCGCAACCGTTCTCTTGGCAAAGCCGGGGAACAGTTTGTTGTTGAACTTGAGCGGCGCCAACTGATTGATGCCGATCGCTCGGACCTGGCTCGCAAAGTTCGATGGGTTTCCGTCGAGGACGGAGACGGGGCGGGCTATGATGTCCTCTCATTCGACGCGGCGGGTCGCGAGCGCCTGCTAGAAGTGAAAACCACAAATGGATCGGCCCGGACGCCATTCTTTCTATCCCGTAATGAACGAGATTTGGCGGTCGAGCGTCCTGCAGACTGGCGCATCTACCGGGTTCACCTGTTTGCGAAGGACCCGCGGATTTTTTCCATCGCGCCGCCGCTGGAGAACGCGGTCAATCTCCGACGAGAGATATGGCGGGCGTCGTTCTAGAGATGGATCGGAAGGGCTTCCTCCGGCGAGGTGCGGAATCGCCAGGAGATCACACGGTGATAGTCGTGGGGGCCTTCCTATATAAGAGGTAAGATGTTGTCTCCACATTCGTG
>CAVUSQ010000003.1:0-62364 GCA_963744175.1 Bryobacterales bacterium | reverse complement strand
TGCCTGGTCTGCGGCCGGGGATTCCGGCAGCAGTTTCCCGGAATCCTGAAGTGGCAGCGAGCCAGCGAATGGTTCCGGCGCATGATCTTCTTCCGGCACTGGGATGGAATCAGCCGGCGACGGCTCGGCCAACGGGAAGGGATCGGCAGCGCGACTGTGGAGCGGTGGTTCCAACACGTGCTCCAAAGACTGGCTTCAGAAAGAACCAGTTCGCTGTGCCCGGCCGTATTGGGCATCGATGAGCATTTCTTTTCGCGGCGTCACGGCTATGCCACCACGTTCTGCGATCTGAAGAATCGCCGAGTGCACGATGTGGTGCTGGGCCGCAGCGCAGCCTCGCTGGAGGGCTATTTTCATTCTTTAGAAGGCAAACATTTGGTTCGCGTGGTGTGCATCGATCTGGCGACGAACTATCGCGCGCTGGTGCACAAACATTTCCCCAACGCGCTGATCGTGGCCGACCGATTCCATGTGATCCGGCTGGTGAATCATCACTTCCTGAACTGCTGGCGGGAGCTGGATGGCGTGGGCTCCGCCCTTGCTCTCCCTGATGCGCCGGCATCGGCATAATCTGCGGCCCGACCAGTTGGAAAAGTTGCGCGCCTATCTGGCCCAATATCCGGCGCTGGAGGTGATCTACCGGTTCAAACAACGGCTCTGTTATCTGCTGCTGAAGAAGCATCGCACTCGCCAACAGTGCCAGGTTTTGATTCCACGACTGCTGCGTGCCATCTATGAACTGCAGCAGGTCGGGTTGGCTCAACTGGTGCAGCTCGGCCAGACGCTCTCCTCCTGGCGGCAGGAGATTATCGCCATGTGGAGGTTCACTCGCAACAACGCGATCACCGAAGGATTCCATACCAAGATGGAGGTCCCACAAAGGCAAGCGTATGGCTTTCGGAATTTTCAAAACTACAGGATGAGGGTTAAGGTACTATGTTCTTAAATCAGCCCGGGGACACGTCGCCCCCGTTTTTGGCGTAGAGCCTAGCATTCTTATACGAACCATTTGTATAAATTTTCCACCATAGCCGTAAGTTACTGATTGTAATTATCTTGGCTCCCCGGCATGGATTCGAACCACGATTCACGGCTCCAAAGGCCGCTGTCCTACCATTAGACGACCGGGGATCTGAGGGTGGGCGTTAACTTCTCTCAGTGTATCAACCAACGCCGCCCGATCACCACTCCGAATATAGAGTCCCCTCCAGACTCTTCTTATCCGACCGGCTCCGCACATCCCAAATCCCCGGCTCCGTCTGATCCACCGCCGTCAGCGCGTCCTCCATCACCGTGATCCACTGGTCGTTGCCTGTGATCGGATCCTGCGGCACCTGCGCGCAGATAGCCGCCCGTCACCAGGTCCTGCAACTGCTGCGGCGCTTTCTTCTTATCGTAGGTATACTCGTCGATCACCGTGCGCAGCGTGAAGAGATTGTTCTTGAGCAAGCTCTCCTTGGCGCCGCACAATCGACTTTGATACAGCGGTACGGCAATCGACGACCAGGATCGAGATGATCGCCATCACCACGATCAACTCGATCAGCGTGTACCGCGCCGCCGCGTCGCCGGACGGATTAATTCCACTCTGCATAAGGCGTCCCATCGCGCGCTCGCTCCGTGCTCTTTGTGTAAACATCGAAAACATTTTGCCCGCCCCAGCTCTGCGATTTCGGATCGTCCTGCATGCTGCGCTTGCCCCAATCGTAGGTGCCCGTCATCGGGTCCATCGGAATGCGGCGCAGAAACTTGATCGTCCTTCCCGTCCGGCGATTGCGACAGCTTCACGCCCTTCACCAGGATCTCAAGCGATTCCGGATAGCCCTCCGTTCCCAGCTTGATGTCGATCTTGTCCGCCAGCGACGCATCCTTATAAGCGTCGATCGCCTTGCGAATTTCGCGCAGCGCGTAGCGCAGTTCGCGCTCCTTGTCCCGCTTCACTTGTAGGCTGCCAGCGGCACCGCCATTGATGTCAGCAGAGCCATGATCGTGAACGATACGATCAGCTCCACCATCGTAAATCCACGCTGACGTCTTCTCTTCATACCTCTAATTTACCTTCACCGGAATCTCGCCGGGCGTCGCCGCGACCGGCTGCAGTTGCGGAATTCTTCAGATTAAAGTCGGGCAGAGTGATCGTGCCCGTGCCCTTGCCGATGGCCGTAAAATTCAGCATCAGCACCGCGCCCGTGCCCGAAATCCCTTTCGTCCCCGGAGCCCTGGCAATCGTCAGCGTCGCTTCGCCCACTTCGTTGCGAATGTCCTTCACCGACGTGATATGCACGCCGTCTCGCGTGAACAACTCGCCGGGCGTCGCATCGTTCAGTTTGAGCAGCGACGGATCGTACTTGATCCGGATCGGCGACGCCGAAAACAGATCCGCCGCATTGTCGATCTGCACGCTCACGTTCACCGGTCCACCCTGCTTGGCTTCGACCGTTGCCGGCGCGAACCTCACCTGAGCGCGTCCCGCCGCCGCTGGAACTTGCGCAGGGGGCGATGGAGGAACCGGGACGGTAGATAACGGCGCTGTCGCCTGCGGAACTCCGGGAGGAACCTGCGGCGACGTCGCCATTGGTGCGGGAGCCGGCGTGGTCGCAGGAACAGTAGCAGGAGGATTCGCAGAAGCAGGAGGTTCTCTTCCGCCGCCGTCTTCGGCGCGTAATACAACTTCACCACCTGGTCCGAACCCGCGTAAATCCCCTTGAGATTCTCCGCCGTATAATCCGGCGTCCGGATGATATGCGGAATCAGCGCGATCATCAATTCACCCGTGGACTTGTTCTTCGACGAGCTTCCGAACAAAAACTGGCCCAGAATCGGAATACTCGTCAATCCCGGCAGCCCGCCCACCGTGCTCGAATCCGAATTCTGGCTCAGCCCGCTCAGAATATTGACCTCGCCTTCCTTCAAACGGATGTCCGCGGTATTCTTGGTCTGCCCGATCACCGGCTGCGAAATTCCGCCGATGGTCACGTATTGATCCACTGCCGAAACCTCAACCTCGATGTGCAGCGTACACTCCTGCGCCGAATGAATCTGCGGCGTGATGTTCAGCTTCAAACCGACATCGGCATAGTTGAACTGCGTCGATACCAGCGGACTCACGCTCGCCGACACCGACACGCCCGACGAGAAACTTCCCGTCGCGTACGGAATGCGCTCGCCGATAATCAGTTCCACTTTCATGCCGTCGGAAGCCCGCACCTGCGGCTTGTTCATCGTCTTGGTCCGCGCGTCCGACATCACCGCATTCAGAATCGCGCCCGGCAGTGACGTGGAAAATTGATTGATCGAAAGATGCCCGATCTGGCTCAACGGAATCGTTCCAGCCGTTGTACTGGTAGTCGAACCGGTGGTGCTCGAAGGCGTCGTCGAGGTAGTGACAACCCCCGTCGTAGGATCGGTTGTCGTAGTGGTGGTGCCGTTTGTCGTCGTCTGCGGCAGGAAGGAAATCGCCTGCTGCAATCCCGCCGTCCCTCCCGACGCGATGGTCGCCGCCAGGCTGCGCGAGTACTGGCTGTTCACCTGCAACACGATCACATCGATCACCACTTCCGACTTCGGCTTGTCCAGATCGTGAATCAGCTTCTCCGTCAGCGCCACCTGGTCCGCGGTCCCGCGCACGATCAGAGCCTTCTGCGCGTTATACGTGAACACGCGCCGGATTTCCGCCACCGTGCGGATGGTCGTCGCGATCTCCTGAAACTCCTGCACCGACGTCACGTTCGTCACGTAAAACACCTTCACCACTTCGTCTTCGTAATCGCGCCGCTTGGTGACGTTGTCTTCCGCCACGAAAATCGTATTCGGCGAAATCGGCTTCCAGAAAGTGTGCGTCAGCATCGCCAGATAATCGAACGCCTGCTCGATCGGCGTATTGGTCGCGATATCCACGTTCGAATTGCGCTGCGGCGCCGTGTATTGCGAATCGAACACCACGTTGATGCCCGCCATCTTTGCCGATCGTCTCGTACAACACCTTCGGCGGCTGATTATTCATCTTGATCGGAGGAATCCTGGCCACCACCGGCTTCAGTTCCGGAGGCCCCTCAATCGAAGCCACCTTCCGATCCGACGCGCGCCGCTCCCTCTCCGCCGGCGTCAGTCCTGCATCGTCTGGATTCGCCCCCGGCTTCGGACCGTTTTTTTGCTCATCAAGAATCTGCTGCGTCCGCTTCAACTCCTGAATCGCAATCGACGACGATGGATCGGCGACAATCGCCCTCTGAAACTCCGCCATCGCCTCCTCCACCTTGCCGTCCGTGCGCAGTTTCTGGCCGATATTCACGTGCATCTGTCCCGCCTGAAACCGAGCCCTCCGCATCCCGATCGTGTACGCCAGATTGTTCGGATTCTTATCCAGCGCCGACATATATAAGTTGCAGCGCCTTGTCCCAATCCTGCTTGGTCGCCGCCGCCTCCGCCGCCTTGAAATCCTTGTCGCCTTTGTCCTTGGCTTGTAGAAGAGCGCCGACCGCGATCAGCAGAAGCAGCGCGCACAGCGTCGCGCGTAGCCGCTCGCCGACGCGTAAGTGTTTTCGGTTCATCATCTTACCGGATTATGTCCCATGGGCTCGTGCTATACTGTCAGTTCGAGCCTCACAAGTTATTGACGCAATTTGGGTTCCTGACGTGGAATCGAAAATCAAAATCCTGAGCGATAACCGGTCCGCCGGTCATCATTACTATCTTTCGGATCGCATCGAAGCCGGACTGGTCCTTTCCGGCACCGAAGTCAAAGCTGCGCGCGACGGCAAGATCCAATTGAAGGATGCCTTTGCCGAAGTCGCCGGCAATGAAGCGTGGCTCTGCAACACCCACATCGGCCAGTACTCGCACGGCAACATCATGAACCATGAGCCGGTTCGCCGCCGCAAGCTGCTGCTGCATCGCAAAGAAATCGACAATCTCCACGAAAAGATCCGCGAGCGCGGCCTCACCGTCGTGCCCACCAAGCTCTATCTCAAAAATGGCCTGATTAAGATAGAATTAGCCGTCGGCAAGGGCAAAAAGCTGCACGACAAGCGCGAATCGGAGCGCGAACGCGAAGCTGACGCCGAAGCGCAGCGCCGGCATGCGCAGAAAGCAGAAAGAATAAATAAACATACATATGGAAACCAAACTTCTCTATCAACCCCTGGCCCAAGTCGAGGCCGACGCCGTCGCCGTAGTGCTTTTCGAAGAGGAAGCCGCGCCCGCCGACCTCAAATTCGCCTCCGCCTGGCTCGACGAACTGAAAACCTCCGGCGAATTCTCCGGCAAAACGGCCGAGCTCGCCGTTCTGCATCAACCGCAAGGCATCAAAGCGAAGCGCCTGGTCGCCGTCGGCGGAGGAAAGAAAGCCAAGTTCGATTCCGCCGCGCTCCGCAAAGCCGCCGGATCCACCGTGCGCGCTCTAAAACAAAAAGGCGTAAAGTCGCTGGCCTGGCTGCTCGAAGGTCGGGACGCCGAAGCCGCCGTCGAAGGCGCCATCCTCGGCAACTTCGAGCCCGACCAGCATAAGACCAAGAGCGACGCCAAATCCCTCGAGGCGTTTTACCTCGTCGCCGCCGCCAACGGAGCCGAAGTCGAAAAATCCTTCGAGCGCGGAAAAATCCTCGGCGAATCGCAAAACTTCACCCGCGAGCTGGTCAATGAACCCGCCAATCTCCTGACGCCGATGGTCCTGGCCGATAAAGCCCGCGCGATGGCCGACGAATCCGGCCTCGAATGCGAAGTCCTCGATCAGGACCGCATGATGCAGCTCGGCATGGGTTCCCTGCTAGGCGTCTCGCAAGGCAGCGCCGCGCCGCCCGCGCTGATCATCGTTAGATACAAACCCGAAACTCCGTCCAAATCCAGCGACCATCTGGCCCTGATCGGAAAAGGCGTGACCTTCGACACCGGAGGCGTCTCCATCAAGCCCGCCGACGGCATGGAGAAAATGAAATACGACATGGCCGGCGGCGCAGCCGTGCTGGGAGCCATGCGCGCCATCGCGAAACTGAAACCATCGATCCCGGTAACCGCCTTCGTCCCCGCCGTCGAGAACATGGTCTCGAGCAAAGCCCAGCGCCCCGGCGATATCGTCAAATCCCTCAACGGAAAAACCATCGAAGTCCTCAACACCGACGCCGAAGGCCGCCTGATTCTGAGTCGACGCCATCACCTACGCCAAGCGCCTGGGCTGCACCCATCTGGTCGACGCCGCAACACTCACCGGAGCCATCGTGGTCGCGCTCGGCCACGTCAACATCGGCGCCTTCACCAACAACGAAGACTTCCTCGCGACGCGTCATGAGCGCCGCCAAAACCGAAGGCGAAAAGATGTGGCACATGCCGCTCGATGACGATTATAAGGAGCTGCTCAAGAGCGCCTTCGCCGACCTGGCCAACATCGGAGGCCGCTGGGGCGGAGCCATCAGCGCCGCCTGGTTCCTCCGCGAATTCGTCGACGACACCCCCTGGGTCCACCTGGATATCGCCGGCACCGCATGGCTGGACGACGCCAAACCCTTCATGGCCAAAGGCCCCACCGGCGTCTGCGTCCGGACCTTCGTAAAACTAGCCCTAAGCTGGTAAGTCCCCAACCCGCCCTCTCTTGTTTTGAAGCTAAGTGGGGCAGGTTCCCGACCTGCCCTCTTCGTCGACGTCCCTACGATCTCCCCCGAAGCCGTCCAATCTCCCGCCGATCCCGTTTCGAAGGCTTTCCTTCCCTCAAATCTCCAAACTGCGCCATCGCCTTCCGTTCCTCCACCGCCTTCCTCCGCAATTCCTTACTTTCTTCCGTCTCCCGAAAAAGCGTCTGCGCGACCACCGCCGGCCCCCTAATCTCACTCAGCCCGAGCACCTCAACCAAATACTCGCCGCCGTCATTCTTAATCCGCAGCAAGTCCCCCACGTGCACCTCGCGAGCAGCCTTCGCCTGGTGCCCATTCGACTCAATCCGCCCCAGCTCGCACGCCCTTCCAGCCAGCGATCGAGTCTTAAAAAACCGAGCCGCCCACAGCCATTTATCGATCCGAACCGCCATCTGTTGTATGCTACCCAATAAACCTAGAACTTTCCCATCGTTGATAGCGAATACAAACGGAGCTCGAATGCGGCGATTGATCATCACTGGCGCGGCGGTCCTCACTTGTTCTTTGACCCAAGGCCAACAACCCGACAGGTTGCTGACCTTCGACGCGGCAACAATCAAGCCGTTCGTTCCGCAGTCCGGCCGGGGTGGTGAGCGACTCTTTTTCTTCGGAGGAAGCCGTGGAGGCCCCGGCTCGAGCGATCCTGGCCGCATTCAATATCCGGCGATCACCCTCCAGAACCTGATGATGACGGCCTACGACGTAAAGGATTTTCAGATTTCCGGTCCCACCTGGCTCTCGACCGAGCGTTTCGAAATTCAAGCCACCATGCCGCCGGAGACCACCAAGGAGCAGTTCCACATCATGCTCCAGAATCTGCTCGCCGAACGCTTCAAAATGACCATCCATCGCGAGACCAAAGAGCTGCCTATGTACACCATGGTCGTGGGCAAAAACGGGCCCAAACTAACGGAGTCGCCGCAAATCTCCCCCGAAGAGGCAGCCAAGGACCCGACGCCGCCGCCCATGCCCGCCGGACGCGGTCCAATGAAAATGGGTCCGGACGGCTTTCCGAATCTCCCTTTACCATCTGGAGGACGCGGCGGCCTTTTCATGATAATGACTCCCTTCGGCGCTCGCCTGGTGGGCCAACGACAGACCATGCAGAATCTCGCCGACCGCTTATCGTCGATCTTAAGTAAGCCGGTGACCGATGCGACCGCCCTCACGCCCAAGTTCGATTTCACGCTGACCTACTCTATGGACGGATTGAATAACCAGATGATGCTCCCACCAGGTGAAGGTGGTCGCGGACAACGGGAAATGCCCGACGTAGAGCCCCCTCAAAATATCTTCGCCGCGATCCAATCCCAACTGGGCCTGAAGCTGGAACCCAAAAAAGGCCCCGTCGATCTTCTCGTCGTCGACCACGCCGAAAAAACCCCCACTGAAAATTAACGAATTGTGGGGCAGGTTGGCAACCTGCGGACCGATTGTCAATCGGTCCATCCGGGCGCAAGCCCGGACTTGTCGTGCGCATACCCAAATGGTCAGGCAGGTGGCACAGACTTCAGTCTTTGTTCCGGCAACACCCGAACATTCCGCGCCTTGCCCTCCCTCACCGGCTTCACCAAAAACAAATAACACCCCACCCCGATAATCAAGAACACCCAGATCGCCTTCATCGGAGCGTCATAACTCCCCGTTGCTTCTTTCAACCACCCCGTCAAAAACGGCGCGATCGCCCCTGCCACATTCGACGCCGTATTCTGCGCCCCCGCGATGCTGCCCGTCGATTTCCCCGGCATCAACGTTTGCGTCAGCGCCCAATAATTCCCTGTCGCCAGCCCGAGTCCGGCCAACGACACAATGGCAAATATTTTCGCCACTTCATTGGAGTCCGTCAGCGCCCCGATCACCTCAGTCGACGCCACCAGGAACCCCGCAATCACGAACCACCGCCGCGTGTTCACCGCATCCCAGCCCCGCCGGATCAACCAGTCCGCCGCGAACCCCGCCACGATCGACACCGTCGCCATGCCTCCGAAGCTGACCATCGTGTACATCCCCATCGAGGTCAGCGACAGATGCCTCCGCTCCACGAAATAAGCCGGCAGCCATGTCATCGAAAAATACGTGAAGTAGTTGTAGCAGAACGTGCCGATGAGTGTTCCCCACATCACCCGGGTGGTGAACAGCGACAGGAACGAGGGACCGTCCTTCGTACCTTCGGCCGTCGCCAGTGCCCGGTCGTCGTCCTTATCAAGCAGCATCCAAGGAATCAGCCACAACAATCCGCCTAGACCGAGCACCAGGAACATCACCCGCCAACCGTAATGGTTAAGCAGCAGTGCAGCCAGCGGCGCTCCCACGGCAGGACCGAACTTCGTTCCCGACATGGCGCGCCCGATCGCGAGCCCTCGCCGATCTTCCTCAATGTTGTACCGGATCCAGCGCATCACCCCCGGCGTGATCACCGACTCAAAAACGCCCAGGATCAGCCGCATCGCGATCAATTGCCAGATCAGCGTCGCCCCGGCCGTAGCCGCGCTAGCCGCGCACCAGCAGAGCAGCCCGATCGCCAGTGGTTTCTTCACGCCGAAGCGATCGACGACAAATCCCGCCGGTATCTGCAGGATGGCGTAAGTCCAGAAAAATGCCGACCCCAGCAGCCCCCGGTCTTTATCGGTTAAATGAAAAAGCGCCTTAAAATCCGCCGACGCCAGCGACACGGAAAGGTTGGTTCGATCAACATAAGCAATGATGATACCGAGGCTGAGAAGACAAACAAGGGACCACCGCCGCATTCCCAGTGAGTATACTTCTTAAACCTCTTCCACCACCACCGAAACTAATTTATCCCCCTGCTGAATCTTGTCCACGACATCCTTCCCCTTGGTGACCTTTCCAAAAACGGTATGCTTTCCGTCCAACCACGACGTTTCGACATGAGTGACGAAAAACTGGCTGCCATTCGTATTCGGACCGGCATTTGCCATCGAGAGCGTTCCCGGAGCGTGCTTGTTCGGATTGCCTTTAGTCTCGTCTTCGAACTTGTAGCCCGGCCCTCCGCGGCCCGTACCAGTCGGATCGCCGCCCTGCACCATGAAATCCGCGATGACTCTGTGAAAGACTGTTCCGTCGTAGAACTTCTCTTTGGCCAGGAATACGAAATTATTGACCGTTTTCGGAGCATCCTTAGCATAAAGCTCGCAAACAATCTCGCCGCGAGATGTGTTGAGCGTCGCGGTGTACTTCTTCTTCTGATCAATCGCCATCGTGGGCGGAGTTGAGTATTGTTGTGACATCCATATAAGTGTATCGCGACAGAATCCGGGCGCATCGAAAGAAACGTAATCGGATTTGGACGCACTTGACTAGAGAAGCCGCCCGAAACAAATTGGCAGCACGCGTGCTTAACAAGTAGGTAGGAAAGAGACGGGGTCGTATATGATTATCGGAGCAGCCATCGCAGGATTATTGATCATCTCCTTATTTTTCGAGATGATCGCATCTTCGCCCAAATCGAGTGAAGATCGTCAGCCCGAAGCCAGACAAGTCAAAAGCGCATAAATCTCGACACAGCGTGTGTCAAAGTGGCCCACGCCTCGCACGCAATCTAACTCTTCGATGTTAGAATGCGGTTCTGCGAGGTCGGCTACATGGCATGTAAACCTGAAATCCTGAGAGACATTCCGCTTTTTGCGCTACTCGATGACGACGAAATGGCCGTCCTGGCGGGCCAAGTCGAACTAAAAACTTTCGCTGCACGCCAGCGTATCTATAAGATGAACGATCCAGGGGGCCGGGCCTATGTCATGGTCTCCGGGAAGGTCCGCGTCACTACAGTGGACGAAGATCACCAGGAAGTAGTGGTAGACGAGCCGGCCTGCGGCGAGTTTTTTGGTTTCGCCTCCATGCTCGATCAGACCCCCCATCAGACCAACGCAACTGCGGTCGAAGAGGCGGTCTGCATGGAGGTCGACCGCAACGATATCACCGTCCTGCTGGAGCGTAAGCCGCATGCTGGTATGGATCTACTAACCGTACTCGGGCGCCAGTTTCATGCCTCCCAGCAACTGGTCCGCATTCGCGCCCAACGCAATCCAAACGAAGTAATCGAGGAGGAAATGACGGCCGGCGAGCGGATCGCCGACGCCGTTGCCAAGTTTGGCGGATCCTGGTCCTTTATCATCGCCTTCGGAGTGGTTCTGGTCATTTACAGCGGCATCAATATCGGCCTCGGGAAGACCGCCTGGGATCCCTATCCTTTCATTCTGTTGAACTTGTTCCTCTCCATGCTGGCGGCAATTCAGGCGCCGGTGATCATGATGAGCCAGAACCGGCAGGATACGAAGGACCGGCTTCGCGGCGAACTCGATTTCGACGTCAACCGCCGGGCAGAAGCCGAGATTAAAGCACTTTCACAAAAGATGAATGTGCTGGGCGAGAAGATCGTGGACCTCGAAGACCTGCTGCGCGACCGCTTGGAGCCACTTTAATGCTGCGTAAGCATGCCTTAATCGTCCTTATTTCGCCATTTCTGCTCGCTCAGCAGCCCTTATTTGACCTTATTATTGCCAATGGGCGCATTGTCGACGGCGCAGGCGGTCCGTGGTATTACGGCGATGTTGCGATCAAGGGCGACTCGATCGTAGCCATCGGCAAGTTCGATTCGAAAACCGCCGCGCGCACACTCGACGCAAAAGGTATGGTGGTCGCGCCGGGGTTCATCGACATTCACACGCACTCGCGGCGCGGCATATTTACCGATCCCTCCGCCCAAAATTACATCCGGCAAGGTGTCACGACACTGATGGAAGGAAACGACGGCAGCTCGCCTTTGCCGATCGCCAAATTTCTGGCGGACGTAGCCGCGGCGCACCCGGCTCCCAATTTTGGAACCTTCGCCGGGCAGGGTTCGATTCGCAGCGAGGTGATTAAGCTAGTCAATCGGCCGGCGACGCCAGACGAGATCGAGAAAATGCGCGTGATCATGCGCCAGGCGATGCTTGATGGAGCGTTCGGAATGTCGACTGGCCTGTTCTATGTTCCCGGCAATTTCACGCCACCCGATGAAGTCATCGAAATCGCGAAGGTCGCGGGTGCGATGGGTGGGATGCACATTTCGCACATGCGCAACGAATCTGCACAGATCCTCGATAGCGTGAAAGAAACCATCCGCATCGGCGAAGAAGGCCACATGCCGACTCAGGTGACGCACCACAAAGTCATTGGCGGCGCGAACTGGGGATTAAGCAAGCAGACTTTGGAACTGGTGGAGCAAGCCCGCGCGCGCGGAGTCGATGTATCGATCGACGCGTATCCTTATACTGCGTCAAGCACCGGAACCGCGGCGCTGATTCCGCAATGGGCGCAGGAGGGCGGGCAGAAAGCGCTGGTCGAACGCCTCAACGCCCCGGCGCAAAGGGCTCGCATCAAGGCCACGGTAGTAGACAACATCAAAAACGATCGCGGCGCGGGAGATGCGGCGAATGTGGTGATGGCGAGCTGCGGATTCGATAAATCGCTGGCCGGAAAATCGCTGGCCGATATCACCAGGGATCGAGGGCACGCGGTCAATTTCGACACCGCGGCAGAGACCCTGCTCGAAATCCAGATCGCAGGTGGATGCTCGGCGGTGTATCACGCGATCAGCGAAGAAGACGTCGAGCGGATTCTGAAATATCCGTTTACGATGATCGGATCCGATGGAGAAATCCCGCAATTCGGTGTCGGCGCACCGCACCCGCGGAGCTACGGGACGTTCGCTCGAGTTCTAGGACGGTACGTGAGGGAACGCCACACGTTGACGCTCGAAGACGCGGTCCATCGTATGTCGGGGCTGCCGGCGACGCGATTGAAATTATACGACCGAGGTCTGCTGCGTCCGGGAATGAAAGCGGACGTCGTGGTGTTCGACCCTTCCACAGTCGCGGATAAAGCAGAGTTCGCGAAGCCGCATCAGTATGCGGTGGGGTTCAAGGATATTGTGATTAACGGGAAGGCCGTGATCGTCGGAGGGGAGCTAACGGCGGAGAGGCCGGGTCGGGTGTTGTATGGGACGGGGAAGCAATGAAGCTACTCCGAGTATAAACACCAGAAGTACTTGGGCCCCTGCCGGAAATGCTTGCCTCTTCTACCCACGTGCGGCAAGACCGCAATTACCTCGTCGGGCCGGCGCCATTTGGGATAATCGATGAAATCGACCGCGTTCCCCGTGACGAAGTCTCTTCTGGACGGAAAAACGCCGAGACGTCTTTTGAACACGACCGTGAATACCATATAGCCCATCCCGGACTCGCCCGCCAAGTACAATTCGTTCGCGAACCTCGCTGGGAGACGGGATGGGCTCTCCGCCAGTGAGGCAACATCCTCAATCCGGACCTGGAGCTTTCCGGCGTCTTGCGCCGGATACACCCCCAATTCCCAACGTACGGAACATGTGCTAAGAGATACACCCGATCCACTTCGGTTCCGTCTTTGAGTCGAACCAGGCAGGGATAATATTTCAAATCGCCTTGCACGCTCGGCGTGATTGCCTCCAATTGCGATTTCAGGCGGGCGGCCAGCTTCGGATACTCTGGGACGAATGATGCCATGGGAATATTCAATCAGGTTAACGAGTTCCCTTTGGGGACGGTCACTTATCGTCTCGTGTGCTTGTAAACATCGCCGCGCGGGAGAATGGCGTCGATTAGAATTGCGTCGGGCTCGATTCTAAACAGAATTCGAAGGCCTCCGACTCGGATCTTTCGTTCCGCTCCTCGATTCACCAAGTGATCTGACGCCGCGATGGGGTCCTTGAGCGCTTCGGTCAACGCTTCTTGAATGCGCATCCGCGTTGTATTGTCGAGCCGCTTCAGATAACTTGCGGCTTGCTGGCTAAGTTTGAAGCTGGGATCCGGAGGGCTCAGAAGAGCCGTTCCATCACTTCGAAATCGCCACGCCCGATTTGATCCCGGCCTTCCTCGATGGCCTTTAGGACGTCAGGGTCGATGGACATCTCAAGCGCTTCAAGATAGCTCGCGATGTACTCCCCGCAGGACCGTATAGACTCTAGCGGAGCGCTGGTCAAGGACCGGTTCGTCAGCCCGCGGGATTTTCCCGTATCGATTAATTCTTCGATTGCCATCAGCAGCTTGCGCACTTGCGGTATATGCGAAGAAATAAATTCGTCACTGAGCGCCCCGTCGGGCGATTCAGACAGGAGTTTGAGCGTCGCATTGAGCGCCTTTAGATCGCGATTGGAGCGCCAGAGTCCATTCATCACCCCCAAAAAGCCCAGTTGCTGCTTGACCGCCTCTTTCGCGCGCAGCAGTGCCGCCATGGTCTCATGAAAGAGAATCTGCCATTCATCGAGAGTGAGAGTTACCGTCGAAGAATTCATTTTTGTCTCTCGGGGGCTTATCGACCTTCCTCAGCCAAAGCTTAACATGAGCAAAAAAACGGCGCGTTCTCCGATGCTAACCTCACAGTGTCTCTCCCCGGTGAAAAAAGAATACGATTTTTCTAAATCGCGTAAAAATCCCTACGCTAAGCAACTCAAGCGTCAGGTCACGATCCGGCTCGATACTTCGGTGGTCGAGTACTTCAAGAAAATGGGCGCCGAGTTGGGGATGCCCTATCAGAACCTCATTAATCTGTTTCTGCGAGACTGTGCCTCCCAGAAACGACGGCCCAGTATTCAATGGTCGGAGGATTCACCGAAGGGGTCAGTAGCCAAGTAGTCGACTCCGGCTGATTCCAAATCACGGTCGAGGTCGAGGCCAGTATTACAGACTTCAGCCGCGTATGCCGCAATTGCATCGTGCCTGGCCTTCCAGGCTTTAGAGAGCGGCTCCGGAATCGGCGGGTTGTCATTTTTCATGTGATTGTTCCTGCATCCAGCATGCCAACTGGTCAAGGAACCATTCACGTTAGGCAGAAGTGTACGTATCGTTTTTCTGTTATCGTACGTATATGGCGAAACTGACTCTCAGCGTCGACGATCGCGTGGTCGTTGATGCTAAAAAATACGCAAAAGCGCAAGGGGTCTCCGTGTCGGAGATGGTTGAGACTTATCTTGCCGCGGTTGCTGAGCCGCCTCGCGCTTCTGGCGCAGCTCCGGTTCTGCGTTCTGTGCGGGGAGTCCTCAAGAAGGCGGACATTAAAGAGTATAAGAAGCATCTCGACACGAAGTATCGATGAGAAAACTTCTCTTCGATACTAATATCATTCTAGATGTGCTGCTGGACCGGCAGCCTTACGCGCAGGCGAGCGCGGCGGTGTGGGAGGCGGTCGAGACTGGCGTCTCGGAAGGGATGCTCGCCGCCCACGCGGTGACTACCATTCACTACCTTGTACAGAAAGAAAAGGGAACTGCTCGGGCCAAGCGGATCGTCACCAGTATCTTGCGAGTCTTTAGCGTAGCCGCGGTCGATGACGCGACTGTGCGGGAAGCGCTGCACTTGCCTTTTGCCGACTTTGAGGATGCCGTAACCGCAGCGGCGGCGCGGGTGGCTGGATGCGATTTCATCGTCACTCGTGATCCGAAGGGGTTTCGCGAATCACCCGTCCGCGCGATTACCCCGGAAGCGGTGAGGCCGCTGCTCTAGAAGGGTATCGGTAGGAGCTACAAGTCGCCGTGTGAGCCGGAGGACAAGGCTACCATGCGTCTTGTTTCACGCTATTGTTATCGAAGGGCGCATGACATTCGAGATCGGGCAGACTGTCGGCGATTATCGGATTCTCGGCACACTTGGCCGCGGGGGGATGGGGGCTGTTTACAGGGTTCGCAATACCCTGACGGATCGCGAAGAGGCGATGAAAGTAGTGCTGCCGGGGGCTGAGGCGACGGGCGAGATTGCGGATCGTTTTTTACGCGAGATTCGCATTCAGGCGAGCTTGCATCATCCGCACATCGCCGCCATTCGCACGGCATTTCGCTCGGGTGAGAGCGTCCTCATGATCATGGAATTGGTCGAGGGCGTGAGTCTGGACGCGAAGCTTCGGGAGGGGCCTCTCCCTCTGGGCGAGGCATTCCGGATTACAGACGATATTCTGGGAGCGCTCAGTCATGCGCACGCGCGAGGCGTGATTCATCGCGACATCAAGCCGTCCAACATTCTGGTGACGCCGAGGGGCGCGCCGAAGCTTACCGATTTCGGCATCGCTACGGCCGTGGGCGATACGCGCATCACGCGCAGCGGCATGGCGATCGGATCGTTGGCGTACATGTCGCCTGAACAGGTGATGTCGCAGCCGCTCGATGTGCGTTCAGATATCTACTCGCTGGGCATCACGGTTTATGAAGCGCTCACCGGCAGGAGGCCTTTTCAGAGCACCAGCGAGTACTCACTGATGAATGCGCATTTGACGGAGATGCCGATTTCTCCCGGAGCGATCGTCCCTTCTGTACCGCTCGGCGTAGCGGTGGTGGTGATGAAGTCGCTCGCCAAGGCGCCGGAGGATCGCTATCAAACGGCAGACGAATTTCAAGGTGCGTGGCGCAATGCATTCTTCGGCGGCGACGATGCGACCACGAAGATTTACGCACCTACGAACCCGCAAGCGGCTGTTTCGCAAGCGGCACCTCCCAAGATTGACCCGAAGGAAATGGCGAAGGTCGAGTCGGCACTGGTGCGGGTGCTGGGGCCGATTGCAAAAAGTCTCGTGTCGAAAGCGGCAGCCCGGCATCATACGATCGATGAATTATCGCGCCACCTGGCGGAGGACATTCCGCACGAGGCGGATCGTGCGGCATTCCTGAAGTCCATGGGAGTGAGCTCCGGATCCCATACGACCCCATCCGGATCGCAGCACGTTGCAGCGATCGATCCGAAAATTCTGGAGGCGGCGCGCAAGGCGCTGGCTCCTTCGTTAGGCCCGATCGCGGCGACGGTGGTCTCGCGGGCCGCCAAACGCGTACATTCGGTGGAAGAATTGCGGGATGCGCTGGCTGGTGAAATCGTGGACGAGAAGGAACGCAAGGCGTTTCTGGCTGCGTTTCCTGCTCCGAGATGATGGTCTTTCGCTCTCGCGGGCAAAAGATGTTACTGCTCCGCTAGTAAGCCGTCCCGGCGATTCTGTTAGTGGAAATGCTCAGCGCTGTCCGCATGCTTACGCATGGCGGTTCAGCCTGTATACTGAGCCGCCATGCGGTAAGCATGCGGGTATGCGTTAGATCTGTGGAGATTGGAAATTAGCTAGCGAAGAAATGGCGTAAGTGTAAGGCATCTACGAAAGTTCTTGCAATTACTTCAACGCCTTGGAGTACACTCTCTCAAGTGGAGTGAAATGGACGAAAATGGAGTGAGTCGGAGGAGCAAATCACGAATTTGGCGGAGCCTCCCCATTCCATCGCCCAGGCGAAGATAGACGACAAGGGGCGGCTGAAATTGCCGTCGGAGTCGCTTGGACTGGTGCAAGAAGTCGAGTGTTGTCAACGTTTTCGTCACGACGTTGGACAAGAGAGACAGTTCGAATTTACCCGATTCCGGTGTGGAAGTCCACACTAATTTTGCTGGAGAGCGCCGGGCGAGCACGCCAAGGCTGGCGCGGATCTGGCTCGGGTCGCCAAATTTTATGGCGGGGACGCGGAGATCGATGCGCAGGGTCGGATCTTGCTGCCGTCGGAGCTGCGGACGCTGCTGGGGCTGGGATCGGAGCCGGTTTGCGCTGGAGCACATCAAGGGGCGGATCGATGTGACCAAGAAGACGGTTCACGACGCGCTGTTGCAGGACGCCGAGACGAATCTGGACGAGAAGGTCGAGACGTTCGCGGAAGTTGGGATTGTAGCCATGTATGCACACGCCGGTCATGTTGCGGGAATGCCTGGAGTATCTGGGCGTGCGGCCGGACGGGATCTTTCTGGACGCGACTTGCGGGTTGGGCGGGCATACGGCGGCGATCGCGCGGCGAATTGACTACGGGATTTGTTTTGTCGTGCGACCGGGATGCGGAGAGTCGCTGGCGCTGGCGAAGGAAAACACGCTGGATTGCGCGGATCGGATCCGGTTTCGACAGGCTTCGTTTTCGCGGTTGGGAGAAGTGCTGGCAGCCGAGGGGCTGACGACAAGTCGACGGACTGCTGGCGGATTTGGGGGTTTCGAAGTACCAGTTGACTTCGAGCGAGAGGGGGTTCTCGCTGATGTCGGACGGCCCACTGGACATGCGCCAGGACCGCGGGCAGGAGCGGTCCGCGTCCGACATTGTCAACTACGAATCAGAGAAGGAGCTCGCCGATTTGATTTATCAACTGGGCGAGGAAAGGAGGAGCAGAAGAATAGCAAGAGCAATCGTGCGGGCGCGGCCGATTCACACAACCGGTCAGTTGGCCAAGCTGATCGAACAGGCCGTGCCCCGTACGGGAAAAATTCATCCGGCGACGCAGACGTTCATGGCGCTGCGAATCGCGGTGAACGAAGAGAACGAAGAATTGGAGGCGCTGCTCGGAGCGATTCCAAGACTCGTGAAACCGGGCGGGCGCGTGGTGGTGCTGACCTTCATGTCGCTCGAGGACCGGAAAGTGAAGCAAAGTTTTCAGGCGATGGCGCGAGAGGGGCTGGCGAAGATTCTTACCCGTCACGTCGTGCGGCCTGCGGAAGAAGAGATCCGGGATAATGCTCCGTCGCGGTCGGCGAAGTTGCGGGCGTTGGAGAATTGCATTTATAGCAGTCTTTAGTTAGTAGCAGTCAATCATCAGCCGCGGACACTAACCTCCCCCAGTGTCCGGGGCTGAGGGTTGACCTTCATTTAGGGGAGAAAAATTAAGTGGCAACTCTGGCAACGATGTACAATCGCCTCTTCCTAAGAGGCTTCGAACAGGCCGCCAAAGCGCGGACGGAGATATGCGGGGACCCGGCGGCGGTGCGGCGCTGCGTGCCTTCGCGAACGAAGACATCTATTTTTTCGTCAAGCGGATCGACAACACGCGAGTGGTGCGCGAGGCCGATCCGCAAGCGCGCGGAACGTGCTGGAAACTGATCGGGTCCGTGGTGTCGGCGGTCGTGCTGCTGATCTTCGTGCTGCTGCCCAGCGCCTACGGACTGCTGGCCGGGTATCAGATCCAGACGCTGAGGCAGGACGGCGAACGGCTCGCGACTGAGCAGGCTTCGCTCGAACTGGCCGAGGCTAAATTGCTCTCCCCGGCGCGGATGGAAGCAGCTGGCGCGCGATGCAGCAGTTCATCGACCCTCCGGCGCAGAAGGTGGTTTATCTGGAGAACGCGCAAGCCGGTACGGTCGCGATGAACAAGAAGTAGGCGTGGTGAACAGGAAGATGCCGCCATGCCGGAAACTCAATCCACCAAACGGCTGCTCTGGCTACTACGCGCCCTGATTTGCTGGGTGGTGGTGATTTTCCTGCGCCTGATCTGGCTGCAGGTGCTCCAACATGACGACCTGCTGAGGCAGGCGCAATCGCAACAGCAGAAAGTGGTGCCGATCCAGGCGCAGCGCGGGTCGATTCTCGACCGCTCCGGTCAGCCGCTGGCGAAAAGCCTGCCGGCCGAATCGGTGCTGGTGAATCCCAAGCGCATTAAAGACGCGGCGGTGGCGGCGAATCTGCTGGCGCCGATCCTGGGCCTCGACGCGCGGCAACTGGCGGAAAAAATCCGCGCGGCGATGCGGCGCGACAGCGGATTCCTGTGGGTGAAGCGCAAGATGACAGCGGAGCGAGGCCGAGCGCGTGCGCAGCTACCGGCTGGAATACGTCGAATTCAAGGAGGAGACGCGCCGTTTCTATCCGCACGGGCAACTGGCGGCGCACGTGCTGGGCTCGGTGGGCATCGCCAATCCGAACGAGACGATCGAGCGCGGCACGGCGGGCATCGAGATGAGCCTGGACGACGATCTGGCCGGGGTGCCTGGGCAGATGCGCGTGTTCAACGACGTGAAGCAGAATCCGTACGACTCGGTGGTGGGGCGCAAGCCGGAGCCGGGCTCGGACATCACGCTGACCATCGATCAGAACCTTCAATACGAAGCGGAAAAAGAGATCGCGCGCGCGGCAATGGCGAGCGGCGCGAAGAGCGGATCGATCGTGGTGATGAATCCGTACAACGGCGAAATTCTGGCGATGGCGAATTATCCGACGTTCGATCCGAACGAGCCTCCGGCGCCGGGAGAAGCGACCGATGCGCGCAGCAATCTGGCGATCACGCACGCCGTTCGAGCCGGGCAGCGTGTTCAAAGTGATCACGCTGGCGGCGGCGCTGGAGACGACCAAACTGCGGCCGGAGATCGATGATCAATTGCGGCAACGGAAGCTTCAATCTGCTGGGCCGCGTAATTCACGATCACGCACTCCACGGAGTGCTCAGCATGGCGGATGTGCTGGCGCATTCGAGCAACATCGGCGCGATCCAGATCGGATTGAAGGTCGGCGATCAGCAGCTTTACAAGTACGTGCGGAAGTTCGGGTTCGGGCGCAAGACGGGCATCGAGCTGCCGGGAGAATCGCCGGGGATTCTGCGCAAAGTGGAGAATTGGACGCCGACGTCGATCGGCTCGGTGGCGATGGGTCAGGAAGTGGGCGTGACCTCTTTGCAACTGGCGCTGGCGGGGGCGGCGGTGGCCAACGGCGGCATGCTGGTGAAGCCGAAGCTGATTCTGGCGCGTCAAAAAAAGGGCGAGGCATTGGAACGTTTCGCGGACGAAAAGCCGGATCGCGCGATTGCGCCGGAGACGGCGATTCAGATGCGCCAGATGATGGAAGGCGTGGTGCTGCACGGCACGGGGACGCAATACGCGACCATCAAGGGCTACACTTCGGGCGGAAAAACAGGGTCGGCGCAGATTTACGATTTGAAGGCGCACGTTTACACGCACAATTACAACGCGAGTTTTCTGGGATTCGCGCCGGTGACGAATCCGCAAATTGTGGTGGCGGTGACGCTGCACGATACGCAAGAACGGCAACGCGGGATTCGGCGGGCCGGTGGCGGGTCCGGTATTCAGCAAGGTCGCGATGACGGCGCTGCGGATGCTGGACGTGCCGAAGGATTTGCCGGACAGCTGCTGCCTTCGCAACGCGCCGGCGGGCGACGACAGTCAACGATTTATCCATTGCCGATCTGGGTCGAACCCGGCTGCGCAAGCGTATCCTCCGTCACTCTGCCGCCGGTTCAGGCGGACTCTTCGGCTGCGGCCGAAGAATCCAGGAGCCAGTCCAAGATCCAGCTTGGACCGGCGGCCTTTTTTGACTTCGACGCTGGTGGGGCCGAAGGTGCCGGATTTCCGGGGGATGACGCTGCGGGCGGTGCTGGAGGAATCGGCGGCGACTGGCGTACAAATCGAGGTATTGGGAAATGGGCTCGCGCGGAAGCAGGAGCCGCCGGCCGGGATCGATCCTCGCGCCGGGCGCGCGGGTGCGAGTGCAGTTCACCCGATGACCCTCGAAGAAGTGTTGGCCGGAGTGGCGCTGCGCGGAGCGTTGGCGCCGGAGATCTGCGCGTTCGGACGATTGCGGGGCTGGCCTACGATTCCCGCAAGGTGGAAAAGGATTTCCTGTTTTTCGCATTTCCAGGATCGCGATTGGACGGGCGCGGATTCGCGCGGGATGCGATGGCTCGGGGCGCGCTGCGCGGTGGTGAGCGAATTGCCGCGTCCCGCGGATTTCGCGGGCACGTGGATTGAGGCGGAGCATGGGCGGCGCGCACTGGCGCCGGCTGCGCGCAATTTCTACCGGCGTCCGGACGAGCGCATTCACTTCACGGGCATCACCGGCACGAACGGAAAAACGACCACCGTCGTTTCTGATCGACGCGATTTTGCGGGAAGCGGGCTTCGTGACCGGATTGATCGGGACGATCGAGTATCGGCTGGCGGGAGAGCGCAGCGACGCGGCGAACACGACGCCGGAATCGCTGGACATCATGCAGTTCGCCGCGGAGTTGGAGAAGCGCGGCGGGTCGCACCTGGTGTCCGAAATTTCGTCGCATGCGCTGGCGCTGGGACGGGTTTACGGGTTTCATTTCCACACCGCGGTGTTTACCAACCTGACGCGGGATCATCTGGATTTTCATCGACACGATGGAAGAATATCCGGCGGCGAAGCGGCTGCTATTCTCGCCGGCGGATACGCCTGCGCCGGCATGGGCGGTGCTGAATCGCGGCGATGCGGCGAGTGCGGCGATGGTGAATGAGCAATCGCGAGTGCTGTGGTACGGCCTTTCGGGCGATGCGCAATTGCGCGCGGAGAATATTCGACACCAGCTTCGATGGGCTGCGCTTCGATCTCTGCTACGAGGGCGCGCGGCAGCCGATGGAATCCGCGCTTGCGGGGCGCATCAACGTGCTGAATATTCTCGCGGCGAGCGGGGCGGCGCTGAGTTACGGGATCGATCTTGCGACCATCGCGAGAGGGATCGCCGCGCTGAAAGCGGTGCCTGGCCGCTTCGAACGCATCGATTGCGGCCAGCCATTTCTGGTGGCGGTGGACTACGCGCATACCGACGATGCGCTGCGCAACGTGATTCAGGTGGCGCGTGAGATGACACGAGGACGCGTGATCACGCTGTTCGGCTGCGGCGGCGATCGCGATCGCGCGAAGCGTCCTCTGATGGGCATGGCGGCCGGCGAGTTGAGCGATTTCGTGGTGCTGACGTCGGACAATCCGCGGTCCGAAGATCCGCTGGACATCATTAATGATGCGCTGGTGGGGCTCCGGCGATTCGATACGCCTCACATCGCGGAGCCGGATCGGGCCAAGGCGATTCGCCGCGCGCTCGAGGAAGCTCGCGCGGGAGATGTTGTGCTGATTGCGGGCAAAGGACACGAGCCTTATCAGGTTTTGAAAGATCGCACGATTCATTTTGACGATCGTGAAACGGCGCGCGAAGTATTGCATGTGGATGACGCTGGGATATGAGTAATGGAGATCGAGCTGCGGGAAGTGGCGCGGTTGCTCGGTCGATCGATCGAGGCGGATGGAATCGGTCACAGGATGGAGCATCGACTCGCGGACGATCGCGCGCGGCGACCTGTTTTTTGCGCTGCGCGGGCCGAATCATGACGGGCACGAACATATCGAGGAAGTTCTTCGCGAAAGGCGCGGTTGCCGTGGTGGCAGACGCGCGATGTCGAAGCGGACGGGCTCGTCTTCTATGTCGAGGATTCGCTCGCCGCGCTGCAGCAGGTCGCGAAAAGAGCGCGCGAGATATGGGCAGGCAGCGTGATCGGCGTGACGGGCAGCGCGGGCAAAACGACGACCAAGGATGTGATCGCGGAGATGCTGGCGACCGAAATGAAGACGGCGAAGACCGTGGGCAATCTGAATAATCACGTCGGCGTGCCGCTCTCGCTGCTGCGTCTGGACGAAAACGCCCGGGTCGCTGTCATCGAGATGGGGATGAATCACGCGGGTGAAATTCGCGAGCTGGCGGCAATCGCGAAGCCGGAGGTCGGCGTAGTGACCAACGTGGGAACGGCGCACATGGAAGCTTTCGATTCGATCGAAGGAATCGCGGCGGCGAAGCGCGAATTGATCGACGCGCTGCCGGAGAGTGGCACGGCGGTGCTGAACGCGGACGATCCTCGCGTGGCGGCGATGGCGCACGGGCAAGAACGTTTTATACGGCCTTTCGGCCGATGCGCGACGTTCGCGCGGAAGATGTGGAAGAGTCGGCGGAGGGCGTGAAGTTTCGCGTTGGCGCGACGCGTTTTGCGACAGCGCTCCATGGGCGCCATAGCGTTTCGAATATTCTCGCGGGGCTCGCGGTGGCGCAGGTTTACGGGATCGCGCCGGAGCGGCTGGTCGACGCTGTTCAAAATCTTCGACCGGGAAAAATGCGCGGAGAACGCTTCGATCACCGCGGGATTCTGGTCTATAACGATTGCTACAACTCCAATCCGGATGCGGTCCGGGCGATGCTCGACGTGTTGCGGGACACGCCGGCGCAGGCGCCGGATCGCGGTGCTGGGGGAGATGCTCGAACTTGGCCGCTGGGCTGAGCCTCTGCATCGCGACGTAGGCAGCTACGCCGCGGCGCAGGGAATTGATGTGCTTGTTGGGATACGCGGCGCCGCCTGGAGTTTGGTGGACGCAGCCAAGCTTGCCGGTCTCAGTGCCGGCGCCGCACTTTTTTTCGACGACCCGGCGGAGGCAGGACGCGCGGTGCGCTCCATCGCGCAGGCGGGCGATGCCATCCTGTTTAAAGGATCGCGCGGCGTTCACGTGGAGCGCGCGCTCGAACAGTTCATGGCTCCGGACCCAGCGGACGGGAGCGCGAACTGATGTTTTACTGGCTTTTTTACGAAAAACTGTTCCATGTCTACTCGCCGTTCCGCCTGTTTCAATATTCCACCGTGCGCACGGCGATGGCCAGCATCACGGCGCTGCTGCTCTCGATCGTGCTGGGTCCGTGGCTGATCGCGCGGCTGCGCCAATATCAGATCGGCCAGCATATTCGCGAAGAAGGCCCGAAGTCGCATCAGAAAAAAGCGGGCACGCCGACCATGGGAGGCTGCTGATCTGTCTATCCATCGTGGTGCCGACGCTGTTGTGGGCGAACCTGCGCCTGCCGTCGATCTGGGTCGCGCTCACGGGCCTGGTCAGCTTCGGCGCGGTCGGGCTGCTGGACGATTATTTGAAAATCCGCCGCAAACACAATCAAGGATTGACGGTCGCGCAGAAATTCACGCTGGAGATCATCGCGGCGCTGCTGGTAGGCGTTCTGCTGCTGGCGATGAACGCGCGCCGGCTTTACGACACCAGCCTGAACGTGCCGTTCGTCAAAAAGTTTCAAGCCCGGATCTGCTGATTCATCCGTGGCTGCACAATCCGTGGACCTATCCGCTGGCGTTCGTCGGTTTTTTTGTTTTTCTGATTCTCGTGCTGGTCGGGACTTCAGACGCCGTGAATCTCACCGACGGACTCGACGGGCTGGCGATCGGCCTGATGATTATCGCGGCGGGCGCGATGACCATGCTGTCGTTCTTAAGCGGAAACGCCGATTTCGCGCGCTATCTGGATCTCGCGCGAACGCCGGGCGCAAGCGAACTGACCATCTACTGCGGCGCGATGACCGGCGCGTCGCTGGGCTTTCTTTGGTACAACGCGCATCCGGCGGAAATTTTCATGGGCGACGTGGGCTCGCTCGCGTTGGGCGGCGGCCTGGCAACGGTTGCGGTGCTTTTGAAACAGGAATTGCTGCTGCCGCTGATCGGCGGCGTCTATATGATCGAGGCGATTTCCGTGATCCTGCAGGTGGGAAGTTTCAAGCTGCGCGGGAAAAGAATTTTCAAGATGGCTCCGATCCATCATCATTTTGAACAACTGGGCTGGGCGGAATCGAAAGTGATCACGCGATTCTGGATCGCGGGATTGATTCTGGCGCTGTTCGCGTTGACGACTCTGAAACTCCGATGAAACTGGAAGGCGCAAAAGTCGTGGTGGTCGGGATGGCGCGCAGCGGCGTGGCGGCGGTGGAGCTGTTGCGCGAGAAAGGCGCCGTGGTGCGGGCGGTCGATCAAAAGCCTGTCGCGCATCGAGGGCATCGACAGTCGAACCAGCAAAGCGAGGCCGCGTTCGCCGATGCCGACCTGATCGTGCTCTCGCCGGGCGTGCCCGCCGATCTGACCGAACTGAACGCGGCCCGAGAGCGCGGCGTGAAAATCATCGGCGATCTGGAACTCGCAAGCTGGTTCCTCAAAGGCGAGATCATCGGCATCACCGGCGCGAACGGAAAAACGACGACCACTGCGTTGACCGGTCACATTCTGAAAGCGAGCGGAATCGCGGCGCAGGTGGGCGGAAATATCGGCACGCCGCCCGCTTCGATGGTCAACACTTCGCGCGCCGATCAATTCAACGTGCTGGAGCTATCCAGTTTTCAACTCGAAACCACGGAATCGTTCCACGCCCATATCGGCGCGGCGCTGAATGTCACGCCGGATCATCTGGACCGTCACTACACGCTTCGAAAATTACGCCGAGGCGAAGGGCCGTCTGTTCGTGAATCAGCGCGAGAGCGATTTCGCGGTGCTGAATCACGACGACGCGATTACGCGCGCCTACGCGAATCGGACGAAAGGCGCGGTGGTTTGGTTCAGTTCGACACACGCCGTAGCCCGGGCGCGTTTCTCGACGGCTCGCGCATCCTGCTCGACGCGCAGCCGCTGATGGAGGCTTCCGAGGTGCCTCTGCGCGGCACTCACAATCTCGAAAATACGATGGCCGCGGCGGTGATCGCCAGCCTCGCCGGTGCGACGCACGCGCAGATTCGCGCGGCGGTGATGACCTTCCCCGGCGTCGAGCATCGCCTGGAATTCGTGCGCGAACGCAACGGCGTCGCCTGGTACAACGATTCGAAAGCGACCAATGTCGACGCGGCTCTGAAAGCCATCGCGGCGTTTCCTGGCGGCCTCTGGGTCATTCTCGGAGGCAAGGACAAGAACAGCGATTACACGCCTCTGGCCGCGCCCTTGAAGGAAAAATCGCACGCCGCGCTTCTGATCGGCGCCGCGGCTGAAAAGATTCGCGCGCAGTTGGGCGGCGAGGTTCGCATGATCGCATGCCGCACTCTGGAAGCCGCGGTTCAGGAAGCGCGCGCGTCGCGCCGTCCGCGGCGATACGGTGCTGCTCGCGCCGGCCTGCGCCAGCTTCGATCAGTTTGAAAATTACGAGCATCGCGGGCGCGAATTCAAGCGCCTGGTGGGGGAGCTCTAATGGCGAAATTGAAAACAGATTGGATCCTGTTTCTGACCATCCTCGCGATGGTCGGGTTCGGACTCGTGATGCTCTACAGCGCCTCCTCCGCCGTCGCGGAGCTGCGTTACAACGTCGCGCCGTATTACTTCGTGCGTGCGCCAGATCGGATTCGCCATCGTCTCCTTTCTTGATCCTGATGTACTTCAAGCGCATGGATTACCGGCGGCTGAACACGCCGGCATGGGCATTTTCAGGGCTCGGCGTCGTGCTTGGCCTGCTGGTGTTCGTCTATTTCGCTCGACCCGCGCACGCATCGCTGGTTCAAAATTCCCGGCGTCGGATCGCTGCAGCCGTCGGAGTTCGCGAAGCCCGCGCTGATTCTGTTTCTCGCGTACTTCATCTCGCGGCGCGCGCACGTCATCAACGACCGCCGCACGCATCCGGCAGGCCGTGGTCGCGGTGGCGATGCTCGGATTCATGGTGGTGGTCGCGGACCTGGGAACGGCGCTGGTGCCGGTGATCACGGCGGTGATCGTGTTCTGGGTGGCGGGGCTCGAAAAGCGCTACATGCTGCGCGTCGCCGATGATCGGCGCGGCGATCGCGGTCGTCGCGATCGTTTCCAAGGGCTAGCGCGTGCGCCGCGTGATCGCGTTTCTCGATCCCGATTATTCGAACATCGAAATGATCGATACGCACGGCTGGATCCGCGCTTATGTGCGATCGCTCGACACGCACGCAGCGACGCCACGTATCAGCCTCGCCAATCGAAAATCGCAGTCGGAGCGGGCGGAGTGCTCGGGCGTCGGCCTGATGCAGGGCAAACAGAAACTGATGTTCCTGCCCGACGCGCACACCGATTTTATTTACGCCACCGTCGGCGAGGAACTGGGCTTGTGGGGAACATCCGCGGTGCTGGCCGGATTCGTCGTGATCCTGTGGCGCGGCGCGCGGCTGTTCCTTCTGGCGCGCGAGGATTTTGGAAAATATCTGGCGCTGGGAGTTACGGTGTCGATCGTCGTGCAGGCGCTGATCAATATGAGCGTGGTGCTCGATATGGCGCCCACCAAAGGATTTCCGCTGCCCATGATCAGCTTCGGCGGCAGTTCGTTGTTGAGCACGCTCGCGTCGCTGGGAATGTTGTTGAGTGTGAGTGAACATGAAGGATGAAAAAGCCGGCCAGCTTTCGTGATGGCCGGCGGAGGCACCGGGGGCCACGTGATTCCCGCGCTGGCGGTGGCGCGCGAGCTGCGCGCGCGCGGGCATGCGGTGCGCTTCATCGGGACGCGGCGCGGCATGGAAGCGAAGCTGGTGCCGGCCGCGGATTTTCCCATCGACTGGATCGAGATCGGCGGACTCAATCGCGTCGGCCTGCGGCAGATGATGACGTCTCTCGCGGAACTTCCGTGGAGCGTTTGGCAGGCCGCGCGCATGCTCGATCGCGCGCGGCCCGTCAGCGGTCTTTTCGATGGGCGGATACGTGGCGGGTCCGGTGCTGCTCGCCGCGTTGTGGAAGCGCCTGCCGGTGGTGGTGATGGAGCCGAACGCGGTGCCCGGATTCACGCATCGGAAGCTCGCGCGCTTCGTCGCGCAAGGCGCTGGTGAGCTTCGAGGAGACCGTGCGCTGGTTTCCCGAAAGGCCGCGCGGAAGTGACGGGGCGTCCGGTGCGCGAGGAATTTTTCGCGATCCCGCCGAAGCCGCGCAGCGGATGTGATCACGGTGCTGATCACCGGCGGCAGCCAGGGTTCGCGGACGCTGAATCGCGCGGCGGAGCAGAGCTGGCCGTTTGTGGAAGAAGGATTCCGTGCGCCTGATTCATCAGACCGGCGAGCGCGCGTACGCGGATCTCGCGCCGAAATTTCGCGCGTCCGGAATCGCCGGCGAGATCTCTGCTTTTCTCGACGACATGCCGCGAGCGTTCGCCGAAGCGGACCTGATCGTCAGCCGCTCGGGCGGGCACGGTGAGCGAAATTGCAGCGGCGGGGAAGCCTTCGATTCTGGTTCCTCTGCCCACCGCCGCCGATCAGCATCAGTTGCGCAACGCCCAGGCGTTCGAAAAAGCGGGCGCGGCGCGGCTGGTGCTGGATTCGGAAATGACCGGCGCGCGGCTGGTGGAAGAGGTCATGCGGCTTAGCGGCCGAGCCCGGACTGCTCGAGAAAATGGGCAAAGCGTGCACGAGCGCTCGCGCAAGCCCGGGAGCGGCCGAGCGGGCGGCGGAGGTTCTGGAAGCGCTTTATTACAGTATTGACTTCGAGCCGCGAAAGCCGAAACAATATCCTATTGAAATGTTTTTTAAACCCCAACACGTTCATTTCGTCGGCATCGGAGGCATCGGCATGTGCGGTCTCGCCGAAGTGCTGCTCGAACTGGGGTATCGCGTGAGCGGATCCGATCTCAAATTTTCGCCCATCACGGAGCGGCTGGCGGCGAACGGCGCCGTCATTTTTCAAGGGCACAAGGCGGAAAATGTCGGCGGGCGCGAAAGCCGTGGTGGTCAGTTCCGCCGTGCAGATCGACAATCCGGAAGTGGTGGAAGCGCGGCGTCTGGCGATTCCGGTCATCCCGCGCGGCGAACTGCTGGCCGAACTGATGCGCCAGAAATTCGGCATCGCCGTCGCGGGCAGCCACGGCAAGACCACCACCACTTCGATGATCGCGGCGATTCTGAGCCACGCCGGGCTCGATCCGACCATCGTGGTCGGCGGACGCGTCGGCATGATGGGCGGCGCCAACGCGCGGCTCGGCAAGATCGGATTATCTGGTGGTCGAATCCGATGAGAGCGACGGATCGTTTCTGAAGCTCGCGCCGATCGTCGCGGTGGTGACCAACATCGATCGCGAGCATCTGGATCACTACTCCGGCCTCGGCGAGATCCGGCGGGCGTTCGCGGAGTTCGTCGGCAAAGTGCCGTTTTACGGCGCGGCGATCCTGTGCCTGGACGATGAAAACGTCCAGCAGATCCTGCCCGCCGTGAATCGCCGCACCATTACTTATGGATTGAGCGCGCAAGCCGATCTGCGCGTCACGCACTCGTCGGCCGGCCACCTGGCGAGCGAATTTCATCTCGAATTTCGCGGCCAGCGATCTGGGCTGCTTCCGTCTGCACGTTCCCGGCGCGCACAATGTGCTGAACGCGACCGCCGCCATCGCCGTCGGCCTGGAACTGGAGATTCCGCATCGAAACGATTCGCGAAGCGCTGGCGATCTTTTAGCGGAGTTGACCGCCGATTTCAGATTCGCGGCACGGAGCGCGGCGTGACCGTGATCGACGATTACGGCCATCATCCGACGGAGATTCGCGCGACGCTCGCCGCCGCGCGCGCCTGCCGCTACAAGCGGATTCATGTGCTGTTCCAGCCGCATCGCTACACGCGGACCGATGCGCTGATGGACGATTTTGCGCGCGCCTTTCATCAGGCCGATACCGTGCACGTGATGGATATTTACGCGGCGTCGGAAGAGCCGATCGAAGGCGTGACGGCCGAGGCGCTGGTCGACCGCATCCGCGCTTTCGGCCATCGCAGCGCGCATTACGTGGGCTCGATGGAACGCGGAATCGAGTCGGTAACGGCGGAAGCGCAGCCGGGCGACGCGATCGTGACGCTGGGCGCGGGCAGCGTTTCGCAGGCGGGCGAAGGAATTTTGGCGAGGTTGAAGGCATGAGATCTGAGGAATAAAAAGATGTTGCCGGGAACGTAGAGAACGAGCCGACGGCGACCGCGCGCGCGTAGCGGCGCGTCCGCTCGCCGCGGCGTCTCCACGGGGCGCGTCGTTGCGATCGTCGCTCGTGATCTGCGTGCTGCTGATCGCCTCGATCTACGTTTCCACCGCTTCGAGCAATTCCTGATTCGCGATCCGCGCTTCGCTCTTGAGCGGAGTCGACGGCGATCCCGGCGCTATCGAAATCGCCGGCGCCGCGCATGCCTCGCGCGCGCAGATCGAAGCGCGTCTTCGCGATCGATCTGGGACGCAGCGTCTATCTGCTGCCTCTGTGCGGACCGCCGCGAAGCGCTGCGCACGGTCGATTGGGTGAAGGACGCATCGATCGCGCGCCTGTGGCCGAACCGCGTGGTGGTCAGCGTCGCAGGAGCGCAAGCCGGTGGCGTTCGTGACGCTCGCGCCCTCGCGCTTCGCGCTGATCGACGAAGACGGCGTGATTCTGCCGCCCGCGCCGGACCGGTTCACGCTGCCGGTGCTGACCGGCGTGCGCGCCTCCGATCCGCTCGAGGAGCGTCGCGACCGCGTGCATCGCATGCTGCGCCTGACGCGCGATCTGGGCGACGAATGTCCGCGAACATTTCCGAGGTCGACGTCTCCGATCGCGACAATCTGAAAGTGACCGTGCCCTACGACGGCCACATGGTGACGCTGCTGCTGGGCGATCACAACTTCGCGCTGCGGTATCAGAATTTCTTGAATTATTACGCGAGATCAAGCGCCGCCTGCCGAACGCGGCGACGCTCGATCTGCGGCTGGAAGATCGCATTACGGTGGTGGAATAGCATGGCGTCGAAAACGCAACTCGTCGGTCGGCCTCGACGCGGGCAGCTCCCGCACGCGCTGCGTGATCTGCGCGCTGGAAGGCGACCTCATCCGCTATCTGGGCACGGCCTGGCGCCCGCCGCCGGGTTGGGCCAAGGGCCGCGTCACCGATCAGGACGCGCGTCGCCGAATCGATTCGCGCCGCCGTGACCGACGCCGAACGCGGCGCGCAGGTCTCGGTCGAAGCGGTCACCGTCGGCGTCGGCGGCATGCACGTTCACGGCGCGCAGAGCCGCGGCCTCTACGAATTCGGCCGTCCCCGCGAAGTCGACGCCGACGACATGGCGTACGCGGTCGAGCTCGCCTCCGATGTCCGCCTGGAGCGCGATCGCATGCTGCTGCACGTGCTGCCGCAGGATTTCACGCTCGACGGACGCGCCGGATATCGCAAGCCGCACAAAGGCGTCTGCTCGCGCCTGGAAGCCAACGTCCACATCGATCACCGCGTCGTTTCAGGAACACCAGGCGATGGTCGCGGCGGCGCATCTGGCGCATCTCGCGGTGGAAGAAACGGTCTTCGAGCCGATGGCCGCCGCCTACGCCTGCCTCATCGCAGGAAGATCGCGCGCGCGGCGTCGCGCTGCTCGATATGGGGCTGCGATTCGACCGACCTGGTGGTCTACGACGGCGACGCGCTGCTGCTCGCCTCCAGCATTCCCGTCTGGGCCGATCACTTCACGCGCGACATCGCCGTCGATTTTCAAAGTCACTTACGAAGACGCCGAGTGCCTGAAGCAGCAATACGGCTGCGCGCTGCTGGGCCTCACCGCGGATTCGAGCCTGATCGAAGTTCCCTCGCCCGAGGGCCGCCCGCCGCGCGAAGCCCGCCGCAGCGAGCTGATCGAAATTCTGGAAGCGCGCGCCGAGGAGCTGTTCCATCTACGTGCGCGCCGAACTGCAGCGCGTCGGCATGGAGCGCAATCTGCTCGAAGGCATCGTGCTCACCGGCGGCGGCGCGCTGCTGAACGGCATGTGCGACATGGCGGAGCGCGTTTTGAATTGCCAGGCCGGCAACGGCTTGGCCACCGAAAGCGATATCGGCGATTGGCCGGAGGAATTGAAGAGTCCGTTGTGGACCACGGCCGCGGGCCTGGCGATGTATTCGGCGAAGCTTGAAACTGCATCGGCCGCCGCGCAGGCGGATGGGCGGGCTTGATGGGTTTGGTTGCGTTAGATGAAAGGAGCACAATCATGGCACTCGATGCATTGAAATTCGTGATTCAGGAAGAAGCCGCGCCCAAGACGCGAATTCGCGTCTTCGGCGTCGGCGGCGGCGGCTGCAATGCCGTCGCGCGCATGCTGAATGAAGGCCTGTGCGGCGTCGAGTTCTGCGTGCTGAACACCGATGTGCAGGCGCTCTCCGCCTCGCCGGTGCCGAATCAGCTCGCCATCGGCTCGAAGATCACCAACGGCCTGGGCGCGGGCTCCGATCCCTCGGTCGGCCGGCAGGCCGCGCTCGAAGACACCGAAAAAATCATCGACCTGCTGGAAGGCGCGGACATGGTGTTCGTCACCGCGGGCCTGGGCGGAGGCACCGGCACCGGAGCCGCGCCCGTGGTCGCGTCGCTCGCCAAAGAACTCGGCGCGCTCACCGTCGCCGTGGTCACCAAGCCGTTCGCGTTTGAAGGGCCGAAGCGCCGCAAGCAAGCCGACCTGGGCTTGAGCGAACTCGCGAGCGTGGTCGATACCGTCATCACCATTCCCAACGATCAGCTGCTCGATCTGGTTCCCAAAGGCACCAGTTTCTTCGAAGCCTTCCGCGTCGCCGACGATGTTCTGCGCCAGGCCGTGCAGGGCATCAGCGACATCATCACCACGCCCGGCCTGATCAATCGCGACTTCTCCGATATCCGCACCATCATGCTCGGCATGGGCTACGCGATGATGGGCACGGCCTCGGCCAAGGGCGAAAACGCGGCCGTGGTCGCGGCCGAGAAGGCCATCAGTTGTCCGCTGATGGAAGCCGGCGGCGTGCGCGGCGCGCGCGGCGTGCTGATCAACATCACGGGATCGCAGCCGGCTCGGCCTGCATGAAGTGAACGAAGCCTGCACCCTGATCCGCAACGCCGCCGCCAACGAAGATGTGCAGATCAACTTCGGCGTCGTGCTCAATGAAGCGATGGGCGACGAAGTGAAGATCACCGTGATCGCCACCGGCTTCGAGCGCGAAAATCTGCCCGACCATCGAACGCCGCAAAACCGGCGTGGAGCATACTTCAGCCCCGGAGCCGGAGCAGGCGCCGCAAATGGAGTTGCCGGAGCCGGTCATGGTCGAAGCCGCGGCTCCCGAATCGATCCCCGAGCCGATGGAGCCCGAGGCATCCGCCCATGACCATGGCAGCGACCGCGAACGGAGCCGCTGCGCCGCCCGCTACGCCGGCGTTCGACGATCTCGACGTCCCGGCAATCCTGCGCCGCGACCGCCGCTTCGTACAGTAGCGCTCGCTAGCCGATCATATGCAGCACCACGCTTCGCCGGTGTGGTGCTGCGCGATGCTCGAACAAATAAATCCCCTGCCACGTCCCCAGCGCCATGCGCCCGTGGACGACGGGAATCGTCAACGACGTCTGGGTCAGCGCGGAGCGGATGTGCGCCGGCATATCGTCCGGACCCTCGTCGTGATGCCTGTAACGCGGATCGTTCTCGGGCGCCAGCCGCTCGAAATAGTCCGCCAGATCGCGCACTACATCCGGGTCCGCATTCTCCTGAATCGCGAGCGACGCCGAGGTGTGCTGCACAAACACGGTCAGCAATCCGGTCTCGATTCTCAGTGACGCCACCCACTGCGCCACCTCGCGAGTGAAGGGATAAAGCCCTTTTCCACGGGTCGGGATCTGCAAGTAATGGGTATGCTGTGTCACAGGCCAATCGCGGACGCATAGAGGTCGGCAAGTGCGATGTGGACTCCCAGACGCGCAATTGCAACCTCACCGTCGGCGTGATCGCGCAGCAGCCAGCTTCCATCGTCCTGTTTAGAGTAATGCTCGACGTGACGCCGGTCCTGATGCACGATCAGGTATTCCTGGAAGCTTGGTATGGTCCGATAAAGCTCAAACTTTTTCCCACGGTCGTAACCTTCGGTCGAAGGCGAGAGCACTTCCACGATCAGTAGAGGATTGAGGACCACATCCTTCTGACCACCAACGTATTCGGGCTCGCCACAAATCACACTGCAATCCGGGTAGGTATACAAGCCGGCCGAGGCCACCTTGATCCGCAGATCGGAGTTACAAGTGCGGCACCCAGGTGGCATCTGACGATCGAGCAGGGAGCTCACACGAGTAGAGATAAGCGAGTGATTCAACGAGCCACCGGACATGGCAAACATTCGCCCATCATGAAATTCGCTCTTGACTTCAGCCTCGCGTTCGAGGCAGAGATACTGCTCCTCAGTCAGCAGCGCATCGGGCAGGCTAGCCATGACAACTATTATGACGCGCCAATGACGTTTGAATCACTCCGTCTCGAACAATGATTTGGATAGTCCCGATTGACGAATGATGCTGAACAACGTGCCCCGCTTGACAGCGTCGTGAAGGGAACGGAAACAGTAATCGTGGTCGCCTCAATCCCTTTCTGCATGATCCTGTGGCTGCCACGTTGGCGCACCGGCACGAATGCGTGCTGCTCGAGGATCTGACAGATTTCTGCCCTGGACAAGACCCTAAGCTTGCCCAACAGGTACCTCGACCTGAGTCACAAACACTTCGCTCTGAAATCGTCGTGTGACCTCGGAGGGGGACGCCGTCTCGACAAAGAGTGTAAGCGCCTCGATGAGATTGGCGCGTGCCTCCTCAATCGATTGCCCTTGACTGGCGATATCCAGCTCCGGAGACAAGGCCACGAATCCATCGTCCTCGCGTTCAATTACGACGGTCAAGCGGCGCGCTTCAGCCATGACTTCAGTCTACGCCAGATCCAGGATGCTTTATCATTGGCGACCAGATGATGAATGCCTTTTAGCGTCCCAGGTCGAGTGGTCGGCTGATGCGCTGTGTTATACGTTATGTATAACGAATGCGCTTCGAATGGGATGCGGTAAAGAACCGGTCAAACCTGGGGAAGCACGCAGTCATCGATTTTGAAACCGCATCGCGCGTGTTCGCCGATCCTAATCTGATGCTCCCCAAAGACCGGGTGGTGCATGTCGATCGTGAGGAGAGGCCAAATGGCGAAGAAGTTATCCGTATCATCTCGGCCCGGGAAGCAGATTTGCGCGAGCGCCGAATCTATCTGGGCGAAGCCCCTTACTAATCGCCAGAAGAAGGCGCTGGAGGGTGTCGCCCGACGGCAGAAACGCGCCGGCGTCTCTCAAATTAACTATTCCGATATTCCGGCGCTCACCGACAAGCAACTCACCCAGTTCCGTCGTCCTCCAAAGAAATTGGTGGCCGTGCGTTTGGATGCCGACGTATTCGAATGGCTTCAGCAATTCGGCGCCGGCTATTCGACGCGCATCAACAACGTACTCCGCGTGGTGATGTCGCAGCAACGATAAGGATCAGGAGCAGCCAAAAAATCGTTGGCCGCTGATGAACTCAGATAAACGCGGATAACGATCGTGTTTTCAATCGGCGTTGATCAGCGTTCATCGGCGGCCGATTTGGTTTTTCAGGCTAGCAACCGAATCGATCTTCTACCAAGCCGCTACACTCCCTATTCCACCGTCACGCTCTTCGCCAAATTCCTGGGCTGATCCACATCGCAGCCCCGCCTGCACCGCAATGTGATAAGCCAGCATCTGCAACGGCACCACTTCCAGAATCGGCAGCAGCAAATCGTGCGTCAACCCGATCGGAATCACATGATCCGCGACCTTCCGCACCTGCTCGTCGCCCTCGCACGCCACCGCCACCACGATGCCTTCGCGAGCCTTCACTTCCTGAATGTTGGAAAGCGTTTTCTCGTACAACACGCGGCTCAATTCGTCCGCGTGATCGCACGTCGCCAGCACTACCGTCGGCAGATTTCCGTCGATCAGCGCATTCGGCCCGTGCTTCATCTCGCCCGCCGGATATCCCTTCCGCGTGAATGTAGGAAATCTCCTTCAGCTTCAGCGCGCCTTCGAGCGCAATCGGGAAATGGACCCCCCGCCCAAGATATAGAAAATCCGAGGACCGGAACAAAGCCTTGGAAAGATCCTCATAAATCGCATCGCGCCGCAGCAATTCTTCAAGCTGCGAAGGGATGTGCAGCAACTGCTCCACCAGCTTGTGCGAAGTTTTCTCATCGAGCGTTTCCCGCACCTGCCCCATGTACATGGCGATCAGAAACAGCGCCGTCAACTGCCCCGTAAACGCCTTGGTCGACGCGACGCCGATCTCCGGCCCCGCGTGCGTAATCAACGTGCCCGCTGCCTCGCGCGTGATCATCGACCCGACCACGTTGCAGATCGCCAGCGTCTTCGAGCCCTTTAACTTGGCTTCGCGTTGCGCCGCCAGCGTGTCCGCAGTCTCGCCCGATTGCGAAATCACGATGGTCAACGAATCCGGCCGCACGATCGGATCGCGATACCGGAATTCGCTGCCGTAATCGACTTCTACCGGAATGCGCGCCAGCCGCTCGATCATGAACTTTCCGGCCAGCGCCGCATGCCAGCTGGTGCCGCACGCGATAATCCGGACCTCGAAAACGCTTGGAATTCCTTGGCCGAAATATCCATCTCGTCCAGAAAGATCCGCCCCGATTCCTGACCCACGCGCCCCAGCGTGGTATCGCGCACGGCGCGCGGCTGCTCAAAAATCTCCTTGAGCATGAAGTGCTTGTAGCCGCCCTTTTCCGCCATGATCGGATCCCACAAAATGTGCGACACCTGCCGCTTCACCGCGCGGCCGTTGAAATCCGTCAAATGCACGCCGTCCCTGGTCAGCACCGCCACGTCGCCGTCGGCCAGAAAAAACATGTCGCGCGTGTAGCTCAGTAGCGCGGGCACATCGCTCGCCACGAAATATTCTCCGTCGCCCAATCCCACCACCACCGGCGGACCGGAGCGCGCGGCGACGATCTTGTTCGGATCCTTGCGCGAGATCACGCTCAGCGCGAACACGCCCGTCAACTTGCGCACCGCGTCGCGAACGGCATTTTCCAGATTGCCGTCGTAATATTTCTCGACCAAATGCGCGATCACTTCGGTGTCGGTCTCGGTGACGAAGCGATGCCCTTCGTCGGTCAGTTGCTGCTTCAGCGTCAGATAATTTTCGACGATGCCGTTATGCACCACCACGATGTCGCCATGGCAGTCGCGATGCGGATGCGCGTTTTCTTCCGTCGGCCGCCCATGCGTCGCCCAGCGCGTATGCCCGATCCCGTAACTGCCCTCGAGGGGACTCAGCTTCAGCGCGTCTTCGAGGTTGCGCAGCTTGCCCGACGCGCGGCGCACCGTCAGGCACCCGTTCTCCTCGAGCACGGCGATCCCCGCCGAATCGTAACCGCGATACTCCAGCCGCCGCAAGCCATCCAGAATGATGGGGACCGCTTTCTTCGGACCGATGTAGCCGACAATTCCGCACATAAATGTTTAGTCGAAAAACTCCACCCGATAATCTTCGATCACCGGATTGGACAGCACGTCGCGCGCGATCTGATCCATCTCCTCGGCCGCCGCCTCGCGATCCTGGCCCCGTCACCTCGATCTCGAAAAACTTCCCTTGCCGCACCTCGCGCGATCGTTGCATGCCCCAGCCCATGCAGCGCTCCCCGAATGGTCTGCCCCTGTGGATCGAGCACCGTCGCTTTCGGCGAAACATACACGCGAGCCTTCATAGATCTATCGTAAACCACGCCATTAACTTTAGCCCCGTTCGGCTTGTCCTCTGTGAACAACGCTATAGTAATAGGTAGTCCCCGGAGGCCCTCTATCGTCAAAGTCACGGTTCTCGCGTCTTCGAGCGCCGGCAACTCCACGCTGGTCGCGACCGGAGCGGACCCGTCTCCTAGTCGACGCCGGCCTTTCCCGCAAAGAAACCTTCGAGCGGCTCCACGCCGCTCGGCCACGATCCCGAATCGCTCACCGCGATTCTGATCACCCATGAGCATTCCGATCATTGAACGGTCTGCAGACGATCGCCCGCAAGCTGCGCATCCCGATCTATATTTCGCGCCTGACCGCGCCCGCCATTGCCTGGGATGAAACTGGAGCGACACCTCGCCGCAGCTCGAACTCTTTCAAGCCGGCACCAGCTTCACCATCGGCGATATCGACGTCACCAGCTTCACCATCCCTCACGATGCCGCCGATCCGGTGGGCTTTTCCTTCCGCGCCGAAGGCATCAAGATCTCGATTGCCACCGATCTCGGCTATCTTCCCGATTCGATCCGCCATCATCTGCGCGGCTCCGATCTGCTGCTGCTCGAATCGAATCACGATGTGGAGATGCTGAAAGTCGGCCCCTATCCGTGGTCGGTGAAGCAGCGCGTGATGGGCCGCATCGGCCATCTCTCGAACGACGTGGCCTGCTCGTTCATTCGCGACGATCTGGACTACGAGCACCTCGACGCTGATCCTGGGCCATATGAGCGAAAACAACAATCACCCGGAAATCGTCCGCCTGTGCGCCTCGCAGGCGCTGCAGGGCAGGGCTCTGTTCACCAGGCTGGTCATCGCCGATCCCAAGCAGCCGACAGAAACGTTCATTTACTAACACAATGATTGCCCGCTACACGCGCCCGAAATGGGCCGGATCTTCTCCGATGAAAACCGCTTCGCCCAATGGCTCGAAGTAGAACTCGCCGCGAGCGAAGCGCTAGCCGAAACCGGCGAGGTCCCGCGCGACGCCGCGAAAGCGCTGCGAGCCCACGCCGGTTTCGACGTCGCGCGCATCCACGAAATCGAAGCGCGAGTGAAGCACGACGTCATCGCCTTCACCACCGCCGTTGCCGAAAAAATGGCCGCCGCCGGCCAAGCCGATGCATCGCGCTGGCTGCACTACGGCCTCACTTCGAACGATGTCGTCGATACCGCGCAGGCCCTGGTCCTGCAACAAGCCTCCATCCTATTAATAAAGGCGTCCAAGACCCTGGCCGTCTCGCTCGATCGCCGCGCGCACGAATTCAAGCACACCGTGCAGATCGGGCGCACCCACGGCATTCATGCCGAGCCCATCACCTTCGGCCTGAAACTCGCCCTCTGGTACGACGAGATGCTGCGCAATATCAGCCGCTTATCGAATGCGGCGGAGGATCTGCGCGTCGGCAAAATTTCCGGCGCCGTCGGCACCTTCGGCCACATCGGCCCGGAAGCCGAGGAGAAAATCTGCCAGCGCCTGTCGTTGAAACCGGCCGCCATCGCATCGCAAGTCATCGCCCGCGACCGGCACGCGGCGTGGGTGAACGCGCTCGCTATCTTGTGCGCGACGCTCGAGAAGATCGCGCTCGAAATCCGCCATCTGCAGCGCACCGAAGTCCGCGAAGCCGAAGAGCCGTTTAGCGAAGGCCAGAAAGGCTCCTCGGCCATGCCCCACAAGCGCAACCCGGTGACTTCAGAGCAGATCTGCGGTCTGGCGCGCGTCGTCCGCTCCAACGCCCAGGCGGCGATGGAGAATATCGCGTTGTGGCACGAGCGCGACATCTCCCACTCTTCGGTCGAGCGCGTGATTCTGGCGGATTCCGCGATCCTGACCGACTATCTGCTGGCCAAAACGCTGTGGCTGATCGACGGCATGCGGGTCTATCCGAACCGCATGAAACACAATCTCGATAGCACCAAGGGCCTGATCTTCTCGGGCCAGCTTCTGTTGGACCTAGCGGCGGCCGGGATGCTGCGGGAAGACGCTTACGAACGTGTGCAAAGACACGCCATGCAGGCCTGGGAAAATGAGGGCGATTTTCGCGCCGCCGTCGAATCTGACGAGAAAATCCTTTCTTATCTATCGATTGCAGAGATTAATACGGCCTTTTCGCTCGATCGGCACCTTGCTCACGTGGACCAGATCTTCGCCCGTGTATTTGGCGAAAACCATATTTAAAATCAGTAGGTTAGCTAGGGTACTGAACGGATCTAGGAAAATCTCCGGGTCGAAAATCAGGTCTTCTGGGTTAAACTGGAATCCGGAAGTTGCACGATCTTGACATATAGAACCCGGATCCTCGATTACGATTTGGCACGGGTCTTGCTGGTGGACGACGACCCTACATCGCGTTTGACTCTGCAAACCGTCCTGAAGGCCGGGGGCTATAATGTCGATTCCGCAGCCAGCGCCGCCGAAGCCGTCGGGAAGCTGGATGCAGGCGAATACGAGCTTGTTTTGAGCGACTTACAGATGGAATCGCCGGAAGCCGGGCTTAAAGTAATCGCTCATGCCCGGATGAAGGATTACAAGCCGGCGACAGCTCTGCTGACCACGTATCAGAACGCGCGTCCGGCGCCGACCAAGCATCAGAACTTCCTGCTGATCAAGCCTGAGGATATTCCCGGAGCTGCTCAGAAGGTCGCCTACCTGATCAGCGACCGCGCCACCCGCCGCATGGAGCGCGAACTGCGCCTTGCCGCATCTTAAACGGCCATAAAACGCCTAAAAAGCGTCCCCAGCTAAGCCTTAGATGACCTTAAATTCGGCCTCCAGCGCCTCTAATGCGCCGGCGAAGAAGTGATCCTGCGCTTCAATGAAGCGGTAGCTGCTTCGGTTCCGGCAGCGCCGACAACGATCGATTCGATCTGCTTCCACCGATCCGAACTGGTCGTGGGTGCTCTGAATAAAGACCCGCGGGGTGGTGCAGGTATCGAGCGACGCGTTATCCTTATAGGAGCCGGAAAGCCGACCGCGATCACGCGCCGGGCGATGCCGCAGCCCAGCCGCAACGCGATTCTCGATCCGAAGGAAAATCCGGCGACCGTGAAGGGCAGACCGGGATAGCGTCCGCGCAGATAATCGAGCGCGGCGCGCGCGTCCTCAATTCGCCTTCGCCATCGTCATATTTGCCTTCACTCAAATTCACGCCGCGATAATTGAATCGCAGCACCACTGCTCCGGTGCCGCGCAAGCCGCGCGCGATGCGGTAGACCACTTTATTGTGCATGGTGCCGCCGTGCTGCGGATGAGGATGGCAGACCAGCGCGGCCTCGATGGGCGCGGTATCTTCGGGTTCCTCGAGCAGCGCTTCCAATCGGCCGGCGGGTCCGGGGAGAAAGAGGGATTCAATTTTACGCACTTACTCGATTTTAGCTTGGGGCAGATACTGTCCGAACAGTAGTTACCGGGCGTTCCAACGATGCATCAAATAGGCAGAGGTGTATAATTGTGAGTCACATCCATGTTCGCATTCACCGCTGGGTTATCTGGTGGCTTTGTCTGGGCGTGGTCGTCGGAGCAATCGCTCTGGTGAACATCCTTTTTCGGGATCTTACGCGCACTCAGGATAAGGTCATTCTGGTCGTCGGCATCATGCATTGGGTTCTGGGAGGCATCGTATGCTGGGCTTACGATGGAGTCAGAATCACCTCTGCGCCGCCGCCGGAACGTAATCAGGTCCCTGGTCCAGAAGACGCGAGAGAATGGCATTCTGCGTCTGAATTCATTCTGCCGGGCAGCAGAAAAAGCTTGCTGCCGCCGAGGTTTTAGGCGGCGACTGTCTTCGTGGATGGTTCCAGTCCTAGATAGTGAGAAAATTTCCTGCCAGACGTCCATTACTGAAAGTTTCAGCCTTCAGCTCGCTAGAATTTTTTCGTACCTCTCGTGGGTCCCTATCCAAAACCAATAGAAGGTGTCGCCCTTACGAATGGCCAACGCTCGAAAGGAGCCTGAAACCCGCACCGACCAGAATGGCCCAATTGCCTTGAGGCGCAAGGAGGGATGGAACGGATTTTGCTGGAACAGACTGTATTGCTTGTCGGCTTGGCGCTGTATCTCCTCCGGCAGTTCATCGTATCGCTGCCAGAATCGTGCGAGGGTGCGCGACTGAAGGCTCACTTGCGACGGGATGCAAAACCCTCTTCCATCGGGCGAACCTTGCCTCCTGCAATTTCCTGTTCCAGCTCTGCAAGTAACGGCATTCCGCGCCCACCTGGGGAAAAATCATGCTGGATTTGTTCGTCCCATGATTTCCAGTCGCGCTCGCTGAGCCAGCTAGCCAGAACCGTCTGCTGATCTGGCGGGAGCTTCTCAATCGCTTCCTTGATGGCCTCCAACGTCACACCCCAAATGTAGCAAAGATTCGCCACGACAAATACGTACCCGAACACGTCCGGCGTTGGAATGCCGTTCCATTTCACCATCGACTGTCTGGAGATGGGTCGGCCTGGCTAGATGGCCGGAGCCTGCGAATTTTCTCGGGCCTACTGAATCGCTTGCCCCTCGGAAAGCGCCTTTACCATCGCTTCAAGACTCTTCCGGTTCAGCTCGTCCGGCGCCTGCGGGAGCGCCTTCTGCGCATGTTCGAGGGCTAGTTTGTTGTCGCCGACGGCTGCGTAGCCTCGCGCCAATCCGACGTGGACCGGCCATGAATCTCCGTTCCGTTGCTCATTGTATTTGAAGACCTCGAGCGCTTCCGCAGGCTTCTTCATCGTAAGCAGCTGCCGTCCATATTGATGGATCTCAAGCGAGGTGGTCGACGGAAGCCGGAGCGCGCCCTGCATAATCTTCCCTGCCTCCTCATTCTTTCCCGTCGCCGACAAAACGAGTGCCTTCGTGCTGAGCGTGGTGAAGTTGACTTGTCCAACACCAGGCATGCTGACCGCAGCCTCCGCCCACACCATCGCCTGATCCAGATTCGTCTTCGCCGTCAGGCAGAACTGCGCCGCAGCGTCGTAAGACTTATAGTCAAACCCTGGAACGCTGGTCAACTCTTCCTTTAACTTTGAGATATAGATGTCGTTGGTATTTTCGGCCTTGATCTTCCACGGCACCGACAAATCCTCCCATTGCAGTTCGGCCGTCGCCTCGATCGGGCGCCGCTCCGTAAATTCGTAAGTCAGCCACTCCCGATAGTCATGCTTGCGCGGCTTGACTTGCACGCGCAGCGCATCGTGACTCTCCTCATAAAAGAAGCTACCCCACGCCCCCGTGTCTTTCGAGAAGATGACCGTCCATTCATCGGCGGTCGGGATCATGTGCAGCCCGTAACGTCCGGCGGGAAGCGTTTTTCCTTCAATCGTTACAGGGTAGGAGGTTGAAAACAGAGTGTTCTCGTTCGCGCCCGCGCGCCACGGGCTGGGCTTGCCGTTTCCGAACCCAAGATTCGCAACCCCGTAAGGGACCAGCTTCCCCCAGATCTGTCCGCGGCGATCCTTTCCGTCCGGCCCATGAACAGCGGGGCTCGAATACTCGATCGTAACTTTGACCGGCCCTATGAATTGACTGACAGATGCCTTCTGATTGTTCCCACTGGGCGGCAGAGTCAATCCCGCTTGGCCGAAGACGGCTCCGGCATAAAAAAAGAGAGGCAAACTTCGAGAGGCTAACATCATGCGGGAATAGACGGGTGCGCTCGAAAACAGTTTGGAGAAGATTGTCCGATTCTGCTCAGTTATCTACGGCACCCGAGGAAGATCAGCTTTCTGGGAGTGATAAACTTTCATCGCCTGTTCGGTCCCTGTATATACTCCCTTGGTATTCTCCTCGGAATAAATTTGCGTCCGAATGATGTGCGGAATCAGCGCGATCATTAATTCGGCGGAGGATTTATTTTTGGTCGAGCTTCCGAACAGAAACTGGCCCAGCAGGGGAATGTTCGTCAATCCGGGCAGCCCGGCGACGGTTGTCCCGTCCGAACTTTGGCTGAGACCGCTCAGAATATTTACCTCGCCTTCCCGTAAACGAATGTCGGCGGTGTTCTTGGTCTGGCCGATCACCGGCTGAGAGATGCCGCCGATATTCACGTATTGGTCCACGGCCGAAACCTCTACTTCGATATGCAATGTCACCTCATGGGCTGGATGAATCTGCGGTGTGATGCTCAGTTTCAAACCAACCTCGGCATAGTTAAATTGTGTCGACACCAGCGGGCTCACGCTGGCGCTCACGGAGACACCTGAGGAGAAACTTCCCGTTGCAAACGGGATGCGCTCGCCGATGACGAGGTCCACCTTCATGCCGTCGGAAGCCCGCACCTGCGGCTTGTTCATGGTCTTAGTCCGCGCGTCCGACATCACCGCATTGACGATCGCGCCGGGCAGAGAAGTCGAGAAATCGTTGATCGAAAGATGCCCGATCCGGCTCAGCGGAATGGTTCCGTTCGACGTGGTCCCATCGCTCGCTGTCGTAGGCAGGAACCCGATCGATTGTTGCACTCCAGTAGTTCCCGCCGAGGAAAGTGTCGCCGCCAGGCTGCGCGAATAAGTGCTGTTCACCTGCATCACGATCACGTCGATGACAACCTCCGATTTCGGCTTATCCAGATCGTGCAGCATCTTTTCCGTCAGCGCCATCTGGTCCGTGGTGGCGCGCACGATCAGAGCCTTCTGCGCATTGATCGGGAACACACGGCGTATGTCGGCTACGGTGCGGATCGCCGTCGCGATCTCCTGAATCTCCTGCACCGACGTCGCGTTGCTCAGGTAAAAGACTTTCATCACTTCGTCCTCGTAATCGTGCCGCTTGGTGGGATTGTCTTCGGTCACGAAAATAGTATTCGAAGTGATCGGCTTCCAGTAGGTTTTAGTGAGGACCGCGAGATAATCGAACGCCTGCTCGATCGGCATGTTGGCGATATCGACATTCGCGTTGCGCGGCTGCGCGGGGTAAGTCGAATCGAACACTACGTTGATCCCGGCCATCTTGCCGATGGTTTCATAGAGCACCTTGGGCGGCTGGTTGTTGATTTTGAGCGTTTGAATTTCGCCGACGATCGGCTTCAGCTCCGGCGGCCCTTCAATCGACGCTGTGCTCTGGTGCTTCTCCGTCGGTTTTTCGTCCAGCATCGCCTGCGTGCGTTTCATTTCCTGAATCGCGATCGCCGATGACGGATCGGCAATCAGAGCCTTTTGAAATTCCCCTAGCGCCTCGACGACCTTGCCATCTGTGCGCAGCTTCTGGCCCTGATTCACGTGCAGTTGGGCCGATTGAAAACGCATGCGCCGCATGCCGATGGTATACGCGGGATTGTTCGGATTCCTATCGAGCGCCGACATGTACGCTTGCAGCGCGCGATCCCAATCCTGCCGGCTTTCCGCCGCTTTTGCGTCTTTGTAATCGTTATCACCCTTATCCTTCGCCTCCAACAAGACGACAATGACAATCAGGATTATGTAAATTCGCCTCATCTTACTGGCTTGACGTAACTCATCCTGCGGACGTGGACTCCAACTTTGAGATACTGGAGCCGTCTTCGGGATGACACGCCGCGAATGCATTTCGTGCTTGCCCTTTTGCTTGGCGCCGGTCGAGGCTCAAATGACTGCTAACGAAAAAATCGCCGTCGCCGCCGAGCGAACCTTCGGCCTCCAACTTCTGCGCAACATGGTCGACCGCAAGCCGGGCGAGAACGTCTTCATTTCGCCTCTCAGCGTTTTTCTCGCGCTGCAGATGACGGAGAGTGGAGCGGCCGGCGCAACCCGCACGGCGATGAGAAAAGCGCTGGCTCTCCCCGACCTCGACGCCGCGCAGTTAAATAACTCGTCCGCCGCTCTGCAGAGTATTCTCAAAACCAAGGCCGCGCTGACCATCGCCAACGCACTCTGGGCCGACCGTCATTTCACGCTCGCGCCCGATTTCGTCAAGCTGTGCGAATCCGAATTCGGCGCCCATGCGGCGTCGCTCAATTTCGCCGACGCCAAGGCGGCTGACGAAATTAACGATTGGGTCAAAAGCAACACCAACGGAAAAATCGGCAGCATCGTCACGCCGGACATCGTAAAAAAAGCTGCCGTGCTCCTGACCGACGCCGTATATTTCGCCGCGCAATGGCGCAGTGAATTCGCCGTCCCCGCCACCGCCGATGAACCCTTTCACAAAACCGGCGGCGCCGCGAAGACCGTAAAAATGATGCATCAATCCCGCCTCACCGGCGCCTATCGAAGCGGCGCGAACTTCGAGGGCGCGATGTTGTATTACAAGGAATCGAGCGCGTTCTTCTATGCCCTTCTCCCCCAGCCCGGCCACACGCCAGCCGAAGTGCTCGCGTCGCTCGACGCAGCGCATCTTGCCGATGCCGCGACCGACTTCGATCTCGATTTAAAACTCCCGCGCTTCACCCTCGATTTCTCCGCGAGCCTGGTTGAATATTTGAAGAAAATGGGCATGGACGCCGCGTTCCATTATCCCGGCGCCGATTTCAGCCCCATGGGTTCCAAAGACTTTTTCATCAGCGACGTGATCCACAAAACGCGCCTCGAAGTAGACGAAAAAGGGACGGTTGCCGCAGCCGCGACCGCGGTTGTGATGACTGCCGGCGCCGCAATGCGCCAGCAGCGCGAGAAAAAAATCCTGATCTTCGACCGCCCCTTTGTCGCCCTGATCGCCGATTCCGAGACTGGCGCGCTGCTATTCGCCGGTGTCATCGAAGATCCCTGAGACCTTTTACGCCAGCACCACGCCAAGACTGATCATTTCAGCCAGTACCCGATTGAGATCCTCGCTGCTATAAGGCTTGGCGAGGTACCCATCCATGCCGTTCGCTAAGCATTGTTCGCGATCCCCCGCGAGCGCGTGCGCCGTCAGCGCGACCACAGGCACGTGCCCTCCGCGCACTTTTTCGTTCGCGCGAATCGCCGCCGTCGCCTGCATTCCGTCCATCTCCGGCATCTGCAAATCCATCAGCACCACGTCCACCCGTTCGCGATCCAACACCGTCAAAGCTTCGCGACCGGTGGCCGCCAGGAAGACCATGTGGCCGTTCTTTTCGAGCAGCCGCTTGGCCAGCCTTTGATTCACCGCGTTGTCCTCGGCAAGCAGGATCCGCAAGCCGGTCAGCACCGGAGCGCGCGTCTCGGTTTCCAACTGCTTCCGATCGAGCTCTTCTTTAAATCGCGCAGTGAAATGAAAGGCGCTCCCTGTAACCAGGTTCCCCGTATCCGGATCCCGCCATGGACTCTCCACCCGCAAATCGCCTTCCATCAGCGACGCGAGCGATGTCGAGATGGCGAGTCCTAAACCGGTTCCGCCATACTTGCGGGTGGTCGATCCATCGGCCTGCTCGAAAGGCGCGAAAATGATCTTCTGCTTGTCCTCCGGAATACCCACCCCGGTGTCGGCCACCATCAGGTGAATCGTCACCACCGCCCCTTCTAGCGATTCCACGCGAGCGTCGATTCGCACCTGCCCCTCGTGAGTGAATTTAAGTGCGTTGCCGACCAGGTTCATCAGCACTTGCTGGAGCCTCTGTTCGTCCCCGACGAGCAGCGCAGGCACCAGCGGATCGACTCGCGAGGTCAGTTTGAGTCCACGCTCCGCGGCGCCGGCGGAAAGAGTCCGCACTACGTCCTTGATCGATTGCCGCAAATCGAAGCCCGATAGCACCAGCCCCAATTTGCCGGCTTCGACCTTGGAGAAATCCAGAATGTCGTTCAGCAGGCGCAGCAGCGCTTGCGCGGATCTTTTCACCGTGCTCAGGGAGTCGTATTGCTCTTCATTGAGCACCGTGTCGAGCGTCAGCGCCGTCATGCCGATGATTGCGTTCATGGGCGTGCGGATTTCGTGGCTCATATTCGCGAGAAACTCCCCTTTGCGCCGGCTCGCTGATTCCGCCACCAGGCGCGCCTCCTCGAGCGCCACAATCAGCGTCCCTCGCTGCCGATAGCTCACCCCCGCCGCGCCGATGAGTAAAATTATCGCCGCGCTTCCGATCAGCGAAATCAACAGGAATCCGTTCTGGCGATACCACGGCGGCACCATGGTGAATTCGAACGAATCGGCGTGCTGCTCCATATTTCCCTTCCGGTCCATCGCGCGGACCTGGATCGAATGCCGACCCGGCGCGACATGGTGGAGCTCCACTTCGCTCGCCGACGCGAACGGGCTCCACGCATCCGAACCGACGCGATAGGAATAGAGCAAGCGCTCACTCGGCGTCATCCGCCATTTGTCCGTCCCCCAGAAGCGAATCCGGATATCTCCGTCGGGCGACGCGAACCGGCCGTTGGCAGCCTCGGAAAGACGGGTCTCGGGAGGATCGTGATCCGCCTCCGGATGAAACAGGCTGACGCCCCGGCTGGTGCCCACCCATACCCGCCCCCGGCTGTCTTCAAACACCTTGTACGCGGTGCCCGAGGGCAATCCGTCTTCTTCCCCGTTGGTGACCCAGTTGGCTCCTTGACGCCGATGCAGGCCGGACCCCGAAGCAACCCACAATGTTCCATCGCGGGTCTTCATCACCGAACGGATGCGGTCGAGGCCGGAGCGCACCACCGTCCAGCGATTCCCGTCGTATTCCAGCAGGTCATTCCGTCCGCCCACCATCAGTCGGCCGGGCTCGAGCTCCGCGATCGTGAACGCACCCGTTTCCGGGAAGTCCAGCATCGGCCGGAGAGTCCGCAGCTCGCCGTTCCGAATCACCGCCAACGCATCCGCGCCGCCAAACCAGAATTCGCCTCCCGGTCTTTCTACCACGCTCCGTACATCGAATCCTTCCCACTTCGCCGTTGAATTGAAGACCGTGTGGAAGGTCTTGCCATCAAAAATCTCAATCCTGCAGCCCGGGTAACTCCACACCAGCAGGCTTCCGTCGGCCCGTCCGCGGATCAACGCCACATCCCTCCCTTCCGGATGAACTAACGGAGTGAAGCGCTGCGTCGCCGGGTCGAACAGAAAGACTCGATTCCGGGTATCGCTGCCCACAGCTTTGACCGCGAGCCTGCCATCCGCCATCACCCATAGCGTGTCGCTTTGCGCGGCCTGGGTCTGCATTCCTTGCGGCCACCGGTAGGCACTCCAGTTTGAGCCGTCCAGCTCCAGCAGGTAATCCGTCCCGCCAAACCACAATCGCCCCTTGCGGTCCTCCGCGATGGCGTGAACCGGTTGATCCAACTGGCGCACCAGATCGGGAGTCGTCCAGAGATGCGCGGGATAGTGTGCGATGCCCTCCGATGTGCCCAGCCAGAACCCTCCGTCGCGCTCCTTCACCACTTCAAACAAAGAGCCCGCGAGCATGCCGAATTTCTCCACCGGGAGCCAATCCCCATAGACCAGGCGCCGCAGCGACGCGCCGTCGATACTCCAAAGTTCGCCGTCCGGTCCCCGCCAGCCGCGAAGATTATCGCTGGCCGCGGTACGCACAATTTCAATTCTCGAATCTGCCCCTTCTACATCGAACCAACGCGCGACCGCCCGTTGCGAGCGCGCCCCCTGGAGCCGCCCTCCAAAGAACAGTTCGTCCCCTGAGGAGGAGGGCAAAGGCTCGTCGGCATCAACTACTCCAATGCGGCTGGTGTCGAAATCCTTCCAGGAGACCCGATCATCCGCGTCCAGCTTCAACCGGGCGACGCCATGTTGAGCGGTAATCCAGAAATCGCGGTGGAATCCCGGAATCATGTGTAGAAATACCCCCAGCTCCTGGGAAGTCTTCAGAACCCTCCACACGCGCGATTCCGTTTGATAAAGGGCCAGCCGATCCGCAAAGAGGACCAGCACCGCTGCGGCGCCCGCGGGCATTGCGGCGATCATCGTATCTCCCGGCTCTTCGTTAGCTTCGTTGCGCCAAGCGGAGCCGTCGAATCTCATCAGCGCATGATTCTCGACGGTCCAGGGCGTCCCAGTGGGCCCGGTATAGATCCGCGCCAGTCGGTTCCACACGATGGTAGTCCCAAGCCGGGGATCCGGAATTCCAGTTACGGTGTACCCATCCAAAATACTAATCCCGGTGACCGCGCCATGCCGGATCCACAGCCGCCCGTCGGCCCCGATGGACATTTTGCGGCTATAAGACTCCTTCAGTCCATCAGCCGCTGTCCAGAAATGCCAGTCCGATCGCGACTGCGCAAAGGCGCCAGGGGCTACCAACAAAAACGAGAGCAAGCGGATACGCCACGTTTCCACATTGCCCTTATCGGCCAGCCCAGCCAATTCTTGGTAATTGATCCGTCTACCCGCATGCTCACGCATGGCGGCTCAGGCTAGCTACCGAACCGCCATGCGTAAAGCATGCGGACAGACGCGAGCATTTTCGCTAACAAGAATCGTTGCCACTTCTTACTAGCTCGCGCATTCGCAAGGGACGAAAGTGACGCAATTGGCTGTCGCCCTTAGGAGCCAATCGAGCCAGCTTTCACAGCGCTCGCTCTTCCATCCATAAAATAGAACTGTGTCCGTCCCTCGAAGCCTCGCCGCGACCCTGATTCTCGCCCTCGCCGCAACCCGCTGCTCAAGCCCGAAACAACCCTCTGTGAACCAGTATGTAAACGCCCGAGTCTGCGCAACCTGCCACGCCGGAGTCTACGAGCACTACCGCCACACCGGAATGGCGCGAGCATTTTATGTCCCCTCAGCCGACAGCTTCCCCGACGCCAAGCCCTATTTTCACCCCTCCTCCCGCACCTGGTTTCAGATGATCGCAAAGGACGGAGCCTGGTTCCAACGCAGCTTGGCAAATCGGCGCCGGCGGCAAGGAAGAAAACATCGGCGAATTGAAAGTCGATTACGTCATGGGCTCCGGCAACCACGTCCGAACCTATTTGCATCGCACCGCTCGCAATACGCTAATTGAGCTTCCGCTCGCCTGGTACGCGGAAAATGGCGGCACCTGGGCCATGAATCCCGGCTACGACACCGATCATCCTCCGGCTACCAGAAAAGTCGGCTACGACTGCATGTTCTGCCACAACGCCTATCCCGCAATCCCCGCCGGGCATGAAGACGCCGGAGCGGAACCGGTTTTTTCACTGCGCCTTTGCCAGAAGGAATCGATTGCCAGCGCTGCCACGGCCCCGGCGGAAATCACGTGCAAGCCGCCCAGCTGCCCAACCCGAAACCGGAGGACCTCCGAAAAGCAATCGTGAATCCGGCGCGGCTCCCTTCGCGATCGCAGCATGGAGGTGTGCATGCAGTGTCACCTCGAAACCACCAGCTTCCCTCTGCCCAACGCCGTCCGCCGCTTCGATCGCGGACCCTATTCGTACCGCCCCGGCGAGCCTCTCTCGGCCTTCCTGCTGATCTTCGATCACGCGCCCGCGGCCGGCAGGGAGAACAAATTCGAGATCGTCAGCTCCGCCTACCGTCTTCGCAAGTCGCGATGTTTCCTCGAGAGTAAAGGCGCGTTGCACCTGCATCACTTGTCACAATCCCCACGACATCCCGCACGGCCCGACAGCTGCCGAACATTACAACGGCGTATGCCGCCAATGCCACGCCGTTATCAATGCGGCCAATCATCCGAGAGCCGAAAACTGTATCGGATGCCACATGCCCAAGCGCCGCACCGAAGATGTCGTGCACGCCGTCATGACGGATCATCTGATCCAGCGCCGCCCTGCGGCCAACCTGCTTGCCGAGCTTCCCGAGCGTCACGGAAAGGACGCCCAATATCATGGCGAAGTGGTCCCTTACGGTGATGCGGACGAACTTTACACCGCCGTCGCCCAGGTGGCCGCGAAGAGCAATCTCGACGCCGGTATCGCTCGCGCTGGAAGCCGCGATCGCCCACGCGCAAGCCCGCGCAAGCAGGGTCGTATATCGAGTTAGGCGACGCTTACTGCAACACCAACCAATTCGCGAAAGCCATCGAGCCCTATCAGCAGGCATTGGCGCGCGAGCCCGGCTCTGCGTTCTGATTCTTGCGTCGATTGGCCAACGCGTTCCGGGGCTCCGGCCAGCAGCAGCAAGCGCTCGATACTCTCGTCCACGCGACTCAATCAGACCCCTCGGACGCCGAAGCCTGGTACGATCTCGGCTTGCTCCAATCGGACGCTCGGCCGTAAGCAGGAAGCAATTGCGTCTCTGCGCAAAGCCATCGAACTCGATCCCGAATTTCGCCGACGCCGCAGAACAGTCTAGGCGCGATTCTGGCGGAGACCGGCCAATCCGATCTTGCCGAAACGGCATTTCGCGCGGCTCTGCGGATCGCGCCCACGCTCGCAGCCGCGCATGCCAACCTGGCGAATCTTCTCGCGTCCAAAGGAAATCTGACCGAAGCAGTCTGGCACTATGACCGGGCGAGCGCCAAAGCAGTCGACCAGTTTAACTACGGAGTCGCTTTGGCTCGCATGGATCGTCTCGCCGACGCCCAAACGCACATCGAAGCCGCTCTCAAAGACGATCCCAATCTGGCCGAGTCGCCCACGACGTGCTCGGCGGCCTCTTAGAAAATCGCGGACAGGTCGACGCCGCGCTCGTTCGAATATCGAGAAGCCGTTCGCCTTCGTCCGAACTTCGGCAAAGCCCACCTGGATCTGGGCGCAGTGCTCGCAAACCGCGGCGATCGGCCCGGGCGCGGCCGAAGAATTCCGCAAAGCCGCCTCTGACCCGGACCCCGAAATCCGCCAGCAGGCAGCCCACGCGCTCTGCAATCAATCTCACATTGAAATCTGAAATTTTGTATTATGTACTTTAATGCAAGGCGTATTTCCGATCCTCGCCACTACGTTTCATGACGACGGATCTTTGGATCTCGAGAGTCAGGTAAACCTCGTCCGACCACCTGATAGACCAAGGCGCGCACGGCCTGGGCCTATTCGGCAACGCCAGCGAAGGCTATGCGCTGAGCGACGCGGAGCGCGCCACGTCTACTGAAACTGGTTCGCGACAACACGACATTCCCTCTCATCGTCAGCACCGGCCATTCCGGCACCGGCCTGGCTGCGAACTGAGCCGCCAAGCAGAAGACTCTCGGCGCCGATGCGCTGATGGTTCTTCCTCCCTGGTTCATGAAAACCGATGCCGATGGGTTGATGTTTTACTATGAGGCGATCAGCAAAGCCGTCCATATTCCGATCATGGTGCAGGACGCGCCGCTGATGACCCAGGTGGCTATGCCGGCGTCGCTACTTTCGAAAATGGGCCGGGAAATCGAACACGTCGTGTACGCAAAAGTCGAAGCGCCGCCCACCGCTCCGAAAATCAGCGCGCTCAGCGACATCACCGCGTTCGGCGGCCTCAACGGAAACTTCTTCATCGAGGAATATAATCGAGGTTCCCGGGGCATCATGCCGGGCAGCGATATGATTGATTCTTTTGCCGTCGATCTGGAATTCGCTCGAGGCCGGAGATCAGACCGGCGCGTGGAAATTATTTACGCGCATCCTGCCTCTGATCCGCTTTGAATTGCAGCCTGGCCTCGGGGTTTCGGCCATGAAGCACAACTTGAAATCGGCTGGGAGTAATCGCATCCTCCTACGTGCGCCATCCTACGGGTCCGCATCGATAAAACCGGACTCGCCGAGCTGGATTTTCTTCGCGATTTCTGTCGATGAAAAACCTCCGGTGGTACATCGCCGCGCTGCTCTTTCTCGCTTCGGTTATCAATTACGTCGATCGCCAGACGCTCTCGGTAGTCGCGCCGCAGTTGACCAAGGAACTGCACATGTCGCCGGTGGCAATACTCCAACGTGCTGCAGGCATTCCTGGTCGCCTACACGATCATGTATTTGGGCTCGGGATTCTCTGGTGGATCTCTGGGGCACCAAAACGATCGCTCGCCGCTGTTCATGGCGTTCTGGTCGGTCAGCAATATGCTGCACGCATTTGCGCGAACTCCGTTTCAGCTCGGTATCTTCCGGGCATTATTGGGGATCGGCGAGCCTGGCAATTTCATGGCCGGGTTCAAAGCCATTTCCGAATGGTTTCCGCCCAAAAGAACGCGGCTTCGTCAACGGACTGCAAAATGGAGGCGCATCGGTGGGCGCGATTGTGGCGGCTCCGCTGATCGTGTGGCTGATGATGAAGTTCGACTGGCGAATGTGCTTCGTGATAACCGGATTTGTTTGGTTTCGTTTGGCTTATCGGCTGGCTGACGATTTATGGCACCCCTCCGCTGGCAGACGCAAACGTTGCCCCGCTGCCGAAATCCGAACTGCTGCTTTTGCCGCAGACCTGGGGACTGTTGTTCGCGAAATTCTTCTCGGATCCGGTTTGGTGGTTTTACTTGTTCTGGCTCCCGAAGTATCTGGTGGAGCAGCGGCATTTTTCGATGGTACAGATGGGAATGCTGGCCTGGCTGCCCTTATCTGACGGCGGATTTTGGGGCTTTTGGGGGCGGACTCGCGTCGGGATGGCTGATTAAGAGGGGATTATGAGCCGCTGCGGGCCCGGAAAATTGCGCTTTTGCCTTGCGCGCTGATTATGCCGCTAAGCGTTTTGGTTCCGGGAAGTTCCTCGACTGTCGCTATGGTGCTGATTTGCGTGTTGACCGGCGCGCATATGGCCTGGAAAACCAATCTGATGACGATTACAAACGATATTTATCCGGTAGGGGTGGTTGGGTCGGTGTCGGGAATTATTGCGTTCGGAAGCGGAGTCGGCAGTACGTTGTTTACGAATCTGACGGGGCGCGTGGTGGAACATTATTCTTACACGGCGATTTTCGTGATCATGGGTTTTTTGCATCCGCTTGTCGTATCTTTTTGTGCGAGCGCTGGTGCGAGGGCCTGTTAAATGACCATAAATCGCCAAAAACGCACCCATAGGGAGACCTTAAATGGCCATAAATTTCATGTCTACGCCCAGGCCCGGAGACGTTGGCACGATATAGTTTGGTCCATCCATCCGGATCGGTTCTTTCAGAAAACTGTTCGCGATTGTCAGCACGCTAGGATTGAACTCCAGCATCGGGCAATTGGGGATCGAGGCCGCGAAGTGAATCGCGGCGGCGAGTTGCGGACCTAGCGCGATGCTGACGTGAGGGATCACGGTCAGGCCTTGAGCTTCGGCGGCGCGGGCGATGTTCAGAGCCTTCAGTGATGCCTGTGCGGCCGAGATCGGGCTGCACGATTTTCATGGCTCGGGCGGCGAAAAAAGGATCGAGTTCAAAGACGGTTCGATAACTTTCGCCGATCGCGATGGGCGTGTTGATGGAGGCGGCTAGTTTCGCCGTGGGCTTGCGCGCTTTCGGGAGCGAGCGGAGCTTCGAGCCAGAGGATGTTGCGTCTCCAAGTTCCGGAGCGAGTTCTAACGCGGTCTCTAGTGTGAGCCGCCACAAAGCGTCCACCGCTACTTCAAGTGAGGAGAGGGCGTCGAGATTGGTGAGCAGACTGTCGATGGTGGAGTCGTGGAACACCTTTACTTGCAGTGAAGCCCGAGTCTGATGCTTGCTGTGGATCGCCACCGGGGAGTCCGCTCAGATACGCAGGGACGCTTTTGCGGATTTTGGCGATGAGAGCGCTTACGGGAAGGCCTGCGATTTTTCCGGCGAGGTCCCAGAGGGCGAGATCTACACCGGCGATGCCGTCGAGCATGAAGCCTCCGGTGTGGCCGCGGACGCGCATGGTGGAGTACATCTTCCACCAGAGAGAGTGGATCTCTTCGATCGTTCCCTCGAAAGGGCTTGTCTTCAAGAACGGGCGACGAGGATATGATTGACGACTGCGCAGGCGACTTCGGGCGCTACGGGGGCTTGCGATTCTCCCCAGCCGATTTGGCCGGAATCGAGTTCGATGCGGACCGATGGCGGTTTCGAAGCGGGTGGAGTAGATTACCGGATAGTTTTCGGCCCAGCGGTAGAGGGAGGAGGACGATTGGAGTTTCGCGGGGGAGCCGGCGGTGCCGGTGTGCGTCGTCGCGGGTGTGGCGGAAGGGAGTGGCTTGGATGGATTTGATTTTCATCGGAGTCGCGAAAGCCTTTCACATCGGTCCGCATGCTTACGCATGGCGGTTCGGCGTGGACACTGAGCGGATAGGTTTGGGACACATGATCGGGACAGCTATTCGTCGGGCTCGATTTGTGCCAGTAGGGCGTCTTTGGCTCTTAGGATGTGGCTGCGGAGCGCTTTCACCAGTGCTTTCGTGTCTCGCTTTTCGATTGCTTCTACGATCTCCTGATGTTCCTTTTGCTCCTGGGGCAAACGCGAGTGCCAGCTTTCATCGATGCGATGCAGGCGGCACATGGCGATGTGGGCCTGCAGGCTTTCGTACATGTCGGCCAGGCGCTGGTTGCCGGAGGCCCGGATTATGATTTCGTGCAGCTCGAAGTTGGCCTGATCGTGGATCTTTCGCTGGCTGTCGTTCTTACGGAGCTTCAGCATGGAAGCAAAAAGCTTGCGGGCGCGGTCAATGTCTTTGTCGGTGAAGACGGCTTTTTCGGCGGCCAGACATTCCAGTGCGCAGCGGATATCGAAGGTCTCCTCCAGCTCGCGACGGCTGATGGTGGCTACGAAAGTTCCACTGCGCGAATGAACGTCGACCAGCCCTTCCGCCGCCAGCAACTGTATGGCGCTGCGGACCGGAGTCAGACTGACTCCGAGCTGCAGGGCCAGTTCTTCGACGTTTAAACGCGTTCGGGGAGGGAAGCGGCGGTCGAGAATCGCTTCGCGGATGGCCTGATGCACATCATCGACGGCCCGGCGCCGTTCGATCTTGCCTAATGAAATCCCGTCAGTTCCCATTTGGATACTTTACCAGCGTGCTGCTTGGTTTGTGTCAATAGACTGTGGACGGGGCGAAAGCCGGAACAGATCGCTCAGTCCACGCGGCGATGAGTGCAGGAGCGCATTTGCAAGGACTGTGGTGCCTTGGGACAGAGTAGTCAGTCCCGGTTTTCGCACGGGGTGCCGCACTTGGGAAGTGTCAGTCACGGTTTTTGGACTATACACCAGCGTCATATTAGAAGATTAGCTTTGCGCCGATTTGGATGCTGCGCGCGGCTTGGGCGGATGTAATTGTGCCAAATGTGCTGCTGGAGTTCAGGCCGTTGGTGCCGGCGACGAACGTCGCGTTGGGCATTCCCAGGTTAGTATGGTTATCGAGGTTGAAGGCTTCCCCGCGGAGTTGAAGACTGACTCTTTCGCTTAGCCTTATGTTCTTGATCATCGAGAAATCGAGGTTGAAGAAACCGGGGTTACTGACGTCCGGAAGTGTGCGGCCGATGTTGCCGATAGGTATAGTTCGGAGGGTTGACGAAGGCGGCGGTGTTGAACCATTCATATTGAGTGGGGTTCGAAAGCTTCGCCGATTGACCGGTTGAATTCGGACGGGTTGCCAAGTTATTAGAGGCTCCGGTGATCACGATGGGAAGACCTGTCTGCAGAGTCATGATGCCTTGAGCCTGCCAGCCTCCGACGATGGCGTTAAGGATGTTGTTCTGGATATTGATCAGCTTGCCTTTGCCGACGGGGAGCTCATAGACGAAGCTGATGGCTAGACGCTGCGGGACATTGGTGGGGTCGACGGCACGTTCCAGCGAACGATCGAACAAACCGTTCTGATAGGTAGTGACTCCGGTCTGCACGACATTGCCGAAATTGATGGGTGCGGCGATGCTATCGCTTATTAACTTCGATTTGGTATACGACGCGAAGAATGTAAGGCCCTTATTGAAGCGCTTCTGTGCGGTCAGCATGCCGGCGTGATAGATAGAATCGCCGAGATGCGGATTGCGCACCGTGACGCTGGTGTAATAAGGATAGGGCAACAGTGACTGCTGCTTGGTGATGGTCGCACCGCCGAGCGAGCCGGGGACGATACCGGCGTAAGGATTCGGGACCGGATTCTGGAGCGCGTTGCCGAGGCTTAGATACGTCGGGATTCAACTGGTCCAGGTTATAGTTTCCCGCCACCTGATTGGTGACATGATTTCCCGCGTAGGCCAGATCGAAGACCCAGCTTACCCGGCAAGTCTTCTGCACGGAGACATTCCACTGCTGCGACATGGGAACCTTCTGCTGGCCCTGATCGTAACTGACGCCTTGTCCAAGGAAGGCATCCGGTCCGAGCGCTTTGCCGAGAGGCTGAATCGGGAGGCGTGGGGAATCCCTGGCTCAACTGGAACGCGGGGAAGTTCGTGTTGTTGCCGGGAGGATTGTAAGAAGTGGTGGTGGAGGCGAAGCCGGTGGTGTTGCCGAAGTAGAGGAGATTCATGAGCTGCGGAGAGAAGATGGCGTAGCCGCCGCGAAGCACGGTTTTTCCGTCGCCCCTGAAGATCGTAGGCGAAACCGACGCGGGGAGCGAAGTTCTTGTATTGCGGAGCTGAGAAAGGTCTTGCCGTAATCCTGGCAGGCGAAATCGAGACGGCCCAGTGAGACCGAGAGGATCCTTCTGATAGGGATTGAAATTAGAAGTGCCGCAGTTTCGTTCATAGGGCGGCTGCTGATAGTCGTAACGAAGGCCGAGGTTGAGCTTTAAGGCGCGCGGTGAGGCGCCAGTCATCCTGCACGAATCCGCTGAGTGAATAACCTTTCTCCGATTCACCGATATAGGTTCCGATGCTGGCGGTACTGACTGCGCCCAAAATGAAGTCGGCGTAGGTGCTGCCGTTCCCGCTGGGCGACTGGGGATTGTCGGTGAGGGCGGAGGAGAAGTTAAAAGTGCCGGAAGGATTCGCAGTCTGATAGTTATTGCCGGACATCAGGCGGTATTCGATGCCGAGCTTTAATGGAATGGTCGCCTTTGACGATAGTGACTGTGTCATTGAAATCCCAGGTGAGGGCTCCGCGGAGGCCGACGACGCCGGTGCTGAAGGCGGTATAGCCATCGCTGATCAGCGGGAAGACGGTGTTGGGGACATTCGCAGGGAAAGCCTAACTTCGCGGGATAGCCTTCGTTATAACTCGCGGCCTGGAAGGGGAAATACTGGCGCGCGGTGCCGACGCGGAAATCGTTCACGATGGTGGGCGAGAATACGTGAGTTTCGGCGAAGGCGGAGTTACGAGTGTTGAAATGGTCGTAGCGGTCGCGGACGGCGGGGTCGGGCCAGGGCGAGGCGGTGCCGTTGTCGGTGTAATTGACGAAGAAAGTATAGCGGGCGAAGAAGGTATCGGCGTCGGAGAAGCGATGGTCGACGCGGGTAGTGTACTGCTGCATGGTGCTATTGAGCGCCACGCTCGCGAGATAGTTATTGGCCTGAGTGAATTGATTGGCGGGCGTCAGGTTCGGCAGAGGATAAAAGGCGTTGATCTTCTGCGCGACCGGATCGAGACGCGAGGTCGGAATTATATTGCCGGGGAATTGGGTGCGGATATAGCCGCTGCCGTTGGGATTGACAACAGTAGTGCTGGGATCGTAGATGGGGATGAGTGCGCCGGAGGCGGTATATAAGTTAGAGAAATCGCCGTTGCGCCAAGAGGCGATGGGCACCGACGTGATGGTCTGGCTATGGTTGATGTAGTTATACTGCTCCCAGTTGCCAAAGAAGAAGGTCCTGTTGCGGCCGTTATAGACTTTGGGAATGATGACGGGTCCGCCGAGCGCGAGGCCGTACTGGTTATAGCGAAAGGGCAGTTCGGCGGCGGCGAAAGCGTTGCGGGAGTCGAACACATTGTTGCGCACGAATTCATAAGCAGTGCCGTGGAAATTGTTGGTGCCTGCCTTGGTGGCGACGTTGATGACTCCGCCGAGAGTGAAGCCGTATTCGGCGGACATGGAACCGGACTGAACCTTAAACTCCTGCACGGCATCGACGGCGAGGTCGGCGTTGAGATCGGGATAATAACTGTTGGAGGCGACCATGCCGTCGACTAACATGTTGTTGACGGAGTTAGGACCGCCGTTGATGCTCCAGTCACTTAGGCTGGTGCCGCGGTCGGCGAATCCGCTCTGAATGGGTCCGGCGTTGGAGTGGACGTCGGGCGCGAGCAGGATCAGGGCGAAGGCGTTGCGTCCGTTGAGAGGGAGCTCCTCGACATTGCGGTTTTCGACGACCTGTCCGATGGATCCGTTTTCGGTGTTGACGAGAGGCGCCGAGCCGGTTACTTCGACCGATTCGGAGACGGCGCCGACGTCGAGACGGATATTGATCTCGGCCTGCTGATCGACCTGGAGGACGATGCCGTTGCGCACGGCCTTTTTGAATCCGCCATGTTCGGCGGTGACCTGATAGTTTCCGACGTTGACGGCCGGGAGAGGTATAGTAGCCGTCCTTATTGGTTTCGGCGTTGGTGACGTCATTGGTATCGACGTTGACGATGGAGACTTTGGCGCCGGCGATGGCGGCTCCACTCGAATCGGTGACGGTGCCGAGGATGGTTCCTCGGCCCTGCTGGGCGTTGGCGCCGCGGCGCAGCAGAGAAGCGCGAGAAGCAAGACTGACTTGGATTTCGACATGGTCCCTCTCATCTGTTTGACTAAACCCCAGAATGAACTCAGTTTGCCATAACTCATTCCCAATGTAAAGTGTGAAATTTCAGGTGTGCGGGACTGGGTCGGGGTGTAATGACGGCATGGAGCTCATGAGGCGTCGGGATCTTTTGAATTCGTTGGGCGGATATTCGCTGGCGGTGTTCGCGGAGAAGCAGCGCTGCAGGCGCAGGATCGTTTCGAAGCGATCGCGCCGCACGCGGCGGGAACGCTGCCTTCGCCCGAGCCGCACATGCGGCTGGTGGATCTGGACACCGATGTTCTGGTCGCGGGCGGAGGACTCGCCGGAGTTTGCGCGGCGATTTCGGCGGCTCGGCACGGCGCGCGCGTGGTGCTGGTGCAGGACCGGTCGCGGCTGGGCGGGAATTCGTCGAGCGAAGTGAAGATGCACGTGGTGGGCGCGAATTCGCATAAGTCCCGGCCGGGATGGCGCGACAGTGGATTGATCGAGGAGCTGAAGATCGAAGATGCGGTGAATAATCCGCAGAGGTCGTTCGAGATGTGGGACCTGCTGCTATACGACAAAGTGATGAGCGAGCCGAATATTACGCTGCTGCTGGAGACCGCGATTTATGCGGCGGAGATGAAGGACGACAGCGTGCAGCGGGTGATGGCGCGGTGCGACAAGAGCGAGCACCTTTATCGGATCCGCGCAAAAATGTTTTGCGATTGCACGGGCGACAGCCGGCTGGGGATCGAGACGGGCGCGCTGTATCGCGTGGGACGCGAGACGCGCACGGAATTTAACGAGCCGCTGGCGCCGGAGAAGGCGGATACGGAGACGCTGGGGTCGAGCGTGCTGTTTACGTCGCGGCTGTATCATCGGCCGATGCCGTTCACTCCGCCGAAGTGGGCTCGCAAGGTGACCAAGCAGCAGTTGGTGCATCGGAAGATCGATTCCTGGGAATACGGCTACTGGTGGATTGAGTGGGGCGGAGACCTGGATATTATCGGCGACAACGAAAAAATCCGCTTCGAGCTGCTGTCGATCGTTCTGGGTGTGTGGGATTTTATCAAGAATAGCGGCGAGCATCCGGACAGCAAGTATTACGCGATGGATTGGGTCGGGATGATGCCGGGGAAGCGCGGCAGCCGGAGGCTGATCGGGGACCACACGCTGACGCAGAACGATCTGCTGCACGGGAAATTCGAGGATGCGGTGGCGATCGGGGGATGGCCGATGGACGATCATCCGCCGTCGGGTTTCGATAAGCCGGACATGGCGCCGAACGTCGCGATCCGGACGCCGGAGGTTTACGATATTCCGCTGCGGACGATGTATAGCAAGAACGTTCAAGAACCTGTTCATGGCGGGACGGAATATCAGCGCGAGCCATGTGGCGTTTACGTCGGCGCGGGTGATGGCGACTTGCGCGGTGATCGGGCAGGCGGTGGGAACGGCGGCGGCGCAGTGTGTGGAACGAGGGCTCGTGCCGAGGGAACTGGCCAGCACGCCGCAGCATTTGACGCGATTGCGGCAGTCGCTGATTCGCGACGATCAGACGATTAAAGGCGTCGCGGGGAACGATCCGGACGATCACGCGAAGAAGGCGCGAGTCAGTGCGTCGAGCGAAATCGGGCCGGCGAAGGCGGCGCTGGTGCAGGATGGTTTTCTGCGGGATATTCCGGACGCGAAGGGCAATCCGGTGGAGTTTCATCATTGGGCGGGGGAGATGCCGGGCTGGATCCAGCTTGACTGGGACCAGCCGCAGAGGATTCGCGAAGTGCAGATCACGTTCGATAGCGGATTTCCGCGCGAGCTGATTTTATCGGCGCAGGATTCGGCGGTGATCAATACGGTTCGCGCGCCGCAGCCGGAGACGGTGCGGGACTATTCGGTGATGGCCAACGGGAAAATGGTCGCGACGGTCGCGAAGAATCATCAGCGCGTCAATCGGCTGAGGTTTGATGCGGTGGAGACGAAATCGATTCGCGTGGCGATTGCGGCGACCAACGGGCTGGAGCAAGCTCGGGTGTTTGAAATTCGGTGCTATAGCTAGAGAAATTTCATTACCATTTTTTGCCACTCCGGCCAATCGTGACCTGCACCGTTGCCCCAGATATCGAGCGTGTGGGGGATTCCCTTCTCGGTCATGATGCGGGAGAGACGCTCATTTTCGGGGAGGCAGATGTCTCTTTCGCCGGTTGCTAATACGATTTTCATTTGGTTTACCGCGGGGTCGTTGAGATTCGGCAGGAAATCCGGCGGGCAGTTGAAGTAGCAGTTGTCGTCGTAATAGCCATCGAGGAATTGATGGATGTCGAAGGCTCCGCCCATGCTGATGCAGTGCGTCACCTGCTGCGGATGCTTGAGGGCGAAATTTACGGAATGGTAGCCGCCGAAGCTGCATCCGGTTACTGCGAGTTCCGATGAAGAATTGCGGGAGCGGACGAACGGCACCAGTTCATTCACCAAATAGTTGTCGTATTGAACGTGACGGAGGGCTCGCAGGGCGGGATGGACGGACTTGTTGTACCAGCTCTCGCCATCCACTGAATCGACGCAGAAGGCTTGGATTTGGCCGTGTTCGTACTGGTCGCCG
>CAVUSQ010000002.1:0-163127 GCA_963744175.1 Bryobacterales bacterium | reverse complement strand
ATGATGCCGATCATGTTGCGATTTTCGTAATCGAAGAAGCGGCCCATCGAGGTTGGAAATACAACGACGGGCAGGCCGGCGTGGCCGAAGACGAGCAACTCCATGTCGCGGCCTAAACTCGGGCTGTACCACTTGTGATATTCACGATTCATCGGTAGACCGATCATAGCGAATCCACCTCTTCGCTTTCGCTTCGAAGCGCGGCAGAGTGCCGGTTTCTACGGTCGAGACGGGGATGCGGAGCGAAAAGGCGTTGGTGAGGGCGGCTTCGAGGTGGTGGTTCGAGATGTTGCCTTCGACCTGAATGCGGAGTTCGGTGAGAGCGCGCTCCGTACGGACTTCCACTCGATATTCGGTGACGCCTTCGGAGCGCAGAACTTCTTCTATCGCGGTGGGATAAATATTCACGCCGCGGACGACTACCATATCGTCGGTGCGGCCGAGGATTCCGCCTTCGAGCGCGATGTCGTTTGTTCCGCAGGCGCAGGTGCCGCGAACGGCTTTGACCAGGTCGCCTGTGCGGTAGCGAATGAGCGGAGAGCCGATGCGGCCGAGATTGGTGAGGATCAATTCACTGTCGATCACTTCGGCGATATAGGAGGATTCGATGATGTGCAGAACGCCGGGTCGCGCGGGGCAGCCGTAACTGACTGGGCCGGTTTCGGTCATGCCGTGATGATCGACTACACTCGCGCCGGGCCACAGCTTTTCGATGTGCGCTCGTGTGGACGCGATGCTGCCGCCTGGTTCTCCGGCGACAACGATCCGGCGGATATTCGAGGTTCCGAGGTCGAGCTTTTCCTCCGCTGCAGTTTCGGCGAGGCGGATCGCGTAGGTCGGCGTGCAGCAGAGCACCGTGGCGCGGGTTTCTAAAATCGTGCGCAGGCGGACGGAAGTGCGCATGCCTCCGCCGGGAATCGCCAGCGCGCCCATGCGCGTCGCGGCTTCGAAGGCGGTCCAGAATCCCAGGAAGGGGCCGAAGGAGAACGCGAAGAAGATGTGATCTTTCGCAGTGATGCCGGCGGCTTGATAGACGCGGTCCCAGTTGCCCAGCATCCAATTCCAGCTCTCGTTCGTATCGAGCCAGCGGAGAGGGTGGCCGGAGGTGCCGCTGGTTTGGCAGAAGCGGGTGTAGCGATCGAGCGGGAAGGTGAGATTGGTGCCGTAAGGAGGGTTTTCGGCTTGGTCGTCGATCAGTTCTTGCTTGATGGTGAAGAGGTCGGTTAGCGAAGTTTGGGCGGCGAGTTTGCGGGCGTAGAAACGATTGTGGGGAGGATCGTGTTCAGGAGATTGGTGAGCGGGGGAGTCATGCGTGCCGCTCCCCGCGGTCACGGCTCAGTCGTAAAGGCGGCGCGATTTTCAAGGGCGCGCGGAAACCGTTTCTTCCTGGAGTAGTGGAGCGCCGTGTTTCAGGGGCTCGGGGAGATTGGCGTGCTTCGTCATGCCGTCGTACATGGGCTGAAAATCGTGCAACAAGTTGCCGATCAGGCAGTCCGTCACGTCGCCCTTCATAGTGGGGAACTCTTTCAGATATTCGCGGAAGCTGAAGCTGTGATCGTAGAAGGCATAGACCAGCGCGCGCATCGATTCGATGCTCTTGCAGAGCTCAGTTCCGTATTTCACGAAACGCTCGGCTGAAAAATCGCTGTCGGTAAGGCAGGCGTCGGCGAAGTTTGCGCCCATCTCGCCGCTGTAAAGAGCGAGGAACACGCCCGAGGAGAATACGGGATCGAGAAATGCGAACGCGTCGCCTGTGAGGATCAGACCTTTGGCTCCGCAATGACGCGAGCGGTAGGAATATTCGCCGGTCACGCGATAGGGGCCGGTTTGCTGGCCGACCGCCAGATGATTCTTGATCCAGACGTTCTGCTCGACCTGCTGGTCGAAGATCTCCTTGAGGTCCTTCGACGTTTTATAGAGATAATCTTTCTCCGCCACCACGCCGACGCTGACCATATCGTCGGCCTGAGGGATGTACCAGAACCAGCCTTTTTCGGGCACATAGGCGACGGTGGTCGCGCCTTCGTCGAAGCCGGAATCGCGTTTCGCGCCTTTGTAATAGGTCCAGACGGCGATCTTGTCCAAGTAAGGATCGCGAATTTTCCAGCCGCCGCGGGAGATGAAGAACGCGTCGCGGCCGGTGGCGTCGATGGTGATGGGCGCGCGAAATTCCTGCATCACGCCGTCTTTGCCGACTGCCTTCACGCCGACCACGCGCGCCGTTTTCCCAGATGCCTTCGCGAACGGTGGTTTCTTCGTGAACCACGGCGCCTTTTTCGCGCGCGTTGTCGAGCAGCAACTGGTCGAACTCGCTGCGCAGCACCTGCCAGGTTTGCGCGGCTTCGTGCTTGAGGTGCGTGTGGAAATAAAACGGGACGGAGGCGCGGCCGTCCTGGCTGACGAACTGCACGCTATATTTTTTTGTGAACTTCGACTGCTTCATCTTGTCGAGCACGCCGATGCGCTCCATGGTGAAGTAGCCGTATGGCAGCAGCGATTCGCCGATGTGATAGCGCGGGAATTTTTCCTTTTCGAGCAGAACGACCTTGCGTCCCTTGAGCGCCAGCGTGGCCGCGGCAGTGGAGCCGGCGGGACCGCCTCCGATTACGATTGCGTCGTAGTTATTCATGAAGACCTTTTGCGGGTGGAAGGATTTCCAGAACCTGCGCTAATTTTCGGCCGGTGCTGTTGCCTAGAACATTGCGGCGGCCGTAAAGCCTCGCGGGCCCGGTTATGTGGAGCGCATGACACATGGACGCGTCGGCGTCGACTTCGAAAAATGCGTCGGGACGGCTGAAATGCTTTATCGCCTGCGACTCCAGAATGGTTCCGAGAGGGAGTCTGCGTTCGAGCACCAGCTCGCGCGCCGCCGCAGGAAACTCGTCCAGATAAATCTTGATCGCGCCGAACACCGCCGGCGAATCGCTGCCCTCCGGAATGAGTAGGATCTGACGCGAGAAGACTTCGTGATCGAGTGCGTATTTCAGCACACGCAGATTCATCTTTCGATCATAAGCGGCTTCGAGCGTCGGCGTCATGTCGCGATCGTGAACCAGGAGGCGGCGATAAGGCTCCGGCATTTCGCGGCCGTTGATGCGAGTGGCGGAAGGAAGCGCGAGACCCGCCTCCTCGTAAAATTCGTTCAGCGGATAAAGGAGGTCTAACGCGATATCGATCAGTTCAGGCATAGCGGGCCGTCCGGTGCTGGGGCAAAAAAAAGTCGTGTAGCAGCCGGTCGACCTGGAGCAGCCCATCGCGATTAAGGAGCAGGGTCCCGTGGTCGGTCGCGAGGAAACCACGGTCTTTCAGATTTTGCAGAGGTTGTTCAAATCGGCTCTCGACATCGACGCCGAATTTATGCTGGAAATAAGCGCTCTCCACATGGCCAAGCTTCATTTGCAGAACGAACTCGCGGATCATGCGCTCTTCAGGATTCGGAGTGAGGGCGCGATAAAGGGGCAATTCTCCGCGATTGATCGCGGCCAGGTACGGCTCCCAGTCGTGCTGATTCTGGAAGTGCGTGCCGCCGACGTGCGAGAACGAAGCGACGCCCGCGCCGATCAGATCGGCTCCAGCCCAAAGCAGATCGCGATAGAGAAATTTGGCTTTTGCGGAATTCTTGACGGCGGTGTACGCGCTGGCGACCGAATATCCGGCTTCTTCAAGCGCGGCGAACGCGTCCTTCACCCAATGGCGCTTCGTCTTCCAATCGGCGACCGGCGCCGTGGTTTGGCCGAGGATTTTCATTTCCTTAAAGATGCCGGTGTTGTACGGCACTTCCATCTGATAAATCGTGACCGAATCGGGTTGCAACGCGATGGTTTTTCCGAATGCAATCCTGCCAATTCGCTTCGGTTTCCCCCATCATGCCGGCGATCAGGTCGATATTGATTTGCGGGAATCCGATGGAGCGGGCGAAATCGTAGGAGCGCGCAACTTCCTTCGAACGATGCGCGCGGCCGTTGATTTCTAAAATGTGGTCGTCGAAATTTTCGATGCCGAGGCTAAGTCGCGTGACGCCCTGATCCTTAATCGTGCGAAGTTTACCCTCGGTCAGCGTGCCAGGTTCGCATTCGAACGCAACTTCCTCGACTTCATCCCAGGGCAGCGCGCGCTTCATCGCATCGACAGTGGCGGTGAGCTGCTTCGACGATATATAGGATGGAGTGCCGCCGCCGAAATAAATGAATTTCGGCTTGCGGCCGCCGATGAAAGCTTTTTTGGAGTAGATCTCCAGTTCCTTCATCGCCGCGTCCATGTAACTTTCGATCTCCGAGGCGTTCTTGTCGGTGTAGACCTTGAAATAGCAAAACGTGCAGCGTTTCCGGCAAAACGGGATGTGCAGATATACGCCAAGCGGCGTACCGGGCGCCGGCGGGCGGTCGAGCGCGGCGTGCGCATCGGCTATATTTGCCTCGCTCCAGAAAGAATAAGGAGGATAGTTCGAGACGAAATAGTTCCCGGCGGTTGTTTCTTCGTCAAGAACCAGATTCGAGTCGAGGGCCATGTTAGTTAGACGCTTTCACGATGCCGAAGGTCACAGCTTTAAGAGGGCACGCAGACGTTTCGTCTGCACGCGGCTGACGGGGATCTCCGTTTGCTTCTTATCGTCCATACGGAGCTGGAAGCTCGATTTGAACCACGGGATGACCTCTTTAATGCGATGAATGTTCACGAGATACGAGCGGTGAACACGCCAGAACATGTCCGGGTCGAGGTTTGATTGCAGTTCTTCAATGGTTCGATAATTCGACTGGCCTTCGAGGTTGGAGGCGACGACGGTGATGAGTCCGTCCTCAATAGTGGCGTAGACGACATCCTGCGCATCAACGATAAAATTGCGCTGATTGCTTTTCACCAACAGCTTGGTGCGCTGAAGCGAGGGCTTTGGAGGAGGCAACTCAGCTGGTGCGATTCGCTGCTTTTCGAGGACACATTTCCGGCAGCGGTCCAGGGCCTGCGCGAGGCGCTCCTTATCCACCGGCTTCAGCAAATAGTCGAGCGCTTCCCACTTAAACGCTTCGACTGCATACTGATCGTAAGCCGTCGCCATGACGAAGTAAGGCAGAGGAATGTCCTTCTCGTGGAGCTTACGAATGACGCCCATGCCGTCGAGTCCGGGCATTTGCATGTCGAGAAAAACGAGGTCGGGCTCAAGGTCGACGATCAGTTGAACGGCCTCCAGCCCGTTGGAGGCGGTTGCGACGATATCTATGTCGGGGAACTCTCTTAATTGATAGGCGAGTTCGTCGGACGCAAGCTTCTCGTCGTCCACTACAATTGCCGAGATCGCGACGGAAATAGCCGCGGCAGTCGCGCGATTGGGCATAAAATGTTAGTATATCTTAAGCAAACCCGCGCCTAGTACGAGTCACGCTCGGCGGCGGGTTCACTTCTGAAGGAGTTCAACTGTTTGCCGTCAAATGACAACGTCAAGATTGCGCCCGCCGAGGGTAAGCTCGGCGTATTGATTCCCGGTATTGGCGCGGTTTCGACTACATTTATCGCGGGCGTCGAAGCGATTAAGCGCGGCATGGCTGTTCCCGTGGGATCGCTCACGCAGTTGGCGACGATTCGGCTTGGCAAACGCACCGACAATCGCACGCCGATGATCAAGGATTTCGTTCCGCTGGCGGGATTGAACGACCTGGTGTTCGGTGGCTGGGATATTTTTGAGGACACCGCGTACGAAGCGGCGGCGAACGCCCGCGTGCTGGAAACTCCGCAGCTCGAAAAACTGAGGGAGCCGCTGTCGGCGATCAAGCCGATGAAGGCGGTCTTCGATCATGAGTACGTCAAACGCATCAACGGTCCGAACGTCAAAGAGGGCGGGACCAAGATGGATAAAGCGGAGATGCTGCTCGAAGACATCCGCCAGTTTCAGGAAGCCAACGGCGTTTCCCGCTCGGTAATGATCTGGTGCGCGTCTACCGAAGTCTTTCACAAGCCCGCCGCGGTTCATCAGACGCTCAAGGATTTCGAATGCGGGTTGATGAAGAACGATCCCGAGATCGCGCCCAGCCAGATTTACGCGTATGCGGCGTTGAAGAGCGGGATTCCGTTCGCCAACGGCGCGCCGAATCTCACTACGGATACGCCTGCGCTGCTCGAACTGGCTCGGGAACGAAACATTCCGGTGTGCGGAAAAGATTTCAAGACCGGGCAAACGTTCATGAAGACGCTGATTGCGCCCGGCCTGAAAGCTCGCATGCTGGGTTTGAGCGGCTGGTTTTCTACGAATATCCTGGGGAATCGCGACGGCGAGGTGCTGGAAGATCCGGGCTCGTTTAAGAGCAAGGAAGAAACCAAGCTGAGTGTGCTGGACCAGATCCTGCAGCCGAAGCTGCATCCGGAACTGTACAAAGATTTTTACCACGCGGTGCGCATCAATTACTATCCGCCGCGCGGGGACCAGAAAGAAGGCTGGGATAATATCGATATTTTCGGATGGCTCGGCTATCCGATGCAGATCAAGATCGATTTTCTGTGCCGCGATTCCATCCTGGCGGCGCCGCTGGTGCTCGATTTAGTGTTGTTCATGGATCTGGCGCAGCGATCCGGCATGCGCGGCATTCAGGAATGGCTTTCGTTCTATTTCAAAGCGCCGATGCATGCGCCTAGCGTGTATCCGGAGCACGACATCTTCATCCAGCTCATGAAGCTGAAAAACACTCTCCGGTGGATGCGCGGCGAGGATTTGATCACGCACTTGGGCCAGGAGTATTACGACTGATCCCCGAAATTGAATTCGACTCGCGCATGAATTGCCTTGTCATTGGTGGAACCCGGTTCATCGGCAAGATGCTGGTGGCCGAGCTATTGAAAGCGGATCATTCCGTGACGGTACTGCATCGCCGTCCGCGACACGATCTGGGGCGCCGCGTGAAAAATATCATGGCGGACCGCAACGACGGCCAAGCCATGAAGGTCGCGCTGGCGGGTAAGAAATTCGACATCGTCTTCGATAATGTTTACGACTGGGAGCGCGGAACGACCGCGGGCCATGTTGAATCAAGCGTGCGCGCGCTGGGCGCGAGCGGGCTGCAGCGCTACATTTTCATGTCGAGTGTTGCGGCTTACGGCGACGGCCTGAATCATCATGAAGGCGATGCGCTGGCTCCCGATGACGCGCCGGAACTCTACACGCGTAATAAGGCGATGAGCGAGCGCGCGCTGTTCCGCTTGCATCAACGAATCGGACTGCCGGTGGTTACGCTGCGTCCTCCCTTTGTCTATGGCCCGGGAAATAATCTTTATCGCGAAGCGTTTTTCTGGGATCGGCTGCGCGCGAATCGCTCCATCATCCTGCCCGGTGACGGGCGCAGGCTCGCGCAGTTCATTTACGTTAAGGATCTGGTCAAAGCGTGCATCAAAGTGATGGACGAACCGGCCGCCATCGGCCACGCGTTCAACATCGCGAATGCCCGTCCGCTATCGCAAGCGGAGGTGATTGAGGCGTTCGCCAAGGTATGCAAGAAGCCGGTGAAATTCGTGCGCATCCCGCGCGAATATATTCTGCGAGCGGGCGGCCATCCTATGGGTCCGAAGCTGTACTTCGGAAATTACGTCGACGTGCCGCCAATTACGCAGGTGACGGCAAAGGCTCAGCGAGTCCTGAAGTTCAAACCGGTGGATTTCGCCACGGGTTTAAAAGAGACATACAAGTGGTATCTGCGGCATAACACGTTTCCAAAGCCGGACTACGCGTTCGAGGATCAATTGCTCGCGACCGCCCCGGTATTGGTCCCGGCAAAGGTCTAACTCCGCGAGCTTTGCGTCTCTGCGTGAAATGCGTTTGTATTTTCTTCGAGTAATCTAATCAGGAACGCTGCTCGCTGACCGACCGCTCCGCCAAATCTCCGATGATGGGCAATTTGTAGTTTTCATCGTGGCTGACTTTGATCAGCATGAACACCCACGCCGCGAAGACGGCTAGTTGGAGCAGATTCGCCCCGAGTCTGTGAAAAGGCATCCCGAATAGCCAGCCAGAAGCAAACAGAAAAGGCGTGAACACCCACTGCACCATCAGCCAGGCCACGAAAATGTACAAACCCTGGAAGGCATGGAAGCGGACTTGCGCATCCTGGCGGAAACGGTTACTCGCCAGTACTACAATCGCGGCGATCCAGCCGATCCACGGAATGTAGCAGAGCAGCGAAGCGTTGCGGCCGCTCATGCTGGAGAACGGATCGTGCATGGGTTGCGGTCCGGCCGGGCGTGCTCCGGGAGCCACCTTCTGAGGGGCGCCGCACTTGGCGCAGAAGTGATCCGCGTCTCCCACCCGGTTCCCGCATTGTACGCAAAAAGCCATTGCTGCTATGTAATACGATAATGTAACACTGAAGGTTCCCGACGCATGCTAGGATCGTCTGGTGCGCGCATTAATCTTCGTTCTTTTGTTGCGCCGGCGCCGCGCAGGCCGCTAAAAACCTTGAAATTTTCTTCATCGATACCGAAGGCGGACAATCGACCCTGGTCGCTTCTCCTTCCGGCCAGGCGATGTTGATTGACACCGGTTATGCCGGGTTCGGCGGACGCGACGCGAACCGTATCGCTGAGGCGGCCAAGCAAGCGCACGTGAAGCGTATCAACGTGTTGTTCCTCACCCACTATCATCAGGACCATGCCGGTGGCGTTAAAAATCTTCTCGAAGTGACTGAAGGTGGAGTCGTTCTACGATCACGGGGGCGACGTCGAGAAGAACAAGTAAATACTCCGACGAGTACACCAAGGCGATAGGCGATTCTCCTCACTCCGTTTATAAGCCCGGTGATAAGATCCCGATCAAGGATCTCGATATCACCGTGGTAGTCGCGGGGCAAAAGCACATAGAAACGAAAGGCGAGTCGAATCCGTTCTGCGCGGGACTCGCTATGAAAGAGGGCGAATCAGGCGAGAATCCGCAATCGGGCGGCGTTGTCGTTCAGTTCGGAAAGTTTCGCTTCGCGGATCTGGGCGACATCATCTGGAATGAGGAACTGGCCTTGATGTGCCCTGAAAATCACGTCGGCAAGGTTGACCTGCTGCTCACGCCCCATCATGGCACCCACGTTTCGCCTAAGGCCGATTACGCCATGGCTCCACGCGTAGTCATCATGAACGATGGCCCGAAGAAGGGCGGAAAGCCCGAGGCTTATCAAATGTGGGAAGGGATGAAGGGCCTCGAGGATCTGTGGGAGCTCCACTTTGCATTCGCGGGAGGTAAGGACGGCAATTCGCCGGACACATTCATTGCCAACATCGAGGAAAAGTGCGAGGGTAAGTTTCTAAAGGTAACGGCGCACGAAGACGGCTCGTTTACTGTGTACAATTCGCGTAACAAATACACCAAGAATTACGCTGCAAAATAGCTCCGGTTACCTTTACCTCTGTGCGCGCGTCGTCTATCATTCAATGCTATGAAATGCGCTTCCGTCATATTTTTCCTCACCGCCTCCGCCCTGCCGGCGCAATACAAGCTGCCGAATCCGCAGGTGGAGAAGATCGTCTCCGAGGTTTCCGAGAAGAACATCACGGAGATTTGAAGAAGCTCGAATCGTTCGGCACGCGGAATATTTTGTCGACGCAGGATAATCCTACGCGAGGCGTCGGTGCGGCGCGCAAGTGGATTTACGAACAGTTTCGCAGCTACAGCCCAAAGCTGGAAGTCAGTTTCGATCAATACAGGCTCAAGAAAATTGAAGGCCGCGCCTCGCGTGTGCCGCGCGACGTCGATCTTTACAACGTGGTCGCGGTACTTCCGGGCACCACGAACAAAGAGCAGCGCATCATCATCAGCGGCCACTACGACACCATCGTGATGGGCCGGCCGACCGGCGCACCGGCGCCCCTGCCGCGAGAAACCCCCGCGCCGCCGCCGATGCGCGATCCCGATCTCGACGCTCCCGGCGTTACCGACGATGGCAGCGGCACGGCCTGCGTCATGGAACTGGCCCGCGTCCTGAGTCACTACGAATTTGAGAAGACGCTGGTGTTCGTCACCTTCGCCGGCGAAGAAGAAGGCTTGCTGGGCAGCTTCGCTCTACGCGGAGAAAGCGCGCGCCGCCAATCAGAAAATCGAAGCCGTTCTGAACAACGACATCATCGGCAGCGACGTCTCCGGCTCCGGCCGCATGGACAACCGCCGCGTCAGCGTTTTCAGCGAAGATCCGGACGATTCGCCCTCGCGCGAGCTCGCCCGCTATATAAAGGATATCGGCGAGCGATATCTGCCCTCGCATGCGTGTCGACACCGATTTTCCGCGCGGACCGCTTCGGGCGCGGAGGCGATCACACGGGTTTCAATCTGGAAGGTTTCACCGCGGTGCGCCTCTCCTCGCCCGAAGAAAATTTCGCCAATCAGCACACGGTGACCGATACGTTCGCCAACACCTCCGTCCCGTACATCACGTTGGTGACGAAAGTGAATGGCGCCGCCGCGGCATCGCTGGCATGGGCGCCGAAGCCGCCTGTCACTGCCGAAGTGACCGAGCGCAACGGGCAAAAAGTAACGACCCTCTTTTCTGACGCGAGGCAAATCCCGCTACGACGCGGCGCTGAAGTGGAAACAGGAAATCCGGAAGCGGATCTGGCGGGCTACGTCATTGTCTACCGCTCCACCACCTCGCCTTACTGGGAGCACGAGGTCTTCGTCGGCAAAGTGACCGAGTATACCCTCCCCGATGTTTCCATCGACGACCTGGTTTTCGGCGTGAAGGCGATTGATAAGGACGGCAACGAGAGTCTGGTCAGCCCCTACGTGCAAGCGCCGAGAGTGAAGCGAAAAATCGAGGTTTATTAGGGGACAGGTCGGGGACCTGTCCTACTTGCTGCGACGGCCAACACGGTAATCAACGTCAAGGGAACGGCGACGTTCCAAGGTCTTCCCATCAACAGGCAAATATAAATGGGAGGTAATATCGCGAGCGCCATCACCACCCGCAGCGAGACTACTCTTCGACTTCGCGATTACGATTGCGAACGGCAGCAACAGCAAGCACCGCGTCCTGCAAATAGGCGTGATATCCGACCAGTAATCCTGCCGACCAGGCTCATCGCGAACGCCATTTCCAAGTCCCGCATCTTCCAAGCCAACCACACAACTGCCGCGACCACGCAGATCGTGAGCACCCAGTAAATCGCTGGATGTTCCTGTCCCGTAACGCCGAAAACCAGGCCGCGAAGATTCGGCATGCTGGAAGGACTTGGGTGCAGCTCCGGATTCGCGAGCAGCGTCAGATAGCGCCGCGGCCAGTCCCGTCCATCGGTGAGAAAACTCATCGCGGTCAGCACACCACCTCCCACCGCTCCGCCTGCGAGAACCATCCATCGCCGATGGATGAGAAATACCAGAGGCGTCAGTACGAACAAGTGTCCTTTGATCGCGCAAAGCGACAGGAGCAACCCGGCCGCGAAGTCATGCTCATGACGAATCGCGAGTATGCTCCCCGCCGCCAGCAACAGCACCAGCGTGACGTCCTGCCCGTTCAAAAAATTCGACAGCAGCGGGAAACAGAGGCTCGAAAACAGAACCAGTTCCTTGCACTGGGGCACGAACAAGATCAGGAAAACAGCAAACGCCGCGAAGCTTATGCTCTCGAAACGTCCAATACGCCGCGCGATACGGCAGGTGCCCAAGCGGCCTCAGCAAATCCGCATAGAACGGCGGACGCGAATAATACACGCCGTCCAGTTCGACTCCGACGCTTTCCCGATGAATGCGCCGCGCCGCGATCGGACTATATAAATCGGGAGTCCCGGACAGTTTCGCGCCTGCATAGAGCTGCAGAAAATCGTTTTGCCCCGGGAAAAAACGGTCGCGCTGAAGAAGTCCCAGAAAAATGAGCAATGTCAAGCCCAACGGCCGCCGAAATCCATTGAATCCAATCGATCTTTTTCAAAAATTGATGATAGAACAGTTCGGCTCTTGTATTCTAGTAATTGCTTCTTTCCTCGTCCGACCTACTTCATCTTCCTGGCCGCGATTTTTTTCCTTTACTGGCCTCTGTCCCGCGTCCGATCGCTCGCGCTCGCCGTATTGCTGTTCGCGAACTATTTTTTCTACGCCAAGTGGGACATGTTTTATCTCGCGCTGATCCCGGCCGCGGGCACTTGCGATTACCTGTTCGGCCTCGGCCTGCAATCTTCGAAAAACGCAATCGTCCGCCGCATCCTGGTCGGCCTGAGCATCCTGATGAACCTCGGCATGCTCGCATTCTTCAAATACATGCCGTTTTTCCTCGAAAACTGGACCAAAGCTACAGGCCGTCCGGTGCCGGAATGGCACTGGGCGCTTCCCGTCACGCTATCCTTCTATGTATTTCAAGCACTGACCTATACCATCGACCTCTACCGCCGCGACGCGAAAGGCACGAAGAGCTACCTTGCCTACCTTGCCGCCGTTTCGTTTTTCCCGACCACGCTCGCCGGTCCGATCACTCGCGTCTCTGTCGCTCATCGATCAATTTGAAAAGCCTCGCAAGCTCGAGGCGCTGGACGGTGGACGCGCGCTGTTCCTCATCGGCATGGGGCTCACGAAAAAGCTCCTCATCGCCGACTTTCTCGGCGCCAACCTGGTCAACCGCGTGTTCGATTTTCCCGCGCTCTACTCCGGGCTCCGAAGTTCTGATCGCGGTCTACGCTTACGCTTTGCAGATTTATTCGATTTTTCGGGCTATACCGATATCGCCATCGGCTCCGCGCTGCTGCTCGGCATCAAGCTGCCGCCGAATTTCAACGCGCCCTACGCCGCCGTGAATATCGCCGACTTCTGGCGGCGCTGGCACATCACGCTCTCCAACTGGCTGCGCGATTATCTCTACTTCTCACTCCCCGGCCTCCGGTCCAAGTGGAAAATCTTCACCTATTGGAATCTCTTCATCACCATGGTGATCGGCGGATTGTGGCACGGCGCGAGTTGGACGTTCGTCATATGGGGCGCGATTCACGGCCTCGGATTGGCGGCGCAGCATTTCTGGCGAACGATGCGCGGTAATAAGAAAGCGGAGGGCGCGTGGAAGTACTTCAATATTTTCGTGACCATCCAATACGTCTGCTTCGCCTGGATTTTCTTCCGCGCGGCGAGTTGGGAAAACGCGTACGCGATTCTCTCCCGCATCGGCTCGCTCAGCTTCTCCGTGGTGAACATCTCCCCGTCTCTGGTTCTCATCATGACCATCGCGATCCTGGCGCATTATTGCCCGAAAAAATGGTATGACTTTAGCTTGAATATCTATTCGCGCGCGCCCTTTTATGTGCAGGCTTTGGCCCTGGCGCTGCTGGTGATCGGCCTGCAATACGTCGCGCAAACCGGCGCGACGCCGTTCATCTATAACAAATTCTAGAAAGGCGGCATGAGTCTTTTCTGTCTCGTCCACGGCTCTACGCAGGACCCCTCTGGATGGGACTTGCTGGTACCCGAGCTCCACGCACTGGGGCACGGCACCGTTCTTGTCGACCTGCCGACTGATCAGCCCGAAGCCAGCGCCTCCGTTTATGCAGACCGCATCGCCGATTCGATCGATAGCGACCACGCGATCGTCGTGGCGCACTCCGCCAGCGGCCTGTTTCTTCCGCTCGTCCCCACGAAGCGCCGCGTGGCGCGGATTGTGTTTTTGGCTGCAGTGGTTCCACAGATTGGCAAAAGCCTGATCGATCAAGTACGTTCAGATCCAGACATGATCAATCCGGATTGGCGTGGAAAAAATCCTATCGACGATGACCAGGTCGCAATGGAATTTCTGTTTCACGATTGCACGCCGGAGGTCGCGCGCTGGGCCATGTCGACACGGCGTTTGTTGATGGCTCGTCAGGCGATGCTCGAGATTTTTCCGCTCGAGCAGTGGCCCTCGGTCCCATGCTCTTCCATCGTCTGCACCGGCGATCGCACCATTCAGCCAGCATGGAGCCGCCGCGTGGCGCGCGAACGACTTGGCGTGGAACCGATTGAACTCGACGCCGGCCATTGCCCCCACGTATCGGGTCCCGGCGCGCTCGCGCAAGCGCTCCACGCAATTTCGGTATCCTGATTAAAAGCCATGCCGATTAAGACGGGACTCGCCGTACTCACCTTCATCGGGCTGATCCTCCTGCCTCAATACGTGCCTGCGCTTCAAAAATTCAAATCGTTCGATCCCGCGACCATTCCCTCTGGTTGTCGATTTGCCATAAAAGGCCCGCCGAGCGATGCCGTCGCTGAAGCCAAAGATCCCGAGCTGCGCGAGCAGCGCCTGCAGGCCACCGCGCCCAAAAACCTGATCGATCCCAACCATGAGCTCGATCATTTTTACGACGCGCTCCTCAAAGGCGGCACCACGCGCATCCTCCACTACGGCGATTCGCCCACCACCGGCGACCTGATTACCGCCGACGCCCGCGCCGCGTTGCAGAAACAGTTCGGCGACGCCGGCAGCGGCTTCGCGCTCATCGCTCGCCCGTGGGCCTGGTACAACCATCGCGGAGTCGAGATGGAAGGCTCCGGCTGGGGCATCGACGTCGCGGGCGCCACCGAAGTGAAGGATGGCATGCACGGACTCGGGCGGCGTGAGCTTTCGTGGCTCCGCCGGCGCGATCGCGCGCTACACGTTGAAGGTCCCGCACAACCTGGTCGAGATCGCGTATCTCTCGCAACCCGACGGCGGCGATTTCACGGTGGAGGCCGACGGCAACCTCCTCGGCACCGTCGAAACCGCGGCCGATTCGAAGACGCCCGGATTCGCGTCCTTCGATATTCCCGACGGCGCGAAGAAATTCGTCGTGCGCGTCACGCGCGGCTCCGTGCGCCTTTATGGCGCCGATTTTCGACGCTCCGGCCCCGGCGTGGTCTATCACAGCCTCGGCGTCAACGGCGCGAATGTCACTCTTCTTTCGAGAGCCTTCAGCGGCCCGCACTGGACCGCGGAGCTGCGCCATTACAAGCCCGACCTGGTGATCATCAACTACGGCACCAACGAAAGCGGCTATCCGACCTTCGTCGAAGGCACCTGGGGACAGGAAGTGAAAAACGCCGTGAAACGCGTGCAGGCCGCGCTTCCGGACACCTCCGTGCTGCTGATGAGCCCCATGGATCGCGGCGAGCGCAAACACGACGGCAAGATCGACACCATCACCGCCATGCCCAGCCTGGTCAAGATCGAAGCGGGCATCGGGCAGGAAACCGGCGTGGCATTTTTCAATACCTTTCAAGCCATGGGAGGCCCCGGCACCATGGGCCGCTGGTATGCATCCGAGCCCCGCTTGGTCGGCGCGGACTTCATCCACCCCATGCCCGCCGGAGCCAAGATCGTGGGCGAACTGCTGTACAGCGCCCTACGGGATGGATATAACGACTATAAACTGCGACAATTGAACAAGGCTTCTGTGCAGACAGCCTCTAAAGAATGATTTCGTTGCCCAGGGTCGGACTTGCCGCACTCGTCGCCGTAGGCGTGTGCCTGGGCGCGACGGCTCCGGCGGCCACCAAAACCACTGCGCCTTCCGCGAAATCGAAAAAGAAAAGATACCGGTCGAGCATCGGCAAGCCCGCTCCCAAGACCGCCGCCGCTATGAAGAAAGCTCCCGTAAAAACAGCGGCGCAAGAAAGTCGCGACGACGTCCGCCGTTCGTCGCCGCGTCCACCGACTCCCAAAGTCAGCGCCGCTACACGCATGGAAGCGAATCGAGGGAGTGTTTCAAAAAGTCTCCACCGGCGCGACCATCCCGGTCGAAAACGCCGGAACGCTGATTCCTTTCTTCGAACAGCTCTACCGGCATCAGAAGGGCGATATCCCGGACCTCTGCGCATCCTGCACTACGGCGATTCGCACACTGCCGCTGATGAATGGACAGGCGACCTCCGAACTCGTTTCCAGGAAAAATTCGGAGACGGCGGCAGCGGCTATTCTCTCATCGGCCGGCCCTATGCCGGCTATCGCCGCTTCGATGTCCGCAGCGGATCGACCAAAGGCTGGCACACCGAAGGCCTGGTCGGCAAAGCGCCGGGCGACGGAATCTACGGACTCGGCGGCATCAGCATGTCCACCAGGTCGCCGCGCGAATCCGTCTATCTTCTCGCCGACGGCCAGCAGTTCGAGCTGTTCTATCTCCAGCAGCCCGGCGGCGGCGCGATCCAGATCTACGACAACGGCACGCCGGTCGAGCGCATCTCCACCGACGGCATTCCGCGCACCCGGCTATTATCACTACGAAGCCGTTCCCGGCCAGCATAAGTTCGAAGTCGAGACGCTGGACCGCGCGCCGGTCCGCCTGTTCGGATGGGTCGCGGAAAATTCGCGCGGCGTGACGTATGAAGAGCTCGGCATCAACGGCGCCGCGGCGACCATCCTCTCGAATTGGGACCCGGAGACGATGCGCTCCAATATCGAGCGCCGCAATCCCGCGCTCATCGTGCTCGCCTACGGGACCAACGAAGCCGGACGCAAGGATTGGACCGTCGAGTCCTATCGCGACATGTTCATAGATCTCATCGGCCGCTTCCGCAAAGCCGCGCCCACCGCGACCATTCTGTTGATCGGCCCGCCCGACCGCTTTATTCGCACCCGCGAAGGGCTGGGTCCCGATGGATAACATCGACCTGATCGTCGAAGCGCAGCGCCAGGCCGCCGCCGCCACCGGCTGCGCGTTCTGGGATCTGCGCGCGAAAATGGGCGGCAAAGGTGCGATGCGCGAATGGGTTCTCGCCGGCATGGCGCAAGACGATTACGTGCACTTCACCGGCCCCGGATATCGCATGATCGGCGACGCCGTGTTTCGCGATCTGATGAGCCAGTACGATATTTTTCTGAAAGCCCGCGAAAGCGTGGCCGCGGCCGCGGTCGCTGGATGCGGCGGCTGTGGATCGCCGCTAAGAATACAGTGCGATGGGAAACGAGCCGAACCCAGAATTTTATTGCCCCCGCTGCCAGCAGCCTGTGAGCGATCCGCTGGCCTGCGGCGATTGCGGCTCGCTGATCTGCCGCCAATGCGGCTCGCCTCTCGAACAGGTCGACGACTTAGGCATCGGTTAGCCGCCGTACTCTTTGCTGATTCTCCCCGCCTGCACCTCCCATCCTCCGCAACAACCCTCCTCCGGCGTCGCCTATGTCGGACCCATCACGCTCAATCTGCGAAAAGATCTGGCCTCGAAATCCCCCACCGTCGGGGCCGTCAAGCACGGCGACAAACTCGACGTCCTCGAACTGCGCCGCCGGTTTATCAAGGTCCGCACCGCGCAAGGAGTCGAAGGCTGGACCGATTCCAACCTTCTTCTCACCGACCAGCAGATGGACGATCTGCGCCACCTGGCCGATGGCGCCGCGAAACTCGCCTCGCAGGGCAAGGCCACTCCTTTCGACGTGCTCAATATGCACAGCGCCCCCGCGCGCCAATCCCCCAGCTTTTTTCAAATCGCGGAAGGCGAGTCCGTCGATGTGATCGGCCATCGTCTCGCGCCCGCACTCCGCCGCGCCCGAACCGGTTCATCTCCCGGCTCCCGTCAAGCGGACGGTGCCCAAAAAACCGAAGGCCAAGGAGGCCCGTTCCGCACAAGCCCCTCCGATGCCCGCCCCTCCCGCGCCTCCGCGCAATTGGCAGAACCTCTCGAAACCCCGCGCCGCCGATATTCCCGGCTACGCGCAAGCGGCCGCTCTCGCCGCGGCGGCGCCGCAATTCGACGATTGGAATCTGGTCCGCACCAAGCGACGGCAAAGTCGGCTGGGTGCTCGCGCGCATGTTGACCATGTCCATTCCCGATGAGGTCGCGCAATACGCCGAAGGCCATCGCATCACCGCCTTATCTTCCTCTGGGCGAAGTGAAAGACAAAGAGGATAAGCAATCGAAACATAACTGGCTATGGACCACCTCCTCCGCCGGCCAGCATCCCTTCGAGTTCGACAGCTTCCGCGTCTTCGTCTGGAGCACGAAGCGCCACCATTATGAGACCGCCTTTATCGAGCGCAATGTCCAGGGTTTCTATCCCATCGAAGCGTCGCCCCTTCCCGGCCAGGAGGAGAAGGCGTTCTCCGTGGTGCTCCGCGAAAAGGACGGGAAACTGTACAAGCGGACCTACGGTTTCGCCGGCTATCACGTACGGATGATCTCAAAAGCCCCGTATACTCCGCCCCCCGATCTGCCCGAAGTCCGCGCATCCCGAAATTTCGATCCGCCTCCCCCGCCCGCCCAAGTCTCAGTCGGAGTGATGGAGAGGCTTGCGGAGCTCCGCCAGAAATGGTTTGGGAGATAAGCCTTTATTTCAAACGTCGAAACCAGATCCACCCGAACCGGTTAATGGTGGGCCATTCGACTTAATTCGAGTCCAAACCTGCGATCTTGGGTTTAGGCAGCGCTTTTGCCGGATCGCGAGCGGGAACATATCGCCCGGCCTTAACCAGGGTCCACAGGTACTCACCGAGAGGAGTACCGGCAATCTCCGCCAAGCTGGGCTGCACTTTATCGATCTCGACCGCCATCTTGACGTGGACTTTGTTGCCGTCGACCGAAGTCACGCCGAGACCCACTTGCAACATTTCGATTGTTTTCGCGTCCGGCGCCTGGCCAAAATCGAAAACCGCATCGCCCGTCAGGCGGTCCCGCATGGAGGCGGCTACTACCAGTCGTTTCGCCCCCGCTTTCACAGCGTCCGCATCGGTGGACGAGGCTACCCAAATGTCGCCATTGGACTGCCGCTTCCCGGCCAGGCGCGCTAACTCCGAGAGCGGTCCATCCGCGGCGATGCGCTGCGCCGCTTGATCCACCGCGTCCACCGGGCCGATGAGCATCGCGTTGCCGTTTGGCACGGCCTTCCAGCCGGCTTCGAGCGCCGGAACGGTCGACTCTCTGGAGCAGCCTGCAACCATGATTAGCGTCTGGTTCCCGTGAATGGAGAGTGCCACCTGATCCACGCTCGTGAATGCGTCGAAGATCGTTCCCATTTTCGCTTCCTTAAGTCCCTGGTTCGCCGCCAGTGCGGACATAACGAAACGAGCCAGAGGCGACGGCGACATTTTGTTGAAGCTCGCGCTGGCAAGCGAGTCCGCCAGCGGATCGGCGAATCGCCAGTTGATGCCGCTCATTCCGATCACCGAGGGCCCCGCGTCCTCCGCCATCAGCGATGAATCCCCACCTGAGTAAGATCCCGCCGAGCCGTTTTTCCCCGGCTTCACCGGTTTGACCGCGAAGTCTCGTCCCTGACAATAGGGAAGTCCCGGGTTATTAAAACAAGCATTCTGCCAGCTAAATTTTCTCTGTCCGAAAAGACTGGTCACAAGTGCCAGAGCAAGCGCAAATGTACGGAATTTCACATCTTGATTTTGCGCCGTTCGCGAGGACTTTAAAATAGGGCGTAACCCTGAAATCGCATAAGGCAAAAACCTCTCTGAAATGAAGGTCGCCTAAACGACTCTAAAATCTGCGCCGCATGGTGGCACACGCTTCAGCCTGTGATGTTAAGGCAGCGCAAATGAGATGAAGTTCGCCCCCGCTGCCACAGCCACAAATTGCTTGCCGTCGACCGCGTACGTCATGGGCGACGCGTGCCAAGGCTGATTGGTATAAAAATGCCACAGCAGCTTGCCGGACTTCGCATCCGCGGCCGCGAGCGCGCCGCTCTCATCGCAGAAGAAGACTAATCCACCCGCGGTAGAAAGCACTCCGCCCCATCCTCCTCCTCCGCCGATTTGCGGGATCTCCCAAACTGTTTTCCCGGTCTGAATATCGAGGGCGCGAAGAAACCGCTCCGGCGTTTCTCCCGGTACGCGCCGCGTGCCGCCTCCGTAGAAAGACTTGCCTGGCTCCCACCAAGCGTCGGACTTGGTGAAGATGCCGCACGATTCGAGCGCCATTACGTAGAACAATTCCGTAGCCGGATTGTAGGCGCTCGAAAACCAGTTAGTCGCACCGACCACATTCGGGCACGCCTTAGTGCCCGCCGGCGTCGGCGTCGCACTGGCGCGAGTCATCGGACGGCCCTTCTCGTCGATGCCGTCGGCCCAGTCCATCTTCTTGACGAATGGCTGGCCAAGCAGAAACTCGCCCGTGATCCGATCGAGCACGTAAAAGAAACCGTTGCGATTGGCCTGTATTAGCAGCTTGCGCGGCTTTCCTTTAAACGATGTATCGATCGCCAACAACGGCGCGACCGCATCCCAGTCATGCAAGTCGTGCGGAGTGAACTGGTAATACCAGCGCAGTTTGCCGGTCTTAGGCTCCAATGCTACGACGGAGTTCGCATAAAGATTATCTCCCTTGCGCTCGTCTCCGTTGTAATCGGGGCACGGATTACCCGTCGGCCAGATAAATGAGATCGGTCGAGGGATCGTAAGTGCCGGTGAACCAAGCGTCTACGCATCCGTGTTCGATTGCGCGGCCGACCCATGTTTCCGGACCTTGAATAGTAGAGAATCGCCACGCCTGCACGCCTGTCTCAGTGTCGTAGGCAGCGATGAATCCGGGCGCGCCTTCGTCGCCGCCCGAGGTTCCGGAGAGCACCAGATTGCCGACCACCAAAGGCGCTCCCGTAGCTCCATAATGCTGATGAAAATCAGCCATTTCGGTATCCCAGACAAGATGGCCGGTGAGTCGGTTGAGCGCGATCATGTGCGCGTGATCGGTGATCATGAACACCTTATCGCCCAGCACGGCAACGCCCCGATTAATGGCGGACTCGGCATCGCCGATCACGCCTTTGGTGAGCGGTTGCGAGTAGTGCCAGATCTGCCGGCCGTTTTTCGCATCGAGGGCGAAGCATTCGTTGGCGGTGGTGACGTACATGATCCCGTCGACCACAATCGGCGTCCCTTCCAGGCGCTGCGCTTTCGCAACCGGGAACATCCAGGCGGGCGCGAGGTGCGCGATGTTTGAAACGTCGATCTGCTTGAGATCGCTGTGGCGATTGCCGTTGAACTGTCCGTGATAAGTCGGCCAGTCGCCCGGTTTGAAGGGGCTGCTTACGCCGGCCGGTGACGGAACATTGAACGAGGGTGCGGCTTCTTTTGTCAGGCGGGAAAGAAATGCGAGCAGGTCGGGAATCGCCGAAGGCTCGACGGCAGGCATCAGCGATTTGGGAGTCTTTTCTATGATCTGCGATTTTGAAAATATGTGCAGCGCGCCGTCGGTCCCCTGCAATTGTAAATCGTAATTGCTCTCGTTTTTCGTTATGCCAGTCAGTGTTTTACCGTCCCGGAGGCGCAGTGTGACGGCAGACGCTTTGGGGCTCCGCAAAGCCTGTTCGATTTGCCCGAGCCTTCGTTCCCGCCCGATGTTGGTGAGGTCGGGGCCAAGTACGCCGCCGCGGCCTTTAATCATGTGACATTGAACGCAGTTTGTAACAAAGAAAGCTTGTCCTGTCTTAGGGTTGCCGCTTGCAGGATGATCCGCGGCGGGGGCGCGCAACGCGGTGATGAAAGTGACAAGCGCGTTCATTTCAGCATCGGTGAAGTCGAAGGCGGGCATGCCTCCTTCTTTGATTCCGTTCTTGATGGTGTCGCGTAAATTTGGGGCATTTCTACGACGGCCGTTTTCTACGATGGTGGGCGCATGCTCGCCTCCGGCTCCATCGGCTCCATGACATCCGGCGCAGCGGGATTCGAACAATTTCGCTCCGTCCTGAGCACAGAGGCTTAAACATGCGAAGAAGACTAATTTCATTTCGTGAACACTAAAGTACCGAAATTCTCAGGGACATGGTTGGGGTCGCGGTTGAGGACGCAGGTCGGCTGCCAGCACATGAACCGGCGCTGCGCATCCGGACCTTCGCCATCAATACGATAGAGGTTTGCGCGCCACCGTGTGCCGGGCTTTATTTCTTTATCGCTGATCGATTTCAAAGGAATTTTGCAGGCCGCGTACCAGATCTTCTGCTTCTCATCGATTCGTGCAGCGGTCTGCCAGCCGGACTTCCAGCCTCGGCCTACGCCTTTATGATCCAGATCGATGGCTAAATCAATCCAGTCGGCGGTGGGCGCGATTTCGAACTCGCGATAATGGCGGATATTGTCCCAATCGTCGCCGAAGAACATTTCGACTACGTCGCGATCCCACAGGCCTCGTCGAGCCTTGCTGTTATCGGGGGGAAGGAACAGATTTAGCGTGCGATAAGGGCAGATAAAGAGCACTAACAGGTCATAATCGGTCCAAAACGCACGTATTTCAGTCCTTAGATCGCCATAATCGACCACTTTTGAGCAGTCTTTCGACATCCACGCCACATGGGCTTTCTTCCACATTGGCGACTTCGGATCGGTATTGAGATCCGGCGCGGACTTCCGGTGCGGTATGGAAACGGTGGCCGTCGGCTGCGAAACGGTGCAGGGAATATCGGCGGCCAGAAAGAGAAGCAACGCGGAACTTACCACAGAAATTTTAAGCTCATTTGCCCGACTCGGCCGGCGCCGGCGGCGGTGACTTTGCCGAAGTTGGCGCTGGTGAAGCTTCCGCTGGGATTGCTGAAATTTGCGTGGTTGAGCGCATTGAAAAATTCGGCGCGGAATTGAATCGACGTGCGCTCGCGCAGCTTGGTGATTTTCTGCAGGCCCAGGTCGAAGTTTTCAATTCCAGGTCCGTGGAAGATCCGTGGAGCCGCGGTTCCCTGGGCGCCGAGCGCTTCCGCCGAGAAGGCGCTCTTATTGAAATAGACGAAGCCGTCGGCCTTCACGTCAGAATCGATCACCAGGCCACCGAGGTAATTCGGGCGATCGACACCGGAGCCGCCCGTTAGTGAATGGTCTCCACTCTCGGAAAGAGTCACAGGCAATCCCGTGGAAAACTTGGTGATGCCGTTGAGACTCCATCCCTGCGTCAGGCGCGAGGGAAGGGAGCCGAAGGCCCGATAGAACGGAATGGTGTAGTTATAGCTGGCGACAAAGTTGTGAGTGGCGTCGAACGTGGAGAGCGCGCGGCCTAACTTGAAATTTTCGAAGTCCAGGTAAGCGCCGTAAGAAGAAGCGTCGTCGAGAGACTTACTGAAGGTATAGGCTACTAAGAAAGTGAAGTCTCCGGCGCGGCGTTCGACGGTTGCCTGCAAGGAGTTATAAATCGAATTGGCGGTCGTCGCGAGGTAGCTGTTTTCTCCATAATATAGAGACCCAAGCGGGCTGCGTGTTCCGACGATCTGGCTACCGTTGGGCAGAGTAAAGGTAGTGTTCTCCTGGTTCGCGCCGCATTGCGTCGTCCCCTTCATGACTCCCGATCCTCGCAAGCTAAGGCAGAGGGCGGCGTTGCCCGGGTTCGCTTCATAGTGGGAGAACAACTTGTGTCCAGCTTCGGCGACATAGGCTACTTTCAGAACGCTCTTGGAGTCTAGCTGTCTTTCGATAGTGAAGTTATACTGCTCGGTGTAAGGGAGCTTATTAGTCTTCAAGTATCCCGGCGAACTCGTGATCGGAAAGAAAACGGACCAATCGATATTCTTGACGGCCGGAGAGCCAGGGACGGGCAATATGAATGGGAAGCGCTGCGTTTGCGACGTGCCGTCGGCCCTGGTAAGGAAGGGCTGGTCGAACAGCGGAGGAGAAATGGACACCCAGTACAAGCCGTAAGGCGCGTCGGCGACTTCCTCAAACAAACCGGCATCCTGGATCGCCTGATAATAGATGCCAGCGCCGCCGTGGATACTGGTTTTGTTGGGACCTCCTACCAACCATCGCAGGGGACCGGAGGAGACATTCGGAGCCCAAGCGAAGCCCGCGCGCGGCCCAAAATTTCTCCAGGTGGTGGGTGCGAGCGTCGAGGGAATACCCTTATCGCCGGGGACAACCCATCCGGGAGGCGCGCCCGGGAAAACTGTCGACTGCTGGCCCGGGACGATGGTCTCGATTTTGTTTTGGGTATCGTACCAAGGCATGCTCACTTCCCAGCGCATGCCGTAGTTCAGCGTAAAGTTAGACTTAACGCGCCAGGAGTCCTGGAAGAAAGCGGCGCCATAGCGGGTGCGTGAATCGAGGACCTGGAAGGAGGCTTGGATGTAGCTGGCGGGCGCGCCTAGCAGGAAGTCGGCGATGTCACTGCCAGTCTCCGAGCCATCGAAAGAGTAGTTCCCGTTCGGCGCATAGATGTTCCGCTCATTGACCTGCAGATAGCGAAATTCGCCACCGAATTTGAAGGTGTGCGTATTCCAGATTTTCGATAATACCTCGGCGGCGTGCCAGGTATTTTCATAGGTCCCGGTAGCCGAATTGCTTCGACCAAAGCTGAAATCGTTGAGAGAGATCGGCGGCACCGATTGCCAATTGGACGGCCCGGAATTGATGATGCCGAGAGTGCCTACTCCGGTAACGAAGCCGAGGCTTGAAAGACTCACCTCAGGGTCAGTCGGCTCGCCGACGACTCCGGCATTGCGCGTGAAATCGAGGCGGGCCTCATTGACGATCGACGCGCCGAAGGTCTTCGTGTTCGCGAGAACGATCTGCTGGACCCGCGTGTCGTTGGTGGAGCTGAAATTCCCATAAGTAGGGCCAAAACCGCTGGGATTGAAATTCGTTGTATCGTCGAAGTGATAATAGCCATACCAGTTGCCAAACCTCTTGGTAACGAAGTCGAGGCGTTCTCCGATTTTATCGTCGCGGACTGTGGCCACCTGGCTGATAGTGAGGAACTGGCTGGCACCAACGTCGGGAAGAGGGATGTAAGTCTTGAGCATATTGGCCGATATCGGGGAGATGGCGCTGGCCGGGATCACGCCGTTGGGGAATACGGAAGTATAGGGTTCATTATCGGTCACGGTATAGCCAAGACGTTTAGACAGCACCTGCGCCCAATAGGAGCCGGTCACTGTTCCACTTAAATCGTTGGGATTGAAAACTCCGTTTCGCTGAGCGACGCTAGGCAAGGTCGTTAAGCTGCTTGCGGACCCTTGATGCTGACGTGTGCCCTGATAGTCAGTGAACCAGAATATTTTGTTTCTGATGGCAGGTCCACCGGCAGCGTAGCCGAACTGGTTCCTCTTCAGAACCGCGACGGAAGGATTGAAGAAGCTACGCGAATCGAAGTCGCTGTTGCGTAGGAAATCGAACGCGCTGCCGTGAAGGCCATTAGTCCCCGACTTGGTGATGGCGTTCATGACGGCGCCGCTAAAGCGGCCATATTCAGCATCGAAGGCGTTCGTAATGAGACGGAACTCCGCGACTGAATCGAGGTTAGGAATGATGGATGCTCCGAAGTTCACACTCTCGTTCACATCGCCGCCATTGACGAGGAATGAATTTGAAGATCCACGCTGGCCGTTGACAGAGATGTTACCGGTGCTCGAAGTCTGCGGAGCAACACCGGCCTGGATGGTAAGGAGATCGATGTAGCTGCGACCATTCAGAGGCAGGTTCAACATCTGCTTCTCGTCGATCACCTGGCCTAGTTGGGTAGAACTGGTCTCTACCTGAACGGTATTTGCCTTAACCTCAACTGACTGTTGCAGGCTGCCCACTTCCATATTGACATCGATGCGATGCTGCTCATCAACTGTGAGGACGATGTTATCTTCGACGAACTTCTGAAAGCCGGAGAGCTCAGCTTCGAGTTTGTAGCGGCCGACAGGCATTGCGAGAAGGCGATACTCACCGCGGCTGTCCGTAATAGCCGATTGCTGAAAGCCTGTCTCGATATTGGTGGCTGTAATTTTGACCTGCGGGACTGCGGCGGCTGATTTGTCGGTGGCGTTACCTAGGATGGTCGCGGTGACGTCGGCTCGCAGGAAGCCTGCTAAGACCAGGCAGATAAGTAGGGTCCTGACGACGGTGGTAAAAGTGCGAGATTCCACGGCGTTACCTCCCGAAACGAGTGAAGTTGCAAGAATGCTTTGGTCAAGTATACGGGTTAACCAGCGATTGCAACATGACCGAAACATTACAGTTTCGTCACCTGGGTTTGGAGCGCTGGTGAGTGTGATATTTGTGGTGTGGTTAACAGGAGTCATGCTGTTGAAAAACTGGTACGGATCGCTCCCTGCGGTCGCGGCTCGGAATCGGCGATCTGCAAAATCGAAAGGGCCCCTGTGGGGCTTCCTGTTTATTGCTGTCATGTGCACAGGGCAGCAAAAAGGGGCAACTGCGACCCTTTGAATTGAAGGCCGAGTCGGCGAAATTTTGGGAGGTGATTGCTCAGGATACTAAGCTTGACAAGGTGGCCGGTGGCTTCGGATTCACGGAAGGTCCGGTGTGGGACGAGAAAGGGTTCTTATACGTCAGCGATGAAGAGAAGAACACCGTGTCACGTGTTTATCCGGACGGTCGAGTCGAAACGGTGGTGAGTCTTGGCGATCCGGACGGCAGTACTTTCGATTCGACACATCATTTGATTAATTGCGCCAGTGTGCTTCGCGCGATTATCGAGATCGCGCCGGATGGGACGTACAAAGTCCTGGCCGATAAGTATGACGGGAAGAAGCTCAATAGTCCGAACGATGTCGTGCTGGGGCCGGACGGTGCGCTATATTTCACCGATCCTACTCTCGATCTGCCGAAAGGAGAGAAGCAGGAGTTACCGAATCAAGGAGTCTACCGGCTGGCGGGGGATGGGTCGCTGCAGCTGTTGATTGGCGATTTATCGCAACCGAATGGGCTCGCGTTTTCGCCCGACGGGAAACGGCTTTACGTCGACGATACCAAGCAGCGCGATATTCACGTGTACGATTTTGCAAATGGCAAAGTGACCAACGGGAGGCTCTTCGGCAAGGAAGAAGGTCGCGGCGGAGTGCCGGACGGCATGCGGGTGGACATGCGCGGAAATCTGTATGTGACCGGACCGCTCGGGATTTGGGTTTGGGACGCCGAAGGGAATCACATCGGGACCATCGTGGTTCCGCAAACGCCTGCTAACCTCGCCTGGGGCGATCAGGATTATCAGACGCTCTATCTGACGGCCCAGAGCTCGGTGTACAAGATTCGAACGAGAGTACGAGGCTTTGTCCCGCGTTAACTTCGCTGTTCGAGGACGTAGCCGCTGCCGCGCACGGTTTGGATCAGTTTGCGGTCGAAGGGATCGTCGACCTTCGAGCGGAGGCGGCGAATGTGAACGTCGACGAAGTTGGTATTGCTATCGAAGTTGATGCCCCATACCTGATCGGCGATCACTGCGCGCGAGAGAACCTTGCCGGCGTGGCGCACCAGAAGCGAGAGGAGCAGAAACTCCTTGGGGGTTAAGTCGAGACGCCGGCCACCACGGACGACGCGGTGTGAGACGAGGTCGATCTCCAAATCAGCAATCAAAAGCTCGCTCGAATCGTGCTGCGCGTTCCAGCCGACGGCGGAGCGGACGCGATCTAGAAAATCGGAGAACGCAAATGGTTGGGGCGCTTCTGCCGCCAGGAACAGGACCGGAGTCTGCCGCCGGAGTTCCAGGAATTCAGAAGGCCCGAGCATGGCGTTCAGAACCAGCAGATCGTAATCGGCGCGGCGGGCCAACTCGAGCCCCACCTGATTCTGCGGGACCACGTCGACCGCGAATCCATTTTCGGCAAGACCCTTCCTTAAATATGCTCCGGTGCGGCGCTCGTTTTCGAGCAGAAGAATCCTCATCTCTGACCTCCTCTCGGCTAACTTTGTAATGGGAGCTTGGCGCGTTACGGCCGGCCTGTCAAGGTTAAGATTGTCAGTTACCGCACGGAGGGCCGGATGCCGTTGACAACAACTCGCATTCCTGACAATATAGATCTCAACCGACGGCACCCCGCATGTGTTAATAACGGCGTTAACTGATTGAGGAAGGGCGGGAAACTTGGCTATCCCCACTGCCCAGCTATCGAGTCAGGAACAGAGGGAAGAGGTTCAGCGGGTTCTGCATTCGCCGCAATTCCGGCGGTCTCCGAAGCTGCAACGATTCCTGGAATTGATCTGCGACTATCACTTTCAGGGGCGATCGGGCGAGATTACGGAGTTTCTGGTCGCGACCGAAGCGTTCGGAAAAAGCCAGGCTTTCGATTCATCGCTGGATTCCCTGGTGCGGGTCCAGGCGCGCGAGGCGCGGCGCCGGCTACGCGAATATTACCAGAGCGACGGCGCCGGAAGCGCGCTGATCCTCGATATTCCTCTGGGCGCCTATGCACCGGTTTTTAATTGCTCGGAGAACGGGTCCCGCACGAGCGGATCTCCTCTCGCGATTTGGCAGCGCCCTTTTTTGACTTCGGCGACGATGCTGACAGTCACATTGGTCGCGTGCACGGTGCTGCTGATCCTGGCATATCGCGAACGGCGGCAGTTGATCAACGTTTCGGCGCTCGCGTCGGGAACGGGCAACGCGGCGCAAAAGGCTCACGTCGCGCGGTTGTGGAACCGTTTCCTCGACTCCGATGTGCCGACTGTGTTGGTGCTAAGCAATCCGCCGGTTTGGGATAGTCCAGAATGTCAGGCCACTGGAACGGCGACGCCTTCGCCGGACGGCCCGGGACCAGGGCCGTGCCCCGACGAATACACGGGGATGGGCGAAGCGGTGGCACTGCATGTGATCACGAACATGTTCAATTCGGCGAAGCAGACGCTCATCTTGAAGCAGAGCCGGATGGTGACCGCGGACGACATCAAACGCTACAATCTGATCCTGCTAGGGGGCCGGAAGGTGAATGTATGGACGGGAAAGCTGGGCAAGGATGTGGACATGAAGTTGAGCGCCGAAGAGAACGCGGCGCTGAATGCGGACGCTTCGCGCAAGTTCGGAACGGTGTTCGACAAAGACTCGGGTCAGTTGATTCGGGATCGCGCCGCGGTGGCGTTGCGCCGTCACGCCTCTACTGGGCATTGGCTGCTGTTTCTATATGGACAACACACGCAGGGGACGCAAGCGGCCGCCGAAGCAGCGACCGACGAAGCATTTCTTTCGCAGTTGAAGTGGCCGGGACACTCGATACCATTCCCTGATAGCTTCCGTATTCTGATTGGGGTGACAGTGAACGACGGGATTCCGGAGTCGCCGGTCCCTGCGCTGGTGAACGTGCCTTAAGGTTTCATGACCACCTGCGACAGGTGTCCGCGAACTGAGTGGAGCTGGAGTTCGCGGGGGAATCCGGGTACCGGCTTGCTGGCGGAGCGGCGTCAAAAGTGCGACTATTCTGGGGGCGCGAATGTATCCAAGTCTCGTATTGATGCATTGACTGACGGTCTTTTTGGGGTGGCCATGACCATCCTCGTTCTTGATTTGAGATTGCCGGACGCATTCCACGCGGATCAGGCCGGCCTAATTGGTGCGCTTAGAGGTCTCTGGCCAAAGTTTCTTCCTACGCCTTGAGCTTCTACGTCCTTGGTTCCACCTGGCTCGCAAACATCAAGCTTCGATCAACTGTCGAATTTGTCGGAAGACGTTACGTGTCGTTGTGGCTTGTTTATTTGTTTATTGCGACTTGTCTGCCGTTCTCCACTTCAGTTGTGGGGCAATTTGCACACTTGAAGCCTGCAGCCTGGCTATACTCTCTGAACATGGCGGCACTAGCGTTTGTGGGCTATCAATTGGTCGTGCTCCTTCCAACGCTTTCAGATGACGAGAACACTCTAGATCGCAAGCTCGCGCTCTCCTTTCTGATGGCTACTTCTGGAGCCTGTATCGTCTTAAGCGCGATCAACCCAGCAAAAGCCCTTTGGATTTATTTGCTCAATCTAGGAGAGCCACAGGTTGCTCAGTGGATAACGTCCAGGCGAGCCGCTCGGAGGTCCACTAAGCAATGACGCCTTTGTTGCCGGCACGCCGTCCGCCGAGGTTTCTACTGCGCCGCCAACAGCCTCACCGGTAGCTGTCAGGCATGCGAGCAAGGCGGCGAAACCAGCGCGAAGCAACCGGAAGTGCCCGGTCCCTTAAAACATATTCCACAGAAACTGATTGTAGACTTCGTGGTGGTACTGCACTTCCTGCGACTTCACGAACGTTCCCAGCAACCGAGGGCACCGGTCTGCCGACCCTCTTTTCAGATCTGCGAAGCGGCCCTTCACATCCTTACCAAATAGAGTGGTGTTCCACTCCGCCGCCTCGAAATTCTTAATTGCATCGTAAATGTTGTCGGGCAAATACCGCTCCGCCTGTCGCAGATTCTTGATTTTCGAAGTGTCGCCATCCAAGCCGGTCTTGAACACGCTGAGCAGCGCCATGTAAGGATTTGCGTCCGGAGCCACCGAGCGCACTTCCACCCGAGCGCTGCGCTCGTTGCCGATCGGAATGCGGACCATCGATCCGCGATCCACAGCCGAGGCCTTAATCTGGTTCGGAGCCTCAAAGTGCGGATCGAGACGCCGGTATGCGTTGACGCTCGGATTCAGCGCCAGGCAAATGTCATTTCCATGCGTCAGAATGCGGTCGACGAACTTCCAGGCGAACGTGCTGATTTTTTCTTCGCCTTTCGGGTCCCAGAAAATATTCTTGCCGCCTTTGGTGATGGAAACATTCGTATGCATGCCGCTTCCGTTGACGCCCACTACCGGCTTCGGCAGGAACGACGCGGAAAAGCCCATGCTGGTCGCCACCTCGCGGCAGATCAATTTATAAAGCTGGATCTGATCCGCGGCCGCCACCACCTCGCCGTATCCATAATTAATCTCGAACTGCGAAGGCGCTACCTCGGGGTGATCCTTCTCATTCTGGAAACCCATCGCCCGCTGCACTTCCGAGACTGTATCAATGAAGCTTCGCAAAGGATCGCCGGGCAGCGAGTGATAATACCCGCCCGTGTTTACATACTCGAACTTTCCGGTCTCTTGATAATGCCGCTCCGCGTCGATGCCTTTGAACAGAAAGCCTTCGATTTCATTTGCGGCGTTGAGCGTGTAATCGTGTTTGGCGTATAGACTGTTGGCGTAAGCTTTCAGCATGCCGCGCATGTCGGCCGAAAACGGCGTGCCGTCTTTATCGATCACCTCTCCGAAAATCAGCACCTTGCCCGCGCCGAAATAATCCGCCGGAGCCCAATAAAACGCGCTCCAGTCCATGCCCAAACGCAGATCGCTCTCATGTTGCGCCGTAAATCCTCGAATAGACGAGCCGTCGAACGTCAGGTTGTCCCAGCTCTTTACGAGAAACTTCTTGTCGTAATCGAGCATATGCAGGCGGCCTTCAAGATCGCTGAACAGCACGGTGACGGCCTTGATCCGCTTCTCATCTGTCAGATACTTGAGGCGCTCTTCCTGAATCTTGCCGGCGTCAACGCGGTTTTTGCGCTGCTCCTTGGCGTGTAAATTGAGGTCTTCCAATTCCTCGTAGGGAAGCTGAAGGAAATTGCGCAACTCGGTGGCCATAGCTTACGTATTGTCTCCCGGCGATTCGCCTTTGTCGGCCTAAAAGGCCTTCTGCCAGTATTTCAGGCGCAGAGGGCCAACGCCAATCAAAGTTTCTGATGAGCTCCCATAAAAAAATTGCTGTGGCTGATGATGCCAACTGGATCGTAGAGCAGGCGTTCATGGTCGGGCCAGCACTGAATCCACCGCGGTGCGGAGCGAAGGGATGGGCACTCACTTTGACAAATCGAGCGCCACAATCGTCTTGCGATCCCGTAGATAAAGATGCGTTCCGACCAGGGTAGGCGGGGTCCAAGCGATGTTCTGGAGCAGAGATACCCGCGACAACACCTCGAACTTCTGGGGGGTCGCACGGCACAGGGCAAGCGTGCCGTCTTCATCGGCGAGGATTATTTTGCCGTCTGCCCATAAAAGCTGCGCTTTTGCGAATCCTCGCTGGTGCCATGCGATCTTACCGGTTTTAAGTTCAACCGCGCTCATCAGCACGGGACCGTTGTAGCCGCTCGAAATATAGACATAGCCTTCGCGCTGAATCGCGGTTCCGAGGTGCAGTTCGAGATGTGGATCGTACCAAAGCTGCTTGACCGTCGTCTTTCCGCCGGCTTGGTGCAGTTCGAGCGTGCGCGCGCCCACTCCGTACGCCGATGCAACAAACAGCAGGTTTCCGGATGCCCACACGGGCGTGCTGATCGCAATGCCGTAGGGTGTCTCGTGCGGGTACGTCCACAGCAGAGCGCCGTTGTCGGGATTGAATCCGAAGACGGTCTTGGCCGCGAGAAAGGCCACCTGCGTTTGGCCGTCGACGTTGATGAGCAGTGGCGAGGAATATGAGTTCGTGAACTGAAGGGCTTTCCACACCACCGCTCCGTCGCTCTGGCGCAGCGCGATGGCGCCGTCGCCGTTGCCACCCGCCATGAAAATGAGAGTGTCCTTGTAGGGCAGCGGGTGAGTGGAGTAGCCGTACACGAGATGGGTCGCGTGAAATTCGCTGAAGAGATCATGTGACCACACCGGCTTCCCGGTCTTCTTATTCAGAGAAAAAATCTTGCCGGTGGCGCTGGCGGTGACCACCCGGTCGCCGATCACCTGCGGCATCGCGTACGGCCCGGGTCCCACTTTCTCCGAGAAGTCATTAGTGAAAGGATTGAGGTAATCGTATTCCCAAAGCGTCTTGCCCGTTGCGGCGTCGAGTGCGGTGATGACGTCACTCAATCGGCGCCGGAATGCGGTATACAGCACACCACGTTCTTCGGCAATTGCCGAGTAGCCGTCTCCGAGAGGCCGCGTCCAGAGCTTCTTCGGACCCGATGCCGGCCAGGAGTCCGCGAGGCCGGCAGCGTTGACGATGAAATCGCGGTTCTTTCCGCCCCAGAGCGGCCAGTCCTCCGCGCCTGGAACCGATGCTTTTGCGGCCTGAGCGTTCCCGGTAGCCGCGGGCCGTGTTGCGCTCGTCTGCGGAAGCGCGGCGGTGATCCAAAGAAGCAAGCACAGAACCGCTCTCATCCATCTCATTCCTCGTTGGACGTCAATGCTTCCGAAATGTTCCGAGCCGCCCGCGGTGGGGGATGAACTGGCGAAACGTCGCCAAAACGCTGATTTGCCGGATGTCCACTGTCATTGACGCCTACCGCGAGTGAACGGAAATCCCTCTCAAAGGGAACCGGACGAAATTGCGCAAACACAACCCTTTACCTGGCAGTGGTTTACCGTTCGACAAACACCCTGTTTCCCGCAAAAATGCCCGTGCGGCCAGCTTGCTGATGGCCGAGCTACTTCGTGATCCCCACTTGACTCAGCATCCACGCATATTCGAACGCCTGATCGTGCAGACGATCGTAGCGGCCTGATGCGCCGCCGTGACCGGCAGGGTCCATCTTCATCTTCAGTAGCAGCGGATTGTGATCGGTCTTTATAGTACGGAGCCGCGCCGTATACTTCGCCGCCTCCCAGTACATCACCTGACTGTCGTTCAAACTCTCGGTCAGCAGCATCGACGGATAATCGCGCTTTTCGAGATTGTCGTAAGGACTGTACGACTTCATGTAATCGAACGCGTCTTTGTCCTTAATTGGATTCCCCCATTCGATCCATTCGCCCGAAGTCAGAGGCTGGGACGCATCGAGCATATCGTTCAATACATCGACGAAAGGAACCGCGAGGTGCACCGCGCGAAACAACTCGGGATTCATGTTGACCACGGCCCCCATCAGCATCCCTCCGGCGCTGCCTCCTTCAATCATCAGGCGTGAAGGCGACGTCCATTTCTCGCCGATCAGATATTTGGCACAATCGACGAAATCGGTGAAGGTATTTTTTTTCTTCATCATCCGGCCGTCCTCGCGCCATTGCTCGCCCATTTCATTACCGCCGCGGATGTGCGCGATGGCGTAGGCAACGCCGCGGTCGAGCATGCTTAAGCGCGAACTGGAAAAACTCACCGGCGTGCCGGCCCCATAAGATCCGTACGCGTAAAGCAGCAGGGGGCCCGTTCCATTCTTCTCGAACCCCTTTTTATAAACCAGCGATATGGGGACTTTGGTGCCGTCGCGCGCGGTCGCCCACTGGCGTTCGGAAACGTATTGCTTGGGATCGTAGCCGCCCAGAACGTCCTGCTGCTTTAACAGCGTCGATTTGCCGGATGCGACGTCATAGTCGAAAACACTGTTTGGCGTGACGAAGCTCTGATAGCTATAGCGAATCGTTTTGGAATCGAAGTCGGGTGTGCCGCCCGGGAACACAGAATAGATCGGCTCGGGGAACGCGATGGAGGACCACTGAGAAGTCTGGAAATTGTAGATCCGGATATTGGTGAGAGCGTTCGCTTGCTCCACCACGACGCCGAAGTCTTTGTACAGATCGATGTCCTCGATCATAACGTCGTCGCGATGAGGAACAATCGGTTTCCAATTCTTCAGGCTGGGATCGTTGTCGGGCGCGGTAGCCACGGCGAAGTTGTGGCCGTATTTGTTGGTCCGGATATAAAAAAGATTCTCGCGATGATCCAGGTAATAGCGATGCATCGCCTCGCGCGGCGCCACCACCGTGAACTTGTCGTCGGGCCTGTCGGCGCGCAGGTAGCTCTGCTCGCTCGCGTCCTTGCTATAGCTTCCCAGGAAAATAAATTTCTTGTCGCGCGACTTGCCGAGGTCCATATCGAAGAGCACGTCTTTCTCTTCTGCCAGCGGCTCAAACGTCTTCGAGCCGAGAACGTGCCGCCAGAGTTTGTCGCTTCGCTTGGTCACCGCATCTTCGGTGACGATGAACAATGTTTTATTGTCGGCGGCCCAGACCACTGAATCGGTGCGCTCCAGCGTATCGGGCAGTATTTTCCCCGTGGTGAGATCCTTCACTTGCAGAGTGTACTGGCGGTATCCGCTATAATCCACCGAATAGGCGAGCAAATTCTGATCGTCGCTAAGAGCGAACGCACCCAATCCCGCGAACTTTTTGCCCTTGGCCACCTCATTCATGTCCAGCAGGATCTCCTCGGCGCCATCCATACCCCCTTTTTTCCGGCACTGGATGGGATACTGCTTTCCTTCCTCAGTCCGCGAATAGTAAAGGTAAGCACCGCGTCGCGTCGGCACGCTAAGATCGGTCTGCTTGATCCGTCCGAGCATTTCTTTATAAAGGGAATCCTCGAACGGCTTCAGCTCTTTGGTCATCGCATCGGTATACGCATTCTCGGCGTCCAGGTATTTAATGACCTCCGGATTCGACTTTTCGCGCAGCCAGAAATAGTTATCGACGATCGTAACGCCGTGGTGGGATTCGCGATGTTCTATGACAGGCGCAACCGGAGGCAGCGGCGCGGCGGTCTGCGCAACAGCGGTCGTACGCAGACAAAACAGGAGGGCAATTATGGGCACTCGCGACATGCCTGATATTTTATGCGTTTTGGACGTCATGAATAGGAAGGACGTCCTGGAAGGGTTTGGGTTAGGTATCTCGCAGCAGTCAATCGCTTCCTTAAGAATGCCGCCGTCTCTCGACGAGGCAAGGGCAAGTTCGGAAGTGCTATGTCCGTCTCATTCAGTCGAGAACTTTACGGATACGACTTTGCCGTTGATCGTCCGAACCCGCGCGGTAGCCTTGTCGTCGAGATTATAGATCAGCGTCTCGATTTCCTCGTCGCCGTGAATCGCCATCACCGAATGCGGCTTGCCCAATACCGCCTCGACGGACTCGCGATCCATTCCCGTCTGTACCTCGGCAACTTTGCTCCGCTTCACCAGACTGAGCCCCGGTGTTGGGTTAGAGGCCGGGCTCCCCGCAGATTCTTGACCCGGCGCTCCCTGTGGCGATGGCGATCCCATGGGATTTCCTGTCACCCTCGCATATATCCTTACACTGTTGCCGCGCTGCTCCACGATCGCACCGCCTACCTGGCCGAACAGCGGAGCCTGATTCGGATTCTTTTGCAGTCGCGCGGCTAGATTCTTCGCCACGAACGGGCTGGGCGTATCGAGCCATGCCTCCATGGTCAGGCCGTCGTGCATCGACAGCCCCACCGTCATTTTGGTCATTCCCGGAAACTGTGTCCCCGCGCCCGGCAAGGCGATTGGATCCGCCACCAGCCAGACGGCGCTCCAGGCTGCGACACGCCCAGCCATCGTCGCCTCCGCGCTCACAGGGTCCTGGGAGAACAATCTCCGCATCGCGGCATTGGTTTGATTCGGGTCCCCAACCAGAATAGTGTTGGGATCCACGTAGCGGTATGGATCGCGCTCGGACTTGGTTGTTCGCACCACATCCGTTGCACGCGCGAGGATCAGAGGAGATCCCCCCATTCGCGTGGCGGCGATAATCACCGTTTCCACGCCCGCCATCTCCCGCTTCACGGCATCCACCGTCATCTTCTGTCCGGTCGCTTGCCCGCCCAGGCTCAGCAACTGGTCGAACAGCGGTGAGGCGCTCAGCCACTGCGGCCGCATTCCGATCGCGATCCGAGTCCCCGCCGGCAGTGCTTGCCAGAAAGGCGTCTCGGCCGGAAGGAGCGTTGGACTTACCGGCGCGTGATCCTGCTGCACCGCTGGCGGCGCAACGTTGCGCACCGAGGGAACCACGTTCGGCTTGGCTGGATTCCACGCCGGCTGGAGTCCTTTGCCGTCGTACATCGATTTGTTGCGCTTGTACAACTGGCACGTGTCGCTCAAGGGATCTTTGTCGCACGCGCACTGCATGCTGATGTCCCATTCGATGGTCCCCGGCCGGCAGTTCTGCGCAAAGGCGTCCACGGCGAGCAAACCGAGTGGAACACTGAAGAAAACGAGTGTACGGAAGTTCATGGAGCCCCCAGTGGAAATATCGGCATTTTCCGAACCGGCGAGATCGGCGAAACGCCTTATGAGTACGTACTTGAGGGGGAAATTCCTAGGGTACGTAATCAGTACCCTCCGGGGATCGCCTACCCTTGGAGACCTGCGATTATCGACCGGATCGCCCCGCGGAGCCACACATGACGAGGATCGGTGTTGAGTCGCGGATGCCAAGCCATCAGGAAGTGAAACGCGCGTAATTCCTGGGGCGCCTTCACGAGACGTAATTTGCGATCCGCTTTGACAACTGACGTCATGCCACTGGTTAGAGTCAGTACCAGCTCGGTGCCCTCGAGACACTGCAGGGCAACACCAAAGTAAGGCACTCGTATACACGAGTTGCGTTTAGCTCCGACAGCCGTCAGTTGCTTGTCCGGGATGGTCTGAACTCCGGCATAAGTAGAAACAACGATGTGGCTTGCCGCCAGGTATTGCTTAAGCGATAGCGAGTCTCCGAAGGGGCTGTCATGCGCAACGGCACAAATCCAATCCTCACGATAGAGCCTCTCCGACTGAAAGTGCGACGGCAGGAGCCCGTCATCAATGTGGAGAACAAGATCGAGTTGCCCGTGCTCAACCAGCTCCGCGACGCCACTCTGCCACGGATGGAATTCAAAATGGACTTGGTAGCGCCCGTTCGCATATTGCCGGCACAAACGCGGCAGCACGACTGTGCAAACATTGTCGGGGCCGGAAATCCGGAAGTGACTCTTCTCCCTTAGTGGGTCGAAAGCAGTGGGCGCGATCAGGTTTTCCATCTTGGGCACCAGAACCTCAAGTTCATCAAGGATCCTGCGGCCTCGCAACGTGAGTTCGAACCCCTTCGGAGACCGGACCAGAAGGTCGTCCTGAAATAGTGCGCGTGCGCGCTGCAGCGCCCTGCTTACAGCGGGCTGGCTCAGCAATAGCCGGGACGCTGCTGCCGTGACGGTCTTCTCCTCCGCAATGGCGGCGAATGTAATCAGAAGGTTCAAATCGACCTGGCGTAGTTTCTCTAAACGCATAGACATCATGATTATTATGCATGAACCGCATGCGAGATCCACGGCATCTTTGACGTTGTAGACAGAAAGGAATTCAATGCAACAAGGAAACGGTTTACAGAACGAGCGGGTAGTGATCTTGGGTGGTTCGTCCGGGATTGGTTTTGCGGTCGCCGAGCAGGCGGCATCACAGGGCGCCAAGATCGTTATCGCCTCAAGCAATCCGGAACGAGTTCAGAAGGCGGTTGAAGCGTTTGGCGGAAACGCGGAGGGGCACGCGCTGGACCTCTCCGACGAGCAGGCTGTCGAAACGCTCTTTACCAAGCTCGGTGCTTTCGATCACCTGGTATTCACCGCTGGCGATACCCTCCATTTGCACGACCTTGCCGCCACGGACCTCAAGCAGGCCAGACAGGCCTTTGAGCTGCGTTATTGGGCAGCGCTGGCCGCAGTCAAATACGGAAGCAGGAATATTCGCAAGGGGGGCTCGATTGTCCTCACCACCGGAATTGCCGGGCAGCGTCCACGTAAAGGATGGGTAGTTGCCGCCAGTGTCTGCGGAACCATCGAAGCCCTGACACGCGCCCTTGCCCTGGAGTTAGCGCCGATTCGTGTGAATGCGGTCTCGCCTGGCATTGTTCGGACGAATCTGTGGCAGAACATGACGGCAGCAGAACGGGAGCACCTGTTTGACAGTGTCGGCAATAGTCTGCCTGTGGGTCGAGTCGGTGAACCTCATGACATAGCACAAGCCTATCTATTCCTGATGCAAGAGGGATTCGCCACTGGGCAGACCGTGGTGGTCGATGGCGGGACGGTCCTGGTCTGAATTCTGGAGTTGAGAGCGTCCCAGGACTCCAGCCATTCCCCTATCGTGGCCGATATTGCGACACATCAGGGGATGACATAAAATGCAGCCATGACGGTCCTGTCACAAGATTTGCCGTACGCCGTTCGGATACTCCTTAAGTCGCCGGGCTTCGCCGTCATTGCCATTCTCACTCTGGCGATCGGGATTGGGGCGAACACGGCGCTTTTCTCCATCGTCGACGGCGTCCTGCTCAATCCGTTGCCATATCCTCATTCGGAACAACTGGTGGCCGTTTCCGAGAAAAGGCCAGGAGACGACAAAAGCCCGCCCGTCTACCTCAATTTTTTGGATTGGCGCCGCGAAACGCAGACGTTCGCGTCGATGGCCATCTACCGCAACAAAGATTACAACGTGAGCGGCACAGCGGAAGCTCAGCGCCTGAGCGGTTATATGATTTCCGCGGACTTCTTTTCCACCCTCGGCATAAATCCCGTTCTCGGTCGCACGTTCCGGCCTGAGGACGATGAGGTGGGGGCGGCGCCGGTGGTGATTCTAGGCGGCGGCTTCTGGACACGGGCATTCGGCGCCTCACCGGACGTCACCGGCAAATCGCTGGTTCTCAACGGAACATCTTATACGATCGTGGGCGTGATTCCTTCCAGCTTCAGTTTCTACGGCCAGGATCGCGACGTCTACACGCCCATTGGCCAGTGGAACGATGCCTCGTTTCGCGATCGCCGCATCTCTGTGAGCGCGCGCGTCGTCGGCCGGCTGAAACCCGGCGTCAGTCTCCAGCGGGCGAAAGCCGATATGGACGTCGTTTCGCGCGATCTTGCCGCCGCCTTTCCGGATTCCAATAAAAGCGTTGGCATTACGCTGGTCCCGATGAAGGAGGACATCGTCGGCAACGTTCAACCCTTCCTGCTAGTGCTTCTCGCCGCCGTCGGTTTCCTGCTGTTGATTGCTTGCGCGAACGTGGCGAATCTTCTGCTGGCGCGCGCGACCCGGCGCTCGCGTGAGTTCGCCGTTCGCGCGGCCCTGGGCGCAGGCCACACGCGCATCGTCCGCCAGCTTCTCACGGAAAATGTTCTTCTCGCCGCGCTGGGAGGGATGCTGGGATTGCTGATCGCCTTTGGCGCCATGAGAGCGGCGCTCCAGGTTTTGCCCGGGACGCTGCCGCGCGCCGGAGAAGTCTCCGCCGGAGCAATCTTGGATGGACGCGTGCTGCTGTTCACGATGGCGCTATCTCTATTTGCCGCGATTATTTTCGGACTTTCCCCGGCCCTCAAAAGTTCACGCGTAGATTTGCAGGAGGTTCTGAGGGAGAGCGGCCGCGGCTCCAGCGGCGCACGTCATCGACTGCAAGGCGCCTTTGTGGCAGTCGAAATCGCGATGGCCCTTGTTCTTCTGATCGGCGCGGGCCTGATGCTTCGCAGTCTTGCAGCGCTGTGGCGCGTGAATCCCGGATACCAGCCGAGTGGGGCAATTACCTTCAGCGTGTCGATGCCGTCATCCTCGGCGACCACAACAGCCGAAACGCGCGCCAGGCTGCGTCAATTCCACGATAAGATTCGATCGATTCCCGGGGTGCGGGCCGTCTCTGTCACGCTGGGCTCGCGCCCGATGATTCATGACTCCGCAGTGCCGTTCTGGATCGAAGGACGGCCGAAGCCGGCGAGCGAAAACGAGATGCCCGGAGCGATGTTTTATCTAGTCGAAGCGGATTTCCAGCAGGCCATGGGAATCACCCTGGAACGCGGCCGCTTCGTCACCGAGCAGGATAATGAGAACACTCCGCTGGTGATGGACATTGACGACGTTTTCGCGCGCACGTACTTTCCGGGCGAGAATCCCATCGGGAAGCGGGTCCACCTGATGCAGTTCGACGTGCAGGCGGAAATCGTCGGAGTGGTGGGGCATATTAAGCAATGGGGGCCGGGCGGTGACGCCCAAGCGTCGATCGAAGCGCAGTTTTTCTACCCGTTCATGCAAATTCCAGATAAACTGATGGCTCTCGCCGCGGGCGGCGCCGCGGTTGTGGTTCGCACGGAGGGCGATCCCGCGTCGATTATGAAGGATGTTCGCCGAAGCGTTCAGGAACTCGACTCTCGCGAGGTCATCTATGGCGTGCAGACGATGGACCAGGTTCTGGCTGGCGCTCTTGCTCCGCGCAGACTCTCGATGATTCTTCTGGGGGTGTTCGCGGGCCTCGCGCTGGTGCTGGCGTGCGTCGGAATTTACGGCGTGGTTTCTTATTTGGTCGGCCAGCGCACGCACGAAATCGGCGTGCGAATCGCCCTCGGCGCGCAGCGCAGCGATGTGATGCGTATGGTGCTTAGCGAAGGCGCTAAAATGGCGCTCGTTGGCGTGGCTGCCGGCCTCGCCGCGGCATTCGGATTGACCCGCCTTATGGCCAACCAGCTTTTCGGTGTGACTGCGCACGACCCGCTGACGTACGCCGCCGTTGCCGTGATATTGATGGTGGTCGCGCTTGTCGCGTGTTACGTTCCCGCACGCCGCGCTATGCGCCTCGATCCTGTGGCGGCACTCAGGTGCGAGTAGCTTATAAATCGGGTCACTGTGCGCGGCCTGCGAGTGGGGAGTTGCCAGCACCGGAATGCGGTCAAGTCAGCAGACTTATTGCGGCTGATCCTTGGGCAGGATATCTTTGAAGCGCGGCAGAATGATGTCGTGAACATACTTATCCTCATCGCGTAGCGCCTGGACAACCGCTTTGATATTGACCGCTCGGATGTTGCGCTCAATTAACGCAGCACCTTCTTTGCCGAGCCTCTCGCGCTCCTCCGCTGTCATATGAACCGGCTGAAGGGGTCTGCCACCGTTATGTTCCGGATCCGGTTCATAGCTACCCACCGCGCTGCTCTCCGGAGCGAGAGGAGAGAGGATTGCGAGCGACGCCGGAGGCCTCGGCAGAGGAGGCATGTCGGGTTTCGGCGGATCGAGATCGAGTGGAATATCGTTCATTCTGCCGAGTAGATAATAGGCGCCATAACCAATCGAGCGAAACGTGTTTCCGGCCCCGGCGGGCGCCTGCGCGCGATTGAGAAGCGGCAAGTGGATATACAAAACCGGATCCTTCGTCTCTTCGAAAAACTGCCTCACCATGCCGCTCACATACTGGTCTGAAGGTCCATGCGCGGACAAATAGATCTGGCGGCGAAATCCCTGGCGGAGCAAGGAGTGCGCCAACGCTTTCAAATAACTGAGACCGATATCCTGCGGGATGTAGACCGAAGCCGCCCCGGTAACCGTAACGCCGGGATAAAAGTACAGGACGTGAGGCAGCACCAAGCCATCGACTTCCTCCGCCATCTTGGCTGCATACGCTTCCGCCATCCGATACTCCATGTCCGAGGGCATGGTTCCGAACGATTCCACCGTGCCAACCGGGATAAAGATAATATCGTTCCGTTTCAGATACTGTTCGACTTCCGGATTCGTCAGGCTGGGAAGATAGCGAGTGCGCATGGCCGCAGTCTGGCCGGGCGCCCAAGGTGCAAGGAGTGCGCAAAGCACTCCCATCTGTGTCAGTTTCAAAGTGGTACCTCCTGTAGTAGGCGCCAGTATATCGCTGCCTGCCCGCGATCTGAAGCGATATATAATGGACGTCGCAACAATGACCAAATTTATCATCGCCACCATACTGACCGGAACACTCATGACGGTTACCGCAAACGCGGAAGATGCGAAGCGGCCCCGGCTGCTCGGCGTCTCCAAGATTGTGGTGCGATCGCACGATCTGAACGCATCGCGCCATTTCTACGGAGATCTGCTCGGATTTCAGGAGGTTTTTACAGTCCTTCGGAATCAGACTGCGGTGGTAAAAAGCGGCCTTCCTCAGGACCAGGTTTCCAGTGTCTACTTCAAAGTGAATAACCGGCAGTACATTGTCGTGATGCCGGAGTCCTCCAACACGGAAATGCGTTGGGCCGGTTATGCTGTCGAGACGGACGACGCGGAGGCGATGCGGCTCTATCTGAAATCCTTGGGCTATTCCGTACCCGGCAAAATTGCGAAAACGCCCACTCACGATCTGGCCTTCCAGATATCGGACCCTGACGGCGATGCGATCGAGGTGATGCAATATACGCCGGAGAGTCTCAGCGTGCTGAGCTATGGTAAGGATCTTTCGGACCAGCGCCTTTCCCGCCGTATCCTTCACACCGGATTCAGTATTTCGAAACCGGAAACGACGAAGTTTTATCTGGATGGGTTCGGAGTACGCGAATTTTGGCGCGCCGATCCCACCATGAAAGCTCCGGGAGCAGCCCCTTCAGCGCCGAGAGAGGGCCCGCTGTTTGCCAACCTGTCGAATTTGAAGCTGCCGGAAAGCGACGACTATATCGAATGGAGCCTTATGCGGACTCGGCCCGACCCGCCTCCGACCGGGGGTCGCGGATCCGGTCATATCGCTCTCGCAACGTTGGACACGATGGCGAAGACGGTCGCGGCGGTAGAGGCCCGGCCCGCGTTCAAGGACTACGATCGCCAGCATGAGGCGCATGTGGGCGTGAACCACAAATGGCAGGGAAATTTCTTCGATCCCGACGGCACTCGCGTCGAATTCATGGAATTGGATACCGCCGACGGCCTGCCATCGCCGATGTCGCACGCTCCATATTTTTAGATGGGTCAGGAATGCAGGCGGCGAAAATATTCGAGGTCCTGCCGCGCGAACTCCAATAAATCGGTGCCTTCGCGCGGCACCAGTGAGAGGCCGTCGGTTCTTTGGATTAAATAGAATTCCAATCCGCTCCCGTTCTCGGCCGCCGCGAACGTTTCCTTCCAGCGCGCTTTGCCTTCAAAATCCTGACACAGGATCGCCTGAACGCGTCCAGGACACTGGTTCAGGAAGGCAATGGGATCGCCGCCACCTTTCAGACACAGACCCAGGTTCAAATGGAACGAGGTGATGTCTTTGTTGGCGGCCAGAATATCTATGGGGCGAGTTCCGTCAACGGGCTTGAATTCAATTTCATGATTGTGAAATCCCAGGGTCATATGCGCAGCAAGAATACGATCGGCAGCCTGACTCAACTGTTCGCTAAAGCGCTTCCATGCATCGAGGGTCGGCGGAACGGGTCCGCGAACGGAGACCAAGGTATCCGATCCGATAATATGATTCAGTTCGATGGCGCGGGATAGACCGTCGCTCGAAAACGAAGCGATTTCGTTGTGCGTGGAGCGGCAGCGAAGATTCACGTCATCCAATATCTTTCGGACGTCATGGGCTGTCGCGGGACTCCACTTCATGAACGTGCCCGCGGAGAATTCAATTATCTGGTAGCCCATTTTCGCGACGGCCTGCAGCGTTCCTGGAAGGTCCTGCTGGATATTTTTGTTGACCGCGGTCTGTTGCAGGCCAATCGGGATGGGAGCCTTATTCTGGGCGCGCAGCGAAGTCAGCGCGGCGGCGGTTAGGACTCCGAAACGGCGGCGGGAGTGCATGGAACTCATCTTATTATTTATCTCCTCCTTGAATGACCCCGGCCGCAAATCCCAACAAATCGCCGCTTTCTCGCGCGATGCTCCGCAGCTGGGTGTAATTTCCTGCCATCTGGCACAACTGCTGAACGGGCGTACAGCTCCCGCCGGCGTCGGGAAGGTATGCAAGGGATGCCTGTATCGCATCCTCATACCGGCCCAACCGCACCAGTAGCTCAATGAGGGCCTCGGCATGAATCGTATCGCCGATCCCAAGGATTTTCCGGCGGAAATGCGCGATGGCCTCGTCGACGTCTATCCCCAGGAGAGCTCGCAAGTAGAACGCGTGATCCAGATAGGTGGCCTCGAATGGCGGATCGCCGCGAAAATGAAACATAGGATTCAGATGTTGGCCATACTCGGCCAGCTCCAAAGCCATGCGTAGCGCTTCCCGATCCTCAAGCTCGGGGGAAAATCGAACGACCGCCGTTAAATGCGTGCTATCGACATAGCTGCTGGTTCCTTCAAATAGCCAAGCGCGTCCCGCGATCAATTCCGGCAAGCTGTTCGTTTGAGGCGCGGCGCCTTCCGAGGAGGCGATGGTTTCTTTGAGAGCGGCAGCCACTTCCATGTACAGCGTCCGGACCAGCAGATCGAGACACCTCTCGCGGCTTTCAGAGTCAGGATTGGATCCGAACCAGGTGATGGCGCTGCAAATCCCATGGTGCTGCAGGATCAACTCGAAACCTTTTCTGCGGTTCACGCCCTCTTGGTACGCAATCTGGATGATACGCTCAAGTCCGTCTCCGCTGGTTACATTTTCTATGGCAGCGGCGACCGCGGCCGGAGCGTCAATCGCCTTAAAATACGGCCACGCCCCAGCGATATCGCCGTTGTCGAGCAGCAGGCCGCCTGCCTCTCGCGCGGCATCGGTCAGGGCTTTCTCATAGATAGGACGCTGTTCGCTGGTGACCTGGGGGACCGGATCGGTATCGATGAGCTTCAGACCTAAACGGTGGCGAACCTGCATGATCCGCGCGCCGAACAGCAACCGATAGTTCTTCTCCCGCAAGGCCGTCTCGATCACCAGATCGAGCACCGCCTCGGGCCCTTCGCACCGGGAAGTCTGCTCGAGCGCATCGAATGTGGATTGATCCATCTAGATTTACGTCTACCCGCATGCTTTCAACGTGGCTACTGAACCGCCATGCGTAAAACATGCGGACAGACGCGAGCATTTCCGCTAACAGAATCGGTGGAAGAGCATACTAGTCTCCAATTACTAAAGTTCCCATATACTTACGGACCTGCAGACTAGCGACTGGGGACCAACTTCCCATATTTCGGAATCAGAATCTCGTTAGTGAATTTATCGTGTTGCTTTAAGTCGTCCATGGCTTCCTGCATCTTCATCAGCTTGACGATCGCACGAATCTGAGCCTCCCCTTCCTTTCCCCACTCCTCGCGCTGAGCGGCTGAGGACGCCAACACTGGAGGCCTGCCGTGGGCCATGACGTCGGGCTGCCACGATCCCAGCGATAAGCTGCCTGAATAACCAAGTTTCGTCAGCCCTGCCAACCCGGTATTCTCAGGCACGGGACCCGCCGCCTGCGATTCCGCTTCGCCGTATTCGCCTTGGAGCGGCAGATCGATGATTCTCCCGGTGATGTAGTGCGCCCCGTACAACGCCTTGTCCCGGGCTGTCGGCGGCAGTTTCAATTTCGGCAGATAGGCGTCCATGTCGATATAGAGGAGTGGAACATGCTCCGTGTCATAAAATTCCCGAACCAACGTTCCGGCGGTCAGCGGCGCGGGGCCTTGTCCCGATGAAATATATACCTGCCGGCGAAAGCCCTGTCGCAAAAGAGACTCCGCTACCGCCCTCAAAAAATTCAGCCCTTGCGTCGGCGACATATTTACGGTGGCTTGGGCAATCAATGTAGTGCCCGGGTAGGACCATACCAGACCGGGCATGTACAAGCCATCGACATCGTCGGCCATGGCCATCGCATACGCCAGCGGCGAGACATAATCGCGATCGCTGGGCATGATGCCGTTGGTTTCCACCGCTCCCAAAGGTATAAATATGATGTCGCTGTGCTTCAAATGATCGGCGACCTGAACCTGACTCAGCCGGGTCAGATCGCGCGTGTGTAATTTCCGCACCTGGGACCATGCCGGAGCTGTTGTCAGCATGCAGCAGCTTAGACTTAGCATGAATAGAATCTTGTGGGACATTTAAACCGCTCCTTCAATTACGGATTGCCGGACAATTTCACAAACTCCGAAGGCGAAAGCGCGCGACGGGTAAAACGCGCCAGATGGATGGCGCCTTTGAAATAATACACTTTGTTGATGCGCACGCCGATGGACGTTCGTCCGGCGCCCTGCGGCGTCAGAGAGATTTTCGCAGAGCCGTCCAGAATGCCGTCTACGTAGCTTCGGAACTCCGCGCCATCATAAACCGCGGCTACACGGTGCCAGACTCCCAGGGTGTGCAGACTCTTGCGATCGAGCAGAGCCTTCTGCACCGATCCCGACCGATTGAAGGCGTCGAGACACCAGCGATCCCCGATCACGCGAATCTCGAAAAGCATTCGGCTATCCGCGTCGGAACCGGTTGCTGGATTTTCTTCGAGGTGGAACCAGCGTTGCTCCGGATCGCCGCCATCGGGCCGGAAAACTGCTTCCCAGGTGTAGGTCGCGGCGCCCTCTAACGGATGCACTTCGAGCTGAAGGCCGTCGTCTTGGCCGTTAAACTCGACCGCCTTGCCTTCCGGCGAGTCGATCACGTGCGGATGGCCCAGAACAGTGGTGGCATGACCGCCGAGCTGATCGAGTCGATCGAAGATCCAAGTCTCGGATCCGGTCTCCTGTGGCTCCGCTCCAGCGCGCATCGCAATCCATAGCCCCAAAGACAAAAAGAGGCATCCTGAGGCAGCCGCGGCGGTCGCTTTATTCGTCTGCATCAAACTACATCTTCAAGTCTTCAATGGTAATGGTGTCACCCTCGATCTTGCCCGTGACCGTCACCTTTTTGCCATAGGATTCAGCCTTCACTTTATCCTGGTTCGCGATTTTGTGGATCGCCCCGTCATCGGTCACCAGCACCACTACACTGCCTCTCCTCACGCAACGGGCGACGCATTCTGAATCTTCCCACATCGCTTTCTTGCCCGCGCACGTCTGATCCACAATGTAGCCGCTCAAATCCGCCGCAGCGGCAATACCTGTAATAAGCGTGAACATCAACATCCATCGATTCATATACGCTCTCCTGATCGGATCATTTTTCGGTTTCGGGCAGCAGAGTTTTGAACTTCGGAACAATTTTCTCTTCCGTGAACCTGGCATGTTGCTGCAGCGCGGATACCACCGTCTTCAGGTCCATGGTCTTTACGATAGCAGCCAGTTGCTGCATCCCCGTTTTGGCCCATTCCGCACGCTCTTCCACTGTAGAGGGCAGCTTCGCGCTACCGCCCCCGGATCCGTGAGCCTCGGGATCCGCCCACCAATAACCCAGCGCCAGACTGCCCGCGAGCCCCATCTTGGTGAGCGTCGCTAAACCCGGGTCGTCAGCGGAGGCTGCCTTGCGGGCCGGCCGGGCAGGCGCCTCGCTTGCAAGCGGCAGATCTTCGATGTGCCCCACGGAGGCATACTTGCCATACATAATCATATCCTTCGGCCCCTTGTATGCGCGTTCCGCTTGCGCCGCGTCGATCGCGAGGATCGGCACGTGGGTCTCTTCAAAAAAGTCTCGCACCATCGCACCCACGTACAGCGGCGAGGGTCCATGCCCGTGCCACACCCAAATCTGAGTCTTAAATCCCTGGCGCAGCAGCGAGTGCGCGATCGCTTTGAGATAAGCCTCTCCCAAAGGAATGGAAATATAAACGGTCGCCGAAGAGGTGATGGTCGAACCCGGATAGAAATAACATAGGTTCGGCATATATACTGCATCGGTTTCCTCGGCCATCTGCGCCGCCGAGCCAAGAGGCGCAATGTACTCACGATCGCTGGCGTCGGCGCCCTGCGATTCCGTCGCGCCTACCGCCACAAATATGACATCGCTTCGTTTGAGATAGTCCGAGATTTGCACCTGGCTCAAGCGAGTTACATCCCGCGTATGCCACTTCGACGTGGTTTGCCCGGACGCTGTCGCTGTCAGAAATACTGCGGATAGTAAAACCGTGCTGCTTGTGACCGTAGAAATCATGGACGCTCCGCGAGGGACTGTCTGTCAGCTCAACACGCAATTCCCTTCCAGCAGAAGTGCCAAGAGGTATGTTACCGATTGTTACGGTTTATTTCCAGAAGGTTGCTGAGATGGGTCGACACGCCATCGTGGAAAATTTCAGAATCGTGTCGCGGTAGATTTCTGCCTCGATCACCATTTCCCAAGCATCCGGTGAGCCCGCTTTCACCCATTGCTCATCAACCTGTTTGAGCCCTTGAAGAGTAACCAGCATAGTTGTGATGCTGGTAAGATGGCGGCCCAAAAGCAATAACATGCGCGTGTGTTCGGGTCGCGCTGGCAAAAGTATGATAATCGCCGGAGCCATCCTCCGGTCAGAGGAATAGGAGATCTCCCGGAACTCCGCCGGCTCCCCCGGTACAGGATTCCGGCTTTTAATCAGGTCCGGGTCCACGCTGGCAATATAGAAGTTAGTCTTCGCCAGCATTTGATCCAGGTAACCGGCCGTGCGCGGCATTCCCAGGAAGACGGTGTTCTGGGCCGCGAACGATTCTGCTGGAAATCGCCGGGATTCTACGAGTCGGACCGGCTGTCCCGCTTTTTCGAGATACTGCAGCACGTTAATGCCCGCCGTCATTTCCATTGCCCCCACGTACTGTTGAGACAACTCCGGAGGACCCCATTTTTTCGCGGTCTCCTTTATAAATGGCGACGTCATCCATTGGCTGAAATCTGAGACCTTGAAATCCCTTACATAAACTCCGTGGGAAGGCCACGCGAAATACAGCGGGCTGGGAACTACCACCTCAACCGATTTGCCAGGCATCAGAAAGGACTGCCAGAATCTCGGTATCTGCGCCGGCGCCGGCAGCGACGCCTTCAAACTACGAACTTCCACCATTAGAACAACGCAGACCGCGAGCAAAAACAACGCCGCCAAACCCGTTGCCCAGAGATACGATTTAGGCAATCCGTCGAATTTCGAGGCGAGGGATTTTTGAGGGGGATCATACACCCACTGTAATTCGTGTCCCCCCCGCGGCACCGCCAGGTGCAGCGGAAAGGATTCGCCCGCGTCCTCTGAAAACTCCTTCAGCTTCGCCCGGAGGCGCGCGACTTGCACCCGAACGGTGGAATCCGATTTAGGGTCGAAAGAAGGGGCGCGTCCCAGCGCTTCGGTCGCAATTGCGTATTCGCTGACCGACTGCCCCTGATGTTCCCACAGATAGACCAGCAAGGCGCGCATCACCGGCGCCGTACGAAAGGTCTCGCTTTCCGCCACTTGACGGATCAAGCCGTCAAACTTCTGGAACTCCCGCGATCCGCTCCGGTTGTTCGTTACTCTGGGCGTCAACATTCTTCAATTCCACAGGGAATGCGGAAGAATAATGTTACGACACTTTCGAGACCCCTTCAAGCGGAACTACGAGATTGTGCCTCAGAATCAAGTAAGTACTTGAAATCATGTTTCAGAGAGCTCTCGTAACAGTCGTTACATACATCTTGTAGCAGGCGTATACCTTCAACAGCGGTCATAAGAGGTACAAAATTGCGACGGCCCCTTGTCGGAGAGAATTTTTTAAGCACGACTTTTTGTAACAAGCTGTAATATCAGGTTGATACTTGTAATGATGCCGGGACCACGTCAGTGTTTATAAGGCGCATTTCGGCGAAAGGTTGGATCTATGAACGATTCTGCAATCCGGGTCACCCGTCGACAAGCTTTGGGAGCACTGGCAACGCTGCCCGCGATTCGCCTGGCTGGGCAGTCGGCTCCACAAAGTCACTTGCATGCCGGTCTGGTCGCGTACTCTTACCGGAAGCAATTCGCCGCGCAGTCGATGAACTATGAAGATCTGATTCGCCGGGTTGCGGATTGGGGCCTCGATGGGCTGGATTGCACGGTGTATTGGTTCCCGAACACCTCGGATCAATATCTGGCGTCGCTGAGGAAGCTAGCCTTCAAGAACGGCGTGCAGATTTACAATGCCGGAGTTCGTGTGCGATTGGCCCAGCCAACGGCTGAGCTGCAGCACGCCGAGTTCGAAAGCATCAAAAAATGGGTCGATGTCGCGGAGCGGCTCGGCGCCGGCCACGTGCGGGTATTTGGAGGGGCGATACCGGATAACGCCACAGAGCAGCAGGCCATCACGTGGGCCGTGGAAGTGCTCAAACGCGGAGCGGAATATGCTGGGACGAAAGGGATCACCCTGGGTGTCGAAGACGATGGTGGGCTTACAACGGCTGCGCAGCCGACCATTGAGATCGTCAAACAAACCGCCTCTCCCTGGGCCGGCATCAATGCGGATTCCGGAAACCTGCGCGTGGATGGATATTCGCAATTTCAGTCCATGCTGCCTTATGCCACCAGCGTTCATCTGAAGGTCGACATCTCCACGGCGGACGGGAAAAAAGAGCCTGCCGACTGGAACCGCTTGCTCGCAATGATCGGCAAATCGGGATACCGGGGTTTTGTCGGGCTGGAATACGAAGGGGACAATGCCGAGACCGACGTGCCACGCCTCTGCGCGACTCTCCGCGGGGTAGTCCGCCAAGTATCGGGATAACAAAGGAGGAAATAATCTTGCGGAATTGCGAAATGTTTTCCCGGCGTGGATTCTTAGCCCTGGCCGCTGCGTCTGTATACGCACAGACCAGGAGGCACATCCCGGTCGGCGTGCTGCTCTACGCCGTCCAGAAAGAACTGAACGCGGATTTCGAGGGGACTCTCCGATCGGTGGCCAAAATGGGCTACGAAGGTGTGGAGTTCACCCAATACATCGATTGGACGCCCGTTCGGGCGAAAGAAATCCGCAGTCAGCTCGATAGCCTTCACCTGAAATGCTACTCCACGCATAATGAGCCGGAAGTCTTTGCGGACCGCCTGGAGCATGCCATTGAGATCAATCACATTTTAGGTTCGGAGAGCGTTTCCTGCGTCAGAGGCTTGGCTGCACAGCCCGGTGCGATCGGGTTTCAAGGCGCCGGCGTGGAAGGCTGGAAGAAGTTAACGGACCTGCTCCAGAAATCCGCTGAGAAACTGAAGAAGGAGCGCCAGCGGTGTGCCTTTCACAACCACGCCGTCGAATTCGAAGTGGTCGATGGAAAACGTCCGATCGACATCCTGGCGACTGCGCCGGACTTGGTGTTCCAGACCGATATTCGCGCCTGCAGCCAGAACGCCGATCCCGTAGCATTCCTCGAACAATACCCGCGGCGATGCGATTGTATCCTGGCCACCGATGGCCCCTCAGTAAACGGGAAATCGGTGCTCTTGGGTAAGGGTAAAATGCCTTGGCCGAAAATCTTCGCCGCCGCTGAAAATAAGGGAGGCATCCGCTTTTATCTGCTGACACAGGGCGCGACGGATCTAACGCCGATGGAAGCAATCCAAAAGGACTTGGAACTGTTCCACGAGCTGCACCATTAGCACAGCTACATCGTCAAGCTGGCGATCGTAATGGTATCCGAATCCGTTTTGCCGACGATCGTCACTTTCAGACCATAAGCGTCGGAATCGATTTTATCGGGATTCGCGATCTGATAAATCTTGCCTTGTTCGGTTACCAGCACCGCCTTATCGCCGTCCCGGATGCATCTCGCGATGCAGGTGGCATTGGTCCACATTCCCTTGCCCTTAAGAGCGCACGACTGATCGACGATATACCCGACGACGCCGCCAGGAACCGCTGCCGCTGTCTGGCCGGCGCGCCCAGGTGCCGGAGGTGGCAGATAGGCAAGCGTATCGAGCTTATAGACCTGAGCCAGGCTGTTCAAATCGGTCCGGATTTGATCCCACTTGTTTTGGAGGACGCCGGGAAATCTCTGGCTCCCCATGGCCTCATTCACTTGTTTTGCCGCCGCCAGAGTTTTGTTCAACTCGTTGCGAAACTCGCCATTGGCGAGAACATCCTGAGCCTTACTCAGCGCAGAGAGCTGCTTGACGGTATCGCCCAACTGCTCCGCGCCGGCTTTGACGCTTTCCGACAACTTACTTGAGTCGACAGGTGGTCGTGCTGCAGCCATATAAAAGTCTCGAGGGAAATCCTTGGTCCATTGATCGACCTCAATCACCAAAACCTTTACATATTCCCGCGTTCTTGCCTCGCGATCCTGATCGGCTTGCTGCGGGGGGCCGGCCGGCGCCGGTCCAGGAAGCAGCGCAAAACATAGCGTAATGCATGCGGTCGAGATGGTGCGTAAAAGCATAGTTCCGCCCGTTTCCTTTAGGTTAGGCCAAAATTTCCGTGATCACGCGCGCAGGAAGCACTCCTACCAGTGACTCGTCCCGTCCCTCGTACGGAAACGTGTTTTTCTTGAAATCGAGTCCCAGCAAATGCTGCACCGTGGCATGGATGTCGCTGTGTGTGCACTTGAAATCTTTTACGGCCGCATATCCCAGGTCGTCTGTCTGGCCGTAATCGAATCCAGGCTTAACTCCGGCGCCCGCCATCCACATGCTGAACCCATAAGGATTGTGATCGCGGCCGGGTTTAGAATTCTTCGCCTCGATGGTGGGCAGACGGCCGAATTCACCCGACCAGACCACCAGCGTGTCTTCCAGCATGCCGCGCTGGGCCAGATCGATGAGCAGCGCCGACATGCCCTGATCGATATACTGGCACAGACCGGGAAGCTGACCTTCAATATTGTTGTGAGTATCCCAGTTCCCGCCGCCTCCGCCATAAATCTGAATGAAGCGCACGTCTTTCTCAGCCAGGCGGCGCGCCATCAGGCACAATTTGCTGAACGGTCCGGCTACCTTCTCGTCGATGCCGTAAAGTTTCTTGGTGGCTTCGCTCTCTTCGTCGAAATTCGCCACTTTCAGGGCTTCCATCTGCATGCGGGCCGCTAGTTCATAATTTGCGATGCGCGATTCCAGGTCCTGATCCAGGGGATAGAATTGGGCCTTCTGTTCGCGATCCAGGTCCTCCACCATGCTAAGCAGCCGCTTTTGCTGATCGACGCTCATGCTGTCCGGACGCTTGATATCGTAGATCGGCGCCGCCGGATTCGCGCGCATCCCGGTGCCATTAAAGATGGGAGGGAGCCACGCCGAGGAGTGCGCGCGATCGCCGATCGTCGCGCCTTCTCCGAGGGCGATGTAAGCGGGCAGATTCTGATTCTGGGTGCCGAGCGCATAGCTCACCCAGGAGCCGATCGCCGGAAATCCAGTGAACCCGCGTCCGGTGACGAATGTGAACTGGGCCGTCGAGTGGTCGATGCGGTCCGTGGTCATCGACCGCACGAAGGTCACCTTATCGACTACCTTCTGGAAGTGCGGCAACAGATCCGAGATCTGGCGCCCGCTTTGGCCGCAGTCTTTGAATTTCCAGGGACTCGCCATCACCTGCTGTGAACCGTTCAGCGCGCGGCCTTTGATCTCAAACGGCGCGGGCTGCCCGTCATATTTAACGAGCGTCGGCTTGGGATCGTACATATCGATCGTGCTCGGTCCACCGCCGATATAAATGAAGATGACTCGCTTCGCCTTGGCCGGGAAATGCGGCGCCTTCGGCTTCAGGTCGTAGACGCGGTCTTTCGCCGCTGCCGACTCCGCGGCAAAGAGTTTGTCCCACTGGAAAATCGAGTTCGCCGCCATCGCACCGAACCCCACCGCCGCATTTTGCAGCGCCCGTCTACGTGATATAAATCCCATCGTGACTCCTATATTTTCGAACCGGGTCAGAAACTGTACAAAAAGTTATTCGCTCCGAACATGGCCTGGATGAACAGCCGGAGGCCCTCTTTAGGATCGCTCTCCGCCGTCATCGATTTTTTCGCAAGCTCCGCTTCCCGCGCCGTCGGCGGCCGGTTATACATCTCCTCGAACGCCAGCATCACCGCCGCCTCGGGGTGATTATCAGTCTGTTCCAGGACTTTATCCGTAAAGGCTTTGCTTGCCCGCATCACCAGTTGACTGTTCATGAGAGCCAGCGACTGCGTCGGTAGAGATGACCGGAACCGCTCGTCCTGATGATCCGAAGTCATGTCCGGACAATCCATCACGTGCAGGAAGTTCACCCACCTGGTACGTGTCTGCGCCAGGTAAATACTACGGCGAGTCTGGCCCGCGCCCTTCTTGTCGTCTTCCATCCACTGCCCGTCCGGGCCGCGCTTGATCGGCTCCTGCTTTCCGAACATCTCAGTGCTGAGCAGACCGCTCACTTCCAACATCGAATCCCGTATGGTCTCCGCTTCCAGGCGCAAAGGAGCCTTCCGCCACAACAGTTTATCGGAAGGATCCGCGGCAAGGTACTGCGGAACTTCCGCCGAAGCCTGCCGGTACACCTGCGACATCATGATTTCCTTGTTCAGCCATTTCAGATCCCAATGGTGCTCCTGAAACGATACCGCAAGATAGTCCAGCAGTTCGGGATTGGTGGGCCTGGACCCCTGGCTGCCGAAATCGTCTACCGAGCGGACGATCCCTTCTCCAAAATGCCACTGCCAGACGCGGTTCACGAACACTCGCGGAACCAGCGGATTGTCGGACGAGGTCATCCAGTTGGCCAGAATCAAACGCCGGTTCGTGCCGTTCCATTCCGGATGTTTCTTCGGATCCGGAAACTGCAGCGCGTGCTCCGGACTATCCAGCACCAGGGGAATGCCCGGCTGCACTTCCGCGCCCGGCGCCAGATAATTCCCGCGCGCTAACACATACGTTGCCGAAGGGGTCTTAGAAACATCCCACGCCGCTTCGATATAGTTTGGCGGAATCTTCGAAGGGCTCTTGCGATTGGCCCTCTTCACCTGGATATCGTCTTTCCACTGCGCCAGCTCCGGATATCGCTTCTCGAGTTCCTGGTCGGTAATGAAATCCTTCAGAACGTTGCGGTCCACTTCCAGATCCGGATCGGCTTCGATATCCTTGCGGATCTGCATGCGCTTCGCTTCGTCGGAAATGTCCCGGCCGGTCTTCAATTCGGCGCGATACCTCTGATACGTGGCTTCCAGAAGATCGTCCAGATGCCTCAACGCCTTGGAATCGTTGCTGGTCACGTCCTTGATCCACGCCGCGCGGGAGGATTCGTCCATGTTCAGGACCATCCGGCTGGGCCATGGCCCGAAATTCAGGTCGCCCGCCAGCCAGTTTTCCGGATCCCAGACGGCTTGGTAGATCGACATCAGCTTGTAATAGTCTTTTTGCAGAAACGGGTCGAACTTGTGATCGTGGCAGCGCGCGCATTGAATGGTGACGCCCATCACAGCCGTGAGGCTGGTCTCCATCGCCTTCTGCTGCGCATCGAAGTACTTATCGACTTCGTAAATCGTTTGATTATCGGTGATGTCCGCCGTGGTGCGGAGGAAACCGGTCGCGATCAAAGGTTCCACCTGATCGGGCGTGGGAACCGTTCCCGGCTTGTAATTGACCAGTTGATCGCCAGCCATCTGCTCTAACAAAAACCGGTTAACAGGCTTGTTGTTATTGAACGCATGGATTACGTAATCTCGATACTTCCACACCGCTTCCCGATCGCTATCGCCCGCGTCGCCACGCGAATCGGAATAACCAGCCACATCCAGCCAATGCCGGCCCCATTGTTCTCCGTAATGTGGGGATGCGAGCAAATAATCGACCACCTTCTCCCAGGCGTTGTCGGATTTATCTTCAACAAAAGCTTTGACCTCGGCAACCGTGGGGGTAAGACCGGTAAGGTCGAAATAAGCGCGGCGGATCAGGGTAACCCGGTCCGCTTCCGGTTCCATCTTCCAGCCCTTCTTCTCCAACCGGGCAAGGACGAAATTATCGATTGCCGTACGCGCTTGATCCTTATTAGCGACGACAGGCGGAACCGCTTTTACAGGTTTCTTGAAGGACCACCAGTTACGATCTTCCGCAGTGATCCTGGCGGCTTCTCGCTTCTGGATCTCCTCTGCGGATTCTGTCGGCTGAAGAGGGAAACGCCCTTGGGCGATGTAGGCTTGGATCAACTGCTTGTCGGCGGCGCTGAGTTTACCGCCCTGCGGCATCTGATCGTTTTCGATCATTTTCCACAATAGGCTGCGTTCGGGTTTTCCAGGCGCAATCACCGGTCCGCTGGTGCTGCCTTGCATCATTCCGGCGAAGCTGCTCAAATCGAGGCCGGCCATTTTTTGTTGGGAGCCGTGACATGCGACGCAATTCTTCTCGAGTACCGGCTGGATCTCGCTCTTGAAAAGAGGTGCCCTTTGGCCGAACCCTGGGCTGGCAAGGACGGTCAACCCTATCGCGCCAATTCGCCAAAACGAGGAAACCGACTTTTCTGCTCGCCAGTACATTTACATGAGCTCCCTTCGTTAATGGTTCGCCACTAATCGATAGTGCCATTGGACTACTTTGTGAGTCGGCCGACAAGTCTCAAGGGGCATGTTGCGGTCTGTTACGTAGTCGCAATAGACTAATTATAAACAAGTTAATAGCCTTACAAAAATAACACTCTACGCCAAAACGCGAATTGAGACGCTTGCATCTCCTTGATCAGCAAGGACCGTGTTTTCTCTTCACCAGCACATAATCCAGATTCGGAGTATAATCTCGACATGATTCGCGGGCACGTCACTGCGATGCTGCTCCTGCTTGCCGCCTGTTCTACCCACCGCAGCCCTGACGCGGACTCTTTGCCCGCAGTCCCCAGCCTCAATCTTGAGACTTATCGTCCCCAGCTTCGCTCGCAGGTAGAGGCCCCATACCACGCACTGCAAGCGAAGCCTTTAGACTCAAAAACCAACGGTAACCTGGGAATGGTCCTGCATTCCTTTGAGCAGTTGGAATCCGCGGAAGTTTGCTACCGTCGCGCACGGCGATTCGATCCCGAACATTTCCAGTGGGCTTACTATCTCGGCTTGGTTCAGGCACTGAACGGGAAGAATGAAGAAGCGGCCGCGAATCTGAAAGATGCAATCCGGATCGACCCGGAATACGTGCCCGCCCGAATCAAACTCGCGGAAGTGCTGCTGGGCCTGGGGCGGCTGGAGGAAAGCCGCCGGATCTGCGAATCGATTCTAAAGGACAATCCGCAGGTCGCGCCCGCCTATTACTGGCTGGGCCGAATCGCAGCCGCCAATGGGCAGCTTTCTCAAGCGGAGGAGGCGTATCGCAAGTCGTGCGAGCTTTGGCCGTCCTATGGAACCGCGCACTATGCTCTGGCGCTGGCTTATCAGAAGTCCGGCCAAGCGGCCGAGGCGCGTCGGCACATGGAGGCATATCAAAAATACAAGGCCGATAACGATCCGCAACCCGAAGATCCCATGCTGGATGCGGTTCGCGCGCTCGATAATTCAGCATTGGCGCACCTGATGAAAGGGGTCGATCTCGAAAATGCAGGGCAAATGGAACCGGCGATCGCCGAGCACGAGGAAGCGGTGCGCCAGGACCCCATGCTGGCACAAGCGCACGCGAATCTGATCTCGTTATATGCCCGCGCAGGCCAGCCCGAGAAAGCCGAGGAGGCGTATCGCGCGACCGTGAAGATCAACCCCAATCTGCCGCAAAGTCATTACGATTATGGCGTTTTCATGATCAGCCAGGGCCATTTTCCCCAAGCCGAGGCCGCCTTTCGCAAGGCCCTAGAGAGCAGTCCCAACTATGCTGAAGCGCACAGCAATCTAGGCGCGATGCTAGAGCGTCGAGGCAAATTCGATGAGGCGAGTCGCGAGTATCAAACCGCTATCGAGAACAAACCCAAATTCCGGCAAGCCCATTATCAGCTTGGCCACTTGCTACTGATGCAGAAAAGGACTTCAGACGCGATCGCCCAATTGTCTCAGACACTTACCCCGGAGGATGCGGATACGCCCCGCTTCATGTACACTCTGGGCATCGCCTACGCCGAAGCCAACGACTTCGGCAATGCCGAACGCTATCTGCAACAGGCCGGCCAACGCGCGGCGGCACTCGGCCAGGACCAGTTAACTGCTCAGATCGGCATGATTCTTAAGAAAGTAGATCAACAGTCCCCCAAGTGACATCTTTTGGACGGATCGCTTTCTTGTGCTACCCATTTGCATTGATGAGTTGCGCGCGTACCCACGAATCCCCAAAGCCTGCATTTCGCGACGTTGCCGCCGAGACCGGCTTGCGGTTTCATCATTTTACAGGCGCGACGGGCGAATATTATTTGCCGGAGATCATGGGTTCCGGTGTAGCCCTGCTGGATTACGATGGCGATGGCGATCTGGACATCTTTTTAGTCCAGGGTACAATTCTGGAGCCTGGAAAAACGCCTGCCGGCGCTCTGTTCCCTCCATCCCCGAGCTTTAAGCCAGGCAATCGTCTGTTCCGTAACATGTTGAAGGAAACCGGCAAGTTACAGTTTGTGGACGTGACCGAGCAGGCCGGACTCACCTCCTCTGGTTATGGTATGGGCGTAGCCGTCGGCGATTATAACAACGACGGCTACCCGGATCTGTACGTCACCAATTTCGGGTCGAACATCCTGTACCGCAATAATGGCAACGGCACGTTTACCGATGTCACCAAGGAAGCCGGCGTCGCCGACGGCGGCTGGAGCACCAGCGCGTCCTTCGTCGACTACGATAAGGACGGCCACCTGGACCTTTACGTCGCCCATTACCTCGATTTCACGGTTCGAGGCAACAAGAGTTGTTCGACTCCGACAGGCGAGCGCGATTACTGCTCTCCTAGAGCGTATAAGGCCGTCCCAGACCGGCTTTTCAGGAATTTAGGCAACGGGAAGTTCCAAGACGTCACCCAGACGGCCGGAATCGGTGCGGCGATCGGCCCCGGACTCGGCGTGGCGACGGGCGATTTTAATGGGGATGGCTGGCCCGACATCTATGTCGCCAACGATGCGGAAGCTAATCTGCTCTGGCTAAACAACGGAAACGGGACATTTCGAGAAGCCGCTCTGCTGTCCGGGGCGGCATATTCGGCCGACGGCGTTGCGCGGGCCGGCATGGGCGTCGCCGTTGGTGATTCCGACAGCAGCGGAAATGAAAGTATTTTCGTCACGAACCTCGCCCGCGAAGGAGCCACCTTCTATCGAAATGCCGGACACGCCGATTTCACTGATGCCACCATTCAGTTCGGCCTTTATTTGCCGACTCTTCCGTTCACCGGATTCGGCACATCCTGGTTCGATTACGACAACGGAGGGCGGCTGGACCTGTTCATCGCCAACGGCGCGGTGACGAAACTGGAGGCCTTGCGCGGGGAGCCTTACCCGTTCCATCAGCGTAATCTACTGCTACACAAGGAAGGGTCACGCTTCCGCGATACCAGCGCCGAAGCCGGTCGCCCATTCGCTCTCTCTGAAGTCGGCCGAGGCGCCGCGTTCGGGGATATCGATAACAATGGCACCATCGACATTGTGGTCGCCAATAACAATGGCCCGGTACGCCTTCTTCTCAACGAAACCGCCCCGAGAGGCCACTGGCTCGAAGTTCGTTTGCAGGGTGTAAAATCCAATCGCGACGGCATAGGAACCCGCCTCACCGTTAGTCGTGCCGGCAAGGACCCGCTTGTACGTAGGGTCCACACCGATGGCAGCTACCTCAGCGCAAGCGACGTTCGCGTCCATTTCGGACTGGGCGAATCCCGCCAGGCAAACGTCTTAGCGGAGTGGCCCAGCGGTCTTAAGGAAGAGTGGTTGAATGTCGCCACCGACTCCGAGGTCGTTCTACGGGAAGGTTCGGGTCGAGCTAAGTGAAGCAAGCGCTACGTTACATTACGGTAACAGTTCGCAACATACTCCTTGAGACTTGTGAATATGAACCATATAGTGCTTTAGTATTAACCCAGTAGGGGGGGCAAATATGTGTTCCAGCAAGTTCTCCGCTACGATTGTGTCCTGCGTCGTGGCTATGTTGCTACCGGCATCACTTCCGTCTTACGGACAGCAATTGAAGGGTACAATCCTGGGGACGGTCGGCGATACCTCGCATGCCATCATTCCCGGAGTGCCCGTCAATATTATCGAAACCAACACGAATTACCGGCGTACCGAAACCACCAATGACAGTGGGTTTTATGCGTTCGCCAACCTTGATCCTGGCACCTATCGGATAGAAATCGCGCAACCCGGGTTTCAAAAGGTTATACGCTCCAGCATTGCGCTCGACGCCAACACCACCGTTCGCATCGATTTGGAGCTCACACCTGGCGAGGTGTCGCAGGTCGTCGACGTCACTTCAGAAGTACCCGTCCTGCAAACCGACCGCGCCGATTCTGGTGGCACGGTAGAGAGCCAGCAATTGAACGCCCTGCCCATGCTCAACCAGCGCAACTATCAAAATACGATCGTGACGCTTCCAGGGGCCACACAAGGCTATCGCTCCAACTCGCCGTTCTTCAACTCGCAGGAATCCCTCCAGGTTCCGGTCAACGGGCTGGACCGCTTGAACAACTTCATGATCGAGGGGATCGACAATAACATTGAGCAGGACAACAATCTGACGGCCATCGTGCTGCCGGCCGACGCCATAGCGGGCGTCGACGTCAGTACCACCGTCTGGGATCCCGAAATCGGTCGGGCAGGCGCCGCGGCAGTCAACGTGATCATGAAATCGGGCACGAATTCTTTCCATGGAAGTTTGTTCGAATACCACAATGACAGCGACTTGCAGTCCCGCAACGTTTTTGCCCTCAGCGTTCCCCACGCCGTACACAATCAGTTCGGCGGCTCGGTCGGGGGACCCATCAAGAAAGATAAGATCTTCTTCTTCTCCGACTATCAGGGCAGCCGCGACCTCGTCGGCCAACTGGCGACACCCACCATCCCGACAACGGCTATGCGCCTGGGAAATTTCACCGCTTCCCCCACCATCATCTATGACCCGCTAACCGGAAATACGGCGAACGGAACAGGCCGGACCCCATTCCCCGGTCAAATTATTCCCACCAGTCGCATCAGCCCGATCTTCAACGAGTACATGGCCTTTTTGCCGCAGCCCACGCTTCCGACCCTGACGAACAACATAGCGGTGACCACGGATCAGACCAAGAATATCGATGGCTTCGACGTCAAGATTGATTACGTGATTGATACCAAGAACAAAGTTTTCGTCCGGTATAGCCTGAACCACAACACCTTGCTCAATCCCGGATTATATGGACCTGCTCACGGGGAGTATGGCGGTCCGTCTAACTCCGGATTCGATGCGAACGGGGTTTCGCTCAATCAAAGCCCTGGTGTGAACTATAGCCATATCTTCAACCCTACTCTGATCACCGAAGTGCGTCTTGGTGTAGTACGCAATCGCAACGATGCGACCAATGTGGACACGGGCCAGAATCTCACCCAAAAGCTCGGCATCCCCAACGGCAATCTCGGCGATGCATGGACCAGCGGTTTAGCCGAGATCTTCGTGGGCGGATATGACACTCCCATGATCGGCGTCAATGGCTGTTTGCCCTGGAGGCGTTCCACTACCAACTTCGAGATCGCGAACAACTGGAATAAGGTGAAAGGTAACCATGTGATCAAGTGGGGGTTTGACGGCCGTTACGAGCAGTATTTCCTGTTGCAGACCGCCACTTATAGCCCTCGCGGCCGGTTTACATACGCTGCCGGACCCACTACGCTGAATGCCTCGGGCATCGCGAACGGTCAATTCAACTCGCTTGCCGCTTTTGTGCTGGACCAGCCCACGGGCATCGGCCGCGACTTGGCGGAAATCGAACCCACCCGCCGCAACAAAGTTTACGCGCTGTACTTCCAGGACAAGTGGCAGCTGTCCAAAAAATTGACGCTGGACTTGGGCGCCCGCTGGGAGTATTGGCCGGCCTCCACTTCGCAGTTCCCAGCCGGATCTGTTAACTACGATCCGACGACGAATAGTTTGCTGCTTGGCGGTTTGGGCAATACCCCGTTGACACTGGGGGTCAAGAATTACCCGAAGAACATTTACCCGAGAATCGGTCTCGCTTACCGGCTTAACGATAAGACTGTAATCCGCACTGGTTATGGCATGAGCAGTTTCTATCGCTACACCGAAAATTGGCAGTACCCGGTCAAACAGAATCAGCAGCTTGTGGCGGCGAACACTTACCTCGCGGCCGGATCCATGGCTACTGGTTTTCCAACGCCTCAGCCCGTGATTATTCCTGCCAATGGAATCATCCCCAATGCGCCCAATCAGGCTTACACCGTCACTCCATCCAATTACCCGGTCCCGACTATTGAGAGTTGGAATTTCGCGATCCAGCGGGCATTGCCTTCCAGATTTTCGTTGGAAGCGGCATACGTAGGCAACCACGCCCTTGGCCTTGAGAACACCAATGTCAACACCGGGTCGGTCAACATCAACGCCGCCACCGTGGCGGGCACTGGTACCGCCAGCGAACCGTTGAATATTCTGTACGGGCGCAACGCTACCACCAGTCATCTGGTGTTTGAAGGTTCCCATTATGAAGCGCTGCAAGTGAAGCTGAATCGCCAATTCTCGAACGGACTCCAGATGAACACGTCTTATACTTTTGGCAAGTCTATCGACTACTCGGAGTATAACGAGCTGGTTTATGTTAACTACAAGGGATTGACCAAGTACGATCGGGCAAACACTCTTACTTACAGCGCTTTGTGGGAGCTGCCCTTTGGGGCGGGCAGGAAGTGGCTCACCAGCGGCGTCGGGAAAGCGGTCCTGGGCGATTGGCAGCTCAACGGCCTGTGGACCTGGGAAAGCGGTTTGCCGCTGCTGTTCAGCGCGTCCAGCACCAGCCTGAACGCTACCGGCAACAGCCAGTGGCCCGAGCAGGTCGCCCCCGTAGTGATAGAAGGCCACGAGTGCGGGACGTCTTGCGGAGGACCGAATTCGTACTGGTTTTCGCCCTCCTCTTTCGCGAACCCTGCTGCCGGAACCATCGGCAATGTCGGCCGGAACATCCTGCATGGCCCGAACCTGATGGCGATCAATGCCTCGATTTTCCGCCGCTTCAACCTTACCGAACGGTTCAAGCTGGAGTTCCGCGCCGAGGTGTATAACCTCAGCAACACTCCGCAATTCGACCTGCCCGACACCACCCTGGGCGATGCCGCCTTCGGCGAGATCACAACGGCCCACGGCACCCAGTCCGTACAGGTGAACAACAACCGTTTGTATCAGGGCAGCCTTCGGTTTACATTTTAATTAATGCCCCAGTGGAACGTGAGGCGCTGAGTTGGGCCGATGGTCCCGCCGCCGCTTTCTCGCAGCGAGTTCCGGATTCCCCTTTCTGGCGCTCGCTCTCGCTCCCGATGAAGAATTGGTCGCGTTTAGCGACTATGGGCCGGAGTTTCGCACCGATGCGCAGGCCGCGAATCCAAGAGTAAAGTGCTTCGACTTGCGTACTCTCACTTCGGCGATCACTCCCGCCGATGATTTCTTTGCCTTTCATCAGACCAGTACAATCTCCGCCGATTCGAGTGGCTGGCAGTTGCGGATAGGCGGCCTGCTGAAGCGTCCGATAGCCCTGTCTCTAGAGGATTTTCTCAACCGGCCCGACCGCCGTACCGTCACGACAACTATTGAGTGCTCCGGAAACACCGGCGATCCGCGAATCATGAATGGGTTGGTGAGTACCGCGTCATGGTCGGGTGTGAGCCTCGCGGCAGTACTGAAGGAGTGCTCCTTGAGCCCCGAGGCTCGAGAGGTTGTGTTCCTGGGCATGGACTCGGAAGAAGACAAGAAGTTTGAGGCTGGTAATACCAGCTACCTTTCGCCACACGGTTGGAGTCTGTATGTCCAAGACGCTCTAGCCGAGGATAACCTGCTGGCTTTCGGGATGAACGGTAAACCGCTGCCGCCGGAACACGGCTTTCCACTGCGCTTGATCATGCCGGGCTGGTATGGGATGGCGCAAATCAAGTGGTTGACGCGGATCGAAGTGATCGACCGGCCGTATGAGGGCCGGCAAATGGCGCGAAACTATCAGAGCCTTCGGGCGATAAAGTCGCCTGCGGGCACTCTCTGGCTGGACAGCTCCATCTCGCGCAACAATCTAAAGTCGGTCATCGCCCGTGTCACGCGGCGCCCAGTCGGGGAGCGATTCGAATACAATATCGCGGGAGCAGCGTGGGGAGGTCCCGCAAGAATCGCCGTGTCGAGGTTCAGATCGACGGAGGCGCGTGGCGTACCGCGACTATCGATCACCGCGAGGGGGACGCCGCATGGGTCCTGTGGTCCCTGCCCTGGAAGCAGCCGGCGCCCGGAGAGCACAGTCTGGTTTCAAGGGCGATCAACGCTCGCGGCGACATCCAGCCCACGCGCGATCAGCTGCGCGAAACACTCATCAGCAATCGCGAGGACAACTCGCAATGGACGCGCCGGATCGTCATCGATTAGAGCAACTTCATGTTTCCCGCATGGCTGACCGCCAGGGGTTATAACCCCGTCCCGTCAGGGCGGGGATCCCGCTGGCACAGGCTGCTGAAAAAGTCAAAGACAAGGTTGGCCGCAACAAGGCCTTTGCCGCTTTTGTATCCGCGTTCATCTGCGTTCATCGGCGGCTAATATGCCTTTTTCAGCATCCTGCTATCGCCCGAATCAAGGAAGCCGGTCATACACCACTTTGCCGCCTACGACGGTGCGCAGCGCCTCGATGTCTTTGATCTCATCCTCGGGACACGTGGCGTAGTTCTTAGTGATGACCGCGAGATCCGCGAGCTTGCCGGGCTCGATCGATCCTTTTTCCTTTTCCTCGAAAGTGAGATAGGCGCCGTTCCAGGTCCACATTTTCAGTGCTTCCATGCGCGTGATGCGCTGTTCGGGATTCAGGACCTGTCCGTCCACCATCTTGCGGGTGACCGCGATCCACATTCCCAGGAATGGATGATACGGGTTGGTAGCTTCGCGGGGATCGGAGCGGACCATATGATCGGAACCGCCGCCCACGACGATTCCGGCGTCGAACAATGAGCGCAGCGGCTGAAAGTCCTTCATTCGCTCGGGGCCGAAGACGTCCTTAATCGCGGGCCCGTCAAGGTACAGCCAAAACGGCTGGATATCGTAGACGACGCCTAATTTCTTCGAACGTTCGATGGCTTGGCGGTTGGGGAAGTTGCCGTGGGTCACGGTGAAGCGGCGATCGCTGAATCGGCATGGTGCGGTTGGCGTATTCATAGGATTCGAGCAGCGCGTCGGTGGCGCCGCCGCCGGTAGTGTGCGCGGTCATCTGCCAGCCCAGTTCCGCGGCCGTCTTCGCCATTTCGAAGAGGTTTTCTATCGGTACGCTAAGGACGCCGCGATAACTCGGATCGAGGAAGCCGTAGATCTGGGTATGCGGGCCGTAGGGTTCGCGCAGGTACGCGGTGCCGATCAGAATCCCTCCGTCGGCGATGGTCTTGAGCGATCCGACCCGAACCCAGTTGTCGCCAACGCCGGTGGTGAACGGGATGCGCTCGATCTCCGCTCGCACCTGGGCGGGCGTGCCTTGCGCCTGGATAAGATAGGTAACGAAACTGCGGGCGGTCAACCCGCCGGACTGATAGAGCGTCTGGTAGGTTCTAAAGCCTTCTGGTCCCTCGGAGCGGTCGATGATGCTGGTGATGCCGACGGAATTATAACGCGCGAGCATCGTCTTCAGCGCCCACAAACGGTCTTTCGCGTTGATTGGTCGTGGAGTGCGCACGGATTCGAGCAACTGCGGCGCGCCGAGAATCAGCCCCGTAGGCTCGCCCTTCGCGTCCTTTTCGATGCGGCCATTCGCGGGTTGCGGTGTATCGCGGTTGATGCCAAGTTTCCTGAGGAGCAGCGAGTTAACCACGGCCGCATATCCGTTATCGGCGACCACTTCGCGATTGTCGGGCGCTGCTTGGTCCAGCTCATAACGGGTGGGATAACGATGGTCAGTGAGGCGCGTCGAGTAGACTTTCGGAATGAAGATCAGCCGCCCGGGCGGAAGTTTTTTGTCCTGTGTCTGGATATAATCCTTCAACTCAGCGATCGAATGGACCAGAGGCACAGGGCCGTCGATCTCACTGAGCGCCGCGCCAATCGGGTGGACGTGAGTCTCGATGATGCCGGGCACTATGCACTTTCCACCGAGATCGATCTTGCGCGTTTCGGGGCCGGCCGTCTTGAGCACGTCGGCATTAGCGCCGACAGCGGTAAAGCGATCGCCTCGGATGGCGACAGCCTCGGCGGCCGGCTGCGAAGGCGACATCGTAATAATCGCGGCGTTGTAGTAAATGACGTCAGGCGTCTGAGGCATCGCGGGAAGAGCCGATAAAAAAAGGAGGAAGGAAACGCGGATCATGGCTGCCAACGATTTTGTCAGATCATTTTCCATTTTGCACGGAGCTGATTGCAAAGCGGCGACGGTTTGCGTAGGCTATATGTTCAGAGAATGCGCAAAATTGGAATGCGGAATGTCATCGGGTTTAGCTGCGCGATTGCGTTAGCCGCGGCTCAGACTCCGGCGGATAGCCCGGACGCCGTGCCTTTGTTTTCGAAGAACTGCGCGTATTGCCACGGAAGCCGCGGCCAAGGCGGGCGCGGAGCCGATCTCACCACCGGCATCTATACCCACGGCAGTTCGGATGCCGATCTCTTTAAAACCATCCGCAACGGCATTCCGGGAGCGATGCCTGCCGTTGCGATCACTGACACCGACGTCTGGAAGCTGGTCGCCTTCGTGAGGAAACTCGGCTCGGCGGGCATAGGCGAGAAAGCTGTCGGCGATACCGGCGCTGGCAAGGCGATCTTTGAAGGCAAGGGCCACTGCTCGACCTGTCACTCGATCGGACTTATTGGCGGAACAGTCGGGCCCGACTTAGCCGACGTGGGCCGCCGGCGCAATCTCGCGTATCTAACCGAATCTCTGGTCAGCCCGGAAGCAGATGTGCCGATACGCTATCGCGCGGTGGAAGTGGTGCTCAAGAACGGCCGCACAGTCAGCGGGATCCGCCTGAACGAGGACGATATTTCCATTCAACTTCGGGACTCCAACGACAATCTGCGTTCCTTCAACAAGGACAATATCCAGGAGATCCGGCACGACAAACCCGCACTAATGCCGGCCTTCGGCGCGATTCTCAGCGCGAAGGAGCTGAACGACGTAGTGGCATACTTGAGTTCCCTGCGAGGAGAGCAATGACAAATCGACGAGCCTGTATGCTCACCATCACGGCAACCGTCCTCCTGCACGCGCAGGGGCTGCCCATTACCAACGACCGTCTGCTGCATGCCGACAAAGAGCCGGGCAACTGGCTGATGTATTCCAGCACCTATAACAGCTGGCGTTTCAGCGGCCTCGATCAGATCAACCAGGGGAACGTAAAAAACCTTCACGTAAAATGGCTGTTCCAGGGCCGCCACAACGAGAAGTTCGAAACCACTCCGCTGGTGGTCGACGGAATCATGTACCTCACCCGCCCGGAGAACGATATTTACGCTCTGGACGCGGAAACGGGCCGCGTGTTGTGGGTCTACAGCTACCGCAATCCCGAGCGCACCTACAACTGTTGCGGAAGAGTCAACCGCGGACTTGGCGATTCTGGGCAAGACCCTGTACATGAACACGCTCGATATGCACCTGGTCGCGGTCGATGCCAAATCGGGCCGCGAACTCTGGAAGACCGACATTCACGATTACGCCGCCGACGATGGTTATGCCGCCACCGGCGCGCCGCTGATCGTGAAGGACAAGGTGATCGTCGGCATGGCGGGCGGCGAGCATCCAGTCTCAGGTTTCCTCGACGCTTATGATGCCAAGACCGGCAAGCTGGCCTGGCGCTTCCATACCATTCCACAGCCGGGCGAGGCGAATTTCGGAACCTGGGCGGGCGATTCGTGGAAGACCGGCGGCGTAACCACCTGGAACACCGGCTCCTATGACCCCGATACCAACACGGTTTTTTGGGGCACCAGCAATCCCTGGCCGGATTACAATCGCGATGAGCGCGGGACCGGTGACAATTTATATTCATGCTCGGTGATAGCGCTGGATCCCGACACCGGAAAGCTCAAGTGGCATTTTCAGTTCACCCCCAGCGATACCCACGATTGGGACTCGACCCAGATTCCTGTGCTGATCGACGCGGAGCTGCGCGGGCGGCCGCGGAAGCTGATGGCATGGGCCAACCGCAATGGGTTTTTCTATCTGCTGGACCGGGTCAACGGGAATTCCAATTTGCCAAGCCTTTCGTGCGGCAGACCTGGAACAAGGGCTTTGACGACAAGGGACGCCCGGATATTATTCCAGGCAACGATCCGACGCCCGAAGGCAACGACAAGATCCAGCCCGGCGTCGACGGAGGGGCCAACTGGATGGCCCACAGCTACAGTCCGATCACCAAGCTGATGTATGTGTTTGCCCGCGATGAGCGCCGCATGTTCACCAAGAACGCCATTCGCCACGGCAACCGACGACGAAACCGCTCCGCGGCCCTGGCGCCGTCCGCTCTCCGTTAAACTCGAACGGCATCTTCGGTAATGGCGGCAATCTGCCCGGCGGTGGCGGCCGGGGCCGTCCGGCGCGCTTCGCTCCGGAAGAGAGCTGGGGCAAGGTCATCGCGATCGATCCGCTTACGGGAGTAATCAAGTGGGAGCACAAGGTGCTGACGCCGCCGTGGGGCGGAGTTACGTCCACCGGCGGGCAACCTGGTATTCGGCGGCACGCAGGAAGGTGTGATCTTCGCCCTCGACGCGCGCACCGGCGAGCGCCTCTGGTATTTCGCCGGCAACGACCGGGTGTACGCTTCGCCGATGACATATCTGGCCAACGGCAAGCAGTACATGTCACTGGCAGTGGGAGATGTGATCGCCACCTTCGGCTTAGACTGATATCTGAACCGCCATGCGTAAGCATGCGGACAGACGCGAGCATTTCCGCCAAAAGAATCGTATTGCAACCGACCCTTAACTCCAGCGATAAAGACTCAACTACCCTTCTAAATACCACCCCCCTTGACACCGGCGCTCTTCTGGAGTAGCTTAGCCTAGATTCACGAGTCTGGAAGCTTAAAGCAAATCCGGAACTCTCAAGGGGTGAGTATGCAACAACGTCTGTCTCGCACACTCAGTGGGTGCTTTCTCTTTCTTTGTTTCTTCGGAGCTCAGGCATTCGCCCAGCTCATCACCGCGGATATCTTAGGCACAGTTACCGATGCTGCGGGCGCATTGCTGCCGAATGCGAAGATCACGGTCGTCAATACGGCGACCTCGGAAGCGAGAACCACGCAGAGCACTGGATCGGGTGACTTCGTCATTAACCTGCTGCCGCCCGGCCAGTACCGGGTAACCGTGGAAGCACCAGCCTTTAAGAGGTTTGTAACAACCGTAACTCTCGTCGCCGGTGACCGCGCCCGTACCGATGCTCAGTTACAAGTCGGTGACACCACCCAAACTGTGGAAGTGACCGCGACCACTCCCGCACTGCAGACCGATAGCTCCACGATGCGGGATACGGTGGCGGCGAAGTCCGTTCAGGATCTTCCGCTGAACGGCCGCAATTACATCACCCTGGTCGAAACCGCGCCCGGCGCCGCGGCCGCACCTTCCAACTCGATTATCAGTGGCACCCGCCCGGACGATCGGCGGCAGACTTCGGGCGTTGTCGCCAACGGCCAGAATGAGACTTTCAACAACCACCTGGTCGACGGCATGGACAACAACGAGCGCGAACAGTTCTCGATACTCTACCGGCCATCGATCGATTCGCTCGAGGAAGTTAAGATAGACACCAATGCCTACCCGGCGGAAGAGGGAAGGGCGGGCGGCGCGGTCATCAATCTGATCACGAAGTCGGGCACCAACGCGTTCCACGGCGGAGTGTACGAATATTTCCGCAACACCCAATTGAACGCCAACGACTTCTTCGCGAACAGTGCAGCCATTGGGCGCGCGGAGTTCCACCAAAACCAGTTTGGCGGCAGCGTGGGCGGGCCGATCATCAAGAACAGGACCTTCTTCTTTGGCGATATCGAGGTGCTGCGGCTGATCCAGGGCAAGAACACAGGCTTGCTGGCCACGCCAACTGCCTTTGAAAAAGCGAATCCCGGCAATTTCTCCGATGTCGGCGGACCGGTGATTGCGCCTACACTGCTCGATCGCGTCGCGGTGGAGTATCTGTCACTCTTCCCGGCGGCAAACATTCCGGGCGCACCGCCCACGGCTAACTACTCGGGCAATGTGAACAACCAGTATTTTGCCAAGACGGTCGATGCGCGAATCGATCACCGTTTCACCGACAAGGACAGCATGTTCGGCCGTTTCACCTACAACCCGACGACTACCGTGTATCCAACCCTGTATCCCCAAGTCAAAGAGGACGGCATACTCATCAATCCAGGCAACGGCATTTACCCGGGTAACTCGACCGAGAACTCGCAAGCATACATGCTGGATTACATTCACATCTTCACTCCGACACTCGCGATGGAACTGAAGGACGGCTTCACCCGGCTAAACGTTGCGACTCTCTCGGCAAATCAGGGCACGAACCTGTCGAACCTGTTTGGCATCCCCGGAGCGGACGTGAACAAATATGTCTCCGGGTTGGCGAATGTCTCGATCAACGGCTACACCGGTTCGGGAAGCTGCAACACACTGGGCGACTGTACTTCCGTTCCTATTTATGAAATCGACAATGTGTTTCAGGAAGAGGGCGTGGTCACGTGGACCCGCGGCTCTCATAACATCAAGATCGGCGCCGGCATGATCCGGCGTCAGGAGCAGTATTACCAGATCCAGAACGGCACGGGCAATTTCGTCTGGAGCGCGGCAACCGCGGGCGCTCCGCCCAACAGTCTTGCCAACTTCCTACAAGGTGTTCCCACCACCATCACTCGGCAGTACCCTTATCAATTCCAATATTATCGGACCTGGGAGCCTCACATTTACATCCAGGACGACTGGCACGCCACACGCAAGCTGACTCTCAATCTTGGCCTGCGTTGGGATCACATCGGTCAGCTCCAAAGCGCGACTGCTCAGCGTTCGAATTACCAGATCGACACCAATACGTTTTGTATTGGGCAAGCTGCCTGCGTGCAGCCCAACTGGAAGCAGTTCCAACCGCGCTTGGGCTATGCGTACAACCCCGGTAAAGGTTTGGTGCTTCGGGGAGGCTTCGGTATGAGCTACTTCGCGCAGGATTATGCCTCGGGCTCATTGAACCTTCCCAACCCGCCTTTCGTAACCGTGAGCTTTACCTGTTCTCCGGCTGCGTTGACGGGATCGTCGGTGTGTCCGGCGGGCGTAGGTACATTGTCGCAAGGCCCACCTCCGATCGTGCCCGCCAATATCCCGCAACTGCTCGGACCTGTGGCCGGCGGTCTGAATTCATCCTTGTCCTCGCACTCTGATTATTATCCAGGGGCGAAAGTCATGGAGTGGAACTTCACAGCACAGAAACAGCTTGGCCAGAATGTCTTTACCGTGTCCTACATCGGGTCACTCGGGCGTCATCTGCAATATGCCCCGAATGTGAATTTGCCTGTGCCTTCAGGAACGGCGGTGACGCCTGGCTACGTTCGAGCCGCGACCCTCCCCAACATTACCGGAATAACGGACTACGGCACAGGTGGGGCCAGTGAATATAATGCCGCGCAGTTTATCTTCGAGCGACGCTACTCCAACGGCTTGACCGTGAATGCCAACTATGTGTTCAACCGCAACCTGACCAGCCTGACCGACATCGCCGAGACCATCGGGCAAGTGATCAACAATCGCAGTTACGACTGGGGCAACTCCAACATCGGCTTCAAAAACAAGTTCACCATGCGCATCAATTACGAACTTCCGTTCGGTAAGTCCGCGAAGGGCTTGACCAGGGCAGCTATCGGCGGGTGGCAGGCGAACGCCATAGCATTCTGGCAGTCCGGTGAGCCATACACCGTTACGGACGGACAGAATCTGATCAACTTGCCGAATACCTCTTCGGACCGCCCGAATCAGATCTCAGGCCAGTCCTGCCAGGCGTCGAACCCGACGATTCACAACTGGATCAATTTGAATGCCTTCCAGCAGCAGTCTATCGGCAATCCCGGAAATGAAGGGCGCGCTCAGTGCTACGGTCCGGACTGGAGAGGACTGGATTTCTCGATCTTCAAAGACTTCCAATTCACCGAAAAGTATCGTTTGTCATTCCGTGCCGAGGCCTACAATATCACGAATACCCCGCAGTTTGCCCTTCCGGGAGCCGCCATTTCCAGTTGGACAGTCAAGGACAACCCAGCGGGCATTCCGACGAACGCGGGAGCATTCGGCCAGATCACGGCCTCCAACATCGGCTTTACCCCGCGTGTAATGCAGTTGGCGCTGAAGATGACCTTCTGAGGCGCGGTCTTCGATTGGATGCACCGCATACATACTAGTGTCTTGTTTCTGAAGTTTGTATAGCGAGGGCGGTGGAGCGGACGCCTCGTCCGCGCCGGACCCCTTGGTCCGGCTCTGCACGCGCACTTAAAACATGGGCCGACGCAGGCGTCGGCCGCGGTCCAGGGGACCGCCCCTTCAGAAACAGCACACAAGCAGCCTGTCGCTGAGAAATCGTTACCGTCGTCGTCCCCTTCCTTACGGTCGGGGCTCGGCAGGAAAAGCTGAGGACGGCCCAGGAGCCCATTACCGAACCCCGACTGTAAAGGAGGGGACATGCTAACGATTTCCCTGCGACAGGCCATTAGTTAAGGTGTTCTTACCCTCGGCATCATCGCCGTGGTCGCTCTGTCTCTAACTGCGCAGGCGCCGTATGACAAATTGACCTCGCTCCTCCATCAATCAGCCTTCATTCGAGACCGATGCGTCGCAACAAACGGTCGAATCGGGCATCTTCGCGCAATGGATCGTAACGCGGCTCGACTTTGAGCCAGACTAGCCAAGCCTCGCGATTCTCGTATGCTTCGTGAAGCGACTCGAACGCCGCGTCACATGCGCCAAGCGCCGTATTCAAAAGAGCGAGCCAATACCAGGCCACGTTGCGGGTCCGTGACATTTTTTTGAGTCCCTCCAGAATTATCTCGGCTTCGGCTCGTCTCCCGGCGATTGCCAGAGCATGCGCGAGCGCCGCCTGCGCCGCGGGATGCTCCGCCGAACAGGCGCGTGCATTATCCAACTCCACGATGGCTTCCTCGATCATCCCCATCTGCTGATAGGCGAGTCCAAGCGTGTTTTGGGCGGGCGCAAACCGCGGTTCCATGGCCAGAGTCTTCCAGGACTGTTCGGCGGCTCCTTGGAAATCGCGCGCGATATAGAGAATCCAGGCCATTTCCATGTTAATGATCAATGACAGCGGATCCAGCTCTTGTGCTGCGCTGATTTCTCTCAGGGCTTCCTCGGAACGCCCCATCGTTGAAAGGTAATCGGCATATAGGCGATGCGCGCGCGGGTCATTCGAATTCAACTTGAGCGCTCGGTGATAAGCGGCTTCAGCGCCCGTCCAGTCCCAGTCGCAATAGCGTCTCACTCCGGCGATCGAAGTGTGGGCCTCCGGCAGGCGGTCATCGATTCGTAATGCAGCCTCGGCGAACTTCTTCGCATGCGCAAAAGATTCTCGAGCTGGAAGCATTCCCTGAAACGCGAACTGGATATACGTATCAGCGAGGCCAGTGTGGGCCAGCGCATAGCCCGGATCGTGCGCCAGAGCCGATTCAAAGTGGGCGATGCTCTTGTGAAGATCCTCCACCGTCTGCTTGTTGGAAAAATATCGGCCTTTGAGATAATCCCGATGCGCCTCGGTGCTTCGCCGTTGTGAGCTGACTGCAACCGGAGCAATAGTTTCGACTTGCGCAATGAATCGATATCCTAAACCCTGTCGTGATTCGATAAACCGCGGGTTTCTCCCCGCATCGCCCAGCGCACGCCGAAGCGCGTTCACCGCCGTATTCAGGCTCCGGTCAAAGAGCACATGGAGATCGGGCCATAGAAACCGCGCGAGCTCCTCTCTGCTCACAAACTCCCCGGGGGTTTCGAGCAAACGATGGAGAATTTGAAACGGCTTTTGTTGCAGCTTAACGCGCAATCCGAACTTACGTAACTCGCGTTCCCGCAGGTTGACCTCGAAAACGCCGAACTGAACCCGCACGGAAATCACAACATTCCCTAACTCGTCATTCGTCTTCAACTTAGGTCCTGATAACAAATTGATCTCCTGCTGAGATGCGATCCGCGAAATGTTTCGTCTGTCTGATTGACGAACAAAGAGACCGAAAGGTTCGGAATTGAACTAAGCAGGATAAGGAGAACTACCCATGTTGAATATGAAGTGGACCATGAGTGCCGTGATGTTGGCAGCCGCCTTCGCAGGAACTGCGAGTGCACAGTCTGAGCACTACCGCGGCTCGTTCACGCTGCCCTTTGAAGCGCGTTTTGGCAACGTCGTTTTGCAGCCGGGCAACTACTCGGTTTCGACGTTAGAAGGAGCGAAAGGAATCTTCATTATAGGCGATCGAGTAAAGGTTGCCCTTCTCGCCGCCGGCTACGACGTCGAGCCGGGAACGGAGAAGGCCAAGTTGATCATGGTGGATTCGGGCGGTATGTACGCGCTCCAGCGCTTCGAATCTGGAGCCATGGGCAAAGCGCTGCATTTCGTCGTTGCGAAAAATCCGCATGCGACAGTCGAGCGCGCCGCCGCGGCTAAACCGACAATCGAAGTCGGCATGCAATAATGATTTCCCTTTGAGAGTTCCCGAAAGCAGCCTGATCTGCTGCGGGCAAGCCGTTTAAACGCATAGACTTGCGAGACCTCAACGTTGGCCTCCAAAAACCCTAAATGGCGGTAATTAAGGCGGGCGCTTTCTAGCGCCCGTTTTTTGGCATTGGCTGAGTGATAAGGTAAACAAGATGACGAAAATCTCTTGTTGGACAATTCTTTTTGCATCAACGTTGGCGGCTGCCGAGATGCCTTTGCCCGAGACGCAAATCCGTGCCGCGATTCTCGCTGCGCCGACCGAACTTCGCGAGGGCGCGGCGGTGCTCGGCTATAACGCTAAGGGAGAGCTCGTCCCGCTTCGCGAGGGCAAGAACGAACTTATCTGTCTTGCTAGCGACCCCGCCAAAAGTTCGTTCAACGTGGCTTGTTATCACAAGGAGCTGGAACCTTATATGGCTCGCGGCCGCGAACTCCTGGCGCAGAAAATTACCGGACAACCGCGCAACGACATCCGGTGGAAGGAAGTTGCGGACGGAAAACTTTCGCTTCCTCGCGAGCCGCGAACGTTGTATGTATTGACAGGCACCAGCTTCGATGCCGCGAGTGGAAAAGTGGCGGATCCATATCTGCGATGGGTGATCTATGTGCCTTATGCCACGCCCCAATCGACCGGCCTCTCCACCAAGGCTAGCGATGGCGCACCCTGGCTGATGTCCGCGGGGACGGCGGGCGCGCATATTATGATCAATCCTCCCAAGAAATAACCAGCTCACACCTTGCGCTTCTACACGTTAATTATTAACATGTAGAAGATGAAATCAGATCTTCCCCAAGGCACCCTGGACCTGCTGATCCTGCAGGTGGTCGCGCTCGGTCCCGTTCACGGGTATGCGATCGCCCAAAGGCTTCAGCAGGTATCGCGGGATGTGGTGCAAGTCCCGCAGGGCTCGCTTTACCCAGCGTTGCACCGGCTCGAAAATCGCGGCCTTTTGACCGCGGACTGGAAGGAGACCGAGACCGGGCGCGAAGCGAAGTTCTATCGGTTGACACGGAAGGGGCGGGCGCAACTGGAAGCGGAAGCCGCGAGTTGGCGCCGCTTGACGGAAGCAGTGGGCCTCATTCTCCGCCTGTCAGAAGAGGGTGCGGAATGAACTGGTGGCACCGCTTGTTGCGCCGGCAACAAATGGAAGAGCGGCTCGAAAAGGAACTGCGATTTCATCTGGACCAAACGGCGAGCGATTTGATCGCGCAGGGTCTCGATCCCGAAGAAGCGCGACGGCAAGCGCGGCTCGCTCTCGGCGGTCCTGAGCAGGTGAAGGAGCAATGCCGCGACGCCCGTGGCACGCGATGGCTGGAAGATTTTTGGCAGGATTTCCATTACGCGCTACGCTCCCTGCGGCAGAGACCTGGATTTGCGGCGATTGCGCTGCTGACGCTCGCCCTCGGCAGCGGAGCGACCACCGTCATGTTCACGGTGATCAACGGGGTGTTGCTGAAGCCGTTTCCTTATCGGGATCCCGACCGGCTGGTCCACGTGGAGGAACAGACGGATTGGAGCACGCATTGGGGAAATCGTTGGAACTTCACATACCCGAACTTCGTCGATTGCAAGCGCGAGAGCCATGTTCTCGAAATGGTGGCCTGGAACGATAACGGAGGGACGCTCAGTGAGCCCGGCGACGCCGAGTATGTGAATCGGAGCGAGGTCACGCACGATCTGTTTTCCATGCTCGGCGTTCCTCTTTTCCGAGGACGCGCGTTTCGGCCGGAAGAAGACGCGGCGGGTGCGTCGCCAGTGGCGATCATCAGCCATGGGCTTTGGCAAAGGCGTTTCGGAGGAAGCCCGGCGGCGATCGGTTCGCGAATTGTTTTCGATGAAAAGCCGTACACGGTTGTTGGCATCACCCCCGCGGGCTTTCATTTTGGCATGGACCCGGATGTGATTACTCTACTGGGGCAGAACACTTCGCCGGCAATGCGAAATCGCGAGGCGCATCGGGGACTTCAAGTCTGGGCACGCCTCCGGCCGGATGAGATGCTGGCACAGGCGCAAGTGGAACTGGCGCTGATCGGGCGGCATCTGGCGGACGAATATCCCAAGTCGAACAAGGGGCGGAGCTTTGTTGCGGAACCGCTTCGTCCGGATGTCGGAGATGTCCGGTCAACGCTGTGGTTGCTATTGGGCGCGGTCAGCCTGGTGCTGTTGATCGCCTGCGCAAATGTCGCGAGCCTGCTGCTGGCCCGCGCGGTTTCGCGTGAACGCGAGCTGGCGATGCGGGTCGCTCTCGGGGCAGGGCGGGGACGCCTGGTACGCCAATGTTTGACCGAGAGCTCCGTGCTCGCGATCGGCGGAGGGGCGCTGGGAGTTTTGCTGGCAGCAATCGGCATCCGCCCGTTTGTGGCGTTCTGGCCCGGCAGTTTGCCGCGCGCCGAAGAGGTTCAGCTCGATTGGCATGTGCTGTTATTCGCGCTCGCCGCTTCGCTCTCGAGCGGTTTGCTTTTCGGACTGGCGCCGGCTCTGCGCGCTCCTGCTCGCGAACTGGAAAAGATACTCCGGGCGGGGGCGCGAAGCATCGCCGGAAACTCGCGCCGTTTGCACGCGGCCTTTGTTATCTGCGAAATCGCGCTGGCGGTGGTGCTATTAGTATCGGCGGCGGTGCTTGGGCGCACGCTGCTGCGCCTCTCCTCGCTCGACCCCGGCTTGAACATCCACAACGTGCTTACCAGCCGCGTCGCGCTATCACCTGCCACGCTGGCAAATCCCGGGAAGACACGCGTGCGTTGGCAGGAGATTCTCGATCGATTGCACAGCGTTCCAGGAGTTGAAGCGGTAGCCATGGTCGACACCGTTCCCATGCGCGAAGGCAGTAACCCGATCGGCTATTCGACGAGTGCGGCAGCGCCGCCGGAAAACCAGCAGCCACTCGTTTTGGCGAACAGCGTGACGCCCGGTTATTTGAAGGTCATGGGCATTCCACTGCTCGGGGGTCGGTTTATCGAGGATCAGGACCGTCAAGGAACCGAGTCTGTCGCCGTCATCGACGAAGTGATGGCCCACGAGGCTTTCGGATCTGAGGACCCTCTGGGCAAGCACCTTTGGATCGGTATCGGGCCCGACCCCGTCCGCGTGGTGGGCGTGGTGCGTCATGTCCGCCAATGGGGACTGGCGAGCGACGATCAGGCTAAGGTGCGCGCGCAGCTCTACTATCCGTTTGCGCAAGTGCCGGACCCTTTAGTGCGGCGGTGGTCCGAACTCATGTCGATCGCCGTCCGCACGAGCATCGCGCCCTTGAGTGCGGTCGAATCATTGCGGAGAGAGGTGCGGGGGTCGGGCAACGATCAGGTTCTATACGAGGTAAGCACGATGGAACAGTTCGTCCGGGATTCGCTTGCGCGGCAACGCTTTCTCCTGCTGTTGTTCGGCATTTTCGCCGCACTGGCTCTAGTGCTGGCGTGCATCGGAATTTACGGCGTTATGGCGTATCTGACCGGCCAGCGCGTGCCGGAAATGGGTGTACGCATGGCACTGGGGGCAAAAGCGGGCGATGTGATATGGCTGGTGGTCCGTCAGAGCCTTGGAATGATTTTTCTGGGTGTGGGAGTTGGCGCTGCGGGCGCTCTGGCGGCCGGGCGGGTGTTGGTGCGTCTGGTGGACGGTACTCAGCCTACGGAGCTATCGACGTTCGCGATCACGATTGCCGTGCTGGTGGCGGCCGCTTTGTTCGCGAGCTTTATACCGGCGCGGCGCGCGAGCCGGGTGGATCCTTTGATTGCTCTTCGCCAGGAATAGCTCGATGCTGAAACGGTGGTTCGCAGGGCATGGCCCACGCCACAGAAGCATGCAGAGTTACTGAATATATAACCTGCGAGATGGCTCGTGACTTAGGAGTCACTCAGAAGTCGGCATGGTTTATGAATCACCGTATCCGCATGGCGGTCCATGATGGCTCTATCGAGAAGGCCAGCGGCCGCGTCGAAGCGGACGAAACCTTTATAGGCAGGAAAGCATGCAATATGCACGTTGCCCAACGTCGTCGCCGGATCACTGGCACTGGCGGCAAGGACAAGACTCCCGTACTCGAGATCATGGAGCGCGGCGGCAAGGTTCGGACTATGGTGATTCCCAACCGCAAGAAGCGGGCTCTCCAGACTGGAGTTAACAGGCACGTGGAAGCTGGTTCCGCGCTCTACACCGATTTCCTTTTGTCATACGAAGGGCTGGAGGGTGACTACGCCCATCAAGTCGTGGATCACGCCATACCGTGGATGGCAACGTACAGACCAACAGCCTTGAGAACTATTGGAGTCTCCTGAAACGATCGATCAGCGGAACCTACGTCAGTGTCGAACCGTTTCCTGTTCCGTTATGTGGACGAACAGGCGTACCGCTTCAACAACCGTAAAGAGATGACGGACTTCGACCGCTTCAAGATGGCCGCGTCTCAGATCGTCGGCAAGCGGCTAACCTGGAATGAGGCAACCGGAAAGAACCACAAACGTATCCTAACTGAAAAGGAAGCGGCTCGACAGAAGCGCGGGAAGAGAAAAGGCTAGCCCTTCGGTGCTGGCTTTTTCTTCTTTGGGCGATGTCCGAACGGATTCGGAACCGCGCTCTTGGGAACTGTCAGCACCTTCTGGACGGCCTCGCGGAAACGCGCGAACGCTTCTGGCCCTTCGATCATTTCAGGGTGGGGCTTCATAGTCTGATGAGGGCACGAAAACTAATCCATAGACACTGAAATGTCGAGGGGCGATATTTGGAATGCATGAACCTGCCGCTTGGGAAAATTATATCGCCTGCTTCGCACAACTCACATCCAGAAGTACTATTGGGTGGTAGTTCCTGATATTTGATCCAGTCGGGCGTCGTTATGGTTTTTGGATCGTACTTGCCGCTATAGCACGCTTCGCCGCTAGCAGTGAGATGGCGATGGACTTTCGCAACTATATGTCGTTGATCGGTAGCGGGATAGCGATGGTCCAAAATGCGACTCATTTCGTTGTGCGTACAGATATTCCCCTTGTAGTCCGTTCCTGGTTTGACCTTAGGCGTCAATGAATCGACAACCAGTGTAAATTCCCCAGAATCAATACGTTCCAGTATTCTAAGGTTAGAAAAAATACGACAAAGATGTTCTTGGCAGGAAATTTTACGTATAATACTATTGGGAGGGCCCGCCATGTTCAGCTTGAGCGAGTTGTCAAATCACATCGCTGCTTATAAAGATGGGCGGCTACCGTTCTCTGAGTTTGAAAACTGGTTTGAAGATAATTCAGCCGGAGCTTACGACGTTCCAGAATTAAAGGCGGCGTGCATTGCAGTGGATGCGGCGCTAGCAGAATATCATTTTGATGATGTTTGTGAGGATCGCCTAAGAGAGCAGTTGGGGAATTCTGTTCGCTCTTTTGTGGCGTACTCCGCTGAGCCATGGACCCCGCAGTTGGTATCCGCTCCCATCGTGTGGGATCACGTCGTCGCACCTGCGAACTCGATGTTCGTGAGCATAGGTGCGAACTCGAACGCGAATGTTGCGCCGATTCCGGCTCAGACGGTTGGTTCCAACTCAGCATGGAGCGATCCTATACCAGCCGCCGCAGCATAATTGGTGCTCTCGCTACGGTCTGAGCGTCCACAAAAGCTGAAACCAAGCAGTGAAGAGGCAATTGGTGCGGCGTGATGTCGATGTTGAATTCAGTTGTCAGCGTGAATCCCCCCGGGCCAGAGGGATCGAGCAGATAGCCAAACTTAAATGGCCAGTCGTTCGCTTCCGCGATGAGTCTAAGATTTCTGTCCGTTACTTTAATTCTGAGTTGATGCTGTTCAAAATCTCCAGGTTGAGAACTCACCGATGTCACTGAGAAGAAGCGGGCAGTGCTATTGCCTCGTGCGACCGTTATAGCGCTCATCATACGGACTGCGGTAGGCACCTTCCCGCCCCCAGAAGAAGGCGGTTCCTCCCACAAAACTGTTTCACAGAGAAGAATGTTCGCCGACAGCAAGGCCATATAGTTGAACCCCAATCGGTGCTCACCCGGCTTGCCTTGTGGTCGCTTATCGGATAGGATAGGACTGACAAGAAACTATCGGTCCGTGGCTCAAACACGGGTTGAACACGAGCCGCCCAGTTCTAGCTGGAGCGGCTTTTGTGTTCAGTATAGCGGGTTTTTCAGCCTGTAACGCCATCAACAGCCTGGCAGAATGTGGTTAGCGAAGTAAATAGTTACCCAAATTATGGATCGGATGGGACGCAGCTGCTTCGTGCTAACGAACTCGCCGCGACAAGCTGCTAAATTACAACGCCATCGCTACGGAAGCATCGCGCGACGATGGAGAATGGCGGGACCGGACTTTCTTGGACGCGCGGAGTGCCGTCCTGCCAGAAGCTCAGGAACTCTCGCTTTTCACCGGTCACGTAGTAGTGCTGGAGGTAAGCCGCATCGCACGCCGCATAGTCGGCGAACCATTGGTCGGTTTCGGTGATGCCGATTTCGTGCAAAAGACCAAGTGCATAGCCGGCGGCTTCGCGCTCATAGTCCATCAACGCTGGCAAGCAATCCGCACTCACCGGGGGATTCTGGGGACGGCCTAGATCGAATGCCGTCGGACTGGTGTTCCATTGGACGGTGTGGCCGAAAAGGTGCGCCAGCAGAAAGAGGCGCTGTTCTGGAGTCACCGCATAATCGATGTGAATTTCGGCGCCGTTGAGGTCGCCGGTCAAAGGGTCCGGGATGTCCCTGGTCACGATTCGGACGCCGTAGGCCGTCTCGATATGGTGCTCGACCTTCCGGCAGTAGTCCGCGAACGGTATCATGCGCTTCTAAACTCTTTGATTTTAGCCGATTGACGCGAGTAGGGAACAGTCTCGCGGCGGTCATCGTAGTAGTAGAATGAGGGTCGAAGAAACGAGAAAGAAGGTACGGCGTGATTTTGGGGAAATTCTGGAGCGCATTTCGTGCGCAATTGAATAAGATCGCCAATGTTTTCTGGGAAGCTGATCCGATTGCGCAGATGCAGTATGAATACGATACCGCTGTCGAGCAGATGAAGGACGGGCGGCAGGGGTTGGAGACTTATCGGGCGTTGGTGGAGCGCGTCTCGCGTCAAGTGGCCGTGGGCAGGGATCACGTCCAGAAACTGGAGACGCAAACCAAGACGTATCTGAAAGCGGGGGAGCGCGATGCCGCGGCGAAATTTGCCTTGGAGTTGCAGAAGGCGAAGAAGGATCTTGCCGCGAATGAGCAGCAGCTCACCATGCATGAGGAGGCATATGGGAACAACCTGAAGAAGATCCAGCATGCGACTAAGAAGCTGGGCGACGTTCGCGAGAAAATTCAGAAGTACGATGCCGAGTTGAAAATGAGTTCGGCGGAAGCCGAGGTGGCGAAACTGGCGCAGTCCTTCAACATGGACATCACCACCGATTTCGGCAAGATCGAAGAGGTGATCCAGGGCAAGATCGACAAGAACCGCGCGAAGGTGCGGGTCGCGGCCGATTTGTCGCAGGAAGGCATGGAGTCGATCCAAGCCGAGGAGAGAGTCGAGAAGGCGATGGCCGAAGATGCGCTCACGCAGTTTGAGGCGGAGTTGGGATTGCGTTCGCCGGAAACGACGAAGCTGGCCGATTCCACCAAAGACCTGGGACCGGCGGTAGTCGACGAGAAGACTACGCAGACGTCCCACAACTAGGCCGTTCGCAAACACAATTGAGGTGAAAATTTTATATGGCTAGCGGAAATCCGAAGCCTGCGTTTTATTTGGCGGTTCTGGCTGTCGTGTTGGCTCTGGTCGGCGTAGCGCTGTGGCGTTTGGGCGCGCTGCCCGGAGTAAAGAGCGTCAAGGTCAGCAAAAGATGAGATGACCACCACGACCGAAGCTCCCGATACCAGCGGGATCACGACGGCGAAAGAGTATAAATATGTTCCGGCGGCGAAGCTTCCTCCGGTGCAGGGTATTTCAAGTTACAAGCCGCTGGCGGACCGGACTGTTCGCTTTGCGATCAATGTTTGGGCGGGTTGGGCGCCGATCATCCTGGCCAACAATGGATTCAAGGCCGGCAAGGTCTGGAAAACATCCGGCGGTAAGGACTTCAAAGTTGAGCTCATCCTGATCGACGATCCGGTGGCGATGCGCGACGCTTACGCGGCAGGCAATGTCCACGTCGGCTGGGGGACTTTGGATATGGTTCCTCTGTTCATGGAGGCGCTGCACAAAGATTCACGCGTGATGCCGCGAATTTATCAGCAGGTGGATTGGTCCAATGGCGGCGATGGAATTGTGGTGCGCGATACCGTCAAGAGTATCGCCGATTTGCGCGGCAAGACTATTGTTCTCGCGCAGAACTCGCCGTCCCATTTCTTCGTGCTCAACGCACTGATCAATGGGGGCGTGCAGCCATCGGAGGTGAACTTCAAGTTCACCCAGGACGCTTTCCAGGCCGCGGCTGCTTTCAACGCCGATAAGAAAATCGCCGGAGCTGTGAGCTGGTCGCCGGATATTTACAACCTGGCGAAGGTCAAAGGTAATCGTATGCTGGTGACCACGACGACCGCCAACAAGCTGATCGCCGACATCTGGTTTGCTCGAGCCGACTTCGCGAAGGACAATCCCGACATTATTGAAGGCCTGGTGCGCGGGATTTTCGATGGCATGGAATCGTTGAAGGATCAGAACAGCAAGGCTGCCGCGGCTAAGCTGATGGCGGCTGGGTACTCCATTCCCGAGGCGGACGCGCTCAGTATGCAGGGCGACGCGCATTCCACGAATTGGGCCGAGAATCAGGAATTTTTTCTGAATCAGAATAATCCAACGAATTTTGAGCGGACTTGGAACACGGCGTACTACTTGTACAAACGCATTGGAGCGGTTTCCGACAAGACGGAGTTCGATCAGGTGATGGACTTCAGCGTTTTGCAGAAGCTCGGGAAGGAAGCGAAATATTCGAGCCAGAAAAATGAATACGCCGTCCAGTTCGCTCCCGCCACGGCTGCGGCGATTCAAGGCGAGTCCGATGAGATCCTTACCAAGACTGTCGTGATCCACTTTTATCCAAACTCGTGGGACCTCTCGAAGCAGGTTACTGAAACCGTAGACGGCAAGGCCACTGAGCAACTCTACGACCCGAATGCAAAGTTTGTGGTGGAGGAGATCGGCAAAATGGCCGGACAGTTCGGCGCTGCGCGCATCATTATAGAAGGTCACTCGGATTCCTCGATGAAGGATCGCGTGCCTGAATCGGCTGTGCAGGAGCTTTCCGGAAACCGGGCTAACGCGGTGAAGGAAGCGATTCTCAAAAAGTTCCCCACGCTTCAGCCGAATCAGTTCAGCGTATCGGGAATGGGGTGGGCTCGCCCCGCGGATCCGAACGATCCTTTGAACCAGGCCAAGAATCGCCGCGTAGAAGTGAAGGTCTACCCGTTGGAAGCTACCAAGTAAAATGGCCCGCTCCGATGCGAAAAGCCCCGGCCTTTTCGATCTTCGCATTCCACCCGCCCCGCGCACTGGATGGCTGATTGGAGCAGGCGCGGTCGGAATGATCTTCGCGCTTTGGTTCCTCGCGACGTTCGGCGCGACGCCCGAACAGCGCTGGGTCTCGCCGGTAATTCTACCGTCACCTCTCGAAGTAGGGCGAAGTTTCAAACCTCTATGGTATGAGCGAGGCTTGCTCGATAGCATCATCGCAACGCTGCGCCGAGTGCTTGCCGGATTTGGTTTGGCGATTGCGGTAGGTGTCCCTCTGGGGATCGCCGCGGGATCGTGGCGGGTGCTCGAAGCCGCGGTTATGCCGGTGGCACTATTCGCGCGCAATATCCCTGTGGCAGCGCTGATCCCCTTAACCATTCTCTGGTTCGGCATCGAGGAAACGCAGAAAGTGATGTTCATTTTCATCGCTTGCGTGCCGTTCGTATATTCCGACTCGGTCCACGCCATCACATCGGTTCCGGACCGCTATGTGGAGACCGCGACAACTCTAGGCGCGTCACGGTGGCAAGTGATCCGAAAGGTTCTCGTGCCGCTCGCGCTCCCCGACATTTATAAAAGCCTCCGCTCGCTATTCGGGTTAGCTTTCGGCTACATCATGCTCGCCGAATTAATTAACGCCGAGCATGGCTTAGGGTACCTTCTATCGACCAGTCAGCGACGAGGCATGTCCGAGCACATCATTCTAATTCTGATTGTGATCGGCGCCCTGGCGTACGGAATCGACCGCTTTCTCGGATGGGTCCAACATGGCCTCTTTCCTTATCGAGAGGACTCAGACTGAGCGTGCCCGAAGAACTGATCGTCGAATTCAAAGGAGTAAGCAAGGACTTCGAGGCTCCCGATGGCGGAGTCACCCCTGCAATCCGCGACATCACGTTTCAAGTTCCCAACAAGCCGGAGCGCGGCGAGTTTGTGTCATTATTAGGGCCCTCGGGGTCCGGCAAGTCCACCATCCTGCGTCTTATCGCAGGCTTGCGCCCGCAATTTCCGGCGACCACCGGAACGGTAAAGGTGATGGGCAAATCGGTAGAAGGTCCTGGACCCGACCGCGGCATGGTCTTTCAGGACTACACTTCGTTTGACAATCGCACCGTGCTCGACAATATCTCCTTCGGCCTGGAATGCGCCGGCGTATCGCGCAAGGAACGCGACGCGCGGGCACGGGAGTGGATTGGCAAAGTGGGTCTTAACCCTTTGCGGGACGCGCAGAAATTCCCGCATCAATTGTCGGGAGGCATGCGCCAGCGGGTTGCGATCGCGCGGACATTGATCCTCTCGCCGCACATCATTTTGATGGACGAGCCGTTCGGCGCACTCGATCCCGCCACTCGCCTTAACATGCAGGATCTGCTAATCGGCCTTTGGCGAGAGCAGGAAGCCACCGTTTTCTTCGTGACGCATTCGGTGGAGGAAGCCGTTTTCCTGGGCGACCGCATCTACATTTTGTCCGGCTCTCCTGGCACTATCATTAAGGAAATGGAGCTTCCCAGCCCCGACCGCCCGGCCCGCCAGATGCAGCGTGAAGCTCATTTCAACGAAACCGTGTTCGCCATTCGCGACATCGTGGAGCAGTGCGAGGTCCGCAAGTGAAAACGTCCGCGGGCATCGCGGAGTACTTGAAGCGAGCCTTCCTCTACCGCTGGAACCTCCTGTTTTTCTTCGGTGCGGCGGCAGCAGCGGCAATTTCCCCGTGGCCCGATGCGACGATCCCACTGGTATTGGCCGGCGAGATCGCTTACCTGGCAGGGCTTGGTTTCCCGCCCGAAATTCCGCGACGCGATCGACGCGCAGGTCCATAAGGAATTGCAGCCTGGTACGTCCGGAGGCGAATCGCTCGCGGAAATCATGAATTCTCTCCCGCCGGAATCCCGTCAGCGATTCGACGCACTGCGCTCGCGTTGCCTGGAAATGAAATCGATCGCCCGCGGCGTCAGCGGCCAGCAAGCTTCGTCGTCAGAAGACCTGAGCACTCCCGCCCTCGATCGCTTGCTATGGATTTTTCTGCGCCTGCTCGTATCTCAACAGGGGCTGGATCGTTTCCTCCATTCCACCAACGACGCCGAAATCCGCTCGCGAATCGAAAATACAAAAGCAAAAATCGCCGGCTTGGGAGCGCAGGAAGAACGTATCAAACACTCTTTGGAGGACAGCGTTGCTGCCCAGGAATTGCGCCTGGAAAACTACAAAAAGGCCAGCGAAAACGCCGAGTTCGTCCGCCTGGAGCTGGACCGCATTGAAGCCAAGATTCAAGCGCTGGTCGAATCGAGCGTCAATCGCCAGGATCCCGACGCATGGACCAGCCAGATCGAAGGCGTCGCCGCCAGCGTCCAATCCACCGAAGCGGCAATCCGCGAACTGCAGCACATTACTGGCGTGGTGGATCAAATGCAAGAGCCGCCCGCCATCCTCGATGCCGACTGGCGAAAGGTCGCGCAATGACGCCCGCCGAACACAAACACGGCAAAATTCCCGCCTGGTTCCCGTCGTGGGCCGCTGAGCTATCGGAGCTGTATTTTTCCGGCTCCACCTCGCTGTTTGTTGTTCACGGCAACGTGCACGATCTGGTTCCCTTGTCCGCCGACGGATCTTCTTATGGAGCCGCTTCCGATTTTCTGGCGGAGCAGGTATTCGGCCGCTGGGATCTGGTGCTCTATTACGATCTGGCGCGCGGGCTGCGGGCTTTTGCGGGGCGTGACGGCGTGCGGCTCAAGGAAATGGTGGTTCGCGCCAACGAAAAAGTTGGCGACCTCGCGTTGGCCAGAAAGGACCCTTCCACCGCGTTTGCGCTCCTCGATCGATTCGTGCAGAACAACATCATGGCGGGTGAGGAAAGCGTGAGCGCCGCAATTCTGATCGACCACGCCTCGTTTCTCCTGCCCAGCGGTGAGCCCGGCCGCCTGAGTCCGGCCGCATCCCAACAGGTCGTGACCCTTCTTAACTGGGCCGCCAGTCCGCATGTGAAACGGCTCAACATGGCGATGGTTTTGATGGACGAGAGCGCCGCTGCCCTAAGTGAGCGCGTCACTTCGAATCCTTATGTCGCCAGCATCGAAGTCCCGATGCCCGATGAAGCCGCACGCGCACATTTTATACATTATGCGTTGGAAGGCCGCGATCTCCACCTCGCTTCCGATTATTCGGAAGCCGAATTAACGCGCCTCACTGCGGGCATTTCATGCGTGGATATCAACGTCCTGATTCAATCTGCCTTCGAACCTGGTCACCGCCTGGACGGACCCCGCATGCGCGGACTCAAGAAGGAACTGATCGAGCGCCAATGCCGCGGCTTGCTCGAATTCATGGAGCCGAAGTGGAATACTGATGTCCTGGTAGGTCACGCCTCCGTGAAGCAGCGCCTTCGCGAGGACGCGCAACTGCTTCAGCGGGGCGACACAGAAACGCTGCCGATGGGTTATCTGGTCTGCGGTCCCGTGGGCACGGGAAAAACGTTTCTGGCGCAATGCATGGCCGGTGAAATGGGTGCGCCCTGCCTCGTTCTTAAGAATTTCCGCTCCAAGTATGTCGGCGAAACGGAGGGGAACCTGGAGCGCGTCCTCGGCGTATTACGAGCCATGGGGCCCGTGGTCGTGGTCATCGACGAAGCCGACGCCGCGCTGGGCAATCGCGAGCAGGAGGGCGATTCAGGCACCTCCAGCCGTGTCTTTTCCCTAATCGCCGCGCAAATGGGCGACACTCGCTATCGTGGGAAAATTTTGTGGATGCTGCTGACATCCCGCCCCGACCTTTTACCCATCGACCTGAAGCGGCAGGGCCGTGCGGAGGTTCACATCCCTCTGTTTTATCCCACGCAAGCGGAAGAATTGCGGTCGATGTTCCAAGCCATGGGCCGAAAGGCCGGCATCAAGTTGACTCCCGATGAGATTCCCGATGTTCCTTTAACCGGCCGACTCTCAGGCGCGGACATTGAGGGAATTGTAACCAGAGCCGCGCGCCGCGGACGCTTGCTCGGGGAATCCGGAATCGGCAAGCTGGCGCTCGAACGCGAGCTGGCGGGCTTTCTTCCATCCCTCGATGGACTGGAGAAGGAGATGCAGGAGATCGCCGCCATGCTCGAATGCACTGACGCCGAGTTCCTTCCCGAAGCGTTCCGCAAGCAAGTTCAGGAGCCGGGCGGACGTGAGCGTCTGCAACACCGTTTTTTCGAATTGAAAGGCATTTTATGACAAGAATAAGTTGGTTTGACGAGAAGACACACATGCCGATCATTGACGAGCAGGTACAAAACCTGTCGGCATTCGTGGACGCCATGGCGGATGGTGTTATCGATGATACCGAGCTCGAAAAGCAACAGTCGAGCGTGGTCGCGGCAATGAAATCCGTTGAAGGCGATCTAAACGATGAGCAACACGAAAAAATCACGCGACTGATGGTCGAACTGAGTGCATACAACGTGATGCGCCTTCTCCACGAGCTGCAGCATAGCCGGCTCGAGCGCGCGCTAAAAGGTTAGCTGTCAGATCGCGTTTACGCCGAGCCGCCATGCGTCAGCATGCGGGTAGACGCGAAAATCGTGACGGGACATTACGAGATAATCCGCTTCCGCACTGCGTAGAGAATCAGTTCGGCGAAGCTATGAAGATTAAGCTTATCCTGCAGATTTCGGCGATGTGTCTCGACCGTGTGTGCACTAAGGTTCAAGGCTCCTGCGATCTCTTTATTCGACTTGCCTTCGGCTAATAACTGAAAGATCTCGCGCTCGCGTGAAGTTAGCAGCTCGTAGCTATCCTCGACCCCACGCGTTCTGATTTCCCGTACATAATCCTCAACCAGCATTCGGCCGATTTCGCGACTGAAAAATGTCTTCCCCTGATGAACCATAGTGATCGCTTCAATGAGATCCCCTTCCGCGGAATCCTTCAGCAAATAGCCTTTCGCCCCCACTTTGAGGGCACGAAGAACGTAGCCCTCATCCGAATGCATACTCAGAAAAATAATCGAGGTGCCAGGCCGCTGGGAGATAATGCGCTGAGCGGCCTCGATCCCGTTGAGATTCGGCATTGCGATATCGAGCACCACCACATCCGGATTAGTCGCCTCCGCCTGTTCGACCGCTTGTCTGCCATCGGCGGCTTCGGCCACCACTGTGAACTCCGGCTGGCTTTCGAGCAATAGCCGGAGACCTCTGCGCATTACGTTGTGATCGTCAGCCAACAGGATGCGAATTTGTTTCACGCATTTCCTCACTCATACTGCTTGTCTTAGAGTTGAATGGTGCGCCACTAAACGGTAGCTCTATGGCGAGTATCGTTCCGCTCCCCGGCGTTGAGTGTACGGTGCAAGTCCCGCCTAATCGAGTGACGCGTTCTTGGATTCCCAGTAATCCCAGTCCTTTCACCTGCTTGCTGTCAAAGCCTTGGCCATCGTCCTGGATCAAGAGACTCAGCCGGTCTCGTTCCTGCTGTACGCGGATGCGGACACTGCCGGCGTGAGCATGACTCGAAACGTTGTGAAGCGCTTCTTGAACTACCCGATAGATACAGGTTTTATACTCATCCGGAAAGTCATCGGAAATTAACTCAGCCGAAACGCTCGCGTCAATAGAGGTGCGCCTGGAAACTTCACGCGCCTGCCATTTCAGGGCCGGAATCAAGCCCAAATCATCTAACATGGAGGGCCTTAGAAGCAGCGCCATATTACGAACCACCCGGATCATTCCCTCCACCAAAGTCTTTATGGTTTCGACATGTTCGCTCAAAAGCTCTTTGGGTTTGGTCGCGAGTCCAACCGATAAATTCCGCAGCTCTATCAAAACTGCTGAAAGCGACTGGCCAACCTCATCATGTAGCTCGCGGGAGAGCGCGCGCCGCTCCATTTCCTGGGCCTGGACCAGACGCGCCGACAAGTCCTTCAGTTCACTCCGGGCCTCGGTCGCCTCCTCAAACCGCGTATGTACCTGCGCCTCGAGTTTCAGAATTCTGTACATCGTGAGTGCGGCCAATCCGAATCCGAGGGCCAGCGCCGCGACTAACGTTATCACGAGGCGAGCTTGAAATTTCAGCAGGAGGCCGACCACCTGGTTGTTTCCAGAAGTCAATTGCTGCTCGTTGATGTTGGCGATCTGATCGGCGATGGCCAGCATATTCTGACGGCGCGGGAACACCTCGTCCCGCAGAAAGGCGTAGCCGGAGCGCCGCCGCTCCGCCGTGTCCCATGTGAAGATCGGCGTCAGGATTTCCCAGTAGTCGGTCAGCTTTGTACGGAGCGCTTTATAGTGCTCCATTTCAGGGGGTGCCACTTGCTGGCCGTAGGATTCAAGCGCCGACTCCATATGCTTTCTCAAGTCTTCGAGACCTTTCCGATAGGCTTCGCCCCGCTGGCGGTCAGGCTCCAGCAGGTAGTCCCGGACATAAGTGCCCGAAACATGTACATCGGAACGAATGTCGTTCAGGACATGGTTTTGAGAAAGATAATGCCGTCTGATCTGGTCGTCGCTCCTGCGAAACTGCTGCAGCGATCGCAGCGCGTCGATTCCAGCCAGAGCCATTATCGATATGAGACCTCCAAATCCGAGGACCAGAGCCATGCGGGAACTTCTGAAAAGTACCCGGCTGGCTTGCTCGGAATTCGCCACGTCGATTTTACTCATCTTTCCTCAATCCTAACTCGAATCTCTACTAAATCTAAGCTGTCTACTACGTTTTTTGTCCAAAAATACCAAGACGATGGTATGTCAGGATTATGCAATTCCGTCGTATGTTATTGAAGTAGCACCCTCTTGTCATGTCTCAATCCGTTTCTAGGCTAATCGGCCCCATTTGTAAAACTGGAAACAAATGAGTTCGCGCAAAGGTCTCTCTGCCGTGGATCTAGAAAGTTTGCGAGCATTCGATACCTGTACCGTCTCGAACGCGATCGAAAGACTGAGCGCCCGGCTGCGAAATGAGGGATTCATTTCCCGGCGCGGTGCGCTGCCGGTTCCCGGATCTGCCTCCGATGGTCGGTTACGCCGCGACGGGACGAATTCGAACCGTGTCTCCGCCGATGACCCATCGCTGTTACTATGACCGCATGGATTGGTGGACACTATGTGGCATCTCTACCCAAGCCAAGGGTAATCGTGGTGCAGGACGCCGACGGTAAACCGGGGCTAGGAGCATTTGTAGGTGAAATTCATGCCTCGATCGCCCTTGCTCTGGATTGCGTGGGATGCGTCACCAATGGAGCCGTGCGCGACCTTCCGGCGATAAAAGCTTTGAATTTTCAATTGTTTTCGCGGGAATCTCTCGGTTTCTCACTCCTATGCCCACATCATCGATTTCGGCGAACCGGTCGAGATTGGCGGATTGAAAATTCGTTCCGGGGATTTGCTTCACGGCGACCGCCATGGGGTCCTCAACGTTCCGCTGGAGCTTGTCGCGGATATACCGGCAGAGGCTACCAAGATACTCGCCGAGGAGCGAGAGCTTGACTGATTTTTGCCGTTCTTCAGGGTTCTCGTTGGAGGAGTTGGCGAAGCGCCTGCGGCAATGGCCAGGGAACTGCGATCTTCCTTGGAGGCCTCGTTGAGCCGAAATAAGAAAGTGTGCTTTGGCCTAATCGTCCTTGCGGCGAGTGTCGTGGTCTCCTGCGGCAACACAGAAAAAGTGCAAGCCAGGGATCCCGGTGCTGGTGGCTCGATTGAGGTTTCCGTCGGCGTTGTCAAGATCGGCAGGAAGCCACTGGCGAGGACCTTGACGCTGTCTTCCGAGCTTGTCCCGTTCCAGGAAATCGATGTCTATGCCAAAGAGTCCGGCTATATCAAGGATCTCCCGTCGACTACGGAACCCACGTGCAGAAGGGTCAACTCATTGCCACTCTGGAGATTCCCGAACTGCAGTCGCAATTGCGGCAGGACGACGCCGCGATCAAGAACGCGAGCGAGCAGATTACGCACGCCCAAAACGAATTGGGCCGCGTCGAAGCGCAGCACAAAGTGATGCAGCTACAGTTCGATCGACTGAACAACGTCGCGAAATCGAAGCCCGGATTGGTCGCCCAGCAGGAAGTGGATGATTCTGAAGGCGAGAGCCTTGGCGTCGGCCGCGCAAGTGGAAGGCTCGCGAGTCGAATCTGCAATCAGCCCAAAGCGCGCTGGCGCTGCCACAAGCCAAGCGGGAGCACGATCAGGATTTGTTCGACTATACCAAAATTACCGCGCCTTTCGCCGGAGTGATCACCCAGCGGTTCGCCAATCTCGGAGCGTTGGTGCAGGCCGGAACCAGTTCCAGCACCCAGGCGATGCCGATCGTCCGGCTCTCCGAGGACGATCTTTTTCGCCTGGTGATTCCGGTGCCGGAGACCTATGTCAAATACATTCACGTCGGCGATCCGGTGAGCGTGAAGGTCTCATCGCTCGATCGGACCTTCCCGGGGAAAATAGCGCGCTTCTCCGTCGATGTACGGGAAGACACCCGCACGATGCATACGGAAGTGGATGTCCCGAATCCACAGCGCGTGCTGCTGCCGGGGCTTTACGCCGATGCGACGATTCAACTGGAGCATAAAGCAGGATGCGCTGGCGGTACCTCTTCAGGCCGTGGACCACACCGCGAATGGGACGACGGTGGACGTGGTCGATGCGTCCAACAAGATAGAAATCCGCTCCGTTGTGTTGGGTATCCAGACTGCGACCGATGCGGAAGTACTCTCCGGATTGAAGGAAGGTGACATGGTGGTGGTCAGTGACCGGAGCAGTCTGAAAGCCGGCCAGGTGGTTCAGCCCAAATCGCTCGACCTGATGCAATATCGACAGCCCCGAAGAGCAGCACTAGCGAGGAATCGCCCATGCCAGGTTTTTCAATCCGCAATCCCTATTTCATTGTCGTGATCTGTCTGGCTCTGGCCGTCATCGGTATCAACGCCATGTCGCGGATGCCGGTCGATCTGTTTCCGCCGATTAACTTGCCGGTAGTGGTCGTGGCGACCTTTTATAGCGGGATGCCGCCGCAAGACATTGAAGTCGATATTACCAATCCGCTGGAGCGCTTCTTCACCCAGGCAAGTGGTATGGATCACATGGAGTCCCGCTCCCTGCTCGGCGTGAGCATTATCAAGGCTTACTTTCAACCTGGAACGGACGCGGATGCGGACGTGACCCAGTTATCGAATCTTGCACTCGCCGATTTGAAACGCCTGCCGCCCGGAACTTTGCCTCCACTGGTACTGAAATCCGACGCCTCCAGTCTTCCCGTGTGCCTGGTTACCGTCAAGGGCGAAGGACTGAATGAAACCCAGCTTCACGATCTGGCCCAGTTTCAAATACGCAATCAAATCGCTGTAGTGAAAGGTTCTGAAATCCCGGCGGTGTTCGGCGGCAAGTACCGGCAGGCGATGATCTACGTCGATCCTTACAAACTGCTTTCCCGGCAAATGAGTGTGATGGATGTGGTCGACGCGGTGAACAACAGCAATCTCATCCTGCCCGCCGGAGATGTCAAGATCGGCAACAGCGACTATTACGTCTATTCCAATAGCCTGGTGGAAAATGTCGAGGACTTAGACAACGTGCCCGATCAAAACCGTCGGGACCCGCTGGGTCACTGTCGGAGACGTAGGCGAAGCCAAAGACGCCAGTCAATTGCAATACAACATCGTACGTATTGACGGGCAGAAGTCCGCCGATATTCCGATCATGAAATCGGGCGGCGACAGCAATACGATTCAGGTGGTGAACGACGTCCGGGGCTTGGTCCAGCATCTGTTCGATCTTCCGGCACAGTTGAAGACCGATATCGTCTTCGATCAATCCGTCTTTGTCAAACAGGCATTAAACACGGTCTTTCATGAAGGTGTTATCGGTCTGGTGCTGACCAGCGTCATGATTCTGGTGTTCCTGGGCAGCATGCGAGCCACGGGCGCGGTGTTGCTGTCGATTCCGATTTCCGCGCTCGCTACATTTGTAGTTCTCTTCATGATGGGAAGCACCATCAACACGATGATCCTCAGCGGTCTCGCGCTAGCCTTCTCTCGCGTGATCGATAACTCAGTCATATCCCTCGAAAACATCTATCGTCATTTGGAAATGGGATCGACGCCGGCCGTCGCAGCAGCGATGGGCGGCGCCGAGGTCAATCTGGCTGTGCTGGCTGCGACTCTGGTCGATGTAGTCGACTTCTTCCCGGTGACCCTGTTGTTCGGTGTCAGTAAGTTTCTGTTCTCCGCGCTTGCGCTGTCCTTCTGCCTGGCGCTGCTGGCGTCGTTTGTGGTCGCGATGACAGTGATCCCGCTGTTCTGCTCCCGTTTCTTGAAAGCCGTGCCGCACGGCGAAAGCGAGTCACATTCCGACGCACCTGAAGACAAGTCCTGGGGCGCCCGTTTTAATGCCTGGTTCAATCGCCAATTTAACGGCCTGCTCGATCTGTATGAACGATGGGTCCGCCGGGCTCTAAAGCGTCCGGCGCTTACGCTGGTGCTCCTCCTGGGAGTCTTTGTGGCGAGTCTCGCGATCTATCCTCTGCTTGGCCGGGCGTTCTTTCCCCAGACCGACGCCGGACAGTTTACCGTGAACGTCAAAGTCCCCACTGGCACGCGTATTGAGGTTACCAACGACTACGTGGCGAAGATAGAGGACCTGATCCGCCACGATATCGACCCGAAGGATCTCAAGATGATTCTCTCGAATATCGGCGTGGTTAACGATATTTCTTCCTTGTATACGACGAACGCTGGAATGTACATGGCCACGGTACAAGTAGCTCTGAATGAGGGACACGAGAGCAGCAGCTTCGTTTATATGGACCGCGTCAAGAAGGACTTGGCAGCACAATTCCCGGATGTTCGCACGTTCTTTCCAAAGCGGGTCCATGCAGGACGCGATCCTCAATCAGGGGCAGCCTGCGCCTATCGATGTTCAGGTTAACACCCGCGATCTCAAGCTGACCTACGCCACTGCGCAAGATCTCGCGCGCCGCATTCGCCAGCTTCCCGGTGTCGATCAGATCTATATTCCGCAGGACATGAACTACCCGTCCGTCCGACTGGACATCGATCGGGTACACGCGGGGGAATTGGGACTCACTCAGAAAGATGTGGTGGATAACGTAATCACGGCACTGAATTCAAACATCATGATTGCGCCTAACTACTGGGTCGATTATAAGACTGGTAACGATTACTTCCTGAGTGTGCAGTATGCCGAGCACGGAAAAAACGCCATTCATAACCTGATCGACCTGAAGCAAATTCCTTTGCGGGCGCCCAACGCAAAGACCCCCACGACTCTCGATTCGGTTGTGAAACTGGTTAATCTACAATCCCCTACGGAAATCGATCATTATCAGATTCAGCGCGTCGTGGATATCTATGTCACTCCCTCTGGCGAGGATCTGGCCAAGACTCCGCACCGGCATCCTCGAGACCATAAAGGATGCTAAACTTCCCTCCAACATCCGCGTGACTCTGCGGGGCATGGTCAATAGCATGGATGAATCTTTCAAGAGTTTTGGGCTAGGCTTCGGCATTTCATTCATTCTTTTATTCCTCATCCTGGTTGCACAATTCAAATCCTGGATCGATCCGTTCCTGATCATGCTGGCGATTCCAATGGGCTTTGTAGGTGTACTGATTATTTTGCCTTTGACGCACACGACTCTTAACGTAATGTCGTCTGATGGGAGTGCTGATGCTGATCGGTATCGCCGACTCCAACAGCATCTTGATCGTCGACTTCGCCCATAAGCTGGAAGAACAGGGCTTGTCAGTTGCCGATGCCGTGATCACTGCCTGCAGAGTTCGCCTGCGGCCCATTCTCATGACGTCACTGGCAACCATTATCGGCATGATTCCCATGGCGATGAAGCTGGGCGAGGGCGGGGAGCAGTACACTCCCATGGCCCGCGCCATCATCGGCGGCCTGACCTCATCGGTGCTTCTAACCGTGTTCATTGTTCCGGCCGCTTATCTTCTCGTTTACGGCAGAAAGGAACGAAATGCCACTCAGAATCAATAAGCTTCCTATCCTTTTCGCACTGGCCGCAGGCCCGACCTTCGCGCAATCTCCCCCGAAGCTTACGCTACAGGATGCAGTCGCGATCGCTGTCAAGAACCATCCCCAGATCCAGGGCGCGCAGAACGAAGCGAATTTCGCGCACGAACAAATTGTTATCAATCGAGCGGCGTATTACCCGACGCTTAACGGTGAAATTACGGGATCGCAGGCTAACGACTTATCGCGAATCGGCGCGGGCGAACTGACTGCTTCCCGACTGTTCAACCGGTTCGGGCGGGGCGCTGTTGTCAACCAACTGGTCACCGATTCCGGCCGCACTCCGAACCTGGTGGCGAGCGCGCGTTTTCAGGCGCAAGCATCCACGCAGACTCTGCAAGCCACGCGTTACGACGTAGTGCTGCAAGTCAATCGCGCCTACTTCGACGTGTTGCACGCCCAGGCGGTGATTAAGGTGGCGCAACAAACCATCGAGGCCCGGCAGACTCCTCAGCGATCAAGTGACTGAACTGGCAAGAAACAATCTCAAATCGCAGCTCGATGTCAGTTTCGCTGATGTGAATGTCTCCGAGGCCAAGCTGCTGCTGATCCGAGCCAAGAGGCCGTCCAGGCGAGCGGTCGCGGAATTGGGCCGCGCGCTTGGCTCCGATCAGCCTGCGAATTATCAATTCGTCGAAGAAGCCCTTCCCGCCGGTCCGCCGGCGACGCCCGACGATCTGATCGCGACAAGCCATCAGCAACCGCCCCGAGCTAGCCAGTCTTCGTCTTTCGCGCGACTGCTGCTTACAAATTCTTCGAAGCTGAAAAGGATCTGAAGCGACCCACCGTGAGCGTAGAAGCCGTGGGCGGATTCATTCCCTACATCAACACCCCCGCCACTGCGCCGATCCCTGCCGAATACGAGGGCATTGCCGCGAACGTCAATATTCCCGTCTTCAACGGTCACTTGTTTTCAGCGCGGCGCGAAGCAGCTCATCAGCGGGCGATGGAGTCGGACCAGCGACTTCGCAACCAGCAGCAGATCATTGCTCGCGACGTGCGGGTGGCTTACGGCGGCGCAATCACCGCGTTTCAACGGATCGACGTGACCGCTCAATTTCTCCGGCAAGCCGCACTGGCGCTCGATCTTGCGCAGAGGCCGCTATAATCTCGGCCTCTCTTCCATCGTCGGAGTTGACTCAGGCGGAGTTGAACCTGACTCAAGCGGAGATCGAGAATCTCAGCGCAAAGTACGATTATCAGAGCCAGTATGCCGTGCTCGAGTATACGATCGGCGCTCTGCGGTAGTTGGAGCGCTAATCACGCCGCAGCGCGATCACCGGATCCACTCGCACCGCGCGCCGCGCCGGTATTGCGCACCCCAGAACACACGCGCCCACCAGATGTTAGGATCACCCCCGCGAAAGTCACCGGATCGTTTGTTGAAACGCCTACCAGCGCCACCCTCAACACACGGCCCACGCCCACTGCGGCGGGCAATCCCACCAGCAGCCCCAGCGCGACCGGCCGCAAGCCCTGCACAAACACCATGCCGAGAATGTCGCGCGGAGCCGCACCCATCGCAATGCGGATTCCGATTTCCTGCGTCCGCTGGCTCACCGCGTGCGCCACCACCGCGTACAATCCGACAAACGCCATCACCAGGGCGATTCCCGCGAAAATCGTCAAGCAGCACGCAGATCGCTCCGACGTTCAAGCGATTTTGTGCGATCTCGAGTCTCGAGCGTGCGAATGTCAAATGCCGGAAGATTTTCGTCCAGTTTCGCCAACTCGCGTCGAAACGCTTCGGCCAGACCTGCGGGCGACACACGCGTGCGCGCAGCCAGGAACATCGCACGCTGAGGACCCGCGTCGTAAGCGCGAATATTAACGGCTCGCGCTCAGCCGGACGCCGATAATCCTGTTGAATATCCCCAGCGATTCCGACGATTGTGAGCCATCGCCGACCCGACGCGCATGTGCTTCCCGAGAAGATCTTCTCCCGCGAAAAACTCTCGCGCGAATGCCTCGTTGACCATCACCGCATCCGTTTCGCGCGCGTGGAACGCGCGCCCCCGCAGCAATTCCGTGCGCATCACGCGAAAATAATTCGCGCTGACCGTCAGTTCGCTCGACCGCCGGAATCGCAAGGCCGGACCCTTCCAGCTCGCAAGTGACTCGACCCATACCAATATCCCGATGTGGGCATCGCGGACGCGAGCGCGACACTCTCCACGCCGGGAAGCGATTCGAGCTTGCCTTTGAGCTGTTCATGAAATGCGACCTGGTCTTCATCCCGCCGATACTTCGCCTCCGGCAAATTAATTTGCATGGTCAGGACGTTTGACGGGTCCACGCCCAATCGGCGCGCGATACACATTGAGCGAGCTGCGGATCAGCAAGCCCGCGCCGGCCAGCAGAATCACGCACAAGCGCCATTTCGAACGCGACCAGAACATTGCCAATCGAACGTCCACGTGTCCCGCCCGACGCTCCCTGTCCCCCCTCCTTGATGGTATGGTTCACATCCACGCGAGCCAGCCGCAGCGCCGGAGCCAATCCAAACAGGACGCTGGTCGCGAGCGTGATGGCCGCAAAATAAATCAACACTCGGGCGTCCATCGAAAAATCCATCCAGGCTGGCCGGTGCAGCGTCGCCGTAGCATGCTCGAACCAGCGCAGTCCTCCCAGAGCGACCAGCCATCCGAGAAATCCGCCGGCCATCGCCAGCACTGCGCTTTCGACCAGAAGCTGACGCAGGATCCGCGCGCGTCCCGCCCCGATCGCCATGCGGATTGAAATTTCCCGCGCTCGAACCGCCGCCCGCCCCAGTAGAAGATTGGCGACATCGGCGCACGCAATCAACAGCACAAATGTAACCGCGACGAGCTGCGCCAGGAATAATGGACGCGACGCGTACACGCCGTAGAGCATCATCATCGGCTCGCACATCCACGATCGGACCCGCGGAAGTCTTAGGACCCGGGCCGATCAGACTGCGAGCCAGCGCTTCAATCTCACTGCGTGCCGCCGCCACCTTCACGCCGCCCGCGAGCCTCCCGATCAGCATCGGAGGTCGCGCGCCTGCGGCCAGCGAAAAGGGAATCCACAGCGATGTATCTTCCGGGAACCGCATGCCGGCGAGGCATCACGCCGACAATCGTACGCAGGCACCTCATCGATGCGAACCGTTTTCCCGATCACCGACGGATCGCCGCCAAAGCGATCCTGCCAGACGCCGTGGCTCAGCATGAGAACTGGCGCACCGGTGCGCTCGTCTTCCGGAGTGAAGACGCGTCCAAGCATGGGAGCGCGTCCAATAATCTGAAATCCCGATGCCGAAATTTCGAAACATAAATAGCGGTCCGGCAAGGCCCCCGATGCGCTTAGGTTTACCGGCCCGTACCGGAACGCACCGATCAGATCGAGCGATTTAACCTGCACCGCAACACCCGCGGATCGAACAGATTCTTCGAAAGTCTGCGCCATGTGCGCGCGGTCGATCTCGATCAGCACCAGCCGCTCGGGATGATCGATGCCAATGTTGAAATTCAGCGCCTTACTCACGATGGTATAGACCGTGGTGTTCGCCCCGATGCCCAGCGCAAGCGCGGCAATCGCCGCAGTGGTCACGCCCGGACTCTTCGCCAGCATGCGCAGCGCATACCGAAAATCCTGCCACATCGATTCCAAGAACACGAAACTCCACATGTCCCGGCACACTTCTTTGATCTGCGTCGCATTACCGAACCCACGCGGATTCCCGCTCATTTCGAGATGAAACCGCAGCTCTTCGTCGAGATCGCGATCCAGCCGCCGCCGGTGTAATAGTCTTTTGAAAAATCTCACGTGATCTCCATTACCCTGGTGATGGCTTGTGCGAGCTGTTTCCAGTGGCTCGCCTCCTTTGAGAACTGTTTTCGGCCCCGCGCCGTCAGCCGGTAATATTTCGCCCGGCGGTTATTCGCCGATTGCCCCCATTCGGAATCGATGAACCCGTCGAGCTCCAGCCGATGTAGCGCCGGATAGAGCGATCCTTCCTCGACGCGCAGCACCTCCTCAGAAACCTGTTTAATGAACTCGGCGATCCCATACCCGTGCATCGGTCCGCGGGTCAACGTTTTCAGGACCAGCATATCCAGCGTGCCCTGCACCATCTCGCCCGTGTACTTTACTCCCATAGACGCTTGATAGGAGCGATTATGCGCCGGATTATTCGTCTTGTCAACCCCGCTTTACCTCTTCTTAAAGCGACTCGCGCCGGCTTCTCAGGCGAACCCCTGGTTGACTCGACTCCAGCAATGCGTTCACATTGAATAAGGTGGTGGCTGTGAAGCTTCGTTTCGTCTCGCCCGCACTGCTGATTTTCGCCGGCTCCATGTGCGCGCAGCCCACCATCGGAAGCTGCCCTGTCCTACCCGCGAACAATGTTTGGAATGCTCCCGTCAACCAACTCCCCGTAGCCGCTAATTCGTCCACCCTGGTCGGAACCATTGGCGTCAACGTCACTTTGCACGCCGATTTCGGCTCCGGTCTCTGGGACGGCGGACCCATTGGCATCCCCTTTATCACTGTTCCCGGAACGCAAACAAAATACCCCGCGGCCTTTCAATACGCCAGCGAAAGCGATCCCGGCCCTTACGCCATCCCGCTCACCGCCCCCATTGAAGGCGGCAGCGCAAGCACCGGGGACCGCCATGCCATCGCGGTCGATACCAGTAACTGCATTCTCTACGAACTGTGGAGCGCCACGCCGCTAGCCGCGAGTTGGCAGGCTGGCTCCGGCGCTATCTTTAACCTCAACTCGAATACCTTGCGGCCCGCCAGTTGGACCTCGGCCGACGCCGCGGGCCTCCCGGTTTTTCCGGGCTTGGTGAAATACGATGAAGTTGCCGCGGGAGTCATCCAGCACGCCATCCGGCTCACCGTCCCTCAGACTCTCGACGCGTTCGTCTGGCCCGCGCGGCACTATGCTTCGAGCCTCACGAGTACAGCGTATCCAGCCATGGGTCAACGTTTCCGCTTGCGCGCGACTTTCGATATTTCCGGTTTCCCGACTGACGTTCAGGTTATCCTGCAAGCCCTGAAAACGTACGGAATGTTCGTTGCCGACAATGGCTCTGCCTGGTATATCTCCGGCGCGCCGGACTCACGCTGGAGCAATGACGACCTAAGCACTCTCAGCCGCGTAGTCGGCTCAGACTTCGAAGCAGTCGATGACTCGGGCTTCATGGTCAGCGCAAACTCCGGCCAAGCCGCTTTTTGCGATCTGAATGGAGACGGCGTAGTCAACGCTGCCGACGTACAGCTAGCGGCCAGCTCAGTCATAGGTCTGGGCGCATGCGTATTCGGCGACCTGAACGGCAACGGCATCTGCGACGTAGCCGACCTCCAGCGCGTCATCAACGCCGCATTAGGCGCCGCCTGCCATACCGGCCCGTAGGGCAAGTCCCCGACCTGCCCCTTTTAAATGTTCGAAACCACCCGTTCCCGCCCGCCGATAAACTTCTGCCATCCGTAGGTCGCGCCCTGGTAGTTGGCCTCCTGTTCGAGCTGGTAGCCCGACTGTTCCATACGCAGCACTCTGGTCTGAGTCGGGGTCAGAGTCCAAGCGACAATATAAACATCCCAGGTATAGGAGAGTCGTTGCATGATGGGTCTTGCGCCGAGGCGCGGCGGGTCCTCGCGGAAAATCCAGCGCGCACCCAGACACGCGCAACTTGTTTCCAGAAGTTCCTTCAGGCTCCGCATTTTCCGGAGAAGGAAGTCGAGGCCGCAAGCAACTATCGCTTGAAGCGTCAGGTATCGACTGGCTCACTGGATTTATCTTCCGTGAAGTCCGGCGGGGCGACTTTGCGCATTCGATTCCGCCCTCCGCGCCGAACTATATCACGGAGTTCCTAAGTGCGCTATTCTTGTACGCTTTCTATCTTCAAATTCTAGGAGGGCGGTGTTACTCTAGGAGTGTGATTTAAAGATTACGCTAGGGACGCCGATATAACGAGTGGACGCTCGGCCACGTGAAATCATGTTCTTTGATCCTGGTGGCGTCCGGGAATGGCTGGACGAAATCGAATATAGCGATGAGCGGCTTTACGGTATAATGCTCAGGCGGTTGGAGCGGGTTGAGGATGGGAATTTTGGAGACTGTAGATGGAACATCCAGGACGGCGTGTCTGAGCTTCGGTTCTTAATGACTGGACCTGGATACCGTATTTACTTCGGCGAACATGACGATATCGTTGTATTACTGCACGTTGGAACGAAAAAGACGCAGGAAAATGATTTGAAGATTGCCGTGAGGCTCTGGATTCGGTATAACCAAAATGGCTAAACAAGCTTCAAGCTACCGGGATTGGCTCGGCGCAAAACTGATCGATCCAAAGCGTTCTGCGAGATACCTCAACGCCGCCATGCAGGATTCCCCAGAGATGTTCCTGAAAGCTCTGCGTAAAGTGGCGGAGTCTCGTCAGATGACGAAGGTTGCTGAGGACGCCGGAGTAACTCGCGAGCACCTTTATCGAATCACCCGCGAAAGTGGCAATCCGACCTACTCCAGCCTTGGTGGAATCTTGCGTGCGCTCGGCCTGACGTTAGTCGTTCAGCCAGTCGAGGAGATTAGGGAACCAACATCTCCAAGTGCGCCGTCCCTCGAAACTACCGATACGCCTACAACCACTCCGCACAGCGCGGAATCGACTCCGCTTTTATCCACGTTTTCCTTGCGGTCGGCGATGAATAACATTGGATATTTCCAGCCTTCTATATCTGGCGGCAACTTTTCCTGGACGGGGGGCGGTGGAGCCGTAGCACGCAATCAATTTGGGATCACACCTGAAATGGCCGCGGGCAATACGACATTCAATCCGCAAGCTCCGCTGACAGAGGTTCGACCGCGAGCGTAAGACAACGGCAATTCTCTATGGATGACACAAAGAAACCCAAACTCATTACAGAACGCGATAACGATTTCACGAATCTGTATGCAAATGTTGTTCGCTACGAATCAAATGCTTTTGACCTAAAGATAGTCCTCGGGGAGATTGACCTGAGCGGAGAAATTGAAACGCACCGGATGCATACAGGGTTAACCGTCCCTTGGTCGGCTGCAAAACTCGCAATTTATTTCTTGCATGTTAATGTGCTGTTTCACGAAGCGCTGAATGGAAAGATCAAACTTCCTCCGAGCCAGATGCCTCCAATGTTTGAAGCGCCAGCAGAAGTCTTGAATGATCCAGCCCAGAAGAAAGTGTACGACGAAATCAACGCAGTCCGGGAACAGTTTATCAAGGACAACTTTTAGCCGTATACGCCTATTATCTCCGAACTCCGCCAAGTCGCGCCATCTGTAGTTATCGGCATATTGTTGTCAAGTGCATAATCACCGAATTAGCGATGCCTGAAGGTTCCCCAAAAATCCTGCCTCCTGACGTGGCTCCCCAGAGGCGAAGGTTGCCTTGTCCTCATTCTGGCTCCCGGCTACGGCTCCTCCTCCGCCACACCTCCACGAGCACTATCCCAATCACCACCAACCCAACACTCAATCCAATCCACAATCCCGGAGCCCCCATTCTGGCTACTGGCTGCTGGCCACTGGCTACACTCTTGAAGCAAAGCCACCAACCTAAAGGCAACCCAATCACCCAATACCCCGTGAAGTGACACAACATAGGAGTCCGAGTATCCCCCGCGCCTCGGAGCGCCCCCGTCGCCACCACTTGCAAGCCATCGAACAATTGGAAGAACGCCGCAATTCTCAGCAACACTACTCCCGCCGCAATCACGTCTACTTCCGGCGTAAATAGTCGCGCGATCCAAAAAGGAAATACCAGCAGCGCAACCGCCGCGCATGACATCACCAACGCTCCCAATCCTATGGCTGTCCATCCTGCCCGAGCCATCCCTTCACGATCGCCGCGTCCGATCGCATGACCCACCCGCACCGCCGCCGCCGAACTGATTCCCAGAGGCATCATGTAAGTCATGCTTATTGTTTGAAGCGCAATCTGATGCCCCGCCAGCGGCGTCGCACCCAGTTTTCCGATCAGCACCGTGACCACCGCAAATACTCCAGTCTCGAGCCCGATCTGCCCCGCGGCCGGCATCCCAAGCCGCAGCAATTCCTTCACCCGCTCAAAATCCGGCTTCCATGAAACATGCGGCAGTTGAGGATCGTTACTCCAGATAATCGCGCCCAGCACCGCCGCCATGAATGCTCTCGAAAGAAACGTCGCCCACGCCGCCCCTTCCGCTCCCATCTTCGGTGCGCCCAGGTTGCCGAAAACAAAAATCCAGTTGCAGAAAATGTTCACCAGGTTCGCTGTCAGTAGTGTGATCATGATCGGCCGGACGATATTGATGGATTGCAAATATCGCCGGAACCCAAAGAACAGCAGCAACAACGGCGCGCTGAAGTTGAGCACGCGAAGATATGGCTGCGTAACCCGCATCACCGCCGGATCAATGCCCCACGCCGCCAGCAGCGGTATCAGCGCCCAGATCAATCCCATCACAATCGGAATCAGAAACAGCGACAACCACACTCCGCTGATCAATGAATGCCGGCAATCGTCGAGATCTGCCGCTCCGAACGATTGCGAAACCAGCGTATCAAGCCCCAGCAACAATCCGCTCCCAAAAATCCCGATGCCATAAAACAGCATCGTGCCCAACCCGACCGCGCCGATCGCCTGCGCACTTACGCGCCCGACGAACATGGTGTCTTCAACGCCCATCGCCATCCAGCCGAGTTCGGCAAACACTAGCGGCAGCGCCAGTCGGACCATCGGGGAAATTTCGGCGCGCAAGGCGTTTTTTATGGTCAATTAAGGTCTCGCAGCGTGCATTGTTTGGTCATTTATGGCGTTTTAAGGCTATGCTAATCGTACAACGCATGCCGAAACACGTCCTCTTTATTACAATTGTGTGCATCGCCTTCGCCCAGCAGCGAACCGTCTCCGACCCCGGCGTCATCACCACCCGCCAGGCCATCACCCCCGCTGGCCTGCAATCGGTTTTCAATGGCCGCGTCTACGGTGTCGCGTTTGGAAAAACGCCCAATGAGCTGTGGGTGCTGCACGCGGGCGAAATCAGCATCTTGGACTGGAAAGCCAATAAATCCCTGGCGCACATCGCCTTCCAGGGTGCAGCCGGACTCGGAGGCATCCGCTACGACGCATCCTCCGACCGGGCCCTGGTGAATATCGCAAACCACGGAGAAGCCGAGCTTTGGAGCGTCCATCGCGACGGTTCGCACAACGCATGGAAGCTTGGGGCCAGCGCAAATTCCGGCGCGCTCGCCGCATCGGAGCGAATTGCAGTCGTGCCTTTAATTCATAGCAACACGCTGGCGATTGCAGATCTGTCGAAAGGCACCGTGCGAACGGTGAAGACCGAAATTGCTCCTTTCGGCGCGGCCCTAAATCACGATTCCACCATCGCTTACGTAACCAACTGGGGCGGCCGTGCGCCCAAATCCGGCGATCTGACCGCGCCCACCGGCCACGCTGCGAATGCCGATCGAGTCGTTACCGATGAGCGCGGAATTGCATCCACCGGAACGGTTTCGCGTATCGACCTGATCATGGGCAAGGTCGAGCAAACTATCCCCGTCGGCCTGCATCCCACCGCGATTGTGTGGGATGAGCCTTCGGCGCGTTTGTATGTTGCCAACGGTAATCAGGACTCGATTTCCGTCATCGACACGAACCAGAACAAAGTGGTCCAAACTTTTGTTTTGCAGCCGTTTCAGAAAAAAACGCCGGGCATAGCGCCGACCGCGCTCGCGTTTTCCGACGGAACTTTATACGTTGCCTGCGGAGGCATCAACGCGATTGCTGTTCTCAATGCGGCCGACGGAAAGCAGCGGGGCTTGATTCCAACCGCTTGGTATCCCAATAGTCTGTCGATCGCAGAAGGACATCTCGCTATCGGCACATTGCTTGGAGTCGGCTCGGGATGGCGCGACGATCCGAAGCAAAAATATGTCCACTCGAATCGCGGCTCGATTCATGTGCTGCCGATTCCGACCGCGTCTGAACTCGCTTCCTTCACTAACGCCGTCATCGTGAATAATTTGATGGTGCTGCCTGCCGGGGATGAGAAGCCTCGCGCGGGCGTGAAAGCAACGCCTGTTCCGGAGCGCGCGGGTGAACCTTCGACGATCGACCATATCGTTTACATCGTGAAAGAAAATCGCACTTACGATCAGGTCTTGGGCGATCTCGGCCGGGGCAACGGCGATCCTTCGTTCGCGATTTACGGCGCGGACGTTACGCCCAATCAGCACAAGCTGGCGCGCGAGTATGTGACGCTCGATAACTTTTACGCCGCCGGAGGCAATAGCGCCGACGGGCACCAGTGGCTTACGCAGGCCAATGAAACCGATTATTGTTTGTGGCCCGGTTATGAAGGCCGCAGCTATCCTTACGACGGTTCCGATCCGATTGCGCCTTCGGCTGGTGGGTTCATTTGGGAATCCGCGCAAAGGATGAAAAAGACGGTTCGGATCTTTGGCGAATACGCGGGCGAAACCTCGACGCCTCGCGAGGCTCGCGCGGAAATGTTGAAGCAGTGGAAAGGCGGCGCGGATTTTACGTCGAAATGGAATATCGTTGCGCCGATCGCTCCGGTCAACAAAATCCTGGCAAAGAATTTTCCCGCTTACTCGACCAACATTCCGGATGTGGTGAGGGCACAAATTTTCATTTCTGAATTGAAAAAATGGGATTCGATGCCGAACCTTACTCTTATTCAATTGCCCAGCAATCACACGCAGGGAACGTCATCGGGCGCATCGACGGCGAAGGCGATGGTGGCGGATAACGATTACGCCGTGGGGCAGATTGTGGAAGCGCTCAGCCACAGCAAATTCTGGAAGACCATGCAGATCTTCATCATTGAAGACGATGCGCAAAACGGCGTCGATCACGTCGATGGACATCGCACGGTGGCACTGGCGGTTGGTCCTTATATCAAGCGCGGCGCTGTCGATTCGACGTTTTATTCGAATCCGGGAATGTTGAAAACGATCGAGCTGATACTCGGACTGCCGACCATGTCGTTATTCGATTTGATCGCGGCAGACATGCGCGCAAGTTTCACTGACCAGGCTGACTTCGCACCGTTTACCGCGGAACAGCCGAAGCACGATTTGTTTGAAGTGAATCCGCCGGTAAAGTCGTTGCATGGAGCCGCGCGGAGGGATGCCGAAGCTTCGATGAAGATGGAATTTGATTTGCCCGATCGTGCGCCGGCGGGAAAGTTGAATCGTATTTTGTGGGCGGATGCGAAGGGGCATTCGGTGAAATATCCGTCGCTGATGCGGAGCATTTTTGCGCCGATGGCGATGGATGTGGATGACGATGATCGTTAGGTTGACGAAGGGCAGGTCGGGAACCTGCCCCACTGACAGACTAAAGTCTGTGCCACCTCCGCCCGCGCACGAAGGCTCTCTGCCCCGAGCTAGGTGGTTAGCCAGCGGCGGGCCAGGGCTGTGGGGTCGTCTTTTTGGGGATCTATTAACGCTTGGCCGGTTTGTTCGCCGTCCACCGATAGTATTGCTGTTATTCCTTCGGGCGATGGAGTTAATTCCATCCTTTTGTTCTTTGCGTTCAGACGTAGCGCCTCGCCGATCCAGACGAATTGCACCAGCACGCGCTGGCCATGGCCGATGGTGCGGCACTCGGTTAGCAGTTGCGATGTGAAGGCGGAGTTTTTCAGGGCTTCGACGTAGGGCGCCCGCAGTAACGCGGCGTTCCTCTCCGCATCGCGACGCTCATGATCGCGCTTCACTTTCTCGGGGTCTTTTTCCTCCTGGCTCTCCAGCGCTTTGAGGTTGTTTTCCAGATTGTCGGAATAGCTCATATCAGTATTGGTCCAGTTTGGTTGGGTCGATGTCGGGCTGGAGCAGCCATATTTTGCGGCCCTTATAATACTCGACTAGACGGGCGTTTTCGACTGCGCCGAGGTCGTGCGCCCAGATTACGTCCTGCGAATCGATATCGGCTCCATTGTAGACCCATTCTTCGTGGGGGCTCTGCGAGCCGGTGTAGCGCACGATAATTACGTGCCTTTCGATGAAGTTGTTTAATAGCGATACGACCTGATCGCGGCGCGCATTTCTCGGTTGCGAATCTTCCGGCGGTTTCTGACGGGCGATCGCTACGGCTTGCGCTCCCAGGGCCGAGCCGACCAGCAGGATCGGAAGCGCGCGCGAAAGAAACGGCTGCCACTGGCGCAGATGACGGAACGCTTGGATGGCGAGAATCAGCAATGCGGCAGTGGCCGGGCCGGCATAATGCATGTAATAGCGGACTTCGATCAACGAGCCGGCCAGCGCAGCCACCACGCAGATCAAGGGCAGGCGGATTCGGCGATCACGCCACAGGTTGGGGAGAAAAATTACGATCAGCAATCCCGTCAGAGAACTTGCCAGGATGGTGGCTGCGACGCCTTTCCAGTCTTCAATCCGAATCGGTATCAGTTGCAGACTGCGCGCCTTTCTCCACTCGGCGGGCTCCCAATTCTGGTGCAGATCGTAGAGCGAAGCCGGAAGGGCCGAGGTGGTAGACGGGAGGGGTTGGAAGTTGAATAGAGGAATGCGGACGTACTGGCGGGCATACTCGTTGAAAGGCAGTTCCAAAGCGTCGCCGGTTACCGCGTGGTTGTAATATGCGGTGGCTGCGAAGGCTGGAATAAGGACGGCTGCGATCAGCGCAACAGCGCTCCAGCGGGGGCGCGAGAGGAGAAACGCGATTGCCACGGGAACGCTGAACACCAGACCTTCATAGGGGCGCGTGTTGGCCAGGATCGCGATTCCGACTCCCATGGCGAGCGCGTACCAGACCTGTTTTCGCTGGACCACTCGCGCATATCCGCCCAGCAGGAGCGCGCCTCCGATGGCCGCAACGGCGCCTCCCCAATAGCTGTTCATCCAGTAACTGTTGATCGCCAAGGGCAGCGCGAGGACTCCGCCGAAGAGGGCCCAGGCGGGGGGCAGCCATGCTTGCATCGCCCATACGAGTGCGGCCGCCATCGCACCGCAGCTTAACCAGACACCGAACCAGGGGTCGCCGAAAAGCACTTGTCCCGCGGCCATGGCTAGCGATTGCGCGGGCGGATATTTCGACGCGTAAGTGGGATGTTGCAGCACGTAGGCGCTTTCGAAGAAGGGCCATAGCGGGTGCGTGGGGTTGGTCAGGCGACCGTGTGCGAAGGTGTCGGCTTGGAGGATGTAGCTGAACTCGTCAAAGATTACCGGCTTGGGGATGGGCCAGAGAGGCAGGAGAGATGCTCTGATCAGAAGGACAAGGAGCGCGAAGGCCAGGCAGGTTACGGCGCGATGGCGGGCTAGGATCGCGGCTCGATTTTCCAGTCGTCGGAAGAATGATTCTCCGGTTGAGGGACGGAGGGCCGCGATTGCTCCCGCTGCGGACAAGAGAAGGATTTTGGCGGCGAGGGGGAGGTTCATTTTGCGGGGAGATTTTATTTTAGCGGATGCGCATTGTATTCTTGACGGACGGGCTGTGAGACGGCGGATTTCACGCGTCTGTCCGCATGCTTACGCATGGCGGTTCGGTTGGAGGAAGGGCTAGGTTGGGGCCGGAATTGTTGCAGAAAAGGCGTGGACGCCAGCCTGGTGAGGAATGAGGGCGTTGGAGGAGGGGCAGGTTTGGGGGATCGGAATTGTCGTCAGAAAACGTGTCGACGCGGCACGCCTGGTCGGGAATGACGGCTAGGTTTCGAAGTGCGTTGAGCTGCGCTTGGCCGGCGATGCTGCTGGCGGCGGTGGTGTTGATACCCTTTCTCAACACGCCGTTCACTATTGACGATCCGCTGTTTTTGCGCGAGGCTCAGCACGTTCTCGTCGATCCTCTGCATCCGCAGGCGTTCAATGTGGTCTGGACTTTTGAAGTGAGCAGGCCGGCTTCGGAGATTTTGCCGGGTGGCATTTTCGTTCCCTACCTGCTGATTCCGACGGCGTTGTCGGGATATAAGGAATGGGTGGGGCATCTCACGGAACTGATGCTGCTGCTCGCGGCGCTTGTTGCAACGGCGCTCGCGTCGCTGCGGTTGGGACTGAATAATACGCAGGCGCGGATGGCTGCTTTGCTTACCGCGGCGTCTCCGGCGGTGCTGGGAATGGCGGGCACGGTGATGCCGGATATACCGGCGATGCTGCTGGTGATCCTGGGCATGGAGCGAATTATTAGCTGGAGGGAGGATCGCAAATGGCATCAGGCGCTGGCTGCTACGGGCTGGCTGACGCTTGCGGCGCTAACACGCACGCATACCATCGTGATCCTGGCCGCGGCCTTCGTTTTCCTGCTCGACGGAATTACGAGTGACGAGATGCGGGCGTCGTTCCGGCATTTTCCGACGCGGTTCCTGCCTGTGGTTCTGACGCCGGTGGCGTTTTTCGCCGTCTCGGCAGTCATGTCGGATCGTGGCGCGGAGGGCGAGAATATTCTTGCTACAGTGCTGCGGTTACCGTCGATGCGGCATCTGGTGATGCAAAACGGATGCGCATTTCTGACGCACTGGCTGCTGGTGATTCCGCTGACCATCCCGTGGCTGGCGCTGCGATTTCGCCGGATACCGACGGCGCTGCTGGTGGCGGCGTTGGTCGGCGCATCGGTGTTGTCGGTGCGGTTGGGATGGGTTGCTTTCGCGGCAGGCGCGACGTTTATCGTGCTGGCGGACATCCTGTGGGATGCGGTCGAAAGGCGCGACCGGGTCCAGTTGGCGCTCGGGTTGTGGTTGTTCCTGGCGGCGCCGGTGCTGATTTACATTCACCTCCCCTCGAAGTATCTGCTGCCTTCGGTACCCGCGGCGGTGATGCTGGTGGTGCGTCTGATTCCGGAAGGTCGGCGGTGGTTGGTGTTGTCGGTTGCCACGGCGGGAATTGCATTAGGGGTGTTGATCCTGCTGGGCATTCGCGATTTAGCGGAGACGCAGCGGCGGGCCGTTGTGGAGTTGGTCGAGCCTCTCGTGAAATCGGGCGAGCATGTTTGGTTCGCGGGGCATTGGGGATTTCAATGGTACGCGGAGCTGGCGGGAGCGTCGGCGATGACTCTGGAACCTCCGTTGCCTCGGCCGGGCGAAACGATTGTCGCGAGTGAAATTGATTTGTCGTTCATCACGCGGCAAAGGCCGGCTGGTTACAGCGTGATGCGGCGTTTATGCTATCCAAGCAGCCGGGTCGGTCGGGTGATGGATCTGGAAGGCGGCGCGGGGTTTTTCTCCAACCCGTTCGGAATCCTGCCGTGGGTTTGGGGATCGCGAGAGGCGAGTTGTTTCGAGGTGTGGAAAGCGGAGTGACGCTAATGTGGGTGCAATCTGGCGAAATACTCGCCGTAAATCGCGATCGCGATTCCCGCGACGCCTAGAAAACTGCCGAACGGAAGCTCGTAGGTCGAGGCGTCCTTGCGGGCGAGATAAATGTACAGCAATCCGCCGACGGCTCCGATCAGCGACGCGGCAATCAGCGTCAGGAGTGCTCCCGGCAAGCCGAGAAACGCGCCGATCATGAAGATCATTTTGACGTCGCCCAAGCCCAGCCCTTCGCGGTGGCGGAACTTTTGGTATAGCCAGCCGGCGAGCCAGATGGAACCGCTGGATACGACGGCGCCAATCAACGATTCGACCACCGACACCCAACGCGGCCCCCAGGTATAGGGCACGACCAATAATGCGAACTCGCCGCGGAGGGGGACGAACCACGCGACGATTATTCCGAGCAGCGCTCCGCCGATCGTAAATTCGTCGGGCAGAATGCGCTCTTCGAAATCGGACGCGATTAACGTGATCATGATGGCCGAAAACAGCGCGTATTTGAACGCAGGCGGCGTCAGGCCGAACACTGCGACGCAGACCGCGAACGCCATCGCCGTAGCAAGTTCCACGACCGGGTATCGCAATGGAATTCGCGCGCCGCAGTGGCGGCACTTCGCGCGCAGCAGGATGTAGCTCAGCGACCGGGATGTTGTCATACCAGGCGATGGTCTTTTCGCAAAAAGGGCAGAAGGATCGCGCCGGCTTCATCACCGAGAGATCGCGCGGCAGGCGGAACACGCAGACGTTTAGAAAACTGCCGATCAGCAGGCCGGCTAGGAATGCGAGAAAAATTTCGATCATCGAAGAATCTCATTGTACGCGGAGAGTGTCGATTCCACCATTTTTTCGACCGAAAATTCCCGTATGGCTTTCTCGCGTCCGGCCGCGCCCAGCTCCGCCGCCAAATTAGGATTATCCAGCAGACGGCGGACTGCCTTCGCGTAGTCGCCGTCGCGGACGATCAAGCCAGTGCGTTCATGCTCGACGACCTCGGGTAATCCGCCGACGCCGCTCGCGACCACCGGAACGCCCGCCGCCATCGCCGCGATCGCCGCGGAGCCGAGGCCTTCCATTTCGCTCACATAGAGGAAGACGCTGGCGGTTTGCAAATCGTCGAACAGGCTGTTCGTCAAGTGCACGGGAATGCCTGGAATTTCCTGATACTTGCTAGGTACCGCAAGCACGCGACCCGGCTCCGGTTTCGCGGGCGAGGAAGGAATCGGGATGCCGTCGTAGACGACGCGGATCTTCGAATCCGGCACACCACCTTTGCGCAACTGCGTCGCCACATATTCCGATACGGCGAGATAACCGTCACCGCATCGATACTTTAGGCGTGAAAAGACGGATCGTTCCGATCGGAAACCCGACACGGCGCGAGACGACCAACGGTATCTTCTTCGTAAAAGCATACATCCGGTGTGCGCGAGCGTCGTGGGCGTGTATCATAGCTCATATTCGTAGAAGTCTTCGTGATCGACGTTGATCAGCCTCGCCGCACGGCCTCATTTAGAAGCGGCGAGCCCGGCGGAGCCTGGAGCCGTGCCTCCTTCAAGCGCTCGATCAGATACATCACCTGCCACTGCCCGCCTTGCATCTCGCGGCCTGTATCGACATGTAAGGTGTTGATCATGGCCGCCCCGGACTCATGAACCGGGCCTTCGCATACTTCACGAAGTTATAGAGCGCCGCCATGTTCGCGATCGCCAGGCCCTCTACGCCGTCCAGAAATCCCAGCTTCACAACGTAAGTCCGGAAAAACGTCCACGGAGGATCGAACAGCAGCCGCGCGAACGTCGGCTTCTTGCGCGCCGCCAGCAACTGCTCCGCCGCGAGCGTCGTGTACCGATCCATGGTCTTCAAATGCTCCGAAAGCGAGCTGCATGTGAAGTGCAGCAGGTTCGAATCGAGATGCCCCACGCGCCCTTCGACCTTCACCGACTCATGCACGTACTCGCCCACCCATCTCGCCTTCGACCGATGATACAAACGCACCTTGCGATCCGGATACCAGCCCGAATGGCGGATCCATCGCCCCAGATACTGCGCCATCCGAGGCATCGTGTACGCGTCGAACTGCGGACCGTTTTTCTTGAGCTGCCAGATCTCCGCTTCGAGCGATTCGCTCAACGATTCATCGGCGTCGAGCGAAAGAATCCAGTCGTGCGACGCTTCCTCCGCCGCGCGATTTTTCTGATTCGCGTAGCCCGGCCACGGACATTCCACCACGCGCGCGCCCAGCTTTTCGGCGATCTCCACCGTGCGGTCGCTCGACCCGCTGTCGATCACCACGATCTCGTCGGCGCAGCGCAGGCTCTCGATCGCGCGCGGCAGATTGCGCTCCTCGTTATAAGTGATGATGGTCGCCGAAATTTTCACGGGCCCGGCGGTGCGGATCGGCGCAGCCGTGAACGACAAAATAAAAATGACCAGCGCCAGCACGCCCAGCCATGTGCGCGTGCGGCCCACCGGGCTCGGATCGACGATCGCCGGATGGCGCATCCCGAAAATCAGCAGGAATAGCGCCCAGAACAGCCACATATAGCCCATCTTGTACGCCGACGTGAACAACTGGAACAGCCCGAGCACCGCCAGCATCGCCACCGCGAAGCGCGACCAGATGCGCGTCTTCTCGCCCAGGAACGCGTACAGCACGTGCCCGCCGTCAAGCTGTCCGATCGGCAGAAGGTTCAGCGCCGTCGCCAGCAATCCCACCCAAGCCGCGCGCGCCACCGGATGCAGATAAATGTCGCCCGCCGGCACGCCCGGGAAAGGCGATCCACTCGAACAGCCGGACAATCAGAGGCGTGCCGAACACCAGTTCCCCATGCGCTCCGATTCCCGTGCACCACCTTCGACATCGATACGCCGACGATCAGGGCAACATCAACATCGCGAATCCCGCCAGCGGCCCCGCGACGCCGATGTCGAACAGGATGCGCTTCGACAGTATCGCCGAGCGGATGCGGATGAACGCTCCGAACGTGCCGATCAACGTCGGCGCCGGCAGAAAGAACGGCAGCGTCGCATCGACGTGATAATAGCGAGCCGCCAGGTAATGCCCCATCTCATGCGCCATCAGAATCGTCAGCAGCGTCAGCGAAAACGGCAGCCCGTCAAGCAGGAACGAAGGATCGTGCCACAGCTGCGCGTAGCCCATCAGGTCGTCTCGAAATCGAAAGGACGCCCGGCCGCGAAACTATGCGCCATCTCCGACGCCGACCATCGTGGTGGTCAGCAGCGTCAGCAGCAGCAGCAGCGCGTGCAGCCAGTAGCGATGCTTCGGACGCGCAGGCGCCCACGGCGCATCGAACATCACCTGACGGGAGTCCTGATGCGGATACGCAGCCGGCGCCGGGGGATAGCCGTTTGCGGACAAGTGCCGTCCTACTGAAGCGTTTGCAGTTCCTTGCCGGGCTTGAAGCGCACCGCCTTGCCGGGAGGAATCGCCACTTCGGCGCCGGTGCGAGGATTGCGGCCGATGCCCGTCTTGCGCGGGCGCACGTTGAAAATGCCGAAGCCGCGCAGCTCGATGCGCTCGCCCTTTCCGAGCGCCCGCTTCATGCTTTCAAATACCGTTTCGACGGCCATCTCGGCCTTCGTCTTGGTGATGCCGGTCCTGTTGACCACTTCGTTGATGATGTCGAGTTTGATCAAAGCCGCCTCCTGTACCCGTTACTTCCTCGAAACCTCATGATAGGATTAGGGTTATCCCCATGTCAAGCGCAGCCGTCTCGCCCGAGCTGTTTCGCCGCGCCTGCGCGCTGTTCCCGACCGGTGTCGCGGTGCTCACCACGCGAGCCTTGAACGGCACTCCGCACGGCCTGACCATCAACGCTTTCTGCTCTCTTTCGCTCGAACCCGCCGCTGGTTTTGGTCGCCGTCGACCGCGCTTGTAGCCTGTTCGAAACGTTCGAGAACGTCCGGCCATTTCGCCATCAATTTTCTGTCCAGCGACCAGCGCGATCTGTCCGTGCGATTCTCCGAATTCCCGAAGGCCGCTTCTCCGGAGTACCCTGGACCCCCGGCGCCGAAGGAGCCCCGCTCCTCGAGGGCGCCATCGGATCGATCGAGTGCCGGACCACCCAAATCATCGACGCCGGGGATCACCGGGCGCTGATCGGGGAAGTAGTCGCCGCAACCGTAGGCGAAGGCGAGCCGCTGGTCTTTTTCCGCAGCAGCTATGCAGCAATAGTGGGGCGGCGCCATCCGCTGCCTAAGCCCCTTGCATCTCCCTGACACCTCCAGCTCGCAGATCTTCAACCTGCCTACCAGAGCATTCCCCGCAGCCCTATAGTGAGAGCGCCGAGCGGCCCCGCTTCCGGCCTTGAACTTCTCGACCCTGGTGTTTCGCGATTCCACCTTCTAAGCGCTCTGCGCAGCCTTGCGAGCCTCGGCAGCATCCCAGCTCTCGCCGTAAATCGAAGGCACCTTCGCCCCCATCGGCCGCAGATACATCGACAATTGTCCCGCGATGATGAACCGTGTGATGCAGCACGAAGCCCAGGTACATCACCGCAGGCAGTTGGAACATGCCCCGGAAGTCGACGATCTTGAGCATCTGATCGTTCGACATCTTCTCCAGCTTCTCAAAACGCAGACGCAAAATCCTCCTCGTACAAAGCGGCCAGATCCTTCGAATTCTTGATCGATTCCGGGCGGCGGATTGGGCGTCAAATCGAACGCGCCGGTCAGTACGGCGTCCATAAACCGATTCTCCGTCGCGACGATGTGCCACGCCAGATTAAGCGCGCTTATCGAGATGTCATCCGGACGATAGTCGCCCTTATCGAGCGGAATCGCCTCAATAACGTTCTTGGTAATGCGCATGCTCATTCTTCAGGGCAGGAAGATGAGCGGCGTGGAGCAGAAACGAGGCTTGGTCAGGTTGGAGTGGTTGCATGGGTACAGCATATCGCAGAGTTGCACGAGAAGCTGAACACGCGGCACTGAAGCATGTCGGCACAGCGGACGGCGTGCCACCCGAAGGTCCGGTCGAAGAGGGCGACGCGGCGAAGTAAACCTAATTTCGGATCATCGGAAGCGGAGGCCCGCTATTGTCGGCCCGGTTTCGGCTTCCACTCCCGGGCGAGGCGCTGAGCCTCTGCAACCTGTTCCGGCGTCATCTTGAGGCCGATTCTATCTCGATTCTTAACGCCTTCTGGGTCACCGGCGGCACCTGCAAGGTTGTACCACATGTGCGCCAGAACGTAGTCCTGTGGGACGCCTTGGCCCTGCTCATAGTTCATCGCGAGGAGTACCTGCCCGCGTGCGGCTCCCTGCTCCGCCGCCTGACGGAGCCACCGCGCGCCCTCTTTGTAATCCTGCGGTACGCCTTCGCCAGCTTCATATGCAGCTCCCATGAAGACCTGCGAATCCATATCGCCTTGTCCCGCCGCCAGGCGGGCCCATTTCACAGCCTCCTTGTAGTCCTCCGGGACGCCCTCGCCGTGGGCGTACATACCGCCGAGGCCTTGCTGCGCGGGGGCGTCTCCTTGCTCCGCCGCCAGATGGTACCACCGCATGGCCTCCACGTAGTCCTGCGGGACGCCTTCGCCTTTCTCGTAGATGTAGCCGAGGACGCGCTGCGCGTGGGCGAGCCGTTGCTCGGCGGCCAGACGGTACCACCGCATAGCCTCTTTGGTGTCCTTCGGAACACCCCGACCTTGACTGTACATCTGGCCGAGGTTGAACTGTGCACCCGCATCCCCTTGCTCCGCGCCCAATCGGAACCACTTGAAGGCCTCTTTCGAATTCTGCGGGACGCCCTGGCCGTTTTCATACAGTAACCCAAGGCCGAATTGCGCGGGCGCGACTCCCTGGTCCGCCGCCATACGGAACCATCGCATGGCCTCCTTGTCGTCCGGCGGGACACCCCGGCCGTCGTGATACATGACGCCGAGATTGAACTGCGCAGGCGCATATGCCTGCTCCGCAGCTAGGCGGTACCAACTCACAGCTTCCTTGTGGTCCTGCGCAAGGCCCCGGCCTTCCTCACACATTACGCCAAGACTGTACTGCGCAACCGCGTTTCCCTCCCGCGCCAATGGCAGGAACTCCTTGAGGGCTGTGGCGTAATCGCCTTTGTCATATGCCTGCTGCCCCGCCGCGAGGTCGGCCAGTGCCGGTACGCAGAGCAGGAAGAAAAAAGGGATCGCGACCTTCACCGACACATCATAACGCCGCTGTGAAGTAAACGGGGTGTCAGCCAGCAAGCGCCCAGTCTGTCTGTCTAACAAAGGGCTGCGATGTGGTGCTCTTCGCCGCTCGACAAACAAATATAATCGCTCACATGGACGCCGAGGGCGAATTTTTCAATTTGGACGACGCAGCGCTCGAAGAGGAGAGAATGGTAGCTCAATACAATCAGCGGTTCAGACCGGGCGCCTATCGTCAGGTGTTCTTCCCGCCAGCGTCTGGCCAGTGGAAAATCGACGCCCTGTTCCCCGAGGGTTTCTTTGAATCCGCCAAGTTGCTCTTGGGCGGGGTCGTGAGCGGAAGACTTAACGAGAGCATCGAAGGCGTGGCTGCCATCTTCCTGTCTCGCCACTACCTGGAGCTCGCCATAAAGTATGTGTTGTTCCACTCGCGATGGCTCCAAGACGAGAAGCAAAATGCTGCCGCCGCTGCGCCAGTTGGCAAGACCCACAACCTTGAACAGCTATGGACCGATCTCGTCACTGAGCTAGCGGGCAAGCCTGGAGTCGTACCGAAGGGATTGGATTTAGATTTCGTGGCCGAGTTCGTCGCGGAATTTAACGAGTTCGACCCTACAAACTGGCGCTTTCGTTATCCCCGCGAGCGGCTTCAGCGCCTTGCCACGCCGCCCTCGAACGAGAGCTTAGGCATCGACTTCACATCGTTACTGTTCGACATCCAGCACGTCTTCGACGTTCTGGATACTCTCGACAATTACCTGATCGAAACCTATGGAGAAAACGGGGGCTGAACGATTTTCAGGACGACTGGTAATCATGTCGGTGCCCGGTAAAGCGTTGTGGGGGTCCACCTTCAAAAAGGCCGCCCAGTTTTATAGACGATAGAGTATGTTGAACTAAGCCGCAAGCGGCAGCTTAAGAACCTGCCGGCCTGAGGGCCGGTTGGAAGTCGCGAAAGCACATAGCGAAAAGCTCAGTGATGAGCGAAGTCGATCGAGATTGCAACGAGCCAGATCAGCGGAGTGATCAGCCAGAAGCGAACATCTTGCCATCGTCTCTTAAAGATGACAACACCTGCCCACGACAGATTCAGGAGAATGAAGAAAGCAAGGATCGGCCATACTGACACGGCCCATACAAAGGGCTCACCAGTAATCGACTGTATTCCAGCCGCGCGCTCTTCAGGTATCGCCCAACTCGGCGAAGCGGCAGCGATATATCCGATTGCACCCAGCACGTTTGCTGCTAGCAAGGCGACAGTTCTTTTGCGTCGTAACATTCAGAGAGGTTTCTGCTGTCGACCAGACAGTCGCATAAGATATCTTACGTTAAATTATGCGCAGGCTAGCCAGAGATTCGGCTGTTTTCGCCGACTTCGTAAATCTGCATTATGTTAAATCACTGTGATCTCGTGATCGGTGGAGGTTTCACCGATGACCGCACTCAGACAGCGAATGCTGGAGGATCTCCGCATTCGCAACTACGCCCCGACGACCGTGGCATGCTACATCCGCTCAGTCGCCGAGTTCGCACAACACTTCAATAAACCGCCCGATCAGCTCGGCGCGGAAGAGATCCGGTCGTGGCAGCTATTCCTGCTCAATGAAAAACGGGTCAAGCTCTCCACTTACATTCAGGCGGTCTGCGCGCTCCGCTTCTTCTACCAGAACACGCTGCACCGGAGAATCGAGATTGACCGGATTCCCTTGCCCCGCTATGAGAAGAAACTGCCCGTCATTCTGAGCAAGGCCGAAGTCAAAGCGCTGCTCGAAGCGCCCGAAGAACCTTAAACACCGGGCGATGCTGGCCACGATGTATGGCGCGGGACTCCGCGTATCGGAAGTGGCCAAACTGAAGGTGTCCGATCTGGACCGCGAACGCCACGTGATCTGGGTTCGCGGCGGCAAAGGCCACAAGGACAGGCAAGTGATGCTGGCCGAGCCGCTCCGCGAGGTGCTCGTGGCGTACTGGCGGTGGAAGCGTCCCGCCGAGTGGCTGTTCCCCGGCAGGAAGCCGGATTGTCCCATCGCAACCGATAGCGTTTTCAAAGCTTGCGAGGCGGCGGCGCGGAAAGCCGGGATCACCAAGCCGATTCACCCGCATTCGCTGCGCCACGCGTTTGCGACCCATCTGCTGGATGAGGGAGTGAACCTGCTGGTGATTCAGGCACTGCTGGGGCACGCGCATCTCAAAACCACGGCCCGCTATCTTCATCTCTCCGATAGCGCCGTTCGCTCCACGAGAAGCCCGCTGGAAACGCTGGATTCGCTCGATCTGATCCGCGCTGCACGACGATTCCACCGGAACGATGAGAGAACATCGGCTCGAAGTGGCCGATGTCTTCCGCACCTACGAAAAAGAGTTCTTCGCGCAATGGGGCCACGTGATCGGCGCTCATCAGCGAAAAGCTTTCGCAGCGATCCGCGACTGCCGCACCGCCGCTCTCGGCGGCCATGTGGAGTATGTGGAGCAGTGCGATACGTGCGGGCATCGGGTCATCTCCTATAACTCGTGCCGCGACCGGCATTGCCCAAAATGCCAAGCCATGGCGCGCGCGAAATGGCTGGCCGAAAGGGAAGGCGAACTTTTGCCGGTTCCGTACTTCCACGTCGTCTTTACGCTGCCGCAGAAGATCGGCGGCCTTGGCGCTGCAGAATGCGCGCGAGATCTACCGCATCCTATTTCGCGCGGCATCGGAAACGTTGCTGACATTGCCGCCGATCCCAGACGTCTCGGAGCAGAGATCGGTTTTTTGGCCGTGCTGCACACGTGGGGACAGAATCTTCACTTGCATCCTCATCTGCATTGCGTCGTTCCCGGCGGCGGCATTAGTCCCGATGGCGTTCGCTGGATCGGATGCAAGAAACAGTCGTTCTTTCTCCCCGTGAAGGTCTTGAGCAGCCGCTTTCGGAATCTGTTTCTCACTTATCTGCGGAAAGCATTTCAGGACGGCAGGCTGAAGTTCCATGGGGAGATGGCCGGACTTGCGCAGCCGGCCGCGTTCGAGGCCCTGTGCCGACAAGCACGACGGATCAAATGGGTCGTCTTTGCGAAGCCGCCTTTTGGCGGGCCGGAGCAGGTTCTGAAGTATCTGGCGCGCTACACGCATCGGGTGGCCATCTCGAATCGGCGGCTGTTGTCGATGGAAGATGGCCGCGTGACGTTCGCGTACAAAGACTACGCGGACGGCAACCAGAGCAAGGTCATGACTCTGGAAGCAACCGAGTTCATCCGGCGTTTTCTGCTGCACATCCTGCCCGCGCGGCTTTGTGCGCATCCGGCAGTTCGGCTTTCTGGCCAATCGCGCGCGCGGAAAGAAACTGGCGCTCTGCCGCGCCTTGCTCGGCGCGGTCCCGCCGCGCACCACCGCAGAGAGGTCGAACAGCAGGATGCCAAACGATGCCCCGCCTGTAAAATCGGCCGCATGGTCCTCATCGGGATCATTCCACGACCCTCTGGCTGTGCGATCGCCACGGCAGGATTCCTCATGAACGATCGCTGTGCGACGAGGTCGCTACCATCAAACAGCCTTCTTTCAGGCTGAGGGAGAACTATGTCTACAGGCGCTGCTTCCAGCCAAAAAGCCGCCGCAATGCCTGCTGCGATCCGAATCACAAAGCACCGGCGAAGATCCTCAGGCGCCTGTCCGCGGCCTCGCCATGCGCGAGTCCGCCACCATCCGGAACCGAAAACAATTCAATCCCCATAGACCGCGGTCCGGCTCAGTTCAACGCATTCTATCCGCAATGCTCCGGCCACGACTGCCTCGTTCCATGCAGAATTGATCGCCGGAGCACTGCGGATAGAATCCTAAACGTTATCGTCTACCACCGCGACAAGCGAGGCCGAGAACGCACGCTCCTAAGAACAATGCAACGATCCGCAGTCGATACATCGGCCGCAGGCAACTCGGCGCATCGGAATTGGGGCCACGACAACGCCGTCAATGTGATCCGCCCCGTCGAGAGCGAGCGCGCCTGGCGATCTCCGCGAGGGACTTTAATGCGGAGTTAACAGCCTCCGCATTCGGAAATAGATCGGCGACTTCGGAGTCGAGAACAACAGCGTTAGAACTCGTTTTGAGTCGCTCAACATATTTTCCGCGAACCAACGTCGAGGGGAAATCCGAACGCTGATATTCGGGCCGGGGCTCCCCCGCAGGGACCTTTTTAGCCTTTCTTATTTCGGTTCTCTCTGCCCGCGTCGCGCGCACTGGTCTTCGCACATAACAGCGGATCAGCGCTGCCAGTTGAGCTCGCGAAGATGTGAAAATTTCGTCACCGGCAGCCCCTCGCTTGTTAGCGACAGAAACAAGCCCAGGTCGTCAGTGAGTACTACACACTCATGCTCGCGGGCGGCAACTGAAATTGCCGCGTCGGTCAACCCGAGATCTCGATAAGATCGGCTCTTGGATGCGTGAACGCTCGCAACATGTGGCTCGTGCACAACGGCAATGAATTCCGCCAATATTCGCCGGGCCTCTGAGCGTTCCGGGCCATCCATGTCGGTTAGATTGCTGACCTCAGCCATTACTTGCGCGACCGTATAAATACGTGGGAAACCGGCCATTTCCTTAACCAGGAGGTCATAGGCCGCACCATCGTAAGCTCTCGTTCTCTTGAAACTCTCAAGCCGCTTCGGATTGACCTTGCCAACAATGAACAAGACCAAAAGATTCGTATCGATCAGCAAACCGTCTCGCACGCTGGAACCCGGCCAATCGTCGAGACTCATTTCTCGGCAAACTCGCGCAGCTTCATCGCCATGAGTTCGCCCGTTTCAGCATCAATGAAAAACCGCTTATACTCCGAGGCGATGCGAGAAAAGGGCGTGAACTTCGGAGCAAAGCCGAGCGTAATACTCCAAGCGTCCCGTCCCTTAAAGGGCTCTCTTTCGATCTCCTCCAGAGAACCATCCTGCTCAAGCATCTCGACCGCTTTTTGCTTCGCAATTCCCACGGCTTCTTTCACGTCGATCATCACGCCAACCTCACCTCCCTATGGTGGCACGAACAGACGCCCGCATACTGGCTCCTGGCTACTGGCTCCTTCTTCTTGCTACCCTCAAATCAGCTATGCCAACCTCCGGCATCCAGGACACTCTTCGTGACCGAGGCGTCCGGCTGACGCGCCAGCGCCGCATCCTGCTCGACCTGATCGACCACTCCGGCCTGCACCTTGACGCCGAGAGCCTGTATCAGCTTGCCAAGGAAAAGGACCCGAAACTCAATCGCGTCACCGTCTATCGATCGCTCAAATTATTCAAAGAAGGCGGGCTGGTCGATGAGCTCGACCTGATGCACCACTCCGGCGATCAGCATTATTACGAAACGCGCCTCAAGGAGGAGCACGCGCACGTCATCTGCCTGCGCTGCGGCAAAATCGAAGAGTATTTCGGCGAGCCTCTTCAGGAAATGCGCAAGCAAGTGGAAACGCATCTCGGATTTGAAATTGTATTGACGCGCACTGAGATCGGCGGATACTGCTCCCATTGCCGCGCCCTCCGCGCCCAGGAAAGTGCAGCCGGGGCGCATTAGCGCATGGTCGTCGCTCCCTTGAAACCGCTCTCAACAGCGCGAATCAAAACACTGAATAACCCGCGAAAACCGGGACTGACCACTCTGTCCCAAGGCGCAACGACCTCCCGCGAAAGCACTCCCAACCTGGATGCCGCGTGGACAGAGCGGTCTGTCCCGACTTTCGCCCCGCCCGCACTCTCCTTTTTTAATAGGACCACGCGTTAAATGTCTCCCCCCGAGCCAAACGTCCGCACCCCTCTACCGCCTGCCGCGCTCCTGGTGCTTTCGCCCTCCGGCCAGCGCACGCGCGTTCCTCTGCAACCTTTGCCCTTTCAGTTGGGCCGCCAGCCCGATAACAATCTGGTCCTGCGCGACAACCGAGCCTCCCGCCAGCACGCGCGCATCGTTTCTGAAAACGGCGCCTACGTCATTGAGGATCTGAGCAGCCGCCATGGCACTTGGGTCAACGGCGAGCGCATCGCGCGCCATGTGCTCCGCAACTCCGATCGCATTGAGTTCGGCGTGCGCGATTCTTTCCAGCTCACCTTCTCGCTCGATCATGGCGAGATCAACCGCATCCTCGGCAAATTAGGCGAGGAGGTCGGCTCCGGCTCGCACTCCAGCGCGCTGGGACCGAATAATCTCGCTAAACTCCGCTCGCTGGTCGAAGTCGCCAGAGCTCTGCAAAATTCCTTGTCGACCCAGGAAGTGCTCACCGCCGTGGTCGATGCCGCGCTCGCCGTCACCGGATGTGAGCGAGGCTTTTTACTGCTCAGAAAAGACGCTGAACTTGAAGTATCCGTCGCCCGCGATAACGGGGGCAAGGCTCTCGAAGCGCATGACCTGCGCGTTCCCACCATCCGTCATCCAGCGCGCGCTCAACTCCCGCCGCGATCTGCTCTCCATGTCCTTCGATCCTGCCGAGCAGCAAGGCATCCGTCCGGAAATGTCGGTCGCCGACGCTGGACCTGCGCTCCGTCGTGTGCCTGCCGCTGGTCCAGATCCGCAGCGGATCGTCGGAGGATACGCACATCACCTCGACCGATGGAGAACACCGTCGGGCTGCTGTACATGGATTCGCGCCTGAATCCCGCGGATCTCTCCTCCGGCAATCGCGAACTTTTGCAGACGCTCGCCATCGAAGCATCGACCATTTTAGAAAACGCTCGATTACTGGAAGAAACGCGCGATAAGGTGAAGATGGAGAGCGAACTCAAAATCGCGCGCGACATTCAGCAGGGCCTGCTGCCCGCATCGCTTCCCATCACGGGATGGTTTCGCGCCGCCGGGTCGAGCATTCCTTCGACGCAAGTCGGCGGCGATTATTTCGATGTCCGCCCGCTGGCGCATAACGCCTGGGCCGCAGTGGTCGCCGACGTTTCCGGAAAAGGCGTCAGCTCCGCGCTGCTGGCAAGTCTGTTACAAGGCGCATTTCTGATGGGGCAAGGCGGCCCGCCGAACATCGAGCCGATGATGCTCCGTGTCAACGATTTTCTGCTGGAGCGCACGCGCGGCGAAAAATACGCCACAGTATTTTACTGCGAGCTCGATTCCTCCGGCTTCCTAAGTTACGCCAATGCAGGCCACTGCGCGCCATTCTTAGTCAGCACCGACGGCCGCATCCGCAAACTGCATACCTCCGGAATGCCGGTAGGCATGATCGAAGGCGCACCGATTTCAATGGTCCAGACGCAACTCGTGTCGGGCGACAAAGTCGTCATTTATAGCGACGGCCTGACCGAAGCCGAAGACGCCAACGGCGAATTTTTCGACACCGAACGCCTGCGCCTCTGCCTGCGCGATAACGCCAAAAATGACGCGGTCGGCATGCACACCGCTCTGCTTGATGCGGTTGACCGGTTCACGGAAGGCGGCGTGATTCGCGACGACATCACTGCGCTGGTGCTCGAATATCTACCGGAGTGATCCTTTATACCGCCGCTCACGGAGGCTTTCGTGAATCGGTTCCTTTAGGCGGTGGCGCGGCGATTTGCGACATGCTGGTCGACGAATGGTCGCGCACGAAACCATTTGAATTTCGCCTGATACGACCTCAAGTCGCGGCGCGGGAGATCGTCCATTTCAGTGAGCGCGAGTACGCGAAATTCTCCCGCGAGTTCGAACGCATTTCCACGCTGGAGATTCTCAAGCATGATCCGAAGAAGACTGTTGTGCTGGCCAACGATGTATCGGAGGGTCCTGATTTCGCGGGCGCTGCGCGACTATAAAATCTTTACCATCTATCACGTAGATGTGGTCGCTTATGTGGCGGACATTTATTTTCGGGGATGGATTCGGCCTGAAACCACAGTGAAATGGTATCGACGGCTCGCATTGGGCTCTTCCTTCTATATCGAAACTGGTTTGGGAAAAACAGGAAGCGAGCGTCCTCTATTCGCGCGGGTTGATCATGCCATCTCAAGGGATGAAAGAGGTTATGCTCCGCTGCTATCCTGATTGCGCGCCGATTCATGTGCTGCCGTGGGGAATTTCGGATCCCGGACTTCCTGGTGATGCGAGGGCACTTCGGCGCGAGTACCAGCTGCCTGAAAATGCTCGGGTTCTGCTTACGCTCAGTCGTATTTCTCCGGAAAAAGGGCAGGATTTGCTGCTCGAAAAGCTGATCGAGTGGGAGCGGCGAGACGATTATCCTCGGGAGCCGTTGTGGCTGTTCATTTGCGGCGAGGCGGCGTTCATGCAGGGCTTCGCGATTTTTTGACAGGCTTCGCTCGCTCGCGGCAAAGTTGAAGAAAACACGGGTTATCTTTCCCGGCTATGTCACCGGAGACCGGAAGAAAGCGTTCTTCGCGCTTGCCGATCTTTATATATTTCCGTCGCGGCACGAGAGTTATGGGTTGACGCTGCTCGAGGCATTGGCGGCGGGGGTCCCGGCGGTGTGCCTGGATCATCACGGTGCGCGGAGCGTCATGAGGGAGGAATTTGGAGCGATCGTGGAGCCGTCGGGGCTGATTCCTGCTATACAGCGGCTCTTAAATGACCACAATCTGCCAAAAATGCGGGCTGCAGCGCGCTTATTTGGCCTTAATAACCGCTTTTCGGACCAGGCTGCGAAGCTCGCGAATTTGCTTGCTTGAAACTCTGCGTCCTCTGCGTCTCTGCGTGATCATCGAGGCCATTCACGACCCTGTAAATCCCATCCTTAATCAGCGCGACATTAAAGTTGATGAGCAGGCCTAGCCTCTTGTCCGCCAATCGAAGGTAGGTCAGAAGCTGCATCTTATGAACGGGCGCGATGGATTCGACCGATTTTATCTCGACGATGATCTTGTCTTCTACCAACAGGTCCGCTCGGAATCCAATTTGGAGCCTGATGTCGTCGTATTCGATCGGCACTGGATGTTGGCGGTCCACATAGAGGCCTCGTCGGCGGAGTTCGTGTGCCAGGACTACTTCGTACACGGATTCGAGGAGGCCGGGCCCGAGCGATTTGTGCACATGGAGAGCGGCATCGACTATTTTGCCTGAGATGATATTCATTCAAAGACATAGTTCACGCAGAGGCGCAGAGTTCGCAGAGTTTTTTCGGAAATCTATTGCTCCGCTATACGGCGGTTGGCTAGGGTGATCAACTTCGTGCAGCAGGCGCTCATTTGGATGTTTATTGTCTGCAGAGACTGGCCTTGGAATTTCAGGCGCGGGGGTTGGTGGTGGTCGGGGCAGCGGAGGTCGCGGAGCTTTGAAGCGGTGCGTTCCTTGAACTCGTCCACCGTGATCTGCACAAAAGCATTTTAGCATGGAAATGTTTTTTGGCCGCATGGGATAATTTCTCGATGGCGACCGAAGACAAGACGTTTCTGCCCGAGAAACTTTATGAATATTTCACCTCTGTTTCCGTGCGCGAGCCTGCGGTTTTGGGACGGCTCCGGGTGGAGACCGAGGCGCTGCCGATGGGCGGGATGCAGAGTCCGCCGGAGCATGGGCAGTTTCTTGGGCTGCTGGTTCAACTGATGGGAGCGCGGAGAACGCTGGAGGTCGGGGTGTTTACTGGATATAGTTCTCTCGCCGTCGCGCTTGCGCTGCCGAATGACGGGCGGATTGTGGCTTGCGATGTTAGCGAGGAGTACACTTCCATCGCGCGGCGATATTGGAAAGAAGCGGGCGTCGATCATATGATCGATCTGCATCTCAAGCCTGCGCTTGAAACTCTTCAGGAGTTGATTGCGCAACGGCAGCACGGCCGGTTCGACTTTGCGTTTATTGACGCCGATAAGGCCAATTATGACGGCTATTACGAATGCGCGCTTGAGCTGGTTCGGCCCGGCGGGCTTATCGCCATCGACAATGTGTTGTGGCACGGAAAGGTGATCGATCCGGACGTGAACGATGCCGATACGGTGGCGATTCGCGCGTTGAATAAGAAATTGCTGGGCGATTCGCGGATCAATCTCAGCATGGTGCCGATCAGCGACGGACTCACGCTCTGCTATAAGAGGTAGGATCGAAGTACCGATGGATTTTGTCGAGCAGCTCAAATCGTCGATCGACATCGTCAAGGTGATTGGCGAATATGTGCGCCTCAAGCGCATCGGCGCTACGGGCCGGTATGTTGGGCTATGTCCGTTTCATCAGGAAAAGACGGGATCGTTCAACGTCAACCAATCGCGGCAGTTTTATAAATGCTTCGGCTGCGGCGTGGGCGGCGATGTTTTGAAGTTTGTGATGGAGATCGACGGGCTCACGTTTCCCGAAGCGTTGAAGATGCTGGCGGAGAGCCACGGCATCCCGATGCCGAAGCGCACTGAGTTCGCCGATGCCGATTCTAAGCTGCGCGGCGGCGCTGTTTGAAATTCACTCGATAGCGGCGCAGATGTTTCGAGACGAATCTGCGCGGCTCGCATGGTGGCGAGGCGCGGAATTATCTTGCTAAACGCGGGATCGGCGCTGAATCGATCGAGACTTTTGAATTGGGGTACTCTGAAGCATCGGGGCAGGCGCTGGTGCGCGCGCTGGGTGAGCGGCAATTTACGCACGAACAGCTTGACGCATCGAGTGTTGTGCGGCGGCGCGAGGATGGATCAGGGTATTTCGATTTTTTCCGGGGCCGCCTTATGTTCCCCATTCATAACGAATCGGGAAAGGTGATTGCATTCGGCGGACGCGCGATGCGCGATCAGGATCAACCGAAATATTTGAATTCGGGTGAAACGCCGATCTACAAAAAGACATCCGTCCTATACAACCTGCATCGGGCGCGCGACGGTATGCGCCGTTCCAATCGCGCTGTGCTGGTGGAAGGATACATGGACGTGATCGGGGTTTATTCGGCGGGGGTGAAAGAAGTGGTCGCGAGCTGCGGTACTGGATTCACCGTTCCGCAGGCGCGGCGTGATTCACCGGCACTCCGATCACGTGGTGGTGAACTTCGATCCCGACCGCGCGGGCGCCGATGCTTCGGAGAAGGCGATTCAAATTTTGCTGGATGAAGGCATGCATGTGCGCGTGCTGACGCTCGACGGCGGCCTGGATCCGGACGAGTATGTGAAGCAGAATGGCGCGGACGCGTATCGCGCGAAGCTGGACTCGGCTAGCACCTATTTTCATTGGCTGGCCGATCGGGCTCGGCTGAAGTTCGATATGCGCAGTTCGGATGGGCGCATGGAAGCGTTTCGAGTTTCTGCTGCCTTCGGTGCAGAAGATCGGCGATAAGCTGGAGCGGGCGGCGATTGCGAACGATCTGGCGGGATATCTGGGCGTCGACGCGGCCTGGTGCTGGATCAATTCAAGAAAGCGGCGACCGATCGGCGCGGGGCGGGAGGGTTGCCGCAGAAGGCGGCGCCGAAGCAGGGTATCTTCGTTCCCGCGATTGAGAGCATCCTTCTTAATACGATCGATCGCGAGCGCCGAGGTGCGCGAGGAGATTCTTCCTCTGCTGGCGGCGGATCTGATTGCGGATTTTGCAACGCGGGAAATATTCGAGACGCTGCGAGCGATTGCGGAATCGGGGACGAAGGTGACGTTTTCCGGGCTCGATGCGCGGCTTTCGCCCGCCCTGCAAACTCTATTGCATAGCGTTGTTGCGGCCGATGATATAGATGACGACGCGCTCGAAGCGGCGCGCGCCTGTGTGCGCAAACTGGAGAGCAGCGCGATGAAGCGCCGCGTCGATGAGTTACGGGGGCGGATAAAATCCGCTGAACGCGAGGGACGGATGGCGGAGGCTTTGGAGTTAATGGCGGAATTAGGACGCCTGGAGAAAGAAGTCAAGCGCGAGCAGCGGCGAATTGCGGCTGGCCGGTGTTGTACACTGAATGAAATTGGCCCCGGCAGCCGCGAAAAAATGCCGGGGATCGAACGACAGCTTGGGTCATCGGGGTTAAGTGGCACTGGAAGAAAAATTCGGCCGGCTTAAGCAGCTCATGGACACCGGAAAAGAGAAGGGGTATGTTCTCTATGACGAGGTCAATGAACTACTGACGGAAGGTTATCCGGGCGGCCGCGAGCTCGACGAAATCCTTACGGAGTTCGACGGCGCGGGCGTCGAGATTCTGGAAGAGCCGAAGATCGACTTCGATAAGAAGCTGGAAGAGGGCGAAGAACCGAGCGACCTGGAGCTGACCCAGGAGTTCATCGATAAAACCAACGATCCCGTGCGCATGTATTTGCGCGAAATGGGAACGGTTCCGCTGCTGACGCGCGAGGGCGAGATCGAGCTCGCCAAAAGAATTGAGCGCGGGCAGACGGCGGTGCGCAAGGCGCTGTCGCGCTCGCCTCTGGTGATCCGCGAAATTCTTACGCTCTCGGAAACGCTGCGCAAGGATTCGTTCATGGTGCGCGAAATGCTGATCATGCCGGATCTGGTGGTGACCGACGAAAACGTCGCGGAGCAGGCGGAAGAACTTTCGAAAACAATCGCGGAAATCGAAAAACATTATCGTAAAGCGCAACAATGCCGGCAGAAACTGCAGGCGATTTCGCGGGGAATGAAGCCGAAGATGCATCGTTCTCTGCGCTGGAGCACTGGCGCGCACGATGGTGTGTATTTCGCGGCTGATTCGAGGCATCCACTTTAGTTCGCTGACCAGGCGCGTCGCTGGCGAGCCGTTTGCGCGGCGCGGTGGATGAACTGAAGCCGATGGAGCGCGAGATTGCGCGGATCCAGAGGAAACTGGAAGCGCCGGTGAACGGGTCGCACAGCAACGCCGGGTTGCTGCGCAAGGAATTGCGGACGCACAGCCAGGCGATCCAGCAATTGGAGGAAGATTCGGGCGCGGGCGCGACGGAACTGCGGCGGACGTTGCAGATCGTCGAGAAGGGCGAGCTTGAAGCCGAGGTCGCGAAGAAGCAGTTGATCGAAGCGAATCTGCGGCTGGTGGTTTCGATCGCCAAGCGCTACACGAATCGCGGGCTGCAATTTCTCGACCTGATTCAGGAAGGCAACATCGGCCTGATGAAGGCGGTGGATAAATTCGATTATCTGCGCGGGTATAAATTTTCGACCTACGCGACGTGGTGGGTGCGGCAGGCGATTACGCGCGCGATTGCGGATCAGGCGCGCACGATTCGCATTCCCGTGCACATGATCGAGACGATCAACAAGCTGGTGCGGATGCAGCGCCAGTTGCAGCAGGATCTGGGGCGCGAGCCGACTACCGAAGAGCTTTCCGTCGAAGATGGAATTGCCGGTGGGCAAGGTGCGCAAGGTATTGCGGATTGCGCAGGAGCCGATTTCGCTGGAGACTCCGGTGGGCGAGGAGGAAGAGTCGCACCTGGGGGATTTCATTATCGACCGGCGCGTGGTATCGCCATCGGAAGCGGTGATCAATCTTAATTTGCGCGAGCAGACGGCGGAGGTTTTGAAGACTCTGAGCCCGCGCGAAGAGAAGATTATCCGCATGCGATTCGGGTTGCAGGATGGGAGCGAGCATACGCTCGAAGAGGTCGGGCAGCACTTCGCGGTTACGCGGGAGCGGATTCGGCAGATTGAGGCTAAGGCGCTGCGGAAGCTGCGGCATCCTTCGCGGAGTCATCGGCTGCGGGCGTTTTTGGATACTACGCTGCATGATTAAGACATTTCACGCAGAGGCGCAGAGCTCGCGGAGTTAAGAAAGAGAAAGCGTCCGGGATGGGTCCGCAGGTTTGCCAACCTGCCCTACAAGACATGAACTAACGGGGGCGCGGGCCGAATTGCTGGGCTAGATAATTCAATATTGCGTCGCGGGTTTCGGGCTTTACTGGGGCGCCCCAGTTCGTCATTTTTGTAATTTCGCGATCCCACTGGGCTCGGGTCAGGCGCTGCTGGCTGATTACGTCTTCGCCGTGGCATGCGAGGCAGGTGTCTTTATAGGTTCCCGCGGGCGTGGATTCCCGAGGTGGTGTGATCATTGTGCCTTGCATCGTTGCCGGCAGATTTTCTACGACGTTTACACCTACGCGCTGCACTACGTTCCATCCATAGCCTGAGGGATTCCATTCCTGCGCGAAGGGCTGCATCGCGCCGCTCGCGTCCGTCGCGCGCGCCATCACGTTGTAGTAACTTTCGCGATCGGGCCGGAAGGAGAAGGACCACTGGCGCCAGCCGAATTGCGATTTATCGGAGCCCAGTTCGGCGGGTTTCCAAGTGCGGCCGCTGTCGGTGGAGATGTCGACTGAAGTGACTGGACCTTTGTCGCCGGACCACGCCACGCCGTGCATATTGACCGGATCGCCGAGGCGGACGCTTGATCCATCGATGGGGCTCGCGATGACGCTCTTCACGCGGAGGCTGGTCACGGGGACCATTTTTTCGGGAGGGATCGCGGCGCCTGGGGCGACCGGATGATCGGGTTTGCGATAGGCGTTCTTCATCCAGAAGCCGTCGAATTCCTTGTCGAGCACGGTGATGTTGGTCAGCCATTTCACCCACGAATCGCTGGCCCAACCCGGTGCGACTACGCGCAGAGGGAAGCCGTGCTTCACGGGGAGAGCGACGCCGTTCATTTCGAAGGCGAGCAGCGTGTTCGGATCGAGCGCCTTCTGCGCGGTGATGGTGCGGCGGAAATCCTGCATTGTGCCGATGGGGACGTCGGCTCCGTTGAAGAGAATTTCCTTTCCTGAATCCTTGATGCCGGCGCGCTTTAGAACGTCGGCTAGACGGACTCCGCGCCAGCGGGCATTGCCGACGCTGCCGTTGGCCCACTGAAGACCGGGGACGGGAGGTTCGGCGAAGCCTCGACCGTTGCCGGCGCATTCGACTACGCTGTCGAGTTGGACGGAGGGGAGCTTTTTAAGCTCGTCCATGGTGAGGGTGAGGGGCGTCGCGACCTCGCCATCGACGCTGAGGCGCCAGTCGTTCAGATTCGACGGTGGGCACGTAGACGTGGGTGCGGACGAAGAAATGCTCGATCGGCGTGAGGTAATCGGAGAAGCCGGAGAGGGGCATTTCCAGGTCCTCGGGACGCTTGGAGAGGACGTTCATGCCGGTCTTTTCCTGGGCCATCAGTGCACGCCAGTCTATCGCAGAGGCTGCGGCGAGCGCGAAGAAATTTCGTCTTGAAAAGTTCATTGAGTCCATTCGAAAAATTTTGAACTGAGGAGGCCGTCGCGGATCTCGACGGTGAACTCCTGCTTGTCGGCTCCCTTCATGACTTGCACATGATGCGGGCCGACGCTGAGGCTCAGGTTCGCGGGCGTTTTCTGCGGCTGCTCCTTGCCGTCGACGATCACGGTGAGACCGGGCGGATTGGTGATCAGGCTGAGCGAACCGACCTGTTTCGGGAGGTCGACGATGACGCCGGCGTCGCGCGGAACTTCAATGATGCGGTGCTGATCGCGATATCCAGCATGCTGCGCGACGAAGGTGTGGCGGCCGGCGGTGAGCGTGATGGTGCAGGGCGATTTGCACTTGGTGGACGAGTCGCCATCGAAGGTGACTTCGCGCCGGCGGGGGACGTGGTCACTTGGAAATCGGATTCGGAAGCGGGTTTCGGTGCTATCGTGCGACGGGTGGCGACTTCCTTGGTGCGCGGCACGGGCGTGGGCGTCGGGTCGGCGGGAGTTGGCGTGGGCGGAGGAGGATCTTCTTTTTTCGGCTCTTCTTTTGGGGCTTCTTTTGGATCAGCGACGGGAGCGGGAGTTACCGCGGGCGTATCGGGAGGCGGCGGGGGGGCTTCCTGCGGCGGAGGCGTTGCCTTCGCTACGGTTGACGCGCGCGGGTGGTCCGCGTATCTCTGAACGACCAGAAAAATTCCGACCAGCAGCAGAGCAACAGCACGGCCGCGGAAACCAGCACGTTTCGGACGACGTGGCTCGGTGTCGCTCGCTTCGCGGCGCGCGCGGGGCTCGAACAGCGGAGGGGCATCGATGGGCGGCGCCAAAGGACCGGGCGGCGTCATAACGATATCGGCGGTCGGGCGGCGGGTGTCGTCGACCGTTGCGCCCATGCCATCCTGCGAACCAACGGTCGGCATATTGAGGCTCGCGCCGCGGGGCAGAGGCATCCAGCCTTTGGTTGCGTTGCAGGCGGCGGCGAGGGCGTTGATGAAGTCGGTGCAATTCTCGTAGCGGTCGGCCGGCATTCTTCGCGAGCGCCTTGTGCAGCACGGATCCGACTTTCGGCCCTAGCGTAGGATTCAATCGCTGCGGGAGGAGCGGCTCCTCGCGGACAATTTTGAACAGCAGCGTGGGAAGATATTCGGCGACGAAAGGCTTTTCGCCGGTGAGCACTTCGTAGGCGATCACGGCGAGCGAAAACTGGTCGGCGCGGCCGGTGATGGCGGTGCCCTGCACCTGTTCGGGCGACATGTAGCTGGGCGTGCCCATCATGGTGCCCGCCAGGGTCATCTGCTGGGAGATGATTTTCGCGACGCCGAAGTCGGTGACCTTGGCGGTGCCGTCCTCATGGATCATGATGTTGGCGGGCTTGATATCGCGGTGGACGATTCCTTTTTTGTGCGCGTAATCGAGCGCGGCGGCGGTCTGGCGGAGAATGCTGAGGATGGTTTCCTTATCGGGCGTCTGCTCAGTGAGCAGCATTTTTTCGAGCGGAGGGCCGTTGACGAACTCCATGAAGATGTACGCCATGCCGTTCTCTTCGGCGATGTCGTAAATGGTCACGATGCCGGGGTGCGAAAGAATGCCGGCGGATTGCGCTTCGCGGACCAGGCGCTCGCGGAGACGCTCGCGTTCGGCGGTGTCGGTGAGGTCCTGAAGGCGGATACTCTTGATCGCGATGGTGCGGCCGATGGTGGGGTCCAGGGCCTGATATACGACGCCCATCGCGCCCCGCCCCAATTCCGCAACGATTTGGTAGCGCCCGACCTGTTGCACGTGAGTAATCTCATTCTAACGCAGAGGTCTGGATGCGCCTGCGATAGAATCGTTGCGGAGGATTATTCAAAATGACAATGAGCCAGGCGCTATTGCCGGAGTTCGATAATGAGATGAGGCTCACCCGGAAGGCTCTGGAGCGGTTTCCCGACGATAAGTTCGATTGGAAGCCGCACGCGAAATCGATGTCGCTTGGAAAGCTGGCGGGCCATCTAGCGGAGCTTCCAGGATTCGCTACGGCGATCATCACTACAGACGTTCTCAACTTCGATAAGGGCGAGTATAAGCCCACGGTGGTCACCAATCGCGCTGAGATACTGGCGCTGTTCGACAAGAGTGTCGCGGGGGCGCGGGAGGCGATCGTTGGTGCGACCGACGATCATTTGCGGCAGCCCTGGAAGCTGATCTATAAGGAGAAACCGCTGTTCGAGGCGCCGCGAATTGCCGGACTGCGGGGTATGGCGATGAACCACGTGATCCATCACCGGGGGCAATTGACGGTCTATCTGCGATTAAACGATATTGCGGTGCCGGCGATCTACGGTCCGTCGGCGGACGAGATGTAATAATTCGCGGCGAGGGTCGTCTGTGATGCATGTTTAGAGATTTTCGCTACGCGCTGCGTACTTTGCGGAGCGCTCCGGCTTTCGCGATCACGGTGGTGTTGACGCTGGGGATCGGGCTAGGGCTGAACACCACGCTCTTTACGCTGTTCAACGCTTACGTGCTGCATCCGTTCGCGGTGCAGGATCCTTACAGCCTGTATCGGTTCGGATGGCAGACCAAGCACGGGGCGAGAAACGGGCTGACGTGGGAGCAGTATCAGGACCTGCGCGCGCAAATGCCGGTCTTCAGCGAGGCGGTTGGGTTTTCCCCGGTCGTGGCGCGGGTCGAGTCGCGCAACTCGTACGGGTTGGCGGTTTCGGGGAATTATTTCGCGATGCTGAAGGTCGGCGCGCTGCACGGGCGGCCAATTCTTCCCGCAGATGCGGCGACACCCGGTTCGCGCGCGGTGGTCGTTCTGAGTCATCAATTCTGGAAGGCGGCGTTCGCGGGAGATCGCGGCAATGGTCGGGCGAACCATCCGCATCGCCGACCGGCCTTTCGAAGTTGTCGGCATCGGACCTCCGGATTTTATCGGCGTCGCGGAAGTGCCGATCGATTTCTTCGTTCCGATCACCATGCAAAGCGCGGTGGTTCCGGGTCCGGATTTGTTCGGCCCGCAAAAACCCAGGGGGTTGTTCATCACGGGACGTTTGCGGCCGGATGTTCCGCTGGAGAGCGCGAAAGCGGCGCTGACGGTGTGGATCAAACATTCGACGGAAGAGTGGCCGGAAGACGAGCGGGCGATCCAGGCGACGCTCGAATCGGCGAGCGACGCCCGTGCCTCTGGATGGAGAACTTGCAGCGGCCGTTCTGCCGATATTTCTGCCCCTGGTGGTGGTCTTCGGCCTGGTGCTGGTGATTTGCTGCGCCAACGTTTCGAATATGATGCTGGCGCGCGCGCTGGCCCGGCAGAAGGAAATCGGCGTGAGGCTCGCGATGGGAGCGGCGCGTTCCAGGCTGATCCGCCAATTACTGTCGGAGAACCTTCTGCTCTCTCTACTCGCCGGGGTGGTTGGTTTTGCGGTATCGAACGGGGCGATCCGCGGAGCGCAAAGAGTGCTGGTGGCGACAATTCCTCCCGCTTTGAATCTGCTGCATGTCGCGCCGCTGAAGCCGGATTACCGTGTTTTCCTGTTCATTTTATCGGCCGCCGCGCTAACGACGATCCTGTTCGGATTGGCACCGGCGCTACAGGCGACGCGAACGTCGCTGGTCGAAGCGCTGCGCGGCGAATTCGGGGCGCGGGTTTCATCCTCCCGCCTTCGATCGACTCTCATTGTGAGTCAGATCAGCGTGTGCGTGATTCTGATGGTGCTAACCGGGATTCTTTTGCGCGGCAGCGGGGCTTATCAACATAGGGACCTGGGCTATAACATCCACGGTGTGGTTTATCCAATTTTTATGGGCCGTGCGGACGCGACCGCGCAGGCTAGAGTTGCCCAGCGCCTGGCTACCGAACCTTGGGTGGATCTGGTGGCAACCGCCTGGCATGCGCCACTCTACAACTCCGACGATCAGATTCCAGTGACCACGGCACAGGGCGCGCAGCCGGTTCGGGCCGGCTACAACATGGTCTCGCCTGAATATTTCAAGGTTTTGGAAATCCCGATTCTTCGCGGCCGCGTGTTCAGCAGGGCGGAAGCGGAGGCGGAAGCCCCTGTGGCGATCGTGAGCGAAGCAACGGCGCAGAGACTATGGCCAGCGCAGGACGCAATCGGCAAATCAATTGTTGTAGACAGAAAAGCGCCCTATCTAAACGACGCGCCCGCTTCCGATCACGCTGTGGTCATCGGCATCGCGAAGGACGTGACCAGCAAAGGCGTGATTAGCGGACAAGACGCGACCATGATCTATTTCCCGACGCCGGTGGGTGCGAAGCGCGTGCGGACGTTCCTGATCCGGGGAAAGGCGATGTGACGTCCACGACTCGCCATCTTGAAGCGCTACTTGCAGCTACTGCGCCAAATCGGCCGGCAATCGCGATCTCGCTGGACGAAATGTTTCTGACGCAGATGTATCCGTTTTGGGCAGGCGCGTGGATTTCGGCGATGCTCGGGGGACTTGCGCTGCTGCTGACATTGTCGGGGATGTATGGCGTTCTCTCGTACCTTGTAGGGCAGCGCACGAAGGAGATCGGGATTCGCATCGCGCTCGGTGCAACGCCGGGAATCGTGGTTCGGCTGATTCTCAACCAGTCTTTGAGATACGCGACTTGGGGAGTCGCGCTGGGACTGGCGCTGGCATTCGGAGGCTCACTAGTGCTTCGCCATTTGCTCAGCATGATCAACGCGTATGACGTGGTTTCCTATGCATCCGGTGCGGCGATCGTGGCACTGGCGTCGTTGGCTGCGGCCTTTTTTCCGTCGAGCCGGGCGGCGAGGATCAATCCGGTGGAGACGCTGCGAGCCGACTGAGAAGATCAATTTGCAGCTCCGGTGTTAACCTGCTCGCCCTCGCTGCGTATTAATTGGGCAGAGGAGAACGGCGATGGAGCAGATGCGAATCAGGCAGTTTTTGGGAATGGGAATTCTAGGGGTCTGCCTCAGTTTGTCCCTTCCGTCCTCCGGCTGGGCGCAGGGGACCAAGAACGCTACGGTGGTGACTGTCGAGCAGCCGGACGCTCAACGGGTCCGTGAGGAACTGGCGCGCCTGCTGGAACATTATCCACCCTCGCTCAGAAACGTCCTGGCGCTGGACCCAGGTCTTCTCTACGATCAGTCCTATCTGGCGCCCTATCCCGCGCTGGTGAGCTTTGTAAGCGCCCATCCCGAGATCGCGCACAATCCGTCCTTCTATATCGGCGAGACGGCGACGCCTCACGGTCCTCAGGACCATGCCACCCAAGTCGCGGAGATGTGGAGAGACGTACTAAACGGATTGGCGGTTTTCGCGGGCTTCGGCATGGCGATCGGACTGCTTGTCTGGCTGATTCGGACGCTCGTCGATTATCGGCGCTGGAACAGGCTGGCAAAGGTCCAGACCGAGGTTCACACCAAGCTCCTGGATCGCTTCACCAACAATAACGACTTGCTCGCTTACATCGATTCGCCTGCGGGATCGAAATTCCTGCAATCTTCGCCCATCATGCTCGACGCTGCTCCGCGCAGCATGGGCGCTCCGCTGGGGCGGATACTCTGGTCTTTGCAGGGCGGAGTCGTGCTTCTGGCGGGCGGCATCGGTCTCCAGTTCGTCAGCGCGCAGGTCGCCGACGACGCGTCTCAGCCGCTCCATGTTCTCGGAGTTCTCGGCGTTGCGCTCGGTTCGGGCTTCTTGGTTTCTGCGATCCTTTCATTTGTCATTTCGCATCGGCTGGGGCTTATCGAACCGGGGTCTCGAGGCCTTCGGACCGAGACGATCAGCACGCCCGGCAGCCAGGAATGACCGTTCGCCTCTCTTATGTTTCGTGACATGACATTCACCGATGTCCACCGCGCCGAAGCCCTTGACGCCCGCGCGGGTTTCGTGATGGACGAGGACACTTTCCGGGCATTCTACGATCGGACTGCCCGTGGAGTTTGGGCCTATCTCGCGCGTGTCACTGGAGATCGTCAATTGGCGGACGATCTGCTTCAGGAAGCGTTCTATCGTTTTCTCCGCGCCGACGCGGAGCACGACAGTGAATCGCACCGCCGCAATTCTCTGTATCGTATTGCCACGAACCTGGCGCGGGATGCGCGGCGCCGGAGCCTGATTCGCGCCCCCTTTAATTTGTCATGTACCAACGTAGAGCGAGTTCCTTCCACCGACGGTCACGCCACCGCGGCAGGAACTGAATTCGCGCAGGCCATGTCCCACCTGAAGCCGCGCGAGCGAGCGATGTTGTGGCTGGCTTATGCCGAGGGCGCCTCGCATCGCGAGATCGCGGAAGTGCTCGGTCTGCGGCCGGGCAGCCTGAAACCGATGTTATTTCGAGCACGGCGACGGCTAGCCGCGCTGTTGGGCCGCGTGCCGGAGAAGGACAAAGAATGAAGCCCCTCGAATGTGAGTTTGAAGCCGATACCTTGGCCGCCGCTCTCCAGTCCCGCTGGCCGGAGCGGGTGGACGCTCAACTGCGCGCGCACGTTGCGGCATGCGCCATCTGCTCCGATGTGGTCGCGATCGCCACTGCGATCGATTACTCGCGCGAGGACCTGCGAGCACAGGCCGTGGTTCCCGATTCCGGCCGTGTTTGGTGGCTCGCTCAGCTTCGCGAGCGCCGGGAAGCCGCCGAAACCGCGGGTCGTCCGATTTCCGCCGCTCAGGTGGTCGCATTTGCGTGCGCGGTCGGTTTGCTAGGAGCGTGCTTTGGCGCGACGTCGACGTGGTTTCAATCGGCGCTTCGATGGATTGCGTCGAGCCTACCTTCTGCAACTGTGCTTCTGGTTCAACACAGTGCGTTAGTGCTGGCGATGGCATTGGTTCTCTTCCTGGTTCCGACCGCTGTTTATCTTGTTCTCGGAAAGGACTGATCGCTTGGGCGCTGACTGTGAGGAACCCTGGACGTCAAAGGTGTACGGCTTCTGTGGTCACGACTCGGCGGGACCATGTTGGTCTTTGCAGCAGCAAGGCTTTTGTTGGCACTCGCACTTCTTTTCGCATCTCGTGTAGGCGATGATATCTAGCACCTTGACCGGTTCATCCGGGTCGTCACTATGAATGACCAGCTCACAACACTCGGGCTCGCAGTTGGCGTGATACTCAATGACTACTCCGAGACACGATCCGGGATGAAGCTTTGCCGGGAACGGATTGTTAATCAGCTTGAAGTGCCGCCGTCTTCGGCTGAACTCGACTTTCGAAACATAGAGCTTGCAATCGCCGACGTTGCAGATCGAGAGTGTTTTTTGGGCGATGCCACAATTGACTTCGCCGAAGTCAGTAGACCCGCATACGGCGAGGCGGCCTGTGGGCGAGTGGCCCGACATTACGATAATGTGTGGGCCGGCGGGATCGTTACTTAACACTGTGATATTAGCCGTGCCTGCTCCGTGATGAACGGGTTGAAAGCGGATCGGAACTGCGATGGCATTGCCTGGCGCGACCGTAAACGGGAACACCAGAACACCCGGAACAATGAATTCGGTCGACGATGAGGAGATGCCAGTCACTGTGAGCGGGCAGTGACCGGCGTTGGTCAGGGTCAGCGGTAAGTCGGCGAAGGAATCGATGCATACGTTTCCGAAGTTGCCGGTATCAGCAACGATAGTGACCAGACGTGGCGCGGGAGCGGTGCCGGAGAGACGAATCAGCTTAGGGCTGGCCGGATCATCACTGGTGATGGTAATCAAGGTGGACTTCGGGCCAACGCCGATGGGTTGGAGGCGAATGGGGACGTCGATTGAAATGCCTGCGCCTATGATTAATGGATAGGAGAATACCGACGGTACCTCAAACTCTGTGGAAGAAGAAGTGATGTTGAAGATAGTCAGTTTGCAGGGACCATTGTTGTTCAGAGTTAAAACTGTGTCAGTGAACCTACCTACGCAGACCTCGCCCATATTCCCACTGTCGGTAACAATGACTTCGAGTGAGCCTGTCCCGAGGATGCCGCTAGTGACCACATCGAAATTCGGATGGACGGGGTCATCGGATACAATGCGAATAACGGCGCTTTCAAAGATACCCTTCACCGTCGGGGCGAAGCGTATAGTGAAATCCACCTGATCGCCTGGACCGATGGTCAAGGGTGTAACGGGATTTGGAAGCACAGTGAAATCGGCTGAACCGGAGAGACGAGTGACACTATCGACAATCAGATCGACACCGCCGACGTTAAATACTTGTAGAGTTAGAAACTGGGGCGAACCGCAGACGGTTCCGAAGAGTAAATCATCCTGAAGGTTAACGGCGATAGCTGGAACGGCGGGGACGATTTTAACGTTTACAGGATCTGACGCGATGCCGTTGGCGATGACTTGAAGTGTATAGTTTCCGAGGGTCGCGGTAGCCGGAATTTCGACGAGAGTGTTGTGAACGGCAGGGCCAGTGGCCACCGCCAGAGTGGAGAATTCGAAAGTCCGGAAGTAAGAGACTGCCGTGCCCGAGTGAGTGAACTTGGCAATCGGGTAATTCGTCGCCATCTGCGCATCGTCGCCATAGGAGTTGGCTTGAGATAGACCGTTGATCTGCCGGCCGGAAATCTTATAATGATGGCCGACCGCCATGATGGGCGTGAAACCAGTAATGACAGGTTTCCACGCTGGGTCGGGTACACCAATGATCGACGGGTCGATAAGAATGACGATCGTCTGGCTCTGCTGAGTAGTCATCAAAACCTGGCCCGTGGGCAGCAGGAGGAAGCGGGATTGCCAGCAATCGACACCATTGGAGGGGGGCTGCTGCGGGAGTTTGATCAAGCTGTTGACCGAGGGATCGTAGATGAACACGGTCGAGGGGTTAGACCAGAACTCGGTTTGACCACCCGGAGTTTCGCGAACTGTCTGGCCGCCAACGAGGAGAACCCTGCCGCCGGGCAGGAGAACTGCGGGGGCATCGATGGCGGTCTGAATGTTGCCATTCGGACTATTGAAGTTATTGCCGCTGGTATCGGGCGGCAGATCGTGCGCGGCGGTCCAGGAGCCGGCGTTTGAGGAAATCGGCGGGGGCTTGTAGAGCGCGGTATGGCCAGTCCCGCCGATGGCAAAGAGTTGTCCGTCCGGCAGGAGGATGGCAGGGCCGATTTCTTCGATATTGACCGGAACGTGCGGGTTGACTGTAGTGTCGGGCAGACTGAGCAGCGCCAGCTCGACCGGCATGGGATTCGCGGGAACCCATGTGTCAGTTGAAGGAATATACTTCTCCGCGAATGGCGGCGACGCGATGGCGACAGTTAGAACAGTACCGTCGGGCAGAAGTGTCCAAGTCTCTTCGTCGCTGTTGCCTATCTTAGTGGGGAGTTTGGTGCCGAAAGCGGTACCTGCCTCAGTCCATGTGTCGAGCGCGGGATCCCAGATTGCCGACTGATTCGTCGACAGGGAACCGAAGATCACGCGACCGTCCTCAAGGATGCAGGAGATGGCGTCGCCCTGAACCCAGTTAAAGGCCGCGGGTTTGTTGAGGTTGGACCAGGCGTTGGTTAACGGATCGAAAATTTCGGCGAGAGGCGAATCGGCGGGACTTGACGAGCCATTGAAATATTCTCCGCCAACCGCATATACGCGCCCGTCCGCGAGAACGCCCGTAGCAAAGAACTGTCTGGAGTTGAGCATCGAAAAGGGCCCGGACCAGGAGGCGCCGGGAGTCTCATACCTCCCGTTGCCATCGGGCTTAAGACGGTACCAATCAGATCCATAGCTATCGTGAACCAGCACGGTAGCGTCCGTCATCAGCAGCATAGTGTCGGGAGTGAACGAGGGAACTCCGGCGAGAGACTTCCAACTTGGCATAGTGATTTCCTTAGTAACTTCTACGATCCTCGATTACAAAGGCAAGCGGTCTGCTAGTGTAGTCTGCGCCCGGCCTTGTTAACTTCCTGGGGAAACTTCTTCGAGCGCACCGCCTGATACCTGTGAGTGTCGGGTGGCGACTGATTAGTCCGTCCAACAAAAAGATGCATCAGGCATCTGAGAGAGGACGACTGACGGCGATCACAATCACGATATCCTTTCGTTCAAATAGTGACGGCAGGCCGTGCATCGTTTCAGCAAGAGAAATTTTATTCCGCCAGCATGCGGCGATGGCCGAAAGGAACCCGGTATTTTATTGCCGGAAGGCTGCCGCGATTGGAGCGCCTGTTGCTCCTTTGTAGTCGGAGGGATTAAGGCCTAGCAGTTTAATCATTGTCGGCGTGATATCGCGTTGTTCAGCGTGGGTAGCGACCTCACCGGCGGCGGGCGTATCAGGGCCAAGGATCGCCAGCCAGATTTTATCCGCGCCGGAGACTTTACTGCCGTGTCCGGACCAGTCGGTGAGAGTGGAGCCTCGGCCGTGGTCGGAGGTGAAGATCAACGTCGTAGAGTTACGGTATTCGGGCATGCTTTGGAGGGTGGTCCAGAGGCGGTTGAGGAATCCGTCGGTGATGGAGATCATGTCAAGGACGCGGTCGTAGCGGCGAGCGTGAGCCCAGTCGTCGGTCTCATCGAAAGAGATGTCGAGCACGCGAGGTTTGGCGGACTTAAGATACTCAAGGGCCATTTCAAAAGTGAAGGCGTCGTGACGGGCTTCATCCCACGGGCTGAGGGCGATGTGCTGGAGGCGGCTCAGATTGGGAGAAGAGGGCGAGTCTTGATAGCCGGCGTTGATAAAGATGGACCCGGGCGTGTGCTCGGCGATGTAGTGGAAGTGATCCCAACTGGAGAAGAGGGCGACGCGGGAGGCGGGGAGGGCGAGTTTGCGCCGGAGAAATTCGAGGACGGTTTCGTTGGGCTGCTGGATGGGGTCATTTCCCTTGATGACATCGTCGGAGGCGCGGCCGGTGAGGATTTCGGAGTAGCCGGGGTAGGAGACGCGGAAGGCGTTGGTGACACTGACGTCGGTGAGGACGAGGCCGTTTTTGGCGATGGTGGTCCAGAAGAAAGGCGCGAGCGTTTCGCGGGTGGCGTAGCGACGGCGGCGGTCGTCGGCGTCCTTGCTGGAGGGGTCCATATCGACGGATTCTTCGCGGGCGAGAAGAGGGTCTATGCCGTGAAAGAGGTCCTGCCAGCGGAGGCCGTCGGCGGTAACGAGAATGATATTGCGGGTGTGAGGAGGGTCGGCAGCGATGAGGAAGGCGGAGAGTAGGAGGGTAGAGATAAACGCACGAGGCATATTGGAATGGTACAATGACATGGAACCAGCGAAATTACGGCCAGGTAGCTCAGTCGGTAGAGCGCAGCCCTGAAAAGGCTGGCGTCGGCGGTTCGATTCCGTCCCTGGCCACCACAAAATAAAGCACTTAGCGGCGACCAAAGAGCTAAGGTTTCAGTCAACCGAACAATAACCGAACATCGCTAACCGACGTTCGCCTTGTCGGCAATCCCTTCCAACTGCTTCCAGATTTCCCGCGCCGTGCTGCCGGTCCGGGCGATGTGCTCCCGTCCCAGCTTCGCGTAGCGTTCGGTCATCTTGATATTCGAATGGCCGAGGATTTTGGCGAGCTCGTAAAGATCGCCGCCGTTCATCATGAACCAGGACGCGAATGTGTGACGGAGATCGTGAAAACGGAAATCCTTGATACCCGCCCTTTTGAGCAGGTCCTCGAAACTTCCCTCCACGCGCTGCCGTCCACTTTTCGCACCTGGCTTCGGCGGAAAAATCCGATCCTCACTAATCACGACGGGAAACCGCCGCAGCTCGCCGGCGAGTTCAGGAAGCATCGGGACGTAACGCATTTTGCCGCCCTTCAGCTTCGCCCTCACCGCCAACAGCCCTTCGCTGTACATCACGTCCGACCACCTGAGGCCGAAAATCTCCGCCACCCGCATTCCCGTGGTGACGGCGATCAGCACGATCAGCCGCAAACGATAGAACGTCTTGTTGATCTTCTTCGTACCCTTGCAGTACGTTTTTTCATCGAGCGCCTGTTTCAACTTCCGAAGCTCGTCCTCGGAAAGATAGCGGTCCCTCTGATCATCCGGCCGCATCACCTCGACCTGATCCGCCGGATTCCGGTCAATCCCGGTTTCCTTCGACCAAATCGTCGACGCCTTCTCCATCATGTGGTGCATGACGTTGAAGTGCCGAACGGCCGTCCCCGGCGACAGATCGCGTTTCGCCGTCAGATTTTCGTACCAGCGCCCGATTGCGACGCCGTCGATTTCCCGAACGAAAGAGCGGCCCAATTCGGATCGAATGCCGTCCAGAACGCTTTTCTCCCTGCTCGCTCGAACGCTTTTTAACACCGTAATGCGTCCAGTACCGGTCGATCAGCGCCGACATCCGAAAATTGATCTCCCTCTTAATATCCAGATGCCGGTTTTCATCGCGGACCGACATCTTCTTCCGCTCGATTTTTCTGGCGAGTTCATACGCGCCATGGACCCGCAGGCTCTTGTTCCTGCCTCCTTCCCGCCAACGGACCTCAAAAACTCCATCGGACTTCTTGTGAATAGACACTTCAAAGCTTCTCCTTTCAGTCAATGGTTTCGATCGTGTGCTGCTCAACGAAGCGCTCCAGCGCTTTCAAATCGAACCGCAATGCACGACCAACCTTGACGCAAGGAAGCTCCCGCAACCTGGCTTTCTTGTAGACGGTGTCCACTTCGAGCCCCAGATATTGGGCGGCCTCCCTGACATTCAGGAGCCGCCTACCGATGAGTCCATTTAACACCATCGCGATTGGTTTTTGGGGGAGCATTTTCGCGCTTACCTCCGTCCGCGGACCAAGCGACGGAGAGCACCTCCGGCAAGAAGGAACTCTCGGGTTTTCACAACCCGAATCGTCGCGGCGCCTGACGCCCGAAGGTTCGAGGAATCTGAAACCGCACATCCAGCAGGGCCCAAAGGTTTAGCCGCCCGCAGCATGATCCCAGCTTGACGGCGGCAGTAAGATGGCTCCGCGCGTTCGGCGCGCGTGAGAAGGTCGAATTCCCGCAAAAGAGTGAACATAGTCACAATCAGAAGGGGCGCGGTTCCCGAGATTTGCATACACCCCGGTTGCGAACCTCTTTCCCCACCGGCTTCGGCCATCTTCCTTCTGTGCAGAACTGCGGACGGTCGGGCTCGTTCCACCCGATCAAGTCGAGATAAGCCCAGACCGCCAATTGTGTGAGGTCATCCACATCCTGCTTTAGAACTTTGTCCGGCTCCTTCACATGCAGAAGGTACGGCCTCAATTCCATCCCATCCCCTTCAATGACGAACGTCAGCCCAAGTAAATGCTCCACGATATTCGGATGATCGATGCACAGCCGCCATTCGGTACGATCGTATTCGAGCAGGGGCATCACAATCATGTTTCGAGACCTCTCAGACGATGCATTTTCTTCTCCGACACGTTGATTTGCTTGTCCATTCGACGTATCAACAGACTCGCCAACGCGATAGTGTTTTTCCGCATAACTGGTATCTTGGGGCACAAAATCTCTAATCGAACAGACGACGCCAACATCTTGAGAAGCGACCCTCTTCCCAACTAACCCTGTTCGACAAGTCGGGGAGGCACCCTCTGATCCACAAATATTTGCGATATAGGAACGAAAACCATTTCGGCAATTTCATAATCCTCACAACTCCGGTATTTCCACGCCTTGGATCATCAGGTTCTTGATGATTGTTCGCAGCGCCGTGCCGGCTAACTCGCTCGCCAGATCGTCGCTGATTTCCTTCATCCTCAAAACCGACATGGCACATGCCGCCGCAAATACCGAAACCATGTCAGGTGCCTGAAGGATGCCTTCTGCCTGTGCTCGCTTTCCTTCCCGATTGCACAGCTCCTGCGCCAGCTCTATCAACCGCACGGCCCGTTCGGCTTTCGCGGAATCGCCTTTAGCCATAACATTCCCCCTTTCAAACGCCTCGACTGCTAACTCGGCCTCGGGTATCCGAGAGGAGTTCCGCCGCGCTGTTGAGGATGCAAGGTTTGAGGACATCCGGCCCCGTACCGCTTACAGCCGTGCCCGTGAATCACGACCTAAAGAGAGGGAGCGGGATTTCGAATTCGTTCGGAAGGCACGCGAAGCTCTTAAAGTCGGGAAGCGGGTCTTTTACATCGGTTATTGGTGACTGCAGGCGAGGGGTGCCGTCGAAAGGCGGCATCTCTTCCGGATGATTCGGGTGTCTACAAACCCGGCTGTTAACGTCCGCCGAGTTCCAGCGCCTGGCCGATGTTCCGCCCGAGGTCGAGTGGTTCAAGAACATCCGCAACCGCCACACCAAGCGGGCCTACCAGAACGCCATCAAGGACTTCATGTTGTTCGCCGGCATTAAGCGCCCGGAGGAATTCCGGCTGGTCACACCAGCCCACGTGATCGCTTGGCGCGATGGTCTCTCCGGTAAAGGTGAGAAGACACGCTACGTGCCACTTCACGGCATCGCGCGTGATTTGGTCGAAGCGTACCTTCAGAAATCTGGGCATGGAGGGAATGATAAAGGCGCCCTCTTTCGTCCTTTGCGGAACGCTCATGGGGGCGGTAGGGAAAAGGCAATCACACCGGATGGCGTTTACAAACTGGTCCGCCTGTACTCAGCCGTTTTGGGGTTCGAAATTGGCGCTCATGCCTTGCGGGCAACAGCGGCTACCAATGCTCTCGACCACCAGGCCGATATCGCCAAGGTCCAGGAGTGGCTGGGGCATTCAAACATCGCGACAACCCGGCTCTACGATCACCGAAAGACGCGGCCGGAAGATAGTCCGACGTTTAAGGTAAGCTATTAGTTGACGGTCTCTGTCTGCGATCGAAGCGCTCGCTCGCGGAACTCGCCAAATCCTTCGTCAAATAGCACTCTTGCTGTACTCAGACGCCGGGACTGATTTCGTCATTACCCGGGACTCCATTGGAATTCCGGGCAAATCTGTTCGCCAAAATAGATTTTAATGGTGGTGATCCGATATCCGCGATTCGGCTCTGGATCTTTCCCTCCATGTCACGAATCTGCTGATGCACGGCAGTTTCAGTCTCATCGAGGGTTTTCTTTGCGTCGCTCAAGGCCGCTTCGGCGTCACCTCGATCCTTTTGGAGTCGTGCCAGTTCCTCACGCTCGGTCGCAAGGTCGTCCGCCGACTCCCTTCTGGCCCTTTCGCGTTCAGACGTTTTTAATTGCTCGATCTCGGCAACGACGGCAGGATGCTGGCGGACAATGGCGATCACTTCTTGCGCGACTGAAGCTAATAGCTCTCTATCTGACACCAGCGAACGGAATCGCTCCAATCGATAGAGATCGAGACGAAGATCAGCGCTTGAGCCGTTCTTCGTCAGTTGCTCCGCAGCCTCTTCGATCAGGTGTCGCGGGAAATCGGCCGAGCCCCGTACGGAGTTCGCTACAGCGTATTCGATCGCTCTTCGCATGACGAGCCTGTCGTCATCCCAATCGACATAGCTTTGCGGCAATCCGAGGCTGGCCCTTGCAACAATGGATCGCGTGACGCCCTCAAACGAAATCTGGCGGATCTCTCCTTCTTTGAAGTGGAAGCAGGGGATTCGCGCTCGATTGTTCTTGTCCGTGGTTGTAAGCCCGTTCGTTCCCGTCGCCAAAGACACGGGACCAACGACGACGCTGTCTCCACACCAAACGAGCAATCTAGAGGAGGGTTGGCCCGTGATTGGAATTCCGTCGTTCAGAGCCCTCCGCACGTGTTCACTATTCCCGATCGACCGTAAATCCAATACCTCGAAGGCCGGTTGGGCATCGATGACCATGAATTCGTCACCGCCATCCTTTCGAACGACGTTTTCCTTAGCACGGAACCGGAAAAGGGAGTCCTTCGTAGCGCCGCTGGCCCGTGGCCAGAAGATTGACCCACGCGCCGGAAATTCTTGTTCCGGGTCCCGTACCGCGTCCCATCCGGAACCCGTCACATCAACGAGCGGCCAAATCCAAGCGATTCGCTCTTCGTTTTTGTCGAGATTAATTCCAGTGACGACACCAATGAGCGTCCTCACTTAGGCATGTCCTTGGAGAGACATCAGTTTTTCGATTCCTTCACCGCGCGTATCGCAAGAGGAGCCCATCGCGAGATGCCGCCCCTCTGCGCCGCTCTAAGCATGTTTGAATCGAGATCTGCGGCGCGACGCAGCATCCAGGCTCCCCTGGACCGCCCTTCATCACTTACAGCCAAACTGGCCCAACGAAGAGCGCGGTTAATAGATCGGTCAGATCTCTCCTTTTCTGGAGGGCGAAACCGTAACCGAACGCTACCCAAAGCACCGCCGCCGATGCGGACCTCGACATCCTTGCCCCACCAGTCCCGCAGGAGCTTTGTCGCGGACTTGCGTGTCAGGTTCTCGCGGTTACCCCCTCCCCCGTCGCTGTCCTTCCAGGAGAGTCCCAGGCGCATACCGTCGAGAACGGGCAGAATGACGATTTCGGGCGGCTCCTCGCCCATCAAGAGGGCGCGCAGTTCGAACGGCTCTTTCCAAGCTTCAATGCGGTTCTCGCCTATGGTCAACCGAAGAACGGGAACATGATTAAGGGCCTCACGCAGGCCCGTAATGCCGGATCTGATCTCCGTATCGAACCGCAACGCATTTCGATCCGCTCCAACCTCAATCTCATTCGAGCCTGGCCATGGAACGGTGAAGACCACGAAAACAATACGACTGTCTGAGGCGTCCATCGAAATCGCCTGACGTGCCCCGCCGGTATCGAGTGAAAGACTTGTTTGCGCATGGCTCTCCGGACTTACCAATCTCGCAATGAGTGCCTCCCTGGTTCCGAACGCGGGAACTCGATCGATAGGACTGAATGCGTGCGGAACAGAAAGGATGGAAACCTCCCACGCGGCTTCTAAGAGAACAACACCGACGTCCTCAGCCCAGCGCTCGAGTGTGGGGGTGCTTTCGTCGGGTAGCGAGACGCGCCACATCTTCCAAGTAATTCGGCTCTGGGTAATTACGCCCGCGCCTTCTGGCTCCACAAATCGGTGGCGGGGTGTTCCGCGACTCCGCTACCACACGCAATTCATCGCCCATCCTTACAGCGGAGCCTTCTTTCAGGCGCACCCACTCACCCCGCCGCATCCCGAATACTGTGCCGCGAGGATTCAATCCCCGCGCGGTGCCCTGCCATGGTTCTTGGGATATCGAGGGCGGCCAATCGCCCTTCGGATCCACTCTGTATAAAGTCGCTGCGGGAGGGACTACAAGCCGGGCCGATCCGATTCCTGGTCGCAATTCCATAAGCGACAGGCTGCTTCGCGTGCCGCCGGTGTCAACTTCAACAAGCCCCGTCCGAAGAGAACGAAGCGGCACATTTCCAAGGTCAGAGATCTCGGGAAGGCGCAAGTAGATCGTCCAGATCCCTTCATCCTCCAAGCACATACCGATTTCATCTGGGGCATCTTCAGCACTGGGTATCGGTTGAGGAGAAGCGGTGAGGCCTGTGGGGATGTTTCCGAAGCCGGGATGGTAGAGTTCGCAATCGGGCTTGGCTACGTGCTTGTTGTGGGCAAAGCCTGGATCTGGGCTTTGGCCCATTGCCCTCCTATAATGAACCCGCGCTCCGCAGACAGGACAGGAAAAGGCGCGGTGTCGTGCCATTCCATGAATGCCGTCGGCAGAAACGATTTGGTGCGTTCGAGGGTCTTTTGCGTAGCGCACGGGTCAATGGCTAAATATACTCAATTCACGGATGTCCCGCTCCTGACGTTCACGTGTCAGCCCGGTTCCAATTCGCGATTTGCCGCACGCTTTGCCCCAGGCTGGCGCGAGCGACGGCCGCCGCACAGGGGAAGCCGTGGGTTCGTTTCGCAGAATATCCTTTATTAACAAGGCAGTGGAGAGGAGTTGGACCTCGCTTTTTTGTCATGACATTGTCGGGCGGATGTGCTATCATGATCAATGGCTGAAATAGCCAGCCCGAGAGAACCATGCCACACACCGAAACCCGCAACGAAAAGCTCGACCTAAGACTGACGCCGTCGGCGAAAAGAACGCTGCAGACCGCGGCCTCGGCCGCGCACCGATCCGTCAGCGAGTTTGTGCTGGAAAGCGCCCTTGCCCGCGCGGAAGAAACCCTGCCCGATCGCCAGCGCTTCGGGTTGAGCGCCGCGCAGTGGGAAGCTTTTCAGAAGGCTCTGTCCGCCCCTGCCCGTCCTTCGCGGCGCCTGACGAAACTCTTGAAGGAACCGAGCGTGTTTGAGCGCGGCGGCGTCTAGTGACTCCCCTCCGGATTGAAAAGCTGCAACGCAGCCACCTGGTTGACGAATTCGACTGCGGCCGGGAAGCGCTCAACCGGTTTCTCATCCGCTACGCATTCCAGAACCAGCAGGCAGGCGCTTCTCAAACTTACACGGCCCTCGCGGATGGTGCTGTCGTCGGCTACTATACGCTTGTCGTCGGCCAGGTCGAATATGCCGTAGCCCCGGAGCGTTTGACGAAAGGGCTCGCCCGTCATCCCGTTCCGATCATGCTCCTTGCCCGCCTCGCTATCGCGACATCCTGGCAGGGCAAAGGCCTCGGCGCCGGGTTGCTGAAAGACGCGATGCAGCGCACGCTACAAGCTGCGGATATTGCGGGCATCCGTGCGTTCGCGGTTCACGCCAAAGACGACGAGGCCAGGGCCTTTTACGAACATTTCGGATTCAGTGCGCTCCCAAGCGATCCCTATCATCTTTTTAGGCTGATCAAGGATATTCGCGCCAATCTGAAATAGCCGCTCGGAGGTTGACTCGGCGTTCCGTTGACGCGAGCGAACTATTCGAGCCCGGAGAGGAGCTTCGACAGACTGGTGCCGAGGCCCTTCGAGATGATGCGAAGGCTCTTGAGCGTAAGGTTCTGCCGGCCCCGCTCGACGGCTCCCATGAAATTCCGGTGGAGACCGCAGAGATCCGCAAAAGATTCCTGGGTGTAGCCTCGCTTTTCCCGCAAGCGCCGGATTCGGAGGCCGAGCTTGCTCTGGAACTCATCCATCTCCACAGTCTGGCTGTTCCGCCCAGCGTCCGGTCCACATTCATAAGAGGACCAGTTATAAACGGGCCATGTATAACTGTGATAGAGTCATTTCATTAAGACTCCTTCGCGGTTCGGCGAGGGTGGTCGGAAAGGAGCCCGGTGATCGCAGCAGCCAAGCAACGTAAAGGCGGCGGCGGGGGTGGCCGATTACTGGGATTGACGATTGAATTGCTGAGAACGCATCGATTGCCGCCGCAGGATGTGCCGGCGGGGCTCGGCCGACCCGGCCTGTTGTTGGTAGCCGGAGCGGCGGTGCAGCGGCCGGGATTGACGCTTCCGCCGCTTGCGGAGGCAGCTACGGAAGCGCGCTACGTGGCGGGGAATGAGCCAATACCGAGTCTCGCAGGATCGGCTCTGACCGCGGAGGCGTTGGCTGCGGCAGCGCCTTCGGCCAGTTGGGTTCACTTCGTGGGCCACGGCTACTCGAATGGAGGCAACGGTGCGCTTTTCGTCGGCGGATCGGAAAAGCCTCTGACATCCCCGCAGATCCTCAAAATGGATTGGAGCCGTTGCCGGCTTGCGGTGCTTTCGGCCTGCTGGACGGCGTCGGGCGAGGGTAGGGCATTCGCCAACCCGGAAAGTCTCGTGCAAGCATTCCTGACCGCGGGAGCGCGCGGCGTAGTGGCTCCCGCATGGACCATCGATTCGATCGCGGCATCGCTCTGGATGCGCGAATTCTATGCCGCGATGCGGCGCGGCGCAGAGCCGCCGGCCGCGATACGGGCCGCGTCGCGCTCTTTGGCGGCGCAGCAGCAGTTCGAAAAACCGTACTACTGGGCGAGCTTCGAATACTTCATTTGAAGAGAGCAGACGAGGGGAAGCTATGACTTACTTAAACGTAGTTCTGCACGGGTTGTATCTGCTCGTGCAACGACTGAGCTCAATCGAGATCCTGATACCGGACATGGGGGCCGAGCATACGTACCGGGCCGGCGAGTGGCTAGGAGAGCGCGTCCTGGCGCCGGGCACTTATTTCCTCACCGGCGTCAAGAGCGGCGGCAGTCGGTGCGACGGCAAGCAAACCCTGCTTGTCGGCGGACGCAAACCCCTGGCCGATCCACAGCCCTTGTATGCGCGAATAATCATGCCGACGCCCGATTGCTTTTACAATCTCGGGCAGGTTCACCTGAGCCAGCAGGAATTGCTAGTGGACGCATCGATTGAGATTTCCAGCTACATTCTATCGACCGTGCAAGTCTTGAAGTATGAAATTGACGACCCGAGAAATGTGAAACTAGGTTGCCACTGGTTTACGAAATCGGCGCAAAAGTTCAGTGACGGCAACTCTTATATGAGTCTGCATGTCTTCTCCGCGCCGGACCACCCCGAGATTCCGTCGCACACCCAGAGCGGCTTCTCTGCGCTGGTCGGAATGGGCGAGGGTTTAGCGGGCAAGATGGCGCTAAACTCTTCACAGCCCGTGCCGGATCCCGGCGCGGATGGCAGCAAAGTTCCTCAAGGCCTGATACCGGCGGAGTTGAGGAGCCTTTCGCGGCGTATGGACCGTTTGACTTACATCGGCCGCTATCTCCGCGAGAACGAGGCAGGACTCCACCTCGACGATAAGGTCGCGGAAAAGAATATTACTGCGAGCATGTTCATCGGCGTGGACGGAGACATTGTTACCTGCACGAATTTCGGAATGGATACGGGAGATTGAGCATGATAGGGCCAACTGGAACGATCGAAGAACTAATCCGAGCGTTACTGAACATCCTCGCGGTAGACGCAAAAGTCTTCGCAAGCATTGCGGGGTTGGGAGCGCGCCTCCTCAGCGATGAACAAGCGCAGGTGGTGTGGTACGTAACGGAAGCCAGTACCGGCTTGCAGGAACAGATCGATCGCTTGGAACACACGAGCCATGGACTGGCGAAGGAGTTCCATGGACGTCTTGACGAGGGCGATCATGCGCAACTCGTGCAGGTTGGCACCGTACAGCCGGTCACACAGGGTAATCCTGTTTCGGTCGTCACGCTGGGCGCGCGCGTGGCGCTGGATAACGATCCGACGGACGGTACCCTGGGTGCGTTACTCAAGGACAAGAGCGGCAACCGCTATCTTCTGACATGCCGGCACGTTTTGGACGGCGCTAAAGGCGCGCGCGTCGTGCTGCGGAACGTGAATGGAGACGATCAGTGGGTGGCGCGGCTCACGGCGGTCAGTAAGTGGAATCTAGTCGATAGTGGGTGGAGTAATCAAACGGATTTCGCGTTGGCTGCGATTCTCGATACGGTTATTGCCGATCCGCAGCTACCGATCGGAACGCCTCCGCTTGCGCAAACGCCAGTTTCCGGCATGCCGATGATTCTGTCGCCTTTGCTGGACCTCCAGCGAAGTTTTGCGATTTCCGAGATCCCCTACGCCTTGACCGTCAATTTCCCGTACGGGGAAGTGCGGTTATCGAATATGTGGTTCGGAAAGTCGAACTCGGCCAAACCTCCGGCGAATTTTGGGGATTCTGGTTCGCTGTTCGTTACCCAGGATCGCTGTGGTACCTTAATTCCCGCGGCTTTGGCAGTCGCGATGTCGAGCGAACACAGCGACTGGCTTGCGGAGGAGCATCGCGTCAGGTATGGGGTTCTGTTGCAAATAGCAGAAGGACGACAAGCGGCAGCATGAGTTGTCCCAATTCTACGCAGCGATGCCAAAGAGGTTGTGAATAAATTGGCGCTGCCCTATCACGTCTTCCTTATCCAACCATCGAACCTGCCCTTTGCGGATCATGTGCATTGCCTCGTAGCCTTCGATCGTCCTCCATGCGCCTTCTGGCGATCGGAATCCGAGGCTCGCCGTAATGCGCTTTTTGATGAAGCGGTGGTCTTGCTCAATGATGTTGTTCAAATAAGGTGAAGGGCGGCATAGGCAACGCCGACCGAGATCGCGCGAATCCTTTAACTCCGCAATGGCGCGGGCATAGGCAGGATGCCCATCCACGTTCACAACCCGGGGCCGGACTCCACCGCTTCCCGATAACGCCAAACGCAGGAATAGCTTGGCTGCCGTGAGGTCTCGCTTCGGCGACAGCATAAAATCGATCGTGTCGCCAACGGAATCCACAGCTCGATACAGATATGTCCATCGACCGGCGACGCGGACATACGTCTCATCCACGCGCCAGGAACGATTGGGACGCCGGAGTTGGCGGCGGAGCTGTTGATTCAAAATGGGCGCGAAACGCTGGACCCAACGCCAGATTGTGACATGATCTACTGAGAGGCCGCGCTCCGCCGTTATTTCCTCCAAATCCCGGTAGCTGAGCGAATACCGCAAGTACCAGCGGACACACAATAGGATGATTCCGTCCTCGAAGTGTCGTCCACGGAATAGCGCCGGTCGATTCTTGGTCAAGGTTCACCTTACCAGATCGGCCCGGACTGTTTGCAACAGAGCCACTATTCATTTAAAACACAAAAAGTGGCGTCTCTTCATTAATGAACAACCACAAACCCGTCCGATACGAACCGTCAGCATTGAACGTATTCATCGGCGCTCGCGCGAAGGTGAGATGCCGCGAAGGTACGCGCAATTTGCGATCAGCTCCCGACGATGTTAAGGTTCACCAGCCGCGCCAGCGCACGCACGTAGAGCTCGAACAAGAAGAGATGATAGCGGCCACCAGATTACGCGGTATCCGCAGACTAAGAAACTCAAATAGCCCTATTCCGGAACACGCCGAACCAGAAGGACCGCGTCGAGTGGAAATCCTGCCAGGAACTCAGTTCTGGGCGGCTGCCAGCGGTTCTTCGAGCGAGGACCTCAGTACATCGCGTCGGTTGCCTTGGCGAAGCCGACACAAAAGACGAGGAAGTGCCCGTAGGCGAAGGACAGCAGGAAGTCATCGAAGTCGAAGGTGTCGGCGGTCTCATCGAAGTGGGGTTTTTTGATTTCCACGAGCGCGCGCTGAGAGTTGATTCTTGGTATGAGCGTTGCGGTGCGCTCGTTATGCACGAGCTCGGTTGCGTAGGACGTGCAGCGTCGCTCCATGTACCAATCAGCGGTGCCGTCAAGGAGTTCTTTGATGTTCGGCGTGGTTGCTGGCCAGCTTGACTGGGGCTGCGAGCTTGCACAGCTCGGTGAAGCTTTTGGGTCGTCGAAGATCAGCGTTTTGTGTGATCGTGCAAACGAGCCAGATGAGGCCCGCCATTGCACGTCCATGAGCGGTTGCCACGTTTTCACGAACTGGATGAATGCAAAGCTGGTCTCCGTGAGCGCGGCAGCCGCAGGGTGATCGAGGCCAGAGATGATTGGCCCGGCGAATTCGCCGTTGGGCCTTCTTTCCCGAAACGAAGCGGTCTCGAAGGTTCTCCCTGGCTTTGAAGGAGGCCAACGGAGTGCCTGCTCGTTGTCTCGTTGGGCCAAACGTGTAGGTTGCTATACAGTTGCCGACGTCCTTGTTCTTGTGGCCAGCGATGATTGCAGAAACGAACATGTTTTTTGAATCATAATCTCCTTCTGTAGCGGCCAAGAGCCTGCTCACGGACAGGAAGGTAACCCTGCTTCGACGTTCACAAGTTCTTCATCGGGATTCGCGACGTACTCCGCGCTATGGTCGGACATCTTCCCCACCTCCAGCACGCTCGATTCCTTGGCCGTAGGGATGATATTACCAACATTCACTGTCACGCGACCGGGACCTCCAACTCTTCTAAGGAGGAGCATATAAAAGACAGCGCTGATTAGGCGCTGTTCTATTCATGTTCTGTGATCATTCGCTGGTCCAGTTCCCGGAAAAGAGAACACACTCGATGGGCGGCTCGATGAACGAGGTGAAAGTCCTAGCAGTACTGGTGGCCTTGATTCTTGTCTTGTCATTATTCAAGGTTGCTTATGCCTGGGGTGGTGTGCTCCTTGCCTCTCATCGGTTACCTGCTGCTCTCAAAGAAAGAGCGAAGTGCAGGCGCATCCTCCCTCAGTTACGAGGGCGTAAAAAAGTTTCAGATTAAGGGACCTGCTTGTATTATGTTGATCGCTGGGGGTACGCCGTGGGAATTGCCTAATTCCACTAGGGAATGCGCATCGATCCCGATCCAGTGAATCGCGAGTTGGTGACTCCGGAGAATCGGCGTGAACTGTCACTCAATTGGGATGGTGTTTTCGGCCAATTGACCGGTTCCCAGATCACCGCTGACAGCCGACTTCCATATCCGGACCAGGAACGTTCGCTCCGTCCGAGTCGCCGACGAAACGGACAAAGCGGGATCGCCCGGCTATGAACGCTTCCGACGAGCCTGCAACATTTTGGCCTCCTTAGGTGGCTCGACGAGCTTCCGAATCGGGAAATCAACGTACTTAGCTATAGGTTGCTGCCAGAACAAACGCGAGGCTGCGCCAAAAATGAGCCGCCAGGAAGCTCGCTGAGGGTTTAGGATTGGCCTTCTAGTGCTATCGTTCGTGCCGATGGCGGCTCAAAAGCACTTGGATATTTTTGCGAAAGGAGTTGAAGTATGGAACAAGTGGCGAAGAGAATTCGCTACAGCGAGGCACGCGCTACCCAAAGATGCGGCAGCCGAATTGTTTCTGATATTCTTGATCACATTTCTGTCACTTTTAATACAATTGCATCGCTAGATGTGATAGAATCCCCTATATTTTAAAAGTCACAAGAGGGACGATGCAACGGCTTTTCACAACTATGTTCGTAGCTGTGGTTTCCGTGACTGTCGGTGTTGCCTCACCGAGCGGAGTTCTTTCGGACTATCTCCAACAGGCTAAGGCAGTTGACGAAGAGACCTTCCAGCGTGGCTTCCCGCACGACAGATATCTTGATAGCCGCAATGTCACAGATTTCCGCTCGTTAGAGGAGGACCGCACCCTCCTGAACGGGTCCGGACGGAACGGCGACCAGATTCTATTGAAAATATTCGAACGCTATCTTGTGCGCAATCCTCCGTGCTTTAGTGTCAACGGCGACGCTAAACGTGCAGTCGATCTGGCCGATGGGGCTTTCGCTTACGGAACTGTCACAGGCCAGCGCATTTATCGGATTATTGGCTATCAGGTACTAGACGATCTGTCCGACCGCGTCAAAGCGGCGATAAAGAGCGGAGTGTTGGCGAAGAACAGCAGGGAGGCACAGTACTTAGTAGGTGCCTTAGCTGAGAAAGATTATTACGTCATGTTTCCGAAAAGTTGGCTCGAAAAGCTGCTCGAGCACATTTGGGCTGGGGACTGGAATTATATTGCCGACCGGATCTGGAGAGTAACGGCGCCAATCCATTCTGCGTTGCTGGTGATGTTTGTTTTGTCGGCCAGCCTTATACTGATTTGGCGACGGGTGTCAAGCGGGAGCAGAAGCCCAAAGAAAATTATCCGACATGTCAGAACTGGGTCTTCGAGAGGGATTTCACTCCAATTGCTGGTACTAATGGTGGCTTGTGTCCACGAGGCGACGGGACAGACACTTAGCGAACGCATTGATCGCGGCTCGGGCGATATGACTATCCGGAAGCTCTACTATGGAAATGACCAGATAGGTCACACGATCTGGATCGCGCGCGCTCCTGACAGGATCAAGGCAACATATTTCGCTTCGGGCAATGTCTTTCAGCGGTATTCCGCTTTCAAGCAAAACGAAAGGATCGCGTTCGCTTGCGAAGGAGCTTTCAGCGGAGCCACAAGCCAAAACGGCTACAAACTTGAGGGATTGAGCGTCGATGCTGGACATGTTCTTAACCGTGACCGCTCGAATTGGGATGGTCTGGTACTCGTCTTCCCAAACGGAGGAATCGCGGTCTCAGATATCGGTAAGGAAAATCTAACCGTGACGGATAACGATGGCAGCCACAAACAGGAGCTGGATCTTCTCAAAGCGGAGCATAAGGACTCATTTTTTGAGTGGGCTAAGAGCAACAGGGCCACCGCATTTCAGACCCAACTGCTGGCATCTAGGTTTGGCCTTCGTATCGACGTGAATAAGGCGCGAACGGAAAATCGCGAACGACGGATTTTGGCACTCGTCGGGACCGACCAAGGAGTGTTTCATATAATTTTCGATGTCAACGCCTCTTTCTATCTCGGACCAGTGGCAAAACTGATCTATGATTACCTTGATCGTTCCATGAAAGTGTATGGGCTCCTCAATCTAGACACAGGAGACTTCAATATCCAGCGAGTCTACACCCACGAAGGGATTCATCTCACAGACTTGGATGGCCCGGTTCCAATCGAAAAGGCCACAAATCTTCTCGTGTACTATTACCGATAATTATGAGAGTTATTGGGGGATACAGATTTCGAAATACTTTTGACCGCCCTTCGGGACGCATCTTCATCGTCAACCTCGTTTGGGCATTTCTGGCCATCCTCTCGTTGTCTGCGTGTTTGGCAAAGCCGCGCCTCAACTTCGGCCTGTCGCACATGGCTTGGAAGAGTATTTCTGTGGACGTTTACGCGGTCAATACAAAAACCTCGCCAATGGGTATCTATGGATACGATGCAGGCGGCAAGAAATTCGGGAGTTTTGAGACGCTGGAGAACTATCTGGCTCATACTGGCCGAAAGCTGGCCTTTGCCACGAATGGCGGCATGTTTCATGCGGACTATAAGCCTGTAGGACTACTTGTTGAAGACGGAATTGAAGCGATCGCCGCTCAATCTGGAGAGCGGCGACGGAAATTTTTTTCTGAAGCCGAACGGGGTCTTTCTGTTGGCCGATGACGGTACAGCCGACATAACTAAGAGCGAAGACTTTCAGCGGTCGCGTAATCGGGTCAGAGCGGCGACTCAGTCCGGCCCTTTGCTTCTGATAGACGGAAAGATCAACTCTGCCTTCAAAGAAGGCTCGACCAACCGATTCGTGCGGAGCGGTGTCGGCTTGATCGACTCCCACACCGTAGTATTTGTGATTTCCAACGAGCCAGTCAACTTCTGGGACTTCGCCCAGTTCTTCAGAGACGTTCTCAGGTGCAGGAAGGCTTTGTACCTTGACGGCGCCATCAGCAAATTCTATTTGCCAGGTTACTCTGCTGGCGGAAATGGCTTCGGCGTGCTTATCGGTGTTGCAGAGACTTCAGGGCTGGTGAAACATGCAAAGCATTAGTGCACTTGCGGCATTTGCTCTTATTCTGCAAATCGCGCCCACCGGGGCACAATCAACGGGGGCAGAGGCGCATAAGAAAGAGATCGCGCGGGGAAAAGAAATCGTCGAGCGCCTAAAAACAGGCAAGACAATTAGCAAAGAAGAGGTCGAGGTCCTGGAGGGTCTTGTAGCGCAACTCGAGGATGTCACGAGCCGCGGCGATGGACCTGTAGGAGCGCCGTCAACGGTCGGCTCAGTTCCACCTGGAAACGGAGATTCCAAGCCCCCGCTCGCGTTAGCGGCGGGTTATTCGACGCGAACCTCACGAGATGGTCCCGTTCATCTTTATGTTGTTGATCTCGACAGAACCTATTTGCAGGTGTTTTGGTTGAACGGACGGGGAGAGCCCTACGGGAGCATCGCGAAGCTACGGGAAGAACAAGGACGCGAAGGTCACTCGCTGCAATTTGCGATTAACGGCGGCATTTTCAATCAACAGTACCGGCCCGAGGGGCTCTATATCGAGGAAGGCAGAGAGCAAGCCCAACTCGACACGGCTAAACCAAGCGGGGATCGAGGAAATTTTTACTTGCAACCCAATGGTGTTTTCTTCATCGATTCGATGGGTTACGGTCACATTCTCACGACAGACGAGTACCATAAACAGCGTTCATTGAATCGCGAGCCGTCACCCCGCGTCGCGGTGCAATCTGGTCCGGCACTCGTGGTGGACGGCGTGATCAATCCTCAATTCCGAGTTGGATCCACCAACAAAAAAGAGGAGGACTGGGGTGGGAATCCTAGGCCCGCAGCGAGTCGTTTTCGCGATGTCGTCCTCGGAATCCAGTTTTTATGAGTTTGCCTCCGTTTTTTCGGCGGTAGGATGCCGTAATGCCCTGTACCTCGATGGTGGCCCAATCCCTGCGCTGTTCAGCAGTGAGAAGGTGTCGATTAGCATCGGCATCGATACTCCTTTGGTCACAATGTTCGGTGTGTTGGAGAAGCAACGGAGCAAATGACGGTCCTCTTCAGGTTTCGAGGAGAAATTCGATTGAGAACAGCCCGCTATTTTTGTTCGATACCCCTTTTTGCACTCTGTCTGGCGTTGGCTGCTGCGCCCGCGCAAGAAGAGGTCATTCAGACTTTCAAGCTCGCGAACCACCACACGTTCGGCCTCGGCTCATATACTCTGCATGTGCTGGAGGTTAAAGATCCCACTTCAAAGTTCGACGGAGTTACGTTGGTGTGGATGCAGATCCCGAGAACCGAGGTCGCGCTCAAGATCGAGCCAATTCTTCAAACGGGCTTACCAAACAAGATCTACGAGGGGACATCGTCCATGGATGATTTGGTCGTGCTCAGCGCCGGCTTCCATGATGCCAAGCTGAGTCCGATTGGACTGCTCGTATACCAAGGAAAGCTAATCAGCCGTCAAGAGAACTGGACGGAGGGCGGTATCTTGTTCGAGAGCCGAGGATCTATCGGGATTGCCCCTGTTCGTGGATGGAAAAACGATCGAGCGCAGGTAGACTTCGCAGTGCAGACTAAACCCCTAGTCGTCGAAGACGGGCACAACGGAATACCAAAGGATGATGGCTTGGCTAGAGATCGTGTGGGGATTGGATTTTCGAGCGACGGCGACCTGCTTGTGGGAGGTGCATTTCGCAGTAATTATCAGGCTATCTCTTTGTATGACTTCGGCTTGCTCATGGCAGCTACGATCCGGGATGAAGAGCCAAAGGCGCGCATCGTTCTCAATCTTGAAGGCGGCCCCGGGGCTCATATATATCTCCCAGCCTCTGAATTGGCACTTCGGAACATCGGGTGAGGAGTTCGTCACCAATTCCATTCGAATATACCGGGTCAAGTCAAAATAGGCACCATCGCTGGCAAAAGGAGACAACGATGAGCAGACGGCCGCCCAAGATAGTCCGCGTTGAGACAACGAACAAGGAAGTAAGTTTGTTCAGTGAGGTCAAAAAGCAACTAGTTACCGGGATTGTAGGCGCCCTGTTGGGTGTAACAGGGCTCGTGGGCTTCTGGCTAAGTCCCCTCAAGGCCGTTGTCATGCATAGGATCTACAAGGAGTCCGCAGACTTAACCGCGCGCGTCTCGCAGCGTAGCCCGCGTGTGGGTGATCAAATCGAGGTCTCGGTAGAGATCGTTCCAACGTCACCCATTCCGGTGTCGGAAGGCGTGTTGCAAATTTCATGGGGAAACGACGGCCTTACGCGCAAAGGAGGAAGCTCCGATAGTGCCACGGCAGAAATCGCGGCGCCGGTCATCGTGCCGAAAGGGGAACGGCTTATCCTTCAAGCCACTGCCCCGGGGCATTTCACAATTACGGCCGCATTAAAGACAAAGTATCGCGTCTACACGGCGCAAACCGAAATTGATGTCAGTCCGATCAACCAGCCAACTATTGGCAATCTCTCCGGCACATGGAACATCACGTTAGGTTCTGCGCTAGGCAAGATGGAACTGATCCATCGCGGCACTGACGTGTCTGGCATCTACAGGCTCACAAACCCCGAGATCAGGGGCACCATCACGGGTTTTATAGATGGTTCGCAATTCAACGTGGTTTTGTTTAACCAGGGCGAGACGCGCAAGAAGTGGTTTGCCACAGCTCTTTGCCGCCAAGGCGAACGATTCGTCGAGATTACGAATGGGACCGCCCAGCGCCAGATTCTGGAGAACAACGCGTGGACCGATGCGGGAAAGCCGGGCATGTTTTACGCAATTCCCGTTACAAACCGTTAAAAAATCCAAGCCCGCCTACAAACGTCACTCCGATGTCGGAACCTCTCTTGTTTGCCTCGCCAAACCGCGAGCACGGCACCATGAGCCTCGGGCCTATCTTGCCCAAGGGCAAAGCTTATTGCAGGCCATCTGGGGTTTTCTCACATTGCGGCAACGGCACACACCGTTTATGGCCAGCGGTCTTTCGATCGTGCGATCATCTTTGCACGCAGGTAGTTAGGAGACCGGTCGGATCACACGCTAGAGGAATAGTGATCTTGGGAGCAAGCCGGAATAAGCGCGCGCCGCTTCGCGGGCTGCTTGACGAAATCACCTGGTACAAACAGGCCCTGAGCGCTAGCGAAGTAAAAAGGGTCGCCCAAGTCCCGTGTCAAAGCGCCTGCCGACCCTAAGGTGACCGGTTATGGCCGCCCAGTTGCCAGCATGTTCGCTTCGCGATACACCCGACGGGTGCAGGTGGCCGATTCAAATCCCGTCGCAACAACTCACTTAAAATCAGACGGATGACTGCGGCTTTCAGCGAGGGAGTCACCTGCCGCAATAGACAGGTGCGCGCTCCGTGGTTCCCAAGCAACACTCCCTTAAATTCAACCAGATGAAATCTGGTGGTAGGGAACCTATAGGCGAATGTAGTGGAAATTGTAGCTATCGTTTCCTCACCATTCAACACCGTAGTTTTCTAAGTTATTGAATCTAAAGACGCACCAGTGGGAGCGCACCTGCGCCCAAGGCAGATTTCGGACTCGGCTCAAAAGCATCTGTTTTCAACTACTTGAAATTAAACGGTTACTCGCGCGGTGTTGAACGGAGTTGATCTGCATTGAGCGGGGGGAATTCCGCATCCTCAATTTTATCTATATCTCAGCGGGGTGGACACTTAGCGTGAGACACTTTCCCGCAGCCATAGCCGTCCAGGACAACGGCCAAATACGCGAATTCCTGCTCCAGCCGCAAGTAGGTGAGATCCGCCATCCGCTTAACCGTTATTCCGCCTTGCGATCGGGTCCGACTTCGGATTCGGCAAGATGTGCTCTCGCCATTGCCGCCGCTCCGCGGCGCTGTCTCCCTGATCCTTCGCAAGGCACCTTCGAAAAAATCCAGTTCCAACGCCTCCCAGGCCGATGACTCCTTCCAGCCCGGCGATC
>CAVUSQ010000001.1:0-2230166 GCA_963744175.1 Bryobacterales bacterium | reverse complement strand
TGGCCGATAATGCTTGACAATGGAGCAACGCGAGGGCCGCGTGCGTGCTGATTAGCCCATTCGACGGGGTATCGCCTTTGACCTAACTCCCTTGCGAGGCCGAGCCCGTCATTACCGATGCGACTTTAGAGAAGATCTTACTGATACTACTCGCTACGCCGGGCATGATGGCACCAGCAGCGATCGCAACGAAGCCCGCCATCAGCGCATACTCGATCAAATCCTGGCCTTTCGTGTCGGCCCAGATTCGCACCATAACCATCAGATTGTCGAACTTTTTCATTGTCTGCCTTCCCATTCTAGAGGGAGGGAGTTGCTAATGCACTAAGTGATTATGCGTAGTTGGCGGACCAATTGATCTAGTAATCTTCGGCCAGATCGGAAGGAAACCAAGTTTACGAAGTGCGTAAACTGGATCCATTCCGTTAATGGCAAACATCTGGCACGTTGGGCTTGGAGATCAAATCAACCAGCGGGCGAGGAATCCGCGAGACAGCTGCATGCGACTCCCACTGCGTAAGCGAACAGATCCAGAAAACTGAATTCAGTGCCCATCAGGCGCGCGCAGATCCGCGAGATCAGATGGTCGCTCGCCAGCATGTGTGGCGGAATCATTGTCAATTGAAATAGCTCGACCAATGTCATCGTGATCATGGCGGACATACCCACCGCCACCGTTGTCGCTCTCCAAAGCAACCGCAAAATGACATAGACCATTGCTGCATACAACGCGTCCCAAGTATTTATCGATAATCACAAACCCGCTGTGAACGATTCGCGAGAGAACTCCAATCACGATAATACCGGCGAGGCAGAAGACCCAGGAGACGCGTGATCTTAGGCCGAGAACCAATTCGGCAATGTTACCAGTCCTCGACGAGCTACTGACCGCCGGCAACGACGCTCAAGCGGCGTTTACTGGTCTATTTTCGCTCCGGCCTTTATAGAGCGGCGTTCCCAAGATCAAGCGAGCAGGCTGGGTATCGACCACAAGCCGGCGCGGTCAGAAGCGCCACTGGCGGCGCGCCTGGCGCGGATCCGGTAGTTTCTCGACCGGTCCTATTGGTCCGAGATTTCTCGGACAATCTCCGCTAGCGCGTGCCGGAATTCGATCGGCGTCGTCACATCGAACACCTTCGGATGGAGTGGCTTCAGCGTGGTTTCCAAGCTATCAGCGTTGCCGAGAAATCGTGGCAGAGGCGTCCAGGAACGCATCACGAGTGGCTTTGACATGTCTGGAAGGGCTCCGGGCGTAGCCGGAGGGATGGTACTCGGAAAAGAAGGTGGGGGAAAAGAGGCAGAAGGAGTCATGTGATCACAGCGAATATAGAACACGAACAGTGGCGGCGAAGCCTGTAGGTCGATCGGACGCGGATCCTCGCCCTTCGCGAGCTTTACCGGGTCACTGAGAATGACAACAACGTGCTTCCCTTCTCCGACACGAGCGTTCAGCAAATTGCCGATCTGAGCGACGAAGAATTCGCCAACAGCCTTGTCCTTTTTGAGCAACGGCGCATCTATGATGAGCCTTTGAATCCGCGGGAACCCCACCCAGAGCTTCTTCTCGTTAAGCGTCCCGGCAAGGCTTTGGGTTCGCACTATTCGCTTCGGCAAATTGAGGACGGTTACAGCAGTCGACCCATTCTGAAGGGCAAGTTCCGATAAAAACCACAGCCGCGGCGTGATTTTATCAGGCAGATCAATTGGCTGGTTTGCCACCAGATCAAAACGGACCGCGCCCTTGGTGTGCAAGGGAATTACCGGATTCATTTCACCGCATTCGGTGCGATTAATTGCGACACTGGGAGCCGCACTCCACATTGTGGGGAACGGATCATGCGCAATTCCTTCAGCTCGATAATGGATTCTTCGGACACTATGATTTTTTGAAACCGGGTCATACAGGGCTCCAACGATGTCGTAGTCGCCGGGAGCAATGCAGGCCCTCTCAAAAACCCTGAGCTCCTTCACTGAGGCGGAATCGGCGTCGCGAGGTCGTCTTATTGGATCGAAACCACGAAAAACATGTCCGCCAGCGTCCCGGAATTGGAACAGAAAAACCATGTGGTCGAGATCGGGATTCTGCCGAACCTCATCTCCGTCAATGATTGCGATTACTTGTGTCTCGAGGTGTTGACGCTCGGTCAGATCGGGCGGTCGAACTTGGAGAGACCATCTTATATGGGCATCGTCTTTCTCGCGGAGCCATTCGTCCAAGCGAACGCCGTTGAGGGCCGAATCAGCCGGGACTGGTTGAGCCGCGGCTACTGCAAATGCGAGGCTGAGCGAGAACCGGACGGTACACAACGTCACATCCAACAGTTTAGCCGCCCCTTGGCCTTGCCTCGCTCTATGGCTTCGACAATTACTCGCTTTGAAGATTCCGCATTCGCCCAAAGCGCGGCTCGAAAAATTCCTGAGCGGTGTGCGTCCGGACGATCGGATCGCCGTGTATGGGCCTTTCGACCAGTCTGGTAGTCCCGCACGAAGCTGTCGGATCGGTGAAAATCGCGGTTAGGAATCTTAGGAAGCCTTGATCGTTCGAGCGCCGATAATGAAACGATTCTATCGGAAGTGCTCCGGCGCAGAAATGGCGTGGAGCGACGGAAAGGGCGGGCCGGAGCGCTTCGGATAGAATTCATTGAACGGAGCCGGGACGAGTCGCTGGGTATTGAATTGTGTTTTTGCGGCTTAGATCGCGTGCGAGTGGGAGCATGTTAAACGGCCCGCGGGAAGGTAAGTGACGTGGTTTCCCAGAATGGAAAATGACTGGCGCCTGCAGGTGTTGCGGACAGACTTTGGGCTAGCTATCAGATCGATCGGAGCACGGAGATCTACTGAGGTTCTGATCGGAATCGGCTGAAGGTCGAGGACGGAATACGTTCTGCCGATCATGAGGTGTCCTGAACTGCGATGGTTTCGACGCTGATAAGTTCGATGACAACCAATCGTCCGAGCATACAGATCGGACAACGATGAGGGTCTTCGATGGTGGTAGTGCTCGGTTCCGTATCGTTGGGAATAGGGACCGGGCAGGCGGCGAGCAGCGCGCGGCACTGGATCAGTTTTTGTCGGCGGACGCGGTTGGCGAGGAAGCCGAAGTGGCGGATGCGGACCAGGCCGGAGGGCAGCACGTGGAGCAGGAAGCGGCGGATGAACTCGACCGCATCGAGGGTCATGGTCTTGGTGCGGGAATGGTCCGCGTAGTCTTTCCAGTCGAAGCTGACTTGGCCGTTTTGCAATTGATGCGAAGGCGGTGGTTGGAGATGGCGACGCGATGAGTGTAGCGGGCCAGATACTTCAGGACGCGCCGGGGTCCACCGAAGGGCGGCTTGACGTGAACGACCCATTCGAGCTTCGCGGCTGTTTCACACAGGGACTGGAACGCGGCCGGCTTGGCCAGATCGCGAAGTTCGCCGGAGAGGTGAAGCCTACCTTTGCGAAAGGCCCTACCCAGAGAGAGCAGAAATAGCTTGCGGAACAGGCGGCTGAGGACCTTATAAGGAAGGAAGAAGGAGTCCTTCCGACACGCGATCCAGCGGCAGCCGTCGGGGGAGAAGCCGCCGCCGGGCACGACGCAGTGCAGGTGTGGATGAAGATGCAGGTTCTGACCCCAGGTGTGCAGCACGGCAAGGAAGCCGATGGAGGCACCGAGATGCCTGGGGTCGGCGGCGATGGTGAGCAGAGTTTCCGAAGCTGCTTGAAACAGGATGTTGTAAATCTGTCTCGGGTTCTGAAGCGCCAATCGACCGATCTGCTGCGGGAGCGTGAACACGACGTGGAAGTATGGAACGGGCAACAGCTCCGCCTCCCTGTCGGCGAGCCACTTGGCGCGAGCCGTGGCCTGACACTTTGGGCAACTGCGATTACGACACGAGTTAAATACCTTGACCTGATGTCCGCACCGGTCGCACTCATAGAGATGACCGCCCAGGACCGCGGTCCGGCAGTCGCGAATGTCTCGCAGCGCTTTCCTCTGCTGGCGCGAGAGCACGGAGTTCCAGCGAGCCAGGAAATCGTGTTGATGAGTGCGGAAGACATCGGCCAGTTCCAGCCGATGCAGTTTCATCTCTTCGGTGGAATGAGACGGAGCGATTCCAGCGATTCCAACGGACTGGTAGTCCCGCGCACATTCACATCGGCGACTTGCAGGTAGCGCGCCGTGGTTTCGAGGTTGGCATGTCCGAGCAGGATCTGAATGGTGCGGAGATTCACGCCGGCTTCCAGCAAATGGGTGGCGAAGGCGTGCCGCAGCAAGTGCGGATGAACGGACTTGGCGATGCCGGCTGAGTGGCCAGCTTGCCGGCAAGCCGTGTAGACAGTTTTTATCGCGATGGGTTGGCCCGGACGCGCGCCCGGAAATAACCAATCGGTGGGCTGCGCGGTTCGCCAGTAGCAGCGCAACAGTTCGCGCAACTTCGGCGGCAACAACGCTTGCCGGTCTTTCCGCCCTTTGCCGAAACGAACCCACAGCACATTGCGAGCGCTGTCGATGTCGGCGACTTTAAGGCGGGTCACTTCACTGACTCTCAGTCCCGACCCATAGAGAATCGCCAGCATCGCACGATCGCGCAGATCGCTCGGCGCCTCCAGCAGAGCTTTGACTTCGTCGCGGCTCAAAATCACTGGCAGCTTTCTTTCGTGCCGCGGAAACGGAATGCGTTCGATGGCGACCTTCCGGTGCAGAGTATGGGTATAGAAGAAGCGAAGTCCGCAGATCATCATCACGTAGGTGGACGTCGACACCTTCTTTTCCTTGGTCAGGAACAACTGGTAGCGGCGAATGTGCTCGGCACCGAGTTGATCGGGTGGCTTGCCGAAGTGCTTGGCAAACGCCCGCACGGCGTACAGGTACAACCGGATCGTGGTCGGGGAATAATGCCGGATCTGGAGGTCTTCCAGCATCCGTTGTCGAAGTGGGGTCACAGCAAAAAACTCCTTTCGCTGTGACCACATCACAAATCGACGCCCACGTGGCGGCTCAGCCCGGCGGAGCCACCACTCGCGGCTTTACCTGCCGTAGGCTTTGTTCAATGTGCCTTAACGCGCGGGAGCGGGGGCTGCAATTCAGCACTTCGGAGCTGTCAATACGACGGCCGTCGGGCGCAATGGTGATCACCGCACGGCGTTGGCGACGAGCGAATCGCCGCATCAAGAACGCCTCCGATATGCGAATATGTTCGAATGCTTTGCAGAATCCGCTTCATAGCAGCCTTGTTGGCCTGTGCAATTGTTTCGGGCGCAGATCCATCGCCGGTTCCTCCGCCCGCTCTCCATGCGATTACGGCGGAAGGACTCCTGAAGCACATCAAGATTCTTGCCTCCGATGAATTTGAAGGTCGTGCGCCAGCAACTCCGGGCGAGCAGAAGAGCCTCGACTACATCATCGCCCAGTGTAAGGCGCTGAAGCTCGCGCCCGGCAATCCCAATGGCTCCTGGCTCGAACCGGTCGCGCTCTGGGGCATCACGGCCGGCGGCGGGGAAGTCACCATGAAAGCCGGCGATGGGGATTTCCCATTGGCGGCGGAAGATTACCGAGTGACTTCCGGGCAGCCAAAGGCATCCATCACCGTCGCCGACTCGCCAATAGTCTTCGCCGGCTACGGCATTGTCGCCCCCGAATATAAATGGGATGACTACAAAGGCATGGATGTGAAGGGTAAGGCCGTGGTGATCCTTTCCGGTGATCCACCCATTCCGGATCCTGCTGATCCCACGAAACTCGATCCCAAGATGTTTCTCGGCCCGGAGCTTTCCATCTATGGCCGACCCAGTTCGAAGGCCGATATGGCGTATGCGCGTGGCGCTTCGGTTGTGATCACGTTGCAAGGCGCAGGAGGCGGGCGCGCGGGGGCGGGCCGTGGCGCCGCGCGTGGAGGGGCGGGCGTGGGGCCGAACCGGTTTATTCTCCGGGAATCCATGATCGTTCGCGACGCCTCTTCCACTAAGCACATTTCTGCCACGGTCTCTCTGAACAATGACAAGGCTGTGCAATTGTTCGCCGCTTCAGGACTGGACCTCGCCGCGCTTCGGCTGTCCGCGCTGTCACCGGAGTTTCGGCCCGTGCCATTGAAAGCCTCGATCGCTCTCAGCGCGAGGAACGAAGTGCGGGAAATCGAGTCCGCTAATGTGGTCGCAAAGATCGAAGGCAGCGACCCCGAGCTGCGCGGGGAATATGTGATTTATTCCGGCCACTGGGATCATCTCGGACGTCAGGGCGACAACATCTTCCATGGCGCCAGCGATAATGCTTCGGGCGTGGCCGGCGTGCTGGAACTCGCGCACGCGTTTGCGGCGTTGCCTGCGCCGCCGAAACGCACAGTGATCTTCCTATTCACTACTGCCGAAGAGCGCGGACTCCTGGGTGCGAAGTATTACGTTCAACACCCCCTCTATCCATTGGCTATGACCGCGGCGAACATCAATTTGGATTATTTCAGTAACTGGGGCTGGGGCAAGACGAAGGACTTCAGCATCCTTGGAATGGGCATGACGTCGCTCGATGATCTCGCAAAGGATGCGGTCGCTAGGCAAGGACGCGTGGTTACAGGGGATACCGATCCCGTGGAGGGCTTTTATTGGCGATCGGATCACGTTGAATTCGCCATGGGCGGAGTTCCCTCTCTCGCGTCAAGTCCCGGGATCGAGTTTGTAGGCAAGCCAGCAGAATATGGTGACCAGAAGCGGAGCGAGTACATCCGCGACGATTACCATAAGCCAACCGATTTAATCAAACCGGATTGGGACCTCACGGGAGCGGTGGAAGACCTGCAGGTGTTGCTGGAAGTGGGGTATCGCGTTGCGCAGACGCCAGCGCGTCCGGTGTGGCGCGATCGCCCGACGTTGATGCACAATCCGTACGCCGGCAACTGAAGAAAGCCGATCCCGAACAGGCCCTTAATTGCTATGTTGAGTTGACGATAATGTCCGACATCAGGCCGCAAAATTGCCGGCATTCAAACTTCCCACATCGGGGCATCTCGGGCGCAGGGCTAAGAGGCCGACAACTTCCGGATCCGCCGTGATTCAGGCGCTATCGATATTCTGATCAGCTAAACTGAGCTGAATCCCTCAAATGCCGCTCTCTCCCGGCGATAAACTCGGCCCCTACGAAATTCTCGCGCCGCTCGGCGCCGGCGGCATGGGTGAGGTATACAAGGCGCGCGATACAAGGCTCAACCGGATAGTTGCCATCAAGACTTCGAGGACGGAGTTCTCGGAGCGGTTCGCGCGCGAAGCTCGTGCGGTTGCCGCGTTGAACCATCCTAATATCTGCCAGCTTTACGATTTGGGGACACTTCCCGCGGGTGGCAGCTACCTGGTGATGGAGTTCATCGAAGGCTCGCCCATTGCCCCGGTCGATTCGCCGCGCAAGTTGCTCGACCTCGCCGCGCAAATAGCGGACGGCATGGCGGCGGCACATGCTGCTGGCTTCACACATCGCGATCTGAAGCCCGACAACATCCTGATGACGGGTCCCCGGACGCCCCATCCGGGCCGCGTCAAGATTCTCGATTTCGGGCTCGCCAAGCAGGCAGCTTCCCTTCACGAATCGGAAACCACCCGATCGATCGCGGCGGTCACCGATGCCGGAACTGTCGTTGGGACGGTTTCTTATATGAGTCCAGAGCAGGCGCGCGGGCAGGAACTCGACGCCCGCAGTGACCAGTTTTCCTTCGGGCTGATTGTTTACGAACTCGTGGTGGGCAGGCGCGCGTTCGTTCGGCCCAGCACTGCCGAAACGATGGCGGCCATCATTCGCGACGAGGCGCCGGCTTTGCCCACTTCGGTCCCGGCGCCTCTGCGGTGGGTGGTCGAGCGGTGCCTGGCGAAAGATCCGGCGGAGCGCTACGATTCGACCAAAGACCTCTATCGTGAACTGACGCTCGCGCGGGAGCGGCTGTCGGAAGCGAGCGGGACGCAAGCCGTGTCCGCGGTTCGGCAACACAAAGGACGCGTGTGGGCAATCGCGGCCGTGGCAGCTGTCGCGATTGCGGCGATTTCCTTCGGCGCTACACGGCTGCTATGGCGCACACCCGAGCCGACGGCATGGACCGGCGTCATTCTGGGTGGGTCCGAAATGGCTCTCTCGCCGCGGCTGTCGCCCGACGGACATCTGCTCGCATTCCAGGCGATGGTGGACGGGCAAGCACAAATCGCGGTGATGAAACCCGAGTCCGGCAACTGGTCGGTCCTCACGCGGGACCGGGACCACGGGCCGATCAACATCCACTGCTGGTCCGCCGATGGAGCGTTAATCTACTACGACCGGTACACGGATGTGCCACAGGGGATCTTCAGCGTGCCGGTCCTCGGCGGCGAGGAGAGACTGGTTCTGGAGAATGCGCTGGCGCCGGAGGCGCTACCGGACGGAAGCTTGTTGCTGATCAAACTTAACGCCGAACGCAAGTACCAGTTACATCGTTTCTGGCCCGGAAATGGGCGATTCCAGGCGCTTCCGATTCAGGTGAACCAGAGCAGCGTCAGCAGCGTCAGGGCTGACCAGGAAGGAAAAATCGCGGTGCTATGGGGCGAGCCAATCGGCCATGCGGCGTCCGGGCCGGGTTATTATGCGATCGATCTGACCGCTGGATCGATCCGCCGGATGAACAATCCGGGACTGAACGGCGCGGATGGAGGAACCGCAGCGTTGGCTCGGGATGGAAAATCGTTCTTAGCCCCGGTGCAGTCCGGCGCGCTCACCAGAATCGTCCGCTCTTCGACCAGTGGAGCGGAAGGGCTGACGCTTCCGCTTACCTTGACCAGCACTGTCTGGGGCTTGGATGCCGGTCCGGGCGAGAGTTTGTATGCCAACGTGGTGGACCGGCCGGCCGATGTTGTCCGCTTTGCGCTGGACGGAACCGGCGTGGAAAAGCTGGCCGGCTTTCCGCAGGTCCCCAACCTGCCGAAGCTGACCGTTCTTCCCGATGGCCGTGGCGTCCTTCCTGTTGTCGCATCGTCCCAAATCCGCCTGATGATTGTGCAGAAGGGAAAGGAACCTGCGCCTTTAGTGAACACTACAGAGGAGACGACCATGCCGATGGCTGCGTGCGGATCGCGCGAGGTCGCGTTCATGATCGGGCCGGAGCCCCATGAAACCATCGCCTTCGCGGAACCCTCCACCGGCCGGATGGTCCGCACCATCGCGCCCGGCAAGGGCCCGGTGGAATCGCTGGCTTGTTCGCCGGACGGCAAGACGGTTTATTTCTCGGCGAGAGGTGTTGTCTGGAGCATTGGCCCTTTAGGGGGTGAGGCGAGAAAAATCCGCGCCGGTGAGGGCGTGGTCGCGGACCCTTCAGGCCGCCGCCTCGTCGTCCAGGCGCGGGAGAGTTCCCAGATGCACCAGTTCATCGTGCCCCTAGACGGGGGCCCTGAGCGCGAAATCCCGCGGGATAGCTCCTTTCCCCTCTCCGTGGTTACCATGTCACCGAACGCTTTGAATGCCGATGGCCGGATGCTGACGTCGACCACGCTTCGCGATTCCTGGTTCAATCCTCCAGGCTTGATCGACACCGCGACCGGCCGTACCAGGCGCATTCCGTCTGAAAACCTGAGCGATTATCAGTCGGTCGGCTGGACGCCGGACGGGCACGTGATGGCGGTCAAGATCGGCCTGCGATCGACGCTGTGGAAGTTTCAACCCGCGCCGCGCTGAAGGTCGAGTTATTCCCGGTTGGTAGGCTATCCGCAGAATTGCCGGGATAAGCAGGAACCGGCGAAGTGCGGCGGGACGTTTCAAAGATACGGCGGTCGAGGAAGTGCCGTTAATGGTGGACCTCAGGCCGAGGCCTATTCAACCAGCCAACTTCCCACAATCGGACGCCTCTACATCCTGCGCGCCAAACGCCATGCTCAGGTGACTGCCTGCCTCCTTCTCGCCTATACGAGACGTTTGCCTTTGATCTATCGTCTAATGGAACCATGATACGGGCTCTCGCAACCATGTTCCTGGCGGCCGTCTTCGCGTCGATAACATCCGCCGCGGATCCCGAATGGCCCTCCTTCCGCGGGCCTTCGTCCAACCCGGCTGTCGCCAACTCCAAGCTCCCCGAAAAATGGTCGAAGGCGGAAAATGTCGAATGGAAGACGGACATCCCCGGCCTCGGCTGGTCTTCACCGATCGTCAGCGGGAAAAGCGTCTTCCTCACGACCGTCACCACCGACGGCAAGGCGAAGCAGCCCCAAACCGGCGTCGATTATTCGAACGACTACGTTGCCGAGCTCCAGAAACAGGGCCTGAAAGGGCAGGAGTTGCTGGAGCGCCTTCAGGCGCGCGACAGCGAGCTTCCTAACGAAGTATCACTTCATTATTGGCTCTATTCGCTCGATCTGGATTCAGGCAAAATCAACTGGAAGCGCGAGTTCTACGCCGGCCACCCGCCCGGCGGCCGTCATCGCAAGAACAGTTTCTGTTCGGAAACTCCCGTCACCGACGGCAAGCGCGTGTATGTCTACATCACCGGTCTCGGTCTCTTCGCGTACGATTTCGAGGGAAAGAGACTCTGGAACACGCCGCTTGAAAGCTCCCCGACCTTTCTCGATTTCGGCACCGCCTCGTCGCCTGCCCAGTTGGGCAACCTGGTGATCATCGTCAATGACAACCAGAAAGAGGAGTTCATCGCCGCCTTCGATAAGAGCACGGGCAAACAGGTCTGGCGCACGGATCGCAGCATCCATGTTCCCGGTTCCGACATGCAGACCGGCTGGTCGACGCCGTACATCTGGAAAAACGAGAAGCGCACCGAGATCGTCACCATCGGCCCCGGAATCGCCATCAGCTACGACAGCGACGGGAAAGAACTTTGGCGCATCGGCGGTATGTCCGCGATGCCGATCCCGAGTCCTTTTGCCTACGACGGACTGCTGTACCTGAATGGCGGAACCGCGAAACTCGTCGCCGCGATCAAGCCGGGGGGATCCGGGGATCTTACTACTCCGGACGGCGCGAAACTCAATGAGTTCGTGGCATGGCTGCAGCCGAAGGCAGGAACCTATTTGCCGACGGAACTCGCGTACGATGGCGGCATCTACGTGCTCACGCACACCGGAATTCTCACGCGCTTCGACGCAAAGAACGGCTCGCAGACTTACAAGGCTCGCATCGGCACGGGCGGCGATTTCACGGCGTCACCATGGGGCTACAACGGCGAGATTTTCTGCTTAAGCGAAGAGGGCGTGACGTACGTGATCGCAGCCGGCGATAAATTCGAGCTGCTCCATTCCAACGATCTCGACGAAATGGCGCTTGCGACGCCCGCCCTTGTCGGCGACCGCTTGCTGTTGCGTACCGAAAATCGCCTTTACTCAATCCGCAAGAAAAGCTGAGCGCGCCGGGTTTTTATCTTTGTGTGCGGCTCACCAGTCATATTCGTGAAGGGGGATCCCGTTTGCGGAGCAAGCCGATAATGAAACGGATTCTATCGGAAGTGCTCCGGCGCAGAAATGGCGTGGAGCGACGGAAAGGGCGGGCCGGAGCGCTTCGGATAGAATTCATTGAACGGAGCCGGAACCAGTCTCTGGGTATTGAATGTGTTTTTGCCGCAGATCGCGTGGAGGGGAGCATGTTAAACGGCGCGCGGGAAGGTAAGTGACGGGCTTCCAGAATGGAAAAGAGTGGCGCCGAGGGGTTGCGGACAGACTTTGGCTAACCATCGGAACGAGCGGAGACAGAGATCTGCTGAGGTTCCGATCGGAACCGGCTGAGGCGGGGACGGAATACGTTCTGCCGATCATGAGGTGTCCTGAACTGCCATCGATTCGACGCTGATGAGTTCGATGACAACCAACCGTCCAAGCTTACAAATGGGACAGCGATGAGGGTCTTCGATGGAGGTAGTGCTGGGTTCGGAATCGTTGGGAATAGGTACCGGGCAGGCGGCGAGCACGGCGCGGCACTGAATCAGTTTTTGTCGGCGAACCCGATTGGCGAGGAAGCCAAAGTGGCGAATGCGGACTAGGCCGGAGGGCAGCACGTGGAGCAGGAAGCGGCGGATGAACTCGACCGCGTCGAGTGACATGGTCTTGGTGCGGGAGTGATCGGCATAGTCTTTCCAGTCGAAGCTGACTTGGCCGTTTTCTATTGATCGAAGCCGGTGGTTGGAGATGGCCACTCTGTGGGTATAGCGGGCCAGATACTTCAGCACGCGTCGGGGTCCACCGAAGGGAGGCTCGACGTGAACGACCCATTCGAGCTTCGCGGCTGCCTCACACAGGGACTGGAACGCGGCCGGCTTGGCCAGATCGCGAAGCTCGCCGGAGAGGTGAAGCCTACCTTTGCGAAAGGCCCTTCCCAGAGATAGCAGAAAAAGTTTGCGGAACAGTCGGCTGAGTACCTTATAAGGAAGGAAGAAGGAATCCTTCCGACACGCGATCCAGCGGCAGCCGTCGAGGGAGAGGCCGCCACCGGGAACGACGCAGTGCAAGTGCGGATGAAGATGCAGGTTCTGACCCCAGGTGTGCAGCACGGCCAGGAAGCCGATGGAGGCACCGAGGTGTTTCGGGTCGGCGGCGATGGTGAGCAGAGTTTCCGAAGCGGCCTGAAATAGGATGGTGTAAATCTGTCTCGGGTTCTGCAGCGCCAGGCGGCCGATTTGCTGTGGAAGCGTGAACGTGACGTGGAAGTAAGGAACGGGCAATAGCTCCGCCTCCCGATCGGCGAGCCACCTGGCGCGGGCCGTGGCCTGACATTTTGGGCAGTTGCGATTACGACACGAGTTGAATACTTTGACGCGATGTCCGCACCGGTCGCACTCATAGAGATGACCACCCAGGACCGCGGTCCGGCAGTCGCGAATGTCTCGGAGCGCTTTCCTCTGCTGGCGCGAGAGCACGGAGTTCCAGCGAGCCAGGAAATCGTGTTGATGAGTGCGGAAGACATCGGCCAGTTCCAGCCGATGCGGTTTCATTCCTTAAGCGGAACGAGGCGAAGTGACTCAAGCGATTCCAGCGGACTCGTGGTCCCGCGCACATTCACGTCGGCGACTTGCAGATAGCGTGCCGTGGTTTCGAGGTTGGCATGTCCAAGCAGGACCTGAATGGTGCGGAGATTCACGCCGGCTTCCAGCAAGTGGGTGGCGAAGGCGTGCCGCAGCAAGTGCGGATGAACGGACTTGGCGATGCTGGCTGAGTGGCCAGCTTGCCGGCAAGCCGTGTAGATAGTTTTCACCGCGATGGGTTGTCCCGGACGCGCGCCAGGAAATAACCAATCGGTGGAATGCGTGGTTCGCCAGTAGCAGCGCAACAGTTCGCGCAACTTCGGCGGCAACAACGCTTGCCGGTCTTTCCGCCCTTTGCCGAAACGAACCCACAGCACATTGCGAGCGCTGTCGATGTCGGCGACTTTAAGGCGGGTCACTTCACTGACTCTCAGTCCCGACCCATAGAGAATCGCCAGCATCGCACGATCGCGCAGATCGCTCGGCGCCTCCAGCAGAGCTTTGACTTCGTCGCGGCTCAAAATCACTGGCAGCTTTCTTTCGTGCCGCGGAAACGGAATGCGTTCGATGGCGACCTTCCGGTGCAGAGTATGGGTATAGAAGAAGCGAAGTCCGCAGATCATCATCACGTAGGTGGACGTCGACACCTTCTTTTCCTTGGTCAGGAACAACTGGTAGCGGCGAATGTGCTCGGCACCGAGTTGATCGGGTGGCTTGCCGAAGTGCTTGGCAAACGCCCGCACGGCGTACAGGTACAACCGGATCGTGGTCGGGGAATAATGCCGGATCTGGAGGTCTTCCAGCATCCGTTGTCGAAGTGGGGTCACAGCAAAACTCCTTTCGCTGTGACCACATCACAAATCGACGCCCACGTGGCGGCTCAGCTCGGCGGAGCCACCACTCGCGGCTTTACCTGCCGTAGGCTTTGTTCAATGTTGCACAACGGTTCGCACGTTTTTTGAGACTACCAAACCGGCGAATAACAAGATCGATCACGCTATGTTCTAGAAGCGCCACGTGGTCAGCGTCGTCTCGCCGGCAGATTTACTACTTCCCAACACGCCAGAACTCGATCAGTAGCTACTGCATTGTCCACTATCGAGAAGCTTGGATCAGGAAAGCAAAATGGACGTTGCTGCAGATTTAGGAACCGGAAGTCCCCTGATAGGATATCTGCGTTCATCCTCAAGTCGTTGTCGGTCGTCGCAATAAAAAAAGACGTTCCAGACCGCCGGACGTTTTCGACTAGACTCCAAATGTCTTCGAACGAAAGATGAAAAAGAACCTCTCGGCATAAGACCGCGTCTGCCTGCGGCAGCGGTTCACGCGTTGCATCAAGAGCCGCGAATCGCCTTCGTTCCCCACCATACCGAATTGCGTCGACCTTAATCAGATCCCGCACGATGTCGACTCCTATGTATGCGCACGGCAACCGGATTTCTTTCATCCAGTTGAAATCCCCGCAACCAATGTCCAGAAGCGTTCGAGTTCCGAGGGACTTCAGCATCTGAGGCAGTTGATCTCGAATTACGCCAGTATTGGCAACCTCGGACCCAAGTCCCGAAAGTGCCCCGGCCTGCCGACCGTTAAGCCATACTCGATTCTTATAAACAGCGGAGAACCGGTCCGCCAGTGAGCGCTCAAGCAGATGATCGACATTCCTCACGTTCCAGTGAATCTGGACGTACCTCACATTGAAGTTCTCTTCAACGTTATTCCCGATGAACACGCGCCCGTGGGTGCGCGGGGAATCGGCGAAATCGGCATTACGGGTGTGGCGGCCGCGATTTCCAACGCAGTTTTCCATGCAACGGGAAAGCGAATCGCGATCTGCCGATCACGCTCGACAAGCTTCTGTAAAAATCGCCGGAATACGCACGCTTATTTAATTGCCCACGAACTCTATCTTTTGGAGCCTATAACTCCCGATGAGTCGGATTCCCGGGCATGCTCGCCTGGTACTTCACTTCTCCGAGAACGGCGTCAACCAGGACTTAGCGACAGTCCCGCGGCTGAAAAATTCTGGTGGTGACCATCAAGCTTGTCTAACAACGAGCTACTTCGTCGATCGATCATCTCAGTAACTTACCGGCGAGCCAGTAATCGACACTGAACTTTCCCGGACCGGAGCAGATGAGCCAGATAAAGAAGAGCACGTACAAGACTTCCGGAAGGTAGAGGAAATCGTCGAGCCAGTTAAGAGGCGAGAGTCCTTTAGGCATGGTGGAGAGCGTGTTGGTCAGGACCGCGACAATCATATCGATCAATAAAGCCACGCCAGCCGGACTCGAAAGAAATCCCACGGTCAGCAAGGATCCGCCAACGAACTCGACACCCGACACGAAATAAGCCATCTGGTGGGGAAACGGGACTTTAGATTTAACGAGGGTATCGTAAATAAGTTTCATGCCGCCGGCGACAAACAATTTGTTTGCCCCGGAGATGGCGAAGAACAGCCCGAGCGAAACACGTACCAGCAGGATGGCATATTGTTCCAAATCACTGCCACCCAGCAGCGCAAACTGAACCAGCCGTTTCCAATCCATCTCTTATCCCTCCAATTCTCGCGCGTCGAGATTATGTGTCCATCCGTTCGATCCATTGTGCGCGCCATGCGGGAGCCACGAATGGATCCGCAAAGTACTGTGTTTCCCGCGCAACCTTGTCGTCCCTGAACTCCATGATGCTCACTGTGTAGGACGGCTTGCCGTCGTATGTCAGGATCAATTCGGTGATCCAAAGATCACCGCCGCCAATGATTCGTCGGACCGTAAACCGCTTTTCGCTCGGCTGACTAGCGCGTTGGTTCTGTATGTTGCGTCGACCGCGGGTTCGCTCGCCTGACTGCGGGTATTCCAGCACCGCGTCCTCGTGATAGATGAGGTGCTCCGTCTCAGAATCGTTGGCATCTGACGCCGCCCAATGCCGATCCAGCGCCGCACGTATCTCTTGATCTTCCTTCTCTTGTTGATCGTTCATTTGAGCCTCCAATTTCACAAGAAGGCAGCTCCAGCATAATCGTCGGAGCGTCTAGCTACTGATCAAATCGGATTATCGAACAAATTCTAGGCCGGTGCTCCGAACGCCTCCCATCCTCAACATCCGTTACCATTTGCCTACGTGCGCACCGCCATCCACGTGCAGCACCTCCCCGGTGACTTGACCTGCTTCAGTCAGATAAACGATCGCGTCCACGACGTCTTTCACCTCGGAAATCTGACCCATCGGTTGCCGCGTTTTGAGGAAATCCTTCGACTGCCCCTCATGCATCGGCGTATCGACGACCCCCGGCGCAACGGCGTTGACGCGTATGCCTTGATTCGCATATTCCATCGCCAGGCTCCGCGTAACGGCTTCCAGGCCTCCCTTGATCATCATCGCAACGGACGAATTGATCCCCGCTATCGGATGATTCACCTGGGCCGCGCTGAGATTAACGATGCTTCCGCCGCTGTTCTGAGCCAGCATCTGCTTGACCGCCATCTGGGTGACCAGGAGAAAACCTTCGAGGTTGACCGATGCGAGAGCACGAAGATCGCCAACCGTGTAATCCGTGAAGCGTTTCGCGAAATAGATGCCGGCGTTGTTGACCAGCGCATCAATCGATTTGAATTTGTTCATCGCAACTTCGGCGATCTTCGCCGCGGTAGCCACTTCGGCGATGCTTCCGTCGACCAACGCAAGTTTGTCTGACGCTTCGAACGCATTCGACGTGGTGATTTCCAGAGCGTTGGCCACGACGTTGTAACCGCGATCCAGAAACGCCTTCACAAGACCCGCTCCAATTCCGCGAGAACCACCGGTTACGATTACTGTTTTCCGCGTACTCATCATTTAGTTAAGTGATTCGCTCGCTTTGTATACATGCACGCTCTCTTCCAATCGAAGGCCAGGCCGCCGTCTGCCATTCGCCGCTGAGCTGACATGGGTTAGTTAGAATTTTGCAGGCAAGTTGCCAAGTACGAAACCGCAGAAGACAGGATGCCGCGTCGGATATTCGCCAGCGGCCATTCTCCCCGACTGTCCTAAAACCGCCGAGCGTCTTCTATATGACTGCAGCGGCGGCAGGCTTGCGAGCCCAAGACCTTGCTCCCCATTCTTGTCGCATCCTACTGCCGAGTGGACGATCCAGCAGTTCCGCGAGTTTCTGGCGTACGATCTTCATTACCGATCGTCATCCACGACCGCGATACCATCTTCACTAGCTACCTCGACTCCCGAGTGAAGGGGTGTGCGCGCCTTGGAGGCGGCGGGATCGGGCGTCAAGCTATGCCGAATGGCCTAGGCTTGATCTTTACGTTTGAAGTTTCCGCCACTGAGTGTAGAATCTTACCAGCACATGTTTTCTCGGGGCGTGTCGGATGAAACAGCGGCTCATTTGGGCCCCGGGGTGTTCACCGGACCGGTCGCCATTCCTTTCACGTTTTTAAATAGCCCCATAAAGTGGAGGTGAAAAGGTGCCCGAGTCTGCCGAGCCGCAAAATGACTTCTCACTCGAGGCTTCGATGCCAGAAGGCGCAGCCCCTCTCGAATCGATCGTTTGTACTGAGGAGCTGTATCGCCGCCCCTGGCGTCCACCCGACGTCGAAAAGGAGAATCGCGCGCTCTTGGCGCTGGTCACTGCCCTCAGCGACTCGGCGGCCACTATTTTTCAGACCCTGGCCGAGACGATCCTGGACGTTACCCAGTGCGACTCCTCGGGGTTGAGTCTCCTCACGCCGGATGGCGGGAAAAGGTTCCATTGGCCGGCGATCGCCGGGATGTGGGCGCCGCACGTCGGGGGCGGGACGCCGCGTAATTTCGGTCCCTGCGGAGACGTGCTGGATCGCAACTGCACGATGCTGTTCCGGCACTTCGAACGGCGTTATTCCTATTTGCTACCGGTGAGCCCTGCGGCAGAAGAGTGCCTGCTGGTTCCCTTTTACGTCGACGGAAAAGCAGTCGGAACCATATGGGGCATCATGCATAGTGATCGCTGCAAGTTTGATTCGGAAGATGAGCGGATCATGAGGTCGCTCGGGCGATTTGCCTCCGCGGCGTATCGAACGGTGGCATCCGTCGACCACCTCAAGGTCCAGATCGCCGCGCGCGAAAATGCGGAAACAGAGTTGCGGGAGCGGGCGACGGGGCTCGAAGCTAAGATCCGGCGCCTGATCGACGCCAACCTTATGGGGATCTTCACCTGGAATATTGAGGGCCGGATTGTCGAGGCCAATGAAACATTTCTCAAGATGGTGCAGCGGGGCCGTGAAGACGTTGCCTCGGCTGGCATGCGTTGGACGGATCTGACACCCGAGGAATGGCGCGTCCGCGACGAACTGGCGGTGGCGGACCTCAAGACGACTGGGACCATGCAACCGTACCATAAGGAATATTTCCGCAAGGACGGCAGTCGCGTGCCCGTGCTGGTCGGTGCGGCCCTGTTCGAAGAGGGTGGGAACTACGGTGTCGCCTTCGCGCTCGATTTAAGCGAACAAAAACGTGCCGAAGAGGCCTTGCGCAGAGTTGAGCAGCAAGCCCGGGCGATTGTCGATTCGGCCTTGGACGCCGTCGTTGTCATGGATGCGGAAGGAATGATCACGGACTGGAACAACCAGGCGGAGGAGACTTTTGGATGGTTACGATTGCAGGCGCTGGGCCGGCGGATGTCGGAGACCATCATCCCGGCGCAATATCGTTCCTTGCATGAGCGGGGCCTGGAGCAATTTTTCAAGACGCGTCAGGGCCCTGTTCTGAACCGGCGAATCGAAATTACCGCTCTCCGTCGCGATGGCACGGAGTTTCCGGTGGAGCTGACGATCACGCCGCTGAAATCCGGCGATACCTGGACGTTTAGCTCTTTTATCCGTGACATCACCGCTCGGAAGCAGGCGCAGGAGGATTTGCGCAACGCGCAGGCAGAGCTCGCGCACGTGAATCGGGTGATGACCATGGGTGAGTTGGCCGCATCGATCGCTCACGAAGTGAACCAGCCTCTCGCCGCGATCATTGCTAGTGGCGACAGTTGTATGGCGTGGCTGGAAAATGAGCCTCCCAACCTGGACAAGGCGCGCGCTGCCGCCGCCCGGATTGTGCAAGCCGCAACACAAGCGAGCGATATCGTCCGTCGGATTCGAGCCCTTTTCAGAAAGACAGCTTCGATTACCACCCGGCTCGAAATCAACGAAGTCATCACCGAGACTATTTCATTAGTGGGCGGCGAAGCGCAAAGAAAAGGCGTCTCGCTGAACACCGAACTTGCCGCGAATCTTCCAGCCGTACTCGGCGATCGGATTCAATTGCAGCAAGTGATCCTAAACCTTGCGATCAATGGCACCGAGGCCATGACCGGTTTTGAAGACCAACCCCGGCGGCTGGTGATTCAATCGAAGCTCGCGGAACCCGGTGAGATTTTGGTGTCCGTCGCCGATACCGGGCCAGGAATCGATCCCCAGCAAACGGCGCGGTTGTTTGCGCCCTTTTTCACGACCAAACCGGAAGGTATCGGAATGGGACTATCGATTAGCCGTTCCATCATTGACGCGCATGGCGGCCGGATCTGGGCCGCAGCGAACCAGCCACGCGGGGCTGTGTTTCACTTCGTTCTTCCTGCCGCAACCAACTCATGAGCGATCCGGAACGCATCGTGTTCGTCATCGACGACGATCGGTTGGTGCGCGATTCCGTTGCAGATTTACTCGACTCGGCCGGCTTTACGGTACAAACGTTTGGATCGGCAGCCGAGTTCGTCCAGGGCCAGCGTCCCGATGTTCCGGCATGCCTGATTCTCGACGTCGAACTCCCTGATATCAGCGGTCTTGATCTGCAAACGGAACTCGCGAAATCGGGCATCGAGATGCCTATCGTCTTTCTTACCGGACACGGAGATATCCCGATGAGCGTGCGGGCGATGAAAGCTGGTGCCGTCGAGTTCTTGACCAAACCTTTCAGTAAACAGGAACTGCTCGATGCGATCAAAGAGGCGCTCCTCCGCGATGGCGAGGTCCGCAAGCACAGGTCGGAGAGCTTCGAGCTCCAAAAACGGCTTGGGACGCTGACTCCGCGTGAGCGGCAGGTCCTGGCACTGGTAGTTACCGGTCGCTTAAACAAGCAGATCGCTGGCGAGCTTGGCACTACCGAGGAGACGATTAAAGTGCATCGAGGCCGAGTGATGCGAAAGATGGGCGCCGACTCGCTGGCCGATCTGGTCCGGATAGCCGAGAAGCTCAAAATCTCGGCTTAGCTTGGCCTTATATCAAGCCGGCGTTATACCAAGGTGGAATAGCCCTCGAATCGTAAGGCTGCTACTATCCTCCTATCGAGGACGCAATCCTCAGCCGGACATGAGCCGGTGGGACGGCCAGGAATTGAAGAGCAACATCGTGATCATCGAGGACGATATGTTAGTGCGGCAAGCGCTAGGAGACTGTGTGGAGTCGGCTGGTTATGCGGTCGAGGGCTTCGGTTCGGCGGAGGAGTTTCTGGCCTCGGGAGCCGGGGAGACCGCGGCTTGTTTGATCGTCGACATTCAATTGCCCGGCATTACCGGTCTGGAACTTCAGAGCAAGCTAGCCGCCGACAATCGTCTGCCGATCGTATTCGTCAGCGCGCAAGGAACGAATGCGAATCGCGAAAAAGCAATGAGACAGGGTGCATATGGTTTTCTCTCCAAGCCCTTCCGGCGGGAAGACCTCTTGATAATTCTACGAGAGGCGATCGAGCATTAAATCGAATCGCCCAGTTCCCAACCTGCGGCCTCCCACGTTGCGGGGCCAGAGCCGCACTTGACGGCGCCTTGAACACGAACGACTTAATAGCAAGCAAATCATGATTCGTCAATCGAATCCAAGGCAGAGGTTTTTATCAGAGGAAACACGGCACAAATCTTCCATTTATAAAGGAATGACGCGATGACTACTTTAGATTTGATCGGGTCCAGTCCGAAATTCCGAGCATTGCTCGCCGAAGTGGCGAGGGTCGCACCAGTGAACTCCGCTGTCTTGATCCAGGGCGAAACCGGGACCGGAAAAGAAGTGATTGCGAGAGCCATCCATGAGGCTAGTCCTCGCCGTGACCAACGCTTTGTGGCCCTTAACTGCGCAGCGATTCCGAGCGCATTAATGGAGAGCGAACTGTTCGGCCACGAAAGAGGCGCTTTCACGGGCGCGTGGGCGCGAACCAAGGGGCGATTCCAGATGGCGGACGCGGGGACGCTCTTTCTGGACGAGATTGGCGACATGCCGTTGGAACTTCAGCCCAAGCTCTTACGCGTCTTACAAGAGCGGGAGTTTGAGCCTCTGGGTAGCGCCCAGACCATCCGGACCAATGTACGGGTAGTGGCGGCGACGAACCAGGATCTCGCCGAACTCGTGGCCAAAAAGCTGTTTCGGTCAGATTTGTTCTACCGGTTGAACGTCATTCCACTCTGCCTCCCTCCACTGCGGGAGCGCGTGCAGGACATCCTGCCGCTGACAGAGTTCTTCGTAGCAAAATTCTCCGCCGGTCTCAACAAGACCATCGACTCGATTCCCGAGGAAGTGGCGGAGGTGCTCAAAGCGCACGACTGGCCGGGTAATATTCGTGAACTACAGAATTTCATCGAACGCGCCGTGCTCTTTTGTCCCGGGTCGGTGCTGCGTCTGCCGCTGGACTTGAAGCACACGGTTTCGCAGCGCACGGAGAGCGGCTCACGCACACTCGCCGATGCCGATCGGGAACATATTCTGGAAACTTTGAAGCAAACCGGCTGGCTGATCGGAGGACAGGACGGAGCGGCCAACCGGCTCGGATTGCCGCGCACTACGCTGATTTACAAAATGCGAAAGCTGGGAATTGAAACGCGCCGGTCTACGAGGGCGCGGCCCATTCGGCAGTTGGCGGATGAACACTACCGTGCCGCCGTGAACTGTTGAGGAGACGCCACGTCTCCGCGCGTGTTTGCTGGATGCGAGCTACTAACGAGGAGTCAACTTGAGGAGAAGCTACCACACTGTCATGTTCACCGCATTTGGTCTGGGTGGTGTCCTGTTCACCGGCTGCGGTTCGCCGCGGTCAGCCACCGTGGGGTTCACGCAGGTTCCAGATGCGGGCCCAGGCGGCGCGGAGAAAACGGTGAGAATCGGAGGGCGTGTGACCGGGAATAAACCGGGTCAAAGGGTTGTACTCTTCGCGCGGGACGGAACCTGGTATGTACAGCCGTTTGCGAGCAAGCCATTCACCGAAATTCAGCCGGACCATTCGTGGACAAACATAACGCATGTCGGTACTGAATACGCGGCCTTGCTGGTCGAGCGCGACTATGCGCCCCCCAGAGTTGCTGATGTCCTTCCTGCCCAAGGCGGTCCTGTGATCGCGGTGGCAACCGTCGCCGGAAAAGCTTCCAGCATATCCGGGCAGATGACGCCCGGAAAGTTGAATTTCAGCGGCTTCGAGTGGGAAGTATGTCGCAGGCCCAAGGATAATTTCCAGATTCTTTATCCCAACAGCTCTTCCAATGTTTGGACGGACGCGAAGGGATCGCTTCACCTGCGGATCACGAAAGAGCCGGAAGGTTGGACCGGCGCTGATATCAACTTGACCCGGAGCCTGGGGTATGGCACCTACACCTTCCTGTTTCATGAATTACCCGAGCTGGAGCCGGCCACGGTTCTCGGCCTCGAGTCCTGGGATCCTCTGGACGCCGGACAGAATCATCGCGAGTTCGACGTCCTGTTCGGGCAGTTCGGCGATCCGTCGATTAAGAACGCTCAGTATTCGATACTCCCCTTCAACATCCCGGGAAATGTCTACCGCTTCACGGTTCCCCAGGGTTCTTTTACTCATTCGTTTCGCTGGGAGCAGGGACACCTCTCCTTCCAGACGCAACCGACGGGTGGACCATCCCGCGTCATGGCCGAGCATGCATTCACGTCTGGAATTCCAACACCCGGAGGGGAGAGGATTCATATCAGCTTGTACGCTTATCGTGATGCACAGGTCCCGCAAGAAAACGGCGTCGAGGTAATCCTTGAGAAATTCGTCTACCTGCCCTGAAGCTCCGATTTGGCGCAGCGTGGCGCGAATCCTTTCAGCAGGATTGGCGGCCCTGTTTTCGGCGAACTCTGCCTTGGCGATCGATCCCAACCGTACGATGTCTCAATATGTAGTGGAGCGCTGGGGCGTCGAGCGAGGATTCTCGCGTGGACCGGTATACTCGATCGGGCAGGCAGGGGATGGCTACCTCGTCGTCGCAACCTTGAACGGCCTGTTGCGCTTCGACGGCTTCACTTTCGCGCAGATGCACTCAGCGGACGTGGAGCCATTGTTGAGCCGCGTCGTGGGCTTGGTCACGGATGCGCAAGGAGTTTTATGGCTGCGCCTGGATGCTGGCGTGACCCTGCTTCGGTATGAGCATGATGCCTTCCGCAACTTGGTCGCCGATCTTCCTACTGTGGTTGCTGTGGACGCCATCGCGCGCGGCCGCGACGGCGCGGCTCTCTGTCTTTCGAATTATCAAGTCGGATCCTCCGTCGGCGGGCGGAGCGCCGCCAATGGCATTGTCCCGTGCGGCAGGATATCGGACGTTCCCTCGCCTTCGAAAGGCTTTCCCCAATCGGCCGTTCTGGCCTTTGCGCAGACGTCGAACGGAGATTTCTGGCTGGGTACGACGGATGAAGGACTGTTCCGCGTCCACAACGGCCAAGCCGAAGAGGTCAATGAAGGCTTGCCGGATCTGAAGGTGAATGCCCTCGCTGCGGGAGGGAACGGCGAGTTGTGGGTCGCAACCGATGCAGGGGTGGTGCGCTGGGACGGCGCGAAATTGACTCGTGCCGGAATACCGGACTCACTCCGTGGTGTCCAGGTGCTTGCAATGTTGGCCGACAGGGACTCCAATATCTGGCTCGGCACGAACTCGCGCGGTCTTTTGCGTCTCAACGCTCACGGCGTTTCTGCGCTCGCCGCGCCGGAGATCGAGGCCATAACGGCAATCTTTGAAGATCGCGAGGGGAATGTGTGGGCCGGCGGCGGAGCCGGACTTATGCGGTTGCGGGACACTCCCTTCGTCGCCTATTCCCGGCCGGAAGGTTTGCCGTCAGGCGGAGACAGCCCGGTGTTTGTCGATCCGGCGGGCCGAACCTGGTTCGCGCCCGTCAGCGGAGGCTTGCAGTGGTTCCGGGATGAGCAGCGCGGGCGCGTGTCCAACGACGGAATCGATCGAGACTTGGTGTACTCGATTACGGGCCGCAACGACGATTTGTGGATCGGCAGACAACGTGGCGGGCTGACTCACCTTCGTCCTCAGGGAGCCTCGTTCGGCTCAGTCACCTACAGGCAGGCGGATGGGCTCGCGCAAAATAGCGTGTATTCCGTCTATCAGGCTCAGGATGGAACAGTGTGGGCCGGAACTCTAACCGGCGGAGTCAGCCACGTCGCCATGGGACGCCTGACTACCTACAGCACGGCGAATGGGCTGATCTCGAATACCGTCAACTCGATGATTGAAGGTACCGATGGCTCCATGTGGTTCGCCACTCCAGCCGGCTTGAGCGTGCTTTCCCAGAGCCGCTGGCAAAGCTTCACCAAGTCGGAGGGCTTGCCTTCCGACGAGGCAAATTGCTTGCTCCTGGATTCCACCGGTGTGCTGTGGGTCGGAACGACGGCCGGGCTCGCCTTCCGGGCGTCGTCAGGATTTCAGGCGCCGGCCGGTGCACACGGTGCGTTACTAGAGCCGATATTGGGGATGGCGGAAGACCGCTTTGGATGGCTGTGGGTAGCGACTACAAACCACGTACTGCGTGTCAATCGGGCCAAGCTCCAGCAGGGTGCGCTGCTCGAAGGCGATGTCCGGGAGTATGGTCTCGCGGACGGCCTGCGAGGCGTGGAAGGCGTCAAGCGGGATCGCTCCGTAGTCGAAGATTCGTCCGGTCGGATCTGGTTCGCGCTGAATCGCGCGATCGCCGTGATGGATCCAGCGCGCCTGGCAAACAACGCCGCGCCGGCCATTGCAAATATCGAAGCCGTTTGGGTCGATGGCAAAGCCGTCAGCATCGACGACGGCGCTCATGTTTCCGGTCGCGCGCAACGAATTACCTTCGACTATGTCGGTCTTGGTTTGTCGACTCCGGAACGGGTTCGCTTCCGCTACATGCTGGAGGGGTTCGACCACAACTGGGGCGAGAGTGTGGGAGCGAGGCAAGCGTCCTACACGAACCTGCCGCCCGCCTCCTATCGATTCCGCGTGGCGGCGGCCAACCCCGATGGTGTTTGGAGTGTGCGCGACGCCACCTTCGCGTTTCGGGTGGATCCGCTGTTCTGGCAGACCTGGTGGTTCCGGTCGAGCCTGCTGGCGGGTTCCATCCTCATCGTGGTGGCTCTGCACCACCTCCGCGTTACCCGGGTGGCTCAGCAACTCAAGCTCAGGTTCGAGGACCGTGTAGGTGAGCGCACGCGTATCGCTCGTGATTTGCATGACACACTTTTGCAGAGCTTTCACGGCTTGATGCTCCGTCTCCAAGTCGTACACAAGCTGCTGCCGGAGGGAAAGGCTAAGGAACAACTGGAAAAGACCATGGAACGTGCCGACCAGGCGATCGCCGAGGGCAGAAGTGCCGTTTATGACTTGCGGTCGTCTGCCACAGCCACGAACGATCTCTCAGAAGCGGTGGACGCGGTGGGGAACGAACTTTCTGTTGACAACGAAGCGGCCTTCAGTCTGTTGGTAGAAGGTCCCCCAAGGAACTTGCACCCGATCATAAGAGACGAGATTTACCGCATCTCTCGGGAGGCTTTGTTCAACGCCTTCAAGCACGCGGGCGCCCGCCATATTGAAGCCGAAATCAGCTACGGAGAACGGGTGTTCCGACTGCGAATCCGAGACGATGGCGAGGGCATTCCAGCGGAGATTTTGGAACAAGGTCACCCAGGACATTACGGCCTCCCCGGAATACGGGAACGCGCCAAACAAGTGGGCGCGGAGCTAACCATTTGGAGCCGCGCCCGCATGGGTACGGAGATCGAATTGAGCCTCGCTGGTTCGATCGCTTACCGCACTCCGCCAAGCCGATTCCGGCTGTTCCGAAAGAAAGTAGGATAGACATGATTCGCGTTTTGTCAGTCGACGATCATCCTCTCCTTCGCGAGGGCGTCGCTGCCCTTATTGGGAGCGAAGAGGATATGGAGTTAATAGGGGAAGCTTCCAATGGGCGTGAGGCGCTCGACCTGTTTCGAAAACATCAACCGGACATTACACTGATGGACTTGCAGATGCCGGAGATGAACGGTATCGACGCTATTGGAGCGATTCGCGGCGAGTTCCCCGGAGCACGAATTATTGTTGTGACGACCCATCCCGGAGATTCCCAGGTTTCGCGTGCGCTCAAAGCTGGAGCGCGGGCGTACCTATTGAAGGGCATGTTGCGGAAGGAACTACTAGATACGATTCGGGCCGTCCATGCCGGCCAAAAGCGCTTATCATCCGAGATTGCTGTCGAAATTGCGGAACATGCGACTGATTGTGCGCTCACCCCCCGAGAGATCGACGTGCTTCGTTTAGTTGCAGCCGGCAACGCCAATAAGGAGATCGGTGCGCAGCTATCGTTGACCGAGGTGACCATCAAGAGCCATCTTAAAAATATTCTGGCGAAACTTGGAGCGAACGACCGGACGCACGCCGTCACGATAGCATTGAGGCGCGGAATCTTCGATCTGTAGTGGGACGATATCCTTCGAAAGAAGGATGCCGAAAACGTCTTCCGGGGGTGTCGAGTCCAGGCACGAATTCCGTACCATTGGGGTGGGATGCGCTCTGCAACGTCTATTTTCAACGTTTCCTGATCGTTGGCCGGGCTTTGGCCTGCTGCTGATGCGGCTGGGCATGGGAATCGCCCTGGTTTACATTGGGTCCGCCAGCCTTTTGGAGGAGATTCCTGCACCGGTCACTGTCGCGCAAAACGTGATTGCGGCTGCCGCGGGGGTCTTCGTGCTCGCTGGTCTATGGACGCCGATCATCGGAGCCTTGGCAGCCCTCGACCAGGTGTGGATCGCGTTATCACTCCCTTCTCCACACCCGATTCATATCTTCTTAGCGGTGCTATCCGCCAGTCTGGCGATGCTTGGCCCCGGGGTCTGGTCGATCGATGCTCGCTTGTTCGGGAGAAGACGCTTCTTATCGGGGCGCCAGAGGCGCCCCTAAAGGGTAGAGCTGTTATCTACCATCGGAAATTCTCCGCGCGTGTCTCAACAAACCGATCGATACGATTTCCCGTTTGGCCGGGCAACCTGCGCGAGTTGCAGAACTTCATCGAACGCGCCTCCCTCCTTTCTTCGGGGGCGGAGCGGTCAGGGTGTCGGTACTTCGTCGCTCAAAGCGTCGACAGTCTGCTGCTGCGGCTTGGCTTCGGTATCGGTCTGATCTATCTCGCCATCTGCCGCCCCTTTGGCACGCTCGGAGCACCAATCACGGTCGCTCGGGATTTCATCGAGGTGGCCGGCGGCTGGTCGCTATTGATGAGTTATGGATCGCGCTCTCGTTCTATTCTTCACAGCCGGACAGTCGCTGGATTCACATCTTCTTGGCATTGCTACCCGTTGGTGTGCCGATGCTCGGCCCGTCGACGCTCCCTTTCAGAAGAAAGCGCTTCAAAATGGGAGATCGCACTTGGGGTAGGGAGCCATACCTCTAGAGAGGGATCAGACTCGCAACCATTGAGGGACCAGATCGACATCGATCTGGGGACGATACCAGGCGGGATTGCCGGCACAATCAGAGACAGAAGAAAGCGATCCGGCAAAAGATTCGAAAGTCATTTTTTATCCAGATCCAAGTCCGACGGGGTTCTCACAGAGTTGCAGCGGAAGGAGCAGGCAGCCTTCGGCTGTTGGTCCGTACCGCTATTAGTCCAAACAAGGAGAGACAATGGCTACTTTAGATTTGATCGGGTACAGTCCGAAATTCCGGGCATTGCTTACAGAAGTAGAGAGGGTGGCACCAGTGGACTGCGCTGTCTTGATCCAGGGCGAAACGGGCACCGGAAAAGAGGTGATTGCGAGGGCCATCCATGAAGCCAGTCCTCGCCGTAGCCACCGTTTTGTGGCCCTTAACTGCGCCGCGATTCCGAGCGCATTGTTGGAGAGCGAACTGTTCGGCCACGAGAGAGGCGCTTTCACCGGTGCGTGGGCGCAAACCACCGGGCGATTTCAGATGGCGGATGGGGGCACGCTCTTTCTCGATGAGATTGGCGACATGCCGTTGGAACTTCAGCCCAAGCTCTTACGCGTCCTGCAAGAGCGGGAGTTCGAGCGTTTGGGTAGCGCCCAGACCGTCCGGGTCAACGTGCGGGTGGTGGCGGCGACGAACCAGGATCTCGGCCAACTTGTGAACAAGAAGCTGTTTCGCGCAGACCTCTTCTACCGGCTGAACGTCATCCCACTCTGCCTGCCTCCGTTGCGGGAGCGCGTTCAGGACATCCTGCCGCTGACGGAGTTTTTCGTAGCAAAGTTTGCTGCTCGCCTCAACAAGCCCATCGATTTAATTCCCGATGAAGTGATCTCGGTCCTCAAAGCGCGCGACTGGCCGGGAAATATTCGGGAACTGCAAAATTTCATCGAACGCGCGGTGCTCTTTTCGCCCGGGTCGGTGCTGCGTTTGCCGCTGGACTTGAAGCAGACGGCGAAGCATAACTCGGAAAGCGCTTCACGCACGCTTGCCGACGCAGATCGCGAGCATATCCTCGAGACATTGAATCAAACGGATTGGCTGATCGGAGGACAGGACGGCGCGGCCAATCGACTTGGATTGCCGCGGACTACGCTGGTTTATAAGATGCGAAAGCTTGGAATTGAGGCACGCCGATCCTCGAGGTCGCGGCCCGTTCGGCTGTTGGCGGATGAACAATGCTATGCCGCCGCGAACTGCTGACGCAGCGGTCGGTCGTGCTTTGCCGGGCCTCTATTTTCAGAGTCTGGACGATGGAACGGAGCGTGCGCTTGAACGGCTAGAGCTATACCCCAATTGCATCTGCGGAAGGAATCCAATCATGCCATGTCAACGCCAGAGTTCCCGGGGACCTGAATTGGAAAGTCGGACCGCGTCGGCCTGCTGCGTCGGTCCGCGAACAATAGCGTGAGACGATCCCCACTCTGTCTCTGGTTTCTATACCTTCGCTGTGGTACTCGACGTGCGTGCATTAACCAGTGCCGGGCGGACGGGACCTTGCACGCTGAGTCGATTCCGATACTAAGACAAAGGAGAACGAACATGAAAATACTGATGGTGCTAACGTCGCATAACCAACTGGGAAACACGGGCCTCCCGACTGGTTTCTGGCTTGAGGAATTCGCCGCCCCTTATTTCGTATTCGAGGACGCCGGCGTTGAGCTTACGCTCGCCTCTCCTAAAGGCGGGCAGCCTCCGCTCGATCCGAAAAGCGATCTGCCTGAAAATCAAACGCCGGCAATGGCGCGGTTCAAGAAGGACGCGTCGGCGCAAAAGGCCCTCGCCAACACGGTCAAACTCGCGGACATGAAGGCGGAAGAATTCGACACCGTTTTCTATCCCGGCGGGCACGGTCCGATGTGGGACCTTGCGGAGAGCCCTACGTCGATCGCTCTCCTGGAGGCCTTCTACAATTCCGGCAAGCCAATCGCATTGGTGTGCCATTCGCCCGGAGTACTTCGCCACGTTACCTACCAGGGCGCTCCGCTGGTGAAAGGAAAACACGTCGCCGGTTTCACGAACGGCGAGGAAGAGGAGATGCAGCTAACGAAGGTTGTGCCGTTCCTGGTCGAAGATGAACTGCTACGGCTCGGCGCCATCTACGAAAAGATGGCGAACTGGCAGCCTTTTTCCATCACTGACGGCCGTCTTATTACTGGCCAGAATCCTGCGTCATCGACATCGGCAGCCCAGGCGCTTCTGAAACTCATGACAGCATCGGAATCGGACTCGTTAATGAACAGCGTACAAATCGAACAGAAGAGCTATCAGATGCCCCCACGCGATGGATTCAGCGTCGCACATTTTCTCACCGTCGCAGACGTCGACCGATCGGCTCGCTTCTACGAAAAGGTCTTCGGCGGTCGCATCCTGAGCAAAGGCGACAGCGACGGCGCGCCTGCGTACATTCAGATCGCGAATACATGGCTCCTTGTCAACCCCGGGGGCGGGCCGACCCCCGACAAGCCGACGGTAACGCTGAGCGTCCCCGACCCGGATAAGATCAACGGCTTTATGAATATCCGCGTTGCGGATATTCAAGCGTGCTATCAATTATGGAAAAGTCGAGGAGCCGAGTTCATCACCCAGCCGATCCCCAAGTACGGCGAGACGCGCTGCTACATCCGCGATCCTGACGGTTATATTATCGAGGTCGGACAGAGCACCGACCTTACGTACGGTTAACGCTCGGGCATAGAAAGGAGCATAGCTATGAACTCGAACGCGCTTGGTGTGAACGTTTTTACGGCACCGGGAAAGGCTATGGTCGGCGAGCGGCCAAAGCCCTTCGGCGAAGCGCTCGGCTTTGACCCGATCACGTCGACTTTGATCTTCGGCGAGCACGACGCGGTGCTGGTCGACGCAATGACGACGGTGGCTGAGGCCGAGGCTCTCGCGGATTGGGTTGCGCTGCACAACCGCAACCTGGAGACCATCTATATAACGCACGGCCATTTCGACCACTTCTATGGTCTGAGCATTCTGCTCGACCGTTTCCCGAGCGCTCGGGCGATAGCAACGCCCAAGACGGTGAGCGCCATGCAGATGTCTTTCACTCCCTCAGTGGAGCGGTTAGCCCGCCGGTTGTTTCCTGGCCAAGTGGCCACTAAATTGGTTCCACCTCAGCCCTATGAGCACGACAAGTTCACTCTCGAGGGCCAGGAATTGCGTATCATCGAGCAGGGCCACACCGATAGTGCCGATACGACGTCTCTATACGTTCCGTCGATCGACCTGGTCGTCGCTGGCGACGTGGTGTACAACCAGTGCCATATGTACGTTGGCGATACCACCCCCGAGAGCCGAAAGAATTGGGTCGCGGCGCTGGACCGGTTGGCAGCGCTGCAGCCAGCGATTGTTGTTGCCGGTCACAAGAAGCCTGGTGCGCCCGACTCACCGTCGGCGATTCAGGACACTAAGCGCTATCTGCTGGACTTCGATCGGTTGCAGAAAACCGCGACATCGGACCAGGAGCTGTTCGATCAGATGACGGAACTGTACCCGCATTGGGTAGCCAATCAATCCTGGTTGATGTTCGGATTCCCGAGCGGCTGACGTGAACGCTCGCTCGCGTATGATCGGAAGCCCACAAGCAGCTATTACCGTGAAGTTACCGATATGAAGTCGGAGGATTTCGACACCACGGTCCAATATGGGACCTCGTCGATAACCCCGATTCCATCGCGTGGATCGAGTCTTTGTACAACTCCGGCAAGCCTGTGGCTGCTGTCTGTCATTCGCCGGGTGTGTTCCATCGCGTAACCGGCTTCATCAATGGCAAAGAAGCCGCGACGAAGCTAACCGACGTCGTGCCTTTCCTTGTTGAAGACGAGCTGAAGAGAACAAAGGGCCCTCAATGAGAAGGCAGCCGACTGGTTACCCTTCGCGCTAGTTGACAGTCGAGTGGTGACCGGCCAGAATCCGGCTTCGTCGACTCCTGCGGCTAAGGCACTGCTCGAAGTGCTCGGAGTCGGAAGGCAGCTTAGCGGTTAAGAGTTCGGCGCTTGATACCGCTGTTGATGAGAGCGCCGAATCGATCCGGGAGTTCGTCAAGCAAAGACAGCGAGCTTACCCGGTGTCAATTAACAATACCAAACAAAAAAGAGTTTTTGAAATGAGACTGAACAACGTCAGGTTAAGTGCATTTGGCCCGTTACGAGTCGTTTCAGCGGCCGCGCTCGGCATAGCGCTGGTAGTCCTGGGCGGCAAGGCCTTTTCCGCACAGGACAAGTACACACTGCGCGTGCCCAATGGACTCGCATTCTCTGACTTCAAGGGATACGAGAACTGGCAGGTTGTCGCCGTCAGTCAGACTGAAGAGCTGCTGAAGGTGATGGTCGCCAACCCCACGATGATCGACGCCTACCGGGCCGGCGTTCCCGGCAACGGCCAGCCTTTCCCCGACGGCTCCAAGATTGCAAAAATCGAGTGGAAACCGAAAAAGAACACAGAAGCCCCTTTTTCAGTGAGGGTGCCGGACATCTTACAAGACGTTTTCCTCATCGAGAAGGACAACAAGAGATTCCCGGACACGAAGGGATGGGCATACGCCGCGTTTGACTATGATGCCGCGTCGGACACGTTCAAGCCCGATGCGACCGGCGTCGTCAGTTGCGGCTTCGCGTGCCATACGAGAGTGGCGGCCAAGGATTACATTTTCACGGCGTACGGTAAGAGGTAAACGGAGGGAGCGACCATCATAGGAGAAATCATTACAACTGTGAGGCACGTTCACGCGGTGTGACGCAACGGCTGGGATACTTGCTGCCTTCGAAGGGCTTCACTAGCGTGATCTCCACGCTATACTTCTGATGAAATGCAGCCCAGCCCAGCTCTGCGCCTGGCTTGCCTCGAAATTCGAGGCGGGAATGAACGTGCATCCTACTCGATCGATCTGCCCGGCTTGACGGCCTGGGTTTCCTGCCGCCCCCTGATTCCAGCGACGCGCGGCGGCGATCTGCATTACCTGTCCGTCTGCAGCCAAGGATTTGTTTCGCGCATCACCCTGGCCGACGTCGCCGGTCACGGCGAACTGGTCAGTTCGGTCGCTGAACGGCTGCGCGAGGTATTGAGGAAGCATTCCGACGCCTGGGATCAATCTGACGTCGTTCGCGATCTCAACGATTCTTTCCTTGCCGGCGCGCAAGGATTGCAGTATGCGACCGCGATCGTGCTTGGCTACTACGCGGAAACGGGCGAGCTGTTATTCACGAACGCCGGGCATCTTCCGCCACTCTGGTATCATGCCGCCGAACAGAAGTGGACGCTGATGCACGAATCGACTCCTTACTCAAAGCAGATCGCCGACCTCCCGCTTGGCTTGATTCCGGGGACACCGTATACGCAAACCGCGGTGCAAATCGGCGCCGGCGATCTCATCGTTCTTTACACCGATGGTGTGACGGATTCCACCGACGATTCAGGAGCGCATCTCGACCAGGACGGCTTGCTTGCGCTCTCGCGGCGCGTTCCCGTCGCCTCGGCGAGCCAGACAGGGCAGGGTTTGATCGAGTTACTGGACACGTTTCGCGGCGTCATTCCGCCCAATGACGATGAAACTGTCGTCGTCCTTGAGCGAGTTACTTCGAACTGACAACACTCTTCGCTTTCGGAATGCTGACTCGAAATACGGTCTCGCCAGGAGTCGATTTTACGTCGATTTCGCCGCGATGCTTCTTAATCACGCGCATCGCCGTATCCAACCCGAGCCCCGTTCCCTCGCCGACGCCTTTGGTTGTAAAAAACGGATCGAAGATCCGCGACAGCGCGTCGGGAGCGATCCCGGAGCCATTGTCCTGGACCTCGACCACCGCATCGAAAGGATCCTGACAGGTGGTCAGTTTCAGCGTGCCTCCATCCTGCATTGCGTCGATCGCGTTCACGATCAAATTCGTCCACACCTGGTTCAGCTCGACGCCGAACGCACAGATTTTCGGAATCGAGCGATCGAAGTTTCGCTCCACGTGAATCGACTTCTTGCGTAGCTTGTAGGCGAGAATCGTTAGCGTGCTCTCCAGGCCCGAATGGATGTCGATCTCCTGCTCGGGAGCCTGATCCATGTAGGTGTATTCCTTCACAGCTTGCACCAGTTCAAAAATGCGCGACGCGCCGTGCTCGATTTCCCCGATCATGCGGCCTGCGACGAAGGAATAATTGATGCGGACCAGCACGGGATTCAACGCGTCTCCGACGACCCCTTCGATCTCCTCCAGCTTCTGCGTGTCGATTTGCGCGTCCGCCAGCGCAGGCGCAAGCTTCCAAGGTTCGATGACGCCGTGCGATTCCATCCAATCTTCCAGCGCCTGTTCGCGATCGCCGCGCTCGATGGAGCTCTCCGGTTTGGAATCGACGATGTCGATGGTCTTCAAGGCGGCCTCTTCGCATTCGGCGATGTAGATCCGCTGTTCGCGAGTCAATTTGAGCCGGTCGATGGTTAGAAATGCCCCGCGCAATTCGCGCCGCACTTCCCTGATCGAGCTGGCCGTGCGCTTCACCGCGGCCGCTGGATTATTCAACTCATGCGCCAGGCCAGCCGCCAGTTTTCCCAATGCAGCGAGCTTGTCTCGCTGCTCCGACGCACGAGTCGTTTCGCGCACTCGATCGAGCATCAGCGTGACCAGACGCTCCGTCAGCTTCGGCATCCTTTGAAGCATTTCCGGAAACACGCTTCGGTGGATACGGCCTAAACGAACCCGCCCTACCGCTCGACCCGTGCCGCTGAAGTTCTGGAGCCTCGAAAACGGAAGTAATCCCGTGACGTCGCCCGGACCGGCGATAAAGATCCGCATATCGCCACCGGGCCGTCCAATGCGTCCCTGCAACTCGCCTTCGAAGAAGACGAACATATGGTCGGCCCGATCGCCTTCCCGGAAAAGGACCTCGCCGGGCTCGCCCGAAACTTCTTCTGATTGCCCAATGAACCATTCCAGCTGATCTTCGGGCAGATCCTCGAATACTTTGATTGCTCGCAGGTCCTGTGTCGTGATCATCGTCTTCGAATTAGAGCTCCGCCAAATAATTGTGGACGAATTGAATCGCGATCGACCCCTCTCCGACCCCCGACGCGACGCGCTTCACCGATCCGCGCCGAACATCGCCAACCGCGAAAACACCTGGGATGCTGGTTTCCAGTAACCCGGGATCGCGCTTCAGCGTCCAGCCGGTGGGGAGCTTGCCATTGCGCTTTAGTTCTGAGCCGGAAAGAATGAACCCCTTCTCGTCACGTTCGACAACGCCGTCCAACCACTCGGTACCCGGCAGCGCGCCGATGAAAATGAACAACGAACTTGCGCGCACTTGAGAGACTTCGCCGCTTGCCCCGCAGTGAACCGAAATCGATTCCAGACGGATCTCACCGTGCGCTTCGACGACGCTCGACCCGAATTCGACGCTGATGTTTTTGGTCTTCTCGATTTCATCGATCAGATACCGGGACATCGTGCTCGCCGAGCGATTCGCCGCGGACCAGCATCACCACGCGCCGGGCATAGCGCGAAAAATTCATCGCGGCTTGCCCTGCCGAATTCGCTCCGCCGATGACATAGACATCTTCGTCCCTGCACGTCGTCGCTTCCGTGCTCCCCGCGCCGTAATACACCCCCGCACCTTGCAGGCGATCGACGCCCGGAACGTTCAACTTGCGCCATTCAACGCCAGTCGCGAGCAACACCGCGTGGCAAGGGAGTTCGGAGCCGTCGGCAACCTTCACATAGCGATACGGCCCTTCGACGCGCAGCCCGACCGCCTGTTGAGGGCACACGATCTCGACCCCAAATCGCCGCGCTTGCATGACGGCGCGCCGAGCCAGATCGGACCCCGTGATGCCGGAAGGAAATCCGAGATAGTTTTCGATGCTGGAGCTGAGTCCGGCCTGCCCGCCCGGTGCGTCACGCTCAACCATCACGGTCTTTAAGCCCTCAGATGACGCATAGACGGCCGCGGCCAATCCGGCCGGTCCGCCGCCGATAATCACCACGTCGAAAAACTTCGTGTCCGAGTGCAGCCGCAGTCCGATTCGTTCCGCAAGCTCGGAATTCGACGGCTCCAGCAATTGCGCACCTTCGGGAAACAGCACCGCGGGGAGTCTGCTGGCGTCGCTGCCCAGCCTCGTCAGAGCCGACTGCACTTCGCTGTCGCGATCTGCCTTCTCTACGTCGAGCCATCGGAACGGGACCTGATGCCGCGCCAGAAACTCGCGCAGCTCATACGATCGCGGCGACCAGCGTTCGCCCAACACGCGCAATCCCGCGAGTGGTGGGTGATAGCCGGCCTGCCAGTCCTCCAGCAGATCGTCGAGCACCGGGTAGAGATTTAGCTCCGGCGGATCCCACGGCTTCAACAGGTAATGATGGATCTTCGCGTCGTTGATCGCTCGAATCGCCGCGTCCGTATCGGCGTAAGCGGTCAGCAGGGTGCGCTTGGCATCCGGGAACAAGCGAATCGCCTGCGCGAGAAATTCCACACCGGTCATTTCCGGCATGCGCTGGTCGACCACAAACAAAGCGACGGTATCGGCGCGCTTCTCTAATTCGACTAGGGCGTCCAGAGCTGTCTTGCCCGAGTCCGCCCTCAGAACGCGGTATCGGTCAGCGTAGCGTTTTCGAAGATCGCGCTCGACGGCGCGGAGCACTTCGGGGTCGTCATCTACGATCAGGAATGCTGGTTTCGACACTTCGACACCAGAATACACTGACACAAGATCCAAAGTGAATTCGGATCGGAGGCGATCATTTCGTCTTGAAATATCAGCGGTTTAGAAAGGGATGTTCCTCTCGAACGAACACAATCGGCAAAGCCAGCTTCAACAGATTTGCGTATTTCGATCAGACCTGGCAGTAACGGCCGTGCGCGGGGACCTCGATGACTTGGATGTTATGCATCTTCCCGCATGGTCACGCATGGCGGCTCAGTCTCGAAACGGAGCCGCGACAAGGAAGCGGGTAGGTGCTGGAAACTGCGCGACGAAATGACCGGAACAACCTACTGGTGTAGAGTTCAGCGTCGCGGCGGTCAAGGTTCCACTTGCCAACGCACATGGTCTTATAGCGGCGGGCTTTGAACGTGGTTCTGTGTGCGGAGCTTAGAACCGTAGCAGGCGAGGTCGCCGAACCCTAGATCGTCACCAAAGACGAAGACGATGCGCGGCTCTGGTCACGGGATTATTAGGGCACCGTTATAATTGCTGAATGCGAAAGACTCTCGTGCTTGGTTTGGTCATGGTGATGGAGGTAGCCGCGGTTGCGCAGCGCGGCGGCAGAGCGGCGCGGGAGAATGCCACGCCGATTGTGCTGAAGCCGGCCCGGGTGTTCGATGGCGATGCGATGCATGAAGGCTGGGTGGTGGTAGTCAAGGGTGATCGGATCCAACAGGCGGGGCCGGAGACGAGTGTAGATACTTCAGGCGCTACGCCAATTGACTTAGTCGGCACGACGTTGATGCCGGGAATGGTCGAGGGACATTCCCATATTCTGCTGCATGCCTATAATGAGACTCCTTGGAACGATCAGGTGGCCCATGAAGGTCTAGCGCTACGTGCGGCCAGGGCGGTGAATCATCTGCACTCCACATTGATGGCCGGTTTCACTACCATTCGCGATCTGGGTACGGAGGGTGCGGGATATGCGGATGTGGAGCTCAAACAGGCGGTGAATCAAGGCATCGTGCCGGGGCCTAGGGTGCTCGCTTCGACGCGTGCGATTGTGGCTACGGGAAGCTATGCGCCAAAGGGCTTCGCGCCGGAATGGCACGTGCCTCAGGGTGCGGAAGAGGCGGATGGAGTCGACTCACTGATTCGGGTCGTGCGCGATCAGATTGGACACGGCGCGGATTGGATCAAACTTTATGGCGATTATCGCTGGGGGCCTCATCCGGGGTCAAGTCCTACGTTTTCCCTCGAAGAGATGAAGCTTGCCGTAGAGACAGCAAAGAACGCGGGAGTACCGGTAGCCGTTCATACCAGCACTGCGGAAGGTATGAGGCGCGCAATACTCGCCGGTGCCGAGACAATTGAGCATGGCAATGACGGAACAGCGGAGACCTGGAAACTGATGGTGGAGCATCACGTCGCACTGTGCCCTACGCTTGCGGCAGGCGACGCGACAACGCAGTATTCGGGATGGACGAAGGGGCAGCCTGAGCCACAGGGCCTGGTGAGGAAGAGAGCGAGTTTCAAGGCCGCTCTCGACGCGGGAGTTACCATCCTGAGCGGGAGTGATGTCGGCGTTTTTCCACATGGCGACAACGCAAGGGAGATTGAATTAATGGTCGATTATGGAATGCCGGCAGTGAATGCGCTGAAATCCGCGACATCGATAGCAGGGCGCGTGCTGCACATGGATATTGGGCAGGTGAAGCAGGGAATGCTAGCCGATCTTATCGCCGTGGATGGAAATCCAACCACCGACATCTCGGCGCTCCGAAGAGTGAAGTTCGTCATGAAAGGCGGGGAAGTTCAAAAGTAGCTAGGGCTTAGTGTCCCGGTCATTTTGACGCGGAAAATTTGCGACGCAATTAGACGCGCTATACGTGTCCGCCGAGCTCCGCGGATAGATTTTGTTACCCCCGATTTTGGCCCTTCCGGGCATCCAGAGGACTTTTCCGCACCTGTTACGCACGGCGGCTCAGGCGTGGATACTGAGCCGCCATGCGTAAGCATGCGGGTAGACGCCAGCATTTCCGCTAACAGAATCAGTAGTGACAGCTTACTAGTCATTAACTGAGTTTGCTTAACAGTGACACTGGGGGAGATTTAGTTCACTTTTATACAGTTAGCCAAGAGCAGAGGTCATGACGATAGTCATAGGTGAGTAAAATATTACTTGACAACAGACTCAGATGTTAACATCTTAGTAACAATGGCAACTGAACACATTCTTTCTCTTCTGATAGCGGAGCGGCAGAAACTTAGCAAAGCTATCGAAGCACTCCGCGGAGCTTCTGCTCGCAAAACTGTGGTAGCGGCGACACCCGCTAAGACCAAAAAGCGCAAGCCCCTGACTGCTGCGCAGAAGAAGGCCCACTCCGAACGGATGAGCGCATTTTGGGCCGCCAAGCGGAAGAAGCAGGCGAAGAGTTAGTTTACTTCTGGGCCCAATAGCCGGGGTGACCAACATAGGTCTCATTCTCTAAGTTCGCTAATATAACGCGACGCACTTCGAGGATATCGACCTCGCCCTGTTTCTGGTAGAGAATTTTTCCACCGGGCGCGATAACCATCGTGAACGGCACGCCGGCCTCCCAATGCGAGTCGAAAGCAGCCTGCAGGCCGTAGGTGTCCTCCGTCGCAAATTGCAGATTGCGATTGGATGCATGTTGCGCTTGTAGCGTCTTCATAACGCCCGCCTTTTCGTCAGGAAGGTTAGTGGAGATCGTGACCAGGTCGAAGTCGCGCCGGCGGAACATTCGGAAGGTCGTCTCCAGGTCTGGAAATTCGCTCATGCAAGGTCCGCACCAGGTGGCCCAGAAGTTAATCAACAACACTTTACCGGTGGGGTTTGTGCGAAGCTTTTTGAGATCGTCCGCAGTAACCATATCGACCTTGACTGGCTCGGCATCGATCTTTTTCAACTCATCCAGTTGGCTATCGATCTTCGATTTCCATTTGGTCGAACAGCCGAACGCGGGCGTATGAGCTACGGTTACTGGCTTGTCCGCCAACAGCGCCTCGATTGCGTTTTTGGCGTCCTGCGACTTGACAAGAGAAGCGCGTTGGCTGTCGTCGATCCGCCCTTCATAGCGCAGCTTCCGATCCTGATCGAAGATAAAGATATGAGGAGTCGCCTTGGGCCCATAGGCACGCGATACCGCCTGGGTGTCGCCGTCATATAGGTACGGAAAGTTAAAGTGACGATACTCAGCGCGAATCTTCATGTCATCGAGCGAGTCGCTAACATCGGTATAACCTAACTCGGATAGCCGGATCGCGAGCGGATCGTTCGGCTCAATCGCGACAAAGGCTACGCTCTTAGTCTGGAAATCGTCGACCAGTTTCTTGATGCGAGTCTCATAAAGCTGGGCGGTGGGGCAATGATTGCAGGTGAAGACGATGGCCAGCAAGCGGCTGCTCTTATAGTCGCTCAACTGATGAGTCTTGCCGTCGATTCCGGCGAGTGAGAAATCCGGCGCGGCGGAACCGATCGCCAGTGTAGGATGTTCATCCTCCGCGGCGGCAGCAGGAACGGTTAGCGAGAAAAATACGAGTGTGGACGCGAGGGCAAACTTCCGGCGAGACATGTAGTGCTCCTTCGACTAATAGTTTACGGAGAAAGCGGGCACTACGCTACTGAGCCGCTCCTTCCGGCACCTCGAGAATCATCTGATAGGTGCCGTGGTTCTTAGATCCCAAATCCGTAGCGGCAATGTTTAGGCGGTAGCGTCCGGGCTGAAGTGGAAGCGATTTCTCGTAGACCTGATGTGGATTCGCCTCCACGAACTTTGGGCGATCCGCGGTAGTTTGCTTCACGGTCACCACGTCTTCAAACGGAGACAAGGGGCGCCGTGCCAGCGTCGAAATGCGCCCATAAATATTGATCGTCGCCGTCGAAACGTTTTCCTCATCCTGGAAGTGCAGATCCTTCGTGTCGAACTGAACCGTGATCCTTACTAACATGGCCGACGACGTGAGGGGCACGTAGGACACTCCCACATTCAGCGGTAACAGATTGTACATACTACTGCCGGTGCTGACGACTGCTTCCAAGTCCCTAAAGTTCAGCTCTGGCGGTTTGGAGGATGGAACTTCTTTTTCCGTAGGATCCATCGTCAGTCGATACTCCCCCGTCCTCCCCTTGTCCACGAATTCAAGAGTCACGTTGCTGCCAATGCCCTCGATATAGCGATATCTCCACTGTTCGAATGGATAAGTGACAGTCTGCGCGCCGCCTTCTTCCGATGGCCGGGTGTAGGCGCCACCGCTCGGATGAGCGTCGATCTCGTCCGGCGGACCATATTGAATATAAATTCGGCCTCGATCTGTCTTCCAGCCCGCCAGACCCGACGGAGTTACAAATCGATCGTTGACATACGCAATGCGGCGATAATGCTCGGTTTTGTATTCGTTCTCAGGCGTTCCCGGCGTGGGATCCCGGCGCTTCCAGAACTCTTCGATGAAACGATCGCGATCGGCATCGGTCTGGAGCTTCATGAAGTCAGCGCGCTCCCGATCGGTGATGATGTAGGCGACCTCTTCCGTGAGCCATTTCTTGTAAGGAGAAACCGACTTGGGCGCGCCCTGCTCTTGTGCGATCAGCAGCGGCATCGGTCTTATCGAAGGCAACGCCGGAATCGGTAACTGCGGAGCGGGCTTCTCCCATGCCGCCAATGCGACCGCGCCGGTCACGACCAAAATCCCCATCGATAAGACAGGCGCGATGGTTGAGCGCGGCCCCTCCGGTTGAGAGAGCAATCTTCGAATTCGCTTCACCAGGTTGCCTCCCGTCGCCGCCATCGCGGCCTCGCGCATCGTCCATCGATTCTCGGCAAGCGCAGCCAACGCCCGAGCATACTCGTGCGCGTCGCCGTTGGTCAAGACCACCAGATCGTCGCAGCAGTTTTCCCGCTCCGCGCGAATCACGCCGGAAACCCACCATGCTGCCGGATGATAGAACAACAATCCCTCGACCAGCGTCTGCATCAGATTGACCAGATAGTCGGCGCGGCGGATGTGCGCCAGCTCATGCAGCAGGATCGCTTCGACCTGTGCCGCAGGCAGTCCGGCGAGCAATCCCACCGGCATCAGTATCACCGGACGCAGATGTCCGATTACCACCGGCACCTCCGCCAAGCAGGATTCGAGCAGCGTGACCGGTCGCGATATCCGCAGGCGTCCCCGAAGATCTTGGAGCCTCTCTACCCATACCCCCGGCGCGCCGCAGACCCCGATCTTGCGTAATCGTCCAGCCGCCATCCAGGAAATCAGGCATCGCAATTGAAATAGAAAAACGCCAGCGAGCCACATCGGCGCGAGCCAGGGCAGCAATTTGGAAGCGTCCCATGGTGTCCGATTGTTCGCGGCCGGCCGATCGTCAACCGCGGGATTCATGGGGAGGGGAAGCGCGCGAACCGCCGCTGCACGACTGATTTCGCGCGGCATCAGCCGGTAAAGGGTAGTCCCAAATCCAACCAGCATCGCGATCATCGCCAAACATGCCGCCGCGTATCTGACCCGAGACGAGCGCACCACGCCAAGCACGATGGCGAGCGCAAGCGCTACCCCCGCGCCCTCCCACAGTGAGTGAACCAGAGTCCATCCCAGCGCTTTAGCGGCCTCGCTCTGAATCCAATATTCGAGGAGAGTCATCGCGTCCTCCTCTCGTACTCGTCAAGAATTTCCCGCAACTCAGCCAGTTCCTTTTTCGACGCTTTGCGCGACGAAAGCGCGCCGATCATGAGGCTCTTGGCGGATCCGTTGAACGCCCGCTGCAGCATGTCTCCGGCCAGCTGCCTCTGCGTCCATTCGCGAGGCCGCGCCGATTCATAAACGTGCGCGCGTTGATGTTCATTCCTCAGAACCAGGCCTTTGTCAGCCATCACCTGCAGTTGCTTCAGGACGGTAGTGTACTGCGTGGGCCTGCGGCTGGCGATAGTTTCATGGACGTCTCGAACCGTCGCCGGCCCGCGGCTCCATAGCACAGTGAGGATTTCGAGTTCAGCGTCAGTGGGTCTGGGCGGGTGCTCCGTTGACATACGACGATCGTACTACGATGCCCGTCGTATGTCAACGGATTTCGAATACTCGGGACTGCGCCCGTCTCAGTTGTAAGCGGCGGTTATGCCATAGGAGATGCCGATGATCCCGATCCCCGGGTTAGTGAGCCCCGACGCCGTGAATGATGTCGGCGTTGCGCTATTGGCGATTCCCAACGTCCCATTGGTCGAAGGGGGCAGCCCCAGCAACACGTAGGAAGGCACGGTGAACTGGCCCGCGCTCGCCGGGGCATAGCACAAGAAACTTGCACTCGCGCTGTTCGAGGACGAGGTTCCCTGGATATAGACATACGAATTCGATGAGCCTCCGGTCCAGTTCAGGGTCACTCCATTGGTCCGCGTAACTGAACTGAGTGAGCTCTGGTTCGTCCAGTTCAGCACATTCCCGATCGAAATCGTCGCCGTGAAAGCTCCCACATCCTTGCCACCGCTGCCTGTGAACGTGAAGCTGCCGCCGCTCGCCGGAAGGAATGAATTAGCGAGTTGGCTGAAATAGAGCCCGGACGGACCCGTCTGCGTGGGAATGGCTTCCGTGGCCAGCGGTTGCGTACCCGTCGGCCCGGTGACCGTGATGGTGCCTGCATCGAGGCCGACGATCGTGGGTATTGTGCCTATCGAAACGGTCGTCGACGAGGTCGTGATGCCGCAGCTTCCCAGCGAAGTGACGCTACTGCTCGTTGTGGCTGCGTTGTACTGCACTTTCTCAAAAATCGCGCTCGCACCCGTCGTTTGTCCGCCGGTATTCCCAACAACCGGCGTAGTGCTTTGCGTGATGGCCACCTCTCCAAAGGAGTAAGTCCCGCTCTGGCTGCCCGAATTCGCTAGCTGTGTCCCGTTATACCCCAGGATAGGATCGCTGCAAACTCCTGACCCGAACGGTAGTGTGATGGTGTTGCTCACGATGGTCCCGCTAACCGCGACCACCGACACGCCGCAGCCGGTAGGAACTGAAGAGGGGACCGTCACATTGATCTGATTCACGCCTGGATATCCCGCGCTCCCCGCATAAAGGACGTTCGCCTGAACGCCGCCGATATAAATGGTCGGCGGAGTGCCCACGGCATGAGGATTGGAAGTGAAGACGGTGTCGCTGTCGGCCGTATCGGCGCCCAGGCCCGAGCCCCACAGAACGATCGTGCTCCCTGGCGCGATTGAGTTGGTATAGCTGTAAAGTGCTCCGGTCGTCGGGCTCGTCGCGACGCCGAGTCCGCTTCCCGATCCGTAGTAAGTATCCAGGCCCAGCGCGCTCGGCACCACCAGAATGCTGGCAGCGTTGCTCGCGGTTCCGTAAGTCACTGTAAGAGTCCCTGTTCCGGTCGGCGTGTTGGAAGGAAGCACCGCCGCAATCTGTGTCGCCCCGGCGTAGTAAATTCCCGGATGCACGGTGGTGCCGTTGACAGTCACCGCGATGCTAGCCCCGTTCAACGTAAGTGGGATTCCCGCCCCGGCGCTGGACTGGAGTGTCACGCTCGCGGTCGGAATACTAGCCAGATTGCTGCCCCTGATGATGAAAAGACTTCCCGGCGCGATGCCGTAGTTCGGCAGGCCAGGCACAATCAGGCCGTAGTTATTCTGAATCTGCGTAACGGTCGGCGTGCCCCCTCCACTACCCGAGCTGCTAACGCCGTAGGTCGTGTACTGGAAGGTGATCGAAGTACCCGTAACGCCCGTCACCAGAAGCTTTCCAAAATTCCCGCCGTTGGTTTCGTAGCCGACCACGCTGTTTGCTGCCAAGCCGGAGATGGCGGCCGATGATCCGAGACTGGCAAGGCTCGACAATAAACTCTGGGTCAATGTTGCGTATCCAGTGGAACCGGAAAGACCGGCCAAAGCGGTTGCATTGACCGCCTTCGCCGAGCCTTGAGGTGTGAGCGTGGTTCCGTTCCACAGAAAGTCTGCCCCCGATGTCACGGTGGCACCCGTATCCATGCTCACTGAGGTGTTAGCCGACATCGTCAGCGTCCCCGTCAAATCAGCCAACGCCGCGACCGGAAACAGTACGGCAAGAAAGCCTACGGCAAATCTGTTTTTTATGTTTGAAATCATTAAATCCTCCTAAAAGTAGTCGCTATTATCTATCGCAGATTCTGTGAATCTTTCGGCTCATTCGTTTCGCCGCTTACTGATATGCCGGGCTAATCGCAAACGACACCTCCGCATTCACAATACCGGCCGCCGTAAGTCCCGATGCCGTAAACGAGCCCGGTGCCGCGCCATTATTTACCGCCAGACCCCCGCTAGCCGACGCCGGTAGCGCCAGCAGCACATAGGAGGGAACCGTAAACTGGCCCGCACCAACCGGAGCATAACATGTGAAGCTCGCGCCGACCGCACTATTGCTCAACAATGAAGATCCGGTAATAGCGACGTACGTATTCGGCACGCCGCCCGTCCAGGTGATGTTCAATCCATTCGCCCGTGTGACCGAGTTGATCGCGCTCATATTGGTCCAGTTCAGTGGATTGGTCAGGGAGATGGACGTCGAGAAGGCTCCCACTTGCTTGCCGCCGCTTCCGGTAAACGTGAACGCCCCACCTGTAGGCGGAAGAAAGGAATTCGCCAGTTGAACAGAGTACAGACCCATCAGAGCCGATGGCGTGTTGGTCTGCGGCACCAGGGTCTGTGGCCCAATCGGTCCCGTGATCGTGATGGTACCTGCATCAAGTCCGGTGATGCTGGGCGGCGCTGTAGTTGACGTTCCGCCGCCCACGTCAGCGACGGAACAGCTCCCTAACGAAACCACAGAACCGCCGACGCTCGAAGTGCTGTTAGGGTGGATACTCTGAAAAATTCCCGTCGCCGTAGTCTGGACCCCTTGTGCACTCGTGCTTTGGGTAATCGCTAAACTCGCGTTGGTATAGGCGGCGATCTGGCCACCTTGGCTAATGAGCTGCGTTCCGTTGTCTCCAATGACTGGATCGGTGCACACTCCGCCGCTCGTCGAGATCGGGAGAGCGACGGTATTGCTGACCATCGTTCCGCTTACTCCTACCAGAGAAATTCCGCAGCCCGTGGCCACCGAGGATGGAATGGTCACGTTGATCTGATTCAGCCCCGGAAATCCCGAGCTCCCCGCGTAGAGCGGCGTCACCGGGATCCCGCCAATATAAAGTGTGAGCGGCACATTCACGGCGTGCGGCGTTGCAGTCTGCACCAGGTCGCTGTCGGCCAGATCGGCGCCCAGCCCGGAACCCCAGAGAATAACTGTCTGCCCCGGCTTTGCGGAATTCGTATACGTAATCAGATTATAAGAAAGGTCCGTCGCGAGCGCGAGCCCGCTCCCTGTCCCATAATAAGTGTCGAGCCCCAGCGCGGTCGCGACGACCGTGATGCTGGCGGAGTTGCTCGGCACCAGGTTGTAAGTCACCGTGATGCTCCCCGTGCCTGTGGGAGTGGTCGACGGAAGGACAGCCGCGATCTGCGTTGCAGTTGCGTAATAAATTCCCGGATGCACCGTCGTGCCATTCACCGTGATCGAGATGCTCGCACCGTTTAGCGACGTGGGAAGACCCGGCGCGGCGCTCGATTGGAGCGGCAAAAAAGTGGTCCCGGTCGCCAGACTCGTGCCCTGAATGATAAACAGCGTTCCCGGCGCGATGCCGTAGTTCGGCAAGCCCGGCAAAATATAGCTGGAGTTATTCTGGAGCTGCGTAATGGTCGGCGTACCCGATGGTGTGATCGGCGGGGTAGGCACAACCGGTGTGCTGATGGCTCCATAAGTATCGTATTGGAGAGTAATCGAAGTGCCGTTGACAAGAGCGGTCACCAGCAACTTTGCTACATTTCCGCTATTGTCCATTACGCCGATTACCGTCCCAACAGTGAGTGATCCGATCGCAGCCGAGGAGCCTTGGGCCAATCCCTGCTGCAATTGCGTCTGGGTCAACGTCGCGTACTGCGCGGGAAAAATAGCCGCCAGCGCCTTCCCTTGCGGCGCGAGAGTGCTTCCGTTCCAAAGCAAGTCGCCCCCCGAAGCGGTGGTTGCGCCTGTATCAAGGTTAAGCGAGGTATTCAGCGACAACGTCACAGTCCCGGTCAAATCGGCAAACGCCGCGATGGGGAAGAGCATAGCCAGAACCACGAGAGCCGTTAGTTTATGTGACATGTGGATACCTGAACCGCCATGCGTAAGCATGCGGACAGACGCGAGCATGTGGAGCGCCCTCAATGACTCCCCTCAGCAAATCTCCTAAAAAAGCTATTAGAATTCCACTGCGGCCGGTCCTTCGCATTGGCGACCTTGATTCCCAAATCGAGCAGAATCCGATTGAATTTCGCTGCCGCCGCGGTATCCACGGGCTGATTCAAATCGTCCGACGGCGCGTGATAACGATTCTGCAGCCAGTTTTTCGCGGTCGTCTCCTCCGGCGATCCCGGCTCATATCCGAATTTAAATGCCAGCGCCGGCACACCCTGGCGAATGAAGCTGTACTGATCGCTGCGGATAAATAAATTCCGGTCCGGCTCCTTGTCCGCCTGCACCGCGACCCCGGCCTTTTCGCAGACCTCGCGAATATCGTTGCCCAGCGTCGATTCCGCCAGGCCCTGCACTTCCAGGTACCGCAAAGGGAACAAGGGCAGGAACATATCCATATTGATATCGGCCACGATATTTTGTTTCGGCACGGTCGGATTCACGGAGAAGAATCGCGACCCGAGCAGACCCTTTTCCTCACCCGTCACCGTGAGAAAAATCACGCTGCGCTTGAGCTTCGTCTTCTGAGCCTTCAGCATATTCGCAATTTCGATCAGCGAAGCCACGCCCGAAGCATCGTCCATCGCACCGTTGTAAATCTTATCTCCGGTTTTATCTGACGTGACCGGCTCCCCGACGCCCACATGATCCAGATGCGCGCTGAACACCACGTATTCGCTCTTCAGCTTGGGATCGCTGCCGGCCAGAACTCCGACGACATTCTGCGATTCGACTTCGGAGTGCTTGATCGTCACCTTCGCTCGAAAATTCAAGTTAAGCGGAAACTTCGGCAGAGGCAAACGATTGTTCACCAGCTCCAGCAAATCCAAAAGCGATGTCCCGGAGTCGCTCAAAATCTTGTCCGCATGCGCCGGATTGATCCGCGCGGAAAACTTCAGACCGTGAATTTCCTCAAACGCGGGATCGGCCAGGCTCATCGTCGGACCGAAGCGCGCAAGCGATGAACGCGACCACGGAATATCCATCGACCGCGGATTCGGAATCTCCACAATCCCCACCGCACCGGCTTTTTCCATCGCCTTCCATCGTTCCGGACGTGAGGAGTAATGGGCGCGCAGAGCGCTAGGAATAGTCGGCGGCCCACCGGTCAGGTACACAAGAATCTTCCCCTTCAGATCGAGCCCCGCGAAGTCGTCGTAATTCGATTCCGGCACCGACAACCCATAGCCAACGAACACGGCCGGAGCGTCGATCGTGGGCGCAAGCCCCTCGCGCACCGAAAGCACCGCGTCCTCGCCCAGCTTGAGCGGCGTAGTCTTCCAAACATTTTTGACCTTTTTCGCAACCGACAAGCTCGACTGCGGCTCGTCGATCTGAGTGACGTTCAACTTCACCGCCTGCATGTACCCGGAAGTGCCCGCAGGCGCGAGCCCCGCGTTATCGAACTGCTCCGCAACATACAACGCCGCGCGCTTATGCCCTTCGCTCCCGGTATTGCGGCCCTCCATCTTATCGTCGGCAAGAACCTGAATATGCGACCACCACCGCTGCCCTTCCTGCGCCAGATCCGCCGCGAATAAAGTGCCGGCCAGAAGAATCGGAGTAAGCTTCATTGACTTGCATTCTACAATGAAAGTTCATGCCGTCCGAAGAAAAATTCCACATCGGCCTCGTGCAGATGAGCTGTGCCCTCGACCCCAACGAAAATTTCGCCAAAGCCGAGTGGAAAATCCGCGAAGCCGCCGCCAAGGGAGCGCAGATCGTGTGCCTCCAGGAACTATTCCGCTCCCAGTATTTCTGCCGCGAGGAAAACGCCGACCTGTTCGCGCTAGCCGAAAATATTCCCGGCCCCTCCACCGAATCGCTCGGCAAACTAGCCCGCGAACTGAGAATCGTCATCATCGCCTCTCTATTCGAGAAGCGCGCCGCCGGCCTCTATCACAACACCGCCGCGATCATCTCGACCGACGGAAAAATCGAGGGCCTGTATCGCAAAATGCACATCCCCGATGATCCTCTGTACTTCGAAAAATATTATTTCGCCCCAGGGGACCTCGGATTTTCGAACTTCGATACGCCCTTCGGACGCCTCGGCGTGCTGGTCTGCTGGGACCAGTGGTATCCCGAGGGCGCGCGCATCTCCGCGCTCGGCGGCGCGAATATTTTGTTCTATCCCACCGCCATCGGCTGGCACCCGAGCGAGAAAGCGCAATACGGCGCCGCGCAGCTCGACGCTTGGCGAACCATTCAGCGCTCCCACGCCATCGCCAACGGGATCTATGTCGCCGCCGTGAATCGCGTCGGCTACGAAGGCCCTCCCGACCACGGCCTCGAATTCTGGGGATCGTCCTTCGTCGCCGACCCCTTCGGCCAACTCATCGCCGAAGCCTCCACCGATAAAGAAGAAATCCTGGTCGTCGAATGCGACCCGCGCCGCTCCGATGAAGTGCGCCGCAACTGGCCCTTCCTGCGCGACCGCCGCATCGACGCTTACGGCCCGATCGTGAATCGCTGGCTCGGCAAATGAAATTTAGAATGCCCGCCGAGTGGGAGCCGCACGAAGCAACGTGGCTCGCCTGGCCCCACGAAAAATCCGACTGGCCCGGAAAGTTCGCTCCCATCCCATGGCTCTATGGCGAAATTGTCCGCCACCTGGCCCGCGTAGAACGCGTCCGCATTCTAGTTGAAGACGAACCCTCTGAGCGCGCCGCCAGAAAAATTCTAAAAGCCTGCCATGCCGATCTCGCCGCCGTCGACTGCTTCCACCACCCGACCAACCGCAGCTGGACCCGCGACTACTGCCCTCTATTCGTGAAAAACAAATCCGAAGTCGCGATCACCCACTGGCGATTCAATGGCTGGGCGAAGTACGACAACTACCAGCACGACGCCCAAATCCCGAACTTCATCGCGCAAAAACTCGCCATGGAGCCCGACTCGATAGACGCCGTCCTAGAAGGCGGCAGCATCGACGTCAACGGTGCCGGAAAGCTTCTCACCACCGAAGAGTGTCTTCTCTCCGACGTGCAAGCCCGCAACCCGAGCCTCACCAGGCGAGACATCGAGCGCCTCATGAAAAATCATCTCGGCATCCAAGAAGTGATCTGGCTAGGGCAGGGAATCGCGGGTGATGACACGCACGGCCATGTCGACGACCTTGCGCGCTTTACATCTCTCGACACCATCGTCATCGCCACCGAGCCCGATAAATCCGACCCGAATCACGAGCCGCTAAAAGAAAATCTCGCCCGCCTCCGCTCGCGCAAAGACCTCCGCATCTCCACGCTCCCCATGCCCGAGCCGATCTATTTCGCCGGCCAGCGCCTCCCGGCCAGTTACGCAAATTTTTATATAGCGAACGGCATCGTGTTAGCGCCCGTCTTCGGCGACCCCAACGACCGCATCGCCCTGAACACGCTGGCGCGCCTCTTCCCTGACAGAAAAATAATAGGAATCTACTCGCGCGATCTAGTGCTGGGTCTTGGCACGCTGCACTGCATGACCATGCAGGAGCCTAAAAAATAAACGACAACCCGCCCCGCACAGCCCGAGGCGAATTCGTCAACACCGCGCGCTGATCGTTCACTACCACCGGCAGATACCCCTGCGCCAACAGATTGCGCAACTCCGCCGACGCCTCGAATCGTCCGAACGATCCGAATAATCCAGGCAAAGCCGGCAGCGGCTGGCGGATATCGATGTTCCACCCCGAATCCTGATTCGATTGATCCGTCAACGATAGATGCGACGGCATCAGCGTCCGGAAATCCGTCCACCCGTAGCTCGTGATGATGCGCGTCCCCGTCACCGGCAGCGTGTGGGATACCCGGGCCGTCAGCCAACTCCGTTGCACCGTGTGGATTTCTCCGCGCAACGCATCCGCGTCCGCCATGCTATTCAAGCCCGCCAGCAGCGATCCCGCGCGTCCCGCCGCCATCGTCAAGTCGAAATGTTCGCCCAGCGCCTGCGTCACCGAACCCGAATATCCCATCCTCTGATAGCTGCCCGCGTTAAACACCTGGCTGCTCGAACCGAGCTCTGTCAAAAGATCCGTCGACGGCAGAAAGTCCGATGGCCCGCTCAACAGGAACGCCGCATTCGACACCGACTCGCGATAAAAACCCGCCGAATAAGTCCGGCTCCCGGCAACGTGCCGATAGCTCGCCTCAAACGATTCCCGCCGCTCCACCTGTGTCCGCGCATCGCCCAACGATACCCGGGGCCCCAACGCCAACGACGCCAGGTCCTGACTCAACGTATCCGCCGATTCCATGTTTCGCGTCAGCAATTGTCCCGGCTGCATCCCTGAGCTGAACGCCATCCGCAGCCAGCTCCGCGGCCCTAAATCGTACGTCACCCTCCCGAACGGGCTCAGATAATTCAAGTGGCTCAGGAACGTGACCGACTCGTAATTGAACCCATATTCGAAATGCATCCGGTCGCCCAGATCCAGATGATCGAACAGGCCCACCCGCATCGTCCGCAGCACCGGCCCCGCATCGCCGCGGCCATCCGCCAAATACATTTGCCGCATCGATACCGAGATCTCCGGATTCCCTCCGCCGTTATCGCTGGTTCGCGAATAAGTCGTGCTGAACCCCGCCGCCGGCATCACGCTATTGGTCGCGTAGCCCAAGTTGCCGCTCAACTGGAGCCGCGATTTCCCGTAGATCGATGTCGCGAGGGCAAACGCCGTGCCCAGATCCTGCTGGTTCGTCCCCAGCCCGTCGCTATCGCCCGCCGAAACCTTCAGCACCCCTTCGGTTTCCGAAAACATCGACCCGAACGGAGTTGAACTGCTGCTGCTCTCCGAACTGCTCGGCCGCTCAGGAAGGAAGCGCAGGATCGGACGCGTCGATGGCGATGCCCGCAGCACCCATTTCCAATCGTCCCCCATCAGCGTTCCATGCGATGCCGACGGCAGAATATCCACGGTGCTGAAAATCCCTGAAAGATTGATTTGCAGCAGATCCTGGGTTCCCGCCGCCACCGCGATATTGCGCCGCAGCGCCGGCACAAAACTCGCGAGCGTTACCCGAATCGAGTAAACATCGGGAGTCAGCCCCAGAAACCCAAACTGTCCTTGTTCGTTGGTAAGCACCTGGCGGATCAGTAGCTCATGCCGATCGTAGAGCAGCACCCGAGCTCCCATTTCGACCACGCCTGTAACGCTTTTCACCTCGCCCGCGATGCTTCCGGAAAGGGGAATCGGACCGCCCGCCTGGGCCAGCGGCGCAAGACAAAAAATCCCTGCCAAAGTACTAAGGACCCAAAGTCTCGCCGTCCGAGCTGATGTCATGCTTGGCAAATACCCTCTTGCCGATGTCAATCTAGCTGACGTTGTTAGTTTACCGTAAACGTAGCGGACTGTGTTAACGGCGGCTGAACCGGCGTCCGCAATTTGTCCGTCGCCTTAATCGTCAACTTATAATTTCCCGGATCCAGATCGGTCAGCGGCAGCAATTTTTCAACCACCACCTGCGACGCACCGCCGCCCTGCACATCCTTAACCGCCTCGCTGAACGTGAAAACCTGCGTCACTGGAGCACTCGCATTCGCCCCCAGTTTCACGATCTCGTAATCGAGTGTGCCGTCCGGCTTATGCGTCGTCTCATCGGATTCGAAGTTATAAAACTGGATATAAATGCCCAGCTTTTCTTTGCGGCTGAACGTCGGGACGGTCGGATCCGCCAGCCCAAGCTTCGGACGAACCTTCGATCCGCCAATCACAAACATCCCCGTTCCGATACTCTTCGTCGGAACTCTTTCGAGTTTATCGGCCAAAATTAAGGAGCTCGCCGACAGAACATCGTCATCCATGCGCGGCACATGGATCGCGACCTCGAAAGTGCCCGTATTGCCGCCCACCAGATCCTTGGCCGCGATGTTCAACCGGTAAGGCCCGGGCTGCAGCGGAATCGTCTTCTGATAAATCTGGTGCGGACTCGCCTCCAGCATCGCCTGCAGCATTTCTGTCGGCTGCGTCACGGATACAACGTCTTCAAAGGGAGCCAAAGGCCGCCGCGCCAGCGTCGAAACGCGTCCGTAAATGTTCACCGTCGCAGTGGACGAATTCTCTTTATCCTTGAACTGCATGTCTTTGGTATCGAACTGAATCGTGATCTGCGTCAGCACCGAAGATGCGGTCAGAGGAATATATTCCACCAGTACCTTCATCGGCAGCAGGTTGTATTTGATGCTGGAGCTGACCACCGCTTCCAGATCTTTGTATTTAATTGCCGGTGGTTTGAAAATCTTGGCATACTGCTCGATGCGCGAAAACTCGTTCATGCTCTCCGGCAAAGGCATGCTGCCCGTGCCCAGGTGAGTGCCATCCGTGCGCTGGAACCGCGCCGTTTTATCGGAAAGCCCCATCTGCTCCGCCATCGTTAAACCGGCGCCCGGAACATAAAGCAGGGCATCTTTTTCTGAAGGATCCATGGTCAGGCGATATTCGCCCGACATCGTCGTGTCCACAAATTCCAAAATGATGTTGGTGCCGATCCCTTCGATGTAGCGATACCGCCACTGCTCGAATGGATAGGTCGACGTGCTGCCGCCGCCCTCTTCATAAGGACGCTCATACGTGCCGCCCGAGGGATGCGAATCGATTTCATCCGCCGGACCGTATTCAATATAAATTCGCCCGCGATCCGTCTTCCATCCCGGAATGCCCGAAGCGAAGCGATCGTTGGCGTAGGCGATGCGCCGGTAATGTTCCTCGCGGTATTCGTTTTCCTCGGTGTCCGGCGTAGGATCGCGCCGCAGCCAGAAGTTCTCGATGAACGTCTGTCGCTCGTCGTCGGTCTGCAGGGTTTTAAAAACCTTGCGCTCCTCATCCGTGATGATGTAAGTGACCTCTTCGTTCAGCCACCTCTTATAAGGTGTCTCCAGTTCCTTCTTGAGCTTCGCCTCGTTTTTCTTGCGCTGCTTCTCCGTCATCGGCTTCGCGATCGTTTCGCGACTGGAGCTGGAGGTTTGCCCAGATGGGGGCGATTGCGCCGGTGGATTCTGCGCCGAGAGAAACGAACCGAGAGTGATGTAGATAACAACCTGCCGCATAGCTGGAACCACCTCCCCTGATTTTAACCTTGTTCGGGTGACGCTTACAATCCCCATTCGGTTTCAGTGCCGTTGTTTCTCACGTGTGCCAAGACCGCACGGATTTCGCCCCCAAACGAAGCTTTTGAAACTAAACCCGCACGCCGGGTTCCAGAGTATAATCACGAGAGCGCCGATGTCCCCCTGGTTCCTGCTCCTGAGCCTAGCGCAAATCACCCCGCCCCCTTCTGGCCCATATCACGTCGAAGGCAACCGCATTCTCGATCGCACCGGCCGCGAATACCTGATCCGCGGCACCACCCTCCCGCCAGTCACATTGGAGCGTAGTTCCGACTTCGGCCCCTTCTCCCGCACCACGCTAATCACTCTCCGCCAGCGCATGAACATGAACGCAGTCCGCATCCCCATCAATGAGGAAGCCTACAAATCCCCAAAATACCGCGCGTTTGTTAAGCAGCTAGTCCAAAAAGCAAACGAACTAGAACTCCTGGCAATCATAGAATCCGCAGCCCCCGCCGCCGACCTGAAATCAAACCCCAACGTCTTCTTCGCCGTCCGCAATGTTGACGCAGTAAACGCAATCCGCTCCACCGGAGCTCTCCAGCCCACAATCCTCAACTGCCCACTATCCGCACCGCCCTCCAAACCGAACCCCGACTGTAAAGGAGGGGACCCCAACATCATCTACGAAATCCAGTCCCCGCCGCGAGACTCCCCACAATCCTCCCCCCTACTAGTAAACGGCCTAGACCCCGACCTAGCCCACGCGAGCGCCGAGTGCGCCAACTTCCCCTCCGACCCCGGCGCCGCCGCCCAACAAATCAACGATCTCCTAACCAAATTCGACCGACACAAAATCAATTGGACCATCTCCGCCATGGAGCCAGGAAAACTAATCAACAACTACAGCGGCTACGATTGGACCAAACTAGACGACGGATGGACCTGCGGCGCGCCCTTCTCCGGCGCCGGTATCGGCATGACGGTCCTAGCCCATCTCTGGCAAGCCGATCCCCATGGCGTTTTCACCGTAAATCAACCCGCCGGAGGCATGGTCATTGCGAGGGGAGCAAACGCCAGCGCCTACGGCCGCATTCTAGCCGAGCGCGAGTCCCTGGGAAACAGCCATAAGCTATCGAATATCGAAATTCACGTAACCGACTCCAGCGGCGTATCCCGTCCAGCGCGCCTGTCCTGGACCGGCGCCGGATGGTCCAGCACAAATCTGATCATCCCCGAAAACTCCGCACCCGGCCCCGCCGAGGTAACGGTAGTACGTTCCGACGGATCGAAAACGACGAGCCGGATCATCATCGCCGACGCAGCACCAGGTCTATGGACAAAAACCTACGATGGCCGCGGCCCAGTCGATGCAAAGGTGGTGCAAGGCAAACTTCGCTTGGAAGGCACCGGTTTCCGCCATGCCAAGTCTGTAAGCGTGATCATCGACGGCATAGAATTTCCAGCCGAATCCTTCGGCCCTGAGCCCGGCGGCAGTCGCGATCAAGTAACCATCAAAATCCCCGCCGTTCACGGTGAAACCGATGTCTACCTAAAAGCCGACGGAAAACTCTCCAACGTAGCCCGCCTCACCGTAGTGGGGCAGGTTCCCGACCTGCCCTCCGCCAAAATCCAACTAGGCCGCTACCTCTTCTACGACAAACGAATGTCCGTCAACAACTCCGCCTCCTGCGCCACCTGCCACCGCCAGGACTTGGCCTTCACCGACGGCCGCGCCCAAGCCATCGGAGCCACCGAACAACTGCACCCCAGAAGTGCAATGAGCCTGGTGAATCTAGCCTACTCAAAAACTTTCAATTGGAACGACCCCACAGTCCGCTCGCTGGAACAACAGGCATTAAAGCCGATGCGTTCAAAAACCCCCGTAGAACTGGGCTTAAACGAGGAGTCGTTCCTAAAACTGATCAGCACCGACGAAATTTATCGCCCAATATTCCGCCAGGCATTTCCTCAGGACCCAAATCCCTACACCATCTCAAACATCACGCGAGCCATAGCCGCCTTCGAGCGCACGATTACATCAACCCGTACACCCTACGACCGTTTCCATCGCGACGGCGATGAGACCGCGATCTCCGAATCCGCTAAGCGCGGCGAAATTCTCTTTTTTCTAGATGGAGGCCCATCCTGCTTCCGTTGCCACCGAGGCACAAATTTCAGCGACTCCGCATATCACAACAACGGATTAGGCGCGCCAGGAAAATTCAAAACCCCGACGCTAAGAAACATCGCCGTAACCGCGCCCTACATGCACGACGGCAGCATCGCGACGCTCGAACAAGTCGTAGATCACTACGCGACCGGAGGCAAAACCGGACACGACCCAATCATGCGAAAATTCCAACTAACCCCACAAAATCGCACCGACCTGGTGGCATTTTTAAAGACCCTAACCGACGAAAATCTCCTCAAAGACCAGCGTTACAGCAATCCCTGGCCCTAGTAAATGCTCGCATCTACCCGCATGCTTATCCACCCTGAACCGCCATGCGTAAGCATGCGGACAGACGTAAAAGAATGACCGGTTGCGTGAAGGAGGGGACACCCCTAATGCCGCTTCATCGCCGCGAAATCAAATTTCCCCAGATACACCGGCCGTGAAACCGGCGGCCTGTCGTTCAAGTTCAGCGCATCAATAGGATAAGGAGCCCCGGCCCCATGCGTAGGAAATCCCCAGACTTCGCCAGTCGTCATATTGATCACGACTTTTCCATCGGAAGTCACCCCTCCATTCAAACCGCGAATAGGCGTAGTCCCTGGCTCGACAAAATAAGTCGGCGAATCATTGTCTGCATGCACCGGCGCCGGCCGCATAACCAGCACTGCCAGCAACAACGCAATCACGGTGAGAAGCGCTTTCATATAGTTCATATCCAGGCCTGACGATGCCGAATCGCCATGCGTGCATTAAAATGAAAAACGTGAAGAGCCTCGCGATTCTGCTATTGTCCGGGCTCTCCGTGATTGCAGGCGACGTTCAAGTATTTCTGTTCGCACGCACCGATTGTCCCGCCACCAATCAATACGCCCCGGAGTTCCGACGCATCGCCCAGGAGTTTCAGGGAAAGCATGTCGCCTTCTACCTGGTCTACCCCGATCCGAATGAAAACAAGCGCGCTATCGAGAATCACATGGCCGAGTTCGGACTTCCGGGAATCCCTTTACGCGATCCCGATAAGGCGTTGCAGAAACGCGCCCATGCTACTGTTACACCTGAAGTTGCTGTCTTCGATGCTGCCGGAAATTTGAAATATCACGGCAGTACTGACTGGACTTGAAGGCGCTCTTTCCGGCCGTGCCGTCGTCGAAAAAAAAGCGACAGGCTGCTCCCTTGAGAATTTCAACAACGATATCGCGCCCATCATTTATAAGCACTGCTCCTCGTGCCATCGCCCTGGAGAAGCCGCTCCTTTTTCATTACTTACCTACGAAGATGTAAAGAAGCGGGCGAAGCAGATTGCCGACGTGACCTCGCGCCGCTACATGCCTCCGTGGCTTCCAGAACGCGGCGTCTTTTCCGACGAGCAAACTCTTTCAAATGATGAGATCGAGGCCATTGCTTCGTGGGCCGCCTCAGGCGCCCCGGAAGGAAGCGGTTCGGCAACGCCTCCGAAATTCACCGAGGGTTGGCAGCTCGGTCCGCCGGACTTGATCGTCGAAGCTCAAAAAGCTTATACACTCCGCGCGTCCGGCGTCGATGTTTACTGGAACTTCGTCCTGGCGCCCGATTTAAAAACAACACGCTATATACGCGCAATAGAAATCCGCCCCGGTGTGAAAGCACATCATGCGAATCTCTACGTCGACCGAGCCCGTTCCGCACGCGAGGGTCCGGGCATGGACCCAATCATCGAACGCACCGCGTTCGATCCCGATGATGGGCACTTCTTGTTCTGGAAACCAGGAGCTGTTCCGACAGAGGAATCCTTTTCCTGGCAGCTAGATCCAGGCAATAATCTCCTGTTGAACGTTCACATGCAACCGAGCGGAAAAATCGAAACAGTTCGGCCGGTTATTGGCCTTTATTTTACCGACCAAAAGCCGCAAAAATTCCCCCTGCTGATTCAGTTGGAGCATGACGGCGGATTGAATATTCCATCGGGCGTCCACGACTTCACCGTTAGCGACGATTTCAAGCTGCCGCGGGACGCAAATGTGCTAGCCGTCTACCCGCATGCACATTATCTCGGACACCTTCTCGAGGCTTACGCTACTCTCCCCTCGGGCGAGCGAAAACCGATCATCCGGATCGCAAATTGGGACCCGAGCTGGCAGTCAGTCTATCATTACCGCGAGCCTTTATTCCTGCCAAAAGACACCGTGATTTCAATGCGTTATCAATACGACAACTCAGCAGCGAACGTCCGCAACCCGAACCATCCGCCGAAGCGGGTCGAGGCAGGAAATCAGGCTACCGACGAAATGGGCCATTTATGGCTTGAAATCCTTCCGACTGGAGCTGGAGATCGGCGCCTTGAATTCGAGCAAGCCATTCTGGTCCATCGTTTAGAGAAGTATCCCCATGATTTCCCAGCACTTCTGCATCTCGGCACGGTGATGCTCGCGCGCCTGAATCCGGGTGGGGCACTGCCGATGTTGCAGGCTGCGGTTAAGAGCGATCCGAAGAGCGCGGAAGCGCACAATTTCCTGGGATCCGCCCTCACCTCGCTGGGCCGGACCAGCGAAGCGACGGACCAGTTTCGGCTGGCGCTTTCGTTTCGGAGCGATTATTCAAACGCTCGTTTTAATTTAGGAAATGCGCTGGTTAAGGCTGGCCGTTTGGACGAGGCGATCGGCGAGTACCGGCGGATTTTGGAGACGATTCCAGAGGACGAATTGACCAAGGATCGGCTCGAAAAAGCGCTGGCGGCGCGGAAGAGCGCGCCTTAATTGACCATAAATGCTCCGATAGCGCGTGTTGGGAGTGCTTAAATGACCATTAAATTGCGATAGCGGTAAGATAGTAGATCATGCACGCTAACACCAGCGCGAAGGGTCAGATCGTGATTCCGTCTGCATTGCGGGAAAAGTACGGTATCAAGAAAGGTACGCGCGTCGAGTTCGTGGAAGAAGGCGGCAAAATTGTGCTGCTGCCTCAGACGATGGAGCAATTCGATCACGCGCTCAATCGCGTTCGCCGCCGACTGAAAGGCATCGATCTCATCTCAGCTCTTGAACAAGAGCGCGGGTCCGAACGCTTGCGATACTAACTACGGGCACCAAAGAATGCAATCCTGCAGTCCCCTCCCTTACGGTCGGGGTTCGGTGTCGAATGTGGTGGAGTAAGGTAAGCGTGGTCCGCCCCACAAGCTCGTCTGCAAGCTGAAGCTGGCGCCACCACTAAGCCTCAGTGGTTGTTGGCTGCGGCGATTCTTGATCGGTCTGACGTTGACAGGCCGGGATTTTTTTTGATGTCTTCTCGCGTCGATAGTTTTCTTCGGTAGCGGGCGAAATATTCCGGGATGTCGCCGCCGTATTGGAAGTTGTACATGATGTCTTCGAAGTTCGCTGTGTGACTCAAGCCCAGGGCATGGCCGGATTCGTGGAGGCACGTCAGATAAACGATCGTGTCGCGAAGAAGTGGGTCTTTGATTTCTTCCGACGGGATGCTTACGTTCATCACTTTGCCCACCACCTCTCCAAAGAGGCCGGACGAGGAGCTCGCCCATACGACCTGGATTTGCGCGGCGTCCCGATCCTTGGTTTCCACAAAGTGCAGGCGGCCCTTTGACGCGCTCTCCCATGCGGCGAAGGCCCACCGAGCCAAGTCCGGGTCGCCTTTGTTGGCGCTAGGCTCAATCCAGTAGCTGGTCAGGCTAACGCTTAGTAGAAATAGCTTTATCATTTGCTAGCGCCCGCACCATCGATTCGAGCTCGGCGATTCGTCTTGCAAGTTCATCGATGGCTTGTCCTTCAGGGTCGGGAAGTGTGCCATGTGCCAGAGCATCGAGATCGGCGTTGGCGTCTCCGACCACCCGTCCGGGGACGCCGACTACGGTCGAACAATTGGGAACCGACCGCACCACGACACTGCCGGCGCCGACCTTCACATGATCCCCAATGCGGATGTTGCCTAGAATTTTTGCACCAGTGCCAATAACTACTTCGTTGCCGATGGTGGGGTGGCGCTTGCCCGCCTCTTTACCGGTACCGCCTAGCGTCACGTTTTGATACATGAGCACGTCGTCGCCGATCTCACTGGTTTCACCGATGACGATGCCCATGCCGTGATCGATAAAAAAGCGGCGGCCGATTTTCGCACCGGGATGAATTTCAATACCGGTCATGGCACGGGCGAATTGAGAGGTGACCCTGGCCAGTGTGAACCAGCCTCGTTTATAGATGCCGTGGGCGACGCGATGAATGAGAACGGCGTGGAATCCGGGATAGCACAGGACGATCTCCAGCACGCTACGCGCGGCGGGATCGCGTTTGAAGACGGTATCGAACTGTTCCCGGATGTTGGAGAACATGTAATGAGTTATTATCGCGTTATTGGATGGAATAATTCGCGTGCGGATTCTGGTTATTGCCGTCCTAAACGCGCTGCTGCTCCCCGGAGGCAATGACTCAAGAAGGTAAATTCAGTTTGTTTTGGTGGGGCGGACTTTAGTCTGTCGCGTCGGCTTCCCTTTTGTTTGAGAGGGGGTTCGGTAACGGAATGATGAGATCATGCGGCACGACTTGATTGCTTGTCGAATCCCCTCGCTTACGCCAGGGGTTATAACCCCGCCCATGAGGGCGGGGATTTGGCGACCTCGCTGCTCGACTTGCTTACCAGGATTAACTGAGCCGCGACCGCAGGAAGCGTACTACCGAGCCCGTTTTTAGCACCCTCTTGAAGCCTGCCGCGGTGCCCGTGTTGACGACGATCGCCAATGTAATTAGCAACTCGGTCGCCGCCTTAAGGATCGTATTAAACTGGAACGGTGCGGATGATCGTCTTCTCCCTTTTGCTCACGCTGGCGGCGTGTTCCAGTCCCCCAGTCACCGATTCGAAACAAGCTAAGAAAACCGGACCGGTCGAGCCTACATCCGCGATTCCGATTAAGAAGCATCCGCTGGCCAAATATATCGAGTTGGTCGGGTTCCGTTTATCGGAGGCTGGCGGCGGAAAATTGAAAATCAGATTTCTAGTCGTGAATCATTCCGAGGCCGATATCGGCGATCTGGGCGTGAAAGTGCGGCTTACGACCAGTTCGGCCAAGCCGGACGATCCGCCCATCGCAGTGTTTGAGGCCAAGGTTCCCTCACTCGGTCCGGAAGAAATTCAGGACGTGACGGCGACCACGGCGACCAAGCTTCGCATCTATGAGCTTCCCGATTGGCAGTTCATCAAAGCGGAGTTTGAGATCACTTCTCCTGAACCTTAATTGGCGACAGACTTGCTTTGCTCCCAATTGAAAAGTTCCCAATATGAGACATTTTATTGCTGTTCTCGTGAGCGCGGTGGCTCTTTTTGCCACACCGCAACTGCGCCTTTCCACAACGACCGTCGGCCCTCTGAACATCGCGGTGGGCGCGAACGGAGTTACTCAGACTGTCTCGACCAGCAATATCGGCGACGGCGCTCTCACCCTTAGCGCGAGCGCGAACGTTTCGTGGATCGCGGCGTCGATCGTGGGCGCGAATGTTCAAATTGCGTTAAACACTTCCACACTCGCGCAGGGTGTCGCGACCGGCATCGTAACGGTAACGTCGCCCAATGCGATCGATTCGCCGCAGACCATCGCCGTTACCGTATTGATGGGCGGAGGCGTGCCATCGTCTCTCAATGTGTATGTGCCGCCGGGTGGATCGACGAGTACGGTATTCGTCGCGTCCAGCGGATTGAACACCACGGTAACGAATCCGGTGGGCGGCCCGACGCTTGCAATTGTCAGCGAAGGCGGATACAGTTTCGCGACCACCGCATCCTATCTGGTGAACGTGACCGCGCCGGCGACGACTACGCCGGAGACTTCGTACTCGGGCCATATTACCGTGTTGAGCTCGCCCTTCCTGGCGGATGTGAAGACCGTTCCAGTGACGGTCAACGTCACTGCGATGCCGATCGGAGTGCTGGTGCAGCCGTCCATCCAATTTAATGTCGGGCAGACCGCCGCGCCGGTTAGCAAGTGGATTCAGTTAGGCAACGCTGGACAAAGCGCGGTCGCGATCACGGGGGCCACGGTTTCGACCACGGCCGCGGCGGGAGCAGCATGGTTGACTACGTCAATCAATGGGCCTTGCCTGGTGGCGGGAGTGGGCGCTTGCGTGGTGGCCACCGGGAATCCGAGTGGGCTTGCGCCGGGCAAGTATACGGCGACGATCGCGATCACCGGGAGCGCTAAAAACGGGCCCTTCAACGTGCCAGTCGAGATGGACGTTGTCGCGACGGGTGCTCCGATGAGCTATCCGCAGGGCGTGGTCGATAACGCGATCTACCAGCTTGGAGCCACCATCGCTCCGGGCGAATTGGTTGCGGTGCGAGGCGAGCAGTTCACCAACGGCGCTCCCGTCAGCGCGCAATCGCTGCCTCTGGGAACATCACTGGGCGGGGCGACGGTGTATGTGAATGGCAGCGCCGCGCCCACCTATTATGTCGCTTCGTCGCATGTGGAGAATCAGGGCGGGCAGATTACGTTTCAGGTTCCTTACGGCACTCCGTCCGGCCAGGCGACGATTCGCGTGGATCGCAGCGACAGCGGGACGGTACAGACGGGAAATACGATCAGCGTGCAGGTAGCGCCCAGCGAGCCGAGGCTGTTGCAGTTCGCGCTGAACACGAGCGGGGCATCGATTACGCCGACTGCGATCTCGACGACGGCTAACATCGTGACGGAGAATCCAGTGGGCACGGAGTATGCGATTGCGACTTTTCCAGACGGCGCGACGTTTCCAATTCCAACGACGACGGGGCTTGCCAGTCGGCCCGCGACTGCGGGAGACACTCTCGTTTTTTACGGACTCGGGTTCGGACAGACCTCTCCGCCGGCGACCGAGGGAGTGGCAGTGCAGGGTACGACCACGATAGCGAATTGTTCAATGGTGTTCGGGACCAGCGTATTGCCGGGCGTGCCGAACATAACATCGACGCCGGGGTATTGCGGGTTGACCCCGGGGTCTGTTGGTTTATACCAAGTGAATGTCACTGTGCCTGTAGGGACTCCGAAGGGGAGTGTCGTGCCAGTGTATCTGACAATCGGGACTGTGACTAGTAACTCTGTGGCGATCGCGGTGCAATAGGGTCGGGCCCGAGTTTCAGCTTGCAGCGTCGGATTCAGGCCGGTGGACGTTTGGCGAATTTTGGCACGTTCCTCAACGCAGCGAACTAATAAGCTGCCCCAGCGATTCTATTAGCGGAAGTGCTCGCGTCTACCCGCATGCTTCAAGCATGACGGCTCAGTATCCACCCTGAGCCGCCAGCTCCCTGGGTCGCTCCATCACAATGTATTTGCAGGTTTTCTCTTACTGTGTTAATTTTTCACATATGGATCCCGCGGCACCCCTCCGGACCGATGGTGCGAGACGGGATGCCGTGCTGCTTTTGCTGCACGAGAAAACTACCGCCTCAATTACCGAAATGGCACTCCGCTTTGCTGTTTCGGAGATGACCATCCGCCGCGACATTCAGAAATTGGCTGATGCGGGCCAAGTGATCCGCGTCCCCGGAGGCGTCCGCCTGGAACGCAGCTTTGGCGGCGAGAAGAGTTTTCATGAACGCCTCCAGCGCATGGCGGAGGCGAAGCGCGCGATTGGCAAGGCGGCCTCGGAGCTGGTGCGAAACGGCGAGTCCCTTGCCATCGACTCCGGAACCACCACTCTTTTCGTTGCTCGACATCTGCGCCAGCATCATGACATCGTAGTCTTCACGTTTTCGCTCGCCGTTCTCGAGGAACTCGCCGACTGCGATTCTGTGCGCGTCGAACTTACCGGCGGCGCCTATCGCCGTACCAGTCACGATCTGGTCGGCCGCGCCGTCGACGATTCTCTCTCCACCGTTTGCACCGACAAGGTGTTTTTTGGAGCGGCCGCAGTCAGCTTCCAGAAAGGGATCATGGTCTACGACCGCGAAGCGCCGCGCTCGCTCCTCGATGCCGGCCGCGAGCGAATCTTAGTGATCGATAGCACCAAAATCGCGCAAGAGGCGATGTACGGCTTCTGCGCGGTCGAGCGCTGCGACGTCATCGTCACAGACCGCGGCATCAAACCCCCCGATCTGGCCCGTCTGAGAAAATTACGGAAAGTGATTGTCGCCGGATGAAGCTTCGCGTGCTGGTCGTCGGCGCCGGCGGATTTTTGGGAGGCCGTCTGCTGCAGTCGGACGACGCCCGCGTTGAATGGATCGGGGCGACAAGATCTAACTGCGACGTCACCGATCGCGTCAGTGTGCACAATACGTTCGAGCGGTCCCGCCCGGACGTCGCCGTTCTCACCGCCGCTCTCGCCGATATCGATCGGTGTGAGCAGGAACCGGCGCTCGCACACGCCATCAATGTGACGGGCGCGGAGAATGTTGCTCGCGAATGCGCCCGCATTGGCGCGCGCCTGCTATTCACTTCCTCCGGCGCGATCTTCGATGGCACGGCATCGCAATACCAGGAATCCGATTCGCCCCGTCCCCTCAGCGTTTACGGAAAAACGAAAGCCGATGCCGAACGCGTCATTCGCGAGATAGTGCCGGACGCAATCGTCGCGCGCCTGTCGCTCGCGCTAGGTTTCTCGCGAGCCGGTGGAACAAACGCATTGCTGGATAAACTCCAATCCGCCTTGCAAAGTGGACGACCTGTGAGCGCGCCGGCGAATGAGTATCGCAACGCTATCGATGCTGAAACGCTCACTTCTTGGATGCTGGACCTGGCCTGCACGCCTGAGGCGAGCGGCGTCTTTCATCTGGGCGCATCCGATGCAATGTCAAGGTACGAAATCGTGAGTCACCTGGCGGAAGCTATGGGCTTCGCGAAGGAACAAACGATTGATGCTCCAAGCCCGGGTCGCGCACCCAGAGGCCGCCGTCATATGCTCATCCCCGAGCGGATCCGCGAGTATAGCAACACGCCTATACCCACATGCGCCGGAGCCATTGAGAGGTGCATCCATGTCCCTGCCTAAACCCATTCACGAGTTAGAATTCAACCACGGCTCCATCTATGGACCCGAAGAAGCCGCCGCGATCGCGGCCGTCCTAGCGGATTCGGCGCCCTCCTGCGGAGCCAGAGTCCTCGAGTTCGAAAAGGCCTTCGCAAAATACTGCGGAGCTACTCGAGCTCTCGCTGTGACCTCGGCAACAGCAGGCCTCGATCTCGCACTCCAAGCCTCCGGAGTCGGGCCCGGTGACGAAGTGATCACTACGCCGATCAGTTGGGTCTCCACCGCCAACGCCGCCGCAAAACTCGGCGCGACAGTAGTGTTCGCCGATGTTGACCCTGACACTCTGAACATCGACCCTGTGGCAGTCGCGGCGAAAATCACCCCGCGAACAAAAGTAATTCTACCCGTCCATCTCTACGGCCAATGCTGTGACATGGATGAACTCACTGAGTTAGCTCGCTCAAACGGAATTCTCCTCATCGACGATTGCGCTCACACCGCGGGTGCCGAATACAAGGGACGCAAAACCGGTTCGCTCGCCGACATTTCCGTCTTCAGCTTCCATCAGCAAAAAAATATGGTGACTCTCGGCGAAGGAGGCATGGTTACAACCAGCGATACTACGTTGTTTGAGCGCATGCTAGGTCTCCGCTCGCTATGCTGCCGCTCCTACGATCCGAAAGGAAAATATCTCGTTTTTGACGAAGTGCAACACCCCATGGGAAAGCGCTATTGGCAGGTCGACTTCGAGGATCTAGGTAGTAACTTTCGCATGACAGAAATGCAAGCCGCCGTTGGCTTAATTCAACTGCGCAAGCTTGATGCAATGAATCAGCGCCGCATCGAAATCGCCGCGGAATATAGGCGGCGTATCACGAAACTTCGCCCGCTCACAGTCTTGCCGGATCGCAAGCATGTCTTTCATATCTTTGGTGTTTTGGTCGACAACAAAGAAGACTTCATGTGGCGCATGTACACTGAGCATCGCATCAAAGTATGGTCTCACTATATGCCGATCCATCTCACTACGGCATACCTGAAACGTGGTCATGGCCCCGGCGAGTGTCCTATTGCTGAATCGCTTTTCGAACACTACGTCAGCCTTCCCATACATCCCCGTCTTACTCCGGAAGCGGTCGACTATCTTTGCTCTACTATAGAGGCCCTTTCGTGAAGGGTTACTTTGAATCCGATCGGCCGATCTTTGTTGCGCGGGCTCCTGGCCGCCTTGATCTTATGGGAGGCAACGCCGACTATACTGGAGGGCTTGTTTTCCAAGCTACGATCCGCGAAGGTACTCGAGCCGCGGTTCAAGTTCGTGCGGACGATGCCATCGTATTGATTATCTGGTCCCTGTGTTCGGTGTGATTCTGGGAGCTACTCTACTAGGTGAGCGACTCAGTCCTCTTGCAATCGCGGGGGCGGTTGTGGTGCTCGGCGCGACGATATTCATTATGCAATTTGAATAATCAGTTTCTTTTGTGGCCTTTAGCACGCAGCCACTCGACTAGAGGACCGGGGCGGTCGGTTTGAAGACCGTTTGCACCTGCGTCAATTGCTGCCTGCCAGCCTTCGGGGGCATCGGTTTTGCCCATCACGTCGACGTAGACATCGGCTTTGGCTTCCTTGGCGACGGCGATGATTTCGGGCTTGAAATCGCCTTGGCCGAAGGCGATCACTTGTGGATGCAATAGATCCACTAACATCCTGGTGTGCTCCACGGTGGCTGATTCGGGCATCACTTTAAAGTGCGGATTCAACTCCTGGATCTTCTTACATAGGTCCGGCCGGCAATACATCACTACATGGTCGGTCATGCCGTGAGCCTCGATGTGAGTGACCAGATCCTGGGCTGTAGCGTTTTTGATGTCGACGTAAATCCCAATTTTTCCACGAGCTAAGTCCAATACTTGGTCGAAGGTAGGAATTCTAGTCCCGGCGAATTCGGGACCCTTTTTGATGCCCGCGTCCAAGGCTTCCAACTGGTCGAAGGTCATCGCTGAGACTTGGCCCGTTCCATTAGTGCACCGATCCACGGTCGCATCGTGGCTTAAAACCAGTTTTCCGTCGGAAGTGGTTCGGACATCCACTTCGAAAAAATCGGCGCCCACGCGGATGGCTTCCTGGAATGCGGGGATGGTGTTTTCGGGGCGCTGCAGGTGCTCGCCGCGGTGGGAAATTGCCACTACGTTTTGGGCCGCCAGAGGGAGGCTGACGGCCAACATCAGAACAATCGTGTATTTCATGGTGCCTTAAATGACCTTAAATTGCCATAAACGCATTCGTTAGAGAGCCTTAATTGACCTTAAAATGTCAGTCTTCCCGAGAACTGTACCACGCGCGGATCCATCGCTCCGGTTACCGCGCCGAAGGCGGGGCTGGTGAGGTTCGTATTCAGACTGCTCCACAAAACCTTGTTGAAGGCGTTGTAAAACTCGCCGCGAAGTTTGAACACGAAGTGCTCGCCGATAGGGAAGGAACGGCCGACGGCGATGTTCCACAGATTCAAGCCAGGACCGAAGAACGAAGCCCGCGGCGCATCGCCCAGTGTATCCTGGGGAGCGATCTGGAAGGCCGCGGTGTTGAACCATTGGCGTGAACGATTTATTCCCGTTCGGATTGCCCACCAGGTTTGGATATTGAATCGCACTGAACAGACCGAGAGTGTTGGATTGCGTCACATTTAGCGGCAACCCGACCTGGAAGCTTGCGTTGCCGGTCAACTGCCAGTGGCCGACGATTTGATCGGGCACGCGCATTCCGGTTTTGAATTTTCCGCCCGCGCCGAAGGGCAAGTCGTAAACGAAAGCCAGGGTAACGCGCTGCGGAATGTCGAGCATGGCGACTCCGTATTGCGCTCTGAGGTTATAGACATTCTGATTGCCGACGGCGTTTGCGCGGGCGGGTCCGTCCACGTCGTCCATCGCTTTCGACCAGGTGTAATTGAACAACGACGAGAGGCCGTTTTTCCAGTAGTGCTGTGCTTTGACCAGCAGCGCATTGTAATTCGAATTGCCTGTATAACTCACTTTGGTGACGTTCAACCATTGTGGAAACGGGCGCAAGGATTGGGCGTTGGCGACTCCGAAACAGCAGTTCGGGGAAGGAGCGATTTGATTGACCTGCAAAGCGACCGGCAGATGGTCGCCGCGATTGCCCTGATAGTTTATTTCCCCCATCCAGCCATAGCCGAACTGGTGTTGAAGGCCGAACTGCCACTCCTGCGCGTAGGGAATCACGGTGCTGGTTTGCTGCCAGGTGACGTTGGAAGAGGGCTTGGTCAGGCTGGAAGGAATATTAGGAAGTCCGTTGGGGCCGACGTTGTAGGAATAAGCGGGAACGCCTTGAGATAACTGATAGGCCGGAGTGACTCCATCGGGGCTGGTGAAAGTCGCGGCGATGCTGTATTTCGAAGTCAGCCCATTGGTGACGAAGCCGATGCTGGGAACTCGTAAATGCCGTAGCCTCCGCGAACAACTGTGTTCTTCCACAGGCTGTAAGCGAAGCCGACGCGCGGCAGAAAGCCACGATAGTCATCGGGGATGAAGTGGCTGGGCGCGCCGCTGATTCCCGCGTACTGAATGCCGCCGAGTCTGCCTGTGGTGGGATCGACGATGTTGGGATTGAAGGTGTAGCTCTGATTGTTGACCTCGGTGGGTGGGCCATCGAATTCCCAGCGCAGGCCGAGATTGACTGTCAGGCGCGAGGTGACTTTATAGTCGTCCTGAATGTAAGCTGACGCATAGTTGGTTACCAGGCGGAACTCATAATTGTTAGTGCGATGGAGGTGCCGGCGGGGTCAGCCTAGCAGCAGGTCGGCAATACCGAAACCGGTGTTCGACACTCCGGGGAGGGAGGAGAATGTTCCGCTAAAAGCATACGATCCGGAGAGCACGCCGGGACTGTAAGCTGTGATTGAGGTAGACGCATGTACTCGGCACCGATCTGAATGGAATGGCGGCCTCTCACGATATTCAAAGCGTCGTTCCAGATCCAGTGCCGGTCCCGGGTGCGCGAAAAGGAGCCGGCGCCGAGACTGGTTAGACCAGTGATACTGACACGCTCGGAAACTGAGTGAGGGGAACGCCTTCCAATCCGATGGATGAAACATTGGACGTAACAGGACTGGCGAAATTGTCTTCCTGCACTAAGCCAAAGCGGAACTCGTTGGCGGCGGTGGAAGTTAGAATGTGACTCCAGGTAGCTTGGGCGTGATAGTCCTTCCAGCCACCGAGCGCGGAAGGATTGGCGGCATTGTTGAAATATTGAACGGCGTAAGAAGTGGGAGCGTCGTAGCCGTAGCGGAACCAGACGCGGTCGGCGTCGCTGATATTTTCGTCGACTCGATCGAGGTTGTACAGATAGGTGTGGTTAGCGTCGGGGGAGATGCAGAAATTGAAGGTCTGGTAGGAGCAGTTGGGAGCTGGATAGAAGGCGGCGATTCTAGCGCCCACCGGATCGATGCGATTGGTAGGGATGATATCGCCCGGGAAGGGAAGACGGGTGGTCTTTCCATTTGCGGTGGCGGTGGTGATGGGATCGTATACGGTGACTTGCGTGCCTTGGGGAGTGAGTCCGGAGAAATTGCCGGCTAGCTCCGCGGGGGTGGGAACGTCGGCGAGGGTCACCTTCTCAGTCGGGTTGATGGTGTATTCGGTATCGGTGAAAAAGAAGACTTGATGCCTCTTGCCGTTATAGAGTCTGGGAATGTAGGCAGGGCCGCCCAGGGATCCTCCGAAATAGTTAAAAATGTTTCTGGTCCGCTTGGTGCCGGGCGGGGTGAAGAAATTCAACGCATCGAGATCCTGGTTGTTGTGATATTCGAAAAACGCGCCGTGTAGAGAACTGGTGCCGGAGCGGCTGGTAGTGAGGATGGCTCCGCCGCCGGTCTGTCCATATTGCGCGGAGAAGGCCGAGGTGAGGACCTGCAACTGCTGCGTTGAATCGGGAGTGGGCACAAGGCCATAAGTATTATCGGCGCCCATGTTGCTGGGCAGACCGTCGATGATGATCGGCACGGTGTCAGGGCGTCCGCCGCCGAGACTTACATTGTTGGGGTTGCTGTAATCGGCACTGGAAGAGGCTACGCCAGCGAAGATTGATACCAGGTTGAGGACACTGGCGCCATGAGTGGAGAAGGTCTCGGGGAGATTCAAGAGATCCTCCTTGCCGATCTCGCCGCCGATATCGGAGGAGGTGCGGTTCAACTGGGTTGCTGTGGCTTCGACGGAGACGCTCTGTTGAATGCTGCCTGGCTTAAGGACGATATCGAGACGCAGTTTCTGATTCATCACTAGAGTGAGATCGCGCGCCACATTTTGCTCAAAGCCGTCCTTTTGAAACCCCACCGAATAGACAGAGGGACTCAGGAAGGAGGCTTGATAGTTTCCATCTTTGTTGGTGACCGTTTTGGTTTGGACGCCGGTGGCCTGGTCCGTTACGGTGACGGCAACATCGGGGGCGGAGGCGCCGGAAGCGTCGGTGACGATGCCGCCAATGGATCCGACGAAGGTTTGGGCGAGGGTCGAAGTTGCTGCCAGAGTGAGGAGGAGCGAAATCCACAATGTTAGGTTGTTCACACTTGAAGCGAGTTGCCATAGAGAAACGGTCCCATATGGGGAGGGAAACCGCAACTCAATATTAGGTTACAACGAGGATAATAACGGGTAAATGTGGCGATAAGTTGTACTGTTCATTGTTGGAAGAGGGTATGTTAGTTTATAACATATTGTGTTCGCGTCTGTCCGCATGCTTACGCATGGCGGTTCCGTTCAAACGGGCGGGATATTGACACTATTGGAGGACCGATTAACAATCGGTCCGCAGGTTGCCAACCTGCCCCACGATGCGGGACACGGCTAGGTTTCAGAGGGGTGTTTGTCGCGGCGGCTCATCATATGGTGCAGGGCGAAGGGGACTTCGTCGGGGTGCGTGGCGCACCAGGCGACGATGCGCTCGAGCTTGGTGGAATCGTCGGCGATGGAGCTGATTTCCATCAGCTCGGTTTCAATAGTCTCCGGGTCTCGCATACAACCTCCAGCATGGCACATCGCGTTTCCTCTTGACAATCTACAGGAACCCTTGTAGGGTGTCTACAAGAGCATGAAAAAACCAAAAAGCGACCTGCTGCAGGGGACCCTCGACTTGCTGATTCTGAAAACGCTGGAACTGGAAGCGATGCACGGCTGGGGGATCTCGCAGCGGATTCAGCAGATTTCCGAGAGCGTGCTGCAGGTGAATCAGGGTTCACTCTATCCCGCGCTCCATCGACTCGAAGAACAGGGTTGGATTGTCGCGAACTGGAAGGCGTCGGAGAACAACCGGCAGGCGAAATATTACGCGCTGACTAAACGGGGCCGGAACCAGTTGGTCGAAGAACGGGAGAACTGGCTGCGGCTGTCGGCGGCGGTCGGGCGGATCGTCGGGACGGTGTAGGGAGGCGTTATGGGAGCCAGGCTGATTTCGATTTTCCGGTTTCTTTTTCGTAGAGAGGAGACCGAGCGGGGCCTTGACCGGGAACTGCGGTATCACGTCGAGCGGCAGACGGAGTTAAATCTGGCTCGCGGCATGGGGGCTGAAGAAGCCCGTCGAGAAGCGGTGTTGAGTGTCGGCGGAGTGGAGGCCCTCAAGGACGATTGCCGCGACGCGCGTTCGGGCCGCTTCCTCGAAACACTGTGGCAGGATCTACGCTACGGGACGCGGGTGCTGCTGAAGAATCGCGCGTTTTCGCTGGCGGCGATTTTGACGCTGGCGCTGGGAATTGGCGCGAATACCGCGATTTTCAGCTTGGTTTATGGGGTTCTGCTGCGGCCGCTGCCTTATCAGGACGGCAGCCAACTGGTGGTGCTGCATCAATTGAACACCAAGGCGGCGAACGCGAACTTTCCCTTTTCGGTGAAGGATCTCAATGATTACGGCCAACAGAATCATACTCTCGAAGGCATCGTGGAACATCACACCATGGTGTTTTTATTAAGCGACTCCTCAACCGCCGAAAGGGTGCAGGCCGCGGTGGTATCGGGGAATTTCTTCGATGTGCTGGGGGTGAGGCCTCTGTTGGGGCGAACTTTTGTCGATGCCGACGACCAGATGAACGCCGCGCCGGTGATCGTGCTGAGCTACAAATTCTGGCAGCAGCACCGCAACGGGGATCCCGCGATTGTCGGGAAAGTTTTTCAGATGAATAGCAAGCCGCATACCGTGATCGGAGTGCTGCCGCCGATTCCACAATATCCCAACGAGAGCGATCTCTACATGACGTCGGTGCAATGCCCGACGCGCTCTTCGAACGGCTTCAAGAACAATCGCAGGGCCCGGATGATGATCGCGTTCGCGCGAGTCAAACCGGGCGTGACGGTGAATCAGGCGCAAGCCGATCTGTCCGTAGTCGCGACGCAAATCGAGCGCGCCAATCCGGATGCCTATCCGAAGCAAGGCGGGTACGCGATGTCGGCGGTACCTCTGCGCGACGATTTGACGCACACTGCGCGAACTACTTTTTTTGTGTTGCTCGGCGGCGCTGGATTCGTGCTGCTGATCGCATGCGCCAATGTCGCGAATCTGATGCTGGCACGGTTGCTGGGCCTCGAAAGAGAGATCGCGGTTCGCGCGGCTCTGGGCGCGAGCAAAGCGCGACTGCTTCGCCAATTGCTAACCGAAAGCATTCTCGTTTCGATGACGGGAGGGCTGTTGGGCTTGGCTTTGGCGCCATTGGCGCTCTCCGTATTGGTGAAGTTCGCGGCACGTTATTCGACGCGGGCGACGGAGGTTCGCATGGACGCGCCGGTTCTTCTGTTCACGCTGCTGATCGCGGTGGGCACCGGAATTCTTTTCGGATTGGCGCCGGCGTTTTCATCGGCCTCGCGAGCTGCGGAGGCGTTGAAACAAGGCAGCGGACGAACTACCGCGGGTCGAGGACGACAAGTGCTGCGGAGCGGGCTGGTGGTGGCGCAGGTCGCGGTTTCGTTCGTACTGTTGATCGGCGCGGGGTTGATGCTGCGCAGTTTCATCAAGCTGACCGAGGTGAATCCCGGGTTCCGCACGGACCATCTGTTGTCCCTGCGCATGACACCTAATTTCGGGAAATACGGGAAACCCGATCAGATTCCCACGCTGATGGACAGCATCATGCGCAAGGTTACGGCCATTCATGGGGTGGAGGCGGCGACGCTGGTGTCCAATGTGCCTTTGAGCCCCAGCGGGATTGCCGGAGGGCCTGGCCACAACGATTTTCTGATTTACGGACGGACGCCTGTCGCCGGGCGAGTTGGCGCCGACGGTCGACATTACCGTCGCCGATTCCTATTATTTTCCGACCATCGGACAAGCGATTGTCGCGGGGCGCGATTTCACTTTGCACGACGATGACAAAGTGCCTCCGGTCGCGGTGATCAATCAGACGATGGCGCGGCACAACTGGCCTTCGGGCGATGCCGTCGGACAACGAATCGCATTCGCGTTCAAGCCCGAGGCCTGGATCACGATTGTCGGCGTGGTCGCGGATACGCACGAGTATGGATTGGCGAATGCGACCAAGAGCGAGATCTACATGCCGATGGCACAGAATTTTCCAAATTCCTTTACTGCGACGGTCGGAGGCTTTACGGGGAACCTGATAGTGCGGTCGTCGATTGATCCTTCTGCTATGACGCCCGCGATGCGTGTGGCGCTCAATGACGTCGACCCGTTCATGGGTGTGGATCAGATCGACACGCTCGAAAATTTTCAGTACGAATCGATGGCGGCGCCTCGTGTAACGACCACGCTATTGGGAATATTTGCGGCTCTTGCGCTGTTGATCAGCTCCAGCGGGATCGCCGCGGTGATGACACTTTCCGTCACTCAGCGAACGCGCGAACTCGGTATTCGCATGGCTCTGGGGGCGGAGCGCAAAACGATTGTCGCGATGGTGGTGCGGCAGGGGCTCATGCTTGCTTTGATCGGGGTCGCGGTGGGAATCTGCGGTGCGATGGCGCTTACCCGGCTGCTGTCGACTTTGCTTTATTCGACAAGTCCGACCGATGTGCTGACGTTTCTGGCCGTGTCGCTGGTGTTCCTCACGGTGGGCGCGCTTGCCTGTTTTGTACCGGCGCGGCAGGTGACGACTATCGATCCGCTGGTCGCGTTGCGGGAGGAGTAGGCGTGTGCGGAATGGGGCAGTCGGTCCCATAAGCGGACAGATTGTTGCGTCTACCCGCATGCTCACGCATGGCGGCTCAGGGTCTGACGTTGCGGAAAAGTCTTTCGCAGGGCATGGCCCCGCGCCACAGAGGTACCGAAGCTATTGAGTTGCCTTGTGGGGCGGCGCCATGCGCTGCCAAAAAAACGGGGGTCGCGGATCCAGTGGAAGCGTGCGTGCTTGGCGTTCGCCATGGGAAAAGACCTTCTGTTCGCGATTCGTACGCTTCGCAAGAGTCCCGGTTTTACGCTGATGGCGGTGGTCGCGCTCGCGCTGGGCATTGGGGCGAATACGGCGATTTTCAGCGTCGTCAATTCGGTGATGCTGTCGCGGCTGCCATTCGAGGGTCCCGACCGTCTGGCGATGGTTTGGGAGCAGAGCCCTCGCACCAGTAAGACCAACGTGGTGAATCCTCTCAATTTCATGGAATGGCAGGATCGCAACCACTCGTTCGAACGGATCGCATCATTCATCGCGTTTCCATTGAGCCTCAGTGGCGATGGCGAGCCCGAACAGGTCGACGGGATGAACGTCTCTTCCGGATTTTTCGAAATTCTAGGCATCCAGCCCATCGCGGGCCGCTGGTTCACGGCGCAGGAGGACACGCCGGGCAATGACAATGTCGCGATTTTGTCAGAGGGGCTATGGCGGCGTCGATACGGGGCGGACCCGCACATTATTGGGCGGCAGGTTCACGTGAACAACCATCCATATACTGTGGTGGGAGTCATGCCGGCGAGCTTTCGGTTCCCGATGACTAAGGCGGATGTTTGGACTCCCAGGGGAATGGATCGAAAGATGGCGACGCGCTCCGGCGGCCGGTTTCTTTCTACAGTGGCTCGGCTGCGAAAGGGCGTGACCATTGCGTCCGCGCAAGCGGATATGAACGTCATCTCGAACCAGCTTCAACAGGAGAGGCCGGCGTTCAACAGCAAATGGGGGATCACGGTTGTCTCCCTGCGGGAGCAGGTGGTCGGCGATGTGCGAACGCCTTTATACGTCCTGCTAGGCGCGGTCGGGCTGGTGCTGCTGATTGCGTGTGCAAACGTCGCGAATCTGATGTTGATGCGGGCGGCGGGGCGCGGCCGGGAGATCGCGATTCGCGCCGCCCTGGGCGCGGGAAGGCTGCGCATTATCAGGCAACTGCTGGTTGAAAGCACTCTACTTTCGCTCGCTCGGCGGAGCTTTCGGGCTGATCGTTGGATTGTGGAGCATCACAGCTCTCACAGCGGCGCTGCCCGATAGCATCGCGTACGTCAATTTTAAAACGATTCGCATCGATACGACCGTGTTCCTGTTCACCTTGACTATCTCCATCGCGACCGGGATTCTGTTCGGGATGGCGCCGGCGCTGAAGGCTGCACGAACCGATTTTCATGAGGGGCTGAAGGCGGGAGGGCGGGGCATCGCGTCCGCGCGCAGCTTCACGAGAAGCACGCTGGTTGTGGCTGAGGTCGCGCTATCAATGATTCTGCTGGTGGGCGCGGGATTGCTGATTCGCAGCTTCGCCCGGCTTGCGAGCGTCGATCCCGGGTTCGATGCGCCGCATGTGCTGACCATGCAACTGGCGACGGGCGGTCTATTCCCAACCAACCAGAAATTTGTCGAATTCAATATGCGGATGCTCGAACGGGTGCGCGCTGTGCCCGGAGTCGAGGCGGCGGGGACGAGCCACTTCCTTCCCCTTGGCCGCATTATTCCGGGAACGGGCTTGTGGCGCGCCGATCGTCCCACTCCGGCGCATGGAGAAGAACCGGTGACGGAAGTTCTGGTGGTGATGCCCGGCTATTTCGCCGCGATGAATATTCCTCTTATTCGCGGGCGCGTCTTTGACGATCGCGACCGGGCGGCGCAACAGCCTCACCTCGTCGTGATCAATCAGACGCTGGCGAAGCAGTTTTATCCCGACGAAGACCCCATTGGAAAACCGCTCATGGTTCAGTGGGGGCATGAGGGCACACCCTACGAAATCGCGGGCGTGGTGGGCGACGTTCGTCAGATGGCTCTCGCCACTGATCCAAAACCTGGTGTGTTCATCTCCAATTTGCAGGAGCCGAGCGGACCTTCGAATCTGGTCGCGCGGACGCACGGCGATCCGAAGCTGCTGGCGGAGGCGATTCAGAAGGAAATTCACGCCATCAATCCGGACATCCCGATCTCGGGAGTCGAGACGATGGACGCGTACGTATCGGCGTCGGTAGCCGCGCCGCGCTTCAATACGATTCTGCTGAGTGCGTTCGCGGGACTGGCTTTGCTATTGGCCGCGGTGGGAATTTTCGGAGTCATCTCGTATTCGGTGGCGCAGAGAACGCAGGAATTGGGGATCCGGCGCGCGCTGGGTGCGGATTCATGGTCGGTGATGCGCCTGGTGCTTACGCAAGGAATCGGCCTGACTGGAATCGGGCTCGCCATCGGACTCGCTGGTGCGTTTGCCATCACGCGGCTGCTCGAAAGTCTGCTTTTCGGGGTCACGGCGACGGATCCGCTGACGTTTGGCGTGGTCGTCCTGGTGTTGGCGCTGGTTGCAGGCTTGGCGAGTTATCTTCCGGCGAGGCGAGCCACGACTGTCGATCCTATGGTCGCGCTCCGCTACGAATAAAGGGGGTGGCGTTACCATGAACGCATGGCTTTAGACCACCGTGTGTTAGGAGGGCTGAGCATTTTCCCTCTGTCGCTGGGCTGCATGGGAATGTCGGGGATGTACGGGCCGGCCGACGAAACTGAAAGCATCGCGACCATTCATGAGGCCCTCGATCGCGGTGTGACTCTGCTCGATACCGGCGACTTTTATGGCTCGGGCCACAATGAAATGCTCATCGGACGAGCGTTGAAGGGCCGCCGCGATAGCGCACTATTATCGGTGAAGTTCGGCGCGCTGCGAACTCCGGAAGGCGCCTGGGCAGGCTTCGATGGGCGTCCTATGGCCGTTAAGAATTTCGCCGCGTATAGTTTGAAACGGCTCGGCGTCGATCATATCGACATTTATCGGCCGGCGAGGCTCGATCCGAATGTTCCGATCGAGGACACGGTGGGCGCGATTACTGACCTGATCCGCGCGGGCTATGTGCGCTATGTCGGGCTGTCGGAGGTGGGAGTCGACACCATCCGGCGCGCCCACGCGGTTCATCCCATCACCGATTTGCAAATTGAATACTCGCTGGTTAGCCGCTCCCCCGAAGCTGCGATCTTCCCTGTGCTCCAAGAACTTGGAATCGGCGCGACCGCTTATGGAGTCCTCTCGCGAGGTTTGCTCAGCAGCTCAAAACCCGCCGCACAAGGGGATTTTCGCAAACATCTTCCGAGGTTCAGCGGCGAGAATATAGGTCAGAATGAAAAGCTCATCGAGGTGCTGAAACAACTGGCCGCGGAAAAGGGTTTGCGAGCCGCGCAACTTGCCATCGCCTGGGTGCTGGCCAAGGGACAGTTCATCGTTCCCGTGGTGGGAGCACGGACGCGCAAGCAGCTCACTGAATCGTTGGCATCGCTCGAAGTGAAGCTTTCGCCGGCAGAGTTGGAACGTATCGAAGAGAATGTTCCTGCGTCCGCTATCGCGGGGACGCGCTACGACGAGCGTCAGATGAGCGTACTCGATAGCGAGCGTTAGATGCTCAACTGGCTGGTCATCGGCGTTGGCGACATCACGACGAAGCGCGTACTTCCCGCGATCCTTGCCGAGCCCCGCAGCAAGCTCGCCGGAATCTTGACGCGCGATCCGAAGAAAGCTGAAGCCTATGGCGTTCCCGCGTGGAATAATCTCGACGACGCGCTTGCGCAATCCGCCGCCGATGCTGTCTACGTCGCGACGCCTGTATTTCTGCACGCTCCGCAATCGATCCTCTGCCTGCGCGCCGCGAAACATGTTCTCTGCGAAAAGCCCACGGCCATGAACTACGCCGAAGCATGTTCGATGGAGCAAACCGCGCGGGAGTGCGGACGGATCCTCGGCATCGCTTACTATCGGCGAATGTACCCCAAGGTGAATCGCGCCAAGGAGCTGATCGAAGGCGGCGCCATCGGCCGGCCTGTGTTTGCCGAGGCTACGTCGCACGACTGGTTTAATCCCGCCGACGGCCATCGAAGCTGGCTCGCCGATCCGAAGCGAGCGGGCGGGGGTCCTCTTTATGACATCGCGTCGCACCGCATCGATCTGATGAATTATCTGTTCGGCACTCCCTCCCAAGTCAGCGGGCATCTTTCGACGTTGGTTCAAACGCTTCCGGTGGAGGACAACGCCTCGGTGATGATCGATTATGAAAACGGTGTTCGGGGGTTTGTCGATGTCCGCTGGCATTCGCGAATCTCGCGCGACGAGTTCAGGATTCGGGGCACCGATGGCGAAATCGATCTGTCGCCTTTGAATGGAGATTCGCTAGTGTTTCCCGGAGGCCGTGAGACAATTCCGGCTCCGGAGAATCTGCACTACCCATGCATCCATAATTTCGTCGAAGCGATCCTCGATCACGAAGCCTTGCGCTCCTCCGGAACGTCGGCGATGGCGACGGACTGGGTTACCGAACAGGTCATGAATTCGGCGCGATGACGGTTTTCGCGCTCCGTCCACGCAATGCTTAATTAGAGAACGGAGTTGGCCCAGATGCGTCGATGCCTTTTAAGTAGTCTTCTTTTGACGATGTGCGTGCTCGCGCAAACGCCGGATTTGCAGATGAACATAGTCTACGTGTGCACCGATGGCCAGAGCTTTAAGGTGTTTTCGTGCGACAAAACCACCGGTGCCTGCGATTATCAGAACTACAAAAACGGGCAGGCATTCCGCCGAGGCGAAGCGTTGCGCGTTCAGCTGGCCGCATTGCTTCCCGCGAAGTGCCACGCGCAAACCCCGGCCGAGGCGCAGAGCGATCCTCACAAGGGCGAGATTCCGCCGCCCGCTCCGCTGAAACCCCGTGCCGCTGCACCTAACAGTGCTGCCGCCAATCCGCAGCCCGCGGGATCAGGCCCCTTCAAGGTTGGCGATAGCGTTCGCGTCCTGACGTCGGGTTGGCAGGATGCCAAAGTCCTGCAGGTGCGCGGCAACTCTTACTTCGTTCGCCTCGATACCGGAGTGGAGATTTCGAAAAGCTGGCCCGTCGAAGTCCGACGCGCCGGAAAACTCACCGCGGAAGATCACGCCGTCGGGCAATGGGATCTTCACGACAAAGTCCAGGTGCAGGTGAATGGCCGTTGGATGGAAGGCGAGATCGTCGGGCAGAGCTTGAACCGCTACACTGTCCAGTTGCCTGGAGAAAGAACCGTGTCGCTCGATGGAGATCGAACCGTAAACGTCGGCGCGGAAAGTTTGAGGGGTTCAACCGCTCCCCCGCCCAAGGCTGCGCGGACTGCCGGACAGGCTCCGAAGCCCGGACTCACAAGTTGCGGTTCCAAATATGAAGGCCGATGGGAGCATGTCTCCGGCATGGCCGGCATGACGGCGGTTTTCCGCTCCGGCAAGGTTACGGTGACCGAAGGACTCGGTGGTCCCATGGAGTTCGAATGCTGGACCGATGGCGGCAAAATCGTCATGTATAAGGCCGGTTCCTCCACGCCCTTTTCCTACGGCTTCGACGTCAACAACGACGGAACCCTGCAAACGCCCCTCGGCGCCATTAAAAAGATGGGCAAGTAACCTTATTGGTAGCGCATCCGCCGTAACTTCGTGTCTTCCCGAACGCAATCTGTCAGATGCGGCGATTCCGCCTCCGACACTTTGAGCCTTAAAGAGGCTATAATTTCGTTAGCGGTAACTACTAAATTGATGCCTCGGAATTCGAAACACCTCGTCCTGGCTGCGGCGCTCCTTCTGCCCGGCTTGGGGCTCGCTGCTACGCCCGCTGCGACCATCGATACCGCAGGCTTCGAAAAGAACGTCAAGCCGATTCTGAAGAACACCTGTTCGGGCTGCCACAACGCCATCGCTGATGTCGGGCGGCGTCAACCTGACGCCCTATATGGACGCCTCCACCGTCGCCGAAGACCGCGCCGTCCTGGGACAAGATCCTCGAGAAAATCGAATCGGGCGAGATGCCGCCCAAGGGCATTCCCCGTCCTCCGCAGGCGCAGATCACCGCGCTGACGAATTTCATCCAGGGCGAATTCGAGAAAGCCGATGCGCTGGTGAAACCCGATCCCGGCCGCGTCACTGCGCGCCGCCTGAACCGCAATGAGTATCAAGCAACACGATTCGCGATCTGCTGGCCGTCGATTTTCGCGCCGACAAAGATTTCCCGACCGACGATTCCGGCTACGGCTTCGACAACATCGGCGACATCCTGACCATCTCGCCCGTGCTGATGGAAAAGTACATGAACGCGGCCGAGGCCATCGCCTCGCGCGCCATGGGCGCCGATCCTCTGCCGAAAAAACCTCTCGAAGCCGCCTACGATCAAGAACAAGCGGCCTGCGCCGGCTCGATTTCAGCACCGTCGAAGCCATCGCATCGCGTCGATTTCGACGGCGAATACACCGTCCGCTTCGGTTTCCCCGGCGAGCGCGGCGCCGACGCCAAGCCGGTCAAAATGGCCTTCTAGATGGACGGCCAGCTGCTCGACACTCTGGACGTCGAGACCAAGCCCTCCAAGCTGGTCTACTTCGATCCGTTCTCCGACGGCGAGATGCGCGTTTACCTGCCCGAAGGCGATCACGTTTTCCGCGCGGCGTTCCTCAACGACGATTTCGTCAAGAATCATCGATCCGAAAGGACGCCTACAGCAACAAGAAGAACAAGTTCATCGGGTCGATCACGTTCGTCGGCCCGTTCCCCTCAAAGGTCGAGAAGGCCAGCCGCAAGAAAATTCTGATCTGCGATCCGGCCACCGGGCCAGGCCTGCGTCGAGAAGATCGTCGCCAATCTGGCGCATCACGCCTACCGCCGTCCGGTGACGAAGACCGGAAGTCGCGTCGCTGATGAAGTTCGTGGCCATGGCGAAATCGTCAGGGCCAATCGACCGAGCAAGGCATCCAGCTCGCGCTCGAAGCGATGCTGGTTTCGCCCGAATTCCTGTTCCGCATCGAGCGCGATCCGAATCCGCTCGACGCCGAGAAAGCGCACCGCCTTTCCGATGCCGAACTGGCCACCCGCCTGAGCTATTTCCTGTGGAGTTCGATGCCCGACGACGAACTGCTCAGCCTCGCCGAAGCCGGCAAGCTGCAAAGACCCGGCGGTGCTCGATGCGCAAGTGAAGCGCATGATGACCGATAAGAAGGCCGCCGCGTTCGCCGACAACTTCGCGGGCCAGTGGCTGGAGATCCGCAACCTCGATTCGATCACGCCCGACCCGGAGAAGTTCCCGGCCTGGACGCCGGAGCTCAAAGAAGAGATGCGCACCGAAACCAGCATGTTCTTCCAGTACGTCCTGAGCGAGAACCGGCCGATCTCGGAATTCATCGACGCGAAGTACACGTTCCTCAACGAAGGCCTGGCCAAGTTTTACGGCATCGACGGCGTGAAGGGCCCGGACTTCCGCAAGGTCGATCTCACCACCGACCAGCGCGGCGGCGTTCTTACGCAGGGCAGCGTGCTGGCGGTTTCCAGCTATCCCAGCCGCACTTCGCCCACCATCCGCGGCAAATACGTTCTGAACAATATTCTGGGGACGCCGCCTCCGCCGCCTCCGCCCGATGTTCCGCCGCTCGACGATTCCAAAGTGGGAGCGAGGTTTCGATGCGCAAGCAACTGGAAGCGCACCGCAACAATGCCGTCTGCGCGTCCTGCCACAGCAAGATGGACGTGCTCGGCTTCGGCCTCGAGAATTACGACGCCATCGGCAAGTGGCGCACCATGGACGGCAAGTTCCCCATCGATGTCGGCGGCACCATGCCGAACGGAAAGTCGTTCCAGACCGCGGCCGAAATGCGCACCATCCTGCTGGCCAGCATGCCGCAAGTATCGCGCTGCCTGATCGAGAAGATCATGACCTACGCGCTCGGCCGCGGCATGCAGACCTACGACAACCGCAGCTCGACCAGATCAACAAAACGCTCGCCGCCGACGGCTACCGCTTCCAGACCTTGATCTATGAAGTGGTGCGCAGCCTGCCGTTCCAGTCGCGGCGCGGCGAGATGCCGGTAACCAAACAAAATCGCCACTGCTGACAAAACCAAGGAGATTGCAGCGAAATGATCATCCCGCAAAGCGCTCCCCAGACGTACTTTTCTGCGCGGATTAGGAACCGCCGCCATCGGCCTGCCGTTCCTGGACGCGATGGCGCCGGCGCTTCGCGCCAGCACGGTGCCGGAAGCCTCCCGTGCGCATGGCGTTTTTCTACGTGCCCAACGGCATGATCATGGACGCCTGGAATCCTGATCTACGAAGGCAAATTTCAGGAACTGCCGCGCACTCTGAAGCCGCTCGAGCCGTACAAAGACGACATGCTCCAGATCGGCAACCTGACCCACAACACGGGCCGGGCACTGCTCGATGGCGCGGGCGATCATGGCCGCTGCTGCGGATCGTATCTCACCGGCATTCAGGTGAAGAAGTCGCTGGTCGAGATCAAGAACGGCGTTTCGTTCGATCAGATCGTCGCCAATGAGATCGGCAAGCAAGACGCGCTTCCCGTCGCTCGAACTCGGCATGGAAGACGCGCGCCAGGCGGGCGATTGCGATTCCGGCTATTCCTGCGCCTACACCAACAACCTGGCGTGGCGCAGCGAAACGCAGCCGCTGCCTCCGATCCTCGATCCGCGCGCGCTGTTCGAGCGGCTGTTCGGCACCGGCCAGCCGATGACGCCCGAAGAGCGCGCGCGGCAGGCGAAATACCGCCGCAGCATTCTCGATTTCGTCACCGACGATACGCACAAGCTGGAATCGAACCTCGGACCGACCGACCGCCGCAAGCTGGACGAATATCTCTCCTCCATCCGCGAAGTGGAGCGCCAGATCGAGCGCGCCGAGAAGGACAACAAGCAGATCGATCCGCATATGGACAAGCCGTACGGCGTGCCGGCGGATTTCGCCGAGCATTTCAAGATGATGTCCAACATGATCACCATCGCCTTCCAGGCCGATCTGACCCGCATCGTGACGTTCCTGATGACGCGCGAAGGCAGTTCGCGCGCCTATCGCGAACTCGGCATTTCCGACGGCCACCATCCCTGCACGCACCATCGCAATCAGCCGGACCTGATGGAGAAGGTGCGCAAGATCAACGAGTATCACGTGCAGCAGTTCGCCGGCTTCATCGAGAAGATGAAGACCACGAAAGAAGGCGACCGCAGCCTGCTCGACAACAGCATGATCGTCTACGGCGCCGGCCTTTCCGATCGGCAACGCGCATCTGCATGAAGATCTGCCGACCCTCATCCTCGGCAACGGCGGCAACTATTTCAAGACCGGCCGCCGCTGCTGGCGCGCCGCGAAACCCCGATGTGCAATCTGTTCCTGACCATGATGGACCGCATGGGCGTGCACACGGAACATTTCGGCGACTCCACAGGCCGCCTCACCGGCCTCGATATGGACGGTCTGGATTTAGGTTAGCGCGGGTTCAGCCATGCAATTCGGAAGAGGGAAACCATCGGCGGGCGCGTTTTTCGATTCCGATTTCAGCACCATCGATAGCGTGCTCGCGCAGGCTCTGCTGCACGGCCTGCAAGGCAAGAACGATTGCCGCGTGGCGATCGTCACCATGAGCCGCCCCAATCTGGCCGTGGCCGGATTTACCGATATGGTCGAGCGCTACTATCGCGGCCCGGCCGGAAATTTCGCGCAAGTGCCTCCCATGGGCATGCGCACATCCGGTCAACCCGGAGCCACCTCGCCCGCCTTCACCGATCCTTTCGCATTGAAGAAAGACGACGGCACGCCTCGCTTCGTCAACCATGTGAAACTGGTGCGCGACACCGGCGATCCCAACACGCTATTCCGCAATTATCTGGAAGCGCAATACGACAAAAACGGATTTTTCATTCTAGCGGGCCCCGCTACGAACCTGGCCGCCGCTCTCGAATTCCGCGGAATGAAAGAACTGATCGCAGCAAAAACTAACTATCTGGTGGCCGCGTGCAATGTCGAAGCAGACGTCGCGGCCGCGAAGAAAGTTTTCGCCGATTGGCCGACGCCGATTTATTTGGTCAGCGCATCGCATCCCATTTCCAGGTGCGAGCATCGACAAAGAGTTCGCTGCCGTGAATCCCGAAAATCCCTTGATTGCGGCCTATAAAGCCTATAAATCGATGCCTTATGACACGCCGGCTCCGGCTATGGTCGCGACATTATACGCAGCGCGCCCAAAGGAAGGATATTTCAAAGTGTCCGATCCCGGCGTAATCACCGTTGGAAATGAGGGCCACGCCGTATTCACCGCCTCGGCAGAAGGCAAGCATTTCAATTTGACGGTAGATCCGGAGAAGCAGGATAAAGTAATCCAAACCTGGGTAGAGCTAGCCAGCGCCAAACCAGTCCTCCCCCAACGCTTCCGCCCCCCCGTAGCCGCCGACGAGAAAAAAGAAGAAAAGAAACCATAAGGTATACGGCATTGGATCTCCCGCTCCCGTAGCGGAGCCGCCATGCGTAAGCATGCGGGCAGACGAGAGATCCTCGCGATCCCCGTATACTGATCGCAGATGCCCCCGCATTTTTCAGCATTCGTTTTACTAGCCCTCGCCGCCGATTGGCCACAATTCTTAGGCCCCACACGCAACGGCATATCACCCGACCCAGTGAGTTGGCCCGCCTCCGGCCCATCGATTTTGTGGCGCAAAGACGCAGGAGAAGGATTCGCCGCCCCCGTAGTAGCAAGTGGAAAAGTGATCTTCTTTTATCGCTCCAACGGAAAGGAAATCATCGATTGCCTCGACGCGGCATCCGGCGCGAAAGTCTGGTCGTACGATTCTCCGACGACCTATCGCGACGACTTTGGATTCGACGAAGGCCCACGGTCCGCGCCCGCAATCGCCGACGGCGCCGTGTTCACGTTCGGCGCGCAGGGAGTCTTGACCGCGGTCGATTTCGCTACCGGAAAAAAACGCTGGAGCGTCGAAACCAGCAAACAATTCGGCGTGAAGAAAGGCTGGTTCGGAGCCGCCGGCTCTCCGCTCGTCGAAGGCGGAAAAGTGTTGGTGCATGTCGGTGGCCCGGGCGCTGGCATCGTCGCGTTCGATGCGAAGACCGGCGCGATTGACTGGAAGGCGACGAACGACGAAGCAAGTTATTCGTCGCCCACAGTTGCAACCATCGGCGGCGCGCGCCACGCATTCTTTTTCACGCGCGCAGGATTGGTCGATCTCGACCCATCGAACGGCGCGGTGCGATTTTCGTTCCCGTTTCGCTCGCGCACTTCGGCGTCGGTCAATGCGGCGACGCCTCTGGTGATCGGCAACCAGGTTTTCGTTTCGGCGAGCTATGGCACGGGCGCGGCGCTGCTCGAAGTGAATGGATCGGAGTACAAAAAGATCTGGTCCAACGACGATTCGATGTCCAACCATTACTCGACCTGCGTCTATCGCGACGGATTTCTATACGGCTTCCATGGCCGCCAGGAGGAAGGCCAGGCCCTGCGATGTGTGCAATTGAAAACCGGAAAAGTGATGTGGAGCGTCGATGGATACGGCGCGGGAACAGTGACGCTCGCTGGAGATCGTTTGCTGATTTTGCGCGAGAACGGGGAACTGGTGCTCGCGCCCGCGAGTCCCGATGGCTTTCATCCTTCGGCACACGCAAATATTCTGAACAAAGTGGTTAGAGCGTATCCGGCGTTGGCCGATGGGCGGCTTTATGCTCGTGATGAGAAGACGCTAGTCTGCGTTCGCCTGAAGTGAACGCACCGCTTGCTCCAGGATGTTGGTTGCCGCGGCCGGATCCAGATCGGGGTCGAAGGGAATTGGCTTGCCGACTTGGATCGATAAAGCGTTCGACCGGAACCACTTTCCCGTGCTCATTCCGCCGAGATATACCGGCAACGCGTCGCATTGCAGTTCCTTCCAGAGCATGCCGGAGCCTTTTTGAAACGCGTGCATGACGCCATCCTCGGTGCGCCTTCCTTCCGGGAATACCAGCACGTGAAATCCCCGGTCCATCGCGCGCCCCGCGTGCGCGAAGCTTTTGCGAAAATTTGCTAACTGCGGCAGCGGAAACACGTTGAACAACGCGGTGATCAGAAAATACGCCGGCGGCCCACAGAGATTCAGGAACCAGTTCCCCAGGTTTCGCGACTTCCGAAAATTCATCATCATTTCGCCGGCCATCGCCACCGCAACATGGCGCCGCATCGCGCCCGGAAGCGCATAAAGAATCAAAGGCACATCGTAAACACTGACGTGATTCGCTACGATCAATACCCGCCTGGAGGGGGCTTGCGTCCGTTCAATGCGCGGGTTCGCAAGGATCGCAACCAGCGGCCGCATCACCAGCTCAATGAAGAGAATTCGAATCGCGCTCTGAATTCGCGACCAGGGCCACGTGGGATAAATATTTTCGTCGTGCAATTCGGCCTTCGCCGATCCGCTCAGCAAACCTCTAAGATCGCCCAGTGAATTTACCTGCTGATAGGCAGCGTCGTCAATTTCGACGCCGAGCTGGCTCTCGATCGCCGACTGAAGCTCCACTCGGCCGAGGCTGTCGAGCTGTAGATTTTCTGAATCGGGAACCTTGCCGGTAATTCGTTCGATGATTCCGGTGAGCATTTTGGGGGCGCCGCCTTTGAAGCCCGCGGCAACTTCGCGGCGCATGATTTTTCCGGAGGAAGTGCGCGGCAAATCGGGATCGGGCCACACCATCCATCGTCGAATCTGCTGATAACCGGCCAATTCCGCGTTGGCGGCACGAACCGCGTCGGCCGGGTCGGTTGAGTTTCTGAGTAGGACAGCAGCGGCCGGCTCGCCATCGATTTCGACGACTGCCGCAGCTTTGATCAGCGGCTGATGTAGCAGCGCGGCTTCCAGGTCGTCGGGATAAATGTTCAGGCCTGCTGCGGTGACGATGACTTCCTTCTTGCGACCGCGAAATTGCAGGTTCCCCGACTCGTCCAGACTTGCCAGGTCTCCCGTTGCGAGCCACTCCGAATCTTGAGTTTCGAGACGACCGTTCTGCCAGGTCGCTTTTGAAACGGTGTCGCCGCGGACCAGAATTTCGCCGTCATCGCCCAGGCGGATTTCGCGGCCGGGTAACACTTTTCCGATGCTACCTTTCGCCGCGTGAAAAGGATGGTTCAAGCTGACCAGCGCGGCGGTCTCGGTCATTCCGTATCCTTGAATGACAACGAATCCGAGCGTATTCCAGAAGTGCTCGAGGGTTTCGGGCAGGGTTGCGCCGCCGCAAATGAAGGCCCAGAATTTGAAGCCGAACGCGCGATGGATGTTGCGAAATATCCACCATCGGCGTAGAGCGGAAGCGCCATTTGCCCGCTCTATTTTGACGTCAAATTGTTGAATTAAATACGTCTGCAATATTTCCAGAACGCGAGGCACGGCCACCAGCACGGAGATGCGCTCCTTGCGAATCGTCTCGATCAGATCGCTGGGGATAAGACGCGATTCGAAATGAACTTCCGCCGCCAGCAGCGCAGGAATCCAGATGCCCATGAACTGACCAAACACGTGGCTTAGAGGGAGCGTGTGAAGAAATCGGAGCGGGTGGAAGATGCGCTCATACTTCAAGTATTTCTGCATCTCCTGCTCGATAGGCCGAAGACTCGCCAGGATATTTCCGTGCGTATGAACGACGCCTTTAGGTTCGGCGGTAGTTCCAGAAGTGAAAACGATTTGGACGGGATCGGACTCGGTGAGTCCATCGATCGCATTCGCCTGATATTGAGGCAGCGACGAGAAATCCTCGAAGGAGAGAGCTTCCGGGAACGACTTCAACTGCTCGCGGCTGCCAGTAACCAGTTTCGGATCCACCTCCTGGGCGACACGATGGGCGAAGCTTTTCGGAGCCGGCTACGTCGATAGGAACCGGGACGACACCGCGAAGAATGCATCCGAAAAACGCGGCAATCCAAGGCGCCCCGTTTTCGCCCCAGATCAGAACGCGGTCCCCTTTCACGATGCCGCGCGCGTTGAGCTCGGCGGCGAAACTGCCGGCTTGGTCGGCGAGCGCCTTATAAGAGGTTATTTCCTTCCGGAGGCCGCGACGGCTGACGATAGCGATCTGGTCGCCATGGCGCTTAAAATCGTCGACCAAGGATGCCAGATTGAGGCGCAAAGCGGATTTAATGATAGCTTAAATGACGTTAGAACGCGGTTTTTCGATCACTTCCACTTCACGGACAGTCCGCTATGGCCCGAAGTGCCAGATTGCCACAGGAGTGCGTAACTCGCGCCAGTAAAACCAACGAGTTACGGGACGAAACGAGCGTGACCGCGTCCCCCTCATCACAAGGAACAAATTACGATCTACGAAAACCACAGTGGAATGCCATTTTCACTGCCAATCGAAGGTTTCCGACTTCGGACCATAGCAGACTGTCCCCGAAGTTCCCCCGAAGTTCCCCAATCATTTTACGGGTGCTAACCCTGCCACCGTCGCGAATCAACCAACGGCCGCACGGTAGTGGAAACCTTGCGCGGTGGAAGAGTCGGATACAATCGGGGAACAGGTTTCTGTCGAACGTTTCAGCCCGTTGCGTCGCACGTCGTTTCCTTCGGCTGAAAGAATTGATCAATTCGGAGATGTCCTTGAAACATTCTGCTACGCCTAGACGCTCGCGCCAAAAGACAGACGAGGCTGGTCCGTCCAGCCGAATACCGCAGGTTTTTCTGGAATCTGTGAAATTGGAGCGGTTTAAGGCCGCCTTCCAACCCGATCCTATACCCCTGTCGCCATTTACGGTCATCATTGGTAGAAACGGGAGCGGAAAGAGCACAGTCTTAGAGGCTCTTCAATGGCTCGACCTTGCGATGCGGCATGATGCAGTCCGGGCGTGCGAACGATATTCCGGCCTTCAAGATCTGCTGAATATTCGCAGCCGTAAGAATAAACGCTATTTTAAGATTGCTTTGGAATGGACAACTAACTTCACTAGACTCGCAGACACGACGAAACTGAAGTACGTCGTGCGGGTAAATGAATCGATGGACGGCAGACCACTGATTCATTCCGAATCGCTGGTAGTCGTTGAAGAAAATCAGGTGGAGGTTCCCCTGATCCTGACGGAGCGAGAGGGCGATCGGGGCTCTCCGGGGCGGCGCGTACTGCTGCCCGAAGACAAGGATAGAACCAGAATTTTCGATGAACCCGACCGTTTGGCGCTTAGTCGGCTTGCGGGTGGTGCAAGTAACGAATCTTTGCCTCACGCCGCTCTCGAAGCCATCCGCAGCTTTTGGGAGCGCGCCGTCTTTCTTCGCCTTAGCCCTCAGCGCCTTGCCCAAGGATCGCCTCCGAAGCGCCGGTCGTTTGATCCACTGTTGGATGAGGAAGGCCAAACTCTTCCCGCTCTTCTTAATGAGCTCAAGCCTAGCCAAAAGGAGGCCCTAGTCGGCGCAATCAACAGCGCATTACCTGATGTCCGCGAGATAGTCGTATCTCAGTCAAACTCGACTCGCGAACAGAATGCATATTGGTCTATCAAAGAAAAGATGCCAATTGGCTACGCTGCTAGGGGCTCCTACGAGATCCCCGCTTCAATGCTCTCAGAGGGGACCCGGCGGCTTACAGCAATCCTCGCGCTGCTTATTAGGAGACCTCCACCGTCACTGTTGTGTATTGAAGAGATTGAGAATGGACTTGATCCTTGGACAATCCTAGACCTGCTCGGCAGGCTAAAAGCAGCCCCTAGGCGTGGAACCCAAGCGATTCTAACCTCCCATAGCCCATGGCTCCTGGATAATGTGGACCTTGATTCAATTCGCTTAGTCAACCGCAAAGACGGAACGACGCGCTATTCAGTGTTTCGACGCGACTCCCAAGTCAAACGGTTTCTTGCGTCGGTGCCTCCTGGTGCTCGCTACGTAAATTTGATGGAGGACCCAGAATAGCTACGTGCGATTAGGATTCATCGTCGAAGGCTCGCATGTCTACCATAGCCGAACACGTGCTGACCTCCTCCAACAATTGTGGAAGGATCATATCCCGAGGGCTGTCGGATGTACGCACCCAGCAGAAGTCTTCGGCATTACTAAGGGAAACATAGCAGCGATGCAACTTAAGAGTATCAAGCTGCGACGGACCACAGCGATCGCCGAGCCGCTAGACGCCCTCCTGGAGCGCCTGCGAAGCGCGCATCGAATTGACTGCTTCGTGGTTGCATGGGACTTGATCCCTCCCTGGGACAGGGAAGCAGCGATGTGCCGGTGGACTGAAACGCTCGCGCTATACGAAGGGCTTTCCGTGAGCGATTCACTAGACCAGCGATTTCGGGACTTTGCCGCCAACCGTTTCGCGGAGATGTCCCGTCGCAGTCGGCCGAGCGCACGTCCCTCGCCCGCCGAACTGATGGTCGGAAGCGTAGTAGCCGTCTGCATGGAACCGCTGTTCGAATCCGCGTTCATGGATGAGCGTGCCATGAGAAAGAGTCTGGGGGTTCTTGGACGCCGGATGAAGGGCTGGCCTTCATCTGGATGGGAGCGAAACAATGCTAGGGCGAGCGAGATCATCGGAGCCGCAGTAGACGCCGCGCGTGGCGCTGCGCCAACGGCCCCTCTATTTCGAAAGATCCGACAAGGGTACGAGACCCTGAAGACGGAATGGGGGATTCACTTTATTGAAAGCCGCGCATTTGACATTAAACATCATCCCTTCGGAAAACGCCTAGCGGAGATTCGAAAACCGCGAAAGTTGTAGAGTCCGGGGCTACTTCACCACCCGGATCGTCCAAAAATCATCCGCCAAATTCCCATCCGTCAAATACGCATAAGGAATCGTGAAATAGCCGCCCACTCCCCATCCACTCCCCCACGAGTTGCGTACCAGGAATCTTTGCACCGAATCGTTGTATCCCACCGCCATCACCGCGTGCCCGCCGACCTCGGTTTCTGACGCTGCGGGCATCGGCACCATCCCCGACTTCGCCACCGCGTCTCCTTCGAAGCTCTCGTAAACCGTGAACCCGAATACAAAGGGATACCCCGCCGCCAGACACGCCTTCATCTGCCCTGCATTTTGCATCACGCGGTCATATTGGACTGCCGGATGCAGCCTCGCATATTGATAGCATTGCGCTGGCGGAGGGGTCGCAAAATTCTCCTCCACATAGTTCCACATGGCCTCCGGGCACGCTCCATCCGAGGCCACCGTTTTGATGCCGTCGCGAATCTGCGCGCCGCAATCGGTATCGATGGTCCCTTCGATCTCGCGCTCGTTGTAGTAAATGAACAACCGCGAAGGCGTCGACGCCGTCAGCTTCTGCTTCATTTGATCGAACTCAATCGCAGCGCCAATAGCGTTCGCCGTGCAACTGCCCAAATCGCCCTGATCGTAAACCGCCGGACATCCGCCCCTTAAATCGGCCGAGGGCGGCAGTGCGCTTCCCCTCCTGGGCAATTGGTAAACACGGTCGCGAGCATCGGGAAAATCTGGTATCCAGCCATAAGTACGGGGCATAAGTCCTCGGCAACACACTAAGCTGACCCACGTACTCACGCTTACAACTGAAAGTCGTACTCACCTGAGAAAACTGGCACTAATCCTCCACTAAGCATTAGTGATCCTCAGCATGGCAACCTCCAGGTCGATATGGCCCGCTATGAGCCGTTTCGCGCGTCTTCAAAGCGGACCCATCTATACCTGGGCCCCGGTCGAAAGCCCTTTCCGTATCGAATACTCTCCCGCCCTTTTACGCGAAGTCCGCATTTCGAGTGGAGGCGTCGATGCGTTCGGGGTTTTATATGGCGTCCGCCATGGCAAAACGATCCGCTTGGTCTCGACCCGGGGGCGCGCGGGACTCGAACCGCTGGGCGTCTTTGCTTCACGTGTAAGAGGCAAGGTTTTTCTTACCGAAAAAGATCTGGAAAGATTCGATAAAGCAGAAGCATGCGTGGCGATGGTCATTTCTGGCGACTCCGGGGGATTTTTTGTCCGCGATGCAGCCGGCTCCATCGAGACGGTTCGCAGCTATGAAGAATTCTCAGTAAATGCGACGCCGGCGCCCGTTGCGGTTCACGGACCGCGATGGCCGTGGGCGGCGTGTTTGCTGCTGATTCCGCTTCTTTTTTACAGGCCTCGTCATCCGCAGCTCGCATTAACGGTTCGCGAAGCGGAGGGACAGTTGAGGGTTTCATGGAATGTTCCCACCACGGAACCACTGACCATCCTTGATGGCGGTGAACGAACCTATGTGCCAACAGCACTCGAACAATCGACCGCGACCTATGCCCGCCGCTCTGGCGATGTAATGGTTGGAATCGGTTCGGCAAAGGCGCGATTTGTTGGCCCCCTGCCGCCTCCCAATGAAATCGAGCGGGCTCGCGCTAGTGTTGATACGCTGCGTGCAGAGGTCAATTCACTGCGCGCCGCGAAGGCTTCGGGTGAAACAAAAATCGCCGCGCTCGAGAGACGTTTACAATGAAACGTCTGCATGCAAATCGACGCTTCCCGCATCGCCAAAGAACTCTATAGAGTCGATGCCACCGCAACGCGCCTTAACGGCGAATTTGATGACAATTTTCATTTAAAGGGAAGCTCCGAATACATCCTGAAAGTGATGCGCGAGGGATGCGATCGGGCCTTCGTGGAGATGCAGTGCGCGGCGCTCGAACATCTCGGCGAATCGCGCATCGCAGGGGGGATTCGCGAGCACGATGGGCGCATCGTTTGGATGCTCGACTGGATCCCTGGAAAGCTGCTTGCCGATACCAAATATCACTCACCGCGATTACTGCGCAATTATGGTCATTTATTGGCTTGTACAGATGCCAAATTGGCAACTTTTGATCATTTAAGCACGCGTAGTGAACTTAAGTGGGACCTGAAACGCGCGTTTTGGATCCGCGACTACGTGCACCTCACTCCCGACCCGGCACTGATTGAACGAGTGCTCGCGATGGCTCCCGATCTGACATCGCTCCGCCACAGCGTAATTCATGGCGATGCCAACGATCACAATGTCGTTGTTAACGGAGATGACGTCGCGCTCATCGATTTCGGCGACATGCACTACACGGCGACGGTCTGCGAGCTCGCGATCGCGAGTGCTTATGTCGCTCTAAATAAGAAAGATCCCCTTACTGCGATCAGTCATCTGGTAGCTGGTTATCAGTCTCTCGAACCGGCGGAAATCGAAGCCTTGTTTCCGTTGATTCTGCTGCGTCTGGCGGTGAGCGTCGTCAACTCCGCACATCGCAAGACGTTGTATCCAAACGATCCCTACATAACGATCAGTGAAAAAGCGGCGTGGGAAGCTTTGCGAACGCTTTCAAAAATCCATCCTCGCCTAGCGCACTATGTTTTCCGGCACGCGTGCGGGCTGAAGCCGCTGGAAGATTGGACGCCTCCTAAAGCGGCCGCGCCGATCATGGATCATCTTGATTCCGCGGTGGTTCTCGATCTGAGTGTAGGGAATGCGACGGAAATGGCTTCGCCTGATTTTGTAGCGATAGGGCGGTATAACGAGGCGCGGCTATTTTATACGGAGCCGATGTTTGAAGGGCGCACGATTCATCTGGGGCTCGATATTTTCGCGCCGCCGGGCACTCCGATTTTTGCGCCTCTCGATGGAACTGTTTACGCGATTGCGACTAATGTTAAGAGGCTTGATTACGGGCCGGTGATGATTCTTCGGCACGAAACCTTTTTCACGCTTTATGGTCATTTAGCGGAAACGCCGCTTCCAGTTGGAACGAACGTAAAGGCGGGGGAGGAAATTGCTCGGGTGGGGGCGCGGCCGGGGAATGGGGATTGGCCGCCTCATTTGCATTTTCAGATTATTCGGGATTTGCTGGACCTCGATTGCGATTTTCCTGGCGTGGCGGCGGCGGGGCAGAGAGAAGTATTTACGGCGATTTCACCGGATCCCAATTTGATTTTGCAGCTTCCGATTCCGGCGGCGCGGACTAAAGAAGAAACGCTCGCGGGGCGGCGTGAACACTTGGGTGGAAATCTTAGCATCAGCTACGATGAGCCTCTCGAAATTGTTCGTGGGTGGAAACAGTTTTTGTATGACGACACGGGACGTGCGTTTCTCGATGTTTATAACAATGTTCCGCTCGTAGGGCATTCGCATCCTCGGGTGGTGGAAGCGGTGCAGAAGCAGATCGCGGTGCTCAACACCAATACGCGATATCTGCACGACAACATCGTGCTTTATGCCGAGAGACTGACGGCGAAGCTGCCGCTGAAGGTTTGTTACTTTCTCAACTCGGCTAGCGAAGCGAACGAGCTGGCTTTACGGCTCGCGCGGGCGCATACGGGGCGCGAGGATATTATTGTGCTCGATGCCGCTTATCACGGGAACACGACGACGCTCATTGATATCAGCCCTTATAAATTCAATGGACCTGGAGGGAAGGGAAAGAAGCCGTGGGTACATGTTGCGCCGCTCCCTAACGATTATCGGGGCCTTTACAAGCGCGACGATCCGCAGGCTGGGTCGAAGTATGCCTGGCATGTTTCCGAGATTCTCGATCATGATAGGCCGGCTGCTTTTATTGCTGAGAGTCTACCTAGTGTGGGTGGGCAGATTGTCTTTCCTCCGGGCTATTTGAAAGATGTCTATAAGAGCGTTCGCGAGGCCGGGGGAGTGTGCATCGCGGATGAAGTACAGGTCGGATTTGGGCGGCTGGGCAAGTGCTTTTTTGGTTTTGAAATGCAAGGGGTGATGCCCGATATTGTGGTGCTGGGGAAACCAATTGGGAATGGGTTTCCTTTGGCGGCGGTGATTACTTCGGCGGAGATCGCTGCATCGTTCGACAACGGGATGGAATTTTTCTCTACGTTTGGAGGGAATCCGGTTGCGTGTGCGGCGGGGCTGGCGGTGCTTGATGTTTTGGAAGAAGAAGGGTTGCAGGAGAATGCTCTTTCGGTCGGGGATTACTGGCTGCGCGGGCTTCGTTCGATTCAACATGAATTGATCGGGGACGTGCGCGGGTCGGGATTGTTTCTGGGGGTTGAGTTGGTGCGGGATCGGGTGACTTTGGAGCCGGCGTCGAGCGAGGCTGCGCGGGTTGTGAACCGGCTGCGGGAACGAGGGATTCTCGCGGGGACGGATGGGCCGCATCATAACGTGATCAAGCTGCGTCCTCCGTTGTGTTTTGCGAGGCAGGATGCGGATCGTTTTGTGGGGATTTTGGAGGAAGTGATTTAGCCGGCGCGTCCGGGCTGCGCCCGGATGGACCGATTAACAATCGGTCCGCAGGTTGCCAACCTGCCCCACGTCTGGAAAGGGGGAGATGTAACGTTCTCCTTAAAGGGCGGTATTGTTTCCGTGGGCCACTTTCTTAACGATGTACGCTATGCCTTTCGCACTTTCCGCAAATCGCCGGTTTTTGTTGCTGTTGCCGTGCTTTCGCTCGCCTTGGGCATAGGTGCGAATACTGCTATTTTTACTTTGATTGACCAGGTGCTGCTCAGGCTGCTGCCGGTGAAAGATCCGCAAAAGCTGGTGCTCTTGTGGGCGCGTGGGGAGCATTATGGGAGCAATAACGGGCCGAATAAGCTCTCCTATCCGATGTATGAGGATTTCCGCGATAAGAACCAGGTGTTCAGCGGCATGTTCTGCCGGAATGACATGCCTTTCAGTCTCAATTTCGAAGGGAAGACTGAGCGGATCTCGGGCGAGCTGGTTTCGGGCACATATTTTCCGGTGCTGGGCGTGGGCGCGGCGCTGGGGCGCGTGTTTAATCCGAACGACGATCAGACGCCCGGCGGCGAGCCCTATGCGGTGATGAGCTACCGCTATTGGATCACGCGGTTCGCGGGAGATCCTCGGGTGATCGGGAAAAAATTGGTTCTGAACGGCTATCCGTTTACGGTGGTCGGGGTGAGCCAGGCGGGATTCGATGGGACGGATCCTACGCGATCTCCCGATATTCGGGTTCCGATCATGATGAAGATGCAGGTGGATCAGCTTGGTTTTTACGATTTGAAGAAACGGCGCGCGCGGTGGGTGAACGCGTATGGGCGGTTGAAGCCCGGCGTCACGATGGAGCGGGCCAAGGCGAGTTTGCAACCGCTGATGCACCAGATGCTTGATATGGAGGTGCAGGACAAGGATTTTTCGCGCGCCGCGCCGGAGACGAAGCAGGCGTTCTTGAGAATGTGGCTCGATTTATTGCCGGCTTCGAAGGGACGGTCCGATCTGCGCGATCAGTTCTCCAATTCACTGCTGGTGCTGATGGCGATCGTCGGCTTGGTGCTGCTGATCGCGTGCGCGAACGTGGCGAATCTGCTGATCGCAAGGGCTACGGCGCGGCAGAAGGAAATCGCGGTGCGGCTCGCGCTGGGGGCCAGCCGCGGGCAGATTATTTCGCAATTGCTGGTGGAGAGCCTGCTGCTCTCGATCGCCGGAGGCGCGGCGGGACTGCTGCTGGCGGTCTGGATTGACGAAACGCTGGTTAACTTTCTGCCTAGGACGACGAGTACGCTGGCGATTTCGGCGACTCCGGATTGGCGGATTTTGCTGTTCACGCTGGGTATTTCGCTCGCGACCGGGATTGTTTTCGGGCTGGTTCCGGCGCTGCAGGCTACGCGGCCGGATCTGGCTCCCACCCTGAAGGACGAGGTCGGCGCGATCACCAGTACGGCGTCGATCGGATTGCGAAAGACGCTGGTAGTGGCGCAGGTGATGCTTTCGCTCCTGTTGCTGATCGGGGCGGGGCTGTTCATTCGCAGCCTGAAAAATCTGAAGGGCATCGATCCGGGATTCAAAACGAGTAACCTGCTGACGTTTAGGATCGATCCTCCGCTGAACGGCTATAAAGCGGAGCGCAGCCGGGAGATTCTCCGGCAGATTTATGAAAGCCTGAACGCGCTGCCGGGTGTGGAATCGGCGAGCCTGGCGATTATGCCGGTGATGGAGGGCGACGAGTGGGACCAATCCTACACGGTCGATTCGTTTCATGCCAAACCGAACGAAGGGCTCGACCCGCATATGAACTTCGTTTCGCCGGGGTACTTCAAAACGATGGGCGTACCGATTGTTCAAGGGCGCGATTTCCGGCCATCGGATCAGGCCAAGGGCGCGCCGAAAGTCTGCATGATCAACGAGAAGTTCGCGAAAAAGTATTTCCCCGGTGGAATCGCGGTGGGGCACCGCGCGGGCCAGGGCAACGATCCGGGTACCAAGACCGACATCGAAGTGGTCGGGGTGTTTGGCGATATGAGGTATGAAGGGGTCAAGGACGAGGTACCGATCGAACTGGTGCGGCCATATGAGCAGGAGAATTTCACGCTGGGGATGAACGCTTATGTCCGCACGACGCGTGAACCGGAACAGATGTTCTCCTCCGCCCGGCACGCGGTGCAGCAGATCGACGGGACTTTGCCGGTGGTCGACATGAAGACGCTGGAAAAACAGGTCGACAATTCGCTGGTGACAGAGAGGCTGGTGGCGACGTTATCGAGCGCGTTCGGCGTGCTGGCTACGCTGCTGGCATCGATCGGATTGTACGGAGTTATGGCGTACACGGTGGCGCGGAGGACGCGCGAAATCGGGATTCGGATGGCGCTGGGCGCGGCTACGGGCAATGTGGTTTGGCTGGTTATGAAAGAGGTTTTGGTGCTGGTGGGGGTGGGGATTGTGTTGGGATTGGGTGCGTCGTGGGGATTGACTCGATACGTGCAGAAGCAGCTTTACGGGATTCAGCCGAACGATTTGATGACGATTGTTCTGGCGACGATCGGGATTGCTTGTGTGGCGCTGGCGGCGGGATATGTTCCGGCTCGGCGGGCTACGAGGGTGGATCCGATTCGGGCTTTGCGGTGGGAGTGAAGTTGTCATCTCCCCGATGGGCAAACAGCAAAAGAACGCCGGCTGAAGCCGACGCTGCAGGCTGAAGCCTGCGCCACCATCTTTGGGCAGGATGGTACTGAACTAATCTTTACTGTTGAGCCGCAGGTGTCGCGCAACGTCGCTGACGAACCGGTGAACTGAAGCCTCCGCGATGCGGTGCCCTAGGACCGCGTTGACGGCTTTGCCGAGCGCGCCCAACGGCGGTTCATATTGGCCCCAGAAATCCAACTGGGTCTCCGTGGCCGTGAGCGGGTAAATGGAAATATCTGCCTTCATCAACGGGAAAATTTGTGGCATGGTGGAGGCTTCCCATTCAAGCTGCAGCTTAGTGACAGGAGTCAACATCGCCTCGGAAACTTTCTCTTCGATGTTCTTCACGGTAATCCTGATTTCGGCCTCAACCCCGATTCCGCCGATGCCGGCATGAAGCTCCGACGCAACCGAGTCGGCACGAGTTGCGGCCGCCTTCGTTGCCGCTTGAAAGAGCGCCGGTGCGTCTCGGGTTAGCGCATCCCGGACCACCGCGTAGGGATGGTTGACGTAATCATAACAGCGAATCTCGCAAATGTTGCTCATAGAAGGGCGGGACCGACTACATAATAGTACATGCGATATGCGCTGCGGATGCTCGGAAAGAGCCCAGGCTTTACGGCCATCGCGATTCTCACTCTGGCACTCGGTATCGGCGCAAACACGGCGATCTTCACGCTCGCCAATGCATTGCTGCTGCGGCCGCTTCCTTACACGGATCCAGACCGACTGGTCAGGATCGCCACGGAACGCGATCGGGCTGGCTACCTCTCGCTTCCTTATTTCACCGCTCTGAAAGATCACAACCGGTCGTTTGCGGGCGTCGCCGCTTATGGCCAGGAATCGTTTAATCTGACCGGCCGCGGCGAGGCGGAACAGATTGGGGCGGAGCGCGTTACCTGGAATTTATTTGACGTGCTGGGCGTTCGGCCCGTCGCCGGTCGAGCGTTTCTGCCGGAAGAGGATCGGGCAGGCGGCAATCTGGTGGTGCTGATCAGTTCTGAGCTGGCGACGCGCCTGTTCAATAGCGATCGAGACGCGATTGGCAAGAATCTTTCGCTCGATTCGAAAGACTATACGGTTATTGGCGTTTTGCCCACGAAGTTCAGCACGCCCCTGCTAGGCCGCAAGCTCGATATTTTTGCGCCGCGGCTCATGGAGATGAGCATCGTCACGCCAGCCCGGATCCAGGTCGGCGGAATGTATTTTGAGGGCATTGGGCGAATAAGGCCGGGAGTGACGCTCGCCGGGGCGCAAGCAGAGACTGAAGTTCTCTATCAGCAATATAAACATGACAAGCCCGGCAATTTCGACGCGACCGTCGATGTCGCGATGACGGTGACTGGCTTGCAGCAGAATTTGGTCGCGAATGTTCGTCCGACTCTGCTGATTCTTTCGGCCGCCGTCGGATTCGTGCTGCTGATCGCCTGCGCCAACGTTGCCAGCCTGCTGCTTTCGCGCGCGCTGGGTCGCAAAAAAGAGTTTGCAGTTCGCACAGCGTTGGGAGCGTCGCGCGGCGCGTTGATACGGCAACTGCTTACTGAGAGTGTGCTGCTCGCGATGGTCAGCGGGGCGATTGGAATCGCTCTGGGGCAGGCAGGGACGCGCTTGCTCGCAATCTACAGCACCAGCAATTTTCCGCAGATGGCGGAGGTCGGGATGGATTTGCGGGTACTCGGGTTCGCCCTGGCGATTTCGATTGGGAGCGGTGTGTTGTTCGGTCTGACGCCCTCGCTTCAACTTTCGCGACCCGATTTGAATACCATGCTGCGCGAGGAGGGACGGGGCAGCACGGGAAATCTTCAGCGCGATCGCGCGCGCCGCGCCTTAGTAATCGCGCAGGTCGCGCTCACGATGGTATTGCTGGTGGGAGCGGGCTTGCTGGTCCGGAGCTTCCTCCGGATGCGCTCGGCCAGTCCTGGATTCGAGGCGCGTGGGACGCTTACGATGCAAACTTATTTACCACCGGCGCGTTATCCGCTGGCGCGGCAGAAGATCGCGTTCTATACGGCGGCGATCCGAAATATGCAAAGCGTGCCGGGTGTCGATGCGGCATCAATTTCAACGGCGCTTCCGGTGCTCGCGAATCACGGCACGCCGTTTCTGTTTGAAGGGCAGCCGATAGTGGCTCTGGGGCAAAGGCCGGTCGCGCTGATTCAATCGATCAGCCCCGATTATCCCAAGGCGATGGGCATTGCCGTGGTGGCCGGGCGCGCGTTCGACGATCATGACGATGCGGATGCGCAGCCGGTAATTTTAGTTAATCAAAGTGTGGTGCGGAAGTTTTGGGCGAATCAGAATCCGATCGGTAAGCGAGTATTTGTAGGCAATTTGCCGAAGCCGTTCGAAGTGGTGGGAGTGCTAGGCGACGCCAAAAACAACGGTCTCGCGCTCGCGCCCGGAGCCGAAGTATTTGTGCCGTATCCTCAACTCGCTTCGCCACAACTTTACTTGAGTGTGCGAACTTCGCTGGACCCGCACAGTCTCACGTCGGCCTTGCGGGCTCAGATCGCCGCGGCGGATCCGGATCAGCCTCTTATGGAGATTCAGACGATGGAAGAGCGTCTGGAATCGGCGAGCGCATCGCCTCGATTCACCATGCTGCTGATCGGCGCTTTCTCCGCGACCGCGTTCATTCTCGCCGTAGTCGGAATCTATGGGGTGATCGCGTATTCCGTGGCGCAAAGGACCCAGGAATTGGGAATTCGCATTGCGCTGGGCGCGGAGAATCGTGACATTTTGCGACTGGTGATCGGGGGAGGGATGGCGCTGACGCTGGTGGGGATTGCGATCGGAGTGGCAGGATCGATCGCGCTGACGCGGGTGATGGCGGCGATGCTTTATGAGACCAGCGCTACTGACCCAGTGGTCCTTGGCGGAAGCGCAGCTCTATTTTTGGGGGTCGCGGTGGTGGCGGGTTATTTGCCGGCTCGGCGGGCTATGAGGATTGATCCGGCGGGAGCTCTGCGGAGTTAGGATCGACAGTGATTGCAGCGTCGGTAGCGCTGCTCCGACGAACTAAATTACGCATCTTTGGCGGATTTGTGAGGAGCGCGCGGGCCCTCGACGCTGCTTAAATTTCCGCGACCGTCGGCAGAGCGCTGTCGGAATCGCGACGGGCTAAGCGATTTTTCTTTCCCTCGTAAAATCTTCTTGCAATCCAAACAGGGCGGTAGTAGGATTACATACATACATAGTAGATCAATTATGCCCATGCCACGACTGACGAAACTGGAACTGCAGATCATGGAGGCGCTCTGGAATTTGGGTGCGTCTTCGATTCGCGAGATTCAGGAAGCATTTCCGGCGAAAGGCCGGCCGGCTTATACGACCATCCAGACGACTGTTTATCGTTTGGAAGGAAAGGGAGCGGTCCGGCGCACTAAAAAGATCAGTAATGCGCATATTTTCGAGGCTTGCGTATCGCGCAACGCGGCGCAGGGGCGGTTGATCGACGAGCTGCTGGGGTTGTTTGGAGGGCGGACGCAGCCGGTGATGGCGCATCTGATCGAATCGGGGAAGCTTACGTTGGATGACGTGCAGGAGGCGGAGAAGACGCTGCGGAAATTGGCGAGGAAGGAGAAGGAGAAATGACTAGTCATCTTTGGGAGTCGACTTTATTTGCCGGTGTGGTCGCTTTGCTGACGCTGGTGTTCAGAAAGAACGCTGCGCGAGTGCGGCATTGGCTGTGGCTGGCTGCATCAGTGAAGTTTCTGATTCCTTTTTCCTTACTGGTGGGACTGGGCGGTCATTTCGGAATCAGGACTGCCGCGCCGTCGCAGGTTACTTATGTGATGGAGGGCGTTCCGCAACAGCTTACGCCGCCGGAGGTTCGTCTTGCATCGAGGCCTTCGTCATCGATCGATTGGATAGGTCCGGTATGGATCGGCGGATGCGTGGTGGTGCTACTGCTCTGGAGTGTTCGCTGGTGGCGTGTTCGCTCCGCGGTGCGTGTGGCTTCGCTGATACGAATGGACGTCGGAGTCGAGGTGCGGTCGTCGCCCGCGATGCTGGAGCCGGGGGTGTTCGGCATTTGGCGACCCGCGCTGCTGCTGCCGGAGGGAATTACGGGGCGGTTGACGGCAGAGCAGTTGGACGCGATCGTGGCACACGAATTGTGTCATGTGCGGCGTCGCGACAATCTAATGGCGGCGATCCACATGGTGGTTGAGGCTCTGTTCTGGTTTCATCCGCTGGTGTGGTGGATCGGAGCGCGAATGGTGGAGGAGCGGGAGCGGGCTTGTGACGAAGAAGTGCTGCGGTCCGGCAAGGAGCCGGAGGTTTATGCGGAAGGCATTTTGAAGGTTTGCAGGTTTTATATCGAATCGCCGATTGAGTGCGTGGCGGGTGTGACGGGCTCGGATTTGAAGAGGCGTATCGAGGAAATTATGACGCGTAGCATCGCGCTTGAACTGGATCTCGCGGAGAAAGCTGCTGCTCGCGATTGCGGGGTTGGTCACGATCGCCGGGCCGGTCGCGGTGGGCGTCTTAAATGCGCCTCCCATGCGAGCGCAGACGCAGGTTGAGGCGCGGCCGGCGTTCGAGGTTGCTTCTGTTAAGCCAACCAATGCGGACAGCCGTGGCGTCGAATTGGATTTTGCTCCTAACGGGAGGTTCACTGCCAGAGGCGTTCCGCTGTTGTTTCTGGTGAGCAGCGCTTATAACGTGCCTTTCCAAGGCCCGAGGCTTACTGGGCTCGACCGGGAAATTGCCTATGAAAGATACGATATCGAAGCGACGCCGGAGCCTGGCGCGATTCCCGTAGGGGCTTCAAGGCTTGCTCGCGAAGGCAAAATGAAGCAGATGCTCCAGAGGCTCTTGGAGGACCGGTTCAAGATGAAGGTGCTTCGTGAGACGAAGGTCATGCCAATGTACTCGGTGATCGTCGGAAAGAACGGACCGAAACTGACAAAGGCGAAGATCGAGGAGAAGGATTGTCCCGTGAGTACGGCGGACAATGGCATCCGCTGTCACAATTTCACTGGAGGAATGGGTCGCGGGCTGCATGGTCAGGCGGTCAGCATGGAGGATGTCGTGAACGCGGTATCGAACTGGGCGGACCGGCCGGTGGTGAATCGGACGGATTTAGAAGGGCTGTTCGCGATCGACACTGACGGGTGGACGCCCATGCGGCCGCGTCCACCGGGAGGGAATCCGGACGAGGAGAAGGCGTTTGCCGATCCTGCACGCCCGACGCTGTACATGATTTTCGACCGGCTCGGTCTCAAAATGGAGTCGTCGACGGGTCCCATAGAAATGATTACTGTATTGCACGTGGAGAAGCCCTCGGAGAATTGACCGCGGAATTTGGAACTTACCCAGGCCCACGGGTCAAGTACCTGCAGAGGTCAAGAAGTGTCAAGTTCGGGGACTTTTTCGCCTCTTCCAACGTCTAAACGAGAAATCGAGGGAATTTATGAAGTTTGACAGGAGGCAACTGCTGATTTTAGCGGCCGGTTCTGCTGTGTTGAAGGGCCAGCAATTCGAAGCGGCATCGATAAAACCGAGCGCTCCGATGGCCATGGGAATGGTCAGCGTGGGTATGCAGATGCTGCCCGGAGGAAGAATTTCGATGACGGGCGTGACGCTGAAAATTCTGATCCAGCAGGCCTATGGGGTGCGGGATTTTCAAATCGTCGGCGGGCCTCAATGGCTGGGGTCGGAGCGTTATGACATTACGGCTAAGCCGGAAGGGGCAGCGTCTCCGGAGCAAGTAAAGGTGATGATTCAGGGGCTGCTGGCGGACCGGTTTAAATTGCAGTTTCATCGCGAAACGAAGGAGCTTCCCACCTACGCGCTGGTGGTGGCGAAGGGCGGGCCGAAGTTTTCCGCGTCGAAGCCGGAAGAGGGGCCGAGTGAGGGATCGGATAAACCCAAAGGGCCAAGAATAATGATGAAGGGACGAGGACAATTCGAAATTGAAGGCGCTCCGGTGACCGCGCTGGCAACTCAGCTCTCGCAGGTGGTGGGGCGGTCTGTAATCGATAAGACGGAGTTAAACGGAAACTACGATTTCAAGCTGGAATGGACGCCGGACGAGAGCGGGCAAGGCAGGATGAAAGAAGCGGGCGGGGATCGTCCCTCACCCGCGGACACGCAGGGTCCCTCGATCTTCACTGCCGTGCAGGACCAGCTAGGGCTGAAATTCGAATCGACGAAAGGACCGGTCGAGATTCTGGTGATTGAACGGGCGGAGAAGGCGTCGGAGAATTAATATTTGACATAGGATGACTGTCGTACTAATAATCTAGTAATGAGGTCATTGCTGATTCTTATTGCGACCGTGACGTTATGCCCGGCTCAGTCGCCGGCATTTGAAGCTGCGTCGGTGAAGGTGAGCGCTCCGGGCGAGCAGGTAAGAATGCGTCGCGAGCCTGGCAGGCTTGAGATAACGAACTTCTCGTTGAGAGCGATCGTGCGGTACGCGTATGACGTTGAAGATATTCAGATCTCGGGTGGTCCGCCATGGTTCAATTCGGACCGTTGGGATATTGTTGCGACCGGCGGCCGGGAGATCAGCGAGGCGGAGCGGCGGCGGATGCTTCAGGCATTGTTGAACGAGAGGTTCCACATGACCATCCGGCACGAGATGAAGGAGCTGCCGGTCTATGCTCTGGTGGTGGCAAAGGGCGGATCGAGGCTGACGCCGGGCACGGAGGGAAATCCGGAACGGGTGGAGCTGGATGTGAGCGGGGCGGGTTTCCACCACATGATGGGCCAAAGCGTCCCTCTATCGACGATCGCAAAAGTTCTTACTCAGCCGGTGGGGCGAATCGTCATCGATCGCACAGGGATTAATGGGAGTTTCGACTATAAGCTGGAATGGGTGCCCGACCCCGCAAACATGCCGTCGATTAACGGGGCGAAGCCTGACGGCAGCAATCTGGACGGCGCGTCGATCTTCACGGCGGTGCAGGAGCAGCTCGGTTTGAAATTAGAATCAACGAAAGGGCCGGTAGAGATTCTGGTGATCGAGCGGGCGGAGAAGGCGGCGGAGAACTAACATGCCTCTTTACGCATATTACATGCAGGCTCCGGCGCTGGCGTTCGATGTCGCCACGGTTAAGATGGGCGGGCCGGTGGAGGCGAACGGTAACATTAACATCAATACCGGCAAGATCCTGAATGGAGTCGTCACGCTATCCAATGCGACGTTGAGCGATTGCCTCAAGTTCGCATATTCGCTGACGACGGACGCGCAGCTTGCCGGTCCGGATTGGATCAACCAGAAAGTGGTTCGCTTCGAGGTCACGGGGAAGGCGGCGCCGCAGACTCCTGACGATCAGCTTCGGTTGATGCTGCAAACGTTGCTCAAAGATCGGTTCCAGATCACGATGCACACGGAGCAGAGAGAAATTACTCATTATGAGCTGGTGATCGGGAAAAATGGGGCGAAGTTGAAGGAATCGACTGTGGGGCCGGGTGAGGCCACGGGAACGGCGCGCCTCGACGGGATTCGATCGAACCGGATGCAGATGAACAAGCTGGCTATGCTTCTGTCGCGGATGACGCGGATGCCGGTGTTCGATAAGACGGGGCTCACCGGGTTTTATCAGTTCGATTTGCGGTACGCGAACGAGGTTTCGCCTACATCGGAGGAGACTCCGGCCGGTCCGTCGATTTTTACGGCGGTGCAGGAACAGTTGGGTTTGAAACTGGAATCGAAAAAGGGGCCGGTGGAGGTCCTGGTGATCGATCACGCGGAAAAAATCCCCGTGGAGAATTAGGGGAAAATGTAATGGTTGGAGGGCGGCGCCGTCTTTTTATAGTGAACACCGGCAGGGTTGCCGTCGTCTGTATATTCAATATCCCTGTTCCAATCTTTGCCCGGTCGCAATGTCGGAACCATGTGAGGGTGGCGTACGTTTCACGCAGAGACGCGGAGGCCGCAGAGAAAATCTCGGAAAGGGTATCTTCTGAAAACTAAAAAATACTTTCTGTGCGGCTTGGTTCTCTGGCTCGCGACGTTCCCTTTCGTCACTGCCGTTCTGGCGGCGTCGGAGCATCACGGACAGGTTAAATTTGGCGGTCTGCCGATTCCTGGTGTCACGGTCACGGCGACGCAAGGGGACAAGAAACTGGTGACGGTTTCCGATTCGCAAGGCATGTACTCCTTTCCGGATCTGCCCGAGGGAGCGTGGACGTTTGAGATCGAGATGCTGTGTTTCGTTCCCGATTAAACAGGATGTGACGATGGGTTCGGAGGCGGCGATTCCGGACTGGGAATTGAAGCTGCTACCGCTGGAGGAGATCCAGGCGCAAGCCGGTCCTCAACAGGCGGCGCCGCCGGTGTCGGTGGCTATCAACGCACCGGCAACGCCTGCTGCGGATTCGGCCGATGCTCCGAAGCCGGCCAAGAAGTCCAAGAAAACGGTGATTCCTCCGGCGAATACGCCAGGGGGGTTTCAGCGCGCTGACGTGAACGCGTCCAAATCGGATGCCGCGACGCAATCCAATGCGAACGCTGCTGCAGCGAGCGAAAATACCGCCGCCAACGACGATTTGAGCAAGAGAGCCGCCGATGGATTCCTGATCAATGGCACCGCGAATAATGGAGCCAGTTCGCCATTCGCCACCAATCCCGCGTTTGGCAATAATCGCACCGGGTTGCGGTCGCTCTACAACGGAAGTCTCGGTTTTACTCTCGACAATTCGGCGTTGGATGCGCGCACCTATTCGATCACGGGCCAGGATACGCCGAAGCCGGAGACAAACAGGTTCACCGGAATGGCGCAGTTTGGAGGTCCGCTAAAGATTCCGCACCTGATCCGGAACGGTCCGAATTTCTTCCTGCAATATCAGTGGGTGAGAAACCGGACTGTCGAACTACGACGCCGGGCACTGGTGCCAACAGTGGCCGAGCGCTCAGGGGATCTTTCGCAAAGCCCGACTCCTGATCATCGATCCCGTTAACCGGTCTCGCGTTTCCGGGCAACATCATTCCGCATAACTCGCATCAGTCCGCAGGCGATGAGTCTGCTGAATCTCTATCCGCTGCCGAATTTTGCCGGCAAGTACAATTATCAACTTCCGCTGGTTACACCCATGCATCAGGACAATATGCAGGGTCAAGCTGAACAAGTCCCTCAATCGCAAGAACTCAGCTTTCCGGCGGATTCGGGTTTCAGAGCACGCGCACTGACAATCCGAGCCTGCTCGACTTTCTCGACACCACCAATTCGTTGGGATGGACGGCGAACGGCAACTGGCGGCATTCCTTTACCAACCGCTTCTGGACCACGCTCTCGTATAATTTCAACCGGTTCTCGTTCGACCAATGACGTCCGAATTTTGCGAATAAAGAAAATATTTCGGGCGAAGCGGGGATTCTGGGGAACAACCAGCAGCCGCAGAACTGGGGTCCGCCGAGTCTCAGTTTTTCGAGCGGCATCACTGCGCTGAGCGACGGAAACCAGTCGGTGTTTCACAACCAGACCAGCGCGGTTTCGGACATCAATTACTGGAATCGCGGCCGGCACAATATTCAGTTCGGCGCCGATTTCAAGACAGCAGCAATCCAACGTACATCGGGCAGACAGAACCCGCGCGGCATCGTTCGGCTTCACGGGCGCGGGAACGGGCAGCGATTTCGCCGACTTTCTTCTGGGAACGCCCGATACGAGCAGCTATCGCCTTCGGCAACGCCGACAAATATCTGCGCATCGAATATCTACGACGCCTTCGTTCAGGACGATATGAGAGTCAATCCGAGCCTTACGATTAACGCGGGGCTTCGCTGGGATTATTGGTCGCCGATCACGGAACTGTATGGACGGCTGGTGAATCTGGACGTCGCTCCCGGCTTCGCCGATGCGGCGCCGGTGGTGGCGAATAGCTCCCGTCGGCCCGTTGACGGGCGATTAAATATCCCGATTCGCTGGTTCATCCCGATAAGCACGAATTTGAGCCGAGCATCGGCCTCGCGTGGCGTCCTCTGCCGGCATCGTCGATGGTGATCAGCGCCAGCTACGGTATCTACTACAACACCTCCGTCTTATCAGCAGATCGCGCACGAATATGGACCAGCAGGCGCCGCTTTCGAAGAGTTTCAGCGTGCAAAACAGCCCCAGCGATCCGCTGACGCTGGCGAACGGATTCAACGCGTCGCCGACCAACATCGCCACGACCTTCGGCGATCGATCCGAATTTCCGTGTCGGCTATGCGCAGAACTGGAGCGCGTCGCTGCAAAGGGATCTGCCGGGCGCGCTGATCATGACGGCGACGTATCTCGGGATCAAGGGGACGCGCGGCACGCAGGAATTCTATCCGAACACGTATCCGATTGGAGCCGTGAATCCGTGTCCGACTTGTCTGCCGGGATACACATACATGACTTCGAACGGCAACTCCACTCGCGAGGCGGGACAAATCCAATTGCGGCGAAGATTGCACAACGGCATTACCGCGAGCGTGCTGTACGTCTACTCGAAATCGATTGACGACGCGGCGCTGGGCGGACAAGGGCAGGGTACCCTGTTCGTCGCGCAGAACTGGCTCAATCTGCGCGGGGAGCGCGGACTCTCGCCCTTCGATCAGCGACACCAGGTGACGCTGACGGGGCAATACACGTCGGGGATGGGGATGCACGGAGGCACGCTGCTGAGTGGATGGCGGGGCGTGGCGTTTAAGGAATGGACCGTTACCAGCACGTTGACGGTTGGCACGGGATCGCCGCTGACGCCTGATCTATCCGGTGGCGGTACCGGGCACGGGATTCATAGGTATCGATCCGACCGGATTATACGGGCGCACCGATTTATACGGCTCAACCGGGACTGTTCCTGAATCCAGCGGCGTTTACCGCGCCTCCGCCGGGACAGTGGGGAAATGCGGGACGCGATTCCATTACGGGTCCAGCGCAGTTCACCATGATCGCGTCGCTGGGGCGCGTGTTCCGTCTGACGGATAAGCTTAATCTTGATGTAAGGGTGGACGCGACCAACATCCTCAACCATGTCGTGTTCGGGAGTTATAACACGCAGCTTAATCCGCAGTTCGGCCTACCCAGTTCAATCCGAACGCGATGCGAAGCTGCTGACGACGCGTGCGCCTGAGGTTCTAATGATGATGCGATATTCCAGATATTTGGCACTGTTTTACGATCGCGCGTGACCTACGGGCAACAGGTCGGGCGAGAACAAGACCGGAACGACGCAGCCGCAACCTTCTCGGTGACGCGGCAGTTGAAAATCGAGACGGTGCTGGTGAAGGATAAGAACGGCAATCCGGTGAGAAGGCCTCACCGCGAAGGATTTCACGGTCACCGAAGACGGCGTGGCGCAGGAGATCAAGTTTTTCGAATATCAGAGGCTGGAGGAGATCATCAAAGACGCCGAGCCGTTGCCGCCGCTGGGCGCGCCGAAGTATTTCGAAAAGCTTCCGCACACGCAGATCGCGGGCGAGGTTCCGGGCAAGACTTCATATAAGGATCATCGGCTGCTGGTGCTGTATTTCGACATGACGTCGATGCCGCCGCAGGATCAGTTGCGGGCGCTCGATGCGGCGCACGAAGTTCATCAAGAAGCAGATGACGGCGGTCGACCTGGTGTCGATCATTCAGTATGCGGGCGGCGCCGTGCAGGTGACGCACGGATTTCACCGCCGATCGCGAAAAGCTGCTGGGCATTCTTCAAACCATGATCGTGGGCGAAGGCGAGGGTTTCGATGAAACCGACGAACGACGCCAGCAGCCGCCGATACCGGCGCCGCGTTCGGCCAGGACGACAGCGAGTTCAACATCTTCAATACCGATCGCCAGTTGGCCGCGCTGCAGACCGCGGCGAAGATGCTGGGGCATCTCAACGAGAAAAAAGCGCTGCTTTATTTCGCCAGCGGCTTGCAGTTGAACGGAATGGACAACCAGGCGCAGTTGCACGCCACGATCAATGCCGCGATTCGAGCCGGCGTATCCTTCTGGCCGATCGATGCGCGAGGACTGGTGGCATCGGGTCCTCTCGGCGACGCGACGCAAGGGCCGCCGGGCGGGCAGGCCATGTATACCGGCGCATCCGCGATGGCCTCGGCGTCGAATTTCTCGAAGTCGCAGGATAATTTGTGGACCATCGCCGCGGATACCGGCGGCAAGGCTCTGCTCGATAATAACGATCTGGCGGCGGGCATCGTGAAGGCGCAGAAATCGGTTTCGAGCTATTACATCATCGGCTACTATCCGACCAACGAAGCTCTGAACGGCAAGTTCCGGAGGATCAAGATTTCGCTCAACAACGGGCTCTCGGCGAGCGTGGATTATAGTCAGGGTTACTACGCGGGCAAGGTGTTCGCGAAGTTCACGGCGTCCGATAAGGAGCGGCAGCTCGAAGACGCGCTGATGTTGGGCGATCCGATTACGGAGCTGACCATCGCCCTGGAGGTCGACTACTTCCAGTTGAATCGCGCCGAATATTTCGTGCCGGTCATGGTCAAAATTCCCGGCAGCGAACTGGCGCTGGCGCGGAAAGGCGGCGCGGAGCGAACGCTGCTCGATTTCATTACCGAGGTGAAGGACGATTTCGGCACGACCATCCAGAACGTGCGCGACAAGGCCGACATCAAACTCAGCGACACCACTGCCGCGGAGCTGACCAAGCGTCGCATCCAGTACGACACCGGCTTCACGCTGCTGCCCGGAAAATACACGGTCAAGTTTCTCGCGCGCGACGCGGAGACGGGCCGCATCGGGACCTACCAGATCAAGTTCCTGATTCCCAACCTGAATAAAGAGGAGAAGCGCGTCCCGATCAGTTCCGTGGTTCTGAGCAGCCAGCGCGACGATCTGAAGGATGCGATTTACAATGCGTCCAAGGAAAAAGACAAGAGCGAGATCGCCAACCCGCTGGTCATGGACGGCCAGAAGCTGATCCCCAGCGTGACGCGCGTGTTCAGCAAGGCCAAGGACATGTACGTCTATCTGCAAGCCTACGAGCCGACCGCAGACCACTGTGCAGCCGCTGGTCGCGTTCGTCACTTTCTATCGCGGGCAAACCAAAGTGTTCGAAACGCCGCCGCTTGCCGGTGAGCCAAGGCCTGAATAATAAACTGAAAACGGTTCCTCTGAAATTCAGCCTGTCTCTGAGCAAGCTTCCGCCCGGCGAGTACAATTGCCAGGTTACGGTCCTCGATCCAACGGGACAAAAGGCCGCGTTCTGGCAGGCGCCGGTTATGCTGATCCCGTAGGCAAAAGATGCAGCGCGTCGCAGATTCTACGCTGTTCGCGATCCTCGGAACAGGTGCAAGACCAGCGAAATGACGGCCAGAATCAGCAACAAATGAATAAAACCGCCCGCGACGTGGAAGGCGAACCACGATACGCCCCAAATCCCGAGCAGCATGAAAAACAGCACCAGAAAAATAAAGTCTCGTATCATGATGTATGCTCCTTAGTCGCCTTGCGACGCGAATCAGTAGAGCATTCCGGTTGCCAGATTGCTTGAGTGGGACCTCGATAATCTACACTGCTCCTATGGAACTCCGGATCGAAAACCTCACGAAAGTTTATCCCAACGGCGTGCGCGCTCTCGACGACGTGTCGCTCACGATCCCTCGCGGGCTGTTCGGACTCCTCGGGCCCAACGGCGCGGGCAAGTCGACGCTCATGCGCATTCTGGCCACGCTGCAGGAGGCCGATTCGGGGACCGTCACGCTCGACGGCCTGAATGTTCTGAAGCAAAAAGAAGAGGTGCGCAAGATTCTCGGCTATCTGCCGCAGGACTTCGGCGTGTATCCGAAAATTTCCGCGCTCGACATGCTGGATCATCTGGCGCTGCTCAAGGGTTTCGTGCGCAGCCGCGAACGCCGCGAGTTTGTCAACGCTCTGCTCCAGCGCGTCAATCTCTACGACGTCCGCAAAAAGGCTCTCACGGGATTCTCCGGAGGCATGCGCCAGCGTTTCGGAATTGCGCAGGCGCTGATCGGCAATCCCACGCTGCTGATCGTCGACGAGCCCACCGCCGGCCTCGATCCCAGCGAGCGGAATCGTTTCTACAATCTGCTCTCGGAGGTCGGCGAGAACGTCATCGTGATTCTTTCGACCCACATCGTGCAGGATGTGATGGAGCTGTGCACCAACACCGCGATCATCGATCACGGCCGCGTCATGTTCTCCGGCGCGCCCGAATATCGCGATTCGCGATCTGGACGGCAAGATCTGGCAGCGCACCATCGCGAAGTCGGAGCTGCCCGATTACGAAAATCGCTTCAAAGTAATCTCCAACAAGCTGGTCGCCGGCCGTCCGCAGATTCACGTCTATAGCGAGGTTCCTTTGGAAGATGGATTCCTCGCCGTCGACGCCCGATCTGGAGGACGTATTCTTCTCCCGTACGTCCGCCGCGTCCGGCACAAGAAGGACACGCGTAAATGCTGCTTCAGATCCTCCGGTTTGAGACTCGCTACTGGCTCCGCGGCTTCATGGTGTGGGTGTTTTTCATCATCATCGCGACCATGTTCATGGCCGCCACCAGTTCCGACCACATTTCAGATCGGCGGCGCGCTCGAAAATACCAAACGCAACGCGCCGTTCGTGATTCAGAACTTTTATGCGATCGCCGGCATTCTTCACGCTGCTGATGACCACCGCGTTCGTCAACGCGGCCGCCGCGCGCGATTTCGCGTACAACACCTGGCAGATGGTTTTTTCGACGCCCCTGAAGCGATCCGATTTTCTGCTCGGCCGATTCTTCGGCGCGACCATCGTTTCGGTGATCCCGATTCTCGGCGTGTCGTTCGGCATTCTTCTTGCGCGCTACATGCCGTGGGCCGATGCCGACCGCTTCGGTCCGGTCATCTGGAGCGCCCATCTCAATTCGCTTCTGGTGTTCGCCATCCCGAACACCGTGTTCGTCGCCGCCGTCATCTTCGCCGTCGCCGCGCTTGACGCGCAGCACCATTACTTCGTTCATTGCCGCGCTCGTCCTGCTCGTCGGCTACGCGGTCTCGGACGTGTTCTTGAGCGACATCCGCAATGAGACGATTGCCGCCCTCACCGATCCGTTCGGTGCGCGCGCGTTCGATCTGATGACGAAATACTGGACCGTCGCCGATCGCAACAAGCTGTCTCTCGGATGGGAAGGCCTGCTGTTCTGGAATCGTCTGCTGTGGATGTCTGTCTCCGGCCTGATTTTCGCGTTCGCTTATAACCGCTTCAGTTTTTCGGAGCGCAACAAAAAAGCCAAGCGCATCGATGAGACAAAGATTACTGCTGCGTCAGTAGCGTGGCCATGCCGGTCCTTCACTCCTCGCACGGATCGTCGGCGGCGTTCCGCCAGTTCGCCGGATCCGTCGGCACGGAGTTTTTCGGCGTCGTCAAATCCACTCGTTCATTGTCATTTTGATCGCGTCGCTGCTGAACATGATTCCGGCGCTGATCTTCTCCGGAGGGAGAGGGATACGGCAATCAGTCGTTTCCCGTCACCTATTGGGTGTGCGAACATTATTCCGGCACTCTGTATCTGTTCCTCATTGGGATGGTGACTTATTACGCAGGCGTCCTGGTATGGAAGGAGCGCGACGCGGGCATGGACGAGATTTGCGACGCCATGCCGCACCCCGGCTGGACCGCATTCGCCGCCAAATTCACCGCTCTTCTGGGCATCGTGCTGATGATCCTCTGCGTCGCGATTGTCTCCGGAATCGTGACGCAGGCCGCGCACGGATACACGCGATTTCAGCTCGGACTTTATGCGAAGTCGATTCTCGTCGTCGATTTCTCGCTGTTCTTTTTTCTGTCGATCCTCGCGTTTTTCATCCACGTTTTCTCGTCCAACAAGTACGTCGGATATTTTGCGTATGTCGCGTTTCTGATCGTCAACGCATTCATCTGGATTCCTCTCGATGTAAGCTCCCTGCTGGTGCGCTACGGCTCGCGCCCGAGCATGACCTATTCCGACTTCTTTCATTTCACGCCGTTCATCGCAAGTTGGATCTGGTTCACAGTCTACTGGCTCGCATTTTAGCGCGCTGATCGCCATTGCGGCGACATTGTTTTGGCCGCGCGGCAAGGAGACGGCGATCGGCAAGCGATGGAGCGTTGCGCGCCAGCAGTTCGGGGGCATGGCGCGCGGTCACGCTGCTGGCATTGGTCGTTTTCGCGGCTTCCGGCGCGTGGGCTTTCTACAACACGAAAATCCTGAATGAAATCGTTACTCCGAAAGTGCAGGAGCGGCGTCGGGCCGAGTACGAAAAGAAATACAAGAAGTACGAAGGCATGGCGCAGCCGCGCATTCAGGACGTCCGCTACGCGATCGACATTTTTCCCGAGACGCGCAACGTTGTCATGCGCGGCGATCAAGTGATCCAGAACAAAACCGCCCAGCCGATTCCGGAGATCCATATCGTGGTGACTCCCGATCTACGACACCGACATCCAGCTCGACGGCGCAACGCTTTCGAGCGACGACAAACCGCTGTAGTTACCGGATTTATAAACTCGCGCAGTCGATGGCTCCAGGCGAATCGCGGCAACATGAAATTCACTGTCCGCAGCCATGTGCATGGCATCGAGAACGACGTTCACATCTCGATCTGGTCGAGAACGGGACGTTTTTCAATAATTTCATCGCTCCGCAAATCGGCTATCAGGCTCAGCGGCGAATTGACGGATAAAAACGATCGCAAGAAACAGGGCCTGAAAGAAAAGGACCGAATGCCGGCACTCGAGCGCAACTGCGACGAGCACTGCCGCAATACTTACCTGTCGAACAACTCCGATTGGGTGAATGTCGATACCGTCATCAGCACCTCGCCGGATCAGATTGCGGTCGCGCCTGGTTCGCTCGAAAAAGAATGGACGGAAAATGGCCGCCGATACTTTCACTACAAGCTCGATCATTTTTCCCTGAACTTCTATTCGTTCATTTCGGCGCGCTACGAAGTCGCGCGCGAGGAATGGAACGGCATCAAGATCGAGGTCTATTACAACAAGGAGCACGCCTGGAATGTGCCGAAAATGCTCAAGTCGATTCACAAATCGCTGGAGTATTACATCGCCAATTTCGGACCCTACGCGCACAAAGAAGCCCGCATCATCGAGTTTCCACGCGTGGCCAGATTTCGCGCAGGCCTTCCCGGGAACGATGCCTTATTCCGAGGCCATAGGCTTTATCGCGAATCTCTCCAAACCGGATGACATCGACATGGTCTACTACGTGGTCGCGCACGAAATGGGCCACCAGTGGTGGGCGCATCAGGTGGTCGGCGCCGACATGCAGGGCGCGACATTACTGTCAGAGACCATGGCGCAATACTCGGCGCTGATGGTGATGGAACATGAATACGGCCGCGACACGATGCGCAAATTCCTCGAATATGAGATGGACAATTACCTGAAAAATCGCGGCCGGGAGACGCTGAAGGAACGCCCTCTGCTCACTGTCGAATCGGACCAGGGCTACGTGCACTATCGCAAAGGCAGCGTCGTGATGTATTACCTGAAAGAGCGAATTGGAGAAGAAGCGATCAATCGCGCGCTTGCGAAAAATCGTTCCCCAGTTCGCCTATGCGCAACCGCCTTATCCGACCTCGCACAACCTGGTCGACGCCTTCCGGGACGAGACGCCGGAGCAGTATCGCTACCTCATCAAAGATTTATTTGAGGACATCACGCTCTTCTCCAATCGCACGCTCGCCGCGAAATCCGTCAAGCAGCCCGACGGCAAATATCAAGTGACCATCGAAGTCGAATCGAAAAAGTTCAAAGCGGACGATCAGGGAAATGAAACCGAAGTTCCCGTGCACGATTGGATTGAAATCGGCGCGCTCGCCAAGGCCGAGAAAAATCATCGCTACGGCAACGTTCTTTATCGGCAGGTAGTGAAAATCACTGGAGGCAAACAAACCTTCCAGTTCCAGCTAGCCGAGAAGCCCTACGAAGCCGGCATCGATCCCATGCAAATGTTGATCGATCGCGTCCCCAGCGACAATCTCAAAAAAGTAGATTGAGCAGAGAGACGCTCTGCCGAGGCATCGCGATTTCGATCGCAGCCTCGCCGCCTTTCACCACGATCCATCGCGGCGAATCGAACTCTTGAAGCTGTCCCGCCGCTTCCAGCGCAGCATACTGCTCCGCCGACGGAGACTGTGGAGATCCCATTTTCTTCCACGCAGTCCAAGCGTTACTGTGCGTCTCATCGATCCTATAGTGCTGCAGCAAGACGCGTCCATCCGGCACGCCGCCTATCTCAATCCGCACTTTGGCGATCGGCCCCGGTACATCGTCGTCGTAATAATTCCACGCAAGCACTGAAACCTCGCGATCCGATCGGACGGCCAGCGCATCCACATCCGACGTGCCGCGAACCCCCTCCGCGATCACGGTCTGTAGCGAAACACTGCCGCTGCTGTCCGTCCTCACTCGATCCCCACGCATCATCCCCGCCATGCGAAAAAAATTCAGCACCGGCTTGTCGATTCCATTCGTCGCCAGCGTCCGGAAGCCATCGAAATAAGGCTGATCCTCGAACTCGAAAGCCCACGTCAACATTCCCGCGATGTTCGTTTTCGCCCGATCCGCCAGCTCGAAAATATTCTTCATCATCACCGCTTCGTACGCCGGATACAGAGGCCCGTTGCGATACGCATTCTGCGGATAAACCCGCGCCGAGCACGCCGCGCAGCCTTCCGGATCGGACTCGCTCAGCACGATCGGCAGGTTCTGAAACTTCGGAAACTCGCGGACGATTTGAAACCCTTTGTCCACGTCTTCCGCATTTTTCGAAATCCCCATCCGCACATGCCCATCGACCACCGACGGCCGCCCTTTCGCGTGATACGTAATAAAATCGAGAGGCACATTCTTCGCTGAACAATGTTCCAGAAACTGCCGCAAAAACGCCGCCGCCTTCGCATTGGATGGACCAGTCGTCGCCGGCCCTCCGATCTTCGAGGAGGGCAGCGCACGCTTCACCGCCTCCGCCGTGTAGTCATAAAGCTTGTCGTACTCCTCGGCCGTCCCGTGCCAATACGCGATATCGGGCTCGTTCCAAACCTCCCAATACCAGGACTCGACTTCGCTCTTCCCATACTTCGCCACCGCGTGACGGACCCACTGATAAACCAGTTCGCCCCACTTCGAATAATCCTTCGGTGGATAAGCCCAACCCAGATAATATTGATTGAAATTCGACCCAGGCGACCAATCCGGTCGATACGGGTCGGGATTCGTCGACAGAGCCTTGGGCATAAACCCGATCTCGACAAACGGCTTCGCCCCCGCCTCTATATAGGTATCGAAGATTCGATCCGTGATGGTCCAGTCGTAAACTGGCCTGCCCGACGCATCTTCTGTATACGCATTAGTCGATCCAAATTTGAACCCGGCGGTCCCGTCTCCGGTCGCTAGCATGAAATGCGTACGAATAAAAACTGGCGAGCCGCTCAGTGCCGCAAGCTCCCGCACCAACTTCCTGCCATTCTTCGTGTAAGTGAAATTCGGCTCGTCATATCCGAAGTAACCGTAGATCGGTTTGAAGGCGCCGATCTTCTCGTCCGCATGGACGTGAATGACAATGGCATCCTGCGCATTCAGTAAAATCCCGGCCGCGAGCAACGAGAGAATCAGACGCATCTTCTGAAAGTTTACTCGACCCGGTCCGAATCCACTACAATCGGTTTATATGTCGAAGAAAAAAGCCGCCCCCGAGGAGACTGTAGTGGAGGCGACCCCGATAACCGAGCCCAAGAAGTCGCAGAAGATTCCCAAGCTCGCGAAAAAGAATAAGCATCGCCTTCCGCGTAAAGAGAAAAAAGCCCAAAAGAAGGCTGCTCTTAAAGCCTGAAACGGCAATGGCATCGCCCCGGCGCACCCGGAAATCAGCCGCCGTCCCGAACCGGTCCGTAACTCTTTTTTTGATCGCGCTCTTCAAACTGGCGAAGGGCATACTGCTGCTCATCGTCGGAATCGGCGCGCATAGACTCCTTCATCGCAATGTCGCGGAGACGATCGCCCGTTGGGTCGACATCCTCCGTGTCGACCCCGACAATCGCTACATCCATCGTTTGCTGACTCACCTCCTGGCGGTGACGCCGGCTCAACTGAAAGCCGCAAGCGTCGGCACCTTTATTTATGCCGCGCTCTTACTCACCGAAGGCACTGGCCTTCTGCTTCGCAAACGATGGGCCGAATACTTCACCATCATTACCACCGCGGGCTTAATTCCGCTTGAGATTTATGAGATCATCCACCGCATGACGACCACGAAATTCGTGATCCTCGCTATCAACGTCGCGATCGTCGTCTACCTCATCGCCCGAGTTCGCCAAGCCACGCGTCGCTAATAATGTATACCGCCGAGCAGATAAACAACCAGCAGAATAATTAAAATAGTGCCGAGCGAAATGCCGGCGCCGCCTCCGGCGCCCCAACGACCGTAGCCGTAATAACCGCCGCCGCCCGCGAAAAGTATCAACAGAATGATCAGTAAGATAAGCATGATTTTCCTTTACTTCTCGAAAACCTTCTCGATTTGGCCGACCTTCTTCTGGACCTTGCCGGCTACTTTCTCATCTTGCCCGCGTTCCACCAGGTCGGGATCATTCGTCAGCTTGCCGGTCTCTTCCTTGATCTTGCCCTTCACCTCATGAACCTTGCCGCCCACTTGATCTTTTGTGCTGTCCTTCATGTTTGGTGCTCCTCTTGGCAAGCATTCTGCAAGCGATAGGCCAAACGCGAAAACCATGGTTTTGTTGGGGTTTATGCGCGGAAATGCGCCGTAGACACTGCCTCTTCTGAATCTTTGGACTGCACTTTGCGTTTAGAAATGCAAATTCTGCGAACGCAGTTACTCGTCTCTTAACGCGATCGCCAGGGTCCACGCTCATCGCTCTCCTCGCCGGAATCCAAGCCCCCATCAAGCGCGACCACCAGCAGCACCGCAGCCGCCCCCACGAACGATTCCGGATCGCTCGACCGCACGCCATATAATTCGCTCGCCAGTGCGCGCCCCGCGAATCCCGCCGCCACTGCACCCACCGCCGCCCCCGCGATCGTCAACTTCATCGCCTCCCCGATCACCATCCGCAGCACCTGTCCCTGCTGAGCCCCCAGCGCCATCCGTAATCCCATTTCCCGATTTCTCTGCGTCACCGAATACGAGACCACACCGTACAGGCCGACTGCGGCGAGCGTCAACGCCAGTGCCCCGAACATCGAAATCAGCAGGACCGAAAATTTCCGCCCCGCCAGCGATTTGTCGACAATCTCCTCCATTGTCCGGAATTCACTCACTGGAGCCTCCCGATCAAGCGCCGCCACTTCTGATCGCAGTGCACCCGCCATCGCCATCGGATCGCCCGTCGTATGAATGATGACGATGCCCGAGTTGTTGCTGATATAGCCGGCGAAGTACAGTGTCGGCTCCACCTGCGTGTTCAGCCCCAGTTCCAAAGTGTCCGCCACTACGCCGACAATCGGATAAGCCACTGGCTTTGGTCCAAGCACCCCCAGCAGCAAATTCCGGCCCACCGCGCGCCCGTGATAATACTGCCGCGCCAGCGTCTCGTTCACCAAGATCGGAGCACCGTCGTCAAACCTGTAGTCGTGAGCCGTGAACCCGCGTCCAACCACAATCGGAATGCGCATCAGCTCGAAATAATTCGGCGATCCGCGCCGCATATGCGCCACCGGGTATCGTCCAGGCTCCGGAGGCGGCTCGCCGTCCACAGCGAAGCGAGTCGCCCCGATCGCATCGGTCAACGGCGCCCAATCCGTCTCCGCCACGCCGGTCACACCAGGTTTTGCGGCCATCCGAGCCATCAATTGTTCAAAAAACCCGGCGATTTGTGCGTTGCTCTGATAGCTCCCCGGCAGCGCCACGCGAGCCGTCAGCAGATGGTCTACACGAAATCCGGGATCGACCCCCGTGAGCCGCATCAAGCTCCGCGTCAGCAGCGTCGCGCCCACCAGCACCAGCATCGCCAGTGCCACCTGCCCCGACACCAGCGCCGCCCGCAAGCTCCGATGCAGATTTCCCGCGGACCCTCTTCCTCCCGATCGCAAATCCGCATTGTGATCCGCGCGGGTAGAAGCCAGCGCCGGCACCAGCCCGAATAAAACTCCCGCCACCAGCGCGATCAGGAACGCGAATAGCAACACCCGCCCATCCAGCGCGATCTCCGATGCGCGCGCGATTCTTCCCTCCGCCAACACGCGCAGCCACGGCGTCGCGACCGCCGCCAGCGCAACTCCAACGATTCCTCCCGCCCCAGCCAGCACCAGACTCTCCGTCAACAACTGCCGCACCAGTTGCCCGCGCCCCGCGCCCAGTGCGATCCGAATCGCAATCTCCTTCCGCCGTCCCGCCGCCCGAGCCAGCAATAAATTCGCGACATTCGCCGTGGCAATCAGCAGCACCAATCCCACCACCGCCAGCAACACCAAGAGCGGAGTCCTCGAATCACCTTCAATCTCTCGAGCCATCGGCACCAGTGCCCTGCCGATGCTCTTGTTCGTCCCTGGATAATCGTGTTCCAGCCGAGTCGAGATTCCTCCAATCTCCGCCGACGCCTGTTCCAGCGTTATCCCCGTCTTCAATCTCCCGACCACTCGAACCACGTGATGCAGCCGGCTGGTCCGGTCGAAATCGGCAATCATCGTTCCAAACGGCGTAAGCAGATCCACGTCCTTCGGAAGAATCTGCGGACCCGGCAAAACGCCCACCACCGTAAAACTCGCGCCGTTCATCCGGATGCTACGCCCGACAATCGCCGGATCGCCGTTGAATTTCCGCCGCCACAGCGCGTCGCCAAGCAACACTGCCTGCGTCTCGCCCTCTGCAAAACCTCGCCCCAGTGCAGGCTTCAAGCCGATGGTGGATAGAACATTGTCCGAGACGATGCTCCCATCCACCTTCTCCGGCTCGCCAACGCCCGTGATCAGAAAACTTTGGTAACCCCAAGCCGCTATCTGTTCGAAGGATGTCGCTTGCGTTCGCCAGTCGAGGTAATCGGGAAACGCCGCGGCCAGATGCGGAAACATCGGGTGCGTCTCCCAGATCTGCACCAACCGCTCGGGATTCGCAAGCGGTAGCGGCCGCAGCAGAGCCGCATCCACCGCGCTGAAGATCGCCGTATTCGCCCCAATGCCGAGCCCCAGCGTCAATATCGCCGCCGCAGCAAATCCAGGACTTCTCAGCAACGTCCTAATCGCATACCGCATATATTTCCGAGTATATGACGCGCGAAATTCAGTATGTGCTGCTATCCGCGCCCTGACGATTGCGGCTCCATTTCCAGACGGAACCGCCATGCGTAAGCATGCGGATAAAACGTGAAAATCTCGCGGGAGCGATCAAGCTCCGACGGCAGTAAGCTCCATGAAAGACCCGAGCGGTGGAGCGATCACCGTGGGCTCCTCGAGCGCCACCTGTAACTTTGCGAAGCAGGACCGCGTGAAGTCATACGTGCCGGCCACTGGAAGTTTCTCGGCCAGAGCATTGCCGCGCTCCCACGCCTCGCGTGCTAACTCCCGCTCCCCTCGCAGCCAATGGAGCGCGGTTTGCGCCCGCCAATAATCCGCGTCCGTGTCGATCTTGCGCAGGGCGTCGATCCTTTGCCACCAAAGTTCAGCCGCCGCCAGATCGTGTTTATAAAATGCATTTACAAATACGAATTCGGCGCATATATCCTGAGGCTTTTCGAAAACGGATTGCTCGTAAAGAGCTTCCGCTTCCTCCATGCTGTCGATCGCCTCGGGGATTCGGTTCGCGTCGAGATAATGCATGCAAGCGAACAAACGGAGCAGCAATCCGCGCTCGCCGCTGGGAACAAAGTCGGCGGCGCGGTTGATCACGTCGACGTCGAAATCCCGCGGCCGAACCAGCGACACTGCGCTGGTCGTAACCATCGCGAAGGCGCGGTGGACTCGCGCCCACGGTCCGTTGGTGACGATCTGATACAACTGAGCGCCATCTGAATATTGGCTTTCCGGCTTCAGCGGAATCAGGTTCACAATGCAATCGGCAAGCGAGAAAGTGGCTAGCGTGCACAGCAGGCTCCAATAAGGTTGCCACGCGTGGCCCACCGCCGTGAGCGTCGCCACCGTGAAGATCGAGCCCGCCACCAACGATGCCACAGGACCGCCCATGATCGAGAAAGCATTGCGGCTGCGCATATCGCGAAGGTCCGGGGCAATCATCGCGACACCGCCTCCGGAAAATTTTCGCCACTGGAAGTCGAATCGCCAGCTCCCGTTGCGGACCGCCCAGCGGAATGGCCCCACCTGGAACAATCGAAGCATTTTGCCCGAGGCCCATCCGGCAACCAGGTGCCCCAACTCATGAAAGAGCGCCGTGAACCATACGCCAATTGCGAGCTGCGCCAGATAAACGACTGGTCCCGGACTCGCCAGACCGTGTAAGGTTGCCCATTGGTTCCAGCCCTGATACCCCAGCCAAATGACGCCGATCGAGATGCCCTGCGCGACGTAGTCTTTGAAATCGCTGGTGCCGTCTCCGGCAACGCGAACTTTCTTGATTGTCCGCGTGTCCTTTGCGTCCGCTGCGGAATCCTTGGACCAAAAGGCGATTAACCCGACGACCCCTAGGAGCGCGCCGAGGTTGCCGATCGGAGTAACGTCGAATCCGCTGCGGATGAACCGCAGAAACGCGGGCGTCATACTAAACGCGCTGCTGATAAGCGCCCATATTTGGCCGGATGGCTTGCCCTTCTTAAGCGTCCACCAGGCAATCGCCGGGAACAGATCGAGTGCGACGAGAAGCAGAACGGTAACCGCCAGTTGAGCGCTGGCGACTTCGATACTACCCTTCGAAATCGAGACAAAAAGAGTGAAGATGCCGGCGATAAGCAACAGGGCGTTCAGGCCGAACCAGAACCGGATGAACTTGCGAAGCGATCGCATCTAAATCCACCATAGGCGACCGGCGGCGAATCGAATAGCGGACTATTACCGAGTTTTGAATGGGAACGTCCTTACGGTATCCTGTTCCCATGCTGAGTCCCCGTACACGACTCGTCGCAGTACTTGCCGCCTTCTCGTTTGGATTGGCGGCCGCGTCCAAAGAAACCGCCCTCGATCGTTACGTCCATGCACCCGATTCGAGCTACAAATGGGAGCTCGTCTCGACGATTCCTGGAGAGGGCTTTAAAGCGTACGTCCTCGACCTGACGTCGCAGACCTGGAAGCCTCCGGTCGAACCGGATCGCACGGTATGGAAGCACTGGCTCACTATCGTGGTGCCGGATAAGGTCAATTACACCACTGGTTTTCTCTACATCACGGGAGGGAATAATCGCACCAAAGCACCTGACAAGGCCGATCAGATGATCGTCGATATCGCGACCACAACCAATAGCGTCGTGGCGCAATTGAACATGGTTCCGAATCAGCCGCTGAATTTTCCGGACGCCAAGACGAAAGACCTTACGGAGGACGCCTTCATCGCCTATACCTGGGACAAATTTCTAAGAACCGGCAACGACCTCTGGCCCGCTCGTCTGCCGATGACCAAGAGCGCCGTGAAGGCAATGGACGCGGTCCAGGAGTTCATGAAGAGCGATGCGGGTGGCAAGTTGACGGTCGCGAATTTCATGGTGGCCGGCGGATCGAAACGCGGCTGGACCACCTGGACCACTGCGGCGGTCGACAAACGAGTGGTCGCCATCGCTCCCATGGTGATCGATCTGCTGAACAACGAAAAATCGTTCGAGCATCACTACATGGCGTACGGATTCTACTCACCCGCGGTGAAGGATTACGAGAATCTGGAAATCATGCACTGGAACGGCACGCCTCAGATGAAGGCGCTCGATGAAAATCGAGGAACCGTACGAATACCGCGATCGCCTGACCATGCCGAAGTACATCATCAATGCCGCCGGCGATCAGTATTTCCTGCCCGATTCGTCGCGATTCTACTTCGACGATCTGAAGGGCGAGAAATATCTGCGTTACGTCGAGAATACCGATCATTCACTAAAAAATTCCGACGCGCGCGAAGGCCTGATCGCATTCTACGATGCGTTCTTGAAGAAGCAGGCGCGGCCGAAATTCTTCTGGAAATTCGAAGACGACGGATCGATCAAGGTAACCACGGTCACCAAGCCGAGCGAAGTGAAGTTGTGGCAGGCGACGAATCCCGAGAAGAGGGATTTCCGGTTGATGTCCATCGGGCCGGCATACAAATCGACTGTGCTGACGGAAGAGAAAGATGGCGTGTACATCGGCAAAGTCGAGAAGCCCCCGACGGGCTATACAGCATATTTCATCGAGCTGACATTCCCAACCGGGATCAAATACTCAGAAAAGTTCTCCACCGCCGTTCGTGTGAATCCAGATACGCTACCGTTTCCGGCTCCGCATTGGACTGCTCCAGTCGCGAAATAATTTATCGGGCGCCCTTTAGCCAGGATTTTACTTCTCCTAGCCGGAAGATCCAACGCACTAAGGACCGCCCAGGGTTGTTTTAGAATTCCCCACGCAGCCGGTTCCGTTCTCCGTTGGCGGAGCACATGAACTCGTTGCTTATAAGATAGGTGAGGAGCGAGCGGCGAGAGACAAGTGGAAATGCTATCTGCTTGCAGAGGATTGACTTGAAGGCGGAATTGCTCGGCGATTACGTCTCTGCGGTTACGGATGAGGGGGACATAGTCGGGGCTATTGGAATAAAGTTTCTCGTGTGACGGGATTTTTCATTTTCTTGATGTCCCCACTATCCATCGTAAGTCCTTGCCTGGCAATGGGTTGTTATTTCAGTACCTGCTTCCCGGAAACGAGTAAGAGCGAAGGCCAATCCAACAAGGTAGGAGGTGGGTTATGTTTAAGAAGTTCAGATGGCCTGCAATATTGGCACTCGGAGCGGCGATGACATTCCTCACTCCGGGCACTGCTCAGGCTCGCGACTACTACGAGCGAGAGCATCATCATCGCCACCATATATCCGTCTATATCGGAAACGGTCCGGGCGGCTATCACGATAGATGGGGCTACTGGCATCCATACGGGTACGGTTATTACGACCGCTGGGGCTATTGGCATCGCTATCGTTAAGGCAGGAGATGAGTAAACGAGTGTCCACAGGGTGGACCGGCTTCGGCCGGTCCACTTCCTGACTTACTCAACAGGAGATTTACACATGTCGCTTTTTGTATGGATTATTCTTGACTTCGTCGCCGGCTTCATCGCCAGCCACGTTGTAAATCATCGGGGCGAGGGCATGGTGCTGGACATTTTACTGGGCGTTGTGGGCGCCGTCGTCGGCTGGTGGGTGCTCCATCTGCTCGGATATGCGGGCGTTAGTGGCTTAAATCTATATAGCATACTGGTAGCCACCGCTGGTGCTGTTGTGTTCCTCATCCTGTATCACGCGATTCGTCAGCGGCGCCGGTTTTTCTGATCGATGCTGCGGCGATTTGGGCTATGTCCAGCAGTTTCGGCGGGGCGTCGGAAACTGCGGATAAGGCGTCTCTAAACATGGTGTTGCAGAAAGGACAGGCGGCGCCTACAACTTCCGCTCCAGTTGCTACGAGTTCTTTTGCCCGGTTGTGGCTGACCCGCTCGCCTTTCTCTTCGCCTAGGAACGCTAATCCGCCGCCGGCTCCGCAGCAGAAACTTCGTTCACGGGAACGGGGCGGGTCGATTACTTCGCCGGATAACGCAAGTACTTGACGGGGTTCATCATACACGCCCCGGTAGCGGCCTAAATAGCAGGGGTCGTGGTAGACGATTTTCTGGCCATTGTTTTGTTGCGGGAGTTTATCCTTGAATCTGGCCATGAATTCGCTATGGTGTTCGATCGGTGGGGCTTCGCCATACTCTTTCCAGTCAACCGAAATAGTGCGAACGCAATGGGGGCAGATGCTGACGATTTTTTTGACCTTTGACTGCGAGAGGGTTTCCAGGTTTTGCTCGGCCAGTTGCTGGAACACGAGGTCGTTTCCGAGCCTTCTAGCGGGGTCTCCGGTACACTTCTCCTTCCTTAAAACGCCATAAGTGGTACCCAAATAGGCCATGACATGACCAAAATCGACCATAATTTCACGTCCTTTCGGGTCGTAGCCGCCCATGCAGCCCAGCCACAGACAATATTCCTGGGTGCCGTCGAAGATCGGAAATTGCTGCTTATCGATGAATTTCTGGCGCTCGGTTGAGGAGAAGCCTAGCGCGTTGCCGTTGCGTTCGAAATTGAGAAATAGTTTGGTGCCGTAGTCGTCTTCCCACTTGCCGGTATTGACTGCGCCGCGGCGGAGGCCGATGATGATGGGCAGATGCTCGATGCCGACGGGGCATTGGAATTCGCAGGCTCCGCAGGTGGTGCACTGGAACGCGGCTTCCTGGGAAATGTATTTTCCTAGGAGAGGCTCTTCGCTCGTAGGGCCGAATTCGTTCAGATAATTGCGGACGCCTAGCGCGATTTCTTTGGGGTTTAGAACTTTGCCGGTGTTATACGCGGGGCAATGTTCGGTGCAGCGCCCGCATTCCACGCAGGAGTAGGCCTGCAGGGCGACGATCTGCGTCAGGTCTTTGCCGGTGTCGAGTCCGAAGTCTTCATCGCCAACCAGAGGGGGGATTTCGGAGAATCCTCCGCGCGAGAGAAAGACTGTCGCGGGGCTCAGCACCAGGTGGAGATGCTTGGTGTGAGGGATCAGGGGCATGAAGACCAGCAGAGTCAGCGTGTGTGCCCACCAGATGAGTTTCGTGTCGTACCAGAAGGTGGCCAGGTAGGTAATCATGAGGTTGAAAATCAGGAACGCGATGACGCCGGATTCCCAGGAGACGTTGCCCCCGAGCCAGCGCGGTCTGACGAAGAATCGGCGGATGAAGAGGCCGGTGATCGAGACGGCTACGCATACGGCGAACACTGCGGCCAAATCGAAATAGACTGCGGCCGAACCAGCCGTCGCGAGATACAAAAGGGAATCCGACGCCGATGGCGAAGTGGTTGAGTGTTATCAGGGCGAAGGCGCAGAATCCCCAGAAAACGAAGGCGTGGGCGATGCCGGGTAGAGGGCGCTGGGCGATCACTTTCGATTGCAGCATCACTTCGGAGAAGAAATCCCAGATGCGTTTGCCGATGGGCTGAAGGGAGAAGCCGGGATCGGGCTTGGCGGCGCGGATTTTGCGGACTACTTTTCCGAAGCGCCACCAGAATCCGTAGGCGGAGGCGGCTAGTAAGACCAGGAAAATCGCGGTTTCTACGTGGGAGAGCGCGGGCATCTACTGTAGAATATGACAATTGAGGGGATGGCGCGTCGATGCGGGCGATTTCAAGAGGTGTCCAGCGTCGACACGAGTGTCGTCCCGGTTCGCGTGGACGCGTGCGCCACAGATGCGTGTTCGGAATGGAATTTTTATGGAGGGGCTTTGCATCATTTGATTTCGGGCGCCGCTGGATTCATCGGCTCCCATCTTTGCGACCGCCTGCTGGCGGACGGCGATAGCGTTGTGGGGATTGATAATTTGATTACCGGAGTCGCGACGGAATCTGTTGCATCTGGCGGACCATCCGAGGTTCGAATTTTTTGAGTTCGACGTCACAGCGCCGGTCACAGTGATCGGGCCGTTCGACCAGGTGTGGCATCTGGCATCGCTGGCGAGCCCGATGGCGTACCTGGCGCATCCCATTGAGACTCTGGAGAGTGGGTCGACGGCCACGCGCAATATGCTGGAGGTGGCGCGGAGGGACTCGTCGCGATTCCTGTTGACGTCGACATCGGAATGCTATGGCGATCCTCTGGAGCATCCGCAGGTGGAGACGTATTGGGGCAATGTGAATCCGGTGGGGATGCGGTCGTGCTATGACGAGAGCAAGCGCTACGCCGAGGCGATGACGATGGCGTATCACCGGACGTATGGAGTGCGGACGAACGATCGCGCGGATTTTTAATACCTATGGGCCGAGGATGGCGCTGAAGGACGGGCGCGTGGTGCCGGCGTTTATCGATCAGGCGCTGCGGGGCGAGGCGCTGACGATTTTCGGCGACGGGTCGCAGACGCGGAGTTTTTGCTACGTGTCGGATATGGTGGACGGGCTGGTTCGACTGAGCCGGTCCGAGGAGCGGTATCCGGTGAATCTGGGGAATCCGGCGGAGCTGACGATTCTGGAGTTTGCGGAGAGGATCAAGAGGCTGATGGGGGTGAACGGCGAGATCGCGTTTGAGCCGCTGCCTGTCGGACGATCCGAAGAAAAGGCGGCCGGATATTTCGAAGGCTAAGAAAGTGTTGGGGTGGGAGCCGAAGGTGGGGTTGGAGGATGGATTGAAGGAGACGGTGGGGTATTTTAAGGGGTTGTAGGGCAGAGGCGGAGGAATTCGTCAGAGTCGATACCCACTTGCTTCAGGATGGCGCGAAGAGTTCCTTCCGCGAGGTCACGGGAATGATTGGGAATTGTGAGATACCTACCTGTTGCGTCGCTGCCCCAAATCTCATGGCTTCCGGCAGCTTGACGATCAAAGCGAAAGCCTCCAGCTTTCAGCTTCCGCGTGACCTCTCGATATCTGAAACCTGAAAGGCGGCCCATTCAGGCAGCTACGACAATTGTGTAATCTGTTCTACCTTCGGCGGGGGACAGATTTTCCGGCTCATGCCGCTCCCTGCGAGCTTCTATCAATTTTCTGGCGACGTCACGGGCAATTTCGAGGGTCTCTGCGACCGTGCGTCCCTCGGCGACCAGGCCCTGGATCTCGTCCGAGGTCGCCAAGTAAACCCCTTCGGGGAGTTTTTCAATCTTGATTGCGATCGCTAGTTCCATTGAACTATTATCCGCCGCTTTTGTCGGGGAAACACAATTTCACGCAGATACGCAGAGGACGCAAAGGAACACTCTGCACGTCGACACGACTGTCGACGCTGCACGCGTAATTAGCTGCCCACCCAAACTTTGGCGGCGGCGGTGCTGGCCAGTTGCACGGATTTTCCGGCGACTCGGAGGGTTAGCGTGTCGTCGTAGTTGCGGGTTACCATTTCCAATTCGGCTAAGGGATGGATGCCTAAACCGTCCAGGTATTCGAGTAACGAGCGGTCGCGTTCGAAGACGCTCATTACTTTTGCGGATTCTCCTGGGGCGATCTCGTCGAGGGGACGCCAGCCTCTGTCGCGACGAGCATTTGCCGTATCGGGCGGGCGGTCGACGCCGGCTTGATTGCCGTGCGGGCAGGCTTGGCTTTGGCCTAGCTTCTCGATTAAACGACGCTCGAAATCGGAGGAGACGGCGTGTTCCAACTGCTCGGCTTCATCGTGAACCTTGTACCACTCCATGCCGAAGATCTCGGTGAGCATGCGTTCAATTAAGTGATGTCGCTGAAGGACGCGGTCGGCGATTTCGCGGCCTTGCTTTTTGAGAGTGATTTCGCCGGCGGTGCTGACGTGGATGAGCCCGTCGCGCTTCAGCCGGCGGATGGCCATCGTGACGGCGGGGGCGGATACTTTGAGCCAACGGGCGAGGGTTGCGGCGATAACGGTCTCGCCTTCCCCCTCGGCCTCGGCGATGGCCTTCAGGTAATTCTCTTTAGAGATGGTGATTCGCACGCTCTACCGAATTGTAGTATGCCCTACGAGCCGGAGATTGCTCCGGCGAGTTGTTCCAGCTTTTTACGGAATAATGCGGAATCGGAGCCTGGGTGACGGTCGATAACTCCCGCTGTGGCCTGAACAGCCACGGTATGCGATAGTCCGTTTTCCTGAACGGCGTAGCCTCCCGAAAGTTTACGCGTCGCTTCGGCGGAGAGCGGAATTGCGCGGCCGGGAGGAATGTCGAGAATGGCGACAAACTGGTCTTCTGTCCAGCGTCCGATGACGGCTTCCTCTCCGGTGATGGCTCGAAAACGGACGGTCAATGCCTTCAGAGTACCTTCCAGGACGGTGCGGGAGTTCTGGCCTTCTATGCGCTTGAGATTTCGCACCCAGACCAACAGCGTGCAGAACGGTTGGTTCTGACGCAGCAGATTGTCGAGGTGTATATCGATTTTCGGGCGGTTCCATGCGCCGGAAGCGCGGTCTGTAAAGAGGGCTTTCCGCTCCTGCTCGAATTGCTGATGAAGCACGCGGATTTCATCCTGGAGTTGGGCGATGACGAGTTGATTGCTGCGCTGCATCTGCTCCACGCTGGACTGGATTCCAGCGACGGCGGCGCCGATGCCCCCGCGAATTTCCTCGATGTCATTGCATCGCGTAGCGGTTGCCAGGCTTTCTGAAGCTGGGAGGCAACTTCCTTTTCGTGATCCTCTCCGTTGGAGGAGACAGTCTCCGCGAAGATGGACATTGCGGCTGTGGCATTCTCCACCTCCTTACGCATCTTCACCAACTGCTCATTGGACTTGATCGCGATATTCGCGAAGCTCGCCGCGGAAAGAAGACTGGGCGGAGTGTAACTGTTCGAGCGGACACGGCTGCGCGGCTCTGTTCCTCGATCTCTTTAAGATGGTCGCGAAACTCGGCCGCGAGCGCGGGGTCAACTTCCACGGCGTAGTGGGCGGCGGAATGAATCGCCAGTGCATAGCAGTCCCGTATCGCTTTGGAAAGCGCTTCCCGCTTCTCGAGCGTTTCGAGTCGGGCTAAATTGTCGACGGATCTTGCGGATTGAGATCAAAGCGCATCCCCTCAAGAAGTCTCATCGGCGCGGGCGGGATCAGCTTGAATGAAAACGCATGCCGGCGAAACTGACGACGCTTTGATCGTCGATATTCCATTGCTGATAGCGCAGCAGGCGGCCGCGGGCGTGGGGAACGGCCTTGAGGAAAGTGTAAATGGGCGCGGAGCCGCACCATTTCAGATCGTCATGATTTTGCTGAACCAGATCCCAGAAACCGCGGGCGTCGCCGGATTCCATGCGCTCGATACGGGCGCGGTCGCGGAGGGCGACTTCTTCCATTTCGCCGCGTTCGGCGTGCGGCGGAAAACGGGTCGCCATAGCGGCGGCCCATGTGCGCCATGTCGATGCCGAGGACCCACAAGAGGCGATCGCCTTCGCGCGCCGCGATTTCGCCGAGCGTGCCGAGCATGCGCTTCACGTGGTCGTTCGATTCGGGCGCGCCGCCGCGATAAATGCTGTTTGCGTAGGAGCCGCAGAGAATCGGCACGATGCGGATTTTAGGACCAAACAGGTGTTGCAGGAAGACGACCTGGAATTCGATGGAGTGCTCGATCGAGTGGCAATAGTCTTCCATGGCGGCGGCGTCGCCGGATTTGTCGAGAATTTCGTCGATGAGTTGGATATCGGGGATGGTTTCGCCGAAGGGAGTCGCGAAGGGTTTACGGGTGAGGCCGAGGCGGTCGGGGGCGCCGTAATGAGAGGTGCCGAGGATCACGAAGGTGCGTTCGGCGTCGGTCGGCGAGAGGGCGGAATAGCCTGCGCGGTAGGCATCGACGCCTCCGAAGGGGCTGACGTGGGGGGCGGCGATGGCGATTAGTTTTGATCTTGAACGCCGCCTGAAGCCGACGCTGCAAGCTGAAGCTCGCGCCACCCGGAGCCCAGGTATTCGTTGAAGGTCCGGATTAGTTCGGATTTTTCTTCCGGATAGCCGGAGCCCGCGTGGGCGGGTTCGCGAACCGGAGCTTCGGCGAAGGCACGCTCGGCTTCTTCTTTACGGCGCAGGAATACTTCGTCCTCGAAGAATCCGGCGGCGCTGAGAGTATCGAGAAGATGCTGCTCGATCTCGCCGACTTCGAGATCGCCCGTGGCGCGGACCAGGTACTCGCGCAGGTCGAGGCTGCTATGCTGCGCCGTCGAAAAATTCAAGGCAGGCGACCAGGCCGGAGGGAACGATCAGGGTCGCGTCGGAGTATTGATAAGGATCTCGGATCACGAGGCCAGGACGGTCGGGAATCGCGGACGGCAGAAAATCGAGATTGGTGCGCAAGGCGCGGCAGCATCTTAACGTCCGGTGAGGAACGCGTCGACGACTTGCACATACTTGTCGGGCTCCTCATAGGAGGGCAGGTGGCCGCTCTTCGCGAACACGACGAACTTCGCGCCGGGGATGGCTTTGTAAATATTCCACGCGGTGAGTGGGCGCCACGTTCATGTCGTAACGGCCGGTGATGACCATGGTGGGGAAGGCGAACTTCGGAGCTGCGCGCGTGAGGTCGACTTTCGCGATAGCGCGGCTGACGGCTACGCCCACTTGCGGCGCATAGCCCAGATCCTCCGCGCCGGCGAGGTAGGCGTCGCGCTTTTCTTCGCTATAAAAAAGCATGCGGAAATGATTGCGCATCTGTTGCTGCGGGTCGGGACTGCGTTCCATCATGTCGGGAAATACTTGCGCCAGCACGCGGACGATGTTCTTCATCAGCGGCGGCGCGGAATCGCTGAGGATCAGTTTGTCGATGTGCTCGGGATGCGCGGCGGCGTACGCCATCGCGAAGAAAGCCTCCGTAGGAATCGCCGACCAGGTCGAATTTCTGAAAGTCGAATTTAGCGCGGACCGCTTCGAGGTCGGCGATCTGAGCGTCGATATCCTGGGAGGCGCCGGGCTTTGATGCGGGTGGATTTGCCGGTGCCGCGCTGATCGTAAAAGACGATCTGGCGGGTTTTCGCGAGGCGAGTCCACACGTCGTTCTGGATCATATATATGTGGGAGAGGCCGGGTCCGCCGTTGGCGACGATGACGGGCATCGCGGGGCCGGGTCGCCGTAGGCTTCGTAGGAGAGGTCGACGTCGGGAGTTTGGACCAGGCCGGTTTGTTGGGTGAGCGCCAGTCCCGAGATCGCTATCAGAATCGAAAATAGTTTCCACACGGACTTCCCAGTTTAGACTGAAGTGTGTCCCCAGTTGAAGATTATCGCGCGCGGCTGAAGAGTTGGAGCGAAAGGCTTGCGCGCGCCGAACGTCGATATAGTCAGTTTGGAAATGCGCGGCTGGCGACGGGCTTCGCCGCGGTGGCGGTGATCGGTTTATCGATCGGCGTATCCAGGATTTCGCCATGGTGGTTTTTGCTGCCGTTCTGCGCTTTCGTAGCGCTAACGATTGTGCTGAACCGGCTGGACGAAGAGCGTGAATCGGCGAAGCGCGGAGTCGCTTATTATGAGCGGGCGATCGGGCGGATTGAGGATCGATGGATCGGGACGGGGAGCCAGGGCGAGCGATTTCGCGATTCGAAGCATGTCTATGCGGACGATCTGGATCTGTTCGGGCGCGGGTCGTTGTTTGAATTGCTCTCGACGGCCCGGACGGGTGCGGGGGAGCGAACGCTGGCGGAATGGCTGCTGGCGCCGGGCGAGCGCGAAGAGGTCGCGGCGCGGCAGGAGGCGGTGGCGGAGCTGCGTCCGCGCGTCGATCTGCGGGAAGAAATCGCGCTGATGGGCGAGGATATTCGCGCGGCTGTGGATGCTCGCGGGTTGTCGAATTGGGGGACGGCGGCGCCGGTTCGTTTTTTCAAGGGGGCTCGAGTGGTGGCTCCGGTGCTGGCGTGCGCGGCGGTGGTGACGCTCGGCGGATTTTTTGCGCAGCGATTTTCGATCGCGCCGTTTCTTGCTGTCGTGCTGGCGGAGATGATCTTCAGCTTCGCGGTGCGGCCGAGGGTCGGGCAGGTCGCCGAGGCCGTGTCGGCGCCGGCGCACGAATTGCGGATGCTCGCGCTGCTGCTCGAACGGCTGGAGAATGAGCAATTCACATCGGCTCGGATGATGCGGCTGGCGGGGGAATTGAAGGTCGAAGGAACGACTGCATCGCGGCGGATCAAGCGGCTGACGCGATTGATCGAGCTGCTGGATTCGTCGGAAAACATGTTCTTTCGTCCGGTTGCGGCCATGCTGCTGTGGAACGCGCAATTCGCGATGGCGGTGGAAGCGTGGCGCGTCGCGTGCGGTCCGCACATCGGGCAGTGGATCGCGGCGGTCGGCGAGTTTGAGGCGCTGTGCTCGCTTTCCGCGTATGCGTTCGAGCGGCCGGACGCGACGTTTCCGGAGCTCGAAGCGGCGGGTCCGCTGTTCGATGCGGACGCGCTGCGGCATCCGCTGATCCCGGCGGCGGTCGCGGTCGCGAACGATGTTCGTCTGGGCAAAGTGCGAGCGGCTGTGGATCGTCAGCGGGTCGAATATGAGCGGCAAGAGCACGCTGATGCGCGCGGTCGGATTGAACACGGTGCTGGCGTGGGCGGGCGCGCCGGTGGCCTGCGCGCGGCTGCGAATTTCGCCGCTGCTGATCGGCGCTTCGATGAGCACGCACGATTCGCTGGCGGATAACCGGTCGCGATTTTATGCGGAGATCAGCCGGCTGCGCGATGTCGTGGAACTGGCGCGCGACGGGGCATCCGACGCTGTTCCTGCTCGATGAACTGCTGAGCGGGACCAATTCGCACGACCGGCGCATCGGCGCGGAGGCGGTGGTGCGGGGCTTGGTCGAGCGCGGCGCGATCGGCCTGGTGTCGACGCACGATCTGGCGCTGGCGGAGATCGTACCGACGCTCGACGGGCGGGCGGCGAACGTGCATTTCGAGGATCACATGGAAGATGGCGAGATCCGTTTCGATTACCGGCTGCGGCAGGGAGTGGTGACGCGGAGCAATGCGCTGGAGTTGATGCGGGCGGTGGGGTTGGATGTTTAGAAACCGCTCCCGTGGTCGCGGCTCCTGGAGGGTGATGTGTCAGAGTCCAATAGAGCTGCGACTACGGGAGCGGTATTCTGTGAGAATGGAGCCAAGATGAATGTTCTGATTACAGGAGCTAGCGGCGGGTTGGGGACGGCGGTCTCGAAGGCGTTTCAGGATACGCGGCGCGACCGTGATCGGCGTCGCACGCAGTTGGCCGGAGCCGGTTTCGTTCCTCGACGCTCTCCGTCGATCTGACGACGGCCGAGGGATGCGACGCGATGGTCGAGCAGGCGCTGGAGCATGGGCCGATCGAGGCGCTGGTGCATCTCCTGGGCGGGTTCGGCGGAGGGCAGGCGGTCGCCGAGACTAGCGACAAGACCTGGGACGGCATGATGAACCTAAATCTGCGCGCGGCGTTTTGCGCGATGCGCGCGGTGCTGAAACCGATGACCGCGGCGAAGTACGGACGCATCGTGGCGGTCGGATCGCGCGCGGCGGTTGAACCGATGCCGAACTTCGCGGCCTACGCGGTTTCGAAGGCGGCGCTGGTGGCGCTGGTGAAGAATGTCGCGGCGGAGAATAAGGACTTGGGAATCACGGCGAACGTCGTTCTGCCCAGCACGATCGATACGCCGCTGAATCGGCAGGCGATGCCGAAGTCCGATTTTTCGCGATGGGTGAAGCCGGAATCGATCGCGAAGACTGCTGGTGTGGCTCGCATCGGAAGAGGCGGGGGATGTGAGTGGCGCGGTGATTCCGATCTATGGGAGGGCATGATGAAGAAGACTCGATGAGGCTAGAGATCGCAGTCGATGGTGGAGAAACTGGCGGGATGGACGGTGAAGGATGGCAAGCTGCATCGCGAATATAAGTTCGCCGATTTTCCGCACGCCTTCGGGTTCATGGCAACCGCGGCGCCGGCGATCGAGAAGATGGATCATCATCCGGAATGGTCGAACGTCTACAACCGGGTGACAGTGGATTTGAGCACCCACGACGCGGGCGGGATTACGCAGAAGGATTTCGATCTGGCGACGCTGCTGGAGGGGATCGCTAAGAAACTAGCATGAAGACTTTGTTATTGTTGGCGTGCGCGGGGCTGTGCTTCGCGCAGGAGACTTTTTCCGGCTCGCCCGCGCTCGACGCGGCGGTCGATCAGGCGGTGCGCGATGGCCTGATTCCCGGCGCGGTGCTGATCGTCGGGCACGACGGCAAAATTCTCCATCGCAAGGCTTACGGCAGCCGGGCGCTGGTGCCGGAGCGCGAGGCGATGACGCGTCGATACGATTTTCGACCTGGCGTCGCTCACCAAAGTGATCGCGACCACGTCCGGCGCGATGAAGCTTTTCGAAGACGGGAAGCTGCGCATCGCCGATACGGTCACCGATTATCTGCCGGAGTTTCAGGGCGGCAAGAGCGACATCACCATTCGCGATCTGATGACGCATTTCTCCGGATTCAAGCCCGATTTCGATCTGGATCCGCCGTTCAGCGGCTATGAAACGGGCATCCATCGGGCGCTGATCGAGAAGCCGCAGATCCGCCCGGCGTGCGGTTCGTCTATAGCGATATCAATTTCGATCTGCTGGGCGAGATCGTGCATCGCATGAGCGGAAAGATGCTGGACGAGTTCGCGCAGGAGAAGATTTTCGAGCCGCTGGGGATGCACGATACGCATGTTCAAGCCGCCGGCATCGCTGCGCGCCCGCATCGCGCCGACCGAGATCGACCCGGCGACCGGCGCGCCGTTTCGCGGCGTGGTGCACGATCCGACGCGCGCGCTACATGGGCGGAGTCGCGGGGCATGCGGGACTTGTTCTCCACGGCGACCGATCTGTCGCGTTTCGCGGAAATGATGCTGGGGATGGGAACGCGCGACGGCGTCCGGATTTTTTCTCCGCTCACGGTTCGCAAATTTACTTCGCCCGAGACGCCGCCCGATCAGCCGGTGCTGCGCGGCCTCGGCTGGGATATCGATTCGTCGTATTCGTCGAATCGCGGCGAGCTGTTTCCGATCGGCTCCTATGGCCATACCGGATTCACCGGGAACGTCCATCTGGATCGATCCGTGCACCAATTCCTACGTGATTCTGCTGACCAATTTCGTGCATCCGAAGGCGGGGAAGAGTCTGACCGCGCTGCGCTCGCGAGTCGCGACGATTGCGGCCGCGGCGATTGGAGTGGATGCGCCGGGCGTCAGCGTGGTCGGCTACAACGAAACGCTGGAAGCGCGCCGGCGTGCGGCGGATGATCGCGCCGAATCATCGGGTGCTGACCGGGCTCGACGTATTGGAGCAGGAGAAATTCGCGGCGCTGAAAGGCAAACGGGTCGGGCTGATCACGAATCAGACGGGACTCGATCGGAACGGCCGGCGCAATATCGATGCGATGCGCGACGCCGGCGTGCAGGTCACGGCACTGTTTTCGCCCGAGCATGGACTGACGGGGAAAGAAGATCGCCAGGACGTCGCGGATTCGAAGGACGCGGCGACGGGCTTGCCGGTCTGGAGCCTGCACTACAACGGCCGCTATCGCATGACGCCGGAGATGCTGCGCGGCGTCGACGCGCTGGTCTTCGATATTCAGGACGTCGGCGCGCGATTCTTCACCTATTCCTGCACGATGCTTTATGCGCTGGAAGAGGCGGCGAAGGCGGGACTGCCTTTTTATGTGCTCGACCGGCCGAATCCGGTTACGGGCGTGCATGTCGAAGGGCCGATGCTCGACGACGATCTGCAGAGTTTCGTCGGCTGCTACTCGATGCCGATCCGCCATGGACTGACGCTGGGCGAACTCGCGACGATGGCGAACGGCGAGCGCAAGTTCAACGCCGATCTGCACGTCATCAAGATGAAGAACTGGTAGCGCGGCGACTGGTTCGATTCGACCGGCCTTAGCTGGATCGATCTGTCGCCCAATATGCGCAGCCTGAATGCGGCGACGCTCTATTTCGGACTTGGGGATGCTCGAATACGCGAAGGGTTATTCGGTCGGGCGCGGAACCGATGCGCCGTTCGAGCAGATCGGCGCGGATTGGATTCGCGGAGCGGAACTGGCGCGTTTCCTGAATGAGCGGTCGATTCCCGGCGTACGAGCCTATGCGACCAGGTTTACGCCGACGGCCGCGCCATTAAAAGACCGACCGCTCGAAGGAGTGCGTTTCATTATCATTAATCGAGAGCAGTTTTCTTCGGTGCGGCTGGGACTGGAAATCGCGTATGCACTGGGGAAACTCTACCCAGGCAAAATCGATATCGAGTCTTGCCGGAAGCTGATCGGCAACCGGAAGGTTATAGAATTGATGAAATCCGGCGACGATCCGCGTGCTATCGAACAACAAATCGAAGAGGAATTAAGCACTTTCGAAGAGACGCCGCCGCCCTTATTTACTTTACTAGTTTGTCAAAACTGCGTTAAGTGAATTAGCGCTGTTATAATCCTAAACGCTTGAAATTCCAAGAACATTCGTACGCAAACCCCTTGACAGCCGCTGGGCCTTGAGTCACAATTGCCTAGTTTTGCTTTGTGAGACACTACTGCCTTGGTTAGCAGAAGGGGACTTTAATAATGAAACGTGTAATGCAACTCTGTCCGTTGCTGGGCGTGGTCCTGTTGATAGCCTGTTCTATCAAGCCGGCGTTCGCGCAGGCGCCAGTGGGGACGATTTCCGGCGTAGTGGCCGATGAGAGCGGCGCCGTCATTCCGAACGCGACAGTGAAAATTCGCAACAAGGCAACGGGCGCGGAACGAGACCTTATATCGAATGCCGAAGGCTCCTTCAGCGCTCCTTCGCTTCCGGCCGGCGTTTACGAAGTTCGTGTGGAATTAAAGGGGTTCCGCACTGTGGTTCGCGAAGCCACGGTCGAGACCGGTCTCACGACGACGGCCGACATGCGGCTGCCCGATCGGACAAACCTCGGAAGTGGTCAACGTAGAAGCGGCGACGGCGCAGGTGGAATACGAGAAGCACGCGATCGATGGAGTAGTGGCACGCGCAGCAGATTCAGGATCTGCCGCTGAATGGCCGGAGCTTCTGCAACTGGCGTCGATCGAACCTGGCGTCACGGTTGGAACGGGATCGACCTCGCAGTACAACGCACTGTCTACGGTATCGATCTTGGGCGGCGATTCGCGGCAAGACAGCCATCAGCGTTGACGGCGGCGCCATCCGCGACACGATCGAAGGATTCGGGCTCTTCGATGAACTTCTCTCAGGAAGTGGTGCAGGAGTTCCAGGTCTCCTCGGTGAACTTCGATCTGTCGACGGACATCACCAGCGTGGGTTCGGTCAACGTGGTGACCCGCGACGGGAGCAATCAATTTCACGGTGCCGGGCTACTTCTATTTCCGCGATCACAATATGGCCGCCTATCCCGCCTTGGTGCGCGATCCTCTCGCGATCAAATCCTTTCTTTGCGCGGCGCAATCCTGGATTCTGGGTGGGCGGGCCGGTAAAGAAGGACAAGCTGTTCTTCTTTTTCAACTATGAGTACATGAACCAGGTGCAGAACTACAGCGTGGTCCCGAATCTGCCGTCGGTCGCGGCTCTGGGCGGCAACTTTGGCAGCCCCTACGTCGGCAAGACGCTTAGCTTGCGCCTGGATTACCGGCTGAATGCGAATAACCAGCGTATTTGCGCGCTATTCGCATGACGGGAACTGCGGTTTCGGTCCGAATGGCGGGCCGCAACTCTCCTTCCAACTGGCTGGCGAACAGAACTGGAGCGACCAGAGCATCCTGGGCGCGACCTCGACGTTGAAACCGACGCTTGTGAATGATTTCCGGTTCAGCTACGCGTTCTGGAGCAATCGCAACCTGTTCCCGAACTCGTCCGATTGTTCCGGTTGCCTCGGTCTGGACGGTCCGCAGATTCACGTTTGCGGGCGTCTCGAGCAACGTTCCAGGTGGGCGATACATCGAACGCGACGCAAGGGCGCGATCTGCGGCGCTTCACCTGGCAGGACAGCATGACTTGGCAGAAGGGCAACCACCGCATGAAGTTCGGCGGGTTGTTCGAATACGCACCGGGCACCGGATTCTGGGGTTATTGCGATCCGGCGTGCGATGCGGTGTTCTCTCCGGAATCATCTGGTCGGCTACGGACTGGGGCCGCTGATTCCGTTGTTTTTCCCGAACCTGCCGACGACGATCAAGACCAATGCGGACCTGTTGAATCTGCCTTTCTGCCGGCGCGGCTGTCGTCGGCATTGGCGATCCTCGGTCAGCCTCCGCCGTACAATATTAACACGCGAAGGTGAACGACCGTTCGCGCGTCTACTTCCAGGACACCTGGAAGATCACGCCGAAATTTACCTTCAACTACGGCATCGCTGTAGAGTATGAGAGTAATTTGTTCAACGAGGATCTGCCGAAGCCCTCGTATCTGGCGCCGCTTTATGGGAGCAATCTGAGTGCGACGCAAGGATGCGGGCGCGCATGTTTCGCCGCTGGTCGGGTTTGCCTGGAATGTCGGAAAAGATAACAAGACCGTGATTCGCGGCGGCGCCGGCAAATATTACGACACGCAGTATTTGTACCAGCGCTTGCAGGAGCGCTCCGAAATCGGCCCGGTCGGCAATGGACGTGTCGCACTATCCCGTATACCGGCTATACCAATGATTTTCCCGGGAATCATTAACGTCGGCGTCACTGCCGCGTTTATGCGGCGACCGGAAAGCTCAATCCGGTGGTCATTCCGGTCGGCGCCCACCTTCCTGCCAACGCCGATCACCAATTTGACCCTGGGCCAGTATCGAGCAGATCCAGGCGCAGGAAACCCCGCGATCGCCGCCAGCCTGGCAACTCCGATTGCCGGAGAAACGCCGATTGCGATCGCCAAGTCCGGCGTCCGATCTTTATCCGCTGCATTCTCCGGTGCAGGATTCGTATCACATGTCGCTCGGCGTCCAGCGGGAACTGCGCACGGACATGGTGCTCAGCGCCGACTTCGTGCGCCGCGTCTTTCTGAATCTGCAGTATGGCGAGAGGATACCAACCGCTACAATCGCTACATCAACGGCGTGCAGATCGCCGGTGATCCCGCTTTGCACCGGCACGCAGGCCAGCAACCCAGCGGCGGAGTGTTCCACCGGCGCCATCACTTTCTGGGCAGTCGGGCGCGCGCAGCACCTATACCGCTTTGTTGGTGAAGGTCGACAAACGCTTTGCCCAGCGCTATCAGTTCACCGCCTCCTATGCGCTGCAAAGTCAGATGGGCCTGAACGGCATCGAGAATCTGGACAATTATGACTCCACCTGGGGTCCGCAAGGTTCGCTTCAGATCCTGCACATCGTGGGCACCGTGCAGTTGCCGTGGGGATTCTCCTCGGCGTTGATCTCGTCGACTTCCAGCGTGGGCCCGTTGATGCCGGTCGTCGGCGGGATCGATATCAGCGGCAGCGGGGCCGGTTCAACGCCGCTGCCGGGCCTGTCCTACAATTGCCTGAACAGCGGCTGCGGAGTGGCGCACCTGAATGCCGCGGTGGCGAACTGGAATACGACCGAGGCCGGCAAGCTGGATGCCACCGGCAAGAAGATTCCCACGCTCACGCTGCCTGCGAACTTCAGCCTGGGCCGTCCGTTCAATTCCCAGGATGTCGCGGCTGACAAAGACGTTCACTTTCCGCGAAAAGTTACAAGCTCAATGTTTTCGGTGAGATGTTCAACGTGTTCAATTACGCTAACTATAGCGGATATACCTTCGACCCCAGTTCGGCAGCCTTCGGTCAACAACGCAGCGCGTGACGCAGGTGTTTGGATCCGGCGGCCCTCGCGCCGTACAGGTCGGCGGACGATTCAGCTTCTAGACTATCTTCATCCGCTTAGCCACTCGCGTGAGAATCTCGATCGCCCGTTCGAGAATCTCACGCGAATGAGTCGCCGTCACGATCGTCCGCACCCGTGCTTTTCCTTCCGCGACCGTCGGAAAACCGATGCCAGTCGCAAAAAGCCCCTCTTCGAACAACGCCCGCGAAAATGCATGACGCGGTGGCCGCATCGCCAACCATGATGGGAGTAATCGGCGTCTCGCTCGCGCCCGTCGAAAATCCGTTCGCTCGCAGGCCTTCCTGAAAGAACCGCGTATTGGTCCACAATTGCTCGATTCTCTCCGGCTCCTGTTCCATGATGTCGAATGCCGCCAGGCACGCCGCCGGCACTGCGGGCGGATGCGACGTCGAGAATAGAAACGGCCGCGCCCGATGATGCAGGAAATCGATCAGGTCGCGGCTTCCGCAAACGTAGCCGCCGAGCACGCCCACTGCTTTTGAAAGCGTCCCGACCTGCACGTCGACCCGCCCGTGCAGATGGAAATGATCCACCGTGCCCCGCCCGTTTCGTCCCAGCACGCCGGAGGAATGCGCATCGTCGACCATCATGATCGCGCCGTGCCGTTCCGCCAGTTCCGTCAGCTTGTCCAGCGGCCCGATGTCTCCGTCCATCGAAAACACGCCGTCCGTGATCAGCAGTTTTTGCCCCGCCACGCCGTCGAGCGCAGCCAGCTTTTCCTCCGCATGCGCGACATCGCGATGCCGGAATACATGAATCTTGGCGCGCGACAAGCCGGCAGCCGTCGATAATGCTCGCGTGATTCAGCTCGTCCGAAATGATGTGGTCTTCCGCGCCCAGAATCGCTGAGACGGTTCCCGCATTGGCCGCGAATCCCGATTGAAAAACGACGCAAGCCTCGACATTTTTAAACGCCGCGATCCGCCGCTCCAGCTCGACATGCAGACTCATCGTGCCGGAGATGGTTCGCACCGCGCCCGAACCCGCGCCATAGCGCCTGGTCGCCTCGATCGCCGCCTCCACCAGCTTCGGATGATTGGCGAGGCCGAGATAATTATTCGACGCGAGATTGATGACCTCCTTACCGTCGAACCGCGCGATAGGCTCGCACGGCGATTCCAGTTCGCGCAGACGCTGAAACGTGCCGGCCTTGCGCCAGCTTTCGAGTTGTTCGGTCAGGTATTGAAGTGCGTTCGACATGAAAAACCCAGCATAATGCATTTGGCGTTATGTGGGGCAGGTTGGCAACCTGCAGCGGATTGGTAACCCGCTTTGCGTGTGGACACCTGTAACATGACAGGATGGACGGAATTCGAATTATCCGCGCCGGCGAGCTGGACACCAACACCCCGCAAACCCCCGGCATGACGCGAGCCGCCGCGATCACCCACGCCACCGCCGGAGCCTCGAAGCTCTGGGCCGGCACCGTCGTCGTTGAGCCGAACGTCAAAACTTCAGCCCATCACCACGGCGAACTGGAGACCGTCTTGTACATCGTCAAAGGCCGCGCCCGCTTCCGCTGGGGCGAGCATCTGGAGTTCGTCGACGAAGCCGGCCCCGGCGACTTCATCTATGTCCCCCCGTTCGTCCCGCATCAGGAAATCAACGCGCGGTCCGACGAGCCGGTTGAAGCCGTCGTCGTCAGAAGCGGACAGGATCCGATTGTGGTGAACCTCGATATCGAAAGCCCGGAGCCCGCCTCAAGTCCCGCGCCTTCGTTTCATCCCGTCAAATGAAGTTACGGCGCAGGTGCGAAGTAGCCGTGCCGATACTGCGTTCGCAGCTGGGGCATCCCCGGCGGCGGCGCGAGCGTCAGTTTGATCGTTCGATACTTTCCGTCCCGCTCCAGATTTTGCGGCGAGTATCCCAGCACATACTGATTGCGAAGCTCCAGGCCGATCCGCTCGCTGATTTGCGGAAGCTCGTTCAAATCGTCGATCGGATAGTGCCGGCCGCCGCTCAACTCCGCCAGCTCGCTCAGCAGCTCCGGACCCTTTACCTCCTCCGCAGGTCGCTTCTTCGGCGAATCCAAAGGATCGAAAATCCCCATCGCATAGACCTGCACGTCGGATTCCAGCAGCGCGTTTTTGATCTGGCCGACCGAGTAGCGGCTGCAATTATCGCCGCCGTCCGATACGATCACGATCGCCTTGCGCGTATTGCTCGCCTTCTTCATTTGCAGAATCGCCATATGGATGGCATCCAGCAAGGAAGTGCGGCCCACTGTCCTGGTATGGACGATGTGGTTATACAGCTCGTCCGAATCGAAGGTGAAAGGAATCGCCAGGCGAGGCCGCTCATTAAATTCGACCAGAAAGAACTCGTCCTCCCGATTCGCGGTTTTGAAGAACGCCGCCGCCGCTTCCGACGATTTGTGCAGCTTATTGCGCATGCTGGCGCTCGCGTCGAAAACCAAGCCGATCGATAGCGGCGCGTCGTCCTTGGCAAAGTGGGTAATGGTTTGCTCTACGTTATCCTCGAAGATTTGAAAATTTGTTTTGTTCAGGTCCGTGACGGAGATCCCGAGCGGAGTGGTTACATGGACCGGCACCAGCACCAGAGAAGTATCCACGCGCAAATGAGCCGGCGAGGAGTTCGGTCGCCGGCTTCGCGATAACGCGCGTGGCGATCTCGACGCGATCATCCCCAGTGAGACGTTTGAGCAGGTTCCCAGCGAACAAAACAAAAGCGATATGCAAACGATCGAGAGCGAGTTGAAAGAAGTGCGCGCCATACATCGAATCTCCGGCGAGTGAGCCAGTATATCACCTGGAGTAGCGCGCGTGACAAGAAAGAATTTTGAAAGGAGAAGTACTATGTCAGAACCAAAACCGAAATTACCGCCGCTCGATCCCCAGCCCAGGGATCCCTATCAGGATCCCTTTGGCCCCGAACCCGATGAACCGGATCCGGACGTGATCGATCCCATGGAGGACCCTCTTCCCGCGTAAACGAAAAAAGAGGCGGGAGCAATCTCCCGCCTCCAAAATTTCCTCCGAATAATTACTTTTTCAGTTAGGCCTTTACGCGGTTCGAACGAAGCGCGAAGAACGCCAGCAACGAAACGATTCCAGCCAATCCAATCAGAGGAACCGAAGATGCCGTCTGCGGCAATTCCGTCGGCACTGGGGCAGCCTGAGGCTCAGGAGCCGGTGTGGCCACAACTTCCTGCGGAGCAGGTGTCGGCGTCGGCTCAGGCGTTACAACTGGTGCGGGGGCCGGCGCCGGCTCAGCCTTCGCAGTCGCATTAGCAGACTCGATCGGCGTATAAGTGTTGGTGTCTAAGCTGGAAGACGCACCGGTCTCACTCGTCGCAGTGATCGGAGCAGTCTTGTATTCCTCAGCCGATTGGGCGGTCGTTGTCGGAACGGCCATTTTTGCCGAAGCGGCGATCTGCGTGGACATGTTCTTGGGGTAAACGAACTCCTGACCGAAATTGTCGCCAGGATAGAACCAGGCGCGCATTGCCGGTGGCTGGCCCGCAGGAACTTCCCAGAACGAGAACTTGCTCTTTCCCGTCGGTTGCAGCCGGTAATTCGGCACCGCGAGAATGGTCGTGATCAGGTGCTTTCCGTCTTTGTCGAAGACCTGAACGATGTGCCGGTCCGATTGAGAATCCAGCAGTTTGAAGCGTATAGGTTCCCGGCTGCAGCGTGGCGTTCGGCAACTGGATCGTCTCATTGATCGGTCAGCACCGTCTGTTTATTCCATTCGTCAGCCTTCGCTACTGGAGCCAAGCTCACAGCCGCGGCCAGAGTTGTTAAAGCCATCCATCGTGTTGAATTCATCATTTCCCTTTTTCCTCCTGAATTAAGCCCGAATATACACACCTTTACCTATGCAGATTGCGTGCCAAAACGATAAGTCATTTGCACTTCACCATGAATCAGGGCAGCCTGCACCGAATTCAGCAATTGTTGCCGCCTCGTGTGCAAAGCTTACTGATGATGTCGGAAAGCTCTCTGTAACAACAACGTCACCCAGGACTCTAATGTATTAGCCATGAGTAGCACCATTTCTACAGCGTCACTGCTTCTGATATGTGTGGCTCTTGTTCGCGGGCAGTCCGAGACCGAACAGGAATTCAAACTCACCGCCCATTCCGAATTAGTTCTATCTGGATGTAAGTGTCAAGGATGGCAAGGGCGGTTTCGTGTCCGATCTGAAGAAAGAAAATTTTCAGATTCTATGAAAATGGCAAGCGCCAGACCGTCTCGCAATTCGGCAAGGAAGACATGCCCATTACGGTCGGCTTAGTGCTCGACGACAGCCACAGTATGAGGCCCAAGCGCAGCGAAGTGATCAACTCCGCACTCGCTTTCATCGACGCCAGCAATCCTCGCGACGAGATTTTCGTCACCCACTTCAACGATCGCGTCCGCCATGGACTGCCCAGAGGAACCACGTTCAGCGACAACCCGAACGTATTGCGCGACGCGTTATTTAACAATCCCGCTGAAGGCATGACCGCGCTCTACGATGGAATTCTCGATGCCTTGCATCAACTGGATCTGGGTAAGCAGGACAAAAAAAGCCTCATCGTCATCAGCGACGGCGGCGATAACGCCAGCACTCATCAATTTAAGGATGTGGTGAACGCCGTGCAGTCGACCCGCGCCACCATTTACACCGTCGGCGTCTTTGACGAAGAAGATCCGGATCGCAACCCCGGCCTGCTTCGCCGCCTCGCGGGCATCAGCGGCGGCATCGCGTATATTCCCCGAACACCTGGAGGAGCTGGAGGAAATCTGCCGCGGAATCGCGAAAGACATTCGCAACCGCTATTCAATCGGTTATGTTCCCGTGAGAGTCGACGATAAGAGCTCGCTGCGGAACATCAAAGTATCCATCACCGACGCAGGAAGCCGGCAGTTCGTCGTGCACGCTCGAACCAGTTATCTGCTCCCCGCGCGTCCGTGAAGCTGAAAATTGTCATGCCCGAGAATCCCACCCGCCGTGTGGCGCGCCTGATTTTACTCGTCGTCGGCATCGTCGGGGTCGGGATATACTGCGAAGCCTGGCTCTATCGGACCGCCTATCAGATCTACGAGAGCTGGCAATTCGATCATGCCAGCGCCGAGCGAACTCCGCCGCCCGCACGCAAGCCCGTGACCCTCCCCGCGGTTCTCCCCGATCCCGATCGGGGCGTTCCGAAATCGTCAGTCTCCGGAATCGGCGGTGTCGTCGGGCGCATTTCCATCCCCCGCCTGAATATTTCCGCAATTGTCGAAGAAGGTGTCGACGAGACGACACTTTCAAGAGCGGTTGGTCACATTCCCGGCACCGCTCTCCCCGGGGAAAGCGGCAACATCGGCATCGCCGGGCATCGCGACACGTTTTTTCAAAAACTCAAAGACCTCCAACCCCACGACCACATCGATTTCACAACCCACTCCGGCCGTTACCACTACACCGTCGAATCTCTAACGGTGGTCGACCCCAGCGACGTCAGCGTCCTCGAATCGAAGGGAGGAAAAATCCTGACCATCGTAACCTGCTTCCCCTTCCACTACATCGGCAACGCCCCCCGCCGCTTCATAGTCCACGCCGTAGCAGAGTAGGACCACACACCCACCGCTGATTTGCATCTTTTGAATCCGCGTTCATCTGCGTTCATCGGCGGCCAATAAGGCTTTCCCGTACTAAGTCACCAAAGTCGGCCCATCCAACCCAAACCTCCTCTTAATCTCCAACAAATCATGAGCCGCCTGCGACAAAGGACTAAGCGCCAACCCCAAATCATCATCGATCACGTTTCTTTGAAACCTCTCCAGATAAAGCCGCAGCGTAGCCCCATCCGTCCCCGTCCCCGATAGCCTGCAAACAATTCGCGAGCCGTCACGGAACGCAATTCGAATCCCGCTATGCTCGGTGTCGCTCCCATCCACCGGATCGCGATAGCGATAATCGTCCGCCAGCGCCACCTGTAAACCCGAGAGCGTCTGATCCCGGAGAGCAGGCAGCTTCGCGCCCAACTCATCGATCATTTTAGAAGCGCCATCCGGATCCAACCCCTCATAATCATGCCGCTGAAAATAGCTCCGCCCAAATTTCCTCCAATGATCGTGCGCCACTTCCGACACTGACTTTTTGGTGTGCGCAAGAATCGATAGCCAGCACAGCGCCGCCCACAACCCGTCTTTCTCCCGCACATGAACCGACCCGGTGCCGAAACTCTCTTCCCCGCATAGCGTGCAGAGGCCCGCATCCAGAAGATTGCCGAAATATTTCCAACCCGTGGGCGTCTCATAGCACTTAATCCCCATCTCCGCCGCTACCCGATCGACAGCCGTGCTGGTCGGCAACGAGCGAGCCACACCCACCAGGCCGCCCTGATATCCCGGAATGCAATTCGGCGCATGTTCCGCAATCATGGCGAGTGAATCGCCAGGACTCACGAAAAAATTGCGCCCCAGGATCATGTTCCGATCGCCGTCAGCATCGCACGCCGCACCGAAATCCGGTCCATCCGGCGTATTCAGCTTGGCCACAAAATCCGCCGCGTAAACCAGGTTCGGATCCGGATGTCCTCCGCCAAAGTCCTCCAAAGGATTCCCGCGCATCACCACGGAGGAGTCCTCCGCTCCCAAACTCCGCTCGAAAATATGCCGCGCATACGGACCCGTCGACCCATGCATTGCGTCGAACAGCATCCGGAATCCGCCCTTGAGATAAGCGCTCAACGCATCGAAATCGAATAGCGATTGCATCAGCGCCGTATAGTCCTCCAGAGGATCGAAAATGACGATCTTCGAATCGCCCAGATTCACAGTGCCCTCGTGATCCAGGTCCAAATCGGGATGATCGATGGTCAAATACCGGTCGATGGTCAACGTGCGTTGATAAATTTTTTCGGTCACCGCTTCGAGAGCGGGCCCGCCATTATGCGTGTTGTACTTGATTCCGAAATCCCCATCCGCGCCCCCCGGATTATGGCTGGCCGAAAGTATCAACCCGCCCAGCGCGGACCTCTTTCGGATCACCGCGGACATTGCCGGCGTGGATAGAATGCCCCCGCACGCCACCATAATCGTGCCGAACCCATTCGCCGCCGCGATACGCAGAATGGTCTGAATCGCGGTCCGGTTGTAATAGCGCCCGTCCCCGCCAACCACCAGCGTCTTCTCGCTCAGATCCTTAGCGATTTCCTCGCGCAGCACATCAAAAATCGACTGAACGAAATTCTCAACATACCGGGGCTGCGAAAACTCACGAGTCTTCTTCCGCAAACCCGACGTGCCGGGCCGTTGATCCTGGAAAGGGGTGGTCGGAATAGCGGTCATCTAATTACCCCTGCAATAACCCTGCCGAACCCGAACTATTTCGGCCTGTCATGCTTTCAACCACCCACTCCATTGCCAGCTGATTATTGGTGGCACAGACTTCAGTCTGTGTTTCAGCCAATCAGTGCGTTAAAAAGCAGCTTAAATGTGCCATAAGTCTGCGCCCGATGCTGCGTCCGGAACCCGACCACGATGACGTGCCCCTTGCCCACGCCCGCCGATACCATGGCCGCCTTCTTCGAAAGATTCTGCTCGCCCACCAGCCAGCCGCTCTGCAAAATCTCGCGATCCGTGTACCGCGCGATCACGTGATAATTTTCATTCGCCGTGTTCGACAGATCGAACGCCATATTGCCTTGCAGGAACACTCCGAACGCGCGCGAAGGCATGCCATATGCAGCCGGCTGCGTGTTGTCGATATCGAGCCGCAGCGTCGAACCCGGGACACCAGAATTCTTTCGTGCTCAACCCCGCCAGAGAGTTTCGTAGCCCCAGCGAGAACTGCTCGATCGCAAAATCGCTGGCACCGCCCGAGCGCAACCAGAGTCCCGCCCTTATTTACGAATTCCTTCAGCGCAGCGACGCCTTCATTGCCGATGCCGGCGCGATATTCCGGCGGATAAGTTGTCGCCGCCGCCGAATTCTCCACCCCCGCCACCGCGTCCCCCAGCAGCCGCCGGAGCCGCAGCCGCTCCACCACCGCGACCTCCGCGACCGCCCCCGCCTGCCCCAGGAGCCGCAACACCCGCGCCCGTGATCATCGCGACGCTGTCGTCAGGAATCACGATGACGTCGTATTTATCGATCAGATTCCCGAGCTTGATATCTTTATCCATCAGCGGCGTCGAAGGAAATTTGAAATCCTCCACCAGCCACCGCGTCCATCCCTCATCGATATTCCCGCCCGAGTAACGCTGCCGCAGCCCGATCCGCAGCTTCTTCACTTCATGAGTCGACCCCGCCTTCGGCGCCGTATTCAACGCCGTGAACGCGACGCCAGTCTCCTTCGCGATCGGCGCAACCGCCGCTCCCTTGGCAACAATAAAATCCCCCACGCGCAAGCCCGCCTGCGCCTGATCGACGCGCGACACCGACGCCCCGGCGGCGAGCAGCTCATTCACCGCTTTAAATCCATTGTTAAGCCGCCCGTCGATCACATACCCCGCGCTCCCCTCGCTGACCTTCCCCGCAGGCTCGACCGGCCCGTCAGCTTCTTCAAATTGCGTCATATCGACCGGCTCATCCAGCGGATCCGCGCGCACGCCCATGAACTCGTCCATCGTGTCCGTCGACATATCGTAGGGCCGAATCGGCGTACCGTCCCCATTCCGCGTCCAATCATTATCGGGGAAAAATGTTCGACCCAGAAGATTGCGAATCAACCCCATTTTCGGCTGCGCGAGCGAAATCACGAACGACCCCGCCGGATAATCCACGCCCGTCGCACGCGCTGAACGCCTTCACCGCCTGATGAATCTCGATCCCCTGCACCAGCAGCTTGTTGATCATCAAATCCGCCGTCAGCGGATCGTGCTGATTCGCCGAAACCACGTAAGCGTAAGGCTTGCCCGCCGCGCCGCGCTCCGTCTGCCGCTTGCCTTTGAGATACGCGTTCCACAACACCGTCTCGCGATTCCGCGCCGAAATATCCAGCACCGCCCACGCCGAAATTTTCTGCCGGTCGACGATATCGCGCAGCCTCCACCACCCGCCCGGCCACGGATTCGGAAACACCGTCTCCTCTTCGTACTTCGGCATGTTGCGCACGTTCGCCCTGCAACTGCTCCGGATGAATGAACATCGGCGAAGCCATCTTCGCGCTAGCCGATTCCGTCAGCATGCCCGCGATGTTATGGAACGGCGTGATCCAGTGAAACCCGAAATGTCCCCACCCGGAATACTCGCCCATATTGAACACGCCCGACTCGCCGCCCTCTTCCTCTTTATAAGCCATATGAGCGCCATACCAGCTCAGCTCGCGCCAGATCAAAGGATCCGCGTAAGGCCGAACCGGCTCCGCGTAAGGAGGCAGATAAATCCGCGCACCATAACTCCCCATGTGATGATGATCGACATACGATTCCGGCCGCCACTCGGTAAACAGTAGCTTCGCCATGTATTTCGATTCGATCATTCTGCGTCATAAACGCATCGCGATTATCATCGTGCCCCGCGTACTTGTGATAAAGCCACGGCGTGCTGGTCCCCTCCCATTCCTTGCCGACACTCTCGCGATACCAGTCCGTAACCATCACCTGCCCATCGGGATTGAACGACGGAACCTCAATGAAAATCACGTTATCGAGAATCCGCTGAGTCTCCTCGTCGTTGCGCGCGAGCAAATCGTAAGCCAGCTCCGGCGCCATCTGCGACCCGCCGATTTCATTCGCATGCAAGCTCATCGACTGCACGCAGAAAACCTTGCCCTCGGCGACCAGCCCCTTAACCTGCGCCTCCGTGAGCCCGCGCGAATCGCTGATCTGCAGATTGACCTGGCGCAAATGTTCGAGCTTCGCCTGATTGGCGGGCGAAGTAATAACGACCATCAAAAACGGGTTGCCCATGGTAGTGGGCCCCATATTGTTGACCTTCATCTTCCCGCCGCTCTCTTTTTCGAGCACGGAAAAATACTCGACAATCTTGTCCCAGCGAGCCATCTTGCCATCAGCCCCCAACTGAAACCCAAAAAACTTGTCAGGCGCAGTAACCTGCCCGCGTAGCGCGCATGAAAAAAGTGCAATTGTGATGAAGCGTGAAATAGTAGTCAAGAGAGCCTCGTTTGGAGGCTTAGGATACTGCATTAGGGGCGATAGGCGCAAGAAGTACCACAACTCGCCCAGCGGGCCGTCACATTTGCCCGCGACTCTTGACACCGAGCCCCGACCGTCAGGGAGGGGACAGCGTCAAGTTTCTACAAATAAGGAATATCAATTTCGCAGTAACTCCCGGGCACAGCGGAGTTCACAGCGGCCGCGATTCTCACGACCTCCAATCGAACGCGCGGCCACTGCGGACTGCTCAGCACGACGAGCGCAATTCTTCTGCGCGAGAGATTCTGCTGATACTTAATGCTATTGTCGGCGGTCAAAAGTACGTCGAATCCCGCCGTCTCAGCCGCAGCTAATAAGTCGCCGTTACTCAGGCGATCCCACCCGCGGTCCCGAGCCGTCTTTACCGTATGACCAGTAAGGAAGGACGATAGGGGAGCCGGCGTGCTGTGATCAAACAGGATGAGCATCGAGGGCTGGCAACATCTCGACAGGCTCCGGCGCAGCAACGCTGCGTGCGGCAAACTTTAGCACCTCGATGATCTCCTCTTTCGAGATATCAAACCACTCCGCGATCTCGTCGATGGTGGCCCCTGCTTCGAGGTTTTGGAATACGGCATAAACAGGCATCCGAGTATCGCGAAACACCCAAGCGCCGCCCAGTCTTCCCGGCACGCTTTCGACAGCGGGACATTGGGACCAATCGAGAGCCGACATAGCACGAACCTCCCAATCCCAGTTTACCCTGCGAGACAGCGAGAAGACGTCGTGAGGTCACTCTGCATAGCTCAGATCCTCCATCCACGGTTTGAAGAGATCAAGCTGGCTAACCGGCACACAGATAGGCGGCACCCAAAGGGATCCATACATACAGAACCGGACACCCACTTCCGCTGCCTCGGCCGCGATCTCATTTACGGCGGGTTCGAACTCTATGTCTTCAAAGTATTCGCGGTCACTCCAAATTGCTAGGATTCCGTGCTCCACTCCGTTCCGCGGCTCAATCTGGCGGAGCTTGCATCGCAGATCCTTTTCGTACCGGAGTTGCGCCTTCAGCGGGTCCCCATACTGTTGTAACGTACCGTATGGCCCGCACTCTTCGGGGATCTCCTCGCCCTCCTTTGGCCGATACCGCTTAACTTCGACAAAGGCCGACACCCCGCCCTTCGTTATCATTAGGTCGGGTCCCTCCTTCCCTGTAGGCTCGAACCGCGGGCGGAACCCACAGTCTTTGAAGAGCACACCGTACTTGATCTCCGCCAGATGATCAGTGGCCATTTGATCGTCGCGCTCCAGGATGCGCTGGAACACCGATTCAACCCCTTCAATGTCCGCAGCCCGGTTAACTAACTGAATAAGGTAGTCACGGCGTTCGAACCTTCCCGCCTTGATCCGCTCGATGACTCGCTTGAGGAGGATGCCGACATCGTCTGGGAGTTGCACGTTTGATTCTGGCTCCTGGCTACTGGCTACTGGCTCCTCTACTCGGCTCAAACCTCTCCACCAAAAACGACCTCCCCACAATCTCCCGAGCCTCTTTCAAATCCCTAACCACCCCCGCCCCCATCGCCTGAATCAACACATTCCCAATCGCCGTCGCCTCCACCGGACCCGCAATCACCACCCGACCCGTAATATCCGCCGCGAGCTGATTTAGCAGCCGGTTCTGCGACCCTCCGCCGACAATGTGAATCACGCGAATCTTCCGCCGCGTCAATTTTTCAATGCTCAACAAAACTTGCCGGTACCGCTCCGCCAGGCTCTCAAGAATCACTCGCGTCACCTGCCCCGGATCGAGCGGCACTTCCTGTTTCGACGTTTTGCAAAACTCGGCAATCCGTTGCGGCATCCGCCCCGGCTCCAAAAACGCATCGGGATCGATGACCGCCGTGCGAGACTTGGCCGCGGCCGCGCTCTCCATCAGCTCTTCGTAGGTGAAGTTGTTTCCTTCCAGAGCCCAAGCCGCCCGGCACTCTTCGAGCAGCCACATCCCCGCGATGTTTTTCAGGAAGCGAATCTTCCCGCCGGCACCCGCCTCATTCGTAAAATTCTCCGCGAGCGTCGCCGCATCGATCACCGGCTCATCGAGTTCCACACCCATCAGCGACCAAGTGCCCGAGCTGATATAGCACCAATTCTTACCTTCCGCCGGAACCGCAACAACAGCGTCGGCAGTATCATGACCACCGCTCGCATAAACCGGAGCCGCGCCCAACCCGCTGAACTCCGCAACGTCCTTCAATAAAGGCCCCAGCATCGTCCCCGGATCGACAACCTCGGCGAGTATCGAAGAATCGAGGCCGAGTTTCTTCAGCATGCCGTCCGCAAACGCTAGCTTCCGTGGATCGTAAAACTGTGACGTACTCGCGATAGTTCGCTCCGCGCGCGCCACGCCCGTCAGCCAGTAATTGAAAAGGTCCGGCATGAACAACAGCTTCTTCGCGACACGCAATGCAGGCGAGCCCAGCAGCTTCATCGCATACCACTGATACAGCGAATTGATCTGCATGAACTGCACGCCGCTGGCCTCGAAAATCTCTTCTTTTTTCACCATCTTGAACGTCTTCTCCGGCACGCCGTTATTGCGCGCGTCACGATAGTGGTGTGGATTATCGACCAGCGCGCCATCCTCGCCCAGCAGCGCGAAATCGACGCCCCAGGTGTCCACGCCAATCGCATCGATCTGCAGTTTTCGTTCACGCCCGGCAATCGCAAGTCCGCGTCGAATCTCATGAAACAGGCGGAGTGTGTCCCAATACAAACCGGTGGGAAGCTGCACCGGCGTGTTCGCAAAACGGTGCAGTTCTTCGAGCGTCAGCACGCCCTCTTCCAGCTCGCCGAGCATCACCCGCCCGCTAGTAGCGCCCAGATCAACTGCAAGTGCTTTCATTTAATTTCGACGACCACTTTACCCACGCCGTCCGTATAATCCGTCATCATTTCGAACGCCTTCGGCGTCTGCTCCAGCGGCAGCGAATGCGTCAGCAGCGCAGTCGGCACGCGTCCCGACAACATCAGATCCAGCGCTTCCTGCGCTCTATGATTCGAACGCTTTAGCGTCTGCAATCGCAGCTCTTTGTGCATGGCCGCGTGGATGTCGATCTTCGGATAAAGCTCGCTCAGAATGCCGATCAGCATCACCGTGCCGCCCGGCCTGCACATATGGATGGCAGCGTTCACGGTCTCTACCGATCCCGCGCATTCGAGAACTTTATCCACGCCGCGCCCGCGCGTCGATTCGACGACCGCATCGACCAGCTTTTCGGTCGTTGTGTCGATGGTCACATCGGCGCCCATCTGCTTCGCGATCTTCAAGCGATAGGCGAGCTTATCGGCAATGAAAACGCGGCTCGCGCCCGCGGCCTTGGCAGTTGCGGCGGCCAACATGCCGATCGGTCCCGAACCCGTCACGCAAACCGTATCGCCCACGTGAATGTCCACCAGTTCCAACATATGCATCATCACGGCAAGCGGCTCGGCCAGCGTTGCTTTCGCGAAGTCGAACGCTTTTGGAAAACGGGTCGCGTTGCCGGCGGGAATCGTCACGTATTCGCGTAGCATGCCGTCGGTCTGACACCCGCCCATGAACACGTTGTGGATGCAGTTATTGTGCTGACCCTTAAGGCAATATTCGCAATGGCCGCAGGTGAGGCTCGGCTCGATCACCACGCGATCGCCCTCTTTAAAATGTTCGACGCCCTTACCTACAGCGACCACTTCGCCCGACGGTTCATGCCCGGGAACGCGCGGATAATACGCCGGAACTTCGCCGATGCGTCCGTCCAGATACCAGTGCAGATCGCTCCCGCAAATGCCGATAGCGCGAACCTTCACGGTGACCTGCCCGTGACCCGGATCGCGCTCCTGCGGCATCTCGCGTTCTTCTAAAGTCCTGGGAGCAACAAGTTGAATGGATCTCACGCTATGAGCATACTACTCCACGACTTTAGCGGTCACGACGAGGATTAAAGGGTTCTCTCCGTTGTTCACGTCCGATTTTCCAACAACTACTTTCTGTCCGTCGCGGATATCGACATCGGTGTTTAATGCGGTATCGTGCGATATTGGATTACCATTTTTATCAAACACGCCGGTAAAAAATCGGATTTGGAGATCCAGGTTGTGAAGGTTGACAATTCTCGGCGCTTCTCCTGAAACCGCGGCTCGTTCGTAACGGAAATAGTAAGTCGAACTCTTGCCGTCCTTTAGAATCGTGCCGCTGGCGTTGCCTCGCTGCGAATCGCTGCCGCGCAACACGAAGGAATCAAGCAGCTGATAGCCTTTATAGGCGAATACTCCATGCAACTGCTTGGCAGTCGACGCCAACGCATCCGGCAACTGATCGCCCGCTTGAGGCGAACTTGAAATAAGATACACCGTCAACTCAAAATCCGAAGGCGCGACATCCAGCTTTTTGATCGCTTCTTCGAGCGTCGCGACGCTTTCAGGCCTGCCGCGCAGAGCAATCACATGCAAGCGATTATCGGATTCCATACTCCAATCGTTTCCGGGAGCAAAGTTACGCAGTAGATTGTGGACGCTGTTTGCGTCTATATACTTGACAGAAATAAGTTTCTGTACTGGCTTCGGGGGTGCATCCTGCGCCGAAGCCAGTAACGACATCACCGCAAGTCCGCATAATATTTTCATTCGTATCCTTCCTTTTTATCGACAATCCAATAAATCACGACGTCCGGATCGGACGTGAACATTTTTACTCGCAGAGTCTCGGCCGGCACCCGTTTCTTGTGAACGTGCTTTGCTCTGACAGGCGGCAATCTTATCTGCGGAGCGGACACGGCAACATGCACTGGCGATTGAAGTTTTTCCGCTCGCGGCATCGTTAAAAAAATCGCCATCAAGATGATCGCAGCGGCGGCAGCCAGCTCCCAGTACATTTTTGGACGAACTCGCATCTCACGCAATGCAACGGAGTTGAGCCGCAACTCTTCGGCCAGCCATCGGCATTCCGCGCACGATGCCAGATGCTCGCTCGCTTCTTCACCCATCCCTAATTTGATTTCGCATTCCTGACAGGTCATGAGTGTTTCCTCACATATTTCGCTAATTTCACTCGCGCCACGCTGATCTGGCTGCGCACCGTCACCTCTTCGACGCCGAGAATTTTCGCGACCTCTTTCGTCGAGAGTCCTTCGATATCGCGCAGCACGATGGCGGTTCTTTCGCGCTCGCCCAGTGTTTCCAAGCCTTCCTTTAACAGCCTCTTACGTTCCTCAAGCGTGATGGTCATGAGCGCATCGGCCGACGGATCGGCAGCCCGTTCATTCGGTTCGGCGACTACGTTTCTTTTGCGATACCAGTCGTTGCAGACGTTTACCGTTACCCGATATAGCCACGGCTTCGGATCGCCTTGAATGTCTTTTTGTTTTTGAAAGAGCTTGAGAAAAACTTCCTGCGCGGCGTCCTGCGCATCTTCCATCCGGCCCAGCAGACGGTAGGCGACGCCCAGCACCATGCGTTCATGCAGGCGCACCAAACGGTCGAAAAACGCCAATGCAATTTCCTCGGACACTCACAAGGAAATACGCTTGAAGGTGCTAAAGCGTTGATCTGAATTGTACTGTTGTGCAGGATCTGTTCGCGGATCGCGCTGACTTCTTCCGACGTCAGCGTCCGGTCGGCGGCGCCGAGTGTGATCCGGTACGTCAAGCTGCGCTCCTTCCGGCAGCGCAAACTCGCGCAGAAATTCGACGGACAAGATTTCGGGCAACTTCGGAATCGCGGCTTCGACGTCGGCGATCAGAGTGCGTTCCGGAACGATGAAAGATAGATCGAAAGCGCTCTCCGGGAAACGCCGCAGTGGCTGATAACGCACCTCGCGAGGCTGATTTAGAAGATTCAGATTCAGGTCTAGCACTGCGGCGCGGCCGTTTTCTACCATCTTCGGGATGAAACTCGAACAGACGGCCGATCTCGCCCACCAGCGCGGAGCGTTGCGGATGTTCGTAGCTGCGCGCGGCGGTGGGTCGAACTGTCACGCCGGGGAGCAGGCACTCGGCAAGTCGTTTTAATTCCAGGAGTTCCGTCTCTTTCGAGAAGATCACCGCGACGAAATGAGGCGTTTCGTGATCGTGATGAATCTCGTTGCCGATTTCGAAAAAGCGGAAAGAATCGAAGTGGCGGGCGTTGTCGGCGATGTTTTTCAGGATGCCGGGCAGCAGGCTGGGGCGCAGATAGTTTTGGTCGGTTTGCACCAGATCGGCGGGATTGAATCCGAATGCGCGGGCCGATTCCTCGGTGATGAAAGAGTAGTTGTAGACCTCGGTAAACCCTTGCGCGGCAGCCATTTCGCGGACTTTGTGATGAAAGACGCGCTCGGGATTTCCGGGCGGAACGCGGGCGGGCGAAAGCGGCGCGACGGGCGTGATATTGTCGTAGCCGATCATGCGGCCGATTTCTTCCACCAGGTCTTCTTTAATAGAGATGTCCTTGGTTGCGCGCCAGCTTGGGACGGTCACGTTGAACGCTTCGTCGACTTTGAATTGCAGCGATTCGAGGATGCGCCTCACTTCAGCCGGCGGAACCTCGCAGCCCAGTTTGCGGTTCAGCCAATCGAGCGGTAACTGGATTGGTTCCAGTGGCTTGAGTGGCTGATAAGCGTCGGCCAACCCGCCGACAAGGCGGATTCCGGGCGAGACTTCCTGCAATAATTCGAAGGCTCGCGCCAGGCCGCGAACGGTATTTACCGGGTCCTGCGATTTCTCGAAGCGCATGGAAGCGTCGGTGCGGAGCTTCAATTTCGAGGATGTTTTGCGGATGCTCGATGCGTTAAAGCATGCGCTTTCAAGGACTATGCGGGTTGTGGTCGCGGAAATTGCGCTGTCCGCGCCGCCGATGACTCCGGCGAGCGCGACGGCTCCGTTGAGGATCGGCGATGACCAGATTCGATGGGTCGAGCTCGTAAGTTTCGCCGTTGAGCGCAGCCAGTTTCTCGCCTGGATGTGCTGATCCTGACAATGATTTGGCCGCCATGAAGCTTGTCGGCATCGAAGGCGTGCATGGGCTGCGCCAGCTCGGCCATGACGAAATTGGTCACGTCGACGATGTTCGAGATCGGGTTGAGGCCGATGGCTTCCAGGCGATATTGGAGCCATAAAGGCGACGGCTGGATGGTGACGTTCTCGAAAACCAGGGCGGAGTAGCGCGGGCAAAGGGTGTAATCTTCAATCGTTACTTTGATTTGTGGGTCGACTGTCAGGCGTTTGCTTTGACCGGATCGAGGAGCTTTTTACCGGTAATCGCGGCGACTTCGCGGGCCATGCCGTAATGGCCCCACAAATCGGGGCGATGGGTCAGGGATTTGTTGTCGACTTCGATGATCCAATCGGGCTTAAGTGTCAGGTTTTCTTTTAGTTCGACGATTCCGGAGTGGTCGCGGCTGATGCCCAGTTCGGACGCGCTGGCCAGCATGCCATCGCTTTCGACTCCTTCGATCGTTTTCTTGCCCAGAGGGACGTAGACGGTGCGCAGACCGGGGCGGCAGTTGGGAGCGCCGCAAACTACTGTTTTAATGCCGTAGTTAGCGGTGGCAACCACGGCCTTCACGTTCTTGCCGAGCTGCTCGACGGTGACTATGCGCGCTTCGCAGGCTTGGGCGAGCATCACTCCGGTTTCTTCGAGGCCTTCGCACTCCGCGGTCTTGAGTGTGATGAGACGCATCAGCTCTTTTGGCGACTCGTTCAAGCCGTCGACCAGTTCCCGAAGCCAGGAATACGAAAATTTCATTCTCTTAAGTGACCTTAAATGCTCTCATAACGCGCTCAGTGATGCCTTAATCGGTCATAATTTGAGTGCTATGGGATGCTTCGGCTGGTACAAGCCCACTTCGCCTCCGCCAGGAAGTTTGATCTTGGTAATGGAGCCCCATCGTTCGTCGTGCACCTCAGAACACTGGACGCCCTTGGCCGTGAGTAGCGCGATTTCAGCCGTCAGATCGTCGCACAGGAAATAAAGTTCATGCCGGCCATTTTCCTCGGCGGGATGAACTGCGGCTTCGGCCGGAGGCAGCGCGAAAATCAGCCAGCCGCGGCCGGCGTCGACGGATGCGAATCCGAGGAAATCGCGGAGGAAGGCGCGATCGGCCTCTGCATCCTTGCTGTATACGATGATGTGGGCGCCGAAGATCATGAGAATTGATGCAAGAAACGCAGGTCTCCGCTGTTTAGTAGCCTTATGTCGTCGATCCCGTAGCGCATCATCGCCAGTCGCGTTAGTCCTAATCCGAAGGCGAAGCCGGACCATATTTCGGGGTCGGCGCCGCCGGCTCGCAACACGGCCGGGATGCACCAGGCCGCAGGGTAGAAGTTCTACCCAGCCGGATTGTTTGCACACGGGACAGCCGGGGCCTCCGCAGATCAGGCATTGAATGTCCAGTTCGAAGCCGGGCTCGACGAAGGGGAAAAATCCGGGGCGCAGGCGGACGGTTACGTCTCTCTTGAAGATTGCGCGAGAGAAGCGTCTTCATGAAGTAGATCAGGTGCGCGACGGAGACGTCGCGATCGACCATCATGCCTTCGAGTTGATAGAACGTGTGTTCGTGCGAGGGGTCGACTTCTTCGTTGCGGAAGACTCTTCCGGGCGCGATCATTTTTAGCGGCGGGCCGAATTTTTCTAGCGCGCGAATCTGCACGGGTGATGTGTGCGTGCGCAAGAGGCGGCCGTCTTTTAGCCAGAAGGTATCCTGCATATCGCGCGCGGGATGGTCGGCGGGAATGTTGAGGGCGTCGAAATTGTAGTGCTCGGTTTCGACTTCTGGGCCGTCGACTACGGCGAAGCCTAGGGATGCGAAGAGTTGTTCCAGCTCCTGCTGGACCTGAGTCACGGGATGCAGGGCGCCGGGGCGGATGCCGGGGGCGGGAGTGGTGAGGTCGATCCACTCGGCGTCGAGGCGCTTGGCTAGGGCTTGCTCTTCCAGGTTGGCTTTACGGGAATCGATTCTTGATTCGAGGTCTTGTTTGGCGGAGTTTAGTACTTTGCCCTGCGGGCCTCGCTCCTGCGGAGGGAGTTTGCCTAGTTCCTTGCTGAGTTCGGCTAGTTTGCCTTTGCGGCCTAGCGCTTCTATGCGGACGGCTTCTACTGCTTCCAGGGTGGTTGCGGCGGTTAGTTGTTCTAACGCGCGTGGCGTGGAGGGCTTGGATTTTTTCTTCCAGCACTATCGGTGCTCCGAGGAAGCGCATTTCACGCAGAGACGCGGAGGACGCAGAGTTAGCGAGGGCAAATTTGTGGACAGGGCGAAAAATCGGGGACAGCCCGCTCTGTCCTCGCGGCGACTGAGAGGATCGCGTTTTCCGGGGGAATGAACGCGCCTTGGGACAGAGTAGGCAGTCCCCGATTTTTCGCGCATTCCGGACAGTCCGGATAGGGCGGCCATTAGAGTTTGGCTCCGTTGGATTCCAGGTAGTCGACCATGGCTTGTTGGCCTTTGGTCAGCGCCAGGTCGAGGGGCATCTGGTTGTTTTCGGCGCGCACGTTTACGTCGGCTCCGGCGGCGATCAGGGCTTTTGCTAATTCTAGATCGCCGTTTTGCGCGGCGGCGTGCAGAGGGGACCAGCCTCCGTGCTGGCGGGCATTTACGGGAGCGCCGTGGTCGATCAAGAGCTTTGCCGCCTCGGCGTGGCGGCCGGATGCGGCGGCGTGGAGAGGCATGTTTTCCATCTGATTGGTGGAGCGGGCGTTCACGATCGCTCCCTTATTTAACAGGAGGCGGACGGCTTCGGTTTTGCCGAAGAACGCGGCCAGGTGCAGAGGGGTCCAGCCGTCGGTGGAATAGAGTCCGATCAGGGAACGGTTGGCGGTTAGGAGCTCGTTGAGTTTTTCTGTGTCGCCTTGGATCGCGGCGGCGAAGATTGCTAGAGACGGATCGGCTGCTACTAGTTCCTTGACGCGGGCAGTGTCGCCGGCGCGTATGGCTTCGAAGAGTTCTTTCATTGCTAATCCCCTCCCTTATGGGAGGGGTTGTGGGGCGGCGATGTCATGGGGGGTGAAGACTGTTTCGGCTTTGGCGATTTCCCAGGCCAGATGATTGATATAGAATAGCAGCGCGGCGGGGGAGAACGTGCCTTGGAATTTGGTCCAGACTTCCTGCTGCCAGCCTTCTTTCAGATAACCGGAGACGTCGGCATCCTTGGCGAAAAAACCGTCTTCGTGGGGGACGCCTAGCTGATCGAGGACGGCTTTGATCATGTCGAGGTGAGACACCAGAATGGCTTGCGCCAGGTCGGTTGCGTAGTCTTCGTCTTTTTCCTCTTTGAGGCGCTCCCAGAGGCGGGGGGATGCCTTGCGCAGGGTCTCCGAGCTCAATTTATGGAGGTGCAAGCGGGTCTTTATGCGGTCGAATAGCTGATACGTCCGGAGACGTCCCATGGAAACTGCGCGCATCAATTGCTGAAAGGTTTCCTCGCCCAGGCCGAGGAAGATATCGGAAAGCTGCATTCCCCATAATTGTAACGGATCGAAGATCGCTCCCTGTGGTCGCGGCTCGGTGGCGTCAAGCCGGGGGGAGATGGAGCCGGGCTCGGGTGGATTTTGTCCTAAAAGTAAAGCAAAAAGGCACGTCGGGAAACTGCCCCACCGGTGTTACACTGGGACCAGAATGAGTTCGCTTTCGCCCAGACTGCAAGTTCGGGTCCAGCAAAAGCAAATACTCACGCCAGGGCTGGTCCAGATGGTCAGCCTGCTTCAACTGAACCGGCTGGAGCTGAAAGAGATGATCTCGGCTGAGGTCGCTCAGAACCCGGTTCTGGAAGAATCGCTGGATGGCGGTGAGGAATTGACGCCGGACGAGTTGCGCCCGCTGCTGGAAGCCGAGCGCGTGGCCGATCCGGCCGATCAAGCCATTCTAGACAACAGCCGGTCGCCGCCGGCGAGATGGAACCCGTCGAATCCGATCGCGGCGGACTTCGAAGCCGCCAACATGGGCAATCCGGAGCCGGCTGCATTGTCCGAAATGGGCGCGCGAAACTCTGACGGCTCCCGATGCGGCCGACGTCAAAGCCGCCGATCCTTTCGACGAGATCGATTTCGGCAGCTATTTCGACGATTATCTCGACCCTGGCTACAAGAGTCCGGCGTCGGAGAACGTCGAAAAGCCGTCGTTCGAGACGTTCCTTTCCTCGCCGGTCACGCTGAGCGATCATCTGCATTCGCAGCTTGCGCTGGTGTCGCTGACCGAGGAGGTGCGCGATGCGGCGGAGAGCATCATCGGCAATCTGAACGAAAACGGCTATCTGACGCTGACGCCGGAAGAAATGGCGGCGGCGGAAGGTCACAAGCTGGAAGACGTGCTGGAAGCGCTGCGCGTGGTCCATACGCTGGACCCGGCGGGCGTGGGCTGCGCCGATGTGCGGGAATGCCTGCTGCTGCAGATCGAAAGCCGCAACGGCAAGGGCGGCGTGGCGTGGCAGATCGTGCACGATCATCTGAAGCTGGTGGAACTGCGGCAGATCAAGGAACTGGCGCGCGCTGCTGCACCGGCCGCTGCGAACATATCGATATCGCGGTCGATGTGATCCGCCATCTGGATCCGCGGCCGGGGCTGCGCTATTCGGGGCGCGAACGCGCGGCATGGTGGAGCCGGACGTTTACATTTCCAAAGACGGCGAAGATTACCTGATCACGGTGAACGACGACGATATTCCGCAGTTGCGGCTGAACTCCGCAGTACCGGAAGATGCTCGACCGGAATGAGGAGCCGAATAAGGACGTTCGAAATTATGTGAAAGAACGCTACGCCTCGGCGATCCAGCTGATGAAGAATATCGAGCAGCGCAAGCAGACCATTCTGCGGGTCTGCCAGAGCGTGGTGCGGCGGCAGATGGATTTTCTGGAGCATGGCATCGACTTTCTGAAGCCGATGATGATCAAGGAAATCGCGGAAGAGATCGGCGTGCATCCGTCGACGGTGAGCCGCGCGGTTTCGAGCAAATACGCGCATACGCCGCAGGGCGTTTTCGAACTGCGGTACTTCTTCTCAGAGGCGGTGCAGGGGCCCAGCGGAGGCGTCCTGCCGCTGCTGATCCTGAAGCGCCGCGTCAAAAAAATGATCGAAGAGGAGGATCCCGTCCCACCCGCTTACCGACGAACACATCACGGAGCGTCTGCAAGGCGGAGGGAATTCAAGTGACTCGCCGTACCGTCGCAAAATATCGCGAAGATATGCGCATCCCGTCCACTCATCAGAGACGGGTTCGTAGCTGAGCTCGTGACGGAGGTTTCAAGACGGATGTACACGGAGGTTCAGCTATACAGAGGGATCAAGAAAGAGCTGTCTCCCAAGTTGCAGGAGAAGCTGGACGCGAAGTTCGCGAAGATTTCGAAATTAGCTGGAGAAGCGCGGCGAAAAGGAGGCCCACGTGGTGGTGACCACCGAGAATCGGCACTGCACAAAGCCGAGATCACCATGCAGTTTTACGAGCATCCGCTGGTGGGCATCGCGTCGGACGCGGATCTGTTCACGGCGCTGAGCGCGGCGCTCGACAAGCTGGATAAGCAGGCGGTGAAGAACTGCGCGAAGTGGCGCGCAAAGGCGCGGCGGTCGTCGCGAGCAAGGAATCGCAACGGCGCGGGCGAGCTGGTGGGCGTGGTCGCGACCAGCGATGACGCGAAGAAGTCAGCGCAAAAAGTTTATCGCGTGAATCATCTGGACCAGCGCAAGCCGATGACGCTCGAAGAAGCGCTGCTCGAAATGGCAAGGACGACGGATTATGTGGTCTATCGCGACGCGGACAAGGAATGCGTCTCCGTGCTGGTCCGCCGGCGCGACGGCCATTTCGATCTGATCGAGTCATAACCTCGCATAGAGTCAGAGGATGGCCAAGCCGATCGCCGGTCGCTCCCGCCGCGCAGACCGAAGTCGTCATCATCACCGGCCTGAGCGGGTCGGGCAAGGGCACGGTTCTGAAGGCGTTCGAGGACCTGGGATATTATTCGGTCGACAATCTGCCGATCGACCTGATTCCGAAGTTCGCCGAGCTGACCAAGGATGCGCCGAACGTCCGGCGGGCGGCGCTGGTGGTGGATATTCGCGAAGGCGTCGCGCTGGAGCGGCTTCCCGCGCTGTTCAAGAAAATCCGGCGGCAGATTCCGACGCGGCTGCTGTTTCTCGAAGCCGACGATGCGGCGCTGATCCGGCGATTCAGCGAAACGCGGCGTCCGCATCCTCTGGGGACCGGAGCAAAGCGTCGAGGCGAGCATCCGCAGCGAGCGCGAGCGGCTGGCGCCGATCCGCGCGCTGGCCGATCCGATCATCAACACCACCAAGTTCAACGTCCATGAGCTGCGGGAAACGATCCACGGCACTTTTCGCGGGCAGAAAGAATCGCCGGGGATTCTGGTGCAGGTGAACAGCTTCGGCTATCGCCACGGCGTGCCCGGCGGATAGCGATCTGGTGTTCGACGTGCGCTTTCTTCCGAACCCGAATTACATTCCGGCGTTCAAGCATCTGACGCGGCAAGCATCCGAGCGTGGCGCGCTATATCCGGTCGTTTCCGCAGACGACGGAGTTCATCACGCGCATCTCGGATCTGCTGGTGTATCTGCTGCCGCACTATATCGCCGAAGGGAAGAGCTATCTGACGATTTCGTTCGGCTGCACGGGCGGGCATCATCGCAGCGTCATGATCGCGAGCGAAATTCGCAAGCGGCTGGCGGCGGCGGGATATCGGGCGAAAGAAACGCATCGCGATGTTAAGAAGTGAAATGATCTGCTAGACGAGAGTCGAGTGGCTGGAAACCAACGGCACCGGCGCGTTCGCCATGGGCACCGCGGAGGGGCTGAACACCCGGCGGTATCACGCGCTGCTGGTGGCATCGCTGAAACCTCCAGTGGAGCGCTATGTGCTGCTGTCGCGGGTCGAAGAAGAAGTCGCGATCGACGGGCGCACGTATGCGCTCGGATGCTGCCAGTATCCGGGCGTCGCGCCCTCGAACGAATATCTGGCGGAGTTTCGTCCGGACGCCGTGCGCCACCTGGGTTTTCAATTTCGACGGCGTGCGATTTGAAAAACAGGTTTACCTGATCGCGGGCAAGCAGGCGGTGGTGGTGCGGTATCGCGCCGATCGCGCTGTCGACACTGCGCGTGCGTCCGTTCACCGCGTATCGGGATTATCATTCGCTGCGGAAGGCGAGCGCCGATCCTTACGGCTCGCTGCCGCGGCTAAATTTCCAGCATGCCGGCCGCTTCGAAGCGGATCGCGAAGTGGTATTACAACATCGAGTATCTGACGGAGCTGGAACGCGGACTGGATTTTCGCGAGGATCTGTACACGCCGGGCGTGATCGTGCTCGATCTGACAGCCGGACGAGTGGTGTCCGATACTGGCGGGAATCGAGTCGGCGGAAATCGCGGAGCCGGCGCCGAGCGCGGAGCCGTTCACAGTGCAGCGCGCCGACGGGAAGCCGACCATCATCGCGGGCTATCCCTGGTTCACCGATTGGGGCCGCGATACGATGATCAGCCTGCCCGGGCTGCTGATCGTGCCGGGACGTCTTGAAGAGGCGCGCGAAATTATCGAAGGATTTCTCGCGCATCTGAATCAGGGCCTGATTCCGAACCGGTTTCCGGACTCCGGCGAATCGCCCGAATACAACACCGCCGACGCGACGCTGTGGATGTTTCAGGCGATGCGGCACTGGCTCGCGGCCGGCGGCTCTGAAACATTTTTGAAGGATACGTTTTATCCCGCGGCGAAAGAAATCATCGCCTGGCACCGGCGCGGCACGCATCACGATATCGCGGTCGATCCCGAGGATCATCTACTGAGCGCCGGGAAACGCCGGGATCGCAGCTTACCTGGATGGACGCGAAGATCGGCGATTGGGTGGTCACGCCGAGGCACGGAAAGCCGGTCGAGATCAACGCGCTGTGGCACGGCGCGCTGACGCTGGCTGCGGAATGGGCGGAGTTGCTCGGCGACCAGACAGATTTTCGCGACGAAGCGCGGAGCGCGTGCAAAACAGTTTCCGCGCGAAATTCTGGAACGCGCAGCGCAACTGCCTGTTCGATGTGCTCGCGCCGGAAGGGCCGGTCGAAAAAATTCGGCCGAATCAAATTTTCGCGGTGAGCCTTCCGCATACGCTGCTCGAAACAGCGCAGCAGCAGGCGGTCGTGCGCGTCGTCGAGCGCGAATTGCTGACTGACGTGGGATTGCGGACGCTCGATCGTGGCGATCCCGATTATAAGCCTCGCTATCAGGGGCTCGCCGGCCGAGCGCGATGCGGCCTATCATCAGGGCACGGTGTGGCCGTGGCTGCTGGGGCCGTATATCGACGCGTATTTCAACGCGTTCGGACTGTGTCGACATTCAAGCTGCCGCGACCTGACCGCCGAGATTTACGACGGCGACGAGCCTCGTGAGCCGCGGGGTTGCCCTTTCCAGGCCTGGACCGTCGCCGAAATCGCGCGCGTCCGCGCGACTTATTTTCGCGATTCGAAATAGCGCAGAGCCTGCTCCACGCCATCGGCGTACAGCGCCGCAAGCCTGGGGTCCACGCCGCGAATCGTATCGAGATCGCGGGCGATGGACAACCGCAAACGGTCCGCGGCCGTGGGACTCCAAGCCTTCGGGCCGGCTTTGGCATAGGCTCGAAGCGCGCGATTTCCCAACGCATTCGCCACGTGCGTGGCTTCCACGCGCGATAATCCGGCGTCGCGCAGACTCTCGACCGACGCGGCGATCCAGGGCAGCAGCAGATGAGTCGCCAGATGAACCCCGGAAAGATAAAGCGCCTTGGAAGCCGCGCGCAGCTCGATCAGCTTGCGCTTCTCGGCGGCGATGACACGGCGCAGCTCGCGCATCGCGCTCCGGGATCGCCTTCCGCCACGAACAGTCGTTCGCCCGATTCTTCCACGCAATTGAGTGTAGCCACGCGCGCGCCCCCAGCGAGCAAAGGGCCGGGCCAAAAACTATCGCGCGTGGACCCGCACAGCACAGCGATCTTTCCGGCCAGCGGCGTCGCCGCGGCCAGTTCGCGCGACACGCGGTCGATTCCCGCATCCGGCACCGCGATCCAGATTAAATCGCAAGGCGCCAGCGCCGCGTAGTTCATGACCGCATGTCCCGCGCGCAGCGTGTTCGCGATCCGCCGCGCCACGCGAAACGACGCGGCCTTCACGGGACCCATCCGCCCCAGCAGCACCGGCATCCGCGCCAGGAACGATCGGTTAACGCCTCCGGCCCCGATCATTCCCATGACAGGGCTGCCGCTTTTTCCTCATGTCGACCGTAGTCGCTTAACACGGCCTTCGCGCGCAGTTCCTTGATGCGGTCGCGAAACGCGGCGGCCTGCTTGAAATCGAACTTGCGCGCGGCCTCGCGCATGCGTTCCTCCAGCTCCGGCCAGATATTTATCCATCTGCTCCGGCGGAATCGCCGCCGTTTCTTCGTCCGATTCCAGCGGCACGGTGACGTAATCGCGCTTCGGCGATCGCCACCAGATTGCGAATCGATCGGCTTGATGATCGATTGCGGCGTAATGCCATTGGCCTCGTTGTAGGCCGCTTGAATCGTGCGCCGGCGCGTGGTCTCGTCGATCGCGCGCCGCATGGAATCGGTCATCACATCGGCGTAGAGAATCGCGCGGCCGTTCAGATGGCGCGCCGCGCGGCCCATGGTCTGGATCAGCGATCCGGCCGAGCGCAGGAAGCCTTCTTTATCGGCATCGAGAATCGCCACCAGCGAAACTTCCGGCAGGTCCAGCCCTTCGCGCAGCAGATTGACGCCGATCAGCACATCGTAAGTGCCGCGCCGCAGATCGCGCAGAATCTTGACGCGGTCGAGCGTCGAAACTTCCGAGTGCAGATACGCGCACTTCACGCCGGCTTCGGTGTAATGCTCCGCCAGATCCTCGGACATGCGCTTGGTCAGCGTGGTCACCAGCACGCGCTCGTTGTTTTCGGCGCGCAGGCGGATCTCATGCAGCAGATCGTCCACCTGGCCGCGAATCGGCCGCACGTCGACTTCGGGATCGATCAGACCCGTGGGGCGGATGATCTGCTCGATCACCGCGCCGGAGGTTTTGGTCAGCTCGTACGGTCCGGGCGTCGCCGAAACGTACATCACCTGGTGCACGCGATTCTCAAATTCCTCGAACGTCAGCGGCCGATTGTCGAGCGCGCTGGGCAGACGGAATCCGTACTTCACCAGGTTCTCTTTGCGCGAACGGTCGCCATGATACATGCCCTGCAGCTGCGGAACGGTCTGATGGCTTTCGTCGAGGAACATCAGCGCGTCGTGCGGCAGATAATCGAGCAGCGTGGGCGGAGCCTGGCCCGGCAGGCGTCCCGAAAAATGCCGCGAATAATTTTCGATGCCGTGGCAATAGCCGATCTGCTTGATCATTTCCAGATCGAACATGGTGCGCTGCCACAGCCGCTGCGCCTTCGATGCGCTTGCCTTCTTTTTCGAGCTCGCCCTTCCACCAGTGCAGCTCGTTTTCGATGCTGCGCAGCGCGTTGTCGCGCGTCTCGGGCGGCATCACATAGTGCGTTTTCGGATAGATGGGCAGGCGCAGATAGGTCTGCTTCACCTGCCCGGTCAGCGGATCGATCTGCTCCAGCGATTCGATCTCATCGCCCCACAGACTGATGCGATAGGCGTAGTCGTCGTAAGTGGGATACAGCTCGATGACGTCGCCGCGCACGCGAAACGTGCCGCGCTTGAAATCGCCATCGTTCCGCTCATAGAGGATGTTGACCAGCTGCGAAGTGATCTCCTCGCGCGCGATCTTCTGCCCTTTTTCGAGCATCAGCAGCATCCCGTAATACGCTTCCGGCGAGCCGAGGCCGTAGATGCAACTGACGCTCGCGACGATCACGCAATCGCGCCGCTCGAACAGAGATCGCGTCGCCGAGAGCCGCAGCTTGTCCAGCTCGTCGTTGATGGTCGCTTCTTTTTCGATGTAGACGTCGCCCGAGGGAATGTAGGCTTCGGGCTGATAATAATCGTAATAGCTGACGAAATACTCGACGGCGTTCGACGGGAAAAACGTCTTGAATTCCTGATAAAGCTGCGCCGCGAGCGTCTTGTTATGCGCCAGCACCAGCGCGGGCCGGCCGGTGTGCTCGATCACCTTCGCCATGGTGAAGGTCTTGCCGGAGCCGGTGACGCCGAGCAGAACCTGGTGCTGCTCGCCTTGCTTCAGACCGTCGAGCAGCGAATCGATGGCGGTCGCCTGATCGCCGCGCGGCTTATAGTCGATGCCGAGGCGGAAGGACATCTCTTCATTATAAGATTTACAGCACCCGCTCGAATTCGTACCCCGCCTTCGTCAACTCATCCATCAACTCCACGATGTGCTCCGGCCCCCGCGTCTCCATGGTGATGTCGATGATCGTATCGCCCAGATGGACTCCGAAGTAGGCGCGATCGTGAGTGACCGTCACCACATTCGCGCGCTGCTGCGCGACCAGCGTAGTCAGCCGGTTCAGGCCTCCCGGATGATCGGCTAGCGGAACGCGCAGGCGGACGAGCCTCCCGTCTTTCACCAGCCCGCGTTCGATGATGCGGGATAGCAGCGTCACGTCGATGTTGCCCCCGCAGATCAGCACGACCACTTTCTTGCCGCACGAGCGAAGTTTTCTTCGTCAGCATCGCGGCCATGCCCGCCGCGCCCGCGCCCTCCGCCAGCGTCTTCTCTTTTTCGAGCAGCCAGAGAATCGCCATCGCGATCTCTTCCTCTTCCACGGTGACAATTTCGTCCACGTATTTTTCGAACAGAGGAAACGTCAGCGCGCCCACCTGCCGCACTGCGATGCCGTCGGCGATGGTCGACGCCGGCAGGCACCAGCACGGGATGATGCTGCAACAACGCCGCCTGCATCGAAGGCACGCGCGCCGTCTCCACGCCCACCATTCGCACCTGCGGACGCTGCTCTTTAATCGCGCAGGCGATGCCGCCGATCAATCCTCCGCCGCCCACCGGCACCACCACCGCCTCCAGATCCGGCACCTGCTCCAGCAATTCCAGGCCGATGGTTCCCTGTCCCGCGATCACCGCGTCGTCGTTGAACGCGTGCAGAAAAACCAGCCCCTCCGCATCGCAGCGCCGCCGCGCCTCGTCCACCGCCTCGTCGAAATTATTGCCATGCAGGATCACTTCGGCGCCGTACCCGCGCGTCGCCGTGACTTTCACCAGCGGCGTCAGCACCGGCATGCAGATCTGCACGCGAATGCCGCGCTTCGACGCATGATACGCGACCGCCTGCGCATGATTGCCTGCCGACGCGGTGATCACGCCGCGAGCGCGCTCGTCATCGGTCATCAAGAGGATGCGATTCAGCGCGCCGCGTTCCTTGAACGATCCCGGTCATGTGAAGATTTTCCATCTTCAGGTACAGCGTGTTGTCCGCGTGGCGTGATAACGTTTCCGAATATGGTGCCGGAGTGAACAAGATACTGTCGCGAATTCGCGCGCGGGCGGCTTGAATGTCGGCGAGTGAGATCATGCCTTCTCAAGGTACATCGACCTTCGATCTGTTTGCACTGCGCTTCCACTGCGCGGCGCCGGAGCCGGTGCATTTCCCGCCGGGCGAGACCGCCAATTTGTTTCGCGGCCAGTTCGGAAAGATTCTTCATCGCGCGCGATCCCGCGATTGTACGCTAGATTCTTCGCACCCGTTCGCGAGACCGGAGTTCCCAGTGGACTGCACGATCCGCCGAGGCCGTTTGTGCTGCGGGTACGTCATCTGGATGGCGCCACGCTGCAGGAATTTCACGTCGGCCTGAATGTGTTTGAAACAAATCAGCCGGATCTTGTGCAGATTCTCCACGTTATGGGCGATCTTGTGCAGGAGAGCCTGCGCGCCGAGTTTCGCGACTTGGAGGATCCGGATCTTCTGCGTCTTCCCCTTGCCGGATCCGCGCGCCCGCCGAACGTGTCGCGAGTGACCTTTCTCTCGCCGACCGAGCTCAAGAATCAGGAACGTCCGGAATTTGGCCCGATGTTTTCGCGGATCCGCGACCGCATCAGCACGCTCCGAGCGCTCTACGGCCCGGGTCCGCTGGAAATCGATTTCAAAGCGATGGGCGAGCGCGCCGCGGCGATTCGCATGACCCGTTGCGATCTCCAGTCAGGCGGATGCCCAGACGGAGCACGGGACAGCGCCACTCGCTCGGCGGCTTCACGGGCGTCGCCGAATATGAGGGCGACCTCACGGAATTCATCCCGTATCTTGAAATTGCGGCTACACCGGCGTCGGCCGCCAAACCGTCTGGGGAAAAGGAGAAATATGCGATTGAAACATTTTGAGCGCGAATTGGTTCGGGGCTTTCTTCATGAGCCCGAACATCCCAACGGCAACGGCCTGGTGATCACGCACGGCGCCGGCAGCAATAGCGACACTACGCTGCTCAAAGCGATCGCCGAAGCCTTCGCGCACGCGGGCATCGTGACGCTGCGCTGCGATCTTCCTTTTCGCCAGCAGCGTCCGAAAGGTCCGCCATTTCCCGCGCAGGCCGACGCGCGACCGCGAGGGATTGCGCCGCGCCGTGGAAGCGCTGCGCGAAATCGCCGGACAAAAAGTCTTCCTCGGCGGCCATTCCTACGGAGGCAGGCAGGCGACGATGCTCGCCGCGGAAGAGCCCAACGTTGCCGATGCGCTGCTGCTGCTCTCCTATCCTTTGCATCCGCCGCACAAGCCGCAGCAGTTGCGCACAGGCCACTTCGGATCGATTCAGATTCCCGCGGTCTTCGTCCACGGCGCGCGCGATACTTTCGGAACCATCGACGAAATGCAGCGCCGCGCTCAGCGCTAATCCCCGCTCGCACAGATCTCGCGATGGTGGAAGGCGCGGGGCATTCGCTCAAGCCAAGCGTCGCCGCGATGTGCGTTGAACGCCTTTCGCTATTGTAAGAGAGGATGAACTTTGCCGTCGTCAATTGCTCCGAACTGGTAACGCTCTCGGGTCCCGCGCGACCGCGCGTGCGCGCGGAAATGCGCGACCTGGGCATCATTCGCGACGGTGTCCTGATCGTCCGCGACGGAGTCATAATCTACGCCGGGCCGCGCTGCGCGCTTGATTCCCATCTCGAAATCATCGATGCAGGGAACAGAGTGGTTATGCCCGGATTCGTCGATGCGCACACACATCCCGTGTTCGCCGGCAATCGCGCCGACGAGTTTGAGAAGCGGTCGAGCGGCGTCACGTATCAGGAAATCTCCGCAGCCGGCGGAGGCATCCGTTCCACCGTTCGCAAGACGCGCGCCGCCACCGAGGACGAGCTGTTCGCCGCCGCCTCGCGCTACACCGCAATGGTTTCTGCGCGGAGGCACGACGACCATCGAAGCGAAATCCGGCTACGGCCTGACGCTCGATGACGAGATGAAATGCTGCGCGTGATCCATCGCATGGGTCCGATTCGCGCTATCCCGACATTTCTCGGCGCGCACGAAATTCCCGACGAATTTCGCGGCCGGCGCGAAGAATACATCCGATCTCGTGATTCGACGAAATGCTTCCCGCGGCGAAGAAGCTCGCCGAGTATTGCGACATCTTTTGCGAGCCTCACGTGTTTCCGGTCGACGATGCACGCCGCATTCTTCTCGCCGCGAAAGAGCACGGATTCAAGCTGCGCATGCATGTCGATCAGCTTCGAAAATTCCTGCGGCGCGCAACTCGCTGGCCGAACTCGGCGCGGTTACGGCCGATCATCTGGAGCATACCGATGCCGCGTGGAATCGAGGCGCATGCGAGCAGCGGGTGTCCAGCCGGTGCTGCTGCCCGGGTCGGTTTACGCGCTCGGCTTGAAGCGCTATCCCGACGCACGCGCGATGATTGAGGCTGGCCTCGCCGTCGTGCTCGCAACCGATTTCAATCCCGGCTCCTCGCCCACGCCATCGATGCCGATGATTCTTTCTCTCGCCTCGACGCAAATGAAAATGACGCCTGCTGAAGCGATCACCGCCGCGACCATCAACGCCGCATACAGCCTGCAACGCGGCGCCGAAATCGGATCGCTCGAACCAGGCAAACGCGCCGACTTCGTGATTCACGATTGCACCGACCATCGCGAACTCGCCTATTTCTTCGGCATTCAATCCGCGCAAGCTGTGTACATAGGAGGCGTTCATGTTAAGTGAACGTCTCTTACAAGTGGAAGAGCGGATCCAAAACGCCGTGAATCGCGCTGGCCGCAAGCGCGATGAAATTACGCTTAGTCGCGGTGACAAAAAAATTCCCGGCGGAGGTCATGCGCGAAGCCTACGAGCTCGGCCTGCGCGTGTTTCGGCGAGAATTATGTGCAGGAGTTCGAGCGCAAACACCCGCCGCTCACCGACCTTGGTGGGCGCCGAATTTCACTTGATCGGACATCTGCAATCGAACAAGTCCCGCATCGCAGGCGATCTTTTTCAAGTAATCGAGACCGTCGATTCGGAAAAGCTCGCGAAGCGTTTAGACCAATTAAACCGGCCTCTCGAAGTGATGATCGAGGTCAAGCTTTCGCACGAAGAATCGAAAGAGGGCGCGGCGCCCGAATCGCTTCCTGCGCTTGATCGCTGCGATTCGCGAACGTGCCCAAACCTTCGACTCACCGGCCTGATGACCATGCCTCCGTGGTGCGACGATCCCGAGGTCACGCGTCCATATTTCCGCACCTTAGCTGCGCTCGCGCGCGAACACGGGCTTCCGAAATTGTCGATGGGCATGTCGCACGACCTCGAAGCGGCGATCGAAGAAGGTTCGACGCATGTGCGCGTCGGCACCGCTCTGTTCGGTCCCCGCAAGAAGGAATAAATTGACCGTCGGTTTTTTCGCGCCACTCCCGCCCGCACAAACCGGCGTCGCGGATTACGCCGAAGCTCTGCTAAGCGCGCTTCGCAAGCAAGGCGACGTGAAAGTCGGAGACGAGCGGAGACATCGCGCTCTATCACATCGGCAACAACCAACTCCACAGTGCAATCTACGATCAGGCGCTCGCCCATCCTGGCGTGGTCGTTCTACATGACGCCGTGCTGCAGCATTTCTTTCTTGGGCCGACTCACCGCCGAACAGTACGTCGACGAATTTATTTTCAACTACGGCGAGTGGACGCGTTCGCTCGCCGAGGATTTGTGGAAGCATCGCGCCCGCTCCGCCGCCGATCCGCGCTATTTCGCGTGGCCCATGCTGAAGCGCATCGCGACCACCGCGCGCGCGATCGTCGTCCACAATCCGGCAGCCGCGGCTATTGTCCGGAGGCATGCGCCCGATGTGCGCGATCTTCGAAATCCCCATCTTTTTACGGCGCCGGCAGTTCCTTCAGGAAGCCGACACACTGCGGTTTCGCGACGAACTGGGACTTGGTCCGCGCACCCTGCTCGCCGGCGTCTTCGGACATCAGCGCGAATCGAAACGCCTGCCGGTCGTGCTCCGCGCGATTGAACGAGCCAGGAGCGCGGGTGCCGACGCGCGACTCCTCATCGCCGGCCGCTTTGCATCGTCTGATCTTGGAACGATCTCTCGCCGGACAATTATCCGACCCGCGCATCATTCGCGTCGGCTATCTCCCGGAGCCCGATTTCTGGCGCTACGCCGCCGCCGTCGATCTCTGCATCAACCTGCGATATCCCACCGCCGCAGAAACTTCCGGCATCGCGATCCGGCTGATGGGCATCGGCAAGCCCGTCGCGTTTTCAGACGGCGCGGAGATCGCGCGCATCCCTGAAAACGCCTGCCTGCGCGTTGAAACCGGTCCTTCGGAGGAAGATCTGCTTGCGGCCTACATCACTTGGCTCGCCCGCGATCTCGAAGCCGCGGAGAGAGATCGGACGCCGCGCCGCCGCGCACATCGCTGCGCATCACGCAGTAGAAATCGTCGCCGAGCGTTATTGGGAAATTCTCAAAACAATGTGAGCGGTTTCGTCTCCGTCCCCAACCAAATCGGCGTCGACCCGAATTCCCACGGAGGCACACTCAACAGGTGTGGACGCAGCACCAGCAGCACCTGGTCCGAGCTCTTGTTGATGTTGTTAGTCCGCAGCAGACGCCCGATGCCAGGGAATACTCGCAAGCCCTGGAATTCCGCTGATCGTCTCTCCATCCGTGCTTCCCAGCAACCCCGCCACGATCGCCGATTCATCCATCCGCAAGCGCACCTTGCCCTCATACTTGCGGCTCGAAATCGTCGGATTGCCGTTCGCGTCGCTTGCGCCCAGCACCTTGAACTCGCTGCTGATATCCAGCGTCACTTCGCCCTCGTCGTGCACCGAAGGAGTGACCTTCAACACCAATCCCAGGTCCTCGAAATTGATCGAAGGCGGAGCCGATAATCCCGACGCTTGGCCGGCCCCGATCTGGTTCGTACTTCCTCCCGAATAGGTCGCCGTCACGATCGGATACCTCTCGCCCACATGCAGCGTCGCCGCCTGCCCGTCCAGCGTTACGATCTGCGATTTGAGAATGACGTCGGAATCCGACTTGGTGAACGTTGCCAGCACCGCCGATGCCGCTATGCCGACGCCGAAAAATGTCGCTCCTCCGCCGAACGTCAAAAACGATTGCAAGCCGTTCACCGACGCCGGCGACATTGCCAAGGAAGGAGCCGAAATTCACGATCGCGGACGATGTCGGCAACTGCAGCCCATAGCCCAGCGCCGAACTCTTGGTCACTTCCAGGAACTCGACATCAACCTCCACCTGCGCCCGCAGCCGCGAAAGATCCGCGAACATGGACCGCGCCGCGACGATCTTCGAAACCTGATCCCGCAGATAAACCACTCTCTTTACCGGATCCAGGCTGAACTTGCGAATCTCCAGCGTCTGCGCCACCGCCGTCATCATCTCCTGCGCGTCCGTCACGGAAATGCGCTCCGGAATCGGGATCGCGATGGCCATCGCCGGCGACATCTCCGTCCGCTTCTGCGCGTTGTCCCGAACCATCAGCGCCAGACGATCGTTCACCGGGACCAGGAACGAATTGGAGAGTGTTTCGAGCGTACGCATCGCGTCCTCGAATCGCACATCGTCGAGGCGGAAGCGGAATGCAGGCGGCATCTGATAGTTCGCTTCGAACACCACCATCAGTCCGTACGCGGCCATCACTTTTTCAATGACCGTCTTGGGATCGCCGCTGAAATCGAAACTCTTGAGCCCTTCGGTCCCCTTCAATCGCGGTGGCTCCCGAGCCGCCCGAGCCTCGACCACTTCACGATCGGTCAGCGGCTCAGCGGAAAGTTCCTCGTGCGCCAGCGCGCTCATATCGAGACGCGTCGTAGCCGACATCGCCGCATCCGCCTGCAGCGCAGCCTTGCGCATCGCATAATCCGCATTGGCGGGCTGCAGCGCCGCAGCCTGGGAGTATAACAGGAACGCGTGAAACGTATCGCCGGCTTTTTCCGCCCTTTGCCCAGCCTTGAAAAGCCTCTCCGCGAAATCGTCGCCCAGGCACACGACACCCACTACGCACAATAAGGCGAATGTTTGGAGAAACCGCACTGTATATAATGACGCCGCAGCCCGCCCGTCCGTGCAAGCTCAGTTCGCTGATGGTCTTTCAATCCGGTCGATCACGATCACCTCGACGGGAGTCTTCTGAGGCTCCAGCCGCAATCCCAACTGCTCCTGAATCGCGCTGAAAATGGACCCGCGATCTGTCCCTGACGCCGCATGCACATCCGCGCCCAGGACCCCGCCATCGGGAATCGGCGCATCGTCCCATTGGAGCGATAGATCGTAGAGCCCGTTGAGTCCGGTCCGGTCCACGACCGGCCGACCCAATGCCGCCGATAGCAGTTGGGTCATCCGAGCGAGCCCTCCCTGTTCCACACGAATGGAATTGCCAGTGATTTGAACGTTGGTTTGCCCGTCCTGCTCGCGTGCCTTGAACTTCGGCCCGCCCTTCGCCACGCTGAGTATATACGCCGGGATTTGCTCCGTCTCGCGATGGATCTGCAAGGCAAAACGGTCTTGGAGCAGGTTTTCGAGCATTCGATGCGTGTCCTCGAAGCTGTGCGAACTCCGATCGTCGCACTTGGCGGTAATGTCCCACTTCTCCGTTGCGATCCAGCCTGGACCCCCGACGATTTGGGTCTCCTGCATATCGTAGGCGATCATAAGAACCAGCTTCGCGACGCTGCCAATCGCGCTGAATCGCCCGTTCGTGGGCATTTTTACCTGGAAGCGGCTGTCATCCGGGGCATGAGGACGGATGCTCGCGACATCGAAGCGCACATCATCCGCGCCGCGCAAACAAATGAGCGATATGGAGACGAGAAATAGCGCTTTACCCATGAAAATCTGCCTCCCCTGGAATTGAGTCTACACCGCCTCGCCTCCATCGAAAGCCTTAAACTTCGCGGGCTTTTCAGCCGATAAACCTGAGAAGGAACGAACCGCAAAAAACATCATGGCTACTTTCGCGCCTGTCCGCTCCGCCTTCAATCCGTCCATCCCTCAGGATTTTAAGGAGTTAGGGATCTCCGAAACGCTGGTCCTCGATCTCATGCTTCGCCGCATGCTGATCGAAGGCTATTCGAGCATCGCGAACCTCGGCCGCTCTCTCAAACTCTCGCATCAGGTGGTCGACCTCATGTTCAAACACATGCGATCGCTGCAGTTGATCGAGATCAAGGGCATGATCGGCAACGATTACAGCTTTACTCTGTCTGCCGCCGGCAAAACGCTGGCCGGCGAGCGATTCCAAATCTCGCAATACGCCGGAGCCTGCCCGGTTTCGCTCAACGATTATCACAAGTCGAACAAGATCCAATCGGCGAAAGTTCACGTGGACCGCAAGACGCTCCGCGCCGCGTACTCCGATCTCATCGTGACGGACCGCATGCTCGATCAACTCGGGCCAGCCATCATTTCGCAAAATTCGATCTTCGTCTACGGCCCCACAGGGAACGGAAAGACCAGTCTGGCCGAGCGTATGCTGCGCGTATATAAGGATGCGGTCCTGATCCCTTACGCGGTCGAAGTCGACAATCAGGTCATCAGCTTGTACGATCCGGTGGTCCATCAGCCCATCGAAAACAACGATAACGAAGACGTCGATCCCCGCTACCTGCTCTGCAAGCGCCCCTGCATCGTGGTCGGCGGAGAATTGATCCCCAGCATGCTGGAGCTGCGCCTGGACGAAGCGTCCGGCATTTACGCCGCGCCGCTGCAAATGAAGGCCAACAACGGCATCCTGATCATCGACGATTTCGGCCGCCAGCTGATGTCGCCGCGCGATCTGTTAAACCGCTGGATTGTCCCCCTCGATCGCCACGTCGATTATCTGACGCTGCGCTACGGAGTGAAATTCCAGATTCCTTTCGAGCTGATGGTCGTCTTCTCGACCAACCTCGAGCCGTCCGACCTGGCCGACGAAGCGTTCCTGCGCCGCATTCATAACAAGATTTACGTCGAAGCGGTGGACGCCCAAAGCTTCGACCAGATCTTCACCCGCGTAGTCGCCTCCCGCAACATACAAGCCGAGCCTGACAGCGCCGAATATCTTCGCAAGCTCTGCCTGAGGGAGGGCCGCACCGAGTTGCGCGCCTGCTACCCGACCGACATCTGCAATATTCTTCTATCGATCGGCCGCTACGAAGGCCGCGGCCCGATCATGAGCAAATCAGAAATGGAACGCGCCGCGTCCCTGTATTTCGCCAAGAGCTAGACCGGTTCCATCTGCCCGCACGGCGGCTAAACCTCTGCATGACGGCTAAACCTCCGCATGACGGCTAAACCTCCGCATGACGGCTAAACCTCCGCATGACGGCTCATACTGAACCGCCATGCGTAAGCATGCGGACAGGCGCGAGCTTTTTCGCCTACTGCCGTCCCCTTCCCCCCGAGGGCGCAGTCGCGACCGGCGCACTCAGCCATGGCGACGACGTAACCGCCGCGCTACCCACGGTGGAGCATCCCGTCGCCCCCGGGCCACCCGCGCATCCGAAATAATTCATTCCCGCATTGATCATGCCACTCGGGTTCGCCACGCCGACCCCTCCGCCCATCAGATTATTAAAGTGCAGCTCCGTCGACCCTGGATTATTCATCACCACATCCACCGCCTCATTCACAATCGTGTTCTCGGCAACCAAGGTCCCGTACGCCGGCGCCACGCTATAAATATCGATGCCCGTCGGTCCCGCCGTCATCGCATCCGCCGTATCGGCTCCATTACCCGAAATATAATTTCCAACAATCATGTTGTCGTTCAGGTTGACGCCCGGCGCTCCTGCAGGCGCCGCATGGTTGTGCATCGTCACTCCCGGATGCCCATTGTCCTCCAGCACGTTCCCAATCACGCGATTGCCGAAGTTCATATTTCCGGGGCCCGGCGCGAAAATTCCAATGCCCGCTCCACCCGACCCGGCGTGTCCATTGTGCGATGAATTATTCCCGGAGATCGTGTTGTTGAAAATCCCGTAAGGCAGCTTCGAAGTAGCGCTGGGCGATGCCGGATGCGATGCCATCGTGATCCCGCAGGCATATGCATTGTCATGCACCGAATTTCCGGTAATCAGATTGTCGTGGTTGATCCCGGTTTCATCGCTGATCAGGATTCCCCCCGAGTTCAGATCCGACTCATTGTTCGCGACCGTCGAGTGGTCGACAGCCATCAGATGAATTCCCTCGCCGCAATCCATCGCCTCGCTGGTCTCAAAAACCGGTAGCGCGGCGCACGTCCCAGCCGCCACATTCAGGCTCTGGTTGTTCGCCGTAACATGGTTCTCCGAAATGATCACGTCCGAAGCGTTGGTTACCAGAATCCCCTCGAAGTTCGCATTCATAACCGTCATGCCCGTAATCAATACGTGCGCCATGCCCGGATTATCCAACCCATCGACGTAGATGCCATTCGACTGTCCCTTGGCATTGATGAACGTAGAATCCGACCCCGCGCCCACCAGTGAAAGCGGCTTCGTAATCGTGACCTGTTCTGAATACTGTCCCGCCGCAATGTTGATGCGGTCATTCGACTTGGCAGCGGTAACCGCCGCGCCGATAGTCGCGGTGCAGCCCGCAGTCCCTCCCTGGTTGACACACAACGTCGCAGCCATCGCGATGTTGCCGAGCCCCGCCAAGCCGCACAAAGTTCCTCGTACAAATAACATGATCCTCCTAGATCGTTCCGTCTTAAGAAGTATATTGTCCTCTTTTTGCCCACCTCCCTGGCGACGAAACCTGAGGGACGGTCTCGTCCATCGCTTTGTATCACATTTAGGCACGCGTATCAGATCTGAGACAGCGCGAGCAATCGCTGGCATCAACATCTCCGTAAACCGATGATAACGACTGCTTCTCTTGACAAATCCCCTGCTAGGTTTGGAAGTCCTCTTGCTTCCATTAGCAGCATGCAAGGATCAAACGCGCAAGTCGGTAACTGCTAACAAGCCTTCCTCATTAGTGCGCTTACCGAGTGAGAATGATTGTTTCTTCTCGGTTCGAAAATGCGCGCGGTATTACGCAAGATATCTCGATTTAATGTTGAAAAGATAGGTTTTTAAGGAATATAATATGACTCTAAATTTCCCTGGTCGCAGGTGTTCTGTGGGAGCCGTTATGATGCTCTCCGCTTCATTTGCCTACTCATCAATTTCATTCGCGCCGTACTATGAGGCTGCTGGTACGCAGAGCATAGGTCCGGTCAGTGAAGCCCAACTCTGCGGCAGCAGTGCGACCTGCGTTATCGGGACCGAGACCTTCGACGGATTGTCGACTCAGACTCTGCAGGGTGACGTTTCTACCTTCGGTGATAACGGGCTGATCACCGGTACATTCTCAGGAAATGGGACTATCTCCCCTGCGGATCAATACGGCGGAGCCGGCGGGATAGGCAATTATTTAAGTGTTGGGTATAACCAAGCCGAAACTGTGACCTTGAGTCAGGGAGTGGACTTCTTCGGTCTGTGGTTTTCCGCGCTCGACGCCACAAATTCCCTGTCCTTCTATCAGGCGGGGAATCCAACCCCGGTTTACACATTCGGCGCGGCTGAATTTCAGGCCCTGGTGGGGAACTGTCCCGGTACCGCTTTCTGCGGAAACCCGAACGCGACCTATCTGAACGCCAATTCCGGCCAGCAGTACGCCTTTTTGGAATTCGTCTCCACTGGCGGATTTTTCGATTCCGTCGTCCTTACGGAAGGCAACACTGGAAACTTTGAAGCCGATAATGAGACGGTGGGCTACATCAGCGACCCGAACCCTGTCGGTACAGCCATTTCTACTCCCGAGCCCAGCAGTCTTGGCTTGGTAATTCTCGGCGCTGGTATGTTGTTGCTTGGCAGATTGGGGATCCGCCGCTTTATGGTTTGATTCTCCTCGCCGTGCGCAACTGGTTTTATGGCCAATTATGGCCAATTTAGGCTCTCTAAAAGCCGCACTTATGGTCATTTAAGGTCAATTAAGCGTAGCTGGAAACGCTTAATCGGTTCCGTTCCGCCCGTTCACGGGTCGCGCGCTCCGAATATCCGCTACCGCGAAAAGCCTCCAGCGGATTTTCCGCCAGCCCCTTCGACTTCCGCCATTCCCGAATCGCAGGACGAACGTCGGTCGAGAATGCGCTCTTCAGGCACTCCTCGGCGTCAATCAAATCTGCCCGCGCCTGATGATGCGCAAGCTTCTTATGATCGACCAGTGCCGCCTTGGCATAAAGCTCTTGCGCCATCGACGCCGTTTGAATCATCTCCTCGATTTTCGGCTTCAGATTATGGCTCTGATCGATCATGTAAGCAATGTCGGCGAGTGCGCCCGTTTCCCACTCAAAAAGCCTGATTTCATGGAAGATACGAAAAACCTGGTACGGATCGATCGACCCTAATGTCAGGTCGTCGTCCGCATAACGGCGGTCGTTGAAGTGAAAGCCTCCCAGCATATTCTCGGCCAGAAGCCATGCTACGATCTGTTCAATGTTTTGAGCCTGATAGTGGTGTCCCGTATCGACCAGCACACGAGCCTGCGGCCCCGCCGCGCGCGCCAGCAATAGCGACATGCCCCAATCGGCGATGTCGGTATGATAGAAAGCCGGCTCAAATGGCTTATATTCCAATAGCATGCGTTGATTGGGATCGAGCCGCGCGTGCATCGCCTTCAACCCCTCTTCAAACCACGCACGCCGATGCCGGATATTCGCCGTGCCTGGGAAATTCGAGCCGTCGGCGAACCACAGCGATAAATCCCGGCTCCCGGTCCGCCGAGCAATCTCCACCGAATCAATCAGATGTTGCAGCGCAGCGGCGCGGATCGAGGGATCCGGATTTCCTAGCGACCCATGTTTATAAATCTGGTCTTCAAAAAGATTCGGGTTGATGGACCCGATTGCGATATCGTACTTCGCCGCCATCGACTTATCGCACGGAAAATCCCACTTCACATGCATTGCGACCGTAGGGCAACAACCTGTGAACGCATGCACTTGCCCTGCGTCGGCAAGCTTTTCTTCAGTCGTCGTGGCCGCAGCTTCCTGGATAAATTTCCCGAACCGCGTGCCGGTATTGGCGAATCCCCAACTGGGCAGTTCGATCGCAAAATCGTCTAAAGCTTTATAAATTACATCGCTTTCCATGGCTTACCTTGAGACTCCGCCACCGCGGCATAAACGATATGTCCTTCGAAGGTATTCACGCCTTCCCGAATTGCGTTCGAATACTCGCAAGCTCCTTTGAGTCCGCGATTTGCCAGTTCCAGCAGATACGGGAACGTAGCATTATTGAGCGCGAACGTTGAAGTGTGCGGCACCGCCGCCGGCATATTCGATACGCAATAATGCAAAACGCCGTCGACGAAATAAATCGGATCGGTATGGGTGGTCGCGTGCGAGGTTTCGAAGCAACCGCCTTGATCGATAGCGACATCCACCATCACCGCGCCTTTCTTCATGAGCGGAAGCATGTCGCGGCGAACTAATCGCGGAGCGCTCGCGCCGGGAATCAACACCGCTCCGATTACTAAATCGGCATGGCGGAGCGATTCGCGGATTGTATAGATGTTAGAAGCAAGCGTGACCACCTGGCTCGAATAAATATCATCGAGCTCGCGTAAACGGTTTAGATTCCTCTCGATAATGGTTACGTGCGCGCCCAAGCCGACGGCCATTTTCGCCGCGTTGTGGCCGACAACGCCCCCGCCTAAAATCACCACGTTGGCCGGTGCAACTCCGGGCACGCCGCCCAGCAGAATGCCGCGCCCGCCCATCGGAGCTTCCAGATATTGCGCGCCCACCTGCACCGCCATGCGGCCCGCGACTTCGCTCATCGGCGTCAGCAGGGGCAGGGAATTATCCTGCTCGCGAATAGTTTCATACGCGATGGCATTCACTTTGGCATTGACCAACGCGTCGGTCAAATCGGGTAGAGGCGCCAAGTGTAAATAAGTAAATAGCGTTAGCCCGGGCCGCAGGAAAGGATATTCAGAAGGCTGCGGCTCCTTCACTTTAACCACCAGATCGCTGGCCGACCATAGAGCTTCGGCGGTCGGAACAATCTCCGCTCCGGCTTCGCGATAATCCTCGTCGGGAAGGGAACTGCCGCGACCGGCGCCGGTTTCGGCGAGCACGCGATGGCCGGATTCAACCAACGTTTTCACTCCGCTAGGCAGTAGGCCGACGCGGGCCTCCTGATCTTTTACCTCTTTAGGGACTCCGATAATCATGGTGTTTTCTGTTCGGTTTCAGACACTTCCCGTTTCGGGCCGAGGCCTAGAGCGATCAGCGAGAGGGATCCGATCTTTCCATCTTCGGTCAGATTCTGATCGTGCTGGAATCGCTTCAAAGCGTCGATGGAGGCCGGGCCCCAGGTGCCATCAGGCTCGTTTTTGAAATACCCCTTGTCGGCAAGAGCCTGCTGGATTTCCTTCAATCGTTCTGGAGTTGGCTGCTGCGGGCGGCGGGCTACGACGGGGGCTTTTTTTGCGGGATGCCTGGCAGTGCTTTTCGTTGCCGTCTTGGTGGTGGTTTTCTTTTTGATTGTGGAAGTTTGAGCCCACGCACCGACGACGAGGGCCGCGCACAGCGGGACTAAAGTGAGCCGCAAGAATCCAGTTTACACAGAAGAGAGGGCAGGTCGGGAACCTGCCCCACTTGTTATTCCGGAAGAGTTCCGGGTAGCAACAGAACTTGCGTGCCGGGAGTGGCTGCATGGGCGCCGCGCGCAGTTGCTCCGGTTGACCGGATTACGCGGAAGACCACCGGATCGCCCGGCTTCAGGGTGGCCTGAATCTTCTTCACATCCTCGATCGAATTGACCTGATGACGGTCGACCGAGGTGATGATGTCGCGCTCCTGCATGCCGATGTCGGCGGCGAACGAATTGGCTTCTACGCGCGCTACATACAAGCCGTGCTTATCGCTGGTCAAAGCTTTTTCGTCCTCGGTGAGGGCCCGCAACTGGATGCCGAACTGAACCAGTTTGCTGACTTCCGGCTTCTCTTCCTCGGTGTTGGCGGTGGGAATATTTTTGACTTCTCCCACCACGCGCGGGTCGTCCCAGAAGACTTTCAAGCGATCCATGACGACCAGTTTGAAGTCCATCCGTTTGCCGTCGCGATCGACGGTGAGAAGACAGGCAGTGCCCACCGGCATGTCGGCTACGCGGCTCATCAGATCGTCACCGTCTTTCAACGGCTTGTCGTTGATAGCGAGCACGACATCTTCGCCCTTGATGCCCGCTTTCTCGGCCGGTCCATCCTTATGCACGTCTTCGATAATCACACCGTGATCGAAGCCCATCGCCCGCAGCGCTTCTTTGGTGTTCTGGTTCTGCCAAGTGATACCGATGGAGCCGCGAGTCACATGCCCATCGCGGATGATGTCGTTATAAACGCGCACCACCATATTCACGGGGAGCGCGAAACCGATTCCTTCATAACCGCCGCTACGCGTGGCGATCATGGTGTTGATGCCGATGACTTCGCCGCGGATGTTGAGCAGAGGTCCGCCACTATTGCCGGGGTTGATGGCCGCATCGGTTTGGATGAAGCGCTGGAACTGACCTTCGCCAATATTGGCGCGGTTCATCGCGCTGACGATCCCCGCGGTGACCGTCTCCTGGAGCCCGAAGGGCGAGCCGATTGCGACAGCCCAGTCACCGACCTGCACGCTTTCGGAATTGGAGAGAGTGACGGGCACGAGCGGATGATGCGCATCGATCTTCAGAACCGCGACGTCGGTTTCACGGTCGAAGCCGATCAGCCTGGCGCGATATTCGTTATCCTCGCCGTGGAGCTTCACCTTAATATGGTCGACCGGATTGCCTTCCTCATTTGAAACCACGTGCTTGTTGGTGACGATATAGCCGTTCTTATCGACGATAAAACCGGTGCCGGACTGCTCGCGCTTGCCGCTATCCTGCGGGATAATCTGGCCGGGCGCGCCCTGACCGCCGAAGAAGCGGCGGAACAGATCGGTAGACGGATCGTTGGCGTCGCCTTCCTGATCATCCTGTTGCGGGCGACCGCCTTTGCGGTGTTGCGTAACCTGCATTTTCGGCGTGTAGTCGGCCGTGATGTTCACTACGCTGGGGCTGATTTTTTTGGCGAGTTTCGAGAACTCGTTCCCGGTCTCGACCGCCTGCGGCACCACGAGAGGCGTGGCATCGGGGGCGATATTCTGCGCCTTGGCCGCGTTCACACCCGTATTTACCAGCGTTCCGATCACGATCCCGATCGAAAGGGTGAACAGCATCAAAGTCGTCGACAAAAGCTTTTGCTGTCTCATTCTATCTAGCAGCTTCATTTGTTTTTCTTAACCTCAAATTATCGAAGTTGGGCGCACTGCCGCCTACCGTCTACTACTATCCTAATAGATGTCCGCCAGCGGCGGGGGGTTTCAAGGAGGCTGGTCACTGCTTGAGGATATAGACGAGAGTGGTGAAAAAATGTCACTCCGGGGGCTGTGCGGCGTTGGGCTCAGACGCGAGCCGCAATCCGTTGGCGAAGAAGGACACGGTATGGTAGAACCCGACGAGCGCGATCAGTTCAAAGATCTGCTCGACGCTAAAGACGGTCGCGAGACCGGTCCATAGTTCGTCGGAGATGTCCGCTTTATCGTGCAGCCCATCAACCAAGCGGATCAATAAAGCCTCCTCACCGCTCCACGCCGCAGCGTCGCCTTGGACGGTCGCGCGGACCTGCTCGGGCGTCAAACCGACGCGTTCCGCGAAGAAGGCGACGTGGACGCCCCACTCATAGGCGCATCCGCAGCGAGCGCAGGTGCGGTCGATTACGATCTCGCGATGCCGTAGCGAAACGGGCCCGCGATCGAGCAGGCTGCCGGTGCGGAAGCGTTCGAAAATGCGTGGGACTCGGGCGAGGGTGGTGAAGAGCGAGAGCGGAGGGACGCCGGGCGGCATGAGTTTGTCGAATAGCGCTTGCAGGTCGGGCTGGTAGGGTGGTTGGACGGGGTCGATTCGGGGGGTGGAGTTGGGGACTAACATAGCTCCAGCTTGTTGGAATCAATAAGGCAGGTCAAGTAATCCCATTGGTTGCCATTTGCGATGCCATATGCCATCTTTGAATGGTATGACCCTGAAAATCGACAAAGCTGGACGAGTGATTCTTCCGAAACCGATGAGAGATCGATTGGGCCTGAGGGCAGGGAGCGATTTGGAGGTCGAGGAGAGCGCAGGGGGGATCGTGCTGAAGCCGGCTGAACGGCGGCCGTCACTGATCAAGATAGGAAGTTTTTTGGTTCACAGCGGCGAGCTTCCTCCAGGCTACGATGTCCTCAAGGCGATTGAGGAAGATCGCGAAGAGCAAATGCGTAAGGCCTTGGGTCTGTGACTTGGTATTTTGATACCTCCGTGCTGGTGCAAGCGGCCGTAAAAGGGCACCCACACAACGTCCCGGCTCTAGCGGTTCTTGAGGAACTGCTGCGGCGCGGGAATCGGGGCGTGATTAGCGCGCATAGCTTGACAGAGGTTTATTCGGTACTGACCCGAACGCCCTTTAAGCCACCGCTATACCCAAGCGAAGTGTGGCAGATTATCGAGCAGATGATCTTGCCGCATATGGAACTGGTGACTCTCAATGCAAAGGAATACCGGGAGGTTGTACAGCGCTGCGCCGCCAGTGGCTGGGCGGGAGGAAGGGTCCACGACTCAATACATCTGCGGTGCGCGCAGAAAGCCGAATGCGATCGTGTTTACACTTTTAACGTGAAGGATTTTCGTAGGCTTGCTCCGGCTGGCTTCGCCGAGAAAATCGCGGCACCGTGATTCCGTCAGTCGAGAATACTGAACTGCAAGTACGGCCTGGATATTTTGCGGATAACGTCGCGGGGATCTTCGATTGCGGTGGTATTTCCTGTGTCGTCGAATTCGACGTCGACTTTGAAGTAGGGGCATTCCTGACTGACGTAAGTACGCTGCTCGCGGGTCGATAAGCCTCCTTCCGTGGTGAAGACTGTGAGAAGAGCTTCTCTGGTCATACCGGATTTAACGGTTTCCATCCGCTTCAGGACGTTAGCGACCCACGAGACGTGGTCAGGCGACTGAGCGTGAATAGTGGCGGCCGTTAGCAGCAGAAGGGCACCGCGTCGGTCGATCATTTTATTCGTTGGTCAGCAGCAGGCAGAGGGCTAACAGAATTCTTCGGAGGCCCAGTTCACGGCCTTCCGGTTGATACCACTCGGCGGAAGTGTGCGCGCCACCGCCTTGGCCTCCAGTGCCGATGGAGATTGCGGGGATGCCCAGCGACAACGGAATATTCGCGTCGGTAGAGGAGCAATCGAGGTGGCTGCGGATGCCTAGATGGGCGTCGACGGCGCGCATATATTCAAGAATCGGCGCATCGGCGGCGAGTCCTCCACCGGGGCGGGAACCGATTTCCTTGATCTTGGTCGCGACCCGTCCCGTGCCTCGACTATTCTCGGTCGCGATGGCTTGCTCGACGGCCGCGCTGAGGAGGGTGGCCATTTCGTCAATACGGGCGGCGCTTTCAGAGCGTAAATCGACTTTGGCGCGGGCTTCGCTCGGTATCGAGTTGATGCTCGATCCGCCTTCGATCAAACCGAAATTGAAAGACGACCGCGGGCCTGCGGAGGGAACGCGATCGGTGAACAGAGTTACGGCGCGGGCCAGCGCGTGGACGGGATTGCCGACTCCGTAATCGGACCAGGAATGGCCTCCGGGTCCGGTGATGGTGACGTCGAAACGGCGGCTGGCGAGGGCTTGGGAGGTGATGCGATCGGTGCCGGGGCCGTCGAGAACCAGGAAAGCTTTGATGCGGGACGCGGAGCCCGCGCGACATAAATAACGCATGCCGGAGAGATTTCCTTCGCCTTCTTCGCCGACGTTGGCGATCAGAATAGGCGCTAAAGGGGAATCCTCAAAAAGCTTCGCGGCCTGCCAGGCGGCGGCGATGGCGAGCAGCGCGGAGAGGCCCGCGCCGTTATCGGAGACGCCAGGGCCGTAGAGTTTTCCGTCGCCCGCAACCTTTATATCTTCCGGCGTGCGAGGGGCGAGTACGGTATCGAGATGGGCGGTGACGGCGATGGAAGGAGAATCGCGGCGACGCTCAAGAGACGCGACTACGTTGCCGGCGCGATCGATTTTGGCGTCCCAATCGAGGTCGCGGAAACGGGCGGAGATCCATTCGGCGCGCTTTTGTTCAAAGAAAGTCGCGGCGGGGATGCGGCAGAGTTTGAGGTGCTGCTCCTGAATCCAGAGGCGTTCGCGGCGGAACCAGTCGAGGGCGGCTCGCACACCGGGCGCCGTGGAAAGATCGGCGACGGATTGGGCCAGCGCGGTCAAGTCCTAGTGTACACGCTCACAGGCTGAAGCCTGCGCCACGGTTAGAGAAGTTTCTAAAGAGAGCCGAGAGCAGACAGAGCAGAAGGCCTTGTAATATAGCGGCTATGAAGTGGCTCTTTCTATTCTGCGCGCCGGTTGCGTTCGGGGCCGCGCTTACGGTTCAGGACGCGAAGAAGTTTCTTGATGGTGCCGAAGCGAAGCTCCTGACGCTGAGCAATGAATCCGGGCGCGCCGATTGGGTTCATGCGAACTTTATCACCGACGATACCGAGGCCATCGCGTCGCAGGCGGATGAGAAGTTTATCGCCGAGGGCGTCAGGCTCGCCAAAGAGGCTACGCGCTTCGACGGTGTCGCGTTGCCGGCCGATATGGCGCGCAAAATGAAGCTGCTTAAAGTGGGGCTGACGCTGGCCGCGCCGGGCGATCCCAAGGAGAGCGCGGAGGTGACGCGGCTCGGGTCGTCGCTCGAAGGGACTTACGGGAAGGGCAAGTATTGCAAGACATCTCAGAGCAAAGCGCAAAATGAAAAGTGTCTCGACATTGAAGACATCACGCGCATCATGGCGAACAGCACGAATGCGGCGGAGCTGGCCGATGCTTGGCGCGGATGGCATTCGATTTCGCCCCCCATGCGCGGCGATTTTTCGCGATTTGTTGCGCTGGCGAATAAGGGAGCGCGCGAGTTGGGGTTCAAGGATTCAGGCGCAATGTGGCGAGCGAAGTACGATATGCCTCCCGACGATTTCGCGCGCGAGCTCGATCGTCTGTGGGAGCAGGTGCGGCCTTTGTATGTTTCGCTGCATGCGTATGTGCGCACCCGTCTGCGCGAAAAATATGGAGCCGATGTGGTGCCCGCAAACGGTCCGATTCCCGCGCATCTGCTCGGCAACGTATGGGCGCAGGACTGGTCGAACATTTATAAACTGGTCGCGCCTACGGGTGCCGATCCGGGGTACGATCTCACCGAGATTCTCAAGATCGCGAGGAACGAAGCCGCTCGATATGGTGCATTTTGGAGAGAATTTCTTCAAATCGCTGGGATTCGCGCCTCTGCCGCCGACGTTCTGGGAACGCAGCCTGTTCGTGAAGCCTCACGATCGCGAGGTGGTGTGCCATGCCAGCGCGTGGGACGTCGATAACGACGACGATCTACGCGTCAAGGTTTGCCTCGATATCACGGCCGAAGATTTTTCGACCATCCATCATGAGTTGGGGCACAATTTTTATCAACGAGCGTACAATAAGCAGCCTTTTTTATTCCGAGACAGCGCGAATGACGGATTCCATGAAGCGATCGGCGATACCATCGCGTTGTCGATCACGCCCGAATACCTGGTGAAGCTTGGATTCATTCCGAAGTCGCCCGACGCGTCGAAAGATATCGGCCTGCTGCTAAATAAAGCTCTTGAGAAAATCGCGTTTCTTCCTTTCGGCCTGCTGATCGATCAGTGGCGGTGGAAAGTTTTCTCGGGCGAAATTCCGCCGGAGAAATATAACGAATCGTGGTGGGCTCTGCGGCTTAAATATCAGGGCATCGCGCCGCCGGTCTCGCGATCGGAGAAGGATTTCGATCCGGGCGCGAAGTATCATGTCGCGGCGGACGTCCCGTACACGCGATATTTTCTTGCCGACATTCTGCAATTCCAATTTCATCGAGCGCTGTCGCAGATCGGCGGGATGTACCGGACCTTTAAATCGCTGCTCGATTTACGGCAATCAGGACGCAGGGAAGAAATTAAACGCGATGCTGGAGATGGGCGCCAGCCGCCCTTGGCAGGATGCGCTTTTCGAGCTGACCGGGCAGCGCCAAATGGACGCGACAGCGATTCGCGATTATTTCGCGCCGCTCGAAAAGTGGCTCGACGAGCAGAATCGCGGGAAGCCTGTCGGGTGGTGATTGTGACGTTAAATTCACCCAGTACTCGTTACTTCTAAACATTGACAGACCGCACGGATTCATGTATACCAGATAGAACCGGTTTCGCCACCACGCCGTTGCTGCCGACATTCGAAAAGGGGTTGTCTCAAATGAAAAACAGATTGGGATTCTTGTTTCTACTCCTGGCATCTTTGGGAGTGGGTCTATTTGCACAGAGTTCGTCGATCACGGGGAACGTCACGGATCCGACGGGCGCCGTCATTCCAGGCGCAACCATTACCATGCCCAACATCGACACCGGCGCGGAACGCACCGCGATAGCCGATGCGCAGGGCCGCTACACCATTCAGCAGGTGCCGCCGGGATTCTATAAAGTCACGGCGAAAGCGCCCGGGTTTGCCGATGTGATCATCGACAGGATCGAGTTGCTGGTGAATCAGCCGGCCACCTTGGAACTCAAGTTTGCAAAGGTGGGCAGCACCGACGACAACGGTGCAGGTTGAGGCGGCGGCGGCTCAGGTGAACACGACGGACGCTTCGCTCGGCAACGCGATCGACAACAACGCGATCATCCAGATGCCGATGTTACGCCCGCAACGTGGTCGGCCTGCTGGCGTTTCAGCCGGGCGTGACCAGTTACAGCTCCGGCGGCTACGGTCGGCTCGAACGATCGGCGCGGTCAATGGCGGCAAACCCGACCAGGGCTATGTCACGCTCGATGGCGCCGACGTGATCGATCAGAATGCGCGCACCGCCTTCACCAGCGTGCTGCGCGTCACTCTCGATTCGGTCGAAGAGTTCCGCACCACCACCACCAACGGCGACGCGGCCACCGGGCGCGGCTCCGGCGCGGATGTCCAGTTGGTGACCAAGTCCGGAACCAATACGTTTCACGGCTCGCTTATGAATACCGCCGCGGAACCGAGATGGCCTCCAATTCGTTTTTCAATAACCAGACCGGCAGTGCCGATCGCCCCGCTGCTGATCAACGTCTTCGGCGGATCGGCCGGCGGCGCCGATCAAGAAGAACAAGCTGTTCTACTTCATCAACTATGAGGGACGGCGCGACGCCAGCGCCGGCAGCGTGAATCGAACCGTTCCCAGCGCAAACCTGCGGCAGGGAATCGTCGGTTACACCAACACCGCCGGAGCAATCGGTATCAATCTCACGCCCGCGCAGGTCGCAACGATCGATCCCGGCGGCATCGGCGTCAATGCAGGCCGCGCTGAAGCAGATGCAAGCCATGCCGCTGCCGAAAATAACACTCATCGGGCGATTCGATCAACACCCAGGGTTATATCTTCAACGCTCCCGCGCACAACGTTCAGAACACCTACATCTCGAAGTATCGATTACCACCCGAACGATAAGAACTCGCTGTTCATTCGCGGCAATCTGCAGAACGATTGGGCGACAACGGCGTGCACGTCCTCAATTTCCCGGGCTTCCTCCGAACTCCGTGACCCTGGCGAACAGCAAGGGTCTGGCGGCCGGCTGGACGGATGTGATCACGCCGAATCTGGTGAGCACGCTGCACTACGGGTTCACGCGCGCCGGAAATCAGACCACCGGCGTTCTGACCAGCAACTACGAGTGGTTCCGCAGCCTCAGCACTCCTTACGGCACCAGCACCGGGACTGCGCGCATTATTCCGGTTCACCTGATTGGCGAAGATTTGTCCTGGAATCACGGCGCGCACAACATCCGGTTCGGCGGCATCTTCCGCTACATTACGAACCAGTCGCAAAGCTACGCCAACTCCTACAGCTCCGCCAGCTCGAATCCTTCCTGGATCAGCGGTTCGGGAAACGACCTGCTGCCCGCTTCGCTGGGCGTTTCGAGCGCATTCAAGACAGAACTACGAATACGCCATGGCGGCCGTGCTGGGACTGGAAGCGCAAGGCACCGCGGACTATAACTATCTGGTGAACGGCACGGTGCTGCCAGTCGGAGCGCCGGTAACCCGCGATTTCGCGAATAACGAAACCGAGATATACGCGCAGGATACCTGGAAGGTCACGCGCAATTTACCATCACGGCCGGGCATTCGCCTCGGTCTGGAGCCGCCGGTGCACGAAGTAAACGGGCAGCAGGCCTCGACGAATATTCCGCTCGCGTCGTGGCTGGGCGCGCGCGCGAACTTTGCCGATGCAGGGTTTGTCGCAGCAGAACGCCGGCCTGATCGACTTCATTCCGGTGAGCCAGGGGACGGCGATGTATCCCTTCCACAAGAACTGGGCGCCGCGCCTGGGCCTCGCGTATTCGCCGAAGGCGGAGAGCGGGATTTCGAAGTGGCTGTTCGGCGGTCCGGGCAAAACCTCCATCCGCGCCGGCGCCGGCATGTACTACGATCTGATCGGCCAGCCGCTCGCGCAGACGTTCAGCTCCACCACGCCGGGATTGTCGCAGAGCTTTTCGAATCCGGCGAACATTTTGACCTCCGCCCAGCTTCCGCGCTACACCACGTTCTACACGCGTTCCGTCAGCCGATCGTGCCGCCGCCGCCGGCGGGCGGATTGCCGTTGGTTTATCCGTATGGCAGCCGGCTCATCGGGCTCGTTCGCGATCACCAACAGCATCGACCAGCAGTTGGCCGCGCCCTACACCATCAACCTGGATTTCACCGTCGGCCGGGATCTCGGCCACGGCTTCTTCGTCCAGGCTTCCTATGTCGGGCGTCTCTCGCGCCATTCGCTGATCAATCGCGACCTGGCCATGCCGACCAATCTGATCGGACCCGGCAGTCCGGCCAAACCTACTTACCAGGCGATGACCAACTTGATGACCGACATCGACTTCCAGGGCGCGACCGTCGCCAACATCCCGCAGATACCGTTCTTCAATAATATGTGGACGACGGCCGCGGGCAACGGACTTACGCCAACCCAGGTCTGGGCCAACGATTACATCAACAACAGCGCCACCGGCGACGCCACCAACACGCTGAACAACGCCGATAACGCCGCCAATTGCGTCAACGGCGGTCCCACCACGTTCAACGTCGAAGGGCGCGGTGAACCACATCGCCTGCGGGAATTATGGCCCCTGGATGGTGTTCAATCCCCAGTTCTCGGCTCTTTCCGCGTGGAGTTCCATCGGAAACGGCGACTACCATGCGCTGCAGTGTGACCGTCCGCAAGCGCTTCAGCTACGGACTGCAATTCGACTTGAATTACACCTGGTCGAAATCGATCGATCTTGGATCGGGCCAGGAAGGCCCAACGGCGGCTCCTTCAGCGGGCTTCATTCAAAACACCTGGAATCCCGAGCCAGATGCGAGCCGTTTCGAACTACGACACGACGCAACAGTTGAACGCCTATGGCGTCTATGATCTGCCCGTTCGGCCGCGGCAGGAAGTTCGGAACCAGCATGAACAAGATCCTGGACGCATTCGTGGGCGGTTGGCAGGTCTCCGGCACTTACCGGCAGACTTCGGGCCTTCCCTATACCGTCGGCAACGGCTCGCGCTGGCCAACCGATTGGGACGTGAGCGCCAACTGCCACTCCCATCGGCGGCGATTCCGGTCAGCGATACCATGAACGCCATCGGCATCAAAGGGCGGCGGTCCGAATCTCTTCACCGAACCCTCTGAACGTCGTGACCGCAGCCCGGGGAGCCGGCCGGCCAGTACGGACTCTTCATCGAAACTCTTCGCCGGCCAATCCGGACTTCGCAACAACATTCGCGGCCCCGGCCTCTTCAACATCGATAGCGGTCTCTACAAGGTGTTTACGATGCCGTACTCGGAACACCATCAAGATCCAGATCCGCTGGGAGACCTACAACGTGACCAACTCGGTGAGATTTCAGCGGCCCCTCTCTCACCGACACGTCGTCGACCACCTTCGGGAAGTTCGCGAGCACGCTGACCGCCGCGGCAGATGCAGTTCGCGATGCGGTACATCTGGTAAACCAGCCCTGCGGTCGCGGCTCACACTCACTGAGCCGTGACCGCAGGGATCTGCCTTCTAAATTCGCCTCCTTGTTGTTCTAATCGGTGGGCCGGCTCTCCCGTCATGCCACAATGAAAATATCCCAATGACCGGTTCCCAGACCCGCCAGAAGTTTCTAGATTATTTTGCCGCCCGAGGCCATCGCATCGTGCGAAGCTCCTCGCTGGTGCCTGCGAACGACCCCACGCTGCTGTTCACCAACGCCGGCATGAACCAGTTCAAGGACGTTTTCCTGGGTCAGGAAAAGCGCGATTATTCGCGCGCGACAACTTCGCAGAAATGCGTCCGCGCCGGAGGCAAGCATAACGACCTCGATAACGTCGGCTATACCCGGCGTCATCATACGTTTTTTGAAATGCTCGGCAACTTTTCCTTTGGCGATTATTTCAAGCGCGATGCGATCGATTTTGCATGGGAGCTGGTCACCAAGGAATTCGCGGTGCCGAAAGACAAGCTGTATGTCACGGTCTTCCGCGAAGACGATGACGCGGAGAATCTCTGGCAGGAAGTCACGGGCATTCCGAAGAGCCGCATTTTCCGCCTCGATGAGAAGGACAATTTCTGGCAGATGGGCGAGACCGGACCCTGCGGGCCATGCTCCGAACTTTATTACGACTTCGGCCCCGCCGCCGGACCAGGCGAATTTCCGAACGACCCAGGCGAGCGTTTCGTCGAGATCTGGAACCTGGTCTTCATGCAATTCGATCGCGATTTGAGCGGCAAGTTGACTCCTTTGCCGAAGCCCTCGATCGATACCGGCATGGGTCTCGAACGCACCAGCGCGATGCTGCAGGGAGTCCTATCGAACTACGATACCGACCTCATCCGCCCCATCATCAACCGTGCAGGCGAGCTTTTCGGCAAGATCTACGGTGACGACGCCCGCGCCGATACCGTGCTCCGCATCAACGCCGATCACGCCCGCTCCACTGCATTCCTGATCAACGATGGCGTCGTGCCGTCGAACGAAGGCCGTGGCTATGTGCTCCGAAAAATCATGCGCCGGGCGATGCGAAACGCGCGCATGTTAGGCACGTCGATCCCTATCTGCACAAATTAACCGGCTTCGTCGCGGAGCATATGAGCGATGCGTATCCGGAAATGTTGGAGAGCATTCCCCGAGTCGCCCGCGTCGTGAAAGATGAAGAGCATCGCTACGCGACCACGTTCCAGGTGGCCGAAAAAGTCTTTCACGATGAAGCGAAGACCGCGGTTGGCGGTGTGCTGCCTGGCGCGTCGGCGTTCAAGCTGTACGATACCTACGGCCTCGCGTTAGATGAGCAGGAGGAGATGGCTCGCGAGTTCGATTTATCGATCGACCGCGAAGGATTTACGGCGGAGATGGAAAAGCAGCGTACGCGCGCGAGGGCCTCATGGAAAGGCGCCGAGAAAGTGCAAGTAAATCCCGTTTATCAGGCGCTGCCTCGCACGGAATTTGTCGGTCGCGAAACGTTGGAAGCACCGGCGGTAGTCACCGCTGTTACGTCAACCCACTCGCTGACGGTCGCGACGCCGTTGCACCTCCGCGACCGGTCATTCCGATGCTATCGAACCGCGACCGTCAGGGAGCGGACAGATCGAGGAGAAATCGCACTCGATAAAACCCCTTTCTACGCCGAAGCCGGCGGCCAGGTCGGCGACACCGGCGTGCTGCTTTCAAAGGAAACAGGCGAGCCCGTAGCCATCATCGAATCCACCTACTCCGCCGCTCCCGGCAAGAGTGTCCACCGAGCGAAAATCGTCGGACCCGTGAAGGAAGGCGAAACCGTGATCGCGCACGTCAATCCGGAGGCGCGCCACGCGACCATGCGCAACCACACCGGCACGCATCTTCTTCACGCCGCACTGCGCACGGTATTAGGAACGCATGTAAAGCAGGCGGGCAGCGTGGTCGAGCCCTCCCGCCTCCGCTTCGACTTCACGCACTATACCGCGATGGACGCCGATGAACTCGCCGAAGTCGAGCGCCTCATGAACGAACAGATTCTTCTCAATCGCGAAGTGACGACGAATGTCATGGACCTCGATCAGGCTTTGTCGACCGGCGCGATGGCTCTGTTCGGTGAAAAATACGGCGACAAAGTTCGCGTGGTCTCGATCGCCGATTTCAGCAAGGAGCTTTGCGGAGGCACGCACGTCAGCCGCACCGGCGATATCGGCGTCTGCAAGATCGTCTATGAAGGATCGATCTCCGCCGGAGTGCGCCGCATTGAGGCGATTACCGGCGAAGCCGTTTTGCGGTATTTCCAAGATAAGCAGGCGGAGACGGCGGGACAAATCGAAAAGCTTCTCGCTAAAGAGAAATCACTCGAACAGCAGTTAGCGCAGCTAAAAAACAAAGCCGCGCAAGCAGAAGCGGGTACGCTCGAAACGCAGGCTCGAGAGATCAAAGGCGTAAAAGTGCTAGCCGCGCAAGTCCAGGGCTTCGACCGCCAGCAGCTCCGCACGCTGGTCGATTCGCTGCGCAATAAATGGAAGACCGCGGTGGTAGTGCTGGCGACGGTGGAAGATGGCAACGTCGCTATCGTCAGCGGCGTGACCAAGGATCTGACGTCGAAAGTCCATGCTGGAAAATTAGCAGGCTCGGTGGCGCAGGCCGTCGGAGGCAAAGGCGGCGGTCGCCCGGATATGGCCGAAGCGGGAGGCAAAGATGTTTCAGCATTGCCCTCCGCGCTAGCGCAAGTCTACATCTCAGTAGAGGGAATGCTCTAGTGGTGCGGCTTTACGGAACCGCGACCGTCAGGGAGCGGACAGGCGATTGGAATTGAGCGTGCCCACTGAAAACTTCGACGTCGTAATCTGCGGCGCCGGTCCCACCGGCCTCGCCTGTGGAATCGAATTGAAGCGCCGCGGCGTGAATGCCGTCCTCATCGATAAAGGCTGCGTCGTCAATTCGCTCTACAACTACCCGACGAACATGGTGTTCTTCACCACGCCGGAGCTCCTCGAAATCGGCGACATCCCCATGACATCGCTAAACGACAAACCCGTCCGCACCGAGGCCTTGAAATATTACCGTCGCGTAGCCGACCATTACAAGCTCGATATTCGCCAGTATCAGCACGTCAGTCATGTTTCGGGAAACGATGGAGCCTTTGTCACGCACTCGACCGACATCAACGGGGGCGTGCACGGATACGGGTCGAAGAAGGTCATCTTCTCCACCGGCTACTATGACGTCCCCAACATGCTGAACGTCCCCGGCGAGAATCTGCCGAAGGTGATTCACTATTACAAGGAAGCGCATCCTTATTACAACCACGACGTAATTGTCGTCGGCGCGAAAAACTCGGCGGCCATCGGAGCGCTCGAACTTCTTTGGGCCGGTGCCCGCGTGACGATGGTGCATCGCGGCGCGGGCATCCATCAGAACGTGAAATATTGGATCAAACCAAACATCGAAAATCGTATTAAGAGTGGCGAAATAAGGGCATTTTTCCACTCGAAAGTGCTCTTAATCGACGAATTAAGGACGATTATCAGTACTCCTGAAGGCGAAATCACGCTCAAAAACGACTTTGTGTTCGCCATGACCGGCTATCGCCCCGATCTGAAGTTCCTCGAAGCGCATGGTATTCGCCTGGATCCGGAAACGCAGCGCCCCTATACGAATCCCGAGACGTTGGAGAGCGATCGCAAAGGGATCTATCTGGCCGGAGTGTTGGTTGCAGGCATGCATACCAACGAGATATTCATCGAAAACGGCCGCTTTCACGGCAAAATAATAGCCGAAGCTATTAGTGCTCGTTAAGCAGTTTTTCGATTTGCGGGCGCAGTTGGACTAATTCTTGCAGCTCCGGCGAACCCTTGGGATCGCTCTGCGCGCGAATCATTCCGTGACGGTCGATCAGAACCACTTGCGGGTACACGAAGCGTTCCATCACTGAAATCCCTAAGTAGGTGATTACGTTGTCCGTTTTGCTCAGGCCCACAGGAAAAGAGGGGGCGTAGAGGTGAGCAAAATCCTTCACTTTGGCAACATCGGCGTCCGGGTTGAACGCGATTCCGACCACCTGCAATCCTTCCGCGCCGAACGCTTCCTGCAATCCGTTGAACACTTTAGAGGTGTTCTGGCAGTGCTGGCACCAAGTCGCAAAAAATCCGAGCAGCACCACCTTACCGCGATAACTCGATAGCAGGATTTCCTTACCGCTGGGCTGTACGATGGCGAATTCGGGCGATTTGCGAGGCATCGGTGGAATCGCCAACGCAATCGCAGCAAACAGAATACCCGCGCAGATCCTACGCATTAATGACCCGATTTCTTAGCGCCGCCAAGCAGGTCCGTGATGCGTTTGCGCAATGAATTTTCTTCTTGCAATTCTTCGCTACCGAGAGGCGCGCTCTGCGCCACGATCATGCCTTTTCGATCGATCAGCACCATCTGCGGGACGTTCCAGGGCTTGCTGTCATCAGCTTGCAGAAAATCAGTCACTGTTTGGCGGGCTGCCGCATAGCCGACGGGAAACGTGACATGGAGATTTTGGACGAACGCGGGCACCAGGTATTGCGCGTTCTCATTGAATGCGACCGCAACCGGCTGAAAACCCTTAGCGCCTAACTCGGTTTGCAGTTTTGTGAGCACCTGGCATTCGGCCTGGCAGTGCGGGCAGGTTGTCATAACGAACGCCAGCGCCACCACTTTTCCCCGATAACTCGAAAGCAAAGTTTGTTTACCTGAAGGCTCGATGATGGTGAGTTCGGGCGCTTTGCGAGGCATGGGCGGCTGGGCCAGAACCGAGAAGGAGATCAAAGAGAGCGCCACAAACAGTCTCATAATTCGATATTACCGCAGACCTTCGATGGATGTGACGGTGGTCCCTTTAATGCGCAGTTCGAACTTGCCGGAGTCGCCGGTTCCGTAAACGTGGTCAGCGGCACGTTCGGACACTTTCATGGCCTTCCATTTCCCTTTCATGACTCGCTGATAGAGCGTAAAAACTTCGCGGGCCGCCGCGGGCGTCGACCATTCCGATGCGTAGGTCAGCACCGGATATTTTTCGCGCTTGTTCTCATACAAACGAAACGCGCCTCCGCGCCAATGGCTCGCCGCGGCGCGACCTTCTTTTTCGGGGACGAACTGGCGCAGCAGCATGGAGTGGTCGAACTCGCCGACGCTGCCGTCGTTAAGTACCTTGTATTCCTTCTTATCGAGAGACGGAGGATCGACGTCGACCGGCTTCTCATCCTCTATATACGTCTTGGGGTGGAGGATCTGCTGCGTGCTGCGCGGCGGACGAACGAAAATCTCGTCGAAGCTTTTGCGGCCGAGCTGTTTATAAACAGCGTCCTGAAATTTCATCCCTTCGTCGTACGGAAACACCAGCGATTCACGCAGATAGAGAGGCTCTTTCGCGAACACCGGGAAGTCGGAACCGTCGGTGCCGGAATTGTCAGTCAGTTTTTCGATCATGTCTTTCGAAACCTCGGCCTTGCCGCCATTGCGTTTCGAAACATACGCCCAAGTGAGCCAGGTGGCTTGCCCTTCCATCACCGCTTCGCGCGCGGTGGAACCGTCGTCATCGGGGGAATCCTTTTTCAGATATTTTCCCAAGGGGTGCTGCTGATCGGCCAGCGCGTGCGCGAGCTCATGCACCAATGCGACGCGCTGCTCCGTGCCTTCGGACGTCGAATCGAGCACAAACAGCCGCTTTTTTGAATAATCGTAGAACGCCGCGGCCTGTTCGCTCACCAGGTCGACCGTCTCTTTAGCGAGGTCGAAATCCTGCGGGATGAAGCCGAACATCTTGAGCGTCAGCTCCTCGGCGTGCAGTTCCTTGTTGGTGGAGGAGCCCTTCATCCGGGATTCCACCTGATGTCGGAACTCGTCTTTAGTGATGATTTTCGCAGGGACTTTTCGTTTGATCGGCCAGCCGGTAATTTCAGAAAGGGCAGAGGTCATCTCGTCGACTTCCTGAAATAAAGTGGAAGGTTTCTGTTGTGCCGGTGCGAGAGAGGCGAGCAGCGCCAGCAGAACGAGACGGACGAGCATCCACCTTCACAGTAGCATTACGCTAAACTGGGATCTACATGGCAGACGAAAAACTCTACAGAGCCGAATACATGGGTAGCGGCACCTTTATCATCAGCAAGCCGAAGCGCAAGGCGGCGAAGCGGCGGCAATCGAAGTTGAAGCATCCACGGCGTGGGGCGCGGAAGTAACCTGTTTCTTGTGGGGCAGGTTGCCAACCTGCGGACCGATTGTCAATCGGTCCATCCGGGCGCAGCCCGGACTTAGAGCCATGCCCAGGAAAATCGGGAACCGGTGTCCCCCGTCCCCGCCCCACCCGCCCTTGCCCAAGAGGCCAAATCCTCAATGGCCGCTATAGTGTAATCTGAATGTCTAGAATCGACCCTACGGAGTGGGCCATGGCAGGCAATCTACGTTTCGACGAACTCAGACTCTTCCAAGCTGCGTTTGAGGTACGATTCGATGAAGCGCTGCTGCTTTGGGATCGAGCCGGACTGTTATGGGAACAAATTGTCAAGGCCGCTCCTGAATTAAAGCGCCAACATGCTGAGCCAAACAGGGTCGTTTTTGCCTCATCTAGCAAACCTGAAATGGAAATCACGATCGAACTTGGACGGCTCGGATTCGTGCAATACCATCCCGATAAGAGGCTGGAAACATTTTCAGATACCGTCTCGAAGATCACGAATATTGCTAGTGCGATCGTGGAAATCACGCAGTACTCCCGGATTGGCTTGAGGCTGATGTTCGAGAAAGAGTTCTTAACACCGGAGGCGGCTGCCGAAGCCGTATTATCCACCGGGTTAATAAGACCAGCAGAACGCACACAGTTTGGGATTTCGGCTGCCGTCTCGCAGCCCGACGTCGGATTCCGTCGGGAGGACGGGAAAAACGGATTCTATTTCCACCTTAAGTCAGAAACGGCGACGTTCGACTTTAAACCGACAATCGGGTGGTCAGAATTTACGGAACCCATTACGAAAAAGAAGCATCGTGTGAACTTTGACATCGACGCTTATCTCCAGGCTCCGGTCTCTGCCGAAATGATGCGATTTCCCGACTGGATATCCCAAACATTCCATATAATCAAGAGAGACAGTGTAGGATTGATCGAAGGGTGACCGATAGTATGCTCGCATTTGCAAGATCTCCGGATGGCAACACACAAGCCAACCGGCCCTATATCGTAACAAGCAGTGGCGACGCCCCTCCGGATACGCTCGGGACCGGGCTGGGCATGATCGCGCGAAAACCGGCCCAAGCAGAAGGTATGATCCTTACTGAAGGAGCCGGGCCAGCTGCCACAAATGTTTCGATTGAGGAGGTCTATCGGGCACCGGAGTTCGGCAGCGTTGAGTTACGATCGGCCCTGAAACTGCTCCCTGACGCGGTCGCGTGGTGTGATCGCGCGCTTCTTGCGCTAGCTCATGATGAATATTTTCAAGCGGATGACGCCACCGTGCATCTGCAGGCGCTCTTGGCCGAGTTATTTTGTTGCAGAACAATAGGAGACGGCTTCGCCGAAGTCGTCAATGCCGCTCAGTCGTCAATCGAAAACCTGAACGGCAAACCAATGGAACGGGCGCAGATAGCAGCTACGCAAAATGCGCTCGCTACTTTAAGGAGGGAGCCACGGATCTCATTTGATCGATCACTCGATCTCGTCTCCGCCATGGAACAGGTTGGATTGGCTGTCGACCCCTTCCCTGTGGATGTGCTCGCGGACTGGCTCAGCGATGAATAGAGCGTACGTCGATACGACTATTCTCGTAAATGTTCTATTAAAGCGGGGAGTTGCTCAAGAACGCTGCCTAGCAGCACTTAGACGGTTCGATCTAGCGGAGGTGCCTACATTTGCCCTTAAGGAGATGAAGGCAGGTCCCTTATATGCATGGGCCTGGCTTCACAACAAGTGCGTTGCCTGCCAATCGTACTCCAAAGTGCATGGCGCATTGAGCGCAATGGCTCGAAGTCGGCGGCGCAATTTGCCATTGACGGCCCTCGAAGCGTGGGAAGAAATGGTCAGAAAGCACACCGCCACTCTCGGGCAGCTCACAAAACAATATGGTAAGGATGCAAGTGAAGACACAGTGAACTGTGACCGCCTGCGCCTAGGACTTCGACGAAGAATTTCAACCGCGTGGCGGAGCCGTAACACGACACTTCCAGTGATACACCCTTTAGAATGCTACGACGACTCAGATCTCGTATTTAGGTCCGGCATAATCGATTGTCGGCCAATGGAATGTAGTCCTACGCCCAATTGTACACTAGCTTTGCGCATGTCATCAGAGCTGGACAAAGTCTCCCGGCTGCGCGCTGCAATCGAAGGTGCACCTTCGAAGCCTGAAAATGCTAGACGGCTAAAAGTACTTCGGCATATTTCGCGGACACCCAAGAGGCCGATAACAGATGGGATGTGTCGCTCGCTAGGAGACGCCATATTCGCATTCTTTGCACCTCCCGGGTCCGTAATCCTCACCACCAACATCATCGATCACAAGCCTTTAGCTGAAGCCCTCGGAAAAACTTCAGAATCACCCTGAGGACTTGAGAACGGGGGAAAACCTCGTAGGGACGAGGCCGTCCCGGTTCCCCAGATCGTTTTCGCGCCTGTCCACATCGGCCCGCGACCGTCAGGGAGTGGACAGACGGTGGCATGCCATCGGCTCTCCCTGTTTTTCCAGAACGTATCGTATCGCAGCGCCGATATTCTCCGGCGACCTGAGATGCCGCGTGCTTCCGTGCCGCGCCCAACGGAAGCGGCTCCTTTCCCGGGGATTCGCTAGATTTAATGCCCGGCTGGCATAGGCTTTGAAGGTGTTCATGACAAGTTCGGGCGAAACGTCCGCATCGACCACGGTGTGCACGTGGTTCGAACGCACTTGCACGGCGAGCAGGCGCCAGTGTTTGTATTGGCAGACCTCATGGATCGCGTCACGAGTGATCGCTCGTTGATCGATATCCATCTCGAAGGGCGCCTGTTTTAGCGCCGCATCCACATACTGACGCAGTTTGGGCCGAGGCTCCGGCAGACGACTGCCGGGGACATTGTGATCGCGGTCGATGGCGCCTTGCTGGCCGGGGATGTGCGATCCATAACAGGAAAATGTGATTAGATATGTGGCTATGGAAGGCAGTGGGCTGAGAACATCGTTTTTCTCATGCGGAATTGTGGCGTCTGTCCGCTCCCTGACGGTCGCGGTTCAAGGAACGGGCGACAGGAGTTCGCATTTTTCATCGCTGATCGAAGGTCTCTGACTTCGGACCATAGCTGACTGTCCCCGAAGTGCGAAGTTTTCTCAAGCGCAGTTTTGGCGTCAGGGATGATTCACTGTGAATGAATACAGGCTATCGCCTGCCGCTACCACTACGTATTGCTTGCCGTCGAGCATGTAAGTGATGCACCCGAGCTGGGGGCGGCCATCAGGCCGGCGTGCCAGAGGATTTTTCCGTTGGCCGCGTCGAAGGCTATCATGTTGGTGCCGTTGCCGGTGAATAGAAGTTTGCCGGCGGTGGTCAGATTGTGGCTGACTCCGTTGCCGCTGGGCCAGTCGTGATGCCATACGATTTTGCCGGTTTGATAGTCGATGGCTAGCAGCGCGCCGCCTTCGTTGCCCACTGCGCTATCGAGGCCGCCCCAACCTTCGGGGTGATCGTCGGTATCGGTCAGGTAGTACATGCTGTAGGTACGGCTGCTGCCTACGTAGAAGAGGCCGGTTTCGGGATCGAAGCTGGGGGAGGGCCAGTTGGTGGCTCCGTTGGATGAGGGAGACACTAGCACGCCGTCGGTGGTGGGGTATTTTTTGGGGTCGGGATGGGCTGGCCTTTGGCGTTGAGGCCGTTCGCCCAGTTCACCGTTTCGATGAACGGCTTGGTGAGGATGTTCTTGCCGGTGGTGCGGTCGAGCACGAAGAAGTAGCCGTTGCGACTGGCCTGCGCTACCAGCTTGCGAGGCTTGCCGTCGATCATGCCGTCGAACAGGATCGGAGTCTCGACCGCATCCCAATCGTGGGCGTCGTGCGGAGAGGGCTGGTAATACCAGACCATCTTGCCGGTATCGGGATTGATGGCGACGATCGAGCAGGTGTAGAGATTGTCGCCCTTGCGGCTCTTCTCGGCCATCACGGGATTGGGATTGCCGGTGCCGACGTATATAGAGGTTGAGTTCGGGATCGTAGGTGCCGGGAATCCAGGCTTGTCCGGTGCCGTGCGCGGCGGAGTATTCGTCGGGCCAGGTATCCATGCCGGGCTCGCCTTTGCGCGGAGTGGTGCAGCACTTCCATTGCAGGGCGCCGGTTTCGGGATCGCGGGATTGGAGGAAGCCGGGGTTATCGAGATGGTCGCCGCCGATGCCGACGATGATGTGATTGCCGACTACGATGGGCGCGACGGTCGAGGTGTAGTCGAGCTTCGGATCGGCGATCGGAACTTTCCAGCGCTCCTTGCCGGTGCTCGCGTCGAGGCTGACCAGGTTGCTGTCGGGGGTTTCGAAGTAGAGCCAGTTGCCATACATGCCGACGCCGCGATTGCCGATGGTCGAGCCGGTGTTGGGCGGATATTCGTAGTGCCAGAGTTCGCGGCCGGTGCGCGCGTCGGCGGCCCAGACGTTGTTGGGCGAGGTGAAATAGAGAATGCCGTTGACCAGCAGAGGCGTGGACTTGATCTGGACTCCGCCGCGCCGCCGGCGCCGGAGCCGTTGTAACGGGTCGCCCAGGCGAGGGAGAGATTCTGGACGTTGGCGCGTTGATCTGCTTCAGAGGGCTGAAGCGGCGGCCGGAGTAATCGCCGATGAAGGTCGGCCAGGAATCGGCGGGCGGCTTGAGCAGCTCGGCGGGCGTGAGTCCTTGCGCGAAGATGGCGGCGGCGGTAGTAAGGAGACGAGAGCAGGAGTTTCATTTGAGGGTCACCAGGTAAGCGGTTATGTTGTGAATGTCGGGATCGGTGATATTTGCCGAGCAGGTCGATGTGCGGTTTCAAGGGATCGTGAATCTCGACTTTGGGCACGGCTCCATCGCGGGTGAAGGAATGATAGTCGCCGGAGGAATCGCGGAGCGAGACGCTGAAGTCGTCGATGCGATCGAGCACGCCGGAGATGGTCTGGCCGTTCGGAGGCGTCACGGTCACGGTGATGGCACTCTTGGCAGAGGACATACCACCGCCGCGTCCGCCACGCCCGCCGCGCGGTTGGAGCCATCTGGCTTGCAGCGCGAACGCATCGTAGCGCGCGCCGATGCCCTTGAGGTCGCCTGCGGCTGAGTGACAACCCTTGCAGGTTGCGTTGAAATAAGCCTCGCCCTTTTTCGCGTCGCCGGTTAAGACGTCCATGAAGGCGTATGTCGTCCGATGGCCGGCCATGTAGGTCTGGACGTGAAGCCACGCTACGATATCGGCAACCTGCTGATCGGTGAGGCCGAGCTTCGGCATTCCTTCATCAGGCCTGCCGTTCTTTAAAACCGGCGCGATGAGGATTCCTTTCTCGTCATCCAGCACCAGGATGGAGCGGACTAAATCGGGCGCGCCGACGCTGCCTCTGCCGGTCGCGCCGTGGCATCCGGCACAGAATTGCGTGTACGCTTTGGCGCCGCGATCGAAGGCGGCGGGGTCCTCTTTTGAGCCCGCAATGGCGGCGGGGATTCCCTTGTCGGCGGCGCCGGGTGCGCCGGGTCTGACGGCGGGTTCCTGCGCGATCATAAATAAAGCCGGGGTTAGAACGAGCGTTAGCGATAGAGCAGTGGATTTCCAGTTAAGCATGATGGTCCGAAAGAACTAGTTTACGACGAACGCGGGTCCGTCCGAGTTACTCTTCCCTTAGAACCATCATCGGATCAACCTGCGTAGCTCTGTAGGCGGGGATGTAAGTGGCGATCAGCGCGATGGCGGCGAGGATAAAAGGTACGGTCGCGAACGTAGTAGTGTCACGGGCGGTGATCCCGAACAGCAAGGTTGCCATCAAGCGCGTGAGCGCGAAGGCGCCGATGATTCCCGCGATGATTCCGGCGCCCGCCAATTCCATTCCCTGGCGAACGACCAGCCACAGGATCATGCTGCGTTGGGCTCCCAAAGCGATGCGCAGGCCGATGTCGTGGCGGCTTTGCGTGACCAGATAGGACATGACTCCATAGACGCCGATCGCGGCGAGAACTAGGGCGAAGATGGAAAACGCGCCGAGCATGATGGTCGAGAAGCGCTGGCGGGCGAGCGAATCGGCCATGCGGTCCTATTCCAATCAATGTTCTCAATGACCCAGTCCACGAGTTGCGCCTACCCGGCGAAGTGCTTCCAGTCGGGGAAGGTCACAATCAAAGGGGCTCGACGAATCGAGTCTTCGAAGGAAAGACCGTGACCATCGATCATCTGTTTGAGGCTTCCGCGCTCCTGTGTGATCGGCTTGAATCTGAAGCACGACCTCGGATCAAGCCGGATCTACTTCCGGTCGCAGCACCTGGCCGTGTTCGAGACCCGAAACTTCAGAAAAAACTAAGCGCAGTCAACCTTTACGAGCAGTACAAGCGCGACCTTAACAATCTTAAGCTCGCCACCAAGAAGTATCAGACGATGGCCTTGCTGAAGGAGCGATTCCCCGTCCTTGTTCTTTGGAATGCTATTGAGAAAAGTGATGAGAACGATATCGTCAAAGGTGAGTTCACACCGGGAATATTCGCGTGGTCGCTGGTGAAGCGCCGCCTTGGGCTGAAAGGCGCCGGCGATCGAACCCTCCACAACTACCGCAAAGCACTGCGAGATGCGCACTTGCTGGCAGATTTAGAGCCTCCTGGAGTCAAGACTCCCGTTTCCAGCGGGGTCGACTGACACTCGACCTGAGGAATTTGCAGGTTTTTGCAGGCAAAAAAGGCGTTTTTTGCACCTTTGGCCAATGTCACACTATTCCTGAGAGCGCGAAGGAAGTTCTTCGGTGGTAATCCAGTGACAGTCAAAGAACTGCGGACTAAGCGATTAGCGGCGAACATCCCAGGGCACCTTGTCTGCCAGGTTGCTGCCATTGGCAGGACCCGGCTATCTGACATTGAATGCGAATATGTAGTGGCCTCAGCGGAGGAATTGGGCAGGATCAACGAAGCGATCGACCAGATTCTCCGCACCCGCAAGGATCTGGCCGGGCTGGCGGCGAAGGCAGGCTTGTCTCTCGTGGGTTTTCGCCTATGATGGGCCCTCCGGCCACGGGCCCGCATTCTTCACAAGCCGTTGCGGCTCGGGTCGCTCGGCAGGGACCGCCACCGAAACTATCGGCGCGGGTAATGGTCGTAAACGGTCCACCCACTCGGATGTTCATTCGGCGTCGTGACGCCGTACACTTCATCGAGACGGACCGCGCTGTTTATGTCGGTCGAGATCCGGATGGCCAGGACCAGATTCGGCTCATAGAGACCCATCCCAAAAATCAGCCGCGCAGCGTGCCGGGGTACGACGACATCAAGGACTTCTTCGAATGGGCCATAGGAACCAGCAACGGCTCGGCTGTCATGAAGGCAAGGCGAATCCCATGCGCGCTTCTGGTCGCTCGGCGGCGGTCTCCTTCGGAGAAAAAAAGAGACAAGATAATCGCAGATCAGCTTTCAAAACGTGTACTGCGGCAGTTGCTGGACCGTGTCATACAAAATCAAGAAGTAAAACTACAATCCCGGTGAAAGCCACCACGCGGGCCCAATCATTTTCGTAATCCGTCGAATCCATGCCAAAACACGCTTCAAGCGCCGCCCCAAAGATCAATGCGCTAGGTGTCTCCAAGCAAGCGACGCCGACCGCGGCGGATACTGGTACGCTGCTTATTCAGCAAATGGAGCAACCGGATATGAGTCCCGCGCGATGCGTTCGTCCCCAAAGACACAGAGCGATCGATCCCAAGCTGAAAAGTTGGATCGACAACGTCGTCGTGCCCGCGCTCCTGGATAAGTGGACGAAGAGGCGGGAAGACGGGGTAGCGGCATGATGCGTGGGTGCATCTACGCGCGATACTCCAGCGACAACCAAAGCCCCACCTCCTTGGCTGACCAAGTGCGAAAGGCTCGAGAGGCTGCTGTGCGGCTTGCGTGCGAAGTTCCGGACGATCTCGTCATTACCGACGCCGAGATTTCTGGTGCTGGAACTGATCGGCCGGGCTTTCAACAGCTCAACGCTCTAATCCATAAGCGCCCCAGGCCCTTCGACGTCCTGTTTGTGGATGACACGAGCCGCATTTCTCGCCGCCAAGCTGACCAGTCGAATTTTGTGGACCAACTCCGTTTCGCTGAGATCCGTTTTATAGCGATCTCTCAGGGGATCGACAGCCAACACGAGCAGGCAGACGTATTGATGACCGTCCACGGCCTGGTGGATGCCCTCTACATCCGGGAGCTTGCGAAGAAAACGCACCGCGGACAAGAGGGACAGATCCAGCGCGGGTTTCACGCCGGCGGTCGCTGTTTCGGCTACCAGAATGAGACGGTAGAAGGGGCCGGATCGCGGCGTGTCATCGACTATGAGCAGGCGAAGGTCGTTGTAAGAATTTTTGAAATGTCGGCCAGCGGTCTTTCGCTAAAAAAAATCGCGAAGCAGCTCAACGATGAAAGTATTCCTACATCGCGTCCGAGGGCTGGAAAAAGGTATGCGACCTGGTGTCCCACGGCGCTTCGCGCGATGCTTAGGAATGAATTGTACTCTGGTCGAGTCGTCTGGAACCGAACACAATTTGTGAAGAGACCTGGTACCAATAAGCGCGTTCCTCGTGATCGGCCACGAAATGAATGGATCGTAAAGGAAATGCCGGATCTTCGCATCGTTTCCGATGAGCTCTGGCGCCGAGTCGAGGATCGACAGGCAAGCCTCAAGGCCGTCTACGGAGGGGCCGGAGCGGCGGGGGTCTCGAAGGCGATATCCAGTCCGAATCTTTTGACCGGTTTCCTGAAGTGCGGCCTATGCCATGCCAACCTTATAATCGTCTCCGGCAAAGGGCGAACAAGAGCGGCTCGGCAGTACGGGTGTTCCCAGAATTTCAACCGCGGTGCGTGCTCGAATAGGCTTCGCATCGCCCAGGATGAGGTTGAGCGCAACCTCTTCGGGGGATTGCAAACGAACATTCTGTCTGACGCAGCAGTCGACTACACGCTTCAGGAGTTCACAAGACGATTGCGAGACGCTAGTGATCAGACGTCGATTGAATTGAAAGCGATTGAAGGAAGACGCCGCGATATTGAGCGGGAGATCGGCCACCTCGCCGCTGCCATCGCTGAAGGTGGCCACTCTCGATTCCTGCTCGATTCCATCGCCGATCGGGAAAAGGAGCTTGACCGTTTAAATGACCGGCTCCGATCAATGGGCAGCAGGCGGGTAGAGCAGCATCCGGGTAGCATTCGCGCCTTTGTCCTGGCTGGCTTGAAGAATCTCCTGGGGTTGGTAAAACTTGAAACAACAAAAGCCCGGGTGGAACTGGCAAAATACACCTCAGAGATCCTGCTGTTGCCCGAAGTCAATGAAAACGGGAAACTTGCGTACGTTGCAGAAGGCAGTTGGAATTTATTGGGCGGATGCGACTTTGCGTTGGTTGCGGGGGAAGGATTTGAACCTTCGACCTTTGGGTTATGAGCCCAACGAGCTACCAGACTGCTCCACCCCGCACACCTATCGTAGCGTAGGCGTGAGGATTGGTCAAATTCTTGCCGAAATAAACCACGTTCCGGCGCCAACGGCAGCCCATAGAGCGAATACCGCGGTAACCCGCAGCGCGAATTCCCTGGTTCCCGACGACACCGCAACCAAGATTTTCTGGACGGCGTTGGCCGCCAATGCCAGCAGGACGGCGATTTCCGCTGTCCATAAGGTCATGCTGTTATTCTTCAATAATTCGGATGCAGGAGCGATGACCGTCGACACATCCACGAGGCCGCCCAGCAAACTCGTCCAGTAAAACGCTCCGGTTCCCAGGGTCGCGGACGCCCATTTTGAAAGGAATACCACCGCCGCGAACATCGCGCCGAATCGTAATGCCGGTAGAATGCGGAACGGATTGCCGGACTCCATGGGCACCGATTCGATCCGCTTGTGCGGCCAACGCTTCAATATCTCCGCCACCAGCAATCCGCAGACCAGCATCGCCGTCAGTGGCCACACGCACACGCGAGCCAGATCCGGACTCACTGCAATAACGATCAGAAATGTGCGCGGAAACTGCACTGTATTTGCGATGACGAATGCGCGCCATAGTCCGAACGTGTCCTGCGGGCGCTCCCTGCTTTCGCGCGCGAACAACAACGTCGCAGCCGTCGTGGACGCCAGACCGCCGAGAACACTGGTGTAAAAAAGCCCTTTTTCCTCACCCAGAAATTTTTCCAGGAAATAACCGACGTAGGAAATAGACGAGATCAGGATGACGAACTTCCATACCTGACGCGGCTCGAAAAAAGCGTAAGGTCCGTAAGCGCCAATCGGCAACAGAGGGTAAATAACCACGACGATCCCGACGAATGCGAGCGTCGCATTAAACTCCGTCACCGAGATTGTTTCGCGCAGCAACTTCTCGATGTGCTGCTTCGTTTCTAAAAACACGACGACAATCAGGGTCATGGCAATCGCCACGGGTTCAGCGAAAGAAGGAATGGGCGAAGCTGCCAGGTACGACAAGGCGAAGGCGGCGACCCCCGCCAACTCCGTCGTGATCCCACGCCGCTCCAGGCGATCTTCATAGTGATAAACCGCGAGCAACGCGGTGATCGAGATCAGCACGGGCGCGGTCAACCAGGGCAGCGCGAGCATTCCGCACACACCGCCCGCCAGCGCGATGATCAGAAAATCGCGAAGACCCGGAGGGGTGCAGATGGCGCCGCCGACATGCCCGGAACCGAGTTTAGGAGCCTCCCGATGCGCCGCCTCCCGTTGTCCACCGATCAGCAACCCGACCAGCAGGGCGCCCGCAATAGACTCCACCGCGGCCGATAGTGAAATGCTCGCGTCCATTTAACGAATCGGCGAAAAAGGCAGCGGCTGCAGCAGGGAGTTGCTTATGTTGGAAACAATCTCGGCGTCCGTATTGCCTGGCAGGATACGCACTTTCTGCCATTCAGGATCCGCCCCGAACGCTTTCCAGAGCTTTTCGCGCGAAGCCAGATCGTTGTAGCTCAGCATATAAACCAAATTCGGCATTCGCGCGCCAACGATCGTTTCCGCGAAAAACACCGGCCGCATCCCCAGCCGCTGGAAAATCGCAATCTCGCCCGATTCGAACATTTTTATCTTGCGCGCGAGAGTCGTTGCGTTGTTCGATTCATAACGCCGCAATTCAAAAACACGCCCCAGTCTGCCTGCGAGGTCAGTGGGTACGATCATTTCTGGAAACGCCGCGAAGGCTCTTCCCAACACGCTGTCGATTCTTTCATAGTTCAACCCCGGCTGGGTATTGTACGCGGCGAGAGCCTTCTTATACTCCGCGTCCGCCGATAATTTCGCGCGCTGCTGCTCCATCGCGCTGAGCGACGGATAGCTCGCGATCGTCATGACGAAAGGAGTCTCTTCCGCGATCATGCTCCCAAAATAGGCGCACGGCGCGATGCCTGCTCGCGCAAACGCCGGCGCCGCCGCATGTTCCAGAAAATCGGTGAGCCGCGAGCGCTGATTGTCGAGCGTGTTGCGCAGATGAATGGTTCGTATTTCGTAAATCGAAGGCGCTTTCGATTGAGCACTGGAAATCAAAGATCCTCCCACAGCCAATGAGGGCACAAATGTGCGACGGGTCATAGGCTATAGCTTAATGCGTTCCACCGGCGGCTGGCGACCTCTTACACTAAGAACAGGTGTCTCGCACTCTTTTATTGCTGGTCTCTGTAGCAACCGGCGCGCTGGCTTCGGGGCTGTCGGCCGTCGAACTGGCCCGCGCGATCCATGAAGCCAAACTCGATCCCGACGAGTGCTATCGCGTCCGCGATCTCAGTTTCCGCAAAGAAGATATCCGGATCTACTTAACCGATGGCTATTTGATATTCTCCAAACCGGCCGCCGGTCAACGAGTCTCCGCGGTGTTTACGACGGATGTGGAGGGCGGCGACGGCGAAGTGATCCTGCTGCCTCCTACCCGCGGAGAGCGGCAGTCGCTCGCGAGGTTCACGCAATCGCCGAATCTGGACGAGCATATCACCGCCGCGTTGATGGTCTTCACTGACGGAACGGGGGCCATGCTGCGCGAGCGCATTCAAAAAGAGGGCGCTGCCAAGAAGGTCCCCGAGGTCGGCGCGCTCATGGCCGACCATTGGTCACCCGTGCTCGCCAATATGCGCGAAGGATTTGAGCTGCGCATGGTTGACGACCTGTTCTCGCCGGATCCGAAAAAGTCCGGGTTCATGTTTCTTGGACTGGCGGGACGCGAACGAGGAAATTTCGATCTGCTGTATGATCCCCGGGCGCGGGAGCAGATTGTCGCCGGTTCGTTAGCGGAACACGCGAACCGGCTCAGCTATAACATATGGACCAGCTTCATGGCGCGGAGTGTACGAACCGGCGCGGCCAAGCGAATCGAGCCTGAATTCTCGCTGATCCATTTTTCAATCGATGCGACCCTCGATCTAAACCTTCATATGAAGGCATCGACGACCATCAAATTGCGAGTGGGCCGCGCAGCCCTGCGATCCTTCCCCTTTGAAATCGCTGGAAAGGTGAACGTGACCTCAGTGCGTGTGGACGGGGTACCGGCCGAATTGTTCGTGCGCGACTCGGTGCGCGAACACGCTCTTCGCGGGAATGAGGACAACGCGCTGCTGGTGGTGACGCCCGATGTGCTCGCCCCGGCGAGCGAGCATGAATTTTCCTTCGAGCACGAGGGCGACGTCATCTCCTCTGCGGGCAACGGAGTGTACTTCGTCGGCGCGCGGTCGAATTGGTATCCGCGCGGCCCGCCGGAATTCTCGACCTATGACCTCACTTTCCGCTATCCCAAGAAACTCACTCTGGTAACCGCCGGCGAGTTGATCGACGATCGCACGGACGGCGAAACGCGCGTCACCCGCCGCAGCACCGCAGTGCCGATCCGTTTCGCGGGCTTCAACCTGGGCAACTATGAGCGGGTCACCGGTTCCGCTCCCGGTTTCAATGTCGAGGTCTATGGAAATCGAGGTCTGGAAGTGGCTTTGCAGCCCAAGGCCGGGTCGGCACAATCGGACCCGTCCACCCGTCCGCTTACGGCGCAGCAGCAGCGGCGCGACCTGTTACAGGGTCAGCCGCAGATTCCCGCGCCTCCGCCCGATCCTCTTGCGCGTCTTCACGCGGTCTCGACTGAAGTTTCGTCTTCGCTCGAATTCTACGCGAGCCTGTTCGGCCCGCCCGTGTTGAAGACTCTGACGGTCGCGCCGATTCCAGGAACCTTCGGGCAAGGTTTCCCCGGCCTGGTATACCTGTCTACCGTGGCGTATCTCGATCCCGCCGCGCGTCCAGCCGCTTTGCGGGGCGAGCAGCAGCAGCTCTTTTTTTCCGACCTCATCGTCGCGCATGAAGTTGCCCATCAATGGTGGGGCAATGTCGTGATCATTTCCAGCTACCAGGATGAGTGGATCACGGAGGCTCTGGCAAATTACTCGGCGTTATTGTGGCTCGAAAAAAAGAGCGGGATAAAGCCCGTCGACGCGATTCTCGACGATTTTCGCACCCGCCTTCTGGTGAAGGACGAAGGTGGGCGAACCCTTGAGTCGGCTGGCCCCATCGTATGGGGAATTCGCTTGGAATCGTCTGAGATTCGCGACGCCTGGCGAGCGATCACCTACGAGAAAGGCGCCTGGATTATGCACATGCTGCGTCGCAGACTGGGCGACGATCGTTTCCTGAAAATGCTCGCCGAACTGCGCCGCCGCTATGAATTTCGCACCATCACCACGGAGCAGTTTCGCGCGCTCGCCGCCGAGTTCATGCCCCCTCGCTCTCCGTCCGAGGCGATAAATTCATTCTTCGACAACTGGGTTTATTCGACCGGGATTCCGAAATTGAAGCTCCAGAGCAGTATCAAAGGGTTAAGAGTTTCGGGCACGGTGGCTCAATCCGGCGTCGATAGCGATTTTTCCGCGGAGGTGCCCGTCGAAATTCAATTCGCGAAAGGTGCGCCGCAAACCGTTTGGGTGCGAACATCGAGCGAGCCGGTTTCTTTCTCGGTCGCTGTCAAGCAGGCGCCGCTGCGGGTGAGCCTCCCCGCCTACAGCGTTCTGGCGGCGAAAAAGTAATTCCGCCTGCGAACTATTAAGGTTTTAATTGACAGGCTCCCGCGAGTCGTGTACATTTGAACTATTAATTCCTTAAGGGAGGAATCGCGGCGCGTGGCCAGAAAGACATTTCAGAAATCTCGGCACTTGACGGACGCCGAACTACGCTTGATGGACGTGCTGTGGGAAAAAGGAGAGTCGACCGTCTCAGACGTCGCTGAGGCCCTGCCGCAGAATCCCGCGCTCGCGTATTCAACGGTTCTTACCACGCTCCGTATTCTCGAAAATAAAGGATTTGTGCGTCATACGAAAGATGGAAGGGCATTCGTGTATCATCCTTTGGTCGGTCGCGAACAGGCGCGCGAAAGCGCCGTGACACATCTGGTCCGACGCTTCTTCGAGAACTCGCCGGAGTTGCTAATGCTCAACCTGCTGGACGGAAAAAAGGTGGACGCATCGGAGCTGCGCCGCTTGCGCAAAAAGATTGAGGAGGCCGAATCATGAGCGCGATCCTCGCCGCGTTTATCAACGGCGGAATAGCCGGAGCAGCCGTGACGTTCGCCGTCTGGCTCGTGTTGTCGATCGCCCCTCGCCGTGCGCTGAATGCCGCGACCCGTTATGCCATCTGGTGGACGACTTTACTTATCGTCGTGGCGCTTCCGCTGTTCTATCTTCCGCATCGGGCCGAACTCGTATCTCCGTCGCCATCGACAGCGCAGACAGCCCAATTCGTCGCGATGACCGAGACGCAGGCGCCTCCGGTCTCGAAGCCGCTCGATAATGATCTGCCACAACCATCGCGCTGGCCGCAGTTCCCGCTCGAACTCAACGCGGGCGCGTGGCCGACCCGGATTTTCACTTTCTGGGCAATCGTGGCCTGCTTCATGTTTGCCCGCTTATTCGCCAGCTACGTCATTCTGGAGTGCCGGAAGCATCGCGCTCACGCTGCGGAAAAGCTGCAAAGGTGGCCGATCCGAGCCCTGATATCCCGCGATATTACTTCGCCGATGGCGGCGGGTTTGTTCCGCCCCGCAATCCTGCTCCCCGAGCGCCTACTCGCCGAGCTCGACGATCACGAACTCGAGCAGATCCGCGTACATGAAACCGCGCATCTTCTTCGTCGCGATGACATCGCTCTCCTCATCGAGCGGACCATTGAGGCGATATTTACGCTGCATCCGGTGGTCCGATGGATCACCCGCCAGATCGACCTGGAGCGTGAAATTGCCTGCGACGATTTTGTAGTGGAACAAACAGGACAAGCGCGTCCCTACGCCACCTGCCTCACGCGCGTCGTCGAAATCGCCGGCGGTGTACGCTCGTCGATCGTAGCCGCGGCCGCCACGGAGGAGCGCTCGCACCTTGCCAGGAGAATCGAAATGTTGCTCGATAAATCGCGTCACAAAGGAACCAGACTTTTGAAGATCCGGCTGTCGTTGATGGTTGCCGCCCTGATCGTAATGGCATTGGTCGCGGTACGGACCCCGGGAATCATTGCATTTGCCGCTGTCGCGCAAGACTCGTTCATGGATCAAGTCCCTGTGCCTCCGGAACCGCCTTCGCCGCCCGAGGCGCCTGTTGCTCCCGAGTCTCCGGCCGCTCCCGAAGCTCCGCTAGCCCGTCCCGCGCCTCCAGCTCCGGCGGCTCCGGCGGCTCCAGCGGCACCGGCAGCGCCCGCGGCCCCGGCAGCGCCCGCAGCTCCGCCCGCTCCTCCGGAACCGGCCCAGTCCACTTGGTCGGAGCACAACAATCACACCACCACCTGGCGAACGAACGATGGGCTACACTCCCGCGAAATGCGCATTCATGGCGACGTTCATTTCAACGACGACGAGACCGACGTCAAGACCATGTCTTCTGACGGTTTCTTCAGCTACGAAGAATCCTTTGGTTTTACGAGCCGCCGTTATCAGGCCATGGCCGACGCTTCCGGTCAGATCGCGCGGCGCTATCTGGTCGATGGACGCGAGAAGCTGTTTGACGCCGATGCCCAGGCGTGGCTGCGCGCCGCCCTTCCCGATCTGTTGCGCGATTCCGGCATCGACGCGCCGGAACGGGTCCGCCGCATCCTCAAACAGGGCGGCGCGTCGGCCGTTCTCGCCGAGATCGCGAAGATCCATAGCGACGGTACGAAGCGCTTGTACATCCGCGAACTCGTGCCCATCGGGAATCTGAATACCGATCAGTTTCAGTCGCTGATGCGCATCGTGCGGAGCATGGGTTCAGACGGCGAAAAAGCTGCGCTGCTGGTTTCACTCGCGCCCTATACGCTCAAGGACAACCTTCGCGATTACACCTTTGAGGCCGTCAAAACCATCCATTCCGACGGCGAAAAGCATCGCGTACTGACCCAGTTCATCCTGCAAGACGCCTCCCGGCCGACTCTGGCGCTCGATGCGCGCGCGGCCGCCGATATCAACTCCGATGGGGAGAAAGCCGCGGTTCTCGTAGACCTCGCGCCGCACCTCCGCGGCAATAGCGATCTCTCTCATCCCTTTTTCCGCGCCGCCGAATCGATTCATTCCGATGGCGAGCGCGCCCGCGTTCTCATGTCCGTCATTGCGGCCGCCGGTGAGCAGCGCGACACCTTGGCTGAAGCCCTCCGCGTCACTGAATCGATGAACTCCGATGGCGAGAAGGCTCGGGTCCTGGTCCACGCCGACGCTTACTGGAAGGACGACGAACTCGTGCGCCGGACCTATTTTGAGGCCGCCCGCTCCATCCATTCCGACGGCGAAAAAGCTCGTGTTTTGACTTCTCTCGTCGGCCGGGCTGGCCTTAGCGACCGCACCCTGATCGACACCATTCATTGTGCCGCTGGTATCAACTCCGATGGCGAAAAGGCTCGGGTCCTGGTCGCCATCGCCAATCAATCCGTTGGAAAATCGAACGTGCGGGACGAAATCAAAGCCGCGGCCGGCTCCATTCATTCCGATGGCGAGTATCGCCGCGTGATGGCGGCTATCGATCTACGCGCGGGCAACATCCCGAATCGCCCGCAAGCCCGGTAGCGCTTCGCGAAACTCTCCTTCGCCCAGTCCGAAGTAAAGCTTGCGGAAAATCACAAAAAGTTTTTCGTACTCCGCCGCTTCTTTAGGATCGGGTTCGTAGGTCTTCCACGGGGGGCAAAGCGCCTTCTGCGCATCCTCAATCGTCTTGAACGTTCCCGCGGCAAGGAAAGCAAAAATCGCCGACCCCAGGCTGGTCACATCCCCCGCCGGCACCAGCACCGGCTTATCCAGGACGTTCGCATAGACGCGGTTCAGCGTATCGCCGCGCTGCGGAATCCCGCCCGCGTTAATCACGCGATCGATTCGCACTCCATGTTCCGCCATGCGATCCAGAATCACGCGCGTATGGAACGCCGTCCCTTCGATCGCCGCGAACAGCTCATCCTGCGCCGTGCTCGTCAGGTTCCAACCCAGCGTGACCCCGCCCAACTCCGCGTTCACCAGCACCGTCCGATCGCCGTTATCCCAAGTCAACCGCAGCAGTCCCGTCTGTCCCGCGCGATATTTTTCCAAACCTTGCGCCAACTCCGAAACCGTCGTGCCCGCACGCCGCGCAATCGCATCGAAGATATCGCCCGTCGCTGACAAGCCCGCTTCAATTCCGAAATATTCCGGATGAATCGACCCTTTGACGACGCCGCACAAACCCGGAATCAACCCCGTCTCCTTCGCCATCGCCATGATGCAAGTCGACGTGCCGACCACATTGACAACATCGCCTTCGCGAATCCCCGACCCCACCGCATCCCAATGCGCATCGAACGCACCGACCGGAATCGGAATGCCCGCGCGCAGCCCCAATTTCTCCGCCCATTCCTCGCTCAAATGCCCCGCCAGTTGGTCCGAAGTCGCATAACGTCCGCCAATCTTCTCGCGCACCCCCGCCAGTACCGGATCTACATGTGTCAGGAAATCTTCCGGAGGAAGACCTCCAAGAGATTCGTTCCACATCCATTTGTGGCCCATCGCGCACACACTTCGCGACACAGCCGCAGGATCCGTCACCCCGCACAACACCGCCGCGATCATGTCGCAATTCTCAAACGCCGTCGCAAACTCCGCACGCTTCTCCGGATTGTGACGCAGCCAATGCAGCAGCTTCGACCATCCCCATTCCGACGAATACACCCCACCGCACCAGTCGATCGCTTCGAGCTTCGCCGCTCGAGCCGTGCGCGTGATCTCCCCCGCTTCTTTCCATGCCCGGTGATCGCACCACAAATAATAATCATTCAGCGGAGCCATATCCCTGCCGACGGGAATCACGCTCGACCCGGTAGTATCGAGCGCGATCGCCTCTACTCGATCCCCCGAAACTCCCGCAGTCTCAAGCGCCATCCGCATCGCTTCTGTGAGCGCGCGCAACTGATCCGAGTGGCTCTGCGTCGCATGATCCGGATCGTCGCGCTTGCGATGCAGAGGATATTCAGCCGTCGCTGAACCGAGCCGACCCTTCTCACTATCGACAATCGACACTCGAACGTTGAGCGTCCCGAAATCCACTCCGGCCACAATCGCCATAAGCTTTTAAGGTTATCGAATCGGCTCCGGCACAGCAGACCCATCCGCGCGTGGATCCGACGCCGCGTAATTCACTTGGGTTTTCGAATCGTGCATAATCGCCTGCCCACGGCCCATTTCCTGCGTGTACTCGCGCCGGATTCTTATCTGGTGTCCGCGTTCCGAAAGTTGCTGCAGAGTCTGCGCCGGAACCCGCATCTCAATCGACACATCGCATCCCGTAGCATTCAACTTCGTAAAACGAGGCGCCTCCAGTGCCGCCTGCAAATTCATCCCATAATCGACGATGTTCGATACGAACTGCGCGTGCGCCAGCGGCTGATTGAATCCGCCCATGATGCCGAAGCCAACGTGCAGGTCGCCCTTCTCCATGAACGCGGGAATGATCGTATGCAGCGATCGCTTGCCTCCCGCGAGCACATTCGGATGTTTCGGATCGAGCGTAAAATTCGCGCCGCGATTCTGGAGCACGAAACCCATCCCCTCGACGGTTACCCCGGAACCGAACGATGCCGAAACACTCTGAATCCAACTCACGACATTTCCGTCCTTATCCACCACGCTCAAATAAGTTGTATCGCTCGCAATCGGCTGCCCCGCCGGAACATCGCAATTCGCCTTCGCCGGATCGATCAACGCCGCGCGTTTTTTCGCGTATTCTTTCGATGTCAGCACGCTCACCGGAACATCGTACGTCCGGGGATCCGCGTCATACCGCCGCAGATCGGAATAGGCGAGCTTCATCGCCTCAATCCGCTCATGCATCTCCGCCGGACTAAACGGCCCGAACGCCGATGCCGGTGAAGTTTCCATGATGTTCAACATTTCGAGCGCCGCCATCCCTTGTCCATTGGGAGGCAGTTCATACACCCTCCAGCCCCGATAGTCGCTCGAAATCGGCGTCACGAATTCGGACGAGAACGTAGCCAGATCCTCCGCCGTCATCGTCCCGCCCAACTTCTGCGAAGTCTTCAAAATCGCCGCCGCAATCTCGCCTTTATAAAACGCCTCCGGCCCCTTCTCCGCAATCAACCGGTAAGCGCGCGCCAGATCCGGATTTCGAAATACATCCCCTTCTACAGGAGCTTTTCCCTTGCCCCAAAACACCCGCGCAGATTCATCATGCGTCTTCAACTTCTTCCCCGCCGACGACCAAGCTTCCGCGATCGCCTCGGTCACCGGAAAACCTTCTTCCGCGTAAGCAATCGCCGCTTGAAAAAGATCCTTCCACGGCAGCTTCCCGAACTTCTGATGCATCTTGGCCCATCCATCCACAGCGCCCGGCACCGTCACACTGTGGATCCCGGCCGCCGGCATAGTCTTCACGCCTTTTTCCGCCAGCAACTTCGGCGAAAGCCCACGCGGCGCTGGACCGGACCCATTCAATCCCGTCAGCTTCCCGCTCTTCGCATCCCAATAAATAGCGAACACGTCGCCGCCGATTCCGTCCATCATCGGCTCGACCAATCCCAGCACAGCGTTCGCCGCGATCGCCGCGTCCACGGCCGATCCTCCCCGCGCCAGAATCTGCGCCGCGGCTTCCGACGCGAGCGTCTGACTAGTCGCCGCGATCCCTTGTTTCGAGATCACCATCGACCGCCCATAATTCCTTCCCTGACCATAAATGGCGTTAATCAGCGAGATAAGCGCGACCAGCAGTGCATAAATGCGCATAATTCGCCACAGGATAGCAGAACGGAGTTGATCGGTTTTCGCGCCTGAATCGTGACTGCGTTTAGCCCCCTACCTGCAGGCTGACGCACGGCGGCTCCTCTACCCCGTATCCGCCAATCGCGGAGGTCCGACCGGGGACATTCCGGCCTCCTCCAAGCCCAGCCGGCGCCGCAGCGCCTCTGTGTCCGACCGGAAACATGGGTAACAGTTTTCTCAGAAAGATGACTGAGAATGGCGGCTTTTCCTCATAGTGGAGATCGAGTCCCGCGACTGGCGCGGAAACGTCAAGGGCGCATGAACATTGATCGGCCAAGCGAACCCTTGACGGTGAGCACCGGTCGCTCACAATCGAGATGCAGGAAAAGCCGCCCTGTGCTGTCTTCAACAAACTGTTACCTATGTCCTCGGATCAAAGTGTTACCTATGTCCCCGGTTTGGACCTCTGCCGAGCCGTGACCGCAGGGAGCGGTACTATCGAATCCGACAACGGGGCGCGCCGGCAGTAGTCGCAGTCGGCGATGCGAAACTTAATCGTTTTACCATCCTGGGTAATGGGTTCAATCCGGCAACCGCCGGAGGCTCTGCTGAGCCGCGACCGTCAGGGAGTGGGTAGGCCTAAGAGCCTGGTTGTGCACCGTCAACCGAACCGCGGACAATACCCGGGGTTGACATCGTCGCCCGATCGTCCTACTCTGACAAAGGTTAGCTGTAACGTTGAGGAATGCTCGGGAAGGCGGTTAGAATCCGCCACTGCCCCGCAACTGTAATCGGCACGTATTCTGGCAGGATCGAGTCACTGCGCAAGCGGGAAGACAAAATCCAGATAGTTCGCCAAGCCGTAAGTCAGGAGACCGGTTCCTTGACGATCTTGAACAAATAGACCGTCTCGAGGGAGAACGTCTCATGACACCTTTTCTATTTCTATTGCTGTCTATTGTGCGCGGTGTGGTCCTGGACCCCGCCGGCCGCCCGGTCGAAGGCGCGAAAATCGCCTGCGGCTCGGAAACCACTTCAACCGATTCTACCGGACGCTTCGGGTTCCAAAACTCCTGTGTCGCGACCGTCGAAAAGTCCGGATTCACGCCCAAAACAATCGCCTTGACCGACGGTAAAGATTCTGAAATCACGCTTGCGTTAGCTCCGTTGAGCGATCGTATCCTGGTCACTTCCGCCGGCGCCCCTATCGCGATGGAAGAAGCAGGCGTAGCTGCGAACGTCTTCACGTCAACCGATTTCGCCGCCCGGCAATTCCCATTTGTGCAGGATTTACTTCGCGACGTTCCCGGAATGTCGATCGTTCAAACCGGGCGCAACGGAGGACTCACCAATCTCTACGCGCGGGGCGGCGACGGCGATACCACCATGGTGCTGCTTGACGGCATACCGGTCACCGACCCCGGCGGCAGCCTCGATTTCACCCATCTCACAACGACCGGCCTCGATCGCCTCGAAGTCGTGAGAGGGCCTGAAAGCGCGCTCTACGGCGCGGAGGCATCCAGCGCAGTGATTCAAATGTTCACCCAGCATGGCGACGTCGAATCGCAAATCCCTCACGGATCGTTCCTCTATGAGCGCGGTTCGTTTTCAACGGATCACTGGTCCGGCACCCTCGCCGGAGGCCTCGCGAAACGCATCGACTACGCGTTGACAGCGGATCAGTTTCGTTCTACGGGCGAATTCGCGAATGACGCATACCGCATCACCACCGGCACCGCGAACATCGGCTACCATTTTTCCGACACCACAATCCTGCGCGCCGTTTATCGCGAATTCGATTCCTACACCGGCGTTCCCGGACAAGTCTTTTACGGCTTAACCGACACCGCTGCCTGGGAAACTGTCCGCGATTCAGCGCTGAGCGTGCGCCTGGACGATGCACGCGGCAAGCGCTTCACGCAAAAAGTAATCTTCGGCTACCACCGCAACAGCACGCTCGACGTCGATACCTCGGACGGTAATCCCTACACCATCGCCGCGTTGACCCGCACAGTCCCGGGCGCGATCCCCTACACCTATTTAGTCGGACTTGTGCCCCCGTCGACGACAGTGGCTCCGCCCGGCGAGTCGCTCAGCACGTACACCAATTATCCGTTCGCATACGACAGCCCGACCCTTACCGATCGCACCAACGTACAGTATCAAGGCACCGTGACCCACAAAGGTGGTGCACTCGTGTTCGGCTACGAGTACGAGCGTCAGGCAGGCGATATCTCCGCTCTCAACGTCTCCCGCTCCGACAACGGTCTCTTCATCAGCGACCAGTATGCGCTGACGCCGCGCATCTATCTCACCGCCAGCGCCCGTTATCAGCAGAGCAGTACGTTCGGCAGCGAGTTCGCGCCTCGCGGAGCCGTCACTTTCCGCCTTCCCACCGAAACATTTCTGCGCTTCAGCGCGTCCCGGGGAATCAAGGAGCCGTCGTTGCTCGAAAATTTCGCGCAAGCAGGCTACTATGTCGGCAATCCCGCGCTGAAGCCGGAGACGACAGAAAGCTATGAAGCAGGCCTCTCCCGCGAATGGCTCTCCCGCCGCCTGCGCACGGAGGTCTCGGTGTTTCGCAATTCTTTTCATAACCTGATCGAATATGATTCAGCCGTGTATCCGGGTACGTGGGTGAATATCGATCAAAGCTGGGCGCGCGGAGCCGAGGCGTCCGTCAATCTTCGCATCACCCACTATCTAGCGTTGCGCGGCGCGTACACTAAGCTCTATACGAAAATTACCAATTCAATCACGCCGAGTGAAATCGGCGAAGAGCTATTGCGTCGCCCCAGAAATTCCGGCTCAATCTCTCTCGAACTCACGCCAAAACGCTGGACCCTGATCGCGGGTGGTCGTTTCGTCGGCGAACGGCAGGACGAAGACTTCGTGTTCGGCATCAACCGCAACCCCGGATACCAATACGTGTTCGTCAACGCGTCCTATCAAGCCACAAAAAACCTCGCCCCTTTTGTAAGGATTCAAAACGCATTAGATCAGCAGTATCAGGAAGCCCTGGGATACTCCGCCCTCTCCCGCTCAGCGACAGGAGGCCTCCGAATCACGTGGTGACCCACAGTTGTCTGGAAGTGGGGCAGGTTCCCGACCTGCCCTCGGGTAATATCGCCGAATCCCCATTCTCACGGGACCCAGGCGTGAGCCAGGGGATTCGACCGCTAACCAGGCGCTGTTTCGTCCTTCTCCTACTCGCCGCAGGACTTTCTTTATCGCCGGCCGCCGCCCCTCCGCAAAGAATTGTCTCGACCGCCCCCAGCATCACGGAACTACTCTACGCATTAGGCCTCGGGGACCGCGTAGTCGGCGTCACGCGATTCTGCCGCTATCCTCCGGAGGCGCAGTTAAAGCCGAAAATTGGCGATTACACCTCGCCGAACCTCGAAGCGATCGCTGCCTTGAGACCCGATCTGGTAGTGATCCAGACCAACCCCGTGCATCTAGCCGACCGTCTGGTCACCCTCAAATTGCGAGTCCTCGAAATCGATCAGGAAAATATCGCGGCAATCTATAAATCGATTCACGAGGTAGGCGCTGCGACCGGCACGGAGCGCGCCGCCACACAGTTAACCGATTCTATTCGCGATGGCCTCGCAAAAATTCGTGCCAGCGTATCAGCGCTCCCGCGAGTGCGCATGATGTTCGTCATCGGACGATCGCCCGACCGTCTCGATGGCCTGGTCGTCGCCGGCCGCGCATCCTATTTGAACGAAGCCATCGAAATCGCGGGCGGCGAAAATGTCTTTCGCGATGCCGTCGCCGCCTACCCCGCGGTATCTTTAGAGGAAGTGATGGCGCGCAACCCCGACGTGATCGTCGACATGGGCGATATGTCGGACACCATCGGCGTCACCGAAGCGCACAAACGCAGCGTGATCGCGCTATGGGATCGCATTCCGACCCTAGCAGCCGTGAAGCAGCATCGCGTCTTCGCCGTCGCGTCCGATATTTACGTCGTCCCCGGCCCTCGCGTGATCGACGCAGCTAAAGCGTTCGCGGAGATGCTCCATCCAGGACCAAGATGAGCTTTCACGCGAAGGCTCTGTCATTCTCCTACGGTCTCTACGACGCGACCTTTGAGCTGCCGTCTTCAGGGTTCGTGACCATCGCGGGCCCGAACGGGGCAGGGAAGTCGACCCTCCTCGGGATTTTGGCTGGACTGCGGCATCCTTATTATGGCGAGTGCACCTACAAAGACGTGGAAGTGCGCCGATGGCGCCGCCGCGATTTCGCCCGCCAGGTCGCCTTCTTGCCGCAATCGATGAAGCTCGAATTCCCGTTCACCGCCGAGCAAGTCGTGTTCATGGGACGCGCACCCTACGCCGACGGCTGGTTCGAATCGCAGCAGGACCACGACGCTGTAGCCCGCGCCATGGCAACCACCGACACATGCAGCTTCATCGCGCGCGATTTCCGCTCCCTCTCCGGCGGCGAAAAACAGCGAGTAGTCCTGGCATCCGCCCTGGCGCAGGAGCCCGAAATATTGCTCCTCGATGAGCCGACAACATTTCTGGACCTGAAGCATCAACTGGCAATGTACAAGCTACTCTCCGCGCTAGCGAAGCGAATGTTAGTAGTCGCCGTAACCCATGATTTAAACCTCGCACTTCGCTTTTCCGATCGCGTGATAGTAATGGAGAACGGCAAAATCGCAGCACACGGCCCACCCCAGGAAGCCCTCGCGCCGACCGTGATCGATCGCGTCTTCGGCGTCCACACAGAAGTACGCGACGGCTGGCTTATCTATGACACCTGAGCCTGCGAAAACATGGGGACAGTCTACTCTATCCCAAGGCGCGCATGATAGGCTGCGAAAGCACCTCGCTCCCACGGCGCCGCGTGGACAGAGCGGACTGTCCCCATTTTTTCGCCCCGTCCTCAAGGCCCAAAAATGACCCGTAGCGTGTGGATCTCCCTCGCGATCCTTCTCGCAGTCGCCATAGCCGCCCCCCTGATCGGCAGCTCCCACATCGAACTCCGCCGAGCCCTTGCAGGTGCCTCCCCCGATCACGAAATTCTTTTCTACGCGCGACTCCCGCGAGTCCTCCTCGCCCTCCTAGCCGGCGCCGCACTCTCGCTAACTGGAGTCCTCTTCCAATGCCTCCTCCGCGATCCTTTAGCCGAACCATACACATTAGGAATCTCGAGTGGCGGATCTGTGGGCGCAGTTATCGGAATCTGTTTCGGTCTGCCCGCCATCGGATTACTTTCCCTCGCCGGCGCAGGCATCGCGTTACTGATTGTTCTGGGAATCGCGTTCGAAGGCCGCCGCCTATCCTCGTTCACGTTGCTTTTAGCAGGCGTGACGATGAACAGCATCTCGTTAGCAATCGTGCTTTTCCTCCACAATCTCGCATCTTTTTCACAATCCTTCGCGATCTCAAGATGGCTGATGGGCGGCCTCGACGCAGTCGAATACTCGACTCTCGCTTGGCTCGCGGTAGCCGTAGTCCCCGTCTGCCTTCTGGTCATCGCCCGCTCGCGCCAATGGAACCTACTCGCGGTCGGCGAAGAGTGGGCCTCCTCCCGCGGCCTTTCGACCACCACCTACACGGTGCTAGGCTACATTGCGGGATCGTTCTTGACAGGAATCGTCACATCGCTTACCGGACCCATCGGATTCGTCGGACTGATCGTCCCCCACGCTCTGCGCTTGAAACTCGGCGCCGATCATCGTGCGCTGATGCCTTGCTCGTTCCTGCTAGGCGCGGCGTTCTTGGCAATATGCGACACGCTATCGCGAACAGTAATCGCGCCCACGGAAATTCCCGTCGGGGTCGTGACCGCGCTCGCCGGAGGACCCTTTTTCATTTGGCTCCTGCGGTCGAAACGGAGAAGCCTATGGCTATAATCCTGATTGGCGGCGGGGCGCGCAGCGGTAAGAGCCGCTATGCACTGGAGAAAGCTCGCGCAATCGACGGAACCCGGGCCTTCGTCGCCACCGCGCAAGCTACCGATGAAGAAATGACCGCGCGCATTCAGCACCATCGCGAAGAGCGTGGCGAAGAATTCTCAACCATCGAGGAGCCCATCGAACTCCCGCGCATCATCGCCGAAACGAAGTTCGACGTGCTGCTAATCGATTGCCTCACCCTCTGGCTATCGAACATAATGTTCGTCAACAACACCTGCGAAATCGAAGCACTGATCAAGTCGGCGCAATCCGCAACAGGAACAATCATCTTCGTGACCAATGAAGTCGGCAGCGGAATCGTGCCGACCGATCACGCGGTCTCGCGCGATTTTCGCGACCGCGCAGGAACCTTGAATCAGCGCATCGCCGCAATCGCCGACGAAGTGTACTTAATGGTGTTCGGCCAGCCTCTGCGCGTAAAGTGATGCGGACGTTCCTGGCGGCAGTCTCCTTCCTGACCATCATCCCCGTCACGGGAACGAGTGTTCTCCCCGGTCGCGCAGCAATTTTCTTCCCCCTGGTAGGAGCGATGTTAGGCGCCGCTGGCGCGGGATTGTTCATCGCCGCAAGCTTCATCTTGCCGACCTCCATCGCCGCTCTGATCGCAGTAACATTCTGGACCATGATCACAGGCGTCCTCCACGAAGACGGCTTAGCCGATGTAGCCGACGCGATGCGCGCCGGTCGCACGCGGGAAAGAATGTTAGCGATTCTAAAAGACAGCCGCATCGGAACCTATGGAGCCGTAGCGATCGTCCTTAGCATTGTTGCCCGATGGCAAGCCCTCGACCACATCCCTGCACCGCGAATTCTCGAAGTCTGCATCGTCGCGCAAACCGTTCCCCGAGCCGCGATGGTCTCGCTCGCCTGGCTCTCCCGACCCTCCGGCGACGGCCTGGGCTACGCATTTTCCTCTTCTCTAACGACAACAAGCTCCCTGATCGCCATCGCGCAAGGACTAATCGCATCGATGCTCCTGGGATGGCGCCCCTCGCTGCTGATCCTCGCTGGAGCATACCTGATCGTCCGCGGCGCGCGAACCTATTTCTACAAACGCATTGGCGGCGTGAACGGCGATTGCCTCGGCGCGACCGAGCAGTTGCTCGAAATTTTCATCCTCATCCTGTTCGCGAGCCCTCGAATCTATGACCTTTGACCAGATCCGCCCCATCGCCGACGCGCACCTCGAATCCCGCATTCGCGCCCGACTCGATTCGCTAACCAAGCCTCCGGGAAGCCTCGGCCGCCTCGAAGATCTGGTCCTTCAACTCGGCTTGATCCAAGCAACCGAAGCTCCGCTAATCGGCCGCAAAGCGATGATCATCTTCTGCGCCGACCACGGCGTCGTCGACGAAGGCATCAGCCCCTATCCTTCCGAAGTCACCCGCCAGATGGTCGCGAATTTCCGTTCTGGCGGCGCGGCGATCAACGTATTGTGCCGTCATGCCGCCATCGAACCGTGGATCGTCGACATGGGCGTCGGTAAGCCCACCCGCAACTTCACGCGCGAACCCGCCATGTCTCGCGCCCAAGCCGAACAAGCACTCGACCTTGGATTCGCATACGCCGCGAAAGCCGAAATTCTGGGCGCGGGTGAAATGGGAATCGGCAACACCACCTCTGCCGCCGCTTTGTTCAGCGCCTTCTCCGGACTCGATCCCATGGAGACCGCCGGCCGAGGAACCGGCCTTGACGACGTGGGCGTCGCGCGAAAAGCAGAAGTGATCCGCCGCGCACTCGCCTTTCACCGCACCACCGATCCCATCGATACATTAGCCGCGCTCGGAGGATTCGAAATCGCCGCGCTCACCGGTCTGATTCTAGGCGCAGCCTCCCGCCGTCGCGTCGTCATGCTCGACGGATTCATCACCGGTGCCGCCGCCATCGTCGCGCGCGCCATAAATCCCGCATCACTCGACTACGCAGTCTTCTCCCACTGCTCCGCCGAAAAAGGGCACCAAAAAATGCTCGACTTCCTCAACGCCCGCCCGCTTCTTCAATTAGAAATGCGTCTGGGCGAAGGAACCGGCGCTGCCCTCGGCATCGGATTACTGGAAGCCGCCGTGAACCTGTACCGCGAAATGGCGACCTTTCAAAGTGCGGGCGTCTCTACTTCAACGCCGCCAGCAGCGTCCCCGTCAGGCGAAGCACGTTGATCCGCGCGCGCTCCGCCGTCTGCCGCGATTGATAATACGCGAGAAATTTCTCGTTCTCAAGCGCCCTCATCGTCTCGATCCGTCGCGAGCGGCAGCCGGCCCTCAGCATACTGCGCCAGGTCGACACTCAACTCCTCGCGCGTCAACTCCAGATCGTCGCGCGCCAGCACCCGCGAACTCTCCGCGCTCTTCACTTCCTGATACGCCCGCCGCAAATCCGCCGTGATCCGCGACCGCGTCCGCGCCACTTCGACGCGCAGTTTCGCCACATCCGCTTCCGCCTGCGATGAGTAAGCCCGCGCCGTGCGCCCGATCAGCAAAGGGATCGTGACCGACGCCCCCAGTTCCGGATTATTGTATCGAAAAGTATAGTTAAGCTGTGCCGTATAGTTGTACTTCGCGAAAACATCATCCTGCGCCACCAGATTCACCTTCGGCAGCCGAGCCGCGTGGTAACCCTTAATCTCCAGCGTCTTCATCTGCATGTTCGATTCCAGCCGCCGCAGCTCCGGACTATGCTCCAGCGCCTCCTCGATCGACGCGTCTTCAGAAACCGGCAGAGCAATCGCCGCGCGTTCCTCCTCCGCCGCTCGAACACGATCGTCCGGCGCCAGCCCCAGCACCTGTGCCAGTCCCGTCTCCGCAATAATCAGATTCTCGTGCAGCACATCGGCGGTATGCTTTGCCCTCGCCACGTTGAGATTCGCCTTCTTCGACTCTATCGGCAACTCGTGCCCCTCTTCCACACGCGCGTCCATCAGCGCTTTCACCTTGGTGAAATTCTCGATCTGCTGCTGCGCCGCGTCGAAACTGTGCGCCGCTTGCTCCGCGTCGAGAAACAGCAGCGCCACGCGATACGCCGCCTCCTCCTGCTGCTTCGTCACATCGATCGCCGACCCGCGCAATCCCTCCTTCGCCTCCGCGACTTTATAACTCTGCGCGCGGTCGAACAGCGTCATATCCGTGTGTGCCTGAAAAATCGATGGCGGATTCCCATCGATGGAAACCGGATAACCGTTGGTCCACGCATATCCGCCGCCCCCATAGACCTTCGGATAAAAGGGATCCTTCGCAATCAGAATCTGATCCCGAGCCTTCTGCTGATCGAGCCGCGCCAGCATCACGTCAGGATTCTGCTCCAGCGCCCGATCGAGCGCCTGCTTGAGCGTCATCGTCTTAGTTTCCGCCCCAGCCGAAACCACAAAAACACAAAGAACCACCAGGAATCTCATACACCATCAAGTCTAAACGCCATCCCATATGTGTTTCTGACCTGCCCTGAACCGCCATGCGTCAGCATGCGGACAGACTGCAGACTTTTCAAGCCGACAAGACTATCCACCACTTGTCAACCTGCCGCCGCGCCGTCACTCGTACCGCAAAGCATCCGTAGGATTCAACCGCGAAGCCCGACTAGCCGGCAAAATCCCAAAAATCAGCCCGACCCCTAAAGACACCGTAAACGCCACCGCAATCGACAACGGGGAAATTGGAATCGCGAACTCATCCGTAAAAAACCGCACACTCAACGGAATCGCAACCCCAATCAAAATCCCCGCAATCCCGCCCGCCATGCTGATCAGCACCGCCTCCGCCAGAAACTGTTCCAGAATATCCCTCCGAGCCGCCCCCACCGCCATCCGCAGCCCGATCTCCCGCGTCCTCTCGGTAACCGTCACCAGCATGATATTCATGATCCCGATCCCCGAAATAACCAGCGCAATCGCCGACACCACAATCAGCACCGCATTCAGAATCGCCGCGATCTGCCGGGCCGTGTCCAGAATTCCGTTGAGATTCATCACGCTATAATGGGCGCCGGAGCGATGCCGGCTTTCAAGAATCGTCTGCACCACCTTCGTCGCCTGCTCCACGCCTGCCTGGTTGCGCACCTCAACATATAAAGGATCGATCCGCTCGATCTGCGTAAAATCCTTCAACACAGTAATCGGGATCAGAATGTTATCGCCAGATAGCTCCGTCGCGCCGAACGTGGATTGTTTTTCTTTGAACGTTCCGATAATCGTGAACGGAAGGTCATGCAGCTTCACCGTTCTGCCGATCGCGGCCGCTTGGCTTCCATACAACCGGCGCGCCAGCTTCTCCGTGGGGAGTGCGACGTGCGCTCTCTGGATGACCTCGGAGGCGTCGAAAAAACGCCCTGTAAGCAGTTCGAGATTGCGCACGACGGGATAATACTGATCCGCGCCCAGAATCGCGATGTCTTCTTCGTGACCCTCCACCCGCATGCGGTCCAGATTGTTCATCACGCCGGTTGCGGCCACGATGCGTGATCCCAGTTGTTGGCGCACCGCGTCTACATCTGCGACCTTTACATAGTCGGCGGCCGTGGCCGTGGTAGCGCTGTTATTTCCCGCCTCGTAATTGGCGATGATCAGGTTCGATCCGATGCGCTGGATCTGTTCCAGAATATAATCCCGGCTGGTGAGGGAAATCGTCACCACCAGAATCACGCTAGCATTGCCGATCACCAACCCCAACGCCGTAAGAAACGACCTGAACTTATTCGCACGAAGCGCCGCCACACTGGAACGCAGCGCCTCCAGGTGGTGCGAGAAAACCTGCATCAGGCTCCGAGCTTCTTGAGCATCGCCTCAGCCCGCACCCGCGGAGGATCCTCCGGCGTCAACGGCGATTGCAGATACTGCTCCAGCAACTTCCGCGCGGTATCCAAATCGCGATTCTCCTTAATATAGGTCGCCGCCCGCTCGAACATCACTTTGGGACTATTCGGAGCCATCCGCGCCGCCTGCTCAAACAGCGCATCGCTTTCTTTCACATGGTCATGGCTCGCCAAATACCGCGCCAGAACCAATATGTGACCCACCTGTCGCGGAGCCAACTCCGCCGCCCTCCGAAACTGCTGCTCCGCCGTCGCGTATTCTTTCTTCTTATCCGCAACCAGTCCCTGCGCGTAATGCCCCTCCGCCGGATCTTCCTTCAAGATCATCTGCGCCAGCATGTCTGCCTTATGCAGCCCGCCTCCTAAAAATCCCGGCGCGTCCAGATAATAATCGAGCAGATCCCCCAGCGCATCTTTATCGGAAGGATCAAGCTCCACCGCCTTCTCGAACATTTGCCGCGTTTTCGAGGCGAGCCCCGGCGCGATAAACGGATTCGCCGTCTCCGCGCGCCGACCATAAGTGCGCCCCAGCCAATGAATCAGCCTGGCATTATTAGGGTCCAGCGCCGCAGCTTTTTCAAACGCCTCACCGGCCTTCTTATATTCGCCGAGCATAAAAAGATCCTGTCCGGCAAGCTGCAGAGCAGCAGCATCTTTCGGCGCGAATTCCAATACCGCCAAAGATTCCCGATACTCGGTCCGTTGATAAAGGTTGTTAGCCCGATTCCACGCAGGCGTAGCCGCAGACAGGGTGATAGCAACAGCAAACAGATAAATCCGCACGGGTTCTCTCTATTTTACATGTGTTTAGATGACCGAACCCAATCCCCGGTTGCATCAAAGTGGGGCAGGTTCCCGACCTGCCCTCTTTCAAATAACATAAACATATGCCGGACGCCCTCCTCCAAGACCTCCGCTACGCCCTCCGAGCCCTCCGCGCCACCCCCGGCTTCGCCGCCATCGCAATCCTTTCCCTCGCCCTAGGCATCGGCGCAAACACGGCAATCTTCAGTCTCATAAACTCGCTGATCCTCAAAACCCTCCCCGTCACCCACCCCGAGCAACTCCTCCAAGTAACCAGAGGCAAGGACGATTACTACACCAACCTCATCTGGGAACAACTCCGCGACCGGCCAGGACGTCTTCTCCTCCCTCTTCGCCCTCAGCGGCGATCGCGTCAACTTAGCCGCCGGAGGCGAAGCGCGCTACGCAGAACTCAATTTCGTCTCCGGCCAATTCTTCGAAACCCTCGGCCTCCACACCGTCCTGGGCCGCACGCTCTCAACCGCCGACGATAAACGAGGCTGCCCCGGAACCGCCGTCCTCAGCCATGCCTTCTGGCAGAAGGAATACGGAGCTCGCGCCGACGTCATCGGCAAGACCATTTCTCTGGACAAACAGCCCTTCGAAATCGTAGGCGTGATCGAACCCGGATTCACCGGCGTAGAAGTCGGCACCGCCATCGACCTCTTCACCCCGGTTTGCAGCGAAAAAATTATTCGTGGAGAAAACAGCGTCCTGGACGAACCGCACCTGGTGGTGGATGAAAATCATCGGCCGCCCTTCGGTTTCTCCCGCGCAAGCAACCGCGCGCCTCAAAACGCTAGCGCCCGAAATCTTCAAAGCCACGCTTCCCGCCGAACATGAGCTCCGCCGATCAGGCCGAGTATCTCAACAACACCTTCGAAACAATTCCCGCCGCGAGCGGCATCTCCGGACTCCGGACCCAATATCAGCGCGCCCTCAGTATTCTGATGGTCATCACCGGCCTCGTGCTGCTGATCGCCTGCGCCAATGTAGCGAATCTCCTGTTAGCCAGAAGCGCCGCCCGCCAGCGCGAAATCGCTATCCGCATCGCGCTAGGCCTCGGCCGTAGACGCCTGCTGCGCCAGTTGCTGACCGAGAGCCTGGTCCTCTCTCTAACCGGCGCCGCGCTGGGAATCCTCTTCGCCCAATGGGGTGCGCCGCCTTCTGGTCCATTTCCTGTCGACGACCAACGATCGCGTATCTCTCGATCTGACCATCGACGTGCGCGTCCTGGCCTTCACTGCCGGAGTAGCGATTCTCACCGGCCTCTTGTTCGGCCTCGCGCCCGCATGGAAAGGCACCCGCGTCGACCCTCAATCCGCCATGAAAGCCAACGCGCGCGGCGTCATTGAAGGCTCGAGATTCGGACTAGGCAAAGCGCTGGTAGTCGCGCAAGTAGCCTTGTCTTTCTTGCTCGTAGTCGGAGCAGGCTTGATGCTCTCGACATTCTTCAAGCTAGAAACCATCGATACCGGCTTCAACCGCGATCACATTCTACTCGCGAGCGTCGATCTGCGCACATTATCAAAAAGATCGCGTGGGCGCGGTTCTTCAGGAAATGCTCGACCGTCTGCGCGCCCTCCCCGGCGTCCGTTCCGCGTCCGCTTCCGCTATGACGCCAATCAGCGGCTGGCGCTGGAGCACTGACGTCCGGATCGAAGGGTATGCTCCCAAATCGCGCGAGGATTCCAACGTCTGGTTCAACAGCGTGACCGATCGCTTCTTTGAAACCTTCGGAACCGGCTTCTTAACGGGCCGCGACTTCAATGCCCACGACACGGCCAAGTCGCCTCATGTGGCGATCGTGAATGAAACCCTGGCGAAGAAATTTTTCGCCGGCCAAAATCCCATTGGCAAGCGTTATCGCACAGTGGACGGCAACAAGCTGGGCGAACCGGTTGAGATCATCGGCGTCGTCAAAGACGCGAAATACCGCTCGCTGCGCGAAGAAGTTCCACCCACCGCGTACCTCCCTACCAGCCAAAGCGACCTCTTCCGGTTCCCCGTGACCTTCGAGCTCCGCGCCGCCGCCGGCGCCGCCGACCGCCCTGATCCCCGGCGTAAAATCCGCCATCGCCGAAGTCAATCGCGACGTCTCTCTTCAATTCACCACGCTAGCCACGCAAATCGACGAATCCCTAACCCGCGAGCGTCTCTTAGCCACGCTCTCCGGCTTCTTCGGCGCCCTCGCATTGCTCCTGGCCACCATCGGCCTCTACGGCGTCATGTCCTATAACGTAGCGCGAAGACGCAACGAAATCGGCATCCGCATGGCGCTAGGAGCCGAACAGTCGAGGGTCCTGAGCATGGTCCTCAAAGAAGTAGCAATCCTGATCGGAGTCGGCCTGACCCTGGGCCTGGTCGCAGCGCTAGCCACCACCCGCCTGATCGAGTCTTTCCTCTACGGAATAAAATCCACCGATCCCGCTGACACTTTCCGTTGCCTCCGCAGTATTAGCTCTAGTGGCCGCCACTAGCCGGATACCTCCCCGCCCGCCGAGCCTCACGCCAGGACCCCATGGCAGCCCTAAGAGAGGAATAACCGATGCTCCAATGCCAGACCCTTTTCTGTCAGTGGGGCAGGTTCCCGACCTGCCCTCCGGAACCCCTATGCTAGACACCATCATCCAAGACCTCGGCATTGGAGCCAACACCGCTCTGGTGTCGCACGCCGCGCGCCGTGGGGCAGGTTGGCACAGGCTGCGGAAAAAGTCTTTCGCAGGGCATGGCCCCGCGCCACAGTGGGGCGGCGCCGTGCGCTGCCAAAAAAAGAGCTCTTGGAACTTGCAGCATCGGCTTCAGCCGGCGGTCTTCGCGCAGAGTTCCTTTCAAAACGTTTTCGAGCCACCTGGTGGGGCAGGTTGGCAACCTGCGGACCGATTGTCAATCGGTCCATCCGGGCACAGCCCGGACGCGTCCGAGGCGTCATCCCCCCACACGGTGGCACAGGCTTTAGCCTGTGAGAGTAGTGCACGTTGAAACCCATATGCTAGACACAATCATCCAAGACCTCCGCTACGCCCTCCGAGCCCTCCGTTCCACCCCCGGCTTCGCGGCCGTAGCGATTCTATCTCTGGCCCTGGGCATCGGAGCCAACACCGCAATCTTCAGCCTTATCGATTCGGTGATGCTCAAAACCCTCCCCGTCAGCCACCCCGAGCAATTGCTGCAAGTGAGAACTCCGGCGGGCTTCGACGACGTATTCACCAATCCCACTCTGGGAGCAGATCCGCGACCATCAGGATGTATTTTCAACCCTCTTTGCCTACAGCCGGACGCGCTACAATCTCTGCGACCGGTGGGGAAGTTCGCAACGTTGAGGGAAGCCGGGTCAGCGGACAGTATTTCGAAACGCTCGGTATCCACGCGGTGCTCGGAAGAACGCTCACCGCCGAAGACGATAAACGAGGATGCGCCGGAACAGCCGTTCTGAGCCACGATTTTTGGCAGAGGGCGTACGCTGGAAGAACCGATGTTGTCGGGCAAACGATTTCTCTCGACGGTCATCCTTTCGAGATCGTCGGCGTAACCCAGCCTGGATTTTCCGGCATCGAAGTCGGCAACGCGGTGGACGTTTCCACGCCGATTTGCAGCGAAGCGATTGTGGACCCGAGCACCAACTCCCTGGACAAGCGCGGCGATTGGTGGCTGCGCATCATCGGCAGGCCAAAACCGGGAATCTCCGCAGCCCAGGTGACGGCGCGCTTGAATACTTTGGCTCCGGAAATCTTCAAAGCCACGCTGCCGCCGGATCTTCTGCACGCCGATCAGCAATCGAAATATCTGGCGGGCACGTTTAACACGGCTCCCGCGGCCGGCGGCGTCTCCGGGGTTCGCTCGCAGTATCGTTTGGCGCTGCTGACTCTGATGGTAGTGGTCGGCGTCGTGCTGCTCATTGCCTGTGCCAATGTCGCCAACCTGTTGCTGGCGCGCGGGGCGGCGCGGCAGCGGGAAATCGCCATTCGCATGGCTCTCGGCTCCGGACGCGCGCGGCTCATCCGGCAGCTTGCTCACGGAAAGCCTGCTGCTTTCCTTCGGCGGAGCGGCGCTCGGAGTGGTGTTCGCTCAATGGGGAACGCGTCTGCTAGTCGGCCTTCTTTCAACATCGCGCAGCTCAGTGTTTCTAGATCTCTCCGTCGATGGACGAATGCTAGCTTTCACCGCGGGCGTCGCAATCCTCACTGGTCTTCTGTTCGGCCTAGCTCCGGCGTGGCGCGGAACGCGCGCTCAGCCGCAGACCGCGATGAAAGCCAATTCCCGAGGGGTGATCGAAGGATCCAGATTCGGCCTTGCGAAAACGCTGGTGACGGTTCAGGTAGCTCTGTCGGTGGTGCTGGTCGTCGGCGCAGGTTTGATGCTGGGAACTTTCTGGAAGCTCTCCTCGCTCGATACCGGTTTCGACCGTCAAAATGTTTTCCTAGTCCGTCTCGACCTTGGCAATGCCAACTATCCTCCGGAACGCCGCCCGGCTGCTTACAAGGAAATGCTGGATCGAGTAAGGGCGATTCCCGGCGTGCTCTCCGCCAGCATGTCCGGCCAGTCCCCATCGGACGCGGCAGTTGGAACGAGGAACTGGATATCGAGGGCTACACTCCAAAATCGCGCGCCGACGTGAGTGTGATGTACAACTCGGTGACCCCCGGATATTTCGATACGCTAAGGACGCCCTTGATCGTGGGCCGCGATTTCAATCAATACGACACCCCCCAGTCGCAGTCCGTTGCCATCGTGAACGAAACCTTCGCCCGACGCTACTACGGCTTCGCCAATCCGCTCGGAAAAAGGTTTCGCTGGAGGCCGGGAAGCAAACTCAGCGCTCCAGTGGAGATCGTTGGCGTCGTGAAAGACGCCAAATATGCTTCGCTGCGCGAGAAGAGTTCGCCCACCATGTTTATCCCGGAACTTCAGGTAGGCCCGCGCGGCTTTGCAAATATTGAGATTAGGGCAAACATCGATGTCGTACCCTCCGTGAAAGCGGCAATAGAGGCAGTAAATCAAGATATCAAGTTTGCAGTTCGCGACGTTTACGGCTCAAATCGATGAATCGCTGGTGCGCGAACGGCTTCTTGCCACACTTGTCCGGATTCTTCGGAGGCCTCGCGTTGCTGCTCGCAACTATCGGACTCTACGGAGTCATGTCGTACAACGTCGCGCGCCGGCGCAATGAAATCGGTATCCGCATGGCCCTGGGAGCCGAGCAGTCGCGTGTCCTGCGCATGGTCCTGGGCGAGGTTGGCGTACTTATTTTCATTGGCTTAGGACTCGGCTTCGCCGCGGCGCTCGCGACCACTCGCTTTGCCCAGAGCTTCCTCTACGGCTTGACGCCGAACGATCCTCGCGTCCTCGGATCGGCGGCGGCGATGCTGGCTATCGTTGCCTTGGTTGCCGGATATTTGCCCGCTCGCCGGGCTTCGCGCCTTGACCCCATGACTGCTCTTCGCGAAGAATAGAAGAATGAGTGAGTTAAGGTGGCATCCGCTGCTGGAGCAGTGGGTGGTGGTGACGGCGCATCGCCAGGGCCGTCCGCAGATGCCTGCGCGATTGGTGCCCCTTTTGCACCCTGCCTGAAAAATACGATGTGCTATCTCTATCCCAATGATTTCCCGGCATTTGAGGGCTAAGTGCGACGTCGTTTTGTATAGCCCGGAGCACACCAAGCTGCCCTCCGAGCTTCCCGTCTCGCAATGGGAAAAAGTTATCGATTTGTGGGCGCGGCGAACAGCGGAGCTCGAAGCCGATCTCAAGTGTCAAACACATCATGATCTTTGAAAATACCGGCGAAGCAGTCGGCGTCACCATGCCTCATCCGCATGGGCAGATTTATGCTTTTCCCGTTCGTCCCGCCGCGCGTCGAGAAGGAATTAGCCTCGGTGGCCAAATCAGAAGAGTGCTTATATTGCCTTATTCGGTCAAAAGAGCGTCGAAAATGACGCTCGAATGATCCTTAAAAGCGCCTTATTTCGACGCTTTCTCACCCTATTTCGCACGATTCCCGTACGAGACCTGCATTTATGCCAGCCGCCACGTGCGAAGCCTGAGCGATTTTACTTCCGAGGAAAAGGCCGATTTTGCGGGCATTCTGAGCCAGATGCGCAAGAAGTACGATGCGCTGTTCGGATTCCCGATGCCTCTGATGATGGTACTGCACCAAAATGTGCATTTTTACGTAGAATTCCTCCCATTACAGCGTTCCGCGACGAAATTAAAGTATTTGGCGGCGGTGGAATCTGCTATGGGGACGTTTTTGGAAGATGTGATTCCGGAAGAAGCGGCGGCTCAGATTAGGGCTGTATAGTTGGCGCGCGTAAGAAGCGCTCTCGGGCGTTTGTTTGGTTTTCGGCGAGCTACGTAAAAGAAGGCGCCGGTGCGCTCGGTTCGGAAGATGATGCCGCCGGAGTAGAGGTCGGGCTCGACCAGATAGTCGAGGCCGTTTTCTGTGAAAAGCTTCTCGATCGCGAGAGCTTCTTTTAATTTCCTGGCGATGTAGACGAGCACGAGTTCTTCGCCTTCGCCGAAAAAATCTGGTTCTCTCCGCATTTACGCCATGCGGGCAGCGAACGCTTCGAAGGCTTCGGGGCCCATATATTTGGCGAAGGCCTCGGCTACAGTTTCAAGGTTTTTCCAGGCGTTCGGATCTTTTTGAACTTCGCGCACTTCTTTGACGACCGGTTTGATGCGCAGCCAGAATAACAGCAGTTCGCGGGTGTTTTGGAACAACAGCTCCTCGTTCAAGACGCCCGCGGTTACGAAGCTCGCCACCATTTCCCAGTAGGAAATCGCTTGGCGGAAATTCGCGTTTCCGTCGGATCCCGGGCCGGCGAGCTTGGCCATTTCCGCCATGTTCTTGGGTTTGAAATTAGTCACGTACCAGGTGCGGGCGGCGCGAAGTTTTTCCTCGCGGCGCATGTCGTAGAGGCGCAGGATCAGATTGACGTCGTCGTAGGTGGCTTTGCTCATATGGTCACCAGATTAGCGCAGGAGGCGAGTAGCGACTGCACAAAGGTGAGAATTACCTGGGTGGTTCGGCACCACCACATCATGCAACCTGCTCTGACTGCTGACGAATCGCTGCATTGGCTGGCTTTACGGATGTCGGCGGGGGTGGGGACTCGCAAGGCTGGGCGGTTGGTGGAGATTTTTCGGACGCCGCAGGCTATTTTTCGGGCTTCGCGGTCGGAACTCGAAGCGGCGGGGTTATCCGCGGCCGTGGCGCAGAGTATTGCCAGTGGGTGCGCGTTTGAGGAGGCGGCGGAGCAGCATGAGAAAGTGGCTCAGTTGGGGGTTGAGCTGGTGCCGATTACCGATTCGCGTTATCCGGCGAGGCTGCGGGAAATTTTCGATCCTCCTCCGCTGCTTTATGCGCGCGGGCGAGTGGAATTGCTGGGACATCTGATGCTCGGCGTGGTCGGGACCCGGCGGCCTACTCCTTATGGGATGCAGGTCGCGACCCGGTTATCTAAAGATTTGAGCGAGGCGGGGTTAACCATTGCTAGCGGGATGGCGCGAGGGATTGATACCGCTGCCCATCGGGCGGTTCTGGACGCGGGAGGCGATACGATCGCGGTGTTCGGGATGCGGTGTGGATGAGGTGTATCCGGCGGAGAACCGGAAGCTTTCTGAAAACCTGGCTGAAAGGGACTGGTGCTTTCGGAATTTCCCATGGGCGCGCCGCCTTTTCCACAGAATTTCCCGGTCCGGAACCGCATTATCAGCGGAATGAGCGCAGGAGTTCTGGTGGTGGAGGGGGGGAATATTCGGGGTCGACCATTACGGCGAAGCTGGCGTCGGAACAGAATCGGGAGATGTTCGCGGTGCCGGGAAATGTCACCAGCAAGATGAGCTGGGGTCCCAATCTGCTGATCAAGCAGGGGGCGAAACTGGTTCAGGAATGGAACGATGTCGTGACTGAATTGAAGGCCGAGGATCGGCGGCGGCTGGTGGAGCAGTGCCGTAATCGACTGAATTTAAATGAGAAAATCGCAGATGAGTCCGGCGGCGCGGTCCTGGCATCTGAGATAAACAATGATGCTCGGGCGATTTTGAAGGTCCTGAAGCACGACGCTCCTGTGGGGTTGGACGCGCTGATCGACGCTGTTGAAGGGTTGGACACGTCCGACGTTATTGCCGCCCTGTTTGAGCTCGAATTGGGAGGGATGGTCCGGCAACTGCCTGGGAAGAGCTATATTAAGGTTTGGGCGGAGTGACCGCTCTACGTAGTCAGTGGAGTGTAGGAACACGCAGAGGTTGATGAGTATCGGAGCGGCACAAAGGGCAGAGTGGACGGGGTGAAAAATCGGGGACGAAAAATTGGGAACAGCCGGCTCTGTCCACGCGGCGCCGAAGGGGAGAGCGTCTCTTGAAATAATGATCGCGCCTTGGGACAGAGTAGGCTGTCCCCGAATTTTTCGCAGACTGGCGTGGTAAGATTTCGGTTGTTTCGTCTTTATAACCCAGAAAGCTAAATCGTAATCATATGGAAAAAAGTCTCGTCATCGTCGAATCGCCGGCGAAGGCGAAAACGATCGGTAAGTATCTCGGCAAGCAGTTCGTGGTGAAAGCCTCACTCGGGCATGTGAAAGATCTGCCGAAAAAGAATCTCTCCGTGGACGTCGACAACGACTTCAAGCCTGTCTATGAAGTTATCGAAGGCAAGAAGAAGCTGATTGGCGAGCTGAAGACGGCGGCCAAGGGCGTCGATAACATTTACCTGGCGGCCGACCCTGACCGCGAAGGGGAAGCTATCTGTTTTCACTTGCAGGAAGAGCTGCACAAAGAAGGACGGGCCGAAGTTCTTCCGGGTGATGTTTAACGAAATCACCAAGAACGCGATTCAGAAGGCGTTCGAGAAGCCCCTTTCGGTCAATTTGCATTTAGTGGATGCGCAGCAGGCGCGGCGCATTCTGGACCGGCTGGTTGGTTATAAAATCTCGCCGCTGTTGTGGGATAAAGTGCGGCGCGGATTGTCGGCGGGGCGCGTGCAGACTGTCGCTCTGCGGCTGATTGTGGATCGCGAGCGCGAGATTCGGGCGTTTCAGAAACGGGAGTATTGGACCATCGACGTCAATCTGGCGGCGAAGAAGCCTCCGCAGCTTTCGGCGCACCTGGCCAAGCGCGATGGGGAAAACGTCGAGATCGCGGATGAAGGCGGCGCGAAGTCGATTGTAGATACGCTCGACGGCGCGGCGTACGTCGTCAAATCGGTTGTTAATAAGGAGAAGCGCCGGCATCCGGTGCCTCCGTTCATTACTTCCACTTTGCAGCAGGAGGCGGCGCGCAAACTGCGATTCAGTGTGAAGCGCACGATGATGCTGGCGCAGAGGCTCTATGAAGGCGTGGAGCTGGGCGGCGAAGAGGGCTCGGTTGGCCTGATCAGCTATATGCGTACGGATTCGGTGCGCGTTTCGAATGAAGCGGTGGATGAAGTGCGGGCCATGATCGAACAGCGCTATGGCGCGGATTACCGGCCGGAGAAGCCGAATTTTTATAAGGGCAAGAAGGACGCGCAGGACGCCCACGAAGCGGTTCGTCCGACGTCATCGATACGGACGCCGGAGAGCCTTGCGGCGTTTCTGGATGAGGATTTGCAGAAGTTGTACCGGCTGATCTGGATGCGCTTCGTGGCATCGCAGATGACTCCGCAAGTGTTCGATCAGACGACCATCGATGTGGAGGCGACGGGCAAGGACAAGGCGCTCTATCTGTTCCGCGCGACCGGCAGCGTGCGAGAAGTTCGATGGGTTCATGCGGGTCTACGAAGAAGGCAAAGACGCCAAGGACGAGGAAGACGCGGAGCTGAAGCAGCAAGCTTCCGGTGGTGTCGGCGGGCGAGGCGCTGAAGTTCAAGTCGATCGAACCGGAGCAGCATTTTACGGAGCCTCCGCCGCGATTTACGGAAGCGACGCTGGTGAAGGAACTGGAGTCGGACGGGGTAGGAAGACCTTCGACCTATGCGTCGATTCTCTCGACGATTCAGGAGCGCGAGTACGTTCGCAAAGACGGCGGGCAAGTTCGCGCCGACGGAACTGGGCGAGGTGGTTACGGACCTGCTGCTCGAGAGCTTCAGCGATCTGTTCGACGTGACCTACACGGCGCGCCTCGAAGCGGAGCTCGACGAAATCGAAGAAGGCAAGATCGATTGGCGCGTGGCGATGAGCGAGTTCTACGAACGGTTCACGAAGGATCTGGATCACGCGGCGCTGCACATGACCGACATCAAGAGGATGGAGGAGCCGACCGATCAGATTTGCGAGAAGTGCGGCAAGCCGATGGTGATCAAGTGGGGTCGGCACGGGAAATTCATCGCCTGCACGGGATATCCGGAATGCAGCAATACGCGCGAGCTGCCGGCGGCGGATACGGGCGAGGTCTCCGAGCAAGACGAAGCGGAGATGTGCGACAACTGCGGGCGTCCGATGGTGCTGAAAAAGGGCCGTTTCGGGCAGTTTCTGGCGTGTAGCGGGTATCCGGACTGCAAGACGACGAAGCAGTTAGGCGCGGCGCAGCAGCAGAAAGACGTGCCGCTCGAAGAGAAGTGCCCGAACTGCGGCAATCATCTGATCAAGAAATTTGGACGCTACGGCGAGTTCGTGGCGTGCAGCAATTATCCGACCTGCAAATTCGTCAAGCAGAAAACGATTGGCGTGAAGTGCCCGAATTGCAGCGAGGGCGAGGTGGTGGAACGGCGGTCGAAGCGCGGGAAAACGTTCTATGGCTGCAATCGGTATCCAGACTGCGATTTCGTGGCGTGGGGCAAACCGATTGCGGAAAAATGTCCGCAGTGCGGCGGCGCTACATGATCGAAAAGTATCCTGAAAGCCGGCGCGTTCGCGCAATGCCCGAACGACGAGTGCAAATTCAAGAAGCCAATTGAGGTGGCCGGCTCCGGTCGAGGCTGCAGTTTAATGGCGGCGGAGGTCGAACCGCACCCTGATTACGGCCTGGACGCGCCGTTGCTGGTGAAGCGCATGTTCACGCGGGCGGCGTGGATGTTGGCGATTGGCGTGGCGGTGTTCCTGATCAATCGGCGTGAATATCCTGGTCCGGCGGGGATGCTGCTGGCGGTGTTCTGCGTGATTGCGGCGGGGTTCCTGGCGGTCGGTTTGTATATGACCTGGTCGAGCCGGACGGGGAAGCTAAAGCTGCGCGATCAGTTGCTCGACTCGCTGGATTTAAAAGGCGAGGAGAAAGTTCTGGACGCGGGATGCGGGCGCGGGCTGATGGCGATCGGGGCGGCGAAGCGGCTGAAAGCGGGCAAGGCGACGGGCGTCGATGTGTGGGACGCGACGGTGCTTTCGGGGAATTCGTCGGACGCGGCGAAGGCCAACGCGAAGCTCGAAGGGCGTCGCGGAGCAGGTGCGGTTTGAGACCGGCGATATTCGCAAGCTGGTGTATCCGGAGAAGAGCTACGACGTGGCGATGTCGGCGGTGGCGATCCATAATTTCGGCGATCGCAACGATCGGGATAAAGTTGTGCGCGAGTTGTGGCGGGTCCTGAAACCGGGTGGGCGGTGCTGATCCTGGATATTTTGCACGTGGGCGAATATGCGTCGGTGTTGCGCGAGGCGGGGGCGGAGGATGTGACCGTGTCGTCGCACGGATTCCTGTGGTGCCTGCCAACCAAAAGCGTGAGGGCGGCAAAAAAATAATGCGGCTGGGAATCTGCCTGCTGGCTGTAGCAGGGTGGGTGAGGGGCGAGGACCGGTCTGTTCCTCTTGTTCACGATCGAAAAAAGCTCGAATGCGAATCGGGTGCAGTATGAGGCTCGGTTGGGTCCGGACGGGCATATCGATCCGCATCAGCCGGTGGTGGCGTATTGGATCATGGCGGCGGAGAACGGGCGTCGGCAGGAATTGAATATTCTGGAGCGGGCGAAGGCCTACGGATTTACGCTACGGCAGGATGGACTTGATTCTTACAGGTTGTGGGTGGTGAGCCATCGTGAGAAAGAGATTCATGTTTTTCGGGACGGCCGGACGGTGCGGGCGGAGGCGGTGATTGGCGGGAGAGTCGCGCGGGTCGAGAAGATTTTCATCCAGATGCGCAAGTCGTTGTTATTGAGTTTTCCGGATTTTGGGGAGATGTTTGGGTTCGATCGGGAGACGGGGGAGAAGCGGTACGAGAAGGTGTTGCGGACGGAGTAGATGCATTTCACGCTAGAGACGCAGAGGTCGCGGAGTGAACGAAGGTCACGCAAAGGCGCAGAGCTCGCAAAGAACAAACGGCATGGACGAATCGGCGAAAGATCCTCGCGTGTATCTGGCGGCGGAGCGGACGTTTCTCGCCTGGATTCGCACCGGGCTCGCGCTGATGGGATTTGGGTTCGTGGTTGCGCGATTCGGGTTGTTCCTGCGCGCGTTGAGCATGAATGCGCAGAGTCGGTCGCACAGACACCGCATTTTTCTGTTTGGATCGGCACGGCGCTGGTGCTGATCGGAGTCGCGGTGAACCTGCTGGCCGCCTTGCATCATGTGCGGCTGGTTCGGGAATTGAACCGGGGAATCACGTCGTTCGATCGGCCGTCGAGGCTGGCGATTAGTGTGGCGATGGTGCTCGCGGTGGTCGGGGTCGCGATGGCTGTTTATCTTGCGTTCGTGAGATGATTTGAGCAAATGGCTTCCGGCAAGGGAGTGGTAAGCAAGGCGAGCGCGCATTCGGTTGAGGAGACGATCGATCGGCTCGAAGCGGTGCTGCGCGAAAAAAACGTTCACATTTTTGCGCGGATCGACCAAAGGGCGGAGGCGGAAAAGGTCGGTCTGCACATGGCGGCGATGGAGCTGCTGATTTTCGGGAATCCTAAAGCGGGCACGCCCCTGATGATCGCGGAACCAACCATTGGGATCGATCTTCCGTTGAAGGCGATGGCGTGGGAGGATCGCGAAGGGAAGGTCTGGCTCAGCTACAACGCGCCGGAATATTTGCAGGACCGTTTCGCGATCGGCGAGGATTTGATCAAGAATATTAACGTGATTGGCGGGCTGGTCGAGCAGGCGCTTCGTTAGCCTAGCAGGAAGCGGGCGACTTGCATCGGTTTCGCGGATTCCATGATGCAGGTGCGCATTCCTTCGCGGCCTTCTACTCGAACGGAACCGGATTGTTCACTGACGCGATAGGCGGTTTTGGCGCCGTGATGCCAGCTTAGGGAATCGAGGGGCCAGTCAGAATCGGCGATCATGTGGATCGCGCCTTCCGGGTTGATCAGGATGGTCATGTTGGAGCAGGAGCCTGCGGATTCCGCTGCGGTCAGGATGTTCATCGCTTGCTCTGCGAACCGGCTCACAGTTTCCTTATCGGAGCGGGGGCGGTCAATAATAGGTGCGGCCCAGCCATTCGGCGACCAGCGCTGGTTTGTCGCGCCCCTCGACTTCGACGGTCGAGAGCCAAGTGAGTTCGACGCCTCCGTCGACATCCTTAATTGATTGGAGGGTGAATCGTCCGCGGATGCGGGAGCCGGAGGGAACGGCGCCGGTGAAGCGCAGGCGATTGAAGCCGTAGTTGACGCGGAGTTTGAAGTCGCCCTCGATTTCTATGGCTTCGTTGATGAGCTGGGAGAGCAGAGCGACGGTCAGGAATCCGTGGGCGATGGTGGTGCCATAAGGCGATTCGCGTTTCGCGCGTTCTGGGTCAACGTGAATCCACTGATCGTCGCCGGTTATTTCGGCGAACTGATCGATTTGCGATTGGGTGACTTCGCGCCAAGCGCTGATGCCGACTTCTTTTCCGACATGAGTGCGCAACTCGTCGAGCGTCATTTGCCGTCGACCGAGAAGGCTAACAGCACATTTCCGGCGGAGCCTCCCCACATTCCGTAGCCCGATGGAGTGAACACCATTCCGTGCGCGATCACCGGGCCGGGGGCGTCGAAGGAGCCTCCTTTGGCGGGGACGCCGTTGACGGTTTCGTACGGTTGCGCGGCGTTGAAATCCCAGACGATGTCGCCCGATTTCGAATCGTAGGCGCGGAAGTGGCCGTCGACTCCTCCGGCGAAAACGATGCCGGGGATCACTGAAATTGCCGCCGACATCGCGGTCTGGCAGCCGGGGGTGCCGGGCTTGCAGCCTGTGTCGGGAGTCATTTTGGTCCACAGCTTTTCGCCGGTTTTCAGGTCGACCGCGCTGAGGGAGCCGGGGCCTTTGAAACGATCGGAAATCGCAGCGTAGGCATTCTTGTCGTCGGTCGCGTGACCCCATTCGATGCCGCCGAGCGCTCCGCCCAGGCCGACGCGCGTTTGCCAGACGACCTTTCCTTTATTGTCAGGATCGAGGGCCCAGATGATGCCGGACTTTTGTCCGATCACGAGTAGCTCCTTACCTCCGCCGATCGGTCGGAGGGCGGGCGAGGTGCCGAAATCGAAATCGGGACCTTTGGTTTCGGGGCAATTCGCTTTGCCGGCTTGCCCGCAAGCCATGGTGAAATTATCCTTCGCTAAAACCTGGCTCGACCACACTAGCTTGCCGGTGTCGAGATCGAAGGCGAGGATCGCATCGCTGGTGTTGATGTCCACGTCGGTGTAGGAATCGCCCGTCGCGGCGTAGACCAATTTTCGTTTGGGGTCGATGGTCGGGGAGGACCAGACAGCGGCGCCCGCGGGTCCGTACAACTGCGCGCCGGTGCTGCTGGTCTTGTACGGCTTCGGAGGATCGAGGACGGTGAAGGATTTCCAGAGTACCTTGCCGGTTTCACCGTCGAGCGAGGCGACACTGCCTCGGAACTTGCAGCATTCGTAAGCGGGTCCCATGGCGGAGGCTTCTTCAATCGACGAGATGGGAACGTAGACGCGGCCGTTATAAAAGGCGGGAGCGCCGACGATGCGCGCGACCGGATGATCGTCGAGCTTGACCTTCCATAGAGGCTTGCCAGATTCCGCGTCGACCGCGTGGGCGTTGGCTTTGACGTCGCCGAAATAGGCGATAAAATGACTGCCGACTTTGCCGATGCTGATGGCCGTGCGGATGGTCGCGCCGGCTTTATAGGTCCAATAAATGCAGCCGGAAGACTCGTCGAGCGAATAGAGCGTGCCGGCAACGCTGCCAATGAAAACGCGTCCGCCGACGACGGTTGGCTGGCCCTGCGCGGAGGTATCGCCGGGGAATCCGAAGGCCCATTTTACTTTGAGTTTCGGCACATCGGCTGCGGTCGAGGCCCGGATTCGGCTGATAGCGCGAATTGCCGAGGTCCTGTCCCCAGCCGTTCCAATCGGTGGCCGCGATGGTCATGGGCTTGGGGGCGGAGGAGCATTGGCCAGCCATCGGCGCCGCGGTTGATGTCGAGAATTCTTTCGCCGTGATGAACTTCGCGATGGCGCGGCCCTCTTCTTCATTCAAGCCGGCAGCTTGCGGCTGCATGGAGCCTTCGAACATCGCTTTGACGACCGCCTCCGGTGTTTTCGCGGCGAGTTCGTCGTGCGTGGGCATGTGCGCTTGCGGCTTGCCTTCGTGGCAGACGGCGCAGCGGGATTTGTAGAGCGCGGCACCATCGGGGGCGGCGGCGAAGCAAGCTGAGGACGCGAACAAGGCGATCAGGATTCGGCGACAGAGCATAATCTCGGGGTTAATGTAACAGATTTTCATATTATTGTTACTGTATGAAACACACTGTATATCACACAGTATAAATTGTCAAGCCGAAAATTTGCAAGCGTTGTTGAAAATGTGCTTCTGTTGAACTTACGATGCCGGAATCGCCAAAGTTCGCACACTTCAGATGCCCTGGTTGTGGGGGCGAAATGGATTTCGATCCACAGTCGGGCATGATGAAGTGTCAGAGCTGCGGAAGCACCACCGCCATTCCGACCTCGACCACGATCGTGGTGGCGCATCCTCTGGAAGACGCGCTGGCGCATGTGAAGCCTTTGAGCGCGGAGGCGCTGGAAGCGAATTGTGACGGGTGCGGAAGTGTTGTGGTGTTCGAGCCACCGGAGGTCGCGGGGGCGTGCTCGTTTTGCGGAGCGATGATCGTGGCGCAGGCGAAGGCGGCCGATCCGATGATTGCGCCGGACGCGGTGTTGCCGGTAAAAGTCACTAAAGATGCCGCGCAGACGGAGGTGCGGCAATGGATCGCGACTCGCTGGTTCGCACCGAACGCTCTCCAGAAAATGGCGCAGCAGGAAGGAATCGCCGGCGTCTATCTTCCGTTCTGGACCTATGCGGCCGATACTTCGAGCCAGTACACGGGCGCGCGCGGCGTTCATTACTGGGAGACCGAATACTTCACCGTGACCGATAGCAACGGGAACCAAAGGCAGGAGGCGCGGCAGGTGATGCGGACGGCGTGGTCGCCTGCGGGAGGACACGTCGCGAGGCGCTTCGACGATGTGCTGGTTCCAGCGACGAAATCGGTGAACGAGGCTCGGCTGAATGCTCTGGAGCCGTGGGATTTGCCGGCGCTATGCGCTTACGATCCTGAATACCTGGCGGGTTTCAAGGCGCAGCGCTATCAGGTGGAATTGCCGGCGGGGTTTGAGAAGGCGAAGGTTTTGATGGAGCAGCCAGATCGCGCAGGATGTGCGGCGGGACATCGGCGGCGATGAGCAGCGGATCGATCACGTCGACACCGCGACGTCGAATGAGACGTTCCGGCATTTGTTGCTGCCGGTATGGATCGGCGCGTATCGATTTCAGGGAAAGGTTTTTCAGGTGGTGGTGAATGCGCGGACGGGCGAGGTGCAGGGCGAGCGGCCGTACAGCGCGATGAAGATCGCGATGTTGGTGATTGGGATTTTGATTTTGATTTTGGTGCTGTGGGTGGTGGCGCAGAGGTAAGGGCCGCATGCAGCGAAATAGCCGTGGCGACTCAATTTCGCCTCGACCAAAAGATATTTCACGCCAGTTGTCCTGAGTCACACCGGAATAACCAGTGAGGTGAATTCCGGTCGTGTTGGTGGCGCGGACTTTAGTCTGCCGCGTCAGCTTCAGCCCACGTCTCCGGCCGGACATCGGCTGAAGCCGATGCTGCAAGCTAAAGCTCGCGCCACATCTAACTCAGGACACTAGAAGACCGTGGAGGACGTTGCCCGAAACGTGAGGCGGATCGAATTATTTACGGAGTGGGACGGGATAGATCGTCAGGTCTCGAAGGAAGACCTTTGCGGGCGTGCCGTGCAGAGCATCGAGAGCGGCCATGAGTTCGAGTAAATGCGCGCGGCCTAACTCCAGGCTGTGTTCGTGCGGCTGGTAAGCGGTGCCGGTGGGGTAATCGACGAACGGGGTCGACGATTGCTCGATGTGGCAGCCGAGGATATGCGCGACGGGATGCGATTCGGTGAATTCGACGAGGCGGCGGGTGCTGGCGACGTAGGCTGGGAAATCGGCGATGTAGAGGCGGCCGGGATAAAGATGATCGCCGGTGAGCAGGATGCCGGTCTTGCGATCGTAGTAGGCGACGTGGGCGGGTTGGTGGCCGGGGATCGCGATGACGTCAATGATGCGGTCGCCGAGGTCGATCGAGCCTGGCTGTTCGGGCCAGTTCGCGATACCGAAAGCTTTTTGTTCCGCGTCGACAGTGGCGGGTATTAGCGTCACGTCGGGCATATCCGCGAAGGTTTTGTCGCCCTGGACATGATCGCCGTGGCCATGGGAGTGGACCACCGTCAGCGGAAGTTTTGCGATCAACTTATGCGTGAAGGCCGCGGTGTCGACGGGGCCTGCGCCGGTGTCGATTAATAATGCGCGGTCCTTGCCGAGGATCAGATAGAGAAAAGGTTTCTCATAGTTGATGCAACCGGATTCGCGAAGGATGAAGAAGGTCGGGTTGTATTGGTGGACCTGCCAGGAGGGGACTTCGAGGCAGTTCGGTCCGCCGGTGATCCAGGATGTTGGTAGAGTGCCGGGTTCGAGGTTCGGTTGCGCAGTTAACATGAGCGCGAACAGGAAAAAATATTTCACGCGAGCAGATCGTGGAGGACGTTGCCCGAGACGTCAGTGAGGCGGAAGTCGCGGCCGCTGTAGCGATACGTGAGCTTGGTGTGATCGATGCCGAAGAGGTAGAGAATCGTGGCGTGGATATCGTGAACATGTACGGGCTTCTCGATCGCCTTGAAGCCGAACTCGTCGGTAGCGCCGTAGATTGTGCCGCCTTTGACGGCGCCACCGGCTAGCCACATCGTGAATCCGAAGGGATTGTGGTCGCGGCCTCGCTTGAGTGCCGCGCCTGCTCCGCCGACTTCGCGGACAGGGGTGCGGCCGAACTCGGATCCGCAGACGACCAGCGTGTCTTTCCACATGCCTCGCGATTTCAGATCCTTGACGACGGCGGCGAAGCCCTGGTCGGAATTCTTCGCGTTGATTTTGTGCGCGAAGATGTCTCCGTGGGCATCCCAGGGGTCGCCTTGCGAGTAGTAAACCTGGGTCATGCGCACGCCCTTTTCGGCTAGTCGCACGGCGGTGAGGCAGCCTCTCGCGACAGCGCCGGGGCCGTACAGGTCAAGCGTCGCCTGCGATTCTTTGCGGACATCGAACACCTCAGGAGCCTCGGTCTGCATGCGATACGCGATCTCCATCGATTTGATGGAGGCCTCGACTTGCGCGTCGGTTCCGGTTTGCACTTCGCGCATTTTTTCAAGCTTCTCGATGAGGTCGAGCTCGCGGCGCTGCTCGACGAGAGAGAACTTGGGGTTGTTGACGTAGCTGACTAATTTCTTGGGATCGAAATTTTTCTCTATGACGACCTTCTTGGTCTTTTTTGTCATCGTATCTTGGGAAGCTCCTCCATATCGTCTAATTCGCCGTCGGCACCGGGAGTTTGCACGCGATTGGAAATGAATTGGCCCTGATTGATCGCGGGGAGAAAACCGTTGCTCCACAGAGGAGGACCGACCGTTGTAGGCACGGTGGGACAGAGAACGACGTAGCCGGGGAGATTCTGATTCTCGGTGCCGAGGCCGTAGGTGAGCCACGCGCCCATCGATGGACGGCCCGCCTGATTGGCGCCGGTGTTCATCATCAGGCAGGAGGGCTCGTGATTCGGAATGTCGGTATAGACGGAACGGACCCAGCAAATATCGTCGGCCACTTCGCCCAGATGCGGCCATAGTTCGCTGACATCCATTCCGCACTTGCCGTATTTTTTGAACTTGAATGGCGACTTCATCAACTCGCCGGTTCTGCGCTCGGTCTTGATGTCGCCGCCGGGTAGAGGCTGGCCGTCGTATTTTTCGAGCGCCGGTTTAGGATCGAAACTATCGATGGTCGAGAGGCCTCCGTTCATGAACAGGAAAATCACGCGCTTGATGCGCTGCGGATAGTCGAGAACGGCGGCGCCCATGGTTCCATCGGGACGCAGAACGGTGCCGGCGTTGAGGGATCGGCCCAGCATTCCCGCGAAAGCCATCATGCCGAAGCCATTGCCCACGCGCCTGAGAGCTTCGCGGCGAGTTGTCGGGTTTCCTGGATTATGCGCCATATTTTTAATTGATAAATACAAACTCGCTGGAACTCAACAGCACTTTGATGTAGCGGCCCCAGGCGGTCGGCTCGTATTTCACTTCAGGCGTCGCGCCGCCGCGGCCTCCGCGACCCGCCATGCCGCCGAACATTCCCATGCCCATTTCGGGAACTGCGGGCGATGCTTCGGTTCCGGTTGCGCCTTCGGTCGGCTCGGGCTTCGCTGCTCCGGTGAATGGTGCAGTTCCGCCGCGACCACCGCCGGTTTCAGCTGGTTTGTTCTTTTCTTCTTCGTACTCGCGCATCGGCTCGGCATGCAGATAATCGAGACCCAGCTTGATCTCTTCGTCGCTCGGGTCGCGGCCGTAGGCGAGCATATATACTTTTCGAATTCGCGCGCGGTTGTCGGGCTCACCGGCGACGCGCTTCGCCAACTCCTCCGATTCAATCTGCATGAAATCGCTATTCATCAGGAACAGGCGCTGCAAGGGAACCGTGGTTGTGAACCGCTTCTCCGCGCTGATGTTCGGGCTGGGAAAATCGAACAACTGGAGATACTCGTCCAGCTTGTAGCGGCTCACTTTGCCATACACCGTGCGGCGCGTGAACGCGGGCGATAGATCCTGGCTTGGACCGCCGAGCGAATTATCCAGATTGCCCGCGACCATCAGAACCGCGTCGCGAATCTGCTCGGCGTCCATGCGCTTGCGCTCCACGCGCCAGTAAAGGCGATCGCCCGCATCCTTCGCGAAATTGACAGCGATCGTTATCGGCGCTCAGTTGATAGGTCGCGCTCAGCATGATCGTCCGGTGCAGTTTCTTGATCGACATTCCGTCCTTGACGAATTGCGTGGCCAGATAATCCAGCAGTTCAGGATTGGTGGGCGCTCGCCGCCGATTCCGAAATTGCTTGGCGTATCGACGATGCCCGTGCCGAAGTGGCCTTTCCAAATGCGGTTGACGATCACGCGCATCGCGATCGGCTGCTTCAGAATATCTTCGGCCAGCTCCAGACGGCCGCTTCCCTGCTTGAATGGCTGCGGATCGTCTTTCGAAAGCACGCTCAGGAAATGGCGCGGAACTTCATCGCCAAGCGTGTTCGGATTGCCGCGTAATGCGAGCTCCAGATCGACCGGCTTTTCGACGTCCTCGACGCCGTGTATATAAGGATAGGAAGGATCGAGCTTCTTCTTCGCCGCCTCGATATCCGCCTTGATCGAAGCCATGCGCGCCTGCGCTTCGGGGCCGACGCGGCTTTCCAGTCCCCATCCGCGGAACAGCAGGACGCCGGGCTTCGGAGCTTTCGCGCCGTTGGCCGCATCCACGGTGGGATCGTCGGAATCGCGCAGCTCGCGCAGGAAAATCTCCGTCCAGAAATTGCTTTCCTCCTCCGTCATGTTTTTCAGACGAAGGCCGCAGCCGGGGCAGAAATCGTCGTTGGTGATGAACTCGTTGGGCTTGTTGGCGCGCTTCTTTTTCGTCGTGCCTTCCAGCGACTTCGCGGTGATGACCTGATTTTCGTCGTCCAGTTCCTTGCGCGCGAGCATCACCTTAACCACGTTCGCCTGAAACTCTTCGGCCAGCCTTCTTCACTTCCGGGTTGACGCTGCTCTTCGCCTCCGCCGCCGCCGCCGCGACCTCCACCGCCACCGCCGCCGCCTCCGCCGCCGCAGCCGACGCGGCACGGCCTTCTTCATCAGGGCCTGCAACGCTTCTTTCTCGTGATACTTGTCGGTCGTCTTACCCATGTAGGCGATCCACCGCTCGAGCAGTTCATAGTCGAGCTTGCGCGCTTCGACCACCGCATCCTTTTCCTTCTTCTGCCCGGCGACTTCGTAGACGGCTTCCAGATAGTTGGCAGTCTGGAAGGCCAGCGATTCCGACAAAGAACGTGCTCAAGGCGGTCTGCATTTCCTGAAGAACTTTCTGCTTCTTCTCGACCTCCGCCTCGATCTTCAGGTGCTCCTCGACGACGGCTTTGGGCGCCAGAGGATACTCGTGATACGCGGTGTTCTTGAAGACGCCGGCCAGCGAATAATAATCGGTCTGCGGAATGGGATCGTACTTGTGATCGTGGCAGCGCGCGCACGCGACGGTCAGGCCGAGAAAGCCGCGAGTCACCACGTCCACGCGATCGTGACGCTCGTCGGCGCGCGTCACTTCCACCGCGCCGTTATCGAAATACCACGGACCCAGACCGAGGAATCCGGTTGCCGGCAGATACTTGTAACGGACCTTTTCGTCGAGAAGATCGCCCGCCAGCTGCGCCTTCACGAACTGATCGTAGGGCATATCGTCGTTGAACGCCTGAATCACCCAGTCGCGATAGAGGTAGGCGTTGGCGTACGGGAAGATAGCCGCGCGGAAACGGATTCAGGCTGCGGTAATCGTCTTCGCCGAAGCGCGCGACGTCCAGCCATTCGCGGCCCCATCGTTCGCCATAATGCGGCGACGCGAGCAGGCGATCGACCACTTTAGCGAACGCATCGGGCGAAGTGTCCTTGTCGAACGCCGCGATTTCTTCGGGCGTGGGAGGCAGGCCGGTCAGATCCAGAGTCGCGCGGCGAAGCAGGTCGTGCTTATTGGCGGGACGCACCGGCTTCATGCCGTCTTTTTCCAGACGCGCCAGAATGAACTTGTCGATCGGAGACTTCGGCCACTTCGCATCCTTCACCGCGGGCGGCTGCGGATCTTTCAGAGGGAGCAGCGACCAGAAAGCCTTGCGCTCCGGCGCGATGACGTACTTGCCGCTGGTTTGCGTGGTGGTCAGGGAGCGGAGCGACTTGCGGCCACACCGCGCCCGCCTTGACCCACGCCACCAGATCCTCCACCTCAGAATCCTTCAACTTGCTGCCCATCGGCATCTTGAGCTTGGGATCGGTCTGACGGACCGCCTGGATCAGAATGCTCTTATCGGGATCGCCGGGAACGAGCGACGGACCGCGGCTTCCGCCCTTGAGCATCGCGTCGCGGCTATCGAGCCGCAAGCCGCCTAACGCGGAATCGGTGTGGCAGGAGTAGCAATTGGTGGCGAGCAGAGGGCGGATTTTCAGCTCGAAATAATCGGGCGATGCGGCTGGGGTCGATTGCGCGTGGAGACGTGCATGAGAGCGCGGCGAAAGCGATCGAGCAAGGCAACGCATGATGATCGGGTCTCCGGACACCTTTAGCTTAGCGTACCGGACGAGGGCGAGAATTCAGCTACGGATGCACGGGACCGTTGCTAACTGGCTAATTTTGCCATTTCTTAGCAGTATGTGTCAACGATTCGATCGTCCCATACTCGACGCATGGGGTCATAACCTCGGGGACGTGAGTCCGAGGATGTTTCGAGCTATACTAGCGGAACGTCGCATGCGCATCCTGATCGGACTTTGTTCCTTGCCGTGACGCTTGTCCGCGGCACAAAGCGGCAAAGGAAAACACCCCGATCCGGGTTCCAAGCAAGGGATCAAAACTCCCGGCGTGCAAATTCCGTTCACCAATTTGAAGGCCGAAGTGGAGCTGCCTCTGGCGCCGCAATGGATGGTTTTTTCCGACACGATTCTAATCCCGAATAAAGCCGGCGGCCTGGAGCGGCTCGACGCGAAAACCAACAAGCTGGTCGATCCTGTCCGCTGGAATGGCCAAATTGTGCGGCGGCGCGGCGACTGGATTCACGAGTTTGTGGATTCCCAATTGCGGAGAGCATGGGCTGATGCGGCTCGACGCGAAGGTCGCGGCCGATCCGAAGGCGCCTGTTCATTCGAAGAAAGCCACCGAACCGGATGTGGAAGCGAAACCCCTCAAACTCGCCGAGCCTGTCAAAATCGATTCCGGCGTCGGCAGCGCAATGCCGGCGGTTGCCGCCAATCCCGACAGCGTTTGGATTTTGAGCGACGACAAGACCACGCTTCGCGCATCGATCCCGACCAGAACAAAATCGTCTCTGAACTGCGCCTGCCCGCGGGTTGCAACACGCTGACGTTCGGAGAGACCGCGCTCTGGGTCACCTGTCCTGCGGAAAATCGGGTGCTGCGGATCAACCCTGAAACTACGCTGGTCGAGAAGCGAATTGAAGTGTCGCCTCAGCCGACGGCTTTGGCAATCGGCGAATCGTCGGTATGGGTGCTGTGCATTAAGGATGGCAAGATCGAGCGTATCGATCCCAAGACCAACAAGGTCACGAAGACCATCGAGACCGGAGTTTCCGGCGCGACCACTGGCGGCATCGCCGTCGGACAAGGTTCGATCTGGGTGACGCTCACGGGCTTCCCGATCACGCGAATCGATCCGGTGAGTGAAAAAGTGGTGCAGCAGTTTTGGGGCGCTGGCGGCGGCGCGATTCAATTCGGCGCAGGGCTCGGTGTGGCTGACGAATCTTCAAGAGGAAACGCTGTGGCGGCTGGATCCCAAGCGAATCCTCGCGACGCTCGCGGAATAACGATGGACGAAACTGATTCTTCCGATCTTTCTGATCGCATTGCTCCATGCGCAGGATGCCGCTCCGCCGCAGCAGAAGAGGCCGCCGCGTCCGCCGAAGCCCGGCGTTTCGACTCCCGGCGTGAAGCGTGAAATGGCGGCCATCAAGCCGGACGCGGTCTTCCCGGTTGAAGGCGCTCCGGATTGGCAGGTGCTTACTGAGGACGCAGTCTGGGTGACCAGCGCGCCCAAGAATGCTGTTCATCGTCTCGATGTGAAAACCAATCAGGTGCTTGCCGTGGTCACCGTCGGCAAGAAGCCTTGCTCGGGACTCGCCGCGGGTTTCGGCAGCGTCTGGGTGCCGAACTGCGGGGACAAAACCCTCTCGCGGATCGACATCAAGACGAATCAAGTGGTCGCCACGCTTCCGTTCGGGCCTGCCGATAGCGAGGGCGGAATCGCGACCAGTCCCGACAGCGTCTGGATGCTGACCGACAAAAAAGGGACCCTTTCGCGCATCGATCCGCTGACGAATAAAGTTGCAGCTGAAATCGTGGTGACGCCGAATTCCGCTGCGTGCATTTATGCAGAGGGCGCGATCTGGATCACGACCCCCGAAAAGAAGCTGCTCACGCGCGTCGATCCGAAAACGAATCAGGTTACCAATACGATCGAGGTTGGGCCCGGACCTCGTTTTCTCACCGCTGGGAGCCGGTTCCATATGGACGCTGAATCAGGGCGACGGCACTGTCTCCCGGGTCGACGCGAAAACGAACAAGCTGCTCGCGAACATCGAAGCGGGGATTCCGGGCAGCGGCGGCGAAATCGCGTTCGGAGCGGGCCACGTTTGGGCGACCGTGTTTCAAATTCCCATCACCGAAATCGATCCCGGGAAGAACGCCGTGATCAAACAATGGGTCGGTGCGGGCGGCGATTCGATTCGCGTAGGCCACGGCTCGATATGGCTTTCCAATCTGAGCAATCAGAATGTCTGGCGACTCGCCATCGATCAGCCCTAGCTCACCAGAGAAGTGGAATATAACGCGAGGTCGAGCGTCGATAAGCGCTGAAGTCTTCGCCGAATCGCGAAGCCAGAAGCCCGTCTTCCACGCGGACGCGAATCTCGGTACCAATGCCGAACAGGAGAATCGAGACCAGGAGCATCGGGAGCGATGCGGTGATCATGCCTGTTCCCGAGAATCACGCATAGCATCGATGTATAAATGGGATGCCGAACCAAGCGATAAGGGCCGGATCGTATCAGCTCATGCTCCGAGCCGACCGCGGCATCGAGACGCAATTGCCGTCCCAGTGCTCGCGTGCCAGACCAGGAAAGTAGGTTTGCGAGCGCCAGGAAAATTACCGAGATCGCCATTTGCCAGGTTTCGGGCAAGCGCGTCCAAAAGCTGCCCTGCCACAGCAAAGAATAAGCAACCAGCTCCAGCAGCATTCCCCAGCGCGCGCGGCGGTCGATGGTCTGCGGCGCCTTGAAGTTGAATCTGGCGACGAACGGACTAAACCACAGAACCGTTCCGGCCAAAATCACGACGTAAGCGTACGCGGGCACGTCACTGCATCTCGAAAGTCACCGTGCGCTCCAACTTGTTGTTCGCGTTATCCATGGCCACCAGCACCACTTTGTACGATCCCGGATCGAGCGTCGCCACTGGAATTTGCGCTGCGAATGGAATCGCCGGATTGCCGCCCTTCTCGGGAAGCGGAATGCGGAATCCGCCGGAATCGGACTTGACCGCGCCCTTGTCGTCCAACACCCGGATCTGCAGGGCAACCGCGGTGTTCTTGGGCGGCTCCTCAGCGAGCATTGCGGGCTCATAAACCTCGAAATACATCGCGGCTTTGTCAGTTTTCTTGAACTTCGACGACCCTGCCGGCGTTACTTGGAATCCCTGCGCGATCAGAGGCGTCCGGTCTTCGAGCAGCGCCGTCTCCAGGTTCTGATCCATTTCCGCTGTCTTGCGGAAACGGACGCTGAGCGCGAGCGCACTAACGCTGAACTTCTTCGTGTCATAGGAATCGATGACCAGCGGCTGCTCCAGTTTGCCGAAGGCGTCGCCGCCGGTGCTGAATACGACTTTCAAATTGTACTCGCCCGACGCGGCGTCGAACTGATTTTCGTAATGATAAGTGTTCTGCTGAAAAGCCTCGACCTCTTTTTCATTTTCGAGGTCGATCTTCACCGCGTCGCTGAATCGCGCGGCCACCGAGCCGTCCTTCTTGTACGCGATCCCCAGCACGTTGAGCGTGGAGCGCTGCTTTCCCTTGTCCTTAGTAAACTTCATCGACGCCGCCGGAATTTCCATCGCTACATTGACGCGCGCTACGTTTGAACCCGTGAAAAAATAAGGCGCTCGCATCGAAGCCGCGATGGTTCCCGTCTGCCCCGCCGACGCTTGAGCCTCGAGTGTTTTTTCAGTTGGCGTCTGCGCCAGAACGTCCTTCAGTTTCGCGTTGCAATACCCCGTGCGCGCCCGAACAGTATCGCCGCCTTTATCTACCTTCACGCGAATCGTATGGCAGGTTTCCTTGCCTTCCTCAAGCGACGGAGGCGTGTAGCCGAGCAGGTAAAACTCGTTCATCTCCTTGGCGATTTTCTGCATCCCGCCCAGCAGATCGTTGGTATTGACGATCACAAATCCGCCCGTGCCATCGGCGAGCATGTACATCACCTGCTGATTGGTCGACGCGCTCTCCGGAATCTTCGGAATCATCATTCGCGCGGCGTTCGTCGACGGCATCACCGTTCCGTTGTTGGTGTTCGTTCTTCCTATATTGGTTCCCGTGGTTGGGGAGGATCCAGTGCCCCCGCGGCTGCCCGTCCCGGTGCCGGATCCAGGCGCTGGAGGCGTTCCGCCGCGGCCGGGACTCGTGCCGCCCCCCGTGGTTCCGCCTCCAGTGGTACCACCGCCACTGCTGCCCCGCCCGACTTGGGCAGGGCTGTAGACTACGTTTCTGAACGGAGACTGCTCGATCGCCATCGGCTTAATCGATGCGCTCCCCGCCACCAGACCTCGCACATCGATCGGATAAATCGCGACGTTCGACCGGTTGCACACATCGATCGTCGCCGTCACATCGGAAAGAATATCTGGCGATACCCTGAAACCGGCGGTCAAAAGAAGCAGCGATTTGCGTCCTGGAATCGTCGAGAGATTCTTCGCCAGATCGCGAATCGCCATGATCACGTTGCGGGTACCGAAATTCGCCGCGGCACGCCCCAGCCCGCCCGCGCTCGTATCGTTCGGCAAAGGACCCACTGGAATCTTCGTTCCGGCGACGATCGCCTTCAGCCGCTCCACATCGCTGGTAAAGTTTTGCGCGATTTGCAAGGAGCCGCTATAGTTCACGATCGCCATCTGCCGATTCGGTCCGGCATTGGCATCGATGAAACTCGCCGCCGCCTTGCGCGCCTGCGCCTGCTCGCCGAAATTCATGGTCGAGTTGTCGAAGAACAGCACCATGTAGCGCGGCTGGTTATTCAATGGCGACGCCGGATCGGCCTCGAAGGAAAAACTCTTGATAGTCTGCTCTTTGTTGTCTTCCCAGACCTTAAAATCCTTCTGCTTCAGATCGCGAACGTAGTTGCCCTTCTTGTCGGTCACCACCGCGTCCACCAGCACGACGTTGGTTTCCACCTTCAGCACATTGTTCGGATCGGCCGGCAATGGCGTGGTCTGCTGCGCGGCGCCGTACACCGCTAAAAAAAGGATGCTGCTAATAATCTTCATGTGCGACCCCCTTGAACTACGGAATCTCGACAACGCCATTTCGCGCCGCCATCGTCTGCCCTTCACTATCGCGAACCACCAGCCGGACCACGTAACTTCCCGGCGCCACATCGAAGCTCGTCTTCATCGTGACCCCGCTGGCAAGCCTCGCATTAAAAGTCTCATCCTTCAAACGCATCTCGATGTCTTTCTGAACCGCGCCCATCAGAATCCCGTTGCGATCGAACACCGCGGAAACGACGCTCAGCACATTCCGGCTCCGCCCATCGACTTTCTTAAAGTGGAGATGCTTCAAGTCCACATGCGCCAGCACGGCCAGCTTGGCATTAGCGTCGGTCGACTTGAAGAACTGCGTGTGCAGCTCCACCGGAATATCCGACATTTCCTCGCGCGAAAATAAAGCCACCCGGATCTCTTCCTTCGCGTCTTCCGCCGGATCGTTCGCATGCTTAGGCGCATAATAGCCGCGGCGCGCCTGCAATGAAATGCCCTTCGTCTCCTTCGCCGTAACCTTCAACGAATGATAACTTCCGTCGAACTTCAAATTCTGCGGCGAAAATCCGAGCACGTACATAAACTCCGGCGTCGCCCCGGTTTGCCGGAATCCCTCCTGCAAATCGTTGTTGTTATGAAAAAACGTTCCGCCCGTCCCGTCGGCCAACTCGCCCAGCACATCACCCTCGGCCAATGCGGCCTCCTGCTGATACCGAGCCTTATTATTGGCAGCGACGATACTCGTCGAGCTCGTGCTAGCATCGCCGCCCGGCACAATCGCGTAAAGCCCTCGCGCATCGATCGTACTGAGCGTGACGTTGGCCCGAATCGCGCGATCGATCAGTTCCACTTCCTGTTGCCGGTAATTGATCGTGATAAGAAATCCCGAAGAGATCAGCACCACCGTGCGTTGCCCCGGCATCGCCGCCATCCTCTGCACCGTGGCCTTCAATACGGCGAGCGTAACCTGCGTGTCCGCCTCGGCAACGGCGTTTACCTGGCTCGCGTAACCAGGGACCATCTGTATCGCACTCGCCAACGCCGCCGCCGGAGTCGCTCCGCTGGCCGCACCGCACGCCACCATTTCCCGCGCCGAGGCATTCAACGCCATCTGATCGTTCTTATTCTGAATCAGGTCCGCCATATAAGGGCTGATATCCGGACACTGCGAACCGGAGCTGAGCAAGCGCGACCGCGGCATGATCCGATTCATCGTTTCCGTCAACTTGTCCCGATCGTCGGTAAAATCGAGCGCAGTCTGCCCCGAGGTCGTATAAACGGCCGCGCGATCCGCTCCCTTCAACGTCTCCCCGAGATGCTTCACCGCCGCGTTGCGAGCGATCGCCAGATCGCCGACATTGGTATGCATGTCATCGAACACATACGCGACAAACTGGTTCGCGAGGTTAAGCCCCTCCACCGGCTTCGGCGCGTCCAGATCGGGCTCCGCAGTCACCGCCATCGGAGCCACTCGCCCATCCGCTTTTTCGATCGTGAACTTGGAAATCACCTGCAGCTTTCCTTTGTCGAAAAGCTGAAAATCTTCTTTCTTGAGCGTCCCGATCGCTTTCCCTTTGGGATCCCGCACCACCACCGGAACCATCACCAGATTGACTTTGGAACTGAACGTCGAAGGCGCATCGCGCGACGCAATCTCCGGCGACTTATCCGCAGCAGTCTGCGGAGCTGGCGTCTGCGCCGCACCGGCAATAATGAAAAACAGGAATAGCGCCGCCGGTATTCTACTCCCCCATCTACCAATCAAGTTGGAAACCGACCTTGTTTGTCATTCGTCCTCCGCCCCAGCCCGGACGTATTCCTCTATCTCCCGCGCGAACCCCGCAAATAATTTCGCCACCCGCCAAACGATGTGATCTCCGTCGCCCCTTCGATCGTCCAACCCCTCGCAAATAAAACACTTCACCACCTCGCCGCTATCAAGCGTCGCGCTCCCGATTCCCAACGGCGCCGGTACCCCCGCCACAAATCCTCCAAAAAGATTCTCCGGCACCGCCCAAACCTCAACTTCAATTCCTGGACCCTCGAATTTCAAATCACGCACCAACCCCGGCTTCGGCGGAACAGTCCCTTCGAGCGCATACAGCCGATACCCCGCCGCCGTCCTGCAAGTCTTCATCAACCGAGCCCCGCGTTCCGTAAGCTGCCAGTTCAGAGGCTGACCGCTCAAATGCGCGCCGACCACTGCAACCGAAACGCATCCCATTGGACCTCGCGGCGACAACTCCACGATGATAATAATCCGCCAGCGCCAGCAGCGCCTCATCGGTAAACGCCCGTCCAATAAACGAAATTCCAAACGGCAGCCCATTCGTGCGAAACCCCGCCGGAACCGCCACCGCCGCCAAATCGAGCAGGTTCACAAAATTCGTGTAATAGCCGAGATTGGTATTCAGCCTGATCGGCTCCGCCTCCACAGCCTCGTGAGTATAAATCGTGCCCGTCGTCGGCAGAACCATCACGTCCATCTTCCGCCACTCCTCCTTCCGACCGCCGACGCAGCTCGCGCAATTTGTAATCGGCTTCGAACGCATCCACCGCGCTATACTTCCGAGCCCCCAAAATAATTTCCCGAACCACCGGATTCATCTCGTCCGCATGATCCTCGACGAACTCACGAATTGCCGCCAGCCGCTCCGCCACCCAAGGCCCCGCATATAGCAGCGCCGCCGCCGCGCGGAAAATCGAGTAGTCGATCTCGACCCTCTCTCCCCCCAGCTTTTCCAAATCGGCCAGCGCCTTCTGGTAAAGCCCCTCCGCCTCGTCATCCCCAAAAAATTCGAGATGCTCCTGCGACGGAACACCAAATCGAAACGCACCCCCAAGCCAAGGCGCCGCATTCTGACCCGGCCCTATCACCCGCGAAAACGGATCGCCCGCATCGAACCCACGGGCGACATCCCAAACCCGCCGAGCCAAATCGCAATCCTTTGCAAAAATCGAAATGCAATCGAGCGACCTGCAAGCCGGAACAACTCCCGAAGTCGATAGCAGCCCTCGCGATGGCTTCAGCCCGACTAAATTGTTGAACGCAGCAGGTACCCGTCCCGACCCCGCCGTGTCCGTGCCCAAAGAAAAATCCACCAGCCCCCGCGCCACCGCGACCGCCGACCCCGAGCTCGACCCTCCCGAAATATATCGCTCATCGAACACCGAGGAGCAAGCCCCGTAAGGCGACCGCGTCCCAACCAGGCCAGTAGCGAACTGATCCATATTCGTCTTGCCCGATCGGAATCGCACCCGCGTCCATCAGCCTCTGAACCACCGAAAGCGCTCCGCTCCGGTTGATAAGCAAACGCGGGACAACCCGCCGTAGTAGGCACTCCCGCAAGATCGATGTTGTCTTTAATCGCGAACGTCAGTCCAGCAAGCGGCCCCTTTCGCTCTGAAGCCGCCGCAGGCACCTTCGAAATCCAAACGGGTCCGTTCATGCTCTTATGATCACCAGTCGCTGCCCCGCCGAAACCAGCGCGCCGATCGAACACCGCACGTCTTCGACGACCCCAGAAACCGGAGCCGTCACCGCAATCTCCATCTTCATCGCCTCCAACACCATCAGCCTCTGTCCCGCCGTCACGCGCTGTCCCCGATCAACGTCGATACTCCAAACGCTGGCCGTAACCGGCGAAGAAACCGCATGGCATCCCTCCGGAACCGCGTCTTCAATCGTTTCCGCAACCACCTCGGGAACAGCCGCAAACTTCTCCGCTCCCCATCGTTCCCTCTCTTCCAAAAACGCCCTCTGCTGCCGCTGCTTCCATTCCGTAGCGTCATAGTGATGATCCCTCATCCGAAAATCTGCGTGTTCAATCCGCAATGGATACCGCCCGTGCGGAAAGCCATCCCGAATCTCCAACAGCTCCTCTGCCGAAACCGGATGAAACCGGATCTGATCGAAATTCCGCAACAAGTAGGGTAGGTCCCCGACCTGCCCTCTTCGCATAAGTACTCCAAACCTGCACCGTCCGCCCGACAAACTGATAACCCCCCGGCCCCTCCATCCCATAAACACACATATAAGCCCCGCCGATCCCGACAGCATTCTCCGGAGTCCAAGTCCGCGCCGGATTATATTTCGTAGTCACCAGCCGATGCCGCGGATCGGTAGGCGTAGCCACCGGAGCCCCCAGATAAACGTCGCCCAGTCCCAGCACCAGATAATTCGCGTCAAACACAATCCTCCGCACATCCTCGACAGACGAGAGCCCGTTAATCCGCCGGATAAACTCGATATTGCTAGGGCACCACGGAGCATCCGCCCGCACCGATTGCATGTACTTCTGTATCGCCAGCAGCGTAGCCGGATCCTCCCACGAAAGCGGCAAATGAACAACGCGCGAAGGCACCACGATATCGTCCTGATCCGGAATCCTCTTCTCGCAATCATCGAGCGCCGCCAGCAACTCCTCCCGCGAAATCCGAGTATCATAATGAATCTGCAGCGAGCGCACGCCAGCCGTGATGTCGATAATGCCCGTCAATTGCGCCGCTCGTAACAAAGTCTCCAGCGCGTGAACCCGAATCCGCAGATTCAGATCCAGCATCATCGGCCCATATTCAACCAGTAAATACCGATCCCCATCCGCGCGCACCGTAACTAAGCCGCTCCTGCGCAGCACAGGATCGTCCATCGAAACCGCGCGAAACCGCACAATATCGCCCGGTTTCAACTGACCGATCTTCCACAACTCCGCGTCCACAATCGTCGCCGGACAAACAAACCCGCCCAGGCTTGGACCATCAGGCCCCAGAATCACCGGCATATCGCCCGTGAAATCCACCGTGCCAACGGCATATGCAGTGTCGTGAATATTCGAAGGATGCAGCCCCGCCTCGCCCCCATCCTTACGAGCCCAAACCGGCTTAGGCCCAATCAGCCGCACACCCGTGCGGTCAGAATTATGGTGCACCTTCCAAGGAGTGGAGAAAATCATCTCAATGTCCTCCGGAGTAAAAAAATCCGGAGCCCCATGAGGCCCATACGCAGCCCCAATCTCCCACTCGTTCCCATATCGCTCGTACGGTCCGCATCCAACTCCGCGCCCCCAGATCGGCTTTCTTTGCCCACCGCCAAAACATCCCCACCGACGCAGCGCCCTCCCTGCATGCCCTCCAAACTTCCCAAGAATAAACGTGCTCCGGCTCCCCAAATACTCCGGAACATCAAATCCCCCCGCGATACTTAAATACGCGCGTCCACCCCCCGTCCCCATCTCCAAAGTCGAGCCCTTCTTCACCGCAACCGCTTCCCACAACCCAACCGGAACCCCGTCCAGCCGAGCCGAGAAATCCGCACCAGTCAACGCAATCAGCGCATCAGACCGAAACCGCAAAGAAGGCCCAGTAACCGCAATCTCCAAGCCCGCGGCCTCCTTCGAATTTCCAACCAATTCGTTCGCCCGTCGAAACGCCAGCGAATCCATCGGACCCGACGGAGGCACCCCGACATTCCAATAACCAAGCCGCCCTGGATAATCCTGAATCGTAGTCTGCGTCCCCGGCTCGATCACATCGATGGCATTCGGCTTCGATAACCGAAATCCCGAAGAAACGAAGTAGTAACGCCCCCCGCGGCGAACATCGGATCAGCGCAGACCTGGCGCAGATACTCAACATTAGTCTCAATTCCCGCAACCCGACACTCATCCAAAGCCGCTCGAAGATTTCTTAACGCCTCACCCCGATCCGCCCCACGAACAATAATTTTCGCGAGCATCGGATCGTAATAAGGAGTAACCTCGGACCCCGCTTCCACCCAAGTCTCGATCCTCGCGTTCGTCGGCCACTGAACATGCGTCAGCCGCCCCGCCCCAGGCAGAAAGTCCTTGTAAGGATCCTCCGCATAAACCCGGACCTGCATCGATGCTCCGGAAGGTGGCACAGGCTTTAGCCTGTGTTCCCCCGCCGCCACTCGAACCATCCACTCCACCAGATCAATCCCCGTAACCTCCTCAGTAACCCCATGCTCCACCTGCAGCCGCGTATTAACTTCCAAAAAATAAAACTTCTCCGCATCGTTGTCGTAAATAAACTCCACAGTCCCCGCCGACCGATACCGCACCGCCGCTCCCAGCCGCACAGCGCACTCCAACAATTCCTTCCGCGAATCATCACTAAGCCCCGGCGCCGGAGTCTCCTCAATCACCTTCTGATTCCGCCGTTGAACCGAGCAATCCCGCTCACCCAGCGCAATGACCTCGTCGCCGTCACCAAAAATCTGCACCTCAATATGCCGGGCGTTCGCAACAAACTTTTCGAGATACAACGCCGCCGACCCAAAACTAGCCAAGCTGGTCCTCTCGACCGCGGCATACGATTCCGCAAGCTCGTCCGGCGAAACGCACAATCGCATCCCGATCCCGCCGCCCCCCGCCGTACTCTTCAGCATCACCGGATACCCAACCGCTTCGCCGCAGCAACAGCTTCTTCGAGAGACGCCAGCAATCCGCTGCCCGGCAGCAGCGTGACATTATTTTCCTGCGCGATCCGCCGAGCCGTATGCTTCAACCCGAACGCGCGTATCTGCTCCGGCGTCGGTCCAATGAAGACAATCCCTCGCTCCGTGCAAGCATCCGCGAACTCAGCGTTTTCGCTCAAAAATCCATAGCCCGGATGAATCGCCTCCGCGCCGGTTTTTTCGGCCGCGTCGAGAATTGCTGGGATCGACAGGTAACTCCGCCGATCGACCACCGCTTCATCAGCCTGATCGACATGCAGCGAATGCCGGTCGGCGTGGGAATAAACAGCGACCGACCCAATTCCCATTCGCTTCAAAGTCCGAATAATGCGGCACGCAATTGCGCCGCGATTCGCAATCAGAACTTTGCGAAACATCAGGCCCAGATCAGCACTTCAACCGGCGTCGGGTTGTAGCCATTGCATGGATTATTCAACTGCGGGCAATTGCTGATCAGGCACAGTACGTCGATTTCCGCCCGCATTTCGACATATTTTCCCGGCTCCGAAATGCCGTCTTCAAACGTCAGCTTGCCTTCGGGCGTCACCGGAACATTCATAAAAAAATTGATGTTCGGCGGAATATCGCGCTTTTCCAGTTCAGGCCAATTCATAATCGCCTTCATGAAACTGGCGCGGCACGCATGCATATGCCGCTTCTCGATCGCATAGCGAACCATATTGCTCTCGTTCGAACAAGCCCCGCCAAGAGTATCGTGCCGGCCGCAAGTATCGTCGGTAATCGTCAGCAATGTCGTGCCGAAATTCGACATCAACCGCGTTCCCTTAGTCAGATAAATATTGCGCTGCTCGCGAATCGTGTCCTGTGCGCTGTACCGATCGGCGTAATTCTTGGCGTTAAAGAACAAAGTATCGACCGCCTGATTCCCATGCAAGTCGACAATGCGAAAATGCTCGCCTGCCTGGATCACATGAATCCAAAAGTCCCCCGCCGGAATAACGTGTCGGTAGCGCAAATTATGGTCATTTAAGCCCACGTCGAGCCCCTTAATAGACGCATTTAGACGAAATAACGCTCTGTAAGGATGAATCCGCGCCCGTTTTCGGGTCGCGAAAGCCGGCAAGCGTCATCGTCCGCAGGCGGCGCAACCTTGCGAACCGCCAAATGAACCGGCTTGGGTTCATACTGAGCCAGCGGATGCGAGCAACTGTTCAGAATCGTCAGTACATTCATTTCGGCCCGAAGTTCGACCGTCGAGCCAGCCTTGGAATTCCCCTCGTGATACGACATTCCTCCGTCGCCTGCAACATCGATGCGGCTGAAAAAATTGACGTTAGCAACCAGATCGCGCGGCCCCAACCCCCATTTTTCAAGCTCGACAACAAAACTATCGCGCCCCGCGATAGAGCAACCGGCCAGCGGATCGTGCCACCCGACCGAGTCCTCACTAATCGAACACAAAATCCGCCCCATGTCCGAATACAACACAAAACTCCTTGGTTAAACGAGCAATGTGCTGTGCTTTCAGCGTGTCAGGCATGTTGTAGCGTTCTGTCGGGCACTCGAAATTATAGAAAAGCGCGCCGACATTCGCGCCGCCTTCAAGATCGGTGATGCGCAGTGCGGTGCCGCGCTTTAAAACGTGAGACCAACTTGCGCCGGGCTGAATGGTTTCTTCAAACAATTTGTTAGTTTAACGCAGTAAACTTCTATCATGTTGACGCTGTTGTTGATCAGCCTGCTCGCCGACGAAGGGATGTGGCCGTACAACCAGTTCCCGAAAGACAAAGTCGCGGTGACCACAGAATTCCTGGACAATCTGCGACTCGCGTCGGTCAAATTGCCGGCGGATCGGGATCGTTTGTTTCACCCAACGGACTGATTCTAACCAATCAACACCTGGTCGCAAGCTGCCTCGGCGATCGCGTGAAAGATGGGTTTTATGGGGAATTAAAGTGCCCGGGACTATCGGCGCATGTGTTGATGAGCATCGAAGATGGGCAAGTAAAACGGGGATGCGCGGACGATTGCTCGGTGGTGAAATTGTTTGCCGGCGCGCGCTACGATCTCTATCATTACAAAACTTACAGCGACATTCGACTGGTGTTTGCTCCGGAACAGCAGCTCGCCTTTTTCGGGCGCGAACGCGACAGCATTACTTACTTGCGATATGGGCTCGATGTTGCATTTCTTCGCGCCTACGAAAATGACAAACCTGCGGAGACGCCTCATTTTTTGAAGTGGAGCAGCGATGGCGTGAAAGAAGGCGATTTCGTTTTCGCGTCGGGAAATCCCGCGCCGACGTTTCGGTCGACTACTGCCGCGCAGTTGACTTTTTATCGCGATACCGCGCTGCCATTGATTCTCAATCGTCTGATGCCGCGAATCAAAGTTCTCCCGGAAGGACCCGTTTTGACGTCGCTGCTTTCGCAATACAAAATCGCGGCGGGGAAATTGATCGGGCTGCGCGACGACCGTCTGGTCGCGCGGAAGACTATCTTCGAAGGGAAGATTCGTCACGCCGTGGAACGAGATCCCGCGCTCGGAATGGCTGGCGGAAAAGTGTGGGACCAAGTCGCTACGGCGTATAAGAACTGGGCTCCGTATGAAAGGCCGTACCAGATTCTCGAAGGATCGCCCGCACCCGGATCGACGCTGTTTCGCACCGCGCGCCAAACTGTTCGCGGGGAGCCGGTCGATCAGAATGTTTCCATTAACGAACCGGTTGAGATTCTGATGTTGACCGCTTATTTCGAAGAGTTGCAGAAGCTTGGCGACAAGGAAACGCCGCTCAAGAAAATTCTGGATGGCAAAACGCCGCAGCAGGCTGCGGAGGAGTATGTGAAAACCCGCACCGTCGAGAATCTTGCGACTCTAATCGAACCGGCAGCGAAAAAGCTCAAGAAGAAACACGACGACATAATCCAGTCGCTCGAAACTTCAGCCTCCGAAAAGATTGCGCAATATCGATTCCGATTGTTCGGCGCGGCGGAGTATCCCGATGCGACTTCCACACCGCGCGTGGAATTTGGATCGGTGAAAGGATATCTCGATCGCGCCGGCGTTCCCAATCCTTATGCGGCGACGTTCAGCGGCTTGTACTATCGCGTAAACGACGCGGGTCCTTATTCGGTGCCGAAGCGTTGGGTGGATGGACGTGCCGCGTTGAATATCGTGACCCCGCTCGATTTCGTGAGCACTTGCGATATCGGGGGCGGGGATTATGGGAGCCCGGTCGTGAATCGCGCCGGCGAGCTGGTGGGCGTTACTTTCGATGGGAATCTTGAGAGTCTTCCGGACACCTATCTTTATACCAGCGAAGGCGCGCGAGCGGTGCATGTCGCGGCGCAGGGAATTGTGGAGGCGCTCGAAAAAATCTATAAAACTCCTCAGCTGCTGCGGGAACTGGGAATTCCAACGGAGGCATCGGTTTCATCGGCCGCCCGATGACATGGTTCAATGGAGTTGAGGAGGTCTCGAAGAAAATGGAGACCAAACAAAAAATGGCGATTGCCGGTTCCGGCCTGGTTGTCGCTTGCATCGGACTGGGCGTCGTCGGTTGCGCGCTGATCGCACCGGCGGTATTTGCGTGGACTACGCGCATGCTTGAAAAAGGAGCCGACACTCTTTCCTCGCACGTCGAGGGAGCATCCAAAACCGTCGGTACCGTGGCAGGTACTCTTCATCGATCTTTCAACGAAGCGAAAAAAGCCGGCGTTGCGGAATTCAGGCGCGACCGTTCCAGTGAGCGAAGCGCCGCAGGCTAGTGCCGGCGAACTCCCCGCCCTGACGGGACGGGGTTATAACCCCTGGCGTCAGCTAGGGGAACATTCTCGAAGTATCAGCGGTGCCTATAAAACGTGTAGGTGGCCGAGTACTCGACGCGCACACCCTTCCCCACTTCACACGAACCCGCCGGAGCCGCGCCCCCATGCGTATCCGACCGTCGAATAAATTCAAAACTCCCATCGCCCTTCAGTAGCAACCAGGGAATGTCTCCAGCGCCTGGCGCGTCGCTCTTCGCAACTACCTGTCCCTTCACCGACCGCCCATCGCGAAATTTCCAAACCGGCCCCGCCCCATGAGTCCCAATCTCCGCTCCCGCCGAATCGAGCAGAGTAGCCTCCGGCGCCTGAAAAACCCACTGCGCATTCTGGCAGGCATAAATCTGCACGCCTTTCCCGGTAGCAGTCAATACCGCTTTCTGCCCCTCCGGCGCCCGTGTGTCCGCCTGAGCAAACATCAAAAAGATCGCTACAAGCATAGCCTTCATGACAAACTATTTTATCGACAGAACTTACCGCCTGGCGCTGCGCAGGGCGTGCCGCAGTTGGGTGGGAGAAACCTTTTGTTTAACCAGAAAGTCGGACGCCCCCAGGCCGACGGTGAATTCTCTGGAGACTCTGCGCTCATCAGACGAGAGGATGACAATAGGAATCTTGCTGTCCGCGGCAGCATCGACCGCGCGAAAGCTCCGGTATCCCACTAATTCAGGTAGCCCCAGGTCTAGAAGAATGACATCGACGCCTGGCTCACGAAGGCGCTTCATGGCCGCGCTCAAAGTTTGGATCCACTCGATACAGAACTGCCCGGCGTCATCGTCAGCGGTAATCCACTCCTGCGTCAGCCACGCGGTCTCGGGGTCATCTTCCACATGCAGGACGTGAATGGTTTGGCAGTTTGGTTCCATGTGGTTCATATCGGACGGACATTTGAGGATATGAGATCGAAACCAGGCTTCAGCCAGAGAGTCATCGATGGTCGCGGGGAATAACTCAGGTCGTTTTGGTGGCGCAGCCTTTTATACCTCGCGCCACAATTATGCTGTTCGATACGGGAGCCTACTTATTATTAGGTAGAAACGTTTCCCTTCGGTGGTATCTCAGTTTGGAGGCACTAGGAGTGAAGTATGACCAAGCCAGATCGTAGCTGCGTTATGCGTCTTGCCGAGGGCCAAGCGCGTATCCCGGGCCCCGCGGGCGAGCGCGCAGTTATAGTGCTGCAGCGTGGCCCTCTTGATATAGCCCTGTCCCTCCCTCAGCGCCCGAGACAACAGACGCCACACGCACAGGACGAGCTTTACTTTATCGTTCGCGGGCGAGGATTCCTCCTTCACGACGGCAAGCGGGACCCGTTCGGGTCAGGCGACATCCTGTTCGTGGCCGCGGGCACCGAGCATCAGTTTGAGGACACTTCCGACGATTTGGCCCTGTGGCGGGTATTTTACGGGCCTCATGGCGGCGAAGTCCCGGCATAGATCGGTGCGCTGGCCGAGAAAGCCAAAGTGAGACATTACATTCCTTTAGACAAGCCACCACCCTCACTTCACAGCAATCGTCGCCCCCACCTGCGTCGTCACCCCGCCAATCGTCACCAGTACCGGGACCGAATTCCCCGTCGTCGACCCCGCCGGGATGATCGCGTTGATCTGTAGCAGCCCCAACAACCCTCCCGGCACTACGCCTGCGTAACTCACTGTCGCCGCGACGCCGCCAATCGTCACCGCGGGCAGTGGACTCATCTGCGGCAAAGGGCTCAACGCAACCGGGACAATATATCCGGTGGTGGCCGCAACCGCCAGATCGTAGATGCCTTCGCCGGTAAGATAGAGCACGACCGTGTCTCCCACCAGTGCGGCGCTGGTGCTGGAATTCACGGAGAACGCGCCAGTCGTCGCGCTCACCCTCAGCGCCGCGCATTGCCCCACCACTCCGCTATCCAGAAACAGGCCCGGCGCCGCCGCGGTTGTGTCGATTCCAGCTAGAAACGCCTCCACCACGCTGTTGTTGGTTACGGCCACCACTTTCGCGAGACCAATGGTCACGTTATAAGGAACCTGCACCGTCAACTGGTTCGCGCTCACATAAATCATCGCCGCACTCTGGCCGTCAATGGTCACCGAAACACCACCCAGCGAGGTGGTCGCGTAACCGGCCACCACAGACATTCCCGCCGGCGCGACGGGACCGATTCCCGTTCCGAATAACGTGACGAATTCTCCCGGAGAAACCGCGCCCGCCGCATAACTTGCCGCGCTGACCAGTGCCTGAACCACAGGCGTCGCGGAGACCGTAAAGACTGCCGGCAGAGAGACGCCCCCCGGCGCCGGATTCACCACCGCGACGTTGATTGCTCCCACCGTTCCCAGGATGCTCGATGGCAGCACCACCAGCATGGTCGTCGGATTCACATAGGTCGGGGTCGCCAGTGGTGTGGCCCCGGCCGTCGCCGTTGTGCCTCCTTTGTAGAATCCCGTGCCCGTAATAGTGACTGTCAGTGGGCTCGACCCAACCAGCGCCGCCGATGGGTATAACTGGGTGATGGTCGGCGTCAGCGCGTTTACCAGCATGGCCACGGTAACTGTCTGCGTGGTGTTGGTACTCGGCACGTTCGCGGCGACAATCGAGATTTTCCCTGAATAAGCTTTAGCGCTCGGAGCGAAACCGGTGTCATTCACCCCAACCGTGAGTGTAATCGGCAGGCCGGCAAGCACCACGCCGCTGGTCGGCGTCACCGTCATCCAGGCCGCACTTGCCACTGCGGCGGTGAACGTCACCGGACCGCCCGTGGTCGTCAGGGTCAGTGTCTGTGTTGCCGGGATATGGGGAGGCGTAACGAAATTAAGCGACGACGAGCTTAACACCAGAGTCGGCTGCGGTTGTTCCACCGTTAGCGTCACAGGGATGGAAAGGGTACTCGCAAAACCGGTTGCCGAAAATTGGATGGATACGTTATAAGTGCCGATCGGCGAGCCCGCTTGGATTCACCAGCACGCTGATCGAGGCCGGCAGAGTTCCAGTCGACGGAGTGAGCGTGATCCATTGCGTTCCCAAAGGCGCGAGGGTGGTCGTGAAGGCTGCGAGGCTGCCGGCGGACTTGACGCTCACTGTCTGCGAAGCCGGCAACACGCCACCTTCCACCCAGACGAACGATAACGACGCGGGCGTCGGAGTCAGAGTCGCAACTTGACCCACCGCGACGAAGGACGCGAGAAAAAAGAGAATAGAACGAGGGCTCACAACCCCCTCATCGACCAAGATTCACAAATGTTCCCCCGATTCTGTTTAGCGGAAATGCTCGCGTCTGTCCGCATGCTTACGCATGGCGGCTCAGCATGAACCCTGAACCGCCATGCGTAAGCATGCGGACAGACGTAAAAGATCTCGTTATCGAAATGACCCGCCGCAGGAAGCGGTACTCCCAATTGATGGCACAGACTTTAGTCTGTGTTTTCGAAACCTCCTTCTAAGGCATTCCCCCTATCCAGCCCACCCCCTCGACGCCCGATTACTGTGAGCAGATCCTCCCGATGACAGATACCGAGCAGTTGACCGCCCTCCACACTGCCGTCACCAGCTATCTGGCGAGCCTGCTCGCCGTGGCCGACTGCGTAGGCGCCGCGTGTCCGGAAGTTGGAGGCCCCTATCGTCATCGCCTTACCCGCCTGCGCTCCCGCCTGGCCTTCGACGCCAATCCCGAAGCCATGACTGAGACCAACGCCGTCGTCGAAAAAGAGCTCGCCGAATATGCCAAAAAAGCCTGCCAGTATGTCGCGCAGCATGGTGTCGAGCTGCAGCAGACCATCGCGGCGCTTGAAACCATCGTGAAAACGCTCGCCCAGCGCCAGGAATTTTACGGCGCGCGATTGCGGCAGTTCGCGGCGCAAATGGAAACCACGCCCTATCCCACCGAACCCGAACATCTTTCCGAAGTGGTCGCGATGCAGGCCGCTGGACTCCTCGGCTGCGTCGAAAGCATGAGCAACGAAACGCGGTCGCTGGTAGCGCGCATGCGCACGGAGTTGGCTGCGGTCACCGGGCGATTGCAGGACGCCGAAGTTACCGACCGCCTGACCGGCCTTATGAACCGCAAGGAAATGGAGCGCCAGATCGCGCTGCGGAAAGCCCTCGGCGAGGAGCCTGTCCTGGTGGTCTTTGAACTCTCCGGCGACGTGCGCGATGAAGTCTCGAAAGAGGTCGCCGCGCGAATGGGATCGCAATTTCGCTATAAGGATCTGCTCTGCCGCTGGACCGAATATGAATACATGGTGATGTTTGAGGGCAACATCGACATCGCCAGATCGCGCACGGAACAGATTGTTCCCTCGATCGCCGGCCGCTACCTGCTCGACAACGGCGAATCGGTCGAGATCCGCGTCGATGCGGGATTGGTCGCGCCTCACCTCGCAATGCAGTAACGTTGAGGAAGTGCCTTCAGCTTCGAACGCAGCATCGGTGCTGGTAACCGGCGCCGGACGCGGCATCGGAAAACGCCTGGCTATCGGCTTCGCAACGCGCGGGGCCAAGGTCGGATTGCTGGCCCGCAGCAAAGCAGAAATCGATTTGTGCCATCTGGAAATCGGCCACGCTGGCGGCAACGCCTCGAAAATCCTGGCCGACGTTCGCGACTATGAGCGAATGACCGCGGTCATGCACCAGATGCGCATCGACCTGGGCGGCGTCGATGTACTGGTCTGCGCCGCGGCGGTGCAGGGACCGATCGGACCGTTCGTTGAAACGCAGCCCAAAGCCTGGAAGGAAACCGTAGAAACCAACTTCGTCGGAGTCCTGAACTGCTGCCGCGCGGTGCTGCCGCAAATGATCGAGCGGCGCAGCGGGAAAATTATTGTGATAGCAGGTGGTGGAGCGAGAGAAGGAAGGCCGAATTTTTCGCTCTACGCCGCGACTAAAACCGCCCTGGTGCGTTTCGTCGAAAGTGTGGCCGCCGAAGTCAGTGAGCATAACGTGCAGATCAACTGCATGTCGCCCGGCGGAAGTTACACTCATATGACGGATCAGATTCTGTCCGCGGGGGAGCGGGCGGGATGGCGCGAAATCGAGGATGCTCAGCAAGTCAGGCTGACCGGAGGGGTCGCGCCGGAACAGCAGGTGGAGCTGGCCTTTTTTCTGGCCTCGGAGCAATCGAACCACATCACCGGCCGTCTGCTCCATGTCCAGGACAACTGGAAAAAGTTGAAGGAAAAGACCGTAAATCCGGAGTTATACACTTTAAGGCGCGTACAGCGCGTTTAGTGGCAGATTGTGGTCATTTAAGGGCTTCCACTGCGCAACATTTGGCACTTTATGGTCATCTAAGGTGCATGAGTAAAGCGATCCAAACCCTAAATGCCTTAGAAACGCCCACCGACCTGGAGCCTGACGGCGTCAACGAGATCTGCGAGGAATTGCGCCTCCTACTGGCGGATGTCTTCAGTCTGTACATGAAGACGAAGAACTTCCATTGGCACATGAGCGGCCGCCATTTCCGAGATTATCATTTGCTGCTCGATGAACATGGCGACCAGATCTTCGCCATGACGGATGACATCGCGGAGCGCGCCCGCAAGATCGGCGGTACCACGCTGCATTCGATCGGCGAGATTGCTAAGCATCAGAGATTAAAGGACAATAGCCGCGAATTTGTGGCGCCCAAGGATATGCTCGAAGAGCTGCTGGCCGATAACAAGAAGCTCACGCAATATTTCCGGGCGGCGCACGAAGTTTGCGAAAAGCATAACGACATCGCAACGGCGAGCCTGATTGAGGTTTGGGTCGATCAAACCGAGCGGCGCACTTGGTTTTTGTTCGAGACTGTACAAGAACTTCAATAATGCCGATCATCATATTTGATGGTCAGCGATCTCCATCGGCCGTGCCCTATTTGCGGCGCGGTCGAAGTGGAAGTACTTCATAATCAGGAGTTTTATCTCCCCGACGGTCATCCCCTGGCAGCTGGATACGACGTGGTGGTGTGCGAAAAATGCGGTTTCGTTTTTGCCGACACCCGAGTCGACCAAGCGGCTTACGATCTCTTTTACGCCAAACGCTCAAAATATGAAGACGCGCGGACATCGACTGGATCGGGTCTAGCGGATTGGGATGCGCGGAGGCTTCGTGATATAGCGGACGCGGTTGCCTCGCAGGCTAACGGAACGAACGCTCGTATTCTGGACCTGGGTTGCGCCAACGGTGGGTTGCTCGCGGCTCTTAAGAGCAAAGGATTCTCAGACTTGACGGGAGTCGATCCTTCGGAGGCGTGCGCGGCGTCGACCCGGAAAATTCAAAACATCGACGCGGTGGCGGCGTCTCTTTATTCATTGCCCGATCTCGGTTACTTCGACATCGTCACGTTGTCGCACGTACTGGAACACCTCGAAGACCTGAAGGGCGCGGCGCAGAGTTTCTCGCGTTTACTGCGGCCGGGCGGAATGGTTTATATCGAGGTTCCGGACGCTAGCCGGTACTGGGAATTTCTGATCGCGCCGTTCCAGGACTTCAACACGGAGCACATAAACCATTTTTCGCATCACAGCTTGCGGCGATTGATGTCCGCGGTTGGCCTGGTTCCTTTCTTTGAAGGAACGAAGACGATCGAGTCCACGAAGAATGTGCCCTACCCCGCGCTGTTTGGATTTTACAAAATGGGGAACGCGCAACCGGAGGGGCGGGACGGTGCGCTGGTGGCCCAGATACGGCTGTATATCGAACGTTCGCAACGACTGCTGCAAGGCATGGACCAAACCATCGCTGAGGCCATCCTGAAAAACCGTCGTATGGTCGTCTGGGGGACGGGACAGTTGACGAGTAAATTGCTCAAGAAAACTCGCCTGGCGGAGGCGGATATTGTTTCGTTTATCGACAGCAACCCGATTCATCACGGAGAGCTGTGGATGGGTAAGCCGGTGGTTTCACCGCAATCGCTGGTCGATTCGACCGCATCATTATTAATTGCGACCACGATTCATCAAGATGATATTGTCGCGGCGATCGGCAGGATGGGATTGCGAAATGAGCTGGTTCTGCTGCGGCCGGCGGCTTAAACGGCGAGCCATTTGTTCCAAGGAATTCAGGACCGAGAAAGACCCCGGGCCCAGGTGGTCATGAAGCCTGTTTCTGCGCTCGACTGGGAGTCATAGCCAACTTCCCGGAACAAGTTCTCGAGCCGCGTGCTTGTCAGTTCTCCGCCGAGGGTATGGTTCGTATCCGCGGCAAAGTTGATTTGTTTGCCCCGCAGATAACCCTGCGCAGCAGCGATGACTTCCAGTTCCGCGCCCTCAATATCCATCTTTACGAACGTAGGCGCCCCGCCGGCCACCTCGCAGGCGTCAGAGAACGTAATTGCGTCCACCATTACCGTATGTTGGCCAGGCCTTGAGGACACGCTTTCGAGCGCCGATCCGAGCGATCCTTCCGCCTGGAACGCAAGTCTTCCGCGCTCTCCGGCGACGGCCTTTTGTATCGCCTGCACGTTGCTCATTTCCAGATCGGCGATGTTCTTCGTCAGGCTCGCCCACGCCACTGGATCGGGCTCAAATGCGATTACTCGGCCTTCCGGGCCGACCGCTTTTGAAAGGAAGTACGTCGATACGCCGGCGTGTGCTCCCAGATCGAACACCAGGTCGCCCTGTTTTGGTTGGTACCAACGGAAATAGTCGTCGATTGCTTCGACCTCTTCGGCGATGGATGGCAGGTGAAATGAGATGCCGCTTTCCCGCAGGCGATGTACCTTCGGTGCGCTGTAATCCACGATGCCGCGCTCATCCGGCTCGACGGTAGTGTAATAGGTATCGAAGTGCAAAATCATATCCTGAACGTAGGGGAATTTTGCCAGCGGAATTCGGATCTCACACTGCTTCTTCCGGACCGCGATGATGTCCTTTTCGAAGTGAACATTCACTCCGTGCCGGGATCCAAAAAGACGCACCAGGGCGCGTGCCCAGGCCCGATCCGGGCTCATCCGAGAGGTGATCCACCGCCGCATATCTTTCATTCGAGAACCCCCAACATGGGAATCGGCTTTTTATGGGCAATTCTTATAGCGGAATGCTTGCGCGAAGGTGTTGGCAGCTAAGAAATGCCGTCAGCCAGTCAACAGTTCGGGCTGGAAAGTGCCGATCACTCTTTGGAGGGTCAACAATCTCATCGGCCTTTTGCGGTATGTGGCGCAAGTAGTGAGGACTTCAAAGCTGAGCATGCCGCCGAGATTGTTTGAGCATCGGATATTCCAGCGATTGCTCTCGCATATTCCGCCCGGGGCAGTTTTTCCGGTATCTTCTCGTCGGGGCATGGAACACTGCGTTTGGGTATGCCACGTTCGTCCTTTTTACTTTCCTCTTGAGCCGGTGGTGGCCTCGGTACGGGTATATTCCGGGAGGGCTGCTCGCGAGCGTGTTCGCCATTACGGTCGCTTTCTTCGGGTACAAGATTTTTGTGTTCAAAACCAAGGGAAATTATTTGCGGGAGTGGCTGCGGTGCATGGCGGTCTATGGGAGCAGTGTCACGATTGGATTCGTGATATTGCCTGGCGTGGTGTATTTGATTCGGCACTCGACTGCGATTGATACCAAGGCTCCTTACATCGCGGCGGCTCTGATGACGGGGTTTAATACGATTTACAATTTTCTGGGGCACAAGAAGTTTTCGTTTCGGGAAAGAACAGTTTTCACGCAAAGTCGCTAAGCTCGCAAAGTACGTCTTCACGTTAAACTGGGGATGTGAAATGGGTGATCGTTTTTTGTGCGGCGATGGGGGCTCTTTCCGCAACTCCTATCTTGCGGTTGTCGAATAGTGTCGTTACGGCGCAAACGGCGGCTGGGGTGGCGGCGGTTCCTCAGGGATTGCTTGCGAGTAACGTGGGGGATGGCACGCTTTCGCTGAGTGTTGCCCCTCCGGTTTATGTAGCGTGGCTGGGGGTGGCGATCGGGCCTGGCAATGTGATTCAGTTCACATTCGCGATTCTTCCGGCGGGAACTTACTCGACCAGCGTGGTAGTGTCCGCTCCGAACGCCATCGATTCGCCGCAGGTGGTGATGGTCACGCTGCAAGTGGGTCCGGCGCCGATTGTTGAGTATCTTCCTCCCGGCAAATCCACTGTCGTGACTCTTCCTTTTACCTGCCTGTTTTGCACAGCCAGAGCCAGCACTACCGATGGCGGAGGGTGGTTGACGATTGGGTCTAGTGCCATGGGCACGATTCTTTACCCGCAATATGTCGAACTGTCTCCTCCAACCGGCATGGCTCCGGGCGCCTATACCGGTACGGTTGCGGTGACGGGTCCTGTTATTCAGAACATCCCGGTGACTATGAACGTGACAGCTCTTCCGATTGCGGTGCCCTCCCCCAATCAGATTAGTTTGAAGCTTGCTCAGAATGGGCCGGCGACCACTTATCCGTTTCTCCCCTTTATTTCGTTGAGCAATTCGGGGCTGGGGACTTTGCAGGTAACTGGTGTTACCGGATCCGGGAGCGGGGTAGCCGCTTCGAACTATAACGGGCTGGCGATTGTTACGGTGGATCCGAGTTCGCTTGCGCCGGGGATTTATACCGACGGCATGGTGACCATTCAGTGCAATGCGGCGAATTGTCCGGTGCAGGTTCCGGTTCAACTGGAGGTCGACCCTCAAGGGGCTCCGGTTGTGAATTATCTGGGGGTCTTGGATAATGCTACGTTTTCCCCTAACGGGTCGCCGGGGGATGTGATGATCGTCAAGGGGTCGCAGCTTTCGCTGCAGGCGCCGCAGACGGCATCCGGAGCGCCTTTGCCGAATACTTTGGGAGGGGCTAGCGTAATGGTGAATGGGGTGGCGGCGCCTCTCTATTATTCTTCGTTCGGGCAGATTGCATTTCAGGCTCACTCGAATACTTCGCTGGGGACGGCGTTAGTCCAGGTGGTTCGCGATGGGCAGCCCGGTAACACGGTTTCGGTGAATATGGCGCAGTATGCTCCGGGGATCGTCGTGGTAACGGATGCTGCGTACAATTTGGTGGACGCAACGCATCCCGCTCATGCGGGGGAGACTGTGATTTTCTGGACGTTGGGGTTGGGGGCGACAAATCCGGCGGTGGCGGACGGAACTGCGGCGCCGGCGAATCCGTTGGCGAGAGTCACTGCCGCGGTTTCGGTGCAATTCGGATTGGAGTTTTTTCAATACTCGGCGCTGCCTAGTTTTGTGGGGCTGAGTCCGGGGAGTGTGGGTTTGTATCAAGTGACCGCGACATTGCCTGCTACTACGCCGACGGGGATTTTATCGGCTTGGTTGCAGTTGCCGGGGTCGGTGCTGAGTAATAAGGTTACGATTGCGGTGCAGTGAGTTGCGGAGGGCAGATCGGGGACATAAGAATCTATATGTCCGGGCTGCGCCGGGATGGACCGATTGACAATCGGTCCGCAGGTTGCCAACCTGCCCCACAAGGGACGGTCTGCTATGGTCCGAGGTGCTGAATTGCGATTCGCGCGCCAAGAGATGTTTGTTTGCATCGCCGATTGTTCGACTAGACGCGGGAATCCGGAATAAATCGGGGCCCGATTGATCGAAAAGTGGCGGCAAGACCTGCTTTCTTCGATCCCTAGACAATTTTTCACTTCGGAACATAGGTGACTGTCCCCGAAGTCCTCCCCGATTGTGTTTGCGGAAATGCTCGCGTCTGCCCGCATGCTCACGCATGGCGGCTCAGTCTGGAAACGGAGCTGCGACCGGGGCGGCTAATGGCTGGTGATTTGGCGGATGAAGTCTGCTTCCTGCTGTTTATATGGCTTGCCGTCGCGCGTCAAATACTTCGTGGAACCATTCCTCGGGTTGGCGATCCGTGTAGGGGTGCTGCCAGGAATCCCAGGGCAAATATGTTTGCGTCTTGCCGGCCACTAATCCCCAGTTGATGGCGGCGACCTTGTATTTTTTCGCGATCGGCAGGATGCCTTCGAAGGTGCTGCCTTTCGGGCGAGCCATATATTCGGTGCAGAAGATCGGGCGGTTGTAACGCTTCAGCCACTCGATGCGCTTTTCAAACTCCGCGGGTGGGCCGTAGTTGTGGAAGGAGATGATATCGGAATGGTCGAGCTGAACGCGCTCCATGGTCGAGAGCTTTTCGTTGCTCGACCAGTCGCCTTTCCATACGCCGCTGGTCAGCGGCTGGATGGGACGCTTTTCGCGCGCCCATACGAAGACGCGGACCAGCAGGTCCTCGATCGACCTTTTGCTTTTCGGGCGGCTCCAGGCGGTTGTAGCTGCTTTCGTTCATATTATCGGGCTCATTCCACATATCCCAGGCCAGGATGCGCGGGTCCTTGCCCCAGGTGTTGAAGAGCCATTTCACGTAAGCGGCGATGCGGGGGCGGTCGTTGGGATCCTGGAGAGCTTTCGGCGCCGGGGCTTTGCACCCAGCCGGAATTATGCACGCCGGGGCGCGGTTCACGCTGGGGACCGAGCTTCGGAAAAGGGTCCCAGCAGGAATCGAAGATGACGAAGATGGGGCGGATACGATGGCGGTTGGCGATTTTCAAGAACGCGTCGATGCGCTGCTGATAGCCTTTGGCGTCCTGCTGCCAGACCAGGTCGTGGAGGAAGACGCGCATAGTGTTCATGCCGATGTTTTGAGCCCAGCCGAGCTCGCGATCGATCTGCGGAGGGTCGAAGGTGTCGCCCTGCCACATTTCGATTTGATTGATGGCGTTGGAGGGGATGTAGTTGCTGCCGACGAACCAGGGCTGAGTGCTGTACCACTTATTGATCATCTTTTCGTTCCACCGCTCAGAGGGGGCGATGAAGTCGGAGGCGAAGGAGGTGGAGAGGAGTAGCCAGCAGCCGGTAGCCAGTAGCCAGAACGTGCGCCGACGAGGGCTGGGGCGGGGATTTTCCATGTTACGCGTTGAAGATAGCATAGCAAGTGGAAGCCAGGAGCCAGGAGCCAGAATAAAACGTCGCGCTGCCCGCCGTTCGTCCGGCGATTTTGGCCGTTCGCCGAGTTTCCCGCCTGTCGCGCCCGGTGGAGGATACAATGGCGGTCATGGAACTTAAAGGGAAAAGGGTTGCTATTTTCATCGATACTCTGTATCAGGAAATGGAAGTCTGGTATCCGTTCTTCCGGCTGCAGGAGGCGCATGTCGAGGTTTCGTTCGTGGGCGCGGAGGCGGGGAAAACTTATAACAGCAAGCTGGGTTATCCGGCCAAAAGCAGTCTCTCCTACGATCAGGTCATACCCGCGATTACGACGGCGTCGTGATTCCGGGCGGCTATGCGCCCGATCATATCCGCCGCCACCCGAAGGCGAATCAGTTTGTGCGCGATATGAATGCCGAAGGGAAACTGGTCGCGTCGATCTGCCATGGGCCGTGGGTGCTTTGCTCGGCGGGAATTTTGAAGGGGCGGCGCGCCACCAGCTTCTTCGCGATTAAAGACGATGTGATCAATGCGGGCGCGATCTTTGAAGATTCCGAAGTGGTGGTGGATTGGAACCTGGTCACTTCGCGCAAGCCGGAAGATCTGCCAGCGTTCTGCCGCGCGTCGATCAAGGTGCTGTCGGGCGGGCCGGTTTTCCCCAAATAAAAAATGGAACAAGCTATCGAGGTAAGAGGGCTCCAGAAGTCCTATGGAGAGGTGCATGCGGTGCGCGGCATCGACTTCGAGGTCGCGCCCGGCGAAGTGTTCGGATTGCTGGGGCCGAACGGGGCGGGGAAGACCACTACGGTCGAGATTCTGGAAGGATTGCGGCCGCGAACGTTCGGGTGAGGTGAAGGTGCTGGGGCGCGATCCGGGCGTTGAGGTGAAGGCGCTGAAAGATCGCATCGGAGTGTGCCTGCAATCGACGAATCTGCCGGATAAGATCACGGTGCGCGAGGCGCTGGCGCTGTTCGCGTCGTTTTATTCGCGCAATACAAATATCGATACGCTGATCGACCGGCTGCAACTTTCAGAAAAACGCAACGCATATTATCAGACGCTTTCGGGGGGGCAGAAGCAGCGTGTGGCGTTGGCTTTGGCGCTGGTGAACGATCCGCAACTGGTGTTTCTGGATGAGCCGACGACGGGCCTGGATCCGCAGGTGCGCCTGGAAATTCACAGCCTGATCAGCGAGCTGCGCGATGCGAAGCGGACCATTTTAATCACCACGCATTATATAGAAGAAGCGGAGCGGCTTTGCGATCGCGTGGCGATTGTCGACCAGGGGCAGATTATCGCTTTGGGCACGCCGCGCGAGATTCAGGCAAGGACGCTGGGCACGTCGCGCGTCGAAATTCACACGGCGCAGCCGATGCCGATGGACGTGCCGCAGTTCCAGGAAGCCGAGAAGTTCGTGATGAGCGAGGATCGCAAAGTGCTGACCGTTTATTCGGCGAGGCCGGCGCGCACGCTGCCCGACCTGGTGAAGTGGATCGACCAGAACGGGCTTGATCTGGAAGATATTCATTTGAAGCGGCCCACGCTCGAAGACGTGTTCATCGAGTTGACCGGCAAGAAGCTGAGGGACTGATGAGACCGTATCTCACCCACATCCGCACGAACCTTGCGTTGACCATGCGCGATCGCACGGTGCTGGTTTTCAACTACTTCTTTCCGCTGATTTTCTTTTTCATTTTTGGATTCATTATGCATGCCGAGCAGGGCGGGGCGATCGTGCAGATCGTGACCATGGTGCTGACGATCGGCATTTTGGGCTCGGGATTTTTCGGCGCGGGCATGCGCACGGTGATGGATCGGGAAGCGAATATTCTGCGGCGATTCAAGGTCGCGCCGATCACGGCTGCTCCAATTTTGATTTCGCAGATGGTGGTGGGATTGGTGCACTACATTCCGGTGACGGTGCTGATGCTGGCGCTGGCGCACTTCCTTTATGGAATGCCTGTGCCGGAGAATCTGGGCTCGCTAGCGATTTTTGTGCTGATCGGCGTGTGCGCATTCCGGGCGATGGGCAGCATCATCGGCGCGGTGGCGAATTCCATGAACGAGAGCCAGATCATTATTCAACTGCTGTATTTCCCGATGCTGTTTCTGGGCGGTGCGACGTTTCCAATCTCGATCATGCCGAACTGGCTGCAGATGGTTTCGCAGTTTATCCCGACGACCTATCTTTCTCTCGGGCTGAACGGAATTTTGGAGGGGCATGAGACGATCTGGCAGAATCGGGGCGCCGCGGGGGCCCTTCTGCTGACTGCGGTCGTGGGGATGTTCCTGGCGGTGAAATTGTTCCGCTGGGAAAAAGAAGAAAAGATGCAGGGCGTCGGCGAAGTGCGTGGCTGCTGGTGGTTCTGACGCCGTTTATCGCAGCGGGGGTATGGCAGTCGTACTCGAAAGACGAACCTGGAGAAGGGCAAAGTGCTGGCGCGCGAGATGCGCCGCGGCCACACTCTTCTGATTCGCGACGCTCGTCTGTTTCTGGGCGACGGCAACGTCATCGAGCAAGGCGCGGTGTTGGTAAAAGACGGCAAGATCGCCGAGATTTTTACGGGCTCCGCGCCGGACCCGAAGACGCTGAAGGCGGAAGCGATCGATGCGGCGGGCAAGACCCTGATGCCGGGGCTGATCGACGTTCACATCCACCTGGGAAGTCCCGGGGGATTTTATGGCAGCGGCAGTGATTACGAGATGCCCGATAAGGCGTTTCCTCGTGAGCTGGCTGCGTATTTGTATAGCGGTGTGACGGCGGTGAAGAGTGCGGGGGATGTTCTTGACGCGGTGCTGAAGGCTCGGGATGAGGGCAACTCGGGGGAGAAGCTCGGCGCGGAATTATTCGCGGTCGGACCCCTGTTTACGGCCCCCGGAGGCCATGGGACGGAGTACAGCAAGAACATTCCGGAAGTCGCGCGAGGGAATTTCGACGCCCAATTTCTGCGTCTCCCTAAGACGCCTGAAGAGGCGAAAAAGATGGTGGATGAGCTTGCGAAGAGGCACGTGGACGGGATCAAGACGATTCTTGAAGCCGGTTCACCCGCCTATCCATTCGTGCGCATGGACCCGATGCTGGTCAAGGCGATCGCGGACGAAGCTCATACGATGCATCTGCCGGTGGTTTGCCATACGGGCAACGCTCGCGATGTGGAAGATGCGGTGAACGCGGGCGTCGATGGCATTGAGCACGGATCGATGACCGATGCGATTCCCGAAGCGGTGTTCGCGAGGATGAAGCAGAAGGGCATCACCGTTCGATCCGACGCTCGACGTGGTGGAAGCGTTCACGATGATCGCGCAAGGGAAGTTCGATATGCTGGACCGCACTCTAGTTCAGCAGGTGGGGCCGAAGAAGCTGCTCGAATCGACGCGGAAGTTTCTCCAGTCGCCCGATGGAGAAAAGATGCGCGCGGGACTCGGCAAGTATCCGGTGTCGATGCCGATGTGCAATCAGAATCTGCTGGCCGCGATGCGGGCTGGGGTGATGCTGGTCACGGGAACGGACGCGGGGAATCCAACGATATTCCACGGTCCGGGGATCCATCGCGAGATTGCAGTTGTGGATCGAAGCCGGCATTCCTCCGGCGGTAGCATTGCAAGCCGCGACTTACAACGGCGCGCAACTGCTACGCTCTGCGGATCGAATGGGGCTGATCAAGAAAGGCTACGAGGCGAATCTGCTATTGGTGGATGGGAATCCGCTGAAGGATATTTCGGTGACAGAGCGGATCTCCATGGTGATGTTTAAAGGCGAGCGGGTGGATCGGAGCGAGTTGTTCGATCAACAGTAGCGACTACGGCGCATAAGGACTCAATCGCGGAGGCTTGACGTCGGGCTCCAGTAGCAAAACTTCGCGTCCGGGATACAGCGTTCTTAGTTTGTCATTCTCCTCCGGCCCGAGATCGCGTGCCCAGATGATGCGTGCCGAGTCGATGGAAGCTTCGTTATAGACCCATTCATCTTGGAAGATATGCTGCGGCGAGTATCGGACAAAGACTAGAACCTGGCCGGGGATTTCTGCGAGTTCGTGGTTCACTAAAATGCGGCGCTCAGGATTGTGATGGTTGATCGAGTCCCATGTTTCATAACGCATCATTGTTCGTGCGAAATCTTCTCCGTCGAACAGATGCAGACCGTACCAGAATGCGAAGTGAACCGCGCAGAGAAACAGAAGCAGTCGCGCAGCTCCTGGATTCCAGCGGCTGATTTCGCAAAGTCCAGCAACACTCATGAGTACAAACAGACACGTAATAGCACCCAGATAGTGAAGTTGGAATGCCGGAAACAAGTTAACTCCCAATGCGAAGATCAGCAACGTGAGTAAGACCCACGCATACCGCAATTCCCGGAACGCCAGGAAGCAAAAGGCAGGTATAGCCAGAAATAAGGGAGCTAAGAAGAAGAAACGGTAGAAGCGCACTCGATACTCGAGGCGAAGCAAGTAGCTTTGAAGTGTCTCTTTGTCACCTTGTCGAAAAGCGAGTTGTGACTTATATTCGAGCTGCTGTTGGGGAGTTAACTCCCGATGGGGTGCTGGATTCGGCTGAAACGTAAGAGACGCCGGTACGCCATATTGATACTGGCTGAGTTGATAAGGGAGTGTGGTCCAATGACCGGTGACACTTTTGTTCTGGAGCAAGGTGATGCCGACTGCCGGAATCACCGCCAGTATCACAATCGGCACGGCCCGAATCACTTTCATCGCCGGTGGAATAAAAAACAGAATGACGCCGATCAAGAGAAAGATCGACTCATAAGGTCGAGTTAGAAGATGTATCGACAATCCTCCACCTAAGATCAGCGCGTCCCTGGTGTTTACCTGTTCGACGAGTCTTGGCAGTGCTCCGAAAACCATGCACCCAGCCACCGCCGCCAGCGTGCCTCCCCAATATCCATTCATCCATTGGTTAAGCGGACCGAACTCGATTACCGCGAGTATGCCTCCGGCAAGCGCCCAGGCGGGAGTCGTCCAGCCGCGCAGCATCCAGTAGCAGAGAGCGGCAAATGCTGAGGTAGATAGCAGTACTCCCGCCCAGGGATATCCCGAGATCGCTCGTCCGATTGCCAGCATGACACCTTGGCCGATGGGATAGATCGAACTATAGGTAGGCTCCTGAAGTATGAAGAAGGTCTCGAAGAAGCGATTCATTGCATGCGCAGGATTCGCGAACCGGAAATGCAATAAAGTGTCCGCTACGAACAAGTGTCCGAACTCATCGTAAATGTCCGGCGTTGGCACTGGATGATGGGCAAGCAGGAGCGAGGCGGAGCGCCACGGGCATTACCGCCAACACGAGCATGCACCGTCCGGGTCTTTAGCGAGAGGCGTCGACCATATGGCTCAATCAACGGACGCCATGCCAAAGCTAAAGCCACCAGCAGTGCGGCGATCGTGAGTTCTATAAAGTCACTCGCTCCGAAGCCAATCGGGTTCTTGACTGGATCGAAGGTAGAGAACACTATTTTACTTCCTCGAACTTCAGAGTCGGGTGCTTCTTTGGACCTGAAGGCGGCTTTGTCTCCGATGGCTGCGGCTGTGTAGTTGGTCGTTGCTGGGTCTCAATAGATTGGTATGGCGATAGCTTGGGAGGACGGGCATCCGGCTCCAGTAGCCACGCCTTGCGATCAGGATAGTAACCGCGAAGCTTGTCATTCTCACTCGAACCGAGGTCACGTGCAAACACCACGGGTTGGCGGTCGATGTCAGCGCCGTTGTATACCCACTCCGTTACCTCATGTTTCGGCCAATAGCGAACGAAGACAAGCTGCTTGCCGGGAGCTTGTGCCAATAGCGTGTTCACTCCGATGCGCCCGTCGGGATCGCCGTGATTCACTTCATCCCAGGATTCATATTGTTCCAGGTCCTTGGCGAACTCCTGATTGCTCGACAACTGTATGCCATACCAGAAGACAAAGTGTGCACCGCAAAGAAAGAGAATCACGCGCACGGCATCGGGACCGACCAGGTGACTGCGAAATCCTCAACTGGCTAAGATGTTCGAGACTGACTACAGTGACAAGCAGGAACAGGCAAGTTACGCCCGCGACATAGTGAGCATAGAAGTAAGGATAGATGTTTGTTCCTACGAAGAAGATCAGCAGGACGAAAAAGACATATCGCATCCGGGGATCGCGGAAGCTCCAGAAGAAGGCGGGCAAGCGCAAGATAGAGCGGAGGCAGAAAAAAGAATCGATAGAATCGCACGCGGCCCGCTAGACGCTCCAGAAAGGCCGCCAATGTGTCGGTGTTCGCGCCATGCACGAACGACTGTACTTCATAAGCGGTCTGCTGTTCTATGGTTAGTGCTCGATGCGGCACCGGATTCGACTGCACCGTGAAGGTGCACGGAACGCCATACTGGTAACGGCATAGAGCATAGGGCAGTGTCGTCCAACTCCCTGTGACTTTCTTATCGTGAAGCAGTATGAGTCCGAGCGCCGGCAGGACCATCAACGCGGCGACGAACCCAGAGCGCAGCAAGGGCCGAAGTTCCACTCGTTTGACAACCACCGGCGCGAAAAACAAGAGACACGGCCATTGCTAGAAAGATCGATTCAAAAGGCCGCGTTAGCACATGAATCGCGAGACCCAAGCCTAGCAGCACCGCATCGCGAATTCGCCAACGATCTTTCAAACGAGGCATCGATCCAAATACCAGGCATCCCGCTGCTGCTGCGAGTGCGCCACCCCAATAGGTATTCATCCAATGATTGAAGGGGCCGAACTCGATGACCGCCAGGACTCCGCCGAGCAGCGCCCATCCAGGTTTAGTCCATGCCCGCAGCATCCAATAGCAGAGAGAAGTGAACGCGGCCATGGACAGCGCGATACCCACCCACGGCTGTCTGAAAACCAGTTGCCCGAATGCGAGCGCGAGGCCGGGACCCAACGGATAGATCGAGCTATAACTCGGTTCTTGCAGAACGAAGAGAGTCTCGAAAAAGCGATGCATCGGATGCGTTGGATTCGTCAGGCGGAAATGCGCCAGCGTGTCTCCTAGCAACAGATAGCTGAAATCGTCGGCGCCCAGAGGGGTTGGAATCGGGAGAAGTGTGAAGCATCGCGAGCCGCAGCACCACCGGCAGCGCGCCGAGGATCACCATGCACCAGAGCGTTCTTACCGCCAGCCGATTGGCAGCGCCGGCCCATTTGTGCCACGCCAGCGCGGCCGCGACGAGCAGTATTGCGAGCGCGAGTTCGATAAAATCGGCCGCGCCGAACCCGATCGGATTGTGTAAGGGAAGAAACGAGTAGAACAGGCGGAACAGATAGAACATCGGAGTTTGTAGAAGCCTGCCGGAATCGATATTATAGGGCATTGGCATGCCGACGGCAGTTACAAGTTATACGCTGGAGGATCAGGAGCGAATGACGCGGGCGGAGAATTACTTCGCCTGGCAGCATCGCCTGGTCATGCGCGAACTGGGTCAGCGCGTCATCGAAATCGGCTGCGGCATCGGCAACTTCACCCGCCTGATGCTGGATCGCGAAGCCGTCGTGGCAGTGGACATTGAGGCCGATTGTGTCCTACGCCTACAAACAACGCTTCCCCGATCAGGCGAATGTGACCGCCATGGCCTGCGATGTGAATGCGCCCGAGTTTGCGGAGCTCAAGACTTTCGGTGCGGACTCCTGCGTGTGTCTGAATGTTCTGGAGCACATCGAGCACGATCGGAGGCACTACGCCGCATGGCCGACGTTCTAACTCCAGGTGGGGTCGTGATCCTGCTCGTTCCGGCCTTCCCGAGTCTCTATGGCCCTATCGATGAATTGCTGGGACACTACCGGCGCTATACGCGCGCATCGATGTCGCGCCTCGCCGCGGAAGCCGGCCTTAGCGTGAAGACGGCTTTCTACCTGAACGCCATCGGATTTTTTGGATGGTGGACCAATTCCCATATTCTCAAGCGCCACGCACAATCCGCCGCACAGATTGAATTCTTCGATCGCTATGTCGTGCCCATCGCATCGCGCGTGGAAAATTTAGTGCACCCGCCATTCGGCCAATCCATGTTTATCGTTTTAGAAAAATCACGTTAATTATCGAAACCTCGCCTCCATTGACAGCATCAATTTAGCCAGAACGGTCTGTGCTTTTCTGAACACAAAACTCGTGTAAAGGCCGTAGTGCGTTCGTTGGGCTGACACTATGAAACCGGTTCATCTGCTGGAGTCCTGGGGTAAAATCCTGCGCGGAAAAATCCCTCTTCTTTCGATTGAAATTACAAGAGAATGCCCCTTGAGTTGTCCCGGCTGCTATGCCTACGGCGATGCGCATCTGGGCGGCTCGGCGCAGCTCCGCGATCTCTCAGATTTTCGCGGCGACGATCTGGTCAACGGAATTCTCGGCCTGGTGGAGCGTCACGATCCCATCCAGGTGTCGCTCGTCGGAGGTGAGCCGCTGATCCGTCATCGGGAATTGAGCCGCGTGCTTCCAGTTCTTAGCCGAGCGCGGCACCGACACCATGATCGTTACTAGCGCCGTCATCCCGATTCCGAAGGAATGGATGGAACTGCCGCGCATAACCGTTGCCGTTTCGGTAGACGGCCTGGCTCCCGATCATGACGTCCGCCGGCGTCCCGCGACCTACGATCGCATCCTCCAAAACATCGTCGGCCGCCGCGTGAATATCCACTGCACCATCGTTCGCCAGCACATGCAGCAGCCGGATTATCTGGAACAATTTCTCGCGTTCTGGAGCGCGCGCCCGGAGGTGAACCGGATCTGGTTCAGTGTGTACACACCGCAGCGCAACGAGTCGACACCGGAGATGCTGCTCCCCGACGATCGGCTCCGATTGGCTCGCCAGCTTCCAGCCATCAGCCGGCGTTTCCCGAAGCTCATGCTTCCCGATGGCATGGCCCGCGGCTTTTGCGGAGCCGCCCCAGAGCCCGGCGGAGTGCCTCTTCTCGAAGATGTCCGTCAACTACACGGCCGACCTGAAAACCAACGTCGAGCCCTGTGTTTTCGGAGGCGATCCCGATTGCAGCCAGTGCGGATGCTCCATTAGCGCGGGCCTCCATTGGATTGGTGGACTCAGGGTCGCTGGCCCCTTAAAGGTTCGGCACTTGGTAGCTGCATCCATGGCAACCGGCACAGCTGTGAACCGGGTTTTTCCCCATAAGACAGAGCTCTCCCGTTGGAATCCTGCCGCTATTCCGCCCTCCGAAACTCGTCCAGATCGAGCCGACCCGAGACCACGAATACGCCGATACGCTAAAGAAAAATTAATATTTTCCTTCAAAAAGCTGTGCTTGCAGCTTGACAAAACTAATTTTGGTGTATACTTTTCTGAGACTGGGAGGCAAATGGGTGCTTTCCTGGTGTCTCGCTGTTCTTGAAACGTTTAAAAACTGCTCAGGGGGCCGTCCATGAAGAACGTCTCGATCGCTGTAGCTCTATTTCTATTGGCAATTCTGCCAAACGCTAATTCCCAAACCACGACTGGCCAAATCACGGGTACCGTGGTCGATTCCGCCGGAGCGGTGATTGCCGGAGCGACCGTCCAGGTTACCAACGGAATCACCAAGCAAGTCCGCGTGTTCACCACGTCTTCGAATGGAAGTTTCATTTTCCCCGATCTGGTTCCCGCCGACTACGACCTTCGTGTCACTCATCCCGGGTTCAAGACCTTCATCCAGAACCGCATCACGGTCGGCACGCTTGAGAAAGTGGACGTCCATAACATCAAGCTCGAGGTCGGCGATGTCAGCACTTCGATCGAGGTCCAGGCGGCGGCGGCGCGCGTCGCAACCGATACTGCCGACCACGCCATCGACATCAACCAGGCCCAGCTGAACGAAACGCCGATTCGCGGCCGCAACTGGGAAGGGTTCGTCAAGGATCTGCCCGGCGTCATCGACATGGGCACCTACGACCAGCGCGGTTGGAACGGAAATTCCGCGTTGATCAACGGCGGCCAGCAAGGCCAGGTATTGGTCGTTTTTGACGGAATGGCGGCACAGGATAGCGGTGCGCCCGGCCTGAGTACCTATCAGACTCCCTCCACCGATGCCATCGGCGAAGTGAAGTTGCTTACCGGCAATTATGCCGCGGAGTATGGCGCCCGCAACGGCGGCCAGATGAATGTCAGCATCAAGAACGGCACCGCGCAGTTCCACGGCAGCGCCTATTATTATTACCGGCATGAAGAATTCAACGCTAACGAATTTTTCAACAACCAGCTCGGCATCGCGAAGCCCAAGTATCGGTATGAGAATCCCGGCGGCACCGTCGGCGGACCGGTCATCATTCCGAAAGTGCGTTTCAACAAGGACCGCAATCACCTGTTCTTTTTCTATTCCTGGGATCAGCTCTGGAACACCCAGAGCACCGCGATCAACAAGTACACCATGCCCACCACGCTCGAACGGCAGGGAAATTTCTCGCAGAGCTTTAACACCAATGGAAGCCTGGTTCCGGTTCGCGATCCGCTCAGCGGCCAGAGCTGCACGGCGACCGTGGCTGCGGGATGCTTCCCCGGAAATATTATTCCACTGAACCGCCTCAGCCCCATCGGCAGCGCGATGCTGAATCTGTTTCCCGCTTCCCAATACCGTCGATCCGACGGGGCAGCGCCAGTACAATTTCACTGACGTTTTGCAGAACACCGATCCTCGCCGCGACAACATCCTGCGCGTGGATTACAACATCTCTCAGCACGACACCCTGTACGTCCGCCTGCTGCAGGATTATCAGGCGCAGAGCGGTTTCGGCGCGATTCTCGGAGCGGCCGGCGACGGCTGGGGCCAGTTCCCGCACAGCTATTTCATTCCGTCCGCCGGTTTCGCGATGACCTACGTCCATACCTTCCGCCCGAATCTGATCAATGAAGCGACGGTAGGACAGAATCGCGCCCACCAGCAGAATCACGCCGACCAACGATGCGTATAACAACAGCCTGCTGCCCTTCAAGTCGAACGGGCAGACGCTGACGCTGCCCACCATTTTCCCGGCATCCGCCAACACCCTGAATCTGGATCCGAACATCAATTTCGGCCTGCCCTCCGGCTTCACCGCCCAGTCCGCGCTCCGGCCTCGCTTCCGAACCTGCCCGGTTTCGGATTCGATAGCCGCTGGCCTTTCGACGGAACGGATAACCTGGCGACCTTTACCGATAACGTCACCTGGATCAAGGGCAGCCACAGCATCAAGACTGGTTTCTATTTCGAACATGATGCCCGCAACGTCAGCGTGTATTCGGTTTACAACACCGCCGGCACTTACTACTTCGGCTCCGACCTCGGCAATCCGGTCGATACCGGCGATCCCTTCTCCAACGCGCTGACCGGAAATTTCTACGGCTACGGCCAGGACAACATCAAGCAGCAGAATCGAGCCCGCTACAAGCAGACCGAGTTCTTCATTCAGGACACCTGGAAAGTAAACCGCCGCCTGACGCTCGATTACGGCGCACGATTCTCCCGCCTCGGCGCTCTCTATGAGGCGAACAACGCGCCGCTCGGAATCTTCCAGGCATCCGCGTACAGCAGGAGCCAGGAAGGCCAGCTCCTCTTCCCCACTTGCACCGTCGCCGTCGCTTCCACGGCCAGTTGCCCCGCCGCGAACAAGGCGGCCATCAATCCGACCACCGGTGCGACCTACTCCTATTCACAGCAGGGCACGTTCGATCCGGCGAGCTATTCTTCCTACCCGTTCTCTGGAATCACCACCTCGGGCAGCTATTTCAAGACGCCTTCCTTGCAGGTGGGGCCGCGCGTCGGTTTCGCCTATGACGTTTTCGGGAACGGCAAGACCGCCTTCCGCGGCGGTTTCGGCATCATGTTCGGACGCGCGTTCGGCGTCGACACACTTGGTGCCACGGGTGCGGGCATCGGACCGATCGCCACTCCGCCGCACTTCCTGGCCCCGCTCGTGCTCGAAACCACGATCGCGAATCTTCAGGGCTCGCCGCTCGTCTACACGCCTCCAACCACCGTCGGCGGACCCTTAAGCTATCCACCGCCTTCGACCTACAACTTCAGCACCGGTATCCAACACGATCTCGGCAGAGGCTTCGTCATGGACATCGCGTTCGTCGGAAACGTCGCGCATCACCAGTTCAATCAGGGCACTGGATCGACCTATTTGAACGACGTCGCTCCTCTCACCGACTGGACCCCGACCGCCAACAACGGACAGCCCGGCCCGGTCGCGAAGTATCTCGATCCCACCAGCGCCAACGGCGGCACGGGCGGCTTCTATTCCGCCAACCTGATCCGCGCCCTGGCGACTCCTTATCCCGGCTGGGGCCCGATTCAGTTGTACACCCAGAACGGCGAATCTTATTACGACGCGTTGCAGGCGCAGTTCAATAAGCGCGTTGGCCAACGCTTCCACTTCGGAAGCAATTACACCTGGTCGAAGACTCTTGTTTATGCGCGCGATGCGTTCGTGAACGACAAACTGCTGAAGAACATCGCCGGCGTAAATAACACTTCCGGTGGAGGAACCCGTCCCCAGGCCGTCAACATCAACTGGGGATACAACATTCCCGGCGCGAGCTCCCGCTGGAATAACCAGTTCTCGAAACAGGTTCTCGACAACTGGCATATTGAAGGAATTCTGACCTTCTACTACGGGTCCGCGCTGGCCGTTACCTGCTCCGCCAATGGCGCGCCCATCGGCTATTGGACGGGCACACCCGATACCGGAGGCCTCCCGTTCCGCTGCCAGCAGAACGGTCCTCTGTTCAACTCCTCCGGCAACAACGGCAACCGGCTGGTATGGCCCTTCGCTGTATCGAGCTTCTCACTGCCCGCCGTCAATTCGCTCGGCATCGGCAACGCTCAGCCGACCATGACCTACGGACCCGGCGTCGAAAACGTCGATCTCAGCGCCTACAAGGAATGGCACATCTTCGGCGAGAATAAGGTATTGCAACTCCGGTTCCAGGCCTTTAACGCCTTCAACCACTTCAATCCGCAAAACCCCAACATGGGGCTGACCCTGAACTACGCGGGCGGCGCCAATACCAACGCAAACTTCGGAGCGATCACCGCCGCGGCCCTCCCCGCCCGCCACGGAGTCGCCTCCATCCGCTTCAGCTTTTGACAGTTGGGCAGGTCCCGACCTGTCCTTCTTTCAAATGGCCGGACTGGCTGGAGCGCAACTTTACCGAGCTGTTTTAGCGGCGAGATGGCGACGAACACTAGCGGCGTGTAAGCCAAACGGTTGTATGTCCCCTCCTTTACAGTCGGGGTTCGGTATGAGCAGGACCGGCGTTCTCCAACCGTCAGGGACGGAACCCGTTCTTGCCGGACCCAGCTATCGCAGGGGCGCACTTGTGGCCCGAAGCGGGGCAGGTTCCCGACTTGGGAACTTACCCTACTAACCCCGCTCGCTCTAGAAGAGCGTTGGGATCCGGGTCGCGTCCCATGAAGGAACGGTATAGTTCAGCGGGGTCCTGGCTGTCGCCTTTGGACAAAATTTTGTCGCGGAAATCGCGGCCTGCCGTCGCGCTGAAGACACCTTCTTTTTTGAAACGCGTGAAAGCGTCGGCGTCCAGCACCTCGGCCCACTTGTAGGAATAGTAGCCCGCGCCGTAGGCGACAGGGCTCGCGAAAAGGTGAGTGAAGCCTGAGATCATCGCGTAGTAGTCCGGCAAAGGCGCGGCGGCGAACTGCTGAAGGATCGGGCGCGACCAATCCACGGGATCGCCTTGCGAGCGGTCCCATTGGCGATGCAGAGCCAGGTCGACGAAGCCAAATCCCAGTTGGCGCATCTGCGCGTTGGCGGCGCGGAAGGTTTTCGCGCGCCTCATTTTGTGGAACAGCTGGTCTGGAATCAATTCGCCGGTTTCATAGTGGCGCGCGAACAGATCCAGCGATTCGCGCTCCCAGCACCAGTTCTCCATGATCTGCGAAGGAAGCTCGACAAAGTCCCATGCCACGCTGGTTCCAGCCAGGCTGCGCACCTCGACGCGCGTCAACAAATGATGCAGCAGGTGGCCGAATTCGTGGAAGATTGTTTCCACTTCGCGATGCGTCAATAGCGCCGGCTTGCCATCCACGGGAGGTGTGAGATTGCCGCAAATCAGCCCGAGTTTCGGCAGCAGCGAATCCATCCACGCGCCACCACGCTTGTTTTCTCTGGGATACCAGTCGGCGTAGAATGAGCCGGAATCCTCGATGGCGTAGGTTTTCACGGAGGGGTCCCAGACGGGCACGCCTTTTTCCTCAGTCACCACAATTCCAAAGACGCGATGGAATATTTCGAACATGCCGGCCACTACGCGATCGAGCGAAAAGTACGGGCGCAGCTCTTCCTCATCGAAGTCGTAGAGCGCAAGGCGCTGCTTCTCCGCGTAATAGCCGACGTCCCAGGGCTCTAAGGCGCGGCCCGCGAACGACTCCAGCTCGGCGTTCTCCTCCAGAAAGCGCTTCTCGGTTTTCTTGCGCAAGTCGCCGAGAAACGTCTGCGCTCTTTCGCCTTGATGGGCCATGCGATCGTCGAGCACCAAGTCGGCGAAATCCGCGAAGCCCAGCAGTTGGGCTTTTTCGCGGCGAAGTTCCAGAATCTTCGCTATCAAGGGGCGATTGTTATAGGGATCCACTGCACCGCGGAGGTTGAATGCACGCCACACTTGTTCGCGTATCGCCGCGTCGTCCAGATATGTCATCACCGCCAAATAGCTGGGACCTTGGAGAGAAAAGCGCCATCCTTCCGCACCCTTCGCCTCGGCTGAGGCTTTGGCCGCTCCTACCGCTGACGGAGGCAGGCCAGCGAGCTTCGACTCATCGGTTAGAATCAGCTCCCAAGCATTGGTGGCGTCCAAAACATTTTCCGAGAATTTCGTAGTGACCTCGGCGAGGGCGACGTCGATCTCTTTGAGACGCGCTTTGCCGGCGGGGTCCAGATCCGCTCCATGGCGCTTGAATGAAGCTACGGTTTTAATGAGGTACCGCTTCATTGTGCCGGTGAGCGCGCGCGCTTCATCAGTGCCGGCGTAGTTTTTGACGGCATTCCAGAGCGCTTCGTTCAGCACCAGTCCGGAATAAAACGCGCTGACCTTCGGTTGAACTGCGTTGTAAGCCACGCGCAAATCCGGCGTGGTGGCGACGCTCTCCAGATGACGCACGACTGCCATCGCGTAATCCAGATTCTCAGTCATCGTGTCCAGGGCCCGAAGCGGGTCCGTACTATTTATGGTGTCCTCTAGGCGGTTCTGGGCTCGTAGCAAGAGATCGTTAATCGCGGGCTCGACGTCGGCAGCCTGGATCTTATCGAAAGGGACACGAAAGGAAATTTCAAGCAGCGGATTCATAGAAAATCCCAGGGTAGCAGGGAACGTTGTCTGTCCGACGGGACGCAGTAAATCCATCGTGCGATACTCAATTTAAGGTGGACGAACTCTCTCCCGTATCTCAACTTCTCAAAAAAGCCCGCCGGCGCTCGCTTCTCGATCTCGTCCTCGACCAATCGGCGCTCGCGATTTCTATTGCCATGGGTGGAGCGATCTTGCTCATGCTCACTGGCACCTCATTGCTCGAATGGTATTGGATCGCCCTGCTAGCGATCGCGAGCTTAGCCGTCGGCCTCTATCGGCTGCGAGGCCGGGTGCCCTCCGAATACAGACTGGCGCAGCGCATCGATTGGAAGATGAACCTGGCGGATGCCCTCTCGACCGCGACTTACTTCGCCGAGGTCCGCGACGGATCCGAGCGTCGGGATGAGATTTGCGCTCAGCAGCGCCACTCGGCCGAACTGATCGCGCGAACCATCGATCCGCGCGTTGCTGTTCCTTTCACGCGCTCGCGATTCGCGTGGCCTGCCGCGGGGCTTGCTTTAGTCGCGTGCGGGCTTTTTGCCGTTCGCTATGCCGTGACGGGCACGATGAGCCTGGAGCCGTCGCTGGTCAAGATGGCTTACGACACGTTCTTCGGAAGCGGCCCGCTGAAGCAGCAGGCGAAGAATAATATTCGCAAGTCTCCGATCGATCCCAACAGTCCGCTCGATCCGGGCAATCCGGACGCGCCGACGACCCAGAACGACCAGGTCCCCGATTCGCAAATGGAATCGGTAGAGACGCCGGATGTGAATAACTCGGCCGCAGCCGATCAATCGAAGGAAGCCGCGAAAGGCGAGAAGTCATCGCCCGATGATTCGCAGGGTGACAACGGCGAGAAGGGCGAAAAAGGGGAACAATCCGCCAACCAGGATGACGGGAATCAGGACAAGAAGGACGGGGCCAAGGGCGAAAAATCGAAAGAAGGCAAGCAGGACGCCAAGAACCAGAACGCGAATAACGAAAATTCCAGCATGCTCGACAAGCTAAAGGACGCGATGGCGAACATGCTGAATAAGATGAAGAGCGCGCCTCCCAAGGAAGCCCAGTCGGCGCAAAATTCGCAGGATTCCAAGGCGGGCGGGCAGGAAAAGGGCCAAAAGAGCGCGCAGAATCAGAAGGGTTCGCAGAGCGAATCGCAGGATGCCGATGCGCAGAGCGATCAGCAGCAGCAACAGGGCGACAAGAGCGAGCAGAAGCAAAGCGCGAACGCAAAGTCCGGCGATAAGTCGCAAGACAAGAACAATTCACCGGACGCGAAGAGCGGCATAGGATCGTCGGACGGCGATAAGGCGGCGAAAGAGGCCGAGCAACTCAAGGCGATGGGCAAAATCAGCGAGATCCTCGGCAAGCGCGCGGCAGAACGTGACCGGCGAAGTGATGGTGGAGGTCGGCTCAACCAAGCAGCAGCTTAAGACGCCATGGGCGCAAAAGCAGGCCACGCACGTCGAAGCGGGAAGCGAGATCCATCGCGATGAAGTGCCGCTGATGTATCAGCAGTTCGTGCAGCAGTACTTTGAAGAGATCCGCAAGGGCGCTGACACCGGTGCGAAAGCTGGTGGTATGAAGCCGACGGATACGAAGCCGACTGTCAAGACGCCCAGCCCTTAGCAGGATGCTGAAAAAAGCTTTATTGGCCGCCTATGAACGCAGGTGAACGCCGATTCAAAGACGCGGCCAACCCTGTCTTTGATTCACTTGCCCGCATCGAGAAAGCTTTTCAGGTCTTCTTCATTGACCGCGGGTTCGCCAGGGGCCACGTGATTTAGTTTGCCTTGCTTCATCCACTGTTCCAACTGATTCACCAGACTGAACAGATGATCGAAAGATTCGACTGTGAACAGCAGCGGCTGATAGTGATCGATGGCGAAGCTTTGATTGATTACCCATTCGAGCTGGATCGGATAGCGCTGGACATCGGGGGAGGTGATGGCGTGTTCGATTTCTCCGTGCGAACTTAGCAGGCCACTGCCATAGACGCGCAGGTCCTGCTTGGTTTGCATCAGGCCAAATTCAATGGTGAACCAGAAAAATCGCGCTAAAGCCCGGATAATGCTGGTGAGTTCTTCGATGTGAATGGACGATACCATCTCTGCCGCGGCGTGCGCACAATCGCCTAAACGGACCAGCGCCTCGGCGAACGCGGGGTCGGTGTGCATCGGAACATGGCCGGCGATGTCGTGGAAGATATCGGGTTCGGGCAAATAATCGAGCTGATCGGCGTGGCGAATGTTGACTGTTGTCGGGAACGAGCGCTGGCGCAGGCAATCGAAAAAAACGAACGCGGGCACGTAGCCGCCGACGCCTTTCGCCTGAAATCCAGTTAATGGACGCAAAAAGCGGTTCACATCTTCAAGGCGCGGCACGCGGTCAGGCTGGAGTGCCAGCGAAGAGATGCCTTTGAGAAAATGATCGTTAGCGTATTTTTCCCACCGGGGCTTCATGCGGGAGTAAAGCTTGCTCCAGGATTTGTGATCCTCGGGTGTATAAAGCTCGTAGGGCTGTTCTACAAATGAGGCGTTCATGTGCTCCCGGCTTGATGATACAACAAAAGCACCCACAACAGTGTGGTGCTTAGATATTTTTTCGAACTGGCTAAGGTATTTCGCCCGTATGCGTCCGCGAAACGGAATGTTACGCTGCCAATTGAGGTACTGCATGCGTCGTATTTTGTTCACGATGCCGGTTTTGGTGGCGACCCTTCTGGGTCCAGCCATCGCTGGCGCTCAGACGATGACGGAAGTGGGAGCTTCGGCAGCCGGGAGCGCGATAGGCAGCGCCGCCGGGAAGAAGGTTAGCGACGGGATCACTGCAATCTTCGGAAAAGTGGACAAGACGACGGCAAAGGCTGCGAGGACACCCGAGGACAACTCGAAGGCTGCGCCCCTGCTCGAAGTCGGACCGGGAACCTTGAGAGTATCGGGGGGCGGAGTCGAGTCCGTTCCTCCACCACCGCCGCCGGCAGGACATCGGGCGAGTGCCGCGAAACCGGCCTCGACGGAACCATTACCCGAGATTGCGCCGCCTCCTCCACCTCCTCCGCCCGCCCCGCCGCAGATCACCGCGGGCGATTTGAAGAAGGTGTCGAGCGGGACCAGCCGGGAGGATTTACTGAAGCTTGGCTCGCCCGCATCACGAATCACGATGTCTGACGATGGGCACCTGCTGGAGTCGTTCAGCTACGCGTCGAAAGACGCATCCTTCGGGCGAGTGAAGCTGACTGACGGAGTGGTTTCTAGCGTTGAAGTTTGGTAGAGAGTTTCTTGAGGTGCTGGTAGACGAGTGCCAGCGGCAGGCCCATTACGTTGAAGTAGCAGCCTTCGATCCGATCGATGAATTTCGACGCCAAGCCTTGGATGGCGTAGGCGCCCGCCTTGTCCATTGGCTCGCCAGAAGCCACGTACTCTTCTATTTCCCGTTCGTCGAGCGCTACGAAACTCACGCGGGTCGATTCGCAATCGACGATTGTACCGCCGTGATGCCTGATGCAGATTCCAGTGAGCACTACATGCTCTCGGCAGGAGAGCGCGCGCAGCATCGCTTTGGCGGAAGCGGCATGATGCGGCTTTTCCAGCACTCGATCATCCAATACCACTGTCGTATCGGCGCCCAGAACGATTTCGTCCGGATCGCTTTGGTACGACGCCTCGGCCTTCTCACGTGCGAGGCGAGTGACATACGCGCGTGGATCTTCGCCAGGGGCTCGCACTTCTTCGACGGGGCGGGCGCGGACCGTGAACTGAAAACCGGCGAGGGTTAGCAGGTCCCGGCGGCGGGGCGATGCCGAGGCGAGAATCAAATTAGGCACGTTTGATACAATCATGACTTCCCCCGGCTAGTGTATACAAATGGAACGCGCCGGACGCCTCATCGGAAAATTGAAACTCAACGTGGACGATCCCGAACTGCGGGCGTGTGCGGCATGGAAAGTAGCTGCGGGAAAAAAGATCGCTGAGCATACGCGTGCTACGGCGCTGGTGCGAGGATAGCTGAGGGTGGAGGTCGAGGATCAGATCTGGCAGAGGCAGTTGTCGACGCTCAGCCGGGTTCTGGTGTCGAATTTGGAGAAGGCTTTGGGCGAGGTTTTGGTTACCGATATCGATTTCCGGCCGATGCCAAGACGCCGAGAACCGCAGAGAGCGGAGCGGGCGATCGGACGCGAGAGCGTGCAAGATCCGGTGCTCGACATGTTGTACCGGCAGTCGCGAAAAAAAGGATGAAGATTACTGACGAGGAAGTTCGACGCGTGGCGGAATTGGCGGCACTCGCATTGCGGGACGATGAAGTGGAGCGGATGGCGAAGGATCTCGACAGCATCCTGAGCCACATCGATAAGCTGAACGAACTCGATACGACCGGTGTAGAGCCCATGTCGCAGGTTTTATTCGAATCGGACGAGACAGCGACCTTGCGCGAGGATCGAGAGCGGCCAAGCCTATCGAATTCCGAGGCCCTAGCGAACGCTCCTGTCTCAGGCAGCGGATACTTCAAAGTACCCCGGGTGATAGAGCGGTGAATTATACGATCGATTCCATCCGCGATGGTCTACTCGACGAAAGAGTTTAGCGCGGAGGAGTTTACGCGCGAGTTTTTAGAGCACGCGGAGAAAGAAAATCCGAAGACCAACGCGTACCTAACATTTGCTTCGGTGCGCGCGATGGCGGCGGCGGAGGCGGTCGACCGCAAAATTGCGGCGGGCGAGGATCCGGGAGCGCTGGCCGGCGTACCGGTAGGGGTGAAGGATGTCATCGTAACCAAGGGTCTTCGCACCACGTGCGGATCGAAGCTGCTGGAGCACTACATCCCTCCTTACGACGCGACGGCTATAATTCGTTTGGAGCAGGCGGGGGCATTATTATCGGCAAGACCAATTGCGACGAGTTCGCGATGGGATCGTCGAATGAGAATTCCGCATTTGGACCGGTCAGAAATCCGATTGCGCTCGATCGTGTGCCGGGCGGATCGAGCGGAGGCTCGGCGGCAGTGGTCGCACAAGGGACCGCGGTGGTGGCGCTGGGTTCGGATACAGGCGGATCGGTGCGGCAGCCGGCGTCGTTCTGCGGAGTCGCGGGCGTGACGCCGACGTACGGACGGGTATCGCGATATGGATTGACGGCCTTCGCGAGTTCTCTCGATCACATCGGACCGTTCGCAACAACGACGCGGGATGCGGCGGCTTTATTGCAAGTGATCGCCGGGCGGGATGAGATGGACGCTACGTCGGCGTCGGCTCCGGTTCCCGATTATTTGCGGCGCGCTCACGGGCGACGTAAAGGGATTGACGCTCGGGCTGCCGCGCGAATATTTCGAGGGCTTGGCGAGCGATACCGGCGATCGCATTCATGCGGCGGTCGAGATATTGAAAAGGCTCGGGTGCGAGGTGCGTGACATTTCCCTGCCGCACACGCAGTATGCGATCGCAGCCTACTACATCATTGCGACGGCGGAGGCGAGTGCGAATCTCGCTCGATACGACGGGGTCCGGTACACGACGCGGGCGCGATCGGCTGGTAATCTAACCGACATGTATCGCGAGACACGCGACGAAGGTTTCGGTGCGGAATGCAAGCGGCGGATCATGCTGGGGACTTACGTGCTGAGCGCCGGTTATTACGATGCGTACTATATAAAGGCCCAGAAGGTCAGGACTCTGATTGCGCGCGATTATGCCGAGGCCTTCAAGAACGTCGATGCGATTGTCGCGCCGGTGTCGCCGTTTCCGGCATTTAAGATCGGCGAAAAAGTGGACGATCCGGTGGCGATGTATTTGTCCGACATCTACACCATCACCGGAGATTTGGCGGGAATTCCTTGCATGAGTGTGCCATGCGGCCTAACACCCGGCGGATTACCAGTGGGTTTGCAGATTTTGACCAGCCATTTCAACGAAACAACGATGTTTCGTGTAGCAGATGCCTACGAACGCGCATCTACGTAAACGACAAGGAGAATAAATGCCATTTACACTGCCTGCACTACCTTACGCTCCCGACGCATTGGAGCCGCATATCGACAAAATGACGATGGAAATTCATCACGGGAAACATCATCAGGCGTACATCACGAACGTGAACAAGGCTCTGGAGTCAGCTCCGGAACTGGCGAACAAGACGGTCGAGGAACTGCTCGCGAATAATCTGGCGATCGTGCCCGATGCGATCAAGACCGCGGTTCGGAACAACGGCGGAGGTCATATCAACCATTCTATGTTTTGGACAATTATCGGACCGAACGCAGGCGGCGCGCCGGTAGGCAATCTGGCGTCGGCAATCACCGGTGCGTTCGGAAGTTTCGACACCTTCAAAGAGAAGTTCGGAGCGGCGGCGACGACGCGGTTCGGGTCGGGTTGGGCATGGTTGTTAAAAACCGGGTCCGGTGTGGAGATTACATCAAGCGCGAACCAAGATTCGCCTGTGATGGAAGGAAAATTCCCGGTGATCGGACTGGATGTTTGGGAGCACGCCTACTATTTGAAGTATCAGAACCGGCGCCCGGAATACATCGCGGCGTGGTGGAACGTCGTTAATTGGAAGGAAGCGGAGAAGCGGTTTAACGCTGGGAAGTAAGACAATTCACGCAGAAGCGCAGAGCTCCAAAGAGAGCACTCTGCGCTGTCCGCGTCTCTGCGTGAAATTAATACTTCGGAACGCTCGGGTCAACCTGATCGCTCCAGGCCAAAATTCCGCCCTTCATGTTGCGGAGTTTCTTGAATCCGGATTGCTTCAGCAGATCGATCGCTTTCCCGCTACGCACTCCGCTCTTGCAGTGAGCAACGAGTTCAACACTTGGATCAAGCTCGTTTAGCCGCCTCGGCAGCTCACCCAATGGGATAAGCTTGGTGCCCGGAATATTGCAGATCTGGTATTCGTGCGGCTCCCGGACATCGATAAATTGGAATTTCTCGCCGCGGTCAAGCCGGGCTTTCACTTCTTGCGGGGTGATATCGCCTTCGACGAAGGCGGGCTCGGGAGCATGCTGCGGGATGCCGCAGAATTCCTGGTAATCGATCAGCTTGGTGATGGTCGGATGGTCGCCGCATACCGGACATTCGGGATTTCGGCGCAGCTTCAGCTCGCGGAATTTCATGGCGAGCGCGTCGTATAACATAAGACGTCCGACCAGCGACTCTCCGACGCCGAGAATTAACTTGACGGCTTCCGTCGCTTGGACGAGACCGATGATCCCGGGCAAAATTCCCAATACGCCACCTTCGGCGCAGCTCGGGACCAGACCGGGCGGCGGCGGCTCCGGATAGAGGCAGCGATAGCAGGGGCCGCCCGGATAAGCGAACACCGTGGCTTGCCCTTCGAAGCGGAAAATTGACCCGTAAACGTTGGGCTTTTTGAGAATGACGCAGGCGTCGTTGACCAGGTAACGCGTCGGGAAATTGTCCGTGCCATCGACCACCATGTCGTAACCGGAGATGATTTCGAGGGCATTCTCACTACTGAGCGCAACATCGTAGCCGTCAATCTGCACGTTTGGATTGATATCCCGCATGCTATCGCGCGCAGAGTCGAGCTTCTTGCGACCGACGTCCTTCGTGCCGTGAATCACTTGCCGTTGCAGGTTAGTGAAATCGACAACATCGAAATCGACCACGCCGATGCGTCCCACGCCGGCGGCTGCGAGATACAATCCGAGCGGGGCGCCGAGCCCACCGGCGCCGACCAGAAGAACTTTCGCGTTCTTGAGTTTGATCTGCCCTTCCATGCCAACCTCGGGCATGATCAGGTGGCGCGAGTAGCGCAGGATCTCGTCTTTGGAAAGCGTAGTCACCGGCGGCTCCGCGACGCCGGTGCTGCCGCCGGCGATGCTGGGAACGATTGAAAGCGTGTCGGTCCCGGCGACCGGGAGTCGCGTCTTTTTTCAGATAGCGGATGTCTTCGTCGTTCAAGTAAACATTGACGAAGCTGCGCAATTTCCCCTGGTCGTTAAAAATCTGCCGGCCGAGTTCGGGATACTGCGCGGCGAGCGACGACAACACCTCGCCTACCGTCGCGCCTTGAAATTCCACCGAATCGTGTTTGTCAACGAATTGGCGCAGGGGCGTGGGAATCAGGATTTTGGCCATATCAATTCTTCTTTCTCGGCGACGGTTTGGTCGGCGTTCGGCAGGAAGCTATTCGCGTGGTCGAATTTTCCGCCCTTAATCGATAGTACGACGAACGAATACCAGGGGCACGAATTCTCGAGATCGGTCTTGGAAAAATACGCGTCGCAATCCGGGTGCGAATGGAAGATGCCGATCAGGTCGAGGCCCTGCTGCCCGCGCGTTCTTGTCGGCGGCCAGCAGATCCTCGGGGCGAATCTCGTAGCGATCTTCCTGCTTGCCTTTATACGCGTTTTCCAGGCCGATCGCGGTGGTTACCAGTTTGGCGCTCGCCATCGATCGTGCCGATCATGACGCCGCAGCATTCGTCTGGAAATGTGGATTGCGCATGGGCGACCATGGTTTCCCATGCTTCGGAATTAATCTTGATCATTCCAGAATGACTCGCTCAGATATTTGGTCGCGCCATCGGCAAGGATCGTCACGACCAGACCAGTGCCGCCTTTTTCGACGATGCTCTTTGCCACGCTGCGTAGCCGCATAAACATTCGCGCCGGAGGACATTCCCACCAGCAGCCCTTCGTTACGGCCCAGCCAGCGCGTCATGCGATACGCGTCCTCGGTTTCGATCCACAGGTTATCGTCGGCGATCGAAGGATCGTAAATCCCCGGCACGATCGCGGTCGGCATGTGCTTCAGACCCTCGAGTCCGTGAAATCCCGACGACGGCTGCGCCGAGATGCATTGGACTCCCGGCATGTCGCGCTTGAGGCGGCGCGAGGTACCCATGAAGGTGCCGCTGGTACCCATACACGCAACGAAATGAGTGATGCGAACCGTCGGTTTGCTCCATCAGCTCCACCGCGGTGCCGTCGAAATGAGCCTTCCAATTCGCGGGATTGTTATATTGATCGGGATAAAAATAACGGTCGGGATCCGCTTCGTAGATTTCTCGGCAAAGTCGGATGGCACCGTCGGAGCTTTCCGCGGGATCGGAGAAAACCATTTCCGCGCCATAGGCCGTAAGGATCTGCTTGCGCTCATGCGACGCGTTGGCAGGCAGGCAGAGCTTGATCTTATAGCCCTTAATCGCGCCGATCATAGCGTAGGCAATACCGGTATTGCCGGAGGTGGCGTCGAGCAGAATCTTGTCGCGCGTGAGACGGCCGGAGCGCTCGCCATCGAGGATCATGTTGAGCCCCGCCCGGTCCTTCACCGAGCCGCCGGGATTGAAAAACTCGGCTTTGGCGTGAATTTCCACGCCAGGGAACTCAGCATCAAGCTTCTTCAGCCGGATGAGCGGCGTGTTGCCGATCTGGTCAAGCAATGAGACATTCTTCACAGCCGATTCCTGAGCGGCAAGAGTCATACGGGGGCGTCCTTTAATTCTAGGGATTCTCCCCAATGGGAGTCAACATTACGGTATTTGAGATTCACTTCATTAGAGGCGTCTGGATCCAATCGGTTGCAGGAAACAGGCGTCAGAACGAGGGCAATGGGGCCAGTGGCGATGTAATTCGCGGAGACGGTTGAGTTTGTCGCCGTGGGCTGCGGAAAAGGCGGATCGATAGCGTGCAGCCTACTGGGAGCCGCGGCGCGTCCCGCGAGAACGAGGTACTGGCGAAATTCCTTAGGCTGTTAGCATCTCCGGACGATGAGCCTTGTGGGGGAGCACCCGACTCGGCATGAGGCAGAAGTTGATGTCCATGGTGTCGCTACCCGAATGCAGCCGCACTAGCACCCAGTCTTTCACTCCCACTGACCTGGTTTGATAGTTCCGACCAAAAATAACCGTCGGAACAGTAAGTCCCAGAGGACCGAGTTTCTCTTCCAGTATCGTTTTGACGTTGCCGATAATCATATTAGCCACCTCGGCGACGGCGTCCAAAACGTCTTCGTTGACCGACTCGTATTCGGTCATCAGCAGCGCGCCCGCCAATCGCTGCGCGAATTGCGGCGTACAGGACATGTGACCGGTGCCGGTCCACGATCCCGCCACACCCACCAGCGCCAGGACTCCATGAAACGTCTCCGGCTCAATTGCTTTTCGCATTCCCGCGGGCTTCACTTCGAGCGGAAGGTTGAGCATGGTCTCAAAAACCTCGCGAGAGGCTTTCGAAATCGCCTGCTCTATATCCAGCTGTGTAACTTTCTCCATTAGATTAACCCCGTCAGTTTTTCTTTAATCTGATCGGCGGTAAACGGTTTTTTGACATAGCCGGCTGCACCCAACTCGAGCGCCTGCATCACTTTTGCCTGACTGCCTTCGGTCGTCACCATCAGAACGGGCACTCTCTTGTATGCCTCCTCCGCCTTTATCCTGGTCAGGAACTCGATGCCGTCCATGTTCGGCATGTTTATGTCCGACAGGATCAATCCGACTTTTTCGGTCTTCAGTTTTTCTAGCGCCTCGTTCCCGTCACTGGCCTCGTGTACCTTGCCAAGAGGCACTTCGGCCTGCACCAGAACCCGATGTAAAATCTTCCGGATTGCCGCCGAATCGTCCACAATTAATACGTCGAGAGCCATTCCATGTACCTTTCAGATCGAATTCATAAACCTTATCGGACCGAATCGGCAGTTGTAAGAACACTTCGTGCGCGCGATCGAGTCAACGCGCGGCATAACTGATCGCGCAGAGCCCCGATCGCAGCCAGTGCCGCCGTATCGAAATTCTTGGGCTCGCGCCGGTCGAAGTACAAGCACCCGGCGACCGTTCCACCGGCGACCAGAGGCAATAATCCATAAATCGGCTCGCCGACAATCTGGCTGAACCTAGTCCCCTCGAAACGGCGGTCTCGCGGACCAGCCACGAACACGTCGGTCCGCTTTAAGACCGCTTCCGCCACCGGACCCGATGCTCCAATCACGGGAAAATCGAAAGTTTTGATAATTTTCTCAATCGAATCGCCGAATCCAACGAGGCCTGCCAAGCGGTGGCTTTTCTCATCCAACAGAGCAAACAGCACGTGATCGAACGGTCCACCCCGATAAATCGCCTCCATCACCATCATGGTGATCGCGCCTAAATCGTCCGGTGAGCCTCGATCCACCTGCGTGGTCACATCGCGGAGCAGCGATGCGCATGTCTCGGTTTCCGCCTCGACCCCCGTTTCTGCGGGCTGCTCTTCCCGCGTATCGATCTGCTCCAGCGCCGCCTGAGTCTGCCGCTTCAGCCGCAAGTGATCCATTGGCACCTTCATCGCCTGAAAAACCTCGCTCGTTTCCTCCAGGGCGCGCTCGACAACCGATTTCACGTCATCGTGCGAAAGGCTCAACACCGGGCCCAAACTATCCAGCAGAAGGTTGACGCTGGCGCGAGCACTGTTCGGCTCGCGGCGGTATACCGCGGTCGTCAATTTGTGTGCGAAATGCGTGATCGCTTGTAAGCGCTCCGGGTCAGTCGAAGGCGCGCGGCGCAGACGAACTACGCGATCGCTCATGCATTCCCGCACGCTCTCCGGGATCCTCCATTGCTCCGCGACAGCTTTCCCCGCGCGGTCGTAATCGAACCCGAGTATCTCCTGGCACGCCTGGGCGACTGGGATCCGGTCCTCCCGCACGCGCAGCAGTACGGCCGCATAGCCACGCGGATGATAGCAGGCGACCAGAAGCTCCCCCAGATTGCGGAACATCCCACAGAGATAAGCTTCTTCACGTTTCACATAACCCACACGCTCGGCAACCTCGCGCGCATGATTCGCGCTGAGCAGCGACAGGAGGATCAGCTCTTTCAATCCCGGCGAGTGCTTGCGGAAATGCTCCAGCAGAACCATCCCGGTCGCCATTTCTCGAACGGCCTCGACCCCCAACAGCGCGACCGCGTGCGAGATCGAATGGATCTGCCGACCGCTGCGATTGTATAGAGAGGAATTTGCGGTCCGGAGGATCCGGAGCGTCAGGCTGTAATCTTTAAGAATTACATTAGTTATATGCTGCAGCGAGGCCTCTTCATCAACCTTCAGCAGCACCTGTTCGATGGAACGAGAAAGGGCTGGAAATTCAGCCATCCCCGCAATGTCCCCCAGGAACTCTGGGAGCTTATCGGCTGTTTTGGATTCTTCTCCCATGGGAGCCTTATCGTCAGCTCCCGCTCCATTTAGTGGCTTATTTTGTAAGGACTAGTCCGACTATTCCACACGCCTCCGGGTAATTCAGTCTGCGTAACAACCCGCAGTTGCCATTTAAAGTCGCACCTGTAAATATAATTAATAACTTATTGATGGCGATAGGGATAAACGATCGTGCCATTCAAAGTCAAGGTGACAGTGATTAACGCTCTTCCAGATGCTTTAGGCGGGCATCAATAACCTCTTCGACCCGGTGCAGCTCAGAGCGCCACATGTCACGCATGTCGTCAAACCGGTTATCCATATGCGACCGCAGTTCCGAAATACGGGCATTCATGTCCGCGAGACGGGAATTGTTAAGCAGGATGCCCACCAGGACCATAACTACGGATAGTACCGAAGGCAGTGCGAGGATTAGCATTTGAGTATCCGTCATCTCTCTCCAACAGTATAGTCTGTAAACTCGGGTTTCTTCTCACCTACCGCATTATCGAATCCCACCGCGCCCCCGCCTTCGCCCCGACCTTGTCGACGTCCTCTTTTAACAGAAAACCTGCACCACTAAGCGCCACCGCCGCTTCCTTTACCTTGCGCAAATACTCTTCCTTATCCTTATACCGCTCCTCGATCGACAACCGAGGATCGCCCGACGCCTCGCGCTCCGCCTTGCTCCGCGCAAACGGAATAAATGACCCGACCATGTTGTAAATCACGTCCGGCGCGCCGACTTTCGGATCGCGCAAATTCCACCCCGTATACGTCGCCAGCGGAACCAGTTGTTCGGGAAGCCGGATCCCCGCCGTCTCATTCCCGTCTGAGTTAACTTGCGGCACTAGCACCGGAAACGCCGCGCCGACCTTCGGAGGATCATAAGTCACAATCCCCTTCGAACGAAAATCGGGACCGAAATCGAGATGCCATGCCAGATACGGCTCCTTCGGCAAAGCTATTCCCGGCACCTTTGGAAAATTCAGCGCGCCTGGCGCTACCAGCTCGTCCTTACCAACCCGAGGAATCTTCGAATCCGGCGGTGCAGTCCCGTTCGTCACCCAGGAATTCAGATCGATCAACAGCGCCCGCATCGCGAATCGGTAATCCGTGGGATTCGCCCGATTCTGCGTTACCGTCTTGGTCGGCTGCGCATTCGCGCCATGCTGCGCCCCCGCGATAAAGTACACCCGAGTTTCCGGCGCAGGCGCCACATCTTTCTTGCCGTCGATGCTTGTAGTGATTAACGAGGCCGCGCGTCCCCAATATTCGTATGCGCCATTGGAGTAGAAAATTTTCGGCACCACGCCGTCTTTGCGAGCTCGCGCGAGAATCGAATCGGTGATCCCCGCGTCGGTTTCCGGCTCGTCCGTGAACGGAAAAATGTCCGACGGATAAAAGAGATTCAGCAGAGGATGCCCGTCGCGCGAAGGCTGTGCAAAGCGATGATCGAAGCTTCCGCGCCCCGCTCCAGCCACATGCGCCCACACCCCATCGAACACCCGCTTGCCCTTCTCATCGGCATTAAATCCGTAGTACAGGAAAGTACGTAGGAACCGCCCGCTCTGCGAAACGCCGAACCCTATGGCGCGTTGAACGTCGCCCTGCTCCTTGATGTACGACACATAATCGCGCACCGCCGCCGGGCCGAGCCCGACCACTGCCGGATCTTTCGCCGTATAAACGACTTCATAAATCCGCGCCGGCTCGAATCCCGACGTATATTCAACATGCGTCAAGTCAGCCGAAAACTTCCACTGGTCCCGGGCGATCGTGGTCCGTTTGCCATTCACGCCATCGCGTACCGTCATCGTGGCCGAATCCGCCTCAGCGACCGCGTAAGGAACCTGCGCCCGATCGCCTAAGGACTCCGAAGTCGAGCGCCGGTCGACCGTAATTTCCGACCTCACTTGACCCGTTATTCCCTTGATCACCGGAGCGTATAGCTTCAACAACCCGTCGCGATTCGGAATATCGAACTCCCAGCCGATCCAGACCAGGGTGAAGCCCTGATCGAACAGCAAGGAATCGCCCGGCTCATTCCGTCCCGCGAGATCGAACATGTTGACCATGCCTTTCCCGCCTCGATTAGAAATCTCCACCAGCGCCGTCCCATTTCCTTTCGTCTTCGGCCGCAGCACTTCAAGGTCCGACGAAAATTCCACCAGCCCCTTGTCGTTGCGCGGAGCCAGTGCAATATCAGTAATGATCTGGTTCGCCACGAGCTTCGGATCGACTGCGAAATAGACCTTTCCCGTGATCCGTTCGTAGTTGGCAATCGAAAAATCCGCACGAGTAGCAATCTCAACCCGCGTAACCGCAGCGCGAGCCAGAGCCAGGGAAAGAACAAAAAGAGCAGTTCTGCGAAGCATCCTTAAATTGTAATCGTTGTGCAAACATAGTCACATGGAAAATCGAGCGGAACTCGGCACAGTGGAAGGCGCTGATGGTATTCTCACCATTCGCGGTGGCGGGAATGTGCGCGGATGGAACGGCATTCGCTACAAATCCGGCCTTTCTGCAAAGAACGTCGGATCGAAAAAGCTATCGATGAATGTCGCCACCATCCCGCCTGGGGGCGTCGCGTATGCGCACATTCATGTGGACTTCGAGGTGATGCTCTACATCCTCGCCGGTCGAGTCCGCCACGAATATGGACCGGCGCTGGAGCATACCATCGAAAATGAAGCTGGCGACTTCATTTTTATCGAGCCTGGAGTGCCGCATGAAGTGTTCAACGCCAGTGACACCGATCCTGTCGTAGCTGTTGTCGCGCGATCCGACGCCAGCGAATGGGAGAACATCGTGAATTTTACGCGACCGAAATCGTAAGGCTATTCGGAGCGCAGCGTGTTCACCGGGTCGATTCGGACTGCCTGCAATACCGCGGGGAGCGACGCTAGCAAGGCTGCTGCGAACAGGCTCAACGCAGGAAGCATCAGCATCCCGACGTCGGTTGCTTTTACCTGATAGAACAATGTTTCGATATATCGAACAGATGCCATGCCGATTCCCAGCCCGATGCCGGCTCCAGCGAGGACCATGCTGAAAACTTCCACGGTTACCAGCCTCGCGATGCCGGAGGCGGGTGCGCCGATTGCCAGGCGGATCCCGATTTCGCGGCGGCGCTGCACCACCGAATAATTCAGCACGCCATAGAGACCGATCGCGGCCAGCAGCAGTGCCACTGCGGCGAAGAATAACGCGAGCATGGCCAGCAAGCGCTCGCGGACGGTTTGCGCGTCAATCAGTTCCTGCTGCGTGTGGAGATTGCTGACGCGAAATTCGGATCGGATCGCGCGGGACTTCGCGGCGCAGGACGGAGGCCAGCGCGAGAGGATTCGCTCCGGCGGTGCGCACGACGATGGTCGCACCTGCTGATCGGGCTGCGATTCGCCCTTCGCGTCGTTCCGATGAAACGGAAGGTAAGCCACGGGCTTGGTCTGCTTCGCGCATGTCGCTGTAGCGGGAATCGCGCACCAGGCCCACGATGGTCGAAGGGATGCGCCGCGGATATGTTCGATAGAATGATCTTGCCGATGGGATTCTCGCCGTTGAAGTAGGTCTTCACGAACGTCTCGTTGACGATCGCGGCGCCGGGATCGACGTCGTCCGGGCGGAAATCTCGCCCGTCGAGCAGAGGAATCTTCATCGCCTGCCAGCCAGCCGGGCGAGACGTTCAGCATGAAGCAGAGAGGCCCCGTTGGCAGTTCCGCCGTGGATCGAAAGATAGTTGTTCGACTGCTATCCGCTGAGCAGAGGCCATCCCTCCAGTGCGACCGTTTCGACGCCCGGCACGGCGCGCAGCCGGTCCGCCACTTCGTCCCAATACGCAGGCTGCTTGCGCGTGCGCCGTCACGGTATCGAGCAGCAGAATCCGTTCGGGCGAGAATCCGATCGGCCGATGCGACAGGCGCTCAAACGTGGCGACGAACAGACCCGCCACGAACAGCACGAGAAAACAGAATGCGACCTGTGCCGCGATCAGCGCGTGCATCAAACGGCGCCGCGAATGCGGATCTTCGCCGCCCTTGAGCGCGCTGGCAGGTTTCACGGAGGAAGCGCGCAGCGCGGGAACCAGGCCGAACAGAAACGTCACGCCGAGCGTCAGCGCGACCGCGAATCCCAGGACTCGCCAATCGGCGGGCAGAGCCAGCCGCGCCGGATTATCGGGCGGATTGATCATGCGCACGACGAACGGCGCGGACCACCACGCGAACACTGCGCCGATGGCCGCCGCGAGAATGGCGATCCACGCGCTTTCGACCAAGACCAGTTGCACCAGCCGCCATCGTCCTGCGCCGATCGAGACGCGCAGGGCCATCTCGCGGGCTCGCGCGGCCGCCTGAGCGGTCATCAGGTTCGCGACGTTCGCGCACGCGATCAGCAGCACCAGCGCCACCAGCGCGCCCAGTGCCATCAGCGATCGGCCGTAGTCCTTCTGAAGATTCGAAGAGCCCGCCGCGGCGGGATCCATCGATACCGTCTGATTGAGCATGACTGTCGATCTTCCCTTGGGCATCATTTCGCTGAACCCTTTGGCGCGCTCCGCCTCGAATGCTCGCGAGACTGCGTCCAGCTTCTGGCCCAGCGGATCGACCGTCGACGCCCGGCTTGATCAGCACCAGTGTGCGAAGCCAGGTCGAGTCTCCGCGCAGGATCGAGGGATTCATCATCGTGGGAACAAAAATGTCGATCACCGTGCCGGTCTCGGTTCCGGTGAACGGCTCCGGGCCGACGCCGACGATCTCGTAAATATTGCCGCCCAGGCGAAAGGTGCGGCCGATCACTTTGGGATCGCGCGCCGAAACGGCGCGCCCAATAATCGTAGGAGATCACCGCGACCGGATTCGCGCCGGGCTTCAGATCGTCGTTTTCGGTGAACAGGCGGCCCAGCGCGGGCCGGAGTCCGAACGCGTCGAACATCCAGCCGGACACGTATTGCAGGTACGCCTTCTCCATTTCCTCGTCCGACCCGTAGGTCAAATCCGTGCGCTCAGAAATAGGAGACCGCGATCAGCTCGGCTTGATCCTTCGCCGCGGCACGCATCAGAAAGAACGGCGGGGCCGCCCAGCTATCGTAGTAGCTCGGCTTGCCGTCGAATCCGATGCCGTGGCGGGACATCGCGTAGAGTCGCTCGGGGTGCGCGATCGGCAGCGGACGCAGCAGCAGCGCATCGATCAGACGGAACGCCGAGGTGCAGGCGCCGATCGCGAGCGCCAGCGAAAGAATCGCCGCGGCCGAGGTGACTTTCGATTTTCGAAGGCGCCGCCAGCCGAAGATCGCGTCGGCACGCAACGAATCGAGCCACGCGATCAGACGGACATCGCGGCTCTCTTCGCGCCGTCGCAATGCGGAGCCGAAAGCCTTGCGAGCCTCCTCAGGATCGCGTCCCTGTTCGATCGCTTCTTCGATGTGCGACTGAAGCTCTTCATCGATCTCGCGGTTAAGGCGCTCGCCGCGAAATACATTCGCGATTCTTGACCACAATGACATATCAGACCGTCCTTAGCACTCGATTTACGGCTGAAGTCACTGTCTGCCAACGCGACTCTTCCTGGGCAAGCTGCTTTTTTCCCGCCGCGGTCAGTTCGTAGATGCGCGCGCGGCGTCCGCTCTCCTTCTTGATCCATTCGGAGCGAACCCAGCCCGCCTCTTCCATCCGATGCAAAGCCGGATAGAGCGAACCTTCCTCGGCGGACAGCACCTCGCCCGAGAAATCCTTGATCGCGGACATGATGGCGTAGCCATGCGAGCGGGGACGCCGCGAGAGGATCTTCAGGACAGGACATCGAGCGAGCCTTGCAGGGAGTCGAATTTTGACATACTCAGACTTCTTAGTATAGCTACTGAGTATGCGACGGGAAGGTTACGTCGACGGCGTTAGCCAGCGGAACAGAAAAAAGTGGCGGCCGCACAGAGGAGCAGCGGTACGGCAGCAGGAATCCAGTGAATGGCCTGTTCAATCGCGTTCCGCACGCCGACGCTTCGCAGATCGACCGATCGGCAATAGGGACAGCGCGCGGAGAACACCTTCAGGCGCCCGTCTTTGCGGAGCTGCCGGTGGACGTCGCGGACGCGTTGCGGAAGCCCTGGCCCGAGGCGCGGCGGCCTTGGGCTGCGCGCACTTCCTTTATTAATCGACGCGCGACTGGCTTCGCGCGCGGCTTCGATCTGCTCCGGCGTGCGCAGGTCCGGCTCGGAGAGCTTCACTTTGCTTCTTTCGCGCGAAACCTGCCGCTTGTGGCGCTTGGCTAATCTCTTGTCCATATCTCCACAGTACACCCTGAACTGAACTCGGCGTCCGGTATGATATTTGAGTGTTCACTCATGAAGAACTTTGTCGTTCCCGCGATTTTGGCCGCGTTGGCCGTCTCGGCGTCCCAGACAGCGGCACAGCCTCCCGCACAACCCCCGGCGGGCCGAGGTGGAAGAGGCGGGCGGAGGAGGCGGATTCGCGAACGCGTTTCCGCAGCATCCCCCAGGCGATCCGGCGATGATCGACGCGCGGCCGCGCCCTCTATGGCGTGAACTGCCAGTTCTGCCATGGCGGCGACGCGCGCGGCGGCGAGGGCGGACCGAATCTTGCTGCGCGCCGAGATCGTCCTGAACGACCAGAACGGCGAACTGATCGCGCCGGTCGTTCAGAACGGGCGCATCGATCAGGGGATGCCGAAGTTTCCCATGACCAACGCGCAGGTGGCGGATATCGCGGCGTTCCTCCATAATTTTCGCGTGGCTGGCTACGATGCGTCGCGCATGAAGCCTCCCACGATTCTGGTGGGCGATGCGGCGGCGGGCGAGGCGTATTTCAAAATCGAAGTGCGCATCGTGCCATTCGGTAACCGGCGATCTGAAGGGCATCGGCGCGAAATTCGCCGAGCCGAGAGATCTGCAACAAACTGTTCGTCATGCCGGGCGGCGGAGGTCGAGGACGCGGAGCGACCAGCGCCAATGTTCCCCCGACCACGGTTACGGTGACGCTGCGCGTCCGGCAAAAAGGTCGAGGGCCGATTAGCTGCGCGTCGACGATTTTATCGTCACGCTGGCCGACGCGGACGGAACGCAGCAGACGTTCCGGCGCGACGGCGACCGCCCAAAGTCGAAATTCACGATCCCTTACAGCCGCACAAAGCTCTGCTGGGCGTTTATAGCGATAAGGATATTCATAATTTGACCGCATACCTGGTGACTGTGAAATGAAGAATCTTTTTCTGGCTTCTTTTTTCGCTGCGATCGCGTCGGCGCAGGGTCCTCTCGATCCCGCTCTGTTGACGAAGCCGCTGGGCGATTCGTGGCCTACTTATTCGGGCGATTATAGCGGCAAGCGCTACAGCTCGCTGACGCAGATCAATCAATCGAACGTGAAGAACCTGACGCTCGGCATGGGTCAGCCGCGTGGCCAGCGGATCGGGCGGAGGCGGACGGGGCGGCGCCCGACCATCGTCGGCGGTGTCGCGCAAACCGAATCGACCGCGGGCGGCGGCGGTGGAACCAATATCCGCGCGGCGATTCTTGAAGTGAACGGCATTTTATATTTCTCGACGCCCGATAACGCGTGGGCGATGGATGCTCGCGACGGCCATGAGCTGTGGCATTTCTACTGGCGCACCAAGGGCGGCACGCACATCGGCAATCGCGGGCTGGGCATGTGGGGCAACTGGCTGTACATGGAAACGCCCGACGATTATCTGGTGTGCCTCGACGCGAAGACCGGCAAAGAGCGGTGGCATAAAGAAATCGCCGATTTCAGTTTGCAGTACTTCTCGACCATGGCGCCGATCGTGATCGGAAACCACATTCTGGTGGGCACCGGGGACGATCTGGATGAGCCCGGCGTCCTGCAATCGTTCGACCCGGAGACGGGCGACGTGCAATGGAAATTCTATTCGGTGCCGGTGAAGAGGGACGACCCGGCGCTCGCCACGTGGGGCGATTTCGATACCGCGAAGCACGGCGGAGGCAACATCTGGATCCCCGGCGCCTACGATCCGGAAACGCATCTCTACATCGTCGGCACGGGCAATCCTTCGCCCGCATACATGGATTCTCCCGGCCGCAAGGGCGACAATCTGTACACCTGTTCGATCGTCGCGATCAACGTCGATACCGGCAAAATCGCGTGGCATTATCAAACGTCGCCGCACGATACGCATGATTGGGATTCGACCGAGACGCCGATCCTGGTGGACGGCGATTTCAACGGCAAGCCTCGCAAAATGGTGCTGCATGCCAGCCGCAACGGCTATTACTTCACGCTCGACCGCGCTGACGGGCGAGCATCTGGTGACCAGCAAGTATTCGGACACCGTCAATTGGGCGAAGGGTCTTAATAAGGATGGCCAGCCGATGCGCGATCCCGAGAAGGATTCGACCGTCCCGGGCGCGCTGGTATCGCCGAACAACGGCGGCGCGACCAACTGGCCTCCGCCCGCATATTCTCCCGATACCGGTTTGTTTTACGTCCCGACGAACGATTCCTACGCGATGTATTATCTGACCGAAACCGATCCGCGCGGCGCGATGGGATTGGGCGGCAAAGATGAGTTGGGCGTCGGATCGATGGGCGCGTATCTCACCGCGATCGATTACAAAACCGGAAAGATTGCGTGGCGGCATCGCTATCCTGGCACCGGAGGAAATCTCGGAAACGGCTTTCTGACCACCGCGGGCAAGCTGTTATTCGGCGGCGATCTGAGCGGGAATCTGGTTGCCTACGATCCCGCCAACGGCAAGATCCTCTGGCATACGCGGCTCGGCAATGTTTCGAACGCGCCGGAAACGTACATGCTCGACGGCCATCAATACATTCTGATCGCTGCGGGCGACACCCTTTACACGTTCACGCTCTACTGAGCCGCCATGCGTGAGCATGCGGGTGCCGATCGAAGAACTGAAACCGAACCCCGACCGTGAGGAAGGGGACAAGGCTAGACGCGCTTGACAGTTCCGAACACAACGGTATAAGCTGTGCGTTGCGGTTTGAGTCGTTTCAAGTCTCGATGCAGCGGCCTTTTCCATGTCGAATCAATCTCTTCTAACCGATGCCTTAGTGGCAGGCGATGGCATCGTCCGCCTCGCGCCCTGCTGGGTCCCTCGCGCGTTTCTCATGCCAGGCGGTCGACTAAAACTCGACCCTCGCGACCTCTACGCATTGGGCGCCCATCGCGGAGGCATCGATGAACGATGGTTTTCCTCCACCACCAAAGCCGCCAACGGCCCCCTCACCGACCGAGGACGAAGGACTCAGCTATATCGAATTCCACGGCAAAAAGGCCCTGCTCAAAGAAGCGATCGAAACCGTCGGCGACCAGTTCCTCGGCTCGGCCGTGATGCAGAAGTACGGCGGCTGGAACCTGCTCTGCAAATTCTTCGACAATCTCGGGCCGATCCCTCATCATCTTCATCAGAACGACGAATTCGCCGCGCGGGTCAGACAAAAAGGCAAACCCGAAGCGTATTATTTCCCACCGCAGTACAACTTCAAAGACAATCATTTCCCTTACACCTTCATGGGCCTGAACCCGGGAACCACCAAGGACGACATCCGGCGCTGCCTCAAAAAATGGAACGATGGCGACAACGAAATTCTCTATCTTTCGCGCGCCTACAAATTGAAGCCGGGCAGCGGATGGCAGATCGATCCGGGAATTCTGCACGCCCCCGGATCGCTAGTCACCTATGAGCCGCAAGTCAATTCCGACGTCTTCGCGATGTATCAATCGCTGGTCGAAGGGCGCGCCGTGCCGTGGGACCTGCTCGTCAAGGATGTTCCACCCGAGCATCATCACGACCTCGACTACCTGATCGAGATGATGGATTGGCCCGCCAACACCGATCCCGAATTCGCCGAGCATCGCCAGTTCGATCCCAAGCCAGTCTGTCCGCACGCCGAAACCGAGCAGTGCGGCTATCGCGAAAATTGGGTCGTCTACTCGACGCCGCATTACTCGGCAAAGGAACTGACCGTGCTGCCCGGCCGCACCGTTACCATTCGCGACGCGGCCGCTTATGGCATGATCTTGACGCAAGGCTTCGGCACTTTCGGCAAGCACGACGTCGAGACCCCCAGCCTGATCCGCTACGGCCAGATGACGCAGGACGAGCTATTCGTCACCGCCGCAGGCAGCGTCAAACGGCGTCGTGATCACGAACAAGAGCAAGACCGAAAACCTAGTGATGCTGAAACATTTCGGCCCAGGAAATCCAGACGCGCCGACGTCTCGCTAGATCCTTTGCGAGCTCTGCGCCTTGGCGTGAACTCTTAAAAATCCAGCTTGTCGATATTCCTCTTATCGATCAGCAGCGGAGCCCCCAGTATGATCTGGCTCCCGCTAATCTCGAGCGCCCCCAGTCGCCCCGCTTGAAAAGAAGTCGCGCCCGCTGGGAAATTTCTTCTCGCTCAGCATCGCGCCCGCGTACACCGTCAGATACCCGAGATTCTTCGTGTTCCAAAGAAAAATCGTCTGCACCACGCCGTCATGAATATAAGGCTTGCAAATCCCCGGCAGCGACAGCCCGATCACGTCGACATCCTTGCGCCCCGCCTGCCGCATCGCCTCGCCCGCCCCAGGAACCGCCGGTGCCGAAATCGCCATGATCAGCTTCACCGTCGGATGAACTTTCAGAATCGTCTGCGTCTCCGAGAACGCCTTGTCGCGATCGTCATCGCTGGGACGAATCGTCACCAGCTTGAGTCCCGGATATTTCTCCTCCACCCTTTTCTTGATGACCGCGATCCACTGGTTCTGATTCGCCGCGCTCAGCGCTCCCGTGATAATCGCGAATTCGCCCTTGCCCCCCAGCAGCCTCGCCGCCTCATCGGTCAGCGCATTGCCGATCCCTTCGGGCGTCGCCTGATTGAGAAAATATTCGCGCGCGTCGGGCTCAGCGTCGGCATCCCAGGTCAGCACGTGAATCCCCTTCTGCCGAGCCTTGCGAAGCACTGTCGAGATGCCCGCCTGATTCTCCACCGCAACCGCGATCGCATCGACGCCGCGCGTGATCCAGCTCTCGACGATTTCGTTTTGCTTCGCCGCGTCCAGACCCGTCGGACCGTCCCAAATCAATTCGACTCCGAGTTCGCGAGCCGCTTCCTCCGCGCCAATGCGGCAGCTCACGAAGTACGGATCGCCCTTCGCCTTCGGCATCACCGCGATCACTGGCATGTGACTCGAGCTCGCGGCAGGCGTAGTCTTCAGCGACTTCACCAGCCAAACATTCGCGCCCGCCGTTATAAGCGAGCCCAACAAAATCGCGCCGCAAAGAATCGCAACTTGGCTGTTTTTCATTTCAATCGCCTCTTTCCCTTTTGATGTTGTTGAGCGCAGCCGATCCATCGCGATCGTCAGCACCAGCACCGTTCCGGTCAAAATTCCCGTCAGCTCCGAAGGCAGCGCCGCCAGATGCAAGCCATTTTGCAAAATCGAAATCGAAAACAACCCGAGCACCGTGCCGAGGATCGTCCCGCGTCCTCCCGCGACCGACGCCCCACCCAGCACGACGGCGGTAATCGCATCCAGCTCGTATCCCGTTCCCGCGTCCGACTTTGCCTGGCCCAGATGCGCAACATAAACGATCGCCGCCACGCTCGCCGCGAGGCCCGACAAAAAATACACCAGCCCGATGCGCCGCGCGACCGGGATTCCCGCGTACCTCGCTCCGTTCCCCGCGAACCCGATCGCGTACAAGCCCCTCCCAATCACGGACCGATGCAGCAGCACCGCATACCCGCAGAGCGCGAACAGCAATATGGGAAGCTGCGCCGGCATTCCCAAGACATATCCCTGCCCGAGAAACAAAAACGATTTCGCAAATCCCGAGTAGTTCACCGCGCCGTGCGTGATCCCTTCCGCAATGCCTCGGAACGCGGAAAATGACCCGAGCGTTACGATCAACGGAGGAATTTTAAACTCCGCAATCAGCACGCCATTAAGCACCCCGCCGACGCACCCAATCACCAGCGTCGCGACTACCGCCGCCGGAATCGACCAGTGCCAATCCATCACCAGTGATCCGAACACCACCGCTGAAAGTCCCATCATCGATCCCACCGAAAGATCGATTCCTCCCGTGATAATCACCGGCGTCAACGCCAATGCGAGCAATCCCAGCTCGACGCTCAGCCGAATGACTTCGACAAAATTGGCGGTCGTAAAAAAGTTCTGCGCAAAAACTGAAAAGATTCCGACCTCAGCAAGCAAAGCGAGCAGCACCATCCACTCGCCATTAGGAAACCAGCGCTTAATCATACCGGCGTTTTTCAAGGTTACGCAGTGCGCTCAGCAAAATCCCCAGCATCCCTTCCCCATCGCGACCGCACCGCATCGAATCCCACCGCACACAAAATGATCAATCCCTGAATCGCCCTCTCCCAATACGCGCTGAACCCGAGAAACGTCAGCGCGGGGCTAATGATTCCCAACAAAATCACGCCCAACAAAGTCCCCTGAATGCTCCCGCGCCCGCCCGTAATCGCGGTCCCGCCCACCACCACCGCCGTAATCACCTTCATCTCCATCCCCAGACCCGCGTTGCTAGGAATTTGATTGAACCGGATCGAGTTCAGCAGCGCCGCGCACCCAGTCAATGCTCCGGTGATCGCAAAAACCGAAAATGTCACCAGCGCCGAATCGATTCCCATTAACCGCGCCGCGTTCGCATTCGATCCTGTCGCGTACACCGATCGCCCCGCCGGCAAATTTCGCAACCCCCAGCCGATGCCGATCACCAGCGCCGCCGCGATTAGAAATGTGATCGTGTTGCTCGCCGCCTGCGTCGTCCCGAGCCACTGGAAATTGGAGGGCAGATCCTGCACCCACGCGCCTTGCGTGATCCACCGAAGTGCATCGCGAAACGCGACCATCGCCGCCAGCGTCACGACAATCGACGGAATACGCAGGTAGGCCACCAGCGCTCCGTTGATCGCGCCCAGCATCGCTCCGATTAAGCAGGCAGCGAGCCCGGCCCCCCACGCCGAGAGCCCGAGCTTCGCAAATTCCCCCGCCGCCACGCAGCAAATCGCAAACATCGTCCCCACCGAAATGTCGATGTGTCCGGTCAGAATCACCAGCGTCATCCCCAGCGCAACAATCAACACCGGCATATTCGCAAGCACCAGGTCGCTCAGATTTTCACGCGTGAAAAATGAAGGCGCAAGCAACGCCAAAACGATCAGCAACCCAACAATCGCAACCCCGACCGATATCTCCCCTCGAAAGCGCTCCGCAATTCTGGCTACGCGTTGTTTGCGTCCGTGTCGGACTGGCTCCTGGCTCCTGCTCCTGCCTCTTCACGCCGCATGCCCCAGCGCCATCGCTAAAAGCTTCTGCTGCGTAGCGTCTTTCCGATCGAGCGTTCCACAAATCGTACCGCCGTTCATCACCGCAATCCGATCGCTCATGCCCAGCAACTCCGGCAGTTCTGAAGAAATCATCACGATCGCGAGCCCTCGCTCCGCCATATCAGCCATCAGCGAATGAATTTCCGCTTTCGATCCGACGTCGACGCCTTGTGTAGGCTCATCCAGAATCAGAATTGCCGGATCAATTGCGAGCCATCGAGCGAGCGCGACCTTCTGCTGATTCCCTCCCGATAACGCCCCAGTTTCCATGTCCACCGAAGGCGTCTTGATCCGCAACTGGCGAACAAATCCCTCCGCCATCTCTCGCTCCTCGGTCCGATCGATGAGCCCGCGATGCGCGACCTTGTTCAGACTAGCGAGGCTGGTATTTGCCGCAATCGACATCTCCAGAATCGCGCCGTGCCGCGGACGATCCTCCGGAACATAGCCGATCCCGCGCCGGATCGCCTCCGCGGGTGAAGCGAATCGCGACGCTCTCTCCGCGCACCCGGATCTCGCCCGAATCGGCCGGCGTCAGTCCGAAAATCGTTTCCGCCAGTTGCGTACGCCCCGACCCGACCAGCCCGCCGATCCCCAGAATCTCGCCCTTCCGCACCGTCAACGACACGTGCTGCACCACGCGATTAGAAACGTCGCGCAGTTCCAGCACAATTTCACCAGGCACGATCTCGCGCTTGGGAAAAATCGATCCCAGCTCCCGACCCACCATCATGTGAATCAGTTCCGCGCGATCCACCTCGTCCAGGCGCTTAGTCGCGATGCTCTCGCCATCTCGAAGCACCGTTACCCGATCTGCAACCGCCGCAATTTCCTCCAGGCGATGTGAAATATAGATCACTCCCACGCCCTCCGAACGCAATCGCGCGATCACGCGAAACAGACTGTCAACCTCGCGCTCCGTGAGCGAGGCCGTCGGCTCATCCATAATGACGATCCGCGCATCGGCGCCGATTGCCTTCGCGATTTCGACCAGCTGCTGCTCCGGCATACTAAGCGTGGCGACCAGCCGTTCAGGATCGATCGAGCGCCCCCGCACGCTCCAACAATTCCGCAGCGCGCCTGCTGCGGCCCTTCCAGTCCAGGACGCGCCACCCGTTTGCGCTCTCCAGCGCCAACGCAATATTTTCCGCGACCGTCAAATCAGGAAACAACGAAGGCTGCTGATAAATCGCCGCGATCCCCAGAGCCTTCGACAAACGCGGGTCCATGTGCGGTATATATTCGCCGCGTACGGTGATCGTTCCCGCATCGGGCGTCACCGCGCCCGTGAAAACTTTGATCAGCGTAGACTTCCCCGCGCCGTTCTCACCGATCACTGCGTGAACTTCGCCCGCCCGAAGCTCGAACGACACCGACCGCAGCGCCTTCACTCCATCAAAGGCCTTAGAGATCGACCCGGCTTGCAGAACCAGATTCATGCGCAATCGTTATCATCCCCTATGCCCGCTCCGCCCGCAAACACGGAGCGGATAGACGCGGAATAGTATGTGCAAACATCTTGGTAGTCGCACAGCCATTGCATGCGCGCACTCCGCCCGCCAACAGAACCGCGACCGTCAGGGAGCGGATAGACGCGAAAAACCATGGGCATCATGCGCAATCGTTATCATACTGAAGATGGGAATCAAGCAATCGCTAACCTACTGGTGCCTGAACGGAACTTCTTGGAAGTGGGACATCGATCGCATTTGCCAAACCGCCAAGTCTCTCGGATGCGAGAGCGTGGAACTCGCACCCCCCGAACTCTGGCCGAAAATCCGATCGTATGGCTTAAATATCGCGATCGCCATGAACGGCATGCCCGAGCCAGTCTTCGCCAAAGGCCTCAACAATCCGCGCTATTCCGAAGAAGTCATCGCCACAACGAAAGCCGCAATTGATCGATGCGCCGACTCCGGCGTTCCCAGCGTCCTCGCCTTCACCGGCCATAAATGGACCGACGCGGACGACCCCGACAGTCCCGAAATCCCTCTAGCCGAAGGCGCCGCCAACACAGTGAAAGGCCTCCGCGAACTCGCAAAGTACGCCGAGCCCCGGGGCGTCACCCTCTGCTTAGAACAGCTCAACACCCGCGACGATTCCAACCCCATGAAAGGCCATCCCGGCTATCAGGGCGACGACATCGATTACTGCGCGCAAATCATTATGGAGGTCGCCTCACCCAACGCCAAGTTGCTCTTCGACATTTATCACGTCGCGATCATGAACGGCGATATCATCCGCCGCCTCAGCCAATATCGCGGATTGCTGGGCCATATCCACACCGCCGGCGTCCCCGGCCGTGGCGAACTCGACGATAATCAGGAAATCAACTACCCCGCCGTCATGCGCACGCTCCTCGAAATCGGCTACCAGGGCTACGTCGGCCAGGAATTCATTCCCACCAAAGATCCCGCCGAAGGCCTGGCCCAAGCCGTAGCGCTGTGCAACGTGTAGGCCCTCTACACAACTCGACCTGGGCCTGTGGTGGCGCGAGCTTCAGCTTGCAGCATCGACTTCAGCCGGCGGTTTTCGCGCAGAGTTCCTTCAACGGATCCGTACTAGATGGTGAAACGCTTACCTCCACCCGCATCCTTACCGCATGGCGGCTCAGTATGCGGGCTGAACCGCCATGCGTAAGCATGCGGACAGACGCGAGCATTTCTGCTAACAGGATCGCTGGGACAGCTTAAGTGGGGCAGGTTGTCAACCTGCGGACCGATTGTCAATCGGTCCATCCGGGCGCAGCCCGGACACGTCCGCTCCAACCTACCGAGCCGTCTACGGCACAACAATGCGTGGCGTTTCGGCCAGCGTATAACCCCAACCCATAAGGGCGGCGATTCACTTCTTCTCCGCGTACGGCCCCACCTCAGGCTTACCCTGCGTATCCTTCAATGTCCCAAGTTCAGCCGCGACTCCGCGCGCGATCGCAGCAGTCTCGCTCCCATTCTGGAAGCAAGTGAAATCTGGCCGGTCGCGCCATGCGAATGGACCGCACAGCCGCTTGCCCGCGCCGAGCGCCGCGTCGTGCACGATGTTGATCAGTCGCTCGTAGTCCGGGGTCCCTTGCTTGTAGCCCGAGAAGTTTCCAAGATCTCCGCTAGCCGCGAAGACCGCAGTCACGCCGGGAATCCCGGCGATTTCTCGTCGCTGCCGCCGCGCCATCGAGCGTCTCGATCATCTCGATCAGCACCACGTTGTTGTTGATGGTGTTGCGATAGCCGCCCGGGACACTGCCCCACATGTCGGGATCGAAGGCTTGCCCTCCGCCCTGGCTGCGCTTGCCGACGGGAGGAAACATGGTCCAATCCCTCGCGGCCTTCCCCTCCTCGACCGATCGGACTGTGGGAATTACGATGACCAGCGCGCCCAGATCCATCGCGTGCTGAATCTCCCGCTCATCGGTGTAAGCTACCCGCACTCCGGGCACCGCCCTGGCGTGAGGACATGCTTTCCACATGCGGCCAACCGCGTCCCAGTCGCGGGCGTCGTGCTGCATCTCGGTCCAGATGAAATCGTAGCCGGCATTCGCCATCGCGCAATAAGTCTGTGGACTATCGGTGCTGAATACCGTGCCGCCCGTGACTTTCTCGCCCTTCATCATCTTGATCATCACCGGATTCCAGATCTTCGAATTCGCAGGCGCGTCGTAGGCCGGCCCATACTTCCATTTCGCCGGATCGAGTATTCCCTGATTGACAGAGCCGGGCGGAGCAATCGTAATCGCGCCGGAGTCCTTACCCGCCGGGGCCGCGAGCGGGAACTTCATTTTTCCCGCATCCGCATTGTTGGCGTAAGGATCAGCACTGGGCGGAGGCGTTTGCCCCTGCGCCTGGAACATCACTAATCCACAGGCCGCCATTCCGGCCATCACTCGAAATCGAAAGTTCATTCTAAACTCCCTTCTCGCCTGGCGGCAATTGCGCCAGCCCGATAGCGAGTATAACTCGCAACCTTAGTTCGTTTGGGCTATAACCGCTTTTTCTAATTTCAGTACTCTAAGGCGATTGTCGGGATCTCCTCCAACTTATATCTTGGTTCATCGACGGGATAGAACCCGTAAACATTGAAAAGGAGACAGAATATGCAGAAGCTCAATAACTTAGTTTGGAACCTTAGAATCGTCCGCGACACCAAGGGTCAGGACCTCGTTGAATACGCCTTGATGGCTGGTTTCGTCGCCGTCACCGCCGGCGCCATCATGCCGAACGTGGCCAGCAGCATCAGCGTGATTTTCTCCCAGATCGGGTCGGTAATGACCGGCGCCGCCTCGCAGGGTTTTTGATTCAGTTTTGCTGAAGGTCGTCACGATCCGTTTTTGCTAGGGTGGGAGAACCTGTGAATCCCTCATTTAGTCGACGGATGTTGTTGTCGAACGCGTTTTTAGCGCAGCGCGCAATTGCGAGGGATCGCGAGATGCGTCTCGACGCGAAGGACTCCGGTCCTATCATCCGGCATGGCGAAGGCCCAGCCGAGTGCGATCGTCTCGGCGCACGGGAAGCGATCTGTTTTCGGTTTAAAGGCACTTACTATCTGCACTACGATGGTGCGGGCCCAACAGGTTGGCGAGCCTGTCTGGCAATCAGTCGGGATCTGCGGCACTGGGACTTCAGAGGGCCAGTCCTCGACTTGGGCGCATCCGGCGAAGACGATGCTGGAACAGCGAGTTCACCGTGGACTGTGTTCGACGGCAAATGGTGGCATATGTTTTACGTGGGTTCGCGCACCACCAGCCCTGCGCCGAATCGCATTCCCGCCGTCCCATACTTTACGCTCGCGGCCAAGAGCCTTCATCCGCAAGGCCCCTGGACAAAGCAAAGAGACCTTGTTCCATTCCGAACCAAGCCCGGCACTTATTACGCCGATACCGCCAGCCCGGGTCAGATCGTTAAACACGGCGATGAATACCTGATGTTCTTCAGCGCCGCCGCCTTCACCGATCAGGCGAGCCGCCGGTTGCTGCGAACCGTATCGATCGCGCGCACAAACAATCTGGATGGAACCTGGGAAATCGATTCCCAACCGGCGCTGCCACCGGAACATCAGATTGAAAACTCGGCTTTGTATTTCCAGTCGTCTAACAAGACCTGGTTTCTGTTCACCAACCACATCGGTTCAGACGAGCAGGGCGAGTTTACTGAGAGCATCTGGGTTTACTGGACTCAGGATCTGAATCATTGGAATCCCGAACAACGCGCCGTGGTTCTCGACCGGTCCAACTGCGCGTGGAGCCAGCGTTGTATCGGCATGCCTTCTGTTGTTCCGGTCGGCGGGCGGTTGGCGCTGTTTTATGATGCTTCGACGACCAAAAGCGGAAATATGGGTCGGGATGTCGGCTTGGCGTGGCTTAAGCTGCCCTTAATTGGCCATAAATGACCCGATAAGACGCTTTGGGAGGGCTTACATGGCCATAATATCACCTGAAATTCCGGATCAGGACCACGTCGCTGGACGATTTTCCACGCGCCAGCGCAATCCGCTTTCCGTCCGACGACCATGCGAAATCGAGAATCAGATCCGACTTGAAGTCTGTTATCTGTCGCCGCCTGGTGCCGTCTGGATTTTGAAGCCATAGATTGCCGACCGCTGCCGAGGTGACTGCCGACACCAATCCTTTTCCGTCGGGTGTCCAGCGCGCGCTGTCCATTCCGCCAGGTAACAAATCGAGAGCCACGATGGGTGAACCTCCGTCGATGGGAAGGACGGCCATTTTCTTGGGTGAGAATCGCGGATCCGCGCCTGGGAAATAAGCAGCGGCGATGCGCTTGCCGTCCGGTGAGAGGTGCGGCAGCGAGAGAGCGTCGCTCGCCAGCCGCGACGGGTCACCGCCGTCGATCGGCACTTTCCATAATTGTGGTTTTCCCCCGATTACCGGCGACCAATCTTGAAACGAGGCGTAGATAATCTCGCGTCCATCCGCCGAGGGCCATGGATGCACATCCAAGGCGCCATGAGTGAGTTGAAGCGGGGCGCTGCCATCGGCATTAATCCGCCAGATCTTGCCCTCCGACTGATACAAAATGAAACGCCCGTCGCGCGTGACGGCGATTTCGTTCTTGCTCGGCGCTCCATTCGTCACCTGCTGCGGATTTCGCCCCTCCGGATCGGTGATCCAGATATTCCGATATTCGCCGGAACGCGCGTCATAAACGATTCGCCGATCCGGCATCCACGCAATGCTGTCGACGCCCCGAAAATCGCCCTGCGAGATTCGAGACGCGCGAGCCGATTCGCCGGGCGTCATCAGCCAGAGGCCTACGGGCGTTTCTTTCTGAACTGAAACCAGAGCGCCTCCATCGAGGGTCGCGCTTACCGCGGCGTAATTTGTCAGATCGTTGGTGATTCTGCGCACGTCGCCGCGCGGATAAGAAATCTGCCAGATCTGCTGGAGATCCTCAGCGCTTTCTCCGGCCACCAGAAGCAGGCTGTCTCGCGACCAGTTAAGGGCTCCGACCCAAGGCCACGCGCGGCTCCCGATTTCCGATTCTGTTCCGTCAGCTACCCGCACGCGTAATAAATGGAAGGCGTCCGCCGTGTAGAAACTCGCCTGCCCGCCCAGGCAGACGATTGTTTTTCCATCGGGCGACCACGCGACCCCGCTGCGCGAGAAATAGCGGGGAGTGTGTCGGGTCGCAATCGTGCGCACGCCAGTGCCATCCACATTCGCGACGATCAGCGAAGCATCCGACCGGCCCCGCCCCAGCCTGACAAAAGCGAATTGCCGGCCATCCGGCGAAAATGTTATCGGACTGCTGACATCGCCCAGAACCAGCTCCGGTTTCCCTCCGCGCACGCCGATTCTGTACAGAACGTCCGACCCCTCCGCATCTCTCCTGATGTAGTAAACCGAATCGCCGCCGCGCGAAAAAATCAGCCCACGATGCTCGTTCGCTTCGGGCGCCACGATCTCGGAATCGCGGCCCGACGCGAGTTGGCGGAGCCACAAGGCCTGGCGATCTCCTTCGTCCAGCAGGTAGACAATGGAGCCGCCGTCGGGAGCAATCGCCGCATCGGCCACCTCTCCTCGAGTGGTCAAACGCGCGATGGTCATCGACGTAAATGGAGCCGCACTGCGATCGTCCACGTTCGTCGAGTAAATCGCGAGAGCCAATGCGATCACCGCCACGGCCGCCACACCGGTGAGCAACCTTTTACTATGCGACCAGCGATTCTCCATCCGCGCGATCGAGCGCGCGAGGTCCACCCGCAACTCCGACGCCGACGCATAGCGCGCCTCAGGCTTCTTTTGCAGACATTTGCGTACGATCTTCTCCATGCCGGCGCGGTCCGGGAGCGATTCGGGAAGCGGAGGCGGATCGGATTTGACGATCGCCGTCAACGTTTCGGAAATCGTCGCTCCGGTAAATGGCGCCGCGCCGGTCAGCATTTCGTGGAGCATCACGCCGAGGCTGAAAATGTCGCTGCGCGCATCGACATCGGCTCCTTGCGCCTGTTCCGGCGACATATATCGCGCGGTGCCCATGACCACGCGCGATTTCGATCCGGCTTCGAGGGGAGCAGCCAGTCCGAAGTCGACCAGCTTGACTAAGCCGTCCGGACGAATCATGACATTCTCCGGCTTCACGTCGCGATGGACGATCTGCGCCGCATTCGCCGCATCGAGCGCCGCCGCCACCTGGTCCGCGATCTTCAACGCGTCTCTGGGACCAATCTTCTTTTCGGCAATCGCGCGACGCAAAGTATCGCCCGCGACGAACTCCTGCGCGATGAAGTGCGTGCCGCCCGACTCTCCGATTTCATAGATCGTAACGATGTTCGGATGATTCAGTTTCGATGCCGCGCGCGCTTCCTGCTGGAGCCGCGACACCTGATCCGCATCGTTGCCAAACGCGGGATTGAGCAGCTTCAGCGCGACTTCGCGGGCCAAACTGGTGTCGCGCGCGAGCCACACCTCCCCGATGCCGCCCGCGCCGAGGCGCCTCAGGATTTCGTAGTGCCCGATGAATTTTCCGGGCAGTGCGTCGCGCTTCTCCCATTGAGACGCGACATCTTTCGCGAGGGTCTCGAACACCGGCGTCGCCAGAAAATGCTCGCTGGTCTCATGCGCGGCGAGGAGCGCGTCGACACTCCGCCGCAATTCCGGATCGCCGCTGCAGGCTTCATCGAGATACGACGCGCGGTCTGGAGGGGACTTGGCCAGCGCCGCATCCGCCACGTTATTAATACGCTGGTACAGTTCCGGGGTCACGGCTTGGTTGAGCCGGCCGTCCGGTGGGGCGTTCGGTCCAGCTCAACCTGCAGCCACGCCCGCGCCCGTTTCCATTCCCGCATGACCGTTTCCGGGGATATTTTAAGCACTTCCGCCGTTTCTTCCACCGAGAGGCCGCCAAAAAATCGCATTTCTATGATTCGGCTTTTGCGATCGTCCAACCGCGCCAGCGCTTCGAGCGCGTCGTCGAGCAGCACCAGTTCGGCGGCGCGGCCAACCGAGAAAATCAGCGCCTCATCCAGGGGCAGATGAACCGGATCGCCTCCACGCCGCTGCGCGCGGCGGCTGCGGGCCATGCCGACCAGAATACGGCGCATCAAGGTGGAGGAAATTGCGAAAAAGTGCGCCCGGTTGCGCCAGTCTGTCTTTTTTTGTTCCACCAGCAAAAGATATGCTTCATTCACCAGGGCAGTGGTCTGCAACGTGTGGTCGCCCCGCTCGCGATTCATGTAATGCCTGGCCAGGCGATGCAGGTGTTTGTAAATCAGAGGAGCCAGCTTCTCCGCGGCTTCTGGATCCCCTTCGCTCCAGGCCGTCAGAAGCTGCGTGATTTCCTCTGAAACTTCCACAAAAAAAGTCGCACGATGCTGCCAGTTTTCTCCGGAAAACGGCGCGTAGAAAGATGAACCGGCCTATAGCGTGAATTCTATCGCACTGCACCGCCGGAATACTAATATCTGCCTGGAGAACAGCGTGAGAGCGAGAATACTTCTTATTTGCGGCGCGATCCTGCCCGGATACGCGTTTGCCAATTCAATTTATGACGCGACGGTCCTCGCGAACAACCCTGTCTTATTCGTTCCGATCGACGAAAAATCGGGTACGACCGCCACTAACCTTGCCACCGCAGCGGGAGCGCAGAACGGCGTAGACAACCTCGTAACACTGGGAATTCCGGGCGGTCCAGACGGCAGCGGAGGCGCCTTCACCTCCATAGGAAGCTTCATCAGCGTGCCGAATTATGGGGCTGTGGACGTGACTTCCGCGTTGTCACTCGAGGTCTGGGTGGACGTGACCAGCGCGAACGCGAATGCGGTCGGGGGAATTTTCGCCATTAACCGCGCCTTGAATTCCACCGGTTTGGCGCTGCGGCTGAACGGAGGCCATCCTGAAATCGATTTCAATAATAATGCGATCAATTATGCGGAGCTTTCCACCGGGACGGTTACGAGCGGCCAGTGGAATGAGATCGTGGTGACGTGGAGCGAAGGCGCGCCGACCTTTTATATAAACGGGGTCGCGACAGGAAATCAGGACGCCAATATGTTCACGCAATTGCTGAACTTATCGACCACGTTACCCGTCTCCATCGGCGCCGAGTTTCCGAATCAACTTACTCCCGGTGGCCGCTGGTTCACCGGCGATATTGAAGACGTGTCGTTTTATAACACGGCATTGACCGCGTCCCAGGTCGCGGCGGGTTATCAGGCCGGCGTCCCGGAGCCGGGCTCGCTGCTGCTGATAGGCGCGGGTTTGCTATTCGTCGCGGAGCGAATTCGCCGCGACAGGATCGATCGATAGCGCCGCGGTTCCGGGTGGAAAAACCCTAAATCACGGCTATTCCAGTTCGATGCAAAAAAGATCTTACGATGTTGCCAGTTTTCTCCGGAAAATGGCACGTAAGTAGATACGGAGGCTCTTTATGCAAGATCCTAAATCACTCCCATTTCAGCTCGACGCCCGCTTCGCGCGCTATGCTCTGTTCGCCGGCGCGGCGATCGTCGCAGCCAAGCCTGCCAAGGCCTCAGTCGTCACCGTGGTCGAGCCGACACCAATCGATTTCACCACCGGCTTCCATTCGCTCGATGTGGACAACAACGGCGTTATCGACTTCGTCTTCACCGGCATCAACGCTGCGATGGGCGAATCGACATTGGGATTTTTCACGACTTCCACCGGCGGCTCGTCCTTCCTCACCGTTGGCGTCGTCTTCGATCAATTCGTCGTCAACGACGGCGGTGTTCAGGTGGAGGCGCTCGGCACTGGCGTGGTGATCGGACCGAACGCGCAGTACCAATTCGATGAACAGATGGCGGAATTCACAGTGACCGGAAATCTTTTCGCGGGTCTCGAATTTTACGACACCAACGGACAACGGCATTTTGGATTCGCCGAATTCGACCCTGGGCATTTGCTCGGGTACGCTTACGATAACGTGCCCAACACGCCGATAACGACCTTCGACGTGACTTCAACCGCGGCACCGGAGCCGGGCTCGCTCGCAATGCTGGCGCTGGGCGCGGCCGGACTGGAAATGGTGCGAAGAAAGCGCGCGCGCTGCCTGAGTTAATCGAGTATGAGCCGATCGGATGGACGGTCGTGATAGAGTGGTTACTCCGGCCTTACGCCACTGTCCTGCCGGCCGCCGCCATCCGTCCCGGAGGCTTCATGCAAAACCTGACATCACATCCATTTCAACTTGATGCCCGCTTCGCCCGTTATGCACTACTGGCCGGCGCTGCGATCGTCGCGGCCAAGTCTGCAAAGGGATCCGTGATCACCACCGTTGAATCGACTCCCATTGACATCTCCGTCCTCGAGCATTTCCTGGACGTCAATAACGACGGGTTCAACGACTTCGCCTTCCTGTTCAGCGGAGCCCTCACCGGTATGGGAGCATCGCTTACCGGATTCGCTTTTTCCGGCACGAACTCCTTCAGCGGGATTGTGTTCGATGAGCTCGCCGTCCAAACCGGCGCCACCCTTTTTGCCGAGGCGTTTGGAGCGGGGGCGTTAATTGGACCCGGCCTCGTCTACGAAAATAATGTGGACATGTCCGCATTCTTTGCGACCGGAATTCTTTTTGAGGGCCTCGAATTTTACGACACCAACGGGTTTCTTTATTATGGGTTCGCCGAGTTCGATCCGGAGCGGTTATTGGGATACGCTTACGACAACGTCGCGAACACGCCAATTACGACCTTCGACGTGACTGCGGCGCCGGAACCAGGGTCGCTTGCAATGCTGGCGCTGGGCGCAACGGGCCTGGAAATCCTGCGGAGAAAACGCGCTCGCCGGAGATAGGGAAATTTGTGTTGGCCGGGAGGCGGTGTGCCCATCGTATTTGAACGAGTTGAACATGACACTGCCTGAACGAGTCCTGCTGATTGGATGGGACTCCGCTGATTGGAATCTTATCCACCCTCTTCTCGAGCGCGGAGAGCTCCCCGCGCTCTCGCGCCTGATCGATCAAGGCGTCATGGGCAAACTGGCCAGCCTGCATCCCATCGCGCCGATCATCAACTGGACCACTATCGCGACGGGAAAGACTCCCGATAAGCACGGAATTTTAGGCGCTCTCGAACCCGCCCCCGAATCGGGTCGCCTCCGTCCGGTAACCGGCAGATCCAGGCGCGCAAAGGCGCTGTGGCAGATAACCTCCGAGGCTGGCCTGCCGACGCATGTGGCCGGATGGTTCGGCGCGGACCCTGCGGAGGAAATCGACGGAGTCTTCGCCGCGGCCAGCTATGCGACGTCTCGCGCTCCTGCGGGCGAATCCATACATCCGCCATCCGTCCGCGAAACGGTGGCCGAACTGCGAGTGTATCCTTCGGAAATATCTCCCGAAGCTCTGCTCGAATTGGTTCCACGCGCTCGTGAAATCGATCAGCGCTATGACGATCGCCTCTCGCGCATCGCCTATGGGCTATCGGTCTGCTGTTCCATCCACAACGCGGCGACGTGGGCACTCGAACATCGGCCGTGGAAATTCGCGGCGGTCTACTACAATGCCATCGGCTCATTCTCTGAGGCCTTCATGCCGTATCGCGCGCCTCGGATGCGGACCGTCGGCGAAGCGGAATTCGAAATCTACCGCGACGTGGTCGATGGAATCTACCGTTTTCACGATCGCATGCTCGCACGGTTAATCGAATTGGCGGGTGAGGAGACAGCTGTCATGCTGGTTTCCGGGAACGGCTTTGAATCCGGAGATCGCCGTCCGGAACGCACCAGTACAGGTTTTAAAAAGCCGTCCGCCTGGTTCACCGATCAAGGGATCTGGTGCATGCGCGGCCGTGGAATCCGGAAGGACGATCTGGTTCACGGTGCGAGCATCGTCGATATTGCGCCCACTGTGCTCGCGTTGCTCGGATTGCCCGTGGGCGAGGACATGGACGGCAAAGTGATTCTCGACGCGTTCGAGAAACTGCCTTCCACCAATCGGATCGCGAGCTGGGAATCGAGTCCGCAGGGAGACGCCATGGAAAACTCCATCGGAGCGCGTGGACTCGCCGAACAGTTCATCGCGTTCGGGGCCAATCCCGCGGAGCAGACCGCCGCGGAAAATCTGCGCTTCAACCTGATCTCGGTGTACATGATCACGGGGCGTCCGCTCAGCGCGTTGCCGATCCTGGAGCAGCTTGTCGAATCCGCGCCCGAAGAGACCCGGTATCAGCGCGCCCTGGCGCAGTGCTATGTCGCCAGCGGCAGGTTCGACGATGCGGGGCGGATGCTGCGCGCGCTCCTCGCCGGTCATGAGACTCAGCCGTGGATGCATTTCCTGATGGGCGTGATTCATATGCATCGCGAACAGCTGGATCCCGCCCTCGAAGAGTTCCAAAAGGCCGAAGAGAGCGGCGAGAAATCGGCGGCGATTTACTCGTTTATCGGCAACGTATATCTCGCCAAGAAATTTTCGATACGCGCCGAGCAATCGTTCACCAAGGCTCTCGCGATCGATCCGGATCACGCTGCCGCGTGCACTGGCATGTCGGCGGTGAGGCTTCGTCAAAAGAGGGAAGAGGAAGCCGCCGATCACGCGCTGCACTCCATCCGCATCCGTTATGAGCAGCCTGCGGCGCACTATCAGCTCGGTGTCGCGATGGCAAGAATGGGGCATCCGGAGCGCGCGGTGACGGCGTTTGAAGCCGCACTCTCGCTCGCGCCGGACATGCAGCGTGCTCGCCGTCTTCTTTCGCAAGTGCGTTCCCGCATCAGGCCGCCATGGACAACATCGAAGATTTGCTGAAAGAAGCCGGCGAGCTTCATCAGGCGGGCCGCGTCGCGGAGGCGTCCGAACTTTGTCGCGCGGTGTTGCGCCAGGACCCCGGTAATCCGCGAGCGCTCCATCGGCTGGGACTTTTAATGCGGGATCGTGGTCACAAGGAAAAAGCGCTCGATTTGCTGCTGCGTGCGGCGAAGGTGCTGCCTGAATCGGCGGAAATTCAAGCCGATGTCGGAAAAATTCTAGTCGCCGATCGCAATTTCATTCCCGCGATCCAGCGACTGGAGCTCGCCCTGTCAATCGACTCAGGGCGTTCGGGCGACTATCTTTGGTTAGCGGGCGCGTACGGCGAGATCGGGCGATCCGACAAAATGCTCGCGACCTGCGATCGCGCGATGGCGTTCGCACCCGACGATCATGAAATCTCGCATCGAATAGCCAGCGCAATAATGACGCAAGGCCGAATGGCGGACGCACTGGCGATTCTGCGGCGCGCGCTGGCTCAAAAGCCTGGGGCCGCCGCGCACTCGGCACTGCTTTTCTCGATGCATTACGTGCCCGATGCCTCGCCTGAAGAGATTTTCGAAGAGCATCGGCGATTCGCGGAAGCCTACGAAACACCGCTTCTCGCCTCGCAATCTCCTCACACTAACAATCCCGATCCCGACCGTCCCCTGCGCATCGGTTATGTGTCACCGGATTTCAGGATGCATCCGGTGGCTCAGTTTCTCCATCCCGTTCTGACTCGCCACAACCGCGAGCGATTCGAAGTTTTCTGTTATTCCGCGACGCCCACCGCTGACGCGCGCACCTTCGAATTTCAGAGAATCGCCGGCAGCCGTTGGCGCGATATCCGCCGCCTGACACCTGAGCAATCCGCCGGGTTCATTCGCCGCGACGCGATCGACATCCTCATCGACACGACCGGTCACACGGGGGGCTCCCAGTTGATGCTGTTCGCCCGCAAACCCGCGCCGGTCGAAGTAACATGGCTGGGATATCCCGATACTTCCGGACTCGAATCGATGGATTACCGCATCACGGATGCCCATGCGGATCCGCCCGGCATGAGTGAACATCTGCACAGCGAGACGCTGCTCCGCCTGCCTTCTTTCCTGTGTTACGAATCGCCCGAAAATACGCCCGATGTTGCTCCGCCGCCCGTTCTCAAGAATGGATTCATCACCTTCGGATCCTTCAATAATTTCATGAAAATTTCGCCGGAGACGATCGAAACCTGGGCAGAGATCCTCCGCGCCGTGGAGGGTTCGAAGCTCATGCTGAAGCATCGCGGCGCCTCCGATATCGCGGCCCGCGAAACTTTTCCCGGGTTCTTCGAACACCACGGAATCCAGCGCGATCGCATAATCGTCACGGCGCAAATGCCGTCGCATCGTCTGCATCTCGATTCGTTCCGCGAGATCGATATCGCGCTCGATCCATTTCCCTATAACGGGACCACGACCAGTTGCGAAACGCTATCGATGGGAGTTCCGATGATTACTCTCGCGGGAAAATCGCACGTGGCGCGGGTCGGCATGAGTCTGCTCACACAAGTCGGTCTGACGGATTGGATCGCACTGTCGCGCTCCGACTATGTAAGGATCGCCATTGATAATGCGCGTTTACCCGAGAAGCTGGTGGAGCTGCGGCGTGAACTCCGTCCGCGGATGCTCGCCTCTGAATTGGGAGATCCCGAGCGTTTCACGGCGCACCTCGAAGACGCCTACCGCCGCATATGGCGCGATTGGTGCGAGCGCCCCGCTCCGATTGATCATTTCGAAGATAATTCAGATCGAGGACGGGAGCCGATTGCGACCGCCGTCGTGAGCGTCGCGATGCGTAGCTTGTGAAGTTGCGCTAATGCCGCCAAGTCGGTAGGTTCAAGCCATTCCGGACCCTCCAGGTCGAGACCGTACATCACCGACATCGCGTTGGAGCTATGTTGCAAGCCGAGCACATGGCCGATCTCGTGCACCGATATCCGGTACAAGTCGGTCTCGTTGAGCGGTTTCGCCGGATTGAACGCTATCCAGCCCTGGAAATTGGGTCGGTCAGGCAGTTGCGATCGTGCTACAACGTAGCCAGGGCCGAACAGCTCGCGATCTCCATCCACCAGTTGAATCGAACAATTCTCAGTGTCGTCTTCGTGCCATTCCAGATCCAGGATCCTGGCCCACGCATTCAAGGCGCGCCGAAATTGTTCGGCGAGAAAAGGGTTTCTTGTAGCCAATCGCACGCCTAAATTCATGTGCCCCTGTTTCAACAACTCTGAATGGCGATTGCAGGGCGGGTAATCCGCGGTCCAATTCGCAGGCGTCTCCGCTTCAGCCACACTGAAGGCGACGGCCAGCAAAAGGCAAATGGGGCGCATCTTGTTCCTTAATTCGACGGGGAGATGGATAAACATTATACAGATTTCTCTAAGGCCTCCCGGCAGGAGTACTACTCCGCACTGTCTCCGCTACCAGATCACCGGCGAGGCATCCTGCGGACAGCATCCCCCTCCGCTGCGGCAATTTTTCGTAACTCGGGATCCGGGCTGTGAGTTGCCTTCTCGAAATGGGTCTCGGCCTCGCTCGCGTCTCCTTTAGCGACTAAAATTCGCCCCAGCTCGAAGTGCGCGGCATAGAAGTCCGGACTCAATTGAATCGCGCGCCGCAACTGCTGCTCGGCTTCTCGTAGCTTCCTTTGGCTTGCCAGCGATTGGCCTATATAGTAGTGGAACTCCGCTCCATCAGGCTCAATTTCGACCGCACGAAAATAGCGCTGCTGAGCCTCTTCGGTTCGCCCGAGCATGGTCAGCAACCTCCCGAGATCGCTCTGCAGCTTGGCAGATTTTGGACTTAGTCGCACGGCTGTCTGCATCTCGACCAGCGCATCGCGAAGCAAGCCGGTAGCCGCCAAAGCTTGGCCGAGATTGTCATGGGCGTCCACATTATCCGGATCGCTGGCAATCGCTTTTTTGAAATGAAAGATAGCTTGCTTGAGATCGCCCTCTCCGGCCAGCAGATTCCCGAGATTGCTCTGCGCCTCCGAGAAATCGGGTTGAATGCGGATGCTCTCGCGGAATTCTGAATCGGCATCTTTCAGCTCACCTTTGCGCAACCGCGCCAAACCAAAAAGATTGTGAGCGGCCGGAAGATCGGGATTGATTTCGATTGCCTTCTGAAGCACTGTTTGAGCCTCGTCAAGCCTGTCTTGCCGCAAATAAACGCCTCCTAAATCTGTAAGAGCCTCGGAGTCCCGGAACTTGTTTGCCCTCTCCAATATTTCCGCCGCACGCGAAAGCTGTCCGGAATCGGAGAGCGCCGCTCCTAGTTCCTTAAGAGCCGGCAGGAAATCTCCGCGAATGCGAAGGGCTTCCTCCAGCCAGTGGATTCCATTAGCCGCCTCACCAGATTTCACATACGCGCGCCCCAGCTCGAAATAAAACTCCGGTTCCCTCGGATGGTATTTCTCGATAGCAGCCTCAAGTTTCTTCAAACTGGTCCGCTGCTGAGCCTCAGCAACTCCGAGATACAGTTCCGCGTCTGCCGCCGATAAATGCCCCGGATTGTAGATCGCGACTTCATGCGGCCCCGGCTGATGAATCTCTTCGCGCGGCCTGAGCAGGTCTTTCGCGGGCAGGCGGGCCTGGATGTAATGATCCGTCATCACGGCGTGCACGACATCCTCGGTGCGCCTCTTCGGCATATGGCAATCGATGCAGCCTTTGGTGATCGAGCCTGCATGGGCCGATAAATGGCAATTGCGGCAGATCTCCTCATAGTGCTGGGTGGCTTGATGCGGATCGTGACACGTGGTACAGGTCATCTGACTTTGCTCGAAACACTTCGACTTCGCGAGGCGGTAGGCGGCATGATCGATTTCAAACGTGTTAGAGTCGACGAAATCAAACAACAGCTCATAATCCGACAGCGCTTCGCCCGGCCGATAGCTAAAGGGCCGGCGGTTGTAACGACGGATTGAATCAGGCGACCGAAGGCTGGTCGTCTGAAGATGGCATTGAGCGCAGACGTCGAGCTGCCGCTCCCGGCTCAGCCGCGCCGGATTAACGATCGCCCGGCGGATCGAATCCGGAGTTGCGTGCCCGGACGACGCTGCGTCAATGTGAACGCGGCCCGGTCCGTGACATCGCTGACAGTCGATGCCCTGGGGCACGTCAGCCTCGAATACCAAATCCGTTCCGGGCACCGACGACGGGTAGCCGTTATGACACGACATGCATTCATAGGAAATCGCACGCCGGAAATCCGATTGATCGGGCCGGTCATAGCCGGGACTCATTGCCCAGGAGCCGTTTTTTTCGGAGTACCAGGTAACCGGCAGCTCGACCAATTTCCCTTCGCTGGTGCGATGCAAATAACTGCGGGCATGATTGCCGGAGCCGATCACATAATCGATGGACGTCTCGACGATGTTCGTCTCTTTGCCGTCAAAGCCGATCTGATGCCGCCGCTCAAACCAGCCTCCATCGCGCGCGATCATCGTGTAGTAACGATCGGAAGCTCGATGGTAAAGCGTGTTGCGCGCCTGATAATCTTCGACGATGTTTTCCGCTCGCGGCCGGGAAAAAGATCGACCCATTCCGGTGAGGCCGTAACTCCTCGCGATCTTCTGGTGACAGCTCGCGCATATCGCGGGATTCACATAATCGGATATTGGCGGCGAAAGTTCCGGCTTGGCGCGGCGGACCTGAATCAGCCAAATGCCGGCGGCCAAAACGAGGACCGCGGCTGCGAATAGCCAGTACCAGCGGTGCATGAAAAAGTCTCTGCGATTCCTCATCCGAAACACAGACTAAAGTCCGTGCCACCAATTATCAGCCAGTGGTGGCACAGGCTTCAGCCTGTGAGGACTTTTTCACAACTTGTTAAGGAGCCTTCCCCACTCATACGGCCGATCCATCGCGTACTTTTCAAACCAAGCGAACGCGACGTTCATCCTATCTTGAAAAAGTCTCTGCGATTCCTCATCCGAAACACAGACTAAAGTCTGTGCCACCAGTTATCAGCCAGTGGTGGCACAGGCTTCAGCCTGTGAGGACTTTTTCACAACTTGTTAAGGAGCCTTCTCCCACTCATACGGCCGGTCCATCGCATACTTTTCGAACCACGCGAGCTCGACGTTCATTTTATAAAGCACGTGACGCAGCTCCGCCCATCCATGAGGCTCGCGCGGCGCGACATAGAGATGCGTCGGAATCCCGAGGCTCTTCAACGCGCGATACATTTCGACCGACTGCGGCTCCGGCACGCGAACGTCGTTCTGCCCCACCAGGAAAATCGTCGGCGTGGTCACCTTGGCGATATCCTTCAGCGGCGAGTTATCCCAGTAAACGCTGATCGGCGCATTTTTCTGCCACGGCGTTCCGCCGAACCACGGCGTGCGATAAGTGCGCACGTCGCTCTGCGCGTACATCGAAATCCAGTTCGCCGCGCCCGCGCCGGCGGACGCCGCCTTGAAGCGGGTGGTGGTCGTGATGATTTTGTTGGTCATGTGGCCGCCGCCGCTCCAACCCATCTTCACCATATGATCGGGATCGGCGATGCCGCGCGCGATCAGATAATCGACGCCCGTGAGAACGTCGAGATGCGCGTTTTGAAAGTAATGCCCCACCATGTCGCGCAGAAACTCATCGCCATAGCCGGTGCTGCCGCGATAGTTCGGCTGCAACACCGCATAGCCTTTCGCCGCCAGAACAGGCACAAAATTCTGCGCGCCGCCGAAGCCGAACTTATCGGACGCCTGCGGACCGCCGTGCGTCTGCACCGCCAGCGGATAGCGCTTGCCCTCCTGATAATCCAGCGGATAGTACAGCAGACCCTCCACCGTCACTCCGTCGGCGCCCTTCCATTCGACGCGCTCCTGCCGCGGCAGCTTGAACTCGCGCGGCAGATAATCGTACACCGACGTGACCTTCTTCGGAGCCGACGAACCGTCGACGCCGGAGATCCAGACTTCTCCCGGAGCTCGTCATTTCGCTCGATGTATAGACGTGCTCGTTCGCCGTCGTCGACATGGTCCATCCGCCGAGCGTATGCTTGCCGCTGGTAAGTTGCTCCGGCTTCGGATTCATCACCGCAACCTTGAACAACTCCGTGTGGACGCCCATATTCGCCAGGAAAAAGATCGTCTTTCCCATCCTTCGACCAGGACGCTTTATCGACTTCATAAGGAAGCTGCCGGCATCAGGACCTTGCGCATCGCCGCCCGCCGCGGACGCGACGAAAACCTTGCGGTTATAATAGGTCTCGAATTTCTGATCGGCCTGCGAGAGAAACAGAACCTGCGAATTGTCCGGCGAAAGCACCGCCTCCGATTCCTGAACGTGATTGTGCGTGATCTGCTTCAGGCTCGTGCCGCCGGCGTCCATCACCCAGACTTCGCTCTGATCCGGATCTTCAATCAGCGGCGTCGGCGCGCGATGAAACACGATCTTTTTCCCATCGTTCGATAAGTTGTAGCCGAGCACCGAATAATCGCCCTGGTAATGCGATGCTCCGCTCTTGCGCCGCGACCGCGACGTTCCAGAGATGCTGCTGCTGATAGTCCTCATCGAACATGAATACGTCGTCTTTCACTTTTTCGCGGGCCTTCAGCTCGTCGGATTTGGGATCGGCGGCGCGGAAATAAATCATCGCGCCGTCGGGCGACCACGCGATATTCGAAACCGCCGTTGCATGCGTGGTGAGTGCCCGAGCTTCGCCACCTGCCTGCGCGATGAGGAAAATCTGGGCGACTGCTTCGGGCTCGGTTCCCCGCTTGGCGATAAACGCGATGGTCTTCCCGTCCGGCGACCAGCGCGGACTATTCTCGCCGTCCGTCCCGCTGGTCATCTGGACCGCGCCCGTCCCATCGGAGTTCACTTTCCAGATGTGACCGATGCGACGATTGGCTTTCCAGTTGGGGTCCGATCTGAACATAAAGAATCTCGCGTCCGTTCGAAGAAACCTGCGGATCGCTGATCTGCGGAACGTTCATCACATCGACCAGCGTCATCGGGCGGGCGCCCTGCGCCATCAATCCAGCGGTCATTAAGCCATAGAGCGAAGAAAATTTCGCGAATCTCAACATAGCGGCTCCTTTGGGTTTCTACACTAACATGAGAAGCGAAAACCGGCAATACCAACCTCCGATCTGAAAGTTGTTGTTGCGCGTCAGATGGGATAGGAGGTATAGTTTATGAAATTCTTGCTTCATCGGTCGACTGCGCAGTCGGCCAGCTCGCTCCATGAACCCGTGAAGCAATTTGTCCCTAACGCCGCCTCCACTGCCGGCCGAACTTCGATTTATTTCCCACGACTCCGAAGGGGGAGCATGCATAAACGTGTTTGGCTGGCTGCTTTTGTTTCCGTATTGATGATGACCGTACCGGTCGAGGCTCAGACCACGAACGCCTCGATCTCCGGAACCGTGGCGGATGCCTCTGGCGCCGCGGTCGCGAAGGCTGCCATCACGGCGACAAACATCAGGACCGGCGTAGCGCTGCCAACCGTCACCAACGATAGCGGCGTCTACATCTTTCCGTCGCTTCTACCGGGCGAATACAGGGTCATCGGCGGAGTGCCCGGCTTCCGCAAGGCCGTGGCCGAGCACATCCAGCTGGACGTCGGCGCGAGAATCACTGTGGATCTGAAGCTGGAAGTGGGCGCAGCGTCGGAGACCGTGACCGTCGAATCGACCAGCCAGCCCGCTCGAGGCCGTGAATAGTTCGGTGAGCAACGTTGTCACGCTGCAACGCGTACAGGATCTGCCGCTGCAAAATCTCGATGCCGGCGCGCTGATCGCGCTGCAGCCGGGCGTGGTCGGCGACAACTTCAACGGCGTCCGGTCGCAATCGCAGAACGTGACTCTCGATGGCGTGAATATTCAGGAGACCCGCTATAACGGCGGATTGGAGCAGCGGCAACACGACGGCCACCAGCAGCGTCGATCTGATTGGCCGAGTTTCGCGTCAGCACCGCGCCTGTCGATGCGGAGTTCGGCCGCGGCATGGCGCAGGTGCAGATGATCTCGCGCTCGGGCACCAACGAAATTCACGGCAGCGCTTTCGAGATTTAATCGCGTTACCGCGCTCAGCGCGAATACCTGGTTCAATAACCAGCTCGGCGATAAGCCGGATGGCACCTGGTGGCTCCGCGCAATTTCCTTATCCGCAATCAATTTGGCGCGCGAGTCGGCGCGCCCATCATCAAGAACCGGACCTTCGTGTTCTTCCTCTATCGAAGGCCAGCGGCAAAAGACCAACACCGCCGAGAACGATACGGTGCTGACCGCCAGCGCGCGGCAGGGCACTTTCCGATTTTTCCCCGGCGTGCAAAACGGCAACGCGACCGCCGCCGCGCCGACCGTCGATCTGAACGGCAACCCGGTCACAGCCCGCCGCGGCCACTGGTCCGCTGCAGACCGTGAGCATATTCGGACGCGACCCCAATCGCGGCTGGTTGCGGACCCCACCGGCAATGTCGCCATCGCGCTGAAAGATGTCCCGCTGCCCAATAACTTCCAGCGCGGCGACGGCCTGAATACGGCCGGATATTATCTGGCAGCAACCGGGCACCAGCAATTTCAATTTGTATGACTTGCGCATCGATCACATCCTGACGCAGAATACCCGCCTGGCATTTTCGATGCAGGTCAAACGATGCCAATCAGTTCAACGGCTACCGGGGCCAGGTGTTTCCGGCACAGCCCAGGATCCGCGCTTCAGACAAGAACTATCTCTACACCTTCTCCGCCACCACCACCATTCGCCCGAATCTGCTGAATGAGTTCCGGCGGGCCTGAACTACTTCGAGGCTGGTTACGCGGGTCCGTTCTATCCCAACGAAGACTCCGTTCTGCCGCACATCGGCTCGCAGCCGTTCTTCTTCACTTTCTCGACGCATCACACCGAATGAATACACTTCGAACAATGCGCCGCAGGGCCGCACGTCGCCGGTCTATCAATACGCCGATACCGTTACGTGGCTGAAGGGACGCCACGCGTTTAAAGGCGGCGTGCAGACCTTATTTCGATAGTTCCAATGGCTATAACTCGTTTTATGTGATTCCCGGCGCGATTACCGGCGCGGGCAGCGTTCCGTTTACCAACATCAGCACGATCACCGGCATCGGCGCGAATTTGACCAATGGCCCAGAACCTGCTCGGCGATCTTTCCGGCTCGCTGAGCGGTTGGGAACAAGTGTTCAATTCGGCGGGAGGCAAGAATCCCTCTTACATCCCCGGCGAGACCGACCGGCGCGACTGGCGGCAGCACGAGTACAGCGGCTTTTTCAAAGACGACTGGAAAGTGACCCGGAATCTGACGCTGAATCTCGGGCTTCGCTATGAATACTACAGCCCGCCCTTCGAGGCGAACGGCAAGGCCGTCATTCCTGTCGGTGGATCGGCCGGCGCGTTCGGCATCAGCGGCACTTCCTATGCGCAGGCGTTTCAGCCGGGTGCTTCCGCCGGATCGCTGACGCAGCTCGAGTTGGTGGGCCCGCGTTCGCACAACCCCGAACGCTCACGTTATAAGCCGCAGTACGACACGTTCCTGCCGGGCGCGGGGCTGAGCTGGTCGATCGGCAAGGATAATAAAACCGTCTTCCGCGCCGGCTACGCGATGTCCTCCGATCGCAATTCGTTGCGCAACGCGGATACGGAAGTGGGCAGCAATCCGGGGATGAACACCACCATCACGTTTCGCATCCGGAGGCCTGCTGAATCTGTCCAACGTCGGCGTGCCGTACAATCCCGGCGCAGCCCGCTTTCGTGCGGGCTCGGAACCATGCCCACTGCACGGACCGGACGCAGACATTGCGCGTTTTCGATACCGGACTCCGCAATCAGTATTATCAGAACTGGAACTTCTCGATGCAGCGCCAGATCACCAAGGATTCCTTCCTCAGCGTTCGCTACATCGGCACCAAAGGCACCAAGCTGCTGAGCGGCGTGAATCTCAATTCCGACGTGATCGGCAGCAATGGTTTTCTGAGTGCCTTCAACGTGACGCGCGCCGGCGGCGAAGCGCCGCTGTTCGATCAGCTTTTCAACGGTCTCACAGTCCCCGGTCAGGGCGTAGTCAATGGATCCTCGGTGCGCGGCTCCGATTATGCCCGCTCCAATTCGACCTACGCGGCGTACCTGGCGAACGGCAACGTAGGCGCGCTCGCGAACTACGATCAACACGCACTCCTCTGGGGACCAATGTCAATGGCGGCCTGCTCGCCGCGGCCGGTCTTCCGCAGAATTTCTTCGTCACCAATCCGCAGTTCGCGAACGTTTACCTGGTCGGCAACAACGGCAATTCGACTTACAACGCGATGGAGGTGGAATATGAGAAGCGTTTCAGGCACGGATGGGTTTACCAGGGAAGTTATACGTGGAGCAAAGCGCTGGGCGAAAACGAGCTCGGCAGCACGCAGTATTACGACAATAATTACCGCGATCCCGAAAATCGCAGCTTCGACAAGCGGATCATGACCTTCAACCGCACCAACGTTTTCAAGAGCAACGCGATTTACGAGCTGCCCTTCGGCCACGGCCGCGCCATGATGAAAAATGCCAATCGCCTGGTGGATGGCGTCCTAGGCGGCTGGAAGCTCAGCGGCATTCTTGACGTAACATCGGGTGTGCCCTTCACCGTAACCGCCCCGGTTCGACACCTTCGACCAATTCACCACCGGCCAGACGCCCGACGTGACCGGCATCGCTTCCCAAAAGCACCGGACGCCTTCAGTTCAATGGCAGCGGCGCCTGTTATTTTTGCAACTTCAAGCAGATTCCCGATCCCAGTATCAGCTACGATTGCGCCTTCCATGGCGTCCCAGCAGCACGTTATTCGCGCCAGGTGACGCCCAATGGCGTGATTCTGCAAAATCCATTGCCGGGACGCTTGGTAACCTGGCGCAAACGTTCTTCACCAGCCCCGAACTTTTTCGACGTCGATCTGGCGCTGACGAAACAATTCCGGATCACGGAACGCTTCAATTTGGAGATCCGCGGCCGACTTGCTGAACGCAACCAACCATCCGGATTTCACCAATGCCACGCATCGACAGCAGTATCGACGATGCGACCTTCGGGCGCTTCACCGGGGCCAGCAGCAGCAGCAACAACAATCGCATCATCGTGCTCGGCGGCCGTTTCAACTGGTAACCTGCGTAAAGTATTAGAGAGGTAGTTCATGTTCACGCTCCGTTCTCTCAGAGTTTGCGCTCTCCTTATTCCTCTGGCAGTCTCCTTCGGGCAACCTGTTGCCAAGCGCCCGCTGCATCATCGCGACTATGATGCCTGGCGAACCATCCAGGGCCAGATTCTTTCCGAGGACGGAAAGTTTTTAGCCTACTCAATGTTTCCCGAAGAAGGCGATGGGGAAATTGTCGTGCGCAATCTGGCCACCGGAAAAGAGTTGCGGGAGAATGCCGGAACCGCGCCTCCGGCCCCCGAAAATCAGAATGCCGAGCTCCCCACCGAGGAGGCGGCTCCAGGTGCTCGCGGCGTCGAGATCAAGTTCACCGCGGATAGTAAATTCCTCATCTCGACAGCCTTCGCTAAAAAAGCCGACACCGATCAGGCCAAGAAAGACAAAAAGCGCGCCGACGAAATGCCGAAGCCGAGCCTGGTGATTTTCGATCTCTCCGCCATGACCTCCTCGCGTATCGCCGACGTGTCGAATTTCCAGGTCCCCGCGAATGGCGATAGTTTGCTCGCTTATCAAAAGGGTCCCAAGCCCGGCGCCACTCCGGCCGCAGCATCTGAGAACGATGCGAACGATCAGGACCAGCGTGGCGGACGCGGCGGCGGTGGTCGCGGCGGCGCTCGTGCGAAAAACGGCTCCGATCTGGTCGTCCGCGATCTCCGTATCCAGACCGTGAAGGAGCGCACGTTTGAAGACGTCTCCGATTATTCGATGAGCAAGGACGGGAAGGCGCTCGCTTACACAGTGGCGGCAAAAAAGGAAGAGACCAACGGCGCTTATGCGATTGTGCCGGGAACCGACGCCGCCCCAGTCGCGTTGCTTTCAGGAAAAGGCCGCTATTCGAAATTGACGTGGGATTTCACGCAAAAGCAGCTCGCCTTCTTAAGCGATCGCGACGACGCTGCGTTGAAGCCTCCCAAGTACAAAATGTATTTGTGGGATCGGCAAGCGGCAGCCGCGACTGAGCTCGTCTCGGAAACGACGCCGGGATTCCGATCGGGCTATGCGATCTTCGAGCGCGGCACCATGACTTTTTCGCGCGACGGATCGCGCTTGTTCCTGAGCGCCGCGCCGGTGGGAACAGTCGCCGCCGCGGAAAGCGATACCCCGGTATTCACCGCGACGCCGGGTCCGAATGAAGAGAAGGTCATCGCCGATTTGTGGCGCTGGAACGACGACTACATTCAGCCCATGCAGAAAGTCCGCGCCGCACAGGAGCGTGCCCGATCCTATCGTGCCGTAATTCACCTAGCCGACAAAAAATTCGTGCAATTGGCCGACCCGACCATGATCGGGCTAACGCCCAGCGACGACGGACGATATGCGATCGGCATGGACGATCGGGCGCTCCGCCACATGGTCGATTATGATGGCTCCTTCAACGATGTTTACCTGGTCGACACGATCAGCGGCGCGCGCAAGCTTCTGATCTCTCAGATGCGCGGCCGGAGGCGGCCGGGGTGGTGGCGGAGGAGTGCAGTTCTCCCCGGATGGAAAATACCTGCTCGCGTTCAAAGACAAAGACTGGTGGTCGATCCGCACACCCGATGGCGCGATGACGAATCTGACCTCGAAGACCGCAGGGGCCTTCTTCAACGAGGAACACGATACCCCCGACGCGCCGCCCGCTTATGGGTCGGCTGGTTTCACTAAGGATGGGAAGTGGGTGCTCGTGTACGACGAGTTCGACGTGTGGGGCCTTTCCGCGGACGGACTCGTAATGAAGCGGCTGACCGATGGACGTCCGACGCACACGCAGTTTCGGATTGTGCGGTTCGAAGCCGACGAGGATCGAGGAGCGCGGCATCGATCCCACGAAGCCTCTGCTTATTGCGCGCCGAAGATACCGAGACACGCGATACCGGATTTTATTCGCTGTCGAGTTTCGATGGAACGCCGCAGAAATTGATGATGGGTCCGAAAAACTATCGGACCTTGGGCAAAGCCAAGCACGCCGACGTGGTCATGCTGACGGCCACCACGTTCCATGACCAGCCCGATATTCAAATCACCGACACCACGTTCCGGCAGATGAAGAAGGTAACGGACGCAAATCCGCAGCAGACGCAAATTTTGTTCGGTACCGGCGAATTGATAAAATATCGAACGACGACGGCGTGGAGCTTCAGGCGGCTCTGTACAAGCCGGAGAATTTCAATCCTCAGCGAGAAATATCCGATGATGGTTTACCTCTACGAACGCTTGTCGCAAAACGTGAACAACTTCGTACGCCCGGCACCGGGCCATTCCATCAACATGGCCTACTATGTGAGCAATGGATACATCGTGCTGACCCCGGACATTGTTTATACCACCGGCCACCCCGGGCAGAGTGCGCTGAAATGCGTTTTGCCTGCGATCGAAGCCGTAGTCGCGAAGGGCTACGTCAATCGTAACGCCATCGGGATTCAAGGGCACAGTTGGGGCGGCTACGAGACCGCGTATCTGCTAACCCAGACCAATATTTTCCATGCGGCGGAAGCGGGTGCGCCGGTAGTCGACATGATCAGCGCATACAACGGAATTCGCTGGGGCTCCGGTCTCCCGCGCCAATTCCAGTATGAGAAGACGCAGAGCCGCATTGGAGGAACGCTGTGGGAAGATCCTCTACGGTTCATTGAAAACTCTCCCGTGTTTCAAATGGACCGCATCAAAACGCCGGTATTGATTTTGCAGAATGACGCCGACGACGCAGTCCCGTGGTATCAGGGAATCGAATTTTTCCTCTCCATGCGGCGCCTCGGAAAAGAGGCGTATATGTTCAACTACAACGGAGAGCCTCACCACCTGCTGCGCCGCCCGAATCAGAAAGACTACACAGTACGCATGCAGGAGTTCTTCGATTATTTATTGAAGGACGGTCCGAAACCGGTATGGATGGAGAAGGGAATTCCCTACATCGAGCGCGAGCAGGAAAAAGAGAAGCATAATTCCGTATATACCGAGGAAACGGTCAAAAAGTAGCCACATGCCCTACCGGGCTGTGACCGCAGGGAGCAGTGCTCAAGGACCCGCGTCGAAACCGAACCCCGACTGTAAAGGAGGGGACGCTTACGACCCACATTACTACCTTCGCGCAAAGGTACCAGTTGAAATAGACAGGGGACTAAGTTTTTTTCCTCCCTCAGCCAACCTGCCAGACAAGGCATAATCGCTCTCGTAACGTCTGCGCGCCCGCGACATCTCTTAAGGAGAGCAGGAAGATAATCATGAGGAACCCGGCATATGTGTATATCGCGCTAGCCGGATTTGCCGCCTCGATGTTCGGGCAGAACGCCGCGGTCTCAGTAAGCGTCGACGCGAACGCCAACAGGCACGCGATCAGTCCCAACATATACGGGTTCGCTTTCGCCACTACGCAGGATCTTGCTGTCACCAACTTCACCATGAACCGTAGCGGCGGCAACGGGACCAGCACTTACAACTGGCAGATCAACGCCGCCAATCATGCCAGCGATTGGTACTTTGAAAGCATCCTCGATCCCCCCGAAACCGCCGGTTACGACGGCGATAACTTCATCACCCAGACTCGCGCCGGAAATGCGAACGCCAATCCGATGCTGACCATTCCCATGATCAACTATCTGGCTACGCTGGGCAGCGGCGGCGCCATGAAGTGGTCCTTCTCGATCGCCAAATACGGCGCGCAGACCGGCTCGGATCCATACCAGGCCGACGCGGGCAACGGGGTCAGCGCCGCCACTGGAAATCCGATCACCGGCAATAACCCGCTCGATGCCAACACTCCCAATAGCGTTTCCATTCAGCAGGCGTGGGTTCAACACCTGATTCAGAAGTGGGGGCTCGCCGCAAACGGGGGCCTGAAATACTACATCATGGACAACGAGCCCTCCTTGTGGTCCTCGACCCATCGCGACATTCATCCGGCCCCGGAGACCTATCAGGAGCTCTATAACGATTACGTCGCCTACGCGAGCGCCGTGCGCGCTCTCGATCCGAATGCGATGATCGTCGGACCGGAGGAGTGGGGCTGGTGGGCGCAGTTCCTCAGCGGCTATGACCAGAAAAACGGCGTCAGCGCAAGCGGATCCGATTACAACACGCACAACAGAATGTATTACTATCCATGGCTGCTCTCTCAGCTGAATGCCTATCAGCAAAGCACCGGCAAGCAGCTTCTCAACGTGTTAAGCGTGCACTACTATCCGCAGGAGCTCGCGAACTCGGACGACGATTCCACGGCCGGCCAGCAAACCCGCAATCAATCGACGCGCGTCCTCTGGGACCCCACCTATGTGGATCCTTCCTGGCTCAACGAAGTGGGCATAAACGGCGGAATCGTGAACCTGATTCCAACCCTAAAGAGTTGGGTGAGCCAATATTATCCGGGACTTCAAACGGCCATTACGGAATACAACTGGGGCGACGAGACGAACCTGAACGGAGCCACCACGCAAGCCGATGTACTCGGAATTTTTGGGCAACAGAGTCTCGACATCGCGACCCGCTGGACGGTGCCCGCCAACCCTTCGCCAACGTATCTCGCCGCGCAGATTTATCGGAACTACGACGGTCACCTGTCGACCTTTGGAGACACCAGCGTTTCCGCAACAGTGCCCAACCCGGACCTCCTATCGTCCTTCGCCGCAGTGCGCTCCTCTGATAACGCGCTGACAGTGATGGTGATCAACAAACAACAGGGCAGCACGCCCGTGACGCTTCATCTCGCGAACTTTAGCAGCACGGGAACCGCACAAGCCTACCAGATCGCGTCCGCTACGCAGCCATCCATTACCCAACTAGGCAACATAGCAGTCTCGAACAATGCGATCTCAATGACGGTACCGTCCCAAAGCATCACGCTTTTCGCAATCCCGAAAAACGCAACCACCCCGCCGGCCCCTCCCACCGGCCTGAGAGTCACAATTCAATAGTGATGACGCCTTGTGGGGCAGGTTGGCAACCTGCGGACCGATTGTCAATCGGTCCATCCGGGCGGAGCCCGGACGCAGAACGACTCAGTAGTTTATTTAGTCCCCCCTGTAGAAAATTCCGCCGAACCCGCCCACTCGTCTCCCAGAATCAACATCATGACGATTGGCCCACCGAGTGCTGCAAACAAAAACATTAACATGTGGGGAAAAACTACCGACGCTCCAACTGCAACATTAGCGGCATCAGTTCCACCAACGCCCAAGACGTATGCGATCGGCACCACCATGCGGCTGCTGGGAGAAATATACAGCGAGGAAGAACTATACCTGGACGGCGAGGTCGAAGGCAAAGTTGAAGTCCGCCATCGCCTGACCATCGGCCCTAACGGCAAAGTAAAGGCCGACGTGAAGGCGAAGCAGCTAGTGGTCCGAGGCTCGATTCAAGGCAATGTTGAAGCCGCCGATAAAATCGACATCATGAATGGCGCGAGCATTCTGGGCGACGTCAAAACCGCGGGCATCGTGATCGAAGACGGCGCATATTTCAAAGGCGGCATCGACATTCTGTGCCCGGAGTCCAAGAAGCCGGAGCCGAACCGCGAATAGCGCTCACTTTATCTCCTGGCGAAAAAATGCGAGGCTCGCTGGCGCATCCGCATCAAGCGTGCCTCTCCCCTCAATAGAAATACCTTCCTTATAATTAATCTGCTTCAGGTATCCGAAGAAGCGGCCATACTCCGGATCCTCGTCGGGATTCTTCGGCCAAACGCGCCCTTTAGGATTAGCAAAGTGAATGTGCACAATCTCGGCTGCGGCTTCAACCAGGATCTTGGGGTCCTCATTTTCCGACCGCAGGTGAAAAAAGTCGATTATCATCTTCACATTCGGATGATTCACTTCGCGCACTAACCGCAGGCCCTCCGCGCCGCTATTGATGATATTGCTCTCCGCATGGCGCAGCGGCTCAATCGCGATCACCATCTTCTTCGATCGCGCGATGTCGCCCGCATACGCCAGAAACTCCTTGATCTGCGCCCATGCAGTTTCTCTCGAATAACCATCGGGCACGTTGCGGGAGCCGGAGCTGCCCCACACCACGATCTCCGTTCCGAGCTCGCGGCAGCGATCCAACATTTGATTCATGTACGCCTTCAGAGCCTTGGCGTCCACATCTGTTCCGACCACTTTCAGCGTCCGAATAAAGTTGTTGCAAGTCTCGCAGCGAATGCGTGAAGCGAGGACCTGCTTGCGAATCTCGGCAAAAGCCTGATCGCTGAGCACCGATAACGCCGCGACCGACGGTTCAAAATAATCGAAGCCCAAAGCTTCAGCCTTGGCAAACCCTTCGATCGCGCCGCACACTCCGATTTCAATGCTCTGAATCTTCGCAAGAGCCGGTACAGCGCCCCCGGCCAATGCAAGCAGAACATCGCGGCGGCTCGTTAACACGCTCCCTCCGCTTCCGAGCCGCGACCGCAGGAAGCGATCTCGACGAATATGTCAGCAGCCCACATACCGCTAGAGCGCCGGCTTACTCGATGCCAGGCGAGTCTCGACAGCACGAAGCCAAGCCACGGTCTCCTCCACCGAATGCGAGCCGAGCTGTGCCGCTGTCTCCGCCGTCAGCGTTTTCGACGCGCTCTGATTAATCGCCGGCTGAGAATTCTGAGTGCTTCGCGTTAGTGCCGGCAGCGCTTCTGCCTGTTGCTTAAGCTCGCCCGCAGCCTCAGCCGCAGACTTCGCTTTCTGAAGCTTACCGATCAACTCCCGAGTCGTTGCCAGCATAGCTTTACGGCGCTCGATCAATTGAGTGATCTTTTCAGGTGTGCCAGCCGAGGTCCCATCCGCATAAATGGCCGCGGTTAAATGCACATAATCCGGCACCGCGCCGACCGTCATATTTGAAATCGGAATCCGCTTTTCGACCCCCGGCGCGACCGGCTCACTCATCAAGCCGTCATCCCACAGCTGATAGTAGCTGCCGGGGTAATGCACCAGTTCGACCAGAAAAGCGGTAAGCGGCGGCTGCGACGGCGCATCTTTAACAAACAAAACAGAAGACTGAAGTGCGGGCTCGACCCGCAACTGGGGCAAAGGCGCTTGGGAGCAGGCTAACGTAGCCGCGAAAATCATTGGTAAAGCGAACTTGGAGGCAGTCATCTCGAAATCAGTATTCCCCGACCCGCAACTTTTGTCAAACTAAATTGGCATGTTGGTCTGATAATGCGATATATTACTCCCATGCGCACCAAACTCGTCCTCAGTCTGGCCGCGGCAGTTAGCCTGACCGCGCAAGTCAAGTTCAAACCGGATGTGATGGCCGTCACCGTCGATGGTAAGCCCTTTACTATGTTCCATTACGGCTCCGATGCGGGAAAGCCGTATCTCGCGCCGATCTACTCCGCGTCCGGCAAAATCATAACCCGCCGTTTCCCCATGGAGGATATCGCGGGCGAGAGTAAGGACCATTTGCATCATCGAGGCTTATGGTTCTCCTGCGATGAAGTGAATGGAGTTATGTTCTGGACCAACGAGCTTTCCTACACCAGGAAAGACATGGGGCGCATTTATGTCCGGGAGAGCAAGTGGAAAGATGGTGAAAAGGCTGGGGTTTTGAACGCGATCATGGATTGGAAGGCTCCGGACGGCCACGTTATGATGGTGGAGAATCGCGATATGACCTTCTCCGGCGATGCCAAGATCCGGACCCTGGATTTCCGGATGACTCTGACAGCGCAGGAAGATATCACTTTCGGTGACACTCACGAAGGCTTCTTCGCGATGCGCCTCGCCGACAAATTCAAAGAAGTCCAGGGCGGCAAAAGCATTGATGCAGAAGGACTTGTTAATATGCAGAACATTTGGGGCAAGAAGTCGCCCTGGGTGGACTATACGACTGAAATTGACGGCGAGCGGCTGGGCGTCGCGATCTTCGACCATCCCGAGAATCCGCGTCACCCGACGCATTGGCACGCCAGGGATTACGGTTTGGTCGCGGCAGATCCGTTTGGCGCGCAAAAGGCTTTCGATACTGACGAAAAGGAAACCCCGTACAAATTGCCGAAGGGCAAAAGCGTCACGCTGCGCTTCCGGGTGATCGTTCATCCGGGCGATGCGCAGTCGGGACACGTCGCGGAGATGTATAAAGAGTACGAAAAAAGCCGTTAAAGCGCCTCGTAAGGGCTTCTGCGAGCCCTTATTTGACCTTAATTCACCACTATGGACTGAGGTCGTGACAAGTATTGCAGGTGACGACGGCTTGGTTGGCTTTGTGGCAGTCGACGCACGCTTTCATCTTCATAAGTAGAAAGGGCTTGCCTGGGTCGTCACCATGGCACGTGCCGCAACCGACAACGTGCTTGGCATGGCTGAAGAAAACAAAGTCCGGCAGCACATAAATCGGCTTTTCGGGCGTAATCTTCGCATTTTTCGGCAAATCGAAAGCGGTATGGCAAACCTGGCATTTTTGGGCTTCCGGGAACGATGCGCGCTCGGCGGTTTCGGCGGTCGCGTGACAGGAGACGCACTTCATTTTCAGAGGCGCATGGCGCGTGTGGCTGAACTGGATCGGCGCGGCGCTTAGAGCTAGGGCAACGAAAACGCTACCAGCGAGTCGGAGAACTTGGAGTCGTATTTGTTGCCTCCTCCCGCGGCGATTACTACGAATTGCTTGCCGGTTTTGCTTCCCGTGAAAGTCATCGGATTGGCGAAGGCACTAGCGGGCAATTTCGTAACCCACAATTCTTTCCCCGAACTCTTATCAAATGCCCGGAAGCGCCCGTCGTTCGTGGCGCCGATGAAAATCAGGCCTCCGGCGGTGACGATCGATCCTCCGATATTTGGGGCGCCCGTAGGTGGAAGGCCTCTCGCAATCAAGGCATCGACTACGCCCAAAACAGAACGCCATCGGAACACGCCGTGATCGAGATCGATGGCAGTGAGCGATCCCCACGGAGGCACTTGGCACGGAATCAAATTCGGATCCCAGAAGCGCGAGTCGGGTGAGCCGGAGCCTTGCGGGCGATAGGGAATCTGCGATCCTTCGGGCCGCTTCACCATGTGGCGAATCATGCCGACGTCCTGCGAATTCACGTAGAGCGTGTGCGTCTCAGGATCGTAGGATGCGCCGCCCCAGTTGGTGCCTCCATTGGTGCCGGGAAATAAAACTGTCGGCTTGAAGCCGATGGGCGTGAAGGGTTCGGCGAACACCGCGCCTTCGACCTGCTTCTCGCAGTAGGCATGAGACTCTGGAGTGACGTTGGATAACTCGTCGGGACGCATGCTGCGGCGCGAAAATGGTGGCGGCGCAACGGGCACGGGTTGCGTGGGCCAGGCTTGTTCGCCGGGAATTTCGCTCGATGCGACGGGAACTTCCTTGATGTCGTAGAGAGGCTTACCGGTCACTCGCTCGAATATGAAAAGCAAACCGGTCTTGGTAATTTGCGCGACCGCGGCGATGTCTTTGCCGTCGTGGCTAACCGTCACCAGATTCGGCTGGGCTGGAAGATCGTAGTCCCACAAATCGTGATGAACCGTTTGGAAATGCCATAAACGCTTGCCTGTGGCCGCGTTGAGCGCGACTAATGAATCGCCGAACAGCCCTGCGCCTTTTCGATCGCCTCCGTAGAAATCGGTCGCGGGCGAAGTGAGAGGGAGAAACACGATGCCTCGCGCGGTGTCGACGCTGAGCAAGGACCAGGGATTTACGGCGGCGCGATCTTTCCACGAATCGCCTTCCCAGGTATCGTTGCCGAACTCGCCTTTTTGCGCGACGGTGTGAAAAACCCACGCTTGTTTGCCGGTGTGTGCATCGAAGGCGCGGACGTCGCCCGAAGGACCTAGCGGCTCGCCGTCTGCGGTCAGGCTGCCGCAGATAACTAAATTTTTATAGATCGCGGGAGGCGAGGTCATGCCATAGCCTCGGCCGGAAAATTTGTCGGCGGCGCCTCTTCTCAGATCGACCCAACCGGCGTTGCCGAAGCTATCGTCCTGCTTGCCCGTCGACGCGTCGATCGAGAAAAGGCGGCCATCGAGAGTGCCGACGAAGACACGCTTCTTTTTTCCGTCGGTCCAATACGCGGCGCCGCGATTGATGAAGAGATTATACGCGCGCTCGCGGTCCAGCTTCGGATCGAAGGCCCACAGCTCTTTGCCGGTTTCAGGGTCGAGGGCGATCAGACGGCTAAAGGGTGTCGTGATGTACATCACGCCATCGACTACGACGGGCGTGGCTTCGAAGGCGCTGCGAGTGGGCAGCGTGTGGCCGTCGCTCACGTCGCCAGTGTGATAGGTCCAGGCGATTTTAAGGTTCGTTACGTTGGCTCGATTGATTGATTTTAGAGGGGAGTAGCGAGAGCCGCCGGCGTCGGCGGAGGTTACTGGCCATTGTTGGGCGGTGCAGGTCAGGGCGGTTAGAAAGAGTACTGTCGGAGATTTCTGAAAAACTCTCATGAATTTCCTTGGTGGGGCGGATCCCATGATCGGCTTTTCTGCGTGTCGCAGAGCCGATTTTATCGGTCGAAAGCGCGATCAGGGGATCGCGCGCGGACCAGGGGGTCCGCCCCACTGACTGTAACCTCACAAAATGAATTTGCCGACTACTTTTCGGGCTGATCATACCCGCTTAAACGACGTACCCAGATGTTGCGGAAACGCTCGCTGCCGTTGTGGTTTTGGAGGACCAGGGGCTCCTCCGCCGGTTGCGGCGTGTATTTTGGAGCCTGGCGGTGCGCGGTGATGCCCATGATCTCTTTTCGATTATGCAACACGACGCCGTTGAGGAAGACGGTCAGGTAGCCGGGTTTGACCAGCTTCTCCCCTTCGAATTTCGGCGCTTCAAAAACGACGTCGTAATAATTCCACTCGCCGGGTTTGTGAACGGCGTTGACAAGCGGCGGCCATTCTCCGTAGATCGCTCCGGCCTGGCCGTCGGCGTAGGTGGGGTTGTTGTAGGAGTCGAGCACTTGCAGCTCGTAAACGCCCATGAACTTGACTCCGCTGTTTCCGCGATTCTGGCTGTTGCCGTGAACCTCAGCCGGAGGGCACCATTCGAGGTGCAGTTGAATGTCGCCAAAGGCTTGCTTAGTGGCGATGTCGCCTTTGCCGGGAGGGGCTTCGAAATAGCCATTCTCAACCTTCCATGGAGCGGGGTCAGTTTTGCGGGCGGCGGTCCATTGCGAAAGGTCTTTGCCGTCGAAGAGCACGATCGCGTCAGAAGGCGGACCTCCAGGAGTTAGCGGCGTCTTGACGACCTTGGGATGGGGACGTGCGGGATCATGCACATGGTAAGGAAGGCCGGGGATTATCGGGGTGTCGGTATAGCCGAGGGCGTTGGGGTCTTCTTTCGGCTGTTTTGGACCTTGGGCGTTCATAGCGAATGCGAAAAGGGTTGCGAGTATGCAGATGTTTTTCATTGGTGTCTCCTCGAATCCCCTGACTCACGCCAGGGGCTATAACCCCGTCCCGTCAGGGCGGGGATTCTGGCTAGAAATTCAACTTCAACGCGAACTGCAAAATGCGGGGATCGCCCGCCGCGGTGATTCGGCCAAACGTTGCCGACGTGAACGTTGTTGTCGGGTTGCTGAAATTCGTGTGATTGATGGCGTTGAAGGCCTCGAATCGGGTCTCCAGACGAGAGTGCTCCGTTAAGCGGAACAGACGAACCAGCGCGGCGTTGACAGTGATGGTCGCCGGGCCGCGATAAACGTCTCGGCCCAGCGTTCCGAAAGTTCCCGTAGGATTCTTGGTGAACGCTGCCGGGTTGAGCTCCTGCAGCTGGGGGCCCCAGACTGCGTTATAGCCACTCACTCCGGGGACCGGATTTACGCGGTCCAGATTCTCGCCGCTGAGCGAATTGTCCGCTCCCGACAGGATGTTGAGAGGCCCTCCGCTTTGCACGCGGAGCGATGGCGAAAGCTGCCAGTTGCCCAGAATACGGCCGGTCCAGTTGTTGCTCTTAAATGGGCTCTCTGCCACGATGGTTACGTTCGTAAGCTGGCGATAATCGAAGTTGCAACTGCCGCGATCGGCATTACGATTGGTCGGGTTCTGGTAATACGCACCGGCGATATCTCCGGCGAAATCTCCGTCGCTGATGCAGTGGCTATACGTATAGTTCGCAAGCAGCGTGTAGTGATGGCTGAAGCGATGCTGCACCGAAGAGAGCAGGCCGTTATAACTGGAGTTGCCTCCGTCGTCGGTTTGATAGACAGTGCCGTAGTATTGGCCTTGCGAGGGATTCTGGAGATAAAGGAGTCGACGCTGCGCGGTGTTTGCAGTGGACGAAGCACCGGGAATATAGAGAGAGTAGTTGAGATCCTGCGATAGCCACAAGTGCGTCGTCTTATTACCTATATAGGATACGGTGGCGAGCCAGTTGCCCGCGAACTGGCGCTGATAGCTGGCGTTCCATTGCGTCATATACATGCTCTTCAGGTGCTGCGGCAGGACCACGTACGCGGCGTTGGTCGGGAAGGTCACGTTCGACGGCGGAGGCGACGGGATCGGAAATGGGTCTCCGCCTGGGTAGCCTTGCCAGGGATTATTGAAGGGTCCAGGGTTCGCGACTGTGGTGTCATCGACGAACGGAGGATTGGTCATCACGCGCTCCGAATAATAAACCTGGCCCGTGTCATAGAGCAACGCGCCGCCGACGCGAATGGTCTGCTTTCCATCGCCTCGCGGATTCCAGACCATGCCGAAACGCGGAGCAAAGTTGCTCCATTTATCGTTGGTGAAGGCTTTGGTTACGCCGGGGTCGCCGTAGTAGAGCGAACCGGCGGGAGCGGTGGAGAACACTTTGCTCTTGGTGCCGCTGAGAAAATCGGCCATGTTAAAAATGCTGCCGCGCCCGTAGATATCCTGCGGAAACAACATCGGCTCCCAGCGAATGCCGGCGTTGAGAGTTAGATGGTTGTTTAAACGATAGGTGTCCTGAAAGTAGAGCCCAGGGATGGTTTCGCGCAATGCCTGCAACTGGGCCTTGCTGAAAATGAAGCCGCCGGCTCCCAAGTCTCCCAACAGGAAATCCGCCATCGCGTCGCCGGTGCTGGCCACTCCGGTTCCGCTGAAGGTATAGCCGCCATCGGCGTTGTGATAGGAACTCAAATTATTTTGCGTGCGTACCAAGTCGATGCCAAACGCGATCTGGTGTTTTCCACGAACGAGGTCGAAGTCGTCGGCGAACTGGTAAGTATTCACATTGAAGAAGCCAGGTCCGCAGGTGCCGCAGCCGACCGTGAAGTAACCTGTATCCGTCACCGCTAAGAAGTTGTCCGGAGTATAGGGATTGACGTTAATGCCCAACGTAGGCGGGCTGATGTCCGACGCATTGGGACCGCGATTGTCTCTTCGGCGGCTGAAGCCGGCATGGAAGGAATTCACCGTGGTTGGGCTGATCGTATAGATATCCCCGAGAGTGATGGTCTGCGCGCGCTCGGCGTTGCCGGGGCTGTCGGTGACCAGAATATTGGTGGGACTCCAGTTCGGGGGAAGCACATAATCGGCGTCGAAATAACGGGCGAAAAAATTCTGTTTCGAGCTGATTGCATAATCGATTCGGCCGATGTACTGATACTCGTTGCTGTTGGCCTTAATTCCGTAGGTAACTTTGCCGCACGGGTTCTGAATCAGATTTTCGGGTAGGTAGCCGACCAGTTTCAGCGAGGCCGGATTGAAGCGGCTGACCGGAATCTGGTTGTTTGGGAAGGGTGCGCCGCCGTTGGCAGGATCGGTCAATTGCTTCGTCGTTTTGCTCGAAAGGCAGCCGGCGCCGTCGAAGGCGCTGAAGTCTCCGGCGAGCGTCGCGGGCGTGGGCACGTAGCTGATGGTCTGCGGAGGATTTTGACGATTGATGGTTCCCTGGAAGCCTCCGAAGAAAAACAGTTTGTCCTTGATAATTTTGCCCCCGATCGTTCCGCCGAACTGGTTGCGCTTCAAACTGTCGTGCGTCGCGGCAAAAAAGTTGCGGGCGTTGACATCGCCGTTGCGGAGGAATTCGAAGAGGTCGCCATGATAATCGTTGGTCCCCGATTTCGTGACCACGTTGACCACGCCCCCGGGATGCATGCCGTTGCGCGCGGGCAGAGTGCTAGTCTCGACGCTGAATTCCTGGAGCGCGTCGGGGAAGGGAAATGGCAGATTGATGTTCGTAAACGTGTCGACGTGTTCGGCGCCGTCGAGCATATAATTAGTGCCGCTCGATTGTCCGCCGGCGATGGAAATCGTGGTGGAGCTGTAGAAATTCTTACTGCCCGACTGATCGCCCGCCGGCGCCGTCACAGAACCGCCGGTTAGCAAAATTAAATCGGTTGCCTGACGGCCGTTGAGCGGAAGATCGAGAACGCGGGCGCCATCCATGACGCTCGATATGGTGTTGTCCCTGGTCTCGACCATGCCGACGTTTCCAGTCACTTCCACTTGTTCAGTAACGGCGCCGAGTTGAAGGACCACATTGATCTGAATATTTTGGCCGACCTGCAGAACGATCTTTTGCTGGATGTAACTCTTGAACCCCGCGGCACCAGCGGAAAGCGTGTAGGTCCCGGCGGGGAGGTTCGCGAGCACGTAATGGCCTTGCGGATCGGACGTTGTTTTGTGCGGAATACCACGGGCCGCATCCGTCATGGTCACGTCGGCGCTGGGGACGAGCGCGCCGGTGGTATCGAGCACCTGTCCGTCGACCTGCGCTACGGCCACTTCCTGCGCAAGTGCTGGTGCGATAAGAACTAAACACGCCGCAACATATAGGCGTATCCATCGATCAACTTGGATCATATACTACTCCTCAAAGCGTCTTGGAAGTGTATCATGAGAGGTTGGGGGACACAAGGGGTTTTTGGATCTATTGTCTGACCAATACATTTAGAGCTTCTGAGGACAAATAACTTGTGAGCTATACGCTTCAATTGGATAGGAGTTTTATCATTGACAGTGGTCCGCGAAGTGGACTATGCTCTATAGGCCTGAAGGTCTGCTGATTCGACCTCTATGAAAATTGCGCTGCTGCTGCTGCCACTCGCATGCTTGATTGCTCAGGAATACAAACTGGGGCCGGATTCCCTTCGGCAGGCCGGCGTGCCCCAAGGCAAGGTCACTAAGTTTTCGTGGACCAGCAGGATTTATCCGGGCACGCGAGACTACTGGGTGTACGTCCCGGCCCAATATCAGCCGAGCCGCCCGGCCGCTTTGGCGGTGTTTCAGGATGGTGCGAACTTTGTCGCGGAGGATGGCGCGTGGCGCGTGCCTGTTGTGTTCGACAATCTGATTCAACGCGCCGAAATGCCCGTTACCATTGGGGTTTTTATCAATCCTGGAGTCCTCGCGCCCGATCGTGCGAATCGCAGCTATGAATACGACGCGGTGACAGACAAGTATTCCCGATTCCTCCTCGAAGAGATTCTCCCTGAGGTTTCGAAGAACTACAATATTTCGAAAGATCCTAACGACCACGCGATCGGCGGATCGAGCTCAGGCGGAATTTGTGCTTTCACCGTGGCGTGGAATCGGCCCGACGCATTTCGTCGCGTACTGAGCTTCGTCGGAAGCTTTGTCAATTTGCGCGGAGGCGAGATTTATTCGTCATTGGTTCGGAAAACCGAGCCGAAACCGATCCGGATTTTCCTTCAGGACGGAGAAAAAGACTTGAATATCGCGGCCGGTAATTGGTTTATTGGCGCGCACGATATGCTTTCGGCCTTCGAATATGCAGGCTACGATGTCACCCACGTATGGGGAGTCGAGGCGCACAACAGCAAGCACGGCGGCGCGATTCTGCCGGACGCCCTGCGCTGGATCTGGCGCGGTTATCCTGCGCCGATTGCGAAGCCGAAGGGCGGGGAAGGAGAGCGGCAGTGGTCCGTGCTGCTGACTGAATCCGGACACGGATTGGGAACTGGTGAGCCAAGGGCACAAGTCGGCCGGCGGATTGACGGCGGACGCGCAAGGCAATGTTTTTTTCTCAGACTCGCCGAGCGAACTCATTTATAAGATCGCCGTTGACGGCACGGTCAGCGTTTTCGAGAAGCATTCCGGAGGAGCCCGCAGCTTGATGGTTGGACCGGACGGGCGATTGTATGCCGCGCAGAATGAACGTCTCGTTTCCTATTCGACCGACGGCAAGGAGAAAATTGTCGCCGATCATATGACTGCGACGGGCATGGCCTTTAACAGCAGAGGCGGCATGTACGTGACCGATGCGCGTAACAAGCGGGTTTGGCTGATCGATCAAAAGGGCGGCAGGCGAGTGGTCCATGAAGGGATCGCGTCGCCGAACGGAATCCTGCTCTCGACTGGCGAGAAGTTCCTGACGGTGAGTGACTCGGACAATCGCGGAATCTGGTGGTTCCAGGTCCAGCCCGACGGTTCGCTCGCCAATGGAGATGCCATTTACCGTTTGGAGGTGCCGGATGAATCGACGGTGACGGGCGCAGGGGGCATGGTGTTGGACTCGGAGGGCTTCCTTTATGTGGCGACCAATCTGGGTATCCAGGTTTTCGATCCACCGGGCCGCGTGATGGCGATTCTGGGGCCGCCTCAAGCGGGGAGCGTGGTGTTCGGCGGACCCCGTCGCGACATCTTATACGTCACTGCCGGAGACAAGGTTTTCAGGCGCGCGATGAAGCATGCCGGGGCTGCGACCCCGCGTCCAAAGCCCTGATTTGTCAAATAATTATGGCAATTTCTTCTATCAATGGTATGATGACTAAACAATGGCAGTTCGCCTTGTGAGAAAATCCAAGCTAAGCTCGGCGCCTCGCAACCTGGACTTCAAACCCATCGCGAAAACCACGCTAACCGAGTCTGTATTCGAAAAACTGGTTACCTCGCTGCTGCAAGGCCCATGGGAAGCAGGCGACCGAATCCCTCCGGAGCGCGAGCTTTGCCAGCAACTCGGCATCGGACGCGCCTCCCTGCGTGAAGCGCTGAAGGCTCTCGAATTAATCGGGATGCTGGAATGCCGCGTTGGGGACGGAACCTTTGTGCTGCCGCGCTCCGAGTTCCTCTCGCGCCCATTACTTTGGGCGATCACCGGTACCGATAAAGCGGAACTTCGCGACATCGTGGAAGCACGCCGGGTGATGGAAGGCGAAATCGCTGCGCTGGCTGCCGAGCGCGCCACGACCGAAGAGGCCGATGAGATCGGGGCGGCCGTAGCCGATTTACGAGCGGGAATCGCCGAACCGGTGCGGGCGCTCGAAGCCGACCTGCGTTTTCACCTGGCGCTCGCTAAGGCGGCTCACAACGAAATCCTGTTTAACGCGGTTCAACTGCTCCGCAATCTTATGGGCCAATGGCTGCTGCTGAAACTGCGAATGCCGGAGGCTCCGGTCAGGGTGCTGCAACAGCATGAGGCGATCTACGCGGCGATCCGGCATCGGGATCCGATGCGCGCTCGCAGCGAGATGCTCCAGCACTTGACCGAGATGGGTCATCTGCTGATCAAGGTCGTCGAGACCAGCCACCACGAGCCGTATGTGCCGGTCAAAGAGTTCAGAAGCTAGATATCACGTCTGCCCGCATGCTTAACGTTCAGCGTGGATACTGAACTGCCATGCGTCAGCATGCGGACAGACGCAAGATTAGTCGCGCTATTCCCGACTCACCTCTCTCCCGATTTCGGTGATTCGATACCGGTGCTCTCCCTCGTGGCTCTCGTACCTGGCGATCCAGGCATTTTGAAAGAGGATTAGCAGATCGTCTGCCGACACGGGCAAACTTGCGGTGGAAGCGCCATGAAGGTTCGCTTGTTTCGTGACGGTGTTGTAAACGATGATGGATCCGGGGCGGTCCAGTTCTACGAGGATGGGCCTGAGTGATTTCATTGAGCATCGCCTTAATGATGGTCAAGTTTATACACATATTTAATCTGGCGCAATCTTAATGTTGTAAGGTCAAAACTCCCGGCGTGGCTGGCATCGTCTCGACCAGAATGGCCTTTACTAGCCGCGCTAGATCGGATTCGCCGATCAGTACCCGCACGATCTCGATACCAGTCCGAAACGCCGGATCGTCGTCACAGTAAGTCACATGACCGAACAGGGCGCAGTCTCCGATCTGTACTTTGACGGTCGCACCGGGGGCGACGCGCATCGAAAGATTGGCGCAAACGCCCGATTGCGAAACGTTGACCACCTGCCCCGATGCGACTCGCTCGGGAGCCGCAATATCGGTCACTGTCGCCGCCAGGTTCGTTCGATAGCGTTCGTCAAATCGCCGGTCCATGCTTATTGATCGACAGATTTGGGGAATTGTTTAAGGTGATCTACACTGTATTGCTATGTTTGTAAAGAGATGCCTCGTGTTCCTGCTGGCCGGGAGCGCCTTGGCGCAGATGTCGGATCTGCCGCGCCTCAAGAACTATTCCGCGCATCGCTCATCGAGCCAAAATCGCTATGTCGGCAGCAACGACGATAGCAAGCGCATCATGCCGGGCGAAACACTGGTGATGGCCGACCTGAAGGGACCGGGCGTGGTCAGCCACATCTGGCTCACGGTGGCCGATAACGAATTCGCGTGGCCCCGGTTGGTCCGGCTGCGCGTATATTACGACGGAAAAAAGACTCCCAGCGTCGACGTGCCGCTCGGAGATTTCTTCGCTGTCGGGCATGGATACGAGCGCAACGTCGAGTCGCTGCCGATCCGCGACAGTTCTTTTGGCCGCGCGCGGAACAGCTATTGGGCGATGCCGTTCCGCAAATCGTGCCGCATCACCGTCACCGATGAAGGCAAGCGACCGGTCACCATGTTTTATTACCACGTCGATTGGCAGCAGCATCCTTCGCTACCGGAAGACGTGGCTTATTTTCACGGCTATTATCGGCAGGAGCGTCCGGCGGTCGCGGGGAAAAACTACGCTTTTCTCGACGTTAAAGGGACCGGTCATTACGTCGGCACAGTGCTGAATGTCATTCAGGCTGGAACAGGTTGGTTCGGCGAAGGGGACGATCTATTTTTCGTCGACGGCGCAACCAAGCCGCAGATATCCGGCACGGGAACAGAGGATTATCTCAGCGACGCTTGGGGTCTGCGCGTCTCGACCGGCCCATGGACCGGCACGCCCGTTGCAGAAGGTGAGCTGATTGGCGCGCGCCTTTCCGGGTATCGATGGCATGTGCCCGATCCCGTTCCATTTACAAAATCACTGTGGGCGGGCATCGAGCACGCCGGGTGGACTTACCGCGATGACGGCAAACTGCGCTCCAGTTTTGAGCAGCGGCCGGACTATTTTTCGAGTGCTGCGTTCTGGTATCAAAAGGGTGTCAATGAGGATCTGGCGGAGCCTCCTTTTGGCGACGAACGGCTGCCCTTGGGTAACGCGCTGCAGATTGCGGTGGAGGATTCCCTCGCCGATGTGAAGACCATCAAGGGCAAAGTATCGGTGCAGCGGGAAGTGGATTGGGGTCGGGATCTGTTGTTCTTCGAAGGCGAAGGCCCGGGGGCGCGCATCGATATACCGATCGAGGTTCCAAGCGCGGGGCGGTACGAAATATTGGCGCGTATCGCGCAGGCGCCCGATTACGGAAATTACTACGCCCTGTTCGACGGAAAGCCGATGAACCTGGATGTCCGGGAAGCGCTGACCTCGGAGATTCCCACTACCGGGCCCGCTATTTTTCAGAACTACCTGACCGAAATTTATGTGGCCACCGAGCATCCGCTGGGCTGGCTGCAACTGGACACAAGGCCGTCACACGTTGAGCTTCATTTGTTCCGGCCGCGATGGACGTTCAGCGGGTTATTTTCTGGGCATTAACGATGTTGTGTTGGAGCGGATTCCGGAGATCGCCCCAGTGGTCCCGACACCGCAATCGCTTGGTGCGTACGTTGGAACCGAGCGAGTTTATCGGGGCCGTCCGTTGTCGGAATACAGAAAGAGATTATCGGGATCGGGCCGCGCCGCGGTCCTTCGAAGCATCGGCGCATTCGGAGAGGACGCTGGCATCGCGGCACTAGAAGTTGGAGAGATGCTGAAGGATCCCGACGCCGTTGTTCGCGCCGCAGCAGCATGGGCGCTTTCGCAGATGGGTCCGGCGGGAGCGAAAGCCGTCCCTGGTTTGAGCGTGTCTCTGGCAGATTCGAGCCCGCTCGTGCGTAGTCTCTCGGCGGTCGCGCTGCGCTCGATGGGGCCGAAGGCAGTCGCCGCGGTGCCCGCATTGATTCACGCGCTGAACGATGTGGAGCCAACCGTTCGCTCACCTGCTGCGGACGCACTGGGGCGCATAGGGACGGCGGCGAAATCGGCCGTGAGCGCGCTTAGCGACAGGCTGCTGGTCGCCGATGAAGTGGTTTACGTTTTACGCAGCGACGCGACTGCATTGGGAAATATCGGGCCGGATGCGGCGGCCGCGCTGCCGGCTTTGCGGGAAGTGTTAAAGATAACCCGCGTCACAGCAACCGCGGAGGAGGCGATCCTCAAGATCAACAAGCAGCCCGTGCCTACGTGGTATTAGGCGAAACTGTCCCAGCGATAGCGTTCAGCGCATGCTACGCATGGCGGCTCAGCCTGCATACTGAACCGCCATGCGTAAGCATGCGGGCAGACGGACCTAGGCTCGCACGCAATTGATACACTTACTTAACCCCGAGTGAAAAGCTATCGCAAAGAACTATGGTTCGAAACCCCCGCCCGCCGCGCGTTCGTGAACATTACGCCTCAGGTCGAGACCTGCCTCGCAGAATCTGGCGTCCAGGAAGGCTTGGCCCTGGTCAACGCGATGCACATCACCGCGTCGGTATTCATCAATGACGACGAGCGGGGCTTGCACCAGGATTTCGAGAAATGGCTCGAGTCCCTCGCTCCGCATGAACCCACCTCACAATACCTGCACAACCGTACCGGCGAGGACAATGCCGACGCCCATCTAAAGCGCCAAGTGATGGGACGCGAGGTAGTGGTCGCCATCACCAAAGGGAAGCTCGATTTCGGACCTTGGGAACAGATCTTCTATGGCGAATTCGACGGCCGCCGCAAAAAACGGGTATTGGTGAAAATCATCGGCGACTAAGGTCATTTAAGACCTCTTTACATCGCCATTTATGGTGAGTTAAGCCCGTTTAAGTAAGCTTAAAATACCAGTTTAAGCGCCATTTGCACCTGCCGAGCCGGGAAGGTCGACGTAAAAACTCCAAATCCCGAGCTGTTGGAACGTCAGTGTTCCGGGAGGTCGCAAAATTCGTCTTATTCAGCAAATTGAACGCCTCTGCCCGGAATTGCAAGTACCTCGCTTCTGACCACAGCCCGAAGTTCTTGTGCAGTCCGAAATCCAGGTCATAAAAGGCCGGATCCTTGACGAAGTTGCGCGCCGCGTTGCCCCAAGGCTGGGTATAACTTGGAACGCTGAATGCCGCCGAATTCAGGTAGTCGATCGGATTTCCGTTGTTCAGATAAACCGACGTCCCAGTCAAATTCGGCCGCGGCGTGGTCAGCGAGCTCACCGACGCCTGCGTGGTCGGGCTGTAGGTGATGTTGATGGGCAATCCGGACGTCATCGTGTTGATTACATTGACTCCCCAGCCACCAGCGACGGCGTCCAAGAAGGAGTTCGCCGGCTTGAAACGACGGCCCCTCCCGAACGGTAAATCGTACAGAACCGACAAAGTATCGTTCATCGGCTGATTATAGCTGGAAATACCCTTGTCGTCCGGCATGTCGTAGAAATTGCCGCGGGAGTTATCGCCGTCGTAATTCTCCAGGTGGCCCGGAGCGTTGTCGATAGCCTTCGACCAGGTGAACGAATTGAGCAGATAGAAGCCGTTGCGGAACCGTTTTTCGAGCTTGGTTTGCAGCGCGTTATAGGTTCCAAATCCGCCGTTGTACGAAATCTCGATGGTATTGAAATTCTGGAAAGGACGGCGCGCCGCGAGCGAAAGATTCTGACCCAGCGGGTTCGGCAACGCCTGATTTTCGTCGCCCAGAATGATCAAGCCGACCGAGTGGTTTCCGACGTAGCCGACATCGAGCAGCAGGTCCTTGGCGATCTCCCGCTGAATCGTGAAGTGCCAGGTCTGCACGTAAGGAGTGCGCTCATTTTCAGGGATATAGCGCACTTCCGTAATCAAAGGATTGAAGAAGGAGGGCGATGCGAAGTTGGTCGGGAAGCCCTGCGGCGTAGTGCGGAAACAGGAACCCGCCGCGGTGCTGCCGGAGGAGCAGATTCCCTGCGTCGGAACCTGATCGATAAACGCATCGACGATGCTCGGGCCGTTGTAAGCGAGCAGATTTTCGCCGCCCATGCGATTGAACTGCACGAAGCTGATTCCATAGCCGCTGCGGATCACTGTCTTGTGATCGAGTTGATACGCCAAACCCAGGCGCGGCGCGAAGTTATGATAGTCCGGATGAACCAGCGCGCGATTATAAAGGCTGCCGTTGCTCGCATAAATCAATGAATTGGCCGAGGGCAGGAAATTCGATAAATTGTTGTTCCGTTCATACTGCGGCGTCGCGAATTCATAGCGCAGGCCGAGATTCAAAGTGAGTTTGTCGGATACTTTCCAGTCGTCCTGCACATAGCCGAAGTACATCCGCTGGCGGAGATGCGCGACCGGATTGTTATCGAGCTCATAGTGATTATCGGCGCCGAAGATGAAGTCGGCAACGCTATATACCTGCTTCTGCACGCCGGTCAGGCTATTCAGCGCGCTGGGATTGGTGAAGTAACTCGGGTCGCTGAACGAACCGGTATAGTTCTCGGTGCCGTATTGCGGATGGAAATCGTTGACCGCGGTGTCGATCAACTGAAATTCGAACCCGGTCTTGATGCGTATGACGGCGAACGATTTTCGTGAATACGACTTTGGGATCGCCGACGAACGGATCCTGAAACTGAGGATTGCTCGAAGAGCGGCCCCAGGCAGTGAGGCCGCCGTTAAGTCCAACAGAGAAAAGGCCGCCGGCAAGCGAAGGACTGGTCGGCTCACCCGGAATCACAAACTGCGGCGTGTTCAATCCGAGCGACGGAGGAGTTTTGCCGGCGATCATATAAGTGATACCGAGGCGAACTTCCAGCACGGAAGTGGGGCTGATGGTATAAGTTGCGCCGCCGACTCCCTCCTTGCTGAGAATCGCAACGTTGCCGTTGTTGTTGCTGGTGCTCACCGGATTAGGAATGCTATCCGGATTGAAGATATTAGTTTGCGCCTGGCTATAGCGGGCAAAGAATGTCAATTTCTGATTGAGAAAGTAATCGGTGCGGAAATCGCCTTTATTGTTGGTGAAAGTATCGGCGGGCGACGATTCGTAGTTATTCGAATTGCCGGGCAGATTCGGAGCAGGCAGCGCGGAAAGAACGGCGCGTTCCTAGCGGCGTAAAGCCGATGCCGGAATGATCCCATTGGAGTAAATCGTGCCCGTGATGGGATTTTCGATGGGGACTCCGAAGGAGCTGAAATTTCCCTGATCCATCGCGGTGGTGGGCAGCGTCGCGAACTGGACTGGATGAGAAACGCGGCGGAAGCCTTCGTAATCAGCGAAGAAGAACAGTTTATCCTTCATGATGGGACCGCCGAAGGCGCCGCCAAACTGGTTCTGATTATAAGGAAGCGAGCCTCCGCCCACTGGCTTAAAAAATCCTTGCGCGTTCAGAACGGTGTTGCGAAGAAACTCCCATGCTTCGCCGTGAAACTGGTTGGTACCGCTCTTGATAGTGGCGCTGATAACTGCGCCGGAAGCGCGACCGAACTCGGCGCTATAGTTATTGGTTTCGATTTTGAACTCGGCGAGCGAGTCGGGATTGGCCTGAATTACCTGGTTCGAAAAGCCTTGATTGCTGGTTCCGTAGGCGTTGTTATCGACCCCGTCGAGCATGAAATTGTTCAGTTCGCTGCGGGCGCCGTTGACGTTGAAAGATGCGTCGCGGCTGGAGTCGGCCTGATTTTCGAGCGCCGACTTGGCCACTCCCGGCGACAGCAGAGTGAGATCGGCGTAGGCTCGTCCATTGAGCGGAAGTTCGACGATCTGGGCCTGGTTGATGACTTGGCCGCGAGAACTGGTCTCCGTTTCGAGCACGGACGCGGCGCCCGAGACCGTCACCTGCGTCGTGGCCTGGCCGACTGTGAGCGCGAGATCTACTCGCTGGCGGGCGTTGGTGGTCAACTCGAAAGCAGCTAGCCTCGCGCGATCTGGAATCCGGCGGCCTCGGCGCGCACTTTATACATGCCCAGGTGCTGGTTGACGAACTCATAATTTCCGTTGCCATCGGTGTTGGTGGAGACGGATACGCCGGTGTTGACGTTTTCCAGAGTCACCTTGCAATTGGGAACGACGGCGCCGGAAGTGTCGCGAATCGTACCCAGAACCGTGGCGGCTTCAAACTGGGCAAAGAGAGTTGGAATAGCAATCGCCAACACCAAGACACACAATCGGATAGAGCGAGAAATGGTCATACGTGGAAACCCCTAGGGCAAGTTTATAACAACTGATGTTACAGAATGCAAACGTGTGTATTAAAAAGTGGTTGCAGTGAGAGTTGCGGTAAGATCTACCAAATGAGCGTCGTAATCGTCGACTATGAACCCAGATGGACCCCTGATTTTGAAGGGCTTCAGGCGCGAATCCGGCCCGCGCTAGAAGATGTCGCGATCGCCATTGAACATGTGGGCAGCACAGCGGTGCCGGGCCTCGCGGCGAAGCCGATTCTGGACGTTGACGTAATTGTCGGGTCTTCTGAAGGAGTGCTGGTCGCGATCGAACGGCTCGCCGGGATCGGCTATATCCATCGGGGAAATCTTGGAATCGACGGCCGGGAGGCGTTTCGCGCGACGGTGAATCAGCCCGCTCATAATCTATATGTATGCCATGAGGCGAGTGCCGCACTGCGCGATCATCTGACCTTCCGCGATTATCTGCGCGCGCATCCTGAAACCGCGGAAGCTTATGCCAATCTGAAGCGGACGCTTGCGCGGGAATTTCCGGAAGACGTCGAACACTACGCCGTAGCGAAGACGGATTTCATTACCGGTGTTTTAGAGATCGCGGGAATTTCGAAGGCGCGCATTGAGCATATCCGGCGTGAAAACGGCGTGTGAATACTTCGCAGGTTTGCCCCGACGTGGATAGTGGGGCGGACCCCCGGTCCGCAGCCGATCCCCGGATCGGCCTGTATGCGTGTCGCAGAGTAGAGCGCGATCAGGGGATCGCGCGCGGACCGGGGGTCCGCCCCACGATGTCAATCGGCGCTTCTGGCCTCCGCCACCGGTAGCCCATAGCGCCCGGGAACATCCCTAATAAACTCCTCCCAAGTAGTAAACAACTCCGCCTTCATGCCCGCCGCGAGAGCCCCATCGACATTCTCCTGCCGGTCGTCGATAAACAACGTCTCCTCCGGCGCCACCCCCAGCCCCCGAAAAGAATGTTCGTATATCGCGCTTTGCGGCTTAAACAACCGCAATTCACAAGAAAACGTAATGTGATCGAAATGTTCCAGAAACCCCGGCGTCTCGCGCAGGCTCGACGCGATCGGATGCGGCAGATTCGACAAAATCCCAATCGTGAATCCGTTCTCGCGTAGCGTCGTGATCCACTGAAGCACCCGCGAATCGAAGGTATTCCAAAACCCGATCTCGTGCTCCACCATCCGCGCAATCAACGAATCGTCAAACTCCGTCGAAGCGTGGGCAGCGACCTTTCGCCAATATTCCTGAGGCGTCTCGCCGGCATCGTAAGGCAGCCGATCCTTCCACAAGGCCCGCAAAAACGCATCAACCGGCAGCCCACACTCCGCCGCCGCCCGAGCAATCTTTTCTTCCGCAGGAGGAAAACAGATAACGTTTCCAAAATCAAAAACCACAGACCGGATCTTCACCGTCCCCCGTGCGCCCCATCCGCCACCTGCGGCTCCCTCCGCGTGCGAATCTCCCGCACCGCGTAAATCCGCCGCCCCTGGCTCTCGAAATAAGTTCGCGTCAACACCTCGCCCAGCAACCCCGTGCAAAACAGAATCACGCCCGTCACCAGCAACAGCGCCGCGAACACCATTAAAGGACCATGCTCCGCAATCAAATCACGACCCGTCCAAATCTTTTCAACCGCCAACCCGAACAACGTGCTCCCGCCAAGCCCCGCGCTAATCAGTCCCCACTTCCCGAAAAAATGCATCGGCCGCGTGAAATATTTCAGCAGAAACCAGATCGTAAAAATGTCGAACATCACGCGAAACGTCCGGCTCAGCCCGTAATGCGAGCCCCCCGACGCACGCGGCAAATTGCGAATTGGCACCTCCGCCACCCGAGCTCCATAAAACGCCGCCAGCGCCGGAATGAACCGATGCAGCTCGCCATACAGATTGACGTCCTTCAAAATCTCCGCGCGATAGGCCTTGAACGTCGTGCCGAAATCGCGCAGCTCGACGCCAGAAACCTGCGCCATCATCCAATTCGCGATCCGCGAAGGAATCTTCCGCGTCACCGCATTGTCCAGCCGGTTCTTCCGCCACCCGCTAGCGATGTCGTACCCTTCTTCGATCTTTTCAAGCAGCGCCGGAATATCCTCGGGAGCATGCTGCAAATCGCCATCGAGCGAAATGATGATACTCCCCTGCGCCTCATCGAACCCCGCCGCCAGCGCCGCCGTCTGCCCGAAATTTCGCCGCAGCCGGATCACCTTCAGCCGATGATCGGTCTCCACCAGATTCGCCAGCAGATCGAAACTTTTATCCGTCGAGGCATCGTCGGTGAAAATAATCTCGTAAGGTTTTCGCAGCCTCTCCAGCACCGCCGTCAGCCGGTCATAGAGCGGAAGAATCGAAGGTTCCTCGTTGTGAATCGGAACAACAACAGACAACATAGACTACTCCCAGAATACCGCACGCCCGGCCTTCTACTGGCTACTTTCTCCCGGCTCCTTCTTCGGCCCCTTCCCCGGCAAGTTCTCCGGATTCTCATGCACCCTCGCCCGAAACGCCGCCGTCATTCCCGACGCCAACGACACCGTCGAATCCCCATACTTATCGCGAATCTTATCGACAGCCGCAAGCGTCTTTCGCCACTTCTCCGTCTTCCCCTCATCGAGCAGCGAAGTCTGCCCCTCACCCGATTCAAGAGACTGCGCATACACCCCGAGCAGCCGGATCGCTCCGCCCCTCCAAGCCTTGTGAAACAACGATCCGCACCGCCTCCGCCAGCTCCGTATCGATCTGCGTAGCATGATCCAAAGTCCGCGCCCGCGTGAACGTAGAAAAATCCGAGTACCGCAATTTGATCTGCACCGTCCGCGCATAGAGCGCATGATCGCGCAGCCGCCGCGCAACCATCTCGGCGAGTCTGCACCAACATCGCGTCGATCTTCTCCCGATCCCGCGTGTCCACCGAAAACGTATGCTCATGGCTGATCGATTTCGGATCGTTCCCCTCGCCAATCTCCCCGTCAAACCACCCGCCCGCGTCCAGCCCCCGCGACTTCCCCGCCAGCGCCAGCCCCCATTTTCCGAATCGCGATTCGAGAAATGAGTCTTCGAGCGCCGCCAGATCCCCCACCTTCCGAATCCCGCAGTCGTGCAGATTCTTCTCCGTGACTTTCCCGACCCCCGGAATTTTCCGCACATCGAGCGGAGCCAGAAACTCCGCCTCCGACCCCGGAATAATCCACAAAACTCCATTCGGCTTGGCCTGATCCGACGCGACCTTAGCAACCATCCGCGAAGCCGCCGCACCGATCGAGCAATTCAAATCCGTGGCCTCTTTCACCGAGAGCATGCAGCCGATGCGCCGCGCGCAAAGGAGGCCCATGCAGCCTCTCCGTGCCCGTCAAATCGAGATACGCTTCATCGATCGACGCCATGTCCACCTTGGGCGAAAAACTTTGCAGGACTTTATAAACGCGCCCGGAATAATCCATATACCGGTCGCGATGCCCCTCGACGAAAATCGCCTGCGGGCACAATTTATGGGCCGTCCGCAAAGGCATCGCCGAATGCACCCCAAACTTCCGAGCCGCATAAGACGCCGCCGAAACCACCCCCCGCTCATTCGCCTTGCCGCCCACCACAACCGGCTTCCCCTTAAGCGATGGATCGAACAGTTCTTCCACGGATACAAAAAACGCGTCCATGTCGAGATGGAAATAAGTCCGCATCGCCGCTAACAGCTATGGTATCTGGTGGCGCGAGATTCAGCTTGCAGCGACGGCTTCAGCCGGCGTCCGTTAACATAACCATATGCACAAGCTGACCTTGTTGTTAGTAGGAATTTCGCTATTTGCCGCCGCACCGCAAGTCGGTCAAATGGCTCCCGACTTCACGCTGCCTTCTCAGGACGGCTCAAAAGTAAGCCTCCACGATTTCCGCGGCAAATGGGTAGTGCTGTATTTCTATCCCAAAGACGGCACCAGCGGCTGCACCTTAGAAGCCCACAATTTCCAGCGCGACATAGAGAAATACCAGCAGCTAAACGCCGAAATAGTCGGTGTGAGCGTCGACACCGCCGATAGCCACAAAGATTTCTGCGCCAAGCAAGGCCTGCACTTCAAGCTATTAGCGGACACCGAAAAGAAAGTCTCAGAATCCTACGACTCGCTGATGATGATCGTCCACTTTTCAAACCGCAACACGTTTCTAATCGACCCGAACGGCAAAATCGCAAAAGTCTGGACCGGAGTAAGCCCCGCGAAGCACAGCGAAGAAGTCCTGACCGCCCTAGGGACCCTCAAGAAATAAACAGAGCCGCGACCATCGGGAGCGGTCCTACGGATATCTCGCAAAACTGATGATCCGCGGACCGGTCTGGGCGCGAATGGTGGGCGATAACATACTTTATCGTCTAATAAATAATAAGCGCGGAAGGATCAGTTTTCCGACGGCCTCTCTACGTGGTCGATGACCAGGATCTCCACCGGCCCCTTAGCCGACACCAGCCTTAAGCCAAGTTGCTCTTGGATGGCCGTGAAAATGGAGGGGCCCGAGGTCGGTGTGTCCGCCGAATCGTCAGCGGACCACTGGAGGTTAATCTCGAAGGCTGGGGTCAGCCCGGTTCGATCCAGAACTGGGCGACCGGTAACGGGAGCAAGATAGCGGGCGAGATCTGACAAGGTCATTTGACCGCGAAGCATGCCTTTGCCGGAAGCCATGCCGCCGGCCTTGCTCTGGTCCTCCACTTCGCGAAGCTTCGTCCGGTTCCTGCCTCGCACCAGCGCCCCTTGCATCAGGGAATAGATGGGCAGCACTTTCGTTTCGCGATGAAGTTCCAGCTTGAATCGCTCCTTCAAAAGCGTTTGAAGCAGGATCATCATGCGATCGTGTGGAACGGGGTTGGCGGACCTTCCGTCCACAACCAACCGTTCCAACCTGACCCAAGCCGGTCCGCCCGACACCTGATAATCCTGAACTCCGTAGGCAGTCTGGACCAGTTCTCGCAAAGTGCCGACGCCAGTAAAACGCCTCGAGGAAAAAGACGTACCAGCCACAACACTGCTGGTCGGATCGGGCGGCTTGATGGTCGCGACTTCAAAGGCAACGGATTCGGTCTGGGTCTGGCAGGGAGCGATGGCGATTGCCAGACCGAAAACGGTGGTCCACAGAAGAGGTTTCATATTTCTTAATCCGCCAACCTGCTTAGCACCCTATTCCGTATTACATGGCAACGCCTTCGGGCTTCCGATAATCCGGAATTATGCTTATTCGGGGCGCCCTACAGCCCCATGATATGAAACCCGGCGTCGACAAACAGAACATCGCCGGTCACTCCGCGACCTAAGTCGCTTGCGAGGAAGACCGCCATATCCGCGACCTCCGCGGGATCGGTGTTTCGGCGTAATGGAGCCTTCGCTTGCACCAGTTCGAGGATCTTCGAGAAATCCTTTATCCCGCGCGCCGACGCTGTCTTTACCGGGCCCGCTGAAATTGCGTTGACGCGAATTTTCTTTTCGCCTAGCTCGCTTGCCAGATATCGCACTGTCGCTTCGAGACCTGCCTTGGCTACTCCCATTACGTTGTAATTGGTCAGCACTCGCGTCGAGCCTAAATAGGTCAGCGTCATCAGCGCGCCGCCTTCGGTCATCAGAGGAGCCGTCGCCTTCGCCACCGACACTAAGGAATACACGCTGACTTCCTGCGCCAACAGAAATCCATCACGCGATGTTTCGACAAACGGGCGACTTAGGTCTTCGCGATTGGCGAAGGCGATGCTGTGGACCACTGCGTCCAATCGCCCCAACGAGCCTAGCATCGCGAGATCCTCCGCTTGGTTACGTCGCATTCGAAGATTTGCGACGCGCCGAGCTCTCGCGCCCAGTTCCTCGACCGTCTGCTTCAAGCGTCTCGCCCTGATAAGTGAGAATGATTTTCGCGCCTTCGCGTTTGTACGCTTGCGCGATCGCATAGGCAAGGCTCCACTTATTCGCTACGCCCAGAATGAGCGCGGTTTTTCCTTCCAGCAATTGAGGCATGAATCCGTTATTTTAGCTTCTCCGGCTTGCCGCCCGCTTCCTTGCTGCGCTGCGCGGCGTCCATGAACGCGAAAATTTCCAGCGTATCTGGCGTTTGGAACCGGGGGTTTGCCGGTCTCGAAAAACTTCACGATTTCGCGCACCAGGCCTTCGTAATCGGTATGAGGTTTTGGCGGGCTCATCTGCACTCCGTCTTTGCGAAACACCACTGCGCCGTAGGTTCCATAAGGACGCAAGGCGCGCACTGTGCCGAGCCTTCCGTCTTTCCATTTGCAGGTGATTTCGTCCGCATCGGCGCCTGAAACTCGTGTCACCTCTTCACATCCCGGTCCCATCAGCGTGAACAAAATCTCGATGGGATGGATCTGCGTACCACGACAAATCGAGTTGATGATGCTCTTCGAACGGCCCCGGACCCCAGGTCATCGCGCCCAAAATTCCGGGGCCTGCGACGGACGAAACAATTTCGCTGTAGCGCAGGCTCGACGCGCTGAACCACGGGACGCCCGCGGCTTTTGCCAGGCGAGTCAATTTCCCGTGCGTCGGCTAGCGTCGATGCTAATGGCTTGTCGATGAAAATGGGCTTCTTCGCCGCCAGCGCGGCGCGAAATTGCGAGAGGTGCGATGCGGCCGTCGATGCTCAATAACAAGATTCCATCGACCTTGCTTGCCAGCGTCGGGATGTCGTTGACGATCTCGACGCCCCATTTTGTTTGCAGTTCTTTCGCGTAATTTGTCGACGCGGGTGCGGCTCGATTCGACGTCGGGGCTGCCTCCTTTATAGGCGGCGACGATTTTCGCGCCGGGTATCGTTCCTCCATTCAGCAGGTTGGCGAATGCGCCGATGCGTGCGAGGTGTCGGTGCCGATGATGCCGAGTTTGAAAACCAGAAATGCGAAGAACATATTGACGGCATTGTACACTAACGGTTGGATCTCTCCACCCCATTGATGTACGTGAAAGGCGTCGGGCCCGCGCGCGCGGCGATGCTCGAGGCGAAGGGCCTCAAAGTCGTCGAGGATCTCCTTACCTATGCGCCCTTTAGGTATGAAGACCGCAGCAATGTGAAAACCATCCGCCAGCTTGCTCCGGGCGAAATGGCGACGGTTTTGGCGGAGGTGCGGTCGACCAAGGTCGCGGGTTTTCAGCGGCGCAATCTGGGACTGTTTCAGGCCACATTTACCGACGCATCGCGCGGCGTGCTCTCGGCTAAATGGTTTCATGGCGCGTACTTGAACGATGTACTCGCGCCGGGGCAGAAGGTCGCTCTGTTCGGGAAAATCGAGTTCGATAATTACTCCGGCAACCTGTCGATCATGCATCCGGAGTTTGAAATTCTGTCGGATGAAGATGATGGGCTGCATACCGGGCGCATCGTTCCGATTTATACGGCGGTCGGAAAAGTCTCGACGCGGATTTTTCGGACTCTGCTCGATCGGATTTTGAAGAGCGTGGAGCCCATTGCAAGATCCACTTGCCGCAGCGGATCGTTAATCAATTGAAACTGCCGGATTTATGGACGTCGATCCGGAGCTTGCATTTTCCTCCGGCCGATTCCGATTTGCGATTGTTGAATGCGTTTCGGTCGCCGGCGCAGTTCCGTTTGATTTTCGAGGAATTCTTCTGGCTGGAGTGCGGGCTGGAATTGAAGCGGGCTCGCGCGCGGCTCGATCCGGGAATCGGGTTTGCGCTGACCGATCGGGTACGCTCCAAGATTCTGGAAATGCTGCCGTTTAAGCCGACGGGCGCGCAAAAACGAGTGCTGAAGGAAATCGCCGACGACATGGCCGCGCCGCGTCCGATGTATCGGCTTGCTGCAAGGCGATGTCGGCAGCGGGAAAACACTGGTGGCGGCGGAGGCGGCGATTATCGCCATTGAAAACGGCTTATCAGGCGGCGGTGCTCGCGCCGACGGAAATCCTTGCTACTCAACACTTTTTCTATTTCAAGAAGCTGTTTCAGAAGCTGAATTACGTCACGATTTTGCTGACGGGTTCGAATACTCAAAAAGAGAAGGCCGGACTGCGCAAACTGGCGGCGGCGGGACTGGCGCATGTGGTTTGCGGGACGCATGCACTTGCTCGAGGCAGGTGTTGAATTTAAGAGGCTTGGACTGGCGATTGTCGACGAGCAGCATCGCTTTGGCGTGGAGCAGCGGCAGAAATTGATGGAAAAAGGCGAGCATCCGGATGTTCTCGTCATGACCGCGACTCCGATTCCTCGGACTTTGGCTTTGACCATTTATGGCGATCTGGATGTGAGCGTGATCGACGAGATGCCTCCGGGGCGGAAGCCGATTTTGACCAAGCAGGTGGATGATGCCAAGGTTGAGCAGGTGTACAGTTTCCTCAAGAAACAAATCGACTTAGGGCATCAGGCGTATGTGGTTTATCCGGTGATTGAGGAGTCGGAAACGCAGGCCATGAAAGCCGCGCAGAAGATGCATGAGCAGTCTTTCGACGATCGTTTTTCCGGGCGTCAGAGTCGGGCTGCTGCACGGGAAATTGAAGACCGACGACAAGGAATCGGCGATGGAGAAGTTCCAGCGCGGGGAGACGCAAATCCTTGTATCTACTACGGTTATCGAAGTCGGCGTGGACGTTCCGAACGCTACCGTGATGGTCATTGAGCAGGCGGAGAGGTTTGGATTGGCGCAGTTGCACCAGCTTCGGGGGCGGGTCGGACGAGGAGGGGAGCAGAGTTATTGCATCCTGGTCACGGGCAAGATGAGCGAGGCGGGGCGGGAGCGGATTCGGACGCTAGTCGATTCAAACGACGGGTTTTATATCGCCGAGATGGACATGAAATTGAGGGGGCCGGGGGAGTTTTTCGGGACCCGGCAATCGGGGCTGCCGGCGTTTCAGATCGGCAATATTATGCGGGATGCGGACGTGCTCGAAATCGCGCGGAATGAGGCGGCGGCGTTTGTGAAAAATCCGCCTTCGGAGGAGGAGCTGAGGAGGGGTGTGCAGTTCATTCGGGACCATTGGCAGAGGCGTTATGGGCTGGTTTTGGTGGGTTAAATCGCCTTAAATGATCTTAAATTGCACGTGGGCTCGGGGAGCCCTTATTTGACCTTAATTTTATGCGGGTAATTGCGGGTGAATTTCGAAGCCGGGTGTTGAAGAGTCTGCCGGGGCTCGATGTGCGCCCGACGCCGGACCGGATGAGGGAGGCTCTGTTCAGTATTCTTGCTCCGCGGATTCGCGGGGCGGTTTTTGTGGACCTTTATGCGGGGACGGGGGCGGTGGGGATTGAGGCGTTGAGCCGGGGGGCGGAGAGGGCTATTTTTGTCGAGAATAATTCGGATGCGCTGGAGGTGATTCGGTTCAATTTGAAGTCGCTGGGGCTGGAGGGGCGGGGGAGGGTTTGGCAGGGTCGGGCTGCGCATGTGATTTCTAAGATTGGGAGCGTGGATATTGCGTTTCTGGATCCGCCTTATCCGCTGGAGAGTGGAGTATGAGAAGGCGCTGATGGCGCTGGCGGATGATCCTCCGGGGTTGGCGATTGCGCAGCATTCTTCGCGGTTTGGGTTGGAGGAGAGTTATGGGGGGTTGAAGAGGGGTAGGGTGTTGAAGCAGGGGGATAATTCGCTTAGTTTTTTTGGGTGAAGGGCACGGTCGGGGCCGTGGGACGCGGTCGCTCACGCAGAGGCATGGGACCTGCCCCACTGCCATAGTTGATACTGGATAGGGTTACTGAGTTTGAGGCGCCTTTGGAGTTTTGTAGGGTTACGGTTACCGAGACTACTGCTACTCGCGGTCACTGATTGAGTGGCGGTGGCTAGGGTGAAGGGGACGGTTAGGGTGAATTGGGTGCCGTAGTGGTTCGATGTGCGCCGGTGTTCGCCCACCAGGTGGTGAAGGCGGTTTGGACCGGGCACGGAAACATTGTTCGAGGTGAAGGTGTCGCCGGTGGCGGGGGCGAAGGCGAATGAGGCGTTGACCATGTCGCGCGTCGAGGAGAAGCCGGTGATGACCACGGTGACGCCTCCGGCGGCCTGCTGCAAGGTTACCTTACTGATGAATGGCACGCCGGGCGCGTTGATGATGGTCTGGGTGGTGGGGGAGCCAGGGTGGCTCCGCCGGTGAGAGCGTGGTTGTCAGGGTGATGGTTCCGGCGGTTGTTCCGGTCAGCACGGTTAGGTTATGGTGCCGTGGTGCTTCCGGCGGGGATGGTGAAGTTTGCCGTGCGGCCTCCGCCGGAGAACTGGATCATGGAGTCGTCGATGGTGCCGGTGGATCCGGCTGGGCGGGTCACGGATGGCGTGAACGTCAGCGTGACGGTTCCGGTGACGGCTGGACGGATAGGCTGCCGCTGAGAGTCGGCGTGAGGGCCAGCTGCTGCTGGAAGCCGGAGGGTGCGGGGACTCCGGCGAGGGTGATGGTGGGCGCGGTCGCAGCGTTCACGGTGAGCGTGTATTGCATGGTGCCGGTTGCGCTGTTGGCGTCCGTCGCGGTGACGGTGAAATGCTGCTGGATCCGAGCGCGGCTGGGGTCCCGCTGATGGCGCCGGTGGCGGACAGAGTGAGCCCGGCGGGCAGGACTGCCGGTGGTGACTGCGAATTTATAGGGCGACGGCTCCGCCGGTTGCGGTGAGAGTTTGGGAATAGGCTGTGCCGCGGTTGCTGCGGGTAGAGTCGCGGGGGCGATGGTGATGGTCACCGCGGGTCCGCTTACGGTGAGCGTCAAATTCTGAGTTGCGGTCTGCGCGGGTGAGCTGCTGTCGGTGACGACCACGGTGAGAGTAAATGTCCCGGTCGCGGTGGGCGTTCCGGTGATGGCTCCGGTAGTCGCGTTGATGGTCAGGCCGTCGTTCGAGGGTGGAGTAGTAGCGCGTAAATGTATAGGGCGCGGTTCCTCCAGTGGCGGTGACGGTCTGCGAGTACGCGGTGCCGAGCGGTTCCGGCGGGCAGGGTAGGTCGTGGTGATGGTGAGCGGCTGGTCACTGCCGTGACGATACGATGCCGAGACTTTTGGTTGCGGTGTTCTTCGCGGAGTCCGTCACCTGCACTGTGAAGCTGGTGGTCGAGGCGGCGGTGGGAGTGCCGGTGATCGCTCCGGTGGAGGCGTTGAGCGTCAATCCAGCGGGGAGAGTGCCGCTCGAGAGCGCCCAGGTGTAGGGAGCTGTCCCACCGGTGGCGGCGAGGGATTGCGAATAGGCTGTGCCGACGGTTCCGTTTCGGGGAACGACGCGGTGGTGATGGTCAGGGGCGCCGCGGCGGCGATGGTGATGCTGAGAGCGGCTTGTGCCGGTGGCTTGATTCGAATCGGTGGCCTGGACGGTGAAGGCGTAGTTTCCCGCGGTGGTGGGCGTCCCGGTGATCGCGCCGGTGGTGGGATTGATTCCCAGGCCGGCCGGAAGGCCGGTGGCGGCGGTCGCGAGTGCAGACGATCGCTCCAGGTATAAGGCGCGGCGCCTCCAGTGGCGGATGAATGTTTGTGAGTACGCGGTTCCGACGGTTCCCCAGGAAGAGTCGCGGGCGTGATGGTGATGGTGACGCCGCGACCGACGGTGATCGACAGACTTCGCGGTGGCGGTGTTGGCCTGATTATCGGTGACCGTCAGGGTGAAGGTCGATTTTGCCGTTGGCGGTGGGTGTGCCGGAAATGCGGCCGAACACGCCGTCGAGCGTCAGGCCGGCGGGCAAGGTTCCGGTGGTGATGGTCCAGCGATAGGGCGGCTGGCCTCCTCCGGCCGATAGAGTTTGCGTGGGATAGACGGTCCGACGCTGCCATTGGGCAGCGAGGTGGTGAGAATGCTGAGGACGTGGAGACGCTCAGGGTGAATTGTCTTGAGATACTGTCAAGCCGCTGCTGTCGGCGAGCTGCACGGTGAGGATGAACGTCCCGTTGGCGGTGGGAGTGCCGGAGAGGATGCCGGTGCTGGAGTTGATGGTGAGGCCGTCGTTGGTGCTGGACGGCGAGGTGAGAGACCAGGTGTAGGGCGTGAGGCCTCCGGTGCCGGTGAGCGTGGAGGAGTACGGCGTTCCCGCGAACGCGATGGGGAGTGTGCTCTGCGCGATGCTGAGGCCGGCGGCGTTGACGGTGATGGTGAAAATCTGCGAGACCGAAGACGACATTGCGTAGTTCCCGGAGCGTCGCCGATAGCGTCACTTGAAAGCTCGGGTTCCCGCAGTGGTGGGCGTGCCGGTGATGGTTCCACCGGAGCTGAGGGTGAGGCCCAGGGGCAGGAGTCCGCTGGTTACAGACCAGGTGTAGCCGGTGCAATTGATGCAGGTCAACTGCGCGGTGTAGGCGATGTCGACGACGCCGTCGGGCAGCGTGGTGGTGGTGATGACGGGGCCGCGGTGGCTGGTGCCGATGGTGATCGAGGTCTGGATGAAGGCTCCGTTGCCTGCCTATCGAAGACGCTGATGGTGAAGGAATACGTTCCGTGGTGGTGGGCGTGCCGCCGATGCTGTTGTTATTTTCGTATGCCCAAGCCGGGAGGCAGGTTGCCCGAGGTGACGTTCCACGTATAGGGAGGGACGCCTCCGCTGGCCGATAAGGCTGGCTGATAAGCGACGCCCACTGTGCCGTGGGAAACGAGGTGGTGAGGATGGTCAGGCCGGAGGGAATGGTGATGGAGAATTGTTTACATGCCGAGTGGCTTCGGCGTCCGGGCAGGAAAAGCGCAACTTAAAGCTGTAGGTTCCCACGGCGTTGGGAATGCCGCTGATGATTCCCGAAGTGGATAGGCTGAGGCCGGGAGGCAGAGCTCCGGCTCCATTGACCAATCGCATAGGTATAGCCCTTGCAATTGGTGCAGCTCAATTGCGTCGAGTAACTCTGATTCAAGACGCCGTTCGGGAGTGAGCCGGTCGTGATGGTCTGCGCCAGCGCGGGGAAGCCGGAAAGAGCAGGACGGGAAGAAGCGCGCGGAGGGCTTTCATTGGCGTGCCCCTTTCGCGGCGAGGGCGGGAGGCACGATCCAGACGGCGCCGGCAGCGGCGTCGAACAGTTTCAGGTCCGGTTTAGTGCCACTTCGTTCGAGGGCGTTGCGCGCTGGGGCGCCGGTTCCCGTTAACCGGAAAATCGAGCCGCCGAGCGAGTAGACGCCGGTGGGCGAGCAGCCGCAGTCGACGATATTGGCGGTGTCGGCGGAGATGTTGATGTTTACCAGCTTGCCGGAGGCGTCGGCGATCACGGCGTGTTGATTGTCGAAGGAGATGGCCATGGCTCGGGGCGATAAGGATTGCGCGGAATAATCGTAGAGCACGACGGCTGATTGGCGGCGCCGATGGCGGTGATGGAGGTCGCGCGGGATGCGTGTGGCTAGCGCGAGATTGTGGCTGTTGTGGAAGAACGCCATGGCGATGACGCCGGGGTCGGTTTGCAGGGGGATCACTTGGGCGCTGGGGCCGAAGGCGTAGAGGCCGGCGGAAAAGAGGCCGACGGCCCACTGGCCATCGTCGGTGATGGCGATCGACTGAGGGGATGCGTTGAGGAACGACGCGTCGATGGCGCGCGACGGAGGGCGAATCGGGGAGGCCGGTTACGACTTGCAGATGGTCCAGTGGCAGGGAACCAGAGGGCGGCGGAAGTGCCGCTGCGGGCTGATGGCGAGGATTGTCGGATTGGCGGCGGCGCCGGTGATCGGGAGTGGCGGTTGAAGCCGAGGATTTCTAGCGACCATCACTTCGCCGGTATCGCGCGGTGGCGAGGGCGAAATTCTGCTGCGGGGAGATCGCGATGTGCGAGAAATCGCGGCCGGTGATTGACGATGCCGCCGATGGCGCCCGCGGCGGGGCAATCCGTACATGGGTCGAATGGCGCGCGCCTTCGGGCACGTAGCCGAGGATGGGTCCGCCGACTTGCGCGAATGCCGCGCTCGATAAAGCGATGGAAAAAATGAATGAGCGCATTATCATTGTGGCGCTCCTACAGTGGGAGTCCCGGGAGTGATGGTGATACCGGTAGTGGGTCCGGTGCCGCTGCCGCGTACGCCGAAATAGACGCCGGCGCCGATGCCGGCGGCGACAGCGGCGACGATCAGGATTTTCGCCGTGGGGCTAAGGCCCCGGCCGACGTTAGCGCCGGCGATGTTGGTCTGGGTGATGGTCGCGGTGGCGGAGAGTCCGTTAGCCGAGGCGGTGACGCGGATCTGCATTTTGCCGAGGGTGTGGTTGGGATGGATCCCGGTGGCGGCGGCGCGGCCGATGGCGTCGGTCGTGACGGTCAGCGTCTGGGAGCCGTTGGCGAAGGTTCCGCTGGGTCCGGAGGTGGGCAGGAAGAAGACCACGGCCGCTCCGGCGATGGGTTTGTGATTTTCGTCCTCCACCTGGACGATGGGTTCCCGATTCACGCGCTGTTTGACGTTGTTGAGCGTGCCTTCTCCCTCGACGATCGACGATGTTCAGCATGGGGGCGGCTGCGGGTCTCCGCAGGCTGCGCTCAGCAAATTGGTCAAGAGAAGGCAGCTTAGAAACACGGAGCCGCCGGGGGTTCGCTTCATTGCTCCTCCGAATCACAAAGTACCATTACCGGGTGGTGATGCGCTAGAGCGGGAAAACGTTTCGATGGGTAAGCGTCACGGATCAGGTCGGGGACCTACGCCACGGATGAGTCGAAGATCGTCAAAAAGGGCAGGTCGGGGACCTACCCTATTCGTGGCGGAGCGCTTCTATCGGGTCTACGCGCATTGCTCGGCGGGCGGGAATCAAGCAGCCCAGGCCGGCGGCGAGGGCGAGCACTGAGAGTTGCGGAGACGAAGGTCGTCGGGATCGGTAGGGGAAACGTCGATTAGCAGGGCCTTCAGGACCTTCGTCACGGCGACGGCGGCGGCGAGTCCGAGGACGAGTCCGATGACGAGCTGCGTCATGCCTTGCGAAAAGACCAGGCGCAGGATGTTGCTGTCGCGGGCGCCGAGGGCGATGCGGACGCCGATTTCCTGGGTCCTCTGACTGACGGAGTGGGCGATCACGGCGTAGAGGCCGACCGAGGCGAGGCCGAGGGCGATGACGGCGAAGATGGCGAACAGGGAGCCGAAGACGCGGTAGGGCCAGTTTTGCCGCTCCAGTTGTTCTTCCATGGTGCGCAGGTTGAGGACCGGCAGATCGCTGTCGATGGCCTGAACCTCGCGGCGGAACACCTGCTTCAGCGTCGACGGAGGGACCGAGGTTCGGGCGGCGACGAACATGCTGGGAATTGGTTTCGAGGCCGTAGGGGATATAGACCAGCGCGCCGCGCTTCGATCTCTGACTGGTTGTCGCTGGCGATGTTCGGGACGATGCCGACGACGGTGAGCCAGGGCTGGGCGACATCCTTTTTATAGAGGCGGAGGCGCTTGCCGATGGCATTTTCTCCATGCCAGAAAGCTTCCGCGCATTGGCGGTTGACGATGATGTTGAGGGCGGACGGGCGTGCCGTCGGCTGTGGTGAAATCGCGGCCGGCGAGCAATTGGTCGCCCATGACGCGGAAATAATCGGGAGTGGTGATGATGGCGTCGACATTGGGGCGGCGGCGGGAGTCGGGTTGGGGCTGGCCCTCGATTTCGTAGGGGAAGTTCCATGCGCCGGTGAGAGGGATGTTGGAGGTCGACGGTGGAAACTTCGACGCCCGGCACCGCGTCGAGGCTGGTTTTCAGGCGGTCGAAAAAGGCCTTCTGCTGTTCGGGAGCTTGTAATTCGCGTTCGGCAGCTCGATCTCCATGTGTCAGAATGTTCGCGGTGCGGATGCCCAGGTCGGATCGATAGGCGTTCATGAAGCTGCGAATCATGAGGCCGGCGCCGGCGAGCAGAACGACGGCGAGCGCCATTTCGACGACCACGAGAATGCCCGGAGAGATATTTGCCGCGTCCGCCCCCGCTGGAACCTCGGCCGCCGTCCTTGAGCGCGGTGTTGACGTCGAGTTTCGAGAGGCGCAGGGCGGGGGCGAGACCGAACAGGAGTCCGGTGCCGATGGTGATCGCGCCGAGGTAGAGGAGCGCGCGAACGTCCATGGTGAAGTCGAGCGACTCGGGCTTGCCAAGGGAACTAACCACGTTGTCGAAGGTGCGGACGCCCCAGAAGGCGAGCGCCCATCCAATGGCGCCGCCGGCGATGGAGAGCATCAGGCTTTCGACGAGGAGTTGGCGGATGATTCTCCAGCGTCCGGCGCCGAGGGCGACGCGGATGGAGATTTCGCGCATACGGCTGACGGCGCGAGCGAGCTGCAGATTCGCGACATTGGCGCAGGCGATGAGGAGCACGAATCCGACGGCGCCGAGCATAGCGATAAAGACGATCCTTGATTTCGCTTTCATTGCCGGCGAAGTATTCGTTGTAATCGATGACGCGTCCGCCGATGTCCTTATTGGTGATCGGATATTCGGTGGCGAGGCGCTGCATGATGGTGCCGACTTCGACGCTCGCGGACTTGAGAGTCGCATGATCGGCGATGTGTCCGTAGACCGTGAACCAGCGATTTTCGCGCTTCTTGTGATCGGCGGAGGGGATGAGCGGCTTCCAGACCTCGGTCTCGCGCGGGAAGTCGAGGCGGGCGGGCATCACGCCGATGATGGTGGTCGGCTCTTCATCGATGCGCACGGTGCGGCCGATTACGGAGAGGTCCTTGCCATAGCGATTTTCCCAGACCTTGTAGCTGAGGATGGCGACGGGCGGGGCTCCGGGCTGTTCGTCGGAGGCAGAAAAATCGCGGCCGGCGAGGGGCTTTACGCCGAGCAGGGAAAACGTGTTGGCGGTGATGCGGGCTCCGTGATAACCCTCGGGCGAAGCGGTGTGGTCGCTGATATTCGCGGAAACGCCGGTGCTCGCGCCGACCGCGTCGAAGGATTTTAATTGCGCCTTGAGATCGAGGAAATCGGGATAGGAATGGGCGGGCCACCAGCGGGGTTTAGTGGGATTGGAGGAGACGATATAAAGGATCTTGTCGCTGTTGGCGAAGGGGAGATTCTTGAAGAGGACGGCGTTGGCGAGGGAGAATACGGTCGCGTTGACTCCGATTCCGAGCGCGAGGGCGGTGATCGCGACGGTGGTGAATCCAGGATTTTTTAAGAGGGTGCGGAGGCCGAAACGGACGTCCTCGAAAATGCTCATGCAGTGGGAGGACGGAAATGGGGAGGGATTTGTTCCCGGGGATTATGGTCAGGCATGCGGTATTGTGATGGTAGAATTCACGAAATGAGGTATTCCGAGGCCTACTCTCGGCCTCTGAGAATCTCCGCGATCACAACGGGACTGCGCCGTCCATGGAAAACAGCCACAACCCACAAGGGCCTTCTCTCCGGTGCGTAGGCAATCACATATTCACGCACGAGTTTGAACCGTAGTGGACGTGACGTGAGATTGGGCCGCCGGTAGCCCTGTTCGGGGAAGGGGACCAGTGCTCGAATCCCCTCGAAGATTTCCGTTATTACCCGGTCGGCAGCGTCGGGGTTGTCTTCCGCGATGTACTCTCGGATGCCGTCAAGATCGGCGAACGCTTCAGCGTGAAGCGCGTATCCCGTCACGCCGACCGGAGGCGCTGGCGTTGAGCTTCGGTTTTCTCCATCAAAAGACGGTAAGCGTCCTCACCGTCGATGAGCGTCGCCTTCCCATCCTCGAGATCATCGAAGCGACGGTCGAGAAGTTCCCTGGTGTTCACGAGTCCGTCGAAGTATCCGATCACGGCATCTTCGACCAACTCGTCGCTCCGGCGTCCGGTTTCGCGTGCCATTTGCTCAAGCTTCATTTGCACATCGGGCGAAAGATGCACTTCCATTCGTAACGGCCTCTACTTTTAGCATACTACTGCTGCGGTCCCGACTTCCCCTAAAGAAAAAATTCTTGCTTTACCCAGCGTAAAGCATAGGCGAATATCTGCCATGACGCACCGCGGTTAGACCGATTTCGCTGTAGCTTCCCGGAATTGCCGCATCCACAACCGCAGCGATACGTTCAAGATGCAATCGAACGCGCGACCACCCTATAGGACGGAATGGGAAGTTTCCTGTATCGCCGCAACTTGTTTATGGTTGGAACAAGACCACGTCTGAGCGGAGGGCTGCTTTGCACAGCGCGTTATCCAGGCTTGCAAGCGGCAGATGTTCACGGATGGCGAAGTCCAGGTAGGCGGCGTCATAAACCGTTAGCCCGTGACGTTCGGCCAAGCTCAAGACTTCGCCGTAGGAAACCGGATCTGTCAACCGAATAGGGGGGCTTCGATCGACTCCAGGAATTCAAGAGCGTCAGCGTGACTGATGCGCTTGCGTCGAAATCCCGTCAATACGCTGTTGCGGACTTCATAGGCCCACAGGCGAGGCGCTAAGGCTTCGAGCGGGGAGGAGATCGCTAGAAGAACCGCATTCGTGTAGTCGGTCCGCTCATCCGGGAAGCACCATGCGCCCGCGAGCGAGGCGTCAATGACAGGGGCAGGCATCAGGCGCGGTCATGACATGTGTAGACCGATAATATAACGATTAAACCAAGGGGTCCAAAACGACTTGGGCAAGAACGTAATGACACGGGGTTGTATACTCCATAAGTGGTCGCGCGCAGCCCGCACTCGCCCTGTGGCGCGACGCAAGGAGGTGCTCCTTGAAACGCATTTTGAAATGGGTCGGAATCTCATTCGCGATATTGATCCTGATTGTGGTCTGTCTGCCGTTTCTTATCAATGTGGATCAGTTCCGGCCGACGCTCCAGTCCGATCTGAGCAATGCCCTTGGTAGGGAAGTCACGCTCGGTAATTTGCGGCTCAAAATTCTCGCTGGTGAAGTCACGGCCGACGATCTTTCGGTAGCCGAGGATCCGGCTTTCGGCAAACCGGCATTCTTGCGGGCCAAATCCTTGCATGTCGGAGTAGAAATCTGGCCGTTCCTTTTCTCGCGCAAGTTGGTGGTCACGGATTTGCTCATCGATCAGCCCGAGATTGCGCTGGTGCAAGCGAGCTCCGGCGATTGGAACTTTTCCGGTTTGGGCGGTAAGTCTAAAGTACCGCTAAGCGGGCCTCCTCCCTCGGCTCGGACGCCTCTGGATCTTTCGGTGAAGCTAATCAAGATCAGCAACTGCCGCCTGACTTTGAGCAGAACCGTAGGCCACTGGAAACCATTAGTGCTGGAGCAGGTGAATATCGAGCTGCGTGATTTTTCGAGCAGTTCCGCGTTCCCTTTTTCGCTCTCGGCAACAGTGCTTGGCGGAGGCACGATCAACCTGAGCGGCAAGGCGGGTCCGATCAATCCGACGGACTCGGCTATGACGCCAGTCAACGTCAACCTCAAGGCGACGCAACTCGATCTCGAACGGTCCGGACTCAACGACTTCGCGCCTAATGTCTCGGGCCTGGCTTCCTTCGATGGCAGCGGCGAATCGGATGGAGTCATCATGCACCTCAGCGGGAAGCTCAAATTTGACAAGCTGAGGCTCGCCAAGGCTGGAGTTCCCTCAAATCGGTCGGTGGAAGCGGACTTTTCCGTTCAACACGATCTTCGGAAGCACTCCGGGATCGTGCATCAGGGCGATGTTCACATCGGCACGGCGGTCGCGCACATCACGGGAACTTATGCTGAGCAGGGCGAATCCATGGTGTTGAACTTGAAGCTTTCCGGCCCGGGCATGCCGGTGCAGGAGCTGGAAGCGCTGCTGCCTGCAATGGCGATCACGCTACCCGCGGGAACCTCGCTCAATGGCGGAACCGCAAACGCTGATTTGTCCATGGAAGGTCCGGCGGATCGTCTGGTCACGACCGGTTCCCTGGCTCTCGACAATACGCGCCTGGTCGGGTTCGATCTTCCCAAGAAGATGGAGTCTATCGAAAAGCTCGCGGGTATCAAAGCGGGCCCGGATACAGAGATCCAGGTCTTAAGGGCCAACGTCCGATGGGCGCCGGAGGGAGCGAGTGCGAACGATATGAAGCTGGTGGTTCCTGCCATCGGCGAACTGAGCGGCGCCGGAACAGTCAGTCCAGCCAATGCCCTCGACTTCAAGATGACGGCGATTGTCCACACTTCCGGGCTCTTGGCTGTCGTCGGAAACACGCCGATCCCTTTTACGGTAGGAGGCACCTGTTCGGAGCCCGTCTTCAAACCCGATATCAAGGCGGTCGTTAAGGAGGAGATAAAGAGCTTCCAGCATGATCTCGGGAAGGCGGCTGGCGGGCTGCTGAATGGACTCTCGGGTAGCAAAAAGAAGAACTAATCGTAAATCCATCGAGTACCCTGACCAGCGCCGCGACGAATGTCGAATGGGACTGACGAATTTCCGGCCTTTGACACTTCGGGGTTGGATTAGCTCAGACCGGCCTGCTGGGATTCCAGTAACCAAAATCCGGTAAATGCCGTCCTTGTGAAATCAAGCTTTGCGAAACTTCAGAAGATTCGCGGCCGACGGTATGGAGCATCGCATGCACAGGACCAGCTGTGGATCGTAGATCTGCTGTTCTCATCTTCGTCATTGGATCGCTTCTCGCGACTACCTCCTGTTCCGTCGGAGCGAGCGGCCAGGCGGCTGCGCCTCTTGACGTCAGGGTGATTGCCGCCACGCAACGAGACGTTCCTATTTATAAGGAGTGGATCGGCACTCTGGATGGACTCGTCAATGCGGATATCAAAGCCGAGGTTTCCGGGTATCTTCTGCAACAAGCCTACACCGAGGGTTCGTTGGTTCAGAAAGGGCAGTTGCTTTTTCAAATCGATCCGCGTCCCTTTCAGGCGGCTCTCGAACAGGCCCAAGGTCAACTTGCGCAGGCCCAGGGGCTACTGGCGCAAGCGCAGGCGCAGCTAGCCCAGGCCAACGCCCAAGTCTCCGTTTCGGAAGCGAACCAGCGCCGCACCCAGCTCGATGTCGATCGCTACACACCGCTGGTTCAGCAGCGGGCGATCACGCAGCAAGATCTCGACAACGCGACCCAGAACAACCTCGCAGCCAAGGCGCAGGTGCAGGCGGCGAATGCTCAGGTGGAAACGGCCAAGGCCCAGATCGTGGCGGCCGGTGCCTCCGTGCAGTCCGCGAAGGCCGCGGTGGAGACGGCGCAAATCAACCTGGGATTCACTCGGCTGACTGCGCCCATCGACGGCATTGTCGGCATAGCGCAGCAACAGGTAGGAGCGCTCGTCAGCGCCGGCAGCGGCAGCATCACTACGGTGTCGACGCTCGATCCGATCAAAGTCTACTTCGTCGTGAGCGAACAGGAGTACATTGTTTTTGCGCGCCGCTTCCCGACGTTCGCCGGCCGCGAGGGGGAGATGGGACGGCGCGAGCTCGAGTTGACCCTGGCCGACGGTTCGATCTACGCGCGTACCGGAAAATTCTACTTCGCCGACCGTCAGGTGGACGTCAAGACCGGCGCGATTCGTTTGGCCGGACTCTTTCCCAATCCTGAAAATACTTTGAGGCCCGGCCAGTACGGAAGGGTACGGACGATCTCCAGCACTCTGCCCGGCGCGATCCTTGTCCCCCAACGCGCCGTCATAGAGTTGCAAGGCAGCTACCAGATCGCGGTGGTGGACAGCGAAAGCAAGATCAGTATCCGGCCGGTGAAAGTCGGCGAACGAACCGGCACCGAGTGGATCGTCAGCGAAGGTTTGAAGCCTGGCGAGCAAGTAGTTGTCGAGGGCGTGCAAAAAGTTCGCCAGGGAATGCAGGTCGTTGCGAAGCCGTTCGCCGGGACTAACTAATGTCAAAATTCTTTATTCGCCGCCCGATTGTGGCGATTGTCATCGCGATCCTCACCGTGATTCTCGGCGCCGTTGCGATTCTGAGTTTGCCGATCGCGCAATTTCCCGCGATCGCACCGCCCGAGATCCAGATCACGGCGACCTACGTTGGCGCCGATGCGCAGACCATTGAGCAATCCGTGGCGACTCCAATCGAGCAGCAGATGAGCGGCGTCGACAACATGAACTATATGTACTCGCTCAACGCGACGGCGAACGGCGGGATGAGGATGATTGTCGATTTTGACGTGGCGACGGATCCGAACACCGACTTCATTCTTACCCAAAGCCGCGAGACACAAGCCGCATCGCAGCTTCCCGTCGACGTCACCAATTACGGTGTTACGGTCCAGAAGTCCGTCACCGCGCCGCTTATGCTGCTGGCGGTTTATTCGCCGAAAGGCACCTACGATTCGCGATTCCTGGCCAACTACGCCTACATCAACCTCAACGATCAGTTGACCCGGCTGAAAGGCATCGGAAGCGTGCAGGTTTTCGGCGCCGGCCAGTACGCCATGCGCCTGTGGGTGAAGCCCGATCAACTGGCGAAGTTACAGATCACGGTTCCCGAGATCGTCTCGGCGATCCAGAGTCAGAATACTGTGAACCCCGCCGGCCAAGTCGGTAGCGAGCCCATTCCTTCGGGACAGGAATTTACCTACTCGGTACGCGCGCTGGGCCGTCTGACGTCGCCCCAGGAGTTTGAAAAGATCGTGATCCGCGAAACTACCGACGGTGGAACCGTGCGTGTCAAGGATGTCGCCAGGGTGGAGCTCGGCTCGCAGGACTATAGCATCAACGGGCGCCTCGACCGCAAGCCGGGCGCGATTATCGCCGTTTATCAACTACCGGGGTCGAATGCCGTCCAGGCGGCCGACGCGGTGAAGAAGTTGATGACAGCCTCCAAGGCTCGCTTCCCGCAGGATATGGATTACGCGATCTCGCTCGATACCACGCGCGCCGTGACGGAAGGCATGAAGGAGATTGTCGAGACTCTTCTTATCGCGATTGTGCTCGTGATCCTGGTGGTCTACCTTTTCCTCCAGGGTTGGCGCGCCACTCTGATTCCCCTGCTCGCGGTGCCGGTATCGCTGATCGGGACATTTTTATTTTTCCCACTCTTCGGCTTTTCGATTAACACGCTCTCGCTCTTCGGCTTGGTGCTGGCGATTGGCCTGGTAGTGGACGATGCCATCGTGGTAGTCGAAGCCGTCGAGCGGCACATCGAAGACGGCATGGCTCCGAAGGAAGCTGCACTGAAGGCAATGGAGGAGATCTCCGGTCCGGTCATCGGTATCGCGTTAGTACTCTCCGCGGTGTTCATCCCCACTGCCTTTATTCCCGGGATCACCGGCAGGTTGTACCAGCAATTCGCCGTGACAGTCGCGATCTCCGTGATTCTCTCGGCGTTCAACGCGTTGTCGCTTAGCCCCGCACTGGCCGCGCTGCTCCTAAAGCCGAAGGTAGAGAGTAAAGGATGGTTGGCCAAGTTCTTCGCTTCGTTCAATCGCAAATTCGCGCAAGCAACCGAGGCTTACGTACGTTTCTCCGGAGTACTGATCCGAAAAAGCGCAGTTGCTTTGATCGCCCTCGCCGCGTTCGGGGCCGCGGGATTCTTCTTTAGTAGCAAGCTGCCGACAAGCTTCGTGCCGGATGAGGATCAGGGATACCTGTATCTCAACGTTCAGCTTCCTAACGCCGCCTCTCTTCAGCGGACGGACAAGTTTACGGCTCAAATCGAGGATATCGTGGCCCGAACGCCCGGCGTTGACCACGTCACAACGCTGCTTGGCTTCAGTCTTCTTAGCTTGGTGCGGACCAGCTATAACTCATTCGCGTTTATCACTTTGAAAGAATGGCACGACCGCAAGAAGCAAGCAGAGCAGATGCAGGCTATCAAGGCTCATCTGAATAGCGAGCTGGCGAAGCTGCCCGAAGGGATCGCCTTTACCTTCTCGCCCCCCGCGATTCCAGGCGTCGGCACTTCAGGCGGCTTTACCTTTATCCTCGAAGACCGCGCCGGCGTCAGCGTGGACTTTCTCTCGGACAATGTGAACAAGTTCATGGCGGCTGCGCGCAAGCGTCCGGAGATTGCCGGCATATCGACCACCCTGATACCGAGTGTGCCGCAGCAGTTTGTCGACGTGGATCGCGACAAAGTAATTAAGCAAGGCGTGCCGCTCAACGATGTCTACAAGACCATCCAGGCCTTCATGGGCGGATTATTTGTGAACTACTTTAATCGCTTCGGGCGCCAATGGCAGGTTTATGTTGAGGCGGAAAACGAGTATCGAACCAAGTCCGAGAATGTCGGCCAGTTTTTTGTGCGCAATAACTCCGGCGACATGGTGCCTCTATCGGCTCTGACCAAGTTCGAATCGCGCAGCGGACCGGAGTTTACCATGCGCTTTAACGAGTATCGCGCGGCGCAAATTAACGGAGGCGCGGCCCCGGGCTATAGCTCCGGTCAAGCCACTAAGGCTCTGGAAGAAGTCTTCGCCGACACCATGCCGGCAGAGATGGGCTACGACTACTCAGGCATGTCGTTTCAGGAAAAGAAAGCGCAGGAGGGCGTGCCGGCTTCGCTTATCTTCGGTTTCTCATTATTGTTTGTCTTCCTGATTCTCGCGGCTCTTTATGAGAGCTGGACTCTCCCGCTAAGTGTTCTGCTCAGCACTCCAGTAGCGGTGTTCGGAGCCTTTGGAACCCTCTGGCTTCGCCGCCTGCTGCTGGGCTATCTGGAGCCTTCTTACATGGTTCAAATCGAGAACGATGTCTACTCGCAGATTGGTTTGGTGATGCTGATCGGTCTGGCCGCGAAGAATGCCATCCTGATCGTCGAATTTGCGAAGGACGAGTTCGAGAAAGGCCGGCCCCTGGTGGACGCGGCTCTCGAAGGTGCGCGGCTTCGCCTGAGGCCGATTCTGATGACCTCGTTCGCGTTCATCCTGGGATGCGTGCCGCTGTGGATCGCCACGGGAGCCGGATCCGTCTCGCGCCAAATCATGGGAACCACGGTGATCGGTGGCATGCTCGCCGCCAGCCTCCTCGGCATCTTCCTCATCCCCGCCGCATTTTATGTGGTGGAGCGGCTTTCCGGCGCTGGCGGACTGAATCTCGCCCCCGCTCCGGCCCACGGGGATTGACCATGCGCGTGCTTCCCGCATTCGCGATTGCTCTGGCGTTTGCTGCCCTCGAGGGCTGCGCGGTCGGCCCTGACTATCAGCGGCCCAAGCTCGCCACACCGGATCGTTTTCGCGGCCCCGCGCCGCTACCCGAAACCAAAGCGGCGTCCCTTGCCGATCTCAAGTGGTTCGAAGTATTTCATGACGAGAAGCTGCAGGATCTGATTCGCGTCGCGCTCGTTCAGAACTACGATTTGCGTGACGCTGTTACTCGTGTCGAGGCCGCGCGAGCCAATCTGGGCATCACGCGATCCCAACAATATCCGAACTTCGCCGCCAGTGGTAGCGTGGAGATCAATCGTCTCTCTCGCGATGGCCAGACGCCTTTGCCGCCCGAGTTTCTATCCTCGCAAAATCGCAATTTCGGACAGGCAACGCTGGGACTGCTTTCGTTTGAGGTGGACCTTTGGGGCCGGCTACGCCGCGCGACAGAATCCGCCCGCGCGAGCCTGCTAAGCGCCGAAGAGAATCGGAAAGCGGTGGTTACCACGCTGGTCAGCGACGTCGCCACCGCCTACTTATCGCTAAGTGAGCTTGATTACGAACTCGAAATCTCGCGCAGCACTTTGAAAACCCGTCAGGATTCGCTTGCCCTGACCATGCAGCGCCAGACAGGAGGCGTGGCAACACTTCTCGATCAACGGCAAGCCGAGCAACTTGTCTATACCGCTTCGCAGGCGATCCCTGGGATCCTCCAGCAGATCGAGCAGACCGAGAATCGGATCCGGCTTCTGCTGGGCGAAAATCCAGCGGAGGTGGTGCGCGGACGCAGATTCATGGAGCAGGCGCTTCCCCCCGAAGTTCCTCCGGGTCTGCCATCGGAGTTGCTGGAGCGCCGCCCCGATATTCGCGCGTCGGAACAAGACCTGATTGCCGCAAATGCGCAGATCGGTGTAGCCAAGGCAGCCTATTTTCCGCAATTAAGTTTAAGCGGAGTACTCGGCGGACAGAGTACCCAACTGGCAAGTTTATTCAGCGGTCCGCATAGCGCCTGGAATTTGGCGCCTCAGCTCACGCAGCCGATTTTCACCGCGGGCCGCCTCAAATCCGGAGTGAAGCTGGCCGAAGCGAATCAGCAACACGCGCTGGTGCAGTACGAAAAAACGATTCAGACCGCTTTTTCCGAGGTGTCGGACGGCCTGATTGCGCACCAGAGGGTACGGGAAAGCCGTGAGCAGCAGCAACAGTTAGTGGAGGCGCTGCAGGACAGGCTCCGTCTCGCCTACGTGCGCTATCGCGGTGGGGTGGATACGCAGCTCGACGCACTGGATGCCGATCGAGATCTGTTTCAAGCCGAGATCGCGCTCTCGCAAATTCGCTTGAACGAACTATTAACTGTGGTGCAGCTCTACAAAGCTCTCGGCGGTGGATGGAACCAATGAAACTTCCCGTCCGGACCGAGCCGGGTAGACGCGAGCATTTCCGCTAACAGTAGTGGGGCAGGTTGGCAACCTGCGGACCGATTGTCAATCGGTCCATCCGGGGGCAGCCCGGACAGGTTCGCTCCAACCTCACAAGGTGGAGCGATTCGCGCAGAATCACAGCGCGAAAAATGGTTACCGTAACTCCTTCAGATTGGAGCGGGAGACGGGAATCGGACCCGCGACCAACAGCTTGGAAGGCTGTGACTCTACCACTGAGTTACTCCCGCGCTCCTCCCGATTATAACTTGGACCCTTACCGTTTTGCGACCAATTCCGGGAACTGCTTTTCGAGATCCCGAACCTTGGGCAGATCGTTGTAGGCGATATAGGGTTCGTTCGGATGCCTTTGCAGGTAGTGCTGATGATACGCTTCAGCGGCGTAGAAACCGGTGAGCGGCGCTACCTGGGTTACGATCTTGTGCTTGAACGCTTTCGCCTCGGTGAGCTGCTGGATGTAGGCCTCGGCTACGCGCTTCTGTTCTTCATTGGTATAGAAAATCGCGGAGCGGTATTGCGTGCCTTCATCGGGGCCCTGGCGATTGAGCTGGGTCGGGTCGTGGACGACGGAGAAGAAGACTTGCAGAAGCTGGCCGTAGGAGATCACCGAAGGATCGTAGGTGACTTCGACGGATTCGGCGTGGCCGGTACGGCCGGTGCTGACCTCCTCGTAGCCACCAGAAGGTGCCTTCTTGCCGCCAGCGAATCCGGATACGGCGTTGCTGACGCCTTTCAATTTTTCGAAGACTCCTTCAACGCCCCAGAAACAGCCGCCGGCGAACACTGCTGTCGCCGTTTTCTCGGCTGGGGCTTTTACGTCAGTGGCGGGCGAGGGGAGCTTGCCGCCCGCGGACATCAGGCAGGCGGCGCCTACAAGGATGCTGAGAAGTTTCATGGTGATTATCCCTTTGCTTTCGGTTCAAAATTGAGGGCCGCGGAATTCATGCAATACCGCAGCCCGGTGGGTTTCGGGCCGTCGTCAAACACGTGGCCCAGATGCGCGTCGCAGCGCGTACACTTTACTTCAGTGCGTTCAGATCCGAAGCTGTGGTCCGATTTGGTGGTGATGTTTTCCTTGGCGATCGGCGCCCAGAAGCTCGGCCAGCCCGTACCGGATTCGAACTTGGTGTCGGAGTTGAACAGAGCCGTCGCGCAACAAATACAGCGGTAAATCCCGGCGTCATGGTTTTTCGCGTACTTGCCGGTGAACGGACGCTCCGTTCCCTCTCGCCGGGTAACGTCAAATTGCTCGGCGTCCAGCTGCTTGCGCCATTCGGCGTTCGATTTGACAATTTTCTCGACCGTTTGCGCGCCCTTCGAATTGCCTGCGCTGTCGAATTCGACGATGCGTACGGTGGCGGCTTGAACTTTCGGAATCAGCGCCAGCGTGCTCGCGGAACCGAGCGCCATGAATAGTTGCCGTCGCGATAGTGGCATATTTGGAATCTCCTGTTACTATTTTCGATGATATACGAAAGAAAGTTATGGTGACTTTAAGTAAATCCCGAATCGAGGCGCTCAGCGACGGGGTAGTTGCGATCGCGATTACACTCCTGGTGCTGGAATTGAAAGTTCCCGAGGTCATGTCGCATCACTCCGATAAAGAAATGCTGACGGCGCTTCTGGAACTGAGGTGGGAATTTGTCACCTATGTCGTCACCTTCCTGATCGCGGGCGCGTTCTGGTACTTGCACCATCTGACGTTTCATTTCATCAAGTATGTGGACGGGCTTCTGGTCTGGATCAACCTGATGTTTCTGATGTTCATTGCTCTGCTGCCTTTCTCAGCGGGATTGATGGAACACCTCTATGTGCATCCGGTGTCCCAATTCTTTTATTTCGGCAACCAACTCGCAATCGCGCTGCTGCTGAATCTGCATTGGCAGTACGCGAAATGGAAGAAGATGACGGTGGAAGGGCAGGCGACGGATGCAGATCGATTGAGCTTTCGGGTGGCCCTGAGTGCAGCGGTTTTCGCGGCCTGTTTCGTGACCGCAATTTTTTTCCCAGCCGAGAGCTGGATTCCGCTTCCCGCGTTTTTAGTGGTCGGATGGGTCCTCGAAAAAATGAGGCGCTAGTTTCGCCTGCCAGCGAATTTTTCCGCAGTCTGTGACGCATGCGGGTACGCGTAAGAGATCTCGATATCGAAATGACCGAACAGCTTACTAGGTACCCTTCAGCACCTCAGCGATTTCCTTCTCAGCGATCGCGCCTTCCTTAATAATTCGCCAATAAGGTTCCGTCACATCCACCGTAGTCGCGCCGGTTCCGGTCACCGGGCCTCCATCGAGCACCAGGTCCACCCGTCCGTCCATCATGCCGAAACATTCGATGCCGCTCGCGCAGGTTGGCATGCCGGAAATGTTCGCGCTGGTCGAAATTAACGGCTGCGCGAGCCGCTCCAGCAGCGCATTCGCAACCTTCGATTTCGATTGACGCATCGCGATCCGTCCGGTATTGCCGGTGACCTTGAGAGGAACCCGTGACGACGCGGGGCCGATAATCGTCAACGCACCCGGCCAGAAGTACCGCGCCAGCAGGCGAAACCGCGCGGACATTTCCTTGGCCAGTTCTTCGGCCATGATGACGTCACTGACCAGCAGCGGCAGGGCCCGGTGAATATCGCGGCCTTTCGCCGCAAACACGCGCCCGACGGCGTGCAGATTCACCGGATCCGCGACCAGAGTGTACAGCGCATCGGTCGGGATCGCGACCACTTCGCCCCGGCGCACGGCGGCCGCTGCGCGTTCAATCGCGGTTTCAGAAGGACGCTCGGCGTCAATCTCGATGAGATCCGTTGCCACCGAATCAGTGTAGCGGGTTTACTGTTTCAATTCCCAATCGGCGGAATCGTGGTATAGGCGCCGGAGGATAAAGCGCGAATTCCGATGACGCCGATCTGCGCCCCGGCCGCGGCTTGAAACTGGATCGTGCCGCGAACGGCTCCCGCAACGGGGTAGCGGGATCCCAGCACGAACGATGTATGGCCGCGCCCCAGCAGGTTGATGGTGTCCGTTGCCAGGGTTGTTCCTTTATCGTCCTGGACCAGAATCTGGACCGCCGTCGATGTAGTTGAGGTAACTGACAACGCGATGCCCGTGGCGATGCCGCCCGTGTTGTCGAACGGCAGAGTGTAGGTCGGAGCATTTTGCACCTGAAGACTCACCGCCGCTTCCTGCACCGTGGGCAGGTACCGGAAGATCAGGAATCCGCTAACCTTGCCGTCCGACAGTAATTGCGCCGATCCGACGCTCGTGGTCGTTCCACCCTGGCTATCGATGACCAGGACTGCGCCTGGTTTGAGGGTCTGTAAATAAGTTGACGCGTTCGCGGTTGCGCCGCCTTGAGGAAAATCGAGAGGCAGCGTGGCCGGATTGCCGGACTCGTCGTAAAAATTGACCTGCGCCTGTGCGCTCGCCGTCCCGTGGTTAACCAGCGTGATGATCGTGTCCCATCCCGCGCCCGAGGCGAAGTGTGCGAATGAACCGGAGTAGGAGAGCGTCCCCGGTATGTGCGAGGCGGGCGTCAGAATCGTTCCACTTCCTGTTCCTTGAACGTTGGTTGCGGCGCCCGCCGTGGCGGTGAGGTTCAGGTTTGGAAACGACCCACTGGCGCCGGCGAACGCTCCGGTGCCGCCGGTGATCGTGAAGGTTGGAGCAGCAAAGACGGTTTGGCCAAGCTGCGGAATCAGGTAACCCGCCGCCAGAACGAGTTGACCCGAGAGCGCGTCACCTGTGCTGAAAACCATCGTCAAGCTGGTTGTGATCGGCGTGGTCGTGACAAGTCCCGAAAGGGTAGGGATCGTTCCGTAACCTACCAGCTGTGCGCTCCCGAATCCGGTCAACGAGCCGGTTCCCGTCGCCGCGATCGTGTAACCGCCTCCCGAAGCGGTGGCTGTCGCGTTGGCATTAAACGTAATTGTGGAAGTCGTCTGGGCCGGGAGAAAGGTGCAAAAGATAATGAATGGCAGAGCGATTTTAAGCATCTACTACTGATAGCATTCTTCGGTATCGCTCATTCTCTTGGGCCGATAGCCTCAGCGACCTCGATCGCCATTTGATAGCGTCCAAAAGGAGCGCTCAACTGCACGCCTTGGACCAGCGGACGGACACGTTCCACCATCTGCCGGGCGATGGCGATTCCTTCGGCGCGCGCAGCCTCGGCATTTTCGGCGCGCCGCATTCTGTCCATATATTCCTCGGGGACAGGGACGCGCAGCTCGTTCACCATGAACTCAGCATTTCGGAAGCTGGTCAACGGCCAGATCCCTGCGATCAGAGGGAGTTTGTGATGTTCGGTGCGCTTCATGAACGTTTCCAGAAGATCGAGATCGAAGACCGGCTGCGTGACAATGTACTCGGCCCCCGCTCGCACTTTCCATTCAAATCGTTTCAGCTCCTCGTCCATGTTGAGCGCGCCGGGATTCGCACCGACTCCGATCAGCAGCGCCGTTTGCGATCCCATCGGATTACCGCCCAGGTCCAGGCCGTGATTTAAATTATTGGCAATGTTGGTCAGCCCGATCGCGTCCACGTCGAACACGGCAGTCGCATCAGGATAAGTGCCCATGCGCGGAGGATCGCCGGTAATGCAAATCAGATTTTTGACGCCGACCGCATAAGCCCCCAGCAATTCGCTCTGAATGCTCAGAATATTGCGATCGCGGCAGCAGAAGTGCAGCACCGCTTCGATCTCGGCTTGCTGCTGAATGAGCTGGCAGGTGACCTGCGCGCTCATGCGGGCGCTGGCGCGCGGTCCGTCCGGCACGTTGATGCAATCGATGCTGGCAGTCTTGCAAAGCTTCGCGCCCTCGATCTCCTTCGAAGCGTCGATTCCGCGCGGCGGCAGAATCTCAACGAAGGCAACAAATTTCCCGGCCGCGAGTTTCCCACCCAGCGCGCTCTTCTTCTGAATCGGAATCTTCTCGAGCGACTTCGCGTGCGTCGCCGTTTCCTCAATCTTGATGTCCAGCGTCCGATGACCAGGCTGCAAGCTGCGTGCTTCGCTGCGAATTTCCTTGATGTGAGCGGCGGTGGTTCCGCAGCACCCGCCGACGATGCGCACACCCGCCATCAGAAACCGGCGCGCGTATTGCGCCATATATTCAGGCGAGCACAAATAAATATTGCGCCCCTCCACCGTCGCCGGCAGCCCCGCGTTCGGCATCGCGCTCAGCGGCTTCTTCGTGAAGGCCAGCATCTTTTCGATGGCCTCCAGCATCACCTTCGGACCCGAGGAGCAGTTCAGCCCGATCACATCGACCGGCCATTCATCGAGCCGCCGCGTAAAGTCTTCGGTCGAAGTGCCATCCCGCAAGCGGCAATCGTCTTCGATACTCACCTGCGCGATAATCGCGATATCGTCGCCGGCAACCTCGCGCGCGGCGAAAATTGCCTCGCGAATTTCGTTCGAGTCGCGGAAGGTTTCCAGGATCAGCAGGTCGACCCCGGCCTCGATCTGCGCCTCAATCTGTTCGCGAAACACCGCCCGCGCCTCTTCGAAACTGGTGGGCCCGAGCGGCTCCAGCCGTATACCGAGTGGCCCGACAGTGCCTGCCACGAAAGCCTGGTCGCGAGCCGCTTCCCGCGCGATCCTCACGCCTGCTTGGTTAATCAGCCGGACCTTCTCGCCGAATCCGTACGCTGCCAGCCGCTTGCGGTTCGCGCCGAAAGTGTTGGTTTCGAGAATCTCCGAACCAGCCTTGACATACTCCTGATGGACGTCGCGCACCAGCGCCGGCAGCGACAGATTCAGCTCGTCATAGCAGCGGTTGATAAAGACGCCTTTTTGATAAAGCATCGTCCCCATGGCCCCATCCGCGACAAGAACGCGGTTTTCCAGCGCCTCGCGAAATTCAGCCGACCGGGTCTGCGTCAAGGTTGAAGCCATAATTGCGTAATACCCTACAATACCGCGCCCGTCAATGTGTCATGAGGGTCATGATTGACACCCTGTCGACTGTAGTGATATCGTGCGAATCGTCTAAGCGGTTTCCGCAGCACTGGCCGGCTTAGGCAGCCAATTTTTTCGCAAAGGAGAAAACCATGAAAACCGTTACCGTTCGTGTGCCGGATAATTTGAACCTGGAGCAATCCCAGAAGCTTCTGGCCTCCGTGCTAGGAAAAGCGGGGCATCCGTTTTGTCTGTCGGGCTTGCAGATTAACTTCGAAAATGCCGTAGATCCGGCAAACGTCGTTCTGGTTGTGGAAAAAGGCAGCCTGAACGTTCTCGAGGCCTGAACCCGGCCGATGGCCTTTCAACCTCCGCGGCTCGGTCCTGGCGTCATTTATCATCGGTCGCTTGACGCCCTGTTTCGCTCCAATGCCGACCTCATCAAGGTCGCCGAGATCGAACCGCAAAGCCTGTGGACCAAGGGTACCGCGCCAGGGTCGGTCGCGCGCGGTAGCCCGGTGGAGATGCGTCAATTATCGGCGCTCCCTCAGCGCTTGCTCACGCACGGCGTCGGCTATCCGATTGGTGGAACAATCTGTGATCACGAACGACACATAGGTGAGTTCCGCCGGTGGACCGAAGAACTTGCGTCCCCCTGGACCAGCGAACATCTCAGCATCCTTCACGTGCAAGGCGACGTGCCTGGCGCTACCGGCGCCCAGCCCTGCGGATTTCTCATGCCGCCCTTGCAAACCGACGCGGCAGTCGAGCTCGCAGCGCAAAATATCAGGCGTCGCGCAGAGGCGATAGGACGGCCTTTCGCCTTCGAAACCGGCGTAAATTATTTTGTTCCCAAAGACCATGAGATGACCGATGGAGAATTTTTCGCAGCCGTAGCCGAGGCCGCGGACTGCGGCATTCTGCTCGACCTCACCAACCTGTGGGTCAATGACAGGAATGGGCGCGCCCAAATCGGCGATGTGCTCGCCAGCCTTCCTCTGGAACGCGTTTGGGAGATGCATCTGGCGGGCATCGAATTCGCGCACGGCTATTGGCTCGATGCGCATTCCCGAGGGATTGATCCTGACCTGGCCGGGATCGCCGCCGAGATTGTCTCGAGCCTTCCCAACCTCGGCGCCATCGTTTTCGAAATCGCGCCCGACCGCCTTTCTCGTTTTGGCTCGAAGGCCCTTCTCCAGGAAATGGAAGTCCTTCATCGCCTGTGGGACATCACGCCGGTCCCGTTCGAGCCCGCGCCCGCAACACCGCGGCCAACATTTGCCGGACCATCGCCCTATGAGTGGGAACAGTTGATCGCGGATCAGATGCTTCCCAATCGGCCGTCAGGCAAAATCAGCACATTAGACGAACGAGCCTTCTCGCTCTATACGACTTTGGCCGCGTCCTTCCGCGCCAGCGCGATTGCCGATCTCCTCGAAAACACCACTCGTTTGCTCCTGCTCGCGATCGGCGAGGAGCAGCTTCGCGATCTGCTCCGTCGCTATATGTCGGTCACCCCTCCGTCCACTTTCCCGACCGATGAAGCGCTCAGCTTCCGGCGTTTTATGGAGGCGAATCCAATCCCAGTGCCCGGCCTCGATGAAATGCTGAAATTTGAAGCCACCTTGATTGAAGCGGCAGCGAATAGTCTCACCATCCAAGTCACGGTCAAGAAGGATATTGACCGGATGCTACGTGACATAGCGGCAGGCAAGCTGCCGGGTCCATCCTCAGACCGCCCCCCGACAATCCTGGAAATCGGCGTAGTCCCCGCCCCCTTCGTCCGCCAGGCATAAAAGCCCGCAACAACTTGCGTGCTCTGTGGCGCGGGGCCATGCCCTGCGAAAGCCTTTTTTGTCAATCAGCGCCGCCCTGAGTGGGGCAGGTTGGCAACCTGCGGACCGATTGTCAATCGTCCATCCGGGCGCAGCCCGGACGCCGACACGATCGACAGCATGCCCTAGCCGTGACCGTCAGCCGTATGATGAATCCTGCGGACCCGAATTTCCTTTTCGCGTTTGCGAGTCTGAGCGATATCGTAAGCCGACTGCATCCGCATCAGAGTGTCCATCCTCACGCCGAAGGCCTTCTCAATCCGCAGCGCCATTTCGCCCGAGAGCCCGGCCTTGCTGTTCAGCAAACTGGATAGTGCGGGACGGGAGACTTTGCACTCAAGGGGACTCAAGGGGGACGGACTCAAGGCGGACGGACTCAAGGCGGACAGACAGCTATGGTCCGAAGTCGGATACCTTCGATCAGCGATGAAAATGGCATTCAATTGTTTCGTTTGATCGTAACTCATTCCTTCTCATTAGGGTGCGCGGCCACGCACGTTTCTTGCCCTGCAACTCATTGGTTTTACTGGCGAAAATACGAATTGCTGTCGGAATCAGGCACTTCGGGCCATAGCAGACTGTCCCCGAAGCCCCGAAGCCAAGGCCCCTGTACCCGATTTTCCTGAGCACACCTAGGCGTCCGGGCTGCGCCCGGATGGACCGATTGACAATCGGTCCGCAGGTTGGCAACCTGCCCCACAAGGGGCGGAGTCACGGTGTGGGGAGAATTCAATCGGGCCGGGCGAGAGCGCTACACTTGAGTGGTATAACAGTCATATCAGTCATGCGCTTCAGGTTCGATCCTCGCAAGAGCGCGCGTCTCAAGGCAAATCCGAAGCGGGGAATTGGTTTTGAGGAGGCGCAGGCATTGTTCTCACGTCCGTATTGGCTCGACGAACGGTCGGACGTTATCACCGCGGAGGGAATCGTTTGGCTCGCCGACCAGGGGAAAGACATCTCCGTTTTCTTCGAGAAGCAAGACCGTATGGTCCAACCGATCCAGCGCGTCAACGTCGACCTTACCGCCGCGATGCTGGAGGAACTCGATCAAGCGGCGCAGAACCTGAATGTGAGCCGTCAGGCAGTCATTAAAACCCTGGTGCGGCAGGCTCTCGATCAGCACTACCTGGCGGGGCAAGCCAGGCCATCCCGGCATCCCAAGACGTAAGAGCCTATTTTCCCAGCCCTTAACCGCTTACCATCTTCACCCGAATGGGCCGATTGACAATCGATCCGCAGGTTGGCGGAGGCTTGAAATTCTTCTGATGGCGTAAACGCAGGCGGAACCGCCTGCGCCACAACGGCACATCGGCAATTTACAAGTCGTCGGCAGGGGTTTCGGCTGCCAGTGAGTTTCAGCCTCCTTTTCTCATCCAATATGGTACACTCAATCGAATATTGGTATGCTTCCCCAGCTAGAACTCGACTCTCAATCACCGACGCCGCTTTATCGCCAACTCCATGAACAGCTGCGTTCTGCGATTCTGGATGGGCGGATGGGGAGGGGGGAGCGGATTCCTCCTACTCGCGAATTGGCTCAGTCCATTGGCTTGAATCGGGCGACCATTACGGCGGCCTTCGACGTTCTTGAATCTGAAGGACTCATTCGGCGAGAGGTAGGGCGGGGGAGTTTTGTTATTGGAGTCGCTGAGCAGGAAGCGCCTACTGTGATTAGTTTTTCGGCATCCCGGCCTTCCGAGATCATGTTTCCGCTCGACGAATTTCGGGTCACTTGCCGCGAGGTTATTGACTCGGACGATGCGGCGTCGATTCTCCAGCTTGGGCCGGCCGGCGGATACGGGCCTTTGCGGCGGCACTTATTGAATGAGGCTCGGATGCGCGGAGCGGCGGGCGAGGATGACGATATTCTGGTCACCAGCGGCTGCCAGCAGGCCTTCGATCTGATTCAGCGCGTGCTCGCGGCGCATGGCGAGACGGTGCTGATTGAGGATCCGGTTTATCCGGGGTTGCGGAATGCGTTTTTGCGCGGTGGTGCTCGCGTGATCGGGATGCCCGTCGGCCGCGAGGGCGTCGATGTGGATACGCTCGGGGCGCTGCTTGAAAAAGAGAAGCCTCGGCTGATGGTGCTGACGCCGAATTTTCAGAATCCGACGGGGTCGACGCTGCCGGTGGAATCGCGGCGAACGATTCTGACGCTCGCCAAGCGGGCGGGCGTGATCGTGGTCGAGAACGATTTGTACGGTGAATTGCGATACCTGGGCACGGAGATTCCGTCCCTGAAGAGGCTCGACGAATCGGGCGATACGATTCTGCTGGGGAGCTTTTCGAAGATCGCGTTTCCTGGGCTGCGCGTGGGATGGGCCATCGGGCCGAGGCACTTTATCGCGCGGCTGACGGAGGCGAAGGAAGCTAGCGATTTGCACTCGGATCAGCTTTCGCAGGCTGTGCTGCTGCGGTTCGCGGAGTCGGGCAGATTGGCCGCGCATCGTCAGAAAATGTTGACGGCGGGAGCGCTGCGATTGAAGGCGGCGCTTAGCTCGTGCGAAAAGGAACTGCCTGTGGGGTCGATTTTCACTAAACCAGAAGGCGGCATGAATGTTTGGGTCGAGTTGCCGAAGCCTCTGGACGCATCGGAGTTGGCGACGCGCGCCGAGCGCGAGAATGTGAGTTTTCTTCCGGGGCGTTATTTCGCGGTGACGCGTCCGCAGGTTCATGGATTGCGATTGAGTTTTGCGGGGTTGACGCCGGAAAATATCCGGCATGGACTATCCGTATTAGGGTTGATTTTCCGGACTGAGCAACAGCGTGCGCAGTTGAAACAGAGGGGCGAGCCGGCTCCGGCGTTGGTGTGAGTCTACGGAGATTGTGGACGGGCGAAAACCGGGACAGACCGCTCTGTCCACCGGCGGTGGATGTGGTGGTACTTTCGCGGAGATGGTGGCGCCTTGGGACAGAGTGGTCTGTCCCGGTTTTCGGGCTTTAGGGATTTTTAGAGAAGGAGACAGCAATGTTTCTATCTGAAGAGTTCCGGCTGAAGGTCGGATTGGCGGAGATGCTGAAGGGCGGCGTCATCATGGACGTCACCAACGCGGAGCAGGCACAGATTGCGGAGCAGGCGGGCGCATCGGCTGTGATGGCGCTCGAACGTGTGCCGTCGGATATTCGCAAAGAGGGCGGCGTGGCGCGCATGGCGAACATCCGCATCATGCGCGACATTATGAAGACGGTGTCGATTCCGGTGATGGCGAAGGCTCGCATCGGGCACTTTACTGAAGCGCTTATTCTTCAGGAGATGGGTGCGGATTATATCGACGAGAGCGAAGTGCTGACGCCGGCCGACGAAGAGCATCACATCGATAAGAAGACTTATAAAGTCCCGTTCGTTTGCGGCGCACGCAATTTGGGCGAGGCTCTGCGGCGGATCGCCGAAGGCGCGGCGATGATCCGCACTAAGGGCGAGGCGGGGTCGGGCAATATTGTTGAGGCGGTGCGGCACATCCGGACGATCGTGAAGGAGATGAAGCATCTGACGATACTCGGCAAAGAGGAGTTGGTGCATGAGGCGAAGAACCTCGGCGCGCCGCTGGAACTGGTCGAGTGGGTGGCGGCGAACGGGAAGCTGCCGGTGCCGAATTTCTCGGCGGGAGGAATCGCAACGCCGGCCGACGTGGCGCTGGTCATGCAGTTGGGCGCGGAAGCGGTGTTCGTCGGCAGCGGAATTTTCAAGTCGGAGGATCCGGAGGCGCGAGCGAAGGCGGTGGTGAAGGCGGCGACCTATTATAAGGATCCGGTGAAGCTGCTCGAAGCCTGCGAGGATTTGGGCGAGCCGATGCGCGGGCTCGATGTATCGAAATTGCCGGAAGCGGAGTTGATGCAGACGCGCGGCTGGTAGGCCCCTCGCGGGGCGCGGCGCTGGCGAATTATGAAGACGGTGGGGATACTTGCGCTGCAAGGGGACTTCGAGGCTCATTCCAGAGCGATCGAGAAGGCGGGTGGGCACGCGATCGAGGTTCGAACGCGCGAAGAAATGTCGCACTGCGATGGCTTGATTCTGCCCGGCGGCGAGAGCTCTACTATGCTCAAGCTGTTGGAGTATGAAAATCTGCTCGAGCCATTGCGCGCCTACGGGGAAAAGAGACCGATTTACGGAACCTGCGCGGGGGCGATTCTTCTGGCCAAGGAAGTGTCGCACCCGCCGCAAATGAGCCTCGGCCTGATCGATATCGATGTCGAGCGGAACGGATACGGACGCCAAATCGACAGCCGGATCGCAAAACTCGACTTGACTGGGGGCGGGATGTTGGAGGCGGTCTTTATTCGCGCGCCGATTATCCGCCGCGCGGGACCGGAAGTACGGGTGCTCGCGAAGTACAACGGCGATCCGGTATGGGCGGAGCAGGGGCGTCACATGGTGACGACGTTTCATCCTGAACTGACGGACGACGTGCGCGTGCACCTGCGATTTTTAGAGAAGTTATAGCCGCGCCCGCCGATAAGCCCTTTTAATGAGAGATTTATGGACGCGGTGTTGAAACTCCATCGGAAGTGGTTGTCTAACTCTTCCGAAGGCCGGCAAGCCGACCTGCGTGGCGCGCCGCTAAATGGTGAAAATTTTACTGGAACGGATCTTAGCCGTTTAGTCGCGACGGGCGCGAGCTTTCACGATTCGCGCTTCTACGATGCTGACTTGAGCAGCAGCGACTTCCGTGCGGCGGAGTTCTATCATGCCCGGCTGCATCACTCAAGTTTGATGAAGATGGATGCGAGAGACGCTAACTTTATTGGAGCGAGAATGGATCATTGTGATTTTTCGGGCGCGGATCTGGCGGGCGCAAATTTTTTCCGCGCCGAGTTGGTGGAGTGCAGTTTCCGGGGCGCCGATCTGCGCGGTTGCGATTTTCGCGAGGTTCGGATGAGAGGCTCCGATTTTCGAGGCGCCAATCTCAGTGGGGTAGCGGGCTTGACCAACGAGCAAATTGCGCAGGCGATTATCGATGACAGTACGATGCTGCCGTGAGCGCTATTTTCCGGGGGTAATCCGCTTAACGCCAGGTGGCAGATTCAATTCGAAGTCGGATGCGGGAAGGGGCGGGTCGGAGGCGGTGCGGATCTGTTCGTCTGAAAACTGGAACAGTTGGTAGTCCTTGTTCTCCTTGCCGGAGAGGACTTTTTCCTGAATTGGATTGGATCCACCGTCGGGGATCCACAGTTGAATCACGTTGAATAGCTTTTTTGCTTCGGCCGATTTGGGCTTCAGATCGATGCGCGTCGTCTTCGTCGTGCCGATGGTTTCGTTACCGCCGAGCGAGATGTCGTACATCTTGTCGAGCTCAGCTTTGGTAGTGCCGAAACCGACCAGCAACAGCAGATCCGCGGACTTTGTAAATTTGCGGGTATCGAATTGGTCGACTTCGTTAGCCTTGGGATAATAAATTTCGACCTTGGGAGACGCGACACGAACCTTCCGAGCGTCCTTGCCGGTAAAGTCGCCCAGCAGGACGACGTTGGTTTTCGCCTGCTTCATCATCTTGAAGGTGCCCTCTTCGTCTTGAGTATCGGAAAGGACGTCGGTGTAAGTGGTGTGGTGGACGTGCGCGGTCAGCGATCGGAACTTCTGCGCGGCCTGATCCATGCGGTTCAGAACATTGTCCAGAGAATCCGCCGGCGCGAGCGATGCGGCAAGGCCCAATATTAGGTAGGCGCGCTTCACGGCTTGGTGTAGGCCATGTAGCCTTCCAGTTCCTGTTCGTCGTTGAAGATCGGATCGACGCTCAGGATCCTGGTATGCGTCTTATACTTTGCGTTTACCGCGGCCGAGGCCCGGGTTAGCATTTCGTTTTCGGGGACGCCGTTCAGAACTTGGGGGTCGATCCAGAACCCGTTGCGGAGAATTGCGAAGCTGGCGGCTTTCGGCTGATCGCGGAAAATGGTTTTCGGCGTGACGAAGATGAATGCCAAAATCAGACCGACCATAACGTCGTACTGCCAACTGCCGCGGGGGAAGTCCCAAAAAATAAAACGTTTGATGGCGCCCATCGGTTTCCAGTTTATCAGGATTGCCGGGATTTCCCACTGTTGCCGGCAAGATACACTAGCCACATAGCGCGGAGGCCTGCGAATGTACCAAAATAGAGGAGTCTCGCGTCTATTTCTAAAGTATGCATTCGGAAGAGTGCGTGCAGCACGAATCATTCGGAGTGGGAGTGTGTTTTGTATTCACGATTGAATAAATCGCTGGGGTTGGCCTTTGTCTTCGCGGGTATCGCCGCCGCCCAGCCGCAGTATCTGGTTTCGACGATTGCCGGCGGGTCGGTTCCCCCGACTCCCGCGGCGGCGCTCAGCACAGGCATCACACAGCCGCAGCGCGTTGCCGTGGATGGCAGCGGAAACGTGTATTTCACGGCGTCGAATGCTGTTTTCAAGATGTCATCCGGCGGAACCCTGACGCTGGTCGCGGGCACCGGGCGGGTGGGCTATTCGGGTGACGGCGGGCCGGCTATCCAGGGCCAGTTCAAAAACCCGCAGGGCATCGCCGTCGACAATTTGGGGAATATCTACGTGGCCGATACCGGAAACAGCGTGATCCGGATCATCACGACAGACGGGTTTATCAATCTGTTTGCCGGTAATGTGTTTTTCGGCGTGCCGCAAGTCGGGTGGACCGGCGACGGCGGCCCCGCCATTGGCGCCGAACTCGATTTACCGGTTGGCTTGGCCCTCGACAGCTCGGGCAACCTTTATATCGCGGATTCTGCCAACAACGCGATCCGACAGGTCACCGTTGACGGCAACATCCATACCATTGCCGGCCTGGGCCCGACGTCAGCCGGGATTTTCGGGTGACACGACAGCGGCAGCGGGAGCAAATCTCAATGGACCGCTGGACGTGACGGTCGATTCGAAAAACAACGTTTACATCGCCGATACGAACAACGCCAATGTGCGCATGATCACCGCCTCCACCGGCGTCATCAACACTATCGCCGGAAGCACGGCTATTGTATCCGGCGCAGTGGTTATCGCCTTCGCCTACGCAGGAGATGGCGGCACGGCGATCACCGCGTCGCTTGCCGGACCTGCCGGCGTGGCTATCGATTCGTCGGGCAATATCTATATCGCCACCTATGCCGACAATCGCATCCGGAAGGTCGATTCCAAGGGCAACATCTCCACCTTCGCCGGCAACAGCGGTTATGGCTTCGCAGGAGATGGCGGTTCCGCGCTGAGCGCGCAGCTTTCGGCGCCGCGCGGCATCTGTGTCGACTCGGCGGGCAACCTTTATCTGGCCGACCGCTGGAATAATCGGATCCGCAAAATCGCCGGCACCACTATTTCTACCATCGCGGGAAATGGGCAGGGGAACTTCGGCGGTGACGGGGGGCTCGCCACCAGCGCGCAGTTAAGTTTTCCTGACGGCATCGCGGCCGATAATGCGGGCAATGTTTACATCTCGGACCTGTTGAATAATCGGGTACGCATGGTCACGCCCACGGGAACCATCAGCACTTTCGCGGGCAATGGAGTTCCGGGGTTTGGAGGCGATGGCGGCGCGGCAGCCAGTGCGCAATTGAATCAGCCAGCAGGTCTCGCCGTCGATTCCGTCGGGCAACTTGTACATTGCGGATTCGAACAACGCGGTGGTCCGGAAGGTAACGCCGCAAGGTGTCATCTCGACGCTCGCGGGCACGGGTGGCACCGAAGGATATTCGGGTGACGGCGGCGCGGCGACAAAGGCAACGTTGATGGCCCCTCTGGGCGTAGCGGTCGATGCGGCGGGCAATCTCTACATTGCCGACTACTACGGCTGGATCCGCGAAGTGAACGCGTCGACTGGTGTCATCACAACGCTCGCCGGCAACGGGAGCAACGGCTACTCGGGCGACGGCGGCCCGCGACGGCGGCGCAATTCTACAACCCCGTTGCGGTGGCGGTCGATAGTTCGGGTAATGTGTATGTCGCCGATTCGGGTAACGGTGCGGTGCGCATGATCGCGAATGGAGTCATCAGTACCATCGCGGGGAACGGCACGCTCAGCTATACGGGCGACGGCGGCCCGGCTTCGCTCGCGCAGTTCAGTGCGATCAGCAGCATCGCGGTCGATGCCCAGGGCAACATCTACGTCGCCGATACGAACAATAACGCAATCCGTTTGTTCCCTCTCGGGGGAACCGTCTCGACCATCGCGGGCAATGGGACCTTGGGCTACACGGGGGACGGCGGCACGGCAACGGTCGCGGAGTTGAATAATCCCAGGGCGCTTGCAGTGACGTCGTCGGGCAATGTGTATTTTGCGGATACGGGAAATAATGCGGTGCGGCTGTTGACGCGTCACTAAGCACAGGTAGCGACACTCGCAACGTCGATGTTCTCGGGGTGTTGCAGACCAAACGACGCGGCTGAGTTTTCTGGGCGTGTCCGGGCTGCGCCCGGATGGTGATTGACAAGCGGTCCGCAGGTTGGTGAAAAAATCATCACAGGCTGAAGCCTGTGCAACCATGTGCCAGTAGCCAGGTGACTGTGGGTGGCAACAGACTTTAGTCTGTGTTTCGAACGACCGATCGCCGAGGCTTTTTCATCATCCTGTGCCATCCTGCCCCACATCCGGGCTAACTGATAAACTAAAGTTTAGTGAGCCTCGAAAATACGACGGATTCCGCCGCTCCGATTGCGCCCTTTCCTGAACCTCTTCCCGACACCGGCGATGTTTCCACTGTGGAAATTGAGCAGGAAGAGCCTCGGGGGGCCATTGCCGAGTGGACCATCACCATTCTGCTCCTCCTGTTTTTAACTACGACGCTGGTGCAGGCGTTCGTGATTCCCACCGGCTCCATGGAAGATACGCTGCTGATCGGCGATCATCTGCTGGTGGATAAGCTGGCGTATGCTCCGGCGGGTCCGGTGAGCAAATATCTGCTGCCCTATCGTCCAGTGAAGCGCGGCGATATCATTGTTTTCCGATTTCCGGTGGACATCAAGCAGACATTCGTGAAGCGCTGCATGGGCGTGCCGGGCGATCGCATGCGCATCGTCAACAAGCAGGTTTATCTGAACGGTGTGAAGCTGGATGAACCCTACAAGGTTCACAAGACCGACTACTTCGATTCCTATCGCGACAATTTTCCGGGCGAACCGAATACCAGTGTCGAGTCCGGCGCTATCGATATGCTGACGCATCACGTGGTGAACGGCGAAGTTGTGGTGCCTCCGAATTACTATTTCGCGATGGGCGATAACCGCGATTCCTCGCTCGACAGCCGGTACTGGGGATTTGTGCCGCGCGAAAATATTATGGGCAAGCCCTTGATCGTGTACTGGTCCTACGATGCGCCGACGGATCAGTTGCAGGATTCCGGCATCAGCGTCACGCACATATTCGACCTAGTCAAAAATTTCTTCCCCAAGACGCGTTGGAAGCGCACGTTCATGCTGATTCACGGATACCCCATTCAATGAAAAACTTCGTCGACTCCACCCGCGATTTCATCACCGAGTGGGCGCTCAATATTCTGATCCTCCTGTTCGGCACCACGACTTTGGTGCAGGCGTTCATCGTGCCGACGCCTTCCATGGATAAGACTGTGATGGTGGGAGACCATCTGCTGGTCGACAAGCTTTCCTACGCGCCGTCGGACTCGTTCAGCAAGCATTTACTTCCCTACACAGAACCGAAGCGCGGCGACATCATCGTGTTCCGCTATCCGATGGACATCAGCCAGAACTACGTGAAGCGCTGTATGGGGCTGCCGGGCGATCGTCTTAAAGTAGTCGACAAGGAATTGTGGTCTGAACGGCCATAAACTGGACGAGCCTTACGTCCAGCACATATTTCCGCGCATCGAACCGTATCGGGACAATTTTCCCGCCGAGCCATACGGTCCGGTCTACGATCGCGCACGGACCATGCTCGCCGAACATGTCGTGAATGGAGAAGTGGTGGTGCCGGAGGGCAGCTATTTCGCCATGGGAGATAATCGCGACAACTCGCTGGATAGCCGCTACTGGGGTTTCGTGCCGCGTGAGAACATCATCGGCAAGCCGCTGGTGATTTTCTGGTCCTACGATGCGCCGACTGAGGATTGGGTGGATTACAATTCGAACCACTTCATCGATCTGGCGAAGAATTTCTTTAGGAAGACGCGGTGGGATCGGACGTTGAAGCTGGTGCGGGGATATCCGGTTCAGTAAAGGCAGCGCATGGCGCCGCCCCACAAAAAATCAAAAATGTCTCATTTGTATGGGCTGATTCTCGCGGGGGGGCGTGGGACGCGGTTTTGGCCGCGCAGCCGGCGGGCGCAAGCCAAGCAGGTCCTGAAATTTTTTGGCGACCGGTCTTTGATTCAGCAAACGGTCGATCGTCTGCGCCCGGTGTTGGCTCCGGAGCGCATCTGGATCCTGACCAACGACTATTTGCGGGCCGAGATCGTCAAGCAGCTTCCCGAGGTTCCGAAAAAACAAATTCTGGCCGAACCTGCGCAGCGCAACACGGCTCCCGCGATAGGGCTTGCCGCGCACATCCTGCAATCGATCGATCCGGACGCGGTGATGGGCGTGTTTCCGGCGGATCACGTGATCGGGAAGCCTCGGGATTATGTCAAGTCTGGTCCGGCCGGCGTTCAAAGCGGCGAGGGAAGGGAAGATTGTCGTGCTTGGGATCGAGCCTCGGTGGGCGGAGACCGGCTACGGATATATCGAATTTCCGAAGGGGCCAGGGGCCGGGGGCCAGCGACCAGTCACGAGCTTTCGGGAGAAGCCGGATGCTGCGACGGCGGAAGCAGTTTTTAAAGGCTGGGAATTTTTATTGGAATGCTGGGATGTTTTTTTGGAAGACGTCGGTGCTGCTGGACGCGTTAAGGCAATTTCTTCCCAAGACTGCGACGCTGATTGCAGGTCTGCCTCCGTTTTCGAGCCGCCAGTTTCAAGCGAAGATGGCCGAGGTGTTTCCGCGCACTGAAAATATTTCGATCGACTACGCAGTGCTCGAAAAGGCTTCCAACGTCGTCGGGATTCCGGCGGGCGATATCGGATGGAACGACGTCGGGAGCTGGAACGCGGTTTACGAACTGCAGCAGCGCGACGGGAATGGCAATGCACTTCGCGCCGACGCTCTGGTGGTCGATAGCGGCGGGAACTATGTGGACGGCGCGAAATCAAAACTGATCGCGTTGCTGGGCGTTCACGATCTGATCGTGGTCGATACGCCGGACGCGCTGCTGATCGCCGACCGCAGCCGCGCGCAGCAGGTGGGCGATCTGGTGAAGCAGCTCGAAAAGCAAAAGCGCAACGATCTGCTGTGATCTTTGTTTTAATCGGAGAGTGCACTCTCCGGAACTCATCTGGGACGGCGTGTTGGATTCGGGCAGCCGCGTCGCCGCGCTGGTGGCGGATCTCGCGTCCAGGCAGCCTCCGGCGGGCGTATCGATTTCGCTCACGGAGTCTCACGCTTTTGTCGAGATTACGACCCGGTCCTGGTGGGCGATTGCGACGTGGGCTGTGAGTGCGTTGATGGTCGGGTTCGGGCTGACGTCGAGTAATTGGTATCTCCTGGTTCTCACGCCTTTCATGGTGACTGCCGCCATCATGCAGAGTTTCGGGAGGGTTTGCATCCTTATTCGAGATGAGCAGGTCAGCGTGTTTGAAGGCGTCGGCGGTATCGGGAAGCGCAGCGAAATCGCGCTGCGCGCTATAGAGAGTGTCGAGTATGCGGTGAAGCACGGACGCGGTGGATCAACGGCGTGGATTGTCATTCACGACGATAAACGCAAAGTCAAATTCGGCCGCCATCTGAATGAGGAGCAGATCCATTTCGTGATTGCGTTCCTGCTGGACGCGACACGATCAGTGTCGTAGCTTCACGCGAGCACCCTCTGGATCGCGAGCACCATGCGATCAAAGTCCTTGCGCTCCGCCGATAACTGCTTGCGCCCGGCGGCGGTCAGCGTGTAGTAGCGGGCGCGCCGGTTGTTCTCCGACGTGCCCCATTCGGCTTGGACGTATTCGTTCAACAGCAATCGCTGTAGCGCGGGGTAGAGAGAGCTTTCGCCGACCTGGAGGACGTCCTCTGAAATCGTCTTTAAGTGCTGCGCAATGCCGTAGCCGTGCATCCTGCCGCGGGCGAGCGTTTTCAGAACCAGCAGGTCGAGCGTGCCGGGAAGGAGTTCGGAGGATTTATCGGTTCCCATCGTTTATCGATGGAAGTATGCAGGAAGTGGGGAGAAATGTCAAGGTCGATTCGCGCCTATCCGCTCCCTGACGGTCGCGGTTCCGTGTAGTGCGCTGCCGGCAGCGTTACCTCCAGGCGCGCGCCGCCTTCTTTCCGATTGCTGGCGGAGATGGTGCCGCCGTGCTGCGCTGACGATCCCTTCTGCCACCGTCAAGCCCGAGGCCCGTTCCGCGCGCATCCAGGCGCGTGGTGACGAAGGCGTCGAAGATTTCAGGCAGTACATCGGGAGGGATGCCGCGGCCGTTGTCCTCCACCGCGATCGTGATTCCGCGCGGACTCGCAGCGGGAGCGAACGTCGATTTTTCCCGAGCCCGGTTCGACGGCGTTCAACGCATTGCGCAGCAGATTGACGAAAACCTGCACCAGGCGGTCGGGATTGCCGATCACCGCATCCTCGGCGCCGACGTGATTCGCGAACTCGACGGTGGCGGACTTTTCGTCGATCGCCACCAGGCCCCAGGCTTCCTCGATCAGCGGCCGAATCACCAGAGGGCCCATCTGCTGATGCCTTACGCGCGAGAAATCGACCAGGCTTTCGCTGATCTTTTGCAGCCGTTGCGCGACTCTCTGCATGCGCGCCAGCCGGTCGAGCGTGTGCTGATCGTCGGTGGTCTCGATCAGCTTTTCGATCGAGCCGTTCAGGACCGCCAGCGGCGTATTCAATTCGTGCGCCACGCTGGCCGAAAGCAGGCCCAGGCTGACCAGGCGGTCCTGCTCTTCGAGGCGCCGGAGCGCGGCGGCCAGTTCATCCTCCTGGCGGCGCAGGCGGCTACCGTCTCGTTGCGGGAGCGCATGATCTGCCCGATCTCGTCGCCCAGGATTTCCTCGGGCGGGATCATTTCGCGCTCGCGGTCGCCTGTTTGTGTCGCGGCATCCGCCTCGAGCATGCGCCGCAGGGGCCGGTACACATAAAGCGGCATGATGGCCGATTCCAGAACGAGCACGGCCAGAACGTAAATGCTTCCCAGAACGAGAAACAAGGTCAGCTCGGGCGCGCGCCGCAGCCTCGCATAGGACTCGCTGGGGAGCATTCTGGTCTTGCCCTGGGGTGGGCGTTTGGTGCAGAATGGTCAATTCCCTGGCTTCGGCGTCGGCAACTTGCTTCTCAAATAGCGGAATTATTGAGAAGTAAACGGCGCAGGTCAGCACTAGAAAGAACAGGTTGTGCAGCACCATCAGCTTTGGCCGCACCTTCAGGTTGCCGAAGAGTCTTACCGCGCTGGAGGTTTTACTGTTAGACAAGAATTTTTGCTCCGGTTGCGGAGATGCTCCGGTTATGATAGAAATTGTTGAGGGCTCGATACGGCCCTGGAGACCAACACTCGAGATGGCAGCTATCTTTCCGAAGTCGTCTGACATCATTTTAAAGGTTGCAGGCGCGCTGCTCGGCTTGGGCGCTCTGGGTGGCATCTGTGCCTACACCTACTATACTTACCCGACGGTGATCGACACAGGGTATCAGCCGGTTCAGCCGGTTCCCTACAGCCACAAGCTGCACGCCGGCCAACTGGGGCTCGATTGTTATTATTGCCACTTTACGGTTTATAAGGCGGCCTACGCCGCGGTGCCTCCGACGGAAACCTGCATGAACTGCCATACGCAGGTGAAGCCGACCAGTCCGCGGCTGGAAGTGGTGCGGCAGAGTTACGCGACCGGCCAGCCGATTCCCTGGGTGCAGATTCATCGCCTTCCCGACTTTGTTTATTTTAATCACTCGGCGCACGTGACGGCGGGCGTGAGCTGCGTGAGCTGCCACGGCCGCATCGATCAGATGATCGAAGTGCATCAGGAAAAGCCGCTGAACATGGCGTTTTGCCTGGAGTGCCATCGCAATCCCGCGCCGAATATGCGGCCGGCGGAACTGGTGACGAAGCTCGACTGGGTGCCGGATCGCGATCCCGCGGAAATCGGGCGCGAGATTATCGCGCAGAAACATCTTAATCCGCCAACGAACTGCTCGGGGTGCCATCGGTGAGTTTGATGAATCTGATTAACATAGCCACAGAATCGAGCGGGCCGAAATACTGGCGTCAGTCTGAATCAACTGGCCGGATACGCCGGAGTTCCAGCGAGTGGGTGCATCGCGAATTTCCGGCCAACGCGACGGAAATGCTGGACGGCAATTCGCGCCGCACGGTTCTGAAGTTGATGGCGGCGTCGTTCGGTCTGGCCGGGTCTGACGGCTTGCCGCCGGCCGGTCGAGCACATTCTGCCGTATGTCGAAGGGCGTCGAGGATATGATCCCCGGCCAGGCCTTACTTCTACTCGACGGTGATGTCGCTGGCGGGCGGAGTGACCGGGCTGCTGGTCGAAACGCACGACGGGCGGCCGACGAAGATCGAAGGCAATCCGGATCATCCGGGCAGCCTGGGCGCGGCGACGGCGATGCAGCAGGCGGCGATTCTGGGCTTGTACGATCCGGACCGTTCGTCGACGGTGCTCGAGGGCGGGAAGGAATCCGACTGGGCGAAGTTCGAAGCGGCGGTCGAAAGCGCTATCGCTCGGCGATGGGACGGGGCTGCGGTTCTTGAGCGAGACGGTTACGTCGCCATCGCTTGTCGTCGATGCGCGCGCGACGCGCTGAAGAAATTTCCGAAGGCGAAGTGGGTCGAGTACGAAGCCGATCTCCCGCGACAACGAACGCGCGGGCACTGAGCATGGCGTTCGGCCAGCCGCTGGAGCGTTCATGCCGCAGTTCGATAAAGCCAAAGTGATCGTGGCGCTGGACTGCGGATTTCCTGGGGCTCGATTCGCCGACGCCGTTCTGCCGACCAAGCAATTTTCGAAGGGCCGCAAGTTTTCGTCGGAAGAGGATCTCGAAAAGGTCAACCGGCTGTACGCGGTGGAGAGCCAGTTTTCGCTGACCGGCGCGAATGCGGATCATCGGCTGCGGATGCGGTCGGGTGAAGTGAAGCAGTTCGCGATGGATCTGGCGGCGGCGCTGGGCGCGGTGCCGGGCTTGAACGTCGTGCAGGGCGGCAGCGACAAGCGCGCGAAATTCCTGGCGGCGGTGGTGAAGGATCTGAAGGCGGCGGGACCGGGAGCGCTGGTGGTCGCGGGCGCCAGGCAGCCGGCGATCGTTCACGCGATCGCGGCGGCGATCAATCAATCGCTGGGCAGCGCCGCGGTGTCGTACGTAAAGCCTGAGCGACAAGGTCGATTCGGGCATCGACGCGCTGAAGGCGCTGACCAACGAGATGTCGTCGGGGCAGGTTCAGACGCTGGTGATTCTGGGCGGCAATCCGGCGTACACGGCTCCGGCGGATCTGCAATTCGCCGTCGCGCTGGCCAAAGTCGCGAATTCGATTCATCTGGGTCTCGAAGACGACGAAACGGCGGCGGCTGCGAAGTGGCATGTGCCGGAAGCGCATTTCCTCGAAAGCTGGAGCGACGCGCGCACCGCCGACGGAGTGGCCGCGATTCAGCAGCCGCTGATCTCGCCTCTGTACGGCGGAAAGACGGCGGCGGAGATCGTCGCGCTGCTGATCGACGCGAAGGACAAGAAGGCCTACGACATCGTCAAGAATTACTGGCAGGCGCAGTGGCCGGCGAAAGACAAGGAAGACGACTTGGCGCAAGGCGTCTGAACGATGGCATCGTCGCTTCGGCCAAGCCAGCCGACGCCGCGAAAGTTTCGGTCGACGCGAAAAAGCTTGCGGGAGCAGCCGGGGCGGAAGCGAAAACTTCCGCCACCGGAATCGAAGTCGCGTTCTATCCCAGCGCTTCGGCCTGGGACGGCCGCTTCGCCAACAACGGCTGGATGCAGGAAGCTCCGGACCCGATGACCAAGCTGACCTGGGGCAACGCGGCGATGATTTCGCCGGCGACGGCGCGCGAGCAGAAGCTGGAAGACGGCGACATGATCGCGATTTCGCGCGGCAACTACAAGCTGGAAGCCGCGGTGATGGTTCAGCCGGGCCATGCCGACAATGCGGTTTCGATCGCGCTCGGCTACGGGCGCGCGCGCTGCGGACGCGTGGGCAAGGATGTCGGGTTCAACGCCAACCTGATCCGGACTTCGGATGCGTTCTGGTTCGGCGACGGATTTCACGATCGCCTCGACCGGCAATAAACTTCAAGCACGCGACCACGCAGGAACACGGCGTTCCCGGCGACAACAAGCGTGAACGCCGAGCATCATGAACGATCGGCCGCTGTACCGCGAAGCGTCGATCGAAGAGTATAAGAAGAAGCCCAAGGTCATCGAGGAGATGGCGGAAGTTCCGGAGCTGCACTCGATCTATCCGGAGATCGATCTACGACAAAGGCAATCAGTGGGGCATGGCGATCGATCTGACCTCCTGCACCGGCTGCAACGCCTGCGTGGTCGCCTGCCAGGCGGAAAACAATATTCCGGTGGTCGGCAAGGATCAGGTGATGCGCGGCCGCGAGATGCACTGGATCCGCATGGACCGCTATTACGTCGGGTCCGGAGGACGATCCGCGGCTGGTCGAGCAGCCGATTCCGTGCATGCAGTGCGAGAACGCGCCGTGCGAAAACGTTTGCCCGGTGGCGGCGACCACGCACAGTCCGGAAGGGCTGAACGACATGGCGTACAACCGCTGCGTCGGCACCCGGTACTGTCTCGAACAACTGTCCGTTCAAGGTGCGGCACTTCAACTTCCTGAACTTCCATAAGCACGATTCCCGGAGTTCGCGCATGGCGCAGAATCCGGACGTCACGGTGCGCATGCGCGGCGTGATGGAAAAGTGCACCTACTGCGTGCAGCGCATTCAGGAAACCAAAATCAAGGCGAAGATCGAAGGGCCGGCGCGCCGATCAAAGACGGCGAGATCGTCACCGCCTGCCAGCAGACCTGTCCGGCCGACGCGATCGTGTTCGGGAATATCAACGATCCCGAATCGCGCGTCTCGAAACTGAAGAAGCAGGAGCGCAATTACGCGATGCTCGCCGAGCTCGACATCAAGCCGCGCACGACTTACCTGGCGAAGTTACGAAATCCAAATCCGGAGCTTTCAGCATGAGCAAAGGCGATCACGGACCGGTATCCTCGTGCGAGATCACCGTGGTGCAAGATCCGCAGTTGCTGGCCACCAATCCGCCGCTGGTCCAGTCGCGACGAGCTATCACGACCTCACCGAGCAGATCAGCACGATCATCGAAGGCGACGTTTATCAAGACGCCGCTGAAGTATTGGATCACGCTCGGCATCACCGGTCACGCATCCTGGCCATGCTGGGCGGCGATGCTGACCTACCTGGTCTCGACCGGTATCGGCGTGTGGGGCAACAATCGCCCGATCGGTTGGGCGTGGGACATTACCAACTTCGTGTTCTGGATCGGTATCGGCCACGCCGGCACGCTGATTTCGGCGATTCTGTTTTTGTTCCGCCAGAAGTGGCGGACGTCGATCAACCGTTCGGCCGAAGCGATGACGCTGTTCGCGGTGGCTTGCGCGGGCATTTTCCCGCTGTTCCATACCGGCCGTCCGTGGCGCGCTTACTGGCTGTTCCCGGTTCCCAACACCGATCTGAACATGTGGCAGAACTTCCGCAGCCCGCTGATCTGGGACGTGTTCGCGGTCTCGACGTACGGAACGGTTTCGGCTGCTGTTCTGGTTCACCGGACTGGTTCCGGATCTGGCGACCATTGCGCGACCGGGCGACGACGCAAAGTCCGGCAGTGGGTGTTCGGATTCCTGAGCCTGGGATGGCGCGGATCGGCGCGGCACTGGCGCCATTATGAAGTCGCGTACCTGATTCTGGCGGGCATTTCGACGCCGCTGGTGCTCAGCGTCCACTCCATCGTCAGCTTCGACTTCGCGACGTCGGTGATTCCGGGCTGGCACACCACGATTTTCCCGCCGTACTTCGTCGCGGGCGCGATTTTCTCGGGCTTCGCCTGGTGATGACGCTGCTGCTGATCGCGCGCTGGCCGTTGAATCTCCAGAATCTGATCACCATGAAGCATCTGGAGAACATGAACAAGATCATCCTGGTGACCGGATCGATCGTCGGCTACGCGTATTGCACGCGAGTTCTTCATCGCCTGGTATCAGCGGCGACGTCTACGAGCGGTTCACGTTCGTGAATCGCGCCTTCGGGCCCTACTGCGTGGGCGGCCTGGACGATGTATTCGTGCAACGTCTTCATCCCGCAGCTTTACTGGTTCAAGAAAATGCGGACGTCGATCTCCGGTGATGTTCGTCATCAGCATCACCACCAATATCGGCATGTGGTTTGAGCGCTTCGTGATCATCGTGACCAGCCTGCATCGCGACTTTCTGCCCAGCTCGTGGGGCTATTTCCATCCGACCTAGGTCGATATTTGCACGTTCATCGGCACCTTCGGATTGTTCCTGACGCTGTTCCTGCTGTTCGCGCGCTTCCTGCCGATGATCGCGATGTCGGAAGTGAAGGGCGTGCTGGCGGTCGAAAAACAGACGTTCGCCAAGGAAACGGTAGGTCATCACTAAATGACACCAATCGACATCGAGCAGATCAAGGACAAGCTGGGCATCGGCGACGACAAAGTCTACGCCGTGATGGGCGAGTTCTCCGATCCTCACGATCTGGTGCACGCCGGCCGCAAGATTCGCGAGATGGGCTATACCAAAATCGACGCGATGTCGCCGTTTCCGGTGCATGGCATCGACGACGCGATCGGCATGCCGTATTCGAAGCTCGGCTGGATCGTGATCTGCGATCGCGGTGTGCGGAACGGCCACCGCGCTGTTGCTGCAATGGTGGTGCGGCGCGATCAACTATCCGCTGGTGATCGGCGGCAAGCCGCTGTTCGATTTTTCGTTCTCGATTCCGATTACGTTTGAGCTGACGGTTCTGTTCTCGGCGTTTGCCAGCGTCATCGGGATGTTCGCGCTGAACGGACTGCCGCGGCTGTATCATCCTTCGTCGAATTATCAGATGGCGCATCGCGCGACCGACGACCGGTTCTGCTGGTGATCGAAGCCGACGATCCGAAATTCAACCCGCAAATGACCGCCGAGCATATGAGGAGCGTGGGCGCGGGCACGGTGGAGGTCGTGGAAGGATGAAGAAGACCGATAATTCCGTGATGTGGATCGGCGGGTATTGCCTGCTTCCGCTGCTTGCGGTGGTGCTGGCGGCGCTGCTGTTGACGCGGATGCTCCAGCGTGCAGCGCGATCCTCCGATTCAGGTCTGGGACGACATGAAGCAGCAGGCGAAATTTCATCCGCAGGGCGAAAATGAGCTGCCGTTTTTGGCCGACGCGCGGCGATGCCAGGCGTCCTCCGGAAGGCACCGTGGCGCGCGGGCACATGACGGAACAGACGGCGTACTTACACGGGCATGGAAGGCGACATGTACGTCGGCAAGAATCCGGTGCCGTTGACGCCGGCGCTGCTCCAGCAGGGACAGATGAAATTCAACACTTACTGCCCGCCGTGTCATGACAAGACCGGCATCGGGGCAGGGAATCGTGCCGACCCACGTGCCCACCTGGCAGCCTTCGAATCTGACGGAGGACCGCGTGGTGCAATTTGCCGACGGAGACATTTTTAACGTGATTACCAATGGCCGACGTTCGATGCCGGCCTATCGTTTTCAGATCGCGGTGGAGGACCGCTGGGCGATCATCGCGTATGTGCGCGCGCTGCAGCGCGCCGCGCACGCGACCAAATCCGATGTGCCCGCGGATCACGCGGCGGAGTTGCAATGAGCACGGAAACGACCGAGGCGCGCATGACCGATAACTATCAGCTCGACGCGAGCCGCTGGGCGAAGGGCCGCAACGTGCTGGTGTTCGCGGCGCTGATCTCGGTGCTCGCCTGCGTGGCCGGCTATTTGAACGATCCGGTGCGCTTTCTTCAGTCCTATATCGTTGCGTTCGCCTATATCGCGGCGGCGGGTTTGGGCGCGTTTTTCTTCGTCATGGTGCAGTATCTGACCGGTTCGGCGTGGAGCGTCACCATGCGGCGGATCATGGAAAACATCATGATCACGCTGCCGGTGGGCGCGATTCTGTTTCATCCCCATCGCGTTCGGCCTGAAGGACATTTATCCGTGGATGGATCCGGATGGCCGCGAATCCGGTTGCCGGAGACCAAGGGCCAGTATCTGACGCGAGAATTTCTTCGTGCATTCGGACCTATATTTATTTCGCGCTGTGGTCGATCTGGATTTTCGCGATTTACCATCAATCGACCAAGCAGGACACGGAGCGTTCGGTCGCGGCAGATGTACATGCATCGCGCGCTGGAGCGCGCCGGGACTGTTCCTGGCGGTGGTGGTCGGGACGCTGGCCGCCTATGACTGGCTGATGTCGCTCGAACCGAATTGGTATTCGACCATCTTCGGACTGTACATTCTGGCCGGCGGCGCGCTGACGTTCATGTCGTTCGTGACGCTGGTCTGCCTGGGTTTCCGGCGCGCGGGGATTCTGAAGAACTCGATCACGCACGGAGCATTATCACGATCTCGGCAAATGGCTGTTCGCGCTGACGGCGTTTTACACCTACATGGCGTTCTCGCAATACCTGCTGATCTGGTACGCGAACCTGCCGGAGGAGACCATCTGGTACCGGCACCGGTCGGTGGGAGGCTGGCTGTGGATCAGCCTGGCGATGCCGTTTATCCGCTTCCTGATTCCGTTCTTTCATCCTGCTGTGCCGGCCCGGCCAAGCGCAGCCTGAAGATGATCGCGGCGTCTGGCGATCTGGTGATCTGGTGGTCGAATATATCGATCTGTACTGGGTGGTGATGCCGACCTATTTCAAGAACGGCCCGCAGATCAGCTGGCTGGATTTCGCGACCCTGGCGGCGACGCGTGAGCATCTGCGGACTGGTGTTCTGGAGCCGCTTCCGCAAGACACAAGATGGTGCCGGTGGGCGATCTGCGCTTTGAGCAGAGCCTGCATTTTGAGAATGCGTAAAGGAACACGATGAGCGTAGAAGACGGGAAAGAAGTTATTCTCAGCAGATCCGAAGGAAGGGTTCGACCGCGCCGAGCCGAGCGCGGGCGCGATCGCGGCGTTCGCGATCGGCAGCCTGATCCTGCTGGTGCTGACGATCCTCGCGATTCAGCAGTATTTCGACCATATCTGGAACGAGGCGGTGTATGAGAAGGTCCTGGCGCCGCCCAGCGAGCAGTTGCAGCGAGGTTCGCGGCCGCGACGACTGGAATCTGACGCACTACATGTATATGGACAAGGCGTCGGGCCAGGTCCGGATTCCGTGGATCGGGCGATGGAGCTGAATCTGCAGGAAGCTGCGGCGGGAAAGACGTTTTATCCGGCGAAGGAATACGTTCCGAAGAAGGAAGAACCGGCGTTGCCGGCCGCGACACCGGGCGCCGCGACGCCTAACGTGCCGGCGACGCCTCCGGCCGTGATGCCAGAAAAGAAGTAATGAAAAAAGCTCTCCAATTCGGGATCGTGCGTTGCGTTAGCGCTCTCTCTTGTGCGGCGCAGCCCCGGCTCGACCGTTACGGCGTCCCGGGAGCGCTCCCGGTTGGCGTCCGTCCCGCGATGCTCGAAGGCGTCGGCATCGAAGAGCATCTCGGGCGGCAGATCGATCTGAATCTGACGTTCACCGCCGAGAGCGGCTACCCGGTCGCGCTGCGCGAGTTTTTCCATAATGGCAAGCCGGTCATTCTGGATCTGATTTATTATTCCTGCCCGATGCTGTGCACGCTGATTCTCAACGGCCAGACCGCCGCCATGCGCGAGCTTCTGCCGTGGACGCCGGGCAAAGAATACGAAGTCGTCACCATCAGCATCGATCCGAACGAATCGTTCGATCTGGCGCGAAAGAAAAAAGCCATCTACACTCAGCAGCTTCGATCATCCCGCGCCGGGCTGGCATTTTCTGTGCGACCACGACGGCAACGCGAAGAAGCTGGCCGAGCTGATCGGCTTCAAGTATCGCTACGATGAGCGCACGCAGCAGTTCGCGCACGCCGCCGGCATCATGGTTCTGACGCCCGAAGGAAAGATGGCGCGCTATCTCTATGGAGCGTCCGTTCCATCCGCGCGGATCTGCGTTTCGCGCTGGCCGAAGCGTCGGAAAATCGCACCACCATGGCGGTCGAAAAAATTCTGCTGTTCTGCTATCACTACGATCCGCAAGCCGGCGGCTACGTCCTGTTCGCGACGAACTTCATGCGCGCCGGCGGAGTGCTCACGGTTTTGCTCATCGGTTTTTCCTGTGGCGCATGATCCGCGCGGAGCGTAAGAAGACCGAGCACGACTTAAAGAGGGAATTGCATAATGGAGTGGTTTCGTTCGCTGATGTTGCCGTCCACAAGGCTCCGCATTCGCGGGCGAAGTGGACACGCTGTACATGTTCCTGTTCTGGCTGAGCGTGGTCCTGTTCCTGGGGATCGCGTGTCCGGCGATCTATTTCGCATGGCGCTATCGCTATAAGCCGGGCCGCGTGACGCCGCACAGACCCACAACACGACGCTCGAAATCGTCTGGAGCGTGCTGCCGCTGCTGCTCTGCGTGCGTGATCTTCTTCTGGGGCTTGAACGGCTGGATGAAGTACGCGGTGGCGCCCGGCGAGTCCATGGAAATTCAGATCACGGCCAAGAAATGGCTGTGGACCGTTCGAATATCCCGATGGCTCCCGCACCGCCAACGAAATTCACGTGCCGGTCAACAAGCCGGTCCAGTTCATCATGACCAGCGAGGACGTGCTGCACGATTTCTTCGTGCCGGACATGCGCGTGAAGCACGACATCGTGCCCGGCCGCTATACCGAAGTCTGGTTCACGCCGACGGTTCTCGGACAGCATCACGTCACCTGCGCCGAATATTGCGGCAAAGGCCATTCCGATATGCAGGCGAAGCTGGTCGTCGACAACGAGGCCGATTTCAAGAAGTGGCTCGAAACCGGCGGCGACGAATGGAAGAATTATCCGCCCGAGGAGTGGGGCGAGATGCAGCGCGAGCAAAAAGGCTGCGCCACCTGCCACTCGATCGACGGAACCAAGGGCCAGGGTCCGACTTGGAAGGGAATTTACGGCAACATGGTGAAGATGAACGACGGCAAGTCGGTGCTGGTGGACGATGCCTATTTGCAGGAATCGATGATGCAGCCGCACGCCAAGATCGTCAAGGGGTTCGAGCCGATCATGCCCACCTTCCAGGGCCTGCTGCACCAGCAGGAAATTCGCGGTTTGATCGCGTATATCAAGACGTTGAAGTAGTAAAGGTTCACTGATATGGCACAAACACTCACACATAGCGATCCGCACATCGGGGACCGTCCCCGTCCGGCAAAGAATTACCTCAACGCGACCACCGGCATCTGGAGCTGGATGACCACGGTCGATCACAAGCGCATCGGCGTGATGTACCTGGTCGCGGTCACTGTCGGCGTTTTTCGTGGGCGGAATGTTCGCGCTGCTGGTCCGCCTGTCGCTGCTGACGCCGCAGCACAAGCTGTTCGGCAAGGTGCTGATCGACGCCGAAACTTACAACCGCGTCTTCACGCTGCACGGCGCGATCATGGTGTTCCTGTTCATCATTCCCTCGGTTCCCGGCGTCGCTGGCGAATTTCGTCTTGCCCCTGATGCTGGGCGCGAAAGACGTGGCGTTCCCACGGCTGAATCTGGCCAGTTTCTACCTGTGGTGCACCGGCGCGGTACTGGCGGTCACTTCCATGATCTTCGGCGCGGTCGATACCGGCTGGACCTTCTACACGCCCTACTCGCACCACCACGCAGAACAGCGTCGGTCTGATGACCATGGCGGTGTTCATCCTCGGATTCTCCTCGATCTTCACCGGCCTCAACTTCATCGCGACGGTGCACAAGCTGCGCGCGCCCGGCATGGGCTGGTTCGATATGCCTCTGTTCGTGTGGGGCATTTATGCGACCGCGATCATTCAGGTGCTGGCGACCCCGGTGCTCGGCATCACGCTGGTGCTGCTGGTGCTCGAGCGCGTCTTCAACATCGGCATTTTCGATCCGAAAATCGGCGGCGATCCGGTTCTGTTCCAGCACTTCTTCTGGTTCTATTCGCACCCCGCCGTCTACATCATGATTCTGCCGGGCATGGCGATCATCAGCGAAATTATTCCGACCTTCTCGCGCAAAACGATGTTCGGCTACCGCGCGATCGCCTATTCGAGCGTCGCGCTCGCGCTGCTGGGCTTCCTCGTGTGGGGCCATCACATGTTCGTCGCCGGCCAATCGCGAACTGGCCACCGTGGTCTTCTCGGCGCTGACGTTCCTGGTCGCGATTCCTTCCGGCGTCAAGATGTTCAACTGGCTGGCGACCATGTACAAGGGCAACATTTCGCTCGAAACGCCGATGCTGTACGCGATCTCCTTCCTGCTGCTGTTCGCCATCGGCGGCCTGACCGGAATTTTCCTGGGCGCTCTCTCGACCGACGTTCATCTGACCGATACCTACTTCGTGGTCGCGCACTTCCATTACGTCATGATGGGCGGCACGGTCATCGCGTTCATCGGCGGCGTCCATTACTGGTGGCCGAAGATGACCGGGCGAATGTACAACGAAAATTGGGGCCGGATCGGCTGCGCGCTGGTGTTCATCGGCTTCAACATGACCTTCCTCACGCAGTTCTTCCTGGGCAGCCAGGGCATGCCGCGCCGCTATTACAACTACCTCGATCAGTACCAGCCTCTGCACGCGTTTTCGACCTTCGGGTCCTGGGTCCTCGGCATGGGCCTGCTTCATCACCGCGGCGTATCTGCTGGCATCGCTGCGCAAGCCGATGGATGCGCCGGACAATCCGTGGGGCGGAACGACGATGGAGTGGCTGACGTCCTCGCCGCCGATCGAGCATAATTTTGAAGACCAGCCGGTGCTGGAGCATGAGCCTTACGATTACCGGCCGAAGGTGACAAAACACGCATGAGCACATCGACCGTCGATCTTCAACACGACCCGCACGGCCACGGTGACGATGGCCACGGCCACGACGATCCGCACCATCAGCATCATTTCACCACGATGGAGCAGCAGTTCGATACCAGCAAGATCGGTATGTGGCTGTTCCTGGCGACCGAAGTCCTGCTGTTCGGAGGCCTGTTCGTCGGCTTCGGACTGATGCAGGCCCGCTATCCCGCAGGAATTCATGGAAGCGCATGAGCATCTGCAGCGGCCGCTCGGGCGCGCTGAACACCGTGGTGCTGCTGTTTTCCAGCTGGACCATGGTGATGGGCGTTCTGTCGGCCAGAACCAACCAGCGCAAGAAACTGGTGATGTATCTGATCATCACGATCCTCTGCGCCTGCATCTTCCTGGGCGTCAAGTATTTCGAGTACTCGCACAAGTTCGAAGAAGGATTGCTGCCGGGTCACTGTTACACGCACCACGGCGACATGATCGCGACGGTTAACGGAGCCAACGGCTACGCGACGTTCTTCAGCTTCTACTTCATGATGACCGGCCTGCACGGCATCCACATTCTGGTCGGCATCGTCCTGCTGGCCTGGATCGCCGTCCGCGGAAATCGCGGCGAATTTAACAGCTCCTATTACACGCCGGTCGACCTGGTCGGCCTGTACTGGCACTTGGTCGATCTGATCTGGATCTATCTGTTCCCGCTGTACTACCTGATCTCATGAGCGAACATACACAAAATCCCAAAGCAGAAGCGGCCGTTTATCTGAAAACGCTGATCGCGCTTCTGATCCTCACCGGCATCACGGTCGGCGCGTCGTATATCGACTTTGGATCGGGTGCCGCGAACGTCGTGGTCGCGCTGACCATCGCCACCATCAAGGCGACCCTGGTCGCGCTGTTCTTCATGCACCTGCTGCACGACAAACCGGTGAACGGCATGATCGCCGGCGCGGGTTTTATTTTCCTGGGTCTTTTCCTGATGTTTACGCTGCTCGATTTCGATACCCGCGACAACATGCTGCCGCGAAATCTGCCCGGCGTCGTCGACGCCTCCGCCTCCAGCCGCGACAACGCCGGCTCCCGCTCCCGAGCACCATTAATCCGGCTGCTTCGTCGGTGCAGAATTAACATCCGACAATTTCTCCCCGGGCTTCAGCAAGCTGGGCGCCTTCTTCTTCTCTGCCACCTTTTTCTCCTCACCCTTCTGCTGAGCCAACTCCGCCGGAGTCATCGCCGCCTCGCGCTCCTCTTTCAGCTTTTTCTCTTTCGCAGCGACCTGAGCCGCGCGCTCCTTATTGTCCTCCTGCGAAAGATCCACGCTATCCGAGGTCGCGTCGATCGCCTCTTTAAGGACAAATTCGAAGCGCGAAATATCCTTCGGCTGCGATTCCTCAATCTTCTTGAGCTTCTCCAGCATGTCCTGTTCCGACAGCGCCACCAGTCCCGACCCCACCTCCACCGAAATCTTGCGCCGCATCGCATCGTCCGCAACCACGTCGATGGCATCTATGATCTTCGAATACTGTTCCAGAAGATCGTGGACCATCGCGCTGCGCCCTGCCTTTCTCTTTCGCAAGCAGCTTCTCCACCTGGTCCAGCCGCTGCCGGGCGAAATGCGCGTAGAGCTTCATGCGCTCATTCGGCTCCTGCACCAGCCGGATCTGGTCCGTCTCATCGGAGGTAAGGAAGTCGCGATTCGCCTGCGCGAAAACGCCCAGCGCTAAAACGACCATCCAGACTACGTGTCTCATATTCCCTCCTTATTTCTTTTGCATGATGTCTTGAATCAGATTGTCATGCACCTGGGAAACCCGATCGCGCACACTCACGACAAAAACCCGATCCTCGGCATCGACTGCCTGCGCAAGTCCTTCCAGACGCCGCATCAGCTCCCGAGTCTTCAACTCGGCGCGTTTAAAAAATTTGGGACTGCGCCGGGCGCTCTTACCGGAATCGACCAGCGACTGATACGCCAGATCCACCGAATCGCGCAACTCCTCCACCGCCGCCTTCACCTTTTCTGATTCCCCCGCGCTCGATGCGTCGCGTGCCGTATCCATCGCGGCTGATGCGTTATCGAGCGCCCTCTCGCTCCGCCGCTCCAGGTTGGGCTCCAGTTTAATTGCCGCCAGATCGAACGCGAGGCAAAGAATCATCAGGGCGTGCATAAACTACCGCTTGTCCAGCTCATGTTGAATAATCCGGGCCCTTTGGCGCGCCTTAAATTCTTCATCCGGATTCTTTCCCTGGCTGGTCTCCAAAAACTTATTGTACGCGGCGAGGGCGTCCTTCAGTTGATGCAGATGATCGTAGGAAATCGCCCGAAAAAACAATTGTCCGCTGGTCTCGACTCCCAAAGCGCGCAAACGGTCGAGCGCCGCGAGCCCTCCCACGTAGTCCTGATTGATCACCAGGATCGCGCTCAGTTCCCTCCACGCCTCGATCGAATCAGGCTTGATTTGCACCGCGGCGTTAAATTGCGCGGCCGCTGCGGGAAGTTTCTTAACGTTCAGCAGCAGCCGTCCGGCGAACATGCGAACGTCGTAGGCCTGCGGCTCCGCAGCGACCAGTTGTGCAGTGACGGCGAGTGCTTTATCGTCTTGCTTAGCTTTCAAATAAGCCTGCGCCAACGCGACCCGATTTCCAGCTGTAGGAGATTTCGTGACCGCCGCTTCGAGCGCAGGAATCGCAGCTTGCAGTGTCTCCCGAAGACAGCAGCAGCGCGCCCGTGCGTTCCTGCGCACCAACGATCATCCGGAAACTCTTGATAGAGCGCGACAGCGCGCTCCGTCTGATGATCCGCCTCGAACATGGTCGCGAGCTCCAGCAGATAACTCTTATACTTCGAGTTCAGCGCCGCGGCTTTTCGGAAATGTGGCTCGGCATCCGCGAGCTTTTTCTCCCGCATCAGTGTCTGCGCCAATCCCCACTCCGCCTCCGCGGAATCGGGTTTCAACTTCACCGCCGTGGCGTACGCAGTCTCCGCGTCGGCCAGTGCTCCAGTTTCCCGCAAAGCGTCGCCCAAGTGGAAAACAGGCCGGAATTCCGCAGGTTTCTGCTCCGCCGCCGCCTTAAGTTGAAGCACTGCGCCGGCCATGTCCTTCGATCGCAACAGCGAAATCCCCAGATTCAGCTCGGCCTCATAAAGCCCCGGTTTCAATTCCAACACAGCCTTGTACTGAGGGATGGACTCGGCATCTTTGCCGAGCAAGCTGTAGGCGAGCGCCAGGTTGAATCGCACGCCGTAGTCCTTTGGATCTTCGGCCACCGCCTTAGTAAACAGTTCAACCGCCGCGTCGTACTTCTGTGCGTCGAGCGCCTTTAAACCCTCCGCCGAATAATCAACGGACTGCGCGAGCAATATCGCGAGCAACACCCACATACTCGCCTTTATTCTAACGTGCTGAATCTATCTGGTGAGATAAACGGTGAATTTTGTCACATCCCGAAAGCCCATCCGCCGGTACAACGCGTGACCCGCTTCCGTCGATTGCAGAATGAACGGATCCACGCTCGATTTCGGCCGCGATGCCGCCGCGGCAGCCCGTAGCAGCGCCTCTCCGTATCCCTGATGGCGATGCATCGGAATTGTTCCCAAGGAGTAGATGCCCAACGCGCCGGCGGCCAGCACCATCGCGGCAATCGCAATCGGTCTGCCGTCCACCAGCCCGACGAATCCTTTATATGCGCCGTTCCAGGCGTTCGCCGGCGCATACACAGCGTTCGCGATGCCGGGAGGAATCTCGAAGCAGATCGAAGTGATTTCGGCAAACGCGCATCGCGTCATCTCGTCCGCCACCGGACGGCATTCGATCTTCGGCAGCGGCCGCACCGGAGGCAGCAGTTTCGACGCCATCATCCCCGGAGGGTAGGAAATCGGGCGCAACCCGAAATCGTTGCAGATCTGCCGCGTCTTGCGCCGCGTCGCCGCGTCCAGCAAATCCTCGCACAACCAAAACGACCACCGCTTCGTTCGCCTTTTGAAGTACAGCGCCGTCTCGGTCAACGCCGCGTCCAGTCCCCCGTCATTGCGTTGTTGCCGGACGCGTCAACAGCGAAATGTTGAACACTCCATACTCGAGGCCCGAGTACATGGCCACCGTTCGGTCCAGCGCGCGCACCTCTCCCGTCCCCGTCGCCTCTCCGAAGAAGCGCATTGCGCAGCGTAGATTTTCTTCCACCGTAAGAAACTCTCGCATGCTTGTTAGAGAATTGTCATCGGATCGACATCGATCACTAGCGACGTCGGATTCCACTTCTCAGCCGCAGCGAATCTTCGCACCTCGCCCAGAATTTCATTGAGCCGCTTCCGGCTCGGACGTCTTAATAAGCATCTGATAACGATACTCGTTCTTGAGCCGCGCGAGGGAAGCGGCCGCCGGACCCAGAATTTTCACGCCTTCGCCGCCGGATTCAGCAGACGCCCCAGCGCCGCGCTGCGCGCCAGCGCCTCCTCCTCGCGCGCGCCACGCACAATCACGTTTGCCAGCGCGCCGAAGCGGCGGATAATGCATCAGCCGCCGGAACTCCATCTCCTTCGCGTAAAACTTCTCATAATCCTGTTCCGCCGCGAAACGAATCGCATAATGATCGGGATTGATCGTCTGCATCAGAACGATCCCCGGCGTGGTCCCGCGTCCCGCGCGTCCCGCAGCCTGCGTCAGCAATTGAAACGTGCGCTCCGCCGCGCGAAAATCGGGCAGGCCGAGCCCCGTGTCCGCGCTAACGATACCCACCAGCGTGACGTTCGGAATATCGTGACCCTTGGCAATCATCTGCGTGCCGACTAAGATATCGAATTCTCCCTCGCGAAACTTGGCCAGTATCGCCTCATAGTCACGCTTCCCGCCCGTAGTATCGCGATCGATGCGCGCGATCCGCGCCCTCGGAAACGCCCCGTGCAGCTCATCCTCGACCCGCTCCGACCCGACACCGAGGAACTGAATGTGATCGCTGTCGCATTTCGGGCAACGCTCCGGCACGCGCGACGAAAAATTGCAATAGTGGCAAAGCATGCGCCGGTCGCGGCGATGAAACGTCAGCGTGACGGAACAGTTGGGGCATTCCAGGCGCTCTCCGCAAGCCCGGCAGGTCATGAAGCTCGAAAACCCGCGGCGATTCAGCAGCAGCATGGACTGCTCGCCATTCTCCAGGCGCTCTGTAACCGCATCGATCAGAGCTCGTGAAAACGTCGCCTGCTTGCGCGTTTCAAGAAACTCCTGCCGCGCATCGATCACCTCCACCTTCGGCATCGGCCGGCTCTCGACGCGCTCCGGCAAACGCAGCAGCTCGTATTTCCCTCGATCCGCGTTGTACCGGCTTTCGAGACTGGGCGTCGCCGATCCCAGCACGACCACCGCGCCCCGATCGCGCGCCCTGACGATCGCCACATCGCGGCCGTGATAGCGAGGCGTTTCCTGCTGCTTGTAGCTCTGATCGTGCTCCTCGTCGACGATAATCAGGCCTAGATTTCGCACCGGCGCGAAAACACCGGAGCGCGTCGCGACCACCACCTGCGCCTCGCCCGACCGGATACGCCTCCACTCCTGCGCGCGCTCCGAATCGTGAATCCCGGAATGCAATATCGCAACCCGGTCCCCGAAGCGATGATGGAATTGCCCCGCAACCGCCGGCGTCAGCCCGATTTCCGGCACCAGCATCAGCGCGCCGCTGTTCCTCGCGAGCGCAGCATCGATCGCCTTCAAATAAATTTCGGTCTTGCCCGATCCCGTCACACCCTGCAACAAGAACGTCTGGAATTGTTTCGCCTCCAGCGCCGCTTCAATCCGGTCGAACGCCGCCTGCTGATGGGGATTCAGCTCATGCGGCGCACGAAAAGGAAACTGCGAGGCGGCAACCGCCTCCAGCGTCAGCTTCACCAGATCCCTTCGCGCCAGCGCCCGCGCCGCCGTGCTGGCTTTCGAAACCGACTCTTCTAACTCAGCGACGTTGTGACTGCCTGGATGCAATTCGAGATACGAGAGTAGCTCCCGCTCCGCCTTCGCAAGTTTCTCCCCTACCGGCCTGCGCAAAAATTCAGCCCGCAGTCGCGCCGCGGACGCTCGCAGAGGATCGCGCTCCGCCGCGACATCCTCCACTTCCACGAATCCTTTTTTCTCGAGCGACCGCAGCACGACGCCAGCCTTCTGCACCTTCTTGGTCAGATAGCGTGGCCGACAATGCGCGGACATCCAGCAGCCGCAGAATCTCCGTCGCCGGATCCTCCGCATTAGTTTCGTTCAAATGAAGCTGGCGCGCAGCATCGCGACCCGATCTGCGTGAGCGAAAAAATCTTGCCCCGCCGAAGATCCCCCGCCAGCGGCGTCATTGCACGCAGCACTTCGCCGAGAGGCGCGCAATAGTACGACGAAATCCACGCTCCCAGCTTCAGCAGTTCATCATCGAGCGCCGGCTCTTCGTCCAGCAGCCGCAGCAGTTCGCGCGGCAGCTGACGACAGGTCGCTTGTCGTGAGTGCGCAGCACGATCCCCGCCAGCTTCCGCGCCCCGAACGGAGCCAGCACGCGCGAACCGATCTGTACACGATGCCGCAGCGTCTCCGGCAGAGAGTAGGTGAACACCTGATCGAGCGGCACGGGCAGGCTGACGTCGCAATAGAGCGGATGCGAATCCATCCCTACTTTTCAGGAGCAAACAACGAAAATACCGCGCCCTGCGGATCAGCAAGCACGGCGATGCGCAGCGATTCACCGACATTCATCGGCGGCGCATATACCTTCGCACCTAGCTGCTGCGCCTTCGCGGTAGCCGCATCGGCGTCGGCCACCATGAAGTAAGGAGTCCAATGCGGCGGAACGCCTGGCTGACGCATCGGGCCCGGTTGAATCCCGGCGATATCCTGCTCACCCGCCTTTATATGAAGGTATGTCGACTCGTCTTTGCCGGCACCGGGGAAAATCTTCCACCCGAACAATTTCTCGTAAAATGTTTTTGCCGCGCCGCGGTCGCCCGTGATCAGATCCGCCCAGCAATAGGAATTATTCTCGCCCATCACCCCGATGCCTTGCGTCTGCTTGGGCTGCCACAAGCAGAACGCCGCTCCTGTGGGATCGATGATCACCGCCATGCGGCCATTGGTGTAAACATCGAACACCCCGGCAGGCAATTTACCCCCGAGTTCAACGGCGCGCGCCGCGGTCGCATCGGCGTCCTCCACCGCGACATACAAATTCCAGTGTGGAGGCACGCCCTGCGCCCGTTCCTCTGCCCGCATCGTATACCCGGCGGCGGCATCGCGTCCGCCTAATTGGAACATCGTGTAAGAATCACCCGGCCCCATTGGGTAATCGACGATAGACCATCCAAACAGAGACCCATAAAAATGTTTGGCAGCATCCTGGTCCGTCGTAGCCAGTTCCACCCAGCAAAAAGTCCCCGGCGCATGCTTATCGATCTGTGGCATGAAGTGATTATACGAAGTAGGGTGGTCAGCCGCGACCTGCGGCCCGTGAGTTTGCTTACCGCCTAAGCCCCAGCCTGCCGCTGATTGATCCGCACGACCCCGCGCCTTCTGCTCCGCCTTAACTGATACATGCGCTGATCCGCCGCCGCCAGCAGTTCGTCCGACGTGGTGCCGTCGGCGGGAAAAAATGCCGCGCCGAAGCTCGCGTCCAGAACGTCCTCTTTGCAGACCGCGCGCCCCGTAGCGCGAACCATTTCCCGGAATTGCGCGATGCGTGACGCAATCTCGCCCGGGTCCGATTCCATCCAGTAGCAACACGAACTCGTCTCCACCCAGCCGAGCCACAAAATCCCCCGTCGCGGCACGATTTGCGGAACCGTTCCGCCAGCGCCTCCAGCAGCCGGTTGCCCATCAAGTGTCCGAAGCGGTCGTTGACGCTCTTAAATCCATCCAGATCGCAGACCACCACCGCTCCGGGAGAGGCGTTTTCTCTCAGCCGAATCGCCAGCGCCGCGACGTTCGGCAGTCCCGTCATCGCGTCCGTCACCGCTTCATCCGTCGCCCGCCGGAACCGCAGCCCGTTCGCCGACCGCGCCGGCCAACTTCGGCGCGATCGTCGATAGCGATGCGCGCGTCTTCCGTAGTGAACAGAGGATCGTGAGCGCGGTACAGCGTAAGCGCGCCGCGCAGATCCCCGTCGGCCAGCGGCACGGAAAGCGCGTGGCGGACCGTGGCGTGTGGCCGTCGCGGTTCCCAGGTGCGCCAGTTCGCACGAAGCTTCGCCGTTGATAATCGACTTCTGGTTCGCCGCCACCCAGCCTGAAATCCCGCGCCCCATCGGAATCCTCAGCGAGGAGAACATCGCGACGTGAGAGCCGCCGATATACTCCGCCGCCAGCCGTCCTTCGCGTTCCACCCACACCACGAACGAATCCAGCCGCACCAGTTGCTGCAATGCCGGGGTCAGCGTCGCGAATGTCTCCTTCAGATCGAGTGAGCTTCCCAGTCTCCGCGTCAAATCGAACAACGCATTCGCCTCGCGCTGCGCCGAAAAAATCGAATCGATGAAGCCGTGATCCGGCGCCGACGCCACCAGCTTTTCCCACTGCTTCTGCTTCTTCCGAAGCACGCTGATGACGCGCGGATCGTAAGCCTTGCCGCTCTCCGCAGCGACCCTTTCCAGCGCTTCCTTTACATCGATCGCCGCCCGATGCCTGCGCGGCGATGCGTAGGCGTCCACCGCATCGACCGCCGATAGAATGCGCGCGCCGATCGGAATCTCCGTCCCCTTCAGCCCCTTCGGATATCCAGTTCCATCCCATTTTTCGTGATGTGCCAGCACAATCGGCGCGACCGGATACGGAAAATCCACCTGCTCCAGAATCTCCGCCGCCACCCGCGGATGAATCTTGACCTTCTCAAACTCCTCCGGCGTCAGCGGACCTGGCTTGAGGATGATATGCTCCGGCACCGCCAGCTCGCCGATGTCGTACAGCAGGGAAGCGGTGCGCAGCGCCTCGATCTCGTGCGGCTCCAGGCCCAGCTCCTTGGCCATCTCCATCGCGTAGATCTGCACCCGCCGCGAATGCCCGGTCATCGGCTGATCCTTGGCTTCGATCGCCAGCGCCAGCGCCTCGATGGTTCGCAGATTGAGAGACGCCGCCTTTTTCCATTGCTTCTGCTGCTGTTCCAGGCGACGCTCATACAATCGATAAGACCACCACGTCAGGTACAGCAGCGGCGCGAGTACTACGGAAACCGGAAACAGCGCCGCGATCGCAGCCGCCACCGGATAATAAGGAAACGACCACAGGTTCGACCGGTTCCAGCGCAGCGCATGCAGCGCAACAAAGCACACCCCAGATGCCAGCATCAGCCGCAGCGGCTCGGCGATCGGCGCGAGCGCCGTTCCGTGAAACGCGAATTGCGTCGCCATGACCGCCAGTGCGGTCGAGGACAGCGACCGCAACAGGGCGCGTGGCTCCACTCGATCCGGATGCGTCACCGCGTGGATAAATGTCGCCGACTCCGCCAGCAGTAATGTTTCCCGCCATCCCAGGTGCGGCAGCGCAACCAGAATGAACACGAATCCCATCGTCGAGCCATCGGCCAGGTCCAAGCCCGAAGCGAGCAATGCCAGAATCGAGTAGGCAAAGTACGGGTTTGTGCCTTCCCCAGCGGCGATCCACGCCGTGCCGGCCAGAATCAGTACGACGCTGATGGCCAGCCAACTCTTATAGAGCAGCATTTGGTGAGAACTGGCATTGCAAGTCATATGCCATGTGTAAACGTCTGTCAACAATAGGCGAACTGCCTCATCTTGAGACAGAATGTCGCGCCCGTTGAGACACTCTGTCGCGATCCGGAAGCTGGCCTCGGCCGAACACGTTCATTTTCCGCATCCGCATCTGTGGACATTCGGCGTGCACATATGGTTCGCGAGGAAAGCATGCGGACGAGATACACTAAATACGTTCGGGGCTTGATCGAGTAGAACTACCGCTCGGTCCGATCTACTCTTTCGTGCCAGCGCGCGGAGGTTCCAGAGCAGGTGCGGTTGCGGAGCAGTTGAGCCGCACCTTGTCGGAGGTCCCTGGACTCTCCGTGCTCCTCGCGGGCTTTGCCGCGCGTGAGTACTCGTTGTGGAATCCCTCGGATTCCCCGCGCCGGCTTGACGGCCAAACTTGGGGAGCGTTCGTTTTCGATTCCCACGGCCTGGAAATACTGGACGCCCGCGAGGTCTATCCGCGCCAACTTCAGAAGGTACTCCAATATGCGCAGCAGAAATACAGAATCGTCTGTGCCGATATCACCGAGGCCAAGGAGTCGCACTCTCTAGAAACGCTGCGTGCCTCGGAGTGCATCTTCATCGTCAGCCACTCCGATCGCGCGTCTCTTGAATTGGCGCGTGAAAAGAAAGACTGGCTCAAGTCGATGAACCTAAGCGACCAGTGCGGTCTGCTCCTCGATCGTGTGCAAGGGGGATTAACCTCAGAGCAAGCCGAGGATATCACCGGTCTGCCGATGTGCAGCCTGGTCGATCGCCGCGAGCACATCGAACGTCTGGCCGGCTGGCTCTTAGCCGAAGAATCCTACTCGACAGAACGCACACCGGAATACGCCTTCGTAAACTAAAGGTCTATTGTCGCGCAAGCTTCAGCTCGCAACGTCGGCTTCAACCGACGTGTCCTGCGCCGCCAAAAAACAGGCGATATGACGTGATCTTAGCAATCGGCGTTCATTCGCTTTAATCAGCGGCCAAGATTCTTTCTTGAGTCGAGCCTACTGCTCCCGCCCAGCCGAATCCTTCCGCCCCAACTCCTCAGCAAGAATGATCGCCTCCGCCAGATCCTTCATCGGCCGACGAAGCCGCGGCTCTCATTGCGCATCCGCAGATAAGCTTCTTCTTCCGTCAGATTCTGACGCCGTTGCAGGATGCCCTTGGCGCGCTCTACCGCCTTCCGCGTCTCGAGCTGCCGCTTCATCTCCGCCGTCTCTTCCGCGAGCCGAACGTTCTCTTCCTCGAGCAAGCTTTTCGCGATCGCGCTGCCCATCTGCTCCCCGATAAACGAAATCGTCGCGACTTCGTCCGCCGAGTGCGAATGCGGCTCGCGATGGTGAACGTTGATGACGCCGATCGCCTTGCCCTTGTTCACCAGCGGAACTGACAGAAATGCCTCGTACGTATCTTCGATCAGCGCCGGGAAAATCTTGAAGCGCGGATCCGCCGCCGCGTTGGTAGCCAGCGCGACGCAGGACTGATGTTCGGCGACCCAGCCCGTGACTCCCTCACCCATCTTCATGCGCAAACGTCCCAAGTCCTGGGCATGCGGCACCTGGGAAGCGCGGAGCACAAATTCGCCAGTCTCCGACTCCACCAGATACACCAGGCAGGCATCGCACCCGGAAACTTGCGAGGTCAATCCAACGATTTCCCCGAGCATCTCGTCAAGAGACAGTTCTGAGCTGACGATCCGGCTCACTCTGTGCAATACGGAGGCATCGGAGCTTTGCGGTTCCATAATCTCGGTGGCAATCATACAGTCGAGAGTAAGCCTCAATCGACTGCCGGTCCAATCAAAACTTTCTATGAGCCCGATGCCAACATCACGTCAACAGCTTACGGGCTTCAGGTTAGTATAATCGATTCAGTATGCGAAACGAATGGGTAGCGCGGCGCTCCAGCGACCGCATCCGAACACAGATGTATTACGCCCGACAGGGCCGGATCACGGAGGAAATGGAGTACGTCGCCAAGCGCGAACGCCTGACTCCCGAGTTCGTCCGCAACGAAGTCGGCCGCGGCCGCATGATCATCCCCGCCAACATCCATCACACCAATCTCGAACCGATGTGCATTGGCGTAAACTCGCTCTGCAAAGTGAACGCCAACATCGGCAATTCGTCAACCACCTCGAACATCGACGGCGAAGTGGAAAAGCTCAACTACGCCGTGAAATTCGGCGCCGACACGGTGATGGATCTCTCCACCGGCGGCGACATCCCGCGCATCCGGAAAGCCATCATCGACGCTAGCCCCGTCCCCATCGGCACCGTGCCCATCTATGAAGCTCTCTCGAGGGTGCGCCGCGTCGAAGATCTAAACATCAACGTGATGCTCGAAGTGATCGAGGAGCAAGCCGAGCAAGGCGTCGATTACATGACCATCCACGCCGGAGTACTAGTACAATACATCCCTCTCACCACCAGGCGCATCACCGGAATCGTCAGCCGCGGAGGAGCGATCCTCGCGGAATGGATGGTAAAAAACCATCGCCAGAATCTCCTCTACGAACACTTCGAAGACATCTGCAAGATCTTCCAGAAGCACGACGTGACCTTCTCCCTAGGCGACGGCCTCCGCCCCGGCTCGCCTAGCCGATGCGAGCGATAAAGCCCAGTTCGCCGAACTAGAAACCCTAGGCGAGCTAACCAAAATCGCCTGGAAATACGACGTGCAAACCATGATCGAGGGCCCCGGCCACATCCCCATGGACCAGATCAAAATGCAGGTCGAAAAGGAAGTCGCCATCTGCCAGGAAGCGCCTTTTTATACGCTAGGCCCCCTGGTAACCGACTTCGCCCCCGGCTACGATCACATCACCAGCGCCATCGGAGCAGCCATGATCGGCTGGCACGGCGCATCGATGCTCTGCTACGTAACGCCGAAAGAGCACCTCGGCCTTCCCAACAAGGAAGATGTAAAGCAAGGACTAATCGCCTACAAAATCGCCGCCCACGCCGCCGACATCGCACGCCACCGCCCCGGCGCCAGAGACCGCGACGACGAACTATCGAGAGCCCGCTTCGCCTTCGATTGGAAAAAGCAATTCGAACTCTCCATCGATCCCGAAACCGCACAAGCCTATCACGACGAAACGTTACCCGAAGAAGGCTTCAAAGACGCCGCCTTCTGCTCCATGTGCGGCCCCAAATTCTGCTCGATGAACCACTCCGTAAAGACCCAAGAGTTCACCGAAGCCGACGCCGAAGCAATCCTGGCACAGGACCTGACCCAAATCGCTACAAGTTAAGGTTGCGCCGTTTTGGTTTTGCTGTGAAAACAGATAGAATGAGCTACATGACGGAGACCCAACTCCTTACCGTCGCGCTGACCACGGTCCCAACGATGATCGTCATACTCATCGGAATCCTGATCAACAATGCCCGCCTTACCGATGTGAAAGAGACTCTGCGAGCCGAGATCAGAGTAGTCGAATCGACCATCGAAAAAAACCAGAGTGAAATGCTACACCGGGTAGGCGATCTCGACACGCGCCTTACCCGAATCGAGAACGGCCTAGGAATGAATCGCGGCTAAATACTCGCTCTGAGAATGTAAACTGAGGAGGTGAATTTACGCCAAATCTTCCTCACGATAATTGCGTCTGGCAGGAAGCCGACCCCGATTTCTGGAAGCGCCCGTGATCTTCACCGTCGGCCACTCGACCCGTCCCATTGAAGACTTCACCGCATTACTCGGAGCCCACGAAATCCAACTGCTGGTTGATGTGCGAACCGTGCCCCGATCGCGCCACAATCCGCAGTTCAATCGCGACACACTGCCGGCTTCGCTCCAGCGAGCCCACATTGACTACCTCCATATGCCTGAATTAGGAGGCCTCCGCCATGCCCGCAAGGATTCAACGAATACCGCATGGCGCAATCTCTCCTTCCGCGGCTTCGCCGATTATATGGAGACGCCGGAATTTGAGAAGGGCTTAGCGCATCTTATCGACGAAGCCCGAACTCGCCGCACGGCGATCATGTGTGCCGAGGCCGTTCCGTGGCGATGCCATCGCTCACTAATCGCAGACGCCTTGGTCGCGCGAGGAGCGGAAGTATTCGAGATATCCAGCTTGACCCGCGTCCAGCAGCACAAAATGACCACATTCGCAAAGATAGAAGACACAAAGGTCCACTATCCTGATTTGGCTAAGCCGCGCTAACGTTGGATGTATTTTCTATGACCACGCGGGGATTCGGATTCGGCCGGGGAACGGGCAGACCCTGCTCCTCAAGCAAACTCACGTGCTCGATCATTCCCCACTTAGCCTGGTAGAGGCAGTCCTCGACCGAGTGCCCAACACCCGAGAAACCTTCTAATTCAGTGGAGTAAAAACTGAAGAAACTCGGGTCGTCCGTTGCCTCGATAGTTAGTGCATATTTCAGATCAATCATGAGATGAAGTCCTCAGACCAGCCGCCTTGAGAATCGCGTGGCATGTTCCCTTGGGAACTTCCTTACGACCATGATAGTCGACTCGAATTAGCTGAGCCCAACCGGTTTTGGCGTAGTATCTGACTGATCCTTTTTCGCGCACAATTCGGAATTTCGCGTCCTCAAGCCGGCGAACAAGTTCGCTAAATGTCATCCAACGTTTGGCACCAACTAACCCCTCGCCCGTCTCTTCGCCGGCGTAGCTTCCTCAACCGCAGCAGGCTCCACCGTTGTAGCCGACGCCGCAGGCTTCTTGACCATTGCCAAACTAGCCTTCAGCGCCTCCATAATATCGATCACCTTGGCCTGCTGCGGCTCCGGGGTTGCCACGACCTCAGCACCCTGCTTCTTCGCTTCGATCATTTGAAGCAGGTTCTCGCGGTAGTTATCCTTATATTTCTCCGGCTCAAAATCCCCCGCCAGCGCCTCGATCAAACTGCTCGCCAGCGCGAGTTCCTTATCTTTCACCAGACTAAGATCGGTACGGAACTCATCGACCTTTCGGATTTCGTGCGTGTAAAACATGGTGTGCATCAGCACGCCGTTCTTCCCCGGCCTCAGGATCACGATGTGCTCCCGGTTATGCATCGCGACTTTCGCGACGCCCACTCTTCCGCTCCGCTTCAGCGCATCGAACAGCAGCGCATACGGCTTCTCCCCAGCCTCGTCCGGAGCCATGTAATACGACGTCTCCAAGTAAATCGGGTCGACTTGGTCGTTCGGCACGAATTCGAGAATCTCCATGATCTTCGCCGTCTGTGGCGCGACCTTCTTGATCTCCTCATCCTCGATCACCACGTAGCGATCCTTCTCGTACTCATACCCCTTGACGATTTCGCTGCGAGGAATCTGTTTATCCTCCGATTGGCAGAACAAAACCTGCTTTATCCGCGAACCGTCCGCTTTGTGGAGCTGGTTGAAACTGATGCTCTCACTCCGCGCCGCGCTGTACAATCTGATAGGAAACGAAACCAATCCAAATGTCAGGTGACCTTTCCAAACCGTTGAAGCCATATCCGCACCTCATGCGTTACTGTCGCTATATACTATAACCCAAAACATTTTAAGGGTATCGTGTCACTCACCAAATATCGCGAGAAGCGTTCTTTCGATAAGACCCCGGAGCCCGCGCCGCTGTTACCCGAATCGCTACCGGCGTCTTCGGTCCCGCACCCTCTGACGTTCTGCATCCAGCGCCATCACGCCTCCCATCTCCACTATGATTTCCGCCTCGAAATCGACGGAGCCCTCAAATCCTGGGCCGTTCCCAAAGGCCCGACACTCGACCCCGCCGAGAAGCGTCTCGCCATGATGGTCGAGGATCACCCCCTCGAATATGGGGCCTTCGAAGGAGTGATTCCCAAGGGCAATTACGGCGCTGGAAGTGTCATGTTGTGGGACCGTGGAACCTATGAAATCCTCGGCGAAGCGACTGTCGAGGAGCAGCTCACCCGAGGCGATTTCAAATTTCACCTGGCCGGCGAAAAGCTCAAAGGCGATTTCGCCATCGTAAGAACCAAGCGAGGCAAGGGCAACGAATGGCTCCTCCTCAAGAAAAAAGACGCCTTTGCCCACCCCGGCTGGAATCCCGAGGACTACGCCTACAGCGTCGTTTCCGGGCGCACCCAGGAGGAAATTGCCCAAGGTCTGGAGCCCCCAAAACCAGCGAAAGAGCCCACCGACCTCCCGAACATTGCACCCATGCTGGCCCAGATCGGGAAGGGAACTCCGCCCTCCGGCCCCGATTGGCTCTACGAAATAAAGTGGGACGGCGTCCGTGCGATTTGCTACATCCAGAACGGCCGCCTCCGCATGGTCTCCCGCAACGGCAATCTGATGGACCGCCAATACCCCGAGCTCACCGTCCTACCTCACCAGATCAAAGCCTCAACCGCGATCCTCGACGGCGAAATTGCCGCCCTGGACAGCCGCGGCCTGCCGAGCTTTGAGCTTCTTCAAAGCCGCATCAACGTCACCGAAGCCAGCGCCATCGCGACCCTTTCGCGCAACATGCCCGTAGTAATTTTCCTCTTCGACCTGCTCTACCTCAATGGCCGCGATCTTTGCGGCGAGCCGCTGGCAGAACGAAAGCGTTTGCTGAAGAATCTTCTTCAACCGACTGACACAATAAGATATTCTGAACACTTTCCAGGCACTGGTTCCGACCTCCTCGAAGCCGCCAAAGCGCAAGGACTAGAAGGAATCATCGCCAAACGCGCCTCCAGCTTCTACGAATCCCGCCGCACCTCTGACTGGATCAAATACAAGCTGGTCTCAACCGACGAATTCGTCCTCTGCGGCATGATTAAAGGTGAGCGCGAGCCCTTCGGCGCCCTGGCCCTCGGCATCCACGACCATGGCAGATTGAAATGGGCCGGCAACGTCGGCACCGGCTTCGATCGCAAAAAAATGGACGCGATCCATACTCGCCTCGCCCCCCTCGCGACCGAAAAGTGTCCTCTCGAACCCGAGAAAGATCTCCCCAAAAAAGGAGTCATCTGGACCCGTCCCGAACTGGTCTGCGAAGTCCGCTTCTCCAATTGGACAGACGATGGAAAACTCCGAGCCCCAGTGTGGATCGGCCTCCGCCCAGACATCGATCCTCAAGAGTGCACGCGTGATGAACCAACCGAGCGAACGACCCTCCTCGACCCCTCGAAGTCCGAAGAGATTCTGACCATCGACAACCATCGCCTGAAGTTCACGAATCTCAATAAACTTTACTATCCGAACGACAATATAGCCAAACGCGACCTCTTAAATTACTACGACGCAGTCTCCACCTTACTCGTTCCCCATCTGCAGGATCGGCCGCTATCTCTCAAGCGATACCCGAATGGAATAGCCGCCGACTTCTTCTTTCAGAAGGAGGTAGCGTCGAGCTTCCCGAAATGGCTCCATACCGCCGACGCCGACGGGATAATATCGGTGATCGGCAGCGACCGCGCGACCCTGCTCTTCCTGGTAAATTTAGGCTGCATCGACCACAATCCTTGGATGAGCCGCATCGATTCCTTGGAGAATCCCGACTACATGCTAATCGACCTCGACCCCCAGAGTTGCGGGTATGAAACGATCGTCGAAGCCGCCCACATCGTCAGGGCGAAACTCGACCTCGCCGAACTCGAAAGCTACCCCAAAACTACCGGAGGCGATGGCATGCACATCTTCGTTCCCCTCGCCCCGATTTACACCTACGAACAGGTCCGCTCGATGGCCGAGCTTCTCTCGCACCTGGTCGCCGGCGAGCGTCCCGACCTCTTCACCACCCCTCGCGCCGTCGCCAAGCGCGAAAAAGGCAAGGTGTATTTCGACTGGCAGCAGATCGCCCGCGGCAAAACAATTTCCGCGCCTTATGTTTTACGAGCCTACCCCGGAGCCCCCGTTGCCACTCCCCTCGCGTGGCGCGAAGTGACCCCCCGCCTGCACCCCGATCAATTCAATATCCGCAACGCCTTAGCCCGCTTCGACCGCGTCGGCGACCTGTTCGCTCCCATACTCAATTCCACGCAGGAAATCGGCCCCGCGCTGGAGAAATTGTCCGCCCGCCTGTAATCCGACAGGAAATGAAGTTCGTCTTAGCGCATGAAGGAGTTAGCACCCCTAACATGAAGATGAAATTCTTTTTACTAACGATCGCCGCGACCGGACTAGTCCTCGCACAGGGCCCTCGCGGCAGATTCGGCGGAGCCGGTGAACCGGATACCGAAGCTCGTCTCACCAAGACCCTCAGCCTGACCGCGACTCAGCAGAACGCCGTCCATACAGCCCTGCAGGAGCATCGCGTCGCCACCTCCGGTCTGAACGATCAGATGCACACACTGAACACCCAGCTCCACGCCGCGATTAAGGCCGGAGCCAGCGACCAGATCGACAAAATCACGGCCAGCATGTCGACGCTTCATCAGCAGCAGACCGCCAGCCAAGCCAAGGCTGCGGCGAAAATCTACGCGACCCTTACCGACGATCAGAAGACCCAAGTCGGCGACCACCTCGAGATGCTAATGGGCGGCGGCCCCGGCGGACGCGGTCCCGGCGGCACCCCTCCCGCTCGTCGCAGCAACCAATAATTAACTTCTCCTACTTCTCTCGGGGACGCTCACCACGTCCCCGGTTTTTTGAACTTCGTCAACTCCTTCACCGCTTCCATCCAGTTGTAGACGATCGGACAATAAGTCGCCCTGTCCACGAACTGCCACATCCGGCTGACCATCGATCCAGCCCCGCGCAGCAGATGCGGAAACCGTTCGCAATTCCCCGGCCGAGCCTCGTAAACCGAGCACTCATTCCCCACCAGAAACACGCAGCCAGTCCCCTTCGATCGCTTCAAAATCATCTCCCCATCCTCGCCGGTCATGGTGTATTCCGCGACAAACTTCGCTTCCTTGATCCGCAGATATTTCGCCAAGTGCTCGACGTCGCGCTCCGCTAACGGAACCTCGGTGACGCGGCAGCACTCTGCGCATTGGCGGCAATCGATCGCACTCTGCACTTCATCCGCCGTGCGCCGGAACTGGCGCTCCACCCAATCATGCGTTTTCAAATATTTCCGGAACTGCAGATTCTCATCCCTCTTCTTCTCGCCAAGCCGTCGAATCTGCACCAAGTCGGTGAGCATCTTCTCATCTCGCAATTCATGTCTATAACTCCAGCGACCCGAACCAACACAATACAGGCGCCCGCGCCCGGCAGGAGCGCTAAGCCCGTAACTCTTCCGGTATGCGCTGTCGCTGCACCTTGATTTTGCTCTCGTCCTTCATGGCCTGTGCAAGATCGTAAGCGACCTGCATTCGTAACCACGTATCCGCGGTGCTGCCGAACGCCTTGGTCAACCTTATGGCCATCTCTGCACTGATGCCGGACTTGCCATTGACGACATTGCTGAGCGCCTGCCGCGTGACACCGAGGATCTTCGCGCCTTCGGTAACGGAGAGCCCCAATGGCTCGAGGCAGTCATGCCGGACAATGCGGCCAGGGTGCGCAGGATTTTTCATAGGCATGGAGAACCTCCTTTTTAGTGGTAGTCGACCAGTTCAACATCGAACGCGTCGCTACCTTCGAAACGGAATACAATGCGCCAGTTTGAACGCACCGTGACGGACCACCAACCTTTTCGATCGCCTTTCAGCGGATGTAGGCGATAGCGCGGGATATTCAACGCCTGCGGCACAATCGCATCGTCCAAGGCGGTAAGAATCCGCTCGACAGTATCCAGCAAGTCCGTTCGAATCCCTCTCCCGTCGCCCTCCTCATAGAGCCGTTTCAGCCCGCGATGCTTGAAACTCCTGATCACCAGATTACACCGTAAAGTGCATATTGTCACTTGTCAATCCAGGATTGTCCCGATTAGCGCCGGCGCGGTACAATCGCAAGTAAGGTGCTATCGTGCCCGACCGTCTTTATCTCTCCTGCTGGATCCCAGGCTTCAACGAATCGAACATGCTTCGCCACTTCGGCCGGTTGCTCGCGCTGTTCCCTTACTCGAAGCTCGCCCAACGCGGCCCTGTGATCCGCGTTTATGCGTTAGAACATATTGAGCCTCCTTTGTTCGAACGCGAATTTGTCCCCGGCGCCGATGCGAAAGACCTGCTCGAATCCGCCCGCGAATTCATGCTCGACGATTGCACCACCGAAGTCGACGCGGCATGGGACCTGTGGGATCACGATGGCTCCGAATGGAAACTCGCGCCCGTGCCGGTGACGCTATTCTGCTTCGGTCCAAACTTCGACAACGAGCTAGGCGATCAGCTGCGTATCGAATTCGGCCTCGACTCCCGCTTCCTGCCCCCGCCCGGCGTCGAAGGAGCGCTGCGCATAGGTCAATCGAACATCCGCAGCCTGCTTCATCTGGTCGAAGAAATCGATCGCGTCATGAAGCCCGAGCGCCGCACTCTGTGGTCAGAAAGCGGAGCAAACTTCGCCGACGTCCTGCGCGGAGCTTTAGGAACTCTCAGTGTGAACTAGCGTCAATCCCGATATGAAGCTGCTCTCGATTTTTGTTCTGGTAGGAATCGCTCACGCGCAGCCCGCATTCGAAGTCGCCTCAGTCAAGCCCGCGAAAACCCCGAACGGAGTCAGCGGAGGCTGCCACGGGATCGATTCCCGCTACGCCCCCAACGAAGCAGCTGCGGCGCCGCCCCTCGGCCGATGCGTTATTAAGAGTGGCCGCCTGAGCCACATGCTGGGCATCGCGTTTCGTCTGCGTTCGATGGGCCTTATCAAAGGCGGCCCCGACTGGATCATGACCGGCGACGATCGTTTCAATGTGGAGGCGAAAGCAGAAGATCCCACCAAAGCCACGGAGGAGCAGCTTCTCCAGATGCTGCAAGCTCTGTTAATCGAGCGATTCCAATTGAAATTCCACCGCGAAAGCAAAGACATGCCCGGTTTTGAATTGGTCGTCGCCAAGAACGGATCCAAGCTCAATGACGCCAAAGGCGACGACGTCTCCGCGTCATTCAGCCCTTCCGGCAAGCCCTTTCCCGGCCAGCTTAATACGCTGACCGCACGGGCATATTCCATGGGGAAACTTGCGGATCTATTGTCCGGATTTGGCCAGCCGGTGGTCGATAAGACCGGACTCGCTGGCGCCTACGACTTCAGCCTCACATGGGACGATACCAACGGCCCGCAACTCTCGACTGCTTTACAGCAGCAACTCGGGCTGAAGTTCGAAGCACAGAAAGTTCCGGTTTCATTTCTGGTAATCGAGTCAGCCGAAAAACCCACCGCCAATTAATCCAATGACATCCGTGTCGCACCGGTGGAATGAATAGTCCATTCCAAGCCCAGAAAATACTTTCCCCAATCGCTTGCACATCATGGATCCGTCTGGTACCCTGGTTTTGCCGTCGAAGGAAACAGCAATCGAAACGGCCGCCGAAGTAGGTTAGAGCAGCAAGTTGAAAAAAGTTTGAAACAACTCTTGCGCGGCGGACATCAGTTTGCTAGAGTGGTTGATGGCAGTAGGCGCTAAGTGGTACTTTTGCGCTATTTTGGCGGCGCTAGTGGCGCCTTTTAGGGTAGGGTAGGCAGCAAGACGCGGTAAAGGAAGCAGTAGAAGGTTTCTTCCGACTGAAGTCCCGATAGCCCCCTTTCTGAAGAAGTTCTTTCAGATTTCCCAATTTTTGGTTGTAATCGAACCGACCCGTAACGGGCTGAATTTTGGTCCAGGGTTGATTTGATTGTGGCCGAACGGCTTTCGAGGCCGGCATGGTAATCCGTCTTTCCTAACAGATCGCGGGTTGCAATGCGCAGATGTTTGACAATCTGGTTGAATGCGAAGTAGCACAGCATTTCGTTAGTAACGTTGTGAAGTTAGAAATTTCGTCAGTAACTTGAGTTCAAACTGGAGCGACGCGATCAGTCCTTGGTGAGCTAGAGCATTTAAAACAAAAGGTTCAAACGAGAGTTTGATCCCGGCTCAGAATCAACGCTGGCGGCGCGCTTAACACATGCAAGTCGCACGAGAAAGGGAGCAATCCTGAGTAAAGTGGCGTACGGGTGAGTAACACGTGGATCATCTACCTTTTAGTGGGGAATACCCCTGGGAAACCGGGGACAATACCGCATAAGCTCGTAAGAGGAAAGCAGCAATGCGCTGAAAGAGGAGTCCGCGGCTGATTAGCTAGTTGGCGGGGTAACGGCCCACCAAGGCGAAGATCGGTAGCCGGCCTGAGAGGGCACACGGCCACACTGGCACTGAAACACGGGCCAGACTCCTACGGGAGGCAGCAGTGGGGAATCTTGCACAATGGAGGAAACTCTGATGCAGCGACGCCGCGTGAGCGATGAAGCCCTTCGGGGTGTAAAGCTCTTTCGACGGGAACGATAATGACGGTACCCGAAGAAGAAGCTGCGGCTAACTACGTGCCAGCAGCCGCGGTAATACGTAGGCAGCAAGCGTTGTTCGGAATTACTGGGCGTAAAGAGTGTGTAGGCGGTGTTCTAAGTCTGTTGTGAAATCTCCCGGCTTAACTGGGAGGGTGCGGCGGAGACTGGAATGCTAGAGTATGGGAGAGGTAAGCGGAATTCCTGGTGTAGCGGTGAAATGCGTAGATATCAGGAGGAACACCTGTGGTGTAGACAGCTTACTGGACCATGACTGACGCTGAGACACGAAAGCGTGGGTAGCAAACAGGATTAGATACCCTGGTAGTCCACGCCCTAAACGATGCATACTTGGTGTGAGCCATTCATTTGGTTCGTGCCGGAGCTAACGCGTTAAGTATGCCGCCTGGGGAGTACGGTCGCAAGGCTGAAACTCAAAGGAATTGACGGGGGCCCGCACAAGCGGTGGAGCATGTGGTTCAATTCGACGCAACGCGAAGAACCTTACCTGGGCTCGAACGGCTTTGGATCGACGGTGGAAACACTGTTTTCCCGCAAGGGACCGGAGTCGAGGTGCTGCATGGCTGTCGTCAGCTCGTGTCGTGAGATGTTGGGTTAAGTCCCGCAACGAGCGCAACCCTTGTCCTGTGTTGCCACTCCCGTAAGGGAAGCACTCTCAGGAGACCGCCAGCGATAAGTTGGAGGAAGGTGGGGATGATGTCAAGTCATCATGGCCTTTATGTCCAGGGCTACACACGTGCTACAATGGTCGGTACAAAGCGCTGCAAACCCGCGAGGGGGAGCTAATCGCAAAAAGCCGGCCTCAGTTCGGATTGCAGGCTGCAACTCGCCTGCATGAAGCTGGAATCGCTAGTAATGCCGTATCAGAACGATGGCGTGAATACGTTCCCGGGCCTTGTACACACCGCCCGTCACATCACGAAAGTGGATTGTACTAGAAGTCTGCGTGCTGACCCGCAAGGGGGGCAGCGGCCCAAGGTATGATTCATGATTGGGGTGAAGTCGTAACAAGGTAGCCGTAGGAGAACCTGCGGCTGGATCACCTCCTTTCTAAGAGAACGTGGCTGGAATCACCGAAAATGGTGGCGCTTAAACCGCTGCTAAGTAAGTGATAGTCGTTCCAGTCCATAACCGTTCCAGTTCTCTTACTCGAGTTTATTGGGAGTTTTTATGGGTTTCGAGCTTGTCTTGGAATTCCCGCATTCAATCGGCCTCGATTACATATTTCGGAGCCGATGCGTAAGCATCGGGCAGGCCCCGAGTTTAGGGGCTGTAGCTCAGTTGGGAGAGCGCCTGATTTGCATTCAGGAGGTCGCCGGTTCGATCCCGACCAGCTCCACCAGTTGGTGGAAACACACCTGACGGGCCTGTAGCTCAGGTGGCTAGAGCGCACCCCTGATAAGGGTGAGGTCGATAGTTCGAGTCTATCCAGGCCCACCAAGAAGTTTGGCGCGCATCATGAGATGCGCTGTAATCAGATATCCGCAGGAATCAGAAGCATTCTGGTTCGTGCCGGTAGCTGAGAGGTTATCGAAGATCTTTGAAAATTGAATATTTGACGGGCAACTACAAAGTTGCAAAATCGTCGCATCTGTCTAGCGTGCGGCGGTTGATAGCGCATTTGAGAGATGTCCGGTCAGTTGGTGTTGGCGGCTGATTCTGGCTACTGGCTACTGGCTACTGGCTTCTTGTCAAAGATACTCTGTGTTTAGAGTAAATTTTATGGTCAAGCTACTAAGAGCATGCGTGTGGATGCCTTGGCACAAGTAGGCGATGAAGGACGTGGCCAGCTGCGATAAGCCTCGGGGAGATGCAAGCAATCTATGATCCGGGGATTTCCGAATGGGGGAACCCACTCAGTGTAAACACTGATTATTATCCGCTGAATACATAGGCGGATAAAGCGAACTCGGGGAAGTGAACCATCTCAGTACCCGAAGGAAAAGAAAACAACCGTGATTCCGACAGTAGTGGCGAGCGAACTCGGAATAGGCTAAACCGGACGATCCGCAAGGAGAGTCCGGGGTTGCAGGACCACAATAATCATTTTTTGGAGCTCCGGGCGGCGAAAGGCTTCAGTGCTGGTTACTGAAATGGTTAAACGAGGGATAAGGAAGTGTTAATAGAACGGTCTGGAAAGGCCGGCCATAGAGGGTGACAGCCCCGTATATGAAAATGCAATCTTCCTTCCAGTGGCTCCTAAGTATCGCGGGGCACGTGAAACCCTGCGAGAATCTGCCGGGACCATCCGGCAAGCCTAAATACTCACTTGTGACCGATAGTGAACTAGTACCGTGAGGGAAAGGTGAAAAGTACCCCTGCGAGGGGAGTGAAATAGTACCTGAAACCGCATGCTTACAAGCAGTGGGAGGGCTATGCCGCGCAAGCGGAATGCCTGACCTCGTGCCTATTGAATAATGAGCTGGCTAGTCAATCTCAGTGGCAAGGTTAAGCGAAAGCGAGCCGAAGCGAAAGCGAGTCTGAATAGGGCGATTCAGTCGCTGGGATTGGACGCGAAGCGGGATGATCTAGGCTTGAGCAGGATGAAGTCCGTGTAACAGCGGATGGAGGTCCGAACCGGTGTTGGTTGAAAACAGCTCGGATGACTTGAGTCTAGGGGTGAAAGGCTAATCAAATTCCGTGATAGCTCGTTCTCTCCGAAATAGCTTTAGGGCTAGCCTTGCGTGGTCCGTCGCGGTGGTAGAGAACTGAATGAACTAGGGGCCTTCCCAGGTTACCGAATTCAATCAAACTTCGAATGCCGTACACGTTAGCGCAGGAGTCAGACGGCGGGGGCTAAGCTTCGTCGTCAAAAGGGGAAGAGCCCAGACCATCAACTAAGGTCCCTAAATTCATGCTAAGTGGGAAAGGAAGTCGAGAGGCTCAGACAGCCAGGAGGTTGGCTTAGAAGCAGCCATCCTTTAAAGAAAGCGTAATAGCTCACTGGTCGAGCCGCTCGGTGCCGACAATCCATCGGGGCTCAAGCATGATACCGAAGTTATGGATTCGTTGGCATTTAGGTCTAGCGAGTGGTAGGAGAGCATTCTTAACCGATGTGAAGGTGTAGCGAGAGCAGCACTGGATCGTTAGGAAGAGACTCTGCCAGCATAAGTAGCGAAAAACCAGGTGAGAACCCTGGTCGCCGTAAGTCTAAGGTTTCCTGAGAAAGGTTAATCCGCTCAGGGTTAGTCGGAGCCTAAGGTGAGGCCGAAAGGCGTAGCCGATGGACACACGGTTAACATTCCGTGACTATGGACGTTCGATCAAGACCGATGCGGGGACGCAGCGTGTAAATCCCTCTGCGCAATGGTTTCAAAGGGGGGTGAAGCGAGGCTGGGAAGGGGAAATCCGCCCGGCTGTCTGCCAGGAAAATCCGCTAAGGAGAACGTTTGTATCCGTACCACAAACCGACACAGGTGGACGAGATGAGTATTCTCAGGCGCTCGGGTGATGGTCTGTTCAGGAACTAGGCAAATTAGCTCCGTAACTTCGGGAAAAGGAGTGCCCTCAGCAATGGGGGTCGCAGCAAAGCGCGTCAGGCGACTGTTTAACAAAAACACAGGTCTCTGCAAAGTCGAAAACGACGTATAGGGGCTGACGCCTGCCCGGTGCCGGAAGGTTAAAGGGAGAGGTTAGCCGCAAGGCGAAGCTTTGAACTGAAGCCCCGGTGAACGGCGGCCGTAACTATAACGGTCCTAAGGTAGCGAAATTCCTTGTCGGGTAAGTTCCGACCTGCACGAATGGCGTAACGATCTGACGACTGTCTTAACAGGCCGCCCGGCGAATTTGTGGTTCCGGTGAAGACGCCGGATGCCCGCCACAAGACGGAAAGACCCCGTGCACCTTTACTATACCCTTTCATTGAGTTATGGGATGCTCTGCGCAGAATAGGTGGGAGGCTTTGAACCCAGGTTTTTGGATTTGGGGGAGCCACAAGTGAGATACCACCCTGAGCATTCTGTGATTCTAACTTACTCCCGTTATCCGGGAGAAGGACAATGGAAGGCGGGTAGTTTGACTGGGGCGGTCGCCTCCTAAACGGTAACGGAGGCGTTCGAAGCTAGGTTCAGGAGGTTTGGAAATCCTCCTTCGAGTACAATGGCATAAACCTGGTTAACTGCGAGACCAACAAGTCAAGCAGATGCGAAAGCAGGACATAGTGATCCGGTGGTTCTGTATGGAAGGGCCATCGCTCAACGGATAAAAGGTACGCCGGGGATAACAGGCTGATCGGAGTCAAGAGTTCACATCGACGCTCCGGTTTGGCACCTCGATGTCGGTTCATCGCATCCTGGGGGTGTAGAAGCTCCCAAGGGTTAGGCTGTTCGCCTATTAAAGCGGTACGTGAACTGGGTTCAGAACGTCGCGAGACAGTTCGGTCCCTATCTGTGGTGGGCGCAGGAAATTTGAGAGGGGTTGACCCTAGTACGAGAGGACCGGGTTGAACGAACCTCTTGTGATCCAGTTGTCACACCAGGGGCATAGCTGGGTAGCGAAGTTCGGTCGGGATAAGCGCTGAAGGCATATAAGCGCGAAACCTTCCTCAAGATGAGATTTCCCAAGCGAAAGCTAATAAGGGCCGTGGTAGACTACCACGTTGATAGGACAGATGTGTAAGTGTGGCAACATGCTAAGCTGACTGTTACTAATAGCCCGTTCGGCTTGACCATAAAATTTTCTGTGAACATAGAGTAGTATCGTTTAAGCGAGAGCGCTATCAGTTTGCAGCCTTGTGGGTAGAACGCCCGTCAAATATTCAAGCAGAGCGGCCTTTGGGCCGCTTTGTCAAAACAAGTTTTGGGTGATCCTAGCGAAGGGGTCCCACCCGTTCCCATCCCGAACACGGAAGTTAAGCCCTTCAGCCCCGATGGTACTGCACGCGCGAGTGTGTGGGAGAGTAGGACGTCGCCCAATTAAATTAAAAAAGCCCCAGTCGAAAGATTGGGGCTTTTTTGCGTTACCTCTTTACCCGCCCCGAGCCTCCACCCTTAACCAGGTCTTCTACTTCGCTTCGTGTTAAACGGCAATAATCCCCTGGGATTGAGTGCTTTAAACACGATGCCGCTACCGCGAACTCCAGCGCTTCCTGGTGGGAGCCCATTGTTTGCAAACCGAATATCAGGCCGCCGCCGAACGAATCTCCCGCCCCTACCCGGTCGACTATATTCGTGATTTCGTAGTGCCGGCTCAAATGGAATTTCTGACGATCGTGCAAACAAGCCGACCAGTTATTGTGCGACGCGCTTTTCGATTCACGCAGCGTAATCGCGATGATCTTCAGGGCAGGGAATTTAGCCAGCACAGTTTCAGCCAGCTTTTCATAAGCCCCGCGATCGAGATGGCCGCTTTCCACATCCGCTTCGCCGCGAATGCCTAATGCCAGTTGCACATCTTCTTCATTGGCGATGCCAACGTCTACGTATTGAAACAGTTCAGGCATTACTTCATGAGCTTTTTTCCCCCATTTCCAAAGGTTTTTTCGATAATTTAGATCGCAGCTCACGGTTAATCCGTGCGCCTTCGCTGCCGCCGACGCTCTCCATCGCAAGCCTGGCCGATGATTCGCTGATTGCGGGCGTGATGCCGGTGATATGAAACCAGTTGGCGCCCTCGAATGCTTTTTCCCAGTCGATCTTTGTTGCAAGCGCAATCGCCGAACGGTCGCGATCGTAGGTCACGGCGGAGGGCCTTTGATTCGCGCCTGCCTCGACGTAATACACACCCATCCGTCCTTCGCCTCTAACGATATGCGATGTATCGACACCCAATCCGCGCAGCTCGCGAATGGCGGCGTCGGCAGCCGGATGTTTTTCGGGCAATACGGTTATGTATCGCGCCGGCAATCCGAATCCGGCGACGGCGACCGCGACATTTGCTTCGCCGCCGCCGAAAGTGGCAACTAGTTCAGGCGACTGGAAAAACCGCTCCAGCCGCGGCGGCGCCAGGCGCAGCATGATCTCTCCGAAAGACACTACAAGTTTTGACATTTTAGAATTTTTCCCAGCCGATCCCTTCCAGTGTTGGCTCAAACGACTCAGGATATAAGATTTCCGCAAGAATTCTCAACGACTTTGCGACGCGAGGGCCTGGCCGATTCAAATATTGATTGCCATCGGCGAGATAGATTTGCGCTCTCAATTTGCTCCAATCGTGCCAGTGCATTTCGGCGCGGGTGCGCTTTAAATCGTAGCCGCAGGGCATGCACACTGACCACATCGGGATCGGCTTTGATAACGTCATCCCATTCCATCCACGGCGAATGCGCGCCGGCCGCGCCGAATAAATTTTGCTGCGCCGAGCATTTCGGTCAGCTCCGGAATCCAGTTGCCCGGCGGCCATGAGCGGCTCCGTCCATTCTACGTTGATAACGCGAGGTCTCCGTTCCGTCGCCGTCGCAATTGCCGCGATTTCTTGTCATTTCGGACTTTATCTCGTCGACCAGTTGCGCGCCGCGATCGTCGACTCCGCAGGCTCGCGATAATCGAAAAATATCGCGATAGATTTCTTCCAGTGAATTGGGTTCCAGCGCGACCACTTCGGGCCGGGTTGAGAATCTTGCGCTCAACGCGCGTTCAACATCGAAGAGACTCACCGCGCACACTTTACACTGCGTCTGGGTGACAATATGCGTGGGTTTGAGGCGCTCGAGCGTCTCGTCAAAGACCTGGTAAACGCTCTCGGCGGTCGCGAGTGTTTCTTTTACGCGACGGTCGATTTCGCGGCTGTCTCCGTGGATATCGAAAAGCGGGGCGGTGCAAACGGGAAGTGTCAGAACGCGTGGGGGATAATCGCACTCATGCGAGCGCCCGACCTGGAAATCGCCCAGGCCCAACGCATCAACCATTTCCGTCGCACTGGCTATAAGGGAGACGATTCGCACTCCCCTAATATAGCGTTAGCGATTTTCGGTTGTGGTCTGCTGATCCAGCAATTTTTCGAGCTCCTGCGTCTGGCGGTCGGCTTCGCCCAACAAGGCAATATTCAGGAGGCTGATCTGGAATTGGAGTTCGGGAACGACGTGCATAATCCTTTATATCGGGCATATGTCACGCGGTCGATAGATGCGTAGTACTTATCCGAGCCATAAAAGACCTTAAATCTCCATAAACGTGTCTCTAACGTGTCTCTAGGGAGCTTAAATCACCATAAATTCCAGTCTCCGGCTAAAAGCACCCAGGCCGCGACCAGAGCGTTGGCGACGGAGTGCGCGGCGATTGCGTCTCCGATTCTGCCGCGGCGAAGTTGGGCGAGTGCAAAAATCCCTCCGGCGATAGCTCCGGCGAGCCAGCGCTCGCCGTGGAGGATTCCGAACGCCACGGACGAAATTAGAAAGGGCCCCCACGCAAACAGGCGCCAACTGACCGATTCAAAATCGGCCGACTGCAGGCGGCGCAGGAGGAATCCGCGGAACGCGAGTTCTTCGGCGATCGGTACCATCACTACTGCTCCGACAACGCGCATCGTCACCCAAGCGATTCTCGCGGCGCTCGATGCTTGGGCGAGAGCGGCGGGCGGGGCGGAATGGAAGGTCTTCTCAAACGCCATCCAGATTGCGAAAACTAAAACGCCCGCGGCCGCCCCAATCCAACCGAAGCGCCAATCCATGTCACGATAGGTGCGGCGAAAATACCAGAGAGCACCTCCGGCCGCGACTACGCGCAAGGGATAGAACCATTCGAAGTCGGCGGAGAGTGCGCGCGAAATCATGGCTGCGGCGAGGATCGCCAGGAAAGGCATTAAGTAGGGAACGGTCGGGTTGGCGGTAGAGATCGCTTCCTGACGGTCGCGGCTCGGTCCGAGAGCAACCAGGCTCAGCGCGGGGATGCGGCGCGCGAGCACGCAGATACCTATTGCGACGGCATTGAACGCGATCCAGCCGGCTTGGGAATGAAAGCCTCCCATAGCGATTCGCTCGGCGCCCGCGTTGCCGATCATGATAAGGCCAGCGATGCGGACCGAATTCGCGATCCAAATTAGCGCCACGCCGCCGGGGATCAGCAGCAGCGCTTGCGGGAAACGCCATTGGCGGCGGAAAAACCACAGCCACGCGGAACTGAAGGCCAGGATCAGGCCCATCCCCTCATAACCGGAGCATTCCGGCGCAATCTCCACGTGAAAACCTGGAGTCCCGATGGTCATCGTGGACGGGTCGATGAAAAGCACTTTGAAAAATGGACGCAACATTATTGCGACCGTGTTGAACGTCCAATGGCTGAGCGGAAGCCAGAGCTTTTGCGCGAGGATTCCCAGGGTGCAGGCGACCAGGGCACCGGCCAGTCCATAGATCCAGGCGTCGCCAGTGCTACGGAAAATATCGGCCCAAACGCCGGCAGGTATAATCGCGCAGGCGGCCAGCGCGAATGATGCTATCCCGGTGAGTCCCCAGGCCAGTACCAGCGCATTTCCCGATGCATTGTGCTGGAACAGGATCGAGGACAGCCCGACAAAGAGGAGCATCGTTGCGCCGTGGGCGGCGATCAGCGGCCAGCCGATTCCATGCGCCCCGCATTCGGCGGAGATTCGCTTGAAATTGTCTTTCGCTCTCGATTCGGCAAAAATCAGCGAGCCGAGGACGATGGCGACGCCAAGCCGCACCGTCCATGAGCCCCAATCGTGCACTACGTTTGCGAGGGCGCCGCGGCCGCGGAGGACTTCAGCATCGAGCCAGACGGAAATTGCCAGAAGCTCAAGGACAATCAGAGTGCCTAAGACGGCGAAGCGGGCGGGGAGGCGGAGTGTGGGGATCGTTTCGGGAATTGGAGTTGGAATCGCTTGCACTGACTACACGTTCGGGAGGTTGACTTGAAAACTTGCTGATAAAACGGGCTTGGAGTGCCGCTGTGTTGAAGAACCACAAAGACCGCCGGCTGAAGCCGAAGCTGCAAGCGCTCGCGCCACGATTATTCTTCATCACCATGATCGCGGTCGTACTTAAGGTGACGCCTTAGATTCAGACCCAGGCCACCGAAGTGGCCCGGATAAAGTCTTAGCGGCGACGGCCACGAATCATCAATAGGGCGCCGGAGAGCAGTGCTATGGCACTTGCGCCCGATGCCGGATCGATTTCCGGTGCCGTAAAGGCTGCTGAGGCGACGCTTGAAACTCCGATACATAAGAGCGACAGACCCACGATTTTAGTCATCAAATTCTTCATTCTGGTTTATTCATCCCCCGGTCGTTAAAATTAAATCTCTAAGGTAAAGCCTTATGAGTATCTCCGCTGAGGGAGGGCGAGTCAATGGGTAAAGCTACTAGTACTAGGAGTCCCTTAGAGGGCTCAGGGAACCTGGTTGGGCAGGAAACAGGGGTTAGTTTAGAGGGTAAGGGTGGGGAAAATTTTGGAAGAGTTTATGCGAGGAGCAACCAGGGTTCCTTGAGCACTCAAGTTATCTTTCACGCCGCATAGTAGAGCAATCTCCTTGCCAAGTTCGCAACTGATTGATTTTCTGATTAACCGAAGCGGGACTTGCGCTTCAAATTCCGTTTTGGCGTTCCACGATGGAAAGACTTACCGGAATGGGGAGTTCTATTGGTTGATTTCGATCACCGGCCGCTGGCTCTTTTGACACGCGACCCTTCTTGGCTTCGTCGATTTGAATGTTATAGACATCGAGCTCGCGGCCGGTCGCGACGTCAAGTTGCAGACGGGCCTGAACGTAGGTTGCCTCCGCCACCACTTCCGCACCCCCGGCGTTAGCGAGATCGCGCTGTGCCTGAATGACGAGGAAAGGTGTCGAAGCGCCGACAGCATACTTCTTCTGTTCGGCATCCAGCGTCTGTTCCTGAAGAATGCGGCTTTTCACGGCGGCGGTATATTGGGCGCGCGCCTGCTGGACAGTGATGTACGCGTTTTGCACATCAACGTGGACCTGGTTGATCAGCCTTTGCACACTCAGCTCGCTTTGCCGCAGATTGACAGCGGCGGTGGCGTAATTTGCCTGCGCGTTGCGGTTGCGGAGGGGAATGCTTAACTGCAGTCCAACCGAATAGTTCGGGAAATTGCGCGAAAACACCTGTCCGAGAACGCTGCCGTAGCCGCCGACGAAGAAGGGATTCTGACTGGTGGCATAGGCCCCCGTAGTACCGGGAATAGGCAGCGTATTGGGATCGCCCGGCCAGCCCGGTGTTGCGCAGATCGCCGAACGCGCTTAGAGTAGGCAGCATCAGATTACGAGTTCCGATCAGCAGAATTTTCTGATTCTCGAGCTGAATTCGGCTCTGCTGCAATTCCGGCCGGTTATCGACGGCGCTCGCGAACAGGGCTTGGATCGTTTCGGGATTTTCCTGGGCTGGGATCCGGATACGGTCGGTGGTCACGATCCGAGCGGCGGCTACGGCGGGATTGGCGAGGCCGTTACGGCTGAGTGCATTTTTGAGAATCGTCTCCTGTTGCAGGACCGTGGTTTGCGAGGTCACTAGAGCCTGTTGATCGGCGGCCACTTCAGCCTCGGCTCGAACGATCTCAATAGGGGCAAGACTGCCGACGTCGACTTGCTTCTGATTATCGCTATAGAGTTTCTGCGAAAGAGCGAGCGCTTTACGCTTGACCTCGACGTCTTCGTTGGCGCTGACCAGCAGCCAGTAGGCCTGGACCACGGTTTGCACGGTAACGATGACCTGCTGCTTGAACACGATGTCGGCGGCCCTCAGATTGTTCTTCGCGACGCGGATCGGGCGGTTGTTGACGGCCAGGCCGAAGCCTTGTAGCAGCGGCTGCGAGACGGTGAGATCGAGATAGGCGGTGGTAACGGGATTGAAGAGGTTGAGATAGGAATTCTGGTCGGAGTTGGTGTTGTTGAAGCTGAGCGTGGCGGACGCGCCGGTGGGGAAATTTTCCTGAATATTGAAGTTCGCGACGGTAGTCGTGGAGACGAGCGACGTGGTACCAGTGGTCACTGTGTTCTGCTGCGGCGAAGTGACGTGTCCCCATTGGACGGTCCCATTGATGGTCGGGTCGTAGCCGTTAGGATTGACGCTCGAGAAGCTGTTCGCGGTGCCGTTGGTGAAAGAGAGCAGAAAGAAGCTCTGAGCGGAAGTCGCGTTCAGGCCGGTGGCTCCGGCGGAGGTGTTGGTCGAAATACCTTGGGTCGAGTTGCCGGATTGGGCACGGAGAAGATCGGCCTGGGCGAGAGGGAACAGGTAACGCTCGACCTCTATATCGATGTTGTTTTCAAGCGCGAGGGCGATGGCATCCTGGAGCGATAAATAAAGCTTGCCGTTCCGCAGCAGCGCTTCGATGCGGCCGGTGTTCGTGACGTTCACGGGCGGGACGGCTTTGGGTTCATAAGGATGGGCGACGGATGAGTACCAGTGGTCCTGCGCGAAGGACGGCGTGGCGGTCAAAAGGAGGCACAAATATGCGACTTGTTTCATTGGCTCCTTCAGGTTACTTGAGGTTGGGGGAGGGGTTGGCGGGAAACCGGTAAATGACGAAAATCGGCGGACGAGCGGCGGAGGCGAGGTACGGGGTGACGATCGCAGCCATGCCGCCTCAACATTGTAGAGACTGCTCGATTTGGAGTAGTATTTAACGCTAGTAGTAGCTAATCCAGTGAACGGCGGAAAGCCGTCGGATAGGTCAGACGATGCCATCTAAAGGTTTATGGAGAGCGGCTATCGGAATATTGGGCGTGGCCAGCGCGCTTTTATCGCAGGCTCCGGAGACGATTGCAATACGCGCCGGTCGTATGTTCGACCCCAAGTCGGACCGGTTGTTGCCGAACCAGGTGGTGCTCATCCAAGGTGACCGGATTACAGCCGCCGGTCCGGCTGGGACGGTGTCGATTCCACCCGGTACCAGGGTAATCGACCTCAGCCAGGCCACGGTGTTGCCTGGATTAATCGATGGGCACGTTCACCTTACGGATGCCGCAGGTGGATTACAACGCCAGATGTTGGTCGCCCTCAACAGCGCCACGCAAAGCTTGCGCGCGGGCTTTACCACCCAGGTAGTGATGGGCTCGCATGGCGGCGGATACGCCGACGTGGAATTGAAAAAGGCGATCGAAACCGGTCTTATCCACGGTCCGCGCCTGATCACCGCAGGGCCAGTGATCGAGATCACCAGTCCCGCAAGCGCGCCGTTTCCGTTGGAGTTTAAACCCTTCGAACCTTCCTTGATCGCAAATGGAGCTGAGGGGATGCGTGAAGCGGTGCGCGAGCTGGCCCATTACGGAGCCGACCACGTCAAGATCATGAGCACCGGACGCTTCTACTTCAAGGCCGGTGGGGAAATGGTAAACGAAGCGCTTCCAAGTCTGGAGGAGCTTAAGGCGGCGGTCGATGAAGCGCACCGTCGCGGCATGTGGGTCGCCACCCATACCTATGGAGGCGACGGCTTAAAATGGGCGATTGAAGCAGGTGTCGACAATATCCAGCATGCCCTCGCGGCTGACGATGCCGCTATAAAAATGTTCGTTCAGAAAAGCATTCCGATTACCTCGACGATTCTGGACCAACGTCAGGACGAACCAGGGGATCTGAGCAAGTGGGCTCCTTATAGCCGCTGGCGCCTGATGCAGGAGACGTGGAAGAAGATGCTTGCCGCCGGTGTGAGACTCGGTTTCGGAAGCGGCGCCGCCCCGCCGCCCGGGAGGATCTATAACACGGCCTGCCAATGTTCGCATGGCGTTCAAGGCGAGATGTTCCCGGTTTTCGTCAGTTGGGGTGCGACCCCGGCCTACACGTTGCGTATGGCCACCACGGTCAATGCGGAAATCATCCACATGCAGGACCGCATCGGCACCATCGAAAAGGGCAAATTTGCCGATCTCATCGCCGTATCGGGAGACCCGCTCGAGGATATCACCGAGATGCAGCGCGTCAAATTTGTGATGAAGGGCGGGGTGGTGGAGCGAGATGACCTGACGCTCAGGAAATAGACGTTCTTCTCATCTCTTCTAATTCCTCCAGCGTCCGCGGCCAGTCCTCGCGCAGCAATCGGCTCAATGCGCGATCGGCGAGCAGCTTCCCACCGGTCTGGCACACGGCGCAATAATTCGTTTCGTTCGACGCGTAACGGATTCGCTGGACCTTCGCGCCGCAGCGCGGGCACGGCAAGCCGTAGCGCCCATGCACCGCCATCTCCTCGCGAAACGCGGTGACGTTTTCGGGGAATTTCAGGCTGGACTCGGCGCGCAAGCGATCGGTCCACTCGATTAATGTCGCGCGTGTCGCCAGGCGCAGATGCTCGATCTGCTCCGGGCTCATCTTCTGAGTCAGCAGGATTGGCGAAAGCTCGGCGCGATGCAGAATCTCATCCGAATACGCGTTGCCGATGCCGCTGAACAATCTCGGATCGGTGAGTGCGCGCTTTAGAGTATGATTCGCCGACGTGAGCTGGGCCGCGAACTCCTTGGCGGTTGCCGACAACGCGTCGATCCCTCCGGGGTCGAGCGACGAGATTCCAGCATCGCCTTGCACGACGTGCAGGGAGGCCCGTTTTTGCGATCCCGCCTCCGTCAGCGTAAGGGTTCCGGAATCAAACTCGAACGCCGCCAGCGTGCGCCGCCCGTCCGGCTTCACCTTCTTTGTCACCCAATGAAGCCGTCCCGCGATCATCAGGTGCAGCACCAGCCACACATCGTTTTCAAAGCCAATGGCGATGCGTTTTCCGACCCGCCGCAGTTCACGAACTTTGTGACCGATCGCCGCGGTCACCGGCGGTTCGATCGACCGAAGCAGAAACGGACTCGCGATTTGCGCCCGTTCTAACGTCTTGCCGAGGATGCGTTGTTCCAGCGCCTCGATATAAACGACTATGTCCGGAAGCTCCGGCATCTAGGGCTGGGGTTTGTCAGTAGGCTTGTCGGCCGCCGGCTCGTTCTTCACGATTTTTCCGAACAATTTTCCGCCATGACCGTTGGCGCCCGCGCTGCCCCACGTCCCCGCGTAAGCGCCGTTATACATCACCACCCGAGCCGTAAATGAACCGAATCCGGGCACCGCGAAATTCGTCAGCGAGATCACCGGCGTATCGCCCGCGAACTTCACCGGCAGAGGCATCGCGACCTTGAAGTCTTTCTTGTTGTACTGAATACGCGCCTCAAATTTCCAGGTATCTTCTTTTATTTTGGTCACGCGCTCAATGACGTACTTGTCATCCGTCAGCTCCTTGCCATCGCCTTGCGTGAAATAACCGATCAGCGTCACGTTGTTAAGCGCTTCCTGGAACTGCTTCTCGGCTCATTTAATTCCAGAGGCGGCGGCGCAGCATCCTGTGCGAGTACGAATGCTGTGACGAACAGAAACATCGCAAGCTTCATTGAAGATCAGGCTATCAAATATGCGGTATAAAAGTTCAATCATGCGAATTCTGGCAACTCTTCCGCTGATCGCTGCTCTGGCTTGCGCGGCGGGTACTCCCTATCTCACCGAGCCTTCCCTGTGCCCCACGCGGCCCGAATTAGCGTTCGTCTCCGGCGGCGATATTTGGGTTGCTCCGGCCGTCGGGGGCGAAGCTCATATCCTGGTCGCGCATCCTGCCGAGGAGTCGCGTCCGCTGTATTCGCCGGACGGCACCAAGCTCGCTTTTATCTCAACCCGCACAGGCGGCGGAGATATTTATATACTCACGCTCTCGACCGATGAGCTGAAGCGTCTGACCTTCGACGATGGAATGGAACAGCTCGACGCCTGGTCCCGCGACGGCAAGTGGATCTATTTTTCCACTGGGTCGCATGACGTCGGACGCAAGAACGACATTTATCGCGTGAGCGCAGAAGGCGGCACACCGATGCCCGTAAGCGCGGATCGTTTCACCAACGAATTTCAAGCGGCGCCGGCGCCGGACGGCTCGACCATCGCGTTCGCCGCGCGAGGCAATGGCGATCAGCAGTGGTGGCGGCACGGGCATAGTCATCTGGACGAATCTGAAATCTGGCTTCGTAAAGAAGAAGGTGTTTACGAAAAAATCGTGGATCTTAACGGCCGCAATGTCTGGCCCATGTGGATGCCGGATGGCCGCTCGCTCTACTTCATGTCCGACCGCAGCGGCGCGCAGAATATCTGGTCGCTCGCACTCGGCGCGAAGCCCAAGCAGATCACGAAGTTTACCGACGGTCGCGTGTTGTGGCCTTCGATGGGCTACGACGGCAAGGCGATCGTCTTCGAGCGCGATTTCAAAGTCTGGAAGCTTGACACGAAAACAGGCGAGGCGTTCCAGCTCCCATTAAAACTGATGGGACTCGCCGCGGGTCCGGGCACCACGCACCTGACGCTCACGACATTTACCGACCTCGCCCTATCGCCCGATTCGCGCAAGATTGCGCTAGTCGCCCATGGCGAAGTTTTCGCGTCCGGCGCGAAAGAGGGCGGGGAAGCGATGCGCGTCACTCACACACCAGGGCCTGAATCCGGAGTCTCCTGGTCTCCCGACTCCACCAAAGTCGTCTATGTAAGCCAGCGCAACGCCGTCAACCATGTTTTCGTTTACGATTTCACCAAACATACCGAAACCCAGTTAACACACGACGCTCTGCCCGACAATTCGCCGCGATTTTCTCCCGACGGAAAACTTATTGCCTTCGTTCGGGAGCGCCGCGAACTGCGCATAGTGGACCCAGAGAAAAGGGAGGAAAAATCACTGGTGAGCGGATCGATCGCCGGTGGATTTGCGGGCGGCGCATTCGCCTGGTCGCCAGACAGCAAGTGGCTCGCCTACGCAGCCGCCGGCGGCAGCGGTTTGCGCAACGTCTATCGTAGTCGAAGCCGCCGGGCGGCGCGCCGCATCAAATCAGTTTTCTCGCGAACAGCAACGTGAATTCCCTGCGCTGGAGTCCCGATGGAACCTACATTCTTTATGAAACCAGCCAGCGCACGGAGACGCCGCAAGTCGCCCGCATCAACCTGATTCCGCCCCCTCCGAAATTCACCGAAGAGCGTTTCGAGGACCTGTTCAAACCCGAACCTCCCGCCCGCGGCCGCGGCGGCGCAACGCGGCCGAAAAACCTCCGGTGAAGCCCGTCGAGATCGTCTTTGAAGGTATCCGCGAACGAATCTCGTTCCTGCCCATCGGCCTCTCGATCAACAACCCGACCATCAGTCCGGATGGAAAATCGCTCCTCTTCGGCGCGCAGGTCGGCGGCCAGGACAATCTCTATCTCTATTCGCTCGACGCGACGCCAGGCGGTCGCGGAGGCCGTGGCGGCGGACGAGGCGGTGAAGGCGGAGGAGGCGCGCGTCAGTTGACGTCGACGCCGGGACAGAAATCGCATCCCCAGTTTTCGAACGACTCGAAAGAAGTGTTTTATCTCGAAGCCGGCCGCATCGAATCGATCCCGGTCGATACCCGCGTAGCTCGCGCGGTAAACGTCAACGCCGAAATGGACGTCGATTTCGCCACCGAGAAAATGGCCGTCTTCGAACAAGCCTGGGCCGGCCAGCGCGACCAGTTTTACGACGCCAAATATCACGGCCACGATTGGAATGAAGTCCGCGCCCAGTACACTCCGCTGGTCGAAGGCGCGCAGACCCCCGACGAACTGCGCCGCCTGCTCCGCATGATGGTCGGCGAACTCAATTCGTCCCACTCCGGAGTCACCGCACCAGCTGGCGGCGGCGGTCGCGGCGCAGTCACCGGACAACTCGGCTTGAGCTTCGATCGCGACACCTACGAAAAAACCGGCAAACTGAAAATCACCGAAGTCGTCCCCCAATCTCCCGCCGAGCTGGCGAAAATCAAGGTCGGCGAGGAGCTTCGCGCCGTCGATGGCGTCAGCGATCGGACCTGCGCGTCAATCTCGACGAACTGCTCCAGCACAAGGTCGACAAACGAGTCGTCCTCGATGTCAGTGGCCGCGAAGTTATCGTGCGTCCGGTCGGATCGCTTGCCGAACAGATCTATCGCAAATGGATCGAAGACAATCGCGCCTACGTGGCGAAAATCAGTAACGGACGCCTCGGCTATGTCCACATTCGCGACATGTCGGAGCAGGCGCTAACCCAGCTCTATATCGATCTCGACGCCGAAAATCGCGCCCGCGACGGCGTCATCATCGACATCCGCAACAACAACGGAGGCTTCGTCAACGCCTACGCGCTGGACGTTCTGGCCCGCCGTCCTTATCTGACTATGACGGGTCGCGGCGCGCCTCCCGCCCCCGCGCGAACATCGCTCGGTCAACGCTCCCTGGAGCTGCCGACCATTCTGGTCGTCAATCAACACTCCCTTTCCGACGCCGAGGATTTCACCGAAGGCTATCGCACCTTGAAGCTGGGCAAAGTCGTCGGCGAACCCACCGCCGGATGGATCATCTACACTGGCTCGATGGAGCTGATCGACGGCTCCAGCATGCGAACGCCCGGCACTCTGATTCAAGGCTCCGACGGCAAAAACATGGAAAATAATCCGCGCCCCGTCGACATCGCCGTTACGCGCCCCATCGGCGAAAGCTACACCGGCAAGGATTCGCAGCTCGACGCCGCCGCGAAAGAGTTGCTCGCAGAAATCGGAACCAAGTAGGACAGGTCCCCGACCTGTCCATCACCGAAACGTCCGCAACTCCGCCCTCTCCAAATGGGGCACCGCATTAAACGAATCCAGCGACAGCCTGTCCCGTGAAAAAGTAAACTCCGTGAGCGAGCAATTCTTCACCCGCCAATTCACCTCAAGAAAACTCCGCTCCGCCGCCCCAATCGCCGCCTGCACCAGCACGCTGATCGGCCCCCCCGAAGTAAACAAGACCACGTTTCGATTCGACGGGCCCTCTTGAATTCGCCGCAGCGCCAGCAGCACGCGCTCGCGAAACACGCCCCAAGTCTCGACCGTCGGATGCTCTCCCGCCGCCAGCCACGACAACATCGCCGGCTCAAATATTTTCTGAAACTTCCTGTTCCGATCCGTCGCGTCTTCTAACTCATAAGGCGGCGCGAAATGATGCAAAATCCCGTTCGCGTCGTACTCATTCCAACCGTCCGAGATCTCGCGGCTCACATCCGATCGCCAACTCCGCGGTCTGCCTCTGCCTCTTCAGCGATCCGCTCCAAACTTCATCGAACGCGACCCCAGTCCGCTTCCAATACTCCGCCAGCGCCCGCGCCTGCTCCTCGCCGAGCGCCGACAACTGGTCAGGATTCGGATCAAAAGGCCGCGCCTGCCCATGGCGCACGACAGTCAGCGTACTCATTTCGCCAGTTCGAGCTTAGCGATGGACTCCATGTGCACTTCGTCCGGACCATCCGCCAGCCGCAGTGTGCGCGAATTCGCCCACATCGCCGCCAGCTCGAAATCCTGGAAACGCCCGCCGCTCCGTGCGCCTGAATCGACGCGGTCGATCACGCGCAATGCCAGATTCGGCGCGATCACTTTAATCATCGCGATCTCCGCCCGCGCCGCTTTGTTCCCCACCGTATCCATCATGTGCGCCGCCTTGAGAACCAGCAGCCGAGCCTGGTCGATCTCCATCCGCGAATGTGCGATATCGGCGCGAATCGTCCCCATCTCCGAAATCGCGCGCCCAAACGCCACGCGGCTCTTCACGCGCCGGCACATCATTTCGAGCGCGCGCTCCGCCTGTCCAATCAGCCTCATGCAATGATGGATGCGTCCCGGCCCCAGCCGCCCCTGCGCGATCTCAAAGCCTCGTCCCTCGCCCAATAAAATGTTCGATGCCGGCACGCGAACATTGGTGAAAGTCATCTCCGCATGCCCATGCGGGGCGTGATCGTAGCCAAAAACGCGCAGCATTCTCTCGATCTTGATGCCCGGCAGATCGAGCGGCATCAAAATCATCGACTGCTGTTTATGTTTCGGAGCCGACGGGTCGGTCTTGCCCATGAAAATCGAAATCTTGCATCTTGGATCGCCCGCACCGGAGGACCACCACTTCCGTCCGTTGATGACGTAGTCGTCTCCGTCGCGCACGATACTCGACTGAATATTAGTCGCATCGGACGACGCTACATCTTTCTCCGTCATCGAAAAACAGGAACGAATCTCGCCCGCCAACAGGGGCTTCAGCCAACGTTCCTTGTGTTCCGCCGTGCCGTACCGCGCCAGCACTTCCATGTTCCCCGTATCCGGCGCCGAGCAATTAAAACACTCCGATGCCATCGCCGACCGCCCCATAATCTCGCACAGCGGAGCATATTCCAGGTTCGTCAACCCCGCGCCATTCTCATCATGAGGAAGAAATAAATTCCAAAGTCCCGCAGCGCGAGCCTTCGGCTTCAACTCCTCAATCACCTCCACCGGCTGCCAGCGATTCTGCTCGATCTCGTGGTGATAGCGAGCTTCATTCGGGTAAATATGCTCGTCCATAAACGCGACCAGGCGTTCCTGGAAATCCTTCACCTTGGAAGAATGCTCAAAATTCATAGGAGTGAATCTATCATAGCGACTTGCCCACGGTCATCCCCTTACTTAACCGCCATGCGTCAGCATGCGGGCCAACGCGAGAGCGCCCCTATCGAAAAGTCCGAAGGTCCCCAGTACCGAGATGCGGGATCGCATTGAGCGTAAACAGCCGAACCTCATCGCCATGGACGCGAAGCGTGCTAAACGCTGTGTTAAACATAACCGCCGCCAGCCACATCGCGCGCCCATCCGCAATATCGAGCGTCCTCGCGGCAGAGACTCCGATCGGCGTAGCCGAAGTAAATACCGCGACATTCCCTTCGTGCGCGGCATCAATCACGCGACCCAGCGCCCCGTGAATACGCACCACAAACCCGTTCCACGACTCGCCCGAATACTCGTAGCGACCCTCCACCCAAGCCCGCACGCACTTCTTATCGCAATCGTTCCACTTGCGATGCACCGCAGCCCCATGCGCACCCTGGCTCTGAACAATATCGCGCTGCATCTCCTCATACTCAACGCGAAACTGTTCATCGTCCTCGATCAACCTGGGGGCAAGCTCGCGATACACATGCGCCAGATCAAACTCATCCCATCCCGGATCGATGCGAATCTCCGCGTCCGGCAAAACTTCGCAAGCGGTCGCCCTCTGCCGCGCGAGCGATCCCGAATATGCCGCCGCGAACCGAATCCCCTGATCCCGAAAATGCTCGCCCAGTAACCGCGCCTGCCCGCGCCCCAGTTCCGACAGCGAATCATAATTCTCGCGCGTCCCAGCCTGCCCATGGCGAACCAGATAAAGAACACTCATTCAACTAAGATCCACGCCGCGCCGCATATTGCCAATGCCACCAAGCCGCTATTCCATTCGTTCCCATTGTGCGGGCCGGCAGCAATTCGCGGCGCATGCACCACCAAAACCCACAGGAAAAACATCAACCCGAGTAAGAACGAGGCCAATTGCATCTTCCATCGCGTGATGATGCTCAAGCCCGCGGCAATGAACGCCGCGCCCGTAAATGCCGACCAGAACACACGTCCTGGAATCCAGGCTGGAATTAAGGTGGCGATGAAACTCAAGACCTGAAAGTGATCGATACCGAAGACGATCATCGAAATGCCGAACATGATCCGCGCGGCCGGAAGAAACATTCCCGCCAGAAATAAAGCTCCGCACCCAATGGTCAAAGGCTCAAACAGCACCGTCCGTTCGCTGATGTCGTGCACCGTCAACCCGATTCTCGGGATCCGAAGAAGCACCACGCTCGCGAAATAAACCGCCGCCACCAGGACCGCGCCCAGCCGCGCTTTCACCTGGATCGCAATGGCGACGCCTCCGGCGATGAGCAGCGCTCCATCCAAATAAGCCCAAAAAGTGTGTGCCGGAGCCCATTCCGGCGTAATCTCCAGCCCCTTCACAAACCCCGTATAGAAAATATTCTGAACCCCAAACGCCACCATGCAAATCGCAAAGAAGATTCGTCCGAAGTGGCTCGATAATCTTCGAGAGCGCCGAAGATTCACGCGACCCTCTCCACCATCCCAGCCGCGAGCCCCGTCAAAGCCTTCACCCGCTCATCGAATCTACTAAACCTCTCATCCGCAGTCTGCCCCTTCCAATACCGGAAATAAATCTGCTGCAAAATGACCGCGAGCTTGAACACTCCCAGCACTTCATGCCACCGCAGCGCCGCAAGGTCGCGACCCGTTTTCTCCTCGTAGTGCGCCACAAACTCATCCCGCGTGTACCACCCCGGCCCCGCCGTCAACGCTTCATGTCCCGTGCCCGGCACCACCGCCGAGCTCCAATAACACAGGGTCAATCCGACATCGCACAACGGATCGCCGATCGCTGTCATTTCCCAATCGAGCACCGCCTCAATCCGATCCGGCGTCCCCGCATCGAGCATCACATTGTCCAGTTTGAAATCGTTATGCACCAGCGTCGGTCGCCCCGACGGAGGAATCGTCGCCGCCAGCCAAGCCATCACCCGATCCATCTCCGGACTCGGCTTCCGTGCGCGCGCGCTCCCAACGCTCGGACCATCCCTTCACCTGCCGCGCGACAAAGCCCTCCGGCTTTCCCAGCGAAATGAGACCCGGTCTTCTCGACATCGATCGCATGCATCTCCACCATGCAATCGACCACCGCGCGGCTGATGCGGCGCGCGTAATTATGATGCACCGCGACCTCCGGCAGAATCTGATCCCGCAGCACGATCCCGCGCCGCCGCTCCATCAGAAAAAATGGCGCTCCAATAATCGATGCGTCTTCGCAGATCAGAAACACCTCCGGCGCCGGACGAAAATGCGGATGCACCGCTTCGAGCACGCTGGCTTCGCGAACCATATCATGAGCTTTCGGCGCCACCGGCCCTAAAGGCGCGCGCCGCAGCACCATTTCCTTCGCGTTGATCCGCAGCAGATAGGTAAGGTTCGAATGTCCGCCACGAAATTGTTGAATAACAATCCCATGCTCGACCCCTTCAATCCGGCCCGCAAGATACGCGCTAAGCGCCCCGGCATCGATCTCTTCTCCTGCGCGGACTGACGTGGTCTCGGTGAGCATCGAGTTAATTCTAGCTCACCGCCATTTGCTCCCAACGAAAAATTCACTGCCAAGCGGCGCAGACGGTTCCGCCTTTCCGCGCCTGCTACGCATGGCGGGTCACGGTGGATACTGAGCCGCCATGCCTAAGCATGCGGGCAGACGCGACCATTTCCGCTAACAGAATCGCTGGGACAGCTTACTAGTGCGTCTACTTAACGTACAATTTGCCTTACCTAGCTGCGACCGCAGGAAGCGATCTTTCCATAGCCCGCTAAATCATTCCTGCCGCAGCGCGACCATCGGATCGATGCGCGAAGCGCGCCACGCCGGTCCCAGCCGCCGCGAGAATCGCGATGCCCGCCGACCGACAGAAGAACCATCGCGTAAGTGGCCGGGTCGGTGGCTTGGAGTCCGAACAGCATCGCGCCGATCAATCGCGAAACCGCCAGCGACAATCCCGCGCCGATCGCGAGCCCCACGGCCGCCAGCACCGCGGCCCGCGAGAGAACCAATCCAATGACGTCCCCGCGCGCCGCGCCCAGCGCCATGCGGAGCCCCAGTTCCGAGGTCCGCTGCGTCACGACGTAACTCATGACGCCATAGATCCCCGCCATCGCCAACAGCAGCGCCAGCAGCGCGAACGTGACTCGCCAGAAACGTCCGGAAGCGCGGGAGCGGCGATCGAATCGGAGACCATTTCCTCCATCGTCGTGAATCTCACGGCCATCTCCGGATTCAGATCGTAAGCGGCTTTCCGAACCGCCGCCGTCATCGCGGCGGGTGCGGAGCTGTCCGCACGATCACCTGCAATTCATTCGAATGATAAGGATGCTGTTCCATCGGCATGTAGAGAGTCGGCTGCGGCGGCGGAGCCTGGCGAGTCCTGCCGCACATCGCCCACCACGCCGACGATGGTCATCGGCTTCATGGTCGCCTCATCCAGCCCGCACATCAGTTGGCGGCCGATGGGATCCTCGCCCGGGAAGCTTTGCCGCGCCGCGCTCTCGCTGATGATGACGACGCCCGGAGTGCCGTACTGATCCTGCGGCGTGAAGTCGCGCCCGCCGAGCAGCGGAATGTGCATCGCGGCGAAATAATTGGGGCTGGTCAGCGCCCAATTGGATTCGGGCAGCTTCTCGCCCTCGCCCAGCACCTGCTTGCCGACCACCGCATAGCTTCCGTTCGATCCGTACTGCCCGGTGGGCAATCCCATGACGGCGGCGGTCGCCTGCACACCCGGCATCGCTGCCAGCGAAGGCAAAAGCTTATCGACAAACGAATGCGTCACGTTCACGTACTGGCTAAGATCCTTGGCGGGCGCATGGGCGTACATCACCAGGATGTTGTCCTGCCGGAATCCCATGTCGACTGCGTTGAGCGCCAGAAAACTGCGGAAGAACAGCCCGGCCCCGGTGGCGAGCACGAAAGACAGCGCGATTTCGGCGACCACCAGCGAATTGCGCAGCCGGTGCGAGCCTCCGCGCAGAACGCCGCGCGATGAAAATTCGACTCGCGAAGCCTGCATCGCCGGCAGAACGCCGAACACCACCGCGGACAACAGCGAGAGGCCCATCGCGAAAGCCAGCACCGCGTAATCGAGATGGATTTCGTTGGCGCGCGGCAGATCGGCGGGAGCGAAGTGCAGCAGCGCCTGCGTGCCCCAGGCAGCGAGCACGATGCCGAGAAGGCCGCCCAACGCCGCCAGCGTGATGCTTTCGATCACCAGCATTCTGACAATCGCGGCCCGCGATGCGCCCAGCGCCGCCCGCACCGCGATTTCCCGCGCCCGCACCGTCGCCCGCGCCAGCAGCAGGTTCGAGACGTTCGCGCACGCGATCAATAACACCAGCAGAACCGCACCCAGCAGCAGATAGAGCGTCGATTGGACCGAACCGGTGAGCTGCTCCCGCAGCGGCACCGGCGCGAACGTTTTGCCCTGCATTCGATTTGGGAAACGCGGCGGCCAGTTGCGCGGCGATGCCGTCGAGATTCGCCTGCGCCTGTTCCATCGAAACGCCCGCCTTGAGCTTGGCGACCGCGCGATAATTATACGCCGAGCGGTTGCAGATTCTCGCGGCACGTAAGGCGCCGGCAACCAGATTTCGGCGTTCGCGGGGAAACGGGCGCCCTTCAGCACGCTGGCGATTTCATAGACGCGATTCTCCACCCGGATCGACTGCCCCAGCGCGCGCTGCGCATCGCCGAAGTTGCGCGCGGCGAATGCTTCGCCCACCACGGCGCTCGAATCGGTGAAGGCCGCCGGCTGCTGTCCGAAAATCGTGAAGAACTCCGGATTCACCCAAAAAATGCCGGTAAACTCCGCGCGGTCGCGAAGCTGAACTCCCATCTCTCCGCCGGAATAAACGCTGATCGCATCGAACACCTGGTTCTGCGCGCGCACGTCCACGAAATCGCCGCCGGTCATCTTCGACCCGTTGGGATAGTCGGGGGTCCTCGTGTTTACGCTGACGATTCGATCCGGTTGGGGAAACTGCAGCGGCTGGAGCAGAACCCCGTTCACCACGCTGAAGACCGCCGTGCTGATTCCGATCCCCAGCGCAAGCGTGACGATCGAGAGCAGTGCGAATCCGGGATTCCGGCGAACGCCGCGGAGAGACTGAAGAAGTTCGTTGGCCATAAGATCATTACCAGACTACTGGAAATAAAGTTACGGAATCATGCGATGATGATTGAGTATGACCAAGCGCATCCTTTTGTTGTTTGTCATTCTTGCCGCGATTATCATGCCCGCGACGGCAGCAACGAAGACGCATCGTCACAAGCACTCCGTCTCCCGCAGCCGCAAATCCAAATCGAAATCGATGCGCAAGTCGACGCATCATCGCACCAAATCTCGCCGCGCCAAACGCTAGAATCCCCCTACACTGGCGAGCAAGATTTCGATAAAAAAGCCGACCGCGGGGTTCGAGGAAAAAGCGTCGCTGACGGCTGAAAACCGGTCTTAGTGGAAGATGGGCTGTCCTTGTTCGGCCTTAAAGTGCCAAAATCGCTCGATTCAGCGCTCTTAGAGCACCTTAATTCGCTCAAAAATGGCGATTATTTCGCACTGCTCGCGTAGGATTCGGGCCGCGATTTTTGCATTCCACCGGACAGGCATATAAACGTGGGCCCAACAGCGGAGTGTTTTTGCAAATCACGTTGGATGCCGGCGCGGCGATCTCGAAGTGTTAGTCGAGCGCGGGCGGGCGTTAAAACAAACTGCCGATGATCTCTATTGATATTTCTGCACCGCGAGGTTGAAAATGGCGCTTTTCGGCCATTGCGCGTCGCCGATCACGATTTTCGTATTTGCTTCCATTAGCAAGGCCCATCGTCCGCAGCGGAACGCGCACGTCGAGGAAGTGGTCTCCGGCCTGAACCAACGGATCGGGATGTAAGCCCGCCCACGCCTGGAAGATCATCTGGTCGGCGCGCTCCAGCATAAGCCAATACGCCACGTAATGCCGATGGCTGTTGGCGCGGCCACTCTCATCGAACGTCGCCTGGTCTCCGATGTTCGCGTTGGCGTGCAACACGAACTCGCCAATGCCGGAAACGCCGACTTTCATCACCGGCCATCCCATGGGCGGCTTCTCCGCCTGGCTGCCGGGCGCTGGCATCGGGGTCGACGATTCGATCCGAATATACAAAAACGACTCATCGTAAGTTGCCCGCACCTGCCAGCCGCGCTTGGCCGCATCCGCCTTATCGAATGCCGACCCGACGTTCTGCCATGGCGCCCCGGCGCGCTCGAAGGCTCCGGCGGCTGGCGGAATCATGGCATAAACCGAGTCTGCGTGGTACGCCTTATTGTTAAAAACCTGGTCCTTGATCTTCCAGCGCCCGTCTTCCTTGACGAAACGGATGCTCAGGAATTGGCCTTTGCCGCATTGTCCGAGCAACACGGCCTCGTCTCCCTGGACGAAAGTCCGCAGCGAGGTGTAATGCCTATCGGGTCGCGGGCGCACGTAGGGCCGCATCTTCTCCGCGTCCGACGCGGATTCGCGGGACCACAATCCGATCCAGGTGTTTGCGTCGCCGCTTTGCTCGGCCTTCTCCATCTGCTTGTATACGGCGAGGACCTGGTCCTCAGGCTGCTGAGCCAGGCACCCGATCGTGCAGATCAAAAAACAGATAAGAGTCCGCATCTGCTGGATGATATCGGCGGGATCGGCGCACGGCTTTAACCACACTCGGTTCTGCGGGTTGCCATTCTGTGTCTGCGGCGTAATACTGTACGCTCCTCGCGATGCAGGCACGCGCTCGGATAATCTCGCTGGTCGGAAGGACAGGCTGGACGAGTCCTACTCCGAATGAAAGGCACTGGATTGATGGCGAGGGCGGGGAGAATGCCCGGAAGGAGCATGATGAGCGCTCCATCCCTGAGTCGAGTGCTGCCCATAAAAAGCATGTCGCGAACTTGCCGAAATGTTGGTACCGCTCCCTGTGGTCGCGGCTCGTCGCGCGGTCCAAATTGGCGGCTTCAAGTTGGCGAATTCCCTGCAGCTATCCCAGCGATACTGTTAGCCGAAATGCTCGCGTCTACCCGCATGCTTACGCATGGCGGCTCAGTATCCATCTCGGACGGATGAGGGGGTGCGTCGCGCATTGACTATACTGAAACGATTATGGTCGCAGCGGGACGCGACATTCCGGAGGAGTTGGGGAATTACCGGGTAATCAGCGCCCTCGGGTCGGGGGGAATGGGAACGGCTTATCTGGTCGAAAGTAAGCTGGCCGGCCAGCGCGCTGTGATGAAGGTCGGTGGTCTGGACTTAAGCGACTCGGCGCGAGAGCGCTTTCACTCGGAGGCCGCCGCACTGCGGCAGTTGGACCATCCGAATATTCCGGCGCTGGTTGAGTTCGGAATGCTGCCGGATGGGCGCCCTTTCCTGGTTACGGAATGGGTGGAGGGTTCGGATCTGGCCGCGCTGCTCGACTCGCGACCGCAGCTCCCGGTGCGAGACTCTCTGCTGCTGGCACGTGCCGTGGCGAAGGCGCTTGGTTGCGCGCACGAGCATGGCATACTGCATCTGGATGTGAAGCCTGACAATATTTTTGTGCCGTACAACGCCGGCCAAAGCAGGTTTGAAGAGGCCAAGCTGCTGGACTTCGGAGTACTTGGCAAACTTGAGCCCGATACCCAAACTACACGTTCCGGGGTGCTGCTTGGCACCCCATATTATATGTCTCCGGCACAGGTGCGGGCGGAGGCGCTGACGCCGGCGGCGGATGTCTTTTCTCTGGGTGTGGTGACTTACCAAATGCTGAGCGGCCGGCGTCCGTTCGAGGGAGCGAGCCCGATGGAGATGTTCGCCGCGCTCCTTTCAAAGGATCCGGAGCCATTGGGGCCGCCCACCCCGCCTGAGATCGCCGATTTCGTTGGGCGTTGTCTCGACAAAGACCCTGGCAAGCGTCCTCGTACAGGCGTGGAGATGGCGGCGTTGATCGACGGGTTGCTGGATAATCTGGACGGGAAGCAGGGCGCCACGAAGGCTTTCGGAAGCTGGCCCGGGACTACTACGGGTGTGGACGACGAGTTCGCGCGGCTATTTTCGCAACCTGTTCCTCAGGTGGGGCCCCCGCCACTTGCTATATCCTCGCCTCTTTCGGGAACCGGCGAGTTCCCGAAGATGGTCCCGCAACCCGTGGTTGCGGATGTGCCGGTGACCGCCGCGGCGCCGCGGCCCCGGAGCATGGTAGCTACGGTCGCCATTGTTTTAGTTGTTTTAGTCGGATTCGTCATTGCGATTGTGGTGGGGCTCGCGGTCCACTTGCCTGCGATTAGTAAATCAGAAACGCCGGTCCCCGTCTCTCCTGGAAGGGACGAACCGTGGCTCATTGTGGCGGGCGCACTATTGATTGCGGGTGGCGTGATGATGGGGATGGCGGTGCGCCGGTACCTGGCACATAAGCGTGAACAAATTACTGGTGATATTTCCAAGCTGCTCACGGGAGGACGGACGCGGAAGGCGCTGTCGATGACGTTGGCAATACAGGTGGATGAAGTGATCGCTAAATGCCGGCTGATGGATGAAAAATTCCTGGGATTGACCATGGCGGTGATGGTGAAGGAGTACGATTCGGCGCGGAAGTTTGATGACCGGCAGAAGGCGCTCATGAACGCTATCGCGATTCTCGACAAGTTGGGACCCAAGCTATCGCCGTGGTATGTGCGGCACGAGAAGATGGTCGCTACTGCAGTGTCGATGGTAGGAATTATTTCGGGGTTGGCTACGGCGGCGACTAGTGTGGCGAAGCTGGTGAGAGGGACGCCCTGAGGTAAGCAGTCGCGCGAAGACTCTCGCGTCTGTCCGCATGCTTACGCATGGCGGTTCAGGGTGGAGAGTGCGTAACGCATGAGACAGATTAAGGGCGCGACGGGTTACTCCCGGAGGAGCCGGACTGGATCGATTCTCAGGGCGCGCCTTGCTGGGATCCAGGTGGCTAGAACGCCGAGCAGGGTCATGGTGATCAGCACTCCCGCGAGCACCAGAGGATCGCGCGGGGTAGCGAAGGAGACCAGGTGCGCCAGTATATCGGTGGTCAGCAGGCCCGCTGCTAATCCGATGGCCGATCCGCTGAGCAGCAGAAGAAGCGGCTTGCCTAGCGTCGCGCGCACCAATTGAACTGGCTGCGCTCCCAGCGCTATGCGGATGCCATGCTCTCGCATTCGTTTCGAGACGGAGTAGGAGGCCATGCCGAATACGCCGGTGACTGCCAGCAGCGCGGCTAAAAATCCCATGATGCCGAGAACTACCGTTGCCGCGCGCGCGGGCATCAGGGAAAGGTCGATGGCATCGGCCCAGGATTTTATGGTGAAAGGAACTCCTGGTTCGACGCCGGCGAGCGTACGATGGAGCGCTGCAGTGATCTGGTCTTGCGGCAACTGCGAACGGACTAGCACGGTCGCGTTCGTCGACATCACTTCGCCGGCGCCTTGGGCAAGCGGGAGGAACATCGCCGGTCCCGCGTCTTCACTGATGGATCCGTATTTGCCGTCCTCGACCACGCCGACCACCTCGTATTTCGCAGTGGCCCAGAGAGCGAAGCGTTGTCCGATGGCTGGGGTGTCGCCGTACAGACGTTGAGCGAAGGTCTGATTGACGATCGCTACGCGGGGCGAATTTCCGTCGTCATGCCAGGTGAAGTCGCGGCCGTTCAGCAGCCGGGTTTCGGCGGCGCGCAGATAGCCGGGCGAAATCAAATATGTACTGGCGCCGAAGGCCACGTGCGAAGGAAGAAACTCCGTGGTCCCCCAACGGTAGACGAACCAAGTGCCTCCGCTGATGAACGGCACCCAATCAGAAATGGCTGCGGCGGTGACGCCGGGAATCGCTGATGCCGCAGCGAGCATTCTCTTCATCACGGGGAGAGCTTGCTCGCCGGAGTATCCGGCCATGCGCAGGTCGGCTTGCGCCAGAATGACGCCCTCCGGCTGAAAACCCAAAGGCAGGTGCAGGGAGCGTATCAATCCGCGTGCGGCTACGAGCGAAGCAGTAACGAGCAGAGTACAGACCACGATCTGGGTCACGAGAAGCAGGTCGCGGACGGCGAATTTTCTGAACGATTCCAGGTGCAGGTAGCCGCTCTTGATGGCCTGCGCGACATCGGTCCGCCACAACTGCCGGGCGGGGAGCAAGCCGAACAACAGGCCGCTCAAGATGGACAGGAGCAGCGCCAGAGCGTAGACGCGGGCGTCCGGCACGATAAGGAACTGCTCGGGAAAATCGAGAGGCTGCCATTGGCCGAGCGCTCCTAATAAAAGTTTTGCGAACCAGGAACCGGCCAGGCCTCCGACGACGGAGACGATCAACGCTTCGACCAGTAGTTGACGCAAAACGACCCAGTAACTGGAACCGATCGCGAGGCGGATGGCGAGCTCGGTGGAGCGGTCCGCGGCGCGGGCGGCAAAGATGGTGGCGAGATTCGCGCACGCCGCGAGCAGCACGAGAAACGCGAGGAGCATGATTCCCAGGAGAGCTTTTTTCGTCGGATCCGATTCGTCGCCAGCCGGGCCGGGCCGCCTGAGGCGCAGGGCGAGTCCGTCGTCCTTTCGGTCCTCTCTGGCCATCTGAGTTGCCAATGCGTTGAGGCTGTCGGTGGCTTGCCGCGGCGTTACGCCCGGCTTCAGCCTGCCGAGTATCTGGTAGGCAAAATGGTCGCGGAAAGGGGTGTTGTCGAATCCGGTGACTTGCGCCTCGTTGACGATGGGAATCCAATAATCGGGGTGGAAGAAGAGGTCGGCGCCATGGAAATCCTGCGCGGCGACGCCGATGATGGTGAAGGGATGCTGGTTGAGCAAAACGGTTTGGCCAAGCACATTAGGGTCGGAGCTGAACTGGCGGCGCCAAAAATCGTTGCTGAGGACGATATAGGGCGCGGACGCGGGCCCGTGTTCGTCAGTCGCGTGGAAGAAATGCCCGAGAGCGGGTTCGATGCCGAGCACGTCGAAATAATTGCCCGACGTTACCTGCCCCCAGCTTCGCAGGATTGAATCTCCGGCTCTGAGACCGAGGCGGGTGTATCCATATGCCAGCAATCCGCTGAAGGATGAATCGCGATCGCGAAAATCCACATAATCGCGATAGGACTGGCTGTCCCAGCCCTCCTTGACGTGAGAAACCTGGAATAAATTATCCGGTTGGAGCACGGCGAGCGGGCGGAGAATCACGCCGTTCAGCACGCTGAAGACTACGACATTTGCTCCAATTCCCAAGGCCAGCGTGAGCACGGCGGTTAGGGCGAAGCCGGGCGATTTTCTCAATCTTCGAAGGGCGAACTTCACGTCCGACAGAATGCTCTCGGTTCGGGGCCAGGTCCAAGGCTCGCGACTGGACTCGGCGATACGGGTCACATTGCCGAAGTCCCGCCTGGCAGTGGATTCGGCATCTTCGCGGGTCATTCCATCGGCTATGAGAGCGTCGATCTTTTCCTCGAGGTGCTGGCGAATTTCCTCGGACAAATCGCTATAAATTTTGCGCCGTCTGAACCAAAACATGCTCGCCTCCTAAGAGTCGACGGGTGAAAGAACGAGGTTAATGCCTTTTAGCATCTGGCCAAAGCTGGAGACTTCGCGTTCCAGATGCTTGATGCCGGCCGGAGTGATCCGGTAGGTGCGTACTTTGCGATTGCTGGCTGAGATCTGCCATTCCGCCTTGACCAGATTTTCTTTCAGCATCCGTTGCAGGGCGGGATAGAGAGAGCCTTCTTCCACCTGCAGCAGTTCATTCGAGCGGCGCTTGATGTGCTGGACGAGGGCATAGCCGTGCATCGGCTGGCGGCGGAGCGATTGGAGGATCATCATTTCGAGGGCGCCGCGAAAGAGGTCGCGTTGTGCGGGGGCAGGCATAGCCTAAACACCCCTAGTGTAAAATAGCCTCAATGTTTTGTCAAGATGTAAAACTGGCTTCGGCGATAGGTCGCGCGGTACAATGGGGTTCCCACAGTCAGAGCCGGTAGCTCAGTTGGTAGAGCATCGCACTTTTAATGCGGTGGTCGCGGGTTCGAGCCCCGCCCGGCTCACCATTACTTCAGGGGAACAATTTCGATAGCCTCAGATCGATTCATGGGCCAACCGACCTGACGAGCTGGTGGATTAGAAGGATTTTGCCCCGGCTTCGGCCACCGCGTGATCCTGATCGCCGGATCCGCCGCTGACCCCGATTGCGCCCACCACTTTACCTTTCTTCTTGAGCGGGACGCCTCCGGCAAAAATCATGATCTTGCCGTCATTGGAGGCATGGATGCCGAAAAATTGCCCGCCAGATTGCGAATGGGCGGCGAGATCCTTAGTGGTGATGTCGAAGGCGCGCGAGGTGTAAGCCTTCTTAATCGAAATGTCGATGCTGCCGAGCCAGGCTCCGTCCATGCGGATGTGGGCGACTAAGTTGCCGCCATCATCGGCGACGGCGATATTCATGGGTTGGCCGATTTCAGCGGCCTTCTTTTCAGCGGCGGCGATGACGCGGCGGGCGTCTTCGAGGGTAATGGATGGCATAGCTCCAGTGTAAACGGAGGCGCTGCTGTGCTGGCACTTGGTTGAAAGGCCTTTTAGTGCGAAGTGCTCCAGCGAACGATAACGACGTTCTCCTACGACGTGTAGGTTACGGACGAATCCTATGCAAGCACTGCGCGCAAAAGCTCTCATCCCTGCACTATCTAGAGAGGAGAAAGTCGTCTTGAGGTCTGAGTCCGAACGAGTTTTGCTGGTGTTCTCCGTAGGAAAGCAGCTTGCCGCACTTCCGCTTGAAAACGTGCAGAGAATCGCGCCGATGGCTCAATTGGCTCGTCCGCCGGGATTGCCTTCTCCACTGGAAGGAATTCTTAATCTCGGGGGCACGGCGGTTCCCGTTCTCCGGCTTGATCGTCTGCTTCGTCTGCCGGTTCACGAGACCGGGCTGTACTCGATGCTCATTGTTTTGAAAGGCCATGTGGACGGAGCGTTTGCGCTGTTGGTCGAACGAACCAGCGAGGTCCGATCGGTTCCCCTTAGCGATTTCCTCCCGGTTGATCGGGCGGACTCGTTCAACGCATGCGCGGAAGCTTCGTTTGTCTTGAGAGGCCAGACGGTTACCCTCCTTTCGCCTCGGCGTCTTCTCCTCGAGAAAGAGACCGAGGCTCTTTCCGAGTTTCGGACGCTTGCTCAACGGCGCATCGAGGAATGGGGGGCAGCGAACCAATGATAGCCTTGCCGGAGGCTTTGATCGGCGATCCACTTTATCCGCGATTGAAGGAGCATCTGATCGAATCAACCGGCCTGGCCTACTACCTCGATAAAGATGTCGATCTGGCGCGCCGGCTGGGACGTCGACTTTCGACCACGGGAGTGGAGGACTGTGCTGCCTACCTGACTATCTTGCGCGATCCTCTACGAGGTCCCTGCGAATTGGACGCTTTGATTGCGGAGGTCACCATTGGCGAAACTTCCTTTTTCCGACATCAGGAACATTTCGACGCTCTCCGGGAACGGGTACTCCCGGACCTCATAGCGCGGAATCAGGCCCGGAATCCGCGCCAGCGGTCGTTGCGAATCTGGTGCGCGGGCTGCGCCGACGGACCGGAGCCCTACTCGCTGGCCATCCTGTTAAAGCGCGAGATGGCTCAACAGATCCGAGGGTGCGAAGTGACGATCCTCGGGACCGACATCAACCGATCCAGCCTGGCCAAGGCGCGCGAAGGCAAGTTTGAAGAGTGGGCTCTTCGCGCTACCTCAGAAGAGATCAGACGCGAGTGCTTCACAAAGGAAGGAAGGTTCTGGACCATCGCGCCGGAACACAAGGAATGGGTATGTTTTCAGGTTCACAACCTGGTGGAGGATTCGTTTCCATCGCTGCTCCACAACCTCTCCGCCTTCGACCTGATCGTCTGCCGCAACGTGATGATCTACTTCGGGACGGACCTGATGCGCAGAATGATTCAGCAATTCCACGATTCTCTGGTTCCCGGCGGGTGGCTCCTGGTCGGCCCTGCCGAGCCCAACATGACCTGCTTTACGTCGTTTCACGCAGTCAACGCCCCAGGCGTCACTCTCTATCAAAGGCCGGAACAATCATACCTTGCCCGGGAAACATTTACGATGAGTCCGCTGCCACCCATACCTGCGACTCCGCGCAATTCTACAGCGCATGCCCCGGTGACAGAACCTGCCCGTCCAGCGCTGCCGACGCTCGAAAGAGTGCGTCAATTCGCCAACAGCGGGGCTTGGGAAAACGCTGCGCGATGCTGCGAGGAACTGCTCAAGAAAGACAATCTACAGGCCAACGTCCACTTCTGCCACGCGTTGGTATTGGAGCAGATGAGCAAGCACGGGGAAGCGGAGAGTTCTCTGCGCAGATCGCTCTATCTCGATCGCCAATCTGTTCTCGCGCACTACTATCTGGGGATGTTCCTCCAATCGAGAGGTGACCGGAGGCAGGCCGCGCGATCTTTTGAGAACACTCTGAACCTGCTTCGGTCTCGACCGGATGAAGACAGTTTTGCCGATGCCGATGGCATCACCGCCGCGGAGCTTAAGAAGCTGGCGACGATGCATCTTGAGATTCTCCAGGGGCAGGTATGAAGCGAGCCAAGATCGACTGGAAGGCAGTGCAGGACCGGGTGCGGGCAAGTGAAATAGCGCTGGAAGCGGCATTGACACCGAATCCACAGCGGGTGGAAGAGGCATTCCGCCAGCGAGCGGCTCGGCTCGCACGCGTAGAGATGAACCGCCAGCAGCTCTCCCCGGGATTGGCGGCACTGGTCTTCCGGCTGGGGCAAGAACGCTATGCCATCGAGATAAAGGAGCTGGCCGAGGTGCTCCCATTCGCCCGTTGTGTGCCGGTTCCGGGAGCGTCACGACGGTTCCTGGGCGTGATGAACCTGCGCGGCGAGCTCCGGGCAGTGCTGGACCTGGAGCATCTGCTCGCGCCTTCCAACAGCCGAAATGACGAGACCGGATTTGTATTGATGCTACGACGTTCGGGTAAGGAAATCGGGTTGAAGGTCGATCACATCGAAGACCTTCGGGAGATCCGGCAGGAAGAGTTGGCGCCCCCACCCCAGGGAAGCTACGGGAAAGGGCTAGTAGGTGGCTCGCTGACGCTGCTTAGCGTGGATGCGGTGCTGGCAGCAGTTTTTTCTAAAGAGGAGTCGCGGACGGCATGAAATTGAACATGAGAATCGGTGCTCGGATTTTGGCCGGCTATGGGCTGGCACTGGTGGTTGTCGGCGCGGTGGGTATCATCGCCTATCGCGGCACGAACGAGCTGGTAGACAGCGCGGATTGGGTGACGCACACGCACCAGGTGAAGGAAGGCCTGGCCCAGGTGCTTTCAACCTTGAAGGACGCCGAAACGGGACAGCGCGGGTTTGTACTTACTGGCGCAGAGCGGTACCTGGAGCCATACCAGGCCGCTCTGCAAGAGATCGATCGCCATTTCCAGAGGGTCCGCGAATTGACCGCAGACAGCCCGGCGCAACAGAACAGGCTGGTTACTTTGCAGTCCTTGAGTGCGAATAAACTTGCCGAGCTGGCGGAAACCGTGGCATTGCGAAGAGACCATGGCGAGCATGCGGCAGTCCAGGTGGTCCTTACCGATAAGGGAAAGAACATTATGGACGAGATCCGCAAACTCGTCGTGGCCATGGACAACGAGGAGAGCGAATTGCTGAGGCAGCGCGATCTGCGTGCCAAGGCTACGGCGCATTTCGCCATATCGGCAATGGTTTTCGGTGGGCTACTGGTATTGGTGCTGGTCTCAACGATTGGGGTGCTGATTCAACGGTCCATTACTCTGCCGCTGGAGGCGTTTATGCAATTTGTGGGTCGCGTGGGAGAAGGCGATCTGACGCATCACGCGAAGATTTCGAGCGCCGATGAATTAGGGGAATTGGCCCAGCACTTGGACTTAATGGTGGCTGGACTGAAGGATGTCGCGACGCAGACGCGCTCCGCCACTGAAAATCTCAACTCCGCCGCCGCGGAGATTCTTGCGTCCACGCAGCAGCAGGCAGCCAGCACCGGAGAGCAGGCCGCGGCCATTCAGCAAACCACTACAACGATGGAGGAGGTCACGCAATCCGGCGCTCAGATTTCCGAGCGGGCCAAGCAGGTCGCCGCCTCCGCCGAAGCAACTTCCGCTGCGAGCCATGCGGGTTGCAAGCGGTCGAGAACACGAACCGGACCATGGAGGCGATTCGGGAGCAAGCCGAAGCGGTGGCCGAGAACGTAGTGTCTTTGAGCGAACGAACGCAAGCCGTCGGGGAAATCATTTCGACGGTGAACGACCTTGCCGAACAATCTCATTTGCTGGCGCTGAATGCCGCGATTGAGGCGGCAGCGGCTGGAGAACATGGGAGGAGCTTTGCGGTGATCGCGAGCGAAGTCAAGAATCTGGCGGACCAATCGCGGGAAGCAACGGTTCAAGTCCGGTCGATTTTGGGCGATATCCAAAAGGGGATCAACAGCTCCGTGATGCTGACCGAAGAGGCCGTAAAACGCGTGGAGTCCGGCAAACAGCAGGCTGACGTGGCGGACCGGACGATTCGCGAGATGGCAGAAAGCATTCAACAAAGCGTGCAGGCGTTCCAGCAGATTGTCGCCGGCGCGAATCAGCAGCAAATTGGCTTCACGCAGGTAATGCAAGCGGTGCGCGATATCGGGCAAGCCAGCCAACAGACTGCCACGAGCACGCAGCAACTGGAGAGAGCGGCTTTGAATCTTACGGCGTTGGCGCAACAGCTGCAGAAAGCGGTCGAGCGATATCGGATTTAGAGCCCATGACGCTGCCCAAAGACATTCGCCAAAAGCTGTTGGCCACTTTCCAGATCGAACATCGCGATCACGTTGAGCAGATTCGCTCGCTGCTGGCGATGATCGAAAAAACCTCCGGACAGCCCGCGAGTCCGGAGTTGGACGAGGCGTTCCGCCGGGCGCACAGCTTGAAGGGAGCAGCGCGCGCCGTGGACCTGCGCCCGGTCGAAGGACTGGCGCATCACCTGGAGACTCTCTTCTCGCGTGTCCGCCAGGGTGCGCTGCTGTTCGATGGGAACGTGGCAGGCGTAGTTTCACAGGCCCTTGAGGCGAGCGAGGATTGTGTTACCGCACTCGGCAATAATGGTCCGGCCCCGGACTTCGGCCCGGCGCTCCACGCGATCGAACGAGTACTCGGTATCGAGCCGGAGGTATCCGATGGTCCCGCCCCGGAACCGGCGGAGCCCACGCCAGTGTTTCAGCCGCTCGAAACTGTGCGGGTTACCGTACAGAACTTCGACGGATTGCTTCGGTCAGCCGGAGGTTTGCTCGCCGAGAGCCAACGCCAAAACCAGGTGACAGCGCAACTGAACGGAATCGCCCTCCAGATCGCGGGGATGGAAAAAGAGGCGGAATACGTTCGCCGTTCCGCTGCCGTGTCGCTACGTCGAGGAAGCGGACTGGCTCGCGTGAGTTCTTTTCTCGACTCCATCGAATCGCAGACCCGCGTCCTCAGAAGACAGACCGGCGAGGTGCGCCGTCTGCACCAGCGTAGTACCTGGACGATGACCCACTTGGGTAAACAGCTTCAAAGCGACGTGCGTCAGGCGCGAATGGTGCCAACCGACAGCCTGCTTGAAGGCTTTCGCAAGATGATGAGAGACCTCGCGCGCGACGAATCGAAGGAGATCGATTTTCGCGTTACCAACACTGGCGTCCATGCCGACCGCCGTCTGCTCGAAATGCTAAAGGACCCGCTCATGCACCTGCTGCGGAATTCGGTGAGCCACGGAATCGAGCCGCCTCGAGAGCGTATCGCGAAGGGAAAACCAACTCTGGGACTGGTCGCGCTTCGGGTAGGCGCCGAAGGCCAACGCCTCCGAATTACGATCGAGGATGACGGACGCGGCGTGGATCTGGCTCGGGTTGCCGAGGTAGCCGTTGGTCAAGGGATCCTATCCGCAGCGGAGGCTTCCCGATGCTCACCAAGGGAACTCGGACGAATCCTGTTCCGGCCAGGTTTTTCGACAGCGCGGGCGGTCACCGATCTTTCGGGGCGGGGCATGGGGCTATCGGTGGTCGAGGAAGCGGTCCGGAGGCTCCAGGGGAGTATCGATGTGGAAGCACGGGAGGGGTGCGGAACGGTTCTGCATTTATCTGTACCTCTATCGATTGCGACCCACCGGCTCTTGCTCGTCGGTTGTGGCGGCCAGCGGTTTGCAGTTCCGTTTCAGGGCATTGAGCGCGTGTGTCGAATCAAGCTCCAGAGCGTTAGCACGGTCGAAGGAAGACCGGTCCTTCTTCTTGACGGCCAGGCTGTTCCACTGTTCAGTCTTCAGCATTTACTGAGTCTGGATCGTTCGTCGACGAGCGTAGAGGCAGGCGTGTTGAAGGTTATCGTTCTGCGCTCCAGGGGTCGGCAGGCGGCGATTGCTGTCGACACATTCTTATGGGAATGCGAGGCGGTTATTCACGATCTGGGACCTGCCGCGGCACCCGACAGCAAGATCTCGGACGGCATCGTACTCGAAGACGGAGGGATTGCTTTCGTCCTCAATTTGACGGAATTACTCGAGACGCAGCACCCGGAATCGCCATCGTCGGCCTTTTTGCCTTCTGAACCCGTGATGAAAAAAGTTCTTTATTCGATCCTGGTGGTCGATGACTCAGTTACTACGAGAACCCTTGAGAAAAGCATTCTAGAGGCCAACGGATTTCGCGTGCGGATCGCCGTGGACGGGCTGGAGGCGCTCGCCAAGTTGCGCACCGAGAAGCCGGACCTGGTGATCACCGATATTCAAATGCCCCGCATGGACGGATTCGCTCTCTTAGAGGCGATGAAAAAGGATTCCAGTTTGAATCGGATTCCCGTGATCGTGGTGAGCTCGCTCGAAAGGCGGGAAGACCAACAAAGAGGCCTCGAACTCGGTGCCGACGCTTACATTGTGAAGGGGAAATTCGATCAGCAGGAACTGCTGTCCGCCATCCGGCAGATTCTGTGAGGGCCGTATGAGGGTGAAAAGGATACGAGTACTTATCGTCGAAGACTCGAAGGTGATTCGGGAGCTGCTCGAATACATCATCGGGCAGGATCCGAGGCTCGAAGTGGTGGGTGCGGTAGAGAGTGCCGAGGAAGCGCTGCGGATTCTCGCTCATGTTTCCCCCGACGTCATTTCGATGGATATCCGCCTGCCGGGCATCAATGGCTTCGAGGCTACGGAGCAGATCATGACCGAACAGCCGACTCCGATTGTGGTGGTCTCGGCCAGTGTCGAATGCGAGGATTTGCAGATCACGATGAATGCCTTGCAAGCGGGCGCGCTTACCGTAATTGAAAAGCCGACAGGCACGACTTCGGCTGATTACGAGGCGCTGTCGCAACACCTTTGCACGCAACTCGCCATCATGAGCCAGGTGAAAGTCGTGCGCAGGCACCCGTCAGCCAGGCCCGCTCCGCAAGCTAAACGGCGCGTTGCTCCTCACCGTGGTGACTACGGAATGCTCGGTATCGTCAGTTCCACCGGGGGGCCCAGTGCGCTGGTGCAGCTCCTGGGTCGCCTGGGACCCGACTTCCGCTTGCCAATCGCACTGGTGCAGCATATCACCAGCAGCTTTCTGGAGGGTTTCGCCTCATGGTTGGAGAGCGTTTGTCCGTTTTCTGTCGTGATCGTGAAGCAGCGGATACGCCTTCAGGCTGGAAACGTATATATAGCAAATCGGAATCGACACCTGCGGGTTTTGCCCGGGTACATTGAGGTTGTCGATAGCGATCCGGTTTGCGCCCAGAGGCCGTCGGGAACCGTGCTCTTCGAATCTCTTGCCGACGCCTATGGGCGGCAGGCGGTGGGCGTGCTCCTTACAGGAATGGGGGAGGACGGAGCACAAGGACTCCTACGGCTTCGCAATTTGGGCGGCTACACCATTGCCGAGCATGAGTCGACCGCGGTGGTGTATGGAATGCCGGCGGAGGCAGTCAGGCTGGGGGGCGCTTGTGAATCGCTACCTCTTCCAGAGATCGCTCCCCGGATTCTCGATCTGACATTTTCGAAGGAGGAAGTCGCGTGACGAAGCCAGCATCCCCAATCCTGATTGTCGAAGACTCAGAAACACAAGCACTCCAGTTACGCTACCTGTTGGAGGAACAGGGTTGGGAGGTGGTCCGCGCCTCCACCGCGGAGTCCGCGCTCGAAGAACTCAACCGGCAGCGCCCGGGTTTGATCATTGCCGATTACCATTTGCCCGGAATCCGGGGAGACGAGTTGTGCCGCAGGGTACGAATGAATGTGGACACCAGGGGCATCCCGATCCTGATGCTGACAGGCGAGCAGGCGCAGGGCAGCGAACTGGCCGGACTCGACAGCGGCGCTGACGACTACGTCTCCAAATCGGTCGCCCCGGAGATCCTGCTGGTGCGCGTTCGTTCGCTGCTGCGTACTGCGAGCGAAAGATCCTCTGTGCTGGTTTCGCAGGATTCTCATTTCCATCGTGCACGCCTCCTGGCGATCGATGACAGCCCGACTTATCTGGAATATCTGGTCGAAGCAATGAGCGGCGAAGGGTACGACGTAGCTAAGGCGGCCGGTGGAAAGGAAGGGCTCGATCTAATTAAGCAGGGAACCTTTGATTGCGTCCTGGTGGATCTGGTGATGCCGGAGCTCGATGGAATTGAGGTGTGCCGCCGTATCAACGAGCTTGCGCGCGCGGAGGACCGCTCCATGTCCCTGGTCATGTTGACTGCCTGCGAAACCAAGGAAGATATGACCCGCGGATTGGAGGCGGGTGCTGACGATTTCGTGGGGAAGTCCAGCGACATGACCGTGTTGAAAGCCAGAGTGCGGGCGCTGCTCCGGCGTAAGTTCTTTCAAGAGGAGAACCGGCGGATTCGTGAGAAAGGAGCGACGCTGGTTCAACTCCTGCAATCGGTGACGGTGGCGGCCAACCGGTCCACCACCATTGAACACGCGGCTCAGGTCTGTCTGGACCGGATCTGTTCGCACACGGGGTGGCCGCTGGGCCATCTTTATCTGTGCCCGAACAACTCGGAAGAGCTGATTTCGACGGGGCTTTGGCACGCTGAAGAAAATGGCGGGTTGGGAACATTCCGCGAGGCCAGCGAACTCTGTCGCTTCACCGCGGGAGCCGGATTGCCCGGGCGTGTTCTGGCTTCCGGCAAACCGGAGTGGATCGTCGATCTAGCGGCCAAAGACCTCTTGCCTGGGCGCACAGACGCGGCGGCGCAAGCCGGACTCCGGTCGGGATTCGCTTTTCCTTTGGTTGCAGGCGAGACGGTCATTGGAGTTCTGGAGTTCTTTTCCCTTAATACGGCACAGCAGGATCAGGATCTCCTGGCAATGATGGGACACATTGGGTCTCAGCTTGGGCATGTCGTTATACGCCAGCGAGCGGAGGAGGACCTTCAGCGCGCAAAAGCGTCGGCGGAATCCGCGAATCGTGCCAAGACCGAATTCCTGACCACTGTGAGTCATGAAATGCGAACCCCGATGAATGCAATTCTCGGAATGTCCGATCTGCTCTCGGATAGTCCGCTGCTGGAGAAGCAGCGAGACTATGTTCGCATCCTCCAAAAAACCGGCGCGAACCTCCTCGAACTGATCAACAATATTCTGGATCTTTCTAAAGTGGAGTCGGGACACTTCGAACTAGAGTCGATTGGGTTCGATCTGCTCCCTCTTTTAGAAAAGATAATGGAGATGATGGCTTCGCGGGCTCAAGATCGTGGTTTGGAGCTTGCTCTTGAGCTTTTACCGGATGTCCCCCTGGGATTAGTTGGGGATGCGAATCGACTGCGCCAGATTCTTGTCAACCTTATCGGAAACGCCATAAAATTCACCGAGCATGGGTCGGTGACGCTAATGGTGCAGAAGGACCCCGGAGCAGGAGCCGGTTGGCTGCGATTTAACGTCGTGGATACAGGGATCGGAATCGCTGCGGAGAAAACCAATATGATCTTCGACCGATTCACTCAGGCCGATTCCTCCACCACCCGGAAATACGGTGGCACCGGGCTCGGATTAGCGATCAGCAGAGGTCTGGTGGAGCCCATGGGCGGATTGGTAGGTTGTACCAGCGAACTAGGTAAGGGGAGCACGTTCTTTCTTACGGCGCCATTCGAAATCCAAAAGGAGACGGAACCCCTCGATAATTACCACGCGGGGGCGATATCGAGTGGGGAGGGGAGCCCTTCGGAAGCGCTGCGGGGTACCCGGATTCTGATTGTGGAAGACTGCGAAGAGAATCGCTGGCTGATGGAGGCCTATCTTGAGGACTGCGATTTCGAACTTGATTTTGCAGAAAATGGCGAGATCGCCGTCGAGAAAGTCATAAACGATAGTCCCCATCTTGTCTTCATGGATCTGCAAATGCCAGTGATGGGCGGACTGGAGGCCACTCGCAGGATTCGCGGTTGGGAGGCAAGAACCCATATGGGTCCGGTACCGATCCTCGCGTTAACGGCGCACGCAGCAGGAGAGGCACGCGCGACCAGCCTCGAAGCGGGTTGTAACGAGCACCTCACCAAACCGATCAAGAAGGCCACCCTCCTGGAGGCAATTTTCCGTCACGTCTGTATTGACGCACCCTCTTTGCATAATCGGAGATGCTGACTAGGTCTGTAAGGGTCGGCCGCGCGCGATGAATCTCCGCAGCTTACACGTCGATACGTGAGAGCGTCAGTCGGAGATGTCCTGGTTTGTGTTGTCCTTGAGCAGTCCGGTTGCAATCAGGGAGACGATCGCGCAGGCGAGGATGAATATGGCGATCGGGGTAGCGGACCGATAGCGGCTTACCAGCGATGACGCGATGAGTGGGGCAGGACCGCCCGCGATCAGGGACGACAATTGATAGCCCAGCGACGCACCGCTATAGCGCAGGCGTCCCGGAAAGGACTCCGCGATTAGCGCAGCCTGGGGGCCGTACATCATGTCGTGCGGAACCAGAGAGAGCACAATCGCGACCGCCACCAGACCCGCGACTTTCGTGTCGAGCAGCGCGAAGTATACGAAGCCATAGACGCCTGTGAGAGCCGCACCCGCCATGTATACTCGCTTGCGGCCAAGGCGGTCGGACAGATGCCCAAAGAGCGGAATAGCAATGAAAGAAAGCATCGCGGCGCCGAGCACGGCCATCAGGAGGAAATCCCGTTTAAGGTGCAACACACCGGTGCCATAAGCGAACACGAATGCAGTGAACAAATAAAATGGCGCTTGCTCCGCCATGCGGCAAAGAGCCGTCAGGATGATTTCGCGGGGATGACTTCGCAGCACTGCCAGGACAGGGGCACGCTCAATCCGCCGTTCCGCGACTAACTTCCGGAACACCGGCGTCTCTAATATTCCCAGCCGTATGTATAGGCCGACTGCGATCAGGAGAATGCTAAGCAAGAAGGGAACGCGCCAGCCCCAGGTCAGAAATTGATCGCCTGACCAAGCGCTTACCGCGAGGACAGCGAGATTCGCGAGAAACAGGCCGGCCGGCACGCCGAACTGCGGCCAGGAGGCTATGAAGCCGCGATGACGGTTCGATTGCGCCCATTCCATCGAAAGAAGCACGGAGCCGCCCCACTCGCCGCCGACGCCAATACCCTGAACGAAGCGCAGAAACGTCAGTAGGACGGCGCCCCAAATTCCGATGCGATCATAGCCGGGGATGAACGCTACTAAAAAAGTAGCAATGCCCATCAGCAGCAGCGTCGCGATCAACGCGGCCTTTCGCCCGAGGCGGTCGCCATAGTGGCCGAAGATCGCCGCGCCGATCGGCCTGGCGAGGAAACCCACGGCGTACACACCGAAGGCCTCCAGCGTGCCGACGAACGGATCGGCCCGTGGAAAATAGAGCCGGGCGAACACCAAGCCGGTTATGGTGCTGTACAGGAAGAAGTCGTACCATTCGATCGCCGTTCCGATCGCGCCAGCCAGAACCGCGCGCCGCAACTGCCGCCGCTGCTCCGCTTCGTCGATGGTGCCGGCCTGGTGACTGGTAGCCATCTTGTCAGTGTAGGCGGAAATCGGCCAGGGCCGAGCGGAATTACTTCTGCAGAGTCGGTAAACGCCAGGGTCGCAACATTCGTCCTGATCTGGTGTTCTCCTAAACAGCGTTCAAAGGACGAAACCTCATGCCCCTACTTTCGCCTTTAACGAACAGTTTCTAAATGGCATATGCCAACTCCGGTACGTTCAATTCATTGTGCCCGGTTTTGCTAGCGGACAATCCCGGCTTCGCAACCCCGTGTCAATTTCAAAGGGATTCAAGAGAGCAAACCGTGAAGGACGATCTTGCGGCAAACCCCTTGGATTGACATTCTAGCTTGCCTGTCCTTAGGGAATCTAAGCTTCCTTCACGTCTGGAATGCTCTCCTTTTCTATAACCGGGAGCAGAGCTTCTTTCTTCACCGTCTTCCACTCCCCGCGCAGTATGTGTCGGCATCGTTAGGCGTGATTCTGCTCGGAGCGATTTATTTCGGACTTCTAGAATTGGCGCGTTGGATTCACCTGCGTCGGGGAAACCTGATGGTTGCGCCGGTGCTGTTACTGATGATCCTCCTTCCGGCGAATATCGCGCGAAACGCAGTTTCAGATAATTATGCAAGTCTGCGAGTTTCCCTGCTTGCCGCTCTAGGACTGAAGGGCATTGTTTTGATCTTCGTCATCGGGCTGCTCGGGTTGGTTTACCTGCTTTCCCAAATCAGAGGCCGCGCGGCGAAGATCATCCTTCTGCTCCTGGCCCAGCTCTCGATATTGTTCCCAATCGAAATTGGCGAATCCCTGCGCCGCATTAAGGAGGCGCGAACCGCGGACTATGCGGATCTGCCTCTTGCAAAAATTCAGGGTGTCCCGCCGGCGCGGCGGAAAGTTGTTTGGATCATCTTCGATGAACTGGACTACAGGCTCTTGTTTCTGGATCGTCCATCTTCTGTTTCCATGCCGGAGTTCGATCGATTTCGAGCCCAGGCGCTTACCGCTACAGAGGCCTTCTCTCCCGCCAGGGATACCGGGGTTTCTATACCTTCGATGCTGGTTGGCAGAGAGTTGGTCGCGACCCGCGGAACTGGTCCCTTCACGCTTTATGCCGAAGATCGCGGCGCTTCTCGGATGGAGCCAATCGATCTCAATGCGACGATCTTTTCCGATGTGCGCAGTATGGGAGGGAATGTCGCCGTAGTTGGCTGGTATCTCCCCTATTGCCGCATCTTTTCCGTCAGTCTCTCTGCTTGCACCTGGTATGACAACGGTAATCTCTTGAACATCACTGGCGATGGAGTGGCTCAAAATCTGGTCGACCAGACTCGGGGTTTATTCGAGACATCGTTATTTTCTCCGTTTGGCCAATCCCTCACCGTGAAACATGCGATCCGGATGGTGCAGGGTTTTCGCGGAGATGCGCTCCGGGCAGTTGCCAACCCTGCTTTTGATCTGGTGTTTCTGCACTACCCGGTTCCCCATGCTCCACACCCTTACGATCGCTTCAAGGGGACATTCACGAAGACCAATACCGGCTTCGAAGGATACACGGATAGCCTGGCTCTCGCGGATATCCTCCTGGGTGAAGTCAGGGCTGAAATGATTCGCGCGCACTGCTGGGACGAAAGCACTGTTCTCGTGACCTCCGACCATCCCTATCGCGAGTCCACTCATCTAGATGGCAAAGCGGATCCACGAGTGCCGTTCTTAATAAAGTTTCCGAATCAAAATACTTCGGTCGTTTATGACCGCCCGCTGCACACGTTTGTGATCAGGGAAATGCTCAACTCCGTATTCCGCGGCGAAGAATTATCACCCGGAGACGCAGTCGAGTGGTTTTCGCGGCGCGAATAGCGCACGCAGGAATCGTTCTTCCCCTTGCATCGCGGGTTGAGCTGGACTACTATCGTTCGACTGCAAAGGAGGCGTATGAATAAGATCAACCTGGGTCGCGTTGTTGTGGGTGGAATCGTGGCGGGCATCGTGATCAACATCTTCGAAGGAGTCTTGAACGGTGTTGTTCTCGCCAATCAATGGGCCGCTGTGATGACCGGGCTTGGCAAGTTTGGCACCATGTCCATCAAGCAGATTGTCGCTTTCAACGTGTGGGGACTTGTTACCGGAGTTCTAATGGTTTGGCTATACGCTTCGATGAGGCCGCGCTTAGGTGCAGGTCCAAAAACTGCAATATGTGCGGGCCTAGTGATTTGGGCAACTGCCTACGTGCTTGGTAGCGCGGCTCCCGTGTTTCTCCACCTCTTTCCCGTGGGATTAATTACGGCGGGATTGGCGGTCGGTTTGGTGGAGACGATGGTTGCAGGAGTCGCTGGCGCGTACTTCTATAAGGAAAACGCGGCCGAATTGCCGAAAGCCTCGGCTATGCGAGCGTAAAACTTACTGCCAAGCGATAGAAACGTTCGCGGAGAAATAGTCTCACGCAAAGGCGCAAGGCTCGCAAAGTTTTTAATGTTTTCTTGGCGAGCTTAGCGAGCTCCCATGAGAAGGTCAGCCTGTCAACGACAAAATCTACTGCGTTTCCTTCTGAGAAAGGTTTTTGTTTTCTTCCGGCCCGCGCGACAACCCGCCCGACTCCCATCCGCACTGTTGTTGGACGCTGGGTCCGGTGCACCTTGGGGTTCCTCGTGGTTGTGGGTGCTGCTTTCTTTGCGGCGGCCTCATCGCTGGACCCAGGCGCTAAATCCCAGCCATCCGATCTTCAACCTTTCCGAGGACTTTTTACGCGGCGACAGCTTCTTGGGCCTTGTTGCGCAACGGCTCGTACACTTCCCCCGTCACCTACAGCCGATGCAACAGCACCGCCAGTTTCCTGGCCACCGCGACCACCGCCCGCTTCTTCGCATTCTTGCCGCCGCGCTCGCACGGCTTCAATCCCCACCGCCTCAGGTCCGTATCCGGCCCCGAACGCACCAATAATTTAGTGCGCGCTGCTCACCAGAATTTTACGCAGATAGCTGTCGCCGGCCTTGGTGATGCGCAGCTGCGGCGACCGGTCTCCGGAATCCTGTTGCTGCGGCCGCAGCCCCAGATAGCAACCCACATCGCGGCTGCGCCCGAACCGGTGCCGATCTTCGATCGTCAACACGAACGCCATCGCCGTCAACGTTCCCACACCCGAAACCTGGGTCAACTGCGCGGTCTGCGGATACCGCGTCCGCGCCTCGTGCTCCAGCATCTCGTCGTATTCCAGAATCCGTTCGCTCAACTCGTCGATCCGCTCCAGCAGCGGCGCCGATGCCCGCCGCGCTTCCTCCGGCAGGTGCAGATCGGCATGTTTGGTGAACCGTCCGCTGGCGCACTTCGGCACGCGCCCACCGAAGCCTTTGACCAAACATCGTACCCCGTTGATCAACTTCGTGCGCGCCTCCACGATCAGATCCCGGGCCCGCACCAAGTTCAGATCCCGTTGCGCTTCCGCACTGCGATGCCGGACCGGAGCCAGCAGCGCAGGGTTGGCCCAAGCCATCTCGGCCAGCGTCCGCGCGTCTGCGAGGTCGTTCTTTTTATCGCTGGTGGTGAGCAATCGCAACCGCCGTGGATTCGCCACCATCACCTCGTGACCGCATTCCCGCAGCAACGCGCTCATCCATCGGGAGTGCGTCCCGGCTTCCAGCGCGATCGCCGCCGGCGCCATTCCGCCGAACTGCTGCCGGTACGCCTGGGGCGTAGACCGCAGCTTTCCTTCGCCGCAAATCTCGCCGGCGTGGTCCAGAATGCAATAACAACTGGTTCGATCGCTCCCATCAATGCCAATCGTAAACTGGCCGGTCGATTCCATCCTGATAGGCTTTTTCATGGTCGGTCTCCTTTGCACCTCGAGTGCGTCTATCCTTGGGAGCTTATAGCATCCCGCAGGAGGCCAACCTTCTCATCCCATTCTTTGCGTGAATACTCCTCGCGAAGCCGCTCGCGAAAATTCTACATGCCAGAGGGCAAATGTCAAGAGCCGCAATACCGGGTAAGCGATTTGTGAATTTCGTCCGACTGCGTGGCGGTTCGGGTCATACCGCGAAGGCCCAACCTCACCAGCGCCCGTGCGATCATTCGTGTACTATGACCCGCATCCGCTTCGCAGGATTTCTACTTGCGCCGCTCCTCTGCGTCGGCCAATCCGGACTCACCAGCCCTGACATGTATAAGCTCCGCTCGGTCGGCGAAGTTCAGCTTTCGCCCGACGGCTCGCGCGTCGCCTACGCCGTCACTAATAACGACCAGCCCGGCCGCCCCTATTCGCAGACATTCGTGCATGAAGCTCGAGTCGCTCCAGTCCATTAAATTGGGCGGAGATCGCGGACGCGCCTCCAGCCCGCGCTGGTCACCCGACGGTCAGTGGATCGCCTACGTCGGCGCCGATGGCCTCACGATCGCGAAACCCGACGGATCCGGCGCAATCGCGCTCGCTCCCATCGGCGGTACCAATCATCCCCTGCCCAGCTCCGGCGACCGCATCGCGTGGTCGCCCGATTCGAAACAGCTCGCCTTCATCTCCACCTCGCCCGGTCCCGAGGCCGACGCCAACGGCGACCCAATGATGATCACGCGCTATCTTTACAAGCCAACCGCGTCGGAGGGTCTGACCCGCTTCAACGATAATCGCCGCCTGCATATTTTCGTGGTCGATGTCGCGACTAAAACCGTTCGCCAGCTCACTACGGGCGACTATTACGAGCATTCCATCGACTGGTCGCCCGACGGCCGGGAGATTCTCTTCGTCTCCAATCACGAGCCCGACCCCGACCGCTTTTTCAACTACGATATTTTCACGGCGAACGTTTCGAACGGAGCATCCGCAGCGCTCACCGAAACCAAGTCCGCCGAGTATCGCCCCACCTGGTCACCCGATGGAAAAACCATCGCTTATCAAGGCACCAAGCGGACCCTGACCTCTTCTGAAACCACCATGGAAGACACTCATCTCTGGGTGATGAACGCGGACGGCTCCCATCGCCACGAACTGGACATGGGGATCGACAATCGCCAGGGCGCGCCCCACTGGTCGCCGGATGGGCGGCTCGCTGTACTTCACGGTGCAGGAGCGTGGATCGGCGCATCTCTATCACAGCTCCAGTCGCCGGAGGCCAGCCCAAACGAGTGATCGGCGAAGGAGCGGGCAGCGTCGGCTCCTGGTCGGTTGCTAAAGATAACGTTCTCGCTTACGCGCTTACCACCGACTCCAGTCCGGGCGATCTTTATCTGAAGCGCGGCGATTCAGCCGCCGATGGCGCTCACGTCGCTGAATCACGATCTGCTGGCAACGAAAAAGATCGCCCAGTCGAATCGTTCACCTTCAAAAGCATCGACGGGATGGAGATCGAAGCGTTTCTGACTAAACCGCTCGACATCAGCCGGCAAACATCCCCTGATCGTGATGATGCACGGCGGCCCGCACGGCGAACAGGGACCGCAATTCAATAGCAAAGCGCAAGTTTACGCCAACCATGGCTACGCCAGCCTGATGGTGAACTATCGTGGCTCCACGGGTTACGGCCAGAAGCTTGCCGACGCGATTTTCGCCGACCAGAACGGCAAAGAGGCCCAAGACGTGGTCGCCGGAGTGGACGCGGCTCTCGCCCGCTACCCCTGGCTCGACGCCAATCGCATGGGCCTCGAAGGCGGCAGTTACGGAGGCCAGCTCGCCAACTGGATTATCACTCAGACCGATCGTTTCAAAGCCGCCATCCCGACCGCCGGAATCTCGAACCTGGTCACGCAAAATTACCTGTCGTATTATCACGACTACCTGGCGGTCGAGTACGGAGATTTTCCCCACAAGAACGGCATCATCGACAAGCTCTGGGAGCGCTCCGCGATCCGCTACGCCAATAAAGTGAAGACGCCGGTGCTGTTCATTCACGGCGAAAACGACAACGACGTCCCCATCGCCGAAGCCGAACAATTCTACATCGCGCTCAACGACGTCGGCGTCGAAACCGTCATGCTTCGTTATCCCCGGGAAGGCCACGGCCTCAGGGAGACGAAACATGTAGTGGACGCCCTGGACCGCAGCATCGCTTGGTACGACCGCCATTTCGCGAAGTGATTGTGGTGGGTAAATTGCATTAAGATTAGAGATGCCGCCACTGCCAAGGCTGAGTCGTGCGGCCGGAGGAATCCATGTCGGCTAGTGCCAAGAAGATGACAAGAGAGATCTTTATTGACGCACTGAATGAAGATTTGTCGCGTGAGTATCAGGCGATCATCGCGTATGTGAACTATTCGCAAGTGCTGAAGGGCGCTGCCTATATGAATATCGCCGACGAGTTGACCGTCCATGCGAAACAGGAACTGGATCACGCGCTCCAGATTGCGAATCACGTCGATTATTTGGGCGGCATGCCCTCGGTTACGCCGAAGCCCGTCAAGACCTCTGAGAAGGCTGAGGACATGCTCAAATTCGACCTGGAGAATGAAAGGGTAACGATCGCCAATTACCGTCGTCGGGTCAAGCAGGCCGATGAACTGAACGAGTTTGCGATTGCGGAAAGCCTGCGCGGCATCTTAGTCGACGAACAGGATCACCTCATCGCGTTGGCCACTGCCCTTGGTATCGATCCGCCGGACGCGGGAATTGCCGATTAAGCTGCCTGAGGGTTGCAGGTGCGGCCTATCGTGAATTTGGAACCTCACATTTGAAGTTCGAAGCTTCGTCTGTGTTTCCGGATCCGGTATAGCGGGCGACTTGCGGATATGGGCACAGCGGACGGGTCCGGATCACTCCGCTTTCGGGATTCGCACCGGTTTTGAATTTTGTCGCGACGATGCGCTCAGGCGCCATGCCCTGGTCCACCCAGTGATCTAGCGCCAGGGCCATGCTGTGCAGCGGATCGGATGGCGTCGCCGAAGGATTTGTACCGAAGCTACTCGGACCGGGGCCGCCAGCGCAATGTTGCATTCCGGGAACCATGTAAAGCTGCACAAACTCGCCCGCCCGTTTCGGCCCAATCTTCGCTACCACCGACTCGTAATAAATCACGGCATTCGTCGGCGCGATCGCGGTATCGCTCCATCCGTGATACATAAGCAGTTTGCCGCCGCCATCCTTGAAGGATTTTAGATTAGCCTCGGTAGCGTTGAACAGGCGCGCCGATTTATCGTCGGTGATTATCATGTCGCGGTCGAACGTGAAGCTTCGAAAATCCCACGCCGCGTTTTGGAATACCATGTTCGCGAAGAAGCCTTTGGCAAAGATCGCCTGCTGGGAATCTGCTCCAGTGATCCAGCGGCTCCAGCCGCCCGGACCAGATTCGCCTCCGGGCACGTAGCCGGGAAAAATCTGTTCTCCCTTTGAATTCCGAGGCCCGTCGTAGATCTTCTTAAGCGAGCCCACCTGAGCCGCGGTGAGGCAACTGTCAGATTCTGCGCCACGGCATAGCAGCGTCGTGGGATCGAAGTGGCACCGCCTGGGATCGTCAATCACGCCATCCTCCACTCCATCCAGCGCATCGCATGCCGAAAGCGCAGCTTTTTCGATGGCCGGCATTTTGTTCGCCGGAATCGGGGCCGCGTCCAGCGCCTGCTCGTCCCAGACGAATCCGGCGAAGTTGTGAGTCCAGAAATTCGCCGCGGCGCCCGCGATGATCCCGTCATAATCCGCCGGGTAACGCTGCGCTTCCATCAGCGCCTGCCTTCCTCCATTCGAACATCCGCTGAAATAGGAGTGTTTGGGGTTGCGGCCATAATAGCCCTCGATTACCAACTTCGACTTTTCCGCTGTCTCGTGAATCGCCCGATACGCGAAGTCCACCGTCTTTTCATAATGGCCAAGAGCCCAATCGCCCGCCGTTGCCGGACCCTGATGTCCGGTGTCAGTCGATGAACTTGCATATCCGTTGAGCAAAGCGGCCGCCATCAGGCTGTACTGAATCGATCCGGCAAACCCTCCGTTTCCGATTCCAAAGTATTTGCCATTCCACCCCGTCGCGGGCATCCATACCTCGAACTCGATGTGAGAATCGGTCGATGGCTTCGAGACTCCATGCACTCGGCAGAACGGCGGCAACGATTTATATGGTCCGTTCTGTGGCCCATCAGGGGGAGTAAAAGCGCCCGGGCCAACGATGCTTGCAGAAGAGATACTGGCGTCCTTCAGCGTGAGCGATGTAAGATTCTCGCAGTCGGCCGCGGCTGAGACCATGGGGGATCCAATCGCAATTATCAGAACAAGGGCTCTCATATGATGTAATCGCGCACCGTCCATGCCTCGGGATCGGGTTTCACGCGTTTTTGCAGCGCGAGAATCCGGGCCGCCGCTTCATGCGGAGACCCAGGCGCGACCGAGGATGCGTCCTCGTCGGCGAGGAGCTTCAGCCATGCTTCCAGTGTGAGTCCCTGCGCTGCGGCTCGCGCCTTGAGAGCAGCCGCTTGATTGTCGGGGAGTTCAATTAAAGTCATACGCCACGCCTCTTCAGCTTACTGCATGGACCTCAGGGTCGGACGAGATCGGGGCGGAATTGCAGGTTCCTCTAGTCGGTCCCGACTTCCTTAAAAAAATTCTTGCTTACTTCCCAGCCTAAAGCATAGGCGGATACCTGCCATAATGCACTACGGCTCGAATGATTTCGCGTTCCTCCAAAGGAGGCCTCGGGGCTCAATCGAACGGTATGGCGATTTCGCTGTAGCTTCCCGGAATTGCCGCATCCACAACGGCCGCGATGCGTTCAAGGTGCAATCGAACGCGCGACCATTTCGTCGTGCCAGTTAAAACGACGAAGGCGATCTTCCTGCCGGTCAGGTTCTGCTGATAACGAATTCGCTGATCCGTAGTGAACAAGAGATCGACCGCCGCTTCCCCGGCCACTTTCAGCAGAGCACCATTGGTCAGCCTGTCCCAACCTTTCGACTTCGCGGTGATCACGGTATGACCTTCGAGCGCTCGAGCAACGCCCCGCGGCGCTCCGTGGTCAAAGAGAATGAGCATCCACGGGTTCTGGCGCCGACACCTTCAGGCTCTGCGCCACGAACTCAAGTACCGCGGCGATCTGCTCCCGTGTTACATCGAATTGTTCCATCACCTCTTCGACACTTAAATCTTCGAGGTTCTCTATCACGGTCGCGACGGGCAATCGTGTGTCTCGAAACACCCATGCGCCGCTCACCTTGCCGGGGATGCTCTCTACGGCGGGGCATTGGGACCAATCTAAAGCCGACATTTCCGGGGAGCCTCTAGCTATAAGAATACTACTCCAGGTAAAACGCGGGCGGCTTCCCTTTCATTTCGGGGCCCTCGGTGGGACGGATGACACAGCTCCTAATCCTGTTCACCGAGCGTTTGGGCGTACGTCTTGCCGTACGGATAGAAGAGTTCCTTACGGCCTTGCTGCCACGCTGCTTTGAGCTCGGGCGCTGTGATGTCCCAGTCCGGCCGGCATTTCCTGGTGACGGCTCGCAGGTCCTGCCGGAGATCTTCTAGGGTCGGCCGGCCGAAGAACCAGTAGCCGTTGTAGATCTTATAAACGACCAGACCTGGCTCTAGGACAATCACGTGGGGGATCATGGGATTGTTGACAGGATCGGTGTATTCGGCGATGTCGAGATCCTTTTGGACGATACGCCCCACGTCTGAAAGGAAAGGCCAGTGAGCACCGACTCCGGTGCGATATTCATTGGTCGTCGTGATGTTGTCGGTGCTGATCGTGACCAGCCGGCAGTAGGCCACCTCGAGCTCACGATGGAGTCGAACCAGGCCTTCGGCCTGGCGACGGTCTTTGGGGCAGAAACCTCCGCGGCTTAGGACGAGAACCATTGGATGCGGTCCTTGTAGTTCGGAGAGCTTCCGGCGTTTTGTCGCGTGGTCGGAAAGCTCATAGTCGGGGAAGCTGGCCCCGGGAACAATGTCAGATCGCATATGAAATCCACCCTTCCTTGTGGAACATCATAGCGCTCGGCATCGATGTGATCTTGTCAGACGCTTCGCGGGGCCTCGCGCTGGGTCACGGCGTTCACGGCTGGAATGAATAGCGGATCTGCGCTCTTTGCCATGTGATAGTCGACCACGATCCGGCCTTAAATGGTTCCCGCATGCATGCGCTGGAAGATATCGTTGATGTTTTCGAGCGGTTCGGCTTTCACAATCGCCTTCACTTTGCCGGCGCTCGCGAACTCGATACTTTCCTTTAAGTCGAGGCGTATTCCGACAATGGAGCCGCGAATCATGATTCCATTCAACACCATGTTGAAGATCGAGACGGGGAAATCGCCTGGAGGCAGGCCATTCAGCACCATGGTTCCGCCGCGGCGCACCATGCTGACCGCCTGCGCGAATGCGATCCGGGAAACCGCGGTTACCAGGACGCCGTGCGCTCCGCCGATCTCCGATTTCACCTTCGCAACGGGGTCGCTGGTCTTAGCGTTGATGGTGAAAGCGACGCCAGTTCCAGCCTCGCGTCGTCCACATCGACCGCTACCACATTTTAAGCCCATCGCTTTGGCGTATTGCACCGCCAGGTGCCCCAGTCCGCCTATGCCGGAAATGACAACCCAGTTGCAGGGCTTGGCGTCGATCATTTTCAGACCTTTTAAACGGTAACGCCGGCGCACAGAATGGGAGCGATCGCGATCAGGTCCGCGCCCTTCGGAATATGCGCGACATAGCCGTGGTGTGGCGCAATCAGGTCGGGGTTAGCCCATTATTCCTGGCGCGCGGCTCGAGTATAACGAGCGATCTGGTCCAGGTGCGAAAGGTCGTGGCCGGCTAGCATTCGCAACATCAGAGTCAAAGACTCCGGGCCGCGCTCGTTGTGTTGGCCGGTGCGCTTCAAGTCGGCCGGTGACAGTGAATTCCACAATGCCAGATTGAACTCGCGCATGGTGCGAAACATTTCCACCAACTCCGACGGGTCGCGCTCATTGTGCCGTTGGGCGGTGACCCACAACCCCTGGTTCATGCCCAGGATGACCGGATTGTCCTCGGAAAGAATCAGCTTCAGTCGATACCCATAGACCCATTCGCCGTCGGCGAGGTGGCCGATGATCTCATTGGGTGTCCATTTACCTGCAAACGGCCGGGTTCGCAGCAGCGTTGCCGAGTGTGTGCGCACGATCTCGTCCAATGTGGACGCTGTCTGCGCCATTACTTCCAAGGTATCCCTGGTACCAAGCAGCGCGAACAATCTCTCGCGATAGACCTGCGGATCGGAAACTGAAAGTCCAGTTTGCGCAGTGCTCATTGTCAAACTCCCCCTTTTCAGGCTTCATGTTACTTTATGATGGTCCAGGCGCCAAGGGCCATACTGCGAATTTCCGTTTGATAGAGTGACGCGATGCCGCGAAGCAAATGGGGACCGGTGATCGAGATCGACCGATGGACAGCCGAAGCCGTGAGCGCATGGCCGCGGCACCGCCCTAGCCGAGGGTTCGTTCGTTAAACGCGCCGCGCTCGTCGATCCAGCAATGATACTTGGTCTGTACTTTATTGCTGTTTCTGGAGCAAGCGTCGGCCTGAAGCATGAGGGCTTTGTCTGCTTCGAGCACGCTCTGCTTGGCTTTTTCAATGGCTTGGCCGAGTGCAGCGCAGGCGACATCGGGATACAACTGCTTTACAACCGGCGCCGACCCGCTCCGCCCTGGCTTGCGTACATCCATCGTGCGAACGAAATATTGCACCTGGAACCTCTGCCGCCATTATAGCAGCGCGCCGCGATTTATGGTGTTTCCAAGGTCATTTAAGCTCGATTAAGCCCCATTGAAGGGCGTAGGCGTTCATTTTTTGCTGTCTTCCCTTGAGTTCGACCTCGCCGAGCGGCTCAAAAAAGCCAGCGGCCAAACGGCGAATATCTTCTGAGACGATGATCTGCCCGGGAGCCGCGATATGGACGAGTCTCGCGGCGACATTGACCGTATCTCCGATCGCAGTGTACTGCATCCGCTGCGAAGAGCCGATGTTGCCGACCACCGCGCGGCCGGTGTGAATGCCCACGCCGATGCGAATCTGATTGTTGAGCCGCGCGGTCTCCCGCTGCATATTGATCGCCGCCTCGACCGCTCTTTGAACATCGTCAACCGCAGGAACGGGCGCGCCGAAAAGCGCCATCACGCAATCGCCAATGTATTTATCGAGGGTTCCACCTGCATCGAGAATCACGCCGGTCATGGCGGTGAAGAATTCGTTGAGAAGCAGCACTACCTCGCGGGCATCGAGATGTTCGGATATTTGTGTGAAGTCGCGAATATCGGCGAACAGAATAGTGACGGGCTGGAGTACGCCGCCAAGTTCGACGCCTCCGTGTGTTTCGGTAATCAGATCGGCGACTTGCGGAGAAAGATAGAGGCGCATCGCGGCTTGCTCCACTTCGCGCTTGAGCAACTCGCCTCGGGTGATGGAACTGGCGAGCGCCAAGCCGGTTTGCGCGGCGATGGTAGTGAAGATGCGAAAATCGTCGGGCGAAAAAGCATCGGGCGCGGCGAGATTATCGGCGTAGAGGACACCGAGGAATCTTCCCTGAAACGTGAGCGGCGAGCAGAACGCGGCTTGAATGCCGGCTCGCAGGACGCTCATCGAGCGGCCAATTTCGGCGTGCGCACGCGCATCGCGAATATGCAGGGGGCGATTCTCCTCGCGTACTTTTCGCAGAATTGTTTTGCTGAGAACCAGGCTGCGAGGGTCGAACGATGAAGGGGCATCGGTCATTCTCTTGCCGCCTCGCCCGTACAATTCGGCTGGTAGAAACGCCTGCAGGCCGTCGTCCCAAGACATGAGCGTGGCGCGCTGCACTCCTCCGATTCTGAAAAGAAGGTCGACGGCGGTCTCGACTACATCGGCGGCGGTCACGGTTCGCGCCAATCGGATGCCGACTTCGTGCAGCAGCTCCAGTGCGCGAAGCTGTGGTGTGCTCGCCAGGGTTTGGGTAGCCGATGGCTCGAGCAGCGACGAGCGATCCTGCAACTCATTGAGATCGAATGCGGCGGTTTCGATTTCAAACGCCGGTGCAGCCTGGGGTTTCTCCAGCGACGGAGCTACATAGGTGTCGCGAAAGATGAGGCGGTAGGAGCCGATGCGCACTACGTCATCCTGCGCGAGCGCCACGGGTCCGTCCACGATTTGCTCATTCACGAAGGTCCCGTTTGCGGATTTGAGATCGATGAGAATTGCCTGGCCGACTGAGTCCGTTTGGATCTGGGCGTGGAATCTGGAAATGCTGCGTGACGAATCTTCTAGAACGATTTCATTGTCGTCGCCGCGGCCGATCCGAATGAGGGGCTGGGTGCATTGAAACACGCTGTTCGATCCATCGGGGCGATAGATGAGAAGGCTGCGCATCAGAGGCTCGTAGACCAACCTTCCTTGGCGGCAATGGTGGGTTCGAATTCCGCTTGCGCCTCGCGGACAATTGCGTTGAGCTGCTGGTCCGTGCGAGTGGGATCGTGATGGAAGAGGATCAACTGCTTGACGTTCGCCTCGCGGGCGAGGTTGACAGCTTCGCGCCACGTGCTATGTCCCCAACCTTGGCGCTGTTCGTATTCTTCGGGCGTGTACTGTGCGTCGTAAATCAAAATGTCGGCGTTTTGTGCGTAGTGGCGTAGAGTGGCGTCCGCAACGGAGTTGCCATGTTCGTGATCGCTGGCATAGACGATCGACGCGTCGGGGGATTCGATGCGATAGCCGGTGGCGCCGTTCGGATGATGGAGGGGGAAGGGGCGAATGAGGAGGTCGCCGATGCGAGTAGTAGCGGGATCATTTTGCCTGTAAACGAGTTTGCGGGGCATCGCGATTGGATAATACGGAGGCAGCATCTGCGCGGCGAGGATGCGTTCCAGAGCTGCGGGTTCGGCGCTCGAATGAACGCTCGCCGTGCAATCAGGATGCTGAAGGGGAGCGAAGAAAGGGATGCCCTGAATGTGGTCCCAATGGAAGTGGGTGAGGAAGAGATGGAACTCCGCAAGCGTGTTGCCCAGGGCGCGGATTCCTGTGCCTGCGTCGAAGATCAGCAGAGGTTGATCGGCGTAGCGAATGGTAAGGCAGGCGGTGTTTCCACCATAGCCGAGATTTTGGGCGATGGGAGTGGGTATGGATCCGCGGACGCCCCAAAAGGTCAGATCTAGCGGCACAGGAGATCAGTTTAGCGTTTCTAAGAAGCGCACACAAAGAATTATATTAGCCGCCGATGAACTCGGATAAACGCAGATAAGAGGTAATTAGAAGTGGAAGGCGTAGCTTAGTTTGATGAAAATTTCGCGGTCGGTTAGCGTGCTGGGGTCGCCGATGGTGGCCAGCGATGCGGGCAGTCCTTGCGACATGGCTTGAAGCAGGGCGAGGTTTTGACGCTGGTCTATATAGCCTGCGTAAAGGGCGGTTCCCGGGGTTAGAAGGTAGGTGAGAAGGACGTTACTCGAGAAGATTTTGCTGTTGGTCAGATTTACTAATCCGGTGTTGGGCAGAACGGAATCGTATTCGCCGATGATGCGCAGGGAAAGTTGTTTCGAGAATTGATAGCGCAGAGTGGAGCGAAAAATATGGTTGTTGAATATCGTGGGGCCGTTGGGCGATTCCAGGCGGCTGAGCAGATAGGTCTGCTCCAAACGAAGGCGCGAAGATGGGCGGATGATGAATTTCGCTGTGGCGTTTTGAATGTTTGCGGAGAAGGGCAGAAGCCCTGCCGCGGGATAGTAATTGACGCCTCTTCCAAAGTTAAAGTCGGTCGCGATGCCGAAATGTTTGGAGATATCGGTGTTGACGGAAAAATCGGTCAGATGTTTTCGGAAGGCGATGTTTTGATACACCTCGATCGACTCTGTGTGCTGAGCTGTAATGAAAGTCTGTCCGGTTAGCTCGAAGGCGACGCCCGGTGTGATAATGCGGTCCTGAATTTTCTCCGTGTGGTCCCAGTCTTCAATCAACTCCATGGTCGGCCCCCAGGCTTTTATCAGATCGCCAGCGGGTAGAAAATGATAGGCGAGGTCCTGATCCACCTGCCTGATATTCACGCGGGGGATGAAGCCGAGCGTGGTCTGAAAGTTTGGGCTCCGGTCGAGATAGTGGGTCGTCTCCTCAAAATGCAGGCTGGAATATTCGAGCGCGGCGAGATAATCCGCACCGGAGAAGTGCGGCAAACCTGGAATGCTCGTCTCGCTGTGAACGGCCTGGCCCGTCAAGACAAGATTGTCGGAGAACCTGATGCGCGCGTCGACGGATCCAAGAAGTTCGTGTCGCGCGCCCAAATTATACGTGGTGGCCATCAGGCCGATGTTCGATTCTTCTCCCAGGTCCCTTTGCACGCGAAGCACGCCGATCGCGGCATGATGGCCGTATTCGGGGTCGGAGGACGGAAGCGTGTTTCCGGGGAAGCGGTCGTCCATCGCGAGGAAGCCCACCTGCCAAGGACCCGACCGGCCTGTTAGGCGAGCTCCGATTTCCGGGTCTTCAATACGTCGGCTGAAAAAGAGATTATCGGGCGTCTGAAAGTACGCTGCGTTTTCTAGAAAGAATGGCCGGAGTTCGGGAAAGAACACTTCGAAGCGCTGATTGATGGTGATTTGCGGGTCCTCCGATTCGACTTGGCTGAAGTCCGGATTCACGGTGACGTCGAGCGTGAACGAATCGTGCAGTATCGCCTTCATATCGACCCCGGCGCGCAACGGAGTTTGCGATTTGAAGTCCGGCTCGGTGTAACTGGGCGTATTCAAATATTGCGCGCGCTCTCCAAAAACGTAAGGAATGACAGTTAGATTACGGCCCGCGGATACGCGATTGAGACCTTCGGTACTTCCAAGCTGCGGCGCGAATCCGCTGATGCGCGATGTGTAATATGGCCAATACGAAGACTCGTTGATGGCGGGAATAAATCGGGCGAGGCCGATGCCCCAGGTCTGGACGTCGGCGCTTGAAAAGCGAAGGCTGCGAAACGGAATTTCGATCCACACGGCGTATCCGTCGGCAGTGATGCGACCATCGCTGCGCCACAGAGTGTCGTAGCTGTAATCGTCGCTTTGGCCTTCTGTACTGGTGGCGTCGGCCTGAATGCCGAGCGGATTTACGTAGAAATCGAGAACGTGCTGCTTGTCGCGAAAGGTATCGAGATAGAGGGCCACTTCATCGTCGCTCTGGATATCGTCGCGATTCGCCATGCGGGCGCGCAGCTTCGATTTCTCCTCCTTGCATAGAAAAATCACGTATAGATGTTCGTCGTCGTAGGAAAGATAGGCGACCGTTTCACGCGTCGCCTTGGCTCCGTCCGACGGCGCGTTCTGGCGAAAGTCGTCGATGCGGGCTTGACCCGGCGGTATGTTGCCGCTGAGGAAATCCTCGAACTTTGGCGGCTTGGACACGCGGGTGAGGTGAACCGTTTTGACTTGATTCGCCAAATCAGAAGGCTGCCCGACCGCAGCCAGAGCGAAGGTGAAGAGTAACGCGGCGGCCTTCATTCGTGTCGTACGTCCAGTTTCAGCGAGCCTCCCCGGAAGTTCGTTAGAATAGCTGGAATTCGTGAATTCTCGCACAAATGGATGGGCCGCGTCATCCCCGCTGATCTGGGCCTTTGTTCCGTTCGCGGTTCGGGACGGGCAGTTGAACGGATTTGACTTCGATACCGCGCAATCGAAGCGCGAACTGGCGCGCGCATTCCGGGAACTGAATCTGGCATGGATCTGGCAGCCGATTGTCGACACGAATGTGGAATCGATTGTTGAACAGGTGGAGCGCGACCGGTCGATCGTTTTGAATCTGTGCGACGGGATCGGCGGGACGCCGGGGCCATGCGTAGTTAAGGCGCTGGAGCGGGCTGGAATTTGTTTCACGGGCGCGGATTCGCTGTTTTATGAAACATCGACCTCGAAGTTGATCATGAAAGAAATGATGAACGCAGCCGGCGTTCCGACGCCTGTTTACGAGGCGCTGCCGGCATTGGGATCCGTTGCTGGAGTTTGTGCGCGCGTCGGGACGCCTCTGCTGGTGAAGCCCGATGTCTCGGCGGCGAGCGGGGGAGTGTTTTTGCGATCGAAGATCAGCCGGGACGACGATATTGCTTTGCTGCGCGATGAATTGTTGGAAGCACCGATGCCGCGGTTCTGTGACTCGCGTTGTTTTTTCGCGGAGCGGTTTATAGAAGGTCCGGAGTTCACAGTTTTTGTGCTGGGGAATTGGCGCGAGCCTGTTTCGGTGCGATGTCTGGCTCCGGTCGAGCGAATTTTTAATGCCAGCATACCGGATGGCGAGAAGTTCTTAAGTTACGAGCGCTATTGGGGCGTGTATAGCGAAGAGGCTCCGCCGCCGGATGGCCTTCCATTTTATGGTTATGGTGCTTGCGACGCGCCGATGGTGGAGGGGGTCGCCGAGGTTGCTAGAGGCGCATACATTGCGGTTCGCGGGATGGGCTACGCTCGGGTGGATTTGCGGATGGACCGCATGACGGGAGAAATGTTCGTGCTCGAAGTGAACGCGAATTGCGGACTGTCGGAGGACGATCAAACTTCGACGGGCTGCATTTTGAAGCTGGCGGGCATGACGCTGGCGGATTTGCTGGGTTCGATTCTAGAGGATGCCTCGCGGTGAAAGTGTGCATACTTCAGCCGGATTATCGCGACTCGACCGTCGACTATCGCCACTACGATCCGCCGCGCGATTTGTCGGCGCTTCTGCCAGGCGATCAAGTCGATCATTTGTTTCTGCACAAAGCGACGACGTACCGGCAGCTTCGCGAGGCAGGGCAGAGCGGCTACGATATTTTCGTTAATTTGTGCGAGGGGTATCTGGATTGGGACGTGCCATCGATTGATGTGATCTGGTCGCTGGACCGGCTCGATCTTCCCTACACGGGGTCGAGCGCGCGGCTCTACGATCCGTCGAAGGAACTGATGAAGTACGTCGCGCACACGCGTGGCGTGCGTTATCCGAAGTTTGAAATAGGGGTTGAGGCGGCGCTTACGCGGCTCGATTTTCCAATGTTCGTGAAACCGGCACATGCGGGAGACAGTCTTGGGATCGATGAGGATTCGCTGTGCCGCACACCGGACGAGGTGCGCGCGAAGGTGAGTGCGATTGAGCGCGATTATGGGTCAGCGATTATCGAGAAATTTGTCGACGGGCGGGAATTTACTGTGCTGGTTGCGGAAAATCCTGCGAATCGTTTCGAGCCGATTGCGTTTCAACCAATCGAGTTTCTTTTTCCTAAAGACGAACGGTTCAAGACGTATGCGCTGAAGGTTCAGACCCATCATCCGGAGAGCAATGTTTCGGTGGAGGATCGGCAGCTTGCCGATCGGTTGAGAGAGGCGGCGCGGGCAATTTTTGCGGGGTTCGAAGGCGAGGGATATGCGCGGCTGGATTTTCGGGTGGACGCGAAGGGGCTGTGGTTTCTCGACATTAATTTCGCGTGCTCGGTGTTTTATCCGGACGGATACGAGGGGTCAGCGGATTATGTTTTGCGTTACGATCCGATCGGTCGCGGAGGGTTTTTGCGTCATATTATCGCGGCTGGGATAGCTCGGCACCGATGCAAAAGACGGCGCTTTGTGCGTGGGGCGAACGGGCTCGCGGGATTTGGAATTTACGCGATGTGCGCATTGAAGCGCGGCGATGTTGTGTTTCGCGGTGAAGAGAGGGCCGCCCGGCTCGCGACGCGGTCGCACATTATGGAATCGTGGCCGCCGGATCAGGTTGAGGTGTTCCGGCAATACGCGATGATCGTCGGCAATGGCGTGTACATGCTGTGGGACGAAGATCCGCGGGAATGGGCTCCGCAGAATCATTCTTGCAATGCCAACACTGCGTATGCCGGATTGAATTTAATCGCGTTGCGCGATATCGGATCGGGCGAGGAATTGACGATCGATTATGCCGGATTCGCGAATCCGGACGCGGCGCCGTTTGTTTGTACCTGCGGCGCGGAGCGTTGTCGTGGCACTATTCGCGGCGTTTCATGACGGTTTCGATGCGTTCGCGCAGAGGGGCGCTACGGTTGAGCATCGCCCGGAAATGGTCGCGCTGAAGGATCAGACAGACGCAGGGAGTCATGCTGCGGACGGTGGCGTTGCGCGGCTGATCGCTGAGCAGAGCGATTTCGCCGAAGTAATCGCCATCCTGCAGGACCGCTACTCGCGTGGGCCCTTTGATCACTTCGGCTTTGCCGCGAACGAGAATGTAGAAGCGGTCACCGGGATCGCCCTCCCGGATGATGTCGCGATCTTCAGGGATCTGCTCGGTCGAAAAGAGGCTCGCGAGTTCGGAAAGAGTGGTCGAATCGACGTCTTCGAACAAAGGAATTTCTCGGAGCCACTCTACGTCGACGCCGGTCAACCGAACGCCGGACTGGCGGCGCCACATGGTGCTGTATCGGCCACCAGCTTCGATCAAATGATCGTGGCGGCCCTGCTCGGCGATCTGTCCTTGATGCATGACGAAAATCCAGTCGGCTAGCGTCACGGAACTGAGACGATGAGTAACCGAAATCACTGTGCGGCCGGAGGCGATGCGATTAAATGTCGCGTTGATTGCGGCTTCAGTCGAGGGGTCGAGCGACGACGTGGCCTCGTCGAGAATCAGCAGCGCGGGGTCGCGGAGGACGGCTCGGGCGATCGCGAGACGCTGGCGCTGACCGCCTGAGAATCGGCTGCCGCGTTCGCCGGCGAGCGTGTTGTACCCGTCGGGCAGGCTCGCGATGAACTCGTGAATCTCGGCGTTTTTCGCGGCGGCTTCGATCTCGCCGTCGGTCGCGTCAGCACGGCCGAGGCGGATGTTTTCGCGGATGCTCATGTTGAATAGAAAATTGTCCTGAAATACGACAGCGGTTTGCAGGCGAAGAGAATCGAGAGTGGCGTCGCGAAGGTCGATTCCGTCGATGAGTACGGCTCCTTGCGCGGGATCGTAGAAGCGGAGGAGCAGATTGAGCACGGTGCTTTTTCCGGATCCGCTGGCTCCGACAAAGGCGACGGATGTACCGCGGTGAATCGCGAAGCTGACATGGTCGAGACTGTTTTGCGCGCCGGGGTAGGCGAAGGTGACATCGCGAAACTCTATCGACTGCGGAGCCGGGAGTTTTTGCGCGTTGGGACGCTCGGCAATCCGCGATTGTTCGCGGAGAAGCGATTCCATGCGGTCGACTGCCCCGGTTGCCGCGACCAATGTTGGTGAATACGACGCGAGATATCCGACCGATTGGCTGAGGGTCACGAAGAGCGCTTGAAATGACGCGAAAGTGCCGATGGTGATCGTTCCGCGGAACGCCATCCAACCGCCGACCGCCATCACGATCACCTGCAAAAGGAGCACGCCCAGCGTGGACGATTTGTCCATCAAAGAAGTGAGGAATCCGAGACGAATGCTGGCCTTAAGCAAATGATCGTTGCGGCTGAGGAAGGATCCCGTAAACACATCGCGCAGGCTGAAGGTCTGAATCAACGCGGGCGCTGAAATCGTTTCTTGGACAATCGATAGAACGGCGACGTCGCGCGCTCGCTTCTCCGCGGCCGCATCGAGACCACGGCGTGCCAGCAGGCGTGGACCTAATGCGCAGATGGGGCAGAGCAGCGTGCCGATTAGCGCGAGTCTCCATTCGAACGCGAAGATCAGCGCGACCGACAAAATGATATCGAGCACCGGCTGCAAGCCCCATCCGATAGCGGAGATCAGAGCGAGGTCGATGGCATGCAGGTCGTTCGAGAAGCGCGAGAGAATTTCGCTCGTTTCGCGGCGCGAATAAAATTCCAGCGACAGGTGCTGCAGCTTGTCGTACATGCGCGTGCGTAGCGCCGCGATCGATTTCGCGACGATTCGTGCATAGAGATGATCGCGGCCAAGACCGGCAGCTGAGACCAATACTGCCGATCCGGCGAGCGCGGTAAGAATGATCACCAGAGCGCGGCCGTCTTTGTGGACCAACGCGCGGTCGATCAGAAATTTGATCGACAGAGGAAGCTGCGCGGTCAATCCCATTTCGAGCAGGCACGCGACGAAGACGGGAATCAGACTGAGGCGGAATGGCCGAACGTAGCGGTAAAGCGCCCGCACCATGCCGGGGATCGAAAGCATCGCTCTATTTTAGATAGGCGCGAAGCGCGTGAATCAGGTCGTCGGCAGCTTGCGCCTGTTCGTCGGACGGCGGGACGTTCGGATCGAGGATGTGAAACCGGATGTGCCCTTCAATCACTTCCGCCATCAGTGCGTCCATCGCGCCACGGCACGCGGAAATATTGTGTAGCACTTCTGAGCACTCCGCTTCCTGTTCCAGCGCGCGATCGATGGCCTCCACTTGGCCTCGGATGCGGCGGACTCGATTGAGCAGCTTTTTCTTTTCTTCTACAGTATGAGCCATAGCTTTACAAGTATACCCCGCCTGGTATATGCTAAGCATCAGTTGAAAGTGGTTATGTTAACAATCAGTTACAAAACTGTGGAAATGTCGTCTTGGCTGTTTTGGAAGTAGCTATAGTTAACCACAACATGTTAAGCTGCATTATATGATCCAGGAAATCCGGAGGTCGGCGTGGCTCGCATCGTTGATCCTTGGTATCGGACTCAACGTAAGAGCGCAACAGCCGGCGCAGGCCGATCAGGGACCACCAGATCCGGAGAGGTGGAATCTGTTTTTTCAGGCGACCTCGATCGGTCAGTATCACGGCACCTTCACTTCGCCGTATTCGAGTCCCTTCAGCCTTCAGAACTATCCGGAGCGGGATGTCTCGCTCACCACGACCATTTTCTTTGCGCTCCGTCTGGAGCAAAACACGTTCCTGTATTTCGATCCGGAGATTGCCGGCGGCCGAGGATTCAGCGGTGTCAACGGGCTCGCGAATTCGTCGAACGGCGAGTTGCCGCGCGTCGCTTCCGCCACCCCGAAGCCTTATCTGGCGCGACTCTACTTCTCGCACGATTTCGGATTCGGCGACGAGAAGGAGCCATCCGATGCCGACGAGAATCAGCTAGCCGGTTCGCGTCCGATGAACCGATACACGATTAGCGTGGGACGCTTCACTTTGACGGATTTCTTCGACTCGAACAAGTACTCGAATGACCCTCGTGAACAGTTTATGGGTTGGGGAGTGATGTTCAACGGCGCATGGGATTATCCGGCCGACGTTCGCGGCTACACCTGGGGATGGGTGCACGATGTGCACTTGAAAAACTGGTCGTTTCGATATGGAAGCGCGGGTATGCCCAAGGTCGCGAACGGGTCGCAATTCGATCGAAGAATCCTGGTGAATCGCGGCGATGTATTTGAGGTCGAACGGCGGTATGAGGTAAAAAAACATGCCGGAGCGATTCGAGTGTTGCCCTACATGAATCACGGGTACATGGGTAATTACGCGGCGTCGATCCGTCTCGCCGAACAGACGGGAGGCGTTCCCGAGATCACCGCGACGCGCCACAACGGGACGCTCAAATATGGCTTCGGATTGAATATGGAGCAGGAGATCACCAAGGACATCGGGGTTTTCTCACGGCTCGGCTGGAACGACGGCAAGACCGAAAGCTTCGCGTTCACGGCGATCGACCGTTTGGCGACCGGTGGTGTTTCGATCAAGGGAACGCGCTGGCGCAGGCCTTTCGACACAGTGGCGACGGAGTTCACGGCGAGCGGAATTTCAGGCGTTCACGCGCAGTATCTGGCGCTGGGCGGACACGATTTTTTGATTGGCGATGGCCGCCTCGAATATGGACCGGAGTGCATCTGGGAATCCTACTATAGCGCCCGTTTGTTTCCGAGCTTCTTCGCGAGCTACGATCTGCAGCATGTAGCGAATCCGGCGTACAACCAGCAAAGGGGCCCGGTTTGGATTTCGTCTCTCCGCCTCCATTTTGAAGTGGGAAAAAATGCGTTCAAGGGCGATAAACATATTGAGCAGCATCGGTGACGCCTTGGCTTCTTAGCCGGTCATTTTCGCCGGGTCGAGGATTTCGCGAAGCTCGGGTTCGCTGAGCGACGTCTTCTCGAGCGCTACCTCAACTACGCTGCGGCCGGTTCGAACCACTTCCTTGGCGATTTCGGCGCTCAGGTCGTAGCCGATATGCGGGGCGAGCGCCGTGGCAAGAATCGGGTTCTTCCCTGCGAGCTCGCTGAGCTTTTTTTCATTCACCACGAATCCGGCGATCGCTTTCAATCCGAGCGCCTTCGCGGCTCCGCTGAGCAGATGAATGCTGCTCAAAAGATTCCAAGCGATGACCGGCAGCATCGTATTCAACTGAAAGGCGCCGGATTGGGCGGCGATCAGGATTGTCGCATCGCTGCCGGCCACCTGCGCGCAGATCATCGCCACGGCTTCTGGGATCACCGGGTTTACTTTTCCCGGCATAATACTGCTGCCGGGCTGCAGCGCGGGAAGTGAAATTTCGGCGAGCCCGGAGACCGGTCCGCTGTTCATCCAGCGTAAATCGTTCGCGATTTTGAGGAGCGACACGGACAGTCCTCTGAGCTGGGCGCTCAGCTCCAGCGAAGTATCCTGGCTGCTGATTGCTGCGAACAAATTTGAGCTGCGCGTGAAAGGAAGACCCGATGCCTTCGCGATCCGATCGACTACCTTCGGGCCGAAACGCGGGTCGGCGTTCAATCCCGTTCCGATCGCGGTCCCGCCGAGCGGTAACGCGAGAATCCGCGGCATCGCCGATTCGATGCGGTCCGCCGCCGCCCGCAATTGAGCTTCCCAGCCTCCCAGTTCCTGGCTCATCCGGATGGGAACTGCATCCATAAGATGCGTGCGGCCAGTCTTCACGACATGATCCACTTCGCGTGCCTTCGCCGCAATCGCGGAGGCAAGCTTGTCGACGGCCGGCAGCAGCCTTTCTCTGACCTCCCGTGCGGCGCTAATGTGGATGGCGGCGGGAATTACGTCGTTGCTGCTCTGCCCTAGATTGACGTGATCGTTGGGGTGGACCTTCTTGCCGCAGATCCTGCCGGCCAGAGTCGCGATGACTTCGTTGGCATTCATGTTGGTGCTGGTCCCGGATCCGGTTTGAAAAATGTCCAGCGGAAATTGCGCGTCGTAGAGGCCTGTTTTGACCTGTTCCGCCGCCTCGGCGATGGCCGCCGCAATATCCAGGTCGAGCAGGCCCAACTCGCCGTTCACCTCCGCGGCGGACTTCTTTATCAAGCCGAGCGCCGCTATAAATGGCCGCGGAAATCGAAAATCGCTGAACGCAAAATTCTCGATGGCGCGCTGGGTTTGAGCTCCGTAAAACGCGTTAGAGGGAACACTGACCTCGCCAAGACTATCGTGTAACAGAATGTCGCTCATGGGGATCTACCTGACTGTTAGACACATATCCCGGCTGGGGTGTTGCGCTTACGCGTTTTAACCGCTACAAGTTGCGCGCGACCGGGTTGATCCAAGTGTATTTCAAAATGACGCAAATGGGAGGTTTCAAAGAATGAAAAGCTTTCGCGCTATCCTGGCCTGCCTGCCGGGATTGCTTGCCGTGCCCCTTGTGGCGCAGCCGCAAATTGGTCAAATTGGTGGATCGAACTGCTCCACGGCCACACTGAATGGACCCTACTCCGCGACCTTGACCGGACGCATCCTGAGCTCGACGGTCGCTTTCACCTCCACCACGGAGGGCGTCGGATCGGTCACCTTCGACGGACAGAGTAAAGTGACCTTCAACCTGACCACGAATACCAACAAAACTTTCGGAACGGCCCAGACGCTCACGGGCACCTATACCCTGCAAGCGAACTGCGTCGGCGTGGTGACCATTACGTCAGGAGATACGGCGACCTTGACGCTCTCCGCTTACAATCAGGGCAAGGATTACCTGGTCACCGGCCAGGACGGAGTTTACGCCTTCACCGGCAGCGGTAGCATTCTCCCCGCGATGTGTCCCACCACGCTTACCGCCGCGACCTATCCGGTGAACGGTACCGGATTCGGCCTCACTGCATCGGCGATTACTTCAACCTTCAATGTCCTCGGTGTCGTCCAATTGAGCGGGACCAATACCATCACCATGAACTTGTTTCAGGCGTCCAACAGCGGCACCACAAACGTGTCGTCCACGGGAACCTACACGCTGAACTCGAACTGCTCAGCAACCGCCAGCCTCACCGACGCGTCGGGAAATAAGTATTCGCTGGTGTTTGAGTTTACTGCGAGTAACGGAAACAACTTCATCCTTTCGAGCTCCAGCGCCGGCAGCATGTACACGGGCACCGGGAGGGTACTATGATTCGCCGCATCGCTTTTGCGTCCTGCCTGCTGGCAGCTCCCTTCGTGGCTTGCGCCCAGACTTCAGGAACCTGCACCAGTGCGACACTGAAAGGCACATATTCTATAACGCTCACCGGACGCGCTGTAAGTTCCGCACTGGTGTTCGGGAAGGATTATCAGGCGGTCGGAACCATCACGTTCGATGGCGTAAGCGCTGTCTCGGCGAGCCTGGTTTCGAATACTAACGCCGCTTCGGGTGTTGCGCAGACACTTGCGGGAACCTATACCATTCCATCGAACTGCATAGGCACGCTGAACTTCACCACTGGAGATACGGCGTCCTATACGCTGATTCCTTATAACAACGGCAACAACTACGAAATCACGGGGGAGGACGCCACCTATGAACTGACGGGCGCCGGCGGCCCTCAGCCGGCCTCATGTCTCACCAGCACGGTCTCCGGCAACTATGTCTTTTCGGGAAACGGATTCGCGTTGGCGTCGGGCGCTATTACCGGCGTGAACGATATTTCGGGCTTGCTAACGTTCGATGGCGCGGGCGGAATTACCGGCAGCTGGGCTACCGCGATCAATACAGGGTCGACTTCGGACACGATTACGGGCCATTACACTATGTCGAACAATTGTACGGGCAGCGCGACCGTAACCGATCCTTCGGGCGCCGGCTACACGCTCTCCTTTGTCGTGACCTCGGCCGATGGCGCGAATGTAGCCTTGCTCGGCGCGACATCGACGGGTTTTTTCACGACCACGGCGCACTCGACATTTACTAACCCGGGACTCGCAGTCGCGAATGCCGCGGGTGTTTCCGGAGGCACGCCTCCGGGCAGCCTGTTCAGCATTTATGGAAGCGGTCTGTCGACGGGGACGGCCCAGCCGACCTCCACGACTTATCCCACTACGCTCGGCGGCGCCAGCGTGACGGTGAACGGCGAACCTGCGCCGCTATCCTACGCGAGCCCCACTCAGATCAATGCGGAAATGCCCCTGGATATTACGGGCGGCGTGGCTACCGTAGTGGTGAAGGTCGGGACCACGGTTAGCAACGCAGTCGCAGCCACCGTTCCCGCGACCGCAGTGCCTGGCATTTTCGTAAGTGGAGCGAATCGCGCCATCGCACAGAACTATCCCTCGTACGACACGAATTCTCCGACCAAGCCTGCGCCCGCGGGCAGCGTGATTATTGTCTACTTCACTGGCGGAGGACCGGTGCAGGGAGGAAGCGTGCTCGTGACCGGCCACGCGGCGCCCAATCAGGCGTTCGCGGTAACGGAAACAGTTTCTGCCATGATCGCAGGTGTTGCAGCAACGGTCGACTATGCGGGGTTGACGCCCGGATTCATTGGTCTATATCAGGCTAATATCGTGGTGCCCAAGATCGGCGCGGGCGATCACAACCTGGTGATTACCATCGGCGGAACAGCTTCCGCTGCCGCCCTGGTCTCGACCAGTTAACCTACTTCACAGGCGCGGGGAGCTTCAGATTCGCCGACGAATCGTCGTGCGTATACTGGAGTTCCAGCGCGCCCTTGCTTCTTTTGGCCGACACTGGAAAATATAGATAGCCTGCAATCGGCGACGCGGTCTTGCCCTCAGGCAACGCCCACTTTTCGAGTTGCGCCTGCATTCGATCGGCCTCTCCGTTGGAGGAGCCCGTCGGATACTGCACCGGCCGGTTAGGATCGCCGCCGCCCGAGACACCGACCCTTTCATAAGTCCCCACACCATTCACTCGGCGGCCAGTGGCTGGGTCGGTTCCGCTACCCATGATCACGCCCGTCTCCGTGGTGACATGGGTGTTGCTCGTGACGTCAGGATGCGCAGTGGTGTGTGGACGCCACAATCCTGCGACCTCCTCCGCAGTATCCGGATGGCTCTCTCCGTCGGCGAGCCGCAGAACAAAATCCATGCCGACGATCTCGACCGCGCCGGCTTTGGGATAAATCGCGACCTCAACGACCACATACTTCTTGCTGAAATCGGCGGGGAAATTTTTGTTCAACTGTTCGGGCGCCACGCGCACCGCGGCGATGGTCGCACTCTTGGTGTCCTGATGAACGGGATAATCGGAGCTCGACGATCGAGGCGTTCTGCCATCGCCGCCCATCGCAAGCGCCGCAAGGAACAAACTGGAGTACAGGATTTGACGCAAGGCGCCCTCCTTTATTAATCGCCAGTATAGCGACTTTATCGCGCCGCTACAGGAGCCGGCATCGTCTCCTTCGTGAACCGCGGAATCATCTGATCGCGATTCGCCACCTGCCACACCGCAGCGGCGATAATAGCCGCGGCCTTCTCCACATCGTCCGGAATAATGCGCTCGTACGTATCCAGATTGGTGTGATGCGTCATACTGTTGTACTCGATCGGATCCTGCAGACATCCGACGCCGGGCAGTCCCGCGTTGTTAAACGACGTGCTGTCCGTTCCGCCCGTCTGCGCGGCTATTGGTGTCGCTCACGCCGCCCACACCCCAATCGGTGAACAGTCCGAAAACGCCGCGCAATGCCGTCGCTGCTTCCGGCGGACCGAACACTCCGGCCCCGCGCGGGCGGCCCGTCCCGGAATCAATATTGAAATACGCGTCCAGTTTGGAACAATTCGGGCTTGGGATCCTCGGCCGTCCCGAAATGCTGCTTTCACGTACGCGAGCGAACCCAGCAGCCCTTCTTCCTCGCCCGACCACAGCGCCACGCGAACCGTGCGCCGCGGTTTCAATTGCAGAGCCTCGATCAACCGCGCCGCCTCCATCATGATGGAGCAGCCAATGGCATTGTCAGTCGCGCCCGTGCCGCCGTGCCAGGAATCCAGATGGCCGCCGAGCATCACGATCTCATCCGCTTTATCGGTGCCCGGAATCTCGCGCGATCGCGTTGTAGCTGGTCTTGCCCTCCGGATAAATATGGTTGACGATGTTGAACTGCAGCTTCACATCTTCGCCATCCCCCAGCAGCCTCTCCACGCGACCGTAATCGTCGTTGCGCAGGATCACGGTGGGAACAGTCTTCGCAATGTCGTAAGCGCGATGCTGCTGCGCGACGATAATGCCTTCGCCCCGCGCCGCGTCGTTGATGCGCACCAGCGCGCCGCCCGCGAGCAGCATCGCGTCCATCTTTTCGCGCCGCCTCGACAGACGTTACCGGTTCGGATCGGTCGTCGCGTCTCGCCTCGTCCACCCCGCGCCGCGTCCGCCGCTCGGAGCCATTCGTACTGCGCCCTCACCTCCTCATCGGGGCGGCGCTTGGCGGGCGGATCGAAATTCACCGGAATCACCGCCGCCTTGCCGATCATAACGATCTTGCCGCGGACCCTATCCTTGTTCGCGGCGATCCACTGGTCCATCTCATCCTTCGTGGGCCCGAGCCGGCCGGTGCGCCGCCTCGTCCGCCGCGACCGCCTCGCCCGCCATCGGCGTTCTCCGTCGCCGGAGGCAGCGGACCCTGCGGAGGAACGATCTCGATCGCCGACGCATTGACGGTCCCGTTGGTCGATGGCGTCCAGGCGAGTACTTCGAACTTCACATTCTCCCGCACCGGCGCGATAATCGCCCCCGTCGCGCTCTCGTTCAGCCAGCCGGGATGCCCGAAATCCCAAGGCTCCAGGTGGCGCGTTCTTCATGCCCCACGAAGTCATCTCCGCCACCGCCCATTTTGCCGCGGCTTCGTGATTCGGCGTGCCGGTGACGCGCGGACCGTAGCGATCGGTCAGCATGTGGAGCGTGTGCATGATCTTCGAATGCTCCAGCTCCTCACTGCGCATTCTCGCGGATGTCGCCTCATCCACCTTGTCCTGGGCCACCAGAACCAAAGAAGCGCTCAGCACGAAAATCAGCTTTTTCATAAGCCATCAGGATAGCTTAAAACGTGTTTCGATTCGAAGGCCGATTGGCGGGCGGCCTCGTCGGCTGATTTAGGACCGTTTAAGTCCTATATTCCCATCTGAGGCTAAATTGCAAACCATTTGCTGTTTTGTAGTCGACAGATATCCGGGATCGTAGCCATAATCGTCAAAGATGAAAGTCATTTTCATGCAGGGGTGGTCGAGTTAGATATTAGACAGGGATCGGGGTGCCCAACGCTTGGCGCAGCGCATCGACCAAACTGTTCATGGAAATGTAACGCCGTTTTCATTTAGGGCCGCTAATCTTAGAATCGTTTTAATTTTTTCCGCTGGGGGGATCTTGATGCACGTTGCAGTTAGAGGTGGTGCATTCGCGATAAGTCTCATGGTGCTTCTTGGCGGAATCTCGCTTCAGGCGCAACAAAGTGGAACGATCACCGGTACGGTAACGGATCAGGTTGGAAAGGCACTGCCAAATGCCGCCGTGGACGTCAGGAACGAGCTGACGGGAGCCTCTCGCAGTACCGTAACTGACAACGACGGAAAGTTCGGGGTTGCGGATCTCCCGATCGGTAACTATGCCATCGTGGTCGCGTCGGCGGGTTTCGCCGTGACCACCCGTTCCGGCGGAAAAGTCAGCGCCGGTGCGACTCTGGACATCACCATCCCAATGTCAGTTGAGACGCTGGCAACCTCCATAACCGTAAACGAAACCATATCGATGGCTGCGGCGACCGCTCCCTCCGGCAATACGCTGGAGGCGGTTTCCGCCAAGACGGAAGTCAGCGGCGAGTTCATCAGGAATTTCATGTCGCCGTTGGCGGACTACGCGGAGTACGTGAACCTTGCGCCGGGCACCTTCAGCCTCAATCCCAATGGGATCGGACTCGGTCAGGGCAAGACTTTCTTCCGAGGTTTCGCGGACGGCGAATACACCATGACCTTCGACGGAATTCCGTTCGAGGATACTAACTCCCCGACCCATCATTCGTGGGCGAATTTTCCCAGCGGCTGGACCGACGCCGTCGATTTCGACCGCAGCCCTGGCCTGTCGTCAAACTTCGGCCCTACCAACTTTGGTGGATCCATTAACTTGCAGTCGCCGCAATTGTTTCCCGACCCGATTATTCGCGCGTCGTTCGTCTACGGCTCCTGGAATACGCGCGTGGTGCAACTCGACGCCGACAGCGGTTTTTTCGGACCCGGCAGCAAAAACAGCTTCCTGATGGATATTCAGCAGCTACTGTCGGATGGATATCAGACCTATAATCGCCAAAAACGCGTGGCTGGTTACGGCAAGTATCAGTACCGGCTTAACAGTCACAGTTCGCTCACCCTGTACGGTGGTCTGGTCGACATTTGGACTAACACTCCGAACACTACCAACCCCACGCGCGCCCAGGTGGCACAGTATGGAGACAATTTTCTGTTGGATGGCACTCCACTACTGTCTAACGGAACTCCCGACCCTTACTATTACGGATACAACACCTACCACGTGCAAACCGATTTTGAATACGCCAACTTCCACACAGATTTAAGCGACGGGTGGAAGCTCGATACGAAAGCCTACACCACGCGCTACTGGAACAAACAGTTCTATCAGAATGGAACAACAGTCAACCTCAGTGCTGCCACGCCAAGCGGCGTGGATAAGCTCAACGGGTATCGCCACGCGGGCGACACGCTGATCGTGAGCAAGGAATCCAAGTGGGGCACCTTCCGCACCGGCCTGTGGTACGACTGGGCCTATACGGATCGTTATCAAATCCCGTCCAATATCATTACGCAGCAGGATACGCCGTTTGGGAACTTTCACGAACAGTTCATCACGCAGTCCTTTCAGCCGTTTGCCGAATTCGAATGGCATCCGAGACCGAAACTGGTGATCATCGCGGGAGTCAAGGACGCCAACTACGCTATGGCGCTCAACCAATACCAGGACGCAAAGATAGTCGGTTGCCTGGGTGGAACGGCTGTTAAAGCCAACACCACCACCAACACCCCGGCCATGTGCATCGGCGGCCCGGCGTTTGTCAACCACCAGATCGACTACAACAACTGGTTGCCGAATATCGCCGCCCGTTATTACATCAAGAGCAGCTGGTCGGCTTACGCCCAGTTCGCCGAGGGCAGCATAATTCCGCCCAGCGCAGTCTTCGACGTTACCGGCGGCAACGTCCTGACACCCCCGAAACCCACACTGGCCAAGACCTATCAGATCGGCAACGTGCTGAAGTTCAAACGCTGGACCTTGGATGCTGACGCTTACTACGTCCACTTCCAGAACGGCTACGACCAATATACCGACCCGACGACCAACGAACCCGTCTTCGTCCCCACCGGCCCTTCCAACACCAAGGGTATCGAAGCGGAGAGCAACATCATCCTCGGATGGGGACTGTCTCTCTACCTCAACGGCTCATTGGGCTCGGCGAAATACGCCGAAGGCTCTGGCATCCCCAACGGCGGCCTTTGGGTGGCCAACACCCCCAAAAACGTCGAGTCCCTCGCCTTCTTGTGGCGCCACAAAAACTGGGACGTCGGTTTAGTCGACAAGCGTGTCGGCACGTTCTACAACGACAACGGCTCTTTAGCCTATTTGATTGGCGGAATCACGATTCCTTATCCAGTGGATCAGGCCATCACCATAAACCCGTTCAACCTTGTGAACGTGTTCGTGAATTACGAGATCAAGAATCAGTCCTGGCTGCGCGGGAGTAAGATCGGCCTGGCAGTCAACAATCTTGCCGACAGCCATAACGTAGTAGGAATCACACCTTTCACCGCCGCGACCTCCACAGTCGCGTTCGCGCCGAATCCAGGCGATCAGTTGAATCTGTTGCCGGGGCGAAGCGTAATGGTGACATTCACGATGGGGTACGCGCCAAGGAGATAACACGCTTTGTGCTAACCTCTCAGCCGTGCTGAGACTCTGCATTCTACTAATGGCGACACTGGCCTTCGCCGCCGACACTTTCTATCTGGGAGCCTGGAAAATCGAATCAGCCGTTCTGGCCCCTTGGGCTGACGCTGCCCATAAAGACGATGCCACCGAAATGAAATCCCTCGTCGGCAAGATCGTAACTTTCAAGCCGTCTGAAATAGTCGGACCCCGCCAAGTCGCCTGCAAGACTCCTAACTATCACCTTAAGGACTATCCCGCTGACATGCTCTTTCAAGGAGCATTTGGAGAAATGCAAAACCGCGACAAATCGATTGACCCCGCCAAGCTAGCCGCCAACCTGGGCTTCAAAGGCAAGTCATGGAAGACGCTGGAAACCGGATGCGAAACCGAGCTGGATTTCCACTACATCGACCAAATCACCACCACCTTCGGCCTGAACAATTACGTTTACAAACTGAAAAAACAGTAGGGTAGGTCCCCGACCTGCCCTCCAGGTCGCCGTGGTATCGACTGAACCGCCATGCGTAAGCATGCGGATAGGACGGCAAAAGCCCATGCCCTACGAAATCTTAGTAGCCTTAAACCCACCCCGAGACCGATCGTACATCCACACCGCTCCAAACACGATCAACAGCACCGCAGGCAATATCGCAACATCCCGGAACGAAGCCTGCGCCGCCGCCCCCAGCACCCGATCCAATTCCGGCCCTGGCTGCAAAGCCTTAAACGCCGCCTCCCCTCCCGCGACCTCTAACTTCTTCGAATCGTAAATCGATCCCATCAGCGGCAAAACGAACCGGCTTGATAAAGTTCCCGCGGTCCCCATCAAACCCATCAGCAACGCGCCGCCCCGAGGAAATCTTTCCGAAGCTGTCCCGAGCATCGTCGGCCACATATAACAAACTCCCGTTCCCCATAAAGTCGCCGCAAGCAACCCCGTAACCGGCGAATTAGCGAAGCTCAACGCGACCAGTCCCAGCGAGCCCATCAGACACGATAGCCATAACAGACCGATCGACGAAAATCTATGCGCCAGAGGACCGGCGAAGTGCCTCATCAGGAACATCAGAGCGCTCACATAAACCAGCAGCAGAATTCCCGGCATGTGAACCGTGCGCGTGAGCGCGAAATCCACCCATTGCCCCGGCGCAAGCTCCGTTGCCGCTGTCAGAAACATCGACAGGAACAAAATCATGAACAGAGGATTCAACAGTTCGCGAAACATCTGCTTCATCGAAATCCCCGCCGCCATGCGCTCGGTCGGTGGAAACTTCACGCCCAGTGATAAAGCCACAACCGCCAGCGCCGGAATCACCACCAGCGCCAACTTGACCTGCCATCCTACTCCCAGCTTCGACATGCCCACGCCCAGCAGCCCTCCGATCACCAATCCACCGGGCCACCAGGCATGCAGCGCATTCAGCCGCGCCGTCTTGCTATCGGGATAGAGTGTCGCAATCAGAGGATTGATCACCGTCTCGACCATCCCCCATCCAATCCCCGCAATCACCGCCCCGAACCAGATCACGTCATAAACACCCGACCCCGTAGCGATGCTGCTCGCAAAGACCATCAGCAGCATGCCGATGCTAAAACACACTCCCGACAGAGGCAGCAACAAACTCATCCCTATGTAATCGAGCAGAGGGCTCCCAATCGCAATCGTCAGCGCGAAGCCTAAGAAGGGAACACCCAGAATATTCGCGATCATCTCGGCCGAATGTGCCCGATCGATAGGATCGAAAAACACGCGTTGCAGGTCAACCGCGGTATTCGCACGCAGAGACGCGCAGATCCCAGCCGTCGCAAGCGCCAGGCTGCTCACCAGCAGCAACCGGCCTTTCCGATAGTCTACGTGGCGGTCGGCAACAGGTGCTGCAAGTATTGTGCTCATGTCCTCACTTCAAATCGAAAACGCAAATCCTCGCCGAACCATTGTATGTAGTTTGTGCCCCACGCGTTGTTGTAGAGGCTGAAGTGGGCTCCCTTGGAAACGTCCGGGAACGCCTTGGAGAAATAGATGGGCGACTTCTCCCCGAACGCTACCACTGGAGCATCCAGAGTATAAATTGCAAGGCCAGGACACGCCACCCACTGTGTGACCGCGTGCATATGGCGGTTGCCTCCGCTCACGACATCGCGAAGGTTCACCTGGCTGTCACATTTATCCATCATCCACTCCTGGACCATCATCACGTCCGGCTGAAACGTAAGCCACATCGCCTCCGGCAGCCGATTAGCAATCTTCCCGAAACAGTAAAACGCGATCTTCATCACGGGCTCGTTTTTCGGGAACAGCAATTCCAGGTACAGCTTTTCCGGCCACGCCACCACCCCCGATCTTTCCGCCGCCGTATCATCGATCTTCATCCGTGCCAGCAATCGATGCCCATCCTCGTTCTCACCTGCCCAGCAATTCATCAGCGTCGGCGTCCACGTCCTGCTGCGCGCTCCAAAATGTTCAATATTCGGCTTTCCGAAATCCTGCGGAGCCCAGTCCGCTTTGCTCGTAACATAACTGGCCATGAACTTCGCGTAGTCCTCCGCCGATAACGTCTGATAACTGAACAGCGCCAGCGGATGCTCCACCGACGCCCATTCACGACCCTTCCCGCGCAGCCTTCGAATTGCCCCGGTCTTTTCATCAATCCCAACCGTGAAGTGAGCCGTCTCGAAATCCTTGCCGGCCTTAAATACATTCAACCCATCGGTACCCGGCACCACCGGCCTAAGCTTCGCGAGGCGACCTACCGCCTGCGCCCGCATCGCAGCAGGCAGGCTCGCGACGGCATCGTCAATATTCCGCCGCTTCTCCGCCCAACTCGTCATCATTTTCTGGTACCCGGATTTCTCGAGCATGTATTCCAGATCCGCCGGCTTGTAGTGATCGTGATCGAGATACGTTTTCGTATCGGTGCCCCAAGTGTGTTCCGCCGCCAGCGAAAACTTCCGCAGAAAACTCAGATCCGTCGCGTCGCCAATCGTGAGCTGCCCGCCCGCAATCCACTCCCGCCGCAGTCGCGCCAGTTCCCGATACCGAGCGACTTTCACCGGATCGCTAGGCACGCCGTGAATCCACGTATCGCCGATCTCGTCCGTCACCACTGGAAACTGTTCGCGATACGGATACACCGCGTTGGCAATCTCACTCATATTCGACGCAGTGATCGCAGCTCCAGGAAACTGCGCTCTCAAATCCGCATAAATCTTCCGAATCTCCTCCATGGAATGCGGACCCGCATTGTCATCGGCCATCTCGATCGCCACAGCCAGGTCGGACCCAGGAATCCGCACGACTCCTCCATAGCCTTTGTGCTGATACATCACGATCAGCGTGGCCGTCCGATCCTTCCAGACAAATAATGCCGGCACATCCGGCGGAGTGCTCGCCGAGTTCACTCCGATATGCAAAAACTTGACGCCATTCTCAAACAGCGGCCCGACCAGCCCAATCGTATGCCCCGGAACATCGGTCATCTTTGCGCCCGTAGTCGTGCGTCCAAATCTTTGATCGAGCGATTTCGAAAATCCCAGGCAACCCGTAATCATGGACCGGTCGATAAATTCCGTCTGCCAACTAAACGGCAAAGCATGCCACGCAATATCGCCCGCCGCAATAGCCTCTTCCATGCGCTTCCGCGCGTCACTCGACGCCTGCTCCAGATATTCGTACAGCAGCCACGATCCAGTGGTCCATGTATACCGATCCGCGCCCGCGTCGCGCATCTGCGCGGCTCGCTTCATGGCTGCGGGATAGTAAACTTCGAAATATTTCTTGGTGACTCCGGCCTGCGTATCGGTGAATCCGACATCGAGATGGCACTTGAACATCACCAGCACTCTTTTCACATCGGCGGCCTTGGAGAGCATCGCGCTGCCGGCGAAAGCGAGGGTTTTTAGTACATCCCGACGTTTTAGCATGTCTTAATTGACCTTAATTGACCTTAAAATTCCATTTTGGCAGCTTTAGGAGGGCTTAAATGACGTTAAAATGCACACTGTGCCCGCCAACGGTAACTATCTCATCTTCCTCACAGCAGTTTCGATCGCGCTTCTTCTCGTCCTGATCCTGGCCGTAAAGCTGCACGCGTTCCTCGCACTGCTGCTGACGAGCATGGCACTGGGTCTCGCGGCGCATATGCCTCCGGAAAAGGTCCTCAAATCGATCCAGACCGGCTTCGGCGACGCACTGGGCTTCATCGTCGTCGTTGTCGGATTAGGCGCGATGATCGGGCGATTCCTCGAGCATTCCGGAGGCGCGCAGGTTCTCGCCGATTGGCTGGTCGAAAAATTCGGCAAGGATCGAGCCGCCTGGGCTCTCCTCGTCGCATCGTTCTTAGTCGGGCTGCCGATTTTCTTCGAAGTTGGTTTCGTAATCCTCGCCCCACTTGTCTGGAATCTCGCGCGGGAAACGAAACGCTCGCTGTTGTTTTACGGAATGCCCATGGCCGCCGCGCTAACCATCACACATTCGCTGGTGCCTCCGCACCCCGCGCCCGCGGCTGCATCGCAACTGCTGGGAGGAGATCTGGGCACGACGATTCTTTATGGCATCGCGGTTTCAATCCCGGTCGCGATTTTCGGCGGCATGTTTTACGGAAGCTGGATCGCGAAGCGCATCTACGTCGAAGTCCCCGCGATCGCCGCAACGACCAAGCGGCACGATACCGAGCACGCGCCTCCGGTAGGGGTCGTCATTCTTTTATTGTTGCTTCCAATCGCATTGATTTTCGGAGCCACTGTCGCGAGCCTGCGCGACGTCCCTTTTCGCGGCGCCGCTGTTTTTCTAGGACATCCATTCACCGCGCTCACGATTACAGCACTCGTTGCGATCTACTTTTTCGGGATCCGTCGAGGAGTTACGAGAGATGGCGCGATGAAGCTGGCCGCGGAGTCGCTGGCTCCGATGGGTGCGCTGCTGTGCATCATGGGCGGGGGCGGCGCGTTTAAGCAAATCATCGTCGATACAGGCGTCGGCGCGTATATGGGGAAGCTGCTCGCGACTTCGCCAATTTCGCCGCTGATCGTTGTTTTTATCGTTGCTGCCGTCATGCGGTTGGCGCAGGGCTCGGCGACCGTCGCGATTATCACGGCGGCTGGAATTGTCGCACCGATCGTGAAGGGGATCCCCGGATACCGTCCGGATCTGATCGTGCTTGCGCTGTGCTGCGGCGGCTCCGGATTCTCGCATGTCAGCGATTCCGGCTTCTGGCTGGTAAACCAATACTTCGGCATGAGCGTCGCGGACACCTTAAAATCATGGACCGCGATGAAGATCCTGTCGTCATTTTTGGCGCTGGCAATTGTGCTATTGATGCAGGCGTTGTTAAAAGCGTAAAGAAACCGATAGACTATCTCGACGGAGGATTATTCATGGTTCGTCGAATTGGGATTGGCTTTCTATCCTTAGCGTTAGGATTAAGTGCGCAGGACAAGAAATCTGGGTCGAAGGTCGAGCCTTTCGACTTTCGCCCGCTCATGCAGCAGATTTGGGACGCCTGGGGAACGCTCGATCCCGCCAATACCGCGAAGTTCTATTCGAAGGGGCCCAAACGTACGTTTTTCGACCTCGCTCCGATGAAATATAACGGTTGGAACGAATACCAGGCGGGCGTGAAAAAGGCGTTTGCCGATTACTCCTCCGCGAAGTTCACCCTCTACGCTGGGGGCCATGTAGCACAGAGGGGAAACTTTGCGTGGGCGGAAGATACGGGACATGGGACGCTGGTCAAGAAATCCGGAGCCAAGGACGATCTCGATTTCCGCTGGACCGTTCTTTGGGAAAAAGAAGGCCCTGACTGGCTGATCATACATGAGCACGTTTCGGTGCCGATGGGTGGGTCGGCACCCGCTTCGAAGAAGTAATTGGTGGGGCGGACGCCCTCGTCCGGTTGTACGGGCCCCAAAAAGGCCGACGAGGGCGTCGGCCGCGGACCATGGGGTCCGCCCCACAATTGGCCGCTCCTGTTAGAGTTCCAGACTTCCGTGATAGGTCATATCCCTTAGCGTGAACTTGCACTTCACGTCGATGGGGCCGAGCTTGGTTGAAAACGTCGCCTGCTTGTCTTCGAGCCGCAGGGCCAGGCCGCGCGAGAAGTAGAATAGGGTCCCCGCCAGCGACAGGTCGTTCCTGGGAGCCACTTCGACGCGGCTCAACAGAATCTCGTCGCCTTTATGTTCCAGCTTGGTGACCTGCTTCAGCGTCTCGAAGCGGGCCGCGCGCTGGCTCGGGTCTTCGTCCGGCGTCGCGCCCACGCTCGGCACATCGCCAACCATATTAAGGATGTAGAACTTCTCGGTATCGGGCGAGGCGGCGACTTTTAAAGCCTCCCGTACCGGCAACGCCGATTGCCAACGGATGATCGCCTTCCACGCCGCCGGGGACATCGCGCTCGGCGATGTGCTGCTGGAGGCGTTTCTCGAGCTGCGGCTGCGCTCGCCCGGCAGACTGTTGCTCAGCGGGCCGTTCTGGCCGCCATAGTAGGAAATCGTCGCGTCCTTGGCCCACGGCGATTTGTTCAGTAACAGATCGACCTCTTCGGCGGTCCAATCAGCGGGCTTCTTTTCGTTCCAAAACTCTTTGCTCGGATACGCGAGTGCGAAACCACCAGCCAAGCCAAGCGTTAGTGCGGTGCGCCGAGTCATCCGGTTGTTATCGACGCCGCCCGCACGTCCAGCGTTACATTGTTACTGCGAACCGCGTTTATATTAAGTAGAGCATGCTTCACCACTGGCAGATCCGGTTCCTGGTCATCCCTGTTGCTTTCGCGTCGGCGTGTCCACCCGATGAGGCGTGGAAAACGAAACGCGCCGCCGAATGGAGCGAGCAGGAAACCAAGGAGGTCCTGGCCAATTCTCCGTGGGCGGTGATGACCACCCCGACCGTCAAGAAGGAAGAAAAGAAAAGCCACGGCTCCAGCGGATTCGGAGTGCCGGGTATCGGCCGCCGCCGGGTCAGCGATCCAGCGCAAGATTCGACTAACAGCGTACCGGCGCCGGATTCCCAGTTGACTCTCCATCTCCGTTGGGAAAGCGCGCTACCCATCCGCGAGGCCGAGTTGAAGGCTCGTGAAACCAATGCGCCCGCCGTCGACGAAGACCGCTATGGCATCGCAGTGTACGGCATTCCCAGCCACTTCATGAAGGATCCGCAGAACGCCGGCGACCGCCTGAAAGGCCAGGCCGCCATCAAGCGCGAAGGGCAGAAGGACCTGAAGCCCTCGCATGTCGACGTCATCCAGCGCGACGACGGCCTGGTGATCGTTTTCCTGTTTCCCCGCACGAAGGAAATCACCGTGAAGGATTCCCGCATCGAATTTGACGCGTTGATCGGCCCTTATCAAATCGCGCAGTCCTTTCATGTCGACGAGATGGTTTACCAGGGTAAACTTGAGCTCTAAAGGGGTCTTGCGGACCTATTCTGTTCTGTTGCTTTTCATTGCTTTGAAGGCCCTGGGAAATTTGTCGCTCGCGTGGGGCATGAAGCACTTGCCGGCGGCCGGCGCGAATCCACTGTCGTATATCCGTGCGATGTTCGACCCGTTTGTGGCCATCGGCGTCATTTCGCTGATCGTCGCGCTGCTGACAAGAATGGTGCTGCTAAGCCTCGCCGACCTGAGCTTCGTCCTGCCCGTGACGGCGGTCGGCTACGTGATCGCGGCATTTCTCGGTAAGGTTGTCCTGCACGAAGTCGTGACCAGCCGGCGCTGGGTGGGAACCATCCTGATTTTTATCGGTGCGGTGCTGGTTGGATCGACGGGAGAAAAGTCGAAATGAAGTGGTTCCTGGTCACGCTGATGGTGGTCGCGACGGTGCTCAGCGATCTACTGCAAAGCTACGAGATGAAGCGCGCGGGTGAGCAATCGGTAGGGGCTCGCGGGATGCTGCGATTGCTGGGCATGATCGCCCGACGTCGCTTCCTGATCCTCGCGATCGGCTGTATGGCGGTATCGTTTTTTTCCTTCATGGCGTTGGTGCAAACCGAGCCGCTGAGCTTCGCTGTGCCTGCGTCGGCCGCGAGCTTCATTTTAGAAACGGTGCTGGCGAAGTTCGTGTTGAAGGAGCATGTCGGAGTGAAGCGAGCAGCGGGCGCGCTGATCGTGCTGGCAGGAGTCGTGCTGCTGGGGGAGTGAGGAGGAAGTAGCCAGTAGCCAGTTCCATCTAACTTCAGGTCCATCTAACTTCGGGGACATCCATGATAAGTAAAAGTCAATAGGGCAGACGGGGGTGCCCTTCTGACGTGCTCTGAGGAGCCGCCTGGGTGAATATTTTGCGTGATCGGCGTTGCGCGTTGTGCCTCTCGGCGGAGTTCCTGCGGTGCGCAGAACCAGACATCCATTTGCGGTCTCGGGCATGAAAGCCTTCACCGAAGATTGAGTTTGGGTTTGCCTGCCAGCCTCGAAACAGTCAGAGGGAGCCTCGCGGAATTTCTTCCGCTCGCCCAGTCCCTTTCGTGGCGAGGCCTGGCAGGACGCGCTCGACGTGTCACGCATTCTAATGAGAAAGAAGTTCAGGCGGCCATCTCGGGCGCCTGTTTCGGGCCTCCTTTTTGAAATGGTTTTTCCCTGCGGTCCACCGCCAGCAGGTACGCGACCAGCTTCCGCGCCACCGCCAGAGTGGCACGATTGCGGTTGCCGCGGGCGACCTCTTTGTCGTGCAGCAGCGCCAGATCGGGATTCCATCGCGGAGCCAGTTTGGCCGCTTCGATCAGCACCGTTTGCAGATGCGGGTTGCGCTGCTTGGAAATCGGCGATCGCTTCTGAATGCCCGCCGAGCTGTTTTCTCCACTGCACAATCCGCAGTAGCTCACGGCGTGTTTGAGCGACGGAAACCGGCTCACTTCGCCGATCTCCAGCGACCAGCTCAGCGCCGTCACCGGACCGATGCCGGGGATCGAGGTTAATCGTTCCACGCGCGCCTTGAGCGACGGGTCTTGCTGCAGTGCCCGCAGGAGAGCCTTTTCCGTCGTCGCGGCGCGATCCACCGTTTCCCGGCCAATATTCAGCAGAGGCTTCAAGGCGGGTGGCAACTCGGCGGACTCGCGCACCAGTTCGGCGAAGTAGCGCTTCTGATGGAGCTTCTGTTTGTTGTAGGCGACGCCGGTTTCCATCAGCAAGCCGGCCATCCTGTTTTTCATCTGCACGCTTTGCCGCACCAGCAGATGACGATAGCGCCAGGTGCGTCTTCGCTCGCGAATGGCGGTCGGAGCCATGTAACATTCCGGCAGAAGATTGACACGGAGCAGGTCGGCGATCTTCGCCGCGTCGACGCGATCGTTCTTCCTTTTAGCCGCGGCAATGGCGCGCAGCATCAACGGATGCGCCACTTTCAGCGACGCCGCGTGCGGCAGCAAGTGATCGTAGATCCAGCCGGTGAACATGGTCGCCTCCATGGCTCCGGTCCACGGCTGCGGAAGGCGCCGGCTCCAATCGTCGAGCGCGTCGCGCGTGGCATGGATCACCCCCTGTTGGTGCACCTCGCCGCCGCCGTGCTTCACACAGTAGCTGATGGTCTTCTTGTGAACGTCCAGTCCGATGTAGTACATATATGCTCTGAAGAGCCTCCTTGGGTTTGACTCTGAATCAGCACTTCGCTGAGTTCAGCCTTTCGTACACCAGGGTGGCTCTTCGTACTTATACATTCAAACAGTCAGCTATGGTACGAAGTGCCAAAACGCGGATCCGCACTTCCCCATGCGCATGTAATTGTCCCAAAATTCGCCGAATGCTTCTTCGTCTACCCTGGGGTCGTAAGGTTGTATATTACGATTAAGCTCTCCATTTGCTATAGCTTATGGAGTTTGCAACTTCGTACCATGGCTGACTGTCCCCGAAGTCGAAGTCGACTACTCACTACTGGCTCCTGGCTACTTCCTTCGCCACCAACTGCCCCTCGCGAATATAATAATCCGCGCCCCTCCACCGGATGCTGCTGCGCAGGAAGCTCACCAGCCAGATGCGAAATGCCACCGCGTCCCACACGGGAATCAGCAGCATCTGCCCCCACAATCCGCGCTGTCGCAATCCATGCACGCCGATAATCCACGTCATCGCCGCGCGAATCACAAAGTATGTTCCGAGATATCCCGCCGCGACCGCGACCGTCGGATGCACCGCGACCGCCGCGAGCGACCACGGCAGCCCTTGCGTGAACAACAAACCCAGGTGACCCCATGGCCGCATGTGCCGCATCACCACGATCCAGCGCATGCGCTTGTGCAACAGATCGCTCATCGATCCGTAATCCGAAACGGTCGACACCGCGTAGCGCAGCAGCCTCACTTCATAGCCCTGCTCGGCGATCAGGCGGCCGACGAGCAGATCGTCGCCGGGAGAATTTTCGATTGCCGCGTAGCCTCCGAATCCGGCGAGCCGCGCGCGCGTCGTCGCGATCGAAGGACCCAGCGCGAACTTGATCCCCTCCAATTGCCAGGCGACCAGAATGCCCGCGTAAAAATCCGACATCATGCCGACCGTTTGCAGACGGTCGGCGAAGGTCTTCAAATCGGTGTGGACATAAAAACACGTCACCGCGCCCACGCCTTGGTCGCGCAGAGGAGCCGTCATCGCGCGCAGATAATCCGGCTGCACGCGCACGTCGCTATCGCTGATCACGACGGTTTCATAGCGCGCCTCGGCCGCCATGCGCGCCAGTTTCGCGACCTTATCGTTCGAGGCGATGCGGCCCGAGCCATAGAGCACCCGAATCTCACGCTGCGGAAAATCGCGCTGCAGTTTCTCGACCACGGGCCGCACCGTATCGTCGTCCGGATCGACGCAGAAAATCATTTCGTACTCCGGATAATCCTGCCGGCAGAAGCTGGCGAGATTCTCGTATGCGTCCGGATCGAGTCCGCGAATCGGCTTCAGAATGCTGACGGGAGGCGCGCAGGAAGCGGTCCGGCGCGGTCAGCGGCTGGCGGAAATATCGCCACGAGCTGTAGATCACGAGCAAATAGTAAATAAACGGGATCGCTGCAATCCCCATCACAGAAGAGCACGACTTACAGCCTACTAGACTGCGCGGGCTGATTGCAGAGGATCAGCTTTGCCTCCGCTTTCGGCCAGCACGTTCAGCTGCATCCGCGCCCACCAGTTTTTCGAGCCGCGGGCGAGCCGTATTGCTCAGCACGATGTAGCAGCGCTCCGGCCCAAGCCACATCTTTTTCCACTGCTGATCGTCGATAAACACGTCCGGCGCGCCCGGCGCATAGGAGCCGTAAACCAGATTGTTAAATCGTCCGTTGAGCAGCAGCGCGTCGCGATTGGTGTAGAAAAAGATCGAAGAAAACGTGTAGTAATGATGATCGACGATCAGCTTACCCGCCGGCGCGCGCATCAGCGCTTCGGCCAACGGACGGGACGACATGTAGGGATCGAACACCACCAGCGCCATCCGCGCGGCTTGAAAAAACAGCACCATCATCACGGCAGCGGCGAGAAACGCGCGCTTCCCGCGGTCCAGAACATCGTGCCGATCGCGCCGATCAAAAACGCGATCGCGGCGGCCAGCAGCGGCGGCGCAGATACGCGAACGATTTGAGATTCAAATCCTCGATATGGCCCAGCGAGAGCGTGTAGGCGTCCGGATTCTGGCTCAGCGCCGACGAAATATCGCCCGGCGTCGGCGAGTCCTCGCGTCATGAACCAGAGCGCCCCGGCCGCGATCGCGCAGCAGGCGAGAATCACCGCCAGCACGCGCGTTCCCCACTTAATCCAGGCGCCGCCCGCAGCCATCGCCGAGCCCAACAACAGCGCCAGCGCCGGATAGCACGGCATCGAATAATATTCCTGCGTGGTCGAAAACGTGAAGAACACCAGCACGAATCCGGTCCAGCACAGCGCGAGCAAACGAGTCTTTCCCGCGCGGTCCACGGGTCTGAACGACAGCTTCGCGACGGCGGGAAAATAGACGCTCCACGGAAATAGCCACACCAGGTGAAACAGCCAGAACCACACGCGAGGCACCGTGTTGTAATCGCGCGGATAGCGCAGGTTCAGAAATCGCAGCACCTGCTCGTTCATGACGAAAAACCACAGGAATCCGTGATATTCGCCGGGAGCGCTGTGCAGCGTCAGATCGAAATACGGCGGATTTCGCAGCGTCGCGAGAATATGCCAGGGCGCCGCGATCGCGATGATCACGGCAATCCCGCTCAAAGGCCGCAACCGTCTCCACAATCCGAATTGCCGCGTCACGGCCAGATAAACGACGCATGCCGCGACCGGAAATACGACGCCGATCAGGCTCTTCAACAGCAGGCTGGTCCCGAGCGTCGCCGCGAACACCAACGCCCACGTTCTTGGCCGCGGCTCGTCATCGTCGATCGCGCGCAGGAACGACCACATGGAAAGAGCCATCGCCGCCGCGACCATCACATCGGGAATCTGAATCCGCGTGAAGAGAAACAGGCCGACGCAAGTCGAGATGCACAGGCCCGCATAGAATCCGGCGAGCCGTCCGAAGGCCCACATCCCGAACGCCGCGGTGAGCCACGCCAGGCCAATCGCCGAGAGCACCACGGGAATCCGCGCCGACCAGTCGTGGACGCCGAAAATCTTATAGCGAGACCGCCATCATCCAATAAATGAGCGGAGCTTTTTCCATGTATAGCGACGCCGTCGAGCCGCGCCGTGACCCAATCGCCCGACGTCAGCATGTTGCGCGCGATCTGCGCCTGCACCGCGTCCACGTCGTCCATCAAGGAGGGCGGGGAAATCATGCAGCCGATGTAAACGGCGGCGGCAAACAGAATGACAGCAAGGTAGTAGCGAAGGCGCGGCTCAGAATTTTGCATCGATCATCTACAGGATAGAGGAGCCAGAGCCATAGCCAGGACCAGAATGCCGGCGCACGAGGTGACCGGCTCTCTCTATTCTGGCTACTGGCTTCTTCTTCAGTCCCCCGACATCGACAGAGCCGCCGCCGTCTTTGCGCCGCTGGTTCCGCGAATTGCGCCAGTTGACCTGCGGCAGGAACAGCGATCGGTCGACGCGATCCTGATACTTCATCGCGATGTTCATCAGCGAATCGAGCAGCGAATCGGACAGGAAATGCGGACGCAGTCCCAGATCGACCAGCTTGGAATGCTTCGCGTTGTAGTAATGCTCCTGGGCCTCGACGCGCGGCGTCGGCATGTGTTCGATCGTCACCGGCAGGCCCATCTCGCCCGCCGCCGTCTTCACCATGTGCGCCAGTTCGAGCACGGAGAACTGCTCGGTGAACTGGTTGTAGACGCGGCACTCGCCCGGAGCCGCCGGATTATGGCAGGCGATCTCGATGCAGCGCACGGTGTCGCGAATGTCCAGGAATCCGCGCGTCTGCCCGCCCGTTCCGTAAACCGTCAGAGGATGCCCCACCGCGGCCTGAATGCAGAAGCGATTCAGAACGGTGCCGAAAATCTCGTCGTAATCGAAGCGGTTGATCAGCGCTTCGTGCATGTTCGTTTCATCGGTGACGGTGCCGTACACCACGCCCTGATTCAGATCGGTGGCGCGCAGCCCCCAGATCTTGCAGGCGAACATCATGTTGTGGCTGTCATGCACTTTCGACAAGTGATAAAACGAACCCGGCTGCTTCGGGAACGGCAGAACATCGCTGCGGCCGTTATGCTCGATCTTCAAATAGCCTTCTTCGATGTCGATGTTCGGCGTGCCGTACTCGCCCATCGTGCCGAGCTTGACGATGTGGCAATCGGGCGCGAGCTCGTGAATCGCGAACAGCAGATTCAGCGTGCCGACAACGTTGTTCACCTGGGTGAACACCGCGTGCTTGCGGTCGATCATCGAATAAGGCGCGGCGCGCTGCTCCGCGAAATGGACCACCGCCTGCGGCCGCGAACGACTCGATCACGGACGCCAGAAAATCATAATCCGTCACGTCGCCGGCAAACGACTCGATGACGTTGCCGGTCAGTTCCTGCCAGACGCGCAGGCGGTCGGCGAGCGGCTGAATCGGCGTCAAGCGTCTGGACGCCCAATTCGTGATCCCACTGGCGCCGCAGAAAATTGTCGACAATCGCAACTTCGTGCCCCTTTCTCGACAAATACAGCGCTGTAGCCCACCCGCAATATCCATCCCCGCCTAACACGCAAATTCTCATGTACTTTAGAGCTCCTCTGGCTATCCGCCATGCGCAGCCACACGCCAGCTGTAAGCTGGTAACCCCCAGCAATATAGAAAAGATGCGGAATTTCAAATTAGGGTTACAAAAAATCAGTAATATCGCCAAACCGGACCAATTGGTATGCCAAGTGGCAGTGCTCCCCCGTCTAAACCCAACAAAGGGTGATTAAATCAGTTCGCCTTCAATCCTTGTGAAATCCTTATGACAGTCAAATACATCTACTCGTCGACGGTGCGTTGATTCGACCGACAATTTCACTCTGGAGACAGCTCATGAAACGTCTACTGGTTGCATTTTTTGCCGCGCTCGGAATAGCCCAAGCGGAGGACGCGGCGCGACAACTCGCCCGGATTCTCAACGAAAAGGGAGTCTTGACTAACGACGAACTCGTCAGCATCGAACGAGCCGGAACCGACGACGCCGTTCGCATGCTCTCAGCAGCGCTTTATAGAAAGGGTATTCTCACACAATCGGAGATGGCACAAGTTTCCGAGCCGGTTCGCTTCGTGCCCGCCGTTGCCGCTAACTTGACGCCGGTGTCCTCAAGCGTGGTTCCGAGCATCGGCGCTCCCGCGGAACGCCCAACCCAGACGCCGGCCACAACCACTGCCGGATCCACCGGGATTCCTGAAGTTACCTCCATGTCTCATTTCCCGATTCAGATCTATGGAACGGTCCTCTGGAACTCGTTCTACAACACAGGCGGCACCAACATAGAGGATATTCCGCTGCTGGCTTCTAAAACCGGAACCGATCCGAACGGAAACTTCGGCATGACGGTTCGTCAATCCCGGTTTGGCCTGCGCTACCAGGGGCCGGAGGTGTGGGGTGCGAAGCTTAGTGGAACCGTGGAAATGGACCTCTTAGGCGGCGCGGCGGCGCTCGGCAACGGCGTTGCCATGGACCTGCCGCGTCTCCGCCTGGCTTATGGGCGTATGGATTGGAAAAATACTGCGATCGAAGCGGGGCAGGATTGGGCGGTCTTTTCGCCCTTGAATCCAACGTCGCTCGCCTCCTACGCGATACCGGCAATGTCAGCCTCGGGTAACCCCTGGATCCGCTCTCCGCAGTTCAGGTTTGAATGGCATACCGATGCCAGCCAGTCGACCCGTCTGCTGCTGCAAATGGCTTTGGTTGACCCGAACGTGGGCGATAATCCGACCACTGTCGTCGATGCCCGAGCCCCCGGCATCGGTGAGCGAGGGCAAGCTCCCGCCTTCGAGAGCAGACTGGCGCTTACTGGCAAGTTTGCTGATCGCGACGCTACGGTCGGCATCAGCGGACATTATGGCCGCGGTGACAACGTCGGCGTTTTGAACGGCACCACGGTGGCGCGGCCGGTCGACTCCTGGGGTGTCAACCTGGATTACACGCTGCCGGTTCTCAAGGGATTCACGCTGACGGGCGAGGCTTTTTCCGGACGCGGCCTCGGGTTGTTCAGCGTCGCCTCCGGCCAGTCGGTGCTCGCCGTCGGTACTCCCGGCGAGCATGGCGTTCTGGCCAGCGGCGGCTGGGCACAGGCCCAATTCGACCTCAGCAAGAAATGGCAGATCAACCTCGCTTATGGATTCGAGACGGATGAGGGGTACAACCTGATTACCGGAAGCCGCTCCAAGAACCAGACGCCCATGGCGAATATCATGTATAAGTTCTCTCCCCACATCACGTGGGCTTGGGAATGGCGCCGGCTGATGACGAACTATCAGAACCAGAAAGCACTTAATGCCACGATTAATGTTGGCAATATGGCGATCGCTTACGCTTTTTGATGGACCTTTGGGTCAAGGCTGCGGCAATCTATGTTTTACCGATCGACGGAAACTTTCCGAGTGCAGAGAGGAGCATGGGTACACGAAGGTCGAGCCAAGCGCGATTCCCACCCGCGTCTGGGGTTAGCATCGTCATCCGCTTAAATCCCAGTGAGCAGATTTGAGCATCGGAATCACACCAGGAGCCGTATCCTAAGAGCCCTATGCGGCTCGCCTTAATCCACACCAACGATTTTGGATTTAGCGGATGGGAGATCCATACGACAAAGTGTGACCACGTGACGAAGTCGATTCGTCGGGGATCATTCGTCGCTATCGTTTCTGCCGAATCGCCCGGAGCATTTGTCGAAGCTGAAATCGCCGCTCGCGCCGAAGAGAGTTTGGGAGACGATGATTTCAAGATCATGCCCTGTTTGGCGGACACGGATAAATGCATAAACGGGGCAGCACAATTAGAGGCTGATCGAATGCTTACCGCCTCCGCCGCTTGATGAATAGAAGCACGCCGGCCGTTTGCTCGCCGCAACCCGCGTAATATTCTTTCCAAACTAGATCCTGACTCAGCCGCGTGTTACGGTGGATGAGAATTCCGCATGCCCTCCGTCAAACTTATTCAACCCATCAACCTTTTTCAATCGTTCGTGATCCGTGGAGTCACTCTCAAGAATCGCATCGTGGTCTCGCCGATGTGCCAATACTCTTCCGTAGATGGAATGGCCGACGATTGGCATCTCGTTCACCTTGGCAGTCGCGCGGTGGGCGGCGCGGGCCTCCTCTTTGTTGAGGCGACGGCGGTGACAGCGGAAGGGCGCATTACTCCCGGCGACATGGGCATCTGGGACGATCGCCATATCGAACCGCTGGCACGGATCGCGCGTTTCCTCCACCGCATGGGCGGGGTGGCTGGAATTCAACTCGCTCACGCCGGTCGAAAGGCGAGCTGTCGCGTGCCGTGGGAGGGCGGGGGAAGATTGAAGACTCCGGAAGAAGGAGGTTGGGAGGTAGTCGCGCCGAGTGCGATTCCGTTTCGCGAGAGCGATCCGTTGCCGCATGCGCTCAGTTTGACTGACATGCAAGAGATCATTGCCGCATTTGTTGGTGCCGCCCGGCGGGCGATTCTCGCTGGATTTCGTGTCATCGAAATTCATTCCGCGCACGGATATCTGCTGCATTCATTTCTCTCGCCGTTGAGTAACCAGCGGACGGACTCCTATGGGGGAAGTCTGGAAAACCGGATGCGCTTCCTGCTGCAGGTCGCTACGGCGCTACGCCAGACTGTTCCCGATGAGATGCCCCTGTTCACGCGAATCTCGGCAACGGATTGGGTCGAGGGAGGTTGGGATCTCGAACAATCCATCGTGCTCGCGCGAGGGCTGAAAGCGGCCGGCGTGGATCTGATCGATGCTTCGAGCGGCGGTATCGTGCCGGGCGCCGTCATCCCGGTAGCGCCTGGCTACCAGGTTCCCTTCGCGGCGGCGATTCGGGAACAGGCCGGTATTCCGACGGCGGCAGTGGGAATGATTACCGAAGCCCAGCAGGCAGAGGGGATCATAACGTCTGGGCAGGCTGATCTGGTGTTCCTGGCTCGCGAGATGCTGCGGGAGCCTTATTGGGGGCTAAAGGCTGGAAGAGCGCTGGGGGAGGAGCTGAAGTGGCCGGTGCAGTATGAGAGGGCGAAGAGTTGAGTTGGAGATAGTGGTATTCCGATCGGTCGAGGCGTGACTGGGGGCGAAAAATGGGGACAGTCCGCTCTGTCGACGCGGCGCCAGAACGGGGTAGTGTTTTCGCGGAGGGTGAGGGCGCCTTGGGACAGAGTAGACTGTCCCCATTTTTCGCGATGTCATTGCGCGTAAAGAGCAAATCCCACGCGGCGCCGGAACGAGGTGGTGTTTCCGTCGCGATGTGACTGGCGTTGGGGCGGGAATCGGAATATGCTATCTGACATGGAACGGCGCGAATTGTTGACGATGTTTGCGGCCTTGCAGGTCGCCGCTAAACTTGATGCGCAGACATCCAAAGGGATGATTTACCGGAACCTTGGGACGACGCGTGAGCGTGTTTCCGCCCTCGGGCTGGGCGGCTATCACATGGGTGTGCCGAAGGAAGAGAGCGAGAGTATCCGGATTGTGCGGAGCGCCATCGACCGGGGGATCACGTTCCTCGATAACTCTTGCGATTACCACGATGGGGCGAGCGAGATCCGCATGGGCAAGGCGCTGAAGGACGGATACCGGAAGCGCGTTTTCCTGATGACGAAATATAACGGGCGCACGCGCGCCATGGCCGCGAAGCAAATTGACGAATCGCTGCGGCGCCTCCAGGTGGAGACGATTGACCTGATCCAGTTCCACGAGAACATCCGGATGGAGGATCCCGATCGCTTCTTCGCTCCGGACGGTGCGCTGGAGGCGGTGATGGCGGCGAAAAACGCCGGTAAGGTCCGCTATATCGGATTCACGGGACATAAAGACCCGGTGGTGCATCTGCGCATGCTGGACGTGGCGGCGCAGAACAAGTTCCATTTCGATGCGTGCCAGATGCCTCTGAATGTGCTTGATTATCACTTCCGGAGCTTCGCCCATCAGGTGGTGCCGCGGTTGGTGAAGGAGGGTATCGCGGTGCTCGGGATGAAGCCGATCGCATTTGGCAATATCCTGAAATCCGGCGTGGCGACGCCGATCGAATGCCTGCATTACGCGTTGAATCTGCCGACGTCGGTGGTGATTAACGGATGCGACTCGATCGAGCGGCTGGATCAGGCGTTCGAGGCGGTGCGGACTTTCAAGCCGATGTCCGAGGCGCAATTGCAGGCGATTGTTTCGAAGACCAAGGACGCGGCGATGACCGGAAAGTTTGAGCCCTTCAAAACCACTACGCAGTTCGATGGGACGGCGCAGCATCCGGAATGGATGGGCTGAGGCGCGCTCATTTTTCGAAGCGGTGGAAGAAACTCGACTCGACGTAATGTGGGCGGCCGGAGTTGTTGGCCACACGCCTCGCAAGATCGGCCAGGAAGGAATCGAACTGTGCCGCCGCCGCGGTGTCGACGGGCTGCGATAGATTATCTTCGGCGGAGTGATAGCGCTGGGCAAGCCATTGCCGCCACGCTTTATATTCAGGCGAATCCTTGGTCCAGCCGAACTTCATCGCCAGGGAGGGAACGCCGGCCTGGACGAAGCTGTATTGATCGGTGCGGGTAAAGGAATTGCGGTCCGGCTCGGGATCGACGGCGATCTCGATACTGTGCTGGGCTCCGACGGCGCGTGCATCCTCAGCCAGCGTCGATTCGACGAGTCCCTGCACGTGCAACTTCTTCAGAGGGAAGAGAGGCATGAACATGTCGAGGTTGAGATCGGCGACAATGGCGGTTTCAGGCACGGTCGGGCGCCCCGCGAAATAGCGTGAGCCGAGCAATCCCTTTTCCTCGCCGGTGAAAATAACGAAGAGCATCGAGCGTTTTGGCCGCTCGCGGTTTTGGCTGAAGCTCCTGGCGATCTCGAGCACGGAGGCAACGCCCGAAGCGTCGTCCATGGCTCCAGCGAAAACGGATTTGCCATTGACGGGCCCACCCAGATGATCCAGGTGGGCCGAGAGCAATACGTATTCATTCTTCAGCGCGGGGTCTGAGCCTTCGAGTTTGGCGACGATATTGGGCGATTCTACCGCGCTGTTCTCGGTGGTGACGGAGGCCGTCAGGCTCTTCTTCAGATCGAACCGCGGCAGAGGTTTTTGCGCGTCGGCCAGCGCCAGCAGTTCGGCAAAGGTGTGACCGGTGCCGGCGAACAACTTTTCCGCTTCAGCGGGATTGAACGTCGCGGAGAACATGGTGCCGTGCAAGTCGGCGAGAGCGGGATGGCGGGCTGCCACCGCGGCGTCTTTCGGATCGGCCGCGAGCCTCATGCCCGGCTGCGATGCGTTGGCGGCTACGCGATCCCAGGGGAAATCCATCGATTTTGGCGTGCGGATGGTAATGGAGCCCAGCGCGCCGGCGTCGGCGAGGGCTTTGGCCAGAGGGGACGTGCGGGCGAACGATTTCAGCGCGCCGGACAACTCGCCGGGTCCCCCGTTGATGAAGACGACGATCTTTCCTTTTAGAGACGAGAACGGCATTTCGGGCGAATCGAAATCGTCGTACTTCGCTTCGGGCAGATGGAGACCGTAACCGATGAAGACCAGCGGAGCGGTGATCGACTTCGGCTGTATCCCGCGAGAGCCGATGATGGCGTCGCGGCCCAGCACCAGAGGTTCTTTGCGGCCGTCGATCAGCAAAGTCATGGACGACTTGTCGGCGATGACGCGGGTCACGTCGAATTTCACGGGCTGGTAGTAACCGTTCACGCCGGCTGGCTGGAGTCCCAGGGCGTCGAATTGCGAGACCACGTATTTGGCGGCGCGAAGGTATCCTTCCGAGCCCGTGAGACGGCCCTCCATGCTGTCGTCGGCGAGTGTCTTGACTTGCGCCCACCAGGCTTGACCTGCCGCCTGATCGGCTTCTGTGACTTGACGGCCTTGAGCGAGCAAATTAGGCGCAAGCCCACTGAGAACACCAACCATCGATGCGATGAAACTCGCGTGCTTGATTCGACTCATACCGTGACTCCAATCCGTCCTCTGTGCGAAGGGAATTTCCAATAATAGCGCGGCGGGAAAGCTATCGAAGTGATACGCTCTGTCTAAGAATGCCACGACGCATCGCGCTCCTGTTTGTAGTATTCAGCAGCTTGCCGGCTGGCCGAAGTAGCGTCTGAAAGGAATACGCATATGAGTTTGTTGTCTCGCCGGGATTTGCTTCGAGTGGCCGCTTCTCTGCCTGCGTTCGGACTGTTCACACGTTTCAGGGTAATGGCGGCGTCGAATGTGAATCGCGTCAAGATCACGAACATTCGGGCCATGGCGATCAGGAATATCGCGGGCAACTGTCTTATCCGGATCGACACCGATAGCGGCCTGACTGGTTATGGCGAGGCAGGAGCCACAGGGCCGATGGCGCGGGCGCGCATCGAAACCATGAAAAATCTGCTGATCGGAAAGGATCCTCTGCTGATCGAAGTGCACTTTCACAACATGACCACGCTGATGCATACTTACATGGCGCACATTCCGACCATCAGCGGAATCGATATGGCGTTGTGGGACCTCGCCGGGAAAATTATTGGCGCGCCGGTCTCGACGCTGCTGGGCGGGCCGTTCCGCGACGCGATTCCGATGTACTCGCACGGCATCAATCTGGACATGCTGGACAAATCTTCATGTCGCGATTGGGCGCACCGCATAAAGGAAATGCCGGAGGGTTTCACGACGTTCAAGAATGGCATCGATCCGCTGCTGGGCGTGCCCGCGGCCCGCTTCGCACCTACGCTGACGACGCAGCAACTGCGGAACGTGGCGCGCGGGTTTGCCAACTGCCGCGAGGCGGTGGGCGACGATATCGACGTTGCCGTCCATTGCCACAACGAGCTCGATACGCCGAGCGCTATTGCGGTCGCCAAGGCGGTGGAACCGATGAATCCACTGTTCATCGAAGATGCATTGAATCCGCCGTTTTCTGAAGCGTGGATGGCGCTACGGCGATCGACGCGCGTGCCTCTGCTGACCGGGGAGAAGCTCGAAATGGTCCGCGGATTTAAGCCGTTTCTGGACAACCAGGCGGTGGAGTACATTCATCCGGATCTGGCCTTCGCGGGCGGGATCACGGGGACGCGAAAAATCGCGGATTACGCGGCGCAGTTCCGTATTCCGGTGGCGCTGCATAACGTGGGGTCGCTGGTATTGACGTATGCCAATGCGCATTTCGGTGGGTCGATCCAAAATTTTTACCGTTCGGAAAGCCAGCTTGGACGCCCGGATCACTACATAGAGGGAATGGCTGCGGGCAGTCCGCCGGCTGTGCGCAAGGGACTGCTTACGGTCCCTACCGGGCCGGGTCTGGGGTTGGAGATCAATCCTGAATTTCTGAAGAAAAACCTGGCGGATGGCGAAGTGTACTGGGGATGAAAGCATCAGGAAGCTAGCGGGCCTGGATTCCCTGGCCTGGGTACATGCCGGGCTGCAACTTGCCGTCACGTACTACAAAAGCTCCATTTACCAGCACGTAGCGGAAGCCTTCAGAGTATTGAGCCGGGTTTTCAAAGGTGGATTTGTCGATTACCGTTTCGGGGTCAAACACTGACAGATCGGCGTCTGCGCCGGGTTTGACGCGACCCTTTTGTCGCATTTGGAGCGACATCGACTCAAGGCGCTGGGCCGGGAGCAGCGACGCTTTCCGGATGGCATCCATCAGAGTGAGGGCTTTCTGCTCGCGAACGTATCTTCCGAGCACCCGGGCATAGGTTCCGGCCGAACGCGGGTGCTCGGAAATTCCATCGCTCGCGATCATCACTATTGGATTGGAGATCGCGAGCCGTACCATTTCTTCCGTATTGTTAAATTGTGCGACGAACCCTCCTTGCCGCCGGTAACGTTCGAACGATTCACGTGTGAGCCTCTCGCCGGTCGCAGGCCACAGCATGGTGGCGAAGTATTCCGGCGGCTGGTTTTCCAAGCCGCTGTACCTGGCGGATGCGATTTCGGTCATGCCGGCTGTGTAAGGATAGGCTTCGGTTGTAACGTCGAGTCCGCGGGCGCGAACGCCTTCGATCACGCGGAGAGCTTCCGCCGTTTTGGCGTTGGCGGAGCTGTTGATATGGACGATGTGCAGAGGGGCGCCCGAGGCGGCGGCATCGGTGATGACCTCCTGCATCGAGGCGATCACGTTTCCGGCGCGCATGTGGACGAAGACCGGTCGCTTGAACTTGGCCGCGAGATAAAACAGATTCAGAATCTCCTCAGGACCAGCGGTGGGCGTGTAGACGATGCCCATGCCCATCCCCAGCCCGCCCTCGTCGAGACCTTTTTCTACGGCGGCGGCGATGGTCTTCTGCTCTTCGGGAGTGGCGGGGTGGTTCATGGCGGCGTCGCGCGGGAGCAAGCCGCCGGTGTCATGCATAATCGCCATCCGGGCGGCGATGTGTCCGGAACTGGCTCCGAAATTGATTACTGACTTACCCGCACGCAGCGCGTACCATTCGCTGACCGGTGAGACGCCCACTTCCAGTTCGAGAGCAGTGGTCACTCCGTCCATTGCCTTGAATCCGTATGCTTCGGGAGTCTGGGAGTGCTGGTGCAGATCGATAAAGCCCGGCGCGATTACAAGTTTGTTGGCGTCGAGTTCGAGCTTGCCGCGCAGAGGGCTCGTGGAAACAGCGGCGATTTTGTTCGCGGTGATGCCGACGCTGCGCACGGCATCGAGGCCGGATTCGGGGTCCATCACGCGGCCGCTTTGGAGAACGATATCGTAGGTCTGCGCGGTCAGCATCGAAGGCAACAGCCAAAGCAGGAATCGCATGAAGGCTAGTCTACCTGAGGCTGCGTTATCGTATGAATATGGGCAACGAGTTGAAGATCCAACTCCGTCAGATTTCGGCGTCGGCGTCAGAAGCGGCGATAGGGCGGCACCGCGTGCTCGTCGATAGGCCCGGTGACAAGGGTGGCACCGATGCGGGACCGATGGGCGGTGAACTTTTCCTGGCCGCGGTGGGAGGCTGTTTCATGAGTAACCTACTGGCTGCAATCAGGGCGCGGGAAGTGGAGATTTCCAATGTGCGATTGGAAGTGGTGGGCGTCCTCACCAATTCGCCCGCCCGATTCGCCGGAGTGGAGCTGATGGTAACTGCGGAGAGTCGCGATCGAGAGCTACTCGAACGGCTGGTCGAGATCGCGGACCGCGGCTGCATCATGATGAACACCCTTCGAGGCACGCTGGACGTCAGGGTAATGATCGGCGCGCAAGTTTAAGTAGAAGGCTGTTATTCTGGCTTTCATTCCTTAGTGCGCCCTCGTGAACTTGAGGGCTTCGATTGCCGCGCCGCGCGCGCCGGCGGTATCGCCGTTGGGCATGATGTGAATCGGGATGTCCGCCTGCTCCGCTCGCTGGCGAGGCATGCCGCGACGAGTTTCCGCGATAAACCAGCGCTGGAAGTCGACGCCGGTTTCAATCGCGCCTCCGCCGATGATCAAGGCATCGGGATCGAAGGTGTTTACCATCTCGTCGAAGAACAAACCGAGCGCGTGAGCCTGCACGCGGAAGATATCGCGGCAGAGGGGATCTCCCTTCTCGGCCATCCCGCGCACGAATTTTGCGGCCTTGTTCAAGTCGAGTTTGGCGAGTTCGTGGCCCGGATAGCGAGGAAGGAAGTGCGGCAGCAGCGTTAGCGCGATGGCGGTGAGCGAGCAGAGCGATTCCAGATCGCCGGTGCGGCCGCAGTTGCATTTCGGATGGAGGCCTTCGATGCCGGCGATGCTTTGATAAGGAACGAGGACGTGGCCAAGTTCTCCGCCGAAGCCCATTTTGCCCTTGACTACGTTGCCATTGACGATGACGCCGCCGCCGAGACCGGTGCCGATCACGGCGGAGATCGAAGTCTCCCGGCTATCGGCGCCAAAGATGGTGAAGTGCCCCCACAGCGCTCCGGCGTTGCCATCGTTCAAATAGGTAACGGGACGGCCGAGACGGGTTTCGAGGTTTGTGCGGATATCGAATCCGCTCCAATCGGCGTGGACGAAGTTGGTGGAACCGCGCGCGCTGAGAACGCCGGAGGAACTTGCCGGACCGGGCGTGTCCAGGCCTACGGCGACGATGTCGTCCAAACTCACGCCGGCCTTCTCGACGGCGATTTTCAGACCGTCCTCGATCTGCGCGAGGCAGACCGTCCGGCCCTTGTATGGAGAGCGCGGGATGCTCGCAGAGTCCTTCAATGAGGAACTGCTCCTGCTCGTTGACGATCGTATAATTAATGGCGGTCCCGCCAAGGTCGACTCCGGCAACTACTTTCACGATTGCTGCTCCATTTCGGCGGAAAATGCCAGAAATGCAAGCTTAGCAGAAGGTCAACTTCGCACGAGAGACAGTCGGAACGCGACCATCTCCTGGCCGTTCCGCACCAGCAGGACGTCGCCGACCACCACGGGGTGATTCCAGGTCTTGCCCTCGATCGCCGGGAAACGCGCGAGCTCTTTGAACTGATCGGGGGCCGCCGCGACCAGCGCCAGTTCGCCTTCCTCCGACAGCACCAGCAGCACGTCCTGATCGGGCAACAGGACGAGCTGGCCGTGGCCGTAGCGCCCGCCCTTCCACTTGCGCTTGCCGTCCTTGAGGTCGATGCACGCGAGGATGCTGCCGTCGAAGCCGAAGGCATGACCGTTGTGAACCACGAAGTCGTTGAAGTAGGGCTTCAGCCCGATCGAGGTCCAGCGCTCTTCGACGGTCCATCCGCCGGTTCCGTGCGCGACCGCGAGGCGGCGGGTCCCGCTGCTGCTCACTGACGCTGATCAGGACATCGCCCTCCGCGGTCAGGGCCGGCTGCACGATGGGGTAGCCCGGCCATGCGTACTTCCAGAGCAGCGTGCCGTCGGCCAGCGAGACGCTGGTCACGCCGGCTGTCGCTCAACAGCAGGATCTGCTCGACTCCGCCGATCGTCGCCAGAACCGGCGAGCTGTAACTGACGCCGCCGGCCGGTCCGAACCAGCGCGGTTCGCCGGTAGCGAGGTCGTAGGCGGCGAGCTTGCCGGAAGCGGCGACGATGACCAGATCGTCCGACCACCAGCGGCGAGCTAGCGAAGCCCCATTCCGGGATCTTCATGCCGGTGTCGGACGCGGCGTTGCGCGACCACACGACGGCTCCGGTACGGGCATCGAGCGCGTTCACGATTCCCGTCGCGCCGAATGTGTAGACGCGACCGTTGCTGAGGGTCGGCGTGCCGCGCGGCCCCGGGCCCGCATTGGATTCCCAAAACCGCGCCGCGTCGCGATGTCTCCACACCGGCTCGCCGGTGGTCACGTTGTAGCATGCGACGACTTCGTCGCTGCCGCGCTGTTCCTGTGTGTAGAAGAGGTCGCCGCGGACCGCGAAGGAGGACCAGCCCGGTCCGATCGGCCGCCGCCACAGCTCGACGGGCGGCGAGTGCGTCCAGTCCGTCTCGATCCGCACGCCGGGGACGATGCCGTCGCGATGAGGTCCGCGAAAGCCGGGCCAGTCGAGACCCGTCCTTACCGGCGCTACTACTGGAACCGGCTCGTGCGCTCGGGCCACGACCGGCTCCGCGAGAGTCTTCGCTGCTGCTGGAGCCGCGATAGACGCCGGTTCGGGAATCTTTACTGCCGCGGGAGGCGGCGGAGCCAGCGGCGTGTCGTTCGCGAGGAGCCTCTCCTCGGGAGTCTTCGCCCAACGCCACTGGAGATCCGAAGAGAATTCGGCGTTAAAGCCATTAGTCCGCACCAGGGCCCATGCGCTGCAGGCGAGCAGGATGGTCGCAACCATGGTCGCGCGCCGGGTACCGTCAGAAAGGTTCCGGGTAGCCACCGCCCAAACGACGAAGGCAAGGCAGAGCGATGGGATGGCATACGTGAAATACAGGATCCCCATCGCGCCTGTCGCAATGGAAGGGTCGAGGATGCGCCGTGCCAAGGCCAGCGCGACGGCCATCAGGACGATGGCGCCCAAGCGCTCAACCCACGGCGCACGGCTGAAAAAAACCCACCACAAGACGATCGCCACCCCTCCGCCGACGCCGCCGAGAACGCTGTACATCAGGCCGTCGGGCCAGACGACGGGGAGGGCAAACCGTAGTAGCAATAACAGGGTTACGAGAAGGACGCCGGGCCATAGCCGGAGCGGCTTCCGAGGAGTCGGTTGGTTGGTCTGCGGCATAGTCACCACATCAAGACGATACTCCTCCGACAGGCATTTTGTTCCCTTTATCTTGGCGAGAGCTTGTTACCCGGCGATTTCCGTTCCGGAGCGAGAGATTCGCGCCATGAACTATCGGAACGGTATGAAATTCTTCTGAAACTCGGCCGCGGCGGCATGGGGATCGTATACCGGGCGCGCGATCGCGAGACGGGTGAGATCATCGCGCGCAAGATCGACGCGGCCTAGCATCAGCCGCAGGGTTCGCATGTCCCCTCCTTTACAGTCGGGGCTCGGTTTCATTGCGCAGACTCCGCGATCAACTGCCGATAGACCTCGCGAGCATGATCGTAAGCCTCTTTCGCGCGCCCCTGATCCCCGATAGCTATGCGAGGCGCCTTCTGGGTCCAGCACTGATTCACCGCATCCAGGCACCACTCGGCGCTGCGTCTGGATGCCCGCACCGGCTTGCCGCCAACCAGCGCGAAAATCGGATTGGTGTGGGCAGCCGGAAGAACCCGCGCCGCGATCCAACTGCTCTCGGTCACCGGAACCTCGAACTCCAGATCGTTCACCTTGCCGTCAGCGACGATGTTCTTCTTCGCCAGCACCTTGCCGTTGACCACGATCTCAACCGGCACCTCGCGCGTGTCGCCCGATCCGCGCGCGCTCCACGTCCCAGTACGGTTTCTGATCGTAGGGCAATCCCGCGAATCTCCTCGTTCGGCATTCACGGGAAGGTACGCCGCCGCCTTGAGCGTCACTTTAACGTTGCCCGACGCAGTCAAGCTGAATATCATCGCTCGCACCAACCTCAGCGCCATTCACGCGGAAGTCCATCAGGTGTGTCTTGCCATCCGACACATAACTGCGGCCGGCCTGCAGGCTATCGAGCCACGCGGCATAGCTCAATTCGCCGCCGAGTTTCGCATAGGTTCGGCCGATCCCGACGCGCCCGTCGTAGATGCACGGGAAATCCGTCTCGCCGGCGATCCGCGTGCGGAATCCCACGTTCAGCGTGTGGTACCAGATGTTCAGCTCCCATACGTAGGCGTGTCCACCGCGGAAATGAAATCGACCATGCCCGGATGCGTCACGTCGACGATGTATTCGTTCGCGCCGATGCCGTCGAACCCAGGCATCTCGTAAGTCGGAAGGTCCTTGCGTCATGACCTGCAGTCCCCAGCCGGAATGCGCGAATCCCACGATCGCGCCCTGTGCCTTTGCCCAGCGGAAAATCGGCAGATCCCACGTCGGCCAATCCTCAATCCGCTTTGCGCCCGGATAATCCTGCTCTTTCAGTTTCAGCAGAACGATATGCCCCGCGTGGCTCGACGGAAATCCGGAAACCTCGAGATCGTAGTGCATGAGCCGATCCGGCTTCGAAAGCGGATCGTCGTGTCCGGAGAAGAACTGCTTCTGATAATAATAATCCGGCCCCCACGTGAGCACCGATGCCGATGTTCAGCCGCTCGCCCAGAATCTGCCGCATCATGTCGCGCGGCTCCACGCCTTCGGTGGGATTCATGTAGTGCGAGCAGCCGGCGGCGTGGATGTGGTGGTCGCCCGAATACCAGCCGGACTTCGCGGGATCGATCCACCGGTCGAGCTGAAAAGCGAGCTCCGACAGGTCCCTCGCGCGTTGACCTCGACTTCGCGCGTGTGCGGCAGCGATTCCGGGCCGCCGTTGTACGCGATCGTGTAGTAACCCGCCGGCAGCCGCACGGTCTCGCCATCGGCGCGATAGATCTGCGGCTGGAAGAAGAAATCGGGCGCGAGGCGCTTCGAAGGCAGCGGGTAGAGCCGGTTCAGCCGGTCGCGAATCATGAACTACGCCATGGCGGGCTGGCCCTTCTCGTCTTTCACGCGAAAAGTGATCTGCCGCGTCGGCGCGGCGTTGAACACGATCGTGACGTCGTTGCGAAATCCGATATCCTGGCTTCCCTGCCCGACGTTGAAACAGATCTTCGCCGAGCGCTGCCCGGCGTCGCGGCTGTAGATCTCGCAGGATCTGGTATTCGACCGCCAGCCCGGAAAGCCGCTTGCGCATGGGCGGCTGCTGGAACAGCGAAATATCGGCCCAGCGATCCCTCGATTCCTGCGGCGTGAGCGTGATCGCCGGGTCGGGTTGACCGTTCGACCGGATGTAAACATTGCCGCTGTTTGGGCTGACCACATTCAGCGCCGCCGTGACGTGAGCAGATTGTTGACCTTGACAAGGAAAAGCCGCGCGCCTTCCTCGACCAGCTCCGGTTTCGCTTCGCCCTGCTCCACCTTCACGCGGCTCTCCGGATTGATATCGACGTTCACCAGCACGTGGCTGTCGAAGATCTTTATCAACGCCTCGACCGCCGCGGCTTCGTCCGGCATGCTGATCGCATCGTTGATCCGTTTCTGTTCCGGGACCCGTAAGCGGCTGGCCCAGATAGTTGAGAGCCTCAGTTAATTGCCGTGCTTGCTGCGCCATCGGCTGCAACGGAACCGCGGGTGCGGCGGCATGTTGATGTTCCTGCGCGACGCAGAGAAAAAATGCGACAGCCAAGGTTTCCATAAATCAAAATCCTCCCGCTCACAGACAGGATATCCCGTAACAAACCGAAACGAACCCCCGTATTCAACGCTCAACTACCAAGAGCCGAGATGACGATCCCCAGGCACCTACTATCCGCGCTGATATTTTGCTGTCTACCAGCCCCAGCGCAAACAGCGGCAATCGCCAAAATCACCGCCGCCCCAGGGACCCTAGTGCGTTGGACCGCCCCCGGCACCACTCGATGCGCCATGAAGGCCCGTTCCTGGGCCGCCGTGAAAGGAACCTGCTATTTCCCAATCGATCTCGAGCAGCCTTCCGGCACTCGAATCGCAATTTCAACTATCAGGCACCGGCCGCACCCGCGCCGGCCAAATCATAATCGATACCATCGATTACGGCACCGAGGAAGTTACTCTGCCCGATATTCCCCAAGCCAACCCGTCCACAGCGGACCTCCAGCGCGATGAGCGCGATCGCGCGAAATTAGCCAAAATCTTCAATGGCAAAGAAACCGCGCCGAAATTCACCCTGCCTCTAGGACCCCCCGCCGCGCCCTCTGCCACCAGGAAAATCCTTCGGAGTGAAGCGTATCTTCAACGGTAAGCCCTCTTCTCAGCCCCACATGGGAATCGATTATCCGACCCCCGTGGGCAGCCCCATCCTCGCAGTCGCCGACGGAACCGTCATGATGGCCGAAGATATGTTCTTCGAAGGCAACGCCGTTTTCATCGATCACGGCGACGGCCTCATCAGCATGTATTTCCATCTCGCCGATATCAAGGTCGAGCCCGGCCAGGAAGTCAAGAAGGGCGCCATTCTCGGCCGCGTCGGATCCACCGGCCGCGCCACCGGACCGCATCTGTTCTTCGGCATTCGCTGGCACGATGCACGCATCGATCCAAAATTCGTACTGGAAGAACCCGGCAAAATCCCCGCCATTCATTAGTCCCTCCTAAGCGCGCTGCCTTCATGTTGTTATTATCGAAGGCATCCCTATTCAACAATCGTTGGAGACCGGCCCGAGAGCCGCGCTATGATCGCTGATCTACTGCAAACGCTATTGCCCGACGGTCGAGTTATAACGAGCTCGCGCCGGACGGCGTCACTCCGCGCCCCCACTGGTCCGCGTTTATCGATTCGCGTCCAAGCCCTCGGTTCCGATGAACTGGCGCATCGCTGGGAGCGCGCCGAACGCCGCATCCGGGAAAACGGCGTCACCTACAACATCTATACCGACCCGCAAGGCGCGAACCGGCCGCTGGCCATCGATCCCATCCCGCTGCTGATTTCTCCGGAAGAATGGCGCTTCATCGAGGCCGGCATCATTCAGCGCGCGCATCTGCTCAATCTGCTGCTCGAGGACATCTATGGCCCGCGCGAGCTGATCGCCAACGGCGATATTCCGGCCGCGCTGCTGTTTGCGAATCCCGCGTTTCTGCGGCCCTTGACGGGACTAAAGGTTCCGCAGCATTCCTATCTTCATCTGCTGGGAGTGGATCTGGCGCGCTCGCCGGACGGCCGCTGGTGGGTGCTGGCGGACCGCACGCAATCGCCTTCGGGAACCGGATACGCGCTGGAAAATCGCACCATCGTCTCGGACGTTTTGCCGGACGCTTTTCGCACGTCCAACGTCCGCCGCCTGGCGTCCTTCTTCCGGACCCAGCGCGAGGCGCTGCTGGGCCTGGCGCAGTCCGATCATCCGCGAGCCGTCCTGCTGACGCCCGGACCGTTCAACGAGACCTACTTCGAGCATTCCTATCTGGCCCGCTATCTCGGATTCACGCTGGTCGAAGGCGCCGACCTGACGGTTCGCGACCGCCGCGTGTTCCTGAAAACGGTGGAAGGCCTGCAGCCGGTCGACGTGATTCTGCGCCGCGTGGACGATAGCTTCTGCGATCCTCTGGATCTGCGCGGCGATTCGTTCCTGGGCGTCGCCGGATTGGTGGACGCGGTCAGCGCCGGAAACGTCGTGGTGGCCAATGCGCTCGGCAGCGGCGTGATCGAGACCGCCGCCATCATGCCGTTTCTGCCCGGCCTGTCGAGGAAATTACTGGGCGAGCCGCTCAAGTTGCCATCCGTGGCCACCTGGTGGTGCGGCCAGGAATACGCGCTCGATTGGGTACTGGATCACCTGGATCAGGTGGTCGTGAAACCGGCGTTTCCATTGCGCGGAATGGAGCCGATCTTCGGCGCCGACCTGGCCAAAGCGGAAAAGCAAAAGATCGGCGATCAGTTGCGGGCGCATCCTTATGAATATGTGGCGCAGGAGCAAGTGGCGCTCTCGACGGCGCCGGTTTGGGACCACGGCCGCCTCTACTCGCGCAGCCTGGTGCTGCGCACGTATGTTCTGAATACCGGTTCCGGTTGGATCGCGATGCCGGGCGGCCTGGTGCGCGTGGCCGGAGCCGACGGCCAGGTGGTCTCGATGCAGCGCGGCGGCCGCAGCAAGGACGCCTGGGTTCTGTGGGACGAGCCCGGTCGATACGTTCAGCATGCTGCGTCCGCGCAACCAGCCGGTCCAACTGCAGCACGTGCGCCCGCCGACCTGCCCAGCCGCGCGGCCGACCATCTTTTCTGGCTGGGCCGTTATGCCGAGCGCGCCGAATGCATCGCGCGCCTGCTGCGCTGCCTGATGCACCCGCGTCCGCCGCGCCAGCGGTCCCGAACTGGCCTGCCTGTTTCGTCTGCACGGTTGTTTCGATTCTCCGCACAGCACTCTGCCGAAAGATCGCCCGGCCACGGCGCGCGATCTGGAAGACGAGCTGATTTCGCTGATGTCCGAACGTCGAGCGGCCCGACAGCCTGGCCTCCACGCTGGCCGAAGTGCAGCGCGTCGGCGGCAATGTCCGCGAACGCCTCTCGGCGGATATGTCGCGGCTGATCGTCGCGCTCGGCCGAATCCGGCCAGACCGAAAACTACATGCTGTTTGTCGAGTACTCCGCGGTGCTCGGCGGATGCCTGGAACTGCTCTCCGCCTTTTCCGGCATGGAGCGCGAAAACATCACCCGCGGACCGGGCTGGCTGTTCCTGAGTCTGGGCCGCCGGCTGGAACGGGCCATGTTTTCGGTCCGGCAGCTTCGGGAACTGACCGCGGGCATCGATGAAGAAAGCTGGCCCGTTGCTCGAATATCTGCTGGAAGTCGCGGACAGTTCCATGACCTACCGCTCCCGCTACTTCACCACTTTGCAGCCGCTCGCCGTGCTGGACGTCTTGATGGCGGATGAAACCAATCCCCGGTCGCTGAATTTCCAGATGTCCCATTTGGCGACCTATATTCGGAAACTGCCCCGCCATTCGCCGGACGATCTGGAGGCGATCGAGCACGCCATGACGCTCCTCCGCGCGCCTCGATCTGGAAAAGCTCGATTTTCCGCTTCCCGGCAGCGGCCGCACGGTTGCCAATTCCGAGGGACAATTAGAACTGGACCGCTTGCTTCGCTTCGTCGAAAATCTGCTGCCCTCCTGGGCCGATAACATTTCGCTCACCTACTTCAATCACGCGCGGACCTACCCGATCAGCATTGGCGGATGACTTACCGAATCATTCACAAGACGACTTACAAGTACAAGCAGCCAGTCTCTTTCGGGACTCATGTCGCCTACCTGATCCCCCGCTCTCAGCCGCATCACATTTGTATGTCGCATGAGTTGCGAGTGACTCCGACCCCCGCCTCGCATGACGAGAACGCGTGGATTACTTCGGCAATACTTTTACTTTTTTCACCATCCGCGAACCGCATGAAGAACTGAACATCGAAGCCCGCAGTCGCGTAGTAGTCGACGGTCCGCCGGTAACATGGCCGGACCAAGCGCCGCGCTTGGGACGAAGTGGTTCGATCGCTGCCCATCCGATCTCAGCGAGGCCGGCCTCGATGCGTATCAGTTCGTATTTGAGTCGCCTCGTGTGCTCCCCAGCTGCCGAGTTCGCCAGCTACGCATCGCCGTCTTTCCCGCCGGCCCGCCCGCTGACCGAAGCCTTGCTGGATCTGACCGCGCGAATCTACAAAGATTTTCGTTTCGATTCGAAAGCCACCAATGTAAGCACCACGCCCGAGGAAGTCCTCCGCTCCCGGCGAGGCGTCTGTCAGGATTTCGCGCATCTTGCAAGTCGCATGCCTGCGATCTTTAGGACTTGCGGCCAGATATGTCAGCGGATATATAAGGACCTACCCGCCTCCCGGCCGCCCCAGGTTAGTCGGCGCAGACGCTTCACACGCCTGGGTGTCAGTATATTGCCCCGGCACCGGCTGGCTGGACGTCGATCCCACCAATAATCTGATCCCTTCGCGAAAGCCATGTCACGCTCGCCTGGGGCCGCGATTACGGCGACGTGAGCCCAGTGCGCGGCGTTATTCTAGGAGGCCGCGACCACAAACTAGAAGTAGGCGTAGACATGGAGCCGCTCGAGTGATTTATATCTGCGTTTATCGGCGGCATACGACTTTTTCAAATCCCGACACACTCTCATCCCCGCCGAACCGCGACCGTAAGGAAGCGGTCAGACGCAATCTCACTACACCGACACCGAGCCTCCACCCGGGCATGCACCTCATCCGTAACCACCTCAAACTTCCTCAAATAAGCCGACCCGAACGAAGTAGTAATCGCCACATCCGCCGCATCCCTCCCCGTAGCCATCAGCACCCGTCCGATCCGAGGGCGTATTATGCCGGGCATCGAAAGTCCACCACCGGTCCTCCAGATAAACTTCGAACCAGGCGCTAAAATCCATCGGGCAAGGCACCGGAGGCACCCCGATATCTCCCAAATACCCCGTCGCATACCGCGCCGGAATATTTAGACACCGGCACAACGTAATCGCCAGATGCTGAAAATCCCGGCACACTCCCACCCTTTCGTTGAAAACTTCCAGTGCCGTCCGAGTGCACCGCGCATACTCATAGCCGAACGTCACATGGTTATGCACCCAATCGCAAACCGCCTGCACCCGCCCCCACCCCCGCGGCAACCCTCCGAACAACCGGGCCGCGGTGTCCGTCAACAAATCAACCTCGCAATAACGGCTCGCCAACAGGTACATCAGAGTTTTCTCCGGCAGATACTCAACCGGAATCTCCCGAGCCGAGCTGTTCACAGCATCGGGCTCCCCCGAATCTTCAATGAGCGTCGAATTATAAAGCCGAAGCGGCCCCGCCGGTGCCACGAAACTTAGTACAACGGTTGCCAAACAAATCAACATAACGGCTCACGGCCACCGCCGGGTTGACGGTCAATTCGTCCGGCTCATGTAGATCTTGCACACGCGATGGATGAACATTCAGCAAAACCACAAACGGAACGTCCAGCGGAACCTCAAATTTAATGTCATACCCCAACCGGATCAACATGTTTCCCTTCCTGTTCGCCCCGCTTCAATGTCGACCCAAAACCCGCTGCAAGAATCAGACCACATCGAGCCGCGTTCCGGACTCAATACCCGCATGGCGGCCCAGGACGGATACTGAACCGCCATGCGTAAGCATGCGGACAGACGCGAGCATTTAACAGTAGTGGGGCAGGTTGGCAACCTGCGGACCGATTGTCAATCGGTCCATCCGGGCGCAGCCCGGACACGTCCGCTCCAATCTCACGAGGTGTCAACGGCACAACTAAACGGAGGAGATCCGACGGACCGAAGTGGAAACCGACATGGAGCCGCTCTGCGAGCAATGAGATCGCTACTCGACTAGCCGCTGGATCCTGGATAAACTACAGCCCTACCCCGCCATCCACAAATTCTCAGCAAACCCCCACTCTTCATCGACCCACTGCGCCGCGCATCCGAACCCACTCTCCGCCGCCATCGCCGAAATCTCAGGGCAGCCGGTATTTGTGGCTGCTCTCCGTCCAAATCGTTTCCCCCGCCTCGAACGCAACCGTGATATCCGCCGCATCGATCGGCAACGGTCTGCGCCTGCCTCGACCGCAGATGCATCTCGATGCTGTGCGCGGCTTCATTAAACCGCGCCACATGCTCGAATTGCGACAACACAAAATTTCCGCCCAATTCCCGATTGATCCGCGCCAGCAAATTCAAGTTGAACGCCGCCGTCACGCCCAGAGGATCGTCATACGCATCGAGCAGCACCGGAACAGGCTTCAACAGGTCGGTACCCAGCAACAGAAAATCCCCCGGCTTCGAGCATCGACCGTATCTTTCGCAGAAACACCAGCGCCGCCGGAGGTTCGAAATTTCCAATCGTGCTACCCAGGAACAGCACCAGCAGATGCTCGCCCGCCCGCCTCCGTGCCGCGACTTCCAGCAATCCATCCAGATATTCGCGCTCGATGCCGACCACGCTCACCGACGCTATGTCCCTCATCTCGCGCTCGCACGCAGCCAGCGCCGTGGCCGAGATTTCAATTGGGAAAGTAGCGGGCATGATGATCGCGGGAAAGCGCGCCCAGGATGCGCCGCGTCTTCATTCCGCTGCCGCTGCCCAGCTCCGCGATCGCCACCGGCATGCGGAACCCGCTGCGGCGATCTCGCGCGTATGGCGCTCCAGAATCCGATCCTCCGCGCGCGTCAGTCCGTATTCCGGCAGCTCCGTGATCACGTCGAACAGCCGCGACCCCACGGCGTCGTACAGATACTTCGACGGCAATTCCTTCTGTCCCGGCTTCGTCAGCCCGGCGCACACTTCTTCGGCGAACCGTGTTTGTACGGTAGTTGTGGGGGTCATCGAGTCACGCAGCGAAATCCACTATAGACGTATTGGTAGTGCGGTTGGAACCAGTTCCGGAACGAAGGGCGCAACAGGCAGGCGGCCGTCCGCGCCGACCCGCCCTTCATCACGTAATGCTGATCGTCGAAAAAATTCGCCGAATAGCCCGGATAAAAAGGAAACGGCTGAAACCCCGGAAATGGCTTGAACAGCGTGGAAGTCCACTCCCACCCGTTTCCGACCATGCTCGCATCGGCCGTCACCGGCACCGGATCCCAGCGTTCGAACCCCGCGTTTCCAGGGTGTCGAAGATTGCGCAGCCCTCTGCCATTCAGCCTCAGTAGGCAGCGATTTGCCAACCCATCGAGCATAAGCGCTAGCTTCGGAGTGACTCACATAAACCGGCCAATCCAGCGGCATCGGGATCTCCTCGAACATGGTTCGATACACGCTCTCACTTTTCCAGAACACTGGATGTTTGATCCCTTGGTCCGTCAGCCATTTCAGCGATTCATCCTCATATCCGCCCGCGTGGATAAATTTCAGAAAATCGCCATTCGTAACCTTATAACGATCAATGGCAAATTCCGCGACCTGCACTTCATGCGCATCGAATTCGTTATCCCATCCAAATCCCTCAGACCGTCCCAGCGTCACCGGACCCGCCGGAATCGTAATCATCCCCGGCTCAACCGCCCGCGCCGCCATCGGCGAGCTCACCTGCGGCATTTTCGTATCGACAGGCATCTGATGCAGCATGTACGCCAAAGTTTCAGCATGCATCAACCGATGTTCAATCGCGACATTCCACAACTGCTCATTCACCGGCATGCGCATCCACAGCCGCCCGGAGTCTGCGATTATATTTTTGAATCTCATCGATCGATGGCCAATCGCGAGGCAGATCCGTAGGCAACCCTCCGCCCACCGGATCGATTCCAAACGCAAACAGTTTGTCGAACTCCGAATGCGGCCCGCCCCTCAACAAATTCGAATCGAACGCTTCCAGATGCCCCAGATAAAATATGATGCGATGCCTCTCCGCAACCGGCCGGTCATAAAGCGCCTCCGGCTTCACGATTTCAAAAAGGGAATCCGTCTGCTCGCGCGCTTCCGCTAACCGTTCTGCGAGCATAGTGATATGCTACATCGGAACATTAGAGGCACAAGCAGCTCATTCATTTCATGAACACTCATGACGCCATCATTATCGGCACCGGGCAAGCCGGCCCTTCGCTGGCGGCACGGCTTTCCAAAGCGGGAATGAAAATCGCCGTCATTGAGCGAAAACTGTTCGGCGGAACCTGCGTCAATACCGGTTGCACGCCGACTAAAACGCTGGTCGCGAGCGCCTATGCGACTCACTTAGCGCGTCAATTTTGCAATGACTTGCAGGTCGACATGAAGAAGCTGAAGGCGCGCAAAGACGAGGTCGTGGCGCGGTCGGGGATCGAAAAATGGATGACCGGTCTGCCGAATTGCGAGGTCATCAAAGGGCACGCGCGATTCACCGCGCCGCATACTGTCGTGGTTGACGATAAGACTCTGATTTCGCAGAAGATCTTTCTCAACGTCGGAGGGCGGGCGCGGATTGCCGACATTCCGGGTCTGGATGAGGTTCCTTATCTGACCAATGCGTCGATTGATGGATCTCGATTTTGTGCCGCCACACCTGATTATTCTTGGGGGTAGCGCGGTTGGGCTGGAGTTTGCGCAGATGTATCCGGCGGTTCGGCAGCGAGGTCACGATTATCGAGGAGGCGGCGCGGCTTTTGCCTCAGGAAGATGAGGATGTTTCGGCGGCGGTGCTCGATATTATGACAAAAAGAGGGCATTAATGTAGCCTTAAATGCGCATAATCTCATCGTTAAGAGGCTTGAAGAAGGCCTTAAATGTCCATAATATTACCGGCTCGCATCTGCTGGTTGCGACGGGACGCATGCCCAATACCGACGATCTGGGCCTCGATAAAGCCGGCATCGCCACGGACGCAGCATGGGTACATTCGGTCGATGAGGATTGCGCGACAGAAGCGCGCGGGCGTGTGGGCTTTGGGCGATTGCAACGGGCACGGAGGGCTTTACGCACACCTCTTATAACGATTACGAAATCGTCGCGGCGAATCTTCTCGATAACGAATCGCGCCGCATGAGCGATCGCATCAAAGCGTACGCGGTTTATATCGACCCTCCGCTGGCTCGTGTCGGCATGACCGAGGCGGAGGTGCGAAAGTCGAAGAGGCCCGCGCTGATCGGGCGGCGCGAGATGTCGAAGGTTTCGCGGGCGATGGAAAAAGGCGAGACACTGGGGTTCATGAAGATTCTGGTGGACGCGGAGAATCATCGGATTCTGGGCGCGACATTCTGGGCACGGGCGGCGATGAGGCGATTCACTGCATCCTCGACATGATGTACGCGGGCGCTCCTTACATCGGTGATGCAGCGGGCCGTGCATATTCATCCGACAGTTTCGGAATTGATTCCGACCATGCTCGGCGAACTGAAAACCTCGTCTGAATGCGCTCTTCGGTTGAGTTTCGCGATGTGTCGTATGAGATTGGCGGGCGCACGATTTTGTCCGGCGTTAGTTTTTCTGTCGAGGCTGGGGAGACGCTGGTGCTGTTAGGGCGCAGCGGGTCGGGGAAAACGACGGCGCTCAAGATGACGAATGGGATGCTGTTTCCAACCAGCGGGCAAGTATTCGTGGAGGGTAAGAGCACCCGGGATTGGGATCCGATCCGGTTGAAGAGGCACATCGGGTATGTGATTCAGGAGGTCGGGTTGTTTCCGCATTTCACGATCGCGCGAAATGTCGGGCTGGTTCCTACGCTCGAAGGGAAGGCCGGATGCGGGCGCGCGTGGATCGGCTGCTCGATATGGTCGGGCTGCCGGCGGCGGATTTTCGGGATCGATATCCGCGCCAGCTTTCGGGTGGGCAGAGGCAGCGCGCAGGAGTGGCTCGGGCGTTGGCCGCGGAGCCTCCTTTGTTGTTGTTCGATGAGCCGTTTGGAGCGCTCGATCCGGTGATCCGGCTGGATTTGCAGGATCAGTTTTTGAAGCTGCGGAAAGATCTGAACACGACGTCGATTTTCGTGACGCATGATATTCGCGAGGCGATTCGGCTTGGGACTCGGATTATCTTGTTGGCGAACGGGAAGGTCGATTGGATTGCGCCGGCCGCGGAATTTCGTTCCGCGAATACGGAAGAGGCGCGGGCATTTCTGAGAGCCTATGCGTAGCGATCTGCTGAACGATCTTTTCGAATTGACGGGCGAGCACCTGGTGCTGGTCTCGATCGCGATGGCGCTCGCGATTGCGATTGGAGTCCCCGCCGGGGTGTTTCTGACGCGGCACGAAGGCGGCTCGGAAGTGGATGCTGGGCTTTGCCAGCGTGATGCAAACGATTCCCAGTCTGGCTCTGTTTGGATTCCTGATTCCGATTCCGTTTATCGGAGGGATCGGGAAGAGGACGGTCATTGTCGCGCTGGTTTTGTATGCGCTGCTGCCGATTTTGCGCAACACGTTTGTCGGCATTGTGAATGTCGATCCGGCGGTGTGTGAATCGGCGATTGCGATGGGGATGACGGATTCGCAATTGCTGCGGCAAGTGCAGTTGCCGCTGGCGGCGCAGACGATTCTGGCGGGGATTCGCGTGGCCACGGTCACGACGATCGGCACGGCGACCATCGCGGCGGCGATCGGGGGCGGGGGATTGGGTGTCTTCATTTTTCGGGGCGTCGCGACAGTGGATACGGCGCAGATTCTGGCGGGTGCGGTGCCGGCGGCTTTGCATGGCTCTGCTCGCGGACGGGGGATTGGGATGGATCGAACGAAAATTATCGGCCGGCCTGATTTTCCTGCTGACTGCGTGCGGGTCTCGGACACACACGATTAGAGTCGGCTCTAAGAATTTTACGGAGCAGGTGGTGCTGGGCGAGATTATCGCGCAGCATCTGGAGAATCGTCTGCATGAGAAGAGTCGCGCGGAGTCTGAATCTCGGCGGCACGATGCTGGCGCAGCAGGCTCTGATTAATCGCGAGATCGATATGTATCCGGAGTACAGCGGGACGGCGCTGGCTATGGTGTTGAAGGCTCCTGCTGGGGACGGATTTGAAAAGTGAGTATGCCCGGCGGTTTCATTTGGCTTGGCTGGCTCCGCTGGGGATCGATAATACTTTTGCGATGGTGGTGAAGGAGGAATGCAGTGGCTTGAAGACATTGTCAGAGGCGGCTCGCGACTAGCCTTGGGCTTTGGAGTGGGATATGAGTTTGAGCGGAGGGCTGACGGATTGGCGGCGCTGAAGTCGACTTATGGGATGCAGTTCAAGGGGTCGCCGAAGACTATGGATTTGGGGTTGCTTTACAAGGCGATTGAGCAGGGGCAAGTCGACATGATCGCGGCTAGTGCTACGGATGGGATGCTGGCTAAGTCGGGTTTAAAGATATTGGAAGATGACAAGCATGCGTTTCCGCCTTATGAGGTTTCTGTGGTGGCTCGGGAGGCTTTGTTGGAGGAGAGGCCGGAGGTTCGGGCGGCTTTGTTGGAGTTATCGGGGAAGTTTACGAATGAGAAGATGCAGGAGTTGAATTATTTGGTGGATGTGGAGCATAAGGCGGTCGGGGTGGTGGCGGAGGGGTTTTTGAAAGAAGCTTTCACGCAAAGGCGCTAAGCTCGCTAAGAAAATATTTCACGCAGAGACGCGGAGGACGCAGAGAACTCAATGAGTCTCGGCCCTATAGGGGGGCACGTGCCACACTTTTTCGGAGGAGGCTGTTCATGGGTTCGGAGTAGAGGCGCGCTACGGCTCCGCCTAGTAGACCCGACACTAAGATGGTTGCCAAAAAGAGGAGTGGGACTACCTTCAGTTGCTTGCCGTTGTTCAGGAAGAGTTGGAAGAAGGCGAACACTATGAACATGTGGGTCAGATAGACTTCGTAGCTGCGCTCTCCTAGTTTTGTTAGGGGAGTTAGGATTCGTGGGGCCCCCATTTAGTCTGCGCGCTTGCCGCGATGATCAGGCAGGTTGCTATCGCCAGGATTGTCATGCTGGGGCCGAGTGCGCGGTAGTAACAGAGAGTGAAGAGCATTAGAGGCGTGCCTAGCGCGATTAGGATTCTTGGAGAGAGTTGAGTCTTCTGGAGTATCAGAGCGGTCAGGCATCCTAACGCGATTGCATCCATTCCTCCCAGATAGGAATATTCTCGCCAGACTTCGTTGCCGTGGGTGCGGCTGATCGGACCTAGGACTACGCAAGTTACAAGGAGTCCGATGAATAGCTTCGTATGTCGGCGGACTAAAGGGAAGACTAAATAGAACACTTCTTCTACTGAGAGTGACCACAAGATGTCCCAGTTGGCGGGGAGGTAGCCGTGGTTGGCTTCGAGCACATTGACGTGGAAAGTTAGCGCGGCTATTAAGGCTCTTGGCAGGGTTGCGACTTTCGGGTTGATGACGAAGTTTTTTACTTGCGCCAAGTCGAGGGTACTTAGGATGGCTAGTAAGAGAAAAAGCAACGGGGCGATTCTGGCGAATCTTAGTCGATAGAATGCCGGGATGTCGATGCCATCGCCCCAGCGGCGCAGCGCGGTTGAGGTGATCAGGAAGCCGGAGACGGCGAAAAAGATTTGTACGCCTTGTTGGCCGTTCCAGGCCGAACGCGTCGGGCAAGTGGTAGGGGATTTTCGCCATCCGTAAACGGATGTTGATGTGGTTCATCAACACGAAAAAAATGGCCAAGCCGCGGAGCAGGTCCACGCCGTCGAGTCTGTTTTTGGAAGCGATGTTCTATTTTGCAGTAATCTGGTGGCTGGATGCTGTTACTTGCTGCGGTTGCCATGGTCGCGATGCCGGATTGGGTTCCGGCGCGGTGGTTTTCTAAAGATCCCGCCACTTTGAAGCTGGTGGAGTCGACGCCGGTGAATTGTCTGTTGATGGACAAGGCTGACTGGTCTCCGGAGTTTACACGGGCGGCGGCGGAGCGGGGGATTGCTACGCTTGGCGTCGTCACGGGCAGCGCTAACGCGGCGGATGTTGCGGCGGAAGCTAAGAAGGCCGGGCTCACGGGACTCGCGGTCGAGGGGGCTTTGAGCGCGGGGCGCGTCGATATGCCGGTCGTGGAGTTGACGAATCGGGCGGAGATGAAGTTCTCCTCCGATGCGCAGGTGCTCGCGACTAAACAAGGGATGTGGCCGGGGATTCGCGCGGAGCAGGAAGGTCTCATCGCGGCGCCCACGGGGGCTCCCTGGATCGACACGAATACGGGGTTTTTGAGGTATGCGCGGGTGTCGACACGTGCGGCGATTTGGATCGCGAATCGAGTTCCGGCGAAGAACCATCTGCTGGTCACGGCGTATCTGGCGGCGATCGGCGATGCGGGGATGACGGGGGCGCGGTGGGTGCTGGATTTCGATGATGAGTTTGCGCGGGGGCTCGTGAAGGGCGATGCTGCGGCGCTGAAGAATTGGGCGCTGATCGTTCAGCATGTGAAGTTTTATGAGGATCACAAGGAGTGGCGCGGGTTCGCGATGCGGTCGACATTGGCTCTCGTTGAGGCTCCGGAGAGTGGGGCTCTCATATCGGGAGGCGTGCTGGACATGATGGCGACCAAGCATACTCCGGTAACGCCGATTCCGGCGCGGACGCTGGACGGGTCGTCACTGCTGCATTCGAAAATGGCGGTGAATGTCGATCCGGAGCTGTTGTCGGCGAATCAGAAGTTGGCGCTGAAGGCTTTTACCAAAGCGGGGGGGACGCTGTTGACGGGTCCGCCGGGATGGAGATTCCCTTCGCTGCAGCCGGATCAGATTACGCTCGATAAAAAAGATTTGGAGACGCTGGATTCGATTTGGAAGGAACTGAATACGGTTACGGGTCGCGAGAATCTGGGGGCGCGGCTGTTTAATGTCGGCAGCATGTTGTCGAATTTATTGGAGTCGCCGGACGGGAAGCAGGTCGCGTTGGAACTGGTGAATTATTCGGATTATGCGGTAGCGGATATTACGGTTCACGTGCTCGGGAAATTTAAGCGGGCTACGTTGATGAGGCCGGAGGCGGGGCCGCAGAAGCTGGATGTGTACGAGGTCGATGAGGGGACGGGGATCGATATTCCGGCGCTGGGGGCATTGGGGACGCTGGTTTTAGAGCCGTAGGTTAACATCGGTCGGAGGGGGCCTTACGATCCTAAGGCATCGAGCTCCTGCTGAATCTTCTTAAGGTTTCGCCTGCGCACCACAGGCAATAACACCAGCCAGACGACAAGCATGACGCAGAAGGGAATGGCGTTGATCAAGATCGCTCGATCGGCGGAGGCCGCTCGGACGATTGCGGGGATGGCGATGATCGCGAAGACGATTGCGCCGGGGAGTAGCGGCGCCAGCATTCGCCATGCATGTCTCTGGTCCTGTTGCCACCGCAGTAATTCCCGGCGATAGACCGTCAGGCCTGAATCGGGCGGAGTGTCCGACGCCGGCGAGCCGGGCCAGAGCTGCTTGTGCCTTAAATAGGCGACGTAGAGCGACCCCAGTGCGAGCAGAGCCAACCCGAGCCGCGAGCCGATGTTCGGGGTCTTCACGAAAACGATTCCTAGGAAAACTACAGCTGCCAGATAGACGGCATCGTTGGCGACGGCGACCCAAAGATTTCTGCTGCGCTGCTGGTCGGCTTTATGTTTGAAGTAGGCGAGTGGCACTTTAATTTCCTCTGTCTTCTGGTTCTGCCAGATGGTTTGTGGATCGTTATTCTGCATGGCTTGCTCCGCTGTGGAACTGACGGGCGAGAAGGGTTTTGATGCGATGAATTTTCATGGCGACATTGGCGGGGGAGAGGCCCGTGATCTCGCCCGTCGCCGCTGCATCCAGGCCTTCGAGGTAAGAGACGATAACCTGGCGGTCGAGCGGCTTGAGTTTCTGGATCAGCCGGGTGAGGCGCTCCGAGGTCTGGTCGCGATCGACGGCGGAATGGCTTTGGCCCTCAGCCGGCATGTCCCCTAGTTCTTCGAGACTGACGAGTGTCGAATAAATGCGCCGCTGGCGAATGACCTGGGTTGTTGCCGTATTGTGGGCCACGCGATAGATCCAGGTGCGGAGCGAACACCGGTTGTCATAAGTGGCGAAGCTGCGCCACAGCGCGAAATGGATTTCCTGGAGAAGGTCGCGGCGTTTTTCGGGATCGAACTCGTAGGCCCTTGCCAGGCGATCGAGTGCGCGGCCGAAATGGGCCGCTGCGTCCTGATAGAGATCGTCCTGGCTCGCCAAGTTAGATGCGATTGCGCTCACATCTAAGGTAGTCCTTCAAAATCGGAACTTCTAACAGTGTTATTTGCCGGTGACGAACGACAGAACGCCCACGCGGGCGGCTTCTAAATCGTCACGCCGCAGTTTCCGGCGGATGGTCTGGGCGAACCGCCTCATCCATTCGAAGGTCAAGCTGAACAGGAAGCGCAGGCCTCGCAGAAGGTGTTTTCCCAGGCGGAACAGGCCCCAGGCCGCGGCTAGAAACACGCTTGCAAACAGGATCATGAGAAGGCCCTGATCGGACGGCGAGATGGTATCGAAAAAATCGCCTGTCTGGATGTATCCAAGCTCGACTAGCCGGTCCCAGAGCTCTGGAAGAAGCGCTCGAGTCAGGCCGGTGATCATAATGATGCAGCCCGTGAACAGCAGAGCTCCGGTGAACGCATAATAAGCGATCAACACCCCGGCGAGCGCGGCCAGCAGGCCCAGCAAAACGCCAAAGCCTCCGAAGCCAAGGGGAATTCCGAACAGCGCGATCAGGATCCCGCCGACGATGTAGAGAGGCAGGCTCCGCCGCGTACCGGAACGCACCATCGCGCCGGGCAGCCGGTCTGATACCACGTCGGCAGGTTCACCGAAGTTCCTAAGCACCGCGAGGATTTTCGCCACCTCATCCTCGCCTGGTGTTTGTTCGTAGGCGTCATATAAGTGCGACTGGACCTCCCGCAGGAAATCTTCCTGCTCCAGCGCCGGTAGCGACCGAAGCTGTAATTTGACTCGCGCCAAATAGTCGTTGGCAATCGTCGTCACCGCGTCTGGATACTGGTTCATATTAGTTATCCTTTTCGAACGACCAGCTTCTTCCTGACTTGCTCAGCTTGCTCCCGGACCTTCCAATGCCTCTGGGCTAGGGAGACCAGCAAATCAAACTCCTGGCTCAACTCATTGAATACCTGCCGGCCCAAAGGAGTCAGCGTATAGTATTTGCGGGGCGGGCCCTGGTCGGATTCCACCCACTCTGAACGGACCAGGCCATCGCGATCCAAGCGTGCCAGGATAGGATAAATCGTTCCTTCTTTAATCGACATGGATCCGGTTTCGGTTAGTACGCGGACGAGCGAATAGCCGTAATGCCGGTCGTGATAAAGCACCCCCATGACGGCTAACTCCAGGATGCCCTTCCGAAGTTGGGTGATTCGCCGGTCTTTGTTCTCGTCCGAGTACTCCACAATGCACAGTATACGTTAATACAGAGTACCGTGCTCGCTAAAATGTCCGGATTTTTCTCCGCTTGTTGATTGCAACGAAATTCTGTTCGAGGTCATTCGCAGGGCATGGCCCCGCGCCACAACCGTTGATTTGCAGTTGTGGGCTGGGCCATGCCCTGCCAACATCCCAGCAAAGCGTAATAGACTGGAACTATGACACGTCGCGAGTTGCTTGCCTTAGCCGCTGGTGCTCCGCTGCTGCGGGCGTCCGTTACTCCTGCCCCTCCGGTCGTCATTGCGCCGACCACTTATACCGACAAGTTGGACGATCAGATCCTCTGGATGTTCGATCAGTTGGGCGGTGCCGGCAAGCTGGTCAAAAATAAAACCGTCACGATCAAGATTGAACCTGACCGGTAGTCCGACGCTTAAATTTCAGGGGCGGGCGCTCGGTGTGACGCATTACACGCATCCCGCGACGGTCGCGGCTATGGTCAGCGTGCTCGATGGCGCGGGAGCGAAGCGCATCCGCTTGGTCGAGAGCGCGTGGGGTACTGGCGGACCGCTCGAAGAATATCTGCTCGATTCCGGATGGAATGTGCGGACGCTCCAGAACGCGTCGCATAAGCTGGAGTTCGAGAATACCAATGCGCTGGGGCTCGGCAAGAAATATTCGCGGCTGAAGGTGCCGAATGGCGGACATATTTATCCTTCGTTCGACCTGAACCATTCCTACGAAGACACCGATGTCTTCATGTCCATGGCGAAGTTGAAAAATCACGCCACCTGCGGAATCACCCTATCGATGAAGAACTGTTTCGGCATCACGCCGGCGTCGACTTATGGCGATGATGCGGGACTTCATGAGCCGAATGAGAAGCCTACTAAAGGACGCGGCGAGGTTTGCCACGTTGGAAAGAGGCAGCCATCGGCGACGGCTTCGGCGGAGAACGACCCTTCAACCAGCCGTGATCCCGGTTATCGCATGCCGCGCATCGTGGCCGATCTGGCGGCGACGCGGCCGATCGACATCGCGTTTATCGACGGCATCGAGACGATTTCGGGCGGCGAAGGTCCGTGGATTCGCGGCGAACTGAAATACATCAAGCCGGGCGTATTGCTGATGGGCACCAACGCGGTGACGACGGACACCGTGGGCGCGGCCGTGATGGGTTACGACCCGCGGGCCAAGCGCGGGACAAAGCCTTTCGAGACTTGTGACAATACGCTGCTGCTGGCGGAGGCGCTGGGGGTCGGGTCGGCTGATTTGTCGCGCATCGAAGTGCGCGGCGCACCGATCGCCCAGGTGCGCTACCAGTTCCGCTGATCGCAAATGCCGCAAATCTCGCTGCGTGTCATCCCCAAGCTGACGTTCACTTCGGTGATCGACATTTTGGTGGTCGCGATTCTGATTTATCAGCTTCTGGTAATTGTTCGCGGGCGGCGGGCGGCATACGTTCTAAGCGGACTCTGGGTCCTGACCCTCGCCTACCTGATCGCGATGTTCGCGCATCTGGAGTTGCTGCGTTCCATATTGGCCGCGCTCGCGCCGTACACCGCGATTGCGCTGATCGTGATGTTCCAGTCGGAGATCCGCAGGCTGCTGGCGCGCATCGGGCGCAGCCGATGGCTGGGGTTGGGCGGACAACTGGAGCGTCGCGAAGTGGTGGACGAAATTCTACTCGCGGTGGAGCAGATGTCGGAGCTGAAAATGGGCGCCCTGATCGTGGTGGAGCGCGACATCGGGCTTCGGACTTTCATCGAGAGCGGTGTCGCCCTGAACGCCAACGTATCGCGAGATCTGTTGTGCGCGATTTTTTATCCGGGCGCGGCGCTGCACGACGGCGCGGTGATTTTGCAAGGCGAGCATATCGCGGCGGCCGCGTGTTTCCTCCCTCTGACCATGAATCCGGGAATGCTGCGCAAGCACGGCACCAGGCATCGCGCGGCAATCGGAGTTACCGAAGAGACCGATTGCCTCTCGATCGTGGTATCGGAAGAGACGGGGCACGTTTCGCTAGGCGCGCGCGGGGAATTGGAACCTGATGTGTCGATCGATCGGGTGCGAGAGCGCCTGACGATCGCGACCTCCGGGCGGCTTCGCGAGCGCGCGGTTGAACCACAGTTTAATCGGAGTGAGTCGTGAGGTTGATCACTCACAACTTCGGTTGGAAGCTGGGATCGCTTACGCTGGCGGTGCTCTTGTGGTACGCGATTCTGGGAGAGCCGGAGCTGGTGACCACCCACACCGCGCCTATCCTTTATAAGAGCCTGCCGCCAGGGCTTTTGATCGGCAGCGATGCTTTGGATCAGGTGCGCGTGGAACTGCGCGGGCCCTCCGGAAAACTGTCGGCGGATCGATTAGAGGAAATGGCGGTGCTGCTGGATTTGGCGGATGTGAAGGGCCCCGGTGAGCGGACGTTTACATTGTCCGATGCGGATTTTCATCTACCGCAAGGCGTCACGTTTATGCGCTCCGTGCCATCGCAACTGCGGGTTCGATTCGCGAGGCTAATGTCGCGCGAGGTGCCGGTCAATATTCGGATCTACGCGCCTTTGCCCGCCGGTTTCCGCATGGTGCAGCAAAAAGCTGTGCCGGAGACGCTGCGGATTGCGGGCCCGGAGGGACGCGTGTCCTCCGTTACCAGCGCCGAAACCGACGCGATCGATCTAAGCGGCACCACGGCCAATCGGGAGATCAAAGTGAACGCGTTCATCTCCGATCCTCAGGTTCGCTTCGAAGTTTCGCCGGTGGTCACGATTAAATTGACAGTAGAGAAAAATCAATAATGAGAAAATTGTTTGGGACAGACGGGATGCGCGGAGTTGCGGGCAAACCTCCGCTGGATCCGTCGACGACCTTCGCGGTGGGTGTTGCGCTCGCAAAATGGATCGGCCAGCATCATCTCGATCCAGAGGTCGTCATTGGAATGGATACGCGGGAATCGGGGCCCTGGATCGCGGCGCACGTGGTTGGTGGGTTGGAAAAAAATGGCGTCAAGGCGCGATTTGCAGGACTGATAACGACGCCGGGAATTGCGCACGTCACGCGCACTGGTCCCTTCGCGGCGGGTGTGATGATTTCGGCGTCGCACAATCCCTATCTCGATAACGGCATCAAAATAATCGATCACTCCGGGTTTAAACTTCCAGATGAGCAGGAGCACGTGATCGAGCAGGATATCTTTGCTTGGCTTGCTAGTGGTGAGACGCCCGCGCCGGCGGAGTTGACGACGGATCACGGCCTCGATCAGGCATATATCGACGATCTGGCGGCGACGCTGCCGGGCGGACTCAAAGGATTGCGGCTCGTCGTGGATTCGTCCAACGGCGCGGCGACGTATCTGGCTCCGGCTTTGTTTGAGCGCCTGGGAGCGACAGTCGATCGAATCCATTGCGCGCCCGACGGGAAGAATATCAATCTGCACTGCGGCTCGCAACATCTGGAGAGTCTGCGGGAACAGGTGATCGAGACGCGCGCCGATCTCGGTGTGGCCTTCGATGGCGACGCGGATCGCGCGATGTTCATTTCGCATTCCGGAAAAGTCGTGGACGGCGACATGGTGCTGCTGGTCACCGCGCTTCCGCTCCACGCGCGGGGGCGTTTGACTGAAGTGATTGCGACTGTCATGTCGAACCTCGGCTTAGAGGTCGCATTGCGGGAGCGCGGCATCGGACTAGTGCGGACGCCGGTGGGCGATAAATACGTTCTAGATGAGATGGTGAAGCGTAACGCGCCTTTAGGCGGAGAACAATCCGGGCACATTATTTTCCGCGATTACGCGACCACCGGCGATGGTTTGCTGACGGCTCTGCGCGTGTTGGAAGCAATGCGCGACTCAGGAAAAGATTTGGACGAGCTAACGGCGGCGTTCGTTTCTTATCCGCAATTGCTGGTAAACGTTCGCGTGAAGGAGCGCCGTCCGCTGGCGGAACTCGTGAGCGTCAATGCCGGAATCCGCAGCGCGGAGGGCGAGTTCGGCGAGACAGGCCGCGTACTGGTGCGATTTTCAGGAACCGAGCCTTTGGCGCGCGTGATGGTGGAGGGTCCGGCGCTCGATCGCGTCACGCACCACGCCCACGCAATCGCGGACGCGATCGGGAAGGAACTGGGTGTAGCATAAATCTCATGATTACCTTGATGGTGCTGGCCACCTTCCTCGCGCAGGCCCCGAAACCGAAGCCCCCAGGCGAGGATTGGGTGTCCCTTTATAACGGTAAAGACCTGACGGGTTGGGTCAACGTCGGCCACGAAAAATGGGAGCCCGAACCGAACGGCGTGCTGCACGGCGTCGCGGTGACCAAGGACTACGGGTATCTGGAAACCGAGAAAAGCTACAAGGATTTTCAGATGTCTCTGCGCTTCAAGTGCGAAGGCGACGGCAACAGCGGCGTCTTTTTTCACACCTGGTTCAAGCCGGGGACCGCCGATGTGACCAAGGGCCCGCAGTTTGAAATCGATTGCACACTGGGCAAACATACGGGCGGCGTGTATGAACAGAAGCGCGGATGGATCGTGTGGCCATCGCCCGAAAACGAGTCTGTCGTCCGCATGGATGAGTGGAACGAATATCTGCTGATGGTGGTGGGCAATCATTACATCGCGCGGCTCAACGGCGTCATCATGGTCGATTACACCGATCCGAAGCCTGAAAGCGACGACGGCCCGCTGGCGCTGCAGCTCCATTCCGGAGGCCGCGGCAACATGCGATTCAAGGACATCATTGTGCGCGATTTGTCTCATCGATAAAGAGCCGCGGTGAGGCTGTTTTACTGCGACCATTTTGAAATTCCATTGCCCGCCGGGCACAAGTTTCCGATGGAGAAGTATCGTCTGCTGCGCGAGCGAATTGCGGCGGATGGGTTTTGGCATTTAGAACCCGCGACTCCGGCGTCGATTGAAACCATCGCGCTGGCGCATGACCGCGATTACGTCGACCAGTTCGTGAATGGGACTTTGTCGCCGACTGCCATGCGGCGCATCGGTTTTCCATGGTCGCACGGCTTGGTGAATCGCACACTCGCGTCGGCGGGAGGAACGCTGTCCGCCACACGCGACGCGCTCGACACCGGATTCGGCGGCACTCTCGCCGGCGGCACCCATCACGCCTTTCGCGCGGAAGGCTCGGGATTCTGCGTGTTTAACGATGTCGCGATCGCGATCTTTTCACTACGCTCCCAGGGCCGCGCGCGACGGACCGCCGTGGTCGATCTCGACGTTCACCAGGGCGACGGCACGGCCCACTTCTTTGAAAACGATCCCGATGTGCTGACCGTCTCGCTGCACGGCGCGAACAATTTTCCATTTCGCAAGCAGCGCAGCAAGATCGATGTCGAATTGCCGGATCGTACCGGAGATGAGGAGTATTTACGAGCGCTCGATTCAGTGCTTCCGCGGGTCTTCGATTTCCGGCCGGAGATCGTGTTCTATCTTTCCGGTGTGGACGCGCTGGCACCTGATGTGCTGGGTCGTCTCGCGCTAACGCCTGAAGGATTGAAGGCGCGAGACACGCGCGTCATTCAATCGTGCCACCGGAACGGGCTGCCGCTAGTCGTCACACTCGGCGGCGGATATTCGAAGCCGATCGAGCTGACGGCGGAGGCGCACGCGAACACGTTTCGCGTAGCCGCCGAGATCTACGGCGGCGTCAGGCCATCCGGCAACGGGCGACCGCCGTCTTCCATCCCCTGAACAATTCCTCGCGCTGATCGACGCTCATCTTTGGCTCAAACACTCGCTCCGCGCGCCAGAATTTCTGCAGCTCGTCGAGACTCTTAAAAAAGCCCGTCGACAATCCGGCCAAATACGCCGCGCCTAGCGCCGTGGTTTCAATTTCGGCCGGACGCACCAGAGGCGAGCCCAGTATATCGGCCTGAAACTGCATCAGGAAATTATTCGCGGTCGCGCCGCCATCGACGCGGAACTCTTTCAATTTGTGGCCGCTGTCCGATTCCATCGCCTGCACCAGTTCGCGCGTCTGATAAGCGATGCTTTCAAGCGCTGCGCGCACCAGCCGAGCCCGATCGGTTCCCGCCGTGATACCGCTGAAGATGCCGCGCGCGGCTGAATCCCAGTGCGGCGCGCCCAAGCCCACGAAAGCCGGAACAAAATATGCGCCGCCGGTATCGGGCACCGACGCCGCGATCGATTCCGATTCCGCCGCGGTCGAAATGATCTGCATTTTATCGCGCAGCCACTGCACCGCCGCACCCGCGATGAAAACGCTCCCTTCGACCGCGAATTGCGCAGTGCCGTCCGCCGATGCGGCGCGCGTTGACAGAAGGCGATTCTTCGAAACGGCGCAGCGTTGCCCGAATGCATCAGCGCAAAACATCCGGTGCCATAGGTGTTTTTCGAGAGGCCTGGCGAAAAGCAAGCCTGTCCGAACAGCGCCGCCTGCTGATCCCCCGCGATGCCCGCAATGGGGATCTGGCTGCCCAGATGTTCCGCCGCCGCGACGCCGCAAATGCCCGACGATGCGCACGATCTTCGGCATCATTTCGCGCGGCACTCCGAAGATGGTAAGAAGCTCGTCGTCCCATTCGCCGGCGGCCAGATTCATGAGCATGGTGCGGGACGCGTTAGTGAAATCGGTGACGTGCGACGCGCCGTTGGTCAGCTTCCAGATCAGCCACGTGTCGACGTTGCCGAACAAGAGATCCGCGGGGCGCGCCTGAACGTGATCGAGAATCCAGCGAATCTTGCTGGCCGAAAAATAGGCATCGATCACCAGCCCGGTTTTGCGTTCGATGGTCTCGCGCGGTTCGAGGGCATCGCAAAACGCAGCGGTGCGCCGGCATTGCCAGACGATGGCCGGCGAGACCGGCTCGCCCGTGCGCCGGTCCCACACGACGGTCGTCTCCCGCTGATTGGTGATGCCGATGGCCGCTACATCGCGAGCCGTCGCGTTCGCGGCATTCAAAGTCCGGCGCGTCGCATCGATCTGGGCGCGCCAAATGGCGTTCGCATCCTGCTCCACCCAGCCGGGCTGCGGATAAACGCACTCGATCGGGCTCGATTCCATCGCCACGCGGCGACCCTCTTGATCGTAAAGCGCGGCGCGGGCGCTGGTGGTTCCTTCGTCCAGGGAAAGAATGTATGGCACTCACGCATTATAATGAAGATCGTATGTTCTTTCGCCGCGACAAGATTCACCAATCGACTTTTGAAGACCGCATCGCCAATCTGAAGCAATACGGATTTCAGAGCGTGGTCCAGTCTTCCGGGGTCGCTCGCGTGCAGCGCGAGGGATACGCGGCGATCGTTGAAAGTATCGGCGACGGCAAGGTGAAGATCGGTAAAGCTGGCGTGATGATAGGCGATGAGATCGGCGAACTGGTGAACCTCGGCTACCAGATGATTATCCGCACGCCATCGGGTGTGGAGCTGCCAGCTCTCGCATCGCACCTCAAGAAATTGCACGACTTCGACGAGGATCTACGCGAAGGCCTCGGCCTGACGAGTCTGTATAATTTATCGCTCGGAACCACAACCGACGAGCACCTCTACGACCGCGTCGTCGACCGCGACAAAGGCGTAGCGTTGCGACCCTGGCAAAAGTAAACGTGCTCTTACTCTCAGCCCGGTAGTGCTGAACCGCCATGCGTCACGCATGCGGGCAGACGCGAGACCTCCGCCGTCTCAGTGTGATCCGCCATCAGCATTGCCACCGAACCCAGACCGTCAGGGAGGGGATGCTAACGCTTAAGCACCTCAAGCTGCACGGGCTGTGTCACCGCGTTCACGTCAGGATCATAATATTCATAAACCCTAGACGCAAACGTCCGCGCGCGAATCGGATACTTCGCGCGCAACCGGAACTTCAGCTTCACCGTCTCCCCCGCGCCAATCGAATCGAAATACAGAATCGCCTGCGTGGCCGTCAGGCTGAACTTCTCAAGTCGCCCGCTCTTCGCGCCCGACCGTCTTCTCCTTGTAACGCCTGCAAATCCTCGCTCAGCAAGCTCGAATCCCGGAGGAATCCCGAGATCCACCATCACCATATTGGCGGCCTTATTCAGATTGTTCTTCACCACCGCCGTCGCCGTAGCGATATCGTCCTGCGCAAGCCGTGTGCGATCGTAAGCGACGCTGATCGAGAGCGGCTCATTCGCGGGCTTCTCGTTCCACGGAACGAAATACCGCCCCGCCACCTGGTACGCCAGCCCGCCATTGCCCTCGAAACCGGATCTCCACCGCATTCGTTGGCGCTGCGATCCCCTTGAGCACAAACTGATGCAGCAGATCGTTATTCTCCGCAGTCAGCACCAGCTTCCCGGCCGGCTTGCCATTGACCGTGACCTCGACACGTCCCGCGCACATCGGCCGAGCCCTTTTTCGGTCGACAGCAGCACCGCCCGCAGCGCCATGATGGTCGCCTGCGTAGTGCCCCATGCGCCCGAAGCATCTCTTCTTCGACGCGATGTAGCTCAACGCCTTCTGCGCCGTAGCCGACTGCGTCGCCCGGCATTTCAGCAGTGCCTGAACCGCCAGCCCGGTGGTCTCGATCGCTCGCGCTCGCGCCGCGTCCGTAGACGCCGGTCTCTTCGCGCAGTCCACCAAACCTGATCGTCCTTTTGCGTGCGGGCGTCCATCAGCTTTGCATCGGCCTGGTCGGTGAACGCGCGGTCTTCCGCATCATCCGCCGCCGAAATTCGCCATCACCGCCAGCGTATAAGCATCCGTCGTCGCACGCATATGTTCTGCTCGATATACTGCCGCGCCTTCTCGACCGCCGGCCCCTGATAGCCTGTGTTCCTCGAGCGACCACGCGATGTACGCCGTAATGCGCAGCACGTCCGTGTTGTACCGGTTCGTCGCGCCTTCATTGATGAAATTCGTGTCCGGCTTCCAGCTTCCATCCGCCTGCTGCTGCCCCGCCAGCCACTGTTGCGTCCGCTCAATCACCCTCGGATCCACGTCATAGACCTTCGACATGTCGGAAAATTCCATCAGCCCGTAAGCCGTCAGAATCTTGTTCGCCGGCGCTCTGCCCGAACCACGAGAATCCGCCTCCCGGAACCTCGAATGTCAGCAGCCGCTGATAGCCGTTGGCGATGTATCCTTCCGCCTTCGCGTGCACCTCCGGCGTCGACTTCTTCGTCCGCTTCATATAGTCCAGCGCCAGCACATTCGGATAAGTGCTCGACGAAGTCTGCTCAAAACAGCCGCCCGGCATCCGCAGAATCGCGTCCATCCCTTCGATCACCTGGCTCAGCGGACCCGGATAGAGTCGCACCAGAATCTTGCTCGCATCGGCAATCGCAGCCGCGGGAAAATCCACCCCGTGCTGCACCGTCGTTCTCCAGCCGCCCGTTGAAAACCATGCGTCTGCTCGCGCCCATTCGGAACCACTTCGATTTCGCGAACCACGATGTCGGCATGCGCCCTTCATGTTGGCGGAGAGCGTCAGCTTGAATTTCCCGATCCGCTTGGCCTCAATCGTGAACTGCGACCCTCCCACGCGGTCCGATTCGACCGCCAGCGTCTTCTCCGGCCGGATCTTCCACCAGCGAGAACCAGTCCTCCTGTTGCAGTTTCAACTCGACGTCGCCTGCCGCGCCCGAATAGTTGTAAACCGCCACCGGAATCGAAACGCGATCGCCTTGTGTTAGCGTGACCGGCAGATCGAGGTCCGCGAAGAAATCCTGAAAGACCTTCAAATTCGCAGTCCCACTGCCCAGCGCGCCACGCGCCGTCGACGCCAACATCGCCATGCGCCAGGTGGTGATCGAATCGGCCATCGGAATCGCGACGCTCGCCTCGCCGCTCCCATCCGTCACGATCTCGGGATTGATGTAGAGCGCCTCCGGGAAATAGGATCGAACATGTGCTGCAGCATCGGGTGATTTGATGGTGAGACTGACGGCGCCGAGGCTCTCGCCCACCAGCCTCGCAGCGTTCATTTGTTTCGACCGAGCTGCCATGGGCATGCCGCCCGGGATGCCACCGATGATGCCCCCAGCCATACCACCGCCGCCCACAGCCATTTGCGCGCCGGCAAAGTTCATGAACCGCCGCGGCGGCCCCTCGACGACAACGGTCTCGGTCACGTCGCCAATAGCGAGATTGCCCGAGAGTACTGCTCGATCCCGCACTTTGAGAACAAACTGCACGTTCGCACTCCGGAACCCTGCGCGAGAAATTTCAATCGTATACTCGCCCGGCGAAAGCGCGGAGAATATGAAGTGTCCTTGAGCATCCGTCACGCCCCTGTGGACGTCTTGAAAAGTTGCCCGGCTCACTTTCACGCTGGAAAGCGGAATCGCCGCGCCGGTCGCGTCCGTAACCGACCCGCTAATTTCCGCGCGGCCGTTCACCACGCCGTGATCGTGTTCGATATCGACATCGATCGAACCTTGATTCCACATCGGGGCTCCGCCGATTTTCCCGGTGCGCACTTCCACATATGCCGTCAGATCGTCAGCGGTTTGAAATTGCTTATCCGGTCCCGCGCTATGCAGTAAGTAATATCGCCCCTGCGGATACCAAGTCACCGGCTCAACCTGCAGCCGTGTATTCCAAGAATCCAGAACGTCAGGCGCATCGATGTTTTCGAGGACGGCCGACGAATCAATCCCAGCTTTCTCTTTCGTAAGCCGTTCCGCCAATTGAACCACCTGTGTATGAAAGCGCGACTGATATAACTTTGCATATTGCGAATACTTCGTCTGCGGGATGCTGCGGCCCAATTCTGTTTCGAACTTGTTGGTCCTCACGATCTCCGTGGCCGAGAACAGAGCGCGCGCTGCAAGATCGCGTGGCGACGCTGCCCCACGATCTCCGGCATTCCGAACGAATGAATCTCGTACCGCGGCTTCATCACTTCCTGTTCAAGATAGAAGAACACCTTGGCAAATCCCGGTTGTTTCTCCGCCAGCGCAAAAACCGCTTCATCGACTACCTAGAGTCCCAGCGCAGCCTGCACGCCTTGTCCTTTCGTATTCGTGACCCGCAGGCGCACGCGAGCTTCCTCGCCGGGCTTATAAACTGGCGAGTCCATCGCCGCTTCGATTTTCAGTTCATCCGCAGGCTGCACGAAAAGCAGCCGATGATCCGCGGCCGGTCGCGCATCGCTTCCAAAAAAGTACGCATTCACATCGAGAGTCCCCGCTAAATCCGGGGTGGCCATTAACGCCAATTCCGCCTCGCCGTTATTGATACCCACAGTTCGTGTTAAAACGGTTTGCCCGTCCTTAACAACATCCACGTAAACCCTTCCCCTCTTTGTTGAAAACACTTTCAACTGAAGTGCGATCCCCCGCGCGATAAAGAGCCCGTTCGGCGCGAAGAAGAATCTGATCGGCCCCTCCGCGCGCATCGAGACGCGTCGAGGATTTCGGCGGGATGGCCTAGTAGTCTGCTGAGGTAGTTGCTCCATTCGTCCGTGTTCATCAGCCGGAAAAATGCTTCGTCCGAATGATCGAATGGCTCTCCTGTGGCCCTCGATTCCTTCAACGCGGTTAGGAATCCCTGCCCATCGACCGTTGCCGTCACTGCTGGGCTGTTGCCAATCCCTTAACTCCTTACGCCCGACGAGTGTACATAGCACGCAACAAAAAAGCAGATCTATCGTACATGTCCTATCGAATCAATGAGCCCTAATCGTGAATTCCCGATGCCTCGAGGTAAATGCGCGCGGGTGCCGGTGCCGTCAGTGGTTCGGCGTCCTGGTCGCGCCCTGATACACTGGTTGACGAGATGGGCTTTGAAGGTACTCCTGAGGTACTCGGATTGAATATCTGGAGATTCCACCGCCGCTCACCGGATTTTCGATTTTCTCTAGCTGAAATTGGCCTAAAATCCGAGTACCTTGTGAGTACCTGCGTTGGGTCAAACGTGGATATTTGGCTATCAGGGACAACCAAAAACCAATAAGTTACGTGTTTTAAGAGGCTTATGGCTGCACAACTCCCGCCGCCTCCACCATTCATTTTCATGACAGTCCAAGCCATCGTACACAACGCGGAAGAAGGTGGCTTTTGGGCCGAAGTTACCTCCATCCCCGGCTGCGCCACTCAAGGGGACACGATGGAGGAACTTCGTTTCAACCTCCGGGAAGCGATCGAAGGATGTCTGTCCGTTCGACTCGCTTGACTTTTGCCGCATTACGATCCACTTCCGCAAATTCCATAACCTGCCATCATCGCCATTTGCAGCGCCGCTCGAATAGCAGGCGCGGCGTCCCAGGCAAGCGCACCTTTCCGCGCGGCCAGAGATTGTTCGAAGCGCCGCGCCGGCTCCAGCAATCGATCGAGACCAAGTTGCTCGCCGTGCTCGATCAACGCGCGCCACCGCCGTTCTATCACCGGGTCGGCCTGCGCGATCCCGACCAGTACAGCTTCTCCGAGCGCTTCCTCAACCTCTTCCACGAATCGACTCAGCGGCTCGCGTTCATCGCCGGCTTCCGTCCAATCGAGCATCTCACTCGAGCGCCCCTCAGCGACCCACGGCTGAAGCATCTTCCTTTGTCCGGACTTTTCGAACACCACTGCGGAAGGCTCGATCGTCAACCCCAGTGCGGTCCGGCGAACACTTCCGGCCACGTACAGCACGGCCTCAGTTTCGAGCACGTGACGCAGCAATTGGAACCCGGCGCTCGCGCGAGTATAGAAAGGCTGGAGCAGCGGAAGACTCTTGTCGCTGCTATCGAAAAGGACAGCCATAAGTCTTCTCGAGGACGAATCCAAGGTTACTTCGCCGACGCGCGCCACCCGCCAAACATGGATGCCTTCGGTGAGGCGTCGGGGCGCGAACAGGGCGGGCGGGCTAGCCTCACGATGTGCCCGAAGCTCTTCAAAGTCCTCCACCAGTACCGGCGACCGCAGCTTTTCCCATTCGAACGACTGCTGGCTCAACGAGAGGCGCGCGCGTCCTACGGTCAGCTCCCCGTTCACCGTTCGCTTGGCTCCTTGAATAAGCAGGTTGGCTTCGCCGAGCGCTGCGAATGTCCCCCTTTTCGCGAAAACACCGGAGGCAAGCTCGGCGAAATCCCTCGGTGGCGCTTCCGGCGGATTCAGCACTTCGCGCCGCGCCACGGCAATGGCGCCGGTCGCCAGATCCTGTAGCGGAACAGAAAGCACCACGCTCTTTCGCTTCACGACGACCTGGCAGCCGAGCCCCACCATCCGCGCGAAGCTCAAATCCATCGATTCATCTTTGGCCGAGCCGCGCAGGAAAAGTTGGGGAACGCTTCCAGTGGCCGCGCCAATCGCTCGCAGTCGAAGCATCAGTTCAGCAGCGAGGCGTATCACGGCCGCAGCTTCGAAGCGCGCGTCGCGCTGCAAATATTGATCCCGAGCCGTCAGCAATTCCGCTGCGATTTCGGAAGGCCACAGCAATCCCTTGCGCCGCAGCAGAGCCGGTAGCGATTCCCATTCGCGAACGTCGGTAGGCGGGAGATTCGCGACGCCAAATTCGAAGAGCGAGCGGACCAATCGCTCACATTCCGCCGCGATTTCGACGGGCGCGGTGTATCTCGATTCCTGCGTCGAAATCAAGCCGGTGGTCGATTCCGGATCGAGTTCGCGAAACGCCCTCACGGCCAGAGGGACATGGCGGCACGGAGTTTCTTCCGCGCAGTCGCACTGCACATAACGCGCGTCGTGCGGGACCAGAAAACGCAGCGTCAGGCCGAGCGAATGCAGACGCGCCACCGGCTTCGCTCCCCGATGCACCTCCGCAACAATTCCCGCCGACCACAATTTCTCAATCGCGGTCCACACCGGGGCCTTCCAATAACTCAACAGCGCGGCGTCGGGAATTTGCCCGGGATCCCAAACCGCGTTTGCGTTTGCATCGGCTGGTACCGATCCTTGATACGCCAACACGGTGCCGATAATGTGCCGGCAAACAGTAACCGCCGGGCAGGAGCATGCCCGATCGCCGATGGGCTGGTCGGTCGGAAGGCGGACAGTCTCCTTATCGGGCCATTCAGCTTCCACCGTTCCATCGGACTGCTCTTCGAGACGAATCGGGCCCGCCGCCGCTTCCAGGTCGCGTTGCGCCCGCTTCACCAATCCGCGATTGGAGAGGATCGCCAGATCGTCGGGCGTCAAAGCTTGCAGATCGCGCCGCGGCATCAGCCGATCTTTTCCGCCAACCAGTTGGCCAGCTCGCCGGGCGTCATGGCGCCAACGTGCATACCGAGATCGACCAGACGCCCCGCTGTCTCCCGGTCGTAATTAGGCTCGGCTTTATTGTCCAGCGCGGCCAAACCGAGCAAATGTACACCGCTTTCTTTGAGGCTCCGCGTAATCCGCAACAGGTTGTGAATCGGTGCACCTTCGAAAAAGTCAGTGATCAGCACGATAATCGTACGACGCGGATTCTCGATGAGCGACGACGCATACGCCATCGCCTGGCCGATATCCGTTCCGCCGCCGAGTTGCACCTTCATCAACGTCTCCACCGGATCCTCGCAGTCCGAAGTCAGGTCGATCACGTTGGTGTCGAACGCAATCAAATGCGTCTTGATCGAAGGAAGCGTGCGGAAAATGGACGCAGTCACCGCGGAGTGAATGACGCTCGATACCATGCTGCCCGATTGGTCTACTACGATGATGAATTGCCAGCGATCGATTCTGCGCCGCGTTCGGGTCAGAAAATAAGGAGTCTGCAAACCCAGCTTCTTGCGTTCCCGATCCCAGTTGGCCAGATTCCGGCGTATCGTCGTGCGCCAATCGAAATTCTTCGCCGCCTTCACGAACGATCTGCGCCGGATACGCGTCCCGCAAAATGGCTGCCGGATGGTAATCGCAAGCTTTTCCATCAACTGAGCCACCACGCGCCTCACCAACTGACGCGCGACCGCGAGCACGTCCTGGTTCATCAGATGTTTGGTGCGCAAAACGGCTTCGAGCAGAGTTACGTTCGGTTCCGCGCGGGCGAGCACCTCGGGATTCGTGACCACCTCGTCGATTTTGTACCGCTCGATCGCGTCCTTTTCCAGACGTTCGATCGTGTTCTTGGGAAAGAGTTCGTGGATCTGATTAATCCAGTCGGGCACGCTCAGCACGGAGTCCGAAAGGTCCGCGCCACGAGGGCCCGCGTCGCCTGTTCCGGAATTGCGGCCGCAGCCTTCGCGGCCATAAAGGAATTCAAGCATCCGGTCGCGCCGCTGCTCAATTTGCGACAGGCTCGCACAGAGACCATGATCCTCGCCGAGCACCAGGCGCCACCGCGAGCGACGCTCCGCCAGCCGTCGAATCCCCTGGCTCGCACCAGGGGTTATAACCCCGTCCCGTAAGGGCGGGGACTCGCTAGCCATGAACGGCGTCCTCCAATATTCCGTGGCGAGCCAGATCGGCAAACAGGCGGTCTTCCCACGCTTTCGCGCGCGCCGCTTGATCGACGGAAACCTGGAGCACCGCCCCTGTTCCGCGTTCCCCCAGCAGCGTTCGAACCAGATGATGTTTTTCACGCGGGGTAAACGCGGAGAAAGCCAGCCGGAGAGCAGGAAGAGCTTCGAGGAACATCTCGGAGTCGAAGCTCATCATCAGTCGATCGATGCGATCCACAAGTTCCGGATGACGCTGCACCGCCTCCCGCGCGAGCGAAAATAATCCCGTCAGGAAGTCGCCCAGTTCCTCTGGATCCGCCGTCAGCGGCAGTTCGATCTGCTCAGCCGGCAACACCGCCAGGCTCCACAGCACGCCGCTCGAAGCACCGCGTAAAAATGGTGAGACGGCGCTCGCCGCGAGCCGCTGGAACACCGCCGAAAACTCCTCGCGGCCGAGCTTAAGAGTTCCTCCGCACCGTTCCAGGGTTTCGCGCAACAGCCGGATGCCGCGTTCAACATGCGAACTCGCAGCAGCATTCAGCATCGCCTCCACCAGCCACAAACCCCGTCGATAAGCTTCGATCAGCAGGACTGCCGTAGTGTCCTTAGTTCCGGCGCCGAGCAGGTTATCGTAGCGATAGAGATACAACAGCGTGTTGATCGCATCCGAGATAGATTCAAAATCGGAGTCCTCGCGGATCAGCGATTGCAGCGCCGTCTGGAACTCGCCCGCGATATCGAAATAACCTTGGAGCGACGCTTCGAGAAGAATCGCCGCAGCCCGCCCCGCCGACCGCTCCGCCTGCCGGGCAGACTCTTCAAGCTTTGTGCGACTGGCCTCCCCAAGCGTCGCGCCGTAGACCGAACGCTCGATACAAGTAGCGTCAAACTCCTCGCTCCAGGCGAGCGACCACATCTCGATGACCTGCGTCAGGTCGTCCCGATGAGCGATATTGCCTCCACTCCCGAGCGTGTATCCGGCAATCCCAAGCCCCAGCAGCCGGTGTAGGACGCGCGCCCGCGGCAACGCGGATCTATCCGTCAGATCGACGAGTAGACGGCGCTCCTTGGTCGCCAATTCAATATCATAAGTTGCGATTTCGCTGCGGATATCCTCAACCAGCGGCGGAAGTCGAGTCCCTTTGCCGAGCGCGCCGCGTTTATTCCCGCGCAACGCCAGATGCACCGCGGCCAGCAGCGGATGAAATCCGCGAATCACATCGTCCTTGAGCAGCGCCCCTCGAATCCCATCCACCAACTCGCGGCGCCAAGGCTGCCTTTGACCTCGCAAAGTGGCCAGCCCCCGCGCGAGCGACTCCACCGCAATCAGATCGGCCGCCGAGATCTGCTGCTTTCTCGAACGCACGCTCTCAACGACCTCAGAGAGCAGCATTTGAAACGAATCGCGACCCGCCGTGTGCCGGTCCGTCCAGACGCGATGATAAAACCCTGGATTCGGCATCCCCGATTCATAACCGGTAAGCGCGTCGAGCCGTTCATAAGAATAGGGCGTCAGTGCGATGCCGCATTCCACAACTTTAGCCTCATCCGGCGGCAACGGCGGCGGCTCCTCGGCTCCTTGAAACAAAGCCCACGAATGATACGCTCCCGTGACCACGAGTACCGGCGCGCCACGCGACCCAAGCGCTGCTTTGATTCGCGATGCCATATACGCTTCGCGCCTCTGATCCTTCAGCATCACCGGCTGAGACACCCGCGCGCGAAACATCAGTTCATGGCAGCGCGCCAGATAATCCTCCAGGCTCAACTCGCCGTCGATCTCAAACCACTGGTCCCAAAGATCGTCGAATCCCTCCAGGCCAAGCTTTTCGAGCAACGCCGCGATATAGCTCGCACGCCGTTCCTCCCCATCGGCGTAAGCATGCGATCGCGTCGATTCGCGCGACATCTCTACCCACGGAAGATCGATAAACTCCGCATGAATTCCCGCTGCCCGAGCAGCTTCGATCGCGCACCATTCAGGCGAGTAAACGCAAAATGGATAGAACGCACCGCTTCGGTTCCCATCGTCGCGAGCGACGTAACTATAGATCGCGATAGGTGGCCGATGATCGCGCCCCAGCTCCTCCCATGAATCGTTGAAATCCGACGGACCCTCAATCAACACAGCCTGCGGACGAACCCGCGCAATCGCCTCCCCCACCAGTCGAGCAGCAGCGGGACTGTGATGCCTTACCGGAAAAAAGACCGTCTCACCATCGAGCCTCGCGATATCGCGATTGAAGTTCACGGCAATACCTGTCGAGCCTCATAAAACTCGCGCCAGTGCGCACCAGCTCGCGCTTGCACCGCGTGATTGAAATAGTGCCGAAGCTTATCGGCGTCTTCCGGCGCATCCTTCAAAGCCGATCCCATCAGGCTGTGCACCAGATGCACCGGCCGTATCTTTCCACCTTCGTAATAATGCGCGTGAACCATGGACGAAAACGCTACCGCGACCGCCTCCGCCGTGCTCATCACCGTGGTCAGCGACTCGACCGCCGACCCCTCCACCGTCTTTCCCGACCGTAAATCGTTAAACGTCGTCACCAGTAATTCCGCGATATCCGGCGGCAGCGCAGCGGGAATACCGGCCTGAGCAAGCAGCCGTTTCGTCTCCCGCGTCACCAGCTCCAGCTCCCGTCGAATATCGCCGATAGGAGCCACCGTTTCGAAATTGAAGCGACGCTTCAGCGCCGCGCTCATCTCATTCACGCCCCGATCCCGAGTATTCGCAGTCGCGATAATATTGAACCCCTCGCGCGCGAAAACATTGCGATCTTCCGCCGCAGGCAGCTCCGGAACCGCCATCATCCGCTCACTCAAAACCGACAGGAGCGTGTCCTGAATCTCCAGCGGACACCGCGTAATCTCCTCAAAGCGCACGATTCGGCCTTCCATCATTCCGCGATGCACCGGCGCGCTCACCAATGCCCGTGGACCCGGTCCCTCCGCCAGCAGCAGCGCATAGTTCCACGAATATTTGACGCTGTCCTCGGTTACTCCAGCCGACCCCTGCACCACCAGCGTCGAATCGCCCGAGATCGCCGCCGCTAGCAATTCACTCAAATAACTCTTCGCGGTCCCCGGCTCCCCGATGAACATAAGTCCGCGATTCGTCGCGAGACTGACCACCGCTCTTTCGACCATGCTGCGCGATCCGACGAATTTCGGCTCCGTGTTTCGCCTCGCATCGCCCAGCACGAATGCCACCACCGATTGCGGCGACACTCGCCACCCCGCCGGCTTCGGAGCCTTCGCGTCCTCCCGATTTAATTGCTCCAATTCGCGTGCATAGAGAAGTTCGGCCGGCAGGCGTTGAATCGATGCTGTAGATTTACTCATGAGTTGGTCTCGAACCGGAGCTGCATTTCGGAAACGTCGGCCAGAATATTCCTGATCACTATCGGATCGATATCGCGTGCCGTCAGCGGAGCGCCCTGCCGATGACGAAACGACAGCAGCGACATCACGCGCCCGCTATCGAGCGCCTCGCTGACGAACGTCGCTTCAATCCGCGCCGCATAAGACTTGGACCACCCCCCATCGTTCCCCGGCGAGTAGCCGAAAGATCGCAGCGCTTGCTGCAGCGCCACCAGCGAGCATGGAGCACTTAAAATAATCTCAGGCGAATCCAGCGCATCGACAGGCATGCCGGCCCCAATAACCTCCGGGCGCTGAAACGTGATCTGCCGAAGCAGTGGAATCAGATTGTAGTCATCGAAAATCTGCCGCCACTTGCCCCCTTCGGCGTTCCACAAGGCCGAGATTTTGGGAAGGCCAATCGCACGCGTCGCCTCGGGAAACTCGAATGGCAAATCGTCAGAACCCGCATAGCGACCATCTTCAGCGACCCGAAACGTCGTGACGATCTTATTCTCCTCATCCCGGCAACACCAAATAACCAGCCGGCACAGAGGCGCATAAATTGGATGGCGAAGGACCACCATTTCAAAGTCCTCTTTCGACCAACACGTGCCCGAAAGCAGCGCGTCCTCCATCCGATTCAGCGCGAATTTCCGGATTTGCACGATCTCCTTATCGATCGCCTTCAGCCTCTCCCACGCCCCCGCCGCCTTCTCCGGATCGTCCGCCCGCTTCGGTTTGGGTGGCTTAGCGTGCCGCTCGCCGTTGCTTTCCAGAAACAGCGGCAGCCCGTCAGCGCCGATGCGCACTTCAAATTGTCGAGGCCCATAATCGAACGCGCCCGACGGAGGTTTAGGAAGAATCAAATCTTCAAGCTGCTCCTGCGACATGCCGCGCTCCACGGCCAGCCGCTTAAAGAACTCCATCGCATTACTGGACCCTGTCCCCGCCTGCCGAAGGCTCCAGAGAATCTCCGGGCAATCGCCGATCCTCCGCAACACCCAAAGCAGCGCTTGATATCCCAGCTTCGCGATCGTGTACCGCGACGCTCCTGGCCATCGCCTCAAATGAGGAATCAGTTTCGCCGCGCACTCGCCCCCTCCCAGCAGCCCGATCGCGCCCAGCGCCCATCGATCCTTGGGAGGCATGCCCGCCTGCAGCCATCGCTCAAAAAGAATGTTAGCGAATGAATCAAGCAATCCGGCATCGGCGTGACGGCGCAGCAACGCCGCGAGTGAATGATCCTCCAACGGATCCACGCCGATAGTACTCAATGCCGCGCACACGGCGGTCGCGTTTCCTAACACAGCGCACCCGATTCGTATTTCCGGCAGCGATTCCACGCCGAGCCACGCCGGTAGTTTTATCCGCAGCATGCATGCCTGTTGGAGCTCGCGGCTCACTTCGTCAGGAATCTCGCCCGCCGGCGCACTCGCCGAAAGCAGCGGCGTTTTCAGCCTCCGGCACAGTGCTTCCTCCGCCTTGCACATCTGCCGGCCGAGCTTGGTTTTGCGGCTCCACTCGTGCCCATCCAAGCCTTTAAGCGTGCGCTCCGGATCGGCCAGCAGCCATTCGAGCGCGGGCTTGGCTCCTCTGTTCTGTTCCATCAAACTCAGGAAATGCGGAGCAGCCTCGGCGGCTGTGACCCTTGCCGCCAACGCCCGCACCAGCGGAAGCGCGCTCGACGCGGAAAGCCGCACGATGCCCTGAACCAGCCACTCCAACTGATCCAGCCCGGTATGCGCCAGCCACGCGATCACATCGGTCTCCGTGAACGCGCGCGCCAGCCAATCCCTCTGCGCGATCACGTCCGCCGCGCTGCCGAGTCCGAAGAATGCCGCGCGATCACAGGCTTCTCCTCGCAACGCGCGAGGCAGCCACGCGGCCACTGCGTCCGGAACGCCGATCAGTCCTGCCACCACCAATGCGATGCCAGGGCACTTCGGCTGCGCCATTCGCGTTTGCACCACTTCCCGCAAAGGCGCCAGTTCCGCCTCGGTCAGATACGGAAGCAGGCCCCGCCGAAAAGTATCGTCATATTCGAGCGCCTCGAAACCGGTGCATCGCGCGCGCCTCACCAACTCGATCGCCGCGGGCCATCCGTATAGACGGTCCAAAATGATCAGCATGGAAGGAGCATTGAAAATTCCCTCCAACTGCGAGAGTACGGTTTCCCGATCCAAGACGATCGCTATTTCCTGAAGCTTCTCCGGCGCGTCCTTGCCGTAGCGATGCAGCGCGAAATTCGCTTGCAGCCAGAACAACGCCTCCCCGCGACCGATCGCCGCCGTGATACCGGAGTCGTTCCATGCCAGACGCGTCCTCCACGATCGAGCGACTCGGCCAAAAGCCTTCAAGGCAGCCTCGCGCGAGAACTCCCGGGTCGCCGGCCGCGGCAATATTGTCCGTGGACGCCATGACGCGAACAGCCACTCGTCCGGGGAAAGCTCCAGACCGTCGATCACCGCCTCAGCCCTTCGAGATCGTCCATCACTGCGCTCACCGCAATTGGACTAGCCCCGTCGCTCTTCTCGCACTCAAACCGGCAGTCCGTAACAGTCTGAAAGCTCCACTGCCCTCCATACTTCGTCGGAATGCCGGAATACTCAATCACGGCTCGCTGCGACAAATCAGAAAACAACTTTGAATGCGACCGCATCACGCCATCGGCTCCAGGGCGTCCGCGATGCCATCCCCGAGCCTCCAGATGCAGCATCAAATCCGCGGGATTCGCACCGATCCCATTCGAGTCGATCTCCGCCCTCTCCCCTGCCCCGGTCCACTGATCGAACGGCGGAACACGCCCCTCGCATTCCATCCGCGCAGCCCAAGCTTCCCGTTCTCGCGGATCGAGAAACAAAGGATGCGCAATAGAAACCTCATCCCCGTCACCCAACTCAAACGGCCAAAGGCTAGTTTGTCGGGCAGGTTGGCAACCTGCGGACCGTTTGTCAATCGGTCCATCCGTGTGCCACATCAACAACAACCCCCGCAAATTCTCCCCATGCACCGGATGCTCCGCCAGCAAGCGAAGGTCCCTCCCCCCGAAGCGCACCCCACGCCGCATAAATTCTTCAAGCTTCCCCGCCCACTTCACACGCGCCGCCGGAATCCGCTCAGCCGAAAACTCAGATTCCGGGATCATCAACAGTTCCCACGTCTCTGCGGCGATCCCCTCTCGCACGCGAAACTCCTCCAGACGAGCCTCTACCTGGCCTTTAAAATAGCTCTGCAGAGTACCGGACCCGGACAGAGCTTGCGCGAACAGAGGCAAGCTCAAGAACCAATCCTGAGCTAACAACGGACCGAGTAGATGAAATAGAACCATCTCGTTCATACGACCGGAACGCAGCCGATCCTTAACCGCGTTCAGTGTCCGAGGCCCCGCAATCCGGGCAATAGCCGGAATAGCACTCCACCGCGACCCGCCTCGCTCCTCCACTTCGATCAACGCGAGCCCCAACGGATCGTGCCATGCTTCGGGAAGAAGGTTGCGGTGATCGGCGAGATAAATGTGCGTCAGCAGACAATACGTTTCCCGGCGCGTGAGGTTTCGGCCGGCCCACTCGAGCGCGATGTCGGGCAGAGAGTCCTCTTGAAACGGCCCACCTGTTACCGCCAGCCCGTATTGCGAATTTGGCTGGGCAATCAAATCGTCGACTGTCATTGCCCCTCCGCTCTCGACGCCAGCACCGCCATATCGTTTAGAATCTCGCTGACCACCACCTCATCCACTTCTCGCAGCGGAATTTTATTGCGAGATTCCTCCGCCCACCCGCCGCGGCCAAATTTCTCGGGCACAAAATAAGCCTTTTCAAGACTCACGGGATCGGTCTCGTAATAGCCGATCGAGAGCCACGAGTGTTGCAGTACCGCCGTAATCCCCGCCGAGTTAAACCACTTGGCGTGCGTGAAGTAAGTGCCCCCGTCGCCCACCACTCCATGGGCATACCCAAGCCTCTTCGCGATCCCCGCGAACACAATCGGCTTCAGGCGAGCTTCGGTGTGACGCACGATTTCGCAATCCGCCATTTCTTTCGCAGTCAGGCGATGCAGCACCCGCGATAGCTGCGCAAAAGGCTGGATCAGCTCATAGTCGGCAAGTAATTCTCCCCACCGCGCCTTCACCGCGTCCTCCATATGGGCAGGATGCAGCACGCCGATCGACCCATCGGGAACCATCTCGAACGCCTCATCGCGTGAATCGGTGTAAGTCAAATCCTCAGCCACGCGAAAGCTCGCGATGGGTCGGTTCGACGCGTTAAAAACGCCCCACACTAAGGGACGAATCAGCGCGGCTATAATCGGGTGCTCCACCAGCAGAGCGCGAAAATCCGTAGCGCTCCATCGCCGCTGCGTGATCAGCGCCTGTTCCATGCGTGCCACCTGCGACTTCATCACCTCGCTGACCTGCTTCTTCAGAAGCTTCCATTCGGAAACGGCTTCTTTAGCTTTGGCCGCGTCATCCTTGGCCGAAGGCTTCGGCAAATCGTCGCGGTGTTTCCAGTCCGCGTCGATCAGCAGAGGCTTCAGATCAGGGCCGATCCGGAACCGAAACTGGCGCGGGCCAAAATCGAACAAGCGCGAACCGTGCGCATCGAGGCCGCAGTCCGGCACAATACGATCCTCGAGTTCGTCCCGGCTCAGGCCGCGGTCCTCCGGCGATACCCTCCATGGTCTGCTGCGCATTTTTCTTGAGCGCCTGAAACTTAGTTTTCTGCGCGATCTGGTTAATCTGCATGATCGCCGTATCCGTGCCAATCAGTCGCAGACACTCCAGCCCCCAAGCCGCGGCCTGATGTTTGGATTGCCCCGGCCACTCCTTCACATAAGGAGCCAGGCGCAGCGCGCACCGGTCCGATCCCAGCGCGCCCAATGCAAGCAACGCCCATTTTTCCTTACCGCTCATCCCCGCTTCACGCCATTGATTGAACAACGCCTCGGCAAATGTATCGAGCGATTCGGGCGTGGCGTAACAGCGCAGAGCAACAAAAAGCGGATGCGGAGGCGCGCCCGGTGCCGCGGCCAGCAGGCCCAGCAGGAACGTCACCTGCTCCTCGCTCAAGCGCCCGGCTTCTAAAAGAATCGGAGGAAGTTCGCGCGCCGAAACCCACTTTGGCTCCTTCACCTTCATCGCGCGCGCCGCCGCTAATGCCTCGGCCAATCCCTCCGGCAAAGCCGAAATCGTTGCCTCAACTTCTGGCGCCTCCTCCGGCAATTCGCCCAACATGCGCTTCAGTCCCTGTACGATGGATCGCGCCAGCGCAGCCTTCTTGCAAGAACCGGACGTCTCGCCCGCCAGTCCTTCAATCGTTTCGCGGGGATGTGCATCGAACCATTTCCGCGCTTCGACCAGGTATTTGCCGTCCTCTGCCAGGAGCAGGAATTCCGGCGCGGCAACCGGCGCGGAAACGACCGACGCAAACTCTTTCACGGACGTGTGCCCGTGGGTCTTTCCCATCCGCAGCAGCGCCTCTGTCAGCGGCCTCGGATCGTCCAATTCCATGTGCGCGAACCACGCCCGCACCATGTCCGGCTGAAAATTAAAATTGTGACTGGCAATCGAATCCCGCACCTCCTTGCGCGCTGCCCAGACCAAAAATGTAATGCAACGTGTGGCGCTGCGGAATGTAAGCCAGCATCTCCTGGTGCAGGCCCAGCAGCGGCGCGATCGTTTCGCGGAAGTCGCCCTGGCTCGCGGGATCAAGATCCTTGCGAATCGTTTCCCGCAGTCGAACAAACTCGTCCTCCGAAAGATATGGCAGGACTTGTCTCCTAAACACGTGGTCGTAGTTCCACACCAGGTGTCGTCCCTGCGGCCTCCACGTCACCTTCGCCAGAAACTCCAGAACCTCGTCCCACGTATAAAGGATAGAGAGCGGCAGCAGCACCGCCGCCGATAAGTCCACCCACACAGCGCCAGCACCGTTGATCCGCTCGATCACTTCGCCAATCGCCGGCGTGCAATTCAAATCGGTCCGTAATGCCTGAATTAACAGATCCTTCGATTCCGGAAGCTGCGTCATCCAGTGATGCGCGCGCTCCTGTCTTGCAATCGCAAGCATCGCTCCCAGCCAGAATCGGGCTTCTTCCGGAATCATCGCGGTGGGCATCCGTGCTTCGATCCACGGCCGATGGTACTTGGCTTTCTTGATGAACCTATCGAGCCGCTTCAGCCCGCTCTCAACCGTGAACGGAGGAGCGTCCGGCCGGATCCGAATCTCGCGCGGCCTCCAAGTGGCGTAAAGCCAATCCTCCGGATCCAGATGTAGCATACGGATCTATCGACGTTCGGAGTGGCATGCTTTAAGGTCATTTAAGGCTCTCTCGCGTCGTACTTAGCGTCATTTAAGGCAGCTTAAGGCGCGTTAGCGGAACTTTCGGGGCGATGAAAGCCGTCCAAACCCACATCATGAAGTCGATTTTTGCGCTTCTCGTGATCGCCTCCAGCATCCTCTCCGCCACCACAGCAACCTACTCACGCGGCGTCCTCCAGGTGACGATTCCCTACTTTTCCCAGCATACAGGCGCAGGGCGTCTAAGGCATAGAAGTCCCTGATCCTCAAGACCAACCCGTGAGGAGTCTCGAAAAGCGGGTAGAAGTGGGTGCCGAAAAGGGGTAAGGCAGATCGATCTCAAACTAACCAAACCGCTCCCGACCGAAGATCTGGTATGGCATCGGCTCCATTACCGATTTGTCTACACCGACTTGAAGACAATCGAAGGCACCGAATCCATCTCCCAGATTCTGCGATTTCCAATCGTGCACATCCTAGGGCAGCGATCCTATTGAAGCGGCGCCCCCAGCGGCAGTGCATGTAATTTCCGATTCGAAAGGCACGTTAAAGATTGAATTATCGAATCGCGTTTTGTTCGACGGCCCGCTCGATTCAGAAGCCAGGTTCCAGATTCCAAGCGGCTTAGCCGGATCGTATCCACTGCGCTACATCGTAGACACGCCGATCAGGTCGACTGAATTTACGCAGCAAATCCAAATAGAAGACAAATCATCGATTTTGCTGACTACCGAAAAGCCCATTTATCAGCCCAGCCAGACAATTCACGTGCCCGGCAACCGCCGGCCGCGATCTGACCTTCGAAGTAGAAGATTCGCGAGGGAATAAAGCCTTAAACGCGCAACGCAGACGGATAAATTTGGCGTTGCCTCGGCAGAATTTAGTTTGGCCGACGAAGTCAACCTCGGCACCTATCATCTGCGTGCACTGATGGGTGGAAACTCGCCAGAGATTGCGCTGAATGTCGAAAAATATGTGCTGCCGAAATTTAAAGTAGCAATCGACTTAGCAGACAAAACAAAACACGGCTACCGGCCCGGCGAGCACGTAACGGGAAGTGTTCACGCTAGTTATTTTTTTGGCAAACCCGTGGGTGATGCAGAGATCACCGGAACGGATTCTAGCATGAATCCAGATACTTATTTGGTAACTCGAAGTCTTGCTTGCTTGTAATGAACGAGATGTTGGCATGGAGGCGGCGGGAGTTGAACCCGCGTCCGAGAAAGTCTACCGCGAAAAGACTACGTGCGTTTCCGATTCGGTATTTTTCGACCGCTCCATAAGAACCGGCAAGAGGGAAGCGGCTTAGCCTGATTGGTCTCGGCTTTCAACTCCAGACGGAAGTTTTGGGCCTATCCTGCAAAATGACGTCCTTAAACCGCGTGCAAGCCCACGGCTCAGAACGGCGACCTAATTAATTAGGCTGCGTATGCAAACTGCTGAGTATTGGCAGTTGTTGTTTTCCGATCGTTTTACGGGAGCTCGGAACCCGGCACGACTCACCACGACAGAATCAATCCCGTCGAAACCGTTGCGCCCCCCTTCTATTTCAGTTTAGCATCGAATGTAAGAGCATGCCGCGGACGACTTCTAAACCGGACACTTCAACGCAAAAGTCGACCGAGGAGCAGGATCAGCTCACGCCGCTATTCCATGTCGTGCTTTTGAATGACGACGATCATACCTACGATTACGTCGTCGAAATGCTGGCCACGATTTTTTGCGTCTCGGCCGAAACGGCATTCCAGCACGCGGTCGAGGTGGATACCACCGGGCGCACCATTGTCATGACCTGCGAGCGGGAACAGGCCGAGTTTGGGCGGGATCAGATTCACGGCTATGGGGCCGATCCGCGGATGCCGCGCTCTAAAGGTTCGATGACCGCGATTATTGAGCCGGCGGGGCAGTCCCGATAGCTTACTTTTTTTCGCCTGCCCAGTAATAACCGTCGCGGGTGGTGATTTTTAAATCCCGGTGCTTCACCTTTACGACGATCTGGTGAAAGCCGGGATCGGCGATATTGCTGGGCCGGTAGGTGAGCATGTACTCGCTATGCAGAGTCTGGCTGATTGCCGAAATGGCATGTTCCAGGTCCTTTTGGGTCATGAAGGAATAGGAATGGCCGCCTGAATATCGGGCGTAGACGGAGAGCGGATTGGGAACGAATACGTTTTTCGCGAGGTCGAAGATTTCGGTGAGCGCCGGGATCCAATTGCCCATATCGTTTTGCGAGACCGTGGTCGGTGTCCCGATTACGCCCGCGGTAATCGGCATCGCTTCGGGCGGGATCGCGCTCGGGCGATTGTACTGCGGCGTCGCCGTGAGATCCGAAATGACCTTCGATATGTCGATCGGATAAATCGTGACCTGCGCGAAATCGACCGCCGTCATTACTTCGCGCGTATGAATTTCACTGCCGCCATTTTTGTTTTGCGCGACCACAATGATGACGCGCCGCCGCTTCTCGTCCTGAATCCTCAGCATGTTAATAGCGCTCATAACCGCGTCATTCACGACGGCAGTCGAGCTTCCTGCATGGATCTTCTTAAGAGCGGGCGCCAGTTTGTCAGGGTCCGAGGTAAAGGGCAGTATGGTTTGAATGCGATGGTCGAACGCAAGCACGGCGACCTCGCCCGTTTCGCCCATCAGTTGCGCTTGCACCAGATTGCCGAGTCTCTGCACATCAGGCAGAAAATGCGCGACACTGCTGTTGGCCTGGATCACCAGGACCAGGGAAATGGGATGCGAGGTGATGTCTTCCGTGATGACCTGCGGCTTGTTGCTGTCGAAAAGCTCGAAATCGTACGGCGTCAGGCCGTTGACTGGGTCGCCGTTTCGCTCGGTGACCGACACGGGGACTAAAACATAGTGCGTGAAACTGGAAAAGTCCGGCTTCTTCGGTCCGTCGTCCGGCTTCGGCGGAGCTTGCGCAGCCAGCAAACCACCGACACACATCAGCGCAAGGAGTTTTTGACTCACGCTAGATAGGATGCTACGAAGAGGTGTCAAGTTTCTCCTTATGTTCCGTCCGCCCATGTAACAAATCTACGACATGCGGTATCAGGTCGGAGACCGCATTCAGCGAATCGACCGCGCCGCGCGGCGAGCCTGGGAGCATCACTATGAGCGCCAATCCCCTGGTGACGGCTCCCCCGCGCGATAGCGGGGCGAATCTGGTCGACTTCAGTCCTTCACTACGCATCAACTCACCGAATCCTGGTACTTCGCGGTCTGCAATTAGTTTAACGGCTTCAGGGGTGACATCGCGCGGCCCCAGTCCGGTCCCGCCAGTGGTCAGAACCACATCGCAGTCGCACAGGTTCACGATCGTTTTCGCGATTAGCGTTCTGTCGTCCGGAACCAGCGCCCTTTTAGCGACTGTCCAATTTAGTTCCGTGGCGCGCTGCTCAAGCGCGGGGCCGGAAGTGTCCTCGCGCATGCCTGCCAAGGCCGAATCGCTGATGGTTACGACTGCGACGGTTATACTCACCTCTTGAAGTCTCCCGATTTGCCGCCGGACTTACTCAGCAAGTAAAGGTCCTGGATCTCGATCGATTTATCGAGCGCCTTGGTCATATCGTAGACTGTCAGCGCGGCGACTGCGGCGGCTGTCAGAGCCTCCATCTCGACTCCTGTTTTTCCGGTGATCGAAACGGTCGCGGTAATTCGGACGCCGCGAGCTTCGATTTTCGCGTCAATGTCGATGTGCGAGATCAGCAGAGGATGGCACATGGGGATCAGGTCGGACGTCTTTTTCGCCGCCGCGATGCCAGCGAAGCGTGCGACTTCCAGTGGATTGCCTTTCGGATTCTGCGGCAGTTTTTTCAGAATGCCGGGCCGGATGCGGACGAACGCCTGCGCGGTCGCGGTGCGTTTAGTCTCGGATTTTGCGGAGACATCAACCATGCTCGCGCGGCCTTGTTCATCGTAATGGGTCAACCCGTGCGAAAGCTTTTTCATTTCAGCAGCACCCGAATATCGTCACCCTCATTCCAGGATTCGCGATCCGCCTCCGCGACCAGAAACGCATTGGCACGCGCCAGCGCCGGAATGTCGCCCGAGCCCTGCCAGCCAAGAGGCTCGACTGTCGATCCATCTTCGCTCAATCGGGCAGGCAGAAAACGCGTGAGTCCCGCTTTGTGATGAAAATCGCGTGTTAGTCTTGCGCGGAGCAACGGAAGCATTGGTGCGTCCAAGCCTGCCAGACGCTCGATCGCGGCTCGCGCGAAGAGCTCGAAGGTGACCATGGTGGACGCGGGATTGCCGGGCAGGCCGAAAAAGAATTTGTCTCCCACCGCTCCGAATACCAGCGGTTGGCCTGGTTGAATCTTCACTCGCGTGAAAAAGAATTTCGCGCCAAGATCGGCGAGGACGCGCTCCACGATGTCGTACTTGCCGGCCGAGACTCCCCCGGAGAGTAACAATAAGTCCGCTTCCAGGCCGTGTTCAATAGACGTGCGCGTCGATTCGTAGGAATCGCGAGCGATGGGAAGAATTTCGGGCTCGGCACCGGCGCGCCGCACCTGCACGGCGAGCGACCAGGCGTTCGAATTGCGGATCTGATAGGGAAGAGGCTCGACACCAGCTTCGACGATTTCGTCGCCCGTCGGTAAGATTGCCACGCGAGGGCGCCGGAACACGGTTACATGTTCGCGGCCCACCAGGGCGAGGAGGCCGATCTCCGCGAAGCCGAGCTTAGAGCCAATGCGCAGAACCATCTCACCGCGCTTGGCTTCGGTTCCTCGCGGCGTGAAATTGTCCCCAGATTTTATGGAACGAGAAATCGCAATGCGATTTTCACTGCGTTCAACATGCTCCACCATGACAACCGCGTCCGCGCCTCGGGGCAGGGGAGCGCCGGTCATGATTTCGACCGCTCCCCCGGCGTTCACTTCGCCGTCAAAGATTTCGCCAGCGCGCACTTCGCCGGTGACAAGCAATTCTCCGGGCACGTCCTGGGTGCGCACCGCGAAACCATCGCGCGCCGAACGGTTGAACGGAGGATAATCGCGATCGGCAGAAACGTCTTCGGCTAATACACGTTCGGCACTGTCCAGGACCAGCACTTCTTCGCTCGCCGCGACGAGGCAATACTTGGCGCAAGACGCATTCGCGAGCCTCATCGAACCTCATATCAGCAGTAAAGCAAGACCGTCTACCCGCATGCTTACGGATGGCGGCTCCGCATGCGGATAGACGTGAGCATTTTCGCAGGGTCATATCCCGACGATTGTATGTCTTTTGATCGCCGCCGCTTTGCCGGTCGATTCGTCGACGCTCACGATTACAGCATGCAGTTCGGCGCCATGCCTCGCCGCCTCCATCCGCACCGGCATCTGGGTCAGGAATTTTTGGAGAATGATATCTTTATCCACGCCGATCACGCCGCTGTAGGGACCGGTCATGCCGACGTCGGTTTGATACGCGGTTCCGCCGGGCAAAATTCGCGTGTCCGCGGTCGGGACATGCGTATGTGTGCCGATCACGGCGGAAACGCGCCCATCGAGATACCAACCCATGGCGACCTTTTCGCTGGTCAGTTCGGCGTGAAAATCGACGAATCTTACTTTTACTTCGGGCCGCAATTCGGCGAGTAACGCGTCGGCTTTTCGAAACGGATCGTCAGTGGTCGGCATGTAGGCGCGCCCTTGCAAATTGATGATCGCGCAATCGATGCCGTTTCTCGCCTCGACCACAACGATGCCGGCTCCGGGCAGATCCGTAACATAATTCGCCGGACGCAGCAGGCGCGGTTGGCGCGCAAAATAATCGTAAATCTCGCGCTTGTCCCAAATGTGATTGCCGCTGGTCAGCACATCGAGCCCGTAGCCGAATAGTTCATCGGCAAGCTGCGGAGTAATGCCAAAGCCTCCGGCGGAGTTCTCGGCATTGGCGATGGAAAGGTCGATTTTCTCGGAGGCGACGATTTCTTTTAAGTGCCGGGCCACAATCGAGCGGCCGGGCGAGGCGAAAATGTCCCCAATAAAAAGTAAATTGGTCAAGAAATTAATTAAAGGTAGGAGCGCACCACTCAGCCGTCCCAGTCTCCGTCATTTGACCCCAGACAACAAGGGGGGAATCCCCCGCGCACCATCAGGCGTCTCCATGGCAGGTTATCCCACCGGAGCTGGCTCACAGATGCGAAATCGAGTCGGACTCCATGACATTGAGCATTGGATCAATTTTTGAAGACCGTACACCAACCTTGCAGGAACGCTCCTCGAACGATCATAGCAGACGGCCGGGCTGAGCCTCATTTATGTTGATGGTTTGGATGGCCAGTGAGTAGCTCGTGAAATTAATCCTGCAGAACTCGTCTTGGCAGCGCATACCGCCGCCCCACAACCATGCCCTGCGGTTAAGAATCTCAAAGATCGTCGAATTAGTATAAGGCGCGCGTCCGTTAGCTGCTTTATTTATCTTTCCGCCGCTGGAAGCTACGAAGTATCGGCGCTTGTTCTAGAATTGCACCTACCGGTCGATCCAGCTCTCCGTTGACGAGCGCATGGACTCCTTGCTTAGAAGATAATGCGCGGTTCGGGGACTGAGGGCGGATGAAAATGGCAACATCGTGATAAAGTGGCACATAAAGGAGCAATAATTTATGGCTCTCACAACCCGCCGCGATTTTCTGATTACGAGTGTGGCCGCTACCGCAGTGGCTACAGCCGCGCCGACGAAACGCCTCGCGACCGATTGGGTCACGCTGGGCAAATCGAACGTGAAAGTAACCCGCTTGGCCTTCGGAACCGGCACCAGTAGCGGACGCGTGCAGCGCGAACTCGGGCAGGATGGGTTCACGCGCCTGGTTCGCCACGCTTACGATAACGGCATTCGATTCTTCGAAACTTCCGAGACTTATCACGGTATGTCCGAGATGCTCGCGATCGCGCTGAAGGGTCTGCCGCGTGACAGCTATCGTTTAATGACCAAATACGGCACACCTCCGACGGGCGATCCTGCCACGAAAATCGACCTGTTTCGCCAACAGCTCGGTACCGAATATATCGACATTTTACTACTGCACTGTCTCCGTCCTCCCACCTGGGCCACCGATTATAAAGGCCTGCAAGACGGAATGGCCGAAGCAAAGAGCAAGAAAGCGATCCTATGCCACGGAGCCTCCATTCACGGCCTGCCCGCATTGCGCACCATTCCGGGAAATGAATTTCTCGATATCGCGATGATTCGCATGAATCACAAGGGATCTCATATGGATACGCCGGAATTAAGGGACGTAATATCCCTGGCAATGTCGACGAAGTGGTCGCCCACACGAAGAAGGTTCACGCGCAGGGCATGGGGGTGATCAGCATGAAACTGTGCGGCGAAGGCAGTTTCACTACCGCGGATGATCGCGACGCTGCCATGAAGTTTGCCATGAACCTTGGCTGCGTTGATGCTGTGACCATTGGCTTTAAGAATACAGCCGAGATTGACGAGGCTATCGAGCGAATGAACCGCGTCATGAACGCCTGACTATTCTATTGAAAAAATAATCAATTTAATCAGTTTGTCCTATTTCATCCTACAGGAAAGCGGAGTATTCTAGGGTCGCTGGGAGGCGTCCGTCCCCTACGTGGTACACCGTGTCATCGAGTGTTCCCGTATCGGCCGCGCTCCCAGCGTCTTAACAACAATACGCGGGATTGGCGATTTTAGATGAGCAAAAGGGACCTGATTACGATCATTGTTGATGTACGCGCAAATTAGCGCGAGCCCTTTTCCTTCGCAAGCCACTCATTATAGGCCGCCTCTGCTCGCCCGACCGCGGCTTTATATCCTTCCGGATCGACGAATGTGTCCGGGCTGTACGCTTGCCCGGGCTTCCATTTATCGTGGAGCTGGTACTGCGATGCATGGGATGATAAGAAAATATCGCACTCCAGCTTCTTCTGTTCCCGGAAAGTCCGTGCGTAATCGTCCGCGATCTGAGGATACTTCTTGTTTCCAATCAATACGGTGCCCGGATTGATCGATCCGATATTCGCAATCAGAACGCGATAATTACGTCCATTTTCAGCGATCGTCAGACCATAACTCACGCTGCCCCGCGTGTGGCCGGGATGAGAATAGGCGATCAAATCAGTGCCGCCGAGCGAAATCTTCTGGCCATTCTTTATCCTACCGTCGACCTTTACGGGCGCGAACTTGAACTCCGGAGAAGTAAAAAGCGGATCGCTTTTCCCTCCATCCTCTAGTACTGGTGCGTCGCCGTCGGTCGCGAGAAACTTCGCGCCGGTAAGTCGCTTCATTTCCGCCATCGCGGCAACGTGATCGTAATGAGCCTGCGTAGTCAGCAGGATCTTCGTGTCCTTTAATTTGAAGCCCAACGACTCGATGCTGGACTGGATCATGGGAGCCGATCCGTCGACTCCGGTATTGATCAGAATATTGCCCTTCGGGGTCGTGATCAGGAAGCACGCCAGGTCGTAAGTGCCTACGTAATATACATTTCCGATCACCCGGTGGGCGGGAAACGGCTTGGTCCAATCGGGGTTACCCTGCGCGAGGGCGCAGATGGTGGTGGCGAAAATCGCAATCGTGCGGATCATTGCACCAATCGTAACGCGCCCCTGCTAAAATAGGAAGGGACGCGCCCCAACGCGTTCCCCCTAAAGGAGCTAAAGCTTGGCAGATCCACAGGACCCGACCACTCCGCCCCCTCCCGGCGGCCAATTGCCTCTCGGCGGTGACGGCGGTGGAAAAAACCTGATCCCGATCAATATCGAAGACGAGATGAAGCGGTCGTATCTCGACTATTCAATGAGCGTCATCGTTGGCCGCGCGTTGCCTGACGTGCGCGACGGATTGAAGCCGGTGCATCGGCGCATTCTGTTTGGAATGCACGAGTTAGGCCTGCACTTCAATCGTCCGACCCGCAAGTGCGCCAAGATCGCCGGCGAAGTGTTGGGAAAATATCACCCGCACGGCGATATCCCGGTTTATGACGCTTTGGTGCGCATGGCCCAGCCTTTTTCTCTTCGCTACCCGTTAGTCGATGGGCAGGGAAATTTTGGTTCCGTCGATGGCGATCCGCCTGCGGCGATGCGATACACCGAGGCGCGCCTTTCGCGCATTGCCGCATCGATGCTCGAGGATATCGACAAGGAAACCGTTGATTTCCGGCCCAATTACGACGAGAGTGAAGTCGAGCCCGAAGTTCTTCCGGCGCGCGTTCCGAACCTGCTGATCAACGGCAGCGAAGGGATCGCGGTCGGTATGGCGAGCAAAATTCCTCCTCATAACCTGACCGAGATCGTCGAAGCTTGCATCATGCTGGTCAATAATCCGGCGACTCCTTTGTCCAAAATAATCGAGGTGGTGCAAGGCCCGGATTTCCCAACAGGCGGGATGATTTTAGGGCGCGAAGGCATTTACGATTACTTCACCCGGGGCCGCGGATCGATAAAAATTCGCGCCAAAGCGGCCACGGAAGCGTTTGGCAAAGACCGTGAAGCTATCGTCGTGACCGAGCTTCCCTATCAGGTGAACAAGGCGCGCCTGATCGAATACGCTGCCAGTCTGGTGAACGACAAAAAGCTCGAAGGTATTTCGAATATTCGGGACGAGAGCGATCGAGACGGCATGCGCATCGTCTTCGAATTGAAGCGCGACGAGCAAGCTGAGGTGGTACTCAATAACCTCTACAAACAAACCCAGATGCAGATCAGCTTCGGCGTGATCATGCTAGCGATCGTCAATCTCCAACCCAAGGAAATGGGCTTGGTGGAGGTGATGAAGCGCTTCATCGAGCATCGCGCCGATGTGGTTCGCCGTCGCACTGATTATCTATTGCGCAAGGCGAGGGAGCGCGAGCATATTTTGCTCGGATTCCAGAGGGCGCTGACCAATTTGGACGCGGTGATCAAGCTGATCCGCGAATCCAAGACTCCGAAGGAAGCGCGAGAAGCACTGATGAGTTTCCGTTCGGCTGAGGAAATCAAGGCCTACGGAAAATTAGTTGGTCCCGACGAAGGTCCGCGCTTCAGCGAGCGCCAGGCGCAAGCGATTATCGAATTGCAACTCCAGCGATTAACCGGTATGGAGCAGCAGAAGATTATCGACGAATTGGCTGAAATTCAGGTCAGAATTGGCGAATATTTGGAGATTTTAGGCTCTGAAAAGGTCCTGAAGGCCCTCCTTATCAAGGAACTCAGAGAGGTCCAGAAGGATTTCGGCGACGAGCGCCGCACCCAGATCATCGAGGACACGGGCGAGATTAAACTCGAAGATCTCGTTCAAATGGAAGACGTTGCGGTGACCGTCACGCGCGGCGGGTACTTGAAGCGTACTGCCGTTGATACCTACAGGCGCCAAACACGCGGAGGCAAAGGTCGGATCGGGATGTCGACGCGCGCCGAAGATGTGGTCGAGCATTTAATCGTCGCATCGACACACGCTTATCTCCTCATTTTTACCAATAAGGGACGAGTTTACTGGCTTAAGATTTATAATATTCCCGACGCAACGACAGTCGGAAAAGGCAAGCACGCTTCCGGCCTGCTGGCGTTGCAGCCGGACGAATCGGCCACCGCGTTTTTGCCGGTGAAGGAGTTCGTCCCCGGCAAGTTCATCGTGATGGTGACCAAACAAGGCGTCATCAAGAAGTGCGAACTCACGGAGTTCGATAATCCGATGGCTCGCGGCATCATCGCGGTCGGGTTGGACGAGGGTGACGAATTGCTCGCCGCGCGGCTGACCACGGGCGAGGAGTATATGTTCCTGGGCACGCACGAAGGAATGGCGTGCCGGTTCAAGGAAAGCGACGTGCGCCCGATGGGTCGTCCGGCGCGTGGAGTTCGCGGCATGGAACTCGACGAGGGCGATTATCTGGTGGGCGCGGAGGTGGTTCCCAAAGAAGGCCTGATGCTTTCGATGTCCGAAAACGGCTTCGGCAAACGCACGCCTCTCGAGGATTACCGCCTGACCGCTCGCGGCCGCAAGGGCGTCATCAATATGAAGACCACACCGCGCGTCGGCAAAGTGGTGGGCATTCTTTCGGTGAAGGAAGATTCCGAGCTGATGATCATCACCAAGCAGGGGCAGATTATCCGAATCGATTCGAGCGAGATTCGCAAAGCGGGCCGTTCGACGCAGGGCGTAAAACTGGTCAACGTCGAGGCAGGGGATCAGGTCGCCGCCGCCAGTTTAATTCCGGAAACCGTGGTTCTGGACACGCCCGTCGACGGGCAGGAAGATCTGCCGCTACAATAAGGTTATGAGTACGCTCGAAGCCAAGGAGGTTTCGCTCCTGGCTTCGCTCCAAGATCTATCGAGCGTCATCGTCGCCTATTCGGGAGGCGCCGATTCTGCCTATCTCGCGTGGGCGGCGCATCGTGCCTTGGGCGATAAAGCCGTCGCGATTACCGCGGATTCCGCATCGCTGCCCGATTCGCACAAGGCGGACGCCGAGGAGTTCGCGCGCGTCCAGGGCTTCCGCCATGAGTACATCGCGACCTACGAGTTCAACAATCCCGACTACGTGAAAAACGATCGCGACCGCTGCTTTCACTGCAAGGACGAATTATTCACGCAGCTCGATAAAACAGCGCGGGAGCGGGGAATTGCGCACGTCGTTTACGGAGTTAATGTGGATGATTTGGGCGATTATCGGCCCGGCCAGCGGGCGGCGAAATTGCATGAGGTGAAGGCTCCTCTGGTCGAGGCCGGACTCACGAAAGCAGAAATTCGCGAGCTGTCGAAGCGCGCCGGATTGAAGACCTGGGATCGTCCTGCTTCGGCCTGTTTGAGTTCGCGCATTCCCTATGGGACGCCGGTGACGATTCAGAACGTTAAGACGGTCGATCGAGGCGAGGACGCCATTCGGGCTCTCGGCTTCAGGCAATTTCGCGTGCGGTTTCACGGCGAAGTGGTTCGCATCGAGATCGCGCCGGAGGAGTTGGAGAGGGCGATGACTCTCGAAATGTCGCGCGCGTTTACCGGGATTTTTAAGAAGCTGGGGTTCCACTACGTGACGCTGGATCTTGAGGGGTATCGGCAGGGGTCGCTAAACGCGGTGTTGAGTTAGTTAGCTGTACACCCTCAGATTGGTAAACTGCGCGATATGGTCGAAATCGCGGTCACGATGCAAAATCGTTGCTCCATTTGCAAGGGCAATCGCGGCAATCAGGCAGTCCGTGGCCGAGCGGATCGTCAATCCTCGCCGGCGGCCCTGGCGATAAATGTCTGCCGCCACAACAAACAACTCGGCTGGTAGAGGGTCGCTCAACCGAGGGACCCTCAAAAACGATTCCTCGTATTTTGCAACCAGCGGATTTTCTCCGAAACCCTGCAGCACCTCTTGGACAACTGGACCGCACGTGAAAAATTCGCGGTAACTGGCGCGGTTGACCTGGACTTCACCTCTAAGGATCGCGATCCATACGGAGGTGTCCACCAGCAGCTTCATGCCGATCGCTTGTGGCTGCGAGTGTGGGGTTCGGTCGGACGCTTTTCCACTTGCTTTTGCGGCCGATCTTCGCGCATCTCAGATAAATCGCCAATCCACTCTATTTTTCCGACAAAATCTGCCAGCCTCTCGACACTTTTCTGCCGCACGATCTCTTTAAGAGCTGCGTTTACGGTCGCTGAATATGTCTTCTCTCCAAGCTCTCTGGTGGCCTCTTTTAATAGTTCTTCATCAAGCACAAGATTTGTACGTTTCATGTGTATAGTGTATCACAGTTTCTGTGGGTGGAATTTTGAAATCACCAAGCCCACGGCGATTACCACCAGTGAGCCGATCACGTTGTACCAGAGAAACTTGATCGACGTAAATCGCGCGGTCGTGAAGATCGCCAATTCACCTGCGATCACCCCATAAAACGCCGCTGTGCCGCCGACCCTCTTCGCGAAGAACGCGAGCACAAATACTCCAAGCAGTCCTCCATAGAACAGCGACCCCACCTGATTGACTGCCTCGATCAATGCGCCGAAGTCATAAGCGAAGGTCGCGAATATCGTCGCGAAGGCGCCCCAGAATACCGTCGCGGCGCGTGAGGCGAGCAGATAATGACGGTCGGTGGCGTTCGGATTCCAATGCCTTTTATAGATATCGATCACGGTGACGGTGGCAAGCGAATTGATTTCACCTGAACTCGACGACATCGACGCCGTGAAGATCACCGCCAATACGAGTCCCACGATTCCGGTGGGCAGATAGTGCATTACGAAGGTCAGAAAAATATAGTTGGTATCGTTCTCTGTCGCCAGTTTTAGTGCGTCGGCGCGCGCGCCATCCAGATCCTTTTGCGCGATGCGAAACTTATCGGCGGCGGTTGCCCGGGAAGTGATGTCGGGAGCGTCTTTATATTCCAGCGCCGCTGCCCGCCGATGTTCGAACGCGCCGTCATATCGCGACTCGATGCCGGGGAATTGCGGAGTCTTCTCGACGCGAGCCATTTCCACCGGATGGAACAAGAGCGGCGGCTTATCGAACAGGAAGAACACGAAGACCATCGCGCCGATGAATAGAATCAGAAACTGCATCGGCACTTTCGCCATCGCGTTGAACAGCAGGCTGAGGCGGCTCTGTCCGATCGATTTGCCGGTCAAGTAGCGCTGCACCTGGCTCTGATCCGTGCCGAAATAAGCGAGCGCGAGGAAGGCTCCGCCGATCACGCCACTCCAAAGGTTGTAGCGGTCCTTCCAATCGAAGTGCAGAACGACGGCGTTCAGCTTGCCCGCCGCACCGGCGAGCCTGGCGGCGTCGAGAAACGACACGCCCGGCGGCAGCAGGTGAATGGCGATGCACAAGGACAGAATCAGCGCCGAAAAAATTACGATCATCTGAGGCACGTCGGCCCAAGTGATGGCCTTGATTCCGCCCATGGTCGTGAACAGGATCACGACGCAGCCCATGATAATGGTGGTCCAGACAAACGGCAGGTGCAAAATCGCACTAAGCACGATTCCAGGAGCCGCCAGGGCGATGCCCCCGCTCAAGCCGCGCTCAATCAGGAAAATAACGGACACGAGTGCGCGCGTTTTCGCATCGAATCTTTGCTCCAGGTATTCGTACGCCGTATAAACTTTCGCACGATGAAAGATCGGTACGACCGTCGCTGAGAGAATAACCATCGCGATTGGCAGTCCGAAATAAACCTGCACAAATCGCATACCGTCGACGTAAGCTTGTCCCGGCGTCGAGATGAAGGTAATCGCGCCGGCCTGGGTCGCCATGATGGAGAGTCCCATCGCATACCAGGGCATGGTTTTGCCGGCGAGCAAAAACTGATTGACGGTATTGGAGCCGCGGCTGCGCCACAGGCCGTAGGAGACAAGTAACACCAACCACAAAACCAGGACGACCCAATCGAGCGGTCTCATGGGGCGAAGTGGATGGTGAACAGATAGAACGCGAGGATCACGAGCGCAAGCTCGGCGAGGATAACCGCATAAACGCGGGACCAGCGGCCCAGCACGGGAGGCGGTTCGTCCCTGATTTCTTCAGACTTCATTGGGCGTGATTATTGCACTTTGGCCGCGCTCAGCATGTTAGCAAAAACCCGGAACGCGCCCGGAACGCCGGCAGGTAATTCCCTAAACCAGGAATATGCGGAAAAAATGTAGATGCCTTTTCCATACTTCGTGTAGAGCATGCCGCCGGGCATCGGTTGTTCTCCTGGATCGTGCGATTCAAGGACGCTTTCATATTTAGGATCCCATTCATTCGCGAAGTACAGGCCGCGCTCCTGCACCCATCCGTCGAAATCGCGCTCAGTGATTTCGTTGGGCGAATGCAACACCGGATTCTGGGGATTCGGGAAGTTCACAGGGACGTCCTCCACGGTTACGCGATCCCGGCTGACCTTAATCGGATAAGGCCCGACATGATCTAGCAGCGTCGGATTCCCACCAAAAGGCCCGCCTTCCTGCACGTCGTACTGGACGACGACGGTCCCTCCGTTATGCGCGTAATCGAACAGGCGCTGATAGTTCGCGCGTAGATCGGGGCGCACGTTGAAGGCGCGAACTCCTGTGACAATCGCGTCGTATTTCGAGAGGTCGGCGCGAACCAGATCGTCAGGAGAGAGGAACGTCACCTCGCAATCGATCTGGCGCAACGCTGAGGGCACTTCATCGCCCGCGCCGACGATATAGCCAATATTTTTCGCAAGCGTGCGGATGCTTGCACGGACGAGTTTCGCATCGGAGGGCGGAAACAGCGTCTGAAAAGGGATATGTGGATACGCAATGACTTCGGTGCTGGAGGAGACCTGTCGTTCACCGACCATGGCTACCGCGCGAACTTCACCCTGTGCGTCCGCCGACGGTGGAGTGATCGTGAAACTGGCCGTCGTTTGCTCGTCGATCGAGTTGAGATCGAAGTGCCGTGTTGAGGGCTCGATTTGCCATCCCGTGGGGGCTTCGAGATTCACATCGCCCGAGGCCTTCGCGATATTTGCTTTGACTAAGATGTCGATTTTCCGCGCTGTGGGCGACCCGAACACCAGCGCCTGGACGGGCAATTCGACCCCCACCGGAGGCACGATCGCCAGCGGCCGAACCTGCTCCCCGTAAATATGATCGATGTAGCGATGCTCCACCGGCCGCGAAATTTCGATCTCCGTCCCCGCGATCTTCACGCGGAAATGCGCCTCCAGCACGGGAGCGCTTTCCGGATTCCCGATCATTTGCGGATCAGGCACTCGATACATCGCGCCATCCTTCGGTTCCACCAGCCAGTAAGGCTGCGAATAACGTTGTTTTTGCGGAACCGGCACTGTCAGAGAGTACAAACTCGGCTGATTATAGACGAGCGTGACAGGCGCGATGTCGAGTTGCGGCACCCCTTCCATCCCCGTCATCTTCACGCCGACCAGCGTGGCCTGTACCGGAACTCGCGCCAGAGCCGTAAACGCGATCTTCAAACTCGACCCTGGCGTCGCCGCAAATTTATCGGCCGCCGCGTCGACCCACAACCCCGAAATCAGTCCAATCGCCTCATCGATCTCGTGCAGCTTGCGGACCGCGAGCGGATCCTTCATCGTCATTACCTTAGTCCGAGCCTCGACAAGAAGGGGCAATAATGTTTCGGCCCTTTGACCACTGTAATTATCCCGGGCCTTCTCGATCAGGGCCCCCACGTCGGTTCCCCCCGCCAACCGAGACCACGTGGTATTGATCCCCTCGAAAACGTCCTTGGTCGCCCGATCGCCCGAAATCGTCACCAGATAATTCTTCGTCGACCCCTTGGGCTCTCCCGCGCCCATACCTTGCGACCGGTGCTGGCTCCGGCTCATCCCCGCGATCTGGCTGTAGGAATACCCCAGCTCCGGCGAATATTCGCCCAAATCGACCGCCAGCTTATCCTTAATCGCCGCCTCTTCCTTCTGCTGCTCCGCGGTGAACGCGAACGTATTCCACATCAGGCGCTTCGCCTGCCACGGTTGGACCCACTGCAGTTGCTCGGGATACCTCGACGGATCGGCCGCCACCGAAAACGCTTCTTTTCCGACGATAGCCGATACCTGATGCTGCCCATGCCCATCCCTCGGCGTCCCCGAAAAGCGGAGGACGATCACGTCGGGCCGGAAGCGCCGGATGTTCCACACCACATCGCCGAGCACCTTTTCGCGAGGCCACTTGGTGAACGTCTCGTCCGCAGTTTTCGAGAAGCCAAAGTCGATCGCGCGGGTGAAAAACTGCTCGCCGCCGTCGATCCTGCGCGCCGCGAGCAGCTCCTGGGTGCGAATGATACCTAGCTCGTCGCCCTGCTCGCTGCCGATCAGATTCTGCCCGCCTTCCCCGCGTGTCAGCGATAGATAGGCCGTCCGCATATGCAATCCGCGCGAAAAATAGGCCAAAAGAGCCGTGTTTTCATCGTCCGGATGGGCCCCGATCATCATTATGCTGCCCACCGTATCCAGCCGCTCGAGCGCTTGCCGGATCGCGACCTCACCCGATATGTTCCTCTGGGCCTGAAGGGGACTAAGCAAAAGGGCACAGAGAAAAACAGGCGAAGACATGAAACACCTGCGCCGTTTAGGTGTCGATAAGATCTGGGAGGACCGGATGCTAAATCGGAGTTTCACAGTTGAATCCTTAATATAGCAGCCGGAAACGTGATGGCCACTGTTATTTCGGATGTGATGAACGGCGGAAGCCGAAGGATTCGGACCGGCCCCGATTCGGGGCGCGAAACGCGCATAGGGCTCGCGCTGGGCGGCGGATTCGCCCGCGGGATTGCCCACGCCGGCGTGCTACGCGTGTTCGAACGCGAAGGTATCCCGATTCACGCCATCTCGGGCGTCAGTTCCGGTGCCATTGCCGCTGCCGCCTTCGCCTCTGGTTGTTCCAGCGCGGAGATCGAACAGGCTGCGCACTCTATCGAAATTTCGAGCATTGAAAGCCTCGGTGCTTTCGTAATGGCCCTGCTCAAGAAGGTTATTTTCGAGGAAATGCTGATACCCCTCGCCATCGTCGCCAGCGATCTGACCGCCGGGGTTCCGGTCATATTTAAGGAGAAGGGCGACGTGCTGATGCCGATCCGCGCCAGTTGCGCCTATCCGGGAATTTTTCCGCCGGTCCGTTATATGAATCATTGCCTGGTCGATGGCATGGTCGCGATGGATGTTCCAGCCGCGCCGCTGCGGCGCATGGGCGCGACGCATGTAGTAGCAGTAGTTCTGCCGCCCACTGAAATGACCGACCCGCAAAATGCGCAAAGCGTCGTGCAGCGCAGTTTCCAGGTCATGACCGCGCGCAACGGATCGCACTGGCGACGCTCCTCCGACGTTGTAATTTCGCCCTATGTAAAGGATTCCGGCTGGAGCACCGGCTGGAGCTCCCGCGAAGCCGCACTGCACATGATCGAAGCGGGGGTGCGCGCTGCGGAGGCAGTTCTGCCGCAAATCCTGAAATGGTTTTCTTCCGTCGAAGCCGCATAGCATTTATCATGAAGACTGCATGCGGCCGGTCTTCACTGAACGTGATATTCCCCTGGGCGGAGACCTCCGCGTTCCTCCCGGGTCGATCCTGACTCCTTCCGCGCGTGATCTAGCTCAAGCCCGCGGCGTAAAAATAATAGAGCTGAAAAAAGGCGAATCCCTACCCCCCGCCTCGCCCGCCCAAACCGTCGCCATCGGCAGCGACCACGGCGGATTCGAACTGAAACAGAAACTGCTCCCGATGTTTGAGGAGCTACACCTCGCGATTCACGACGTCGGAGTTCATGACGGGAAACCCGCCGATTATCCAGACATCGCCCGCCAAGTCGCCGAACTGGTCGCAAGCGGTCAAGCGGCCCGCGGAGTCATCATGGACGGTGCGGGAATCGGCTCTGCCATGGTCGCCAATAAATTTCCGGGAGTGCGCGCGGCCCTGTGTTATGATAGAGCTACCGCCAGAAATAGCAGGGAACATAACGATGCCAACGTCTTGACGCTGGGCGGACGCCTGCTAAGCGTTACCCAGGCTGAAGAGGTCCTTCGGACGTGGCTCTCGACGCCCTTCGGAGGCGGCCGTCACGCCGCGCGCGTCGACAAAATCAAGGAAATCGATAAGGCGAACCTGAAGTGGACTCCTCCCAACAAGACGCGTTAGACAGGCTAGTCGCCGAAATCGGCGAGGAAATTCTCGCGCGATATGGCGGGGAGAAGCCGGCATCGCCGCCCGCAAACCACGGCCAGATTTTCGCCGCGGGAGCCTCCCGTGTCTCCGCTTGCGAGCCTCTACCAAGCATCGATTCCTCGCTCGCCTCGCAGATCGATCACACCCTACTGCGGGCCGACGCGACTGCCGCCGACATCCGCAAAATATGCTGTGAAGCTCGTAAATACAGCTTCGCCAGCGTCTGCGTGAATCCGTACTGGGTCCCTTTAGCATCCGCCGAATTGTCCGGGTCGCCGGTCAAAGTGTGCACGGTAGTCGGTTTTCCTCTGGGCGCCAACTCCACTATAGCCAAGGTCGCCGAAACGGACAACGCAGTAAAACTGGGCGCGGCTGAAATCGACATGGTCATCAACATCGGCGAGCTCAAGGGCGGAAATTACGATGCTGTTCGCCAGGACATCGAAGCCGTCGCTCAAGCCGCGCACCAAGGCGGAGCGATCCTCAAAGTGATCCTCGAAACCTCTTTACTCGACGACAATCAAAAGGTCATCGCCAGCACTCTTTCGAAAGTAGCAGGCGCGGAATTCGTGAAAACATCTACCGGCTTCAGCACCGGCGGCGCAACGGTTCACGACGTCGCCCTGATGCGCCAGGTGGTCGGCGAAGAGATGGGCGTGAAGGCCTCCGGAGGCATCCGCACGCTGGACGATCTGAAAAACATGGCGGCCGCCGGAGCTACGCGTATCGGCGCCAGCGCCAGCGTCAAAATCATGGAAACTGCGCAGGGCAAAGTTTCTGAAGCGCCCGCAACGAAAGGCGGCTACTAATGGAGGGCCGCGTTTGTCCGCATGGTTACGCATTGCGGTTCAGTCTACCCGGCTGCGGAAAGAGTCTTTCGCAGGGCATGGCCCCGCGCCACAGAGGTACCCAAGCTATTGATTTGCCTTCGTGGGGCGGCGCCATGCGCTGCCGGGTAAATGCGAAAGCCTTTGCGGGGACTGTCCACTAGGCCACCATGGCGATCCCAAGAAAAGCAGCCGTCCGTTTCCGCGAGCGAGTCGAGCTCCTCGACTTCCTGCTCGAAGTGTCGCGCGTCACCTCGGAAACTCTCGACCTCGATAAGCTGCTCGCCAATGTCGGCTCCATTGTCAAGGACGTCATCTCTTACGACCTCTTTGCGATTCTTCTTTACAACGAACGCGATAAGGGCTTGAGCATCCGCTATTCCATTGGCCATCGCGAAGAGGTGGTCCGCAGCCTGGTCGTCAAACTGGATGAAGGAGTCACCGGTGCAGCAGCGGCCGCTCGCATCCCGGTCATGGTCGACGATGTTCGCCAGGATCCCCGCTATTTGAACGCACTCGATGCGGTCCGTAGTGAGTTGGCCGTGCCGATGCTCGCGCGCGGAAAGCTGGTCGGCGTCATTGACGTCCAGTCGACGCGGCATCAAAGCCTACTCCGAGCAAGACCGAGCCATGCTGCGCCTCATCGGAGGCCGTGTCGCATTTGCGATTGATAACGCGCGCCTTTACCGCCGCGTCGAAAGGCAAAACCGCACTCTGCGCACGCTCACGCACCTGTCGCAGGAGTTCAGTTCTATCCTCGATCTCGACGAGTTGCTCGGCAAGATCGCCGCCACTGTTCGCACTCTGATTAATTACGACGCCTTCAGCATCTACCTGGTGGATGCCGAGAAGAAACTGCTGCGCAGCCGCTTCAGTGTCCGTTTCGACCAGCGTGTAACCGTCGACAATATTCCGCTGGGCAAAGGCATCACCGGCACTGCCGCTCAGAGCAGGGAAGCGGTGCGCGTGACCAACACCTCGCTCGACCCTCGCTACATTGAGTCGCATGCCGACGTCCGGGCGGAGCTGGCGACGCCGCTGATCGTGCAGGATCGCGTGGTCGGCGTTCTCGATGTTGAAAGCGAGCGCCTGGGTTTCTTCACAGAGGACCATCAGCGCACGCTCTCGCTGCTCGCCCCGCAGATCGCTAGCTCCGTTGAAAACGCCCGCCTGTATGAGGAAATCGCGCTCCGCGAGCAGCGCATGGACCAGGACCTCAAGGCCGCCCGCAAATTGCAGCACGTGTTGCAGCCGCGCGTGGCACCCGAAATTAACGGCCTCGAAATCGCCATCCGTTCGCGGCCGGCTCGGGAGATTTCGGGTGATGTCTACGATTTTTTTGAAAACGGCGACGAGTATGCGGTCATCGCCTTCGGCGACGTAAGCGGAAAAGGTGCAGCCGCCGCTCTTTATGGCGCGCTGGTCAGCGGCCTGCTGCGAATTCTCGCTCCGCGCAAGCGCAGTCCCGCGTCGCTGATGAAGTATCTGAATGAGACTTTGCTCGAACGTAAAGTCGACGCCCAATACGCCACGTTGACGCTCGCGTTATGGGAGCCGAAATTGCGCCAGTTTGTGATCTGCAACGCCGGAGCCGAACCGCCGCTCATCTACCGTAATGGGGAAATCCTCAAGCCCAGGACCGAAGGCGTCCCCATCGGCTTACTCGAAGATCGCGAATACGACGAGATTGTTCACCAAGCCGAATCAGGCGACCTGATGCTGTTTTTTTCCGACGGCGTCGAGGATCAATTAAACGCCAAAGAAGAAGACTTCACGCGCGGCCGGGTCACGCGCCTTCTGAAGAAGCACGGCACCGCCAGTCCCAAGGCTCTGGCAGACGCGATCTTCACCGACATCGACACGTTCCGCGACGGCACCGCAATCACAGACGACCAAACCGTAGTAGTAATAAAGGTCCACTAATGATGGCAGTCGCATTCAGGACCACCCCATGACCCCGATCGCCTACCGCGACCGAGCTCTCTACCTCGACGAAGTCCCCCTAGCCGACATCGCCGCCAGGGCCGGGACCCCTAGCTACGTCTACTCCGCGCAAGCGATTCTCAAAACCTACCGCGCCTACGATCAAGCCTTCGGCCAACAGCCGCACACCGTCTGCTACGCGGTAAAAGCCAACAGCAATCTGGCGATCCTGAGCCTGCTCGCAAAAGCCAGCGCAGGCTTCGATATAGTTTCCGGAGGCGAGCTCTACCGCGTCCTCAAAGCCGGCGGCGACCCCAAGAAAATCGTCTTCTCCGGCGTCGGCAAAACCGTGCCCGAGATCGATGCCGCTCTCAAAGCGGGCATCTACGTCTTCAACTGCGAATCCGAACCAGAGCTGGAATTAATCGATGCTCTCGCCCATCGCCACGGCGTCCAGGCCCGCGTCGCCATGCGAGTCAATCCCGACGTCGACGCCGCCACGCACGCCTACATCTCCACCGGGCGCCTCGCTCACAAGTTCGGCATCGATATTTCCGACGCCGAAGCGATCTATGAGCGAGCCTGCCAGCATGAAAACTTGCTGCTCGAAGGGGTGAGCTGCCACATCGGCTCGCAGTTGATGAACCCGGAGCCGGTGATGGAAGCCGTCGATCGCGTTCTAAATCTAATCGACCGCCTGCGCATGAAAGGCTTCGATATTCGCCACGCCGATTTAGGTGGAGGCCTTGGCGTTGCCTACAAACCCGAAGACTCGACCCCGGCAATTTGCAGCTTCATCGCCCAGATGTGCGCGCGCTTAAAAGATCACGGTCTCCACGCGATGATCGAGCCCGGCCGCTCTATTGTGGGCGCCGCCGGCGTGCTGCTGTCACGCGTCCTCTATCGAAAAACTACCGGCGACAAGAATTTCGTAGTCATCGACGCCGCGATGAACGACCTGATCCGCCCCGCGCTCTATAGCGCCTATCACGAAATTCTCCCGGTCCGCGAAACCAACGCGCCAACATCGATAGTCGACGTAGTCGGTCCGGTTTGCGAGACCGGAGATTTCCTGGCAAAAGATCGCGAACTGCCGGAAGTAATGCCGGGCGACATCGTCGCAATCTGCACCGCCGGAGCCTACGGCTTCGTCCAGTCCTCCAACTACAACTCCCGTCCCCGAGCCGCGGAGGTTCTAGTAGAGGGAGATTCCTGGCGAGTAATCCGCACCCGCGAAACCTACGAAGACCTCGTGCGTGGAGAGGTAGAATAACAACATGAAGGCGACGACCCTCGTTCCGGTGGAAGAGTATCTGCGCACCTCGTATCGGCCGGATTGCGATTACGTGGACGGAGAGGTGCTGGAAAGAAACGTGGGCGAACATGATCATAGCGATTTACAAAGCGAGCTGTTGTATTATTTCCGTGCGCGCCGGAAGCAGTGGAAGCTTCACGCAGTTGTGGAACAACGAGTGCAGGTGCAGGCAACGCGATTCCGCATTCCCGACGTGTGCATTGTCAAGGGAACGGCGCCCCATCCTCCCATCTTCCGCGAACCACCGTTTATCTGCATTGAAGTTCTTTCCAAAGATGACAGCCTCATCAGAACGCAGAAGCGCATTGACGATTATCTGAGTTTCGGCGTTCCTTATGTTTGGGTCTTCGATCCAATCGACCGCCGCGTGTGGACTTACAGCGTGGAAGGGAACCGGGAAGTCAAGGACGGCGTCCTCCGCACGGAAAATCCGTCTATCGAAGTTTCACTTGCTGAAATCTTCGCCGGTCTCGATGACGCTCGGTCCTGAAGTAGAAAACGTTCCGACGTAAGCGCTGCGCTTGCCCGGATAGCTCCAGGTCGTATTCAGGCCCTTTCCTTGATACGACTGCTCCACGGTGTACGCCGCCATGGCATGATCCAGCTGGGTAAGCGGTTTGTACCAGACTTCTTCGTTGTGGCAGATCTTGTCGGTCTCTTCGAGCGCTCTCGTTTCGACCTTCGCTAATTCGCCGGCAACCATCTTCGCGTTTCGCGAATGCATGTCGCCGCTCGAAAAAGTAATCGGTCGCGCGTCGGTTCGAACCACGTTGGCCAGCAGATCGCCGCCCATCTGTTTTGCGAACTGGCCGAGCGCGATGCGCTGCTCCAGCGTCGCACGCTCATCGACGATGATCACGGCGCGCGCATTCACCACGTCCGGATGCATGTAATCGCCGAGCGTGTTATCGGAATGCACGACGCCCATCACCGACAGCCCATCGAGCGAAACACCCTGCCACGAGCCCTTCTCAATCTTCCATCCGAGCACGGCGAGGTTCCCCGTCAGCTCCACTTCGGAATTGGCGAAGCAAGGCCCCGTGTAAATATCGGCGGTGCGAGCTTCGACGTACTGACCGTGAATGTCAGCAGCCACACCCAATCCGGCAATCGATAGCGCGAGCGCAAGGAACTTCATACCTCAAAAATACCACGCTTGACCATCATTCATGTCCTACCCAGGATCGCCGTTCCTATCGCTCTGGTGTCTTTCGCGGCTGCCAGCGCGGGGCACATCCGACATCCCTGCACGGCATGCCTGTGCTGATCTGGCCGCTTCCGTCCGGATTCATGGTCCAAACTTCGGCGTACGCGTTGGGGTTGGATTGCTTCATTCCGTTGATGTCCCACTCGAAGGCGATCTTCCTTCCGTCGCTCGACCAATTCGTGTCGCCCGCTTCATAGGGCACCTGGAAGTGGGTCAACTGCTCCAGTTGGCTGCCGTCCACGTTCATCGCGAAGATGTTGAGCTTGTTGCCGCCCTCGCGATCGGATCCGAACGAAATCCGGGTTCCATCCGGAGACCACACCGGGTCGGCGCTGTTGGCAGCAGCGCTGGTGAGCTGCCGGAGGCCAGAGCCATCGACGTTGATCACGTAGATTTGCAGGTAGCCGCTGCCGTTCATGAGGCTCATGAACACCACCTGGTTTTTGATGGACCACTTGGGCTCGACGCTGAACAGAGTATTTGTCAGGATGGCGTGATCGCCATTGCCATCCGCGTTCATGATGCGAATGTCGTTCATCGGCGGCATGTTGGGTTGAGGCGCTTGGTAAAGTCTCGCGTATATGATTTTGGTGCCGTCGGGAGACCAACTCGGAGTGACGTCGAACCCCGGCGTCGGAGAGAGACGCTGCTCGCCTGAGCCGTCCGCGTTAATCACGTAAATCGCGGCGCCATTGAAGCCACGCTGATAGACGAGGCGCGTCCCGTCGGGAGACCACTGGGGATTGTCTTCCGACTCCGCGTCGCTCGTGAGCCGGGCTGGGGCGGCGCCTTTGCCCGAGGCGTCCACATCCATGAGGTAGATATGGTTGACGGAATTCCACTGGCTGACGAACGCCATCCGGCCCGTCATGTCCTCGGGCGTAGGACCCAGGTGCAGCCTGGCGTCGATGTAGGCGTCGATCGCACCGATGAATGTAGTCGGATCGCTTTCCGGGAGGCAGAACAACGGATGCGGCTCCCACGATTGAAAAAGCGCGTAGCTGGGGCGACCTCCAATCACTCCTTCGTAGGTCTCGAAGCGTGCGACCACCTTGGCAGCCCACTCCTGGTCGGATAGGTCGGTAGGGTCGCCGATATAGATCATGCCGAACTCGATACCGCGCTGCCGCGTCGAGTCCTCGAGAGACTTTGCGATCGTCGGCCACGCACTGTTGCTGAAGTCGACGTCGGCGAAAAAGAATGGGAAAAGCTCACCCGCAACGGTCCGATAGGTGTCGTGCCACTGCCCGAGCGCGGTAACCACTTCGGACCCGTAACCGCCGGCGATAATCGGTTCGACGTCGCCGACCGCCGCGTTCGGATAGACGGTTCTTACCAACTGCGCATACGCCGCCACCGCGGAGGCGACTTCCGATACTGAGAAGTGGCACGAGCGCGGATCGTTTACCACGCTGCCAAAATAGTATGGCTCATCCACTTTAATGAACTGTACGTTGGCGCCGAGCGCTCGGAGTCTCTGAAGGTAGGCAACCGTGAAATCGTGCAGCGATTGCCCGTAAGGCACATACCCCTCGACGCCGGAGCCGCAAGTCGCGGTCGCCTGGAGCGCAGGGGCCTCGAGTTCAATAGACATGTCATGCGCGTTGAGAAACGCCACAATCGGTTGGAGGACCTGGTTGCTCACCGAGGCGATCCACCCCGCATAGAACCCCATCACGCGCGTGCGCTCCATGGCACGCGGCCACGGCGCAGTCGCGGTGAACAGCGAAAGGTAATCCGTCGACCCAATAGGACCGAACTGGCCGCTGTTGCCCGTCGGCTGAGGGTGGAACCAAATGGCCGCCCCCGGCTGGGGAGGCAGGCGGCGCAGCACACTCTGAGCATCGCTTCTGATCGCGGTAAAAAGAACCGACGCTCCAAAGATGATAAGCCTGCCTTTAAAGTTGATCATTCTTGCTTCGATTCGCCGCGCAAGCTCTGTAGCCGATGCTGCTGCTCCGGTGTCAGATTGTTCTTGATACGCACCAGCAGCCCAATTTGGGCGCGCTTGATCTCGCGCTCCGACGCCAGGACCTTATCCAACTGCGCAGCCACTTGCGCCTCGTCCGCCTTCGATTGCTTTAGCAATCCAATCAACCCCTCCAACCCGTCCTGAAGTTGCCATTGCAGTTCGGTGAACCGCGTCTGAGCCTTCAGCAATTCCGCGCGAAGATACGTCTTCTGCGCGTCGCTCAGGCCAATCGCGTTCTGCCGCGACATCACCAGTTCCGGCGGAAACAGCAAATCGCTCAGCGGATCGGGAGCCGGCGGCTGCTGCGCGCCGAGCAACGAAGTTAGAACCAACATCGACGCGGCTGGCAAACAGAATCTATTGCGCATGTATTTCTCCTGACTTGATTTTTAAAAATCCTTCGCCCAACTGCGGCGTCGTGGTCCATGCCGCCGCGACCGGAGGCCGCAACAGCACTTGGGTCGGCGAACGCCAAGTTGACAGGGCCGTTACCTCAGGCGTTGGACGCCGCAACCATATAACGATCGCCATCAGCGCCACCACACAGCCAACGGCGGCCCATCTCCACAACCAGCGAGGTTCTGCTTGCCCGATCACCCTGGCCATCGCTCGTTCCGGTCCGTACAAAGGCGGCTCGACCGCCGCCCGGCGACCAAGAGCCTGATCGATCCGCAATGCCATCGCCCGCCTCTCGCGCAAAGCGTCTGCACATGATGGACAGACCGCGAGATGCGCGGCCAGCGCGGGCCCGGGCTCGGTACCGAGCGCGCAGTCGGCAATCGCGTCCGTCCAAGCTGAACAACTCACCGCGTCACCTCGCGCAACAACTGACGTCTGGCCAGATGCAGCCGCGACCGCACGGTTCCCTCAGGGATTCCTAGAATCCCGGCTACTGTCCGGACGTCCATTTCCTCCACTCCGATCAACAGCACCACGGCCTTCAATTTCTCCGGCAACAAGTCCACCTGCGCCCGCAAGCGGAGCTCGAACTCGCGGTCCGATGCCTGCGTCTCCGGATCTTCCGATGCCGCCCGGCTTGCTACCCATGCGCCATCCCGTCCCATAGTCCGCGCCGCCCCCCGCTTCCGGTTTAAAGCCAGCCGCCAACTCGCGCGGGCAACCCACGGCCGAAATCTTTCCGGATCCTGCAGGCTGTCGAATTTCCGGTAGGCAGTCAGGAAAGCATCCTGCGTCACCTCCTCGGCATCCCCCGTGTTGCCGAGCACTGAGTAGGCGACCTGATACACCATCCGGTACGATTCGCGCATAAGTCGTTCAAAATCCGCCTTCTCCGGACCCGGCTCGCCCATCGTCGATATTCTCGCTTACCGCCTCGGCTCAATCAATCCGGCGATCTCCCTGCCACTAGAGACACCACGGCACCAGGCAACGTTCAGTAAATAAAATATTGCGAGGTTACGTTGTTAGCTGGTGGGACTTGGGCTCCGCGGCGCCGGAAGGCGGCTACGCCTGGTACGCCGGCATCTGACTGCGCCGGCTCGGATAATTTCCGGATGCGGGGTAACTTCGAACTTCCGTTGGTGTATACTTGCCTAAAACCGGGGCCATACCAAGTCGAAATCCCCATTGCTGGACACTTCCCGATTCTGACCTGCCTCCGCTGCCGGGGTTCATCGGGAAGGTGGGTTTAGCTTAAATGAATCGACTAATTCAGAAAGGGGCATTACATGGGAAACCGTATTTGGGTGTTGTTGGTTGCGCTGGCGTGCATAAGCACTGCGAAAGTATTCGCCCAGGCGACTGCCGCGGCTACGCTGCAAGGCACGGTAACTGACAAGACCGCTGCGTTAGTGCCGGGAGCGGAAATAACCATCAGCAGCAAGTCGACCGGTTTGCAGCGGGTGGAAAAATCGAACAACGCCGGCTTCTACGTGTTCAACCTGCTGCCCGCCGGCATTTACGAAGTGCGCGTCGCGGTGAAGGGATTCGCGACTGGGCTCTATCAGAATGTGGAACTGTTCGTCGGCCGCACGACCACCATCGACGCGCAGCTCTCGCCCAGCCAGCAAGCCGAGACGGTGACGGTCGAAGCGAGCGGGGCCGCGCTGGTGGATTTGCAGAAGACCGACGTCAGCCGTCCGATTACGCCGTCGGAAGTGGAGAATCTTCCGCTCAACTCGCGCGACTTCGTCAATCTGGCGATTCTCGCGCCGGGCGCGCGGCCGGTGACCTCCTACGATCCGACCAAAGCCCGCTACGGCGTGTTCGCCACCAATGGATCGAGCGGCCGCAACGTGAACATGACCGTCAACGGCGTCGATAACAAAGACAATTCGGTCGGCGGACCGGTGATGCAGCTTCCGCTTGGAATCGATCGAGGAATTCAATATTTCCACGCAGCGTTTTTCGGCCGCCAACGGCCGCAGCGAAGGCGCGGCGGTGAACGTGATCACCAAGTCGCGGCACCAATGACTTTCACGGATCGATCTTCTTTCAGGATCGCGATCAGGCGTTCGACACGCTGAACTATTTCGAGCAGGCCGCGCACGGCGGCAGCGGGCAAAAGGCTCCGTTCAGCCGCCAGCAGTTCGGCGGATCGGTCGGCGGGCCGATCAAGAAGGACAAGACCTTTCTCTTTTTCGCGATCGAGCGCTCGCGCGAGCAGACCAGCATCAATGTCAACGGCACGGCCTATACCAACGATCAGGCGCTGGCCGGCGTCGCAGGACTGCCGGTGAAGCTCCAGTCCCGACGCAGACCATTCCGACGCCCTATTACGACTGGCGCTACAACGGCCGCATCGATCATCACATCAACGACAAGAACACCTTCTCGGCCAGCTACACCAACCAGAACAATCGCGGCCTGAACGATCAGAACGGCTCCACCAGCGACCTTTCGCAGAACAACTTCACCACCAACCAGCTCATCATCGCGAACGCGTCGCTGAATTCGGTGATCTCGCCGACCATCGTGAACTCGGTCACCTTCGGCTATCAGTATTGGAACAATCTGATCGCCACGACGAACTACGTCCCGAACCTGTCGTTCCCGGACCTGACAGTCGGCACCAATGCGAACGTGCCGCAGAATACTTTTCAGAAAAAGTGGCAGTTCAAGGACGACATCGCGTTCAACCACGGCAAGCACTCGTTCAAGACCGGCGTCGACTATCTGTGGGAGCCGGTGCTCGGCGGCTTTTTCCTGACCGACCCAACGCCGGTAATCTCCTTCTTCGACGATCCGATCACGATTCTCGACGAACACGTCCAAATACCCGCAGGGCTTTGCCACGCCGGGCTCGGTGCAGTCCATCACGCAGGCTACCACGGGCAATTCGTACTTCGCCGAACACAACAAAATGTTCGGCCTGTATTTCCAGGATGACTGGAAAGTGTCGCGCCGGCTCACTCTGAATCTGGGCCTGCGCTGGGACAAAGATATGGGGTTGAACGGCGGCATCGATCCAGGCCATTGTCGCGCGCGTACCTGGAATTGAAGGCCATCGGTAGCCCCTACGCGGGCGTATCCCGAACGAACGAAACAAAGACTTCAGCCCGCGAATCGGCATCGCCTACGATCTGACCGGCAGCGGCAAACACATCTTGCGCGCCGGCTACGGCCTCTACTACGGCCAGATTTTCCAGAACATCCCGCTGTTCATGGAGCAACAAGCCAACTCGAGCCTGTTCACCACCGTTTCCTACACCAGTTCCGGCCCAGGCAGCCCGACCGCCAGCGTTCTGCCCAGCGGCCAGCTTCTCTCGGCATGGCGTTTCGGCGTCGATCCGCTCCCGCCGCAGGCGCCGGGCGCCGCGCAATTGCCCACCGGCGCCACCGGCCAGATGATGGATCCGAATTATCGTAATCCTTATAGCGAACAGTGGAACGGCGGATATAGCTGGCAGGTCGACCAGCGATTCGGTGATTGAAGTCGAGTATGTACATGAGCTCGGCCTGCATGAAAGCAAGACCATTGTCATCAACCCGACCATCAACGGCGTTCGCAACACCACGGCCGCATTTCAGGCTCTCGGACTGCCGGTGCTCGGCGGCATTCGCGATTACATGTCGATCGGCCGCAGCCGCTACGACGCAATGAACGTTTCCTACCGGAAACGTTTGAGCAAACGTTACTCGGTCAATGCGTCGTACGTTCTGTCGAAGGCCCTGGCATACAACGGCAACTCGGCCGCGTTTGGAAACGGCCCCACCGATGAGCTGAACTGGTTCGCGCCGCACGACCTCGGTCCGACACCGGCTGATGAACGGCATCGCATCACCATCAGCGGTCTGGTCAACCTGCACTGGGGAATTACGTTCACGCCGATCATGCAGTGGGCCACCGGCCGTCCTTATAACATCACCGAAGGCATCACCGATGTCTATCAGCTACGGCAGCGGTGTTGGAACCACTCACGACATCGTGCTGAACAGCGCCCCGACGAACCTCACGGCGACCGCGAGCTACACCGACGCCCAATTGCTATCGTGTCTGGCCGCCAACACTTGCCATCAGATTCCTTATAACTACATGCGCGGCGAAGATTTCTTCCAGCTCGACGCGCGCTTCGGACGGTTTTTCAAGATTCAAGGACAGGGCCAAGCTGGAGCTGTTTTTCCAGGCCTTCGACCTGACCAATCGCGCCAATTTCGGCACCAGCTACGGCGGCAATATCCGTACCAGCACGTTTGAACAGCCGACCGGATTCATTACTGCCTCGGGCGTGATCGTTCCCAAATCGTTCGCGGGCGAGTTCGGCGCGCGCTTCAGCTTCTAGAGGCTGAAAACCGGGACCGAGAGCTCCCGAACCGCCATGCGTGAGCATGCGGGCGGCCTTACCGCGCGATAGGCCAGTAAATAGAACAGCTTCTCAGCCGCGCTTCTAGCAAGCTCTGTCGAAGACGCCCGTCGAATGCAGACCGAAAAGCTCGACACGGCCGTTCGCGAAATCGTTCAGCCATGTCCGACGCACTTTGCGAAAAGACATTCTTCATCAATGTTGCGGTTGCGTACCACGGTTGAGTACCCATGATGGCCGCATGATATCCCATGCTAAACCCGAAGTCCGCAGCGGAGTTGCGCAACACTTTTTCGCCAGCGCGGGTTCATGGAATTGAGGATCGAATCCCAGTCGAGGCACGTCCTACTATGAAGCATTATTTCCTAATCGCGCTCTTCGCTCTCGTAAGCTCCGCTCAATCGACAACCCAGGTGGTCACGGCCCGCGCCGCCGCGCGTTTCTTGGACCAGGCCACTTGGGGACCAACCCCCGCCTCCATCGCGCAGGTTCAATCGATGGGCTTCACGAACTGGTTAACAGCGCAGTACGCGTTGAACACATCGGACCTGCCCGACCAGCCGATCCTGAACTCCGCCGGCAAATCCAATAACAATGTAGGACCCGTGCAGGCCGTTTTCTTTCAGAACGCCGTCGCGAATCAGGATCAACTGCGGCAGCGCGTGGCTTTCATACTCAGCCAGATCTGGGTCGTCTCTCAGCAGTCCGGAGTTCCGGAAGCATACGCGTATCCTCCTTATTGGCGTCTCTTCCGCGATAACGCCTTCGGTAATTATAAGGACGTCATCAAGGCCATCACGCTCAGCCCGGCCATGGGCAGATATCTCAACATGGCAAACAACAACAAGGCGGCTTCCGCGAGTGGAACGTCGCCTAACGAGAATTATGCGCGCGAACTGATGCAGCTGTTCACCCTCGGATTGAACCAGTTGAATCCCGACGGCAGCCTGGTGCTCGACCAGAACAACAACTCAGTGCCCACCTACGATCAATCCGTCGTCACCGCGATGTCTCTCGCCCTCACCGGCTGGACCTATCCGACCGCGCCCAACGCGAAAGCGAAAAACAACAATCCCGCCTACTATATCGGGCAAATGTTCCCGGTCGACGCCGAGCATGATAAGACCGCGAAAACGATTTTCGGCAACGTGACCATCCCCTCCGGCCAGACCGCCGAGCAGGACCTCGACGCAGTCATCGCCGCTCTGATGGCGCAGCCGACCATGGCGCCCGTTCATCAGCCAGCAGTTGATCCAGCACCTGGTCACCAGTAACCCAACCCCCGGCTACGTCCGCCGCATTTCCACCGTCTTTGAAAACGACGGCAATGGCGTGGTCGGGAATTTACAAGCCGTGATCACCGCGATCCTGTTGGACCCCGAAGCTCGTGCCGCCGACGATCCATCGGTGGCCTTAGGACCGACCTACGGCCAAATTACGCGAGCCCATCCTCTTTATGTCCGACGTTCTGCGCGGCCTGAACGCCACCGTCGGCGCGCAAAGTACGATCTCCAACGACGCGACCGAAATGGGCGAAGACTTATTCAACGCCGGCAGCGTATTCAGCTACTTCTCTCCGCAATCTAAAACCGAGCACGGCCTCTTCGGACCCGAGTTCCAGATCTATTCGACCCAGACCGCGGCCGACCGCGTCAATCTTGTCGACTCGATCCTCTACGGCACCAAAGCCACCGGTTTCAAAGTCGATCTGACGCCTTTCGTGAACCAGGCCACCGACACGACGACCTTGCTCAATTACATCTCGTCGATCTTTCTCCATGGAGCGATGTCCTCCGATCTCGAGGCAGCCGCGACCACGGCGGTCAAATTCGGCGACCACGCCAATGGCGAGAGCGCAGGCGGCGCTCTACGTCGTCCTCACCTCCAGCGAATATCAAATCATTCAGTAAAGGAATCAAAAAATGTTTTCACGTAGAGGATTCATACGCGTCGGAGCGGCCACCGTCGGCTCGCTCGCTCTTCGTCCATTCGGACTGCTCCCCGCCCTCGCGCAAAGCGGACCGGATTACCGCGCCCTAGTGTGCGTGTTTTTGTACGGCGGCAACGATTCGAACAACACCGTGATCCCCATGGACGATACCAACTACAAAGCGTATCAGTCGATCCGCGGCAGCCTCGCTTTAAGCGGCAGCGGCTTGACGCCGACCGTCATGAGCAATACCGGAGCGCCCTTCGCATTTCACTCTAAGCTCACCGAAGTCGCGAGTCTGTTTTCGTCGAAGGAACTTGCAGTGGTCGCCAACGTCGGCCCTCTGGTGCAGCCTTTAACGCGCGCTCAATATCAAAGCGCGCAGGCCGCGCAGATCCCTTTGAACCTGTTCTCTCACTCCGACCAGCAACTCGCATGGCAGACCTCCATCGCACAAGGCCACAGCCCCACAGGATGGGCCGGCCGAGCAGCCGATTACATCGCGGCAAATAATATAAACACGTCCAGTTTCCCGCCGTTCTTCTCCGTAGCCGGCAACTCCCTCGAAGGAATCGGCGCGCAGACGCAGCCCGTCGCTTTGGCTCCAGGCTCGTCGATGAACCTGGTCGGCCCCGCGTCCGGCATAACCGCGATCAACAGCCTGCTCAAGACCGAAAGCGGCGTAAATCTGGTGCAAGCCGCGAACGATACTCTGTCCCACAGCATCACCGACGCCGCCGCGCTCACATCCGCGCTTGCCAAGTCGACCGCGCTGAAGACTGTGTTTCCCACCACCAGCATCGGCCAACAATTGCAGCAGGTCGCGCAGATCATTCAGGTCCAGTCGTACTTAGGAATGCGCCGTCAGATTTTCTTCTGTTCCCTTGGCGGATTCGATACTCACGCCGGCGAGCTCGAAGCGCACAACACCTTATATCCGCAACTGAGCCCCGCGCTGCTAGCGTTTTATAACGCGACGCAGGAGTTAGGTATGGCGCAGAACGTGACCACGTTCACCGAATCCGATTTCAGCCGCACCTTCCAGCCCACCACCACAGACGGCAGCGATCACGCGTGGGGCAGCCATCACCTGGTGCTCGGCGGCGCGGTGCAAGGCGGCCAGATCTTCGGCCAATTCCCGACCTTCGAGCTAGGCGGACCCAACGACACCGACACGCGCGGCCGCTGGATCCCGACTACGTCGATCGATCAATACGGCGCGACCCTCTGCTCCTGGTTCGGAATCCCTTCTACGGCCCTGCCAACGGTATTCCCGAACCTGGCAAACTTCCCGACACAAAACATAGGCTTCCTAGGCTAATGCCTTGGCAGCGGTTGCTGGAAAAGCTCACTGGCAAGAGTTGTCCAGTGGTTAACCGGCCTTCTTCTTTGCGAGCTCTGCGCCTCTGCGTGAAATGCTTTTCTATAAATACGCCACCAGTCGAGCACCGTGAAGCGCCCATTGACTCCGCATCCGCATGAGGATACTCTCGGAATGTCGACACCGATTCGTCGTGAAGATAAATGATTCGCCTGCTTTGCACTGGTTTGTTGTTAACGCTCTGCCTGCCCCGCTCAAATCTACCTCGACAATCTGCCCGTCAACCATCCGTCCATCGGCTATTTCGATGCGAACGCCAACGACGCGGCCGCTAAGCTCGCCACCGGCAACATCCATCTCGAGCCGCGCTCCGATGGTACAGGCTACCTCGCGAGTCTTCTCGACTACTTCGGAATCAATCGCGGATTCGCAGGGGCTGGTTTTTTCGAAATCCAGTTCTCAGGCGCGCGAAGATTTCTCCTCGCAATCCGCGCGCGATTTATTTTAACGACGAAGTCGCGGTCGGTTACGTGCGCGGAAGTGCGTCCATGGAAGTTGCGGCCGTCGATCCCGTCCGCGGCCCGATCTTCTACATTTTTGCCCCGGACGAAAAAGGAAAGCCGAGCCTCAAGCGCGGCGAGATTTGTCTGCATTGCCATCAGGGCGCTTCGACCCTGGGCGTGCCCGGCATCTTCATCGGCTCGGTGTTCCCGAATTCCGAGGGAATGCCCGCCCGGTCGAAAGCGATTATCACCGATCACCGCACTCCGTTCGAAGACCGCTGGGGAGGATGGTACGTCAACGCCGCGCATGGAGAACAGCGCGACCGGGCCAACGCCGTCGCGCCCGACCCCGCCTCGCCCGAAGATCTGCAAAAGCTGGTGATGAAATTTAGTCCCGGCGGGATATTTGTCCCCCACCAGCGACATCGTCGCGCTGATGACCTTCGAGCACCAGACGCAAATGACCAACTTCATCACCCGTCTCGGCTGGAAAGCGCGCATCGGCGAGGGCTCGATCGATTCCGACCTCGAAGCTCTGGTGCGCTACATGCTGTTCACCGACGAAGCTCCACTCGCCGAACCGATCGAGGGTGTATCTAGCTTCACGAAGACTTTCCCCGCGCGCGGCCCGCGCGACTCACAAGGCCGTTCTTTGCGCGATTTCGATTTGCAAACGCGCCTGTTCCGGTATCCGCTCAGCTATATGATTTACAGCCGGGCATTCGACGCGCTGCCTGATCCGGTGCGCGCCCGCGTGTACCGCCGCCTGCGCGACGAGCTAGCAGCACTAAACCGCCTCGACATAATCGCGATCGTTCGCGAAACAAAAAAAGGATTACCCGATTTCTGGTAAGACGCCGACCATGAGCCGCGACCACAGGGAGCGGTTTCGAATTGGATGTTAGCCTATACCTTACGGATGATCGCCAGCACTTTTTTAGACGCATTGCGGCCCGCAATCCGCACACTCCCCGCCTACAATGCAGGCCTCTCGGCCGAGCACGTGCGCACACGGTATGGCGTTTCAGAAATCGCGAAGCTAGGCAGCAACGAAAATCCATGGGGCGCGAGTCCGCGCGTCCAGGCGGCCCTCGCCGGAGCTCTCCAAGATGCAGCCCTTTATCCCGATCCTGGTTCAGATGTTCTACGCCACCTTCTCGCCGCGCGCCTGGGAGTCGCGCCCGATCGCCTCGCTTTCGGCAACGGATCGGATGACCTGATCTCGATCTGCGCGCATTCGTTTCTATCGCCAGGCGAGGAGATGATCACCATCTTGCCGTCGTTCGGATTGCATGTTATTTACGCTCAGTCGATCGCCGCCGACGTCCGATTGGTTCCCTGCCGCCCCGACTACACGATCGACGTGCCCGGAATCATCGCGGCCCTAACCCCTGGCACAAGGATGGTGATGTTCAGCGCGCCGTCGAACCCCCTCGGGACAACGATTACCGGCGACGATTTGAAAAGACTCCTTCACCAGATGGCAGACGACACGCTGCTGGTATTTGACGAAGCCTATTTCGAATATGCGGCGATGGAGGAATTCTATCCCGGCTTCCTGCAAATACTGGAACGTTCCAATCGTACCTGGATCCTACTGCGCACTTTCTCGAAAGCGTACGGTCTCGCGGGCCTGCGCGTCGGTTATGCCATCGCCTCCGACGCTTCCCTGATCGACGTGATTGATCGCGCCCGCACGCCCTTCAACGTGAACCGCTTTGCGCAAGTTGCGGCCGCCGCGGCACTGGAAGACACCGAACACGTCCAGGGTTGCGTGTCCCGCACCATCGCCGAACGGGAACGCGTGCGAGCCTCTCTTACCGCGATGGGCTATCAGAGCTCGCCATCGGTCGCTAATTTTCTTTTCTTCGACGCTCGTGAAGACGCGTCCGCGCTCGCCGAAAAACTCCTCGCGCACGGCGTAATCGTGAAGCCGTGGCGCGAGCCTGGCTATAAACAGCATGTGCGCGTGTCGATTGGACTCCCGCACTCCAACGATTTATTTCTCGCGGCTCTGAAGAAGGAGTCGGCCCATGTCTAAAACCCTGACCGCAGACTCGCGCCTCGCCCCCGGCAGAATCGTTCGCGCTCCCCGAGGCACCCAGATCGCCTGCCGTAGCTGGCTCACCGAAGCAGCATACCGGATGATTCAAAACAATCTCGATCCCGAGGTTGCGGAGAATCCGGAAGCTCTCGTCGTCTATGGCGGCATCGGCCGCGCCGCGCGAAACTGGGAGTGTTTCGACGAAATCCTGGCGCAATTGAAGAAGCTTGGCGACGATGAAACGCTGCTGGTTCAGTCGGGCAAACCCGTCGGCGTATTCCGCACTCATCCGGACGCGCCTCGCGTTCTGATCGCCAATTCGAACCTGGTTCCCGCCTGGGCCACGTGGGAAAAGTTTCACGAGCTGGACCGCAAGGGCCTCATGATGTACGGCCAGATGACCGCCGGAAGCTGGATCTACATCGGCTCGCAAGGCATCGTCCAAGGCACCTACGAAACGTTCGCCGAAGCGGGCCGCAAACATTACGGCGGAGACTTCGCTGGCCGCTGGATTCTCACAGCCGGTCTCGGCGGTATGGGCGGAGCGCAGCCTTTGGCCGCGACTTTCGCGGGCGCCGCGTCTCTGGTAATCGAATGCCAGCAGTCGCGCATCGATTTCCGTCTGCGCACCCGCTATCTGGACCAACAGGCATCGAGCCTCGACGACGCGATCGCGCGAATCGAACATCACTGCTCCCGGCGTGAGGCAGTTTCCATTGGCTTGCTAGGCAACGCGGCCGAGATCCTGCCTGAGACTCGTAAGGCGTGGCATCAAGCCCGATCTTGTGACCGACCAGACCTCCGCGCACGACCTTATTAATGGATACCTCCCCGTAGATTGGACCGTCGACGAATGGAAAGCGGCGAGCCAGGACCCCGCGCGGCACGCGGAATTGCGCCAAGCAGCCGCCGAATCCTGCGCAGCCCACGTTCGCGCGATGCTGGAGTTCCACCGTATGGGCGTGCCGACGGTCGACTACGGCAACAATATCCGGCAAGTAGCGCTCGAGCAAGGCGTCCTTAACGCGTTCGATTTTCCGGGTTTCGTGCCCGCCTACATCCGGCCGCTGTTCTGCGAAGGCAAGGGACCGTTCCGATGGGTCGCTCTGTCGGGCGATCCCGAAGATATCTACAAAACCGACGCGAAAATCAAAGAGCTGTTTCCGGAAAATCGCAAAGTTCACCGCTGGCTCGACATGGCGCGTGAACGAATTGCGTTTCAAGGATTGCCCGCGCGCATTTGCTGGCTGGGCCTGGGCGAGCGCGACCGCGCCGGGCTCGCGTTTAACGAAATGGTTCGCACCGGCGAATTGAAAGCGCCCATAGTGATTGGCCGCGATCATCTCGATACCGGCTCCGTCGCCAGTCCGAATCGCGAGACCGAAGCCATGCTCGACGGATCGGACGCTGTGTCGGACTGGCCTTTGCTAAACGCCCTGCTCAATGCCGCCGGCGGCGCGACCTGGGTGAGTTTCCATCACGGTGGCGGAGTCGGCATGGGATTCTCGCAGCACGCCGGCGTCGTCATCGTCTGCGATGGCACCGATGCGGCCGCGAAGCGTATCGAAAGAGTTTTGTTCAACGACCCCGCGACCGGAGTGATGCGCCACGCCGATGCCGGCTACGAATTAGCTATCGACACCGCGCGCCGCAACCATCTTAAGTTGCCTCTGCTGAAAAACTCAGGGGCGCAGCGTTAATTTCTGCACCCTCCAATTCGTAAGCTCGCCCGCATACAAAGCGTTCGGATTCCGGCAATCGATCTCATTCACAGTGCCAAATTCTTTCGCCGACTTTCCCGCCGCCCCGAACTTGCCCAAAACCTTCCCGTCCAACTCCATCTTGAAAATCTCACCGCCGTCCATGGAATCCGGAGCATTGGAATTCGAGCTATAGAGATACTGATGCGCCCCGGGAGAAATGCAGACCGTCCACGGCGCACCCACATCGCCGATCTGCGTCTTGAAATTCCCGTCGTTGTCGAAAACTTGAATCCGTTTATTCCCCAGATCCGCCACATAAACATTTCCCCGAGCGTCGACTGCAATCGAATTGGGCATATCGAACTGCCCCTCGCCCGAGCCTTTCGATCCCCAGGTTTTGATGAACTTTCCGAATTTATCCAGCTTCACGACGCGCGCGTTCGTGTACGCATCGGAGACGAAAATATTCCCCGCCGCATCCCACGCGACATCGGTCGGGCGATTGAAATTGTCCCCCGCAATCCCCTGTCCCGGAACGCCTCGACCACCGCGCCCTCCCGTCGCGCCCGCCGGATTAATCGACTCCGGCTTCCTTCCAAACGTCGTGACCACGCGCCCGGCCGGATCGAACTTGATAATCACATCGCCCCCTCGATCCACCGTCCAAATGTTGTCCTCGGAATCAATGCGAACCGCCTGCGCGAATAGGAACCCATAAATACCCGTGCCGACCTCGCGCACATACTTCCCCGTCGTATCGAACTCGAACAGCCGCGATCCGCCATGCGTAAAAAATCGCGACCCACCCATCGTCCCGTCTTCACCCGTCCGCGTGTAAACGAAAATGTTCCCCTTGGAATTGGTCGCGACTCCGGCGACCTCGCCAAGGTGAATACTCGCTGGCGGCTTCAAAAAATTCGCAGCCGAGTCGAACGATATTTCGGGAACCTGGGCGCACAACAGGCCGCCTGACAGCGCGAGCGCAAGTGTCCTCATTTCCCGCTCCCATGCAGAACGATCTTCTGCACCCTCCACAACTGAATTTCCGAGATGTAGAGCTCATTCGGATTACGGCAGTCGATCTCATGTAGCCCGCTGAACTCGCCCAACTGCTTGCCCGCTTTCCCGAACTTCCCCACGATCGTCCCATCCAGCTCCATCTTGTAAATCTCGCCGGTGACCGTTGCGAGCGTCGAATCGTTCGCATCCGGAAATGAGTTCGACGAGAACAAATACTGATGCGGCCCCGGCGAAACGCAAACCTCCCAGGGCGCGCCGACATTGTCATAAATCGCCTTGAACTTCAGGTCATCGTCAAACACCTGAATCCGCCGATTGCTCCGGTCGCCGACGTAAACGTTGCCCTTCAAATCCACCGCAAGCGTGTGCGGAAGATTAAACTTCCCCGGCTCGGACCCTTTCGAGCCCACCGAAGCAATGAACTTTCCGTTCTTGTCGTACTTCACCACACGAGAATTTCCATAACCGTCGGACACAAAAATGTTGCCCTCCGGGTCCCACCCCACATCGGTCGGCCGATCGAAAATGTACTTGCCCGGCTCCGCCGCGGGCCCCGCTGGAGGCGCCACCGCCAAAGCATCCACCGGCTCTGGTCTCCTCCCGAGCGTCATCACCACCCGCCCGGCCGGGTTGAACTTAATGACCATGTTGGAGCCTTCGTCAACGGCCCAGATATTGTCTTGCGCATCGACTCTCACCGCGTGCGCGAACACAAAGCCGTACAGCCCCTCGCCAATCTCGCGGACGTAATTCCCCTTCTGGTCGAACTCAAACAGCCGCGTCCTCTGACTTCTCGTATAAACAAAGATGTGGCCCTTGGAATTCGTAGCCACGCCGATCCCTTCGCCAAGATACAAATTCGGAGGAAGCTTCAGCAGGTTCGGTACAGACTCGTAGGGAATTTCAGGAACATTCTGCGCCTTAGCCCGCGCTGCGAGAGCCGCAGGTGTCAGGTTCTGAGCCAACATCGGAAAGCTCGCCAACATCGCGAGAAGTATCTTCATAAGACCTCTGGCTACTGCTTAATCAGCTCGATCTCAAGCACGATCTTGACCTCATCGCTTACCGTGACGCCACCGCTCTCAAGAATCGGATTATAAAGAATCCCAAACTCCTTGCGGCTGATTTTCGTCTCCCCGCTGACGCCGATCTTTTCCCGCCCCTGCGTGTCTTTAATCGGTGGCGTGGGCCCCTCCAGATCGAGGACCACCTGCTTAGTCACCGCATTGATCGTCAAATCGCCCGTCAATTTAAGCTTCCCCGCGCCCTCGACTTCAACGTGCTTCGACTTAAACGTCATCACCGGATATTTCTTCACATCGAAGAACTCAGCGGTCTTCAAATCGGCGTCCCTCTTGGCCTCGCCGGTATTCACGGTGGAACAATCGATAGTTGCCTCCACCGTCGTAGCCACAGGATTCTTCGGATCGTAAACGATAGTCCCCCTGACGCCGCCAAACTGGCCGCGCACCGTCGAGATCATCATGTGCCGGACACTAAACTGCGCGCTGCTATGCAGCGGATCGATCTTCCAATTAACCGCCTGCGCGGATGCATTCGCGACCAGCACCAGTCCTATCGAAAACCAAGTGGAGCCCTGTGACTGACGCCGTCCTTGTGGGGCAGGTTGCCAACCTGCGGACCGATTGTCAATCGGTCCATCCGGGCGTAGCCCGGACCCATTGCGCCCCTCGCCGACAACGAGCCGCGACCACAGGGAGCGATCTCCGTCTTCCCCGCCGCCGCCCCAATACATAGCCGCCACTAATTACTTCCACCCCGGCCGCCCCGCCCACCCGGAGGCGTCGGCGCCGGCAAATCGTTCCGCGGCAATTTCTCCGCTCGCGTAGCCGCGTTATACACGAATACCGCCTCGATAATCGCGATCTGCTCCATGTCCGCTCGCTGAATGCGATCGTAAACGTCCATGTTCGAATGGTGCGTCCGCGTGTCGTAATCCATCGGGTCCTGAATGAACTGGAACCCCGGCAGACCCACGCGATCGTACGACTGGTGATCCGTTCCGCCCGTATTGCGAATCGTGATGATCCCAGGAGTCAGGTCCTTCAACGCCGCGAACCACTGCTCGAAAATCGGCCGGACCATCTCATTGTTTTGCAGATAAATTCCGCGAATCCGCCCGGTGCCGTTGTCGATGTTGAAATAACCCGCGAACCCTTCGTGCTCTTTCGTGGTTTTCATGGTCGCAGGATCGGCGAAATGCTCTTTCACATACGCAGCCGAGCCCAGCAGCCCTTCCTCTTCACCGCCCCACAACCCCAGCCGTACAGTGCGATCCATTTTGAGGTTCAACGATTTCAAAATGCGCATCACTTCCATCGCCACCGCGCTGCCCGCCGCATTATCGGTGGCGCCCGTGCCCATGTGCCAGGAATCGAAATGCCCGCCCACCATGACGATCTCGTTCGGCTTCGTCGTACCCGGAATCTCCGCGATCACGTTAAACGAATCCGTGTTGCTCGTGTCGAAATTGACTTTAATATCGAAAGCCAGCTTCACCGGAACCTCGTGCGCTAACAGCCGCGCGATGCGGTTATAATTCTCAGCCGTAATCGCAACCGCCGGCAGATTCTTCGTCGGATCTCCCGTCCGTGGCGACCCATTGCTCGCAAACACCGTCCCACTCTGCCCGCGCGCGCTTCCGGTAATCGTCATCAGAACGCCTTCGTCGGTCAGGAATTTATTGCAGCTTCTCCGGAAATGCCTGGCGTTCTTCGGGCGTCATGTTCGCGAAAGCGTTTGGTGGCCCGCCCCTTCCTCCGCGACCGCCCGCGCCGGGCACCGGAAATTCTTCCGGCTCCAGTTCCTTCAATTCCTCATCCGAATAACGATGGGCCAGAGGTGTAGTCGGAAACGCCAGCTCCAGCAGAGGGGCCGTCAGAACGATCTTTCCCTTCAGCTTCCCGCGCCACTTCTCGAAATCGTCCGGCGATTGGATCGTCGCCATCATCGCGTCGCCTGTAATCGGACCGTTCGTCCCGCCGCTCCACGCCTGCGGATAGCCGATGATCGGCATGTACGTCGGTTCGACCATCGCGCCGCTGTAGCCGGTAATTTCCCAGCTAGGAATCGCCCCGCCGCGTCCCCCCGCAGTCGACCATTTCTCAAGATGCGCGTTCGTCATGCCCCAGTCCGTGAGCTGCTTCACGGCCCATTCGCCAGCACGCTTAAACTGTGGAGAATTGACGAGCCTCGGTCCGTAGCGGTCCGTCAGGTTATACATAGTGTTCATCACCTGCGAACCGCCGCGCCCTTCGCCCCCGCCCGCCGCCGCCTCGCCCACCCCCGCCAAGCTCAGCCATTTTGATCTTATGAATGACGTTGAGATCAATCTTTTCGGAAATCTGCTGAGCGACCATCAGCAGAGGAATCGTCGACACTACCAGCATTTTGCGAGACAGAAGCATCACTAGAGCATATCAAGAGTCCGCGAAAGCCGGGACTGACCACTCTGTCCCAAGGCGCCACGACCTTCGTGCGATAGCACCCCACATTCCGCGCCAGTGGTCACAGCGGTCTGTCCCAGGCTTTCGCCCAATTATGAAGTTGCAGCCGCCTTCGGCTGCGAATAAAGTGCACTCGAATCGACGGCATAACCTTCGTTGTACTTGTCGTGATGCCGGACCCACGCCATCGGCCAAGCCAACCCGCCTTCATCGCGACCCTTCGGCGCCATGTCGAGAAAATTGTACGCGCCCAACAAAATATCGAGCCCTCGCCCGTAGCTCGAATAGGTATGGAAAACTCCGGTCTCGTCTTTATAGAACGCGCTCAGCCCCGGCCTCTCCTCACTCGGAAACTTCGTCATGTTGTAGTTGTAATAGACCTCGCCTGTCGCCAATTCATCCTGAGTGGCAGATACCTGATAGTCGTAATTAAAATCGGTGCCGAACGAAGATACCCATTTGAACTTCCAGCCCATCCTCTTTTTGAACGCCTCGATCTCTTCGAGCGGCGCGCGCGAAACGACCACCAGCGTCACATCGCGATTCGCCAGATGAACCGTCATTCCGTCAAAATGATCCGCGAGGAACGAGCAGCTCTGGCATCCTTCCTTCCATCCCGGACCCAGCATGAAGTGATAGACCATCAACTGGGTGCGCCCTCCGAACAGATTGGCCAATGTTTCTTTGCCGTTGACACCATCGAAGACGTACGCCTTCTCCACAGCCTCCCAAGGCAGTTCACGCCTCTCTTTGCTAAGCTCATCGCGCAGCCGCGTGAACTCTTTTTCCTTGGCTAAATGTTCTTTCCGCGCCGCAACCCATTCGACTTTAGAAACGATCTTATGACTAGCCATCGCGATTCTCCTTTTGATTTAGTTAGAATTTTCCGAACGACAGCCGCCACCCCACCAGTAGAGCCAACGACCACCGTCGCAGTAGTTATATAAGAGTTGATACAAACCGGACACATATCTCCTCCAGTGGGGCAGGTTCCCGACCTGCCCTCCGCCTCTGACCCTACTTTTTCTCCGCGCCCTTCCGCACTCTCTCAAGCAAAGTCCCCCACCCCGTCCCCACGCGAGACTTAATTTCCTCTGGCAGAAATCCGCTCGCAGCATGCCGGAAATAAATCACCGTGCCGCCATCTTCTTCCTTCAGCCGATACTGCACATTCGAAACCAGAGGATGCGACGCAAACAAAGGTCCGCAAATCTCCACCAGCGTCGGCCGCTTGATCGCCTGCACGTGCCCCCAGAAATGCCCGTTGTTCCCGCCCAAATCCCGATACCATCGCCCACCCGGCCATGCCTCGAGCTTCATCGGCATAGGCGAGCCGTCGCCGCCTTCATTGTGCGGACCCATCTGTTCGAGCAGCGCCTCGAAAGTCGCCTCAATCGACGCGCGCACATGAATCTCCTGCGTGATATTCACTGTCAGCTTCTCGTCTGTTAAGGTCATTTAGGTTTCTCCTCAGCTCGTTCTTTTACTCGCTTCAATTGGTGTTGCCAGAACCGCTCGAAGGTGCTGGTCCATTCGTGCAAAGGCCGGATCGCGTCGGCATTGGTTCGATAAAACTTCTGCCGCCCATCGCGCCGCACATGAACCAGCCCCACATCTCTCAACACGCGAAGATGTTTCGAAATGGAAGGCTGCTCCACACCGAGCCGCGCCACGATATCGCCGACCGGCCTTTCCTGAAGCGCGAGGTAATTCAATATCTCGCGCCGGCACGGTTCAGCAACCGCGTTGAACGCATCCGATGTTGTTGCGGCTCTGGCCATGAATCCATAATACATTCCCATATGGGAATGTGTCAACGGCATATTTTTGGCAATTTAAGGCATCGCGGAGCCTCTTAACGCGCAAATTATGGTCATTTATGGCGCGCTAACTTCAGGATGTCGTCGTAATGATAGACGTGAACCCCGCGAACATCGCTGTTGGCGGCCGAAACCATGCCTTCGGCAACGGTCCCAGCGGGGATCGCCCGATACTTCCGCAGCGGTCCAACCAGGGCAAATGCGAGGGCCCGAGCGACCACAATGCCGACGGCTTCACCCCTGCGTTTCTCCTCCCGCTCGCCCATCAGGATGCTTGGGCGAAAAAATAAAGCAGCATCGAGCGGCATTCGGGCGATAGCATCTTCGAGCTCGCCTTTAACACGCAAATAGAAGTTTCCAGAAGTCTTACTAGCACCGACCGACGACACCAAAATGAATTTAGACCGACCCGCCGCAGGCACGCAAGCATTTTCGGATAATCAAAATCCACGCGCCGGAACGCCGCTTCAGAACCAGCCTTCTTGATCGTGGTTCCCAGAGCGCTAAACACGTGAGCCCCTTGAGGAATCTCAACAGTATCGATGCGATCGAAGTCGATGCGGCGCTCCATCAACTTGGGATGCTGGCGCCCGGTAGGTTTGCGGACCAGCGAAGTGACCGAATCATAACGGTTTAAAAGCAGCCGGAGACATTCCTCGCCAACCAGGCCGGTGGCGCCGGCGATTACCGCAACACTTGGCATGACTTAATACTTTATCCTGAAGATAACGGAATGACATCCTCAATACCCGGCATTGCGCTGCGATTCTGGGATACGACTATTGGCAAGAAGGCCTTGATGGCCGTGAGTGGAATTGTCCTGGCAGGTTTCGTCGTCGGGCATCTTCTAGGCAACTTGCAAATCTTCCTCGGACCGGATCGCTTCAACGGTTACGCGCGCGCTTTGAAAGCACTGCCGGAGCTGCTCTGGGCTGTCCGAATCACACTTCTTGTGAGTGTGGCTTTGCATATCTGGAGCTCTATTCAACTCGCTGTGGTGAAGAGTGAGGCTCGGCCGTTGGGTTATGTGCGCAGTAAATCGATCGCTTCCAGCTACGCTTCGCGCACCATGTATATGAGTGGACCGATTGTCGCAGCATTCATCATTTATCACTTAATGCAATTTACCTTCGGCGTTGGCGGCACTCCTTATATGGAGAGCGATCCGTATGGAAACGTGATTAACGGATTTCGAGTACCGGCCGTCTCGCTGTTTTACATCCTCGCGATGGCTCTGCTGTGCCTCCATCTGCGGCATGGATTATCGAGCATGGTGCAGACGCTCGGGCTCCATCATCCGCGCTATACACCGAGACTCAAAGCGCTGGCCGTGATTGTCGCGACGTTGATTTTTTTTGGATTTGTTTCGATTCCGGTAGCGGTGATGGCCGGCGTGATTCCCACAATTTTATAAGATGCTAGACGCGCGAATTCCGAGTGGGCCTATTGAAAAGGCCTGGGAAAAATGCCGCTTTGAAATGAAGCTGGTCAATCCAGCCAACAAGCGGAAGTACGAGATTATTGTGGTCGGCTCCGGGCTTGCAGGCGGATCGGCTGCGGCGACTCTGGGTGAGCTGGGTTACAACGTGAAGTGTTTCTGCTTCCAGGATTCGCCGCGCCGCGCCCATTCGATCGCCGCGCAGGGCGGGATTAACGCCGCGAAAAATTATCAGAACGACGGCGACAGCATTTATCGATTGTTCTACGACACGGTGAAAGGCGGCGATTTCCGCGCCCGCGAGGGCAACGTTTATCGCCTCGCCGAGAACAGCGTCAAAATCATCGATCAATGCGTCGCGCAGGGCGTCCCATTCGCGCGCGAGTACGGAGGCACTCTCGCGAATCGCAGTTTCGGTGGCGCGCAGGTCTCCCGAACTTTTTACGCTCGGGGCCAAACGGGTCAACAGCTTTTATTGGGTGCCTATCAAGCGCTCGAACGGCAGGTGGATGCAGGCACGGTCAAAATGTTCCCGCGGACCGAGATGCTGGACCTGGTGGTGATCGATGGACGCGCGCGCGGAATTATTACTCGCAATCTGGTCACAGGAGCGGTCGAGTGCCACGTGGCCGACGCGGTGGTGCTCGGCACCGGCGGCTACGGCAACGTCTATTATTTATCGACCAACGCGAAGGGATCGAACTGCACGGCGATCTGGCGCGCTTATAAACGCGGCGCGATGTTTGGCAATCCCTGCTTCACGCAGATTCATCCGACGTGCATTCCGGTTTCGGGTCATTATCAATCGAAGCTGACATTGATGAGCGAATCGCTGCGCAACGACGGGCGCATTTGGGTCCCGCTTCGAAAAAGGCGACAAGCGGAAGCCGGATCAGATTCCCGAAGCCGAGCGCGACTACTACCTTGAACGACGGTATCCGAGTTTCGGCAATCTGGTGCCCCGCGACGTTGCTTCGCGGAATGCGAAAGCGGTGTGCGATGAAGGGCGCGGAGTGGGCGAACACGGGCTCGGCGTTTATCTCGATTTCGCGGATGCGATCAAGCGGCTGGGCGTTGACAAAATTCGCGAGCGCTACGGCAACCTGTTCGAAATGTATGAACGCATCACAAATGAGGATCCGTACAAAGTTCCGATGCGCATTTATCCGGCGATCCATTACACGATGGGCGGGCTGTGGGTGGATTATCAGCTGATGTCGACTATCCCCGGACTGTTCGTGATCGGCGAAGCGAATTTCTCCGACCACGGCGCCAACCGCCTGGGTGCGAGCGCGTTGATGCAGGGCCTTTCCGACGGGTACTTCGTGATTCCGTACACGCTCGGCAACTATCTGGCGAGCGCGAAATTTGAGGCTGTCGACGCATCGCATCCGGAATTTTTGAGCGCGATCGGAAAGCGTTGCGGCGAAGACGCGCGCGCTGCTCGAAGCGAAAGGGAACGCGCACGGTGGATTCGTTTCATCGCGAGCTCGGCAAGATTATGTGGGATGAGTGCGGGATGTCGCGTACGGCGGCGGGCCTGGAATCGGCGATCGGCAAAATACGCGAACTGCGCGGGGAATACTGGCGCGATGTGCGAGTGCTCGGAGGCGGTGAGGAGATTAATCAATCGCTCGAAAAAGCAGGCCGAGTCGCGGATTTTTTTGAGCTGGCGGAGTTGATGTGCCTGGATGCGCTCGATCGCAACGAATCGTGCGGAGGGCATTTTCGCGAGGAATATCAAACGCCGGACGGAGAGGCTTTGCGAGACGACGAGCATTTCAGTTATGTCGCCGCGTGGGAATATGCGGGCGCGGATCAGGCTCCGAAGCTGAACAAGGAGCCGCTCGCGTTCGAGTATGTTCATCCGAGCCAGCGGAGCTACAAATGAGCCCCGACGCCTGACGGTTGACGGTCGGTTCTCTATGAAGCTGACGTTCCATATCTGGCGGCAGAAGGATCGCGGCGCGCGCGGGCGCATGGAGCGGTATCAATCGGACAATATGAATCCGGATATGTCGATGCTGGAAGCGCTCGACGTATTAAATGAAGAATTGATTCTGCGCGGCGAAGAGCCGGTGGCGTTCGAGCACGATTGCCGTGAGGGAATTTGCGGGTCGTGCGGATTTATGATTAACGGCGTCGCGCATGGGCCGCTCGAAAAGACAACCGTGTGCCAGTTATCGCTGCGCCATTTTCGCGAAGGGCGAGAGTTTGTATCTGGAGCCGTGGCGGGCGCGCGCGTTTCCGGTGCTGCGCGATTTAATGGTGGACCGGAGCTCCGTTCGATCGCATCGTGGCGGCAGGCGGTTACATCTCCGTGCCCGCAGGCAGCGCTCCGGACGGCAACACGATTCCTGTTCCGAAGAACGACGCGGAGAGTTCCATGGACGCGGCGGCTTGCATTGGCTGCGGAGCGTGTGTGGCTGCGTGTCCGAACGCATCGGCATCGTTGTTTACCGGGCGCGAAGATCTCTCATCTCGGGTTGCTGCCGCAAGGTCAACCAGAGAGGGATTCGCGAGCGCTACGGATGGTGCGGCAGATGAACGCGGAGTCGTTCGGGCAGTGCACCAATATCGGGGAGTGCGAGGCGGTGTGTCCGAAAGGAATTTCGCTGGAAGTCATCAATCGGATGAATGGGGATTTTATTCGGGCGAGCTGGAGGAAGTAGGAAGAAAGAAGCCAGTAGCCAGAATGACTCGTGCTGACTATCGCGTATTTTCTGGAGACGGTCGGAGGGGCTGGCCGTCCGCAACGATGTCCGACGGTGAATTAAAAGCGGGAAGATTGGGTTCTGCCGGACGTGTGATCTCTCATTAACCGATACAAACGACTTCGCCTTCAGCGCTTTCTGGACGGCACCTACAAAACTAGCAAGGTCTTCGAACGAATCGAAATGACGGAGAGCGGTATGAGTTTCATGCTCGGGAAAACCGTGCTGGAAGTCGAGTGGGCAATGAGCTTCACGCGATCTTGGCGAGCAGAGAATCCTTTGCTTCCTCCAACGCTTGTGTCGCCATCTCATGCGTGACCGTCGGAAATTGACGCAGGAATTCGCTCAGCGGATGGCCGCCTTCGAGATAATCGATGAGGTTTTTAAACGGAACTCGCGTGCCGCGGAAACAGGGCGTTCCGCTCATAATTTCGGCGTCGATAATGATTACTTGCTCCGCCATAGTCTGTCAACATTCTACAATGAGTTGGAGTGGAAACAGCCCGCAACCGGAATGATTCGCGCCTAACGCGGAGGGCAGGTCGGGAACCTGCCCCACTTGGCCCGACCGGCAAGTCGGCGCGCCGGGGGCGCAATTTGACCGTCAGCAGTCAGTTTGCTTCCGCCCGCGTCGTCAACGTCAGGTTGAGTTGGTCGCGGAGCATTTGGCGGATTCGCAGGATGCGGACCCGGATGCCGGTCGGCGTTATGCCTTCGCTATCGGCGATCTCTTCGGCCGAGTAGCCTTCCAGGCTCTGCTCCAACAATTGCCGGTCGCGCTGCGGGCAGCGGTCCAGCAGACGGCCCAACTTCGATGGCATCGATGTCGAGAGTGTAGACGGCATTGCCATCTTCAATCTCGGTTTGGATGCGGCGCGCGAAAACGAGCCCGGAACAAATTTCTCGCGATGGAATTTACCCAGATAGCCGACCAAGCCTGGATCCCGAAGCTGGTCACGAAATTCCCATCCACGCGCCCAAGCGGCCTGCGCAATCTCTTCGGCTTCTTCCAGCGGTGCGCCCCGGGCGAGCAAAAACCGGCGAGTACCGCTGTATCCTGTCTCGAACGCTTCTGCGTAGTCGTTCCGATAGCATTTGCCTAAGGGCCGATGCAATCGGAATTCCATCGCGCAAACGTATAACCGCCAACGCGCTACAATCATGCGGCCTTGCGGCGAGGTACACGTAATTTTTTCCGAATGTCGGTCTAATCTACTCGGTCTAATCTCCTCCCGATCATCCTATTAGTAAGATGATGCGAGGCTCCACTAGCGTTTCTTGCGACTGCGACTCTTCGCAACGGCGCAATCCCATCCGAGTTGGTGGACCTACGCGTCGCCGAACGCGACAGCTCTGGTCGGCATCGATTGGCAGAGCTGTCCGCGCGTCTCCGTTTCGCTGAGCCGATCGAAGCGGAATTGTGGGGCGATCTCGGATTCCCGGAACTTCCCTGCCTTCACGGTGCGCGGCAGTTCGTCGTTTCGTCGCCCGATCTGCTGGCGCTCGCGAGTGGAAATTTTTCCGGCAACGCGTTGCACGATCAAGCGGCGAAAAAAGGTTTCAAACCGATGACCTATCGCGGCGTGGATATGTGGTTCGCGAGCGAAAAAGGCGCGCTGAGCGTCGCCCGAATGAACGATCAGCTTCATCATGATCGGCGATCCGAAGACGCTGGAAATGGCGGTCGACCGGAGCATGACGCGATTCGAAAAACTCATTCGCCATCTGCTGGCGCGGGCAGCCAAATTCGCACAGAAGGACTTGTGGGTGGTCGCGTCGCAACTGCCGGATGATCTGGCAAACCGGTTTGTTCCGCTGGATACGGAGGCGCAGAGTTTTGAAGGATCGGTTTCGGTGAGGAACGGTTTGGAAATGGAAGCGGTGCTCGCGGCGAGGTCGGCCGCAGGAAGCGAAGACATCGGCCGACAAGCTAGCGGAGTCGCGTTCCGACACTTCCGGCGATTGCGCGCGGGCTTGAGATGACGGTCGAGGAAGATTCGGTTCGGCTCACGCTGGCGGCGACGCCGCGAACAGGTGGTTGCAGCGCTGCGGGGGCCCGACACGGTCGCGGGCCGGCACAAACGATCAAGGTGGAAACGCCTTGGCAAGTGGATGCAGGTCGCTGGTGGATAAGCCGGAGGCGCCGAGGCTGGTGGAAAAATCTGTTGAAAAACCTGTTGAAAAACCGGTGGAAAATTCTGTTGAAAAAATCGTTGTGAAGGCGCCGGAGAAAGCCGCAGATGATTCGGATCGTGGGGCTGGATGAGGGGACCGCGCGAGATTGTTTTGCCAGCGGCGAAGCCGGAAAAGCAGAATCTGAGTCAAAGACGGACTGCAGGTCAGGAGCCCTACCCTACTCAGTTAAAAATCTACTTGGCTCGGGAAATACTTTTCTATCAGGCCCTGATAGTAGGGCTTCAGCTCCTTCACGCTCGGCTTCGAATCGCTCTTCGAATAAAGATCGTAGGGGTTGAACGTCCTTCACCCATTCGAACATTTTCCGGTCATGATCGTTCATCAGGTAATCGTACGCGCCTTCGCGATGCGCCGGGTAGAACGAGTGGTAGCGGATCATGTACAGCGCCGGTTCCGGCAGATAGGGCTTGGCGATGTGATAGAAATATTCGTCGTGGCCCCAGGACAGGTCGACCTTATCCAGGCCGCAGCCTTTTTCGTAGACTCCTAGCTGCGTCTGATACGCGGGGTTTTTCGAATCCGGATTCGCGTCGAAAAATTCCGGGAACACGATCTTGTCGGAGTAGGCGCAGCCGGTGGGAAACGTATCGCCGACCACCGCCCATTGCTCCTCGCCATAAAGGCACAGCACCTTGCCGATATCGTGCAGCAGGCCGGTGAGCTGGAACCAATCCGGATGCCCGTCGCGGCGAATCGCTTCGGCGGCTTGCAGGTTGTGATCGATCTGGCTCAGGTCGGTATCGGGATCGCTCTCGTCCACTAACGTGTTCAGATAATCGAGCGCTTCCCAGATGCTCATCTTGGTGCGCGTGAGCCCCGCATACTGGCGCTTCTTTTCGAGCACGAAGTCGTGCGTCTGGCGCGCGTGATTCTGACGATAGAACTCGACTACGCCGGGCGTGGTTTTCGAATAATCGCGAAACTCTTCGGTTTTTTTCGTGGGATTATAACGTTCGCCGACGAAATCGTCCCATTGTTCGAGACTTTGAAGCGGACCTTGGGCTTGCATGCTTCCTCCGCTGTGATTATAGCATCGTGCACACGTTTGCATAAAGGCTATTCTGTAAATCCTTCAGTACGACCAGCGCCACAGGTTCACGCCCGCCGTGAACCCTGCCCCGACGGCGGCGAACAGCACCAGGTCGCCTTTTTTGAGCCTCCCCGATTCGACCGCGTCGCGCGTCGCCAGAGGGATGGTCGCGGCCGTGGTGTTTCCGAAGCGATCGATGTTGATCATCACCTGGTCCAGGTCCATCCCCAGGCGCTCCGCCACGCCGAGGATGATGCGGCGGTTGGCCTGATGCGGGATCAGCAGCTTCACGTCCTTGGGCGTCAAGCCTGTGCCGATCCAGCAGGCGCGTGCACAATTCGTCCATCTTGCGAACCGCATATTTGAAAACCTGTGCGCCGTCCTGTTTCACGAAATGCATCCGCTGCTCGACGGTCTCCTTGGTCGACGGCATGCGGCTGCCTCCGGCGGGCATTTTCAGATAATCGCCGCCGGAGCCGTCGATCTCGTTCACGAAATCCGATGAAGCCTTCGCCCGTCGTCCGCGGGCTCCACCAGCATCGCGCCGGCGGCGTCGCCGAACAGGATGCAGGTGCTGCGGTCGGTGTAATCGAGAATGCGCGACATGGTGTCGGCGCCGATCACCAGAACTTTTTTGTGCGTTCCCGCCATCACGAAATGCGCCGCGGTCGTCAGGCCGTAGATGAAGCCGGAACAGGCGGCCACCAGATCGAATCCCCAGGCGCCATGCGCGCCGATGCGGTCCTGCACCAGGCACGCGGTCGACGGGAAAGAACATGTCGGGCGTCACCGTGCAGACGATGATCGCGTCCAGTTCCGTGGCGTCGATGCCGCGTTCGTGCGAGCACGATGCGCGCGGCTTCGACCGCCATATCGGACGTCGCGATTTCGGGCGTGGCGATGTGGCGCTCCGAAATTCCGGTTCGCTCGAGAATCCACTGGTTGCTGGTGTCGACCATTTTCTCGAGATCCTGATTGGTCAGCACGCCCGGCGGCACGTAGCAGCCGAGCGCACTGATTTTAGCTCCTGGCAAATTTTCTCTCCGTTCGTTGCTGCTACTTAGAGGTACATAGTCATGTTACATTCGGGAGGAATGCAAGTCGAGAGCGCGGACGTACTTGTTTCTCAGGAATCCCGTCTGAAACCGCCATCGCTCACGCCGCAGGAAATCTATGCCAGCGTATTCCGGCAAATGCGTCCGCGGACACCGATTCCCCTGATCCGCGTCAATTTCCGGCGCTACGCGAACGCCAGCGCGAAGATCAAGCTGGAAGAGGGCGTGCTCGAAGGTCCTGCATTGCCGACACGCTCGCCGGAGCGCCCGACGGGGTGATGGAAGCGCTGGCGGAAATCCTGCTCTCGAAGCTGTTCCGCCGCCCGGTTCCCGCGCATTGCAATGAGCGCTACCGCCGCTATCTGAACCGCCGCGACGTGCGCCGCAATCTGGATCTGGTGCGCCAGATTCGCGGCCGCAAGCAGGTGGAGGATGCGCAAGGCACGTGCTATGACCTGGACACAGATTTTCGAGGAGCTGAATTTCCAGTATTTTCACGGATTGATGGCGCGCCCGATTTTAGGCTGGAGCCCGAACGCTTCGCGCACCTTGCTGGGACATTACGATCCATCGCACAACGCCATCGTGCTGAGCCGGATTCTGGATCGCCCCGACACGCCTCGGGTCGCCGTCGAGTACGTTCTATTTCACGAGATGCTGCATCTGCGTCTATCCGGCCGAGCACCGGGGAGCGCGCCGCTGCGTGCATACCAGGGAATTCAAAGACGCGGAAAAACAATTCGAGAAATTGAAGGAAGCGCAAGATGCGCTTCGGCGACTTTAGCAGGATCCGCAGGCGAGCCGCGGCCACGAGTCGACGCGGCTGATTTCCGCATGCATCGCCTGCGAGCGCGTCGACCAAGCGCGCGGGCATGAACCGGACCGCGCGCGCCAATCAAACCGAGCGACAGGCTGCAATTCGATGGCGGCCATTTCGTACCAGAACCGCACTTGCTGGCGAATCAACATCCCCACGAGCGGCGAATTGTCGGCTGGCAGGCTGGCCACCATGGCGCGAGCGTGGGCGTGGAGACGGTGAAAATCGCTGGGCCAGTTGCTGAAGATAGAGCCGAAAAATCCGGCGTCGCTCCCGGCTGAATTTCCTGCCGATTTCCGGGCGGAATCCTGGCTGAGCCTTCAAAAAGCCAAGTCCTCGTCTCTCAGAAGGTGGGCCATTGGCTCATAGCGAGCGTGAAAACCCCACTTTTTCCGAGGTCACGGGTTCTTCGATCCTTGCTTATCCTTCGAACTTCGATAGCTCCACATGCGAAACACGGAGAGTCCCCCAAAGACCAAGATTCGCGCAGAACGATTCGAAAATCTAGGATAGAATACCGAATTATTTAATAAAACGCAATAACTATTCGTTCTATTATTTAGTTTGTTTTTCCTTATGACGCAAGCGGGCCATGCCGTCGTTGATGGCATTAACTGCTCCGTCAACCGCTCTGCTTCAGCCGGTTCCACAGGTGTCCGACCACAGCCGTTCGCGCTTCTCCTTTGCGTTCGAGCCCGATAGCCAGAACAACAAGCACCCTGAATCGATGCACATGTGGATGGAACCGATCGCGCGAATCGCGCAAAGTTTTTGGGGAACTGGTTCACCAAATGCGCACGCTAAGGAGCGGGTCAGCGCCCACACGATAAATCCCCCGATATAAACGATCACATTACGCCGCAGCCGGACCGGAAACCACGCCATGAATAGGGAAATCAAGACCAGAAATGCCGCCATGGTTCCGTTCGACAGTCTGCTCGAACAAGAAATAGAGACGCAGGTAAGGATAAGCTCTGCCGGAGGACGAAGATTCCACAAGAAGCGCAATGGCTGGGATGATCGCGGCCGCTAATAGAATGTAACCTGCAGTATTGCGGCCGAACTCCGCCAGCGCCGGAGTATTCTCAAGGGCCAAGGAGTAAATCTCCACAACCACGCAAGCTGCGATTACGATTTTTAGCGTCTGGGTGAAGAAATAGTAGTAAGCAGAGGTCGTGTTCCGTAGGGAATCCACACGCCCGCGACTGACGAAAGAAAATCAGTGGCCAAGTATAAGAAGAAAAGCTTATATACCCTAATCAGCGCGATGGACCACAGCTTGACAAGTACTACGGCAGTCAGCGCCGTGGTGAAGTACCAGATACCTTTTTCCCATGGATTCACAGTGGTCTCCGGGGCCTAACCTTAAGAAGTCTAGCATCGAATATCGTTTCTGTCGGAGCGATTACGTTCCAAGACTCGCCAAAAATGGCAAAACTCGCTTGGGACCGCAACAATCAAGTTTGCGAATCCAAGCGAGTAATCTCATCAAAATTGCTAGATCGATTCAGGCGCGAGTCGAGCAGGGAAAACAAGGAGGATACGGCAGATCTTGCGGTGCGACAGTGCCGGCGACTGCGGCGAAAGTCAAAGTCAGTACCATCATTGAAAATAACTTTTTCATAAGGGAATCTCCTCGGAGCGATTAAGGTAACTACTATGCTCGTATCCTACCCCCATACCCCCTTTTCCGAATAGGGGATATTCAGGTTTTCGGTTATCAGAACAACCGAGGAAACGATGGCCGTGAGAGTCACCTTAGCGATTTGTAGAACCTCCCAAGTAATTCTCGGTACAATGCTAAAAAGGGATAGTCGGATGCCCAGATTCAGGCCGATGGCGAAGCTAGAGCGCAGCGCACTCGCGGACCTGTGTAAACATACGTTGTCACGAATCCCGACGGTGCGGGCAGCTTATCTATCTTGCGACTCTTCGCGATTTGAATTCAGGCACATACAGGCACCACGGCCTCATCAGCGGCGTTTGGCCGGGATGAAGCTGTGCGGGCCCTCCGGGAAAGTCATAACGCGGCGTTTCAGCAGTGGCTGCAGCTACCGCTCGCCGAGAAAAACGAGGATTTGCGGGATTATCTTGCGGGCCTCGAACGACCCTCAGGAGGAAATTGTCCAGCACTGGCTTAAATCCGGCATCTACCGCAGTTATGTTCCGGCGTGCCGCCATTGAAGCCGGAGACCGATCTGTTTTGCCGGGATCTCGAAACGCTGCTGGAGCTCCTGCGCAACGAGGCCATCAGGCGCCAGGCGCGGTCCGGCGCCGATGCGCAGGATCAAGGCTCATCGCCACCTGCGTAACCTGGCCGATCACTTCAATTTCATCCGGATAGCGGTAAGACTTTGGATCGTAAAGAGATGCGGGATGCGGCTGCACGATCACATTTCCGTCGCGCAGTGCGCACCACCCGCACACGTAGCCCTTCGCGATGCTCCAGAAAATAGATCGGCCGTTCAAACTCGGAGTTCCAGCCGGAGTTCACGATGCGCCGCTTGGTATCGTCAATCACCACCAGCGACCCCGGCGGAATGATCGGGAACATCGACCAATCCTCGCTTCCGATCAGGCCGTAGCGGAAATTCCGCAGGTCGATGTTGTTGAAAAGCATCAGCGGAAGGGTGCCCCAGCGCTGGATCAGGCGGCTGAGGAAACACCGTTCTGCTCAGGTCGATTCCCGGATCGAGCGAGATCGGCACTTGAATCTCCCCTTCTTCGGCCCGGAAATTGATCATGTGCGTCTGGGTATGCTGCACCACCGCCGCGTCCGCGGGCAGCGTCGAGAGCGACACTCCGTACCAACCCAGGACTTCCGACATATCCACCCGGTAAATGGCGCAAAGCGAATAGAGACGGTACGCCGACGGCATTGTCCCTTTGTTTTCAATATCGGCCAATCGGCTTAGGGCCACGACGAACTCGTCGTTGGAGTGCAGAGCGGCGATGCGGGCACTCGCTTCTTCCACATCCCGGAAACGGAGGCGCAGCCGCTCCCGTATCTTCTTGAGTTTCTGACCTGGTTCCTCCATGATAGAGTGTGATGGACGTTCGGAGCGACCAGGAGCAGGTAGCATGTCGATCGGAAGACTAGTGGCTGCTCGCCCTCGGTTAGAATTATACCGGTGAGGTCATTAAGGAGAGCAAGGGTTATCGCATACGGCTTGTTCTGAATTCAGAACAAAAATATCCACAGGCTCACTAATTTTGAAACAAAGTGGTTTCTAGTCTTCTCACCAGCAGGAGTCGATTTGCGCATCATCGTCGGTATAACTGGAGCGAGTGGCAGTGTTTACGGATGGCGGTTGCTGGAAAATCTGCGCTCCATTCCCGAAATTGAGATTCATTTGGTCATTTCCCGTTCCGGCGAGCGAACGGCATTTCTCGAAATGGGCAAGACCGCGGCCGACTTTAAGGCCTTAGCCCACGTGAGCCTATCCCGGTGGAGGATATCAGTTGCCGTTTGGCCAGTGGGTCGTTTCCAACCGACGGCATGGTGATCGCGCCCGTGCTCCATCCACACCATGTCGGCGATCGCGGCGGGAATCAGCAATAATCTGATGGTTCGCGCAGCGGACGTGACCTTAAAGGAACGCCGCAGGCTGATCCTGATGGTCCGCGAATCCCCCTTGCATTTGGGTCATCTTCGCTCGATGACCGCGTTGGCCGAAATGGGGGCGATTCTGGCGCCGCCGATGCCCGGCTTTTATCATCAGCCGCAAACTGTTGAGGACATTGTGGATCACAGCGTCGATCGCGTGATGGATCTGATGGGGGTGCCGTCGCCTGACGCGCGGCGCTGGGATGGGGTCCAAAAGTGAAAGTCGCATTTCAGGGCGAATTGGGCGCGTTCAGCCAGCAGGCGATCCGGCAACTGCTGGGGCCCCGCGCGGAGCCGGCGCCATACCAGCGCTTCGACGAAGTTTTCGCGGCACTGCGCGGGGAAAAAGTCGACGCCGCGGTTTTGCCGATCGAAAACACGCTACACGGCAGCGTTCATGAAAACTACGACCTGCTGCTGCGCTACGATTTCGAAATCACCGCGGAAACCAGTGTGCGGATCGTGCACAATCTGATCGCGCCGCCGGGCGTTTCGTTTGAACGAGTGCGGAAAGTCTACTCGCATCCGGTCGCGCTGAATCAGTGCCTGGATTTTTTTCGCCGGCACAAGCGCATCGACCGCGTGACGTTCTACGACACCGCGGGCAGCGTCAAAGATGATCATGAAGGAGCGGCCGACGGACGCCGCAGCGATCGCTTCCGAACTGGCAGCGAAGATTTACGGCGGACGCATCTTGCGGCGTGAGATCGAGGACGACCGCCAGAATTTCACTCGTTTTTTTCTGTTGGAACCCGCCGGTTCCAAGCCGCGAACCTTGCGCGGGGCGGCTAAGAATCCGTGGAAAACGTCGCTGGTATTTTCGACGAAGAATATTCCGGGTGCATTGTTCCGTGCGCTCAGCGCGCTGGCGCTGCGCGATCTGAACCTGGTGAAAATTGAGTCGCGGCCGCTGCGGGGAAAGCCGTGGGAGTATCTGTTCTATCTTGATCTGTTAGGACGCAGCAGCGATCCGGTTGTGCAGAAGGCGCTGGGGCATTTGGAAGAACTCGCGGATTTCCTGCGCGTTTTGGGGACTTACCGTTCGGCTTAGTCGGCACAGACTGAAATGCAGGCGGAACCGCCTGCACCACAACAACTGCCAGTGAGCTTCCAGCCTGTGAGCCTAAACGCCCAGCTCCTTCAACAATCGCACCGCCATCCCGATGTCGGCGAGCCTTTGCGCCTGATTTTCAATCTCGCGCTCGACGTTGATCGAACCTTTATAGTCGACCCGCTTTAGCGCTTCGATGAAACGTGGAATCCCGACAGCTCCCTGCCCTAAAGGCCTCTCCGTCCCGAGCGCGCCGGGCTTATCGGCGGGCGGCCAGTCGCCGTCTTTCGCATGTACTGAAACGACGTGCGGCGCGAGTTTTTCGAGCGCTTCGATCGGGTCGCCCGACCCGTAGAGAATCATGTTGGCGGGATCGAAATTGATTTTGAGATTGGGACATCCGGCGTCGTCGAGGAACCGCAGCAGAGTGTCCGCGGGTTCCTGCCCGGTCTCTAACGCAAATGTCTGCCCATGCTCTTCGGCGCGATCACAAATTCGACGCACCATGCCGCGGACCGCGATGTAATCGGGGTCGGAATGATCTTCCGGCACAAATCCGATATGGCACGCGATGCTTTTCACACCGAGCGCAGCGGCAAAGTCGCTGGCTTCGAGAGTTCTCTTTTCTCGCTCTTCGCGCGTTGCCGGAGGAATGAAGCCGACGGTCCGCTGAACGGTTGGGATGTCCGCGTAATCTTCTCCTGTGTATGCGCAGACCACGTCGCGATAGAAAAATGAGCTTCGCCGATCGCCTCTCGCCACTCGACCGCTGATGCCGAGGTTAACGGAGTATCTCCGCCGACTCCCAGTTGCCCGGATTGAACACCCAGCTTACGGAGCTCGGCCAAATTGTCGCGGCCAGCCCAGAACATGACACCTATTTCCATGCAATCCTCTCCCCGTTTTTTGTGCGTGCCTCGAACATCGCGAGCGCCAGGCGAACCGACTCCGCCGAGCTCGATGGCGTGCAGAGTGACGGTTGATTCCCTGTCCGGCAGCATTCCGCGAAATAGGATATTTCCGTCGCGTAACCGTCGGTCGATTCGAGTGCGACTTCTCCCGCGCCCCCGTAGCGCCTCAGCGGCCTCGATTCGGAATTGAACTCGAGGAGGCCGCTTGACCCAATTACCGTGAACTCCATTGCAAATGGATACGAGCCCGGGAACATCCATCCGCCGCTGATTTCGGCTACAAATCCGTCGTAGAAAAAACAAGCAGATATAATGTCGACGCCCGCGGAGTCATTCTCATAACCCGTAGCCGAGATCGCCGACGGCGGACCGAACAGCCGCAGCGCCATATCGACATCGTGAATGAGAAGATCGAACGCACCGCCGCCGCTGCGGGTTTGGTCAGTGATCCATTCGGACCAGCCGGGTTGGGCGCAGCGCCTTCGAAACGTTGCGGCATGAATCGATCCCAACTCGCGGTGGTCGACGACTCGCTGCAGCGCGATGTAGGCGGGGAAGAACCGCAGAACATGTGCGACCATCAGAATCTTCCGCGCACGCTCGGCTTCGGCGATCATGCGGTGACACGATTCCACGCTCAGCGACATCGGTTTTTCTACCAGCACATGCTTGCCGGCGCGCAATGCGGCGATGGTCGCGGATTCGTGCAGGTCGGTGGGAAGGCACAAATCGACTGCGTCAATTTCGGCATCCGCAAGGGCATCGTCGAGAGTAATGTAATGCTTTGCCGGCGATTCCGCGGCACGTCGACTGACGACTCCCGCGAGTTCAACCGAAGGCACGGACGCTAACGCCTTCAAATGTACCCCGCCCATGAAACCGAGTCCGACGACCGCCAATCGCATCAACAATAGAATAGAGTAATGGACGCCCTACGATCCGCGACCGCGGAATTTTCTACAATACTTGACCTTGCAGCCGCGGAGCTTCCCCGGCTTACCGATACTGCGACGCGCGTCGACGGTCATTGGTCGAGGAAGCAAATTCTCGGCCATCTGATCGACTCGGCAGCGAATAATCATCAACGGTTCGTAAGGGGCCAACTCGATCGCGAATTAATAACGCCGGGCTACACGCAGGAGCAGTGGGTGGAGACGGAGCGGTTTAACGATCGCGAATGGAATGAGCTCGTCGAATTCTGGCTCACTTACAACCGGCACCTGCTGCATCTCATGTTGCATGTTTCGCCGGAGCGCCTCAATTCGATCATCCGTATAGGCGGTGACGACCCGGTGTCGCTGGAATTCGTGATGATCGATTATGTTCGGCATCTGAAACACCATCTGAAACAGATTGGCGTTTAGGCCGCGATAGAATAAGGTTAAATGCTCGGTTTCATACTACTTCTTTTATTCAACGCTTCTGCCGGCGGCTCGGATCTTGAAAAAGCGCGCGACGCGCAGGATCGTCCTGCGTTGGATCGGCTGGCCGCGCAGCTCGCTTCTGCAGCGCAGGGCAAGTCGAATGACGCCGCCGCGGAGTATAAACTCGCGCTCGCTGAATCTTATGTGGCGGAGGTCGCGATCGAAGTTCGTGACAAGAACGCGGCGCACTCCGCAGCGGAGGCTGGAATTGATGCGGCGAAGAAGGCTGTGGCGCTCAAGGGCGATTCGGCGGAATATCATCGCCTGCTTGGGACGCTGTGCGGACAGGCCATTTCGGCCAATGTTCTTCAAGGAATGAAATACGGCCACTGTGCGCAGGACGAGGTGAACAAGGCGGTCCAGCTCGACCCGAAGTCGGCGGTCAACTATCTGGCGCGGGGCGTTGGAAATTATTATCTGCCGCAGGGATTAGGCGGTGGTCTCGATTTGGCCGTGAAGGATTTTCTAAAGGCGGCCGAACTCGATCCGCAATCGGCGGAGGCGCAGTTATGGCTGGGCCTCGCGCTGCGCAAGCAGAATAAGAATGCAGACGCCCGCAAAGCGTTTCAGAAAGCGATCGAGTTAAATCCGGCGCGAGTGTGGGCCAAGCAGCAGTTGGATAAAACCCCGGCGCAATAAAACTACTTCTTCTCGCGATTCCCGATGATCCGATTCGCAAAATAATTGGTGACCTTCGCCTCATTGCGCGCCACCTCATAGTACGCCGCTTTGAGCAACTGATCCTTGCGATTGATCAGCGTCTCGCGAATGGTCTGCTGCACTTTTGGATCGCTTAATTCGCGCTGGCCGGCCGGTTCCTTGCTGATCACTTTAAAGATGCGATACCCTTCCGGCGTGCGCAGCACACCTGTCGTCTGGCCCGGCCCGAGAGCGACGAGTGCCTTGCGCAGCTCCGCGTTGGCTCGTTCTAGGGAGGATTCGGGAATGAATCCCAAGTCGCCGCCGTTCTGAGTGGAATTGGGGTCTTCGGAATAGTTCTGCGCTAGCATCGCAAAATCTTCGCCTTGCTTGATGCGCACCAGCAGGCTGTTGATCTTCTTCAAAGCGCTCTCATCGTCGGTCGCCTTGTCGTTTTTCAAATTGTGCACGTTCGGATCGGCACCCGGCTGTTACCAGGATTTGGGACATGTGAATCTGCGGCTCCGAGAGATTGAAACTTGCCTTATTGGCATTGTAGAAGTCCGAAATATCTTTGTCGGTGATGGTGATCTGCGAAGTGATTTCCTTGAGGAACAGCTTCTGTACACTAAGATCGCGGCGCAGTTTGGTTTTCAGATCTTCCACCGTGATCTTGCGCGCGTTGAGCTGTTTCTGAAATTCTTCCTGTGTGTAGGGAGCCTTCAGCTCACTGAATTTTGCCTCCACGTCGGAATCGACAGCCATCAGCCCCATCCGCTCTGCGCGCTGCACCAGAATTTCTTCGTCGACCAAAGTGCGTAAAATTTCCAGCCGCTGGATCGATACCTGATCGTCGCTTGGGTGCTCGGTGGGTGTTGCAAATTCGGATTGAAATCGCTTTTCGAGATCGGAGTAGGTGATGGCGCGGCCATTGACCATCGCGGCGACATTCGCGGGAGGAGTTCGTGTGCAGGCTGCGGTGAATGCGACCGCGACTAGGAGGACGGATCGGAACGAGAACATGGAAGCTTTTATTCTACAGTAGCTTCTATTTCGCATCGCGCCAATTTTCACCCGATCCGATGTCGACCAGCAGCGGCACTTCGAGCTTTTTTACACCTTCCATTGCCGATTTGACCAGTACGCGAAACCTCTTCCACTTCCTCCGGCGGCGCTTCGAGCACCAGCTCGTCGTGGACCTGCAACAGCATTTTCGCCTGCATTCCGCGCAATTGTTCATCGATGCGAATCATCGCGAGCTTGATCAAATCCGCCGCGGCGCCTTGCAGAGGCGTGTTGACCGCAATGCGCTCCGCGAAATTGCGCGCATTCGGATTGCGGCTGTTCATATCGGGGATAGGACGGCGCCGTCCGAACAGATTCACGGAGACCCCGGAGCGGCGGACTTCCGGAATGGTCTGGTCGAGCCATCGGCGCACGCCCGAGTAGCGTTCGAAATAAGCGCGAATGTACATCTCCGCTTCTTTTCGATCGATGCCCAGCGATTGCGACAATCCGAAAGGCGTCTGCCCATAGACGATTCCGAAGTTGACCGCCTTGGCGTTGCGACGATGCTCGGCGGTGACCATCAGCGGTGGCACGCCGAAAACTTCGGCCGCGGTACGCGTGTGAATATCCTCGCCGTTGCGAAATGCATCGAGCAGCACAGCATCGTGCGACATGTGCGCGAGCAGGCGCAGCTCGATCTGCGAGTAATCCGCGACGATCAGCTTCCAACCGCGCTGCGGCACAAACGCCGCGCGAATTTCGCGACCCAGTTCGGTGCGGATCGGAATATTTTGCAGGTTCGGATTCGATGACGACAGGCGCCCGGTAGCCGCGCCTGCTTGATTGAACGTCGTGTGAAGACGCTCGCTAGCCGGATCGATCAGCAGCGGCAGAGCGTCCACATAAGTGCCCTTCAACTTCGCAAGCTGCCGGTATTCCAAAACCTTTTGTGCAATCGGATGCTCCTCTGCCAGTGTTTCGAGCACGTCCGCCGCAGTTGAAATGACCTTGCCCTTTCCGTATTTCACCGGCGCAGGCAGTTTCATCTCTTCAAACAAAACCTTGCCCAATTGTTGCGGCGAATTGACGTTGAAAGGACGTCCCGCGAGCTCGAAAATTGCGTTCGAAAGAACGGAAATTTCCTCTTCCATGCGTCCGCTCAGTACTTTCAGTTGATCGGGATCGACGCGGATGCCGGTCTCCTCCATCCGCGCCAGAACGCGTACCAGAGGCAGATCGATGGACTCATAAAGCTCGGTTAAGCCCGAGCGCTTCGACTTCGGGCTGAAGTTTGCGAAACAGCGCGAGAGCGGCGTCGGCATGGCTCGCAGGATCGGCTTCGAGCGGATTGTTCGAGATACTTTTCCGCAAGAGACGCTAGTGAGCAGCCGCCCGGGTCGGCTGAGAGAAGAAAGCCGTACAGCATCACGTCGTGCTTCAAAGACGGCACATCTTCGAAACGGCGCAAAAGATTTTTAATATCGTGCGCAATGGTCGCGCGCGACGGGATGGCCTCCAGCGAAATCGAACGAGCCGTCCCACACTTCGCGCACAGCCCGAAAACAGCCTGTTCCATCACATCGCCGACGGCGACTGCAATCTCGCCATCGTTCGCGCCGAGCCAGGCATCGAGACTTGCCTGATCGTCCAGTTGCGCATAATCAAAGTTGGCCGGGGATTTTTCGGCGGGCGCCAATTCACGCAGAAGACTCGAAAATTCGAGCGTCTTGTAAAGCTCGCGCAACGCGGTCACGTCCGGCTCGCTGAACTGCCACCGATTCCAGCGACCAGTCAATCGGCACATCGCAATGAATTGTCGCGAGCCTCTTGCTCAGCAGAATCTGTTCGCGATTATTCTGCAAACTTTCCCGATAAGTCCGCCGCTCAACTTCGGCCGCATGCTCGATCGCGTTTTCCACCGAGCCGAATCTGACAATCAGATCCTTCGCGCCTTTATCGCCGATGCCGGGCGCGCCGGGAATATTGTCGATCGTGTCGCCCTTCAGCGCGAGCAGATCCGCCACCTGATCCGGCCGCACGCCCATGAACTCCTCGGTCGCCGCCGCGTCGTACATCATGTCGTCCTTCATCGGATTCAACATGCGGACCCGATCGTTCACCAGTTGCAGCATGTCTTTGTCGCTCGAAACGATGATGACCTCGTCGGCGTTCTGTTCGATGCCGCGCTTGCGAAAGCGTCCCGATGACGTCGTCCGCCTCGAACTTCGGAAACTCGAGCACCGGAATCCGCATCGCCTCCAGCGTTTTTCGAATCCAGGGAATCTGCTCCAAAAGATCCGGCGGCGTCTCAGTGCGATTGGCTTTATAACCGGCAAACGCTTCATCGCGAAACGTCGGCCCCGCGCTCTCGAAAATCGCGGCGAGGTACTCCGGCTTCTCTTTCGCGAGCAGCCGGCGGACCATATTATGAAAGATATAAATCGCCTCGGTCGACGTGCCGGAGCCGGTTCGCATCGGCGGTGCACCGGACCGGGCCCGCGCATGATAGGCGCGGAAAATGAACCCGAACGAGTCGATCAGGAAGAGGCGGGACACGTATTTCCCAGTATAACTCCCGATGCAAAATCACCACACCCAAACTAGGACCTGTGTCTAAAAAGACACAACCGAAAGATAGCAAGTCTTTGTTAATCATAGGTCTAGGAAAATCGCCCTTAGCTTGTTACACTACCTCTTGCGCTTCGAAACTTCTGTTCAACGGCCAGTCGAGGCAGTCGGGTGTCGGGCTCCACTCGGGAGTTCCGGTCCGAATTCGTATCCTTCCTGCCCCGCCTTCGACCGGCATTGTTTTCATCCGTACCGATCTCGACGGCTTCCCGATTCCCGCAAGCTGGCGGCACGTGCAAAAGGTCAGCTACGCCACCAGCCTGATGCGGCAAGGCGTGCTGATCTCGACCACCGAGCACCTGTTGAGCGTGTTCTACAGCATGAGCGTGGACAACGCATTCGTCGAGATCGACAACCTGGAAGTGCCGATTCTTGACGGCAGCGGGCAGCCTTTTGTAGAACTGATCCGCAGCGCGGGGATCAAGCATTCCCGCAAACTGCGGCGTTATTTCCGCATACGGAGACCGGTTTCGGTCGAATTAGGCGATAAGAAGATCACGATTTTGCCGTCGGACCGATTCCTGCTCACCTGCGATGTGTTTTTCCCACATCCCCTGGTAGGCCGACAGGTACTTGATATTGAGGTTACGCCGGAGCGCTATGCAGCGGAGATCGCTCCCGCGCGAACGTTCGGTTTTGAATACGAACTCGACCAGATGCGCAACATGGGTCTGATTCGCGGCGCGTCTCTCGAAAACGCCGTATGCTTCGATCGCGAATCGGTGCTGAACCCCGGCGGCCTGCGCTACAGTGACGAGTGCTGCCGGCATAAAGCGCTCGATCTGATCGGCGATCTAGCGCTGATCGGAAAACCTCTGCTGGGTCACGTGATCGCGGAGAAGGCGGGGCATGCGATGCATTTCGCGCTGGTGAATCGCATCATGCAGGATCCGACGCTCTACGAAATTCTGAGCTTCGATCAACTGGCGACGCGCGTCGCGCATGCACTCGTTTCTTGAAGCATCTTCCTAACTTATTTAGTAGCGCTCGCCTGATTCTTGCGCCCTATATATTCTGGCTGATGTGGCGCCGCGAGTATGGTGCAGTGTTGGGGTGGTTCCTGTTCTGTGGGGTCACCGATGGAATCGACGGCTGGATCGCACGCCGATGGAATGCGCAATCGAGGCTCGGCGCGATGCTCGATCCGATCGGCGACAAACTGCTGTTGAGTGGCAGCTTCGTAGTGTTGGCGATCGACGGAGCGATGGAACGATGGCTGGCTGTGTTGGTGCTCGGCCGCGATATAGTGATCCTGCTATTCGCCGGCGGTGTGTTGTTGCTATCGAGAAAGAAAGCCGAGTTTCCGCCGTCATGGTGGGGTAAATCAAGCACGGTCGCGCAGATTTGTTATATCGTCGCTCTGGTCGGGCACCTCGGAGGATTTCTGCCGATAGGTTTGCCTGAATTCGGGAAGTGGTGCGTCCTGGCGTTTCTCGCGATCAGCAGCTTGGATTATGCACGGCAAGCGCAGCGGATACTTTCACGTGGCTGATCGAGCTCGCGTCGTAGCAATCAGCTTCGCTTTATTCGCGTTGAACGCCGCGATCTGCCGGCCCTTGTTCGGAATAGAATACCTCGACGATTTTCAATCTAACGAAGGCTCCTGGATCGCGCTCGCGAAATTCTTACTGCAATCCTGGCCGCACGTGAGCTGGTTTCCCTGGTTCGATGCCGGGATGCCGTTCGAAAATACGTATCTACCGGGGGTCAGCGCGATCGTTGCGATTGCGGCGATGGTAGGACATTGTTCGCCGGCGCATGCGTTTCATTTTGTCGCGGCCCTCGCTTTCTCGCTGGCGCCCGTCTCGTTGTTCCTATTCGCCTTGGGGGTTTCCGGCCGATTAGCGCCTAGCCTATCTGCAGGGGTGTTGTGGTCCGTGTTTTCCCCTTCCATAATGTTTCCCGAGATTTTGCGTGAGATGGGGACACCATTCGGTTTGCGGCGGCTGCGGGACATCGTGTACTTCGGCGATACTCCGCACAATGTCGCCATCTGCCTGCTTCCTGTTTCACTATTGCTCACGTTCCGCTATTTGGACAAGCCGACGGGTCGGAGATTCGCGTTGGCGGCGCTCGCGGCGGCAGCTGTGATGATTATGAATGCGTTTGGAATTGTCGTCGTGTTTCTTTCCTCGCTCATCCTGTTCGCAATAGGGGACCGTCTATCTTGGAAGAATCTCGCTCGTGTCGGTGGAGTCCAATTCGCCGGCTACCTGGTAGTGTGCCGCTTCCTTCCTCCCAGCCTGATCCGCCTTCTCGAAATGAATTCGCAATTGGTGGGGGGAGACTTTCGCTTTACGTCGCGGACCGTGATTCTCGCGAGTTGCTTTCTGGCGATCGTGGTTGTAGTTTGGGTGTCAACCCGCCGCCTCTCGAATCCGACGCTGCAATTCGCCATCTTATTTTCGGTGTGCTTCGGAGGGATTGCGTTTCTCGGATTCCGAGGTCTCAACCTGGTGCCGCAGCCGGTGCGTTATCACCTCGAGATGGAGCCGGGGATTTGCTTGATGACGGTCTTTCTTCTGGAGCCGATGGCCCGGCGGATTCCATGGAAGCTAGTCCTGGCAGTTGCGGTTGTGCCGCTGCTTTACATGTTCATCAGAGATTGTCAATTCGCGCGAACGCTGATCCGTCCCGCGGACATTGTGCACTCGACACCCTTTCTGGAAGCGCGCTGGATTGCGGATAATCTTCCCAGGCAAAGGGTTCTGGTATCGAGCGAAGCAGAGTTCTTATTCAACGTTTTTTCCGACAACCCACAAATGAGCGCCGGACACGAACCGTCATCGCCCAATTGGGTTCAACACGTCGCGATTTATACCATTGAAACGGGTCAAAATGCGGGAGCCCAGGACGGTCCGATATCGGTCCTGTGGCTGAAGGCCTTTGGCTGCGGCGCTATCGTGGTTCCTGGCAGGGAGAGCAAGGATCATTACCACCCAATCGCGAATCCCGATAAATTCGAGGGGCTCCTTCCGCTGTTATGGCGTGAATCCGGCGACTCTATTTATAAGGTTCCGCAACGATCCGTTGCTCTAGCGCATGTAATACCCAGGTCCGCCGTCGTCAAGAGCCGGCCGAAACACGGATTGGATGTAGGCGAGCTCCGTCAATATGTGGACGCCCTGGAATCCGAGGCCGCTCCGCCGAGCATCGTTTGGGAAAACCCGGGTCGTGCCAACATCGTCGCTCGAATGGATCCGTCGGAAGTTCTATCGGTTCAAGTCAACTACGATCCTGGATGGGAAGCACGCGTTGGAGGCCGGAAGGTGAACGTAAACACGGATAAGCTTGGATTCATTGTGATTGAGCCAGCTTGCTCGGATTGCTCAATCGACTTGGAATTTGCCGGCGGACAGGAACGAACGATCGCGCTTGGAGTGAGCGTGTTCGCTTTACTGTGTCTCTTTGCGAGGCTGCTCTGGCGTACACACCTTTGATGTGTATACTGATGTTATGAGCAAGCGCATCAATATCGTCTTGCCGGATACGACCGCAAGGGTACTGGATCGAGTCGCACCCAAGGGTGATCGCAGCCGGTTTATCTCGCAGGCGGTTCTACATTACGTCGAAACCGTCGGCAAACAGAACCTGAAGCAGCAATTAGCGACTGGCTATCGGGCGAACGTTGAGGAGAGCCTGGCGATTGCCCTGGAATGGTTTCCTCTAGAGGAAGAAGCATGGAAACAACGCCCGTCCGCTCGCAGGGGCAAAAAATAGCTAACATCCGCCGTGGCGAAGTCTATCTGGTCTCGTTTGACCCGACGGTCGGTCATGAAATCAACAAGACACGGCCCGCGCTCGTCATTCAAAATGACGTCGGGAACCGTCATAGTCCCCTCACCATTGTTGCAGCGGTCACGTCCAAGGTCTCGGTAGTACCATATCCGGTCGAAGTAGCCGTATCGCCGTCCGGCGCGAACGGATTGGAAACACTTTCAGCGATCCGGCTGGACCAGATCCGCACGATCGATAAGCAGCGGCTGATCAAACGTCTCGGCGCGGTCGAGCACTCGATCATGAAGAAGGTAGATGAGGCGATTAAGATTAGCATGGGCCTAATAGCAATTTAAGTACAAGTTTGCATCATACTTCCTTTACTTTCAGCTAAATATGATGCTACCCTCAGGTCTTAATGCGAACTGTCGACCTGATCCATCGCAAGAGGGACGGCGAAGAGCTGTCTGTTCACGAAATTGCTTTTTTAGTTGACGGTTATACGAGTGGAGCCATTCCCGACTATCAAATGTCGGCTTTCTTGATGGCCACATTTTTCTCCGGCATGACCGACCGAGAGGTGAGCGCGCTGACCGATCGCATGATCGGCTCGGGTGAGCACATCGACCTGTCGTCCATTCCGGGCATGAAGGTGGACAAACACTCCACCGGCGGCGTGGGCGATAAAACCAGCCTGATTGCGGCGCCGTTGGCAGCCGCGGCGGGCGTTATCGTGCCGATGGTTTCGGGGCGCGCCCTGGGTCATACGGGAGGGACGCTCGACAAGCTGGAATCGATTCCCGGATTCCGCACCAATCTCACCATCGATGAGTTTCGCGCGCAATTGGCGCAGACGGGCCTCGCGTTTATCGGGCAGACTCCGCAGGTGGCTCCGGCCGACGGCAAGCTTTATTCGCTGCGCGATGCCACCGCGACCGTCGAGTCGATTCCGTTGATCGCGTCGTCGATCATGTCGAAGAAAATGTCGGCAGGACTTGACGCGCTGGTGCTTGACGTAAAGGTGGGCACGGGCGCGTTCATGAAACGGCAGGTGGATGCGCGGCGGCTGGCGCAGATGATGGTGGGCATCGGGCGTCGTCTCGATAAACGCGTACAGGCGCTGATCACCGATATGAATCAGCCCTTGGGTTATGCGATCGGCAACGCGCTGGAAGTGATGGAAGTTTCGCAAACGTTGCAAAACGTCGGTCCCACGGATTTGACGCGCTTGTCACTGGAGCTGGCCGCGCGCATGATTTATCTGGGCAAGATAGTGCCGACCCTCGACGAAGCACGCGAGGTGGCGACCAAGAAGCTGCTCGACGGCTCCGGCTACCGGAAGTTAAAGGATGTAATCGCAGCACAAGGCGGCAATCCGCAAGTGATGGATCGTTTCGAGCTGCTGCCGAACGCAACGGGTGCGCGCGAGATTTCTTCGCCGCGCGCGGGCTATGTGACCGCGATTGACGCCGAGCTCATCGGTCTCGCGTCTTCGATGATTGGTGCCGGACGCGACACCAAGGAAGATTCGATCGATCCCGCGGTCGGCGTAATCCTCGAGGTGAAGGTCGGCCAGAAGATCGACGCGAATGGCGTGCTTTGCCGACTGTATTACACGGGCGATGAGCGCGTGGAGGAAGCGGCGCAGTTGGTCGAAGATGCGTTCCGCATTTCGGGGACGGCTCCGGAAGAGCGCGAGTTGATTCTCGAGGTTGTTGGCTAACAGAGACTGTCGCGCCTTCCCGCTCCCGGCGCTCGCGGACCTATTCTACTTGCGTAGCGGGGCGATCGGGAGTAATCTGCAATTAGGAAGGTACTCGTTGTGAAACTCCTTCGATCAGTTTTTCTTCTTCCCGCAGTTTTTTCCCTTTCCTTGTTTGCCCAGCACGGTGGTGGAGGCCACGGCGGCGGTGGTGGCGGATCCCACGGCGGCGGTGGCGGCTTCGGCGGTGGTGCCGTTCGAGGCGGCGGTGGTTACGGGGGCGGATATGGCGGCTATCGCGGTGGCTACGGAGGCGGCTTCCGTGGTGGATACTACGGTGGTTATGGATACCGCGGCTACGGTTACGGGTTTGGATTTGGACTCGGTTGGCCGTATTACGGCTACGGTTACGGCTATCCGTATTATGGCGGCTACTATCCTTACTACGACCCTTATTACGATTACGGCTACGCAGCGGCGCCCGCATATACTTATGCTCCGGCCGCACCTGCTGCGACTTATGCGGCTCCCGCTACTCCGGCTGCTCCCGCGGTTGCGGCTGGCGGCTATTACCGGCAGGCAGATTATTATTTGATCGCGTTTAACGATCACAGCATTCGGGCGGCGCAATCGTATCAGGTGATCGGCGATCAGATCGAGTGGACACCGAAGGAAGGCGGAGCCGTGCAAAGGGCGCTGCTCTCGAGTGTCGATAAGGCGTTCAGCGCGCAGGTCAATCGCGACCGGCGGGTGAAGTTCGATTTGCCGTAACTAATCCGGAGAGCGCGCGTATACCCTTCATGCGGGATCTGAAGTACGCGGCTCGAACGTTGTGGAAAAGCCCGGCCTTTACCTTGGTGGCGGTGATTTCGCTGGCGCTGGGTATCGGCGCGAATACCGCGATTTTCCAATTGCTGGATGCGGTGCGGTTGCGGACCCTGCCCGTCAAATCGCCTCAGGAACTGGTCGAAGTTCGAATCCCCGACATGAGCGCTGCTCGCGGAAACTGGCTGCGCGAGAACTCGGTGACGAATCCTTTGTGGGAGCAGATTCGTCAACGGCAGCAGGTCTTTTCGGAAACCTTCGCGTGGGCCGACGATGGATTCAATATTTCAGCGGACCGGGAATCGCGCTACGCCAGCGGCTTGTGGGTGAGCGGCAATTTGTTCGAAGGGCTGGGCGTGGAGCCGGTGCTGGGGCGGCTGTTCAACGCGGCGGACGACCGGCGCGGCTGCGGATTCACCGGCACCGTGATCAGCTACGGATTCTGGCAGCGCGAGTTTGGCGGCAGCGCGTCGGCGCTGGGGAAGAAGATCAAGCTCGATGGGGGCTCGGTTGAAGTGATCGGCGTGACGCCGGCCAGTTTTTTTGGGCTCGAAGTGGGCCGGCAGTTCGATCTGGCGCTGCCGATCTGCGCGGCCGAGAAGCGGCTCGATTCCGGCACCATGTGGTGGCTGACGGTTCTCGGGCGTCTAAAGCCGGGAGTTTCGCTCGCGCAAGCCGATGCTCATTTGCAAGCGATTTCGACCGGCATTTTCGAAACGGCTCTGCCTCCGGACTATCCGCCCGTCAGCGTGAAAGGCTACCTGGCGATGAAGCTGAGCGCGGTTCCGGCGGGAAGCGGAGTGTCGCGCCTGCGGGATCAATACTCGACTCCGCTCGGATTATTGATGGCGATCGCCGGGCTTGTGCTGCTGATCGCGTGCGCGAACCTGGCGAACCTGATGCTCGCAAGGGCGAGCGTGCGGGAGCGCGAAATCGCCGTGCGGCTGGCGATCGGCGCGTCGCGCGTTCAGTTGATCCAGCAGTTGATGATCGAGGGATTGTTGCTGGCGATTGCGGGCGCGGGTGCGGCGATGTTTGTGGCGCGTGAGTTGGCCGGCTTTTTGATCGCCTTCTTAGGCTCGGCCGACAAATCCGTTTTTCTGGAGGCTCGTCCCGACTGGCGGGTGTTTGCGTTCACCGCGGCGTTGGCGGTGTTGACTTGTGTGCTGTTCGCGTTGGCGCCGGCGGTGCGTGCGACGCGGGCGCAGCCGTCCAGTGCGTTGAGTTCCGGGAGCCGCGGAACCACGGCCGGACGGGAGCGGTTCGGATTGCGGCGCATTCTCGTTGCAGCGCAAATCGCGATGTCGCTGGTGTTGATGGTGAGCGCCCTGTTGTTCGTTCGCAGCCTTCATAATCTGATGACGCTCGAACCCGGTTTTCAGGAAAACGGGATTTTGCTCGCGAACGTCACTTTTCCGCAGAGGGAAGTCCCGGAGGGCCGCTTATTATTTCTTCGCCACGATCTGGTGGAGAGGCGTGCGCGCCATTCCGGGGGTTGACGACGCGGCGGATACAGCGACGGTTCCCGCCGTCGGCAACGGGTGGACGAATACCATGTGGATGGATGGGTCCGATGCAAGCCGCGGGCGCGAGATTTTCCGCAGCCTGGTGGGTGCGGGTTATTTTCGCACCATCGGCACGCCTCTGCTCGCCGGGCGGGAATTCGACGAGCGGGATACGCGCGCTTCTCAAAACGTCGCGATCGTGAGCGAGGAGTTCGTGCGCACATTTTCACTGGGCCCGAATCCGGTAGGCGAGAAATTCTGGATCGAAAGGACGCCCTTCGCGCCGCAGATAATGGTGGAGATCGTGGGGGTCGCAAAGAACAGCAAGTATCGCGATTTGCGGCAGAGATTTCTGCCGCTGGCGTTTTTCCCGATCACGCAATTTGAGGAGCCGTTGCGAGGAGGGAGCATCTTGATTCGTTCGAACGCAAACCTGGAGACGCTGACTCCTTTGATCCGGCGCGCGATCGCGGATGCGAGCCCTGGCATTCAATATTCGTTCGCCGTTCTGAAGACTCGCATCGAACAATCGCTGCTGCGGGAGCGGCTGATGGCGATTCTATCCGGACTGTTCGGCGCGCTGGCGGTGCTGCTGGCAAGTGTAGGGTTGTATGGCGTCATCTCTTATACAGTCGCGCGGCGAACCAATGAAATCGGAATTCGTATCGCGCTGGGGGCGAGCCGGAGCAGCGTGATCGGGCTGGTTTTGCGCGAGACTGGCGTGGTTTTGGGTGTTGGGCTGGGCGTGGGAATCGTGATCTCATTAGCGGCCGGGCGCGCAGTTCGATCGCTGCTATTCGGACTCGAAGCGAGCGATCCACTGACGTTTGCTGTGGCAGGAGTTGTGCTTGCGTTCGTTGCTCTGCTCGCGAGCTATATGCCGGCGTATCGGGCGTCCACGGTCGACCCTGCGATTGCCCTGCGCGGGGAATAATGCATCCCGCAATGAACCAGGCGCATCGAAACCAGGGATGAACCTTTTCTCACCGCTTTCGCTCGGCGATTATACATTGCGCAACCGGATCGTGATGGCGCCCATGACGCGGTCGCGCTCGGACGCTCAAGGAGTGCCGTCACCCTTGGCTGTTGACTACTATCATCTCGCGCCGATGCGGGTTTGCTCCTTACCGAAGGAACCGGGCCTTGTGAGATGGGGATGGGTTACGCGCGCACTCCGGGGATTTACAACGACGTGCAGATTGCGGCGTGGCACAAGGTGACCGATGCGGTTCACGCGCGCGGCGGCAGGATTTTTCTGCAAATCATGCATGTCGGAAGGATCGCGCATGCAGGGAATCGCACCATTCCAGATGCGCCTGTCGCGCCATCGGCGATTCGCGCGGCGGGGCAGATGTGGACGGATTCCCAAGGCATGCAGCCGTACGATCTGCCTCGCGCATTGGAGCTTGCGGAAATCTCCACGGTGATCGAGGAATACGCCGCCGCCACGCGCAACGCCTTGAAGGCGGGCTTTGACGGCGTGGAACTGCACTCGGCTTCGGGATATCTGCCAAATCAGTTCCTAAGCCCGGATGCGAACCAGCGAACGGATTCTTACGGGGGTTCTATCGAAAATCGCATTCGCTTTGTGATTGAGGTACTGGAAGCGATGATTGGAGCTGCTGGTTCCTCTGGCAAGGTCGGGATGAAGAATAGTCCGGGGATGAAGTTCAACGATATTGACCACGCCGATCCGATCCCTACGTATGTCGCGCTGGCGAAGGCGATCGTGCCGCTTAAGCTCGCGTATTTGCATATCATGCGCGCGGGCATCGGAGCGGAATCGGCGTTACGCGAGGCCTATCCGGGAACGCTGCTGCTGGGCGGCGGCTTCAAAAAGGAAGAAGCCAATAAAGCCATCGAAGACGGGCTCGCCGACGCGATCGTGTTCGGCTCGACGTTCCTGGCCAACCCTGATCTGGTGTCGCGATTGGAGCGCGATGCTCCGCTGAATGCTCCTGACCAGTCTACTTTTTATACGCCGGGCGAAGGGATACACGGATTATCCGGCGCTTGGGTGAGCCTTTTGGGTTGTGGCGAGGGGCAGAAATAAGGTTTTAGGCTGACTCAAGAGTGTGCGGAAGCCATGATGTTGGTAGAAGGCGACTGCCTGCTCATTTTTGGCGTCGACGAGAAGCGTGAAGGCGGCGATATCGGCATGCATCGCCCGATGAGCGGCATCGGCGAGAAGAGCTGCCCCGAGGCCGCGGCTCTGAAATCGTTGGTCGACGGCCAATCGACCGATGCGCACCGCAGGGAGAGTTGGATAACGGGGCAAGCGTTTGGTCTCCTCCGGAGGCAGATCAAGCATTGGAATGCTCGCCGACGAGAGCGTGTAGTAGGCAGCGATACGACCGGTTGCAACTTCGATGGCTACGAAACAGTTCGCCATGCGGCGGCGAATGTCCTGAGTGGCTTGGGTTTGAATGTATCGATCGAGTGCTTCCTCGCCGCAGTGAAGCCCGGAACGGTCGTGGCCTGAGCCAAGCGGCTCCATCCGGAAGGGCGCGGATGAAACTATGCGCCGAGCAATTGACTGCGGCGTCTGAAGGCTCTCTTTAAGGCAAGTGTGGGCTTCGGTGGATTCAGGAGCGCTTTCGCGATACGCCGCTGGTCGTCGATTGAGAGGCGAATTATTTCGGTTTGCTCAATGGCTCGGCACGCGGCTTCGTCGGCTGCTGCAACCACGAAATCGGTCAGCGTGCGCCCTTGAATTTCGGCAGCGCGCTTAAGCCGCGTCAGGACTGCATTGGGGAGGCGGGCTTCCAGGCGGGCGATAGTCGGGCTGACGACCTTCATTCCGACCATTATACGGCATTATGCCGTACGCCGAGGTTGGCTATACCGATTAAAGCAAAATCGGAACTCGGCGACCAAATTATTAAAGACGTATGATCAAAGAGGCATGGCGGAGTATAGTTATACCGTGTTGTTCGAGCCCGCCGAAGAGGGTGGATTCGTCGTCACCTGCCCGGCGCTTCCGGGCTTGGTAACCGAGGGCGACACGCTCGAGGAGGCTCGTGCGATGGCCCAGGATGCGATTCGCGGATATATCGAGAGCCTGAAAAAGGATCACTTGCCGATCCCGTCTGATAAGACTCTCAAAGAGGAGATTCGCGTTCTCATTCCAGAGCCGGCGTGAGCCAGCACCTTCCTGCGATTAAGCCGAAAGACGTGTTTCGGCTGCTACTTCGCGCGGGTTTCTACCTTCATCACACTACTGGAAGTCACTACTACTTAAAGCATCCCGCAAAGCCCACAATGCGTGTCACTCTGCCGTGGCATAACAAAGATTTGAAACGCGGAACGCTCGCGTGGATCATCGATCAAGCTGGCTTCACGATCGACGAGTTTGTGAAACTTCTCTAAAGAGTCGAGCGAGTCGGGATTATCGCTGCTTCGTCCGCTACACTGAAGATTCAACCCCATGTTTAAGTCCCTTTTCGGCTCCTCGCCCGCTCCTTCTTCCGAACCTGGTCTTCTCGAACGCCTGAAGGCCGGCATTCAGAAAACCCGCGCGGGGCTCATGGAGAAGATCGAAGACGCGGTTAGCGGCCGTAAGGAAATTGATGCCGACGTTCTCGAGGAGCTTGAATATGCTCTCATCACGGCCGATATCGGGTCGAAAACTACGGCCGAGATTCTGGAACGGATCCGGCAGCGGGTCGAACGGCATCAGGTCGGCGATATTGCCGAGCTGAAGAGTCTCATTCGCGAACATCTGCTTGAAATCTTGCAGGCCACGGAGAAGCCAGTGCCGCTAGTGAAGGATCCGCCCGCGGTGATGATGGTGGTCGGCGTGAACGGGGCGGGGAAGACTACTTCGATCGGGAAACTGACGCGCCGCTTGCAATCGGAGGGGCGCACCGTTCTGTTGTGCGCGGCCGACACGTTTCGAGCGGCGGCCATCGAACAGCTTGAGGTTTGGGCGGAAAGAACCGGCGCGGGATTGATCCGGCAGCAGCCTGGGTCCGATCCTAGCGCGGTGTTGTTCGATGCGCTGCAGGCGGCCAAGGCTCGCAAGGTCGATTATGTGATCGTCGATACGGCCGGGCGGCTGCATACGAAAACCAATCTGATGGCGGAGCTTGAAAAGATGCGGCGCACGGCGGCGCGGGTAATTCCGGACGCTCCGCATGAAGTGCTGCTGGTGATTGAGGCAACGACTGGACAGAACGGGCTGGAGCAGGCGCGCAAGTTTACGGAGTCGAGCGCAGTGACGGGGATTATTTTGACGAAGCTCGATGGGACGGCGAAGGGTGGCGTAGTGGTAGCGATTTCGCGGGAGTTGAATTTGCCGATCCGCTATGTCGGAGTGGGGGAGCAATTGGACGATCTGCTGCCATTTGAGGCGGAGAATTTTGTAGCGTCGTTATTTGATTAATGCATCGTTATATTGAGGACGCGTTGGAGTTGGCTGCGCGCGGATTGGGGCGGGTTAGTCCGAATCCTTGCGTGGGTGCGGTGATCGTGGCCGACGATCGCGTGGTTGGGCGCGGATTTTATACCGCGGCTGGCGTCAGGCACGCTGAGGTTCTGGCGCTGGATGAAGCAGGCGAAAAGGCGCGAGGCGCGACGATGTATGTCACGCTTGAACCGCACGCGCATCAGGGCCGGACGCCTCCGTGCACCGACGCGATTATCGCGGCGGGGATTGCCCGGGTGGTCGCGCCAATGGAGGATCCGAATCCTCTGGTTCGCGGGCGCGGGTTTGCGCAATTGCGCGATGCGGGAATCAATGTCGAGCTGGCGCCGGAGTATGCGACGCGCGCGGCGGAGCTGAACGAGGCGTTTCTGCATTTCATGCGCACTGGTCGTCCGTTAGTGATGCTGAAAGCTGCCTTGACGCTGGACGGGAAGATCGCCGCGCCAGAAGGAAATGAAGGTTGGATCACGAGCGAGAAGGCGCGGGCGCATGTGCAGACCCTGCGGCACAACTCGGATGCGATCCTGACGGGGATCGGCACGGTATTGGCGGACGATTGCCGGCTGACGGATCGGAGCGGCGAGGAAAGAAGCAGACCCCTGTTGCGCATCGTGCTCGATTCGCAGTTGCGGTTGCCGCTCGAATCGAAAATGGCGGAATCGGCGAAGAGCGACGTTCTGGTCGTGACCACTTCGGCGGGATCGGCCGAGCGGCGGAGGCGCCTCGAAGCGAAGGGAATCCGCGTGGAAATGCTGGAGGGCGCGGACGGGCGCGTTAGCTTGCACGCCATCGCGGAACTGCTGGGGCGCGAGAAATATTTGTCGCTCATGATCGAGGCGGGAAGCAAAGTGAACTGGTCCGCGCTCGAATCGGGAATGGCGGATAAGATATTTTTCTATTACGCGCCGAAGATTCTGGGCGGCATGCAATCGCTGCCGGTGGCGGGAGGAACGGGGCGCCTGAGGCGCGCTGATGCGATCCGGTTTCGGGACCTCAAGCTCCATTCGATCACTCCGAACGAGTTCGCGGTTGAGGCTCGATTGGAAAAATAGTTCATGTTTACAGGGATTATCGAAGAGTTGGGCACGGTGGCCGCGTGTGGTACGCGGCTGGTGGTGAGATGCTCGGCGGTGCTGGACGATGCGCAGGAGGGTTCGAGCATTGCGGTGAACGGCGTTTGTCTAACCGCGCTCGATCTGGCGGCCAATTCGTTCGCGGCGGATCTGGCTCCTGAAACCCTCGCGCGCACGAATCTAGGCGACTTGCGCACAGGCTCGCGCGTGAATCTGGAGAGGCCAGTGACGCCTGCGACCCGGCTCTCCGGTCACATTGTGCAAGGGCATGTCGATGGGACGGGTGAACTAATCGCGCTCGATGAATTGGGCGACGGCAACTGGTGGTTGAAGGTGAGAGTGCCTGCGCAGCTCGACCGGTATCTGGTGCATAAGGGGTCGATCGCGATTGACGGAATCAGCTTGACGATCGCGACCCTCGATAGCCAAGTATTGGGTGTCACGATTATTCCGCACACTTATTCCAACACGACGCTGGGGTCGCGGCGTGTGGGGCAAAGGGTGAATCTCGAAGTCGACGTGCTCGCCAAGCATGTCGAGAAACTGATCCAAAGCGGTGCAATTTCGCGCGTAACATAATGTTATGGGTTCTCCAGCGGCACGCATGGGCGATCCGACCGTGCACGGCGGCGCGATCGCGGTCGGCTTTCCCCAGGTTCTGATCGGCAATCAGCCGGCGGCGCGCATCGGGGACATGCATGCCTGCCCCGAAGTGACGGTCTTGGTTCCTCACGTCGGAGGGCCACTGATACTGGGCTCATTCACGGTGATAACGGGATTTTCGCCGCAGTCGCGAGTGGGCGATGTTTTGGTTTGCGTCGGTCCCCCTGACGCAGTCGCGATGGGATGTCCCACTGTAACGGTAGGGATGGCTGGCGGAGGCGCGGGCGCAGGCGGGCTGATGCAGGGACTCGCCCTCGGAGCGGTATGAACAGCGGTCGCGTAGTGTCATGATTCTCGAAATTCTCCACGGACCCGCCTCCGGTCGCAGTGTCAAGTTGCGCGAAGGCTCGACGGTTTCGATCGGGCGCACCGACAGCGCAATGCACAAATTTCCGGAAGATCCGGCAATGTCCGCGCTCCATTTCGTCGTGAGCTTGAGCGGCGGAACTCTGCGAATGCAGAACCATAGTCAGACCAACGGCACGCTCGTCAACGGAGTGCGTATCGAATCCGTGGCGTTGCAGGCGGGCGATACGATTGGCGCGGGCGCAACGGTTTTTAGAGTGATAGGTCCGCCGCCGAATCCTTATCCAGCGAAGCAGCGCGTGGGTGGATGGGGATTCAACATTATTCCCGAGGGTTGGAAACCGATGGAATGCGTCGGGCTGATCCAGGAAGGCGCCGCTGAATTCCGCGGGAGCGCGGCGGGCTTGGAGGAAACGCTCGCGGAGGGGAAAACACTTCGCGATTATATTGAAGTGCAAATCGAGGTCGCGAAATCCCGGCTGACGAGCCCGGAGTTTCACGGTCCGCTCTTAGCCCGCATGGAGGGGTCCGACGAGGCGCTGATCCTGACCGTCAGCAGCGATACGCAGCACGGCATGCGCATCACGCAGCGTCAGATTTATGCGCGAAGCGGAGAAGTGGTCGGGATCCTGACGATGACCGGTCTGGCGGCCGTCAATCAGGATTTGATCGAGATCGTGCGCGGCGCGAGTTTTCACAAGCCGCAAATTCCCGCTTGACGAGGCCCTCGCTTCGTGTCATGATACTCCCATCGATAGACGATGGGACTCCAGCATTACTTTACGCGACGCAAGAGAGAACGCGAGTTGGAAGAAGAATTGCGCTCGCATCGCGAGATGGCGGAGGACGTGTTTCGCAGCGCGGGCATGCCCGATGAGGAGGCACGATTCGCCGCGCAGCGCGCCTTGGGCAACGTGACCAGCGCGCTCGAAGACAGCCGCGCGATATGGAACTTCCAATGGCTCGAATCGTTGATTCAGGATGTGCACTACGCGCTTCGAGGCTTCTTTCGCGCGCCGGCGTTTGTGCTGACCGTCGTCGGTACCATCGGCCTCGCGCTCGGATTAAATACGGCGCTGTTCACGCTTTTTAACGCCTACGTGCTGTGCCCCCCTTGCTGTGCGCGATCCCTACAGCCTTTATGAGTTCGCCTGGATCGCGAAGAACGGCGATTGGCACGAATTTCACCTTAAAGATTTCGAGGAATTTCGCCGCGGGAATCCGGCATTCAGCGACGCGCTCCTGTACCGGATGATCATAACACGCACCGACGGCCGGCAAATGGTCGGTGTGATCGTTTCCGCCAACGCCTTTAAGATGCTGGGAACAGAGGCTGCGCTGGGACGAGCTTTGTTGCCTGGGGACGATCGTACTCTGGTGCTCAGCGATGCCGCATGGAAGAACAAGTTCGCCGGAGATGGCGGAATTCTGGGCAAAAAACTCGATATTCTGGGCGACTCGTACGAAATCGTCGGCATCGCGCGCCCGGAGTTTAATCGATTCAATGCCGCAGCTCCGGACTTTTGGGTCCCTCCAATCACAACCGGCCCGCAGGCGGGCGAGACCGGAAGGGTAATCGGCCGATTGAAGCCCAACTTGACGCTGGAGCAGGCCAGGGCGTCGCTCGAGGTCTGGTCCCGCCAGGCTACGGCGGATCTGCCCGAACCGCGGCGAGCGACCCATGTACATTTGGAATCGGCGGCGACGTCTATCCCAATGAATAAGGAGTTACTCGCGTTTGCCACTCCCATCGTAGTTGCCTTCGGCTTGGTACTCCTGATCGCCTGCGCCAATATCGCGAACCTGATGCTGGCTCGTGCGATGGCCCGGCAGAGGGAGATCGGCGTGCGGCTCTCGCTGGGGGCGGGGCGCGTCCGCTTGATTCGGCAACTGCTGACCGAGAGCCTGCTTCTGTCGATTCCCGCTGCGCTCGCCGGAGTAGCGATCTCGCAGGCGACCATTCACTTTACGCAGAAACTGCTCCTCGAAACGGCGCCCCCGACCTATATGCAGATCTTTCGATTAGTGGCGCTGGAGCCAGATTTTCGCGTATTCCTGTTTGTCTTCGCCGCGGCGGTAGGTTCCACTTTATTCTTCGGGCTTGCTCCCGCGATCCAAGCCACGCGTCCCGGGCTGATGTACGCCACTCGAGGGGATTTCAGTTCCGACGTTCGTCCAGCACGGCTGCGCAATGCGCTGGTGGTCAGCCAGGTAACGGTTTGCGTGTTGTTGTTAACCTGCTCCGGCGTCCTGCTTCATACGGGATTAAAATTGCAAGCGAGCGATGTGCGGCTGGCAGTGGACGGGGTGCTGGATGTTCACTCCAATGAAGCTGTGATAGACAGCAAGTTAGCGGATCGCCTGCGGCAGGAGCCCTGGGTCGAGTCAGTCGCGGTCGCGTGGCGGGCTCCTTTGTACGGCCCCTGGAGGACCATCCCAGTTTCGCCTCGTGCCCAAGGGGAACTGGTGCGGGCCGGCTACGATTTTGTGTCGCCGGAGTATTTCGACGCGTTTCGCATCCCTCTCTTGCGGGGACGGAATTTCACCGCGGAGGAATCGCGGTCGGAAGCGGCAGTGGCGATTGTGAGCGAAGCCACGGCGGCGCGATTGTGGCCAGGGAAGACTGCGTTGGGCGAGTCGTTCCGCATCGAGCCTGATAGGAACGTGGGCCGATGGGTGAAACAGCCTGCCTATCACGCGGCGAGGGTGATCGGAGTCGCCAGGGATATGGTCAGCGGGTTCATTTGGGAGGGGATCGACACTACTTGCATTTATTTCCCCACGGGGCCGCAGGGTGCGAAGAACGTGTCGCTTCTGGTGCGGGTGAAAGGGGATCCGAAAATCGCGCGGCGCGCTCTCGACGCTGCGACTTCCGGTGTGTCCAACGAGGTCTCTTTTATCGTTCCGATGGATGAAGCCGTCGCCGTCCAAATTTATCCATTTCGCGCAAGTTCTTGGATCGCCTCGGCGTTGGGCGGACTGGCATTGGCGCTGTCGCTCTCCGGCATTTACGGCGTGCTTTCGTACTTGGTCAGTCAGCGGACAAAAGAAATAGGAATTCGCATGGCGCTCGGAGCATCCACTGCGTCAGTCGTTCGAATCGTGTTATCGCAATCGATGAAGCTGGCGGTCATCGGAATCGTGATTGGGGCCACGCTAGCGTTAGGCGTTTCGCGGCTATTCGCCTCAGAGTTGCAAAATGTCGATACCTTCGATGCACTGGCTTATATAGGAAGCATCGCGATCGCGCTAATAGCAGCGCTCGGGGCGGGATACGTGCCCTCGCGGCGCGCAGCAAGCGTCGATCCAGTAACAGCCCTCCGCTGCGATTAAATAAACACAGCCGAAGAGTGTCAAGTGCCAGGACCTACCTGACACTTTTTCTTGTCACCCGCGCCCTAAAATTGGGCCTGTTCGCGAAGCCACCTCGCCTCAGGGACTTTTGTGATGCAAAGTGTCAGGAATGTCATGTCAATGAACACTAAGAGTCTGCTGTCATCAAAGGTGGCACAGGCTTTAGCCTGTGAAGTGCCCGCCAGTCTCGCAGACAACGAGCCGACAGGAGCGGTTTCTTAAGCATTTATTGATACACCGGCCTCACAATCATCCCCTCTTTAAGAGGCTTCTCCGTCGGCAGCGCAATGCTGTCGCCTTCCGCGACGCCTTCTACCTGTGCCCGCGTAGTGTTCCCGATTCCCATCGTGATCTTCTTCCACACCACGCGCTCGCCGGAGAGGACGAACACTCCGGCTTGTCCCAATTCCCTGCGGATCGCTTCGCGTGGAATCGTCAGCGCGTTTTGGACGGACTCCGCGCGGATCTCCGCAGTGACGTTGGTGCCGGGCAGCAAATCGCGATCGGGATTTTCGATCACGCAGATCACTTGGCCAACCTGGCGCGATCCGAGCGCCTCGACTTGCGTCGGCGTTTTGTCGACCGAGCCCTTCCAGGAACGACCCGGCAGTGCGTCCCAGGTGATCGAGACGGGTAGACCTTGCGTTACGCGCCCTAGGTCCGGTTCATCCACATATACATTGACTTTTACGCGATCCAGTTTGCCGATAGTGGCCACGATATCGCCTGCGTTCAGATAAGCGCCGCGCTTCAAATCGAACTGATAGACGACGCCGGAGATAGGTGCTCGCACCACGCTTTGCTTGATGCGCTGATCGGCAAGTTGCGCCGCGGACTCCGCGTCGTGAAGACGGGCGAGCGCCGCGGCACGGTCCGGCCCCGCCACCAGCGAAATCCGCTTTTGTTCAAATGCCCGAATCTGTAGCTGAGCATTCTCGACGCGTTGCCTGGAAATTGCGACTTCGACACTGGTTGCCGCTCCCTTGGCCTGCAGCCGAGTATTAGCATCGAACTCCTTTTGCGCCGCTTCGAGTTCGAGTTTTGCTTTATCGATGCCGCTCGAAATATCAGAGAGATCGGTCGTGCGCCCTCCCCGTTCGAACATCGCGAGATCGGCTTTGGTCTGCTCGATCCGCGATTGCGCGGAGGCCAGTTCGGCTCTGGCGTCGGAGGCGTCGATTTCAACCAGCGGCGCATCCTGCTCCACGTGCTTGCCGCGCTCGATGAGAATCGCGACCACGGCACCGGAGCGTTCCGCACGCGCCGGCGCCCAATCGCTCGGCTCGACTTTCCCGTTGGTCGAAACCGAACTGACGATCGATTCTCGAACCACTTTGGTGAAAGGAATCTCCGGAGGCTGATTGCGCCAGTTGACCAGCGACCAGATCAGCCCGCCACCCACGACCAGCGCCAGCGCGCGCCAGGATGACGCGCGGTTTCACTCGGAAAGCCTCGCGCAGTAATCGAACAGGATCTGCCACTCGGCGCGCTGAATTTCCATGGCGGCCTTCATCTGCGCCGAGTCGGGCTGTTTGCGCGCGCGGTCGCAGAACGCGACAAACGCGAATGGATCCCAGCGGCCGGTGCGGAATTCCGCGTCCCGGATGCGATGCAGAATCTTCACCGCCGCGCGCGCCAGCAGACTGTAAATGGGGTGCGGCCCGGCCTTGCGAAACCAATAAGCGGCATTCCCGGAGTCCGGCTCCTGACGGTGCAGGATCGCGTGCCACAATTCGCCTTCCGGCGTTTCACAGATTTCCAGCAGCTTATGCGCTTCCTCGAAGCACGAGAAATATAACCACAATCCCGCCATGGGAGCCTCGGGTTCCTCCTGATTGGGGAACAGATCGCCTGGGCTTGAACGTCTTTAGTAGTTGACGGGCTTCCTCATTTGAGCAGCGTGAACATCGCAACGGCATTAAACGTTGGCCATTCCCGTCCAGTGCCAAAATGCGAGCCACGTGGGGTCCATATTGCGTCGGATCAAATGGCATTGAAGCGTTACATTTCTATTGTATGAAACTCTTGGTGGATTCGCGCAGAACCTCGGTTATGAAACGGGCGCTGGTTTTTTCCGGCGGCGGGATGTTCGGGGCGTGGCAGGCCGGTGTATGGCGAGGAATTGGCATCCAGACTGCTCTGAACCCGACCTGATTGTCGGCGCATCCGTTGGATCCCTAAACGGGTACGCGCATCGCCGGCGGCGCCACGCCCGATGAGTTGTGCGGGTTTTGGAGTGCAGCCTGAAGTCGGAAGGTTTCGCGATTTGCCGGCACCATTCGCGCGTTGATGGAGCGCTATCCCGCCCGACCTGGAATATGCGCTGACGCTGACCGATCTGGCCAGCATGAAACCCAAGATCGTGCGCGCGCCGGACGTGACCTGGAAGCATCTGGCGGCGTCCTGCGCCATCCCCGGATTGCTGCCCGCAGCAGCGCATCGGCGGGCGATGGTATTCCGATGGAGGGCTGCTCAATCCTCTGCCGGTGTGGGCGGCCGTGGAATTGGGCGCGACGCGAGATTATCGCGATTCACGCGCTGCCGGAGATCCCTTCGTCGGTGCTGAAGCCGTTCGTCAAAGGATTCCGGAGCGTGTTCGGGCACCATCCTCCGCTCCCGGCAGGCGTCGAGTTGGTGATGATCGAGCCGCAGGGGCCGCTTGGATCGGTCCGCGATGCGTTGGTCTGGAAACAGGAAAACATTGAGCGCTGGATCGCTCGGGGGCGAGGAGACCGCAAAAAACATTTCCATTCCAAATTGTTTTTGGGGATAATAGGAGTCGACCTATGCCTTCTTTTCGGATTCATCGTCTGAAAGATCACCTTCGCCAGAATTTCCGTTCCGCGCCGCACCTGTCGGGAACAGCCAGCGTGAAGCCGCGCGATTACGAGCGACCGAAAGCGATGTTGTGGAAGCCTCGTCGCCGTACGCGGCTTTCTTCGCTCTGCGGGACGTCGGCTGAGTCCGATTCAGGTCGGCGATATTCTGGAGTGCCGAGGATGGCTCTCTGCGGATTTTCAAGTTCGTCGGAATTGAAGAGGCGCAATGGATTCTGCCGGAAGTCCAGGCTCGATCCCGCGTCGTGCGCAGTTCAGCACACGGCTCTGCCGTTGTACCGGTACAGCACTGCGCCGGCAGGCGCTAAGTATCGGCCCCCGCGCTACAATAAAACTAGAGATGAATGGCTGTAATGGGGTGGGGAATGCGATCAATTCCTTCGCTCTGATTTCCTATTTACCCGAGCCGCTGGCCGGGTTTCTTGATTCGCTACGTTGCGAGCTGGTGCCGCGCTGCCAGGCCAAGAGCTCATGTGACTGTGCTGCCGCCGCGCCCATTGGCTGCCGGGCTACCCGAAAGCGCTTGGCACGATTTGAACGATGCCCTGGACAGTTTCCCGCCGTTTCGCGTGGAGCTCACCTCGATCGAGATATTTCAAGGCACCAATGTGATCTATCTTTCAGTTGGCGCCGGCTTTCGCGAGCTTGAAGAGATGCATGCGGCGCTCAATCGCGGTCCCTTGCAGTTTGACGAGCCATTCGAATACCATCCGCACGTGACTCTGGCGCAGCATTTATTGCCCGAGCAAGTCGAAGCCGCAGTCGCCCTCGCGCGCAGCCGCTGGCGCGAATTTCCATACTCGCATAGTTTCACGGTGGACCGGCTGACGTTCGTGCAGAACACGCGGAAAACCGCTGGGCGGATCTGGCGGGGCGAAACCTATCGATTCGAATGGCCAGCTAAAATTAAGGTCAACATAAGGCCTCGCAGATGGCACTTTTTTGGCGCTTTAAGCCCTCTTAACCCTCTCCAAACATCTCCAATTGGCCCTCTTTTTCTGGCTTCTTCGACCGGCACGCCGCAGAGGACTGCCGACCACCCCCAGGACCTGCACCTCCCGCAAGTGCCGGCCGGGGTACGAAGATGCGCTGATTCTGGAATGTCGGATCGGGAGGGATGATGCTGAACCCCGCCGGCTCCACCAGCATCATGTTGTTCGGCAGCATTCCTTCCAGGGAATCGCCGTCGCGGAATAGCAATCGCACCCAAATGCCTGGCATTTTCGGGCGCGCGAGGAAGGTCCGGTGCTGGCGCCAGGTCTCGCCCGCCTCGAAATCCCTAACAAAACAAACGGCTTTGGTCTCGACGACCGGCACTTCGATGAGGGTGCCCGACGGGCGTCAGAACCTCAATCGCCTCCCCCTCGAAACCAGCGGAGGCGTGGACGAATCCCTCCACGGGCTCGCGGTCGAAGCGGGCCAAAAGCACCTTTTTGTTGGTCGATTGAGCCACTTAAGAGCCCTAAGTGCGAGGATTTCCTTTCAAACAATTTCGCAAGTATTGTATCATTGGCTCAATGCAGGCGATGCCGCCTAAAAGTGCACTTTGTGGACATGCCAAGTCGTTTCTCGATTTCTGCCGGGTGGAAAAGGGCCTGGCGGCGAACTCGCTAAGCGCTTATACACGTTGATTTGCAGCGATTTAGCGACGGGATTGCCCCGCTCGCGCCCACTAGCCGCGACGGCGCAGGATCTCGCGCGCTATGTCGAGTCGCTTATATGGCGCGGGATTGTCGGCCAGGTCGATCGCACGGCATATGACCACCCTTCGCAACTTTTATAGCTTTTTGACCCGGGAGGGCGAAATTAAGGCTGATCCGAGCGAGTTTCTGACGCCGCCCAAGCAATGGTCGAACCTCCCGAAGTATCTGAATCGGCAGGAGATCGAGAACGCTTGCTGACGACTCCCGACGCCTCAAAGCCAACCGGTCTCCGCGATCGGGCGATGCTGGAACTGCTTTATGCGACCGGACTTCGGGTCACCGAACTGTGCCGGCTCGAGCTGAATAATGTCGAGAGTGACTCGGGTGTACTCCGGGTGACCGGTAAGGGGAACAAGCAGCGCTTGGTACCGTTTGGGGAGTCGGCCGGGGACGCCGTGGACCGATACCTGGCGGAGGGGCGCCCAGACGCTGCTGAAGGGCCGTGCCAGCCGGTTTCTGTTCGTCACGGCGAGGGGTGGAGCAATGACCCGGCAGGGATTCTGGAAGCTGCTGGGCGGATATGGCAAGAAGGCGGGCATTTTTCGCGATCTGACGCCCCACGTGGTCCGGCACAGTTTCGCTACACATCTGGTGGAGGGGGGCGCCGATCTGCGCAGTGTGCAGATCATGCTGGGTCACGCCGACATTTCCACCACGCAGGTCTATACGCACGTCGCGCGGCGCCGGTTGCGGGAGATCGTGGATCAACATCACCCGCGCGCCTGACGTTCAGGAGGCGCGCAGTCGGAAGGCGGGGTACGAATGAGCGATTACATGTTCAAGCTGGAAAGCCACCTGAGCACGGACCAGTTCTGTGTCGTGGGCCAGATGCAGGCAGTCGCGGCGGCGGCCGGTGTCAATCTGTTTCTCACCGGCGGAGCGATGCGCGACATGCTGGGCGGCTTTCCGGTGCGGGACCTCGACTTCACTGTCGAAGGCAGTGCGTTGAAGCTCGCGAAGATCCTCACGCAGAAGTACGAGGCGACGATTGTTTCAACCGACGAGCTTCGCAAGAGCGTCGAGATGCGGTTTCCGGGCTCCGTACGCGTGGAGCTGGCGATGGCGCGGACCGAGAAATTCGCGAAGTCCGGCGCGCGTCCGCAAGTGACTCCGGCGACAATTCACGAGGATCTGCGGATGCCGGGATTTCACGGTCAATGCGATCGCGCTCTCGCTGAACAAGGCGTCGCATGGGCCTGCCGATCGATCCTACCAACGGCGTCGGCGACATCGAGCGCAAGGAACTGCGGACGATCCACAACTATTCCTTCTACGACGATCCGGTGCGCATGATCCGCCTGATCCGCTTCAAAGTTCGGTTGGGCTACGCGATCGACGAGCGTACCCGCATGCAGTACGACAATGCGCGCGAAGCCGAGATGCTGACCCGTATTACGCCGGAGGCGCTGGGCGCGGAGCTGCGCCACATGGCCTGCGAGCCGCTGTCGGCCGATTTGATGAGGACCCTGGACGAGGAGAAACTGACCGCGCTCTATTCGCCCGCTTTGACCGGCGCGAAGCTGAATCTCGCGAATTTCACCAAGCTGCAGAAGGCGCGTCAATTGGTTCCGTTCGGCACGGACTTGAAGATGAACAGCCTGCCGTCTGTTTCTCAGCGTGCTGCTCGAAAACCTGAACGCGAAGGATCGCGCGGCGCTGATCAAGAACGCCGATGCTCGATCGAGGCCGAGGTCAGCGCATGGCAGAAGCTGGAAGGCGCGGCCAAGAAACTGGAGCGTGATCTGAAGGCCGACAAGCTCAAGAAAGCCTCGCAGCTTTATCAGGTGCTGATCAAAGCGCCGGGCGAGCAGGTGCTATGGCTGATGGTGTATTCGACACAGCGCCTGGTGCAGGACCGGATCAGGAATTACTTCGAAAAGTATCTGCCGGCGTCGCAGGAAGTGACCGACGAGATGGTCGCGCTCGACCGGCGTGGCTCCGGGAACTGCCGAAATTCCAGAAGACCAAGGAAGAGATGATCCTGAAGCATCTGGACGCGCGGCCGAAGAAGGTGGAGCCTCCACCGGAGCCGCCTCCGCCGCCGCCGATGTCGAGCTTCGCGCGGGGTCCGGGCGTGCGGCACGCGCGATAATGCGGGGGCGTCCCGGCTTGACGCAGCCTCCAAATGTAATTACAATGTGATTATGAAGGCAAGGCTTGTTGCCATTGGGAATTCACGCGGGGTGCGCATTCCGAAAGCATTGCTGGAGCAGACGGGACTCCAGGGTGATGTCGAGTTAGAGGTGCGTGGATCGCAGATTGTGATCCGAGCTGCACGTCGTCCGCGCACAGGATGGGCGGAGTCCTTTCGGCGGATGGCATCCAGTGGAGATGACGTGTTGCTCGATACGCAACCGACCAAGTGGGATGAATCGGATTGGGAGTGGTAGCGCGGCGCTTCGAAATTTACCTCGTCAATCTCGATCCGACCATTGGAAGCGAGATCCGCAAGACCCGTCCTTGTGTCGTGGTTTCGCCGGATGAAATGAACGAAAATACCCGGACCGTAATCATTGCGCCGATGACTACGAAAGGCCCCAGCTACCCGACCCGATTGGCGTGTATTTTTCAAGGGAAGCGCGGGCAGATTGTACTCGATCAGCTGCGGACCATCGATTGCGTTCGCCTGGTAAGGTGCCTCGGAAAGCTCACAGCGCCACAGGCGAAGGCATTGCTCGAGTTGCTACAAGAGCTATTCGCCGAATAAGCGAATCCGCTACTGCTTCTGGTCCTGCGTTGTCTTTTTGCCCTTATCCTGTCCCTGGACCTGCGTGATCTCGGTCGAGACCTCTTCGATCAGCAAATAGGCTGGAAGTTCAAGAAGCTTGGGATCCTCTTCCTTTACAGGCTTCATGAGCATCAGCAATTGCATGCGCCCTTTGGCGAAAGGCGGCACGCGAAATTTGATCATTTTCGAAGTTTGTTCGAGCACTTTGACCTTCATGTCAAACTTGTGATCGCTCAAATATACTTCATCTACTCGATCCTCGCCCAACGAAACGCCGGTCACCACTACCGTATCGCCCGGCTTAGCGACCCTAGGTAGAACCGTGCTAATTTGAGGCGACAACTCGTCTGTGGCTGCGAAGCAACACAACGCGAGCAACAGAGCTGGAGCAATAAGTCTCATGTATTGTGACACCTCTCAACTAACACTAAGAGCTATTGGGACCTTATTCAATACAGTGAACTCCTGAAGTTCTTAGGCGATCCCTCTTAGGACGAATTCTAGGGTTAGGTCTACTCCCAGTCGATCGGCAAGGTCTACGGCGTGCTCGACAGGAGTGTCTCGCAGGCGCCCCCGCACGGCCCGCATCCGCTTCGAATTAATCAACTTTTCACCGTTGAACCCGTTTGCTGTTACCCCCTGTTGATCGGCTGTTTTGCCGGGCCGCTCCACGGTAGTACAGGTGATCGAGGGGAGACGTACTACTGTGTGTGGAACAATATAAACGGTGGCCTTCGTCGCCAACCAAAGCCAACAATTTATGCAACTTGTCCCAACCCATGATGAAGTCGTCGCCCTGCTCCGTCGCACCGGCGGTCTGCGCGAAGGACATTTCGAATACAACAACGGCCTGCACGCCAATGAATATCTGCAAGTCGCGTTGACCATGCGCTACTACGAGGCGAACAAGATTCTCAGTGTCGCCCTGAGCCGCCTGCTGCGTGCGCACTCCGACATCCGGGCGATGATTCCCGAGCTGTCGATCGTCGCGCCGGCCACCGGCGGCCTGCCCGTCGCATACGGCGTCTGCGAAGCTCTGCGCGCGCACCAGGTTTACTGGGCGGAGCGCGAAAATCTGAATGAACCCCAGCGATTCCGCCAGTATCTGGAAGTAAACCCGGGCGAGAAGGTGCTGCTGGTCGACGATATTCTTCGCTCCGGCCAGAAGCTGGCGGAATTGAAAAAGCTGGTCGAATCAAAGGGCGGGGAAGTGGTCGGCCTCGCGGTGGTGATCTATCAGCCTAACCCGAAGACAATAACGTTCGATCCGCTGCCGTTCTACTATCTGGCCAAGCTGGACGCGACCTATTATAAGGATGCCGCGTCTTGCGATTTGTGCAAACGGGGGGTGCCGGTCGATAAAGTGATGATTTAGGGTCGTAGCGTCTGCCCGCTCGCCTGATGGTCGCGGCTCCGTTGTTTTGTCACTGAGCCGCGACCGTGAGGGAGCGGGTAGACACTACAAATTCACATCAACCACTTCGTCGAAGATCTGCGGAGGCACCTCGATCCCACTGACCTTCAGGCGCTGCAAAATCTGCGGCGTCTCGCCCGAACTTCGGAATCGCCCCTTCACCTTGCCCGCATCAGTAAGCCCAATCCGCTCGAACAGGAAGATATCCTGCACATCGATGCGATCTTCTTTCACCCCACGCACTTCCGCGATGCTCACGATCTTTCGCGAGCCGTCCTGAAGCCGCGATACCTGCACCACCATTTTGATCGCGCTCGCGAGCTGTTGCAGAATCACCTTCGACGGAATCTCGACGTCCGACATCAGCACCATCGCTTCGAGGCGCGAAAACGCATCGCGCGGAGAATTCGCGTGCACCGTGCTCATCGATCCTTCAACACCCGTATTCATCGCCTGCAGCATATCGAGCGCCTCCGCGCCGCGGCACTCGCCGACGATGATTCGATCCGGCCGCATGCGCAAGGCCGTGTGAACCAGCTGCCTCTGGCTGATCCCGCCTTCCTTATTCAAATTCGGCGGGCGCGTTTCGAATTTCACTACATGCCTCTGCTGGAGCTGCAATTCCGCCGTGTCCTCAATCGTGATGATGCGCTCCTCTTCGGGAATGAAACGCGAGAGCGCGTTCAGCGTAGTGGTTTTGCCGGAACCGGTGCCGCCCGAAATCAGGATGGTAGTCTTCGCCTGCACGCACGCCGCGAGGAATCGCAGCATCCCCTGCGTCAGCGTCTTGTTGTGCAGCATCTCCTCCGACGTAATCACGTGCCGGCCAAATCTTCTTATGGACAACGACGGGCCATCGAGCGCGAGCGGAGGAATAATCGCATTCACGCGCGAACCGTCGAGCAAACGCGCGTCGACAATCGGCTGCGCTTCATCGATGCGGCGGCCGACTTGTGAAACGATCTTTTCGATAATGTGCAGCAGGTGCGCGTTGTCCTTGAAGCGCACCGAGGTCAGCGACAGCTTGCCGGCGCGCTCGATGTAGACCTTGTCGAAGCGGTTGACCAGGATGTCGGAGATGGAGGGTTCCTTGAGCAGAGGCTCGAGCGGCCCCAGTCCGAGCACTTCATCGAGAACTTCCTCGATCATCCTGTTCTGCTCGGCGGTGGTCATCGGCGTGCGCTCATCTTCGAGCAGACGCTCCACCACGCGGCCGATTTCAGCGCGCAGGCGGTCCTTGGGAATGGAAGAAACGCGTTCGAGATTCAGCACGCCGATCAGCTTGCGGTGAATCTCGCTCTTGAGCTCAAACGTCCGGTCCGCCGCGCGCACCGCAGCAGCATTGGCGGGCGGGCGCGGAACTGGCGGACGAAAATTGCTTCCCAAGTCCTTTATTATAGGGGCTTGATCGATCGCCGAACATTTCTGTTGATGCCGCTCGCGCTGGCCGCGCGCCGCGGATCGTGCCGCCGAATCTGGTGGTGATCGTTGCGAGCGGATGGCGAGGGCAAGCCACGCCTTGGGATGGCGATCCATTGATTTGGTCGCGCCGAATCTGGCGAAATTCGGCAAGGAGAGCGTCGTGTTTTCGCGGACCTATTGTGCCAGCCCGAAGCCCGACTTGGCGCAAACCGCGCTGCTGACTGCGAAATTTCCGCATGCGGCGAAGAAGGACGATGAAGTGCTAGGAAATCTGAAAACGCTAACGCCGGACGCGGCGATCAAAGCGTTTGAGAAACCTCCATTTGCCGTGCGAGATAAAGTTTCCCGATCCCCAAGACGGCCGGCAACCGCACGTGGAGCGCCTGCACATTCGCGGAAACGTTGCTTCGGCCGACGAATTGCCGACGCGCGCAGGAGCTCGCGAAATTTTATGGCCGCTGCGCAGCGATCGACGATGATCTGGGCCGGATTCTCGCGGCGCTCGATGGCCTTTCGCCGAATACCGTAGTCGCATTCACATCCGACTGCGGCCAACAGATCGGATCGCAAGGACTCGACGGCGACGGTGTACCGTTTGAAGAATCCGTGCGCATTCCACTCGCGATTCGCTATCCACCGAAGTTGAAGCCTGACGGGCGGGATCTTGCGTCGCAAGTCGATATCATGCCGACCTTGCTAACCCTCTGCGGCATGGAAATTCCCGATGGCGTGCAGGGTCAGGATCTATTCGGGAAAACACCTCCCGAAGTCGGCATTTGCCGAAGGCAAATTTCAAGGCGAGATTGGCGCATGCTGGTGCGCGGCTACGACAAACTCATCGCGACGCCGAAGGGCGAGGTCACGCACCTTTTCAATCTCGCCGAAGACCCTTATGAGATGACCAATCTTGCCCACGATTCCGCGCAGAAACTGAAGCTCGCGTCGTTGAAAGCGCAATTGCTGGCGCAAGATGCAGAAGCTCGGCGACGGCTTCGATCCTTCGGGGCTGCGGAAGCGGTAGCCTGACTGCTATGCGCTTTGTTCTGGCTCTGAGTCTCAGTGTGTTCGCTCTCGGCCGCGCCGCTGCGGTTTGAAATAACGCTCGATCCATCGGTAGCGCCGCATGGATCGTCCGGACGCCTGCTGGTATTTCTCGCCGACGCCAACCAAGCCGCGCGAAATTCTTTCGGGAGGATTCGTGCCTGGCGAAACGTGGATCGCCGCGAAAGAAGTCGAGTGGTTCGCAGCGGGCTCGACCATCGTTTTCGATGCCGACAATATCGCGTATCCGAAACCGTTTTCGCAGGCCGCTCCGGGCGATTACGAGTTCATGGCGTTGCTCGATCCGGACCACAGCTACGCGCGAAGTGCGCAGGATGGAGGGGACCTCTATAGCGCCGTCGTCACCGTGCGCGGCATTAATCCCGCCGACACGGCGCCGGTAAAGCTGGTGATCACGAAGCTGACGCCCATGCGTCCCAAGCCGGTAGACACGGACGACTGTGAAGCTGGTCGAGTTCGTGAGTCCCATGCTGAGCAAGTTCTGGGGCCGTCCGATCACGATGCGCGCGGGTGTCGTGCTTCCGCCGGATTATGCCGGCAGCGCGACGAAAAAATATCCGGCGGTCTATGACATTCACGGTTTCGGCGGCGATCACACGCAAGCGTGGCGGGTCGGCCCCGTCGATCTCGAAGGACATCACGGAGGGCGAAGCGATTCCCGATGGTCCATGTGTACCTGGACGCCTCGTTTTCAACCGGCCATCACGTGTTCGCCGATTCGGTGAACAACGGTCCTTGGGGACGCGCGCTGACCGAGGAGTTGATTCCGCATCTGGAGAAACGCTTTCGCCTGATCCCGAAGACGTCGGCGCGATTCCTCACCGGCCATTCCTCCGGCGGATGGAGCACGATGTGGCTCGAAGTAAATTATCCGGATGTGTTCGGAGGCACGTGGTCGACCTCGCCCGATCCCGTCGATCTGCACAGCTTCACGGGGGTCGATGTTACTCCCGGGCTCCACGCAGAACATGTATCGCAATAAAGCCGGTGGCCCGTTGAACCTGGTACGCATGAACGGCAAGGAAGTCGCCAGCTTCGAACAGTTCGCCAAAGCGGAGGAAGTGCAGGGCGAGTACGGCGGGCAGATCGCATCGTTCGAATGGGTGTGGAGTCCGAAAGGTCCGGGCGGGCGCCCGATGAAACTATTCAATCGCGAAACCGGGGAGCAGGATCCGTTTGTGCAGCGGCCTGGGAGAAGTACGACATTCGAAAAATCGTCGAGACGCAATTGGCCCACTTTAGGGCCGAAACTGCTGGGCAAAGTGCATCTGATCGTTGGCTCAGAGGATACGTTTCATCTGGAAGAGGCCGCGATCATGTTCTGCGATTTTCTGAAATCGAAAGGTCGGGAGGACGTGTGCGAAGTGGTTCCCGGCCGCGACCACATGAATCTGTATCAGAAATATACGACGTATCCGGATGGTCTCGCGACTGCGGATCGACCATGAGATGAAGGCTAGTTTCGAGAGGTCGCAAAAGCATTGAGTAGTAGCGAAAACGTAGCGTCTGCCCGCATGCTCACGCGTGGCGGCTCAGTGTGGACCTGAACCGCGACCGTCCGGGAGCGGATAGACGCCTAACGCCCGACTGTGGCGAATTGCTAGAGCGGAAATTTGCTTTCACGCACAATATCCGCCACTTCCAGCCGGAAATACGCGTACCATTTCGCCCGCCCGTTGCTCTGCGCGATCGCGATGCCGCGGATGATTCCTCCACGCGGCCATGGTTTCGTGATCCTGCCAGTAGACCAGCGAAACGCGCTCGCCATCGTCGGCTTTGAAAGATTTAAATTCGACGAAGCCGGGCATCTCTTCCGCCGTCGCGAGCATCTCCGCCGCCATCTCGGAATAATCGTCGCCGGCCTCGGCGAGTCAAGCGGGAACGAAAAACCACAACGACCATGAATCGATTATGCCGTGCGAGCCAAGGCCGCCGCAGCTTCGCGCCGGGAGATATCGGCCGCGATCGTTCGCGAACCCATATACAGGACCAGCGCCAGCAATACGCTGAGCACCGGCACGATCAGAATCGCCTGCTGCAACCCGAGCGCCCTGCGCTGCATCGGTGATGGTCGCCGATCCCGCCGCATCCGCCGCACGGCCGCGCGAAGTGATCGCTCAAACGGCCTGTTAACAATGGTCCGAACGATGCGCCGCACAAATACATCGCCATGAAATAGAGCGCCATGGTGGCTCCGCGCTGCGCGGGCGCGACGATATCCTGAATCGACGAATACACCAGTCCGTAATAACTGTTGAGCGATCCGTAGGAGACGGTCCACAAGGCCACCGCCGCGATCACGCGCGCCTTTCGGCTGCATCGCTCCGAAATAGGCGAACGGCGCGCCGCCCAACGAGATCAGAGCTGCGGCGATCGAGCCGACCATTCTTGCGCTTGTGAATAATCGCGATCGCCGATCCAACCCGCAGCGAGTCCTCCAGCAAGGCCTCCGGCCATGTAAAGAATTCCCGTCGCGATTCCCGACGGCCCCACTTTCAAGCCGTGAATGCGCCCGAGCAGCGCAGGCATGAAAGTTCCGATGGCATACATATTGAAATTGAGCAGCGCGCCGGAGGCGATGATCCACCACAACGTGGGGATGCGCAGGACGCTCCACATCGACGCCGGCGCTTCGACGTGACTGATGTGTTTCTGATGCGCCACGCTGCGGTTCGTCGAGGAACAGCAGCGCCGGCAGCAGCAGAAACGCAGGCACGGCAGCGATCACCATCGCCATTCGCCATCCGTAGGCCTGCGCGATCGGCCCGCTGAAAAAATAGCTGAGCGCCCCGCCCACGGGCACTCCGAGCATGAACAGCGCCAGCGCCCGCGCACGTTTTGCCGGTGCGACCAGATCCCCGATCCAACTGGTCGCGGTAGGCGCGCACGCCGCCTCGCCGACGCCCACGCCGAGCCGCGAAACCATCAGCCCGCCGAAGCTGGTCACCACCGCCGCGAGCGCGGTGAGCGATGCCCCAGATCACCATGCCTCCGCCGAGCAGCCGTTTGCGGCTCCACAAATCGGCCACGCGGCCGAGCGGCACGCCGATAATCGCATAGAGAACCGTGAACGCCGTGCCCAGCAGTCCCACCTGCGTATCGTTAAGGTGAAACTCCTTGCGCATCGGCTCGACCAGCGCGCCGGCGACGTTGCGATCGTAGAAATTCAGGATGTTGATAAGGAACAGAATGACGATGGCGAACGTTGCGCCTTTGCGACTGGGCATTGGCAGCGCAGCTTATCACACGCGGCGCTGCCTCATTCCTGCCGCAGCGCGAGCGTCGGATCGATGCGGCCGCGCGCCGCGCCGGCAGCCAGCACGCCGCGACCATCACCACGGCGAGAATGACCGGAACGCTCAGGAAAATCGCCGGATCGTGAGGGCTCACGCCCATCACGAAACCCGAAACCACGCGGCTGGCGAAGAACGCCATGCACCAGCCCAGCGCCCACTCCGATCGCCGTAAACATCATCCCCTGGCTCAGGATCATGCGCAGCACATCGCCCGGCCTCGCTCCGATCGCCATGCGAATACCGATCTCGCGCGTCCTGCGGCTGACCGCGTAAGCGACCACGCCATAAAGTCCGATCACCGCCAGCAGCAGGCCCATCAATCCGGTCGCTGTCACCATTTGCATCGTGAGGCGCGGCCCCAGCATCGCCCTCGCGTCATAGAAAGCTTCCATCGATCGCACGCTGAACACGGGCATATCCGGATTAATTGCGCGCACCGCATCGCGAATCGCGCCAGCCATCGCAGTCGGATCGCCCTGCGTGCGAACGTGCAGCGTCACCTGCGGATCGTAATCCTGTGTCGAACGGCCTCCACATGAAGGGCTGCGGCGGCTCCGCCCAGTAGAGATAAATTCCGGTCTTCGCGATGCCGACAATCTGAACCACCGGCCCATTTTCATTGTCGAGCCGCATCTGCGCGCCCAGCGCATCGCGATTCGGGAACATTTTCTTCGCCAGCGCATCGTTGATAATCGCCACTCGCGGCGACGTCGCGGTATCGCGCGTATCGAACGTGCGCCCGCGCAGCATCTTCGTTTCCATCAGGCTGAAATAATGATCGTCGACAACATTCGGAAAACGTGAACTGCTTCTCTTCATCCGCGCGCGATCTGATACCCGTCCACGATCACGTTGCGACTAGACACGTTATTGGCTCGAACGGATAATTGGCCGCGAGCGTCGCATCGGTCACGCCCGGCAGTTCGCGCACGCGATCGACCAGCGCCTTATAAAATTGCCGCGATTTCGTCTCGTCGTAGCGAATCAGGCTCGCGTTGAAAGACACCAGCAGCGTGTGATCCATGCGGAATCCCGGATCCATTTTACGCGCCGCTGGCAAAGCCTCTCACGAATAATCCCGACGCCACCAGCAAGCACCACCGACAGCGCGAGCTGCACGCTTACCAGCACGTTTCGGCCCGCCAGGCGGCCTCGCCAGAATCCTGGCTTGCCCGGGCCCTGATCGCTGGCCTTGATAGTCGTGTTCAAGTCCATGCGCGTGGCGCGCAGGGCCGGAAGCAGCCCGAAAATGATCCCCGTCGCGATGGAAAGCACCAGGCCGAAAACCAGCAGCCGCGAATCCATCCGTATTCCCAAGTCCAGAGGGATATCGCGCGGGCAGTTTGATCGACTGCAGGAATCGCACGCCCGCAAATCCCACGCCCATATCCCGCCACGCCGCCCAGCACCGCAAGCAGCATGCTCTCGGTCAACAGTTGCCGCACCAGGGTGCCATCGCCCCGCGCCGATGGCCATGCGAATCGCGATCTCCTTCACCCGCGCCGTCCCGCGCGCCAGCAATAAATTCGCGACGTTCGCGCAGGCGATCAGCAACACCAGGCCGTGATCCCCATCAGAGTCACGCTAAAATCGCGTCCACTTTGTCCTGCTCATAGCGATCGTCGGCAAACGTCAGAACCGTGATCGTGCGCTCGCGATTGGTATCCGGATACTGCGCCGCCAGCGCCTTGCGCGATGGTCCGTCAACTCCGCCTGCGCGCTCTTGAGGCTGACGCCCGGCTTCAAACGCGCAAACAGGTTGAACGGTTTCCGCTTTCGCGAAGTGAGAAAATCCGGCTCCGTGATCATCGGCGCCGCCTGACGATAGCGCATGCACCGGCACATAAATGTCCGGCACAACATAGGCCTCCGGGCCGCTGAATTCCTGGCGCGGTGACGCCGATCACCGTGAACTCGGCTCCGTTCAGGCGCACGGATCGCCCCACCACATTCGGATCGGAGTTGAAATTGCGCTCCCAGAAAGCGTGGCTGATCACCGCCACCAGATTGTCCTTGCTCTCGTCGCGATCCTCGTCCGCATGGAAGCCGCGTCCGATGGGAATCTCAATCCCCAGGCCGGAGAAAAAGTTTCCACTCACCAGGTAGCCCAGCGTCATCTGCGGCAGCGCGTCGCGAGTAGCGCTGATGCCCGCCGGGAAAGTCGTGAATGCAGACCAGGCTCTGAAGCGGTCGCGACTGATCCCGTAGGTCGGCGTAGTCGGGATAGGAAACGCTATCGAGCCGTTGCCCGGCACCGTCGCATGCACCGCGACGATCGCGCCGGGATTCTTCACCGGCAGAGGCCGGAACAGCACCGCATCCACGAAACTGAACATCGCGGTGTTGGCGCCGATGCCCAACGCCATCGAAAGAATGGCGATGAATGTGAATCCAGGGCTCTTCCGCAGAGTCCGAAACGCGTAGCGAAGGTCTGCAAAAAGCATGCGCATAGGAGGTCATACGCGCGCGCGCGCTCTAAACGTTCCGTCTTTAACGCTTCTGGCATCGCATGGCTCTGCCCACAATGGCGGTTCAATCCCGCACGGGGCCATGACCCTGCGAAAGACTTCTTCAGCGCTCGACCACTAAAGATTCCCGCGCAGCCCTTGTTCCCGCTCGATCGCCTCGAAAAGCGCCCGGAAATTGCCCTTGCCGAAGCTCCGGCTGCCTTTGCGCTGAATCACTTCGTAAAACAGCGTCGGCCGATCCTCCACCGGACGCGTGAAGATCTGCAGCATGTAGCCTTCGTCGTCGCGATCGACCAGAATGCCCAGTTCTTCGAAGCTGATCCAGTGGCTCGTCGATCTTGCCGACCCGCGCCGTCAGCTCGCGATAATAGGAGCTCGGCACTTTCAGGAAGTCGACCCCCTGATCGCGCAGTCGGGTCACCGTGTCGATAATATTCCCTGTGCCCAGCGCGATGTGCTGCACTCCCGGGCCTCCGTAAAAATCCAGATACTCCTCGATCTGCGATTTCTTTCGCCCCTCCGCCGGTTCATTGATCGGAAACTTAATGCGCCCGTTGCCGTTCGACATGACTTTCGACATTAATGCCGAATATTCCGTGGAAATGTCTTTGTCGTCGAAGGTCTGATACAGCTTGAATCCCATCACGTCTTCGTAAAAATGGACCCACGCATTCATCTGGTTCCATCCGACGTTGCCGACCATGTGGTCGATATATTTCAGCCCCGTAGGCCGCGCAACCGTATCGGGGCCATCGACCGCGACGAATCCCGGCAGGAACGGCCCTTTATAATTCCGCCGCTCGACGAAGGTGTGCAGCGTGTCTCCGTAAGCCGCGATCGACGCCATCCGGACTTCGCCCGACTCGTCGCTGAGCGTGAACGGCTCCCGCACTCCGCGCGCCCCGCGCTTCGTCGTTTCGCGATACGCCGCGTCCGCATCGTCGACCGAAAGCGCAATATCGCGCACCCCGTCGCCATGCATGCTGACGTGTCGCGCAATCTCGTGATCCGGCCGCAGAGCGGTAGTCAGCACGAACCGGATCTGCCCCTGTTCCAGAACATAGCTGGCGCGATCGCGCACGCCCGTCTCAGGACCGCAATAGCCGGTAAGCCGCATGCCGAACGCCGACCGGTAATAATGCGCCGCCTGCCTGCGCGTTGCCGACGTAAAACTCGACGAAATCCATGCCCTTCAAGGGCAGAAAATCCGCACTGGCTTCGGACTACCGGCTCATGGCTAATGGCAACTGGCATGTTCTGACTCCTTCAATCAGCATCATGATTTTCCTCATCCGTCCCCGTCGAAATGCGCACGCAATGCGGCAACCCGAACGCCCCCAGCGGACGCACGATCACGCCCTTCTGCAACAGTCCCTCCGTCAGCGACTGAGCCGCGCCCGCGCTCTCGAGCGGCACCATCACGAAATTCGCCTCCGACGGACACCACATCCAGCCCCATCTCGCGCAGCGAATCCGAGATCAGCCGCAGTCCACGCGCATTCAATTCCAACGCCCGATGCACGAACTCCTTGTCGTCCAGCGCGGCGATCCCCGCAATCTGCGCGAGTCGCGCTCGGCTCAAACGGCAGCTTCACCTTAAGCAGATTCGCAATCAGTTCTTCGTGCGCGAATCCATATCCGATCCGCAATCCCGCAAGCCCATAGATTTTTGAAAAAGTCCGCAGAGTGATGACGTTGTCATAGCGGTAATGCATCGAATCCGGATAGCGGGGATTGTCTTTCGCATACTCAAAATACGCCTCGTCCAGAATGATGAGCACCCGCTCCGGCACGTGCTTATAAAACGAATCGAACTCGTGCTTCGAAAAAATGGTCCCTGTCGGATTGTTCGGATTCGCCAGATAAATGATCTTGGTCTTGTCGGTAATCGCGGCGGCCAGAGCAGTCAGATCGTAATGCCAGTCGCGATAAGGAACGGTGCGATAGGTAACGCCGCGCGACCGCGCCAGCACCTGAAAGCCGATAAACGCCGACTCGGTAGTCAGCACCTCGTCGTCATCGCAAAGGAACGCGCGAATGATCCCCGACATGATGCTGTCGGACCCGCTCCCGGCGATCACGTTCCCGACCTTGAGATCGAACTCCGCGGCAAGCCTCTCCCGCAAATCGAGCCCGCCGTTCGGATAATAATTCAGCAAGCCGAGATTCCTAGCAATCGCCTCAACCGCCCGCGGCGAAGGCCCAAGAGGATTCTCGTTCGAGGCAAGCTTGGCGACCCGATCCAACCCATAAGAACGCCGCACATCTTCAATGCTGCGCCCAGGCTCATAGGGCCGCAAACTCTCGATGTAGGGAGGGACCAGCGACATCGACCACATGATAGCACCACTTATAGGTGGTTGCATCATAATTAGCCGCTGATGGACGCCGATAAATGCCGATAGAAACAAAAATCTTATCTGCGTTGATCTCTGTTCATCAGCGGCCAATATCTTCTTTCTTAAAACGCGACCTTCACGGAAAACTGCAACGACCGCGCCGGCAACTGATTCGTGATTCCCACCAGCGGCGCGCCGAAGCCTGCGGGCGCCGTCGCACCGTTGCCGTAGACGCCGCTGAATCCGACAACGTTCGGGTGATTCAAGACGTTAAACGCCTCCGCTCGCAAATTGAGACGCATGCGCTCGCGAACCGAAAGACTTTTTGCAGGAACGGAGACAGATCGTAAATCGCGGCTCCGCGGCCGGTATTCCGCCCCACGACAACACCGTTGATCACCGGACGATCCGTCGTCGCGCCCGTGTCGCCGCTATTGGTGGTGCCCGGTGGTGTAGTTATAAGGCAGCCCGGAGGCCAGCGTCGCCACGCCGCCGAAATTGATCTTGAACGGCAGATTGTAAACTCCGCTCAACACGAAGCGATGGCGCTGATCGAAAATCGCGTTGCCGTTTTCCATCTTGCCGGTGAAATTCGGATCGTTCGGATTCTGGCTCGGAATATCGGGATCGACGTTGTCGATGGTGTGCGACCAGGTGTAGCTCGCGAGCATCGACAAGCGGTTCCCGAACCGGTGCGTCAGGTTCACATCCAGCGCATCGTAATAAACATATCCATCGTTGACATCGCTCTGGATCACCGAATACGGAGGCTGCGGATTCGTCGCCGTGACCGTATTGCAGGTCAGATGATTCTGCGCGTACCACTCAATCCAATAAGGCCGCGTGCAATTGGCCGCCTGCGCCGTGCGGATCTGGTTCGGCGCGGTGCGAACGAACGGCGTCGGCGGATCGACGTCCAGGGGCCGATTGATCTTCATCGTGTGCGAGCCGACGTAATCGACTGCTCAGCACCCACTTCGGCGCAATCTGCCGCTCGACGCCGAACGTCCACTGCTCCGAATAAGGATTGTACAAGCCGTTCTGATATCCGATCAGCGTGTTGGTCGGGAAGAACTGGTTCAAGATACGAGCTGTCGCCCGGACGCATATAAAGGCTCCGCAAAGGCGCCTGCGCGCCCGCCGGAAACGCGGGCAGAGGCAGCCGCGGCAACGCTGGTCGGGAATCCGACCTGCCCCGGCGTCGCGACGTAATTGAACACGCCGGTCGGCCCGGTGAGCGCGTAGTTCGCCTCGGAATTGTCGACAATCTGCGAATAGTAAATGCCGAAGCTGCCGCGGATCACGGTCTTCTTGCCAGTCGTAGGCGAAGCCCACGCGCGGCGCGAAATCCTTGTTCGAATCGGTGAAGGTCTGGCGCTCATACCGCAGCCCAAGATTGACGGTCAGGTTCGGACGCACCTTCCAGTCGTCCTGCACGAACAGCGACCACAACCAGTCGTTGACCGTGTAATTCGCGTTGCCGTAGCTCTGCGTGTAGCTTTTCACGTTGGCGATGTTTCCGAGAAACGCCTGGCTCTCGCAGACCGCAACCGGCTGCGTGCAGGTGTTGTAGATGAACTCGCCGTCGTAAATCGGGCCGCCGAACTCTTTGCTGTCGCCGCCGGTGTGCGCCAGAATGCCGCTGCCTCCGAACTTCACCTGATGCTTGCCCCACACCGCCGAGAGCGTGTCGCTGATTTCATACTGCCGGTTCATCAGCAGCGCCGATTGCGACGTGCCGCTGGTAAATGTTCCTCCGGTCGAGATCGGCACTGAAAACTCCGTCCCGTAAATCACCGGATCGAATTCCGTGATCGGCGACGCGAGCTGGAACTGCAATCGCACGCTGTTCACCAGCGTCGGACTCAGCACCGCGGTTTCGCCGATCTCGTTCTCATAAGTTCGGCGATGGAAAATGCGATCGACCGACGGCAGGCTGTTCCCGCCCACGATTCCGTTGGGGTTCGTATCGGTGAAAATATCGCGCATCGAAGCGGAAGAAGATGCTGTTCTTCGCGTTAATCTGATGATCCAGCGCATGAACGCCAGCCATCCGTGATACGCGCCTTCAAAAACGGTCGGGATCGAGCGGCGAAATGATCGGCGACCCCTTCGTCTCGCGGCTATTTTCGCCCGCGACGAAGAAATGCGTCTTCGCAGCCCAGCGGGCCTGAGAGCGAGAGCGCGGTTTGCCCCAAGGCATCGTTGATAATATCGTTGCCGCTGGCGCCATTCGCGCGCCGTAAATCCGGAGAGCGCCGCGGCGGTGGCGGATGGACGCCACAGCTCGAGCAATTCACCATGAAACTGGCTGGCTGCCGGACTTGGTAACAATGTTCACCGCGCTGCCGGTGCTGCGCGCCATACTCGGCCGAAAAACCGTTGTTCAGGATGGTCATTTCCTGCACCGCCGCCAAGCGGTATATTGCTGAAAAGAGTCTGCCGTCCCCAACTGTCGTTGCCGTTTGCGCCGTCGATTTCAAACCAGGTCTGGCGCCGACCCGCGCCGTTGGTGGTGAACATATCCTCGTTCATGAACACATCGCCCTGATTGATCGCCTGGCGATTGGCCGCATTCAGCAGGGGCAGGTAGGTGATCCTCCGATTCAGCAGCGGAGTCTCCTCCATCTGCTGGCGCATCCAGACGGTCGCCCAACTGCGGACCATCCGTGCGTACTTCACCCACCGCCCCAGTGACGGTAACCTGTGTTTGTCCCCCCGACGCATTCAGTTGCAGATCGACATCGGCGGTCGTGCCGCCCGGCGAGCGTCACATTCACCGGCTTCATTTCCGCGAAGCCCTGCTTGCTCGCGACCACGTCGTAGCTGCCGATCGGCAGTCCGGCGATCGAATAATTGCCGGACTCATCGGTTTGCGCGGTGCGTTTCAAAACTGCGTTGGATGACCGTCACTTGCACCATCGGGACGGCGGCTTGGTTTGATCGATTACCCGGCCGCGAAAAGTGGCGGTGTCCGGAGTCTGTGCAGTGAGAGCAAGAGAAAAGAGACACGTCAAGAGAAGAAGGCGAAACATGGTCTTCTTAGGCTAAAAGACGGGGGGTATCTACTACCAGAGATCGTAGACGCATCGTGCTGCGAAAATACAAACGCGTTTAGTCGAGTAAGCGCTCTAACAAGCTGTGAACTACGCGCATTGAGCTGGGATGCATGGATATGGAAAGGGTCAGCGCAGCACTAATAATGCGATTGGGCCGGCGGGAAATTTTGACTCCTGCACAGGAGCTGCGTCCAGCAGGCGATCTACGCGCTGCGAAAGATCCTCATCCGCGTCTACCAGGGACACGACTAGGGGAGGCATGCGGACGCCGGCCTGCAGCCGGGCGATACTTACCAAGGCCGCCGCCAGTGCGGCTGCGTGATCCTCGTCGCCCGCAGTCGCGTGATCGTCGGCGGCCCATTCGGCGGATTTCGTCCAAGCATGCTCGAGCAAACGGAGTCCGGGAAAGATGGAGGGTGCCAGCAGCATCAGCAGACGCTTCAGGTTGTCGCGGGACGCACGGTGAGCGCGTTCATGGCGCAGGGAGACGGCCAACTGATCGCTAGAAAGTTCACGCATCGCGGCTTCTGAAATCAACAGCCGCGGATTAAGGATTCCTGCAAGCGCTAGGCCCGCACTCTGCTTGACGATCCACACCCGTTCTCCTTCGACGAACGATTCACGTCCGCGGCATTGCCGAACATATAAAGAGGAACGAAGCAGCGCGCGAAGCGTTCTGGAAATCGCGGCCGCGCATAGGAGCGCGCCAAAAAGTGCGGCGGCGAGGCATACGACACCGACTTCTTCTTCGCCGACGCGAGGCTCGAATCGAAGATAGCTTGGCACACACAACGCCGCCACGACGATTACGGAAAATGCGGCGGGAAGCAGCCTCAGCGTTAATAGAAATCGCGCGGCACGCTGCGGATGCATCGTTCCAGTTCGACGGACTGCTGATGGCGCGATTAATGCGATCAAGGCTGCCACGATGATCTGGACCAGAAAAAACGATGCGCTCGCAAGCAGTACTAAACGGCCGAGATAGGAGGGAGTCATGATTTCCTCCGGTTGAGTTCCTGACGCTTCATCTTAATCTTGCGTTCCAATTCATCGAGCAGAGCGGCGTCGCGGCCCGCCTCTTCTAACAAGCACGAAATCAGCAGGTCGCCCGATTTTCTGGGACCGGCGAGAAACCCGGCCACCAGTTCGCCGGCACGTTGGCGCTCCCAATCCGGGCGCGACAGGCGAGGCGAATAGAGAAAGGCGCGCTCCGATTTACGCCGTTGGAGCATGCCTTTTTTAAAGAGCCGATCGAGCGTGGTCATTACGGTGGTGTAGGCAAGCGGCCGGCCAAGCTTCTCGGCGACATCCCGCACATTGCTTTCGCCGCGCGACCACATCACCTCCATTACACAGGATTCCAGATGGCCGAGAGGGGACTGTGATGTCGATCGTTTGAAGAGGCGTATCACGATTAACACACAGTAGCGCAGTTGGAGGGGGACGTACAAATGGGGCGTACGAAATAGTGTCTGTCCGCATGCTTACGCATGGCGGTTCCGTGCTGCGGCGGTCGCGGCTGCTATCCTGAGCGATTAGCTTAGAAGATGCTTCGCTACGCCGCTGTCGATATTGGAAGCAACTCCACCCGCATGATTGCCGCGGAGGTGCCGCCGGGCGAACAGCCTCGCGTGCTGTTATCGGAGCGCGTGGTGACGCGTCTCGGTGAGAGTGTTTTTCGTGACGGGCGGCATCAGCGCGCAGGCCATGGATGAAGTGGAGCGCGTTCTGGCGCGCATGGCGGACGCCTATAAGAAGCTCGACATCGCCGGTGTTCGCGCAGTGGCGACCAGTGCGGTGCGCGATGCGTCAAACCAGTTGGAATTTTTGGCGCGCGCTTCGGCCGCGCTGGGAACTTCGGTCGAGATCGTTTCGGGCCGGGAAGAAGCCCGCCTGATTCATCGGGGCGTCGCGAGCCGCTGGCCGCAAGCCGGGAAACGCGTGCTGATTATCGACATCGGCGGAGGCAGCGCGGAGATCATAGCGGGCGAGGACGATCGCATGATCGATGCTATTTCGAAGCCCCTGGGCGCAGTCCGGCTGCAGCAGATCTTTATTCATGCCGATCCGCCATCGCCGCGCGAGTTGCATCAGATGGCGGAGTTCGTGGATCAGAAGCTCGCGGCAGCGGTCGAGAAAATGGGTACGAAATGGGACCGCGTGATCGCCACCTCGGCGACCGCGGCGGCGGTTGTGTGCGCCGTAAATCGCGTGGCGCGCAATCGGCGCGATCAGGCTGATCGCTTGCGCGCATCGACGGCGGAGATTCGCAAGCTGTTCCGCAAACTTTCTGAATCGGACCTCGCAGGGCGCAGGAAAATCGCCGGCATCGGACCAAGGCGCGCGGAAATCATCGTCGCGGGCGCCGGTACTATGCTGCGGATTTTGGAGCGTTTTCACGCCGCGTCGGTGTACTATTCGCTCGGCCGGCGTGCGCGATGGAATTCTGGCGGACATGGCAGCGCGGGGCGTGGGAGGCGAACTGGCGCGGCTGGGACGGGAGCAGCGCAAGGAAGTGGAGCGCGTGGCGTCGCGATTCGGCGTGGTGCTGCCGCATGCGCGCAAAGTGGCCGGATTTTCGCAGACGCTTTTTTCCACATTGGAGCCTCTGCATGAATTGCCCTTGGCGTATGGACGATTGCTTGAAGCAGCCAGCTATTTTTGCGATACCGGCCATCACGTCAATGATTCCGGGCATCACAAGCATGCCTACTACATCATTTCTAACGTCGACTTCAGTGGATTCACGAATCGCGAGCGGGTGTTCATTGCCACGCTGTGCCGATATCATCGGAAGGCGATGCCGTCCCCCACGCACCCCGAATATCAGATCCTGGCGCCGGACGACAAGCGGGCTTTGCTGCTGCTGATTCCAGTGCTTCGTCTGGCGGACAATCTGGACCGCAGCCGCGATCAGGATGTGGAAATTGCGTCGTGCGATATTTCGAGCGGCCAAGTGACGCTCAAGCTCACGTCACCGCGCGAACCTGATTTGGCGGAGTGGGCCGCGGCTCGCGTCTCGGACGCTTTCCGGCAGGTTTATGGAAAAAGCCTGGAGGTGAGTTACGAAAGGTCATGATGATTCGTCCGACAACGGTCGCTGATCTCGATGAAATTCGAGTGATGCTGCGCGAGTATGCGGCATGGCTGGAAGTCGATTTGTGCTTTCAGAATTTCGAGGAAGAACTGGCGGGATTGCCTGGCGAGTACACGCCGCCGGGCGGGCGGTTGTTGATTGCGGAAGGCGCGGGGTGCGTGGCGCTGCGGCGTATCGATGAAGAGGTTTGCGAAATGAAACGGCTTTACGTGCGGCCGGAGTTTCGCGGGTCGGGGCTGGGGCGGCGGCTGGTGCTGGCAATTATTGAGGAGGCAAGGGGGATCGGGTACCGGCGGATGAGGCTGGACACGATGCCGAAGATGGATCGGGCGCAGGGGTTGTATGCAGCGCTGGGATTTCGGGAGATTTCCGCTTATCGCTACAATCCGGAGCCGGGGGCGCGGTTTTTGGAGTTGGAAATTTGAAGAAGAAATTCACGCAAAGAATGGGATGAGAAGGTCGGCCTCCTGCGGGATGCTATAAGCTCCCAAGGATAGACGCACTCGAGGTGCAAAGGAGACCGACCATGAAAAAGCCTATCAGGATGGAATCGACCGGCCAGTTTACGATTGGCATTGATGGGAGCGATCGAACCAGTTGTTATTGCATTCTGGACCACGCCGGCGAGATTTGCGGCGAAGGAAAGCTGCGGTCTACGCCCCAGGCGTACCGGCAGCAGTTCGGCGGAATGGCGCCGGCGGCGATCGCGCTGGAAGCCGGGACGCACTCCCGATGGATGAGCGCGTTGCTGCGGGAATGCGGTCACGAGGTGATGGTGGCGAATCCGCGGCGGTTGCGATTGCTCACCACCAGCGATAAAAAGAACGACCTCGCAGACGCGCGGACGCTGGCCGAGATGGCTTGGGCCAAGCCTGCGCTGCTTTCCCCGGTCCGGCATCGCAGTGCGGAAGCGCAAGGGGATCTGAACCTGGTGCGGGCCCGGGATCTGATGGTCGAGGCGCGCACGAAGTTGATCAACGGGGTACGATGTTTGGTCAAAGGCTTCGGTGGGCGCGTGCCGAAGTGCGCCAGCGGACGGTTCACCAAACATGCCGATCTGCACCTGCCGGAGGAAGCGCGGCGGGCATCGGCGCCGCTGCTGGAGCGGATCGACGAGTTGAGCGAACGGATTCTGGAATACGACGAGATGCTGGAGCACGAGGCGCGGACGCGGTATCCGCAGACCGCGCAGTTGACCCAGGTTTCGGGTGTGGGAACGTTGACGGCGATGGCGTTCGTGTTGACGATCGAAGATCGGCACCGGTTCGGGCGCAGCCGCGATGTGGGTTGCTATCTGGGGCTGCGGCCGCAGCAACAGGATTCCGGAGACCGGTCGCCGCAGCTGCGCATCACCAAGGCCGGCGACAGCTATCTGCGTAAAATTCTGGTGAGCAGCGCGCACTAAATTATTGGTGCGTTCGGGGCCGGATACGGACCTGAGGCGGTGGGGATTGAAGCCGTGCGAGCGCGGCGGCAAGAATGCGAAGAAGCGGGCGGTGGTCGCGGTGGCCAGGAAACTGGCGGTGCTGTTGCATCGGCTGTGGGTGACGGGGGAAGTGTACGAGCCGTTGCGCAACCAGGCCCAAGAAGCTGTCGCCGCGTAACAAGTCCTCGGAAAGGTTGAAGATCGGATGGCTGGCAAAACAAAACGCCGAGTTTGGGTGACTGCGATTTAGCGCCTGGGTCCAGCGATGAGGCCGCCGCAAAGAAAGCAGCACCCAAAACCACGAGGAACCCCAAGGTGCACCGGACCCAGCGTCCAACAACAGTGCGGATGGGAGTCGGGCGGGCCGGAAGAAAACAAGAATCTTTCTCAGAAGGAAACGCAGTAGATTTTGTCGTTGACAGGCTGACCTTCTCATGGGAGGCGCTAAGCTCGCCAAGAAGACACAGTCACCCGTGTTTCTGAATTGCCACGTTCGCGTGGGGCTCGACATGAACCAGCACGTCCTCGACCCATTCGAGATCGCTCTTGATGGCGACGCGGACTGCGGTGGCGATATCGTGCGAGGCGCGGACGGTGAGGTCGGGATCGACTTCGAGGTGCAGGTCGACGTGATAGCGCAGTCCGGTTTTGCGGGCGAAACATTTCTCGATACCCAGCGTTCCGGGGACGCGCATGGCGACTCCGCGGATCTGGTCCATCTGCTTGCCTTCGGGCATGGTGTCCATCAATTGCAAAGCGGTTTCGCGAACCACGCGGAGGCCGAAGAAGATGACGAAGAGGCCAACGGCGAAGCCGCCGTAATGATCGGCGGATTTCATGATGGGGTATGAAACAGCCAGTAGCACTGCGATCAATGCGACAATTCCGGAGAACATATCGACCGCGTCATTCCAGGCGTCAGCGGACAATGCAGCGCTGCCCGAACGCTTGCCGATACGCCTTTTCGTTACCCACATTCCCGCCTTCAAAACGGTGGCGCCGATGAGTGGCCATACAGCGAACAACTGGGGCGTGTGTTGATCGTTGAGGTTGATTAGCGATTGCCAGGAGATGCCGACGCCCGCGACCGCGAGGATCGCTCCGATGGCGAGGCCGCTGAGAATTTCAAAGCGGCCATGGCCGTACGGATGATCTTCATCCGCGGGTTTGGCGGCGACCCATAAACCGAACAGGACCAAGCCGGACATTAAGATATCGGCGGCGGATTCGAAGCCATCGGAAACCAGAGCCACGGAATGCGCGGCGAGACCGACTGCAATTTTGACAGCCGCGAGAGCGACACTGATGGCGATACTGACCATCGCGGCGCGGCGGGCGGTTTGTTCGAGACTCCGCACGCTTCAGGTTACAGCGTTCCGAGGGGCTTGTCCGTGGGGTTGAAGAGGGCAGGTCGGGAACCTGCCCCACTTATGAACAGTGCGTCCCGTGAACGGACAGGGGAGGCTTTTGTTCTGGCGTGAGAAAAGGGTTGGCAATGGTATTTGAATTGCGGTCGGGACAATCTATGTTCAGGCATTCGTGGTTGTTACTTTTTGTACTCACGGTTCGGGCACAAGAGGTTCCGCTGCTCGACGTCTCGCGGTTGGAGCTCAAGAATACTCGAGCGGAGGTTACTCGCTATCACGGTTCGGCCGCCGTTAAGCTGGAAATTAATGCGGAGCAAGTCAGCGATGGTTACGCGGTCATCAAAGGGTCGCGTTTTCACGACGGCACGATTGATCTGGAGGTGGCGGGGGCACCGGCCAAGGGTTCGCAGGAAGGCGCGCGGGGGTTTATTGGAATTCATTTTCGCATTCAAGCCGATGGGGGTCACTGGGAAAATATCTACGTTCGTCCGACGAACGGACGGGCGGCGGATCAGTTGCGGCGGAACCACTCGACGCAGTATACGTCCTATCCGGATTGGCCCTGGGAGCGGCTCCGCAAGGAGACTCCGGGGGTTTATGAATCCTATGTCGATATGGTCGCGGGGGAGTGGACGCATCTGCGCGTGACGGTGCACGGAACCGATGCGTCGCTCTATGTAGGCGGTGCGGCGCAGCCTTGTTTATTGGTCCACGATTTGAAGCTGGGAGATGTTGAGGGTGCTGTCGCGTTGTGGATCGGGCCTGGGACGGAAGGGTATTTTCGGAACGTCAACATCTCTAACAAGTAAGGGCAAAAAAACATTTCACGCAGAGGCGCAGAGCTCGCGGAGAAAAACCCTAGCGCCACCAGGAGTCGCGCATGGCTTTCTCTACGAAGTGTTTCGCATTCCTTACGTTGCCCAAGGCTGCGTTGCGCCAGCCGGCGGCGGCTCCGTTGGTTTCGGCTTCCGATAGATCGTGCTCGGCGGAGTTGAGTAGCTCCATCGCCTTGCGGAAACGGCCTTCCCAACCAAATCCGCGGTCAATGGGCGGGTGGTCGTTGGGATTTTTTCCGTCGTCGATGGCGGCCCGTTTGGCTTCGCCGATGGCGCGGTCGATTTCTTCTACCGCTGCTTGTTGATCACGCATCACGGGGCGCCAGTCCTCGCGATAGAGCAGCGCTCGGGCGTACCGAAGATCGGAGATGGCGTGCAGATAAGCCGGATGAATCGCGGGCATGGGGGCAGGCGCGAGACGCGCGGGCGGAGGCGGTCCGCCGCCCACTTCGTCGCGGAATTTATCGTAGCCGGCCTTTGCGAATTAGAGCCATTGCGTCATCGATATTGCGGAACGCGCGATTGCGCCACTCGCGGGCGCGCGGATTATCTTCTTCGTGTTCGATATCGTGGCGAGCGCTCTCGAGGAGGCGTATGATTTCGCGGAAACGGCCGCCTCGGCCCAAGTGCGTGTCGATGGGAGGATGCTCGTCGATGTCCTTGCGATCGTATATCGCGGCGACGTCGAGCTCGTGGATCGCACGCTCCGTGAAATCGGCGGCGACAGCCATATCGCGACTTACGTTGGGCTCTTCCGGGACACGCATGAGGAGGGTCGCGCGGCGGAGGTCACTGCGGGCGTGAAGATAAGCCGGGTGCCGGAATTGTGCGGCCGCAAACGGGGCCAACGCTGCGAGGGCCAGAAGTACGGGGGCTTGCTTGAACATTTTCATCATCCTCATAGTAGAGAACACGAGCCGCCGCGCGTTGTTTCCATTAAAAGTTACTCTTGAAGTAGATGCGCGCGCCGCTGACTGCGAGCCCTTCGGAGCTCGATTCGATACCGGATGTTCCAGCGGTTTTTCTGTTGTGGGCTAGTGAGGGGCAACCTTATCTCGCGCGGACTGCGTTGCTTCGACGGCGGCTGAAGCGGTTGATTTCCGACCGGGATCGGGTGTCGCGGCTGTTGAATTTGCGAGGCATCGCGGAGCGAATCGAGTATTGGCCGATGGGGTCGCGCCTGGAATCGTCGCTGCTGCATCTGGAACTTGCTCAGAAACATTTTCCGGAGGACTGGCCGAGAATCACGCGGCTGCGGGCACCGGCGTTTGTACGGTTGACGATCGACAATCCGTTTCCGCGAACGATGATCACGACACGGTTAGGGCGTGGTTTGTTTTACGGGCCTTTTGCCAGCCGCGCGGCGGCGGAGCGATTTGACGGAGAGTTGCTCGATTTATTTCAGATTAGAAGGTGCGAGGAAAATCTGATACCGTCGCCGGAACATCCGGGATGCATTTACGGAGAGATGGCGCGCTGCTTGCGGCCTTGCCAGCAGGCGGTCTCGGTGGAGGAGTATCGCAGCGAATCGTCGCGGGTGGAACAGTTTTTTCGAACCGGAGGCCTGTCGCTGCTCGAAACGGCGGAGGCGGCGCGCGATCGGGCGAGCGCCGAAATGCAGTTCGAGTCGGCAGAGAGGCTGCATCAGAGAGTAGAGAAAATCGCCGAGGTGCGGGCGCTTAGCGGAGAGTTGGCAAGGGGAATTGACAAACTTCACGGCGTGGCGGTGGTGAGAGCGCCGGAGGTCGATGCGGTGGATTTGCTATTCCTGCTCGGCGGACGTTGGCAGGAGCCGGTGCGATTTTCGCCGGGCGCGAAGATGGAGGCGGGGGAAACGATGGATCGCCAATTGCGCGACGTGACCGGCGCATTACCGGTGGGAGGGCCGCCGAATATGGAGCATCTGGCGATATTGACGCGATGGCATGGATCGAGCTGGCGCGATGGGGAGTGGCTGGGGTTCGAGTCGATCGAGAAAATTCCGTATCGTAAATTGGTGAATGCGATCGGGCGGATTCATGGGTTGAAGGCGTGATCAAATCTCTTCACGATTCGTGGCTGCCTCGGGCGTGGCGGAAATTCCGCGCGATGTGGACGCAGGGATTGCGCCAGCAGGTTACGGGTACTGGCATCGCTTACACGGCGGCACTGGCGGTAGTGGGCACCGGAGCGTTCATATCGGCGAACAATTTGCTATTCCTGATTTTCGCGGCGATGCTCTCGACGCTGTTGGTTTCCGGGTTCATCAGCCGGCTGGGCATTGCGGGACTGGAAATAAATCTTATCGTGCCGGATCATATTTCGGCGCGGAGGAAGGTGCGGGCCGGGATTCGCATCCGCAATATGAAGCGGGTGATTCCTTCGTTCAGCATCCATCTGGCGGGATCGAAAGAGAGCGGATTCGATGCGATTCTCTACTTCCCGGTGGTGCCGGGCGGCGCGGTGCTGGAAGAGCCGGTGGAGTTATATTTTCCAAAGCGCGGGGCGCAGAGAGAGAGGACGTTCCAATTTTCGACTCGCTTTCCATTTGGATTTTCGGAGCGCAGGGAGATGGTGACGGCGCAGCACGACATTCTCGTGTATCCGTGCGTGGATCCGCAGCCGGGTTTCGAAGCACTGCTGCAAGGGGTTCGCGGCGAGATGGAGGCGCAGCAGCGCGGACGGGGTCACGATTTTTATCGCATCCGACCTTATGAGGCTCTGGAGAGCGCTCGGCATGTGGATTGGAAGGCGACGGCGCACACCGGGGATTTGCAGGTGCGGGAGTTCGCGCGGGAACAGGATAATCGCGTAGTGATTTATTTCGATCTCGATACCGAGTTAGAGGGGTGGTTCGAATCGGCGGTCGATTGTTCGGCGTATCTGGCGTTCCGGTTGGCGGAGCGGGGCGCGCAGGTGCGGTTTTGCACGCAGGAGTTCGACGTGAGCTTTCCGGACGAAGGCGATATTTATTCGATCCTCAAATATCTGGCGCTGGTGTCGCCGATGCGGGGGAAGGTTCCTACGGCGCCCGACGATCCGTCGAGCTTTCAGATTGTATTTAGTTCGAATCCGGCGCGGATGTCATCGCTCGGCTGGGGGGTCGGGGAGGAGCGTGGGGCGCGGGTGATTGGGCCGGATGCGTTTAGTGTGAAAACAAACACAGACTAAAGTCTGTGCACGTTACTTCGACACGGTGAACACGGTGAACGGGTGCGAATCGAGGTCGCGTAGTTCCGATTTTTCCCAGGCGAATTCGGGATGGGCTTTCAGATGTTTCGCGGCTTTGAAATCGATGCCGCAGGAGTGTCCCATCGAAGCGCTGAATGACATCGCGGCGGCCATGGTTGCGTCGGCGACCTTGTTTTGCACCGCGCCTGCCGTACCGAACGGCGGCTGCCAGGGTTTGGCTCCGCGGGACGACAGTTCTACGTGGCCGCACAGGGTGCGTTCGTTGGGCTCAGTCTTTTTTGCGAACGTATCGTAGTGGTCGCCCAGAAATTTTTGGCCTAACGCGACGTCGATGCGGCCTTTATTTTCGGTCAACAGATTGTCCCAACGGATGTGGCGGGCGTTGGCGCTGAGGCTGGGGTCGTTGAGGTTGAAATCGGTTTCGTCGCGGGCGAGCGCGGGGTCGATGGGATAATTCGAGCCGGCGAAATAACCATCTTTGGTACGCCAAAGATTGACGTGCTTCAAGCCGAGTTCGAGGCTCGCGATCTCGCCGGTGTTGCGATCGGCTACCAGCCAATCATTGGCGTAGCCGCCGTTGTTGCCTTCTTTCATGATGCGCGCGAAGTCGTCGATCGAGGCGGAATATTGCATCGCTTTGCGGGCGCGCACGAATTCGGGAATGGCGTTGGGATCGAAACCGCTGAAACCGGTAATCGTAGTTTCGGTGATCATGATGCCGGCGGCGTTGATGCCGAAATCGTCACCGGAGTGGATCAGGCCGGGCATTCCATCCATGATGAAGCGCTGGCCGTGCTCGGGCGTGATGTCGAAAACGATGTTCCAGCGCGAGCCGGTCATGTAGTCGGTCCAGTTATTGTGCGCGATGACGGGCTTGCCGTCTTTGGTGTAGCTGCCGGTGGCGACGAAGGCGCTGCAATGGTCGGCGGTGGATTTGCCGGAGTTTTTCTCGGCCCACTTGACGTAATAAGGATCGAGTTCCAGCCAGGCGTTGGTGGCGACCAGGTCCCAGATGTCGAGCTTCACATTTTTGGCGGCGAGGCCTGCGACGATTCCTGTCAGTTCATCGCGATATTCCTGCTCGACGTGCGGCCAGAGAACTTTCTCGGCGACGTTGCGGAAATAGTTCCAGTCCTTCGAATCGTGCGTGAGCGCGAGCTTGATGGCTTTCTGTGCGTCGAGAATTTCAGGGGCGAGGAGGAATCCGTGCTGAAATCCGATCTCGGACGGCTTGCCTTCCAGGTGCACGAAAATCCAACCGGCTTGCACGGGCTTACGGAAGGATTTGTTTAATCGCGCGTCGGCCGAATGAGCCGGAGCGGCGACCGCGATTGCGGCAAGAAGAAACAGAAGGGCAGCACGTTTCATCGGGACACTTTGCATAGAACCAATGATATATAATCCGAAACGTTCCTGTTCGACGGCGCACCTATTTAATAATGAGCGACACAGGCGAAGTTACGAGGCTGTTAGGCGAGATCGGCAGCGGCAAAAAAGACGCGATGAATCAGCTACTGCCGCTGGTTTACGACGAACTGCATCGCCTGGCCCGGTCCTATTTCCGGCGCGAGCGAGGCGAGCATACGCTGCAACCGACGGCGCTGGTGCATGAAGCGTACATCCGCATGGTGGATCAAAAATCGGCCATGCAGACGCGTGGACATTTTCTGGCAGTGGCGGCGACCCAGATGCGGCGCATCCTGCTCGATTACGCGCGCAAGCATCGCGCGGAAAGGCGCGGCGGCGGCGGACAGAAAGTGCTGCTGGAAGATACGATGGCGATTGCGGAGCAGACGCCGCTCGATATGATCGGGCTGGATACGGCGCTGACCCAGCTTTCGAAGCTCGATCCGGAGCAGGCGAAGCTGGTCGAATTGCGATTCTTCGGCGGACTTTCCGTGGAGGAGACGGCCGACGTGATGGGTGTTTCTCCGGCGACGGTCAAGCGGAGTTGGAGCTCGGCGCGTGCGTTTCTGCATCGCGAGATGACGGGAGGCAACAGTGACGCCGGAGCGATGGGCGCAGATCCGGCAGATCTTTGACGGCGCGCTTAGAGCGTTCGCCGAAGGATCGCGCGGCGTATCTGCGGGTGGTGTGCGCGCGGGACGACGCAATGCGGCGGGAGGTGGAAAGCCTGCTGGCGAGTCACGACGACGCGAGCGGCTTTCTGGCGAAGCCCGCAGTCGACTTGGGCCACACGCTCCATTACTCAGGTGAAGAATCGGGCGAATATCCAGCGGGATTTCGCGCCGGGCCGTATCAACTGGAGAAGCGCATCGGACGCGGAGGGATGGGTTCGGTGTGGCTGGCTTCGCGACCTGAGGGCGTCGAAAGTCGCTGTCAAGCTGGTGAAGCGCGGCATGGACACGTCGGAAATCCTGCGCCGCTTTCGCATGGAGCGGCAGGTGCTGGCGAGCCTGGATCACCCGAACATCGCGCGCTTGATCGATGGCGGATCGACCGCCGAGGGCATGCCGTATCTGGCGATGGAGTACGTGGAAGGCACGCCCATCGACCAGTTCTGCGAGTCCCACGCGAGCGCTATCACAGACCGTTTGAAACTGTTCCTGGATGTTTGCGCGGCGGTGCAATATGCGCATCAGAATCTGGTGGTGCATCGCGACATCAAAACGGCCAACATTCTGGTGACGCAAGCGGGCGTGGTGAAGCTGCTTGATTTCGGCATCGCGAAGCTGCTGCGCACGGACCTTTCGACGCTGGAAATGGCGCAGACGCGCCCGGAAATGCGACCGATGACGCTCGACTATGCGAGCCCGGAGCAGGTGCGCGGGGAGGCGATCACGACGTCGACGGACGTGTATTCGCTCGGCGTGCTGCTGTACAAACTGCTCACCGGAAAGATGCCGTACGGAGTGACGACTCGCTCGCCCGATGCGATCCGCCAGGCGATCCTCGAAACGGAGCCGCGGCGGCCCAGCGCAGTGATTCTCACCGACGATACCTATGCGATTCCGCAAGCGACGCAGAAGATTGAGGTCGCGATGGCGGAGACGCGGTCGATAGCCCGAAAGCGGCTGAAGAAAAAGCTGAGCGGCGATCTCGACACCATCATCCTGAAGGCGCTGCGAAAAGAGCCGCAGAAGCGATACCTGTCGGTCGAGCAGTTTTCCGGAGGACATTCGGCGATATCTGGAAGGGCGACCGGTCGGCGCGCGGGTCGACACGCCAGGATACCGCTTGGGGAAGTTCGTTCGGCGCAACATAGCCGGCGTCGCGGCAACGATTTCGCTGGTTGGGATACTCTTCGGCAGCACGATTTTTTTCGCTCAACGGGAGAGAGAAGGCAAGCGGCGATTCGAGGAAGCGTCGATTGCGCTGGAGCGGCAGCTGCTTCGCGCCGATCTGGAAATCGGCACCTCGGAGCGCGTTCGAGATGCATACGTCCTTGCGAGTACCATCTGGCATGCGCGGCCTGATCAGCTCGAATCGCGGCGCGATCTGGCGCAGGCGGCTTTGAAAATGGGCGATGCCGCGGCGGATCGCAATGCAGCCGCGAAGTATTATAGCGAGGCGCTGGCGCAGTTCGATATTCTCGTCCAGCAGGCCGGGCATCGCGATCCCGGCGCGGAGCTGGCCTTGGGAGCGGTCGCGTCCAAAATCGGCGCGATTGAACTGGAGCGCGGCAACCTTCTCGCGGCTCTTTCGAACTTCAGCCGCGCGCTGACTATCGCCGAAGGGCTGGCCGCGCTGGAAGGCCCGAACGCCAGCGAGGAGACTCGGCTTGACTGTCGCGAATGCCAATGCGGCAGGTCGGCGAAGTGCTGCTGCGCAACGGCGCGCGCGCCGAGGGTGTGGCAAAGTTGAAAAAAGCGCTTGGCATCTATCGTGAATTGCGCAAAGACGAACGCGCGAGCGCACTGGAAGCGGAAGTGCGATCGGCATCATAATAAAACATGGCGTTCTATGCCGAACTGCCAGAGCGTTTTCAGCATCCATTCGCAGCGGGCCGTATCTAAGTACTCAATAGGAGCTGTTTCAGGTGTGGATTGTCAAAGTAGCGCTATAGCCGCCCGTACACTTTCATTGTATTAGCGCTGCTGATTTTGTTGATCAGTCCGCTGGTGATTCTGCGGACTCCGACCGACATTTTTCCTAACATCAATATTCCGGTGGTCAGCATTCTCTACCAATATTCGGGACTGGGTGCCGAGGAGATGGAGCAGCGGATCACTTCGGTGTACGAACGCATCCTGACGACCACGGTGAACGACATCGAGCACATGGAATCGCAGTCGCTGAATGGGGTCAGCGTAGTGAAGGTTTTCTTCCAACCGGGGGTGCAGGTTTCGGCGGCGGTGGCGCAATTGACGGCTTCCTCACAACCGGCGATCCGCCAAATGCCTCCGGGCATCACGCCTCCATTGGTGATCAGCTATAGCGCGTCTAGCGTGCCGATTCTGCAGCTCGCGCTTTCCGGGCAAGGACTATCAGAGCAGCAGCTGAACGACTTCGGAACGAATTTCATCCGCCAATCCCTGGCGACGGTTCCCGGCGCCGCCGTGCCTTGGCCTTATGGCGGCAAGCAGCGGCAAATCATGATCGATCTGCACCCCGCGGCGATGCAGGCGCAAGGACTCTCGCCGAGCGACGTCGTGAACGCGGTGAGCGCGCAGAATCTGATTCTTCCCGCGGGCACTTCGAAGATCGGCCAGTTCGAATACGACGTGGATTTGAACGCGAGTCCGAAAACGGTGCTGGAGTTGAACGACCTGCCGGTGAAGGCCACCAACGGCAACACGATTTACATCCACGACGTGGCGCATGTGCGCGACGGATTTTCTCCGCAGACGAACGTGGTGCGTCGCGACGGTATGCGCGGATCGCTGCTCACAGTGCAGAAAGTGGGCGCCACATCGACGCTCGATATCGTTCAGCGAGTGAAGGACGCGCTCCCCGCGATCAGAGCCGCACTTCCGCCGGAGCTTCGCATCGAACCGCTGGCCGACCAATCGCTATTCGTGCGCGCGGCCGTCAACGGAGTGATTCGCGAAGCCGTGATTGCGGCGTGCCTGACGGCAATGATGATTCTCCTGTTCCTGGGAAGCTGGCGGAGCACGCTGATTATCGCGATCTCGATTCCTCTATCGATTCTCACGTCGATTGTCTGCCTGAGCTCGCTCGGCGAGACGATCAACATCATGACGCTTGGCGGACTGGCGCTGGCGGTCGGCATTCTGGTTGACGACGCGACGGTGACCATCGAAAATATCGAACGCAACTTCGAAGAAGGCAAAGATCTGCACGAAGGGATTCTCGACGGCGCCGCGCAAATCGCAGTTCCGGCGCTGGTTTCCACCTTGTGCATTTGTATCGTGTTCATCCCCATGTTCTTTCTGACGGGCGTCGCGCGTTATCTGTTTATTCCACTGGCGGAAGCGGTGGTGTTCGCAATGCTCGCATCCTATGTATTATCGCGGACGCTGGTCCCGACACTTGCGATGTATCTGCTGCGGGCGCACGGTTTCAAAGGGAAACCATCGGCATGGAATATTGGCCGGCGGTTTCAACTGTGGTTTGAGCGGTCGTTCAACTCGACGCGCGACGCCTATCATCGTTTACTAACCAGCCTGGTGGGCGATTCCTTGGTTGTTCCTGCCGCTGTTTCTCGGCTCCTGCGCAGCGGTGTTCGCGCTGTTCCCATGGCTGGGACAGGACTTCTTTCCATCCACCGATGCGGGGCAGATCAAGCTGCACGTGCGCACAAAAACCGCGATGCGCATCGAGGAAACGGCGAATGTGTGCGACCAGATCGAGGCGGCGATCCGTCGCACGATACCGCAGGCGGAGGTTTCGAGCATCATCGACAACATCGGATTGCCTTATTCCAGCATCAACTTGTCGTACAGCACTTCGGCGCCGATCGGAACAATGGATTCAGACATTCTGGTCTCGCTCAATGAGGATCATCATCCGACCGACGACTATGTTCGCGAGATGCGCAAGAGTTTGCCGCAGGAGTTTCCCGGCGTAACGTTTGCTTTTCTGCCCGCTGACATCATCAGCCAGATTTTGAATTTCGGATTGCCGGCGCCCATCGATGTCCAGGTAGTCGGGCCTCGATATCGATGCCAATCGCGTGTACGCGGGCAAGCTGCTGGAGCAGCTCGGCAGGTTCCGGGCCTGGTGGATCTGCATATTCATCAATTGTTCGATCAGCCGAAGCTGCATATAAATGTCGATCGCACCAAGGCGGCGGAAAGTGGATTTACGGAAAAAGACGTCGCCAACAGTATGGTGGTGGCGTTGAGCGGCAGTTTTCAAACCACGCCGGCATTCTGGCTGAATTGGAAAAATGGCGTGAATTACAGCCTGATTGCGCAGTCGCCGCAATACACGGTCAGTTCGCTCGGCGATCTCGAAAATATTCCGATCACGGGATCGACGGCGACGCAGCCGGAGATTTTGGGCGACGTCTCCTCGACGGTGCGAGGCGCCGGGATGGCCGTGGTATCGCATTACAACATTCAACGCACTATCGATCTTTTTGGAGCGGTGCAGGATCGCGATTTGGGCGGCGTGGCCACGGACATCAACCGGATCATCGACCAAAGCCGCAAGTCGCTGCCGCGCGGTGCGCAAGTGGTGATGCGCGGACAGATCGAGACCATGCGCTCGTCATTCACCGGCTTGCTGGGCGGACTGGTGCTGGCGATCGTACTGGTATATTTGCTGATCGTCGTGAATTTTCAGAGCTGGCTGGATCCGTTTATCATCATTACCGCTTTGCCCGCGGCGATGGCAGGAATCGTGCTGGCGCTGTTCTTCACGCACACCACGATCAGCGTGCCGGCGCTGATGGGATCGATCATGTGCGTGGGCGTCGCGACGGCGAACAGCATCCTGGTGGTGAACTTCGCGAAGGGGCGGCTCGCTGAGGAGGGCGACGCGAAGAAGGCCGCGCTGGAAGCGGGATTCACGCGCTTCCGCCCCGTGGTCATGACGGCGCTGGCGATGATCATCGGCATGGTTCCGATGGCGCTGGGCGCGGGCGAGGGCGGCGAACAGAATGCGCCGCTGGGCCGCGCGGTGATCGGCGGATTGTCGCTGGCCACGGTGGCGACGCTATTCTTCGTGCCGGCGGTGTTCAGCGTCCTGCATGGCCGGCGAAAGAAAACCGCATGAGTGAGAATAAGAAAGTGCTCGGCAGGATTCTCAAGCTGGTCGCAGTATTGGCGGTGCTCTCGCTGCTCGCCTTCGGGGTGATGCGCGGAATCAATACGCGCATCAAAGCCGCGGCGAACGTGAAGCAGGAAACCGTCGACATGTCCGTGCCGACGGTTTCCGTGGTCCATCCGAAGCGCGGGGCATTGAAGGATGAGATCGTGCTGCCGGGAAATATTCAGGCGTTCACGGTTTCGCCGATTTACGCGCGCACGAACGGGTATTTGAAGAAATGGTACGTGGATATCGGCGGGCGCGTGAAGTCCGGCCAACTGCTCGCCGAGATCGAAGCGCCCGAAGTTGACAAGCAGCTCGATCAAGCGCGCGCCGATCTCGCGACGTTCGAAGCGAACTTGAGCCTCTCGCAATCGACCATGACGCGCTGGCAGGATTTGCTTAAGAGGGACGCAGTCGCGAAGCAGGAAACCGATGACAAAATCGGCGACTATCAGGCGAAAAAGGCGACGGTCGATTCCGGTCGCGCGAATGTGAAGCGCCTGGAAGACATGGTTTCCTTCGAGAAAGTTTATGCGCCCTTCGACGGCGTGATCACGACGCGCAACACGGATATCGGCGCGCTGATCAACGCGGGCAACGGCGGAGTTTCGCAGCAGCTATTCACCTTGGCGGCGACCAACACGCTTCGCGTTTTCGTAAACGTTCCGCAGATGCACTCCCGGTCGGCGGCGCCTGGAGTGGTGCGCGCAGTTGACTCTGGCGGAGTTTCCGAACCGGCGTTTCATGGGAAAAATCGCGCGGAACGCGGAAGCGATCGACCCGACGACCAGGACGCTGCTAACGGAAGTCGACGTCGATAATGCCACCGGAGAGCTTTTGCCGGGCGCGTTCGCGCAAGTGCATTTGACGCTGGCTGCGAAAGCTCCGTCGCTGCTGCTGCCGGTGAACTCGCTGCTGTTTCGCGCGGAGGGTTTGCAGGCGGGCGTGGTGCGCGAAGGAGGCAAGGTGGAACTGATATCGATCGTGATCGGCAAGGATTACGGGACGGAAGTTGAGGTCGTTTCCTCCGGTCTCACGGAGAGCGATAACGTGATCGTCAATCCGCCGGATTCGCTGGCTACGGGGACGGCGGTTCGCGTTGCGGCCGGCAAGTCTTAACATTTATGAACCTGCAACTCGAAGGAAAGCGCGCGCTGGTCACCGGTTCGACTGCGGGGATCGGATTTGCGATCGCCGAGATGCTGGCGAATGAAGGCGCGTTGGTGATCGTCAACGGACGGACGCAAAAACGCGTCGACGAGGCACTGGCGAAGCTGAAAGGCAAGGTCGAAGGAATCGCGGCCGACCTCGGCACGGCGGAAGGAGCGGCGCTTGGTTGCGAAGAAATATCCGGACGTCGATATTCTGGTCAACAATCTCGGCATCTTCGAGCCGAAGCCGTTCGAGCAAATTCCCGACGACGACTGGCGGCGATTTTTCGAGGTCAACGTGCTAAGCGGGGTCCGCATGAGCCGCCAATATCTGCCGGGAATGAAGCAGCGTAACTGGGGCCGCATCATCTTTATATCCAGCGAATCCGGAGTGCAGATTCCGACGGAGATGATTCACTACGGCATGACGAAAACCGCGCAGATCGCCGTAGCGCGCGGGCTCGCGGAGACGACAAAAGGTACGAACGTAACGGTGAACTCCGTGTTGCCTGGACCAACGGCATCGGAAGGAGTCGGCGATTTCGTCAAGGAGCATGGCGGCGGCGCAGAAGACCGACATCGCGAACAGTGGAGCGCGAGTTTTTCAAGATCGTCGGCCGTCTTCGCTGATCCAACGCTTCGCGCGGACGGAAGAAGTCGCGGCGCTGGTGGCGTTCGTTGCGAGTCCTCTTTCGTCGGCAACCAACGGCGCGGCGCTGCGAGTCGAAGGCGGATAGTGCAAGCAATCCTGTAGGTGACGGTGGCACAGACTTCAGGTCTGTGTTCTCGGCGCGCCAGACGATCGCGCCATTGACGATGGTCGCCACCGGTCCGCCGCGAAACGTCTTCCCGTCGAACGGCGAATTTCTGCTCTTCGAGAACGATTTATTCACGTCGTAAGTCCATTCGCGGTCGAGCGAAAATATCGTCACATCGCCCGCCGCGCCCGCCGCAAGCGTTCCACGCGGAATGCCTAAAATTCGCGCCGGGCCCGTCGTGAACAACCCCACCAATCGCTTCAAGCCGATTTTCTTCGGATGCAGCAGATGCTCGAACGACACGCCCAGCGCGGTTTCGAGGCCCAAAATGCCGAACGGGCACTTCTCGAACTCCTGCATTTTTTCGCTGCCCGGATGCGGCGCATGATCGGTGGCAATCGCGTCGATCGCGCCGTTCACCACGCCTTCAATCACCGCGCTCGACGTCGCCGTGCGACCGCAGAGGCGGCTTCATTTTGTAATTGCTGTCGTACGGGAGCATGTCCGAATCGGTGATCGCGAAATGATGCGGCGTGGTCTCCGCCGTCACCGGCAAGCCCTTCGATTTTGCGAACGCGACCATCTCCACCGAATGCTTCGAAGAAATATGCGCGACGTGATAACGCGCGCCCGTCACTTCGGCGAGCAGAATATCGCGCGCCACCATCACGTCTTCGGAACAGCCGGGAATCCCGCGCAGGCCCGAGCCGCACGGATTCGAATCCCTCATGCATGTCGCCGCCCGCGCTCAGATGCAGATCCTCGCAATGATCGATCACCGGGATGCCGAAGCTGCGCGCGAACTCCATCGCGCGGCGCATCACGCGCGCATTCATCACCGGACGTCCGTCGTCGGAAATCGCGACCGCGCCCGCGTTGACCATCGATCCGATAGCGGCCAATTCCTCGCCCGCGCTGCCCTTCGTAATCGCGCCGATGGGCCAAACGTTCACCACCGCGTGCTTGCGCGCCTTCTCGACGATGTAGCTGGTAACTGTCGCGCTGTCGTTCACGGGAGCCGTGTTCGGCATCGGCGCGATGGACGTGAATCCTCCCGCCGCCGCAGCGCGCGCGCCCGATTCGATGGTCTCCGCGTGCTCGAATCCAGGCTCGCGCAGATGCACGTGCATGTCGATGAAGCCCGGGCGCGACGATCAGTCCGGTCGCATCGAATACCTCCGCGCCTTGCTTCGACAGGTCCTTGCCGACGCCCGAAATCAACGCCATCTTCGATCAACACGTCGGCCACCGCGTCGTGACCCGACGCCGGATCGATCACCCGGCCGTTTTTAATTAACAGCGCCGCCACTCAACACCCTTTCGAGCACCGCCATCCGTACCGCGATTCCGTTTTCCACCTGATTCAAAATCACCGACCTCTGCGAATCCGCAACCTCCGAAGATATCTCGCGCCCGCGATTGATCGGCCCCGGATGCATCACGATCGCTTCCGGCTTGGCCAGTCGCAGATGCTCCAGCCGCAGCCCGTAATATTGAAAATACTCGCTCGCCGGAAATGCCGATTCATGCTGCCGCTCCAGTTGCACGCGCAGCATCATGATCACGTCGGCGTCGCGAATCGCTTCCTTCATCCGCGTGGTCAGCGTGACGCCGGGCGCGATCTGTTTCAACTCCGGCGGCAGCAGCGACGCCGGTCCGCACAGCACGATCTCCGCTCCGTATTTCGAGAGAAGATACGCATTCGAACGCGCCACGCGGCTGTGCGCGATATCGCCGATGATCGCCACGCGCAGCCCTTCGAGCGACGCGCCGCGATCGAGAATCGTTCGCGCGTCGAGCAGCGCCTGCGTGGGATGCTCATGCGTCCCGTCGCCCGCGTTGATGATCGGCGTTTCCAGGTGCCTCTGCAAAAAATGCGGCGCGCCGGAAGCCGCGTGGCGCATGATGATCGCATCCGGCCGCATCGCCGCCAGCGTGTTCAGCGTATCGACCAGCGATTCGCCTTTCGAGACGCTGGACGCCTGCGCGGTGATCGATACCGAGTCCGCGCCCAGGCACTTCGCGGCGATTTCGAAACTGGTCCGCGTGCGCGTCGACGCTTCGAAAAACAGATTCACCACCATGCGGCCCGCGCAATAGATCGAGCTTGCGAAATCCCTGATCCGGCTTCGGCTGAAAATCGCGCGCCCGATCCAGAATCGCCTGGATCTCCTCGCGCTTCAGCGCCTCAATACCCAACAAGCCCAGCCCGCATTTACTCAGTCTTCTCCACCAGCAACACCTTTTCCATGCCGTCGATTTCCTGAAACTTCACCTCGATGATTTCGTTCGAGGTGGTCTGCACCATGCGCCCGATAAACTGCGCCTCGATGGGAATTTCGCGATGCCCGCGGTCGATCAGCACCAGCAGCTGCACGCGCGCCGCGCGCCCTTGATCGAACAGCGCGTCGAGCGCGGCGCGAATTGTGCGGCCCGTATAAAGCACGTCGTCCATCAGGATGATGTCCTTGCCGGTCACTTCAAACGGAATGTCGGTGGCGTTCAACACCGGCTGATGCGAAACCGTCGACAGATCGTCGCGATAAAGATTGATGTCGAGAATCCCGACCGGAACCTTGCGATGCTCCAGGTCCTCGATCTTCTTCGCCAGCCGTTGCGCCAGCGGCACGCCGCGGCGGCGAATCCCGATGAACGCGAGCTTGTCCAGATTCGACGTTCGTTCCAGAATTTCATGCGCCAGCCGGACCAGAGTCCGGTCGATTTCAGAGGCGCTCATCAGTTGTGATTTTTCGCGTGTAGCGGGCATGGCGGGTAAACGTTTTGAGGGTAACACAGTCAGTATTTTTTAAGCCTGCCGCGGATCGCCTTCGCCAGCTTTTCGATTTCATCCAGCTTCTTCATCGTCTTGAGCGACATCACGTAGCGATCGTCTTTTTCCAGATCCTCGCTCACTTCCTCGGCCAGTTTCGCCATCGCAGCCGCGTCTTCCAGGTTCTTCTTGTGGTCCAGCTTCATGATTTCTTCGTGTTGCGATTTGCCGTTGGGGAGCTGAACGTCGGAGGCGTGCCCGGCGGCGGAGGAACAATCGGAGGTTGCTGCGCGAACGAGCGCGAACGGCAATGAACAGAGCGAGGAAATTGCGTGGCATCACCTACAATGATACAAACGCGCATGAGAGCACAGGCCGCCGCGATTTTTCTGTCACTCGTCGCCGTTGCCCCGTCCTTCGCGGCCGATATCGAACTGCGCTTCGACGCGCTGGAACGCATCATCGCGGAACAGGTGTTCACCCAGGACGGCCGCAAATACGTGCGCGGAACGCCCGCCACCAAGTGCCAGTTCGCTTATCTCGAAGCCCCGCGCATCGGAACCGAAAACGGGCTCCTCCGCGTCAGCGCGCGCTTCAGCGGACGCACCGCGTTCGATCTGCTCGGCGGCTGCATCGGCCTGGGCGATTCGTTTGATCTGACGATCGTCGCCGCGCCCGTCGTGCGCAACGGCGCGATCGGATTCAAGGATGTGAAGGTCTCGACCACGAAGGATTCCTATTACATCCGCCGCGTCCGCGCCGCGCTGACGCAGAGCTTTCGCGAAGGATGTCAAAATCGACGTGAAGGATCAGGCGCGCAAAATTCTGGAACAGGCAGCGCGAAGGCGCATCCTATAAAGTCGGAGATGGCGTCCTTCAATCTGACCGAGGTTCGCGTCACGCCCGACGCCCTGGTGCTGGTGGTCGACTTCCGACTCGTCGTACAGTGAAAGATCACATGAAGCCCGTTAACATCGGCATTATCGGACTCGGCAACGTCGGCGAAGGCACGTTGACCATCCTCACGGAAAACGCCGCGCACATTGAAGCCAAGCTCGGTTTCCCTTTGCACGTCGCCGCTGTTTGCAGCCGCGGTATCGCGAAAAAGCACCTGCCGCGCTCTCCGCTCCGTTTTCCAAGACCGCCGACTGGCGTGAAGTAGTGAATCATCCCGAGGTCGACGTCGTCGTCGAACTGATCGGCGGCACCGGCGCCGCGCGCGAGATCATCGATGCCGCGATCGCCAACGGAAAATCCGTCGTCACCGCGAACAAGGAACTGATGGCGCTCGCCGGAGCCGAGCTGTGGGATCGCGCCATCGCCGCGCGCATCAACCTCGCGATGGAGGCGAGCGTCGCCGGCGGCATCCCCATTCACGCCGTCCTGCGCGAAGGAATTTCGGGCGACCGCATCAACACGCTCTACGGAATTCTGAACGGCACCTGCAACTTCATCCTCACCGAAATCGAAACGCGCGGCGCGTCCTTCGATGACGTTCTGGCCGAGGCGCAGCGCGCCGGTTATGCCGAGGCCGACCCCTCCGCCGACGTCGACGGCTTCGACGCGCGATCGAAGCTCGCCATTCTCACCGCGCTCGCGTTCGGCGAGAAAATCATTCCCGCCGACATCTATACCGAAGGCATCCGCCGCATCACGCCCGTCGACTTCGAGTACGCGCATCAGTTGCATCACACCATCCGTCTGATCTGCGCCGCGCGTCAAACACCCGAGGGTCTGATCCTCTCCGTGCGTCCCTCGCTGATCCCGCAATCGACGATTCTCGCCAGCGTTCGCGGCGCCTACAACGCGGTTTGGGTGAGCGGACAATATGGCGCCGATACTTTTTATTACGGTCGCGGCGCCGGTCCGCATCCCACCGGAGTCGCCGTCGTCAGCGATCTGATGCGCGTCGCGCGAGAGATTCGCTCGGGCAGTCCGGAGCGCGTTTCGCCCTTCGCGCACGCGAGCCTCGGCGAGTATAAACCCGATTCCGATCACGCTGCAGCAAGTCGGCCTACTATCTGCGATTCCGCGTCGAGGATCGCCCCGGTATCATCGCGCAACTCGCCACCGCGCTAGCCGCCGAAGGCATTTCGATCGACGCGGTGTTACAGTTGCCGAAGGCGGACTGGCGCGATCTGCCTTTCGTCATCACCGTCGAGCCCGCCACCGAGCAATCCATTCGCGCCGCCATCGCGCGCATGTTGGAATTGAATTTTCTGATCGAGCCGCCTCTGGCGATGCCAATGGAGTTACCGCTATGAAGAAACTTGCCGTACTGATCCTGACTGCTGAGCGCGTGGGCGCAAGTCGCCGACGACGCCAACAAGGGCTATAAGACGAAGGAGGGCCGCGATAAAGTCGCCGCTGGCGCTCGACGATCCGCATCGCGATGGACGACAGAAGCCTTTGGAGCTGGTCGCCATGATGAACATCAAACCCGGCATGACCGTCGCCGATATCGGCACGGGAACCGGCTACATGCTCCAATTCCTGAGCGACGCCGTCGGCCCCACAGGTAAAGTATTCGGCGAAGACATTCAAACCGATTTCCTCGATCGCGCCAAAGCGAAAAACGTGCCGAACGCCCAGTTGATCCTGGGCACAACCACCGATCCGAAGCTGCCGCCGAACTCCGTCGACGTCGCCTTGGTGCTCGACGTCTATCATCACTTCGACTATCCCGACAAAATGCTGGCGGCAATCCGCAGCGCTCTCAAACCAGGCGCACACCTGATCATCGTCGACTACTACAAGTCAGCCAGCCCCAGCCCCGGTCATATTCGCTTAGAGAGCAACGAAGTAACGGCAGAAATCGAGAACAACGGCTTTCGCCTCTTAGCCAAACGCGAGCACATACCGAAAACCCAGTACATGCTGACGTTCGAAAAAGTAAATTAAACTTGGCGAGCTTAGCGCCTCCCATGAGAAGGTCAGCCTGTCAACGACAAAATCTACTGCGTTTCCTTCTGAGAAAGATTTTTGTTTTCTTCCGGCCCGCCCGACTCCCATCCGCACTGTTGTTGGACGCTGGGTCCGGTGCACCTTGGGGTTCCTCGTGGTTTTGGGTGCTGCTTTCTTTGCGGCGGCCTCATCGCTGGACCCAGGCGCTAAATCCCAGCCATCCGATCTTCAACCTTTCCGAGGACTTTTTACGCGGCGACAGCTTCTTGGGCCTGGTTGCGCAACGGCTCGTACACTTCCCCCGTCACCCACAGCCGATGCAACAGCACCGCCAGTTTCCTGGCCACCGCGACCACCGCCCGCTTCTTCGCATTCTTGCCGCCGCGCTCGCACGGCTTCAATCCCCACCGCCTCAGGTCCGTATCCGGCCCGAACGCACCAATAATTTAGTGCGCGCTGCTCACCAGAATTTTACGCAGATAGCTGTCGCCGGCCTTGGTGATGCGCAGCTGCGGCGACCGGTCTCCGGAATCCTGTTGCTGCGGCCGCAGCCCCAGATAGCAACCCACATCGCGGCTGCGCCCGAACCGGTGCCGATCTTCGATCGTCAACACGAACGCCATCGCCGTCAACGTTCCCACACCCGAAACCTGGGTCAACTGCGCGGTCTGCGGATACCGCGTCCGCGCCTCGTGCTCCAGCATCTCGTCGTATTCCAGAATCCGTTCGCTCAACTCGTCGATCCGCTCCAGCAGCGGCGCCGATGCCCGCCGCGCTTCCTCCGGCAGGTGCAGATCGGCATGTTTGGTGAACCGTCCGCTGGCGCACTTCGGCACGCGCCCACCGAAGCCTTTGACCAAACATCGTACCCCGTTGATCAACTTCGTGCGCGCCTCGACCATCAGATCCCGGGCCCGCACCAGGTTCAGATCCCCTTGCGCTTCCGCACTGCGATGCCGGACCGGGGAAAGCAGCGCAGGCTTGGCCCAAGCCATCTCGGCCAGCGTCTGCGAGGTCGTTCTTTTTATCGCTGGTGGTGAGCAATCGCAACCGCCGCGGATTCGCCACCATCACCTCGTGACCGCATTCCCGCAGCAACGCGCTCATCCATCGGGAGTGCGTCCCGGCCTCCAGCGCGATCGCCGCCGGCGCCATTCCGCCGAACTGCTGCCGGTACGCCTGGGGCGTAGACCGCAGCTTTCCTTCGCCGCAAATCTCGCCGGCGTGGTCCAGAATGCAATAACAACTGGTTCGATCGCTCCCATCAATGCCAATCGTAAACTGGCCGGTCGATTCCATCCTGATATGCTTTTTCATGGTCGGTCTCCTTTGCACCTCGAGTGCGTCTATCCTTGGGAGCTTATAGCATCCCGCAGGAGGCCGACCTTCTCATCCCATTCTTTGCGTGAACCGGATATAGGACACTAACAGTAAGTGGAAAACCGCGCCATCGCCAATCTCCTCTACGAAACGGCCGACCTGATGGAAGTTGCCGGAGAGGATTCCTTCCGCATCCGCAGCTACCGCAACGCCGCCGCTGCGATCGAGGGCCATCCCGAATCCGTCTCCTCGATTCTGAAAAATCCCGATCGAAAAGTCACTGACATTCCTGGGATTGGAAAAGGCATCGCTGCCGTCCTTCAGGAGATCGAACAGCGAGGCAGCTTTGAACGCCGCGATGAGATGCTCGAAAAATATCCCGCATCGGCGCTCGAACTTCTCAAGATCCAAGGCCTCGGTCCGAAGGGAATCCGGGTGCTGTTCGAGAAACTGCACGTCAACTCCATCGAGAGTCTGGAGCGCGCCTGTCGAGAGCAAAAGCTCCGCGATCTCCCGCGCATGGGCGCGAAACTTGAAGAAAAGGTCCTCCGTTCCATCGCCGCCTACCGCCAACGCCAAGGCCGCTTCCTGCTAAACTTCGCCCAGCGCGCCGCCGACGAGATCACCGAATATTTGTCTGCCGTTGAAGGCATCGAAAAAATCACGCCTGCAGGCAGCCTCCGCCGAGGCAGGGAAACGGTCGGCGATCTCGATCTTCTCGTAACCGGCCCCGGTGCGCCCGCGGCCATGGAGAAATTCGTCGTTCATCCTAAAGCCACTGAGGTCCTCGGCAAAGGCGAGAACAAAGCCAGCATCAGGTTCGGCCACGAAGGCTTGCAAGTCGACCTTCGCGCGTTAGGTTCGGAAAGCTACGGCGCAGCTCTGCAATATTTCACCGGCAGCAAGGAACACAGCGTGGCCCTCCGCCAGAGGGCGCTGAAAATGGGTCTGACGCTCAATGAATACGGCCTCGCCAAACTGGACGGAGGCGAAATTGTTGCCCGCCAAACCGAAGAAGAAATCTACGAAGCCCTGGGCCTCGCTTGGATTCCGCCGGAACTGCGCGAGAACTCCGGCGAGATAGAAGCCGCTGCCGCCCGCAAACTACCCAAGCTCATCGAGCAGTCGCAAATCCGCGGCGACCTGCACATGCACACCACTGAAACCGACGGCCGCGCGACTCTCGAAGAAATGGTCGAAGCCGCCCGCGGGCGCGGCTACGAATACGTCGCCATCACCGACCATTCCAAAGCCCTAGCCATGGCCAACGGCCTGGATGAAAAACGAGCCATCGCAATTCGCCCACAAAGTCCGCGAAATGGATCAATCCGGTTTCGGCCTCCGCGTTTTCTCAGGCATCGAATGCGATATCAAACGCGACGGCGAGATGGACCTCGATAACGACGCGCTGGGCGAACTGGACTTCGTAATCGGCAGCGTCCACAGCTACATGAATTTAGAACCATCGGAAATGACCGACCGTCTGATGCGCGCTCTGGAATGCCCGCACATCCGCATGCTCGGTCATCCCACCGGAAGGCTTCTGTTGAATCGCGATCCCTATCCTTTCGACTTCGATCTCATCGCCACTGAAGCCGCGCGGAAAAATGTTTACCTCGAAATTAATTCCAGCCCCGAACGCCTCGACCTAAGCGCATCGCACATCCGCGCCGCCAAGGCGAAGGGGTGTAAATTCGTCATCAATACGGACGCTCACCACCCCAAGCATCTTGCGAATATGCAGTACGGCGTCCGAATGGCCCGAAGGGGTTGGTTGGAGTCTTCGGACGTCTTAAATACGCTCCCAGTGCAGGAATTCGCGCGCTTAATTGACCATAAATGACCATAATTACATCCACACAACTCCTTAAAACGCCAATTTTCACCGTTTCTCAGGATGTGGCACTCGATCCCGACGGCTTTGAAATCAAGCGAGCCATCGTCCACCACGGCGGATCCGCGGTGATGATGCCTGTCGATAAAAAGAATCGTATCTTATTGGTTCGACAGTATCGTTTACCCGCCCAGCAATATCTCTGGGAATTCCCGGCAGGTCGCCTCGACCCGGGCGAAACGCCTTTGGTGGCTGCAAAACGTGAATTAGCGGAAGAAACCGGTTATCGTGCCAAAAAGTGGCAGAAAATAGCCGTGTTTTACGCGAGCCCAGGATTCTTAGCAGAAAAAATGACGATTTATCTCGCTACTAAATTGACTGAGGGCGAGAAAAAACCGATGGAAGATGAGCGCATCGAGACTCGCTGGTTCACTTCGCATGAGCTCGATAGAGCCATCGAAGCGGGCAAGATCCTGGATGCAAAAACACAGATCGGCTTCCTTAAGTGGAAGCGCTACGTAAAAAAGTAAACATCTTTTCGAGCGCCTGCGCGCGATGGCTCACGCGCATCTTCGCTTCAGTATCGGCTTCGCCAAAAGTGCAGCCAAAGGGCTCGTAATAAAAAAGAGGATCGTACCCAAATCCATTTGTTCCGCGCTCTGATTTTAATACGCGGCCTTCTACCGCGCCGCGAAAAAGTTTGTGATCTTTACCATGGTCGACGAGCGCGATTACGCACACGAATCGCGCGGTGCGATCCTCGATGCCGCGAAGTTGTTCCAGAAGCCATTCGTTGTTGAAGTGTGCGGAATCGACGCCGGGGCGGCCGCCGAGTGCGTCCACTTCGATCCCGGAATCGTCGACGAATAAATATCCGTCTACATGCGCGCCGTAATAGCGAGCTTTAAGGAGCGCGTTCTCCTCGAATGTGCGGCCGGTTTCCTCAGGGGCGGGGAGCGAAATAGCGACGATCTCGAAATCCGGCGCGGCTTGCTGAAACTCGCGCATCTTGCCGGGGTTCGACGTGGCGCAGTAAATTCTCACGCGGTCTCGAATTTCCTCTGTACCTCGATCAATTCGCCGACGCCCTTCCGTGCGAGCGTCAGCAGCGAAGCCAGGTGCACATCGTCGAATGCCGTTTTCTCCGCCGTGGCCTGCAACTCGACGAATTGTCCCCCGCCCGTCATCACCACGTTCATATCGACTTCGGCGCGCGAGTCTTCCTGATAGCAGAGATCCAGCATCGCTTCGCCGCCTACGATGCCGACGCTGGTTGCCGCCACGCAGTCCCGGATCGGCGACTTCTTGAGCGTCCCGAATTTCACCAGTTGCCGCAGCGCCATCGACATCGCGATATAGGCTCCAGTGATTGCCGCGGTGCGCGTACCTCCGTCGGCCTGCAGCACGTCGCAATCGAGGATGACGCTGCGTTCGCCGAGCACGTCCATATCGACTATCGACCGCAGCGAACGTCCGATCAGCCGTTGAATTTCCATGGTCCGTCCGGATGCGCGGCCTTTCGATACTTCGCGTGTAGTGCGGGTCGCGGTGGCGCGCGGCAACATGGAATATTCGGCCGTCACCCAGCCTTTCCCCGATCCTCGCAGGAATCCAGGAACGGTGTCTTCAATCGAAGCGGCGCACAGCACGCGCGTGTTGCCCACTTCAATCAGCACCGATCCTTCGGCGGTCAACAGATAGTCGGTCGTCACCGTGACGGGGCGCATCTGCGCGGCGCTTCTCTTGTCGATTCTCATTTTTATTTTCCAGAATTCAAAAACTCGTAAAATAGAAAGAATATCAAGAGCAGTCCGAGGACCAGGATGAGCAGGCAGGGCACCAGTCCGCGGGCGGCTTTCGCCGGGTCGGCTTTCTTGGGGTTCTTCGAACCCGGGGGACGGAATCGCGCCATAGCTATTTCGTCTGACGGATTTTCGTCGTTGCTTGCCGGAAGAATTCATCCAGCGCGCGCAATGACCCGTCTTCCAGATCGCGCAACGTAATGGAAACCACCGCGCGGCCTCTTTCGGCCAACGCCATCTGCGTGGCCAGATACTGCGCTCGATGGTAATCGGCTTGGCCGTTGCCTTCTGCGGTAACGATCGTCGAAAAACATCCTCCATGGCCGATGATCATTTCATGATACGAGTGGTTCATCGCCGGACCCTCATAAACATCGACTGGCATTTTCAATCCTGCCCGGAACAGGCGTTCTCCCGCGCGATCGAGCACGGTGCGCACGGCGCGCCCGGACGCGGAATAACGGGTGTCGCCGAAAAATGTGAGCTCGCCGTAAGTGGCCTGACGGACCGAGGTGAAGTGTTTCAGGAGGGCCGCATACAATGCTGGAGCCGTTGTTCCCTCGACCTCTATTTCCTCCGGTAATCGATCCCAGCGCAGCGTCACCCGTCCTCTCCAAACCGACTTGCGGGAGGAATCTTCGGTCTGGCGCCACTCTTTCGTTTTCGCGATGCCGCCGGCACGCTCGGACTCGGCGAACAACTTGTTGGTAATGGTCTTGTATAACTCCACGTTGGGCTGCGTCACGAAATTAATTTTGCGCAGCCACGCTAACCCGAACACCGCGTAATGTACGAACTGCATGTAGCTCGTTAGCGACGTGTCCTTGGGCAAAGTGAGCGCTGCCACGGGATAGCCGGCGCGCCGCAGCAGGGCCATCTTCTCGGCGCAGCCGTCCTGGACGCCTTTCATTTGGATACACCAAAAAACGCGATCCTGGTGCGGATCTTTCGGGGCGCGATAGTTGGTCAACCGCACGCGCTCGGCAGTAACGATCTTCAGTCCGTATTCAGTGGATTTGCCGAGGCTCTCCTCAAAATCCTGCTTGGTCCAGATTCCCGCGCCCGACCAAGCACGCGGCTGGAGGAGCGTCACTTTATCATGGCCCTCTAAACCTTGTACATGCAGGAACGATGCAAGCCGCCACGCCACATCGATATCGGCTTCGGAAAGGAACGCCCCTTCAATCCACGCTCGCAAATTTACTCCGGCAAGCCCGACGGCATACAGGCTTCCCCGGTTCATTGGCGCACTGTGACGTCCCGCCGTCGTATTTCTTTCGTCAAGTTGCAATGGCACGCGACGGTATCCCCGCTTGGCCGCGAACTGATCCAGCAGCGATCCCGGGTACGTCATGTAATAAAAGTTTGGCCGCGAATCGACTTGAGCCGCGTCGTACATCGCGGAAAGCTTCTGCAAATTCACCACCGGCTCATAGGACGTCATGCCCATCGCCATGCCGACGACCAACGTCCGTCGCAAGAGATCCGCGTCACTCAGCTTGCTGCGCTTTTTCATGTCGGCGAAGATCGATTCCAGCTTCACAGGATCGGTAGAATCGAGCAGGTAAAGCCGGGGCCCGCGCCGCAGCAATCCGACGGCCTGATACATCGCCTTGTCTTCCGCAGATCCGCCCATACCCGCCCAGATCAGAAACTTTATGGGGACATCGTGTGCGGCGCGAACGCCGGCGCGAATCGCGTCGAGTTCGCGGGCGATTTTGTCAGGCCACTCGAGATGTACTTCGGCTTGCCAGACGAGATCGAAAACGCCGTAGCCGTTTTTCACTACTCGCCCGTTCTCGACCTCCATTCCGATCGGGATCAGCGCGCCGCGCGCGGGATCGAGTGCGTCCAAACCCTTGCGCCGAGCCCTGGAATCGAGTGCCCTTAAACTTTTCAAAACGGACGCTGCATGAAAGCGCGCGAACGACGATTCCGACTCGGGACGGTCGTGGTGCAGCGAAAGGATCACCTAATACATGTAGCATAAGGTATGGGCCAGCCTGCTTTATTGAGGGCGACGCCGTGCGGGCTGTGCCTGGATGGACCGATTAATAATCGGTCCGCAGGTTGCCAACCTGCCCCACAAGGCGGAGTTTTATGACGCAACCGAATGGCGTGCCTGCTCCTCCGAAAACTGTGGAGCGGTTTTTCGAATTTTCTCTACTCGGCATGTTGGCCTCCGGCTACTTCGCGGTTGCTACTTCGGGATATTTGGATTTGCCAACGGCCGTGCTCACGCTGGCGGCTTTGTGCCTGCGAACTCTGATGGCGGCCGGCGTGCTTGAAGTGCAGATTTCCGGCGGATTGGCGGACGTGCTGGCGCTGAGCTTCGTCGCGTTTTATCCGTTCGACTACTTCTATATTTCGGGCGCTTTCCTTCCGGCAACGCTGCACTTCATCTTTTTTCTGCTGGTGTGCAAAGTGCTGACAGCGCGTTCCACCCGCGACTTCACTTATCTGAAGGTGCTGGCCGCGCTGGAGCTTCTGGGTGCGGCCATACTTTCCACGAGCCTGAGTTTTTTTGCGTTTCTCGCGCTATTCCTGCTATTCGCAATCGCGTCTTTTGCCAGCGGCGAGGTGCGCGCCTCGACGCAACAGCGCAGAGTGGTGGTACGCGGCGGATTGCGCGCGTTTCCGCGGCGCCTGGGTGTGCTCGCGATCTTTCTCTTCGTCGGAATTCTGGCGATGACCTCGGCGCTGTTTTTCGTGCTGCCGCGAACCGCGCGGGCCGCTCTCGAACGCTTTGTGCCGGCGCGTTACCATCTGCCCGGTTTCGCTAATGAAGTGACGCTGGGGCAGCTTGGCGAAATCAAACAGAGCAGCGCTCCGGTGATGCACGTTCACAAATACGTGGGTCAGGGAATGCTGGATGTCCGCTGGCGCGGCGCCGCCCTCACGGAGTTCGACGGCAAGCGATGGTTCAATACAAAGGAAGAGGGTCAAGATATCCGCGTGAGTTCCGACCACAGCGTGACCTTCAAACTGGATCATCGCGTGCGGCCGGGTGAGCGCCTGGCTTATAAAGTGCAACTGAGTGAGATCGCACCGGAGACCTTATTTTTCGCCGGTACACCGCAGTGGATCAGCATCAATGCCGCCGGTGTGCACCTGACGCGCGGGGGATCCGTTCGGGTTTCTAACGCAGGCGCCAGTGGGCTGCGATATAACGCGGTGAGTGTAATGGAAGACGAATCCTCCACGCCGCGCAACCCACCCGAACCCTTGTCGCCCTTCGATAGGGACGACATGCTGCTGCTGCCGGAAAAGCTGGATGTCCGGATTCCGAGGCTGGCGCGGGAGATCATCGAAGGCTCGCCGACCGAAGACCAGAAGGCGCGAGCGATCGAGAAATATCTGCGGCGTAATTACGGCTACACGCTGCAGTTGCTGCCGGCGACGGTTCCGGATCCTCTGGCGAACTTCTTGTTCGATCGAAGGAAGGGTCACTGCGAATATTTCGCATCGGCAATGGCGGTGATGCTGCGAAGCGTGGGCATTCCCTCACGCGTGGTCACCGGATTTGCGAGCGGCGTTTATAATCCGCTGACGGGATGGCAGGTGGTGCGCGCCTCCGACGCCCACAGTTGGGTGGAAGCGTGGATCGGCGGCCACGGATGGAGAACGTTCGATCCGACGCCGCCCGATCCGTCGGCGATCCAGAGCTCCTTCATGGCGCGCTCGGCGCTGTTCTTCGATGCAGCCGAGCAGTTCTGGCAGGACTGGATTTTGAGCTACGATCTGGAACGCCAGATCGCGCTCGCGTCGCGCGTACAGCAATCGAGCCGCGGCGCGAGGCTGCATTGGATGGAAGCAGCGATCGGCTGGTCCGCCGGCGCGGCGCGATCGAGTGCGGGATATGCGCCGGCTGCGGCCGTCGTGATGTTCATCGCGATCGTCGCGGTGCTGCTGGGGCCAGGCGCGTCACGATGGCTGCGGGGAGCGATCCGCGAGCGGCGGTTGAAGCGCGGCGAAGGCGAGGCGTCCGATGCCACACTGCTCTATCAGCGGATGCTCGCGCTGCTCGAACGGCGAGGGATCCAAAAGCCGCCGTGGCTAACGCCCAACGAATTTGCGCGCGTGTTGCCGGCGACGGAGTTGTCTCCGCTGGTGGACGACTTGACGTCGGCCTATGTCGAGTTTAGGTTCGGTGGAAAACGCGACGCGGCACCGCGCATGGTGGAGCTTCTGAATCAGCTGGAGAAGATGTAGATTGCGTGAGTGGGATACAATGATCCGGCACTCTAACGCCTGATCAAAACATGATTCCAGTCGCACGTATTATTATTCGCTTCATCCTCCGTTTGCTGTTTCGCGCGGAACTCAGGGGCTATGTCAAGCCCGTTGGAAAGACGCTGATCGTTTCCAATCACCAGTCGTTCATCGATGGGTTGCTGTTGGGCGCATTTCTTCCGTTCGCTCCTACCTATCTGGTGCATTCGCAGATCGCGTCCAAGTGGCATTTCAAAATTCTGCTGTCGTTCATTGATTATCTGGTCATCGATTCCACCAGTCCGCTGGCAATGAAAAGCGTGATTGGATTGCTGGAATCCGGAGCGCCCGTGGTGATTTTTCCGGAAGGTCGCATCACCGTTACCGGCAGCCGAATGAAGGTCTACGACGGTCCGGCGTTCGCGGCGGCGAAATCCGGCGCGCAGGTTCTGCCGATTCACATTGACGGACCGGTGCGTTCCCATTTCTCGCGCATGCCTCCCGATTTTCCGCGGCAATGGTTCCCGAAAATCACGCTGACAATGCACTCGCCTCTGCCTCTTCCGATGCCGGAGGCTCCGCGTTCGCGCGATCGGCGCAGGTTGGCTAGCGAGGAATTGCGGCGCATTATGCAAATCGCGGAGTTCGATTCGCGGAAGGAGACGACGATTCCTGACGCGTTGCTTGCGACGGTGAAACAATTCGGGAAGAAGCGACCGTTTATAGAGGATATTCGGGGTAAGGAAGAAACGTTCGGCGACGTTTTGAAAATGACGCTTGCGCTGGGGCGGCTCACATCGAAGTGGACCAAACAGGGGGAGCGCGTCGGCGTTCTGATGCCCACGGCGACTCCCACCGCCGCGATGATTATCGGCATGATGGCGATGCGGCGCGTTCCCGCGATGCTCAACTATACGTCGGGTCGCGAGGGTTTGGAGAACGCCTGCCGCATCGCCGAGATCAAAACCATTTTCGCGTCACGCGCGTTTATTGAGAAGGCGAAGCTGACTGCGATGATGGAAAATTTCAGTGCGGCTCGGGTGATGTATCTAGAGGATCTGCGGAAGCACTTCGGCATCGTCGATAAGCTATGGCTGGTCTTGTTCGCATTGCGATTCCCGAGGGCGGCGATGAAACGATCGAAGCCTGAGGACATGGCGGTGGTGCTGTTCACATCGGGATCGGAGGGCAAGCCGAAAGGCGTCGCGCTGAGCCATGCGTCGATATTGGCGAATTGCGCGCAATCGCGGGCGGTGATCGAAATTTCGTATCACGACAAATTTTTGAATGCGCTGCCGCTGTTTCACTCGTTCGGGTTGGTCGCGGGGTTGATGCTGCCGATGGTTTGCGGAGCGCGAATCTTTTTGTATCCATCGCCGCTCCACTATCGGGTGATCCCGGAGATTCTTTACGATCGCGATTGCACAGTGCTGTTCGCTACCAGTACTTTCCTGGGAAATTACGCCAGATTCGCGCACCCGTACGATTTTTACAAGATACGGTATGTGGTTTCAGGGGCGGAAAAATTGAGTGAAGAGGTGCGGCGATTTTATTTCGAGAAGGTCGGCATCAGGATTTTGGAAGGGTATGGCGCGACCGAGTGCTCGCCGATTATTTCGGTGAACACGCCGTTTTCCTGCGAGCCGGGATCGGTGGGTGAGCCGTTGCCTGGTATCGAATGCCAGCTCGCATCGGTGGAAGGAATCGAGAACGGCGGCGAGTTGCACGTGCGCGGACCGAACGTGATGATGGGATATTTTCTGGCGGGCGCGCCGGGTGTATTGCAGCCTCCGAAATCGCAATTCGGTGAAGGGTGGTATGACACGGGCGATATCGTGACGATGAATGCGCGGCGGCACATCACGATTCAGGGGCGTTTGAAGAGATTCGCGAAAGTGGCGGGGGAAATGGTGTCGCTCGAAGTAGTGGAGCGGATCGCCGCGGCGGCATCGCCGAAACGGACGCATGCATCGGCGGCGGTGAAGGAAGAGGCGCGCGGGGAATCGATCGTACTGTTCACAGACGACCCGGATTTGAAGCGTGAAAAATTGCTCGCGGCTGCGCATGAGAACGGACTCCCGGAGTTCGCGATCCCGCGGCGCGTGATTCATCTCGACAAAGTTCCGCTACTGGGGAACGGCAAGAAAGACTACGTGAAGTTGCAGGCGATGGCGGCGGAGACGGTCAAGAAATGACGGAGTATACGCAAGCGCGAGCAAGTCGGCTGGTGCATGTACGACTTCGCGAACTCGGCGTTCTACACGACCGTGATCACCTTGTTTCTCGGCCCGTATCTCACCGCGCTCGCCGGCAATGCGGCGGACGCCAGCGGGTACGTGCATCCGCTCGGCATCCCGATTTACGCGCGGAGTTTCTGGAGTTACGCGGTTAGCCTGTCAGTGATCCTGCAGGTTCTTTTTCTTCCGCTGGTCGGGGCGGAGGCGGATTTCGGGCGGCGCAAGAAAGAGGTTCTGGGCGCGACGGCGTATCTCGGCGCGATCGCCACGATGGGGATGTTTTTCCTGAAGGGCTCCGATTATCTGTTCGGCGGACTTACTGTTCCTCATCGCCAACGTCGCGTTCGGCGCGGCTGAGGTGATCTACAATTCGTTCCTGCCTGAAATTGCGCCTCCCGAAGATCGCGACACTGTTTCCTCGAAGGGTTATGCATATGGATACATCGGCGGGGGTGTGCTACTCGCCCTGAATCTCGCGCTGTTCATGGGCGCCGGGAAAATCGGGATCACGGAAGGGATGGCTGTTCGCATCAGCCTCTCATCTGCGGGAGCGTGGTGGGCGATCTTCACGATTCCCACTTTGCGGACCCTGCACAATCGGGGACCGGCGCATCGGCTTGATCGCGGGCAGAGCGCTCTTGCGACCACGGTCCAACAACTCGCGAGCTCGGTCAAGTCCCTCGGGCATTATCCGCAAGCCGGCGTTTTTCTGATCGCCTTTCTCCTCTATAACGACGCGATCCAGACGGTGATCGCTCTCGCGTCGCAGTTCGGCGCTGACGAATTGAAAATTCCGCAGGCGCAGATGACGCTGGCGATTCTGATGGTCCAGTTCGTCGCGTTTTTTGGCTCCCTCGGGTTCAATTGGGTTGCATCGCAGACCAGCGCCAAACGGGCGGTCGCCGCGAGTCTGATTATTTGGATCGGCGTGGTCGTCTATATTTTTTGGGTGACGACGACGGTGCAGTTTTTCGTGATGGCAGCGATCGTCGCCCTCGTACTGGGTGGCAGCCAGGCGCTGAGCCGATCCCTTTTCGCGCAACTGGTACCGAAGGGGCGGGAGGCCGCGTATTTCGGGGTCTACGAGATAACTGACAAGGGCACGAGTTGGATTTGCCCCATAGTGTTCGGTCTCGCGATGCAATTCACGAAGAGCTTCCGGTTGGCGATCCTGTCGTTGCTCTTCTTCTTCGTGGCCGGTTTGCTGGTCCTGTTGAAAGTGAATGTCGAACAGGGCGAGCGTGACGTCGCCGCTCAAGCAGCATAGATTTTTCGCACACGAGCGGTAATCGCGTCCGGCACCAGATGCTCCCAACGCTCGCCTGCCGCAATCCGGCGCCGCACTTCAGTCGATGAGACACTGCTGAAATCGCTATCAAGTTCCAGCCGATGCACCCGATGCCGCAAATGCTCGGGAGCCTCGTACGTTCCTCCGCGCTCCGCGACCATGATCGAAAACTCCGTCAGTACTTCCTCAATCCCAGGAGCCTTGCCATAATCCCAATCGATGACTCGTTCGGCGGCATCCCTTCCACAGATGAAGCTGATCTCGCTATCCGGCTGCCGCAATTCACGAGCGATGTCGATGAACAAACCGCTCTCCGCGATCTCGACACGATACCCTCCGCCGGCGAGCTTCAGCATCTCGATCCGGTCCTCCAGACTCGCGCCGTGAAAATGTTTGTGAGGGTAAACCCGAGGCACGACCCACACTACTTCATCGAGGACTTTTTCCGCAGCCTCGGCCAGAGCCAGATGCGCTCGCGTCACCGGATTGAACGCGCCCGCCAGCACTCCGATGCGTTTTATCACTTCTTCTTGGAAACCGCGTGCTTGTGCGGAAGCACCACGGATTGCACCAGGACCAGTACCGCAACGCAAATCAGAACCGTCGCCGCCGCAGCCGCGACCATCAATCGCCACACTCGCGATCTGGGGTGGGGTTCGATGGTAATCCCCACCACGGGTGCGGTTCGCGGCGGTCCCATCGCCCGGCTGCCGGCCCCTGCATTTACCGCGCGCGGCATCTCGATCACGCGGCGGATGTGCGGGAGCACTACTCCCTCGCGATATTCGAGCTCCTTCACCAAGCCGACAATCATGACCGGCTCTTCGACCAGAGCGCCCTCGCCCACAAAACGGCGGGGCACGCACAGCTCGTCTTTGGTCTTCGTGTTGATCACCTGAAAATCGGTCCAATTGGCGCGGCGCAGGATCCATTCGTTGTGTTCCACATTTACGATCGGCGGGTAAAATGAGAACGGACGACGGCCGAGACTTTCAAACGACGCGGGAATGGGCGGCCCGGGCATTGATTCTATTGTATTGGATCATCCATGCCGGCCTCGCGTTACTTTTCAATGACAATGCCTCCCGCCGGTTGCTTATCTGCCTTAACTGATTTCTCCTCCGGCCTGGGGTAAAGGGTGACCGAACCCCCATACGGAGGCGGCTCGACGCTCGCAGGTCGTACTGGCAGGAGTACAATTTCGACCCAAGCAAGGTACGCGAGGATTAAAATAAGCATGGCCGTCGAGAAGACTGAAACCGGGAAAGCAGCCTGAAACAACGTCTGAGGGGACTCATCCATCGGAGGATGGTTTCCCCTGGTACTCAACTGCTTGCGGAGATGATTCACTCGCTCCACCGTTCTATTGTACAGTGGGAATTTCGTGAAGCCCTGCCTGCTGTTGGTCTTTCTCGCCCCCCTTTTCGCGCAGCCCCCCGTCCATGTCGACTACGCCTGCCCTCCAGAGGACGTTGACTCCTTCGGTCTCACCTGCTCCGAAGATCGCCCCTGCGCTGTATTTTTCGAAGTGTCCGCGGTCGATTCTGTCGGCTCGCACGTTTTCGTCGCGGGTGATATCCACACCGAAACTACCACTATCTATGGCGTTCTTCTTTCTACCGAAGACGGCGGCGCGAGTTGGAGCGAATCCATTCCGCGTCTGCGCTCCACGGCGTTCGAACAGTTTCAGTTCATCGGCGATCATGGTTGGTTGAGCGGCCAGCGCGTGGAATCCCTGCCGAAGGATCCGTTTTTCGTGATCACCAACGACGGGGGAAAAACCTGGCACCAGAAGCCTCTATTCGAGGAGAGCCATTTCGGCTCCATCGCCCATTTCTGGTTCGATTCGCCCGACAGCGGCCAACTTATCTTCGACGACTCGGTTGGCAAAGCGACCAATCAGGAGTTATACGCTACGATGACCGGCGGCGAGAATTGGGAAATCAAACAGAAGAGCACGAAGCCCCTGCATCTGTCGACCGAAAGCACCAATGCGAGTTGGAAGATAACCACAGCGGCCGGTTCGCCCACTTACCTTATCGAACACATCGTGAATGGAAAGAAGCAAACGCTCGCGCGCTTCCTCATCCACATCGGAGACTGCAAATGAACGCGATCGAGCTGGAGCTGTTCCGTCACCTCATGGTGTCAATCGCCGAGGAGATGGGCGTCGTGCTGCGCAAAACATCGTACTCGGCCAATATCAAGGAGCGCCGCGATTACTCCTGCGCGGTCTATGATGCGCATGGCGAAACGGTGGCGATGGGCGACCACATGCCGGTCCATTTGGGGGCGATGCCTCTGTCGGTCCGCGCCGTAATGGATACGTTCAACCTCGGTCCCGGGGACGTCGCACTGGTCAACGATCCCTTTCGCGGAGGCACGCATCTTCCAGACATAACGGCCGTCGCGCCGGTGTTTATAAAACGTTCCAAGAGGCCTGCATTTTATCTTGCCAACCGCGCGCATCACGCCGATGTCGGCGGCATGAGCCCCGGCTCCATGCCTCTGGCTCGCGAAATTTATCAGGAGGGCCTGCGCCTGCCGCCGATCTTGATTCAGCGCGCAGGCGTGATCGATCGCGAATTGCTTCAGATGATCCTTGCGAACGTGCGCACGCCGGAGGAGCGGGAGGGTGACTTGCGCGCGCAGCTAATGTCGATCCGCCGCGGCGAAGTTCGCCTGCATGAGCTGGTCGCGAAATACGGCGCCCCGCGCGTCGCGTCGAATATGCGGTCGCTTCAGGATTACAGCGAGCGCATGATGCGAGCGGCCATCGCCAAACTTCCGCGAGGCACGTATCGATTTGCAGACTGCCTCGATAGCGACGGCATCACGGCGCGCCCCGTGTGGATTCGCGTCGCAATCACCATCGACGCTGATTCCGCCACCGTCGATTTCACCGGCTCCGATCCGCAGGCCGCTGGTCCCGTGAATGCGAATTACGCGGTCGCCCTCGCAGCGACCATGTATGTTTTCCGCTGCCTGGTCGACGAAGAGATCCCCTATACAGCGGGCATCCTGCGCCCGATTCGCGTGATTGCGCCGGAAGGTACCGTGGTCGCAGCGCGCGCTCCCTCCGCGATGGCCGCGGGCAACGTCGAGACATCGCAGCGCATCACCGATACCGTGCTCGGCGCGATGGCGAAGGCTGCACCGGATCGCATTCCCGCGGCGAGTTCCGGCACCATGAACAACCTGAGCTTTGGCGGCGAGGTTGACGGTGCGCCATTCGCGTATTACGAAACCATCGCCGGCGGCATGGGCGCATCACCGCGGGGCGACGGATACAGCGCGACGCACACGCACATGACCAACAGTTGGAACACGCCCGTCGAGGCTTTTGAGCATCAGTATCCGCTGCGCATCGAAAGTTATCGCATCCGGAAAGGCTCCGGCGGCGCGGGCAAGCATCGCGGAGGCGACGCCATCGTGCGCGAGTTCCGTTTTCTAGCCGACGCGGAAGTGACGATCCTCTCCGATCGGCGTGAGCGGGGTCCGTATGGACTCGCCGGAGGCTCGGCAGGCAGGCCTGGGAAGAATACGCTGCTGCGCGGCGGCCGAGTGATTCCACTGAAAGCGAAAACCCGCTTCGATATCCGCGCAGGTGAAATACTTCGCATCGAAAGTCCGGGCGGTGGAGGCTGGGGCAAGCCGGCGGCTCGTTTGGGTTCATAATAATTAACATGAAACTACGTCTTTTCTCAGTGAGCCTTTTGGCTGCCGGCCTCGCTTCGGCGGAAACTTTCTCGGGCACCGTGGTCGATGTGATGTGCAAGGGGAAGGACTTGGCCGGGCACACGCGTTCCTGCGCGCTCGATTGCGCCAAGAACGGATTTGGGCTGGTCCAAGCCGACGGCAAGTTTCTCAAATTCGATGAAAGTGGTAATGCGCGGACGCTCTCCATGCTCAAGAAAAGCTCGAAAGAGAAGGACTTGAAAGTGAAGGTTACAGGAACCACGGACGGCGACGTAATCAAGGTGCAAGCGGTGGAGCTGCTCCCTTAGAGTTGTCATCCTTCCGACTGATCATCGAGCATGGAACGCTGATCCGCCGCGGACTCTCTTCGCAGCCGCGCCCAAGCCGGAAACAGAGGCGGGTTTTCGAGCCACATTGTTAACCACAACACGTGCTCCTGTTTATTCGTCCACCTGGCGTGCTCCTTGGCCGTGATCACCAACTTTCGCGCGGCTTGCCGATGCGCCGCATCTCCCGATTCGTACTCGGTGAGCAGCGCGAGCAGGCTCAATTCCAGCGCACCGAGATTCGATTGCCGGACACCCTCCACCATCGGCGCGAGAGGCACGCCCGAATCCCTCAGCAGTTTCCTTAGATAGCTTTCCGAAATAGGGCTGAGTTCCTCCGCCAGTTGTTCAAACTCTTTTGGACCAATGACGGAGGGCCTTTCCCGGTCGATCCACTCGGCCAGTTTAGCCCGCTTTGTGCCTGGCATGACGATAGGCCATGACCGCTTTTTCGTGCGCGGCGCGGGTTGCTGAGAACACATGGCCGCCCCCTCGGCCTTGGCCACGAAGAACAAGTAATCCGTCGCGGCGGGATGGAGCGACGCCTCCAGCGACGCGGCTCCAGGATTGGCAATGGGCCCCGGCGGCAGGCCCGCATTCTGATAAGTGTTGTACGGGTTCTGGTTCAAAAGATCGGACTTGTGAATCACGCCCGTGTACCGGTTATCGAGCAGCGCGGCGTAGATCGTGGTGGGATCGCAATCGAGCCGCATACCTTTGTCGACCCGATTGGTGAAAACGCCCGCTATGATTTTGCGCTCCTCAGGTACGCCGGTCTCTTTTTCGACCAGTGATGCGATCGTGACGGTTTTTAGCACGTCGGCAGAGTGTGCCGCATCGAGTTTCTTCCACTGGCGGCGAAACTCCGTGGTCATCAAGCGGCACAAGTCGACGGCCGTGGTCGAGTGCGACAAGCGATAAGTCGACGGAAATAGAAACCCTTCAAGCGAGGGCGCGTCCGGCGCGAGGTCGTGAATCGCGGCGGGATCACCCGAGGCCTTGATGAAATCGCCGGAGGACACGGTTCCGTGATTCGCAATCAGGCGTGCGATATCGAACCGGTTGCTGCCCTCCGGCACTGTGAATTCGAAATAATAAATATCCCCGCGGCGGATGCGATCGAAAACAGCGAAGGCGCTCGCCGGCTGGGCAAACCGATATTCGCCCGCTTGCAAGCGCGGCCGATGGATTCAACACAGCGCGCCGCCCAGATCTGCCATTCGTAACGGACCACGCCGGCTTTTTTTAGCGTGCTCGCTATCGCCGCCGCCGCCGGAGCCGTGTTCGATGCGCACGAACTTCTCGCCGGGCGCAGCCTGTAGGGTCGCCCCAAAAGCCAGACCGCCGCAATCCCCGCGAGCAATCCGGCGGCGAAGACGATCAGGACCAGGCGGAGTAGCTTCTTCATGACCGCGCCCTCTTATCGCCCGTCGATTTTGATCCGCAAAGATCTACCGAGCCGCGACCGCAGGGAGCGATCCTCACCATTCCGCCCCCGAATCGAGGTAACTCTCTAGCAAAATAACCGCCGACAATTTGTCGATCGCCCGAGCCCTCTTCTCGATTCCGATCCCGCTCGACCGCAGCACCCGATGCGCCTCCACAGTCGTCAGCCGCTCATCCCAATATTTCAGAGGGATGCCGGTGTGCCCCGCCAGCCGCTCCGCGAACTCGTGGACATATGCCGCCTGCCTGCCGGCGTCGCCGCTCATATGTAAAGGATTCCCCATCAACAAAAGCGTTACGTCCCGCTCCGAAATGAGGTGCGCAAGTGCCGCCATATCCTGCCGGATATTGGTCCGTTCGAGCGTCGGAAGACCTTGCGCGGTGATGCCCAGAGGATCGCTCAGCGCCAATCCAATGCGTTTTTTGCCCAAATCGAGGGCAAGAATCCGCCCTTTCCCTGTATTTTTCTGGTCCGTCACGCGTCTGTCCAATTATAGTTATAGAAAGGGTTAAGTTTTGCTGACTCCGGCAGTTTCGAGCGCCCGTCGACCCGCTTCCCGAGGCGTGGGGATCCTCGCGCTTGGCGTTGTAGTCGCATTGTTATATTACGGCCGGATTTTTTTCATTACCGTCATAATCGCTGCGATCATCTCCTTCCTGCTCGACCCCGCCGTGCTCTTTTTCATGAAACTGAAAATGCCGCGGGGACTCGCGAGCTTCGTGGTTTGCAGCCTCGGTCTGATGTTTCTCTACCTGGCCGGCCTCGGGATTTATACCGAAAGCCTCGCGATGCTGAATGACCTTCCGGCCTACGGCGAACGCATCAACGCATTGGTCGACGGAGCCACCGGCCGCATGGACAATATCGAAAAGAGCATGTATCGCTCGCTGATGCCCAAGCGTTTTCAAGAGGAGCAGCAGGCGGAGCGCGACGCCGCGGCACGCGTGAATAGTAACAAGAAGAAAGTTCCAGTGCCGGTGCCGCCTCCCACCGTCCAGGAAGTCCGCGTCCGCCCCGAGCCGACTCCACTGGTGAATTACGTCTACATCTATTTGACGTCCTTCTATAACGTCCTTCTGATGGCGAGCTTCGTTCCGTTCCTGGTCTATTTTCAATTGAGCTGGGGCGACCACTTGCGCACTCGTGTGCTCTATCTTTTCGATGGAGCGGATCGTCACATAGCCGGTCGAGCCCTGGCGAGCGTAGCTGAAATGGTCCGCGCCTACGTAGTCGGAAATTTTCTGCTCGGCGTGTTTCTGAGCATCGCCAGCTCGATCCTCTTCGCCAGCGTGAAACTGCCGTACTGGCTGGTAGCCGGACCCGTCAGCGGATTCCTCAGCCTGATCCCGTATATCGGTCTGCCCCTGGCATTGATGCCTCCGTTGATCGCCGCCCTTCCCATGTCGACGGGCCCGCAACTCTATCTGTTTCTCACCGCGAGTGTAGCCCTGCTGCATCTATTCGCGCTGAACCTGCTCTATCCGAAATTCGTCGGCGCGCGCGTGCATCTGAATCCCCTGGTGGTGACCCTGGCCCTGATGTTCTGGGGCATGTTGTGGGGCGGCATCGGACTCGTCCTCGCGATTCCATTAACCGCCGCGATCAAGGCCGTTTGTGATAACGTTGGCAGTTTGCAGGCCTACGGAAAGTTGCTCGGAGACTGAGTGAGTAAACAGTTCTTGCCGTTCCTGATCGTCGGCATCGCCATCGTCGGCATCGCCCTCGGGTTCCTTTTGATCGGCACGAAAGGCAATCACCTCGAACTGAACGGAACCATTTTAAAGGTCCGAGTACTGCCCCTCTCGCCCGTCGCGTCACTTGCGATTGTCGATTTTCGAGTGACCGATCCCTCCGACGTTCCCTTCGTCATGAAAGGTGCCACTTTAACGCTCGAACCGGCAACCGGTGACACCGCTCGACGGCATGACCGTCTCGAAGTCCGATATAGAAAACGTCTTCAAATACAACCCCATCCTCGGCCCGAAATTCAACGACGTTTTAGGAATCAAGGATCGCATCGAGCCCCATCAACGGCTCGACCGCATGGTGGGCGCCCGCTTCGAAATCCCCGAATCGCAAGCCGAAGAGCGTAAGGCAATTCACCTGCACGTCGAAGAAATGAACGGCGTGACCGCGGACTTGGTCGAAAAGAAATAACGGTACCGCCGTCCGTGTACGATAAATAAATAGGAACCAACTCACAATCCCTGATCGGAAAATCCGTCCCCCGCAAAGAGGGCGTGCCCAAAGTCACGGGGCAAGCCCAATACGTCGACGATCTCCGATTCCCCGGCATGCTCTACGGCGCGACCGTCCGCAACCCCGCGCGTCGCGGAAAAATTCGCAGCATCTCTTTCGACCCCGGCGTCCCGTGGGACGAGTTCACCATCGTCACCGCGAAGGACATTCCCGGCAAGAATTATGTCGCCCTGATCCTCAACGACCAGCCCTTTCTGGCCGACGAAATCACCGCGCATGGCGAGGAAGCCGTAGTCCTGCTAGCTCACCCCGACCGTTATCTAATTGAAGAAGCCCGCCGCCGCGTCCGCATCGAAGTCGATCCACTCCCCTGCGTCGATTCGCTCGAAGATTCGCTCGCTAAAACGCAACTCATCTGGGGCGACGACAACATTTTCAAGTCCTATTTGATGAACAAAGGCGACGTCGACCAAGGATTCGCCGCAGCCGACCTCATCATTGAAGGCGAGTACGAAACCGGCGCCCAGGAACAGCTCTACATCGAAAACAACGGCATGATCGCCGTCGCGAATCCCGAAGAAGGCGTCACCGTGTGGGGCTCGATGCAGTGCCCCTATTACGTCCATAAAGCCTTGATCCCCCTCTTCAATCTTCCGCCCGAAAAAATCAGAATCATTCAGATGGAAACCGGCGGAGGCTTCGGCGGCAAAGAAGAATATCCGTCGATGATCGCCGGCCACGCCGCCTTGTTGGCGTGGAAATCCGGCAAGCCCGTCAAGCTGATTTACGATCGCGCTGAGGATATGACGGCCACCACCAAACGTCACCCCTCGCGGACCCGCCATCGTACCGGCGTCACGCACGACGGAAAACTAGTCGCCATGGAGATCGACTTCGATATTGATGGAGGAGCCTACGCGACCCTCTCCGCGGTAGTCCTCTCGCGCGGCACAATCCACGCCGCAGGCCCCTATTCCTGCCCGAATGTGCGCATCCGCAGCCGCGCTTTTGCAACCACATATCCACCCCACGGAGCCTTCCGGGGATTCGGCGCGCCCCAAAGCATCTTCGCCTTAGAACGCCAGATGAACAAGGTCGCCGCTGCGCTAAATCTTTCCCCCGAAGAATTCCGCCGCCGCAATTTTCTTCACGAAGGCCAGTCGACCGCGACAGGCCAGGTGATCCGCGAAAAAGTGGACCTCGAAGATCTCCTCTTCCGCACGCTGGAGCTTTCGCATTTCCACCATCATCGTGAAACCTTCGATCGGGCCAATCCAACCGGCACCGTGAAGCGAGGCATCGGCTTCGCCACCTTCATGCACGGCGCAGGCTTCACCGGTTCGGGCGAAGTCGCGCTGTCGAGCGTAGTGACCGTCGAAGCCACCATCGAAGGAAAAATAAGAATCCTCGCCGCGTCCACCGAAATCGGTCAGGGGACCAACACCATCTTTTCGCAAATCGCTGCCGACGCCTTGCACATCGATTATTCGCTCATCGAACTGGCGCAGCCCGATACATCCACCGTTCCCAACAGTGGACCAACAGTAGCCTCGCGCACCGTAATGGTCGTGGGAAAACTGGTGGAAGCCGCCTGCATCGGCCTGAAACAAATTCTAATTTCAAGCGGCCTCCTCTCCCAAACTTATACCTCCGAAGAATTCGCAGAAGCCGCCGCGAATTACGTCAGAGACCATCGGCCCCCTCCGCGCATCGGGCGAATATAAACCTCCGCCCAACGTTTTTTGGAATGACGAAACCTATCAAGGCGACGCCTACGGAGCTTACGCCTGGGCCGTGTACGTCGCGATGGTGACCGTCGATCCAGTCACCTACGAAGTTCGCGTCGACGACTTCGTCGCCATGCAGGAAATCGGAAAAGTGATCCATCCCGTCCTCGCCATGGGTCAAATTGAAGGCGGCGTAGCGCAAGCCATCGGCTTCGCTCTTTATGAACGCGTGGCCTGGAAAAACGGCCGCATGGCGAACGGCCAGATGACGAACTACATCATGCCGACCTCCGCCGACCTCCCTCCCATCCGCGTATTTTTCGCCGAAAATCCCTACGCGTACGGCCCCTCAGGCGCAAAAGGAATCGGCGAGCTGCCAATGGACGGAGTCGCCCCCGCGATCTTAAACGCAATCGAACACGCGACAGGCGTGGCCTTCAACCAGATCCCTCTAGTCCCCGAGTTAGTAATGGAGGGCTTACTTGCCCCCGGAACCGCCATGCGTAAGCATGCGGACAGGCGCTATAACGATGCGCATTAAAGTCAACACCGTCGATCACAACATCGACGCCCCCCCCATGTCCCGCCTCCTCGACGTCCTCCGCGAAGACCTGCGACTGACCGGAGTAAAAGAAGGCTGCGGCGAAGGCGAATGCGGCGCGTGCTCCGTGCTGATCGACGGCGAACTCGTCAACTCCTGCCTCGTCCCCCTGCTGCAAGTCGAAGGCGCGTCGATCGTCACCATCGAAGGCGTCGCGAAGGGCGATAAACTCCACGCCGTCCAGCAGGCATTTCTGGAACACGGAGGAGCCCAATGCGGCATTTGCACCCCCGGCATGATCCTCGCCGCGATGACTCTTCTTGAGCAATATCCGAACCCGACGATCGAACAGATCAAAGAAGGCTTAGCCGGAAATCTATGCCGCTGCACCGGTTATATGCGAATTTTCGAGGCCGTAATTCACGCGGTGCGCGAATGAGATCGCATGTCCCATCGTATGAACTGGTGGCCCCACGCGACCTTGAGCACGCCTTGCAAATGCTGGCCGAAGGCTACCGCCCACTCGCCGGCGGCACCGACGTCATGGTGCTATTCGAAGCCGGAAAGCTAGCGCACAAAAAGTGGATCACCATTCGCGAGATCCCCGAGCTCCGCTACATCGACGTAACTCCGGAACACGTCACGCTGGGCGCATTGACCACGTACACCGACATCCGCCGCAGCGAAATCCTGGCTGAAGAATTCCCCCTCCTGCCGCAAGCCGCCGCGCAAACCGGAGGCATCGCCACGCAGAACCGGGGAACCATCGGAGGAAACATAGCGAACGCATCCCCCGCCGCCGACACCCCTCCCGCGCTGCTAGTATATGACGCCGAGATCGAACTCGTTTCTCAAAAAACCTCTCGCTGGCTCCCCTACACCCAGTTCCACAAAGCTTATAAAATAATGGACCTGGCGCCCGACGAACTCCTGACGTCCATCCGTCTCCCCCGCCGTTTTGCCGATTGGAAACACTTCTATCGCAAAGTAGGAACGCGCCGCGCGCAAGCCATCTCCAAAGTCTGTTTCGCCGGAATCCGCCACGGAGACCAAGTCCGAGTAGCCCTGGGAAGCGTAGCCCCCATCCCCATTTTTCTAGAAAGCGCCGACCTCTCATCGATCGCGCCCATAGACGACATCCGCTCCACCGCAAGCTACCGTCTCCAAGTAGCCAAAAACCTAATGGCGGAATTTCTAAATAAATGCACCTGAGAAGCCGCCAAGTCCTGATCAACTCGACCCTCCAACCCGCAACCCTTCAAATAGAAGCCGGCGTGATCCACGATATCCTCCCCTTCGAGTCTTCCGACGCCCCCGAAACCAAATCCACAATCCTCCCCGGCCTGGTCGACACCCACGTCCACATCAACGAACCCGGCCGCACCCACTGGGAAGGATTCGAAACCGCAACCCGCAGCCGCCGCCGCCGGTGGAGTGACGACATTAATAGAGATGCCTTTAAACAGCATCCCCGCCACCACGACGCTTTCCGCGTACAACCAAAAACTGGCATCGACCGAAGGCAAGCTAAATGTCGACACAGGATTCTGGGGCGGAGTAGTCCCCGGCAACACTTCAGAACTCGAGCCTCTCTGGCGAGCCGGCGTATTCGGCTTCAAATGTTTCCTGGTCCCCTCCGGCGTCGACGAATTTTCCCACGTCACCGAAAAAGACCTGCAAGAAGCAATGCCGATCCTTGCCAGTCTAGGTGCCCCATTACTGGTCCACGCCGAAAGCCCCGCATACTTGCCACAACGTCCCCCCGAATCCGAGTGCGACGCAATAGCAATGATGATCCGGCTGTCTCGCGAAACCGGCGCCCGAGTCCACATAGTTCATCTGGCCGCAATCGAAGCCTTGCCGCTAATCGAACAAGCCCAATCCGAAGGCGTGCCAATCACAGTAGAGACCTGCCCCCACTACGTCTTCTTCGATCCGGTGGATCCCATGCCCAACCTCCTTAAATGCGCCCCACCCATCCGCAGAGGTCTCCGCGCCGCCCTCCCCCGCATCGGCATGGTCGTCTCCGACCATTCCCCCTCGCCGCCGGAAATGAAAACCGGACCCTTCGAAACAGCCTGGGGAGGCATCGCGTCTTTAGAACTCGGACTCTCCGCAATGTCGACTCTCCACCACAACCTAGCCGACCTCTCCAAGTGGATGTCCGAAGCCCCCGCCAAACTAGCCGGTCTGTCAAATAAAGGCAAAATCGCGAAAGGATATGATGCCGATTTGGTAGCGTTCGATCCCGACGAATCCTGGACCGTCGACCCCGATAGACTTCATCAACGCCACAAAATCACCCCCTACGCCGGCCACAAACTACAAGGCCGAGTCCAAGCCACCTGGCTACGCGGCCAGAAAATCTACGATGATGGTGAATTCGCCGCCCCTCCCAGCGGCCGGGTTCTAGTGGGGCGGGGCCGTGCCCTGCCATAGACTTCTAAAACATGCCAGACTTCACAGATCTAGTCGACTTGGCCTCCGAACGCCTCGGAGGCACAGTCCTTTCCGCCACCGACGAATTCTTCGCGCCCAAAGAAAATCTCCTCAAACCCGGTCCCGCAATTTCTCTTCCCGGCAAATACGTCGACACCGGCAAATGGATGGACGGATGGGAAACGCGTCGCCATCGCGCTCCGGAACACGACTGGTGCGTCATCCGCCTGGGCGCGCCCGGCATTATCCGAGGCATCGCCGTCGATACCGCGCATTTCAAGGGAAATTTCCCCGAAAAGTGCTCGCTCGAAGCCCTGCGCCGATCTTGAAGCAGTGGACCGAAATCCTTCCGCCTTCACCCCTCCGAGGCGACGCGCAGAATCTTTTCACGATCGACAATCCGTATCGCTACACCCATCTGCGCTTCCATATTTATCCCGACGGAGGCGTCGCCCGCTTGCGCGTCCACGGCGAAGTTGTTCCGGAAACACTTGGCAATTTCATCGATCTGGCTGCCGTAGAAAATGGCGGCAGCGTCGTCGAAGCCAGCGACATGTTTTTCGGCTCCCGCCACAATCTGATTTTCCCCGGCCGCTCCTCGGGAATGCACGATGGATGGGAAACGCGCCGCAGCCGTGGCGAACATAATGACTGGTGTGTCATCGAGCTCGCAGCCAACGGCGTCATCAAGCGCGTCGAAGTCGATACGCTGCACTATAAGGGAAATTTTCCGGAGAGCTGCGAAATCGAAACGGAACACGCAGTCGAAATTCTCCGCCGCACTCCGTTGCGCGGCCATGCGCTCCACGTTTTCGAAAAAGAGCTCCTGCTGGCCGCAGCCTCCCGCGTTCGATTCCTAATTTTTCCCGATGGAGGCGTCAGCCGTCTGCGGATCTGGGGCGTTCCAACCGAAGAAGGCCGCGCCGCGCATCGCCTGCGACTGATCAACGCATGGACACCCGGCATCGCGTTCCAGAAATTTCGTCAATGCTGCGGTAGTCCTGTCTGGGCAAATGAAATGGTCGCCGCGCGGCCGTTCTCGTCCTGGGACGACGTCGAGCAAACCGCCGCCGCAGCTTTGGAAGAACGTTTCGCGCGAAGATATCCTCGAAGCCTTCGCAGCCCACCCAAAAATCGGAGACCATATAGGAGCCGATGAACAGGCTGGCGTCCGCTCGGCGTCCGATATTACGCTCGAAGAATTGTCGCAGCTCAACCGCGCATACGAGTCCCGATTCGGCTATATTTACATCGTCTGCGCAACGGGCAAATCCGCCGACGAAATGCTGGCGCTGCTCCGCCAGCGTCTCGATAACGATCCCGAGGAAGAACTCGCCATCGCCGCGGAGGAGCAGCGTTTGATTACGCAGCTCCGTTTGCGGAAAATTGGTTCATAAATAATGATCACCACTCACGTTCTAGATACATCAACCGGCCAGCCCGCCGAGCGCATTCCAGTCGAGCTCGATGTTTTCATCTCCGGCCACGGCTGGCGCGACGTTGGCCGAGGCGTCACCAATTCGGATGGCCGCATTCTCGATTTCGGCGAAATTCCCGCGGAGGGTATCTATCGCTTGATGTTCGATGTTGGAGTGCATATCCCGGATCCATTTTTCCCCACCGTCTCGATCACGTTCGAAGTGAAAGATCAGAACGACAGCTATCACATCCCTCTATTGCTGAGTCCATTCGGCTACACCACCTATCGGGGACGCTGATGAATATCGTAGAAAACCGCTACGGCAAATCAAAAGTCCGCGTCGCGAGAATTGTTCGCGGAAAAGACCGTCACGATTTTCACGAAATGACGGTTGCGATCGCGCTCGAAGGCGATTTCGATTCCAGTTACCGCGAAGGCGACAATTCATTAGTGCTGCCAACCGACACGATGAAGAACACGGTTTATGCCCTCGCGAAAGATCCCGCGGTGGAGCAGCCGGAGAGCTTCGGATTGCTGCTCGCAAGGCATTTTTTAGGTCATTTAAGGCATGTTCAACGTGCTTACGTCGACATTTATGGTCATTTATGGCATCGCGAAGGCGCTTATTCGTTCACCGCAGGCCCTCCGCATCGCCGAATCGCCAAAATCGTGGCCACGCGCGAGAAGGTGACGGTCGAGTCCGGCGTCGCCGGATATCTAATGATGAAGACCACCGGTTCGGCCTTCGAAGGCTTTCTGCGCGACGAATACACCACGCTCCCAGAAGCCCCCGACCGCATACTGGCAACATCGCTCGACGCGACCTGGCTGCACGACGGCGACGCCGATTGGGATAACGTCATGAAACTAATCACCGATACGTTCGCCGCTCATGCCAGTAAATCGGTGCAGCATACCCTATACGCGATCGGCGAAGCGGTTCTCCAGTCCGAGCCGATCGAACGCATTCATTTAAGGATGCCGAACAAGCATTACCTGCCGACCAGGCACGCCGACGTATTCACGCCAACTGATGAGCCGCATGGACTTATCGAAGCTGTTTTATCCAGATGATGGTATTATTATTCAAAGTAGAGAATAATTATTCATGACTGCACCGATGCCCATGCCGTTTGCAAAACACCTGAAGTCGGACCGCGACTTGACGCCCGAATCGTTGCGGGCGGTGCTCGATCTGGCGCATGAAGTGAAAAGAACGCCGTCAAGATTCGCTAAAACGCTCGCAGGCCGATACTTGACGCTGTTATTTGAAAAGCCTTCGCTGCGCACGCGGCTGACTTTTGAGCTGGCCATAAAACAATTGGGCGGCGATGCGGTTGCTAGTATCGGGCCGATTGCGGAACGCGAGCCGGTTAAAGATGTCGCGCGCAATCTGGATCGATGGACGCATGGAATCGTGGCGAGGGTGTTTTCGCATTCAACCATCGAGGAGTTGGCGAAGTGGTCAAAGGTGCCGGTGATCAATGCGTTGAGCGATTTGTATCATCCGTGCCAGGCGCTGGCGGATGTGCTGACTTTGGAGGAGCGGTTCGGGAAGCTTGATGGATTGAAGCTTGCTTTTGTGGGCGATGGAAATAATGTTGCGCATTCGCTGATGCTGACGGCGGGCCGGCTGGGAATGCATGTTGCGATTGCTGCGCCATCAAATTATCAGCCGGATAAGAACATCGTTGCCGAAGCGTCGAAGTTTGCTCAGATTACGATTACCGCGGATCCAATGGAAGCAGTCGATGGGCGCGCATGCGGTTTATACGGATGTTTGGGCTAGCATGGGGCAGGAGAGCGAAGCGGCGGAACGGGCTCGGATTTTCACGCCTTATCAGGTGAATGAAGAACTCTTCGCGCGGGCTCGGCCGGAGGCGATTTTTTTGCATTGCTTGCCTGCCAAACGGGGCCTCGAAGTTACCGATGCGGTGATGGAATCGCCGCGCTCGGCTATTTTCGATGAAGCGGAGAATCGTCTGCATGCGCAGAAGGCTCTGCTGATGATGCTTTTGAAATCATAAGGAACATAATGAGCAAACCTAAAAAAGTAGCGCTCGCTTACTCGGGCGGATTGGATACTTCCATCATTATTCCGTGGTTGAAGGAAAACTACGGGTGCGAAGTTGTTGCCGTGTGCGGCGATATCGGGCAGGGCGGGGATGAGCTAACGGGTCTGGAGGAGAAGGCGCGGAAGACTGGCGCGTCGGAAGTGTACGTCGCCGATATGCGCGAGGAGTTTGTCGCGGAGTATTTGTGGAAGATGGTTCGCGCGGGCGGCGAGTATGAGCATAAATATTTGCTCGGTACTTCGATTGCGCGGCCGCTGCTTGCTAAGAGGCAGGTCGAGGTTGCGCTGCAGACCGGGTGCGATGCGCTGGCGCATGGATGCACCGGAAAAGGGAACGACCAGGTTCGTTTTGAACTGACCTACAAGGCGCTGGCGCCGCATCTCCCGGTGATTGCGCCTTGGCGCGAGTGGGATTTGGTTTCGCGCGAGGATTGCATTGAATACGCCGCGAAACATAACGTGCCGATCTCGCAAACCACGACCAAGATTTATAGCCGCGACCGGAATATCTGGCACATTTCGCATGAGGGCGGGGAATTGGAAGATCCGGCCAACAGTGCGCCGGATGGGATCTGGATGCTGACGAAGAGTCCCAAGGAAGCTCCGGATAAAGCGGTCGATGTGACTATCGGCTTCGAGAAGAGTCGGCCGGTTTCGGTGAATGGCAAGAGGGCGCTCTCTGCGGTAATGCTTCTCGAAGAATTGAACGCGATTGGCGCTGCGGCCGGGATTGGACGTATTGATCTTGTCGAGAACCGCTTTGTCGGAATGAAATCGCGAGGCTGTTATGAAACGCCGGGTGGAACGCTCATCATGGTGGCTCATCATGAGCTGGAATCGCTGACGCTCGATAAGAGCATGTCGCATTACAAGGAAAAACTGGCGCTCGATTACGCGGAGATGGTCTATAACGGATTGTGGTTCACGCCTCTGCGTGAGTCGCTCGATGCATTTTTCGAGAAGGCGGCAGAGACTACTACCGGCGAAGTTACTCTGCGGCTTTACAAGGGCGGGATCGAGCCGGTGAGCCGTAAATCGCCTTATTCGCTCTATTCGCTGAATATCGCCAGCTTCACGATGGGCGCGGAGTATGACCAGCGCGATGCGCGAGGGTTTATCAATCTGATCGGTTTGCCGATTCAGGTTCGTGCGTCACTTAACAAGGCACAGAAGAAAACGGTATGAAGCTTTGGGGAGGGCGTTTCGAAGCGGGCCCGTCGGAGGTCTTCGAGCGCTTTTCCGGCTCGCTGCATTTCGATAGGCGATTGATCGATGCCGACATTCGCGGGTCGATCGCTTATGCGAGCGCGCTGGAGCGCGTCGGCATTCTCACGGCTACGGAGCGCGACGAATTGGCGGCGGCTTTTCTCACGATTCAAAAAGACTCGCAGGATGCTGCGTTCTGGACGGGTGCCGACGATGAAGACGTTCACACCTTGTTAATTCGAAAACTGAAAGAACGCGCGGGCACGCTGGCTGACAAAATTCATACGGGGCGCAGCCGGAACGATCAGGTTTCGCTCGATGTGCGTTTGTGGCTGCGGGAAGAGATCGATGCCTGCGCGAAAGAGTTGTTGGGGTTGATGTCGGCATTGCTCGATATGGCGAAGCGGGATCCTGAGGCAATTGTTCCGGGATATACGCACACGCGGCGCGCTCAGCCGGTGTTGTGGCCCCATTATTTATTAGCTTATTTCGAGATGTTTGCTCGGGATTTAGAGAGACTTAAGGAGACTCGGTCGCGCGTGGATGTGATGCCGCTGGGCAGCGGGGCGATGGCGGGGTCGGGATTTCCGTTCGATCGTGAGGCGATTGCGAAGGATCTGGGGTTCGCGTCGATTACTAAAAATTCAATGGATGTTTCGGGCGATCGGGACTTCGCGCTCGATTTTCTGCATGCCGCGAATTTGACGATGCTGCATCTGAGCCGGCTGGCTGAGGATTGGATTCTTTACTCGGGTGAAGAGTACGGTTGGTTGGATTTAGGCGATGGCGTGACCAGTGGTTCCAGCATCATGCCGCAGAAGAAAAATCCCGATTCGCTGGAATTGATTCGCGGCAAATGCGGCGGTGTGTTCGGCGATTATTCGGCTTTGTTCCTGACGATGAAGGGGCTGCCGATGACCTACAATCGCGACATGCAAGAGGACAAGCCTCGCATTTTCGATGCGGCCGATCAGTTGCGCGGGTCGCTGGAGATGGCGCGTGTGGTGGTGGAGACTACGCGGCTGAAGCCTGGGCCTCCGGCCGCTGCGGTGGAAGATAGTTGGGCAGTGGCGACTGACCTTGCCGATGCCCTGGCTCGCAGCGGGGTGCCGTTTCATCAGGCGCATAAGATGGTGGGGCGGCTGGTGCTGGAAAGCGTGCGCGATGGGAAGAAGCCCTCGGATTGGACGGCGGAAAAACTGGCCGCGTTCGATCCGGCGTTTACTTCCGATATGGCTCGGTATCTGCGGCCCGCGGAAGGAATCGAGACGCGGGAGCTGCCGGGAGGGACGGGGCCGAAGGCTGTCGCGAAGGCGCTGGTGGATGCGGGAACGCGAATTATCGAGATGGCGAAGTGAACAAGAGTTATCGGCAGGGGCAGATTCTCAAGCTGATCCGGTCGAGTCATCCGCATACGCAGGAGGATCTGGCAAAGGCTCTGCGCGCGATTGGAATTCCGGCTACGCAGGTTACGCTTTCGCGGGATATTCGGGAGTTGGGCCTCGTGAAGACTTCGGATGGGTATACGCAAGGCGTTCCCGAGTCGGGCGGGCTGGATGTGATTACTTTGGCTCGCGAGTTTGTGCAGGATATTCGGGTGGCGCAGAATCTGCTGGTGCTGCGGACCCCGGCGGGGCATGCTAATTCGGTAGCAGTCGCCTTGGATAACGCGGATTGGCCGGAGGTTACTGGGACGATTGCGGGGGATGACACGATTTTGGTGGTCGCGCCGGATGCTAAGACGGCGGAGGCGCTGCGGGATAGGTTTTTGGAGGTTTTGAAGTAGGGCGGGTGGAGGTTAGTGGACGGGGCGAAAGCGAGTTTTCACGTACGCGACCGCGCTTGAAGTAGCGGACTGGGCGAAAGCACGGGGACAGACCGCTCTGTCCACCCGGCGTTCGGAGTTGAGAGTGATTGCGCGAGGAATCGTGGTCGCCTTGGGACAGAGTGGTCAGTCCCCATCCTTTCGCAGGTTTTCCCGTTGTTTACTTTGAGGTTTTTGAGGTAGGACGATAGGAGGTTAGTGGACGGGGCGAAAGAATGGGGACAGACCGCTCTGTCCACGCGGCGTTGGGAGTTGCGAGGGATTGCACGAAGAATCGTGGTCGCCTTGGGACAGAGTGGTCAGTCCCCATCCTTTCGCAAGTTTCCCGCTGTTGGTGGGACGCGCGAAAGAGACGCAAAAGCTTCACGCTGTCGATTTATCGGGCGCGCTTTACGCGGTAGTCTTCTACTCCGCGCATCCAAACCACTCGGCACATTTCGAACAGGCGGGAACGTGCTCGTACGCCGATTACTTCCGCTAGCGTTCGACGACCCAGCTTTATGCCGCCGGCATCGGTGTATTCAATCGTTGAACCGGTGATGTCGGGATCGGTCAGGTTGGTGGTCGCTATCAGGGTCTTATGGTTGTTGTAGCGATCTGTGATGATCGACGTTACGGTGTCTTCCACAAAATCCGTCATGCGATGCGCGCCCAATTCGTCGAGCAGCAGGACTGGCGCGTCTAAGGCGGAGCGATAGGCTTCTCGATCGCTGGCGCCGGAAGTTGAGTCGTAGCCTTTGCGAATCCGGTCGAGCAGATTTTGGTAGTCGAAGAAGACACCCTCGTACCCTTTCTCAAGCAGTGCTCGAAGGGCCGCGACGGCGAGATGCGTTTTGCCGGTTCCTGGTTCGCCGATCAGCAAGAGCCCGGGCGGGTCGACCGCTGGGTATTCGCGGACGAAACCCTTTACGTCGAGAAGAACCTTGCCGAGGCTTGCGCGCGTGAGAGGGTTGTCTTGCGGCACGATGAAGTTATCGAGCGAGGCCTGCTGAAAGTGTGGCGGGATGCGTGAATTTTCCTTATAGGCAAGGTTACTGCTGGCGTAGGAGCACTCGCATCGGTCCGCGCCGGAGAGGCCGGCGCGCTCGATTATCTTCCAGCCCGTCCCGCCGCAGATCTTGCAGTTTGCGTCAGGCATGGTGGGAAACGGAGAGGATGTTGCCGTCCGGGTCCTTGAACCAAGCCACTTGATCGCCTCCGGGGGCGGTCCAGATGCCTAGGTCGTCCTGCTTGAAGAAGCCGAAAATCTCGCAGGTGATGCCGGCCTTCTTGAGATCCAGCACCGTCGCGCGGAGATCTTTTACGTCCCATCCGAGGACGGTGTATTGAGCTGGTTTTACCTCTTTTGCCAGCGAGATTCGGAGTGGGGCGCCGTTGCTATCGAAGACTAGCGCGAATCCATCCTCGGAAATCAGGCGCAGGCCCAGTTTGTCGCGATAGAAGGCGCGGGCGTGGTCGGCGTTGGTGGTGCTTACGAACGCAACTAATTTTTCGGAAGAGAGCATAGTTTACTCGATGACTACCAGTATCTCGCCTGCGACTACCGTGGCGCCGTCCTTGGTTTTTATCTCGACTACGATTCCCGCTTTCGGGGATTTCATTTCATTTTGCATCTTCATCGCTTCTACGACAATTAAGCCTTGGCTGGGCTCGACGGTGTCACCGACGGAGACCAGGACGCGGACGACTTTTCCGGGCATCGGTGCGGCGATGTTCTGGCGGCCGTGTTGGGCGCCTGTGCTCCTTCTTGCGCGCAGCTCGCGGGGGTCGAAGATTTCGACTTCGAAGATTTGGTTGTTTACTTGGATTGTGCCGGGGGCGAGGACGGTTGCCTGATAGCTGCGGCCTTTGATCAAGATCGAAAAGATCGCGGGGCCGGATGGTTCCAGTGAATAGTCTTGTGCCAGGCCGTCGTATTCGAAGTGCGATGGGTTGAGCTGGAGCTCCGCTGGGCGGCCGTTGACGGTTACGTCTAGCTTCATTGATCCCACTTCCATTTACTGATTGGATTGAGGGAGGGAGGGTCGGGCTTCTTTTTTGACAAAGCGGCTACGATTGCGGCAACCGCTTCATATTCCTGCGTCTGTCCGCTTGCTGACGCGCGCGGTTCGGTGTCGGAGCTGTGACTGGCGGCTTGGCGGCGGGCGAAGAATTTTTCTAGGAACGCGGTGGAGAGTTCGCCGCGCTGCATTGCTTCATCGTTCAGAACTTCTGTGAAGAAGGCCAGGTTCGTGCGGATGCCACCGACTTTATACTCTGTTAAGGCTCGTTTAAGGCGATTTAAGGCCGTATTACGGTCGGGGGCCCATGCTATCAGCTTTGCCAGCAGAGGGTCGTAGTCGTAGGGAACTTGCCATCCTTGATATACGCCGGAATCCAGCCTGATGCCGGGGCCGGAAGGTTCGGACAGGTACGTGATTTTGCCGGGGAAAGGCAGGAAATTATTTTCGGGATCTTCGGCGTAGACGCGGCACTCGATGGCGGCGCCGGTCCAGCGGACGTCGTTTTGGTGGATAGTGAGCGGCTCGCCGGCGGCGATTTTTAGTTGCCAGTGGACGAGGTCGAGGCCGGTCACGAGTTCGGTCACGGGGTGCTCGACCTGCAGGCGGGTGTTCATTTCTAAGAAATAGAAATTGCGGTCGCGATCGACTAGGAATTCCATGGTGCCGGCGTTGGCGTATCCGGCGGCGCGGGCGATTTTCAGGGCAGCGGCGCCCATGCGATCGCGGAGGCTGGGGTCGATTGCCATGAGCGGGGAAGGGCACTCCTCGATCACCTTTTGATGGCGGCGCTGGATGGAACATTCGCGTTCGCCCAAGTGGATCATGTGGCCGTGATGGTCGCCCAGGATTTGGATTTCGATGTGGCGGGGCTCGACTACCAGCTTTTCTAAATAGACTTCGTCGTTGTGAAACGCGTGGGCGGCTTCGCTGGAGGCGTCGCGGATGGCGGATTCCAGATCCTCCTCACGGTCGACGCGGCGCATGCCCTTTCCACCGCCGCCGGCTGCGGCTTTGAGTAGCACGGGATAGCCGAGGGATTTCGCGGTCGCGCGGGCCTGGTCGATGTTGCGGATCGCGGCTTCGGTTCCGGGGACGACGGGGGCTCCGGCGGCGATGGCGAGTTGGCGGGCGGCGGTCTTCGAAGACATTTTCCTCATGGCGTCAGATGACGGTCCTATGAAGGTGAGGCCGGCGTTGGTTACGGCGTCGGCGAACTCAGGGTTTTCACTTAGAAATCCATAACCGGGATGAATCGCCTCGGCGCCATGGCGCAGTGCTGCGTCGATGATTTTATCGATGCGGAGATAGCTTTCAGAAGACGGCGCGGGGCCGAGGTGGGCGGCTTCGTCGGCCATGCGGACGGCCAGCGAGGCTCGGTCAGCGTCGGAATAGACCGCGACGCTTAAGATATTCATTTCGCGGAGACCGCGAACCAGGCGGACGGCAATTTCGCCGCGATTGGCGATTAAGACCTTGCGGAACACAAAGGTCCGATTGTAGCAGGGTCGGTTCGCAGGGTAACGACGGTCGCGCCCCAACCTCCGGCTTCCATAGGGGCGTCGCTGAAGGATTCGACGAAGGGGGTGCGGGCGAGGGTCTTGCGAACGGCCTCGCGCTGGACGCCGATTCCCCGGCCGTGGATGATGCGGACGGCTTGGAATCCCAGGCGGCGAGCCTCGGATAAATATTCCTCTACTACAGGTATTACGTCCTTTGGTGAAACGGTGTGGAGGTCCAGAACATCCTCAATCGGGATGCGAATCAGGTCGTTTTCATTGGGCTCATATTCCACGGTTTAATACCAAAACTCGATTCTACACCTTAGAACCCATGGGACTTAGGTTCTGGGTACCTAGGCATTCTTTACTTAGAACGGTTCGAACCTGAGAGGTAGCTGTTAATATCGTGTTGTTGAAATAGGCAATGCTCTGCTTCCTGTGCGGAAAAAAAATCGGGTTCTTCCGGTCCATGATGGACCAGCAGTACTGCTCGGCTGAGCATCGGAAAGAGGCTCGTCTTGCCTCCGCCCAGGCGCTTCGCGACGAGGATGAGCTGGAGCCTTGGTCTGTCGCGAAAAATAAAAAGAAAAATCCTGGTAAGACGCCCGCGTCGGCGGGACAAACGGCATCGGTTTTCGCATTTCTGACGGTGGGGGCGCTGCTGCTCGCTGCGGTGATGCTGCCTGGACCGTCGAGCTCGGCTCCCCAGGCGCCTTCGCTCGATCAGGCGGTGAAAAGAGGGCCGATCGATCAGGTGGGGGATGCGTTTGCCAACCTGGTTCGTTCGCAGGCACCGATCACGTTGCACGACGATTTTACCAAGGGGCTGAAGGATTGGACTACGGTGGTGATGCGGAATGCTCCCAAGGTCGACGACGTGAGGGTTGCATCCGGGGGGGCGAATATCGTGCACCCAGGGAACCTGCGCATCTGGAATCGTTCGGTTTCGCTGCAAAATTATCAGATGGAGTTTAAGGGCGAGCTCGAAAAGAAGAGTCTGAGTTGGGCGTTCCGGGCGAGCGACGCGAAGAATTATTACGCCACGAAGATCGTTATCACGAAGCCGGGTCCATTACCCAACGCGGGGTTGGTGCGGTACGTCATGATGAACGGGCGCGTATGGGATCCAGTGCAACTGCCGATCCCGGTGACTCTGGAACGCGGCGGGAATTACAAGGTGCGCGTGAGCGTGCAGGACGATCGGTTCATCACTTATCTTAACGGGCAAGTGATCAGCTCCTGGAGCGATAAGAGGCTCCATCGCGGCGGCGTGGGTTTCTTTTCCGATGAGGACGATTTACAGAAGGTAGATTGGGTCAGCTTATCGGAGCGCGATAGCTTCTTGGGGAGAGTGCTTGCGCACTTCTCCATGATCGTGATGCCGGGCGCGCAGTTGGAGTAGGGGTTCTCTCCTTCCTTTAAAATTAGAAATCATGGATCAGGCAGAGGAATGGCGCCGGCTTAAAGATTTCTACGCTCGGATGAACGATGGCGAGCTGGAAGTGGTCGCTAATGAGGGCTACGACCTCACTGACATTGCCAAGCCTTTACTGAAGGACGAGATCGCCAGGCGCGGGCTCAAGATTCCTCTGAGAACAGAACGTGTGCGACTTGGCGATCGGCCTCGCCCGCCCGATTTTGATGTGTCTAAGGTCGACCTTGCGGTCGTAGGCGCTATCTGGAAATTAGACGATGCAAGAAGGATAAAAGAATTCCTAGATGCCTCGGGCATTCCTTGTTACTGGGGTCCGGACAATGTTGAGGGTCTGGAGGAGCTGAGGTCGAGCTTCGACGATGGGATCGATTTGACGGTTCGGGAGGAGGATCACCAGAGGGTCCTTAAAGGCATTGCCGGGTTATTTGCGGGGGAGGCGACAGACCCCTCCGCGAAGGAATGTAATTTCGTATGTCCGAGGTGCCAGTCGCCGGAAATTGTGTTTCTCGATTTGGACCCGACAAAGAAATTCAACTGGAGCTGCGATGCTTGTGGCCATGAGTGGAACGACGACGGGGTCGAGCAGAACGTTGAGGCGTAGGGGCTGAGTCAGGGCGCTAGTTTTTCCGCTCTCCGCCTTTAAGGTCGCTCAGGCGGTGCTCGTGAATTTCGGCGATGCGGGCTAGTGTGCGAATGTTTTCCGCATCCTTTTCGACGACTGTCAGGATCTTCTCCATAAATTTCTCCATCCTGACCTCGTTTGCATGAGCCATGGATGCGGTTAGCTCCAAATTCATCGCGATCGCCTCAATCCGTGCGTCCAGTTTTGAGAATCGCTCTTCATCCGCCATAGCTAAATTATAACTAAGCCTCTGCCGGCGCTATGCTGTAGGCATGAGCCCCCTCAAAAAAGGCAAGTTCGCCTCCCAGGCCCACGTCGGTATTCCGGAAGGCACGTATGAAGAGGAGCATGGACGCAAGGGATTTTTTGGGAAGTCGGCGCATCTTTATCATGCGCATCCTCCCACCGGCTGGACGCGGTTCGAAGGAAAGCTGCGTCCGCATTGTTTCGACCTCAACAAGCTAGAGCCGCGCGATTTGTCACATCCCTGCGGCGCGCCTCTCGCTTTTTTGGCGAACGACGATATCAAGATCATGGTGTCGCGAAGGGCGGAGCCGATGCCCTACTACATGCGCAACTCCGACGGCGACCAGCTCGTCTTTGTCCATCGCGGCGAAGGTGTGATTGAGACGGACTTCGGTCCGATGCCGTTTGAAAAGGGCGATTACATCGTGCTGCCGCGCTCAGTGACGTATCGCCCGGTGCCCAAAACGACCGACAACTTTTTCCTGGTTATTCAATCGAAGGGCGAGTTCGATGAGCCGGATCGCGGATTGTTAGGGCAGCATGCATTTTACGATCCGGCGGTGATCGTGACGCCGGAGCCTTCCCCCATGCTGGGCGGTGAGCCTCCGGGCGGCGGCCATGAATGGGAGCTCCGGGTCAAACATGACGACGAATATTCGAAGGTCTTTTATCCGTTCAATCCTCTTGATGTCGTCGGGTGGAAAGGTGACCTGACGGTCTGGAAGATTAACATGCGCGATATCCGGCCGGTGACGAGCCATCGGGCGCATCTGCCTCCGAGCGCGCATACGACGTTTGTCACACCGGGCGCGGTGATCTGCAGTTTTCTTCCGCGCCCTCTGGAGCAGGATCCGGCGGCCTCGCGGGTGCCGTTTTTCCATCGCAATACCGATTACGACGAATTTATTTTTTATCACGACGGAGACTTTTTCAGTAAAGACAACATCAAACCGGGTATGGCAACACTGCATCCGCGCGGCATTCATCATGGACCGCATCCGAAAGCGCTGGCTAATCAGAAGCAGAAGACCATGACGGATGAGTACGCGGTGATGCTGGACGGTTTGAATCCTCTGCGCGTGCTGCCGGCGGCCGAGCCGAGCGAGTGCAAGGATTATTGGGCGAGCTGGATCCCAAAGTGATCATCGATCCTTCGACGATTGCACCCATCAATACGTACAAGCTGCTGGTGGGGGTGGTGGTGCCGCGGCCGATCGCGTTCGTCTCGACCCTTTCGGCGGAGGGAGTGGCGAATCTGGCCCCCTTTAGCTTTTTCACGGTGGCTAGCGCGAATCCGCCGGTGTTGTGCTTCACGGCCTCGTACCGCGAGCCTCGCAAGGATACGCTGGTAAATATTCGCGCAACTAAGGAGTTTGTCGTCAACATCGTCAGCGAGGAGTTCGCGGCGAAGATGAATGTCACTTCGGGGGAGTATGCGTATGGAGTGGACGAGTTCGCGATGTCCGGGCTGACGGCGGCGCCGAGCGACGAGGTACGTCCGCCGCGCGTGAAGGAATCGCATGTCAACATGGAGTGCAAGCTGCTCCAGACGATTGAGGTCAGCAATCAGCCGCTGGGCGGCACTCTGATTTTGGGGCAGGTAGTGCGCTTTCATATTGACGACGCGATTGTCGAGGAGTTTCGGATCGATCCGGATGCGCTGGCGGCGGTGGGGCGCATGGCGGGCAATACTTATATCAGGACTCAGGATCGTTTCGATTTGATCCGGCCGCAGATTGGCCGGAAGTAATCACGCAAAGGCGCAAAGCTCGCGAAGGTTAGGAAGATGATTTTTGTCACTGAAGATCAGGTTCGGGAGCTGCTGCCAATGCGCGATTGCATTCGGCTGATGCGGGAGGTGTTCAAGGATCTGCGAACTGGAGCGGCACTGAATCAGACACGGCGACGGTTGATGTTGCCGACGGGATCCACGCTGCATAGCCTCGCGGGAGCTTGGGGAAAATATTTCGGGACAAAGATTTATTCGTCGAATCCAAAGGTCGGGGCGAATTTTTTCTTCCTGCTGTTCGATGCGGAGACGGCGCGTCCGCTGGCTCAGTTCGAGGCGAGCTATTTGGGACAGATTCGCACGGGCGCGGCCTCGGGATATGCGACCGATGTTCTTGCCGCGCCCGACGCATCGACGCTGACTATTATCGGCAGCGGTTTTCAGGCCCAGTCCCAATTCGATGCGATTCGTGAGGTGCGGGCGATCAAATCGGTCCGCGTGTGGAGCCGCAACGAAGAAAAACGGGAGAAGTTCGCGAAGCTGATCGGCGCGACGGCTTGCGCGACGGCGGAACACGCGCTTCGCGGAGCAGATATCGTCGCGACGGCGACTTCATCGAAGGATCCAGTTCTTGCATCGAATTGGATTTCGGCGGGTACACATATTAAGGCTCTGTTGCAAACAGCGCGGGCCGATCTGGTAAGGTGAACCTTGACCAAGAACCGACCGGCATTATTCCGCGGGCGACACTTCGAGGACGGAATCATCCTACTGTGTGTCCGCTGGTATTTGCGGTATTCGCTCAGCTACCGGGATTTGGAAGAAATAATGGCGGAGCGGGGCCTCTCCGTGGATCATGTCACGATCTGGCGTTGGGTCCAGCGTTTCGCGCCCATTCTGAATCAACGGCTCCGCCGCGAACTCCGGCGACCCAATCGTTCCTGGCGCGTGGATGAGACTTACGTCCGCGTCGCCGGTCAATGGACATACCTGTATCGGGCTGTTGATTCCTCAGGCGACACGATCGATTTTATGTTGTCGCCGAAGCGAGACCTCACGGCAGCCAAGCTATTCCTGCGTTTAGCGTTATCGGGAAGCGGCGGGGTCCGGCCGCGGGTTTTGAACGTGGATGGGCATCCCGCCTACGGCCGCGCTATTGCGGAGTTAAAGGATTCGCGCGATCTCGGTCGGCGTTGTCTGTGCCGCCCTTCACCTTACTTAAATAACATCATTGAGCAGGACCACCGCTTCATCAAAAAGCGCATTACCGCGAGCCTCGGATTCCGGTCGCCAGAAGGCGCATGGAGGACGATCGAAGGCTACGAGGCGATGCACATGATTCGGAAAGGGCAGGTCCGATGGTTGGATAAGGGAGACGTGATAGGGCAGCGCCAATTTATTCACAACCTCTTTGGCATCGCTGCGTAGAATTCGGACAACTCATGCTGCCGCTTGTCGTCATTCTGCTATTTGCAACAGAACCATCGCGAAGGAGGACGTTGAAGCGGGAGATATTTCTGCATCCTTGGAGGTCTTGGGTAGACTCGTTGATTCTCCAAAAACGGCCAGGCATTTCGCAGAGCGAGTCGAGCTCGCCTTCGACGGCTACAACGACGTTCAATTTGAGCTTTTTGAGATGCCCGCGGTGCGCTCCTTCGTGTCTAAACTTGACGAGAAGTTCCCATATTGGCTCTTCTTCCTTTCCAAGCATCACCTCGGGCTTCAGTGTGTGTTGCTCTGTTTTCTGCCCCCGTTCCTCACCGAGACGGCGCGTGCCGGGGTTTTTCCTGAACGCATAGGCGAACTGCTGACGCGGCACTGGTTCCCAGCCATGAACCACATCTGCGACTACGCGGGCTTCTCAGAGCAGGAAGTAGATGCGCTTACCGATCGCGTCGTAGATTACATTAACCATGGACGGTTTCCTCTCCGATAGAATGCTACGCACTACGCAGACGCGCGTACCGCGCGGGCAATTGACAGCCACGCTGACAGCCAACAGGAATGCGCGTCATGGTTTCCGTGTCCCTGATAGACGAACCCCGGTCTGAAACCCCTTGAAATGTCGCATAATCGATTCTGGTGGACCAGTTTCACGGAGACTCATGATCCCTTGGTCGGGTCTGATAAGGGGACCGATGGCCCGTTCGAAAAGCTTTGATTTCACGGCTAAATTCAAAAAACTAGCCTCCCAAGACACGCGGGAAACCAACGCACATTGGGACGGGCATGGCGGGATCCGGTTCTACTACGACTACACTGTTATCACAGAAACTGGTGAATGGACCGCGGCGCGAGTTCCGAGCGAAACATTCCTTGCGGAACTGACCCTTCTGCTGACGAAACTTGGCGTTCGTATCGGCGCGCCAATGGGAGTCAAGCCCCATGACTATGCCCTACACTGCATCTTGCTAGAGCATCGAGAACGGAAGAGTGAACTACTACTCGCAGACGAGCCGGGTCGAGGAGGAGCGCTGCTCAGAGTTTGTGACGCCGCCGCGAGCTTTTGCTTGTGGCGTGCCAGCCGAAAGCTTGAGGCGCAGCAGGGTTACCGGGCAGACCTTGAGGTGAATCCGGTTTGGCACCGGCTTCTTGCCGATTTTGAAATCGTGTCAGGCGGGAATCCAGACCTGCGGATTGCCTGGTCCGGAAATCAAAGATGGGGAGAAATCGAGGGAGACGATTCCGGAGACCGCTTCGGTGGGCTCTTTCTTGGGCGGACGTGGCTTGCTGCGACGGCGGAGGGATTTCGGGAAAACGATCTAAAACAAGCACTGGAGCAAGACAGGACCCGCACTCTGACGGACAAGGAGATTCGCCGCGAAGTCCTAAAGGCGGCATTGCAGCATTGGCTTGATCGTGTGACAGAGATTGATCGGGCTGCTGCGGTTGGACCTGACGAACGTATCACTTTCCGCGATTTGGGGCGAATCTCCGCAGAGTACGTTAGGCGAATCATTGGTCCTCCGAAGAGGGAATACTCTCCGACCACTAACGAACAAGTCAGAGCAGGGAACCCCGCGTCGACTGAAGCATTTCAGACGTCAGCGAGTTCGATGGTTGGGAAACTGTCTGCCACTATTTCGGCGGAAAGTTCCACCAGTGAGCATCAGAGCGTAGGCAAAACCGCCGAGTTCTGGCGGAAACGTGCGAGTGCCTTTCGAGAAAGTAACGTTGGGGAGTACCGGCTCTTACGAGGCCACTGGAATTCACTAACGGATGTGTATCGCCTCTTGGGTCCAGAGCAAGCCCAGGCTCGCTTCAGGATCCTCGCAGAGACGGCGGCTGCTGGGCGACCGAGCCCAAAAGAAATCGAGCCTTGGAAAATTTGGCTCGCTGAGTTGATCTTCCTCCAGCTCAACTGCACGGTAAGCGAAAAAAAGTACGCTGCATGGAGCGAACGTCATAGATCGGCCGCGAAGGATCGGCTTCACGCAGAGCGCGCAGAATGCTTTGCGACACGGCGCCGGGATCGAGAGAGGTGCGCGCCACCAGATACTCGCCTCCCGCGCCCGGCCGGTAGAATGCCATACGCGGATCGATATCGAGTCCGTATTCCTTGACGACTCCAACGACGCCGACGATGGTGATCCACTTTTTCGGATTGCCGATGTGCTTCCCGAGCGCGCTTTGTTGCGGCCAGAAACGATCGGCGAATTTCTGGTCGATGATGCAGACGAGCGGGGCCTTCGGTTCACTATCGTGATCGTCAAAGAAGCGGCCCTGGATCAACGGAATTTCCATCGTGTGGAAATAGGCGGAGGAAGCGCCGCGCTGATCGACTTGAATCTCCTCGCCGGGCTGCGGCGTGTAGCCTTCGATATCGACGCCTCCCCAGCCGACCGAAGACGTGAAGGGAAGGGAGGACACGGTGCCCGTGGAGGAGACCGCGGGGATCGCACTGACTTTTTCCACCAGGCCGCGATAGAAGGCGTTCGCTTCGTCGCGATTCTGAAAGCGATGATTGCCCGCGCCCAGGCGCATGGAGATGACATGGTCCGGGTTGAAGCCCGGAGAAACGGCCTGAAGGCGCGCAAAGCTGCGGATCAGAAGTCCTGCGCCGATCAGCAGCATCAGCGACAGCGCCAGTTCGGAGACGACCAGCAATCCGCGGAGCCGATGGCGCGAAAGACTAAAACCTCCGTCGCCCTGGGTGCTTCGTCCGCCGGATTTGAGCGCGCTGCTGAGATCCAGCCGGATCGAGCGCAATGCGGGCGCCAAACCGAAGACGATTCCCGTGACTATCGACATGGCGAAGGTGAACGCGAGCACTCGCGCATCGATGCCGATGACGTCGAGGCGGGGAATGTTTCCAGGATTCACGGTGCGGACGATGTAAAGGCTCCATTCGGCGATCAGGAGTCCGGCAGCGCCGCCGGCAATGCTGAGCAGCACGCTTTCCGTCAGGAGCTGCCGCACCACGCGAGTCCAGCTCGCGCCAAGCGCCGTACGAACCGCAACTTCTTTCTGCCGACCCGTGGCGCGGGAGAGCAAAAGATTGGCGACGTTGGCGCAGGCAATCAGTAGAACCAGCGCAACAGAGCCAAGCAAGACGAGCAGAGCGCGCCGCACATCGCCCACGACTTGTTCCATCAAAGGTACGACGTCGATGGTGAAGGTTCGATCGCGCTTATCTTTTTCGCGAATGCGAGCAGCGATCACTCCTACATCAGCACGCGCTTGAGCCATCGTTACACCGGGCTTCAACCGCGCCATCAGGTTGTAATTTTCGTCGCCCCGGTTGTTCGCGGCATCCGCGCCGAACGGGAGAGACAGGAAAATGTCCATGCGGCGGGTGCTCGAAACGGTCGGCATGATTTCATCGTTCATGAGGAAATCGCGAGGCAGGATTCCCGCGACCGTGAACTGATTCTTATTCTCGCCCGCGCCTGTGCCGCCGACGCCATTTAAAGTGATGCTGCGTCCGATGACGTTCGGATCGGAGTGAAAAAGTTTTTCCCAGGTGGAATAACTCAGGATCGCGACGGGCGCTTTGCCGGGCTTGTCGTCCTCCGGCAGGAGCAGCCGTCCGTACAAAGGCTTTGCACCGAGTAGATGAAAAAGGCTGGACGAGGTGCGCAGATACTCGACGCGCTCCGGCTGGTCAAGGCCGGCGAGCGTTCCGCCTCCGCCCTGGGAGATCGACATTTCTTCGAAGGAATGATTTGCGGTCTGAACGTCGATGTATTCGCCGGGAGAAGGCCAGTCCTGAGGGATATTGATTCCCGGCGACCGCAGCCAAAGGATTGCGAGGCGGTCGGGATCGGGGTAGGGAAGAGGGCGCAGCAGGAGCGCGTTTACGACGCTGAAAATCGCTGAATTGGCGCCGATTCCGATGGCGAGCGAAAGGACCGCGACGATCGCGAACAGGGGCGCGCGGCGAAATCCACGTAGAGCGTAGCGAATGTCGGAGAGCATAAATTACCTCAATTTCCTGGATGATATTCCCGCTCGGTGTGACCTTTCAGTTGATCGCGGTAGAAGTATACGTCGCGCAAAGCGCCGGTGGCATAACGGGTCGCCTCATCGTTGAAATGTTTCGATGACGGATGGCCGCTCTCGCCGCCGGCGGTTACGGCTTTGGCTCGCACTTTGTCGCCGAATTCGACCACCGCAACGAAACTGTTGCCGCTAGTCCCGTACCATTTCTTCGTCCCCGGATACGCGCGGGCACCGAACGAGGCTAGCGAGCCGTACTGCGCGGAGGTGAACTCAACGGGGATGCTGGGACCGGCGTCGTTAAAGGGCTGGACGATATCGCCGGTGAGTCGCTGGAATCGATTGATGTCGCCCCAAGGCGTCTTCCAGCTCCCGAAGTCGGCGGTCAGTTTGTTGGATGCATTGAGGAGTGATTCCAGGAGTTGGACCGCGGGGAGATCCTCCGGCGCGTTGGCTCCTCCGCGCCGCCCACCGCCGGCACTTCGACGAATATCTTCGCCCCAGAACACCGCAAGCGAAGTGGGAACGGAATCAACCGCCCAACGGAGATCCCACTTGCGAAGCATCGCGATCTGCTCAGCCGTTTTGGCTTTCAGAGGATCGCCGTCCGGGGTCTGATCCCAGGCCTTGATCAAGCGCCGGCATCGGCTTTTCAAACCAGGTGAGATAGCTGTCGAATGCGGCTGCGATCAGCGAATCGAGCGTGAAATCTTTTTTATTTTCGAGGACGCGAATCGCGTGCAGTCCGCGCGCGGATTCGCCGCCGTTCTCGACGTACGCCGGATAATCCTCCTTCTTCGGACTGCTCGCGCCCGCGGCGGACCACGGCCAGTTATTGGTGTTGTACAGCCAACCGGACTTCGGATTCAGAAGATGCGGCGTCTCGTCGACTGCCAGAAGTCCTTTCCATTCGGTCGCGGGAGTAGTGCCATCCACAGGCTTGGTCCAATCGAAAGCGGTGTCGCGGCGCGGAATATAGTTGCCGTGGAAATACGCGATATCGCCGTCGGCGTCGGCGAAAATGGTGTTGTTCGACGAGTTGGCTTTCAGCTCCATCGTCTCGCGATACGACTTGTAATCTTTCTGCTTAGTGCGCGTGTAGGATTGCTCCAGCGCCTTGATGGGTTCCTGCATCAGGCGGATGCTGACCCACTTGCCGTTCAGCTCGCGGACGACGGGGCCGTGATGGGTGCGGAACACCATGAATAGCTTCTCCTCCATGCCCCGATCGGTTTTGTACTTCACCGTGATTTGAGCGGCGGCGAACGGCTTCTCCTCGTTGCCGTACTTATAGAAGAAGGCATTCCCCTTCTGAGTCACGGTTTCAAGATACTCGTCGACGGCATCGACGCCGCTCGACGTGTGCATCCAGCCGGTGCGATCGTTGAATCCCTGATAAATAAAAAACTGGCCCCAGGTCACGGCGCCGTAGGCATTCAATCCTTCCTCGCTTACCATCTGAAGCTCAGAACGGAAGAAGAAAGACGTGTGGGGATTGATCAGCAGCAGCGCGTGATGCGCGGCGGTGTTCGATGGCGCGATGGCCATGCCGTTGGAGCCTGAGGGCTCCGCGTACTCGTTGTATTCCTCCGCGGCCGTGTCGCCCACGGGAGCTTTTCCGTAGAACGCCTGCAGTTGGCCAAGATTTATTTTCTCGATGTCGCCGCCGATACTTCCTTCCGTGAAGCTGAGCGCCATCCACGGCTCGAATCGTTTGATGACGCGCGGTTTCACATCCGGATGCTTAGCGAGATAGTAATTCAGGCCGTCGGCGAACGCGTTCATCAGGGCCTGGAGCCAGGCGGGGCTCGCCGCGTATTGCTTTTTTAATTCGGCGGGGTCGATGAAGATCTTCATTCGCAGATCCTGATAAATTTTCGACTCGCCCTCAGTCTCCGCCAGTCGACCCATCGCGTTAATGTAGTTGGTCTCGACGCGATTGAAGTCATCCTCGGCTTGCGCATAGATCATGCCGAAGACGGTATCGGCGTCGGTCTTGCCGTAGACATGCGCGATGCCCCAGTCGTCGCGAATGATGGTGACGTTCCTGGCTTCTCGTTCCCATCGCGCGGCGTCTCCGTTTTGAAACGCGAGGCCTGAGGAAGCCGCCAGAATGAGGGTAAGAAGTGTTTTCTTCATGAGTTGCTCTTGTCTAGTTTAGCGGAGACTTTCACGCCTGTCCGCATGCTAAGGCATGGCGGTTCAGCTTCGGAACCGACGTGCGTAAGCGTGCGAACAGATGATTTAAGGCCTGCCCAACATCTATTTGGTACTTTATGAAGCATGAAGATCCATCCGTTCGTCCTCTTCGCAATCCTCTCTATTCCCGCCGCGAAAGGCCAGTGCGACCTTACAGACTACAAACGGATCGATGGCCTGAGTGTGGAAATGGGCGGAGGCACGCTTGAAGTTCTCTGGACTGGTGAGCGCGGCGAGCAACTGAAGGCCGGATTTATCATCCGCAACGGCCAGCCCTTGGTGAGCGATCTCGAGGCTCGCAAGAACGGCGGCAAGTGGGTCACGCTCGGCAAGGATCTGATGCCCGAGTTCGAAGTGACCAGCGGAAAACGCCGTCTGTCCGAGCAGCAGATGGCGCCGCTGCGCGCCTTGGGTATCGCACTCACGCCGGAAGTAGTGGAGCGCGAGAAATGGTTCGCCTTCTGGGATGCGCCGCTGATGATTCCCGGAGCGCCCAAAACTAATCTCGATCTGCCGCGCATGCCAGAGGAAATGAAGCATGCTTCGGCTCGTTATCAAGCCGGAGGATGCCGCGTGAAGTCCGACGGCGCGCGCATCGAGATCACGTACCCGGGCCTTAGCATGGGGATTTTTTCCGGCGATTTGCAGTTCACTATTTATCGCGGCTCGAACCTCCTGCGTGTGGAGGCGATCGCGAAAACCGAGGAGCAGTCGGTCGCGTATAAATACTCAGCGGGGCTGAAGGGCCTCGCGATTCACGACGATACTCGCCTGGTCTGGCGCGATGTCGCGCGAGCGTGGCAGCAATATGGATTCGGCGGCTCAGTGAATACGGATCAGGTCGCGGTCAAAGCTCGCAACCGATTGGCGATCGTCGAAACCGGCGGGGGCTCGCTAGCGTTTCTCCCTCCATCGCACAAATTTTTCTTCGCGCGCGAGATCGAAACCAATCTCGGCTTCGTGTATTACCGCAAGGACAGTGAGAATTCGTTCGCCGTCGGAGTGCGCCAGGCGGACCGCGAAGAGCCTTATCGTCCTTACGGCGTCTCCGACGAAGAGTGGGAGAAGCGTGAGCATGAAGCGCGGCACGACATCAATAATTTCGCGCTCTACAATGCGCCCCCTGGAACTCTGGCAGCGCATGCCGGCATATTTTTATCTGAGCCCCGAGGGCGGCCACGAAACCGCCGACGCGATTCTTGCGTACACGCACGACGATCGGTACAAGGAAATGCCCGGCTTCAAGGTGCTGGTGAGCCATTTCCACATGCACTTCAACGAGCAGCTCACCGACGCCGGTTCGATGGACGTGCAGCCGAGTTGGCTGCAGGTGTTTCGCGGCCTCGGAATCGACATCGCGATCCTGGCGGATTTTCATAGCGATTCGCATCCCAACGATCCCGGCCCATTGCGGTTCAAAGAGCAGCAGGTTTACTTCGAAGGATGCAAGCGTTTTTCCGATCGCAACTTCCTGCTGATTCCAGGCGAGGAGCCGGACGCGACGCTGGGCGGCCACTACATCACGTTCCTGCCGCATCCTGTTTATTGGTCGCACGTGCGCGAGGCGGGGCAGCAGTTCGAGGGGAACGAACCGCCGTACGGGAAGGTTTATCACGTCGGCTCGCCTGCGGAAGAATTGGACATGCTGCGCCGCGAACAGGGGCTGATGTGGCAGGCGCATCCGCGCACGAAGGGCTCGGCGGGATATCCGGACGCGGTGCGCGACAAGGCGCATTTCCTGAGCGATCGGTTTCTGGGAGGGTCGTATCAATCGCTGCCGGTCGATCAATCGCAGCAGCGGCATCTGCGAAGTGCGATGCCTGGGCCTGCTCGACGAGATGAACAACTGGGGCGCGGGCCCGAAGTACATGATCGCCGAGGGCGACACGTACATGAAATATCCGGACGACGAAACGTTTCCGCAGTTGATCGTGAACTACGTGAAGCTCGATCGCGTGCCGAAATTCACGGAGGACTGGGGCGCGATCGCGAAGGCGATGCGCGCCGGAGATTACTATGTGTCGAGCGGCGAAGTGCTTGCTGCGGAACTGGGCGATCAGCGGGCAACGCTTACACGGCCGAAGTGGAATGGACGTTCCCGCTGGAGTTTGTGGAGCTGGTGTGGGGCGACGGAAAGACCACCGGCCGGCAGATCGTGCGTGCGACGGAACTGGGTCCGATGGGGAGCCACCGTTTCCAGATTCCCTTCGATGCGGCGGGCAAGAAATGGGTCCGCTTCGCCGCGTGGGATTCAGCCGGGAATGGAGCCTTCACTCAGCCCGCGGTATTAAGCAAATAACACAGGCTGAAGCTCTGTGCCACCATGTTTGGAGCAAGGTGGCACAGACTTTAGTCTGTGTTCAATTCGCCCCTTCTGGCACCCCGCGCGGATCCGGTTTCAACGCGACCGGCTGCGTATACGTCTGCCCGTCGACCGTGAGCCGCACCGTATACTGGCCCGGCGCAAGCCCTCCGCCCCGCGTCCGCCGCGACCACCGCCTCGTCCTCCGCGCCCAGCCGCCGGCGCAGGTTCGGGGCATCAGCGCCCGTACACGCATCCTTCGGAGGCGCAGCCGCCGCGCCGCGTCCCCGAAACCTCCTCCGCGACCCGCCGTTCGCGCCGAGCGCGACGCGATGCATCCCGGCCGCGGCCGAAGGCGGCTGCGCGGGCTGCTCCCAGATCGCCTGAACGTTGATCGCCTCGGTATCGACGGGCCGCACCGGCGTATCGCTCGCGAGGCACGCACTGCACCGCCGCCGTATCCGTCGAGCAGTTCGATCTTCAGCGGCTGCGAGGCCGCGCTCTTCAGCCAGTAATAAGCGAGCACGCCCGCCGGCGGATTCAATTGCTGCGGCTCTTCATGCGGCAGAGGAGTGCCGTTCATGCCTCCCGCGCGAATCGCGAAAGTCTCGCCGGGCGTGAACAGATACGCGCTCGCCGACGCGATCTGCGCGCCCTTCGCAGCGATTTCGCGCAGCGCGCTCATCTGATCCATCACCCAGAAGCCGCGGCCGTGCGTGGCGATATCCAGGTCGTCGCCATGCACCACGATGTCGCGAATCGACGTCACCGGCATGTTGTTCTGCAGCGGCTGCCACTGCGCGCCGTCGTTGAAGGAAACGTAGACGCGCAGTTCTGTGGCCGCGTACAGCAGGCCCTTCGCCTTCGGATCTTCCTTCACGGAGTTGACGAACGCGCCTTCGGGAATTCCGGCGACGATGTTCTTCCAGGTCTTGCCGCCATCGTGCGTGCGATAGATATACGGCTTGTTATCGGCGATGCGATGCCGATCGACCGACGCGTAGGCCGTCTCCGCATCGAAATGGCCCGCTTCGATCTGCGACACCTTGCTCCACGGCGTCATCGCCGGAGGCGTGACATTCTGCCACGTCTTCGCCATCGTCGCGAGTGACGTGAATCAGCCCGTCGTCCGTGCCCGACCCACACCGTGCCGCCTGCAATCGGCGAAGGCCCGATGCGTGTACACCACGCCGAAACGCGCCGTCATCGGCTGATCGATATCCTTCGCCGTCAGCGGATCGAGCGTCGCCGGAACGGGCGGATTCAGCCGCGTCAGATCCGGGACTGATTTTCTCCCACGTCTTCGCCGCGATCGCGCGAACGCATCACGAACTGGTTGGAGTAGTACAGCGCCTCATCGGCCAGCGAGAACACCTGCGGCAGCGTCCACGTCTTGCGATTCAGATCGTCCGGATCCTCTTCGGCAGCGCACCGCTGCCCGGCAGCGCGATATTCAGATTCTGATCGCAGCTTGCCGTTGCCGCTGCCATATAAGAATATTGCCGTCCTTCGGATCGGGCAGAACGGTATTGCTCTCGCCGGCCGAGACAGGTCGGCTCCCAATTGCGGAACGAAAGCACGCCTTCGCGCGACCACGTGCTGACGCCGACGCCGCCGCGAATCCTGCTGCGCTCCGTAGAGCCAATACGGAAAGCGATTGTCCGCCGCGACGTGATAAATCTGCGCGGTCGGCTGGTTGTACCAGGTGCTCCAGCTCTCGGCCGCCATCGACGCTGACCACCGTTCCCTGATCGCTCGATAGCACCATGCGGTTGCCGTCTTTCGGATTGATCCACATCTGGTGATAGTCGTCGCCGCCCGGCGCGCCTTTGATCGGAACGAACGTCTTGCCGCCGTCGGTGGTCATATAAGTCGCGGTATTGATCACGTAAGCTCGATCGGGATTCGTCGGATCGACGCTCACCGCGCTCGAAGTACCAGCCGCGGCCCCACAAGCGACTTTCGGAGTTGACCAGTCTTCCAATTCGCGCCCGCATCGTCGGAAATATAAACTCCGCCGCTGGCTTTCTGCGCTCGCCGGCGCGTCCCCGCCGCCGCCGCGCGCAGGCGTGTTACCGCGTTCCCAGATCGTCGACCACCGCCCATAGCCGATTCGGATTGCTCGGCGAAACCGCGATGCCGATCTTGCCGACGAAATCGTCGGTCGGCAGCCCGCCCGTCAACTGCGTCCAGGTATCGCCGCCATCGGTCGATTTATAAAGTCCTCCGCCGGGCATATTCGACGGCGCATAAACCGACCATGGCGGACGCCGCGTTGCCCACAGCGATGCGTACAGCACGCGCGGATTCTTCGGATCGATCGCAACTTCAATCGCGCCGACATTATTCGGATCGTTCGCCTTGAACAAAATTTTCTTCCACGTCGCGCCGCCGTCGGTCGAGCGATAAAGTCCGCGCTCCGGATTCGCAGCGTAGACATTTCCCAGCGCCGCGACATACACGCGATTCGGATTCGCCGGATCGACGACCACGCGTCCGATTTGCCGCGTCGCTTCGAGGCCGATGTGCGACCACGTCTTGCCCGCGTCGGTGGATTTGAACATGCCGATGCCATAGGAATGCTGGCTGCGGATATCCGGCTCGCCCGTGCCGACATAAACAATGTTGGGATTCGACGGAGCCACGGCAATCGCGCCGATCGAGCCGATCGGAATGCCCTCATCCGAAATCGGAACCCAGGTGCGGCCGGAGTTTTCCGTCTTCCAAACGCCGCCGCCGACCGAGCCGAAATAAAAAGTATCCGGCTGATCGGCATGCCCCGCGACGCCGTACGAGCGCCCTCCGCGCATCGGACCCACGTCGCGCCAGACCAATCCTGCAAGCAGATTTTGCGCGTACTGCGCCTGCTGCGCGAAGATCGCGATCCCCCAAAGCGATATGCAAATTGAAATAGAGTAAATGAGCCGCCGGCGTGGAATGATCATGGGAATCATTAAATACTACCACCGGTAGTTTAGTCGATACCGGCTAGCCCCGCCGCGCCGTCGGCATATCCTGCCAGAACTTCCGAATCTCGGCTCGCGGATCGTTCTCCACCCGCGTCTCGTTGTCGAAAATCATCGTCGCGCGCTTCGCCGCATCGTACGCGGGCCAGTTCGGAGTCTTCGCATTATTCGGATTGCCCGTTTTCGCAAACGAGACCCACGCGCGATGCGAACGTTCCCCACAAAGCTCGTTCCTGATTCGAGCCTGTTCCTCCCACGCCGTCGCGGAAATTGTAGAACGAAGCCGAAACGTCGGTCCCGTGCACCGCGCCGAATTTCCCGCCAAACCCGGGGCTCGCATACTCCCACAGATACATGTATCCCGGCGCTTTGCCCAGCGCCGACTTTGCGCTCCGCCTGCAATATCGCGTTGCGCCGACCGCCTGCGTCGGTTCCGATCTGCGCCTGAATCAAGTACGGCGATTTTTCGGATAGCGATTGCGGTACAGCGCGAGCATCGCGTCCGCTTTCTCGCCGTACCGCTCCGTCATCATCTTATGCAGCCCGTCTTCGGTCAAATCGAAATTCGTCAGCGCGAGCGCCGCATCTTCGAGCGTCGTCGAAATTATCACCGGCACATCCGCCGATTCGGGCGGCGCCGTCGGGATCGAACGGATGATGCGGAATCACGGTCCCGTCCACCACCGGCGCGAAGACGCGCCGCCCGCCGCAGTCTGCGCCTCCAGAATCTGCTGCCACGAAACTTTTTGAATGTCTGCGATATTTCCTTTCGCGATCCCCAACTTCGCCAGCAGCGCCTCCGCGGACCGCGTGCCGATTTCCCGCGTCGCCGAACGGATGGTCGACCCGCTCTGCACGCCCGCGCTATGAAATAACCCCTTCGCCGAAGGCATCGCGAGCATCGTCGACGTCTTCGCGCCGCCTCCGGACTGCCCGAAAATCATTACCTCGCGCCGGATCGCCGCCGAACTTCTCGATGTTGTCGCGCACCCATTCGAGCGACGCGACCAGGTCCATCATTCCAACGACGCCCGCGTGCGCGAACTCCGGGGGCGCGCCCAGATCAGCCAGGTGAAGATAGCCGAAACTCGCGAGCCGATGGTTCACCGTCACCACCACGACATCGCCGAACTTCGCAAGTTGCGCACCATCGTAACCCGCGCCGTTGCCGGACCCGGTCGCGAAGCCTCCGCCGTGGAACGAAACCATCACCGCGCGTTTTCCGCCGTCGTTGACGCCCGGCGTCCATACGTTCAGCGAAAGGCAATCCTCGCCCATGCCTCCGACGTGCAGATCCCACTGGATCATCATCGCGTAATTGCTGTTCAGGCTCGCCAGCGTTTGCGGGCAGATCTGTCCGTGGCCGAAACATTCGCGAACGCCAGTCCACGCCGCCGGTTTTTTCGGAGGCATATAGCGATTCTTGCCGCCGGTCGGCGCGCCGTAAGGAATTCCCTTGAATTCCTTGATGCCAGTCGTGCTGATGCCCTGCACTTTTCCGGACGTCGTGTCCACCGTCCAGAAAAGTTGTTATCCTGCCAAAGCCCGCGCCCCCCGCGCCGAGCGCAAAAAGAAAAGAACGTCGATGCATCATGGAATCGCCTCCTTTGATTGAAGGCAGTATATCGCGTTCATACTTTGTGGGGCGGCGCCGCGATCCTTTTCACCGTACATTCACGCCTCTATCTCCTTTTCCTCTGCGAGCTTTGCGTCTCTGCGTGAAATGCGTTGTTGTTTTCTCCGTGTACTCTCAACCTAGAAGGACCCGCCCACCGCGGTGTTCTTCGACAGTTTTCTTCGTGGCCGCGAAGTGTCGTATTACGGTGGTCCTGAACTTCCGGAGGCCGTTAACGCCTCGCGGCTACCAACTATAAGTATGGAGCCGACGGGAGACTTTGGGATCGATTCCATAAAATCCCGGGAGAGCGGATAGCGTCGATCGCCGCACCCGAGCATTTCAGAGGATTGCGCATCGAAGCATGGAAAATGAAGTCATGTTGAAGTGACCGCGGGCCCCATGTGAGAGGCAGTCCAATCCACTAGCGGCCGGTTTAACCGCCGGCCGTTCACGACGCCGGTAGTGTGACTACTCGAGCTGCTTATGGAATCGCATCACGCTCAGCCATAAAATCGTCACTCCGAAAACCGCGAGCGCCACCATCTGCGGCCACAGCGTGCTGATCCCCGTCCCCTGCAAAAAAATCCCGCGCACAATTTCCATGAAGTAGCGCACCGGATTGATGTACGTCAGCGCCTGCATCGACACCGGCATATTGCGAATCGGAAACGAAAACCCGCTCAGCATGAAGAACGGTTGAAAGAACAATCCCGTCGTCATCATCGCCTGCTGCTGCGTCCGCGAAATGGTGGAGATGAACAGGCCCGCGCCCAGGCTCGTCAGCAGGAACAGCAAGGTGCACACCACCAGCAATCCGAAATTTCCCGCGAACGGAATATGGAATACCAGCAGCGACGCCGTCACCACTAACATCATGTCCCACAATCCCACCAGCACGAACGGCAGCGTCTTGCCGAGAATCAATTCCATCGGCCGGATCGGCGTCACCATCAACTGCTCCATCGTGCCGATTTCTTTTTCCCGCACGATCGCCATCGCGGTCAGCATCAGCGTCACCAGCGTGATGATATTCACCACCACTCCCGGAATAAAATAATTCCGGCTCTTCAAATCGGGATTGAACCACACCCGGCTGCGCGCGACAATCTGCGGCACCGCCGGCTTGCATCGCGCTCGCCCGACGCCATAGTCCCCGCAACCATTTTCGATCGCGATAACTGGGCCATCACCTCGCTCGAATATCGCGCGATGGTTTGCGCCGCGTAATTGGAAACAATCGAAGCCGTATTCGAGTTCGTTCCGTCCAGTAGAACCTGCACGCTCGTCGGTGCGCCCCCGCTCCACATCGCGCGCAAAACCAGGCATCACGCGCACCACGGCGTCCACCGTCGCGCGGTCCAGCAGCCTCTGCATCTGTGCTTCACTGTCGGGTTCGGCGACGATGATAAATCGACCCGAGCCTTGGAATTCCGACAGCAACTCCCGGCTAGCCGTGCTATGGTCCTGATCCATCCATGCGATTTTCGCGGTGTTCACGTCCAGATTCGCCGCGTAGCCGAAGATCAGCAACTGAATCAGAGGAGGCATAAACAGCATCGCCCGCATCCTCGGGTCGCGCGCCACTTGAATCAACTCTTTTCGAATGATCCTTTGCAAACGTTGTCGCATGTTACGCCACCTTCTCCCGCAGTTTGCGCGTCGCGTAGAAAAACATCAGGGCTCCATAACCTACCAGTAACAGGAAATCGAACCAGATCATGGAGAACGCAACGCCCTTCAAAAACAGGCCGTTCAGAATGTTGATGAAATATCGCGCCGGCACAAATAGAGCGATCGCCTGAATGATCCTGCGGCATGTTCGCGATTGGATAAATGAATCCCGACAGCAGAAATGCGGGCAGAAACGACGTCAGCGAGCCCATCTGATATGCCATGAGCTGCGTTCGATTCGCCGCCGAAATCAAAATTCCGCACGCCAGGCCGCCGAACAAAAACACGCAGCTCGAAATCATCAGCGTGAAAATATTTCCCTTGAACGGCACGTCGAAAATAAACACTCCGACAAACAAGCAGATCAGCATGTCCAACATTCCCAGCATGAAGTACGCCGATAATTTACCCAGCGCCATTTCCGCCGGCCGAACCGGAGTCGAGAGCAACTGTTCCATCGTTCCGTTTTCCCACTCCCGCGCGATGGTCAGCGAGCTCAGGTTCGCCACGATAATCATCAGGATCACGGCGATTAATCCCGGCACAATGAAATTTCGCGATACCAGGTCCGGGTTGTACCACACGCGTATCCGCGCGTCGACGCCGCCTTGAATCACGGCTCCCGCGCGCTGCCTTTGTGCGTCCTGCTGGATTTTCTGCGAATACGCCGCCACCAGTCCTTCCGCGTATCCCAGCGCCGTGGTCGCGGTATTTGAATCGCTGCCGTCGAACAGCAACTGCACCTGCGCTTCTTTCCCCAACGCCAGATTCCGCGAGTAATCGTCCGGAATCACCACGCCCAGCAGCGCGCGCCGCGCGTCGATCTCCTTTTCGATCGGACGATAGCTGTTCGTTTCTTCGATAATGTCGAAGTACCGCGATCCGCGAAACTGCGCGAATCAGATCCTGGCTCTGCGAGGTGTGATCGAGATCGTAAACGATGGTCGGGATGTGATCGATATCCAGGCTGAGCGCGTATCCGAAAATCAGCAGCATGGTCAGCGGAGTGACAATCGCCGCGGCCAGGCTGCGCGGATCGCGCAGGATATGCAGGACCTCTTTGCGGGCCATCGCGCGCGTGCGTCGGAAATTCATGCGGCCTTCTCCCGAGCTTCAATCAGGCTGACGAACACGTCCTCCATCGAGGGAGTGATCGCTTCCAGCTTCACGATTTGTATTCCCGCTTGATCCAGCGCGCCGCGAATCACCGCAATCGCCGCCGCGTCATCCTCCACCTTTAAATGCAATCCGCCGCCGAAAACCGCGATGTCGAGAATGCCTGGCTTTCCTTCGAGCGTCGTCATGCTCGCCAGCAAATCCGACGTTTCCAGATTCAATAAACGCCCCATGCCTAGCGATGCTTTCAATTCCGCAGGCGAGCCGAGCGCGATCACCTGGCCACCGTGCATCAGCGCGATGCGATGACAGTACTCGGCTTCATCCATGTAGTGCGTGGTCACGAAAATCGTGTGGCCGGCCTCGGAAAGCTGATAGATCAGCTCCCAGAAACTGCGGCGCGCGATCGGATCCACGCCGGAGGTGGGCTCGTCCAAAAACAAAATCGGCGGCTCGTGTAAAATCGCGCAGCCCAGTGCCAGCCTCTGTTTCCAGCCGCCCGCCAGCAGCCGAGTCATCATTTTGCGCTTGTCTTCGAGGCCCGCCATTTTCAGAACGTACTCCTCGCGCTCGGCCAGTTTTTCCGGCGTCACACCATACACGCCGCCGAAGAATTCGATGTTCTCCTCCACCGTCAAATCGTCGTAGAGCGAAAACTTTTGCGACATGTACCCGATGTTCTTCTTGATTTCTTCCGATTGCGTCGCGACGTCGAAGCCCGCCACCGTCGCCTTGCCCGAAGTAGGCGCCATCAATCCGCACAAGATCCGGATCGTCGTCGATTTCCCCGCGCCATTCGGTCCCAGGAATCCGAAAATCTCCCCTTGGCGGACCTCGATCGACACATGATCCACCGCGACGAAATCGCCGAAGCGTTTCGAGAGATCGTCGATCTTTACCGCGGGCCTTCGCATCAGGCTGCACGCGCCGCCTCTTCCTTCCGGATCAGCGCGATGAATACGTCTTCGAGCGATGGCAGGATTTCCTCAAACTCGAAGTGCTCCTTCGATGCAAGCGCTTCCACCGAAGTCATTTTAGGATTCAAGAACAAATGCAGATAGGCGCCCGACGGTTCCGCTGTCAGCACGCCGGGCTCTTTCGTCAGCCTCTCCCGTAGCGCCCGATTATTGCTCGCACCGAATCTGGTAACACGTCTCGTCGAGACTCTTTCGCAGCGCCGCCGGAGTGTCGCACCGGATCATGCGCCCGTGATCCAGAAATGCCACGCGATTCGCGCGCTCGGCCTCGTCGAGATACGCGGTGCTGACGAACACCGTCAGTCCGTCCGCGCACCAGATCGTATAGAATCTCCCAGAAATCGCGCCGCGAAACCGGATCCACTCCGTTGGTCGGCTCGTCGAGAAACAAAACCCGAGGCTTATGCAGCAGCGTGCACATCAACGCCAGCTTCTGCTTCATGCCGCCCGAAAGTTTTCCCGCCGGCCGTTTCTGAAAGGGCTCCATGCGGGTCATTCGCAGCAGCCTCGACGTCAATTCGTCGCGCTCGCGCCCCGTCACGCCGAACAAATCCGAGTAGAACGCCATGTTCTCGGCCACGGTCAAATCGCTATACAGGCCGAACCGCTGCGCCATGTATCCGATCTGATCCTTCACCGCTTCCAGTTCTTGCGAAACATCGTGCCCGGCGACAATCGCCTTTCCCTCGGTCGGATTCATCAGCCCGCACAGCATCCGCATGGTCGTCGTTTTGCCCGCGCCATCCGGTCCCACCAGACCGAAAATCTCTCCCTCGGCGATCTCCAGATTCAGGTGATCCACCGCCGTCAACGCGCCGAATTTGCGCGTCAGATTTTCGGTTTGAATGATGGTCACAACACGATCTCCGCATCGACCGGCATGTTGTTCTTCAAATCGTGGCTCGAATTATCGACGTCCACTTTGATCCGGTAGACCAGCTTCACGCGCTCTTCTTTCGTCTGGATCTGCTTCGGCGTAAACTCCGCCTCGGAGGAAATGAAGGACACCGTTCCCCAGTAAACTTTCCCTTTGTACGAATCCGTCGTGAGCTTCACTTTCTGCCCCAGCTTCACTCGGCCCAGATCGGTTTCGTTGATATAGGCGCGCAGCCACGGATGATCCAGGTCGCCGACCGTAACGATGGTCGTTCCCGCGGCCAGCACCTCGCCCGCTTCGGCGGATTTCACCAGCACCACTCCGTCGATCGGCGCAGCGATCACGGTGTCGTCCAGTTGCGATTGCGACATGCCTTCCTGCGCGCGGCTGCGATTGATCTCGGCATCGCGCTGCAACAGTTCCTGCTCCTTGCGCTGCAACTCCAGCCGGTTCGCTTCCGATGTTCTCAACGACGCTTGCGTTCGTGCCACCGTTGCCCGCGCTGCCGCGATCTCTTCCGCTCGCGGACCCGCTTTCACCAGAGCCAGCTTTGTCTTCCGCCTGATGCAACTGCGCCGTCGCGCTATCGAACTTCATGCGCGATTGATCGTACTGCTGCTTGGAAATATCTTCGTTCTTGTACAGCGCCTGCATCCGTCCCCAATCGGACCGCGCGAATTCCAACTGCGCCCGCGCATCATTCGCCGCCGATTCCGCCTGCTGAATATCTTCCTTGCGGCTGCCGTTCAGCATTTGATCGAGCTTCGCCTGCGCCTCATTCACTTCCGCGCGCCGCGCCGCGACATCGCTTTCGAGCGTCGCTTTTTGAAACGCGATCGACGTCTGCATCTGCCTGTAATTCGATTCGGCGCTGATCACCGCGGCCTGATCGCGCAAACGCTGCTGCTGAAGCTGCATCGGATCCAGGCGGGCGATGATTTCGCCCCTTCTTCACCCAATCGCCTTCTCTCACGTTCAGCTCCGTCATGCGTCCCGCGATCTTGAACGACAGGTCGACCAGCGTCAATTCCAGATTGCCCGACACGAGAATGCGATTCGGGTCGGTCGCGTGCGCATCGCGCCACCACCAGATTCCTCCGCCGATGGCCGCCAGCAACGATGATGATGGGAAATATTTTCTTCATTGATTTAAGTACTCCGCGATGCTCCCGGTCGCCGTCGCCAGATCCAGACGAGCCAAATTGTAGTTGTAAAGTGCGGCGATCTGATTGTCCCGAGCCCGGTCGAGCCGCGTCTGCGCGTCCGTCACTTCAATCGAATTCGCGACGCCGCCTTCATATCTTCTTCGCGCCTGCGCCAGTTCATTCTCCGCCAGCGTCAGCCCTTCGCGAGCCGTATCCACCTGGCTCGCGGCGGATTTAATACTGTCGAGCGCGAGCCGCACATCGAGCTCCACCTGCTGCTTCACGTCGCGCGACCGGATTTCCTCCTGGCGCAATTGCGATAGACTCTCCGCGCGCCGCGCATCTCTGCGACCGCCGTCAAACACAGGGACCTTCAACGTAATCCCGACCGCGCGTGTCGGCAGGGCACCGATGATTTCCGGTCCGATCGATCCATAATTCCCGAACGCGCTGACCGATGGCAGCCTTTCCGCCTTTACCGATCCATAGTTCAGCTTCGCGATCTCCTCGCGTTTCGCCTGCGCCTTCAACTCCGCGCGTTCCTTGCGGGCTTTGTCAAGAGCCGCTTCCATCGGCCCGACATCCACCGGCTTATACGCCAGCTTGTCCGTAAATTCGATGCGGGCGTCGAGATTCAATCCGATCGCGCGCAACAGTTGCAATACGGCCTTGCGACGGTCGTTTTCAGCGACGATCAGATTCTGCCGATCGTTGGCAAGCTGCACTTGTGCTCGGGTAACTTCAATGGCGAGCCCAGTTCCAGCCGTTTTCTGACGGTTCGATAATTTCAGCAGGGCATCCGATAAGTCGACGTTGGCCTGCTCGGTTTCGACCTTCGCGTCTGCGCGCAGGCACGCTAAGTACGAACGCGCGACCGTATCGCTCACCTGATTTCTTGTCGTCTCGGCATCGGCCTTGGTTGCTTCGACCGTTACTTTCGACGACTGGTATTTTCGGATGGAGCTGAAATCGAACACCGACTGGTTCGCCGTCGCCCGTGCATCGAAAACCGAGAACGGACCTACCAGCGAAGGAAACGACACACCGGCCGGCAAAGGGAAATTCAATCCGAACGTTCTCAGGTTGACCGTTTCGCTTTGATCGGTCACCGACGCTTCGATATCGGGCAGAAATGCCGCGCGAGCTTGCGCGATTCCGGTCTGCGATTGCCGGATCGATTCCTCAGCCAACGCCACGCGCGGACTTCCTTCCGGGGCCAAGCGCAATTTCCACTGCGCGCTTCAAACTCAATGGCAGAGTCTCTTGCGCGAACGCTAAACCTCCGCATAAAAGAAAAATCCACCCCATAGTTAATGCACCTCCGGCGCGCGAAATCCCGCGGCCGCGAATCTCACCAGGCGCGCGATCAGCAGCTTGCGATCCTTGAAGTCCAGTACTCCTCCAAACAGATCGCGCATAACCGGCGCGCGCGTGACAGTATGAGCCATCGCACCTGCCGTAAAGTGAAGACGCCACATCCGCTCGGCCGGCGAAAGTTCGGGTAAAGCGACGCCAACCGCATCCGAAAAGCGCCGGCTCATGGACTCGATCAATTGCTTGAAAACCCTCTGCATCGTTTCCGGCGACGCGAGCACGCGCGCCATCAGGGGCGCCATCGGCTCGAAATCCTGTTCCAGCGCCGGGCCGACGAACGCTTCGACGATCTGCTCGACCGTTGCTTTTGGCCCTGCCGCCTCCAGCATTGCCAGGCGCTTCTCGTTTATTGGCCCCGCGCCCCGCATGATCGTCGCGTCGATCAGACTGTCTTTCGATTGAAAGTGATAGTTGACGGCCGCCAGATTCACGTCCGCTTCGGTGGTGATGTCGCGAAGCGAAGTTGCGTCGAATCCCTTCTCTCCAAACAACTTCTCGGCGGCGTCCAGGATTCGGGTCTTGGTATCAGGGCGCTCAATCATACGTATGTTTGAATCATACGTATGAATTATCTATTTGTCAATAGCCAAGTTATGATAAAGGGCAATGTCCGCGTCCGCGACCCTATTTTTGGCCCGGCTGATCGAGCGCCTCAGCCGTGTTCCGCGAAGGCGCATCGTTTTTCCGGAAGGAGCCGATCCGAGGGTGCGATCGGCCGCAGAACGCTTGCGAAAAGAGGCCATAATTGACCCTATTCTGCTCGATAAGGACATTAATGACGCCAAATATGCCGCTATTTATCACGCCCGCAGGCGTGCGAAGGGCGTCACCTTACTCGAAGCCGGCGAGATCGCATCGCAACCTCTTTATCGCGCCGCGTTGATGGTCGCTGCGGGCGACGCTGACGGAGCGGTCGGTGGAGCGGTCAATACTACTGCCGAAACGGTTCGCGCGGCGATTCATGCGATTGGACCCCGCGCTGGAGTTCGAACGATTTCCGGGGTGTTTTTCGTCTGCGTTGCAGACCGCAATCACGGCCACGACGGGGTGCTTGCGTTCGCCGACTGCGCTCTGGTTGTCGATCCTTGCGCGGTCGAGGTTGCGGAGATCGCGATCGCGACGGCGCACTCGACACGCACGATTATCGGAGCCGAACCAAGAATCGCGCTGCTGTCTTTTTCGACCAAGGGCAGCGCGAAACATCCGGACGCCGAGAAGATGATCGAGGCTCTGCGGATTCTTCGCGAGCGCGCACCGGATCTCGCGGTCGATGGAGAACTGCAAGCCGATGCGGCGCTGGTCCACTCGGTGGGGGCGTCGAAATCTCCTGGATCGCAGGTCGCGGGACGCGCTAATACGTTGATTTTTCCCAATCTCTCGAGCCGCGAACATCGGCTATAAGCTGGTGGAGAGACTGGGAGGGGCGACAGCCTATGGACCTTTTCTGCAAGGACTGGCGAAACCGATGAACGACCTTTCGCGAGGCTGCTCGGCGGACGATATTTATGGCGCGGCGATTATCACCGCGCTCCAAGCTGAATGAAACTCATTTATCACGACGATTACGATCTGAATTTGGGCGCGCATGTTTTTCCGTCGCAGAAATATCGCCTGATTCGCGATCGACTGGCGGGGGAGGGCTACGATTTTCTCGCGCCCGAGCCCGCCCCCGAAGAAGATTTGCTACTGGTTCACGGGCGCGGATGGGTTACGCGGCTGAAGCAGGGGACTTTGCATCAGGCAGAACTGATGCGTCTGGAAATTCCCTGGTCGCAAAAAATGGCCAATGCATTCTTGCTTGCTGCCGGAGGAACCACGCTGGCCGCGCGTTGCGCTTTGCGGGATGGATCGGCTTTCAATATCGGCGGCGGGTTCCATCATGCTTTTCCGAACCACGGTGAAGGATTCTGCGCGATCCACGATGTCGCGGTGGCCATTCGCAAACTGCAGCAAGAAAAATTGATCGAGCGGGTGCTGGTCGTTGACGTCGATGTTCATCAGGGCAATGGCACGGCCGGCATTTTCGCTAACGACGAATCGGTCTTCACGCTTTCCATTCATCAGTTCAATAACTATCCGCAATTCAAGCCGCCGTCCGATATCGATGTTCACCTCGAAGATGGCGTCGGCGATGAGGAATATCTGCATCGGCTGGATCAGGCCGTGGAAAAAGCGCTTAGCCGATTCGATCCGCAATTGCTGATGTACGTCGCGGGGGCTGATCCTTATGAAGAGGATCAGCTCGGCGGGTTGGCGCTGACGATTGATGGTTTGATGGAACGCGACCGGTTGGTGTTCGGCATCGCGAAGCACCGAAAAATTCCGGTTTGCGTGAGTCTTGCCGGTGGGTATGCGAGGCGGGTTGAAGATACGGTGACGATTCAATCGAATACGGCGAAATGTTTGGCGGGGATGGAATAGGACTGGGGAAAAAGCGAGCGTCTGCCCGCGTGCTTACGCATGGCGGTTCAGCTCCTGAAACCGCGCCCCATAGTCACGGCTCGTTTGTTGTGGTCAGCGTGCGGATGTTCGATTCTGGCGCGTGATCTTTCCCAGCAGAGCGCCTACCAGGGCGCTGACTGGAATCACCGCGGTGTGCCACACCATGATGTGCATCGCGTGAAGATTCGGGCAATGCATCTCCAACATCGCCAGGCCTGCTAAGCCCGCTAGCGTTCCCGCTGCGAGACCTGCCGCTGCCGCGTTCACCGCGAATCCGCGCCGCAGCACCAGCCAACTGCGACGCCGGTGGGAACCGCGACCACTAAGCCCGCGCGCAGGCAAGGGATTCCCTCCGGCACGAATGCACCCATCTGATAATCGTGAAAGAGAATTGCGTCGACGGCGATCCACGCCGTCATAATTGCGAGCAGCAGTATCGTGGGATTCGCCCGCACTCTCCATCGCAGGCCGCCGGGCGACATGGCGGCAACGCTCACCAGGGCGGCGAGCCAGGTGAAAATTATCAGCGCTGGAAATATTGTGCCCATTTCCATGCCATTCAATTTATGAATTCCGTACAAACCGAGGGCTGAGGCGCTCATGAAAGCAATCCCCGCCCAGATCAACAACAATAACGTCGCTAACATCCACGCTGGCGCTATGGGCCGTACCGGCCGCAACGACGCGCCGATCGACGCCGAGACGCGATCGAGCAACGCCGGGTCCACTTGGGGAGCTGAGGCCGTGCGGTCGAGGATGTCGTCGATATCCTTGTCTTTCAATTTCCAAAACCTGCGCTCGTGAGGAGCTCCCTTAATTTTTCATACGCGCGATGCGCCTTCTGCTTTACCGATCCCACGCTCGACGATGTCGCACGCGCCACTTCTTCGAGCGACATACCTGAGACTTTCAACATCGCCACCACTTCGCGCTGGCTCTCCGGCAGACTGTCGAGCAACGCGATCTATATCCACGCCGCTGGCGCGGTCGACGGTCGGAGTATCCGGCAATCGCTCCACCTGCTGTTCGCGAGTCTCCACGCGGCGCGTCTTGCGATATTGATCGACGCGAATGTGCCGCGCGATCGCGTACAACCACGGCAGCACCGGCTCGCCCGGCCGATAGGTATGGCGCACTTCGTGGATACGCAGCCATGTTTCCTGCAACAGATCGTCCGCATACCGCCGGCTGACGAATTGCACCATAAAAAATCGATGCAACGCCGGACTCAAGCGCGCCACCAATTCGGAGGCCGCGCTCAAATCGCCCTGCTGATAGCGGACCATCAGCGATTCCAGTTCGGCGTCGGGAGGCATGGGAGAAAGAAGCTCTCCCAATTATTGCCGAGATGATCGCTCCCTGTGGTCGCGGCTCGGTATGCATCGATTGCACCGAGCCGCGACCATAGGGAGCGATCGGCATGGTTTACGGCAACCGCTCCGTGGCCAGACCCAGCACCGGGCCTCCGGATTCCGCCACGAATACCACTACTCGCATATCGGGTTGCGGTGCGGTCAGCGGCACTCGCACGGTCTTTTCGAAGGCTGCCGATTTGGTCACCGTTCCGGCTTTGCTCAAGCTGCGCACCACCGCGACATGGGCGATCATCCTGCCGGCGTTCTCGCCTTTCCGCACACTCGTCTCGTCCCGATCGTCGGCCATCGGCGACCCATACATCTTTTTTGCCGGACGAGAGCGCGTCGACCGAGACGCCGATCACCGCCTCATTTCCGTCGCGTGTCGCCGACACGATTCGCACCGCCGATTTGGGCTTCGCCGCCGCGCGCGTGACGGCGGCTTCGATCGCTTTATCATCGCTGCCGAGCACCTGCCAGCGTCCATCGACCACCAATTGCGGAGTGAGATTTCTCCGCTTCAGTGCGTGCGCGTAAAGAGTCCTGGCGGTCAGTGAACTGGGATGATGAAAAAGGATCCTTCCAGCCGAGCGAATTCCAGTAATCGACATGTTCGCTCAGAACGATGATCTGCGCATTCGCGACCGGCTGCAATTGGTCGAGCTTTCGCAGCAGCGCATCGGCCGGAGGACAACTGGAGCAGCCTTCGGACGTAAACAACTCGGCCAGCACGGGCACTCGCGTATTCGGCTCCGCGGCTTGCAACTGGCCCGATGCAACCATGAAAATCGATGCCACCAGCAAATGTTTCATCTATAATCTCCTTCGGATTCTGAACCCCAAAAGTTACGTTTGCCGCTCAGGTGCGATAGACTCGTCAAATTATGCGCACCTTGCTGCTTTGTTCCATGTTAACCGCCGGTTATTCCGCCGCTACCGCGCCCGAAATCCTGTGGGACAAGTATGGCGTGCCGCACATCTTCGCGTCCGATCGCGAGTCCATGTTTTACGCCCACGGCTGGGCGCAGGCGCAGGCGCAAGGCAATCTCCTGCTCTTACTTTACGGCGAATCGCGGGGCCGCGCCGCCGAGTATTGGGGACCCTCGCATCTCGCGCTCGATCGGTGGGTGCAATTGAACGAAGTGCCGGAGCGCGCCAAAACCTGGTACGACGCGCAGGATCCGGAGTTCCGCAAATATGTGGATGAGTTCGCGCGCGGCATCAACGATTACGCGAGGCCCATCCGGATTCGATCGCCGCAGAGTATCGCGTGGTGCTGCCGGTTTCCGGCGTCGACGTGATCGGGCACTCGCTGCGCGCCGTTCACTACATGTACATGGGATCGATGGAGCGCATGCGCCGCGAAGTGAACGCGGCCATCCGCAGCCAGCAGCAGGCGCGGACTGATTTTGCCGGAGATTCCGGAGATTACGCCCGGTTCGAACACCTGGGCCGTCGGTCCGCCGCGCTCCGCGAGCGGCAAGTCGATGCTGATTATCAATCCTCACCTGGCGTGGGGCGACACGTTTTATCGCTATATGGAAGTGCACCTGGTCGGCCCCGGCTACGACCTTTATGGCGCGCCGCAAATCGGTTTTCCGACGCCTGTGGTTGGGTTCAACCGCCGCACGGGGTGGGGCCGCACCGTGAATACCATCGACACGGTCGACTTCTACCGCCTCACGGTGAAGGGCGATCAATATGAGTTCGACGGCAAGCTTCGCCCGTTCGAACACGCGTCGAAGGTGCTGAAGATCAAGCAGCCGGACGGTTCCTATACGGAGGAAAAACTGGAGATCCGGCGCAGCGTGCAGGGGCCGGTGGTCTTCGACGAAAAAGGAATGGTGGTCGCGATGCGCGTCGCTGGGCTCGATCGTCCGAAGATGCTGGAACAGTGGTTCCGCATGGGCGAGGCGAAAAATCTGGAGGAGTTCAAGAGCGCGCTGAAAATGATGGCGGTGCCCATGTGGAACGCCAACTACGCCGATGCCGACGGGCACATCATGATGGTCTTCGACGGCCTGGTGCCGAAGCGCTCCACAGGCGACGTGAAATATTGGGCCGGCGTGGTGCCGGGCAACACTTCGAAAACGATGTGGACCGAATATCTTTCTTACGATGAACTGCCGAAATCGCTCGATCCGCCGTCCGGATTTAATCAAAATGTGAACGAGCCGCCCTGGTTCATGACCATGCCGATGCTGGATGCGTCGAAATATCCGGCATATTTGTCGTCGCCCTGATATTGGCGCGTCGTTGTTCCGCGCGAAGCGATCCTACCGCCTGCTGACGGAGATCGCCGAAGATCAGTTACGAGCAGATGCTGGCGAATAAACTGTCGACGCGAGTGGAAATGGCCGACGCGATTCTGCCCGATCTTGCTGAAGGCCGCGCCCGATTCCGAAGCGAGGCGCGGTTCTCGCGAAATGGGATCGGTCGACGGAAACCGACCAGCCGCGGCGCGGTGTTGTTCAAAGTGTTTACCGATCTGTATCTTGCGAACAGCGATGTCACGAGCCATCTACGCGTGAAGTTCGATCCGCAGCATCCGGTCGATTCGGCCTACGGGATCGCCGATCCTGAATGGGCGGTGAGTGCTCTGGGTGGGGCAGCCGAGAAGGTCAAGAAAAGCTACGGCTCGCTGGATGTCGCGTGGGGAGACGTGAATCGGTATGCGAGCGGCAACGCGGATATGCCTGGCGATGGAGGCTCGGGGAGGCTCGGCGTGTTTCGCACCATCGATTTCGGCAGGAATGTGGGAAGCAAAAATTACGCCACGCACGGAGAGACGTTTGTGTGCGCAATCGAGTTCGCGGAGAAGCAGAACGCGCAGTGCTCGCTGAGCTACGGAAATTTTTCGCAGCCCGGTTCGATTCATCTGGAAGACCAGCTTCCGCTGATGGTCGCAAAAAAGCTGCATCCGGTGTGGAGGGAGCGCAAGGAGATCGAAGCGAATCTGGAAAAGCGTGAAAAATTCTGACTTGAGGGACTGAACATAAAAAGGGCCGCCCGGGTTGGGACGGCCCTCTTTAAAAACAACCGAGCTGTTACGGACGATTGACGCTCTCCGCTTGCAGACCCTTCGGTCCCCGCTTCACTTCAAACTCAACCTCCGAGCCTTCTTCAAACGTCCGGTAGCCGGACATCTCAATGGCGGAGAAGTGGACAAACACGTCTTCGCCGCTGGAACGCTGAATAAATCCATAGCCTTTTGCGGCATTAAACCATTTCACAACACCCTTTTCTCTCACTACTCGTAGTTCTCCTGTTCAATCCTGTTTTCACACGTGCGGCGCCAGTCAAGCGCGCGTATGTGCGATCAAAACTTCGGTTATTTTCTCACGGAATATTAACGTGTCGCAACCGCCGGAAACGTACGCAGGAACTATCGGGCGGCAGCGTACGTAGTAAACTCGTGGTCAAAGAAAAGGAGTGGGGTTTATGCATAGACGAGCGGTTCTTTCTGTCCTGGCGATTTCGATGCTCTCAGTTGTGCCGGCGTATCGCGGCCGACGGCGGAGCCCTGAACGGCGCGGAGCGCGCGTTTCTCATCGAGCAGATGGAAATGTCGAAAAAAGCGTTCCTGGCGAGCATCGCCGGAATCAGTGAAGCGCAATGGAAATTCAAGCCGGCTCCGAATGTGTGGAGCGTGCAGGAGTGCGCGGAGCATATCGTGCTTTCTGAGACGTTTATATTCGATGCGGCGCAACAGATTCTGAAGTCGCCCGCCGTGGCGAGGCCGGAAAAATCGAACGCCGAGTTCGACCATCAACTCGCCATCGGAGTGCAGGATCGCAGCCATAAAGCAACTGCTCCGGCGCCGATCGATCCGGTGGGTAGAGCCGCAACGCTTACGCCGGAAGGCGCGGCGAAGGCGTTCACCGCGAAGCGGGACCAGAACGAAGAATATGTGAAAACGACCTCGGACGAGTTGCGCACCCACGTCGGGCCCGGGCCGGCTGGACCGATGGATGCATATCAATTGCTGGTATTGATGGCGACGCACACGGCGCGCCACACCGAGCAGATCAAAGAAGTCCAGGCGAACGCGAATTATCCGGCGAAGTAAAATCGAAGTGTGAAGACGAGGGGGCTGATTGCCGGGGGCGCAATCGTAGCGGTCGCGGCGCTCGGGCTTTCTTTAGGCATGGGTCGTCAAACATCGGCCAAGGCCAGTGCCCGTGAAACCCGTAACGGTCTCAACGGTCGTTCGATGGACCTGAGATTGAGCTTACGGGCGCCTTCAGCCACAGACCGACCGAACAGGTCGCCGCACCCGTCGCGGGAATTCTTGACCAGTGGTTTGTCGATGTGGGGGCCGAGGTTTATGAAGATCAACTGGTCGGGCGGATCCGCAATGCGGAGTCTGGAAGTCGCACATCAGAGCACGCAGGCCGCCGCCGATCGAGCCGAACTGCGAGTCGGCGCAGCTGGACGCGAAAGTGGTGAGCGCGAAACTCGAAATATCGAGGACGGATGCCGATAAGGTCCGCGCCCGTAACGAACTCGATCGCATCGAGAAACTCTATCAGCGATATAAGAACCTGTACGCGGTAGGCGCACTTCCCAGGCTCACCTTCGAGAAGACGGAGGCCGAGTATAAATCCGCGAAAACGGAAGCGGCGAATCGGGACGCGGCGTCGAAAGACGCGCAGGATAAGAGCCGCGGCGCTCGACCGCGATTCTGAGGAGGCAAAGCGGGCGCTTACGGAACAAACCGCCGCGCTCGAAAAAGCGAAAGCGGCCATCGCGGCGTGCGATCTTCATTCTCCTGGCGACGGCGTTGTTTTTACGCGCAACGTGCACCAAGGCGAGAAAGTGGAGAGTCAAGGATCCGCTTATGGCCATCGCGACGGATCTGACGAAACTCGCCGTCTCTCTGACGCCGGATGCCCACGTCTTAACGCGCATTCACGCCGGCCAACATGCGTTCGTGCGCGTGTCCGACGCCGAACTCCCGGGCGAGGTGCACGAGGTTCGCGGCGCTGAAGTAATCGTTTACTTCACGTCGCCCGAGCCGATCATGAAGCTCGGAACCGCCGCACAAGTTAGAATTGTCTTTTAGGACAATCATGCAATTTCTTGAAGAGAGCCTCATTGAGCTCATCACCCAGACCTCGACCAATCTTCCTCCCGATGTGCGGCAAGCCATGGGAATCGCGATCGGTGGGGAGACGCCGGGCACGCAATCGTCGCAGGCGCTGAATATCATCGCCTCGAACATCGATATGGCGCAGGAGGACGAAGGCCCGATCTGCCAGGATACCGGCATGCCGACGTTCGTCGTGCACACGCCGGTGGGCGTCAGCCAGATCGCTGTGAAAAAGGCGATTCGCAGCGCCGTCGCCGAGGCGACCAAGCGCGGCAAACTGCGGCCCAATTCGGTCGATTCGCTGACCGGGAAAAATAGCGGCAACAATCTGGGCACGGAAACTCCCGTCATTCACTTCGAGCAATGGGAAGAAGACGAGATCGAAGTAAAGCTGATCCTCAAAGGCGGGGGCTGCGAGAACAAGAATATCCAATATTCGCTGCCGTGCGAGCTCGAACACCTGGGCCGCGCCGATCGCAATCTGGAAGGCGTGCGCAAATGCCTGCTGCACGCGGTGTGGCAGGCGCAAGGCCAAGGCTGCGCGCCCGGAGCGCTCGGCGTCTGCATCGGAAGCGATCGCGCGCATGGCTACGAGCTGGCGAAAGACCAATTATTCCGCACCCTCGACGACACCAATCCCGTGCCGGAGCTGGCGAAGCTCGAATCCGAAGTCATGGAGGAAGCCAATCGCCTGGGCGTCGGCGCGATGGGATTTGGCGGCAAAGCATCGTTGATCGGATGCAAAATCATGGCCGCGAATCGCCTGCCCGCCAGCTTCTTCGTTTCCGTCGCCTACGATTGCTGGGCCTATCGAAGGCTCGGCGTCCGCCTCGATGCAGCGAGCGGCGCGATCACCGATTGGCTATATCGCGACCCTTCGCGCACCATCGAAAAAATGGCGCACGGCGAAGGCTTCCCTTTCAGCGGCCGCGAAGTCGTGCTGCGCGCGCCGCTCACTGAGGATCAGGTGCGCATGCTGAAAGTCGGCGACGTGGTGCTGATCAGCGGCGAAGTTTTCACCGGACGCGACGCGGTCCACGCGTATCTCATGAAAAATCCCCCGCCCGTCGATCTGCACGGCGCCGTGCTCTATCACTGCGGTCCCGTGATGCTGAAGGAAGGCGACGAGTGGACCGTGAAAGCCGCCGGCCCCACCACCAGCATCCGCGAGGAGCCCTATCAAGCCCACGTCATTCGCGAATACGGCGTGCGCGCAGTGATCGGCAAGGGCGGTATGGGAAAAAAGACGCTCGCGGCGCTGAAGGAATCTGGCGCCGTCTATCTCAACGGCATCGGCGGAGCCGCGCAATATTACGCGCGTTCGATCGAGAAGGTGCTTGGCGTGAACCTGATGGAGTTCGGCGTCCCCGAAGCCATGTGGCATCTCCGCGTCAACAATTTCGTGGCGATCGTCACCATGGACGCGCACGGCAACAGCCTGCATGCCGATGTCGAGAAGGAAACCGGCGAGCATCTGGCGGAACTGCAGTTGAAATAATCTATTTCGCTGCGTGAGCCGTCTCAGGCCGCCAGCAACCGGCCCGGTTCGATGCGCGTCAGATACAGCGCGAACGGCGTGATCTCGAACGGCATCTTCTCGCGCGCCGAGAGCAGCGAGATCGGACGCGTCTTCACCAGCACAATCTGGTTGTTCCACGGATTCACTTTCACGCGCGACCCCAGCGGCAGCGCCGCGATCTGTTCGAGCTTGTTTTCTTCCAGCGCCGGCGCCGACGCCGCGAATGCCGCCAAGCGGTTCAGCGCGTCCGCATTCGCGAACTGGTTGCCAAGATTCGCCTGCAGCAGCCGCGGCAACGCCGCTCCGCGGCTCGCCAATTCCTTCAGAAACAACCCCGCATTGGCCATCTTCTGATAAGGCGATGCCTTCATGATCTCGATGGTCTTTCTGCCCGCGCTCGTCATCTCTTCGGGCGTCCGCTGGAAGTGAAACTTCTGCAGCAATTCCGCATCGCTCAGCATCGTCTGATTGTTAAATGCGAACTGCGTCTGCGTGCGATGACCCAGCGCGATGTGCGACAGCTCATCGGCGAGCACCATTGCCAGGCTCGCCTCATCCGGCAGCACATCGATCAAGCCGCGGCTGATCACGATCGTGTGGCCGATCGAAAACGTCTCAATCGGCGTGGTGAGCATCACCCGGCAATGCGCCTCCACATTGAGATTCGCCGACACGATCAGATTGTTCACCACCGTATTCAACACTTCGTCCACCGGCCCCGGGGGCGCGAGCAACCCTGCCTTTTCCAGTCGCGCCGAGCAGATTCTCTTCCGCCTGCCGTTCCCACGAACGCTGGCTTTCGAGCGGCGAAACGTCCTTCGACGCCTCCTGATCCTTCACCGCCGATCCGCTTTCGATCAGAATGCTGGTCAGCTCATCGATCTTGTTCTGAAGGCGCGGCCGCATAATCCCAGATGCGCGTCTGCGCCTTGAAGCGCGGCGACGCGGCGCTTTCCGCCCTCGCCTGCGATGCCCTCCTCCTCGACATAAATCTGCGCCGGCACCCACATCGCCGGGCCCGACGTTCACCCGCCAGCTATCGAAATGAAAATAGCGCTCCGGCGTCGCGCCCTTCTGCGCGGCGCGCCTGCACGTAGGTGCCGTTAAAACGGACGATCGAATTGTCGCGATCCTCCACCCAGATCCGGCCGACGAATTTTCCGGCCTGCGCGCGATTGCGCGGCGTGCACATCGAACACCAGGCAGCGCACTTCGCCCAGAAATTCGCGCCGGACATATTCAAAGCTGTAGGTCTGCCGATTGAAATCCTGCAGGTCGATGACCGCCATCTGCGCGAATCCGCGCGGCAGAAATGTCATCGGGCGATTCTTCTGCCCGGAATGAAAGGACAGCCACCGCCGCTTTTCTGCGGGGGCGCATCGGAACGTTCGATCAGCGTCTCGTAAGCCAGCGTATCCCCAAGCCGGAAGCGGCCCAGAAAATAGTGATCCTTGGTGGGACGTTCATTCCCCGGTGTGGATTCGAGCGCTTCTTGAATGTAAGTCTCGATCACTGGCGTTCGCTTCTTCGCCGATTCGAGAAACGTCTTCTCGCGCTCCACAATGCGATCCAACAAACGATCGACCGCGGCATTCGGGGCTTGTGCGAACAGCGGTAGAACCAGCAAAGTTAAAATGACAAATTTTTTCATTCGATTGATCCTTCAATTAGCAAGCTGAAATAAGATATGTACGAGAGCCGAGGAGTCCACCGCGGCGCCGTCGCGCATCGCCGGCCGGAAGCGAATCCCCTGGGCGGCGGCCACCGCGGTTTCGTCGAGCCCATGCCCAAGGCCGCGCACCACACCGAGAACACGCACGTTGCCCGCAGCGTTGAATTGCACCTCGAGCACCACTTCGCCCTCAATATGTTTCGCCCGCGCGTCGGCGGTGAAAGCCGGCTTCGGCTTGAAGAGAATTTCCACCGGAGTCAGTCGTCCCGCAGCGGCCGAGTGGCGTGAAGCAGCCGCACCTTGTTCCGCGGTTGTATCTCCGAACGCCGCGCTCACGACTGGTTTGGGCCGAGCGATACTCGTTGCCGCCGTAGAGGCATCGGAGAAGCCGCTTAGCCGCGCGATCGTGCTTCGCACCGGTGCCGCTTCCGCCGAATGCGCCGATTCGAATGATCCGATTGCTGACAACACACCTCTCGGTGGTCCGGTGACCGAGGCCTCGGAGCTCTCGAAACCTGCCGCTTTGACCGCCGGTTTCGGCGGCGTCTGAACCGGCGCGGCGGGTTGGACCTCGATAATAAGAGGCACGCTGACCGCGTGAGGAATTTCCGGCATGACGAGCTTGGGAATCTCGATAGCAGGAGTTGGAATTAGGGCGACGCGCAGTTCTAAATTGTCCGCCGCGCGAGGCGCGGGACGAAACTCGCGAGGACTTGCTGCTTGCGCCTTGGGAATCCTGATCGGCGTGTCTCTGGACGGTGCGATTAATGTAAAGTGTTGCGGAGCCGCCGGAACTCTCGATACCCCGGAAGACCGAATTGCAAGCAACAGAAGGACGGCCACGCTGTGCACCACAATACTGACGGCGAGGGGCCGCGGCGATTGTGGAGCACTCTCCGTTGGCATAGTGAATTCGAACAACAGGACCTCTTTTACCCGGAAACTCACGAGGGCTGTTCAGCAGTCCTCTTACTCATTCCATCGGATGAAGGCAGCGAGGTCAGCTACTAGGTTTTATCCTGCCGGCTCGATAGACCGGGCAAGACGCGGCCGGGCTTGCTCAGACGATCTCTTCCTGCGGTCGCGGATCGGTTAACAATCGATTGAGGCGCGCCGACGCCGGGAAGAAGAATATGGGGATCATCGATACGGCGAGGCTCCTGGAAAGATCTGCGATTGCCGGCGATTTAGTAGGGGCGTTTGCCGATGTAGTTGCCCGGCGGGTCGTAGTTGCAGACCCAGATTTCGCGGCGGGCGTTGCGGGCTACACCGCAGCCTACTTTGGTGGTCGCAGCCCAGACGATTTGGGTGTAGTGTCCGCATACTTTGCGGCACTTGTTCGTCGCGTAATCGTAATCGCGGGATTCCGCTGCCCAGGCCTCGACTACTTGTTCGGGGGACGCGGTTGCGCCATCGATTTCGAACAGATTTTCGCCGTAAGGCGATTTGGGATGGTGGATGAACTCGCCTCGGGTGAGCAACGTATTGGCCCAATCCTGGGCGCGTGCGGCCAAGGTGTCGGACCAAGTCAGGGGACGAATTGATTGTGTTGCGCGTACCGCGTTGTGCGCGGCCAGCATCAGAAGGATGCTGCTATAAAGCCTCATAACAAGCGCGAGTCTCATTGCACTCGTAGTCGTCGGCGATTTTGGCGTCGGGGCCGATGCATTGGTGCGTTTTGTGGCACCAGAAGAGGCGGTCGTTGGAGTGAGGGGTCGAGCTTTCCGACAAGATGAACAATCCCTTCCAACGCAGGGACTGGCAGCGATCTTCGTCGAGGTCCATTTTTACGCCTTCCCGGCCGCCGCCAACAGCGCTCGCTTGACGGCGACCTTTGCGAGTTGCACTTTGTAACCGTTCTGGCTGAGCGGCTGCGCGCCTTCGACGGCTGCCTCGGCCGCTGCTTTGCGCGGACGCTTCGTCGATCGATTTGCCGATGAGGGATTTCTCCGCTGCGGTCGCGGTCCACGGGATCGGCGCGACGTGACCCATCACGATGCGGGCGCCGGCGACTTTGCTACCACTCATCTTCAGCGCGACCGAAGCTGTTGCCAGCGGCCAATCGAGCGCCTGTTTCTCGCGGATCTCATACGTTGCGTTTTTCCCGACGCGGCAGCGGAGGGAATCAGGATCTCGGTCACGATTTCGTTGGGATGCAGATCGATTTCGCGATCGGTCGTCGGCTCTTGGGGATCAGGAAAAATTTCTCGACCGCGACGGTTCGGACTCCGGTGGGCGATACGATCTTCACATGCGCGCCGAGCGCGGCCAGCGCTGGTCCGAGGCTCGATGCGCTGACGAAATAGGCGGGGTTGGCGCCGAAAATCGCGTGATATTTATTTTCGCCGTTCGGGACCAGGCTCTTGCCATCCTGCATCGCGAACAATCCGTGGCCTCCGCGGAAATACCAGCAGCGCGGGCGCTGGCACAGATCGCCGCCCGACCGTTCCCATGTTGCGGATCTGCGGGCTGGTGACGCCGAGCGCCGCTGTGAGCAGGGAAGGGAACTCAGCTGCGGATGACTTGATGCAGCGATAGATCGTCGAGCGTGACGGCGGCGCCGATGCGCACACCGGCTGCGGTCTTCGAGATGCCGCGCAGTTCCGCGATGCCTTTGATATTGACCACGCGTTTGGGCGAGACGACGAAATCCTTCATCATGCTGATGAGGTCGGTGCCGCCGGCGAGAACCTGCGCGTCGTTCCAGGTTGCGCCGAGGAGCGCTGTCGCGTCCTTCACCGTTGTTGGATTGGCGTATTCGAAGCGTTCCATTTATGCGTTCCTCCCTGTGCTCGAGCGCGGCGAGCACGCGACTGGGCGTCAGCGGCAACATGCCGACGCGCACGCCGATCGCGTTCGCGACCGCGTTCGAGATCGCGGCCATGCCTCCGATCGCTGGCGGCTCGCCCAGGCCGATGATGCCGCGCGCGTCGTGCTCCGGCGTAATATCCATGTGCACCAGAATTTCGCCGATGTCGCCGATGCCGGAGAGTTTGTAGAACTCCATGTCGGCGTTGAGCACGCGGCCGGTCTGCTGATCCATGATGCGCTCCTCAAATAAGAGCCGCGCAGGTGCTCATGATGCAGGCGCCCAGCACCTGGCTTTCGGCGGTGCGCGGATTCACGATCAAGCCGCAATCCTGCACCGCGACCATGCGATTCATCTTCACGATGCCGGTTTCGATGTCGACGCTGACGTCGGCCATCTGGACGCCGGAGACTCCTTGATTGATGAGGCCTTCCTTCGGCGCGTTGCGCGAAAGATTCTCGCCTTCCTCGGAAATCGTCTGCGTGCCGAGCTTGGCGCAGGCCTGTTTCCAGCTCATGCCCTTGTCGGGATTTCCGATTTGCCGGATGCGTCCGTCGACCGCTTCGAGCTGATCGGCCGGCACGCCCATGACGGGCGCGAGCAGGTCGAAAATCTTGCCGAGAGCGTTGACGGCGGCCTTGCGGGTCGATACGGAAACGCCGCCGATGGTGGTCGATCCGCCCGAGCCTCCGGACGGCGGGAAATTCGTGTCGCCGAGGCCGATGGTAACCTGGCCGATTTCGAGGCCGAAGGTTTCGGCCGCGACCATCGCGATCATGGTGCGCGTCGCGGTACCCAGGTCCTGACTGCCGAGGTCGACCGAGATGCTGCCGTCGGATTGAATGGTCACGCGGCACTTGCTGTCGTGGCCGAGGCCGCCCCAGGTATTGACGCCGATGCCGAGGCCGCGCTTGATCGGACCCTTCGCTGTGTCGGGGCGCGGGTGGCCGTATTTCGACCACTCGATCATCTCGGCGGCTTTGTTGAGCTGCGCCTTGTAAACGTCCGGCTTGGCGGTCAGGTCGGCGTTCTTGAGGAAAAATTGCAGCGAATCCATGCCGCACTTCGCGGCCAGATCGTCGAGCGCGGAGCAGGAGATCAGCGAAATCTGCGGATGATTCGGCGCGCGCCACGCTCGGGCCGTGCCGGCGTTGAGCGATACGCCCATATGATTGACGCGGCGATTCGGGACCTTGCGATAGACGTACGGGAAGAGGTCGGCGTTGAGATTCGCGGCCTGGAATCCGCCGGAGCCCCAGGTTTTCGACTCCCACACGGTGAACGTGCCGTCCTTCTTCGCGCCGAGCTTGACCTTCGCGAAGGCCGAGGGGCGGACGCCGGCGATGGTCAGCTCCGTTTCGCGGTCGAGGAACATTTTGACCGGCTTGCCGTCGCTCGCTTTGGAGAGATGCGCGGCTTCGACGTCCCACAGGTCGATGGGAAACTTGCTGCCGAATCCTCCGCCGACGTGATCCATATGGACGTGAATCGCGTTGGCGGGGACCTTGATCGCTTTGCCGAGCTCGCCGGCGATGCCGGAAACGTTCTGCGTCGACGGCCAGACTTCGACGTGGTCGCCATTCCACTGGACGATGGTGCCGTGCGTTTCGAGGCAGCAGTGCGTGATCACGGGAGTGCCGTATTCGCCTTCGACGATGACGTCGGCATCTTTGAAAGCCTGATCGGGATCGCCTGAAACCTGCTCGCCTGCGGGTTTGGCGCGCGCGCCGGCTTTCGCGAGATCCTGCTCCTGGACCAGGTGCGGCAGGACTTCGTACTTCACGATCGACGGCGCGGGCGGCGTCGCGAGCGACTTCCTCATTGATCGCGGCGATGGAGGCGATCTCGGTGCCGGCCCATTGCACTTCGTCGCCGGCCTTCTTGATCGCGCGCACGGCGGTCACGCCTTTCATTTTTTCGGCGGGCGAAAGATCGATGCTGGTGATGCGCGCATGGGCGTGCGGAGAAGTGACCAGCGTCGCCCACAGCATCCCTTGCGGATGCACGTCGGAGTTGTATTTCGCGCGGCCGCGTCGCTTTCACGGGTCCGTCGAGCCGCTTGATGGGCTTGCCCATCAAGCGGCGTTTGTCCATTGGAGGCCAACTGTAATTAGGCATTTTTGCCTCCCATCACTTTCGCGGCTTGCAGCACGGCTTTGCGAACGCCGACGTAGGTTCCGCAGCGGCAGAGATTGCCGCCGAGTCCGGTTTTCACCTGCTCATAAGTGGGATTCGGATGGCGATCCAGGAATCCTTTGGACGCCATCACGAAGCCCGGCGTGCAGTAGCCGCACTGCTGCGCGTCGTTATCCCAGAAGGCTTGCGGACACCGGATGCAGCTTGCCCTCCGGCGCGAGGCCTTCGATGGTTTCGATCTTCTTGCCCTGCGCGTCGACGGCGAGCATGGTGCAGCTATACATCACCTTTTTGTCGACGATGACGGTGCAGGCGCCGCAGGTGCCGCGGTCGCAGACGCGCTTGGCGCCGGTCAGATCGAGCTGATTGCGCAAGGTGTCGAGCAGAGTGGTGCGAGGCTCGACCGTGGCTTTGTAACTCCGGCCGTTGATGTCGAGCGTGATGGCGACCGCGTCGGGTCCAGCTGACCGGAGTCGCCGGTGCGGCCTGCGCTGCTTCCTCGACCAGAATGCCGGTCGAGAGCACGCCTGTGCCGGCGCCGAGTCCTTGCAAAAATCCGCGCCGCGAAAATGCGCTCTTGCGTTTCCCTTTAGAGTCGTCTTTGGGAGTTTTCACTGTGCGACCCTCCTTTCTTGTTCTGAAAAATCGAGTCTATCAAATTGGGGGATTCAGGTCGGCGGCCCGGGCGGACGGTGAGGCCGGCGCGTTTGGCGAGTTTGGCTTGATCTTTGTCGAAGGTGAAAAACACTTCCGCGTCGAGCTCGAGCGCGATCGCGACTTGCAGAATATCCAAGGTTCGGCTGCCGAGTGTCCGGGTGTAGAGCCGGCGAGAGGAGGATTGCCCGCGCGAAAGTGTTTTGAGGAATCGGCTTGCGGCTCAGCACGCCCATCGCGAGGTCGGCGCGAAATGCGTGCATGGATGCGTCCACTTCGGGAGCGCTCAAGAGCTTTCGAAATGCACGAGCTTCGAATGCTGTGATACAATTCCAGTTCCGCGAAGGGCGTTACCAGAAAGCTTGGACGCAAGGTTTCAATCTGATGCACAGCCTGCGCCGAGTTCGCATCCGTCCCGTAGAGCGATGCCAGAAACTGGTATCGGCGTAGGCGATCAATAGCGTCCTTTTCGTTCAGCCAGGAAATCCGCCCAGGAGGATTTCAAGACCTTGTCGCCGTAGATTTTCTTCAGGCGCGCCATGAAATCTGGTAATTCGATTTTCTTCGGCAAATTCGCCGGGCTCAGCGTACCGATCACCTGATTCCTCTTGGTGATCTCGATCGATTCCCCCTCGGCAAGCATGCGTCTCCACTTTGGGGAAATCGTAGCGCAAATCGCGAACGCGAGGCTCTCTTCATGTGATACATTTTAGCATCACAAATATCGGCAGCCGCGATCACGTCCATTGCCATCGTCGCATCGAGCGACGGCAACCCTTCGAACAGCAGAATCGTGCCAGCGGGAAATTTCGCCGGATCGAAAAACTCCTGCTGCATCGCATGGATTTTTTCCTCCACCGGACGCGTCAGCGGATACGCGCTTGACCAGAACACGTCCTTATAAGTGACACCCAGCGACTCCAGTGCCTTGCGCAATCTTTCGAACGCCAACCGCAAGTCGGCATCGGTATCGCGGAAGGCCATTTGCGTGCCGGTCAGCACGATCTTCGGTGTATTGACCAGCGCCGCGCCTTTCTCGACAACAAGCGGCTGCGCAGGAGCGCGGTCGAGTCTGGCTACGGCTTCGCACACGTTCTGCGGCTCGATTCCCAATCTTTGCGATTGCACGAAATTCACGGACGCTCCGGAAAACGCCGTCAAGGTGATCTCCTTCACTTTCGCCAAGTCGTCAAGCGAGCTCAAAAAACACGTCGCACGCAATGCTCCTGGAATCTGACGCAACTGTTTCAGTGGCAGCCCCGAGTAAAACGCGAGTCCATCGCGGTTCACTGTCTTTTTGTCCACCCCGACGCTTTCGATTACGACTTGCGCGCCCTCTAGCGGTAATGCACCGACCTCGATGGTCGAGACGGCGGGCAAGGGTAGTTTGTGCTCGGTAAAGGTTTCGCTTACGATGGCTGAAACGCGCCTCATGTCGCCCGATCCGGCAACAAACGCGCGCAGCTTTACGATGGTCGCACCATGCGTGTCGCGCAGCAGCGCCTTCAGTGCGTCGCGAATCTGCTGAGAGAGTAATCCCTTATTAGAGAGTGGAGAAACGTGAAACACCAGGCGAGCCGTCTCCGCGGAAATAGCGCCCGGTGGGTCCTTCAACACGGGCAACGTCTGAGTGACCGGCTCCTCGTCAGTCTTTTTTTTGCCTTTTTGGGCCGATGCATGGACGGCAACGGAGACGCCAACAATGAGAATAATCGCGCAGCGGATCGTCAAACAGGGATTGTATCAAGGCCGCCGGCCGTGTAACCGCTCCCGAAGGTCGCGGCTCTATTGAGGTCACACTTTGAAATCGATGTGCCTTTGGAGCCGCGACCTTCGGGAGCGGTCTGAGGATCGAGCTAAGCCAGGCACAAGTAGCGATACCCCGCCCGCGTCATGCGCGCCTTGTCGAAGGCATTGCGCCCATCAAGAAAGATCGGCGTACGCATCGATGGAAGAATTAATTCCCAGTCCAGTTCGCGATACTCGGGCCACTCCGTTACCAGTACCAGCGCGTCGGCGTCGCGCGCGACATCGGACGCTGATTCGCAGCAGGTCACTTCCAGATCGGCATGTTCGCGGCGAAAACGATCCATCGCGACGGGGTCGTGCACGCGCACCCGCACTCCGCGTTCGATCAGCTTGCGGGCGATCTCGATCGCGGGAGCTTCGCGCAGATCATCCGTGTGCGGCTTAAATGCGAGGCCCAGCAAACCCACGGTTCGTCCTTTGAGAATTTTCAGTTCGTGCAGCAGCTTTTCCACGATTCGTTCCCGCTGCCGGCGATTGATTTCCCGCGCCGCTTTGACGATCGGCATTTCCAGGCCGTACTCGGCCGCCGTCGAAACCAATGCCGCGGTGTCTTTTCCGAAACACGAGCCGCCCCATCCGATTCCCGCCTGGAGGAATCGCGTGCCGATGCGGGCATCGAGTCCCATGCCCTTGGCGACCTGCGTAATATCCGCGCCGACTTTCTCGGCCAGCCCGCCGATTTCATTGATGAAACTGATCTTCAGCGCCAGGAACGCGTTGGCAGAGTACTTGATCAACTCGGCCGACGCGAGGTCGGTCGAAATCAGAGGCACTGCGCCCAAATCTTCCGGCCTGGGCAGGTACGGAGGAGCCTGGAAGGTCTGTTCCAGCACCGGACGGTAGAGCGTATAAAGGACCTCCGCTGCGCGTTCCTCGTCGGCGCCGATGACCACGCGATCGGCATATAGACTATCGAAGATCGCTGTTCCCTCGCGAAGAAATTCCGGATTGGAGGCGACCGCGAACCGGCAGCCCGCGCGCTCGCCGACCGCTTCCCGCACCAGTGACCCTACCCAGTTGCCGCTTCCGATGGGGACCGTGGACTTATTGACTACCACGGTATACGGCTGTGCCAGATGCTCTCCAATCTGGCGCGCCGCCGCTTCGAGATAGCTCAAGTTCGGCGCACCTGTGCCGCTCGAGGGAGTGCCGACGGCAATGAAGACCACCTGCGCGTCGGGGATCGCTGTGGAGTAGTCAGTCGTGAAGTGCAGATTCTCGCGAGCACCGGCGATCAACACCGCGAGGTGCGGTTCGTAGATGGGAACTTCTCCGCGTTCAAGCGCCGCGATCTTGTCTTCCGCGACGTCCACGCACGTGACGTCGTGTCCTAAAAACGCGAGGCACGCGCCCGTCGTCAAACCCACATATCCCGTACCGATGATCGCGACATTCATAGACTTATTTGCTCCATTGTCCGGCGAATTGTTCCAGCGCGATTCGCACCAACTGGCTTCGCGTCCTCACGCCGGTTTTGTGAAAGAGCTGCTGCAAGGCGGCTTTGACCGAGCTCTCCGATATCTCCAGGCGCGCTCCGATCTCTTTGTTGCTTAGTCCTTCGAACACTCCGCGCAGAACGGCGCGTTCGCGCTCGGTGAAATCCTTGCTGGCCGGGCGACTCTCCGGCTGCGACGCCACTTGCACGATATCGCGGAGGCAGCGCTGGTCCACCCACGTCTCGCCGCCGTGGACTCTGCGAATCGCTTCCGCGAGCAATGCCGGCGAACTGTGCTTCAGAAATATTCCCGAAGCGCCTTCATTCAAAATCTGCACCGATTCAGATGGCGTGATGCCCGCGGTTACCATCAATACCCGCGGCGGCGAGCGGCAGCGCGCGCGCTGCGGTCCAGAAAATCGGGAGCCCGCTGCGGTCCCAGATCGTAGTCGAGAAGCACCAGATCGACGGTGCGTGTACTGAGAATCTCAATTGCCTGCTCGATGGAGGAGCAGTCGGCCACCATCTCGAAATCAGGCTCCGCGTCGAGCAGCCTGCTCAAACTCTCCCGGAACAGGGTGTGGTCGTCCAGCAACAACAGGCGTATGTTTTGCATGTCTTGATTCGATCGCCCGCTTCGGCGACAACCGTCAACGAAATTGTAAAACAGCAGCCCGCCGCGCGCGGGACATGCATCAGGTCGCCTCGGAATCCACGCACCAGCGCGCGCGAAACATAGAGGCCGAGGCCGGTCGATTCGGCGCCCGGCTGAAACGGCTGAAACAGCCGCTCCGGCGCCGGCAACGCCGGTCCCCGTATCCTCCACGCGCACCAGTACGCGATCCGCTTCGAGAGCCGCGGCGATGGTGAGAATTTTTGTCTCCGACGATTCCATTGCGCGCGCGCTGTTCTTAGTCAGATTGAGAAAAACCTGCAACAGCGTGTGCCGATCCGCCCACACCAGGGGCAGCGAAGCAGGCAGATTCCAGCGCAGCTCGATGCCGGAATCGCGCAGAGGAGGCTCGATGACGATGTGCAGTTCATCGAGCAGCGCGAGTACATCGATCCCATCGACTGCTTCGACCGCGGTCTGGCGCAGTTCGAGCGAGGCGATCCGCTCCAGGCCTGAAACCAGGGTCGCCAGCGCATGATAATCCTCACTGGCCGCGAGCGCGGCATTCCGGCCGAGATTCGCATTCACCACGCCGATCGCGCCGCACAGATTGCGAATCTCATGGCACACGCTGGCCACCACGATGCGCGATCCGGCCATGAATTGCTGCAGACTGGACTCTTCGCGGTTGCGCAAATCCTCCGATACATCGACCACCACCGCGGCCAGCCGTGGGCCGGAGCGCGTTCGATAAGTCGAGAACCATATGTTGGCGAGAAACACTTCGCCGTTGTTGCGCCGGCCCGGGACATTCCATTTCCGTCCGGAACAACTGCGTGCTCGGATGAAAACGGAGGAACGCTGGCGAGCGCCGGCAGATAGTTTCCGATGCGCGCGCCGGGCAATGTGCCGCGCGGTCGACATCCAGCAAATGATGCGCCGATTCGTTGGCCATCAGCACCGTGCCTTGGGCATCCAGGGTAAAAATCGCCGCCGGGCTGCTCTCCACCAGCACGCGCAACTGCTCTTCCGCGTCGCAGCCGCAGATCCATTTCCTTCTCCAAGATCGGCGACGTGCTTCTGCGTCAGCGCCCGATTCTTGTTGGACTCAAAGACAAACAGTCCCGCTCCGAAAAACGCCGCGAAGACCAGGATGTTTCGCGGAATGCTTTCGGACGCGACGAAGGGAAACGGATCGAACGCCTCCACCAGGAACGTGCACAAGCGCCCCAACGATGCCGATCTGCCAGCGGTTGAGCGACACGCCCACCATCAGCATCGGGAACAGATAAAGGAACCCCAGCGAAACGTTGGTTTCGACGCGCCAGTCGATCAACGCGATCAGCGCGATGAGAATGACCGCGCGCACCAGCATCGCCCTGGCTTGCCTTGGAAAAAATAGCTCAGCACGCCAATTGAACCTTCTTTTATGGTAACAAACGCGTTCTGACCGAAAGATAGGATCGAAAGATATCGGACCGTGGCTTCTTTCGGAAATCTGATGGCTTTTTAATATTTACTTACGGCGGTGGTCTAACATTGTATGAGAACCCGGCGTAGACGCCTCCAGCTCCGTTCGATGGAAGCCGTGCTCGTAGAGCCCTCGTTCGCAATCATGATCCACCGATTTTTTAGTAACTCGATCGCGTTAGCGGGACTTGTCTGCGCTTTTCTGGCCCGCAGCGCGCGTCGGCCGCACAGCAGCCGCTGACCTGGGAACAGATCCAGCAGAAATTCGACGCGGCGAACCCCACTCTGCGTGCCGGTCAACTGAATATCGACGAATCGAAAGCGCAGGAAATCACAGCGTTCCTGCGGCCGAATCCGGACTGAGTTTCAGCCTCGATCAATTCAATCCTTTTAGACGCATCCCTATCGCCCGTTTTCACCAACCTCCAGCCGGGTCTCGGCGCCAGCTACCTGTATGAGACGGCTGCATAAGCGGGATCTGCGCAAGGAAAGCGCCGAAAAAGCCACCGCCATCGCGCCGGTCCACGCAGGAGGATCTGCGTCGCACGCTTGACCTACACGCTGCGGAACGCCTTCGTCCAGACGCTGCAAGCGAAAGCTGTGCTCGCGCTGGCCAAAGAAAATCTTGAATACTACGACAAGCTGCTGGACGTGAATCGCATCCGCTTCAAGGCGGGCGATATCGCGGAGGTGGACATGGATCGCCTGGAATTGCAGCGCATCCAATATCTGTCCGATATTCAGAACGCCACCGTGAGCCTGCGCACGGCGAAAATCACGCTGCTGCAAATGTTGAACGACCGGACGCCCGGTCGATAACTTCGACATCACCGGTCCCTTCGATTTTACCGACAAAATCGATACCTTCGACAACTTCCATACCATCGCGCTCGCCACCCGCCCCGATCTGCGCGAGGCGATTCAAACCGTCGATAAGGCGCAGACCGATCACAAACTCGCCGAAGCCAACGGCTCCACCGATCCGACCTTCGGCATCGACTTCGGCCGCCAGTTCGGCGATCCGACCTACGTCGGTTTCAGCGTCGAGCATTCCCCTGCGCATCTTCGATCGGAACCAGGGCGAGAAGCTGCGGACCAAGCTCGATATCACCCGCACGGAGCATCTTGCGCGACGCCGCGGAAGCGCAGGTTTTCAGCGACGTCGATTCCGCCTACGTGACCATGATGGGAACGCTCAACCTGCTGCAGCCCTATAAGGCCCACGTATCTTGCCCGCGCCCTGAAAGTCCGCGACACCATCGCGTTTTCTTACCAGCACGGCCAAGCGTCCCTGCTCGATTTTCTGAACGCGCAAAGCGATTACCGGAGTATTCAATTGAACTATCTGAATCTCGTCGGCTCGTTTCTGAGCGCCGCGAGCCAACTGAATCTCGCCGTGGGAAAAGAGGTTATTCAATGAGAAGCGGTTTAGCGGCGCTGGGTCTGTTCCTCCTCCTGCTCGCCGCCTGCAGCAAGAAAGAGCAGGCCGATCAAAAGGCCGAGGCGCCTCCTGCCGCCAAAGTTGAGCAGGAGGGCGATGCGAACCTGGTCAAGGTCGATCATCCCGATCAATTCCCTTTAGCGACCGCTGGCAAGCACAGCGCTGCTCCCGAGTTGAGCGTCACCGGCGTCGTCAATCCCGATGTCGCGCGCACCGTCCCCGTGATTTCTCTCGCCTCCGGTCGCGTCGTCGCAATCAACGCGCGCATCGGCGATGAAGTGAAAAAAGGACAGTTGCTGTTCAAGGTCCAAAGCTCCGATATTTCCAGCGCATTTTCCGACTATCGGAAGGCAGTGGTGAACGAGCAGCTCGCCAAGGTGCAGCTCGACCGCGCCAAGCTTCTTTTCGAAAAAGGAGCCATCGCGCAGAAGGACCTGGAAGTCGCGCAGAACGCCGAGGAGAGCGCGAAGGTGGACCTCGAAACCACCACCGAGCGGCTCCATGTGCTGGGCAGCGATACCAATCATCCCACCGGCATCGTCGATGTTTTCGCGCCGATCTCCGGCGTGATTACCGAACAGAACATCACCGTCGCGGGCGGGCGTCAAGACTCTCGATAATTCGCCGAACCTGTTTACCATCGCCGACCTGTCCGTAGTCTGGATCATCTGCGACGTCTTCGAGAACGACATGTCCAACGTGCGCATGGGGGAGTATGCCGATATCCATCTGGTCGCCTATCCCGATCGTGTGCTGAAGGGCCGCATCAGCAACATCGGTTCGGTGCTCGACCCCAATCTCCGTACCGCTAAAGTGCGTTTAGAGGTCGCCAATCCTGGTATGCTCCGCGTCGGAATGTTCGTCACCGCGACGTTCCACGGCCAGTCGAGTGAGGTTCGCGCGACCGTTCCCGCCGATGCCGTGCTGCATCTTCACGATCGCGATTGGGTCTACGTTCCCGACGGTAACGGGCGCTTCCGCCGCCTTTCCGTCGTGGGCGGCGCCACCCTTCCCGGGAAATTGCAGGAGATCGTGTCGGGGATAAAGCCGGGCGATCAGGTCGTCACCAATGCCCTCGTTCTTCAGAATGCAGCGGAGCAGCAATAGATGATTCGCGGGCTCGTCGATTTCGCGCTGAACAATCGCGTTCTGATTCTGGCGCTGGCGCTGCTCCTGTTCATCTGGGGCATCATCTCGTTCCGCGAACTGCCGGTAGAAGCCTATCCCGACGTCGCCAATAATTACGTCCAAGTCATCACCCAGTGGCCCGGCCGCGCGGCGGAAGAGGTGGAACAGCAGGTCACCGTGCCGCTCGAAATCGTGATCAACGGCATCCCCCATCTCACCTCGCTGCGTTCCACTTCGCTGTTCGGGTTATCGGCGGTCACCCTCGTTTTCGACGATGAGTCGGAGAACGACTGGAATCGGTCGAAAGTCCTGGAGCGTCTCACCCAGGTCACCCTGCCCACGGGACTGCAGCCGCAAATGGGTACGGACTGGAGCCCGGTCGGTCAGATCTATTTCTTCACGCTGCACAGCACCAATCCCCAGTTCGACATCATGGACCTGAAGTCGATTGAAGATTGGTTCGTTGAAAAGCAGTTGAAATCCGTCCCCAACGTGGTCGATGTTTCGAGCCTGGGCGGCATCACCAAGGAGTATCAGGTTCGCCTCGATCCCAATAAACTGATCTCTTACGGCCTCAGCATCGCGCAGGTCGAACAGCAGCTCACCAACAATAACGTCAACGCCGGCGGCAGCTTTATCGAGTCGGGATTGCAGCAGGTCAACGTCCGCGCCGTGGGATTGGTAAAAACCGTTCACGATATCGAAGAGACCGTAATCACGACCAAGAGCGGCACCGCGGTTAAGGTGAAGGACATCGCCACCGTCGCTCAAGGCCCCAAAATCAGGCTCGGCAGGAACGGCAAAGCCATCCATAAGAAGGACGGCGAAATTCTCGATAACGACGATGTGGTCGAAGGAATCGTCCTGTTGCGCAAGGGCGCGGAAGGCGATGCGACGCTCGAAAAGATCCACGAAAAGATCAAGGAGCTGAACGGAACCAAAGACCATCCCGGCCTGCTGCCGCCTGGCGTCACCATCGTCCCCTTCCTCGATCGCAGCGACCTGGTTCACTTCACCACCACCACCGTCCTGCACAATCTGCGCGAAGGAATCATCCTGGTCGCCATCATCCTGTTCGCGTTTCTCGGCAACATTCGCGGCGCGTTGATTGTCTCGATGACCATTCCGTTCGCGCTGCTGTTTGCATCCACCTGCCTCAAGCTGAAAGGCATTCCCGCGAATCTTCTTTCGCTCGGCGCGCTCGATTTCGGCATGGTGGTCGATGGCGCGGTCGTGATGGTCGAAAACATTCTCCGCCATCTCGGACGCCGCGAAGGAGCGGGAAAGCCTCCCCGCCAGCAGATCGCCGAAGCCGCTCATGAAGTGCAGCGCCCGGTCTTTTACGCCATCGGCATCATCATCACCGCTTACATTCCGATCTTCACCCTGCAAGCCGTCGAAGGGCGATTGTTTAAGCCGATGGCCTGGACCGTGGCCTTCGCGCTGGCCGGCGCGCTGATCTTTTCGATGCTGCTCGCTCCCGTGCTCGCGAGCTTTCTGTTTCCCAAAGGCGCGAAAGAGTGGCACAACCCGCTCATGATGTTTTTCACGCGCGTCTATCGCTTTACTCTCGACAAAGCGATTCGCTGGCGCTATGTCACGGTATCGATCGCGATTACTGGCCTTCGGCGGCGCGCTGCTGCTGGCCCGCCAGATTGGCAGCGAATTTCTTCCGCATCTCGATGAAGGCGCCATTTGGGTGCGCGGAACACTAGCGCCTTCGACCGGTCCCACTGAAGGCATGCGTCTGGCAAATCAGGCGCGCGTCATCCTGGCCTCTTTCCCGGAAGTCACCGTCGCCACCAGCCAGGTCGGCCGTCCGGACGATGGAACCGACACCACCGGTTTTTTCAACACCGAATATTTTGTCGACCTGAAGCAGAAGGAAGATTGGCGTCCCGTCTTCGGCCAGGACAAAGAAAAACTAATCGGCGCCATGAGCCGGGAGCTGGACAAAATCCCCGGTGTGATCTGGAATTTCTCGCAGCCCATCTCCGACAACATGGAGGAAGCCGTCAGCGGAGTCAAAGGCGAGCTGGCCATCAAACTCTTCGGCAACGACTTGAAGGTCCTGGAAGAAAAGGGCGAACAGATTGTTGATGTAATGCGGCGCATCCAAGGTATTCAGGACCTTGGACTCTTTCGCGTGCTCGGCCAGCCCAATCTGAATCTGACCGTCGACCGCGCCAAGGCTGCACGCTATCAGATCAACGTCGCCGATGTTCAGGATGCCATTCAGACCGCGGTCGGCGGCAACGCCGTGACCCAGGTGCTGCAAGGCGAACAGCGCTACGATCTCGTCCTCCGCTATCTGCCGCCCTATCGCGATACCAGGGAAGCCATCGCCAACATCCGCCTGCTCTCTCCCTCCGGAGAGCGCGTGTCGCTCGCGCAGCTCTGCAACATCGAGATCGCCGATGGCGCATCGCAGATCTCGCGCGAGGAAAATTCCCGTTTTATCGCCATCAAATACAGCGTCCGCGGCCGCGATCTCGGCGGAGCCGTCCAGGAAGCCATGAAGAAAGTCGACGAACTAGGTCAAATTACCCAGCGGCTATCACATCGATTGGGCCGGCGAGTATGAGAGCCAGGTCCGCGCGCAGCGCCGCCTGATGATCATTATTCCTCTCACGCTGCTGCTGATCTTCATGATCCTCTACACCATGTTCTCTTCGATGAAATGGTCGCTTGCTGATTTTCGCGAACGTCGCCGTAGCTCCCATCGGAGGCATCGTGGCGCTCTATCTGACCGGCGTGAATTTCAGCGTTTCTTCCGGTGTCGGCTTTCTGGCCCTGTTCGGCGTCTCCGTCCAGACCGGCGTCATTATGGTGGAATATATCAACCAGCTAAGCGCGCGCGGGCATGCGATCATCGATGCGGCGGAGCAGGGAGCGATCCTGCGCCTGCGGCCCATCATGATGACCATGCTGGTAGCGACGCTAGGCCTGCTACCGGCCGCGACATCGCACGGCATCGGCTCCGACTCGCAGCGCCCCTTCGCGATCGTAATCGTAGGAGGATTACTAGGCGCTCTCCTGATGAGCATCTTTCTGCTCCCCACCCTCTACGTCTGGATCGCCGGAGAACACGACAAACTCCCCATGCCCGAATCCGACTTCGTAGAAACCGACTAATAACCAGGTTGCCCCATCGTGGGGCGGACCCCTGGTCCACGCCACTTCCAAAGCCATCTGCCCAAACCGTTACTTGTGGGGCAGGTTGGCAACCTGCGGACCGATTGTTAATCGGTCCATCCGGGCGCAGCCCGGACGTGCTACGAGCCGCGACCACAGGGGAGCGGTAAAATAACCCGACTGGATCAAATTCATCCTCCTCGCTAGTCGACACAAACCGATATGTCCAAGAATGCTAGGTGGCACAGACTTTAGTCTGTGTCTTAGTGCCCAGACCCCAAACTCGCCACATCGACGTCCGCTCCAGTGCGATACCATCGATTTCAAATGAGCACTCTCAGTCGACGCTCCGTACTCGCCATGGCCGCCTCTTCCCCCCTAGCCTTCGGCGCAAAAAATATTCCCGTTGGTCTCGAACTCTTCTCCGTCCGAAACGAGCTTAAGCAGGATCTGAACGGCACCGTGCGCGCCGTCGCCAAGATGGGCTACGAAGTGGTCGAGTTCTTCTCTCCTTATTACGCCTGGACCGAGCAGCAGACCAAGGACATGCGCAAGCTTCTTGACGACTTGGGAATTAAGTGTCTCTCCACCCACAATGACGCCAAAAATTTCATGGTCGACAACCTTGCGAAAACCAGGGACCTGAACCTGATCCTAGGCGCGAAATACGCCGTGATGGCCAGCGCCGGACGTCCCCAGGGAGTCGCCGGTTGGACCACCGTCGCCGAAACGCTCAATCGTGCCGCCGATTCATGGAAGTCGGCCGGACTTCGCCCGGGCTATCACAATCACCAGACCGAATTCATGGCCGGCACCCTGGACAGTGACAAGGAGCGCCCCATCGATCTTCTCGCCGCCAAGACACATAAAGACGTCATGCTCCAATTCGACGTTGGCACGTGCTTGGAGGCCGGCTCCGATCCGGTTGCTTGGATCAACCAGAACCCCGGCCGCATCCGCTCCATGCATTGCAAGGACTGGGCGCCCGGAGCCGATAAAGGCTATCGCGTTTTATTCGGCGAAGGCGACGTGCCCTGGAAGAAAGTTTTCGACGCTGCCGAGAAGACCGGAGGCATCGAGTACTACTTGATCGAGCAGGAAGGCAGCGCTCTCCCCCCCATGGAAACCGCGGAGAAGTGCCTTGCTAATTTCAGAAAGTTGCACGTATGATCTCCTCTCTGCTGTTTCTGGCTTTAGCCGCGGATTATCCCGCGGCGACTATTTCCAACGGCACCGTCACCGCGAAACTCATGCTGCCCGATGCCGAGAAGGGCTCCTATCGCGGCACTCGCTTCGATTGGTCGGGCATCATTGCGAGCCTTACATATAAGGACCACGAGTATTTCGGCCAGTGGTTTCCCAAGGACGATCCAAAAATTCACGACTCCATCACCGGCCCGGTGGAGGAGTTCTTATCGAACGACGCCGGACTCGGTTATGCCGACGCGAAGGTCGGCGAAACATTCGTGCGCATCGGCGTCGGCGCGGTTCGCAAACCGGACGAGAAAGCCTACCGCCGTTTCGAAACCTATGAGATCGTCGATCCCGGCAAGCGCACCTTGCGCCGTGGAAAAGATTGGATCGAGTTCGGCCACACCATCAAAGCCGCCGGATACGCCTACGACTATCGCAAGACAATTCGCTTGGAGAAGACCGGATTCACCATCGAACATGTGCTCAAAAACACCGGCGCGAAGGCCATCGATACGCTGGTCTACAACCACGATTTTTTCGTCATAGACCACGAAGTCGTCGGTCCTGAGGTAGTGGTCAAATTCGCCTGGACCCCGAAACCCGACAAGCCTTTTCAAAATGGAGGCGAAATTTCAGGCGATGAAATCCGTTATAAACAGGAATTACAGACCGGAGAGACGGTCGCGGCCGATTTAAGCGGATTCGGGGCTTACGATTTCCGGATCGAAAACAAGAAAACCCTCGCAGGTGTGAGGATTACGGGCGATCAGCCGCTGACGAAACTGTACTTCTGGTCAATTCGCACCGTGGCCTGCCCCGAACCGTACGTTCATATCGCAGTCGAGCGATTAAGGTCATTTAAGTGGTCATCAAGGTACGATTTGTACACTTTGGGAAGCAATTAAGGTCGTTTAAGGTACCCTAAAGCTTTTCGTACCCCCCGTCGATGAGTCTTTCATGACGCGTATCCCCTCTTTTGCGGCATGGACGGTTCTGGCAAGTGCGACGGTTTTCGCCGCCTCACGAGCTGAGACGACTACTTATGTGGACGGCAACCTCACCGGCGTTTCGCCCAATACCGGCGGCACGCTGCTGTTTTCCGACGACAAGACGCTGGTCTTCAGGACCGGCCTTTCGACGATAACTGTGCCATATGCGACAGTTACCAAATCGGAACTGGGAGCAACCCGAGAAACCTCGCACGGTGGACCGGCCTACAAAGTGTGGGCGCGTAAAAAGAAGACCGAGACGCAGTTTCTCGTCGTAGAGTTCAAGAACGAAGAGGGCGAAGCCAAGACCATGACTCTCGAACTGGCGCAAGCCTCGGCACCAGGGGTTCTCGCGGCGATTCAGGAACATACCGGAAGCAATCAAACCAGTGAAGTCGCTGTGACGAAGGAAGGTCCTGGCCAGGAGACGGTAATTAAAACCGTGCCTGTGGCAGCGCCTGCCCCTGCTCACGTAGCGGTTTCGAGCAATAAGCCGATTATCGATCAGCACGATCGAGGCTCGAAGGCCTCGCCTGCAACCAAGCCGGGCAGCGACTGGTGGGGCGACGATGTTTGGAAGACCACTCGCAATGCCAGCGGCTGGTCGAAGCCCACGGGCACCAACGCTCCGGAGGAGTAGTAATCTGTAGAGATGCGGCTTGCATTCGCCGTTGTCTCTCTGGCCCTTGCCGCTTGGGGAGTGTTGCGCGCGCAAAGACCGTTTAAGGAATACCCGGGCGTTGAATACACCGATTTCCCGCTTCCTCCCGACTATTTAAAAAAAACCGACTGGACGCGGGCGCGTTTGCACTATCAGGATTACATGTACTCCGAGCGCCGCCGCGGTTCTTGGACTACCGATTATCCGCGGTCGGATCGCCATTTACTGGAGGGCGTTCGGCGTCTCACTCGAATCGATACGCGATCGGTCGAGCAAGTGGTTGACCTCGATGGCGACGACGATATTTACAACTGGCCTATGTTGTATGCCGTCGAAGTGGGACATTGGGGACTGACCGACGCACAGGCAGCGCAATTACGCGATTTCCTTATGCGCGGTGGATTCCTGATGGTCGATGATTTTCATGGGACGCAGGAATGGGGCGTTTTCATGGACAGCATATTGAAAGTGTTTCCGGACCGGCCGATTGTCGACCTTGAAAACAACGATCCGATTTTTCACACAATTTTCGATTTGCAAGACCGCTTTCAGGTGCCGGGATGGCAGTTCTATCGCAGCGGCCGCATCTACGAAAAGGACGGCTACACTCCCAAATGGGCGGCGATTACCGACGATAAAGGCCGTGTGATGGTGGCGATCTGCCACAACATGGATCTGGGCGATGCGTGGGAGTGGTCGGACGATCCGAGGTACGCGGAAAAATGGGCATCGCTGGCGTATCGGATCGCGATGAATTATTTCACGTATGATTTAACGCATTGACGGGCGAGCGGACGAGATTTGTGGACGGGCGCAAAATGGGGACAGACCGCTCTGTCCGCCGGGCGCGACGGAGAATTGATCGTTCTTGCGAGGCTTTGTAGGCGCCTTGGGACAGAGAGGTCAGTCCCCATTTTTAGCGAATCTCTAACTGATTAGGCTTTGCTGAGTCTGATACTCTGAAGACAGAACTCGCCCGATGCGCCTCCGCACAGCTTTAACCGTGGCATTTTTAGGATTGGCCGTCTGGGGCGTGCTCCATGCGCAGAAGCCTTTTAAGAAGTGGCCGGGGATCGAGTACGAGGATTGGCCGCTACCGAAGGACTACCAGGACAAGCACGATTGGACGCGCGCCCGGCTTCGGTATTCCGACGTCTACGGATACCCCGATCGATTTATGGATTATGGCGGGCGCGCCTTCCCTGGCTACTGGACGATGGATTTTCCGCGCTCCGATCGCCACCTGCTGGAAGGCGTGCGCCGGCTGACCAGGATCGATACGAGGTCCGTCGAGCAGGTGGTTTCGCTCGATGGCTCCGATGACGTGTACAACTGGCCGATGCTCTACGCGGTCGAAGTAGGGCACTGGCGCCTCAAGGACGAGGAAGCTTCGCAGTTGCGCGATTTTCTGCAGCGCGGCGGATTTCTGATGGTCGACGATTTTCACGGGGAACGAACCGTACCATGGCATACCCAACGAGTGGCGAATGTTTCTCGACAGCATGGCCAAGGTTTTTCCGAATCCGCTGATCGAGGACATCCCCGACGACGATCCGATTTTTCACACATTGTTCGATTTACAGGATCGCCTGCAGGTCCCTGGCTCCAATAATTACTTCGAGACCGGGCTCACCTATGAGGCTGGGCGAGACGGGAAAGACTCCTCACTGGCGATGCATTCGGGACAACAAGGGACGCGTGATCGTGGCGATCTGCCACAACATGGATCTGGGCGACGGGTGGGAAAACGCCGATGAGCCGAAGTATCCGGAGAGGTACACGACACTGGCGTACCATGTCGGGTTGAATTATTTCGTGTACGATTTGACGCATTAGATGGGGAAATCGAACGAAAAGCGGCTATCGAAGGCAGCGCACGGCGCCGCCCCACATGCGCGGTGGGCGCTGGTGGTGGTGGGACTTATTACTACTTGGGGAGTGCTGCGGGCGCAAAGGCCTTTCAACCTGCCGAGGCCTTTTCAAGAATACCCGGGCTATGAGTACAACAACTTTCCTGTGCCCGACGATTACCTGGACAAGCATGAGTGGACGCGGGCGCGCCTGAAATATACTCCGTTTATCAATGTTCACGGCATCTCCGGACGGCTACAATCGCTGGACGGTCGATTATCCGCGCTCGGACCGGCATTTGCTGGCAGGCGTCCGGCGGCTGACGCGGATCGACACAAAATCAGTGGAGCAGCCGGTCGATCTGGACGGCGAGGACGATGTTTACAACTGGCCGTTTATGTACGCGGTGGAAGTGGGCTATTGGAACCTGTCCGACGCCGAGGCGAAGCAGTTGCGGGAGTATCTGCTGCGCGGCGGATTCTTCATGTGCGACGATTTCCACGGCACGGTGGAGTGGGAAAACTTCATGGCGGGCATGAAAAAAGTGTTTCCCGATCGTCCGGTGGTGGATTTGGATAACAAAGATCCGATCTTTCACGTCTTATATGATCTAGACGAACCGTTTTCAAGTTCCGGGAATGCAGTATGTGGTGATTCCGCCGCATCATATGTACGAGTACGATGGCTATGTTCCCCGGTGGGAAGGAATTTACGACGACAAAGGCCGGGTGATGGTAGCGATCTGTCACAATATGGACCTGGGCGATGCCTGGGAAAACTCGGACGATCCGGCGTATCCGGAGCGGTTTGCGTCGCTGGCGTATCGGATTGCGATGAATTATTTTATTTATGATTTGTCTCACTAATAATCTACGGATCGCCGAATCCCCGCCCTTACGGGTCGGGGTTATAACCCCTTGCGTCAGGGGATTCGAATCGCTGGGGCAGCCTACTAATGTTTGAGTTCTTCTTCAAATATCCGGCTTCGGTGTTTTCGAAAGGGACGTTTGTGCTCGCCGGCGGCTGGCCGGTTTGGCTGCTGATTCTGGCGATTATCGGCGTGCGGATAGGGCTGGCCTTTTTCGTGCGGCGCTCGACCTCGGCGCGGGTGAAAGGCGGGCGGTCCGCAGTCGTATGGCTTCTGCAGACTTTGCTCGCATCGGTGCTGCTGCTGCTTGTTGTGGCACCCGGCGCTGAGCGTCGCGACACTGCGTCCGCAGCAGAATATCGTGGCTGTGGTCGTGGACGATTCCTCCAGCATGGCGGTCGACGATGCGGGGAGCGGGTCGCGCAAGAACGCGGCGGTCAACGTCCTGAACAGCGGGCTCGTCAAACAGTTACAGGAGAGATTCCAGGTTCGGCTTTATAAGCTGAGCGATCATCTGGAGCGGCTGGACGCTTACGACAAAGGCGGCCTCGAAAAGCTCACCGCGACCGGCACGGCGACGCATATCGGCGACAGTTTGAAGCAGGTTCTGGCCGATGCGGCGAGTCTTCCGATTGGGGCCGTGGTGCTGTTGAGCGATGGCGCGGACAATTCCGGAGGGATCGATCTGGAAACGATTTCCGAGGTGCGTCGGCAGAGGATTCCCATCCATACGATCGGATTCGGGCGCGAAAAAATGGCGCACGATGTCGAACTGACCGGAGTCGAGACGCCTGCGCGCGCGCTGCCCGATTCGCGGCTATCCGCGACGTGTGACGTTTCATCAGCATGGATATTCGGGAACCGAAGGCGAAGGTCTTTATTAAGGACGGCGGAAAGGTTTTGGCAGCTCGCGACATCACCCTTAAGGCGGATGGCGTGGAACAGACCGAGAACATCCTGTTTAATGCGGGACCGAAGGGCGTGAAGGCCATCGATGTGGCCATCGATCCGCTGCCCGGCGAAGAGAATCAGCGCAACAATAAAATGACGCGCCTGGTGAATGTGGATAATCGGACGCCTCGCATCCTTTATATGGAGGGCGAGCCGCGGTGGGAGTTCAAGTTTCTGCGGCGCGCGGTGGAAGACGATACGAGCATTCATCTGGCAACGATTCTTCGCACTACGCAGAATAAGATTTACGTTCAGGACGATCATGGCGACGCGCCGAAGACCATCAAGGATGGGTTCCCGACGCGCGTTGACGATCTGTTCGAATTCGACGGGCTGATTCTGGGGAGCGTGCGACGCGCCGTATTTCACGGCCACGCAGCAGCAGATGATTAAGGATTTTGTCGACCGGCGCGGCGGCGGGCTGCTGTTCCTGGGCGGACGCGATTCGCTGGCCGATGGAGGCTATGCGCGCAGCGTGCTTAACGACGTGCTGCCGGTGAAACTGCCGGATAGCAAGAATACGTTTGTGCGGGATCCGGCCAATGTGGAACTGACGGCAGCGGGTCGCGACAGCCTGATCACGCGGCTGGAAGAGGATCCGCAGAAGAACGTCGAGCGATGGAAGAAGCTTCCGTACCTGATGAATTTTCAGAATGCCGGTCAGCCGAAGCCGGGCGCGGTGGTGCTGGTGGACGCGCTGCCGACCTCGGTCGGGAGATTGCCTTTGCTGACCATTCAGAATTACGGCCGCGGGCGGACGGCGGTTTTCGCGACGGCGGGAAGCTGGCGCTGGCAGATGCTGCAACCGGTGGCGGATAAGACGCACGAAATGTTCTATTCGCAACTGCTGCGCTGGCTGGTGAACGAGACGCCGCGGCGGCTGATGGTTTCGACGCCCAGGCAGATGTTGAACGACGAGTCGCAGGTGAAGCTGCGGGCTGATGTTCGCGACAAGGCGTTTCTTCCGGCGGCCGATGCGACGGTGGAGGCGCATATTCTGGGCGACGGCATCGCCGAAGACCGTGGCGATGCGTCCGGATACGCTTGGACGCGGGAGTGTACACGGCGGACTGGACGGCTCCCAAGGCCGGGTCGTATGTGGTGGAAGTGATCGGCGAGACGCGGCGCGGAGGATCTGGGCCGCGATGTGATTACGTTCAAGCGAGATGACGGCGTCGCCGAGAATTTCCACGTCGAGCAGAATCGCGAGCTGCTGGAAAAACTATCGTCCGAGACCGGCGGCAAGTATTACAAGCCGGAGGATGCGAAGAAGCTGGGGAAAGATATCAATTATTCCGAGGCTGGAATCACGGTGCGGGAGACGCGGGATCTGTGGGATATGCCGGTGATTTTTCTGCTGCTGCTGATGCTGCGGTCGGGCGAGTGGCTGCTGCGGCGGAGTTGGGGTGTAATTTGAAAGGAATTGACGCGAGTCTGTTGTTCACGTGCTGCTGCTTGCGCTATGCTCTGCGCGCAGAAACTTTTTATTTCACCGTCGCGGGGCTGGGCGGCGAACCGGAGTATGATGCGCGGTTCAGCGGATGGGCGAAGGATCTCGACAAGCTGCTGCATCAGGTTGAGCCGCAGCGCCAAGATCAAAACTCTTGTACGGCGCCGACGCGACGCGCGCCAATGTCGAAGCGTATCTGAAGGAACTGGCGAAGAACGCCAAGCCCGACGATTCGGTCGTCCTGATGCTGATCGGCCATGGCACGTTCGACGAGTTCGATTACAAATTCAATCTGCCGGGGCCGGATATTATCGGCGGCGGAGCTGGCGGGATCTGCTCGATAAGATTCCGGCGACGCATCAACTGGTCGTCAATATGACCAGCGCGAGCGGCGGATCGATCGCGGCGCTCGAAAAGCCGAAGCGCGTGGTGATTACCGCGACCAAAGCGGGCACCGAGAAAAACGCGACCGTATTTCCGCGCTATTGGATCGAAGGCGATGCGCGATCCGGCGGCGGATTCGGATAAGAACGACATTGTGACGGCGCTTGAAGTGTTTCGCTACGCCGAAGAGAAGACCGCGAAGTTTTACGAAACCCAGAAGCGGCTTTCGACCGAGCATGCCTTTGATCGAAGACGCCGGCAAAGGCGAGGGCGTGAAGACTCCTTCGGCGGAAAACGGCGAGGGCCTGACGGCGGGTCGTTTCGCGGTGCTGCATCTGGGCGCGGCCGCGGCGCAGATCCGCGATCCGGCGAAGCTCGCGCTGCTGAAGCAGAAAGAAGAGCTGGAGGCGCAGATCGACGATTTGAAATATCGCAAGGCTTCGATGGCGGTGCAGGAATATCGGGGGCAATTGCAGCAGTTGCTGCTTCGAACTGGCGAAGACGCAGGAGGCGCTCGACAAATAAGTGATCAGTCGATTGAATTTTCTGGTGCTGTTGGCGCTGCCGGTCGGCCGCACAGGTCCCGGCGGCGGTTAAACCATGCGCGGAGATGCGTCTTCACGGCAATCCCGGGACGCTGCGGCTTGCTATGAAAAGCTGACGCATGTCGACCGATCTCGCGGTCGCAGGCCGAGGGATATTGGGGGATTCGCAATTATAAAACCGCCAACGATCTGTTTCGCGACGCAGTGAAGGCGCAGCCCGAAGGATCCGGCGCTGCGCGTCCGGTGGGGATATCTGTATCTCGATCACTGGCAGCCGGACCTGGCGCGGCGATTTATTTTCCGAGGCGCTGGTGATCGACGAAAAGTATGTGCCGGCGCTGATCGGACTGGCGCAGCTTGCGGCGGAGGGATACTCGACGCGCGCGGTCGGAGTTCGCGAAGCATGCGTTGGAGCTGGACCCGAAGGCTGTATGAGGCGGAGGAAGTGCTGGCGCGGGTCGCGCTGGAAGATAACAATAACGCGAAGGCCGCGGAGGAAGCGAAGAAAGGCGGTTGACATGTCGCCCGAGGCTTTGGACGCGATGGCGATTCTGGCCACCATCGACTGGCTGGACGATAAAAAGGCTCGCCGTGGCTGGGAAAGATTCTGCAAGGTCAATCCGCACGTACGGCGAGGCGTACGATATCGCGGGGCATTTTTTCGTCATCAATCGCCGCTATGAAGAAGGGATCGCGCTGTATCGCAAGGCGCTGGAGCTGGATCCGCAATTGCAGAAAGCTCGCGCGGCGCTGGGCGTTGAATTTGATGCGGCTCGGTCGCGAGGATGAGGCGCGGGCGCAGCTCGAACAGTCGTGGAACGCGGGTTATCAGAGCTACGGAGACGAAAAATACGCTGATGCTGCTGGACACGTATAAGGATTACGATACGTATCGTACGCCGACGACGGTCCTGCGGCTGGGGAAGAAAGAATCGGCGCTGCTGCGGCCGTATTTCCAGGCGGAGCTCGATCGCGCGATGGCGACTTACGAGAAAAAATATCAAGTACAAACTGCCAGGGCCGGTGCAGGTCGAGGTGTATCCGAATCATCCGGATTTCGCAGTTCGCACCATGGGCATGCCGGGATTAGGCGCGCTGGGCGTGACGTTCGGATTCGGTGATCGCGATGGATTCGCCGAACTCGCGCAAGCCGGGGACGTTTCATTGGGATAGCACGCTGTGGCATGAGCTGAGCCACGTTTACGTCCTTAACATGACCAAGAGCCGCGTGCCGCGCTGGTTCACGGAAGGGCTGGCGGTGTACGAAGAAACCGCCGCGTCGCCCGATTGGGGCGATCGCCTGGATCCCGGACGCGATCGAGGCGATCAAGACGAAAAAGCTGCTGCCGATTGCCGATATCGATCGCGGATTTATTCATCCGACCTATCCGGCGCAAGTGATCGTGTCGTATTTCCAGGCGCGGCAAGATCTGCAATTTCATCGACGCAGAAGTGGGGCTACGACAAGCTGCTGGCGATGATCCACGATTTCGCGGAGCTGAAGCCGACGCCGGAGGTGATCGAAAAAGAATTCAAGATGAAGCCCGAGGAGTTCGATAAACAGTTCCTGGCGTGGCTGGACGCGCAGACCAAACGGCACCGTCGACGGATTCGACGAATGGAAGAAGACGCGTCAAGGCGATTGCCGAAAATGCGAAGGCGAAGAAATGGGATGAAGTGATCAACGACGGCGCTGCGCATTCGCGATCTGTATCCCGATTACGTCGAAGCCGGCAGCGTGTACGAATTTCTGGCGGACGCGTATCTCGCCAAGGGCGACAAGGACAAAGCAGATGGCGGAGCTGGCGCGCTACAGCAAGATCGGCGGACGCAATCCGGTGACGCTGAAGCAGCTGGCGACGCTCGCAAGCGGATGCAGGGCAGAAGAAAGAAGCCGCGGCGACGCTGGAGCGGCTGAACTTGATTTATCCCAAGGACGAAGAGCTGCACAAGCGGCTGGGCGACGCTGTATCTGGATCTGAAGAATCCGACGGCGCGCGGTGCGCGAATTCCAGGCGGTGGTCGCGATGCCGCCGATCGATTTGGCCGGCGCGCATTATGAACTGGCGCGCGCGCTGCAAGCTGGCGAATCGGACCGAGGAGGCGAAGGATGAAGTGTTTGTCGGCCCTCGAAGCCGCGCCCGGATTTCAAGCCGGCCCAAAAACTTATTGCTCGAACTGAACGTGAAAGAATAAGAAAATTCACTAATGTCCACTACTCACAGTTACCTCTCCCGACTCCGCCGAACTGCAAGGACGCATCGAGCGCTTTCAGAAGGTGCGTGACGACATTCTCACGCGAAGTCCGCAAAGTGATCGTCGGCCAGGAGGAAGTGATCGAGCAGGTGTTGATCGCGCTGTTCGTCGGCGGGCATTGCCTGATCACGGGCCTGCCGGGCACCGCGAAAACGCTGCTGGTGCGGACGCTGTCGCGAGGCGCTGGGCCTCGAATTTCAGGCGCATCCAGTTCACGCCGGATCTGATGCCGTCCGATATCACCGGCACCGACATCATTGAAGAGGATCCGACCACCGGACGCCGCACCTGGACGTTCGTGCCGGGGCCGATTTTCGCCAACGTGCTGCTGGCCGACGAAATCAACCGCACGCCGCCCAAGACGCAATCGGCGCTGCTCGAAGCGATGCAGGAGCGGTCGTGCACGGTGCGCGGCAATCAGCACATACGATCGAGGCGCCGTTCTTCGTGCTGGCGACGCAGAACCCGATCGAGCTCGAAGGCACCTATCCGCTGCCCGAAGCGCAGCTCGACCGCTTCATCTTTAATACGCTGCTCGATTATCTGACGGCCGACGACGAAATGAAGGTGCTGGATCTGACCACCACCACGCATCTGGCCAAGGTCGTGCCGGTGACCAACGCCGAAGAGATTCTCGATTTCCAGCAGGTGGTGCGCATGGTGCCGATCGCCGATTCGGTGGCGCGCTATGCCGTGAATCTGGTGCGCGCGACGCGCGCCTACCGATCCTTCGGCGCCGGATTTCGTCGAAGAAGTACGTCAACTTCGGCGCCAGCGTTCGCGCGGCGCAGTTCCTGGTGCTGGCCGTCGAAGGCTCGCGCGCTGATGCATCATCGCTATCACGTGACCTATGAAGATGTCATCGCGCTGATGCGGCCGATTCTGCGCCATCGCATTCTGCTGAACTTCCAGGCCGAATCCGATCGTCTGACGCACGGACGATCTGCTGCAGAAGCTGCTGGAGGCGATGCCGGCGCCCGAAAGCGTAAGCGAGATGTTGCAGCGCTTTCTAGATCCGAATCCTTGGCGGCATCTCCGGGCTCGACCTGGTGGCCAAGACCGTGGTCGACGGTTTCATCGCGGGCCTGCACCGCTCGCCCGATTTCGGATTCAGCCAGGAGTTCGCCGAATACCGCGCCTACACGCCCGGCGACGATCTGCGGCACGTCGATTGGAACGTTTACGCGCGCACCGAGAAGATGTTTCTGAAGCGCTATCGCGGCGAGACCAATTGCCAGGTGACCATTCTGCTCGATGCGAGCCGCTCGATGAAGTTCGGCTCGCACGCCATCGAGAAGATCGAATACGCGCGATTTCTGGCGGCGTGGCTCGCGTATCTGGCGCACGGCCAGAGCGACGCGGCGGGCTGATCGTGATTTCGACGACGAAGTGCGCAATTTTGTGCCCCCGTCGACGCGGCAAGGGCAGCTCGCGCGGATTCTTCACGCGATTGAAAGCGCCAAGACCGGCACGCGCACCGATTTCGCGCAGCCCTTCCGGCATGTGCAGGAGTTCCATGCGCCGCCGCGGATTGTGGCGGCGATTTCCGATTTCTGGGAGCCGCCGGAGAAAATTATCAAGACCGTGGAGCCGCTGCGCTTTCGCGGGACTGAGCTGGTTCTGTTCCATGTGCTCGATCCCGAGGAGATGCGGCCGAAGTTGAAGCATCCGGTGCTGCTGGAGGATCTGGAAACCGGCGATACGCTGGAAGTTTCGCCCGATTACACGGCGCACGAATATCCGGCGAAGATCGACGCGCATATCGAAGATATCAAGACGCGCGCGCAGGCCGCGGGCATCGATTATTTTCTGATCGACACCAGCCGTCCGCTGGATGAGGCGCTGCGGGAATATCTGGCGATTCGGAAGGGGAAGCTGTGAAGAAAGGAGCCAGAGTAGTCGGAAGAGAAGCGCAGCAGGAGCCAGAATGTGGGGAGGATTAGCTATGGGATTTCTTGCTCCATGGTTTCTTGCCGGAGTCGCCGCCGTCGGGCTGCCGATCTGGATTCATCTGCTCAAGCGGCATAAGACCGATCCGCGCCTGTTTCCGTCGCTGATGTTGTTCGAGAAGCGCGAGAGAGCTCGGTGAAGCATCGGCGGCTGGAACATATTCTGCTGTTCGCGTTGCGCGCGCTGATGCTGATCTCTGCTCGCGCTGCTGTTCGCGAATCCGTTCATCAAGCGCGATCGCCGCCGGCGATCGACGGAAAGAAGATCACTGGTGATCGCGGTCGACCATTCGTTCAGCATGCGCGCGGGGGATCATCTGTCGAAGGCCAAGGACGAAGCGATTAGCGCTGATCGCGAGCCTGAAGCCCGGCGACCAGGCGCAGGTGATCGCGCTCGGCGGCCAGGTGCAGGCGCTGACGCAGCTCATTACCGATCCCGCCGAGCTGCGCGCCGCCGTCCAATCGATTCAGCCGGGCGACAGCCGGGCGTCCTTCGGAGAACTGGCGCGCTACGTGCGCACGCTTTCCGAATCCACGCATATGCCGCTCGAAGTGCATCTGGCGAGCGATCTGCAAAAATCGGCGATGCCGCCGGGATTCGCCGATCTGCGGCTCGATCCGCATCGACGACGCTGGTGCTTCATCAGATCGGCAAGCCGGCGACGAACTGGGCCGTCGAAAACGTGGTCGCGCCGCGCGCGCATTTTCGATCCCAAGAAAGTCCGCGTGCAGGCGACCATCGCGAGTTTCGGCGCGCCCGATGAGAGCGTCGAAACGCGCAAGAGAATGTCTCGCTGGTGCTGAACGACAAGGTTCTGCAAACCAAGACCGTCGACGTTCCCGACTGGACGGGCGCGCGCAGGTCGAATTTCTGGGGCTTGACGCGCCGTACGGATTCAGCAGCGGCGAAGTGCGCATCGATGGCGGCGATACGCTGCCGGCCGACGATCGGTTTCTACTTCGCGGTGGAGCGCACCGATCCGCGCAAAGTCCTGTTCGTCGACGACGGGCGCCATCCGCGCGCGCAGCTGTATTTTCGCGCCGCGCTCGATTCGCTCCGGCGATTCCGCGTTTCAGATGGAAGTCGTGCGGCCGGAAGTCGCCGGCAATCAGCAGCTTTCGCATTACGCGTTCGTGGTGCTTGAACGACGTCGGCACGGTCCCGTGCGGCATTCGAAGACGCGCTGAAGAAGTACGTCAACGCCGGCGGCTCCGTGCTGGTCGCGCTGGGCCCGGCTTCGGCCGCGCTGCCGAAGGTGCCCGTGATCGACGAGACCGATCGAAGCTCGCCGCTTATGCGGGCCGCGAGGGCGACCGCTTCCTCACCGTTTCCGATATCGACGCCGGCCATCCCGCGCTGCGCAGCGTCGAGCGCTTCGCCGGCGTGAAGTTCTATCAGGCGATTCACGTGACGCCCGCGAAATCGCGCGTGCTGGCGCGCCTGAACGATCAGACGCCGCTGGTGCTGGAACGGCAGATCGGGCGAAGGCAAAGTGCTGGTGTTCACGTCGACCTTCGACAACGTACCGAACGACCTGCCGCTGCACGCGTCCTGGGTTCCGTTCGTCGAGCAATCGGCCGCGTACCTGGGCGGCGGCGGAGCCGAGCAGCCGGTGAACCTGACGGTGGATTCTTACGTCGAACTGCGCACGGCGGACAGCAAAGGCGCCGCGGCGGAAGTGCTCGATCCGGACGGCAAGCGGCTGTTGTCGCTCGAAGAAGCGACCACGGCGAAGAACTTCGCGGTGAACAACGAAGGATTTTTCGAATTGAAGACCGCCAGCGGCCGGCACAGCCTGATCGCGGTCCATGCCGACCGGCGCGAATCGGATCTGGCGGTGATCCCCAAGGAAACGCTGGATTGTGGAAGGCTACCGGCAGAGTGACCAAACCGCGGCTGGCGCGTCTGGCGCAGGGAATCGAACGGGATAAGAAGCCGTGGGGCCTTGTGGCCGTACATCTTGTTGCTATTGTTAGGTAGTAGCGGTGGCCGAATCGGTGGTGGCGGACCGGTATCTTGCGCCCCCCGGCCGACAAGCAGGAGACGTCGAAGGAAGGAAGCGGCATGAACACGCGCGACCAACTGAATCAATATCTGCGCGGTCTCGAAACAGCGCCTGCGCTGGCTGGCTGTGTCGAAGGGCGCCGCCATTGCCGCTGGGGTCGCGCTGGGCGCGACGCTCGCGATGGTGCTGGTCACCAACGCGCTCGCGTTTTCCACCACCAGCATGACTGTCGCGCGCGTGGTGTTGTTCCTCGCGCTGGCCGTCGCGCTCGGTTTCGCGCTGGTGCTGCCGCTGCTGCGCCTGAATCAACGCAAGACGGCGAGCCGCGCCGAATCGACGTTTCCGGAATTTGAAGAACGCCTGCTGACTTATGTGGAGCGCAGGCGAAGCGCGCGATCCGATGCTCGATCTGCTGGCCGCCGATACGGCTGTCGGTCGCGCAAAAAACCGAGCCGGAACGAGTCGCGCCGCCGCAAGATCGATTTTCGCGTTCGCCACCGCCGGCGGGCGCGGCCGGAGTCGCGCTTGCTATGGCTGATCCTCGCCGGTCCGGGATATTCTCGGCTACGGCGCGTCGCTGCTGTGGGCCGGACTGCCGAAGGGCACAGCGGCGCGAGTTTCTACGACATCATGGTCGAGCCGGGCAACAAGCTGGTGCGCCGCAAAGCGGATCAGATGGTCACCGCGACGCTGACCGGTTTCCAGGCCCCGCAGGTCCGCTGTTCGCGCGCTATAAGAGCACCTCGAAGTGGGAAGAAGCGCCGATGCTGCCGCGCGTCGAGCGGCACCGCTTACGAATTTCTGTTCGCCGGCGCTGCCGGAGCCGGTGGAATATTACGTCGAAGCGGCCGGCGTGAAGTCGAAGACCTACAAGCTCGACGTGGTCGATCTGCCCGGCATCAAGAACATCAAGGTCACCTATCACTATCCCTCGTGGCTGGGATTGAAAGACGCGGTCGAAGATCCGGGCGGCGATCTGCGCGCGGTCGCGGGCACCGTCGCCGAGCTGACGATCGAAACCGACCGTCCGCTGAAGAACGGCGTGATCGAGATGGACGACGGATCGCATATCGCGCTCGAAGCCGACAGTCGACGGAACATCGCTGACCGCGAAAGTGCCGATCGAGAAAGACGGCATGTATCACTTCGCGGCCAACGAGCAGGGCGAGAGCGTCCGGCTTGAGCGAGGATTATTTCATCGAAGCGCGCGCAGGATCAGCGCGCCCGACGGTGAAGATCATGCATCCCGCGCGCGGACGCGAAGGTCAGCCCCATTGAAGAAGTGACGGTCACGGTCGAAGCCGACGGACGATTTCGCGCTGGAAGGCGATGGAGCTGCATTATTCCGTGAACGGCGCGCCGGAAAAGACGGTTTCGCTGCTGCCCAACCAAGGGCGTGAAGACAGCCAGCGGCAAGACCACTGATCGCGCTCGAAGATTACAAGCTGGAGCCGGGCGACGTGGTCGCGATGTACGCCACGGCGCGCGACGCGCGCAATCACGGCTCGCACCGACATCATGTTCATCGAGACGCAGCCGTTCGAGAAGAACTACACGCAATCGCAGCAGAGGGCGGCGGCGGTGGCGGCGGCGGCGGTCAGCGACGATCAGACCGAGATTTCGCAGCGGCAGAAGGAAATCATCGCCGCGACCTGGAACGAGATCCGCGGCGGCGCGCAAGGATAAGGTCAATTCGGCGGAGAACGCGCAAGTTCCTGGCCGAAATGCAGACCAAGCTGAAGGAACAGGCGAAATCGCTGGCGCAGCGCGCGCGCAGCCGCGAACTGGCCGGCGCCAATCAGGAATTCCAGGCCTTCGTGAAGGATCTGGAAGCAGCCGCGGCAGCAGATGGACCCGGCGTCGGACAAGCTGAAGGCGCAGGCCTGGAAGGACGCGCTGGAGCCGGAGCAGAAAGCGCTGCAGCACCTGCTGCGCGCCGAAGCCGACGTTCCGCGATATTCAGGTCGCGTTCGGCAGGCGGCGGAGGCGGCGGTGGCGGGCAGACGCCGGCCGCGATCTGGCGAACCTGTTCGACCTGGAACTCGATACCGAAAAGAATCAGTATGAGACCGGCCAGCAGCAGGCCTCGTCGAGCCGAGCAGCGCCAGAAAGGCAGTCGACGAGGCTCTGCAGAAGCTGGAGGATCTCGCGCAGCGGCAGAAGGAACTGGCCGAGCAGCAGCAGAAATCCAAGCAGCAGACCTTCGAGCAGCGCTGGCAGCAGGAGATGCTGCGCCGCGACGCCGAAGAGCTGAAGAAGCAGATGGAGCAGCTCTCGCGCGACGGCTCTCCGCAGTCGGCGAACAGCCAATCGCAGCAGCAGGGGCAGCCGAACTCGGGCGGCCAGGGCCAGTCGAGCCAGGGCGGGCAACAGTCCCAGAGTCAGCCGCAACAAAGTGGACAAGCTAATTCTCAACAGAGTGGCCAGTCCGGCAAACAGCAGCCTAACCAGCCACCGGGTCAACAGAGCAAGGCCCAGCAGCAGCAGATGCAGAGAAACCTCGGCCAGCGAAACAGCACCAACGATCAGCGTCTGCAACAGGCTTTAGACCGCATCACACAAGCGACCGACGCGATGCGCGATGCTCAGAAAGCTGGTCAGCAAAATGGGCAGCAGAGCGGATCGCAGGGTCAGCAGCAGGGCGGATCACCCCAAAAGGGCTCGCCGCAACAAGGCGGCCAGATGCAGGCAGGCGGTCCAGCCGTCGGGCCAGCAGCAGCAGAATCAATCCGGACAAGCCGAGGCCAATGCGCGCCGCGCCGCCGAGAGTTTGCAGGAAGCCAAGTCCCTTCTGAGCGGGATGCGCCGCCAGGAATCCTCTTCTCAATTGGGCGATCTGGAGCAGCGTGCGGAGAAACTCGCCGGCGAACAACGTGATTTAGAGAATCGCATGCGCAAGGAATACGGCGCTCAGGCGATCGGGGATCCACGCGGCGGATCAGCCAGCTCGCCGCAGCAGGCGCGTCAAACGGCCGAGCAAATGGCGTCGGAAAAAGAAAAGATGGCAGCCGATCTGGAGCGCCTGGAATCGGATATGAAGAAATCCGCGCGCGACCTGGCGCAGACGCAGCCCGATGCTTCGGCGAGGGTCCGCGACGGGCTTTCGGAAATCCAGCAGAATGAAGCCAAGGCGCGAATGACTGCATCGGCGGGATGGCTCCGTCGCGGCCAGGGTCCTCTGATGGTGCCGCGCGAGGCTCCGATAACGCAGGCGCTCGATAAGGTAACCGAAGATCTGAAACAGGCGCAGAGCGCTCTCAGAAATGGCGGCCAATCGCAAGGCAATAACGATCTGGAGCGGTCCCTGGCGCGGGTCGAAAGGATGCGCAGCCAGTTAGAACGGACGGCCGGAAACGGTCAGAAGGATCCCAACGGCCAAGCGCAAGGCGGTCAGCAGAACGGGCAACAGCAGGGCGGTCAGCAGGCGGGCGGCCAACAAAGTGGCGGTCAACAAAGTGGAGGCCAGCAGGCGGGCGGCGGCAATCAGCAACAAGGCGGTGGCCAGCAAGCGGGTGGACGCCAACCCGGTCAACAGCAGGGTGGCGGCGCCTCCGGTTATGGACCTCGCGGCGGCGGTTACCGGCAATATGGCGGAGGCTACGGACGCTTCGGGCCGGAAGGAATGTACGACACACCGCTTGATCGTCCCGTCGATCCGAATGAGACCGCTCGTAACGCCGCGCGGGATCTGAATGACATGCGCCAGTTGTTCAAGGACAATCCGGACATCCAGAAAGAGATCACCGAGGTCGAGCGCGAGCTGCAGAAACTTACGATCGGTGAAATCGCCACACCGGAACTTCAGCAGCGCCTGAATCGTGAGGTGCTTCCCAATTTACAGGCGCTCGAAGTGAAGCTGCGCCGTGAAGTGGAAGAGCAGGGCGGGGGACAGGTTAAGAGCGGAGCGACCGATAAGGTGCCCGCAGGATTCTCCGACGCTGTCGCCGAGTACTTCCGCAAACTCAGCAAAGGCAACTAAGCAAGCGCTTTGCGATAGTGGACGCATCGGTCCACAACCTCGAATCCGAGCGCTTCGTGCGCGCGCTGTGATCCGTCGCTGTCGATCCATGTGTCCGACGCCATTTCCAGGCAGCCCTGCGCCCGAGCCCACTCCTCGGCCGCTCGCATTAAGTCCCGGCCAAATCCGCGAGCTCTGAAGGCCTCATGAACGAACCAGCCTTCGACAAAGCCGACCGGTCGCGAAGTGTCGCAGCCATCGGCATGGGAGCGGAGTCCCACTTCAAGGAAGCCGACCACGGTTCCGTCATCGGCCTCGGCCATGATATTGACCACAGGCACGTTGTCGAGCTCTTTCAGGTGTTCTTCGAAGGAGGACTCAGGCCACAGCAACACTCGCATGTGAGCTAGCTGATCTCGATCGGAATCGCGTGCCGGCCGGACCATCGTTTAGAAAATCGCGGACCCGCCCTGCGAAGGTATTGGTTCCGCGCTCGGATAAAGAGGCATGGACCGGAGCCGCTCTCCCGTCGCCGCGTAAATCGCATTCGCGATGGCCGGCGCGAGCGTCATTATTGGAGTTTCACCGGCGCCCGCGGGAGGCAGGTCCCTGCGGTCAACGAGAACAATCTCAATATTAGGCACGTCGCGGAAACGCGGCACACGATAGCGCGCGAAGTGCGGATTTAGAATTTTGCCGTTGTCGAAGCTGATCGATTCAAACAGTGCGCCGCCTAGCCCCATGATCAAGGCGCCCTCATTCTGATTCTTTAGCTGATCGGGATTCACCACCGCGCCGCATTCGTAGGCCTGTACCACTCGAACCACGCGAGTGGGCCGGCCGGATTCAACGCGCACTTCGGCGCATGTGGCGACATAGCTGCCTTTTTCGAATCCGCCCGCAATGCCGAAATTCCCCTTACTCTTGCCCCACCCGAATTTGTCAGCCGCGGCTAGAAACACGGCACGCAGACGATCGTCCTTCAGATTGCGCAGCCGGAACTCCAGCGGCTCGACTCCGGCGAGCGCCGCCAGCTCATCCATGTGACACTCCCGCGCGAAGTGATTCGCGGTGCCCGCCAATCCCCTATACGATCCGGATCGCAGCGGCGCGTCCACGGGATGAAATTCAATCTTCCGATTGGGAACATCGTAAAGAGTATTGATCGCCGAGGTCCCCGAATTGTAATTGTGAAATTCCCACGCCGTCAGGCGGCCATTTTTGTCGACTGCGCTGCGCACGTCGATCACACCCGCCGGCCGGAAGTACGCCCACGTGAATTCCTCTTCGCGCGTCCACACCAGTTTCACCGGCCTGCCCACGGATTTCGCGAGCCGTGCCGCCTCGACTGCCGCTTCGCCCGTATGTTTGCCGCCATATCCGGAACCCGTGTCCGGCATGATGACGCGAATGTTCTCCTCGGGAATATGGAAGCTCTGCGCTAGCTCGGTTCGTACGCCGAAAGGTCTTTGCGTTCCTGTCCAGACAGTGAGCTTGTCGCCCGACCATGATGCCATCGCGGCACGTGGCTCGAGCGGCGCATGCGCGATATACGCGACCGTGTACGTGCGCTCCAGTTTCTTGTCGGCCTCGGCCATCGCCTTCTCAACCGAACCGGTTTCAGACCCGCCGCGGCCCGTGCCGTTGGTCTGTCTTAAATCGGAATAGAGCGTCTTCCATGACGTCTGCTGCGGAGCTTTCCATTCCGCTTTTAGAGCAGCCAAAGCGCTCGCGGCGGCCGATGGCGTGGATGCAGTAACCCCCGCGAAATTCTCGTCCCGAACCACCGTGACGCTCGGCATCGACTTCGCCGCGCTCGCATCGAGCGTAACCAGTTTCGCATTGAACCGCTCCGGCCGCAGAATGCGCCCATAAACCATTCCCGGCAATTTCATGTCGGAGGTGTACTGATGTTTCCCGGTTACGATGTCGCGGCCGTGAACCTTGTGTTGTGAGGTCCCAAGCACCGTCCACTCGGCCGTCGGTTTCATCGCGCCCGCAGCCACACCTTTTAGCGAGTCGTCAATCTTGGAAAAATCGATGGACTTCCATTCGCCCGCAGGCAGCAATTGCCGTGCCGCCGCCGCGGCCTTGCGAAGCTGAGGAATCATCTGCGGCGTGGTCATGCTGCCGAACGTGCCCATGTCGAATGGCGTGCGCTCGGTGTCGCCCATCACCATTTCGACCGCGGACATTGGCGCGCCCAATTCTTCCGCCACTGCCTGCGTCAAAGACGTGCGCGCATTCTGCCCGACCTCGGCCTTGCCCGTATAGGCCGTCACCGCTCCGTTGCGGTCGATATGCAGCCACGCGCTGATTTCCTTCGGAGCGCTCTGTCCCCCACGACGTCCGCCGCCCGACTCCTGCGCGTCAGCTTGCGCCAAAAACGAAGCGACGACGATGCCTCCGCCGAGCGATTTGAAAAATCCTCGCCGGTCGAGCGGGAAATTGTATGCTGGACCGGACACCAGTTCGTAGCGTTCCGGTTCGAACGGTGTCATGCTCTCACCTTCCTGGAAGCAGCCATCCGAACCGCGGCCACGATACGCGGATACGTTCCGCACCGGCAAACATTTCCTTGCATGGCCTGCAGGATCGCGGCCTCATCGGGATTCGCATTCTTCCGAAGCAGCGCAACGCCCGAAAGAATCATGCCCGCCGTACAGTAACCGCACTGCATAGCCTCCACATCGAGAAACGCTTCCTGAAGCGGATGCAGCCGGCCATGCTCTTCGAGTCCTTCAATCGTCGTGATTTTATGACCAGCCATCTTGCCGGCACGCGTCTGGCACGATCGCGCAGGCGCTCCGTCGATCAACACCGTGCACGCGCCGCACTGCCCTTCGCCGCACCCGTATTTGGTGCCGGTAAGGTCCAGTTCGTCGCGCAGGACCGTAAGAAGGGTGCGATCCGGATCCGCGTCAACCTGATGCCGCGCGCCGTTGACGTTAATTTCAATCGTCTGGGCCATAACTTCCTGGCTTGAGTATACACCCGCTAAAGTGTTACGTTTACTGCATGAATCGTCGTGATTTCTTAGTCGCTGGGACCGCCTCGTTAGCCTTCGCCGCGCCCACAACCTCCAGCGCCACCGTCCTGTTCGGCGAAAACGCGGTCGCCCTCGACAAAGTCCGCGCCGACCCCCAGAACCTTTGGATCCAATCCAAAGACCTCCCGCGCATCAACGAATTCGAAGTCAAGCCGCAAGGCGCCTGCCGAGCCGACGTCTGCATCCCCCTCTCGAAAACTCTTAAGAACGGCGACTGGTTCAACCTCACCGGATTCGCCCACAAAATCGGTGAGACTGTAGTAGCCGACCAGAACATCTACAGCTTCGGCGAAATTCCCGTCCTTCGCGGAGGCTTTTACAACTCCCGCATCGCTCCCGATTTCGCCGTCCCCGATCGCAAAGGGAAGGTCGTTCACCTCTCCGATTTCCGCGGCAAGAAGACGCTGGTAATCACCTGGGCCTCCTGGTGAGGCTGCCGACTCGACCTGCCAGGCTGGCAGAAACTCTATACCGAGTTACATGACAAGAATTTCGAAATCATCGCCGCCGCGCAAGACACCGGCGGAGAATCAGCCGCCGGAAAATGGTATGACGCCGCGAAAGCCACTTATACGACGCTCATCGATACCAAGCACAGCGTCAGCACGGCGTATCAATTCATTAACGTGCCCATGGGCATCTGGGTCGATGAGAAAGGACGGGTAGTCCGTCCCGCCGAACCCGCCTGGACCACCGATTCGACATTAAAGATCGGATCTAAGAACATCGTCACCGAAGGCACGGCCTATCTAACCGCCCTCCGCGATTGGGTCGCCAACGGAGATAGCAGTAAGTTCGCTTTATCCGACGACGAGTTCGCAAAGCGCGTCAAACCGCGCTCACCCGCCGAAATGGAAGCCGACGCGAGCTTCAAACTAGCTGTCTATTTCCATGATAAAGGCGACAACGAACGAGCCGCGAAATACTGGGCAAAAGCCCAAGCCTTAAATCCCGACGATTGGAATTATCACCGCCAGGACTGGAGCTTCACCCCCGACCAAGCCGGGAAAAAGTGGCTCGATAAATTCCAAAAACTAGACGCGCCCTACTACCCGAAGCTCGACATCAAGCCTTAGTAGGACAGGTCCCCGACCTGTCCCGCAAGCCCTGTTAGAATCGTTAACTACTACCATGAAAAAGTACTTTTTTTCAGCTGCCCTCACTCTCCTCCTCGTCGCCCTCGTCCTCGCCGCCGACCCTGTAACCTTCAACTCCCAACTCTGGTCCGGCCTCCGTTACCGCATGATCGGCCCATTGCGCGGTGGCCGCGTCACCACCGTAACCGGCGTCCCTTCCGAACCCAACACCTTCTATATGGGATCGACCGGTGGAGGCGTTTGGAAAACCACCGACGCCGGCCATTCTTGGACGAACATCTCCGACGGCTACTTCCCTGTCGCCTCTATGGGCGCAATCGAGGTTTCTCTTTCCGACCCCAACATCATCCTGGCCGGCACCGGCTCCTCAAAAATCCGCAGCAACGTGTCCATAGGACATGGCATTTACAAGTCGACTGACGCCGGCAAAACCTGGACCTTCACAGGCCTTCGCGACGTCGGACAAATCTCCACTATCCGCATCCATCCGACAAATCCCCAGATCGCCTACGTAGCCGCCCTAGGCAATCCCTTCACCGGCAGCCCCGACCGCGGCGTCTATCGCACCAACGACGGCGGCAAGACCTGGAAAAAACTTCTCTACATCTCGGACGTAGTCGGCGCCGCGGATCTAGAACTCCAACCCGGCAGTCCCGAACGTAGTCTTCGCCTGCATGTGGTTCGGCGAACGCAAGCCCTGGACCATCCTGAGCGGCGCGAAAGAAGGCGGGATCTACAAATCGACCGACGGCGGTGACACCTGGAATAAGCTGGCGGGCGGTCTTCCCAACGAACTATTCGGCCGAAGCAACGTGGCCATCTCCAACTCCAAACCGAATCGCATTTATGCGCTAATCGAAGCCAAACCCGGCTCCGGCCTCTATCGCTCCGAAGACGCGGGCGCAACCTGGGCGCTCATCAATGGCTCCGCCAACTTAATCACTCGCCCCTTTTATTACGACACTATCGGCGTCGACCCCAACAACTCCGACGTAGTCTGGGTCGGCAACGAAGGCTGGTTCAAATCGACCGACGCCGGCAAGACATTCCGCACTGCTCCAGTCCCTCACGGCGACAATCACGACGTCTGGATCAATCCCAAAAATTCCGACTACATGATCCAATCCAACGACGGCGGCGCCAACGTCTCACTCGACGGCGGCCGCACCTGGAGCACGCAAACCAATCAGCCTACCGCCGAGATTTATCAGGTCGCACTCGATAATCAATATCCCTATCGGGTCTACGGCGCGCAGCAGGATAACACCACCGTGATCGCCCCCAGCCTTCCGTCTGGGCGACGGCGAAATGTTCCGCATCGGCCCCGGCTGCGAAACCGGTCCCATCATTCCCGATATCTCGAATCCCGAAGTCGTCTACGGCAGTTGCAAAGGCCAGTTCAGCCGCCGCAACATGACCACGACCAACGAAATGCGCTACTGGATCGGCGCCGAATCCCTCTACGGCAACGGTGGAGAATCGGTCACCTATCGCTTCCAGCGCGTCTCGCCGATGGAAGTTTCCCCGCACGACCCGCGCGTAGTTTACTACGGCTCGCAATTCGTCCATCGCACGAGAGACGGAGGCAAAACCTGGACCCGCCTGAGCCCCGACCTCACTCTTCATCCACCCGGCACTCAGGAAGCCTCAGGTGGCCCGATCACCCGCGACGCCACCGGCGAAGAAGTTTACAGCACTCTTTATTCGATCCGCGAATCGCCTGTGCAGAAAGGTTTAATCTGGACCGGATCTAACGACGGCCTGGTCTTCGTAAGCCGCAACGACGGCGAAAGCTGGACGAACGTCACGCCTCCGCAGCTGGCCTCCGGCGGACGCGTCCAGAATATCGAGCCCAGTCCTCATCGCCCCGGCACCGCCTATGTAGCTCTCTATCGATATTTGCTGGGCGACTTCGCGCCGTACATCTATCGCACCGACGACTACGGCAAAACATGGACCCGTCTGACCGACGGCAAAAACGGCATCGCCGCCGACGAACCGACCCGCGTAGTGCGCGAAGATCCCGACCGTCCCTATCTGCTCTACGCCGGCACCGAGTTCGGCATTTATATCTCCTGGGACAACGGCGCGCACTGGCAAAGTTTCCAATTAAACTTGCCCGTCACGCCGGTAACCGATATCAAGCTCGCGCACAAAGATCTGGTCCTGTCGACGCAAGGCCGCAGCTTCTGGATTCTCGACAACCTGACGCCTCTGCATCAGATTAAAGACGGCACCGGCGCGCAGCCCATCCTGTTCGCTCCGCGCGAAGCCGTCAGGACCCCGGGCGCGCAAGCGTTGGAAGGATTAACCAGAACCGAAGCCATTCGCTATCCGCAAACCGGCGCGCAGATCGATTACTATCTCCCCACCGCATCCGAAGTAACTCTGGAAATCCTCGACGCGACGGGCAAGTCCGATTCGCAAATTCTCCTCGACGGCAGCAGTAGAAACCGCTCCTGACAGACGAAGAAGAAGGAGGCGGAGGCCGCCGCGGCCGAGGCGCAGTCATGCCATTAGACGCCAAACCGGGCATGCACCGCTTCACCTGGGATCTCCGCTATCCCGGCCCCTGGCAAAGCGCGAAGCGTCCCGAAGGGCCGAACGGCCCTGCTGCCGTTCCCGGAAAATACCAAGTGCGCATTACTGCCGGATCGTTCACGGCGACGCAGCCCTTCACGCTGATCGAAGACCCTCGCATCACTAAAGACGGCGTGACCACCGCCGATTTGAAAGAGCAATTCGACCACAACCTGAGGGTCCGCGAACTGGTGAGCGACGTAAATAAAATGGTCGCGAGACTCCGCGGCAATCCCAAATTAGCCGACCTCGCCTCGCACATAATCACGCCCGCGATCCGCTACAGCAAACCGGAGCTGCAAACGCACATCACATACTTGTACAGCCTGACCACCGGCACCGACCAAAAAATCGGCCGCGACGCCATCGAACGCTATGAAATACTTCGCAAAGAACTAGACACGCGCCTAGCGGAGCTGAATAAACTCCAAGCTCCCGGATCGGCCCCTTAAATCGGTCTTCTCTGCGAGCTTTGCGTCTCTGCGTGAAATGGTTTTTCCGTTACATCACCACAGCGATCGCAACCGCTTCGCCCGGATGCTGCTCGTCGAATAGGTAATATCCATTGTCATAGGCGACATAAAGCTGGTCGGTCTGATACCAATCGGGCGCCCAATCCGCCGGCCACGGATCGACCATCACGAACGTATATCCGCCGTACTGAAACCGTGGATACCCATCCACTATGAACGGCTGCAGGCCGATTCGAAACGGATGTCCAACGCCGAAGTACAATCCGAAACTGGCCTGCGGAATAAAGTATCCGCCATAACCTCCGCGTTGCGCCCAACTGCGATGCTCGGCGGACCAATTTGATGCGCGAGCCGCCTGGAAATTTGCTCCACCTTGCCAAGCGCCTTGTTGCCTCCAACCGGCCTTCTGCTGCCAGGCCTGCGCCTGTTGCGGAGAGCGCTGCGGAGGCTCGTAATTACCGGCTCCCTTCGTTGCGTCGTTTTGCCTCTGCGCAGGTTGCGATACTTGCGCGCGCTGTTGCGGCTGCGCCTGCTGCCTGGGTTGTTTAGTGGGTTGCGTAATGGGTTGCTGAGCACGCTGCGGTTGCTGCTGAGGCTGCACCTGCGGTTTAGGCTGTTCGGCGCGTTGCTGCCGCTGAGGCTGAGCCTGTGGCGGCGGCTGTTGGGCGCGTTGCGGCTTCGGTTGTTCCGCGCGTTGCTGCTGAGGCTGCGCCTGCGGCTGTTGAGCGCGTTGCGGCTGCGGCTGCACCTGCGGTTTCGGTTGTTCGGCGCGTTGCTGCTGCGGCTGCCCCTGCGGCTTCGGTTGCTCTGCACGTTGCTGCGGCTGAGGCTGTACCTGTGGCTTCGGTGGCGGGGCGGCTTTTTCCGGCCGTTCGGGCTGTTGCGGCCACGCTAGTAACGTGACCGTCGTACCGAGTAACATGCCAACGATGGCCTTAGGAATTACATTGATGAGTTTCACCGTTCGACGCTCCTGTCCTGATCATGAAGCACGTAGACAGCCATGGGCGCTAAATGAAGAAGGCACGCCTCTAGCAGCTTTTCCGGCCCCTCGACCGGAGTACTAATTACCGCACCGAGTTGTTTTCTCTGCGTCCTCTGCGTGACAGTTTTTTCAGCTCCCGTAAGTCGGCCTCTGAGGCCACCCTTCCGGCGAAACTTCAAAATCCTGCTGTCTCCCATAAGGCGTCACATCGAGCAGCCGGTAGGAATCCGTGAGCGACTCCGTGCCTCGCGCATAAGCCGAGTAGGTGTGAAACAAATCGTCGTCTATCCGGAAAAAGACACTCAAGCCATGTTCCTCGCCTTCCAGTTTCACCGGATGACCCACCGCCGCCGACATCTCTTCTTTATTGCGATAGTTGTACTCCTGCGGCGCAACTTTGGGATCGAGCGTCACGTGAAAATCATAGTTGAAATCGCTCCCGAGCGAAGAAAACCACGCGATGTCCCATCCCTTTTCCGCCTTGTATTTTTCCAGCTTCTCGAGCGGAGCGCGCGAAATCACAACGAAAGTAGTATCCCTCTGATTCAATAACGATAGATCCCCCAACGCACTCACAAAACCGGTGCAGCCCGGGCATCCTTTGTCCCAAGCCGGATCGAACATGAAGTGATAAACAATCAATTGCCGGCGTCCGTCGAAAAGATCCTTGAGAGTCCGCTTTCCACCCCGCGCTTCGAACGAATAGCTCTTTTCAATTTTCACCATCGGCAATCGCCGCCGCTCCGCATTCACGCGGTCGTATTCTTTGGTGAGTTCCTTCTCATGAGCCAGCAATTTCAGCCGCTCGCCGAGCCATTCATCCCGCGAAACAATCGGAGGATGTGGAACAGTGGTTGTCATCGTGAAACCCCTTTTAGATGATCCTCACATCCACTCGTCCGTTTCATTGTGATGCCCGCATATGCAGACTGAACCGCCATGCGTAAGCATGCGGACAGACGTAAACAATCTGGTAGGTTCCTACCGCCGCGCCTCCAGCACCAAATTAAACGGAGTCTCCGCCGCCCTGCCGAATATGCGAAAACCCACCTTCGGCGATGACTTTCTTCAACCGCGCCTCACCCGCCTGCGCACCGAGCGCCAACCCCACCTCCTGCGACTTCGATGCCGGAGTGCACAGGAACGTCGACGCCGAATAAAACACGCGGCCAATCGGATTCAAATTGTCTTCCACTTTGTCGCCGGCAAACGGCTCCACCACCATCCAGGAACCATCCTGCGCCAGAGTCGAATGCACGTGGCGCGACGCGCCCGCCGGATCGCCCATGTCATGCAGGCAATCGAAAAACGCGACCAGCGCATAATCCTTCGCCGGATAATCCTTCGCGCTCGCGACCTCGAACGTCGTACGATCGCCCACCCCCGCTTCTTGCGCGGCCTTGCGGGCATGCTCTATCGATGGCGCGTGATAGTCGTACCCGAAGAAATGGCTCTTCGGAAACGCCTGCGCCATCAGGATGGTCGACGCGCCGTGCCCGCAGCCGACGTCGGCCACCTTTGCGCCTTCTTCCAGCTTGGCCTTCACGCCGTCGAGCGCCGGAATCCACTCGGTCAGCAAATGACGCATGTACCCAGGCCGGAAAAACCTCTCCGTTCCGCGAAACAGGCACGCGTCGTGTTCATGCCAGCCGACTCCTTCTCCGGTCTTGAACGCTTCCAGAATTCGCGGCTCGCTCTTCATCATGGCCACCGCGAGTTCCACTGCGCCCAGGAAATAAACCGGGCTGCCCTCATGCGCGAGCGCCGCGGCTTTTTCTTCCGTCATCGAAAACTTTTGCGTCGCGGCATCGTACTCGACAAACTCCGAAGCCGCCTGCGAGCACAGCCATTCGCGCACATATCGCTCATTGGTTTTAGTGGCCGCCGCAAGCTCGCCCGGCGACATCGGTCCGCCGGTTGCGAGCGCTTTATATAAGCCAAGCTTCTCGCCGATGAGCATGGGTCCAATGCTGGCCATCGCGCCCAAGTCCCCGACCAGCTTGCCCATGAACGCCATCAATTTTTCAAGATTCATAGAATATCCCCTTTCTTGAATGAAGCGATATTATCATAGGCATGCGTACTCTGGCGTGTCTTCTAGTCGCGGCTTTCGCCGTCGCCCAACCTCCTGCCGGCAGGCCTCCTCTTCAAGGAGCGCGCGGCGGCGGGCGATCCGGAGGCGCAATTCAGTCTTGGCAAAAATTATGAGGCGGGACGCAGCGGCTTAAAAAAAGATTATGCGGAAGCAGCGAGTTGGTATCGCAAGTCCGCGGATCAGGGAAATATCTATGCGCAGGCGAGCCTGGGAATTCTTGTATCACTCCGGCAAAGGCTTGCCGCACGACGATGTGCAAGCGGAGATGTGGTTTACGATCTCCGCCGATCACGCGCCGGTGAACGATCGCGATACGATCGTCGAAATGAGGGACTCGGTTGCCGCTCATCTGACCCCGCAGCAAATCGCCGAAGCGAGGCGCCTGGCGCATGAATGGCAGCCCAAAAAGTAACCTTGACAACTCTCTCTACGTTCCTGTAATGTCAATCCTGAATCGTTTCAAGAGGTCCTATGCGAACATCCCGTTTTGTGGTCGCGATCACGCTCGGTTGCGTGTCTACTTTTGGAGCCGACTGGCTCACCGACGGTGGCAGCCCTCAGCGCACCGGCTGGCAAAAAGACGAAAAAATCCTCAACAAGGATAATGTCAAGAATCTGAAAATCGTCTGGAAGCTGCAGCTCGACAATAAGCCGATTGAGATGCATTCGCTGTTTCCTCCGCTTATTGTCGATAAAGTCAACACCAGCAGCGGACCTAAGCAAATCGCTATTGTGGCGGGGGTCTCCGACAATATCTATGCAATTGATGTCGCGACGGCTAAGATCATCTGGAAGAAGCACTTCGAGTATCCAGCCTCCGGCGCGGAGCGGGCGCCCGGCGGATCCTCTTTGCCCGGCGGGTCTCACCGCGACACCCGTTATCGGGCCCGCGAACGCGAACGGCAGCAGAACTGTCTTTACGCGCTGGCGGGCGACGGGCAGCTTCATTCGCTGAATGTCGCGGATGGAGAGGATGTGGCGCCTGCCGTTCCAGTTCGGCTATCCGCACGGCAAATCCTATGCGCTAAACCTATGTGGAACGACGTGCTTTTCACGACGACGGCGCAGGGCTGCGCGGGGAATCCGAACCAGATGTGGAGCGTCAAATCTGCAGGATCCGACGCACAAGGTGATGACTTATAGCCCGAAGAGCGGAGGGCTTTGGGGCAGGGAGGGCGCGGCGATCGACGAAAGCGGGGTGGCATGGGCCCCGACGGGCGACGGCCGCTACGATCCTGCTACGCAAACTTATGGAAACGGGCTGGTTGGCGCAAAGGTGGAGGGCAACGAGCTGAAACTGGAGGATTATTATATCCCCAAGAACTGGGCTTGGCTGCAAAGCCGCGACCTGGATATGCAGGTCACGCCGGCGATTTTCAAATATAAGGGCAAGGAACTCATGATCGCCGCGAGCAAGGAATGCCGCATCTATCTTCTTGATACGAAAGCGGCGGGAGGAGACGATCATCAGACGCCGCTGGATCGGACGCCGCTGATTTGCAACGAAGAGGTGAACTTCGCATCGGCCGGCATTTGGGGATCGCTGGCGAGTTGGGAAGATTCGAAAGGAACACGCTGGATTTTGACGCCTTTCTGGGGTCCTTCGCATTCCGATTTCAAGATCGCCGATCTCCTACGGACCGGTGACCCACGGCGCGATCGTGGCTTTCAAACTTGAAGAAAAGAATGGGAAATATCAAGCTGATCCCGGCCTGGATGTCGCGCGATATGGATCAGGCGGAGCCGCCGGTTATTGCTAACGGGGTGGTCTATGCGTTTGGCAGCGGGGAGAATACGGAGCAGGCTTATCCGGACCGGGGGCTCGACGATAATAGCCCGGAGCGGATTCACGATTCGACGCATGCTGTTTTTTATGCTCTGGACGCGGAGACGGGCAAGGAATTGTACTCCAGCGGCGACCAGATTAAGTCGTTCGTGCATTTCGGCGGACTCTCGATTGCGAACGGCCGGGTGTACCTGGGGACCTTCGATAGCATCCTTTATTGCTTCGGATCTGGAGGGTAAATGAGCCTTAAATGTGCCAAAGTGCGCTCTGGCGTGACCTTATTTGCCCTTAATTCTGCCACTTTCGCGCATGCGCAATTCGGGCGCGGCGGAGGAGACTGGCTGGCGGTGGGCGGGGATGCGCAGCGTACCGCCTCGGTGAAGACCGATCCGCAAATTTCGGTCGAGAGCGTGCAGGCCGGCGTGATGCAGTCCCTTTGGAAGCTGAAACTGAACGGCGCGCCGACGCCTCCGGTGATCGCTTCGCGGCTGATCACTTATAAAGGTTTCAAGGATTTGCTGTATGTCGGCACCAGCGCGGACAACGTGGTTTCGATCGACCACACGGTGGGGAAGATTTTCTGGGAGACGCATCTTGCCGTACGATTCGTTGCTGGTTCCGGTGAAGAACGGCACGGCGACTTGTCCCGCGGGAATGACGGCGGCAGTTTCGCTAGCGGCTCCGCTGGTGCCTCCGCCTCCGCCCGCGCCTCGCGGTGGTCGAGGGCCTGGTGGGCCTCCGGGAGCTGGGCCGGGTAGAGGAGGGATGGCAACCGCGGCTCCGGCTGCACTTTGCCGAGGCCGCGACGGACGCCGGGCAGCGGTGTATGCGGTTTCCAGCGATGGGTTGATTCACATCTTGAATCAGCACACGGGCACGGACATTGTTCCGGCGGCGCGGTTCATTCGCGGGAACGCCAAGGTTCACGATCTTGATTTCGGTGGGCGAATATTGTTTATGCGGTGACCAGCGACGATTGCGGAGGGGCTCCGAATGCGGTGTGGTCGGTTGACTCTGGAAAATAATCTGGTGAGTGAGTGGAAGACTGGCGACGCTTCGGTGATTGGGCTGGCGTTCGCGAGCTGATGGAACGGTGTTTGCGACGACCACGAAGGGAATTGTGGCGTTGGATCAGAAGACGCTGAAGGTGAAGGCGGAGGAGACGAGTGAGTCGTCGCTACCGCTCCGATGGTTTTCAAATTTAAGGACAAGGAATATGTCGCGGCGGGGAATGTTCACGGACATATTTTGGTGATGGATCCGGCTAGCCTGCGATTGTTGTGAATGTTCCTGGGAACGGCGTCAAGATTGGCAGTGCGTTCGCTAGTTGGGAAGAGCCGGAGAGCAAGACTCGATGGGTTCTGGCGGTGAAGAACGGCAAGGTGGTGGCGTTTAAGGTGGTCGAGGAGAATGGAACGATCGCTTTGCAAGAGGGCTGGTCGTCGAAGGAGTTGGTTTCGCCGGCGGCTCCGATTGTGGTGAATGGCGTGGTGTTTGTGCTGTCGTCGGGATCGGCGTCGGCTCCGGCGGTGTTGTATGCGCTCGATGGGATGTCGGGGAAGGAATTGTGGAATAGCGGGAAGGCGATTGCTGGTTATTCGACTGCGGGGATTTCGTCGGGGGCTAGCAAGGTTTATGTGGGGACTCATGATGGGACGCTGTATGCGTTTGGGTATTTGCTGCCGAGGGAGTAGCGGACGGGATTGTGGACGGGGCAAAAGCATGGGGACAGACCGCTCTGTCCACGCGGCGGCAAATGGATGGTTGGTTGCGCGAATGTTGTGGTCGCCTTGGGACACAGTGGTCAGTCCCCATGCTTTTGCGGGTTTTAGCGTTTTTGGAAAAGATGGGTTCGGGATAAAATTGAGATGATGCTTCTGGTTCTCGTGGCTCTTGGTGATTTGCGCGGATATTCCGGCGGGGGCGGGGAAGGATGCCACCGTCAAGTATTGCAGCGATTGCCATTCCATCGAGCAGGCGGTTTCGCTGCGGCAGGGGGCGGAGGAGTGGAAGGCTACGCTTGAGAAAATGACCGGGATGGGCGCCAAGGTTCCCGATGAGAGCTATGAGTCGATTCTTGGGTATCTGACCAGTCATTTTGGGGCGGATGCGCCGCTGCCGATTCGCGTGAATAAAGCGTCGGCAGTGGATCTGGAGTCGCTGCTGCTGCTCAAGAGGTCGGAGGCGGGGGCGATTATTCAATATCGTGCGGAGCACGGCGATTTTAAATCGATCGACGATTTGCGAAAGGTGCAGGGCGTCGATTTTAAGAAGATCGAAGCGAAGAAGGATTTGTTGGTTTTTTGAGTGAAACCGCTCCCGTTGGTCGCGGCTCTGTTGGCTGGCATCGTGTTCATCGCCGACCGCGCGTGGTGGGGACGCCAGTTGCGATTGAGGCTCCGCTGGGATTGCCTCCGGTTTCGATTCCGGCTGATAATCCGCCTACCGCCGATTCGATTGCTCTGGGGCGCAAATTATTTTTCGATGTGCGGCTTTCGGGCGACGACACGGTTTCCTGCGCTACCTGTCATAATCCTCAGTTGAGTTTCACCGACGGGCTGCCGGGGTCGAGGGGCATCGGGAAAAAGATCGGGCGGCGGAATGCGCCGACGGTTTTGAACTCGGCGTATTACTCGACATTTTTCTGGGATGGGCGCGCGGCGACCCTGGAACAGCAGGCGGGATTTCCGATTGCGAATCCGGATGAGATGGGGCAGTCGCACGATTTGTCGATTAAGAAATTTGAAAAGATTCCGGAGTATAAGAAAGAGTTTGAGCTGGTGTATGGGCCGGGGCGGCTGACGATTGAGAAGATCGAGATCGCGATTGCCAGTTATGAGAGGACGCTGCTGAGCGGGGATTCGCCGTTCGATCGGTATATGTACGGTCATGACGATTCGGCGTTGAGTCCGGAGGCTTTGCGAGGGCTTAAGATCTTTATGGATAAGAAGCGGAGCAATTGTTCAACGTGCCACACGATCGGCGAGACCTACGCGACGTTCTCGGATGGGAAGTTTCATAATCTGGGCGCGGGGATCAATTCGAAGGGTGAGTTGACGGATTTGGGAAGGTATGAGCAGACCAAGGTCGAGGCTGACAAGGGAGCGTTCCGGACACCGGATCTGCGGAATGTGGCGAAGACGGCTCCTTATATGCACGATGGGAGTTTGAAGACTCTCAAGGATGTCGTGGATTTTTACGATGGCGGGGGAACGTCGAATCCGCAGTTGGATAGCGAGATTAAGGAGCTGAAGTTGAGTGAGCGGGAAAGGGCGGATCTGGTGGCGTTTTTGGAGTCGTTGACTGGCGGGAAGCCTAAGACATGATGGGGGCACCGATAAAATCGCCGACGGAGTTTATGCACGGGGTGAAAAATGGGGACAGACAGCGCTGTCCACACGGCGATCGAGGGGGAGCGTTTTTGCCGGTGCTGTGGCGCCTTGGGACAGAGAAGTCTGTCCCCATTTTTCGCGAGTTGTCGTAGTGGCGATAGTGATGATGGTCGGGTGCTCGCGGCCTGAAAGTAAGCCGGTGGTTAAGGAGACGGTTTATTTCAAGGTCGATCCGGCTACGGCGGGGGTGATTACGGGGAAGATTTTGTTTACGGGCAAGGCTGCGCCGGGGAAGAAAATCGACATGGACGAGGATCCGCTGTGCGGCAAGCTGCATAAGACTCCGGTGATCGATCAATCGATGGCGGTGAACAAGAATGGCACGCTGGCTAACGTTTTCGTCTACATCAAAGGCGGGTTGGAAGGGAAGAAGTTTGCGCCGCCTTCCTTCGCGGCGGTGATGGATCAGAAGGGGTGCTGGTTTGAGCCGCGGGTGCTGGGAATTCAGACGGGGCAGGAGTTCGCGGTTACGAACTCGGATCCGGTGACGCACAACATTCATCCTCGGGCGCATGTGAATCGCGAATGGAACCAGAGCCAGGCGGCAGGCTCGGCTCCGCTGCAGAGGAGGTACACGCGGCCTGAGATTATGATTCGGGTGAAGTGCAATATCCATGCCTGGATGCATGCGTGGATCGGGGTGGTGGAGAATCCGTATTTCGCGGTCACAGGAAGCGATGGGACGTTTGAGTTGAAAAATGTGCCTCCGGGGGAATATACGATTGAGGCGTGGCAGGAAGAGTTGGGCGTGCTGGAGCAGCATGTGACGGTGGCTCCTTCGGGCAAGAGTGAAGTTGCGTTTACTTACAAGGGAGAGTAGATGAGATATCGGGTTATGGCGTCTGTCCGCATGCTTACGCATGGCGGTTCGGTAGGAGTTAGGGGGAGTCGATGACATATCGCGAGATGCTTGCGTCTGTCCGCATGCTTACGCATGGCGGTTCAGTAGGGTTGTGGACTGCTTTGATTGGTGGGTTGCTGTTGGTGGGGTGCTCGTCTAAGCCATCGGGGTATCGGATTTATATCACTAACGAGATCTCGGGCGATTTGAGCGTGATCGATTCGACTACTATGGACGTCGTCTCGACTATTCCTCTGGGGAAGAGGCCGCGGGGGATTCATGCCAGTCCCGATGGGAAGACAATCTATGTTGCGCTGAGCGGTTCGCCTCCGGCGCCTCCAGGAGTGGATGAGAGCACGCTGCCTCCGCCGGATAAGGACGCGGATGGAATCGGGGTGTTCGATGTGGCGAAGAACAAGATGGTGAGGATGCTGAAGGGCGGGTCGGATCCGGAGAATTTCGATGTGTCGCTGGACGGGAAGACGATTTACGTCTCGAACGAAGATGCCAGCGGTGTGAGTTTCATTGACATCGCGGCGGGGGCGATCACTAAGACGATTAAGACGGGCGAGGAGCCGGAAGGGGTCAAACTTACGCCCGACGGCAAGCTGGTTTATTCGACGGCGGAGGGGGATGGGACGGTGTCCGTCATCGATGCTTCTGCGGGAACTCTGGTCAAGACGTTTAAGGTTGGTCGGCGGCCGCGCAATGTGGTGTTTATGCCGTCGGGGAAACGCGCGTATGTGAACGCGGAGAATGACGGCGCGGTTTATCTTCTCGATACGGAGAAGAACGAGATGATGCAACCCATTCAGCTGGGGACGGCGGGGGAAATTAAACCGATGGGGTTGGCGTTGTCGCTCGACTCTTCGAAGTTGTATGTGACTTCGGGTCGGGGGCATAAGGTGTTTGTGATTGATACGGCTTTGAATCAGGCTACTTCGTCATTTGAAGTTGGGCAGAGGCCTTGGGGGTTGGCGTTGTCGCCGGATGGGAAGACTTTGTTTACGGCCAATGGTCCGTCGAACGATGTTTCGGTGGTGGATTTGGCGACGCAGACGGTTACTAAAAAGATTAAGACTACGGGTGGGCCTTGGGGAGTGGTGGTGTTGAAGTAAGAAGTTGGTGGACGGGGCGAAAGCCTGGGAACAGACCGCTATGTCCACTCGGCGGAGCGGAGATAAATTGTTTTTTGCGAAGGATGGCGGCCGCCTTGGGACAAAGTGGTCTGTCCCCACGCTTTCGCAGATTTTCGCGATTTAAAAGAGGAGGGATTGTGCATTCTCATCCGGCAATTCATAACGCTATGTGGCCTGGGCTTGTGGGGAAAGGGCCTGATTCGGAGCCGCCGATTGATTTGGAGACGATGTTGAATTTGACGGCGGGGGCGGAGGTGCGTGGGGTCAAGTTTGACGGCGTCGATTTGTTTTTGTGCGCGCCGCATACTGATATTGATTCGACCGATGGCGAGATTGAGGCGCTGGCGGAGCGGATTGCGGGGAAGGGGCTGCGCGTGGGGTCGCTGGTGGCTCCGGTGTGGCCTCCTGCGGGCGGCGGGTCGGCGATGGGGAACGAGGCGGAGCGTGGGGCATTTCTCTCGCAGGTAAAGAAGTCCTGCAAGATCGGAAAGCAACTTCGGGAGCTGAAGATTCGGCCTTACGGGATCGTGCGGATCGATTCCGCTTGCGGTGTCAGCGATTGGGTGAAGGACCCGGAGGGGAACACGAAACTGATCGCGCAGACGTTTCGTGAGGCGTGCGATATCGCGGAGGGGTTCGGCGAGAGGCTGGCGGCGGAGGGTGAGATTTGTTGGGGAGGGATGCATAGCTGGCGGAGGATGGTCGAGCTTCTCGAGATGGTCGGCCGGCCGAAAACGCTGGGGTTTCAGGCCGATATGGCGCACACGATGCTGTACACGATGGGCTATAACGCGCCGGAGGATCGAGTGCTGCCGGAGGAGTTCGATTGGGAGAGCCAGAAGGTGTTGGAGGAAGCATATTTTAAAGTCGCGAGGGCGCTGCGGCCGTGGACGATCGATTTTCATGTGGCGCAGAACGATGGGACGGTGAAGGGGTCGGGGTCCCACGATAAGACGGGGAAGCATTGTCAGCCGGACGATAAAAACGGGAAGCTCGACATCGTGCGCGATGCGGCGGCGTGGCTGCGGGATGACGATGGGCGGTTAACGCACGCGATGCAGCATATTTGCTGGGACGGGTGCATGTTCCCGAACGCGGTGATGACGGATCCGAAGACCTGGCACGAGGTGCTGAGCGTGATGATCGCGGTGCGGGATGCGCATGGGTGGGATTAGTCATGAAGAAGAAGCTTAATGTCGGGATGGTCGGGTATGGCTTCATGGGGCGGACGCATTCGAATGCGTTTCTGAAGGCGGGACATTTTTTCGATTTGCCGTTTCATGCCGGTTCTGAAGATGGTCTGCGCGCGGAACAAAGAGCGCGCGAAGTCGTTCGCGGAGAATTGGGGATATGAGAAGGTCGAGACGCATTGGCGGAAGATGGTGGAATCGCCGGAGATCGATCTGATCGACATCGCGAGTCCGAACGATACGCATCTGGAGATCGCTGTCGCGGCGGCGAAGGCGGGCAAGATGGTGATGTGCGAGAAACCGCTGGGGCGCACCGCGCAGGAATCGGAATTCATGGTGCAGGCGGTGGAGGAAGCCGGCGTCGCCAACATGGTTTGGTACAACTATCGGCGCGTGCCGGCGGTGATGCTCGCGAAGCAGTTAATCGACGAAGGGCGGCTCGGAAAGATTTTTCATTATCGCGCGAAGTTTCTGCAGGACTGGACGATTTCGACGGAACTGCCGCAGGGCGGGGAAGGATTGTGGCGGCTGGATAAAGCGGTCGCGGGCAGCGGCGTGACGGGGGATTTGCTGGCGCACACGATCGACACGGCGATGTGGCTGAACGGAGGCATCGAGGAAGTTTCGGCCATGACAGAGACGTTCATCAAGTCGCGAAAACATAATTTGAGCGGGAAGGTCGAACCGGTAGAGATTGACGATGCGAGCCTGGCGCTGGCGCGGTTTCACAATGGATCGCTCGCGACGTTCGAGGCGACGCGGTATGCGCGGGGGCACAAGGCTCTTTACACGCTGGAGATTAACGGCGAGAATGCGTCGATCATGTGGGACCTGCACGATCTGCATCGGCTGCAATTTTTCGATCATAAGGACGATGGGCTGGTGCGGGGATGGAAGAGCATCCACATTACGGATCGCGAGCATCCTTATATGTCGCACTGGTGGGTGCCGGGGTTGCAGATCGGATACGAGCATACGTTCATTCACCAGGTCGCGGATTTTCTGACGGCGGCGGGCGAGGGGAAGATCGCATCGCCGACATTTCGGGAAGCACTGGCGACCGAGGACGTGACGGATGCGGTGTTGGAATCGGCAGCGAACCGGCAGTGGGTGAAGGTCCGGTCACGTGTCGACAATTAAAGAAGTGGCGGAGATGGCCGGGGTTAGCGTGGGGACTGTTTCGCACGTCATTACCGGTTCGGTTCCGGTGACGGAGCCTCTGCGGCGCAAGGTGCAGGCGGCAATCAAGCGGCTGGATTATCATCCGAACCACATCGCGCGAAGTTTAAAAACCAGCAAGACGCGGACGCTGGGGATTATTGTTCCGGACCTGACGATCCCGTTTTTCCCGCAGGTGATTCGAGGGGCGGAGACAGCGGCGCGTCAAATGAATTACACATTGATCGCGGTCAACTCGGACGATCGCGCGGATCGGCAGAAAGAACTCTTGTCACTGCTGCGATCGCAAAGGGTCGAGGGGATTTTGTTGGCGGTGGCGGCGGCGCCGGCGGCACCTGGCGTAGCAGCCGGACAGATTTCGCAGATCATCGAATCGGGGATCCCGGTGGTGTATCTGGACCGGATTCCGGATCGAGAAGGCGTGGATTCGGTTTCGGGCGAGGATTTGGACGCTTCCGTGATGGCGGTCGAACACTTGCTCGCGTCGGGTTATTCGCGTATCGCCATTGCGACGGGTCCTCAAACGCTGCGCAATGAGCAGAGGCGTTTGCAGGGCTATCAACAAGCGCTGACGGAGGCGGGTTTGCCGCTCGATGACGGGTTGGTCTGGGAGGGAAACATTCGGCCCGAGGATGTTGCGGCGATCTGTTCTCCTTATTTATGCGATCCGGCGCGGCGGCCGGATGCGATTTTATCCACGAACGGTCCAACCGCGCTGGGAGTCTTGCGCGCCTTTCGTGAGTGCGGATTGAACACGCCTGGAGACATCGGATTTGTGACGTTCGACGAGCTGACGGTGGACGATCTGTTCACGCCGTCCATCACAACGGTGGTGCAGCCGGCATATGAAATCGGCTTTCGCGCGGCGCAGATTTTGCTGGAGCGGATCGAGAATGGCAACGCAGAGAGCACATCGTTTACCGTGCGGCTGCCGGCGACGTTGAGAGTGAGGGAGTCGTCGCGCAGAAGGGATTAGCCGGAGCGCAACAAACTGGCATGTCCGGAACCGCTCGTCCAGTTATCGAAGTTTCGGGCATTCGTAAGACCTACGGATCGACACTGGCTGTCTCCGACGTTTCGTTTGAGGTCAGCGAGGGCGAGATCTTCGGCCTCATTGGCCCCAACGGCGCCGGCAAGACGACGACCATGGAGTGCGTCGAAGGAGTGCGTCGGCCGGACCGCGGCGAAATTTCGATCCTGGGCCTGAATCCCTTCCGCGACGTCTATCAATTGCAGAACCGGATTGGCGTGCAGCTTCAGAGTGCGCAGCTTCAGAAGAGAATCAAGGTCTGGGAGGCGGTCGATCTGTGGGCGTCGCTGTACACGAAAACGGTGGACGCCAAGCGGCTGCTGGAACAGCTTGGTCTCTCGAGCAAACGCAACGCCTGGTTCATGAACCTCTCCGGCGGCCAGAGGCAGAGGCTATTTATCGCACTGGCTCTGATCAACGATCCGGAAGTAGTGTTTCTCGATGAACTGACCACCGGGCTTGACCCGCAGGCGCGGCGCGCTATCTGGGATCTGGTGCGCGGTATCCGCGAGCGCGGAAAAACAGTCTTCATGACTACTCATCTGATGGAAGAGGCCGAGCGCTTGTGCGACCGCGTGGCGATCATTGAACACGGAAAGATTGTCGAGATCGGCAGGCCGCAGGACTTGGTGCGCCGCCATTGTCCGGAGAGGACGGTCCTGCTGGCCACCGACAATGTGATCGCAGAAGAGCGTCTGCGGACGATTCCGACGGTCGAAACCGTAACTTGCCGCGACTCGCAATTCACGGTGGAGGGTAAGGGCGACGATTTTGTGACTGAGGTGATCCAGTGTCTTTCAGAGAACCGGATCCGCGTCACCGACTTCCGCACTGTGCTGCCGACTCTGGAAGACGTGTTTCTAAAGCTGACGGGCCGTTCGATTCGCGATTAGGAGTGATGCTATATGTTTCGCGGACTGTGGAAGCTGACCTGGCTGGAGATCAAGATCTTTCTGCGCGAGCCTATGGGCGCGGTCGGATCGATTATCCTTCCCGTGCTGGTCTTCGTGGTGGTGGGACGTATGACGGGGGGCAGGCTGGCGGCAAGCTCGGTCTCAGCCATGGGGTTCTTGCGGGTAGGACTACCGGTTTTCGCGTCCGTGTTGATCGCTATCAACGGAGTATTGTCGCTGGTCACGATCATTTCGATTTATCGCGAGGGCGGAATCCTGAGGCGGCTCCGAGCCACGCCTCTTCGCCCGCAGACCATCCTCACCGCCCACGTGCTGGTCAAATTGATACTGACGCTGGCCACCATGGCCTTGATGGTCGCGGCGGGCAAGCGCTATTACCCGATCAAAGTCGATGTTCCCGTATTTGGATTCGCAGTGGCGCTCCTGATCAGCACATGGAGCATCCTCTCAATCGGTTTTCTGATCGCGAGCATCGTGCCGACGGCGCGTTTCGCACAACCGATTGGCGGGGCCATCTTCTATCCGATGCTCGCGATCTGCGGATTGTTCGCCCCACTCAATTCACTGCCGCCTAAGCTGCACATGGCGGCGCGCTTATTGCCGCTGACCTATGCGGTTTCGTTACTTGAAGGAATCTGGAAGGGCGAGGCGTGGTCGGCGCACATTGGCGATGTCGCGGCGCTGGTCTTGGTATTCGCGATTTGCACGGCGTTGTCGACGAAGGTGTTTCGGTGGGAATAGCTCGCGGCTGTCCCCTTCCTGTGGCATAATTAGGGCAAGTTCAGTTCCCGAGAGGTACGAAAAATGAAGTATTCGGCACTGGTTCTTCTCCTCGGAATGACTTCGGCCGGTAACCTCATCGCGCAGGTCGGCGGGACCGGAGGGATGGGAGGAACGACGCCGACCACCGGCAGCGGTGGACAAACCAGCGTGCAGGCGAACCCCACTTCGGGGTCCGGCAATTCGCGGCCCATCTATATTTCCGGCAAGGTTGCCATGCAGGATGGATCGGCTGTCTCACAAATCAACATCGAGAGAGTGTGCGGAGGGATCGCCAAAACTGTTGCCTATACCGATTCGAACGGGCACTTCAGTTTTCAATGGGGCGACCACAACATGATTGTCACCGATGCTTCGGACGCCGGCACTGGCCGGGACCGGGCGTCGAGCTCAGGGGGATTTGGAAGTTCTCAATCCGCCGGGGGCGGGAGTGCGCTGGCTCCGGACCCGTTCGCGAGCCGGATGATGAATTGCGAGTTGCGCGCGAATGTGCCGGGATTTACCTCCGACACTGTAGACCTATTCAATCGTCGCACCGCCGATAATCCGGACGTCGGGCTGATCGTTCTTCATCGCATGGCGGGTATCGAAGGATCGTCGATTAGCGTCACATCGATGATGGCTCCCAAGGCTGCGAAGAAGGCTTACGAGCATGGCCTCCAGTCGCTATTGAAAAGCAAGCGCGATGACGCGGCGAAGGACTTCGAAAAGGCGGTCGCCGTTTATCCGCAATATGCCGAGGCGTGGGTGAATCTGGGTAAACTGCGCATCGAACAGCAAGCGATCGAACCGGCGCGCGCGGCGTTGAAGAAGGCCATTGAATCCGATCCGAAGTTGGTCACGCCGTACATGGAACTCGGTCTGCTCGCCGCAAAGGATGCGAATTGGGAGGAGTCCGGCAAGTATCTTGATAGGGCCGTTGAGCTGGATCCGGTCGACTTTCCGCAGGGCTGGTATGCGGATGCAGTCGCGAATTTTAATCTCGGGAAATACGATGCCGCGGAAAAAGGCGCGCGCGCCGCGGTGAAGCTGGACCCGAGGCACGTGAACCCGCGATCCTGCTATCTGCTCGGACTGGTTCTTACCGAGAAGCACGATTACGCAGGTGCCGCCGCAGAGTTGACCACGTATATCAAACTTGCGCCCCATGCGCCGGATCTGGCGCAGGCAAGAGCTCGGCTGGGAGAACTCGAGAAGCTGACCGATGTGACGAAGCAGGCGGCTACGCATCAGCCCTGAGCTCGTTCATGACATTGGCAATTCTCGGCGTCTGTCTACTTGTTCTGTCTCAACAAAACAGCCCTGCGGAGGCGAGTGAGCTATTGGCTCGCGGCGTCCAACTGATGCCATCGAAGCCCGCCGAAGCCGTGAGGGTGCTCCAGCAGGCCTTGCGGCTGGACCCCCGAGCTTCCCACATTGCGATATCAATTGGGCCTCGCGTTTCACGCGATCGGCGATGAGGCGGATGCAGAGGCTGAACTGCGCGAGGCTGTCAGCCGGGCTCCGGATTCCGCCGCGGCTCACAACTATTTGGGCATCGTACTTTTTCAGATGGGAAACGCGAAGGCCGCGCTGGACGAGTTTCGCGTCGCCGTCAGGCTGGCGCCGATGGATCCGAATGCGCACTTCAATTCAGGCGAGGCGCTGGCCCGCACTGGCGACAGTAACGGCGCGTTGAAGGAACTTCGAATAGCGGCGGGGCTTACGCCTAGCGACACGGGACTCGCGCGGCTGGTCAAAGCTGTCGAGACCGCGCTCGCGCCGCCTGAGAACACGATCAAGGTCGACGTCAGGCAGGTGCTGGTTCCCGCGGTTGTGAAGGATCGTGAAGGGCAGCATGTGACGGGTCTTACTCAGTCGGATTTCAAGGTCTTTGAGGACGGCGTCGAGCAGAAGATCACGGGGTTCAGCGTCGAGAGCGCAGGCTTACCGCAGGCGCCTATTCCGACTAGTGGTGGGTCCTCTCCGGCAGCTCCTATCGTTTCACCGGCTGCCGGGCCGCATGCTCCGATCCGCCGCACCTACCTAATCTGCATCGATACCCTTCATGCATCGTTCAATAATTTTGTAGCTGCGCGGGAAGCGCTGGCGAAGCTTTTTCAGAAGGAGCATTCCGACGATTCGCAATACGTGGTGGTTGCGCTCGGAGCTTCCGCGGAGATGGTGGTCAATGTGACGCGCGATCCTGCGGCGGTGCTCGCGGTTTTCCAGAGTAAGCGCCTGCAAAAGATTTTTCTTGACGGCCAGCAGGGCGGACTGAATGCGGAGATGGATCGGTTTCAGCGCGACCTGGTGCAGACGCGCGTGGCATGCAATCTGGTTGGCCAGGACAAGGTATTCCAGGCGAAATGCGAAACGGGGATGGCTCGTGCGAATATGCAATCGACGCAACTCGCCGAATTGGAGCGCACGCTGACCACTGGATTCCTCCGGGAGTTCCGCGCCTTGATTTCCCAACTCGCTCGCGCCCGAGACCGGCGAACCGTGGTCCTGATTTCTGACGGCTTTGGAGTGGAGCCGGGCCGTGAAGCGTATGCCCTGTTGAACGCGTATTTCCCGTTTGGGTCGCACTGCCTGGTGCCGCCGACGGTAAATTGCCCGCGAGGCGGGGTGACGACGGCCGTCCGTATGCAGGAGGAGTTCGAGCCGATTCTGCGACTCGCGGCGAAGAGCAACATTACCGTCGACACGATCGATTCGAGGGGCCTTTACGGCCAAAAAGGGTTCGACGCGTCTAATCCCGGCAATCCGCCAAATGTCGACGGAGCTGTGGGGAGCGCGGAGAGGAGTGTGGCAGCATTCTACGGCAATACACTCGCCGAAATCGCGGAGGCGACGGGCGGCACTGTGTTCCACGACAGCAACGATCTGCTGGGCGGCCTCGAGCGCGCTTTCGCCGACGGGCGCGACTATTACACGATCGCCTATGTTTCGAGCAATGCGAGTCTCGACGGGAAGTTTCGCGCGATTACGGTCCAGGTTCGCGATCGCAAAGTAGTAGTGACCGCTAAGCGCGGTTACTGGGCGGCCCAGTAGCCCGATTTCGCACGGACTGTCAGCTTTGCATCGATGGTTTCGACCTTTATGGTTCGAAATTTACCGTCACGCGCGGAGTTTTTCGGTACGTAAGAAAGCACGTAATACTGGCGCCCGTCGGCGAGCGCGCTGCGGAATTGTTTCAACATATCACCGCTGTCATGGAAGTAAACTCCGCCAGTTGCTCGCGCGAGTTGTTCCATCGACGCGCTCTCTTGCGATGGAAACGGATTCGTCTTGGGATCCGCGTTCTGCGCGGCGACGTTTCTGGGAGAGCGTGTAGAGGATCTGTTGGTTCCCAACATGCTGTAATCGCCGCTGGTTCCGCTTGGAGCACCGGCATCCATCGATCCAGTGCTTGCAAGAGATGCCGTCGCGCTGCCGCGTGAATCGACTGTATCGATGATGACGCCGCGCTCGGTGGCGACTTTCAACGCTTCACGCAGGCTGGGCTCAACGTCTTTGGAATCGTCCAGCTTGAACTGGGGAATGTTCGGCAGGTAGGCTGATACGACTTGGTAAAAGTCACGCTTTGGATTGATGTTGAATCCGTCGGAAACGAGGATTAGCGTGCGGCTAGTGGGCAGCTTGGCCAGTTCTTCCACAACATTCTTGAGTTGTTCGAGCAGTCCGTTGGTCGGGCCGATCCAGCGCTCGGCATCTGCATCAACACTCTGCTTCAGCGTGTCGATCTCAGAATTGCAACTCCCTTGATTGGATCGAGTACCGCAGGCGCAGTGTTTGCAAAACTCGTTCATATGGGAACGAAGGGTTTGGAGTTGGGCGGAGAGAGCGGAAGCATCAAGCCCACCCATCGCGTTCTGAAATGCGGTACTACGTAGCTTCAGAAGAATCGCTAAAGGACTGGGGGTCGCCGCTTGGAGGACTTGCAGTTGACGTCCAATGCCGATGAGAACATATTGGGCGTCGGCAGGTTTTTCCTTTTCGAAGAGGTTTTCAAGGCCCTCGCGCAGCCTCGCTGCGTTGGCGGAAGAGGCGTGAAGGGTATCGATGCAGATTACAAATGTGTGGCGCGGTCCAGCGGTAGAAGTTGGCTTCGAGAGCGCGGCAATATCGTCTACCGTTCCTGCGGTATCGCTCGAAAAGGAGGCGATCTCCTGCTGTACACCGTCTTCAGAGATCCGGAAATCGGACGCGCGAAGTCCACTGACATGATGGCCTTTTTTATCGGTCACGACGACGGGGACCAGCACATGCTGGACGTCGAGCCGGATGACAGGGTCCTGGGCCAACAGGTTCCAAGCCGCGACGATGAAGATCAGGCGTGGAAGCATTTAGTTAATTTTATGACGATTTAAAGACCTCTTTAGCTCTTCTAAACTTTAGTATCGGACGCGCGCCCTTTAGCTGCTTTATTTACCCTTCCGCCGCTGGAAGCTACGAACCAGTAACCCAGTCCGGATAGGGGCCAGTCATTGACTGGCAGCAATCCAACGCACATAGACCCGTATCGGCGCTTGTTCTAGAATTGCACCTAATGTTCGATCCAGCTCTCCGTTGACGAACGCATGGATTCCTTGCTTAGAAGATAATGCAGTTGGCGTCTGGTGGGGGTGAGGGGAAGCGTTATGTAATTGAGGTTCCGTGAGATAGAGTGCGCGGAAAGCAGTATGATGAATAAGTTGTGCAGTAACTTATGCGCCTCGCCGATCTGAAGGCTCGCAACCCCCACGAAATCTCAGAGGCGATTTCGCTGAGCCGCCGGAACTTCCTGCGCACAGTCACCGGCGCAGGTCCGGCCGCGGCACTATTCGGCCCCGCCATGCTGCGTGCGATGGCGGCTCCCAAGAATCGCAAAGCCGTAGTCGTCACCTTCGGAGGCGGCGCTCGCGACGACGAAACGTTCATGCCGGATGGCCAGGAGAACATCCCGCACCTGCTGAAGGAACTCATGCCGCAGGCGACCTTCTTAACGAACGTCGTCAACCAGGGCATTCTCGGCCATTATGTAGCGACCGCCAGCATCGCTACAGGAGCCTATGAAACATTTAATAATTTCGCCGCCGTCTCTCCTAACAATCCAACTGTCTTCGAATATTTCCGCAAAGACCTGAAGCGCCCCGCCACTGACACCTGGGTGGTCGCGCCGAGTAATGGATTCGCGCGCATTGGCGAGAGTGCGCACAAGCTCTACGGTCCTGGACTTGGTGCGGGCGTGATTTTACCGAAGCGGCTGCTTTCCGCCGCGCTCTCCTCGGCGACCGACGGAGCGCGATATCAACACCTGCTCCGCGATAACTACGAAACGCCTCTTTACGCGCCTTCGCTCGCTGGACGCCAAATCGAATTGGACCAGATGGCCGCGGTTTTGAAGCTCTCCGTCGATGACTTCGCGACACACGCACGTAGTCTCGCGAGCCCCGACGAACTCTCCGTATATATCGCGAAGCAGCTGATGCGCCAGCTCTCGCCCAGCCTTCTTTGGATCACTCTGCATGACATCGATATCGCCCATTCGGGCACTTTCTCTCTGTACGTTGACGGTATCAAACGCTCCGACCGCCTGTGTGCCGAACTGTGGCAAGCCATCCAGAAGGATCCGGAATACGCGAACAAAACGACGATGTTCATCCTGCCGGATTTCGGACGCGACTCCGATATCGAATCCGGCGGCAATGGCTTCCAGCATCACCGCACCGGCGATGCGCTTTCACGCACGACGTGGATGATGGTGCTGGGGCCGGAGGTAAAACAAAACGTCGTCGTCGATCGTCGCGTCGAATCGATCGATCTCATCCCGACGCTCGGATCGTACTTCGGCTTCGACGCGCGCCTCTCCACTGGTAAACCCATCGCGGAGGTGCTCTGAGCCATGCTCCCGGATCAACTGTCCGCCGGCAGTTTTAATGTATACCCCCCGGAAGCACGGCAACTCGCGATAAAGCAGATCGCGCTGCTTCAGCGTCTGCCACTCGCATTTCTCCCCTTGCTGCTGCGCGAGTTGATCGTCTATGACTGGAAGTTCCCGGCGGAACGGACAGATCTCGACCGTCAGTTCAGCTATCTCGGGACGCTGAGTGCGGGCCAGTTTCAGGCAGCCATGTCCGCGTTCGCGCGACTTAAGCTCGCGCAAGAACTGGAGCAGACCGATTGGGTGAACTCTCCAGGCGTCTTTTCGGAGCAGCTATCGGCGCATCTATGGGCCACGCATCAGATCGATACTTTCCGTGGCGCCGCGGTCGATTACGTCCAGAAGGTCTCGTCATCGGCTCCCGATCCGGCACTGCCCACTCACAGGCTGGGCATCGCAGTCATCGGGCAAGGAGTCGAAAAGAATGATTATTTCCTCTTTCGGAAGCTCCGTCCGCAGGGCATGTACTTCACTCAAGTCAAACACTCGGGCGGAGGAATTCAAGTCATGCTCGATGCCGTTGCGGCGCGAGCTAGAGCGCATCCTGTGCCATACGGACACTGGTATATCGATGGCGGCGCCGGCCTCGCTCTCCCCGCAAGCGTTACCCGAGTTTCGTACAACGCACTCTCCGGTCCGCGCACCACATTGCAGAACCGGATGCAGAAAACATACGAGGCGGCCGTGTTCGATCCCGAGGCTTTCCGCACGATGCTGGCGCAAATCAAACCAGAAGAGGCCGGGCTCCATTCCAGCGGCGACGAGGTGCTGAATCGATTCCAACTCAGTCTGCTTACCGAAGGTTCGGGGACGCAGGTCTTTTCGACGACATTCGTTCAATGGGCCGCCCGAGAAGCTCTTCGCCGCGCGCAACCTCTGACACTTTTCACTCGCTTCACTCCACGCCAGCGCGAGAATCAAATGAACGAGCTGCTCGCCGAACATCAGCGCAAGCCGGAACTCGACCCGCAAGGTTCGCTAATCGATGCCGACATGGGCGCCTATTACAGCTGGCTGAATCAGCAGCGCCTTCCCGGGGAGGAGAAATCGACATTCCTCGCTTGGTTTGAAGATCACGACGAAGCCGTGGCGATAGGGCCTACGTTCGAGCGCGGAAAGCGCTCCGAGACGCCCACCGAATTAGCCGACCTCATCGCACGGATCGCGTGAGAGGGTCGGGTGGCGCGGACTTTATTGAAGCTCGCGCACATTGATAAAATGGATTGCATCTAGTGTTGTCAGCCCTGTTATTGCTGTTCGCGGCTTCGAGCTCGTTCGACGAGTCGTTTCGAGCCGGTCTGATGGCTTTGCAGCGCGGCGATCTCGCGTCGGCGCAAACCAATCTTGAAGCGGCGAGCAAGATGGCGCCGCGCGATGGGCGCGTCTGGGTCGCGCTTTCTCAAACATATTGGAAATTGCACCAGGACAGTGACGCCGAAAAGGCCGCGAGCCAAGCGGCCGCATTCTCGCCTGAGGATCCCGCCGTTCTGCAGGGCCTTTCAATTTACTATTCGGAGACGAATCAAACCCTAAAGGCGGCTCAGGCGGCTGCGAAATATTCGTCGAAAGTTCCAGAAAAGGCCGATGTTCGCGAACACGCGATCGAGCTCTATTTTAAGGCTGCCAAACCGTTGCTTGACCAACAGAAGTTCGGTGAGGCCATCGTCATTCTCAAAGAAGCCGTGGCGAGGCTGCCGAGGAGCGCTCAACTCGAACTGGCTTTGGGCGTGGCCTATTACGGGCTGCGCCGATTCGACGATGCCGCCGATGCCTTTCTGCGCACCATCGACATTACGCCCGAAACAGAGCAGCCTTACACGTTCCTCGGCAGAATTCTGGATCAGATTCCGAGCCGCCTGCCACAAGTGACGCAACGATTCGCGGAGTACGAATTGGCGCATCCGGCCAGCGCTCCTGCGTGTCTGCTCCATGCCAGGGCTCTGGATGCGCAATCGCTACGAACCGGAGACGGCGTTGCGGTTGATCGAGAAATCGATCGCTCTGAATGCGACTGATGAATCGGCACATTTTGAAAGGGGGACGGTGCTGGACCGGCTACAACGCTTCAGGGAGGCGGCCGCGGAGTTCGAGCGGGCCGCCGAACTTGCTCCATCGGATCCAGCCGCCCACTATCGCCTGGCGCGCGATTACGACCGAATCGGCAAGCATGAAGCGGCTGAAAGCGAGCGTGGAAAACACGCGCAACTGGTAAAGGCGCAGGAAGCTATACGATGACGCGGCGCGAGTTTATTGTGGCCGTCAGTGCCGCCGGACTGGTGCCTTCGAAGGCTTCAACGCCATTTCCAGTTCATTATGCGAAACCAAATCCTTATGACGCGGTGCTGCGGTTTGTGGATCCGGGCAGCGACGAGTTCAAGGGCGAGAAGGATGCAGTGGACCTTGAAGCGCGACTAGAGCGCATCTTTGCGGGACGAGAAACCGCACCTCCAGGCCTCCGTGAGTGGGTCGCGCGGCGCAACGATATTGTCGAATCGCGGTTCTATGTTCTGCCAGATGCGCAAGTGCGTTACGAAATTAAAACGAAGACGTGAATATCACACAGGAGTTTGGCAACTGCCGGATTTCAAGCCTTTGACCGAGCACTCGGTGACGTCGCCGACGCCTTATTTTCGCGATGTGACGGGGCACGTGTTCGGAGCCGTGGATTCTTTCCGCGAACAACTCATTCCGGGAAATCCTTATTGGCGGGCGCGACTCGATTCGGCGTGCGGCATTGATGTTTACGGGAACCAGGGAATCGCGGTCGCCGATATCGACAACGATGGCGTGGATGAGATTTATGTGTGCCAACCCGGCGGCCTGCCGAACCGTCTATACAAGATTCGCGCCGACGGGACCGCGGAAGATATCACGGAGCGCTCGGGTCTGGGCGTGCTCGATGAAACGACCTGCGCGCTGTTCGCCGACTTTAGCAACTCGGGACGTCAAGACGCGGTGGTTTTGCGCTCGTCCGGGCCGCTGTTATTTCTGAATCGCGGCGATGGCACGTTTGTCGAACAACGCGATGCCTTCGAGTTCAAAACCACGCCGCAGGGATCGTTCACAGGTATGGCCGCCGCCGACTTCGACCGCGACGGCCGCCTGGATCTCTATCTCTGCTGCTACATCTATTTTCAGAGCGAGGACCAATATCAATATCCCGCGCCTTATCAGGATGCGCGAAATGGGCCGCCGAATTTTCTGTTTCGTAATCGTGGGACGAAGTTCGTTGACGTTACTGCTGAAACGGGGATGAACGATAACAACGACCGCTTCAGTTTCGCGCCGGCCTGGTGCGATTTCGATGGCGACGGCTGGCCGGATCTCTACGTGGCAAACGATTTCGGGCGCGGCAATCTCTATCGGAATCGTAACGGACATTTCCGCGACGAGGCGGCGAAGGCAGGCCTGGACGGCGCGGGTCCAGGCATGAGCGCCGCGTGGTTCGATTACGATGGCGACGGGCGGCCGGATCTCTACGTCTCCGATATGTGGACCGCGGCTGGCCAGCGCGTGATCCACGATTCCGCGTTCAAACCCGCGTCGCGCGATGAGGAGGCTTTCCGGCGTCATACGAAAGGCAATTCGCCTCTATCGCAACAAGGGCGACGGAACGTTCGAGGAGACGGGTGCGCTTGAGGGCGTCGAGATGGGGCGATGGGCGTGGAGTTCCGGAGGATTCGATTGGGATCTGGACGGGGTGCCGGAAATTCTGATCGGCGCGGGAATGGTTACCAATTCGTCGCGGAAGGATCTTAACAGCTTCTTTTGGCGGCAAGTGGTCGCGAAGACGCCTGAGAAACAACGCGGCGCCATTGATTATGAGAACGGGTGGAACGCACTAAATCAACTGATCCGCGAGGATTATAGCTGGAACGGGCACGAGCCCAACGTCTTTTATGTTAGGCAGGACGGCCGCTATCGCGATGCCTCCGGTGTGAGTGGGCTCGATTTCGCGGATGACACCCGCACCTTCGCTGTCACGGATTTCGACGGCGATGGCATTCCCGATCTCATACTGAAGAATCGGCTGGGTCCGCAGATACGCGTCATGCAGAACGAGTGTTCGGGCGGCCGTAACGCGATCGCGATCTCACTTCGCGGCACGAAATCTAATCGCGACGCAATCGGCGCGCGGATCGAGGTAAATGGTCAAGTCCAATACCTGACGGCGGGTAGCGGATTTCTGTCGCAGCATAGCAAGAAGCTGCATTTCGGGCTTGCCGGGCAAGCTGTAGCTAATGTCAAGATCACGTGGCCTTCGGGCGCGATCGACGATATAGAGGGCCTTGAACCTGGTTTCGTTTACGCGATCGAGGAGAGTTCCGGCAAGCATTCGCGCACGCCGTTTCGTACACGAACGTTATTGCCCGGGTCCCCGGTGCAAGGGAAAAACGCTCCCGAGGTTGGCGATACATGGCTATTGGATCCGGTGCCCACGCCCGACCGCAGGATGGGGGGATTCGTTGTCCTTTACAGCGATGGGCGTCCGAAAATGACGGCAAGTGTGCCAGTCGAGTTGGTCGATCTAAAAGTCGAGAAGGACGACGTAGCTGCCGCGTATTCATTATTCAGGCGATATCTTTTCGAATACCGCCGAGATCTTTCGCTTCCGCTCGTTCTGCTGGTCGATGGCGAAAGCAGGGCTCGTAAAGTTTATGCGAATATTCCGTCTGCAGCGCTTATGCGAAGCGACCTCTCGCTCATCAACCAGAGTCATGTGCTCGCCCTTCCTTTCCCGGGCAAATACTATCTGAGCCCGCGGCGAAATTATTTCAAGCTGGGCGCGGCATTTTATTGGGCGGGTTATCCGGAACGCGCCCTGCCGTATCTTGCGGAGACTTTGCGCGCTCGGCCTGGAAACTGGAAAGCATTGCAGGCGATGGCGCGGATTCAACTGGAACTGGGCCGCAACAAGGACGCGCTTGCATCGTTCCAGCAGGTGATCGAGATGAAGAGCGACTATCCACCGGCGTTTGTGGGAGCGGGCGAGGTTTACGCGAAGCAGGACGATAAGGCGAACGCGCTCCGCATGTTCGAGAGCGCGGTCAACCTTGATCCGAAATGCGCCGACGCCATGAATCAGCTTGGATTGCTGGCCGCCGGATCGAACGATCTCGCGGACGCGCGAAAGTGGTTCCAGCAGGCGATTGAGGTGCAGCAGGATCATCCTGGCGCTATCAATAACTTGGGTGTGCTCTACGCGAAGCTGGGTCAGCCCAACGACTCGATCGCGGCCTTTCGGTACGGCATAAAAGTGAATCCTGATGACGATGAGCTATACCTGAATCTCGCTCGAATTTACGTTACGATGGGCCAACGGGATAAGGCGCGCGCGGTGCTGACCGAATTGATGGAACGGAAACCTGGCAACGTAATCGCGACGAAGGCACTAGGAGAATTGGAGGCAAGATGAGTCTGCTCATAGCTGTGCTGATCGAGATGATTGCGTTGTCGGGACGTGTCGTGAACATCAGCGAAACGCCTTCTGAACGGCTATCGCCGCCGATGCTGATTGCCCCCGGAGCGCCGCCGGTGTTGAGCTTTCGCTATTTCGACGCGACCGACCGCGGCCGCTTCGGCAATCTCGGATTGATGACAGACGATGCCGGGCATTAACAGCCTGTCCGTTCTTTCTGGACTCGCCGCCGCATTCCTCTTTGCTCAAACGAACCCCGTCGCAGATGGAATTGCAGCTTTCAATCGCGGAGATTACAAAGCCGCTCGTGTGAGTCTTGAGCGATCCCCCAACGATTCCCAAGCCCGACTCTTTCTCGCGTTAACCAAAGCCGCAACAGGCGAGTGTGAAGGCGCTTTTGCTGACTTGACGAAGGCATTTTCGACCGGCGAACATCGGCGACTAGCGGGTCTTGCATTGGCCCAGTGTCATGTCGTTGCGAAACGGTTCGCTGAGGCTGGCGCGACTATTGCGCAACTCGAAAAAGAATTTCCTGCCGATGCCGATGTCCTTTATGTATCGGCTGACTATCACATGAAAGCGTGGAACGATGCTATCTATCGGATGTATCAAAAGGCGCCGTCATCGTTTCGCGTCGACCAACTCTCGGCGGAAGTCTTCGAAACTCAGGGTAAGTATACTGAGGCAATCGCGGAATATCGCAAGGCGATCGCCAAGAATCCGAAGGCCATTAATCTGCACTATCGTCTTGGGCGGGCGCTACTGCAGCAATCTCATGATCCGGCACTTCTGAATCAGGCCCGCAAGGAGTTTGAAGCGGAGTTATTGTTGAACCCTTCCGATGCCGTCGCCGAGTATCAAGTGGGACAGATCCTTATCGCTGAGCAAAAGAAGGTCGAAGCAGCGGCACACCTGGAACGGGCGGCGGAACTGCGTCCGGATTTTCCCGAGGCACTGATTGCCGTAGCCAAGCTGCGATCGGACGCGAAGCGGTATCCTGATGCCGTCGCGATCCTCGAGCGTGCCGTGAAACTGCAACCTCGCAATGAGACGGCGCATTATAACCTCATGATGGCCTACAGAAACGCGGGGCGGCCAGCCGATGCGCAGCGCGAGAAGACCGAGCTGGATAAACTGCAAAAGCCTCCAGAAGGCGAATTTACTGATTTTCTCAAGCGGCTGGGTGACAAGAAGTGAGAGTTACTCTCGCGCTGCTGTGCGTGGGAATCATGACTGCGCAGAGTTCTGACTTTCTCGGTTTTCTCAATGTCGCGCGACAAGCCGGATTGACTACGCCGATCCCCAATGGAGGGCGCTCCTCGAAGCAGTTTATTATCGAAACAACCGGAAGCGGCGTGGCGTTCATCGACTATGACAATGACGGTCTGGCTGACATTTTCATCGCTTCGGGACCTGGTTCTCCCAGCCGCATGTACCACAATGAAGGAGGCGGCAAATTTCGCGACGTTACCGAAGCGCTGGGATTCACTCGCGAGGGTTGGGCACAAGGAGTCTGTGCAGGCGACTACGATAATGACGGCTATACGGATCTCTTCGTAACCTACTGGGGGCAGAATGCCCTCTATCGCAACGTGGGCGGACATCGATTTGAGGATGTCACAGCGAAAGTCCATCTCACTCAGGATCGAACTCGTTATAACACTGGCTGCGCCTTCATCGACTACGACAATGACGGAAAGCTCGACCTCTTTGTCGCCAACTATCTGAAATTCGATTTCAATACCACTCCGAAGCCGGGCGCCAATCCATACTGCTTTTATCGAGGCATCGCCGTGAACTGCGGCCCTCGCGGGCTTCCCTTCGATCGCAACATCCTCTATCACAACGATGGCGGAGTCTTCCGGGATGTCTCCGATGACAGTGGCATCTCGACACCCGCTGGCAACTACTCCTTGGGTGTATTGACCGGCGATTTTAACGGCGATGGACTGACCGATATCTATGTGGCTTGCGATCAGACGCCTTCGATCCTTTATATCAATCAGGGAAACGGGAAGTTCGTGGACGAAGCTCTATTGCGAGGCGTGGCCCTCGACGACAATGGCAAGGCAATGTCAGGTATGGGAGCGACCGCAGCAGACTATCTGCACGAAGGGCGCCCCTCGATATTCAGGACTAACTTCTCCGATGAGTTGGAAACTCTGTACCGCAACCAGGGCAAAGGAGAGTTTCAAGATGTCAGTCTAGAAGCCGGTATGGGTATGAACACTCGCTTCGTCGGCTGGGGATGCGGATTCTTCGATTATGACAACGATGGCTGGCCTGACCTGTTACTGGTGAACGGTCACGCGTTCCCTGAGGTCGATAGCTTGAAGATCGATATCCACTATCGTGAGCGTGCAATTCTCTATCACAACGATCACCATAAGTTTGTCGATATTTCCGAGTCAGCTGGGGCTGGCATACTGGAGAATCATTCCTCGCGCGGGTTAGCTTTCGCAGACTATGATAACGACGGTTCGATTAAAGCTCTGGTGAACAATCAGAACGAGGCGCCATCGCTGCTCAGGCTTGCGCATAAATCAGCCAATCACTGGATTGAGCTGAAGCTCGAAGGTGTGAAATCGAATCGAAGTGCTATAGGGGCGCGGGTGCGGGTCTCTTCAGGCGGTCTCGTACAAACCGCGGAAGTGAGAAGCGGCGGAAGCTATCTGTCGCAAAGCGAGCTTCGCCTGCACTTCGGGTTAGGCGGAGCCGTTAAGGTCGACAAAGTCGAGATCAGTTGGCCAAGCGGTGGTAATCAGATCGAGAACAATCTACCAGTTGACAGGGCAATCGCCATCCGCGAACGCTAGGTCTTAAAAACAAAACGGCCCGCCGAAGCAGACCGTTCTTTCTTACTTGGATGGCTACAGACTTAGAAGCCCAGCCGCAGTGAGAACTGTAGGTGGCGCTCGGTCCCCGCTACGCTGCTGGTGATGACTCCGAAGTTACCGTTTCCTCCGAAAGCCTTCGAATCGCCAAGACTCACGTCAGGCTGGTTCAACACTGTGAAGTTGCCGAGATTGATGGCTTCCGCACGGAACTGAAGGTTGAATCGCGACTCCGTTAGTTTGAAATTCTTGAAGACGGAGAAATCCATAGTCTTCGTAGGTGGGGCAGTGAGCGTCTGTAGGCCCACATCGCCGCCAGTTGCAATGCCCGCAGCCTGATTCGAATAGGCGACGGTGTAATCGGCAGTATTGAACCACTCGTTAGGAGTGCGTCCACCTGGGGGCGCGCCATTGCCGTTGCCGCTGAAGCCCTGCACGTAGTCGGGCAGACAACGGCTCCAGACACCGTGACAACTGGTTCCAGCCATAGTGATCGGATTGCCAGTGCGCAGTGTGAGGATGCCATTGAACTGCCAACCGCCGACGATCATATCGGTATAACGGTTCATATTGCCGCCGAACTGCTTACCCCTTCCGAACGGCAATTCGTAATTGAAGCTGGTAGTCAGGCTATGCCGCACATCCCATGAGGCGCTGGAATATGCAGTGGCCCAGTTAGTCTGCGAAATGGGGGCCAAATTACTAGAACCGCTCAACGGAGTACCGCTGTTGGCGAGCGCGTGACTCCATACATAGGACTCCAGGAACTGCAGCCCATGAGAGAAGCGCTTCTCTAGCTTCACTTCAGCCGCGTCATAGTTACCGTAACCGAACGATGAAGTCATGGAGAGGCCGTTCCCGACGGACTGGCAAGTGGAGCACGCCGGCTGAATCTCCTGTAAATTTGCCGAACTGATTGAAGTGTTGAATGTGCCGAGATTCGGGTAAGGGTCGGAGTTCCAGAGAATCACCTGATGAGCCTGATGGTTGCCCTGGTAACCAAGTTCGAGAGCCATGTCGCCCTTAAACTCGCGCTGGAGGACGAAATTCCATTTATGTACCAGCGGATTGCGGAAATCCGGCTGGACGCCGCGCATCGAAACTCCCGCGTTTAATGTGAAGGGACTCAGCGGATATCCCCCCGCAAAGCCGCCCGGCATGAAATCGCAGTTCAGGCATTGAGGTTGGCTGATACCTACAAACGCGCTGTTGCCCTGGTAGCGTGAAAGGTTCACTGTCTCATTGAACGGTACGCCTTCGCCGCGGTTGGGACTGCCGCCCTGGTTCTCTTCACCGCCATAGAAGATGCCGTACCCGATGCGAAGCACCGTCTTATTCATGATCCTATATGCGATGCCGACACGCGGTCCGAAATCAGTCTTATCCCACGGGGTCAAATAATTCGAAACGTGGCAGCGGTCGACGGTCACAGTCGGGAACAGAGCTCCGAAGTTCGGCGGCAGAGGCGCATTGCAATTCCCGCCCTGCGGGATGTACAGAGTGTTGGACTGAATGTCATAGTTCGCCTGGCGGCCCCACTGCTCGCCGATTGGCGACCACAATTCGTAACGGACACCGATGTTAACCGTCAGCCTTGAGTTAACCTTCCAGTCGTCCTGAGCGTAGCCTGCATAGGCAATCTTCTGCGACGAGACAAAGTTGGTGGTTGAAACTGCTCCGCTATCGACTTGGCCCAACAAAGCGGAAGCCATCGCATCGCCAGTCAGACCGCTGATGGTCGATCCATTCGAGGCGCCATTTCCCGACGGGAATGCAGTCTCGTTGTTGCTGAAACCGATATTGCCGTGAGGATCGGGGACCTGGAAGAACGGGAACTTCACGGAGCGGAATTCGAAGCCGAATTTATAAGCGTGGGCACCCTTGCTCAGCGCCACGTTCTGAACGAAGTCCCAAACGTTATTAAATTCCTTGGTCGGAACCCAATCGGTTGCGCCAACAGTCGGATAGCCGTTCGAGAACCCGATCTGCGGGAGTCCACCGTTATTGGCGGTGGCCGTGGTCGGGTCGTAGCCACCGATACCGTACTTCGTAAATAAGTCAGTACTCGGATTAGCTCCGATGCGCGATGTCACCAGACGCGTGAAGCCAATGCGGCTTTCCGTCACCAGGCTGGGGCTCCAGACTCGGGTATAACTCATCTGCGCATTCCGGCTCAGATCGATTTCGCCGGCACCGTTGAAGCCCGTATCGTCCAGAGCGCCCGGCAGCGGCGCGCCGTCGGTCTTCGAAGTATTCGACCAGCTCAAGGATCCAAAGAGGCTATCCTTATCGCTGAGCCGATAGTCTACGCGGCCGTCTCCCTGATCGGTAACCAGTCCGCCGACCGTGTTGTAGTAATAATCGTTGGTAGGCGCGTTGCCGGTAATGACCGTCTGATTGGGATTCGGATAGAGTTGGATGATCTTAGCCCACGCAGGATCCATTCTGGTGAGGGGAATGATATTCCCGGGGAACGCCGTCCGCGCCAGTGGGATCTGGAAGCCGGCGGCAGTCACGTTTGCACAGGGTGAAGTACAGTACGTTGTCGACAGCGGATCGTAAACCGCACCCTTCTGAACCGAGATCGGATTGCCGGTGATATCGGTGCCGGTGTAGGTCGCGCCCAGGAGACTAGAGAAGTCGCCGTTCTTCATCGCAGCAGTAGGAACCGTCGTATACCCCGAGTAGCCCAGGTTAGTGACCGACCCGCCGGAATCGGCGATGCGTGTTCCCTGGTAGTCTCCAAAAATGAAGAGCTTGTTCTTAATGATCGGGCCGCCGGCCGTTGCGCCGAACTGATTCTGCACGAAAGGACCGCGGGGCGCCACGGGCAATCCCGTGTTGATGTTCGTGCCTGCGCGGTTGTTCGTCCAGGTGTTGGAATCCAGATCCCGGTTCTGCAGGTATTCGAAGATGCTACCATGGAGCGCATTCGTGCCGGATTTGAGAGTCACGTTGATGACTCCACCCGCCGCACGCCCATATTCAGCGTTATATCCGTTAGTCTGGATACTGATCTCGCTGACCGCGTCGATAGCAGGTCCGATGGCATAAGAAGTCTGATTCAGGAAGTCAATCGTGTTGATGTTGTTATCGACTCCGTTCAGAAGGAAGTTATTTTGCCCGTTCGAACGAACTCCGTTAGCAGAAAAGCCGCCATTTGCGGAATCTCGTGCCCCCGGTTCCGCTGGCACAACACCGGGAGAAAGACGCGCCAGGTAAGCTAGATTGCGCGTTCCACCCAACGGCACGTCTGTAATAGTTTTAGTGTCCAGCGCGGCGCCCACTTGAGTGCTCTCGGTCTGGAGGATAGTCCCCGAAGCAGACACGTCGACTGTCTGCGTGATGTCACCCACCGTGAGAGCGATATTTATGCCGGTGCGCTCACCGACAGTCAGGATGACGTTCCTTTGCTCCGATGTCTTGAACCCCGGCGCGCTCACAGTAATGTTATAGGTACCCGGCTTCAAAGCCGGCCGGACAAACTCACCTAAGTTGTTAGTAGTGATTGTGTAGGCTTCGCCCGTAGCGATGTCAGAGATAGTTACCTTCGCGCTGGCGACAACGCCGCCCGAAGCGTCCGTAATCGTACCGGCAAGTGTTGAAAGATCCCGCTGCGCGAATGCTACGCACGCACAGACGAAAGTTAACAGGGCAATCCTGAGCCCCCTGAGGTTACACATTTACCCCTCCTCCCTGCCACGCGGCAGGCCAGACTGGGTAGTATGTTAGCACTAGCTAAAACCACGGTCAACAGGTTTTTACGCAAAACGTAAACGTTTTCGTAATGCGAAACGATTGATACTGAAGTTATGAGTTATGGAATACTATTCCGGACCGGCGTAGAATCAAAGGCTGATGGTGTCTTCTCGCCGGATCGCGGTCTTGCTGTTACTGGGTTCGTCGCCAGCTCGTCCGGAAACCCACCCGCAAAGTGGATATGTAGATTCCAAGGTCTGCGCCACCTGCCATCGGGATATCGCCGCGGACTATGCTCGCACGGGAATGGCCCAGTCGTTTTTTAGACCGGAAGCCGCCAACTCCATAGAAGACTACGCGAACACTCCTGAATACTATCACGCACTTTCCGACAGCCACTACTCGATGACCATTCGAAACGGCCAGTATGTCCAGCGCCGCTGGCAACTGGACGTCTCGAGCAAGGAAATCAACGTCGAGGAACTGAAGATTGACTACGTAATGGGTTCGGGGAACCATGCCCGCTCCTATCTACACCGCACCGAGCGTGGAATGCTCATCGAGCTCCCCCTTGGCTGGTATCCCGATAAAGGTGGCGAATGGGGCATGGTTCCCGGGTCCGACACCGATCATCCGCAGACCCGCAGATTCATCTCTTATAAGTGCATGTTCTGCCACAACGGCTATCCGGATACTCCGTCCGCGAACCAAGCGCCGGGCAGCGACCCCGTGTACCTGGGCGAACTTCCCCAAGGCATCGATTGCCAGCGATGCCACGGTCCCGGTGCCGAGCATGTTCGAACCGCCGGCCGCGGCAGCATCGTGAATCCCGCGAAACTGAGCCCGGAGAGGCGCATGGAGGTGTGCATGCAATGCCACCTCGAAACCACCAGCGGCCGCATCCCCGCTGTGCTCCAGCGATTCGACCGCGCCACCTTCTCCTACATTCCCGGCCAGCCCTTGGTGGATTTCGCGATCTCTTTCGACCACGCGCCGGGCACCGGCGCACGAAGGCAAGTTTGAGGCGGTAAGCTCCGTTTACCGGCTGCGCCAATCGCGGTGTTTTCTTGAAAGTGCAGGGAAATTAGAATGCGCTACCTGTCACGACCCGCATCGCATCCCACGTGGCGAGCAAGCCCTCCGCCAATACTCGAGCGTTTGTTTGACGTGCCACAAATCATCGCATCCGGCAGGCGTAACGGCCACTGCAGCAGACTGCATCACATGCCACATGCCGAGGCGCCGCGTGGATGACGCCCCGCACGTCATCATGACCGATCATCTGATTCAGCGCCGCGCGCCCGCCAATGCCCTCGCCGAATTTGCGGAGCGTCCGCCGGAAGAGTATCGAGGAGAAGTGGTGCCTTACTATCCTTCCCCGCTCCCAGAAACTCCGGAGAACGCCTTATACCGCGCCGTCGCGCAGGTCGGGCTCGGAAACAACGTTGCGTCCGGCCTGCCCGAACTCGCGCGCCTCATCGATCAAATTCGTCCACAGAACGCCGAGTTCTATATGGTCCTCGGCGATGGCCTGAAGGCCGCCGGTAATCTACACGACGCTGCCGCCGCCTACCAGCGCGCCTTACAAATTAAGCCTGATTCTATGCGAGCCATGCGTGCTATCGCGTCGGTCGACCCGTCGCACGCCGAACAGATTCTCGCCCATGCCGTGCAGCTCGCACCGAACGATCCTGAATCGTGGTTTCGATATGGAGTGCTGACCGCCTCAGCCGAAAGAATTCAGAAAGCTATCGCGCTCGATCCCTGGCTTCCCGATCAATCCCGCAGATTAGCTGAGGTCAGTCATTCGGAATCGGCCCTGAAAGACGCGCTTCGAACCGATCCTTTCGACGATGCAGCCTGGGATCTTGGTGGCCGCATCATGGCCGAAAACAAGAAATTCCGGGACGCATTTTTCGACTTCGAGCGGGCGATAAAGCTCCGCCCGTCAGGCCAATACCTGTACGATTACGCCCTGGCCCTAGCACTCACCGACCGTTTTGACGACGCTCAACGCGCAGCCGAACATTCAGTCCGCGCGGACGCAAGTCTGGTCGAAACTCATGAACTCCTCGGCGGTCTTCATGCCCGGAAGAACGAATTGTCCCAAGCGGCCCAGGAGTATTCAGCGGCTCTTGCGCTTAAACCTGATCTGGCGCGTGCCCATTTTCAGCTAGGGAAGGTGCTCGCCGCCGCAGGGGACAAAGCAGGCGCCGCGACCCATTTCCGCGATGCGGCAAACGGAACCGATTCCGCGATTGCCCGCCAGGCCGAACAAGCGCTGCGCGATTTGGGAATCCGGTAACTATGCGCTACTTCCTCCTCGTGGCGATCATCGCCGCCGCCGCGGAAGTCCCGGCAGTTCATTTCATCGATATCGCGGCGAAATCGGGCCTGACGATCTCCAATACCTTCGGCGGCAAGGATAAGAAGGATTCCATCCTCGAGAGCACCGGCACCGGCGTAGCGATTTTCGATTTCGATGGCGATGGCTCGAACGATATTTTCATCGCCAACGGCCCTCCGTCACGTTCTGAGCTTTATAAAAACGATGGCACCGGACACTTCACTGAGGTTGGCCGCGAAGCCGGTCTGACCCGCACCGGTTGGGCGCAAGCGGCCTGCGTAGGCGATATCGATAACGATGGCCATCCCGATCTTCTCGTCACTTATTACGGGCACAACAGCCTTTACCGCAATCTCGGAAACGGTAAATTTGAGGACATCACCGCACGCGCCGGCCTGCCAGTCGAAGGCACGCGCTGGGGATCCGGCTGCGCTTTTATCGATTACGACCGCGACGGTCTGCTCGACATTTTTATCGCCAACTACGTCGATCTCGATCAGCTAAAATCCGACAGCAGCAAGACCTGTGACTGGAAAGGAATGACGGTGTGGTGCGGTCCCCACGGGCTGCCCGCCGCGCACAACGCGCTCTATCACAACAACGGCGACGGCACGTTTACCGACGTTTCTAAAAAAGCCGGCATTCTGGTTCCGGGCGGATGTTACGGCCTCGGCGTGGTCACTGCGGATTTCGATAACGATGCCTGGCCCGACATCTATGTAGCCTGCGATCAGACCCCCAGCCTGCTCTATCGCAATAACCACGACGGAACTTTTGAGGAGCGCGGAGATGCCGCCGGCGTCGCTTATAATGCCGACGGTCAGCTCCAGGCCGGCATGGGCATCGCCGTAGCGGATTACGATGGCAACGGCTTTCTCGATATCGCCAAAACCAACTTCTCAGGCGACCGCCCTTCGCTTTATAAGAACGAAGATGGAAAATTCTTCGAGGATGTCTCTGAAATGGCCGGCCTCGGCCGTAATCTCCTGCTCGGCTGGGGCATCGCGTTTCTCGATATCGATGACGATGGATGGCCCGATCTGGTAATGGCGAACGGCCACGTCTATCCCGAAATTGACCGCTCGCCCATCGGTGAAACCTATCGCCAGAAGACGCTTCTCTACCGGAATCTCGGCAACGGCCGCTTCACCGACATCACCGAATCTGCAGGCCCCGGATTCGCCCCGCGCAGACCTTCACGAGGCCTCGCCATCGGCGATCTCGACGGCGACGGCCGTCCCGAAATCGTGATCGTCAACATGAACGATAAGCCCACGCTGCTGAAGAACGTCGGCCCGCGGCAGAACGCCATTGCGATTACCTTGAACGGGACGCGTTCGAATCGCAGTGCGATCGGCGCACGTTGCACCGTCGAAGCAGGTGGCCGCAAGAGGATCGCCGAGGTCGTGAGCGGCGGCAGTTACTTTTCGCAAAACTCTTTCACGCTCTATTTCGGCCTGGGGAAATCGGACAAGGTAGACCGGATCGAAGTGCGTTGGCCCGCAGGGGAAACGCAGGCGTGGCCGGGAACAACTGCAAATCGCACCATCGAATTGACAGAAGGCAGCGAGACGATCAAAATCCATCCCTGGTCAAAGCCTTAAGCGAATCGCCGCACCGCCGACCGATTGCCATAGCCAACTGAGCCGCGACCGTGGAGGGAGCGGGTAGGCGGTCCAAACCGTTTATTCCGACCAAACAATGCGAAGTGATATGTTATCTGAAGCCATGTCGCTCCGCTTCTCCGCATTATTTCTGGCCCTGCCGTGCTTCGCCGCACCCGACGGCGCCGCGCTCTATAAACAACGGTGCGCGATGTGCCACGACCGCTCGGCCGAAACGCGCGCCCCCGCGCCCACCGCCCTCCGCCAGATGTCCCCTCAGAATATTGTGCGATCGCTCGAATCGGGCATCATGAAAGATCAGGGCGCACTGTTGAGCACCGCGGAAAAAATCGGCGTGGCCGAATTTCTGACCGGCAAAATCGACAGCACCAATCAACAATCGAAAACATGCGCCGCGAATCCATCATTCTCCATCACCGGACCCCAATGGAACGGATGGGGAGCCGATCTTTCGAACACCCGCTATCAACCGGCGGGATTGACCGCGGCCCAGGTTCCGAATTTGAAACTGAAGTGGGCCTTCGCATTCCCCGGAACCTTCGTTTCCAACGGACCTCCCATCGTCGCCGGCGGCCGCGTGTTCGTGCCCAGCGCGAACCGCACCATCTATTCGCTCGATCAAAACTCCGGCTGTCAATATTGGTTGTTCGAGGCGGAGGCGCCGGTCCGAACCGCCATCACCATCGCGACTATTCAAAGCGGCAAACAACGATACGCTGCGTTCTTCGGAGACCAGCGCGGGAACGCGTACGCTCTCGACGCATCAACCGGCGAGCTGCTGTGGAAGACTCATATCGACGATCATCCTCGCGCAAGAATCGTCGGCGCGCCAGTCTTTTACGATGGCCGACTCTACGTTCCTCTCACCGATGGCGAAGAAGGCCCACAGTCCAATCCCAAATTTGAGTGCTGCTCCGGCCGCGGAGCCCTGGTCGCGCTCGACGCGTCTACCGGCACGTCCGATCTGGAAAACGTACACGATTTCAGAAGCCGCTCAAGTCACCGGCAAAAACGCGGCAGGCATACCAACCTGGGGACCTTCCGGCGCCAGCATCTGGTCCGCCCCCACCATCGATCCCGATCGCAAACTCATCTACGCCGGCACCGGCGACAATTTTTCCGATCCCGCCACCAAGACGAGCGATGCCGTCATCGCATTCGATGTGAACGACGGAAAAATCGTGTGGATCAAGCAACTGACCGAAGACGATGTGTTTAACCTGGGCTGCAACGCAACGCTCAAACATGGTTGCCGGCCCGACGGCACCACCGGGCCCGACTTCGACATTGGCGCATCGCCGATGCTGGTGAAGCTTGCGAACGGCAAACGAGTTTTGCTGGTAAGTCAAAAATCCGGCGTAGCACACGGCCTCGATCCCGACCGCAAAGGCGAAATTCTTATGGCGAGCCCAACTCGGCCGCGGCACAGCTCTAGGCGGCATTCAATGGGGCTCGGCAACGGACGGCAAAAATATGTACGCGGCAATCTCCGATATAGGTTTTCTGTTCACAGGAACTCCTCCCAAGCGGATCCTCGATCCCAAGGCCGGCGGCGGTTTGTTCGCTCTCGATGTTGCGACTGGTACCAAGGTGTGGGAAGCTCAGCCGCCTGTCTGCGGCGATCGCCTGAATTGCAGCCCTGCGCAGTCCGCAGCAATATCGGCGATTCCCGGCGCTGTATTCTCCGGCAGCGCCGATGGCCATCTCCGCGCCTACTCCTCCGCCGACGGAAAAGTAATCTGGGAGTTCGATACGACTCGAGAATTCTCGACCGTGAACGGCATCACCGCGAAAGGTGGATCGATGGATGGACCCGGTCCGATCATCGTCGGAAATATGTTGCTAGTACCTTCCGGATACCCCGCGTGGGGCGGCTTGCCCGGCAACGTGCTCCTCGCATTTACCCCTGATGAAAAGTAAGCCCCGAGCCGGGATTGAACCAGCGACATCCAGTTTACAAAACTGGCGCTCTACCAACTGAGCTATCGGGGCGCACCCACCATTTTACGCCAAAGCGAGATTCGCTTGCGCCCGCAAGTCATAGCCCGCAAACTCACCGCGCTGCAACTTCGGAAATGCCGCTGCGGCAATCATCGCGGCGTTGTCTGTTGCGAGTCCAAGTGTTGGAAAGTAAACAGGGCAAGGCATCCTGAGCTTTTTTGCTGCTGCTTGCAAACCTGCATTACATGCGACGCCGCCCGAAATAATAATGCTCTCCGCCTCGATCTCTTCAGCGGAGCGAATCGCGCGGCGCAACAGTTCGTCGATCACCGTATGTTGAAAAGACGCAAGCACATCAAGCGTTGCGCGCGGCGTCACCGCCAGCCAATCCTCTGTGCTGATCGCGCCACTCATTCGCCTTGCGGCGATCTCGTCGGTCATGTCATGCGCTTCCACCCATCGCAGAACCGCGGTTTTGATGCCGCTAAAACTGAAATCGAGGGTGTTGCCTTTCATCTTTGGCGTCGTGAATTTTACAGCATCGGGATTTCCGTAGGGCGCAAGTTTATCGATCACCGGTCCGCCGGGATATCCAAAGCCCAATAGCTTCGCGACCTTATCGTATGCCTCGCCCGCTGCGTCATCGCGCGTTTTTCCTAACAACCGATACCGATGTTCGGTATTCACTTCGTAAAGATGCGTGTGCCCTCCGCTGACGACCAGCGCGAGCGCCGGGAGCTCCACCGCATTCTGGCTCGCGACGGCATAAATATGTCCTTCTATATGATTCACGCCAATCAGAGGAATGCCGCGCCCCATCGCCAACGCTTTCGCATAAGTAATGCCAACTAATAACGATCCAATCAAGCCGGGGCCTTGCGTTACGGCGATCGCATCCAGATGGGTTTTCCCGGATTGTTCCAGGGCCAGCCGCACCGCTGGAACGATTGCTCTAAGATGTTCGCGCGAAGCGAGTTCCGGCACCACGCCGCCGTATTTTGCGTGGGTCTCCATCTGCGACGCGATTACGCTCGAAAGGATCGTGGTCCCGTTTTCAACTACCGCCGCCGCGGTTTCGTCGCACGAAGATTCGATGCCGAGGATTAGTCTAGAGGAGTGCGTGTCGATGATTTTGATTATAAGTTACCGGAAGAACTGATTGCGCAGCAACCTCTTGCCGAACGCGACGGCGCGCGAATGCTGGTAGTCGATCGCGCGACCGGCACCTGGGAGGATCGCATGTTCCGCGATTTTCCTTCCTATGTTCAGGAGGGCGATTGCCTGGTGTTGAACGATTCGCGTGTTTTTCCTTCGCGGCTTTATGGGCGGCGCGAGCATGGCACGGGTCGCGTTGAGATTTTTCTTACGCGCCAAATTACTGCAAATACTTGGGAAGCGCTGGTTCGGCCGGGCAAGAAAATGCGCACTGGGGAGCGGGTTCTCATTGCGGCGGATCTTTCGGCCCAGATTCTCGGACGCGGTGAGTTTGGAGAGCGGGTGGTTCAGCTCCATCCGCATGGCGATTTGTTCGAAGTGCTTGAGCGAGTGGGACATGTGCCTCTGCCTCCGTACATTCGGAGGCCGGATTCGGCCGAAGACCGATCGAGGTATCAGACTGTTTTTGCCCAGGAACGAGGGTCGGTCGCGGCTCCTACGGCGGGATTGCATTTTACGCCTGAGATTCTGGCTCAGTGCAACGCCGAAATTGCTCGCGTGACTTTGCATGTGGGGCTGGGGACGTTTCAGCCATTGCATGGCGATATTATTGAAAATATTGCTCTGCACGAGGAATCGTTCGTCGTCCCGCCAGAGGCGCGCCGGGCAATGGATCGCGCGAAACGGATAATCGCAGTCGGGACTACGAGTGTTCGGGCGATCGAGAGCGATTGGGCGTCGCCGACTACACGGCTATTTCTTTATCCGGGGGCGAAATTTCGGCGAACGGGGGCGATGCTGACCAATTTTCACTTGCCCAAATCGAGCTTGCTCATTCTCGTTTGTGCCTTCGCTGGCAAGGAGTTGGCGCTTGGCGCCTACCTTCACGCCGTCCAGCAGAAATACCGGTTTTTTTCTTATGGGGACTGCATGTTGATTCTCTGATTGACTCAGCCGTTATTACGTCGTACGATATACTACGTGACACGTAATAATGATCCCTCCCTGCTGGTCCTCGCGAGCCTTGCCGAAGGCGATAAACATGGGTACGCCATGATGGAAGACATTGAGAAATTTTCATCCATCAAGCTGGGGCCGGGTACTCTTTATGGCGCGATTACACGGCTCGAGAAAAGCGGGTGGATTGCGCCAGTGCCTTCCGAGGACAGAAGGCAGCCTTATACGCTCACTGCGCTGGGTCGAAAATCGCTCGAAAACGAACTTGCGACGCTCGATAGCGTGCTTAAAACGGCCTTAATGAGGCTGAAACACGCATGAGAAGAGCCTTAAAAGCCCTTATTTCGTTGTATCCCAAAACATGGCGAAATCGCTATAAAAACGAGTTCTGTGCGCTGCTGGACGATGTTCCGCCCACTTGGCGGACGTTATTCGATGTTTTCGGGGGAGCGCTTAAAATGCAGATGAAAATATGGAGTCCTTGGAAAATTGTCGCGGTGTTTGCAGTTGTTGGATTGCTTGGCGCGAGCGTGTTTTCGCTGACTGTGCCTGATCGATATGTTTCGACCGCGGTCATCAAGATTGGAGACGGACAACGGCGGAAGATGGCGGCCACTCGCCAGCTGGTGGAGAGCAGATCGTTCCTCACGATGCTGATCAACGAGGAAGACCTATATAAGGGTGAGCGAGCCCGCCTGCCTTTGGAAGATGTTATCGAGCAGATGAAAAGCAGGGATCTCGCCATAAGAATGCTTAACGCTCCGGGTGCACAGGCGTTCGCCGCCGTCTCCTTCACTTCGACAGATGCGAGACAGGCTCAACGGACTGCGCAGCGGCTGGCTTCCCAATTTGTTGACGCGAAGGTTGGAGAGTTCCTCGATCCGGCGAGTCTGCCGGTTCATCCGCAGAATCCTCGGCGCTCCCGGATTGTTTTCATGGGGCTGTTTGCAGGTTTACTGGCGGGTGTGTTGTTTGCGCTTTTCAACGGATTGCACGTTTGGAAGATCGCGGCGGGGCTTGGAATCGCTGGAGCGATTACGGGTGCCGCGGTTGCCTTTGTGCTGCCAGAAATGTTCGCTTCCGCTGCGGTGATCCGTTATGAGGGTCCAGATCTGGCCGCTGGGGCGGACCGCGTTCATCAGATTGTCGCGGCGGTTACCAACGATTCCAATCTTCGGGCGATCATTCTACGGTTCAACCTTTATCCGAATGAATCGGGACGCGAGCAAAGGCTGGTGGAGCATCTGCATATTGAGACTGGGAAGAATGTTCCAGCGATTGTGATTCGATTTGACGATAGGAATCGCTACGTTGCGCAAAAGGTGGTGGGGGATGTTGTGGGGCGGTTGATGGCGGAGAGTATCGAGGATCGTGCCCGGAGCGGAGTGAAAGTGGACTTTACGCTTGAGTTGCTGGACCCTCCTACCCTTCCGCTTTTCCCAATAGAATGCGTACGGCCGAAGGTCGCGGGGACTGGATTCTTTGTTGGGTTGGTGGGTGCGATTATGCTTGGGGTTTGGAGGCATTTTAAGAGATCGCTCCCTGTGGTCGCGGCTCGGTAAGAAATCCGGGCTGTGCCTGGTTGCCAACCTGCCCCACATGCGTCGTTCGCCGGTTTGCGGGGTTTACTCGCCGATTTGGGGTGGTCATCGTTTGGGCGCGCGGTATCATCCGGTTATGAAACTGATTTGTGCTTTTTTGCCGCTTGTGGTCTTCGCGCAGCAGTTTGAGGTGGCCTCCGTAAGGCCGTCGGCGCCTCCGGGAGCGGAGCACATGAATGTCGGCGTGCACATCGATGGCCAGCAGGTCAGTATCACTGCTCTGAACCTGAAGGACTATATCAGCGCGGCCTACAAAGTGAAGCTTTACCAGATCCAGGGGCCCGATTTTCTTGGCAGCGAAAGATTCGACATCAACGCCAAGCTGCCGGCGGGCGCGAAGGAATCCGATGTTCCGGAGATGCTGAAGGCGCTGCTGGCCGACCGGTTCAAAATGCAGTCGCATCGCGAGACGAAGGATTTTCCGGTGTACGCGCTGGTGGTGGCCAAGGGCGGGTTGAAGATGAAGGAATCGCCGCCGGATCCGGACGCGGAGGTGGGCGATCCGGGGGAGAAGCCGAAGGCTCCGGCTACCAACGTTTCGGGCGGCGGAGGACGCGGAGGGGTGCATATCGAGTACGGCCACGGGTCCTTCTTCACAATGGCCGATAACAAATTTATCGCCCGGAAGCTGCCGATGGCGAGTTTCGTGGAAGTACTGGCGCGGTTCGAGGACAAGCCGGTGGTGGATATGACGGGGTTGACGGGAAGCTACGATTTCGATCTCGAATTTACGCAGGAGGATTACATGGCGATGCTGATCCGTTCGGCGATTGCCGCGGGGGTGACTTTGCCTCCGGAAGCTTTGCGGATGTTGTCGGGATCGTCTGGGGATTCACTGCTGAATGCGCTTGAGAAACTGGGGTTGAAGTTGGAGAATCGGAAGGCGCCTTTGGAGGTGCTGGTGATCGATCATATTGAGAAGGCTCCGACGGAGAATTAGGGTTGAGCTTCTGTCCGCATGCTGACGCATGGCGGCTCGGTGGTCTGAGAATCTTTAGAGTCAAGGCATGTCGACACGGTACGCCTCGGGGGAATTGTTACTTCAGCAGGGCGATGGCGGCGGTGTTTTTGCTTTCTGAGGCGCGCTGGAGGGCAGTGCGGCCTTTGGAATCCTTTAATTCGCGCTTGGCGCCGTGCTCCAGCAGGAGGGTGATCAGACGGGTTGGCTCCTTATTATCGGCGGCGATCATTAGCGGGGTGTCTTCGTTGGAATCGGCCAGATTTACGTCTGCGCCGTGGTTGAGCAGGACCTGTACCACGACGGGCCTGCCGAATGTGACTGCTTGGATTAGCGGAGTCGAGCCGTCCTTCGCGCGCAGGTTGGGTTTGGCGTGGTGTTCCAGCAGCACACGCACGGCGTCGGGTTTGGCTTCGGCCGAGGCGCGGTGAAGGGCGCTGCGGCCGTGCGGGTCTAATAGATCCACCTTTGCGCCGGCGTTTAGCAGGGCCTCGACCATCGGAGTATTGTTCGGCAGATAGGCATTGCCGATGCTCGCGATCATCAAGGGGGTGTTGCCGGAGTTGTCGGGTACATCGACCTGCGCGTGGTGGGCGATCAGCAGTTCGAGGATCGGGAGTTTGCCGAATTGCACGGCGTAAAAAAGAGGCGTGGCGCCGTCTTTGGCTTTTTTATTGACGATCGCGCCGCTATCGGCGAGGAGGCGGACGGCGTCGATTTTGCCTTCCGCAGTGGCGCGGTGCAGGGCGGTGCGGCCCTGGGAATCGCGCGCTTCGAGGCTGGCACGGGCGTCGATCAGCGCTTCTACCATCGGCAGATTATTGGGCAGGTGGGCGTTGCCTTCGGCTGCCAGCATCAGAGGCGTGCTGCCCGTGGGATCCGTTTCGTTGACGTTCGCGCCGTTGGCGAGCAGGGACTTCACTACGTCGATTTTTCCATTGGCGACGGCGGCGTGGAGGGCCAGGGGGGGCACGGGAGTCGGCTCGGCTGGGGCCGGAGTTGGAGTGGGCTTTTTGGGGGCCTTTACTTCGTTGGCTGCCTTCACAGGTACTGGCGTTGCGGCAGGCGGCGTGGGAGTCGGCGCGGGGGTCGGAGTCGGAGTGGGCTCGGGTGTGGGGACAGGGGTTGGCGTGGTTGTTGGCGTCGGTTGCGTCGGCGTTGGCGATTCGAGAGACGCAGCGATCGGCTCTTGCCGGTGGGTGAAGTAATAGAACCCCCCGCCTAGCAGGCCAACCGTCAGGAGTCCGCCGACGATAGGGGCGAACATCCAGCTTTTGCTTTCCCTTGGTTTTTGCGTCGTCGTTGCGGCGGGCGGCTCGATATTTGCGGTGGAACTTTTTGGCGGGGGAGCGGCGACCGCCCGCGGCATCGGTCAGGGTTTGAATGAACGACGCGCAGTCGGGGAAGCGATCCGGCGCTTTCTTCGCGAGGGCGCGAGCTAGCACGGCGCGGACGGCGGGCGCGAGAGGAGCGTCGCCGGGCTGCTGGTCGAACGGATCCGCGGTCACGATTTGAAACATCAGCGTGTGCGCAGTGGTTCCTCTGAAAGGCATGCGGCCGGCGAGCATTTGAAACGCGATGGTGGCGAGGGCGAATTGATCGGAGCGGCCATCGATTTCCGAGGCCTGGATCTGCTCCGGCGACATGTAGGCGGGCGAGCCGATGCTCACGCCGGCGGCGGTCATGCCGCTGGTCGCGCTGGCGGTCATTTTCGCGATGCCGAAATCGGCGATCTTGACGCGTCCGTCGGCACGCACCAGGATGTTGGCGGGTTTGATATCGCGATGGACGACGCCGGCCTTGTGCGCATAATCGAGCGCGACGGCGATTTGGGCCAGAATGTCGAGCGCCCAGGCACGGTCGAGCTGGGGGTTGTGGGTGAGAAGACGCTCGAGCGAGGAGCCTTCGACGAACTCCATCACGATGAAGACGTTGGAGCCCTCCTCGCCAAGCTGATGCACGGTGACGATGCCGGGATGATAAATTTTGCCGGCGACGCTGGCTTCACGAATCAGACGTTGACGGAGGTTCGCGCTTTCCTCGGCGGAAGTGCCGGCATCGATGCGAATCACTTTAATCGCGACGGGACGGCCGATGGCCGCATCGCGGGCGTGATAGACGACGCCCATGGCGCCGCGGCCGAGTTCGCCCAGAATTTCGTATCCGCCGATGCGTGTCGGATTCATCGATCCTCAAATCCTACCTGACTTAAGATTATGACTCGCATTGGGGTGCGATCGAATTTCAGGCGGATGGTGTGGAGCTTGGAAGGATCGAGATTCGGGAAGGCGGCGAGAGGCAGCTCGAAGGTTTGAAAGACCGGCTCCGAGGATTTCTCGTACGCGAAATTGTCCATGAACTGAAGCTTGGTGAAGCGCACTTTGAAGGGAGGCAGCAGGGCGCCGAAGCGGCTGAGCGGAAGGGCCGCCGTTGCGCCACCGGCTTCCAGTTCGATGTCGAAATCGGTCATTTCGGCGGTTTTTTCGTCCTTATCCTTATCTTTCTTCTTGTCGTCATCGTCGTGTTTGCCCGGCAAAGGAGCCTTCTGATCCGTCACTGCGAGCGATAGCGTCAGCACCGGCGAGGGTTTGAAGCCGTCGGGCAGCGATATTATATACGCGGGAACCGGAGCATTTTCGGCTCGATTCCACCCAAGAAAGACGCCGTTATATCCGCGATCGCTTTGCCGGGAGGGGATGCGGCCTTCCTTCCAGATGGAGAGATTCGAGGAACTGATGTGGCCGCCGGGGATGGTTGTCGTCGCGAGGTCGGGATCTTCGCTGAAGTTCGCGACGACCTGATAAGAGGGATCCTGGTAGCGCGACATGTAATATGTTTTGGGCAGCCAATCGCGGGCGGTGCGATAGTCGCGGAACATCGGAATGTAATCCCGATTGCCGTGCAGCGTCGTTTCGAGGAACGCGGAGATGTAAGTTTTCGCGATCTGGCGCTGGTCGTTGGGATCGAGGAGAGGCTTCTGGTTCAGGAACCAGCCGAGCAGGTGGCCTACGTCGGAGCGGCCCCAGCGGGTGTTGAACTGGCCGTGATTTGCGCCGTAGATATAAAGCTCGGCTTTGAAAAAATTCCCGCCAGCGGAGTAATGCACGCGATCCCATTGACGGCTGCCGTGGAAGGAAGCGACGTCGGAATCGTTGGCGCCCTGGAAGGTGAAATAGCTGACGTCCTTGATGACGCGGGATTCGCCGGCGGGCTTGTATTGGCCGTCGACCGGGGCGATGGCGACTAGCGATTTGATGGGGTAGTGATAATTGAATTGGATATTCGCGTCTTCGGGATAGTAGGGAAGCGTGTTGAAGAGAGCCGCTGTGGCGACGGCTTCTCCGCCGCGCGAATGGCCCAGCAGCGCAACGTTCTCCACGTCGACCTTGTGGTAAAAGATGTTGCCGGGAGTTTCGTTCCATTCGTGCCAGAGTTTTAGATGCTCGAGCAGCATCCAGCCGCGGACGGCTTGCTCCTTTTCCGGCGCGACGATCCATCCGTTGAGGAAATTTTCGTCGATGGAGGCGAGGATGAAGCCTCGGCTGGCGAGCAATTGACCGAGGTATTCGTAGCCCGGGTCGGAAAAATCGGTCATGTTGTGATTGCCGTGGACGATCAGGGCGAGGGGAAACGGTCCGTTACCTTGGGGATACCAGACGCGGGCATTCAGCGGCATTTTGTCGAGGCCGAAGCCCCAATAGCGGCGCCTGAGCTTTTCTTTCCAGCCCTTGAAATCCTTAAAAAACAAAGATCCATCAATTGTTTTGGTCTTGATCGCTACGGATTTACCGTATTCGGGGCGCCGGATGTCGGAGCCGTTTCCATAAAAGACGGTTAGAACCGGGTTCGGACCAACGTTGGCGGGATTTGGCGCGGCCAGAGACGGCGGATCGGGCGAGGAAATTTGCGCGATTTTCAAAACGTCTTTGTCGGTTCCCGGGCTAGTCAGAAAAATATAAAGAGCGATGTTGGCGGCGATCGCAACGACGCACAATGTGACGGTGATGATTTTTTTGCTGAGATGCGATTCGCGGAAATGGCCGGCCAGCAAAGTGGCGATGGTCGCGCCGAGGGTACATTCGATCAGCAGGAGGATCGCGCCGAGGGGGATTCCTAATTGCGGGAAAGAAGCGAGCCCGACGAGAACGCATACGCCGATCAGGAAGCCGGAGAAAAAGCGCGGCAGCTTGCGCAGGATCGTCAGAAGCAACCAGACGGCGAGGGCGACGAGGGGAACGCCCAACGCCGCGACGGTGAGAGCAAATGCTATATCGATGGCGAGTCCGAAGCCTGACTGAAGATACACGCCGCCGACGATGGCGATCCAGAGGGCGACCAGGATCGCGCCCCATGTGGCTCCCTTGCGGGCTTCGGGGCCGGGGCGGATATTGGACCAAGCCGAGCTCGACCAATCGCGAATGGCACGCCAACGGTCCTTGATTCGCATCGCTTGAGTGTACTATGCGAGTGAGGGCGCGCTTGGAATTCCGGAGGCGATCCGCCTACGGCTTCCCAGGCTTCAATAGGCCGATCATGTTCCCGTCCGGATCCGTGAACCAGGCAAATGTACCGGCTGGGATCGGGATCGGGCCGACCACCTTCTTGCCGCCCAATTCTACGGCCTTATTGAGCGCAACCTGCACGTCCTCAACTTCCACGTAGAACATGGTGTAATGCTCCGGCTCGTGGCCGAGCGAGGTGATGTGACCCGCGATGCCTTGCGGGCTCCCGGTTTGAATATTCGACGCGGGGCCAGCCTCCGTGATCTGCCAGTCGAACATCTTGGAATAGAAATCACTGGTCTTGGCGCGGTCGCGGCATCCGATCTCAAAATGAATAACTGGTCGTCCCATGGACTTCTCCCCCCTTTGACTGAGCAACTGTGGCGCTGCTGCCGCCAACAAGAGCGTCGTGCGGCGTGTAAGCAAATCTTTTGATTGAATGTGGCGCATCCTATTCGCTCCGGTTACGCATCGTTTGAGTTTAGTTCAGTTGATGAGGTGCTCGGGGCAAGACAGGGACCTACCTACCCTACTAGTTTCGTGAGTATGGATTCATAGGACCGATCTGTTAAGTCTTCGCAGGCGCGGGCGACCAGGCCGGTCATGTTGGCTACGGCGAAGCTGACGCCGTTGAGATTTTTCTCGGGGGGGACGCCGGGCATGGGCCGCGGATAAGGAGATGCATAGAACATTTCGCCTTCAGCACGAAATTGGTCGCGAGGAAGATCCGGGTCTGGTGCTACGCGGATTACACCGGGGAGGTCTCCTGGGTAAGCTCCGGCGGGCGACACTATGATTGCGCGTGACGGAAATGGCGCGAATTTTTCGGCGTGCGCGGGGTTTGATGTGCCCAGGCTCAGGTTGATGATGTCGACTTCCTGATCGATGGACCATTGAATGGCGGCGAGCAGAGTTTCGATGTTGGTCCGCAATTCGCGATCGAATATGCGGACTGCGAAACACTCGGCGTTGGGGGCTTTTTCCTGGATCGCGGCCATGACGGCGGTGCCGTGGCCGAGGCGGTCGAGGAAATCTTTCTCTGGCCAGCCGACCCAGGCTCCACTGACGCGTGTGATGTGAGGGTGGGACGGATTCACGCCGGAGTCGATTACGGCAATGCGGAGAGGCTTTCGAGCCACACTTTTCCTTCCCTCAGATTGATGACCTGGTCGGCGATTTCGGCGAGCGCGGGGCGATGCGTGATCACGATGACGGTGGAGTTGCGCAGATTCTCGCGGAGATTGCGTGCGACGAGTTTTTCGGTCTCGGCGTCGAGCGCGGAGGTTGGCTCGTCGAGCACCAGGACCCGTGGTCGGCGCAGCAGCGCGCGGGCGATGGAGATTCGCTGGCGCTCGCCCGCCGAGAGGGCGAGTCCGCGCTCCCCGGTTTTTGTTTCGTAGCCATCGGGAAGGCGCCGGATCAATTCATCGAGTCCGGCTGCGGTTCCCGCGGATTCAACTTGAGCGCGCGTCGCGATGGGATCGGCATAGGCTATGTTTTCGGCGATGGTCGCGTTGAACAGATAGGGCGACTGATCAACCAGGCCGATGTGGTCGCGGAGGTCCTTGATGCGCAGGTCGCGGACGTCGTGGCCATCGAGCGTAACGGCGCCGCTATCGGGATCGAGAAGGCGGACCAGAAGGTCGGCCACGGTGGATTTTCCGACGCCGCTGGGTCCGAGGATCGCGCAGAATGTTCCGGCGGGAACGGTGAAAGAGACTCCGCTTAAAACGTCTGATCGATCGTGACGAAGAGTGACGTTCTCAAACGCGATGTCGCCGCGGACAGAGGAAAGGGCCAATGCATCGGGGCGTTCGGTGATTTCGGGCGCCGTGTCTAAGACTTCGAAAATTCGGCCGAGAGAAACGCGAGCCGACGCGAGGTTGGCGGCCAGGCCCATCATCGTTTGCACGGGATTCAGCAGGCGCATGTGATAGGCCATGAAGGCGACCAGCGTTCCGATTTTCATGGTGCCGTGAATGATCATCCAGCCGCCCAGGAGGAAAACTCCGGCAGTGGCGGCGGTCAGGATGGTGCCGGGCAGGGCTCCGGAGAGGAACGAGGTCATCTGGAGGCGCAGAAGAGTGTCGACGAAAGCGTTGTTGCGGTCGCGGAATTTTTCGGCTTCGCGGTCGCCTGAGTTCGATGTGACGACGGTGCGCATGCCGAGCAGAGTGTCGACGAAGAGGCTGCCCAGGTCGGCTCCACGCTCGCGGAGCTGCTTGGTGAAGACCATCAATTTCTGCTGATAATGACGGAACGTAATCAGGCTGACGGGAACGAAGATTACGCTGAATAGAAATAGCCGCCAGTTAAGCCAGATCATCATGGCGACGCTTCCGACGAGAAATACGACGTTGCTGAGCACCGATAACAGCGTGTCGGCGGAGACGCGCTGCACTTCGCCGATATCGTTATTAAGACGCGAGACGAGATCGCCGAGGCGCCACTTGGCGTAGAATCGCGGCGAGAGCGTTTGCAGGTGCCGATAGAGTGCGAGGCGCATATCGAACAGCATCGCGGCGGAGACGCGGACATATTGATAGCTGGAAAGAATGTTGAGCAGGAAGCCGAGGACGGTGGTGCCGAACATCAACCCGGCGACCCAGGCGAGCGCGTGCATATCGCGGGGGAGCAGCGCGTTGTCGATCAGCAATTTTGAAATGTATGGCTGCGTTAGGCCGAGCAAAGTGGAGAGAACGCTGATGCCGAGAATCACGCCAAGGCGCGAGGCGTAGGGCAGTCAGAAAAGGCTTGAGTCGGCGATATTCGCTCCAATTTGCGTGCATGCTAGACTTGCACCATTATGAAGTAACATCACTGATAACCGTATGACTCGAAAACTCCTGCTCACTTTTCTGCTGATCCCGACGCTCATGTTCGGTCAGGCGCGGCTGCTGCGCCATCCTTCGTATTCCAAAGGCAAGGTCGCGTTCAGTTATCTGGGCGACATCTGGACGGCGAACGAAGACGGCTCGGGCGTGTTGCGCATCACCGATCATAAGGCTCGCGAGGTTTATCCGCGCTTTTCGCCGGATGGAAAATGGATCGCATTTTCGTCGAATCGCGAGGGCAATTACGACGTGTTCGTGATCGCGGCGACGGGCGGCAAGGCGAAGCAGCTCACGTTTCATTCGGCGGACGACAACGTGGTGGGATGGACGCCGGACGGGAAGAACGTGATCTTCACTTCGTCGCGGAATGTGGGTGTGTTCCCGAACGTGGCGACGATGTTCCAAGTCGCGGTCGACGGCGGAATGGAGAAGCCGATTGAGACGGACTGGGGCAGCTCCGGTAGCTATTCGGAGGACGGCGCGAAGCTGGCGTTCACGCGGCATCCTTCGGTGTGGTCGCGCAAACATTATCGCGGGAGCTGGGCTGCGGACTTGTGGGTGGAAGAAGTCGCGACGAAGAAATTTACCAAGCTCGCGGATCCGGATTATAAGGGCAATTATCTGTGGCCGATGTACGGGCGCAACGGCGATATTTATTTCGTGTCCGATGAGATGCCCAATGAGAAGAGCGTGAAATGGGGCAGCCCGGAGGTCGATGCAGAGCACCAACAATATCTGGAAGATTTCGGATAAGGGCGGCAAGCCGGTGCAGGTGACGCATCACACCAGCGGCAATTTGTATTTTCCCAGCATCTCGGCCGACGGCAAGACGATCGTGTACGAAGAGAATTTCGGGATGTGGAAGCTCGATACCGCAACGGGCAAGAGCAATGAGATTCGCGTGGATATCAAGTCCGACGTGAAGGAGAGTGAAGTCGAGCTGAAGACGATAACCAGTGAGGCGGAAGGCTTCAACTTGTCGCCATCGTCAAGGCGCGCGGCGATTTCGACGCATGGCGAGATTTTCACCATCGCGACCGAGAAGGGCGAGGTGCAGCGCGTGAGCGATACGCCGTGGAGGGAAGAGAATCCGCGATGGTCGCCGAACGGGAAATGGATCGCGTTTGTTTCCGATCGCACGGGCCGCGAAGAAGTGTGGATTGCGGATGAGATGGGGCGCAACATGAAGAAGCTTACCGACGTCGATTGCGATAAGCCGGCGATCGTGTGGGCGCCGGATTCGAAGTCGCTGCTGTGGTCGGGGTCGGATCACAAGCTGCGGCACGTGGCGATCGATAACGGGAAGACGGAAGTGATCGCGACGGGCGCGGCGGGGAATATTCAAGGGCCGCAATTTTCGCCGGATGGGAAATGGGTTTCGTATTCGAAGCAGGATGTGCTGCTGAAGTCGCATGTGTATGTGAAGCCGCTGGAGAGCGGTGCGGAGCGCGAGATCGGGTCGGACGATTTTCTGGTGGCGTCGGGCGCGAAGTGGACTCCGGATGGACGGAAGCTGCTGCTGCTGGGAGGCGTCGGCGCGCCGGGGATGTCGGCGCTGAATCGCACGGTGCTGCAGCTTGTACAGCGTTTCACTGACGCGGAATGAAAAGAATCCGGACGATCACGATGTCGATACGGAGGCGCAGGCGGAGGCGGCTGCGGCGGAGACCACGCGCCGCGGAGGCGGAGCGGCTGTTCCCAAAGTAGACGTCAAGATTGAATGGGATGGGCTCGATCAGCGCATCCGGCAGTTGACGCACTTGGGCGGGTCGGTGATGGATGTGGTTCCGGCGCCCGATAGCCGGACGTACGCCGTTGTTGCTGGCGGAGGAGCAGAGGACGGGCCGGGGCTTTACACATTGAGCGACGATGGCACGCGGCTAACTCGCATTTCGGCTCCGGCCGAGGGTGGCGGAGGTGGCCGGGGACGAGGCGGCGCGGGTGGAGGCGGCGGGTTCGATCCGCAGTGGTCCAAGGACGGCCGCACTGTTTATTACATGCAGGGCGGAGGGATTTATTCGGTCGCGGCTCCGGCGGCGCCTGCGGGAGAAACTGCTGCGGCGACGGGTGGCGGTCGCGGAGGACGCGGCGGAGCGGCGGCGGCGCCAGCGACTGGTGCGGCAAATACTGCGCCTCGAAGAGTTGCCTTCACCGTGCGGCTGGAAGTCGATAACGAAGCCGAGCGCAAGCAGGTTTTCGAAGAGGGCTGGCGCGTGATGAAGAATCGTTTCTACGACGGGAAAATGCATGGCGTGAATTGGGCGGCGGCGAAGGATACGTATGAATCGCTGCTGCCGAATATCGTCGATAACGAAGAACTTCACGTCGTGATGATGCAGATGATCGGGGAGTTGAACGCGTCGCATACAGGAGTGACGGGCGGGGGCCCGGCGGCCGCCGATCGCATTCAGACGCACTATCCGGGATTCGATCTGGCGCCCGATGCGTCGGGGTTCTACAAGGTTACGCACATTTACCGGAAGGGTCCGGCGGATCATGATTACGTCAAAATTTCGAGCGGCAATTACATTGTCGCGGTGAACGGCAGGGAGTTGAAGACGCCCGACAATTACTGGAAGCTTTTTAATCTGCTACCGGGCAGGAAGTTCGATTTCACCGTAAATTCGAAACCTTCGTCGGACGGCGCGTGGACCGTCAGCCTGGAGCCTTTGACGCAGCAGGCGATGGGCAATCTGGAATATGACCGGTGGGTGGATGAGCATCGTGCGATGGTCGAAAAAGCGAGCAATGGCGAGATTGGATATTTGCATATTCGCGCGATGGACGCGCCGTCGCTCGAGCGATTCCAGCGCGATCTGATCGACAATCGCGCCAAGAAGGCGCTCATCATCGACGAGCGGTTCAATGGCGGAGGAGGCATCGATCAGGAGCTGCTTGAAATTCTGAATCAGAGGAAAAAGTATGAGTCGTATCGCAGCCGCGATTCGGTGGAAGTGCCTCGACCGGTGCAGGCGTTCTTCGGGCCGATGGTGGTGCTTGAAAACGAACGGTCGGCGAGTAATGCGGAGATGTTTCCGGAAGGATTTAAGACGCTCGGGCTCGGCAAAGTGATCGGCGTAAATACCATGGGCGCGGTGATCGGAACGGGCTCCTATCGCCTGATGGATGGGGCGACGATTCGGACGCCGGGGGTTGGCGTTTATACCGCGAATGGCACGGACTTCGAGAATTACGGTGTGCCGCCGGATATTTACGTCGACAATGCGCCGTCGGATTTTTTGAGCGGTCATGATCGGCAGATCGAGAAGGCCGTTGAAGTTCTGAAGTCAGAGATGAAGTAAATTTTTAGTTTTCTGCCGGGACTTTTTCCGCGGATTCTACAATCAAAATTTCAACTGGTCCTTTTCGCGATTCCAGTTTCAACCCCAGTTGATCCTGGAAGAAGACGAAGATCGATGGGCCTTGCTCCATTCCTTCGAGCGTGTGTTTCAGGTCATCAGGGTTGGTAGCGAGCTTTAACGCAAAATCGAAACGTCCGTCGAGGCCTGTGCGGTCGAGCACGGGCAGATCCAACTTGAACGGCCGGGACGATAAGCGGTCTGCTAGATCAGCCATCGAGAAGTTTCGGAATACCAGTTCGCCGCCGGCGGGGCCGAAACTAGGATCCCCGTCTTTTGCAGCGTGTAGCTTAGGGCCGTTCTTAGCGACGATCAGCGCATAGACCGGCTTTTCCTTCGTTTCCACGTGCGATTTTAATTTGAAGCGGTCGGAAAGAAGCGTGCGGAGCATAACGCGCAGCTCGGCTTCAGTCGACGGACCGGACGCCTTTGCGACGATATCGTATCTTTCAGAAGTTAGCCAGCCGGGACCCGAAATCTGAAAATCGCGCAATCCGTACGCCCACTTTATACACGTCTGCAGGCTGACGCTCTGCATGGTCAGGCTTCCCGGGGACGCAGTGATTTTCTCGCGCGGCGCGCTTTCACCACCCGCGCTACCGGCCTTGTTGAGCTTTACCGATGCGACTTCGAACTGGTCTGCCCCGGCGAACGGGATGGTGAGAATCGCGGCTAGAAAGTAACGATGCATGAGTCCTCTGCGGGGATTCGCTCGAAGGCATGCTCGCGTTCCAAATTCTTTTTGCGGCGCGGATGCCCCAATAACATCCGCGCCGCCGAAGAGGCTGGCGGGCTCCCGTCACCAACCTCTCCTGGCTGAGGATAGGGCGGGAAATTCGCGCAGCAGTCTGAATGAAAGTCGTAAGTCTCGGGAAACGTTCGAGTAATAATTTCGGTTCCGCGCGAGTTACGCGAGGCCGCGCAGAAACGTCTTTGCGAGGTACACTCTACTCTAATGAAGATACGATCTCTCCCTATCCTCCTCTTCGCCGCCTCCGTATGCCTGGCGCAGACTGCGCCGAAAATCACCACGCCCAAGGAATTCCTTGGCTTCAACATCGGCGACGACTACATGATGGCGAGCTATACGCAGCTCGACAAGTACTGGCATAAAATCGCCTCGGAGTGCGACCGCTGCAAGCTGGTCGATATCGGCCCCACCGAAGAAGGCCGGCGGCAGTACATGATGATCATCACGTCGCCGGAGAACATGAAGAAGCTCGATCATTATAAGGACATCTCGGCGCGGCTCGCGCATGCCGAAGGGCTGACCGACGAGCAGGCGCATGCGCTGGCGCGCGAAGGCAAAGCGGTGGTGTGGATCGACGGCGGACTGCATGCGAGCGAAACGGTCGGGTCGCAGCAGGAAATGGAAATGGTGTATCAGATGGCCAGCCGCACCGATCCGGAAACGATGCGGCTGCTGAACGACGTGATCGGGCTGTACACGCTGGCGAATCCCGATGGGCAGGAGCTGTGCGCGACCTGGTACATGCGCGAGAAGGATCCGCTGAAGCGCAGCTTGGCCGGCCTGCCGAGGCTGTACGCGAAGTACGTCGGCCACGACGACAATCGCGATTTCTACATGTCGAACATGAAGGAAACCACCAACATGAACCACCAGTTGTTCCTGGAGTGGTTTCCGCAGATCATGTACAACCATCACCAGACCGGACCGGCGGGCGCGGTGATTTTCATGCCGCCGTTCCGCGATCCGTTCAATTACAATTTCGATCCGCTGATTCCGCTGGGGATCGAAATGGTGGGCACGGCGATGCACAGCCGCCTGGTGGCGGAAGGCAAGGGCGGATCGGCGATGCGCACCGGCGCGAATTATTCCACGTGGTGGAACGGCGGGCTGCGCACGGTCACGTACTTCCACAACATGATCGGCATTCTGACGGAGATCATCGGCGATCCGACGCCGATGCGGATTCCGCTGGTGGCCGATAAGCAGTTGCCGAAGGGCGATTGGCCGATGCCGATCATGCCGCAGGAAGTGGCACTATCGCCAGTCGATCGAATATGAGATGACCAACAATCGCGCGATGCTCGACCTGGCGTCGCGGTATCGCGAGACGTTGCTCTACAACATTTATCAGATGGGCCGGAATTCGATCGAAAAGGGCAGCAAGGATACCTGGACGATTACGCCGAAACGCATCGCGGCGCTGGAAGCGGCAGCGGCGGCGATGGCTCCGCAGCGGGCGGCGGTCGTGGAGGACGCGGCGGTCGTGGCGGAGCTGCGCCTGAAGTTCTGGCGGGCGGCGATACGTGCCAGGCGGCGGTGGACGCGGACGCGGCGGACTTGCCGAGCGAGCTGTACGAAACAGTTCTGCACGATCCGAAATATCGCGATCCGCGCGGCTACATCATTGCCGTCCGATCAGGCGGATTTCGCCAACTGCGACCGAGTTCATGAACGCGCTGCTCAAGAACGGCATCACGGTGATGAAGGCGACGGCGGCGTTTACGGTGAACGGGAAGAATTATCCGACGGGATCGTACGTGGTGAAGACCGCGCAGGCGTTCCGGCCGCACGTGATGGATATGTTCGAGCCGCAGGATCATCCCAACGATTTCGCGTATCCCGGCGGTCCTCCGAACCGCCTTACGACATCACCGGCTGGACGCTGGCGATCCAGATGGGCGTGAAGTTCGACCGGATTCACGAAGGCTTCGACGGGCCGTTCACGAAGGTCGACGGGGCTGCTGCCGCCTCCGCCCGCGTCGGTCATCGGATCGACTTCGAAACCGGCGGGATACCTGGTCAGCCACAAGATCAACAATTCGTTCGTGCTGATCAACCGGCTGCTGGAAGCCAACTGCGATGTTTACTGGCTGAAGAAAGCGGTCACCGAGGACGGGCAGGATCTGGGCACGGGCACGATCTGGGTTCCGGCGTCGGCGAATGCGCTGCCGGTGCTGCAGAAGGCGGCGAAGGAGATCGGCGTGCCGTCCTACGCGGTGGCGACGGCTCCGAAGGGCGAGGCGATGAAGCTGAAGCCGATCCGCATCGGCCTGTACGATCACTACGGCGGGTCGATGCCTTCGGGCTGGACGCGCTGGCTGTTTGAGCAGTACGAATTTCCGTTCACGGTGGTTTATCCGCAAGACGCTGGACGCGGGCGATCTGAAGAGCAAGTTCGACGTGATCGTGTTGACCGACGGCGCGGTTCGCCGCGGCGGCGCGGGCTGGACGCGGAGGCAGGCGGCGGATTCGGACGCGGCGCGGTGGATCCGGAATCGATTCCCGAGGAGTATCGCGATCATCTGGGCACGCATCACCGACGCGAAGACGATGCCGGCAGCTGAAGAAATTCGTCGAGTCCGGCGGATCGATCGTGACCATCGGCAGCTCCACCAGCATGGCGGATGTGTTCGGGATTCCGGTGAAGAATTATCTCACTGAAAAGGGTCCGGACGGCAAGGATCGGGCGCTGCCGCGGAGAGAAGTTCTATATTCCCGGTTCGCTGCTGAAGACGAATATCGATAACACCAATCCGCTGGCGTACGGGATGAATTCGACAGGTGGACGTGTTCTTCGACAACAGCCCGGTGTTCCGGCTGGAGCCGACGGCGGAGATGAAGAAGACCAACGCGGTGGGCGTGGTTCTCAGGGATCGGACGTGCTGGATAGCGGATGGGCGTGGGGCCAGCAGTATCTGGACGGCGGAACGGCGGTCGCCGAGGCGACGGTGGGCGAAGGAAAAGTGGTGCTGCTGGGGCCGGAGGTGACTTTCCGGGATCAGCCGCATGGGACCTACAAGCTGCTGTTCAACGGGCTGTATTACGGGAGCGCGAAGGCGGCGGAACTGCCTTAGCAGAGTGATGAAAGAGTCATTCGCAGGGCATGGCCCCGCGCCACATCAGTACCCAAGTTCTTGAGTTGCAGGTGTGGGGCAGGGCCATGCCCTGCCCTGCCAGATCGGCGCTCCGAGAGGCTTTTCAGTACCTGTTAAAAGAGCCATCCAATCTTGCGCTCGGAAGATCGGTGAGGCTAGCGCTAAGCATCTCTCCGATCTCGGACTCTGTGGATCGTGATGGTGCTTTCGGTCTCATCGAAAAGGACGCGGTGATTGCCGACGGAGCCGGGAATCCCTCGAACTCGCCACTGAGCGCTTTGACTTGACCTTTCCCCCGACTCGGCATATCGGTGGATAGCCTTGTAGAATCCACAACGCGGTCGCTTGGTCCGCGAACCTCACCCGAAACATTCGGTTGAAAACGGATTTTCTTCACTTGGAGATCCTGTTGCCGTTTAAGGCTTGCGAATCTGATCCATGGTGAAGCCACACTCAGCAAGGACCTGCTCGAAGGGAATTCCCTCACCGCCGTGTTCGAAATACTGGCGTGAAGCAATCGACTGCGCGGCGATCTTCTTCGGTCAGTTCATCGTCATCGTCGCCAGTCATGACTTCGAGTAGCCTGACGACTGCGGCTATCTGGCTGGGACCAAGCTGGTCAATCAACTCGCGAGCATGTTGTTTGGCGTCGAGTGTATTGGTCGCCATGAGAGTCAGTATACACCGTCAAAAAATCAAAACCCGGCGGAGCCCAATTGCATCCGCCGGGGTCTTCTTTCCTCGTGTTCATATCAATCTACCGACGGTATCCGCGAGCGTAACCACCGCGATAATATCCGCCGCCATAATAACGTGGCGCGTATCCACGATAGCCGTATCCGTAGCCATAATACGGAGCCGCATAGCCGGATAAACCGGCGCCACATAGGGAACAACCGGGGCCGCATAAACGCGCGGTCCATAATAATAGCGCGGGGCGGCGTAGACACCCACCCGAACGCCCGGACGAGCATAACCATATCCGCGTCCATAAACGACAGCCGCCGGAGCCACCGCCGCAAACGACGCCAAAACCAAAGTCAACATCAGAAATCTTTTTGCCATAACCGCCTCCTTACACTATGAGCGATGCGGCGCCACCCACATTAGTTCCGAAAGCTATTTTAATCCAAGATTTTTTGACGGGACAGTTATACTAACGGCTTGCGGCTTAGAGTTTGCACTGACGATCGGCCTTGCGGGCGCCTGCCAGGCGCAGACCGAGGACTCGTCTTTTCAACGAGCTGCAGCGCTCTACCGCAGCGGGGATTGCCACGCCGCGATCCCTTTGCTCGACCGTTCGGCCGCCACCAATCCCCATGCGACTCTCCTTCTGGGCCGCTGTTATTTGGAAACTCAGCAGTGGGCGAAGGCCGTGCGAGCCCTCACGGCGTATCAAAAATCCGCTCCCGGCGATCCGGAAGCGGCCATTCTGATCGCCCGCGCCCAGGAACGCGCCGGCCATGGCGACGCAGCCGCAGCCATCCTGAACGATTTCCTGAAAGCCCATCCGAATGAGCAGTCGGTGCGGACCGCGCTGGGCGATCTCTACGTCCGGCTGGGCCGCGGATCCGATGCGATGACCGAGCAGCAGGCGGTCCTCAAAGTCGAGCCGGGCGATCCCGGCGCGCGCATCGGCGTCGGGCTGCTGCTGTTGCATGAGGAGAAATGGCAGGCCGCGGCCGAAGCTCTCGAAAAAGTCCGCCCCGATGTTCCCGAAGACAGCCGCGTGCTTGCCGGGATCGGCACGGCGTACGCGGCGCTCGGCAATTGCGACCGCGCGATCGATCCTCTGCGTCTGGCGCTCGACCTTTCGCCCGACGATTACGCGCTCGCGAAAAAGGTCGCGTCCTGCGACGTGAAATTGAAACGATGGAGCGCGGTGCTTGGCGCCCTGCGCACCGGAACCATCGAGGAATCGCGCGACGAAGAGGCGACCCGCATGGTGGTCGAAGCCTACTCCGCCAGCGCCGATCTCGCCGGAGCCGAGGCGTATTGCCGCTGGGCGATCATCGCGACGCCCACGAATCTGACGGCGCATCTCAGCCTGGGGAATTTGTTATTCACCGCCAAGCGGACCCGCGAAGCCTACTGCGGAATACGCTGAAGTGGTGAAGCTCAAGCCCGATTCGCCCGACATTCATGAGCGCATGGGCGATATTTCGATGGAGCAGAAAGATCCTTCCGATGCGCGCGCGCATTATGAGGCCGCGGTGCAATCGGCGAAGGCCACCGACACCGCGCGCATGAAGCTCGCCCGGTTGTGCTTCGCGTCGGACGATTATAAATGCGTCACGCAAACGGTGGCGGGCGTGAAGACCCCGGCGTTGCTGATGCAGGCGAAAACTCTGCGCGCGCGGGTTGAATATAAATCGGAAAATTGGGAACAGGCCGGTCTTCTCGCGAACGAACTGCTGGCCGAGCGATCCGCAAAACTCCACGCTCCTTCAGATCGCGGCGGATGTCGCGGCGCGGCAGAACAAGCCCGTCGAAGCGGCCGATCTCTACGAACGCGCGCTCAAACTTGAGCCTACGAACAAGGATTTCGTTTATCGCCTGGCCGGCCTCTACTCCAATTACGACGAATTGAAGGATCGCCTGCCGCGCGCGATCGCGCTGCTGACCGATTTTCTGCAAAAGGTCCAGCAGGACGCCGAAGGCTATCTGCTGCTCGGCAACGTGTATCGCAAAATGAACGATCTGGAAAACGCGAAGCGAATTTCAAAACCGGTTTCGATAAAATTCAACCGCCGATTCCGCAGCGCCTCTCCTGGGCCTACAACGCGTACGGCGTCCTCCTTTATAACGAGAATAAATTCGAAGAAGCGTATCCTTATGAGACGCAGGCGGTGCAGCTCAATCCGAACGACGAGGCCTCGCAGCTCAACTTCGCGCTGCTGTGCCTGGAGCTTGGGAAAATGGAGGAGTTGAACGCCGCCCGCGACAAACTTGTTGCCATGAATTCCGCGCAGGTGGCCGCGCTCGACCAGGAAATCGAGCGCAAGAAGACTGCCGCGAAAAAGAGGCAGCCATGAAGACGTCTGACTTCTTTCTCGCCCTGTGCGCCGCTCGTATTCTCGCTCAAAGTGTCGTCGTCGGCACTCGCACCACCGACGGTAAAATTTCCTTCGAATCGGTCGAGGATTTTCAAATCAACGGCAGCCGGAAAATCCGCCTCCTCCCGGAGCAGACCGATGACGTCGATCCCAACGCAGTCCGCAAGCTGACCAAAATCGACATGGCGCAAGCCGGCCTGATTCGCAACGACGGCACTGGCCGCTCGTCAGCCTGAACGGCCCCCGCGCCCCCCGCGACATCGTTCTTCCCGAAAATTACAACCTCCGCGCGCCGACCCCGGCGAAGGATGTTCCCGGCCGCCTCGGCCTCTCTCTCGTTCGCAATAAACGAAACGAAGCAGGCCGATCTTCTCGCCCCGGAGCTGTTCGTCGTCGCCCTGTTCGGCAACACGCCCGACGAATCCGTGCGCGACTTTATCGGCAAGGACTGGGCGTTTGCGAATCTCGACGAGCAGCTCGCCGCGATGCGCGGATTCGTCGCGTCCTTTCCATCGTCGCCCGCGACCAAAGTGTTTCGCGATTCGCTGGAGCGCAGAATCTCCGCCGGGCTTGCTCGATTCGAAGAAGGCGGCCCGTACAGCGATTTCCTCGCCATCCGCCGCTTCAGCGAACTTGCGCGCCAGGCGTTTCCCGGCGATGCGCCGCTCCAGGCGCTCGACGATCGCGTGACCGATCGCATCAAGTTCATCGCCGATCGCCCGAAGCTGCTGCGTTCTCTCGCGGCGCTTGGGCGATTGGGATACGCTGCTCGAAAAATATCAGGAGTTCGAGCGCTACGAATCCTCCTTCCCCGAAATGCAGGCTTTGCATCAGGAGGCGTTGGAGGAGAGCACCCGCATGCATGCCCACCGCGCCCGCGCGTTTGAACAGCGCAGCGATTTCGATCACGCTTCGCGCGAAGCATCGGCCGCGCTGGTGCGCGACCCGTCGAATCGCGAAATCCGCAAGCTGCTGGGCGATGAAAAACTGCTCGCCTCGCAAAGCGAAGCGCAGAGCAACGCTTCGCGCCGCAGGATTCTGCCGAAGGGCTTGCCCGCCGACGTACGCTTCGGCAACGCGATCAATTACGCCGACCGCGCTATCGCCGACAAGGATTTCAAGAAAGCGCAGGACTCCATCCCGGACGCCGAGCACGAAAATCCCGGCGCGCCGGAGATCATCCTGGAGCGCGCCAAACTGCTTGCCGCGCGAGGGCCGCAATTCCGAAGCGCTTCCTCTGCTCGATCAGTACGACCGCCTGGTGGTCGATCCAGGCGAGCGCGAAAAAGGCTACAACGTTCGCCGCCAGGTCCTCTACGATCTCGACAAATTGAAGGACTCGACCAGGCAGCAGATGGCCGCGCTGTTGAAAGACGGACAATATTCGAAGCTCGATGAACTGTTGCGCGGCGCGCTGAAGCTGGACGGCGAGGATCCCGATTTTCTTTATCAGGCCGGCGTCACCGCAGCGATTCTGCGCGATCGCGAGCGCGCGAAAATCATCCTCACCGAATTTCCTCGCGCACGCCAATGCCATCGGCGTCGATCCGAAACTGCGTGATCGCGCGCGCCGCATCCTCAGCATCGTCCAGCAGCCGAAATCGCGGCGCGCAAGCCTGACAGTCCTTATTACGATCCTCAAAGCCTGGCGTTTCAGATCCCGATCGACAGCGTCACCGGCAGCAAGGTTCACATGACGTTCAACTGGGCCAATGGCCGCCTCGAATCCATTCGCACAACTTTCGACGACGATAAAGGCGCGCGGCGTATCGAGCACTGGTAGTCGCCGGAGCCGCCGATTCAGGCGCAGTGTCCGCGGCGTCGTCCGACGACCCCGGCAATTTCTTTTTCGAATATCACCCCAACGGCGCGTCTGCGCGAAGTGCTCGCCGAAAAAATCTCGCGCCCGCCGCGGCCGAAACCCTACACCGTCCACGTCGCGCACGACGCCAAAGGCCGCGCGCTTCTCATCGATGACGATAAGCATCCGGAAGTCGTCCTGCCCGATCATCCTTATGTCGATCCCGCCGTGCTCGCCATTGTCGAAGGCGCTCCGGTCACTTCGGTGATCGCGGGCAACTCGTTTTTCAATCCGTTTTTGTGGGACGGCGTGCACGCCTTCACCGTCCAATACGACGCCCAGGGCCGCGCCGAATCCGCGCAGGAATGGAACGCCGATAACCTGGTCCGCTTTTCATGGGACGGCAATCAGCTGGTCGCCATTCGAGCCTATCGCAAGGGTTCCGACGCGCCTTACTATCAGCGGACGATTGCCTACTCCGGCTCGACGATTGCCGGCGAAGATTACTCCGTCAACGGCCGCAATGGAAAAATAAAGTACATTTATACAAACGGGAAAAATCTCCAGCAGATTAAAATTGAGAACGAAGGCAAAGAATGGACCGCACGCCCGCGGTCCTGACGTGCGACAGCGCAATGAGCCAAATCGGCAGATACGAAATCGTCCGTCAAACCGGCAATCACGGCCTGGGATCGCTCTACCAGGCCTTCGATCCCATCATGCACCGCCCCGTGATGATTCGCGTCGCCGACCGCAATACCAATCCCAGCGCAGTTTCGATCAAGCCCGCCAGGCCATTCTGTTCGACGCGAAACAACTGGCGCATCTGGACCATCCGAACATCATCAAGTTTCTGGCGTGCGAGGAAGATGACGGGCGCCCTACTTAGTGATGGAGCGCTTCGAGGGCAAGCCGCTCAGCGGCATCCTCCCGGCCGGAGCGTCTCGTCGGCGGTGCTGAAAAAGGCCGCGCTCGCGCTCGATCACGCGCATTCGAAGGGCCTGATTCATCGCAATCTGACGCCAGACAGCCTGCTCGTCGACGACGATGGCGACCTTAAAATCACCGGTTTCGAAATCGCGCGGCCCGCGCAATATCTCAACTCGGAAGCCGGTCAGGATCTCGATCTTTTGCTCGATTCGATTCACTACATGTCGCCGGAGCTGGTGAAGGGCGATACGCTGGACCCTCGCTCCGATCAATATTCGCTGGGCGTGATCGCGTGGCAGGCGCTTACGGGCGCGCTTCCTTTTCGCGCCGATTCGCCGATCACTCTGCTAGCCGAACATCGCCTTTGAGCCGCCCGAATCTGCGGGGACGCTTCGCGTCGCGATCACAAAAACGTTCGAGCGAGTATTCTCCAAATCTCCCGTCCGATCGTTTCGCGTCCGCCTCCGAATTCGCGGCGGCATTCGAGCGTAGCGATCAGCCCAGCCCGATCCAGCGCCAGTGCGTGATCCCTTCGCGCCCGATCCCGCCGGAAGAAAAAAATCGCTGGTTCCCGTGGATCGTCGCAGCCGTGTGTGATCGTCATCGCAGTGATCGCCGGCGCATATCTCGATCACGCGTCCGCGCCCAACGCCTCCGCAGCCCGCCGCCGCGCCGCAAATCATCCCAGCGCCGCCTCCGCGAGTGGTCACAACGCCGCCCCCGGCCGCGAAGCCGAGACCGAAGCTCGCGAAAAACAAGCACCCGACCAAGGACACGACGCCTGAAGCGCCCAAGCTGAAGCCGATCGATCCGAAAGTGGTTCACCAGTGATCGTCGGCCAGCAATATAAAATTCTTTCCGAACTCGGCGCCGGCGGCATGGGCATCGTTTATCACGGCGTCGACGTGATGCTGGAGCGCGAAGTCGCGATCAAGAAACTGCGCTCGGAATTTTCGCGCACGCCCGACACCGCGGAGCGTTTTCGGCGCGAAGCGAAAATCCAGGCGCGCATGAATCATCCGAACATCGCGCACCTCTACAGCTTTTTCAAGGACGGCGACTCGTTCTACATCGTCATGGAGTTCGTAGACGGCACGCCTTTCAGCAAGCTTCTGCCCATGCCGTGGCAGCAGGCGGTGGTCATGTTTCTCGAGATTCTGGAAGGCCTGGAATACGCGCATTCGCTCGGCGTGCTGCATCGCGATCTGAAGCCCGATAACATCATGGCCGGTCCGCGCGGCGAAGTGAAGATCATGGATTTCGGCATCGCGCACGTGCTTGGGCTCCGTCCGCCAGACGCGCGAGCAGAGCCTCGTCGGAACGCTGCAGTACGTCTGCCCGGAGCTGATCAACTCCAAGGAAATCAGCCCTCGCAGCGATATCTATTCGCTCGGCATCCTGCTGTTCGAGATTATTAGCGGCAAACTGCCCTTCACGGCCGAAAACGATTTCGCGCTGCTCCATCAGCATCTCGAACAAGTAGCCGCCTCTGCTCAGCACCGTCGCGCCGGACGTCCCTCCAATTTCTCGACGATGCGATTTTCAAGGCGATGAGCAAAGCTCCTGAGGATCGTTTCGCGAGCTGCCGGAGATGGCCGATTTTCTTCGCGCCCACGCGCCCGATCTTCCGCCGAAGGCGATTCACGCGGATGCCAACCGCTCCATCCGCCGCATCGATTCGCTGCTCGACGGAGGCGAAGTGGATTTAGCCGCGATGGTCGCGCGGCAGACGCATCCCGGCACGGCAAGGAAGCGAAAGTGAACGCGGCGAAGGAACGCCGCCGCGGGCGCGCAGCAGCAACAAGGAAAGCACGCATATCTTCGCGAAACGCTGGCAAAGCTAGCCGCGCTCGAAGCTTCGGGCAACTTACCGCCTGCCCAATCGCTAGCCCGCGAAGCCTTGGACCGGTATCCCCGAGTCACCGCATTCCAAATCGCGCACGCCCATTTCCGAAATAGGGCGGCCGACTATCAGGCGGCTCTCCGCTGCGTCAACTCTGCCTGCCTACGTCGATTTAAAGCCACCCTACCATCCCGCAACCGAACCCCGACTGTAAAGGAGGGGACATTCTAACGATCCGGCTGCGAGCCACTTGCAACCGCAGTCTTCCTCAACGTGAACCCCAACGACTCCTTCGCCCGCTTCTTCACCTGCCTGAACGTGCCGAACAAAGGCCTCCGCGAAAGCGATATCGCCTGACATTCCGCATACACCGATGTTCCCTGCCTGCCGCAATCGCCAATACGAATTGAGCCGCCACAAAATCCCGTGATCGCTCCCTTCCGGCATCAGGTCGGTATATGGCGCATGACCGCTGTCGCTCTCGCGAATCAGGTACGATCGCGACTCGATCAACGAGTCATCTGCCGCTTGGCGGTATTCCACGCGCGAATGCATGTCGAATGCGAAATGCAGAAGTCCCTCCAGACGCTCCGTGATCAAGCGCACGTCATAGCTGCGCGGTCCAGTCTTCTTCGCCGCCGCCAGTTTCAAATCCGGCGAATAAATCTGCGCGTAATGATCGTAATCTTCGAGAACCCTCTCCACGTTGCCGACCGTTGCGTTCGGAATCAGCTCCGCGCCAATCCAGTGATGGATGAACCCGTCGGGTACATCTCCATTCACGTTCAAGATCGATCAGCGTTGGCTTCTCTGCCCTTGACCTGAAGCGGACGCGCGCGGCGGAGCTGCTCGAACGCGGCAATGTATTTGTCCCACGCGGCGACCGTCTGCGGTTGCAGCGTCGTCGTGATCACCGCGCCATTCATCACGCGCGAACAGATCACGAAGAACACGATGCCGCGAAACACCCAAGCCTGCGCCACCCAGAAGTTCAGCAGCGCCGCGGTAACGATGCCGCGAAATTGGCCGCCAGCAGCGGCAGCCCGGCAACTTCTTTATAAAGATAGGTCAACACCACGTTCGAGACGATCGAAACGAATCCATTTCCCAGATGAAATCGCAGCAGCCTCCACCAGCGATCCTCCACTGGCTTGCCGCGCCACGTCCACGCCTCATGCCAAAAGAAATTGTGCAGAATCGCGATTTCCACGGCCAGCACAACGGCAAAAATATATGGAATCGAAGTGAAATGCTGCAGCATCCACAGCGCGCAGAGCTGCACCATCGCGCCGCCGACGCCCACCGTATTGAATTTCAACCATCGCATCAGGACAACCGTTCACTGCGTGTTTTACTGCCGAACACACCACCGCCGTCAGTCAGATGATCCGAATTCACCCACGCGCCAGCCATATCAGTGTCTTCTTTTCAATTGAGGACAGTATGCTCTCGTGGACCCGCTCAGCTTCCATGCTGTAAAGACGGCCGCCGAAGTATGAAGGTTTCTTAACCTTTGTTTTTCTTTTGTCGCTTGCGCTCGAAACTGTGCGCCGCCATCTCCAACCCCACTCGATCGATGGCCGCCAGCGCATCGCATTGCGCCGGATTCAACCCCGCCCGTCGAGCCTCCTCGCGAGGCCCCTCGAGAAAACGTGCGCGAAGCTTTGCGTCAACATACAGCGACGCTAGAAACTTTTCCATCTTCGGATCGTTCATGCGCCCTCCCTTCCGCCATCGCCCTCCGCGCACGATCGAGTTGCGAGAGCAAATGCTCCATCGGCGGATACGACCCGTCACGCTCCAGAATCACGGTCAGCGGATTCGGACATCTCTCCGCGAGCTCGACGAGAAGATCGTACACAGGATCCGGCGGATCGTGCAAATGATCGTCCAGCATTCTCCGCTCTCGGCGTCTCCCGATAAATCGTTCCTCCTGAAATATGCACCATGTGCACCCGATCGAGCGGCAGCCGAGCGAGAAAATCCCGCGCATCAATCCTGAAATTCAAGGCAGTTCGCGTACAGATTATGCAAATCGAGCAGCAACTCCGCGCCCGACGCCGCGACCGTTTCCGTCAACCATTCCGGCTCCGCGAAACTGCTCGCCGGCGGATCGATCAGCGTGGCGATATTTTCCACCAGCGGCAAACTCCCGACCATCTTTCGCGCCACCTCCAGATTCTCGGCGGTCGCTTCGATCGTCGACTGAGTGCGCGGAGGCGCCGCCAGATGCCCTATCTCGATATCTCCGGCGCGCACGAACGCCAAATGCTCCGACCACGATTCCGGCCGGATCTGCTCAACCAGCTCGCGCCATCTTCCCCAGCCGTTTGCGATCGACCGGCGCAGTCGAAGCCATGCCCAAAGCGATTCCATGCAGCACCACGCAAGATTGCGCCGCCAGCGTCTTTAGGGCGCGCACCCGCGCGGGCGAATCGAAATAATCGTCGGCAATCGCCTCAATCACATCGATCCGATCGAGATTCGAAAGAATGCCAGCCGCCAACTCAGGCCGCCAGCCGAGCCCCACGCGATCCGTCATATTAACCGCCCCCGCATCCGCCGCACCCTCCGCCTCCACAGGACGATCCACCGGCGCTGCTCCCGCACGAAGACCCGCACCCCGAGGCCCCGGATTGCGGAAACAGTGTCTTCGCGTAAGGTACGGTCGCCATCCCGAACACCGCGGCCATCAGCGCAAATTCCGCCGGACTCGCTCCGTTCTGAAGTTGCGGCGACCGCTGCTTCAACCCTTCGAACAACGTCCGCAAATCGGCAATCATCCGGTCCCCGGCCAACGTCCTCCGAGGCCTGCAAATAATCACCACTCCAATCGCGAACAAAATCGCGAGCACCACTAGAAACTGAATATTCGAATGCCCAGTTGCCAACGCGACAATGATCTTCGCGACCGCCAGCCCCAGCAGCATCACCAGCAACGCGACCAACATCCGCAGCACCCGCGCTTCTTTTACATTCGGAATCCGGCAGCAACCCAAGCCGCGTCAATTCGTTCTCATACTGCCGCATCTCCGGCTCCGCTTCCTTCGTCTTGAACAACGAACTCGCCTCCGCCGACGGCGTGAAGTGCTTCACGATCTTCTGTTCGAGCTCCGATCGAGCTTTACCCCAAGCCCCCTCCGTCGCGCCGATCTTTGTCCCAGCCGCCGCCAATAAATTCCGATCGACCAGAGACATGGTCACCACGCGCAAAGCCTCATTCTTACCGCCGCGCAAAAACGCAATCAAGTACGGATCGGAAAGGTTGACTTTCGGCATATCCGGCGACTCCCCCGAATGGCGAAGCAAAGCCGCAGAGGTTAGCACGATCGCACCGGCAACCAGATAAAAAATCAGGAAATCGGGACCCCGCATATCGAAAGGCCACATACCCCTATTTTATCCGCAACGACTAATTCCGAACGTCCGGGTTTGATAAGAGTAGGACAACTATGCGCCTCGTCCTGGCACTCACGACAATCTCCGCGCTCCTCGCCCAGCAATCGGGGGATCAGCCGCCAGTCGTGCTAAAGTCGACCACGCGCCTGGTGCAAGTCAGCGTCATCGCGCAGGACGGCAAAGGCCAGCCCGTCACCGATCTGAAGAAGGACGATTTTCGCATCAAGGTGAACGGCAAGGACCAGCCCATCAAAATTTTCTCGATGGATTCCAGCCGGCGCGCTGCCGAAGGGCGAAGAGAAACTTCCGCCCGATGTGTTCACCAATCGCATGGAGGTCAAACCCGGTCAGCAGTCGAGCGTCACCATCATCCTGCTCGACACGCTCAACACCCGATGGGCCGATCAGGTCTATGCGAAGGCCCAGGTGATCCGCTATTTGCGCACCCTCCGCCCGAAGATCACATCGGCCTGTACACGCTCGGCACATCGCTGCGCGTCCTCCATGACTACACCGCCGATTCCGCCGAACTCCTCAGCCGGCTCGAAGCTCTCAAGGGCAAGGCAATCCCCGACATGACCAGCAAGGAGCCGACCGATGCCATGCACGGCGACGCTCTCCTGCTCGATGCTTTGCAGCGCGGCGTTGGCGGAGCCAGTCCGGCCGAGCGCGTCTTCTACACCACCCAGCGAATCATCGGCACGCTCAAAGCCATCGAGTTCATCGCCAATCATCTGGCGAAAACTCCCGGCCGCAAAAATCTGATCTGGGTCTCCGGCGGATTCCCCCTCGAAATCGGATTCGATAACGCCGCCGCGTGGCGCAACCCGCAAATCGATCAGCGTACCTTCACCGATGAAGTGAGCGAAACCGTGCGCGCCGTCAACGACGCCAATATGGCCATCTATCCGGTCGATGCGCGCGGCCTCATGGTCGCCCCGCATTCGATGCCGAGCGCCGCGGCAACGGCCGTGGCATGCAGAAAGCTCCCCCAGATGGTCGGCGTCAAGAATCAGCAGACGATGGAGGAACTCGCCAGCCGCACCGGCGGCCACGCCTATTACAACTCCAACGATCTGGCGAAAGCGATCCACTCCGCCGTCGACGATTCCCGCGTCACCTACATGCTGGGCTTCTATCCGGTCGACGAAAGCTTCGACGGCAAATTCCACAAGATCGAAGTGCAGGCGGTCGAGCGCAAAGGCGTCCACCTGCGCTATCGAAAAGGCTTCTTCGATCTCCCCGAGCTTCCGCAGGACGAAAAAGCCCGCAAAACCGAACTGGCCGACGCCGCCTGGAGCCCTCTCGACGCCTCCGGCATCGGCATCGCCGCCAAAATAGTCGCCATCCAAGACCAAACCAGGATCGCTCGAAATTGTTCTGGCGATCGACAGCACCCAAGTCAGCCTCCAGCAGCAAGCCGACCGCTGGGTCGGCCGCCTGGACGTGCTCTTCATCCAGCGCGACAACGGCGGCAATCAGTATAACGGCCTGGACGACACCATCAATCTGAACCTCGGCGCGGACAGCTATCAGAAGTTCATCAAGAACGGATTCGTCTACGCCAAAATGGTCGACCGGGCGAGACCGAGCCAAAACCATCCGCATCGTGGTCCGCGATTCAGCCAGCGGCGCCATCGGCTCCATCACCGTGCCGTTGGCGAAAATCTGCTAGCGCCTCCGGTCGCCGCCGAACAACCGCAGCAAGATATTCAGCGTAGCCACGAACATGTTAAACACCCCCGCAAACAGCGCCAGCGCCCCAGGAACCGCGCTATCCGCGTCGCCGCTCTGCAAAATCGCGCTAGTCGACGTCACCAGCGCAATCACGCCGATCGCCCCGATCCCGACCGCGATCAAAACGCCGAGGAATCCGATATTCATAAAGCTATTCAGGACCATCGCGCCGATCATCGAAAAGAATAGCCCGACCATCAGCCCTCGCGGAGCGCTAAATGTCCGCCCTGACGTGAACACATAGCCGGTAATCGCCAGAAATACGATCGCCGTAATTCCCATCGCCGCCAGAATCATCACCGGCGCCTTCAACGACGCGAACCACAATAGCGGAGCCAGACAGAGCCCCGCAAAAAATCCATCGGCCACCAGCGCCAGCCGTGCCCAACCCCGAATTTCCCCGAGCCGACATCGCAATCCGCGGCACCGCGTTCAATCCGATCATCGCGACGATCCATCCGACCCAGCTCGAAAAGAACCGTACGATCACCTCCGTAGTCGCGCCGATATAACCGCCCACCATTGCCGACAAAACGGCAACGCCGAACAGTGCATAAGTCTGCTTGATCACCGCCGCCTGCGACGCCGTCAAAACAGTAGTCGCCGACATCCGGTCAAACACCGAAGAATTAGGATTCGAGGGATTCATAAAGTTCTCATCCACTATTGTAGATGCGCGGAGCCAGGTTCGCGATGCAGTGAGCCCCTCCGCTGGAGCTAGCCTGGAAACATGCTGATCCGGTCTTTTCTCTTCGCCGCACTTCTAGCCCCCGCCGCGACCCTAACCATCACGCCGCCCGTCATTTCCACATGTACCTTCGGCCTCGGCGTAGCCACGCTAAACTGGTCCGGAGCCAGCGGACCCGTCCAGATCCACGTCGGCCAGCCCACCGGAACCCCTCTGACCGGCCTCGTCCCCCCTTCCGGCATCCGCCATCACCGGCCTCTGGGTAAGCGACGGCTTGACGTTTTATCTGGTCGATCAAGCGGGCACCGTCGAAGCCTCCGCAACCGCGCATGTACAGTGTGCCGCCCCGCCCGTGGTCGATCAGGGCCTCGGCCTCCGGCAGCTATTTCCCTCTCGCCGTAGGCAACACCTGGATCTATAAATACAACGACCGCATCGTCACAGCGTCTTATGTTGTGGAAACCATTTCCGGCCAGCAGTATGTCGCAGGCCAGTTCTACTACGTGCTAACCCAAACCTCGCCCGGCCCCGCCACAACGCTAGCCCTGTTGCGCGCCGATAGCAGCGGCGTTATCTATCAATACACAACACCAACGGCGAACAGGTTTACCTGGACCCCAAGTCCTCCGGCGCCACCCCATACTCAGGAGCTTTAGGAGTCTACGAAGACGCCATCACGCCTCCCGCAGCCGTCATCGACTCTCTGATTCAGGCCACCTCGACCTACGCCCGAGGCATCGGCTTGGTGGCCTACCAGTCGCAACTGTTGACAGGCTCCTCCGGCGGATTCACGGAAAGCCTGGACTTGGTCGACGTAAAGGTAGACGGCTTCCATCTCTCAGTGCCGGCCCCCAAGATCGCTCTATCGATCGACAACGCCTCTCCCGACCTGACCAACCAGTTAGCCCCCAACTGCGCACTCCCATGTTATTTCGTAGCCTGCGGCCTAGGCCCCTCAGTCGACCCTCCAGGCACCTACCGCCCCTGCGGCCAAGTCCGAGTCGACGCCGACGCCGATGTTCTAGTCCAACTCTTAGACTCCACCGGCAAACAAGTCTTCCAGACAACCTCGTCAACACCGGCCTACGTGAGACTGCCTCTCTACACCGGTCAAACCCCATTCGCACTACTGGCACCAGGCAGCTACACCCTAACCGGCAGCACCCCGCAAGCGACCTCAACAATCACGATCCAAATCAAGTAGGTGGCGACCTGAAAGCGCGCAAAATCCCAATGCCAAAGTGCTGTAGGGCAGGTTGGCAACCTGCGGACCGATTGTCAATCGGTCCATCCGGGCACAGCCCGGACACCAAGCGGCGCGCAGGAATCAACTCCTTACTACTCTGTTCGCTGCACATCGATACCTTCCTTCATGCCCTCAAGGCTCTCGATAGCAGGCATGAGCTTGTCGATCTGAGACTTCATCGTGGAGTCGAGGTCAATGCCAGCCTTCTCCAGATCCGCGAGATATTTTGGCGTATTATTTTTGTCTTTGGGAGGCGTCAGTTTAGAGGCGGCGTCCCGTACTTTTTCGTCCCCGTATTGGTTCAAGTAAATTGCTCTCTGCGCGAGGCGCCCAGCATCCATCGTGGCGAACACTGCGAACACCCCCGTTTCGCCTGGAACTGTGGCTATTTTCGTCTCTGCCCTGCGCAGGTTGCCGGGGTTGTTGGCGCGCCAGTTCAGATCGCCACCCACCTTCACGTCCGGCTCATAGGCGACGTAATGGCGCTGCCCCGGATTTGGCACCTGCTTAGCCGCCTCGTTCACGGCCGCTATAGTAGAGTCCGACAGTTCACCGCCGGCGGCAATAACGCCAGTGATTTTCAGTGCCGGCTTGTCTTTGTTGTCCTTGACGTCTTTTGTCTTACGCTGCAGCGTCGCGGTCCCGGTCTGTTGCTGAATAACATGGGTCAACTCATGCGCCAGTAGCTGCTTGCCGGCGCTAGTCTCAGGTGCAAACTCCCCACGCCCGAATACAACATCTTTTCCAACTGTAAATGCTCGCGCATTGACCGCCTGTGCGGATCTGGCGGATGGAACGTCTGTGTGAATACGCACACGGCTGAGATCAAACCCAAAGCGCGGCTCCATAAACCCTAGCGTTGCCTGGCTCAGTGGCTGGCCGGGTGAATGTAATGCGCTTCGGACAATGGGCGCTGTAACAACCGCCCCAAAGTCGTCTCCTCGGACATGCTGCCTCTGCAAGTGCTTGTGGGCGGCCCCCCTAGGCCCAGGCACACGCAACACCTGCTGTGCGAGGCGGTCTGCCTCTTGCTCGTAGATGTCCCCAGGAGCGTTTACCATCAGCTTCGGTTGAATTCTCGCCGTTGCGTTGGCGAAGACGGTTATCTGGCTGAAATCGAGGTCAAATCGGCCGTCAGCGGGAGGTCTACGGTCCACGAATTGACCTCCGCCTTTGCTTGGTTGGAGTGGCGTATCCCAAGTCCGCACGAAGCGAGACGGGCTACCCTTCGGCGCTCCATTTCGTTTCGGCGCAAAAGTGAGCAATTGCTCTACCTCCGGATATGGCCGTGAAGTACTCACGCATTATACATCGAGTTACAGAAGGGCCATGTGGGGCCATGTGGGACGGACGAGAGCGCCGCGGAGTGGTATGACAGTCCGCTTCATCTCAAGGCAAATCCGAAGCGAGAAATCGGGGCGCACCTTCGCGGGACAGTCAGCTATGGTCCGAAGTCGGAGACCTTCGATCAGCGATGAAAAATGGCACTCCATGGTGGTTTCATTTGACCGTAACTCATTCCTTCTCATGAGGGGAGCGCGGCCGCGCAGGTCTCCTGCCCGATTCACTGGTGGGAACTACGAGCTCCTGTCGCGATCGGGGACTTAGGGCCATAGCGGACTGTCCCCGAAGCCGAAGCCCCCCCAAAAAAGCTTGGCAGCGAAGATCGCTTGCAGCTCTCCCTGGAAATTGGTATTTACGTAATACCGTCCCGAGTTTCCCCTCAGAGAGCGTTTGGTCCGTCCCTCAGTCCCTCGCGTCATCCCGGCTCGAAGATTAAAAAAGAGTGACTCCGGTAGAACAAAATGGGCGTATAATTCATGCGAGCCGGGAACTAAGATAGAAATCCTGGCTGGGATCACGAATGGACGCGAAGGAAGGGGGAGAACCATGACTTTGGACACACTTTTTTGTCAATGCCGGACAGGCCACGCACACAAAGCAGCCTCCGACAATCACGGTACAGGCCGCGCTAAGTTATACCCTGGAAGGCGCCCCGGTACCGCCTCAAGGTGCGTTTAGCGGCGCGCTGACGTATACGCCACAATCCACAAGCGTCCCCGAGACACCAGCCTTCTTTAGCGGCCCAATCACCGCGACTATAATCGTAATCGAGGGCGGAATACCGATTCCGCAAATTCTAACTGGTGTCTGTAGTATTAACGCACGGTTGCCAAGTTCTCTCGGCTACGAAATTGGGGTAGAGGGGGTAGGGACTTTTCACGCTTCCGGAGCGGACCAAATTTCTTCGATTCCGTTCTCTTCGGCAAGCCCCAACCAAAAGGCCGGCACCGCTGCTATTCAAGGCGTGATAAGTGTTGATGATTACAAGGTTCGGCCAGCCCTCGAAAAATTCAACTAACAGAAGCACGCGAGTCGGGCCATGTGGGCCGGACGAGACCGTCCCACGTTTTTCCGCGCATCGTCGAGCCACAACACTCCGGCTTTATCGCACATAGCCACCCAACTCCGCCAACTCCCTCGCAATCCTCTCGACCGCTTCCTTCTCCCTCAAACCATCCGTCCCATCCTTCGTATCCGCGTCATATTGCTTCTCCGCCTTCTCCCATTCCCGATCAAGCTCCGCAAAAATTCTCTTCCCCGCCGCCTCCGCCCGCCGATCGTCCTCACAGCCGATTTTCGCGTCTCGAATAGCCTTTCTCATCTTCCGTGCATACAGTTCCGTAATATCGAAATGGCCCTGCTCATGGCTCAACAATTCGACCGACTTCCTGCCCGCCTTCACCCATGACGAGTTCGAATAAAACTCGACCTCCACGCGAATGTCCAAAGCGCCCTCACGGCATTCGAGCTGCACTCGGAAGCCAGTATCGGTGATCGCCGACGGCTCGCCGCCATTTCGGCGTGCACGCCCTTTGAAGTCATCCCAACCGAGCGCCGGATGCTGCGCCCACGTAAGCACACGCGGAGTCGATTGGCCACCCGCTGCCATCACTGTTAGAACTGCGACCACAATATAGTTGCGCATCCCGAAGGCACTCATCTTATTCCGGCTACTGGCTACTTCCGAGTAAAATAGAAGATCTATGCAACCGGAAAGTTGTGACATCGGACTGATCGGCCTCGCCGTAATGGGCCAGAACCTGGTCCTTAATATGAACGACCACGGCTACAAAGTGGCCGTCTTCAACCGCACCGTCTCCAAGGTCGACGATTTTATCACTCATGAAGCGGCGGGCACCCAAGTGGTTGGCGCGCACACCATCGAAGAATTGATCGGCGCTCTGAAGCATCCCCGCCGCGTCATGATGATGGTCAAGGCCGGCGACACCGTCGATCAGGTTATCGACGAATTGACGCCGCATCTCGAAAAGGGCGACATCATCATCGACGGCGGCAATTCCCATTATCCCGACACCAATCGCCGGACTCGCGATCTGGCGGCCAAAGGAATTCTCTTCATCGGCACAGGCGTTTCCGGAGGCGAGGAAGGCGCGCGCCACGGCCCTTCCATCATGCCCGGCGGAAATCCCGCCGCGTGGCCTCATGTGAAGGAAATTTTCCAGGCCATCGCCGCCAAGGTCGAGGACGGCACTCCCTGCTGCGACTGGGTTGGCGAAGAAGGCGCCGGCCATTACGTGAAGATGGTCCACAACGGCATCGAATACGGCGACATGCAGTTGATCGGCGAAGCCTACGACCTGCTTGAAACCGGCCTCGGCCTAAGCATGGAGGAACTTTCCGAGGTTTTCGCCGAGTGGAATAAAGGCGAGCTCGACAGCTACCTGATCGAAATCACCGCCGAAATTTTCCTGAAAAAAGACGACGACGGCGCGCCGATGCTCGACAAGATCCTCGACACCGCCGGACAAAAAGGAACCGGTAAGTGGACCGCCATCGACGCGCTCAATTTCGGAATGCCGGTAACGCTGATCGGCGAAGCGGTCTTCGCGCGCTGCCTCTCCGCGATTAAAGAGGATCGCGTGGCCGCATCGAAAGTCCTGGACGGCCCGAAACCCACGCCTGCCGAGGATCGCAAGGAATTTATTGAGAGAGTCCGCTGCGCCCTGTACTGCTCGAAAATGATTTCCTACGCGCAAGGCTACATGCTGTTGCGCGAAGCCGCGAAGGAACAGAAATGGAATCTCAACTACGGAGGCATCGCACTTATGTGGCGCGGAGGCTGCATCATCCGCAGCCGCTTCCTAGGCAAGATCAAGGAAGCCTACGACAAAAATCCGAATCTCACCAACCTGCTGCTCGATGACTTCTTCAGCGGCGTCCTGAACAACTATCAGGGCCTCTGGCGGCAGGCGGTGGTGCAGGCGATTCAGTACGGCGTGCCGACCCCGGCATTCTCCACCGCGCTGGCATTTTTCGACGGCTATCGCACGGCTCGTTTACCCGCAAACCTATTGCAAGCCCAACGAGACTATTTCGGCGCACACACCTACGAGCGCGTCGATCAACCGCGGGGCAAATTCTTCCACACCAACTGGACCGGCCGCGGAGGCCGCGTCTCATCATCGTCTTATAACGTGTAATTTAAGGTCATTTAAGCTATCGTAGACGCACGTTTTTTGGTCAAATAAGGCATTTTAAGAAGGGATATGCTCGATGAATTATGGTTTTGAGATCCGTCCGGCCGGCGGATTGGACTTTCTCGCGCTCGGCGCGCTAGTGAATCGGCTCGACCCCGGGATTATCCCTTGGCGCAAAGCGACCCACTGCGATATCCACGTCAGCGGAGGCGAATTTAACGTCGCAGCGAACCTTTCCGATTGCTTCAAATTACAAACCGGCGTTGCCAGCGCAATGGTCGATTATCCTCTTGGAGACCTGATCGCGGAGCGGGTTCGCGCGATGGGCGTGAAGCCTTTTTACAAGCATTTTGAACACGATGGCGTAAACGGCCCCAACATGGCGACGGTCTACAGCGACCGAGGCCAAGGCGTCCGCGCTCCAGTGGTTTTTTACAACCGTTCGAATGAGGCGGCAGGCCGCCTGAAACCGGGCGATTTCGATTGGAGCTTGATTTTCTCAAGCGGCGTCCGCTGGTTTCATAGCGGAGGAATTTTCGCCGCCTTATCCCCCACGACAGCCGAGCTGACCATCGAAGGAATGCAAGCCGCAAAAGCCGCCGGAGCCATTGTTTCCTTCGATTTAAACTATCGGGAAAAGCTCTGGAACATTCACGGAGGGCATAAACGGGCGCTGGAAGTAATTGGCCGGATCGTCAAAAACGTAGACGTGTTAGTGGGCAATGAAGAAGACCTGCAGAAAGGCCTTGGAATTCAAGGCCCGGAAATGGCTGCGAAATCGAAGCTCGATCCCTCGACCTTTTTTGGAATGATCGACAACGTCGTCGCACAACATCCTCAAATCAAAGTAGTTGCGACGACGCTGCGGGAAGTGCACTCGACCAATCGTCACAGTTGGGGATCGGTTGCATGGATGAATGGAAAAACCTTCGTCTCGCCGACTGCGGAACTGGATGTACTCGATCGCGTGGGCGGAGGAGATGGATTCGCAGCGGGCTTTATTTATGGGCTCTTAACGGGCGAGTCTCCTGAGCAGGCGGTTAAATTGGGGTGGGCGCACGGAGCTTTGCTCACGACATTCCCGGGCGATACTACGATGGCCACCCTTTCACAAGTGCGCGATTTCGCCAAGGGCGGATCGGCGCGCATTCAGCGTTAAGCGCGCCAGCATAGGTTTGGAAGGGGACAAGTAAAGTCGGGAACCTGTCCTACTGGCGGCGTGTCACGGTTTTGAGTGCTGAGATTAGGGGTTCAGTCTGAGTATCTTTATCGGGTCATCGTTGGTATTGGCCATGAAGTAGAATGCGCCGTTCGCGATTGCTCCGGTGGTGGGGCCGTCGAAGAGGGGGTTGCGGCGTTCCAGGACTTTGAAGCTGGCGATCGCGTTCAGGTCGGGGGTTAGATTGTAGCGGACTACCCGGTGCGTCATGATTCCGTTTTGAATCGCAATCAAGGTTCCTTTGAAAAATGCCAGGCCGTCTATCGTGGCCAAGCACAGGTCGGCGGGGTGAGGGATGGGGTGGAACTTTCCGGATGGGAGGTCGACTAAGGTGATGCCTTCGGGGAAGCCGGCTACATACAGTTTCGAGCCGTCGTCGGATAAAGCGATGCCGTTCGCGGCTTCGACTTTCAACGCTGGGTTTAACAGTTGGAGGCGGTCTGTTGCGTGGTTAATCCAGTAAACTGCCGCGGCTCGCGTATCGGTGATGAATACGTCGCCTTGGTTGTTGATTGCCAGATCGTTGAAGAGGCGGCCCCCCGTGTATTTATGAATTAGCTTGGCGGAAGGGATGCTGTAACGGAATAAATCGGTGGTGCTGGCGGCCCAGAGAGTGCTGTTATGAATTTTGAGTCCCAGCACTTCCCCCACCTCGGTCGCGAAATCGCGGCAGGCTCCGGTGGGCGTGCATTCTATGATTTTGTGCTTGGTGGTGCTGCCCATATAGAAGCGGTTACGGCTAGGATCATAGGCGATTCCTTCGGGGGACAAACCTTGCTCCTGGATAGTGAAGGCTACTTGGCTGTTTACGATCGGAGGCGTGTCGGCGTGGATCTTAGTTAGTAGCGCTCTATACTCGGCGGTGGTGTGGAGCTTTTCGAAGATTTTGTCGTTGGTTGGATCCAGGCCTACGTTCAGGGCTGCGGCTTTTTTGAGCGTATCCATCGCCTCGCGATATTCGCCTCCGGCGGCCCAGGTTCTTGCCAGCGCGTAAAGTACGGTGCTTTTGTCGTTGGCGGTATCGAGGAGTTTTTCTATGCGGTGGATTTCTTCTTGGAAGCTTTTTGATTCTTCGGAGGATAGTTTTTCCTGGAAGAAGAGGGCGAGTAGGATCGCCAGGGGCATGGGGTGATTTTATCAGGGCGGGTCGTTGAAGAACGGGACATGTAACGATTGGCTGAGCATCCCAACTATTCTGTTTGCGAAGGTTTTCGCGTCTGCCCGCATGCTCACGCATGGTGGCTCAGTATCGAACGGAGCCTCGACCGTCAGGAAGCGGGTAGGCGCGAAATTTAGTGCGTCATGGAGTAGACGATGAAATTTATGCCCATCCGGATTCCCAGGGCTGAGTAGTGTTCCGGATATTCGGGGTAGTCGGCCCACTCCCAGGAATCGCCGGCGTCGATGTTGTACCAGATGGCGATCATCATGCGGCCTTTATCGTCGTAGATCGCGCGCCAGTGGGGGTCGACTCCATCGTTGCGATAAGGACGGCCGCTGCGGAGGGACCACTCGCCGGGGATGGGAGTTTTAGTCAGATCGAAGACTGTATGGAAGGTCGAGTCGGTGTCTTCAATTTCTCCGATCTGGCGGTCGGGGAAAATCATGTGCATGTTGCGCTCGAAATTTCCCCATTCGAGCGTGCCCCAGAAATCGTCGCAGACCAGGAAGCCTCCGCGGAGCAGGTAGTCGCGGAGTTTGGCGGCTTGCTCCTCAGTCAGATTCATGCTGCCGGCTTGGACGGCGTAGAGCCACGGGTAGTTGTAAACGTCGTCGCCATCGTCGAGGTTGACGGGCTGTTCCACGGACCGGACATTGAGGCGTGTCAGGCGGCGGACGGCTACGGTGAAGTGGCGGTCGGCGCGTGGGTAATCGTTGGTCCAGGCGGCCCATCCGTTCTGCCAAGGGCCGCGCGTGCGGACCAGACCGATCGAAGGATGGGGAGGATACATGAGGCGAGCGAACATCCACTCGGTCTTTTCGCGGTAGTCGGGAGGAAGTGCAAACGTCGCATATTCCTGGCCGGGATATTGCCGGAAAGGTTGTTGGAAAGCGTACAACGTTCCGAGAACGGCGAAGGCCAACGCGAATCGCCCGTGCCAGGAAAGCATCTAGGTTCATTATGACGAAGAGATTTGCGGTCGCGGTTACCGCGTGGGGTTAGAGGTCGCGATCAGTCAGGGCCGATCAGGTAAAATCGCAGAGTCGTGATCAACAAGTTCTGCATCCTCCTGCTAGCTGCATCCGCAGCGTCATTTTCTCAATCGATCGATCCCCATCTCTACCGAGGAATGCAGTGGCGGCTCCTCGGCCCATTCCGCGGAGGGAAGAGCACAATGGTCGCGGGAGTGCCCGGCAATCCGGCGGTTTACTACATGGCCACAGCCGGCAGCGGCATCTGGAAAACGGTGGATGGCGGGCAAGTGTGGAATTGCGTCAGCGACTCGATGCGCTTAACAGCTATGGGCGCCGTCGCGGTCGCGCCATCACGGCCGGAGACGGTTTATGCGGGTGCGATCGGCAGCGGGCCGGACGCAGGGCTCTATCGATCGACCGATGCGGGAGAGCACTGGGAGTTAGTGGCGCTTCAGGGCCACGCGGTCAGCTCGATCGTCATCGATCCGCACAAGCCCGACCTTGTTATGGCCGCGGCGGGCGATAGCGGAGTCGTTCGCTCCGCCGACGGAGGCAAGACCTGGAAGTCGACTCTGCCCGACGACAAAATTGGCGGGGTCTGGCTGGTCTTCGATCCCGATAATCCCAAAAAAATGTACGCAGGCACGCGGCCTGTTTCCGCAGGTGGACGAGGCGGTGGAGGCGGTCGCGGTGCGCCGCCCGTGCTGACGCCGGCAACGGATTCGCAGATTTATCGCTCCACCGATGAAGGCATCACGTGGAAAAAGACCAGCCCGAGCGGCTTGCCGGGCGGCAATTTCGGGACCATCGCGATCGCGGTCGCACCGGGCACGAAGGGGCAGCGCATTTACGATTACGTTGCGCAAGGAATTTTTCGATCCGATGACGGCGGCGAGCATTGGACGCGCGCGACCGATGATCCGAGGATGATCGGCGGAGGACAATTTCACGACATCATTGTTGACCCTCGCGACGCCAATATTCTGTTCGCGACGCAGACATCGCTCTATCGCTCGACCGACGCCGGCAAGACCTGGGAGTCATACACAGGCGCTCCCAGCGGCGCCGACTTCAACTATGTGTGGATCGATCCGACCAACGATAAATATATGATCCTGGCGGTCGATCAGGGCACCATCGTCAGTATGGACGCGGGGCGCACCTGGACCAGCTGGTTCAATCAACCTACCGGTCAGATGTACAACGTCACTACCGATCATGGCTTTCCTTTTTTCATGTACTCCGCGCAGCAGGATAGCGGCACGGTGGCGACGCCGATCTTCGGACGCGGCGGGCAGATCACTTATCGCGACTGGTATACGACCAACGGATTCGAGACGGCCAAAATTGTGCCCGATCCGGCCGACTCGAATTATTTGTACGCCACTGGCTGGTACGGATCCATTTTGCGCATCAACAAAATTACCGGCCAGACACAGCACATTTTCGAGAAGACCGCCAAATATCGCGAGAGCGGCGCTCCGCCGATTGGTTTTTCGCCGCTCGATTCAGGAACGTTTTATCTGGCCACGCAGTATCTTCTCGCGACGCACGATAAGGGGATGCACTGGGAAATGGCGAGCCCGGACCTTACGATTGGCGGCAACGACGAGGGCGAACCGGAAGCTACCAGGCGAAGCGGAGGACGCGCCGGCGGACGCGCGATCAGTTCACTCGCGTTCTCTCCGAAGGACGCGAAGACGTTTTGGGCGGGAACGAATAATGGTCTGGTTCAACTTACACGCGACGGTGGCGCGCACTGGAACAAGGTGTCTCCGGGGGGACTGGAGCCCGGCTCCGTCTCCGCGATGGAGGCCTCCGCCAGCGATCCCGCGCGAGCCTACGCCTTGATCGGCGCCCCGCCCGGCGCAGTACGCGGCGCCGCGACTACGACTCCGCCGCGAATTTACCGCACCGATGACTACGGGCGAAATTGGAAGATGATCAACGCCGGTTTACCTAACAGCGTTGCCTGGGTGATCCGCGAAGATCCAGGGAATCGCAACCTGGTTTTCGCTGCGCTCGATGCGGGAGTCTTCGTGTCCTTCAACGGCGGCGATCAGTGGCAATCGCTCGAGCTGAACCTGCCCGCCGCGTGGTGCCGCGATCTCGCGATTGAGCAGAACAATCTGATCGTGGCGACCTATGGCCGGGCGTTATGGGCACTCGACGACATCAGTCCTCTGCGCGATCTGGCTGCGAATGCATCCAAAGTAACGTCAGCCGATGCCTACCTCTTCGCTCCCGCGCCTGCAATCCGCATGCAGTGGGACACGTACACGGATACGCCGTTGAATCCCGATGTCCCCGCCGCCGCGAACCCTCCTGACGGCGCGATCATCGATTATTATTTGAAGTCCGCGCCCGCGGAAGACGTCAAGCTCGATGTTTACGACTCGTCCGGTAAGTTGGTGCGCTCCTATTCCAGCGGCAGCGCGGCATCGCTGGGCTACAAAGTAAACGTGCCCGATTATTGGCTCGCGCCCGCGCCGGTGCTGCCGAAAAATGCCGGCCTGCATCGCTTCGTGTGGGATCTGCGTTATCCCGATCCTGACCAGCTCCTCTATACCTACTACGGAATCCATGTCGACTATTTCGAGTACACGCTAGCCGACCACGCTGATTCCGCACAACACGCCCTGGCATGAGCCGCAAGGTCCGATGGTGGTGCCGGGCCAATACGAGATTCGCCTTACAGTGAACGGGATTACCTATCGGCAGCCAATCACCGTGAAACTCGACCCGCGCCTGAACGTCTCGCCGCAGGAGCTCAAAGGGCAACTCGATTTAGCGCAAAAAATCGCGGCGAGCATGGGCGCGACCTACGAAGGCTACAATCAGGCCGCGCAACTCCGCGCCGAACTCTCCACGCTGATCAAGAATGCTAAGTCGCCCGACACGCTCGCCGCAGCCAAAGCGTTAGACGCTAAAGCACAGGGATTGACCGATGCCGCAGGCCCTCCCGCGGCACTGGGCCCAATGAATCGCGACCTCACTCGCCTGATGATCGCGGTGGATCAATCCGATACCGCGCCCGCCACTTCATTGATCGAGACCTTCGCTGGAATGTGCCAGGACGCGCACGCCGCCCTCGCCCGCTGGAGCGATTTGCGGACCACAGATATTCCGCAGTTGAACGCGATTCTGGTGCGCGAATCGCTAGCTCCGCTAAAGATCGCGAACCCTACGCAACAGCCGCCGGACTGCGGTAACCTCTCCGCCCAACTCCAGTAACCTTATTAGATGCGAACCCTCTTTGCCGACCTTCGCTACGGCCTCCGCCTTCTCCGCCAAGCCCCCGCCTTCGCCGCCATCGCGATCTGCGCCCTGGCCCTCGGAATCGGAGCCAATACCGCCATTTTCTCCACCCTCGACTCCGTCGTGCTTCGCCCGCTCCCTTATCACGACCCCGATCGCGTCGTCATGGTCTTCGAGGACTCCAGCCACATCGGGTTCCCGCACAACACCCCCGCGCCGGCCAATTATTTCGATTGGAAGGCGCAGAACCACGTCTTCACCGACATGGCCGCGGTCCGCTATCGCGGCATGAGCCATTACCGGCGACGGCACTCCGGAACAGCTCAAAGGACAAGCGGTCACTCCGAACTTTTTCTCCGTCCTCGGCGTGACTCCGCTAATGGTCGGACGCTTTCTCCGAAGATGAAGACCGCGCCGGCGCGCAGGTCGTCGTCATCAGCTACGGCCTCTGGCAGCGCCGCTACATGGGCGATCCTTCGCGCATCAACCAGCCCGTCATGCTGAACGGAACGAAGTACTCCATCATCGGCGTCATGCCGCGCGATTTTGTTTTTCGCGATCATGAGCGCGATTTCTGGATCCCGATTCACTTCACTCCGGCCGACCATGCGCTGCGAGGCTCGCACTATCCTGAGCGTCGTCGCCCGCCTCAAGCCCGACGCGACTCTGGATCGTGCCCGCCAGGAAATGAGCTCCTATCGCCAAGCGCCTCGAACAGCAATATCCCGATGATAATTACCGCGTCGGCGCCGTGGTCGATCCCGATGAAAGAGGATCTGCTCGGCAAAACGCGCGTCGCGCTTTTTGTTTTAATGGCCGCCGCCGGATGCGTCCTGCTGATCGCCTGCGCGAACCTCGCGAGTCTTCTTCTCGCCCGCGCCGTCGCCCGAAAAAAGGAACTGGCGGTGCGCGCCGCATTGGGCGCAGGCCGCGGACGACTGGTCCGCCAGATGGTCACCGAAGCGACCATGCTCGCGCTCGCCGGCGGAGCCCTCGGACTCCTTTTCGCGCAAGCAGGCATGACGATCCTCGCGCGCCTGGTTCCCACCGGCCTGCCCGAACACCGCCAAGCCCGCCCTCGATCCGACGCTGCTTCTCTTCACGCTCGGACTCTCTCTCCTCACCGGCCTGATCTTCAGCGTCATCCCCGCCATCCAGGCCGCGCGAGCCTCCGTCAACGACGCACTGAAGCAAGGTGGACGCTCCGGCGCCGACACCCGCGGCCGCAACACCCGCGACGCTCTGGTCGTGATCGAAGTCGCCGCCGCGCTCGTGCTGCTCACCGGAGCCGGCCTCATGATTCAAACCATGATGAAGCTCCGCGCCATCGATCTCGGCTTCCGCTCCGACCACTTGCTCACCCTGCGCACCGCGCTCGGCGCCGAAAGCCAAGGATGCGGTGAAAATCATCGACTATCTCGATCGCGTGCTCGCCCAGGTCAACGCGCTTCCCGGCGTCCAGAGCGCCGCGTTCGCGTCCACGCTTCCTTTCCAGAGCATCGGCAACACCCGCGGCTATCTGATCGACGGCCGGACCATCGATCGAGAACTATTCGCCCGACGCACTCTTCCGCGTCGGATCCGTCAATTATCTCCAGACCCTTGGCGTGAAGCTGATCGAGGGCCGCCTGTTCACCGCATCCGACACGCTCGTCGCCGCACGCCGGTCTTCATCATCAATGAAACTTTGGCGCGCCATTACTGGCCGAACGAACAGCGCCGATCGGACATCACATCTCTTTCCGCAGCGGCACCACGCCCGTCTGGCGAACCATCGTCGGCGTTGTCGCCGATGTGCAGGAGCGCGGATATGATACTCGCCATGAAGCCCGGCATCTACGTCGCCCATCACTCCGCTCGACGATCGGCTGGACGCCCGACTACCTGGTCATTCGCACCGCAGCGCGACCCGCAACGCCGTCACTGCCGCCGTCCGCCGCATCGTCGCCTCCATCGATCCCGACCAGCCCGTCTCCGAGCTCCGCACCATGGACGAAATCGTCGACCTCAACGTCGCCGACCGCCAGCAGCAGATGACTCTGCTCGGATCCTTCGCCGCGCTCGCGCTGATCCTCGCGTCCATCGGCCTCTACGGCGTGCTCTCCTACGCGGTCACCCAGCGCAGCCGCGAAATCGGACTCCGCATGGCCCTGGGCGCCAGCGCATCGAGCGTCATCCGCATGATTGTCGCCCGCGGCCTCGCCCTCACCGGCATCGGACTCGCCATCGGACTCGTCAGCCGCGTGGCTCGCGACCCGCGCCATGAAAAATCTTCTTTACGGCGTCGCCGCGACCGATCCGCTCACCTTCGGCGCCGTCGCCGCGTTGCTCGCCTTCATCGCGCTGATCGCCTGCTGGGCCCCAGCCCGCCGCGCCTCGCGAGTCGACCCCATCGTCGTCCTGCGCGAAGAATAACCCTCCGGCAGGCGGAACCGCCTGCCCCACCAGTCTTGCAAGCATGCCTATGTGCGCTGGCGGCGCAGGCGGATCACGCCTGCGTTTCTACAGTGTGTATACCTTTATCTCCATGCGCCAGACGTTTTTCTCGACCCTCGCTTGGCTGCACCCTTCGCTGTCTCCCGCGCAAACCAAACTTCCTCCCACGCCCGCCGAGTACGGCCAGTGGGAAACGCTGGTCGAACCCGGTGGCGGAGGCGGTCGCGGAGGCGGCGGCGCAGGCGGTCTGTCGCCCGACGGCAAGTGGCTGGTCTACGGCATCAATCGCTCCAACGGCAACGACGAACTGCGCGTCACGAACATCGCCGCCGGCACCACCAAGACCACTCCGTTCGGAACCCAGCGCCGCGTTTTCCGTCCGATTCCCATTGGCTCGCCTTCAGCATCGGCTACTCCGAAACGCAAGCCGACCGCATGCGCAAAGACGACAAGCCGGTGCAGAATAAGCTCGGCCTGATGAATCTCGCTACCGGCGACCAGATCGTCATCGACGCCATCCAATCGTTCTCCTTCAGTCCCGACGGCACATGGCTGGCGATGCGCCACTATCCGCCCGAAGCCGCAGCAGCCGCTGGAGGCCGCGGCGCAGCAGCCGCAGGACGCGGAGGTGGTGGCGGCAGAGGCGGTCGCGGCGGAGGCGCCAACGGAGCCGACGACAACACTCCCGGAGCAACGCTGATCGTGCGCAATCTTTCCACCGGCCGCGACACCACTTTCGGCAACGTCTCCGAATTCGCCTGGCAAAACCAGAAGCACAGCGGCAAGCTGCTCGCCATGGCGATCTCGACCCCCGATAAAACCGGCAACGGCATTCAACTTTTCGATTCGCAGACCGGCTCGCTGCGCGTGCTCGATTCCGTCGTCGTCCACCTACAGCAATTTCGCGTGGCGCAAAGACAGCGCCGATCTCGCGGCACTAAATCGAAGACCGACGACAAAAAAGACGGCGCGACCTATATCGTGCTCGCCTGGAAAAATCTCGGCGAGTCGTCGGAAGCCGCCGCACGTCTACGATCCCACCGCCGACCAGAAATTCCCCGCCGGTCTGCGCACTGTGTCCTACCGCCGCCCCTCCTGGTCGGAAGACGGCACGATTCTCTTCGTCGGATTCTCCGAGTGGTATCCGAAAACCGGCCGGCAGCCGCCGCAACCGGCAGGACGCGGAGGTCGCGGTGGCAAGTGCCAGCGCCGACTCCGCCGACGAAGCCGACGACCAGCCCACCGTCGACGTCTGGCACTGGAAGGACATCGAAGTGATGGCCTACCAGTCGAAAAACGCCAATCAGGACGGCCGCCGCAACATGCTCGCCGCTTTGCACGTCGATTCCGGCAACCTCACCCAGTTGGGCCACGAAGTCACCGAGCAGGTGACTCCTCTCAAGCACGGCAACCTCGCCTACGCCGCCGAATGGAAAGATTACGCGCTGGAGCGCAGCATCGGCCGTCCCTATGCCGATATTTATCTGGTCGACCTCGACACCGGCCAGCGCACCAAAATCCACGAAAAACTCAGCGAGGATCGCTACCTCGAAGCGAGCCCCGGCGGCCGCTATCTGATGTATCTGGATCACGATCAATACTGGGTCTTCGACATGACCACCAAGGCCACGGTCAACATCACCAAGAACATCAAAACGTCGTTCGTGAATCTCGAGTCCGATTCCACCGCCCCGGTGAAGCCTCCCGTTCGGCGTCGCCGGATGGACCAAGAACGATGCGGAAGTGATTCTCTACGACAAGTTCGATCTCTGGAAAGTCTCGCCCGACGGCGCGCACGCAGCTCGCACTGACCAATGGCGCGGCCGATGAGGTTCGCTATCGCTATGTCCGCCTCGATCCCGAAGAAGAATCGATCGATCTCTCCAAGCCCGTCTATCTGAGCCTGTTCGGCATCTGGTCGAAAAAATCCGGCTACGCGCGTCCTGCGCCCCGGCGCCTCCGCTCCCGAAAAGCTGATCTTGGACCGACAAGAGTATCGAGCGGCTGGCCAAAGCCTGCCGACGCTCCGGTCTTCGAATACGTCTCCGAGACCTACGAAGAATCGCCCAACGTCTTCGTCGCCGGACCCGATCTGAAGGATGCGAAACGCGTCACCGACACCAATCCGTTCCAATCGAAATACGCCTGGGGTCACTCCGAGTTAATCGATTATAAAGACTCGCATGGGACGCGTCTGCAAGGCTCGCTCTACTATCCCGCCGGATACGAAGCCGGGAAGAAGTACCCCATGATCGTCTATATGTACGAGAAGCTCTCCGACGGCCTGCATCGCTACAACGCGCCCATCGGAGCGCAGCTACTACAGCACCAGCGCGATCACCACGCACGGCTACTTTCTGTTGCAGCCGGACATCGTGTTCCAGAGCAGCGATCCCGGTCTTTCGGTAGCCGACTGCGTCACCGCCGCCGTAAAGAAGGTGCTCGAAAAAGGCGCGGTCGACGAGAAGAAAATCGGCGTGGTGGGCCATTCCTGGGGCGGCTTCGATGCCGCTTTCTTAGCCACGCACACGCACATCTTCGCCGCCGCCGTCGCCGGCGCGCCGATCACCGATCTGGTCAGCAACTACGGCAACCATCACTGGAGCAGCGGCATCGCCGAAACCGATCACATCGAAACCGGCCAGCAGCGCATGGGCGTCCCCCTCTACGAGGATCTGCACGGCGTACATTCGCAACTCCGCGGTATTCGCCGTGTCGACCATGACCACGCCTCTGATGATCGAAGTAGGCGACGCCGATGGAACGGTCTTCTATCACCAGGGCGTCGAGCTATACAACATCGCGCGCCGAGCCAAGAAGAACGTGGTGCTGCTGGTCTATCAAGGCGAAGATCACGGCCTGCGCAAGAAAGCCGACCAAGTAGACTACCAGCGCCGCATCTTCGCCTGGTTCGGCCACTATCTAAAGGATGAGCCCGCCCCCACCTGGATCACCGAAGGCGAAAGCTACCTGGACCACCAGCGCGAACTGAAAAAACCCCAAACAAACTAACGTTGTGGGGCAGGTTGGCAACCTGCAGCGGGTTGTTAACCCGCTTTGGCGCGTGCAAAACAGTACAGCGCCGGTTGCCAACCAGCGCGCAGGATACATCCTGCCCCACAAAATAATGTTGAAGTGCCAGGCAGCGGCGTTACTCTGGCTACTGGCTACTTCCGCCAGTCTCCACTCTCACCGTCGCCCCCGACGTCAAAGAATCGGGCGTATTAATAATCACCGAATCCTGCGCCGTAATCCCGCTGGTGATCTCGACCTCGGTCCCAAAATCGCGGCCCTGCGTAACGTGAACCAGCTCCGCCCTATTCCCATTCCGCACCACCGCGACCTGCAACCCCTCCGCGCGAAAAATCAACGCTGTCACCGGCACCACCAATGCAGCCGTCGCCGCGGGAAGTTTCAGATGGACTTCAGCGTAAGCTCCCGGCATCAGTTGACCGGACGCATTGTCGATATCGACCTCTGTCAGCAGCGTGCGCGTGGTCGGATCGATCGACCCCGTATTGCGCGCGACCCTTCCCACATAATGCCGCCCCGGCGATTCGATCAGCGTCAGATTCGCGCTGACGCCCGGAATCGCGGCCTGCGAGTACGATCTGCGGAACACTGATGAAGATGCGCAGCTTGTCGGTCGCGGAAATGCGGAACAACTCCTGCGCCGCGCCTCCATTGCCCGCATTAACCAATTGCCCGATGTCCGTATTGCGAGCCGTGATCAAGCCGTCGAAGGGCGCGAAAACTTTCTCGAACGCCACCAGTTGTTCCAGGTGCTTCACATTCGCAGCCTGCGATTCGACCGTCGCTTTGCCGGCCTCATATGCGCCCACCGCGTTGTCCACGTCCTGCCTCGGAATCGCGTCCTTCATCATTCCCAGATCGCGATTCATCGTGATCTCGGCCAGCTTCAGATTGGCCTGCGCGGTCGCGAGCTGCGCCTTTGCCTTGCGCAAGTTGCTGATCCACTTCCGGCGAATCGATCTCCGCCAGCAGTTGCCCCGTCTTCACGCGAGTGCCGATGTCGGTGTACCACTTCTTCAAATAACCGCTGGTGCGCGCATAAACCGGCGCATCGACGAACGCCATGATATTTCCCGGCAGGCTGATTTCTTCTTTCAATTCGCCGCGCTTCGGATGAATCACGGAGACCGAAGGAATCGCCTGCTCCAGCGTCTTCTCGCGCACTACCGCCGCCGCGCTGATGCGCGAGTGGATGCCGCGCACCACCACGCACCCGCGACCAGAATCAACGCGATGAGCGACGAATGAGAATGACCTTTAAGTGTGCGCAGCATTATCGAGCTCAACCGCCGTCCGTGCATCAGGCTGAAAACTGTGGGTACAAAGAATAGCGTAGCAGCCGTCGCAAAAATCAGGCCGCCGATCACCGCGCGTCCGAGCGGCGCGTTCTGCTCGCCTCCCTCGCCTAGACCCAAGCGCCATGGGCACCATGCCGATGATCATCGCCAGCGCGGTCATCAGCACCGGACGAAATCGCACGAACCCCGCATCGATCGCCGCCTGCTCCGGCGTCTCGCCCGCCTCCAGTCTCTCCTTCGCGAAGCTGACCACCAGAATACTGTTGGATGTCGCCACGCCGACGCTCATGATCGATCCCATCAACGCCGGAACGCTGATCGTCGTATGAGTCGCGAAGAGAAACAAAACAATCCCCGCAAGCGCGGCAGGCAGCGCGGTAATGATGATGAACGGATCCAGCCACGATTGGAAATTCACCACGATCAGCGCATACACCAGCACGATCGCCAGCGCCAGTCCGCCGAGCAATCCAGTGAACGAACCTTGCATGGTTTCGTATTGTCCGCGGACCAGCACCGTCATTCCGCGCGGCAGATATTTGCGATTCGCGTCGACGATTTTCGTCATCTCGCGCCCCACCGCGCCCAGGTCGCGATCCTGCACCGAGCCGAAAATATCGACCACGCGCCGGATATTGTAGTGCGAAACCACGGCCAGGCCGGAGCCTCGGCTCATGGTGGCGACATCGCCCAGAATCTCGGGTTTCGCTGCATTTCCCGACGCCGACATCGCTGACGAAGCCTGAAATCGGAATATTTCTCAAATCGCTCAGTGAAGCGACCGCGAACTGCGGCGTTTGCGTCGTGACGCTGTAGCTGACTCCATTGCGCGGATCGAGCCAGAATTCGGGCTGCGTCTGCGAACTTCCGCTCAACGAAATCAGCGCGCTGGTGGCGACATCGAGCTGCGTGAATCCGCTCTCGGCGGCTTTGGTGCGGTCGACGTTGATATGAATTTTCGGCTGATCGAAAGGCTGATGCACGCGCAGATCGGCGGTGCCGGGAACGGACTTGAGCTGCGCTAAAAGATTGGTAGCAAACACCCGGCTCGCCTCCGAATCCTGGCTGGCGATTTGAATATCGATCGGCGCGGGCAATCCGAAATTCAGAATCTGCGTCACGATATCGGCCGGCGTGAAATAAAAAAGCACGCCGGGAAACTCGCGCGGCAGGCGCTCGCGCAGCTCCCGAATGTATTCGTCGGTGGGATGATGCTCTTCGGTGAGCGTCACCAGAATATCGGTGTCCATGGTCCCGATCGGCGCCGACGTGCTGTAGGACATGTTGATGGAGCTGTATGGAAGTCCGATGTTATTGATCAGGCTGGCGATTTCAGTCGGCAGGAACGATGCGGCGAATGGCTGCTTCGACCGCCGAACTGGTGCGCGCCGATTCCTCAATCCGCGTCGCGGTCTTGGTGCGCATGTGCAGATTGAAGCGGCCGGCGTCGGTGGATGGGAAGAAATCCTGGCCCAGCCAGGGCACCAGAAAAAACGTCGCTGCGCACGCTAACAGGAATAGAGGAATGAAGATAGCGCGTCGCGCGACGCAGGTTTCAGCATGTCCCGCGAAACGAATTGCGCATCCTTTCGAGCATCCTTTCGAAGGCAAGTTGCATGCGGTGCGGGAATATTCCATGCCGCGGGCGCCTGCTCTTCGTGAACATGCGGCTTGAACAGGTACATCGCCATGGTCGGCACCAGCGTTCGCGAAAGAAGATAGGACGCGAGCATCGCGAACACCACCGCTTCGGCGAGTGGAATGAACAGATAGCGCGCCACGCCGGTGAGCAGAAACATCGGCAGGAAGACGATGCAGATGCACAGTGTCGAGACCAGCGCGGGAACCGCAATCTGGCGCGCGCCTTCTAGAATCGCGGGGACCACTTCGGGAATCGTCGACCAGGTTGCGATGGATGTTTTCGATTTCGACCGTTGCGTCGTCGACCAGGATGCCGACGGCGAGCGCTAAGCCGCCCAGCGTCATGATGTTGATGGTTTCACCGAGCGCGCTCATCACGCAGATGGAAACCAGAATCGACAGAGGGATCGAAACCGCGATGATGATCGTGCTGCGCCAGCTTCCGAGGAACAGCAGAATCATCGTCGGCGGTCAGGCAGGCGGCGATGATCGCTTCGCGAACCACTCCGCTGACGGCCGCGCGGACGAAGATCGATTGATCGGCGATCGGCTCGATTTTCAGCTCTTTAGGAAGAGTCGCGGCGATGGCGGGCAGAGCTTCGCGCACCTCCTTGACGATCTCGAGCGTCGAAGTCTGCCCCACCTTCATGATGGTCATCAGACAGCCGCGCTGCGCCGTCGCGAAGCACGATGTTGGTTTGCGGCGAGATAGCCGTCACGAACGTTCGCGACATCGTGAATATATATGGTGGTGTTGTTTACCGCTTTGATGGGGAGATTATTGATTCCAGCAACGCGCGTCGGGCTGCTGTTGAGATCGACATCGTATTCAAAAGGCCCGATTTTCGAGGTTCCCGAGGGCAGAATCAGATTCTGAACGGTGACCGCATTTACTACGTCGGCGGGCGACAATCCCTTTTGCTTGCAGCAGATCGGGCCGGATGTCGATCATCACCTGGCGCTGCTTGCCTCCATAGGGATAAGGAATCGACGCGCCTTGCACGGTGGCGAGCGAAGTGCGGATGGTGTTGATGGCGAAGTCGAAAAGCTGCTGTTCGGAGAGGCCTTTGCCGGAAAGCGCAAGCTGAACAATCGGAACGCTGGAAGCGTTATAAACCACTATAAACGGAGGCGTGGTGCCGGGAGGCATGAAGCGGACGGCGGAGGCTCCCTGGGCGGCGATCTGCGCGACGGCCATCTCGATTTTCACGTTGGGATGGAAAAATACCTTGATGATGCTCTTACCGTTATAGGTTTGAGACTCGGTGTGGTCCATGTCGTTGACGGTGGTGGTGAGGTTGCGCTCAAAGACGGTGGAGACGCGCTCCTCCATCTCCTCGGCGTTGAGGCCGGTGTAATTCCACAGCACCACGACTACTGGAATGTTGACGTTAGGGAAAATGTCGACGGGCGTTCGTTGGATCACCAGCGGGCTGACCAGCAGGATCAGCAGAGTGAGCACAACGAATGTGTAGGGCCGGTTGAGGGCGATTCTGACGATCCACATTTGAACTTCATTGTAGGAGGCGGGCGGTGCTGCGCGTCTCTTCGCCTTTCGGCAGTGCCATTAAGTGACCCTAAATGACCTTAAATGTGCTGTTCAGAGTGCCATAAATGACCATAAATTGGCGTAATGCGGACCGCTCTCTGTGGTCACGGCTCGTAAGCAGTGTATGAGTTACTCGTGGCGGAGGGCTTGGATTGGGTCGACTTGCGAGGCGCGGCGGGCTGGGATTATGCAGGCCGCCGCTATGATCGCGGTGAAAATGGTTAGGGCGGCGACGAAGGTCAATGGGTCGGTGCCGCTGATTCCTGCTACTAATTTTCCGGTGAGCGGTCGCGCCATTAGTGCCAGAACTACGCCGAGCGCTAATCCGCAGAGCACCCAGAGCAGCGATCTTTGAAGCACTATGCGCAACACATTTCCTTGGCGTGCGCCCAGGGCCATGCGGATGCCGATTTCTTTGGTGCGGCGCGCTACTGTGAAATAGAGGACTCCGTAAATTCCCACGGCGGCTAGCAAAAGGGCTGTGAGCGCGAATGTGCCGACCAGAGACGCGCCTAGTTCGTAGATGGAAACGGTGCGATTGAGGAATTGCGGCATGGTGCGGACGCCGAACATCGGCAACGCCGGATCGAGTTTGCTCATCTCCGCTCGCACTACCGGCATTAACGCGGCGATATCCTGTTTCGATCGCAACAGCACTTCGACCTGTCCGAAATAATCCTGGGCGATCGGCGTGAAGGTGTAGGAAAAAGCCGGCTCGCCGAAGCTCGAGTATTTGCCGTTTTTCGCTATGCCGACGATTTCGAAAAGCGGCCCGCTTTTCGTTTGTGAAAAGCGGCGGCCCAGCGCTTTATCCGGCGATCCCCAATAACGGCGCGCCATGGTTTCGTTGACTACCGCGACTAATTTCGAAGATGCGGTGTCCCGCTCATCGATCGCGCGCCCGGCGACGATCCCTGTGCCCATGGTTTCGAAATAGCGCGGGCTCACGCGGCTGTGGCCGGCGATGTTCTGCTCGGAATCCGAGCGCGGCGTCCAGCCTTCGGGATAAATGGGACCGGGGCCTCCGTACGTGTCGAGCGGAAGGGGAAAAGCGAATGCCGCGTCGTCGACGCCTGGAATGGTGCGCAGGCGATCCATCATGTCGCGTTCAAAATGGCTGGCGCGTTCCTCGCTATAGCCTTGCAAATCGAGATTGATGGAGAACAGCGAAATGCCGGTGCGATAAAATCCCGGATCGACGTTCTGCGCAAACTGCAAGCTGCGCAAGAAGAGGCCTCCGCCGACCAACAGAACCGAGGACATGGCGACCTGCACCATTACGAGAACATTGCCCGATCCGATACGCAGAGGGCCCGGGCCTTCGCCCTTCATGGCCGCCGCCTGATCGATTTTTGAAGCTCTGAGCGCGGGCCACAGGCCGAACAGGATGGCGGACGCAATCGAGACGACGGCGGCGAACAGGAGAATCTTCGGGTCGATTTGCGACTGATAGCTGAGGTCGACCGTCTGGAAATCGAGCGTTGGATAGAACTGGCCCAACATGGTGTTGAACCACATGGCGAGCAGAATTCCGAGGCCTCCTCCGGCTAGAGACAGCAACACGCTTTCCGTAAGCAACTGGCGCACCAGCCGGGTTCGCGTGGCACCCACCGCGACGCGGATGGCCATCTCCCGCACACGGCTGGTACCCCGGGCGAGCATCAGATTTGCCACGTTCGCGCAGGCGATCAGCAAGACCAAACCAACCACTACGGACATGATCAGCGTGGAAGTGGGAAGCAGTCCGGTTACGATCAACCACGGCTGCGTTCTCGCGCCGGCGGGCATCAGATGGAGCTGCAACCCGGCATCGGTTTTGGGATACTCTTTGGCCAGCCGCGCGGCCACGAGATTCAAGGCGGCTTCCGCTTGTTGGGGGGTTACGCCCGGCTTCAAGCGGGCGCGCACGCTCATCCAGCGATCGGCGCGTGTATTGAGGTCATAAAAATTGGGGGCGACGGTTTTCTGCATCGCGACCGGAACCCAGACGTCGGGAATAAAGTTGAACAAAACTGTTCCGACGAAGCCTCGGGGGGCGACTCCGACGATCGTGAAGGTATGGTTTTCGAGCCTGATAGTTTTGCCGGCGATCTCCGGGTCGCCGTGGAAGCGGCGCTGCCAGAAATTGTAGCTGAGGACGCAGACTGGCTTTTCGTCGGGTTTTTCATCCTCATCCGGGAGGAATCCGCGGCCCGCCACGGGGTGAACGCCGAGGCCTGAAAAATAGTTCCCGGTAACGATTTCGCCCCAGAGCAGCTCGGGCTTGTCGCCGTCGGTCATGCTGAGAGGACGGCCGGTGGAACCGAGGATTTCTGAAAGACCGGTGTCCTGATCGCGGAAATCCTTCCACTGCGGATAGGATAATCCTTCAATGTTATTTCCGCCGTTGGGAGCGGTGACGTAAATGGCCATGAGGCTAGCCGGGTCGTCGACGGGCATGGGGCGGAGGAGGTACGAGTTGACGAGCGAGTAGATGGCCGTGGTCGCGCCGATGCCAAGCGAGAGCGAGAGAATTACGACTGCGGCGAAGCCGGGGGATTTGCGGAGAACGCGAAGGGCGTAGCGGAGATCCTTCCAGAGCGTGTCCATGGTGCTGGGTAGAGCACACGCACTGCCTTACTTAGCGGTTAGAAAATGAAGGGGGTGGGCTGGGCGGGGTGTTCGTCTGTGGGACGGGGTGCGCGGTATGGGCTTGTAACAAGGCCTGGGGTGCGCGAAAAGTTCGCGTTTGTCCGCATGCTTACGCATGGCGGTTCAGGGTCGACGCGGAACGCCTGGCGGGGAAGGGTGTGCTGTTGGCGAACGCAAGGCGGAACCGCCTGCGCCACACAAAGGCAGATCTGCAATTTGCAAGTCGTGTGGAGTCATTTTTCGACCCCTAGATGCCAGGTTAGTTTTTCGGGGTCGAACCATTTTACTTTGGTGCTGCCTTTCGGCGAGGCGAGCACGAAGGCGCAGGGGCCTTCGCCGAATTGGTCGAGTCTTTTGGCGATCCAGGATTGGGGAGTGAGAGGCTCGGCTAGGATTACCGGGGTGCCCGCGAAGGTGGCCAGGTGTGCATTGAGGCTGGCATCATCTTGTTTAGAAGGCGCTGGTAATTCGTAGGCTTGTCGGTAACGCTTGATCGATTCGTTCAAATCGCGGACGGCGATTATTACGCGCTTTACTCCGGAGAATTCCGTAATTGTGGGCTTGCCCGTCGGAAATGCGCGGGCTTCGCGGGGGGTGAAATCGCGAATTAGAAAGGGGAAGAAGGTGCCGTTCGGCTCCTCGCCGACACGCGCGGTTTCCCAATCGAGCTTGATACCGTCGGGGCGCTGGCGGCCGCTCTTGGACGGGGAACCGACTACGATGCCGGCGGTTCGCAGGCGCGCTACTTCGGCTGCCACGTCTTTGGAGCGTACGGCCCAGGCGGTGGGTCCAGCATTACCTAGCATCTGTTTCGACCAGTAATGCGCCGATAGTGCCTTTTGATTCGGATTAGACTGGAGGGCTATTAGTTCCAGGTACGATCCATCGGGAAAACTGGCGATTGCCATTTGGGTGGCGCCGTTGCTGTGGGGACCTCCAAATTCGCTGGGAATTCCGACCGAGGCTAGCTGCGCCTGCATCTGTTTAAGGTCCTTGCCGGAGACAGTAACGTGATCGATGATCAAATCGGCGGCTAAGGCGGTTGGCAGGAGGAAAACGGCGAAGAAGGGGAGCACGACGCAATTGTATCAATCGGCAGCCGGTTCAGTAAAATCAATTAGTTAGAATTCCCTCAGTATTACTGAGTACTTTCTTATAACTTTAATCGTTTAGTAATACTAAAAGTACTATTAAGTCCTTACGTTTTGACACAAATCTTCCGATCATCGTATTGTTCACCCAAGGGTTAAAGAAATCGGCTCGACAGGGCTACTGCTTTCAGAGGAGCAATTCTAATGATTTGTGTTGATCTACGCAAGGCTATTCTTGCGGGTTTTTTCGTGATGTTGGCGCCGCTCGGGCATTCTCAGGCTGTTGCGGTTGCTGAAGTCGATGGTACCGTTACGGATACGTCCGGCAAATTCATGGTGAACGTGCAGGTCACCATGGTGCAGGCCGAGACGCAGGCGCCGCGGAGCACTTTTACGGACGTCCAGGGACAGTTTGCAATCCCAAATCTTTCCCCAGGTCCTTATGTGCTAGATGCGAAGGCGCCCGGTTTTAAAGATTACCGGCAAACAGGAATCGTTTTACAGGTTGGCCAGACGATCAACATTAATGTCGCGATGGCGATTGGCGCGGTTACGGAGACGATTGAGGTTTCCGGAAATGCTTCGATGGTAGAGACCAAGGACAGCGGCATCGCGCAGGTGATGGATACGCAAAAGGTGGTGGATCTGCCGCTGAACGGGCGCAATCTGACGCAGCTGCTGACGCTGGTGGGCGGAGGAACGACCACTCCGGGCGGCGATCTGACGGGCAGCAAGAACATCCAGGGATCCAATGGTTCGGGCACGTTTTCGGTGGGCGGCTCGCAGGCGAACGGCGTGAACTACCTGCTCGACGGCGGCGACAACAACGACTCCTTCAGTAACGTGAATCTGCCGATTCCGTTCCCCGATGCGGTACTGGAATTCAGTGTCGCAGACTAACGCTGTGCAGGCGCAGTTCGGCCTTCATCCGGGCGGCGCGGTGAACGTGGTGACCAAGTCCGGCGCCAACGCCTTGCACGGCGATCTGTTTGAATTTCTTCGCAACTATGAGCTGAACGCGCGTACTAAGGGACTGATTGAAGTATCGGGTTCGGTGGCGCAGCCGGTCGCGAGACTCGCTGAAGCGCAGTCAGTTCGGCGGCACGGCGGGCGGCAAGATTATTCGCGACAAACTGTTCTTCTTCGGCGGGTACCAGCAGACGGCGCAGCGCAGCAACCCCGCGACCAACACGGCGCACGTTCCGACGGCGTTGACGCTGGCGGGAAATTTTTCGATAGAAGACGCGGCGACATCCGCGGGCGGGTGCCAGGCCAAGGCGATTACCTTGAAGGATCCGACGACGGGTGTTGCCGTTCCCCGGCAATATCATTCCGACCTCGCGCTTCGATCCGGCGGCGGCGAAGCTGCTCAGCAAATATGTTCCGGTTTCGACCGATAACTGCGGCATCGAGCTATACGGACAGCCGGCCAACAATCCAGACTGGCAGGCGATCGGGCGCGTCGACTATGTGCGCAGCGACAAGCATTCGCTGTACGGCCGCTATTACATTTACAACTACACGGCGCAGGCGTTTTTCAACGGGACTAACGTGCTGACGACGGGCCCGAATCCGGGTAATCGGGACGAAACCAACAGCGTGACTTTAGGCGACACTTATACGTTGAACCCCACGAGTGTGAACGCGTTCCATGCGACGTACAACCGGCGCGCGGACAATCGCGGATCGGCTCCGAATCTGTTCGGCCCGCAGTCGCTGGGCATTAATAGTTTTGCCGATAACATGCCGGACACGTACATGCAGATCACCGTCACCAACTATTTCAACGTGGCTTGCGGGACCTGCGCTCCGGGATACTTCGACGACAATACCTATCAGCTTTCAGACGATTACTCGATGACCAAGGGCAAGCACCAGTTCGGCTTCGGCGTCGACTTCCGCAAGCTGGAGTTCAACTCGCTCAACAACCAGCAGGCCAACGGTCAGTGGGTGTTCACGGGCAGCAGCACGGTGAATACGGGCGACTCGCTGGCGGATCTGGAATTGGGCAAACTGACGAGCCTGACGGATGGAAATGCGCTGTCCGATTATATGCGGCAGAAGGTTTTCGCGGGCTACGCGCAGGACACATATCGCGTCAGCAAGCATTTGACGATCACGGCGGGAATTCGCTGGGAGCCGTTCACGCCAACCGTCGACAAGCAGTGCCGCGGCAACCAGTTCTCGCTGTCCGAGTTTCTGGCCGGGTACCACAGCACGGAATATCCCGCAGCGCCAGCGGGGCTGTTGTTCGGCAAGGATTCGCCGAACTCTAACGGATGCGCGTTCGAGAAAAGCTACTGGGCGGACTTCTCCCCTCGCCTGGGCTTGGTGTGGGATCCGACCGGCAGCGGAAAGCAAACCATCCGCGCCGCCTTCGCCCTGATCCACGATAATCCGGAATTGTTCTATCCGGAACGGTGGACGACGAATCCTCCGTACGCTTCCTCGATCGCGCTGGGCACCAACGCCGGGCCGTTCTCGAATCCGTTTCTGGGCTATGTTCGCCGACGGGCGCCGCGGGCGATCCGTTCCCGGGCGCATGCGATTTTCCCCGCGCAGGGCACCTATGTGACCATTCCGCCGAACGTGCCGGTGGAGTACACGATGCAGTGGAACCTCAGCTACCAGCGGCAATTCGCGAAGGACTGGTTGGCGACGGCAACCTACGTGGGCAGCAGAACGAACCACATTCTGGGCTCGAACGACATCAACATGCCGCAACCGAGCCCGACGGCCACGACATCGAACGAACCGCAGCGCCGCCTCTTGACGCTGCTGAATCCGACGCAGGGCGCATACTATAGCTCGATCGATCCAAACCGATGCGGGCGCGGTTTCGAGCTACAACGCGCTGCAGGCTGAAAGTGGAGCATCGCTTCGCGCATCATTACACCTGGTTGACGAATTACACCTGGTCGCATTGCATCAGCACCTGGGACTTCGGCGACGAGCTGTCGGCCGACGGATTATCAGAACCCGAACAACCGCAATGCCGAAAAGGGCGATTGCAATTTCGACCGCCGGCAAATTTTCAACACCTCGATGGTGGCGACCAGCGCCGGGCTCGGAACGGGCTTCATGAAAGGTCTGACCAGGGATTGGCAGGTTGCGCCGCTGATCAGTCTCGAACAGCGGGCAGCCATTTAACGTGACCGATGGAACGGACGTCTCGCTGACGGGCGAAACGTTCGACCGGCCGAACGTGGTGTCCGGAGTCAAATCCCAGCCGCATACGCTTGCAGCCTGGTTCAATCCCGCGGCATTCGCCGGGAGTTGCGCGCTGGCAGCTTATGCCGGCAATCCCAATTGCGAGGCGCCGGGAACCTTTGGAAACGCGGGGCACGATATCTTCCACGGCCCGGGTTCGATCCAATGGGATATGGCGGTTAGCCGCATCTTCCCGATCAAGGAACGGGTCAGGATCGAATTTCGTGGGGATTTCTTTAATATCATGAACCACGCCAACTGGAACGGTCCGCGAGCGCGGTGAATAGCGCAACGTTCGGGCAGATTACGACCTTCGGGACGCCGCGGTTGATTCAGCTCGCGATGAAGGCTTATTTTTAGAGAGCACCTGGTGTCCCCTCCCTGACGGTCAGGGTTCGGTACCAAACCGAGCCCCGACTGTAAAGGAGGGGACGCTTAACGATCAGGCGGTGACACGCCACTAGCAATGAGTTTGTAGAGAAGGGCGGCGAAGGCCGCCTTTTCTATTTGCCGACGTCCCTCAGACGGACAGTTTGTAGCAGAATCGGACACAAATTGTCTGATTCGCACTGCTAAACCCAACAATTCCAGTGGAACCGGGATTGCATTGCCAAAACGACCTCGCTACGATGGGCAAGAGCGGGATCGAGGTGATGATGACATTCCTAAACGATTTAAAGTTCGCGATCCGGTCGCTCGGGCGATCCAAAGGGCTGGCGGCGACGGTGGTGATCACGCTGGCGCTGGGCATTGGCGCCAACGCGGCAATTTTCACATTGGTTCGCGGGGTGCTGTTGCGGCCCCTCGTAAATCGGGACGAGGACCGGCTGATTTACATCCGGCAAAGCGCTCCCGGCCTTGGCGCCGGCAATGTGCCGTTCTCTGTACCGGAAATCAAGGATCTGCGGGAGCGCGTCAAAACGTTGAGTGAGTTTGGCGAGTTCTCGACCGTCAATTTCACCCTGGTCGGCCTCGGCGAGCCCCGCGAGATTCGCGCCGGGGTGGTCGATGGACATTATTTCGACGTCGTGGGACTGCATCCGGTATTGGGCCGTCTGCTCGACATGCGGGACGACGGTCCGAGTGCGGCGGGCGCTGTAGTGCTGACCTATCACTTCTGGACAACTGCGTTGAAGAGCGATCCGATCGATCCTCGGAAAGACCATCAGGCTCGGAACAGGCCAGGGAGCGGGCACCGCCACTATCGTTGGCGTGCTGGAACCATCCGTGCCGTACCCGGCGGAAACCGAGATTATCGCCAACATCGTGACCAGTCCTCACCACCTGTCGGCAACGATGGTGACCGGGCGAGTGCATCGAATGACGCAGTTGTTCGGCCGGCTTGCGCCGGAGCGCGACCTCGGTCAGGCGACCGCCGAACTGCGCGTAGTCCACGGAGCGATGGTGAAGGCGCATCCGGAGGCTTATTCGACGAAAGCGGACTTCCAGATTGACGCCGTTCGTCTGCGCGACCAGATCACGTCCGGAGCACGGAATGTATTACTCGTGCTGCTGGCCGCCTCGACGCTGGTGTTTATCATCGCGAGCTCCAATGTCGCCAACCTGATTCTCGCGCGGACGGTGCGGCGCGAAGGAGAGCTGGCGATTCGCGCGGCGCTGGGCGCGGGAACCGGTGCGCTGCGGCGGACCCTGCTCGCGGAAAGTCTTCTGCTGTGCGGCGCGGGTGCGGCGCTGGGTGTGCTGGGAGCGCAGCCCATGGTGGCGATCCTGGCGAAGTACGCATCGCGTTTCTCGGTTCGCGCACTGGATTTGAAGGTCGATTCCAGCATGATCTGGGTGGGAGTCGGGCTCGCGCTCGTCGCGGCTGTCCTGTTGGCGTTTGTTCCACGCCTCCCCAATGCCGGAGCGGCGCATGGATACAGCCTGGGAAGCGCGCGAGTCACCGGCGGGACCGCATCGGCGCCAGCAGATTTTTGTCGTGACCCAAGTTGCCGCATGCTTCGTATTGCTGGCGGGCGCAGCATGCTGCTGAAAACTCTATTGGCGATGCAGGCGGCGCAAACCGGATTCGATACGCGACATGTTCTCGCGGTGAACGTGCCGGTGATGTCCTATGGAAAGACGCCGGAGCAGATCCTCGGTTTCTATAACGAAGCGATGCGGCGAATTAAGGAACTGCCTGGAGTCGACGGAGTGTCGGTTGGGTCGCAGGTTCCATGGCGTGACGCGGGTGCTTTTGGTCCGGGATTCGAATTTTCGGCGGACGGGCATGTCAAGGTATCGGGCGAAGAAGATCCACGCGGGCGTTTCCGGGCGGTGTCGCCGGGATTCTTCGCGTCGCTTGGCGTCCCGATGCTTGCCGGCCGCGATTTCAACGATAACGACCGCAAAGGGAAGGAACTAGTGGTTATCGTGAGCCAGAGTCTGGCGCAGCGGATGTTCCCGAATCAGGACGCGATCAACCATCACATGACGTGGACGGATCCGGTCATGAAGTTCGTTGATATCGCGACGACACCGCGGAGGATTATCGGCGTGGTGGCCGATGTCGAAGACGAAAACATTGTGCCCGGTCCTGCCGTAGCGATCTATGAGCCTATCGCGCAGGAAATGTGGGGCAGCCGCTTATTCGTGCATGCGCACACCGATCCGCACGCGATGATTCAACCGGTGACACGCATTATTCGCGATATGTCCGCGGATCAGGTGGTGGAGCAAGCGGCCACTCTGGAAGACATTCGCGCCGAAGTGCTTACGCCGGATAAGTTGAACGCCTTGGTCTTCGGCGTCTTCGCGGCGGTCGCGATGGCGATTGCGGTGGTGGGCGTCGCGGGCGTACTGGCATTCTCGGTCAGCGCGAGGACCCGCGAGTTCGGAATCCGTCTGGCCATCGGTTCGCAGCCGCGGCAGTTATTGACCGGGGTCATCGCCGAGGGCGTCTGGATGGCGGTGGCGGGAATCGTGGCTGGAGCAGTGTGCGGATTCGCGCTCGCGCGCCTGATGGCCAGTTATTTTCCGGATCTGCGGATGCCGGGAGTAGTGCCGACGCTCGGCTCGGCGATGATTCTGCTGGCGGCGGCGGTGATCGCATCGGTGCTGCCGGCGGCGCGTGCGGCTAGCGTGGATGTGATGCAGGCGATGCGATCCGACTAAGGTTGGAAAACACAGACTGAAGTCTGTGCCACCGGTCGAAGATAGAAAATCTATAACAACGCTAGAATTTGCCGCGCAGGTACCAATCCATCACGCTGGGAGCGAAGAAATCCAGCGAGGTGAAAAGGAAGCCGATCTTCGGAACGAAGACGGTCCGCTTTTGACGCTCCACGCCCTTCATGACGGCGCTCGCGACCTGATCCGGACTCACGACGCGGCTTATATCTTCCACTTTGCCTGGGGCGGTCCCGGCGAGGACATGATCGCGAAATTTGGTGTCGACGATACCGGGGCAGACCTTCATGACGCGAATTCCCGTGCCTTGAAGCTCCCGATGCAGGGAGTCGTCGACGCAATGGAGCGCCCACTTGGTGGCGCAATACATGACCGCCCACGGCAGCGAAACTTTCCCCCCCACCGATCCGATATTGACGATGGTGCCCGATTTCCTAGCGCGCATACCTGGCACCACGAGTTGTGTGAGCGCCAAGGCAGAAAACACGTTGACGTCGAACATGCGCTTGGAGATTTCGGTGTCTACCTCAGTCGGGTATCCGTACTGACCGACGCCGGCGTTGTTGATCAGAACGTCGATTCGCCCGAACCGGTTGATCGTGCGCTCGACGACCTCGGTGCGGATCGCCGCGGAGGTGATGTCGCCGGGAGTGATCGAGGCGGGAATCCGAATCCTCATTTTTGAAGTCGTCTGAAGGGAGGGCTGTCAATGATAACCTGGCTCCGCGTTGGCCGATCAGTTTGGCGCAACTGGCGCCGATTCCCTCTGAGGCGCCTGTGATGAGGACTACCTTCTCATTCCACATTTGAGTCAAGTTCCAGTGTAATGGGTCGCGGATAGGACTCGTGGTATTTGGGCCAGATCAGGGATCACTTCGATGTTGCACCAACCTCGGTCGAGCATCAGGCGGACCTTTTCGAGGTCGCCAAGTTCGAGAAGCAGGCGGCCGCCGGGTTTCAAAAGGCGCGCGGCTTCCGGGATGAGACGGGAATAGACCGCGAGACCGTCAGGGCCGGCGAAGAGTGCAAGCGGGGGTTCGTGATCGCGGACCTCGCGTTGCAGCGTAAGCCGGTCGGCTTCGGCAACGTACGGAGGGTTGGAGACGATCAGATCGAAGGATTGGTCGCGGAGGGCGGAGCCGAGATCGCACTCGACGAAGTCGACGAGAGCGGCCAAGCGGCGCGAATTGTTTCGAGCGACGTTCAACGCCGCCGCCGAAATGTCCGTCGCGGTGACGCGAGCTTCGGTCTCAAGCGCCAGCGTGATCGCGATGGCGCCGGAGCCCGGTACCGATGTCGAGAATGGTCGAGACGCTGTACTTCAGCGCGGCTTCGATGAGGTGCTCGGTTTCGGGGCGGGGGATGAGGACGTCCGGGGTGACTCGAAAATCGCGGCCGAAAAATTCCTGCGTTCCGGTGATGTACTGCGTCGGCATTCCTTCGAGGCGCTGATGCAGATAGCGGCCGTAGTGGATCCACCAGAGCTCTTTTAGTTCTTCATCGGAGTGGGCGAAGAGCCAGGCGCGCTGGCAGCCGATGGCGTGGGCGAGCAGAACTTCGGCGGTCAGGCGAGGTGCTGAAATCCCAGCATCTTCGAGGAGTTTTCTGACCCTGGAGGAGGGCGGTTCGGAGAGTCACCTAGGCTTCTTACTTAAACGAGAACTTCACCGACGCCTTGCTCTTTGAGTTTCTCGGTCTGGAAGTGCGTGGTCAGTGCGTCGACGATCTGTTCGAGCTTGCCTTCCATTACCAGGTTGAGCTGGTGCAGCGTCAGGCCGATGCGATGGTCGGTGAGGCGGTTCTGCGGGAAATTATAGGTGCGGATTTTTTCCGAGCGGTCGCCGGAACCGACCATGGTTTTCCGCTCCGCGCCGATTTTTTCCTGCTGCTTCTGCACTTCAAGCTCGTAAAGGCGCGAGCGCATGACCCGCATCGCTTTGGCGCGATTCTTGATTTGCGATTTTTCGTCCTGGCAGGAGACGATGGCGCCGGTGGGCAGGTGGGTGATGCGGACGGCGGAATAAGTCGTGTTGACGCTCTGGCCGCCGGGTCCAGAGGAGCAAAAAGTGTCGACGCGCAAGTCCTTCGGGTCGATGTTGACCTCGACCTCATCGGCCTCGGGAAGCACGACAACGCGGATAGCGGAAGTGTGGACGCGGCCCTGCTGCTCCGTCGCCGGAACGCGCTGCACGCGATGGACACCCGCTTCGTACTTCATCTGGCTGTAAACTTTGTGCGCCGCTGATCAGGGCGGTGACTTCCTTCAATCCGCCGACCGAGGATTCGCTCGAAGAAGTCACTTCGACGTTCCAGCCGCGCGTTTCGGCGAACCGTCCGTACATGCGGAACACTTCGGCGGCGAACAAAGTCGCTTCGTCGCCGCCCGTGCCGGCGTGGATTTCGAGCACCACGTTCTTTTCGTCGTTAGGATCCTTGGGGAGCAGAAGTACCTTCAGCTCCTCCTCGATTTTCGTGACCTCGGGCTCCAGTTTCGCGACTTCTTCCTGGGCCATGGCGCGCAGCTCGGGATCGGATTCGGTCAGCATCGGGCGCGCTTCGGCCAGATTACGGGTGGCGTCTTTCCATTGGCGATATTTGGCGACGATGTCGGCCAGGTCGTTGTGCGACTTGGACACTTTACGGTAGAGCGCGGGGTCGTTGATGACCTCGGCGTCCGCCATCTGGGCGTTCAAGGCGTCGAAGCGGCGTTCGATTTCGTCGAGTTTTTGCTGATATTGCATTCGGCTACTTCATTATAGATGCAGGACAAGTCTGCTTCGATGCGTTCCGAGGCTGGAGCCTGCGACAAGCTAAGCGATGACCAATTCGCCGCCCTGCTTGGCTTCGAGCGCCATCGCGCCTTCCAGAGCGTGAATCGCGACGGCTGCCTGAGAATCGTCCGGAGGCTTCGTGGTGATGCGCTGCAGCCACAACCCGGGCAGCGTTAGCGCCGACATCAACGTGCCTTGGCGCCGCGCGGCGAAGCGGATCACTTCGTAACTGACTCCGGCGATCACCGGCAGCAGTGCGATGCGCGCCACGAACTTCATCCAGAATCCGTCGATGGGCAGCAGAGCGTAGGTGATCATCGCGATGCCGAGAACCACGAACAAAAAACTGGTGCCGCAGCGCGGATGGAAGGTCACGAACTTCTGGGCGTTCTCGACATTCACCGGCTTGCCGGATTCGAAATTGAACACCACCTTGTGCTCCGCGCCGTGATACTGAAAGACGCGCCGCATGTCCGGCATCAGCGAGAGGAGAAACAGGAAGGTGAAGAACATCACCATGCGGATCACGCCGTCGGACATGTTGACGGCGAAGCGGCTCGAGAGTGCTGGAACGGTGTGTCCGAGCCGCGTGGCAAGAAACAGAGGAACAAATTTATAGAGGAAAATGAAGCCGAGCAGAGAGACCGCGAGATTCGCCATCATCATTTTCGAGGTGATCTCGGTGGGCTTCTCCGACGTACCCGTCGTCGAGCGCCGCGTTGGCGGAAAATTTCAGAGCCTTCACGCCCAGCGTCATCGCCTGCGCGAGCATTCCTAATCCGCGCAGGATCGGCAGCTTGAACAGCGGATACTTTTCGGACATGCGATGGAGGGGATATTCTTCGGTGACGATCTCGCCTGTTGGCTTACGAACCGCGGTGCAATAGCTGTGAGGCGCGCGCATCATGACGCCTTCCATCACCGCCTGGCCGCCGACGAGCGTGGTTTCCTCGCCGTTTTCAAGGGCCGGCATAAGTTGGATGTGAGCCAAAAGCCGGAAGTGTTTTCCCAGAGTCACTTAGAACGTCTCCGCAACTATTATAGCACTGGCCCATCCACTCCCTCACGGTCGCGGCTCAGTAGGCCGGCGGAGCCGCGACCGTCAGGGAGTGGACAGATGCGATTACTTGCCAAAAATAAAACGCCCTCGGCGAGGATCGGCGGCGCCGTTGATGACGCCGTCCTTTTTCTGAATCACCACCGGCGCCGATGTGTTGCTCCACTCGCCGCCCACTTGCACGCGATGGCCCAGCGCGATCATGCGCTGAATCGTGTCGCGCGATAATCTGCCTTCCAGGCTGACGCGGCCCGGCGCGAACTCGTGAAAATCGAACGAAGCGTAAAAGTGCTCGGTCTGAAAGCGCGGCGATTCGACGGCTTCCTGCGGCGTCATCCCGAAGTCGATCATGTTCAGCAGCACCTGCAATAGGGCCTGGTCCTGATTGTCGCCGCCGGGCGTGGAAAGCTCCATGTAAAAATCGCCGTCCTTGGTGATCAGCGTCGGACTCAGGGTCACGCGGGGACGTTTTCCGGGCGCGAGCTGATTGGCGTGGCCCGGGGTCAGTCACGAACGATGCAAGGCGGATCGACAAAGGAATGCCGGTATCGCCCGCGATCACCGATGGCAGCCAAGCGCCGCTGGGCGTGGCTGAGAACGCGTTGCCGAATTTGTCGAACACGTCAACGCAGGTGGTGTCGTGATCCTTCGAATTTCCGCCTCCGCCGGTCATGGGAGCCGACGCGCCGAGATCGCCGGGTCGCGATTCGATCGATGCGTGCTCGGGATCGATCTGCTTCCTGCGCCGCGCCGCGTACTCCTTCGACAGCAGAATTTCTTCCGGAATCTTGCTGAATTTCGGATCGCCGTAGTAGCGATCGCGATCGGCGAAGGCAAGCTTCACGGCCTCGATCACGGTGTGCAGATATTCCGGCGTGTTGTGGCCCATCGCCTTCAGATCGTAGCCTTCGAGGATATTGAGCGCCTCAATCATGACCGGACCTTGCGTGAAAAATCCGGGCTTGTTGACAACGTAGCCGCGATAAGTGGTGTTGCGCGGCTCGTCGAGTCTCGGCGTGGAAATTGGCCAGATCGTCGTATGCGATCAGACCGCCATTCGCTTCGTTGAACGACGCGATTCGTTTGGCGATGTCGCCTTTATAAAAAATGTCATGCACCGCGTGGAGTTTCGCGGCGCGATTGCCGTGGGCCTTTTTCTCCGCGGCGGCCATCTCGCGGAGGGTGCGCGCGAGGCTCGGCATATGAACGATTTCGCCCGGCTTCGGCAGCGATCCGTTGGGAAAATAAAACTGCTGCGACGCGGGCCAGAGCGCGAGAATGCGCTGGAACATGCCGAGTGTGCTGGAAAAAATCTCGGTGGCTGGGAAAGTATCGGCGTCTTCGATGGCGGGCGCGGCCACTTCGGCGAAGGACTTGGTTCCGAATTTTTCGAGCGCGAGCAGAAGGCCGTCGACCATTCCGGGCGTAATCGCGGCGCGAATGCCCTGGCCCGGGATCGGAGGGCGGCGGAGACCGGGCTGCTCCCAGGGCTCGACTGGACGCTTCTCGTAATATTCGACCGTGGCTTTCTTCGGCGCGACGCCGATGCCGCTGACGACCACCACCGGCTTGCCGTTCATCTTGACCAGCAGAGGCATCTCGCCGCCGAGCCCAAAATGATCCTGCTCGGTGACGGCGGCGGCAAGCGTCGCGGCGACACCGGCGTCCACCGCGTTGCCGCCTTGTTCGAGGATTCGATACCCCGCCTCGACCTCCATGCTGTTGCCCGCGCCGATCATCTGGCGCGTGCCGCGGACGGCTGGGAACATGGTGCGAGGGTTTTGCGCGAAGGCCGGTAAGGCGGCGATGAAGAGCAGCAGGGAAGCTCGGGGGTTGCTCATAGGGTTATGGTCGCATGGAAGGTTGTTTCGCGCACAGAGAAAAATATTCACGCGAAGTCCCAAAGCTCGCCAGGAATTCCTTTGCGAGCTTCGCGCCTTGGCGTGCACAATGTTTGCTCTGCGTCCTCCGCGTCTCTGCGTGAAAGCAATGTTGCTCACGAACGTGTGTCGAGGACGCGCTCAAGCGTCCCCTGTTTTTCGCACTCCTCGAGCGAATAGTCGGACGGCCTCACTGAGGTTTTGGGCGGCTTTTTTTGTAGGAATACCCGCACGAGGATAGGTCCAGGTTCCGGCGTGTAGGCCACGAACATGCGGCCCTCTTTGAAGACTCGAGTCGTAAATTTAATCTTCAACACCACGGTTGCGGTTGCCGCAGCGACGGCGCAGGTTAGAGCGGGCCAGGACCGTTCGTTTTGTACTCATGAGCCCGCCAGCATACGATATTTCCTCAACAATTCATACATCACGATCCCTCCCGCCGTCGCGACGTTTAGCGAATGCTTCACGCCCAACATCGGAATGCGAATGTGCGTGTCGGCGAGGCTGGCCAGCTCCGGGCGCAGGCCGTCGACCTCGTGGCCGAACAGCACGCACACCGGGAATCGCGGCGTCCAATCGAAGATGTCGATGCTCTGCGGCGTAGTCTCGATCGCGGCGATTTCGTGGCCCCGAGCGCGCAGTTCCTGAACCAGCGCGATTGCATCCCAGGTGTGATCCCAAGCAACCGTTTCCTCCGCGCCGAGCGCCGTTTTCGTGATCGCGTTCGCGGGCGGATGGCCGGTGATGCCGCAGAGGTGCAGCTTCTCGATGCCCGCGCCATCGGCCGCGCGAAAAAATGCGCCGACGTTGTACGCGCTGCGAACATTGTCGAGCAGCACGCTCACCGGCAGCTTCACGATGTGCTCGTAAGCGGCGGACTGTTGCGTGGCTCGATAAGGAAGACGGTCCAAATACCATATAGTAGAGGAGATGGTTTCGCTAAATGGCAACGATCTGACGATCGAGCAGGTGTGCGCGGTGGCGCGCGGTCAGGAGAAAGTCGAAATTTCGGCGACTGCGATCGGAGCGATGCAGCGCTCGCGAGCTAGTCGTGGAAAAGCTTGCTGCGGGCGATGCTCCGGTATACGCAGTAAATACGGGCGTCGGGCTGCTGGCCGATGTGCGCGTCCCGACGGCCGACCTGGCAGCGCTTCAACGCAATGTTGTGCGATCGCATGCGGCGGGCGTGGGCGTTCCTCTGCGCACCGCCGAGGTGCGGGCGATGATGCTGATCCGCGCCAACGTGCTGGCCAAAGGATTCTCGGGGATTCGGACGGTGGTGGCGGAGCGGCTGTGCGATCTGCTGAACGCGGGCGTTACGCCGGTGGTTCCTTCGCGTGGCAGCGTGGGCGCGAGCGGCGATCTGGCTCCGCTGGCGCACATGGCGCTGGTGCTGATGGGCGAGGGCGAAGCCGAATATCAAGGCGTGCGTATGCCAGGCGGCGAAGCGCTGCGACGCGCGGGGATCGCCGCGATCGAGCTCGATTCGAAAGAAGGAATTTCGCTGCTGAACGGCACGCAGGCGATGCTCGGCGTCGGCGTGCCTCGAACTGGAGCAGGCGGAAATGCTGGCGCAGGCGGCCGACGTGGTGACGGCGATGACGCTCGACGGATTGAAGGGCACTCCGCGCGCGTTCGATGCGCGCATTCACGAGATTCGTCCGCATCCCGGCCAGCGCGCGTGCGCGGCACATCTGGAAAAACTGCTGGAAGGCAGCGAGATTCGCGAGTCGCACATTGCCTGCCGGAAAGTGCAGGATGCGTATTCGCTGCGCTGCGCGCCGCAGGTGCATGGCGCGGTGCGCGATACTCTGGCCGAGGCGCGGCGAGTATTCGAGATCGAGCTGAACTCGGTCACCGACAATCCGCTGGTGATCGGCGAGGAAATTATTTCGGGCGGAAATTTTCACGGGCAGCCGCTGGCGTTCGCGCTGGATTATCTGGCGATCGCGATGACGGCGCTCGCGGGAATTTCCGAGCGCCGCATCGATCGGCTGGTGAATCCGGCATTGAACGAAGAGCTGCCGCCGTTTCTCGCGGCGCACGCGGGGCTCGAATCGGGATTCATGATGGTGCAGGTGACGGCGGCGTCGCTGGTCGCCGAGAATCGAGTGCTCGCGACACCCGCGTCGCCCGGGACGATCACCACCAGCGGCAATAAGGAAGACTTCGTCAGCATGGGAATGACGGCGGCGTTGAAGTTGCGCGATATCGTAGCGAATACGCGACTGGTGCTGGCGATGGAAGCGCTGGCGGCGGCGAGGGCGCTGGATTATCTGGCTCCCTTGAAATCGAGCCCGGCGATCGAAGGGGTGCGCGCGAAACTGCGCGCAGTGGTTCCGGCGTGGGAAGGCGATCAGGTGTTTTCGGAGCGAATCCGACTAGTCGACGAGTGGATTGCGGGCGGAGGCTTTGTGACGTCGCAGCCGAATGTTGCATGTCACCTCCGTACCGGCTCGCGATTTCGTTGCCTCGGAGTTTCGGTCAGCATCGGCGATGACCGTAACCGCGTCTTACGTCAGGGGAGTCGCGCAGTGCGCTGGATTCCGCAGCCTGCTAACAATGCCGCGACCTACGCGACTCAGCGCGACTTCTTCGGTAACACCGCGCGATACGCGCCCTTCAGTAAATCCCGCAGCGCCTCCTCGGACACCTTCGACAACCGCACCAGCACGTATTCGTAATTCAGATAATGATCGGTGATGTAATACGTCCCGGGATCCTCCGCCATCAGCGCTTCCCTCTGCTCGAAAGGCATCCCAATCACCAGCGAATCCCCGTCCTCCTTGAGACGCACGAAAAATTTCTTCTTCACCTTTAACGCCGCGTGTGCCGTAGGACGTTCCGTCCTCGACGTGCGGAAACTTGAGCGCGATCTTGCGGACATCCTCGAAAGTCATGCTCGATAAAATTCGCGCAGCGCCGGATAAAGCGATCTTGTAAATCGCGTGCTTTTGAGCGTATCGCTCCGCCTCCGCCGCGCGCGGCTCGACCGATTCGACCTCGCGGATCACCCGCTTTGCACGTCTCTGGACTGAGCGACTGCGCCCTGGCATCGCCAGCAGCGCCGCTCCGTAAGCCGAGCCTTCCTGCGTTTCGAGCGACACCACTCGCTTATCGAAAATGTCGGCGAGCATCTGCCGCCAGAACGCGCTCTTCGCTCCGCCGCCCGACACGCGCACGGATTCGATCTGCGACCCCGAGGCCCGCCACCAGGTCCAGACAATCTTTCAGGCTGAAGCTGACGCCTTCGATCAGCGCGCGAATCAAGTCGGCGCGCGTGTGCTTCGCCGTGACGCCGTTCCATCCGCCGCGCGCGAATGCGATCCAGATGCGGCGTCCGCTCACCCATTAAATAAGGAAGCCAGTAGAGCCCCTCGGCATCGGCGCCCGCGGCTTCCCATGTCAGATCGTCGTAATTCGTGCCGGGCGCAAATTGATTGCGGAACCACTGCAAGCTGAGCCCCGCGCCCTGCGTCACGCCCATGGTGTGCCACGCGCCTTCGACGGCATGGCAGAAGGTGTGTACGCGGCCTTGCGGATCGTACGCGGGCTCCTTCAAATGTCCGAATACCACGCCCGACGTGCCGATGGTGCACGATACGATTCCCGGCTCGACAATACCGTTGCCTACGGCGCTCGCCGCCTGATCGCCGCCTCCCGCCAATCACCGGCGTTCCTGCTTTGAGTCCCGTGGCCGCCGCGGCGCGCGCATGAATCTTGCCGGTGAACGCGCTCGATTCGAATACCGACGGCAAGATAGTCGCGCGCGACTCCAACGCGATCGGCAAGCTCGAACGCCCAGCGGCGATTCACGACATCGAACAGGCCCGTGCCGGAGGCGTCCGAAACATCGCTCGCATATTCGCCAGTCAGTTCGAAACGAACATAATCCTTCGGCAGCAGGACTTTTTTCACGCGCGCGAAATTCTCCGGCTCATGATCGCGCACCCACAGCAGCTTCGGCAGAGTGAAACCCGTCAGCATGGGATTCGCCGTCGATCTTACGACGAACTCGACGCCCGCAGTTTTGTTGATCCAGTCCACTTGCGGCTGGCTGCGCTGATCGCACCAGATCAGCGCGGGCCGGATGACGCGATTGTTCGGCGTCGAGCAACGTCAGCCCGTGCATCTGCCCCGAAAGCCCCACTGCGCGCACATCGCGCGCCTGTTAATCCGCTCTCGCGCAGAACGCCCTGAATCGCGGCCTGCGATGCGTCCCACCAATTTTCAGGGCGCTGCTCCGCCCACAGGGGACGCTCCATGCGCATCTCTTCATGCGGAGCAGTGAACGCGTGGCGCACGCGCCCTTGTTCGTCGACCAGCAGCGCGCGGCTGCCTCCGGTGCCGATGTCGAGTCCCAGGAAGTAGCTCATTGATGTATGAACGGCAGATACGCCGCACCGTACAAGTCCCGCTTCATTGCCGAGCGTCGCCTTCTCAATCCGCGTCGGCGCGTGGCGATAAGTGAACGACCGCCGCGCGACCTCTTCGATCATCGCGGGCGCGAAATAATCCCAAGCCGGCAGCGGCCCTCCGCTCAACAGATACAGCGGAAAATTGAAAATGTTGATCAGGTTGGCGAGCGCCACGCCCAGCGCTTCGCCCATCGAACGGAAAATCGTCTTCGCGCGCTCGTTCCCCTCTTGACGGCGAGCTTGTAACACGTCTTCCGAAGTCAGGTCGTGACCCAGCCCGATCAGCCGCGCCATCGCCGCAATCGCGGTCGCCGACGCGTGTTTCTCCACGCAGCCTCGATTGCCGCAGCCGCACGGATTGCCGTTCGGGACCACCGTCAAATGGCCCAGTTCGCCCGCCATTCCGAGATGCCCGTGCAGCACCCGCCCGCTCACGATAATCCCTCCGCCGATGCCTGTGCCCAGCGTCAGCAGCACCAGATCGTCGACCTCGCGTCCGGCGCCCATCCATTTTTCGCCGAGCGCCGCCGCGTTCGCGTCGTTCTCCAAAATCACCTTCGCGCCGAGCCGCCTCTCAATCTCATCGCGGACCGGATAATTTTCAAACTCCGGCATGTTGTTCGACCCGACGATGATGCCTTTGTCGATCAAAATAAATCCCGGCAGGCCGATGCCGACGCCGCGCAGATTATGTTCACCCAGACGCGCGCGCAACGCTTCGATCGACTGCACCATATCGTCGATCACCACGTCGCGGCCCGCTTTAAGGTCGGTCGATCCCGCGATCTTATCGAGCATCTTGCCTTGCGCGTCGATCGCGGCGGCCCGCAGGTTGGTGCCTCCCAAATCGACGCCGATGGAATATTCGCTCATGCGGTCGCATCATAACATTGTCAGATCCTTCCAGAAGAACGTAGTGTCGCAAAAGCCTCCCTGCGGCCACATGGCGTGGTTCGGGATCACACCCAACCGCTGCCAGCCGAGTTTTTCGTAGAGCCGTTCCGCGGGCGACCCGGTCGCGGTATCGAGGCACAGCAGCGTATCGTCCACGAGCCTTCGCCGTCTCCTCCAGGGCCGCCATCAGCGCTTGGGCGACTCCGCGATTGCGCCCGCGCCGGTCGACCAGCAGCTTCTGCACATCAGCGCGATGAGGCTGGTTTGGCTTGAGTTCGGGAGTCAGTTGCACGGTGCCAACCAGCTCGCCGTCCAGAAATGCAACGAACAGGATGGTACTGCCATTACCGATCTTTCCAACCACCGCTTCATAAAAGGCCTCCGCCGTCCGGCGATCGATCGGCAGCATGAAGGAAACCGAGGCGCCGCCCTCTACGCAATCGATCAGGATCCGAGCGAGCGCGGGAATGAGAATCCTCGCCTCCTCGGCGCCGGGCACTGCGATTTTGATGGAATTCTCACTCACGAGGTGGCATCATAACAAACATGAAGACGCGAAAGAGCTGGCGCGAGAAGCTGGAGGGCGCGCACGAAGCGAGAGTCGTAGCGATCCCACCGAAAATGCAGAAGCAACTCGGACAGGGAACGATGTTGATCCCCAGGCCCATCGATGTCGACGCCCTGATCCGGAAAGTGCCGCGCGGAAAAGTCGTCACCCTGACCGAGCTTCGCGAAAAACTGGCCCGCGCCGCGGGAGCAGACGTCACCTGCGCCATGGTCGCCGGTATGTTCGTTCGAATCGCGGCGGAGGCCTCTGCCGAGGACCTTAGGGCGGGGAAATCTAAGGTTACCCCGTACTGGCGAGTAGTACGGGATGACGGCCGTTTGCTCGAAAAACTCCCCGGCGGCCCCTCGGAACAGGCCCGCCATCTGGAAGCAGAAGGACACGAGATCTCTTATTCAGCTAAACTACGCGTAATATCCTGAAGAAACACTAATGCCACGTTGCGTAACGGACACCCCGAGTCGGGCGTCCAATTGAGTGACGGACTAAGTTTTTCCGCCCGCAAGCCGATCTTAATAGAAGGTGGGGGTGTTATGGAAATCCTAGGCGACAAGAAATTCGTTGAGGTGCCCGGCTCGAAAACACACGAGTTGCCTCCTCTTCTGGTTCGCATGACGCCGAATGTCCGCCGGCTGGACCGCGTGATGGAAATGGCGAACGACCTCATTCAGCAGGAGGACATGCTGCCTCCCGGACATGAGGCCGCGCAGATGGACCTCGCCATCAACCTGATCGAACGGTACATGGGCTTCGTCCAGCATTGGCAATGGGGCGATAGCATTCTCGAATGGATTCGCCAATGCGAGACCACCTTCGGCACGCGCATCGACCTGCGCAATCTGCTCAACGCCGACCTGTGGCCGCACGCCGGCCGGTCGAGCTTCGTAACGCTTCTCGAAGACAAGTCGGTCGATACCAAAGGCGTCGGCATCGAGAAAGCGGTCGGTTTGCGCCTGACGTTCCGCCAGCCTCCGCCACTGAAATGTTTTTCGGATCAGTTTTTGCTGTACTTGAATTCGCAAGTCGGCAACACTGCGTATCAAACCTGGGCGGGGATGACGCCAAATCCGATCAGCGCGCTTCCGCCGGAACGATTCACATTCGACGTAGTGAATATGAGTATTCAGTAGCAAGCTTCTTAAGGCGTGGTGCGGTGTGGTGTATTCTGGTGACATGGATGCCACACTCGTTAGCGCCGACATCGTAAGACGCAGCGTCTCGATTCCTTCCGAGATGGCCGAGAAGATTGACGCTATCGCCGCGAGTAGGCGTGTCAGCGCCAATCGCACCATCGTAGACCTGTTGGCCGACGCGATCGTGGCCCACGAAGAGCGGCGAAAGGCGTTTCTCGATCTTGCGGACCGGTTTCAAAAATCCAAAGATCCAGCCCAAACCAAAAGGCTTCGCGAGGAACTCGCACGCATTACATTCGGCGGCTGATGCCGAAAATAAAATGGCCCGACAACACCTTTTTGATCGTGCCAAAGAGCGCAAAATTACGATGGAAGACCTTTTTGCGCTGGAAGAATGGAGGCGGCATTCGCCGGATGGTCCATAGATTTCGGGTCTTTCAACTCTGCTATTCGCACCGCAACGCCTGCACCGGATCGACCCGAAGAGCCCTGCGCGCCGGGAAGTAACTCGCCAACAGAGCGACGGCGCCCAGCAGGATCGCCACCAAGATGCAGGTCGGCGCATCGAGCTCCCCAATCTTGCGCAAGCTTCTTGAGAAGATTCGATTCAACGCCAGCGCCCCCAGCAAACCGAATCCGATACTCCAAAAGACGAGAACCATCGTTCGCCCTATCACCAGCGCCAGGATCTCGCGCCGTTGCGCGCCCAGCGCGATGCGAATCCCGATCTCGCGCGTCCGCTGGCTGATCGCATAGGCGAGCGCGGCATAGATTCCAACCGACGCCATCACCATCGCCAGTACACCCAGAGCGCTTAACAACCCCATAGTGGCTTTCGGGTGAACGATCCGCGCTTGGATGATTTCCTCCACAGTTTCAATCGTGACGCGCAACGAGGAATCCAAAACCAATACTTCCTGTCGCAGAGAGGCTTTCACGATCGCCGGGTCCGTGTTCGTACGGACCACGATTTGTTCCAGATACGCTGGTTTATCCAGCTTGACTCCGTTGAAGAAAGCCTTGACCTGCGCGTACGGGACATAGACAGTGGGACGCACGGTGCTAAACGAGCTGGAGGCGTCCTCGAAGTCGGGAGCCACGCCGATCACTTCAAAAAACGTCGTGCTGGTCTTACCCAGGCGAATGCGTTTGCCGATCGGATTTTCATCCTTCCAGTAGCGCCGCGCGAGCTCCTGATTCACCATCGCGACAGGTGGTCCGCCTTCGCGGTCAGCTATCTGGAACGCGCGGCCCCGAACAACTGGCGTTCCAACCGTTTGAAAGAATTCCGGCGATACCACGTTGTAGTCGGCGTGTGGAGATGCGTCGTCCGTTAAAATCGCCGAGCCTTCGGCCATGAGAGGGAACCAGCCGTAACTATCCGATAAAGGCGCCGCAGTGGCCAGCGCCACCGATGTCACGCCCGGGATTCTGACGGCACGCTCCCGCAGATTCTCCTGGAACTGGCGCGTTCGCATCTCGTCGTAGCCTTGCAGATTCAAGCGGAACGACATCGAAATCAAACGCGACGCGTCGAAAGTGGGTGTGTTTAAGTAAATGGTGCGGATCAGGTTAATCGACATTCCTGCGCCCAACAGCAACATCAACGAAATGGTCAGCGGGGCGATCACCAGTCCGTTTCGCGCAGACCAGATCTTGTTCGATGGCGAACGGGCTCCCGACAAACCCTCCGCATGCAGCGCCTGTGCAAGACTCGTTTTAGTAGCCGCGAGCGCGGGCGCCAGGCCGATGGAAAATCCCGTCGCCAGCACCAGCGCGAGGACGTAAAGGATCACTCGGAAATCGAGACGCACCTCCACAGGCGCTCCGCTAATTAAGGCTTTCGCCAGCCAATAGGAAAACAGCAGGCCCAGCGCTCCGCCGGCAGTTGAAAGCAACATACTCTCGGTCAGCAGTTGACAAATCAGCCGGGCTCGGCTGGCGCCCAAAGACAGCCGGACGCCGATTTCCCTTCGCCGCACCACCGCGCGTGCCAGCAGTAGATTCGCCAGGTTGGTGCACGCGATCAACAGGATCATCGACACAGCTACGATGGTCGCCACCATGACGAAAGCGATCTCTGCTATCTTCGACCGATTCGGTCCTCCACGCAGGGCCCGAAAGCTCTCGTCCTTCCGCTGAAGCGCGCTCGAAAGGACCTCCATTTCCGCTTGCGCCTGTTGCCCGGCGACTCCGGGCCGCAGCCAGGCATCTACCATTAACCAATGCTCGCTGAGATCGTGCAGCCAGTCATTCTGCGAATACATTGCCGGCGCCATCACCAGCGGCAGAAAGAAATACGCAGGGTCGCCCACGCCATACTTTGGATCGGCGACGCCGATGATGGTCACCGCATGCGCATTCAGAATGACGGTCTTCCCCAGCACGCCCGGATCGGACCCGAAATGCGTCTGCCACAATCGATAGCCGAGCATCGCGACCGCGGGCCCTCCGATCTGTTCTTCCTCCGCCGAAAAACTGCGCCCGAGCGCGGGCCGGAGGCCGATGGCCGATAGAAAATTGGCCGATTCAAACCGGCCTTGCACGTCCTCCGCCTCGCTCCGCTGCCCCGCAACGACAGTTGCTCCCAGGATTAAACCGAACCTGCCTGACTCCGCTTTGATCGCGCGGAACACCGTGGCGCGGCTCTGGAAATAAACATAGTCGGGATAGGACAGGCTCACGTCGGCTCGCGGGTGGCCCTTTTCGGCCCTTGAGATGCCGAGGTATCCCGGGTCAGTCTCGCCCATCTGGGCTCGAGCATGGATCACCGTATTGATCAGCGCAAAAATCGCCGTGCTCACACCGATTCCCAGCGCGAGCCCGACAATCGCCAGAATACTGAAACGCGCGTCTTTCGCCAGAACCCGCACCGCGAACCGCACATCGCGAAACAGGTTGTCCAAGAACATCCATCGCCGGGATTCGTAAAATCGCTCCTCCGCCAAGCGTACGATTCCCGAAAGTCCGCAGCGCCGCCGACCGCGCCTCGTCCGGCGTCAACCCGTCCTCGCGAAGCCGGTCCGCTTCCAGCTGGATATGCGCCTCGATCTCCGCGTTAAAGTCCCGTTGTTTGCGTTTCCAGAACACGACATCCTCCTACGATTCAGGCCCCAGCACTCGTCCCAATCGCCGCAGCCATCCTCCGCCATTGGCTCGTTTCCTGAGTGAGTTGCTTTTTGCCCGCCTTCGTCAGCGTGTAAAATCGCGCGCGCCGGTTATTTTCGGAAGCGCCCCACTCCGCCTCAATCCACCCCTTGCCTTCGAGCCTTTGGAGCGCCGGATAAAGCGTTCCATGATCGACAATCAGCACGTCTTCCGACTGCTGTTGAATTGCGCGCGCAACACCTTGCCCGTGCTGTGGGCCAAAGATAAGCGTGCGCAGAATCAGAAGATCGAGGGTGCCTTGCAGGAGAGAAATCCGGTCGTCTTGGGTGGCCATTCGACCCAAGAATACATGTGCTCGGGTCGAATGTCAACCCAAAAGTTTAGTTGGTATGATCCAGCACAATCTTCCATCCGATCGCCGTTTTCCGGAACACCAGACTATAGACGCCGCTGACATTCCCGCCGCCTTCTTTATCGCGATCCAGTTGCCAGCGGCCGATCACGTATGCGTAATCTTTCCCCATCGGATGAATCTCAAGATCGTAAAAAGCCAGCTTGCCCATCGCCGCGCGGGTCGGGTAATGTTCCTGATAGCGCTTCTTCAGGTCCTCCAGGCCGCGCGTCATTTTCTCGCCCGACGAACACGGTATCGGACGCGTAGCCTTCGAGAAACGCGTCGGTATCGCCGCGATTCCACGCCGCTACTTGCTTATTAAGGACGCCCTTTACCTCATCCTCGACCGACGCGGCCCAACTCAAAACCGTAACCAACATTAAATAGCAGCGGTAATTTCGATATCATGACAGTGATGGTCCAGCGGGACCCAAGTTTCAGCCCGCCAGTTTCGCTTTCCAAGATATCCGAAATCGAGTCGGCTTTGGGCGAATCGATTCGCGGCAAGGCGGAAGTGCTGCGCCTGTCGCTCGCCTGCCTGCTGGCGCGCGGCCATCTGCTGATCGAAGACGTGCCAGGCGTGGGCAAAACCACGCTGGCGCAGGCTCTGGCGCGCAGCGTCCGGTCGAGTTTTCACCGCCTGCAGTTCACCTCCGACATGCTGCCGAGCGACGTGCTCGGCGTCACCATTTATAACGCCCACACCGCAGGAATTCGAGTTCAAGCAGGGCCCGATTTTCACCAATTTCCTGCTGGCCGACGAAATCAATCGCGCGACGCCGAAGACGCAATCGGCGCTGCTCGAAGCGATGAACGAGCAGCAGGTGACCATCGACGGCCGCTCCTACCGACTGCGCGCAGCCCTTCATGGTGATCGCGACGCAGAACCCGGTGGAGCATCACGGAACCTATCCTCTGCCCGAATCGCAGCTCGACCGGTTCCTGATGCGCATCCGCATCGGCTATCCCGATCATCGCCGCGGAGCGCGAGATCGTCCGCCAGACGCCGGACATCCACGGACGTCGTGCCGCCCGGTCATCTCCGGCGAAGAGCTGACGCATCTGCAGGACGCCGTGCATCAGGTGCCGGTGGACGAAGCGCTGGTCGATTACATGCTGGCGATCGTCGAGCAAACGCGCACGCACGAATCGCTGGCGATGGGCGTGAGCCCGCGCGGCGCGCAGGCGCTGTTCCGCGCCACGCAGGCGCTGGCCGCGGTCGAAGGCCGCGATTACGCCACGCCGGACGATGTGAAACGCATGGTGGTGCCGGTGTTCGCGCATCGCGTGGCGGTCAGCGCGCGCGCGTCGATGGCGCAGCGCTCGGCCGAAGTGGCCGAAAAGATCCTGGCCGAGATCCTGACGCTGGTGGACGTGCCCTCTGTGCGCTAAACACAATAAATGAAAACTGCAATCGTTGGCCTGCCGATGGTGGGCAAGACAAGTCTGTTCACGATCCTGACCGGCGTGCATGAAGCGGCGCGCGTCGGGTCGCTCGAAGCGCGCGTCGGCGTGACCAAGGTTCCCGATGCCCGGCTGGACGCGCTGGCGAAGATTTTCGATCCGCCGAAGATCACGTATCGCGACGGTCGAGTATCTCGATTTCCCGGCGATCTCGAAAGAAGTCTCTGCGCGATCCCAGTTATCTGGCGAGCCTGCGCGTGGTGGATGCGCTGGCGCACGTGCTGCGCGTATTCGAAAGCGACACGGTGCCGCACGAAGAAGGCTCGGTCGATCCGATGCGCGATTTTGAAGACGTCGAGATGGAGCTGATCCTGAGCGATCTGGTGGTGGTCGAAAAGCGCATGGAGCGCGTCGAAAAAGATCGCAAGAAGATCAAGAACGTCGAGCTCGAAAAGGAGTTCGCTCTGCTGGAGCGGCTGAAAGCCGAGCTGGAAGCGAATCGCGCCGTTGCGCGGGCTGGAGTTCAGCGATGAAGATGAAAAGCGCATCCGCGGCTTTCAATTTCTTTCGCAGAAGCCGATGCTGTGCGTGCTGAATCTAGGCGAAGAAGATGCGGCGCGCATGGCACGAGGTCGAGGAAGAATATCGCACCGGGCCGTTCGCCGGACGCAAAGGAACCGCGGTGACGGCGATCTGCGGAAAGATCGAAGCCGAACTCGCGGAGCTGTCCGAAGGAAGACGCCGCCGAGTATCTGGCGAGCTACGGCTTGAACGAATCCGGCGCTGGAACGGCTGATCGCGGCGACCTATGCGTTGCTGGGACTGATGTCGTTCCTGACGGCCGGCGAAACCGAAGTGCGCGCCTGGACCATTCCGATGAACAGCACCGCGCAAAAAGCCGCGGGCGCGATCCACAGCGACTTCGAGAAAAAATTCATCCGCGCCGAAACCGTGAACTGGAAAGCGCTGATCGATCACGACGGCTATCCCGGCGTGCGCGAAAAGGGACTGCTGAGGCTGGAAGGAAAAGAGTACATCGTCAAAGACGGCGACGTGCTGGTGATCCGGCACAGCTGAGTGCGCAGATTTATGGAACCGCGACCATCAGCGGCAGCGGACACGACGAGAGAATGCACGCCAGAATTCCCAGTACTGCCAAACAGCCCCAAGCAAACCAATCCCCGTGCCGCGTGTACGGCGTCTGATCCTTCGACGTTCCGTACCGCATGACGGCCGATAGTTGCCTGAAGGGACGGAGCCGTTCCGTCACCCGCCCCGCCGGATCGATCGTCGCCGTGATGCCGTCGTTGGTCGCGCGCACGATCCATCGCGCGTTTTCGGCGGCCCGCATGCGAACCAGTTCCAGATGCTGTTCATGCGCGGCGCTGGTGCCGAAATAGCCATCGTTCGAAAGATTCACGAGCACCTCCGCGCCGTCGCGGGCGAACTGGCGGACCAGATCCGGGAACGCCGATTCGTAACAGATGAACGCGCCCACGTGGTTCGGGAAAAACGACCACGCGATTGCCCGGCGCGAAATCGCCCGCCTCTTTCGTGACGCGGTTCACCCACGAGAAAACGTCGGGGACAAATTCGCCGAACGGAACCAGTTTGATCTTGTCGTATCGATCGATCGCATGGCCGGTGGGGTCGATCATCACCGCGGAGTTGAGCGGCGCTCCTGTTTTCGTGTGGCCAATCGCACCGAACAGAAAGTAGGTTTGCGCAGACTCGCGCGACTTGGCCCGCATAGCGCAGGAACGATGGATCGTTCAGATAGAGAGGCACCGGCATTTCCGGCCAGATGATCAGGTCGACGTTGTGCGTGCGCGACAGCAGCGCGAGCTGCATTCGGTATCGCTCGAGCAAAGGGCGCGTCCACTCGATTTCAGTGTCGACGTTCGGCTGCACCACCAGCGCTTGCTGCGTCGCGGGCACGACTTTCGGCGCGGGCAGTAAATAGATGAACGGAAGAATCAGGAGCCATGCCAACTCCCGGCGGGACCGCTGCATCAGCGATCAACGCGACCGCGCACGCGATCATCGCGAACACGAACGACAATCCGTAGACTCCAGTGATCGGCGCCAGGCGCATCGCCACCGGCATGTCGATTCCGGCGTTTCCCAGATCGAGCCAGGCGAAGCCGAAGGGACCGTGCGTACGTTCCAGGCCGGTCCACAGCGCGGCGACCGCGGGGATGGCCCACCAGCGGTCGATCACAAATCCCGCGAGCGCGGCGAACACCGCCATGTGCAGGCCCTTTAAGGATCGCGAACAGGACGAACGTGCCCCATCCGCCCCACTCGCCCATGCCTCCGTGCACTTCGAGCACGAACTGAATCCAGTAGCAGACGCCGAACCAGAAGACGAATCCTCCGGCCCAGCCTTGGAGGAACCGCCGCTTCCAGGACGTTTCCCGCGCGCATGCGACCAGCAGCGGCGCAAGCGCAACCGGCGCGAGCCAGGTCAAATCGAAGCGCGGAAAAATCAGGATCAGTAAAACGGCGGAGAGAATGGAAAGGGCGAAATTCACGCGAGCGAAGCTTCTTCGTTCACCAGGTCCGCCATGTACGAGCTGCGCACCAGCGGTCCGCTGAAGACCATTTTAAATCCGATCGACAAACCGTAATCGCGATACGCATCGAACTGCGCCGGCGTCACATATTCGGCGACCCGCAGATTGCGGCGCGTCGGCTGCAGATACTGGCCGAGCGTCGCGACGTCGATCGAGGCGTCGCGCAAATCGCGCAATAGCTGCTCGACTTCCGGTCGTCGTTTCGCCCAGCCCGACCATCGCGCCCGATTTCGTCAGCGACTCCGGCCGATACTGCTTCGCGAACCGCAGCACGTCGAGCGACTGGCGGTAATTCGCCTGCGGGCGCACCGTCTTATAAAGACGCGGCACGGTCTCCATATTGTGATTGAACACGTGCGGCCCGGCGTCGAGCACGCGCGCGACGGCATCGAGATCGCCGCAGAAATCCGGCGTCAGCACCTCGACGCGCGCTTCGCGGCAAAGCGCGTCGCACGGCGCGAACTGTCTCCGCAAAATGCGTCGAGCCGCCGTCCGGAAGATCGTCGCGATTCACGCTGGTGATCACGACGTAGCGCAGCTTCATCTCCGCGGCCATGCGCGCGACATTCTCCGGCTCATCGGGATCGAGCGCGCCGGGATGCTTGGCCTTCGGCACCGAACAGAATCCGCAGCCGCGCGTGCACAGGTTGCCGAGGATCATGAACGTCGCCGCGCCGCGATGGAAACACTCATGCATGTTGGGGCAGCGCGCGGATTCGCAGACCGTGTGCAGATTCTTCCGGCGCAGCTCGGCCTTCAGATTGTGAACCGATTCGGGATGCGTGCGCGATTTGCGCAACCACTCGGGCAGCCGGGGAGAACGGGGCTCGAGCTGCACCAGCTCCATCAATAAACTTTCTTGATCGCCTTGTCGCCGGGGAATCCGGAGCTTGTCAGATCCGATTTCGTCTTGTTCAAGCGTGCCGTCGGCCAGTGGTCCCACCAGGACGCGAAAGAGCCCGGCTTCTCCGGAATCTCCACCGCGATGGCTTTGAACTGCTTCTGTGCAGCACGTCCACCATCACGTCGCCTCGGCTTTCGCGGTCGCGGCGAGCTGTAAATAAGTCTGCCCGGAGGCCGGCGGAGCGCTGACGGGCAGCGCGGCCTTTCCTTTTCCTTTTTCGCGGGCGGCTCCTTCTTCGGAGCAGGCTGCTTCGCGCTTGGGCTCGGGCTTCGGCGGCTTCGGCTTCGCGGCTGCGGCTGCTGCGTCGACGTCGGCGCGGGAGTCGATGGCGTACGCGTCGGCGCGGCGGGTATCCGTGCGGCGCGGACGAATCGACCACGATCGGCTTCGATTCAGGCTTCCTGCGCGGAAGCGACGTCCACCGCCGGCGGTCCGGAATTTCTTCCCACGATGTAGCCCATCGTGAAAAACACTCCGAGCAGCACCACCACGATGAAGAACACGCTCAACAACTGGCGGTTCGCCAGGATTAATTCAAATTCGCCGTCTTCGTTCTTGGGCACCTATGCGTCCTTGCAGCAAGTTTTTCAGCACTCGACCTACGTTCGAGAGTATATCCATCGGCAGTGGGAACACAACTGTCGTGTTCTTTTCCGATCCGATCTCAACCAGCGTTTGCAGGTAGCGAAGCTGCATGGCGGCGGGCTGCGCGGCCATGATCGCGGCGGCTTTTTCCAGATTTTGCGCCGCCGCGGCCTCGCCTTCGGCATGGATGATTTTCGCGCGGCGCTCGCGTTCGGCTTCCGCCTGGCGGGCGATGGCGCGGATCATCGATTCCGGCAGATCCACCTGCTTCACTTCCACCATCGACACCTTCACGCCCCACGGCCCGGTATGCTCGTCGAGCACCGCCTGCAGCTCGGACGTTCAGTTTTTCGCGCTGGCTGAGCACTTCGTCCAGCTCCACTTCGCCCAGAACGCTGCGCAGAGTGGTCTGCGAAAGCTGCGAGGTGGCGTAAAGATAATTCGCGACTTCGATCACCGCCTTGGTCGGATCGACGATGCGGAAATAGATCACCGCGTTCACTTTCACCGTGACGTTATCGCGCGTGACCACGTCCTGCGCGGGCACCTCCATCGCTTCGACGCGCAGCGAAAGCCGCACCATCCGGTCGATCGGACGGAACACCAGGATCACGCCGGGACCCTTCGGGCTGCGGCAGCACGCGGCCCAGCCGGAAGATCACGCCGCGTTCGTACTCGGCGAGAATCTTGATGCTGGAGAGCAGATAGATCGCGATGATCACAGCGATGATCGCAATAAAGGAAGGGTCCATGGGTTGACCTCCGCGGCCTATTTACTGTATCGCGTTCGCAAGCACTTCGTCATTTAATCGCGCCCAATCTTCGTCCGAGCCTCGTCCATCTGTGCGCCTCGAGACGGCTCGCTCGGTTTCGCAGGGCTTCCAGTCGCTGGCGCAAATCAGCGATTTCGCGGTCCAGGCTTTGCGCCCACTCAGTTCGCGCCGCCAGTTCCCGCGCGATCTCAGTCTTCTCGCGGTCGAGATTCGATCCCCATTCATGGCGCTCGGCGAGCTGCCGCGTCGTTTCCTGGTGCCACTTTTCGTGATGCGCGACATGCCGCTCGTACTCGCCCTGTAATTGCGCCATCTGCTTTTCCAGATGGGCGGCGAGGCGATGCGCGCTGCGATATTCCCGCGCCAGTTCCGCGCCTGGGGGATGAAAATGCCCTTTGCGCGCGACAATCGGCAGGGACCAATTTTCTGCGTGCTCGATCCCAAACTCGGGGATGTTTTCGGAGGCGACGCGGACGCTCGAAAATCCCGCGTGGAAAAGATTTTCGCGCAGGGATTCTTCCGTGAACACGCGCATTTCGACGGTGGATCCAGGACCTCCGTGAAATACGAGGTCCTCGAAAACTTCGATCGATCCATCGCGGCGACGGTTCACCAGAACTGTTTTCTCGTTAAGAGGCGCCAGCGTGTAGTCGTGAAGCTCGGGAAAATGCTCCCTGGTTTTGCCACCCAGCGTGTAGGGCGTGGTCATCACGAGCAGGCCATCCGGCTTGAGCATGCGGTAAAGATTCGCAAACGCATTTTCCGACCGGCGGAGGGACGTGCTCCATCACTTCGGTGGAAAGGACGAAATCGTAGCGGCCGAAATCAGCCGGGTCGGGCTTGGTGACATCGAATTGGGGAGCCTGGTGATAAAACGTGTTGGTGTAATCGAGTTTCTCCGCCAGCTTTTCGGCGAGCTCCGGAAAATCGCTCATGCCGATGCCGCGGATGCCTTTCAAAACGGGGAATTCGACCAGCGTCATCGGGATGCCAAGCAGTTCCTCGGAGAGTAGCGCGATCAGCGCCCGTACGCGCATGGAGGAATGGCAAACGGCGCAGCCCGATCCCTCCCGCGCCAAACCTTCGAGGCGGCCGTTCGCACTCAGTTCCGCAGATATTACAAAGGAATTTTCCGGAATCGGAAAACGTCAAATGTGGCCCTCCCGTTACGATCGTAAATGATGTCGATCGGCACTTCTTCATAGCCCGCGCTCGCGGCGATGTCTTCCATCATGGCGCGCTGCTGGGGAAAATATGCGTACCTGGCGGTGTGCGCGACGAACGCCGCGCGAGGATCGGCGACGATTTTGCGCAGGTTCTCCTGATTGCTGAAGTCGACTGCGCGAACAGGCGCGGTATTGTCGCTGAGCAAAATGATCGATCTCGAAGATGCCCCAGTCGACGATATAAATGTCAGGGGATCGCAAGGTTTCAAGGCGGCCTTCCAGAGGATAGATCGCGTCGGTCCAGCGAATATCGGGACCGTTGGTTACCAGTTCCCAGTAATATTCGTTGGTTACCGCGAGATTTGCGGAGCACATCACGGCGGTGACGGCGACGGCGATCCATCGCCACGGAACCGCCGCCAGCGCCGCGGCAATCGCCAAAAAATGAAAGGGCCAAAGCAGGATGACGTGATGCGCCGCGCCGCCTGCGCCTGCGGTAAGCACCATCGGCAGCCACGTGCCCGCGAAAGCGAGCAATCCGAAGAGCACAGGCTTACGGCTAGCGCGTGCGAACAGCCCGAGACATGACGCGCACAAGGCCGCGATGGTGAGATTGGTCGTCGGCTGATGCGCGGCTTCGGAGATCGCACGCGAAGCCTTTTGGAATCGTGTGGTCGCAACGCCCACGTGGGGCGACGGTTCGAGAGAGGTGAAAAATCCGAACAGCACGGCTCCGTTCACAGTGCGTTCCCAAAGGACGGCCTTGTGCGCGAACGGGTCGTTGGTCATACCCTGGTTGGCTTTGAACGTGTTGAGGGGCCTGTAGATGTTATAGGCCATCAGCGGCAGCGCGCCCGCGATGATGGATACGGCCGCGATTGAGAAATTGCGAATCGTGAAGTGGCGCAAGATCTCGCGCGGAAAAACGATGACGGTCGCGATTGAGATCCCGAATAGCACCCACGCGAAAATCGCTTTATCCCACAGGCCCAGGCCGAGTAGAAAGAAGCCGCCGGCGAGCGCCCAAGCCGCTCCTTCACGATGAAAGCGGACCAGCAGCAGCATCGCGCCGAGCTTCAATATGAAGTGCAGCGCATTGGGCCCATAATCGATGGCTTCGAGAATTACGAACATCGAATCGGTAGCCAACAGCAGAGCGCCGATCCAAGCCGCGCGTCGTCCGACGGTCCGATCGACCAGCAGGAAGAAGAGCCAGATTGCGGCGGCTCCCAAGACCACGGTCGGCGTGCGCAAGGAGACGGGCCCCGGCTTGACAATATCGAAAAGCGCAAGGTAAAACCACGCTTTGAGCGCGCCCATGTAACTCATCAGCATGAGCGGAACGTGGTGCCAGGAAAAGATGGCCGGGTTGGCCACCAGCGCCTCATCGGCTTCGATGCCGGGCCTGCTCACAAAGAGCATCGCGGCGGCGATGAAGAGCAATACAATTGCCGCCAGCGCGCCCCGTGCCCTAAGTGTCATCTCAGCTAGAATAGCCGCTTATGCGCATCGTTTTGTTTTGCATTGCTACGGCCCTTCCTTTTGCGCAATCAAGACTACTCTTGTGATCTGTCCGGAGTGCTAGGCGGCTGCGGCGTCGTATTGGAAGTCGGAGGCTTCCTCAATCAGGCGTTCGCGGTTCCGGGTACGGATGGCGGCGTGGATTCGTGTTTGCGAAAAAACGAAGCCATCATCCGATGGGAGATAGGTTTCTCCTTTGGACTCGTACATTTCGATGATGTCGAGAAGGTCGTTGGCATCCTGTTTTTCGCGGGTATGACGGTTTTTCTGGAGCTCGCGGAGTTGCGTCACTGTCCTTTCAAATTGACGCGAGAGACGCTGGCTGTGCAGGCTCAGATTGGCTAACGCTTTGGACTGACTTTCGAGTGCGGCGACGATGGCCATGGCGTCCTGGACTTGTTCGGGAGCGTCGGCGAAGGTTGGGTTGGTTGGAGGCGGCAAGGGTCAGGAGGTTGGTTTCGAGGGCGGCGACTCGGTTCAGGCGCCAGGCGGTGTCGGAGAGGGCTTGGACCAGATGGGCTTCGGTTGCGCCTTCGGGATGGTATTCGTCGGTGAAGGACTTGTGGTGGCGCTGGTAGGCTCGGAGGTCCTCGGTGGGCATGACGACGATTTGGCTGGTGAGTCCGTGGCGGAGGGCGTTGAGGGAGGATCGCTGTTTGCCGGCGGGTGTTTTGGGGCCGGTGGAGTTTTGGGAATTGGCTCGGTTGATCTCGGCGCGGAGGGTTGATTGTTCTGGTGACATGAGTTTCCTTCGCTTTGGTATACCATCTGGGGCAGCGTGTGAGGAGTGAGTGGGATTGGGAGGTGGTTGAAAAGGGGGGAGTTTGGGGATGGTGTTAAAGGACACCCGTGGCCTTCCTGGTTTTTACCCAAAAGGAGGGGTAGGGATTAGGGACGGTCTCGTTCGTCCCGTGTTTCCCTTCGGGTTGCCAAAATCAAACAGTCGCCGTACCTCTCATCTTGGCTTAAGATGGCCGAGGTCAGCAATGGATTTCTCGGCGTTCGCCCTTACCGCCGCGCTGGCTGACTCGTCCCTTAGCTTTGTCAAATAGCGAATGGCCGCATCAATCGTGACGCTCGGCTCGAAAGGGAATTCCTCGATTCTCCACTCCAGAGGCCCCTTTACTTCTCTGGGACCCTCTCGATTCGGCCCGAACTCCCAGTACGTGTCTGTCAGAGACAGGCGCCAGATGATTGCTAATTGAGCTGGGCCGCGCACCCGTGGAGGCGCCGACTGGGCGACGGGGCGTCCGGAAGGGTCGAGCAGGCTCGGTTGGATAACCGAGGTAAAGCGACCCAAGGAGTCGATTTGTCCGAGTCCGTCGTGGTACGACTCGATTTCCACTCTATTGTCGCCCAGTTTGACCCAGGGATTAGGGGCGCTGTCTACCTCTTTCGTTTGCAATGACCCCTAACACGTAGGGCTGCGGGGGCCGGCCGGGCTTGACAAAAAATCTGGACGCAGCATACCAGCCATTTTCGGTCAACCTTCCGCCGTCCCTGTCCAGCTTGCAAAATTCTTCCACCACCTGCACGGGAGATCTTGGCGGGGTAGGGGCTTTGCGCTCGTGCGGGAGCCAAGTTGACTGCGAAAAGACTCAATACTATCCCGCCAAGGATCTGTGCGCCAATCCTGCGTATTTTTTCGAGTTGCGTCTTCATGCCTTATCCCTTCTAGCGTGGCTCATGGTAGCCCGGATAGGGATTCGAAATCCAGCAGTGCTTGCCAGGGTCTGGGATAAGATAAATAGGCTCGGCCGGCGCCGGTTGCTTTTGCAGCGGTGAGATCGCGGTGGCGTTCGGGGGATCACTTCGGGGACAGTCCACCCTAACGTCCCTAACGTCCCTCACGGCACGATGATCCCCAGACGGCCCTAGCTATGAACATTGGCTGAACGGCTGAATTCGTCGAATGCGAATTTCCTTTTCGCGCTTCCGAGTCTGCGCGATATCGTAAGCCGACTGCATCCGCATCAGAGTGTCCATCCTCACGCCGAAGGCCTTCTCAATCCGCAGCGCCATTTCGCCCGAGAGCCCGGCCTTGCTGTTCAGCAAACTGGATAGTGCGGGACGGGAGACTCTGAGCGCTTTCGCGGCGTCCGTAACGGACAATCCCGCGGATTCAACGATCTCCGTGCGGATGAAATCTCCGGGATGGGGCGGGTTTTTGATCGGCATTGTCAGTGGTAGTCTTCTAAATTCACGTCGAAGATTTCACCTTCGACGGCATCGGTTCGAAACGTCAGCCGCCGGTTCCGAGTGACGCTCAGGCTCCAAGTCCCTTTGCGGTCCCGGTCAACGTGTGAACCTTCCATGCTGTTAGCGCTCGCAACTCCTCTGGGTCTTCGATATTTTCGAGATTAAGCGAGGACCTTTCGCAGCTTTTCCACCGTGTCGGGAGGCACGCCTTTTGCGTTATCCTGCTCGTAAAATCGCTTCAGGCCTTTATGGACGAAGCTTCTTATTCTCACGGCGATACTGTAGCCTGTAGCTTAACACATATCAGCGCGACAGTCGTTGCGAAGCCGCGACCACAGGGAGCGATCGTCCGACCGCGTTTTTCAGCAACCTCCCGACCTGCCCTCTTTCCACGTGATATTCTTCGAATTGTAGATGTCGGCCCCGAAGCCCAAGTACGCCGTACTCACGTTAGCGCTAATCCCCGCATTAAACGCGCAGCCTCCCGACGTCCGCCCGATCTTTGAAAAATCCTGTTATTCCTGCCACGGCCCGCAAACTCCAATCCGCCAGCCTGCGCCTCGATGTCAAGCTCGATACCAGCCCGTCCAAAGTAATAATCCCCGGCGACGCAGCGAGCAGCATCCTCTATCAACGCATCGCCGGCTTAAATGACCAGCCCCGTATGCCGATGGGCGGCAAGCCTCTCGACCCCGCGCAAATCGCGATCATAAAAAGTTGGATCGATAAAGGCGCCGAATGGCCCGAGACTTTAACGCAAACGACAAATGCGAAGCACTGGGCCTTCATCGCTCCAGTCCGCGCCGCGCTTCCCAAAGTCGAAAACCCAAGCTGGTCGCGCACTCCCATCGACAACTTCATCCTGGCGAAACTCGACAAAGAAAAACTCCAGCCGTCGAGCGAAGCCGACAAAGTCACCCTCCTCCGCCGCCTCAGCCTCGATTTGATCGGCCTTCCTCCTACGCCCGAAGAAATCGACGCCTTCTTAAACGACCAAACCCCCAGAGCATACGAAACTCAAGTCGACCGCCTTCTAAAATCGCCTCACTATGGGGAAAAATGGGCCCGAATGTGGCTCGACGCCGCGCGCTACGCCGATTCCGACGGCTATGAAAAAGATAAACAGCGCACCGTTTGGTTCTATCGCGACTGGGTCATCAATGCCTTCAATCGCGACGAGCCGTACAACCAGTTCATCATCGATCAGATTGCCGGCGACCTGCTCCCGCACCCCACTCAGGATCAGATCGTAGCCACAGGCTTCCTCCGCAATTCGATGATCAATGAGGAAGGCGGCATCGATCCCGAGCAGTACCGCATGGAAGCCATGTTCGATCGCATGGAGGCCATCGGCAAAGGCATTCTCGGCGTCACCATACAGTGCGCACAATGCCACAACCATAAATACGATCCCATCAAGCAGGAAGATTATTACCGCATGATGGCCTTCCTCAACAGCACCAACGAAGCAAACATCGCGGTCTATACTCCGTCGGAGCAGATGAAGCGCGCCGACATCTTCCGCCAGATCCGCGAAATCGAAGGCACTCTGCAGCACCACAATTCCGGCTGGGAAGAGAAGATGGCGAAGTGGGAAGAACAAGTCAGCGCCAACCAGCCCCAGTGGACCGTAATCACACCCGAAGTCGATACCATCTCCGACGGCGGCCAGCGTTACTCTTTGCAGAAAGACGGTTCGTTCATCGCCACCGGTTATGCGCCCACCAAACACTCGGTCAAAATGACCGCCAAGACCGATCTTCAGAACATCACGGCGTTTCGCTTGGAGCTGATGAACGATCCGAACCTCCCGATGAACGGCCCCGGCCGATCCATCCAAGGCACCTGCGCGCTAACCGAATTCGAAGTCGAAGCCGACGGCACGAAAGTAAAATTCGCAAAAGCAACCGCCGATTACAATCAGCCCGAGAAGGATCTCGAAGCAATCTTCAACGATAAGACTCCCCGCCATCGCGTAACCGGCCCCATCGATTTCGCGATCGACGGCAAAGACGAAACGGCATGGGGCATCGACGCGGGTCCCGGCCGCCGCAATCAACCTCACAATGCCGTTTTTCAAGCCGAAAAGCCCATTTCCGCGACGACACTAGTCATTCACGTAAAGCAAAACCACGGAGGCTGGAATAGCGACGACAATCAAAACAACAACATCGGCCGCCTGCGTCTTTCGATTACGAATACACCAGGCGCAACCGCCGATCTGGTTCCTGCGGGTGTCCGCGAAATCCTTTCGATTCCGCGCGATAGGCGCACGCCGGAGCAGGTGCAAACAGTTTTCAGTTACTGGCGCACCACGATTCCCGAATGGAAAAATGAAAACGCAAAAATCGAATCCCTTTGGGCGCAGTATCCAGAAGGCGCGGCGCAGCTCGTCATGCAGAATCGCGCCGATCCGCGCGAAACTCATTTGCTCACTCGCGGGGATTTTTTGAAGCCCGCCGCTGTAGTCACAGCGGGCGTTCCCGATTTTCTCAATCCGCTTCCCGCATCTACGCGTCTCGAGTTCGCGAAATGGCTGGTCGATCCTAAAACGCCCACTACTTCGCGATCCATTGTGAATCGCATCTGGCAGGCGTATTTCGGAACCGGCATCGTTGCCACCGCCGAAAATTTCGGCACGCAATGCGAACCGCCTTCGCACCCGGAGCTTCTCGATTGGCTCTCGGTTGAGTTGATGGAAAACGGATGGAGCCTTAAAAAACTTCAGCGACTCATTGTGACCTCAGCCACTTATCGGCAGTCATCGAACGTAACACCTGAAGCCTATTCGCGCGATCCTTATAATGTGCTGCTTGCCCGCGGGCCTCGGTTCCGGGTCGATGCGGAAATTGTTCGCGATATTGAACTTGAGGCCAGTGGCCTTTTGAATGACAAAGTCGGGGGACCATCGGTCTATCCACCGGCACCCGATTTTCTCTTTCAACCTCCAGTCAGTTACGGACCGAAAAACTGGTATGAAGATAAGGGTGAGAATCGTTATCGCCGCGCGCTTTATACCTTCCGCTATCGATCTGTTCCCTATCCGATGCTGCAGACCTTCGATGCGCCAAACGGCGATTCATCGTGTGTCCGCCGCTCTCGTTCCAACACTCCTTTGCAGGCGCTTACGACATTGAACGAGCCTCTCGCCATCGAAACGGCTCGCGCTCTGGCGCTCAAAACCTTGCGTGAAGGCGGCAAGACTGACGTCGAGCGGCTCACGTACGCTTTCCGCCGCTGCGTCGCTCGCAAACCAACTGACGCCGAAATTCACGAACTGCTCGGCTTTTTAGAAAAACAATCCATCCGTCTTCGCGACGGCTGGCTCGATACATGGTCTCTCACCGGTGAGCCTCCGAAACTTCCCGAAGGTTCGACGCCGGTACAACTTGGAGCATGGACGGCTCTCTCCAGAGTCCTTCTCAATCTCGATGAAACCATTACCAAAGATTGAAAAAACCCGCCGCTGGTTCTTCCAACAATGCGGCGTTGGCTTGGGCTCGATGGCGCTGGCAAATCTGCTTTCGGCGGCTGAAGATCCGCTCGCGCCAAAGAAGCCGCAGTTTCCCGCGAAAGCCAAGCGTGTCATTTTCCTGTTTATGGCCGGAGCACCCAGCCATCTGGAAATGTTCGACTACAAACCGCAGCTAGCGAAATTCAATGGGACGCTTCCTCCGGCCGATTTGCTGAAGGGCTATCGGGCTGCGTTTATCAATCCTAATTCCACGTTGCTGGGACCGAAATTCAGCTTCAAGAAATACGGCAACAACGGCGCGGAGCTGTCGGAACTGCTGCCACATCTCGCGACTATCGTGGATGACATTGCGATCGTCAAGTCCATGACAACCGACGCGTTTAATCATGCGCCGGGGCAGCTGCTCATGAACACCGGGACCATCCAATTCGGGCGGCCGAGCATGGGTTCGTGGGCGACCTATGGTCTGGGCAGTGAATCGCACGATCTGCCGGCGTTCATCGTTTTCAGCTCCGGAAAAAAGGGGCCGAGCGGGGGCAATTCCTGTTGGGGCAGCGGATTTCTTCCCACCGTTTATCAAGGTGTGCAGTTCCGAGGCAGCGGCGATCCGGTGCTGTATCTCTCAAATCCAAAAGGGGTTGACGCGCAACTGCAGCGTGATTCGCTGGATTCGATTGAGAAGTTGAATCGCATGCGGCTCGATGTGGTCGGCGATCCTGAAATTGCGACTCGTATCAACTCTTTTGAGATGGCGTATCGAATGCAATCGAGCGCGCCGGAGTTAATGGACCTGTCGAAGGAACCTCAGCATATCCTTGATATGTATGGGGCTGAGCCCGGGAAGCCTTCGTTCGCGAACGACGCTTTATTAGCGCGCAGGATGGTCGAGCGCGGCGTGCGATTCGTCCAGATTTATCACGAGGCATGGGATCAGCATGGCAACCTTACGAAAGACATCAAGATCAATTGCCACGAGACCGATCAGGCTTGCACAGCACTGGTCAAAGATCTGAAACAGAGGGGGATGCTGGACGACACGCTAGTAGTTTGGGGAGGGGAATTCGGGCGTACCCCGATGGTCCAAGGCGGAGACGACGGACGCGACCATCATCCCAACGCGTTCACCATGTGGATGGCTGGCGGAGGAATTAAGCCGGGGCTCGTGTTGGGCGAATCGGATGAGCTTGGATTCAACGTCGTGAAGGATAAAGTTCATGTTCACGATTTGCACGCTACCATCCTGCATTTATTAGGGTTCGATCATACCAAGCTGACTTATAAGTTTCAGGGTCGGAACTTCAGGCTGACGGATGTTTCGGGGAATGTAGTGAAGGAACTATTGGCTTGAGCGTCTATCCGCTCCCCTGACGGTCACGGCTCCGGGTCGACATTGTCGTATTGCCGTACGGAGCCGCGACCGTTAGGATTCGGATAAGCTTAGAGCAAATGGAACGTCACTTGGATTGTCGCGAAGACTGCTACTGGTTTTCCATCCTTCATGCCCGGTCTAAAAAGCCATTTCTCGACGGCTTCAATTGCTTTCTGATCCAGCCCTAACCCTAGCGATTGCGCTACTTTGATGTCTCGCGGGTGGCCCGATTCATCCACGATTACCGACAGTTGGACCGTGCCTTGCCACTTTGCTTTGCGGGCTTCTTCTGAATATTCGGGCTCGACTTTATGGATGATCGATGGCGAGGACACGCCTCCGCCGATGCTGTAGACTCCGCCGCCGAAGCCGCCTCTGTAGCCAATACCTTTTCCGGACCCTACGCCGCCATCGCTGCCGGAGCCGAAGCCTCCTCCGAAACCTGTGCCGTTTGATGGAGTTCCCATTTTGCCTAACGGATCGCCGTAGTTTTGTGCGGTGATGTTGGGCACATCGCCGATAATGGTCGGAACCATGGGCAATTTCGAATCTGTCGGATCGACTCGGGGAGGCGTGAACACTCGCACCGCGGATTTGGGCAACTTGCCTTTGCTTGCTTCGATCGGGGAACGGCCTCCGCCGCCGCCTCCTCCTTTATGAGTGGCCTCATAGGGCTTCAGACTGGGAGCGATCAGCGTCACCGATTGTCTGATCATGCTTTGCACGGGCTTTAGTGTGCCAAGTAGAAGAATCATTGCGACTACGCCCGCGTGAATCAGCAGCGAAGTGAAGCCCGCCATAGTCTCGTTTCCGGAATACATTCTGGTCATTGGTCTGGTCTCCTTCAAATTGCGAACCGAGCTGCGAAAGTGCGAAAGCGATGATTCCAGGTGAGCCAGCCTGGCTCCGCACTCGGAACATTCGTGGGCATGTACCTCTTGCTCCAGCGTCAGATCGCCGACCAGGTACTGCGAAATCTGCTTCGATGTCAGATGCTGATTCATCCCTTTTCCTCAAGCGCCCGGCGCACCGACTCTATCGCCCGAAACAGGTGTGTTTTCACTGTTCCGAGCTTTAATCCCGTCACCTCCGCGATCTCCAGAAGATTCAGGTCTTCGACGAACCGCAGCAGCAAAACCGTCCGCTGCCTTTCCGGCAGCTTCGCCGCCGCGCGCCAGATGCTTTCTACTTCCTGCTTCACCGAAAGCATTGATTCCGGGGATAGTTGGCGGTCCGGAATCACGTCCATTACGTCGGTCAGATCCACTTTCAGGGCGCGCCGCCAGAATTTCAAGCGCCCGCTACTCTCGTGATCGCGCACCAGATTCGCCGCGATCTGCAACAGCCAGGTGGGAACGCTGGCTGCGCCGCGAAACTGCTCGCGGGCTTTGTACGCCTTGACGAAGCACTCCTGCGTCAGGTTCTCGGCGGATTCCCGGTTCCGGAGCGATGCCAGAATAAAGCGGAAAATTCTCGGCCGGTACTCGTTCACCAAGCCGTCGAAATCCGACATCACTTCGGATGAAAGAGCTCTTTCCATCCGCTCATGTAGACCGGTTTGGTGCTCGGGAAGTTTACTTAGCGTGCCTTAAATGACCATAAGTGCGTGGTTAGGAGGCTCCGGGAGGGCTTATATGACCTTAAATTTGCGGTAGCGGGCGAAAACCGGGACAGACCGCTCTGTCCACGCGGCGTCAAAAGGTGGAATGCTTTCGCGGAAGATTGCGCCGCCTTGGGACAGAGTGGTCTGTCCCGGTTTTCGCGGACTTGTGCATCATTCGGAAACAGCCGATTGGAAAACGGCGCCTTGGGACAGAGTGGTTGTCCGGTTTTCGCGGACTTAAGGAATAAGAACGTTGAGGGTCATACCTCGGGCTCGGAGGCGGGTTACTAATGCTTCGCCGATTGCGGTGGATGGGGTCAGGACGCCGGCTCGGGTGGGGAGTTGATCTAAGACTAGAGCCAGGGCTGATTCGCAAAGGCATTTTACCGTGACACGGTTTCCGGGATCTCCCTGATCGCTTACTATGCATTGCGCTGTGCGGCCGTTGGAAGCTTTGCCGAAAAATTCGCAGCGGAACCAGCCGGTGTCCATGGTGTGTTGCGATGGGCCTTCGCCGGGCGCGGGAGATATGGTGCGCAGCACGCGGCGCAGTGTGGAGGATTCCATCGCGTGGCCGAATAGCGAACCTCCGGCGGCCATCGCCAACGCCAAAGGGCCGGCCATGGTTCCTTCGATTTTCGTGTATTCCTGATAGGCGAAGTCTCGGCCTTCGATGGCGGAACTGCGGCGCACCACTCTCGTGTTTATTTTGCTCATCAGGAAGGGCGCCGTCCAGGCTTTCGCGTCGGTATCGTAGGATTCCTTCGGTGGGTCGATTTCCAGATCGCTCGGCGCGCGGGAGATGCCGGGGCTCAGCAGGAACGGATCGTTTATGGTTTTGTCCGCGCCCGATTCGTACATGTTGAGCATTGAGGCTAGGGTTCCTCCGTTCAGGCCTCCTTTCATTTTGAAGAAGGCTTTTACTTCGCGCGTTTCCGGGCCTAGCGTCTGGGCGATCAACATGGCTCCGAGATCGGAGGGGACCGAATCGAATCCGCAGCAGGGGACTATGCAGGTGCCATCGGCTGAAGCTTTCTCATGATAACGATCGATCAACATGCGGACCCAGTGCGTTTCGCCGGTGATATCGGCGTAGTGAGTCTGAAAGCGAACGCAGGCGTCGACAATGCCTGTGCCGTAAATCGCGAAGGGGCCGGCGGTTGAGAGCAGAACTCTGGTACGGGAAACGATAGCGTCGATGGCCGGTTGATCGGAGGACTCCGCGGTCAGGATGGGGACGTATGCGTTTAGAGCTTCGAGTCTCGATTGATTGCGTCCGGCGACGGCCCATTTAAGGGTAGATGGGGCGTGCTGTTGGAAATAGGCTACCGTCTGGCGGCCGGTGAAGCCAGTGGCTCCATAGAGGATGACGTCGAAGTCGCGAGGCATTCTACTGGTGGGGCGATTATACTACCCGTGGAAGACGGCGGGTCGGGAATGATGCCGTACTTTTCCGGCCATTGTTCGGGAAGGTAGAGGGTACCGAACATCTGGTCTACCCAGGGGAGCATCGGGGCGTAGTTTTTATTTACACTATGGTGCCAGTGGTGGAATGCCGGCGAAGAGATCAGCCGTTCCATAAAGCCGAGGCGCCAGTTCACATTGGCATGGATGAAAAATCCCCAGATGGTGCCGGCAACGATCACCAGCACAGGGACCAGGTCGAGTTGATTCGCCATGGGCTGCGCGAGGCCCAGGATATACATCGGAACCATGTCGCACAAGCGGGTGAATACGAGATCCACTGGATGGACGCGGGTATTGACCAGCCAATCGATTTCTTCGGCGCCGTGATGGACGGCGTGGAAGCGCCAGAGCAATGGAATTTCATGCGACCAGCGATGGGCCCAGTAAGCACCTATCTCGCCTACCACCATTGCGGCGATGAGGCGCATCCACAGAGGCAGTGCGGATACCGACGAATAGAAGGCGCTGGGAATCACGCGGTGGACGCTCTGCGCGATCAGTGTCAACGGCACAACCAAGAGCAGTTTGGGTGCGATGCCGCTTAGGAAATAATAGACAACGTCGGTGCCGATGGCTTTTCTGAAAATCTTTTGCGGATGGACCGGGCGGAGCCTCTCGAGCGGTACGAAAATGACGATCAGCAGAACCAGCCAGACGGACAGGCGGACCAGATCAAGGCCGAAAGTTGCCAGGTAGTGCTGCATGACCGGAGATTATGGGCGCTTCTTCACCAGTTTGGCGGCAAGAGGAATGCATAGAAGCCCTAATCCGATCAGCACATTGGTGCCGGGTTCGGGAGCGGTCTGGGTGAAACTGACGCCGTCGAGAAGGGAGAAAGGAGGCTCGCCGTTGGGTGTGCCTACGGCCAGGAAAGAGAGCGTCGGGGTCGCGCTTTGGGCGATGAAAGTGAAGGTCTGGTACATCCAGCCAGTGAAGCCTTCGGTGGTGTTGCTGGCAATGATTGTGTCCTGGGTCGCGTCGCCAGTGAGCGAGACCTGCCAGCCTTCGGTGTTCACGCCGGTGAAGCCGCTCTGCTGCGCTCCGGCCCACCAGAAGCCGAGGGTGTAGCTGGTGCCGACGGTGAGGCCGGCGAGGGTCTGCTGAATCGCGCCGATTTCGTAGGCGCCATCCGCGGCGACATAGTTTCCGCCGTCGGGGCTTGATGCGGGCAGGCCGTTGGCCGAGCCGTCGCCTGGACCCCAAAGTTTGAGGTTCCCATCGGCACCTGTCGCGCCGGTGGTATCGGCGGTGCCGGGGGCGAACAGGAAGTTGTAACCATCGACTCCGCCATTGACGACGTTGGTCCAACCGGTGGCATTGGTGTTGTAACCCAACTGGCCAGTGCCGGCGGTGGTGGTCTCAAAGCTGCCGTTGATTACAAAGCTTTGGGTGGCGCGCGCGGGTGATGCGAAGGTCAATAAGATAGCCGCAAGACAGCCGAGCGGCGGAGCGAAAAGTTGAGGCAAAGTATTCATCCTATGAGTCCAAGAGTAACGGCGCCTGCTCCTGGCAACAATAAGGGATAGTACTCAGACGGGTGGTATTAAGTACGCGAACGGATTAGCTTGGAAGCTTAGTTTTCAGACCACTCGCGTTCCAGCATTCGCGAATATTCGCCGGAGGCGAAGATTTCGAATTCGAAATCCATGGCGGCGATGTCGGTGTAAGGAGTCTGGCTCTGGCGGCATTGGAACATCGGGTCGGCGTAGCGATAGTAGTTGCGGATGAATTCGTCGGCGAGGACGCCTCGCTCCGGCACCTCGGCGAGAATGGCGTTCAGCCCCAGGGCGCGCATGAAGATCGATTTGAAGTCGGCCACGCCCCATTTGCGGAGTTTCGCCTGCACGGCGGAGGGCGTGTTGTTGACCAGGTAATGCGGCGAAGCTCTGGAACTTGATGCCGGAATCGCGCGTAAGCCAGGCATGCGCTCGACGTGTTCCAGCCACTGTTCGATCCAGCGCATCAGGTCCTTGCCGACGTAGAACAGCATGCGGATTTCGCAGTACCGGCCGTCGAGCAGCGCCTTGTCCAGATCGTCGGTGGTGCGTTCGCCGGAGGGCAGCAGGCCTTGCAGCATCAGGCTGGCGCGGGAGCTTTCGACCAGTTTGTCGGGCCCGCCGGCGTCGGCGAACGGGTGGAGGATCAGCGGCGGCAGTTTGCGGGTCGAATTCGCAGTGGTCGGGTTGCTGGTGCTGGTTTGCATGGCGTTTCGCTAAGCAAGTATGGCAAATTAACGCCGCTCCGTAAGCAGTACTTTGGCCTCAATTGTCTTGTCACCTCGAAGTACCTTCACCAGTACCAAATCCCCGGGCTTATGGGCCCGGAGGGCATAGGTAAAGTCGTACAGATTGCCAATCTCCTTGCCGTCGAACTCGATCAGAATGTCGCCTGCCTTCAGGCCGGCCTTGGCCGCGGGAGTGCCGTCGCGCACATCGGCGAAACGGACGCCTTTGGGCGGCTCATTGAAGTCGGGAATGCTGCCGAAGTTGGGCCCGTAGCCCGAGCCTCCACCGGATCCGACGGGGCCGACCGACGGTGCTGGCGACCCGCATGAATTGGGGTCGCGGATCGTTTTCGAGATGCGTCGACCAGGTCGGCCACGTAGTCCAGCAGCTTCGCGGCGTCGGCGCATCGATCTTATCGGCGGTGTCGCTGGGCTTGTGATAATCGGCGTGCAGGCCGGAGAAAAAAAACAGCACCGGGACGTTCTTGGTGGTGAACGACGTGTGGTCGCTGGAGCCGTAACCGGCCTTTTCGGCGATGATCGATCTGGAGGGGCGCGGGCGGCTTCACTTCGTCCATCAGTTTCGGGAAGGTGGAGCCGGTGCCGGTGCCGCTCAGGTAAACTTTGCCGTCGCGGATGCGGCCGATCATGTCCATATTGATCATCGCGACGGCTTTTTCTAAGCGGAGCATCGGGTGATTCACGTACCACTCGCTGCCGAGCAGACCCAGTTCCTCGCCGGCGAAGGTCAGGAACAGAATGCCGCGCTTCGGTTTCGGCTGCTTGGCGAGCCCAGCGCGCCAGTTCGATCACGCCGGCGGTTCCGGAGGCGTTGTCGTCGGCGCCGGGATGGATCGGTTCCGATCTGCGACGGCGCGAGCGAATGCTCGTCGCCCAGGCCCAGATGATCGTAATGCGCGCCGATGATCACGTATTCGTCGGTCTCGCCGGGAAGGTAGGCGGCGACGTTGTGGACGGTTTTGGTTTCGGTGCGCACGTCGACGGAGAGATCGACGGTGAGGTTGGGGAGCGCGAAGGAATGCGGATGGCCGTCCTGATCGATTTGCTTGGCGAGAGCGTGGAGATCGTGGCCGTCGTCCTTGACCCAATCTTCGGCGGTGTCGTACTTGATGCGAATGTAAAGGACGCCGGCGTTCTTGGGGCCGGCGGATTCGGAGAACTTGCCGATGTCGTCGGCAATGCCTTCGTGGTGATCGGTGTCGTTGACCAGGATCACGCCACGCGCTCCGTGCATCTTGGCATTGACCGCCTTATCGGCAAAAGTGACGTGTTCCTGATGGGGATTTTCCTTGGGCTCATGGCGGAGGATCAGGACGAATTTTCCGGTGACGTCGATGCCATCGTAGTCGTCGTAGTGTTCTTTTTTGTCGGTGATGCCGTAGCCGGCGAATACGACGGATGAGTGAAGCTCGCCTGATGAGGAGAAGCTAAATGGGATGAAATCTTTGCCGGACGTCAGAGTGCGCGCCGGCTCGTTGGGTTCTTTGAATTTGAGGTGATTTTTGGTTCCCAGATGAGCGCCCAGGGTGACGGGGAAGGGAAGTTCGGCCGGGGTCAGGCCGAAGGAGCGGAATTGGGCGGCGATGTAGTGGGCGGCCTTTTCCAGTCCGGGCGAGCCGGTGGCGCGGCCTTTCAACTCAGGCGACGCGAGATAGCGGACGTGGGCTAAATATTGGTCGGGGTTGATGTCGGCGGCGAAGGAGACGAGCACGGCGGCTGAAGCCGCCGCTGCAAGCTGAAGCTTGCGCCACTGGTTATCGCATTTCATTTCACGATCTTCGGGATCGTTACTGTGCAGCAATTGTCGTCTTTCGGACGTTAGCGCTTTGGCTTGATGATCGATTTCCGCCTTGATGAGCGCTTGCAGATTTTCCCACGGCACGGCGCCGTCGATCCTGCGCCCGTTGACGAAGATCGTCGGCGTGGAATTGAGCGATAGGGAATTGCCGATCGCCATGGACGCTTTTACTTCGGGCTCGGTCGTCTTGTTTTCGATACAGCGGCTTAACTGCATGCCGTCGATCCCTTTCGCGGTGGCGAATTCCTGGAGCTTCGAGTTGAAATTATCGAGGCCGATGTAGGACTGATTTTCGTAAATCCAATCATGATAATCCCAGAATGCCGCGGGATTTAATTTATAGACGCAGCGTCCCGGCGATGGCCGCGGGGCGGGCCCAGTTGTGCAGCGATTCGAGCGGATAATCGCGGAAATAGACACGTACTTGGTAGGGAAGGCCTCGGTAATCTGCTTGTGAATTACCTCGGCTTCCTGCTTGCACATGGGACATTGAAAATCGCTGAAAACAACGACGGTGATCGGAGCATTCGCCGGGCCGAGGGTCGGCGCGCCTTTGACGTCCAGCTTGTCGAGGTTGGCCTGGAAAGGGCTCTTGTTGATGTCGTAGACCTCGGCTTTGAAGATTTTTTTCCCGTCCTTGGACATGAAATAATGCATCGGCGGTGGGGTCGCATTGTTGTAGCTGAGATGCACCGTAACGTCGAGGAAGCCGGGCAATTCCTTCGATTCCTTCGCATCGTCGATCTTGACATTGACACCTGGGACCCACAGTTCGACGTGGCGCAGATAAGCTTCGAGCGTGGCTTTATCGAACCCGGTCTGCTCCGCCGGCGAATGCGGAGGTAATCATCAAAAGAGTGGCGATTAATTTCATGGAGAATCCTTTTACATGACCGGGCCCGATGCGCCAGGGAACAAATTCCTGATGCCCGAGCCGTTCGCTCGCGGTGCGTTCGCCCGAGGCGACGCGGAGCAGAGCGTCGAAAATTTCGTGGCCCACTTCGGCCACCGTCGCTTCGCCTTCCGCGATGCGGCCGGCGTTGATGTCCATGTTGTCCCTCATGCGGTGATACATGACGGAATTGGTGGCGATTTTGAGAACCGGGATGGTCGGGAAGCCGATGGCGCTGCCGCGGCCGGTGGTGAAGGCGATCAGATTGACGCCGCCCGCGCCCAGGCCGGTGAGCGATACCGGATCGTGGCCCGGCGTGTTCATGAAAACGAAGCCGGGGACGGTGACGCGCTCCGCGTAATCGATGGCGTCATTTAAAGGGGTGGTGCCGGCTTTCGCGACCGCGCCCAGCGATTTTTCGAGAATGTTGGTCAGGCCGCCCTCTTTATTGCCGGGCGAAGGATTGTCGTCGAAGCTGCCTTCGAAGCGCGCAAGATATTTTTTGTAGCCGTCGACGAAGCCCAGCAGTTTCTCCGCGACGGCGCGATTGCGGGCGCGGCGCACCAACAAGATGTTCGGCGCCGAAGATTTCGGTGGTCTCGGCAAGCACGAAGCTCGCTCCGGCTTGCGCGAGAAGATCGCAGCAGACGCCCAGCGCGGGATTCGCGGTGATGCCGGAGAAGGAATCGGAGCCGCCGCAATTGAGGCCGACGGAGATTTTCGACGCGGGCATCGGCACGCGCTTTTCGGCGGCGGCGCGTTCGATCCACTTGTCGATGGTGCGGCGCGCGGCTTCGACGGTGGCGCGCGTGCCGCCGGAATTTTGCAGCGTCATGCCGATCAGGCGATCGGTGCGAGGAGTGCCCGCGCCCAGATAATGATCGATCTGATTCACTTCGCAGCCCAGCCCGAGAATGATCGCCGCCGAAACATTCGGATGATCCAGGACGCCGCCAAGCGTGCGCCGGAGCTGCGCCAGATCGGGGCCGGGCGATTGTCCGCATCCATCGCCATGCGGGAACGCGACCACTCCGTCGACGCCTGCGGGCAGCGAGGATTTGTCGTAGCTCGACGCGATCCATTCGGCGGTGTGCGCGGCGCAGTTGCTGGCGGCGACCACGGCGATGTAGTTGCGCGTGCCGGCGCGGCCGTCCTCGCGTAGCGTATCCCATGAAGGTCGGGACGTCGGCGGGCGCGGCGGGCAAAGCGATATCGCCGGTTGGGAATTCGTAGTTGAAAGTCAAGCTCTTCAAACGCGACGTTGTGCGTGTGGACGTGATCGCCGGGTTCGATGGCGCGGCTGGCGCGGCCGATGAGCTGGCCATAGCGGACGAGATTTTCGCCCTGCGCGACGGGCTTGATCGCGACCTTGTGACCGGCGGGAATCGCCGAGCGGGTGCGGACGCTTTGTCCGCCGACATTCAGCGCGGCGCCGATGCTCAGAGGGACGCGGGCGATGGCGACGTTGTCGCGCGGATGGAGCTGGATGGCAGAATTTTCCGCGGTCGGAAGTTTCGAAATGCCGAGAAGGCTCATGTGAATTTCTATCTTAAGAGTACTGTTTCGCAGATTTGCTCGCCCGTATGGACGTGCAATTTGCCGTTGACCGGGTGAATCCAGTAACCGTCCTTGCCAGGGACGGGAATTTGCGCTGGACCGTCGACCACCAGAAACTCGCCCGCTTCCACGCCGTCAATCAATCGTCCGATATGGATATGGACGTGGCACTGGGTGCGAACGTTATCACCGTTATAGGCGATTCCCCAGCGGTCGCCCCATTTTTCTTTCGCTTTCGTCGATTGCCTGGGTCCAAAGTGCCAGGCTGGGTTTCACGGCGTCAAATTCGCAAATCGCTGCATTCCGACTTCTTGTTCCCTCGGGAGAGCGAGGAGGCGATTCGGCTTTTTAGGATTTGCGTCGGGCAAGAAAAATACGAGAATGTTTGCCGGCTGCTCCTCGGTGACTTTCGTAAGGCTGCACTGGCGGGCGTTCAGAGTTTCGGGAATTTTGATGTCGCAGGCGCATTGCGTTTGCGCGTGCGCACACATCGACACAAAAAGCACCGCGAGCATCCGCATTAGAACATTATACTGGAGACTTGTCTCGAAGCTGGCTGATTGTTCCGCTGCTGATCCTTTATCTCCTCGATTTAGGAGGCGTGGGATTTATCAGCACCGATGAGCCTCGGTACGCCTCCATCGGCCGGGAGATGGCGAGGTCGGGCGATTGGGTGACGCCGAGGCTCGACGGCGCGGCGTGGTTCGAAAAGCCGCCGCTTTTATATTGGATGATCGCGGCGGGAAATCTCGCGAGACTGCCGGACGAGTGGGCGGCCAGATTGCCGGTCGCGCTGCTGAGCCTTGCATTTCTGCTGCTGTTTTTTTACGTCAATTGCGCGGGAATTTACGACCAGGACGGCGATTGCGGCGGTAACGATCCTGGCGACCTCGGCCGGCTGGCTCGCTTATAGTTTCGGTGCGTTAACGGACTTGCCGATGTCGGCATTGCTGGGCGCGGCCATACTGTTTACGCTTTTCGAGAATAAAAAATGGAGCGGATTCGCGGCCGGCGCACTGCTCGGGCTGGCAGTGCTGGCGAAGGCTTTCGTGCCGCTGGTTCTGTTCGCGCCCGTGTTCACAATCGCGCGGGGGAAACGAGCGGCGATCGCCGTGGGATTGATCGCGGTTGCGTTGCCCTGGCACGTGCTGTGCTTCGTGCGCAATGGGCAGGCTTTCTGGATCGAATATTTCTGGCGGCAGCAATTTTCGCGGTTTTTCACGACGGAGCGACAGCATGTGCACGCGTGGTGGTTTTACGTGCCGGTGCTGCTGGCCGGCTTGTTCCCATGGACCCCTTTAATTGCCCTGCTGGCGCGCCGGTCGACCTATTCGGATGTACGGATGCGGTATCCTGGGCTGGTGGCTGCTCTACGGGATCGCTGTTTTTCTCGGCTTCGCAGAACAAGCTGGCGGGCTATCTGCTGCCTCTGATGCCCGGGCTCGCGCTGCTGCTGGCGGTTGGGCTCGATCAGGCGATCGAAAAATCGAAAATCGTGCCGTGGCTACTCTTGCCGCGAGCACCGCCTCACTGATCGTGCTGCCGACGGTAGTCCACGCTCTGCCCGCAGGCGATGATTTCGGGCGTCGGGCGGACGCAGATCGACCTCGTTTTGGCCATGCCTTTCATGCTGATCGCGGGAGTTGTCTGGTGGCTATCGTGGTCCGGCAAACCGTCGCTCGCGATGCTCGCCGCCGGGATGGCGGTGGTGTTCGGAGTCGCGTATTTCAAGGGCGCGGCGTTTCCAGAATTGGACGATCGCGTATCGGTGCGAGGCTTCTGGAGGGCCCATGGAGGGGAGACTACGGGGGCGTGCCTCGAAGGCGTCGGAAGGACCTGGGAGTATGGCTTGAATTACTATGCGGGGCGTCCTTTTCATGCTTGTTTGGAGGAGGAGACGCCGAAGATCGTGGTGCTGGATGGGAGATTGACGGTGGTGCGGTCAGGAACGACAGGTCGGGGACGTCCTACTCTTCGAAAAGCTTGCGCGACGGGCAGTTCCCAGCCGGGAAGCAGTTCGGGAAGGGTCGAGCGTCTCGTCGACACGCCGGGTGTAAGATGTCCCGTCCAGGGACGAATACGCGGACCTCTTGTTCTTCCGGTAAATCACCCAGACGGCCAGAGCTGCCGCCGGCAAGCAGCAGCATCGATTTTGCGGGTAAGATCGCGCGCGGTTTCCGAAGGAGAGACGACTTCGACGGCGAGTTCGGGCGAGCCCTAGAAATAATCATCGCCGCTGGTCGCTCGCGGCCGCGCTCGCTGCGCAGCACCGAAACGTCCGGCTGAATCCAGGTGGGAGGATTGTCAGAGAGCCGGTATCCGGCCTCCACATAGACAATCCGCAATTCCGCTGCTCTTCAAAGGGCGCAACGCCCTCGGCGACAGCGTCTCGCAATCATGACTATGTTTCGACTTTGGGGGCGGCAAAACAATCAGTTCTCCCTCCACCACTTCGCGATGCCAGCCGTCGCCGTCGGGAAGCTGTTCGAACGCCTGCCATGTGATCTGACCGGTGGTCGTTGCCATGAGCCAATTATAGACGGTAAACACGACTAAATCGTTTACATAATTATTTCGAACGTGCTACACTATCGCAAACTGTAGTTCGCGCCTTTTCAGGGGCAATTTTAAATAGAATTGGGGTAACTCGCTTGACTAAGAGTTTATTTCGCTCCTTCGCCATAATTGCGTCGTTTTTAATCGCCTCGACGCCCTTCGTATTCAGCCAGACGATCACCACGGCCGACGTTGTTGGAACCGTCAGCGATTCATCCGGAGCTGTCGTTCCCAATGCCAAAGTGACTCTGCGCCTCATCGACACGCAGGAAACCCGCGTCGAGACTACGGGTGGGTCCGGGCAGTTCCGGTTCTCACTGCTGCATCCGGGCAATTATACGATTTCAGCCGAAGCGCCAGGGCTGAGCTCGGATATCGAGAAATTCGCGTTGCTGCTTGGCCAGGAGTCCGCTTTGAACCTGACGGTAAAGCCGCAGTCGACGCAACAGGTCATTGAAGTGATCGCCGTGTCGTCGGTTTTGCAGACGGAGAACGCCAATTCGACGACGTCTTTCAACCAGGCGCAGATTGTGGATCTGCCCATGTCCGGCGCGGATCTGACCACCTTGGCGAACACGGTTCCAGGTGTCCGCGTCAACGTGAAGGGAGGCTCCGGCAACATCAATGCCAACGGCGTTCCGGGCGCTTCGTTCCTGTTCACGCTGAATGGTTTCGACGTGATGGATCCTTACAATAACCTCAATAACTCTGGCGCCAGCAACAATACGCTGGGCGCGGGCGAAGTGGCTGAGGTCGCCGTCGTTCTCAATGCTTACAGCGCCCAGTACGGCCGCATGGCCGGAGGGCAGGAGAACATGATCAGCAAGTCCGGCTCGAACTCATTTCACGGCGCGCTGACCTACAACTATAACGACGCGATTCTGAACGCAAACTCGTTTTTCAAGAATTACGCAGGCACTCCGCGCGGCCGCGCCGATGCCAACCAATATGCGGGTAACGTCGGCGGACCGGTGTTGAAGAACAAGCTGTTCTTCTTCTTCGACACCGAGGGCTTGCGCTACGCGCTGCCCGCTTCGACCAACGTTTCGATCCCGAGCGCTCAATTTCAGCAATATACGCTCGCCCACATTCCGGCTGCGTCCGTTCCGCTCTATAAAGAGGTATTCGCGGTCTATAATGGCGCTCCCGGCTTGAACCGCGCGGTTCCGGTCGTCACGGGCAATGGCGTCACGCAGGATCCCAGCGGCTCGCTCGGATGTGCCGGGCGTGGGACTTTCGCGGGAACTCAGTTTACCCAGGGTGTTTATTTTGGCACGGTGCCCGCCAACGCGCCCGGTGGATCAACGGCGATTCCCTGTGCCGTTGCCTTCGTTTCGGCGAACAATTCGCTGAATACCGAATCGTTTTATGTCGGAAAAGCCGATTGGAACATCAACGACAAGCAGAAGGTGAGTTTCCGTTATCAATACGATGCCGGCGTTCAGGCGACCTCGACCAGCGCCTTTAATCCGGTATTCAGCTCCATCAGCCATCAGCCGTCCGATAACGGTCAGCTCAATTACACCTATATCATCTCGCCCACCTTGGTGAATAGCTTCATCGGCGGAGGCAGTTGGTATACGGCGATTTTCGGCGTGCCGAGCTTCTCCGCCTCGCAGGCTCTCTTGCCGGAGCGCTTCACTTTCAACGACGGCGGCGCGCAGCAGGGCGGATTTACGAGCGTCGGTGCGTCGCTTCCGAATGGACGCAACGTTGGACAGATGGAGTTGATCGACGACCTTTCCTGGACCAAGGGTGCGCACGCTCTCAAATTCGGCGTCAATTACCGCTTTAACAAGGTGACGGCGACCAATCTTTCCGCCAACACCGTCAACGGGAATTACACGATCGACGATCTCACGGATTTCGCCACCGGCCAGCTCAACAGCACCGGTAAAGGGAGCAACTTCGCGCAATCGTTCGCGCAGCTCGCGGCGGCACACATCCGAGCCTATTCGTCGAATCTTTATGCGCAGGATGAATGGGCGGTAAAGCCGGGCTTGAAGATCACCTACGGCCTGCGTTGGGAGCGGGACGGCAATCCGAAGTGTCTCGACAACTGTTTCGACCGCCTGAACACCGAATTCGGGCTGGCGGGATATCAAGGGGGCGTCAGCATTCCCTACGACCAGACCATCCAGACGGGTTTGCAGTATGCCTATAAGAATCTGGAATCGGGCATCTGGGAGCCGCGCTTCGGCTTTGTATGGTCGCCTTTTGGAACCAACGGCAACAGTAAAACTGTGATTCGCGGCGGCGTTGGATTGTTCGCCAATCTCTTCGCGGTCAGCGTCGCCAACAATATCGACACCAATTCGCCGAGTTACTTTTCGCCGACTGTGACTTTCGGGACCATCGGTCTCCGATCGGATCCGAGTACCTCGGTTGCCGCGGCCTACGGCGCCTACAGTGCCCTCGAAAGCGGATTCAAGGCTGGTTACACGCTGCCTCAGATCCAGGCATCGCTAGCCCCCATCGCCTTCTCCGCACCCAGCTTCTATTCGACGCCGAATAACTTCGTCGCGCCGAAGATTCTGGAGTGGAGCTTTGAAATCGAGCAGCCCATTAGCGCCAGAAACGTGCTCGCCATCACCTATGCGGGCAGCCACGGCTACAATGAGGCGCTGACCAATCTCGATGCGAATTTGTCTTTAACGACCAAAAATTACCCGAACGGATTCGAGGGTCTGCCCACCGTCGCCCCGGATCCGCGTTTCCTCTATGTTACCCAGGTGCTGACCAGCGGATATTCGAACTACGACGGCCTCACCACATCCATCCGCCATGCCATGAGCTTCGGCTTTCAGGCGCAGGGCAGTTGGACCTGGAGTCACGCATTGGGAGTCGTCGGCTCCGGGACCACTGGAACCGGAGCGATTTATAATCCGAACAGCATCGCCGCCGCTTATGGCCCTCTGACGTTCGATACTCGCCACAACATCTCCGGCGATCTGCTCTGGAGCTCGCCTTCGAAGTATGGGAACCACTTTGTGAATAATGTACTTGGCGGTTGGACCCTGGGAGCCAAGTTCTACTATTACACCGGCAATCCATTCTCGGTGACCAATAGCACATTGCCGGCGAATATCAATTCGTCGGTGCCCAGCACCAACCAGAACGTCTATCTGGCGGACCTGTTGGTTCCCAATGTTCAGGGTACGAGCTGCGGTTCGACCAACATCGCTACGTCGAACGGGACGCCTTGCCTGTTTGGGCCGGCCTCTACTGCCGTAGTGAATGGGTCTCGCCCTTCGGAGTTCGCGGTAACCACGGCCAAGGCTGGCCAGATCGCGCAGTTGGATTACGGCAATACGGGTCCCAACGAGTTCCGGGGGGCGCCGTACTTCGACATCGATACGCAGCTTACGAAGAATTTCACGGTGCGGGAGAAGTACAAGTTCGGGATCGGCGCGCAGTTCTACAATGTTTTGAACCATCCCAACTTCGCGAATCCGAGCGGCACGCTGACCTCGAGCGGCCTGGGCCTGGCGACCACCACGGTCGCCCAGCCGTCGAGCATCTATGGTACCGGGCAGGGCGCAGCGGTATCGGGCCGCCTGGGCGTGCTGGTTGGGACATTCCGCTTCTAACCCTGGCGAATCTACCGTCTATCCGCATGCTTACGCATGGCGGCTCAGGGCGGATACTGAACCGCCATGCGTAAGCATGCGGGCGGACGCGAGCATTTCCGGTAACAATCGCCGGGGCGGCGCACTAGCGGCTCGTCGGAGGGAATTCGCTAGTTGGACCGCGTTGCGCCACCAGAAATCGAAAAAGGGGCGAGCCCTAGGGCTGCCCCTTATCTTTTGGGAGAATCGAACCGGAGAGGATTACTTCTTCTTCCCGCCCTTTTTCTTGGGAGCAGCCTTTTTCGGCGCCGCTTTCTTAGGAGCGGCCTTTTTGGCTACTTTCTTCGCAGGAGCCTTCTTTGCAGCAGCTTTCTTGGGAGCGGCCTTCTTGGCGACAGCTTTTTTGGGAGCAGCTTTTTTAGGAGCGGCTTTCTTAGGAGCAGCCTTCTTGGCGGCAGCCTTCTTGGGAGCAGCCTTTTTCGCCGCTGCTTTTTTGGGAGCAGCAGGCGGAGGTGCGGCCGCCTTCTTGGGAGCAGCCTTTTTAGCGACCGCCTTGGCCACCGGCTTCTTCGCTGGCGGACCCTCCGGCACTTCCTCGACTACCACGATCGTTTCCGTCACCGTTATGGGAGGCGGAATCGGGATCGATGGCGTCTCTTCTTCTTCGTCGTCGTCAACTCCATAATCACCCAGATCGTCGTCCACGTTGATGTGCGTCCCTTCTTCGTAATCGTCTAGTTCGTCATCTTTGACCGCAAGTCGAAATCGCATTCTGAACAGCCTCCTCGCAGGCGCACATACGCGCGGCGCCAGAGCGTAATCAAAAATTAGAATATCGCGTTTTCGTGCGAAGGCAAGAGAAAAAACAATTTCGCGCGATTACGATCAGGAATTCGGCACGTGCAGCGATGCGGTGTGCCGCACGGGAGCCTTCGATGCACTCTTCTGCGCCACTGCCGTCGTCTTCTTAGACGCAGACTTCGCAGCCGAGGCCTTCGGAGGCGCCGCCTTCGGGGCCAGTTTCGATACAGACTTCTTCTGCTTCAATGCCGACGCAACGGCGGGCGCCGAGGTGTGCCGCTTTGAGGAAGCTGTCTTCGCGACCGCCACGCGATCACCGGGATACGCCACCGGAATCGCGACCAGCGACCCAGGTTCCGGCAGTTCTTGGTGATTTGCCAGACTGATCGACGCCGTCTGCGCGCTATAACGCTTCGCGAGGCCCGCGAAAGAGTCGCCAAGGCTCATTCGATGCAGCCGCCAAGCGTCCCGTTTCGTGGGAGGAACTACGGCAAACGCCGTCTCGACCGCGGCGAGCGATCCCTTCGGCACATTCACCTTGAATCCAGCCGGAGCCACCGACTTCAGAAGCCCGGGATTCATCTCCTTCAGCTCACTCAGAGGCCGGTCGACCGCATCGGCGATCAGCGCCAGATGAGTCGGCGTCTGCATTTCAAGGGAATCCGTTTCGACCGGAATCTCCAGGTCCAGATGATCCAGGCCATACGCCGGAGCATTCTTGCCGACGATGGTCATCGCCAGGATCGCCGGGACGTAATTGGCCGTCTCCTTGGGAAGCGCGTTCAGCCGCCGCAGCTCGAAGAAATCCGCGTATCCCGTCCGCATCACCGCATGATCCACGCACGCCGGACCGCAATCGTAGGCCGCCATCGCCAGATACCAGTCCCCGAAATGCGTGTACAGATCCTTCAAATAGCGAGCCGCCGCCCGCGTGGATTTCTCCGGATCCATCCGGTCGTCGGTAGAAGCGGTTTGCAGAAGCCCGTAATCGTGTCCCGTCGCCCGCGCGAACTGCCACAATCCAACGCACAATTTATTCGATTTCGCACGAGGCAGGTAACCGGATTCCGCCTGCGCCAGAAACAGCAATTCCAGCGGAACGCCTTCCTCGGTCAGAATCCGCTCGATCATCGGCTTATACCGCGCCTGCCGCCGCAGCCCCGCCGCGATAATCTTTTTCCCCCGCTCGCTGGTGAAATAATTGACTGCGCCGATCACCGTATCATGCTGCTGCAAAGGGAGTTGCGACGCGGTGGAATGAATCAGGTCGAGCACCTTGCTGCGCGTTCCAGGGTCGGCCGGGGAAAACGTCAGCTCCACCATGTCGTCCTTGGGACTCTTGTCGTACACCACTTTGTCGGAGTCGCCGACCGAAGCCTGATCCGCGTCATAGCGATAAATCGCCTCGATCAGCTCTTCGAGACGCCTTTCAACGCGCGCCCTGTCCGGCAGATTCTCCGGAGCCGATAATAGCGCCTCGACCGCATGATCGAAGTCCTTACGCGCATCGGCAGCACGTCCCGCATCCAAGGCTTTTTTGCCCTCGATGAAGTTATCGTCGGCCTTCTTGATCAGGAATTCGGCATCGGTAGGGCGGGGAAGAGCGGCGAGAGGAGCGGCAATCGCCGGAACCTCGTTTCCATAAAAAGCGCTCGGCGGAGAGGGAGGCTCCAGCACCGGTTCAGCAGGCGCAGCCATGGCCCTCGACGGGGGCAAAAAGAACTGTTTCATAGGCTGCGGGCGATTCGTCAGCGCGCAACTGGACATTAAGACGGCGCCCCCGGCAAACAAAGCTCTGCCAGCCCGGGACTTTATGTCGATCCGCATGCCTGTTAGTTCGTCAGTTTAACAGAAACGTGACAGCCCCCGTCAAGCGGGGTCAGCCCGGTCGATAATCTGGCAAACTGTTGGTATGACCGAGCCAGTCAAAATCGGGATCATTGGCGACTTCAATCCCTCGAACCCCACTCATCTCGCGACCAACCACGGCATCGAGCACGCCTTCCAGGCTCTGGAGAAGCCCTTCCTGGCGACGTGGCTGCCCACCGACCACCCCCACGAATTCAGCCGATTTCAAGGACTGATCTGTAGCCCCGGTAGTCCCTATAAGAGTCTCGACGGAGCGCTCGTCGGCATCCGTTACGCGCGCGAAAACCAAGTCCCCTTCCTAGGAACCTGCGGAGGCTTCCAGCACGCCGTCATCGAATATGCCCGCAACGTGATGGGGTTCACTGACGCCGCCCACGCCGAGTCCGACCCCTACGCGTCCTGCCTTTTCATCACCCCTTTGAGTTGTTCCCTGGTCGGAAAGACGATGGAGGTCACGCTCAAACCCGGCAGTAAGGCCGCAGCCGCGTGCGGTGCCGCCCGGTCCATGGAAGCCTACTACTGCAATTTCGGATTCAACCCGGAATATCAGAAACAGTTGGAATCAGCCGGCCTGGAGGTCACCGGCACTGACCAGAATAATGAAGCGCGCGTCATCGAACTACCCACGCATCCCTTCTATATGGGAACCCTTTTCGTGCCCCAGGCCAGGTCGATGGAAGGAAACCCGCATCCCCTGATTGTGGAGTTTTGCAGGACGGCCTCACGGCACGGAGCCGCCATGCGTCAACATGCGGGCAGACGCTAAAACTAAAACAGCACGTACCACGCCGCCAGCCCCAACCCCGCAACCGCCACAGCTCCAATTAGCACACCAACCAAACGTTCCGCCCCAATCTTTTCACCGACCCGCATATACTTGAAAACGAAGCCCAACCCGGCAAACAGCACCAGATCGGCCAGTCCGTGCGTAATCCATTGATGACCGCTCAGCGACGCCATAAACGCATTCAACGGCGGTGACGAATCCTTCACGATTGCAAGCGCTGTATTGAACAGGAAAGTGATCGCAGCCGCAAGAGCAAATCCCGATGTCACGGGCATAAGCCTGGATTCCATCATCGACTCCATCATCGACCTCTCAGCAGAGCGACTTTCACCCCGTGGTCGATCACCGCGCCGGCTCCTTCCACCGCCAAACCGGTAATCGCAATCATTGCCGCGATCGAAAGAACCAGTTTCCGCGCCGAGGAATTGGCGTACAGACTTTCCCGCGCCGCCAGCGGAAGGAGAAACGCCAAAATGCCGGTAATGAAAAACAGGTGTTCCTTCGTCTCCATGAAGATATTGTGTGCGAAAGGCCACGGCCCCTCAAGGATCAATGCCTTCTCCGCGGGATAAAAATGAACATACCAATATCCTCCGCAAATCCAAGCACCCGCCATGGCGACCGCGGCAATGAGAGCAGCGAATCGTATCCGCGCAGCGTTCTCTGGCCGCGCACTCAGCGCCTCGACGAAGACCCACAAAGCCGCGAGGCATCCCATAACCCCAAAGCTCGCATGCGCTAGAAGAATGATATCGCTGCTGGAGATATTCATAAGCATCCTATGAGAGTACGTGGGCTGAGGCCGACGGTGGCGTCGGCCGCAGACCAGGGGGTCCGCACCACGTTCAGCCTCGCATATGACCCAGGCCACTGAATCCCGCGCCCACCGGAGGCGCATCGCCGGGCTTAGCCGGATCCTTCTTCCCGCCCCAGGTCCAATAGAGCCCCAGGTAAGCGTAATTCTCCTTCTGCCCGATCACCGTGTGCCCATAGCAGAACAGCGCCTGAAATCCCGGATCGCGAAATTTGTAGTAACCGCCGAAATCGACCAGCGTCGCCGGCCTTGTCTGCGCCGTCGCGATCCCTTCCGGTCCGTGATAGAACACCTCGGTTCCCAGCGTCCACTTCTTGCCGATATCCCTCTGCACCAGCCATCCCGCAAACGGATAGCTACGAAATCCAGTCGCTTTCACGATGGTTTCCCCGCCGCCGCCGTAAGTAGTCCACGGCCCAAAGCTTTTCTGCGCCCACAGAGGCAGTTTGTACCACGTCTTACCCACCCCCAACCCCTTCGCGGCATCGCCCGTCGGAATTTCGAACATCACAAACGTCCCGATCATGGGGCGATGTTTCGTCTCCTGCACGAACCGGTATTTGATACCGAGTTCAGTGTCGCCCAGACCAAAAGCGCGCACACCCACGGCGGGCAGAATCGTCGCAGCCGGCAGGATGATATGCAGGTGCACGTTGGGGACAGCTCCCCAGTTAAATTCCAGCGCGGGCGCCGATAAATCGGTTTCCACCGAGGTGCCGTCCGAAACCGCGAACGTATAGAACTCGTATTCGCGAAATCCAATCGGCTGCGGATCGTCGGTTTGAAAAGGAGGCCCGGCAAGTGCCGCCGTCGAAACCAAAATCAGCAGCACTCCGCTCCTGGTCATCCCCGATTACCTCGTTTTCCCGCCTAGGTAAAGTCTACCTCGGCTGTGATGCCCCGACCTTATCGGAAAGAAAATGTAACTGACGGTCCAATGGCCACGAACCGTACATGGTCACTCGGGTTATATCCGGGGGGCCCGAAGAATGCCGAGGGCTTCGGCGCCGCGATGTAGTAGCGCGCCGTCACGCCCAGCCGCAGCCGGCCCGATCGCGTCACCGCGTAATCGCCCGAGGCGACGAACTGCCCGCCCCATCCGGAAAATCCGACCGTCCCCCCGCTCTGGTTCCCGACGTAATGGTTCATGTACGCCCCTCCTCCGCCCGCCGTAAAGCGAACGCGGCTGCCGCGAGGTTCAAATACGTATCTCGCCCCGAAGGGGGCCAGGAACAACTGGTCCTCCGCATTGGTCGAATATTCGCAACAGACAGCGGAGCCAACGGGTCGCACGATTTGCTCGAAACCCGCCTCCAGCATGAGCCAGGGTCGAGGCCGGAACCCGTAGCCGATGCCGAACCCCGGCGAGCTGTTCAATAAAGGATTCGAAATGGCGCTATTCGGACCAGCCTTCACCTCATAAAGGAACGCGCCGGTCAAGCTCTGGCTTAAGTAATCGGGCGCCTGAGCGACGGCCCAGCCGACAGCGAAGATCGAAACCAAGCTAAGTCTATAAATCCGCATTTGAAAGCGAACAGCAAGACACCTGCCACGGCTGATTTAATAAACTTAGCGTCGCCAAGCGCAGTTTCGCCGGGTCGGGCCGCCTCACTCGGCGTGTCCCCGTGAACTAGTACTCGATTCGATCTCGCTTCTCCGCCCAAGCCTGAAAGCACTCGAGCGATTCCTTGCGCATCATTTCAAGAAAAGGAATCTTCCGCTCCGCAAGCGGCAAAGCAAGCTGCTCATAGATGAACGCATCATCGAAACCGGCCGCCGCCGCGTCAGCAGCCTTCGACCCGAAGTACACGCGAGCCGGACGAGCCCAGTAAATCGCGCCCAGGCACATCGGGCAAGGCTCGCAGGTAGTATAAAGATCGCAGCCGTCAAGTTGAAACGACCCAAGCGCCGCGCACGCCGCCCGTATCGCCACCACCTCGGCATGCGCGGTCGGATCGTTCGACGCTGTCACGCAATTTGTACCTTCGCCCACAATGCGCCCATCCTTGACGACGATGGCGGCGAAAGGCCCTCCGCGCCCGCTGCGCACGTTCCCGATAGCGAGCTCAATGGCTCGCGCCATGAACGGATTGTTCACGCTTTTTAGTCTAAAACAGGAACTTCAGCGCCAACTGCAACCGCCGCGGATCCTGCGCCGAAGTGATCTGTCCAAAGGTGGACGAGCCGACGAAATTATCCGGCAGATTGAAATTCGTATGGTTTAGCAGATTGAAAAATTCCGCGCGGAACTGGATGTTCAGTTTCTCTGACACGCGCGTATTTTTGACCATGGAGAAGTCGATCGTTGCCAGACCCGGCCCGTCGAGAATATTGCGTCCCGCGTTGCCGAAAGTCCCGTACGGCGCGACCGCGAACGCGTTAGTGTTAAACCACTCCTGCGCGCCGGGATTCGAAAGATGAGGATTACCGACGACGTTCGGCCGGTTATTCGCGCCATATCCGAGATTACTGAATCCCGTGTTTGAGTTGTCATTGTCGGACAGCAGCGCGACGGTGAACGGCTGGCCCGTTTGGAACGTCAACACGCCAAAACTCTGCCAGCCTCCCAGCCATCGATGACCGGTCGCGATCGGCAGATCGTAAGCGTAGCTAATCGTGAAGCGCTGGCGGATGTCGAAATCGGACCGGCCCCGCTCCGCGCTCAGATCGTAGCTGTTCTGCGGAAAATTCGGATCGCCCGTTGTGGTGAAAAATCCCGAAGCGTCGTCAATCGATTTCGAATATGTATACGAAGCGAGCGCCGACAAGCCCTTCGAAAGCCTCTGCTCAAACCTCGCCTGCAAGCTGTGATAAATCGAGTTCGCGTTGGACTCGATAATATCCACGTCGGAAAAATACGGATTCGGCCGCAAATTATTCGGATTGGTCGACGGAAGCCCCTGATTGATGTCGCGCGAATCGATCAGCCGCGTGCCTTTCGATCCGACATAATCTAGCTCCGCCACTCGCGATTTGCCTAGCTGCCGCTGAATCCCGAAGTTCCACTGCTGGATGTACGGCGTGCGCAGATTCCTCTCGAACGCGGTGGCCGACGCCGGATAGGGATAAGGAAAATTGTTCGGAAAGGGATTCGAGAGCGACAAATTGTAGAGTCCCTCAATCGGATAAAAGACGTTCAGATTGTAGTAAGGCGCGCTGAAGTAGAGACCCTCTGAAATCGCCAGCGACGATTGATCGTAATGAATCCCGTACGCCGCGCGAATCACCGTCGTGCCGCGTCCGCCCGGCGACCATGCGAGGCCTATCTGCGGCGCGAAGTTATTCAGGTCCGCGTTATAACCCGCACGCGGAAATCCATTCATCCCCACCGCGGCCAGCATCCCCGTCGCAGGATTGTAAACCGCCGCGCGATTCGCCGCATCAACCCCCGGCGAATTGTATTCATATCGCAACCCGAGTGTCACCGTAAGATCCGGCCGCATTCGCCACGTGTCATTGACGAAAAAATTGTAGCTATGCGTGCGCAGATGCTCCGGATTATTCATCGTCGCGCCGCCGGATTCCGTGGGCGCCCCCAGCAACAGCTCTTCAAGCGCATTGCCGATAAGCTCCCCCGTGAAGTCGATGAAGCCGCGCGATTGCACGTCGCGATAAGCGTTCTGTTGCAGGATGCGCGAGTCGAATCCGAACTTCACCAGATGCCGCCCTCGCATCCACGTCGCGTTGTCGCCGATCTGATATGTGTTGGTCGTCCCGTGCTCCGGACTCGTGTACTCATCGCCCAGCGGCGAATATCCGTTGACGGAAATCAGGCTCAATCCCCAATCGCGCGGATTGGTCGACAGCTCCGGCAGCCCGATCTGATGATTGATACTCACGCCCTGGTTCTGCTGATAATCGCCGTTCGATACGCGGTTGAAAGCGATCCTCACCTCGTTGATCAGCGACGGCGTGAACGTGTGCGTCTCGCCCAGCGAAGTGTTCTGCGCCCGGCTCGGAATCGTCAGGCCGTAATTCGGAACCGCCGAAAAGCCCGACCCACCGAACGGATCGAAGAACCGGTCGTCCACGAAGCTGTAGCGGAAAAACAGATTGTCGCTGTGCGTCAAGCGTGTGGTCGATGCGAACATCGAAGTGATTCTGATTGTCGAACTGCGAGGGCGACGACACGTAATTCGCGCCCGCCACATTGCGATTCGGCAGAGGATAGAGCGCCGCAATCGCCACGCCGATCGGGTTCAGATAATAGCTCGGCAAAATCTCCGCCTTGAAGCAGACCGCCCGTAGTCGGATCGATGGCCGGCGTCGCCGACTGCGAAAAATTGCCAACGCGCTCGAGCGCCGTGGGAACATTGGTCACCAGAGTCTCGCCCGCCGACAGCCGCGTGCCTTCATAATCGGCGAAAAAGAACGTGCGATTTTTCTTGATAGGTCCGCCGATCACGCCCCCGAACTGATTGCGCTGATACTTCGGCGCAGGCTGCCCGGCCGGCGCGAAAAAGTTGCTCGCGCCCATCGCGCCATTGCTGAAAAACTCGTACAGTGTGCCGTGAACCTGATTGCCGCCGCTCCGCGTCACCACGTTGATCTGTCCCCCAGCGTTGCGGCCGAAACTCGTGTCATAGGTCGATGCCGCGACCTCAAATTCGCGAATCGCATCCACAGGCGACGTCACGCTTACGCCGTTCAATTTCGGATCGCCATTATACGCGCCGTCGAGAAGAAAATTATTGCTGTCCTCGCGCGCGCCGTTGACGTTCACCGTAAACGCTCCGCGCACCGATCCCGCCGAGCCCTGCGCCGGAGGTGCAACGCCAGGCAGCAGCAGGCTCAGCTCATAAAAATTCCGCCCATCGAGAGGCAGTCCGACGATCAGCCGATTCTCGATCACGCCGCCCAGCGCCGACGAATCCTGGCGAACCAACGCGGGAGCAGCGGTTACTTCGACAGTATCTCCGGCGTAAACTTGCAGCTCGATATCTACGCGTATCTCCTGATTGACTTCAAGCGTAAGAACGCGGCCGTATTTACCAAGTCCTTTAGATTCGACCTGGACGCGGTATTTACCAGGCACTAGGGCTGCGAGCATGAACTCACCGCGTGAATCCGTCGTCACCAGCATGACTTTCTCCAGTTTCGTCGTTCAATATCGTCAACGGCACGGAAGGCAACGCCGCTTTTCGCCGGGTCCGTTACGACTCCTTCGATAACTCCGCGCACCGTCTGCCCACGCGCGACAAAAATAAATATAGTTATGGCTATGACAAGATTAATTTTCAAAGAAAACCTCAGGGAGTCGGATCAACCTTAATATAGCGTGATCGACGTTCAATCTCGAAATCCGTTATGACACGCGTCCATATCGACCGGTTTCAGTTACAATAGTTAAAAGAGCGATTCTACTCATCATGGAAAGATTCTGGTTACACCGTTATGCAATCCTGCTCGCGGTGTGCACATTATTCCTCGTCGTCGCCGGCGCTTCGGTGACCAGCAAGGAAGCCGGCCTATCCGTCCCCGACTGGCCTTTGTCCTATGGCCAAGTCATGCCGCAAATGACCGGAGGCGTGTTTTTCGAGCACGGCCATCGCATGGTCGCGACCGCCGTCGGCTTCATGACCATTATTCTGGCCGTCTGGTTAACCCTGGTCGAAACCAGAAAGTGGATGAAAACGCTGGGCATTGTCGCTCTCGGCGCAGTGATCGTCCAAGGCTTGCTCGGTGGCTTGACCGTGAAGCTGATGCTCCCTCCAGCAGTCAGCATTTCTCACGCGTGCCTGGCGCAACTATTCTTCTCGACCACGGTAGCCATCGCGCTGTTCACCTCGAAAAGCTGGCAGCAGGGACCCGAAATCGTGGAGGATCACGGCTGGCCGTCTCTACGCAGCCTCGCCATCGTGACTCCTCTAATGGTTCTGGCGCAAATCGCACTCGGCGCCGCCTTCCGTCATCGGGCGATCGGAGTTCTCCCGCACGTTCTCTTCTCGATGGTAGTGACCCTCGCCGTTCTCTTCGTCGCGACGTTTGTAATGCATCAATTCCCCAACCATCGTGCGCTCTCGACCGCCGCGAAGGCTCTGCTAGGCGTCACGTTTTTGCAAGTGATGTTGGGCGTCGCCGCATATTACACGCGTTTGCAAGCCGCCGAACAACCTCTCGCGATGGTGCTGACCACTGTCGCCCATGTTGCCACCGGCGGGCTGACGATGGCCGCGAGCGTGATCTTGTCCATCCAGATTTTGCGTAACGTGCGCGCCCACGGCACACTCCATGCGCATGAGGCGGTGACCTCTTAATGGGTCGTTATCTCGAACTGACCAAGCCTCGCATCACGTGCTTCATCCTGATGAGCACGGCGATCGGCTTCGTCTGCGGCATGAACGCAGGGAACGCCGCCGTCAGGTGGACCTGGGTCACTCTGCTCCACACCCTTGTTGGCACAGCGCTGATCGCCAGCGGAACCGCCGCCCTCAATCAATGGTATGAACGCGACGCCGACGCGAAGATGAATCGCACCATGGCGCGTCCCATCCCTTCCGGGCGCGTCACCGGTCCGCATGCATTGCTGTTCGGAATTTTTCTTTCGATCGCAGGATTCCTCGATCTGTGGCTCGGCGCGAATCTGCTGACCGCGCTGCTCGGACTTGTTCACGCTGGCCAGTTACTTGTTTCTCTATACGCCGATGAAGCAGCGCTCTGCGCATTCCACCACGCTCGGAGCGATCCCCGGCGCCATGCCTCCGCTCATCGGATTCGCCGCCGCCAGCGGCACGCTTAACTGGGACGCCTGGATTCTCTACGCAATTCTTTTCCTATGGCAGTTCCCGCACTTTTACGCGATCGCCTGGATGTATCGCGCCGATTACGCCCGCGCAGGCATCCTGATGCTTCCCGTAGTCGAGCCCGACGGCGAATCCACGTCGCGCCGCATGCTGTGGTTCTCGCTGGCTCTGCTTCCCATCAGCGTGCTGCCCAAGTTTCTCGCGATGGCTGGAAATTTCTATTTGGCCGGCGCGCTCGATTCTGGGTCTGATTTACGCCTATGCGAGCCTCCGCTCGGTCTTCGATTGTTCCGTCACCCGCGCGCGCCAGGTACTGCTCGCCAGCGTCCTCTATCTTCCATTCTTATATGGCCTCCTGGTTCTGGATCGCATTCGGTCTTAGCGCTTTGGCTCTTGCCGGTTGCACAGCCAGCGCAGGTCTGCCTTCCTATGGCCTGGTAGGCGATTTCGCGCTTACCGACCAATCCAACCAGCCATTCCTCAGCGCGAACACCCTCCGCGGAAAAGTCTGGATCGCCGATTTCATCTTCACCAACTGCGCCGGCCCTTGTCCAAGAATGAGCGCGCAAATGCGCCAGGTCGATGACGCTCTCCGCCCCCATATAAGCGACCTTCGCCTGGTCTCCTTCACCGTCGACCCCGCTCGCGACACGCCCGAGGTGCTCGCCAAATACGCCGAGCATTATCAAGCCGAGCCCGGCGTCTGGTTCTTTCTAACCGGTCCCCAGCCGGTGCTTCACAACCTGGCGAGGAACGTCTTCCTGCTAGGCGACGTCAACGGCGACCTCGAACACTCTACGCGCTTCGTCCTGATCGACCGCCAATCGCGCGTCCGCGGTTACTATCTGACCTCCGACGACGACGCGATCCCCAAACTAATCGCTGACGCCAAACGCGTAGCAAAGGACCGCTTCTGACCGTTCACGATCTACCCACGCTAAACGCCTTCCTCAACGGCACCGCCGCAATTCTACTCGCCATCGGCTACGCGCTGATCCGCAACGGAAAACGCGACGCGCATCACAAGGTAATGATCGCCGCTTTCTGCACCTCGATCCTGTTCCTGATCTCTTACCTGACCTACCACGCGCAAATCGGATCGAAGCACTACACCGGACCCGTCCCCGCGCTCTATTTCACGATCCTGATTTCCCACACGCTGCTGGCCGTAACGGTCCCGGTGCTGGCCATCATGACCCTCCGCCGAGCCCTAAAAGGCGAATTCGCCCGCCACCGCAAGCTAGCCAAATGGACCTGGCCGATCTGGATGTACGTAAGCGTAACCGGCGTAATCGTCTACCTGATGCTCTACCAGCTTTAAATCAGCATACAGTCGAGGCACCCAAACCGAGCCCCGACCGTCAGGGAAGGGACGCCGTGGGGCCAACAGTTGAACCGAGCGGTACTCAACCCGTGATGTCTTTCGGCACAGTGGGGCAGGTTCCCGACCTGCCCTTCTGGCACCTGCAACGCAGGCACCCCCGAAAAGCGTCTATAATGCTGTAGGAGCGTTCCATGCGAATCGTCCTCTTAGCCGCGTTCGTAACGGCGTCGATTTTCGCCCAACATCGCGGAGGCTCCGCACCCGTCGGCCGTATGGGCGCACCTCCCTCGAGTGGCCGTCCCACCGCTCCTGCGCGTCCTCTCAATCCAGTGCGTCCATATTATCCGCGTCCCGTGTATCGTTCCGTATCCGGTTTTCATCGGCGGCGGATACTACGGCGCGCCCGTTGGTTCTGACTATGGCTACGCGAATCCCGCACCCGCCGCCGTGGTCAATCAGGATTTTCAACCGGACTCAGTGAATCCCTCGATCATCGATTTTTCTAACGTCCCTCAAGCCGCAGCAGCTGATACCGACGAAAGCGGCCTCAAAGACGACCAGCCGACCATCTTCCTGATCGCATTAACCGACCATACAGTAGTGGCCGCGATCGCCTACTGGGCCGATGGCGACACGCTCAATTGGGTCAGCCGCGACGCCAAGCAAAATCGCATGTCCCTTTCTCTGGTAGACCGCGACTTCTCCAAACAGCTAAACGACGAGCGTCACGTAGAGTTCAAACTCCCCCCCGCGAACTGACTTTCCGTCCGTGATTATTTTTCTCCGCGTTCTCCGCGTCTCTGCGTGAAATGTCTTTCCGTTTCTTAGACCTCCCGTTCTCACCCACTCCGAGCCCGCAAAACCCCCTGTATCCTTCAATCAAGAAGCCAGGGGTATCCCAGTGGACGCTCTGGTTCGCGCCGCGTAAAAGTTCTCGAGACCCTAACGCGAACGCTTAAACACTTGGGGAGAACCCGCGTCTCATCGCGGGGTCCGCCGTGGGATTGATTTCACGGATAAGGGCACCCATCCCAGCAGATCGTTGTAAATAGATGGTTGGTTGCTTTGGAAAATAGAGTCGTACCGCCGAACTGCGCCCGCCTGAATTATGAAACAAATTTATGGCGTTAGCGTAAGGTATAGGCATGGACCGCTTATTCCAGGACCTGATCGTCTCCATCCGCCGTCTGCGCAGCAGTCCCGGATTCACCATCGCCGCGATTCTGACGCTCGCTCTTGGCATAGGCGCGAACACCACTATCTTTTCGCTCGTCAACGCCGTAGTCTTCCGGCCCTTTGGCGTCGAACGCCAGAATGAGCTTGCCTTCTTCAACATGCATCTCGCCAAGGCCGAGTTTCCCTCGACCTCCTACCCCGATTACAAGGATTATCGCGACCGCAACACAGTCTTCAGCGGCCTCGCGTTGTATCGCATCGTGCCCATGAACCTGAGCCGCGGCGCCGGCGAAAACTCCCGTCTCTGGGGCTATGAGGTTTCTGGAAATTATTTCGACACGCTCGGCGTCAAGCCCATCCGCGGACGCGTTCTCCATCCCGAAGACGACGTCAAAAGCGGAGGCCACCCGCAGGCCATCATCACCTATAACTGCTGGCAGCGTCGCTTCGCCGGCGACCCCGATATCGCGGGTAGAAAAGTGAAAGTGAACGGTCTCGACTACACCATCCTCGGTGTCACACCCAAAGATTTCGTTGGCACCGAGCTCATCTTTACCCCCGAAATTTTCGTTCCCGTCGCCCAGGCGGCGCAGCTCGAAGGATACGACTGGCTCGACGGCCGGGGCAATGGCAACGCCTTCGTCATGGGCCGCCTGAAGCCCGGCGTTTCCATGAAAAGCGCGGAAGCCTCCATCAACATCATCACCAAGCAGCTCGGCCGCGAATATCCGGATAACGACGCCGGCGTCTCCATCGTCCTCTCGCCGCCGGGAATGGCCGGCACGTATCTGCGCGGAGCCATCACGGGATTCTCCGCCGTATTGATGGTAGTCGCCGGCATGGTGCTGCTGATCGCCTGCGTCAATCTCGCGAGCCTGCTGCTGGCCCGCGCCGCCGACCGTAGAAAAGATACCGCCATTCGCCTGGCTTTGGGAGCAAGCCGCTACAATCTGATCCGCCAGCTCCTCACCGAGAGCCTGGTGCTCGCCGTCGCAGGCGGAACCGCCGGAATTCTGCTCGCGTACTGGCTCACCGATCTGGTCAACGCGTGGAGCCCGCCCATCGATGTCCCCGTGATTCCTCACGTGGTGATGGATGTGCGCGTGCTCCTCTTTGCGGCCGCCGTTTCGCTGGTCACCGGCCTGCTCTTCGGACTAGTCCCCGCACTGCAATCCACTCGATCCACGCTAGCCGGAGCGATGCGCAACGACGCTCCCTCCGACAAACTTCGCCGCGTAAACCTGCGTGACCTTCTCGTCACCAGCCAAGTCGCTTTGTCCGTCGTGCTATTGATCGGAAGCGTTCTAGTAGTCCGCAGCCTGCAGCACGCCCTCAGCCTGCGTCTTGGATTCGAGCCCGCGCATGCCGCCGTCGTCTCCTTCGATGTCGGTTTGCAAGGTTACGACGAAGCGCGCGGCCGGGAGTTTCAGCGCCGCCTGCTCGATAAGGTCCGATCGATGCCGGGAATCGAAGCCGCGGGGCTGATTGACGGATTGCCGCTTACCCTCAACATTTCGAATAGCGGTGTCCAGATGGAAGGCAAGCCAGAGGCACGCCCGAGCGATACCCCCATGGCGAACTGGTACGTGATTACGCCCGGCTATCTCCCGGCAATGCAGACCCGGCTCATTGCCGGTCGCGACCTTGACGCGCGCGATACGAAAGACAAACCACTCGTCGTGCTGGTGAATGAGGCCTTCGCGCACCAACTCCTGCCGGGTGAAAATGCAGTCGGCAAGCGCTTCAAACAAGGCGCTGGCAAGGGACCATGGATCCAGATCGCCGGCGTAGTGGAAGACGGAAAATATCGCTCCCTCGGCGAATCCCCATCGCCCACCGTGTTCCAGGCCATGGAGCAAAGCTGGCGCAGCAATGCGACGCTGGTTGCCCGCTCGCCTATGCCCGAAGCGGAAACCACCCGCCAACTGCGTCGCGCAGTCGCCGATCTCGACCCGTCGCTCACGATATACGAAGCTGGCAGCCTGACCAACGAACTGGCGCTAGCCCTGTTTCCTGCGAGGCTGGTGGCCGTAGTGCTGGCATCGTTCGGCTTGTTAGCCATAGTGCTGGCCGCGACGGGAGTTTACGGAATCATGGCCTACGCAGTGTCCAGAAGAACCCGCGAAATCGGCATCCGCATGGCCCTGGGAGCAGCCCCCGCGCAAGTCCTGCGAGTAGTGTTGAGCCGCACGGCAGTGCTGGTAGGGCTCGGCACCGCGATCGGTTTAGCAATCGCGTTAGCGCGCTGGAAAATTCTTCGGCCAGATCCTCTACGGCGTCAGCGCGCGCGACCCGCTAACTTATGCGAGCGCAATCTCACTAATGGCCGCAGTAGCATTCGTAGCCTGCTGGGTTCCAGCCCGCCGCGCCATCAAAGTGGACCCACTGACGGCCCTCCGCATGGAATAATCGATCCATGACCCACGACCTGGTAACCACAGCCTTCACCTTCGACGGCTTCAGAATCACGCGCAATCTAGGAATGGTCCGCGGCATCATCGTCCGGAGCAGATCGATCTTCGGCACCATCGGCGCAGGCTTTCAAACGATAGTAGGCGGCAATATCACCTTGCTCTCCCAACTCTGTGAAAAAACGAGAGGGGACGCCTACGAACTAATGATCCAGCACGCGACCGAGATGGGAGCGAACGCAATAATCGGCTGCCGCTACGACGCAACGGAAGTCATGCAAGGAGTGACGGAAGTACTGTGCTACGGCACCGCGGTGGTCGTCGAGAAAATCGTCTAATCACCATCTGCATGGCGAACGTCATAGTCACAATCCAAAGTCTGGTCGGCATTTTCAAGGCGCACTGTGCCGACGGCGTAACACTCGATGAACTCGCCGAAATGACTGCGGATCGCACGCTCCGTCATCGAGCCCATGATCTTTTTAATCGCATTAGAAAAAAGACCCTGGCTGCCGATCGGTCTGGGGATGTGCTCTTGGCAGCTCAATACACGTTTGAAGAGGCGTGCGCGAAGACGCTCTACAACATAGGCCATAACCCAGCTCCCTTCGATCCGGATGTTCCTTTTAGGATCGTTCCGACGGCCTTCGCTTTCGCCCGTCTGATAGGTATTAGCGACTCGGAGATTGTGAACATCATGACGTCGTGAGAATGGGCTGGTTCATCTCAGAAGGGCGATCAATTCTTTCACGGAAAGGGCTGTGTCCCTCAGGATTTTTGCCAGCAATCCGGGTCCCACTGTTTCACTAGAATGCAATGGCAATACCGTGGCTCTTCCATCTGAATGTCTTAAGAAATGATGACTGCCACGAACGCGAACAACCTCAAACCCGGCTTTCGATAAAGCCGTGAGCAGCTGTTTTCCGGCCAGGCGGGGAGCCCTGCTCATGCCGCGACGATCACGCGCTGGACTCCCACAAATTCAAGCTTGGTCGCCGGCTCACCTTGAACCTCCAGGCAAAGCTCAATAGCCTCTCGAATTCTCTCCATCAACACATCGAGCGATTTAGCCTGAGTATGACAGCCATGCAGCTCGGGAACTGACGCGACGTAGAATCCTTCTTCATCGCGCTCGATCACGACATCAAAACCACGTGCCATACTCAATCCTAACTGGCGCCTGGCGCCCGGCGCTCTGCCGCCTAGCTCTTCACCACTTCTTCCTTCTTCAACTTCTCCCGCTGCTCCTTCAGAATCGCCTTCCGGCTCAGCTTGATTTTGTTGCCTTCGAGCGCCAGAACTTTTACCAGAATCTGGTCGCCTTCATTCAACTCATCGCGCACCTGCTTGATGCGGCTTTCTGAAATTTCGCTGATGTGCAGCAGCCCGTCCGTGCCGGGGAAAATCTCGACGAATGCGCCGAAATCGACGATGCGGACCACTTTGCCCAGGTAGGTCTTGCCGATTTCCGCGACCGCGCAAATGTCGGTGACCATCTGGATCGCACGATCCGCCGCTGCTCCATCGGAGGAGTAAATCTTCACGCTACCATCGTCTTCGACGTCGATCTTGCAGCCGGTCTGTTCGACGATTCCACGGATGACTTTGCCGCCCGGTCCGATCAGCTCGCGAATCTTGTCGGTCGGGATCTTTAAGCTGAAAATGCGCGGCGCGTACGGAGACATCGTCGTTCGAGGCGTCGCCAGCACGGCGTTCATCTTGTCTAAGATATGGAGACGGGCCTTGCGGGCCTGCTCCAGAGCTTCCGTCATGATGGCATGCGTGACGTTCGGGACTTTGATGTCCATCTGCAACGCCGTGATGCCGTCTTTCGTTCCAGCGACTTTGAAATCCATGTCGCCGTAATGATCTTCCGCGCCCGCGATGTCGGTCAGAACCGCGTAGTCTTTGCCTTCAAGCACCAGGCCCATCGCGATGCCCGCGACCGGCGCCAACAACGGCACACCTGCGTCCATCAACGAAAGCGTTGCGCCGCAGACTGACGCCATCGAGCTCGAACCGTTCGATTCCAAAATGTCGCTCACGATGCGCATCGTGTAGGGGAACGCTTTATCGTCCGGCACCACTGCCGACAACGCCCGCTCCGCCAATGCGCCGTGGCCGATTTCGCGGCGGCCCGCTCCACGCATGAATCCGACTTCGCCCACGCTGAACGGAGGAAAGTTGTAATGCAGCATGAATCGCTTCGACGATTCCGAGGAATCGAGCAGCTCAATCCGCTGTTCATCGTCTTTCGTTCCGAGCGTCGCCGTAACCAGCGCCTGCGTTTCACCGCGCGTGAACAGGCTCGATCCGTGCGTGCGCGGCAGAATCCCGACCTCGACTTCGATCTTGCGAACCTGGTCGAATTTGCGTCCATCCGGACGGCGGCGAGTCCTTCAGCATTTCGTCGCGGAAAATGCGCTCTTTCAGCGCGTCGAAACACCTTGCCCGCTTCGGGCTTCTGTTCGTCGGTGAGGCCTTCGATCGCCTTCTTCTTGCACGCGTCGATGCGGCGGTAGCTGTCGATCTTTTCGTACTTCTCGGTGTTCATCGCGTCCGTGCAACTCGGTGCGGACGGCGGCGGAGATCTGATCGTAGAGGGCCTTGTTCAACTCCGGCGACTTGAACTCGCGCTTGGTCTTGCCGACTTTCTTCACCAGCTCACGAATCGCGGTGGCGATCTTCTTGCAGCAGTTGTGGCCGAACTCGATCGCTTCGAGAACCTCGGCTTCGGTCGCCTGATTCGCGCCCGATTCCACCATCACGATGCCGCCTTCAGTGCCGGCGACAACGATGTTGACCTTCGATGCCTTGGTCTCTTCGTAGGTCGGATTCGCGACCAGTTTGCCGTCGACGATGCCCACGCGAACGCCGCCCAGCACATGCTCGAACGGAATGTCGGAGATGGCGAGCGAGGCGCCCGCGCCGACAATCGCCAGCGTAGAGGGATCGCGCATCGGATCGGCCGAGAGCACCATGCCGATCACCTGAGTCTCATGGGAATACCCTTCCGGGAACAGAGGGCGGATCGGGCGATCGATCAGACGGCTGGTGAGAACTTCCTTCTCCGTGGGCCGTCCTTCGCGCTTAATGAAGCCGCCCGGAAAACGTCCGGCCGAGTAAGTGTACTCGCGGTAGTCCACGGTAAGAGGGAAAAAGCTGGCGCCGACCTTGGGGTTCTCGGCGGTACAGGCGGTGACCAGCACCACCGACTCGCCCGAGCGGATAATCACCGCCCCATTGGCCTGTTTCGCCATCTTCCCGGTTTCGATCGTAATGATCCGCCCACCGAGGTCTACTTCAACGGAATGCAACATGTTTGAAATCTTCCTTTAATCAAAATCCAGCCGCGGCATTCTGGTTGCCCAAATTCGACGCGGCCAGCCTGCTTTGACTAAGTGGAGACTGGAGTGAGGTTCTGCGGGAGCCCGGTCACCTGAACCGGGATCGAGAATCGAAATCCGAATAAATTTAATGGCGGATGCCAAGGCTCGTAATCAGAGTCTTATAGCGCTCCGGACTACGGCTGCGGAGATAACCCAGCAGGCTACGGCGACGCTGCACCATCAGCAACAGACCTCTGCGCGAATGATGATCTTTCTTATGCGTCTTGAAATGCTCCGTAAGCTCGGCAATCCGTCGGCTCAGGATAGCAACCTGAACTTCTGGCGAGCCGGTGTCCGTCTTATGGACCCGGAACTTCGAAATAACATTTAATTTAGCTTCACCCGCCAGTGCCATTCGGAAAACGAAACTCCTCGTCTTTTCTTAATCGATTTGTACAGAATTAGGATAGCACAGAACGCAAGGCGTTAGGATTGGATGAATCAGCTATCGCTCAGACCGTATGACACCTAAAGCGTCGTCCCAGGTGTAACGGGGTTGCCTGATCTTTCGAACATAAGCGACGGGGTCCTTCATATCCTCGCGATCCTTCCACATGCCGCACCACGGATGTTCCCAAGGCTTGATTGACGCATCGACGGGCTTGACAGAATCGACACACAACTATTCTGTGGAACACTTATACTCGGTTTAGGCCGCCATGATACATGCCGACAGTAGCGCAGATTGGGCCATACCGGTTTTTCTTCTACAGCAACGAGGGCGACGAGGCTCCGCACATCCATGCGAAGCGCGATGCAAAGGTCGCGAAGTTCTGGCTCGACCCTGTCGGACTGGTTGCAGCGGGCGGATTTCCTTCGCGCGAGCTGCAAGAAATCGAGCGGATCGTTATGAAGCATCGAGCGGCTTGGATCGAGGCGTGGCATGAATACTTCGGCTCTTGAAACGGCCCGCGCCTGCGGCGTCGAAGTGAGTGGAACTGAGTTGACCGTTCATCTGAAAGACGGTCGCACGGTTACCGCTCCGCTGACTTGGTTCCCACGGCTCCTGAGCGCGACTCCTGAGCAGCGTTCAAATTTCGAATTGCTCAGTGAGGGCGAAGGAATTCATTGGCCCGATGCCGACGAGGATTTGAGTGTTGCAGGAATTCTGCGGGGTATCCACGCGCCCGGCGAGTAAAATGTCACTTCGGAAGACCATCAATCTCGCTCTTGGGTTTGCGATTTTCGGTTGTCTGATTTTGCTACTCGTCGACCCTATACTTGCGCTTCCGTTTGCTGCGGGTTGGGCGGTGACTACCAGCTATGGTTTCGTGAGATACGGAATGAGATGCTGGTCGACGATGATTGGCGCTTCCTGCGCGCTATACCTCTTGTTGATTACAGGGATTAATTTTGCTTGCAGCATGGCTCACGGCTGCATCTGCCTGCTTCGAAAGTGCTAGCCTGAGTCTTTCATGACCGCACCCGCGACTCCTCTTAGGAAAACTCCGCTCAATGCGACCCATCGCCGGCTGGGGGCCAAGATGGTCGATTTTGGGGGCTGGGATATGCCGGTGCAGTATTCCGGGCTCCTCGATGAGCATCGTACGGTGCGCACCGCCGTTGGCCTGTTCGACGTCAGCCATATGGGTGAGATTGAGGTGCGGGGGCCGGAGGCATTTAATCTCGTCAATTATGTTGCCACTAACGATGCGGCGTTGTTGAAGATCGGGCAGGCGCAGTACTCTGGCCTGCTTTACGAACACGGCGGATTTGTTGACGATATTCTGGTGCACAAGGTCGCCGACGATCATTATTTCCTGTGCGTCAATGCGTCGAATCAGGATAAGGATTATGAGCACATCGCGGCGCACAACACGTTCGACTGCACGGTTGAAAACGCCGGCGGCCGATATGCGCAGATCGCGGTGCAGGGGCCGCGCGGGCTCGATACATTGCAGAAGCTGACCGAGGTCGAGCTCGCGCCGATCGCGTATTATCACTTCAAAGACGGCGATGTTTCGGGCACGCCCGCCCGGATTGCGCGCACTGGCTACACAGGCGAGGACGGCTTCGAAATTTACATTGCGCCGGAAGCAAGCGCCGCGGATTTGGGATGATCTGACTCGAGGCAGGCGCGGAGTTCGGTATCAAGCCGGCGGGGCTCGGCGCGCGGAATACTTTGCGGCTGGAATCGAAAATGGCGCTTTACGGGCACGAAATCGGCGCGAGCATCACGCCTTGGGAAGCCGATCTGGCGTGGATGGTGAAGGTCAAAAAAGGGCGATTTTATCGGTCGTAGACGCGCTGATTAAGGCCAAAGAAGGCGGGTTTAACGCGCAAGCTGATCGGATTTGAGATGCTGGGCCGCGGCATCGGGCGCGACGGATATGAAGTGCATGTGGATGGCGCTCCGGCGGGTTGGGTCACCAGCGGAGGCCCTTCGCCGACGCTAAACAAGAACATCGGACTTTGTTATTTGCCTGTCGGCGCAAGCGGAAATCGGGCGAACGATTCACGTTATGGTGCGTAATCAACCAGTAGAAGCGGTGACGGTATCAACACCTTTTTATAAGAGAGCAAAATGACCTACCCGGAAAACTTCCTGTACACAAAAGAACATGAATGGGTGCTCGTCGAAGGCGATACCGGCACGATCGGTATCACGTTCCACGCGCAAAAAGAATTGGGCGATATCGTCTATGTCGATTGCCGAAGGTGGGCGCGACGGCGGAGAAAGGAAAGACGATTGGGTCGGTCGAATCGGTGAAAGCGGTGAGCGATATTTTCGCGCCCGTCTCGGGCGAAGTGACCGCAGTCAACGATTTGCTGACTACGTCGCCTGAGAAGCTCAATGAAGATCCGCATGGCGCGGCGTGGATGTTTAAAGTGAAGCTGTCGGCGCCGGACGAGACCAAAGAGTTGATGAGTGCTGCGGATTATGCGGCTTACGCGGGGGACGAGTAAGAAAAACGTTTCACGCAGAGACGCGGAGACGAGAGGAAAACTAGAAAAGCATATTCACGCAAAGGCGCAAAGGTCGCCTAGAAAAACATTTAAAACTTTGCGAGCTTTGCGCCGCGAGACGGTCTTTCTTGTCCCCCTCCGCGTTCACTGCGTCTCTGCGTGAAATTTTTATTTCTCCGCGAACGCCTCCACCGGCGGGCAGGAGCACATCAGGTTGCGATCCCCGTAGGGATTATCGATGCGGCCTACGCTCGGCCAGAATTTTTTGGCCCTCACGAAAGGCAGCGGATACGCGGCCTGATGACGCGAGTAGGGATGCGGCCACTCGTCGGCTGAGACTGCTGCCGCGGTGTGCGGAGCGTTCTTCAGCACGTTGTCCTGGCGGTCGGACTTGCCGTCGATCACTTCTTGAATCTCTGCGCGGATCGCGATCATGGCGTCGCAGAAACGGTCCAGCTCGTCTTTCGATTCGCTCTCGGTCGGCTCGATCATCAGCGTTCCGGCGACCGGGAACGATACTGTCGGCGCGTGGAATCCGTAGTCCATCAGGCGTTTCGCGACGTCGGTTTCATCGATGCCGCTTTGGGCTTTCAGCGGACGCAGGTCGAAGATCATTTCGTGCGCTACGCGGCCGTTTTCGCGGGTGTATAGCACTGGATAATGTTTTTCCAGCCGCGACTTGATGTAGTTCGCGTTGAGGATTGCGTAAGCGCGTCGCGTCGGTCATGCCGTCGCCGCCCAGCATTTTGATATAGCCGTAGGAAATCAGCAGAATGCTGGCGCTCGACCATGGCGCGGCGGCCAGCGCGTGGATCGGGCGCGTCCGCCGGTCTTGATCACGGGATGGCTCGGCAGGAATGGAGCCAGATGCGCCGCGACTCCGATGGGGCCCATGCCGGGGCCGCCTCCTCCGTGCGGAATCGCGAAGGTTTTGTGCAGATTGAGGTGGCAGACGTCCGCGCCGATCGCCGCGGGACTGGTCAGGCCGACTTGCGCGTTCATGTTCGCGCCGTCCATGTAAACCTGGCCGCCGTTGGCGTGAACGATGGCGCAGATGTCCTGAATGCTCTCTTCGAAAACGCCGTGCGTCGAGGGATACGTCACCATCAGCGCCGACAAATTTTCGCGATGCGCTTCGGCTTTCGCTTTGAGATCCGCGACGTCGATGTTGCCTTCGGTCGTGCTGGCGACGACCACGACGCGCATGCCGGCCATCACGGCGCTGGCGGGATTGGTGCCGTGCGCGGAGGCGGGGATCAGGACCACATCGCGATTGTGATCGCCGCGATCCATGATGATAGGCGCGAATCACCATCAGGCCCGCGAATTCGCCTTGCGAGCCGGCGTTCGGTTGCAGCGAAACGGCCGCGAATCCGGTGATTTCGCACAGCGCTTGCTCGAGCTCTTTGAAAATCTGCTGATAGCCCGCCGCCTGCTCGACGGGCACGAACGGATGGAGTTTCCCGAACTCGGGCCACGTGATGGGCAGCATTTCCGACGCCGCGTTCAGCTTCATGGTGCAGGAGCCGAGAGGGATCATCGACGTATCGAGGCCGACGTCCTTACGTTCCAGCGACGCGGATGTAGCGCATCATCTGCGTTTCCGAATGATGGGTGTTGAAGACCGGGTGGGTCAGGAATTCCGAGGTGCGCGCGAAGCCCTCCGGATATTCGGTGACCAGCCCGCTCGCGGAGAAATCTGATACGCGCGTCGGCGCCGGTGCCCTTCGCGAACGCTTTCACGATGGCTTCGACATCGCGCGCGTCGGTGGCTTCATCGAGGGCGACGTTGATCGTGCCGTCGTCGCGATAGCGGAAGTTGATGCGCGCCTCTTCGGCGGCTTGGCGAATTTTTTCGAGGGTACCGGCGGGCGGCTCCAGGCGCAGCGTGTCGAAGAATATTTCGTTGCGCTGGGCGACGCCGACTTTGGCCAGTTCGCGCTCCAGCAGTTTGGCGAATCCATGGACGCGCTGGGCGATCGCGGTCAGACCTTTCGGCCCGTGATAGACGGCGTAGAAGCCGGCGATATTGGCGAGCAGGGCCTGCGCGGTGCAGATATTCGAGGTCGCCTTTTCGCGGCGGATGTGCTGTTCGCGGGTTTGCAGAGCCATGCGATACGCGGTGTTGCCGTGGACGTCGACCGAGACGCCGATGACGCGTCCGGGGACCTGCCGCACGAATTTTTCGCGGGTCGCGAAGAATGCGGCGTGAGGGCCTCCGTAGCCGAGAGGCACTCCGAAGCGCTGCGAATTTCCGAAGACGACGTCGGCGCCCATTTCTCCGGGAGGCGTCAGCAGGGTCAGGCTAAGCAGATCGGACCCGACGGCGACCAACACGCCCGGCGTGTTTCGCTCGCGCGATGAACCCGCTGCAGATCGTGGACCAGGCCGGCTTCATCGGGCGTCTGGACCAGCGCGCCGAAGGCTCCGGTCAGGTCGGCGGTGCGCCAATCGCCGATGACCAGCTCGATTCCCAGTGGCTCGGCTCGCGCGCGGAGGACGTCGATGGTTTGCGGAAAACAATTGTCGGCGACGAAGAATTTCTGAGGTGCTTTTCGAGTGGACGCGATGGAGCATGGTCATCGCTTCGGCGGCGGCGGTCGCTTCATCGAGCAGCGATGCGTTGGCGACTTCCATGCCGGTCAGATCGCGGACCACGGTCTGGAAATTGAGCAGACCTTCGAGGCGGCCCTGCGCCATCTCGGCCTGATACGGCGTGTAGGGCGTGTACCAGCCGGGATTTTCGAGCACGTTGCGCAGGATGACGCTGGGCGTGATGCAATCGGAATAGCCGAGGCCGAGATACGATTTGAAAAGCTGATTGCGCGCGGCGAGCGAGCGCAGGTCGCGCAGGAATTCGTATTCGCTCTGGCCTGGAGGCACTTCGAGCGGCTCGGGAAAGACGAATCCGCTGGGGGATCGCTTCTTCGATGAGCGCGTCCAGGGAGGCAGCCCCGGTGGCTTTCAGCATCGCATCGCGTTCGGTTGGGTCAGGACCAATATGACGGGTGGAGAAGGACTCGAAGTCAAAGATCATTCGATAATTTCATTTTAGGTCAACGTGTCAAATGCCGCGCTCAAACAAGGCAAATCGGCCGAAGCTGCCACCGGTGTCGGAGGAGATGAGGCGCACGTTCGCGCTGCTCGCCGAGGAGGTCGCGACGTGGCCGGGGGTCAGTACGAAATTGATGTTCGGGTTCCGGGCGGTTTATCGGGAGGGCGTGATTTTCGCGATGCTGCCGGATAAGAGGTCGCTGGAAGTTGCGGATGCTGTTGCTTATAAAAAGGGCGGGAAGTGGGTCACGTTTGAGGTGAAGGGGGAGGACGAGATTTCTCGGGCGCTCGGGGTTTTGGAAAAGGCATACGAAGAGGGCAGGTCGGGAACCTGCCCCAATTAGTCGGACGAGGATTGAGCCGGTTATTGGCTGTTTTTTTGATAGTCGCGGATTACTTTGTTTACGTAGTCCTGGGTCTCGCGATAGGGGGGCAGGCCGTTGTATTTTGCTACTGCGCCGGGGCCCGCGTTGTATGCGGCCAGCGCTTTTACTACGTCGCCATCGTACTTGATCAGCAACTCTTTTAACAAGCGGGTTCCGGCGTCGATGTTCTGTTCGGTATCGTGTGGATCCGCGTCTAAGGCTTTGGCGGTGGAGGGCATCAATTGCATTACGCCGATTGCTCCTTTGGGCGAAACCGCGCTCTGCTTCATCGCCGATTCTGCTTTGGCGACGCTTGCGACGAAAGCGGGGGGCAGGGAATTGCGGACGGCCGCTTCGCGCACCAGGGTCTTGGGGTCGGTGGATTTTGGAGTCGCGGCGGGAGTCGGGGGGGAGCCACGACGGCTACTGGAGCCACATACTCTTCGTCCTCGAAATTACTGACTGAGGTGGAAGGAACCTCGATCATTCCGTCCTTCGTGAATAATCTTACGGTCGACCCGTCTACTTCATGCCGCTCGGCATGAATGCGGAAACCGGTGGACAGGACGGCGTATTCGCCGGCGAATGCGGGTGACGCGGCCACAATCGCAAAAAGAAGCTTACGGAGCAAGCTTTTCCTATTACATCAGACGCTGCTCAACCCGTAATCGTGCAGTTTACTTCGAGGCGTAGACTGGCGCGAGCGCTATCAACAACATACCGGCCAGAAACAGGACGATCATTCCTAGCTGCAACATCTTGACGCTTTGGGGTGCACCTTTGAATTCGCGCCAGGCTAGCAGTCCCCATAATGTTGCCAGGATCGGCGCGCCGTAAACGAGAGCCGATGCTAAGGCGGGACCGGTTTGCACGGGGGTTGGCGCGGCGGCCTCGACCAGTACCGCTACCAAGCCTACGCCCCAGATAATCCCTCCGAAAATGCCCCAGAAATGCTGTCTTTTCGCCCCCTTGAAATAGATCGCACCTGCACAGCTTCGCCCTGGACGGGGAAATTTACGAAGAATGGCACGTAGAGCAATGTGGAGAAAAAAATCCCGGCGCCCATCAGCCCCGCCAGCCCGTAGGGACTGACGCCGTTCTCACCGGAGCGGCTCATGTCGATCAAAGGGAAGAAGAAACCCCAGGCAATACCGCCTACGGCGCTAAGAATAATTCCAAGATAGGCGTTGGGGGGCCGTACCGGCAATCTGGTTGCTGGATCAAGCACGGGGCCGGATTTGGACTGGGCCGCAAGAAAATCGACGTAAGAGCGGTAGGCGAAGATCTCGGCCAGTATCGCAGTGAGGATAAGTACCACTCCGCCAAACAGCAGAGCTATATTGTTGGAGGCTGGATTTCCGAAAAAGTTCGATACCGACATGACGATGAGCCCAACGCCAAAGACAAGCGGGAACGCCACGGCCATGCCGGAAAGGGAAATCGCAGCGACCAGCATGATATTTGCGAGATTGACGATCAGGCCGGTGGCTATCGCGTAGGCCATTTTGCGGTATCCGGCGATCATCATGTTGTCGGAAACGGTCAATTCCTGTGAATTGGCGGATCCGAAGGTGTAGACGGCGATCAATATGGCAGAGCGCTACTCCGACGGCGAAATCATAGTAGAACAGCTCAAATCGCCACTTGAACACGAGTTTTTGGGTATTCGCCCAGGAGCCCCAGCAGAACAACGTCAGAAATAAAAGAAGAAGGCTGGCAAGAGTCGTCGCTGGCAGAATCATAGGGGGTTGAGGTTCTCGGGCTAAGGGTATCGTACTAAAGGTTCGATGCGCATCATCCGAAAGAGATTATATATTACACCATGTTAAAAAGGACGGTTAAAAAGGAGGGAACGGTGAAAAAGGTCTTAGTTCTGCTGATCATCCCTGTGGCTCTCGGCGGCCTGATGATGGCGCAGCGCCCCAAGCCTGTCTACGACCCGGAAACGAAAGAGGGCTTGCTGATTCAGCATATTCAGCAGGAGACCGATCCTTCGGAAAAGCTTCATTTCATGGAGCAATTCGCGATTCAGTATCCAACCAATCCTATGCTGGCTTGGGTTTACGATCAATCTGCAGCCCGCGTACATGAAAGAGAAGGCGTGGGATGAGGCGATGCGGGTCGGCGAGAAGCGAGTTGCGCTGGAGCCGGATAATCTGGACGCGGCCAAACTGGCGCTGAAGGCCGCTGAGACCAAAGGCAACCCAGACGACATTGCGAAATGGGCCGATTGCACCTGGCGGATCGCGGCGGCGGTGGCGGCCAAAGGTGGACCTGCGGCGCGGGGACGCGGAGCAGACCAAACTGTACGCGGAATCGAACTTGTATTCGATCGCCGAGCAGACCCTGGATGCGGCCACGCGCGTGACACTTCTGTTGGCATTGCAGGAGAGGAACCCGAAGAGTCCATTCGCGGAAAATATCCCGGCAGAGTGCATCGCGCTCTACAAGAAGCTCAACCAGATGGACAAGGCGATGGCGCTGGCGGAGCAAACGCTGGCGAACGATCCTGACAACGTAGATATTTTGATGGTGGTTTCCGAGCATTATTTCGCGAGGGAGGACCACCCGAAGGTGGTGTCGCATACGGTCCGCGTGATCGAGGTGTTGGACAAAAAGCCTCGGCCGACGAGTCTGAGCGAAGAGGAGTGGCAGAAGAAGAAAACGCAGATGCTGGGAAGCGCGTATTACATGGGAGGAATTTCCAGCAGCTTGAGCGGTCAGCACGGTCGGGCCGACCAGATGCTTCGCGCGGCGATGCCGTATATCGCCAACGATATTACGCAGGAGGCCACGGTGCTTTATTTCCTGGGCCTCTCGAACTATAAACTGGCGGATCAGAATCCGAGTCGGGCACAGGAAGCGGTGAAGTATTGGCGCCGATGTGCGGCGATAAAGAGCAATTTTCAGGGGCAGGCGATGAAGAATATCGATGCTACGCGGAGTGAGTTTAATTTACCTTGAGGGCTGGCAGGCAGTTTGGAGCGATTAGTGGCTGGCGGTTTCTGTAGGCTCTTCTGCTTTTAGAGGGAAATGGGCGCCTTGGGGGACTGGCACCAGCATCTGCTCCTTGCGGTAAATCAGGGTCGAGGTATTGTAGCTGGCGATTTCGAAACCGTGGCCGTGAGTGATGGCGTCGGTGGGGCACGCCTCTACGCAGAATCCGCAGAAGATACAGCGGTTGTAATCGATGTTATAGACCTTGGCGTAGCGTTCGCCGCCGCTGATGCGTAGTTGGTCCGTGTTCTCGGCAGCTTCGATGTAAATGCAATCGGCCGGGCAGGCCGCTGCGCACAGGAAGCAGGCTACGCATTTTTCCAGTCCGTTTTCGTCGCGCTGCAGTTCGTGGACGCCGCGGTAGCGCTCCTGGAACTTCGCCGGGGCTTCTGGATAATCCTCGGTGATCGTCGGCTGGAGCATCTCCTTGAAGGTGATGCCCATTCCTTTGGCAATCGCTGCGGCGCCGCCGAGTACTTCCGAAATTTTCGAAGACATTTCTTTCTAATATTAGCAGCTTCCAGCACGGGAGCCCAGTTTTTCGAGCTTCAACCAGCTTTCCATGCGGGCACCGTTTCATCCTGGCGGAACGGCTGAATACCGGCGCGGGCGCCGATCGATTCCAGGTCGCTCTTGACGAAGCCTTCGGAAGTCAGCGAGATGGTGCCGTCGGGTTCGACCAAGAACAGACTCGGGACATGGGTGATGCCGAAAGCGTTGCTGACTGGATAGCCTTCTTCCTCGCGGTCGAGCAGGGTGGGCAGAGTCACGCCGAATTTCGTCTGGAAACGGCGCGTGCCTGACGGCGTCGTCCTGGGAGATTGCGATGATCTGGAGTTTGCCTCCTGCGATGCGGTCGAGGTACGGGAGCGTTAGCTGGCAGACGGGGCAACTGATTTTGTAGATAGCCAGGAGGACGGGGCCGCGGCGAGAGGAGTGTTGCCAGGGAATGCGGGGTGCCGTCTAGATCGTAGAGAGTGAAGAGGGGAGCTTTGGATCCGGGTGAGAGCATGCTCTTTTACTGTCTCGCGTCTAGGGAATCGGCTCGTCTTTTTCTGCCTGGACGAATTTCAGGATATCGAAGTGGCGGATTTCGCGGTCGGGGAAGAAGCTGTTGACGGCGTCCTGCTCGTCGTTGAAGACTTCAAAAATGGTGTGCAGCTTGGTGAGCAGCAGCAATTCCACGTTGCGCTTGTTCGGATTCACCAGCTTCAACGCGCCGCCCGCTTTCTTGAGCGAAGTGAAGCAGATGACCATGCTCCGAGGCCCGTCGAATCGATGTACTCGACGTGCTCCAGGTTCAGCATGACGTTCACGTGTGCCGGCGGCGGCGACAGCGGTGACTTTCTCGCGCACCGCGCTGGCCTCGCCCACCGTCAGACGGCCCTTCAGCGAAAGGATGTCCACTCCTTCGCGCGAACTCTCACGAATATCGAGACTCATTAGAAGCTAGTGTAGCGGACTCGGCGGGGGCGGGTTCCGGCGACTCCGGGCCCGGAGGGCAGCAGCACGGTGAAGCGCGTTCCTTCGCCCGAGTTGCTGGCGACGTCGATGCGGCCGCCATGCGCTTCGACGATCCAGGCGACGAAGCTCAATCCCAGACCGAGGCCCTGAATCGCATTGGTCTGCGCGTTGCGGACGCGATAGAAACGGTCGAAGATGTGCGGCAGATTTTCCGCGGGAATGCCGACGCCGGTATCCTCCACCGAGACTTTGGTCCAGCCGGGCTCTCGCGCGGGGCCGACGACGACGCGCACCGATCCGCCTTTGGGCGTGTATTTCACGGCGTTCGACAGGAGGTTCGAGAGCAGACGTTCGATCTGCGTGTGATCGGCCTCGACCGGCGCGCAGGGCTCGATCGACGCGGTGAGACGTCACGTCCTTTTCCTCCGCCGGAATCTGGAACTGATCGACCAGGTCGGTGACGACTTCGCCAGATCGAGGGGAGTTTTTTGCAGCACCACTTGCCCGGATTCGGCCTGCGACAGCAGCAGCAGCGCGCGCACGATGCTCGAAAGTTTTTCGATGTCCTCCATCGCGTTGATGATCGATTCGCGATACTGCTCCGGTGTCTCCGCGGTGAACAGCGCGACTTCGAGCTGGCCGCGAATGGCGGTGATGGGCGTGCGCAGCTCGTGCGAAACGTCGGTCGAAAAGCGGCGGGTCTGCTCGAAGGACTGATGCAGCCGCTCGGTCATCTGGTTGAAGCTATCGATCAGGTGATCGAGTTCGTCGCCCGCGCCGCGCAGAGGAATTTGCAGAGTGAGAGTTGGAGCCGGTCACGTTCTGCGCGGCGTGCGCGACGGAGTTGACCGGCTGAATGGCGACGCCGGCGAGCCACCAGCCGAAGAAGCTCGCCAGGACCAGCATCGCCGGGGCGAGCAGAAGATAGGTGCGGGTGAAGCTTTCGACCGTGCGGTAGGGCACGGCGAGAGAACGGCCGATGGCCAGAAAATACTTGTGCTTGTGATCGTCGAGCGTCCAGCCGGCGCGAATCATGTAGGGGATGCCGTCCTCGTCCTTCTGGATGGAATATTCGCGGTCCCGCGATCTGGTCGTTGAGATACGCGCTGAATCAGTGGCGCGGTTTCGGCCGTATCGATGCCGATGGAGTCGTAGATGGTCGAGTTTTGCAGCACGATTGCCGTTGGCGTCGGTGAGCAGGTAGACGTGGCGCAGCCGTTCCACGGTGTAAGGCCTCGTCGGGATCGCTGCGATCGTAGACCCATTCGGGACGCTCGTTGTCGAATTTGAAGATATCCGACGGTCGCGCCCCAATCCGCTTCGACCGTGGTCCCGCACGTCCGCTTCGGCCTCCTCCTTCAGATGTCTCCAGAAGAAGAAGCCGATGGCCGCGAGCAGGATCGCGAAAAACGCGACGTAGCTCACCGCGAGACGGAAGCGCAGGCCGCGCACGAATCCTACGCGCAGCTGGCGGACTCCGAAGACTCGCGTGAATCGGGCCATAAATTTCACAAGAGCTCGCTCGCCCGCCTTGTCGGGAATATCCAGCATGTAGCCGATGCCGCGCACGGTCTGGATCATTTTCTCCGGCCATTTGTCGTCGATCTTGCTGCGCAGATGGCGGATGTAGACGTCGACGATGTTGGTCAGCCCGTCGTAATCCATGTCCCAGACGTGCTCGACGATCATGGTGCGGCTCAGAGGGCGGCCGCGATTGCGCATCAGGTATTCGAGAATGCTGAATTCCTTGGGAGCGAGCTCGACGTTTTCGCCGGAGCGGGTCACTTTGCGGCGAATGCAATCGAGAGAGAGCTCGCCGACTTGCAGGCGTTCCGGGGTCGGCTGGCCGCGGCGCAGCAGGACGCGCACGCGGGCCAGTAGTTCGACGAACGCGAAGGGCTTGACGAGATAATCGTCGGCGCCGCCTTCGAGTCCTTTCACGCGATCGTCCACGGCGTCGCGGGCGCTCAGAATCAGCACCGGCGGACTGGTTTTGCGATTGCGGATTTTCTGCAGCACGCTCAGGCCGTCCATATCGGGCAGGCCGAGGTCGAGAATGATCAGGTCGTATTCGGTGTTGTGGACCAGTTCGATGGCGGTATTGCCGTCGTTGGCGACGTCGACCGCATAGCCTCCGCTTTCCAGGCCGCGCGACAGAAAATCGGCGATTCGTTTTTCGTCCTCGACGACGAGAATTCTCATATAAGTCGAGTGTACGAGATCTTATGGGTTTATGCGTGGGTTTGGTGCGGATGAAAGGACTTGAACCTTCACTCCCTTTCGAGAACCAGAACCTAAATCTGGCGCGTCTGCCAGTTTCGCCACATCCGCAGGTTATTAAATTATAGCGTCTACCCGCTCCATTGAAGAATCGGGTCCCCTCCCTGACGGTCAGGGTTCGGTTACGGAACCGAGCCCCGCTATAAAGGAGGGACATGCTAACGATCCGGCCGCGGCATGCGGCTTGTGCCCGTCCGCATCTCGCCGATCTTCATCCGCTTGGATGGGCCGCAGGCCCACAGGCGCTCCCTACCGGTTCCGGCTCCTTGAGGTGAAAGAGGCTATCGCGCGTAGGCGGCGACTTTGCGGAGATTCTCTGCTCGCGCTGGGGTGATCAGCCGGGGGGTGGTGCGGCCGCAGCCGCAGGGGGCGGTTTCTAATACTTCGCCCTCGCGCGGAACAGCCCGCAGGGACTCGATGTGCAGGCCGTCGTGGGCCTCGCACTCCGCCGCCAGCAGGTTGCACGATTCGTCGATTCGTCTGTTCGAAAACCGGCACGCGGAAGGCGCGCCAGAGCTGCGTTCGCGGGCTTCTTCAGAAAGGCTCGGCTCGCCGGGGCGCACCAGGGCGATGACGGCTTTCTCAACGAAGGGATGGGCGTGCTGCGCAGGGCGTCCAACTGCGCGGGCGTCGCGGCGATCGCGGCGGGGGCGAAGATGCGCGGCCTCCTCGCTCCATCCATTTTCAAAAACGCGGGTGTTTCCCGCCGATCGAAAACCGTCCAGCAGGATCGCGGTCGCGGCGCGGGAGGGATCGGATAGACCAGGACCGGCTTTTTCGTCCATCGTTTTAGGAGGAGATTCTGACTTGCACATATAAGTCGTTGCATTACGCGGGCGAGAATTCTCATGAGATTTTCGCTGAAAATCGATCGCGCGCGTCCTCTTCGCTGACATTCAGCTCGTAGAGCGCGCGGGCCTGCTCCTCGAAAATCTGGCTGTGCCAGCCGCGCGGGAAGAAAGACGAATCGGTTCCGAACAGCAGGCGCTTCGGGCCCGCGACATCCAGGGCGCGGCGAAAAACCTGGCGCAGATCGAGGTGCGATTCCTGATATTTCGTCCATTGATTGGAACTGGAGGTGTCGAGATAAACGTTGGGGCACAGGTCGGCCAGCATGAGCGCTTCGCGAAAATAGCCTGCGCCGAAATGCGGGACGATGATCGGCACCGTGGATAGCGCATGGCGATGGCGTGCAGATCGATCGGGATTCGAGAAGCGCATGTCGTACAGCGATTCGAGGCCCAGTTTCTTGCGCACGCCGACGCTGAGCACGCCGCAATGGACGAACACCGCTTTGCGATTTTCCTCGCGCCCACGTCGAATACGCGCAGGGCGGCGTCGGAATGAATCGAATAGCGATGCATGGCGGGGAACAGGCACGCGACGCTGCACTGTCCGGTCAGGCCTGCCAAGTCGCCGGATTCACCATCGCATAGGCGAAGAATCGATCGGGGAACGCGGCGACCGCTTTGATCACGGATCGCTTCGTCGCCGGGAACGCTCGCGATAATCGCGGCGCGCGCGACTCCCTGGCGGTCGAGTTCATGAGCCCAGATGTTCGCCAGATCCTCGGGTTGCTCGGGAGGCATTTGCCAGTGCAGCGATTCGAACGTCAGGCCGGGCTTTTGAGCGGCCAGAGCTTCGAAGAATCGATGCGAGAAAAAGTGAACGTGCGCGTCGGCGATCGCGATGGGAGTTCCCCAGGGGACGGTCGCATGAGTCATTCGGCGGCGGCGCTGCGAGGAAGCTGCGTCAGCCCGGTGGACAGCGCGAGTTGCGTCAGTCCGGCGACGTTGTTGACGCCCAGCTTTTTCATCATCGTTTTGCGATAACTGCGGACGGTGTGCTCGCGCAGGTCGAGGATCACGGCGATTTCCTTGCTGGTTTTGCCGTCGGCCACCAGACGCAGCACCTGCAGTTCGCGCGGCGCGAGATGATCGAGCGCGGCTCCGGCGGGCTTGGATTCGAGATCGCCTTTCTGAATGCGCGAGAGCAGGCGGTCCGACACCTGCGGGCTGAGATAGGACCCGCCGCGCGCGACGATGCGCAGTGCGTCGACCAGATCCGTATCGGAGGCTCGCTTCAGAATAAACGCGCGCGCGCCGGAGCGGATGGCGCTGACCACGGAATGCTCATCGTCGTACATCGAGAGAATCACGACTCTGCAATCGGGATGATGGCGCAGAATTTCGGCGGTGGTCTCGACGCCGTTGAGGCCGGGCAGCCCGATGTCCATCAGGACCATGTCGGGCCGGTGCTTTTTCACGAACTGCACGGCGTCAGTGCCCGTTTCGGCTTCTCCCACCACGCGAAAATCTTCCGCGCGGCCGAGAATCGCCTTAATACCGTCGCGCATGATCTTGTGATCATCCACGAGGAGGACGTCAATGGGCATATCGGATAAATTGTACTCTTTATGAGACCCGTCGGGCGTGAATGGCGACGGCGCAAGCTGCTGGCTCAACTTGCGAACGCGGTCCATGGCGTCTTCGAGACGTGGCCAGAACTTCGCTCACCTGCGCGGCCGTGCGGGATGATCCATGCGCAGGAGCTGCAGCTGCAAGCCGGCGGCGGCGAGCAGCGGGGCGACTTCGTCGTGCAGCGTTTGTCCAGCCCGCCGCAGTAGTGCGTCGGCATTAGTGCGCTTCATTGTTAATTTGTACCTCCTAATGGTCGCGGCTCAAGGTCTGCACACCGAGCCGTGACCATAGGGAGCGATCAGCTCCGCTATTTTTTCTTTCGCGCGACGCCTTGCGCGCCGCCTCGGCGACGTTGACTGCCCGGAATCCGTATTTATCGAGAAGCTCGTCGGGCGACCCGGATTCGGCGTAAGTATTGTGCATGCCGATAAATTCCATGATCGCGGGATGCGTCTCGGCCACCACCTGCGCCACGCGCACGCCCAGCCCGCAATCGATCAGATGCTCCTCGGCGACCACGATCGCTCCGGTTTCCTTCGCGGCTTTCGCGATCGCGTCGCGGTCCAGCGGCTTGATGGTGTGGAAGTCGAGCACGCGCGCGGAAATTCCCTCGGCTTCCAGCGTCTCCGACGCGCGAATCGATTCGGCGACCAGCAGGCCGGTCGCGATCAGCGTGACGTCGGAGCCGTCCACCAGCTCGATCGCCTTGCCGATTTCGAATTTCTGATCCGGCTCCGTAAATCACCGGGCACTTGGCGCGGCCGGCGCGAATGAACAGCGGCCCAAAGTGTTCGGCGGCGGCGTGGACCAGCTTCTTCATCGAAACTTCGTCGGCGGGGCTCAACACCACGAATCCGGCGAGCGAGCAGGCCAGGCTCAGATCCTCGATGCTCATCTGCGAAGGTCCGTCTTCGCCGATCGAGATGCCGCTATGCGTGCCGACGGCCTTCAGATTCACGTTGGGAAACGCGGCGGTGACGCGCATCTGCTCGAATCCTTTGTTCATCGACGAACGACCGAGAAGCTGGAGACGAACGGAATTTTTCCCGATGACGCGAAACCGGCGCCGATCGCCACCATGTTCGCTTCGGCGATGCCGCATTCGAAGAAACGGTCGGGATATTTCTTGCCGAACTCAGCGGTGTAGGTCGACTTCGAGAGATCGGCGTCCAGCACCACGACGTTGGGATTCGCGTCGCCCAATTCCACCAGCGCCTTGCCGAAGGATTCGCGCGTCGCGGGTCCGAGTTTCAATTCGTACTTGGTTTTTGCCGGCATTATGCAAGCTCCTTGAGCGCCAGCGCGCATTCTTCTTTGGTGGGCGCGGTGCCGTGAAATTTCGGATTGTTTTCCATGAACGACACGCCTTTGCCTTTGATGGTTTCGGCGATGATGCAGGTCGGCTTGCCTTTCATCTCCGCCGCGTCGGCGAAGGCTTTTTGAAGCGTCGGAATATCGTTGCCCTCGCAATCGATGACGTGCCATCCGAAGCTGCGCCACTTGTCGGCCAGCGGATCGAGCGCCATGATGTCGGCCACCCAGCCGTCGAGCTGGATCTTGTTGTGGTCGACGATGGCCACGATGTTATCGACGTGATGCAACGCGCCGAACATCGCGGCTTCCCAGATCTGCCCTTCCTGAATTTCGCCGTCGCCCAGCACGACGTAGGCGCGCGAAGGGCTCTTATCGAGCTTCGCCGCCAGCGCCATGCCGAGCCCGAGCGACAATCCCTCGCCCAGCGATCCGGTGGACGCTTCGAGCGCGGGAATGAAGCGCACATCGGGATGGCCCTGATAAATCGAGCCGAGCTTGCGCAGCGTGTTGAGCTGATCCTTGGGGCGTGTAGCCGCACTCCGCCATCACGGCGTAAAGAATCGGGCAGCAGTGGCCTTTCGAAAGAATGAAGCGGTCGCGATCCTTCCATTTCGGATTGGCGGGATCGTGCTTCATCACGTCCATGAAAAGAGTGACGACGATTTCGGTTGCGGAGAGCGATCCGCCGGGATGGCCGGACTTGGCTTCGGTGATCATTTCGATCACTTCGCGCCGCATTTGCTTGGCGATGGCCGCGAGTTCGGCCGGATTACTGGTCTTTTGCATCACTTACATCCAGATGGTCAGCATTCGAGCGGTACACTAGATGCGATGATGCGCATCACGCTAACTGATGCGAGTGCGACGCTCGACCAACTGGCGAAATGAAGGGGCAATTCGGGCCGCGCTGCCGCGCATCGGACGGCCGCGCTGCTGGAAAAATTGAAGCGCGCGCGCGTTCCGCGAGCCGGCGGATCTGATTCGCCTGCATGAGACGGTCCTGTTTCTGCGCGCCTATCCGCAGAGCCCGCGAGGTGGTGCGCCTGGCCGATGAGATTCTGTTTTCCTTCGCGGAACGGCTGCCCGCGGATCACGATGCGTTCGCCGATCCCGACATTTCGGGCATCGCGGGCACGGCGGTGTCGACCAACTTCAGCTACGAATTCGCGCGCAGCCTGGTCGACGCGGCACGGGCCGCGCGGTGGCAATCGATTGGGAAAATTTCGAGCATCCCGAAAGGCTCGCGCCCGCGCTAAGAAAGCTGATTCCCGAGTCGCGCGACGATTGGGCGGTGGAGGCTTATCCTGATTGGCGGGGCTGGTTCGAAAAAGGGCGCGGCACGCTTGCGCTGGCTGCTGGATCATCTGACGCCGGAGATTTACGACCTGATCGAAATTCCGCTGCACGTGGAACCTGGGCACGGCGTCGCGCTCGCATCTGCGCATTCCGCGCCGCAAAATTTTCTATCACGACGGTCCGTTCCTGAAGCGCGAGCCGAATCTCATCGCGAAGATGCTCGCCGCGCCGCCGATTCCGCGGGAAATTCTCGGGACCGCGTGCGGCGTGCAAAATCGCCGGCGTCATTGTCGATGCATCGGCGGTGCGGTATCGCGAGCTGTACGGCTTTCTCCATCCCGATCTGGCGCGGATCGAGTACGCCGACCTGGGGCGGGGAATCGACGTGTTTCTTTTCGCTCCGGCGCTGACGCATCAGCTGCCGGTGCGCGATTATCTGTGCGGGATGTTTTTCAAGAACGGCGTGCCCGATCGGCTACATCGAAGGACTGATCCGCGACGCCAATATGGAGGTCGGGCTTCAACCTCTATTACACCTTCCGCGACGGCGAAACGGCGTGGCTCTACGCGATGCTGCTGAAGCTGTTGCAGGAACGCAGCGGCGTAAAGACGTTTTCCGTCGACCCCTATCAGATCGGCCACGAGAACGAAGAAGCGATCGCGTCCGGAGCATTCTGGTTTTATCGCAAGCTCGGTTTCGCGCCGGAGTCGAAGGAATTGTGGCCACTGCTGTCGCGCGAAGAGCACAAGATCGAATCGCAGCCCGGCTACCGGACGCCGCCGGCGACGCTGCGCAAGCTTGCAGGGGCGGCTGGTTTATCGAGTGCGATGATTATTGCGAGTACGGCTCGTAGCTTCGAGCCCGTGACGATCGCGTGCCCGTTCACGAAGCGGTACGTCACGTTGATCCGCACGCGCTCCTGAACGGATACTGGCGGGAGATTGAGATCGTTCCTATAGGTTTCCACCAGATCGGTCATCGTTGCGTAATCATGGGTCCATCACGCGAATTGACATGTTCGGCGGCATCAGTTTTGCGACTGCCTCGCCGACGGCTTTGAAGTCGGGCGTCTCCGTGCCGCTCGGGCGGAACATGTAAAGCGTCTCGTCGATCCGATTGTGGTTTCCGCCGTCGTGAGACTTGGCGATCAGGATCGGCTCGCCGTCCAGGTTTACGATTTCGCTAGCCGGAAACGTGAGCTTCCGAACGCACGTGCACGTTAATTTCTCGATACTGGTCGCTCGGCCGTCTTTGACCAGAACGGATCTCAGACTCGAAGTTCCCAGGATAAAAGTCGATCTCCTCTTCGAATACCACAAGATCGAAAATCGTGAATTTTCCGATCTTGGCCGACCTCAGAGCTAAGTCGGCACGCGTTCCGGCCCAGCTTTTCCGTTCCTCGGCAGTCGGCAGCGGTTTTCCGACCCAAGTGCATTCGAGGGCCCCTGACCAAAGCGTCAGGTGTTGGGCCGCAGGCATGGATCGACCTTGGAAGTATGCGAAGAGGATGGGCGCGGTGGCGAATCGGTAAACCGCACCTTTCCGTCGCCGGACTACATTTCGCTGCCATTCGGCGAAGGCCGTCGGCCGCGAGTAAGCGCGATGCACCCGAAAAGCCGACACAACATCTCGCATCGAGTGTATCCTCAGGAACGTTTGTGATACGCTCGAAAATTCTATGCCCGCCTCCGAATCCTCCTCCTTTCACATCTCCAACGCCGTCAAATGGACCATCTGCGTTGCCGCCGCGATCGGTTTTCTGGTCGATATTTACGCGATTCTGGTGGGCCCCTTGATCCTGCGGCCCGCGCTGCTCGACTTAGCGGATTGAGCCCCGGGCTACGCCCGCTTATCGTCGACTGGGCGGCGAATCTGTTCTGGATTCCGCCGCTTGTGCGGAGGCTTCTTCGGGCTGATCGGCGGCTATCTCACCGACCTGTTCGGACGCCGCCGCATCCTGGTCTGGACCATCATTCTGTACACGATCTCCGCCGTTGCGGCCGGCTATGCCGCGTCCCTGCCGTCGCTTTTGTTCTGGCGCACGATGAGTTTCATCGGCGTCTGCGTGGAGTTCGTCGCCGCCGTGGCATGGCTCGCCGAATTGTTCCCCGAACCGAAGACGCGCGAAGCCGTGCTCGGCTGGACGCAGGCATTTTCGTCGCTCGGCGGCATCGCGGTGTCGGGCAGCGAATTATCTGGCGAATCACTACGCGCTGTCGCTGCCCGCTGATTTACGGCGGTCACGCGGCGTGGCGCTACACGCTGATCTCCGCCATGCTTCCCGCGATTCCTTTGGGGATCGTGCGCTCCTTCCTGCCGGAATCGCCGGAGTGGGCCAGGAAGCGCGCGGAGGGCACGTTGAAGCGTCCCAGCTTTGTGGCACTGTTCGCGCCCGCGTACCGGAAAACGACGATCGTCACGGCGCTGCTGTTTGCGTGCGCGTACGGAGCGGCGTTCGGAGCGATTCAGCAGGCTCCGCAGATCACGCCGGGATTGCCGGAAGTGCAGCGCGAAGCCGCGAAGGTTCCGCCCAAAGAACGGCCAGGAGTGGTGGGAAAAATCGTTGCGAGCGTGCAAGGAGCGCAGGAATTCGGGGGCTTAGCCGGACGAATCGTGCTCGCCGGACTCGCGCTGGTGATCGTCAGCCGCCGCGCGCTGCTGCGCGTGTTCCTGATCCCGGGATTGTTCATCGTGCCGTACGTATTTTATGGACCAGCGACGCAGAGCGTCGAACTGTTCAGATACGGCATGTTTTTCGCTGGATTCTGCACCGTCGCGCAATTGAGCTTCTGGGGAAACTATTTGCCGCGCGTCTATCCGTTACACTTGCGGGGGACGGGCGAGGGTTTCGCGGCCAACGTCGGTGGCCGCATGCTGGGTACCTCGGCGGCTTATGCTGACCACGCATCTGCAAGGGTGAATGCCGGGAGGCACGCCCGACAACTCGCCTATGCAGCGGCGGCCGTGGCTCTGGGAATTTATCTACTGGGCAATGTGCTGACGTTTTTCCTGCCGGAACCGCCGGCCAGACTTGAGGATTAAATGACGGTAGAAGACACCATCTCAAACCTGAACAGCCTGATCGAGACTTGCCGCAACGGGGAATTAGGCTACGCGGAGGCGGCTCGGCTGGTGGAGGATACGCGGCTTCAAACAGTCTTGCAGGGCTATGCAAAAGAACGCGCGGGATTCGTGAGGACGCTGCAGGCGGAAGTGAAAAAGCTCGGTGGGACGCCGGCTGAATCAGGCACCATCGGCGCCGCGCTGCATCGGGGCTGGATGGAATTGAAATCGACGGCGACGTTGGGGAGCGGAGCGGCGATCCTTGCAGCATGCGAGACCGGAGAGGACTCCGCGTGGACCCACTATAAGCACGTCATCGATTCCGATATTTCGGGAGAGAGCCGTGCGATGGTCGACAAGCAGTGGGAGAAGGTTAAGGAAGCGATCGCTCACTTGCAGCATTTGCAGGGGGAATTGTCGGAGGAGAAGCCGGATTGATTAATTTGTTCGGCCGTCCCCTCCCTCACGGGGGTTCGATAAGCGATCTGACTTCTTTGGCCTCAAACCGAACCGCGACCGTAAGGGAGCGGATAAGCGTTGAATCCGGTCCGCGATAATCTGCCTCGCCGCATCCTCGGCCTGCTGAATTGCATCTTCTCTCGACGAGCCATAGAGAATGATGTTCAATTCGGGGACTTCCGCGATCCAGCGTCCATCCACCTCTCGATCAAGATCGATCGTCAGGTTCATGAGTAGAATTGTCTCATGAAGAAAATCCGGTGGGGCATTCTCGGCGTCGCGAAAATTGCCACCGCTAAAGTGATTCCCGCGATGCAGAGAGCCTCGAACGTCGAGGTCGCCGCCATCGCTTCGCGCGATTTGAACAAAGCCCGCGCGGCCGCGGAGCAACTCGGGATTCCGCAAGCTTACGGCTCTTATGAAGACCTGCTCGCAGGATCCGGCCATTGACGCGATCTATAATCCTCTGCCGAATCATCTCCATGTCCCCTGGTCGATCCGGGCGGCCGAAGCCGGGAAGCATGTGCTGTGCGAGAAACCGATCGCGCTCTCTGTTGCCGAGACTCGTGACCTGATCGCCGCGCGCGATAAGGCTCAGCGTCAAAATCGGCGAGGCGTTTATGGCGCGAACGCATCCGCAATGGCTGCGCGCGGCGGAGATTGCTCGCTCGGGACGTATCGGCGAACTGCGCGTCGTTTCGGGCCACTTCAGCTACTTCAATCGCGACCCGAAAAACGTCCGCAATATCGCCGAAATCGGCGGAGGAGGGATCATGGATATCGGCTGCTATCCGATCACTCTTTCCCGCATGATTTTCGAGGCCGAGCCTCAGCGAGTGCACGCCTTCCTCGATCGCGACCCCGATTTTAAGACCGACCGGCTCGCTTCCGTGATCCTCCAATATCCGCAGGGCCACGCCAGCTTCACCTGCTCCACCCAGCTTGTGCCGTATCAGAAGATGCACATTTTCGGAACCACGGGGCACATTGAGATCGAGATCCCGTTCAACGCGCCGCCGGATAAACCGACGCGTATTTTTGTGAATGATGAAGTGGAGGAATTTCCGGTGTGCGATCAGTACACCATACAAGGCGAGCTGTTCTCGCGCGCGATCCTGGAGAACACGGAAGTGCCCGTGCCGCTGGAGGACGCGCTCAAGAATATGATGGTGATCGAAGAGATCCTAGCCGTTAGTACGCCCGAACTTGACGTTCCGCCGATTTTCGGCACCACGAACGGCTTCCGGTAATCGCGCGTGAACAGCTTGTTGGCCTCATGATCGCCGACCACGGTCATGGTCTTCTCATCGAAGTGCAGCGTGCGGCCCACGCGATAACGCGATGTTCGCCAGGTGCATGCAAATCGTCGACGCGGCGCCTTCTTCGATCTCCGCGTTCAGATCGACCGCGTTGCGGCTGCGCACGGCCTCGATGAAGTTCAGGAAATGGTCGCCGCCCTTGCTCGCGGCGGAGCCCGGCTCATGCTTCGGACCCATCCAGGTTTGATACTTCGTGTAGCCGTCGATCGCCAGGTAGCCTTTCGATCCGAAAACTCGTTGCCGATGGTGTCGGCTCCCGCGTTGCCGGTTGCGCCCCGTCCTCTTCCTTCGCCGATGCCCGCTTCGTGATTGCTCATCCAGTGGCGGACGTCGAACGCCATCAGCTTCTTCTTGCCGTTGACATCGAACTCCAGCAAGGCGTTAATGGTGTTCGGCGTTTCCTGATCGTCGTCGAACATGTACTTGCCGCCCATCGCGGTGACCTTGGTCGGATACTTCACGCCCAGCCCCCAGCGCGCGATGTCCACCTCATGAATCCCCTGATTGCCCAGGTCGCCGTTGCCGGTGTCCCAGAACCAGTGCCAGTTATAGTGGAAGCGATTCTTGGTGAACTGGCGCTTAGGCGCGGGGCCGGTCCACAGATCGTAATCGACGCCCGCGGGCACGTCTGACACCGGCGTCTTGCCGATGGTGTCGCGCCACTTGAAGCACAGCGCGCGGGCCATGTAGACTTCGCCCAACTCGCCCTCGTTCATCTTCTGCACGGCTTCTTTCAAGCGCGACCGACGATCGGCTCTGGCTGCCCATCTGCACGATCTTGTCGTACTTGCGCGCCGCGTGCACCATCTGCTGCGCTTCGAAAATATTGTGCGAGCAGGGCTTTTCGACGTACACATCCTTGCCGGCCTGCGTTCCCCAGATCGTCATCAGCGCGTGCCAGTGATTGGGCGAGGCGATCGAAATCGCATCGATATTTTTGTCTTCCAGCAGCTTGCGAACGTCGCTGTAGGTATCGGGCTTTTTCTTGCCCTTGCCTTCCACTGCCTTCACGTACTTGTCGAGATGGGATTGATCGGGATCGCACAATGCCACTAGCTCCACGTCCGGGAGCGACGTCCAAGCGTTAACGTGGCTCATGCCTCGTCCGCCGCAGCCCACAACGGCGATACGAACCGTGTTGTTGGCGCTGGCGAGCATGGAAGAAGTAGTGGTGGCGACTGCCGCGGTCGTCATAAGGAAATTTCGTCGGTTCATCAGGTCTCCTGGCCAGTGGGTCTCAGAATATCACTCATGGACACCTCTCGCATGCGCCATAAGGCAGAGTACTTCAGCGCTGGAGGTTCTAAGTAAGTTGGGGCGTATGCGCGCCATTCAGAGCCTATCCGCTTCGTTGAAGAACATGCCAAAATCCGCCACGCATTCGCCGACGACGCGGCAAGCTGAAGCTCGCGCCACCATCGTTCTTCATCACCTTGGGTGGGCCATAGGGTCATGGGGCCGTCTCTCACGTTTGCGGCGCAGTGTTCACCGGAACCGCCATGCGTCAGCATGCGGATAGACGCGAAAGACTAAACCCGATCGAAGAGCAGCTGCAATCCATTTCGGATCAAGTCAACGGTCGCTGATGGCAGCTTCCCGATTCGCTCGCGCAGTTCGATCTTATCGACGGTCGCCACCTGAGACACATTCACGACGCTCGCTTTCGGTAAGTGGCCATCACCTTTTCTTAACGCGACATTTCCCGGAGCGAACGCGTGCCGCAGATTGGAGGTGATCAGGCAAACTACAGTCGTCCCGATCATGCTCTGATTAAAGTTATCGCTCTGGACGACGACGCACGGATGGCGATCCGCTGGAGCTGAACTTTTCGGAGGACCGAAATCGATCCAATATACGTCCCCCTGCCGAATGTTGTTCACCAAGGGTCCTTAACAATCGAACGAAACTTTGTTTTCATTTGGGTGGGAGATGGCCGGTCCGCGACGCCGGCTTGCTCCCCATAGACAAGATTCAACTGTTCGACCACTTCACGGTTTCGGCTTTGCCGCAAATAATTCTTCAATGCGAGAGACACCAAACGACTGCGGCTGACCCCGAGTTTTCGGGCCGTCCGATCCGTTTCCTCAAGCAAGGGCGTCTCGATGGAAATAGCTGTCTTCATGGTATGCCCGATGAGTATTACCTTTAGTATGCATCGCCATCATACCACCGATTACCGAGCTACGGTGTTAGTATCCAACGTATGAAGCATTGCCGACTCCTCGCCCTATTTGTCTTCGCTGCGATACTGGCTCCGGCCGATACCGCGCAGAAGCCGATCCAACTCAGCGACATCCTAGCGTGGAAGCGAATCCAGGTGCAGGTGGTTTCGCCGGACGGAAACTGGTTCGCCTATCGGATCTCGCCAGCCGAAGGAAACAGCGAGGTTGTCGTCCGCAATCTTAAAGACGGCAAGGAGCAGCATTTCCCCGTTGGTGAGATTCCCCGCCCGGAGCCGCCTGCTGGCGCCCCTGTTGCGCCGCCAACGCCGCCCGGACGCGAACTCGCGCTTTCCGAGGACGGCAAGTGGGCCGCGTTCCTCGCGTATCCCACTGCGAAAGAAGCTAAGACGCTTAAGAAAACCAAGAAGCCGGTGCAGAGCCGGGTAGTCGTGGTCGAACTCGCAACCGGCAAAAAGCTCGAGTTTGAGAAGGTCCGCCGCTTCGCGTTTTCGGGCGAGCGAGGAACGATGCTCGCCATGCATCGCTATGCTCCGACGCCAGCCGGTCCGCCCGCCGCGCCTCCAGCAGCAGGTGCGCCGGGTGCTAATCAAGCTGACGATAAACCTACCGGCTCCGACCTCATTCTCTATGAAATGGCGACTGGCAACGAAATGAACGTCGGCAACGTATCCGACTTCTCATTCGACAAGAAAGGCAACTACCTCGCCTGGATTATCGACGCGCAGGACAAAATCGGCAACGGCGTCGAAGTCCGCGACATGGCCACTGGCATGGTGATGCCTCTCGACAGCGCGAAGGCGTCTTATAAAGGGTTGAGCTGGACCGAAAACGGCGACGGGCTCGCCACCGTGCGTGGTGTCGAGGACAAGGCTTGGGAGGACAAGCTTTATACCGTGGTCGCATTTAAGAAGTCTTCGACCGGTATGGAGAAAATCGTCTTCGATCCGTCACAGGATGCGTCGTTCCCCAAAGGCATGTCCGTCAGTCCGAATCGCAATGCGATGTGGCTGGCGGATCTATCGGAAGTCACCTTCGGCATTCACGAGTTACGTCCGAAAAAGAAAGGCGCCGACTCGAAAACTGAGGAAGCCGACGCCAAGCCGAAACCCGACGATACACCCGATCTTCCCGATATGGTGATCTGGCACTACAAAGATTCGCGCATGCAGCCCATGCAGCAGGTGCAGGAGAATGCGGACAAGAATTTCAGCTACTTGTGCGTCTATCGTCCCGTGGAAAAGAAGTTCCTGCGGCTCGCCGACGAAGATGTTCGAGTGGTCACCGCCAACCCGGAATCGAAGTTCGCAATGGGTGTCGACGTTCGCAACTTTGAGTTGGATTCGAACCTGAGCGGCCAGCGTTTTGAGGACGTGTACTCGATCGACATTAAAACCGGTGCGCGAAAGTTAGCTGTGAAAAAGGCCCGCTATTTGATGGGAGCTTCGCCCGACGGCTCGCACATCCTTTATTACGATCAAGGCGTCTATTACACCTACGACGCGTCGACGGGCGAGGCATATAACATCACCAAGCAAATCCCCGCCACGTTCTGGGACACCGAAGACGATCACAATGTAGTGAAGCCGCCGCATCGTCCGATCGGATGGGCCAAGGATTCGAGCGCGGTGCTGCTCAGCGATGGATGGGATATCTGGAAAGCTCCGGCGCACGGCGGGGCCGGCGTCAATCTTACTGTTAACGGTAAGAAAGATAAGATCCGCTACCGGATTCGCTATCGCCTCGATCCGGACGAAAAAGGCATCGACCTCGCGCAGCCCATTTATGTAAATGCCTACGGCGAATGGACTAAGAAATCGGGCATCGCTGTAATCGCGCCGGGCGGGACCGCGCAAATGCTGGCCTTTGACGACGCCTCCTATGGAACGCTGATGAAGGCCAAGCGCGCCAACGTGTTTCTGTATACTCGCGAGACGGTTAGCGAGTATCCTGATTATCACATCGCAGTCGGGTCAGGGCCTGGTCCAAAAATCACCGACGCGAATCCGCAGCAGAAAGATTTTCTGTGGACCAAAGGCTCGCGTCTCATTGAGTATACGAGCGATAAAGGCGACAAACTGCAAGGCACTCTCTATCTGCCTGCAAACTATGAGCAAGGCAAGAGCTACCCGACGATCACCTACATCTACGAGAAGCTTTCACAAGGCACCAACACGTATCCGCATCCGACCTACAACGGTTTCAACATCGCCGCGTACACCAGCAACGGATACGCCGTGTTGACTCCCGATATTGTCTATAGAGTCAACGATCCAGGTATGTCCGCGGTATGGTGCGTGCTGCCCGCAGTGAAAGCTGCGATCGCGACGGGCATCGTCGATGCAAAACGCGTCGGCATTCATGGGCATTCCTGGGGAGGTTATCAGACCGCGTTCTTAGTGACCCAGACGAATATGTTCGCGGCAGCCATTGCCGGCGCGCCCCTAACTGACATGATTGCAATGTATAACGCTATTTATTGGAACTCAGGCTCCGCGAACCAACCCATCTTTGAGAGCAGCCAGGGCCGCTTCGCTGGCAGTCCGACGGATAACATGGAAGCTTACGTTCGTAACTCACCGGTTTATCACGCTAAAAACGTGACGACTCCGCTGATTATCCTGCACAACGATAAAGACGGGGCGGTCGATTGGACGCAGGGGATTGAATACTTCAACACGTTGCGCCGTATGGGGAAACCGGTCGTGATGCTGCAGTATAAAGGTGAAAATCACGGTCTGCGAAAACCGGAAAACATGAAGGACTACACGGTCCGGATGAAAGAATTTTTCGACTATCGCTTAAGCGACAAAGAGCCGCCCAAGTGGCTGATCGAAGGCGTGCCGCTGCTGAAGATGAAGGATCACATCGAGGAGCGGACGAAGGAGATTACCAAGGCTCCGGTCGGAGCGGCGGCGGGTGCGGGGTCGCCGGAGAAGTAATTAAGGGGAGTTAAAGCGCCCTAAATGGCCATAAATGGCGCTCTGGGAGCCCTTGTATGGCCTTAAATTACGCTAATTCGACTCCGTTACGGTTGCAAAAGCTGCCAGATTGAGCGCGATGTTTCCGTCCGCGGTTAACTTCGAGATCGATGCGTGGATCAGATTCTGGCCGGTGCTATTAATAGCCGGGAAAGTGCCGACCGACGCCATCGACCAATTCGAGAAAGTGTCGCCGGTGCTTGTGAAGCTGGAAATGGTCCCTTGCGCGGTCGTCGCTGCACAGGTTTTGTCTCCTTCAATTTGAGACGCAAGAACGATGGCTCCGAGTCCGAGGTTTGTGAAGGTGTTGCCGGTGCTTGACACTTCGAGCATGTTTGACTGGCAGTTGGATTGAACATAAACTGCCGCGTAGTCACCCAAATAGGTGTCCGGGATATTCGAAATCTGGTTGTTCGAAATGACGATTGACGGCATCACCAGGGCGCAGTAAGAGTACACCGCGATCGCCATCTTCGAGCCGATTATTCTGTTGTTGTCGATGGTCCAGGACGTGTAATTTTGGATCGTTGGACAGGACGGAGAAGAGAAGCCGCCTTGGAGGAGCTTGATCGCGGAATTGCCGTGATTCTGGAGGAGGTTGTTCTCTATAAGCACGCCGCGAATGGCGAGCGTATAGATTCCGTGATCGTTATTGCCGTCGCCGGTCAGGGTGGAGTTTTGGACCGTGAGGAAGCGTGCATTCGCCGCATTGATCGGTTGGCTGACGGCGTTGGCTTCGGTGCTCACCGAGATGTTGCAATCGTCAACTGTGATTGAGGCGAGCAGGTCTGTCTCGCTGGTGCCATTGATATCCATCCCGAAATTGAAGCCGGAAGAATTAACGCGGAGAAACGTGAATTTGTAGCCGAGCATCGGGGCCGCAGCGACGGACGTTCCGCCGAATACCGCGATCATTCCGTAGTTAGCAGTTAGAGGTGCGGTGTTGACGGCCATATCCTGCATTTCGAGCGAATAGTTGGCGACGATGCCGTGGATCGATGTGTACTGGTGCGTTTGAAAAATGATGCTCGCCGTTGGGCCATCTCCCGAAAGCGATATCGCGCATCCGGTGACTAACGGGGAGCTGATGTTATAGGTACCTGCAGGGAAATAGAGGTGGGTGATGGCTGGCTCTCGGATCGTTCCGCCTGAAGTGTAAGCGCCGTTGCCGGTGCTTGCCTGACCAGCTTTGCTATAGAGCGCGACTGTCGTTGGGGTGAGCACGGTTGCCGACCAGCGGCCGTTGGCATTGGTGTTTCCTTCCACGCCCGCGATGGTGAGAGTGGAGCCATTCAAGAAGTTGTGGGGATCGGTAGTCGTAATAACGATGGGCGCGATACTTGCTCCGGTGGTCCACGCAACGTTAAACCTGTCGGCGCATGCGGCGTTGAGTCCACTCTGAATCGCTGCTGTATCGTCGGTGACTCCATTTCCTTTCGCGCCAAAATCTTTGATGGAAATCGCGTCGGCGGAGCCTTTTCGGCTCTCGCCTGGGAGGGTCAGATTTGTGGCGGCGATGATGAGAGACAACAATAGCTTGTTCATTTTGTTTAACTTCAAAAAGGGCTCTTGGAGACAGGGATCGGGCGTAGTTATGGTGCGGGCGGTATGGATCCAGCTAAGAGAAGGTCGGGAATTTCGTCATCGCCGCTGCGCGTGGCGAGTGGCGGAGGGACTGATGCGGAGCCGGTGGAGCGGGCATTGGCGATGGACCAAAGGGTCGCGGCGGACACCCGCCGTACGGGAGAAAATAACGTTTCTCATAAGAAGTTTCATTGTCGCTGGAATAATAATATGGCCTCTGCCGGGGTTGGACAATGGAGCGGGTGTACTGAGCGTGCGTACTCGTCCAATGGCCCTTTAGTCCGGGAGAGAAGGCTGCGGAAACCATCGCGTTTATACAGCTTTACAGGAATTTATTGGCCGCTCTTTGGCTTCTATCAGCGTTCATCGGCGGCCAATAAGACGTTGAGTCTGCATACGGATCCGGTTGCACTTGGGGCATCGCCACTTGCGCTGCTTGTGGTAGATGTGTCCCTTCAGTTCCTTCATCTGAACTCTGCATGTTTTGCAGGTCATCGCCTTCAGGATCGCAGGTCTTTCGCAGGGCATGGCACCGCGCCACAAAGAGTAGGATGCATATTATTGGTGTATAACTGTGGATTAACGCTATGTCCTGTCAAAGTCAGTTGCGAGTGCTGGTTTGCGTGAGTTTCGTTCTTCCTCTGGGATCGGCGGAGAGCCAGAACTATTTTCCGCCTCCCGATAAGGACGGCGGTTGGCGGACGTTGTCGGATCCGGCGAAGATTCGGGCGATCGCGGGTATCGATCTCAGCCGGCTGGATCATGGCCTTCGAATTCGAAAAGGAAACCAGCCAGCACGGCGGCCTGGTTGTGGTTCGCCACGGATACCTGGTGTACGAGAAGTATTTCGGCAAAGGGAATCGTGAGGCGCATCCCGATATGGCTTCGATCGGCAAGGCCTTCACCAGCGTCGCCTGCGGCATCATGCTGAAAGAGAAGCACGAGCAAATTCCCGATGGGCTTGAGACCAAAGTCTTCACCGAGAAGTATTTGCCCGAAGCATTTCCGTCTGAGCGATCCGCAGAAGGCCGATATCAAGCTGGGGCAGCTGCTCTCGATGACCTCCGGAATGCATGGCGAAGGAGGGAATCCGGGGATCGTGAACGGGGTCGATCAGAAATTGGAGCCGGTGCCTCCGCCTGCCGAACCGCAGGATCAGGACTCGAGCGCGCTGCGCGTGGTGATGTGGACCAAGCCTGGCGAAGGATACTCGTATTCCTCCGCGTCGGCGCATGTGGCCTCGATCGTGCTGCGCCACCTTACCGGGATGGAGATGCAGCAGTACATCGGCGAAAAGCTGGCTGGGCCGATGGGATTTGGGGCGTGGGGATATGCGCTGCATCGCAACGGAGACGACGCTCGCCCATACGCCGGGAGGCGGCAGCATCGCGCTGCGGGCGACCGACGCTGTGCGATTGCCGTATTTGCTGCTGCATGAAGGCAAGTGGGGCAACCAGCAACTCGTACCGGCTGAGTATGTCGCGATGTGCGGCAAGCCGTCGCCTTACAATCCGCATTCGCCGATGAGCCTGATGTTCGAGACCAATGCGGACGGCCACGTTTTCGGCGCGCCCAGGGACGCATACTTCAAATCGGGCGCGGGCGGGTCCGGCATTTATATTGTTCCTTCGCTCGATCTGGTTTTTATAAGATGGCCGGCAACGATGCCCAGTTCAATCCGGATTTGACGGGCCTTCCGCTCACTTACGAGCTCGATCATTCGCGCGATAACTGGAAGCCGCTTCCTCACGATCAGTTTCACGATGGGCCAGTGGGCGGCGACGACGGCGTGCGCAGATTGCTCGAGATGGTTGTTGCCTCGGTGATAAACTGAGGTTCATCATGCGGTTGCTCTCTATTTCGTCCTGGTGCTTCCATTGGCGTGCGATGCTGCGCCGCTGCGCAGGAGACGGTCGAGGAACAGTTCGCCAAACGCGCGGCGCGGCTTTGGTCGCTGCAGCCGGTCACTCAAGCCTGCGGTTCCCGCGGGCGTCGACCGCCTCGACGAATCCGATCGACGCGTTCATCGCCGCGGAATATAAAGCGAAGGGCCTGGTGCCGGTCGGGAAAGCCGACAAGCTCACGCTGCTGCGCCGCGTCTATTTCGATCTGATCGGGCTTCCGCCCACGATCGCCGAGCAGGATGCTTTTCTCGCGGACCAATCTCCGGACGCATATGAAAAAGTAGTCGATCGGCTGCTGGCCGACGAGCAGCATGGCGTGCGCTGGTCGCGCCACTGGCTGGATGTGCTGCGGTATGCCGATCTGGATGGCCTGGACGGATCGGTGATGCCGGCCGTCGAACGGGATCTATCTGTGGCGCGACTGGGTGATTCAGGCGCTTGAACCACGACATGCCGTACGACCAGTTCGTGCGCGCGCAGATTCTCGGGAATCGGTATGAGCCGAAGACGGTCGACCAACGACTTCGGGCACCGGTCGAGAGTGGAAGGCAGCGTGGAGGACACGTTTGCGCTTGGCTTTCTGGCGCGCTCCGCGGTGACGCGCGAAGACAAAGATCGCGACGTCGCGATCGCCGCGGTGGAAACCATTTCGACGGCGTTCATGGGCATGACGGTGGGCTGCGCGAAGTGCCACGACCACAAATTCGACCCGATCACGCAAAAAGATTTCTACGCGATGAAGGCGATCTTCGACCCGCTGGTGCTGAAGAACGTCATGCTGGCGACGCCCGCGGAAATTTTCGAGAACGGGGAGAAGCTCGACGAGTTCAAGAAGAAGAACGCGCCGCATCAAGAAGCCATCGACGCTCTGGTGGGTCCTTACCGGACGAAGTTGTTCGACGAACGCGTGGCCCTGCTGACGCCCGACGTTCAGGCGATTGTCCGGAAACCGGAGAAGCAGCGCACGGCCGCGGAGCAGAAGATTTTCGACGATTACTATCCGGTGCTGCGCGTCGATCCCTCCAAGTTCAAGCAGATCATGCCGGAGGACGAGGTCGCAAAATACGACGCCCTGGTCAAGCAGCAGGAGGCTCTGGGAAAAGTCGCCGGCACTGCCTTCTTATTGGACGGTGGAAGAAGACAAGGCGCGCTTGAACGCAGAAGAGCTATATCCTGACCACCGGCGATCCGAAGCGGCCGGAGATGGACAAACCGGTCGAGCCCGGGTTTTCCCTTCCAGCCGAAAGACGCGGATTTCTCGGACGGCCGGCGCGAGGGATTTGTCGAGTGGCTGACGGCGCCGCAGAATCCGTTGTTCGCGCGCGTCGCGGTGAATCGGATCTGGGGCTGGCATTTCGGCGAAGGGCTTGCAGCGCGTCACCAGCGATTTCGGACTGCTTGGCGGCAAGCCGTCGAATCCGAAACTGCTCGATTATCTGGCGGCGGAATTTGTCGCGCATCATTACGACATGAAGTGGCTGCACCGGCTGATCGTGACGTCCGATACCTATCAGCTTTCTTCAAAGGCGGAGCAGCTCACGAAGAATCTGGATATCGATGCGCGAGACACTTATCTCTGGCATTTCCGCTTGCAGCGCCTGGAAGCCGAGCCGATCTGGGACGCGATTCACTACGCGGCCGACGATCTGAATCTCGCAGTCGGCGGCAAATCGTTTCAACTGACGGTCCCCGATAAGAAGCAGAAAATCTTCCTGCCGAAGGAGGACGTCACCGATTCGCGCACGAATCGCCGCGGCGTTTATCTGACGCGCGGCTACATTCCCAGCACCGATGTGATGAACAATTTTCTGACCGCCTTCGATGTCGACGATGGGCGCACGCCTTGCCCCATCCGCACGCAAACCGTGACGGCTCCGCAAGCGCTGTTCACCATGAATAACGACCTGGTGGAGAAGGAATCGGAAAAGCTGGCGGAGGTGGTGCTGAAGGAAGCTTCCGGAGATTTGCACGGCGCCGTGGCTGCTGCGTATCAGCGAACGCTGGGACGGAAGCCGACGGCGCGGAGCTCGATTATGCGCTCACCTATATCGAGAAAGATCCGGCGCGCATGAAAGAGCTGGCGTGGCTGCTGTTCAATCTGGACGAGTTTATTTATGTCAGATGAGCTTCGCAAGTTGTATCCCTGCGGCAAAATTGCCCGGCGCCGATTTCTGTTTCAATCGGCGGCCGGATTCATGGGCTCGGCGCTGAGCTCTCTGTGGGCCGACGACGGCAAGTTGATGCAGGATGCGCGGCTGCCGGGGCCTGCGCCCGCCAAGTCCGTCATTTTTCTGTTCATGTGCGGCGGCGTGAGCCACATCGATACGTTCGATCCGAAAGACAACAAGCACGCCGGAAAGATCATGGACGCGATCGGCTTCGGCGACAACAACGCGCCGATGAAGCGTCCGGTGATTCCGATTCTGCGGACGTTCAAGCAGTATGGGCAATCGGGCATTCCGGTTTCCGACTGGTTTCCGAACGTCGGCGAGACGATCGACGATATCGCGGTGGTTCGCTCGATGTACTGCCATCAGACGAATCATTTCCCGGCGGTGCTCGAGGGCGCGACGGGCAAGCCGCTGCGCCAGTTTGAACATCCTTGCCTGGGAAGCTGGGTTTCGTATGCGCTCGGAACGGCGAACAAGGATCTGCCGACGTTCGTCAATATCGGGCGGCCCTCGTCTCCGGTGCAGTTGTCGGGCGGCTATCTGGGCGCGAGCTATTCCGCGACTCCGTTCCAGCCGGGGGACGTGCCGATTCCCGAATCTGCTGCCGCCCAAAACCTCGACCGGCAGGCAGCGCGATCGCGAGATGCAGGCGCTGTTTGAGTTGGACAAACAGTTTCGCGAGGATTACGCAGATTGAAAGCGAAATCGCGGGACGGACGAGGGCGTTCGAGCTGGCGGGCAGCATGATGCTGAAGGCCCCGGCGATCGTCGATTTCTCGACCGAGCCTGAGCATGTGAAGGATCTCTACGGGATCGGCACGAAAGAGACCGACGATTTCGGACGCCAATTGCTGCTGGCGCGGCGGCTGGCGGAGAACGGCGTTCGCTTCATCCAGATCTGCCACGCGGGCGGAGGCAACGGCGCGTGGGACGCACATGACGATATGAAATCGCACGCGCCGCTTTGCCGGGCCGTCGATAAACCGATCTCGGGATTGATTCGCGATTTGAAACAGCGCGGGATGCTCGATAGCACGCTGGTTGTGTTCACGAGCGAGTTCGGGCGGACTCCGTGGTCGCAAAACACCACGGGTCGGGATCATAATGCGATGGGATTTTCGTCACTGCTCGCGGGAGGCGGCGTAAAGGGCGGGGTGATCGAGGGCGCGACCGACGAGGTTGGATATCGGGCGGTTGAGAAGCCGCATTACATCAGCGATCTGCAGTCCACGATTCTGCGGCAGACGGGGCTGAATTATAAGAAGATGGATTTCGTTTTGAATGGCCGGCCGTTTCACCTGGTGGAAGAGGGGCTGGGGCCGATCGACGCGGTGCTGCGGTAGCATGGCGCGGTTATTTCGCATCTGTCCGCATGCTTACGCATGGCGGTTCGGCACGGACACGGAGCTGCGGAGTGATCAGGGGGAAAATAGTTTCGTCTACTGCTTGGCGGCCAGCCCGATTGATTTGACGATCAGCGCTAGTTCTCTCTTGTCCTTTTCGGTCGGAGGCAGGGCTTTGTCGGTCGAGAACTCCACGGTGACGACATCCGATCCCAGGGCCGACGCGGGAACGTCGTGCGAGTACACAAAATCACCGGCCTGCGAAAATGTTTCGGGTGCTAGGGGGGTTCCGTTCACGGTCGCGCTGACCGTCACCGGACCCAGCTTTGCCCACTACTGCCTCATGCAGCGTAAAGTTTAGTTCGAGCTTCGCGCCGTTCTGCGCCGCACTTGGAGGAGGCCTCAGCACTACGGAAAATTTCGATGTGCTCCAGCGCCACGCGTCGGCTTCAACGTTCGAAAATCCGCGCACGATTTGCGCGGAGTCGGCTGGATCCGCCACATTGATAACGCTTGCGAGCCCGTCTTCCCTGGTCCTTCCTTTTTTCTTCCGACGGCACCCGCTTGGCGCGAGTGCTACAAACATCAGCAGCACGAGCGCTGCTACTAGTCTCCGCACTTTTCCACCTCGACTAAGCAACTGTAAAATGCCGGACCACCGCCGATGTCGGTCAGACGCTCCGAGGTCAACGCGTTCGCGCTGCGTCCGCCCTGCGATCGCTTCGCCCACCGCACTGCGGGCGCGCGAACGACTCCGCTAGTCACGACGCCGTCGACATCCGCCTTCAATATCAGGCTGCCGCGGTCGTTGAAGGCGCGCACCAGGTCGCCCGTGCGAATGCCTCGGCGCTCCGCATCGTCGGAGGCGATGTGCAATACCGATGTCTGCTGGTCGACCGCATCACGATTGCCGAACGTCGAATTCATGCTGTCGTCGTTTTTCGAGGAAACCAGCTCCAGCGGATACTTCCGGCGCAATGACTCATCTCCGAAACGCGATTCGATGGGAGGCGGTATAGTCCAGCGCTTCCGCGCCGAACTCGCACTTGCCCGACGGCGTTGCAAAATTTCCCTCTGCAAACGGAAGATAGGGCGTGCCCTCCGGCGAAATATTCAAGCGCACTGAATGTTCGCGATCGAGGCGCTCCAAGCGTGATGCCTTCAAGAAACGGATGGCCCGAACTCAGCAGGGCTCGAATCATGTCGTCTTCGGAATCCTTAAAGCACTCATCTTCAAATCCCGTCAGTTTCGCCAACTCGCGGAACACTTCTACGTTTGAGCGGGTCTCGCCTGGAGCAGACACCACCGGCCTCGCCAACTGCAAATGAAAATGGCCGTAGGCGAGATACAGATCGGTGTGCTCAAGAAAGGTTGTCGAAGGCAGCAGGATATCCGCGTGATCCGCCGTGTCCGTTTGAAACTGCTCCAATACTACCGTGAACAAATCCTCGCGCTGAAATCCCTTCAGGACGCGATTCTGATCCGGCGCAACCGCCGCGGGATTCGAGTTATAAACCACGATCGCCTTCACCGGCGGATTGTCGAGGGTGGTCAAAGCCGATCCTAACTGCGCTCATATTCACGATCCGAGCCTCGCGTCCCAGAGTCGATTGCATTTGCAACTCCGGCATTTCGAGCGCCGGGCGATTGAAGTGAAACGCCCCCGACGTCGACAGCTGCAATCCTCCGCCAACTTCTTTCCAGGACCCGATCAACGCCGGCAAGGCCGCAATCGCGCGCACCGCGTTGCCTCCGCGCTCGCTGCGCTGCATGCCTAGATTCGCTCGAATCAGTGACGGACGCACTGTCGCGTATTCGCGGGCCAATTGAACGATGTCTTCCTTAGCGATTCCCGTCAGCGCGGCGACACGCTCCGGATCGTACGCCCGCGCGCAGCTCGGCCAGCGCCTCGAAGCCATTGGTAAATTTGTCCGACGTAATCGGCGTCATGCAATTTCTCGCCGATAATGACGTGCATCAGGCCGAACGCGAGCGCCAGATCGCTGCCGGGATTGATCCGCAAATGCTGGTCCGCCAGCGCGGCGGTGCGTGTCCGCACGGGATCGATCACGATCAATTTTGCGCCGTTGCGCCTCGCCTCAACGATAAACGGCCAAGCGTGAACGTTGGTGCCGTGGATATTCGCGCCCCAGGCTACGATAAATTTTGCTTTGGAAAACTGCTCAGGTTCGGTGCCTGTTTTGACGCCGAGCGTCGCGATCAGGCCTGCCGATCCCGCCGCCGAGCAGATGGTTCGATCAAGGCGGGACGCGCCCAGGCGATGGAAAAACCGCCGGTCCATCCCGCTGCCGTTCAACAGCCCCATCGTTCCCGCGTAACTATAGGGGAGGATCGACTCCGGTCCGAATTCATCCGCTGTATCGGCCAGCTTCGGTCAGCGATCGTTTGAGCGCTTCGTCCCAACTGATTCGCTCAAACTGGCCTTCGCCTTTCTTGCCGACGCGCTTTCTGCGGATAGAGCAGCCTTTGGGGCGAATATTCGCGATCGAGATACTTCGCGACTTTGCCGCACAAGAATCCTCGCGTTACAGGATGATCGGGATTGCCGCGCAGTTTGCTGGCGGTGCCGTCTTCAACGTTCACCAGCAGCGAACAAGCGTCCGGACAATCGAGCGCGCAGACGGAATGGCGTACCTGCATGAATCAAGAATAACAAGCCTGCTATTTTGAATTGAGCATGCAGACCAGACAACTCGGCAATAGCGATTTGCAGATTACTCCTCTCGGCATCGGGGCCTGGGCGATGGGCGGTGCGGGATGGGCTTTTTCCTGGGGCCCGCAGGATGATAACGACTCGATCGCCGCGACCCGTGCGGGTCTCGAAGCGGGATTGAACTGGATCGACACAGCGGCCGTTTATGGGCTCGGCCACTCCGAGGAAGTCGTCGGACGCGCCATCGAAGGCGTCTCTCCCAAGCCCTACGTGTTCACGAAATGCGAACGCACCTGGGATGTCGACCGGCCAGATTGTCAAGAGCCTTAAGAAAGATTCGATTCAACGCGAATGTGAGGCGAGCCTAAAGCGTCTCAACCTCGATACTATCGACCTTTATCAAATCCATTGGCCGGAGCCGGATGAGGATCTGGAGGAAGGCTGGGAAGCGCTGGTTCGCCTGAAGGAAGCGGGCAAGGTCCGCAACATCGGTGTGTCGAATTGCAACGCATCTCAGCTCGCGCGAATCTCGAAGCTCGCGGTACCCGCGTCATTGCAGCCGCCCTATTCGATGGTATCGCCCGAGATCGAGGAATCGATTTTGCCGTACTGCGGCGAACACAATATCGGCGTGATCGTCTATTCGCCCATGCGCAACGGCTTGCTGAGCGGCACCATGACGAAGGAGCGGGTCGCGAATCTTCCGGAAGAGGATGTGCGCCGCCGCATGCCTCATTTTCAGGAGCCGAATCTGAGCCGCAATCTGGCGCTGGTGGAAAAACTCCGCGACATCGGCAAACGTCATGGACGCACACCAGGAGAAGTCGCGATCGCCTGGACACTTAGGCGCCCCGAAGTGACAGCGGCCATCGTCGGACTGCGCAACGCAGGGCAACTTTCCGGTGTTATCGGCGCGGCGGAGTTTCGATTGAGTGAATCGGAGATCGACGAAATAAGGTTGCATCCAACTAAGATTAACACTTGAAATTCTCTTTTTCTTCGCCCATAATAATGTCATGGCACTTACCAAACGGCAAAAAGAGTTTCTCGACTTTCTGGCCGGATTTCTGGAGAAACGCGGCTACAGCCCAAGTTATGAAGAAATCGCTGAAGGGCTGAATCTCGCGTCGCTCGCAACGGTTCACAAGCACATCATGGCGCTCGAAACGAAGCACTATGTGACGCGCGGATTTAATCAGAGCCGCTCGCTTGAAATCGCGTCGAAATACTACGACGAGCAAAGACAGCACCGGCAGCAGCCGGCCTCGTTCGAGATTCCGTTGCTCGGCCGGATCGCCGCAGGATCGCCGGTTGAGGCGATTGCCGGCCGCGACACGCTGAATTTTTCCGATTTCACAGGCGATCCCGGAACCTACGCGTTACAGGTTCGCGGCGAATCGATGATTGAGGATCACATCTGCGACGGCGACTATGTGCTGGTGGAACACGCTGCGGAAGCGCGCGATGGCGATATCGTTGTTGCGCTGGTGGACGGGATGGAGACAACGCTAAAGCGGTTCTACCTCGAAGCTGGAGACCGGGTGCGATTGCAGCCTGCCAATGCGTCCATGCAGCCGATTTTCGTGCCCCGCGCGTCGGTCGCAGATTCAAGGGAAGGTGCTGGCGGTTCTGCGGAAATATTGAAGGAGAGGGCCTTGGCCCCCTCCTTTTTGGTTAACTACTTCGAATGGGTGCAATGACGGCAGCAACCAGCCGCACAGCACGCCGGATCGCCACAGCAATCCGCGGCAAATGCCATGGTTCCCGCAATCATTGAAAGGGCAAGCGCCCAGCTAAATAATTTAGTCATAAACTCTCCTTTTATAGAAATCTAATTGTGTTTGGGAACTTCCGAAACACTTCTAGATCCGGAGAATTCGATTCAGAACGTACAAATCCGGCTGATCTTCTGCAATCTCCCGCAGGAGATCCCGCATAACGTGCGGACTGGGAGGAATGATTCCCACCATCGCTGAAATCGGCATTACGGCGACGACTGCGACACTCGCGATCTTTGCGGTATCCAGTGCATCGTAAGGGCACTTTAAGCTGGCCTTCGTTGGGGGGCAACACGGATGCGCTGGACTGGAACCAGCGAGAATGCAGCCCAGAGGCATCCCCAGCAGCAATGTGACAAGCGCCATGGATACCGCGAACTTCATTCCTCACTATTATACGGGAATTCCGATGCGCCACAATCCGAACGCAATCGCCTGCTTCAAATAAATCCACTCCTGCCGCCAGCCGTGATGAGGCTCGCGTCGGTCGCGGCGACCCGTATACGTCAATTCCCTGAAATTGCAGCATTCGTTTCACGCGATAAATATGATAACCGTCGCTCACCACGATGCAGGAATGCAGGTCCATTCGCCGCATAATTTCCGCCGCGGCCGCCGTGCTGTGGACGGTCGTTTCGCCTTCCGATTCGACGATGATCGCCTCCGATGGAATGCCGTGGCGGCTCAGATAGGCGCGGCCAACTTCGCCTTCAGTGAACATCGGATCGCCGCCTTTTCCGCCCGTTGTGATGATGCGCGGCGCCAGTCCCTGCCGATATAGAAACAGCGCGTGATTCAGCCGCGCCTCGAGAATCGGCGATGGCCTGCCGCGATACTCCGCCGCGCCCAGCACCAGAATCACATCCGCCGGACGAGCCTCTTCCACATCCGACTGCCGGCGGATGTCGGTTGCCACCGAAAATAGTTTCACACCCAGCCCAATCACGCTGAGCAGCAAGCAATCCCGCAGCGACACGGATGAGGCTATGTTTCATGAATACGCTAAGCTGTCATTGTAATTGTAAGCGACTCCATGGAAGTACTCTTAAGCGAAAAAAATCCGCTGCTCAAACAAGTGCGCCGCGCCGTGCAAAAAGGCTCGCTCACAGACGACGGATTCGCTGTCGCGGAGGGTTTCCATTTGCTCGAAGAGGCGCTGAAAAGCCAACGCCGAAATCGGCACCGTGATCGTCTCGCAATCGGTGAAAGGCGCTATTCAATCTCACGTCAAAGGATTGAAACTGCGCGTGGTGATCGGTGCGCGATGCCGATTTCGCCGCGCTCGCATCGACGGAAACGCCGCAGGGCGTGATCGCGCTGGTAAGCCTCCCGCCTGGACGCTCGATCAGCTACTGCGCGGGCGCGCGCTGGTCGCTGTGCTCGACGGAATTCAGGACCCAGGCAATGCGGGCGCGATTCTCCGCGCCGCCGAAGCCTTCGGTGCCACCGGCGCAGCGTTTTTGAAAGGCTCGGTCAGCCCCTACAATCCGAAATGCATGCGAGCCTCGGCCGGTTCCGTTTTCCGCCTCCCGATCGCCGCGGCGCTCGATGAGTCGCTGCTGCTTGCCGCGCTGGAAAAAAAGCGCAGCGTGCTGTACGCGGCGATGCCGCGCGCCGACCTTCTCGTTTCCGCCGCGAATTTCAAAATCAGTTGCGCGATCGTCATCGGCAGCGAAGGGCCGCGGCGTGAGCGAGCGACTTGCCGAACATGCGACCGCGCTTCGCATCCCGACCACCGGCGTCGAATCCCTGAACGCTGCGGTCGCCGCGGGGATCTTATTCTATGAGGCCCGCCGCCAGAGGAACTGCGCCATGAGCCTGTTCGATTCCGCGCCGCTCGAGTCGCTTGAGCGACCAGGGCAAACGTCCGCTGGCCGAGCGCATGCGTCCCGATACGTGGGAAGGCTTCGTCGGCCAGCAGCACATCCTCGCGCCGGGGAAACCTCTGCGCGTCCAGATCGAGCGCGACCAGCTCCAATCGCTCATCTTGTGGGGACCTCCCGGCGTCGGCAAAACCACGCTCGCGCGCCTGATCGCCCGCCTCACCCGAGCCGATTTCATTCCCTTCAGCGCCGTTCTCGCGGGCATCAAGGAAATCAAAGCGGTCATGGCCGATTCCGAGCGCGCCCGCAAACTCGGCCGCCGCACCGTCGTCTTCGTCGACGAAATTCATCGCTTCAACAAAGCGCAGCAGGACGCGTTTCTCCCCTACGTCGAGCGCGGCGACATCATCCTGATCGGCGCGACCACCGAGAATCCGTCGTTCGAAGTAAACTCGGCGCTGCTCTCGCGCGCTAAGGTGTATGCGCTTCGCGCACTTTCGATGGACGAGATCGTCACGCTGCTGGAAGCCGCGCTGAAGACGCTCGAACTCTCCGCGACCCGCGAATTGCTCGAACAAATCGCGATTTATGCCAACGGCGATGCGCGAACCGCGTATAACATTCTGGAACTCGCCTCGGCCGTGGCGCGTGATGGGGTCCTCGAACAGGAGGCCGTCGAATCCGTGATCGAGCGCAAGGTCCTGCTGTACGACAAATCCGGCGAAGAGCATTTTAATCTGATTTCGGCGCTCCATAAGAGCATTCGCTCGCTCCGATCCCGACGCTGCTCTGTACTGGCTGGCGCGCATGCTCGAAGCGGGTGAGGATCGCCTGTATATCGCGCGGCGCCTAGTCCGCATGGCGATCGAAGATATCGGCCTCGCCGATCCGCGGGCCCTGGAACAAGCCATTGCCGCGCAGCAGGCCGCGCACTTTCTTAGGGATCCCCGAAGGCGATCTGGCGCTGGGGCAGGTCGCGATCTATCTCGCGGTCGCGCCGAAATCCGACGCATCGTACAAGGCTCTGGGCGCGGCGATGGAGACGGTCGAAAAATCCCCCGCCGAGCCGGTGCCGATGCAGCTCCGCAACGCGCCGACGCGTTTGATGAAACAGTTTGGCTACGGTTCAGGCTATCAGCACGCGCATCAATTCGAGGACGCGGTCAATACGATGGAGTGCCTGCCGGAATCGTTGAAGGGCACGACGTTTTATGAACCGACGGATCGAGGAGTGGAGCAAAGAATCGCGCAGAGGCTCGCGGAGTTGCGAGCGAAACGGGGGGCGAACGATGTTAAGTAACGATGATAAGTAATGACCAGAAAAGAGCTGAATGCTCTGCTTTTAAAGGGCCTCGATTCGGGTGACGCCTCACCCATGGACGAGAACTTTTGGAGCGATCTTAAGCAAGAAGCGCTGGCCAGACTAGCAGACCGAAAAAGAGAGCGCGAGAGGAAATGATTTTGCCCGGCACTTCAGGTGTAAGTGCCTCTGAAAGTCCGCGAACTTATCCGACTGCTGGAAACCAAGGGATCGCGCTTGGTTCGGACGAAAGGAAGCCATCGAATATTCCGTCATCCCGATGGCCGCGTTACTGTAGTTGCAGGCCACCTCGGGGAAGACGTCCGCCGCGGTACTTATGGCGACATTTTAAGGCAAACTGGAATAGAGGAAACGAAGCAATGACTCGCAAATACTCCCTGGTGATTGAAGGGGATTCCGCTGGCTACAGTGCCTACGTGCCGGAACTCCCAACGATCGTCATTACTGGTTCGTCTCTTGAAGAAATAGACTCGCGCGCCTCCGAGGCGATTCGGCTCTACTGGGAGACCATTCATTGCGACCCGTCTCCAACCGCGCTGGTTCGCGAGATCGAAGTCGACCTGCCCGTATAAGCTTCTGGCTGTGGCTACTTTCGGCCGCCGCCCGAACTACTTCCGCGCCGTCACCGTAACCTCCATATGCGCCGCGCCCGCCAGTGCCGTTACGCCGACCGTCGTCCGCGTCGGCCGGGGCTCCGGGAAGTTTTTCGTGTAGACGGCATTCATCCGCGGAAACAGGCTCATGTCGGTCAAATAAACCTGCACTGACACGGCGTCACCGAAATCGTACCCGCCGGCCTTCATAATTGCACCGATGTTATCGAAGCATAACTGCACTTCGTCCTCGAACTTATCTGGTACTTTTCCGGTCTTCAGATCGGCACCGGTTGACCCGGAAACATAGAGCGTATCTCCCACCTGAATGCCCGCGCTGAACGGGCCTGCCAGCGGGGAAGTCCTTTGGTGTCACGACTTTCTTCTTTGCCCCGGCACCGTACGATAGGCCGAGCGCGGCCAGCACCAGGACAAAGTCATAAAGATCGGAAGTTGTCTTTTCATTGAAGAATGATATCGCAGCTAGGAAATTCGGGTGGGACCGTTGTACGCCGTGGTACCGTACTCAAATAGGCCTCGTACCCTATTGCGGACGCATTTCCCAAAAGGCAGACTCTAAGAGTCGAAAGCGGCGAATATTGCTTTCGACAGGCCGAGGGAGACATGGTGAATTCAAACGAAAACGCGCAAGCCGACCGCCGCCAATCGGATCGCTTTCCGATTGAGCGCGAAGTGCGGTATCGAGTCTTGAATAAACGCAGCAATGAAGAGATCGGGGACGGAAAAACCATCAATATATCGAGCTCCGGTGTGCTATTCACCATCGGAACATATGCTGTTGCCCGGCCGCCGCATGGAGCTTGCGATAAGCTGGCCCGCGCAATTAAACAATAAGACGCGCGCTCAAGCTGGTAGCGCGTGGACGCGTGGTCCGATTCGAAGGTGGACGCGCCGCCATGGAAATTCAGCAGTACGAGTTCCGCACCCAGTCTTCTCTTCCGCCCGTTGGGGCTGTCACGGGACCGCGCCTGGCTAATTAACGCTTTTTGTCAGTCAGTCTTTGTCAATCCTTGCGCGCGCCGGGGCTCAATTGAGCATCGTTCCGGCGCGCGCTCTCCTCTTTCCGTCGTTCAAACCGCTGCGCCTGCTACCCTGGTAGTGGATAGATGGATTCCCTGTACGCAAGATGGATGAAGGATTGGGAGAACCGCCTTTGCTTCCGCGCGACCAACCGCGTTGTCCGGCCATTTGACTGGGGTCTTGAATGGACCGGCGACTGGCCCGCCGCGCAAAAAAATCCCCGCAACGGACACACTCCAGCCGAGTATCTGCGTGTCCTGAATGAAGCGGTGCTCCAGTCGAGCGACGAATTTTTCGCCTATCGGCCGCCGTCCGATTTCGAGCTCGACGGAAAAATACTTCGTTTCACCAGCCCGATAAAAACGCCGTATCCGGAAAACAACATCGTTCACGGCCAGTGGTATCCCGCCGTCCACAAACCCGGAAAAAGGAAAGTCGCGGCGCTGGTTTTGCCGCACTGGAATGCTTCCGCGGGCCAGCATGGGGCGCTTTGCGCGGGCATGGCGAAGCTCGGCATTTCGGCGCTGCGCGTCAGCCTTCCGTATCACGATTACCGCATGCCCGCCGAACTCCAGCGCGCCGATTACGCCGTCTCGGCGAACGTCGCCCGCACCATCGACGCCACCCGCCAGGCCGTCATCGACGTCCGCAGCTCCATCGATTGGCTGGAGAGCCAGGGCTATGAAAGCATCGGCATCTGCGGCACCAGTCTGGGCTCCTGCTACGCGTTTCTGGCGAGCACGCACGATCCGCGCCTGAAGGTCAACGTGTTCAACCACTGTTCCACCTATTTCGCCGACGTGGTGTGGGAAGGTCTCTCGACGCAGCACATCCGCCAAAGCCTCGAATCCGCGGTCACCATCGAGGAGTTGCGCGAGGCATGGAAGGCGATCAGCCCCCCTTATTACATCGACCGCTACGCCACGCTCGGGAAAAAGACTCTGTTCATCTACGCGAAATACGACACTACGTTTCCCGTGCGTTTTTCCGAGCAGGTAATCGAAAAAGCCCGCGAACTAGATTTCGATCACAAGGTTGTCGTGCTGCCATGCGGCCATTACACGATGGGCGAAACTCCGTTCAAATTCATGGACGGCTATCACATCTGTAACTTCCTAAAGCGAAATCTTTAGTATTTACCGGCCCGTTGGAGCGCTGCCCATATGGATGATGGTGCCATTCGATTTGGTGCTTTCCTTCCAGGAGAGGACGACCGTATAGCCGGTATCCGGGAATCTAAAGGCGGCGTACTTTTCACTCGCCCGCGGCGGCCGGTGAGACGGGACCTCAGTGCCTTTAGTCTTATAGAAATCGTAGACTTTTTCAAACGAATCGAAGGTGTTGTAGGCCATGGCATTCTGCCCCGCCTTTTTCGAAGCCGCGTTCAGTTCGTCAACAGCCTTGGCCCCAGGATAAACCGGGGGCGCGGCGAACGCGAATAGGTACGCGGCAGCAAACACCGGCAGCAAACGAGCAGTTGTTTTGATTTTCATTTCGTTTCTCCTGTCGGCTTTGAGCATAACAGGTAGGTGCTAATTCCAAACGCTTCCAGCCGTGTTAAGGAGATCGAAAAAGAAATCGAGCAACTCAGCCCCCCTGAGTTTTCCGAGATGTTTCAAAACGCCTCGAGCAACTTCGCATAGGTCGTATCCAAATCCTCCGGCAATACCCGAGTCTCCCCGATCGTCGTCATGAAATTCGCGTCGCCCGGCCATCTTGGCAACACGTGCATATGGATGTGGCCGGCGATCCCCGCTCCCGCGCTTTCCCCGATGTTGAGACCCATGTTGAAGCCCGACGGATTGTACACTTTTCTGAGCGCCGCCTCAGCGCGCTGCGCCAAGAGCATCATCTCTTGCAAAGCAGACGGTTCGGATCTCCGACAGTGAAGGCACGTGCGCGTACGGAGCGATCATTAAATGACCGCTCGGTATACGGATACAAATTCAGCAGTACGAAATTCTTCTCGGCGCGATGCAGAATATAGTGCGTTTTATCGTCATTTAAGGCGATATTTACGCAGAATATGCACTCTTTAAGCCCCTTTTTGGACACATAACGATACCTCCAGGGGCTCCACAGACGGTCCATGCAGACCTACATGGGTGTGCCGTCGGGAATGATGGCGTCCGGCGTCCGGCCGTCTTCGTTCACCAGGTCCTTGAGTTCTTTGGAGGGCTTAAAGTAGGGAATGCGCTTCGCCGGAACTTCCACGCGAGCGCCCGTCTTCGGATTGCGGCCTACGCGCGGCTGGCGCTGGCGGGTGCGGAAGCTGCCGAAGCCTCGAATTTCGATTTTATCGCCAGTGCGCAATGATTTCACCACGCTATCGAAAATCGCCTCGACAATTACCTCCGAATCCTTGCGCGTCATTTCCACAACGCGAGAAACTTCTTCGATCAATTCAGCCTTAGTCATGTTACCGGCCTTCCCCTTTTCCGCGAATATTCATGGCTTCTTCGATGGTCATCGTCGCTGCCGCCGCCTGCCGCTGATAATCTTCCAGGCGCGTGCGCTCCTCGTCTTCGGCTACGGCGCGAAGGCTTAATCCGATCTTCTTTTCTGATTCATTCATCTTGATAATTTTAAAGTCGTATTCATCGCCGATGGGCAGAGCATTTTCGCCCGCACCCTTATCCGGCATCGCCGGAATTTCCGATTTGTGGCACAACGCCTCCACTCCAGGCGCCAATTCCACGAACATCCCGAATGCCGCCGCCCGGCATACGCGGCCCCGGACCAGATCGCCGATTTCATGCGACCGGAAGAAGCCCTCCCACGCATCCGGCTGCAATTGCTTCACACCTAAAGAGAGTCTTCGGTTGGGGGCATCGATACTTAAAATAACCGCCTGCATCATCTGCCCCTTTTTCAGCAGCTCCGAAGGATGTTTTATGTGCTTGGTCCAGGACAGATCGGAGACATGCACCAGGCCGTCGACTCCATCTTCAATTTCGAGGAACGCGCCGAAATCCGTCAACTTGCGCACCCGGCCCTCGACCACGGAGCCGATCGAATATCGCTCGCCGACCGTCGTCCAGGGATCCGCCTCAAGCTGTTTGATGCCCAGCGAGACGCGGCGGTCGCGGACCTTCACTTCGAGCACCACGGCTTCCACCTGATCGCCGGCCTTGACCACTTTGCTCGGATGCTTCATCCGGCGGCTCCAGGTCATTTCCGAGATGTGGATCAGACCCTCGACGCCGGGCTCGATTTCGACGAACGCGCCGTAATCGGTGACGCTCATCACCCGGCCGACGATGCGGCTGCCGGCGGGGCACCGGGCGGGCAGCGTTTCCCACGGATCCGGCGTCAATTGCCGGATGCCGAGCGAAATGCGCTCTTTCTCACGATCGAACTTAAGAATCTTGACAGTAATCTCGTCGCCGACGTGCACCACTTCCGACGGATGATTGACGCGGCCGTGCGACATGTCGCTGACGTGCAGCAGGCCGTCGATGCCGCCCAGATCGACGAAAGCTCCATATTCCGTAAGGTTTTTCACGGTTCCCGTGACCACCGCGCCCTCCGCCAGCAGCTCGATCGCGGTGTGCTTGCGGGCCTTCAGTTCCTCTTCAATGGCGAGCTTGCGCGAAACCACGACATTGCCGCGGCGGCGATTGATCTTAAGAACCTTGACCGGAATATCCTGACCGAGAAACTGATCGAGGTCGTGAATCGGCCTCAGATCGACCTGCGAACCGGGCATGAACGCGGGCACGCCGACATCGACCATCAGGCCGCCCTTGGTGCGCTCCGTGACCAGTCCTGAGACCAGCAATTGCTCGCGCATCGCGCGCTCCAGATTGTCCCAAATGCGCAGCCTGCTTGCTTTTGAGAACGACAGCAGCACGTAGCCTTCGGGCTGAGGACCGGACCGGTCGATCATCACATCGATGGGATCGCCGGCTTTAAAAGGAACTATGCCATCCGGCTGCCGGACCTGTTCAATGGGAACTAAACCTTCGAGTTTATAGCCGAAATCGACGATGATTTCCTGAGGAGTGACTTTTACGACGCGGCCTTGCAACAGCTCCCCTTCAGAGGGAGGCGCGAGGTGACTATAATCCTCGATGAGATGTTCGTAATCTTCCTCGGTAGGGAAGTCTACGTCCATCGCTCGTTCATCCGCGCTGCTGGCCATGGCCCAGAACTCCGACAAACTGTTGATACGTCAGTACTTCAGAACTATACCGGACCTCGCTGGGCTTGTCAACCTGGGCAGCCAGCGGACCAACCACATGGATACACGAGAGGGACCCGGTATTCCATTCTACAATTCTACAGTGTCGAGTGTATTGACGTCTTTTATGGTTCCCTTATTGTCCGGTTTTAGCTCGGTAGGACGGACATGCAACGATCTGGCCACGGGTGGCTCATCGAATAGCTTCCGTAGTATGAGAATCGAACCAATGAATTTTTTCGGGGCGGATCCGGAACCAGGCGGGGGTGTCGAAATCGGCGCGGGAGCCAGAGGGAGCGCGGAGGGTCAGGTGAGTGTCATCGAAAGCCAGGCGAATGAGCGTCTCGTTACCTAAGTCCTCGGTGACCCAGACGCGGGCCGGCGTGTAGTCAGGTTGGGCGGTAGAGGAGAAATCGATGTCTTCAGGCCGGATGCCGAAGGTGATTTCGCGTCGCGGACCGATGAGCGCGAGTTGTTCCGGGTTTAGCGCGACAGATAGACCTGCGCGGCGAAAAATGCCGGATTCAATTAAGCCGGGAAGAAGATTCATCGATGGGCTGCCGACAAATCCGGCAACAAATAAATTCGCGGGACGGCGATAGACTTCTGACGGCGTGCCGAATTGCTGAAGAAGCCCGTCCTTGAGGATCGCGATGCGGCTGCCCAGCGTCATTGCTTCCACTTGATCGTGAGTGACGTAAATCGTGACGACGGAGAGCTCATGTTGCAGGTGCTTCAATTCGGCGCGCATGTCGACGCGGAGACGGGAATCGAGATTGGAGAGAGGCTCGTCCATCAGAAAAGCCTGCGGATGACGGATGATGGCACGGGCGAGGGCCACGCGCTGACGCTCGCCTCCGGAGAGTTGCTTAGGCAGATTCCCCAACAGATGGGCAAGGCCGAGGCGCGCGGCGACCCTCTCGACCTCCGCCGATATTTCAGGCGCGGGGCGCTTCCGAACGCGCAGAGGGTATCCGATGTTCTGGGCTACGGTCATGTGCGGATAAAGCGCGTAGCCTTGAAACACCATGGCGACATCGCGATGGCGGGGCTCGACTCGGGTGATGTCCTTGCCGCCCAGAAGAACAGTGCCTTCGTCTGGCTCTTCGAGTCCCGCGATGATACGTAGCAACGTGGACTTGCCGCAGCCCGAGGGTCCGAGGAGGACTACGAATTCTCCTTCGCTGGCTTCGAGGGTGACGCCGCGAAGCGCGTCCTTCACGCCGAACCGTTTGCTGATGTTTTCGACGCGCAGGCTCATGTTGAAGAACTCGGCTCCCTGCGGTCGCGGCTCGGAATCGACCCATCGTTGCTTACCGAGCCGCGACCACAGGGAGCGATCATACTAACCTTTGAGCGCTCCAAGAGAGAGCCCGCGGACGAAATATCGCTGCGCGGCGGCGGCAAAAATCAAAACCGGCAGCATCGCGACGACACCCGCAGCACTCATCGCGCCCCATTGAATCTCGTACTGCGTAACGTGGGCAGCGATGCCGACCGGGAGCGTCATTGCCGATTCGGTCTGCGAGAGGATCAGCGCGAATAAAAACTCGTTCCAAGCCACGATGAGGCAGAAGACCGCAGTCGCGGCAAGACCGGGTCGAACGAGCGGCAGTACGATTCGCAACAACACGCCGATCCGGGATTCGCCATCGAGCATCGCGGCCTCCTCGATCTCACGCGGCAATTCTTCGACGAAGCCGCGCATCATCCAGACCACGAAGGGCAGGTTCAAAGCGACATCGAGCAGGATGAGTCCAGTGAGCGAATTGAGCAGATGGATCTGGCGCAGCATAAGGAACAAAGGAATGATGGTGACGATCGGGGGAAGCATGCGGTTCGAGAGAATCCAGAAGCTGATGCTGCGGGACCAATCGTGAGGCCAGGGGAAACGGGCGAGTCCATAGGCGGCGGGGAGACCCAGCGTGAGTGCGATTAGAGTGGAACAGGTGGAGACGACGATCGAGTTCAAAAAGTATCGTCCAAATGCCTCATGAGTGAAAATTGCGGTGTAGTGGCTGAAGGTGGGCGTGAAGGAGAACCATAAGGGAGGAAATGCGAACTGATCGATCTCGCGCTTGAGTGAAATGGTGATCAGCCAATAGATCGGGGCCAGGGCGAAGGCCAGCGCCAGGAGTGCGGCTGCGTATTTTGCCAGCGTCTTCATACTTTCATCAACCGCATCAGGCCACGCGCCGCCAGCATGGTGATTAGCAGCCCCACGAATGACATCGCCGCGGCGTAACCAAAGTTCGAAAATCGAAAGGCCGTGCGGTAGATATAGAGGCTCACTGTTTCGGTGGCCGAGCCCGGGCCGCCCTGTGTAAGCAAGAAAATCTGGTCGAAAATTCGCAGCAGGTCCATCGACCGCAGCAGGAGAGCGAGCAGAATCACCGGCTTCAGAAGAGGCAGGATTACATCCCGCAAGGTCTGCCAGTAGCCGGCGCCATCGACACGCGCGGCTTCGAGAGGCTCGGCTGGAATGGCTTGCAGCCCGGCGGTGAGCAGGAGGAATAGAAATGGCGTCCACTCCCATACGTCAACCAGGATCACCGAAAGCATCGCAGTGGTTCGCCCGCTGGTCCAGGTCAGACTTGCCGTGTTAACTCCGAGCTGGCGCAGCATACCATTGAGTACGCCGAATTCCGGATTGTAAATCAAGCGCCAGATAACTGCGGCGACGACTGGAGGCAGGAGCATAGGCGCGAGAAGGCCTACTCGAATAAGAGCGCGGCCGTGCACCAATGAGTCGACCAGCAAGGCCAGTGCGAGACCGAGAAAGAATTCGAGTGCAAGTGCGACAGCGGCATAGAGAAGAGTCTGGCCCGCTGCGACGCTGAATAAATGGTCCTGAAAAAGCCGGGCGTAATTGGCGAGAGTGGGGCCGTGGGAGTCGGTGAGGCTGACCTTAATAAGGTAGAGCAGAGGATAGATCGAAAGCGCGGCCAATACGAACAACGCGGGGGCAACCCAAATCAGACCGGGTGGGATTCGGCGGGTCATTTGCTTCGCGCAAGTATGGCGGCGATTTCACGGTTCGCCTGCTGCATCGCGGCCTCCGGTGTCGCCGCGCCGGAGTTGGCTTGCGACAAGCTGACGCCAAAAGCATTTTCGATTTCGTTCCACTGCGTGGTGCGGGGGCGCGGACGGGCCGCTTCGAGCGCGGCGAGTTGTGCGGGGAACGCTCGGAATTTCTTTACCAGGTCGGGCGATTGAAAGACGCTGCGCCGTGTAGGAGGATTTCCGCGGAGCGCTGCCTGCGTCATCTGCGTGGGTTTCGTGGCCCAGGCGATGAAATCGGATGCGGCATCGCGATGGGTGGAGCCGGCTGGAATGGCGAGCAGCCACGCGCCCAGTTCCGCGACGCCGGGGAGTCGCGCCGCCGGCATCGGCGCAAATTCTATTTTGCCGGTCACCTTCGATTTCGACGGATCGTCCATAGCGGCGATCCAGGCGGGCCAGTTGATGCTCATCACCGCGGTTCCCTGCAGTAGCTGCGCGGAAACCTCGGCCGCATTGTAACCCGCATATCCAGGCGGCGAATACTTGCCGAGTTCGACCATGAAACGGAGCGCCTCGATCGCCTCGGGGCTCGCCAGATTCGGGCGGCCCTGCGCATCGAAAATGTCGCCGCCGAAGGCCCACAGGAGCGGCATGAAGTCGGTGACCGCGGAGTTGCCGGGGGCGGCTCGCATGACATAGCCAAACATCTTTTCGCCTGCGCCGATGGTTTTCGCGTCATTCAGAATTTTCTCCCAGCGGTCCGGCGCGCCGAGCTTGTACTTATCGAACAAATCCTTGCGATAGAAAAAAAGCTGCGAATTGCCGACGTAGGGAAGCGCGTAGAACTTTCCCGCATTGCTGCAAACGGCAAGCGTGCTGGCAAGGAAGTCGGCATCGGGCTCGAGCGAAAGAGGCGTGAGGCCGCCGTCGGCGACGAGCTTCGGAAACCACGGGTCGTCCATCATGATGACGTCGTAGGCGCCGGTGCGGCTTTGCAGATCGAGCGATTCCTTTTCGAACAAATTGGCGTAGGGAAGCTCGACCACTTCGATGCGAGTCTTGCGCAGTTCGCCCCATTCCTGAGCGGCCGCTTTGAGAGCGCTGCCCTCGACGCCGGCATTCACGGCGATGGTGAGGACGTTATCGGAGGCAGAGTGCGAGCAACTGGCGAGTAGCGCGGCAAGGCACAAGAGGAGAAAACGCACGAACAGGAAGTGTATCAAAACCCCCTTACAAATCAATCGCGACCACCTCATGATCGAGGATCGAAGGGATCGTTTGGGTCACGGTGCCGTTCGCTTCGATCGCACCGGGGGTCAGGCTCGGGAGTGTCGGCGATCCATAAAAACTCCCGTCGATTCGTGGGCATGATTTTCACTCTAATCCAGTGAGTTGTTTCGTGGTGACCGGTGCGGGTCGCTGCGGCTCGCTCGGAGACCCCTGCCGTTAAAATAACGCCCCGATAACGCCAGTGATCTTCGCGGGTGAACGGAGCGCACACTATTTGGGATATCCCGCATTCAGTATCGGCCCATCCGGTCGATCTAGGGCAGGTTGAAAACTCTATCCTACTGAAGATTGGCCGGTTAGGTTGCTGAAAAAGTCAAAGACCAACAAGGTTTTCAGCATCCTGTTAGTTGCGGCCGACTACCGCCGGCGCCGTCAATTTCGCCCCCGTCAATTGCGCGACCGCTCCCAGCGTAGTCTGCGCCGCATTCAACCCCAGCCGGAAATCATCGTCGCTGTAATGCGAATACACATCCGTCGGCTGATGATGATTGGGGTCCCATCCATTTCCGATCTGCGACCCGCGTTCCAGCTCCCGCAAGCTTATCGACGGCGTCAAATCCATAAACGGCCCCGAATCCGTATTCGACATGTGCGGACCGATGCTGGCCGGATAATCCGTCGCATACTTCTCATTCGCAAATTGAAACTTGTGCGCCAGCAGCATCGCCGCGTCCGCCAATTTTGAAGTCATCTGATACTCGATATTCACGTCAGCCTCGGGCCTCTGCACAGGACTCATCGAGCCATCCTTATTCGGCATACCGTGGTCGAACATCATCATGTCATGTTGGATCATGCCGAGCCATTTGGGTTCAGGAAATTTGCCAGAGCCGGCCGGCGATTCGATGCCTTGCAGATTCTTACGCTGCGCCACATAAGCGCGCGCCCCATTGGTGCCCGTCTCTTCGTTGTTCCAAAGCGCGAACCGAATCGACCGTTCTGTCTGCACGTCGGGACTGCTGAAAATGCGTGCCAGTTCCATCACCAGCGCCGTGCCCGATCCGTCGTCGTTAGCGGCCTCTCCATAACCGATGCCATCCATGTGACCGGCGACGATATACATCTCCTCGGGATGCGTCGTCCCGATCTTAGTGCAAAAAACTTCTTCGCGCGCGCCCGGTGTCGATGGCTGCGAATTAAGTTCGCGAATCTTTTCGTCGGGCTGCTTTAGAGGATCGTTGTTGACGCCTTCGGGCATGCGCACGCCTCGACGCCGTGCACCTCCGGGACCGATGTTCGGATCCTGATTTCCCCGGCCCCGACCGCCGCCCCGTCCTTCAGGAGGCTGATAATCGTAGTGAATCCGCTCAGTATTGGTGCACCCGTAGCTCTTGAGCTGCGCCTCAATCCAATCGATCGCCGCGCGATTTCGATCCGTACCCTGGCGCCGGTCGCCAAATTGAGTTAGACCCTTGATGGTCGCTTTATATTTTTCCAGATCGAGCCGGCCGACCATATTGGCAATGGGATCCGGCGGAGCTTTCGGGGCGTCCACCGCAGCCGGTTGCTGGGCCACCATTAGCGATGCGCAAAACAAGATGAGCACTGTACGTCGCATATTCAGATCAGTGTAAACCTTTCCCAATCCCTGGTAAGATACCGGTCGATGGATATTTTCATGCGACCCACGCTCCTCCTCCTACCCATCGTTATGACCGCAATCTCGTTCGCCGGCGACCCTGCCAATGCGTGCAAAGGCGACCCTTCCCACTGGACCCCCATTTTCGACGGCAAGGATCTGGAAGGCTGGAAACACGTCGGCCCCGGAAACATGACCGTTGAAGAAGGTCTTATCCATACGCACGGCGGCATGGGGCTGCTCTATTGGACTGGCGGCCCGATCGGCGATTGCCGCATTCACGTCGTCTACCGTATGCGCGACGAGAACGACAACTCCGGCGTCTTCATCCGCATTCCAGTGGAGCCGCGGGAAGAATGGATGCCTGTCCATTATGGCTACGAAGTGCAGATCGACAATCACCCGGAGCGATCCAATCCGCCTGAAGACGACGCCCACTCCACCGGTACGCTTTACTCGCTCACCAAGCCGCTGGCGAAAGCCTGGAAGCCGGGCCCTGAGTGGAACACGATGGACATCACGCTCGATGGTCCACACACCATCGTCGTTCTCAACGGCGTGAAAGTCACCGACTATACGGAAGGCGCGCCGGTTCCCGCCCAGCAATTCACGTTTGAACCAAAGCGCGGCTTACGCCCCAACTTCGGCTATATTGGCCTGCAAAATCACAGCGACAACGACATCGTCTTCTTTAAAGATGTCGCAATTCAACCCCTAAAAAAATGAACACCCGCCGCAAGTTTCTCCGAACGACCGCTGGTCTCGTGACCGCCAATACGATTCTTCTGGAAGCCGAGCCCGCGCCGCCACAAACCGCGCCCAGCGACCGCGTCCGCTTCGGCATCATCGGCATCGGCATGCAAGGATCGGGCCTGTTGAGCACCGCGACCTCCTTGCCCGGTATCGAATGCGTCGCCGCGGCCGACCTTTACGACGGACGCCATACTCTGGCCCGCGAGATCACCGGCAACGCGAGCCTCCCTGTTACACGCCGCTATCAGGAACTTCTCGATCGCAAGGATATCGATTGTATCGTCGCCGCCGTTCCCGATTTCTGGCATAAGCGAGTCGTCGTCGACGCCTGCAGCGCCGGCAAGGATGTCTATTGCGAGAAACCCATGTCGCACACCGCGGAGGAAGGTTTCGACATGGTCGCCGCCGCGCAAAAGCACAGCCGCATCGTGCAGATCGGGTCGCAGCGCGTCAGCTCCATTGTCTACGCCAAGGCCCACGAGCTTTATGCAAGCGGAGCCATTGGCGACGTCTCCATGGTTGAGCTCACCTTGGGCCGCAACAATCCCACGGGGGCTTGGGAATATCCTCCGCCGCTCGATCTCTCTCCGCAGAATATGGATTGGGACACCTGGATCACCGGCGCGCCGAAGATCCCTTTTAACGCGGAGCGCTTCGCCCGCTGGCGCTGCTGGAAAGAATATGGCACCGGCGTCGGCGGGGACTTGATGGTTCACCTGCTCAGCGGAATGCTCTACACGCTCGGCTGGAATGAGGCTCCGCGCTCCGCGTCCGCTCTCGGAGGAATCTTTCGCTGGAAGGACGGCCGCAACATGCCGGACCTCCACGCCGTGCTGTTCGATTATCACGGTGTTCCCGTTTACGTCCGTTTGGGCCTGGGTACGGAGACTCCGGAACTGGCCCGGTTCATGGGTCCCAAAGGCTTCATCGATGTCAGCGGCTCGGAGGTGCGTTACTCGCCGCAGCGCGGGATCGACACCAGTCCCAGCTACTACTCCGGTGGGTTCCCGCGAAAGATGCGCGCCGAATATGTGAAGCTTTGGCACGCCGCCAACGACTCCAACATGCCGCGCGAGGCGATCATGGAAGACACGGTTTATCGCAGCAGCGATTACGACGATCTGCCGCCGCACATGCGGAATTTTTTCCAGGCAGTCAAATCCCGCAAGCCCGTAGTTGAGGATGCCGTCTTTGGCAACCACGCGGCGCTGGCCTGCCACATGGCGAACGAATCCTATTTCCGAAAAGCGCCGGTAGCCTTGGACGCGGCGTCGCACAGTATCAAAAATTCCTAGACCCAAAGCGACGAGATTGTGGGGCAGCAAGGGCCTAGTCGAGCGGCTTTTTCCCCGCTCCCAACGCCCTCAGCGTATTTCCAGCGTGCTTCACCGGCGCCGTCGGATTGCACGAACCATTCACCGTCAGGAATTCCTTCCCTTTCGGCAGCAAATCGAGCCATCCGTACCAGAACGCATTTCCTGTTCGATAATCATCTGCTATTTGCGTTTTCGCAAATACGACGTACTCCGTGCGTGCGTCGAAATGGGCGCCGCTGCAATCGGGTCCGGGATCCATCACGTATATAGTGATGTGCCGCCCCAGATTTGCCTTCCAGTATTCCGACACCGAAAAAGTCACCGCGTTGCGCGCGCGCTGCATGTCGACTCGGGAGGAAAGCTGGGTCACGTTCTTGACGACCCCTCGGAATACGACAGTCGACGCAGCAAACTCCTGCCCGATTTCACCCTGGATACACGAACAGGCGGACGCCCCCGCCCGAGGCGAACCACAACACAAGAAGCCAACGCATCTTACATACCCAGCATATCGCAGGTAGAATAGAGGGCGCACTTAAATCAAGGAGAACGAATGAAACGATATTGCCTAACGTACTCGCCTCTGCGGCCGCCAGCGCTCTATTCGCGCAGACCGCGAATCCTCTGAGCACCGAGCTCAAGACCGCCTACACTCGCGTCAAAACCAACTTCATCAAGGCCGCTGAAAAGATGCCGGAGGATCAGTACGATTTCAAACCGACCCCGGATACGCAAACCTTCAAGGAGCGGATCACGCACATCGCGGTATCGAGTATGGGGCCGTGCTCCGCCTTGAATGGCGCTCCGAAATCGATCGATGCGAAAACGCTCAAGACGAAGGCCGATGTCGTCAGCGCGCTCAAGGATTCTTTCGCCGCCTGCGACGCGGTGATCGATAACATGACCGACGCCGACGCGGTGACCATGGTGGCACGGCCGCGGAAATCCTCGGCCAAAGCTCGGGCTGGCCTTCGGCTTGGTCGCGCACGATGTCGAGGTGTACGGTTACATTTGCGTGTACATGCGACTCAAAGGAATTGTTCCTCCTTCGAGCGAAGGACGATAGTATTGAGGGATGCCTCTCAGTGGCGTTCTCCAACGGACGAGCTGCATAAAATCGACGCATACTGGCGCGCGGCGAATTATCTTTCCATCGGCCAGATTTATTTGTTCGACAATCCTCTGCTCACCGAGCCTCTGCGCGTCGAGCACATCAAGCCGCGCCTGCTCGGACACTGGGGCACCACGCCGGGACTCAATTTCGTTTATGTTCATTTGAATCGCGTCATCAAACGCGACGATCTGAACATGATTTACATCTGCGGTCCCGGCCACGGCGGTCCGGGCATGGTCGCGAATACGTATCTCGAAGGCACTTACAGCGAGATGTTTCCCAACATCACGCAGGATGCCGAGGGGATGAAGCGCCTGTTCACGCAATTTTCCTTTCCCGGAGGAATCCCCAGCCACGCGGCGTCGCAGACTCCGGGCTCGATCAATGAGGGCGGGGAACTGGGCTATTCCCTGCTCCACGCGTATGGAGCGGTGTTCGATAATCCCGACCTGATCGCCACGTGCGTGATCGGCGACGGCGAAGCGGAGACCGGAGCGCTCGCCACCAGCTGGCACTCCAATAAATTTCTGAATCCAGTTCGCGACGGAGCCGTGCTGCCCATTCTGCATCTTGAACGGCTACAAAATCGCGGGACCCACGGTTCTGGCGCGCATCCCGCGCGAAGAGCTGACCGAGCTGCTGAAAGGCTACGGCTACCGCCCTTATTTCGTCGAAGGCCACGATCCCGAGCCGATGCATCAGGCGATGGCGGAGACGCTCGATACCTGTCTTGCCGAAATTAAATCAATCCAAAAAGACGCTCGTGAGAATGGATTTAAAGAGCGCCCCATCTGGCCGATGATCGTCATGATCTCGCCCAAAGGATGGACGGGTCCGAAGATCGTCGACGGCCTGCCAGATCGAAGGGACATTCCGCGCGCACCAGGTTCCTTTGGATGAAGTGCGCACCAAGCCCGAGCATTTGAAGATCCTTGAAGAGTGGCTGAAAAGCTATCGTCCGGAAGAACTTTTTGACGATCGCGGCTGTTTCGTTCCTGAGCTTGCAGCACTGGCGCCCGACGGGATACCGGAGGATGGGCGCGAATCCGCACGCCAACGGCGGCCTGCTGCTGAAGGACCTCCGCATGCCGGATTTCCGCCAGTATGCGCTCGAAGTCACCAAGCCTGGCGTGAGTATCGGCGGAAGCCACGCGCGTGCTCGGCGGGTTTCTGCGCGATGTGATGACGAAGAACGCAGAGCTCGAAAAACTTTCGCGTGTTCGGTCCCGATGAGACCGCGTCCAACCGGCTCAGGCGCTCTGTTCGAAGTCACCGACCGCGAATCGGTGGCCCAGACGTTTCCATTCGACGATCACGTTTCGGCCACCGGCCGCGTCCTCGAAGTGCTCAGCGAGCATATGTGCGAAGGCTGGCTCGAAGGCTATCTGTTGACCGGCCGCCATGGATTTTTCAGTTGCTACGAAGCCTTCATCCACATCGTCGATTCGATGTTCAACCAGCACGCCAAGTGGCTGAAGGAAGCGGCGACGGTGCCGTGGCGCAGGCCGATCGCGTCCCTGAATTATCTGCTGACGTCCCACGTCTGGCGGCAGGATCACAACGGCTTCAGCCATCAGGATCCGGGCTTTGTCGACGTGGTAGTCAACAAGAAAGCCAGCATCGTGCGCGTCTATTTTCCGCCCGATGCAAACTGCCTGCTGTCCGTCGCCGACCATTGCCTGCGCAGCCGCAACTACATTAACGTGATTGTCGCCGGCAAGCAGCCCGCGCTCCAGTATCTGGATATGGATGCCGCGGTCAAGCATTGCACGGCGGGCCTCGGCATCTGGGATTGGGCCAGCAACGATCAAGGCGGCGAGCCCGATGTCGTCATGGCCTGCTGCGGCGATATTCCCGACGCTCGAAACGCTGGCCGCCGTCGATTTTCTGCGACAGAATCTTCCGGACATCCGGATTCGCGTGGTGAACGTGGTGGATCTGATGACGCTCCAGCCGCAAAGCGAGCATCCCCACGGCCTCAGCGACGCCGATTTCGACGCCATCTTCACCACCGACAAACCCATCGTCTTCGCGTTTCACGCCTACCCGTATCTGATTCATCGCCTGACGTACCGCACGAACGAATCACGACAATCTCCACGTCCGCGGATATAAAGAGGAAGGGACGACCACCACTCCGTTCGACATGACGGTGCTGAACGACATCGACCGCTTCCATCTGGCGGGCGACGTGATCGATCGCGTCCCGCGTTTCCGCAACACCGCCGCGCATGTGAAGCAGATGCTGCGGAACAAGCTGATCGACCACAAACTCTACATCTCGCAATACGGCGACGATATGCCGGAGATCAAGAATTGGAAATGGCCGGCATAAAGAATCGCACGCCTATGAGTCGGTCGCCGACCTGTCCGTTAGAGCAACTGTTACTGAGCGGCGCGACCACAGGGAGCGATCTTTCTGAGTGCTGACATGAGAATCCTAGCCATCAACGGCGGCTCCAGCAGCGTGAAATGCCGCCTCGACGAATTCGCCGCCGCTCCGTCGGAGCCCGCCAAGCCGCTCTGGCAGGCCCACATCGAAGCGCACGAGAATCTCGAATCCGCCCTGCGCTCCGTGCCCGGACCCATCGATGCCGTCGCCCATCGGATCGTGCACGGCGGCAAGCACCGCCAGACCACGCGCATTACTCCGCAAGTCCGCGCCGCGATCGCCGCAGGAAGCCGAAATCGCCCCCGCGCACAACAAATTCGAGCTCCAGGCGATCGATACCGCGCGAGAGCGTTTTCGGCGAGACCGTTCCTCAAGTCGCGGTCTTCGATACCTCGTTCCACGCGACGCTCGCAGCCGGCCGCCTACGTTTATCCGGGCCCCTATGAATGGCTCGATCAAGGCATCCGCCGCTACGGATTCCACGGCCTCAGCCATCAATATTCCTCGCGCCGCGCGGCGGAACTTCTCGGCAGCGACTCGCTGCGGCTGATCGTCTGTCATCTCGGCAACGGAGCCTCGCTCTGCGCGATTCGCGACGGGAAAAGCGTCGATACCACCATGGGATTCACGCCGCTCGAAGGCTTGATGATGGGGACGCGTTCCGGCTCGATCGATCCGGCGATTCTCATTTATCTGATCCGCCATCGCGGCTACACCGCGGACCAATTGGATAAAATCCTCAATCAGCAATCGGGACTGCTGGGCGTTTCCGGAATTTCGGGCGACATGCGGGACGATTCTTAGCTCCGACGCCCCGCGCGCGAAACTCGCCTTCGATATTTACGCCCATCGCCTGTGCCGCGAAATCGGCGCCATGGCCGGAGTCCTCGGCGGCGCCGACGCGATCGTGTTCACCGGAGGCGTCGGCGAAAATTGTGCGCCCCTGCGTGAAATTGTCGCAGAGACGTTTCGCGTTCCTCAACGTCAAAACCCTCGTCATTCACGCCGAAGAGGAGTGGGAAATGGTGCGCGAATGTTATCTTCTTCTGAGTAGTCCGGTAGGCGTCTAACGTCGAAAGGGGTTTCTATGAAAGTTTTACTCGTAATGGCTTCCGTTTGCCTGCTCCAGGCGCAGGATCCGATGAGCAAGGAGACCAAGGGGCTCTACACCGCGGTGAAGGGCGACATTCTCAAGTCGGCCGAGAAGATGCCGGAGGCGAACTACGCGTTCAAACCCTCGCCCGACGTGCGGAATTTCGGCGCGATCCTGGGCCATCTCGTCGACGATCAGTATTTCTTCTGCAGCGCCGCCAAGGGCGAGATGAAGAATACGAAGGTCGAAAAGGAAGTCACGCCAAAGCCGCCCTGGTCGCCGCGCTGAAGAGGCGCCTTCGCGTATTGCGACGCGGCATATGACGGGCTGACCGACGCCAACGGCGCCATGATGATGAAATTCGGCAACGGCGAGCGCACCATGAGCCGGCATCCTGAACTTCAACGTCGCGCACGATTTCGAACATTACGGAAACCTGGTGACCTACTGCGTATCAAAGGAATCGTCCCTCCGTCGAGCGAAAAGCAATAAGCGCTATACTGCTAGTATGGCGCGCGGTTGGGAAAGCAAGTCAGTCGAATCCCAGGTCGAGGCGCGACAATCTTCCAGAGAGGTCCGAATGCCCCACCGTACCGCTGAACAGATGGAAATCGAGCGCAAAAGCGACAGCTTGCTCCTGCAAAGAGTGCGCGTCCTGCGCGAAATCGAATCTTCGAGCAATGCGCGGCACCGGAAAACGCTCGAAGAGGGTCTGAAGTACCTGGAAGACTCGCTCAGCGCGCTGGGCTGGAAAAAGTAGCCCTTACTCCCACTCGATCGTGCCGGGTGGCTTATTCGTTAAGTCATAGAAAACACCGGCGATACCCTCGATTGCGCGCAGCTCGCTCACGACCGCATCCGAGCAGATTCTGCGGGCATGCGGACCGCGCTCGCCGTCATTCCGTCCACGGAATCGATCGGGCCGCAAAACCACCGAATTATGGTCGTTTAAGGCTCCCACGGGGATCAAAATGACCGGATTTTGCCAGATTAAGGCATCGAATCCGGACTCTTTGGTCAGCTTTCGCACCACCGCGTCGGCCCGGCGGAGCAGATTGAGGCGATCCTCGGTCAGCGTCGCGGGCTCGACTCGCATCGTCGGCCAGCGGCGCCGAAGTCCAGACGGCGACGACCACCCGGTTCACCTGGTCGAGCTTATTGATCAGCCGCGCGACCTCTTCGCCGGTGGCCGGAAAATCTTCAATCGCCAGCACGGAGCGGTAAGTCCGCGAATCGCCTTGCACGCCGACCGAGCGGATCGGGAATAATATACCCGTCGGCCGTTTTTTCAAGGCCGCCGGTCGATTCCGAGCAGAGGCAGCGGATCGCCAGGCCGGGGCCGGGAAATGGATGGCGGTCGAGCAGGTCCGGCGCGAGTCCAAGCTGGCGGCCGATGGCGCGGACTTCATCCTTATAAAAGGAAGAGAGCGGCTCGATGATTCGGCCTTCGGCGATCAGGCGCTGAATTCCGGCGACGCGGTTGTGATGGGTCTTGATCAGCTCGGCTTTGGCGGTGCCTCCGGATTCGATGGTGTCGGGATAAATCGTGCCTTGGCCGAGAATCCAGTTGGAGTCGAGGAAATGATCGCCCGCCAGAATACGCTGCTGCACGTCGACGAATTTTTCGCCGATGATGTGGCGTTTTTGTTCGGGGTCGGTGGCGGTTGCGAGCGCGGTGAGGAATTCGGTCTTGGCGTCGGCGACTTCGAAGGATCGGGCGCCGAGCTCGATGAAATTGTCGCGCACGAATTCGGTCTCGCCTTCGCGCATCAGGCCGGTATCGACGTAGGTGCCGTGCACGCGCTCCGGTCCCAGGGCTTCCAGGCATAGAGTGTAGGCGACGGTGGAATCGACGCCTCCGCTGACGAAGAAAAACACGTTGCGATCGCCGACCGTCTGCGCGGATCTGATCCTCGAGCGATTCGATCTGGCCGGCCGGGTCCCAATCCTGCACGCAGCCGCAGACGTCGAACAGGAAATTCTTGAGAATCGTCAGGCCGCAGGGGGTGTGCGCGACTTCGGGATGAAACTGGACCGCGAACAGGCGCGCGCGCGGGCGCGGACATGGCGGCGATGGCGCAGGTTTCGGTGCTGGCCAGGACCTCAAAATCGTCGGGCACGGCAGTGACCACGATCGCGGTGGCTCATCCAGACCTGCTGGCGGCCTTCGATGCCGTTGAGGATGGTGTCGGAATGAATGATGTCGAGTTGGGCGAGGCCGTATTCGCCGCGGTCGCCTTTGTGGACATGGCCGCCGAGGACGTGCGCCATCAACTGATGGCCGTAGCAGATGCCGAGGACCGGAATGCCGGAGGTTAACAGAGCCGGGTCGATGGTGGGGCTGCGTGGGATCGTAAACGCTGGCCGGTCCGCCGGAAATGATGACGCCTTTCCGGCCGTGCAGCGCGGAGACGGGAGTTTCGCTGGGCGCGACCTCGGCGTAGATTCCCAGGTCGCGGACTTTACGCGCGATCAGATGACAATACTGCCCGCCTGCGTCGAGGACGGTTATCTGTGGGCTCAAAATGTCTAACGCCACCTGACCGCTCCCGATGGTCGCGGCTCTAAGCGCTACTTCTGCGCGCGGGCGGCTTCTTGCTCGGCGGCGACGGCTTGTTCCTGGCCGTTCATCCGCTGCACCATCTGCTTTTTCGCGCTCTCGAGCAGAGCCTTCGCCTTCGGCAGGGCTTCAATGCCCTTCTGCACGGCCGGATCCTGCTCAATCGCTACGCGCTGGGATTCCTCATAGCTGAACGCGGTGATGTACATCTCGCGCTTGAGCTGGTCCTTGATCCACTGGCGGTTTTCGTTGAACTCGGCTTCCGTGAACTGCACGTTGTTCTTCTGGAGGAAATCGTGGAATTCGCTCACCAGCTTGTCGTCGGGCGACCAGCCGGAGGGCAGCTTCGTATCGTGCGTGCTGAACCACTTCGACGAGAAGTTGAAGACCGCGTACTTGCGGAACAGAACATCAATCTGGAATTTGTTCAGCTTGGGCGGAGCGTACTTTTCGTCGGGCGTGATGCCTCCGCCGCCGTAGACGGTGCGGCCGCTATCGGTCATCTTCACGTCGGCGGTGTTCTTCTGATCCAGGTTGTTGTGATAGTAGTAATCGAGGAACGAGATGTTCGAATAGGGGCGCTGGATGAAGCGGCCGCTCGGCGTGTAGTACTGCATCGTGGTCAGCGCGAGGCCGGTGTTGTCGCCCAACTGGAACACGGTCTGGACCAGGCCCTTGCCGAAGGTATTTTCGCCGACGATCCAGGCGCGGTCGTGATCCTGCAGAGCGCCGCTGACGATCTCCGCGGCGGATGCCGAGTAGCGGTTCACCAGAACCACCACCGGATAATCCACGCCCTTGCCGTCGTGGCGGACGGTCAGGTTCTTGTTCGGGGACATGCGGCCGTGATGGCTGACGACCACTTCGCCGCGCTTCAGGAAGTGACCGGCGACGTCGACGGCTTCGGGCAGCAACCCGCCGGGGTTCTGGCGCAGATCGAGAATCAGGCCCTTCACCTCGCTTTCCGGGCAGCTTGGCCAGCTTCTCTTCCATTTCCTTGCTGGTGTTCTGGCCGAACTGGGTGATATCCATGTAGGCGATGCCGGGCCGGATGAAGAAGCAATCGGGCACCGTGGAGCGCTCGATTTCGGCGCGGGTGATGTTGAAGGTGATGGGCAGATCGCTGCCTTCGCGCTCGACCTTAATCTGAACCTTGGTGCCCTTTGACGCCCTTCAGGCGCTCGGCGATTTCCGTGGTGGTCAGGCCGTCGGTCTTCTTGTCGTCGATTTCGAGGAGCATGTCGCCCGCGCGGAGACCGGCTTTATAGGCGGGATATCCGGCGAAGGGCGCGAGCACGATGGTCTTGTCGTTGCGAGGGCCCACCATCATGCCGACGCCGGAATAATGGCCGCTCATGTCCGTCTGCTGATCCTTATAATCCTTGGGATCGAAGAAATTGGAGTGAGGATCGAGCGTGCGCAGCATCCCCGGGATGGCACCTTTGTAGATGGCCTTCTCAGGCTTCGACTTGTCGGCGAAATTCGCCTCGACGACGTCGTAAACCTTGGTGAACGCCTTCAGGCTCTGTTTAAGCTGGTCCTCATCGTTGGTCGAGGCGGCCTTGACATGGTCTGCCGCCGAAAAACAGGCCGGCGGCGAGCGAGAAAGCGGCTATAAAAGCGGGAACGACAAAATAACTACGGCGGCTAGATGGCATCCTCAAGATGGCCTCCGATTTCAGTATATCGCGCAAAAGGCGTCTACGGGTTTGACGCTTGGCCGGACACGTTCGGTCACTGTTAATACTCAAAGAGGGCAGGTCGGGAACCTGCCCCACTGCTTTAGCCAACTCGGGCGGCGCGGCGGGTGGAGACGCCGGGTTCCATGCGGACCGGCTTGCGCTCGGTTTCAGTCAGGCGGCGGGCCTGATCGCTCACCGAAACCAGGAACATCGGCTGGCGCGCGTTCTTCAGAATATCGATGATGCGGTCGTGCTGATCCTCTAGAAAAATCGATTTGCCGTCGGTGACCAGGTGCAGGTCGGAAGTCGCGGCGATCACTTCGGCCAGGCGCTTGCCCATTTCCTTTTGCAGGAAGCGCAGCACCCGGCGGATCTTCTGGAGCGAAAATCCCTTGCGGCGCAGTTCGGCGATTACGGTGATTTCGATCACCTCGGCGGCGTAGTAAACGCGGCGATGCCCTTCATGGCGGGGCGACACGACCTTACGCTCATCCCACCATTGCAGCTGCCGCAGGCTGACCTGCGCCACGTCGGCGACCTCAATGGACGAATACGTCCGTTCCTCGATCTGAGCCTTGTCAGTCTGGGCTTTGCAGACAGACGCGGCGGCTGCGGGGCGTGGCTTGCGAGCTTTAAACATAACGGGGGTTTTCCGTTTCGGTCGAAATCAGACTGCCTAACGATTGTACTCGACTGGAGCGGGTGTGTCAATAGGGGGTTGGTTTTGAGATACCATTACCTGGCCTCGCGGATGTTAGGCAAAGCAATATCGATGTTTCTGCTCGACGGCGTCGCTATGGACGAGTCGTTTGTGAACTGTTCAATTGGAGCTAATGTCGCGAGGAGGGTCGGCGTTGACAGTGGCAACAGATGTGTTTACGCTGGTCTCTGACTTGCAATGAGCTGAAACGGTGGCTCAAGAAGCAGTGCTGCACGTTTGAGCAAGGTAAAGGAGGTCATGCAGATCGTTTGGCTTGGGAAACGTCGATCGGTGTTTGCGGAGCACGGCAAGAACGAAGTGCCGACGGGAACGCTTAGCGCGATAAAGCGGGACCTCGGTCTCAAAGGAGGAACACATGACTAGCTACCCCGTGAAGGTAGTTAAAGAGGGATCGGCGTTTTGGCTCGAGTTTCCCGATGTCCCGATTGCTCACACCTTCGGGGTAGTAAGAAAGAATGCCTGCGCAATGCACTCGATGCTCTGGAGACTGCTTTCATCGCGTTGATGTCGGATCGATCCGAAATTCCGGAACCCTCGCGGATCAAGCGCGGTATGGATTTTGTCACGCTTCCAGCGCTGGTGGAGGCAAAAGTGTTTCTGTATCGGCAGATGCTGGCCGCCGGCATGCGAAAGGCCGAGATTGCTCGACGCCTCGGCTGGCACAAGCCTCAAGTGGATCGCCTGCTTGACCTGCGGCATGATTCACGTCTCGATCAAATTGAACGCGCCTTCGCCACGCTCGGGAAGCGCATGAGAATCACGATCGAAGACTGCCGCTTGAAGTTACCGGATCTTCGGCTTCTCAGCGACTAATCGTTGATGCCAGTTGACGACCTGCGGGTTCCAGTCGCCCTTATCTTCGACGTCCTCGAAAAAGCGGATTCGAAATTGATGAAAGGCATCCAAAACCGTGTGATAATCGTCGGCGCCGTCTTCATAGACGAACAGGCCGCCTGGTTTCAATGCCTGCCAAAAACGGTCGGCGTCGCCTTTAGTCGGAGTATGGACGAAGGTCATGACGATCAGATCCCATTGGTCAGTTCCGAAGTCGAATTGATCGTCCCGAGCGACCACCGCTTTCAGAGTGACCCCCAGCTTCGCGGCGTTTTCCCGAGCGATTCTTACCGCCTCATCCGATGGATCGAATCCGGTGACATCCCATCTCTGGGTGGCCAGGAAAACCGCATTCCTTCCTTGTCCCATGCCGATATCGAGGGCTTTTCCGGGCGCGACGCCGGCGATGGTTCGCATCAGAAACGCGCTGGGGTGGGAAACGAAAATCGGGGCGTCCTTGCCGGCGTAGATTTTGTTCCATAGGATGCGCGATCCTTCCGGGTCTTTATAGGCTCGCTGCCAAAACATCGCCAGTTGCCGGTCCGCCTGCTGCCCGGAAAGACCTTGCTGGATCAATTCCTGGCGATAGGGCGGGATTAAATCGGTTGGTCGCGAAGACGGCGGGCGGTTGGAGAGCCATTTAATAAACTGTTGGAAAGCCTGGTCGTCGGGCGATTGTCCGAAAAGAGCTGAGGTGAGAAGAAGGACGGACGCAAGCCTCATACTATACGACGATTTTACTCCGGGCTGCCGTGATTAGGTTAGCGACAGATGTCGCGTCGATGAGCGACTCGCAGAATGCGCATGACGCCTCCTTCTTCCGGCGCAATCACCCACACGCAGCCTGTAACGGTTGCTCAAACCTTGCAGTTGTTTAACGTCTCCAGAACTCGTCGCCGCGTAGCGTTTGATCGCCTTGTAAAGTCGCTGAGCGTTTTGACGATCCAAGGCGTGAAGTTCACTTCTCGCCCGGAGCGTCCACTCCAGCGTTCTCACAATCCGAGTTCGCGACGGATTTGATCGTCCGGAATATCGGGACGAGGTTCATTGAACGCCTCCTCGATGAGCTCCTTTGCATCATCTTGAAGAACTTCTTCATCAACCGAGCAGGTCAGAAGGCTGCGCGAAACCGGGTCCATCGCCACGAACGCGACATACTCCAGCACGCTGCCGAGCTTGTCCGCGGGCACATCATTCAGCCTTTCAATAATCTGCTGCTTCGCGTCCTTAACCATCGGCATGACCCACCCCCTACAAACCACACTACCTCAACCTGCGCGCCGTCGCGCACTTCCGCCGACTCCCATTCCGGCTTGCGGACGATTTCGCGGTTCAGCTCCACCGCCACTCTTCTGCGCGTCGATTTCCAGGAATTTCAGCAGCCCGGCAACGTTCAACCCTTCCGGAACCCGGCGCGGATCGCCGTTCAGAACAATCGCTATCGTCTTTGTTTCGAGCGTCACGTTGACACCATGTTTCCGCACTCATTATATTCAATAGTTACAGTTCATTCCCCTGGCACATGACAGAAACACTCACTGCTACCCAAATCTACTTCCCTGTTCTGGTGCAGATTGGCATTGCGATCGCGGTTGCCGCCGGACTGATCGGCGCGTCCACCGCGCTCGGGAAAAGGGCCCGCAGCCCGCTGAAGGACACGCCCTATGAATCGGGCATGGCGCCCACCGGCTCGGCGCGCGAACGGTTCAGCGTCAAGTTTTACATGGTGGGGATGATTTTCATTCTGTTCGATATCGAAGCCGTCTTCCTCTACCCGTGGGCGGTGGTCTATCGCGAATTGAAGATGTTCGGATTCTTCGAAATGCTGGTTTTTGTGGCGCTGGTGCTGGTCGGCTTCTTTTATGTTTATAAAAAAGGAGTGCTCGACTGGTCGGGCGAACTGCCGGAGGATCTGCGGAAAGGCTGCTCAAAAAATGAGCCATCCGGCTATTCTCGAGACCAAAGATGCTTTCGGCGAGACGACGCACATCGCCGACCCGGCGCAGATTGTCGCCCTGTGCCGCTATTTTAAGGACGAAGAGAAATATGTCCGGCTCAGCGGACTGACCGCGGTCGACTGGCATCCGGCCGAGCCTCGATTTGAAGTCGTCTATCTTTTGCACTCGATCGAACGGAACGTGCGCCTGCGGATTAAGTGCAAAGTGCACGGCGACGAGTCCCGAGATCGACTCCGTTTACAGCGTCTGGCGCTCGGCCGACTGGCATGAGCGCGAGGTGTTCGATCTGTTCGGCATCACCTTCCGCAATCATCCGAACATGGTGCGCATTCTGATGCCGATCGATTGGGACGGGCATCCGCTGCGCAAAGATTATCCGGTCCACGGCTACAAGTACAGCTACCCCAATGAATAAGTCTTTAGAGGATAATTTCTCGACGATTGCGGCGCTGGCAGGAGCGCCGGCCAGTCCGTCTGCGCCGCGGCGCATGACGCTGAACATGGGGCCGCAGCATCCTTCGACGCACGGCGTGCTGCGCATCGTGCTGGAGCTGGAAGGCGAGACGATCCGCTCCGCCGCGCCCGACATCGGCTTCCTGCACACCGGCATCGAGAAGCAGTGCGAGGCGTTGACCTAGGCCAAGGCTCTGACGCTGACCGATCGCGTCGATTACCTGTCGAACCTCGCGAACAATCTGGTCTATTGCCTGACGGTCGAGAAACTATTGCAGATCGAAATTCCGGAGCGCGCGCAATGGCTGCGCGTCATGATGACGGAACTTTCACGGCTCAACAGTCATCTGGTATGGCTAGGCACGCACGCGCTCGATATCGGCGCGATGAGCATCTTTTTTTATTGCTTCCGCGAGCGCGAGGAGATTCTGCGGATCCTCGAACAGTTCTCCGGCCAGCGCATGATGACCAGCTACATCCGCATTGGCGGAGTAGCTCTCGAAGCCGCCGCGCGGCTGGGAAAAATCGGTAGGGAAATTTATTCGCGGATTTCCCTCGAAGGTCGACGAGTACGAAAATCTGCTCGATTCGAATCCGATCTGGGGCATTCGCACCAAGGGCGTCGGATATATTTCGCTAGAAGACATGCTGGATCTGGGCGTCACCGGTCCGATGATGCGCGGCGCCGGACTTGCGCTCGATTGCCGCAAAACCGCTCCTTATTCGAGCTACGACAAATTCAATTTCAACGTTGCGACGCAGACCGGCAATGACGTTTACGCCCGGTATCGCGTCCGTTTACAGGAAATGCGGGAGAGCGCGAAGATCATCACGCAGGCGCTCGAAGGAATGCCCTCGGGTCCTTATCAGGCTGACGCGCCGCACGTGGTTTTGCCCGACCGCGAAAAAATGAAGACGCAGATGGAAGCGTTGATCTATCATTTCAAGATTGTCACCGAAGGCTTCCGCGTTCCCGCCGGCGAAGTGTACCAATGCATCGAATCGCCGCGCGGCGAGATCGGCTATTACATCGTGAGCGACGGCACCGCGAAGCCCTATCGTGTTTACATGCGCACGCCGAGCTTCGCCAATCTGATGGCTCTGCCGGTGATGTTGAAGGATACGTTGATTGCCGATTCGATCGCCTCGCTCGGCAGCATGGATTTTGTGCTTGGGAGATACCGACCGTTAACGCATGACTTTTTCGCCGCAACTCGAAGATCGATTCGCCAAAATGCTGAAGCGATATCCGCCGGGACGAACGCGCAGCGCCGTGGTTCCCATGCTGATTTACGCGCAGGATGAAACCGGAGCCATCACGCCGGAGCTGATCGCGGAGGTCGCCAAGCGCTGCGGCGTGGAGCCTTTGCAGGTGGATGAAGTGGTCGGCTATTATTCCATGCTGCATCGCAAGCCGCAGGGGAAATATCACGTGCAGGTGTGCACCAACATCAGTTGCCTGCTGGTCGGCGGCGAAGAACTTTACGAGCACGCCAAGAAAAAGCTGGGAATCGGACACAAGGAAGTAACGCCCGACGGCCAGTTTTCGTTAGAGGAAGTGGAGTGCATGGGAGCCTGTTCGTGGGCGCCCGCGGTCGAGATCAATTACGATTTTCATCACTTCGTCACGCCCGCGCAGTTAGATAAATTGATCGACGATCTCAGGAAAGTCTCAGTAATGCCGAAGAAACTCTACAACGAGCCGAGTCCACTGGAAACGCGCGTCGTCAGCAAGAATTTCGGGCTGGAAAATTCCGAATCGCTCGATACTTATTTAGCCAACGACGGCTTCGTCGCGTTCAAAAAAGCGAAAGGGCATGACGCGCGAAGCGATCATTGACGAGGTGAAACTTTCCTCGCTGCGCGGACGCGGCGGCGCGGGATTTCCGACTGGTCTGAAGTGGAGTTTCGTGCCCGCACACCTCGCCCAAGCCGCGCGTGATCGTCGTCAACGCCGATGAGAGCGAGCCCGGCACCTGCAAGGATCGCCTGCTGATGGAATACGATCCGCACCAGATGATCGAAGGGCATCCTGATCGCGAGCCTGGTGGTGGATGCGCACGTCGGCTACGTTTATATTCGCGGCGAATATCGCTACCTGATCGAGGTGATGGATCGCGCGATCGAGGAAGCGTACGCGAAGGGCTATCTCGGAAAAAACATCGCGGGCACGGGCTGGGATTTCGATCTCCACACGCATTCCGGCGCCGGCGCTTACGAATGCGGCGAGGAGACGGCGCTGCTCGATTCGATCGAAGGCAAGCGCGGCATTCCTCGCATGAAGCCTCCGTTTCCGGCGGTTTCGGGCGCGTGGGCGCTGCCGACGCTGCTTAATAATGTTGAAACCTTCAGCGCGATTCCGGCCATCATTCGCGACGGCGGAAAGGCGTTTCTCGATCTCGGACTTCCCAAAGCCGGAGGCACGCGCCTGGTCTGCATTTCGGGCCATGTGAACAAGCCGGGCGTGTATGAACTGCCGCTTGGATATCCATGATGAAGGCGATTAATGAGGTCGCCGGCGGCATTCCGAACGGGAAAAAACTGAAAGCCGTGGTGCCCGGCGGATCGTCCTGCCCGCTGCTGAAGGCCGACGAGTGCGATATTCCGATGGATTACGATAGCCTGGCGAAAATCGGCAGCATGCTCGGTTCGGGCGGGATGGTGGTGCTCGACGAGACCACCGATATGGTGAAGTTCGCCCTGCGCATCATGCGATTTTACGCGCATGAAAGCTGCGGATGGTGCATCCCGTGCCGCGAAGGCACGACGTGGCTCAAGAAGATTCTGGAGCGGTTCAACGCCGGTCATGGCCGGCATGAAGACATCGCGTTGCTGGGCGAATTGTCGAAAAATATGCTCGGCCGCACCTTCTGCGCGCTCGGCGATGCGGCGGCGATGCCGACGATTTCCATCGTCGAGAAATTCGCGGAAGATTTCGAGAAGCGTTTGTCGCGTGAACTGGTGGCGGTTTAACCATGGCGGAAACTGAGTAACAAGCTTACGATGAACGGCCGTGAGATCACGGCTGAAAAAGGCACGCTGCTGATCGAAGCCGCGCGGCAGAACGGCATCGAGATTCCTTCGTTCTGCTATTACGAAGGGCTGACGCTGCAAGCCGCGTGCCGCATGTGCCTGGTGGAAGTCGAAAAGACTCCGAAGCTGCAAGTCGGCTGCACGCTTGCCCGTCGCCGAAGGCATGGTGGTTCATACCGAATCTGATGTGGTCAAAGCAAGCCCGCAAGGGCACGCTCGAATTTCTGCTAACCAATCATCCGCTCGATTGTCCGGTGTGCGACAAAGGCGGCGAGTGCGAACTGCAGGACATGGTGTTCCGCTACGGCGCGGGCGAGAGCCGCTTCACGGAGCGAAAAATTCACATCGCCCGAACAGCAATGGTCGCCGGTGGTCTTCTACGACGGCCCGCGCTGCATTCTCTGCTACCGCTGCGTGCGCGCCTGCGATGAAGGTATGGGCGTGAAGGCCCTGGGCGTGGCCAATCGCGGAGCCATCTCCGAAATCGTTCCCAACCATCACGATCATCTGGAATGCGACGAGTGCGGAGCCTGCATCGACATCTGCCCCGTCGGCGCGCTCACCAGCGGAACGTATCGTTATCAGACCCGCCCTTGGGAAATGAATCACGTCGGCACCATCTGCACGCATTGCGCCGATGGTTGCCGCACCACGCTCGGCGTTCGCAACGATAAAATCATTCGCGGCAACAATCGCGACCATTCCGGCGTCAACGGCGAATTCCTCTGCGTGAAAGGCCGCTACGCATTCGATTTCGTCGAGCATCCCGATCGCCTGCAATCTCCGATGCTTCGCTCGGGCGATCAGTTCGAGCCCATCTCCTGGGCGCAGGCGCTCGAAATCGTGGCGAAGAAATTCAGCGCCGCGAAAACGTTCGGCGTCATCGGCTCGAATCACACCACCAACGAAGAAAATTATTTCCTGGCAAAGATGGCTCGCCAGGGATTGAAGACCGAGAATATCGATCATCACCGCACCGGCGATCTGGCGACGCTGTTCGACGCGCTCTCCGGCAAAAACGACGCGCTCGCGACCACCGCGGATCTCTACAACGCGAAAGCGATTCTGGTCGTCGGCGCCGATCTTTCGCAGCAGCATCCTTTCCTCGCCTATCAGGCGCGCGCGAATTTCCGCCATCATGCAGCGCATATCTACGCCGTCACCACCGGTCCGGTCCGCGAAGATCAGCAAGCCGCAGCCAGCGTCCGCGTTCAAAAAGGCGGCGAGATCGCAGGAGTCGAATCGCTGCGCGACAAACTGAAAGCCGAACCGGAGCTAGTCATCGTCTTCGGCGACGCCATTCAAGGCGACGCTGTTCGCAAACTGGTAGCATTCGGCGATTCGCTCGGCGTGCCCGTCAAATATGTCTGCCTGGTCGACTACTCCAACTCGCGCGGCGCATTCGATATGGGCGTGGTTCCGAAAAACGGAGGCCTGTCGCTCCAGCAAATGCTCGCCGCCGACCTCGACGTCCTCTGGGTAGTCGGCGCGAATCCTCTGAAAAACGCGACCATGTCGCCCAAATCCTTCGTCGTCGTGCAGGATCTGTTCATGACCGAAACCGCGAAGCACGCCGACCTGGTGCTGCCCGCCGCATCCGCCTATGAAAAGACCGGAACCGTCACCAACGTCTGCGGCGAAGCGCAAAAACTGAAGCACGCCGTCAAAGTGATGGGCACCAAAACCGACCTCGAAATCATGGGCCTGATCGCGAAAGAAATGAAGCTCGACCTGGGCATCTGGCTGCCCGAAAAAGTATTCGACGAGATCCGCAAAAACGTCCACGGCTACGACGTTTCGAAAGCCGTCCTCGATCTGGGCGCAGCGACGACCGCTCCTCTAAACGGCCGAGTCGCAGCGCTGCCCGGAGTAATCCAATCCTCCGGCGATACCCTGTTCACCTCCGGCTCGCTCACCAAATATTCCAAGATCCTGAACGAAGTGATGGAATCGCCAGGCAAGCTGTACAGAGAGCCATGAGCAATGAGCCATGGCGTCCAATATGAACTTTTTCATCGTCAGTCTCATCAAATCCGCGCTAGTCGCCTTCGTTCTGCTCACCGCGCTCGCCTACATTCAGTGGGTCGAGCGAAAAGTCCTCGCCCACATCCAGCTCCGCATCGGACCCCGCCGCGTCGGACCGCACGGACTGCTCCAGCCGCTCGCCGACGTCATCAAGCTCCTCACTAAAGAGGACATGCTCCCGTCGCATGTCAATAAATTCTTCTATTTCCTCGCCCCCTTCATCGCGGTGATGTTCGCGCTGATCTCGATCGCCGTCATCCCGTTTGGAACCGAAGTAAAAATCGGATCCTTCTCGACCCCGATGCAGCTCACCGACCTCAATATCGGCGTCCTGTTCATCCTCGGACTCTCAGGCGTCGGCGTCTACGGAGTCGCCCTCGCCGGCTGGGCGTCGAACAATAAATATTCGCTGATCGGCGGCCTGCGCAGCTCCGCGCAGATGATCAGCTATGAGCTGCCCGATGGCCATGGCGATCGCCGCGCCTCTGCTGATGCTCAACTCGCTCAGCTTCCGCGAACTGGTCGACGGCCAGGCCGGATTCTATTTCGGCTTCATCCCGCGCTGGGCCATTTTTCAAGGACCCTTCCCGCAGATCCTCAGCTTCGTGCATCTTCATGATCGCCGCCTTCGCCGAAACCAATCGCGTGCCCTTCGATCTGCCCGAGGCCGAAAACGAGCTGGTCGCCGGATTCCACACCGAATACGGCAGCATGAAATTCGCCGCGTTTTTCATGGCCGAATACTGCAACATGGTGACCGTATCCTGCGTCGGCGCGCTGCTCTTCCTCGGCGGATGGCAACCCCTATGGCCCGCCGAATATGGATCGCAATTCGTGCCGACTCTGATCTTCGCGATCGCCGGATTCATCTGCCTCTATCACGGCCTGCAACCCCGCGCGGCCCTTCGACCGCTTCACGCTGCCCGTATTCGGCGTCATATTCCTGGGCATCGCCGCGATCTTCCTGATCCCCATCGTCGCCACCATTCTTCTGCCCCTCTTCTGGTTCCTCGCGAAAGTCGGCATCATTTTATTTATCTATATCTGGATTCGCGGCACCCTCCCGCGCTTCCGCTACGATCAGTTGATGAACTTCGCCTGGACCGTCCTGTTCCCCGTCGCGATCGTCAACCTCTTTGTTACAGCCCTGATGGTGGCCCTTACTTCGAAATAACTATGGAAGACGCGATTCTGTTTCTTGCTCTTCGCCGCGATCGCCGTCGTCTGCGGCATCAACGTGGTGGTCCAGACGCATCCGATTTCGAGCGCCCTGTCGCTGGTCGGCGTCATGGGCGCGCTCGCCGCTGCTCTATCTCCAGCTCGGCGGAGAGTTCATCGCCGCCGCGCAACTGATCGTCTACGCCGGCGCCATCATGGTGCTGTTCATCTTCGTCATCATGCTGCTGAACGCCGGCAAGGAGCAAAAACTTCCGCGCCGTCTCTGGGTGAAATACGCCGGCGTTCCTCTGCTGGCCATCTTCATCGGGATCGTCGCCTTCGTCATTCAGCGCATGCTGCCCGTCACCGAAGGCGTGAAGTTCGGCGCCATGACGCACGGCAACCCGCAGGAGATCGGACGCAGCCTGTTCAAGATTTACCTGCTGCCGTTCGAAGTCACCAGCGTCCTGATCCTGATCGCCATCATCGGCGCCGTCGTGCTCGCCAGCAAGGAGATCGAATAGCATGCCCGAAATTCCCTTGCCTCAAAGCGTGCCTCTCGCCTGGTATCTGATCCTCAGCGCGATCCTGTTCACTCTGGGCGTCGCCGGATTTCTGTTCCGCCGCAATGTGATCACCGTCTTTATCTCCATTGAGCTGATGCTCAACGCGGTCAATCTCAGCTTCGTGACGTTCTCCTATAAATTCAAACAGGTCGACGGACACATTTTCAGTTTCTTCGTGATGGTCGTCGCCGCCGCCGAAGCCGCGGTCGGCCTGGCCATCATCCTGACGATCTTCAAAAATCGCCAGACACTCGAAATCGACGAGGTAAGCTCGCTTAAGAACTAAACGATGCAGCAACTCTGGCTCATTCCCTTACTTCCTCTCGCGGGCTTCGCGCTCAATGGCCTGTTCGGCCGGCGCTTCTCGAAAACCGTCATCAACGCGATCGCCGTCGGATCGGTGCTGCTCGCGTTTCTATGGGTCCTCAAATCGCTTGAGCGCCCTCGGCGCCTTCTCCGGAGGCCTCGAACAAACTCACGTCGAGCACTATTTCACCTGGATCCAATCCGGCGCCCTCAACATCAGCGTCGATTTCGCCGTCGACCGCCTCACCGCCGTCATGCTGCTGATCGTCACCGGCATCGGCACGCTTATCCATATATATGCGGTCGGCTACATGGCGCATGAAGGCGGCTATTACCGCTTTTTCGCCTACCTGAATCTGTTCATGTTTTTCATGCTGACGCTGGTGCTGGCCGCAAAACTTCCTGCTGCTGTTCGTCGGCTGGGAAGGCGTCGGACTATGCAGCTACCTGCTGATCGGCTTCTACTTCACCGAAAAATTCGCCACCGACGCCGGCAACAAAGCGTTCATCGTAAACCGCATCGGCGATTTCGGATTCTCGCTCGCCATCTTCCTGATCGCGATCCATTTCGGCTCGCTCGATTTCGGACAGCGTCTTCTCGCAGGCGAAAGCGCTGCCCATCGAAACCTCTCCCGGCTGGATCACCGCAATCGCGCTGCTTGCTCTTAGTCGGCGCCACCGGCAAATCCGCGCAGATCCCTCTGTATGTCTGGCTCCCTGACGCGATGGCCGGCCCGACTCCCGTCAGCGCCCTGATCCACGCCGCCACCATGGTCACCGCCGGCGTCTACATGATCGCCCGCAGCTCCTCGATCTTCCTGCACTCGCCCGTCGCGCTAAACGTCGTCGCCGTCATCGGCCTCGCGACCGCCTTCTTCGCCGCCACCATCGGCCTGGTCCAGAACGATATAAAGAAGGTCTTCGCCTACTCGACCGTCTCGCAGCTCGGCTACATGTTCGTCGGCCTCGGCACGGGAGCCTTCTCCGCAGGAATCTTCCACGTGATGACCCACGCCTTCTTCAAGGCCCTTCTCTTCCTCGGAGCCGGCAGCGTGATCCACGCTCTTTCCGGCGAACAGGACCTGCGCCAAATGGGCGGCTTGGCCAAGAAAATTCCCATCACCTGCATCGTGCTCCTGTGCGCCAGCGTCGCCATCGCCGGCGTCCCTTTCACCTCCGGCTATTTCAGCAAGGATCTGATTCTCGAATCGGCGTATGAATACGCGCCCTGGATGTTCTGGGTCGGCCTCTTCACCGCCGGAATGACCGCCTTCTACGTCTTCCGCGCATTCTTCATGGCCTTCACCGGCGAGTACCGGGGCCATCATCATCCCCACGAATCGCCCTTCGTGATGTGGGGACCTCTCGCCGATCCTCGCCGCCCTCAGCCTCGGCGGAGGATTCATCAACATCCCGAAATATCTCGAGCCTCTTTTCCCGCTCGCGGAAGAAAGTAAGCTGCCGCCTCTGGCCTCCTATTCGTTGCTGTCGGTCGGACTCGTCGGCATCGCGCTCGCGTACCTGATGTACGTGGCCGCGCCCAAGCTTCCCGAGTCCCTCGCCAACGCCTTCCGCCCCGTCTACACTTTGATCTACAACAAATACTTCATCGACGAAGCCTACGATTCAGCCGTCGTCAACCCGGTCATCGACGGCTCGCGCTCGCTGCTCTGGCGCACCATCGACGCCGGAGCCATTGACGGCACCGTCAACGGAGTCGGCAAAACCGCGCGCAACATCGGCAACGTTCTTCGTCACTCTCAATCGGGCTATATAAGAAGCTACGCCGGATGGGTAGTCGCCGGAGCCATCCTAGTAGTGATCGTCATGGGTCTCACCGGATAGGATCACCCGATGACCACTCTCGATATCGTCCTCTTCCTGCCGCTCGATCGGCTTCCTGGTCATGCTGTTCACGCCGAAGGAAAATCCAAACATCTCGCGCTGGACCGCGCTAGCCATTTCGATCGTCGTCTTCGTCGTCTCGCTCGGCCTCCTCGCGCCCTATTGGTTCGCCTATCCCTCCGGCTACACTTTCCAGACCTACAAGCCCTGGATCAACTTCCCGCCGATCCATTATCACGTCGGCCTCGACGGCCTCAGCCTGTGGCTGGTCCTGCTCACGACCTTCCTGATGCCCGATCGTCGTCGCCGTCTCCTGGAAGCACATCGATCAGCCGCGTGAAGGAATATTTCGCGTTTCTGATCCTCCTCGAATTCGGCCTGATCGGCGTGTTCGTCTCCATCGACCTCTTCCTGTTCTACGTGTTCTGGGAAATCGCGCTGGTGCCGATGTATTTCCTGATCGGCATCTGGGGCCACGACCGCCGCATCTACGCCACCGTCAAGTTTTTCCTCTATACCTTCGCCGGATCGGTGCTGATGCTCGGCGCCATCATCTATCTCTACAACCAGACCGGCACGTTCGATTACGCCGTCCTCCACAACCTGGTCATCGAGCGGACATCTTCAATTCGGCGCACGCGAAGAAATGCTGCTCTTCCTGGCCTTCTTCGTCGCCTTCGCGGTCAAGGTCCCCTTGTTCCCTCTCCACACCTGGCTGCCCGACGCGCACGTCGAAGCGCCCACCGCCGGATCCGTCATGCTGGCCTCGGTCATGCTGAAAATGGGCACCTACGGACTCCTCCGCGTCTGCGTGCCCCTGTTCCCCAACGCCGCGCATCAGTCCGCGCGGATGGGTCAACGCGCTCGCCATCACCGGCATCGTCTTTGGAGCCCTGGTCGCCCTGGTCCAGCCCAACATGAAAAAGCTGGTCGCCTATTCTTCGGTCAGCCACTTAGGATTTGTCGTCCTAGGAATCTTCTCCTTCACCCAGCAAGGACTCGACGGAGCCGTCTACCAGATGCTAGCCCACGGCATCTCCACCGGAGCCCTCTTCGTGCTGGTCGGCTACCTTTATGAGCGCCGCCATTCGCTGGAAATCTCAGCCTACGGAGGCGTAGCAACGCGCCGCTCCCAATCTGGCAGCCGTATTCATGATCACGATGCTAGCCTCCATCGGCCTGCCGATGCTGAGCAACTTCATCGGCGAATACCTGGTCATGCAGGGCGCGGCGCAAGCCAATTTCAACTGGGTAATCGTCGCCGCCACCGGCCCGATCCTCTCCGCCTGCTACATGCTGTGGCTCTACCAGCGAGTCTTCTTCGGAAAAGCATCAGAATCGGTAACCCATCACGTCTACGATCTAACCGGCCGCGAATGGGCCGCCATCCTCCCGTCTGCTGGCATTGATGTTCTGGCTGGGATCATTCACGCAAACCTTCATGCCCGCGATCACCATGCAAAACGCAGCAATCCTTGAGGGCACCCAGCCGTCCAACCGAGCCGTGACCGCAGGGAGCGGTACTCAAGCGCGGAAAAACCCAGTGTCCAGGTGGCGCGAGCTTCAGCTTGCAGCGTCGGCTTCAGCCGGCATCGCAATTCCCCAACCGAGCCCCGACCGTCAGGGAGGGGACATGCAATTGAGCGGCCCCAAGAAGGGAGCCCGCTAAGCATGATGCCCACCAATGCCGAGTACCTCCGCTTCCTGCCGGAAATCATCCTCACCCTGACCGGCGTCCTGATCATGTTCCTCGAAGCCGTTCTCCCCAGCGGCGAAACCAAAGCCAGCATCTTCGCGCCCCTCTCGATCGTCGGCCTCGCCGCCGCGCTCTTCGCCGCCGCCACCGCCGACCCCGGCGCAGCCTTTCACGACATGCTGATCATCGATCCCTTCGGCACCTTCTTCCGCGTGCTCGTCATCGGCATCGGCATTCTGGCCGTCTTCAGCAGCTCCGAATATCTGCGCCGCGAAAATCATGCCGGGCGGAGAATTCTATGCCCTGGTCCTGTTCAGCGTCATGGGCCAATGTGTCATGGTCACCGCCAACGAGCTGATCATGATCTTCATCGGCCTGGAAATTTCCTCGATCGCCAGCTACATCCTCGCCGGCTATCTGCGCGACGATACCCGCAACAACGAATCCGCGCTCAAGTATTTCCTATTAGGCTCCTTCGCCACGGCATTCCTGCTATACGGCGTAGCCTGGACCTACGGCATCACTGGCTCGACCAATCTCGAAGCGGTCCGCCACGCCATCGAAACCCCCGGCTTCGATTCCTTCGCATTAGCCGGCGTCGCCGCCGCATTGATCTTCGTCGGACTCGGATTCAAAATCTCCGCCGCGCCCTTCCAAGTTTGGGCCCCGGACGTCTACCAGGGCGCGCCCGCCCCCGTCTCCGCATTCCTCTCCGTAGGCCCGAAAGCCGCCGCGTTCGCGATTCTCCTCCGCGTCTTCCTAACCGCCTTCGGCCCCATCGCCGATCGCTGGACCCCACTAGTCTGGGGCTGCGCGCTGGCGACCATGTGTGTCGGAAACTTCGCGGCCATCAAGCAAACCAACATCAAGCGCATGCTCGCCTACAGCTCCATCGCCCACGCCGGATACATCCTGGTCGCAGTGACCGCGCACTCCGATACCGGAGCCGCCGCCGCGATGTTCTATCTGGCCGCCTACGCGCTAACCAACATCGGCGCCTTCGCCGTAGTGACCTACTTCGCCCGCAAAGGTGAAAAATACGTAGCCATCGACGACTTCGCCGGCCTGGCCCAGCGCCAGCCCATGATGGCCGCCATGATGACCATCTTTCTGCTAAGCCTGATCGGCGTCCCCTTAACCGGCGGCTTCTTCGGCAAGTTCTATATCTTCAAATCCGCGCTCGACTCCAACCTGATCTGGCTAACCGTCCTAGGTTTATTGAACAGCGCAGTGGCCGCGTATTACTATCTGTACATCCTGGTAGTGATGTACATGAAGGAACCTGGCGAATCCGCCGAAAATCTCCCGCCCGTAGGTTTCGGACTAAAAGTAGCCGTCTACGCCTCCGCCATCGGAACCCTGATCCTAGGGATCTTCCCGTCATTCGTCCTCGACTACGCCAGCCGAACAATCCTGAAGTAGTGCTTTTAAGGTCAATTAAGCGCTACTGGAGGCCCTTACGGTGCAATTTATGGTCAAAAATGGCGCGTTAACTGGCCGAAATTCTCGACGATTAGCAGCCTGTCGCCTCCATCGCGCAAATCCTGATGCTCCAGCACCCAGGTATGCGGATGCGGCACCAGCACCGCATTCAACCCCGCCTCCAGCGCCGGATTGATGTCCGACTTCGGCGAATTTCCGATCATCCATGTCTCGCGACGGATCGAAGCCGCGCTCTGCGACAAGTCGCTGATAAGCCAGCAGCATCCTTCTCCTTCACGATCGCCGTGTGCGCGAAATAACCACCCAGCCCGGAGCGGTCGACTTTCATCCGCTGCTCCTCCGGATGGCCCTTGGTGAACAACGTAAGTTCATGACGCAGCGCGAGTTCGGCGAGCGTTTCTTCGACTCCTTCGATCACCTCCAGCGGCTGCTCCAAAATCCGCTCCGCCAGCGACATCACGTGGTCCAGATCGTCCGTTCGAATCTCTCCTTCCGCCAGGTGCCGATAAGCCTGCTGCAGATTACGTCCAAAGTTTTTCGACCCATACCCGTGGACTTTCGCGTTCACAAGTTCAATCTCGTTCAGCACATCGCGAACCTGCGCCGGCGTCAGTTTCGAATGGTTCAGGAACTCGCAAAAATCATCGAAAGCGCGCTCGAAATAGATGTTATTCTCCCACAGCGTATCGTCGGCGTCGAAAACCAGCCAGCTCATTCGATTCCGCTGACTCCGCGGCCGTGGCCGTTGCGCGGCGCGACGTCCTTCACATGCTGAATCCGCTTCTGCCGAAGGTTGTGAATCGGAAAGAAATCAGCGAGTTGCCGCATCCGGTCGGCTTCGCTGCGCGACGTGAGCATCGACTGCCGGAACCCCAGATCCGCAACCGGCTGCGCCAGCCGGAAACTCAACTGCGGCATGATCCAGATCAACAGCTTCCTTCGACACTTCGTGTATAACCCTCGATCGCGCGCTGGCGAACTTCGGGCGCAATCGGCGTACTCTTCCTCGTCGTCGAAAAATTCCACCGACCCGCGCAGGAACGGCCGCTCGTCGTTCAGCCTCATGATTTCAAAGCGCCTGCGCCCGCGCGCGATGATGTCCATGCGCCCGTCCGGATATTCGCGCAATACTTTATCGATCAGTCGCCGTGCAGCCGGTATTCACGATTCCTTTTTCGTTCGCCAGAATCACGCCGAACTCGAGGCGATCGCGAATCACTTCGGCGATCATTTCCTTATAACGGTCCTCGAAGATGTGCAGAGGCAGTTCGGCGCCGGGCAAAAGCACCACCTGAAGCGGAAATAGAGGCAATAAACCCGGCTGCATGCTACTATTATCACTTTCGCGCGCACGCGCTGTCAGAACAACATGATTCTTAAGCTCAAACGCACGCCCGGGATTTACCTGGTAGGGTTCATGGGATGCGGCAAATCGACCGTCGGACGAGCCCTGGCCGACGAGCTGGGCTGGAGTTTTTTCGATCTCGACGACGAGATCGAAAGCGCGCGCCGGCTCGACGATCAGCGAAATTTTCGACACGCAGGGCGAACCGATGTTCCGCGTGCTCGAAGCCTCTGCGCTGGCGAAACGCGTGAAAGCCGTGCAGTCCGGCCGTCCGCAGGTGATCGCGCTCGGCGGCGGGGCGTTGATGAGCGATGAAAATTTCGAATTGATTGCGAATCATGGCGTAATCGTCTGGCTCGATGCGCCTTTCGAGCTGATCGAGAAGACGAGTGGCGGCGGAGTCGCATCGTCCGCTGGCGCGCGATCCCGAAAAGCTGCGCGAGTTGTTCGACATCGCGCTCGCCGAGATACGCGCTCGCCGATTTTCGCGTCGAGGCTCCGGAAGAAGAAGCGATGGCGACGGTCGCGGCGTATTCTCGAACTGCCGTTATTTTACGATCCGCAACACCATGACGCACGCAAACACGCGCTTCAGATTTTTCGCGCCGCGCTGGCGGCGGCCGACCCGCAGGAAGCGGTGCTCCGTCATCTTAAATTCGACGGGCGGACCATCATTGCCGGCCGCAGAAAATATCCGCTCAAACAATTCGATCGCATTCAAGTGATCGGGGCAGGGAAGGCCAGCGCGGCGATGGCCCGGGCGGTCGAGAGGCTGCTCGGCCAGCCGCATCGACGGGCGGATGGATCAATGTCAAGGACGGGCACACCGCGCATCTGCGGAGGATTCACCAACAGGAGTGCGGCCATCCTGTTCCCGATGAGCGCGGCGTAGAAGGAGCGCGCAAGATGGCGGAAATCGCGCGCGAGGCGGGTCCGCGCGATCTGCTGATCTGCGTGATTTCCGGAGGCGCATCGGCGCTGACCCCCGCGCCCGTTCCGCCATGACCCTTGGCGAGAAACAGGAGCTGACGAAAAAGCTGCTCGCCAGCGGAGCGACGATTCATGAGATCAACACCGTTCGCAAGCATCTGTCGTCGTTCAAAGGCGGACAACTTGCGAAGCTTGCGTATCCTGCTACGACCATCGCGCTGATTCTATCGGACGTGATCGGCGACGATCTGGATGTGATCGGCTCGGGCCCCACGGTGGGGGACATGTCGAACATCGAGGATGCACGAGCGGTATTGGCGAAATACGGCATTGCACAGCGAGTCGAGTTTCACGAGACTCCAAAGCCAGGCGATCCCGCGTTCGAGCGAGTGCAGAACATCATCGTAGGAAGCAACGAACAGGCGATCGATGCGGCGGCGCAGAAGGCTAAGGCGCTGGGATACCGAACGATGGTCCTGTCCACGATGATCGAAGGCGAGACGCGCGACGTCGCGGGAGTACACGCTGCAATCGCCAAAGAAATCCTAGCGAGTGGCCGCCCCCTGCGCCCCCCAGCGTGTGTGCTCTCAGGCGGCGAGACCACGGTGACGATCCGAGGCTCGGGGATGGGCGGCAGAAATCAGGAGTTTGTTCTGGCCGCGGCGATTGCGCTGGAGGGGTCGGGCGCTGTGACAGTGTTGAGCGCGGGGACGGATGGGACGGATGGGCCGACGGATGCGGCGGGAGCGAGTGGGGATTCTACGACGGTGTCGCGTGCGCGAGAGTTAGGGATGGATGCCGTGTCATTCCTGGCGAATAATGACTCGTATCATTTTTTCGAGGGGGTTGATGGATTGGTGAAGACCGGGCCGACGGGGACGAACGTTATGGATGTGCGGGTGGTGTTGGTGGAGCGCTAGACTAGAGTTTAGGCGATGACAATCACTGTCGAGATCAAACCCGAGGTGCAAGCTGAGCTTGCTCGTCAGGCTGCTTCCAGCGGAAAGCCGGTGGAGGAGTATGCCGCGAGTTTGCTCGAAGAGGCGCTTTGTCCTCCAACCGCGCATGCTGCGCCGCCAGCCAAGAATCTGGTGGAACTCTTCGCGCCCGTTCGCGGATTGTTCGCGGATGGCGAGCTAGACTTCAGCCGGAATCCCTCGACCGGTCGCCCCATTGACCTGTCGTGAAAGGGTTTCTCCTCGACACCAACATTCCTTCCGAAATGCTTCGGCGCCGTCCGGACCCAAATGTTGCTGCCTGGGTTAAGCGCCAGGCGAACGAGACACTCTTTGTAAGCGTAGTGACGATGGGCGAGTTACGTCGCGGAGTCACTCTCCTCGCCGAGCAAAGTCCGCGACGGACGGAGCTTGAGCGAATGATTAGCGAGGATGTTCCGTCCTGGTTTCAGGATCGCATCCTGCCGGTGACACTAATGATCGCGGAGCGCTGGGGTGTACTCGATGGAGAGAGGCAACTTGCGGGTCGGCCAATGAACATTGCCGACGGCATGATCGCCGCTACGGCCCTGGAACACGATCTCACCGTCGTGACGCGGAATGTAAAGGATTTCGCCGGGCTTGGCGTTGCAGTTTTCAGCCCGTGGGACGCGGTCTGATTCTCTGCTGGGATCGACGGGCTCGCTAAGACTGCGGAAGCAGGGGTCTTTCTTCCAGGAGCGCGGTATCATTCTCTTGTGATACGTCGCCTGTACGTTCATAATTTTCGCTGCCTAGAGAACTTCGAGTTGCTCGTCGGGCTGCGGTCATCCCTTCTGCTCATTGGAAAAAACGGTTCGGGCAAGACCACTGTGGGGCTTGCGCTGGAGATCTTACAGAAGATCGCACGAGGTACGAATCGGATCGCTGACCTCGTGTCCCTGAACGATCTTGCTCTGGGTCGTACAGAAGTGCCGATGCGATTTGAAATTGAAGTTGAGTTGGACGCTCAGGTTTACAAGTACACGATCGCCTTTGCGGTTCCAAAAAGCCGCAAGGAGACCGAACTTTTCGTGCTTGAAGAAAGGCTCGATGTTGGCGGTAGTGTAGTTTACTCGAGGGCGGCCGCGACACTCCACCTCGAAACGCGAAATGGGGCCGACGCCGAATACAGCCCGGCGGCTCTTCAGGGTGCATTTCCTATCGACTGGCACCTTGTGGCGCTGCCAATTATCCAGAAACAATTTGGTAACGATCCGATTTTTGTTTTTAAGCAATGGCTCGCGCGAATAGTCATCCTTCGGCCTGTGCCGAGCTTGATTCACGGGGATTCCGAGCACGAGACGTTGGAACCGAATCTTGAGGTCACTAATCTTGGCGCCTGGTTTGCAGGTCTACTTGCCTACGCCCCGTCCGCTTACGCCGAGATGGACAAATCACTGAAGCAAGTAATGCCGGATCTGAGGGACATCAAGAATCCTGTAGTTGGTAGGGAGTCTCGAAGTCTGTTGGTGCAATTCTCCGACGAACAGAGAAGCGTGACTTTTCCATTTGCAGATCTGTCTGACGGGGAAAAATGCTTCGTGATATGCGCTCTGGTGCTTGCCGCGAACCACGCCTACGGCCCGGTGCTTTGTTTCTGGGACGAACCAGACAACTATCTCGCTTTGTCAGAGGTCGGAGACTTTGTAATGGCTCTTCGCCAAGCTTTCCAGTCTGGCGGCCAGTTCATCGCGACCTCCCATAACCCAGAGGCAATTCGGCGTTTTTCAGACGAAAATACCCTGGTCCTTTACCGGAAGAGTCATCTTGAGCCCACGATGGTACGTCCACTGAGCGAAATCCAGGTCAGTGGGGATCTCGTTGGGGCGCTGGTTCGCGGCGACTTGGAACCGTGAGCTGCAATAGGTATCTGCCGCATGTCTTCGTGCTGCCCGAAGACGATGCGAACCGTCAAATTGCGAACGGCTTCCTCCTCGACCAGACCCTGTCGCCTCGAAGCATCCAGGTGCTTGAGGAGGCGGGTGGTTGGCACGAGGTCATAAATCGCTTTCTTTCGGATCACGTTGCCGGGTTGCAGCGTTACCCTGATCGGTCTATGGTTCTCTTGATCGACTTCGATGGTGACGCAGATCGGCTGAGTGGCATAAAGGCAAGGATTCCCGAGCATTTGACCGAGAGAGTCTATGTTCTCGGTGCCCTGAATGAGCCAGAAGACCTCAAGAATGCCGGTCTCGGCGGTTACGAAACAATCGGCATGGCGATGGCGCAGGATTGCCGTGAAGAAACCGACAAGACATGGGGCCATCGTCTGCTTCGGCATAATGCAGGCGAGCTTGAGCGTCTACGTGAGCGCCTTCGCCCGATCCTGTTCCCGTCAACCTGAGGAATGGCACACGCCTCTCCTGCCAAGAATGCCTCAACGGAGGTTGACCGGCCGTGCCCAACTCAGCACGATGGAAAAGCTGCTGCCGGCCCATTCGTGATTTCGATTCGGCGTTCATCCGCGTTCAACCTTGCTTTCGCCCAATCCCTCCAGCTTCAGCATCGTTAACTTGCCTCTAATGATATAAATAACGCCAACATGGATTTTCATCGCTCACCAGCGCCGTACATACTGTGTGAGGAATGTCGAGTCATAGATTTTCAAAACGGGTCGAGAACACCCTCAAATCGATACGCGTTATCTGGGCGTTATTTTAACGCCACGAGCCTTCGGTCAATTAAGATAAGCGAATGGCCAAAGCTGTAGTCACGTGCCCTGTCGAAGAGGCGATTCGGGTTGTTGGGGGGAAGTGGAAGCTGCTGGTCTTGCGGTCGCTGCTGTTGAATGGGCCGCAGCGGTATAACGAATTGCTCAAGACTGTTACCGGGATCAGTCAGAAAGAATTGACACGAAATTTGAGGGAGTTGGCTTCGGCTGGACTGGTGACGGGAGCCTATGAGTTGACTCAGCTCGGCAAAGGACTCATGCCGACGTTTAAGAAGCTATTAACTTGGGGAACGCACCTTCCGGTTCGTTGACAGGCTCTCGAGTGCGGGAGAGAATTAGTCCACTCATGAAAGCCTTCGCTGTTAAGACTTCTATTCGCGCGACTCCGGAATGTATCTGGAGCCTGCTTACCGATGCTGCCGGGTATACTCGCTGGAACCATACGGTGGAGAAGATTGACGGGAGGATTGCGCTCGGGGAGCGGGTGACTGTGCGTCCGAAGATCAATCCGGGGCGGGCGTTTCCTGTTAAGGTCACCGGGTTTGAGGCGCCGCGTCGGATGGTGTGGACCGGTGGGATGCCGTTGGGACTCTTTAAGGGTGAGCGGGTGTTTACTCTGACTCCGGGCGCGAACGGAGAGGTGGAATTTTCGATGCGGGAGGAGTATACGGGATTGATGGCTCCTTTGATCGGGCGCTCGATTCCGGATTTGCAGCCCGCGTTCGATGAGTTCGCTAGTGACTTGAAACGCGCGGCGGAGGGCGGTTAGGATATACTCGCGCGAGATCTATGAAACGACAATTTGCGTGCGTGTTTATTGCGAGCCTTGTGGCATCGCATTTATTGGCACAATCGGCGGAGCCGCCTCCGATTTTGAAAATCGTGCGGGAGTATATGAAGCCGGGTAAAGGCGCGGCGCATGAGAAGAACGAGGCCGCCTTCGCACGTGCGTTTCAAAATAGCAAGTTTCCGAATTACGTTGCCTGGGAGGCTTTATCGGGCGCCACTCAAGTCTGGTTTCTGGAAGGCTATGCCAACTATGCAGGCATCGAGGCGGCGCTGAAGATTTCTGCGAGCGAGCCGTTGAAGAGCACGCTCGAACAACTGGAGGTCGCCGACGGCGAGTTGCGCACCGGCGAGAGCACTACGATCGCTTACTATGCTAAGCAGCTGAGCTATTTCCCGGTTCCATTGAACCTTGCAAAAACCCGTTTCGTCTGGGTGGACATGGTCCGGATACAGCGGGGCCATGCCGATGAGTATGCGGAATTGCGCAAGATTCAGAACGCGGCGTTCGAGAAAGTCGGAGCGAAGTGGCAGAGGGCGGTTTACGTGGTCGGCAACGGTACGGCGACCGAGTATCTGGTGGTTAGGCCGATGGAATCGCTGGCCGAGATGGACGCGCCGGCGCGTTGGAATAATCGCGAGACGCTGGGCGAATCGTTCGAGCGATATCGGAAGCTTAGCTCGGACATCGTTGTTTCGGCCGACGATATTGTGTTTGCGGTGAATCCGAAGATGAGCAATCCGCCGAAGGCATTCTTAGATGTGGATGCGGCTTTCTGGGGAGCGAAGTGATTACGGATCGGGAGAGGGAAACGGCGCTGGCGCTGCTGGCGCGAAGTCGAACTGCTGTTCTGAATGCCGTGGACGGCGTGACGGAGGAGCAGGCCCGGTGGAAGCCTGCGGCGGAGCGGTGGTCGATTCTGGAGTATATCGAGCATCTGGCGGTGTCGGACGACGCGCTGGTGGGGATGGTGAAGCGTTCGCTTGAAGGGCCGGCTCATATCGAGACGGAAGAGGAGCGGAAGGAGCGCGAGCAGAAGATTCGTGCGACGGCGATTCCGCGCGGGGTGAATCGGGCGCCCGAGCATTTGCGGCCGGTGGCGCGATTCGATTCGCTGGCCGATGCGGTCGCGGCGTTTCTCGCGGCGAGGGAACGGACGATCGAATATGCGCAGTCGACTACGGACGATTTGCGGTCGCATTTCACGCCTCATCCAGTGCTGGGGCAGATGGATGGATTTCAGTGGCTGTGCGGGAATGCCCGGCATGCGGAGTCGCATGCGGGTCATGTCGTCGAGATTCGGGGGATGGCGGAGTTCCCCAGCGCTTGATTACTGTTCTACTTTTTGCAGAGGCTTCGCGGGTGTGGCGCTAGTGGGCGGAGCTTCTACTTCGGGGGCGAAGGGTTTGTCGTCCGAGGTTGCTTTGAGCACGGTCATTTTGCCGCGTTCGGTTTGCAGGTTGATGACCGGGCCTCCGGACGAGCCTCGGATGGAGCCTCCGTTGCCGTTGCGGTCGGAGTGAAAGGGCGACCCTAAGTCGAAATAGGTTTCGCCGCGCGAGGTGATGGCGGTCAAGTCGAATTTCGCGGCTGGGGGGAGTTTTAGTTCCACGTCGCCGAAATGTGCGTGCACATCCATTTTCGCGACGGGGAGCTTGCCGGGGCGAAGTTCGATGTCGCCTCGCTCGACCGATACTTCCAGAGAATTCGTGAAGTCGCTGATGTGCACGTCGCGGGAACGCGTGGTCAGGCGGATCGGTCCCACTAAATTGGTCGCGGTAAAATCGCCCAGAGCCATCCGGACTTGGCCGGGAAGTTTTTCGATGTCGAGATCGGTCTGCTGGCCGTTGAAGCGCAGAGGCTTCGAGATGTTGCGGAACTGAATGACGCCCGAATAAGTGCCGGCGATGGTGACCTGGCCGTCGATATCCTGGAGTTCGACGTCGGCGCCGTGGCCTTTCAGATCGACTGGTCCTTTCACGCCGACGGCGCGGATGATGTCGCTTTTGCGCAGATCGATTTTCACTTCGCCGCCGATATTCTGAAGGCGGACGCCGGCGTTATCGGAGACGATCTCGACGTTGCCCGCGATTTCGGAAACGTCGAAGTCGCCGTTGCGGCCGTGCGCTTCGAGGGTGGCGCCTTTGGGCACGGTGATCTCCATCTCATCGGTGATGCGCTGGTTGCCGGAGACGTGATCCTGATTGGTGCGGATGGTCAATTCGTTCCCCTCGCCGGTAATCTCGAACGGGGAATCCTGATTGGCGCGATCGGCTCCGCTTTGCTCCAGGCTGCGGATGTTCTTGTGGCCGGCGACCTTTACCGTCGTCACGTCGGCGCCGGTGATGCGGGCGTTGCCGCGGAAATTTTCGATGATGACGCGGGGAGTTTTCGACGCGGGTTTTTCGGCGCTGATCGGATACTCGAAGCTTTCGCCGAACATCTCGATGCCGCCCATGGTGATTCCGCTGTGCGGCCACCAGGATTCAAAGCCGCGCACAGTATGGACGCTGAGGCCGATCATGCACAGCAGGACAATCAGGATCCACTCGCCGCCGGTCATGCCGCGCGCGGGAAGCTCTTTTTCTGTTGCCGCCCAGAAGAGAATTTCGGCCAGCCGCAGCACGCCCCACAGGATCAGCAGAGTGGGCCAGTAGCGGGCAAAATAATCGACCAGCGCCAAGTCGGGGTACATGTTCCGGGCGAGGAACAGCACTCCGATTCCGATCAATAGCAATGGCGCGACAACCGAGGTACGCTTCATGAAGTTCCTTACTTGCGGGTGCGGCCGAGCGCCCGACCGCTCCATCAACTTAAAAATGCCGAAGACAATCAGGAGCACGGGCCAGGTGCGGCCGAAGCTGACCGTGCCGAAGTGATCGATCGACAGCAGCACGCCAAGCGTGATCAGCATGATCGGGCCGCGGATGGCGCAGAGAAATCCGGGAGTCATTGCGCGCCTCCGCTTTGAGACGATCTGGTTTCAGGTGAACTGGTCTCCGAAGAATGCGACATGCGCACATAGAGCATGTAGAGGCCAAGGCCGATCAACAGCACGGGCCAATAGCGGATGACGCGCTCGACCTCAAAGAAATCGAGATTGTTGAGCAGGAAAATCACGCCCAGCACGATCAGCAGGATCGGCGCGACGGGAAATTTGTTGGCGCCGCCGTGGATCGGAAAGAGGCTGGAGAATTCGTCGACCACCAAGCCGCGTTGGCGGCGGAGCGCGGTGTGATAAGCCTCGAAGGCCATGTAGAACAAGAAGCTGCCGAGCAGCAGGCCGACCAGAGGCTCGAATCCGCGCGCAGCGTCGTTGCTGAGGATGCTGATGGTCAGTCCGATGATGATCACGTGGACCAGGCCCTTGGCATATTGGCCGTTATAAATCGCGCCGACGCCGGGAATCAGGCCCAGGACGAACGCCAGTCCGGGCGAGGCGTCGTGATTCGCGATCGGAGGCGGAACGGCCGCCGTGTAAGGCGATGCGTAAGGGGATTCAGGTGCTGCGGCCGGGATCGGAATGGGCGGCACAGTTTGCTGCTGCATGGGTATATGCTCCTCGCAATAAATGGTTCCGTGCGCGTTTCGCACGCTCGTTTCATCGAGCGGCTTGCCGCACGCCCGGCAATAGCCGACGACTTTCGGAGCTGGCGTTCGGGTCGGCAATTCCGGACTCGGTTCTTCTGGGTTCATTTTGATTTCGGCGCCGGGGCTGCGGTGGGCTTATTGTTCGCCGCGTCGCTGCCTTCGTCACGCCACTCCTTCACTCGCGATTCGATCTCGTAGACCAGTCGCAGACTCTCGTAGTACTTCACGCCCCTCTGCCAGGTGCGCGTGGCGCGATCCTCGGCCGCGGTCCAGATCTTGACCGGATCGAGATCGGCGAGCGTGAGGCCGCTTGACCTCGATTCCCGCGAACCGTCCCAGCATCGCGAAGGAGAGCAGCGTAAACGCCATTCCCATGGCATAGCGGGGCTGCAATATCGGCTCCATGAACTTGCCGCCGATGCGATTGCCGAAAATCCGCCGCAACCAGGAAGGCTTCACCACTGTGTGGCTGGGGCCACTCGAAATCTCAAACAGAATCCGCGTCACCAGTTCCGGAGGAGCGGTCACTTCCGAAGCGCGCTCCATGAACGCAACCGCGCCGGCCACATCGCGAGCCAGTTCCTCACAAGCCTTACACGTGGACAGATGGCTCTCAATCGCGGACTTCTCGATCCGCGGCGAGTGTGCCGTCCACGTAATCGGCGAGCAGGATTTCGATGTCGGCGCAGTTCATAAAACAGGAGCCAGGAGCCAGGAGCCAGGAGCCAGCATCACGCACCGCAGCCAGAACGAACTGGCTACTGGCTCCTGGCTGCTGGCTACTTCTTCTTCTCACATCCGCCTCCGCAGGACGCGAGCCAGTTCGGCTCGGCCTCGGTTCAATCGGGATTTTACTGTTCCCTCGGGCACGTTCAACACTTGAGCGATTTCCCGATATTCTAACTCTTCCAGATCGCGAAGAATCACCGTTTCGCGCAATTCCGGCGACAATTTCTGTAGCGCCGCTTGCAACATCTCGCTCGCCTCGCGGCCGGCGACCAACCCGTCGGTCCGAGCCGACATCGCGGTCTTCTCTTCGAGCATCGGCAACTGCTCTTCGATCGAATCGGTCGCCCGGTCGAGCTTGGTACGCCGGTAATGATCGATCAGCAGATTGCGGCTCAGCCTCGCCAGCCATACTGTAAACGAACCCTCGCCCGAGCGGAAACTCTTGAGCGACCGGAACACCCGCAAGAAAATCTCCTGCGTCAGATCCTGCGCTTCCTGGTCGGACCCGACAAAGCGGTAGCAGATGGCGTACACACGCCGGGTATGGACCTTGACCAGATCCTCCCAGGCGGCCTCTTCGCCTCCCAGGCACCGCTCGATTAACTGGGTATCCGCGTCCAAAAATAGCTCCCCGGTGCTCCTGGCCGGCCCTTGAGCCACAGGTTCGGTTTCAAACCCGTCAGGGTGCCTATCGTGCTAATCTGACCAACTGTGGCTATGGCTGCCATTGCTTCTTCGTTTCGCGACCGAGAATATTACGTCCCTGCAATGAGAACGAAGAACGATCATGAGAAGTTCGATCTACATTCTAGCCCACGCTCGCTACCGGGTCCATACGCCAAGCATGTCGCCTCCAGGGACGGCGGTAAGCTTTTGAACAAGAAATACGTTGGCGCCGGGCTCGGGATCGCGGCGACGCTCGCCATGGTCGCGTTTGTAGTGTATCGCTGGCGCACCTCCGGATTCTCCTGGCATGAGTTCACTAAGGCGCTGGCAAACGTCGATTGGTCGTGGCTGGCGCTGGCGCTGGCGCTGATTCTGGCCACCTACGTCGGCCGCGCCATGCGCTGGGAAGTGATGCTGCGGCCTTTACAAAAACATACAAGTCTGTGGCGGGTGTTTTCGGCGACGGCGATCGGATTTACCGCGGTCGTGCTGTTCGGCCGGGCCGGCGAGCCGGTGCGGCCTTACCTGATCGCGAAAAAGGAGGGCGTGACGTTCTCGAGCCAGGTCGCCGCCTGGGTGGTGGAGCGGATGCTCGACCTGCTGATGGTCCTGGTGATCTTCGGCATGGCTCTGTCGCAGATCTCGCGCAGCGCCATCCAGCACGGGCCGCGAGTGAAGATTGTCCTCGAAGCGGGAGGATATATGGCGGGCATCATCGGCGCGGCGTGCCTGGCACTGCTGCTGGGATTGAGGCAGTTTCGAGGAAATGTCCAGAAGCGGCTGATGGACGGGCTATCGTTCCTGCCGGCCGTGGTGTGCGGCGAAGATTGCGAAGGCCCTGGAATCGTTCGGCGAAGGGATGGAATCGATGCGCAGCGGCACCCGGACGGCTCTGCTGGTGCTCTATACCGTGGTCGAGTGGTGTGTGATCGCGGCGGCGTTCGGATGCGTGTTCAAAGCGTTTCCGGCGACCCATGAACTGGGCGTTACCGACGTGGTCATCCTGCTGGGATTCGTCTGTCTCGGGAGTATCGTGCAGATTCCCGGCGTGGGAGGAGGCATGCAGATCGTGACCGTTCTGGTGCTGACCGAATTCTTCGGCGTCACGCCTGGAAGCCGCCAGCGGAATCGCTCTGGTCCTTTGGATCATCACATTTGTAGTGATCGTTCCGCTGGGGCTGGTGCTGGCCTTCCATGAAGGAATCCAGTGGCGCAATCTACGCCACATCGAAGCTGGTCCGAAACGAAAACCGGAGCCGGGGTATGAGGCTGCGGGATATGCGTTGGCAGGTGGAACCGCCTGCTCGGCTTAGCAAGCAGTATAGCGGAAGGCCGGTTACCAACTGGCGCGCAGCGATTTCACCTGCCAAGCGAGCTGCGACGAAATCAACATGACCTGTCCTTTTTGCAGCCATCGCCAGGACCGCGTGATCGATTCCCGGGAATCGAAAGACGGCGACGTCATCCGCCGCCGCCGGGAGTGCCTGAAATGCGCGCGCCGCTTCACCACCTATGAGCGCAGTGACGAAATCCCCTACATGGTCGTCAAAAGAGGTGGGAGGCGGGAAAAATTCGATCGCCAGAAGGTGCTGGAAGGGCTGTTGAAGGCCTGCGAGAAGAGGCCGGTTCCGATGGCCAAACTGGCGGAAGTGGTGGACGCGGTCGAATCGAAGCTCTCCGATACGCCGGACCGGGAGATGGAGACATCCGAGGTCGGCGAGATGCTCATGAAGAGGCTGCTGGCGCTCGATAAGATTGCATACATCCGGTTTGCATCGGTTTATCGGGATTTTCAGGATGTGGAAGCGTTCCTGGCGGAGCTGAAGGACCTGCTCCAGCGGCACAGTTGATGGTAAATTGCTGAAATACTGTAACCGATCGCTTCTCCGAACATCCTTTAAAATAGGGACTTAACTTAACGAAAGAAGCCTGTTATACTCGGTTGTACCAATCTGACGGCCTGGGCGGACGAAGTGTGCGCGGTCAGGTGTCCTCTAAGTCCTTTGGAAACAGGCTGGTTACGAGCTGAATGGCAGGGCGCAGAGCTGGATTACGCAGGATAATTATTTGAAGAACCCCAACATAGTGTTTCTCTTTTCGACGCATAAGATATTGACGGCGCGGCAGGGCGAGTCGCGGCGTGGCGCGCGGGAAGGGGGCGGCATGAGAGTGGGGAAGGTGAATGCCGTGGACGAGCTAGAGGATCAATTTTCGGGCGAAAGTCACGAGCCTTTGGGACTTCCTTTCGATGAGGAAGCGAACTTTTTTCACCCCGAAGAAACTCATGATAGCGAAGAGTTTCCTGCTTCGCATGCGCCCGAGGAGTCTATTTACACCGACGACCCGGTTCGCGTCTATCTGCGCGAAATGGGCGCCGTGCCGTTGCTGACGCGCGAAGGCGAAGTTAACCTTGCCCGTCGCATGGAACGCGGTAAGTTGCGGATGCAGAAGGCCATTAGCCGTTCGGCACTGGTGCAGTTCCGCGCGGTTGAGATTTGTGAACAGATCCGCAAGGAAATAGAGGACTTAGATGCTTTTGTCGACCTCGGGGCGGACCTCGAGGAAGACAGCGCCGCTTACGCCAAGCGCCGGAACGAAGTAAAAAACAAGCTGGCCGAGATCGTCACTGCGCACAAGAAGATGGTGCAGAACATCGACAAGATGGAGACGGTGCCGGCCAGCAACAAGAAGCTGCGCCGCAAGTGGATGGGCAAGTGCGCCCGGTCGCGGGTCGAAGTTTCGAAGGCGATCCGCAACGTTCCTTTCTACAATTCGCAATGGAAGGCTTTCGGCAAGGAGATCGAGCGAGTGGTGGACGAGATGTCCCACCTGGACCAGGATCTCCGCAAGCTGGAAGGCCGTTCGAGCCAGACCGCGCAAGCGAAAGCTCGGGAGCTGAAGCGCGAGATTCGCAAGCGCGAAACCACGGCCGGGGCCAGCCTGCCCGATCTGCGGCATACGACCTCGGTCATCCGGCACGGCGAAATCGAAGCCGAGCGGGCCAAGAAAGACCTGGTCGAAGCGAACCTTCGACTGGTAGTTTCCGTTGCCAAGAAGTACGTGAACCGTGGCTTGCATCTGCTTGACCTGATTCAAGAAGGCAACATCGGCCTGATGCGCGCCGCCGACAAGTTCGAATATCGCCGCGGCTACAAATTTTCGACTTACGCCACGTGGTGGATTCGCCAGGCGATCACGCGGGCGATTGCCGACCAGTCGCGAACCATCCGCATTCCTGTTCACATGAACGAGAGCATGAACAAGTTTCTGCGCGCTACCCGCGAGCTCGAAAAGGAGCTGGGCCGCGCGCCGACCAACGACGAAATCTCGCGCCGGATGGATATTCCGGTCGAGAAGGTCCAGAAGCTGAAGACCATTTCGCGCGATCCGGTGTCGCTTGAAACCCCAGTCGGCCGCGACGGCGAATCGGCGTCTGGGCGACTTGATCGAAGACCGCTGGGTGGGCTCGCCCGTCGATGCGGTGATCGATACCAACGTCCGCGACGAGACCGCGAATATCCTGAAAACGCTTTCTCCCAAGGAAGAAAAAGTCATCCGCCTTCGCTTCGGGATCGGCTGCGAGCGGGAGCATACGCTGGAAGAAATCGGCCAGGAATTCGACGTCACACGGGAGCGGATCCGGCAGATCGAAGCTAAAGCGCTGCGGCAACTGCGGTCGCCGGAGCGGGCGCGTCACCTGCGAGCGCTTCTCGCGGCTCGATAGCGGAGCCTCATGCAGGCCCTCGCCTTCTGGAAAGCGGTGGCCATGGATCAATCGAATTTCCTGGAAGGCCTGATTGGCCTGCTCGGGGAGCACAAGATCCGTTATTGCGTTATCGGCGGGCAGGGCGTCAACGCTTATGCTGAGCCTCTGGTCAGCCTCGATCTCGATTTGGTGGTCGCGGTCGATCAACTTGAAGAGGTTGAGCGGTTGCTGGGGAGCCGGTTTCACCTGGAACGATTTCCGTACAGTCTGAACGTGTCTGAAGCCGGGCTCCCAATTGAGAGTCCAGATTCAGACGGATCCTCGCTACTTCGATTTCCCGGCACGATCAGCAGAGCAAGACGTTTTAGGCTTGCGCCTGCCTGTCGCTTCGATCGAGGATGTATTAACCGGCAAACTCTGGGCGGCAGAGGATCTGGGGCGGCGCGCGAGCAAGCGGCGCAAGGATTTGCTAGATATCGAGAGACTGATCGAGGCTCATCCGCAGCTGCGTGGCCGAGTGCCAATAGACATTTTGGCTAGATTTTCAAATTGATCGATAATTATTTATTATCAAGATCACCTCTTGCATTTACAGCGCTTCTCCTGTATTCTGACTTACGAGAGATAACGATGATAACCACGGACCCCAACCAGGCTCTCCGCAACACCATCGCGGTCTCCACCGCATTCTTACCGGTATCGGGATACGTTCTTATTATTGGGGTCGGCGTTATCGCCGGCCCCGCCTGAACGGCCCGATTTCGTAAACACAACGAATTCTTGGCCACTGGCGGGGGAATAACCTCCGGGCAGTGGCTTTTTGTTTTAGGAGCAAAGTAAATGTCCAGTTTGACCACCGGCGCAAAGATCGTTCTTGAATGCCTGCAGCGCGAGAAAGTGGAGATTATTTTCGGGTACCCCGGCGGCGTCACGCTTCCTCTCTATGACGCCATGTACGACTCGCCGATCAAGCACGTGCTGGTCCGGCATGAGCAGAATGCTGCGTTCGCCGCGCAAGGCTATGCGCGGGCCACTGGGAAGGTCGGCGTCTGCTGCGCTACTTCGGGTCCCGGCGCGACCAATCTTGTCACGGGTCTGGTCGACGCGATGATGGATTCGATTCCCATTGTTGCCTTAACGGGACAGGTGACCAGCAAGCTGATTGGCAGCGACGCGTTTCAGGAAGCCGACACGTTCGGCATTACGCGATCGGCGACCAAGCACAATTTCCTGGTGAAGAATCTCGCGGATCTTCCGCAGGCGATGCATGAGGCATTCCATATAGCTTCGACTGGTCGTCCGGGGCCGGTGCTGGTCGATATCACTAAGGATGTGTTTCAGGGCCAGGCGCATTACGCGCCGGTTTCGACCATTCACTTACCGGGCTACAAAGTTTATACCGAAGGACATGCCGGGCAGATTCGACGCGCTGCGCAGATGATCTGGGAGGCCAAGCGTCCTTTCGTTTACGCAGGCGGAGGCATCATCGCGGCGGATGCTAGTGAGGAGCTTCGCATTTTGGTCGAATTGATTGACGCGCCCGCTGTTTGCACTTTGATGGGGCTGGGCGGGCTGCCCGGCACGCATCCGAATTTCGTGAGCATGCCCGGGATGCACGGCAGCTACGCGGCGAACATGGGGATGACCGAGACCGATGTCCTGATCGCTCTCGGCGTGCGTTTCGACGATCGAGTCACTGGACGTCTTGCAGCCTTCGCGCCGCACGCGAAAGTGATTCATGTCGATATCGACCCGGCGGAGATCGGCAAAATTCGTACGCCCGAGATTCCCATTGTCGGCGACGTGAAGCGCGTGCTCAAGAAGTTGACTGTCGCGCTTGAAGAGACGGCGGGCGAGCTGCGCGGTAAGAATGCGACGTCGCGCGCGGCGTGGTGGGGGCAGATCAAAGAGTGGCAGCGCGAGCATCCTTATAACGCCGAAACATCGACGGACGAGATCAAGCCGCAGCACCTGATGGCGGAAATCGACCGCCTGTCGGGTGGGGAGGCGATTGTCTCAAGCGACGTGGGGCAGCATCAGATGTGGGGCGCGCAATTTATCCGCTTCAATCATCCTCGGCTGTGGATCAACTCGGGCGGCCTCGGGTCCATGGGATTCGGATTGCCGTCGGCTATCGGCGCGCAGTTCGCGCGTCCTGACAAACTGGTCTTCGCGATTGTCGGCGACGGGGGATTCCAGATGTCGATTCCGGAACTTGCGACCATCGCTAATCACGCGCTGCCGGTGAAAATCATCGTCATGAACAACGGATACCTCGGCATGGTGCGCCAGTGGCAGGAGCTGTTTTATAACAACCGCCTGTCGTCGGTGCAGCTCGATGGATTCCCCGATCCGGAAAAGCTCGCGGGCGCGTACGGGTTCAAAGGACGCACCGTTGAGAGCCCTCGCGAGTTGCGGGGCGCACTCGAAGCCGCTGTCCACGAGCCGGGCCCGTACCTGTTGAATGTTCGCGTGACGCCTTTCGAGAATGTCTATCCGATGGTTCCTGCCGGAGGCGCCATCAACGAAATGGTGCTTGGCGCGCCGCAGCCGGTGGAGGCATAGATGCTCCAATTAATCTCAATCCTGATGGAGAATAAGCCCGGCGCGCTGATGCGTGTGACCGGCCTGCTCACCGCGCGCGGCTATAACATTGAAAGCCTCACAGTCGCCCGCACGGTCGATCCCGCACTCTCGCGGATGAGCATCGTGGTCGACATCGAACCGGGCGAAGCGGGCGACAAGCAGAGGATGCAGTTGATCAAGCAGATAAACAAGTTGATTAACGTCCTGCAAGCGTCCGATTTGACCGAATCCCCCGCAGTCAGGCGCGAATTAGCGCTAGTGCGCGTGCGTTCGACCATGCAAAATCGCACGGCGATTTTAAAGGAAGCCGAGATTTTCGGCGCGCGCGCGGTCGATTCCTCGGTCGAAGGATTCGTGCTCGAAGCCACCGGTGATTCCGAGAAATTAGACGAATTCATGGACGTAATGCGCAGTTACGGTGAAATCGAAGTAACGCGCTCAGGCATGGTTGCGGTGGCTCTGGAAGCAAAAAAGCTGAAGCTGGCGCCGCCCGTAGTCCGAGAAGCAGAATTAGAAACCACAGACGGAGTTCTTAAGTAAATGGAAATGCCAGTTGCAATGAATGCCACGCGTTTTTATGAGAAGGACGGCGATCTTTCGCTGCTCAAGGGCAAGAAAATCGCTATTATCGGCTACGGCAGCCAGGGTCACGCGCATGCTTTGAATCTGCGCGATTCGGGGCTTGACGTAATCGTCGGCCTGCCCGCCTCGAGCAAGAGCAAAGCGAAAGCGGAAGCAGCGGGACTGACAGTCATGTCGCCGGCCGACGCAACCAAGGCCGCCGACGTCCTGATGGTTCTGGTCCCCGATCATATCCAGGGCGATCTTTATAAATCGGACATCGAACCGAATCTCACGCCCGGCAAAACTCTGATGTTCGCGCACGGATTCAACATCCACTTTGGAGCCATCACGGCACCCGCGGGTGTTGATGTTTCAATGATCGCGCCCAAAGCTCCAGGCCATCGCGTCCGCGAATTGTTCACCGAAGGTGTCGGCGTTCCTGCTCTGGTCGCCGTGCATCAGGACGCGTCCGGCAAGGCCCGCGAACAGGCGCTGGCGTATGCGTTAGGTCTTGGCTGCCTCAAAGCCGGCGTGATTGAAACCACATTCCGCGAAGAAACTGAAAGCGACCTCTTCGGTGAACAAGCCGTCCTCTGCGGAGGCGCGGCCGAGTTGATCCGCGCCGGGTTCGAAACGCTGGTCGAGGCCGGATACGCGCCGGAAATAGCCTATTTTGAGTGCCTACACGAATTGAAGCTGATTGTCGATCTTATTTATGAGGGCGGCCTCAGCTACATGCGATATTCGGTTTCCGATACGGCGGAGTTCGGCGATTACACGCGCGGTCCGCGCATCGTGAATGAGCAGACGCGCGCCGAAATGAAGAAGATCCTCAGCGAAATTCAATCGGGCGAATTCGCCAAACAATGGCTCGGCGAAAACAAAGCCGGCCGAGCGAAGTTCTTAGCCATGCGCAAGGGGCAGGAAGATCAGCCCATCGAACAGGTGGGCGCCGAGCTTCGCAAAATGATGCCGTTCTTGAAAAAGAAACGAGAGGTCGGAGTACCGGCGGCACATTAGTTAAGAGAGTTAAAATTTATGCGAGTTTTTACCTTCGATACGACGCTACGCGATGGCACGCAGGGCGAGAATGTCAGTTTCTCCGCCGACGACAAAGTCCTCATCGCCCACAAGCTCGATGACCTGGGCATCGATTATATTGAGGGCGGTTGGCCAGGCTCGAATCCGAAGGATAAGGAGTTCTTTCTTCGCGCGCGCGACATGAAGTTGAAGCACGCCCGCCTCGTAGCGTTCGGTGCCACGCGCTTCGCCCGCAACCCGGTTGAACAGGACTCGAGCGTCAATGCCCTGATCGAATCCGGAACGCCGGTCGTATCGATTTTCGGCAAGAGCTGGGAGCTGCACGTCCATCGCGCGCTTGGCATCACCGAAGAGGAGAATCTAAAACTCATTGCCGATACTGTGCGCTATTTGAAAGACCACGGGAAAGAAGTCGTCTACGATGCCGAGCATTTTTTCGACGGCTACACGGCCAGTCGAGACTTCGCGCTGCGCACTTTGGAAGCCGCGAAAAAAGCCGGCGCCGACGTTCTGGTCCTCTGCGACACCAATGGAGGCACGGTAACCAGCCGCCTGACGCAAATCTGCGCCGATGTCCGCAAGAATTTCGAAGGAGTGCTCGGCATCCACACCCATAACGATTCCGACATGGCCGTCGCGAACTCTCTAGCCGCGATCGAGCAGGGTTTCGCGCACGTTCAAGGCTGTATGAACGGCTATGGCGAGCGCTGCGGCAACGCGAACCTAACGTCGATCATCGCGAATCTCGAATTGAAGATGGGCCACACGACTATAGGCCGCGACAACCTGGGGCAGCTCACATCAACCGCCCGTTTCATCGCCGAGCTGGCCAATCTTCCGCTCCGAAGCGACCAGCCTTTTGTAGGCAACAGCGCCTTCGCTCACAAAGGCGGCGTCCACGTAGCGGCCGTTTTAAAAGACGCAGCGACCTACGAACACATCAACCCCAAAGTGATCGGCAATCGCCAGCGGGTCCTGCTGAGCGATCTTTCAGGGAAGGGAAGCATCCTATATAAGCTGAAGCAGCATGGCCTCGAAGAGCGACTCGACGACGCCGCGCGCCGCGAACTGCTCGACCGCATCAAGCAAATGGAGTTTCAAGGATACGAGCTCGAAGCCGCCGAAGGCACGTTCGAACTTCTAGTAAGAGAAGCCCTCCGCCCAGGTCAGCAACTGTTCGAAGTAGTCAGCTATGAAGTGACCACCCGCGCCACCGGTTCGACCGCGACTGTCACTCTGAAAGCCCAGGACGGAGTCCATTCCGCAACCGCAACCGGCAATGGTCCGGTGAACGCGCTCGACCTGTGCCTGCGCCAGTGCTTGGCGACGCTCTACCCCTCGATCGCCGACGTAAAGCTAACCGATTACAAAGTCCGCGTCCTCGATTTCAAAAAAGGCACCGCCGCAAGAGTGCGAGTCTTAGTCGAATGGTCCGATCACCGCCGAAGCTGGACAACGGTAGGCGTGTCGGAAAATGTGATCGAGGCAAGTTGGTTCGCGTTGGTCGATGCCCTGCGCCTGGAACTGATGCGCATCAGCGAAAAAGATCCGCAAATTGACCGAGCAGTTGAAGATTATTGTTGGGGTGTGTGAACAGGTTGCCACCCTTGAGCGAGTTCTCTGAACGCGATCTCATGAACGGGCCAATCGTGCAGCGTTGCAGGATCGAAGTCGGCGCCGTTAGGCCAGACTAAGGTGTGAACTTCAGGATCAATGCGCACCTGATTGAAAATTTTAGGGTCGCGCAGAGGCCCGTACAATTCGCCGGCGAGAATTGATCTAAAGTCGATTCTTTGTTCTGTATTGTCGTCGAACCGAACGCGGAGCGTGTAGTCCGAGACGATTTCGAAGGAGCGAACTCGATAAATCGGATGACTCATATTGCGACCTGGAAATGCGCAACATGATGCGGTGATCCGGCTTCGGCGAACATACGAATTATGATTCCGAAAAATCTGCTAAGTTCAGGCACTGGCGCTTAAAGAAACAGTGGCTTGATATGCCGCTCAAACAAATTCCCCGTCACATTCCGCGCAATCTCGACCTTATACTCGTCGAGCAAATCCAAATAACTATTCCCCTTCTTCGCCGCAATCTTGAACCCGACGTGCAGCAACTGCCGCAAGCTCGGATTAAACTCCGTGCACGACTGATCGTGCCGTAGCGCTTTCACATACTGCTCCGACGACCACCTGTTCACCACCGCAGGCGCAGGTAACTTCGCCGGATCGATATCGATCACCGTAGCGTAAGGCTTACACAACTCGGCCTCATGATCGTAAGCCTCCGCGTAAATTTCCTTCGCCATCGCGAGCCCGTCTCCGTCGCCCTCCGCGAGCCCGATCAGCTCCTCCAGCCAGTTCGTACCTGCCGTCTTAATATGAACCCCGGCGTCGAACTTGCATAGCATCTCCTTCATCGGCCCGTAAATCGAAAACTTATCGCTCCCCGAATGCACGCTCAGCTTCAAAGTCGACGGCAGGCCGTAATTTTTCACCGCGAACGCAATCGCCGCGATATCCTCCGAAAATTCCTCAGTGAACTTCGCGACATCGCCGACGTAATCGACGCCCTTGTTGAATCGCCCCGTGAACTTCGGCGCGATGGTCTGAATCGGAATCCCTTCATCCGCGATCGCCACTAAAATAATAAGCAGCTCGACGGGAGTCTGCGGCGAATCTGTCTCATCCATCGAAACTTCGGTGACGAATTTCCCAGCGCCTTTGGCGATGTCGATCTTGCGATAAATCCGACTCGCCTCCTTAACCGCTGTAAGATACTTCGCGGCCACCTGGCTTACAAATTCGGCGGTCGTGTGCAGCACATGGTCGATCCCTGGAATCTGCAAATCGCCCACCAGTTCCGGATGCTTCTCGACGAATTCCGTCGGATCCGCCGGCTTCCCGATCCAATCCGCGACGTCGATCGTATAAAAATCGCACGCCTCGATAAACCCATCCACCGTCTCAAAATTAATATGATCCGCGTCGCAAAAATACGGCTTGCGCCATCCCAGCTTGCCCACCGCCGCGTCCGCCGCATGACGCACGCTCATCGGTACCGATCCGATAATGGTGTGCTCGCGATTCGACTTGTTCCAGACAGGAATCACGTCGACTCCAAGCTCGCTTGCCATCATGCAAGCCTTCAATTGGGCCTCGGCCTCGTGCGCGAAACGGTCGCCGACGCCGAATGTATATTTAGGGAGAAGTATCGGGTTGCTCATGAACGTAATATTTCAGGATACAGTAGTAAACTATGCTCAAATCGTTGGATTTGACGGGTCGCGTCGCAGTGGTGATCGGCGGAACGTCGGGAATTGGCCGCACGCTGGCCTTGGGTTTGGCCGATGCGGGAGCCGATGTAGTCGCTACCGGCCGGCGTGAAAATCTGGTCAAAGAAGTCGCCTCTGAAATCGAAGCCAAGGGAAGAAAATCTCTGAGCATTGCCGTTGACGTCCTCAAGCGCCCCTCCGTCGACCAACTCCGCGACGCCGTCATGCAGCATTTCGGACACGTCGACATTCTCCTGAACGCCGCCGGAAAAATCGGCCGCAAGCCCACCGCAACATTCCCCGAGGCCGAATGGGATGAGACCTTCAACGTCAATGTTACCGGCGCTCTGCGCGCCTGCCAGGCGTTTTACGAGCCTCTCAAAGCCTCCGGCCACGGCCGCATCATCAATATCGTTTCGCTGAATTCCTATGTCAGCCTGAGGGAGGTCGCGGCGTACGCGGCGTCGAAGTCTGCCCTTCTCGCGTTGACGCGCAGCCTCGCCGTCGAATGGTCGGCAGAAGGAATTAATGTCAACGCGATCGCCCCCGGCGTATTTCGCACGGACCTCAACAAGAACCTTCTCGACTCTACCGATCGCGGCAAAGAACTGCTGATGCGCACGCCGATGAAGCGCTTCGGCCAAACCGGCGAGTTGAATGGCGCCGCAGTCCTACTCGCATCCGACGCCGCCAGCTTCATCACCGGCCAATGCATCATCGTCGACGGAGGATTCCTAGCGTCAGGAGTGAACAGCTAAATGCGCCTTTTGTTTTTGACGGCATCCATCGCCCTCGCGCAGAACGCCACGTATCCCGTCAAGCCTGTCCCCTTCACCGCCGTCCATTTTCACGACGATTTCTGGGCTCCTCGCATCGAGCTAAATCGCAAGGCGACCATCCCCGCCGCCTTCATTCAACTCGAAAAAGCCGGCGACTTCGATAATTTCGATCGCGCCGCCACCGTGCTCCGAGGCGAGCCTCTCGCCAATAAAACCGCGCCCAAAAATCCCTACGACGATAGTGACGTCTTCAAAGTCATCGAAGGCGCGTCTTACGCGTTGCGCTCTCAACCAGATCCGCAACTCGACGCATTTCTCGATCAACTCATCGCCCGCATCGGCGCCGCGCAGGAAAAGGACGGCTATCTTTACACCGCCCGCACCATCGATCCGCTGAATCCTCATCCATGGGCCGGCCCTCAACGCTGGATGCTCGACCGCGAGCTGAGTCATGAGCTATACAATCTCGGCCATCTCTACGAAGCCGCGATGGCACATTACCAGGCGACCGGAAAACGGACGCTGCTCGATATCGCACTCCGCTCAGCGGATTTGCTCGACCAGACCTTCGGCCGTGGAAAAATGTCCATCTGGCCCGGTCATCAGGTGGTCGAGATCGGCCTCGCGAAAATGTATCTGGTAACCGGCAACGCCAACTACCTCAACCTGGCGAAGTTCATGCTCGATGCGCGCGGACCCGATGGCATGAAAGGCAGCGGCCGCGAATATAACCAGTCGCATATCCACGTTGTCGATCAGACCGAAGCCGTTGGACACGCCGTCCGAGCAACCTATATGTACTCGGGCATGGCCGATGTAGCCGCTCTTACTGGCGACGAAGCCTACGTTCACGCCATCGACAAAATCTGGGAAAACGTCGCGAGCAAAAAGCTATACATCACCGGAGGCATCGGCGCCACCTCCTCCGGCGAGGCGTTCGGGAAGAATTACGAGCTTCCGAATATGACCGCCTACAACGAAACCTGCGCCGCCGTCGGCAACGATTTCTGGAACCACCGGCTCTTTCTTCTGCACGCCGATTCGAAATACATCGACGTGATGGAGCGCACCCTTTACAACGGCCTCATCTCCGGTGTTTCGCTCGACGGCAAAACATTTTTCTATCCCAATCCGCTCGAATCGAACGGCCAGCATGAGCGCAGTCCGTGGTTCGGAACGGCGTGTTGTCCGTCGAACATCACCAGATTTGTCGCGTCGATGCCGGGCTACGTGTACGCGCAGCGTGCCAGCGAACTGTATGTGAACTTATTCGTCGCCAGCACCGCGGACGTAAAGCTGGATAACGGCCGAACGGTGAAAATCGAGCAGGAAACACATTATCCATGGGACGGTCACGTCAAAATAATGATCAATCCCGACCAAACCGCGCCGTTCAGAATTAAAGTTCGCATCCCCGGCTGGGCCAAAAATCAGCCCGTTCCAAGCGATCTCTATCGCTACGTCGATTCCGCCGCCCCTCCAGTAACTATCAAAGTCAACGGCAGACCAATCGTAATCCGGCTCGATAAAGGCTACGCGATCATCGATCGTGTCTGGAAGCCTGGATCGACCATCGAGCTGAATCTGCCGATGCCCATTCGCCGCGTAGTCGCTAACGAACAGGTGGCGGCGGATCGGGGACGCGTAGCACTGGAGCGCGGCCCCATTCTCTATGCCCTCGAAGCCCCCGATAATCCGAACGGAAAGGTGCGCAATTTGGTTCTGGCTCGTGACGCGAAATTGACCGCCGGGTACAAGCCCGAAATGTTGAAAGGCGTCGAGGTGATTGAAGGCCGTGCGGTTGCCCTGTCCTATGACGCGCAAGGAAGCGTGCTAAAAAACCAGCAGCCCTTCACGGCAATCCCTTACTACGCCTGGGCCAATCGGGGCCGCGGCCAGATGATCGTCTGGATCCCGGAAACCGAAGCCGCAGCCAAGCCCGCGCCGTTTCTCAACCCTAAAGTCACCTCCTCTCCATCCCGGCGAAGCCCTTTAACAGTGAACGATGGCGACGAGTTAACGTCCTTTGACTGGTGGCCGAAAAAGGGCTCCACCGAATGGATCGAATACGCCTTCGAAAAGCCCGAAACCGTCTCTTCAAGCGACCTCTACTGGTTCGACGATACAGGCCGCGGCGAAGTGCGTGTCCCAGCGTCATGGCGCATCCTATATCGCGACGGCGAGACCTGGAAAGCAGTAGAAAACGCCTCCGGCTACGCGACGGAAAAAGACAAATACAACCGCGTCACCTTCAGACCCGTATCAACAACCGCCCTGCGCCTGGAAGTAACGATGCAGCCCACTTGGTCCGTCGGGATCAAGGAGTGGCAGGTGAAATGATTTTGTAGGGCGTTTGGCCAACCTGCCCCACAACACGATTACAGGACGTCGGCGAAGCCTCGTTTTAGATGACGGAAGAATAGGCCGCCTAGCACGAACACTCCTACGGAATACGCGGTCAGGACTGCGAATTCCTGCCAGTGGGGCCATGCCGGGGAGAGCAGGCGGTCGCGGTAGGCTCTTACTATCCAGCGCAATGGATTTAGTTTTACCAGGGGCGCGAATCGGGTCGGGATGCGGTCTTCGCTGATCATGATGGGCGTAATCCAGAACCACAACATCATTACCACGGTCAGCACTTGCACTGTGTCGCGCAGGTAGACTTGCAGGCTTGAGACGATCCAGCCTACGCCTACACCCAGCAAGCCTACGAAGATCATATATATAGGAAGCAGGAAAACTTTTGAGCTGATGTGTTTTTCGATTATCAGGAGTGAGACTAAGGCCAATGCCAGGCCGATCAGGTGATGGATCAGGGACGATAGAAAAACTGAAACGGGAAGGACTTCGGAGGGAAAGACTGTTTTTGTGATCAGGTTCGCGTTCTCGACCATGGAGCCGGCGGAACGGGTTACAGTCTCCTGAAAGAGCATCCACGGAAGGAATCCGCAGAACAGGAACATCAGGTAACTGTCGGATCCGGCGGGCGGCTGGACTTTCATGCATACTACGAAGACGTAATACCAGACCAGGAGCTGCACTACGGGATGGACAACGCCCCAGAGCCAGCCGGCGACGGAGCCTACATAGCGCTGCTCGAAATCGCGGCGGACTAGTTGGGCTACTAAGGCTCGGCCGGTGATTAGATTCTTTGCGAAGTGGCGGCCGGGGATTCTTTTCACTTTTTGAGTTTAGCGGGTTGGAAACGTTGGACGGAGAGCAGGTCGGGAACCTGCTGTTTCGCGGGTGTATTGGGTTTTTCGGGAATGAGTTAAACTCAGGATTGAATGCGGGTTTTTTCCGGGGCGACTGTTTTTCTTCTCACCGCTTGCTGGACGCTGAGGGCACAGACGCTTGACGTTCCTCGTACCGAGCGGCTTACTTACGACATTGAATGGCGGCTGATTCATGCCGGGTCGGCGGTGGTGGACGCGGAAAAGACCAGCGCCCATATGAAGCTGGAATCGGCGGGGATGGTTTCATCCTTATTCAAAGTCGATGACGCTTACGGAGTCACGTACGATGAACCTTTTTGCGCGACCAGCAGCACGCTCGATGCGCAGGAGGGCAAGAGGCATCGCGAGACTCGGGTGACGTATGACCGGTCGAAGAACCGGGCGGACTATATCGAACGCGATGTGTTGAAAAATGCAGTGCTGCACACCTATGACACGGCGATTCCGAACTGCGTGCACGATGTGCTGGGGGCTCTGATCAGTTTGCGCGGGCTGGCGCTGAAGCCGGGGCAATCGGCGCAAATGCCGGTTAGCGATGGACACCATTCGGCGTCGGTAAAAGTGGAGGCGCAGGAGAGGGAAGAAATCAAGACGGCGATGGGAACTTACAAAACGATTCGCTTTGAGACTTTCCTGATGAACGGCGTGGTTTACGGCCGAAAGGGCCGGGTATTTATATGGCAGACGGACGACGCGCGGAGGCTGCCGGTGCAGATTCAGTTGCGCATGTCGTTTCCAGTGGGAACGGTGACGCTCCACTTGTTGAAGGAGGAGAAGCTTTGAAGAGAGTAGCCAGGAGCCAGGAGCCAGTCCGACACGGACGCAAACAACGCGTAGCCAGAATAGCTGCACTGGTGTTGTTGGCAGCATCGGCTTTGGTGGGGCAGACGGCGGAGGTGCCGAATCCTTTGATGGCGGCGGCGCAGGTGAATTTGCTTTGTCTCCGCGTGGTGCAGTTGATGGATGCGGGTGGGGTTGCTGTGCCGGATTTGCAGCGTGCTGCGGCGCCGATTATTGAGAGTGCTAAACAATCTTGCGCCGTTCTCGAGGCTAAACCGGGGACTACTCAGCCGGTGTTTTCGGTCATGAATAGCGTGCGGGCTTATTTGACGTTGTCGGATGCGGTGCCGAAGCCTTTTCCATTTCCTGAGACTGCGCAGAAACAGTTGACGGAATTGCGCGATGACGAGACTCGGCTCGATTCGCATTTTCGGGCGCTGCTGGATCAAAAAGAGGCTCGGCTGGCGAATCCGGATCGGGATAATTTGAAGCGATATGCAGAGGATAATCGCAAATTGGCGGCGCCCGATCCTGCGAAGCCGCGTGTGGTGTTTTTTGGGGATTCAATTACCGATTTATGGCGTCTTAATGAGTATTTTCCGGACCGGGGGTTTGTGAATCGCGGGATTGGCGGGCAGATTACTGGGGAAATGCTGGGGCGGCTGAAGGCAGATGTGATTAATCTGCGGCCGACGGTGGTGGTGATTCTTGCCGGGACTAACGACCTGGCGCGCGGGATTCCTTTGACAGGGATCGAGGACAATCTGCTGATGATGGCCGACCTTTGCGACACCTACAAGGTCAAGGTGGTGTTCGCGTCGCTGCTGCCGGTTAGCGATTATCACAAGACGGAGAATAAGTCGTACGAGCGGACGACGACTGGGCCTCCCATTTTCATCAAGGCACTGAATGAGTGGATCGAGACGTTCTGTGCCAATCGCCATCATGTGTATCTGAACTACCACTCGGCGATGGTGGATTCCAAGGGCGAATTGAAAGAAGATTTGGGCGACGACGGGCTGCATCCGAATGCCAAGGGGTATCGGATTATGGCTCCTTTGGCTCTGGATGCAATTCAGAAGGCGCTGCCGGCTAAGGCTGCTCCTCCGGCTGCGACAACGACGGCGGCGAAACCTGTTAAGAAGGCGAAGACGTCTAATTGATAATCTCTATGAGACGTTGGCGAGTTGTGTGCGCGTTCGTGGCTGTTATGGCGGTCACGTTTGCGCAGCGGCCGACCTCTGTGGCGGAGCTGGTCAGCTTCATCAAAGACACGATCAAGCGGAAGCAGGACGACCGGCTGGTGGCTGATTATTTGCTGAAGCGGATGAAGATGAAAGAGCGGCTGGATGATAAAACGGTCGAGGTGCTGGAAGGGCTGGGGGCGGGGCCGCGCACGACTGCCGCGCTGCATAAGTTGAGTAAAGAATCGGCTGGGTTGGCGGAGGCTGGACCTGCGCCGGTGGCTGTAGTCGCGCCGGCTGGGCCGCCTCCACCGGCGCCGCCGAGCTCGGTTGAACAGGAAGGGATTCTCGACGAGATTCGGGCGAATGCGATTAATTACAGTAATGGGCTGCCGAATTTTCTTTGCACCCAGGTGACGCGGCGGGCGGCCGATCCGACGGGAACGGGCGATCATTTCCGGCAGCTCGATACGATTCAGGAACAGCTCAGCTTCTTCGATCACCGGGAAAAATACGTGGTGACCATGGTCAACGGGACGCCGGTGACGAATCGCGATCACGAGAAATTAGGCGGCGCGACTTCCGAGGGCGAGTTTGGGAGCATGCTGTATGACATTTTCAATCCGTCGACGGAGACGGAGTTTCATTGGGAGAAATGGGCGACGTGGCGGGGGCATCGGATGCACGTTTACTCGTTCGAAGTTTCGCGGGAGCGATCGCGGTACGACATTTATCATGGGCCTTCGGACCGGCACGTGGTGTCGGCATACAAAGGCCTGATTTATGCGGATGCGACTACCAAGAACGTAATGCGGATCCTGATGGAGTGTGTGAATCTCCCGTACGATTTCCCGATTCAGGCGGTGACGCAGGAGCTGGTGTATGAGATCGCGAAAATTTCCGATCAGCCGTTTCTGCTGCCGGAGAAATCGGAATTGAATTCGCGGGAGAGCCGGTACATGGTGAAGAACGTCACGTCGTTTCATCTGTACCGGAAGTTTTCGACGGAAGAGAAGATTATCTACGATGCTATTCCGGATGATAAAACTAAAGAAGAGGCAGATAAGCCTCCGGTGAAGAAGCAGCCCTAATGCGATTTAAATTTATTCTTGTTCTGCTCTGCACTGCCTTGATTGCGCTGGCGCAGAGGGCGATGACGGTGGCGGAGCTGACGACGTTCATCAAATCGCAGATCAAATTGAAGGCCGATGACAAGCTGACCGCGAATTTTCTACGCACGATCAAGCTGACACAGAAGCTGGACGATGCCACCGTGGAGAATCTGCAGGGATTGGGCGCGGGTCCGAAAACTGTGGCGGGGCTGCGGAAACTGGAAGAGGAATCGGCGAGTTTGGCTGCCGCTCCTCCACCTCCGGCACCCGTGGTGAGAGCGCAGGCGCCTCCGCCGGATTCGATGGAGCAGGCCGAGGTGTTGGCCGCGATGAAGGAATACGCGCTGAGTTATACCAACAAGCTGCCGAATTTTTTATGCGTGCAGATTACGCGGCGGCATTACGATCCGAAGGATCCGCGATACCGGTCGGGCGGCGATACGATTCAGGAGCAGATCAATTTCTACGAGCACAAAGAGAAATATACCGTGCAAATGCACAACGGAGCATCGGTTCATAACATCAGTCACGATCAACTGGGCGGCGTGACGTCGTCGGGGGAGTGGGGCAGCATGCTGCATAACATTTTCACGCCTGAAAGCGGAGCGCAGTTCGATTGGGATCACTGGGGGACTTTGCGCGGGAAACCAGTGTATGTGTTTGCGTACCGGATCGAGAAGGATCGCGGGTATTCGATGCTCGACCGGGAAACGAACAAGGAATATACCTCGGCGTACACGGGATTGGTTTATGCCGACAAGGAGACGAAGGAGATCCAGAGGATCACGCTGAAGACGGTCGAGATTCCGTCGGATTTTACGATCAAGGACGTGGAATTGACGCTGGATTATAAGGCGACGGATATTTCCGGTCACCTATATACGCTGCCGTTTCACTTCGAGCTCGATTCAGTCGGTATTCGTGGGAAATCGAACAACGCGGCGGATTTTAAGATGTATCAGGTGTATGGCGCCGATACTACGATTACGTTCGTCGACGATAGTGCGCCGACGGCGGATCAGCTGAAAGAGCAGCCTGCGGTGAAGAAGCCCGATAAGCCATAGCTCCAAAACTTCGGCTTGGCAGGAAACGGACTGGGAGGACTGCGCTCTATCAAACGCATGGATGATTTGACGAGGCTTCCCAACAAGCTCGATCCGAAAACTTGCGTATGTACTGTGATCATCGAAACGCCGAAAGGGTTTCGTAACAAGTTCGATTACGATCCGGATTCAAACCTCTTCAAGTTGGGAGGATTGCTGCCGGAAGGGATGATGTTCCCATTCGATTTTGGCTTTATCCCTTCCACGCTGGGAGCCGATGGGGATCCGCTGGACATCATGGTGCTGATGGACGCGCCGGCTCATGTGGGATGCCTGATGGAGGTACGCATCATCGGAATCATTCAGGCTAAGCAGACGGAGGACGGGAAGACGGAGATTAATGACCGGCTGATCGGAGTGGCGGTTCATTCGTACGCGCACGAAGATGTCGAAACCGTTGAGGATGTGAGCAAAACGTTGCTGGCGCAAGTGGAAGCGTTTTTCGTTTCCTACAACAAACAGCGGGGGAAGAAGTTCGCGGTTACTGGGATCGCGGGGCCGAAGAAGGCTATTAAGTTTCTGCGGGCGGGGATGAAGGCTCACAAGGGCTGACGAGGGCAGGTCGGGCACATACCGGGTGAATGGTATCCTGTGGCAGAACGCACATGGCGTACAGCACTCGCTCCTATGCGCGAAGTTATTCGGACTCGGGGGGGTTGCCGCCTGCGATCAAGTGGCTGCTGATCGTCAATATCGGCGTCTACTTGCTGCAATTTTTTGGAGGGCTGGGGGGCGGCGGGTCATTTTTCAACTATTTCTGGCTGCGCCCGGCGGATGTCGTATCCCATTTTTTCATTTGGCAACTGGCTACCTACATGTTCCTCCATGGGGGCGTGTTTCACATCGCCTTCAACATGTTTGCACTGTGGGTGTTCGGAGTACCGCTTGAACAAGCCTTCGGGACGCGGCGATTTCTAAACTTCTATTTTTTGTGCGGGATAGGGGCTGGTGTTTGCGTAGTGCTGGGCGCTTACCTGTTCGGAAACCCATCCATACCCACCATAGGCTCGTCGGGGGCGATTTATGGTGTCCTGATGGCGAGCGCGGTGCTGTGGCCGGACCAAATCATCTTGATGTTCTTTCTGTTCCCGATCAAGTTGCGGTATTACGTAATGGTCGTGGGAGCGATCGCGTTTCTCGGAACGTTCACGCCGTCGAGCGGGGTGAGCGATGTAGCGCACTTGAGCGGACTTGGGTTCGGCTACATCTATGTGAAAATGCGGCGCGTAAGGGGCTTGAGGTTCGATCCGGTCGGAATGGCCCGGGAACGGTATAAAGCCTGGAAGCTGGCTAGGGCGAAGAGGCGGTTTCAAGTATATCTAAAGAAAAAGGGTTCGGATCGGATCAACTGAAGAAGGCAACCCCGTTCGCTCATTTCTCGTCATAATGTGAGTGGTGGTCCATTTATGAAATATTTTGGGATGGCTGCGGTTTGTTTGTTGGGTGTCGTGATGGGTACTCGGGCTGCTCAGGGGCCTGTTACGCAGGGGAGTGAGACGGTCGGGAAGAAGAAGACTACTTCGCCTTCGACCGATCCTAACGCGCCAGCGTCCACCGACACGACCACGACGGATCCGAACGCGGAGAAAATTCCGTCGAAGTACAAACCGAATAAGGATGGACTGCCGCAGGGCGCGCCAACGTTCCGCTCCGATGTGTTGACGGTGACGCTGGATGTCGCGGTGCTCGACAACAAGGGCAATCCGATTCCGAAGATCTCGCAGGAGAAGTTCCGGATCTTAGAAGACAACACACCACAGAAGATTACGGGTTATTCGGTGGGCGAAGCACCGATGACGGTTTGCCTGGTGGTGGAATTTTCGGCCAAGTTCCAGAGGCTGTACTCGATGAACTGGTTTCAAACGCTGAATGCGGCGTACGGATTCGTCCAAATGCTGAAGCCGGAGGATTACCTGGCGGTGATCGCGTACGATATGCGGCCGGAGATCCTGATGAATTTTTCCACCGATCGCGGGGAAGCGGCGCAGGCTTTGCAGAGGCTGCGCATTCCGGGGTTTAGCGAAGCGAATCTTTACGACACGCTGGTGTTCACCGGCGAGCGGATGCAGGACATCGAGGGGCGCAAGGCGATTGTGCTGTTGTCCTCCGGCGTGGATACGTTCAGCAAACTGACGTTCGATAAGGCGCGGCATGCGATTCAGGATAACGGTGTGCCGATTTACGCGGTCGGGTTGGCGCAGGCTCAGCGAGAGATGCAGGGCGCGATGAGGCCGGGGATGGGCGGCGCGATGTCCGACATGAACCTGGCCGTATCGAACGAGCAGATGAAGACCTTCGCTAACGAAACCGGTGGGCGCGCATTCTTCCCCCGGTTCGACGGCGAGATGCCAGGAATTTTTCGCATGGTGCAGGATTCCTTGCGCAGCAACTACACTTTGACGTATCAGCCGAGCAATCAGACCAAGGACGGAAAGTTCCGGAGGCTGAAGGTGGAGCTGGTGAATTCGGACAACCAGCCACTGAAGGTGGTGGATGAGAAGAACAAGCCGATCAAAGTGCAGATCGTCACCAAGGCCGGATATAAAGCACCGCGCGAAGTAGAGTAGAGCACGCCTTGCGCTAAGTCGCAGGAAGTCAAGAACTGAATGTCTCCGCATATCAGCCCGTTACAAATGCGTTGACAGACACATTGCAGCTCTGTTAATTTCTCGTTGTTCTTATCTCATGCCTCTTCGCAAAATTTCCTCAACATCGTCTCGAACAGCGGCGCTCGGCAGCATTCTTCTGGTGGATGACAACAAACTGGGCCTCAGCGCGCGGAGGAGCGTGCTCGAAGAGCTGGGGCACCGCATCGCGACCGCGTCCAATGGAGTGGACGCGCTGGAACAGTTCGGCACTCGCCGGTTCGACCTGGTAGTGACCGACTATAAAATGCCGCGCATGGATGGACTGGAACTGATTGTGGGGCTTCGCGAGATCGCGCCTGATCTGCCGGTAATTCTAATCTCCGGGTTCGTCGATTCGTTGGGACTGAACGAGGAGAGCACCGGCGCGGACGTAGTGATTCAGAAAAGCGCGAATGAAGTTTCGCACTTGGTGCGGGCGGTGGCGCGGCTGTTGAGGAAGAAGCCGGTGAGGAAGCCTGCCGCGTCGATAGAGAGCGGTCGGGTGAAGAGGAAGACGGTTTAACTAAGCACCGCCCCTGCGGCGATCTAACTCAGGAATGCGCCGGGTTTTAGCCAGCCCAACGATACCCCGGTCATCACCAATCCTATACAGACAATTACAAACGCTGAGAGGACGGGGATCAGGCGAAACGCGGGATGCTGGCTGGTTTTCACCGGGTCCGGTAACCATTGCTTAGCATAAATTACTAACATTCCAATTGCCATCAGGACTCCTGCGAGGCCGAGGCTGAAGGAAACCAGCAGTAGAAGACCTAATCCCACGTGGCCTAGCGAGATTGAGATCAACAGCAACACTAATGCGGAAGGGCAGGGGACCATGCCGCCGCTGGCGCCGAGAGCGATCAGGCTCTTTAGCGATACTTCGCCTTCGGGTACGTGGCTGTGGCCCTGGGGACCATGATCGTGCTCGTGATGATGGTCGTGCGTGTGAGGCAAACCGTGAGCATGCGCGTGGGCATGTGCATGATCGTGATCGTGGTGATGGTGGTGCGCGTGACTCAGGGTACGCAGGCGTTTATAAAACAGGGTCGCGCCGATCAGGATGATGGAGATTCCCGAGGCTACCCCCAGCCACGTCACCAATTTTTCCGGAGCGAGGTATTTTGCGAAGGCGAGCGTTACGAGACCCAGGATGAAGACGCTGATGGTATGGGTCAAGGTCACCATTCCGCCTAAGAACGCCGCCTGTTTCATGGTTCCGCGCGAACCGACCAAGTAGGCCGCGACCATTGTCTTTCCGTGTCCCGGCGATTTTGCATGCAAAGCTCCGAAGGCGAACGCTACCGCAATTCCGATCAACATTACGTTGAATGGAATGTCGTGCTGGCTGAGCATGCGTGAGAGATAATCGCCGCGAGTTACTTCGCCTGCTACTTGTTTGGGAGCGGCTGAAGGGGCAGGTGTCGCGGCTTGTGTAACTGGCGCGGCGGGCTGCTCGATGGGAACAATCTTCGTCACGATGACCGGGGCGTCGACGTGCCACTCGATGGACGCACGAAGGTCTTGGGGAGGCGTAAGAGTAGGATCGGAGGGATATTCGGTCAGGGCTTTACTGCGGTCGGCGCCGCTTTGGCTTGCTTGAATAATCGGCGTACCGTCGGAGGAGGCGATGACGATTTCCTTCCAGCCGGCGCGGTCGGGATAATTGTGATCTTCGAAGGCTAGTTTCCCTTGGACGTTTTCTAAACGCAGCGCTGTTTCGATACGCGATACGTGCATGCCGCCGGCGCCGTCGGAAAGTTTCATGGTGGTGCGTTCGAGTTTCGGTTGGAAGCGGATGCCCGACTGACGTGAAATCCAGTTGCTTAATCCATTCGGCCGCTTGAACTCTCGCTTTTTCGTCCAATGTCGATTGGGAGATTTTAGCGTCGGCGGAGGGGTCGAGATTCCAGTCGCGCATCAATTGATACGTCGGAATTTCGGCCAGATCCAGTACGTAGGTGATTTTGACGACCTTTTTTCCTACCTCGAAGCGAGTGAAGTGGCTCACACTGAAGTTGCCCATTGGATGGGCGGTTAAGAGAATCGAGGCGAAAAAGGGGATCAAACTACGCTTCATTTATGTTGCTCCGTTGATTATACGTCGGCGGAGGCTTGGCGGATTTAAGCTGCACGGGATAAGAGGCAGGTCGGGAACTAGTTGCACTTGCGCTAGAATAATCCAGTGCAGCCCGATACCGCATCTCCAACTCGCCACCTCTCAACTCAACCGGGTCCGTGAGGAAATCGGCAAGATTATCGTCGGCCAGCAGGATGTGGTCGACGGCGTTCTGATCTGCCTGCTCGCCGGCGGCCATGTGCTGCTCGAAGGCGTTCCGGGACTCGGGAAGACCACCCTTCTGCGCACGCTTTCGCGCGTGCTGCATCTGAAATATTCGCGCATCCAGTTCACGCCGGATCTGATGCCGGCGCGACATCGTCGGCAGCATGATCATCGATACGCGAGAGCGGCTCGAAAGCGCTGCGCTTTCAGCCGGGACCGATTTTCGCGCACCTGGTGCTGGCCGACGAAATCAATCGCGCGACGCCGAAGACCCAATCGGCGCTGCTCGAAGCGATGCAGGAGCACACCGTCACCAGCGGAACGGCGACGCATGCAGCTGGAAGCGCCGTTCCTGGTGATGGCCACGCAGAATCCGATCGAGATGGAAGGAACCTATCCGCTGCCCGAAGCGCAGCTCGACCGGTTCCTGATGAAGATTCTGGTGAAGTATCCTTCGCGCAGCGATCTGAACACGATCGTCGAGCGCACCATACAGAAGGACGAAGTGGAGCTCGAGAACGTTCTCGACCGCGAAGCGATTCTGGGGCTGCGCGATGTGTGCCATCACGTGCTGGTGGCGCCGCACGTGCAGGATTACGCGATCGATCTGGTGATGGCGACGCAGCCGGGCACCGCCGAGGCGCACGAGCTGGCGAATAAATTCATCCGCTACGGCAGTTCGCCGCGCGGCGCGCAGGCGCTGGTGGAATGCGGACGCGTTCTGGCTCTGATGAAAGGCCGGCTGCATCTTTCCACCGAAGACTCGAGGCGGTGGCGCCCGCGGTGCTGCGGCATCGCATCATTTTGAATTTCGACGCCCACGCGGAAGGACAGACGCCGGAGACGATCCTCAGTCGATTATTCCGAGCGTGGGCGCAGCGGTTCACTAAATAAGATAGCACGTGCCAGCTCCGCTCATCGAGACCGGCCTGCTCGAAAAACTCGAGCGGCTGACGATTCATTGGCAGAAGTCGCTGCCCGGCCTGGTGGGCGGGCATAATACGTCGCGCTTCGCGGGCGCCGGGCCAGGAATTTCTCGATCATCGGCAATTTCCATCACGGCGACGATTGCGCGCCGTGAACTGGCGCGTGTTCCTGCGCCTGGAAAAGCTGTTCCTGAAGATGTTCCAACTGGAGCCGCGCATTCCGGTGCGGATGCTGCTCGACACCAGCCGATCCATGGAGACGGGCGAAGATTCCGAAGTTCGATTACGCGCGCAAACTGGCGGCGGCGTTGTGCTATGTCGGCCTGGTGCGGCTGGATTCGATCTGCCTGCAGCCGTTTCGCGAGCAAGCTTGGGCGATGCATTCCTGGCCAGCGGCGGGCGCCATCGCTTTCAGCCGGCGGCGAATTTCTTATCGACGCTCGAAGTCGGCGGAATGACGAATTTCTTCGGAATGCGGCGCGCCAGTTCATTTCCAAGTATCCGCAGCGCGGCCTGGTGATCGTGATTTCGGATTTTCTGGACGACGCGCGATTGCGAAAAGCCGCTGCAGTATTTGTCGCGATTTCGGACATGAGCTGATTCTGGTGCAGGTTTGGGCGGCGGAGGATCGCGAACCGCCATGGGACGGCGAACTGGAGCTCGAAGACGCCGAAACCGGCGCAGCATGTCGAACTGTCCTTCGATTCCGAGGCGCGCGCGCCATGTACACGGCGGCGTTCGACGAATACGCGCAAGACCTGCGCCGCGTCGCGCTGCGCAATCAATGGCCGTTACGTAGGGACTACCGACCAACGTCCCAGTAGATGAAGCGATTTTCGGACCGCTGGTGCGCAGCGGAGCGTATACGAGTAGTGAATTTTCTGAATCTCAGTCTCGGCGAATTGCTCGGGCTGGCGGGAGCGATCTCGGCGGGCGTGGTCGCGCTGTATCTGCTCGACCGGTCCAAGCGCCGGCAAGTGGTGGCGACGCTGCGGTTCTGGACCGCGGCCGACGTGCGCACGGAGCTGAAGCATCGGCGGCGCATCCAGCAGCCGTGGAGCCTGCTGCTTCAACTGCTGAGCATCTGCTGTTGCTGCTGATCGCGCTGGCCGGGCCCAGGCTGGGCGCCGACGAGGATTCGGGCGCGCGATCACGTTCTGATTCTGGACACGTCGGCTTGGATGGGCGCGCGGGCCGCGACGCACGGACGTCTGATGGATGAGGCCAAAGCGTGCGGCGCGCGCCTATGTGAAGTCGCTGCCGGTCGCGCGATCGCGTGATGATCGTGCGCGCGGATGCGCTGGCGACTCCGGCCACCGCGTTCGAAGCCGACCGGAAGGTGCTCGACGACGCGATCCGCCAGTCGCAGCCGGGCGCCTCGGCGTTGAATCTGGAGCAGGCGTTCGAGTTCGCGCAGCGGGCGCAGAAACTGCAATCGCAGCACGCGGGCGAGATTGTATTCGCGGGCGCGGGACGCGTGCCGGAAGAAGAGGCGGCGTTCACCGCGGTGCCTGCGAATCTGCGCGTGCTCCCGGTGGACGGGCGCGCAGGAAAATGTCGGGCTGCGGAAGATCGGGCTGCGGCGGTCGACCTGCGGCGCCCGATACCTGGGACATTTTCGTCGCGGTACGAAATTATGGAGTGACGTCCGCACGACGTCAGTCTGGGGCTGCAATTCGGCGGCGCGCCGGCGGGCTCGCAAGCCTTTACGCTGAAGCCGGGCGACGGAGGAGCAGGCGACGTTCACTTATCGGACCAACGTGGCTGGGTATCTGGAAGCGCGTCTCAACTCCGCGCGACGCGTTTCCGCAGGACGATCGCGCCGTGATCGAACTGCCCGCCGAGAAAGCCTCTGCGCGTGGTGGTGTATTCGGCCGAGCCGCACGCTGCTGAAGCCTCTGATCGCCTCGAATCCGCAGGTGGAGGCGGTGTTTGAACCGCCCGCGAAATACGATCCGCAAGTGAAGGCCGACATCGTGGTGCTGGACCGATTCGCGCCGCCGGTGCGTCCGCACGTCAGATTCCATCTGGATCGAGCCGCCGGCGGCGGGCTCGCCGATTCCGGTGCATGGGGACGCGAAACGCGGTGAAGCTGGATCGCTGGCGACCGGATACACCGCTGGGCGCCGGCTCTGCGCACCAAGGACGTGCAGCTCGACATCGGCCGAGATTTTCACGCCCGCGCCGGGCGATATTCCGGTGGCCGAATCGGCCGACGGACCGCTGATTGTCGCGCGGCCGGGAACGCCCAAGATCGTGGCGTCATCGGGTTTCATCCGCGTGAAATCGTCGATGAAATATGAACTCGCGACGCCGCTGCTGATCGCGAACATTCTGCGCTGGATGGCGCCCGAAACTTTCCGCCGCTGGGAAGTGCAGGCGGGAACCGTCGGCACGGTGACCGTCCCGGTGGATAAGGGCACCGATCCGCGAGCGTCCGCGTGGTCACCGAGGACCAGCGGCCGCTGCCGTTCACGATCGAGGATAACCGTGCTGCGATTTTTCTGCGGCGCGCCGGGAACGGTGCGCGTGCTGACGGGCGATCGCGAAACTGGTTTATTCGCTTGACGCTGCCGGATGTCGGCGAGTCGCTGTGGCATGCTGCCTGCGAAATGTTCGCAACGGAATTCCGCGCGCGTCGGCAATGGGCGTCTCGGCGACCGACTTCTGGCCGTGGCTGGCGGTCTTCGGGGGGCTGGGATTGCTGATCGACTGGCTGCTGTTCGGACGTAGCCGGGCGTTCGATTGCGCGCATCAAAAATGGCGATCGGATCCGATGTTGGAGGAAAGCGTCATGACGTTCGATCGCGAGTGGGTGCTGGCGCTCGCGTGGCTTCCGCTCGCCTGGATGATCTTCGAATGGCGGCGGACGCAGCGGCACGTGGCGCTGGTGCTGAAGGCGCTCTCGCTTATCGCGATCCTGGTCGCGCTGGCCGAGCCGCGGTTGAGCGTATCAACGAAACCAAAGTCGCGCTGGCGGTTCTGGTGGACACTTCGGCCAGCGTCTCGCCTGCCGATCTGGAGCGCGCGTCGCAACTTGCCGAGGCGATCAACGAGCAGAAGGGGCGGCATTGGATGCGGGTGATTCCGTTTGCGCGGTCCACGCGTCACTCGACGCTGACGAAGGCGAAGCCTGCGAGCTTCAGCCCACCGCGGGCGAAGCCGGACGCGCCACCGATCTGGAAGCGGCCATTCGCGAAGCGGTGGCTTCGCTTGCCCGCGGGCATGGTGCCGCGCGTCGCGCTGATTTCAGACGGCAAGGAGAATAAAGGCAGCATTGCGCGCGCGGCATGGCAGGCGCAGCAATTGGGGATTCCCATCGACACGTTCGCGCTGAAGGGCCGGCCGAAACCGGCGCTGCGCCTGGAATCGATTCAGCCTGCCATCGCTCGCCTTCACGGGCGAACAATTTCCCATCGACGCTGATGGTTTCGGCGCCAAAGGCGGAGACCGGCGGAAGTGGAGATGGCGGCCGAAGGCCACACGCTGGGGAAGACCCAGTGTCACTTGCAGGCGGGCGAGAATCCGATGCGGCTGCACGCCAGCGCTGAACACGCCGGGCGCGCTGGATCTTTCGATCGCCATTCGCGCGGAGCGCGAGGCGAAGTGCGCTTCGATCAGGCCGTGATGCTGCGGCGTCCGAAGGTTCTGTACGTATCGCAGGACGCGGGGACACGTCGATTCGCATCTCTCCGTCGACGCTGGCGGCCGCGCAGTTCGACATCGAGCGCGTCGAACGATTTCACCAGCGGCGATCTGGCGCCTTATCAGCTTGTGATTTTCAATAACTGGGATCTGGAAGCGATTCTGCCGGGCGCGCAAAGAGGAACTCGAGAAATACGTCAAGCAGGGCGGGGGCCTGCTGGTCATCGGCGGCGAACGCAACATCTACGTGGAAGGCAAGAAAGTGGAGGACGCGCTCGATCGCGCTCTGCCCGCGAAGCTCGCGCCGCCGCGATCGCCGGAAGGCACTGCGGTGGTTCTGATCATCGACAAATCGTCGTCGATGGAAGGCCGCAAAATGGAGCTGGCGCGGCTGGCGGCGATCGGCGTGGTGGACAATCTGCGGCCCATCGATCTGGTGGGCGTGCTGATTTTCGACAACTCGTTCCAATGGGCGGTGCCGATGCGGCGCGCCGAGGATCGCACGCTGATCAAGCGGCTGATTTCCGGAATCACGCCGGATGGCGGCACGCAGATCGCGCCGGCGCTGAATGAAGCGTTCCGACGGATTCTGCCCGCGAACGCGACCTACAAACACATCGTGCTGCTGACCGACGGAATTTCCGAGGAAGGCGACAGCCTGGATCTTTCGCGCGAGGCGCAGCTCAAGAACGTCACCATTTCAACGGTCGGGCTGGGGCAGGACGTGAATCGCGCGTATCTCGAAAAGGTCGCGCAATATCGCGGGCGGGAAATCGTATTTCCTGAATGAACCCGCGGGCCTGGAACAGATCCTGCTGCGGGACGTGATGGAGCATACCGGCTCGACCGCGGTCGAAAAGCCGCTGGTGCCTGAAGTCTCGCAGCAGGCGGAGATCCTGGACGGCGTACGGGATCGAAACGGCGCCGGCGCTGAAGGGCTACGTGAAATTTATCGCCAAGCCGACGGCGGAAACGATTCTTTCGATCGACAAAAAGATCCGCTGCTTTCGCGCTGGCAATTTGGATTGGGGCGCTCCGCCGTGTTCGCGTCCGACGCGAAAGCCCGCTGGGCCGCGGACTGGATCACCTGGAAAGGCTACGACAAATTCTGGACCAACTTGAGCCGCGACCTGCTGCCGCATGCGCAGGCGGGCGAGGCGTCGGTCGAGTTCGACAGCGCCAACGGCGATCTGGTGGTGGATTACCGTCTGGGACGCGACGTTCCGGAGCCCGAAACAATCCCAGGGATTTTTGTGTTTGGCCCGGATGGGTTCCAGCGGCCGATCGTCATGAAGAAAATCGCGGCGGGAGTTTTCGCGGGCGCCTGCAGATCGGCGCGAAGCAAGGATTGTTCCGCGTGCGTCCGCTGGTGGAATCGCGAGCGTTTCCGGAAGCGGGGCTCTATCGTCCAGAAGCCGAGCTGGCGGATTATGGGTCCAACGAGGCACTGCTGAAACAGGTCGCGGAGTTCACCGGCGGCCGGTTTGAGCCGAGCCCGAAGTCGATGTTCGATCCGGGGCGACGGCAGATTCCCTCGAGCGTCAGTTTATGGCCGGGCTTACTGGGCCTCGCAATCGCGCTGAATCTCGCCGAGCTTATTTTGAGGAAGTGGAAAGGTGTTACGGGGCAGGCCTGAATGCTGCTTGTCGCGGCGCAGGTGATTCTGCTGGGCACCGGAACTCCGAATGCAGAGCCCGACCGGGCCGGACCGTCGGTCGCCATTGTCGCCAACGGGACACCTTATATAGTCGACTTCGGTCCCGGCGTCGTGCGCAGGGCCGTGGCCGCTCACATCAAACCGTCCGATCTGAAAATTGCTTTTGCTACTCATCTGCATTCCGATCACACAGTCGGATTAGCCGATTTGATCCTCACTCCGTGGACGTTGGAACGAGCTGCGCCCTTGGAATTATACGGGCCGCCGGGCATTCGCGCGATGGCGAATCACATTGCCGCGGCGTATCGCGAAGATATATCGGTCCGGTCGCATGGAAGCGAGCCTTCCAATAAAACCGGGTACAAAGTCAACGTTCATGAGATCAAACCTGGCGTTGTTTATCGCGATGACAACGTCATCGTCACCGCGTTTCGCGTTCCCCATGGGGAGTGGCGCGAGGCGTTCGGGTATCGCTTCGATATCGTAGGCGGGCGCAGCATCGTCATCTCCGGCGACACCGGTCCAACCGACGCGGTGATCAAGGCATGCAACGGATGCGATGTGTTAATTCATGAGGTCTACTCTACTGCAGGATTCGCCAGGAGGCCGGTGGAGTGGCAGCGATATCATGCGCGTTATCACACTTCGTCCGAGGAGTTGGCCGTGATTGCGACGCAGGCTCGGCCTGGATTGCTGGTGTTAACCCATCAATTGTTGTGGGGGACTTCTGAAGAGGACTTGCTCGGCGAGGTAACGCGGAAGTACGCAGGCCGGGTTGTTAGCGGGCATGATCTCGACGTTTATTAACTCCCTGGTGACCGCGGATAAGTATCCAATCGGCGTCGACCAGTATTCATCACGTTGTGTTCGCGGCCCAAATAATGCGCAACAAGGATCACAGCACTTTCCGAGCCAATAGCAATATCGCAAATGGCTGTTCTTTACCCCCGATTCGTAGGCGATAGCGTACTTTATCGTAATAAAACTCTAAATGTACGTCGACAGATCTTGACAGTTTCCATATTTCTGCTATTGTCGAAATATGGTTGCCACCAAATCGAAGACCAGCGCCGAGCAGGTTGCCAAGTACGCCGACATGTTTACCGCGATGGGAACAGAGCCGCGTCTGCGGATCATGCAGCTCCTTCTTTCAGCACATCCGGAAGGCCTGGTCGTCGGGGAAATCCAAAGCGAGCTTGGCATCCCGAACTCGACTCTCTCGCATCATCTTGAAAAACTGAAGAACGAGGAGCTGGTTAAGGTGCGCCGCGAAAGCACCTTCCTCTGGTACACCGCCAACACCGAAGCACTAGAAGAGCTGCTGGGCTTCCTCTACGCGGAATGCTGCACCCGCAATAAGGCCGTCAAACCCGAATCGATCCTCACCCTGTTGCAAGTAAGGAGTCAAGGAATCCATGGAAATCAAAGAGATCGTTAAAGAGAAATACGGCCAGGCCGCGTTGCGCGTCGCAGCCGGAGGAAGCTCCTGTTGCGGAGCGAGCGCGAGCCTTGACGGCTGCAGCGTCGATCCGATCACCTCGAATTTGTACGACGCCAACCAGACCGGCGCAGATCCCCGAGGAGGCCGTGCTCGCTTCGCTCGGTTGCGGCAATCCCACCGCCCTGGCCAAGCTCAATGCCGGCGAAACCGTCCTCGATCTCGGCTCCGGAGGCGGCATCGACGTGCTGCTTTCCGCCCGGCGCGTCGGCCCCACCGGCAAAGCCTACGGCCTCGACATGACCGATGAAATGCTGGCCCTGGCCCGCGAGAACCAACGCAAAGCCGGGATTGAGAACGTCGAGTTTCTCAAGGGCGAAATCGAAAGCATTCCCCTGCCCGACAATTCCGTCGATGTCATCATTTCCAATTGCGTGATCAATCTCTCCGCCGACAAGGACAAGGTGCTGCGCGAGGCTTTCCGCGTCCTGAAGCCCGGCGGCCGTTTCGCCGTTTCCGATGTAGTGGTCCGCGGCGATGTGCCGGAACAGGTGCGGCGCAGCATGGAAATGTGGGTCGGCTGCATCGCCGGTGCGCTGCAGGATTCACGAATATATCGGCAAGCTTGCCAAGGCCGGTTTTGACGACATCGACATCGAGCCGACCCGCGTTTACAGCATCGAAGACGCCCGGCAATTCCTCACCGGCGAAGGCATCGACGTGGACGCGATCGCGCCGCAGGTGGAAAACAAATTCATGAGCGCTTTTATCCGCGCCGTGAAACCGGCCGCGAAGGAGTGCTGTGGTCCGGCGTGCTGTAGCTGAGGCGCTCGGAACGGCCTTCCTGCTGGCCGCCGTCGTCGGCTCCGGCATCATGGGCGAACGGCTGGCCGGCGGAAACGTCGCGATCGCGCTCCTCGCCAACACCCTCGCCACCGGAGCCATGCTGGTCGCGCTGATTCTGACCTTCGGCCCGATCTCCGGGGCGCACTTCAACCCGGCCGTCACGCTGGCCGATGCCTCGCAGGGCGGTCTAGCGTGGCGCGAAGTGCCGGTCTATATCGCCGCTCAAATCGCCGGAGCATTCGCCGGAGTCGCGGCAGCTCACCTGATGTTCGGCGAGCCGGTGTTTTTTGCTTCGCGCCATGTCCGAGCCGGAGGCGCCGCAGCTCTTCAGCGAATTCATCGCGACGTTCGGGCTTCTCTCGGTCATCTGGGGTTGCGCCCGGCTGCGATCTTCGGCCGTGCCGTTTGCGGTCGGTGCTTACATCACCGGAGCCTACTGGTTTACGTCCTCAACTTCGTTCGCCAATCCCGCCGTCACACTGGCCCGCGCCGCGTCGGATACGTTCGCGGGCATCCGTCCAGCCGATGCGCCGGGGTTCATCGCTGCGCAGCTCGCCGGCGCGATGGCCGCAACGCTGCTTTTCCGGTGGCTGGTGCCGTCACTTCCGAAAGACGCCGCCAACGTCGTCGTTGCTCATCCTCAAAAGGAGACTACCGATGCCAGCTAAGAAACGAGTCCTCATTCTCTGCACCGGAAATTCAGCCCGGAGCCAGATGGCCGAAGGTCTATTGCGTCACGATGCCGGAGACCGCTTCGAGGTGGAAAGCGCAGGCACCAAGCCGAGCCACGTCCGGCCCGAGGCCATCGCTGCCATGAACGAGTTGGGCATCGATATTTCCGGCCACCGTTCCAAGAGCGTCGACGAATTCACCGGCCAGCAATTCGATTACGTCCTGACCGTCTGCGACAACGCCAAGGAAAGCTGCCCGATCTTCCCCGGCCAGACCGTCACGCATTCATCACAACTTCGAAGACCCAGCCGCCCTGCAGGGTTCGGAGGAGGAGCGGCTCGCCGCGTTCCGCCGTGTCCGCGACGAACTTCGGAAGTATCTGATGGAGTTTTCCTCGTCCCACCAATTTTGACTTCCGAAAATCCGACAATATGCCCACTCGGCGGAGTTCGCGGCGTGTTGAAACCTGCTAACTATTTAGCGGAAGCCAAGCTTCGGCTTTGGGGGTCAGTTCAATCACGCCGGCCCGCCAACTCCTACAGCGGACCGGCGGGAATCTCTCTCACCTACTTCAACGCGATGCTGAGCGACTGCGAAGCCACGCCACCCGCCGTCACTACTACCGGAACCTCTCCCGTTCCAGCTCCCGTCGGAACCACTAGCTCCACCTGCATCACACCAGCGATCTGCCCCGGGGCCGAGCCCGCGTAAATCACCGTTGCCGCTTGCCCGCCTATAGTAGCCGTCACCGGCGCGACCGTCTCGGCCAGAACCAGCGAGCCGTATCTCACGCCGTCCTGTCCCGGAGGATCGGTCTGACCCAACCCCGTCATGTAAATCACGACCACCGATCCCGCGGCCGCAGCGTTGGCCGGTGTCACAACCACCCCGTTGTTTGTGATCGGACCCGTGTTCAGCGTGCCGTCCTGATTGAATGCCAGCACATTGCCGGAGTAGGAGTACAAGCCCGGCGCAGTTGGCGCCAGCGTCGCTTGGAACGTCTGAGCTGTATTTGTACCCGACGTCACCACGATGCTTGCGGTCGTACCTGTCAGGCTCCACGGGGTGACGATAACCGCTCTGACTTGAGGCGGTATAAAGAATCGGCGCCGGTGTGCCGTTGATCGTAATTGTGGTCCCGCCCAGTGTGGTCGTGGCGTTGGCTGCGGTGGTCAGGCTCAGTGAGGATACTGCCGGACGCGGACCGATTGAAATTCCCTGTCAGCGACAACACCTCGCCCGGAGCAATCGGCCCTCTGACGGCGCTCGCGGTATTTTGCACCACCGTCACCTGCGCCTGCGGAGCAATATAGCCCAACAACCCGGCAGCCACCCCGTTGTTGAAAATTCCGGCCGTGAAATATAGATACGACGGATCGCCGGCGCTTCCTCCATTTCCAAGTTCGAGCGCCCACAGCCCTTGAATCGTGACCGGCGTTCCGGCCGCAGTCTGAAGCGTGCCCAGCAGCGCGCCCGAGTTCAGGTCGAATGCATTAATATGTCCGTCGCCGAAATTGCCCACCAGCACCGCCGGTGAGAACGGACCCCAATTTCCGCCCACCACCGCAACTCCCCACGGCGAGTTCAGCGGACCGCCAGTCGCCACCCTCTGCAGAAGATTGCCGTTGAAGTCGAAAGCATCCACCACGCCGTTGCCGACTCCCGCGACGTCGTTCTTTTTCGTCGCATCCTGCTTGGCGAACGTCACGTACAGCTTCCCGTTGACCGGCCAGATATTGAAGGGCGCATAACCGGCCGGCAGATTCGGATCTCCGAAGCCGCCCGGAACCGACGTCAGCTTGAAATTCGTATCGAAAACGTCGATCTTGCCGAAGCTGAAATTCGCAGCATACAGCAGAGGAGCCGACCCACCGTTGATCGCCAGTCCCTTATACACCGTCCCCACACTCGAAAAATCCACCATGACCGTCGATGCCGTGCCGCCGTTCCACGCGGAAATCGTGCCGTCTTCCGTACAAAAAATGAAGGACGCTGCCTTGCCGTTGGCCAGCAGAAATCCGCCCGTGCTGTTCTGTACCTGCCCGGTTGGCGTAGACGGCGTCGGATTTCCCGCACCCGGTGGAATCGTTACCACCGTCGAGGAGATCGTAATCGTCGCGGAAGAAGACGGGTTGCTGTAAATCGTCGTGTTCCCCTTGCCGTGATTCGAAACCCAGAACGGACTGGTCGCGCTGAACGACATTCCCCACGGGTCGATCAGATTCGGATCGGTCACATCCGCGAGTCCTGGGACGCTCGAAACCAGATTGTGCTGAACAAAGATATTCGCGGGGGTCTGCGGGGTCGCAGTCTGCGCGTGGGCGACAAAGGTCGACACCATCAAAGAGACACAAAGCAAACACTGCCGAGTCATCATGAAAATCCTCCTGGATTTTGTGAACGGTACTGCCCTTGTCTTCACGAGAGACGCGCGTCAGTCTTCAAAAGTCCGGCGAACGTCCAACGTGACACATTATAGTCACCCGAAAGCAACGTAACCCAAGCGACGCAGGAAGATTTACAAAAGTTTCACAATCTATCGGGAATAAGCCCGATTAAGGGTTCCCAAAGGGCGCTATGCAACGCATTATGGTCATTTAAGGCGCGCTAAGGCTACGCACTAAGCACTGGACAAGGAGAATCGCGGATAATTGCGTAGGTATTCGTCCGCAAACGACCGAAGGTTGCATGCAGCTTTCCGCGCCCCGTCACCACCAGATCGGCGCCATATTTGAGCGCCGCATCCCGGACCACATGGGAGGCGTGGCCACCTTCGATCGTGACTTCCAGGTCGGTGCCTGCCCCTTTTTGAAGAGCCGCAATTTCCTCCTGGCTGTTCTTAATCAGGGCGGAGCGAAGATCGCCTTCCAGATACTTTTCCGGCCGTGTTTCATCCACTGGAACTGCATGAACCAATTGGAGTTTCGCCTGCCAGATCTGCGCCACCTCGGAGGCCCATCGGATTAGCTCCACACCCTCTGCGCCGAGCTCTATCGCACACAAAACATTGTGAATCTCCGTGCGCGCCGCAGCCGGAATCTCCTCGATATGCGCGCTGGTCCAGACCGGACAATGGGCGTCGTGCAGCACTTTTGCGGCGGTCGAGCCGAGCAGCAGGCTCCGGAATATTCCATAGCCGTGCGTCGGCATCATGATCAAGTCGATATCATTTTCCTGAGCGTATTGAATGATTTGGAAGGCCGGATCGCCAATCGTTATGGCTCTCGTTACCTCTGGAATCTCGATTTCGAAACGATCGAGACGCGCCTGGGCAGTTGCCTCGATTCCGGGAATATCGAGAACGATCGGATAGCCGTCGGGCCCTCCATAGGAACTGATCGGAATCTGAACTGTATGCAACAACGAGACTTTGGCGTTAAACTTCCGCGCCCACAACTCGAGCACGGGACGCGCCGCCTCGCATCGTGCGGAAAAGTCGACGGGGAACAAGATATGGCTAAAACTTTTCATGTCTTATCTTCCTTCATTGTAATGAGGCGCGCTCCGCGGTCAAACGTCAGGTATTGAAATCCCCAGCGAATGAAAACAATGACCCGGTTTCGAAACTGTACCAGAAACATCAAGTGTATGAAAAGCCAGAGCAACCAGGCGATGACGCCATGAAATCGTACAAACCCAAAATCGGCCACGCCCGCGCGGCGTCCGATGACGGCGAGGCTGCCTTTGTTGAAATAATGGAAGGGTTTAGTCGTGCGGCCGGCTATTCTGGCGGCCGCGTATTTCCCTTGTTGCATCGCGACCGGCGCAACTCCTGGAAGGGGCGGGTCAAGTAGAGCGAGGTCCCCGATAACAAATATCTCCGGATGATTCGCGATATTTAATTGAGCATCGACAACAACATGTCCTTGTTTGTCGAGCGTCGCGCCAGCGCGTTGGGCTAGCACTTTTCCGAAATCGGAGGGAGCGACGCCCGCGGCCCATAGAACGGTCCTGGCCTCAATTCGATCCTGCCCGCTGGGAGTTTCGAGTGTAACTCCGTGAGTATCAATGCAAGTGACGCGCACTCCGTTGCGGGGACGAACGCCTAGCTTAATAAGAGATCGCTCGGCTTCAATAGAAAGGCTTTGTGGATAAGCCGATAGGACATGCGGGGCTCCATCGAGAAGTAAAATTCGCGACTCTTCCGGACGAATGGATCTGAAATCGTGGCGCAGCGTGTCGTGCGCAATTTCGGCGAGCGCGCCGGCGAGCTCAACACCGGTGGGTCCGGCGCCGACGATCACAAACGTCAGCCAAGCGCGGCGGAGCGCGGGGTCATGCTCCCGCTCGGCTGCTTCAAACGCGTAGAGCAGATTGTGACGGACGGCTGTCGCGTCCTCAATCGACTTGAGGCCGGGGGCGATTTTTTGCCATTCAGGATGCCCGAAGAAATAGTTTTGCGCTCCGGTGGCGACGATCAGAGTATCGTACGGGACTTCACCATCGGCAAGAATCAGGCGGTGATTTTCTGCATCGAGATCGACGGCATCGCCTAGCAATACTCGCGCGTTTTTTTGATTGCGAAGAACGGCGCGCAAGGGCTCGGCGATTTCGCCTGGAGAGAGGGAACCGGTTGCGACTTGATAGAGGAGCGGCTGGAACAGGTGAAAGTTGCGGCGGTCGACGAGGGTCACTTCAACGGGGGCGCGGCGCAAAGCTTTGGCTGCGTACAGACCTCCGAAACCTCCGCCGAGGATTACGACGCGATGCATTTATTATTTGATGCTACAACTTGATGGACGGATTGGGCGAATAGTTGGCTTTAAAACGCAGGCGGAAACGCCTGCGCCACAGCAACAGCAGATCAGCAACTTACAAGTTACTGGTCAGAGGGGCGTCTTCTAGAACTGCTGAGCCACACAACAAACGACCGTTGAGGGAGTTACCGAGCCGCTCCAGATCCGTTCGGAATACCGGCAGGGGAATCGCTCTTGGACTTTGTTTCACTTTATACATACGCCGGTCGGCTTCGGCGAGCAGTTGTTCCGCATCGACGCCATCGGCCGGATAGCAGGCATGACCGATGCTCATTGAGAGCAAGTCCCTGCCAATTATGTCCAGCCCCGCCTGCCGTCCGATTTCCGCGAACAGATCGATCTTCACTTGCACTGTCTCCGACGGATAGCCCGAAAGCATGATCACAAACTCATCGCCGCCCATGCGTGCTATGTAATCGTATCCGCGGCAATTCTCGCGCAGCAGATCGGCAACGCGGCGAAGCACGCGATTCCCCTCCAGATGGCCGTACTGGTCGTTTACCTGTTTGAATCCATCCAAATCGCAAACCAAGACCGACAGCGGATGAAGCTCCCGCTTGGCGCGGTCGAGTTCACTATCGAGATGGATGAACAGCGAGCGCGCATTCGGCAGATCCGTCAGCGCGTCGATGGTGGCGCACGTCTCGGCTTGACGATACTTCAAGGCATTCTCAATGCACAGCGCAATTTTGGCCGACACAGCCGAAAGGATGCGCAAGTGATCGGCTGTGAATGCGTCGCGCTGGTCGGCGTAGAGCGACAACACTCCGACCACGCCATTAGAACCCTCAAGCGGCACCGATAAGGCAGATTTCGATACGCTGAACTTAGTCGGATCGTTTAGATAGCCAGTCTCTACGGACGGATTACCGTTGACGATCGGCCGCTTGCACTGGGCCACCCAGCCGGACAGCCCCTCACCGAGCGGAATCTCCAACGGTCCGAATACCTCGGAGTCATGGCCATTCACATATTCCGGAAAAAGAACGTTGTCTCTCAGGATGTAAATCGCAATGCTATCGTACTGGCACATTCTCTTAAGCCGGAGTCCTAAGACGGAAAGAGTCTCATGGAGACTGAGAGAGTTGCCAAGCTCGTGCGCGAGTTCGAACAAGTCCTGAGCTTCCTGGCGGGCTGCGGCAATGGAGGACAGAAAATCCGGTTTGTCTGGAGCGCTGGTCATTTGCGCTGCCTCAATGCCGGAGGCGGGGGTCGCGCCGCGCGAAATCCTGATGTGTTTTGACAGCCGTGAATTCGAAATAGGCGTCGCCTTGACTTGAGACTCCAGCTCTTGGTATCTCCTGGCCAGAATATCGACGACTCTCGGGTCGAAGCTCTTCCCCGACTCGGAGACGATATAGCGCATCACCTCTTCGGGAGGCATGGCGCGCCGGTATTGACGGTGCGAAGTCATCGCATCGAAGCAATCGACCGCCGATAGAATCCGAGCACCGATCGGAATCTCCTCGCCCCTAAGACCATCGGGATATCCAGTTCCATCCCACTTCTCATGGTGCGCGATCACGATAGGAACCACCGGATAGGGAAACTCTACACTGTGCAGAATCTCCGCGCCGATGACCGGATGAATTTTCAGCTTTTCGAATTCGACAGCCGTGAGGCGGCCTGGCTTCGAAATAATGTGCTCCGGAATGGCGAGCTTGCCGATGTCATGCAGCAGGGCAGCCGCTTGCAGCGCCTTCAGTTCCAGCTCGCCGACGCCCAGCTCCTTGGCAATTTCGACGGCGTAAACCCCAACTCTCCGAAGGTGATCGTAGGTATTGAAGTCCTTTGCCTCGATGGCTAGCGCCAGAGCCTCAATGGTACGCAAGTGCAATCCGGCCATTTCTTCGACGTGGCGTTTCTCGGCTTCCAGCCGTTCCAGGTACAAACGGTAGGACCGGTAAATCCAATATAAGATCGGGAAAATAAGCAGAGACGCTTCCCAGCCCGCGATTCGAGCGATGATGGCCAGAGTTGCGGCGAGGGCAGCCCCCACCAGATAGTACGGAAACGACCAGAAGTAACACTCACGCCAAGTCTTGAGGAATGGCTTTTTCTCCGTTAAACAGACGATCACCGCCACCGGGCAGGTGTTCGCGACGAAGTACACGCACGCGGCCAGCAGCAGTACGAATGGCTGTTTGACGCCGTGGCTTGCAAACCACGCAAGATGATACCAGTAGTAGGTCGCGCTGATCGCGACTGCAATGCTCGCGACGTTGAACAGTACCTTAACGAGGGTCGGCTTACTTTTGGACCGCCACACGCATTGCAGCACTGTACCGGTGCAGGCGACGATCAGGCTTTCGGGCAGACTCAGCGTGGTGACCGAGATCAGCACGAACAAGAAATTTGCCGACATCGTTCCGGTGATTCCAGGCAAGTGAACCTTGAACCCGGAGGCTAAATTGGCAATGAGGAAATAGCAGACGAACAGCGGTAGATTATCCGGGTGCCATGAGGTCAGACCCGCCGTCACCGTGATGAGTCCGGCCAATAAGGTGACTGCCGCATAGAGCTTAGCTGCTCGAGGCATAATTTGTAGAACTTCATATAAGCACGGGCATGACCAAGGTTAACCAGTCAGAAGTCCTTCGCTTGCACTACACTCACGTTTTGGCTCGACGACAGAGTGACAAATTGTCGCAACGCGGATTTGGAGGGGAGACAAATCGCGCTTTCGGGACGCTTCCCAAGCTTCACTTGAGCGATTGGCAGCGGTGCAGGGAACCGGAGTCCTTGCTACCTTGCCGGTTTGGGGCTGCCTGGAGTCTCGTCGGATTTCTTCGTAAGCACCACTGTTTTGGGATCCACAGTGATTTCCTTCAGCCGCTGGAGCACTTCGGGAGACCCGCCTTCCTGGTAACGCCCTCCGAGCTGCGCCGCAAGAAACCTTTCCGCCGCCATGAACATCGCCATGTTGTTCACCGGTCGCGCGAAGCCGTGTCCCTCATCCGGGGCGAGCAGGTACTCCACTGGCACCCCGCTGTCACGCAGGGCGATGACGATCTGTTCGGCTTCAGCCCGATTGACTCGCGGATCGCGCGCGCCCTGCACTACCAGCACGGGCGTCTTGATGTTCCCGGCGACGCTCAGGGGGGACCGCTCTTTCAGCCATGCTTGGCCTTGCGGGGTTCCCGGATCAGCCATGTGCGTATACATGATCCTTCGCTGCGCTTCCCAGTATGCGGGGATCGCGTTGAGCAGGGTCATCAGGTTCGAAGGGCCAGAGACATCCACCGCCGCGCGGTACAGATCCGGGGTGAGCGTAATCCCGGCGAGGGCCGAGTACCCACCATACGAACCTCCCATAATGCCGACCCGCTTGGGATCGGCGATGCCCTGGGCCACCAGGTATTTGACGCCCCAGGTGACATCGTCCTGCATTTTTCGTCCCCACTCGCCGTTGCCCGCGTTGAGATACTTTTTCCCGTATCCGGTGGATCCGCGGAAATTCGGCATCAGGACCGCATAGCCGCGATTGGCAAAGAACTGCGCGAGCGGGTTGTATCCCCAGTTGTCCCGAGCCCATGGTCCGCCGTGCGGAACCATCAGCATCGGCAAATTTTTGCCCGATGAACCCTTCGGCAACGTCAGATACGCGGGAATCTCCAAGCCATCCGAAGAGGTATAGCGGATCGGCTGCATCGGCGCCAAGGCTTCGCGTGGAAGCTTCTCCCGAATGCGATATTGGGCCGTGAGCCGGTGCGTGTTCCGATCGAAGAGATAGGCTTCACCGGGCTCGGTGTCGCCTGAAGCAGTCACCAGCCACACCCGCTCGTCATCGGTACGCGAGCCCAGGCTGATCTCTTTGCCAGGCAGCATCGCTTCCAGCCATTTGTAATCGGCTTCGAAAGACTTGTCTTTGAAATAACGCCTGGTCCGCTCGTCCTGGTAGGATGTCGCGACCAGCTCGCCGGTCGCTTCGGAAAACAAAGCCGCTCCGAAGTCGGCGCGCTTCAGCGGATCGGATTCTACATTTTGCACGGTCCCGGTCTCGGGATCGAATAAGACCAGCGCCAGCAGATCAACATTGTCGCCCTTGTTGGTTTTCAGGTAGACGCGTCTGGCGTCCTTGTGGAAGCGCACGGGCGCGCATTCCTCGAGAACGCTGCAGGAGTAAACTTTCGTGAATCCGTTCGGGTCCACACGGAGGATTTCCTGGTCTCCGTTATCGGCGACCCGGGTGGCCAGCCGCAACTTCCCGCTGAGATCGAAGATCCAGCCTGAGATCCGCTCCGTATTTTTGCGAATCAGCGTCCGTTCGCCGGTGGAGATCGAGAGGCGGTAAAGATCGTGCCACGCTTTATCGCGATCGTTTAATCCGATGTAGAAAACACCCCTATCGTTTTTGGGCGTGCTTAGCAACTGGACGCGCACACCTTTCAAGCCCGTTAAATCGCGCGAGGACGGCGCGTCGGCGCCCGCCGGAAGAACCGCAGCCGGATCGACGGTATAAACGTTAAAGTTCTCATCGCCGTCGTGATCTTTTACGTAGGCGATGTATTTCCCGTCGCGGCTCCACAGCCAGGTGCCGATCGGACGCATGGTTTCCGTGGTCAGCAGGCGGGCGGAGCTGAACGGCTCCACAGTCTTTTTCACCCATAGGTTTCGCGTGTCTTTCCACGGTTTGATGAACGCGAGATATTCACCGTCCGGTGAGATTTGTGCCCCGGTGATCTCGGGATTCCCGAAAAACAGTTCGCGGTCGATCAGCGCCGGCGCGGAAGAACCCTGCGCGGCGAGCGTTGACGCCAGGGGCGCCAGAAGTAAGATTGTCGAGAACAGTTTCTGCATAGTCGGATCGGTTCAGGAGGCTTGCGCTTGAGTTTCGTGTGACGTCACGCAGATTTTGTAATAGGCGTAGATCAGGTACATCACCGGGAGAGCGAGCAACGAAAATCTCCAGCCGACCGTCTGGCTGGACTGCTCGATCGCCGCAGCAATCGCGGCCCCCACCAGATAGTAAGGGAACGCCCAGAGATGACACTGCTTCCACACCGCGAGCAGTGTGGTTTTAGAGAGAAGCGCCAGAATCAGAGAGATCATTCCGGTGTTCATCACGAAAAAGACGGTCGCCGCAGGAGCGAGCGCGATAAACGGGTGATTTTGCCCCGGCACTGCGCGCGCGGCCAGGTATGCCAGCGCCGTGCTGATGACCACTGTCGAACTGTTGAACAGCACCTGGACAACCTTGGGACGGGTTTTCGGCCTCCAGAGACACTGCACCAGCGTCGCGGCGAAGGCGATGGTAAGAGTTTCGACCAGGCTGAACTGGGTCAGCGCCATCAAGATAAATACAAAATTCACGGATATAGTGCCGTGCAGCCCGGGCAGCCGTACCTTCATCGTTGAGGCGATACACCCCAACGAGAGGCAGGCCAGATATCGAGCTAAGTCCGGGAACTGGCTGAACCAGATCAGCGTTCCCGCGAGCAGCGAGTATCCAAGCGCAACGCTGGCTCCAATATAGAGTTTGGCATTGGTAGGCATACGAGTATCCTGGTGGGACAAGAAGCCAGGTCAGTCGCCCCAGACGACACTAAAGTCGTCATCGCCGACGTCGAGAGCCTGCATGGTCGCGGCGATGAGAGCGGTATCGCCCCATACGACGCTGAACCCACCCCCGCCGTCATCCATACCCCAGATCGCGGAGTCGCCCCAAACTACAGAGAACCCGTTGTCGTTGCCAGTAAACACATCCGAGCCGTACACCAACTGATCGCCCCAGACCACAGAGCTTCCCCAACTGTTCATGAAGTTGCGTGTGATCGTAACCGTAGTGTTGTTGTTTGAGCCCCAGCCGCCGCCCCCGAACGCGGTGACCGGACCCGAGTGGTACTGCGTCGTGTTAAGGACCGCGATCGCCGAAAGCGCTGGCATCGTAGTGAGGTCGTGATTGTAGATAGCTGCTTGAATATCGAGGTACCCCGCGCCAACCTCGAAAATATCGGACTGGAGGTTAAAATGGGCCTTGGTGATTCCGTCCAAGGCTGTGGTATATAGGGATAGCGTTTTCGCAGCCGTTTTCATGAGACGCGCTTTCACCTGGTCAGGAGTGAGCCAAGGGCTTTGCTGAAGAAGCAGCACTGCGGCGCCCGATACCACTGGCGTTGCCATGCTGGTTCCGCTTAGCCGCATATAACTGGTCGAGTTTCCCTTGCCGCCGATCTGGTAGTACGAGTTAGGGACCAGAGTGGCGGGGTAATTGAGCGCGAGCGTGGAGTTCGGAGCCATCAGGGAAACGGTGTCGTTTCCCGGCGCGACCAGGTCCGGCTTTACGATGTGATCGAATGCCGTGGGGCCCTTGGAACTATAGCTGGCCATCTGGTCGTCGCTCCGACCGGGGGTCCCCATGTTGTTCATGGCGCCGACGGTGATGACATAAGGGTCGTTGCCGGGCGCGACGATCGTGCCGTATCCATGCTCATCGACGGAGTTGTCGCGTCCATAGTTTCCAGCGGCGGCGACGACGATGATTCCCGCCTTCCAGGCCGCTTCCGCGGCTTGGCACAAGGGATCGAGGGTATAGCTCTCGTACACCGGACGTCCCAGGGAAAGATTGATTACCCGGATGTTATAAGTGTTCTTTAAACTGATGGCTTGATCGATGGCCGCGATCACGCCAGCGTCGGTACCGGCGCCGTTGGCATCCAGTACGCGGAGATTAATCAGGTTCACGTTGGGCGCGAGGCCCTGAAGGGTGCGTGTGAAACCGCGTCCTGTCGAATCCCTCCCGTTGCTGCCCACAATGCCGGCGACGTGCGTGCCGTGACCATACTGATCCGACGCGTTCAGCCCGGGGACGAAGCTCTGGCTATACACGATGCGTGAGCCGCTGCCGTTGGCGGTCTTCAAATCGTCGTGCGCATAGATGCCGCTGTCGATCACGGCCACTCCAATGCCGGTGCCGTTAAAGCCCAGATCCCAGGCGCTATCTGCATTTACCGCGGCGGTCGTGATGTCCAGAGTGCCCTTGGTAGGCCGGTTTGGCGAGATGTAAGTGACATTGGAATCCCTGGATACCGTCTGAATCTGTGCGGCCGTCAACATAGCCCATACGGCATTGACGTGGACGAATTGCTTCTTGATCTGGCCATACGGGCCGAGCTCACTTAATTCGCTTTGGGTGGGCGCGGTCTTGTATTGAACAATGACATCGACCGATGTGGTCGAACTGGTCGGCAGATCCGGCGCGGTATTCGATCCCGCGAGAAGCAACCCCGCGCCTGCGATCAGTGCTAAAACTCGTAAGAAATTTTTCATGATCTTGTTCCTGTCTTCACGCTTGGATCAATCGCCCCAGACCGCATTGCCAAGAAGGTCCAGTACCAATGCGAAACGATGTCTAAAACTATTCCACCGACCGATTCCATTTATCGAGAAGGCTTTCTTACCCATGGGGTTTGTATTCACAAATTTTCCTCCGTCAACTTGGCGTACTTTAGGCACTTCGCGTGCCGAATCTGATTGTGTTGATCTACATGGCGGTTGCTCGGTTCGACACCGAATCTCAGGCGACAATATGTCGTCTTCAGCATTACTTTGGGGACCTCTTGTCACCGTCTATAAGCCGATTCGGGTTTCTATCGGAGGGGACAGATCACAGGAAATCAGAACGCACAATTGCCGTGGCCGCGCGGGGGTTGCAATCCTCTCCCTGATGGTCGGGGTTCGGTGCGGGGATGCTTGCGAGAGGTACTACTCGGAGTGGGTTGAAAACTTTTGGTGGACCTGGACGGGTTCGAACCGTCGACCTCTTCCATGCCATGGAAGCGCGCTCCCAACTGCGCCACAGGCCCACATCAGACAGATTTAACTTTAACACACTCCTCAACGCGACGTTTAAAATCTATAAGTTAACGATTCCGCGAGGGGACCGGCTCTGCCGGCTTGCGAGGATCGTAGAGCGATCGCGTCACCCAACCGATGTTTCGGTCCGCGATCGTTGGATTTTCAAAATAGCTATATATCAGTAACGGCCAAGTATCGTCGCTGAGAATGAATTCGTAGTGGAGTTGATCGCTTTCACCCGGCTCAACGACACGTTCCTCCGAGCGCTTCCGGGCGTTCCGGAACGAGGCGAATATCTCCGGAAATATACTACGCTGTGGCGCCCAGGTTGTTTTGCGCTCAGCTTGGATATCCCAAAGGGAATCGGGCTCGTCCGCTCCAAATCGACCTTCGTTGACCTGCTCGATTGCCTCGGCAGTAAGCATCTGTTGCCGGAGCGCATAGATTTTTACGTCCGCCGACGTCAGAGAAACCTTCACACTGCCGACATTTGAATGGTCGACGTCAACGATCAGTACGATACGGTGCTGGGGCAGCAATACGTGCGTCACATGGTGCTCGATCTTCAAATGCGCATACTGCTGCCGCTGTTTGATAAAAAGCATATACGCCCAGAGACCGCCTACGATGATCGCGACGATGGTCAATGCGGCTTGAATTGCCTGGAGCTTTGCGTTTATGTCTTTCTTCGGGCTGGAGTCGGCCATGCTACTTTACGGTGCACGAGCGAGCTACAAACAGGTCCTCGTGGTTGCCCCCAATGCAGTCGAGTGTGCGCCCCTTCTTAACTTGAGTGAGAGTTGAAGGTCCCTTCTGATCCGCGATATGGGTCGAGGGGGTGACCAGCACTTTGTGCGGAATCCGTCCGCTGCCGGACTCGATCGTGATAGTCGCGTCCTTGTTGGCAGACACCGCGACTTCCTGGACGATGCCGCTGATGCGATCCTTGTCCGGGGTCGGTGGGGGCGCCTGCGGTACGGGTACCGGCTTCGGCGCCTGCGCGCAGTGGACTGCCATTATTGAAAGCTGCAAAAACATAAATAGTTTGTGCATTTTTGCCTTTTCATTAGCGATTTTCCGTCGCGTGTGTCGCCAGTATACACCGAGCACTCCTCGGGCGAGCCGTCACAAAATAGTGCTAAGGTTTGTCATGGCATGGTTGATCTGACAGGATCGAGGTACATCCTTCTCGCTGAAGACAACCCCGCTGATATTCACTTGGTACGCGAAGCGCTCGAAGACAGGGTGCTCGGTTATGAGCTTCGGATTGTTTCCGATGGAGAGCAAGCCGTGGAGTTCATCGCCCGGATCGACCGCGATTCGACTCTGGTTTGTCCGGCGCTGCTCCTTCTTGATCTGCATCTTCCCAAGCTGGACGGCGAGGAAATCCTCCGCTGTCTCCGGTCGAGCGAGCGCTGCGGGCTTACTCCGGTCGTGATCATGACGTCATCAGACGCCCCTCGCGACGTGGAGATGGCGACCCGCAATGCGGCGCTGCACTATTTTCGGAAGCCCTCTACCCTGGAGCACTATATGAAGCTCGGCGACGTTGTGCAGGACATAATAGTGCGAAACACAAAGTATTGACCCGGCGTCCCACCTCAAAAAGGTGGGATCGGTGAGCGCGGAAAAGGGCGAAGCTGAAAATTTGACCGGAGATTCGGCTTTACACCTTGCTCGTGGTGAGGAGATGCATCAACGCATCCGCGCCTTTGACTGGTCTACAACTCCGCTCGGCCCCATCGAGCACTGGCCGCAGAGCCTTCGCACGGTCGTGAGCATCCTGCTTTCATCGCGCTACCAGATGTGGATGGCTTGGGGACCCGAACTGACTTTCTTTTGCAACGATGCCTACCGGCCGACGCTTGGAATTAAGCATCCTAAGGCGCTCGGCATGCCTTCGAGGGAAGTGTGGCCGGAAATCTGGCCCGAGATCGGTCCGCTGATCGAAACCGTGCTGGCAACGGGCAAAGCTACTTATGACGAGGGAATGCTTCTGTTTTTGGAGCGCAGCGGCTTTCCCGAAGAAACCTATCACACCTTTTCCTATAGCCCTTTAGCGGACGACGACGGCCGCATCACCGGCATGCTCTGCGTGGTGACCGAGGAAACAGACCGTCTTATCGGGGAGCGCCGCGTCGAGACCCTGCGCGAAGTCGCATCGGCACTGGCAAGCGCAAAAACCGAGGATGAAGTTTGTTCGACCCTGCAGTCCCAGCTCGGCCGTAACACCAGGGATTTGCCGTTCACCCTCACTTACCTTTTTGAGGACGACGGGAGCGCGCGGCTTGCGTGTTCGAGCAGCATGCCGGCGGAGCATCCGCTGGCACCGAAACGAATCGCCGCGTCTTCCGATTTCCCCTGGCCGGCGCGGCAAATCCTGATAAATCCCGCGACGTACTTGATTGAAAGACTATCGGAGCGAAGTGAGATCGCGCCCCTGCCTTCGGGCGCCTGGAATAAGCCGGCGCATCATGCCGCGATCGTGCCCTTACGGCAGCAGGGGCAAGAGCGGCCCGCAGGATTCTTTATTGTCGGTACGAACCCCTATCGGCGGTACGATTCCGCCTACAGCGGTTTTATCGATCTGCTCACAGGCCAAATTACCGCGGCCCTGAACAACGCGCGCGCCTATGAGGCTGAACGCCGGCGAGCCGAAGCGCTCGCGGAGATCGACCGGGCGAAAACAACATTTTTTTCAAACGTAAGCCATGAGCTTAGGACGCCGCTCACGCTTATGCTCAATCCGGTCGAGGAGCTTCTGACGAAGAGCCGGCAGGAGAGTGCGATTGAGGAGCGGGAACTTCTTGAGCTGGTTCATCGCAACGGCCTGCGTCTCCAGAAGCTGGTAAACACTCTCCTGGACTTTTCGAGGATTGAAGCGGGGCGAATGCGTGCATCGTTTGAGGCAACCGATTTAGCGCGCCTCACGGCGGAGCTGGCGGCAAATTTTCGCTCGGCCATGGAACGGGCGGGACTCGATTTCCAAATCGATTGCCCACCTTTGACGGAGCCGGTTTATGTCGATCGGGAAATGTGGGAGAAGATTGTCCTCAATCTTCTTTCGAACGCCTTGAAATTTACGTTCCGAGGCAACGTAATCGTCGCGATTCGCGAAAATGGGCGCTCCGCTGAGCTCACCGTTCAAGACACCGGCACCGGTATTCCCACATCTGAGTTGCCGCATGTCTTCGAAAGATTTCACCGGGTGGCCGGAGCGAAAGGCCGCACCATGGAAGGAACAGGAATCGGCCTTGCCCTGGTCCAGGAACTAGTCAAGCTGCACGGCGGCTCGATCAGCGCTGACAGTCGCGTTTCGAAGGGCACCACATTCACCGTCACCATTCCATGCGGAACAAAGCATCTGCCTGCCGATCAAGTGGCGGCGGCCCAAAGCTCGACCTCGGTTGCCTCTCGAGCGGATTCCTTCGTCACCGAAGCACTGCGGTGGCTGCCGGCGGACAACGGTTCGAACGGCTCTCTAAACCCAACCCTGGTGGCTTCCGCGGAGCGCATCCTCCTGGCCGATGACAATGCCGACATGCGCGAATACGTTAAACGATTGCTGGGCGAGCGCTATCGGGTTACGGCGGTCGCGAACGGCCAGGAGGCGCTCGATGCGGCACTCTCCGATCCCCCGGATTTGATCCTGAGCGATGTTATGATGCCGCGCCTCGACGGCTTTCAACTCCTTGCGGAACTGCGGACTCGGCAGGAAACGAAAACCATTCCCCTGATCCTACTTTCGGCGCGGGCGGGCGAGGAAAGCCGCGTGGAAGGGCTGGGCGCTGGTGCCGACGACTACCTGATCAAGCCATTTACGGCCAGGGAACTTCTTGCGCGGGTGGGAGCCCACTTGGCCATGCGCAACAGGCGGCAGGAGGCCGAGGCGGCACTGGAGCGGTCCAACGAGGAACTGCGCCTCGCCAATGCCGATCTGGAGCAGTTTGCCTACTCCGCGAGTCACGATTTGCAGGAGCCGCTCCGGCAGATCGCCATATACAGCCAGTTGCTCGAAAAGAAATACGGCGACAAGCTCGACGGGAAAGCATCGCAGTATCTCGGCTTCTGCGTCGAAGGTGCGCACCGGATGGAGATGCTGATCCGGGGGCTGCTGGCATATTCTCAAGCCGGCAGGACTTCAGATTCGCCGGCCAGGCTGGTTCAGATAGGTGAAGTTCTCGAAACCGTGAAGAAAAACCTGTCAACTTCAATTGAGGACTCTAGCGCCGAGATTTTCGCGCAGGATCTTCCCTCGGTCGACGGCGATCCGGTGCCGCTGGTCCACCTGTTTCAGAATCTGGTTTCGAACGCCTTGAAATACCGTGACGAAAAGCGGCAGCCCCGGGTGACGATCGCTGCCGTCTCCGATGGAACCTACTGGCGCTTCTCGGTTGAAGACAATGGCATTGGAATTCCCAAAGAATTTCGGACGCAGATTTTCGGCATTTTCAGGCGTCTTCATGACCGGACGGAATATCCGGGCACCGGGATCGGTCTTGCAATATGTCAGAAGATCGTCGAACGATATGGGGGCCGGATCTGGGTAGAATCCGAGCCCGCCCGGGGCTCTATATTTTATTTCACTCTTCCCAAGGAAACCAATGAACACTGAAAGACCGCAGTTGCTCCTGGTTGAAGACAATCCGGCCGACGCGAATCTGGTCGAAGAGGCGTTGGCTGAGGTCAATCTCGACTGCGATCTTGCGATCGTGCGCGACGGAGCCCAAGCTGTCGATTTCATCGACCGCCTGGAGCACCCACCCGCGCTGGTCTTACTTGACCTGAACCTGCCGAAGATCAGCGGCGAGGCCGTTCTAGAGAGACTTCGATCCAGCCCGCACGGCAAAACCGCGAAAGTGCTGATCATAAGCTCGTCCGACGCGCCCGCCGATCGCGAGCGGGTAAAGAAGCTCGGCGCCACAGATTATTTCCGCAAGCCCACCAGTCTGGCGGAGTTTATGCAACTGGGACCGCTTGTCAAAGCCATGCTCTAACGAGCAAGGTGGCCCCCGAAGCCTTGTCGGGATTCGTCAGCGTCACATTCGCCTGTATGCGTCCTGCGATCGCCAATCCGCTCGCGAGCCCCCTTGCGCTTCGACAAGAGATAGTGTATTCTCCCATGTAGAAGCAGAAGGGGAACATATGCCTGCCCAACGAATCGACCTGCCGCAAGGCACCTTGGATCTCTTAATCCTACGGACTCTTGGCCTCGGACCTCAACACGGCTGGGGCATCTCCGAACGGGTGCAGCAGATGTCGAGTGACGTGCTGTGCATTCAGCAAGGCTCGCTTTATCCCGCGCTCCACCGGCTGGAGCGCCGCGGATGGATTAAGCCTCGCTGGGGGACATCGGACAATAACCGCCGTGCTAAATACTACGAACTCACGAAGAGCGGGCGCAAGCAGCTCGAAGCGGAGAAGGACGTCTGGAACAAGCTGACGGCAGCGGTGGCTCAGGTGCTCGGGCCGGCTTAGGAGTTCGGTTTATGTTCAGCGATCTGATGTTTCGCGTTCGCTCTCTTTTTCGCGCACAGGCGGCAGAGGACGAATTGGATGACGAACTGCGCTTTCACGCGGAGCAGCAGCGCGAAAAATTTATTCAGTCCGGCCTGACGCTCGACGAAGCAACGCGGCGTGTACGCCTGGAGTTTGGCGGACTGGATCAAGTGAAGGAGGAGTGCCGAGAGGCGCGAGGTGTGAGCCTTATGGAAACTTTATTGCAGGACGTTCGCTACGCTCTGAGGACTCTTCGCAAGGCCCCGGGCTTCACTGCGGTCGCCATGTTGACGCTGGCCCTGGGAATCGGCGCAAACACCGCGATCTTCTCGATCGTCGACGGCGTGCTGCTGCGGCCTCTGCCCTATCAGGATCCTTCGCGCCTGATCGCTCTCAATGAGACGACGCCGAAGGTTGGCACCGTCAGCGTTTCGTATCCCGATTTTCTGGATTGGCGCGCGCAGAGCCGCTCGTTTTCGGACATGGCTGCCGTGTGCGCCGTCGAATTCAATCTCGCTGGGATCAATCAACCGGAGAACATCAGCGGCGAAGCTGTTTCGCCGAATTTCCTCTCCCTGCTCGGCGTCCGGCCCGTTCTCGGACGAGACTTCGATGCAGCGGAAGGAAAGGCCGGCACGGCGCCGGTGGTGCTGCTGAGCTATCAGCTTTGGCAGTCGAAGTTCGGCGGCGACCATAACGCCCTGGGTCGAATCATCAGTCTCGATGGACGCGGCTTCACCATCATTGGCGTGCTTCCGCCCGATTTCCGTTCAACGGACAAAACCGATGTTATGGAGCCGATCGGTGTGTGGCTCACCAATAATTCCAGTGCTGCGGAAAGAGGCGATCGCGGCGACATGGTAGTGATCGCAACGGCTCGCGGCCGGCGCCGGCTTCGCACAGGCCCGCGCGGAAATGGAAGGAATCGCGGCGCGGCTAGGACAGGCGTACCCTGGCACCAACGACCAGTTCGGGGTGGCCTTGCGGCCCATTCGCGAAGTGTTCGTCAGCGATATTCGTCCCGCGCTTCTCGTCCTGTTTGGCGCCGTCGTGTTTGTCCTGCTGATCGCTTGCGCCAACGTCGCGAATCTTTTTCTGATGCGCGGAGCGGGCCGGACCAAGGAAATTGCGCTGCGCATCGCCCTCGGCGCCAGCCGCGGACGCATCATCCGTCAGATGCTGGCGGAGAGTTTCGTCCTGGCGATTTTTCGGCGGCCTCTTAGGGGTGGCTCTGGCGGCCGCGGGAATCGAGGGGATCGGGCATCTGATCCCCATGGAGACGCTGGCTGGCGCGACCGTGAATCTGAATGGCGCGGTCCTTCTGTTCGCCGCCGCTACGGTCGTCCTCTCCACTTTCTTTTTCGGACTGGCGCCCGCGATTCAATCGACGAAAGCCGGCGTACAGTCGAAGTTAAAGGATGGCGGAAGAACCACAGGGGCCGGCGTGGGACAGAATCGCTGGCGCAGCATTCTGGCCGTCGCGGAAATTTCCCTGGCGCTAATTCTTCTGGTGGGCGCGGGACTGATGATGAAGAGCCTCTATCGATTGCTTTCCGTCGATCCCGGCTTCCGTTCCGAACGCATCCTCACCATGGAAATGAATTTGCGCACTTCGCAATACGATAAGGACCCCAGCATTCTGAATTTCTGGCAGCAGGTGCTGGATCGCGTCCGCACATTGCCTGGAGTAGAAACGGCGGCGCTCGGTACCGCGATTCCTTTGACCGACAGCCATTCGCGCGCCGACGTCACGATTGAGGGCATGGCGCTGCCCAAGCCGGGAAGCTTCCCGCATCCGGATACGCACAGTCGTCAGCCCGGCGTATGCGCGCTACGCTCGGCGTTCCCGATCCTCCAGGGCCGCGAATTTTCGGACAGGGACGGCGAGAATGCGCCGCGGGTCGCGATGATCAATGCGCGGATGGCGCGCGAATATTTTCCCAATGACAACCCCGTGGGCAAGCGCATCATGTTCGGCCATCCCTCGGCGAAGAGCGCTCCGAAGTGGATGACCATCGTAGGCGTGGTAGGCGATACCAGACTCTACGGCCTCGCCAATCCTTCGCGTCTGGAGATATATGTTCCCTTCCGGCAGTCGGCCTCGGACCACATGCGCTTAGTCGTCAAATCGGCGGTCGATCCTGCCGCCCTTGCCTCCGCCATTCGCGGCGTGGTCGCGGGGATCGACAAGGACCAGCCCATTTTCGGCATTTCGACCATGAACCAACTGATCGTCGATTCGGTTTCCACGCGCCGCATTACTCTCATTCTTCTCGGTCTCTTCAGCACCCTCGCACTGGTACTCGCGGCCATCGGAATTTACGGTGTGATCTCCTACTCGGTGGCGCAACGCACCCACGAAATCGGAATTCGCATGGCGCTTGGGGCGCAAAAAACGGATGTTTTGCGCATGATTCATGGCGCAGGGAGCGAAGATCGCTGGAGCGGGCGTTGCAATCGGAATCGCCGCGTCATTCGGTCTGACTCGATTACTGGCGAATCTTCTCTTTTCAGTCAGCGCCGCCGATCCGCTTACTTTCGCTGCGGTGGCGATCGTGCTCATCCTGGTCGCGATGCTCGCTTGTTACATCCCGGCCCGGCGCACGCTGCGGGTCGATCCGATGATTGCGTTGCGCTACGAGTAGTTCTGCTGCTTAAATTGCGCGACCTCCGCGCTAAGACTTAAACCAAGTTGATCCTGGTGGGGGGACTTTAAAGTTAGTCTGATGGCTGGCACACGCCCCGCCATCTTGAGGGGGTTGACATTGTAGCTATAGGTCCTGATCATTCTAATATGCCCTCAATAGACCCGTCGAATTGGCCTCTGCAAGGTAATCGGCGACAAACGTTCATACATCGTGTTGTTGCCCCTTAGTTGCGCCGCTCTGCACGAGTGGTGAGAGCAGGACTTGAGGCCTTCCTTCGACCTTGCACCCGTCGAAGGAGAACAAGTCGCGGGATCGTGGCGCGCGTTACAGCTCCGTACGCATAGAGAATTGCAACCTTATGGCCGATCATACAAATGGACACCGATATATCTCCGTCAACCAAAGCTAAACTTCATGCGAATTAATACGATCGTTTTCCGCGGCTTCTTGTTGAGCGCCCTATTTATGATTGCGGCATGGGGTCAGAGCAGCGCTCCGGTGCTTTGGTATTGGCAAACAGCCTCTCCACAGAGCCTCGCGGATGTCAGCGGAATCGAAGCGCAGATAGATCAGGCCTTCAGCTATGGATACACGGGCGTTGCCTTCTGGAGTCCTGCGTTCAGTCTGATGGGATCGACCGTTGACCCCGCCAACAATGTGGCATACATGCAGCAACTCGTCTCTCACGCTCAATCGAAAGGCATGCAGACGATGGCGACGACCGCGCCCTACGGGTATTCGGACGATGCGCTGGTCAACAATCCAAACTGGGCTGAGGGAGAGCATATTACCGGGTCCCAATTCACGGTCAACACATCCAAAACGGCCCTCGTGCCAGTGAATAGTTTCGGAGGGCTGGCCAACCCGGGGTTCGAATCGGGGATGACGGGATGGTTCAGCTACAACGATCCCAATATGGGCATCGACACCACCGTCGCACACAGTGGAACTGCCTCCGGCTACATTACCAACGCCAGCGGAAATTCGCGATTCCAGGAGACGCTCAACGTCATCCCTTGGAGGCAATATCACGCGCGTATCTGGGTTAAGACCTCGAACTTCCAGGGCTTTGCCCAAATCGAAGTATGGGATCCGGCGACCAACATTTTGAGCTTCAACACTGCCATCGGGCAGCAGTCGACCCAGGATTGGACCGAATTGGACTTCACCTTCAACAGCCGCGGGGCTGCGCAACCGTCGCTCCTGTTTGGCGTTTGGGGCGGATCTTCGGGCACCATCTGGTTTGACGACGCATTTATCGAAGAAACGTCTCTGGTCTATGTCTTGCGTCGTTCCGGCACGCCGTTGACGGTGTATAATCCTGCCAATCCCAGCACCATTTTCCAGGAAGGGAGCGATTTCAACCCCATCGCGGATCCCCAACTGGCATCCGGCTCATTCTTTCCATTCAACGGCTTCTATCACACTCCGGGTACAGTGACTCTGCCATCCAACACCTCGCTCCAGCCGGGACAGACGGTGGCGATAGATTACTACGCTGTCCAACCGGTGCAGGCAACCGGCGACGTCGGCATGTGCCTCACTGAACCCGCCGCGCAGAGCTGGCTGCAGCAAAACGCGCAGGCCATCGTGAGCAACATGCCCGGCATGAGCTATCTGTTATCTTATGACGAGATGCGGCACATGAATTCCTGTGCGGCGTGTAAGGCGAAGAATTTAACGCCGGGGCAACTGCTGGCGTCGCACGTCACCAACACCTATAATCTGTACCATTCGCTCGCACCCTCGGCTTCCTACTACATCTGGAGCGATATGTTCGACCCCTATCATAATGCGATCAACAATTACTATTTCGTCGAAGGGAACATTGCGGGATCGTGGACAGGCGTTCCTTCCGGCGTAACTGTCATGAACTGGAACCTCGGGAATCTGGCGAATTCGCTCACCTGGTTCTCTGGTCTGAATTCGCAACAGCCTACGCACTTCAACCAGGTCATCGCGGGCTATTACGATTCGGGCAACGGTGCCGCAGCCGCGACCCAGGAACTGCAGCAAGCCGCCGGCATTCCCGGAGTCACGGGCCTTATGTACACCACCTGGGTCTCCGATTACTCCCAGCTCCAGCAGTTTGCAGCGGCGGCAACGAGCAATTGGGCCAGCTATCTCTCGACAGTCACCAGCAATGTGACGACGCAGGTAAGTGTCGTAGAGACGGTGGTAACCTTCAATCGCAGTACCCGCCTCTACACTCAGACGGTCAAACTTACGAATAACGGGGCGGCTTTGCCCGCATCAGCCTATGTGCTGGACTCCCTGCATTCCGGCGTCGCAATGTCCAGCCCGGACGGGTATACCAGCGCAGCGCTGCCTGCGGGGAGCCCCTACAAAGAGGTCGGCCCGATTGGCGCTGGCGCGAGCGTGACATTGACGATCCACTTTACGATAACGGGGACGCCACCCATAACCTATACGGCACGCGTCCTGGGGTCAGGCCCGCGCTGATCTAATTTTGGCTAGGAGGACACAAGAATTGAAGTGCACTCTGCTGCCGTTCGCACTGTTGATGCTGGGATGCGCTCCCGTAGCACGGGCGACCGTCCTCTACGATAATACGACCACCGACACTTTCGATACTGTCTTTTACTTTTCTGGGCCGTACACTGCACTTGGAGACCAGATCCAGTTGATTTCCGCCGGAACTGCCACCCAAGCCGAAGTGGAGATGTTCAACAACGGTGATGCCGGAACTTTCGACGCCGAGTTGGATTTCTACAATGTTGGATCGCCGGTCGGATCACTGCTCGGTAGCTTCGATCTGACAGACATCGCCTCCGTTGGTTCGGATGTCATCGATTTGACGTTCGATCTGGGGGCAGGTCTGTCGGTTCCCCAGGACCTTATCTTCACAGTGAGCGTCAGCAACACGAGCCCCAATATGGATCTTGGAGTGGACATGTTCGAACCGCCCACAGTCGGGTCTAGCGACAACACCTTTATGATCGCCGAGAGCGGCGGAGTTTTTTCCCAACTCGGTACCAACAGTGAGAATGTCTATTTCCAGTTGAGCGGGACAGCCAATGTCTCAACCCCGGAAGCATCGAGCCTGACGCTGCTCGGGACCGGCCTGCTGGTCCTGGGAATTGCCGCGCGGGCGCGTCATTTTGACCGTCTGGGTACACATAGTGTGAAACTGTATTTATGGACCGCCAACAAGCCTGGGAAATCGTCTGCGAATTCGTGAAATCGGAAAGCCTCCGAAAACATATGTTGGCCGTCGAAGCCTGCGTCGCTTCCTACGCCCAAAAGTTTGGCGAGGACCAGGAAAAATGGGCGGTCACCGCTTTACTGCACGATTTCGATTGGGAAATTCACCCCAATCTGCCCGACCATCCCACCAAAGGCGAGCCGATCCTCAAAGAGCGCGGCGTGAGCGAGGAAATTCGCCGCGCCATCCTCTCGCATGCGGATTTTACCGGCATCCCGCGCACTTCGCCGCTGGAGAAAACGCTATTCGCGTGCGATGAACTGGCCGGATTTCTCACCGCCTGTGCTTATGTGCGGCCGAGCCGCAGCATTCAGGAGGTCGAGACGAAATCGGTGCGGAAAAAACTAAAAGATAAGGCCTTCGCGCGTGCCGTAAATCGAGACGACATCGTTAATGGCGCTCTGGAAATGGGTGTCGATCTCGATCAACACATCGAATTCTGCATCCGCGCGATGCAAGCACGGGCCGCCCAGTTGGGACTCGAAGGAACCGCCTCGACTACTGCTTGAACTCGGCCATCAAGCCGTCTAAGGAGCGTCCCGCGCCCGCGGCGTTCCAGCCGAACTCCGCCACCAGCATTTTCGAGATGTCGTCTTTTCCTTTACCTTCGCGCACCATCCCGCCCACGCGGTCGCACAATTTTGCCATCCCGTCGCGAAACTTGATCAGGTCCGCGCGCTTCGATACCGGACCGTGTCCCGGAACCACAGTGTCGAAATCCCACTTTAATACTCCATCGATCGTGCCGGCCCATTCCTTCGCGCTCGCGCCGGCCGAATAGTCGATAAACGGCGCGCCGCTCACGAACAGATCGCCCATGTGCACCACCTTGAGCGCCGGGAAATAAATCGCCGCATCGCCGTTGGTGTGCCCTCGCCCAAAATGTTTCGCGAGAACTTCTTTACCGCCCAGGTAAACGCCGGTCTGATCGCTATAAGTCACCCGAGGGACGCCCGGCATCTTGCCTGCGACCATATTCGCGCGAGCATTTTCGTGAATGATAATCTCCGCGATCGGCAGCATTTTCTGATTCCCGCCAGTATGATCGCCATGCTGGTGGGTATTAAGAACGTACTTCACCGGTTTATCGGTCACGCTCTTGATCTTCGCGAGGATCTCGGCAACGTCGGCGTCGAATTTGTCGTCCACCACAATCACGCCGTCATCGGTCAGATACGCGGCGACATTTCCGCCGTCGTTTGAAATGACATAGAGGTCGTCCTTCACTTTTTCGAGAGCCAGTTTCCCGGCCTGCGGAGTCTGCGTGTAAGCGGCCCAGGCGCCGACCAGGAACAAAACTCCAATAGACAAGCGGACCATCATAGGCTTGCGCATACCGGAAACGATAGCAGATTACGTCGTTCGCGTCTGGGAATTTTGTAGCGCGAGTTTTGCTTTCCAATCCTCCAGAATGGCCACCGTCGCGATGGTCCCGATCCTCGTGCATCCAGCCTCGCGCAGTTCCAGTACATCGGTGATGGTTCGCACTCCGCCGCTTGCTTTGATCTTCGCGCTGTCGCCCAGCAGCCGCTTCATCAATTGCACGTCCACCAGTGAGTACGGCAAAGGACCGAACGGCGTCGAAGTCCTCGCGTAATCCGCCCCGGCGCGCTTTACGATCTTGCACGCGATCGTTTTCAGATCGTCCGGCAGATAGCCATTTTCGAATGCGACTTTCAGGATCGCGCCGCTTTCATGACAAGCTTCGGCCATCTGCTGCAGCTCCATCTCCACGTATTGGAACTGGCGCGAGATCATCTTACCAAGGTTGATCACGGTATCGATTTCAGTGACGCCGCGCCGTATCAGATCGCGCGTTTCGTAGATCTTCACCGATGTCGTCGACGAGCCATGAGGGTAGCTGACGATGCTCCCGACGGCCACACTACTACCTCGCAGCCAGGAAACCGCCAGATCCGCATCGGAAGGCCGCACCGTCACTGTGGCGATGCGATAGTGGCGGGCGATTTCGCAACCGGTATGGACCTCTTCTTCGGAAAGTTCCGGCGCCAGCACCGGATGCTCGATCATCCCGGCGATGTCTTCGTACGACAAGCGTGGCTCGGCTGGTGCCGACATTTTTATTCCTTGCGCCGCTTCGCTTCCATTCCCAATTCCTGCAAATATATATGAGCGTCCTTCGCCCTGGGGCTGTCCGGGTATTTTGCGATGAACGCCTTAAATTCTGCTCCTGCGGCGGTCTTATGCTTCGCCTTCATCAGCGCGCAAGCCTTCATGTATTGCGCTTCGGAGGTTTTTGAATTCGCGGGAAATTTCTCCAGTACCGCATCGAAGGCCTTGGCGGCGTTTTCCCAATCCTCGCCCCGATAATAAATTTGCCCGATATAATACTGGGCGTTCGGCGCGTTTTCGCTCTGCGGGGCATACTTCAGGAACTGTGCCAATTCTTCAATGGCGACGTCGTCCTTCTTACCTTGAAAATCGCGGTACGCGGTATTATACGATAACTCCGCCGACCACCCGGGCGGCGGCCCCTCAGGCGCCTGCTGCGCGGTGCCTCCGCCGGGCACGTCTAGTTTGGGTGGCCCCGGCGGCGGATTGTTCAGCGTCCGCACAGCGCTCGAAATGTCGTCCACCTTGGTGCTCAGCTCGTTCATTTTGCGGACGAGTTCCTTCACATTCTCCCGAACGGCGCTAAAATCGCCCGACATCTCGTCTACCTTCGTGCCCAGAGTCGCCACCGGCGCCACCAGCTTCGTCTGCTGCTCCGCCAGCTTCTGATCGAGGTTATGCTGCATCGCCGCCATCGCCGCTGCGGTCTTATTCGACGCGTCGATCGACTGCTGGACCAGCGCCGTCAGCGCCGCCGTCTTGTCGTCGACTGCCTTTTGAAGCTGCTTCATCTGATCCTCGAGCTGCGCTACGTCGCGCTGGATCGAGACCAGTTCATCGTGCTTTTGCCCCAGCAAAAGCCCCGGTGAAAGAGCGATCGTTAGCACAAGTAATCGTGAAGCGTTCATGCAACCCTCCTGTTTTTTACTGCGCTGGCGCCAGATGCCCGCGGCGGTTCCGTTGATAGCAGGCTTCGTTTTCATCCGTGCATACCGGACGTTCCTTGCCGAAGCTGATCGTCTTCAAACGATCGCCCGGCACGCCAAGCTGTACCAGGAATTCCTTAACCGCCAACGCGCGTCGATCGCCCAGCGCCAGATTGTATTCTTCCGATCCTCGCTCATCGCAATGACCCTCGACGACGATTGTAAATGTCGGATCGGCGGCCAGAATGCGCTTAATCACATCCGCATCTTTGGTCAGCGTGTCGCGGCCATCCGCCCGAATATCGTTCTTGTCATAGTCGAAGTACACGTCCTGCGCTTCGCGTCCCAATATCTCGCCGCTGGGAATAACCTCACCTGTCGTGCGCGCCGGCGGAGGCGGAACGCTGCTCGATACCTCAATCGTCACCGCCCGCGTATCCGGATTTCCGCCGCCCTTCGCGGTCAATGTATAGGTGGTCGTCTGGCTGGGAAACACCTGGCGGCTGCCGTTAGCGGCCACCGCGCCCAGACCCTGATCGATGGAAATATCAGTCGAGTTGCCCACTGACCATCGCAGCGTAGCCGCCTGCCCTCTCTCAATCGATCGCGGCTCACCCGTGAAACTATTGATTCGCACGGAAAGGGGCCCAGCCGGAGTGTTATCGGTCGGAGCGGCTGTCGGCGCGGGCGGCGGAGGCGTGCTGGGTATCGGCACCTTCTTCTTACACCCCGCGGCCGATATCAGAACCGCCGCGAACACCGCTGCACTCAGTGTTCTCGAAAGATTACGCATTTTCATCCCTTCCCTGTTCAGTTTAGTTTATCGCGTTCGCCCAAACCGGCTGTGTATTATTCCCGTGCGTCGTCAATTGCTGCGAATGAGTGCCATCGGCCAGCATGGTGTAAATCTGCGTCGACCGGCCATGGGTCGATTGATAAACCAGGTGCGCGCCGTCCGGTGCCCACCACGGATTCTCATTCTTGCCCGAATTGGAAGTAAGTTGAATAGGCTTCTTATCCGCCATGTCCATGATAAAGATGTTATACGCGCCCGGCTCAAATCCCTTGGTCCATGCGAAAGCAATCGACTGCCCGTTCGGATTCCAGGCCGGATTCGCGACATAGCCCTCGCCGCTTGAAATCCTCTCCACGTCCGAGCCATCGATATTCATGTGCCAGAGCTGCTCCACTCCGCTGCGTCCGGAAATAAAGAGCACATCGCGCCCGGTTTTTGGATTGACCTTCGGCGACACCTCTTGCGATTTCACGTGCGTAAGCTGAGTCATGTTTCCGCCATTGATATCCGCAATGCAAATGTTCACGTACCCGTTCAGACTCGCGGAATAGAGCACGTGCTTTTCATCTGGGGTGAAGTCCGGGGTCTCAATGGTGGAGGAAACCGGATTATAGAAAGGCAATTTCTTCCCCGTCTCGGCGGAATGAACCATAATCTGCCAGGTGTCTTTGACCAGGGTATTAAATGCGAACATCCTCCCATCGGCGGAGACCACCGGCTGCTTGGAAATGGACCGGTAATTCGTCATCTGCTTCTGATTCGATCCGTCATAATCCATGGACCAGATTTCTTTATTGCCCGTCCGGTCCGAGACAAAGTAAATCTTCGATCCCGCCAAGCTCTTCTGTCCGAACTGTTGCAGAATGTCCGCGGCAAATTCACGCGCGACTTTCTTTGACCCTTCGTCATCCAGAGATCCGAAGTACAATTTGCCAATCAACTGTGCGTTCGAAACGTCCGGCTGCGTAACGTTGAAAAGGAAACCGCGCAGTAATAACCGCCCGTCCTGAACCGCTGTATAGCCAAAAACCAAATAGGTCGTGTTGGTCGGCGGACCCGACCAGTCCGTCAACCAGGGACCGTTTTTCTGAGTCCGCGCAGGCTCCCCTCGTCGCGCAGCAGCAAGCGTAGGCGCTTTGAAATCCTGCGGCTGCTGCGGAATATCCAGCGGATAGAAACTCTTGCCGACCATTTGCAAAACGCCTGAATTGCTCAACTCATCCCACAGCGTCGTGTTAAAGGTCGTCATAAATTTCTGCGCGTCGCCGGCGCCGCGAAAATCAATGACAGCGATCCTTGGCTTGCCCTGGTTTTTGTCGATTCTTCCTGTGACGTCCTGGCCAGAGACGAAAATCGCCCCAGCGGCCAACGCGACAAATGATGCAAGAATTAGTTTGATTTTCATTTTTTCAACTCAAATGTAAACTCACACTTCGCCGTATTGCGCGGGTAGCCCGGCGGAAGCGGCGGCAGCGTCACCCCTTCTATCGCCCTCCGCACCGAAATGTCGAGGGACGGAATCCGGCTGCTCTGCACGATGGTCAAATTGCGAATGCTTCCATCCTTCATCAAATCGAACGATGCCACCACCTGGGGCGCAACCTGCGCCGTAACATCATTGGTATGCCAGTTCCGCGCGATCAGGTCCTGGATCTGCGCCGCATAAGCCCCGAACTGCGTCCCGAGCGTAGTATTCGCGCCCAACCCCACGCGCCCCGATCCAGCCATCTGACTGAACAGCGGATTCGACACCTCCTGCGGTGTCTTGCTAGTCAACTGGTTGCTCTCCAGTTGTTCGAATCGGTCGGAACCGCCGCTTGGTGCTCTCTTCCTTCGCCTGCTTCTTGTCCTTATCCTTATGTAGATTTATCTTGATCGCGTCCGGAGGAACCACTTCCTTCTGCGCCCGCTCGAGCGGCTTCGCAGGTTCCTGCGGAGCTTCGTTATCTGTATTCGCGGCCAGCGGATTCTGCCGCCCCGAATGCGGAATCGGAATCTTATCCACCGTCTCCACGCCAATACTAGCGCCGCCCGCGTTCGGATCTCCAAACTTATCGCTATTGGAGTGAATCAAATTGGACAGCACGAACGCTGCGATCAAGGACCCATGCAGTGCGACCGCGAAAGCGAACGATCGTCCTTTGGGATCGGGCCGCATGAGGACGTTCGCCGTCATTGTCCCCTCGACTCAAGCGGTCTCGTGACCATGCGGGCCGTGATATGTGCGCCGCCCAGTTCCGCCAGCACTTGCGCCAGCAAATCCCACCGTATGGAGCTGTCTGCCGCGACGTACACACTCTTTTGATCCTTGAAACGCTTGCGCTAGTTGCGGCACCAAGTCATTTATATTCACGGATTTCCCGTTCAGGTACAACATCTGCCCCCGCCGGATCTCCACCACGGGAAGAACGTCGTTATTTTCCTTGGTCAGCTTGGTCTTGGGTACGTCCACTTCCTGGCCGTAGTCCATCACGTGCGCGGTCAGCATGAAAATGATCAGCAAGCACCAGTACCACGTCCACCAGCGGAACGACATTAATTTCCGACAGCGATCCGTAGGACGCCCCGAAGCGCCGCCGTCCGCGCATTCCACCATTAGATCCCGCTCGAAAACGCCATAATACTAGTCTATTTCGGTTCCTCGAAATTCCTTTCCGTCATGTTCAGGAATTCGAGCGAAAAGTCTTCCAGCCGCGCGCCCATCTCCTTCACCGCGTTTCCGAAGAAGTTGTAAAACACCGCCGCCGGAATGGCCGCGAACAGACCAACGCCGGTCGTAATCAGCGCAGCCGCGATGCCCGGCGCAACCGTCCGCATGCTGGTCGAGCCCTCCACCGCCAACTGCTGGAACGCGTCGATAATCCCCAGCACCGTGCCAAATAGCCCAATAAACGGTGAAACCGTTGCGATCGTAGCCAGCCAGCTCATGCTCTGCTCCAGGCGGCTAATTTCTTCGCTCATGCCGATTTGCAGCGTGCGCTCCAGCGCGATTTTGTTGCCGATCATCCCGTGAGCCGACATCTGCCGGCACACTTCGCTGTATCCGAAATCGAAAACGACAACGAGGGGTGCCGCGCGAAATTGTTCGGTGGCGGCGGCGACGGCATCCAGGCGTGTCGACTTGCGGAACGCGCGCAGAAACCGCAAATTCGCGTTGCGGGCACGCCGGAACGCGCTCCATTTCGAGAAAATGATGGTCCAGGAGGCAAGTGAAAATATCGCCAACGTTCCCAGCACCGCCCAGGTCACCGTCCCGGCGGTCTTCACTAGCTCCCAGAAGTTGACTTCAAGGAAGAGCTCGTTCAATCCCGTTTGCACTCAATTTCATTGTAATAGGAAACGAGTATCAAACAGAAGCGAAAAGAAATGTTTTGGGGAATCGGCCGCGACCGGTTTCAGCCCGGTACGTAAAGAAGGCGAGCATTGCCCAACCACGCAATACTAGCTGGCGTTATAGCTGGAGACGATCTTGGAGAAGATAGTGCTGACCGAAGGCATCAGGGTTGTCGGAAGGAATCCGGCCACTGTCACTGCGATAGCCGCAGCCAGAAGCGCGTACTCAATCATATCCTGGCCCCTGACGTCCCTCCAAATTCGATTTGTTCGGTAATAGAGATTGACCATGGGACTCGCCCTTTCTTCTTCTATATTGCAGGAACATCCCTTGACAAACAAGCACATTTTAGCCGTAGTGACATATCCAGGGGAATACCTGACGTACTTCCACCTTCAAAGTACTACGTAGAATTGCCCTTAAGATTGTGCTACGGATTCACTTGAGCCGGGTACCTCACCACAGTAAAACCACTTAGAGACACCGCGTCGCTAGTCGATCCCGACATCTGTCCCTGGAAGCCAATTGTGACACTCAGCGCGGTGTTCACGCTAGCCGACCCCATCGCCGTCGCGAACGCCAGACTGCTGCCCCAGCTTTGCCCGCTCCATGCCTGTATTGAGGTGTTAATCGCGAAATCCATGATCCCCGCAAACGCCGTGTCCGCCGCGCTCGCCGCCCTCGAGAGCATCGGACTGCCTCCAAACGACACCGCGGGGGTAAATCCGGTCGCAGTCCCCGTATGTGAGAACTGATACCGCACTTCGATGCGATCCCCCGTGCTGAGTAAACCGGCCGGAAGCGTGCAGGTCCCCAGGCTGGTCGACACTGTCCCCGATGTGGAGGTTCCCACAGCGCTACAAACCACCTGCGGCGTAGTCAACGATCCCAGCGTGTTATTCGGATTCGCGTATCGATAAGTCGCCAGCAGCAAATCGCCCGTCTGCGGCACCGAGAGGGAGAGGAAAGTAATGATTGCCCCGCTAATCGTATAATCCACCCCCTGGTCCATTCTCAGGCCGTTCAAGTACAACTGAACGCTAGTCGAAGGGGAAGGGGTAAACGCCAAGGTGAACGTGGCATTCGACCCATTAATCGCTCCTACCGGAGTTTCCCCGTCCGAAAACTGAGGCAGAACCCCGCCCCCTCCGCAAGGTCCGGAGCTCCCGTCCACCTTGACGCAATCACCCGCATTTCCCGACGCGCCCGAAAGCTGCCCCGAAGAATTGATCACCGCCGCGAGCCCCGGCGCGTATCCGACGCCTTCAATCGGCAGAACAGCCAGTATAGTTGTCAACCCGATAACGCTGGAAATAGGAATCGTTCCGTTAAGACTCCCCGCGCCACCTTGTCCACCCCCTACCACCGTTCCCGAGCTGAGCAGCACCGCCGACACCTTCAAAGGAATCGAGCTCGGTGGCACGGCCCAAACCTGGTTGAACTGAAACTGTCCTTCGCTGTTATAAGTGACCTGATAATTCGCGCCCGCCGACGCCGTCGTGGTAGGAACCAGTTGCACCTTCAGCACGCCGTTCACGATCGGCAGCGTCACCTGTGCGGTGGCGATGTTCGACGTATCGCCCGCCTGAAACGCGTTCCAACTAATAAAAATTTCCCCATTAAAGCGCGTCCCATCCGCGCGATAAAGAATATCCTGGATCGTCGTCAAGGCGGGCTGAGCCTGCAAAATCGTCGCCGCCGCCACCATCAACATCGCCGATAGTCTGAAACTAAGCATCCGCCAAGGCCTCCAAGCAAGCCCAGGATAGACACGATGCCCCGTCCCGCCACGCCGCTGAAACCGTCAACCCCAAGATTCCAAAAGGCAAAAACACCAATCAGCAAAGGTGGCGAGCTTCACACGCCACATCCCGCGGCCCAATACCGCGAGCCAACTTAGCAGCTCAAGACACTAGCAGATTGGTGAAAAGTACTCACAGGCTGTAGCCTCTGCCACCATGTGCTGGTCAACTAGCTTATGGGTGGCACAGACTTTAGTCTGTGTCTCGAGCGACCGATAACGGAGACTTCCTCATCGCCCTGCTAGATCTCGGCCTCAAACGTTAACCGCAGATACGACTTCGCCTGATACTCAATCCGCAGCGGTATCGGTCGACGATTACCGTCTTCCACCCAGATTCCGAACTGCGTTTCCTTACCGCCCGCTTCACGCTGCACTTTGCCGGATGCGCGGACCACCTTGGCGCCCGGGGAGATCAATTTCCGCTTTTGAAAATACTCTGTCGCTTTTGGGTCGGCGGCTTTGTGCAGCCAGAGGCGATACATGCGGCCCGCATAGACGTATCGCGATTCAAGTTGTGGCGGGCCGCAGAGTGCGTCCGCAAGCGCGTTCAGGAACGGAGGCGGCGATGGAGCCATAGTGAATCCGGCGGGCTGAACCGGCTACTGCCGACAAGGCGCGCAGGCCCATCGTCACCAATTCCACGCGTCGCTCGGCCGAGATGCGCGACGGCCCCATGAAGTGCGCCAATGCACTGGTGGAAGCGCTCCCGGCGATGCGCCCTTCGATCACGGTGTAGGCGGATTCAGTTGCTTTCGAATGGAGCGCCTTGCGCGCCTCTTCGGTGCTTTCTTCGTTAGAGGCCGTCATCAAGCCGAAGTAGATCGCATCGCGAATTCCGCCTGGGGCGATGCGGGTTAGTTCGCGGATGAATCCCAGCCGGTTCAATCCGGCGGCGCGCTCCGGCGATGAAAATCCGAGAAACTCTATCAGCCGCTGCGAGCCGCCATTCGCCTCGGCCCATTCACTCCATTGCACGCTGCCGCCACCGACGGCAGTGCGGTGTAATAGCGGCACCGACAGGACCAGCACTTGCGCATCGGCGCGATAACGCCGATCCAATCTCAGGTCAGCCCGCGGCTGCCCTTCCAGCTCCAGCCGGCCCTCGCCAGCCGCAAGGCCTATTCGCTCAGCGCCCGCTACATAGCGCAGACCCGGCCAGGAAGCGCCCAAAGGATCTGCGCGAGAATTGCTCTAACTGTCACATCCGCACCTCTACTACACCTTCAGCTTAGCTCGCTGGGCGGCGACCGTGAGGCGGGCGATGAGATTTATCAGCTTAATCCGTTCGCATATCACGGCCTAAATCCTCGCCATCGAGGCGCTCTATTCTCGCGATAGCGTCCTGCACGTAGACAGAGTTTCTCAAGCGGGTTCGCCGGCTGAGCCGCCAATAATGTAGTACCGGCAACGGATCGGCCGCTTGGCGAGTCTCTCAATTATGAAGGCCTTCCTGACTCTTTTGGCGCTAACCGCCTATGCGCAAGTTATTAATGATTCCCGGCGCGATCCGCACTGTATTGTTCCGCTCGTCGGCGCCACCCCGTGCCGTTCCGTCGACATCCCCTGGAGCGGATATGCGCACGACCCCCAGCACTCCGCAGTATCGGCCAATCAGCCGCAGAATCTTCACTCGATCCATTGGCAGACTCCAGTCGATCTCAACCCTCCGGGCGGCGGCCAAGGCGGCCTTCTTATCCATTACGGATCGCCCATAGTGACCGCCGGTAACACCGTCATCGTTCCAGTCAAAACCGGCGCGACCGATGGTTTTCAGTTGCAGGCCTTTCAACGGCGCCACAGGTTCGCCGATCTACACCCTCCCCACCGATTACTCTCTGCCCGCGCATGCCTGGATCCCTCCCTATGCGCCTACTCTTTCGCTCGGCTCGCGTCTTTACTACGCAGGAGCCGGAGGAACCATCTACTATCGCGATCTCCCCGACTCCCCAACCGGTCCCACCGGCCATATCGCTTTCTATGGAATGGATCTCTACAACGGCAATCAATCCGTGCCTAAACAGTACGGTGCACATCTCAACGCCTCTGACCGCCGATCGCGCCGGAAATATATTCTTCGGTTTCACGGTAGACGGATCCAATCCCGCGAACCTGGTAAGTGGAATCGCCCGAGTCACCTTCAATGGCGCAGGAACTTGGGTCGGCGCAGTGTCTCTCACCGGCGACGGTTCCGCGAGTCAGATCGCCCTCAACTGTGGGCCGGCACTCAGCAACGACCAGCACGCCGTTTATATCGCGGTTTCGACGAATGCCGGATTCGGAACCGGATACCTCGCCTCGCTGGACGCCGCGACACTCGCCCCCATCGCCCACATTCAACTCCTCGATCCGCGAGGAGGGCCCGGCGACCATATCCACAGACAGCTCAGCGACTCCAATGATCGGCCCCGACGGCGACGTATACTTCGGAGTCCTCGAATCCCCCTGCTGTAGTTCCCACAATGCCCGCGGCTGGATGCTGCACTTCGATTCCACTCTGACGCAGACGAAAACGCCCGGCTCCTTCGGCTGGGACGACACGGCCTCCGTGGTCCCTTCGAGCGCCGTGCCTTCCTACGCCGGCACGTCTCCCTATCTGATCCTCACCAAGTACAACAACTACGTCAACACCGGAACCGGCGACGGCATTAATAAGGTCGCCATCCTCGACCCCTTCGCCACCATGCCAGGACGCCTACTCCTCCACGCCTGTCGACGTAATGAAGGAAGTCATCACCGTCACAGGCGTAACTCCCAATCCATCCGCCGGCTTCCCGAACGCCGTCCGTGAGTGGTGCGTCAACACCGTCGCAATCGATCCCCATCACGAAATCCGCCATCGTGAACAGTGAAGACGGCGTGACCTATCGATGGGACTTCACGACGAATACTCTTTCCCAAAGCCTTCGCCTCACAGCCGGCCGTGGCGAGGCCTACACGCCCACCGTCATAGGATCCGACGGCACAGTCTACGCGATCAACGACGCGATTTTATTCGCCATTGGAAATTAATGCGCTGCATTCTATTCCTCGTCGCTTCGTTAGCATGGGCCGAAGATCCCGTCGCCGCGCTGAAATCCATCCAACTCCCGTTCGACCCGGCGACCGGCTATCTGCCTGCGCTGCTCAAAGCCCTCCACGTCCCGATCGAATCGCAAATAGCCGTCTTCTCCAAAACCAGCATCCAATCGCTACGCATCGAACCCGCCAATCCGCGAGTCCTCTACTTCAACGATTCCGTAATCGTCGGTTCGGTCCGCGGAGGCTTCATTGAACTAGCCGCGCAAGACCCCACGCGAGGCATTCAGTTTTATACTCTTCAGCAGCGCCCCGATGCGAGCCTTCTCCATCGCGAAGATTGTGTGAACTGTCATAAGGCCGGCGCCACACTGATTCGCAGCGTCATTCCCACCCCCGACGGAATCCCCTCGGCCGATAGTGACAAGCCCTGGGGCGGCTGGTTTGTGACCGGAGCTGCGCTGCCCCCTGACCACATGGGCAACACAGTCCTCGCATATTCCGAAAAACAGGAGCTCAAACCCTCAGTCAACAGCGACGTCGTGGCTTTGTTGGTGTTCTCCCATCAGATGCGCATGATGAACCTCCTCGCGCATCCGGACAACATCAACGAACTGGTCGACCATCTCCTCTTCTTAGACGAAACTCCTCTCCCCGCCCGCATGCAAGGCAGCTCCGGCTTCACCGAATTATTCGAGACCGCCGGCCCCAGCGATCATCGTGGCCGCTCGCTCCGCCAGTTCAACCTCGAAACGCGTTTGATGCGCTACCCCTGCAGCTACATGATCTACACCGACGCCTTCAATTCGCTCCCGTCAAGAACGAAGGACGCCATCTACCGCCGCATGTATGAGCAGCTTAGTAAACTCTCTCCCGGCGATCGCAAAGCCATCGTGGAAATCCTGCGCGACACCAAGCCCGATCTGCCCGCCTATTTTGTTTCTTGGTAGAATTGTTGTCAACGCGTGTTCGCGCGTTCATCCCCCAACAATATGAAGCTCTCAGATATCGATCCCGGCCCATACGCTCCGAAATCCGTTCGCATGATCGTCGAGATCGCGAAGGGCGGCAGCAACAAGTGCGAGTACGATATCGAGCTGGGTGTCTTCCGCCTGGATCGCGCTCTCTACTCGCCCATGCACTATCCCGGCGACTACGGCTTCGTCCCCGGCACGGTTGCCGACGACGGCGATCCCATCGATATTCTCGTACTAATGACCCACCCGAGCTTCACCGGCTGCATGATCGAAGTGCGTCCCGTTGGAATCCTGGACATGGTCGACAATTCCGAAGCCGATTATAAAGTCCTCGCCGTTCCGATGCGTAATCCCCGCTACGACGAGATCCATAACATCGGCGACGTCCGCGGTCACCAGTTGAGAGAGATCGAGCACTTCTTCCAAATCTATAAGGAGCTAGAAGGAAAGAACGTCAAATTACAAGGCTGGCGCGACGTGCACGCCGCGCACGAATCGATCATGAAAGCCCGCGAGCGTTATCTCGCGCAACAGAAAACCGCCAAAGCCACCAGCTAACCGGCAATCCATCAGCGGCGCTCCTCTGCTTCCCCTACGCACAGCCCTGCCACACACCGAACCGCCATGCGTCAGCATGCGGTCAGACGCTAGACTTAAGTAGCAACCACCATCTCCCGCGCCCCAATCTGCTTCAAACACCGATCCACCCACTGCTTCGTCAACTTCTCCTGCACACCGTTCTGCGATAGCCTGGTCCGCAAATTCGACCAATCCACCAGATCCAGCGATTGATCCTGATTGAAGCACGAAAACACCACAGTCTCTTCGCCCGTAATCGGATCCTTATGCTGCTGTAGACACTGCGCGCAAATCTCCTTCATCATGCACTGCATCGGAGAATTAATACTGCCGATCGCCTTGTGATCGGGCTTCAAGTACGGCGCCAGCACCGTGTGTCGCGCCCGCGCCACCGCCCCCATCATCGCGTCGGATCCAATCACCACCAGCCGGTCAACCGAGTGCAATGAAATCTCCAGCCTGTCCGGCGAAATCTCGTCGTCCAGATCTCCGAGTCCGTAAGCCAGAATCGCCTCGACGATATTTCCCACGAACGCCTTGTCCTGCACCCGCCCCGGCGTGAATCCGGGTGCTTCATCGCAGCACCAGATCACCACATCAGCCGCTTTTTCGATCTCCTCAACCTTGTAGCGATCGATAATCTTTTTGTATCCCGCAAAATAAATCGTCCGCGATCGATTCGCTCGCAACTCCTGCCCGATCGAGAACAACACCGCGTTGCCCAGGCCGCCGCCGATCAATAAAACAGTTTCCTTCGCCGGTGTTTCCGTAGGAGTTCCCGTGGGACCCATCAAAATAACCGGCTCCCCCGGTTTAAGCAGGGCGCACAAATCCGACGACCCGCCCATCTCCAACACAATCGTCGACAGCAGCCCTAGTTCCCGATCGACCTTCGCGCCGGTCAGCGCCAGACCCTCCATCGCGAGAGTGGTTCCACCGGCATGCGGCGCCAGCGTCTCGAAATTCTGCAATCGATAGAATTGACCAGGATGGAACGCCCGCGCCGCCATCGGCGCTTTAACGATCACCTCTACAATGTTCGGCGTCAGCCGTTCCACTTTATGAACCACAGCGCGAAGCTCGGCGTTAAGATGGCTGAGCAGCGACGCCGGGAGCAGCCCCGTAGGTGCCTTCCGCGCCAGCAGCCGCGAGACCACCGGATACCCCTGCTTCGCGCTCGCCATCGCCTTCACCACGTTGCCCGCGAACGAAGGATGCAGATCGCCAAAGAACGAAATGCCGCGCCCGTCGGGGCGAATTGACATGAGAACCCGCACGTCCTTCGGCTTCGCTAACTTTTCCGGCTTTACAGGCTGCCCGTCTTCGTCGACTGCCCGAAACCATTTGCCGTCGAGGAAAACATTGTCCGGATCTTCGCGTCCCAGCACCGTATTAGGCTGCGTCCCCGCTGCAACAAGAATCGATCGAGCCGGCATGCGGACCACTTCGCCCTCTGCGTTGCGCACCATTAACGCTGCGGCGTGGCCGAACGAGTCGACCTCGACTTCCTCCGGCGTCAGCGATTCCGCGAATCGAATTCCTTCTTCGAGAGCCAAGGCGACTTCTTCGTGATTCAGCGTGTAACTCGGCGAGTCGATCATTCGCCTCCGGTATGCCAGCGTCACTCCGCCCCATTGATTCAGGATCTCAACCAGCTTCGGCTCGCGTCCTTCCCGCGCCGCGGCAGCACGTTCTGCTCGAATCGCCCGAGCGTGACTGATAAACTCCGCGGCAGTTTCCGTCTCCTCCGCCGTCCATCGCTCCCGAACCTCGCCTTCACCGATGTCCGCAACCAGCGCTTCATACCGCGATAGAAATTTTTCCACTTGGACAACGTAATAGGCCAGTGATTCCGTTGCCGTATCGATCGCCGTCAGCCCGCCGCCGATCACCACAATCGGCATGCGAACCTGCAAATTCGCAACCGAGCTATTTTTCGCCGCTCCCGTCAGCTGCAGTGCCATCAGAAAATCAGAAGCCTGCCGAACGCCGCGAGCGAGTCCGTTTTTCATCGGAATCACGGTGGGCCGTCCCGCGCCCGCGCACAACGCAACGTGATCGAAGCCCAGTTCAAACGCGCTCTCGACAGTCATCGTCCCGCCGAAACGAACGCCTCCAAACATGCCGAACTGCTCGCGCCGTTCCAGCAACAGGCGAATAATCTTGAGAAAATTCTTGTTCCATCGAACGGTGATTCCGTATTCGGCCACTCCTCCGAATCCCGCCATCACCCGATCGTCCAGCGATTCATACAACTCATTAACATCGCGAATCGGACGGAACGGAGTACGGTCGCCATGCGGCGTAACGCCGGAAATTTCAGACGGCAGCGGCTCAATCTTCAACCCATCGACGGCCGCAACCGTGTGTCCGTCGTTCATCAAATGATGCGACAGCGTAAATCCCGCGGGCCCCAACCCGACAACCAAAACTTTGTAACCCGATTCCTCCCGAGGAACTGGACGAGCGAAATTCAGAGGATTCCAGCGCGTCAGCAAACTGTAAATCTCGAATCCCCACGGCAGCTCCAGAACATCTTTGAGCGCCCGCGTCTCCACCTGCGGAATGTCGACTGGATCCTGCTTTTGGAAAATGCACGACTTCATGCAGTCGTTGCAAATGCGATGCCCGGTGCCCGCGCACATCGGATTATCGACCACCGTGATCGCAAGCGCTCCCACCGAATGCCCGCGCTGCTTGACCAGATTCATCTCCGAAATCTTCTCATCGAGCGGGCAGCCCGCGAGCGTAACACCGAAGAAACTTTTCTTAAACTCCCCGGTCTTTTCTTTAAGCCCGGTCGAACACGAATCTTTTTCCTGGTTATGGCACTTGATGCAATAATTCGCCTGATCGAGCGCCGCGTTCAGATTCATCCCCGCGTCGGTCAGCTTGAATCCTTCGCGATGCCGCCATTCGTGCTGCGGCAGAGCCAGCCGCGCGACTCCTCCGTTAAGTAGTGTCTCGACTGGAATCAAGTGCGTCATGTCGAGCTTGTGCGGCACCTTAAAAAGCACGCCGCCATCATGTTTTTCGCGGCCTGCGCGTGAAAGCGCCGCCCATGCGCCATACTGCGCCGCAACCGCCAACTGCGCCGCATGATTCGCCTCATCCTCCAGCCATCGCGAGACATGATCGACAAAGCTCGCCTCGGTCAGAGGCTCATTAAACAGCGCCTCCAATTCCATCGCCACTGCTCGCCCATTGATGGCCGAAGCTTTTTCCGGAGTGACTCCGCTGATTGCCTTTTTCTGAATGAATTTGCGTTTCAGTGCATAAACTGGCGCCAACTCATCGTGTCGCGCCTGCAAGGCCCTGACTTCGGCCGAAATCCCGAACAGATCGCCGATAAAATCCTCGACGTGCGCTGCCAGATCAACCATCAATTCCGATTGCAGTTTGCGCGAAGAGTCCGTGGCTCGCGCACTCATTAGCCGGTTAAACAGCCCCGCGTCAACGGCTTTCAAATGATCGGCGAACGCGGCATCGATGCGGAGCAGACCTTCGCGGCGATACAAATCGTCGAACGCAAGTCCGAATTTAAGACTTAGAGATTCAGAATTAAGCATGGGCAGAGGAACAGGACAAACGGGAGCGAATGTCTTTATTGTATCAACTGCGATTGTAGCAACTGACTTACTTCTTCTCGCCGATTAATCCGGTGCGCACCAGAAAACTGGTATCGAGCTTCCCCGCAACGAAATCCGGATGCGCCAGGATCTTGAGGTGTAGAGGAATCGACGTATAAATCCCCTCGACAACGAACATATCGAGCGCCCGATTCATCCGCGCCGTCGCCTCGGCTCGATCCGCTCCGTGGGTGATCAGCTTCGCCACCAATGAATCGTAATACGGAGGAATCACGCCATCGTGATATGCCGCCGTGTCGACGCGCACACCCGCGCCTCCCGGCAGATTCAAGCCCGGTTATGCGCCCCGGCGAGGGCGTAAAGGTGTCCGGATGCTCGGCGTTAATGCGGCACTCGATCGCATGCCCGCGAATTGTTATGGGCTCGCGTAGAATGCTGCTTAAAGGCTCGCCTGCCGCGATGCGGATCTGGCTCTTCACCAGATCGACTCCAGTCACCATCTCCGTCACCGGATGCTCCACTTGAATGCGCGCATTCACTTCGATGAAGTAGAGATTGCCGCTCTGGTCCATCAGAAATTCGACCGTGCCCGCGTTGCTGTAGCCGATTTTTTTGAGCGCCACGCGCAGGCTTTCCGAAATGCGCGCGCGCAGTTCCGGGCTCACCGCCGTCGATGGAGCTTCCTCCACCAACTTCTGATGCCTTCGTTGGATGGAGCATTCGCGCTCCCCCAGAATCTCCACGTTTCCGTGCTTGTCGCCCAGCACTTGAAATTCGATATGACGCGGATTTTCGACCAGCTTTTCCATGTACATATCGCCGCATGAAAAAGCCGCCGCCGCTTCGGCCTGCGCCTGCGCCAGCAGATTCGGCATTTCCTCAGCCGTCCGCACGACGCGCATTCCGCGCCCGCCGCCGCCCGCCGACGCCTTCAGCATCACCGGATAGCCGACCTGTTCGGCCAGCTCGAGCGCTTCTTCCAGGCATTTCAAAATTCCCTTGGAACCCGGCAGAATCGGCACGCCCGCCTCGTCCATCACGGAGCGCGCGATCTGTTTCATCCCCATGTTGCGAATCACGTCGGGCGTGGGACCGATAAAAGTCAGACCGCTGGTTTCGCACACTTCGGCAAAATCGGCGTTCTCGCTCAGGAAGCCGTAGCCTGGATGCACCGCGTCGGCGTTGGAAATTTCCGCCGCGCTGATCACCGATGGAATATCCAGATAACTGCGCGCGCTCTTGGCCGGACCGATGCAAATCGCTTCGTCGGCAAAGCGGGTGTGGAGGCTGTGGCGGTCGGCTTCTGAATATACGGCTACGGTGCGGATACCCAGGTCCTTGCAGGCACAAATGATGCGAAGCGCGATTTCGCCGCGATTGGCGATCAGGATTTTCTGGAACATACGGCTAGCGCGGCCGGATCGAGAACAAAGCCTCGCCGTACTCCACCGGGCGTCCGTTTTCAACCAGCTTGGCGGCAATCGTCCCGGCAGTTTCGGCCTCAATCTCGTTCATGAGTTTCATCGATTCGATGATGCAGAGCACTTGCCCAGGCTCGACCGAATCGCCAACTCGAACAAACGGAGGTGCATCGGGCGAAGGCGAATCGTAATAGGTGCCGACGATCGGCGATTTCACCAGCATGCCGTCCGTTTCGAGCGCCCTTGCCGGCGCCGCTGAAGTGGCTGTAATTGTCGGCGCGGCAGCAGCCGGCAATCGTCACCTGGGGCTGCGGGCGCAACGATACGTATTCCTTGTTGGAGCCGGCCCGCTTGATGCGCAGGCGATCGTCGCCGCGCTGCACTTCCAGCTCTCCTACGCCGCTTTCGTTGAAAATCTGGAGCAGCTCTTTAATTTCGTCAATAGTCATTTAAAGTTCGATGAAATCTTTCGGGGTCGGCGTCAATACTTCGCAGCCATGCTCCGTCACCAGCACGGTGTCTTCGATCCGGATCCCGCCCAGCCCATCGATATAAGCGCCAGGCTCAATGGTAATCGCCATTCCGGCCTGAAGCTTGGTCTTGTCCTTTCTCGCGATCCTTGGCGGCTCATGAATTTCGAGCCCTAAACCGTGACCGGTGGAATGCACGAACGCGCGATCAAGCTCATGACGTTTTAACACGTTTCTTGCTGCCGCGTCCACTTCTCCGGTTGTTATACCTGCCTTAATTGACCTTAAAGCGGCTAATTGGGCCTCCAACACAGCCTTATAGAGCCTTAAAATACGCTTCGGAGGCGTTCCGGTATGGGCGACGCGCGTCATGTCGCTGGCGTAGCCTTCCTGGCTCGCGCCCATGTCAATTAATAATAGTTCATTTTCGCCGAGCCGATGCGCGGTCGGGTGCGCGTGGGGCAACGCCGTTCGTGGTCCGGCGGCGACGATGGTGTCGAACGCCGCTTTTTCAGCTCCCAGGGCTCGCATTTGATATTCGAGCTCGGCGGCGATGTCCAATTCGCGGGCACCGGCGTGAATGCGGCGAATTGTTTTGGAATAGGCTTCGGAATTGGTGGCCACGCTGCGGCGAATCAGGCTCGATTTCGGCGGCAGATTTGACCATTCTCTGGTCTTCTATCACTCTTCCGATTGGGTGCAGTCCTGAGCCTAGGGGCAGCTCCTCTTTAACTTTGATGTAATCTTCGTAGCGGAGCCAGGCTGATTCGAATCCTATTTTTTTCAGGCGTTTACGTTTGATGACGGCGCTGGCGGCTATCAGCAGAGGCTTCTTTTCGACGTGGACCTTGCAGGTGATCTGCTGCGCGGCTTCCAGCGCGTATCTTGGATCGGTGAAAAAGTGCGAGTCGGCTTTGGTGATTAAAAGAACGCCATTGGAGCCGGTGTATCCGGTCAGGTATCGGACGTTGGCTGGAGAGGAAACCAGCAGGGCGTCGATTTTCAATTCGGTTAATCGCGCGGACAGGGTGCGGCGACGCTGATCAATTTCAGTCAAACTAATAGTTTAGCAGTCTGACTTCAGGACCGACATGGGATCGACACGGGCGGCGCGGCTCGCGGGAACGAACGCGGCGGCTAAGCCTACGGCGGCTAAGGCGGTCGATGCCAGGATGTAGGTTGCGGGGTCGGTTGGCTTGATGTCGTATAGGAGGCTGCCCAGGGATCGGCTGGCTGCGAAAGCTGCCCCTAGGCCGATGGCGATTCCGAACGTGGTGGGGATTAGGGCATCTCTTAGGATCAGGCTTATTACTCGGGTTGCGTCGGCTCCCAGCGCTATGCGGATTCCGATTTCGTGGGTTCGGCTGGCTACTGTGAAGGAGATTACGCCGTACACGCCGACAATCGCGAGTAATAAAGCGATGGCGGCGAAGGATCCGAAGAGCAAGCCGTTGAATCTCGGGCGGGCGGTGATTTCGTCGAATTGCTGATTCATAGTGCGGACTGTGACCAGCATGCGCGGGTCGAGTTGATGGAGTTCCTGGCGGAGGGCTGAGGCTGTGAGGATTGGATCGGTGAAGGTGCGGACGATGATGTGGATGCTCTGCGGAGGCGCTAGCAGAGGGTAGTCGGTCTCCGGCATCGGAGTGCTATCCAGGCCGCGATTCTTCACGTCGGCTACTACGCCGATGATCGTTTTGGGAGCTTTCATTACGAGGTCGATTTTTTTGCCGATGGGATCTTCGCCGGGGAAGTAGGTACGCACCAGGGTCTGATTCACGATCACGGTATCGGGGCCGTCGCGCGGAGTGAAAAAACGGCCGCGCAATAGAGGGATTCCCAGGGCTTCAAAATATCCGGGGCTGACTTGCCCGTTGATCACCGTGTCACCGCGATGCCAACCTTCAGGAAGAGGTCTGCCTTCACGGGAAAATGTGTGCGAGCCGCTGCCGAAGTTGGGATGTATGGAGTCGGCGAACGCGACTACTTCGATTCCCGGAATGGAGGCGACTCGGCTGCGAATTTCGTCGAGAGGGCGGGGTTGCCAGATGCTCGCTGTGATGATGCGCTCGGGTTGGAATCCGATGTTTTTGTGCTGGAGGCGCCAGAGGCTTTGGAACATCAGGGATGCGCCGATCAACAGCGCGAGTGACAGCGCAATTTCGGCGGCTACCAGAAGTCCTCGCGGGCCGGAGCGGGCGAATCGGCCGATCGGTCGGGTTGCGGAGAACGCGGGGGCGAGCCCGAAAATCATTCCGGTTACGAGGGCGGCGAAGAGTGCGAAGGCTAACACGCGAAGGTCGACGGTCACTTCGGAGATGCGGGGGAAATCTTCGGGTCCGATGGAACGGAGGGCTCGGACGGTTGTAGCGGCGACGATGACTCCCGCGGCTCCGCCGATCGAGGAGATAAGAAGGCTTTCCGTCAGGAGTTGGCGGATGAGACGGAAACGTGATGCTCCCAGTGCCGCACGGGTTGCGATTTCACGTTGACGCGCTGTCGCGCGGGCCAGGAGAAGATTCGCGACATTGGCGCAGGCGATCAGCAGGACGCATCCGACGCCGGCGAGCAGAATCAAGCAGAACGGTTCTGACGTTTCCGGTGAGGCGGTCCTGAAAGGACTGGACGACCAGTCGGACGTCTTTGCGGTAAATCTTCGGGATAGGCCGCGCGCGTGGCGGCGAACAACGTCTCGAAATTCGCGCGGGCTTGTGCGAGGCTGACGCCCGGCTTTCCTGCGTCCGATGGTGTCCCATGCGGCGCCTGCGCGGCGATCTCTTTTGACTTTCGATGTCGATCTGTACCGGGAAAAGCGCGTCGACTTGCGCTGTGCCTGGATAATGGAAATTTTTTGGCAAGACGCCTACTATTTGGCGCGAGCCTCCGTCGAAGAAAACCGACTTTTCCAGAATCTTGGGATCGCCCGCGAATTTCGCTTGCCAGAGTCCGAAGGAAATAACGATCGGGAGAGACGCGCCGAGTTTGGATTCTTCGGGGAGGAATCTTCTGCCGAGGATCGGATTCACTTCGAGGACATCCAGAAGATTGGACGTTACGCGTGCGGCGTAGATGCTGGCCGGGCCGTCGGCTAGTTGAAGAGGCTCCGACCGCCAGACTCGGCCCATGGCGGCGTAGGCGTTGAAGACTTTGTTATCGCGAGCCCAGTCCAGATAATCCCAGGAGGGGACGAAGTAGAAGTCCTGGCCGGGGAAATGCGTAGAGACTGAGACCAGGCGGTCGCCATCGGGATAGGGCAGAGGGCGAAGCAGGACGGCGTCGACCACGCTGAATATCGCCGTGGTGGCTCCGATGCCGAGAGCGAGCGCTAGAATCGCGGCGACTGTGAAGCTGGGGTTGCGGAGTAGGGTGCGGGCGGCGAATTTCAGATCGTTCATTTGGTAAGGCCTGTGCTAAAAAGAACGGGTTCGGGAGTACTGATCTCCTGAAAATAGGGACATCGATTCGGAACTGTCGAGGCGAGATTGCGTGGACGGGCGAAAAATGGGGACAGCCCGCTCTGTCCACGCGGCGCAGAAGCGAGACAGTGCTTTCGCGGCGCGTGGCGGGCGCCTTGGGACAGAGTAGGCTGTCCCCATTTTTCGCGCTGTGCTTCCGCGTTTATTCGCTGGTTATTCATTTCGTAAAACCTCTATGGGATCTACTCTTGATGCGCGGAGGGCGGGGACGAAGCATGCTGCTGCGGCTACCAGCAGCCATAAGAGGGACGCGCTGGCGTAGGTCGCAGGATCTGTGGGGCTGACACCGTAGAGCAGTTTGATCATCAATCGGGCGATGAAGGCGGAGAGGACCAAGCCGATGGCGATGCCGATTAGCGTTGAGGTCAGGCTTTGGCGGAGGACCAGGCGGAAGATGTCAGAGGATTGTGCTCCTATTGCCATGCGCACTCCTAGTTCTTTTTTACGGAGGGTCGTTTGGTAGGAGATCATTCCGTAGAGGCCCACTGCGGAGAGGAGTAGGGCGAGTGCTGCGAAGGCGCTTAGGACCGAGACTTCCCAGCGGATTTGCCAGTAAGAGATGGTCGACCCAGTTGGAGAGAGGTTTTACTGCGTAGACTCGGGCTGAGGGGTCGGTGGCTGTGATTGTTTTGCGGATGGGTTCGGCGATGGAAGAGGGCAGGTCGGGAACCTGCCCCACTGTTTCGACAATGATGGTTTGGTAGCCATCGGGGTTTTGGGAGAAGGGGCGGTAGGCGTGGGGCTTGGCTGGCTCGCCTACTGAGACGAAGCGGAGATCCTTCGCTATGCCGATTACTTCGGCGGTCGATTTTGTGCGACAGCCTAGTTGTACCCTGGTTCCTACGGATATTTCAAGGCGCTTGGCCATGGCCTGGTTTACGATTACGACTGGTTGAGTTTCTACTTCGCGGAAGTCGCGGCCGGCTATTATTGGCGCACGCATGGTGTCGAGAAAACCAGGGGAGATTACGCTGGACGTTGCTGGTATGGAATCGTGGTTAGGCAACGATGCGCAGTTGGGGGCTATCGGCGTCAGAGGCAGGATGTTGGTGATGGCTACCGATTTTACGCCGGGGAGCACGCGGAGGCGGGCCGTGACATTGGGATAGAAGTCTCGGCCGGAGTCGGCTAACACGGTTACGTACAGACGATTCTCGACCGCGAATCCGGGGTCCGCATTGTGAAACTCACTCAGGACGCGGAGGAAGAGTCCGGCTGTCAGTAGCAAGATGAGCGATAGTGAGACTTGTGCGACCAGTGATACGCGCCGCATGGCGAAGCGGGGTTGGGCTGCTCCCTTCAACCCGGCTAACACGTCGACTTGACTTGCTCGCCAGGCGGGGGCTAGGCCGAAAAATATCGTTGTTGCAAGTGAGAGCAGTGCTGTGAAGAGAGTGACTCTTGTGTCGGCGGCTAGGTCTAGCTTTACGGAATCGTAGGGGCCGGCGGTCAAGAGAAGTTCGAGAGCTCGATTGGTCCAGAAGCCGAAGACTAGTCCGGCTATGCCGCCGCCGATGGCTAGCAGGAGACTCTCGGTCAGGAGCTGGCGCAGGAGTCTTGCTCTGCGGGCGCCTAGCGCAACACGGACAGCAATTTCGCGATGGCGGGCGGCGCCTCTTGCGATTAACAGATTGCCGACGTTGACGCAGGCGATTAGCAGGATGACTCCGACTACGGTCATAAGTACGGCGGCGATGGGGATGGCGCTTCTGCGGCTGGATGCGTTGGGGATGCCGCGTACTCTTTCGACCGTGATGAATGGCTGGTTTGGTGTCGTGCGGCAGTTGGGCGGCGATGGAGTTGATCTCGGCTGACGCTTGGAGCGGAGCTACGCCGGGTTTCAGGCGGCCGAAGATGAAGACCGAGGGCTGGCCGCGATCGTTCATGCGCGCCTCGACAATGGGATGCTGCTTCATCCAATGTTTTAGAGGGACCCAGAGATCCATGCTCATGGGCAGATAGATTCCTTCGTATTCCTTGGGACCGACGCCGACGATCGAGTACCACTGCGTTTCCGAGCGCACACGCTTACCGAGGACGTTGGGGTCGGCGGAGAAGAGACGCTGCCAGGCTCGGTAGCTGATGACGCAGGCGTCTTCATCCTCGCTTTGAAACCAGCGGCCGAGGAAAGGGCGGACTCCGATGACCTGCGGATAGTCGAGCGAGACGGCTTCGGCGGCGGCGTTGTGGGCTACGCCATCGAAATCCAGGCTCGATTCGGTGGGGTTGGAGGCGGCCATGCCTTCCAAGGTGACGGTGCGGTCGCGGAAATCGCGGAAGTCGGGATAGGAGAGGAGTGGGCCGGAGGGTCGGCTGAGGACTACTACCTGGTCGGGTTTTGCGACGGGAAGAGGGCGGAAGAAGAGGGAGTTGAGGACGCTGAAAATTGAGGCGTTGACGCCGATGCCGAGGCCCAGGCAGAGGATCGCTAAGAACGTGAAGCCGGGGGATTTTTGGAACTGGCGGAGGGAGTAGAGGACGTCTCGCATCGGGGGATTAGACACCGGGGGGCGGGGGATTGTTCCGCTGCTGGCGTCCCCTCCCTTACGGTCGGGGCTCGGTTGGATTTTGAGTTTATTCGTAGCGGAGGGCGATGGTTGGGTCTACTGTGGCGGCGCGGCGGGCGGGGATGAAGCCGGCTATTAGTGAGACGAGCATCATGGTGAGGGCGGCGAAGATTAGAGTTAGCGAATCCGTGGGGGCTACGCCGTAGAGTTGCGAGACCAGGTATCGGCTTAAGGCGATCGCCACGGGGACGCCGACGCCGACTCCAATGATGCATAGCCACGCGACCTCTTTGAGAATCATGGAGAGAACTCGCGGGCGGCCGGCGCCGAGAGCGATGCGAATGCCGATTTCCCGAGTTCGACGCGCGACCGAGAAGGCCATTACGCCGTACAGGCCGATGGAGGCGAGGATGGTGGCGAGTGCGCCGAAGCAGGCGCAAAGCGTGGCTATCAGGCGCTCGGCGAAGAGCGATTCGTCGACGCGCGACTCCATGGTTTTCAAATCGAAGATGGCGAGATTGGGGTCGATTTTCGCGATTTCGCGGCGCAGGGTGGGGATGATGGCTTCGGGGGCGGCGGCAGTGCGCACCTCGACGCTGATGTATCCAGGGCGGGGATCCTGAAGGGCCGGCATGTAGCCGTAGCGAAGTTTGTCGTTGCGCAGGCTATCGTATTTGGCGTCTTTGACGACGCCCACGATTTCGATGTCATAAACGTTTTCCGCGGCGCCGGTACCAAATCTCCGCCCCAAGGGATTTTCGCCGTGGTAGAAATCATGCGCGAAGGTTTCGTTGACGATGGCAACCTTCGTAGCGCCGGCGCGGTCGGCGTCGGTGAAATCGCGGCCCAGAAGCAGGGGCGTGCCAACGGTCGAAAAATAGCCCGGTGAAACGTTGGAGAAGTGGGGATTCATATCTTCGTCCTGCTTGGGCTGGTAATCCTGGACGTGGATCCCCGACATATTGACGTCGCCGCTGAGAGGCATGACGTCGTTGAGCGCCGCCGAGCGCACGCCTGGGATGGCGCTGAGCCGCTCATGAATCGTCTGATAGATCTCGCGAATCCGATTCGGTTTGTAACCATTGCGCGAGGCGTCGAGGGCGAAGGTGACCAGGTTCGAAGTTTTGATACCCGGGTCGAGCTTGCGGAGGTTCAGGAGGCTGCGGGTAAACAATCCGGCACCCACCAGTAGTAGGAGAGAAAGAGCTACCTGCGCGATGACGAGCGCCTGGCGGGAGCGCATTTGGCCGAAGCCTCCGATGACACTGCCGCCTTGATCTTTCAAGGTGGGATACACGTTGGGGCGCGTCGACTGAATGGCGGGGAGGAGACCGAATCCGACGCCGGTGAGGATGGCGAGCAGGAAGGTAAACGCGATGGTGCGCAGATCGAGGGATGCGCTCAAACTGGTTTGGCCGTTATCGCCTGGAAGCATTTGGATGAGAAGGCCGGAGGTCCACGCGCTGACGAGGAGTCCCGCACAGGCGCTGAGGATCGCGAGGAGCATGCTCTCGGCGAGGAGCTGACGGACGATATCGCGCCTCGAGGCGCCCAGAGCGATGCGAATCGCGATCTCCTTTTGACGGCCGAGGCTGCGGGCTACCAGGAGATTCGCGACGTTGGCGCAGGCGATCAGCAGGACAAGTCCGACCATCGCCATTAGAACGTAGAGAGACGTGCCGTTGCTTTCGCGGAACGTCGGCACGCCGTTGTTGGCGGATTGGAGAACCATGGCTTTGGCTAGAAAACGGTCGCGAAAACGCTGCGAGATCGCGCCCTGCATCGCGCCGAGATCGGCTGCGAGCATGGGCTTGAAAATGACCTGCAGGGAAGGAGTCGCCTGCTGGATGGTGACGCCCGGTTTCAGGCGGCCGAGGATGTGGAGGTAGTGCCCGGTCCGATCGTCGTAGTAATCCGACGTTGGAGTGATTTCGGCTTTCATCGCGAGAGGGACGTAGACATCGGGATTGCGCCCGACGTTGACGCCGAAGAATTCGCGGGGCGTGATTCCGATGACGGTCATCAGAGCGCTGTTCACGCGAACTGGTTTTCCGATGATCGACGCGTCGCCGCCGAAGCGCCGCTGCCAGAAGGCGTAGCTGAATACGACTACGGGGTGTCCACTCTTCTGAATGTCGTCGGAGGCCGATAGAAGACGGCCTTTGTCGGAGGGAACGCCGAGCACGTCAAAAAAATTTCCAGTCACTACTTCAGCGTTGATCGACTCGCTCTGGCCTTGATAGACGAAGTTGACTGCGGCGGGAAAGCGGGCGATCAATCCTGCGAAGACTTGGTTGCGGTCGCGCAGTTCGAGGTAGAAGGGCCGCGAGAAAAGTCGATCGGTGTTGTCGCCGCTGAAATGGCCGCGGTTTGGGCCCGGAGTGGTGATGATGACCAGCTCGCGGGGGTCCTTCACCGGCAAAGGCCGCAGCAGCGCCTGGTCGAGCATGCTGAAAATCGAGGTGTTCGCGCCCAGGCCTAAGGCCAGTGAGGCGATCGCTACTGTGGTGAAGAGCGGACTTTTTCGGAGCATCCGCAAGGAGTGCTTGAAATCGGAAAGAAAAGCAGCCATTTACGGGGTAAAAAGCAGTTCGCTGGCCACCTTTAAAGTATTGAAAGAGCGGGAGGGCAGCTCAGTCGGTAGAGCGGATGCGGGACGGGGAATCCCATCTGCGGACAGTTAGTGTTTCAGTTCATCGACGACGATCGGCGTGATCGCAGCTACTTCGAATACGCCATTGAATCGCTTGCCATTGATGAAAAACGTGGGAGTTCCCTCGACGCCGGCGACTTCGCCTTCCTGCTCCTCGGCGTGGACGCGGGCGGCGTATTTGTGAGAGTCGAGGTCTGCTTGAAATCGCTTCATGTCTAAGCCGGATTCTGTGGCCCACGTCAAAATTCGTGCGCGATTGATCTGAGCGGAAATTGGCGTACATCTTGTCGTGGAGAGGCCAGAACTTGCCCTGGGCTTGCGCGGCGAGAGAGGCCTCGGCGGCGAGAGCGGCTTGCGAATGATCCTCCAGCGGGAATTGTTTGAAGACCAGCTTCACGTCTTTCGGAAATTTTTGAACGACCTGCGCGGCTTCGATGGCGGCCTTCGCGCAATAGGGGCACTGGAAGTCGGAAAACTCGACGATGGTTACCTTGGCGTCGGCTGGTCCTTTAAACGGCGCGTCGCCGATGGACAATTTCACGGGCGCTTCGAGAACCGGAGGCGGCTCTTTCGCATATTTATCGAGTTCCGCGCGAATCACTTTTTCCGATCTTGCCGGCTGAGGCGGTTCGAATCGCGAAGGCTGCCAAACGGCGGCTGAAGCCACAGGCGGGATCCTTCACGCGGCACTCGGCGACCTTCATTTCGCAGCCGCAGGCGCACGGCTCCGTGCGAATCACGGCCAGGACCGCGTCGCGTTGCGGCTTGGTCAGGCCGGAAAAATCGACCCCCGGAAGCGCGTCGATTTTCTTCCAATCAGTTTCCTGCGCGAGGCACAACAGGGCGACAGAGGCGAATAAAATGCTTCGACGAATCATCTATTCTATTGTCTCTTATCATCGAACCCTTGGGCGAGACCATCCAAATTCGAGCGGTCGCGGAAATCTAATGGCTCATGGCATAAATGATGTAGTTGATGCCATAGCGGTAGGCGAGCGCCGTCATCTGTTCGGGATAATAGGGAACGTCGGCGAACTCCCAGGCGTCGCCGATGTCGGTGTTGTAATTGACGGCGACCAGCATGCGGTGGCGATCGTCGAGCAGAGCGTGCCATTGCGGATTTGTGCCGGCCGGCTGGATCACTTGCACCGATCCGTCGGCGCCTGCGGCGCAGATGGCGGGAGCCGGGGATGAAGGTGCGGTCCTTCTCGCGAATATCGTAGAGGACGTGCATCGATGAGTCGGATCTCGTCGATCTCGGTGATCTGGGCTTTCGGGAAACACGCGACTCATGGTCTGGCGAAATACTTCCCATTGGTCCTGGCCAGGGCCCCAGAAATCGTCGGTCATCAGGAAGCCTCCGCGGAGAAGATATTCACGGAGGCGGTCGGTTTCCGCGTCGGAGAGATCCCACCAGCCGGTTTGCGTCGCGTAGATCCAGGGATAATCGAAAATTTTATCGTCCGTCAGGCGGAGGTGCCGGGGATCGCCGATATCGATGCGGGTCAGGCGCTGGATGCCATACGTGAAATGATTGTCGGCGGCCGGCCAATCGACCAGCCACCAGCCTGCGCCGGTGCCGTCGCGAGAAGAATAGCCCCAGCGGCGATGGTATTGCGGAAGTCGGTATATTCGAGGCGGATGAAATGGAACTCGGCGTTGCGAACGGGGGCGAGCTTTTCGTCGTCATCGGGATTTTCAAATCGTCCGCGTTGCGCAAAAGCGGCTATGGCCAGGAAAGCCGCGGCGATTCGGAGAAGGATGCGCTTCACAACGCCTCGCTTTTATATTGAATCATGATTGCACGACACTGGCGAGGGTGGACTGAAATCCGAAACGCGGATGCTTACGAGACCCTGTTAGCGGGACAAAGTGCTGCCGGGTTTAAATAGCGTCGAAGGCTACCGCGGCGGTTATGTTCTTCGGTACGACGGAGAGCAAGAAGTGGAGTTCGTGGTTGTGAATCTGTTCGACTCGCTTGAGGCGGTGAAGCGGTTTGCGGGCGAGGATTATGCCTTACCTGTTTTCGAACCTGAAGCGACAAACCTGCTATCGAGAGTCGAGTTGATTGCGATGCATTACGAGGTGCGGGTTAGTACGGTTTGAAGAGCCGCCTGGGACGGCAGATGCAGCCAGGATTAGCCGCCGACAAGATCTGCAGTCACTGAACCAGCAAAGTTCGACAAACTATGCGCGGTAGTTTCATAGCGATTGGTCCTGACAAAATTGTACGCCGGTGGAATATCATTTACTAATGATTGCTCCGTTATTAGCGCTTTTCCTCGCACAACAACAACCACAGGGTCAAAGCCGGCAGGCTCCGGCTCAGACACAGACGACGACTCCTACTGCTCCCGCTCCACAGGCTGCTCCGCAGGGGCGTGGTGGTCGAGGCGGCATCTCCGGTCCTGGACCCGCGATCGGCGGCGATATCGACGAGACGCCGGTGGTGACGCACCACTCGGTCACCGTCCGCGGCAAGACGTTGAACTATACGGCGACGGTCGCGCAGATGCCGCTTAAGAATGCGGCGAACGGCGAGACTGAGGCGCACATTTTTTACATGGCGTACACGCTCGACGGCCAGAGCGACGTCACCAAGCGCCCGCTGACGTTCTGCTTTAATGGCGGGCCGGGATCGGCGTCGATGTGGGTGCACATGGGCGGCATGGGTCCGCGCAGTCCGAAGCTGATGCCGAACGGCAGCATGCCTCCGCCGCCATATCAGATGAAAGATAACCAGGACACGTGGCTCGATCAGACCGACCTGGTGTTCATCGATCCGGTGGGCACGGGCTACAGCCGCGCGAAGACGATTGAGGTCGCGCGCCGCATGAACGGCGTGCAGGGCGACATTCAATCGGTGGGCGAGTTCATGCGCATGTACATCACGCACAACAGCCGCGAACTGTCGCCTCTGTATCATCGCGGGCGAAAGCTATGGGACATTTCGCGCGGCGGGCATCGCCGGCTATCTGATCGAGCGCGGCATCGCGTTCAACGGCGTGGTGCTGATCGGGACGACGCTGAATCTTGAAACCATCTGGAGCCGCAGCGACGATCTGGTATTCCAACTCGAGTTCCCGACTTATGCCGCCGATGCCTGGTATCACAAGAAAGTTTCGCCGGATTTGCAGAAGAAAAATCTGCAAGCGTTCTTGAAAGATGCGGAGACGTTCGCGCAGGGCGAGTATGCGGCGGCGCTGGCAAAGGGCGACGAGCTACCGCAGCCGGAGCGCAAGGCGATCATCGAGAAGCTGACGAAGTACACCGGCCTCGAAGCGCATTATCTCGATGAGTCGAACCTGCGCTGGGACGTTTCGCACTTCACGCGCCAACTGCTGCGCAACGAGCACGAGACGATCGGGCGCTACGATGGACGACTGGCAGGGTCCGTCGGCACTGAATACGGGCGAAACCAGCGAGTATGATCCTTCGAGCACGCTGATCACTCCGCCGTTCGTGGCGATTTTCCAGCACTACATGCGCGACGAGCTGAACTACAAGACCGACATGTATTACTACACCAGCGGCGGCATTCAGCCGTGGGATTACGGCAGTGGCAACGCGTTCGGCGACACCACCAGCCTGCTGCGCAACGCGATGGTGAAGAATCCGTACATGAAGGTGATGGTCGCGGCCGGATATTACGATCTGGCGACGCCCTATTATGCGGTGGAGTATACGTTCAACCACATGGGCCTGAGTCCGGAGATGCACAAGAATATCACTTGGGATTTCTATCAGGCCGGGCACATGCTGTATATCGACTCGGATTCGCACGCGAAGCTGAAGCACGATATCGGGGAGTTCATTTCGGGCTCGATGCCGAAGGGCGATCTGCAATAGCGACGTGAATAAACGTTTGCAAAGGGCAAGAGGGCAGGTCGGGAACCTGCCCCACTATGCCTTGGTTGTGCTCCTCTTCGCGGTTCTGTTTCACCCGGCAAATAAGGCTTATCAGGCTCGGGCGGATCATTTGTTAGATCCTTTCGCGCCAGGGTGGATGCTCAGCGATACGAACGGCGACGGGATCGTCGATTTCGTATCAGGGAAAGTGGTTGTGCCCGCGAATCCGACCGCGGCGGAGAATGCAGCGGCGGCGGATATTGCGGCTCGGCTGGGATTTGCGTCAACGGGATTGACGCTTCCGCTGGTGATTCGGCGCCGCGGAGGATCGTAACGATGGGCCGAGAATCTGGGTCGGCCGCGGCGCGGTGCCGGCGCAGTATTTGTCCGCGATCGGTCAATACGCGGACAAATTGGAATCGGAAGAGGGCGGAGTTTTTGCGCTCCAGGGCAACCTGGCAGTGGTTGGAAACGATGATGCGGGATTGCTGGCGGCAGCCGAGGCGTTCGCTTCACGGTCGCCCTATTTGTGGAAGGTTCCGGGCGATAGACTCACGGTGCTGGCCGATGCAGTAAAGGCGAAGCCGGTTGGCCTGACGTATCTCAAGGGAAAGTCCGGAATCGCGCGCGCGTTTTTCGAAGGGTCGGTTGCGAGCGAGGACTTAGCTGCGGCGCTCAAGAAGGTTTGCAAGCGTTCATGAGCTGATCGTCTCGGGTGTTTCGGCGGTGAGCGAAAAGCCGATGGCCACAGAAGCTCCGGCGACGCCGCCTGCCGCTGGCGGCCGCGCCCGCCGATGCCGAAGCCGGTCCGCAGCATCTGGATCTGGCGACCTTATATACGATGCGCGGACTGTTTCGCGGCACGCGCGCGAATGCCGATCCCATCGAATCTCGATGCGCAGCTCTATGTGCCGGCAGGCGCGGCTGGAATCGCGATGGCGAATCTGGCGGCTCGCATGGGGCTCGAAACCACCGGGATCACGCTGCCTCTGGCGACGCCCGATTCGAGCGTTGCGCTGAAAGACGTGCGCACGAAATCGGTGATCGTCGAGGGGTCCGGATCTGGCAAAGGAAGCCGTGCGCAAGTTGCACGAAGAAGATTCGACGGCGCGCGAGCCGCTCGCGGCGGGCGAAGGAGAACTGCGCGTCGTCGATAAAGCTTCGGGCGTCAGAGTGCGGTGCTGGTCAGCGGAGATCAGCGCCGCGGCGCTCGGTCTGCTGTCCGAGCATTTTCCGAATCTCTGGGAGGCGGGAAAACAATATTTGTCGCTCGAAGAAATTCGCTACGATCTGCACCGCTTCTTTTCGCTGCGCTCCTCGGCGGGACAGGCGAGCGTCGCACTTTACCGGCTCGATAAATGGATGGAGGAAATCGGTGGTCCTGTTCGTGACGTGGAAGCGAAAGTCTATGTCGACGTTGCCGACGCTGGATTGAAAGACGCGATCGAGAAGGAAGTCAGCGCGGAAGCTGAAGACTGCCGTTCGAAGGTCGAAACGGGGAGCTTGCACGCCGGCACGCAGTGTTGCGAGCACACTCCCGTCGCTGCATTATCAGGCTCCTGGATACACGTTTCATCAAGGCACGCCGACGTTTCAGGAAGATCTCGCGATTCCTTGGGAAGGCACGCGGCTGCTCAAAGCAGTGAAGGACGCGCTGCCGAAATTGAAGGGTCGGCCGACTGTGAACATTCGTCGCGCGGGTGAGCGAAGGACCGGAGCAGCGGCAGAAGCTGGCGGAGCAGATTCGAGCGATGCTGAATCAGCAGGGCGTCAAGACGAGCCAGGTCGAAGTGCTGTGCGCGTATCAAGCAGGGCTTCAGTTGGCTGATGGACGAGATCGCGCCGCAGCTCAAGGGCAAAGCCGTCGCGTCGATCAAGATCGGGTTCAAGAAGAACGAAGACGAAACCGGGATGCGCGTGATGTACTCGCCCGCGCGCTGGGTTCATGAGCTGTATCCGGTGGATGAAGCGCTGGCGAAGGAGCTGAAAATTCCGCTCGAAAAGATTGAGCTGGACGAATTCGAAGGCGGGCCGACCTATCGCGTCCAGGCCTACGATGCGGCTGGCAAGGAATTGCTGAGCCGCGAATTCACCGTCACCACCGCGATGCAGCCGTACAACGGCGTGATCAAGCCATATGAACAGGTGCAGGTGGATACGGGCTGGGTGCGGATCGAAGCGGCATCGACGCGTGATTCTAGATCAGCGCATCAAGACCGACATCGAGGAATTTTGGGATCACTATCAGAACGAGACGCTGCCGAAAATTTTTCGGCACGTCATGTCGCAGTCGCACGGCGAGCTGCGGCCGGAGTTCGCGCCGATCTTCGACACGCTCAAAATCGACATTCATATGAGCGAGCCGGACTTCAGCCTGGGCATCGACAAGGAACATATTTCGTCGCTCGAAGCGCTTCAGGAAGACACGTTTTACTCGACCGAAAATTTCGCCAACATGATCGGCGATATGGAAGCCGGGCGCCCGTGACCTACGTGGGCCGCATTATTCCGATCGTTCACGCGCCCGACGACGGGAAGGACGGGCACGTGCATATCGAGTTCTATGCGAAGCCGGCGGCGAATCCGATGGTCGAGCTGAGTTGGACCGACGCGCAGGGAAAACATCACGAGCGCAAGCGGAATCTGTACGCGTTGACCGGCGCGATGCAGCCGCGGTTGATCGAGGCTCGCGCTGACTGCGGACGGTCCGCGAAGTCTTACCTGGCTGCTTCCGGCGGATTTCAAAGACGACAAGTATGACGACTGGGTGAAGCTGGAAGGCACGACGCAAATCGAGCGCGGAGTGTTTCCTGTGGAGCAGGCGCAGGGGCAGATGCAGTGGCTCGAGGCGATGCACTCGGCGGGCTTATATAAGGATGAGCTGGCGTATCCGCATCTGCGCAAAATGGCAGTCGAGTTTGAGCTGCCGCTGCCGCTTTCGGCGAAGGTCGATAGCGCGGCGCCGCGCGAGATCGGGAGTTGGAACGTTTCGCGCTCCAGTCGCAAAACGGCCGATGATCGCCGATTATCGCGACAAGAAAAGAAACGCCGTGCAATGGGACGAGCCGATCTCGCCCGACGAAAACGCGTCGATCCTGGCGAAACTGAGCGAGATCTCCGGGAGTCAATGCGTATTGGATGGGCCGCAGCTATCTGGGCCAGAATTTGTGGGCCGCCGACGTGATGCTGCCGTCGCCCGCGCAGTTGCGTTCGTGGGCCAAGGAGACCACGCTCAAGGCGTCGATTGTCTATAGCGGCCGCCAGCACGCCAACGAAGTTTCGAGCACCAGCCATATCGACAAGCTCGGCGAGCAACTGGTCACCGATGAGGCGATGCGCGCGCTACTTAAACAAGTCAACGTGGTGCTGCATCCGATCACCAATAGCGATGGCGCGGATCTTTCCGTGCAGCTCGCCGAGATTACGCCGAACAACATGCTGCATCCCGGCTATCACGGGTCGCTCGCGGCGGACGTTTCGACGGGGCAAGCCGAGACTGATCCGGTTTATCCCGAATCGCGAACGCGCAAGCAGCTGCTCGAAGCATGGCTGCCCGATGCGTTTCTGAATCCGCACGGGTATCCGTCGCATGAATGGGTGCAGCCGTTTTCGGAATATTCGGCGTGGGTCACCACGCGGCAGGGAGCGAACAACGGGCGCACCTGGTGGATCCCGCGCGGATGGTTCACCAGCCTGACCTACTTGCGCGATGAGACGCATCTCTACAGCGAGAAAATCGCCTACGAGATTCGCGATCGCATCGTGGAGGCGCAGAGAAACGTGCCGGGCTTGCTGGATCTCGAAAATCGGATGAACGCGCGGTATCAGCGATTCGGCCAGCGCTGGCAGCCGGAAGATATGCAGCAGCCGATGGTCAACGGAATCCGGATTTACATGGCGCTGAAAGGCTCGGCTGGACGCGGCGGAGCTGCTGGAGGAGGCAAGCGGCGCCACTGGTGGCGTCTCGCCCGGACATCACCTGGGATTCGGGCTACACCGAAGCTCCGGACGAAACCGCGCATGGCGACTACATGAAGCTGATGGCGTCGGCCGGCCTCGCGTTCGATCGCGTGCATTTGAACTATCTTGCCAACGCAAAGCTGCGCATCAATCGCACGGAACGCGAACAAGGCGGATAAGGTCACCTGGCGCATCGAGCGGTTGCGCCCGAATCTGCCTGCATCGGAACCGGAGCCTGCACGTGCTCCGGATCCCCGGTTTTAAGACGCGAATCTTCACGCCGCTTTTTGAGCGCTGAAATTCTGCTGATGCCTCATCTGCTCTTCGGCCAGGAACCAATCCTGCTCCGGCGAGCCTTCGCGGACAACCTCGCGCACGCCAAAACTCATAGGCCAGCAGGGCGGTCCTTCGCGGGTCGAAAGAACGATCGGTGGTTGCATCCTCATTTGCCATTCTCTTCGTTAGAAATGATCACGCATAATTTTGGTCCTTTCTTCAGAGGCAGCATCGCCTCTACTAAGGGATGACGCGAGATGGGGGCCCTAGTGAGCAGTCCGAGGCCCGTAATTTTTTCTCAGGTTTTTCCCCTAGCCGCCGATGCGGCAGGTAATGCCGATCAATCCATTGGGAAAGTAATGATCTCCATCTCTAATTCGCCTAAGTCCGACCGCCGAACACTCAGATCAAACCGCGCTGGCCTGTTATCTCAGCACGGTTGTCGCCATTGGGAACTGCATGGCTGAAGTATGCCCTTCGGTAGGGGCGATGTATCGCGACCGGTTATTGAAATTGCCAAGGAGGCTGGGATTCGATGCCACTCCCCAGGCGCTTGAGCAGAGCCGCGACGCAGTGGAAACCGACTTGCTTGAGTATTCTCGGACTGCGAGCGCGTGGACGACTGCCGGGCTCGAATCACGCCGCGATGCTGCTGGAGCACCTGCGCGAGACTGAGGAAACGCTAGTCGCATCCGCCGATCTGCAAACCGCGTTTCTCGACGACCTGGCGGAACACATCGCGACGTCGGCGGAAGTTGATGAGGAAGCTCAGCTCCGCATATCGGTAAACGCTACGCGGCGGGGCTTAGTGCCTATGCGCGCCGGGCGAGAACCGAGAAATTAGCGTCCATCGAGGATTTGCGGCGACGGCGGAAAGAAATCGAGGCGTGGCTGGCCGAGGCTACCGCGTCGACGTTTATCGATCAGGAAACCGGCCTCCTGAATCGGGCGGCGGCGGAAGTGCGGATCGAGACGGAGATCGGTAAAAAACAGCCATTCTGCGTGATCGTGGCGGCTCGAACCGAGGAAAGCTCGACCCAGCGGGGATCGGGCGGAGGCCACTCAATCATGAAGGAACTGGGAGACAAGTTCGCTGCGGCGATCCGGCCGTACGATATGATTTTCCGCTGGTCCGAAGATCAGCTTGTTACCATTTTTGAGGCCACTGCGACTGATATCGCGGCGCGAGTGCAGCAGATCGGCGGATGGCTTGGTGACGGCACGTGCGGCCTCGAAATCGAGGGCGAGACGCCGGCGCTGAAAACGCACACCGCTGTCTATGTAGTGGAATATTTAGACGGCGAGGCTGCTGGGTAAATTGATTGGAAGAATTGAATCGGAAACGCGCCAGGAAGTGGCGGTCCGCTAGCGCAGCAGGCAGGAAGACGAGCAGGCAGAAGGAGGAGCAGGCGGGACGGTATGAATCGGCCTGCCTGATGGAGTTTAGCGGAGGAAGTATCCGCGCGCGAGTTCCGGTTTTTTCTCCAGCGCCGAAACCCAACTATCGAGCGCTTCGTCGCCCCGGCCCAGAGTCTGCAGCACGTGGCAGAGATTCGATAGCGCTTCCGGGAAATCGGAACGCAGATCAAGTGCGGAGCGATATAGACCGACTGCATTCTCAGTTGATCCAGCTGCTGCGAAAGGAGTCCGGCGTTGTAGTAGATCTCCGGCGACTTCTCGCCGACGTCGAGAAGAGCCAGATGATAGTCGAGCGCTTTCTCGTGATCCCCGCGTTCCAGCGACGCGACGGCTAAGCCGTTCAAGCGCGTCGATCGATTTTGGATTGCGATGCAGCAACTTCGTCAACACCGCTTCGGCCTGATCGTACTGGCCGAAGCGGGTGTGCGCCAGTCCCAGGTTCATTTCCGCCTCCGGCCAGTCGGGGTGATTCTTTATGCAGGCTTCAAATGCCGGAATGCTGCCGGCGTTATCGCCGCGCTGGAGGCGGAGATAGCCCAGCCTGAACCAGGCGTTCTCAAGTTCCGGATTGGTCTTCACGAGGGCCGCATAGAGCGATTCAGCCTCTTCGAAACAACCCTGGCGTTCGATGATCGAGGCTAGTTCCAGTCTCAAATCGGCTCGTTCCGGCGCGGCCTGCGACCGCGCGCTCGAATGCGGACGCGGGAGTTCGCCAAGTCGCCCAATTCGCGATAGACGACGCCCAGGTTGATGTGCGCGAAAGTCGCTTCGGGCCGGATGCTGCCCGCGCGCTGATAGGCGTTGGCGGATGAGGAAAGACGTCCCAACCGCTGCAGTGCTACGCCCAAGTTGAACCAGTGATCGTAGGAATTTGGAGCCAGTTCTGTCAGCCGCGCGGTGTGTTTTGCCGCAGCTTCAAAATCGCCGTTCGCGAATGCCGCCCCCGCGAGCCCGACCAAAGCTGCCATGGCGTCAGGCCGTTCGACGAGTAATTGATCGCTCCAATTGCAAACCGCGGTATAATCCTTCCGCTGAAGGCTTAAGCTGATGAGGTTCGCAAGTGAATCCACTGAGTGGGAGTTCGCTGCCAGAATCTGTTCGTAGAGGGCGGTGGCCTGATCGAACTCCCACAGCAACTGTAGCCCGACCGCTTTCCCGAATCGGGCTTCCTCGGAATCGGGAGCTTGCGCCAAAGCTCGATCGAAGACCTCTATTGCGGCCTTTCCGTCGTTGAGTTGCAGCAGGCAAGCGCCGGCGGCGAGCTTGGTTTTCAAATCCTGATCGCCCAGCGAGATTGCCTTGTGGAAATTCTCAAGCGCCTCCGCGTACCGTCCTATGTGCTGAAGGCACAAACCGAGTTTGTAGCGCGTTGGAATATCGTTCGGCAGCAGTTCCACCAGCCGCGTGAAGCTGACTGCGGCTGCATCGAAGCGGCCGAGCTCGGAATTAATATGCCCGCGTGCGGCATGAATTTCCGGGAGGTCGCTCGCGCTGGCATGCTCCTCTGCGCGATCCAGTTCTTTCAAAGCCTGTTCCTGAGAACCCCTCAGATGCAATGAAACGGCGAGCGCCAGCGACCGTAGCGCTGCGTCGCTGTTTGGAGCCTCGGGTTCCGCCGTCGCAACGCTCCCAGGATTGGTGTTTGAGTTTTCCATATTTCCCCTACGTGGCCTCGATCCCTTTCGAGTCCTACTTAGTGATCGGCATCAAGCTCTAAGGTCTGCATAGTTTGCTGCAAATTAACGAGGCACCGCTTCTAAAAGCGGCCAAGTCTTTGCACGCGGCAGGACTGTCCCATTCCGGACCGGCAGAAATCTCGTGTCCCGAGGGGCTTGCGCGATCTGAAGATACGGTTTCCAACTAAGCGTTGGAGCACCAGAACCGGTTTGCAAACGGCCGGCCGGCATATCTGCTGCTTGCGGCAGCTTCCTCGTACCAATGAAGACCAACGATGATTCCGAACCCAAAGGAGCGACGGCAGAATCGCTTTCCGGCCACGCGCTCTGGCGATATAGCGCCGACGCGACGTAAGGCGCAGGAAGCTCAGTCTTTTCAATGCAATCCACTTTGATGCAAGCTGGTGCATACTGCAGCGACGCAAGCGGAAGCAGCGGTTCTGTAGGTCCGTCGACAATCGGATCGGGCAAAGAAAAATGAGTTGTCTGAGGTTGCCAGGCATACTCGAGGGGCTCCGGGTCGGGAGCCGCTGAGAAAATCGCTCGCCAACTGGACTTCGTGGCGTGAGCCGGCAGATCGACGAACGAAGGTTCATGCCCGTGCGGACGGGTTTCCAAAACACCGAGGAACAACGAAACGAGGTCCAAGGGCGTTCCCGCAAGGAGCTGTTGAGGATCAACTTTGCGCAGGCGCGACGGATCTGGACGAGACAACAGCGAAGCCGGTTTAGGTAGATCGAAATCCAGGGGACCCATCGACTCCCAGGTTGCCTCGAGGGCCGCCTGGGCGATCAAGATCCGGCGGTTTGTGGGGCGCCATGCATCTCCACAGAGCTGCTTTTTGGCGTTCGGAAGAACGGAACCGGGCTGGAGATCGAGTTCAGAAGCACTGCCGACACAAGACGCCGTCGAATTGTGCAAGCGGATCGCTGGAGGCCGGGCAAAGCTGGTGAAGTTCGGAATCGCTCGGCATGAATCGAGGCGCTGCAAACTACCATTATCGAGAGCTGGATTCAGGTTTGAACTGTTGGGTCTGGCGCTTGCCGCGCTGTGGAGGAGAATTGGCGTTCCACTTCGCGCGCGGAATGACGGTGCCGTCAGGAACGGTATACGGGGCTCGGCAGGCTCAATGGGCGCAAGGGAAGCGGGTGCGGCAGGCAGCACTGGCGTGATAGACGGAGCGGACCCGACTAATACTAGCGTATCGGCCAAAGGCTCGGCGGCCACCGCTCGAATCGCTTCAATCGGCGCAACCAGCTCGGCGGGCCCCAGATCCTCGATCAGGAGCGGCACGCTCGGCGGGGAGACTTCGGTGGGTGTGTGCTCCGGGTACATCACCGGATTCACGACAGGAACCGCCTCGGCAAATGGCATCGCCTCGGCTATGGGATCGGCATCGACCGGCGCAGTAGCCTCGATTGGCGTGATGAGCTCCGCGGGCGCATGATTCTCGGCTATTTGCGCCATATCAGGCTCGGGGCCCTCTCCGGGTGTGGTTTGCGTCTCGGGTTCAACGGAATGACCAGCCTCGAGGAACGGCAGCTCCTCGACCACGGGATCGGCATAGTCGATTTCTGGAAATTCCGGGCTAAGTCCGAGTGGAGGTTGGCTTATGTCGAGGCGAAAATATTCCGGCGTCACAATGAGAGGCCGGTCCGATGTCCAGTTTTTAGGTTCTGTTCCACCGAGACCCAATCGGAGGTACAGATGAAGGACACAGACCGTCTCGTCTACTTCGTGAACCGGAAAGGACAGTTCCCGAGCCGGTCCAACTTCTGGGCTTGCCTCCGGTCCGCTCGCGGTAGAGGGCGCCGGATTCAGCGAACAAGGTGGCAGCGCCGAACCTGCAAATGGCGCGTACGGCGGGGACTGAGACGCTACAGCAGCCTCTGGCAACGGAGGAGGAGCGTAAGCTGTGAGACGCGCGAGGGCCGCCTTTTCTTGATGGGCATTATCATTATCCGGGGGTGCTTCTTCGATCTGGTTGTCGTCTACTTTATTAAGGACGAGCGGCGCTTTAGGCGTTTCGTCACCGGGCACGCTCATTAGTCGCTCGATCGCGTCTCTCGATAGCTTGAGCTGATAAGCGTCGAAATGCTCGTGGGAGCAGAAGCTGTCTCCCTTCGCCAACTTCAGCAAACTCAGCTTTTTGTTGCAGTGCAGGCAGCGCATTGAAATCCGTCACCCTTTTATCGGCTGGAACGGAGATTTTCGATAGCGCCCCTACTTCAGATAGCGACCGAAGAACGCCATCATCCGCTTATCCGCGCGCTCGGCATCGGCGCCTTTGAAGCCGTGATCGGCTCCATCGATTGTCTCGAGTTCCGCTTCTACGCCCGCAGCGAGAAGACGATCGACGATCCACACGGACTGCTCATAGTTTACGTAACGGTCTTTTGTTCCCTGGATGGCAAGGGTGGGGGCGGCGTCAGGCGTTACCCAGTTGAGAGGACTCGCGCGGAGATGCATCGCTCGAGCATGGGCAACATCGCCGCCAAGGAAGAGCGGCAGTACGTCAGCCGCGTCGACGCTGCGGCCATAGGATTTGGTCAGGTCGGAGGGGCCGAAATAATCGACCACCACCGAAACGCGCGAAGATTGATCGCGATTCGGACCGTCGCCTTCAAACTCCGGCACATTGCCGGTGACCCCGAGGAACAGTGCGAGGTGTCCACCAGCCGAGCCGCCCATCACGCCGATTTTATTCGGATCGATACCGAGGCGGGAAGCGTTGGCCCGCAGATATCGCACGGCGGCCTTCACGTCATAAACGGCGGCGGGAAAAGGCGCGGCGGGAGCCAATCGGTAATCCGCAGTGGCGCAGACATACCCGTGCTCGGCAAGCGTAACGCAATTCGCCTGGTAGCCTTTTCGCGAGCCCGCACGGAATCCTCCGCCGTGGATCGCGAGAATCGCTGGATGCTTGCCTGGTTCCTTGGGACGGACAATATCCATTATTTGTTGCGGATCGGCCTGCGCGTACGCAACGCCGGTTTCCGATATGAGATTCGCAGGAACGGTCTGCGCGAACGCGACATAGGAGAGGAACAACAAGAAGGTCGGTTTCATAACGGCACCATTGATGATAGCTGTTAGAATATGGAGGTGGCATACCCTGAACATTTCATAGCACCCATGCGAGCCGAATTGACCCGCTTCGGCGTCGAAGAGACGCGAACGCCTGAAGAAGTCGATCGACTGCTCGCCTCGGGCGGCACCGTCATGATGGTGGTGAACTCGATTTGTGGATGTGCGGCGGGACGCGCCCGGCCTGCAGTCGGGATGGCTTTGCAGCACGCTGTTCGCCCGTCCAAGTCGGCTACCGTATTCGCCGGCGGGGATGAAGCCGCGGTCGCGCATGTGCGCGCGTTGCTCCAGGACTATCCTCCGTCGTCGCCCTCGATCGCGATATTCCAGGATGGGAAGCCGGTTCACATGATTCATCGGCATGAAATTGAACGGCGCGATGCCGGTCAGATCGCGGCGCTGCTGACCGATGCGTTCGACAGGTTCTGCGTCCCCGCCACGCCTCTCACATAAAACGTGCCCTGCCCGTTCTGGAGGAGGCACACTTGGGCGGTGCAAAGGGTCGCGCGCGACCGGCTGACCTTGCGATCCGCCGGCCGCCAATGATTTGAGTTGCTTCCAGCCTCCCGAGCTGTAAACAACCCTCTGAAATCCTCGGTTTGCCGTGATTTTATGAGCGACCCCAAGGTCCCTCCGTTTTGAGAGGGCTCAGGACCACCGCAATACGACATTTCCTGCGCAGGAAAAAACTGTCAAAAGAGTCTCGTGGAGACTCGTTCTGATCAGAGAGCATACGAAGGGAAAGTAGGAGGTCCTAGATGAGGCATCGCAGGCCGAAGAAAGGAAGCCAGATAGAAGTTTAGCCTGACGCGTGATGAATCGGCGCGCCGGGCGGCAGAACATCATCTAGCGGTCGAGAACCTTAAATAAGTCGGTTACCTGTATCGGGCAGCGGGATGCCGCACGAGCTTTGGCTTGCAGCATTGGCTTGAGCCGATGTCCGCCCCGGTTCGGCAGAAGCGAAGACGTCGGCTGAAGCCGACGCAGCAGACTGAAGCTCGCGCCACCAAAACAACCTGAATTTAACAGTTGCTGGCTCATGTCTACTCTCTTGTTAGACTTATGTTTTGCATGTTCAGGTTTGAGACAGCGGGGGAATCGCACGGGGAGTGCCTGGTCGCGACGGTAACGGGGATGCCTGCGGGAATTCCGGTTATCGCTCGCAGCCATCGATCGGGAGTTGTGGCGGCGCCAGCAGGGGTTTGGGCGCGGCGGGCGCATGAAAATCGAGACCGATCGCGCGCACATCGTCAGCGGCGTTCGGCACTCGAAAACCATTGGGTCGCCCATTGCGATCATCATTGAAAACAAGGATTGGAAAAATTGGACGGAGGTACTGCCGGTCGAGGGCAACGGCGGGGAGAAAAAAGCGGTTACTCGTCCTCGGCCCGGTCATGCCGATTTGGCGGGCGCGATCAAGTATGATTTTCAGGACGCGCGCTACATTCTGGAGACGAGCCAGCGCGCGGGAAACGACGGCTCGCGTGGCGGTGGGCGCTCTCGCGAAGGCTCTGCTGGCGGAGTTGGGTGTTCAGGTATTGAGCCACGTGATTGCTGTTGGGGAGCAGCGGTTGCATCGCGCCGCGGAGTGGGAAGAATTGGTGGAGTTGAGCCAGCGCGATGAGGTTCTGCTGGGATGCGTCGATCCGGAGGCGGAGCAGCGGATGAAAGCGCGTGGTCGACGAAGCTTATCGCACCGGTGATACGGTGGGCGGGGTCTTTGAAGTGGTCGCGCACGGGGTGCCCGCGGGCTTGGGATCGCACATCGCATGGGACACCAGGCTCGACGGGAAACTGGCGCAGGCCATTGTTTCGATGCAGGCGGTTAAGGGCGTGGAGGTCGGATTCGCAGCCGATGGAGCGTCGTCGTTCGGATCGAAGGTGCAGGATACGATTCACTACGACAAGGAGGATCGCAAATTCACACGCGGCGCGAATCGCGCTGGAGGGCTGGAAGGCGGCATGACCAATGGACAGGACATTGTCGTGCGTGGCTTGCTGAAACCGATTTCGACGCTGCGGCGTCCGCTGGAGAGCGTAGATCTGACTACGCGCGAACCGGCGCTGGCAGCCTATGAACGCAGCGACGTGGCGGTGGTGCCTGCGGCGGGAGTCATCGGCGAGGCGATGGTGGCGATCGTTTTGGCGGGGGCGGCGATAGAAAAATTCGGCGGCGATTCGCTTAAGGAGATGAAGCGAAATTTTGAAGGATATCTGGAACAGGTGAAGAATTTCTGATGACTCATCCCATCACGAAGTATGGCCAGCCGGTGCTGGAGCAGCATGCCGAACCGGTCACGGAGTTCGATACGGCGGAGTTGCACAAGCTGGTCGACGACATGTTCGATTCGATGTATGCGGCGCGCGGCGTGGGTCTGGCCGCTCCGCAAATCGGCATTGGCAAGAGGATCGCAGTGATCGATTTGACGACGGGCGAAGATCCGGCGCAGAAGATCGTCCTGATTAATCCGGAGATCGTGGCGCGAGAAGGATCGCAGACCAGCGAAGAGGGATGCCTGAGCATTCCCACATTTCGCGAGCCGGTGACCAGGGCGCAGAAGGTCACGGTGCGGGCGAAGGATGCGTCGGGGAAAGAATTCGAGATGACCGGCGAAGATCTGCTTGCCAGGGCGTTTCAGCATGAGACGGATCATTTGAACGGGACGCTGTATATCAGCCACGTGAGTCCGCTGAAGAGGGATCTGATCCGGCGGAAAATTCGGAAGCTGCAAAAAATCGGCGAGTGGGGATGAAGCTGGTCTATCTCGGCACGCCTGCCTTCGCGGTTCCGACGCTCGAGCGGATTGTTGAGGCGGGGCATGAGGTTTGTGCGGTATTCACGCAGCCGGATCGGCCGAAGGGGCGCGGGCAGAAAGACGCCATGTCGCCGGTGAAGGAAGCAGCGCTGCGGCTGGGGCTCACGGTGCATCAGCCGGAACGCGTACGCGGCCGGAAGTCGTGGAGCAACTGCGCGCGATGGCTCCCGATGCGATGGTGGTCGTGGGGTACGGACAGATTATTCCGCAATCGATTCTCGATATTCCTCCGCAGGGAATCATCAATGTGCACGCGTCGCTGCTGCCGAAGTATCGCGGGGCGGCTCCCATTCAGTGGGCAATTGCGCGCGGCGAAAAGACTACCGGCGTGACGACGATGAAGATCGACGCGGGGCTCGATACCGGGGCGATGCTGCTGAAGTGGGAGACGCCGAATCGGCGAGGAAGAGACGGCGATCGAGTTGGGAGCGAGGCTGGCTCCGGCGGGTGCGGATTTACTGGTACGGACGCTGGCGGAATTGTCGAGTATCGTGCCGGAGGCGCAGGATAATGCGCAGGCCACGCTGGCGCCGATTCTGACAGCGCGAAGATGGACATATCGATTGGACGATGAGCCGCTCAAGAAATTTTGAATCGCGCGCGGGGCTTTCAACCTTGGCCGGGAGCGTACGGATTTTTGAGGGGGCAGCGGTTTCACGTTTGGCGCGCGGCGATCGCAGAGCATCGACTTGCGCCGGGAGCTTTACTAGCCGAGGGCAAACGTTTGTTCGCGGGATGCGGCGGCGGAGCGATCGAGTTGCTCGAAATTCAATTGGAGGGAAAGAAGCGGATGGCGGCGTCGGCATTTTTGAACGGATTTTCGATCGATAGCGGGCGAGGTTTTGGCGTGAACTTGCCGCTGGGTTTTCGCTACTCTGCCACGTTTGCCGGGATTCGCAAGGTCATGAAGGACGACCTGGCGCTGATCGTTTCGGACACGCGGGCCACGGCTGCCGCGGTGTTCACTCAGAATCGCGTAGTGGCCGGTCCTGTGGAGGTCGCGAGGAAAAACGTTCGCGCGGCACGAGGTAGAATGCGCGGCGATCCTGGTCAACGCCGGCAATGCGAATTGCGCGACGAAAACCAGTGAGCAGGTGGCGATCGAAACCTCGCGGGCAGCGGCCAAGGCGATCGGCGCGAAAGGCGAAGAAGTGCTGCCGGCATCGACTGGAGTGATCGGAGTGGAGCTCGATGCCCGGCTGATTATCGACGCGCTGCCGGCGCTGGTGGCGGGATTGAGCGCCGATCGTTTTGAGGACGCGGCGCGGGCGATCATGACCACGGACCTGGTGATGAAGACGGCATTCGCGCAAGTGAAAGGCGCGCGGATCGCGGGGATGACCAAAGGCTCCGGGATGATTCATCCGCGGATGGCCACCACGCTCGCGTTTGTGACCACGGATGCGGTGATTGCGCCGGATGTCGCTGCGGACCGCGCTGAAACGCGTCGTGCGAGCGAACGTTCAATCGAATTTCGGTGGATGGGGATACGTCGACCAACGACACTTTGGCGGTGCTGGCGAATGGCGCCTCAGGCGTTCGTCCGCGTGTGACCGCGTTTCAAGACGCGCTGACGGAGGTGCTGGAATCGCTGGCCCGGCAGATCGTCAAAGATGGCGAAGGCGCGAAAAAACTAATCACGATCGATATTGAAGGCGCGACCAGTGAGCGGGCGGCGGAGAGAATCGCTCGTTGCATCGCCAATTCGCCGCTGGTGAAAACAGCGATCGCCGGATCGGATCCGAATTGGGGTCGAATCCTTTAGCGCGGCTGGAAACGCGGGAATCGCGTTCGATCCACGGCGCGTCGATATCGATTTTCAAGGAATCGCAGTATGCCGGGGAGGGCTCGCGGCGGATTTTTCGGAGCAGGAGTTGAAGACTAAGCTCGACGCGCCGGAATGCTCCGTGAAGTTTACGATTCGCGGGCGGGGCCGAGGTCGCGCGCGATTCTGGACCTGCGATTTCACCGAAGATTACATCAAGATCAACGCGAGTTACCGGACCTGATATGAGTATCGCTGTTTTAGTGCTGGCCTCCATGCTCGCGTTTGAAGATCCTCCGAAGGACGTGATCGATTTTTTTCGGTCAGTCGCGGCGACGCTGGCGGATGCGGATCGCGAGTTGGCCAACAATAAAGAGGCGACGCGCCCGCGCGCCACGGAGTTTCTTGATCATTTCGACAAATCGATGCCGGGCTATGAGGTGTTTCGCGATCAGATCGAAACGATGGTAGGCACGGGCGAAGTTTCGACGACTATCGATTTCATCAATACAGACGGCAACGATCGGAAGCGAACGCTCGATCTCGACTGGCTGATTCAATGCGAAGATCAGAAAGCGAAGCGGGCCGTGATTCAATGCACCATCGAGAAACGTGGAAAGAAGTGGAAAATCACTTCGATTGCTCCTATCGATTTTTTCAAGCGCGAGTAGCTCAATCAAGATCCAACATTCAATCGCTGCGCAGCGCGGTCATGGGGTCCAGTTGCGATGCACGCCGTGCGGGCACGAAACTGGCGAGCGCGCAGATGGCCACGAGAAGTCCGATGGCCACAACCAGCGTCATAGGGTCGGACGATTTCAATCCAAATAGCAGCGATTCGGCCGTCCGGCCCGCGGCGAGTGAGAGTACGGTGCCGATGGTTACACCGATCCCGAGCAATATTCCCGCTTCGCGCATTACCATCCAGACAACCTGGCCGCGGTTCGCCCCTAGAGCTACTCGGATTCCGATTTCGTTGCGGCGTTGCATTACGAGATAGGAAATAACCCCGTAGAGGCCGAGCATCCCGAGCAACGCGGCGAGAACGCCGAAGAATCCCGAGAGCATCGCCATGAGACGTTCCCTCAGCAAGCCATTGCGAATTTTTTGCTGAAAAGAAGTAGCGTAAACGATAACGTCGGGATGCTTTTCGCCCAAGCGGCGCTTCATCGAATCCGCCATCACCTCCGGTGGCAGGCTAGAACGGACCAGCATCGCGGTGTTGGGGCGTTGGTCCGGGAACTGCGTGGAGGGTGCGATCACGAAGGGTGGCGTTTCGTCGCGGAGATTTTCATATTTCGAGTTCGCCATCACGCCGACGATCTGGTAGATGGTCGACGGGTAATTAGGCTCCGGATGAGTGCGCAAGGTCTGGCCGATGGGATCGGTGCCATTCGAGAAGCGGCGGACGAAGGTCTGATTCACGACGGCGACGCGTTGCGAAGCGGCGGTATCGGTGTCGGTGAATCCGCGGCCGCTGACCAGCGGAATGCCCATGGTCTCGAAATATTCGGGACTCGCCCAGGTGAAGCTCGCGCCGCCATCCATTTTTCCAATGGTGATCCCGTGTCCCCAGGAACCTCCGATCAGAGGCACATGCGTGGTGTTCGCAGCGTTCAGCACGCCCGGAATCGAACGCACCTCCTCCACCAACTCGCGCTTGAATTCCTCGATGTGATCCCGAGAGATATTCGATTTCTGAAATCCGATGAAGGCCAGCGTAATTCCCTCTTCCCTTATTCCTGGATTGAAAGTCATCAGATTGCGGAAACTGCGGACGAACAGCACAGCGCCGACCAGCAGCACGAGCGAAACGGAGATTTGCGTCACCACCATCGCGCGCTGGACGGAGAAGCGTTCGCGACCCGCGGTCATGCCTCGGCCTCCGCTGCGCATCGCGGTCACCGGATCGGCCGCCGAGGCTCGGAACGAGGGAGCCATGCCGAAGATCAAGCACGTCAGAATCGTCACCGCCGAGGCAAACAACAGCACGCGCCAGTCGGTCCCGGTGAATAGGGTCACCCGGTCTCCTTCGTGCGAGAGCGAGAGAACTAAAGCGCGGCTCAATAGCTCCGCCAGCCCGACGCCGATGGCCGCTCCGATCGCCGCCAGCAGGAAGCTTTCCACCAGCAACTGCCTTAACACGCGAGTTCGCGCCGCGCCCAACGCCAAACGGACCGCGATTTCCCGCTCCCTGCGCGCTCGCGCGCGCCAGCATCAGGTTGGCGAGATTCGCGCATGCGATCAACAGCACCAGCCCCGTTATGGCCAGCAACAGCGTGAGCGACGAGTCGTAGGCTCGGCGGAGATCACTCACTCCATTCGCCGCAGGATAAGCGGCCAGCTTGAATTGCCGATATCTTTGGACCGTGCTCGCATTGTAGCCGGTGATCTCCGTCGCGGCCATGATTCCCGCGCTCATCCCCTCCAACTGAGCCGATGCCGACGCCAGGGTCCAGCCGGGCTTCAGTCTTCCCATCACGGATTCCTCAAACACATTGGTGCTCAATTGTTTCGGCATGCATTCGGGCAGGGCGATGTCGAACCGCTTGCCCACCGCAAGGCCGAGGAAGGATGGCGGCGTCACGCCGACGATCTGTTTGAATTGGCCGTCGAGAAAAAGCCTCGTATTGGAATCAATCTCGCGCCCACCGAGCTTGCTCTGCCAGAACGCGTAGCCGACCACGGCGGTGGATTCGGGACAACTATGCTCGTCATCGGACGCGAGCAGACGGCCGCGCCACGGCTCGACCCCCAGCACCCGGAAAAAATCGCCGCTGACCACGATTCCGGGCACCTCCTGAAAGTCCTTGCCTTCGCCCACAGCAATGTTCTTCTCGCCCCACGCAAAGACGCCGGAAAACGGCGAATGGTCGCGCCGGATCTCTTCCCACATCGGTCGGGTGAGCCCGAAATCTGGCCCGTCGTTCATGCCCATTCCGTGATTGCCGCCGACGATTTCAATTTGCGCCAGTTCATGCGGGTTCTGCACCGGAAGGCTCCGTAGGCGAACCGCGTTCAGCAGTTGAAAAATCGCCGTGTTCGCGCCGATCCCGAGCGCAAGCGAAAGGATGGCGATCAGCGAGAAGCCGGGATTCGCGAACATTGTTCGCAGGCCGTGGCGCACGTCCTGCGCGACGCTCTCGAGCCAAGTGATCGTATTCATACGGTAAATCTCCTCTCGGATCAACGTTGGATTTCCGAACTTCCTGTGCGCCGCGTAAGCCGCATCAGCAGGCGTCATTCCGCGCGCAATATTGTCCGCCGTTTCGATTTCGAGATAGCCTTCGATCTCCTGCGATCGTTCCCTGTCCCAATGACGTCGCCGCAGAAAACGGATCCAACTCATGGTTTACTCCTCCGCTGGCCGAAGCACTTGGTTGACGGCGCGGACGACGCGTTCCCAGCGACTGGTTTCGACACCTAACTGCTTGCGTCCGGTCGCGGTGAGGCGATAGTAACGGGCTTTGCGGTTGTTCTCCGACGTCCCCCAGAACGACGCGATCCAGCCGCGATCTTCCAGACGATGCAGAGCCGGATACAACGAGCCGTGCTCGACCAGTAGAACATCTTCTGAACGGCGTTCAATCACGTAAGCGATGGTGTGGCCGTGAGCAGGCCCTGGAGCGATAGCCTGTAAAATAAGCATATCCAACGTTCCTTGTAATATTTCAGCCCGCTTTTTCATAGTCTTCCCGGCACTCGATAATGATACGATCATCATACATCAGTAGAGCAACTACCTAAGCATTGACGAAGGAAGGAGGCTAAAGTTTACGCGGCTTGCTTGTGGTTCCCAGTTGTGCAAAATTAGGACCATGGAGCGGGCGCGTATCATCGCCGCATTAAAAGAGCTTGAAAGAGACTGCGCGCGGCTGGGGTTTTGAGCCTCTCCCTATTTGGCTCGGTGGCGCGCGGCGAGGGTGCCGCGAACGACGTCGATGTAGCCGTACACCTCGGCGAAGGCTTTTCGGCACGCGGGCTAGCTTATTTCAGCCGCTTAAGCGAACTCGAAAAGCGCCTGTCCAGCATTTTGGGTTGCAAGGTAGATGTGATCGAGGAGCCCGTCCGCAAATCACGTTTTCAAGCAGAAATTGACAGAGATCGGGCCCTTGCCTTCTAAAAAACCCGTGCGTCGCCTGGAAGACATCGTCGAGAACGCACGAGCTATTCAACGTTATGCCGCTGGTATGGATGAGGAAGCGTTCAAAGGGGACGAGAAACCTACGATGCAGTGGAGCGCTCTCTCGAACGAATCAGCGAAGCTACCTTTAAGCTGGGCGATTTGGCTGCCGTCTTGATGCCAGACCAACCTTGGCAAGAGATAAGAGCCTTTGGCAATCGCTTGCGGCACGAGTACGATGCCATTCGGGAAGACCGACTTTGGGATATTGTGCAGACCGATCTGCCAGCGTTGATCGCGGCCTGTGAGAACGCCTTGCAACGGCTGCGCGAAACGTAAACTGGCTAACTCTAAGGATTCTGCGAACCGAAGAACCCGATCTTATCCACGTTTGCTTCCACAGCAACGTCGAAAAAGCCGACCATCATTTCTTCCCAGCTCTGCTCGCCCCATCTCACTTCGGCCTTAGGATCGGGATTGCGGGGATTGTTGGCCGAGTTATCGAAATAGCCGGTCCACAGCAGTTTCGTGCCTTTGGGCAGGAATCGCGGTATCTTGAGCGGATAGCTCATCTGCCAGAAAAAATCGTACGGCTTCACGCGGAGCAGCGTTTCCAGTTTGCCGTCCGGCTGCACGATCGCGTATTCGAACGCGCTGCCGCGCAGATGCATATGGGGAAACAAGCTGATCAGTGTCGCGTCGCGCGGCATCACTCCGGATACAGAAGCGTGATAATCGCTCGCGCCGGGAGGAATCACGATGTTCCGGTTCTGCATCTGGAGCGTTAGCACGCGCTGCTTCGGAGGCTCCTTCAGAAAATTAATTCCGACCGACGTTCGGTCGCTGGCGGCCGTTTTCTTCGACGTGTAGTGGATCTGCAACACCAGGTCGGCGTGGAGAGGCAGTTTCTTGCCCATCCCCGCAGGCCAAACCGCGGCCGGACTTCCCGGCGTGTAGACGGCGAGAATATCGGACTCCGCCTGCCCCTCAAGTTCTCGGACGAGATGCGTGCCGGGCGGCGGCGCGTACATAGTCAGAGGCGGCACGTTGCGCAGCCACTTCGATTCCTTGGTCCTCACGTATACCACCGCGTGATGCACGATGCTCCGGTCGCTGGGATGAATTTCCACCGCGCTGGCCCACCGGTCCTCCGGCAGGTCGATGGGGAGGATCACATATTGATAATCGATTTTTGAATTCGGCCGGAACGTCGAAGGCTCGGGGAAGACTGACGACCACGCTGGGTCCGTCGATTCTCCAGTTGTTGGTCCAGCGAAGCAGAGGGCGCACATCCTTCTTCTTTCCTTCCGGTGAACCGCCTGTGACCCAAGCGTCGATCAGCGCGATTTCTTCAGGCCGCAGCGAAGGATTGGTGGAAAATTGTCCGCAGCATTGATCGGCGAACCAGGGAGGCATCTTTCGGGTCTTCACCGCTTCGGCGATCGCCTTGGCCCAGGGCTTGGTTTGCTCGTAGGTGATCAGCGGCATAGGCCCGATCTCGCCCGGCCGGTGACAGGTCTGGCAGCGGCTTTCGATGATCGGCAGGATATCTTTATTAAATGTGGGAGCAGCGGGCGGCGTCGCGGCGCTCGCCAGCATCGTCAGCAGGAAAAGGAGCAGGGGGAGCAGTGGAATATTCGGACGCAATGTTTAAAGACGTAAGACCCAGGTTCAAGGATGCACCCATTTTAACCTAAGTCACGATCAGGGAACCACAACCAGTGGCGCGCGCGGAAACGCGAACTTGCGGCCGACCTCATCCACCACGTTGATCTGGCAAACGTAGCGGCCCGGGGCGAGATCTTTGAGAGGCACTTGAAACTTCACCGGCACTGTCTCGGGCCGCGTCGAGGCCACTTGAGATTCCGCCAAAGGACCTATCTCGAATGCCTTTGCGCCCTTCTGATTGAACAGGCTCATGCTGACTTTCACGCGGCGAGCCTTGGCATTGGCCGGATCCGGCCACGCATCGTAGACGTCGAATGTGACATACAGATTCTGATTTCGGCGGAACACGTGGGTGATATTCGGGACCACCTTTTCTTCGCCGTCAATCAGTGGATCGGCCGAAATCTCCTTCTTCGTCACCTTCTCCGCGACCCCGACGGCGGTTTTCAGACGGCTCTCTCTGGCTGCTCCAGACGATCGTGCTCAATTTTAGCCCCGACGTTTCGGCGCTCAAATCGGGGACGGTGAAACGCGTTTCGAAAGTCCCCATCTTGCCGGTGATATTCTCGCGCACCAGAAATTTCATGTGATATTTGCCGGGTCCGAGCGTGAATCCCGCGTTGTATTGAAAATTCTTTGCGATTGGATTTCGCGGCGGGGTCTTTATCGAGATTAATCTTGATGTTGTCGCGCACATTGCCGACAACGTTGCGCTGTTCATCCTGGATCTGCCCCGCAAAATCGAACTGCGTCACGCTGGCTCCGCCCTTCGCGGCGAGGGCGATCACGGAACCGGGGATCTTCACCGACACGGGAACAAAATAACTGAGCGAGGATACGCGGAAATAATCGACTTGCAGCGCGAGCGGAATATCGGTGATCGGATCGCCCGCCGAAATCGCTTCTTTCAAGCTGCTGTTCCTTATCCTGGCCGCTCAGCTTGCCCCACGATTTCGGGCCGTAATAACCGGGCCGATGCTCCAGCTTCGCGTTCATCCCGTTGGTAAGCTTCACCTGGATGCGGCGGTATTTTCCATTCTCGGCGTTGTTGGTCGTGTAGTAGCCGAGGATGTAATAGCTGCGCATGCGCCTGCTGCGCCTGCGTGATGCCGGCAGTGATGTCGTTGCTGTCGAGAAACGCCTTGCCGCCGGTTTCAGCCGCGAGAGTAGAAAGCGTCTCCTGCGAATCGTTGATCGTGGCGCGCTGGGAATTGTACACCGAGCCGTTGAAAATCCCGCTGCCGCGCGATGCGGCCTTGCTCGCGCCGCCGCCGGGAGGATCAGCCATCAGGCCTCGCGTGTCGATCGGATAAATCGCCATGTTGGCCTTGACGGCCGCGTTGATCGACGCTTCGAGCTGCGCCTGATTATCGACGCCGGTCTTGCTCACCCCCGCCGCGAAATAAATGAGCGCCTTCTTCTCCGGCAGAGGCGACAAGCATGCGCGCGGCCTGTTCGATCGCGGCGAGCTTTTGATCGGTATTGAAAATGTTGAATTCGGTCTCGTCGGCGACGAACGCCGCGCCGGTATCTTCATTGTTGGCGTCGCCCGTATCGGCGAGGCCGGCCATTTCCGACATTTCACCGATGGGCAGATCCTTGATGATCTGCGTCAGCACTTCGCGATCGGCCGTGAAATCGGTCTTGATATAGATCTGGCTGGTGTAGAGCAGGATCGCCACCATGTCGTCTTTGGTGATGTGCTTGTCGAGATATTCGAGCGACGCGTCCTGGGCGCGCAACTGCTCGGGAATACCCATGGAGGAAAAATCGAGGAAAAATACCAGCAGGCGCTTATCGTGATAAGTGATCTCGCCGGGCTTTTCCGCGGTGATCACGGTCTTCGCGCGATTGCGGCAGCACCAGTTGGTCGGAGAGCGACAGCGTCGGCGGCGGCTCCGGATCCATGGCGAGTTTCTGATATTCGAAAACGGTGATCTGCTGCTGCTTGCCGTCTTCGAAGACGCTGAAATCTTTTTGCGTCAGGCCGTCGATGGGCTTTCCGGCTTTGTCTTTCACCGTGACGTCGACGATGACCAGGTCGCGGCGGGTGGAAAATTTCGCGACATCCGCGCTGTCAGGTTTGTGCGGCGGCGGTGAATGCGAGCACGCAGGCTAAAGCACAGTGCCGCCGACGTACACAGGTGGCACAGGCTTTAGCCTGTGTTTTAAAAATTGTTTTCGCATCAGAAGCTGAACCTCAACAGCAGCGTGACCGCTCGCGTAGCCGACGCGCCGGTAGGCAATCCATACATATTGGAATTGACAGTGGTGCCGATATTCGTGATCACCACGTGATTCAGCGCGTTGGTCGCGCTCAGCCGGAGTTGCAGTTGCCGGCGCGTATCGCCGAATCGAAATGCGCGATTAAGCGACGCATTCAGCGAAGTATGAAACAACCCCGGAATCGTATCGACCCCCGCGTTGCCGAACTGCCCGGCCGGCGGCGTAGTGAATGCGAGCAGATTGAAATAAGGATAGCCGGGAGCTTCGATCGGAAGGCCGGTCGCCTGCGCGCGCGGATTGCTGAGCGCGCCGTTGCCCCCGGTGTTCGACAAGATTGCCGCCGATCTGCGCCGTCATAGGCGTCCCCGAGGTCGCCGAGAATGTTCCGCTCAACATCCAGCCCGCCAGCGCCGCGGTTTTCCATCCGCCATTGCGCATCATGCCGTGCACGCCGACGGGCGACGAGAGCAGATACGTCGTCGAAAGATTGTGCCGCTGGTCGAAGCTCGAAAGGCCGCGCTCCAGTCCCCAGTTGTTGATGAACTGCGCGACGTTGCCTCCGGTGCCGGTGAAGCTGGACGCATCGTCGATCGATTTCGAATACGTGTAGAGAGCAGTCGCCGACATGCCTCGTTGAAAGCGCCGCGTGATGCGCGTCTGTCCGGCGTTGAAAATCGAATTCGCGCCGTAGGTCTGATAGGTGAATCCGGTGGCGTCGGCGATTTTCAGATTTTGCTGCGCCGTAGCGAGCGAAGTTCCGAGCGACTTCATTCGGCGCCTCGACGACTCCCAAATCCGTGCCCTTCGTGCCGATATATTCGAGCTCCACGACAACGGCGTGCGGCAGCGTGTTCTGAATCGCGAAGCGTCCAGGTTTGCGCGTAGCCGAGCTTGTAATTCGGATTGATGGCGTAGGTATTGGTGACGGTCTGCGAGGGCGACGCGGCGAATCCGTTCTCGAGCGTCAGCGGATTCGGTGACGCTGGTGGAGAGCGTCGCGGTGGTCGCGAACGGCGGCTGCGCGGCCATGCTGCTCGCGATCGTGCCGTAAGGCGAGCCGCTATAAAAGATGCTGTAGCCTCCGCGGAAAATCAGGCTGCGCTTGGCGAAAGGCCGGTAAGCGTAGCCGAATCGCGGGGAAAAATTGGCTTTTTCGGGCCGCACCAGGCTCGTGGGCAACCCGCTCTGACCGGCTAGCGCAACGGAAACCGACGTAAAATCCGGGCTGATCAGAAGATTCGCCAGATGGTTGTACAGCTCCGTGTACGGCGCGAAATATTCGTAGCGCAATCCGACATTGAACGACAAGCCCCGCGAAATGCGATATCGTCCTGCGCATACGCCGCGGTCGACCAACTGCGCATATAAATAGGATTGGTTCCGAATCGCACCGAGCTCGATTGCGGAAGGCCCAGCAGAAAATCCGCGAAATCGTATCCGGTGCCCGAAACCGGCTGGCCGTTCGCGTCTCAACTCGACTGGTCAGCAGGCCGCTGAAGCTGAACGATCCGCGCGCGTTCTGATCGCTGAGGCTGTTCTGTTGCAGGCGCCGGAACAGGTATCCGAACGTCAGGTTGTGCTTCCTCTTCAGCACGTAGGTGATGTTGTCGGTGAAATTGTAGGTCTGGCTATGCGTCGATGTGGCGGCGCTGTCGGACAGGCTCCCGAAATTGGTGAACGAAAGATTCGGCGGACCGTAATTGATGGGAAGCTGCGAAGTCCCGGTGATGCCCAGCTCCGACGCGATGTCGCTCGAGTAGGCGAAATAAGGGATCGGTGACGCTGATGTTCCGGCTGAACGTCAGATTGGCGCTGTTGTTGAAGCGGCGCCCGAAGCTGTGGCTCCAGCCCACGGCGGCGCTCAGCCCGTAGCCGGTGGTCGGATCGCGCCATCCGAAAAGCTGCTCGGCTGCCGAATCGCGATTCTGATATTGAATGTTGAACGTGAGCCGGTCCTTGTTGGTGAGAGGCGCGTTCAAGCGCACGCCGATATTATTGTTGTTATTCGGAGTCGAAGTGACGTTGCGGTAATTCTGGACGATCCCGCTGTAGCTCGGTTGCGGAAAGTATTGGAGCAATCCCGCGGCGCGGGGTTGAATCGCGAAGCGGGAATCATGTTGCCGGGAAACGGCGCGCCGGTCAGCGGATCGTAAATGATGTTCGAGATCGCCGAAAAATCGCCGCCGCGCTCGGCCGCCGTAGGAACCGTCGAGACGCTGCTATACGGATTGCGGCTCTGCGTGCCTTGATAAGTGAAATAAAAACTGGCGCGCTGCCAGTTCAGGATCTTGGGAATCACCATCGGTCCGCCGATGTTGACGCCGAACTTCGCGTTGTCCGAAGAAGGCTTCGGCTGCGCTTGGCCGTTGAGCGAAAATGGCGCGGCATTCAGTGCCGAATTTTGCAACGTGATAAAAACCGGAGCCCGTGTAGGCAGGCTGCTGACGCCGCCGGTTGCCGAAGCTCGCGAACTGGCCGTTGTAAGGACCGCGGCGTCCATTCTGATTGCCGCCGCGACCTCCTCCGCCACCACGTCCACCGCCCCCGCGCCCGCCTCCTCCGCCGGGACCACCGCCTCCAGGACCGCCCGGCCCTCCTCCTCCAAAACCTGGCCCACCTTGTCCGCCTCCAGGACCACCGCCCAATCCGCCTCCGAATCCGCCATTAATGGCGCTCGCGCCTAATCCGCCGAGCCCAAGCGCATCGCCTCCCGGAGCAGTCATGCCCGGAGGAACACCCAGAGTGCTGTTCAGTCCCATGGGACCCGCCGGTCCCCTCCATCCGGCCCTCCGCCGAACGGCGGCCCTCCGTCACGCCCCATCATCCTTTGCCGCCGCGTCTCATCGTCGCTCGACTGCGCCAATCCACCGCTGGTGCTTCCATTAACCAGAAATGCCTCATCGGCCTCAGACGCACTCAAATCCCCGAGGCCGGCCGCGCCCGCGCTCGCTGCATCAGACAAAGCCTGCTGGCCGTCCTGAGTAGCAGTGACCGCGGCGCTCTGAAATCCTTGCCTCTGTTCTGGCTGCCGGCCAGCCGGTCCTGGCGCCGTGCCAGCCGCCCGATTTGGAGGCGGTCCGCCCCTCCCAAACCCGCCGCGCCCTCCACCGCGATTCCTGGTCTGAGCAACAGGACCCGGCGCCGGAGCGCCCGGCAATTCGCGGCATCTCGACAGCCCAGTCCCTGTTCGCCGGCTCCGCGCCCACCGTGATCTGTTCATGAGCCGGCGTGAATCCGAACACCTCCACCTGAATATCCCAAACGCCCGGAGCCAGATCGAGCGTGTAGCGCCCTGATTCATCGGTAAATGTAGTGATTTTGGTTTCGCCCTGAACCGCGGTAACCGCCGCCCCCGGCAGAAACTGATCGGCCGCACGAACCGATCCGCTCTGCTTAGTTCCCGCCACCACCGGCAAGATCAAACAAAAGATGGACAAATGGCATCGCACGGGTGGAAACAATTATGACGTTTTTAAGCGTCAATAGTTGACGCCCGACCGACTTGGGCGGCGACTTCCTGTAAACTATTTCCATGTCGACCTTCACACTTCGTTCGCTACTGCCCGCAGCCCTGTTCAGCATCGTTGCTTTCGCTGCCTCGAAACCCGTCACCGTCGATTTGAAAGACGCGAAAGGACAAAGCGTCGGCACCGCTGTCATCTCTGAGGTCAAGGGCGGGGGCGGCGTCAACATCAAGATCAACTTCATGAACCTGACCCGCCGGCGATCATGCGCATGCACATTCATCAGAACCCCGCCTGCGAAGCTCCCTTCACCAGCGCTGGCCCGCACTTCAATCCCGACTAAGAAGCAGCACGGCCTCGATAATCCGGCAGGGCCCCCACGCCGGCGATATGCCCAATTTCACCGCCGACGCCAAAGGCAAAGCGAAAAAGACCATCACCGATCCGCGCGTGAATATGGACGATGACGAGCACTCCGTCTTCGGCCACGCCCTGGTGATCCACGCCAAAGCCGACGACCTGAAGACCGATCCCTCGGGCAACGCCGGCGATCGCATCGCCTGCGGCATAATCAATAAGTAGGACAGGTCCCCGACCTGTCTCTTTCTAAGCCAAGGCTCCCATGAAGAAACTAGCCCTGACTCGCGCTTTCCCTGCTTGCCCTCGTCCGCCTGCAACCGCGACAAGAAACGGCTATCGCCGTGATCCCGAAAGGAAACGCGCACCTCTTCTGGCAGTCCGTTCACGCCGGAGCCGTCTCCACCAGCCGCGAAACCGGCGTCGAAATCATCTGGGACGGCCCCGCGTCGGAGACCGATTACACTGGCCAACTAAAAGTAGTCGACGCCATGATCAACCGCCGCGTCGACGCGATCTGCCTCGCGCCTATCGATAGTAAAGCGATGGTCGGCGTAGTCGATCGCGCCGCGTCCGAGGGCATTCCCGTCATCATTTTCGACTCCGGCATCGATACCGACAAATTCGTAGCCCAAGTCGCCACCGACAATTATCATGCCGGCGAAATGGGTGCCGAGCGCATGGCGAAACTGCTCGGCGGTAAAGGCAAAATAGCGATGCTAGCCAATATGCCTGGCTCCGCTTCAACAGTCGCTCGCGAAAGTGGCTTTGAGGACTACACCAAAAAGAACTCCCCCGGCATTCAAATCGTTGACAAGCAGTTCGGCAATGCCGAAGTAGCCACTTCGCTAACCAAAGCCGAGAACATCCTAACCGGCCATCCCGATCTCGACGGAATCTTCGCGTCCAACGAATCAAGCTCGATGGGATTCGCCCAAGCCCTGCGTAATCGCAAAACGAAAATCAAAATGGTAGGCTTCGACTGGAGCCCCAGCCTTTTGGACGATGTGAAGAACGGCGTAATCGATTCGCTGGTTGTCCAAAATCCCTTCAGAATGGGTCAGGAAGCCGTACGCCTGGCAGTAGAAAAGCTGGACGGCAAAACAGTAACCAAAATGAACGCCCTTGCGCCCAAACTAATCGACAAGGAAAACCTCGAAACGCCGGAAGTGCAAGCCCAAGTAAATCCCGACCTGAAAAAATATCTGCAATAAGTGGGTACCAGAATCGCGTTGGCTATAATCTGATCGAGTACCCCACGAGTGATCGCCGAACTAACCGTAGAAAATTACGCCGTCATTGAACGCGTCCACGTCCGCTTCCACCGCGGCCTGAACCTGCTCACCGGCGAAACCGGCAGCGGCAAGTCGATCGTCGTCGATGCCCTCGGTTTGCTCTTCGGTGGCCGCGCCTCAGCCGACATGGTCCGCGCCGGAGCCGACCGTGCCCGCGTCTCCGGAATTTTCGAAGTGACCCCCAGTGCCTCTTTAACAAAGTTGCTGGACGCAGCAGGCATCGAAATCGAAGACAACGAACTCCTAGTCGAGCGCGAAATTCTTGCCAACGGTAAGTCGCGAGCGTTCGTCGCCAGCCGTCCTGTCACCGGAGCGCTCCTCCGCGAACTGGCGCCCCATTTGGGCGATATCCACGGCCAGCACGACCAGCAGCAGCTTTTCAAATCCGACGCCCAGCGCGAAATGCTCGATTCCTTCGCCGGATTGGACGACGCCATTGCCGGCCTTTATGACCGCTGGCGCCGCGCCACCGCTGAACTCGAAGAACTCGACCGCACCGCCCAGGAAAAACTTCGCCTCGCCGACCTATGGACTTTCCAGCGCAACGAAATCGAAACAGTCGCGCCCCTCCCAAATGAAGACGCTGACCTCGAAAACGAGCGTCGCGTTCTGCGCAACGTCGTAAAGATCGAGGAATCCGCCAACGCGGCATATGCGGCCCTGTATGACGCCGAAGAAAGCGCGACCGCGAAATTGCAAGTAGTTCTGAAAAAGCTCGACGAGCTGTCCCGTATCGACGAAGGCGTCGCGATCATCGCCGCGACTCTAAAGCCGGCCGTCTTCGCAGTAGAAGAGGCCGCCGACTCCCTGCGCCACTATCTGGGCAAACTCGAAGCGGATCCCGCGCGCCTCGATGCAGTCGAGTCCCGCATGGCCGCGCTCGAAAAACTAAAACGCAAATACGGCGCAACCATCGAGGAAGTTCTGGCGTTTCTCGAAGGAGTCCGCAAGGAACTGAACGCCGTCGAATCATCGAGCGATCGTCAGACCGCACTGCGAAAAGAAGTGTCGGACCTGGCCGCATCCTACGAAGTAGCCGCCAAAAAACTGACCGCCGCCAGAACCTCAGCCGCAAAGCGCCTGTCCAAGAACGTCGAAACCGAGCTAGCCTCATTAGCGATGGAGCGCACCCGAATCGAGATCCGAGTCGCTCCCATGCCCTGGTCCGAGCACGGCGCCGATTCCGTAGACTTCCTGATGTCGGCAAACGCCGGCGAAGATCCAAAACCACTGGACCGCATAGCCTCGGGCGGGGAACTGTCGCGCGTAGCGCTGGCATTAAAAACCTGCGCGTCGCGACCAGGGAAGGGAACACCGCGCACCCTGGTTTTCGACGAAGTCGACGCCGGAGTTGGAGGCAGCGCCGCCGAAGCAGTAGGCCGCCGCCTGAAAAAACTGTCATCCTCCAGCCAACTCCTCTGCGTGACCCACCTACCCCAAATCGCCGGCTTCGCCGACCATCACTACTACGTAGAAAAACACGAAGAGCGAGGCCGCACGCTAGCCACAATCGTCGAGCTATCGCAAGCCCAACGCACCAAAGAAATCGGCAGAATGCTCTCCGGCGAACGAGTAACCCCCGAGGCATTAAAGCACGCCGAACAATTAATCAAGCTCGCCGCAGAGTAAAGCTGGGGATCGATTCGGAGACAATCGCGAGTAGCGATCAATCCCAATCGTCTTAGGGCGTGAAGAAGACGGCCGTTGGTGGGCCGACATCGAGTCTATGCCTGGTGTGATGGCGTACGGAACAACACGAGAAGCAGCCATCGCGGCCGTGCGTGCGCTGACATTGCGAGTTACCGCCGATTGTATCGAGCACGGCGAGGAGATCCCCGAACCCTTCACGAAAGTCTTCTAGCTGCCTTGCCACAAGGTCGCCTGGCAGAAAGGCTTTCGTCGACGGCTCAAGCGAGCAGGTTGGTCAAACTGTTTAAGCCGCCTGAAACGCCCGCCGAGCATAAAGATGATCGAACAAATTCCCCTCATGCGGCTGATCCCAACTAATCTGCCCCGTCGGAATCGCCCCAAAATTCAACCTCCCGACCAGATTCGAGTTCAGCAGCCTCTGCCGGAACGCCGCATCATTAGTGATAGCCGTAACCACCAGCGATTGCCCCAACGCCTCCGGCAACTGCGCTTGCGCAATCTCGACGACACTGGCAAACGGAAACAAATATTCGCGATTCGCCAAAGGATGATCGACCGCGCACTCGACAATCGTCGGCAATAAATAAGTCGACCCCTCCCGCACCACGCACCGCTCTCTATCCCGATAAGAAGCAGACACATCGCGAGCCCCAGGCGTAAATAAATCCCCATCGATCATCTTCGAAATCCGCGACGCGACGCCTCCGTCGGCGAACGGCGACAACTCCGCCTCCGGATCCTCCGCCGCCCGCGGAACAATCTTCGCGAGCCTTTCCGCCAGCGCCTCCGCGATCTTTCCCGCGTGCCGAGGCGTCCACACCCCTGACGCATTCACGCACGACCGCCCCGAGTTCGCCGCAATCGACGCCACCATCACGTCGAGATATTTCTCCCACTCATCCGCGCAATCCTCGCCGATCACGACCTTGCTGAATCCCGGCCCATGCACCTCGACGCGCGGATCGTTGGCCCACATCTTAGTCGACCCCACATCGCCGAAAACCATGCCCCGCCCGCACTGGCGCAGAATTTCCGCCCCACCCGCATGATCCGCCGGATAGTAGCTGAACGCCGCCGGAGGCGCGCCCGCGCGAATCAAAGCCTGAATCAATCGATACGGCGTCCACGGCTCCGCGCTCCCCGGCTTCAGCACCAGCGGAATTTTCAGCGCGAACGCCGGCGTCCACAGCGAATGCACACCCGGAGAATTACTCGGCAGCACGATCCCCAACGATTCGGTTCGCGGGAAAAAACTCAACCCCGCGCCGAATCCCCGATCCAGCACGTCGTAAGGAATCTTTCGCGTCAGCCCCGCGATCACCTGCTCCATCTCCGCCAGCGCCGCATGGATCTTCTTCATGTTCCGGCGAACCAGCGTGAACGGCATCCCCGTCGTCGCCGAAAGCTGCGTCACGTACTCATCGGGCGTTTGCGACGCATCCCCCACCGGCAGCGTGTCATTGAAGAAAATATCCGCCGCCCGCTTGCTGATATCGATCAACTCCGCCGTCGAATATTTCGCGAGCGCCTCGCGCGGACTCTTCTGATCGAGAAGATCCCTCCGGATCAGTCCGACATTGGCCTGGCTCAGTTCGACAAACGTCTCCTTAGTCCGATGATGCGGAGTCTTCACCACATCGAGGCTGCGATAAGGAACGCCCTTGCGAAGAATAGGCACATGAAGCATGACTTATTGTAAGCCGCCCGACCGCCCCGAACCGCGTCGCCCTGATGCCCCGCGCCGTTGATTTCTCCGCGCCCTCTGCGCCTCTGCGTGAAATGTCTTATGCTAGAAAATCCGTCATGCGCATCCTCCGTCTGCTAGCCGCGTGGTTTTCTATCTTCTTGTCCGTTGCCCCGCGAGCTCAGGCCTGGAACTCAACCGGACACCGTATAATCGCCGCGATAGCCTACGACCGCCTGAACCCAAAAACCCGCGCCCGCGTCGACGCGCTGATCCGCCAGCATCCCGACTATGAAAAATTATTCCTCCACGACGCGCCCGACAGATCCCGTAGCCCGTGCCCGCGCCGCATTCATAGCCGCCGCCGTTTGGCCCGACGAAATCAAGGGCGATCCAAGATTCTTCGACGAGACCCGCCCCAACGCTTCGCCCACGCCATTGCTCCCCGGCTTCCCCGACATGGCTCGTCACACCACCTGGCATTATTACGACACGCCCTACACCCCCGACGGCGCCGAAGCCGAACCGCAAAAACCTCCGAGCGCCCTTTCCGAGCTTGACCGCATCATCCCCATCATAGGAACCAAGTCCGACGTCCCGCCCACCAGCGCGTCAAATCCGGCCTACCTGCTCCCCTGGCTCGAACACATCGCAGGCGACGTCCATCAGCCTCTGCACTGCGTCAGCCGTTTTCTCAAATCGATGCCCAAAGGCGATGCCGGTGGCAACTCCGTCTACCTGACCGGGCCCAACAGAAATCTCCACTCGCTGTGGGACGGAGCCGCCGGCCGCGACGACACCGAAGTGTACGCCGCAAAATATATAGCCGAAGCCACAGCCGCGCATCCGCCCGCACACCACCAGGAAAAGAAACCCGAACACTGGATCCACGAGGGATTTGAGCTCGCCATCACTGACGTCTACACCTTCGGTCTCGAAACCGGCACCCGTGAGCATCCCATTACGTTGCCGCCTGGCTACGAAGCCAACGCCGCCAAAGTCGCCCAGCAGCGAATCGCTATCGCCGGTTACCGGCTCGCCGCCGTGCTGAACGAAAAATTAAAATGACGGCACGCGCCCGCGGCCAATGGATTCTCCTCTCGCTCCTGGTCGTCTCGGTCACCATCAATTACATCGATCGCGGCAATCTCTCCATCGCCGCCAGCCGTATTGCCGGCGAACTCCAGCTCGACCCCGAAAAAATCGGCCTCCTGCTCTCGTCCTTTTTCTGGACCTACGCCGCCATGCAAATCGTCTCCGGCTGGCTGATCGATCGCTACTCCGTCTTCTGGATCTTTGCCGGAGGCTTCTTCATCTGGTCGGCCGCCACCGTGCTCACCGGCCTCGCCGGCGGATTCGTCACCATCTTCGCCTTGCGTCTCCTGCTCGGCATCGGAGAATCCGTCTCCTATCCCGCCTATTCCAAAATCATTGCGCAAGGATTCACCGAACAACATCGCGGACTCGCCAACGGTTTAATCGACCTCGGCTCCAAGGCCGGACCCGCCCTCGGCCTGATGATCGGCGGCGTCGTTCTCAGCCACTACGGCTGGCGCACATTGTTTATAGCGGTGGGCCTCATCAGTATGCTGTGGCTGATTCCCTGGGCCTGGGTCGCCCGCCGCGCCACCCGCAAGTCCGACGATTCCGTCTCCCTCTCCGGCCTCGAAGAAGGACCCGGCCTGCTCGAAATTGCCGGTCAGCGCTCCGCGTGGGGAACTTTTCTTTGTCTATTTTGCGGGAATTACGTATGGTATTTTCTGCTTACTTGGCTTCCCTGGTACCTGGTACGGGAGCGCCATTATTCAGAAGCCGCCATGGGCCGTTTCGGTTCCCTAGCCTTCTGGGCCGTCGGATTCGCGTCCCTCATCAGCGGGTGGATTTCAGACCGCTTAGTGGAACACGGCGGCTCACCCACTTTTGTTCGCAAAATGTTCGCTGCCGGAGGGCTTACCGGAGCCATCGTCATCCTGGGCGTTCCCCTGCTTGCAAAGTCAGGAAGCATCACTTTATGTTCTGATCTTCGCGTGTATCTCTTTTGGTTGCTATAGTTCACATCCCTGGCTCATCTCCCAGACACTGGCCGGACCAGCCGCCGCCGGCCGCTGGAGCGGGATGCAAAACGCCATCGGCAATCTAGCGGGCGTCATTGCTCCATGGCTTACCGGCCGCATCGTCAGAGACACCGGCCACTTCGTCTATGCCTTCGCAGTGGTCAGCGTAATCCTGGGAGTAGGCGCCGCTTCCTACATTTTTGTGATAGGCCGCATCGAACCAATCCTCTGGCGGCCCAAAGCAACAATGTAAAGAATTGTATAATCAAATATTTCAGTGGAAATTTCGGAATTATCCATTTAGGCCAATAAAATCGCTGTACAGCCGCGAAATGGGGTGGTAGGATGAAGGTGTCCAGTTGTGAAACCTTCCAAGGTTTCACGGCGTCTCTTTCTCTAGGGTGACGTTCGCCGACTGCCCGGTGACTTGCCCAACAGTTCGGCGCGCTACGACCTCGCGGTAGTGGTGAGCCGGCCGGTGAGTATCTTCCTCCGAGTACTCACCGGCTTTTTTATTCCCTTTAGCGCTGACTTAAACAGTGGGGCAGGTTCTCGACCTGCCCTCCGTCGGACAACCTAAAACTCCACCTCACCCTGCCCACTCTTCTGCGCATCCTTCAACCCGTTAACAGACCGCACACTCCCCGGCATCTCCTCCAGACTCAAACGGAACGAAGCTTCCGCAAGCCCCCTCTTCCCATTCCTCAGCGCGACCTCGCCCAAAGCCTCCGAGACCGGCCGAGGATAACGAACCGGCTCCGAATATCTCAACTTCCGCTCCGTTTTCGACACACTCTCAAGCGTCTTCAACCCCCGTGCAACCTTTCCTTCCGCAACTTCAATGTGCCCGGTCAACTCAGCCCGCGCAATCACTAACTCCTCCGGAGCCTTCTTCTTCACGACCTCTTCATACTGCCGCAACGCCGCGTCCATCATGTGAGCTTCTTCATTCGCCGAAGCCGCATTACTCTTTGACGCATAAGCCAGCCCCATCGCCCAATGCCTCCATGCGATCTCCCGCGGACGGTCGTAAACCGGAAGTGAGTGCCCGTCCAGAATCTCATCCCAATTCTCCGACAGCACCATCGCCCGCATCAGCGCAAACCATCCTTGCCGATGCGCCGAGAAATTTCCGTCCACCTGGGCCAGCTCTCGCGGATTCTCCTTGAATTCGAGCAGCGACCGCGCGGCCTCTTTCGCCTTGATCATACTTCCCGTCGAATGCGTAGGCGGTGGAAAGATAGTGCACGTTGTGCCCATGATGCCCCGTTCCGTAAAGAACGTCGGCATGAATATATCCCAGCTCATTCACCGCCGCATCGCTAAACGATTTCTCCGCATCTCCAAACCTTCCCGTCTGCGCATAAATATGACCGGGCATGTGCAGCGCATGCGGAATATTCGTGACCAGCTGCGCATATTTCTCGCAGCTAGGCCACGCGTCCTTGGCGAACGACGATCCCTCGAATCCATGAATCACGTAATGATGCACGCCCGGATGTTCCGGAGCTTCTTTCAATAACGTGCGCAGAATGCTGACCGCTTCCATGGTGTCTTCGCGCGGCGCGCGCGAAGGCAATTCGAAGCCGCGCATCAGATGCAGCGATAAATACAGTCGCGCTTCGACTTCGCGCGGATATTTAGCGACAATCGCGCGCAGCCCCGAAATATATCCTTCATCCGGATTAGCCGACCCAGGCATCCTCCGCGCGACGATCGACCCGATATACATCTTTTCGAGATCCGTCGCCTTCCCGCTCAAGGCCAGCGCCCTTTCCGCCGCAGCTTTAGCGCGCATAGCCGGTGCAGGTGTATAAACCCCTTGTTCAAGCTGATGCCGAGGCCGGTAATCGCCGGCCGAAATCATCGCCACACCCCACCACGGCATGGGAGCCTCCGGATCCAGCTCAGCCGCCTGCAGGAAACTACGCTCCGCCTCCACCCCCCAGAACGAATGCAACTGCGCGAGCCCCTGGTCAAAAAATTCCTGCGCCTTGGGATTCGAAGTAGTAATCCCCAAATGAACAGTCCCTTGTCCCGTCATGATGTGCGCAGGCAGAGCCGGAGCCGAGCCCGAAGGAGGCGGCACACAAAGATCAGCCGACCTAGTCTGTCCAAACGCGGCCGCACAAATCAAAAGCCCAGCGAATAGTCTCGACATGCATTTATTCTACACAGTGGGGCAGGTTGGCAACCTGCGGACCGATTGTTAATCGGTCCATCCGGGCGCAGCCCGGACTCTCTCACATGACACTCTCCACCAAAGCCAATAACTGATCCGGTCGATACCGCGCCCCATCAATCTTGGCCACCAGCGTCCCATCTCTACCAATCACCGCCGTAGCAACTGAATGCGTAATCGAGCCTTCTTCAGGCCAGTAAACCAACCCAAAGAATCCCGCGACCTCCTGAATCCTTTCAGGCGTACCGGTCAAAAATTTCCACGAAGCTCCGGCCTGCCAGCGCCGCGCATATTCCGTGAGCACCGCCGGCGTGTCGTACTGCGGATCGATCGTGATCGACAAAAACTCCACGTCGCGCCCGCGCAGCCTCTTCGACACCGACGCAAAGTTCGCCGACAATCGGGGACAAACATCAGGCAGCGGACAACGCGTGTAAATGAAATCGACCACCACCACTTTGCCGCGAAAATCCGACAGATTGACCGCCGTCCCCGTTTGATCGATAAGCGAAAAAGGCGGCATTTTAAGGCCGATTAAGATCTTGTTGAGCGGCGTTCTTGGCAAATTAAGGTCATTTATGGCGTCTTCAATTTTCACCTTTCGAGCAATCGAAGCACGTTTGCCCACTTCCAGCTCAAACGCGACCCTGGTCCCCGGAACCAATTTCTCGAAGTCGACTCCCCGCTCTACCCTGAAAGCCATGGTCATCGCCGGCATGTAATTATCGATGGGCTTGTGTGCCACCACCATCTCCCGCAGCTCAGGTTTGGTTTCTACCACAATTCCTTCCACCGGATATCGATGTGCAAACAGCACTAAGAGCCAGAGTTTCACTAACTTCGACTGTACACCTGAATGCCCGTTTTACGTCGAACAGGTATGTCGATTTCCCGTCGCGACCTGCTTATTTCGGCCGCCGCGCTTTTTCCCCTGCGGGCCCAGGAGAAGACCGACGCCACCTTCGCCGGGAGCGTCAAAGTGGTCAATGTCTTCGCCAGCGTACACAACAGCAAGAACGAAACGGTGAAGGATCTGAAGCAGGAAGACTTTACGATTGAGGAGGATGGGCGCCCACAAGTTATCAAATACTTCGCGCGGGAAACCGATCTGCCGCTGACGCTCGGGTTGATGGTCGATACCAGCGGAAGCCAACGCCGGGTGCTTGGCCAAGAAAAAACAGCCACATCAGATTTTATTGCCCAAGTGATGCGCGAGGACAAGGACAAAGCATTTCTGATCAAATTCGACGCGGAAGCCGAGGAAATGCAGGAACTTACCTCCTCGAAGAAGAAGCTCCAATCCGCATTGAACGACGTCGAAGGCGCAGCTCCGCGCCAGTTGCAGCGCCGCAACGATCCGAATTCAGGATCTGGAAGTAGCGGCAATCAGCGCGCAGGTACGATCCTCTACGATGCGATTCTACTCGCGTCCAACGAGGAGATGAAAAAGCTTCAGGGTCGCAAAGCGATGATTCTGCTGACCGATGGAGACGATCATGGAAGCAGAAGTTCACTATCGGAGTGCATTGAATCGGCCCAGCGCGCCGATACCATCGTTTATTCCATTTACTTCGCCGATCAGGAGCAATCCAATATGAATCCCAGCTTCGGCGGGCCAGGGATGGGCCGTCACGGAGGGGGGGGCGGGGGGCGAAGGCCGCAGCAGGTCTCGCGCGGGGATGGCAAGAAAATTCTTCAAAGGATCTCCAAAGAAACGGGTGGCTTGTTTTTCGAGGTCACAAAGAAAATGCCTATCGACAAGATCTACCAGCAGATTGAGGAAGAACTGCGCAGCCAATACAATTTGGGATACACGCCGGACAAATCGGACGCGGGCTCTGGATTCCGCAAAATCAAAGTGACCGCGAAGGGGAAAGGTTTGGTTGTGCAGGCGCGCGATGGCTACTACGCGACGACTTAAAAACCTCGCAAAACGCTTTAACAAGTGGGCTCGATTCCGTTAAACGATAAACGAGGTCGATGCTCGTTGATCCGCCTGATGGCAGCAGCTTCCGGCAGACAACATCCGGCGTTGTAATTTCTTCAACTGAAGCAGGCGCGATAGTTACTCCCAGCCCCGCGCCCACCAGACGCACCACTGTCAGCCACTGCGGAGCCTCCTGCACGACGTTCGGATGAAATCCGCAAAGCCTGATCGCGTTTTCCCAAGCATAGCTGCCGGCGGCGCGCGGAAAGAAAACGAAAGGCTCGTTCTTCAAGCTGCTCATCGGAATGGATCGGAGGTTCGCCAGTGGATGCCGTTTCGGTATAACAGCAATGAAATGTTCCATAAAGGCATGTTCCACATGGAGATCCTCCGCAGTGCCCGCGTCGCGTGCCAGCGCCACGTCGAGCGAGCCGTCGCGTAGGGCTTCGATCAACTGGCTGGTATGAAATTCATTTAAATGGAGTTGAACGCGGGAATAAAGGCGCCGGTATTTTCCCAGAATCGCCGGCAAACTGGTCAACATTGCGGACCCAACGAAGCCGACTTTAAGCACCCCAACTTCGCCGCGCGCGACACTGCGGACGGCTTCGAGATCTTCGTCGATTTTATGCAAAGTGCGGCGGGCGCGATCCACCAGAGCTTTACCGGCAGGCGTCAACTTCACCGAGCGCGAAGTACGGAGAAACAACGGACATCCGATTTCTTCTTCGAGACGGCGGATTTGCTGCGAGAGAGGCGGCTGGGCCATGTGCAGGCGCTCGGCTGCACGACCAAAATGCAATTCCTCGGCGACGGCCAGAAAGTATCGGAGGTGACGGAGATCCATATCTGAGTCGTCCTGATAGAGACTAACAATATATTGGACGTTTCAATCAAATTTGTCTAGATTAGAATCATGACAGTCCGACAGTTTAAGGCTGGCGATGAAACCGCATTTCGGGAGCTGAATGAAGCTTGGATTGCCGGTAATTTCGTAGTGGAAGACAAGGACTGGGAAGTACTTAACGATCCCGTCGGCAAAATTCTTCGGCCCGGCGGAGCGCTGTTGATGGCGGTAGAGGACGGAGTGGCAATCGGTACCTGCGCGTTGCTTCCCATGAAGGACGGGGCTTTCGAAGTTGCGAAGATGACGGTGGCCGAGAAGTGCCGCGGGCTCGGGGTCGGGAAGAAGCTGTTGGCTCATGTAATTGAATATGCGAAAGAGATGGGCGCTTCGCGATTGTATCTGGAGACGAACAACAAGCTGGCCAGTGCGATCCACGTTTATGAATCGCTCGGATTCCGGCATTTGGCGCCGGAGCTGGTGCATCCTTCGCCGTATGCGCGGGCTAATGTATATATGGAGTTGTTGCTGGGATAGAGTACCGGGTCCCCTCCCTGACGGTCGGGGTTCGTTTGGGGAACCCGGGTCCTGCCCATGCCGGGCCCCGACTGTAAAGGAGGGGACATGCTATCGCCGGTCTTCATCCTGTCACAGAAACTGTTGGCAAATATTGAGGGGGTTTGCGGGCTTTGGTTGCTTGCTCGAAGGCGTAGGCGTAGCGGATTAGTTTGACTTCGGACGCGGGGCGAGCCGAAGAAGGACAGGCCTACGGGCAAGCCGAAAATCTGGCCCGCGGGAACCGTCACATGCGGGTATCCGGCTATCGCGGCGGGCGTTGAGGATGCTGAGACGGAGTGGTCGCCCAAAACATAATCGGTCGGCCACGCGGGAGAGTCGGTGGGAGCGACCAGGGCGTCGAGTTTATGGTCGATCATCACCTTGTCGATTCCGTCGCCCTTTGGCGGCACGGCTCAATTTCAGTTCCAGGTCGCGATAGGCTTTGCTCGAGAGCGGGCCGCGGGCTTCGGCTTTGATGAACTGGTCCTGATCGAAGTACGGCATCTCTTTCGGGCGCGATTTTTTTCGTTGAAGGCGATCAGGTCTTGGAGCGATCGCATGGGGCCGCCGCGCGCGGCTAGATAGGCGTTCAAGTCGTTCTTGAATTCGTAGGACATGGCTTCGTTCTCCATGTCGCTGAGCTTCGAATAGGTCGCGATATTGACGGGGTCGACCAATTTCGCGCCCAGGTTGGAGAGGACTCCCGAGAATATCCACCATCATTTTGTCGACGAAATCGTTGAATCCGAAAAGCTGGCGGGCGACGCCGATGCGCGCGCCTTTCAGTCCCTTGGCGTCGAGCGCCTGACCGTAGCTTGCGCCGGTGAGCGCGCCCAGCAACAGAGCCGCGTCAGTCACGGTTCGTGGCCATCGGGACCGGCGGTATCCTGGCGATGGGAAATCGGGACGATGCCCGCGCCGGGAATTAATCCGAGCGTGGGCTTGATGCCGACGATGCCGCACATCGACGACGGCGAGACGACGCTGCCGTCGGTTTCGGTTCCCACGGCGGCGGCGCAGAGGCTGGCGGCGACGGCGGCTCCGGATCCAGAACTCGATCCGGAAGGATTGCGGTCGAGCGCATAAGGATTGTGAGTCTGGCCGCCGCGTCCGCTCCATCCGCTGGTGGAATGGCTGGAGCGATAGTTGGCCCATTCGCTCAAATTGGTCTTGCCGAGCAGGACGGCGCCGGCTTCGCGAAGGCGGGTGACGAGCGCGGCATCCTTTGGAGCGCGGAGTGCCGGCGAGCGCGAGCGATCCGGCGGTGGTCATCATTTTGTCCGCGGTATCGATGTTGTCCTTGATGAGAATCGGGATGCCGTGGAGAGGGCTGCGCGGGCCTTTCTCCTTGCGCTCGCGGTCGAGCGCGGCGGCGATGGCAGGGGCGTCGGGATTCAGCTCGATTACGGAGTTGATTTTTTTGTCGACGTCGGCGATGCGGGCGAAATATTGTTCGACTAGCGCGGCGGAGGTGAAGCGTCCTGCGGTGAGGCCGGCTTCGAGATCGGCGAGCGTGGCTTCTTCGATGTTTGGAGTTTCGGCGGAAGCTCGGGCGGCGGTTAGGGCGGCGGCTGCGTAGAGGAATTCGCGGCGGGAGGGCATTGGGTGGGGACCATTATCGCAGCAGGTGTGTGCTCACGTTGTTGCGGGCGGCTAGTCCGGACGTCGAAAGTGACGAGAGTGAAACCGGCCGCGAAGGCGAAGGCGGCGAGGTAGGCATCGGTCCAGCCATTCGTTCCGTGCTTCTCGGCGATGGTCGAGGCGCGCCAATGATCCTCAAGTCCGGGCGGCTCCTCCAATATGTGAGATGCGGCTATCGGTCAGAAGGTCGTCGAACGCTTGCCATGCTCGAGCCGGATGTGAGTACGTCCGGGCCCATGACATGCGGATTCGTAAGCAGGCGCAGAAAGCCCATCTGCGTTATTCGGCAAAAGACGATGGCGTCTCATCAACGGTATCGATCCATTCGCGTGCGGCTGGCGTTGTGGGTGTGCCCGCGCAACGGTGATCGCGATCCAGACGTTCACGTCAGGAAAGTAGATCATCGAAATCGAAGTTGCTCAGATCGAGCTTTTCCTGCCGCTCTTCAGAGGTATCAATGGCAGCTTTACGCGGTGCGGCGCCCTTCTTCGTTCGGACGCTGTTCGCAATCTCGCGCTCGATGGCACGAACGACTAGCTCCTTCATGGTCGACCCGCGCAGTGCGGCTGTGGCCTTTGTCTTGCGGAACAGGGTGTCGGGGATTTCGATGGTGGTACGCATAAATACATATTCGCATAAAAGCATATCGCGTGACATCGGTGGTTGAGACGCTCCCTGCGGTCACGGCTCGGAAAGTCTGTGCAGGTTCACGGCATTACGGATGCATGACGGGCATCGATCCTTGGAATCTCTTTATACTGGCTTCGTAGGTATGCAAACCTTCGACATGATCGTCATTGGCTCGGGGCCGGCCGGGCAGCGGGCGGCGATTCAGGCGGCGAAGTCCGGCAAGCACGTCGCGCTGGTCGAGAGAGCGGAGGTGGTTGGCGGGCACGTCCGTCAACACCGGCACCATTCCCAGCAAGACCATGCGGGAAGCGGTGCTGCATCTTTCCGGCTACAACTATCAGGATATTTACGGCTCGAATTACCGCGTGAAGGACAAGATCACGATGGCCGATCTTGCGTTCCGCGTGCAGCACGTGATCAAGACCGAAATCGATGTGACGCAGGCGCAGCTTTCGCGCAACAACATCGAGGTGCTGTTCGGCATCGGCGAGCTTCGTCGATCCGAATACGCTGCGCGTGACCAATTCGCGCGGCGTCGGTGGATTATCAGGCGGCGAAGATCGTGATCGCGACGGGAACCAAGCCGGCGGGGTCGGCGAAGGTTCCGATCGACGGGCAAGCGCATCGTCAACAGCGATCAGATTCTGCAGATGCAGGAGATTCCGAAGACGCTGATCGTGGTGGGCGGCGGCGTGATCGGCGTCGAGTACACTTGCATGTTCTGTATTCTCGGCGTGCGCGTGATTCTGGTGGAGAAGCGGCCGCGGCTGCTGGAATTCGCCGATGCCGAAATCGTGGAGGCGCTGTCCTATCATCTGCGCGACCGTCGCGTGACGCTGCGGTTGAATGAAGGCGTGGCGAGCGTGGAGGCGGCGGCCGACGGCGGCCGTGGTGGCGAATCTGGAGAGCAAGAAGAAGCTGTCGGGCGATGCGCTGCTGTACGCGGTGGGGCGGCAGGGCAACGTGGACGAGTTGAATCTGGCGGCGGCGGGCATCGAAGCCGATTCGCGCGGACGCATTCCGGTGGATGAGAATTTTGTGACCAAGCATGCCGCACATTTACGCGGTGGGCGACGTGATCGGATTTCCCAGCCTGGCGTCGGTTTCGATGGAGCAGGGACGCATCGCGGCGGCGAACGCGTGCGGGATTGCCGGCGCATTCCAATCCGGCGACCTATCCGTATGGGATTTACACGATTCCCGAAATTTCGTTCATCGGCAAGACGGAAGAGCAGTTGACCGACGAAGACGTGCCTTACGAAGTGGGCGTGGCGTATTACCGCGAGATTGCGCGCGGGCAGATTCGCGGCGACACCACCGGGCGGCTGAAGATTATTTTTCATCGCGAAACCAGAGAGATTGCTGGGGGTTCACATCATCGGCGAAGGGGCGAGCGAACTGGTGCACATCGGACAGGCGGTGCTGACGCTGAAGGGCAAGATCGATTACTTCGTCGATACGGTGTTCAACTATCCGACGCTGGCGGAATGCTACAAGGCGGCGGCGTTCAACGGGATTAATAAGCTGGCGAGGTTTTAAAGGAAATATGCCACGAAGCATTGGTGTTGTCGTCAGCGAACACATCGCCTGGGGGCTGGTCGAAGGCGACTCGGTGGTGGGCGAGATCACGTCGTATCCGATGGAAGGCAGCGGCGCGCGATCTGCTGCAGGCGATGCCCGCGGATGAACTGGTGCGGCGGATCGCGGACGAGGTGAAGGCGCTGGCCGAAGGGGAGCCGCTGGAGGCGCTGGGGCTGGCGTTTCCGGGAATCGTTCGCAATGGAGTGATCGAGGAGTCTCCGAATCTGCATCAGTTGAAGGGCGCGCCGATGGAGCAGGTGATGCGCGACGGCGCTGGCGGAGCGAAAGATTGAATGCGCGAAGGTCGGGGTTTCGAACGACGCGGACGTGGTGGCGGCGGGGATCGCGGCGAAGCACGGAAAGCTGGATCAACTGGTGCGGGTGTGGACGCTGGGCAACGGGATCGGATTCGGCAGATATCCGGTGGCGGACGGCGTGTGGGAGGGCGGCCACATTGTGGTGACGCTCGATCCGAACGAGAAATTCTGCGGCTGCGGAGGGCGGGGGCACCTGGAAGGAATCATGGGCCATCGCGCGATGCGGCTGCGGTTTCTGGATATGGAGCCGGAGGAAGTTTTCGCGCTGGCGAAGACCGGGGAAGATCCGCGCTGCGTGGAGTTCGCGCTGCTATGGCATCGCGCGCTGGCGGCGGCGACGGCGTCGAGTATTCACATGAGCGGGCCGGGGAAGTTTTATATTTCGGGGCTGAATGCGCGGTTCGTCAATGTGGGGGTGTTGAATCGATGCGTGCAGGAGATGGTGAAGATGAGCTCGCTGCAAGGATACGTGTTTGAGGTCGTGCCGAAGAGCGATGATATGGCGCTGGTGGGGGCGGTGGTGAATGCGCTGCGGGGGTAGAGGAGACGTGGATGCTCTCTAAACGTCCGGGCTGCGCCCGGATGGACCGATTGAAAATCGTGTCTGCAGGTTGCCAACCTGCCCCACATCGGTACTTAGAGGGCGGCTACCTGCACTGTCTGCGGGCTCTGACTTTTCTTTCTCGATTGGATTGCGCAACGGGCGGCCGTAGCCGGTCCAGGAGATCATCATTTCATCGCCGTCTTCAAGAGCGATTCCTTCTCCGAAACTGAAGGCGCCTGCTCCCAGGAAATGCACGTGGGCGTCGCCGGGGCGGCGGTGGGACTCGTATTTGAAATGATGATGCTCGATGTTGGCGAGCGAGTGGCACATGCGCTGGTCGCCAGTGGAAATTTCTTTGGTCCACAAGATGGCGCCGCCACGCTGATGGTCACGGTGCCGGCGACTAGCGAAAAATCGGGGTCGAGGATCAGCTCAGGGCCGATCGCGCAGGTGCGCAACTTGGAGTGCGCCAGATAGAGATAGTTTTGCTTTTCGATCTGATGATCTGAAAACTCGTTGGCGGGCGTCATGCCGAGGCGGCGCGGCGTGCCTTTGAGATCGATGACGTAGACGGCGGCGAGTTCGGGCTCCTCTCCGCCGTCGCCGGCGAAACTCGGGACGGCCAGAGGCGCGCCGTGGCCGCGAAGGATGGTGCCGTTTCCTTTATAGAACCATTCGGGAGCGGCGCCGGTTTCGCCGGGCGCGGGACGGCCCTGCTCGACGCCGAGATTGTACATGCGCATGCTGTCGGTGATCGTGGCGGCGGCATGCATGGCGTCGCGATTTGCCGCGCTCGCAAGATGGGTCAGGCCGGTGCCGGAGACCAGACAGCGCGCGGGCTCGTCGGGATGATCGAAGGATGGAAGAAAGCTCCAGTCGGATTTGAGCGAATAAACTTCGTCGTAATCGAGTGACACATCGGAAACGTCGCTCAGGATCAGTTCCTGGAGAGCGGCATCCGGTGTCGATCGCGACGCAGAGCGAAGGCGTACACCGAGCGGTGCGTGCCCAGGAGATGCAGCGTGGAGTCTTCGACCAGCGCGACGCGGCGGCCGAAAGATGGGTTGGCGATTTGCGCGAGCCTCATTGCTAGAAGTCGATTCCGGCGAGAATTTCCGACGGCTTTCTTTCGAAGGCCTTGGAGATTGCGAGAAAGCTTTCCATGCTCGGCATATTCGTACCGCGCTCAATGGCGCTGATCTGGGACACACTTAACTTCGTCTGTTGCGCCAGATCCTTTAGGGACCAATCGCGCTCCACGCGGAGCATTTTGATGCTATGACCCAGGCGCTCGCGCAGACGGTCCTGCGGGGAGCGGCCGAGTCCGAAGGCTTCGACGGCGTTTTTCAGGACCTGGCGAAGTTGCACCAGCGTGAAGGGCTTCGCTAGATAATCGAAGACTTTAAGCTTGAAAGTCGCGCGCATGTCTTCGAGCGAAGGGTAGCCGGTGATGATGATCACGCAGAGGCCGGGCCAGCGTGTCAGGAGCTGTTCGACCACGCGGTCGCCGCCGACATCGCCCATTTTCATGTCGAGCAGAACGATCTCCGGGAAGCTGCTCTTCGCAGGCGGCGAAAAATTCCTGAGGATGGGCGAAGGCGCGCACGGTGAAACCACCCTCGTCTTTTAGCAAATCCTCGAGGTAGTTGCGAAAATCAACATCGTCGTCAAGTACGGCGATATCGGCCACGTGAGTTATAGTAGCGCGTTCTACAGCGCTCGTCCTTTCCATTCGACTTCGCGACCGGTCAGCGCGGCGATCGAATCCGTCGAGGATGATGAAAAACATTGCGTAGATTCCGAGGGGCGCCAATAGGGCGCGCAGGGGATTGCGGTACCAGACGCCGAGCACTGCCGACGGCATTAGTCGCGAAGGCGATGAGCGCGATCCATTCCTGATCGAGCGCGAGCCACATCATCACGGGCAGCCACAAGGCGGCGACGAAGGAGGCAACAAAAATTGTGACGCCGATCCGGGGACTGACCATTACGAAGCGGTAGGCGTTGCGCTCGAATCCTTTCCACAGGCCGTCGGTATGAAAGCGCACGTGTCCCAATCGGCCGGCGCGGGCGATGGCGAATTTCAGGCGGTGGCGGTGCGCGAGTTGGGCGAGCTTCACGTCCTCAATCATGCTGGTGATGACGGCGGAGTGTCCACCGATGAACTCATAGGCGTCGCGCCGAACGAGAATGCACTGGCCGTTCACAACTTCGGTGGCGTTGCCGCGCGGCTTAAAGCCGGCGAAGTAGAGCGCCACGGCGCAGGGCACCAGCACGTTTTCAGCGAACGATTGGAACTCCGGCTGTAGATATAAGGAGAGGAAAGAAAGCTGATTGGCCTCGGCGGACGCGACGGCGGCGTCGAGAAATCCTTCTTCAAACCAAGTGTCGGCGTCGGCGAACAGCACCCAGCGGGATCGCAGCACGCGGGCTCCGAAGGCGCAGGCGTTGGATTTGCCGTAGGATTGCGACGCGAAATCGGGGGCAGCGAGAACTCCTGCTCCGGCCTGGCGAGCCGCCTCCGCAGTGCCGTCCTCGGAATGATCGTCCACTACGATTACGGTATCGGGCGGAAGACTCTTCACCAGGCGGGCGATAGTCGATTCCTCGTTGCGCGCGGGGACGATCACCATGCAATCCGGCGGGGAGGCTGACTTAGCAGCTGTCAGTTTCGGGATTCCCAAATAATTCAAACGGGAATTTACGAAAATTGCGATGAAGAAAACAGAAACTCCCAGCGCGACCCACAGGCTGATGCCGGGGTCCAACTCGCTAAGCACTCATGACCCTCCACAGGCTGCGCGTGATCGGTCCGGCCATGGAGCGGGCGGTGATCCAGGCGCGCTCCACCATCGGCACGGCGGGGCGGCGATGGAACACATCGAACTCCGACGCCTCAATGTGTCGAAGCGTCTTGCGATAAATATCGAAGGCGGTTTTCATGGCAAAACGTCCGCGCTGATCCAACAACTGGAGACCAGGCTCCGCCTTTTGATAATAGCTGCGCGCGCGGTCTGCTTGGAATTGCATCAGCTTGCGGAACGCGTCGTTGCGGGCGTGCGCTTCCATGTCGGCCTCGGAATATCCAAACGCTTCCATCTCTTCGAGGGGCAGATAAATCCGCCGGCGCGCGAGTTGTTCGCCCACATCGCGCAGGATCGCGGTTAATTCGATGGCGAGTCCCAGGTCCGCCATGTAATCAAGTGCTGGACCCCGGAATCCGACTACATGCGTCATCATCAGCGCAACGGTTCCAGTCATGCGATGGCAGTGGCCGCGGAGCTGCGAAAAACTGGCGTAGCGCAGCTGGTCGGTATCCATGCGCACGCCTTCGATCATTTCGAGTGGAAGCTCATGGGGGATGGCGCGATGATCTACCGTGTCGAGAAAAACGTCGAGCACTGGATGACGCGCAAGCTCGCCGCGGAGTCCGGAGGCGACCATCCATGCCCATCGATCCAGATCGGTGCGCCCCTGGTCTGGATTTACCGCTTGCGTCGCGAGCCTGCGGGTGTAGTAGCAAAACCAATAGACGGCGTGCGCGGCGCGGCGCAAATCCAGGGGGAAGAAGCGTGTCGCGAGCGAAAATCCTTGGGAGCCGTTGCGCACGACCTCCGCTGCCTGCGCGTAGAACATGTCGAGCGAGTTGATGTTCTTGGACGGACGCGAACGCATATTCAATACGTTTCAGAGATGATATCACGGCGTGCTGGTGCGACTGTCTGCGGACGCCGCCAAAACATTCTCTTCAAAGCCGCGAAAAATATTCGCCATTTTGCGCCTTGCTAAGTGAAATCAGAATCGGAGAGAAACGAATGAAAAACAGTTTTGCCGCCCTATGGATAATGGGCGCAATTGGCACCTTGAGCGCGGAAGTATTGGTCCAACAACCTTCCGTATGGAATGGGAACGGGAGCAATGTCAGCGTGGGTTACACAGACGAAGAAAGCGCAGCCGGGAACGGGTTCCAGGCGTTCGACAATTTTTCCATCGCCGCGGGTGGAGCGATCAATCAAGTCTCCTGGGTGGGACTCTACATCAACCAAACAGTCTTCCTGAACGAGCCGCCTAACACCACGAACTGGGACATAGACTTTTACGCCAATAACTCCGGCGTTCCGGGAGCGCTTCTGTCAGACGCCAACCTTACGGCTGCTGGTGTCTCGTCGCAGATACTGGGCACCGGATCGTTCGGCGGGTCCACGTTCACGATGTACGAATTTACGGCCAACATACCCGAATTCGATGCGGCGGCAGGGACTACCTATTGGTTCTCTCCATTCAGCCACAACCCGGACGAATCCGCGAAGTTCATTTGGGTACAGGGGACCGGCGGCGACGGGTCGGCCTACGACCACGGGATATCGTCTGGAAGCGTGTCGGGTAACTTCGTTCTCCCGGTGGATCTAGCATTCTCGATGTCGAATGTGCCGGAGCCGTCTACATGGCTGCTGGTGGGTGCGGGCATAGGGTTGGCGGCGCTGCTGCGAAAATTCTTCGGCAGTGCATGGCGCCGCCCCACAACGTCAAATTAAGCGCACTTCTTCATCCTACGTGCTATCTTACTAAAAGTACTTTTAAGTACAAAGTAGGAGGCGTATGGCAAAGCGTGGGGTGTTGCTCGGTGGTGTTTTGTTGGTGGCCTTGTTGGCTGCCCTTCTCATAGAACGCAATTTGTCCATAGAATTGCCGGTTCCGACTGGCGCGTTTGCAGTCGGACGCTGGACGACGACGTTTGTCGATGATCGAATCGATCCTTTTGCCCCTTCGGCGGGACAGAAACGGGAACTTTTTGTTTGGATTTGGTATCCCGCGGCTGCCGGTCAGCCCGGTGCGGCAATGGACGACTATTTGCCCGCTCCGCTCGGAACCGAGGTCGATCGACATACTCCCGCGCTGTTTAGATTTCTGACGCGGGATCGATCGAAGGTTCGCGCGCACAGCATGCGCAACGCCGATGTGTCTCCGCGGGAGCGATCCTATCCGGTGGTGATCATGAGGGCGGGCGCTTCCTCTGAGGTGTGGAATTACTCGGCGCTTGCTGAGGACCTGGCGAGTCATGGCTACGTCGTCGTGGGCTTCGATGCTCCGTATCGTACTGGGGTCGTCGTATTTCCTGACGGCCGGGTGATAAGTAGGTTGCCCGAGAACAACCCCGAGCGCTGCGAGGAACAACCGCTCGCCCAGCAATCCAGTTGCGTGAGCAAAGTACTGAACGGGTGGACCGCTGACGTCGGGTTCGCACTCGATCGGTTGGAGCGAATGAACGCGGATCCGGCCGGCAAGTTCACGGGGCGGCTGGACATGACGCGGGTGGGTGTTTTCGGTCATTCGTTTGGCGGTGCGACGGCCGCGCAATTTTGCCACGACGATTCCCGGTGCAAAGTTGGGATCGATCTGGACGGCCAATTATTTGGAAGCGTGGTGCAGGAGGGCCTGCATCAGCCCTTCATGTTCATATTGAGTTCGCAGATCCATTCGTCCGACCCCGAGACCCGTCAGATCCTTGCCAACATCCAATCGATCTACGATCGTTTGCCTCCGGATGAGAGACTGCGCATCGAGATTCGCGGCGCGAACCATTTCCTCTTTAGCGATGACGGAGCGCTGTTGAAGAGCCACCTCGTCACGGGGACGCTGCGGGCGCTCGGTATTGTCGGTATCGACGGACGTCGGCAGCTTGCTGTCACCGCGTACTGCGTGCACAGTTTTTTCGACAGGTATTTGAAGGGGGAATGGCTCACGATTTCATCTTCGGTTTACCCGGAGATTCAAGAGGTCCGGTGAGATGGGGCTCTTGCGAATTGCGGGTTTGATCGCGGGGGCGGTCGGGTCGGTCGCATTGATGCTGCATGCAGGTCGACATAACAATTCACGAGTTTTACTCATGATTTTTGCCCTGTGGGTGCTTTCGCCATTCGTTGCGCTGGTCTTGGCTGACTTGTTTTCGAGACGTTGGTCGTTGGTTGCGCGAGCGATGGTCTATGGCGCGATGCTGGTTGTGACGTTGGTCTCTTTGGCAAGCTACGGATATGTTTCCTTGGGGCCGCCCAGGGCGAAGATCGCTGTGGTATTTGTGGTTGTTCCTCCGACGTCCTGGGTTCTGATCGCGATCGTTGTCGCGATAGGGGCGCTGATATCTCGCCGGGGGTCACCTCGAGCGGGAGGCGTTTTTCGGTAGCAATCATTTCCGCGTCTGTCCGCATGCTTACGCATGGCGGTTCAGTGTCCACCTTGAGCCGCCAAGCGAAAAACTTCTTGACGATGATGTAAACCGCAGACGGAATCGCCTGCCAGCGAATTTTTCCGCGGTGGACGACGAGCAAAGAATCGCGATCGGCCATACTTAAAGATCGCGATGACTGATTTTCCTCATCTCGAAGTTATCTCCGCGTCGCTTGCGCAGGCGCCGATTCTGGCGAACCTTCTTGAGTTGTATGCGCACGATTTTAGCGAGTTCTACGATGTGCAACTCGGGGAGGATGGGAGGTTCGGCTATCCAGCCCTTCCGCTGTATTGGTCTGAGCCGGATCGCTATCCTTTACTTTTGAAAATGGACGGCAAATGGGCCGGACTGGCTCTCGTGCAGAAGGTAGCGGGGTGCTGGGATATGGCTGAGTTCTTCGTTATCCGAGGAGTCCGGAGACGCGGGATTGGAACCAGAGCCGCGCATGACGTGTGGAAACGATTCCCGGGGTTATGGGAGATTCGCGTGATGCAAGCGAATAGATCGGCGCAGAATTTTTGGGCTGGGGCCATCGAGAGTCTTGTGGGCGAGGCGATTCTCCCGGTTCATTTCGAGAAGGGCGGCGTGTCCTGGTCCCTTTTCTCGTTCAATTCTGGATCTTGACTGCCGCGCGGGTCCACTCTACAATTAACACGATGGTTAACAATCAGAAGAGCATCACCGCTATCTTCTCAGCCTTGGCCGATCCCACCCGGCGCCGCATCCTGCTGCGTCTTTCTAAGAGCGGGGAAGGGCCGGTCGCTGCGTTAGCGAAGCCGTTTCGCATATCTCCACCGGCCATATCGAGGCATCTTCGCCTGCTCGAGAAGGCCCGGCTGATCGACCGGCGGCGCGAGGGACGGGTTCATGTGATTCGCACCCGGACCGCGGGGCTGAAGCCGGCTCAGGATTGGATGGCTAATTTTGCGGCGGGCTGGGCTTTCAGCTTCGACGCGCTGGATGAGTTGTTGAGGAAGGAGAAGAAAAATGAAGCCTGAGATAAAAATCAGCGGTAATCGTCTCCAAATCACGAGGGTTTTCGACGCGGCGCGGCAGCAGGTGTTCGGCTGGTGGACCACGGCTGAAAAGCTGCAGCAGTGGTCCTCGTGCAAAGAGGCCATCAAGTGCGAGGTTGTCATGGATTTTCGTGTCGGTGGATCATTCACCCAGAAAATGACGCTCGCCGTTGACGGGAAGACCTGTGAATATTCGATGACCGGCACCTACGACGAGATTGTCGAACCGGAACGAATCGTCTACCAAGCCGATTTCGGATTCGCCACTACGCGGGTGACGGTGGAATTCATCGAGCGAGGCAAGGGCACGAAAGTGATCCTGACGCACGACGGATGCCCGGATGAATTTTTCGGCCATAACGTCTCTCGCGGCACCTCTGAATCCTTCGAGAAGCTCGATTCGTGTCTGGCGGGACAGTCTGTCGAGGTCTCTTCGTGAACTATTCGCGCATCTTTCTCGCGGCATTCGCTGCCTTTGTGGTGTATTTCGTGATCGGAGGGCTGTGGTTCACCATCCCGGCGTTTCGGGCCGAGTTCAGCATCTACCCCGCTGTCTATCGGTCTCAGGAATCGGTCAAGACCGTGATGCCGGGTGGAATGGCGGCCATGTTCCTGTCGATGGTGGTGGTGGCGGTGCTCTACGCGATGGTTTACAAAGGAGGCTCCGGTTTGGCCGAAGGAGCGCGCTTCGGTGCGCTGATCGGAGTCTTCGCGGTGTGCGCTTTCGTGATCCACAATTATGTCAATTTGAATATCGGGCTGAGATTGACTGCGCTGCAATCGGTCACTTACCTGGTCGCTTGGATTATTACCGGTATCGTAATCGGTGTGATCTACCGGCCATTGGCGCCGCAGTAAACGCGGTTACTGAATTGACTCAACTCGGGTTATGATCGTAAAAGAGGTGGCCGTGACCCGATCGCTTCCGTTGCTCGCGTACAGTACTCTGATAACGCTTGTTTCTGTGAATGGGGCCACGCCCGCTCCAACGTTTCATAAGGACGTTGAGCCGATTCTTGAGAATCGCTGCCAGGGCTGTCATCGTCCAGGTGAGGCTGCGCCGATGACGTTTCTCACTTACAAAGAGGTCCGTCCGTGGGCGAAGGCGATTCGCGGCGCGCTTCTCACTGGCAAGATGCCTCCCTGGCAGGCCGATCACCGGTACGGAAAATTCGCCAACGATCTTTCGCTGGCGCCGGGGGAGAAGGAAACCATCATTTCCTGGATTGATTCGGGAGCCCGGGAAGGGAATCCGGCGGATGCGCCGAAGCCTCGCACCTGGGTTGACGGATGGCGGATTCCCAAGCCTGATGTGGTTTTTGAGATGCCTGAGGAATTCTCCGTTCCCGCGAACGGCGTCATCAATTATCAATACATTCCGGTGCCGACGCATTTCACGGAAGACAAGTGGGTCGAAATGGTCGAGGTTCGTCCCAGCGACCGCAGCGTGGTGCATCATGCCATCGTGGTGACCGATAACGGCAACGGTTTCCGCGGACAGGAATATCTGGCCGGCTACGCGCCGGGGATGGCTCCGCAACTCTGGAAGCCCGGGCAGGCGAGGCTGATCAAGGCTGGATCGTTTCTGGTATTTCAGATGCATTACACCACCAACGGGAAGCCGGCGCACGACCGCACCAAGATCGGGATGGTCTTCTCGAAGCGTCCTCCGACGCAGCAGATCGTCGCGATGCAAGCGGCCGCGCATTGGCTGCAAATCCCTCCTGGCGACGCGAATTATCGCCTGGAGGCATCGTCCACGATGCATGAGAATGTCGATCTGGTCGGGCATGCGGGTGCACATGCATCTGCGTGGAAAATCGATGATTTTCCGCGCCGTGTATCCGAGTGGAGAATCGGAAGTTCTGCTGGATGTTCCCAAGTACGATTTCAACTGGCAGCCTTATTACTACCTGGAAACGCCGAAATCGCTGCCGCGCGGAACGCGAATCGAAGTGAGCGCGGTGTTTGACAACTCCGCGAATAATCCGTTCAATCCGAATCCCGCGGCCACCGTTTTCTGGGGTCCGCAGAGCTGGGACGAAATGATGATCGGCTGGTTCGATGTCGCGGTGAATGTGGGGAGCACGATCGGCCGCGCGCTCTATGGCTCGCCGGTTGAGCTGCATTGATCGTCGATCTTGCTCATAGGTTTCCTGTTACACTCTTAAAAATCTATGAGCATTTTTCGAAAGAAGCCGCTCGCCAAGCTTCTGGCCCAGGCCGCTGATCCATTCCGGCTTGAAGACGGACGCTGACGGCGCAGGGGACTGATCGCGCTGGGCATCGGCGCGATCATCGGCGCCGGGCCTCTTCGTCCGCACCGCGGCGGCATCGGGCGAGGCTGCGGGTCCCGCGCGTGACGCTCTCCTTCGTATTCGCCGCGATTGGATGCTTGTTCGCGGGATTATGCTATGCCGAGTTTGCCTCGATGATCCCCATCGCCGGCAGCGCCTACACCTACGCTTACACCACCATGGGCGAGATAATCGCGTGGGTGATCGGTTGGGCTCTGGTGCTCGAATACGCGTTCGGCGCGGGCACAGTGTCGATCGCCTGGAGTGAGTATTTGAATAAGTTGTGCGGCGGCAGGATTCCATACTCCTGGTGCCACTCGCCTTTTGAGGTCGATCCGATGAGCGGGGCGCACGGCATCATGAACATCCCGGCGCTGTTCATCGTCCTGATTCTGACTCTGCTGCTGATCAAAGGCACTTCCGAATCGGCGACCGTCAACGGCATCATCGTCGCGGTGAAAGTCGCCATTGTATTGGCGTTCATCGCCATCGGCTGGAGCTTCATCAATCCGGCAAATCACACGCCGTTCATGATTCCGGAAGGCATCAAGGGACATGAGGGCTTCTTCCAACATGGGTGGGGCGGCGTGCTTCGCGGCGCGGGCATCGTCTTCTTCGCCTTTATCGGATTCGACGCCGTCTCGACTGCGGCGCAGGAGACCATCAACCCTGGGCGCGATATGCCGATCGGGATTCTCGGCTCGCTTGCTGTCTGCACCGTGCTCTACATTCTGTTCGGCTGGGTGCTCACCGGCGTCGCACCGTATCCCGAATTTCTGCTCGCGGGCAAGGAAGCTTCGGTGGCCTACGCGATCCAGCATCATATGCCGGGATTCGAGTGGCTCGCGACCCTGGTAACGGTGGCGATTCTGGCGGGTTTTTCCTCGGTCATCCTGGTCATGTTAATGGGCGGAAGCCGAGTGTTCTTCACCATGGCCTGCGACGGCTTGCTACCCCAGTTGTTCTCGCAGATTCACCCGCGGTTTCGCACGCCTTACAAATCGAACATCATCGTTTTCTGCTTCGTCGCGATGCTTTCTTCTTTCGTTCCCGGCGATCTGCTGGGCGACCTGACCGCGATCGGCACACTGTTTGCGTTCGTGCTGGTGTGCATCGGTATTTGGATTCTGCGAGTGAAAAACCCGGGACAGCCTCGGCCCTTCAAGACGCCTCTGGTGCCGCTGGTCCCGATCCTCGGCGTGCTGTTCTGCATCACGATGATCGTTTCGCTGGACCGATATACTCAGCTTGTCGCGTTCATCTGGATGCTGATCGGCCTGGTGGTCTACTTCATGTACGGGAAGGCTCACAGCCGGCTTAACGAATTAGAACCTTCCAGCGTCGCACCGCGGGCGTGAGGGAGGCGTGCACCCAGGCGGTCGAAGCCCCGTTCTGATTTTTTTCATCCTTGCTGTCATTGTTATCGCCACGCGACTCTGCCACTCGAATGTTCTGTGGGCCGACGACAATCTGCCTCTCGCCGCGGCTATGGAAGTCGCGCGCGGAAAAGTTCTCTATCGCGATGTTTGGTTCGATAAGCCTCCGCTGGTCGCTTGGATCGATTTGCTGTGGGGTGCGCGCGCTGGAATCTTGCTGCGACTCGCTGGAGCCGCTTATGTGATCGCGGTTGCGGCCACGACCTGGCAATTCGCGCGCGCGAAGTGGACCGAACGGGAAGGACTCTTCGCGGCTTTCTTCGCGGCATTTTTTCTTACCTTCGGATTGCCATCGGCGGTGATTCCTCTCGCGTCCGACATGTTGTTGGTACTTCCGCATCTCGCCGCTGTTTATTTCGCCTGGCGCGGCCGAGCTTTCTTAAGCGGCGTTGCTGCGGGCGTGGGCCTGCTATGTAGCTCGAAAGCGATCTTCGTGCTGGCCGCGTGTGCGGTGTGGCAATGGAGACAACTTCCGCTGTTGGTGATCGGGTTCGCGGCGCCTAACGCGATCGCGCTCGGCTGGATGTGGCTTCACGGGTCCGCGTCCGAATATTATCGACAGGCGTGGCAGTGGGGACGGATCTACGCCGCGAATACTTTTGTCGAACATCCCTTCGGGGAAGGCGTCACACGAACTCTTAACTGGGTCGGATTCCAAGCGGCCCTGGTCGTGGGCGCGATCTTCGCGTTCCGCCGCGAACGCCGCCTGGCAATCTGGATCGCTCCTCTCGCTCGCCGGAGTGATTCTCGGATTGCGATTCTTCCCGCGCTACTATTTCCTGCTGCTGCCTCCGATGATCGTCGCCGCGTCACGAGGCTGGGCGCTCTTGTTAAAAAACAGAATCGCCACAGCGGCACTCTGCGCTTTACTAGCCGTTCCCTTGATCAGATTCGGCAAACCCTACATCACCCTAGCGCGCGGAGCTACTATTACCGATCTCGCGATGGACCGCGATAGCCGCGCAGCGTCAGATAAACTCCGCGATCTCTCCCACCCAGGCGATACTCTCTTCGTCTGGGGTTTCCGGCCTGACATCTTCATCGACTCAAAAATCCCGGCCGGCACGCGATTCCTCGAAAGTCAGCCTATCTCGGGAGTCCTGGCCGACCGTCATCTTTTCTCCAGCCAATCGATCGCGCCCGACTTTACCGCGCCGAATGTCCGCGAACTTATGACTACCGCGCCAACCTGGATCGTCGACGGCCTGGGTCCATACAATCCATCGCTCGCTCTCCCTCGCCAGCTCGCGCTCTCAGAGTGGTTTTCCCATTACACTGAAGTCGCGCGCACAGACTTTTCCATTCTGTATCGCCGAACCCAATGAAAGCCGCCGTCCTGATTCCCTGCCACAACGAGGAACAAACGATTGCCACAGTTGTCCAGTCGTTCCGATCCGCTCTTCCCACGGCTGACATCTACGTTTACGACAACAATTCCAAGGACGCCACCGCGCGGATCGCGGCCCAAGCCGGAGCCATCGTTCGTCCCGAGCCGATGCAGGGAAAAGGCTGGGTGGTGCGGCGCATGTTCGCCGAAATCGAGGCCGACTTCTATGTGCTGGTTGATGGTGACGATACTTACGACGCTTCGATCGCGCCCGAAATGTTGGAGCTGGCCTCGGAACGGCGGCTTGCCATGTTGGTTGGCCGACGCGTCGCTGCTTCATCCGGAGCTTATAGGCCCGGCCACAGGTGGGGCAATCGCATGTTCACGCAATCCGTCGCGCTTCTGTTCGGCAGCAGCCTCGAAGACATTCTCTCCGGATACCGTGTCTTCTCGCGCGCTTTCGTAAAATCGTTCCCCGCATTCTCGGGCGGCTTCGAAATCGAAACCGAGCTAACCGTTCACGCATTGACGCTCGGCCTACCGGTAGCCGAAATCGCAACCGTCTATAAGGAACGACCCGACGGCTCGTCCAGCAAATTGAATAAATATACCGATGGGACGCGCATTTTGTGGACCATTTTTATTCTCTCTAAGAACGAACAACCCTTCGTGTTCTTCTCCGTCTGGAGCCTGGTACTGCTACTCACGTCGCTGGTGCTCGCGTATCCCATCTTCACCACGTTTCTCGAAACCGGACTGGTCCCTCGTTTCCCCACGGCCATTCTCGCCACCGGCCTCACAGTCTCCGCACTGGTTCTATTCGCCTGCGGACTGATTCTCGACACCGTAACGAAAGGCCGCCGCGAAATGAAACTGCTCCAATATCTGAACGCGCCTAAAAAGGCCTTATTGGCCGCCGATGAACGCAGATGAACGCGGATACAGCCTGCTAAATCCGCCGGGTGATCATATAAATCGCAACCACCGCGATCGCCATCCCCAATACCGGAGCCTTCAAACGATCCGGCACCGACGAACCTACCAGAAGAATTCCCGCAATCGCCGCCGTTGCCTTCAACACTCCCGCCGCCACGATTTCCTGCTTCTGCCAAAACGCCGGCCCCTGCACCTGCTGCGGACGATCGGCCATCGGTGGGAACAGCATCCTCAGGACCAGAAGAAATAGTATGCTCATACCCGATCCAACGGCGGTCATCGAACCCGGCAACAAAGGATAAGTTATCTGCACGATAAACACGCACGCAAAGGAGAGCGCCACTGCAAGCACCGGCCGGAGAAAAGATTTCTTGCGCGGATTCGCGTACGCGTCGGCAATGACCAACACGAAAAGCGCAATCGCGCCGGGAATCGCGAGTCGTAACAGGCCCTCCCGCGTCGCGATAATCGACGGTTGAAGAACCCACGCCGCAGTAAGGAACGAGACGTAGCAGCAGAACGCCTCCATCAGCAAAACCACCGAGTCGGTGGTCCGTCGAATGCGGCTGACGATCACGAAGGGAATGGTGCGGAGCGCGTCATAAATAAACAACTGCACCCCATCGTTTCGTTCGCGTAGATCGCCGAGCACTTCCTCCCGGCATGCAGGCGGAATCAAGATCCCCACGATCTTTTCGATCACAACTCAAACCGGAACGATTTCAGCCAGCCCCGCACGCGGCCGACTTCCTGCCATACGCGTTTGGCCGTAACCGCCGATTCGCGTAACACCCGCTCGCCCAGCGCCTCGAGTCGATAGAAGCGTTTGGCACGTCCACCCCGTTCCGGCGTCGGATCGGAGAGCCAGGAGGCCAGATAGCCTTTGTCCTCCAAACGGTCGAGCGTCACATAAACGGCACCGAGCGAAACCGCTTTGGGCTTGGCCAGATCCTCAACCTTGGAGTGGATGGAAACGCCGTACGCATCGTCCCGCAACGACAGGATTGCCGTAAGAACTAACTGCTCAAACTGACCGACGGATTCAGACTTCATTTATCCAACATTGTAAGGAATATTGGGGAGGACGTCAACCGGCTCAGGGGCAGGGTATTATTTTGAGCGATGGGTCCTGTGGCGGAACTGCACTTACATTTGGAAGGGTCGGTCGAGGAGGAGACGCTGCTTGAGATTGATCCCACGCTCTCGCGCGAGGAGATTCGCGCGGCGACGACCTATACCGATTTCGAGGGTTTTATCCAGAGCTACATCTGGGTAAACCGCAGACTGAATTCGCCAGGGCATTACGCGCTGGCGGCTCGCAGATTGTTCCAAAGGCTTGCCGCGGAGGGTGTGGCTTATGCCGAAGTGACAATCTCGGCGGGAGTGATTCTCTGGAAGCAGCAGGATTTCTCACCTGTTTATGAAGCGGTTCAGCGCGAAGCGTCGTTGAGCAAGGTCAAAGTGCGATGGATTCTCGATGCCACGCGGCAGTTCGGCGTCCATGCGGCTAAGCCGGTCTTCGACCTGGCGGCGGAGCGACTGAACGAAGGCGTGGTCGCGATCGGCCTGGGTGGGTTTGAAGGGGGCGGTCCTGCCCGATGGTATGCGGATCTCTACAGGGAGGCGCGCGATCGAGGCCTGCGATTGCTGTGCCATGCAGGCGAGACGACGGATGCGACTAGCGTGTGGGAAGCGCTCGAGATTGGGGCCGAGAGGATCGGGCACGGGATTCGAGCGATCGACGATCCTTTACTCGTAGCGCATCTGGCGGAGAAAAAGATTCCACTGGAGATTTGTATTACGAGCAACGCTCGGACAGGCGCGGTCGCGTCGTTGGAGGATCATCCGGTTCGGCGTCTCTATGACGCGGGGGTGCCGATCGTTTTGAATACGGACGATCCGGCGCTGTTTGCTTGTACGTTAACGAGCGAGTATGAAGTGGCTCGGAATGAGTTTGGGTTTACGGAGGAGGAGCTGGCAGGATTGGTGTGGAATAGTTTTCTGTATTCGTTTGATCCTCCGCCATCCTGAGTCAAGGCTGGCTAGCGCGTACGAGGATGGGATTCAACTCTCTGATTGTTATTGGATCCAAAAGCTGGCCCGTCAAACCCGGGGCAATCGGAGTATCCGATCCATATTTCGTGGGCCATTCCCGCGGCAGATAGAGCGTTCCGAAACATTTATCCACCAACGGAAGCATCGCCGAATAATTCTTGTTGATCACGTCCGGTCCATCGTTGGTGTGGTGCCAGTGATGGAAGGCGGGGGTGGAGATCAGCCATTCCAACCAGCCGAAGCGCCAAGTGATGTTGGCGTGGATGAAATAGGCCCAATACATACTTATTGCCGTAACGGCGACTGGCACAAAATCGACCCTGTTTCCCAACGGCTGGGCCAGACCTAAGATGTAAAGCGGCACCATCGCGCAAAAGCGAGTGAAGAACATGTCGACGGGATGGGCTTTGGCAGTGACTAAGAAGTCAATTTCCTCGGCGCTGTGGTGGATCACATGAAAGCGCCAGAGGTAGGGAACCTCGTGCGACCAGCGGTGTCCCCAGTAGCCGCCGACCTCGTTGACAATCAGGGCTGCGGATATACGGAGCCAGAGGGGTATTCCGGCAACGGACGAGTAAAATGCAAGTGGAACCAAGCGATGCAGTCCCGCCGAAAGAATCGTCAGAGGGACGATCAGTAGCAGTTTAGGCAGAATACCGTTGAGGAAATAATAGAACAGATCCGCGCCGAAGGACCCGCGAAACACCTTCTGAGAGCGATTCCCGAAGATCCTCTCCAGAGGCACGAATACAATCGAGAGAAGCACCAGCCAGACGGAAAGACCCACCAGATCCGTTGCGAATGAAATCAAATGCCGGTGGAACTCCATAAACTACTATCGGCCGCAATCACAAAAAGCCTCTATCCGCGCTTAGCCCGTTTAGACGCGGTCAAGGGTAGCCGGCGCAGCCTGCTGCCGGCGAAGACGAATCCGGCGCCAAGCAGGGTGAGCACCCAGGTGGCGGGTTCTGGGGCTACCAGGTCTGTCGTTACGCCGGTCAAGGTTAAGAAAGGCGGCTCGACGGTCCCGCCGGCCACAGCTGTGACGGCGTAGGTCACGAATTCGAGTATCTCGGTAGTTTGGGTCGCCTTAAATGTAAACTGTTCCTCCTCCCAGTTCGTAGATGTTGGGCCGCCGGGGTTGTTAATCACGGGCGACGTAAAGGCGGGGAGAATCCCTCCTGGATCGACTGGCGTGGCGCACGTAGGACAAATGTATTCGGCCCCGGTGGTTCCGGGTATGACGAATACATCCCAGTTATCGTTATCCGCCTGGTTATTCCCGGTTTCTTCACTTGAAGCTTGATAGAAAGTGACCAGATAAGTATCGCCGACGGTCAGGCCCGTCATGGGTGTGGAAACCGGCGCTCCGTACCTGTTGTCGCCATCGACTACCAGGTAATTCGTGGTCCCCGTGGGAAGAATCCCCTGGTTGCCGGGGGCGATAGGAAGGTTTATGTTCACGGAAGTGCCCGGACCGGGAGCACCGCAGATCTGTCCAATAATCGTGAGGCCCACCACACAATCGATCTGTTGCGTTGTGCCGGGATTGCCACCCGTGAAGTCTTCCGTCCAAACGCCCGCCACATAGCCTTCGCTGCCCAGCGAGATAGGGGAGGGGGGCGTGCCGAAAGAATAACTCGTGGAGGCTTTCAATGTCGCCTGCCCACCAAGCAGGGCCGCCACGACAACAAATGTTACTCGATTCATCATACATTCATTGTTGGCGTAAACAGTTCGTTCGCGCCATTCGCGGAAGGCCCTAGGCCGGTCGCTAAAGCGAATTACCCCGACGTAGTACCAACGTTGGGATAGCACCCCCAGAGGTGGATGTCTTATAAGGGGAATCCTCCTCGCACGGAGTACCATTTGCACTTAAGTACTTTTTTCGTAAGGAACCCTACGCTCGGTAGCGCCTTCCGCCGATCACCCCTCTATGAGACTGGTGTCTGTCCTTTCTATTGGTTTAGTTACTATCGGGTTCGCGACTGCTCAGAAGGCGGACGGCAGCAAGACGAGCCTGCCCAGCATTGGCAGCGACATTATTACTCCAAGCCGCGGGATTGGTCCGTTCGATGCCAAGCAAGCGCAGGAATGGCGCGATACGGCGGAAACGCTGTGCGCGCAAAGCCGCTATGAGGAGGCCGAAAAGCTGTACGTGAAGCTGCTCGAAGAGCGGGAGCATGCCCTCGGCCTGAACAATCCGGAGTTGGCCTCCGATCTGAACGATCTGGGCCGCGTCAACTTTGCACAGATGAAGTATCAGCAGGCAACTTCTTACTATGAACGCTCCTTGCAGATCATGGAGACGGCGAAGGGCAAACAGGATATGGCGACAGTCGGTCCGCTTGAGAAACTGACCCGGATCTACAAGACGTTGGAGAAATATCCGCAGGCCGAACAGTATGCCCGGAGGGCTCTTGGGACCGTCGAGAAAGCAAAAGGACCGGATTCCATCGAGCTGGTGCCGGAGCTGGTCGCAGTTGGCGACCTGCTGTTGATCCAGAAACAATTTTCCGCAGCCGATCCGATGTTCGAACGATCGGTGAAGATTCTCGAAAAAACGTCCGGCGTAACCAGCGCGGAGCTGCTGCCTGCGCTCGACGGTCTGGCCAGTGCGTACGACAACATGCATCGTCAGAATGAAGCTGAGGCGGTGTGGCGCCGGGCCTTATCGATCCGCGAGAGCGCTTATGGGCCTTCGACAGTCCAAGTGGCCGCAACGCTTGACGATCTGGGCAAGCTCTATTTCGGGCAAAAGCGGTATCCGGAAGCGAGCTACTGCTATGAGCGGGCGTTGTACATCCGTCAAAAAGTTCATGGCGATGATAGTGCCGATACGCAAGCGACCCTGAGCACAGTGGCGGCGGTTTACGCGGCTCAGGGAAGGCAGTCCGACGCAGAGCCGCTCTATCGAGGGATGTTATCGGCAAAGGAGCTGGACACCGTATCGAGCCTGAATTCTCTCGCTGCTTTGTTGGCCGACCGCAATCACAATGCCGAGGCGGAGTCGCTTTACAAGCTTTCGATCGCCCTTCTGGACAAGAAGGGATTCGTGACGGCTCGCAAGCCGGCAATAACTCCCAACGATCCGCCGCCGCCGCAATTAGCGGAGACGCTCGATCAGTACACCGCTCTGTTAAAGAAGATGCATAAGAAGTCCGATGCGGCGAAGATGGAGACCCGCGCGCGCATCCTTCACGGGATTCCCGAGTCGGCGGCGGCGACTAAGAAGAAAACTAAGTAAGTACTATAGAAAAAACTCAGGTCCGCCGATAGAACCGCTGTATGGTCAGCGTTTTAGATCTACAAGCTCGGGTGGACACGGTGGAACAAACGTCGCCTTCTCCGACGACGGAGGGGGCTGCGGGTCCCCAGGAATTCGAGTTCGTGCTCGGGCGGCGGCAAGTAGCGAGCCTGCTCTTCGTGGCGAGCGTCATCCTGATGGTTTGCATCGCCGCGTCGTACATGGCCGGCAAGGCGATGTCGCCCAAAACTTTGTCTCCTGTTGCTGAGGCTACCGTGGCGCCGCGCGAAGCGGATCCCCCACCCATCGTCCTGAACCAGGAGCCTGTCCCTGAACCGCCGCTATTCGCGGAACCGAAGGCGGGATCGGTCTATATCCAAATGGGAGCAGTCGAAAAGGGCGTATCGGTGATTTTCGCCGAAGGGCTGCGCAAGCGGGGATTGCCCGCGTTTGTTGCACCCGGTCCGAGCGAAAAGATCTTTCGCGTGCTGATCGGTCCTCTGCCGGATCCGGCTGCGTACGTGAAAGCGAAGGATGCAGTCGACCAGATCGGGCTCGCCACCTTCGCCCGCAGATTTCCGAACTGATTAAACTGGTTCGATGGACAAAAAAGAATTAAGCGGGCGAGTCGCAGTAGTCACTGGCGCGAGCCGGGGACTGGGCAGAGCCATGGCGGTGGAGTTGGGCGCGGCTGGAGCGAAGCTGGCGTTGGTCGGTCGCGACCGCGCGAAGCTCGACGAGACAGCGGCGCAAGCGGCGGGAACCGAAACGGCAGTGTTTATTGCCGACGTCACCGATGAGGCGCAGGTTCGCGCGCTCGAACACGGAGTGCGGGAGCGGTTCGGGCATGTCGATATCCTGGTCAATAACGCCGGGATGAATATCCGCAAGCCGCTCGTCGAATACACCCTCGACGAATGGAACACCGTGCTGGATACGAATCTGACCTCGGTGTTTTTAGTCTGCCGGTCGTTCATTCCGATGATGAAGGGACGAGGCTACGGGCGGATCATCAATCTGGCGTCGATGATGAGCCACGTCTCTCTTCCCGGCCGGACGGCGTATTCGGCGAGCAAAGCCGCTATGCTGGGAGTGACCCGCGCGCTGGCGCAAGAATTGGCCGACGACGGAATCACCGTGGTCGCCATCAGCCCTGGACCGTTTGCGACGGAGATCAACACGGCGTTGATCGAAAATCCCGAGCTTAATAAACAGTTCCTTTCGAACATCCCCTTGGGGCGATGGGGAAAAGCGGAGGAAATCGGGAAGCTGGCGCTCTATCTGTGCTCCGACGCGGCCGGATTCATAACCGGCTCGGATGTGGTGATCGATGGCGGCTGGACGTCGCGGTAACTTTACTTGGATTAAGAAACTTTGAGGGCGGATTCAGAAAAAATGCCCTATCATGTGCTACATGGGCTTGCTTGCTTATTTGCTTTGCTCTGCCGGGTTGCTGACGATCCGCGAAGTGCCCGCAGGCACTCGCCTCGAGATCCGGTTGACGAGCACGGTAGGTTCTTACGCGAGCAAGGCCGGATCCCCCGTCAGCGCTGTACTGATTGCCCCGGTTCATGTCGGAGGTGAACTGTTGCTGCCGGCCGGAAGTATTCTCACCGGCACGGTAAAGTCAGTACGGCGGGTCGGGATGGGAATTGTGCACGAGACGGCGGCATGTCGCTCGAGTTCAACGAGATCATCCTTCCGGACGACGAAACTCTCCCGCTTGCGTCCCGGGTGATTGCGGTGGATAACGGACGGGAGCGGGTCGAGAAGAACGGCGAGATCGGCGGCTATGCGCATGACGTCGAGCGTGGCCTACCGGGTCAGCGGCTACATCCGCATGGCGCTGATGCTGAACATCCACGCGGAACTGGCGGTATGGGCGATCAAGACGCTGGTGGTGCAAGTCCCCGAACCGGAGATCTATTTCAAGCCAGGCGTCGAGCTGTCGCTGACCTTGAAGGAACCGCTGCCGGCCCGAGCGCAGCGCGAACCGGAGGATGCTCCCAGGCGGCTCGGCGAAGCGGAGCGCGACTCGCTGGACGAAATCTTAGCCACCATGCCGAGCCGGACCACGTCTCCCTCCAATGGCCGTCCGTCGGACCTGGTTAACTTGATGTTCGTCGGTTCACGGGAGCAGATTTCCGCGGCCTTCCGCGCCGCCGGATGGTCGGAAGCGGCGCCCTGCAATATGCATTCCCGCCTGATGGGCGTCCGGGCGTTTGTGGAAGGACGATCGAGCGCATCGTTTCCCATGTCGGCCTCTGCTGTTGAACGACGCGGAGGCCGATATGTCGTGGCAGAAAGATCTCAACGACATGTCCAAGCGTCACCACATCCGCATCTGGAAGCAGCCGCAGATGTGGGACGGCCAGGAAGTCTGGGCCGCGGCGGCGACGCGCGATATCGATTTCGCGTATATGCATCACGGTAGGGCGATGACCCACCGCATCGACGAAAATATCGATCGGGAGCGCGACAAGATCGCCTACGATCTGGCGTTTACTTCCTACGTGGACGTACTCGACTGGGAGGAACGCAGCACTCTCCCCAGCGTGACACGCAATGGCACTGGCGACCTGATGAATACCGACAAAAGGATCGCGGTCCTGCGCCTGCGGGATTCGCGAAACGCCGCGGCTTTCGACCGATACCGAGGAGACTGGACTCGATTCCGGTTCATGGCCGCATGGGCCAGCGCTTCGTGCGGCGTGAAATCCTGAGCCTGCGCAACGATATCGTCCGCAATAACATGTACTGGCGCGGCTACGAAGGCGTCCGCTGGATCGTCACAAATGTGCGGAAGCGCAATCGGACTCCCGAGGTCGCGGATGTCGCGCCGAGAGCACCCTTCACGCGGTTTGTCTCGCTCCGTTAAACTAACATCAGTTCTAGCGCTCTTGGCGAGCTTCGCGCCTTTGCGTGAACTAATTTTGCTTAAGCATTCCGTGCTTGCGCAGCGTCTCGATCGTGGATTCGACCGGCAGAGCCTCGACGGTCCGGCCATTGCCGGTCGTAGTTTCAGCCCGGAATAACGAATTGTAAATGGCTTCTTCGGTCGCCTCGATCACCGCGGGAAATAGACCGGAAACCGCGTCGTTCGAGAGCAACTCGGTCTTCCGCGACGTCGTGAACGCGATCGCATAGTCGCCGGAACCGTTCGATCCTGCGGAGCCCGTTCGCCCGAGGCCCATCATGGTTCGCGCGGCGAGCCTTTCGAGATTGCGATGGTCGACGGGAGCGTCGGTGGCGACGATCATCATGATCGATCCGTCGGCAGTGACACGGTTGGAAGCGACGTGCGGGGATGCTCGATCGGCACGCCGAGAATGGTCAGGCGTCCGCCGAAATTCGTCTGCACCAGCACGCCGATGGTGTATTCGCCCACTTTGCGCGACGATGTTCCGATGCCGCCCTTCCAACCGAACGCGATGGTTCCCGTGCCCGCGCCCACCGAGCCTTCCTCGACCGCGCCGACTTCGCGCTCTGCAACGCGGCGAACACTTCGTTGTGGCCCACGTGGCGGCCTTGAATATCGTTGAGCACGCCGTCATTGGTTTCGCCGACCACGGGATTGATGGAACGAACCTGTGAGTTGCCGTCGAGCGAGAACATGTAGTTGATCAGCTCGTCGGCGACACGAAATACGTTCAGCGTCGAGGTGAGCAGGATCGGCGTCTCGATCTCGCCCAGCTCGTTCACCTGCGTCGAGCCGACCAGCTTGCCGAACGCGTTGCCGATGAAGACCGCGCCCGGAACCTTCTCGCGAAACAGGTTTCCGGGATGGGGCAGAATCGCGGTGACGCCGGTGCGGATATTCGCCCCCTGATTCAATGGTCGCGTGGCCGACGCGGACGCCCGCGACGTCGGTGATGGCGTTCAGACGGTCCTGTGGGCAGCGTTCCGACGACAATCCCGAGTTCGCGCGCGCGGGCCTTTACCGCCATTGCATTCGCTCGCGCAGAGCGGTGATGTGCGCGACGTGATGCTTGCCGTGCCAGGCGTAGAGCGCCAGATTTTTTTCGAGCGGCACGACGCCGAGCTCGGGGTGGCGGAACTGCTTCAGGAAATCGGCGTCGCTCATCGACTTGAGCAGGACGCACCCAGCGCTGATGCAGATTTTCGAGCAGCGACGAGCGAAACTTCGATCGGCGTATCGCGAACATCCGCCGTCTCCGCCCACGCCGCTTCGTCGTAGGGCTTGATGGTGGGCTCGTCTTCGGTGAGCGCGAGCTTGAAGCGGATGTACGCGTTCATGTGGCTCTCGGGAACATGATGGATCACCTGGCGAACGGTCCATCCGCCGTCGCGATAGGGCGTGTTCAATTGCTCGTCGTTGAGTCCGGCGACCGCGGCGCGCAGTTGCGCGGGCGCCTCGGCGATTTCAGCGATCCATTTCTGCCTCTGCTCCGGCGTGCTCGGAGGCTGGAACGAGAATCTGCCCGATCGGATACCTCAAGTCTTCCGTGGAGTTGCCATAAATCTCCTGGTCCTTGTATTGAAGTTCGTACAGCTTGCGATAAATCCCGTCGCGCAGCGCGAGCAGTTCCTGATGCGTGCCGCTTTCCCGCAACTGGCCTTTGTGCATCACGAAAATGCGGTCGGCGCGCTGAATGGTGGAGAGGCGATGCGCGATCACCAGCGACGTGCGGCCTTCCACCATTTTCGCCAGCGCGTCGCGCACGCGAAATTCGGTTTCGGTATCGACGCTGGACGTCGCTTCGTCCAGAATCAGGAATCGCGGATTGTGCGCCAGGGCGCGCGCGAAGCTGATGAGTTGTTTCTGCCCGGTGGAGAATCCGTTGCCGCGCTCGCGCACCGGCTGCGCGAATTCTTCCGGCAGCGATTCCACGAATTCCAGCAGATTCACCTGCGCGGACGCTTCCTCGACCGCGCGCTGGCCGATCCATGACGTGCCCAGGCGGATGTTCGATTCGACGGTGCCGGTGAACAGATATGGATCTTGCAACACGACCCCGAAATGGCGCCGCAGATCGTCGAGCGAGAATTCGCGAAGCTCGACGGATTCGGTTCGGCCGACCACGCGGATGCGGCCGCGCTGAATGTCGTAGAAGCGCAGCAGCAGATTCGTGAGCGTCGTTTTGCCCGCGCCGGTGTGGCCGACGACGGCGATGGTCTCGCCGGGCTCGATGCGAAAACTCACGTCGCGGAGCACCCAGTCCTCGTCTTTATACGCGAACCAGACGTGATCGAACTCGATCGCCACGGGGCCTTCCGGAAACGCGCGCGGCGCGGCGGGCGACGTGATATGCGTCGGCGTATCGAGCAGTTTGAAAACGCGTTCGCTCGCCGCCATCGCGGATTGCAGGATGTTGTATTTTTCGCTCAGGTCCTGAATAGGGCGGAAAAATCGCAGTCCGTATTGAAAGAACGCGATCAGGACGCCGAGCGAAAGCGCGCCCTGCCGGTTGCGGAAGCCGCCGTAGGCGAGCAGCATGCGCGAGCGACAGCATGCCCAGAAATTCGACCACCGGATAGAACCAGCCGTAGGCGTGAATCGAGTCCTTGAACGCTTCCATGTGGTCGCGATTGATGGCGGCGAATTCGTCGCGGCTGCGGGCTTCGCGATTGAAAAGCTGCAGCACGGCCATTCCGTTCACGTGCTCCTGCAAGTAAGAATTGATGCGCGCGACCGCCACGCGGATTCGGCGATAACTCTGCTGGACGGTTCGCCGGAACACGGCGGTGACCAGCACCACGACGGGCAGCACGGCGAGCAGCAGCCCGGTCATGCCGGGGCTCATGCGCAACATCACGACGACGACGAAGCTCAGCACCAGAACGTCGCCCAGAATGGTCACCAGTCCGGAGGCCCACAGTTCGTTCAGCGCATCGACGTCGGTGGTGACGCGGGTGATCAGGCGGCCCACCGGATTGCGGTCGTAATAGGCGACGTCGAGCGTTTGCAGGTGCTCCATCAATTCGCGCCGCAGATCGAACATGGCGAGCTGGCCGGTGCGCTGCATCAGATACGTTTCGACGAACTCGCAGACGAAGCCGACCAGCAGCGAGGCGAGATAGAGCGCGGAAATTTGCGCGAGGCCGGTCCACACGATCGGACGGCAAGCCAGGGGTCGAGCGGCGAAGTGGACGGGATGGTCGGGCTTGGCGAGATAGCGATCGATGGCGAGCTTGGTCAGCAGGGGTCCGGCCACCTGCGCGATCGATTGCAGCAGCAGAAAAAACAGCGACACGGCCACCGCGCCGCGATATGGCTTCAAATACCGGACCAGCCGCCGCATGAGGCGGCCGTCATACGCTTTGCCGAGGACTTCTTCTTCCAAAATCCAGCGTAGCGCAGTTTATTCGTGGCGCAGGGCGATCATCGGGTCGACGCGCATCGCGCGGCGGGCGGGAACCAGCGCGGCGAGCGTCGCGACGATCAGCACCAGCGCCGCGACGCTCGCGAACGTCACGGGATCGGCGGGATCGATCTGATACAGCATGCCGCGCATCAGGCGCGCCAGTGCCGCCGCCGCGCCGAGTCCGCATGCGATTCCGATCAGCGCGACGGGCAGACTTTGCCTCGCGATCAACGATGCGATTCCGCCGCGGTCCGCGCCCAGCGCCATGCGGATCCCGATTTCGTGGGTGCGCTGCGCGACCTCATAGGCCATCACGCCGTAGATTCCGATCATGGCCAGCACCAGCGCGAGCGCGGAGAATATCCCGATCAGCAGCAACGAAAAACGGGACTGCCAGGTGGCGTTGCCGATGGTGTTTTCGAGCGTCTCCACGTGCGAGACAGGCAGGTTGCGGTCGACGCTCCAGACGGCGGTCTTCACCGCGCGAGCGAGCGACGCGGGGTCGATATTGGTGCGCACGACCAGCGTCATGCCGGCCGCGTGCGGCCCGGTGCCGCTGAAAAAGAAATCGCCGCTTTGCCGGAAGGGAACGTACACTTCGTCGCGCGGCGGGATCGGTCCAGCTCCCTTGTTTCACGTCTTTCACGACGCCGACGATGGTCATCCATTTGGGAGTCGCGCGCCGTCGCCGAGCGTGATGCGCTTTCCCAGCGGGCTCTCGTGCGGGAACTCGCGCCGGGCCAGAGCTTCATTGACGATCACGACCGGAGGCGAGGTATCGGTGTCGCGATCGTTGAAATCGCGGCCGGCGACGAAGGGTACGCGCATGGTGGCGAAATAATTCGGGCGCGACGATGCGATAGACGGCGACGCAGCCCTTTGCCGCGTTCGCGCGATCGGACGCCCTTCGACGGCGCGATCCATTCCTCCAGACGTCGCCTCCGATGGGAAGATGATTGGTCATGCTCGCCTGCGCGACGCCGGGCACGGCCTCCACGCGATCGAGATGGTCTTGTAGAGATTTTCGCGCGCCGCGCCGACGTATTCCGGCCGGCCCGCGACGGAAACGGTCATGGACAAAACGTTGTGCGCGTCGAAGCCGGGATCGATGGCGCGCAGGCGCGCGAAGCTGCGCATCAGCAGTCCGGCGCCGATCAGCAGCACCAGCGCGATCGCGATCTCCGCGCCGACCAGCATCCTGCGAACGCCTCCTCCGCCTGCCGGACGATCCGCGCGCGCCTTCCTTCAACGCGTCGTTCACATCGCCGCGCGACGCCGAATATGCGGGCGCGATTCCGAATAGCAATCCAGTGACAATCGCGACGCCGAGCGTGAACAGCAGCACCTGCGCGTCGATGCCGATCCTTTCCGAACCGGTCAGATGCGAGCGCAGCATCGCCTTCAGGCCTTGCACGCACCAGACGGCGAGCAGCAGTCCCGCCGCGCCGCCGGCCATCGACAGCACCAGGCTCTCGGTCAGGAACTGGCGCGCGATGCTCCATCGCTGCGCGCCCAGCGACAAGCCGCACCGCGATCTCTTTCTGCCGCGCCGTCGCCCGCGCCAGCGCCAGATTCGCGACGTTCGCGCAGGCGATCAGCAGCACCATGCCGACCGCTCCCAGCAGCATCTCCAGTCCGGTTCTCACCCGTCCCACCGCTTTTTCAGTTCAGCGATTCGACCACCAGTCGCATGCCGACATTCGTATCCGGATACGCCGCGGCAAGGCTGTGGCAGATCTGGTCGATTTCGGACTTGCGCGGTGGTCCGCGTCGCGCCCGGCGCCAGGCGGCCGAACACGCGCAGCGAGTAACGGTCACGCTTGGGACCCGATTCGCTGCGCCGGGCCTGAAAACGTCTTCAATAAATCCAGAGGAGCCCATATTTCGGCGCTGGTCACCCAGAACGGCGCGAAATAAAAATCGGGCGGCATCACGCCGATCACGGTGTAACTCTCGCCGTCCAGCAGAATCTTCTGCCCGATCACGCTGTCCGATCCGCCGAAACTTCGCTGCCACAGGGCGTAGCCGATGACCGCGACCTGGTTCTTTCCCGGTCCGAAATCGGTACGCGTCGAACGTGCGGCCGCGGATCGGCGCGACGCCCAGCAGCGGAAACATATCCTCGCTCAGATGCAGACCGGAGATTTGTTCCGGAGTCTCGCGGCCCGTCAGGCTGGCGCCCCACGCCTCCGCCGCGCCCATTTTCTCGAACGAATGCGCCTGCTTGCGCACGTCGAGAAAATCCGCCGGAGAAACCGGATTGCTCATTCGCCGCCCAGCAGGGTCATCAGACGGTTCGGCTCGCGATACGGCAAAGGCCGCAGCAGGACGGCGTTGACCATCGAAAAAATCGCCGTATTGGCGCCGATTCCGAGCGCCAGAGCCAGCACCGCAATCACCGTCACGCCTCGGCCTTTGAGCAAAACACGAATCGCGTAGCGCATGCCGATTAGACGACGGCTCGCCGGTTCGGTTAACTTGAATGCGTGCATGCAGTGAATTTAGATGGAGTGATCATTGTCGACAAGCCGCGCGACTGGACCTCGCACGACGTAGTCAATAAGATGCGCCGGTTCGCGGGGACGCGCAAGGTCGGGCACCTGGGCACGCTGGATCCTGCGGCAACCGGTGTGCTTGCCGCTGGTGATCGGCCGGGCGACGCGCCTGGCGCAATTTTATACGCGTAACGACAAGATTTACGAAGGCGTCATTCACTTCGGCCACTCGACCGATTCCTACGATGCCGACGGCGAGCCGACGTCGCCCGAGGTTGCGGTCACGCTTGATCGCGCGGCCGTCGAAGCGGCGCTCGACCGGTCGCGAGGCGAGTTCGCGCAGATGCCTCCGCCGGTCTCCGCCAAAAAAATCGGCGGCAAACCCGCGTATGAGCTCGCGCGAAAGCAGCAGCCGGTGGACCTGAAAGCCAGTCACGGTCAATGTTTATGAGTTGGACATACTTCGGATCGAAGGATGCGAGGCCGCGGTCCGCGTGCACTGCTCGGCCGGCACGTATCTTGCGCAGCATCGCGCATGACGCCGGGCCAGGTGCTGGGCTGCGGAGCGCATTTGAAAGACCTGCGCCGCATCGCGTCGGGCGATTTCAAAATCGACTCCGCGCGGACGCTGGAACAACTGGCGATCCTCTCCGAAGAGGGCCGCTTGGCGGAGGCGCTTGGTGCCCGCCGCGCGAGCTTCTGCCGGAATTTCCGGCGGAATGGTGGATGCGATCACCGCCGGCCAGATTCGCAACGGCCGCGATTTTCGGGTGTCCCCGTTTCGGTTCGCACGCCGGCACGCGATTCGTGAAAGCGCTGAATTCGGAAGGCGACCTGATCGCGATCGGCGAAGCGCGGCTGCCGCACCTTTATCATCCGGTGCTGGTGCTCTGACAACGTGAAATAAAGTTCATTTTCGAGTGGACGCGCCTGTCGGCGAGTTCAAGTATTCTAATGACAGTGCCGCGCGTTTTGGGTTTCGTGGTTCTTCCCCTGTGGCTGGCTTTGACGCCACTTTCGCTGATGGCGCGTCCGCAGGATCCCACGGAGAAAAAAACCGAGGAGCCGAAGCCGGACACCTTTTTCGCGGGTACCGTGACTCGAGTTCACCCCGGAAAAAATCACCGTTCTCGCGCGTCGTCCTGCGGAACAACCGAAAAGCGCAGTTTTCGCGTCACGCCCGATACCAAATGCGAGGGCAAGTTGAAAGCGAAGGTGCGCGTGACGGTGCGCTACGTGTCCACCGACGATGGCGAAACGGCCGAGCTGATCATCGTCCGTTCGCAGCAAAAAAAGACGCAAAAGTAATCGTCTTTTTGTGGTGCGACCCGCCCGAACCGCCATGCGTCAGCATGCGGACAGGCGCTAAACTTCTCGCGGCTTAATCCTTCTTAACGCTCTTCTTCACCCACCCCGGCTTCACCACCTGCCGCGCCCGGCCCAGCGCCAGCGCCTTCGGCGGGAACCGCGTCCGTAATCACGCTGCCCGCGCCGATGTAGCTGCCCTCGCCGATCTCGACCGGCGCCACCAGCGTCGAGTTGCTGCCGACGAATGCCCTGGCGCCGATCGTCGTCCGATGCTTCTTCTCGCCGTCGTAATTGCAGGTGATGGTGCCCGCGCCGATGTTGACGCGCTCGCCGATTTCCGAATCGCCGAGGTAAGCCAGGTGCTGGCTCTTCGCGCCGTCGCCGAGATGAGTCTTCTTCAGCTCCACGAAATTGCCGACGCGCGCATCGTGGCCCACGTGCGCATCCATGCGCAGGCGCGCGAACGGACCCACCTGCGCCGCGCTATCGACCCGCGAATCGCCGATCAGCGTGTACGGCGCCACAGGCGCACGCCGTCCCCCAGCACGGCATTTTCGAGAATCGCTCCGGCGCCGATGCGGCAATCCTCGCCGATGCTGCGTCGCGCCCAGCAGGCGGGCGAACGGCTCGATCATCGTGTCCGTTCCGACCTGGACGCGCGCGTCGATCGTCACTGTCTCCGGCCGCTCGATCGTCACGCCTGAAAGCATCAGCTCTTCGTTCTTGCGGCTTCGCAGAATGCGATCGGCAGTTGCCAGTTCGACGCGCGTATTGATGCCCAGCAGCTCCGTCGCATCCTCGACATGCATCGGCCGGACGCTGTGTCCGTGGCGCGAAAGAATCTCCGCCATGTCGGTGAGATACACCTCGCCCGACGCGGGGTTCGGCACGATCTCGCCAATGTGTTTCCACAACAGTTCGGACCGGAAACAGTAGATGCCGGAATTGATCAGCTTGATTTTCCGCTGCTCCGGCGTGCATGCCTTCTCTTCGACGATCGCCGTAACGTCTCCCTTGTCATTCAGTAGAATCCGCCCGTATCCGGTGGGATCTGCAAGCGTCGTCGTGATCAACGTCGCGGCCGCATCGGAATTGGCCTGTGTATCGCGCAAACGTTCGAGCGTCGCCGCCGTTAACAGAGGAGTATCGCCGTAAAGAACGGTCAGCAACCCGTCGTGCGGCACCGCCTCGCGGCACGATGCCAACGCGTGGCCTGTGCCTTTCTGCCCCTGCTGGCGCACGAATCCGATGCCCAGCGGCTGCAGCAGTTCCTCCACCAGTTCCGCCTGATGGCCGGTCACCACCACAATGCGTCCGTAAGGCGCAAGCGTGCGCGCCGCAGCCACCACTTGCTCCACCAGCGCCAGACCTCCGGCGCGATGCAGCACCTTGGCGTGCTTCGATCGCATGCGCGTTCCCAGGCCCGCCGCCAGAATAACCACCGTATGATTCATTTTCTTTTCAGTTTCCTTTTGTGACCTTTTCGCGCCAGATCGAATGCGATCGCGCCAATCACGCTGCTGTCGTGGCGGATCTTTTCCTGAGCCTTATATCCGGACATACGCACCAGATCGGCGGCGATCACCTTCACACCCATGCGCTCCAGGTTGTCGATATCGTTTTCCACCGGCCGAGCCGCGCTTGCCTGATAGCGATCCAGAACTCTGCCGCGAATCGCACGTGAGTTGACCACGCAATACATCCAGTATCGGAAGTTTTGCGTGGCGATGAATCGCCTCCACGTGATCGGAGGCGCGAAAATTCGTCGTCTCTCCGGGCTGCGACATCAGGTTCACGAAATACGCTTTCAGGGCGCGCGATTCCGCGATTGCCTGCGGAATCCCGTCGACCAGTAAGATTGGGAATCACGCTGGTAAACAGCGACCCCGGGCCCAGCGTAATCAGGTCCGCATTCGCGATCGCCTCCAGCGTCTCGGGCAGAGGCTTCGGCCGTCGCGGATGAATCTCGATCTTCTCAATCCGCGAACGGCTGCGGCTGATTCGCGATTCGCCCTCCACCTTTTTGCCGTTGGCGAGCGTCGCTCCAATCACCACGTTCGGCCGCCGTCGAGGGGTAAATGTGGCCCAGCACCGCCAGCACTTCGCGCCGAAAATCGAACGGCCTGGCTGAAATCCCCAGTCAGATGGGTCATCGCGGTCAGGAACAGGTTGCCGAAACTGTGCCCCTTCAATCCGCGGCCGTTGGAGAAACGGAATTGAAACAGCCTGCTCATCAATGTTTCATCCTCGGAAAGCGCCACCATGCAATTGCGAATGTCGCCCGGCGGCAGCACGTCGAAATCGCGGCGCAGGCGGCCGGAGCTGCCCCCATCGTCGGTTACCGTCACCACCGCGGTGATGTCCAGTATGCCTTTCGCCGGCTTTCGCATAGCGTTTCAGCCCGCGCAGCAGCGTCGAAAGCCCGTTGCCGCCGCCGATCGACACGATTCGCAGCGGTATATTTTGAGACGCGGATTTCATTCCTGTTACGAGTTAATCGGCTGAAGCTTGTGCCACCATGAGATCACGGGCGGCACAGACTTTAGTGCGTGTTTCCCAACACCCTTAGAGCATCTCACGAGCCCCTCGCGTTTCCCTAATGCTTTACCGGACGTTCTCCGCTTCGGCATCCCCCCGAAACATTCTTTCCATATTCTGTTCATGGAGGATTTCCGATGACGACACCCCATCCCGTATCCGACGCCGCCCGTGCGCTGTTCGCGGAAACCCCGATCCACGGCGGTTTTTCGAAAAGTTCCTTCTGCCCGAAGAACTCGACATAGCCTGGACCGACGCAGTTCGCGAGCCCACCGGCCAGCAGCTCTTTGAAAAACTTCTCGAAGGGCTCGGCGTCGAGTGCGAGTGCGCCCCCGGCGATCTGCATCGTGTTCCCAGGCGCGGCCCGGTGGTCGCCGTCGCGAATCATCCCTTCGGAATGGTGGAAGGCGTCATTCTCGGTTCGCTCCTGCTGCGCGTTCGCCCGGACGTCAAATTTCTCGCGAACTCCATGCTCTCGAACGTCCCCGGCCTAGGCGAATATGTGTTCCCCGTAAATACCTTCGGCGGCGCCGCCAAGGAAAACTGGCGATCGTTACGGCAGAGTATCGATTGGGTTAAGAAAGGCGGCATGCTGGTGGTGTTTCCCGCCGGCGAGGTCTCGTCGCTCCATCTCCCGACAGCTCGAAATTTCCGATTCCAAGTGGGACGACAAAGTCACGCGCATCATCCAAATGGCCGGCGCGACCTCTCTGCCGATGTTCTTTCACGGCGTGAACAGCGCCATGTTTCAGGTCGCCGGGTTGATTCATCCGCGCCTGCGCACCATGCTGCTGCCGCGCGAGCTGGCCAACAAGCGCGGCGGGAAAATCCGCATCTCCATCGGCCGCCCGATCAAGCCGCAGAGCCTGATTCGACTGACGAACGAAGGCGCCGCCACCGATTATTTGCGCCAGCGAACTCATCTGCTCGATATTCGCCACCGCGACAGCGCCGCAACCATCTGGCGCGTCGGATTGAAACCCGCGGCCGTCATTCCCGCCGTCCGCGCCCTATCCATGCGCGATGAGATCGACGGCTCTTCCCGTCGAATGCAAACTGATCGAAAGCGGCGGATATGAAGTGTACGCGGCCTCCGCCGAACAGATCCCCAACGCGCTTCGCGAAATCGGCCGCCTGCGCGAGATCACCTTCCGCCAGGCGGGCGAAGGCACCGGCCGCTCCATCGACATCGACCGCTTCGATCGCGATTATCAGCATCTTATTCCTCTGGAACACCGATAGCAACGAGATCGCGGGCGCCTATCGCCTGGCCGGAACCGACGTGGTGCCCGAGCTCTACACCAGCACCCTGTTTCGTTTCCGCGAAGGCCTGCTCGACGGCATGAGCCCCGCGCTCGAACTCGGCCGCTCCTTCGTGCGCCTCGAATATCAGAAAAGTTTTTCCGCGCTGCTGCTGCTGTGGAAAGGCATCGGACGATACGTCGCCAGAAATCCGCGCTACCGGATTCTATTTGGACCGGTCAGCATCAGCCGCGAATACAGCGAAGCCTCGCGCGCGCTGATCGTCGCCTATTTGCAGGAGCGCTGCGGCAACGGCGACCTGGCGCACTACGTCGAACCGCGGCGCCAGTTTCCGTGCCCGCCGCCTGCGCGGCTGCGACCCTCGCGTGCTGGCCAATCTGCTCGACAATGTCGAGGACCTTTCCGACGCCGTCGCCGATCTGGAGCCCGATGGAAAAGGCATCCCCGTCCTGCTCCGCCAGTACCTGAACTGCGGCGGCAAGATGCTCGCCTTCAACGTCGACAGCGCGTTTTCCGACGTCGTCGATGGCCTGGTAGTCGTCGATCTTATGAAAATGAGCCGCCCGCAGCTCGAAAAGTACCTGGGAAAAGAAGGCTCGGCGGGCTTCCTGACGGCTCACCACGCAAAAAAACAAATTATGTAACAAATGTTTTTTCAGCCGCTGCCGTTTTGTAACACTCCCCGGAACACAATGGCGCATGAAGTGCGACCTGCATGTTCATACCCACCACTCTGGCATGTGTACCGTGCCGGTGCTGAAGCGCATTTGCCGCGAAAGCTATAACGATCCGCTCGAAGTCTACGAGACGCTAAAACGCCGCGGGATGGATCTGGTCACCGTAACCGATCACGATTCGATCGACGCCGTCGAACCCCTTGCGCCATCACCCGGATTTCTTCCTGAGCGAAGAAGTGAGCTGCTCGACCGAGCACGGCACGCACCTCCACATGGGCGTCTATGGCATCGACGAACGGGATCACGCCGATTTGCAGCTTCGCCGCGACGATCTGCCTCGCTTGATCGCCTATTCTGAACGAAAAACGACTGCTGTTTAGCATCAATCACGTCTTTTCGAGCCTCACTGGCCCCAGAACCGAGGCTGATTTCGAGGATTTTGCTGCAAGAGTTCCCCGCCGTCGAGACCCGCAACGGCCAGATGCTCGAGGCGGCGAATCGCCACGCCGCCGCGTTTGCGGAACGCCACGGACGCATCCCATCGGCCGGAAGCGACGCCCACACGCTAGCGTCACTAGGCCGGACCTACACCACGGTACCGGGCGCGCGCACCCCGGCGGAGTTCCTCGATGGGCTGAAACAGGGCCGCAGCGCCGTCGCCGGCGAATCGGGCGACGTCTGGAAATTGACCCAAGCCGTATGCTCCATCGGCGCGTCGCTGGTGCGCGAAAAGCCCTGGACCGCGATCCTGCTGCCGCTGATGGCGTTCGTCCCCGCCATCACCATCGTGAACTTTATGATGGAGTTATCGTTCGCAGCGAAGTGGGGAAATCGAATGGCCGGCGCGGTCAGTTCGAGCGATGTTAAGACGCCCGCTTCCGCCGAGGCGCTACTTCTTCGATAGCGTCTTCGTCGAAGGCAGGAAGCTGCTCCAGGTCTTCGGCCTCGAAGACCTGATCGCAGTCCAGGCATCGCATATAATCGATCCCGTCGCGGCGCATCAGGAGTTCGGTGCGTTGGTGTTCACAACCCGGCATAGAAGCAGATTATCCCTATTCTAATGAGAGTCGTAGCTTTGTCAAGCCCCCCCGTCATTAAAAAAATCGTAGTCCTGGTATACTTTTAGAAGTTTTGCGCATCACACTTGTCAAGGATTCTACACCATGAAAAAATGTTTCATCGTCGTTGCCGCGTTCGCCTGACGTTTCTGGCCGCCCAGTCGCAGGCCGCCACCAACTTCTAGCGGAGTCTGGAAGCTGAACCTCGCTAAATCCGATTACGGACCGGCGCCGCAGCCGGAATTCATGACCCGGACCATTAAGCACAACGATCCCATGCTGCAGATCTCCACCCATCAGAAAGGCGCGCAGGGCGAGGCGACCACGGAACTGAAATACACCACCGACGGCAAACCGGCCGAGAATACAAGGCTCCAAAGGGTACCGCCAAATGGGATGGCGATAAGCTGGTGGTGGATAGCGTTCGCGATTTTCAAGGCGCGGAACTAAAGCTTCACGACGTCTGGACGCCTTTCGGCCGATGGCAAGATGCTGACCATCAATAATCATGCATCGCGTTGCCGCAAGGCGAGTTCGATCTTACCTGGGTTTTCGATAAGCAATAATTTATTTGAGGAGCGAAGTATGAAGAAGCTGATGAGCACTCTGTTCGTGATCGCGGCCGCCGCCGGAATGGCGCTAGCCGCCGACAAACCCGATTTTTCCGGCGACTGGAAAATGGATGCCGATAAGAGCGTATTCGGCCCCATGCCCCCGCCCACTTCGATGACGCGCAAGATCGATCACAAAGATCCCGAGATTTCCGTCGACCGAGGCGCGAAGCGGTCCCCAAGGCGACATGAACACCACGATGAAATACTCCACCGACGGCAAGGAAACCACCAACAGCCTGATGGGTAACGACGTGAAGAGCAAGGCCGCGTGGGAAGGCAAGACCCTGGTGATCACCAGCGCCGCGAATTTCGGCGGTGCGGACATGAAGCTCACCGACAAATGGACCCTCGCCGACGACGGCAAAACGCTCACCGACGTGATGAGCATCTCCGCTCCGCAAGGCGACTTCGAGATGACCTTCGTGCTCGTCAAGCAGTAGTCATGGCGAAACTCGCCCTGATCTACGGCATGCGCCTGCTGCCCGCCGACGAAATTGAAAACGTCGGCGAGGCGGAGATCAAGCTAAAAAACGGCAAAACCGCGCACGTCACCATGCATCTGATCGACGGCGGCGAAAAAGAAATCCGCGCCCAACTAGAACAATCCCTCGACGCATTCTTCGAGTTCTACCCGGAAATCTAAGTGGCGCCGGCGCCGTTTTCCCAATCACCCTGGAGCAGATCTGTCACGTCTTGACTAACATCGCCGCGTGATAGACGTCGTCTCGATCACCCACAACTCGCGAAAACCGGGACAGACCACTCTGCCAAGGCGTCCTCCCGCAGATACACGCCAACACCTCCCGCCGCGTGGATAGAGCGGTCTGTCCCCGTTTTCGCCCCGTCCACACTCTCCACCACTCCCAAATCGTGTAACGTAGATGGAATTATGAACCGCGCGCTCATCTTCCTTCTCCTCTGCCGCCGCCCTCTCCGCACAAACCCCAAAAATCACCACCCCCAAGCAGTCCCTGGGATTCAACATTGGCGACGATTACCACATGGCGAGCTACACCCAGCTCGAAACCTACTGGAAAAAACTCGCCTCCGAATCCGACCGCATGAAGCTGGTCGACATCGGCCTGACCGCCGAAGGCCGGCATCAATGGATGGCCGTCATCTCCTCGCCCGCGAACATCAAGAACCTCGCGCACTACCAGCAAATCTCGCAGCGCCTGGCCCATGCCGAAGGACTAAACGAGGAATCCGCCCGAGCCCTAGCCCGCGAAGGCAAATCCGTAGTCTGGATCGACGGAGGCCTCCACGCCACCGAAACCGTCGGCTCGCAGCAGGAAATCGAAATCGTCTATCAAATGCTCAGCCGCACCGACCCCGAGACCATGCGCCTGCTCAACGACGACATCCTGCTCTGCGTCCTCGCCAATCCCGACGGCCAGGAACTGGTCGCCAACTGGTACATGCGCGAACAGGACGAAAAGAAGCGGACCCTCAACGGCCTGCCGCGCCTCTACGAAAAATACATCGGCCACGACAACAACCGCGACTCGCTGACTTCCAACATGCCGGAAACCACCAACATGAACCGCCAGCTTTTCATCGAGTGGAATCCGCAGATCATGTACAACCATCACCAGTCGGGCCCCGCGGGCGAGGTGATTTTCATTCCGCCCATGCGCGATCCGGTCAATCATAATCTCGATGCGCTGGTCACGCTGGGGATTCAGGCGGTCGGCACCGCGATGCACGAACGGCTGGTAGCGCAAGGCAAGGGCGGATCTGGAATGCGCACCCAGGCCAACTACGACGGCTGGTGGGACGGAGGCATTCGCAACACCTGCACCTATCACAATACGATCTCGATCATCACCGAGATCATCGGCGGCCCCACGCCGATGTCGATTCCGCTGGTCCCTGGCGAAGCAGCTCTACATCAGCGATCTCCCTCTGCCCATCGCCCCGCAGGAGTGGCATTACCGCCAGTCGATCGATTACGAAATGGAAAACGACCGGGCGATCCTCGACTATGCGTCGCGCAATCGCGAGACGCTGCTCTACAACTTCTATCGCATGGGAATGAACTCCATCGAACGAGGCAATCGCGATAACTGGACCATCACGCCCAAGCGCATCGACGCACTCCGCGAGGCCGCAGCGAAAATGCCGGCGACCGGTCGAGGCCGTGGCGGAGCAGCGGTAGCAGCCGCAGGCGGCGATGCCCCTGGAGGAGGCCGCGGCGAAGCGGCCGTTCCCTCCGAGCTCTACGAAAAAATCCTGCACGATCCAAATTTTCGCGATCCCCGAGGCTACATCATGCCCTCCGATCAGCCGGACTTCGCGACCACCACGAAGTTCGTCAACTCGCTTCTGAAAAACGGTCTCGACCGTCCTCAAAGCATCGGCGTCATTTGAAGTAGCGGGCAAAAAATATCCCGCCGGCTCGTACGTAGTCAAATCCAACGCAGGCCTTCCGCCCCATGGTCCGCGAAATGTTCGAGCCGCAGGACCATCCTCACGACGAAGCCTATCCCGGCGGCCCTCCCGTGCCTCCGTACGACATCGCCGGCTGGACGCTGGCCATGCAGATGGGCGTCGAGTACGACAAGATCCTCGACGCTTTCGACGGACCCTTCGCCAAGTTGACCGGCATGCAGCAGCCCGAGCCCGGCTCCATCATCGGCGCGTCGAATCCCGCCGGATATCTGATCAGCCACCACATCAACAACTCGTTCGTGCTGGTGAATCGCCTGCTGAAAAATCAAGCCGACGTCTATTGGCTGAAGTCCGCGCTAACCGCCGACGGCCAGGATCTAGGAACCGGCACCATCTGGATCCCCGCATCGTCCAGCGGCGCTACCCAGTCTTGCAGAAAGGCGCGCAGGAATTGGGAATCATGGTTCACGCCGTAGCGAAGCCGCCATCCGGCGAAGCCTTCAAAATCCAGCCCGTCCGCATCGGCCTGTACGACCAATACGGAGGCATGATGCCCTCCGGCTGGACGCGCTGGCTGTTCGAGCAATTCGAATTTCCCTTCGAGATCGTCTATCCGACAACGCTAGACGCCGGAAATCTGCGCAGCAAATTCGACGTGCTAGTCTTCGCCGATGGCGCCATGCGCCGCGGCCCAGGCAGGAACCGGTGGTGGAGGCCGCGGCGGCGCAGTCGACCCGGAAACCGTCCCCGAAGAATACCGAGCCTCCATCGGCCGCATCACCGAAGAAAAAACCATGCCCGAGATCAAGAAATTCGTAGAATCCGGCGGAGCCATCGTCACCGTAGGCAGCTCCACCACCATGGCCGAACTGCTAGGCGTGCCAGTCTCGAATCACCTGGCCAACTCTGCCGCGCGATAAATTCTATATCCCCGGCTCGTTGATGCGCACGACCATCGATAATACCAATCCGTTAGCCTACGGCATGCCCAAAACCGTAGAAATGTTTTTCGACAACAGCCCCGTCTTCAACGTAGGCGCAGGTGTAAAACCAGTAGCGTCCTTCATACGGCAAGGAAACGCTGGACAGCGGCTGGGCCTGGGGCCAAGAGTATCTGGACGGAGGCACCGCGGTAGCCGAAGCCAAAGTGGGCGAAGGAAAAGTGATGATGATGGGCCCCGAAGTAACCTTCCGAGGCGAACCACACGCCACATTTAAATTACTGTTCAACGGCATCCTCTACGGCAACGCCCAAACCACCCAACTAAAATAATGTGGATCTTCGCGTCTGTGGGGCGGCGCCATGCGCTGCCAACTCATCTAATCCCCAACCGAGCCGCGACCACAGGGAGCGATCTCTGGGTGGCCACTCCCACGCTAAAGTAAAGAATCGCGTATGCACAAATATCTCCTCTTCTCGCTCACCCTCCTAGCCAGCGCCCAGCGCATCTTCACCGCAGCCGACTACGCGCAAGCCGAAAAATTCATGACCTATAACACCAATTCTCTGGTGTTCCAAAACTCCGTGCGGCCCAACTTGGCTGCCCGACGACCGCTTCTGGTACCGCAACACCCTAGCCGACGGAGCCGAGTTCATCCTGGTCGACCCCGCCCGAGGCACACGCCTACCCGCCTTCGATCACGCGAAACTAGCCGTCGCGCTCTCCAAAGCAGCCGGGACCGTTTACGGGCGCATCAACTCCCCTTTCAGGAAATCGAATTCTCCCCCGACGGCCAGTTCATCCGCTTCAACGCCGCATCGAAGAAATGGAAGTGCGATGTCGGCGGCGCGCGAGTGCGTCTCCGAAGGCGCAGCGCCCGCAGGCGGCGGACGCGGACGCGGCGGACGGGCGGTGGAGCGGCCCGCAGCGCAACGACGCGCAATCGCCCGATAAGCAGCACACCGCCTTCATTCACAACTACAACCTCTGGATTCGCGACGCAGGCACCAACAAGGAAACCCAGCTCACCTTCGACGGCGTCAAAGATTACGGCTACGCCACCGACAACGCCGGATGGACCACCAGCGATCGCGCGATCCTGGTCTGGTCCCCCGATTCGAAAAAGATCGCGACCTTTCAACAAGACCAGCGCGAGGTCGGCGAAATGTATCTGGTCGAGCACCAAAGTCGGGCATCCGGAGTTGAAGGCCTGGAAATATCCTCTGCCCGGCGACGCGCACGTGCCCGATGATCCAGCGCGTCATCATCGATATTGACGGGCCGAAGGTCGTCCGCCTGAAGATGCCTCCCGATCAGCACCGCTCCACGCTCTGCGATCACATCGCCTGCCGCGGCGGCGAATGGTCCGACGTGCAGTGGAGCGACGATTCCGACGCACCTCGCGTTCGTCTCCACCTCGCGCGGCCATCGCCAGGAGCAGATGCGCATCGCCGACGCCGCAACCGGCGATATTCGCGAAGTGTTCGAAGAAAACGTCGAGACGTTTTTCGAATCCGGCAACGGCCGCGTGAACTGGAAATATCTCCCGGCGTCGAACGAAATGATCTGGTTTTCCGAGCGCGACAACTGGGGACATCTCTATCTGTACGATGCGACCACCGGCAAGCTGAAGAACCGCATCACCACGGGCGAAGGCAACGTGACGCAGGTGCTCGACGTCGATGAGAAAACGCGGACCATCTCTGTTCCTGGGCGTAGGGCGCGAAAAGGGCCGCGATCCTTATTTCATTCATCTTCTATCGCGTCGGCTTCGATGGAAAAAATCTGGCTCTGCTGACGCCGGAAAACGCGAATCACGAAGTAGCGCTGTCGCCCGACGCAAAATATTTCGTCGACACCTATTCGACGCCCGACGTGCCTCCGGTCAGCGTGCTGCGCGATACGTCGGGCAAATTGATCGTCGCGCTCGAGAAAGCCGATATCTCGAAACTGGTCGCCACCGGATGGAAGCCCCCGATTCCGTTCACCGTGAAAGCGCGCGACGGCCAGACCGATATTTACGGCCTGATGTTCAAGCCGACCAACTTCGATCCATCGAAAAAATATCCGATCATCAACCACATTTATCCCGGCCCGCAAACGGGCAGCGTAGGCAGCCGCAGCTTCGCAGCCGTTCGCGGCGATACGCAGGCGCTGGCCGAGCTTGGATTCATCGTGGTCGAGATCGACGGCATGGGCACGCCGTGGCGCTCGAAGAAATTTCACGAAGCCTATTACGGCGATATGGGCGACAACACTCTTCCCGATCAGGTGGCCGGAATGAAGCAGCTGGCGCAGAAGATATTCGTGGATCGATATCGACCGCGCCGGAATCTACGGACACTCCGGCGGCGGCTATGCGGCGGCCGGCGCGATGTTCCGCTATCCCGATTTCTTCAAAGTCGGAATTTCCGAGGCGGGCAATCACGACAATCGCGAATATGAAGACGACTGGGGCGAGAAGTGGCAGGGCCTGCTGGAACACAAGACCGAGCGGCGGCGACAACTACGACAGCCAGGCCAATCAGAACTTCGCGAAAAATCTGAAAGGCAAGTTGCTGCTGGCGCACGGCACGATGGACACCAATGTTCCTCCGTACAATACTCTGCTGGTAGTGAATGAACTGATCAAAGCCAACAAGGATTTCGACCTGATTGCTGCTGCCGAACCGGAGCCACGGTTTCGGCAACGAGCCGTACATGGTCCGCCGCCGCTGGGATTATTTCGTTCGCTATCTCTTGCACGGCGAGCCTCCGGCAGGATACGAGTTGCACGCTCCCATCGGGTCTATAACTATGCGATTACTGCTGCTAGTTCTTCTACGTGCTCCCGCCGTCTATCCGCAAGCTCGCGCCGGACGCGGCGCCGCAGTTGAGCCTGCTTCCACTGCGACCGGCGCTGCTTTCGTTCGCGAGAACTACTCGAAATTCGAATATCGGATTCCGATGCGCGACGGGAAGAAACTGTTCACGTCGGTCTACATTCCCAAGGATGTTTTCTCCGACGGGAAAACCTATCCGATGATCATGCAGCGGACCGGCTATAACGTCCAGCCCTATGGTCCGGATAAGTTTCGAGCCAACCTCGGGCCATCGGAATTGTTCCTGCGCGAAAAGTTCATCTTCGTGTATCAGGACATTCGCGGCCGCTTCATGAGCGAGGGCGAATATGTCCTGATTCGTCCGCATAATCCGAACAAAGGGCCGAAGGATTTCGACGAAACCTCCGATACTTACGACACCATCGACTGGCTGGTGAAGAATGTTCCCGGCAACACGGGAAAGATCGGAATGTGGGGAATTTCGCAGCCGGGATTTTATGCGGCGGCCGGAATGATCGACGCGCATCCGGCGCTGGTCGCGGTTTCTCCGCAGGCTCCGGTGACCGATTACTACATGGGCGACGATGTCTATCACAACGGCGCGTTCATGCTGAATCACCGCTTCCGTTTTTATCAGGGATTCCGTCTGCGCGAAGGCGAACCGGCTCCGCCTCCGCCTGCTCCGACGCCGCTCGATTGGGGCACGCCCGACGGCTACGAATTTTTTCTCAACCTGGGCGGCCTTGCCAACGCCGACGAGAAATATTTCAAGGGCAAGCAGCCGTTGTGGATGATGAACATCGACCATCCCAATTACGACGAAACCTGGCAATCGCGCGCCATCTGGAAGCATCTGAAAAACATCAAGCCGGCCGTGATGCTGGTCGGCGGCTGGTACGACACCGAAGATCCGCAAGGACTGCTGCGCCAGTTCGATTTCATGGAGAAAAATAATCCGCCCGCGACCAACATGCTGGTGATGGGTCCGTGGAATCACGGAGGATTTGCGCGCGGCAATGGCGACCGGCTGGGCAACGTTTCGTTTGGATCGAATACCGGGCAATATTACCGCGAGAAAATCGAGTTTCCCTTTTTCCTGTACTACCTGAAGGGTCACGGCGACGGGAAATTTCCCAAGGCTTATGTGTTTCAGACCGGCGTGAATGAGTGGCGAAAATTCGATACTTGGCCGCCCAAGGAATCGTCGGCGGCGACGATGTTTCTTGGACGCGAAGGGCAAGCTGTCGTGGAAGCAGCCTGCGGCCGCGGCGTTCGATGAATATGTCGCCGATCCGAACAAGCCTGTTCCTTACATCGGCCGCGTGATTCCGACGGCTGTCCTCAATACGTATATGACTGAGGACCAGCGGTTTGCGTCGATGCGTCCGGATGTGCTGGTGTATAAGACCGAGCCGCTCGATCACGACGTCACGGTGTTCGGTCCGATCTCGGTGATCTGAAAGTTTCGACCACCGGCACCGATTCCGACTTTGTCGTCAAGATGATCGACGTTTATCCCGGCGATTATCCGAACTACGATGCTCCGGCCGTGGTGCCGGGAGGCCACCGGCTGCCGCCTCCTTTGGTTCCGATGGGCGGCTATCAGCAACTCATTCGCGGCGAGCCGTTCAGCGGAAAATTTCGCAAGAGCTTTGAGAAGCCGGTCGCCGTTCGAGCCGGGCAAGCCGGACCGCATCACGTTCAAGCTGCCGGATGTCGCGCACACCTTTCGCGAAGGGCATCGGATCATGGTGCAGATTCAAAGCTCCTGGTTCCCTCTGACCGATCGGAATCCGCAAAAATTCATGGATATCCCGAAGGCACTTGTCGACCGATTTCGTGAAGGCGACGCAGCATGTGTATTTCGGCGGAGCGGATGGATCGAAGATCGAGTTTGCGGTGGTGCAGTAGTCAAAGGTCAGCCCTACGGTGACGCATGGGGTTGTGAATGCTCACATCTGCCCGCATGCTCACGCATGGCGGTTCAGCCTGCATACCGAACCGCCATGCGTGAGCATGCGGATAGACGCTTGGCAGATTTTGCACTGGGATGGATTGTCAAGTTGTTGAAAAATTGGTGTGGAAGATGACGTGCAAACGACATTGCATGAAACGATCGTGGCTGTTGGTTGCGGTGATTTGTTTGGCGGGATGCGGTGCTGGCGTTACTTATTATGCCCCGGTGCCTCCGCCCCCTTTGCAGGTTGAACCTTACGGCATGTCGCCGGGGCCGGGCAATGTCTGGATTACTGGATATTGGGGCTACGAAGGCGGCCGCCATGTTTGGCACGCCGGGCGATGGGAAAAGCCGCCTCGGGAGAATGCTCATTACGTCGCGCCTCGGTGGGAGAAAAAGGGAAATCAGTACGCGTTTCACGACGGGCACTGGAAATAGCGATCCTTAAACTGCCATAAGTGACAAAAAAATGTCGCTCTAGGATGCCTTAAACGGCCTTAAAATACACACTGTATCGCCGATCGAGAACCCTGCTGATCGGCTTGAGGGTCGTACCGTTCATATCGAAGGACAGGAGATTCGTCGCCTGGTTTGATCGCCGCCATCTTGGCGGGATGTCGATCTCGCCGGCCTTCTTGATTTGCGGAACGCTGGGGCCGACGATTAATTCCTTGGTGAGTCCCTAGGCGCCGAGGTCGGCTGCTAGCACGATGGGTCCGTAGAGCGCTGCTTGCGTTTTCGGATCGTCGGGCATCGCTTCGATGCGAAGGCGCATTGGCAAATCCATTTCAATGCGGTCGCCGGTTTTCCAGGTTCTTGAAAGCGACAGATAACTGCCGGGGCTGGCGGAGGCATCGATGGCTTTGCCGTTGATCTTGATCGATCCGTTCGAAAGCCATCCGGGAATTCGTAAATTGACGGCGAGTTGGACGGGCTTGTCGACGGTGATGTGCAGAGCGGTGCTTTGGACATCGGGGAATTTGGTTTCCTGGCGCAGGCGAAAACCTTTTTCGGCCCAGTTCAAATCGGAGGCGATGAAGAGATTCACGTAGACGCCGCGATCGTCTTTCCAATAGATGCTGTCGTTGAGTTTTGAAAATTCCTCGACGCCGGTGCCGGTGCAGCACCAGAAAGATTTGTCCTCGAAGTTGAAAGTCTTCCATGCGCCGGGAGTGAGCGATAGATAATACTGCGTTGCGCCGGTGTCGGGACGAATCGTTCCCAGGCGATGGTTGATAAAGCGCTCGCTCGTAGTAATCGAAGTATCTTGGGTCCGCGGTCCAGCTATAGAGCTGGCGCGTGAGCTTCATCATGTTATAGGCGCAGCAGCACTCGGCTGTAGAGACGCTGCGCTTCAGCTCGGACGCCAGTTGGCGCGGCTGCGCGAGCCATCCTTCGCCGTTGCTGGTTCCACCGGTGACGTAGGTGCGAGCGGTTGACGACTTCGTACCAGAAATAATCGGCGACATCGTGGAAGCGCATGTCGCCGCTCAGCTCATAGCGGCGGGCCGCGCCGATCACTTGCGGGATGTGCGTATTGACATGCAGGCCGCGCAGTTCATCGCGGCGGGAGGCCAGGGGATTGAAGAAGATTTTCTTGGTGAAGCGGTCGCCGACGGTTGCCCAGCGATCGTCGCCGGTTGCGGCGGCCAGATTGTAGAGCACCTCATTCATGCCGCCGTATTCGGTGTTCAAAATATCCTGCATGTGGGCTTCGGGTTTCGACTTGGTGTAATCGTCGGCCCAGTTTGCCATGCCTTCGAGAACTTCGAGCGCTTGTTTATTTCCGGCGAGGTTATACATGTCGAACATGCCTGCCATGATTTTGTGAACGGTGTAAAAAGGCGCCCAGACGGGCTTGCGCGCGTCCAACCTTTCGAACCATTCAGGGGGAAGGCGCTGAGGTATCCGGTCTTTGTCTGACCCTGGGCCTGGCACTTCGCGAGTTCGGCGACCATGGTGTCGCCTTTGGCTTTGATGCTCACGTCGCTGGTCGATGCGTATGAGAGGGCGCAGGCGGATAGGTAGTGACCGGTGAAGTGGCCTCGTAGTTCGCCTTCGCGTCCCGGTGTGTATTGTTCCCATCCGCCAAGAGGCTCGGCGGAGGAGGGGAGGCCGGCATTCAGGCGGAAGTTGTGGACCAGGCGCTCGGCGGGGAGGCGGTCCATGTAGGCTCGGTTTGCTTCTGCTGCTTCTTTGAAGGGCGAGGCGGCCAGGCGGACTTGGGTCATCGGGAAGGGCTGCACTTTTGGGGCGACCGGCTGGCGGGTGAATGTTAGGGGTCCTTCGAAGGGTGGGACTTCGGGGATGGTACCTCGGCGCTGTGTGCTGGTGTTGGGATTGGGGGCTTGTTGGGCTAGGGCTGCTGTGGAAGCGGCTAGGAGGGTGGAGAAGGTTCGGCGGGTGGGCGCTTTCATGATTTTTAGTTTAGTCGCGCGGGAAAGGGGGGTGGTGGACGGGGCGAAAACAGGGGGACAGACCGCTATGTCCACGCGGCGGCGGAGATGTGTGAATTTCCATGAGGCGTGGTGCCGCCTTGGGACAAAGTGGTCTGTCCCCATGTTTTCGCGAACTGTTTTGTTGATGGATGTGTGTCGGAAAACAGGAGGACAGACCGCTATGTCCACGCGGCGGCGGAGATGGGTGTGTTTTCACGAGGCGCGGTGGCCGCCTTGGGACAAAGTGGTCGGTGCCCATGTTTTCGCGAATCGCGGCCATGGAAGATAATACGTTGTATGGATAAAATTTGGGCTGCGGTTGCGCTGATGGCTAGTATGCATGCTGCTACGAAGATTGTCTCGGGGGATTTTGGGAAGACTCGGGAGGGGGCGGCTACGCGGATTTATACGCTGACGAATAAGAGCGGCGTTGAAGTCAAGATTACTAGCTTCGGCGGGCGTGTTGTTTCCTTGAAGGTGCCTGATAAGACGGGCGCGATGGGCGATGTGGTGCTGGGGTTTGATTCGCTCGAAGGATATCTCAATGAGAATCCTTACTTCGGCGCTTTGATCGGACGGTACGGGAATCGGATCGGACATGCGCAATTCAAGCTCGATGGCGTTCTTTACAAGGTTCCCAAGAACGATGGTGACAATTCCCTGCATGGCGGCACCAGGGGTTTCGATAAGGTTGTCTGGACGCCGCGTGAGCTGCCGGATGGCGGGTTGGAGCTGACCTATTTAAGTAAAGATGGCGAAGAAGGCTATCCGGGGAATTGCAAAGTTACGGTGGTCTACCATTTGACGGACGCGAATGAGCTGAAGATCGAATATGCCGCGTCGACGGACAAGGACACTGTCGTTAATCTGACCAATCATTCGTATTTCAATCTCGCGGGCGATGGGGATGTTCTGGGGCATATGCTGACATTGAATGCTGATCACTTTACGCCAGTAGATGGCGGGTTGATTCCGACTGGCGTGCTGAAGCCGGTAGCGGGGACTCCTTTTGATTTTCGGAAATCGACGGCAATTGGGGCGCGGATTGAAGAGAACGATGAGCAGTTAAAGCTTGGAAAAGGGTACGACCATAATTGGGTCCTCAATAAAAAGGGTTTCGAGTTGAGCCTGGCGGCTCGGGTGGAGGAGCCGTCGAAGGGGCGGGTGATGGAAGTGTGGACGACGCAGCCGGGGATTCAGTTTTATACGGGGAATTTTTTGGACGGGACGATTAAGGGGAAAGGCGGGAAGGTTTATGCGCGTCGGTCGGCATTGTGTTTGGAGACGCAGCATTTTCCGGATTCGCCGAATAAGCCTAAGTTTCCGACTACGGAGTTGAAGCCGGGGGCGGAGTTTAGGAGTACGACGGTTTATAAGTTTGTGAAGTAGGCGTGTCCCCTTCCTTACGGTCGGGGTTCGGTTTGGAGATGGGCCAGGCAGCGCATGGCGCCGCCCCACAAAGGTGATGGAGGAGGATTGATGAGACTTTTATTTATTTTGGCGATGGGGCCGGTGTTTGCGCAGACTCTGCCTGCGAAGTGGGAGGAGTTGACGGCGGAGGATTTTCAGAAGGCGGTCGCTAAAGCTCAGCAGACTTGCGTGCTGCCGTTCGGGATTATCGAAAAACATGGGCCGCAGCTGCCTTTGGGGACCGATCTTATCAATGTCCGGTACGTGGTTTCGCATGCCGTGGAGCAGGAGTACGCGGTGGTGTTTCCGGAATATTATTTCGGGCAGATTTTCGAGGCTCGGCATGAGCCGGGGACGATGGCTTATAGCGCGAAGCTGCAGCTGGAGTTGTTGCAGGAGACTACCGATGAGATGGGGCGGAACGGGTGCAAGAAGATCGTCATCGTGAATGGGCATGGGGGCAATAATCATCTGCTGCCGTATTTCGCGCAGTCGCAGATGGCGATGCCGCACGATTACGTGGTCTATGTTTATTCGCGCGCGGATTATCCGCCGGGGCGTCCGCAGATGAAGACCAAGAACGACAGTCACGCGGGCGAATCGGAGACGGCGCACACGATGATTTCGCGGCCGGACCTGGTGCATCAGGAACGGTCGGGCGAGGAATCGGGCGCGGATCGGAATCGGCTGGATTTGCCGAAGAGCGTGTATACGGGGATCTGGTGGTATGCGAAATTTCCCGATCATTACGCGGGTGACGGGGCGGCGGCGACGAAGGAATTGGGGGAGTTCGATATGAAGGCGTGGGCGGCAAGTGTCGCCGATGCGATTCGCGCGATCAAGTCGGATCAGGTGAGTTCACGATTGCAGAAGGAATTCTTCGAGGGGGCGAAAGAGCCGATTAAGACTCGGCAGTGACTGTAAAAGTATGTATTTGCATGGTTTAGGTTGGTCTGGCTGTGGTAAATTAGTATCATGACAGTCGATGAGCGGCTCGAATACTTGTTGAAAGTACAAGAGAGCCATGAGGCGGATCGGAATCGCCTTTTTGATTTACAGGCGGAGACGCAGGTGGCTATCGCGAAAACCGAGATTCTGGTTGGGCGATTCATATCGCGTACCGACGAGATGCTCAATACGATGGCGCGAATTCTCGAAAACCATGAGCATCGGCTGTCTAATCTTGAAGGAGGCGCGCAGTGATTGTCCGTTTTTCGATCGCAGCAGTTTTTTCTGGGCTTGCTTTTGCGGCAAGTGCGCCGACGTTCACCAAGAACGTCGCGCCGATCCTTTATAACCGGTGCCTGGAATGTCATCGTCCGGGCGAGGCGGGGCCGATGGCGTTCCGAACTTATCAGGAAACTCGTCCGTGGGCAAAGGCGATCAAGCAGGCGGTGATGACGCACAACATGCCGCCGTGGTATGCCGATACGACGATCGATCATTTCAAGAATGACCGGCATTTGACGGATGAGGAGGTCGCGACGCATGACGCGGTGGGCGGATGGCGGCGCGCCGGAGGGCAAGGCGTCGGATCTGCCGAAATTGCCGGAATTCATTGAGGGGTGGGCGATCGGGAAGCCGGATCTGATCCTCAGTTTGCCGAAGGAGTTTGTGATTCCGGCGAGCGGCGTGGTGCAGTATCAATATTTCACGATCGATCCGGGGTTCACCGAAGATACCTGGATTCAGGCGGCTGAAGTGCGGCCGACGCAGCGCGCGCAGGTGCATCACATTCTGGTGTTCGCGCAGGACGGGGTCAACAAGATGGGAAGAAGGTAAGGAGCCCTCGCGGCGGTGAGCAGTTCAGCGATATGTTGATCGGCTATGCGCCGGGTGTGCCGAGCCTTACGTGGGATCAGGATACGGCGTTTCTGGTGAAGGCGGGATCGACGTTCCTGCTGCAGGTTCACTATACGACGAATGGGAAAGAGGCGGTCGACAAGTCAGTGGTCGGGCTGAAGATCCGGAAGGACAAGCCGACGTATCGGGCGATTTGCGGGTCGGCGGTGCAGTTCCGCTTGGACATTCCTCCGGGTGAGCCGAGTTATGAGACGAAGGCGTCGTACACGTTCCGCGAAAATACTACGCTGCTGGATTTGACGCCGCATATGCATTTGCGCGGGAAGGCGTTCAAGTACGTGCTGAACTATCCGGACGGGCGCAGCGAAGTTCTGCTGGATGTTCCGCACTACGATTTCAACTGGCAGCTCGCTTACATTCTTGCCGAGCCGCGGACGGTTCCCGCGGGGTCGCGCATGGATGTGACGGCGTGGTACGACAATTCGGCGAATAACAAGTACAATCCGGATCCCAGCCAGACGGTGCATTGGGGCGATCAGACGTTCCAGGAAATGATGATCGGATTCTTCAATTACAAGGTTCCGGTGGACCGGGCCGATCCTCCTAAGGCTGAGAGGCCGACGCGCGGCGCGGCGCAATAGATCGCAAACGAACGCAAATCCGAACACGGCCTGATCAGGGGCCTCGGACTGCTCGAAGCCACTGCGCTCAACATGAGCAATATGGTGGGGGTCGGGCCGTTCATTACGATTCCGCTCATCATCGCGTCGATGGGCGGTCCGCAGTGCATGCTCGGCTGGGTGCTGGGCGCGGTGATCGCGCTGTGCGACGGCCTGGTATGGAGCGAGCTTGCGGCGTCGATGCCGGCGACGGGCGGCACTTACGTCTACTTGCGTGAGGCGTTTCGCGCGACGAGTTTGGGCCGCATGCTGCCGTTCCTATTCATCTGGCAATTCATTTTTAGCGGACCGCTGGAGATTGCGTCGGGATACATTGGCTTCGCGCAATACGTCGGCTATTTCTGGCAGGGCATGGGGAATGGAGCGACGCGAGCCGTAAGCATGTCGGTCGGACTGCTGGTCATTGTGCTGTTGTATCGGCGCGTAACGAGTATCGGGAAGCTGACGGTGGTGCTGTGGGTCGGGCATGCTGATCACAGTGCTGTGGGTGATCTTCGCGGGGCTGAGCCATTTCAACACGAAGGTCGTGTTCGATTTTCCGCCGAACGCGTTTCGATTTTCTACGGGCTTTGTTGCGGGACTCGGGTCGGCTACGCTGATCGCGATTTACGATTTCATGGGGTATTACGACATCTGCTATGTGGGCGGCGAGGTGCGGAATCCTGGGCGCGTGATCCCGCGGTCGATCGTCTATTCCGTGATTGCGGTCGCGGGCATTTACGCGTTGACGAATCTTGGGCTGATTGCGGTGGTGCCTTGGCGGGAAGCGGTGCATTCGAAGTTCATCGCGGCCGATTTCATGGCGAAGCTTTATGGCACGCGCGCGGCATCGGGCGTGACGGTGCTGGTGTTGTGGACGGCGCTGGCATCGGTGTTCGCGCTGCTGTTCGGATATAGCCGGATTCCCTACGCGGCGGCGCTGAATGGAGACTTCTTTAAGATCTTCGGGCGATTGCATCCCACGGGGGATTTCCCGCACATATCGCTGATCGTTATGGGGGGACTTTCGATCGTGGCGTGTTTGTGGACGCTCGACGACGTGATCACGGCGCTGGTGACTTCGCGAATTATTATTCAATTTATCGCGCAGATTTTTGCGCTGGGATATTTACGGAAGCAGCGGCCGGAAATGCCTCGGCCATTTCGGATGTGGCTCTACCCGTTGCCTGCCGCGATCGCGTTTGTGGGCTGGCTATTCCTGTTTCTGACGTCCGGCTGGAAGTTCGCCGGGTTCGGCGTGCTCACATTGTTGGCCGGAGTTGGGGCATATTGGATCTGGACCCGAAGCTCCCATGACCTATCGCAACCGCAAAGTGGTACGGATTGAAAACGACGAGTTGATCGTTACGGTGACGGTGGAGGGCGGACACATCGCGGAGATCACTGAAAAGAAATCCGGTGTCAACCCGTTGTGGACACCTCCGTGGCCGTCGATTGAGCCGTCGACATATAGCGTGGAACGCCACCCGGAGTATGGCAACGATTCTGAGAGCAAGTTACTCGCGGGGATTCTGGGGCATAATCTTTGCCTCGATATTTTCGGCCCGCCGTCGGAGGCCGAGTACGCGGCAGGGATGACGGTGCATGGGGAGTCGTCAGTGGTGCCGTATAGGATTGAAGCGAGCGCGACGCGGATGATTGCGAGGGCGCACTTGCCGCTGGCGCAACTTGATTTCGAGCGCGAAATTGAGCTCGCAGATCACGGCGCGGTGAAGATTCGCGAGACGGTTACGAATCTGACGGGGATGGATCGACCGCTCGCGTGGACGCAACACGTGACGTTGGGGCCGCCGTTTCTCGAGGCTGGCATCACGAAGCTCGACATCAATGCGCCCCAATCGATGGTGTTTCCCGGAGACTTTGGCACGGTGCAGCCTTATAAACCGGGCGCGCTCTTTGATTGGCCACTCGCGCCTAATAAGGACGGGTCGACCACGGATTTGAGAATTCAATCGTCGGCGGAACGCTCTGCGGGCGTGACTTGTCATGTGGTCGATCCGGGGAGCGAATACGGAGCATTCGAAGCATTTCATCCGCCCACGCGCGTCTTGTTCCGCTACTACTGGAATCGCGCCGATTTTCCGTGGATCTCCCTGTGGGAGGAAAATCGCAGCCGGACATTCCCGCCTTGGAACGGGAATGCGATCACGCGCGGCGTTGAATTTGGCGTGTCTCCCTTCGCGGAAGGGCGGCGCGCGATGGTCGAGCGGGGATCGCTGATGGGCGTTCCTACGTTTCGATGGCTCGGCGCACGGGAGAGCGCTACGGTGCACTATTCGGCGTTCACGCGTATAGTGGATTGAAATGCCGGAAATAGCGGAGCGCCGGTTAACACGCTGGTTAACAACCGCCGCGCAGGATGCCATCCTGCCCCACAAAACGCAGCAGCGCAATTATGCGGTGGATGCTTATCGCGGGTTCGTCATGCTGCTGATGATGGCGGAGGTGCTGCAGCTTTCCCGGGTTGCGCGTGCGTTTCCGGGGAATTGGTTTTGGCATGCGCTGGCGTACAACCAGACGCATGTCGATTGGGCCGGATGCTCGCTGCACGACACGATTCAACCTGGATTCTCATTCCTGGTCGGCGTCGCTCTACCGTATTCCATCATGAGTCGGTTGGCGAAGGGCGCGACGTTTCCCAAAATGTTCGCGCATGCGCTGTGGCGGTCCTTGGTGCTGATTGCTCTCGGCATTTTTCTGCGGTCGATGCACAGCCCGCAGACTTATTTCACGTTTGAAGATACTCTGACGCAGATCGGGCTCGGATATCCATTTCTGTTTCTGCTCGGGTTTCGGCCGCCGCGATGGCAGTGGATCGCGCTCGCGGCGATTCTTTTCGGGTACTGGCTGGCGTGGGCTGTTTACCCGGTTGACGCGCCAGGCTTCTTGGCGCATTGGAACAAGAACGCCAATTTCGGAAACGCATTCGATCAGTGGTTCCTCAATTTATTTCCACGCTCCACACCCTTCGTTGCTAACGGCGGGGGCTATTTGACGCTCAGCTTTATTCCCACGCTCGGGACCATGATTCTGGGCCTTGCCGCGGGGCGATGGCTAGTTGCGGATTCGCCGCGAGTGCCGATTAAGCGGTTGCTGATCGCCGGCGCGATCGGTATTGCGGCGGGGCTGCTGCTGCATTTTGCCGGGGTCTGCCCGATCGTCAAACGGATCTGGACGCCTGGTTGGACGTTGTTCAGCGGCGGACTCTGTTTCCTGTTTCTCGCCGCATTCGGCTGGATCATCGATGTACGCGGATATAAAAAATGGGCGTTCCCATTGATCGTCATCGGGATGAACTCGATGGCAGCTTACCTGATGGCGCATCTGTTCGAATCGTTCCTCGCCGATTCTTTGCGGATTCATCTGGGCACGCATCCATTTCAGATATTTGGAGCCGGTGTAGAACCGCTGATGCGCGGCATCGCGATATTGCTGGCGTACTGGTTGATGCTTTTCTGGATGTATCGGCGAAAGATCTTCCTGCGCGTGTGAACGATAATTCTAAGAGACATGAAAAACTACATGGATTTGACAGGGAAAGTTGCGCTGATTACGGGCGCTTCTTCGGGAATCGGCGCGGCGACGGCGGTGGTGTTTGCGGACTTGGGTGCGAAGGTCGCCATTGGTTATCACGGCAACCAATCGGGTGCGGAAAAAGTTCGCGCGGAGATCGAAAAATCCGGCGGCACGGCGATCGCAATTCGCGCTGACGTGCGGAAGAGCGCGGAGATTCGTGCGCTGGTCGAGACGGCTACCAAACAGCTTGGTCCGATCGATATTTTGGTGAATAACGCGGGATCGCTGGTCGAGCGCCAGCGCATTCTGGAAGTGACAGAGGAGCGGTGGAACGATATTATGGCGCTGAATCTGACGAGCGCCGTGCTTTGTTCACAGGCGGTTGCCGGATCGATGATCGAGCGAAAGAGCGGAGCGATTATTAACATCGTCTCGATCGCCGGACGCAACGGCGGGGGCCCGGGCGCGGGGGCGTATGCTACGGCGAAAGGCGGATTGATCACGTTAACGAAATCGCTGGCGAAGGAACTTGCTCCGCATGGCGTGCGTGTGAATGCTGTCTCGCCCGGCGTAATCGCCACCCCGTTTCACGAGGTGTTTTCTACCCCGGAGATGATTAAGAACTTCGTCGCTGGAATTCCGATGGGGCGTACGGGAACGTCCGAGGAGTGCGCGACGGTCATCGCGTTTCTCGCGTCGAACGCCGCGGCATATGTGGCCGGGGAGACGATTGAAGTTAATGGCGGGCAGTTGATGCTGTGAGTTTGATCTTTCGCGTCTGACCGCATGCTGACGCATGGCGGTTCCGTCGGCAGCCGTGGAGAATAATTGCGACGTACTAAACTAGATCGCATGATTCGATTTCTTCCTCTGCTGTTCTGCGGGCTCGCGACTGCGCAGTCTATCGATTGGCGCGCGATTAATGAAGAGGCGCTGCGCCACTATACAGCGCTGGTTCAGATGGACTCGACCGATCCTCCGGGGAATGAGACGAAGGTCGTCGAGTATGTGAAGAAAGTTCTCGAAGCCGAGGGGATTCCGGTCATTCTCGCCGCGAAGGATCCGGCCCGCGCCAACTTGATTGCGCGACTGAAGGGCAACGGTTCGAAGAAGCCTTTTCTCATCATGGGCCATACCGATACGGTGAAGGTCGATGCGGCGAAGTGGACGTTTCCGCCGTTTAGCGCGACTCGCAATGGCGGATATATTTACGGCCGCGGGACGCTTGACGACAAGGATAATCTCACAGCCGGAATGATGACGATGGTGCTGTTGAAACGGTCGAAGATTCCGCTGGACCGGGATGTGATTTTCGTTGCGGAGGCCGGCGAGGAGGGAGGCACCCAGTTCGGAATCCGGTATCTGGTCGACGAACATTGGAAGGACATCGAGGCGGAGATTTGCCTGGCTGAGGGAGGCCTAGTTAATCGCAAGGGCGGGGAGGTTCGGTATGCGCTGATTCAGACGGCGGAAAAATTGCCGGGAGGCGTGACGCTGGTGGCCAAAGGGCCAGCGGGGCATGGGTCCAGGCCTCTGCGGTCGAGTGCGATTGTGCATCTCTCGCGCGCGGTGGAGAAGATCGCGATGTGGGATCCGCCGATGCGGTTTAACGATACGACCCGATATTATTTCGAGAAATTAGGAACGGTGAGCACGCCGGAAGAAGCCGCGCGGTATAACGGGTTGTTCGATCCCGTGAAGGCGCCGGCGATCCGCGAGTATCTGGCGGAGCACGAGCCGGGCCAATATTCGATGCTGCATACTTCGATCTCGCCGAATATTATCAGCGCGGGGTATCAAGTCAACGTGATTCCGTCGGAGGCAAAGGCGACGCTCGATGTGCGTGCGCTACCGGATGAGAACATGCCGGCGTTTCTGGAAATGATGCGCAAGGTGATCAACGATCCTCAAGTTGAAGTGATCGCCGACGAACGTAACAATCGGCCGAAGGCTCCTCCATCGCGGATCGATACGGAGGCGTTCCATTTGATTGAAGCGGCAAATCAGAAAGTCTACAAAGTGATCACGATTCCGCAGATGAGTACTGGCGCCACCGACATGGCGATGCTGCGCGCGAAGGGCGTGCAGTGTTACGGGATCGGTCCGATGGTGGATGAGGAAGATGCGCCCAAGGGATTCGGCGCGCACAGCGATCAGGAGCGTCTGCTCGAAGATGCGCTGTATAAATTTGTGCAGTTCAATTGGGAAGCGGTGACGGCTTTGGCCGCGAAGAAGTAGGTCACCATTTGGAATCGCGATACTGCGTCCAATCCTGCACGATCTTGGTGGCAACGACATGGCCGACGCGCCACGCTGCTTCGAGAGCCGGATAATAGCCCGTATATTGGCCGATTTTGTTCTGCGCGAGGCTGTCTGCGGCGGTGCGGCCCGGCACCGGCTGATCGAAATCGCTGGCGGTGCGGAGGACGAGGACGCGGTCGATATTGATGCGGCCGGCTTTCGAGAGAAACGTGAGTGATTGCAGAGTGCCGGTGTCCTCCATTGCGGTCGTAACGTAGTTGCCTTTGCCGTCGGTGTGATATTTGACCCAATCGTTCGCCCATTCGTTGAGCAACTTTCCGTGCCAGAAGGTGCTGGCCGAGAGAGTATCGCCCTTCAAAACGAATGGTGGGCGACGTGCATTTGGCGAAGCGAATTGCTCTCTCTCGGCGCGCATCTTGTCGTCGTCGGGCAACTCGACATGCTCGGTCAGGCGAAAGGCCCAATCGACCAGTTTCGGATTCAAGCGATAGCATTCTCCGCTATCGGGCACGGTGCGCGGTTGTTCATAGGGAACGGATTTTCTCAGCGGCACGTAGCCCGTTTTCCAATCCGCGGGAATTTCGCGGGCGTCTATTTCGTGGGCCAGATCGCCATCCACTACATATTCCGCCCACGCCGCGGAGCCGAGAGACGCGTCGGCCGGATCGACACCCGCGATTCCCGCGACCAGCCAGTAGGCCTTGGTCAAATCAAAACGCGGATCGAGACCGAGCGCCATGATGCTCGCCGCGGCTTTCGCGGTGCCGACTCCGGTGAGGATGCCGAGCACTCCGTCGCGATTCATGCGCAGGTCGTGATAGCCCTGGGGGAAGGGAATTACGCGATCCAGTTTTTCGCGCTCCACCCAGTATTGATACTCGCCTGGCTGGTCGCCTGTATCGGCGCCGCGTTCGAACATCGCGACAACGACCACTTTGACGGGGATACGCTTTTGAGCATCCGCATGCAGAGCGAAGAGCGAAAACACAAGTGCCGGGGCGTAGCGCATACTACGCAGTATGGCATTAGAAAAACTTAGCAGACGCGCATGGATGTCGCAGGTTCCCGCCTTGGCAGCCGCGGGTGTGGCGCAAACGGCTACGGCCGCCAAGCCGAATATTATCGTGATTATTTCGGACCAGTTCCGCGGGGATTGCATCGGCGCGATGGGGCTGAATCCCATGGGGCTGACGCCGAACCTGGATCAGATGGCTGCCGAGGGAGTGCTGTTTCGCTCGGCATTTTGTAATCAACCGGTCTGCGCACCGGCGCGCGCGAGCATGTTTACGGGGCAGTATCCCAGCAAACATGGCGTTTGGCACAACGGGCCGGGCTTGCGCGCGGATGCTGTCACCTTGGCCGCGACTCTGCATGATGCCGGGTATTCGACGAACTACATCGGCAAGTGGCATCTGATGCCGGCCGAAGGCTTGCCGCGCGAGCAGGCGAGAGGCTGGGTCCCTCCGCAACATCGCGGCGGGTTTTCCGATTTGTGGGAAGCGGCGAACGAGCTCGAATTTACGTCGCACGCCTATGAGGGGACGCTTTACGACAACGAAGGTAAGCCGATTACTTTTTCAAACCAGTATCGTACCGACTTCATGACGGATCGTGCGAAGCGGTTTCTGCGGTCGGCTAAAGGGCCGTTCTTTATTACGCTTTCCTATCTTGAGGTGCATCATCAAAACGATAGCGACACCTTCGATCCGCCGAAGGAATTTGCGCGTCGTTATCCAAACCCTTTCATTCCGCCCGATCTGCGGCCTCTGCCGGGGTCGTGGCCGAGCCAGTTGTCGGACTACTTCGCATGCGTGGCGAAGATGGATGAAAATGTCGGCGAGATTCGCAAGACGCTGCGCGAAACCGGGCTCGACAAGAACACCATCGTTGTGTTCTCTGAGCGATCATGGCTGCCACTTTAAGACGCGTAACACGGAATATAAGCGCAGCCCGCACGATAGTTCGATTCACATTCCGCTGGTAATTTCGGGGCCTGGATTCAATCGATCGATGCAAATTTCGGAGGTGGTGAGCCAAGTGGATCTGATGCCGACGCTGCTGGAGGCTGCGGGTATCGCGATTCCAGCATCGGTGCAGGGGCGCAGTGTTCTTCCTCTACTTGATAGAAAGATCGAAGGGTGGCGCAACGAGGTTTACTTCGAGATGACGGAGTTTGTAACCGGCCGCGGATTGCGGACGCCACAATATACCTATGCTGCATCCGCGCCGAAAACTCCTGTATGGAAGGCTGTTCCGGCGGCGGATCGATATGTTGAATATGCGCATTACGATCTTTATGCCGATCCGTTTCAGCATGTGAATCTTGCTGGTTGCGCGACGCATAAAGCCGTCGCGGAGGAGTTAAGGGCTCGACTGCTTGCGCGAATTCGGGAGGCTAGCGGCGCGGCGCCGCAGATTGATCCGTCGTGGTTTCCGTACTCCTAAGCAGCTGCGGAAAAAGTCCCTTTTGGCAGCGCATGGCGCCGCCCCACAAAGGCAGTTCAATAGCTTGGTTGGCTCTGTGGCGCGGAGTGCGTGCAAACGGCTTACCGAATCCTAAACTTTCGCCGCGGTCGGATGGACCCAGGGCCCGCGATAGGTGCGCTGAAGCAAGCGGTTGGCTTCCTCATCCCCGACTACGCGTTGGTGTGCGGCGTCCCAGGTCAGCGTCCGGTTCAACTTCAACGCGATATTTGCGAGAATGCAGCTTGCCGTCGACATATATGCCTGCTCAATATCGGCGACGGGCTTGGACCGGGCATCGATCGCGGCGAGAAAATCTTTCATGTGCGCGCGAATCGCCGGCGCGACGTGTTTTTCCAGGTCCTTCTCGGTCTTGTCTTCGGGATACTGTTCAAGCTCGTAGGTGACGTCCTTGTGAATGCGCTCGCCCTTTGCGGGAATAAAATCGTAGCTCATCACGCTGACTTTGAGCGTCCCCTTGTCTCCAAAGAACGTGGAACCCCAGCCATAATTCGTATCCGGATCAGGCGCCGCGCCCCAACTGCGCTGATTCCAATTGCACTGCAGGTCGCCATAATCGAACACCGCTGACTGCGTATCGGGAATATTCGCCTTGCTCGCCTTGTCGACAAGAATCCCGCCCGCCGATGAAATTCGTTTGGGCCAGCCCAGCTCCATCATCCAGCGAACCATGTCGAACATGTGGATGCACATATCGCCCATGATCCCGTTGCCGTATTCCATGAACGAACGCCAGCGTCGCGGATGAACCAGCGAATTATAAGGACGCATCGGCGCGGGGCCGGTCCACATCTCGTAATCCAGATTCGACGGAGGAGCCGTATCCGGAGGATTCTCGGTCGCGCGCATGTGATAGTAGCAATACATATCGACCGACGCGATCTTTCCCAAAAGACCGGTCTTAATGAACCGATCGCGCGCTTCAACCAGATGCGGCGTACTGCGGCGCTGCGTTCCGGCTTGCACCACGCGGCTGTATTTTCGGGCGGCGGCCACCATGGCCTGCCCTTCGACGATATCCACACTAATCGGCTTCTGCACCCAAACGTCGACGCCGGATTGGACCGCGGCGATCATCGGAAGCGCGTGCCAGTGGTCGGGCGTGCCGACGAGAACGATATCGAGATCCTTCTGCTCCAGCATTTTGCGATAGTCGGAAAATAGGCGGGGCTTTTTTTTGGACCGCTGGCGGGTCGAGACAAGATCGGCCGCGTCCGACAGCATTTTGCTATCGACATCGCACAGGGAGACGACCTCGATAGGGGAAACCTGAACCATGCGGAGCAAGTCGCTTTTGCCGTACCATCCACAACCAATCAGGCCCACCCGCCGTACTTTGTCGTCTGCAAATGCGGTCGCGGAGGCGGCTGTTCCGAGCGCGATACCGGCTTTCAGGAGATCGCGGCGTGTCATATTCCACATGCCGGTGAGTCTATCACGTCTCCATCAGCCCTTCTGCGGCTGGACGTGCTCGCACGCCCTTTCGTCGCGTTTAGTACAATCGCGGTTTGCCACTGCGAGTCAACAATGAACTGGTCGAGGACGATGTAATCCGCGAAGAGATCCGTACTCTTCGTCTGCGCCTGGCCGAAGCAATGCCTGGCGAAGATCCCTCCGCAATCGACGCGCGCGCGAAGGAATGGGCGCGCGATAACGTGATCGAAAGAGTCCTCCTGCGCCAAGCCGCGCTCGCCGATGCCGAACCGGTGCCCGCTGAGGTGATCGAAAAAGCAGGAGGCAATGCCGCTCAGGCCGAACTGCAATTCCGCATCGAGCGGCTAGCGATTCGACACGCTGGCCGAATCGCTCCGCCCCGCAATAAGGATGTTGTCGAATATTATCGGCACAATCGCGACAATATGGCGGTGCCGGAGGCCGTTCGCGCGGCGCACATCGTCAAGAACATCGACGACAAGACGCCGGAGGATGCCGCTCTGGCCGCGATTCGAGTTGTGGAAGAACGAATCAAGGCGGGCGACGCGTTCGAGACTATTGCCGACGAACTGTCCGATTGCCCGGGCCGCGGAGGCGATCTCGGCTGGTTCCCGCGCCGCGAAATGGTGCCGGAATTCGATGCCGTCGTGTTCGCGATGAAGCCGGGCGAGATCAGCCCGGTGTTTCGCACGGCATTTGGATTTCACATCGCCAAGCTGTACCAACATGCCGATGAGCGGATGGCGACGTTCGAGGAAGCGCGGCCTCAAATTGAGCGGCATCTGCTGACCGAGAAACATCAGAAGGCTCTGGAGAGGCTGTGCGACCATCTGCGCGCCCGCGCGACCGTGGAGGAAGTCCCGTCTTGAAGCGGGAGTTCGAATTGTTCGCAACGGCGGGAACCACGCATCCCTGTTGCGTTCCCAGCAGGCAGCGCGCGGCTCTTTTGGGCGTGCCCGGGAATGCGCTTAACCGCGTGACCAGCGGTTCGACTGAGGAAATGATCAAGCTCGACGGTGGCGCGTTCCTGATGGGCACCAATAGCGCCGAAGGTTTTCCGGCGGATGGCGAAGGCCCGGTGCGAGAGATCACGCTCGATCCTTTCTATATCGACGCTGCGCCGGTGACCAACGCGCAGTTCGCAGAGTTTACGCGCGCCAGCGGCTATCGCGACCGAAGCCGAGCAATTCGGATGGTCCTTCGTTTTTCAGGGTCACATTCCGGAAGAGCGCCGCGCGGCGCTGGTGAATGACACGGTGCTCGCCGCGCCGTGGTGGTGCAAAGTTCCCGGCGCGACGTGGGAGCATCCCGAAGGACCCGATTCGAATATCGCCGCGCGCGATGAACACCCGGTCACGCACGTTTCATGGAACGACGCAGTCGAGTTCGCGCGATGGGCCGGCAAGCGTTTGCCGACCGAAGCCGAATGGGAATTCGCCGCTCGCGGCGGGCTTGAGCAGAATCGATTTCCGTGGGGCGATGAGCTCACGCCGGGCGGTCGGCACGTCTGCAATATCTGGCAAGGCGAATTTCCCACCCTCGATCTGGCCGAGGATGGATACGCGGGAACTTCGCCGGTGAAGGCGTTTCCGCCCAATGCTTACGGCTTGTATTCGGCGAGCGGCAATACCTGGGAATGGTGCGCGGATTGGTTCCATCCCGTCGTATCACCTGGTCGGCGCGAGAGTGAATCCAACCGGTCCCTCTATCGGGACGGCTCGCGTGATGAAAGGAGGCTCGTACCTTTGCCACGCCTCGTACTGCAATCGTTATCGTGTCGCGGCGCGAACGGCGAACACGCCCGACAGCTCGACGACGAACATCGGATTCCGCTGCGTGCGCGATGTCGCTACGGCTTGAACGTGCCCTTCTGCTTCGCGACGTCGATCAGCGTGGGATAAAACTGCACGAACGTCGTGTCGACGGAGCCGTGCTGCTGATGGCAGGAATAACAATTCGCCGTCGTGGGGATCAGCTTGGCGGTTTCGGATTTTTCGAATGCGAAAAATGCCCAGCCGCCTTTGAATCGCGCAGAATCCTTCACGTGAACCTCGATCGCCGCGAGCCCGGTCTGCACTTGCCCGCCAGTGTTGATCGAAACGTGGCTGTCGGAGTCGCGCACTTCCAGGATCATCATCGTCTTGTCCGCCCACGTGCCGGTCTTGAGAAACGATTTGTAAGACGCCGGCGAAACGAACACGTTATCGAATCGCGGATTGCCTTGAGCGTTGGTCTGCCCGGCGGGTCCGTACGTCATGGCGAGGCCGGAGCTTAAGAAAATCCATTCGCGATAATTCGCAGGCAGGCGCATCATGCCATCTTTTGTGTACTGCGGATCGTCCTGCGCAGCTACGATCGCCATGGCAGCGAGAGTTAGAAAAAAGATTCGCTTCATTTTTTAGCCTTGGTCTTCCGTTTCTCAATCGTGCCACGGCACGTCTTGGCGCCGCAGGAGCATTTCGTCATTTCCTTGAGATCGGAGAAGTTGTAATCGACGGTCAGCTCCTCGCCGGGCTTGATGATGCGGCGGCTCATGTAGAGGATATGTCCCTTCAACACGCGGCTGATCAGATTGGGTTCGCAACTATGATTGATGATCTCCGCGCCGCTGCCGCCGCGTGCGCCGTCGAGGGTCCAATAGTCGTCGACCGCAAACAGGTACGTATATTTGCCGCCTTCGATCGCCGCCGCCTCTTTGCGATTCAGACGCAACCCGGTATATTCGATCACCTTCCGATTGGCGGGGATGCGCTGATTCGCATAGACCCCGTAGCGATGAATTCTAGAAGGCCGGATCACGATATCGAAGCACGTATATTGAGAATCGATGAGAGGAGCCTTGACGGGTTTCATTTGCGATGGTTCATTGAATTGTAGCGAACTCGCGCTCCCGGCACATCCACCAAAAATGTAGACATTTTTCGAGCACTTTCGTTTCAATCAGGAAGGGAAGCTGGTCGCCCAAGTGGCCGACCTGCGTTCACTTTTTGAACCAGGCGTTGCTTTCAGGCCGGAACATCAGATAGACGGCGCCCAGGCGCATTGCGGCTATCGCCAGCGGAATTGCGAACGTCCACACGGCGATGCTCGATGCGGCGAAGCGGATCAGGCTGAACATCAGAGTGCCTAAGCCCCAGACGATCAACACCAGAATCGCGATCCGCGCCCAGCCCTGGCGCTGCCATAAAGCGATCACCAGCAGAATCATTAGTATCGTCAGGCCGATGCTTCGCGTCAGAAATACAGGCGACGCTGCTGCGTGATGCACGAGAAAAATATTGGCGGTCGAGACAAGGCTGATTACGCACGTAATGGACAGAAGGACGATGGCAATTTGCACGCTGGACGGACACTTTTCGACGGCCGTAAACGAAGCAGGGGTCGGCGCAACGCCCGACTCCACACCTGACGGCTGTCCGCAACGGGAACAAAACTTCTGACTGGGATCGAGAACGGCGGCGCAATTAGGGCAGTACATTTTAGATCAGCGGTAATCTATCGTCGGCTTGGAATCCGGTGCGATTCGAGTAGTCCATTTTCGACCATCGAGACGCTTCTCGAATGCGACGTGCGCCGCTTTGACTTCGGTCGGATTTTCGAACAGCTCAACGCCCGCGAGCGCTAGCGTGCGGGCAGCGACCACCATCCCTTTTCGCCCGATGCTGGTTCCCGCGCAAGCCGCGGCTTGCCAGGTATGGGCGGAAACGCCGGGCACGAACGTCGCCGCGGTAAACTGCGCGGTCGGCACAACCCAACTCACGTCGCCTGCATCGCTCGACGCGGAGCTGACGCCTTCCGACATGTCGGTTTGGACTTTCTCCGGCCCCGGCGAGCGCACCGGACCGGCTAAAGTTTTCTGCAACTCGACGGCAAATGTTTTTTCGTCGGGCGTGTATTCGTAGCCTCCGGCTTTCTGCATGGCGCGGCCTAAGACTTCCGTCAGCGCGTCGTTGGGTACCACGTTCGAATACGTGGTGCCCTGTTCAAACTCCATGCGTGTTCCCGAAGCGAGAGCGCCTGCGCGGGCGCAATCCATGACGCGATCCCAGATTCCGGCGAGGACCTGAGCGTCGGGATTTCTGGCGATCAGGTTAGCCTCGGCGAACGCGGGCACAATATTGGGGGCGCTGCCTCCGTTGGTGATGACATAGTGAATGCGGGTTTCCTGAGGCACGTGCTCGCGCAGATATTCGACCGCGTTGAGAAAAATCATGACTCCATCGAGCGCGGAGCGTCCACGATCCGGCGCGGCCGCGGCGTGCGACGCGACTCCATAAAATTTGAACTTGCCGCCGTTGTTGGCCAGCAGGGAACTCATGTTGACGCGATTGGAATCGCCGGGATGCCACGCGAGGACTGCGTCTACGTCCTTAAACAGTCCCGCGTGCAGCATATAAATTTTCCCGCCTCCGCCTTCTTCGGCGGGCGTGCCGTAGTAACGGAGGGTTCCTTTAAGGCCTTTGGCCTGCATCTCCTCTTTAATCGCGACGGCGGCCAGTGCCGAGGCCGAGCCGAGAAGATTATGGCCGCAGCCGTGGCCGGGCGCGCCGGCTTGTACTGGCGATAGCGCGGGCACGTCTTTTTGTGAGAGGCCGGGTAACGCGTCGAATTCTCCCATGATCACGATGACGGGCTTGCCGGTGCCGAAGGTCGCGGTGAAAGCGGTGGGCATGTTGGCGACGCCGGCTTGGACCTGGAAGCCGTTCGCGGTCAGTTCCTGCTGGAGCAGCGCGGAGCTTTTCGTTTCGTGGAAGCCGAGTTCGGCAGCTTCCCAGATCTGGCGGGAGACGACGCCAAAACGGTCGGCATGAGCGGCGACGTGGGCTAGGACGGAGTCGTTGTCCGCGGCGGAGAGAATTGTTGTGGTTGCGATTAAGAGGAGGGTGCGGTTCAACATGCTTACCTCGATGGGAGTTTTTAGCTTAACGCAAAAGATGGACGTCGACGCTTTCCAAAATGTCGTACGGAGGGCGGGTCGTGAAGATCGCTTAAAAAACGCGCTGCTGCACTGATTCCGAAACTCAGAACCTCGTCTTCAATAGAGTGTCACCAACGGTGGCGGCGCGAGCTTCAGCTTGCAGCGTCGGCTTCAGCCGGCGGTCTTCGCATACGTGGCGAATTTTGGCCTGCTCTTCAACGGTGCGGTTTCCATCTCGCGAGAATTTTACGAGCCCGATTCCAACCGCAAATCGCGAATCTCGATCCGGCCTTCCGTGCGCGTGGTTCCGGCTTCGCGGCGGTAAAACAATTTGAGATTGCGAACGCCATGCGAACTCGGGAGATCGAACGTGCCCCTCCTCCATTCCAAGCTCGGCTCGATCCGCGGCCCTTCCATATTGTCGAGCGACCAGTGAACGCCCGTGGGCGATGGCTCGCCCGTCAAGTATTCGAATCGGAGGCGAAACTTACCTCGCACCAGATAAATCGTCTGTTCCAGAAGCACACACACCTCCGGCTGCGACCCGGAAAAAGTGAAGACCAGTTCCGATGGACTCCAGCTCTGGGCAACTCCTTCGGTCTGTCCCACGCGCCAGTCAAATCCCAGATTCAACGGCGCGTGGCCGAGATCGCCGTTGGTGAGAATTCTGCCTGCCGACGGGTCGAGCGCAGGGAACCCGGATGCGATATTCCACAACTCCATCGCGGCAGCTGCATTCCCGGCGCGAAGCTGCCGATCGGCCAGACCTATCAAGTAAGGATCGTTCGCCCTGTCCACCGACATTTCCCGCGCCACCTGCTGCGCCGCGTCTAATCGATTTTCCCCAATCAGGAAATTGAGGTAAGGCGGCCGGAGTCTGCGCGCGTCGCGAAAGTGCGCCAGCATTGTCGCGGGATCAGGCTCGAACTGATCGCACAGCCGCAACAGGGACAGGAAATCGTCGTGATTGAGCGACGCCGCGCGCTCCGCCCATTGCCAGAACAACGCGCGATTCGCGCGCCGGAAATAGAAATTAGTAAGTGTCCACGCGGGCAGATATTGATGGTCGACCTCGGCGGCCTCTAATAAGGAGTGTTCCGCAGCCGCTCGATTGCCGCTCGACTCTTCCAATAATCCGAGAGCGATCCATGCCTGACTCGATCGCGGGTTAGCGCGAGTCGCCCGCTCCAGTGCCTCCTGCGCGTGCGCCGGATCGAGCTCGGCCAGCGTTTGTTCGAACTCCGCAGCCGGGGTCGGCCACTGGACCGCGATGGCGGCCCTTACACATTCGGGTGTGTCCCGACGAAAGATGGTATCCGCAACGGCTAGTCGAATCGCCGTGAGAGCAGCGCATCCGAAAAAGAGAGTACCTGCCCAAGCTGCTATTTTGGTCCGTCTCAAATTATTAAACCGTAGGGCGGCGCCCTCGTCCGCGGCGGACCCCCAGGTCCGGCTGCTCGACTTCAAAACTCACCGGCTGACGGTGGAAGCTGCCTGTCCTGATAATTTGCCCGCTGCCGCCAAACCTCCGAGCGTTGCCGCGGCTGCGACTCCTCCGATAATCGCAACCGTCGTCGCTGACAATGCGATGCCGTGGCCCGCGGCGGCTTTGCCCGCTCCGGCTGCCGCGGCTCCTGAAGCTCCTGCTGTGCCGCTTCCAAGATGTTTGATCGCCGTTACTCGAATGAACTGCGACGCGTCCGTAACAGGCGTAAAGGTTGGATCCATTTTTCCCGTGATTTCGACGCGATTGCCCACTTCCTTTGCTAACCCCGTCCCGGTCAGCTCAACCGTAACGAGTGTGGTTTCGTCAGTCAACAAGAAGTGGCCGCCGGCTTGGTGTAGAGTGCCGGTAAGCCTGGTTGCTATCTCGCCAGCCTGGGGCTCGAGTTCCAGCGCATGGCCTGAAGCGACGTTCGCAATCAGCAAGCCTTGCGAATTCAATACCCGGAATGAGCCGGATAGAGCCGCTAATTCGACTCGTGCCCCGCCGGTCAACGCAACCCGTGCCGAGGCGTTGCCAGTCTCCGGCTGAATGACCAAGCCTCGCGCCTCGAAGCGGAAACTCTCAGCTTTTTCAAGACGGCCTTCGCCTTTTTCCAGAATCATGTGGTCGCCAAAAAACTTCGCTTTCGAATCCGTACCTAGTGAAACTCGGGCCCCGCTCGACAGCTCCATGCGGGAAGCGGCGCTCTTTGTCTCGATCGTGGCTCCTTCGAAAAGGGTCGCGTTGCCGTTGACCGTAGCATTGTCCAGTCGAAACGTGCCTTTTGCGACCACCGTGCCAATGACGGGAACCGCGCCGGACGCCGAGCTGGATACCAAGCTGTATACCAATATGACCAGCGACATCATTGCCGCTATTGCGGATCCCAGCGTATGTAGTCTCACCTTTGTTTAGTGGGTAAGTCGCCGAACTTCTCTCAGGTTGGTTGCGGTTAACATGCCAAGCAATAAAAATAGCCAGGCCGATACGCCGAATCGAGCGAAAGGATAATCGACCAGAGCGTGCAGAAAGCATCCTAAAATGCCGATGCCCCAGACGGTGCGCACCGCCGGCCGCACGGACCAGATGGCTAGGCAAATCCACACCGCGGCATAAGGGATTCCGCCTTCCGCGGCCCATTCCAGCCAGTCGTTATGCGCATGCTCAACCGATTGGCCCAGATCGAGTACGGCATAAGCGGGATATACGGTCGAAAATGTTCCCAAACCGAAACCGGCCCAGGGCCGGCTGGCGATCATGGCAACAGCTGATTGAGCGATTTCCCGTCTTCCTTGATATGGATCCGGCGCTGTCAGCCTTCCCGCGAGATTTCCAACACCTGGCATTGCTGCAAACAGGATCGTGGCGAAAATAAGTCCCAGCGCAGTCCGCCGTACCAGTGGTGACTTACGGCGAATCAAGAGGACGGCGATCGCTTCGGCTACTAAAATTACGGAGCCAGCCCGTGACGCGGACGCCAATCCTGACGCCAGCATTATTGCTCCAAACAATATATAAAGCAGGCTCCCAACTGGTTCCCGCAATCCGAACCAGAGCGCCACCGGCATCGCCAGTTCCAGAAACTGCGCAAAGTTGTTCCGGCTCAGGAAAGGCCCCCAGATGTCGGGATAGACGGCATCGAACATCCAGAGAATTTTTCCCGGCGACGTGAAGTATGCCAACACGGAGATCACGGCAACGATCGCTCCCAACCAGGCAAATGCTCGCAGAAATTGAAATCGCACCGGCTGCGAATCGAACACGCAGCAACCGGTCCAAGCCGTCGCGGCAAGCGCCGCGCAATGCAACGAACCTTGGAGCGTCGCGTATCTATAAACAGTCGCACCGAAGGCCAGTTGAAGAAACCCATAACCTAGAATCGCCGCCAGCGGCAAACCCGGCAGAAATTCGATGCCTGTCGAGTGCCCTTTCAAGCACCACCAAGCGCCAAGCATGAATACGATGCATTCGTAGGCATAATCGAAGCGTGGGTCGCGGAACCCGATTGCGAGGGTGGCCGCCATCGCCGCTAGGAATAGGACCAGAATTGTAGGACTAATCCGTACTCCCGGATTGGTTGTTTTTAGGACTAAGTCATTGATCGGTCGCGCCAATAGGCCTAAGCTCATCCTTAGCCCACTGCTCCCGGAGATAGAGAGAAATCCTTATGAAATACGTAGTCCTTTCCGTCACTCTGCTGGTGTGCGCCGGTGCAGATCTGCCGGTCGCTCATGAATCGATCGGCGATACAGGACGTGCATCCGAGTTCAAGTCCTGGAAAATCAGCCTCGCGCCTCTGGTCGCGAGCCAGGCTCTTGATGTCTCCAGTTCCTATGGGATGCGAGAGTTGAATCCTTTGCTGGCGAGTGCCAACGGCGGATTCGAAATGAAGGGCGCCGCGATCAAACTTGGCGTCACCGGAGTCGTGGTGGGAGCGGAGTATTTGATCGTCCGGAAATATCCTCGTTCGGCGCGAGTCATTTCGCGGCTCAACTGGACCACCGGAATCGTGACCACTGGTTTTGCCGTTCACAACTATGCAATCAGGTAAATTTAAGGTCATTTAAGGCTCTCTAACGGTCTCCAGCGGTGTAATTATGGTCATTTAAGCCACAACAACGCGAGCTTTGAATGCCCTGCGGAGCAGAAAACTACTCGGATTGTAGTCGGGAGCCAGTTCTTTGAGAGACAGCACGACACCAGCCGCATCCCTCGCTTCGGTCGCGCGGCGAAGTTCTTCGAGGCATCGCGAAATAGTCTCCTGGGAAGCACCTCGCCCGGTAAATACCCTGATTTGCGAATGACTGGTTGGGACCGTATCCTCCTCCATCCCGCTCAACTCCTCGTACAGCTTTTCGCCGGGCCGGATGCCAGAAAACTCGATACGAATATCGACGTCCGGTTTCAAGCCGCTGAGTAGAATCAAGTTACGAGCCAGATCCTGAATCCGCACGGGCTCGCCCATATCGAGCACAAAGATTTCCCCAGCCTGCCGCATCGCCGCGGCCTGCAAAACCAGCTCGGCTGCTTCCGGTATCGTCATGAAAAATCGGCGAATTTCAGGGTGAGTGACAGTAACCGGGCCTCCGGCGGCTATCTGGCGTTTGAACAATGGAATCACGCTGCCATTGGACCCCAAAACATTGCCAAATCGCACAGCTCGAAATTTCGGCCCGCCGGAAGAACAAATCAATTCCGCTAAACGTTTTGTGGCGCCCATGACGTTAGTCGAGCGGACTGCTTTATCGGAGCTGACCAGTACAAAATCTTCGACACCGGCAGCGGCTCGAACTACGTTGCGCGTGCCGAATACATTGTTCTCAACTGCCTCAAACAAATGCGCTTCCATCATCGGAACGTGTTTGTAGGCGGCGGCGTGATAGACGGAAGAGGGACGGTGGTCGCGGAATACTTCGTCCAGGCGGCGGCGATTTTGGATGCTGCCTATTTCGGGATAAAACGGCAAGTCCGGAAATTGTTCGCGCAATTCATGATCGATTTGATAGAGCGCCGTTTCAGCGTTATCGAAACCAATGAGAGCCCGCGGCTGATAGCGCGCGATCTGGCGGCAAAGCTCGCTGCCGATCGATCCTCCGGCGCCCGTTACCAAGACTACCCGGCCGGTCAAGCGTGCGCGGATTGCTTCCGAATCTAAGCGGACTGGCGGACGGCCCAGCAGGTCTTCGAGACGTACATCGCGGATCTGATCGACTAATACTCTGTTGTCCATCAGCTCGGCTAGCGCGGGGATGCGCTTCGCGGACACTGATGCAGCGCGGCATCGTTCCAGGATTGCTCTGATTTCGGTTCCGGTGGCGTTGGGTAGAGCGATTAAGACTTCTTTGACGCGCTGTTTTCTCGAAACCTCTTCGAGTGTTTTTATTCCTCCTAGGACGCGAGCGCCGTTTAGACGCAGGTTCCGCTTTTGAGGATCGTCGTCGAGGAATCCGGCGACTTCATAACCCAATTGCGGATTGGCGCGGATTTCCGAGAGTACTGTGACTCCGGCTTGCCCTGCGCCGTAAATGAGAATGCGGCGCTGGGGACGTTCTGAGGGTTTTTCGAGGATGACGCGCCCTAGCACTCTTCCCGCCACCATTAAGGTCAGGCAGAGAAGCAGATCGAGGATGTGAATGGAGCGAGGGAATGTTGAGCCGATCGCAATGCGGAGAACGACGGTTGCGGAGAGGGAGGCTGCGGCATTCGCTGCGGCGATGCGCACCAGATCCTGAAAGCCCAGATAGCGCCAGGTGAGATCGCGCAATCCGAAGGCGCGGAATACGGAGAATTTCACGAGCAGCAAAAGGGGCAGCGAGCGGATCAGCATGTGCGAGTACATCGGGTCCAGCGTGAACTCGAATCGCAATAGAAATGCCGCGGCTAGGGCGAGCGCCGCGATTGCCAGTTGGGCGGATTCGGAGATCAGGCGACGGTGTCCGATCATGCGTGCGTGACCGCGTATTGATTCACGATGACTTCGGCTCCAGGGGGAGGCCAGGCTTCCAATGGCATTTGGCGTTTGGCCGTTGCTTTTAGATTTTCGCTGGCGCCGAATGCGTCGACCAGCACGTTTATCACGCGCAAAGCTCGCCTGCGGGAAAAGAGAGCGAGCGCGGTCAGCGAGAGAATTTGGATATCGCGGAGGAATGACTGGTTTTCGAGGTAGAGCAGGGCCAGGCGGCTTTTCCAGGGGCGGATGATCTGGTTATAGAGCAGGTCTGGATCGGAGCTTCCGGCGAGAATTTCGCCTTCGTCGGCGAATACGATCGATGCGAGATCGGTGATGCCGGGGCGGGCTTCCAGCATGCGCCATTCTTCGCTGGTATAGAGATTCACGTCGGCGCGTACCTGGGGGCGGGGACCAACCAGGCTCATGTCTCCAGTGAGGACGTTCCAGAGTTGCGGGAGCTCGTCGAGTTTTCCTTTGCGGAGCCAGGTTCCGATGCGGGTGATGCGGGCGTCTCCCGAGGCGGTGGAGTTGACGCCCGATTTCCAGGCATTGGGGATCATGGTGCGGAATTTGATCATGCGGAAATCGCCGCCTCGGCGGGCTACGCGGAGTGCGAAGTAGAAGGGGGAATGGTGGTCGTTTAGCCAGATGGCAGCGGCGATTGCGGCTAGTAGTGGCGCTAGGAGGATTAGGGCGGTTAGGGAGATTAGGATGTCGAAGAGTCGCTTCATGGGAGGGTTGGGGTAAAAGCCGGCTGGATAGGCCGCCCTTCAAGATGGGCAGGTCGGGAACCTGCCCCACTGTTCAATGCATGGATGGCGGGCTTCATTCGTCACCGCTCCGCTGAAGACGCGAGCCGCAGGCCCATGGGCACTCCGTTGAAGAAGGGGTCCCCTCCCTGACGGTCAGGGTTCGGTTGGGGAACGCCGGTCCTGCGCATACCGAGCCCCGACTGTAAAGGAGGGGACGTGCTATCGCCGGTCTTCATCCACTTGGATGGGCCGGAGGCCCGTCGGCACTCCCTGCGGTCACGGCTCGGGAGAGCTGTGCTGTTTTCCTGGGGGATCAGAGCGGGGCGGGCGCTCGAGAACTGGCGTCCGGGCTGCGCCCGGATGGACCGATTGACAATCGGTCCGCAGGTTGCCAACCTGCCCCACAGATGGGTCATGCTGCGGCCTCTTTGGTGGATTTGCGGTTTAGGGTTTTGCGGGCTGCTGCGCAGATTTCCTTCGCTCCGGGGTAATAGGCGGATTCTTCTAAACGGCTGGTCGGGGCGGGGCAGTCGGGGAGGGTTATTCGCTCTACTGGTTGTTTTAGATCGTGGAAGGCTTGCTCAGAAATGGTTGCGGCGATCTCGGCGGAGGCGCCGGCCGTGCGCCAGCCTGGGTCGGCTACTATGGCGTGGCCGGTTTTTCTTACGCTTTCCAAGACTTTTTCGGAATCCCACGGCTTAAGGCTGCGCAAATCGATTACTTCGGCGTCGATGTTTTCATGGGCTAGTATTGCCGCTGCTTTTACACACTCGGCGGCCATCGAGGAGATGCCAATTAATGTCAGGTCGCGACCTTGGCGGCGCACCGCTGCGCTTCCGATTTGAACGCGATACATTTCTTCGGGCACATCAGTCGGAGGCGGCGTAGAGGCAGCGGTCGTCTATATAAAGGACTGGGTTTGGGTCTTCCAATGCTGCAATGAGCAGGCCTTTGGCGTCATATGCGGTTGAGGGCATGACTACTTTAAGGCCCGGGATGTGCATGAACATGGCGTGGAGCGCTTGCGAATGTTGGGCGCCCTGTTCGCCTCCGCGATTGATGACGGCGCGGATGACGAGTGGCACGGAGATTTTTCCTTGAAACAGGTACGACCAGTTGGCGGCCTGATTGACGATCGGATCGATGGCGAGCAGCATGAAATCCATGCGCGGATGAAACACGATGGGGCGCATTCCGGCTAGCGCGGCGCCGACGGCGAGACCGGTGGTCGCGTTTTCAGAAACCGGCGAATCGATGATGCGGTCGCGGGAAAATTCGCGGTCGAGGCCTTCGAGGCTCGATCCGGCATACCAGGGGCTCCAGAGGCCTTGGCCGATTACGAACGCTCGGGGGTCGGTTGCGAGAATTTGCGCGTGCGCTTCGCGGATGGCTTCGGCGTAGTTCAGGATGCGCATTGGACCTCCGCGAAGACGTGATTAAGAAGACGGCCGGGCGGGGGAAGATGTCCGGCGCGGGCGTTGGTCAGTTCGGTTTGAATTTCGTCATCGATTGGGCGGTCGTCGAATTCTTGAACACCTGATTCGCGGAGGCGCGCTTCCACTCTCGCGATGGGGTCTTTGACGATCCATTGGGATAGCTCGCCTCGGCGCTTTACACCGACGTCGATATCGGAGCTTGCGCCGACGTGGCCTCTCCAGCGGAAGGTGCGGCATTCCAGAAACGAGGGGCCTGCACCGTTTCGGGCTTTTGCGATGGCTGTGGAGGCTCGGTCATAGACCGCTTCGACGTCGTTGCCGTCTACGCGTTCGCCAGGGATGGAATGGAATTCTCCGGCGCGGTCTAGATTGTCCGCGACCCGGCGTTCGCTCCAGTGCATGTGGCTGGAATAGAGATTGTTTTCGCAAATGAAAACCATGGGCAGGTGGTAGAGAGCGGCTAGATTCATGGTTTCGTGCACGTGGCCTTCTTCAAGAGTCCCGTCGCCGAAGAAGGCTACTGGCACTCGCGATTCTTTGCGCATTTTGTACGCCATGGCTGCGCCGGCGGCTAGAGGGACTGTGCCGGCTACGATGGGGACAGTTCCGAGAATGCCTTGTTCTTGTGCGAGAAGATGCATCGAGCCGCCGCGTCCTCCGGAGCAGCCGGTCGATTTTCCTAGGATTTCGGCGAACATGGCGCCGAGCGATCCGCCTTTAGCGAGGTAGTGGCCGTGGGAGCGGTGGCCTCCCCAGATTGTGTCGGAGGAATGGAGGGCGGCGCAGACACCGGCGGCGATTGCTTCTTGTCCGATGTAGAGATGACAGGGGCAGAGGGCTTCGCCGGATTCGACCATTTGGGCGACGGCTTCCTCGGCTCGGCGGATGCGGAGCATGGTGGTGCGTTGGTGGAGGAGCCAGGGGAGGGTCATTTTATGTTCCCTTTTGGTGGGAGGGTGTCTTGTGCGTTCGTGCGATTCTGCTCGATGGGCTTGGGGCGAGATTGTAGACTGGGCGAAATCCGGGACAGACCGCTCTGTCCACGCGGCGAGGAGTCTGGGAGTGTTTTCGCGGGAGATCGCGGCGCCTTGGGACAGAGTGGTCAGTCCCGGATTTCGCGCGGTTGTGCGCTGTTGAGAAACGCCGACATTTATCTCCGGTAGAAGGCTTGGATTGCATCGCAGATCTGGTTTACGTCGTCGTCGGCTAGCGACATGTTCAATGGAAGAAGTAGCATTTGTTCGAACAATTTCTCAGTGAACGGGAGTTTTTCGGTGAATCCTAGCTTTTCCCATTGGTGGACGGCTTTTCCTCCCCATTGGATTAGCGTTCCTATGCCGGACGCTTTTAGATGGGCGCGGAGTTGGTCGCGCTTGGTCGCTTCGATTTCGTAGTTCTGATAGATGTCGAAATGGTCCGGGTCGCCGTCGGGGCCGGGCGGTAATTTCAGTCTCGTTGAGGGATGCCAGGCGTGAACGGTAGAGGCGGGCGATGGCTCTGCGGCGATCGATGACTTCCTCGTATTTGAGCAGGCGCGCGTCGAGGATGGCCGCTTGCAGGTTATCGAGGCGGGAGTTGAGTCCCCAGCTTACGATTTCGCCGTCGGCGCGGCGGCCATGGTCGCGGAGTTGCGAGCATGCGGTCCTGGATTCCTTGTTGTTGGTGATGACCGCGCCTCCGTCGCCCAGGCAGCCGAGCACTTTGGCGGGAAAAAAGCTGATGGCGGAGGCGGCGCCGAAGGTTCCGGCGCATTGGCCGCGGAATTTGGAGCCCAGGGCTTGGGCGGCATCTTCGACGATGACGAGGCCGTTTTTATTGGCGATCGATCTGAAGCGCGGCCATGTCGGCGGTGCGCCCGTTCAACTGCGTGGGGATGATGGCGCGGGTGCGGGGGGTGATGGCGGCTTCGACCGCGGATGGGTCGATCAGATGGTCGGCGCCGCATTCGACGGGCACGGGGATGCCCTGGGCGAAATGAATCGCCGCCGCGGTGGCGACCATGGTGTGGGAGCAGAAAATCACTTCGTCGCCTTTGCGGAGGCCCGAGGCGCGCAGGGCGATCATCAGGCCGTCGGTGGCGTTGCCGACGCCGAGCGTGTATCTCGCGCCGAGGAAGCGCGCCAGATTTTCCTCGAATTGGGCGAGGTCGCGCTGGAGAATGAATGCGCCCCGGCGGCCGACGTCGCGGACGATGGCGAGGAGCATTTCTTCCTCGTCCTCAAACAGGCGGGGGTAGTCGAAAAACGGAATGGGGGGGCTTTGAATCGCGGTCATGGGATTTTTCTTCCTTCGATGTAGAGGGTTCGATAGCGCGTCAGATCCATACCCGGAGCGATGGTGATGAGCGGACTGGTGGAGTAGATGCCGGGTTCGAGTTCGCGGGGAATTGGTTCGAGGGGACCCCTTTTCGACTGGAGCCAGCCGAAGACGCCGCGGCGCGGGAAGCCCGCCTTGAGATGAGCGGTGAAGCCCGAGTGCGCCAGGGTTTCGATCACCTCAGCGGCAGGCCAGTCACGAGTTTTGGTTGCAATTAGCAGGGTTCCGTTGCGGCGCAGGACTCGGCGGGATTCGGCGAGGAACGCCTGGGCAGAAGGTAGATTGTCAATATCATCGAAGCGGAGCAGAAGGTCGAGTGAGGCGTCGGCAAAAGGGAGGTCGAACGCGTTGATCCGGCGTATGCGGATTTTCGCGCGGCCGGCGTAAGTTTCCTGGGCAAAGTAGCAATTGGCGTCATCGGGATCGCCCGCCTCGACCGTTCGAGCCATGCGCGCGAGCCAGCCGAGGCCGCATCCGGCACCGCAGGCAATCTCGGCGACGTTCTTACCAGCGGCGTGTCCCGCTGCCCAGGCATAGCGGGTCGAAAGCATCGCGAGATCAAGAGGGGTCGCGCGGTGAGCGGACTCGAGGTTACAAGTGGTCGCTGGCATGTTTCACTGGTTGGCGGATTCGTTGTCCCATGAGCTTGCCGATGAGCTGGACGGAACCCCAGGCGCTGCCGAGTCCGTAGGCCAGATGGAGGCTCGCGAAGGCGACGGGGAGGAGCGCGAGCATAGCGAGGCCGGCGGTGGGCGATCGCGATTTGAAAGGAGGCTGCGAGGTTGACCGCTGCATAGGCGGCGAGCGACGGCGATCGACCAGGGAAAAGGGAGGATCGTCGAGACGGCTAGCGAGGCGACGAAGGCGAGAGGGACAGGTGCCTTAGGCGGACGGGAACGATATCGCTGAAGGCGAAAGGCAGCACGGCCCAGACGCCGTTCGAGAAATTGTGCGGCCAGAAAGCGGCGAGCGTCGCGCGCGCGTAGTAGTCGCACACGATGCTCGGGTCGAGCATGATTGTTCCGCCGGCGCGGGCGATGCGGAGGTTGAACTCGATGTCCTGGCTGCGGACGAGTTTCTCGTTGAATCCGCCGAGGCGGTCGAATAGAGTGCGATGCCAGCAGCCTCCGAAAACGGTGTCGGCAGGGCGCGGGGCTTGGTCGCGGGAGGCGGTTCGGAATGCGGAGTTTCCTACGCCGAAGCGGCTGCTGAGTACGGCTACGATGGGTCCGGAGAAGGGTCCGCTCGATTGAGGGAAGGTAAGGATGGAGCCCCCGGCGTTCGTCGGCGCCCGAGGATTCGAGAAGCGCGACACAGCGGCGGATATAGTCGGGAGGCATGACGGCGTGGGCGTCGAAGCGGACGACGATTTCGCCTTGGGAGGCGGCGATGGCGCGATTGAGTGCGACGGGCGTGATGCGCTCGGGATTATCGATGATGTGGAGGCGCTGATCGCGAGCGGCGGTCGAAAAGAGAAGTTCGCGGGTGCCGTCGACGCTCATGCCGTCGGCGACGATGATTTCGAAGCGGTCGTAATCGCAGGCGAGGATCGACGCGAGGCAGCGCTCGATGAAGCGGGCTTCGTTGCGGCAGGGAATGATGACCGATACGAAGGGCGTCATTTGGCCTCCGCGATAGTCCAGCCGGTGTGGGCGTCCCAATAGAGCCGGGGTTGGGATCTCTTCGGTCGGCAGGCGAAGGCAAGAGTGCCCATGGGGATCATGAGGCCTTCGACAATGAATCCTTTATATCCTTCGGGGCCGGCGCGGATCAGAGGAGGCAGGCAGGCTACGAACAGCCAGGGCGAGATGGTCGCGAAGAGGCGGAAGGCGAGTCCTGATTTCGGGGTGATGCGCTGATGGGCGTTCGCGCAATAAGCCCAGACGAGGCCCATCACGATTGCGCCCAAAGCTACGCCGGCATAGCCGAAATTGAGATACCAGCCGGTGGCGTGGTGGACGGAATAGCCCTGGTTCTGGATCGCGCCGACGCTATCGGCGTAGTAGTTGTAGATATCGGCGGGACGGTCCGGCCAGAGAACGCGCGGCACAATCGAGCAGGCGAGCGAATAGATGCTGTAGCCGAAACGAGGCTCGGCTCCGGTGGTCAGGACGCCGTAGAGCGAGAAATGCGCGGCGTAGGCTTCGTTGCTGGAGGTGATGAAGGAGGCCACATCGGTGGCTTCTTCGATACGCTGATTCACGGCTTCGCGCATTTCCGAGATGGGAGTGCCGCGGAAGAAGTCGATGGCGGAGAGGAACCACATGCCTCCGATGATCAGCAGACCGGCTTTGAGGAAGCTCGGGCGGCGCACGGAGGCGAGGTAGCAGAGGAGTCCTGCGATCAGCGACATGAAGACTTCGTTTTTATTACCGAGCACGAAGGTGAACGCGGCCATGGCGAGGAACAAGGCGATGTAGCCGGGCCAGGTATAGCGGCGGACGACGTTGACGAAGAAGCGCGAACGGTCGCCGGCGACGCAGCGTCGCAAAGCCGATGGCGGGAGGGAGCATCGCCACGCGGTTCAGCACCTGATGGAGTGTGAACCATTCGTCGGTTTGCTGGCGGGTGTAGATATAGGCGGAGGTGTTGAGCGCCCAGGCCTCGCTGAGCTTGTCCTTGATGATGTAGAGGCTCAACAGGGCGGCGAGGACGGCGATGATCAGGATCGGCTCGTGGCGCATCACCAGGCGCGGGGTTTCGATGCGTTTGTCGGGGCGATAGGGTCGCGAGCAGAGTTAGCTGAACGAGAATAATGAAGCCCGCATAAAGGATCAGGGTCAGCATGTAATCGCTATCGAGCGAAATCGGGAACAGCTTGTATTCCAGATAGTGGTAGTTTTTTCCGCTGAAGCCGCCGGTCTTGTCGATCACGATGTACCAGGCGCCGTAGAGGGTCCAGTAATAGAGGGCGCCCATGCCGATCAGAAATCCCACGTCTTTTCGTTTCCTGTACAAGGCGAGAGTGAGTACGGCGATTATCGCTGTTGCGACTGCGAGTAAGGAATAGAATTCCATCAGGCTCCTGCCAGTTCTCTGTAGATTTCTTTCAGTCGGCGGGCGATGAGACGGAAGAAAACTCCGTGACTTTTGAACTGCCGTTGCTGCGCCGGGGCGGTTCGAGTATGTTGACCAGAGCGCATGGCCGAGGACAGAGGGATCGGCAGAGGCGACGGTTGAATCGCTCACGCCCCGCAGGCGCTCGACGATATCGCCGACCGGAACGCTGACGATGGGAAGATCGCAGGCCAACGCCTCCTGGATCACGGTTGGCGAACCCTCGGAAACACTGGTCAGCAGCAGGCAATCGGCTGCATTCATCATGTTCTGGAAGCAGTTCGGGATTGGTTGATCCATCGAGAATTTCGAGGCGCAAGTCGGGAATGTCGCGGCGCGCCTGTTCAACGGAGGACCTTGCGAGATCGAGGCGTTTGACTAGAACGTCGTTGCCGGCATTAAACAACACCACTCTTTCGCCGTCGCTCCATCCCAGCCGCTGACGGGCGAGTGCGCGAGATCGGGGACGAAAGACTGTTGGATCTACGCCGGTCGGAAGAATCGTTACCACGCTGCGCTTCCACCAAAGGCGGTCGCGAAGCTGGAGACTGACGCAGATAATTCTTTGCGCCCGCAGCGCGGCCAGTTGCGAAAACATGCTTCCGAGAATTGCGCGCGCCTGGGCCCGCCAAGAATACGATTTCGGCGGCGGATTGAGGTCGCTCCCGCGATAGGTGATGACTAGCGGTAGAAATCCGGAAGCCAGGGCGGCGAACAGCGCTGTCACAGTACCGAAGTGCGCATGGATTACGGCGGGATGAAGGCTAGCGAGCTCGGATCGGAAACGCCGGTATTCGCTAAAGAGGTGATGGGGAGAAGTACGCGAGCCAAGATAGAAAAGATGGGCTTCGATGCCTTCGTTTGCCAAAGCCTCGGACTGCCGGCGTACGAATATCATGGAGGACCCTTGGCCATCGCCGGGGATTATGAACAGTACACGAGGGTTGAGCTCGACAGGCTGGCAGAGAACGGGGACCATTTGAAGGTTCTCTATTCTGTCCGCATGCTCACGCATGGCGGTTCCGGGGACCGCTCCCGAAGGTCGCGGCTCTAAAGCAACGGCAGTCGAGCGGTGGGTTCATCGGAAGGACATCTCGCGGGCTGGAGGGATTCCGGCGAATAGGGCTAGGCGAAAAAGTTTCCCCCATGCCAGTGCGTTTCCGGGATGCGACTGCAATAAGCTTAGATAGGCTCGTCGCGCGCCGGAAAAATCTCCGGCCAGCATCAAATGATCGGCTTGCTTTAAGGCCGCTCGGAACGGGTCGGGAGATGTTCTTTTGAGCGCCGCTGAAATATCCTCCAGTTCTCCTCTTTGTCTCGCGGCCGCGAGTATTCGGACAGCCTGAAAGACGCGCTCCTGATCGGCTGCCCTTTGCGCGCTGACGGCGCCGCCTCTGTATCGATAGTGATAGAGAACCTCGTCGAGATTCGCCGCGCCTCCGGCTTCGGTCAGGCGCCAGAAAAAATCGTAATCCTGCGAGCACGGGAATTGTTCGCGGTACCCTCCGATGCGGAGAGCGATCTCCCGGCGAAACATGGTCGAGCCGTGCACAAACGGATTGCTTTTCAAAAGAGCCTGCGACAACTCCGCCGTCGTTCGCGGCAGGCGGAGACGCCACAAAGGCTGGCCGTCGGCGCGATGTAACTGAGTGTCGGTACCCGTGAGCGCGATATCGGGATGTGCCCGTAGATATTCGAATTGGCGAAAAAATCTTTGCGGCTCGCTCCAATCGTCGGCGTCCTGGCGGGCGATGAATTCGCCGCGGGCAACTTCCAAGCCGCGGTTGAGGGTGCAGGTTAATCCGCGATGCGGCTCATGGAAGACACGCAGGCGGTCGTCTCGCGAGGACCGACGGTCGAGATGAAATCTAGTCTGCTGGTCACGGCTTCCGTCGTCGAGGATGAGAAATTCGAAATCGCGAAAGGTCTGCGTGAGAATCGACTCGATCGCTTGATCGAGCATCGCAAGAGGCGGGTCGTAGACCGCCATTACTACGCTCACCGCCGGAGTTACCATGACGCCCTCCACTCGCGAGCCCACCCGGCGAATGCAACCATGGTCCACAGCTGTTGCCCGTGCAGATTTTTTTGCCGGCCGCTGTCGAGAAGGGGACACGGGAAAACGCCGTGCGCGAATTCGCGCAGAGGCCCTTCGAGCCAAGCCCCGATCGGCGCGCCGAAACCCTGCTTCGGTCGACTCAACACATCCTGCGGCAGGTCTTTCGCATAGGCGGCGCGCAGCAGAACTTTCTTTTCGCTCCCGTTGACCAGGTCCTCTGCGGGCAACGATTGCGTCCATTCGAGCAGACGGTGATCGAGAAATGGCGCGCGGCCCTCGATCCGCGTTTCCGGCGAGAGCGATGTCCATTTTGTAAGTCAGATTGTTGGGCAAGTATAAAGTGGCGGTCCGACCACATAGCTTGTTTCAGAGCCGTGCCTGCAGGCGATTGATAGCCTTCGCGCCGCAATAACGAGGGAAGCGAATTTCCGGAAAAGCTCCCGTTCAGGAGGCGCGATCGCTCGCTCTCGCGAAAAGTGGTCTTCGACTCCACATAGACATTCGTCCCGCCATCCGCAATGCCGACGGCCGCGGCCGCCTTCTTGAGTGCCTGCTTGGCGGCGATGTGTTCATAATGGCGATAGCCTCCAAACGCTTCGTCTCCTCCGTCCCCGTTCAGAACCACTTTGTAACGGCCTTTAAGGGCGCGCGCCAAAGCGAAGGATGGAATCGCGGAGCTGTCGGCAAAAGGCTCGTCATAATGCCCACAACATCTCGCGGAATCCCACAGCCGCTTGGGTCGCGTCGATCTTCAGAACTTCGTGACGAAGTCCGAGATGTTCGGCGACGCGGACGGCGTTCGGGAGATCGGGATGGCCTCGCCTGAAAATCCGCGGTGAACGCTTCGAGCTTGGATCCCTGCCGCGCACATTCGGCCGCAATCACCGAGGAATCTACGCCTCCGCTTAAAAAAATCGCCACGGGCACGTCGGCGCGCAAACGGAGGTGGACTGCATCGGCGACGATCGTCCGCAGACGCTCGATGCGTTCCGCGCGATTCCGCTCCTTGCTTGCGGTCACAAGTTCCGGGCGCCACCAGCGCCGGATCTCTACTTCGCCGTTCTTGAAGCGCAGGACATGACCCGGCTCGAGCTTCCGGCAGCTCCGAAAAATCGCCAGCGGCGCAGGAATGTAGCCGAGGGCGAGATACGCATCCATGGCGTAGCGCGTCCAAGCGCCGGTCGTGGAACGGGGCGAGAGCTTTCAATTCGCTCGCGAACGCAAACACGTTTGCCTGTCGTGAAAATAAACCAGCGGCTTCTCGCCCACGCGATCGCGAACGAGAGTCAACTCACGCTCGCGGGCGTCCCACAATGCGAACGCAAACATGCCGATCGAACGCGCGAGCGCTTTTTCGACACCCCATTCCGCGCAAGCGCGGAGAAGCACCTCCGTGTCGGTTCCAGATCGGAAGGCGCCGCCCAATTCGCGGCGCAATTCGACGTAATTGAAAATCTCGCCGTTGAGGACGATGGTCCAGCGGCCGTCCTCCGGAGGTCATGGGCTGCGCGCCCGGCGTCGCTCAAATCGAGAATCGCCAGACGGCAATGGCCGAGCGCGATATCGTCATCCGCGAAAGACTCCTTCGCCGTCCGGTCCGCGATGACGTTGGACTCCGATCATGCCGCGCACCAGTTCGGCGGCGCGACGATCTCCGATGACTCCGGCGATTCCACACATATTCTAAAGAGGACTCACGCTCTGGTGCTGATCTCGAAACTGAGGGTCGCGCCCGGCGCACATTCCGCGAATCGCGGAGGCGCCCGCGCGCTCGATCCATCCGGGCGCAGAGCCCCGGTGTTCTGAAGAAGTCCGTGCCAGGCAGCGCAGGCCGCTTCGCCATGCCCGCTGCGGAGGCGCGCGCGCAGAGTGAGCGCCAGGCGGGCGCGCACGTTCGCCCGCCAGGCAGCCCTCCAGAATGGTCCGCCGAGGACAGCGGAAGTTGCGCGCGATCGCGCCTTCCACCATTTCGAAAATTTCGCGCTGGAGATGCGCGCTGCCGAGCCGATTGCTCCAGTTGCCGGGATGCCTGCGATTTAGCACGCCGTGAGCGGGCGAGCGAAGCCACGGGAAATTTCTCGACCACGCGCAGAAACCATTCGGTATCTGCGAATTGATAGGCCGCGTTAAACGGTCCTACAGATTCCCAGACTTCGCGGCGCATGACGATCGTCGAGGGATGGAAGGGCCAGTCGTAATATCGGATCAGGTAGGGGATCAGACCATTGCGCCGTCAGCATCGAGGGGGGCCGCAGCGGGCGAAGCTGTTGTTGCTCGCCGTCCTCCGTCTCAATCGAATCGACAAAGCCGGAGTGGACCAGGCCGATTTCGGGATGAGTTTCCAGGTACGCTGCCGACGCTATCGAGATGTCCCGGCAGGAATCGGTCGTCGTCGGAACACCACGCGATCAATTCTCCGCGGGTCGCGTCGATCGCGGCATTCCAATTGCCAACGCCTCCGGAATTTCGGGATTTGCCGGATGAGTTTTACGCGTGAATCGCCCAGGCTCTCGATCGCGGAGGCCGTTCCGTCGGTCGAGGCATCGTCGGAAACGACGATTTCGAGAGGCGCCCTCGATTGGGCGAGTGCTGCCAGTATGCCTCGCGAACCATCGGCGCGCGGTTGTAGGTCGCGATGGCGACGGATATGGTCATGCCTCTCGCCTCCGGAGGTAGAAGGCGAAGCCGGCGGAGAATGTGATCGCGAGAACGATCCAAACCGCGGCGCTTGCGAAATGCACCGTCGTATCGGTCCAGGCATTCGCGGACGCCCCGATGATCAAGACCAGCCCCGTGAGCCAGAGGGAAAAGCCGGCCGCGCCGAAACGGAATCCGTGGCGAGAGCGCGCATAGACGTAGGAGAGCGCGAAGTACACCGCATAGGAGATCAGGAATCCGATCGCCGCACTTTCCGCAGGCTTAACGACTCGCGCCAAGAACATGCCGCCGAGCCGAAGAAGACCGCGTGAGCGATCAAATCGGACCCCAGAAAAGCTCCTACATCGCGCGTGGCGAGCATGGGCGTCGCCAGCACCCAAGAGCTGACTTTCAGATAATCGCCGATGAGCGTCCAACGCAAAAACCCCGGCGAGGAGGCGAATTGAGACGAGTAAAGCACGTGCACTACCGAGCGGCTTTAACGCTGCGAGAGCGACAATCACCGGCACGGCCGCGAGCGCGGCGACTATGAGCATCCCGCGGATCTGCCTGCCCCGTTCGTCGATAGCTTTTCGCCGCCGCGAGCGTCGGCAAATAATACGCCTGCACCGAGCCCAGGATCAAAGTCACCTGGTTCATGCTGATGTTCCAGGCCGCATCGAACTGGCCAGTCATCGCGAGTCCTTCGGACGGGTGATCGATCCACGCACGGCCAGAAGCACGGCAGTCGCGGCCAGTCCGCTCGCGAGCATGGCTCCGGAGATTGAAAGAAAATTGCGGGCCGCCGGCACCGCTCCACCATCGGCCCGAGCCTTGAATCCATTCGTGGAGCCGATGACCTCTTAGCGCGATAGCCGCAGCTAAGACGGTGGCGGCGGCCGGAATCACGAGGAAGAATACCAGCGCGCAGCGGGTGTCCGGCTCGAACTGCGTACCGCCAATGGCCAAGCGATCAGCGGCCGCGACCAGAGGCGACGCCACTTGCACCAAAGCAAGCTTGCCGATCTCACGAAGGGCGTTGAGAATCGCCGTCAAGAAGACGAATACGCTCAGCAGAGCGACGGTCGCGCGAGCCATGGAAGCAAAGGCTCGCTCGCGAGCGGGAAGCTTGCTCCAGTGAGCGATGGCCGTCGGAGCCATCAACATCGCCGTTGCTACGAGTAATGTTCCGCAGGTAAACAGGAGCGCCACCGTGCGCAGATATTCGCGCCGCTCGACTCCTTCGAGTGCGCTGGCTCCCTGCACGAGGGCCGTTCTGCCATTGGCGGTCGCCACGGTGACCGCGCCGTCCCGCAGTTGCTGCAATGTTTGGAGCAGAGCAATGGAGCCCGGACCGAGCATCGTCGCGACGATCTTTGTTGCGAGGGCGCTTAGTAGGCCGCTGGCGATGGAACCGCCCCCGGTTTTGCCCATCGCCGCGACCATCGGCCGCCATAGGGACTCTTTGATGCGCGCCGGCTCGACGGCGTCGTCATTTGACCTCTACGCTCGCCCGATACTCTTCGAAATCGCGAATATAATCCTCTTCGCGATAAACATCGGAGGCCAGCACCAGCAGCACCGCGTCGGGCGAATATTTGTATTGCGTGGTCCACACCATCGGAGGCACATGCAGCGCCAATTCCGGACGGTCGAGCACGATCTCTTCACTTCGCTCCCCGTCAAACAGGCGCACCGAACAGCTTCCATGCACGGCGACCAGAAACTGATCGAGCGTCCGGTGCGCATGCTCGCCGCGAATCTCGCGGCTGGGCACGCCGAAGACCAGGAAATAGCGCGACACGGGAAAGGGCAGCGACTGGTTCAACTCGGCGAAGGACAGAGTCGCCGCGATAGTCGGTGATGCGGGGCAGCTGATAGAGCATCGCGCCGCCGACCAGAGGCGTCTGGCATTTTGCATCAAGGCCGGCTGGACCCGGGCGCTTCTCCTCATAGTCCATATAGCCGGTCACGTAGCCGGGATTTCCCATCACGATGGCGCGGGCGGGGACGTCGCGCGTCACCACCGCTCCGGCGCCGATCATCGCCTCGGAGCCGATGGTCACGCCCGGGAAGAATGTGGCATTCGCGCCGATCGAGGCGCCGCGCCGGACGAGCGTGCGCGCGTACGATGCGGGCTGCCGCCTGCTGCGCGGAAACGCATCGTTGGTGAAGGTCGCGTTAGGTCCGACGAAAACGTCGTCCTCGAGCGTGACTCCCTCCCAGATCTGGACGCCGCATTTGACAGTGACGCGGTCGCCGACCTCGGCTCCGCCCTCGATAAAGGTGTGGTCGCAGATGTTGCAATCGGCTCCGATGCGAGCGCCCTCGAGCACGTGCGCGAACGCCCAGATCCGGGTCCGCGGGCCGATCGCCTCGGTCTCGACCCGCGCGTCAGGATGCGCGAAATGCTGCCGCGAATTGTCGCGGATCGTCCGCGCGGCGCGTGCTGTGCTCATGAGTTCCTCCAGGTGGTAATTCGCGATACCAGTCGGCAAACTTAGCTACGCCTACTTCGAGCGGCGTCGACGGCCGGAATCCAGTGACGCGCTCAGAATCGTCAGATCATCCGCGTGGTGTCGAACCACGTCGCCCGGCTGCAGCGGGCAGGAAGCGTTTGCGCGCGCGCCGCCCAGCGCCTCTTCAAGCTCGCCGATAAAATCCATCAGCGGAACAGGCTTGCTGCTGCCGATGTTGAACAGCCGGTAGCCCTCCGGAGTCTCGCCGCGCGATGCGCACGACCCCTTCGGCAATGTCATCGATGTAAGTAAAATCGCGCCGCATGCGGCCGTAGTTGTAAACGTCGATGGTCTCTCCGCGCAGAATCGCCGCGGGCGAATCGTAAGGGCGCCATGTCCGGCCGTCCCCACGGCCATACACCGTGAAAAAACGCAACCCGGTCGTCGGGATATCGAAACAGATGGCGATAGCAATGGGCCATCAGTTCGTTGGCCCGCTTGGTCGCCGCATAAAGCGAAACCGGGAGATCGACGGGATCTTCCACGGCGAAGGGCATCTTCGTATTGCCGCCATAGACGGAGCTCGACGACGCGTAAATCAGATGCGCGATGCGCGCCCGCCGGCAGCCCTTCGAGCACGTGCAAAAATCCCGTCAGGTTTGCGTCGGTGTAAGCGTGCGGATGCTCGATCGAATGCCGCACGCCGGCTTGCGCCGCCAGATGGATCACGTTGCCGAAAATTCCTCGCGCGCGAACAACGCTTCCATCGCCGCGCGGTCCGCGATGTCGACGTGTGCGAATTCGAATCGCGCATGATCGAGCAGCGCGAGCCGCGCACGCTTCAAGCCGCGGATCGTAATAGCCGTTCAGATTATCGATGCCCAGCACCTGCCGCCCTCGGCCAGCAGCCGCGCCGCCACGTGATAGCCGATGAATCCCGCCGCGCCCGTGACCAGGGTTCTCATGCCTTTTCCACCCACCAGTTGCCCAGCGCCATGTACTCGAAGCCCGCTGCGCAGAAACACATCCACCGCATCGCGCGCCCGGTAGACGATCGGCTCGCCGTGCAGGTTGAACGACGTATTCAGCAGGATCCCCTCGCCGGTTCGCGCTTCATATTCTTTGAGCAGCCGGTAATAGTCGGCATTGTGCTCCGCGATCACCTCGTGCGGCCGCGTCGTGAAATCGTAAGGATGCTGCGCGGCGGCGAACGCGGCCCGCTTTTCCGGACGCGAGCGGAACGCGAACATCATGTACGGCGACGCCACCGGCTTCGGCTTCTCGTAATAGTCCTCGGCCCGCTCGGCCAGCACCGAAGGCGCGAACGGCATCCAGAAATCGCGGTTCTTGATCATCTCGTTGATCTCGCGCACCGCCGTCGGCGAATCGGCGCGCGCCAGAATCGACCGGTTTCCCAGCGCCCTGGCGCCGAATTCCACCGCTCCTTTCGCGCGCGCGACGATTTTTCCCTGCGGCCAGATTTTCCGCCGTAAGGCGCTCGATATCGCGGCACCCATCGGAACCGCACCTTCGGCTCGCACAGCAGTTCGAGCGCCAGACTGCGCCTCGCCATCCGTGATCGGCTCGCCGTAATAAATCGCGCCCAGCGGCTCGATCCGATCGCCCGCGCGCGCCGCCAGATGGCAGGCCGCACCGATGCTGTTCGATTCGTCGCCGCAGGAAGGGAACACGTATAGATCCTCGACCTCCGGGATCTCCAGCAGCGCCAGATTCGCCTTCACGTTCATGAACACGCCGCCCGCGCAGGCCACCTTGCGAATGCCGGTTTCGCGCACGGCGTTCGAGACCCACTGCACCAGCATGTCTTCGATGAATCGCTGCGCGCCCGCCGCGATGATGTCGAAGCGTTTCCCGGCCAGGAGCGTTCTTGATGAAATCCGTAGGCCGCATACATCGACGGCACGCCCGCGCCGGCGCTCCAAGCCAAGCCGCTCCGACGTGAATTCGAACAGCTTGAGAAATCGCACGCCGACGCTTTCCATGCGCGCCGCCTCGGCGAAACATACGGCGCCAGACCCATCACCTTGTATTCGTGCTCCAAAGGCAGCCATGCCCAGATGGCGCGTCACCAGCGCGTACAGCCGTCCGATCGAGTCGTGCTCGGATACCGTCGCGATTCGCGACAGCTCTCCCCGCTCGCCGATGCTCACCGTCGCCGACAGCCGGTCGCCCGAGCCGTCGCAGGTGAGCACCAGAACTTTCTCGTCGCGCCAGGGAGCCGTGTGGTAGGCCGCCGAAGCGTGCGCCAGGTGATGTTCCACCGTCTCGATGCGCTCTCTGGCAATCCCGATCTCGGACAACGCCTCCGCTCGCCGATCCGCCTTGCGCCTCTGATACGCGCGATCGACGAAGGTTCCCTTGAACGGCTGCTTCGCAGCGGCTCACCAGATCCGACGACCGCTCATAATCGCGTCGAGAATCGTCTCGCGCTGCCACTGGCTGTAATTCATGTAGCGGCCGTTCAGCGCCACCCGCGCCTGCGCTCCATCGCCCGTGCAGCACCTCGAACGCCAGCTTCGCCGCTCCCGCCGGCGCGTCTCCCTGATTCTTGATCCGCGTGATTCTCTCTTCCTGCAGCGCCAGCTCGATCCGTCCGTCGCGCACCACCGCCACCGACGCGTTGTGGCCGTCGTGAATGCCGACAAAAACGCTCATGACGGCGACCTCTTCTTTGGCCGCGTAATAGGAGCGATAGTAGCCGTAATAGTAGTAGCTGTCGCTCAGTTCCTTGTGGACCTCGTTGAGCACCAGCCCAACCACCTTCGCGCGCAGCCGATTCAATGTCGCGAGCACGCTCGCGACCGCCTTGCGGCTGGTTTGGCCCGCGCGCGCGACCACGATCACCCCATCGACCGCCGTCGCCATTTGCAGAGGCTCGGCGAATCCCAGCAGCGGAGGCGCATCGAGCAGCACCAGGTCGTACTCGGACGAGGCTTCTTCCAGCAGTTCCGCCAGTCCGCGGCCAATCAGATCCGAGGCACGCCGCGAAGGCGGCCCCGCCGGCAGGATGTGCAGGTCCTCCAAGCCCTCGACCTTGACCAGCGCATCGCGCCACGGAATCTCGCCCAGCAGCACGTTGGACAACCCGACCACGCTCGGCAGATTGAAGTTGCGATGCACGCTCGGACGGCGCAGATCGCCGTCGATCAGCAGCGTCCGCTTGCCCTGCTCCGCATGAGCCGCCGCCAGATTCGCCGCCGTGGTGGTCTTGCCTTCACCGGGAGCCGCGCTGGTCACCAGCAGCGACCGGTATTGCCGATCGAAGCTCCCCAGCAGAATCGAATTTCGCAGCGTGCGCATCGATTCGTGGAATCCCGTCAGATCCTGTTCCCCTTCGATCGCCCTGCCGTTCTTAAAGCCAGCCTTGAAATTCGGCGACCCGGCGGCGTGACGATTCTTCATCAGCGGCAGGCTGCCGATCACCTCCGTCCGCAGCGTCCGCGAAACCTGCTCCGGATCGCGGATCGTCTTGTCGAGAAGATCGCTCAGCACCGCCGCACCGATCGCGACCAAGCGCCGAAAACAGGAACGCCAGCAGCGCATTCAGCCTGATGTCGGGAAATACCGGCTTCAGCGCCGGCCGCGCCGGGTCGGCGATCCGGATGGAGCTGTTCTGAAAGCCCGCATTGATGCCCGCCTCCTTGATTTTGCGGACCAGTTCCTCGTACAGCTGCTTGTCGGCGTCGGCCTCCCGCTTCAGCGCCTGATATTCGAAGGAGCGCGCATTCACATGGTCGAACTCCGCCTTCGCATCGGCCACCGCCTGCTTCACCAACGCCTCGCGCCGCTCGCTCTCGCTGATATTCGATCGCGACCCGCTGCGCGACATCCTTGGTCGTCGCCGCGACCGCCGCTTCCACTTCGCGCACCTTCGCCTCCGCCTTCTTGATACTCCGGATGATTGGCGCCATAATGGGTTTTCACTTCGGCGAAGTGCTCGCGCGCGTCGTTCAGATGCTCCACCAGCCGGCGCAACCCTTCGCCCTGCGCCGCCGCCAGCGCCGCCTCCATCGATCCCCCTTTCACCGATTCATACGCCGCCTCCTTTTTGCAGCCGATCGCGCCTGCGCATTGGTGTACTCCGTATTCAGTTGCAGCAGGCGAGCCGACAAGAATATTGGTTTTCTCTTCCGGATTGATCACGTTCAGCTCGCGCTCGAACCCGACCAGCGCCTGGCTCGACCGCTCCATCTTGGCCTTCAGCTCCTCGATCTGCTTCTCCATGAACGTCGCCAGCGACGCCGAACTGCGGATGCGAATGTTATAGGTGTGCTCCAGATACGACTGCGCGATCGCGTTCGCCGCATCGGCCGCCAGTTGCGGATCCGTCGGACCGGTAGCTGATCAGCAGCAGATAAGTATTCGGAGGCCGCGTCACCTTTAACCGCCTCAGCGTCACCGGCGCGTCGCCCGCGCGCGCAAGAGTCGACGTCGCCTCCGGCTGCTGCTCCAGCTCCCGCAGTTTGAAACGCTGATCCACCGGCCGCAGCACTGAATCCGATTGCACCAGCTTGATCTGCGTCGCCAGATATTGATCGGAGTCGTTCAAAACCGCGCGCGCCGAATCCTGACCCACCACTCCGGAGGGCGTCTGCCGGTCGACATCCACCGTCGCCGTCGATTCGTAAATCGGCGTCAGCCGCGACGAAACGATCACAGTGCCGATCACCGCGAGAGCGATGAATCCGCCGATGCGCCAGCGATAGCGCTTCAGAATCCAGAGATATTGCGAAAGGGGAAGCTTGCCTTCTTCCGGTTCCTGGTCGGCCGGATTGTAAACGGGCGGCGCATACGCCGGCGACGCGTCCCATCTCAACCACCATCGGCAACCTGTCTTGCTCCTGCATCGAATCTCCTCGAAATTACGGATGACTGTAAATCAGGAATCCCGACGCCGTCGTCGACGCGAATCCGATGGCGCGTTCGATCGTGGTCATTGTCATGCGGGCCGTCCGGTTGTCCGGGATATATAGGATGTCGTTGGCCGACAGCGCCACATCCGGCAGCTTGCGATCCAGGATTTTTCTGAGATCGATCGGCACTTCCTGCTGCGACGCCGGCGACGCGCTATCGCCATGGCGGTAAATGTAGGCCTGCTTGTTGGCGTAGGGCATCAACCCCTCGGCCATCGCCAGCGCCTTCAGCACGGTCAGCCCGAATCCATCCTCGATTTTGAACGCTCCCGGATGCTTCACGTTGCCGACCACGAATACCCGCCCGATTTGCGGCACCCGCACTTCCTCTCCGCCCTCGAGCGTCACGTTCAACGCCGGATCGGCCGCATCGATCAGTCCCTTTACCGGGAATCCTCTCGATCCGCGGCAACTCCTCCGGGAACAAGCGGCGGTCTGGTCACCAGAATCTCCGTCCCCGCTTCGGCCGAGAGACCCTGCGCCCGCGTCAACGCCTCGAGCAACGTCGTCTGGCCCAGCGCCTGAAATGTCAGCGGGCACCTTCACCGCCCCCGCCACGCTGATCGGACGGCTATGATATTCCGCGATGGTCACCGTCACCACCGGGTCCACCAGGATCTTTTCCGACGCTAGCGCCGTCGCGATCCTCTCTTCCAGTTCCGACGGCATCAGCCCTTTGGCCTCGATCTTTTGCTTCAGCATCGGCAGGCGGAGGAATCCTTCGGCGCTCACCCGCACGGTTCTGGTCAACTCCGGCGCGCCATAGACCGAAAGCGACAGCAGATCGTTCGGCCCGATCTTCTGCGCGGGGAGATTCCCTGCGAGCTTGGCTCCGGAGCCGACGCCTGCACCTTGCCGAGCGATCCAGACCGCCGACATAAATAGGATGAATAAGAAGCGACAGTTCGTGCACGAAACTTTGTGCGGAACCGAAGCTGGATTCGTCTCAGGCGGATCTGTAAATATCGCGCTAGCGCCAGATCTGATACCACTTCCGGCGGTCGGAGGTAGCTCCAGGCTCTTCGAATAGGTTCTAGGGAATCTCCGGTAAGAGCCGCCGCGGGGATTGGTGACGCACAGCGCTTCCGCCCGCTCCTCGCCATAATCGCTCCTTCACCCACGCATACGCCAAGTCGAGCCTGGGAGGGCGATGCTCGCAATCATGCGCATCGCTTGCCAGAAAATGCACCAGCCGCCGGTCGAGCAGCGTTCGCGAAAACTCGCGCCGCGCGCGTCCCGAACTCGCCCAGCAGGCTCTGCGCCGTGACTTGCACGCAGGCACCGGCTTCCACCCAGGCGGCAATCTGATCGATCCTTTGCCGCAGCAGGCCGTTGCGCTCCGGATGCGTGATCACCGGCGTCATGCCCACTTCTTCGAGCCGCGAGAAAATCTCCGTGGTATTATTGAAAATCAGCAGGTCGGAAAACTCCACCATCAGATAGCGCTGCTGATTGATGGTATATTTCCGCGGATTCGCGATGCGCGTCCTGAATGTTGTCGAAGCTCAGATGAAAATCGCAGCCCGAATGCAGGCGCAGCACGTTGCCCGACGCCGCCGACACCTCGGCCAGACGTTCCTGGACAAGCTGCGGATCGAAGCGGTAATTCGGATTGGCATGAGGCGTGGCCACCAGATCGGTCGTGCCATGTTCGGCCGCCATGCGCACCATGGCCACCGAATCCTCTATTGTCCGCGCGCCGTCGTCCAGCCCGTACAGCACGTGGCTATGAATATCGATCAATCTTCGATTTTACGCGCTCACTCGAGCTTTATTGCGTCGCCGCGCGCCCGGCGATCTTGCACCATCTCGATGCGCCGATTCTTAGCCCGCCCGGCCTCGGTCGCGTTATCCGCCGACCGGATGAGTATCGCCCATGCCCTTTCGGATCCAGACGCGCGCGCTTGATCCCGTTCGTCGCCCAGCCAGGTCACCACGCGCTGAGGCGCGGAAGAACGACAAGTTCAGATTGGCCGTCTTCGATCCCACGTTATCGGTGTGCCCTTCGATGCGAACATGCCAGGTCGGATGATCCTTCAATCAACGTGACCACTTCATCAAGGATGCTTGATCGATCCCGGCACCAGCTCCTGCCTTCCCGGCACGAACTGGATTCCATTCAGAGGCACGTGCCCGTAACGCTCCAGCATTTCGGCCGATCGAATCGGCATCGATCGCGGAATCGAAATCCGGCCCCACCGCGTAATCTCCGTCAGAGTATAAAAGCGCGATGCCGCCTCGACAGTGATCCACAGGTCGTCCTTATGCGCGGTCAGCGTCGCCTCGGCGTCGGCAAAACGATAAGGAACGTCGAATCCAGCCGCTTTGAGCGCGACCTCCGCCTTCTCGACGATCGATGCCGGCGTGGTACCCGTCCAGCATTCGTACATCACGGAGTGGCTCGGCCCCTCCATCGCCGCGTTGATCGCGTCTCCCCTCTCGTCTTCTCCGACGGGAATATCGCGGCGATCCGACTCTTTCTTTTCGCAATTATCAATCCGGCATGCCAGAATCTTCGGGAACAATTTCGAATCCACGCAGCCCGGCTGATCCGGTGCGAGTTTCGCCAGAGGAGGCAGGCCTTGCGCCGACAAGCGTGTGCCCCAGTACCAGAGTGAACAGGAACATTAACAGAAAACAGTGTTTTGCGCTCGCGATTCATCCTATCAGGATGATCGGCGGCTGCGTCATCCGCCAATAGAGTACATCGGCCTCGGCGGCGCCACGAAATGGGTCGAGTTGATCTCATGGCCCAGCCATTTGCCGCGCACGCGACCCGGCTATCGCCGCCGCGATCTCTTCCTCGCGGAGCGTTCCGCCGGATCAGCGCTCGGATATCGGTTTCCTCCACCGCGAACAGGCAATAGCGAAGTTGCCCGTCGGCAGTAATCCGCAAACGATTGCAGTTCAAGCAGAAAGGCCGGCTGACTGACGCAATGAATCCTACGCTGCCCGATACCATCGGCGAACCGATATTCCGTCGCCGGAGCCCTCGAGTCGCCGATCCGGAATTCTCTTCCAGCGGCCCGATCTCCCGCTCGAGCATCGCGATCATATCGTCGGCCAGCAGCACCCGCCCGCGATCCCACAGCCCCTGCGCGTCGAGCGGCATAAACTCGATATAGCGGATTTCAATGCCCCGCTCCCGCCCGAACCTGGCCATCGGCACGATATCCGGCTCGATCAGATTCTTCACCGCGACCACGTTGATCTTGATCGGCCCGAAGCCCAGCCGCCGGCACGTCTCGATTCCTTCCATCACCCGGTCGAAATCGTCCCTGCGCGTGATTTTCTTGAACCGCTCGCGGTCGAGGGTATCGAGATGCACGTTGATCCGCCGCAACCCGGCGTCATACAGTTCCTCCGCCTGATCGCGCCAGCAGCACGCCGTTGGTGGTCAGCGCCAGATCCTCGATGCCTTCGATCGGCCGACGAGCTTCCGCACCAGCGTCGAAACATTTTTCCGCACCAGAGGCTCGCCGCCCGTGAGCCGGACTTTGCGGACCCCCAGACTGTGCCGCGATCGAAACAAACCGCTCGATCTCCTCGAAGCTCAGCAGTTTCTCCCGCGGCCTCAAACTTCACCGGCGTCTCCGGCATGCAGTAAAAGCAGCGGATATTGCAGCGGTCCGTGACGCTCACCCGCAGGTTGTCGTGAATCCGCCCGAAAGTGTCGATTAGTTTGCCGGTCACTGTACCGCCAGCATGCGCTCGATCGGCAGCCGCGCCCGATCGATGATCTCTTGCGCCAGCTCCACCCGCGGCGCAAGATTCTTCAGCGCGTCGCGCAATTTCTCGAGCGTGTTCCGCCGCATGTACGGACACTCGCTGCAATTGCAATTCTCATTCGGCAGGAAATAAAACTTCTTCTCCGGCGCGAGCTTTTGGAGCGAATGCCCCACGCCGCTCTCCGTCATGACGATAAATTCCGGCGCGTCCTGATGCGCGCACCAGTCGATAATCGCCGACGTCGAACCGATAAAATCCGCCATCGAGAGAACATCTTCGAGGACATTCCGGATGCGCCGCCACCAGCGCCGAAGGATGCTCCACCCGCGCCGCCGCCAGCTTCCGCGCCGCGAACGTCGCGTGGACGATGCAGGCGCCCTGCCAGATTTTCATGTTCTCGCGCCCGGTCTGCTCGCGAACATAATTCCCCAGATTAATGTCCGGCAGAAACAGCACCGGCCGTTCCGCGGGAATCGAATTGACGATCTTCACCGCATTCCGCGAAGTGCACAGAATATCGCTCTCCGCCTTCACCTCGACCGAAGTATTGATGTAGGAAACAATCGCGTATTCCGGATGAGCTGCTTGAACGCCCGCACCTGCTCCACCGGACAGCTATCCACCAGGCTGCACCCCGCGTCGCGATCCGGCACGACGACGACGCGCTCCGGATTCAGCACCTTCGCCGTCTCCGCCATGAACCACACGCCGCAGAACGCAATTACGTCGCCCGAAAACTCCTGCGCCTTGCGCGCCAGCTCCAGGCTATCGCCCACCGCATCGGCCAGATCCTGAATCTCCGCATCCTGGTAATGATGCGCCAGGATCACGGCTTTGCGCGACACCTTCAGATCCGCAATTTCGTCGACAAGGGAATCAATGGCAACCATGGGAGAGCCCGCTACCTTCATTCTATCCCCAATGCCACAACCTTTCGAACGAAACCACGTCCATCACGTCATGAAGATCGCCTGCGCCGTCGTCATTGTCTCGGCTACGCTTGCCGCGCAGGACGCGAATCCCCTTTCTGCCGACGTGAAACGCGCCTATTCCGACGTCAAAAACAATATCCTGCGATCAGCCGAGAAGATGCCTGAGGAGCATTACGATTTCCGCCCCGCGCCCCGCGTCCGGACCTTCGGCCAAATAATCGGTCACATCGCGCAGGAGCAGTATCTGTATTTCTGCGCTCCGGTCAAGGGCGAGCAAAAGTCCGTCGATATTGAGCGAACCCGCACCACGAAGCCCGATTTGATCGCGGCGCTCAAGGATTCGTTCGCCTATTGCGACTCCGTCTATGACCAAATGACCGACCGGGAAGCCACCTCAATCGTAAACACCGGCGGCAGCAAGAGCACGAAGTTGCGGCTTCTCTGGATGAACATCGTCCACGACGAATCGCACTACGGCAATCTGGTGACCTACCTTCGCATGAAGGGAATCGTGCCGCCCTCTACCGAAGGGCAGTGAACGGTGCTGCGCGTGCTCCGCTCTTTACCATGAATATGAATTTAAACGGTTGGGTTCTGGCCGCAGCTTTAACGATCGGTCTCGGTGGATTCGCGCTCCAAGCTGACGACGCCAAAGATTATTCGAAAACCAAGCAATACCAGCAAGGTGTGCGCGAAGGAAAGGATGACCACGCGCGCAATAAAGATCACAGCAAGAAACGCCACTTCAATAAAGACGAAGATCAAAAGGCTTACGAGCAAGGCTACCAGAAAGGCTTCGTAGTTGAAGTAAAGGTCCCATAATCACGTCAATCGGCACCGCTAAGCCCGGTGCCGGATTCCTAAAACTGCACGAAGGACCCCGACCCCGCACGTTTTGACGTACTATTTACCGGCAGCGGGATCGCCCGCGATGCCCCACACATGATGCTGCGTACGCACCACCACCATCCGCTGCGAAATCGCCGGCGTCGCCATCAACACCTCATCGAAAGCCATCTTCGCCAGGATCTCGAACTCCGATCCCGCCTTCAAGGTATAAATGGTTCCTTCCTCGTCGCCGATATAAACCTTCCCGTCCGAAGCTATGGGAGACGCCGTATAACCTCCCGGCGCAATGCGATGCTGATAATACTGCTTCCCGGTTTTCGCCTCGAACGCCGTCAGGACGCCATTGGTTGAGACCACGTACAAGACACCCCGGTATAACAGCGGAGTCGCCATATAAGGACCGTTCCGCACATCGCTCCACGCCACCGATTCGCTCGACGTCGAGCCATTCTTCAGCGTCAGGTCTCCGCGCGATCCCGGCCGCACCGCATAGATCGGCTTGATCGGGTTGTATCCATTCGCCACGAACATCAGCCCCTCTCCGAATACCGGCGTGGGCGTCGTGTTCGTCGAGTTGGGGCCAATCCTCCAGAGTTCCTTGCCGGTCGCGAAATCGTAGCTCTGGATTAGCGGCGCGGCGTTCACCACCACCTCCGCCTTCCCTTTCTCTTCGAAAATTCCCGGCGTCGACCACGATGGATTCGCATCTCTCGGCGTCCGCCAAACCTCGCGTCCCGTGTTCACATCGAAAGCCGCCAGATACCCGTCGCCCAGCGAATCGCAGAGCACGATCGCCTGCTTCCCGTAAATGACCGGAGAGCTCGCCGTGCCCCAGGTGTACTCAGGATTGTTGTGTTTCCCGGCGTGAATCACGCCCAGGTCTTTCTTCCACAAAAGATCGCCCTTGAAGTTGTAGCAGTATAGCCCCTGCGATCCGAACGACACCACCACGTGTTCCCCATCGGTGGCCGGCGTTTCTGAAGCATAACTGTTATGCGGATGACGGTGAATATCGGGAACGCCCTCAAAAGCGAGCCGCTCCCATAGAATTTTCCCGCTCTTGCGATCGAGGCAATAAACCTTCCACTGCTGGCTCGCCGCGTCGGTACGCATATCGACGGGCCCTTTCGCGACCGGCTCAAACAGAAAATCCTTATCGGCGCTGATAGCCGTGGTGACAAAGACGCGATCGCCCCACAGGATGGGACTGGAATGTCCGAGCCCGGCTATCGGAGTCTTCCAGCCGATCCTCCACTCCGCTGCCAGATTCTGTCCATCGGCCACGCCTGTAGCCCGCTCCCCCCGGAATTGCGGCCAATTTTGGGCAAAGCCCACGCTCACAATCGCCAGAACACCCGCGAATTTCATTGCGAGATTATACCCTTCCTAACCTCTTCGTTTCATGCCGCACAGTGGGGCAGGTTCCCGACCTGCCCTCTTCGTTGCGCCGCGACTCAGAGACCCATCATGCTACTGAACTCTCGCGATTACCAGAGTCATATCGTCATGCTGCGGCGCCCCGTTCGCAAACGCATCCGCCGCGTTCATAATCCGCGAAATCATCTCCTTCGGAGGTAATCCGTTGCATGCCCGAGCCGCCGCGATCAGCGCGTCTTCGCCCCATTCCTCCTCGCGAGGATTTTCCGCTTCACTCATCCCGTCTGTATAGAGGATAAGGAGGTCGCCCGCTTCGAGCACGATCGCGTCCTGTTGATAGCAGCATTGCGGGAACAATCCCACCACCGGCCCTCCGGTTTCGAGCAGAATCGCTTCGCACCCACGCAGCAGAATGGGAGGATTATGGCCGCCGTTCGACCACGTCAGCCGGCGCGTCGACGGGTCGAATTGTGAATAGAAAAACGTCGCGTACCTGGTGGCAGGCGACACTTCGTAGATCAGGCGGTTCACATTCGTCATCAGCCCCGCCACATCCCCCGCGCTCTGCGATTGCCCTCGCACCGAAGCCTGTAAACTCGCCATCAGCAGCGCCGCCGGAATTCCTTTGCCGGAAATATCCGCGATCACGAGCCCTAACTGCCCACCCGCCAGCGCCAGAAAATCATAGTAATCTCCGCCCACTCCTAGCGCCGGCCGGCAAAATCCCGCATACTCGAGCCCGGCAACCTTTGGCAGATTCTGCGGAAACAGCCTCTGCTGCACATCGCGCGCGATTTCCATTTCCCGGTTATGCAACTCGCGCTGTGAAACCTCATGTGCGATTGCCTCCGAGAGCCGGCTGTTTTCAAGCGCCAGTCCCGTCTGCGCCGCGACCATCGTCAGCAGCCGCGAATCGTTCGACGAATAAGGCTCCTCCGACCGCTTTGGCCCCAGGCTGACGATGCCGAGCAGTTCCTTGTTCGACGCCAGCGGCAGCAGCAGTCGAGAGTCGAACTCCGCCAGCGCCGTCGCCTCTTCACCGATTCGTTTATCAACCACCAACGGCTCGCTCTCAAGGCGCAAATGGCTCACCAACGGCGCGGCCCCGGACAGCGACATCTCAGAGCGGGGCTGAATATCCCGTCTCTAAAGAAGGCCGGAACATCCCCCCCGATCCGGCAGCAGCACCGCGATCCGTTCCACATGCAGAGATTCGCCAATCTTGCGCATTACGGTTTCGAGCAGCTCGCGCGTGTCGAGAATGGCGCGCACCTGCTCGCTCAATTCGCCGAGGATCCGCTCGGCATCGTATGCTTCGCGGAAAAACCGCCGATCAAGCCATCCGCGCACGCGGTCGCCAAGATCGCGAATCCGGATCACCAGCGAGACTCCCGCGCCGATCGAGCTGTACCCCGCAATGGGCCCGACACGCCGCGACTCCAGCAGGGCCACCGACATATACACCACGATTACGCCGAGGCAAAACTGAATGACTCGTATGCCGCCCCGCGCGAGCGCATACTGCATCCCCTGCCGGACCACCACGCGCACGTCGAGCGCCCGCTCCACCACGATCACGTAAGCCATCGTGACCGGCAACAGAACCATCGCCATGAGCGCCAGCACCAGCAGCGGCCCGTCCTGGGCGGCAATCGATGTTGGAAGATCAGGCTCGAAAAAAACATCAATGCAAATGGAGTCAGAGCCGCCTGGGTACCCCAATGCAGCAACTTCACGCGCCTTCCGTCGTCTGGGCCGAGCGGGGCTTTCGGATCGCGCGCCTTCGCGGCCAGAATCCAGAAGAACCCGCTGATCGAAAGAGCCATCAGCGTGAGCTCGAATCCATTGCGGAGGCTGCACCGCGATCCGCAGCGCGGCCGTGTAGTTCACCGCATACATGGCCCTGAGAATTCCGTCCCATACGGCCAGCACCGCCAGCGGTCCGATCAGCAGCCACTTCAACCACGGTAACTTTTCATCCAGTCGCCACCGCTGAGGAAAGTAGAAGGCGAATAGCAGCATGGAGGCGCCCCATGCGCGCTCCGCGATCGCCAAATAGAAAACCGAAACGACTCCCAGTGCTGTCGACCATCCCAGCGGATTCAAGTTCCGCGGCCTGAAAATCTGGCTGAGTCCTACGAGAATCCCCAGCACGGCCCACGACCTCGAACATCGCGGGGCCGAACCAGGACCACCCAGAATCCCAGCGCGATCGAGAGCCACGGCATCATCAAACGCCACACCACGTCGAACAACCACCATTCCGCGCTCGCCTGAAGTACGATGGCGCACTCCATCCTCTGCGCATCGCGCTCGACCGAAACCCGAAGCGCCTCCCCCGGCTTGCTCCCGCGAATCGCCTGCGCCAGATCCCTGTTCCCGATCCCGCCCGACCGTCGACCCAAGCACCCGATCGCCCACCCGCACCGAGTCGCCATAAACAACTTTTTGCGAACCGTCGGCCAAGGCCGGCCGAGTGAGATCGGCGTCAGCGGATAGTCCCCGCTAAGCTCGCGAATCACGTCGGCAGTAAAGGTAGCCTGGGTCAAGACGACGACAATAAACACCACCCCCAGCCAGAAATGCGCCCTCGTCATTTGGTCAACAGTATCAGACTTACTTGTGGGGCAGGTTCGCAACCTGCGGACCGATTATTAATCGGTCCAGCCGGCGCACCCGAGACACCTGGCGAACTCACTCCCCGCGAGCCTTCACAACTCGTGCCACCACCGCGCCCAACTCCATAAACTCATTTAAGTTCGAAGGCTTCCTGAAATAAGCATCCGCGCCCGATCGCTCCGCTCGCGCCCTGTCCCGGGGAGCATCGGAGGACGTCACCACTACCACCGGAACCGCGGTGCACTGCGGATGCGCGCGAAATTTCTCGAGCAGCTCATGCCCATCCCCGCTCGGAAGATTCAGGTCCAGTAAAAACACGTCCGGGCAAGGGACCTCTGGCACAGTGCCCACGCGACCCAGATATTCCTCCGCTTCGTCGCCATCTCGCACCACCCGAAGCACACAATTCATACTATGCGCTCGCAGCGCTTCCTCCACCAGGAACACATCGCCGGCATTATCTTCCGCTAATAGGACCTGGAGCGCTTCATAAGTTGCCGCCTTCAATGCCACGAAAAATCGCGATCCTTTCCCCGGCTCCGACTCCGCCCAAATCCGCCCTCCGTGGCGTTCCACGATTCGCTTGCAGATCGCCAACCCCAGCCCGGTGCCTTGATATTCGTCTTTATGGAGCCGTTTAAATAATCCGAAAATTCGTTCCGCCTGGGCCTGCGCGAATCCGATACCGTTGTCCCCGACTTCAATGACGCACTCCACCCCATCTTGCCGGGCACCAATGCGAATCACTGGCTCCCCGTCGCGCTTCCGATATTTCAACGCGTTCGAAAGCAAGTTCTGGAACACCTGAGCAAGCTGCCCCTGATCCCCAAAAACCGCCGGCAGCGGCTCGATCGATACCATAGCGCCCGTCTCCTCGATCCGCCCCTGCAGGATCTCGACCGCCTGCCGCACGCTGGCATTCAGATCCGCCACCGCGCTAGGTTGGTCCTCCCTCGGCTCCTCGGAAATCGTGCGCGAGAAGGTCAGCAAATCCCGTAATAGCGTTTCCATCCTCCCCACTCCGCTTTGCACTTGAAGTGCAAATCCCGTAGCCGTTTCACTAAGCACAGGCTCCAGCTCCCGCATCAGCAGTTGCGTATAGATGTTCACCATCCGCAAAGGCTCCTGCAGATCGTGGCTGGCTACATACGCGACTTCTTCCAGTTCACGATTGGCGCGCTGCAACTCGACGCGAGCCCTGACATGCGAACTAACATCCAACGCAATCGCCACCACCCCCGTCACTTTGTCCTGCCGATCCCTCAGCGGATGGTAGACGAAATTAAACCAGCAATCCTCCACCACTCCGTCGCGATTCTGATCGAGCGGTAGCAGAAATTCATTCGCCGCGAACGGCTCACCCGTATCCAGCACCCTATATAAAATCTTAAGAATCGCTTCGCTCGCCTCCGGCACCGCCTCCAGTAGCGGCCGCCCCAGCAACTCGCGATTGGGAAGAATCGCTTGGTAGCGAGGATTCACCAGCTCATAGACCAGCTCCCGCCCGCGGAGTACGCAAACCCCCACCGGCGCCTGCGCAAAAATCAACTGCAGCCGCTCTTCGCTTTCCTTAAGAATTCTCTCCAGCTGTTTGCGGGCCGATATGTCGCCAAAAATTACCACCGCGCCCGTAATTTTCCCCGGCTCCTCGTAAATCGGTGCCGAGCTGATCTGCAGCGTCGTCAGCGTCCCATCGTCCTTGCGATAAGGAATCTCCCCATCGCGAATCACCTCGCCCCGCAGCAGCGATCGGACAATCGGATACTGGTCGGCCGCGACTCCCGTCTGCTCGACATGCGCCACATAATCCAAATAATTCGACCCCGCAGTGACCCGATGGCCCAGCACTCTCTCCGCCTCGGCGTTAAAAAAGACCAGCTTCCCCTCGGCATCGGCGATAATCAATCCCAGCGGCATCTGCGTCGCGACCGCCTCCAGCCGCTTCCGCTCCCGGTCCACCTCGTGCAGCAGCCGCTCGCTCTCCGCCTCCGCCAGCTTCCGCGCGGTAATATCCTCGACAATCGCGACCACTTCCATCGGTCGCCCCTGCCGATCCCTCCGCAATTGACCGGAGGCTTTGGCCCAGATAATATGTCCCTCGCGATGAAAATAGCGCTTCTCGATAGCGGTCCGTGGACTCTCGCCGCTCCGCAAAACTTCAAAGAAGCGTTTTGTCAACTCCACATCGTCGGGATGCGTAATCGGCGCCGAGGTCTTCCCGGTAAGCTCCGCCTCGGTATATCCCAGCATCTCGCAGAACGCCCGGTTAACCTCGCGAAGCATGCCGTCACAAGTGAGTAGCGCCATGCCGATCGGGGCTTCAGCGAACGCAGCATTAAAGCTGTGCTCGCTACTCCGCAGAACCAGCTCCGCCTCTAGCTCCGCCACCTTCTGCCGGAGCCGGATCACCTCATCGTCGCTGGCAAGGTTCCCGCTCATGCAGCCAGTCCAATCCTACCAAGGATCGCCTCTCTGCCATCCCACAAAAACAGTTCTCACAGCCCATAGGGAGCGGGACTCGACGCCCCAGATCACCTTCCGCGATAACCCCAACAGTCGGGGCGCGGCATGGGGCAGGGCCCCCATTTCTCAACCGAACCCCGACCGTCAGGGAGGGGACACGTTCTTCAACGCTGCGGTACAAACCGCCCGCCATCACCGAACCGCCAAAGTAACCCCCACCTGCGACTGGACCCCTCCCACGCTAACCACAACCGGCACCCCCGATCCCACCGAAACTCCCGCCGGCACCACCGCATTCACCTGCAACAACCCTGCCACGGCGTCCGGCGCCGACCCCGCATATTGCACCGTCGCGCCGATCCCTCCAATCGTCACCGTAACCGGCAAAACCGGCGTTTTCCCGCCCGACCCCGTAACACTCCCCGTAACGCCCGCAGGCGAAGTCTGCCCCTCGCCCGTAGCATAAATCGAAATCACCGACCCCCGAGCCGCCGCATTCGAAGCGCTATTCACTGTCCCATCCTGATTGACAATCGCCCCCTGCCCGGTGCCTGTCGAATCGATCGTAAATAACCCCGGCGCCGCCGCGACGACAGGCAATGTCCACGCCGCCGTCTGCACAGTCCCCGCAGCCGCCGCATAAGTGACTTGCATCACGGTCGACGCCTTCCCCGCGATCTCATAAGGCACAAGCAAATTCGTCTGATTCGCCGAAGTATAAATCAGCGGCGCAGCCTTCCCGTCGAACGTGACTCGCAACCCATTCAAATTCGACACGACCGCTCCCGACGCATCGAGCTTCAATCCACTAACCGCCGAGGCGCCCACGCTATAACCCCGAACAGTCAGAATCTCCCCCGGAGCCACCCCGCCCGCAATCCCCGACGCGCCATTCACGACCTGCGAAACCACCGGAGGCGTAGCCAGTCCCGGCTCGACCAGCAGCGTCACCGGAACATAGACCGGAGTCCCCGGCGATTGAATCGTGAACGACCCCGGATACTCACCCGGTGCCGACGGCGGGTTAATCAGGCCGACCAGTACGTTCGCCGGCGTCGGCGCATTATAAAAGTCCACGACACTCAACCAACTCGCCCCCTGGGCGAGCGTAAAGTCGACCGGCACGCCCCCCGAATCCACCGCCGCACTTTGTTGCGCGACCTGCGGTTCCCCCGCCGTCTGCACAAACGTAAAACTGCTCTGCGAAATCGTCACCGGAGGCGGAGTGCTCCACACCCCCAGCGTCACCGGCACCGAAATCGGCGCAATCCCCGACTCACTGATCGTCACCATGCCCGTATAAACCCCAGCCGCCAGCCCGCCCGGATTCACGGTCACGGCAACAGTTTGATTCGCCCCATTCATTCCGGACGTCACCTCGGACGCGCTCATCCAAGGCTGGCTCGTAACCGCGGTAACCGTCCCCGGCGGGTCGAAATCGATCATTTGCATCTGCGCCGCCGACCCGCGTCTGCGCGGAAAACACCAGCCCGTTCGGTCCCATCCCGGACACGCCAAGGAAAGTCTGAAACGTCTGCACCCCGGTTACGTTGAACGTAGCTGGAATCGTAATCGTGTTCGCCAGCCCGCTGATCACAATCGACCCTGTAGTCGAACGCTGCTGATAATAAATCTGCGAAGTCATCGCCGGATCCCAAGTCACCGTCAGCGTCGCCGGAGTCGTGCCGCTAACCGGCGAGACCTTTATCCAGTCGACGTTAATAAACCCCCCGTACCTGGCAGGTGAGTCACCGTAAAAGGAGCCGACCCGTAATCGCTAGTAACGGCAATCGTCTGCGAATAAGGCGTCGCATTGAAAGCTGGCGCCGTGAAGCTGATACTCACCGGCGTAGCCGAAAGAATCGGCACTGCCGTATCGGTAACCGTCAATGAGACCGGCAACGTCGCCGGTGGCCCACCTCCGCTCGATGTCACCAGGATCGATCCCTGATAGGTTCCAACCGCAAGCTGAGAAGGATTTACGGAAACAGAAAACATTGGGGAAAGTTGGTTTTGCTTCGAGACTGACAGCCACGACCCGCCCGAAGTTACCGCGGCGGTTAAGAAGACGGAATACGAGGCGGTAATCAAAACTGCGCGAGCAGCTGGCAGAACTGAGGAACCCATCTGCCATGCAAGCGAAATTGACGATGGAATTACTAACATTGGTGGCGAAGGGCCCGGGGACGCAATATCCACGGGCGTCGCTGGGGACAAGCAAACCGGCAACTCCACCGCGTAACCACAAAAATACATCGGAACCACCCGAACCGGCAGGCTCGAGTTCACCGTAAAGTCCGAATCAACGCCGCTCATCGAAAATCGCCCAACTCCCACCGGGGATCGACAGCGTGTTCTGGCCCCCTGCTACCACCACGCCTGCGCCGAAACCCACACTCGTGAGGCCAACAGTAGCATTAGTGGCATTCGTATTCTGCACCTCGACCACGCCACCTATAGAACCGCTATAACCAATAAAACTGGGCGCAGCAAACATCGGAAACATCGGTTGAACGTTCTTCACCGCAGCCCCGAAATAGGTGGTCGAAGGAAAATTCACCGGATCGCCCGGCTGAAAACAGAAGTAATCAAACTCCACTCCCCCGTCCGTCACCCGAGCCCTCTTACCCACCAACTCCGCAGCCCCGCCAATCGTCACATCCACTTCACCAGCCGAAATAAATTTGGTCGAAGAAATCTCCACTCCATCCATCGCGACCGATGTCGACGAAGTAAACCCCGACCCATAAACCGGCACAACAGTTCCCGCCGCGACCACCCCCATCCCCGCGTAGATCTTCTGCACCGAGAGCGTCCCCTGAACAGTCACCGATCCGCTAGCGACAGTAACACTCGAATCGGGCGAGGTAGCCGAGACCGTGACCGTCCCAGAAGCGGAACCCAGCATTGGCACGGAAATAACGAGGACCGGCAATCCAGTCAACTGCCCAATCCCCCCGGTAGCCGACGAAAACTGCACATCGATCTTCGACCCCGAAGTAGTGGCGAGCCCCTCCGCATCCGCGTCGGCTCCAAACACTCCGACCATCGCGCCAGCGCCAAACGCCGTAGCATCAAGGTTCAAGATCAGGTGCCCGCCAGCGATCGCCGAAGGCCTGACCGCATAGATTTTAATCTGCGCCCATCCCCCCGCAGGCGCAGTTTCCGAGGAGATCTGCAAGGCAACCGGACCCGCCGCAGCCATTGCGCCAAAAAAGAAGAAAAAAAACCAAGCCACACCCCATTGTCCGCGAAGTAGAACGAGCCGTGACCAAAGGGAGCGGTTTCAGGGACTTTTTCGGCAGGTGGACAATCCCCGTTCGATTACTACGAAGATATTGCGATTACTGTAGTAGCCTTGCCGCCACTAGCACCATATCGCACTGGAAACTACCTCTTTTTGACATATTGGGACGCTCAGCTCACTCAACAGTCCAATTCGAAAACGGCCGTTTCCCAGGAACCGGCAATGCCGCACTTCACCAAACAACACCACTTGTCTTAACTCGACCCGAAGCAACGCGCCAATGGCGAACGCTTGCGAGATGATGAGTCCTACGCCGTTTCGGGAGATGTCGACCGCCCTCGCGACAAGTCGGGTCTGGCTTGCAGGTCCAATCTCCGCCACCACCGCAGGCTCATCGATCTCAGTTCTCTCGAGTTGGCGGACCGGACGATGCGGCCTTGGCTGAAATTCAATCGAAGTCAGGAAATCTGAACCTTGTGAATTCGAGTGGAAGACAGTCCCGGACTCCGTTGCGCCGGGCACAAATTCAAGAAGTACGCGAGCGCCCTTTGTGAAAGGTTGAGGGAACAGAAGGTTGATCGATCCACTGGATACATTCGTGACTTGGCCAAAGAATGACACCTCAGGTTTGTCTGTATACGTAATCCGGACTGCATTCAGGGCGGGCGGGTTGTGCTCGTGAATTAACATTTGTCTGCCTCTCGTTAAACGGGTATCTAACTTGCTCAAATGAATCATGCAATTGGCTAGCCGAAGACCTGTCCTTCCGTTCCAATAACTTATGAATCGATTGCAATTGAAAGTGTCTCAGAATGAGTTAAGTGTCTCGGATACCACCACCTCAGATTCAGTCGCTTCAACTCCTCATCCCTCCGCCGCCTCCCGATCCATATACTTCATCAGCAAATAAAAAAATAAAAAAATCCCCACCGCAATAGCCGCCATGTGCCATGTGTGAGCCTTCACCCAGGCCTTGGAATTCTCGACCGTCCCCAGTTTCACTCCCAAATACGCCAACCCCGAATACCGCAAAATCCGTCCCACCGCCAGCACTCCCAGAAATCGCCACCGATTCACGCCCATCGCCCCCGCGCAAGCCGCGAATGCCTTGAACGGAAGAAACGGCAGCGGAACCAGTGCGGGAATGAAAACCGTCACCAACCCGTACCGTTGAAACCAGGCCCGGAACCGGGCGCCCCTTTCCGACGACGTGTATTTCGCGAGCAGTCTTTCACCGCCCCTCTGCATCACGTCGAAAAACGCGGCCGTGCCGATCAGCGATCCCAGCACCGCCATTGCAGCGCACAAAGCAGCGTCGTTCGGACGCGCAATCGCCATGAACACCAGCAGCCAGTCCGTGCCGCCCGGATTCGGAATCCCCAACGACTCGACGGTGGAAACGATCAGCAACCCCCAAGGCCCCAACGCTTTGAGAATTTCCCAGAAATGACTCATTCCATCATTCCGATCAGCTCCGCCTCATCGATGACTTTGATCCCCAACTCCTTCGCCTTATCGAGCTTCGACCCCGCCTCCTCGCCCGCAACCACGTAATTCGTTTTCTTGCTCACCGACTTCGCAATCTTCCCGCCCGCCGCTTCGATCCGCGCCTGCGCTTCCTCGCGTGTCAGATTCGGAAGCGTCCCGGTCAGCACAAACGTGAGCCCTTCCAATTTGCCTGTGTGCCGCGTAACCGTGTAAGTGAAACCGAAACCCTCGTTGCGCAGCCGCTCCACCAATTCGCGATTCGCGTGATGATCGAAAAACTGCCGGATCGCGTGCGCGACTTTCGGCCCCACCTCTTCCGCTTTCTTCAAGCTCTTCTTCATCGGCGTTCATGATTTTGTCGAGATCGCCGAAAGTCTCCGCCAGAATCAGCGCCGTGCGCTCGCCCACAAAAGGAATACCAAGCCCATTAATAAGGCGATTTAAGGGCAGAGTTGCGCGACGTTTCGATGTTATTAAGGACGTTTTTGGCCGATTTAGAACCCATCCGTTCGATCTTTACCAGGTCCTCGAGGGTCAATTTGTACAAGATCGGCGACATTTTTAACCAATCCCGAGTCGACCAGATTGTTCACCAGCACCTCGCCCAAGCCATCGATGTCCATGACGCCTCGCCCGGCGAAATGGAGTACCGATTCCTTCAGCCGCGCCGGACAATTTGTGTTAATGCAACGGCTTATCGCCTCGCCCTCCACCCGAACCACTTCTTCGCCGCAATTCGGGCAGTTTTTCGGCATCACGAACGGCCGCCGGTCCTCGCCCTCTGTGATCACCCTGACGACCTTGGGAATCACATCGCCGGCGCGCTCAACCAGAACCGTATCACCAATTTGGACGCCTAACCGGCCGATTTCGTCTTCATTGTGCAGCGTGGCTTTCGACACCATAACGCCGCCAATATTCACTGGCATGAAAAATGCGGTCGGCGTAACGGCCCCCGTCCGACCGACGTTGACATTGATATCTACAACCAGCGTTTGGGCTTGGCGGGCCGGGAATTTGAATGCGATTGCCCACCGCGGAGCCTTCGCCGTCCAACCCAGTTTCGCCTGCTGCGCGACGGAATCGACTTTCGCCACGACTCCATCGATCTCCAGCGGCAGGTCATCCCTCTTTGCTTCCCACTGCTTTACAGAAATCAATCAATTCTTCAATACCCGAACAATGCTTCCGATGACTATTTACCTTAAATCCCATTGCATGAAGCGCTTCGAGCGATTCCCATTGTGTCGGAGGCGGGGGAAACAGGAAATAAGCGTAAAAATCGAGCTGCCGCGAAGCCGTAATCGACGGATCCAGCACCCGCAACGATCCCGCGGCGGCATTCCGGGGATTCGCAAACCGAGGCAGCTCAGCAAGCTTCGCGCTCCGCATTCAGTTTCTCAAACGCCTTCTTATTAAAAACCACCTCGCCGCGCACTTCAAACGTTCCCTTCGCGCGCAAAGGAATCGACCGGATGGTTCGTGTATTTTCCGTGACATCCTCACCCACCGATCCGTTGCCTCGCGTCACGGCCTGGGCGAACTTCTCCATCGCGATAATGCACCGCGAGCGACAAGCCATCCAATTTCAACTCAGCAACATACGTGTACCTCTCGTCGCCCAAAAGGTCGTGCACGCGCCGGTCGAAATCGCGCAATTCGACTTCATCGAGCGCGTTATCGAGACTCAACATCGCGCCCGAATGCGCCACCTTCACGAATCCCTCGCGAGGCTTTCCTCCGACCCTCTGCGTAGGCGAATCGGGCGACGCAAATTCCGGATGCGCTGCTTCTAACTCCTTCAATTCCCGCATCATCGCGTCGTATTCGGCGTCGGTGATCTCGGGCGCGTCGAGCACGTAATACAAGTGTTCATGCCGGCGCAATTCATTGCGCAACCGTTCGATTCTTTGGGAGTTATACTGGGAAGATCGCAACATATCAGCAGCCGGTTCTCATCTATAATCCTGCGGCCGGCAAATTCCGACGCAACCCTGAGCGCACTTTACAACGTACCACTGACGCCCTCAGCCGCGCGAGTCTTCACCCGCGCCTCGTTCCAACCGAGGAAGCCGGACACGCCACCGAACTCGCCGCGCAAGCAGTTCGCGATGGCGCCGACCTGATCCTGGTGCTCGGCGGCGACGGCACCATCAATGAAGTATCAAGGTATGAACGGGGAATGGATGCTGGCTCAGATGCGCATCTGGGTGTGCTGCCGGGCGGGACAGCAAATGTGCTGGCGATGGAGCTCGGCCTCGGATCGAGTCTGGAGCGAGCGATCCATCGCCTTTCAAATTGCATTCCCAAACGGATATCAGCGGGGAAAATTTGGCGATCGGGTGAACAACCACGACATTTTCTGATGATGGCGGGCGCTGGTTTCGATGCGCAAGTTGTTGTGCGATCTAAGCCCGGGGCTCAAATCGAGGACGGGCAAATTTGCTTATTGGGTGGCGGGATTTTCGCAAATCGTGAAGCGCGTCGGGCAGCTGGAAACGCGCATCAATGGCGACAAGTATCCGTGCGGATTCATGTTAGCGGCGAGGGTGCGGAATTATGGAGGCGATCTGGAACTGGCAAGTGGGCGCGTCGCTGCTCAGCAACGATTTCGAAACCGTGATGTTCGAGGGATCGAATCCGCTGCGGTACGCTTTTTTACATGATGGCCGTTGCTGTGAAACAGGTGCAAAAGATGCCAGGCGTGCATACGGTGCGTTCGACGCGCGTCGAATTGCTGGGCGATGCGCCGATGCAGATTGACGGCGAATATATCGGGCCGGTCGCCCGCGACGATCGAGATTGTTCCCGACGCGCTGACGATTCTGGTGCCGGAGTCGTATGGATAATGTCACGCACTCATTGGTCAGGCCTGATGCTGGCGACGAGTGTCAGGAAGGAACGCGATGATGATGGTGGTCGCGGCCAATTTTCCCGACGTCGATATTGTTTCCTGGGCCGGCGGTACGCTTACTTATCTGGAGTTTCATCGCGGCATCGTGCATTCGTTGATTGCGGCGCCGCTGCTGGCGTTGATTGCGATGTTGCTGTTCCGCAACCGTTGCTGGGAGGCATACGCGGCTTGTCTCGTGGGCGTGATGAGCCATCTGCTGCTCGATTGGACCAACACCTACGGCATCCGGATGCTGCTGCCGTTTTCGGGGCGATGGCTGCATCTTGATATGACTGATGTAGTCGATCCTTGGATTCTTCTCGCTCTGCTTTTGGCGGTGGCTGCGCCCGGGCTGGCTGGGTTGGTCAGTTCCGAGATTGGCGCGAAGAAAAGCTCGGGAGCCAAGCGGGGATGGGCGTGGGTCGCACTGGCGTTTCTGCTGGCGTATGAAGGCGGGCGATTTGCCGCGCATCAACGGGCGCTGGCGGTGATGGGGGCTCGGCTTTATAACGGGAAGCAGGCGAATCGGATTAGCGCGATTGCGAACCGATGGACGCCGTTTCAATGGCGCGGGGTGGCGGAGGGGGGCGGGGGCGCGGGGGAGAATGGATATGTTGTCGATGTGCCGGTCGATTTGAATACAGAGTTCGACCCATCGGAAGGGCGCATCGATTACACGAGTCCGCCGAATGAAGCGGCGATGAAGACGCGGCCATTTCAGGTGTTTGCCCGCTTCAATCAGTTGCCGTTTTGGAAGGTCGAAAAGCTGGCGGATGGAACGGCGGAGGTGCAATTGATCGACCTGCGATTCGGGACTCCGGAGAGGCCGGGGTTCATGGCGACGGGGATTGTGGAGACGTCGGGGGTGGTGGAGGAGTCGAAGTTTGGGTTTGGGTTGCCGGTGGGGCGCTGAGTAGGCCAATCACGGGGCCGTGTCGTTACAAGTCATTGAAAGAACAAAGCATATTGGCGATCTACAAGAAATACTTTAAATTTGCTGGACTCTTGTGGCATACCATTGGTGATGCTTGGCTGCGAGGCTGAGCAGATCCTCTAGGGCTCTTTGCCTTGGACAAGGCTTGTGGCCCCGTGAGCCGGTTTAATCATGAGGCCCGTTTTCTTTGTACTTCCAAACAGTTCTGCCGCGGCTTGTATATTTGCGGATATCCTCAACCGAGAGTGGGTACGCACTTACGCCGGTCCAGTCCTTCTTCACGACCCCATAGGACTCGAACAACTTGGTCTTATATTTTTTCAGGAATGCTTCCAGGGCATCTTCAAGCAAAAAGATTCCCATAGTGCCGGTCTGATCCAGATACGTGCCGGTGGACCGGATCGAGCCCTGAAAAATCGACCGCGTTATTTGGGCGTTGTTTTAACGCCAGGAAGTTTAGAATAGATGCTATGCGAAAAATCAGAACCGCGATGTTCGGCACCGGCTTTATGGGCAAGGTGCATACTGAGGCGATCCGCCGATTAGGGAATGTCGAGGTCGTCGCCGTAGCCGGCGTCGATCAGGCCGATGCCGAGAAATTTGCTGCCGCGTTCGGTGTGCCGCGGGCGGCTGCGTGGGAAGAACTGCTGGCCGACAAGGAAATCGATGCGGTGCATATTTGCACTCCGAATTATCTGCATTACGGGATGGCAAAGGCTGCGCTCGAAGCGGGGAAAAATGTTCTCTGCGAGAAGCCGCTTACTATGACGCATGCCGAGGCGAAGGAGCTCGCCGCGCTGGGCAAGGCGAAGAATCTGGCGAATTGCGTGAATCATAATTTGCGCTGCTATCCGCTGGTGCAGCAGGTGCGCAGCATGATCGAGGCGGGCGAGTTGGGCGATGTGCTGATTGTCAACGGGACTTATTTCCAGGACTGGCTCTTATATGACACCGACTGGAACTGGCGCGCACAGGCTGCTGAGAACGGGGCTCTGCGGGCGATGGGCGATATCGGGTCGCACTGGATGGATCAGATTCAGCACGTGACGGGGTTGAAGATTACTTCGCTGTGCGCGGATTTGCAGACGTTCCATCATACGCGCAAGAAGCCGAAGGGCGCCGTCGAAACGTTTACGGGGAAGAAACTTGCACCGAGCGATTACGATACCGCCGAAATTACTACCGATGATTTTGGAGCGGTGCTGGTGCGGATGGGCGGGCGTGCGCGCGGGTCGTTTGCGGTGAGCCAGATGTCGGCGGGGCGGAAGAACCGCTTTGAGTTTGAAATTTATGGCACGAAGAGCGGCGTGGCGTGGAACCAGGAGCGGCCGGATGAGTTGTGGATCGGGCAGAGGAACGCGCCGAATCAACTGATGATCAAGGACGGGTCGTTGATGTATCCTCGCGCGGCGACGTTCGCCGATTTGCCCGGAGGGCACAGCGAGGGGTACGACGATTCGCACAAGCAGAATTTCCGGCGGTTTTATAAACGTGTAGCGGATGCGTCGGCTCCCGTTGAGTATCCGACGTTTGCGGATGGGGCGCATGGGATGGGGCTGCTCGAAAAGGTGCTGGAGAGTTCGACGAAACGGGCTTGGGTGGACTGCTGACAGAGCGTCTGTCTCTGTACATTTGAGATGGCAGCGCATGGCGTTGCCTCAGGATTGAGTATATAATCCTGCCATGTATCGAATACTTCTCGTTGCGTCCCTGTCGGTCGTTTTATTGAAGGCACAAAGCGCTCCGGCGACTCGTGTCGGCGGTCGGGGCAATGCTCCGCCTCCGATTGCTTCCTGCGAAGTGAAACAGGACCGCACCGTCACCTTCCGGATGCGCGCGCCGGAGGCGACCGACGTCAAGGTCGGCGGAGATTTCATTCAGGGGCCGCAGCAGATGACCAAGGATGACGAGGGCATTTGGAGCGTCACGCTGGGTCCGCTGAATCCGGCAATTTACAGCTATACGTTCCGGGTGAACGGCGTCGCCGTTGTCGATCCGGTGAACCCGATGATCAAATTGGGTGAGCGATCGAGCGAGAGCATGTTCGAAATTCCGGGCGAGAAACCCGCCCCTTACGATATGGAGAACGTGCCACATGGCACCGTTCATGTGAGCTATTACGAATCGAAATCGCTCGAGGCGCCGCGACGGATCGATGTGTATACGCCGCCGGGCTATGAGTCCGGAAAGGGCACCTATCCGGTGCTGTATCTGCTGCATGGCTCGGGTGACACCGAGGCTGGGTGGACGACCATCGGCCGCGCGAACCTGATCCTCGACAATCTGATCGCGGCGGGCAAAGCGAAGCCCATGATCGTGGTGATGCCCTATGGGCGCGCGCGTCCGGACGTGTACCTGGCGCCATTCGCGACGGCGAATACGCAGCCGGACGCGTTCTCCAACGATCTTCTGAACGATGTGATTCCGATGGTCGAAAAGATGTACCGCATCTCCGGAAAACCGGACCAGCGCGCCATCGCCGGCCTTTCCATGGGAGGCGGACAGGCTCTGCAAATCGGCCTGCACCATCTCGATCAGTTTCATTCGATCGGCGCGTTCAGCGCGGCGTTGCGGGCGCAAAATGTGGAGGAGCAGTATAAGGATGTGTTGGGGGACGCGGCCGGGACCAACAAGAAGTTGAAGGTATTTTACATCGCCTGCGGTAAGGCGGACGCGCTGTTTGCCCCGGCGCAGGCCTTCGATGAAACGCTGACGAAGCATGAGATTCATCACACGTTCGCGCCGTCGGAAGAGGGGCATGTGTGGAGAAACTGGCGGAACTATCTGGCGGATTTCACGCCGCAGCTTTTTCGTTAGGGGTTGAGTTTTGTCAGGAAACCTGCGTCTTGCAAGCCGTTCAGGACGAATTGCACTGCGATGGCTGTCAGTAGAAGTCCCATCATGCGGGTCAGGATGCGAATGCCGGTTTCGTGGAGATAAGAACTCACTCGATCTGCGGCGGCTAGCACCAGAAAGGAAATGGCTGCCGCGATAGCAATGGCGCAGACGATCACCAGGGCGTGCTGCCAATCCGCGTTCTGACTCATCAGGACCATCACGGTAGAGATGGAACCGGGCCCCGCCAGCATGGGAATGCCAAGCGGGATGATGCCCACGTCTTCTTTCTCCGCACCTTCTTCCGTTTCTCCGGGCGTCTCTTTCGTGGGGGAGCGTTTCGCCTTGATCATGTCGAGCCCAATGATGCCCAGGATCAATCCGCCTGCGATCTTGAAGGCTGCGAGGGTGATCCCGAATAACCGGAAGATGAGCGTTCCCGCGAGCGAGAACGTGAGCAACACGATGAGGCACGTCCACGCGGCCCGCGCTGCCATGTGACGGCGCTGGGCGCGATTCGAATCGCCGGTCATGGCGAGGAAGGCGGGGACGGCCGCGACCGGGTCGACCAGCACGAAAATCGAGGTAAATGCGATCAGCGAGAATTGGAGCAGCGGCAACATTGGCTTCTTAAAGATGCATCTGGCCGGACGCAGGATGCGCCTCTCGGGTGAAAAATCAGCGAAGGCATCTCGCCTCGGCTGACCGCTCCCGCAAGTCGCGGCTCTATTGAAGGTTCACACTCGCGACTTGCCTCCCGGAACCGGGTTTAAGTCACCATGTAACGAGATTGGCCGTGGAAACATCCAAATAACCAATAGTGTCCTTTGCGGGGCACCGCCGCCCGATCTGACCGCGTCCTCTTGTTTCCCTGGAGAGAAGAAATGCGTTTGAAGTGTCTCAATTTGTGCGCCGCCGGGGTCGCGACGATATTTTTCGCTGTGAGCGCATCGGCCCAGAGCAGTCGCATTGCGCAAACTGTCGATCAGGGTCAACGTACGATACTCGCTGGACACCTTCATCCAAAAGCTCGTCTCGCCGATGACCAGGGGCGAGTGGCGCCGTCGCTTGCGATGAGTTATATTACGCTGACCCTTGCGCCAACCGCTACCCAGCAGGCCGATCTCGAAAAACTGCTGGCTGCCCAGCAGACCAAGGGCTCGTCCAGTTATCAGCAGTGGCTGACTCCGGAGGAATATGCTCAGCGCTTCGGCGTGAGTGGCGACGACATCGGGAAGATCACGCAGTGGCTGGAGGGGGAAGGATTGAAGGTCCTCTCCGTAGCTCGCGCGCGGAACTGGATCGCGGTGAGCGGAACGGCCGCGCAGGTCGAAGCGGCGTTTCAGACGGAGATTCACAGCTATTTAGCCAATGGAGAGACCCACTATTCGAACGCGACCGAACCGTCCGTGCCCGCGGCTTTCGGTTCGGTGGTGAAAGGCATTCGCGGCCTGAACGATTTCCGGATGAAGCCGCGCGCGAAGCCTAAGTACACGTCGCGGGGCACGCATAACATCGCACCGGACGATCTGGCGACGATCTACGACATCGCGCCGCTATACACCGCCGGGATCAATGGGACCGGACAGAAGATCGCGATTGCAGGACAGACGCAGGTCAATCTTTCCGACATCCAGACGTTCCGCAGCACTTACAACCTTCCGGCCAATAATCCGCAGACGCTGCTGGTACCGGGATCCAAAAATCCGGGGATCCAATCGGCCTCGGGTGATCTTGCGGAGTCGGACCTGGATCTGGAATGGTCTGGCGCGGTGGCTCGGAATGCGACTATCATTTTTGTGTACTCCACAGATGCGCTGACGTCGGTGCAGTACGCCATCGATCAAAAACTCGCGCCGGTGGTCAGCGTGAGTTATGGCAGTTGCGAACTGGAGACGCCCGCGTCGGAAGTGTCTGCGTTCCAGCAATGGGCGCAGCAAGCCAATGCGCAGGGGATGACTTGGTTTGCCGCGTCGGGCGACGACGGAGGAGCGGATTGCGGCGACACGCAACACCCTGGGCTCTCCGTCGACCTGCCTGGCAGCTTGCCCGAAGTGACCAGCGTCGGCGGAACGGAGTTGGTGGATGCGGGAGGCACGTATTGGAACTCCACTAACAATGCCAACGGAGCGTCGGCTCTGTCGTACATTCCGGAGACGACGTGGAACGATAGCGTGGCGGACGGAACGCCCTCGGCAAGCGGCGGCGGCGCGAGCGTTTTGTTTACGAAGCCTTCCTGGCAGACCGCTCCCGGAGTGCCGGGTGACAACGCGCGCCATGTGCCGGACGTTTCTTTGAGCGCCTCGGCCGATCATGACGGTTACCTGGTGTACACCGGCGGGAGCCTCCAGATTTACGGAGGAACGTCGGTGACCGCGCCTTCCTTTGCGGGGCTCACGGCGCTTCTGAATCAATCGCTCGGCTCGAACGGAGTGGGTAACATCAATCCAAATCTTTATGCGCTGGCTCCATCGGGCTGGGGTTCCGGGATGTTTCACGACATCACCACCGGCAACAATGTCGTCACGGTGACCTGTCCGAAAAGAACGCCGAATTGCGGCACGACTCCCGTCGGATACTCGGCGGGTACGGGATACGATCAGGCGACGGGGCTCGGGTCGGTCGACGCGTTCATGCTGATATCGGGATGGAATGGCGGCAGCACCACGCAGCCGACCCCGGTCACGAGCGTAACGCTGCATAGCAATTTGAGCTCTGTGGCAGCGAACGAGGTTGTGTATTTAACAGCCACGATCAGCTCGACGAGCGGAACGACTCCGGCGGGATCAGTTTCATTTTCAATTGCAGGGACGTCGCTGGGATCCGCGGCTTTGACCGGTTCGGGAGGCACCTCAACGGCTACCCTCGCGGTAAACGGCTCGCAGCTGCCCCTGGGTGCGGGAACGATTACCGCGATGTACAACAATTCCGGCAGCGCGTCGGTGAATGTGAGCGTGACCGCATCCGGATCGGGCGCGACTGCGACGCCGGCGATCAGCGGCGCGGCTAACGGAGCCAGCTTCAAAGCAAGCTTCGCACCGGGATCGATTCTGAGCGTATTCGGGTCCCAGCTCTCGCCCTCGACCCAGAGCGCCTCGAGCGTGCCTCTACCGATTTCGACACTGGGGGTCGCGGCGCTAGTGAACGGAATTGCCGCTCCGCTCTACTATGTTTCTCCAACCCAGTTGAACGTGCAAATCCCCTATGAAGTATCGCCGAACGGCACCGGAGTGTTGAGTGTCAACAACAACGGGCAGGTGACCACGCAATCGTTCCAGTTGAGCGTTGCGGCGCCGGGAATTTTCACCGACACGACCGGCGCGCTGGTTCCCACGGCGGCGGCTTCAGCCGGACAGGAGATCGCGTTTTACATTACCGGAGCCGGAGCCGTTTCCCCGGCGATCGCGACCGGAACTGCGCCCGCGGCATCCACGGCGCTCGCGAATCTGCCGAAACCCGTACAGCCGACTACCGTGACCATCGGCGGAGCCCTGGCGACTATCGATTTCATCGGCATTCCGCCGGGGCTGGTCGGAGTCACTCAAATCAATGTCCAAATACCCGGCGGGCTCGCGGTCGGCGCGCAGTTTGTGGTAGTGACCGTGGACGGAGTCGCCAGCGCCCCGGCGACTGTCCGGATCAACTGACTCGATTTTATGGTCAAGTAAGGCTCTTGCGGTGCCCTTAACGAGCACATTATGGTCCAATAAGGCAGTTTTGAAGGCCTTGACGACGGCGTTTAATGAGTCCACTATGCGAATAGGAGGGCTGCCATGCCAGCTGTCAAAACTTCCACTGAAGCCAAGATCCATCTTGATGAGCCGGTGATGCTCCTGCTGCGGATGAAGGGTGAGGGCGTCTGGTCCATTTCGCCTGAAGCGACCGTGTATGAGGCCATCGAAGTCATGGCGGAGAAAGGGATCGGAGCGTTAGTAGTCCTGCGCGAAGGGAAGCTTCAAGGCATCATCTCCGAACGCGACTATGCCCGCAAAGTTGTCCTTAAAAACAAGCACTCGCAGGAAACACGGGTGCATGAGATTATGAGCGCGCCGGCGTTCTTCGTCAGGCCTGAGAATTCAGTCAGCGAATGTATGCACATGATGACGGCTCACCGGGTGCGTCACCTGCCGGTGCTCGAAGGAGAACGTGTCGTCGGGATACTGTCGATCGGCGATCTGGTGAATTGGATCATCGGTTCGCACGAGCAGACCATCCACCAGTTGCAGAGCTACATTACCGGTGCCTATCCCGGTTAGGCCAAACGAAGCACCTTCGATTTGTGGCATAGTAGGCGGAAATATGTCGCACCTGACAAATCGCCTCTGGATCGTACTGGCATTACTGGGAGCGGCGAGGGCGCAAGCTCCCACCGCCTGGACCCCTGAATTTTCGATGCAATTCAAGACCGTCGGCGGTGTTGTGCCGTCGGCCGATGGAGCCATGGTCGCATGGACTCAAACGCAATCGGTGATGGATGCCGAGCACAGCGAAATGCTGACGCATATTTTTGTTGCGCGCGTCGATGGATCGCATCGGATTCAGTTGACGCGCGGCGACAAGAGCGCGGCGAGTCCTTCGTTTTCTCCCGACGGACGGATGGTTTACTTCCTCTCCGCGCGTTCCGGCAAGAACAATGTGTACCGGATCTCGATTGCCGGCGGCGAGGCTGAAATGGTGACCGACTTCAAAGGCGCCGTGGAGGAATACCAGGTGTCGCCGGACGGCAAGACCGTGGCGTTCGCCGGTTATGAGGCGCCTGCCGATGAGGAGAAAACTAAGAAAGAGAAACGGGATTTTCGCGTGGTCGATGCGAATCCGGAGAATCGTTCGATCTATCTGCTTCCTGCGGAGGCGCCCGGAGAGGGCAAACGCGCACAGCGAAAGCTAACGGATGGCAAGCGGCACGTGATGGAGTTCAACTGGTCGCCCGATTCGACCAAGATCGCGTTCAGCCACTGGCCGGCGCCGGGCGCGGATTACTGGACCAAATCGGAGCTCGCCGAAGTCGACGTAGCGAGCGGCGATATCAAGCCGATTGCCGTGACTCACGCGCAGGCAGCCAATCCGGTTTATTCGCGCGATGGCCGATATCTGGCATATACGAAATCGGGGTCGGAGCCGCCGCGATGGGCTTTTGACGGGCGGATCATACTGATGAACCGCTCGACCGGCGAAAATCGCACGCTTCCGGCGAGCTATGACGAGCAGCCATCTCTGCTCGGCTGGTCTGGCGACGCGGTGTTGTTCACAGAGAGCAGGCATACCCGCACGGCGATCTATAAGATGCCGATCGACGGGCCGCCGCAGGAATTGTTCGAGCCCTCAAAGGGAGTATTGGGAGCCGGAGGGACGCATCTGAATACGAGCGGAACCTATCTTGGCCTGCCGATGGAAAGCGTCGATGAAGCGCCGGAGGCTTACGTGATGGCGGTTGCGACGCATGCTCCGATGCGCGTGAGCCGCGCCAATGTGGACCTTCCGAAGTTGCCTCTAGGGAAAACGGAAGTGATCAAGTGGCAATCCAAGGACGGACTTGAAGTGGAGGGGTTGCTCACCTATCCGGTGAACTACGAGACCGGCAAAAAGGTTCCGCTGATTCTGAATATTCACGGCGGGCCTACCGGTGTCTTCAATGAAAGTTTCATTGGCCGCAGCGGACTTTACCCCATCGCGGTATTTGCGGCGCGCGGCTATGCGGTTCTGCGGCCGAACCCGCGCGGATCGGGCGGCTATGGGCGCCAGTTCCGATTCGCCAATTACAACGACTGGGGCGGCAAGGATTACGAGGACGATCAAGCGGGCGTCGACAAAGTGATCGCGATGGGCGTCGCCGATCCGGACCGCCTGGCGATTATGGGCTGGAGCTATGGAGGCTTCATGACTTCCTGGACCATTACGCAGACGCATCGCTTCAAGGCCGCCGTGATCGGCGCGGGCGTTACGAATTTATGGAGCTTCACCGGCACGGCAGACATCCCGGGTTTTCTGCCGGACTATTTCGGAGGCGAGCCTTGGCAGCAGTTCGAAAATTTCCAAAAGCATTCTCCGATTACTTACGTCAAGAACGTGACGACGCCTACGCTGCTGCTGCACGGGGAAGCGGACGTGCGGGTGCCGACGTCGCAAGGCTACGAATACTATCACGCGCTGAAGCGCGAAGGGGTGACGGCGAAGATGGTGGTTTATCCTCGAACGCCGCACGGTCCACAGGAGCCGAAGTTCATCCTGGATATCATGCAGAGACACTTGGATTGGGCGGATAAATATGTTCGATAGACGCTGGGTTGTTTTTCTCTTCATTTCGGGCGCGACTTTCGCACAGTGGACGCCGCAGGTTTCGATCAAGGTGAAGACAGTCACTTCCGCGGTTCCGTCGGCCGACGGGCGGCTTGCCGTGTGGACGGAAACGCATGCGGTGATGGATGGGGAAAAGAGCGAAACGCTGACGCAGGTTTATCTGGCGCATACAGACGGCACGGATCGAATGCAGCTTACGCGCGGCGAGAAGAGCTCCAATGCACCGGCGTTTTCGCCGGATGCAACGTGGGTCTTTTTCGCCTCGGAGAGAAACGGGAAGCGCAATCTGTATCGGATTCCGGTGGATGGAGGCGAGGCGGAACAACTCACCACCTGGAGCGGCACGCTGGGCGCGTATTCGGTTTCACCCAATGGGAAATGGATTGCGTTTACCGGGCGCGAAGCGGACGGTGACGTGGAGCGCGCTAAACGCGAAAAGCGCGATTTCCGTGTGTTGGACGAGAATCCGGCGAATCAATCCTTGTGGATCGTTCCGGTCGAGCCGGATGCCAGCGGGAAACGCGCCATGAAACAGGCGGCTACCGGTTCCTATCACATCGGCCAGTTCGATTGGTCGCCCGATTCGCAGAGGATCGCTTATGAAACGCGGCCCACGCCGGATGCGGACGATGGGCGGAAGTCGGATATCTTCGAGGTCGCGCTCGAAACCGGACAAATCCGGCCAATAGCCGCGACGTCCGCAACGGAGGCCGAGCCGCGCTATTCGCCGGACGGGCGTTATCTGGCCTTCGTGCGCACGGCGCAATCGGCCAAGAGAATCGACGGAAGCCGTATTGTTTTATTGACTCTGAACGATCTCAAGCTCCGCGAGCTGCCGCTTACCCCGGACCAATCGCCGAATCTTTCAGCGTGGGCGCATGACGGCTCGCGGATTTATTTCAGCGAAGGCCTGCGCACACGGAACGCGCTTTATGCCATGCCCGTGGATGGTCCACCGGTGGTAGTATTTCAGCCTTCGCGCGGAGCTTTCGGACAGGGGATGGCGTTCAACCGGACCGGGACGCACGCGGGACTTACGCTGCAAACTCCGGATGAACCGGTGGAAGCTTACGTCATGCAGATCGCATCGATGAAGCCCGTCCGGGTGAGCGCGGCCAACGTCGATTTACCGAAGCAGGGACTCGGAGAGACGCGGGTGATTCAGTGGAAGTCGAAGGATGGAAAAGAGGTGGAAGGGCTGCTGACGCTGCCGGTCAATTACGACAAATCGAAGCGCTATCCGCTGATCCTGAATATTCACGGCGGGCCGGCGGGCGCGTTCAACGAGACGTTCATCGGCGCCAGCGGACTCTATCCGATTGCATCCTTCGCCGCTCGCGGATGGGCGGTGCTGCGGGCGAATCCGCGCGGGTCCACCAGTTATGGACTCCCGTTCCGGGCGTCCAATTTCAACGACTGGGGCGGAGGTGATTACCAGGACCTGATGTCGGGGGTCGATCACGTGATTGCCATGGGTGTCGCCGATCCGAACAAGCTTGCCGTCATGGGTTGGAGTTATGGGGGCTACATGACGAATTGGGTGGTGACGCAGACGAACCGCTTCAAATGCGCGGCGACCGGCGCGGGACTTTCGAACCTTATTTCCATGTGGGGTACGAACGATATTCCGACGACGCTCGACGATTATTTCGACGGCGCCTGGTTTGAGCGCTCGGACGGTTATATAAGAATGTCTCCTCTGGCGCACATTAAGGATGCGACCACACCGCATTTGATTCTGCATGGCCAGGCAGATATTCGCGTGCCCACTTCGCAGGGATACGAGATGTATACGGCGCTGAAGCGCAAAGGCGTGCCTACGGAGATGGTGACCTATCCGAGAACTCCGCATGGGCCGCAGGAGCCGAAATTTGTGCTCGACATCATGCAGAGGCACATCGATTGGGTGGCGAAGTATATTGGCGAGTAGGCGAAGCGAAGATGCCATTCATCGGCGGTCTATTAACTGTCCCGCTTATTTCGATATCGAGATCTTTTACGTCTATCCGCATGCTTACGCATGGCGGCTCAGTATGGATACGGAGCCGCCATGCGTAAGCATGCGGGTAGACGCCAACATTTCCGCCAACAGAATCGCTGGGACCGCTTACTAGATCCCCCCTATGTGCTGGACTGCGTTGTGGGCAGGATCGAATCCTGCGCACCGGTTGGTAACCGGCGCTCTGCGCTCCAAGCGGGTTACCAACCCGCTACAGGTTGCCAACCTGCCCCACAAAGCAAACAGCATACGGCGCTAGGCTTTCAGGTGTGCTTTGAGGAAGCGGCCGGTGTGCGACGTTTTGCACGCCGCGATGTCCTCCGGTGTTCCACTCACCACAACTTCTCCACCCGCGTGACCACCCTCCGGGCCGAGGTCGATCACATGATCGGCCGTCTTGATCACGTCGAGATGATGCTCGATCAGCAGCACGGTGTGACCGGCGTCAACCAGCCGGTTTAAAGATTCGAGCAGGCGCTCCACGTCGGCGAGATGCAGGCCCGTCGTCGGTTCGTCGAGGATGTAGACGGTGTGTTTGGAACGCTGCAGCTTGCTCAACTCCGTGGCGATCTTGATGCGTTGTGCTTCGCCGCCGGAAAGCGTCGTTGCCGATTGACCCAGCGTCAGATATCCCAACCCCAGATCGCTCAGCACTTCGATCTTCTTGCCCACCGCGGGTTCGCCCGCGAAGAACACCGCGCCTTCCTCAACCGACATGTTGAGCACATCGTCAATCGTCTTACCGCGCAGGGTAACGTCCAGCGTTTCGCTGTTGAAGCGAGCTCCTTTGCAGGCGCCGCACATCACTTCGACGTCGGGCATGAAGTAGAGTTGTGTGGTGATCACGCCCTCTCCCTGGCACTCCTCGCAGCGGCCACCCTTGACGTTGAAACTGAATCGTCCCGCTTTGTAGCCTCGCTCAACCGACAAAGGAGCTTGCGTGAACAGGTCGCGAATATTGTCGTAAAAGCCAATGTAAGTGGCGGGATTGGAGCGGCTGTTGCGTCCGATTGGCGACTGGTCGATATTCACGACCTTGTGGACGTGCTCGATGCCGTCGATGCCATCATGATCGCCCGGCAGCGTGCGCGTGTCCACCAGGCGCTTCCACAACGCCTGATAAAGAATCTCATTGATGAGCGTGCTTTTCCCCGAGCCCGACGCTCCCGTGATTGCGATCATCATGCCAAGTGGGATCGTCACGTCGATATTCTTGAGGTTGTTCTCGCGCGCCCCATGCACCAAAATCGATTTGCCATTGCCTTTGCGGCGGCGCGATGGAGCAGCGATGCGCCGCTTGCCGGAGAGAAACTGCCCGGTCGGCGATGCCTTGCAGGCGAGCACATCCTTGATGGTCCCCTGCACCACGACTTCTCCGCCATGAACGCCGGGCCCGGGTCCCATCTCAACGATATGATCCGCCGCGCGAATGGTGTCCTCGTCGTGCTCCACAACGATTACCGTGTTGCCGATATCGCGCAGACTTTCGAGCGTCGCGATCATCTTTACGTTGTCTTTCGGATGAAGGCCGATGCTCGGCTCGTCGAGCACATAGAGCATTCCCATCAGTCCCGAGCCGATTTGAGTGGACAAGCGGATTCGCTGCGATTCGCCGCCGGAGAGCGTGCCGGAGCGCCGGTTGAAACTCAGGTAGTCGAGCCCGATGCCGAGCAGCAGTTCCAGGCGTCCGCGAATCTCGCCCAAAACGTGCCGACCCGCGTCCGCTCCTCGCCCCGAAGGTTTGACGGTGCCGAGAAACGCGTGCAGTTCGTCGAAATGGAGCTGACCCATATCGTATATGGTCTTGTTCTCGATGGTGAATAACAGCCGGGTCGCCCGCACGCGCGCGCCTTTGCAATCGGGGCAGGTATGCTCCACCATCACCTTGTCGAGCCAAGCCTCCATCCCGGAATTCGCTTCGCCGCGCTGACGGTAGCGCCGGTAATGGCGCTCGATCCGCCGCGCGATCCCGCCGAACCCGACCTCTTTCCCTTCCGAATCCTCGCGCTTGACCTTCGCGTCCGGAGGAACCGAGATCACCACCTTGCTGCCATCGAGCCCGTTCAAGATGACGTTTCGCGCTGCTTCCGGAAGCTTCTCCCACGGCGTCTCGAGCGAGAAGCGCAGTTTTTTGGACAGGCTGTACATCATGCGCCCGTCCCACGTATCGGGGTTGTATTTGAAGGCCTCGCGAACGAAACAACCTCCCTCGATGCTGCGGCGCGGGTCGGGGATCAGCAGCTCCGGATGCGTCAACTTGTGAACACCGAGCCCTCCGCAAGTCCGGCAGGCGCTCTCCGGATTGTTGAACATGAAATATTCAGGCTGGATGTCGCCGTAGACGAAGTGATGCGTTTTGCTGCATAGCCCCTTATAAAACCGGTCGGCCTCCGCTTTGTTCGCGCCTTTCACGATCTGGACCTGGAGCAGTCCGTCGCCCACCAGCAGCGTGGCCGCGATTCCCGCTTTGATCGCTTTTTCATGCTTGCGGCCGACGATGAAGCGATCCACCACCGCGTCCATATTTGCGACCTTCGATCCATCGAGCTCGATCTCCGCTGAAATGTCGACGATCTTTCCGTCGATGATCATCCGGCGGCAGCCCTTCTTTCGCACTTCGGTCAGGACGAAGTCCAACTCTTCGCCGTATTGTTCGAATACGGGCGCGCGCAGCTCGATCTCCGCGCCTTCCGGCAAAGCTAGAATCGCCTCCAGAATCTGACTCGATGTGCGGCTCGGCGTCGGCTCGCCCGTGCGCGGGCAGTGCGCCTCGGCGATGGTCGCGTATAGAAGGTTCAGGTAGCTGGCGATGTCGGTCATGGTGCCGACAGTCGAGCGCGGGTTGTTGGCGATGGTCTTTTGTTCGATCGAAATGACGGGCGAGAGTCCGTACACAAAGTCGACGTCGGGCTTCGCCACTTGAGCGACGAACCTCTTCGCGTAGGTCGAAAGCGACTCCATGAAACGCCGCTGTCCTTCGGCGTAAATGGTGTCGAATGCGAGGCTGGATTTGCCCGAGCCGGAGAGTCCGGTAACGACGACGAGCTTGTCGCGCGGAATTTCGATCGATACATTCTTGAGGTTGTGCACACGCGCGCCGATGCACGGAAATGCTGGTCCGCATCGCCATCTTCGGAGGTTTAGAAGCCATCCAGCGGTTCTCCCAAACACACGAAGGCGAGTTCCTGCACCTGAATGTTGCTCTTCTTGGTCAGATGGGCGGGGATCGAGACCGCCGCGATCAAGCGTCGATCGGCGAGATACTCGCAGGCCGAGGTGATTCCTTCGATATTGAAATTTCGCTTGAAGTGCGCCTCGATTTCGGTCGCCGACCGCGCTTCGCCTACCTCGCGCAAGTGATCGAGCAGCGGGCCGAAAAGCTTGGCGGTACGCTCCTCCACGTAGCTGTCGACCGCGTCCAAAGCAGCTTGTACGTTCTTTTTGGTCTTCTTCGCGTTTAGAAGATCGGCATAAATCGTCTGGAAAAATGCCGGGTTCAGCTTCATCGCCTGCGGGATCACTTCGCGGTCCGCCAGCAGGCGCGCGCTTATCACTTCGATTCGTGCCAGCGGCGTAGCCGCGTAGAGAATCCAAAGCGCGGTGTACTCCAGATCGCCTCGGGTGATGAACCATTTATGAGCCTTATAGATCGACGCCAGCGCGTGCGTCGCCGCGCTGAGCAATTGCACTTGCACGTCCCGCTCACCGATCTCGTGCAGTCTTTCGCAAAGATCGGCAATGGTCTGGTCGTGCGTATAGAGCAGACGCCCTTTAGCCAGCAGCGAATGCATGAAGGAGTTGCGAACCGACCCTTCGACCGTCTTGCGAAACTCCGCGCGGGGGATCAGGAAAGCATGGATGTTTACGCCGCCCGAGCGCAACGCCAGAGATCCGGCGTCTACTTTTTTATCGTCGATGGTGACAAGCGCAAGGTCGATGTCGGACTTCGCCCAGACGGTATCGTGGGACAGGCTACCGCACAGGATCGCGGCCAGAATCGACCGGTCGCCTTTCACCTGGGCGATCAGATCATCGAGCGCTTCAGTAAACTGCTTCCGGATGTCTGGTATCGAAGGGCTCATTTCGGCAGTCGCTTCGCACAATGATAACGTGGAAATCGACACCTAAAATGACCATAAAGGTCACAAAAGCTGCCCCCGAGGTGCCTTAAACAGCCTTAAATGGTGTCTTACTGCCGACACCTGGTTGTAACGACATATCCACGTTGCTCGATTATCTTGGGACCAGGCGATCCGACGTGAAGATTCTGTGAGGTCAATAGCAGTTTTACTTGCGGTGTCCGCCGGATCGGCTTTTTCCGCGGAACTGACGCCGGCAACGTTAGACGCGTTCAATCGTTACATCGCGGCAACAGAAACGGGCCTTGAATCGCGCTTCCATGGCCGTAACTTCTTGTGGCCGGGCGAAACACCGGAGTGGCGTCAGCAACTGAAGCGCGGGGCGCTGATTGTCCAGCCGACGGAGAGCAGCGGCATGGTCGCTATAAAGGGCGGGTTGATTCAGGATTGGAGTGGCGCGGTTTTTATTCCCGACTCGACCCTGAATCGAGCCATGTCTGTGGTGCAGGATTATGGGCATCACAAGGACTTCTACAAGCCCGAGGTCGCCGATGCCAGGATACGATCCCGCACGGGCGACGACTTTCAGGTGTACATGCGCATCGTGAAGGCCAAGTTGTTGCTCTCCGACGTTTTCAATACCGAGCATGACATCAGATTTACAACGGTCGACGCTCATCGGGTTTACAGCCGGGCGTACAGTTCGCGGATTGCCGAGGTGATCGATGCTGGAAAACCGGGGGAGCATGAATTGCCGATCGGAAAGGATCGCGGGTTTCTATGGCGCATTTACGGCTACTGGTTTTTCGAGGAGAGCGACGGAGGCGTATTTATCACCTGTCAATCGATCACGTTGACCCGGGATCTGCCGCTGGTATTAACGAAAATACTCGGGCCTATTTTAAAGGAACTGCCCGGCGAGTCTATGCGGCTTAGTTTGGAACAGACGAAGAAAGCCATCATCGCGATTTCCCAAAATCCGCTAGAATGATCGAGAGGTGTACGCTTTTATGCAATGCCCCATCTGTGCTGCCCTAAACCGGGAGCACGGTCACGAATGTGAAGTCGAGGCGCGCGCGACCCTCCAGCAGAGGGCGGAATTGGCCGCTTGGCATACCGGAGACATCTTCAAACAGGACCAGCTCGATCAAGAGATACTTCGAAGCCGTAAGCGCCAGGCGCATATTGCGTTCGAACTTTACCAACATCAAACCGCGAAGCATCCCGTGGTAAAGATGTTGAGAGTCGCTGCCGGATAGTTCACTTTTCCCCCTGAGAATGAAGATAGATCCCGGCCGCTGCACTTGAAAGGAGTGAAACGACGGCGAGCACTGCGAAGGTCCCTTTCCAGCCCCAACTCACGGTGACGTTCGCCATGCTGCTGCCTGCCATGACACCTCCCAGGTAACTCAAGCCATCGATCCACCCTGAAGCTGTCGCGCTGCCTTGTTTACCGCCGAAATCGAGCGAGATTGCACCCGCAAAATACGAATACGGGCCGAGCATCAAAAATGCAACGAGTGCGACGAGCCAGACGTGCAGGGCCGTGGATCCTCCCGTGCTGAGCAGGGCAAGCGCGAGGAGAACGCCGCTGGTAAGAAGCAATCCGACGAGAATGATCAGAGCGCGGCCTTTCGGTCCGAGCTTGTCGCTGAGAAATCCGGCGAGCACAACCGACAGTCCGCCGAAGAGAGGGAACAGGGCGCTCTTTTGCGCGGCATCGGCATTGGTCAGTCCGAGAGCCTGGGTGAAGTACGCGGGCGTCCAGAAATTAAATGTTTCCCGCATCAGTGTCACTCCGACGGAGATCAGGCAGACAAGCCAGAATATAGGACTCGCTGAGAAGGTTTCCAAGAGGACGCGCAGGTTCTTTGGACGCGGTTGATCGCCGCGCGCATGAAATAAACTCAGGGGATTGGCGTCCGGTTCTTCTAATCCTCTGCTCTGGGGTGTTTCTCTCAGGAAGATAAGGTTCAGCATCAACAGGACGCCGAGGACGGCGGCCGCTGCGAAGAAAACTCCTCGCCATCCGAGACCATGCGCGATGAGGACCCCCATGAACTGGCGCGCCGCGGCATCCCCGAAGAGATAGCTCAAGCTGATCAGACCCATTACGGTGCCGTAGGAGGAATACGAAAACCATCGCGATGAAATCTTGACCATGCCGGCCCAGCCCAGCGATTGAACCAGGCGGTTGCCGAACCACGCCAAGGTGAAGACGGGCATTCCGCCGCCCATCGCAAACAGGACGGTGAAGAGAATCGACCCTCCCATGCCATAGAGAAAGTTACGCCGGCCTCCGAGAAAATCCGCCAGCCAGCCGCTTGGAAATTTGCCCAGCGCATAAGCCAATACGCCCCAGGAAGCGATTGCGCCGAGCCGCACGGTCGCGGTGTTTACAGGGATGCCTCGGGCGCCCATCTCCTGAATCAGCATGGGCACCGCGACAGAAAAATTCGATCGGCACAGGTAGTAACCGGCGTATCCGGCAATCATCAATATCAACGTGAGACTTCGCCAAAAGAAAGCGCGGTTCACGGCCGGTCGCCCAGATCGAGGCGGGCTTGAATGGAATCGAGAATATCCTCGCAGTCGGCAACGCTTTGAGCCACATAGTGGGCTCCCGCGGCGATTAGGTTTTCTTCGGCGGCTGACAGCAACATGTGCTTCTCGGAGTCCAGCGCAGCTTCCCACTCCGCCTGCGTGAGGCCAACTTCATTGCCGGTTCTGGTTATGCCGATGGTCCACATGCCGGCGTTCAATCCCTCCTCGATGTCGACCGGCGTGTCGCCGATTTTGACCAGCGCCCAAAGGGGATACGCCTCCAGCCGGATGGCGTTGAGGTAACACATATAGGGAGCAGGTCGGCCTGCTGGAACCTCATCGGGACACACTGCGAAGTCCGGGGTAAATCCCTGCTGGCGGGCGCGATTCAGCAGGTAGTCGAGCATGGGGCGCGTGTACCCTGTGGTTGTTCCAATCTTCAAGCCTTGAGCGCGCAGGCGATTCGCGGTCTCAGGAATACCCTCGATCAGTTCGGAATGGGTTTCCAGGCATTCGAGCTGTTGTGGAATAAACTGCGCATAGAGCTCGTCGGCATCCATCTGAGCTGGCTGAGTTCCATGGACCTCAGTCCACGCATCTCGAACGCGCGGGATCGCGAGGATGCTTTCGATATGGTTTTTCTTGGCGAGGCCCATGGACCGGCGCGCCTCAGCAATCGAAATCGGTACGCGCGCGGCGGAGAATATTCCAAGGAGGGCCGCTACTGGCGCGCGGCTGCCGTGATCGGCCAAGGTGCCCGCCCAATCGAAAATCACTCCTTGAAGTTTCATTGCGCTTGTTATTAAAGCACGCTTCGGGCGTTCTTGAATGACAAACAGGTTGCTATCGGAAACCGGCCCGATCCGCCGTGCGCTCGGCCAGACCGAACGATAAAGTCATGCCGGAGCCACCGGGTGCGGTCAGAATGTGGACGCCGGGGGACGGCTCCGCTTCGAAGAACGGCCGGTCTTTGTGGAGCGAATACACGCCATGCCATCGCTGAACGATCCGCGGATCGGGCAGATGAAGAAATGTCGCGGCCTCGCGCAGAATCAGTTCATCGATCTCAGGTTTGTCGAAGATGTCGACCGTAGAACCATATTCGTGAGAATCCCCAAGCGTGATCGCACCATCGGCCGTTTGCGACGCCAGGACGTGGATAGCCCAGCGCTCGTATTCGGGCTTTTCGCGAGCGATCCGCTCCCGTAAGCGAGGCAGGGTCGCGCAAATTTGAAACGACTTATAGAAACGCAAAGTCAGACCGGCCGCCAATGCCGGTCCTAATTGCCATTCGCCCGGCTGAGGAGCCGTGCGCATCATTTGCAGTTTGCAACGCGTCAGACCGCTGGCCGCGAAAATCTTCAGGATAGAGCGTCTCGAAGTCGTCACCGGAGCACACGATCGCGGCATCCACATTCCATTTTCCGGTGGCGGCCTCGATCACGCGGCAAATCGATTCTGCGGACAGCCGTGCCGAAATGAATCTCCACGCCCATCGATCGTAGATATTCCGGCATTCCGGCCACGATTCGTCGGGGATCAACCGTTAGTTCGGTAGGGCTCCAGACGGCGCCTTTCAGGCCAAGGGGATTTACCGCGTTCGACCGTTGCAGGACCTTCTCTGCATCCAGCCATTCGCAAGCGTATCCGGCCGACGGTCCGATTTCGGCAAACTCCCGCAACACATCCGCTTCGTCATCTTGATACGCAACGTGAAGAGATCCGGTGTTGAGAAAAGGCAGTCGCGCTTCGGTCAGCGCATCGAGCCAGATCTCCCGGCTGCGCATGGCGATCGAGTGCATTTCTCCGGCTGGCTGGCCGACCGGCCATATCATTCCGAAGTTGCGGATGGACGCTCCCGAGGCCTGGAGGCCCCGCTCGAATAGCGTAACCCGGCATCCGCGGCGCATCAACACGTAAGCGTGGGCCAGCCCGAGGATCCCCCCACCAATCACCGCCACCCGCATGAATTGAGCTTACCGGCTTTGCGGTAAACTCGGCGCATGAAGGTGAGCGACGAGGTATTCGAGCTATTCGAGCGGCGGGGCAGGGAAGCGTACTTCGGCGAAAACGTCTCCATTCTGGAGCATTCACTTCAGGCTGCGTGGTTCGCGAAGGAGTGGGGCGCCGAGCCGCGCCTGGTGGTTGCCGCGCTCCTCCATGACATCGGGCATCTGTTGCATGGATTGCCTGAGGATATTGCGAAAAAGGAGGTCGATGGAAGGCACGAAGTCGTCGGCGAAATGTGGCTGCGCTCCCGCTTCGGACCCAGCGTCAGTGAGCCGGTGCGCCTGCACGTCGACGCTAAGAGATATCTTTGCGCGGTCGAACCGGAATATCTCGCGAAGCTTTCCCCATCGTCCCTGCAGAGCCTCAAGTTACAAGGCGGCCCGTTTTCAAAGGATCCGGCTCGCGATTTCGAACGGAACCCACACTTCAAGGATGCGGTTGCGCTGCGGCGCTGGGACGACCAGGCAAAGTTGATCGATTTGGTGGTCCCAGAAATCCGCGCATATGAGGAAGTGCTGAATTTCGTGATTCGCTAGTTAAGGAAATAGGTACGGTACAGGGTGTCGCGCTGTTTCGGCACGAAGCCGGCATCGCGAATCAGGCGGCGCAGTTCCTCTTCCGATGCACGATGATGCGCGCCGGCGGCGCTCACTACGTTTTCTTCGATCATGATACTGCCGACGTCATTTCCACCGAATCGCAGGCCTAATTGACAGGTCTTTAATCCGGGAGTTACCCAGGAGGATTGGATATTCAGGATATTATCGAGATAAATACGCGATAATGCCAGCATTTTTAGATACTCGACTGCGGTTGCTTCTTCTTTTACGAAGCGGCCTAGAGATGTGTTTTCGCGCTGGAAGCTCCAGGGGATGAAGGCGGTGAACATTCCGCTCTCCTCCTGCATCTGGCGCACGATGTCGAAATGATTCATCCGTTCTTCGATGGTCTCGCCGGTGCCGAACATCATGGTTGCGGTCGAATAGAGACCTAAGGAGTGGCAGGTCCGGTGAACGTCGATCCAGTCGTTAACACTTGATTTTAAGCGGCTTATACGGTGACGGACGCCATCGTCGAGGATTTCTGCGCCGCCGCCGGGAAGGGAATCCAGGCCGGCATCGCGGAGGCGGGCCAGGGTATCTCGAATCGATAAATCGCTGACTTTGGCGATGTTAACGATTTCCGGGGCGGAGAAGCAGTGGCACCAGATGTTGAAATTCGCTTTAATGGAGCGGAGCAGGTCTTCGTACCATTCGATTTTGAGTTCGGGATGGAGGCCGCCCTGCATCAAAATACCGGTTCCGCCGAGGTCAAGAGTCTCCTTAATCTTGCTAAAAATGACCTCTTTGGAGTGTAAATAGCCTTCTTTGTGCCCTAAAGGACGATAAAATGCACAGAAACTACAATATTCGGTGCAGGTATTGGTGTAGTTGATATTGCGATCGATGATGTAGCTGACGACGCCTTCCGGGTGCAGTTTGCGCCGCACCGCATCGGCTTCCATGCCGATGCCGATCAGGTCGTTGGAATTGTACATGTCGATTGCTTCAGTGCGCGTAATCATATCGATGCTCCTCCAGCGCGCGCGGCGTGCTTCAGATAGAGATTAAGGCCTTCGTGGTCGCGGTCGTTCAGCTCGAACACGATGTGGCGGGTCAGGTATTCGCGGGCTAGCTGCGGGGTGATGCCGCGAACGGCAGACTGGTCGCGGACGATTTCATCCATGTGCGCCAGACCTTCGCGGCAGGAATCGAGAAACGCCTGTTCGATAGCGCAGGCTGCATGACTTCTTTTCGGCCCGACCAGAGAGCGAAGACCATCGGGAGGCCGGTTAGCTGGGTCCATTCCAAGCCTAAGTCGAGGGTTTCGAAGGGCAGCGTTGCGGGATCGAGATGCAGCGCTGGATCGCCGATGACTAACGCGGCGTCGGCTTCGCCGAGCATGGGTGCGAGCTCGGCGCGGCGCGAAATCAGTTTCGGGTGCACGCCGTATTTTTCCGCCAGGATGATGCGCGACAGCATGACGGAGGTTCGGGAGCCCGTATCGGTCGCGAGCGTTTTAATTTCGCGAAGAGGAACCTTGGAGACCAGCAGAATGCTGCGCACGGCGCCCCGGCAGGCGATGCCGGTGCTGCGAAAATAGTCGAGTTTCTGGCGCGCGATTTCGATGACCGGCACGATGCCGATGTCGGCGTCGCCGGAAGCGAGTTGGTCGGCGCATTCCGAGGGCAGGGCGTAATTCAGGTCAAAAATGTCGCGCTGCGCGCCATGTTCGATGCCCCAGACCAGCGGAACAGTGTTCAAGTAGCTGACCGCGCAGACGCGCGGCTTATGGATGTTGGACAAATTTCAGTTTATCATTTGGCATTGCTGATTCGCGGCGACATTATTGTGGCGGGGAACCTGGTGGAGGATATTCTGGTGCGGCCTGTGGAGCGCATCGAGTATGGATTCACGGTGTGGGTCGACTCGATTGAGCAGCATCTGGGCGGGAATGGGGCGAACACCTCTTATACGCTGGCGACGCTGGGTATTCCGGTTCGATTGCGAGGCGCGGTGGGGCGGGACGACTTTGGCGATCGGGTGCTTGCGCGGCTGCGTGGCGCGGGCGTGAATACTGGACGAGGTCGAACGGATGCCGCACGCCGACGGCGACGACTGTGGTGCTGGTGGCTCCGGATGGGTCGAGGTCGTTTCTGCATTCTCCGGGCGTCAGCCGCGAGGTTTTTTCGACGCCGGGAGAGTTTCGAGCAAGGTCCGGGACATTTTCATCTGGCGAATATTTTCTCCCTGCCGAAGATGCGGCGCACCGGAGCGGAGACACTGGCGCGCGCGACTGCGGCGGGTTGGACTACGTCGCTCGATACGGGGCACGACACGCGAGGCGAATGGATGGGTGTACTGGAGCCTTGCCTCCACCACATCGGAGTGCTGTTCGCGAATGAGGCGGAGGCGCTGAAAATTTCGGGTTGCGCGGATGTGCGAGCGGCGGCGCGGCTGTTTCTCAGCCGAGGGGTGAAGCCGTGGTGATCAAGCGCGGCAGCAACGGCTGCGCGGTTTTCGATGGCGAGAGTGAGCTGTGGGCGCGCGGGTTTAGCGGTGGAGACCGTGGATACGACCGGGCGCGGGGGATTGTTTCACGGGCGGTTTTCTGGCCGGCCTTCATCGAGGGGAACGACATTGATTGAAGCGGCGCGATTGGCCAACGCGTGCGGCGCGCTATCGGCATCGCGAATGGGAAGCGTCGCGGGGCTGCGGGGGTACCAGGAAACGCTCGAATGGTCGCTGCGTTACCTGACCAGATATGCAACGGTTTATCGCTGTGCTATCTTCGGATAGAAGGCGGTTCCCGCGCGCTGCCCTCGGAGACCCTCAATGAAAAAACTGTTCTGCTATCTTTTTGCCCTGTCTGCGACTATTTGGGGTCAGTCGCGGCAGTTTCTCCCATCATTAATCCAGATACCGACGCGGCAGTTCGGGCATCCTCTGACGGAGAATTTGGCGAATCTGCCGACGCAGGCCTCGCCGAACCTGGTGGATGGGCGGGAACTGGACGCTTCCGGGGCAGATCGCGTTCGATACCAGCGGCTAATCCTCCGATCCTTTATATGGCCGATATCGGCAATAACCGGGTTCTGGCGTTTAAGAATCCGGCGAGCTTACTCCGGCAAGACTGCGGACCTGGTGCTGGGGCAGCAGGATTTCGTCAGCACCATGGCGCAGGGTCCGGCCACACGCGTTCAGCACCGGCCTGAATTCGCCGACCGGGCTCGCGGTGGATAGCAGAGGAAATGTGTATGTCGCCGACGCCGGAAATAACCGGATCATGCGGTTTCCGACTCCTTTCAGCCAACAGTCGGGAAGTCCTCCTCGCCGGATCTGGTGATCGGGCAAAAGAATTTCGGCACCGGCAGTTCGGCAAATGAGGGCGGCAATTGTTCCAGCAAGACTCTCGCTCTGGCCAATGGCAACGGTCCGCAACTGACCAACCTGGCGATCGATTCGAAAGGGAACCTATGGACGGTCGATCCGCTCAATAATCGGGTATTGATGTATGCGGGTGCGAATCTGACGCCGAACGCGCCGGAGCCGGTGGCTTCCGTGGTGTTCGGCCAGAACGATTTCATGACGTGTACCGTGGCCAAAACACAATTCCGAACATTCAGCTTAACAAGAGCCTGGTGGCCGATCCATCGGGGCTGGCATTCGACCAAGCGGGAAATCTATATGTTGCCGACGGTTTTTCGCGGGTGCTTTTTTTCCAGGGGCCGAGTTTCCTCTCCCAGGGACAGTCCGCAGCGCGGATCCTGGGTGTTCCGCCTCCACCGACTTCGGGAGCCGTTGTCTATCCTACGCAGTACACTTTGGGTTTTCCCAACGCGAATAACAATCTGATCCCGCCGAACGGTTTGTTTGTCACGAGGGAAACAATCTTTTTGTTGCCGACACAGCGGCGAATCGAGTTGTGGAGTACGACGTTCCTTCGAATTGGGCGGCGGAAACGGCGGCCGATCCCTCGCCCGCGATTTTGGCGGTGTTTGGACAGAACGGATTCAACGGCGGGGCAGTCCAATCAGGGAAACCCGCAGGCCAGCTCGTTCACCTTTTCGGGACCTTACGGGGGAGCTTTTCTGGGCCCGCAGATGTGGGTCGCCGACTCGGGGAACAATCGTGTGCTGGGCATCTCCCCCAATTCGACCGAATACGTATTCGGGGGCGTCGGTTCTGATAGGGCAGTTGGATTACATTTATAACGCACCGAATCTGATTGTCGGCCAGGAAGTATTTTTAGCGGGGCCATTGGGTTCGGCGTCGGCGATGGTGGTCGATAACACCACCAGCACCCCGCATCTTTATGTAGCCGACCCGGGAAACAACCGGATCCTGTGTTTCAAGGACGCGCGCAAGGTGAGCCAGGGGCTATCACTCACCACGGCGGATAGGGTGATCGGCCAGACGGATCTGAAATCCTCGATCATTAATTACCCGAGCGGAGCAATCGGGCAGCCTACGGCGACCGGCCTCTACAATCCGATCGGCGTGGTGGTGGATAACAACGGGAACCTGTACGTGGCCGATGCCGGCAATGGGCGCGTGGTGCGTTTCCCGGCGCCCTTCAACCAGCCGTGCCGGCCAGCAGCGCTACGGCGAACCTGGTGCTGGGGCAATCGAGCTTTACATCCTTTATTCAGAATGCCAGCGCGAATTCCATGCACTCGCCGTGGGGCTTGGCATTGTTTGCGGATGCCAGCGGCGCAACTCCGCTGCGGGGAGTTTGGCTGTCTCCGATCCCATCTATAACCGTGTGCTGCTTTTCAAGAAGCAGGCGGGCGGGGACTTCATGAGCGGTGAGAGCGCATCCATGCGCGTTAGGGCAGTCCAACTTCACGGCCACGTCGCCGGGGACGGGGATGCGGCAAGTTTTAATAGTCCTCGAGGAATTGCGTCGGATACGTCGGACCGGCTCTATGTCGCGGACTCGCCGAATGGTCGAATCGTGGAGTTCAGCCAGGCGCCGGAAACTATAGCGAGTGGACCGACTTCGACCAACACGCTCACGGGCCTCAGCGCACCGCAGGCGGTGGCGATCAATCCCACTACGTCGGAGCTGTGGGTGGCGAACACGAATAGCGGTGTTGTCTATCGTTTTCCGCAGTACACCACGTGTCAGACCAGCGCCTGCACGCCGACGGCGCAGTTGAGTTCGTATGCGCCTTTGGGATTGGCGCTTGATTGCAAGCGGCAACGTGATTGTGGGGGACCTGTCGCATCGGATTACGTTCTACTTCCCGAAAGCATTTTTCAGAAACGCAGCGAACTACAACACGCAGCCTCTGGCGCCGGGAATGCTAGCGATTCTTGGCCGCTTGGGATTGCAAATGTCGATCAAGGATGGGGCGGCACAAACCGTTCCGTGGCCTACGACGCTGGCGGATCTGAATCTCACCGTTAATGGGGTCGCCGGCGCCGATCTTTGAGACCATTAGCGCTTATGGCGCCATTTACTTCCAGGTGCCGTATGAAGCGCCGATTTCGGGGACGGCGAATTTTATCGTCACACAGGCGTCGACTGGCGCGGTTCTTCAGTTGGGTCGTTCCAGATGACCAAGGCTAACCCGGGATTTTTCACTGTCCAATGCTAATGGGATCGGCCAGGTGGCGGCGCAGAATGCGGACGGCACAACCAATAGCCCTGCGAATCCCGCCGGCAGGGGAACGATCGTTCGTTCTACATGACCGGTCGGGCAGGTGAGTGGCAATCCAGCGGACGGGCAGCCTCCTCAGGCTCTCTACCTGCCCCTGCGGCCACGACTCTGATCATCGGAGGGGTGACTCTAACCAGCGATCAGATCAGCTATTCGGGTCTGGCGAGCTTTTCGGGGGGTTGGCAGATCAACGCTACCAGTTCCGATGGCGGTTGCTCCCACCAGTGCCGCGCAAGTTGTGGTGCAGTATGACGGCGTCGCGAGTAATATTGGGGGGACTTCGAATCCTGACGGAGTCACCTGGGCAGGACGTGAAGTTGACGCCGGGGCTGGATATTGCGACTACGATTGCGGTTAAGCAGCGAGGGTATTCGGCTACGGTTCAGTAAAAGTTGCGGTATACTTGAGTTTACGCCCACTGGTCCGTGCGGAAGTGTGCGCGGCGGACCGGCTCGTGGGACAATCGTGGACAGGTGGGTGAGTGGTTAAAGCCAACAGACTGTAAATCTGTCACTCCTTGCGAGTTACGAAGGTTCGAATCCTTCCCTGTCCACCAGTTTTGAGGTTTTGTTGTAAGAGGCCGTTGTAGCTCAGTTGGTAGAGCGCGTCCTTGGTAAGGACGAGGTCACCGGTTCAATCCCGGTCAACGGCTCCAGATTTTTTAGTTTCGGCGAGGAATCCATGGCGAAGGAAAAATTTGATCGCAGCAAGCCGCACGTGAACGTGGGGACGATCGGGCACATCGATCACGGCAAGACGACGCTGACGGCGGCGATCACCAAGACGCTGGCCAAGCACAATCCGAAGAACAAGTTCCGGAGTTTCGATTCGATCGATAATGCGCCGGAAGAAAAGGCTCGCGGAATCACGATCGCGGTGGCGCACGTGGAATACGAAACGGCCAACCGGCATTACGCGCACGTGGATTGCCCGGGTCACGCCGATTACATCAAGAACATGATCACCGGCGCGGCGCAGATGGACGGCGCGATTCTGGTGGTCGCGGCGACCGACGGTCCCATGCCGCAGACGCGCGAGCATATTCTGCTGGCCCGCCAGGTGGGCGTGCCGTACATCGTGGTCGCGCTGAACAAAGTCGACATGGTGGACGATCCGGAATTGCTCGAACTGGTCGAGCTGGAAGTGCGCGAGCTGCTGACCAGCTACGGATTCCCGGGCAACGATCTGCCGGTGATCAAGGTATCGGCGCTGGGCGCGTTGAACGGCGAAGAGAAGTGGGAAAAGACGGTCGACGAGCTGATGGAAGCGGTCGACAAGTACATCCCGATGCCGGAGCGCGTGATCGACAAGCCGTTCCTGATGCCGATCGAAGATATTTTCTCGATTCAAGGCCGCGGCACGGTGGTGACGGGCCGTATCGAGCAGGGGATCTGCAAGGTCGGCGAGGAAATGGAGATCGTCGGGTTCACGGATACTCGCAAGACGGTGGTGACCGGCGTCGAAATGTTCAAGAAGCTGCTGGACGAAGGGCGCGCGGGCGATAACGTGGGCCTGCTGCTGCGCGGTATTGAAAAGAACGACGTGGAGCGCGGGCAGGTGATCGCGAAGCCGGGCTCGATCAAGCCGCACAAGAAGTTCAAGGGCGAAGTGTACGTGCTGCAGAAAGACGAAGGCGGGCGGCACACGCCGTTCTTCAAGGGCTACCGGCCGCAGTTCTACTTCCGCACCACGGACGTGACGGGAGTGGCGCAGTTGCCGGAGGGCATGGAGATGGTGATGCCGGGCGATAACGTGAGCCTGGAAGTGGAGCTGATCACGCCGGTCGCCATGGACAAAGGCTTGCGCTTCGCGATTCGCGAAGGCGGACGGACGGTGGGCGCGGGAACGGTTAGCGGAGATTTTGGGATAGGAAGCGAATTATGGCACGCGAACAAATCACATTGCAATGCACCGAGTGCAAGCGCAAGAACTACACCAGCATGAAGAACAAGAAGACCATGACGGAGCGGCTGGAGCTGAAGAAATTCTGCCCGTTCTGCCGCAAGCACCATCCGCACAAGGAAATCAAGTAAACTGGAGTTGGCTCGAGTACAGTAGGGGCGTAGGTTTAACGGCAGACCAGCGGTCTCCAAAACCGCGAGTGGGGGTTCGAATCCCTCCGCCCCTGCCACCGCCTCCGGCGGATTTGGCGCGATTGCGCGCGAGCGAGCATCTGAGCTTTCAAGAAGAGGAATGTTATGGCTGAAGAGACTAAGCTTGACGACGCAGAATGGCCGGCTGGCCGGCCGAGACGAAGAATTATTTCGAGGAGCTGCAGCTCGAAATGAAGCGCGTCACCTGGCCGCCGTGGAAGCAGGTGCGCGCGACCACCGCGGTGGTGATCGTCGCGGTGTTCGCGTTCGCGGCCTATTTTGCGGTGGTGGACACCATTGTCGGCCGCGTGATCCAGAAGTTGTTCGACACGTTTACGAAGTAAGAGGCGCGACGCAGAATGCCAGACGATATGCTTCCCGAGGAAGAACTCGACGCCGATGCACGCTGAAGCCGAACCCGAGCCGCCGAAGCAGTGCATGAAGCGCCGGTCGAGGTGCTGCGACGAAGCGGCCGCGGAGCTGCCTCTTTCCGACAAGAACTGGTTCATCATCCACACCTACTCGGGCTTCGAGCAGAAGGTGGCGGATTCGCTGCGCAGCCGCGCGGAAGCGTTCGGATTCGCCCAGCAGATCGGCCAGATCCTGATTCCGACCGAAGAAGTGGTGGAGCTGCGCAACGGCAAGAAGGTCACCAGCAAGCGCATGCTTTATCCGGGCTACGTGCTGGTGGAAATGGAAATGAACGACGAGTTGTGGCACGCCGTGAAGGCCACGCCGCGCGTGACCGGATTCGTGGGCGGAGGCAACATGCCGGTGCCGCTGACGGCCGACGAAGTGAATTCGATTCTGTACCGCCAGGCGAGCTCGGCGGAGCGTCCGCGTCCCAAGCTCAGCTTCGAGAAGAACGAAAACGTGCGCATCATCGACGGGCCGTTCAGCAACTTCTCGGGCAAGGTGGACGAGGTCAATCCGGAGCGCAACACGCTGCGCGTGCTGGTGACGATTTTCGGCCGCGCGACGCCGGTCGAGCTGGATTTCTTGCAGGTGGAAAAAGTTTAGAGATTCATGGCAAAGAAAATTACTGGCAATGGTGAAGTTGCAGATCCCGGCCGGCAAGGCCACGCCGGCGCCTCCGGTGGGTACCGCGCTCGGTCCGCAGGGCGTCAACATCATGGAGTTCTGCAAGGCGTTCAACGCCAAGACGTCGGCCAAGGACCAGGAAGGCCTGATCATCCCGGTGGTGATCACGATTTTCTCGGACCGCTCGTTCACCTTCATCACCAAGACTCCGCCGGTGCCGGTGCTGATCAAGCGCGCCGTCGGCATCGCGAAGGGTTCGGCCGAGCCGAACAAGAATCGCGTCGGCAAGATCACGCTGAAGCAGGTGGAAGAGATCGCCAAGATCAAGATGCCGGACCTGAACTGCTTCACGGTCGAAGCCGCGATGAACTCGGTGAAAGGCACGGCCCGCTCGATGGGCGTCGACGTCAGTCTAAAAGCCAGCGCTCTTACTTCCCTCCCGCAGTCCGATAACGCTTATAGATGGCGTTTCGAAGAACATGCGGGGTTTTTCCTGCTCGGAATCTCTCCGCTCTGCGCGGGACAAGGGTCCGCACCTCCAGGCTCGAACGGACTGGCCGATCGAAGCCTGGAAGAGCTGATGAACATCGAGGTCACCTCGGTGTCCAAGAAGGCGCAGCGTCTCTCCTCGACTGCGGCGTCCGTTTTCGTGATCACCTCGGAGGATATCCGCCGTTCCGGTCTGCGAATTGCCGGAGGTATTGCGGCTGGCGCCTGGCGTGCAGGTCGCGCGCTGTCGAAGCCGGGCGCTGGGCGGTGGCGATCCGCGGATTCAATAACGATTTCTCCAATAAGCTGATGGTGCTGGTCGATGGCAGAAGCGTCTACAACGAAGTAAATCCCGGCGTCTTGTGGGATATGGTGAACGTGGCCGCCGACGACATCGAGCGCATTGAAGTCATCCGCGGACCCAACGCGGCGATGTGGGGCGAACAACGCGGTCAACGGCGTCATCAGCATCATTACCAAGTCGGCCAAAGCGACCCAGGGTGTTTTGATCACCGCGGAAGCAGGCAGCGAAACCGAAGGGAAGGGTACGGCTCGTTTCGGGGGCGAATTGGGATCGAACGGGTTCTATCGCGTCGGCGGCCACTATTCCGACATAGCCCCGCTGGCCTCCGCCGGCGCGGCTGCGTCGGCCCATGGATGGACCAGCAACAGTTTAGATTTCCGAATGGATTGGAGCCCTACCGCCTCAGATAGTGTCGAGGTATCGGGGCAGGGTTATCATTCCGTTCTCGGGCACGATGTGACTTACCCATCAGCCAGTAATCCGTTTCCCATGGTAATCGATGCAAATGAGAGATCTTTCAGCGGGAATATCATGGCGCGCTGGCAGCACGATATCTCCGAGCAATCGAGCGTCGAGTGGCGAATTTCCTGGGACCACATGGATTACGGGGATGCGAATGTTCCTCAGCGAGCCACCACCGTGGACGTTCAGTTTCAGCATCACGTCGCTCTGGGCGAGCGCAACGACCTGATCTGGGGATTGGAATATAAAGGGGCCGTGGTCGAGATTGCTCCCACCCCCGACTTCCTGGTCACGCCCCAGCATTCCGATCGAAAGCTCGGTGCGATTTTCGCGGAGGATGACATCGCGCTGGTTCCCGGCAAATTGCACTTCATTGCCGGGGTACGCACCAGTTACGACAACGCCGTGCGGCTTCAGGTTCAGCCCACCGGGCGCTTGCTGTGGACTCCGCATAGGAATTTCACCACCTGGGCCGCGGTTTCCCGTGCTGTGCACACGCCCTCGGTGCTCGAACGAGGACTGTATGCCACGGTCGCTGCGATTCCTCTGGAGGGCCCTCTGTTCGGCCTGGTGCAGCAATTCAGCAATCCTGTCGCCCGCCCGGAGTCGGCGCTCTCCTACGAAGCTGGGCAAAGGATCCAGGTCAGCAGAACGATCTCCCTCGACGCGTCCGCCTTTTATACGATCCATCAGCATTTGCTGGGCGTTGAAACTCTGGCGCCGTACTTTGTGCCGCCCAGTGGAGCGGATTTGGCGCACCTGGTGCTTCCTAGCATTCTGACCAACGTGCGCTATGGTGCCTCAGAGGGTTACGAGTTGAGCGCGACCTGGAACGTGAACTCCCGTTGGAGGCTCGCTGCCGGCTCGGACTGGTTGCGGATTCACACTCACGCATATCCTGGAGTGAACGCCACCGATACGGTCACCGACGGCGGCACCAGTCCCCACTATCAATATCAATTCCGGTCCAGCCTGGATCTTACGAAGAAGCTGCAACTCGACACTGCGACATATTTCACCGCGGCGTTGCCCGAAGTGAATGTCCCCAGCCATTTCCGGCTCGATGTGCGACTCGGCTGGCGGCCCACGGAACGACTGGAGCTGTCGACGGGCGTAAATGATGCTCTCGATCCGCAGCACCCGGAATTGTACTCTCAGCGGCTTACCGGTCTCGCAGCGATCCAACGAAACTTTTACGGGAAAGCCACGTGGCACTTCTGATCATCAGATGCTTCGTGCTGACGGCGATGCTTTCGCTGTTAAGCCCACTCTGCCCGGCCGAAAGCGGAGATCGTTTGGAGTACCAAGTCAAGGCCGCGTTTCTATTCAACTTTCTGAAATTCGTCGAGTGGCCGACCAGCGGCCGGCGATGCGCCGTGGGTGATTGGCATCCTCGGGCACGACCCGTTCGCAGGTGTGCTGGAGGACACGGTTCAGGGCAAGATGGTCAGCGGACGGCGGGTGGAGGTGCGCCGCTATATTAGGCCCGCGGACGTGAAGGATTGCAATATTCTGTTCATCGGACGCGCTGACTTCGAACGGCTCGGTCTGCCGGCACAGCCTGGCTTGCTGACGGTTGGCGAGGCCCCAGGGTTTCTTAAATCCGGTGGCATGATTAATTTCTATCTGGACGAAAATCGCGTCCACTTCGAAATCCGCCCCGAAGTTGCCCACTCCGCCGGCCTCAGGGTTAGCTCTCAGCTCCTGAAGCTGGGAAGGGCTCTGTGAAGCGAATCTCGATGTCGTTCCGGCGTAAACTGATTCTCGCCGCCGCGCTTCCGGCGAGCGCCTTCGTATGTTTGGCCTGTCTGGTTTCGATCATCAATGAGTTCTACAATTTTCGCAGCGTGAATAACGCGCAATTGTCCGCGATTATGGGCGTGGTGGGGGAGAATTCCGCGGCGGCGCTGGTTTTTGAGGCCCCCAAGGATGCCGAGGCGACGTTGGCAGCCTTGCGCACCATTCCTTCCGTGTTCTCCGCCGGCTTGTACAACAAACAAGGCGCTTTGTTCGCGAGCTACGAGCGTAAAACGGGCGCCAATCCTCCTCCCCGCGAGGTTCCGCCGATCGGGTCCCATCTGGACCACGGAGCGTTAATTCTGGTGCGCAACGTGGAATTGAACGGCGAACGTGTCGGCGCCATTTCCATTCGCAGCGACCAGAGCGAGTTGTACACGCGCATTCTGCGCTATCTGCTACTCACCGTGCTGGCGCTTGCGGTGCCGGCGCTGGTCGCGGTTGTATTTTATTCCAAGGTACTGCGCGTTCTGGTCAAACCTATTCTTCCATCTGACCGGTACGGCACGCCTGGTGTCATCGACCAGGACCTATTCGATTCGCGCGGACGCGGGTCCCGACGATGAGATCGGGGAACTGATCGTGGCGTTCAACGAAATGCTCGGTGAAATCGAAAACCGGGAGCAGCAGCTCGGCCGTCATCGCGATCATTTAGAAGAGGTGGTCAGCGAGCGCACGGCGGAGCTGAGAACGGCGAAGGAAAAAGCGGAGGAGGGGGCGCGGCTCAAGAGCGAATTCCTGGCCAATATGAGCCATGAAATCCGCACTCCGATGAACGGCATCATCGGCATGACGGACCTGGCTCTCAGCACTGCGTCTCAATCAGGAGCAGAGGGAATATTTGAGCGCGGTCAAAATCTCCGCGGACTCCCTGCTGGTAGTGATCAACGATATTCTCGACTTCTCGAAGATCGAGGCGGGAAAGATGGAAGTGGACCAGGCCGCCGTCGACATTCGCACCTTGGTCGCCGACGCTCTGAAGACCGTCGCCCTGCGCGCCGATGAGAAAAACCTGGAGCTGACGGCGGACGTTCAACCCGACGTTCCGGCCAAAGTTATCGGCGATCCGGCGCGGCTCCGGCAGGTGCTTTTGAACCTGCTCGGAAATGCCATCAAGTTCACCAGCGAAGGCGACGTTTCTGTCGAAGTCTCCGTTGCCGACCCCGACGCGCGCCCGGCGTGTCTGCTGTTCACGGTGGCGGATACGGGAATCGGCGTCCCCGCCGCCAAGCTCGCTTCCATCTTCCAACCATTCGAGCAGGCCGATGGGTCGACCACGCGCAGATTCGGAGGAACCGGACTGGGTCTTTCGATCTCGACGAAACTGGTGCACCTGATGGATGGCGAAATCGGGGTCGAGAGCGAGCCGGGGAAGGGAAGCCGCTTCTGGTTCAGCTTTCCGGCGGACGTTTTGGAGCCGGCCAAGGCTCCGCCGGCGCGGTTGCTGGAGGGGGTGCGCGTGCTGATCGCGAATCGACCGCGCGAGATCGAGAACGGTGCTCAGCGCCATCGTCAGAACGCCTGGGCGCGACCGTCCAGAAGCATCGAGCGGCGAAGATGCCATTTCCGAAATAAAACAACCTTCGTTCGATCTGCTGCTGGTCGATGCGCAGATGCCCGGCTCGGATGGCTTTGAGGTCGCCCGCTGCGCGCGGGCACTCCCGCAGCCGCCGGAGATAGTCATGATGCTGGGCGCCGTCCGATCTGCATTCGGATGCGGCAGAGTGCCGGCGTCTTGGAGTCCAGCAGTATGTGGTGAAACCGGTAAACGAAAGCGAACTGGCAAACGCTCTCCATCGGGCTCTCCACGGCATCGAGCAGGAAACTCTGACTGCCGCGCCGGCGCCGCAAACGGGAGGTCCACGCATTGACTGTGCTGCTGGCCGAGGACAATGCGGTCAATCAGAAGCTGGCTACGCGGCTGCTCGAAAAAATGGGACACCGGTAACGCTGGCGGCGAATGGAGAGGAAGCTGTTCGCGCGCACGCGGCAGGCCGCGTTCGATGTGATTCTGATGGACGTGCAGATGCCGGAGATGAATGGCTTCGAAGCGACCGCGCGCATTCGGGAGCGCGAAAAAACGACCGGCGAGCACGTGCCCATCATCGCGCTGACCGCCCACGCCATTCAAGGCGATCGCGAACGATGCCTGGAGGCTGGAATGGACGATTATCTGTCGAAGCCTCTGAACGCCGCCGCGCTCGGCGAGAAATTGGACATCATCGCACTGAGGCTCCCGCGATCGCGGCTGGGTAGCCACAAATGCCCGGTTCTTCAATGAGCCGCAATTGTCCTAATGCGTAAGATCGATGCCGAGCTTCTTCAGTTCTTCGGCGTAGTAGCGCTTGTGGAGCAAGCTCCCACTCCTCGGTGCCTTCGGGAATCTCGCGTTTCTGGGTGCGAATCTTGGTGCGCGCGGCGCGATCGACTTTCTCTTCGGTCAACAAGAAGCTCCGTGACCACCTTCACCAGTTCGAGGCGCACATCGTTTGGCTGCCGCTTGACGCGGAAATCGCGGCTCTTGCGCAGTTCGGCGACGATCTTGTGCGAAATGTCGTTGATCTTGTCGCGCGACAGCTTCATGTGGTCGCCTGAATCGCGGCCCGCGGCGCGAATCACTTTGCGCTGCGTGATCAGGGTGTTCTTGATCTTGCGGAACATATCCTGATAGCTGACGCCTTCGCGGCGCATATATTCCGTGTATTGGCTGAGCATTTCGCGGACCTCGTCGTTGAGGCTGTCCTCGATGGCCAGATCCTGTTCGATCACGGACGCAATAAAGGCGGCCGCAACCTGGGCATCGGTTGTCTCAATCCACTGGGGCGTCAGTTTTTTGACGATTTGGCGCGAAACGTAATCGACGAACTCTCGTGCGAGCAGCATTCCTCGCATCTAGTCTAGCAAACGGCATCGTCAATTCGTCATCTCGCCGCGATGATTCTGAATAAAATCGTCATCAATCGGCTTGCGCCCGCGAAATCCCTCTTCCAGACCGTGCCAGAAACGGATCTTATCCTCGCCGAGTTTCCAGCACAGGCACACGGCTTGTCCCTGATATCGCGAGAGAAAATCGATCAGTCCGGTATCGACGTCCTTGATCAGCGCGCCGGCCTGCTCCACGCGATCGGCAGCGTCCTTCAACGCCGCGGCGCTGGTATCTCGTCGGGCGCGCAGAGCAAGATGCGCCCCTGGATCGACCCGCGATCCTCCGGCCATGCGAATGCGCTTGGTGTTATTTTCAACGTCCTCGTGAGCTTTCTGATACTCGGCGCGATGAAACAGAACGTCGCGCAGCGCGCGTTCGACCTCAGGCAGAGCCTGCTCCGCTTCGGCAAGTGTGAAATATCGAGGCATGAACTATGCAGGCGTGCGCATTCGCGACATGAATCGAAGTGTGGCGATGCCCAGCGCCAGAACCGCGCCGCCAAGCACAGTATAAAGGATCGCCGGATGCTGCTCGCTCCAAGGCTTTCTGGGCGCGGCAGGGGCGACGATAGGCCGGACTTGGTTCTTGTCGGTTCCAGCGGCCAGATGTGTTCAGGCAGGGTCTGCCGCGCGAGTACCGTTCCGAGATCGTATTCAGGCATCATTGCCAGTTCCGGCTCCGGGCCTTCGTAGTAGAGCCAATAGATACCCGGAGTGGGCGCAAGAAACTTTACTTGATAGACTGGCCCCTCCGCTTGGACGCGACCAATCTGAATCGGCTTGTCGTCGCGGTTGTAGACTCGCAGTCTGAAATACCGGTGTCCGCCCCCAGTCGAGAGTAGGAGCGATTCCTCGGTAAACTCCGGGCCGGGTAATCTTGCGATCGTACCTCCGCCGCCAAATGTCCAGGATTCTCCATCGTCGCTGGTTTCAATCCCTACCGCCCGCTGGAATTGAGGCGAGGAACTTTCAAGACGAAGGCGATTGACCGGCAAGGCCCGTCAGTCCCAGATCGACTTGGACGATGGTGGATTTCGTTGTCGGATCCTCCGATATTTGAGGAGTTGCGATCGCGTATACTTCAAAGACTTCATGCGGCTGTTGGGTGTGATCAACGGTCGCCCCGTAACCGATCCGTTCTTTGTCCATCCGAAAATCGTGGCCCGCAGGAACGGACGCCGCGATACTGGATACTCGACGCTCGTTGAACTGAATTCACGCCCGTCCTGCGAGAAATTGAAGATGGCGCCATCATTACGGGCAACAGACCAACGCACGCCATCCTGGCTTGTCTCGATTCGCACTCGGTTCCGGAAGTTTTTTAAATCTGTGAATATAACGACCTTGTTGTGGGCGCCTCCATGCCGGCTCTGCACGGTAAATTCGAGACCGACATTGGGGACAATCGACTGATCGAACATTTGCTCGGGGGCCACCATTCTGTCTTCGAGTGTTCGCGTCCGAAGAGCGCGAAGACATACGGGATTTCTTCGTTGTCGCGATAAACTCTCATCTTGTAATACCGGCTTCCGATGGCGGCGTAAACCTCGCGGTCAAGCCTCGCCACCGCAAGCCCATCGCCCGGAGTCAGCGCGATTTTCTTGCGATATTTCCAAGTCGACAAATTGATCGGCGCGGCGGTCGCTATCAAGGCGAAGATGAGGAGAAATTTAGGTGCTCGGGTCATCTTTCCACAGTTTCTCGATCACCGGCCGGAATCGCGAATAGAGATACGACACGGTCAGCAGTAAAACGCCTAATCCGAGGAATGCGACGATCCGGAAGAGGAATCCGAGCTCCCACACATCGCTTAAATAGAGCTTAATGACCACTAATGCCATCAATATGAGCCCCAAGATGCGGTTAATCGACGTTTTTGTGGCCACTCCCAGCGTTATCAGCATCAGGCGCGTAAAGAGCCATCAGAATCGATATCGATACCGTGATCGTCTGAAATTGATCGTTCAGCGCGCCACCGATCGCTGCACCCACGAAACCAGTTCCAGCCCCAGCGCCATCAGCGTGACGACGTGCCCCGCAACGTAGGACGACCAGTCGCCTGCGCGCGGTCGGAGAAAAACTTCGCGCGCGATGAACAGGCCGATCGCCGTCGACGGCGAAGGTCAGGAATCGCTGATTCACGAACAGCGGGAAATCTTTTTGCGCGGCGTAGAATACCGTATCCACCGTGAACAGTCGCATGACGGCGAGAATCAGCACGATGCTCGCGCCGATGCTCATTCTGGTGCTTTGGAATCGAGCCGAGATCCACGCGAGCGCGGCTCCTTCAAGCGCCCAGGCGATGGTGATGCGGAATCCGGCGAATTGAATCGGCACGGCGAGCGTGAGAAACGTCAGCGTCACCGCGACGGCGAGTAGCGCGGGCCAGCGTATCGCGTTCGCTCTCAGTGGCCTCCGGATTCCAGACCAGCTTGGCGAGCAATAAATTCAGGCCTCCCAGCAGCGCGGCGAACAGTCCCATGTAGGCGTGATAGTCCGGGATTGAGCAGATAGTAAGACGCGCCGAAATAGGCGGCTGCGTTCACGGCCATGACCAGAAGTCGGTGTTGCGCAGTGCGCGCTTTTGAATCACGGCCCACCAGATGATCCAGAAAAAGAAAAGCGCGAAGGCTCCGGTGATATAGGTGAATTGAAGTTCCGGGTTCTGCGTCTCTCGACGTCGTCAAAGAAATAGACGCCCCAGTAGCAGGTGAGCGTCCAGGCAGGCGCTTCGGCCCAGCGGCGAATTTCGGCGACGATCAAGCCGCCGATCGCATACACAAACAGCAGCGGCAAGAATCGCTCCGGCGTGTTCCAGATCGTCAGCATCGCCACGGGCCCAGCGAGCTGAGCGAGCGGACCACAGCAGGCGCGCTCGCGCGAAGCAGAATTGCGCGTAGAAGGCGAGCGCGAAAACCGTCGCGACCAGGTGATCGCTGGAGGCGAGCCGAAAACGCCAGCCATGCGCCAAACCAAAGAATCGTCGCGACCGCGGAAAGGATTTCCAGTGCCGCCCATCGGCGAAGCCGCGTCAACGCGAGGCCGCCGAGGTTGAGCAGAAATACGTAATTGAATAAGATCCACGGATGAGGTTCGCCCGAGGAGAGCGCGCCCGGCGTCCAATATCCGGCCAGCATTCCGATCAAGGCGATGACCTGCGATTCGTATCGCATCGCGAAGACCACGGAGGCGGCGGTCGTCAGCACCATCAGCAGAAATGCAGCGGGCTGCGGCATCAGATGATACACGCCGAACGCGGCCCAGAACGAAAGATAGAGCAGAGCGAGCCCCAGGCCGGTGATTCCCTGACCGAATATTTTCTGTCCGCGCGTCCACATCAGGTCGCCAAAGAACAGCGAGACCATCGCCGCGACGACGCCAAGCGCGACGCGCGCTCCGGGGCCGACCCAGTTGTTATCGACCGCGTATTTGAAAAAGAACGCCGCGCCGAAGATCAGCGTAACGACGCCGATGATGTTGATCCAGTTGAGTCCGATGCGCGATTCGAGGCCCTGCGGCGGAGCGGAGGAGGCGGCGGCTCATGCGGCTGTGGATCGGCGGCGGCTGATATTCAATTGGAGGCGGCCCAGCCGGCATCGCACGGGTATCGGCGGGGGCATCGGCGGAGGAGTCGCGACGACAGGCGGCGGGGCCGCGTGAATGCCTAATGCGGCCTCGATGCGCGCGAACCGCGTCTCGATTTCCTGCTGCCGTTCTTCCTGCCGCCGGATCAACCGGGCGAGAGCCTCCGAAATGGCCTCCAGCCTCTCATCGTCTGGCATAGGTATAGCTTACACGCTGGTGGCTGGTAAGAATTAAACTGGGAAGAAGAAAAATATGGCTGAAAACGATTTTCCTTTGCCCCCGCCCACTTTTGAATTTCTGGTTTTTTCGCTGAAGACGCAAGCCGAGGTTCGCCTGGGGCTGCTGAAGTTCGGCGAGGAACAGGAGGGGCCGGATCTGGCCGCGGCCCGCCACGCGATCGACCTGCTCGCCATGATTCATGAGAAGACGCGCAGCAATTTGTCGATGGAAGAGCAGCGGCTGATTGAAAATTCGCTAACCGAACTGCGGTTCCGCTTCGTGCAGGTGAGCGAGACTGTAGGAAAGTCGAAGCTCGCGGAGAGCGCCGGCGCCGAAACGGCGTCGTAATGGATCTGCCTCTATATATCACCGTGCTCGGCTCGGGCACCAGCACCGGCGTGCCGACTATCGGCTGCGAGTGCGAGGTGTGCACGTCGACCGATCCGCGCGACAATCGCCTGCGCCCGTCGATTCTGATCCGCTATGCGGGCCACGGCATTCTGATCGATACGACGCCCGATTTTCGCACGCAGGCTCTGCGCGCGCCCATCGAACGGGTGGATGCGATTCTTTACACGCACGCGCATGCCGATCATATTCTGGGGCTGGATGATGTGCGCCCGTTCAATTACCGGCAGCGCGTCGGCGATTCCGATTTATGCGCAAGCAGGATACGCTGGACGCGATTCGCACGGGTGTTCCGCTATGCGTTTGAGCCGGAGCCGGCGCAAACGTCGATTCCGCGATTGAAGCTTCATCCGATTGACGATCAGCCGTTCGATCTTTTCGGATTGACCATTACTCCGCTGCCGCGTGATGCACGGCAAGCAGGAAATTCTCGGGTTCCGGTTCGGCGCTGCGGCGTACATTACGGATCAGAGCGATATTCCGGAGGCGACGAAAGAGAAGCTACGCGATCTGGATGTGTTGTTTCTCGACGCGCTGCGGCACAAGCCTCATCCGACGCATTCGACGGTGGCGCAGAGTTTGAAATGGGTGGAAGAGCTGAAGCCGCGGAGAGCTTTTTTCACGCACATCTGCCACGATCTGGGGCATGCGCGCACGGAAGCGACGCTGCCCGCGGGCGTGCATCTGGCGTATGACGGATTGGAAGTTACCGTGGAGCCGAGGCTGTGAGGTTGACACTCGTGCACATCGCTCCCTGTGGTCGCGGCTCGGAATCGTCAATGCGAGCAATCAATTGCTTGCCGAGCCGCGACTGCAGGTGAGCGATCGCCGGCCTCTTCAGCCTGTGAAGAGGGGCGCTCATGGTGAACTCCGTGGTCACCATTGGGAACTTTGATGGGGTGCATGCGGGGCATCGCCAACTGTTGCGGCGCGTCGTGGAATTGGGCCGCGAACACGAATTTGAAGCCCGCCGTGCTGACGTTCGATCCGCATCCTACGCGCGTGGTCGCTCCGCATCGTGCGCCGCGGTTGCTGACGACTATTGAGGAGCGCGTCGCGCTGATTCGCGAACAGGGCGTGCGAGGAAGTCGTGGTGCTGCCGTTTACAGCCGAGGTGGCGCGGCTTTACGCCCGAGGAGTTTGTGGAGCGAATCGTCGTCGGGCAATTGCATGCGCGGATCGTGATGGTCGGAGACAATTTTCGTTTCGGTCACAAGCAGGCGGGCGACGTCAAGACACTATCGGAGCTAGGCGTGCGCTTTGGATTTCAGACGCACGTCGTGGACGCTGTGCGCCGACGCGGCCGAGTGGTTTCGTCGAGCGAGATCCGCCGCCTGATCGAAGACGGTAACGTCGCGATGGCGGGAAGGCTGCTTGAAAGGGCTTACGATTTGTCGGGTGATGTGGTTTCGGGCCACGGAATCGGATCCAAGCAAACCGTGCCGACTCTGAACCTGGGAACGCCGGCGGAGGTGATTCCCGCGAACGGAGTTTACATCACCCGTACTCGCGATCTGTGAATCGGCCGACCGCTGGAATTCGATCACCAATGTCGGGACAAGGCCGACGTTCGACGGCGACAGTCTGTCGATCGAAACATTTCTGCTCTCGTCATTCGACGGGCTGACGCCAGGTCGCATCTCGGTGGAGTTTCTGCAGCGCGTCCGTGAGGAGCGGAAATTCGAGAGTGCCGACGCGCTGAAGCAGCAGATCTTTCGCGACGTGGGGCGTGCGCAGACGTTTTTCCGAAGGCTGGCGGGCGGTTTACACTAGTAAATATATGTCTCTCTCTCCCGGAAAATTGAAGCATCTGAAGGCTCTCTCGAACGCTAAGGGAATCATCTCGGCCGCCGCCATGGATCAGCGCGGCAGTTTGCAGAAATCGATCGCGTCCGCCAAAGGCGTCGACATGAAGGCGGTGACGCCGGAGATGATGTCGGAGTTTAAGACGGCGGTGACGCGTGTGTTGACGCCGCACGCTTCGGCGATTCTGCTCGATCCCGAGTTCGGTTTGGATGCCGCGAAGGCGCGTTCGTCGAATGCGGGCCTGCTGCTGGCGTATGAAGAGACCGGTTACGACAACACGCAAGCCCGGCCGTCTTCCGGATTTGTTGCCGCACGTTTCGGCGAAGCGCATCGTCGATTGGGGCGCCGACGCAGTGAAAATTCTGATCTACTACACGCCATTCGATACCGCGGACATCAACGATGTGAAGCACGCGTTCATCGAGCGAGTGGGCGCGGAATGCGAGTTTAACGAGATTCCGTTCTTCCTGGAATTTGTCGGCTACGATCCCAAGGGCGGCGACGAAAAAGGATTGGAATACGCGAAGGTTAAGCCGCAGATCGTGATCGGGAGCATGGCGGAGTTCACCAAGCCGCAGTATCGCGTGGATGTGCTGAAAGTCGAAGTGCCGGTAAACGCGGAGTTTGTCGAAGGCAGTTCGGTTTATAAAGGCCAGAAAGCGTACACGCGCGCCGAGGCTCTGGGCCATTATCGGCGTGCGGCGGAGGTGGCGACGAAGCCGTTTATTTATTTGAGTGCGGGCGTGGGGAATGCGCAATTTGTCGAAAGCCTGAACATGGCGACGGAAGCGGGCACGGATTATTCGGGTGTTCTGTGCGGCCGAGCGACTTGGAAAGATGGCATGGGGATTTATGCGAAGCAGGGTGTGAAGGCTCTCGAAGACTGGCTGCAGGATCAGGGCGTGAAGAATATTAATGCGGTGAATGCGGCGCTTTCGGGTGCTACGCCATGGTCTAAGAAAATGGGTGTTTCGGCGGCTGCATAAAAATGATTCACGCAAAGGCGCAAAGCTCGCAAAGGAACTCGAACAATTGTGACTTTGCGTGCTTAATTCGTGGCGCGACGATTCCGGGATTGGAATGTCCGCGATTACCGGAGGCGCGATCGATAAGTCGACGCCCTCCCATCGCGCGACGACCGCGGTCGCCAGGCAGTTTCCCAGCAGGTTCACCGAAGTTCGCGCCATGTCCATGATCGTATCGACGCCTAGAATCAGCGCGACGCCTTCGATCGGGAAGGCCGAACGTCGCTAATGTTCCGGCGAGGATCACCAGCGAAGCGCGCGGGACGCCGGCGACTCCTTTGCTGGTCAGCATCAGCGTCAACAACATCGTGATCTGCGTGCCGAACGCCAGTGGATGATTTGCCGCCTGCGCGACGAACATCGCGGCTAACGATAGATAGAGCGTCGAGCCGTCCAGGTTGAAGCTGTAGCCGGTCGGCAACACGAACGCGACGATGTGATTCGGCACGCCGAACTTTTCCATGTTCTCCAGAGCCAGCGGAAGCGCGGCTTCGCTCGACGCGGTCGAGAATGCCAGCAGCCATGGCTCGCGCACCGCATCGATGAATCGCGCGAGCGGAATTTTGCAGATGAAGATGACCGTTCCGAACACGACGACGACGAAAAAGATGAGCGCGCCGTAGAGCGTCAGCACCAGCTTGCCGAGGTTGACCAGCACGCCGAGCCCTTTGTCGCCCACGGTCGCCGCCATCGATCCGAAAACGCCGAGCGGCGCGAAGAGCATTACGTAATTGGTGTATTGGAACATCACTTCGGAGAGGCCTTTGCAAAAATCGACTACCGGCCGCGCTTTCAGTCCGATGGTGGCGCAGGCGGTTCCGAAGATGAAACAAAACACGACGATTTGCAGAACTTCGCCGCGCGCCATCGCGTCGATGATGCTGGTGGGAAACGTATGCTCGGCCAGCGCCACGGCGCTGGTTGCCGAGGTCGCGAGATTCGCCACGGGCTTATCGGGGAGTTGCACGCCGACGCCGGGCTTGACCAGATTCACTGCGCCGAGTCCGACGAATAACGCGACGGTCGTGACGATTTCGAAATAGAGAATCGCCTTGCCGCCGATGCGGCCCATGGTTTTGACGCTGCCGGTTCCGGCGATGCCGTAGACCAGCGTCGCGAAAATCAGGGGCGCGATGATCGATTTGATCAGTCGCAGAAAAATGGTCCCGAGCAGATCCCATTTCCTTGGCGGGTCCGGGAAAAAATGCGCCGAACGCGATGCCGGCGAACAGAGCAATCAGAATCCATGTTGTGAGTGACGGGCGTTTCATCTGCTTCCCCATTTCAATTTTTCCCGCAGCACATCGAAGAACAGCTTGTCGGGCGGCCGAATGAGGCTGATCGAGTGTTGCGAGCGCCGGCAGACGACGCGGTCGCCCTTTTTGAGAAGTTCGCCCACCTGACCGTCGATCGTCAAGTAGGTGGTGCTGTCGTCGCCGCGATTGATCACTTCAATCACGCTCTCATCGGGGAGAATGACGGGGCGGTTGGTCAACGTGTGCGGACAAATCGGGGTGATGCAAAACGCGGCGACGGATGGATAGACGATCGGGCCGCCGGCCGAAAGAGAATACGCTGTCGAGCCGGTGGGCGTGGAGACGATAAGTCCGTCCGCCTTATAGACGCACATCAGTTTGCTGTCGACGTTGACCTCCAGGTCGATCATGCGGGCGATTTCGGCCTTGGAGAGTACCGCGTCGTTCAACGCGTCGTGTGACACCAAAATCTCTTCGTCGCGCCACAATTCGCAGTGCAGCATGCGGCGGCGGCCGACATGGAGATCCCCATGTAAAGCGTGTTCGAGCTGTGCGTAGACTTCATCGACCGTAATCGCAGTAAGAAATCCCAGGCCGCCGAAGTTCACCGCGAAGATGGGAATGTCGCGGCCGCCGATCGCGCGGGCCGCGGAGAGCAACGTCCCATCGCCGCCGAGCACGATGACCAGCTGCACGTCGCGAGGCACATCGTCGCGTGAGAGAAACTCGCGTCTTGCCCGCGTAGCGCGCGCTTTCCTTGTCGAGGCGGATCTTGATGTCGCGTTTGACGAGCCACTGGACGATGCCGCTGACCAGAGGCGCCGCGTGTTCAATGCGAGGCTTCGAGATGATGCCGACGGTCTCAATCGTGGCCATAGAGAAGAAATTCGCGGTTGCCTTCCGTCCCAAGGATCGGACTGGGAATGATAGCAGAATCGAGGCCCTGCGCTTCGATGGCGTTGCGGACGCGGGCGCAGGCGAGTTCGTGAAGCTCGGGATCGCGCACGATTCCTCCTTTGCCGATGTCGGCGCGGCCCACTTCGAATTGAGGCTTTACCAAGACGATCAGCCGACGGGGCGCGGCCAGCAGAGGCACGATGGCCGGAATCAGCATCGTGGTCGAGATGAAGCTCGCGTCGCAAACGGCTAGATCGAACTTGACGGGATAATCGGCCGGGTCGAGATAGCGCGCGTTCACGCCTTCCTTGACAACTACGCGCGGATCGTTGCGAAGTTTCCAATCGAACTGGCCATGGCCGACGTCGATGGCCCAGACGTTCTTGGCCCCGCGCTGGAGCAGGCAATCCGTGAATCCGCCGGTCGATGCGCCGACGTCGAGGCAGGTCCATCCCGTCGACATCGATCGAAAAATGATCGAGCGCGGCCGCCAGCTTAAACCCTCCGCGGCTCACGTAGGGCATGCGCTCGAGCACTTCGATGCGCGCGTCGTCGGCGATGCTGTGGCCGGGCTTCGAACTTTTCTGCCCGTTGACGATCACTTGACCGGCCAGGATCAGCGCCTGCGCTCTTTCGCGCGATTCGGCGAGCCCGCGGTCCACCACGAGTTGATCGAGGCGATGCTTGCTCATAGCGAGCTTCATGCGTTGCGGCGCACGATCAGGTCCGCGAGTTCGCGGAGGCGCTCGGCGCGTTCGTCAAACATTTTCAAGGCGAGGTGCGCTGCGAGGCGCTCCTGCTCCGCCATCTCGCGCGACCGTTCGATGCCGTAGACGGCGGGAAAAGTAATTTTCTTCTGCTGCGCGTCCTTGCCGGCGGTCTTGCCCAGTGCTTCCGACGATTGCTCGACGTCGAGAACATCGTCGACGATCTGAAACGCGAGTCCGATATGTTCGCCGAAATTGGTAAGCGCGTCGAGCTGCTCATCGGTCGCGCCGGCGTATATTGCGCCCATGCGAACGCTGGCGCGGAGCAGGGCTCCGGTCTTGGCGCGATGAATCGAATCGAGCAGCTGAGCGGTGGGAAATTTGCCCTCGCCTTCGATATCGTTTACCTGACCGCCGATCATTCCGCCGACTGTGCCGGAGGCAGTGGCCAGCTCGCGAACCAGGGAAATGCGCCGTTCTGCATCGACGCCATCCAGTTTTGCGAGTACTTCAAAAGCGAGCGTCAACAAAGCGTCGCCCGCGAGAATCGCCATCGCATCGCCGAAAACTTTGTGGCACGTCGGGCGTCCGCGGCGAAGATCGTCGTTGTCGAGCGCCGGCAGATCGTCGTGAATCAACGAATAAGTATGGATCAATTCGAGCACGCACGCGGCCGATTCGATGCCGACTGGCGCATCGGAAACGGCCTCCGCAGCCGCGATCGCCAACAGTGGACGGATGCGCTTTCCGCCAGCGAAAAGGCTATAGCGCATAGCGCGATGGATGGTCGGGGGATTTTCGGACTCGGCCGGGACCCAGCGCTCAAGTGCGGCATCGACCGTCTTTTGCTGCGCGGAGATATAGTCGGCGACCGTCATCCCTTATCGAGTGAAAAAGGCTCGGCCGTCACTTCACCTGCGCGCTTAATCAGAATTTCGACGCGCGTCTCGGCCTCCTCCAGCTGCTTGCGGCAGGCTTCGCTCAGCTTCATTCCTTTTTCGAAAAGCTCAAGGGCGCGCTCCAGCGGAAGGTCGCCGCTCTCCATTTCCTTAACGATTCCTTCCAGCTGCTGCAGGCCGGTCTCGAAACTTATTGGCGCTTCTTCGGGCATGACATTCTATTCTAGCCAACAGGCACAGGGACGTTCAGACTTTCGGCGAGTTGGGTGAGCTGCTGCCAAATCCCTCTCGAAACCGGGATCCCCTCGCGCCGGCGCTGCTCCTCGGATCGCCATTCCGGATCGCCGGCGATCAGCACCTCGTCGAACCCTGCTGCGGGCCGCGAGCCTTTTACCGTTTCGCGCATTTGCAGCATGCGGGCTTGAAATTCGTCCATGGGAAGAAAACGCGCGGCATCGATCGCCAGGAAAAAATGACTGACGCGCATGGGACGATTCTTCACCCGCAAGCCGCCAACGCTGGTCATCATCGCGCCGCCGGAAAGGACCGCGCATAACACCTCAACCATCAGCGCGAGGCCCGTGCCTTTATATCCTCCGAGTGGCATCGGCAGACCCTCGAGAGCAGTCTTAGGATCCGTCGTCGGATGGCCCTCCGCATCCATGGCCCAGCCGGGAGGAATTTCGGTGTCGCCGCTCAAAATCGCCTTGTGAATGCGATTCAACGCGACGGTAGTGGTCGCCATATCGAGCAGAAATGTATCCGGTCCGGGAACGGCCATGCAGATCGGATTGGTGCCGAGAATTTTGTCTCTACCTTGCCATGCCGCAACCAGCGGCGTCGCGTTGCACGTGACGATTCCGATCAATCCCGCCGCGGCGATTTTTTGCGCCCACCAAGCCGACGCCCCAAAATGACTCGAATTCCGCGCAGTCACCATGCCGAGTCCGTGTGCCCGAGCCAGGCGAATCGCATGGCCGCAGCATGCGTCCGAGACCACCTGACCGAGCCCGTTCATCCCGTCGTAGACCATGCAGGAACCACTTTCGCTCGCGATCTCGCCGGAGGTCGCGATATCGATGTTGCCGCCCTGAATCTGTTGTGTATACCAGATAAGAAGCTGTACGCCGTGGGAATCGACGCCGCGCAAATTCGCGGAGACCAGCGAATCGCCAACCAGCGTAGCTGCCTCGCGCGGGACTTTGACAGCTTCGAGCACGGAGCGCGCGAAGTCCGCAAGCGGACGATGAGGAATGACGAAATAATCGTTGGACTCATGCATGAATTTCTAAAGGTAGCACTCATCGATCTCCCAATCGGTTAGTCTTGCGATTGAAGTTTTCTAGATCGGAGGACGCATTCGGCGCTTTGACTCCGCTAGCGTAGTAGACTACTCACCGTGGGTGACAATTTCGACCAACTCAATCTCTGACTAGGTGCAAGAATCAGCGAGAGGCGGATGTCTGTCGAACAATTGGCTCGCAGCGGCCTATCGAAGGCTATAATGTACGCGTATGCGACGGATCGTAATAAATCGAGTCTGCTCCTTGTCGCGGATATGTACGGCCCCTCGATGCTCCTCCGGTCGAGGCCTTGCGTCAATTTACCCCGAGGAAGGCAGACCGTGGCAACGCGTATCCCTCGGCTTGGCGGCTCTGGCCGACTCCCAAGAAGGCTTCTTGGCCATGTCTTAGGCACAAATTCCGCCCGCCAACACCTTGATCTATGAAAGAGAGAAGATGGCGATATCGGCAAAACCAATCAAACACCCGACGGCACTTAGCGAGATTATCTCCGAACGGATGAGGGAAAGAGGCGTCGGAATTAAAGAGCTCTCTCAAATGGTCGAGGTTAGTTACGAACACGCCAGAAGGATTGTTCGTGGCGAGGGAGTCCCGTCCCCTCCTGTCTTAAGGTTGTTGAGCCAACAACTCGATCTTAACTGGAATGACCTAGATAAACTTGCCACGATGTGCATAATTCGCAAGAAACACGGCGACGTTCTATTAGAGATGGCTGGAAGAAACCCAGAAATGGAATCGATTGAGAGAGCGTGGCCCTTCTTGACGAAGGAGCAAAAGTACGACGCAATTGCGATGATAACGGCGTGGGCAAACCGTTCGAGAGCGCTAGAATAATGTGGCGCCTTCACGTCGGCTCGCATCTTGTTAATGGCGAGTTAGTCACGGAATCTGGCGCGGAGCTCGTCGTTGATGGAACACATTTCGTGAATGATCCTTGCCCCCTCGTCCTCTTGCATCTGGTCTATGGTCGCTCGAAGGTTGCCCTCCCCAGCTTTGGCCTCGACGTGGGTCAAAGCCTGGAATAAGGCGGTGCCTCGAGGAGAAAATCCTGGCGGCAAATCTTCCTCGATTCGCACAGCGTGCATGCTCAGGAAAGCGTTATACAGGCGATCTTTCCATGGTGCGGTTGAATCCGCCAGCGAATCCACCGCACGCTGAAACTTCTCGACGCCATAGTGAGTTGCCATGTTTACACTTTACGCGATCCTTGCCGCCGTCGCGCGTATGATCGAGGCAAATGAGGATGACGAAATAATCGTTCGACTCGTGCATAAATTTCTAGAGGTAGCACTCATCAAGCCGCGTGAATTACAATAGGAGCGTTGCCCGCCCAGTCGGGCGCGTAGCTCAGCTGGTTAGAGCGCCTGCTTCACACGCAGGAGGTCACAGGTTCGAGTCCTGTCGCGCCCACCACGAGGATTGCTTAGATTGCTTACGCTCAATAACATCTCAATGCGCTACGGCGCTCGTATCCTTTTCGATGAGGTGACCACCACCTTTCTCTCCGGTCGCCGCTACGCGATCACTGGGCCGAATGGCGCCGGCAAATCGACGTTGATGAAAATCCTTACGGGCGAGTTGGAGCCCTCGAAAGGCGATGTTACCCGGCCCAAAAAGATGGGCGTGCTGCGTCAGGATCAGTTCGCATTCGACGCTTTTCGCGTCATCGATACAGTGATCATGGGAAATACTTCGCTGTGGCAAGCGCTTCAGGAGCGCGAGAAGCTGTACGAAAAAGATCATAACGCCTACACCGATGCAGACGGTATGCGGCTCGGCGAACTGGAAGGTATCGTCGGCGACGAGGGCGGGTATACCGCGGAGACAGATGCCGCCGTGCTGCTCGATGGCCTGGATATTCCCGAGTCGCTTCACGAACGCAAGATGGGTGAGCTGCAAGGCGGACAGAAGGTGCGGGTGCTGCTTGCGCAGGCGCTATTCGGTACACCGACCGTGCTGCTGCTCGATGAGCCGACCAACAACCTGGATCTCGATTCGGTCCACTGGCTGCAGGATTATCTTCTTCGCTTCGAGGGATGCCTCATTGTGATTTCGCACGATCGACACTTCCTCAATGAGGTCTGCACGCATATCGCCGATATTGATTATCAGACCGTAATCACCTACACCGGCGGCTACGATGACATGGTTCTCGCGAAGACGCAGATTCGTTCGCGCATAGAGTCCGAAAACGCGCAGCGCGAGAAGAAGATCGAGCAGTTGAACGAATTTATCCGCAGGTTCGGTGCCGGTACGCGCTCCTCTCAGGTCACTTCGAGAAAAAAGGAAGTCGAGCGATTGCAGACTTCGGACCTGGCCCGGTCGAACATCGCGCGCCCCTATATTCGATTCGAGGTTCTGAAGCCCTCAGGTCGGCATCCCCTGGAAATCAAGGGTCTCTCGAAATCTTATGAAGACGTCAAGGTGATTCAAAACTTCAGCGCGGGGATCAGCCGGGGCGAGAAAATAGCACTGATCGGACGCAACGGCGCTGGAAAAAGCACAATGTTGAAGTCTCTCATCCGCAACGGGACCGGCTTTGTGGAGGATGCGGATCGAAAATTTACCGATCGATGCGGGAGACGTCACCTGGGGACACGAAGTGACGGTGGGATACTTCGCGCAGGATCACACCGAATCGATTCCGCACGGCGTGAAAGTGCTCGAGTGGCTGCATGAGTTCGATCCGAAGGCGTCGCAGGAGGAACTGCGCGGCGTGCTGGGACAAATGCTGTTCAGCGGCGACGACGCGTTAAAGCGAACCGAGGCTCTATCCGGCGGCGAGGCGGCGCGGATCATCTTCTGCCGCCTCATGCTTCAGAAACCAAATTTTCTGATCCTCGATGAGCCCACCAACCACCTGGACCTGGAATCGATCAACGCGCTGAATATCGCGCTGCAAAAATACGACGGAACCGTGCTGCTGGTCACTCACGATCATGACGTCGTCGATGAAGTGGCAACGCGCATCTGGCACATCGAACACGGCAAAATCGACGATTTCAAGGGTCCCTATTCCGAATATCTGACCCACACCGGCCAGACCGTCACCCGTTAGCGATCGCTCAAACTGTCGCGTGCTCCCGAGCTCTGCCGCGACGCGAGCAACTCCGCAATCGCTTTAGCGTCCGCCACGATCTCCGCGAACTGATGCGGATAAACCGTCTGCGCGCCGTCGGACCAGGACCGATCCGGCTGCGGATGCACTTCGATCAGCAAGCCGGACGCGCCCGCCGCGATCCCCGCCAGCGCCATCGGATGCACGCTGTCCCGCTTGCCCGTGCCATGGCTCGGATCGACCACGATGGGCAAATGGCTGAGCTTCTGCACCGCCGGAACGATGCTGAGATCCAGCGTGTTCCGCGTGTGATCGGCAAACGTGCGCACGCCGCGCTCGCACAGGATCACCTCGTAGTTGCCTTCGGAAAGAATATATTCCGCGGCCATCAGAAATTCTTCCAGCGTCGCCGACATCCCGCGCTTCAACAGCACCGGCTTCCGAGCCTTCCCCGCGCGCTTCAGCAGCGAATAATTCTGCATGTTGCGCGCGCCGATCTGGATGCAGTCCGTGTACTTCTCCACCAGGTCGAATGTCTCGACATCGATCGCCTCGGTCACGATTCCGAGGCCGGTCTCCTCCCGCGCCTCCGCCAGCAGCTGCAATCCTTCTTCGCCCAATCCCTGAAATGAATACGGCGACGTGCGCGGCTTGTACGCGCCTCCGCGCAGCAATTGGCCTCCGGCATTTTTCACCGCGTGCGCCGCCTCCAGAATCTGCTCGCGCCCTTCCACCGAGCAAGGTCCGCCGCAAAACATCGGCTGCTCGCCGCCGACCGGAACACCGTGGACGCGAATGACCGAGTTCTCGTGCCGCACCTCGCGGCTCACCAATTTATAAGGCTTCGAAACGCGAATCGCCTCGGCCACGCCCGGCATCGCCTCGAACTCCACCGGATCGACCGGCTTCGGATTTCCCGTAATTCCGATGGCGGTCCTTCTGCGCGCCGGGCATGATATGCGCGCGAAAACCCAGGCTCTCGATGCGTTCCCGCACGCGATCGATATCGGCCTCGGTCGCCTGCGCCTTCATCACGATCAACATGTCTCTTATGATAACTAGGTGGGTGCTAATAAAATAACGCCGGGTAACAATATCGCGATCGCATCGTAGTCGTCGGCGGAGGCATCATCGGACTTGGCACCGCCTGGCGGCTCGGCCAGCGTTTTCCCGATGCGCGCGTCACGGTGCTTGAAAAAGAGTCCGCCGTCTGCCGACATCAGAGCGGCCACAACAGCGGCGTCCTGCACTCCGGGCCTCTATTACAAACCCGGCTCGCGAAAAGCCCGGCTCGCCGTCACTGGCATCCGCCAGATGGTCGACTTCTGCGTCGAGCATTCCATCCCTCACGAAATCTGCGGAAAAATCGTCGTCGCGACGGCCGAGGAAGAACTGCCTCGCCTGCACACACTCTTCGAACGCGGCGGGCAGAATGGCTTGGAAGGCCTCAAATGCTGACCGGCGATGAACTTCGTGAGATCGAGCCGCACGCCGCCGGCATCGCCGCCATTCGCGTGCCGCAGGAAGGCATCGTCGATTATCCGAAGGTCTGTGAAACTCTGGTCGGCCTGATTCGCGCCCAGGGCGGGGAAGTGATCACGTCGGCGCGCGTCACCGCAATCAGCGCGTAAGGGCACCGCGTTCCGTGTCCAGAGCACCGCGGGCGATTACGAATGTTCGCGCATCGTCACCTGCGCCGGCCTGCAATCGGACCGCATCGCCGCGCTTACCGGCGCGCATCGAACGGTCCGCATCGTGCCATTTCGCGGCGAATATTATAAGATCCGCCCGGAGCGCCAACACCTGGTGCGTCACCTGATCTATCCCGTCCCCGATCCGAAGTTTCCGTTCCTCGGCGTCCACTTCACGCGCATGATTCACGGCGGCATCGAAGCCGGACCGAACGCGGTGCTCGCTTTCGCGCGCGAAGGCTACACCAAAACCGACATCAATCCGCGCGATATTTTCGACGCGATCACCTTCAACGGCCTCTGGCGATTCCTCGGAAAGTATCCGAAGATGTGCTGGGACGAAACGCGCCGCTCCTTCAGCCGGGCGCTATTCTGCGCGTCGTTGCAGCGCCTGGTGCCGGAAATTCGCACCGAAGATCTGGTCGAGGGCGGCGCCGGTGTTCGCGCCCAAGCCATGTCGCCCGACGGATCGTTGGTCGAGGATTTTCATTTCGTCCAAGGCCCCGGCGAACTGCACGTAGTAAATGCCCCGAGCCCCGGTGCAACCGCATCGCTTGCGTTAGGCGAAGAAATCGCCGCGTCTCTAAAGTAGGGAAGCATCCATGTCCGCTGCATTCTGGCTTCTGGCTCCTGGCTCCTGGCTCTCTCAAGAAGCGCGCCAGCGCTTCCGTCGATCCCTCGAAGAACCGGTCGACCACTTCCTTCACCGCGAACTTGCCGCAATTCCTCGCGGCTCAGCTTAGGCACGTAGACGAACGATCGTCCCTGTTTCCTGCGCGACACGCCTCCGCGTTTCTCCAGGCGATCGAGCACCGTCATCACCGTCGTGTACGCCAGGTTGCGATTGCCCACCATCACGTGGCGCACATCGCGGACCGTGCCCTCGCCGATCCCCCACAGTGCTTTCAGACACTCCAGCTCCAGCGGCGGAGGCATGTCGCGCTGCGGAGCCGGACGTCGCATAGGATCAGTCCTTCAGCGCGTCTTTCAGCTTCGATGCAAACGGCGACGATGACGGCTCCGGTGCGCCGTTTTTGCTCTACCGATCCGCGAAGCACCCCGGAACCGTGACCGTCAGGGAGCGGATCGACGATAGCAGCAGCCGCCGCCTCAAGAAACTTAGCCTTCTTCAACACGCTGCGATCCAGCGCGGAACTGTAGCCCGTCCACACGCCTTCCACCTGCCGGTCCCGCTCGATCAACCCGCGCATGCACTCCATCTTCGAATCGAGATTGTCCAGATGGTGCAGCAGCATCGCCTCGGGAAACAAAGGAACCTTCGGCGATCCGTATGCGAGTTCGCCGTGATGGCTCACGATCAGATGCAGCAGCAGATCGCGCAGCTTCTCGGGAAATCCGGGAACCAGCCGCAGCTTGTCTTCCACCATCCTCAGACCGATCACGATATGTCCCAGCAATTGCCCTTCGGTCGAGTAGCTGAAGCTTCGCGCATAATTGAGCTCCCTGATCTTGCCGATGTCATGCAAAATCACGCCCGCCAGCACCAGATCGAGATCGATATTCGAATAATGAGCCGCCGTGAATTTCGCCAGCGTGCAAAGCGAGAGAACGTGTTCGATCAAGCCCCCGAGCCAGGCATGATGAATCGCCTTCGCCGCGGGCGCGATCCGATACGCCTTGGCGATCTCTTCATCGGCGAAACATGGCTTGGAGCAAAGCTTTCAAGTGCGGATTCCCGATCGATGCGATCCAGCCCTGCAAGCTCCCGGAACATCTCGTCGCGATCGCGTTTGGAGGCCGGAAAGTAATCCGCGACATCGATATCCGCGTCGATAACAGACTGTATTTTATGGAGTGTGAGCTGTGGCCGGTTTTGAAAAACCTGCATCAGCCCCTTGACGCGCACGAAGTCGTCCTGCGCGAAGGTCTCAACTGCGTCAGCCGCGTTGTCCCACATCTTGGCGTCGAGCTCGCCCGTGCGGTCCGCCAATGTAAGCGACAAGATAAACGTCACCCGATTTTTTCTGCCGGACGTCCTTATGCTGAACCAGGAACGTGCCGGTGATAATCTGATCCGGCTGCAGATCGGTTACGAAAGGAGATTTCATTCACTATTTCGAAGACGAAATACCGGTCGACGTGGTGTTCGTCCCGGGAATCGGAATCAATGCCGAGCAGCTTCTTTTCGATGCCCTCGCGCTAGCAACTTCTTGCTTCGATACAGTCTCGGGCTTCAGTTGGGCTGGATCGCTCCAGGCGGTGTCTTTTCCGGGTGCGGCGCCAGTGTCGTCATAGCCCGGTTTGATCTCCAAAAACGCAACCGCGCGAAGCTTGGTCATGTACTCGCGCAAGGCAGGTTGCATCTTCGGACGGAACAACTTGTCCTGCACTTCGTACTGCACCTCTTCGAACTCCGCCAAGCCGGCCTTCTGATGCTCCTCGACTCTGAAAATCGCGAATCCATCCGGTTTTTCAACTTTGATCGGATCGGTAACGTATCCGCGTGACTGGTTCCAGATCGCCGTCACCAATTCCGGGCGTAAGTCCTCTTTTTCGAACGCCGGCATCTCGCCGCCCTGGGCCGCGTTCGGCGCATCGGAGTTGGTCTGGGCCATTTCCGCGAAGCGCTCCCCTTTGCGGGCGCGCGTTACCAGATCTTTCGCCTTCTTGTCCGCCGCGGCAATCCCAGCGGCATCTTTTCCGTCGGTCGAAACAAAAATCTCCCGCAGGAAAACGCGCTCCTGGCGCATGAACTCATCCTTGTGCTCATCGTAATATTTCTGGAGCTCGTCGGTCTTGAACATTATCTTGCGCGAAATCTCTTCGCGCACCACTTTTTCGCGAAGCAAATTGTTCTTTATCTCGGCTTTATAATCCTCGTACGGCGCCCCGGTCATCTGATGCACGTACTCCTGAAACTTCTCCGGATCGACGATCTTCGAGCTCCGCTGAATATCGAGCATCTGTTTATTGAGCTCGGTGTCAACTTTAATATCCAGCTCTTTCGCCTTTTGAACCAACAGGAGTTGATCGATCTTCTCGCGCAAAATGTTCTTCGACGCATCGTTCGACGCCTCGCTGAGGCGCGTGCCGGAGAGCCCTTGCTGCCGCAGTTCGCTCTCGAGCAGCTTCTTGTCGCGAGCCATTTCGCCGCGCGTAATGATGTCGCCGTTCACCTTGCAGATGATCTCTTCCATCAGGGTGACATCGGCGCCATAAAGCGCTATCGCCAGAAAAAAGATACCCAAACGCATAGTCTTAGTATAACCGTCCTTTCGCTGAATAGAGCAGTTAGCGCTCCACTTTCCCCCTTGCATTTTGTGTCACGATGGCTCCACGGGGCGAAAACCGACTGTGCTGATAAAGCGACACTGTATTCTATTTTTCCTCGCTCTTCCCGTAACTGCGTTAGCCCAATCCAACGGCTATGCCGGATCGGCCTCGTGCCAGCCGTGCCACGCCTCGATCTACAATCGATGGGCGAAAACGCGCATGGCGAACGTCGTGCAAGACCCGGCCCAGCATCCTGACGCGATACTTCCAGACCTCTCCAAGCCTGATCCTCTTCTCACTTTCACGAAGCAAGACATTGCGTTCACCTACGGCAGCAAGTGGAAGCAGCGCTACTTCAAACGCAGCGGCGACGATTATTTCCCCCTGCCCGCGCAATGGGATATCACTCATAAAATCTGGCGACCCTACCAGGTCAAGGATGGCACCGACTGGTGGACTCCTTTCTATCCGCCCGAAAATGCCAAGCGCCCCACCGGCCCGCTCTGCGATGGCTGCCATTCCGTAAACTACAACATCGCCACCAAGAGCGTGACCGAGTGGAACGTAGGCTGCGAGCGCTGCCACGGTCCCGGCGCCGCGCATGCCGCGAAGCCCACCATCGCGAACATCGTGAATCCCGCGCGGCTCGATTCGGTCCACGCCAACGATACCTGCATTCAGTGCCACTCCCAGGGGCGTCCCCTGAAGAACCCGATCGAGGGACGCTACTACGATTGGCCCGTCGGCTTTCAAATGGGCTTGAACCTGAAAGATTTTTGGCAGCTCGAAGAGCACAAGCTAGGGGAGACCACGTTCACTCACTTCGCTGACGGCACCGCGCATAAAAACCGGATGCAAGGCAACGACTTCGTCCAAAGCGAAATGTATCTTCATGGCATCACGTGCTTCAGTTGCCACGACAGTCACGGCACCTCGAACAACGCCGACCTGCGCAAACCCGGGAACTCGATGTGTCTCCAATGTCACAGCCCGGGCTCTCCGAATGGACCCCGCGCCCCCACCCTCGAAGCGCATACGCATCATCGCGCCGGTAGTGCGGGAAGCGAATGCGCCAATTGCCACATGCCTAAAATCGAGCAGACCATCGCTGACGTGAACGTCCGCAGTCACACTTTCAAGTTCATCTCTCCCACCTTGACGGAACAATCCAAAGTGCCGAATCCATGCGGAATCTGCCACGCCGATAAATCCACCAAGTGGGCTATAGAAACCATGCGAGGCTGGCCGGCGCAATCACCCTGGCGATAAGGTTTCGATCGACTCCTTCACCGAATCCAGCACAGCCCCGGCATCCGCATTCGCACTATTGAGCGGCAGCCGCAGCACCCCTGCCGGAGTAAATTGCGCACCCTCTTTCGACGACACCAGAGCCATCAGCATCGCCGGATCTATCTTCGCGCCCGGATGAAACTTGATGTACAACGCACTGCCGCGCCGATCGATCGCTTCAATGCCCGCCCTCTGCGCCGCCGTCTTCAGCAGAGCGAACCGGACCATCGTTTCCACCGCATCGGGAGCCGGACCGTAGCGATCGGCTAACTCCGCGCGCACAATCTCCGCCTGCTCGTTATCCTTGGCATCCGCAATCCGTTTATACGCCCTCAGCCGTTGATGCTCATCCGCGATGTAATCCGCGGGAATCCGAATATCGAGCCCCAGATTCAGCGCTGAGTGAACCTCCACAGGCACCTCGATACCCTTCAATTCCTGCACCGTCTCTTCCAGCATCTTAAGGTACATATCGAATCCCACCGCCTCGATATGCCCGTGTTGCTCGCCGCCCAGCAGATTGCCCGCGCCGCGCAATTCCAAATCGAGCGCGGCGATCTTGAACCCCGCGCCCAAGTCCGAAAATTCCCGCAGCGCCGCGAGTCTTTTACGCGCGATCTCGCTCAGCTCCGTATCCTGCGGAACCAATAAATATGCATACGCGCGGCGATTCGATCGTCCCACGCGTCCTCGCAACTGATATAACTCCGACAGCCCGTGCCGCTCGGCATTCTCGATGATCATCGTATTCGCCAGCGGAATGTCGAGGCCATTTTCGACGATCGTAGTGCATACAAAAACATCGTACTCATGCCGCATAAACCCCAGCAGGACCTTCTCCAGATCTGCCTCGCCCATCTGCCCATGACCTACGCCGATCCGGCAGCTCGGAACCAGTTCCTGAATCGCGGCCGCGCGCGAGAAAATCGATTCCACCCGATTGTGAACGAAGTAAACCTGCCCTCCGCGTCCCATCTCCTGTTCGATGGCCTGCTTCACAATCTCGGTATCGAACTTCGCCACCACGGTATGAATCGCCAAGCGATCCTTCGGCGGCGTTTCAATCACGCTCATATCGCGGATCCCCAGCAGAGACATGTGCAGCGTCCGCGGAATCGGCGTCGCGCTCATCGTCAGCACGTCCACGTTTTTGCGGATCTGTTTCAGCCGCTCCTTGTGCCTTACGCCGAATCGCTGCTCTTCGTCGACGATCAACAATCCGATGTCGCGAAACTCCACGTCTTTGGACAACAGCCGATGCGTGCCAATCGCGACATCCACTCGCCCCAATGCCAACTCATCGAGCGTCGCTTTAATTTCCTTCGCGCTCTTGAATCGCGACAGCATCTCGATCCGCACCGGAAACGCCGCGAATCTCCGTTTAAAAGTCTCGAAATGCTGGAACGCGAGCACCGTTGTAGGCGCCAAAACAGCTACCTGCTTGCCATCCCCCAACGCTTTGAACGCCGCGCGCATCGCGACTTCGGTCTTCCCGAATCCCACGTCGCCGCACAATAATCGATCCATCGGATGTGGCGATTCCATGTCACGTTTAATCTCTTTAACAGCGCTTATTTGGTCTTTTGTGGCGCCGTATTCGAACGCATCCTCAAACTCGCGCTGCCAGTTCGAATCGCTCGAAAACGAGAATCCCTCCGCCATGCGCCGCTCGGCGTAGAGCTTCAAAAGCTCATCCGCCATATCGCGCATCTTCGTCTTGACCCGAGTCTTACGCGCTGTCCACGTCGCCCCGCCCAACCGGTCAAGCGGCGGCCCCTGCTCGCCCGCGCCGCGATATTTCTCCACCAGATCCATCCGCGTCAATGGAACGTAGAGCTTCGATTCGCCCGCATATTCGAGCAGCATGAAGTCGCCCTTCTGCTCGCCCTGCACGATTTCCCGTAGCCCCAAAAATCGCCCGACCCCGTGCGTTACATGCACCACGTAATCGCCGGGCTTCAGATCCGCCAGATCCGCCGCGAACGCCGACAACTGCCCTTTTGTGAGGCTCGGCCGAGCTACCAAATCAGAAGGATCGAACAAATCCTCTGATCCGATGAACGCGATCTTCGCGTCAGGAAAAGTGACGCCGCGCCGCACCAGCCCTTTGATCAAATAGGTGCTCGCCACCGGACCCGCGAGATACGCGCGCTCCGCCAGATATGGTGACGCGGCTTCATTCGGCGCTAATCCGAGACTGAACGGCACCGAATATTCGCGCAGAATATCGGCGAGCCGCTCCAGCTCTCCGTTCGACGGCGCAAAGAACGCGACGCGATAACCCTGCTCCACCATCGTCTTCGCTTCGGCCACCGCCACCTGCATGCTCCCGTGAAACGCCATCGAAGGCCGCGTCGAAAGATGCGGCGCACTTCCATCCAGATCCAGCTCGCGCAGAGACACAGTAATTGCCGGCTTAAGGTCCTCCCAATGCCAAAAATATCCCGCCGAATCCGGATGCTGATCGAGCCTCTTCCATAAACGCTCCGCCGCCAGCGTGACCTGCTCCGGCTCATCGATCACCACCAGTGCTCCCGGCGCAAGATCCAGCAATGAGTGATCCGGCTCCGCCTGCATCGGCTCCGATAGCGGCAGCACCTGCGCCTCGCTGATCTTCATCACACTACGCTGCGTCTCGACCTCAAACCGCCGAATCGATTCAATCTCATCGCCGAAAAACTCGATGCGCAGCGGCCGCGTGCTTTCTGCCGGAAACACATCGAGGATGCCCCCGCGAATCGAATACTCGCCGACCATCTCCACCGGCTCGCGCCGCTCATATCCGATCGATTGCAAATGATCCTCAAGGGCGTCCAGCGAAATCTCTTCGCCCACGGAGAGCGTCAACGTGAGCCGGCGATAATATTCCGGAGGCTGCGTGCGCAGCAGCACCGAAGGAACGGGAACCAGCGTGAACGGCACCGTGGTCGAGGTCATGCGCCACAGTCCGATGGCCCTTTGCTCGACAATTTCTTTATGCGGCGCAACGTTCTGCCCGGGCAGTACATCGAGCGCCGGAACCATTTGCGGATGCCCGACTTCCGGCCGCGAAATCAGCAGATCGAAAAAAGTCCCGACCAACTCGGTCAACGCCTCAGTGTGCTGATTGTTGTCGGAGATCACCACCATCGGGCGCTCCGTAACCTGCCACAGCAGCACCAGGTACAGCGCCTTCGACGTCGGCGTCAACCCGGCCAGCGAAAACGGACCCGTATCGCGCCGCACCAGCTTCGCAGCCAGATCCTGAAACGCCGGGTCGCGGCTGAGCGTATGAAAAAGATCGCGAACCGCCGGGTGAGTCACCGTTTTAGAAGTTCGTCGACAATATTAGTCGTGGAAAATCCCGGCTCCAGCGCCAGCGCCATCACCTTGCCGCCCGCCGCCTCCACTTCCTCGCGCCCCGCGATGAAATGCGCCCAATCCGCGCCTTTAATAAGGATGTCCGGCAGTACCTCGGCGATCAATTCGCGCGGCGTGTCTTCATCGAACAACGTGACCGCATCCACGGCTTCGAGCATCAGAGCCATGCGCCCGCGTTCCTCTTCGCAGATCAACGGCCGCGTCGGTCCTTTCAGCCGCGCGACGCTCGAATCGGTGTTCAGCGCCAGAATGAGTAAATCACCCAGCGAACGCGCCTTTTCGAGCAGCCGTATGTGGCCGGGATGCAAAATGTCGTAGCATCCGTTCGTGAAAACAACGGTTTTTCCAGCGCGATGCCACTCGGCGCGAGCCTGCACCAGGGCAGGGCGGTCATAGAAAATTCCCATGTGTCGATATCTTAATTGTAGAGGTAGAATAAAGCAGGAATGTTTTCGCCGCACCAAAACCTGAGCGATCATGTGAATCGCAATATCGTGCGCAGCGAAATTGAGGGCGGTGTATACCTCAAGGACCTGCCCGACGAAAGCACTCTCGAAGTCGTCACGCAGAACCGCGGCTACACTTTGACCCTGCGCCCCGACGGCTTGGCGCTAATCTCGGGCCATCCGGAATTCTGTCCCGAGCCGGTGCTGGTCAGAATCAGCGGCTGCAACTGGGGCGGCTCGATGCTAAAATCGGCATACTTAGGGCGCGGCATGCATCTCGAATATCGCCACCCCGACTATCGAGGCCCCATCGTAACCTCACCGATCGTAGACATAAAAGTCCGCGCAGTAGCTGCGTAATGTTCGCACCCCCGCCTCGACCGAACCGCCATGCGTAAGCATGCGGACAGGCGCAATAATCTCCGTCACCGCCGCACCCGAAACACCGTCGCCGTATCATTCTCATAATACAATTCCAGCCGCCTCAAATCGATCCGCTCCGCCTTCCAAGGCTTGGTGATCGCCACATAATCGTAGCTCCGCGCAATCTCGTCCCAGTCGGGTGAACCTTCGCCCACATACCAATCCTGCGCGGGTCGATAAATGCAGGAAAGGTCGGTGAAGTATCCAGCGGGCCCGCCGCCAGTTGTGCCGCTAAAAAGGTAGGGGGTGTAGCCGTTTCGCTCCGCGGTATAAAAGGATCCGGCGTGCCGCAGCGGCCAGGTATTTCCATCCTTCTGCCGTGTGTGGACAGGAAGAACAGCCTGGTACGGTGGGATCATGAGAAGCGCCTCCCTGAATTGCGCAACTTCGCGATTCTGCCTGGGTAAAAACGAAGCGAGCGACCCGAAATTCGCCGCAGCCAATACCGAGCACGCAACCAGCAGACTCGTAATTTGATTGCGGCCCGGCTGCCGAGCTTTCAAAAACTCGGAGCGATAAGATCAGCAATGGGATGAAAACAAATGGCAGCGCCCGCTCGTCAATATAGGAAATCGCGCCTAGCCCAAAAGGCAGAATAAAATAAATAATCGCCGCCAAACCACACATCGCCGCAAGTTCCCAATGCCTGGCCAAACCGGTCCGCCGCCGGACCCCGAACCAGATCGCACCTACAAAAATTCCCCAAAACAAAACCAGGATCGATCGGTCGACTACATAATTCTGGCGGACAAACATCGCTTCGATGAAATGGCCGAATTTGTCGGCAACTGTATTGTGCGTCAGCGTTCCTCCAGAAGCTTCGGGATGCGTCGGCACCAGTAGTAGATGATATGCAGCCAGCACCGCGAAGGGAGCTAATTCCCAACCCGAACGCATCCAGCTTTGATGCTTCAGACCGGCGCGAACCAAGCCGACGACTCCTACCATCGCCGCGAGAATCGCAAAGGAAGCCATATGCGCTCCATAACAAAAAACGCAAGCGACGATATACAACGCCACCCATCCAAAGGAATATTCTTTGTTACGCCGCCACGCTTCCAGAGCCCCCAGCGCGAAAAAGGACGCGGCAATTCCCCATTGAAACGAAAAAAAGCCAAGGATAAATAAGTAATTCGTTGCGAAATACCAGGAGCACAATACCGCGGCCGCAAACGCCCAGGTGGTGGCCAATACCTGCCGCGCATAGACGCAAACTCCCCCGACCAGAACCAGCATGGTTAGCGTGCTCCAAATCGGAATGGCTCGGTCGAATCCGACCATCCGGATCAGCAGAACGAGTCCCAGGTCCGGCAGCATATATGGCATAAAAAAATGCCTCGCCGAAAACATCCCTTGAAAAAGAGACTGAGAATCGAACCACAGCGATTTCATAATCACCGCGCGCGCCAGATGGTTGGGAGCGTCCGTGAACGGATCCGAGGAAAGGAATAAAAACAATCCAGTGTAGGCAAATGCGGTTATGACCAGGAATATCTTCATCGACCTTTCCCGCACCCCTCCATCGTCTTACGCACTTGATTCAGAGGAATGCCTGGCTTCCATCACCGGGTCTGCGAATTGATAGGTTCGGAAAAGAGAGGAGAATTAAACCGCCACCGCCTCATCAACCGGAGCCGGATACCATTCCGAAAACCAAAAAGCGTGGGGTGTAGCTCCCCGTGTTTGATAGTGCTCCAGTCTCTCGCGCCCTTCCGCAACCTTCGGCACGTGCCCCACCGGAACCCACCACAAACAGTAGTGCGGGAGGTCCATCTTTTCAAACCATTTACTGCGTTCCCGAAATACGCCCAGATGCCGCGACCCATATACATAGGCTTTCAGCGCGTCGAGCGATTCCCACACCGACATGTTCACCATGATGGTCGGATCGTCGTTGTAAGCGATGTCGGTCGCGTTGCCCGATTCCGATTTGAGCCGCCACACGAACCCAGGACTCTCGTCCGCAAGCTTGTTCACCGGATCGAGCTGAGCGACGAAACCGGCGATGCGCGGATCGTCGATCGGCGCGATCAAGCGTCCGATGTTGATTTGAGCCAAGTGCATTACGTTAACCTCGGAATCACGGATTGCAACAATTTTACCAACGTATCCCGCACTCGTGCGCCGGTTTCCAGCACCTCTTCGTGCACCAACTTCTGCGGCAAAATGCCGGCCGCCGCATTGGTCACGCACGAAATCGCGAGCACCTTCATTCCCATGTGATTGGCCACGATCGTCTCCGGCACCGTCGACATGCCCACCAGATCCGCGCCGATCGTTCGCATATACCGGATCTCCGCCGGAGTCTCATAGCTCGGCCCCGGCACCGCGACGTAAACACCTTCATCGAGCACGATCCCCAACTCATGCCCGGCGTGTTTCGCGATTTCGCGATATTCCCGCGAATAAGCTTCGGTCATATCCGGAAAGCGCGGACCCAACGCCTCATCGTTTGGACCGGTCAGCGGATTTGCTCCGAGCAGATTGATATGATCCGAGATCAGCACCAAATCGCCCGGCCGGTATTTTTCGTTGATGCCGCCGGCGGCATTGGTCAGCACCAGGCTCTTGACGCCTCGGCGAGCCAGTTCGCGAATCCCGAACGTTACCTGCTGCGCCGAGTAGCCTTCATAAAGATGCGCGCGCCCCGCGAGCACGATCACTTCGGTATCTCCGATCCGCCCCTCAACCAGTTTCCCCGCATGCCCGGCCGCGGTCGACACAGGCCATCCGGGAATCGCCGAGTACGGCGTCTCGACGATCGTCATCGAGCGTATCCGCGAACGCCCCTAAGCCGCTGCCCAGCACGACGCCGATCACACCAGCATCCCCGCAATGCATGCCGACATAAAGTTCGCCATCGTGCCGCACGCAACTGCTTTCATGCCGAGCCGCGCCAGATCCGATTTGCGCGATGGCGCCAGTGCACCGATGCCGCCCACCTGAATCGCGACCGAGCTCAAATTCGCGAAGCCGCACAGAGCGTACGTCGCGATGATGAAAGACCTCGGATCGATGCTGGCTCGAATCGTACCCAGATTAATGAACGCGACAAATTCATTCAAAATCAACCGTGTGCCTAGAAGATTCCCGATCGACGCGCAGTCGTTGTACTTCACACCCAGCAGCCACGCCATCGGGGCGAAAACATGGCCCAGAATATCCTGCGCCGAAGCCGGCACCCACCCCAGGTGATTCATGCCGTGAATCCCATTCAGGATTCCATTCACCATCGCGATCAGTCCGACGAACGCAATCAGCATCGCCCCCACGTTGAGCGCAAGGTGCAATCCGTCCGCCGCGCCACGCGACGCCGCATCGATGATATTGACTCCCGGTTTTTCCACTTCGATTTTGATCGTGCCTAGCGTCTCCGGCACTTGCGTTTCGGGAACCAATATTTTGGCGAGCATCAACGTAGCCGGGCGCGGTCATGATCACCGCCGTCAGCAAATGTCGTATCTCGACGCCGGCGATCAGAACATACGCCGCCATCGTCGCACCTGAAACGTGCGCCATTCCGCTCGCCATCACGGTAAACAATTCGCTCTGCGTCAGACCCGCCAGGAACGGACGAATGGTCAGCGGGGCCTCGGTCTGTCCCATGAAAATACTGGCTGCGACATTGGTCGATTCGGCGCCGCTGGTCGCGAAGACTCTTTGCATCAGCACCGCCATGCCGCGCACGAAGATCTGCATCACGCCCAGGTAATAAAGAATCGCGAAGAAGGATGCGATGAAAATAATAATGGGCAGAACCTGAAATGCGAAAATCACCCCGAACTGATCGTTCTTGACGCCCAGCTTGTCGCCGAAGAGAAACTTACTTCCTTCGACCGCATACCCAAGCATGTGATTCACGCCATTGCTCGCGGCTTGGAATATGTACCCGACGTTGGTTCGCAAAACCAGAAACGCAAAGCCGAATTGCAGCCCGAGTCCCCAAAACAATACGCGAGGCTTAATCGCACTGCGGTTCGTCGAGAACAAATAAGCTACGAGAACGATGACGACCAGGCCCAGCAGGCCGGTGAATCTTTCCATCGTGAAAGGTTACCAGAAGCAACCTCTAAAGCGGGCGAATGCCGGCGCTCTCAAGTTTCCCATCCGCCGCGAGCGTGATCCTGTACTCCACTGCTCCGTTCTCAAACTTGCACTGATAAATATCGGCGCCACCCGGCCCCACCCCCTTGAAGGTGATGGATTGCAACGCGCCAAGCTGCACGATGCCCGATTGGAGCTGCGGCAACTGCTGCCGGGTGACGTTCGCCATCCCGGCGTTCATGAGATCGTAATTCGGTTTACCCGCTCGCAACTCCTCGATGATCCGGCGCAGTACCGCTTCGCCGTTGGCATAGGGCGTTTGGTCTTTAAATCGTTTGGCGTTGGCGGCGACGGCGTCGGTCAGCTTTTTGGCGTCGGCTTCATCCAGCCGCTTCGCTGGCATGTCTCGACCGCCCTGGTGGAGGGTCAGTAGGCTCACGTCGGGGGAGAATTCGAGTTCCGCATCAACCACTTTCAGGAAAAACATTGTCTCCGACTCGGGAAAAATCGGGACCGCCTGCTGGTTCCCGAGCCTGCTAAGTAGTTGATTGTTTTCGAGAGTAATGAGCATCGCTGGACCGTTGGTCATCTGATAAGCGCCCACGTAGCGATTGAGCATTTTGGGATCGAGCGTGATTTCCTTGCGCTCACCAGTCAACTTGATCGCGTCGCCGCGGGCCAGGGCAGCCAGCTTCGTCGCGATCTCTCCCGGCGCATTTCCGTTCACGTTCGACAACACCACCACGGTCATCTTGTCGTCGGGATAATACGCCAGGTGTGTGTTGAAGCCTTCGATACCGCCTCCGTGATCGATTTTCTTGTGCCCTCCGACGGTTTGCACGCCGACTCCGAACGCATAATCGTTCTTGAACGGAGTCGTCATCTTTTCGAGCGACGCCGGCTTCAGCAGCTTGCCTCCAAACAAGCCCTGCTCCCATTTCAGAAGATCCTCGGTGGTGGAGTAGAGTGCGCCGGCGCCCTGCGGAACGCTCATATGAATGAAGCCGGCGTTTTCGAAGTGATCCTTGTCAAACACGTATCCGGAGGCACGATGGTGAATGACGGCGGAGTTGGAATCGACGCCTGAATCCTTCATCCCCAGCGGCGTGAAAATATTCTCGCGCACGAACGCCTCGTAAGTGACTCCGGATACTTTTTCGAGCAGATACGTCAGCAGCACGAATCCCGAATTGCTGTAATTCCACTTCTCGCCAGGCGCGAACTCCAGAGGTTTGTCGCGAAACCGCGCCACCAGTTTCTCGGGCGTCGTTGCAAACGGCTCCTGCTTCGGATAATCCGGAAAGCTCGTAAAATTGGGGATCCCGGAAGTGTGGGTCAGCAAATGCATGATCGTGATTTTGTCCCAAGCCGCGGGCGCATCTGGCATGTACTTTTTCACCGGATCGTTCACGCTCAACTTGCCGCGCTCCTCAAGCAGCAGAATCGCCGCCGCCGTGAACTGTTTGGTGACCGATCCCAGGCGGAACTTCGTGTTCGGCGCATTAGGAACGTCCCACTCGAGGTCGGCCGAGCCGTAGCCCTTGCTGAAGATAACGTCATTGCCGCGCGCGACCAGAACGGAGCCCATGAACGAATGGTCCGCTACGTGCGATTGAACCACTTGATCCATCCGGGAGGCGTCCTGCGCCAGGCATGGACCGATTATGAGAGCGACGAGCAGGAATCGGGAATGCATTGATCCGGTATACCTTTTTTTGCGCGTGAGAACAAGCGCCTGCCCGCAATTACAAACTAATTCCCCTGTACCGTCAAATACGCCCCAGCCGGACTCTGCTGGCTTCCGATCTGAATTATCAACGGCAAATTTCCGTTCGGCGTGCCCGCGGGGATCAGAAGATTCAGCTGATATAGTCCAGGACTGTTCGGCGTCACCCCTGCATACAACACATTCGCCGAAGGGATCGCGGCTCCTCCAAGTAGCACGGTCACCGTGCCCGTCGCCGAAGCCAACTGCGCGGGGAAAACGCCGGGAGCAACCGCAGGATTGGTCGCGCCGAATCCGGTCCCGTACAGCGTCACATATTCATTCGGATGCGCCGGAGCGAATCCGCTGCCGGGGAATAAATTCGCCGCGGCGATCCCAACGCCGGTAATCGCATCGGTCGCGGCCACTGGATTTATGCCGTTCGCAGTCTGCGCGAAATAGAAAAACTCGGGGGTCGCCAACTGCGTCGAAACGCTGACCGCATTGCTCATCAGCGGATTCGCGGTGCCGCATCCCGTAATTACCTGGACTATCGCAGTGCCCGCCGTAACCAACGGAACCTGGAAGTTCACCTGTGTACTGGACGCGCCGAAGATGGGCGCGCTATTGCCGCCGACCATGACACAAATCCCTTGGAAGTTCACCGGCACCTGTCCGTTCACCAGGTCGCCGGAGCCGACCTTCACGAATGCCGACCCGCTGCCGAAGTTGGTTCCAAAAACACTGGCAATCCCTCCCGTCGAAAGCGCGAGAACTGGCGGAACGCTGAGCGCGGCGCCCTCTATTCCTCCACTCGTGATCTGGGGCTGCGGAGCGGTGATCACAGGCTGCGTCACGGTGAGGTTGAAGGTCACGCCCGTAAGCCCGCCCGCTGACGCCGTAATCTTCAGCGCGCCGACCGCTGCTCCCAGTGTCAACTGAATCGTCGCCGTTCCATCGCCGCCAGTTGTTGTAGTCGCCGCGCTGAGCGATGCCGTTCCGGTCGAGATCGCGAAGCTAACCGTAACGCCGCCGACAGGCATCCCGGAGGCGTCCGCCACTTTGACGGCGATCGAAAGCGAAGTTCCAGGAGGGCCGGATTGCGCGTCGCCCGATAAGATCGTCATGGTAGCCGGCACTTGCACCAGCAGCTTGCGGATGCGGTCGTTGAACTGGTCGGCGATGTAAATCGCGCCGGTCGCATCGACAGCCACGCGGGCGGGATCGATGGAGACGCCGATCGCTGTGCCGGATTCCGTGTTGAACACCATTTTGCCGTTGCCCGCGATGGTAGTGATCACGCCGGTGGTGGCGCTCACGCGGCGAACTACAGAGTTGCCGTTATCGGCAATATACAAATTCCCCGCCTTATCGACCGCGATGCCGGTGGGCAGATTGAGTTGCGCACTGGTGGCCGGTCCGCCGTCGCCCGAGTAGCCCGGCGTACCAATCCCCACGACTGTGGTGATTATCTTCGACGTCAGATTTATTTTTCGGATGCGATGGCTGCTCCAGTCGGCAATTAATAGATTGCCCGCAGTATCGAACGCCAAGTCGAGCGGATCTAACTGAGCGTTTTTCGCCGGAGCGTTATCGCCGACAAACTGGAAATTTCCATTACCGGCAATAGTGGAAATATCGCCGTTCAGATCGACCATGCGGATCCGTTCGTTTCCATTATCGGCGATATAAACGTTCCCTGCCGCATCGACGGCGACGCCGGTCGGGCTGTTCAGCATCGCCTGGTTGGCTTGCCCGCCGTCTCCGCCGAAACCCGAATTGGTGTTCCCGGCCTCCAGCATAATGGCGCTGCCGGCCGGGAGTTTCATCACTCGATTGTTCTCCTGATCGGCAATGAAGAGATTGCCGGCCGCGTCGTAGGTAAGTCCGCGCGGGAAATATAAATCACCTGGATCAGAGCTGCGAACGCCGCTTCCAGCGATGTTGGCGATCACCCCGGTCGATGGAACGATTCGCACGCGGCTGTCGCCGGTATCGGCAATTGCCACGCCGCCTTTCCCATCGAGGACCAGTCCGTCGGGTTGATTCAGAAACGCCGTCGTCGCCGGAATGCCGTCGAGAATCGACGTTCCCGCCACCGTGTTAATGTTTCCGTTCGCGATTTTCCGGATCCGGTAGTTGCCGGAATCGGCCAGCAGAATATCATCGTTGCTCGCCGCGGTTACGTAGACCGGAAAAGCGAACTTGGCGGTAATTGCGGACCCTCCGTCTCCAGCGAAGCCAAACGAATCGCTGCCCGCAATAAACTGAATGTTCCCGTTCGAGGCAAGCACGCGCCACAATTCGAAGATGCACAGGATCAGCACATTCCCGTTGGGCTCAACCGCCGTCGAAAAAGGAATGGCCATGAAGGCGCTGATCGCCGGTCCATTGTTACCGTCCAAATCAGGCTCGCCATAGCCGAAGGCGCCAGTTCCCGCGAAGTTGGTGATGATGCCGCCCGCGCTGATTCTGCGAACGCGGTTGTTATAGTAATCGACGAAATAAATGTTGCTCTGCGCGTCGACTGAAATGCCAGTGGGCCCATAGATCGACGCCTGCGCCGCGGGTCCATTGTCGCCAGAGCTCCCGGGATTTGCGATCCCCGCGATGGTGCTGATCGTTCCGTTGGGCAGAACTTTTCGAATCCGGCTGTTAAAAAAGTCGGCGATATAGATGTTGCCCGAATTGTCGACGGCGATGTCGTCGACGTCCATCGGAAGTTGAAGCGCCGACCCGGTATCGCCACTCCATTTGAGACTTCCATTCCCCGCTACAGTCGTGACCACCCCGGTCGCCAGAACGATTACGCGGACCCTGTGATTGAGATCGTCCGCGATATAAAGATTGGCGGCCTTGGCATCGAGTCGTATGGCCTGCGGACCATTGAACGTTGCTTGTGTAGCTGGTCCCCCATCGCCGCTGAACCCCGCGACGCCGGTGCCGGCAACGGTCGAGATAATCCCCTTCGTATCCACCCGCCGCACGCGATTGTCCAGCGCGTCGGCGAAATAAATGTTACCCGCAGCGTCCTCGGCCATTCCGTATGGATAACGCAACGGTACGCTGGTGGCGGGATTGCCGTCGCCTAATCGCGAGGATCCGGCGATGGTCGAAATGCTGTAGGACTGAGCGGAGACGAGCCCGGCGAACAGCGAGAGCGAAATAAAAGCTTTCATTGTGGGTGAAATACCTGTTTACCATAGCACTTCACCCAAAATTCGACTTAATCGCCCTTAATTTCACTGATAAGAGCGCCGGCGAGGCCTTAAATCGCCTTAAAATTGAAACTTAGCCGCGAGCTGGATCTGACGCGAACTGCCGAAATCCCCCGAAGGAGTTCTCGTTCCCGCAGTGATCTGACCGACCGTCCCGACCGTCGCGAAAGTGCTGAGGTCGGTGCCCGGGAGAGTAAGAACCGGGTTGTTGAAATTAGGATGATTGAGCAGATCATAGGCATCCGCTCGAAGCTGGAAATTCATGTGCTCTTTAATCCTGAAATTCCTCACAATGGCGAAATCGAGATTGGAGAATCCCGGACCGATGACGACGTTGCGTCCCAAATTCCCGAAGCCGATCGGGACTCCGGGAAAGGTGCCCTGGTTCACGAACACGGTTGGGTTTTGAACGTACCCGATGTCGCTTGCGATGCCAGCGGCTCCGTAGCCCGCGGGATAGAAACCGGTGAGGACTTTTCCGGTTACGTCCGGACGCAGGTTCGCATTTCCTGTGAAAGACGAATTGGCGATATGGAAATTCAGGGGATTTCCGCTCTGTAGCGTCTCGATAAGAGAGATCTGCCAGCCGCGAGTGAGCATGTGGTGTTCGAAGGGCAGCGCATAGATTGCGCTGACCACGAAACGATTGCGGGCATCGAAATCCGAGAGGCCCCGATCGCCGCGGATGTTGTTGCTGTCCTGAATCACGACTCCCTGGTTGTTCTGCGAGTTGTCGTCGATCGACTTCGAGTACGCGTAAGAGCCTTTGAACTGGAGGCCTTTGGAGAAACGCTTTTCCGCGGTCAGCCAGAGGGCCTGGTAGGAGGAATTGCCGTCGCTCTCATAAACGGAGATGTTGGTGAGGGGGAATCCGGGATCGATGGGGCTGTTCGCCGAGAGCTTCGCATACGGGCGAACGCCGTTCACGAACTGATTGTAGTTGCGTTCGATATTGAGATCGGTCCCCTTGCTCCCCACGTAGCTGACAGTGAGCGCGTAGTCCTTTCCGAGTTGACGCTCAATGTTGAAGTTCCACTCCGAGACGTACGCATCGTGGTAATTATGCGCGATCGATACCGGAGAAACGGAACCATTGGCCAGAGGAAAGGCATTTTCGAGAGTGACGAAAGAACCGGCTGGCGGCGTGTAGGAAATGGGAAACGCGTAAGGAGGATTGCCGGCGAGGCCCGTCACCAGACCCAGGGTCGGCTGATCGGTCATGATGCGCGTAACCGGCGCGAATCACCGTTTTTCCGTTCTTGAATGGATCCCACACGATGCCGACGCGCGGCTCGAAATTGAGAGCGCTCTGTTGATAGGCGTTGCTGGGTCCGCCCTGCTGTCCGACGTGCACCAGCGAATCGGTGGTGGGATCGAACACTACGATACCGGTTTTCAGCTTCCGTTGGAGTGCCGTACCAGTCATAGCGAAGACCAAGCGTCACGCTGAACGTGGGCCGCAGCTTCCAGGTATCGGTGACGAACGCGCCGATCGAATTCCCATAAGTCCGATTGGAGCGATTGGAATTGGTCACAGTAAAACTGTTGGCCTGATCCGCGAGAAACGCCGTGATGCTGGGGAAGCTGAAGGTTCCCGGCGTGGCTGAGAAAGTTGTCCGAATTCTGACGCCGGAATTCGCCGCCGAATTTGATGATGTGATTGCCGTGCACCCAGCTCAAGGTATCGGAGAACGTGCCGACGTTGTCGCCGCGGCCCTTGCGGGAATCCGCTGTTACCGCCGAACGTAAACGCGCCGGTGACGGTGATATGAGGTATTCCGATGGGAGCGGTGACGCCGCTGTTGATGTCGAACGCCGGCGCCGCATCGGTGTTATCGGGATCGAAGATGATGTGAATGCGGTTCGCGCCCGCGCGGAATTCATTGGTCAGCGTGGGGCTGATGGTCCAATCCTCATTGAACGTCAGAAGCTGGCGCGTGCCGTTGCGCTGGTCGCCTTCGTCGGGGAAGCTGTTGCCGTCCGTAGTCGGCGGCTCATTGCGTTGATCCCGTTGGATCGGCGTAGTAAAAATTCAGGCGGTTGTTGGACATTCAGCAAATAGCTGATGTTCGCGGTGCCCTGCTCGATGTTCACCGGAGCGCTGGCCGAGCCGGCGAACTAATTGGTGCCGGAGTTGGGCAGAGGAATCAGCGGCAACAAAGCCTGAACAGCGGCGTCGCTGAAGCAAGAGCCTGCGCTCGCTGCGCCGCGGTGAGAACGGTTGCGGTGAGTAGCGCCACGGCCTGTCGCTGGCGAAGCTGTTCATAGCTCAGGATACGCGAATAGTTTGTTCTTGATGATGGCGCCACCGCCGTCTCCGCCAAACTGGTTGCGAATAAATTGAGATTCTTTAGACGGCACCAGAACCCCGCCGACGATTGTGTTGGTTGGATTACCGAAGTTCCGGGCATCGAAATAATCGTTGCGCAGAAATTCGTACGCTTCGCCGTGCCACGCATTCTCGCCGGAGCGAGTGGCGATGTTGACGATCGACCCGGAGTTGCGCCCATACTCCGCGCTGAAGGTGGAGTTGTCGATCTTAAACTCGTCGATCGGTGTTGATGGTCGGCTGGAAGGTGATCTGGTTCTGATTCGGATCGCTCAGATTGATGCCGTTGATCATGAAGTTGACGCTATCTTCACGGGCGCCCGCGGAGTTGAAAGAGAAGGATCCCTGCCCGCGCAAAGGCGCGGTGAGAAATCCATTGGCCGGCGGAGTAACGGTGCCCGGAGTGAGCATAGGAAAGGTCGATGAAATGGCGGCCGTTGAGAGGGATCTCCTGCACAGTGTGCTGATTGACGACGCTGCCAAGCGTAGACGTGCTCGAGTCAATCAAGGCGGCTGCGCCGGAGACTTCAACGGTCTCGCTGGTCGAGGAGACTTTCAACGCGAAATCCTGCCGGAGAGAACTGCCGACGGAAAGCTCGACGCCGGTGGCGGTGGTCGTCTGCATACCCGCAGATTTCACTTCCACGCGGTAGGTGCCAACCGGCAGCGAAGGAACCAGATAAATTCCGGAAACATCGGTTCTTGTCGTGTGCTCCTCGCCGGTAGCCTGATTACGAACAGTAATGGCAGCATTCGGAACCACGGCGCCAGCGGCGTCGCTTACGGTCCCTCCAATACTGCCGGTAGATTGAGAAAAGACAAACTGGCTGAGGAAAAAGACAGCAATGGCCAATAAGACTTGAGACGATCGACGAGCGTGAAGCAAGTTACTACCCCCTTATGATTTCATTGGACTGCCAAACTGGCCCTTTAGTTTCGGTAAAATTCAATTTGTATTTTAGAATCATATTTATAAGAAATGGAAACAGAGGAACCGGTCGTAAGTCGTTGGACGTGGAGGCAAAACCTGTCTGACTCAATGAGGCGAATATCAAATCCGACAAACGGGATTTATTTGTCTTTTCCTGCTCGCATGAGTCGTTCGAGGAAACGCTTTTGCGTCTACCCGCATGCTCACGCATGGCGGCTCAGCGTGGCGCTCACGGTTTATTAAGGATCTTCAGCGCGGCCGCGCGCGTCTGCGCATCCTTGCTTTGCGCGGCCTTGCGAAGATAGGGCAGGGCAGCGCTTGAGTCCCCTTTGGCCGCTAACGCCGAGCCGAGATCCAGATTGGCGCGGTCGAAGTCCGGCGCGATGCGGATGGCCTCGCGATAGTGATCGATCGCGCGATCGGGTTCGCCTTTGGCGTTGAACAGATTGCCCAGGAACTCATGCGCCTCCGCGCTATTGGGATTTGCGCGCAGGATGGCTTCCACCTGCGTCTGAGCCTCGTCGAGCCGCCCCACGCGCTTCAGCGCGAGCGCGTAATTGTATCGCGCGCCTGGGTAATCGTCCTTATAACGAAGCGCGGCTTCGAAGTGAAACTTCGCTTCGTCAAATCGACCCGACTCCGAGAGAAGATTCCCCAGATTGTTGTGAAGCGGCGCGAAGTTCGGCTCCGCACGAATGCCATCGCGCAAAATAGCCTCGGCGCGAATGGGATCGCCGCTTTCGAATTGAATCGCTCCGATCAGGTTGTACGCTTCCACCATGTCAGGATCGGCCTGCTTGGCTTTCCCAAATGCCGCTATCGCGTCCGATGTTTTTCCTTGCCCCAATTGCGCCAAACCAAGTTGAACCCAAGCCGGGGCGTCATTCGGCTTGAGTTTCAAAGCTTGCTTTAATGTTGTTTCGGCGCGCGTGTATTGCCGCAGCGAAGCAAGGCCGTTCGCCATCCGCACGAGGACGGGTTCGGATTTCGGCTCGTGCCGCAGCGCCTCCTCATACGCCGGCAGAGCCCGGTCGCAATTGCCGGCATTGCACCAGGCATCGCCCAATTGCAAATAAAATTCGGCACTCGCGGGCCGAAACTTTTCGATCGCCGCTGCGAGCCGGGCAATCCCCGTAGCGAGATTGCTGCTCTGGGCGACCTGAGCAATCGCGAGATACAGTTCGTCTTCCGGCTTCGGCAACGTCGGAGGATAGTAGAGAACCACTTCGCCACGATACGCCGTTGCTTCTGTCTGCCTCTGTTCCGTCTTCTCGGCGAGAAGATCCGCAGGCTTCGTCCGCTGGATGAAATGATCGGTCATCACGGCGTGGACGACATCGTCGGTGCGCCGCTTCGGCATGTGACAGCCAATGCAATCGGCCGACGCCGTATGGCGCCCCTCATTGACAAGACGCCCGAGAGACTGCCCATGACATTTCAAGCAGGCCTGCGCATACTCGACTCGCTTGGTATCGTGCGGATCGTGACAGGTGGTGCACTTCAGCGCGCCGTTGCTTTTCTGAAAACATTGCGATTTCCGCAGCCGGTAAACTGATCCCGTGATCTCGAATTTATCATCGTGACCTTGGCCGGGGGCATGATCGAAATGCAGCATGAAATCGCCGAGGGGATCGCCGGGCCGGTAGGAAAATGGTCCGCGTTCATAGCGCACGATCGATGCGGGCAAGCTTGAGCTGGTGGTTTCAAGGTGGCATTGCATGCACACTTCCATTTGCCTTTCCGTCGTCAGCCGGGCCGGATTCACGATCGCCGCGCGAATCTCTTCACGCTTCGCACCTTTGGTCGCCAGACTCAAATGCCGGTCGCCGTTGCCGTGGCACCGCTGGCAGTCGATGCCTTCGGGCACATTGGAAAAAACCAGCTCGTGACTCTCCGCTGGAGTTTCCGGATATGCGTTGTGGCAGAACATGCAGTCGTACGTGACGTTGCGCCGGAGAGCCTGATGATCGGGACGATCGTAGCCGGGATTCATCGCCCAATAGCCTCCCTTTTCCGCATACCAGGCGAGAGGCAGCAGGATTAGCGTGTTCTTCGCAGTGCGATGCAGGTACGATCGCACATGATTTCCGGACCCCAGAATAAAATCTATTTCGGTTTCCCGAACGTTCGCCTGTTTGCCGTCGAAACCTTTCTGATACTGACGCTGGAAGTAATGGCCATCGCGCTGGACCATTTCGTAGTGCATGTCCGATGGCTGGTGATAGTATGAGCCCTCGTTCATGTTCTCCGGCTTGGGGCGATAGAACGAACGCGCCATGCCGCTGGTCCCGTATGTTTGCGAAATGTTTGGATGACACGCCGCGCAGGCGTTAACTTCCGCCAGGCACATGGGAGCAGCGCAGATGAGGGCCGCGAGAGCGAGCCGGAACATATCCAAGTTTATGCTGCCATCCTATCTTGGTCGAGTGAGTCGCTATTACCGGAAGGTCTTGCGCACCACGATTAATTATGATAATTTGCACCCAGAGGAGTCAGCCATGTTGAACTGGCTTGTTGGGTTGTGGCGGCGTATCCGGGGGGAGAAAAGCGCTCCTCCGATTTACCACCGTTCGAATTTGCACGGTCGCCATCGCTGATTGCAGTCTTCTAGCTAACTCGCGAAAATGCTTTTGCCGGCAATTGGAAGAACTCATTGCGAAACTTACGCTTCGGATCATACTTCGCCGCGAGCCGTCGAAAATCAGCGAGCTTTTCATACCTCGACTGAAGCTCACGCGGCGCCATCGTGAACAGTTTTCCCCAATGCGGGCGCGGCTCAAACGGAGCGAGCTCTTTTTCAATCACCGGAAGCAGCCGTCTGGACCGCCGGCCAGTCCGGCTTCCAGGTGAAATGGATCGTCACGCTTGGCCGCCGGTAACAGGGGCTCATCCACAAATCGTCCGCCGCAATCGTGCGGATCTCAGAGATCAACAGGTGCGGCGTAATCTGATCGCGCAACCGCTCCACCGCCAGAATCGCATCGACCGCGTTGCGCCGCGGCACGAAATATTCCGATTGCAATTCCTTCCCCGCGCTCGGCGTAAAACCCATTCGGAAATGCGGCAGCCGATCGTACCAGGGACCAGGCACGCCCATCTGCTCCGTGCAATTCTCCGCGGAAATCTCGGCAATCGGGTGAAGATTCTCGCGTTGCCAGCTTCGCTCCGAAAAACTCCTTCGGCGCGGCGAACGTCCCGCGGCTCTTGATCCATAGCTCATTGATGCGCTGCTTCTGCCAATCCGTAAACAGGCTCACGCTGTAACCGCTCGCCTGAATCTCATCGAAATGATCCTTCATCTGCGCGAGCGGCAAATTTTCATACACGTACTGGCGCACCGTATAGCGTCGGCTGAATATCAAGAGTGATCCGGTGATCACACCGAGCGCGCCGAGCCCGACCACAGCGCCTTGAAAGTCCTCGGACTTGCGCGACAGCTTCACCATCTCCCCGCCAGCGCGTGACCATTTCGATGGCCGAGACCGCGGTTGCCAGATTGCCGTTCTTCTCGCCCGATCCATGCGTCGCGGTGCTGCATGCTCCCACGACCGAGATGTGCGGAAGCGAAGCCAGGTTGTGCAGTGCGAATCCCTTGCCATCGAGATAAGGACCAAGTTGTCCATAAGTGACGCCCGGCCCTACCGTCACCGTGCTTGCGCCGGCGTCGAGCGCGACCTCCTGCATCGGCTTCAGCGACAGCAAATTATAACGGCTATCGGCAATGGAATTGAAACAGTGCCGCGTGCCCAGCACCTTCACTTTGTTCTGCGATTTAAGAAGGGCTCGAATCTGCTCGATCGATGAGCATCTCGTGCACCCGATCCGTGCCGTAGGTCAGGTTCCCCGCCCAATTAGTCAAGTTTTGTTTGTCCGCCCATGCCGTTAGAGGAGCCAGGACGGGGCTCGCGATGCCCGCCGAGAGCAAGCTGAGAAATGTTCGCTTCTTCATGTGCCGGCGCTTCCACGACCGATCCTTAGCAAATTTTATCAGAACTGGTTGTGGATGCGACTCGATTAGCTCAATTCTTGGCTACGCCACCAAGCATCGCGGCGTAAGGCGCAGCCTTTTGGGGCTTGCCCCACCCGTTGTACAAATCGACAATTCGCCGAGCCGCTACTTGAGTTCGATTGTGAGAGGGCGCCAAAACTGGACCTTATGATGGGATAACTTTCGAGCAGGAGGGGTTCGGCCTCGACGTACTGATGATCCGCGACCAGGCATCCACCAAGCATGCTCTTGATGGTGGCGATCTGCCAGTCGCCCTCCGGAAATGCTTTCCGGTTCAACTCGATCGACCGGCGATACAGCGGTTCGGCGCCGCGGTAGTCGCCCTTTCGCTGAAGCACACTAGCCAGATTCGTGAATGTTACGGCAAGCCTGGGGTGCGCCTCTCCATAAACTTTGGTTTGGATCGCCAGCGCCTTTCGGAACATCTGCTCCGAATCGTCATACCGGCCTTGATCGCGCAGCAGCAGGGCCAGATTGTTCAGCGTGGTCGATACTTCGGGATGCTCGTCTCCCAGCAGTCTTCGGTTCATATCAACGGCTTCTCGAAAGAGCGGCTCCGCGGCAGCGTAATCGCGCTTGTTGGCATAGAGAACCATGGCCAGGTTATTCAGACTTTGGGCAATGGCGGGATCGTCCCCACCCAGCAGCTTTCGACGCGTCGCTAATGCCTCACGATAGTCCTGTTCAGCCTCTGAGACGGCCTCTTTTGTCTCCTTGTATCGGAGCGCCATGGCGAGATTGCTCAAACTCTCGGTCACATCCAGATGCTGGTTACCCAGAAGTTTCCTCTGCATCGCCAGAGCTTCGCGAAGAGACTTCTCAGCGCCGGACAGATCCCCCTTTTCAAAGGCCAGATATCCGACATGATCGAGACTCTCGGCGACCTCCTGGTTTTCCCGGCCTAAGACGTTACGTCGGATCGACAAGGCATTCTCGACCAAAGGCGTAGCTCGATCAAAAAGCCCCAGACTTACGTAGACCATACCCATGGTGTCCATTAATTTCGCTTGAATCACCGGCTGATTGTGTAACTCCCTGGCGATCTTGTCCGATCCCTTATCGAGAATTTCTCGCGCAGTGACAGTATTACTCTCGATCGGGTTTGGGTCAGACAAGCGAAACAGACCAGTAAGGAATTCCGTCACGCGCTGGGATTCCTGGGCTTCCAGGTTGGCCCGGTCCCGCTCGCGCGCGATGCGCCTTGCCTGGAGCGCCATGGCGCCCGAAAATACAACCAGCAGAACTGCCGCCACCGCCGCTACCGCGACCCCAAAACGGTGCCGCCGCACAAACTTCTTCCCCCGATAGGCGATGCTTGGGGGACACGCCAGCACCGCTTCGTTATCGAGATGCCGGCGAACATCAGCCGCTAGATCCGAAGGCGAGCCGTACCGCCGCGTCCTGTCCTTCTCAAGAGCCTTCATTGCGATCCAATCAAGGTCGCCCTTCAGTTGACTCGACAGCGCGGCGGACACGGTGCGGCGGTTCTTACTCGAAATCGCGGAGCGCTCGCCCAGTGTACGGACCCTGGTGCTGGGCCGTGGAGGTTCCACTTCCAGGATCTTCTTCCGGCAATCCTTCGTATCCCCCCCGCCGCAAATCGCCGGAGTCAAACGGCAGCGCACCCACCATCAGCTCATAGAGAATCGCTCCCAGCGAGTAGACGTCCGTGCGGGTATCGACGTCCTGCGAAGTTAATCCAGTCTGCTCCGGGCTCATATACTCTGGAGTGCCGATCATGGCTCCCAAGTTCGTGTACAGCGTCGTCTCGCTGAGAAATTGGGCGGTGGCCTTCGCTATGCCGAAGTCGATAATCTTGGGCCGAGCCTTCCCGTCCTGGACTGACACGAGCACGTTGGAAGGCTTAAGGTCGCGGTGAATGATCGCCTTCTGGTGGGCGTGCTGGACCCCTTCGCAAACCTGTATGAAAAGCTCCAGTCGTTCACGAATCAGGCAGCGTTGTGAGTGTCGCAGTGTTCCGTAATCGGCACGCCCGGCACGTACTCCATGACAAAGTACGGGTGCCCGTCCGCAGTGCTTCCCGCATCGAAGACCGTTGCGATGGCAGGATGGTCCATCATCGCGAGCGCTTGCCGCTCGGCTTCGAATCGAGCCACCACTTCTCGCGTGCCCATCCCTGCTTTGATCAGCTTGATGGCGACTCGCCTGCGAACCGGTTGTTTCTGCTCGGCCAGCCATACTTCGCCCATGCCGCCTTGGCCGATCGACTCGAGCAGGTGATAAGGACCGATGACCATCCCGGCCGCGGCTTCGTTCGAAGCAATCTTGCAGAGTGCGGGCGGTTGCTCGGAGTCCGGATCGCCAGAGTTCGTTCGTTCCGGACTGCTCAGACATCGGAAATCCACGCCTCCTTGCGCTGTGAGAATATGATAGTCTACCTCAAGCCGAGATCATCACCGGAACCATTGGTTTCCACTTCTAGACGCCTATAGCGTAAACTTCGTTCCATGCGAGCCCGGATCTTGCTCCTCGCCGCGCTTTCGGGTTTATCGCGAGCCTTGGCGCAAGACCCCTTTGAAATTCACATCTATGAATATGAGCCGCTTTCCTGGCGTGAATACAGCCTGGAGGCGCACTTGACTTTCATCGCTCAGGGCACCGTATTGAGCAATGGGTCTCTGCTGCCTACGAGTCACCAGACGCATCTGACACTGGAACCGACCTTTGGGATCTCCGAGAATTTCGCTCTGGGTTTCATGTTCCTTAACGCCTGGGAACCGGGTTACTCTCCTCAGTTCGCAGGTTGGCGCGTCTTGCCTCATTTCTATGCGCCGGAGACGTGGCGTTTGCCCTTTCGTCTGGGGTTCGTTTCGGAATTTTCGTTTCAGAATACGCGCTATGAAGAGAACTCGCGTCGCGTGGAACTGCGCCCGATTCTCGACCGCGAATTTTCCCGTTGGCAGATCGTCTTTAACCCGGTATTTGAGCGAGCGCTTCACGGACCCGGTACGCGGCGTGGCTGGAATTCAGAACCTGCGCTGCTCCTGCGCATCAAGCGCCCGGTGTTTTCGCCATCGCTCGAATATTACGGAGGGATCGAGAGTATAAACATTCCCCCTCGAGCCCAGCCGGAAATTCACCAGTTGTTTCTGGGCGGCGACTGGCACGCGACGCCAATCTTCAGTGTCAATCTCGGAGCCGGCTTCGATCTTGGTCCTCGCGGTCCGGGCGTGGTCTTGAAGAGCCGCTTCGAATGGGACTGGCACAATTCCTCCATCAGCAAAGTTCCTTAGGTGAAATTGTTAGACACTACGGCTGTACGGAATATCGTGCGCGGCCGGCGGTTAGACCGGCCGCTAGTGGATTGGACTGTCTCTCACATGGGGCCCGCGATCACTTCAACATGACCTCATTTTCCATGCTTCGATGCACAATCCTCTGAAATCCTCGGGTACGGCGATCGGCGCTATCCGCTCTCCCGGGATTTTATGGGATCGATCCCAAAGTCTCCCGTCGACCCCATACTTATAGTTGGTAGCCGCAAGGCGGTAAAGCCTCCGGAAGCTCAGGACCACCGTAATACGACATTTCCTGGCCAGGAAAAAAGCTGTCGAAAGACACCGCGGTGGGCGGCTCCTTCTGAGCACAGACTACACCAAGAAAGCACAAGCGCATTTCACGCAGAGACGCAAAGCTCGCAGAGGAAAGGAGATAAGAATTCTATTTTGCCCGGAGGGGACACTTGACATTAGAATCGATTTCCCTTACACTCCGGTTCCAGTGGTCAACTCGTCCCATAACCACTAGGCTCCTGCCCCGTCGCACCGCTCGAAAGTGATTGAAGGTTTCACTGGAGGCAGCTGCGAAAATGTTAAACCTAAACCTGAAAGTATTGCTGTTCCCGGTTTTGTTCTGCCTGCCGTTGTTTGCCCAGCAAACCGGAATCAGCGGACGAGTGACGCGACCCGTCGAATGCGGTGATCGCCAACGTCGCGGTGACGGCAACCGCCGAGGATGGGACCAAGGTCACCACCACGACGAATGCGAACCGGACTGTACCAATTTCCCGGCCTCCGCGCGGGAAGCTACCGGCTTCGGTTTGAAGTGCCCGGCTTTGCGCCGGCGGAGCGGACCATGACGCTGCTGGTGGGCCAAACGGCCACCGTCGACGTGGCCATGCAGCTTTCGCAGACCAGTCCGACGGTGAACGTCGAAGCAGTGGCCAACGCGGTGGATACCTCCAACTCCACCGTTTCCGGCGACGTGAGCCCCACCGAAGTGTCGAAGATCCCTCTGAACGGACGCAACTATCTGCAGCTGGCGATGATGGTGCCGGGCATCACCAGCAACGACGTGCAGAATTCGCCGCTGGGCACAACCGATAGCGGCAAGATGCAGATCAACGTCGATGGCCAGCAGGTGACGCAGAACTCCGCCGGCACCTCCTTCGGCCAGCCGATCTTCAGCGATGACGCGATCGACCAGTACCAGATCATCACCAACCGGTTCGATGCCACCATGGGACGGTCTTCGCGCCTGCAGGTAGTGGTGCAGACCAAATCCGGCACCAACGCCTTCCACGGCACTCTGTTCGGATATTTCCGGAACAGCGATTTCAACGCCGCTGATCCGGTGGCGCACAAAGTGCTTCCGTTCTCCGATCAGCAGTTCGGCGGCACGGTCGGCGGCCCGATTATTAAGAACAAGCTGTTCTTCTTCTTCTCCTATGAAGGCGAGCGCCAGCCGCTCACGTCCGTCGATTCGCCCACCGCTTATCTCAACGCCGCCGGCCAGCAGATCACCTTCAATTTCCCTAACTCGTATAACACGCGCGCGTACCTGCTGCATATGGACTGGCAGATCAGCAACAACCAGCGCCTTTCGGTGAGAGGCTCGGGCTCCACGTGGGCAATTCCGTTCGACGGCGTCGCCGGAACAGTTTCGCCTCAAGGCGAGTACGCCGCCACCCGAACCTTCTATGCAGTGGCGGGAACGTGGACCTGGACCGCTCACGCCCACGCTCGTGAATGAGCTGAAGATCGGCTTCAATCACTACAACTGGGCGAACACTCCATTGCTGCAGACGCAAGGATTTCAGGCATCTGGACGGCAACAGCTGGGGCGCGCCTTATAACTATCCGCAAGTGCTGGGCCAGAATAACACCCAATTTCGCGACGATCTGTTCTGGCTGAAGGGCAACCACAGCTTCAAGTTTGGCGCGGACTACCAGCATCTGCCGTATTCAGGCAACTTCGGGCAATACGTTCGCGGGGTGGTTACGGGTTTCAACGCAGGCGCGGCCAGTGTGCCTCTCATCAATGTTTTCCCGGTTTGGAACCAACCGAGCACCTGGAATGTCGCGCTTCTCGATCCTTACGTCACGACGTTCGTCCAGGGATTCGGCAACTTCATCTACAGCATTCCGACCAACAACATGGGCGCCTGGATTCAGGACGACTGGAAGGTCAGCAAGAAGCTCACTCTGAATTTAGGGGTTCGTTACGACAACGATCTGGGCATTTTCAATCCGAATCTGCATCTGACCGGGCCGGGCGCTCCCGCCACGCCGCACTACAACCAGAACCTCCTGTTCCAGCCGCGTCTTGGATTTACTTATGACCCGACCGGCTCGCGCAAGACCGTAATCCGCGGCGGAGCGGGCCTGTTCTACGCCGACATCCAGGCGAACCAAACCATCGACGGTCAGATCTTCAACGGCCAGACCACCCTTTCGCCTTCGCTTTCACCGACCGCTGCGAACCCGATCAACCTGCTCGCGTCTCCGAATCCGTTCGGCTACACCTCGGCGCAGTTCCTCGCCGGCCAGGTTCCGGTCAGCATACAGAGCATCCAGCCGCTCGGTCCGAACGTGCGCACGCCCTACTCGCTCCAGGTGAGCGGCGGCGTGGAGCATCAATTCGCTAAGAACTGGAGCTTCTCGGCTGATTTCGTGCATTTCCGGATCTATCACGATTGGGTCCGCACCGATGCGAATCTGTTCGAGAATCTGGCCACTGGCTACGCGCGAGAATCCCAGCACGTCCGGCCGCCCGGACCCGAATTACTCCAATATTAAAAACTTCATCACTCCGAACGCGGCGGGATCGATCTATAACGCGCTGCAAGTCGCCATGCAGCATCGCTTCTCACAGAGCTTTTCGACCCAGGTGGCTTACACGCTTTCGCACCTGAAGGACTCCACCACCGGTCCGTTCTACTATCCGAACAACCAGTTTAATCTAGCCGGCGAATGGGGTCCTTCGCCGGACAATCAGACGAACACGCTGACCGTCGCGGGCACTTACACGGTGAAGTGGGGGATCGCGTCTCAGCGGTCAGCTCCACTTCGGATCGGGCCAGAATTTCCAGGTGCTGTCGAGCGTGACTCCTTTGGGGCTGTCCGGAGTCGTAGACAATCGCCTGTTCCCCAGCACGACGCCTTATTACGGTCAGGCCATCGTGCGTGAGCGCGGCACCGGGTTTTCCCGGGGAGAACATTGTAGGCCGCGATTGTTTTGTCGGGAATCCGATTGTTCGCGTAGACATGCGGCTTTCGAAGACCTTCACAGTGAAGGATCATTTCCGTTTCATCCCGATGATAGAGGCGTTCAACCTGTTCAACCATTCGAACTTCGGAAGCTATCAGACTACGGTCAACGTCGCGTCCTTCGGTCAACCGGCTCAGGTGACGACGATTGGGGATCTCACTTACCAGCCGCGCATGCTGCAGTTTGCAGGACGGTTTGAATTCTAGCAGAATCTGCACAGGTTTAGTCATGCGAAAGCTGCTGTTGTTTATAACCTGTGGCCGCCGTCTCCTTCGCGGCGGCGCCGACCTGGTTGGATCTCGTCGCCCCCATCATCACTCCGGCCGAAAAGAAAGCCTACCGCGCGCTCGACCCGGCGGAGCGTCCAAAGTTCGAAGAAGCGTTCTGGACCGACAAAGCGATCACGGCGAAAGAATATAGCGACCGCGTTGCCTACATCGACGCCAAGTTCGGATCCACCAAGCTTGGATCGGGCGCGAATACGGATCAGGGCCGGGTGTATCTTGCGCTCGGGCCTCCGAACAAGATTACTCGCTTTCCTTCTTCCCGGATTTTTCAACCGGTGGAGATCTGGTATTACTCAATCGTCCCCGGAGTCATCAACACTGAAGTGAGCCTGATGTTCTTCCAGAAGAACGGCACGGGCTTCCTCAAGTTGTATTCGCCAACAACGGACACCATTCGCGCGCTGCTGGTTCCGCAAGCTTCCACTGTTCATATGTTCGGTCCGAATGACGGCCTCAACGAATCCGACATACGCAACACTCTGAAGGTGTCCCCGGCGGAAGATGAGATCGTCTCGGCCGCGGTGAACGTGGCGAAGCGGCATCCGCTACGAGGGCAACGACGAAATCATCGGCAAGGTCTCGTCGCCGGCCTACATGCTCGGATTGCCTCTGACAACCGAGGTCAAGTCCCGGTTGATCGTCGGTCATCCGAAGCTCGATATTTTCCAAACCCCGTCGGTTTACGGCGGATCCCAAGTGGATCTTGGGCTTGAGATGACGGCTCACAACAAGGTGGACGTGGAGTCCTTCAAGGCGACTTGACAGTTTATCAAAACCAGCTGAATCTGAAGTTTTCCGAGTCTACTGCTATCCGCTATACGCATCGGCTGGACCTTCTGCCGGGTGCGTACCGGGTGATCTTTAATGTGGATGGAACGGATATTCCCTATAACTTGACGGTCCCCGAGCATCTCGCGATGGGCGACATTGTACGCGCCGATGAAACGCGATGTGACGGCGGAGCATCGACAGGCTCCTTTTAGCTTTGAGGGCAAGCAACTGGACTTGAACCCTGAGGGAAAGCTTCGTGGTGGTGGCCGTACCTCAGCCGGGCACGGTGAAATGGGTGATTCGGAGGGGCACGTCAGGGGTGCTTTGGCGATCTTCTTCCGAGGCGAATCAGGTCGCTATCGCGGTACCTCCGTCATTGCCGCCTGGTGTTTACAAACTCGAGGCGTATACCGCGGATGACGTCCGAATTGCCGATCTGGGTGGTGAAAGAAAAAAACGTTTCGACGCCAGCCGCGACCCTGCTTTCCTTCAACGCCAACTTGCACCCGGCGCTGCGATACGCCTTCGTCGGCCATCAGTGGCTGCTTAGAGGCAAGCTCGATGAGGCGCGCCGATCTATGCAGGCATCGCTTGCGAAAGGTGTAACAGAGGAGGCACGGATTGAACTGGCGCGCGCGGACGCTCTGGCAGGTAATCTCGATGTTGCCCGGGACGAGGTGAAGAGCGTGCTCGCCGTCCAGCCGAACAATTTCGAAGCGTTGTCGGTCTTTGCTTATATTGAGGCCAGGTTCCAGGACTATCGGGTGGCGGCCGAGTTGTATCGCCGCGCGTTGGCGGTGCAGGAATCTCCGGCGGTGCGTGCGGCGCTCGCAAAATTACCCGTTGAGTAACATGATGAAGAGTTATAGAACTTTAACAACCGGTTCAATTCTGTGCGCGGGCGTTGTCGTGCTCCTGAGTGCGCAGACATCGTCGCGTGCTCCAGTGGAGGTGACGGTCAGCGAAGGAACGTCCATGGCGGTCGCCGTTTCGCCCGATGGAAGCACCCTCGCGATGGATCTGCAGGGCAGCATCTGGACCTTGCCCGCGACCGGCGGCACAGCGAAACGCATCACCGGCATCTTCAACGACGCGCGCCAGCCTGTCTGGTCGCCCGACGGAAAATGGATCGCGTTCTTCGGCTATCTCGACGGCGGCTATGACATCTGGGCCGTGGCGCCCGATGGCAGCAACCAGCACAAACTCACCTGGGGACCGTTCGACGATCGCGAGCCCGCTTGGTCGCACGACGGGACGCGCATCGCGTTTGCGTCCGACCGCGGAAGCCCTTTCGGCAGCAGCTACAACATCTGGATGCTTGATATCGCCAGCGGCGAGATCAGCCAACTGACCAACAATCCCGCCGAGAACCGGATGCCGAGCTGGTCGCCCGACGACAAAGAGATTGCTTTCTCCTCGACGCGCGAAGGCGGCAATTCCGTTTGGGCAGTCAGTGTAGCGGACCGCAAAGAGCGCAAGGTTTCGACCGCGACCGGCGTGGTCGAAGCGCCCTCCTGGAGTCCCGGCGGAAAGATCGTCTATCATTCCGCCGCCGATGGAGAGAGCCGCCTCGAAGTCGACGGCAAGACTCTCACGGGCAGCGAGAATGCGTTTGCGTTTCGCGTGTCTTGGGCCTCGCCGACCGAGTTTTTCTATACCTCCGACGGCAAGATCCGCAAACGATCGATCTACGGGCGGCGAAGCTCAGACCGTGGAGTTCAAAGCTACGCTACAGGTCAACCCGGCACGCTATACCCGGCGCAAGCGCGACTTCAACTCCACCACTCCCCGCCAAGCTCTTGGCATCGTGCGGCCCGTGTTTTCGCCGGATGGCAAGAAGATCGCGTTCGCAGCCCTCGGCGACATCTATACGATGACCATCGGGAGCAAGCCCGAGAACATCACGAAAGACAAGTATCTTGATACGGACCCGGCATGGTCGCCCGATGGAAACCAGTTGGTCTATTCGTCGGACAAAGGCGGCAATCTGCTTCAGTTGTGGATCCGCGATCTGAAGACCGGGCAGGATCGTCAGCTCACCCATCTGACCACCCAGCCGATGGGCGCGGCGTGGTCCGCCGACGGGAAGCGCATCGCATTTTTCGACGTGGATGGGATGTGGCGCGCTGCCAGTGTATCGGTCGTCGATGTCGCCACCGGCAAGGTCACGAAAATCCACGCCTCGCATGTTCGGGCCCGGCAATCCGACGTGGTCGCCCGATGGCAAGCGGGTCGCGCTCGCCATGGTTTCGCCTTACTCGAAAAGCTTTCGCGAGGGGACCAATCAGATACTGACCATCGCCGCCGATGCCAGCGGTGAGCCGGATATCAAGAACGACAAATGGTTCGCGCCGGTGCCGAATCTGTCGATCGATTCGCGCGGCGGCTGCGGGCCCGGTCTGGTCGCCGGATGGCGACAAAATGGCGGCGATTTACGAAGGTGTCCTCGCCGTCTGGCCCGTGTCTCATGCCGGCGAACCGATCGGTCCGCCGCGCCACATCACCACCGAGATGGCTTACTCGCCCAGTTGGGCCGGCGACTCCGAACACATCCTTTATCAATCGATGGACAAGCTGAAACTCATCGATATTGTGACCGGTGAAGTTCGCGATATCCCTTTGGATCTGAAGTACACGCCCGCTATTCCGAAAGGCCGCATGGTGGTGCACGCGGGGAGTCTGGTCGATGGAAAAAGTCCAACGGCGCGCTCCAACATGGATATCGTGATTGAGGGCAATCGCATCGTGAGTGTCAGCGCTCACTCGGCAAGTCTGCACGCGGGCGCGAAGGTCGTCGATGCCTCAAACCTCACTGCGATGCCCGGACTCATTGAGTTCCATTCGCATCTGCAAAAGGATTTCGGAGAAGCCGAGGACCGCGCTTGGCTGTCGTTCGGCATCACCACAGTCCGCAGTCCCGGCAACACTCCCTATGAAGGCGTGGAAGACCGCGAGGCCAATGATGCCGGTGTACGAATGGGTCCTCGGATCTTTACGGCTGGCTATCTGATGGAGTGGATGCGCGTCTATTACAAAATGGGCGTGGCCATTTCGAGTCCCGGGCAGTTCGAGATGGAACTCGAGCGCTCAAGAATTCTGCAGCACGATTTGATCAAGAGCTACGTTCGTCTGCCGGACCTGCAGCAGAAGCGTATGGTCGAGTTCGCGCACGGAATCGGCGTCCCAGTCGCGACCCATGAAATCTATCCCGCGGCCTTCCTTGGCGTGGATAACACGGAGCACACTGGAGCGACCAGCCGGCGCGGCTATTCACCCAAAGCCGCGACACTTTCCAGAACTTATGAAGACGTGATCCAGCTCTTCGGCAAGTCTGAGAGGTACCTGACTCCGACGCTATTCGCTGGCGGCGGAGTGCAGAAGCTGCTGGCAGACGAGCCTGGTTTACGCACCGATCCGCGCTTCAATCTCTACCCGCCATGGCTAAGAACACAAGTGTTGACGCGGCCCCCCCGGTTAGCGGGAAACGCCGCCGGCATTTATCAGATGGTGATGGATGTCATGAAGGCAGGGGGCAAAATCGTGGCCGGGACCGACTCACCACACGCCTTCAACCTTCACGGGGAACTGATGTCCTATGTCCTCGCCGGCATGACTCCGTACCAAGCTTTGAAAGCGGCCACGGTCAACTCGGCCGAGGCGCTCGCGTTGGATGCCGGAAGCATAGAGCCGGGCAAACTGGCCGACATCGTGATGGTTGAAGGCAATCCGCTCGAAGACATTGCGAACGCTCACAAAGTCAAGCGCGTGATAGCAAACGGGCGGCTCTTTGAACTGGATGATCTGGTGGGAAATACAGCACCTATTCGGGACTCCCGCTAGCAAGTCGGAATGGCACTCGATCAGGGACATTGTAGACAGTTCTCTGAGGCGCACGCCTCAAGGATTGCCGTGTCGACGATCGACTATTACGTCCTAATCTCCGAGGGCGACTCGAGCGCGGTGCTGCTTGAAGTCGCCCAAGCAAGCCTAGCAGCTTTCCGGCGATTAGGCCGCTTTCCCCTTCGCCGCCTTCTTTTTCGCAGCCCACCGTTTCTTCATTGCGATGGACAGCGCCTTTCGTCCGGCTTCCGTAAGACCGCCTTTCTTGACCGGCACCGGAGTCTTGACGGGAGCTGCCTTGGGTGTCGCCATCACTGGGGCGGGAGCCGCAGCAGCAGCTTTCGCCGCCTTAATCGCCGCCCAACGCTTCTTTGTCCCGGCGATTATCGCGCGCCTGCCTGCCGCACTCATCTTCCGTTTCGCCGGTGCGCTAGGAACGACCGCCTCAGGCGGCTTCGAGTCTTGTTCGACAGGCGGCAGTACCGCCTTTCGGCCGGGACCCGGCTTTTTCGGTGTGGTCCTTGGACCTTGAAGAGCTTCAATTGCTCCGGTTAGCTTGTCTCGCTCGATGATAAGCAGAGCGAGTATGTGATCAGTTGCCATGACTGTGAGACTAACACAGTAGAGCTTCCTAAGCGCATCATTTAATTAGCAAGCCACCCATCTACGAGGGCACGCCCCAGAATCGACGTCCCTTTCCCGTCGCGCTGATTACCACGGTAAAAGCACAGCTCTACCGAGCCGTGACCGCAGGGAGCGATGCTCAACCAGTGAGCTGCCCGGATCTTTTAGACGCAAGCATTTCCGCTGACAGAATCGCCGAGACAGCTCGACTAATGAGTGTGCACGTTCAGTGATCGTCCCATCGGTCTTATTCCGGTTGCTAACCAAGTGACCGGGCCATCTCAGATAACTTAAAGGCGGACGGCGGACACAAGTCGCAGGAGTATACGAATCGAGTCATCCAAAAATGCTCCTATAGTGTCGTGTGCGTCTTCCTCACATTGAGGTGCACTTATGAGGGTTGACTGCACTGCGCCATTCCTGTCTAATGATTGGTCATGCACAGGCGAGATTTCTTTACTCGTGTCCTCGGCGGTTTGGCGGTCATCAAGCTCGATACCGCCAGTGCGCAGACTTCTTCGACCGGGCCGTTTGTCGAACGAACCAGGTCAGATCAGCCCCATAAAGGCAAGGTGCTGGTCGCGATCCAGCCGCATTCCGACGATATCGCGCTGATTTGTGCTGGTACTGTAGCCAAGTTGATTCAGGAGGGCTACACCGGTTACATGATCCGGGCAACCAACGATGATATGGGAGACGACGTGGGAGAGCCTGGGTCCGTCGGCGAGAATGTTTTGCGAAACGAACGTGAGGTGGCCGAACAAAGCCTCGCGCTCGGGCTGAAGCGGGATTTTGGTCTCAATTACAGTAACCACCGGATGAGCGATATCTCGCGCAACGAGCTGATCTGCCGGCTGATCTTCCTGTTTCGCTTTCTCAAGGTTGATACCGTGTTCTGCTATGATCCCTGGGCGCACGATGAGGAGAATCCAGATCATTATGTGCTGGGGCATTGCGTGGAGGCGGCCTGCTGGATGGCGGGACGCGTTCATGATTATCCGGAGCAACTGGCGGCCGGCTTCGAAGCACGCGCGGTGACCGATAAGTATTATTACGCGCGGCATCCCGATGTCAATCGTATTGTCGACATTACCGGCACCGTCGAGAAGAAAATCGACGCTAACCTCTGCAATGTCGCGAAGGGGCCGGGCGGTCATCATGGGTCAAAATTACGGGCGGAGTTGGCGCGGCAGGGAAAGAAGCTGCCTCTCTTGGGCGATGACGACCGCACGGCGGATCGCAACTACATTAGGGAGTTCGTATTGGCGGGGGACCGTGAGTTGGGGAAAAAATACGGAGTCGAGTATGCAGAGGCATTTCACTACGTGGGGCCCACGGCAGCAACCATTGGAGGCACAGGCTCGCGTGTGGACGATTACGTTAAGCAGCATTCGGTGCCATCGAAATAGCACATGGATCAACTGCCGCGAAGACTCGGGCTCGTCGACGCGACACTGATCGTGGTCGGGATTGTGATCGGCTCCGGCATTTTTCTACTGCCGAATCTGATTGCGCGGAATCTGCCTTCGGGCACCGCGATCATCGGCGTATGGGTCGCGGCCGGCGTGCTGTCCTACTTCGGAGCGCTTGCGTACGCGGAGCTGGGCGCGATGATGCCCGCTACCGGAGGGCAATATGTGTATCTGCGGGAAGCATACGGCGAGTGGTGTGCGTTTCTATGCGGCTGGGTGTTTGCGTTAGCCGCCGTGCCGGGTGGTATCGCATTCCTCGCGGTCGGATTCGCTATCTACCTGGATCAATTTGTCCCGCTTTCGGCGGCAGCGCGCACGCTGGTTTCTCTAGCCTTGGTTTCCGCGTTGTCGGTCATCAACGCCATCGGTGTGAAGGAAGGGGTGTGGGTTCAGAGGATCTTTACTTCCTTGAAAATCGCCGGGTTGCTACTGGTGATTTCCGCGGCTATCTTCGCGCCGTCTGCCGCGGCAAATCCGACGCTACAGCCGCTCACCTACGGCGGATTTGGGTTCGCGATGGCAGCATGCCTGATGGCATACAACGGATGGAGCTATGTAAGCTTTGTAGCCGGCGAGGTAAAGCAACCCGAACGCAATCTTCCGCGGGCGCTTGCACTCGGGATGGGAGTAGTGATGGCGATTTACGTATCCGCGAATCTCGCCTATCTGCACGTGATGACGATTCCGGAGATTGCCGCGACCGAGCGCGTTGGGGCGGCGGTGGCACTGCGGGTTATGGGTCCAGCGGGAGCGGCGGTGCTCTCCGCAGTCGTTTTGCTCTCCATCATTGGAGCGATCAACGGCTGTATTCTAACAGGCGCGCGGATACCATTCGCGCAAGCACGCGACGGCCTCTTTTTCGCCAGCTTTGGCCGGATTCATCCGCGTTTCGAAACCCCTGCGTTTGCAATTGCGATGCAGGCGCTCTGGACGTGCCTGTTGATCGTGACTGGTTCCTACCAGAGTCTTTCTTCTTACACCATCATCTCTGCATGGATTTTCTACACCATGAGTGTCGCCGCAGTGTGGATGCTGCGGCGCAAGGTGCCGGATGCTCCACGGCCCTATCGAATGTGGGGTTATCCGGTCACGTTATGGCTGTTTGTGGCAGTTTCTTTGTGGTTCTTGGCGGACGCTCTGGTGAACCAACCGAAGGTGTCGCTCATCGCGCTGGCCCTTGCCGCCGCGGGCGTTCCTGCTTATTTCCTGTGGCGGCGGTCTAAGACCCTCTACTTGAATTCCGAAACGTCGGATCCCGAAAACTCCGCCAAAGCATCGAGGTTGATCTCAACTCCAAGCCCAGGCTTCTCCGGAATAGCCAGCATGCCGTCCGCGTCAAGCCCCATCCTCCGACGGCAAGTTCGTCAATGAATGGCGAGCCTGTGAGATACTCCACCAGATCGGTATCCGGAAACGCGGACGCGATTTGCAGATCGGAGGCCAAGCCGACCGCTGTATTCCAGCCGTGCGGAATGAATCGGACACCATGATCCCGGGCCATCCACGCGATATGGCGCTGTTCGCTCAATCCACCGCACTTGGTCACATCGGGCTGAACGATATCGAACGCGCCTGCTTCGAGCCACGGCTGAAAACTCTGGCGGCGCGTAAGCACCTCGCCGCCTGCAATCGGAACTCTGGCCGCTCTGCGCAGAGCGACGTAAGCGTCAAGCGCGTCTGGAGGAAGAGCCTCCTCAAACCAGCTAACATCGTACGCGTCAAGCATCTCGGCGGTGCGCAGCGCCCACTTATAATTCTGAGGCCAGAAGGCATCGCTTGCTCCGGCGTCCACCATGAGCTGCGATTCCTTCCCTATTGCCTCGCGGGCGGCGCTCACGATCGCTTCATCGACCGCTTTGCTCTTCTTGCCGAACGGCCCCCATCCTATCTTGAACGCACGAAATCCCTGCGCTTTAACACGCAGAAGTTCATCGGACATTTGCTCGGGCTCCCGCATGAGCAGGGAAGCGTAAGGACGGACTCGATCGCGGTAACGGCCGCCGAGCAGACGCCCGACCGGCTGGCCGGTGGCTTTGCCGAGCAGATCCCAGAGCGCGATATCGATCCCGCTGATAGTATGCGTCACAGCTCCGCCGCGCCCCTGCCAGAACGTGTTCTGATGCAGCTTTTCGCTGACGCGTTCCGGCTCCAGCGCATTCTCGCCCTAGTATAGAGGGCGCAGCAGTGTCAAGCAAGCCCGCACAAGTTCCGCGCTGGTGAAGACGCTGCCCCAGCCTACGGGGCCATCGTCGGTGAGAACGCCGATTATGGTGTGAACACAATCCTCCGGCCGCAACTCATTGGACCAGCCGCCCTCGGGAGTGCGCCCGCGCAGCCCGAATGCACGTATTTCACGAATCTTCATAGGGACGCGAAATTCTCAGCGAATTTAAGGCCGATTAAGGCGTGGTTGGGGTCCTTAGCAGCGAGTTTATGGTCATTTATGGCGCCCTTACGCACCATCATAGAACATGATAAGTTGAATTGTTGTTAAACGTTAATCGAAGACAATTTTCGCTGGCTGTGGCTGGGGCTATATCCAGTCCTTTCGCGACACGGGCGCAATCCAATTTGTGGGGCGGGCCGGTGGTAGATTGCCATCACCATTTGCGGCGGACTGCGGAAGACAATATCGTTCACCTGGATGGATGCGGAATTTCGAACGCTATGGTTCTGGCGCGCGAGAGTGCTGTCGAGCAGATCCATGTCGTTGAGGAGAAGTATCCGGGGAGAGTGCTGGGGTGGTTTGCTTCGACTGATATTACGAAGCCGGAGGCCGAGGCGCTGCTTACCAAAGCGATCAAGAATGGGGCTATCGGATTCGGGGAAATTAAATTTCACGTGGAGGCGGCTGGGCCCGAGATGAGGCGGGCGTATGCGCTCGCCGCCGATTTGAATGTGCCGATTCTTATTCATTTTCAGGAAGTGCCGCACACTCCTACGGAGGGCGTTTTTTCTACCGGCTTCAAGAATTTTGAGGCGATGTTGAAGGCGTATCCCAAGACGCGCTTCATCGGGCATGCGGACGCGTTCTGGGCCAATGTCAGCGCGGATTATGCCAACGATGTGGCTTACCCGAGCGGCCCGATCAAGCCCGGTGGTATCACCGACAAATTGCTGAGCGACTATCCGAACCTCTATGGGGATTTGTCGGCCAACTCCGGCAACAATGCTCTGTCGCGCGATCCGGAGTTCACCACGGGATTTCTCAAACGCCACGAGGACAAGTTGATTTTCGGCAGCGATTGCGCCTGCACGGATGGAAAAGGTGGTGGGATCTCTCAAGCGGGCAATCCGGCGGCGAGCCGGCTGGCGGGGAAATGTGTGGCGCGCGAGACACTTACGGTGCTTCAAAAAACGGTTCAGCCCGCAGCGTTCCGCAAGATGGCTTGGGAAAATGCGCATCGCGTTTACAAATTGAGCGCGTAATCAGTGCGCGGCGGGAGCCTTTCCGACAAGTTTGAAACTGCGAACAAGCAGCATCAGAGGAACAGCCGCCAGGGTCAACCAGCTGATGACGCGGAAGCAGTCCATGAACGCGAGTAAGCTTACCTGATGCTGCAGTTGCCGGTACAGATACTGCGGTGCTCCCGCGGCCGCATCGGGACCGGTGAAGCCTTTGTGGATCAGATAGCTGGTCAATGAATTCACTCTCTCAGAGAACTGCGGCGATCCGACTGCCGCTCCGATATTGCTTTGGTGAAACTGGGATCGGCGTTCGGTGGCGGTGGTGATGAACGCGATTCCGAAACTGCCTCCCCAATTGCGAAAGAGGTTGGTGAGACTGGACGCTCTATTATTCTGATCCGGTCTCAGTTGCGAGTAGGCAATCACGTTCACCGGCACGAAAAAGAACCCATAGCCGAGGCCCTGCAAGGCTCGGGCAAGAACGTAGTGCGCATGGTCCGTAGCGAGGTTGAAGGTGCTGTAATACCACATAGCCGCGGCTCCGGTGACCAGGCTGACGACGATCAACACTCGCGGTTGTACGATTTTTCGTTGAATGAGCTGCGCACCCACGGGAGCGAACAGGGTGATCACGAAGGCGCCCGGACCCAGCACTAATCCCGCATCGATAGCGCGATATCCGTAAAGCGATTGGAGCATCTGAGGAATGAGCGTGGTGCTGCCGAAGAGTCCGAATCCGAAGATAAAAAACAAGACCGTGGCGATGGCGAAATTACGATTACCCAGCAGGCGAAAATCCATCACAGGATCCTCTAAGCGGAGCTCCCAGACGACGGTCGTGATCCAACCGACGATGCCGATTCCGAGCATCCAGCAGATGAAAGGGCTGCCGAACCAATCTTCGATCTGACCACGGTCGAGGGTCAGCTCCAGGGCAGCCGAGGACAAGGCGATTAAGGAGATTCCGACGCCATCGATACTCAGCTTACCGTTCTTGCGCGCTGACGCCCGTTCAGCTGCGAATGAGGGTGGATCGTTGACCAGCCTGCTGCTCAGGAACAGGGCCAGCAAGCCGATTGGGATGTTGATGAAGAAGATCCAGCGCCAATTATAGCTATCCGTAATCCAGCCGCCGAGTACCGGACCGATGGCGGGAGCGGTGACGATCACGATGGTATAGAGAGCAAACGCCGAGGCTCGTTTGGCGGGAGGAAAGGTGTCGACCAGAATCGATTGGGCCACGGGAGCCAGCCCGCCGCCCGCGATCCCTTGCAACACGCGGCTTGAAAGCATGAACCCGAGAGAGGGTGCGATTCCGCAGAACAAAGAAGTCAGAGTGAACAGAGCGACGCATCCTAAGTAGTAGTTCTTCCTTCCGAAGACGCGGCTTAGCCATGCGCTCATCGGCAGCACCACGGCGTTCGCCACCAGGTAAGTAGTTAGAATCCAGGTTACTTCGTCGTAGCTTCGGCCGAGGCCGCCTCCGATATAGGGGAGAGACACATTGGCGATCGAGGTGTCGAGTAACTCCATGAAGGTCGCGAGAGTTACTGTGATGGCGATGAACCAGGGGTTAATCGCAGCCTTTGTAGACATGGTGTCCTCGTCAGCGAACGGTTACACGCGGCTCGACCGACATGCCCGGACGCAACAGATGCTGTGGGTCTTGATCGGGATTGAAGCGGATTCGGACCGGGAAGCGCTGAACCACTTTCACGTAGTTTCCGCTGGAATTTTCGGGAGGGAAGAGGCTGAACAGAGGACCAGCGGCGCCGGGAAGATTTTCGATGGTTCCGTTGAAATCGCGATCGAAAGTATCCACATGAACGTTCACCGGCTGCCCGGGTCTCATGTGCTTGAGTTGAGTCTCTTTGAAGTTCGCAGTGATCCAGATATCGTCTAGAGGCACGATCACCAGCAGGCTCTGCCCGGGCTGCACACGGTGACCCAGTTCGACCGTCTTTCGTCCGATCACTCCAGTCACGGGCGCGTAGATTTTGGTATAGCTCAGGTTGAGTTGCGCGGTATGCAGGTCGGCACTCGCCAGCTGCTGCTGTCCGGTAGCCGATTGCGATTTAGCCCGGGCATTGGCGATCTGTTCAGGCGCGGTACGGGCGGCGTCGATCTGCGCCTGGCGCTGGACCACCAGGCCGCGCGCCTCGGCAATTCGTTGTTCTCTTGAATGTACGGCGGCGCGATCGGCTTCGACTGCCTGAGCCGCGGCCGTTGCTTCCGTTTCCCGAGCGTCATAGTCAGACCGTGAAATTTCGCGCTTGTCGACTAGCGACTTATAGCGCACACGATCCCTTTCGGCTCGTGCATATAGCGCTTCGTCCTGCTGGAGGCGATGCTGCGCGGCGATCAGGTTCGACTGCTCCGAATCCAGGCTCGAGATGGCTTGCTCTTTGGCAGCTTCCGCCGCATGAAGCTGGCCGAATGCGCTGGCATCGACAATGGGGATCAACACTTGCGCCGACTGTGCTTCCGCATTTCTGGTATTGAGATTGGCCTTGGCATGCTCCAGATCGGCTTCGAAATCGCGAGGGTCGAGCTCCAGCAAGAGTGTGCCAGCTTCAACGACCTGGTTGTCCTCGACGCGCGGATTGATATAGACGACCGTCCCGCTAATACGCGGGCTGATGGCGTCGAGGTGGCCTTCGATCTGTGCGTCGTCGGTCGATTCATAATGTTCGGAATGGATCCACCATAGAACGGCTGCGGCAACGGCGAGAACCATGAAAAAGAGAATGATCCAGCGCGAGTAGCTACTTCTTGGCTTAGGCTCTTTTTCGCCTTTTGAGACATGCATCGTTTCGAGTTCGATTTCTTCTGTTTCGGTCATCTTACTTCCCTCCGAGCAATTGAAAGAGTCTCGACTCGGCTCCGCCCATGGCGCGCGCGAACGAGACCATGGCGAGGTTCAACGAGTAGAGACTCTCAATGTAGTTGTCGTTGGCCGTGGCCACTGCTTCCTGCGCCTGCGCCACTTCGAGATAGTTAGTCACGCCGTTGGCATATCGATCCACCGATTGTGTGAGGCTGCGCTCGGCGAGCGTCTTGTTATGCGCGGCCACTGTCACGCTGGAATCGGACGCGTTGAGGTCCAGCCACGCGATCCGGATATCGTAAGCGATGCGGCCCTTCAGATCCTCATATTCGGCTTGCTTGCGAGCAAGGTCCGCGCGCGCCTGTTCGATGTCCGCGTGGATGCGTCCACCGGTATAAATGGGCACGGAAATATTTCCGGAGACCGTATAGACCTGATTGAAATTGGCAGACGTTGGTGCCACCGCCGCCGTAATCCGCACTGAAGGACACGACGGGAAGGCGCTGGGCTCTTTCGGCGCGCAATGTGGACTCCGCGGCGCGGACTTGGGCTGCGGCGCTTTTGAGATCGGCGCGGGTGCTGACGGCCTCCTCGGTCGCGGTTTCGAAAGAAATCCCGAGGGGAGGATGAGCGGCAAGAATATCGGTGAGCACGAAGCTCTGATCGATGGCTAACCCGGTAATCCGCCCTAGAGTGAGCTTGTCCTTTTCGAACTGGTTCGTGGCATTCGTGAGGCGCTGCTCCGCCGATTGGCGTTCCACTTGAGCGCGGAGGGAGTCGATCTCAGGCGATACCTCTGAGGCTACGCGATCACCGGTTTGACGATCGAGCTCTTTGGCGGAGGCAAGCTGCGCCTTGGCCGTTTCGACTCTGGCCGCGCTCGCGATGACCTGCAGGTAAGCGATGCCGACGGCGAACACGACCACATCCCGCGAGTCTTTGATGTTGAAAGCCGAAGCTTGCTCGAAGTCTTTCTGCGCCTGATAACGGCCGCGCAGTTGGGGGTTGTAAAGATTCTGCGTAAGACTGACACGGGCATCCTGGTATCCATAGCCTCCGCTAGTCGCCGGCAATGCGAATCCCGGAATCGGAGGGAGCTTGACACCGATTTCCTTGAAGCTGATGTCGTCGAATGATTGCCGGGCGTACGCGGAAATCTGCGGGAGCAAGGCGGAGAGGGCGCGTAGGCGGTCGGCGCGGACATCGGCGCTAGCGTGTTGGGATTCGACCAGGCCGAGGTTGTAGCGCAAACCGCGCTCAATGGCTCCCCGAAAGGAAAGCCGGATTGTGGCTCCCGATGCCTGTGAGGGAACGCTGCCCAGAAAAGGGTTTTGACTCTGCGTCGCTTGCGCGCTGGGATTGGTGGTTCCTTCAGCGGGGCTGATGGGGCGCGGCGTGGCAATCGAATTGGCGAGTGGATTCTGCGCATAAGCCGCCAGCCCGGTGGTCCATAGGAACGCTACTTCGAATCGCCTCATTCGTTCGCCTCGTGTGATTGGATTCAGGAGGAGACCGATCGGTCGCAACAATTAACACGGCGTCTGTCCGCATGCTTACGCATGGCGGTTCAGTGGGAGCGGTGAGCGGATGCGCAAGTATTTCTGACATGGTATCTTATTTTGAGACTGATCGGTCCCATGGAGCATCGAAGCTGTATGACCAAAGGCGAGGAAACCAAGCGCAGGATCGTGGCCGCGGCGGCTCCGATCTTCAATCAGCGCGGTTACGAAGGCAGTTCTCTCTCGGCTCTAATGGAGGCGACAGGACTCAAGAAAGGCGGTATATACCGCCATTTTTCGAGCAAGGAGGAACTGGCCGCGGAGGCCTTCGATTACACCTGGGACCTGGCTTGGAAGACTCGCATGCTTCACGTGGACCCTAACGCAAAAGGTCTGGATCAGTTGAAGCAGCTGATTGCCAATTTCATCGATCGCCGGCCTCCGATCGCGGGCGGCTGTCCTGTCCTGAATACAGCCGTCGACTCCGACAACGGCAATCCGGTGCTTCGCGCGCGCGTGGAGAAGGCGCTCAAATTCTGGAAGACCCGATTGCAGGAGATCGTGAAGCGGGCCGCGAAGCGTGGAGAAATTCGTTCCGGTGTGGACCCCAAGGCAGTCGCCACGCTAATCGTCGCTACACTCGAAGGGGCGCTGATGATCAGCCGGATTGAGGATAGCGATGGAGCTCTGCGGCAGGTCCAGGCGCACCTGAACCATTACCTCGAAACAGAAGTCGCGATTTAACCTACAGCCGTTCCAGTCGCGTTTCGGCGTCGCCGAACTGATCGAGCTTGATCCCGAAGCGATCCATGAGCGACAAGTATAAGCTGCACATCTTGCGCTTATCTTCGCCAGCATCCAGATAATTTAGCGTACGCCCGGTTTCGAGTGTCCTCCCAGACCGCCGGCGAGCACCAGCGGCAATCTGAAGTTATCGTGCTTGCGGCCGATCCAGAGATTGGAAAGGAACATCAGGCAGGTGTTGTCGAGCACCGTGCCGTCTCCTTCCTTCATGCTGTCGAGCTTGGAGGCCAGGTAAGCATACTGGCTGACATGGAAGCGGGCGATGCGTTCGTACCCATCCGAGTTGTTGTCGTGAGAGGCGGCGTGGTGCCCTTCCTTCACTTCCAGGAACGGATAATACATCGCCGAAAGATCGCGGGACAAAATCAGCGATGCGACGCGGGTCTTGTTGGTCTGAAACGCGATGGCAATGATGTCGCACATCAGGCGCGCGTGATCCCGCAGATCTTCGGGCAGTCCGTTCGCGGGCCGGTCCATGGTGGTGGCGACGGTGTTCTTCGCTTTCGCCTTGTCGTCCGCGCTGTCTTTGCTTTTGCGCATCCCTTCGACGCGTTTCTCCACTTCGCGCACGCTGGTCAGATATTCGTCGAGTTTACTTTTGTCGCTGGAACCGATCTTGCGGCTGAGGTCTTCGGCTTGGCCTTTCACGCGGTCTAGGATGCTGAGGTTCAGCAGGCTGCCGCGGTTGTCAAACAGGTTGTCCCACGCAAGCGACGGGTAAACTTCCACCGGGACGGGCGAATCCGGGCTCTGCCAGGAGAGATGGGAACTATAAGCCAGTGAGAAATTCGACTCATGGTAGCCGGTCATCGGCTGGTCGCATGCGAGAACGATGCTCGACTGCGGAGTATCCTCGCCCACGCGATTGGCGATCATCTGATCGACGCTGATGCCCGAATGGATGATGGCGCCTTTCGAAATGTGCGCGCCCGAGAGCAGGCTTCCTGTTTGAGCCGGGTGAATGCCCTGGCCGGTCAGCGCCTTGACGTAGAGACCATCGATCACATTGATCTTCTGCTTTAACGGCTCGAGCGGCTGTAGAGTCTTGCTGAGCTTCATGGCGGCGCCTGTGCCGGTGGCGCTCCAATGATCCTCGTTAATGCCGCACCCCAGGAAAACAACGCCGAAACGTTTCGGGAAAGCGGACGCCGGCGGCGTATCGGCGAAAGCGTCCAGCGACGCCGAGCCACGGCAGGGCCATGGTGCAGCCCGCTCCGCGTAGTACGGCGCGGCGGGAAATTCGACTAGCGGGGTTCTTGGTGGATTGGGGCATTCGAATTATCTCCTCGATGCGACGCGCGTTTCGGGCGAATCCGGACTGCGTTTGTTCAAAAACTGCGGGCTGGTGACGATGGTCTCTATCAGCCAATCAATACGATACTCTTTCGCCGCGATCCCCGTCTCCATGGGTTCGATGACGGATTCATCAGAAAGCTGGAGCGACCGGTTCAGGGCATAGGCGAGCAATTTGCGCGTGAAATTGTTCACGAACTCCTGTTGGCGGTTCTCGCGGATATAGTTGAGGAGTCCCTCCAGTCCCGTGCCCTTGGAACCGCCGGGATAGGTGACGGCAGTATCGACCGGTCGCCCCGCAAGGTCTTTCGTGCGGGCGTTCCCTACGGGTCCATATCCCTCGAAGGCGAGACCGAACGAATCGAACTTCGCGTGGCAGGCTGCGCATGCCGGGTTTTCGCGATGCTTGGCCAGCATGTCACGTATCGGCAAATCCGATTTCGCCTCATCGCTCGGCAATTCCGGGACCACGGGCGGAGGAGGAGGGATGATCTCGCCCAGTACTCGTTGCACGGTCCAATTTCCGCGCTTCACCGGACTGGTTCTGAGCCCTGGCGAGTTCAAAGTAAGGAACACCGCCATGGGTAGCAGACCGCCGCGCTGATACTTGTCGGCATCGTCCACGCGAACCCAGGTGTTTTGGTCCCCGCTCATTTTCGGCATGCGATAGTGTCTGCGCCAGGGCGGGATTCACAAATGTGTAGCGGCCGTAGAGCATGTCGAGCACGGACCGATTGTTGCTGGATCGCGTCTTCAATGAACCGGATCGGTTCCTGGAACATCGCCTCCCGCAGCTCGTTGTTGAACCTGGGAAAGCGCTCGCGATCCACTGTATTGATGGTTTCGAAATGACGGAACTGGAGCCAGTTGCCTGCAAATTCGGTAGCCAGTCCGCGCACTCGTTCATCCTTCAGCATGCGGCGGGTCTCGGCCAACAGGACGTCCGGCTTCAGCAAATCGCCCGAGGCCGCGTGCCGCAACAGTTCATCGTCGGGCATGCTGGCCCACAGAAAATAACTCAACCTGCTGGCCAGAGCATAGGCGGATAACGGCTGGCTGGGACTACTGCGGCGGTTTTCAACGCCGTGGTGCGGATGGCTGTGCCGGTGTCGAGAAGATCGATGCGATAGAGAAAATCGGGCGACATCAGCAGGCTGACAATGGAATCGCGGACGGCGCCTTCATGCGAGAGTCCATTCTTGTTCCGCAGCGTGTGGTAATACGCCAGCAAATCGTCGCGCTCCGCTTTGGTGAGCGGCCGGCGGTAGGCACGCGCGGCGAAGTGGAGAAGAGCCTCGAGCTGCTTCGGCTCGGCATCCACATGCTCCTTTTCCAAAGTCCGGAGGGTGGTGTTGACGCCATCGAAATGCTCGCGGATCGCCTGGGGAGCGACGGGATCGTTCTTCGGATCCGCCAGCAGCCTTGGCAAGATAGGCATCCTGCATTTTCATGATGACTGCGGCGTCGGTGATCTCGTGATCGAGCGGCCGCTCCGTGCCGGACTCCGCGCCCTTGCCTTGCACTTCTCCGCTCTGATTGACGAAATACTGAACCCAGGTGCGGGCCGTGTAATTGGCGATGAAGTCGAATTCGTCCCACAGCCGGTTGAGCTCCTTCTGGCCTTTTTCGTCGAGGATCAACTCCATCAGCGGAGTATCGTCGCGAAAGTAGCCCATGGTGTTGTGATAGCTCGCGCTGAGCAGGCGTCCTTTGTCCTCCGAATCGTCCGGGAAGTAGCGGCCGCGCTCCGCGACATAAAAATTATCCGGGAAAACGGACGCGAAGCGCGCGAAAGAAGCTTCATAGCGGCTGCGTTCGGCCGTCGGAACCACCAGATCGGGATCGCCGGCGCGAGCTCTTGCCGAAAGAGCAGCCCAGCGCGGAGCCCCTTCCTCGTGAAGACCGGGATAAGGTCGGAATTTCGGGCACGGGCGGCGGCGGGTCGATATCGTTGACCAGATCCTTGGGATCGCTATCGCGGCGGTGCGAAGCGAATTCGCGCAGCTTCCAGTTCAGCAGAGGCTGCGATCCGGCGGGCAATCCTTTCACCATCGGAGCGGCGAACTGCATCGCCGTGTGGCTCCGGATCCTGACCACGAAATCGCGCATCTCGATGCATCTTCCGCGCACCACGGCCATTTGATTGGTTCCCAGCGGATTGCCGATCGGCGCCGGCAATGCCGCGCCACATCGCCTGCAGCTTGGCAACCGGACCGACATCCGCGCCCACCGCTCCCTGTCTTCCAAGATCTGCCAGACCATGGGCAGATACTTCGCGCTCACTTTCGAATCCGCCGCGATGGAAGCCAAAGTCGCACCGGGCTTGCCGAGAGCGGCGCGATACTTGAAGCGCCATGCGGCCTGAAAGTAATCCGCATAATCGGTAGGCTGGCGGGCGTAAAAGTTCACGATGCGCTGGATCGGATACTTGTCGCGATCCGTCTCGGCCAGCATCGGATTGGGCGCGAACTCGATTCCATCGGGCGTCAGGAACATGTGATCGGCCACGCCGCGCGCGGCCTGCAAATACTTGTTCAGCAGCGCGGACGACATGGTCAACGATTCGCCGGAGTTGTCGAAGCCCGCGGGATTCGCCGGATCGACGGGAAACTCGCGCGTGGGCTGCATGTCCTGGCCCGTAAGGTCGCGGACGGTGTAGTTGTACTCGGCGTTGCTCAGGCGGCGCGCCAGCACCAACCCTGGATCGCCCGCATTCTTCCGAATCTCTTCGGCGCGTACCGCCCGAATCCAGTCGATCACATGCTGGCGTGGCGTCCGCGGGCGGAGCCGGCATCGGCTTAGGAGGCATCTCTTTCGCGTTGAGTCTCTCGAGAACCTGCGCCCAGCGAGGATAATCCCGGGTCACCATCTCCATGGTGCTGTACGCCTTGAGATCGAACTGCGCGGCAGGCGTCTGGCCGCTATGGCATCCGATGCAATATTTCGTGACAAAAGGCCGGACGGTTTGTTCGAACTCGTGGTCAAGCGCGGGGGTCGCCGCTAACGCGGGGAGCGCGCCAACGACGAGCAGGAGGGGAAGGGCTCGCATGTACATTACAATCTTCTTAATTATGATACTAATTCATTAAATCGTGGTAAGTCATTTCCCCCGACCTGCCAGAGGATACCCCTGCCATACATATTCCAGAGCCTCGGGCAGGGTCTGTTGTTTCACGGCGCGGTCGGTGTGCCCGGCGTTGCGCGCAAATACAAACTGATAATGATAGCCCTTGGCGGCCAGCACTTTGGCCATGTTCTCATTGGCGACCACCCAGTCGTGCATGTTGTCGCGCATGACATTGGGATTGAAAAGGTCCCGGTCGCCGACTTCCATCCAGATGCGCAGCGGCTTGGCCGGGCTGTTGGGGATGAGGTGTTCGTGGAACTCCCATGCGCCGTGAGGAGTCTCCGGGTTCGACGGCCACTGCTGGTTCACGTAAGTGCCTGAGTAAGTGAGAACGCGGTGGTATAGCTCCGGGTGATACCACGCCATGATCAAGGCGCAGGAGCCGCCGGAACTGCCGCCCATGGTCGCCCGGCCCTCGGGATCTTTGGTCAGTTTCACGTTGTATTGCTTCTCCACCAGAGGCAGCACTTCTTTCTCGACGAACTCCGCGTACAGGCCCGACATCGTGTCGTATTCCAGGCCGCGTTCGCTTCCCTGGGCGTCGCCGCTGCCGTTGCCGATGGAGATGGCAATCATCACCGGCACGCGGTGCTGGGCGATCAGATTGTCCAGGGCCGTGAACAACGCTTGGTCAGGTCCGTCCGCTCCGACGATGAACGGCGCGGCCGTGCCGGGGACGTATTGTTTGGGGACATACACAGCCACTTGGCGAGTGTAGGGAGCGGGGTGGCTGGTGGTGACGATCAACTTGGCGGGGTCGGTCGGGTCTGCCGTGCCAAAGGTGTTGGGCTCCCGCGCGATGCCGGGATAGATCTTGCTGTCGGTCGATTCCATGGTGAAGTTGAAGACCGTTCCCTGCGGCACGCCTTCCTGCACAGTCATCTCCGGCGCGGGGTTGTGGGTGGGGCCGAGGATGAAGTTTCCGTCGGCGTTTGCCGGAGCGTTGGCGCCGTCGGGTAAGTCTTTCGCCGTGACATAACCGGGCGTGTTGGGATCGCGGGTGGGCGGCGTCGGGCGCGCCGGGCGTGGGGCCGCGGTCGGAGCGGTCGGAGCTTGGGCCATCGCGGGATCTAAGCCGGTAATCAGGCTGGTCAGGAACACAATGCCAGGAAAACGAAACACTGGAAACTCCTTCTTCTATTTAACGATGTCAATTCCAGCACCCCTGCCTGCAGTTGCATGTGTTGTTCCGGTTGTTCGCTCACGAAAGGATTATACCTGGAGTTTCATCAGGCCTTGCTGGGCAACACGTTACTGCGCTCCGGGCGGCTTCGATCCCGTGGCTTTTCGCTTGGCGACTTCGTCTTTCTTAGCTTGCGCCACCGATTTGACCTCAGGGCTGATATTGGGCACAGCAAGAGCCTTGTCGAACGCATCCGCGGCGTCGTCAAGCTTGCCCGAATCCTCGTAAGCCTGGCCCAATCGCGTCCAGGTAATCGCGTCCGGCGTGGCGGCTATCGAGATCGCCTGCCTGTAGTCCGCGATTGCTTCGTCATATTTCTTCCGCAACCCCGCGGCCTGCCCCATCGCTTCGTACGCCTGAGCCTGAAAATCTTTTTTCGAGCGTACCACTGGTCATCTGCGACACCGCTGGGCCTGGGCATCGTTTTCGCGGCCTCCAGGCCGGCTTTCGCGTACTGATCTACCTGGGCGAGTTTATCCTCCTTGTCCACATCGGACTGACGAGTATGACGGGCCGTTTCCGAGGCCAAAGTGACCGGAGCGAATGCGCCCGCTGGGATCGGCATGAAGCAGCATCTCGCCGTAGAACAATACTCTGTGCGAAGTCGTCCTTGCGCTGCTCAATCTGTATCGCTGTCTGCAGCAGCATGACCTTGAATTCGGTATCGGCGAAGTTGGTAAGAACGTTCTCGATGGCGCTGGAGTTGCTGGTCGGGCGTCTGGGCGTCCTGCACGGCGCGCAGGGCACCTAATTCCTTTGCCGATTTGGCGCGAGGCTTGACTTCCTTGGTTGGCTCCGCGGTCAGGGTCTTCAATGGCAAATTGGCGTCGAAGGCCACCGAGAAGAAGCCGATCATCATTTCATCACGGCTCTGATCGCCCCAGCTCACCTCCTTGCCCGGGTCCGGATTGTTAGGATTGTTCGCCGAATTGTCGAAGTGGGCGGTGCACTGAATCCGGGTTCCTTTCGGAAGAACAATTGGTTTTGCGAGATCGTAGGAAAGCTGCCAGTTGAAGCTATAGTCGTGCACTTTGAGTAAGGTTTCTTTTTCGGCCGTGGGGTATATCGCGCGGAATTCGAAATCCTTGCCGCGGATAATGCATGTGGGGCTGCATGCCGGTCAATTGCACTTCGGCCCCCAAATCGAATACCGAATCTACCCGGTAGTTGGGATCGCCGGCGGGAATCTTGAGCTCATCGTTGTAGGCGGCGAGCGTGCATACGCGTTGTTTGGGAGGTCCAGGAGCGAACACCAGACCCAACCTGCTGCGGTCCGTTCCGGGTTTGCCGTTGGGGTGTAGTGCATCTGGAAGACGATGTCGGAGCCCGCTTTAATCAAGACTGCGCTTGACCAGGCGGGAGCTGCATGGGGAGCGCGCCAGGCGCGTATCCTGCCGACCGACTTCGCCCGGTACCCCGTCGTCTTCCTTTTTCCCCCTGTGCTTTTTCGGATCCGGATCGAAAGGCACGCCGGGCTTAGCAGCCCTTCAGCCATTTCGAACCCGGCTCCCGCGTAAACACGACAATATGATGCACCAGCGCCGGATTGCCAGGCCGTACCTCGCGCAAACTGCACCCATCGATCTTCGGTGAACCCGGAGGGCACCACGATATGTTGAAGTTCGAGAATGCCAGAGGCCGGAACATGAAAAGCGTTAGGCATCTCGATCACGACATCAGGCTTCGGAATCCGCCAGCCTTCGACGAATTGTAGCGGCGCGGGAGCATCCTTGGCATCACCCTGAGGCGCGCCCTGGTCGGACCAAGCTACCAGCGTGCGAGATTTCCTTTTGCGAGAGGGACCGGTCGTTAGCGAATTTCCCGACGTGCGGATCGGCGAACCAGGGCGGCATTTTGCGCAGCAACACGGCTTCCTTCATCGCTTTGGCCCACGGCTTGGCCTCATCGTACGTGAGCAGGGAAAACGGAGCAGCCTCCCCAGGACGATGGCATCCCTGACAGCTCTTCTGCAATACGGGCAGAACATCCCGGGAAAAGGTCACCGGCTCGCTGGTCGCGGCCATCAGGGCGGAAGCGAACAAGACCCCAGAGATGACGGGTTCGAGACGCATTGAGGCTCCCTGAACGCCATCATACAACTTGTTCCGCGAGTACCGGCACTCGCGGAACTTGATAAACTTTCAGCGGAGCAGGAGTTAGAATCGTGGGGCTTCGATTGGTCTTCGTTTACGCGGTGATTTTTGCCTTGGCTACCTCGGCTGCGGAACAGACCCAGCCCAACCAACCCAATGCGCGGTTCACTCTCGATACCACGCTGGTTCTGATTCCAGTGACCGTCACGGACACAATGAACCGCTTCGTGCTCGGTCTTCATAAAGAGGACTTTCGACTCTATGAAGATGGGGCCGAGCAGACCATCGCGAATTTCTCGGGCGAGGACGCTCCGTTATCGGTTGGGCGTGGCTTTTGACACCAGCGGCAGCATGCTCGACAAGCTGCGGACCTCGCGCCGGGCCGCGATTCAGTTCCTCCGAACGATGAATGCTCAGGATGAGGCGTTTCTCATCGAGTTCGGCGATCACGCGTCGTTGACTGTCGGGTTCACGAGTCAATTCGACGAAATTCAGACCAAGCTGGAGATCGGTCTACGCCGGGCGGGCTCACGGCCATGTTCGATGGCGCGCAGTTGGCGCTGCACGAGATGCAGAAGGCGAAAAATCCTCGGAAAGCGATCCTGATTATTTCAGATGGCGGCGACAACAACAGCCGCTATTCCGCGCGCGAAATCGAATCCCTGGTGCGCGAAGCCGATGTGCAAATCTACGCCATGGGTGTGTTTCAGCCCTCCATTTTTGCGGCTTAAGACAAGGAGGAAGTCAACGGGCCGCGCCTGCTGTCCCAACTTGCCGAACAAACGGGAGGCCGCGCATTCACCGCATCGGATGCCAACGATCTGCCGAGCGTCGCCGCGCGGATCGCCATCGAGTTGCGGAACCAATATGTTCTGGCCTATCACTCCAAGAATCGAAATAACGACGGCAAATATCGCAAAGTAGAAGTGAAAATCACGCCGCCCGCGGGATCGCCAACCTCAAAGCGCACTGGAGGCTCGGCTACTACGCTCCTTCGACAATAGCGGACGTCAACGGTGAATGACGTGCGGCGCGGCCAGGTGAGGAGCGGCGACGGCGGACGCGGTAATGGCGGGGGTGAGCGGGTCTCGGGAGCGATGATGTTCCGACGCAGATGGTCGGCCCACCAGCCGAACCAATCCACTGTGGAGTCCCGATCGGTCGCGGATAAAGGCAGGCGCGGATAGCGGAACGCTGCCGGCCGCGTGTAGCGGGAATAGAGAAGAGCCCGTACGGGTAGACGGAAAGATAGGGATTGACCCAGGCGGAGTTAAACCAGTCTGATAAGGGCTCCAGAAACTGAGGCCATAGGGGTAGCTAATACCCAGGGACGGAATGCCGGTCTGCGGGAAATAGCTGAAGTTTCCGGAGCGCCACGCCGGAGGTATCGATCTGATCGGGATCGTCGGTGATTCCAGCGCCGATGGTGTTGTCTTCGGAGACTACCGAGCTGCGGTTCATGGCCCAGATGTTGAAAGCATCCGCCGCGGGAGTCGTCGCCTGGCTCGGGAACCAGCACGGAGGCGAACGGAAGCACCTCGCCGCGTTGAACGGTCACGATCCCGGAGTCGCCTTCGGTCGAAACCTCGGCGGTGCCGCTCAAAACCCTGAGTTGCGCAGGCTCGGAGTCCATGCGGGCGATGCTGTCCTGCGGGAGCGCGCACCTGCCAGTTCTTGTAGATCAGAGTGTCCGGCGGATTCGCCGCCTCATGACTCACTTCGAGAATGGCGGAGCCGCGCAGCAACTCGATTCGAGTATCGGAAAGGCTATCCGACAGCATCCGGACGGCGCTGTTCTGGTCAACACGGAGCAAGACGCCGGGGGTGAGCAGTACCTCCGCGCGGCCGAGTTCAGTTCGCAGTACGCTTCCCTTCGCCGATCTCCGGAAATCGGCCGAATCGCTGCTGAACCTGCTCATCTCCGATGAAGACATAGCCATCGAAGAAATAAAGGAGACCGGAGCGCGTGGATCTGACCGATTGACCCGAAGCAGTAGACCACACTGCCAGGAGCGTGGCAAATATCGGAAGACGCAGGTGACTCATAAAATGCCCTTTGCACAAAGTATGCTCCCGTTTAAGCGTCTCGTCAATGTGGCATAACGACTAACGCGATTCCGGTTATTTTACCGGCTGATCCTTCCACCACCACGGCTCCGCCAGCTTCTTCTCGACCGGCCAGACCTGATTCAGCGTGTCCGCCTCCCACATATCGCCGCCCTTCATCACCAGCCGGATAGTGTTGGTGTTGCGAATATTTTCGAGCGGATCCTTATTCAACACCAGCACATCCGCGAGTTTGCCGGGCTCGATGGAGCCGAGATCCTGATCGTACCCGATCGCCTGCGCTCCGTAAATGGTCGCCGAACGCAGCACCTCATGATTCGTTAAACCGCCGGACTTGAGCGCCCACATTTCCCAATGGCACTGGATTCCTTGCAGCTGCCCGTGACCTCCGATGCACACGCGCCCACCGGCTTGAACGATTTTCGCGGCCTGCGCGGCGAGCTTCGGGAACACCTGCTCCTCTTCTGAAAACCACGGACGCCGCTTCGCGCGTTCGTCCAGAATATCGTGCGGGATAAAGCGGCGAAGCTTGGGATCGTCGTGAACCGTCGTCGTTTCGTAAAAATAATTCTCGGCCCAGGGACCGCCGTATGCGACCAGCAGCGTCGGCGTGTACGAAATTCCCGAGCGCGCGAAAATCTCCACCACATCCTTATATAGCGGCACGATCGGCAGCGCGTGCTCGTTCCCCGAAAACCCATCGAGCGCGTGGGTCAGGTCGAGCTTCAGATCGAGCCCGCCTTCGGTAGTCGGCATGATGCCGTTTTCCTTGCACGCCATCACCATCCATTCGCGCTGCTTGCGATTGCCCACCATGTACGACTTCACGGTATTGGTCCGGTAATATTTCTTGTACCGCGCGACCACGTTGCGCGCCTCGTCCAGGCTCTGAAAATTCGTTGACGAGAAAATTCCCGGGCCGGTGTTGAAGGCTCGGGGGCCCAGCATTTCGCCCATATCGATCAGATCCTGATACGCGAAAACGTCGTTGGTCGACGTCTGCGGATCGCGCCCGCTGGTGACGCCGTAGGCGAGATTCGCCATGAACACCCAGCTCTGCGGATCGAGCTCGCCGCGCGCGACTTCGATCCAGTGCGCGTGCACATCGATGATGCCGGGCATGATCGTCGCGCCCTTCACATCCATGACCCGCGCGCCGGCCGGCACCGTGCACGCTCCCGCGCTTTCCGACCGCGACGATCCGATTGTCGGTGACCACCAGATCGCCGTCCGGGATCACTTCCTCCCCTTCATGGTGATGATTTTCGCGCCGCGCAGAACGATCGTTCCGGTCGCCTTCCGGCGAGGCTGCTCGATCCCGATCTCGATTTCCTCCGCCAGCGATTTCTTTTCCGGCTTGGCTTCCTCGTCTTTTTTGCGTCCGGCTTTCGCCGTCCGCGCTCTCCGCTCTTCGGCGGATCGTAGGTGACGGTCGCCAACGCCTGGCGGAAGAAGCTCGATCCCAGCGCCCAGGTCATGGTCTTGCCATCGTCGGCCCACTGAAAATCGTCCGCGCCGATGTCGGTGAGCTTCTTCACCGGCACCGAAGGCGAATTCACGTTGATGGTGGGAGTTTCGCCTCCCGCCGCCGGCATCGCGATCAGGAACAATTGTTCGTTGAGCTTGGCCAGCGCATGCTTGCCGTCCGGCGAAATGCGAACTTCCGATGCCGGGCGTCGGCTGCGGGCCGCGGCTCCGTCCTTCCACCTTGATGATCGTTCGCCGATCCGTGCCGTCCCAGCGGAACGATTGCAGCCCTTGATTCGAATACACATAAATTCGCTCCGCATCGTGCGTGAAATGCGGGCGGCCCGTGCCGCGCGCCGGAACGATCAGCGTCGCATCGCCACCTTCCGCGGGGACCCATACCACGTCCATCGCCGACCCCGGATTGCGCAAACGCGCATGATCCCGTTCAGCCGCGCCTGCCGGGCCTGCCGCAGCGCGACGATCCGCTTCGAGTCCGGCGACCACACCGGATCGCGATAAAACGCCGGGACGCGCGTCAATTTCACCGGCGAACCGGAACCGTCCGCGCGCAGTTTCCAGATATCGCCGCCGTCATCGGACCAGGTCACATAGGCGATCCATTGCCCGTCGGGCGACCAGGCCGGCTGAAACTCCCTGGCGTTCGTAGACGTGAGCCGCGTCGCTTTCCCGCCGGGCGTCTCCACCTTATACAGGTGAGTCAGCGATGAGAAAACCAGTTGCTTGCCATCAGGCGATTCGCTCGGCGTCTGGATCAGCCGCGCCTTCACCGGACCCTCTTCCACGCGAGATGCGAATTTCAACTCCGGTCCCAGGTCTTGCGATACTTTCGCCGTGAAGGGAATGTCGGACGCCTCGCCGGTTGAGACTTGCACGCGATGAATCTTCCCGCCGTAGGAAACGATGACGTCGCGCGAATCCGGCGTAAACGCGAAGCCGGGAAGCACGTCGCGCGTCGCCGCGGATTCCTGATCGTCGCGCTGCACTCCGTACTTCAGCCATTTTTCCTCGCCCGTCGCCAGATCGCGCACGCGCAGACCGGTCTCCGTATCCTGACGAGTCCCGAACACCAGCTTCGACCCATCGGGCGAAATCACCGGCCGGAACGCCGACCCGGGCGCGCTGGTGATCACGTCCTCGTCGCCCGTGATGCGGTCGCGCCGCACCACCTGCCAGATCGGAAACGTCGTGTTGTAAGTGAAATTCCCGGTGCGGCGGGCGTAATAAAAATATTTCCCGTCCGGAGACGCGACCACGCCGACCGCGCGCAATCTCTGCTGCGGCGGAGTCGTCGCGGTCGGCGACGATTTGGTTACCTGCACCCCGGAGCCGCCCTGGATGTGATACATCCAGATCTCATGCAGAGCGTTGTCCGGCTTGCGCGACACCAGCACATAATCGCCGTCGGGCGTCCACGAGGGCGACTCGAAATCGCCCTGCGGATCCTTGCTCAACTGCTTCGGCTCCGCTGCCGTCGAGATTGCAGATCCACAAGATTTTCCGAGCCATCGCGGTCGCTGATGAACGCGATGCCGCTTGCCGTCGGGCGAAACCGATGGCTGCGAGTCGAACGCCATCCCGGTAGTAATCGCCTTCGCCTCGCCGCCCGTGACCGGCAGCGAATAAAGATCGCCCAGCAATTCGAAGATAATCGTCTTGCCGTCGGGAGTGAGGGTCAGCGAAAGCCAGGTCCCCTCATCCGTCGTGAACTCGATTTTCCGTTCCGCTTTCAGCGGAAGGCCGGGTTTTTTGGAAGGAGCCTTCTGATCCTGCGCCAGAATCGGGAGAGCGAACAAGCAAAATAGAATTCGACGAACCATTCGCGAATTCTACAGGAGTATGCGCGAAAATTCAATGCAAAGCGCGGATTACGTTTCGAGTTTGTTGAATCGGCTTGACAAATCTGTTGCGGGAATTTTACAATTATGAAATTCATCAAGTCTCTCCGCGTTGACGACTTCAGCTTAAATAGCTCTCTGTGCCGAGCTTTCGCCGATCCAGCCAAGTAGTCGTCGAGATCTAATATTACTGCCAGGAGCTTTTGAATGGCCGCCTTCACAAAAAGATTCGAACTGCATCTGACCGCGATTGTCCACGGCTTGGTTCCCGGCCGAGCCGCGGCTCGACAGATTTTCATAGCGGTTTTGCTCGCGTACTTTGGGGAATCGGTTTTCGCCCAAACCGCGGGGCGGATTACGGGACAGATTTTGGATCAGTCGCAAGCCTCGATTCCAGGGGCGACTGTAACCGCTGAGAACACGGCGACTGGTGCAAGGCGCGAAATTGCAAGCGACCGGCAAGGCCGCTACGTGTTCGACGACCTGCCTATTGGAATGTACAAAGTCACTGTATCGGCCAAGGGCTTTCAATCGCAGATGCGTTCCGAACTGGAGTTGAACGTCGCGAGCACCTTCGTTGTTGACTTCACGCTGCCGACCGGCCAGGTGAGCGAAGCGGTGGAGGTCAAGGCGAAGGCCGAGGTGATCGATCCCAACGCCGCCAACGGCCAATTGATGGGCAACAAGAGCGTGGTGGACCTGCCGATCAACGGGCGCGATTATGCGCGGTTCACGCTGCTCACGCCGGGCGCCGTAGCGGTTTACAACTACATCGCCGACACGACTTTCAATGGCATGTCATCGGTATCCAATCAGTTTTCGATTGATGGAATCGATGCGTCGCGCGTCGATGAGCCGTACATGGCCAACGGCTTCGAGCGCGGGGCGAGGCTGCTCACCGGAAGTCTCGACACGGTGGAAGAGTTCCGGGTCCAGACCAGTAACTTCAACGCTGAGTACGGCCGCGCCGCTGGGCACAGACATTCGCGTCGTCACCAAGAGCGGCGGGAATCAGCTGCACGGCACCGCTTTTCGATTTTCTGCGCAACGACTTTTTCGATGCGCGCAATTTCTTCAACACCATTCCGAACCATATGCCCGAATTCCGCTACAACAATTTCGGCGGCAACTTGAGCGGTCCCATCATCAAGGACAAGACGTTTTACTTCGCCAATTACGAAGGCTCGCGCCAGCTGATCGGAATCACGGGCTCGGGAACGGTTCCCAGCGCGTTGATGCGCATCGAGGTGTTGAGTACTTCTCCGCAACTCGCGCCGCTGCTGAACGTGTTTCCCCTCGGGCAGACAGCTTCGTCCAATCCGCTGGTTTCCAACTATCTGACGACTGGCGTTTCCAACGTTCGCGAGGACACGGGGAGCATTAAAGTCGACCATAACTTCACCCCCAACGATCATGTGTTTCTGCGCTTCAACGAAAATAACTCCTACGTGCACGGACCGCTGTTCGGAGTGTCGACGAACAAACTCGGCTTGGGCGATTACCAGGAAGTGCCCGATCGTAACCACCAACGCCGCATTTCACTACGACAAGATTTTCAGCTCCCACCTGGTCAATGAGTTTCTGGCGGGCGTGCAGCGCTGGGCGAGCGTGATTGACTCCGTCGAGCCCCTGCCAACTGCGAATATCACCGGCTTGACCGTCGATCCCGGCAACGGCGGTTATTCGCGCACCAACAGCACCAGTTATCAGTACGGCGATACCATGAGCTGGGTTCACGGCGCCCATACGGTCAAGTTCGGATCGACCGCCTGGAAGAGCGAAGTAAATTCTTTCAGCCAGCCATCCTATTCGCTGACCTACACGTCACTTCAAAACTTTGTCAACGATAGTCTCTATCAGGCGACCTTTAGCGGCGGCAACCCGGGTAGCGGGCTGCGGCGAGCTGTGGGTTGGCTCCTTCATTCAGGACACCTGGCAGGTCCGGCCCGGCCTGACGGTCGACATCGGCCTGCGCCATGACATCGGCGTGCCGAACTACGATGTACACAATAAGGCGCAGCCGTTCGACTTGTCTACGTTTAGCCTTGGCCCTCCGGGACAGCAGTTTTTCCCGATGAACAAGGCGAACTTCTCCCCGCGCTTTGGGATTGCCTGGCAGGTGACTCCCACTACGGTGATCCGCACCGGCTATGGAATCTTCTATCAGCAGTATCCTCCGGGTCTCGGTAGCGGCATCCTCACCAACACTGTTCCGGGAAACTTTTCTCTGTTGCAACAAAATATCCCGTCGCTGACCTATCCTGTGACCCCGTTTGTTTCTCAGGGTACCGCTCCGGTGCCCGCTTACTCGGCGTTCAATCAACATCATCCGGACTGGTACTCGGAGCAATGGAGCTTTACCATCAAGCAGGCATTGCCGAAGCACCTGGAGCTTACGGTTGCCTACATCGGCAATCATGCGGTCAATTTGCGCATTCAGACACAACAGAACCTGTTCAGCCCGGCATTGAACGCCCGTCCCTATCCGCAGTATGGAAATATCTCGGTTGAAAACGACGAGGCGCAGAGCATTTACGATGGCTTGCAAGTCAGCATGAACCGCCGCTTCTCAAGCGGGATTGTCCTGAGTTTCAACTACACCTATAGTAAAGAAATCGATGACGTCCAGGACTACGGCTTATACTCCACGTTGCCGCAGAACATGAACTGTATTTCCTGCGACCGCGGGCCGGGTACCAACGACATCCGTCACAACGCGACTTTTAACTTCCTCTATAACCTTCCCATGGGCAAAGGTCACACCTTTCTGGGAAATACTTCCGGCTTCGCAAGCACGATGGCGAGCGGATGGCAGATCAACTCGCTGGGGCTGATCCGCAGCGGCATTGCAGACCTGCCGCTCATCGGAGTCAACACCAGCGGAAACGCCGATACGACTAATCAGCGTCCCAATCTGGTCCCGGGTGTCAGCATCATACCCGCCCACCAGACCATCAATCAGTTCTGGAATCCCGCGGCCTTCGCGATTCCAGCGGCGGGAACGTACGGGAACGCTGGCCGCGGCATTCTCTATGGACCGGCTGCGTGGGACGCTGACGTCTCTTTGATAAAGGATACTGCGATCAAGGAGCGAATGCGGCTGGAGTTCCGTGCGGAGATCTTCAACTTGTTCAACCATCCGACCTTTGCTCTGCCTTATAACGTTGTGGGCACATCGAGCTTCGGGCAGATCCTGAGTACCTTCGGAAGCACCTTGGGTTTCGGAGTATCGCGCCAGATTCAGCTGGCGCTGAAGCTGAAGTTCTAAGTCAGATGCTGACCAGAGACGTGGCTCCGCAGATAAGTCTCCTGTTGATCGCCGTTGGGATTGCCGGCGCGCAAACTTTTGGGATTGAGCATTACGCCAAGGTCGCGCGCGTGACCGATCCACACATCGCGCCAGATGGGCGTAGCGTTGTCCTCGTAGTGGCGCATCCCGATTACCAGGATGACAAATGGAATTCGGAGTTGGTGCGGGTAGATCTCTCGACGCATCGCGCCAGGGAACTGACTCACCAACGTAAGAGCGCACGCTATCCACGATGGTCCCCCAGCGGAGACAAGCTAGCGTTTCTTGCGGACTCCGCCGGGCAGTCTCAGATCTTCGTTCTCGAAAACGACGGTGGCGAAGCAAATCAGATTACCCACGCGCCCACCGGCGTGCAGGCCTTTTCATGGAAGCCCGATGGCTCCGCGTTTGCCTACCTGTCTCGTGACGAAGCACCAAAGCGTGAAAAATTCGACGACTCCTTTGAAGTAGAGGCGAACGACTACCTGATGCAGGCCGGGACGCAGCCGGTGCATCTGTGGACCATCGCGTCGGCGGGCGGCGAAGCGCGGCGTCTCACATCCGGCAAGTGGTCCGTCTCCGGCAACAGCCTCGCATGGACGCCGGCCGGCGACCGAATCGCATTTGTAGTGCAACCCTCCTCCGGCACACGCGATTCCGATAAGCGTTCTGTTGAAGTAATAGGCGCAGATGGTGGTTCGCCCATACCAGTTGCTGGCATTGTCGGGCGCCGTTGCAACCAGCCGTCGTTCTCACCTGATGGAAAATTGCTAGGTGTGTCTTGCCCAGTGGATGGACATGTTAAGAATCAAACCGAATTGCTGATTCTTCCCGCCGCGGGTGGTGAATTCACGCGTATTTCCGCCCCACTGGACCGCGAGTTTTCTCGCGTCGTGTGGACTGCGGACTCTAAAGCGATTATTGGAACGGCTCCTGACGGAACGTTTAGCGGAGTGTGGACGATTCCCGTAAGCGGTCCCGCCGCGCGATGGAAGATGGGCAAGGTTTGTGTTTCCGGTCAAGGCGATATCGACGTTGGGCGTGATGGCCGCATCGTGATGATCGGCACCGAATCGCAACGCCCTCCAGAGCTCTATCTGCTGAATAATCCCCACGACACCATTGTTCGCGTGACTGATCTGAACGCGGAGGTAGCAGCGCTGAAGTTGGGGCAAATGGAATCGCTTTTCTGGAAGAGTGACGACGGTCTTCCACTCTCGGGTGTACTGACATTTCCTCCCGGCTTCGACTCCGCTAAGAAGTATCCTTTATTGCTGAACATTCACGGAGGTCCCTGGGGGTCCTCTCATGAGACCTTTTCGGAACGCTCCCAACTGTTCGCCGGGCATGGATGGATAGTCTTTGAACCCAATTATCGCGGCAGTAACAATGAGGGAAATGCTTTGTACTCGGCCGTGTATCGCGATCACGGCGCGGGACCGGGCAGGGACGTAATGGCCGGCATGTCGGAGTTGAAGAAACGGCCTTACATCGATCAAAGCCGGATCGGAGTGTCCGGATGGTCCTACGGTGGCTATATGACCACCTGGCTGATTGGTCATTTCCAGGGCTGGAAGGCTGCTATGGCGGGCGCCGCGGTGATCGATTTGGAAGACGATTACAACTTGAATGACCTGCGCCTTTTTACCCGAGCCTTTTCCGACACTCTCACCAGTCCAAAGGACCTGGAACTGATGAAAGAGCAATCGCCAATCACTTCCGTCGACAAGATGAAAACTCCGCTGCTGATGATTTCCGACACTGGAGACATGCGGGTCCCGGTAACTCAGTCCTACAAGCTTTTTCACGCGCTGCGCGAGCGGGGTCAAGAGGTCAGGATGTTTGTCTATCCGGTGCCCGGCCATTTTCCAGCGGATCCTTATCGAGTCCGCGACATTGACCGCCGCTGGATGGAATGGTTCGCCGACCGGCTCAAATAGGAAGGAGACCCCGTATGTTGCCGCGGACCATCATCGTTGCTCTTTTAGTATCCGCTTGTCTTGAATCACAGCCGCCACGCCCCGAGTGGGACGTGACCCAGGCTCGCGGCAAGACCCGCAACATCAATTTCGAAACCGATGAGGGCACCTGGATGACAGTCAGCGTCACTCCCGACGGCCAGACTATTTTCTTCGACCTGCTCGGCGAAATCTATTCGCTCCCATTAGGTGGCGGCGCGGCGCGCATGATCACGGGAAAGACCGGCGTGGCCCTCAATATTCAGCCCGCCGTCTCGCCGGACGGGAAACACATTGCATTCATTTCCGATCGCGGCGGCCAGAACAACTTGTGGGTAATGGACGTCGATGGCGCCAATCCGCGCTGCATTGAACAAAACCTCCGCGTCCGCCACGCGACGCCGGCATGGCTCCCCGATAGCAATTTCATCGTCGCCCGGCGTAGTGGAACCGACGAGCAGAATGCCCGCGAAATCTGGATGTATAACAGCGGAGGAGGGAAGGGAATCCAGCTCACCAAAGGCGCCGACTTTCCGGGCGCAAACGATCCTTCTGTCAGCGCCGATGGTCATTATTTATACTTCTCCGTCGAAATCGCCGGCATTACCGACCCCGCGCGCGGAAAAGTTCAGCTCCGGCGACTGGATATGCGCGACGGAGGAATCCTGAAAATCACCGAAGGCTCGGAGCGTGGCCCCGGAGGCGACGCTCGCCTCTCGAGTGGCGGAGGTTTCAGTCCCCGCATCTCGCCCGACGGCCGCTATCTCGCCTTCGCTCGCCGCCTCGCTTCAGGCACGATTTCTTTCAAAGGCCATCAACTCGGCCCCCGCACCGCGCTGTGGATTCGCGACCTTGAAACCGGCTCCGAAAAGCTGGTAATGGATCCCCTGGACCGCGATCTGGTCGAACACGCGAGCAGTTTCGGCGGCTATCTTCCCGGATATTCCTGGGCTCCCGGCGGCCACTCTTTGGTGATCGCGCAGGGCGGCAAAATTCGTAAAGTAGAAGTGGAATCCGGCAAGGTCGAGACCATCCCTTTCCGCGCGAGCATATCGAGAACGATTTCCGAGCAGGTGTACGCGTCGTCCAGGATCGATGACCGAGAGCCTCTCAAAGTTAAGTTCGCGCGCTGGCAAACCGTATCGCCCGATCAGAAGCACCTGGCCTTTCAAGCAGTCGGCAAGATCTATATCATGGATCTGCCGAACGGTTCTCCCCGCCGGCTGACCCCTGCTTCGTTCGAGCCCGACGAGTATGCGCCCGCGTGGTCGCCCGACGGTCAGGCGATCGCCTTCGCCGGTTGGACCGATGAGACACGTGGCCAGCTTTATAAGGTCCCCGCTTCAGGCGGCGCTCCGCACCAACTAACCACGCAGGCCGCCGAATTTCAGAATCCTGTCTGGACGCCGGATGGAAAGGGCATTGTTGCCGTGCGTTCCTCAGGCGCCACTCTTCGCGGCGAAATGCTGGTGGAGAATTCCTGGTACGATCTCTGCCTGGTGCCGGCGAATGGCGGCGCCCCGAAGCTCATCGTTACGGTAAGTCCACCCGCTGGACGGATCCCCCACCGCCGCTTCATCGTGTCCCCCTCGTTTGGTCCCGAGGGCCGTTTGTACTATCCGGAAATCACCGGGGAGGGCAGAGGATCGCACACCGAGCTCAAGTCTATTCGTCTCGATGCGAGCGACAAACGCGTGCACGCCACCTTTCCTTTTGCCGACGAAGTGGCACCTTCCCCCGATGGCCGCTGGGTCGCGTTCGAGGAAGGCGACAACGTCTATCTCGCGCCGATGCCGCCCTCCGGTGCCGGCGATAAGCCGCTTGAAATTCGCCGCGAAACCAATCCCGCCCTTCCGATCACCGCACTCTCGGAAACGGGTGGAGATTTCCCGCGCTGGCTCAACGCCACCACGCTCTCCTTCGGCAGCGCCGATAAATCATTCGTCTACGACGTCTCGACGCGTCATACCAGCACTTATTCAATTCAACTCCAAGTGCCGCGGGCCGGCGTATCAGGTACCATCGCCCTTACCGGCGCGCGCGTCATTACCATGTCCGGCGACCAGGTAATCGAGAAGGCCGACATGGTCATCACCGACGGTCGCATCTCCGCCATCGGACCTTCGGGGTCGCTCACGATTCCCTCAGGTGCAAAGCGCGTCGATGTGTCCGGCAAAACAATTATTCCCGGACTCGTGGATCTCCACACGCACAACCACCGCAGCGCGAGCGGAATCCTTCCGCGGCATGACTATGAGATGGCGGCGGTGCTGGCATATGGCGTGACCACCACACTTGACCCCGGCTCATTTTCGCAAAATATTTTTCCGCAGTCCGAGATGGTCGAGACCGGACAAATCGTAGGGCCTCGCGTCTACACCACCGGCGATCCTCTCTACGCCGGCGATGGCTCCCATCAGAACGAACTCAAGACTCTGGAGCGCACCCGTCAGGAGATTAAGCGGCTCAAGTCCTACGGCGCTGTTTCGATAAAACAATATATGCAGCCCGAGCGCCGCCAGCGCCAGTGGATCTCTCAAGTGGCGCGCGAAGATGGCGGAGTAATGGTAACCGCCGAGGGTGGCGATCTTTTTTACATACTCACCATGATGATGGACGGGCAGACCGGATGGGAGCATCCGATTCCCAACGTGCCCCTCTATCGTGACGCCTCTGAATTCCTTGGCCGCGCCGGCAGCTACTATTCCGCGACTCTGGTCGTTGCCGGTCCCGGCCCCTGGAATGACGGCTATTTCCTGCAAGACAACGAGCTATGGCAGTCTCCCAAGCTCAAACATTTCCTGCCGTGGCAGAAGTTCGAAGTCCATGCCCGGCGCACCGAAGAGCGTCCCGCCACGGACTACACCTTTCCCATGCTCGCGCAGGGAATGGCCGATATCATCGCGGCGGGCGGCTACGGAGCCATAGGAGCGCACGGCCAGATGCACGGCATCGGTGATCATTGGGAAGTATGGATGGCGGCCAGTGCCATGAAGCCTCTCGATGCCTTGCGCGTCGCTACGCTCGATGGCGCAAAGATGATCGGTGTCGACCACGATATCGGTTCTCTCGAAGCGGGAAAGTTAGCCGATCTGGTGGTGCTGAACGGCAATCCGCTCGACGATATCCACCAGAGCGCGAATATCACGTACGTCATGAAAGGCGGAAGGCTTTATAACGCGAACACACTGGATGAAATCTGGCCCCGCGAAAAGCCCTTCGGAAAGTTCTTCTGGGAAATGGACCAAGGCCGTCCAAACGACATCAAAGTGGTGCAATAGATCGCCGTTCTCATAAGTGCCCGCCACCGCCGCTGCTTTACGTAACACTCAATACTTAATAGTGGCAAAGGCTTCAAGGGATAGCTCCGTTGATGGCGGTTTCGCGCTCCCACTCGTCGTATTCGAGCAGGCGCTCTTGCTTGCTTACGCGGATGTGTTCGCCCAACAAACGGCGGGCAGTTTCGGAATCCTTTCTCATCACGGCATCGAGCACTTGGCTGTGATAACGATGCACGTCGGCCAGCAGAGCTACGGTGTGCCCTTTGCGGCGCATCGCAAAAATATTGAGCAGGAGGCGGGTGTCGGCGAAAACTTTCAGGATGCGGCGATTGGCCGCGGCTCGAACCAGCGTCGAGTGAAAATTCATGTCGATGTGCACGAAGCGCTTCATCTGCGCTGCGTTCAGTTCCGCGGCTCCGGAATTGAGGAGCTCATCGCGCAAATGGGCGACTTCGCTGACGAGTTTTTGTAGAGTCTCCACATCGGAGGAACGTAAAGTGTGCTCGGCAGCTTGCCCGACGGCGAAGCTCTCAAGCGCTTCGCGAAGTTCATAGAGCTCGGCTACATCGCGCTTGGAAAATTCGGCCACCATGCTTCCGCGATTGGGTATCTGACGGATGAAACCTTCCGAAACCAGGCGGCGCAGAGCTTCTCTTAAAGGCGTGCGGCTGGTGCCGAGTTCGCGGGCAAGCGAGGCTTCGGAAAGCGGCGTGCCGGCACGGAGTTCGCCGGACAGCAACTTATTTAGAACATGCAGATAGGCCTTATCGTGCATGGATGCGCGGTCTTCATGGGAGGGGTTGTTTATCGCCTGCATTTTCGCGGTTGACAGCCTGTCGACAGCCAGTGTACCATGCGGGAAAGGTTTAAGAGGGGGTGAAATGAAATCCAAGTCGATTGTGCTGTTGTGCATCGCTTTATCGGTGGCTCTACCCATGCACAGCCAAGTGAATGCCTCGGGGACGTTTTCCGGCCAGGTGACGGACCAGACCGGGGCCGGAGTTTCGTCGGCTGAAGTGAAGGTCACGAATCAGGAAACGGGAGTCGCGGAGACCAGGACGACCAGCCAGGACGGGTATTACACCGTTCCTTTATTGAAGCCCGGCGTCTACTCGATTGAGGTGAAGGCGACGGGATTCAACAGCGCGATTCGGAAGGATCTGGCGCTGCAAATCCAACAGGTAGTGCAGCAGGATTTCAAGCTTCAAGTGGGCGGCGTGCAGACCGAAGTTACGGTGCAGGGCGGCGCTCCGCTGGTCAACATGGAATCGACCGAGGTGGGGAACGTCATCACCCAGGAAGCGACAGAGGAGCTGCCGCTGAACGGGCGCAATTTTTCACAGCTCGGATTGCTGGTGCCGGGAACAACGTCGGGTCCGGTGGGTGGGATTCGGCAGACTAACGGCGGAAATGAGACGCGGCGGGCGGGTGCCGAGATTACGACTAGCGGCGCGCGGGGGACGTTTAACCTATTCATGATCGATGGGCTGGACGATCGCGATCAATCGGTGGGGACGCTGAAGGTTTTTCCGAATCTCGAAAGTATCGGCGAGTTTAAAGTGCAGGTGGGCAATTCGGACGCGGAGTTCGCGACGGGCGGCGCGGTGGTGAACGTGATCACGCGGTCGGGGTCGAATGAGATTCACGGATCGGCGTTCGAGTTCCTGAGGAATAGCGACTTCGATGCTCGCAATTTTTTCGATGCGGCCAAGCCTCCGTTTCAGCAGAATCAATTTGGAGCGGCGGTAGGCGGTCCGATCCACAAAAACAAGACTTTCTATTTTGCCGATTACCAGGGGCTGCGTATTCATTCGTCGGCTACCCAGATCCTGAGCGAGCCTACAGCAGCGCTGCGGACGGGCGATTTCAGCGGGTATCCGAATGCGATTTACGATCCGAACAGCTACTCCGCGTCCAGCAATTCGCGGACGCCGTTTGCGGGGAATGTGATTCCGACGAATCGTCTGGATCCTCTGGCGCTAAAAGTTTTGCAGATTTTCCCGCTGCCGAATTTGCCGGGGCAATCGAATAATTACCGGCTGAATCAGCTCACTGTGCAGCATGAAGATCAGTACGACGGGCGTGTGGATCATGTGCTCTCGCCCAAAGATAGTATGTTTGTGCGGTTCACCAGCGGCACCTCCGACGTGACGTATCCCAAGGCTCTGCCGCTGGCGACGAATGGCGTGCTGAATCCGGTTTCGTTCGCGGGATCGAATCGATTGAATCATGCGCCGAGCCAGCAATCGACGGTGCAGGAGATTCATTCCTTCACGCCCTCGCTGGTGAATCAGGCGGCGATTGGGTACACGCGGTTCGCGCTGCGGGTGACGCCGATCGATTTAGGGAATTACACTTCGAACCTGCTGGGCTTGCAGGGATCGAACACCAGTTACGATGCATCGGGGCTTGCGAGTTTCAGCCTTTCGGGCTATTCCGGGTACAGTTCAAGCTCGGTGCCGGAGATTGTTCCGCAGAATACGTACCAGCTTAGCGATACCGTTTCATGGGTGCACGGCTCGCATTCGGTGAAGTTCGGAGTGAGCATCGTGCACAACGAGTTTGGATTTTTCCAACTCTCCGGAGCGTCGGGAACGCTAGCGTTTACTGGTAATTATTCAAATAATCCGGCGGCTTCGTCGGGGACCGGAGGGGCGTTCGCGGATTTTCTGCTGGGTCTGCCGTCGAGCTCAACTAAAGCCGCGCTTCCCAGTGGCGTGCCGTTCCTGAGTTACACAGAAGTGGGCTCGTTCGTCGAGGATCAGTGGCGCGCTACTAAGAATCTGACTGTGACGATGGGCATACGGTATGACTTGTTCACTTCGCCGACAGAGCGCTACAACCGGCAGTCGGATTTCAATCCGAGCACGGGCGGGGTTGATATCGCGGGACAGAACGGAATTTCGGCGGGCATTCTGAAAACGCAGCCGCATAACTTCGCGCCGCGCTTGGGATTGGCTTATAAGTTAGGCGAGAAGACAGTGGTGCGCGCGGCATACGGTCTTTATTATTTCAATGAACAGGGGACGGGCGGGTCGGCTCGGTTGTTCATCAACTATCCGCTGTCGCAGCAGTACAGCGTGAGTTGCAGCGCGACGGCTCCGTGTTTGAATCTGGCGAACGGGATTCCGAATACGCTATCGTCGAGCAACTTGCCGAGCGAGGTCTATATTCCGACAGCGAATCAGACGGCGAGCATGCAGCAATGGAACTTTTCGGTGGAGCGGCAGATTACGCCGTCGATGGTGGTCAGAGGATCGTATGTCGGGACGCGAGGAAATCATTTGAGCATCGCGCTCGATGAAGACACAGCGTATCCGGGGCCCGGTGCGATTCCGGCCCGGCGACCTTATCCTGCATATGCGTCGCTATCGTCGTGGGAGCCGATTGGAATTTCAAAATACAACTCGCTGCAATTGTCGGCTGAGAAGCGCTACTCGAACGGAATTTCGCTGTTGGCAGCTTACACCTGGAGCAAGGCGATGGACGAGGGCGGAGGGGGGAACTCGGCATCGGCGGAGTCGCGTAACAACGTCCAGAATCCTCGCGACGTGAGCGCGGAATACGGGCTGGCGGATTTCAATTTTCCGCAGCGGTTTACGTTGAGCGAGGTGTACGAAGTTCCGGTGGGGCATGGGCGCAAATATTTGTCGAACGGCAATCGATTTATGGATATGTTGGCCGGAGGTTGGGCGGTGACCAGCATTATCACCGCGCAGGACGGGCCTCCGGGCAGTTTATCGATGGCGACGACCACTTCGAATACCGGGACGTTCCAGTATCCTAACCGCATCTGCGACGGCAATCTTTCGAGTGGGCAGCGCACACTGCAACGGTGGTTCAACACCAGCTGTTTCGTGGCGCCCGCGTTGTATACTTTCGGAAACGCCGGACGGAATATTATTATCGCGCCGGGTCTGGGGACGTGGGACCTGGGGGCGCACAAGGATTTTCGCGTGACGGAAAAGGTCGGGCTGACGTTTCGCGGCGAGTTTTTCAATGTGCTGAATAAGGCGAATTTCGGTTATCCGAGCACGAGCATCGGATCGATCGCCGCGGGGACGATCACCAGCGTCGTGACTACGGGTCGACAGATCCAGTTTGCTCTGCGGCTTCATTGGTAGTTATGAAGGTTTTCTTTTCTACTCTGTTGGTTCTTGCGCCGGCGTTCGGTGCGGTTATCGATTTGCGCGACGCGGTGGTAGTGGTCCGGCCCGGGGTGTTGCCTAAGGCCGAAATGACGGCGGCAGTCGTGCTGGTTGAAGAAATCGAGAAGCGCACGGGAGTGCACCTCGCTACGTCGTCGACGTGGCCGCTTGACAAGACGGTGGTCGCGATCACGTCGGGCGACTCGACGGTCAAGAAGGCCGAAGGCTACCATCTTTTCGTCGATCAATCCAAGGCGCAGGTCGCGGTGCGGATCATGGGCGCGGATGCTCGGGGGACTCTTTTCGGGGTTGGAAATTTCCTGCGTGTGGCGGATTTTGCGAAGGGAAAGATCAGTATCACTTCGCCGATCGATATCGCTACGGCGCCCAAAGATCCGATTCGAGGACACCAGCTCGGATATCGCACGCAGGCGAATTCTTACGATGCGTGGTCGCCCAAGCAGTTTGAGCAGTATATTCGCGAATTGACGTTTTTCGGAGCGAACAGCATCGAAGGGATTCCTTTTCAGGATGAGCGGCCGACGCCGGTGATGAAATTTTCGCGGCGGGAAATGAATCGGGCGATTGGGGAAATCTGCGATCGGTATGGGCTTGATTATTGGGTGTGGGTACCGGCGGATTTCGATCTCAACGATCAGACGAAGCGTACGGATCTGCTCAATCGCTCGACGGAATTTTTCAAAGACACTCCGGAGCTGACGGGAATCTTTTTCCCTGGCGGGGATCCGGGGAAGAATCCACCGGAGCTGGTGCTGCTGTTCCTGGCGGATATGGCGAAGCAGCTGCTCGCGACGCATCCTAAGGCGAAGATCTGGATGTCGATGCAGATGTTTTCGAAGCCTCAACAGGAATTTGTTTATCAGTACATCGAGCGTGAATCGCCGAAGTGGTTTGGAGGCCTGGTGGGCGGGCCTTCCAGTGCGCCTCTGGCCGAACTTCGCGCGCATTTGGGGAAACAATATATGGTGCGCGATTATCCGGACATCACGCACAATAAACTTTCGCAACACGAGGTACCGGAGTGGGATCCGGCGTATGCGCGCACGCTAGGGCGCGAGGCGATCAATCCGCGTCCGGCGGAGTACGCGGCGATTCATAATCGCACCGCTGTCTATACCGACGGCTTCATTTCCTATTCCGATGGCGCTCACGATGACGTGAATAAAACCATCTGGAGCGCCCTGGCATGGGATCCGACGCGCGACGTTCGCGACATTCTGATCGAGTATGCGCGGGTTTATTTCGACACTGGGATCGCGGAGAAAGCGGCTGACGGAATCCTGGCGCTGGAGCGAAACTGGCGTGGGCCTTTGGTTTTCAATGGAGCGGTGGAGGGCACTTTGCTGCAGTGGCAGCAGATGGAAAAGGCGGCTCCGCAACTCGAATCCAACTGGCGATGGCAGATGTGCCTGCTGCGCGCGAATTACGACGCTTACGATCGTCGCCGGCTGATCTACGAATCGAAATTGGAAGACGAGGTCAATGCGATTCTTATCGAGGCTCCGAAGCGCGGTGCGGAGCGGTCGATTGTCGACGCAACTGCCGTGCTTTATCGCGGCGTTGACTTATCGCCCGCGCCGGAACTGCGGGATCGCATCATTGATTTATGCGCGAAATTATTTAAGTCGATCGGGCTGCAGTCCAGCGTGGAGCAATATTACGCTAGCGATGCGCAACGAGGGGCGGTGCTCGATTTTATCGCTACGCCGCTGAATAATCGATGGTGGCTGGAGGATCAGTTTAAGGAGATTCGGGCGCTGAATACGGAGGCCGACAAGACGGCGCGGCTGGTCGCGATCGCCAAGTGGGAACATCCTGGGCCGGGAAGCTTTTACGATAATCCGGGCGACTTTTCCAAAGCTCCGGATGTGCTGCCGGAAGCCGCTCCAGGCCGCACTTTCTGGTGGTGGGATCAGGGGCGGAGTCGGGCTCGCATTACCTGGCAGGTCACACGGTTTCCACATGAGATGGCTTACGACGGGCTGGATCCGAGTGGGAAGTATGTGGTGCGAACGACGGGAGCGGGCCAGTCGAATTTGCGCATCAACGGGGAGCGCGTCATGCCGACGATCGACGGATCGAAGATGGGGGAATTCAAGGAATTTCCGGTGGATCCGAAGTTTTTGAAGGCTGGCCGAATCGTGCTTACGTGGGATAAGGCGACGGGCGAAGAGCATTTGAACTGGCGCGAGAAGTCGCGATTGGCGGAGGTTTGGCTGCTAAAGGAAAATAGCACCGTCAACTGAAGTTCTTCGCGATCTCCCCGGCAGACCGCAAAGTTAGCGCGACGAATGTCAAGGTCCCGTTGGTGCACCCCGCGGTCGGCAGCGTCGGGCGCGCCTACTACGAACAGATTCTCATGATCGTGGGTGCGGCCGAAATTGTCGCACACGCTTGTTGCCGGATCGGTCCCCATGCGGCAGCCGCCGGCTGGATGATCCCAATAGTTGCCTTCGTTGGTCCGAAGAATTTTGCCGTTATCGTTGCGGGCCATCCGCTCGAAAATATTCCCGATGTGTTGCTTGGTCGCCACATAGCGAGCCTGGCACGCGGCATCGCGGCCGGTGGGTGATCTTTGGCATCGGATCGCCCCATTTGTTTTTCGCGGATGGATCCAGAGTCAACTCGCTATCTTCTGCCGGATGCACGTCGTAATAAGCGCGCACGCGAGCGACTGCCGCGTTTGTTTCGCGCCACGCCAGTCCTGGGCGATTTCGTCGCCCAGCAGAATGCGCCCGTTGGCATCTTTCAGGCGTGGAGCTTCGCGACCCGCTTCCCAGATTCGAAGATCGTGGCGGACGTATGGGTCACTCGGAGCACAGCGAAAATACTGGCGCGAGATTAGCCCGTATTGCGGATTCATGTTGGGATAAATCTCGTCGTCCAATTCGATGAAAGCCTGAATGAACGCGTGGCCGTTCATGTACTTTCCCACCTGCCCGGCGCGGTTCGCGAGCCCGGTCGGGAATCGCGAACACGCTGAATTCAGCAGCAGGTGCGAGCTCCACGTGTAGCCGGAGGCGACGACGAACACTTTGGCGCGATACTCCACGGTTTCATGCGGACGCTCGCTGTGAACTCCCTGCGCACCCACTATTGTGGCCTTCGAATCGTCGAGCACCAGTTTGCGGATCAGTGTCTGGTCATGCAGCGTGATTTTCTTTTCCGCGATCAGCCGCTTGAACGTGAAATCCGGCGAATAGCGCGCGCCCGTCGGGCAGATATCGCAGGTGCCGCAGCGAATGCAAGCAGCGCGGCCGTCGTAGGCGACAGTGTTCTTGGCCTGCGGAGTGGCTTGGAACGGGATGCCGCTCTTATCGCCCCATTCCCTCAAACGGTCCAGGCTCCAGGTGAGCGGAATCGGCTTCATCGGATACGGCTCGGAGCGCTTGTCGCCGGGGAAGGGACTCGGCTCACCCGATACACCCAGACGGCGCTCCGCTTCGCAATAGAATTTCTCGAGCTCGGCCCATTCGAGCGGCCAATCGACGTAGAGACCGTACATCGATTTCAGGCGCAGATCCTCTTCTGAAAAACGATTGCAGGTGCCGCCCCAGTGCAAGGCTTGTCCGCCGACGGCCATCGTTCTCGAAATGCCTCCGGCGGCGGCCTGCCCTTCAATGAAGTCGCCGGGCCAGGGATTCTCGCCGTACTTCATCATCCGCTCGCGATATTGAAAGCGGTTCTCGAAATCGAAGAGTGAACGGCCCGCTTCGACGATGGTGATCGAAACGCCCGGGCGAAGCTCGGACAATTTCTGCGCCAGCATCGCGGCGGAAATTCCGGCTCCGATGATGCAGATGTCGCTTTCGTGGACCGGCATTTAAGTCAACCTCGCCGGCCGCTTGCCGGAGTCGGCGAGTCCTCGGCAGTCGTCACGCTTGATGGCGACGCCGTAGAGAAAATCCTCGCCATCGGCGGAGCCGTAGAAATATGCCAGCAGATCGGCGGCGACGTGTTTGCCGTTGGGGCGCTGAGGAATCCGATCGATTTTGGCCGCTTCCAACGCCTTTTCGACGGCAGTACGTTTAGCGGCGGGGCCGAGTTTTGCGAGATCAAGCGCGTTCATCTGCTCGGCGTAATGGGTCGAAGGATTCGGGCCGATCACCTGTGTTCGGGGAATCCGTAGCCGGAAGCTGATCTCGCGCGCCGGCCTTGTAGTCGCGAAGCCAGCGGACGAAATCGTCGGCGATCTTATCGGTGCGCGATCGCCCAAGCGATGACGGCAGCACGACGCTCGCCAGTTCCTGAAAATCTTCCAGGCGGGCGGATTGCGCCCTTCGCCCAACGCGAAACGCAAGCAATCCGGAAAATGTTCTTTTGAAAAATCCTCGGCGTTCCATAGTTAATTCTCTAGCGCAAACGCGACCATCGAAGCGGCCGCTCCCTGCCCCACCGCGATCACCACATACTGATGCCCGCGAACGAGTGCGGTAGGTCATCGGATCTCCGTACGACCGCGCCGCCCAGCGGGCCCTGCCACAGATCTTTTCCATTGGTCTTGTCGATGGCGTGCAGAGACATATCCTCGCCGCCGACGAAAAACAGCCCGCCCTTCGTGACGATTCCGCCTTGCGGGCCGCCGATGCCGAGCTGCGGCGGCAGTGCGACGCCCTTCAACGCCGGATTCGCGCGCAGCTCCGGCCAATCGCCGAACGGCTGCTGCCAGGCGATGGTTCCGTGATTCAGATCGATGGCGGTCACGTGACCGTAAGGAGGCTTGGTCAGCGGCAGCCGTCCGTGGAAGGTCGCTTGAGCGCCCAGGTCGCCGCTCCACTCCGCATCCACTTCGGAGGCGCGCGGATTCGCGGCGGAATGGTCGGTTTGCTTCACGCGGAAAAGCGCCGGCGAGTTCGTCGTCTTGATGTAGAGCATCCCGGTTTCCGGATCGAAAGCGCCGCCGCCCCAGTTTGCTCCACCGATGATGCCGGGCCGCCCCAGCGTGCCTTGCAACGACGGCGGCGTGAACAAGCGGTCCCAGCCGGTATTTCTTCATTTCGGCCTGCGCTTCGGCCTTCAGCTCCGGCGTAAGATCGAAGGCGTCGTCAAGCGTCACGCCCTGCGGGCTGAATGCGGGAGGCTTGGTCGGAAACGGCTGCGTCGGCGGAGGCTGCTCTCCGGGAACATCGCTCGCGGGCACCGGGCGCTCCTCGATCGGCCACACCGGCTTGCCTGTAACGCGATCGAACACGAATGCGAAGCCTTCCTTGGTGAGCTGCACGACGGCGTCGATCTTTTTTCCGTCGACCGTGATGGTCGCCAGCACCGGCGGCGACGCCAGATCGTAATCCCACAGGCCGTGATGAACGATCTGGAAGTGCCATTTGCGCGCGCCGGTATTGGCGTCCAGGCACACCAGCGTTTCGCCGAACAGATTGTTACCGGGACGATTGCCGCCATAGAAATCGTTGCTCGGCGTGCTCACCGGGAGATACACCAAGCCGCGGCGCTCATCCAGCGTGAACGGCGCCCATACGTTGGTGTGGCCGGTGAATTTCCAGGAATCGTTGCCCCAGGTATCGTTGCCGAATTCGCCCGCTTGCGGAATAGTGTGGAAGCTCCAGACGCGCTTGCCGGTGCGCGCATCGAAGGCGCGCACGTCGCCCGGCGGATCGTTCTTATACGATCAACCGGTCGCCCACGCCGTTTCCGACGATCACCAGGTCCTTGTAGACCACTGGCGGCGAGGTTTCGGTGTAGTGCATTTTGTTGATCTGCCAGACCAGTCCCTGGCTCAGATCGACCACGCCGTTATCGCCGAAAGTGTTCACGGGCTTGCCGGTTTTGGCGTCGAGCGAGATCAGGCGGTAGCGCGTGTTCAGGAAAATGCGCGGTTGATTGCCTGCGCGCGCATCGCGCCACATCGGCGATCCCGCGATGCACGTATCCGGTTCCGTTGGGCGGCTGGCCGTCGACGTAGGATTTCGGATCGTAGCTCCACAGTACCGCGCCCGTTTCCGGATTCGAGCGCGACCACCTTGTTATACGGCGTTGTCACGTACATCACGTTGTCGATCACCACCGGCGTGTTCTCGAACATCCCGGGGCGGGTGCCGTATTCTTTGAGCTCGGTCTCGCCGGTCTTCCAAACCCACGCCTGCCGCAGTTGCGCGACATTTCCGGTGTTGATGTCGGCGAGCGTCGAATAATGGGCGCCGCCCGGGTCGCCGCCCCAAAACGCCCAATCGACGGGGCGCGATCGGCACTGATCATCATCAATATGGCTGCGAGACTGGCTACCGCCAGGGTCAGTCTCGAGGGTCTGAGCATGATTTTTTCCTTTTAGCGCGAGAGCGCCGCGCCATTTATTGTAGTCTGAAATATCCGCTTGAATGATCGCTCCCTGCGGTCGCGTCTCGGTAAGGATCCAAACCGGGGACATAGGTAACACTTTTATCCGAGGACATAGGTAACAGTTTGTTGAAGACAGCACAGGGCGGCTTTTCCTGCATCTCGATTGTGAGCGACCGGTGCTCACCGTCAAGGATTCGCTTCGCCGATCAATGTTTATGCGCCCTTGACGGTTCCGCGCCGGTCGCGGGACCCAGATCTCCACTATGAGGAAAAGCCGCCATTCTCAGTCATCTTTCTGAGAAGACTGTTACCTATGTCCCTGGATCAAAGTGTCACCCATGTCCCCCGGTTTGGACCCCTTACCGAGCCGTGACCACAGGGAGCGGTTGCATAACTGGATCGATCATCTGATCGTCTTGTTCATCGTACCCATATCTCTCTTCGCCGCTCAGCCATCCGTCACAGAACACGTCCTCGTCTATAAGGAAACCGGCCGCTACGGAGGCTGGCCCGCCAACCACGGCATCTGGAATTGGGGAAACGAAATCCTGTGCGGGTTCAGCGCGGCCTACTATTTGAAAAAATCCCCCAACGTCCATCAATACGATTCTTCGAAGCCCGAAGAGCCGCGCTTAGCCCGCAGCCTCGACGGAGGCCATACCTGGACTATCGAAGCTCCGCCGTCACTGCTGCCTCCATCGCAAGGAGGAAAACCCGCCGTCCCCATTACCAATGCCATCGACTTTCAAAATCCCGGGTTCGCCATGACACTCCGCTTCACCGACACCAACAAGGGCCCGTCGCTGCTCTTTTATTCCTACGACCGTGGCAAATCCTGGCAAGGCCCTTTCGATTTTCCATTGCTGGGCCAGACCGGCATCGCAGCCCGAACCGACTACATAGTGAACGGTAAGCATGACGCCTTCGTTTTTCTGACCGCCGCGAAATCGAACGGAAAAGAAGGCCGTCCCTTCTGCGCCCGAACGACGGACGGAGGCCTTCACTGGAACCTCGTATCATGGATCGCCGACGAGCCCCCAGGCTTCGCAATCATGCCGTCCACGATCCGCCTTTCGCCCAATCACCTGATCTCGGCGATGCGAATTCACGAGGCTGATAAAGACTGGATCGACCTCTTCGAATCCCGCGACGACGCCGCCACTTGGAAATACCTCACGCGTCCCGTACCCTCAACCGGAGGCCACGGCGGCAACCCTCCCAGCATGATTCGCTTGAGAGACGGCCGCATCTGCCTGACCTACGGATTCCGCTCCGAACCCTACGAAATCCGCGCAATACTATCGAGCGATGAGGGCAAAACTTGGAGCAACGATATTGTGCTCGACAAAGGCGCAACCTGGGAAGTCGGGTACACGCGAACAGTACAGCGCCCCGATGGAAAAATCATCACCGTCTATTACGCGTCCCAGATAATATCGGCCACCGTCTGGAGCCCATAATAAAGAGGTGTTTTTAGTGCCAATTAAGCTTCTGTAGACCGCCTTAAGCGTGCATTTATGATCAATTAAGGCGTGTCTCAATCGCTCTCGCAGTCTTTCGGACGCTTTTAAGGATCATTTCGCGCTGATCTTTGCCTTGAAACCGGATCAAAGGCATGGACAAGCTAACAGCTCCGATCGCCGTTCCATTCGGCCCCAAAATCGGTGCGCCGAAGCATCGGGCGCCGTTAACCGACTCTTCCTGATCTTCGGCGAAGCCCTGTTCGCGAATGCGCGCGAACTCTTTGCGCAACTCGATTTCGTCGGTGATGGTATTGGGCGTAAATCTATGAGTCCCATAGCTCCGGACCAGCTTTTCGCTGATCTCGGCTGGTTGAAATGCGGTAACAGCTTTGCCCAACGAACTCGCATTGGGAGGAAGAATGCGGCCGGGTGTGTTGGTCATGCGCATCAACTGCTTGCTTTCAAACACCGCCAACACTTCAACGTGATTCTCGAAAAGCGCGGCCATACTGGCTGTTTCGCAAAACTCTAAACCCAATCGTTCCAAGGGTTCGACGCCAACCCGCAGCAAATCGCGATGAGCGGTAGGGGGTGGCGCGAAATAGCGGCCGTCATTGGTCTTACATAGATAATGCAAGGCTTCGAGTGTGTATAGCAAACGGAATGCGGAAGCTTTAGTGAGACCCAAAACACTCGATATCTCCATCAAAGAAAGGGGCTGGGGACTTCGGCGAATCGAATCGAGCGCCAGCATCGCTTTCTCTACGGCGCGTGAAAAATACTGGTCGGGCATGTTAGCTGTTCAGTCCACGATAGCCTTTTTCAACCAACTTGTACTCGTCGGGAGAAAAAGGGACAATCGGCGGAGCAGGGTCGGGGCCGCAGATGCTCGCAAACGACAAAGCTGCTTTTAAACCGCGCAGATAGCTGCTGCCGGGGAAGCCGACTCTATAAAGCGCGTCGCTCGAATCTTCCACCATTGACTGCAAGACTTCGGCCCGTTTAGTCTCGCCATGAAAGATCGCTTCATAGAGGTCGACGAATAGAGTGGGGTTCAGATTCGATCCGCCGCAGACTCCTCCGATCGCGCCTCGCTTCATGCATTCGTGCAGCATTTCTTCCGGGCCGACCAGGATGGTAAACTCGGGGCGATCGCGCATCAAAGATATCGTTTCGTCCAAATATTTCAAATCGCCGGTGCTGTCTTTAAGTCCAACCACGCCGGGTAGGTCGGCGGCTCGGCGGACTGTCTCTGGATCGAAAGATGTTTTGGTCAGGTGCGGAATGTTGTAGAGGAAAAGAGGCAGGGTCACGCGTTGTGTAATTTGCTCCAGGTAGCGCAACAGATCGGCCTGCGAATGCTGGAAATAATAGGGCGCGGCCACTACTACCGCGTCGGCGCCGGCTTGCTCGGCAGTCTCCGCGAGCAACAACGTTTCTGAAATTGCGGTGTCGGTGATACCTACGAGAACTGGAACGCGTCCTTTTATCTGCGCGGCGGCGCGCCGAATGATCTCCTGTCGCATTTCACGGCCTAGCGAAGAGAATTCGCCAGTGGTACCGAGCAAAAAGATTCCGTTGACGCCACCTTTGATAACGTGTTCGATCAGGCGCTCTAAACCAGGGACGTCGAGAGAAAACGGGTGAAGCTGGAGAGGCGTCGCAAGCGGGGTGATGATCCCTCTAAGAGGCAGCTTCATGTTTCCCTATTGTACTTGTGTTTTCTAAAACCGTCATTATAATTATGAAATGCTTATGCATAAACTGAAACTGCCACGTATCGCAGCGATTGCCGCGTTTGCATCGATGAGTTTTGCTGCGGACTTTAAGCAAGCGGTCGTGGTTCTGGCTGGTTCGCCTACCACACCGCAGAAAAAAGCCGCGCAGATGCTGGTGGAGGAGATCGAAAAACGGACGCAGCTGCGGCTGAAAATCTCCAGCGAAGTGCCGCAGGGCGCCCCGGCGATCTATTTAGGATTGGCGGGGGCCGTTCGAAAAGTCGCGCCTTCCATTCCCGCGGGGGGCAGCGCGGAGAGCTTTACGTTAGTGTCCACGGATCGGACTGCCGTGGTTGCGGGTGTTGACGACCGGGGCGTCGTTTTCGGTACCGGCGCTTTACTGCGGCATTTTCATATGGCGCGGCAGAAGCTGGAGCTGGATGCCAACCTTAATATAACTACTGCTCCGAAGTTGGCGGTGCGCGGGCAGCAGCTTGGCTATCGGCCGAAGACGAATGCTTACGATGCGTGGTCGGTGCCGATGTGGGAGCAGTATATTCGCGAGCTGGCGATTTTCGGGAATAACACGATTGAGCTGCTGCCGCCGCGTACCGACGATGCAGACGATAGTCCCCATTTCCCGCTTCCGAAGATCGAAATGATGGTCGAGATGTCGCGGATCGCCAATGAATACGGCCTCGATGTATCGATCTGGTATCCGGCGATGGATAAGGATTATTCGGATCCGGCGCAAGTGGAGTTCGCGTTGAAGGAATGGGCGGAAGTTTTTCAAAAGCTGCCGCGCATCGATGCTATTTTTGTGCCAGGAGGCGATCCGGGACACACGCAGCCGAAATATATGTTTGCGCTGCTTGAAAAGCAAACGGAGAGTTTGCACAAGTATCATCCGAAGGCGCAGATGTGGATGTCTCCGCAGGGATTCACTAAAGAGTGGCGCGATGAATATTGGGGCCTGATGGCGAAGGATCCGAAATGGCTTTCCGGTGTGGTGTTCGGGCCGCAGGTGTATGGCAGCCTGGAAGAATTTCGCGACGTTGGTGCCGAAGCGTTTTCCGATTCGCTTTTATCCGGACATAACGCACAGCATTCACGCGGAATTTCCGGTGCCCGACTGGGACCTTGCTTATGCGACGACCGAGGGGCGCGAAGTGATCAACCCACGCCCGGTGGATGAGACCGCGATTTTCAAAAGGTATCAGCAGTTTTTCGACGGATTTGTCAGCTATTCAGAAGGCTGCAACGACGATGTCAATAAATTTGTCTGGAGCGGGTTGGGGTGGAATCCGGATGCTTCGCCGAAGAGCATCCTGACGGATTTCAGCCGTTTCTTCATCGGTGAGGACATGGCGGACGACTTCGCCAATGGACTGTTCGCACTGGAGCAGAACTGGCGGGGTCCACTGGCATCGAACCGGCAAGTAGATGTGACGCTCAAGCAGTTTCAGGATATGGAGAGGCGCGCGACTCCGCAGCAGAGGCTCAACTGGAGATTTCAGGAGGCGCTCTATCGGGCGTACTACGATGCGTATGAGCATAGCCGCCTGCTGGCAGAGAACCGGCAGGAAGAGATGGCGATGGCGGAGCTCGCCAAGGCGAAGCGGAATTATCCGTTGAGCTCCGTTGGATCGTTGAAGGCGATGGACGCGGCGGAAGCCGTTCTCGATGCGGATGCGCGGACTGCGGATGCGCGCGAATATCGGGCTCGGGCGTTTGAGTTGGCGGAGGCGCTGTTTCAGAGCATCCACATGCAGCTGAGCGTCGACCGGTACAAAGCGATTTCGATCGATCGCGGAGCTAGCTTAGACAGCATCGATTTCGTGCTTAACAATCGGATTTGGCTGGAGAATCGGTTCCAGGAAATTCGCGCGATGCCGGCGGAGGCGGATCGGATCGCTAAGATCGACCAGTTGCTGAATTGGAGCGATCCGGGGCCGGGAGGATTTTACGACGCGCTTGGGTTTGTGAATCTGCGGCCTCATTTGGTGAGGAACGAATCATACGCGCAGGATCCGGATTTTCTGAAGTCTCCGCTGACGTCGTTTGGAGGTTCGATGCAGAGGGGAGCGCGGACCACCTGGGCGGCCGATGCGGAGATTATTCAGGATCGTCCGCTGCGCATGCGATACACTGACCTGGATCCGACGGCTCGATATAAAGTGCGGATTTCTTATGGCGGGGATGCGCGGAATGTTCAATTGCGGTTGACGGCGAATTCTATTGAGGTGCATCCGTTTAGGGCAAAGGGGACGGCGGGGGAGCAAGTGGAGTTTGATATTCCTCAGCAGGCTACGGGTTCGGGTACGTTGACGCTTGAGTGGACGCGGACGCCGGGGTTGGGGGGAAATGGGAGGGGGACGCAGGTTTCGGAGGTTTGGTTGATTAAGAAGGGTAAAGAGTAGCCAGTAGTCAGTAGTCAGACACGGTGGTTTCGGACGTCACGGAGGGCAGGTCGGGAACCTGCCCCACTGTCAGAAGAGTGAGGGTTGATGGGAGATGGGTGGTTGCATCCGGTGCGAGCGGGACGTGGGGGATCGGCAGGGGTGACGCAGGTTTCTGAGGTTTGGTTGATTAAGGTAGGAGGTAGTGAAGACTTTAGATCTGTCCGCATGCTCACGCATGGCGGTTCCGTAACTGTGCCGCGACCGTCAGGGAGCGGATAAAAACAGAGGGAAAAAGTGAGGGGTGATGGGAGATCGGTGGGTGCATCCGGTTCGGGCGCGGCTGCGGGCTGGCGAGGCCGTTATTGGGGTTACTATCACTACGCCGAATATAGAGGCGGCGGCGCTGGCTTGCACGCTGGGGTTTGATTTCCTTTGGGTGGAAATGGAACATTCTCCGATTACGCTGGAATCGCTGCGGGCGATTGTGTTGGCGACTCGCGCTTTGCCGGCGGCGGTGTTTGCTCGTGTGCCTGTGATTGAATTGTGGACGGCGAAGCGCGTCATGGATCAGGGCGTTTCGGGGGTCATTTTTCCGTTCGCTTCAACGGCGGATCGGGCGCGGACGGCCGCTGCGGCTTGCAGATATCCACCGCTGGGAAAGCGTGGGTCGGGTGCGGGGCTCGCGACGTTTTCGTGGCCGGACGAGGGGAATTATTACGATTCGGCGGACGAGAACATGATGACTATCGTCGTGATCGAAGAGGCTGCGGCGGTGGAACATATCGACGAGATTGCCGCTACGCCGGGGATCGATGTGCTGTTCATCGGAACCAGCGATCTTTCATTTTCGCTCGGTTTGCGCGGGCGTCAGAATGAGGCGCTGCTCGACGAAAATATCGCGAAAGTGGTTGCGGCGGGACGCAAGCATGGAAAGTTTCTGGGTCGGCCGGCCGGATCGCCGGAGCTGGTAGCGAAGTATCGCGAGCAGGGATTTCAGTTCTTCCAATCGCAGACGGAACTGGGATTGATGCGGCTGGGTGCGAAAGCGCTGGGGTTGAAAGAAGTTCCTCCGAAGACCCGGACGCTGTACTGATGATCAAGAACGGGAACTCGAATTATCGTTGGGCTGTGGTGGCGATGCTGTGGTGGATCTCCGTGTTTAATTATGCGGACCGGCAGGCGATCAATTCGGTTTTCCCTCTGCTCGAAAAAGAGCTCGGGCTGAGCATGGTGCAGCTGGGGTTATTGGGAAGCGCGTTTGCGTGGGTGTACGGGCTGAGCGGATTTTTCGCGGGCTTTGTGGTGGATCGCATCTCGCGCAAGAAGGCGATTCTAGGCGGCCTGTACACATGGAGCATCATCTGCATGTCGACCGCGTTCTCGCGAGGCTTTAACATGCTGTTCGCGTTGCGCGCGGCGGAGGGCCTGGGCGAGACGATTTACTATCCGGCGTCGATGTCGATGGTGAGCGATTATCACGGCAAAGAGACGCGATCGCGGGCGATCGGACTTCATCAGACCAGCGTTTACGCGGGCACGATCGCGGGCGGATTTTTTGCGGGCCTCATCGGACAGCATTATGGGTGGCGCTGGTCGTTCATCGTTTTCGGCGCGCTGGGAGTTTTGCTGGGATTCGTTTTGAACAAATTTCTGCGCGAGCCGAGGCGGGGGCAAGCGGACTTGACGGAGCACGAGACAAATTCAGCGTCTCTGAATCTGGCGCAGTTTTTTCAATTGCTGAAGCGGACGCCGACCATGTTGTGCCTGATGGGCGCGTTCATGTGTTCGAACTTCGTGGCGGTGGTGCTGCTGACATGGATGCCGAAATTTCTTTATGACCGGTTCCACATGGGACTGGCGGTGGCAGGATTGACGGCGACGATTTTCGTTCAATGGCAAGCGTGGTGGGATCGCTTACCGGCGGCTGGCTGGCGGATTTCCTGAGACAAAAAGACGCCGCGGGGACGGATTCTGGTGCAGGCGGCGGGGGTGTTGTGCGGGGCTCCGTTTGTGGCGTGGTGCGGGATGACGCGGTCGGTGATGGCGCTGATTATCGCGCTGACATGCTGGGGATTTTGCAAAGGCATGTATGACGCCAACATCTTCGCGTCGCTGTTCGACGTGGTGAGGCCGGAGGCTCGGGGAACGGCGGCGGGGTTTCTGAATTCGGTGGGATGGTTGGGGGGCGGAGGATCGGCGCCGGTGCTGATTGGATGGATCGCCAGGGATCGGGGATTGAGTGCGGGAATTACGGCGGCTTCGACGGTATACTTGCTGGCGTGCGCGCTGCTGTTGGTCGCTGCCGTGTGGTTTGTGAAGAAAGACAGCGAGCGGATGAGAGTATCCATGCAGAGCGATCGCGATTTCTGGTCGTTTGAGGAGGTGCCACATGACGCGACGTGATTTGGGAAAGATGGCCGCGGGCACAGGATTGCTGCTGCAGACGCGAGCGGCGGATGTTGAGACGGTGGATCCGCGCGAACTGGATCCGGTGTTATTTACGCATAAGCTTGCCGATGCGACGCCGCTGAGGTTGACGTTTCAGGCAAAGTCGCGCGCGGAGGCGGAGAGATGGCAGAAGGATTTGCGCGCGAAGCTGGTCGAGTTGTTGGGAGGTTTTCCTCAGTCGCGCGTTGCGCTCGAATCGCAGACGATGGAAGTTCGCGAATTTCCCGGTTACATGCGAGAGAAATTTGTGTTTCGGAGCCGGGCGGATGCGCTGGTATCGGGTTACCTGCTGACGCCGAAAGATCGGAAGGCTCCGTTCGCTACGATGGTTTGCGTTCCGGGGCATGGGCGGGGAGTCGATGACATTATCGGCATCGATGAGAAGGGGCAGGACCGCACGACGAAGGCCGGTTATCAGCACGATTTCGCGATTCAGGCGGTGGAGCACGGGATGGCCGCGGTGGCGATTGAACCGATGGCGTTCGGGTGCCGGCGCGATCCGGTGACGATTAAAAAGGGGCTCGATCAGACGGCTTGTTCGCCGTCGGCAGGCGCGGCGCTGCTGCTGGGGCAGACGATGATCGGGTGGCGCGTTTACGATGTGATGCGCACGATCGATTGGATCGGGACACGGACAGAACTTGATTCGAAACGCGTGGGTTGCATGGGGATTTCGGGGGGCGGGACATGCACGACGTTTGCGGCTGCGCTGGAGCCGCGTATCCGAGTCGCGATGATCAGCGGGTATCTGAATACGTTTCGCGGGTGCATTATGAGTGTTTCGCATTGCATCGATAATTATGTGCCGGGGATTATGCAATGGGCGGAGATGTATGACGTCGCGGGACTCATTGCGCCTCGGCCTGTGTTTATCGAATCGGGGACGAAGGACAAGGACTTTCCCATCGCGAGCAGCATTGCGAGTTTTGGGCGGCTTAAGAAAGTTTATGAAGTATTCGGTGCTGGCGACGCGGCGGAGCAGGAAGTGTTCGAGGGTCCTCACAGTTTTTGGGGGCAGAGGGGGCTGCCGTTTCTCGCGAAGAATATTGGAGTTTAAGATAAGCCGTGGAAGCAGGTTCGCATAAGGTAGGATATCCCCATGACCATTTCACGACGAGCGCTCCTGGCTGGATCTTCGGTGGCCTTAGCTCAGGCGCAGACACCACCGCGCAAGCGCGTCCCAAGCTGGACGCCAAAGTTAGGCGTGCTCGGGAATTATTCCGAGGCTAATGTCGATTGGGTGAAAGCGGAAGGCTTCACCAGCATGGAGCTCAACTTGAGTCCCAAGGGCTTGGACGATAACGCGCTCGCCGCTATTAAAGACAAGCTGGCAAAGGCGGGCATTTGGGTATCTTCGCTGAACGTCGGCGGCAATCACATCGATCCGGATCCGGCTAAGCGCGAGGAAATGAATAAGCACACAATCGAATGCATCGAGATGTGCGGCAAGCTGGGCATTCCGGCGATCGGCGGGCAATCCGGAACGATTAAAGGTCAGCCGCTGGCCAAGCAGGTGGATGAAATCGTTCGCGTGTATAACGAGCGCTATTTCAAATATTGCGAACAGCACAAAGTGAAAATTCTATGGGAGAACTACGTGGGAGGTCCGAATATCGCGACGGGTCCTCTCGGTTGGGAAGCGCTTTTCAAGGCGTTTAATGATAGCCCGAATGTGGGATTGCAATTCGATCCTTCGCATCTGATCTGGCAGTTCATAGATCCGGTGCAGGCGGCTCGCGACTTTGCCACGCAAGATTGTCGATGTTCATTTAAAGGACACCGAAATCCTGTGGCACATCCTGCGGCGAACCGGAATTCAGCCGGTGGATAACGTCAGATGGTGGAGATTCCGTATCCCCGGGTATGGGTCGGTTGACTGGAAGGGATTTTTTACGGTGCTTGAAGAAGTGGGATACGCTGGGGCGCTGAACATCGAAAACGAAGATAATTTTTTCTACCCCAATTATGAGGGGGGGAACTTCACGGAACAGTTCAAGCGAGGATTTCATACCGCGCATGAGTTTCTGAAGACGCTGGTGCCGCCGTTGAGTGCGTAGTCGGACCTTTGACGTCGACGTTGCACGGGATGCGCCGTTGTGTGTAGACTCGGTTTCCATGAAACGCCGATTGGTGCTTGCTACGTTCCTGGCTGTCCTTCTCAGTGCTGCGGCTGAGGAGAAGACCATTACCGGGTGGGTTTTGGACTCCGCGTGTGCGATCACGAAGGGGCTCAAGAAGCCCATCAGTTCAGAGTGCGCGGTGGCGTGCGCAAAAAAGGGGTCGCCGCTTGCGATTTTGTTGGACAACGGCACGCTCTATTGGCCGGTCGCGGATACGATGCCGGCCGATGGCCAGAATGAGCGGCTGCTGCCGTTTGCCGGAAAGCGGGTCACCGTAACCGGGAAAGTGTACAAACAGGGCGGTTCCAACTCGATTGTCATCGCAAAAATTGCCGAGGCCGGCGGGAAATAGAACACTTTTTGCCCGCATGAAACGGGGCACATCTGCCGATAAGAATGTTAGATATGTCCTCAGGCGCTGCCGGCAAATTTCAGGATCACTACGTCCTCCTCGGTGTAGAGGTCAACTCCGATTCGGATATGATTCAGGTCGCTTACTCCAAGCTGGCGCAAAAATTTCATCCGAACAATGCGGAGACAGGGGATAAGACAAAGTTTGACGCCGTTAATCAGGCTTACGAGGTCCTTTCCGACCCAGGCCTGCGGGCAAGCTTCGATAAGGTAAAGGGCGTCGACCATGAGGCGGGGAATCCGAAGTTCACCGGGCCGGGATTTTTCCAGGCGCTGGAGGACAGCGCCTCGCTGCGTTTCGCTATTCTCTGCCTCCTCTATGACCGGAGACGTATCAAATCGTTCCGGCCGAGTTTATCGCTGCGGCACCTGGAAGGCATGATTACGGTAACCGGTGATGAGTTGAGTTTTGCCCTCTGGTACATCAAGCAACGAGGGTTTGCCGTCAACGATGACAAGAGCAGCATGGCGATTACGGTCGAGGGGATGGACTATCTCGAAAAGAATCGGCCGTCGCCGGAAGCGGTGATGAAGTTCATCAGGCCGGATGCGTTGGCCACTCCGGTTGCCGCGGTGAAGATCCAAAAGCAGCCTGAACCGGCGCCTATGGCCGAAACCAGATCCGGGGAGCCGGTTCTTAGCGCGTTAAACCGAGCGTTGCACCGGCATAATCAGCCTGAAGAAGTGTTGGAACGGGTTCCGCTGCGGACCAAATAATTTCCTCGGTTATCCGCCGTTGCCGGGATAGATCACCGGCAGCACGATCGCTGACGGATGATCTTTATCGAAAAAAATTGTGTTCGTGGCCACGCGCGGAGCCATCGTCGGTTTGTGTCCGAACAGTTCGCCGGTGTTGGGATTGATCTCGATACTTGGTCGATGCCGGTCGACGCGACGTGCACCGCGATCTTGTGGCCGGGCTCGAACGTGATCGCGGTTTCCCAGAGATCGATCGTCAATTTCTCCGGCACGTTCGGCGTCATCATCTTCACATCGTCAGGCATGCGGCCATTGCGATAGCGCGCGCGAATCGGCGCGTCCAGCACGATCGCTTCGTAGCCGTCCGGATAGACGTCGACCAGTTTCACCATGAAATCCGTGTCCGGTCCGTCGGTCGACGGCATAGAGTTCCATGCTGACGTGACCGGCGATCGCGACGCTCTTGGTTAGCACCGGCGATTCGAAGCGCAGATAATCGGGGCGCTTCTCAATGGCTCGCTGATCCATAGGACCGGCGGCTTGCGTGAGGTTCGCTCCGCCAACGCTTTTCACGGGATTCGCGGGATCGTCCTGATAACTCTGCTTCGCGTCGGCGATCACGGGAGCTTTCGTCGTCAGAGCGAAGTTCCGGCGCCAGATAGATAGCGCGTTTCGCGGCTGGCGGGCGGCCATCCGGCGGCCTTGATCACGCGGCTCAAATCGGAGGGATGGCCTTTGCGGCCCGACGCCATCATGAAGTAAGTCACCGGCGGCTCATCCATGATGCCGGTGTCGATGCCCTTCAGCCAGTAATCCCACCAGCGCATTTCGTCGTTCGGTCCGCGCAAGTCCTTCTGCTGCGGATATTCGATATCGCCTTGCAATCCGCCATGGCCGGCCGCGGCGATGGTCAGCTTCTGGTTGCCGCGCGCGCCCTTCGCTCCTTGATATTGCAGGTATGTGAAATAGCGGTTGCCATCGTTGAAAATGTCGTACCACGCCGGCGTTGTGCCAGATCGGGAATGTGAATATATTTCTCGATTGGTCAGCACGGAATTCTTGGCGTAGTTCTCGGCTATCGAGCGCGTTGCCGCTGATGCGCGTTGAGCGTCGCCTCGTCTCGCGCCCTGCCGGCGCGTCCATCCGACGGTGTCGGCGTCCTTGAGCACGCCGCCGGGATACGTGTTCTTCATCTTCTCATACGGAGCGAGGCTGACGTACGCGGCGATCAGGTGCGGCGCGCCCGACATCGCGGCCATGTTCGACGTGATGCCCAACGCCGAGGTCCCCATGATGCCGATCTTTGCCGTTCGACCAGGGCTGTTTCGCGATCCACTCGACGGTGTCGTAGCCGTCTTCAATATCGGTGGCGAAGGCCTGATAGACACCCTTCGAATGTCCCTTGCCGCGCGTATCCTGATCGACGTACGCGTAGCCGGCTTCGACATATTTCTGCGCGGCGAGAGGCTCGCGCGGGTTGTCCTTTATATAAGGAGTGCGCAGCAGAATGGTCGGGAACGGGCCAGCGCCAGGGGGAGATACACATTCGCGGCGAGCACGACGGTGTCGCGCATGGGCATGAACATTTCGACGAACTTGGGAGCCTTTTCGAGGCGCGCCTTGGTTTCGGCGTTGAGTTCGCCGCCTCGTTGAGCGAAAGCAAGATTGGCGGCGGCCACTGTGAAAATTGCGGCGGAGCGGATAAGTGTCAACGGAGACCTCCTATTTACAACACCAGGATATTTTCAAATTATAAGTCGAGACGGGGCTTACCGCGCCAAAGATTTCTTCACTCGCTCCTGATACTCCGCGGCCTTTGCCATCACCGGACCAGGATCGATGGTCATCATTTTCTTGTCGCGCACGATCGACGCGGCCGTTCACCATCACGTCGGCAACGTCGGACGCCTTCAGCGCGTACACCAGCTGCGAATAGACGTTGTAAATCGGCACGGCGTGCGGCTGATCCAGGCGAATCATGATCACGTCGGCGCGCTTGCCCTTCTCAATCGACCCGATCAGCGATTCCATGATGCAGCGCGCGCGCGCCGGTGATGGTCGCCATCGCGAACGCCGTCTCGGCAGGCAGCGCCTGCGGATCGAAGGTGGTCACTTTTTGCAGCTTCGCCGCCAGATCCATCTCCTCCATCATGTCGTGATCGTTGTTCGATCCCGCCACGCCGTCCGTGCCCAGTCCCATCGGAATTCCCAGCGATAAAATCTTCACCACCGGCGCGACGCCGCTGGCCAGTTTCATGTTGCTCGAAGGGCAGTGCGCGAGGCCCGGTGTTGCGCGCCTTTAAGATTTTCATATCCGCATCGTCGAGCCACACGCCGTGTGCCGCAACCGTCCAGCCGGTCAGCACGCCCAGCGATTCGAGCGCGGCCGTCGGCGTCTTCCCGCGTTTCGCGAGCGCCTCCTCATTCTCATGCTTGGTTTCCGAAAGATGAATCACCAGCGGTTTTTTGATAGCGATTCGCCAGCGCGCGGCACGACTTTCAGCACATCGTCGGGCACCGTATAAATCGCGTGCGGCGCGACGGCCGGCACGATCAGCGGATCGTTCGCGAATGTCTTGAAAAACTTCTCCGTGCGCCGCCAGCGTCTCGGCCGGAGTCTTGTAATCCGGCGCGGGGAAGCCGATCACGGTCTGCCCCAGCACGCCGCGCAGCCCGACCTCCTTGGTGGCTTCGGCGACGGTCTCCTCGAAATAATACATGTCGGTGTAAGTCGTCGTGCCGCGAAAGCGCCATTTCGATCGCGGCCAGCCGCGTGCCCCAGCGCACGAATTCGCGATCGACGTTGCGCGCCTCCGCCGGGAAAATAAATTTCTCCAGCCAGTCCTGCAGCTTCATGTCGTCGGCGACGCCGCGGAATAACGACATGGCCGCGTGGGTGTGCGTGTTGATCAAACCGGGCGCGAGAATCGCATCGGGCCGGTCGACGCGCTGCTTGGCGCTGATAGTCTTTGTCGATCTGCGGCGCGCGTACCCACGGCGACAATGTGGTCGCCGGTGATCGCGATCGCGCCGTTCTCAATCACGCGATGCTGCGGGTCCATGGTGACGACGTAGCGCGCCGACCAGATGGAATCGACGCCGCGGCGCTGCGCCGACGCACGCGCATAAAACAGGAAGCTATAAAAAAGACGCATCAAACGCCCTCGGGAAAAGATCTTTCATTCGCAGCGTTTCGCTCTTGCCGCGCGGATTTACCAGCATGACTTCGATGTCGCCGCAGAATTCCCACAGGATCTGGCGGCAGGCGCCGCAGGGAGGCGTCAGGGTTTCCGTATCGGCCGCGACCGCGATGCGGCGGAATTCGCGCACGCCTTCGGACATCGCTTTGAACACCGCCACCCGCTCCGCGCAGAGCGTCAGCCCGTAGGTCGCGTTTTCGACGTTGCAGCCGGTGTGGATGCGGCCGCTGACATCTTCGAGCGCCGCTCCGACCCGAAAATGCGAGTACGGCGCGTGCGCGTGTTGACGCGCGGCCAGCGCGGCCGCGAGCAATTCCGTCATGCCTTCTACGTTACAACAGCGAGGACGTCAGATTTTCAAATTTCGCCGGCGTCACCAGATGGAATTTGATTTCGAGCGCGGTGAACGATCGCAAGCGTCGCGTTCATTTCGGGCGTGGGCAGTTTCGCGCTCGCCAGGAACAGGCTGCCCTCGGCTGACGCGGAACGGCAGCACGCCCCATTCGCGAACCACGTGTTCGGGCAGCGCGTGGGCGATCGTGCCACGGCACCTCTGCGGGCTCGACGCGTCCGATCGGCAGGCCCTGCTGGAAGCTGAGCGCTTCGTACAAGCGACTTCCTGCGGTCAGTCGCCCGCGCGCGACCAGGTGCTCACCCAACAGGACTCCGGCCGGTTGCGTGTCGAGCGCCTCCTTCAACGCTCGCGCGGCCATCACGCCGGACGCCACCAGAATTTCGCCGAGCTTCCGCTTGTGCGCCAGCAGCGCCGCGCGATTCGGATACGCGTGATCGGTCTTCAGCCATTTCAACGGACGTTTTCGCGCGCGCGCGATCGCGTATCGGCCCGAGCGCGTTGAATGTCGCCGCCGCGTTCAACGCATTCGCGTAGACCGCGCGCACCGGCACGCCGAGCGCGAACACCACTCCGTAAACGCGCGCCACGCACGCCATTCGCACCGCGATGCGCACGCACTGAATCGAGAACGTCGCCCAGCAGAGCTCGACCGACAGCGGCGTCAGTGCGCCGCCAGATCGCCGTCGCCAGGCCGTAAACAAAAATCACATTTGCCAGCAGGCTCAGCGGATTCGCCAGCAAGCCCTTGCGGTCGCGCCACAGCCAGTACACTTCGCCGGGCTTGCCTTTCCAGCCGTGCCGCTCCCAGGTTTGCAGCGCGATTCCCATCACCCAACGCGTCCGCTGCCGCATCGCGGCGGTCCACTTTTGAGGAAAAAATTCGCGCGTCGCGACGAAATCTTTCGAGCCTCGACGGATGCACCAGCGGGACGAACGTCTGCGAACATCCCAGGCGATGAAGAGTCGCAATCCATTTTCATAATCCTCGGTCAGCGCCTCCGGCTCGAACATCTTATTCGCCGCGGACCGCGCCAGTTTTTCGAGCGCATCGCGGCGATATCCCGTGCCCACGCCGGAGCTCGGCACGAAGCCTCCCAGCAAAGGACGCACCGCCATGTCGCGCGTATGATATTCGGCGAATTCGTCGCAATAGACGCCGTGCGTCAGCGCGAAAAAAGGCGTGCGCAGCGCCAGCACCGGAGTCTGAATGAAGTCGAATCGCGCCGCATAATAGTTGATCCAGCGCAGTTCCTCGGGATGAATCAGATCCTCCGCGTCGTGCGTGACGATGACGTCGAAACGCACTGCCGGTCTGTTCTTCATAAAGGATCAGGCGCTGATAAATCCAGTTGAGGCAATCGGCTTTCGAGGTCGGGCCATCGTGCGGACAAAGCGCCATGTGGACGTTCGGAAACCGGTCCGCCATCGATTGCACGGCGTCCTGCGTCAAATCGTCATTCGGATAGGCGCCGGCGAAAAATGATAATCGGAGTAGCGAATCGAGGCCAGATTGTGTTCCAGCATCCGCGCGATCACGTCGTGCTCATGCCACAGGGGAACCAGAATCGCGATCGTGCGCTGCGGCGCCGATTCCAGTTGCCGGGGTCCGGGCGGAAACATGCGCGCCTCCGGCTTCCATTTTCCGCGCAGCCAGGAAAAACGCCCACGCCGCGTCGATCACCAGGTCGTCCAGGCCGCTGATCAGAATCGCGATTGCCAGCGGCGTGCAGCATCCACAGCACGGCGTGATCGAGCGATTGGAATGTCACTGTTAAAGTAGTGTGCGATCCCGACGGTCCTCTCCACTTTGTTAGCGGTTACGTCTGTCCGCATGCTTACGCATGGCGGTTCAGGGGGGATATTGCAACGCGTAAAGCATGCGGCTTACTAGGCGAAATGATTCAGCGGACCCGATCCGCTGGCCCAGCCCCGGATTGCTGCGAATCGCCTCGGTGACAAAGATCTTTGCGAGCGACACGGCCTGCATCAGGCCCGTGCCCTTGGCCAGTTCCGCCGTGATTGCCGCCGAATACGTGCAGCCAGTGCCGTGCGTGTGCGGAGTATCGATGCGCGCGCGGAAAACTCCTGCACTTCGCCGCCTTCCATGATACAGCAGGTCGAGCGCGTCGCCCGCGAGGTGACCGCCCTTCACCAGAACGTTGCGCGCGCCCATGCCGATCAGAACTTCCGCCGCGCGATGCATCGAATCGCGATCGTCCACCGGAAATCCAACCAGCTCCGCCGCCTCGTGCAAATTCGGCATCAGCAAATATGCCCGCCGCGATCAACTGTTCGAACGACGATGGCATCCGCCGAGTCGGCGCGCCATGCTTGGAAATCATCACCGGATCCACGACCAACGGAAACGTGAAATCTCTCGCTGCCTCCGCGACCGCTTCCATCACCGCGGCGACTTCCCAGCGCGCCGGTTTTTGCGGCGCGCGGAGGAATGTCGCTCAAAACCGCCCGAATCTGCGCCAGAACAAGATCGGGTGCCAATGTTTCGACGCGTTCGAGCGCGACCGTGTTCTGCACCGTGATCAGCGTTACCACCGCTTCGCCATATACGCCGAATTGATGGAACGTTTTGAGGTCGGCTTGCAAACCGGCGCCTCCGCAGGGGTCGGATCCGGCGATGGTCAGCGCGACGGGCAGCATCTTCAACGTTACTGGAATGTGAGGCTCCCTGTGCTCGCCGACTCCGGCCGCGTTCGTTAGAGTCACCGTTACGCTGCCGATCGATGCGACGCTGCCGGTCACAGGAAACGAAACCAGAGCCCGGAATGCGCTACCAGCCGTCTTGCCGTCCCGAAATAGGTCTTGAATGTCGACGTAAAGTCGGCGCTCGCGGCGCCGCCGATTGCGTTTCCGCTGGTGTCGAGAAAAGCAAAAGACATCGCGCCTGTTGAATACGTATTGTCTGCGCCGATGATGGTGATGTCCAGAAAACCCGCCCTTTCTTTCGACGCGCTGGTCGAGTCGATGATCACTTTGGTGCCTCCGATCGCGAACTGTTGTCACGGGTGCGATGCCGATCATGGCGGCGGCGTAGTGAGCGTGAAGGTGAGGGTACCTTCTGTCGTCCCGGTTTGAAAGGTCGCCGAGTTCTGGCCGTTCAATAACGCTGTCGTCGAGCCAGCGCTTACGCTGAACGGGATCGTGCGCGAGCTGTTGGCTAAGAAAACGATCTCTGAATCGTCCTTTACCGACGGCCGTGGACGGGCGTGAACGTCAGATTGATATAACCGGTCGCGGCGACGGGCGAGCCGCCTGGAATCGTCACCGTCAGCACGCCCTGCTGCGCGCTCGAATAAGATGCGGAATCGAATTGCAAAGAAGGCGTCGGCAACAGAGCCTGTTGACCTGTTCCGTGTCATCCGTACGATTGCGTTCCGATCTGGCAGCGTGCCCGAATAAGCGATCGCTGCCGGAGGCGTGAAATTAACTGCGAACGACGCGGATTGTCCGGGCTGCAATATAAGCGGAGTGGTGACGCCGACAGGGCCCGTGAACCCCAGTCCGTTGACGACAATGCTCGGCACCGTCACCGCTTGGGGATTTAAGTTCTCCAAAGCGAACGTACAGTTGGCAAGGGCTCGCAACGGGCACGTTGCCCCAATTGAAAGGAGCGCTGCTGGAGCATCCCGCGCCGCTGGTTAAAGTGGGCGCGGTTACGCCAGAGCCGATCAGAATCGTCGAAAGCCCACCGGAAGCGGCCGTAATTGTGAGGCTGGCGTTGAAGCTCGCCGTCGACGTCGGCGTCAAGGACACCCAGATATTCAGCGTTTGCGTAACCGTCGAGTTCTGCGGAATGACGAGCGGTAGCTGGATCAGCGGATATTCGAACGTGAATCCCGCGCCGCCCAAGGTCACAGCGGTAACGGTAATGGGCGTGTTGCCGGTGTTGAAAATCCGGAACTGAACACTGGAAGTGGTGTTGATCGCGACCTGGCCGAATTGATACGACGATCCGACGCTCGACTCCGTCGCATCCGTTTACCGCATACATGTGCGAGCTGGGCCTGCGCCGCAAGCGGCAGCAGTGCGATCAAGAAGCAGAGTCTTCATTGCTGGACTCCTGGCAATTGGAACAGCGTCTCGCGCCCCTGCTCGATGCGCAACGCATAATCAACTCCGCCCGCATGCACCTGCAAGTAACCCGTCGACATCTGTGAAAACGACGTCACGCCGTGGCGAGCGGATTCGCAAATCGCGAATCGACAATTTCCTCACGCGTCGCATACACTACGCCACCCGGAATCAACATCACCGGTCCACGTCGAACGGGGCAATGAATCGACCACGCTCCCATCCAGTTTGACGATCCAATCTCCGCTCTCGCGCCGCACCGCGAACTCGACCGCTCCAACGTTCGGCACGAATCGACAGCACCTCGCCCATCCACGGCCGAGTCGATCGATGTGAGCAGCTCCGTTCTGCCAATGCGCGAGTTGCCGCGATTGCGGGAACCACAAGAACGCCGCGTCGCCATCGAACGCGAACAAAGCAGGTCCCGCAGGAGCATCCGCACTGCCGCCGATGCCGACACGATGCGGTCTCCGTCTTCGCCAGGCAAAATGTCTTCGAGCACGCCTTGCGACACGACGCCCGTGATTCCGCATCACCTAGAGTCGACGCTCGCCGCGATGCCGTAAACAGTTCGCACCGCCCCATTTGCATCTAGCATTTTTCCGATCTGTGGCCGGTCGATCCCGCTCTGCGCCCACGCGCAAGTACGAAATCGGCGAATGCAGTTAGGATTTTCATGGCTGGCCCTATGACAATCGTTGGAGTGCCGATGGTGGTCGGCGTCACCGTCGGACCGACTGGAGTCGACTTGCCGCCCAGCGCCGTCGCCGCGACCACTGCTCCGGCCGCGCCCGCCACCGCCAGCGCGATCCATAACCATTTGTGATTTCTGCGCGAGCCTGAGCGGCGCCGACGATCCGCTCTCCGCCGTGCGGCTGCCGCTTGAGCTTCGATAAATAAACCGCGCAGACCGTACCGGCGCGCGCTTGGCCCTTTGCCGCGGTGATGCGAATCTCGAACGATCCCTCCGTTCGATTCCATTGCATCCCCCAGGCCGACGCTCTTCCGTCCGCCTTGGTCGTGGCGATTTCGGCGCGCGATCCGTTCGAAAACGTTCCGCTCGGGCCCTCTTCGGGCAGGCGGAAGCTGACCGAGCGTCCCTCCACAGGCCTGCCGGTTTCGTCGGTCACCTGAATGGTGACGCCTCGTGTAGCGCGCCCCCCAGAGGGTATGCGACGCCCTCCCCTTCAATGCACGCGGATTTGCAGGATCGCCGGATTGTCAGGAGCCTTGTCAGCCGGAGTGTCCTGCATTAATATGGATGCGAGTAAGATGATTGCGTTGGTACCCACGAGATGTAAGTGCGTGGATAGGGGAAATACTCTCAGGGGATACGCGGCTGTTAGGTCAGCTGTGTTTTAATGAGAGGAACCGGGAATGCCAGACACGTCTTTTAGATTGCGCCGCACCGCGAAGGGTTTAAACCGGTGGCTGCGCGAGAGGCGCCTCGTTGTACGGGGGGCGCTGGGAACGGACCATCCCATCATGGCGCACATTATTCCCATCCGCCGCTGCAACCTATCTTGCACATACTGCAACGAATACGACGATTTTTCGCCGCCCGTGCCGACCGACGTCATGATCAGCCGGATCAACCAGCTGGCGGACCTCGGCACCAGCATCCTGACGCTTTCCGGCGGCGAGCCGCTGCTGCACCCGGATCTCGACGAGATCATCGCCGCCATGCGCCGCGCGGGGCGTCATGGCCGGCATGATCACCAACGGCTATCTGCTGATGCCGGACCGGGTCAAGCGCCTGAACCACGCCGGCCTCGATCACATGCAGATTTCGATCGACAACGTGAAGCCGGACGACGTGTCGAAGAAGAGCCTGAAGGTGCTCGACAAGAAGCTGCAGATGCTGGCCGAGCACGCCGAATTTCACGTCAACATCAACTCGGTGGTCGGCGGCGGCATTCACGATCCGAACGACGCGCTGGTGGTCGGACGGCGCGCGATCGAGCTGGGATTTTCGGCGACGGTCGGCATCATTCACGATGGCGACGGCCAGCTTCGCCCGCTAGGCGAGCGGGAACGCGCCGTGTATCACGAAATGAAGGCGATGGAGAATCGCCACTTCGCGCGGCTGAATTTTTTCCAGGACGCCATCGCGCAGGGCAAGCCGAATAACTGGCGATGCCGCGCCGGCGCCCGCTACATGTATATCTGCGAGGACGGGCTGGTGCACTATTGCTCGCAGCAGCGCGGGTATCCGGGCACGCCGCTCGAAAAATACACGGTGGAAGATATCCGCCGCGAATATCTCACCGAAAAATCGTGCGCCCCGTATTGCACGGTAAGCTGCGTGCATTACGTTTCGTATTTCGATTTCTGGCGAGGCAAGCAGACGATTCGGCAGGAAGTACCGGAACAGCATCGCGAGAAGCTGATAAAGATCCAGTCGGCTAAATAAATAGTTTCAGGCCATCTCAATTCCGGCCGCTGAGACCATATCGCGAGCTTCTTGCAAATCGACAAGGTGTTAGCGGCTTGCTGGAGTTCGAGTGGGAACGGGAGTCTTTTTAGTTACGTCGCCGGAGTAGCCGCCAACTTTGCGCGATGCTCTTTGTACGCCGCGCGCGCAGCTTGAATCTGGCGGACGTGCTTTTCAACATGCTCGGCATGAAGGCGCAGCATATCGAGCACGGTCATCGAACCCCTCTCCTGATGTTGCGCCGTGCGCGCGAAAATCTCTTCGGGCTGGTCTTTCAAGAGCTCGTAATTTTCGCCGCGCAGACGGCGGAAAGTCTCGATCGGCTGCGAAATCTTTCGCTTCTTATAATCCAGATTCACGGCCCACTTGTCCTGATCCCACGGGATCAGCGTTGGATTATCCTCCGCAATCATCTGGCGAAAACGCATCACATTGACAGCTTCTGTATCCGCAAGATGGCAGACGATTGTGCGCACGCCCCATTTGCCTTCGGCGGGTGAAAAATCGAGCTCCGGGCCCGCGGCGCCGGTCGTGACAACGGCAAGCAATTCCGCCCCGCGGCGGTATCTTTCTAGAAGTTCTGCAAGTTCACTCACGTGAGACCATTATAATTGGGATGAGCACCCGATGCGAAAAATAGTTGCGTTCTATGTCGTGCTGAATCTTGCGAACTGGGCAAGCGGGCAATCCCGCCGCGAATTGGAAAGGCCTGTGCGCCAAGCCGTGCGCGGCGTGCACGGCGCGGTGGCCGCGGGCAGCGAATACGCGACCGAAGCCGGCATGCGCAAGTATTACAAGGGCGGCAACGCGGTGGACGTGGGCGTCGCCACCATGTTCGCGGCGTCGGTGACCGAGCTTTCGCACTTCGGCCTGGGCGGCGAAGCGCCGATCCTGATCCGCACCAAGGACGGCAAAGTCTATCGCGATCGCGGGCGTCGGCACGATGCCGAAGCTGGCGACGGCGGAGTTGTTTCGCAAGCGGCCGCTGCAGCCCGTGTCGAAGTTCGCGGAGACGGATCCGGGCGGATTGAAGGGCATCATTCCGGTGGCCGGACTGATGCCGGCGCTGGTGCCCGGCATGGTGGACGCGGGTCTGCTGGCGCTGCGCGAGTTCGGAACGAAATCGTTCAGCGAGATCATCGCGCCCGCGATCGATCTCGCCGATGGATTCGCCATCGATGAGATGCGCGCGCAATCGATCGCCGGCTCAGCCGCCGTTCTTCGACGCTGTGGCCGACGTCGAAAGCGCACTTCATGCCCAACGGCCAGACTGCCGCAGGTCGGCGAAATTTTCCGCCAGCCGGATCTGGCGCGCACGCTGCGCGCCATGGCGGAGGCGGAGAAGAAAGCTCTGGCCGCGGGAGCGACGCGGGAGGCCGCGATCGACGCGGTGCGCGATTATTTCTATCGCGGCGAGATCGCGCACAAGATCGACGCCTTCAGCAAGGCCAACAACGGGTCTGCTGCGCTACGAAGACATGGCCGCGTTCAAGCTGCAGGTGGAAGAGCCGGTTTCGACCACCTATCAGCGGCTATCACGTTTACAAGCCCGGTTTCTGGAGCCAGGGGCCGGCGATGATCGAGGCTCTGAATATTATGGAAGGCTACGACATGCGCAGCACGCCGCTGAATTCCGCCGACTATATTCATCGCGCCGACGAAGCGCTGAAGCTGGCCTACGCGGATCGCGACACCTATTATGGCGATCCCAAGTTCATCGCATATTCCCGACGGATGTGCTGCTTTCGAAGGAATACGCCGCGGAGCGCCGCAAGCTGATCACCGAGAAAGCGTCGCATGGATTTTCTGCCGGGGAAGATTAACGGAAAAATCGGCCAGCATCCGGCCGAGACGGACATGGCGCACGTTCAAGATCGACGATGCGCTGATGGCGCAAGGACACCACTTGCGTGGACGCGATCGACACGACGGCATGGTGTTTTCGGCCACGCCTTCGGGCGCCTGGCTGCCCAGCGTGATCGCGGGCGACACCGGCATTCCGCTGACCGAGCGCGCGCAGCAGTTCGTGCTGGTGCCGGGCAATCCGAATGAACTGGCCGGCGGCAAGCGGCCCGCGTGACGCTGAGCCCGACCATCGTGACGACGCCGACGGCAAGCCGTTCTGGCGCTGTCCACTCCCGGCGGCGACAATCAGGATCAGGCGCTGACTCAGATGTTCTTGAACGTCGATCGAGTTCGGACATGAACGCGCAGAACGCCGTGGAGGCTCCGCGCTTTCAGACGCGCCACCTGGTTTCGAGCTTCGACAATCACGCCTGGAATCGCGGCGATCTGATGCTCGACGAGCGCATTCCCAGCGCCGTGGCGCACGGATCTGACAGCGCGCGGGCCATCATGTCGAGCATCACGTCGCGCTATGCCAACGGCGCGGCTCCGGTGGCTGATCAAAGTTCTGCCGAGCGGCGTCATCGAAGCCGGCGCGGACCCGTTCTACAACCGCTCCGCTCACGCCTGGTGAACGCTTCCGCTCTTCGATCCGCCGCCTGTCGTTCGATCAAGCAGGGCTCTGGCCGCGGCGGCTGCGCGCGCTGGCGGAGCAAGGCATCTGGATCGGCACCAGTTCCTGGAAGTACGAAGGCTGGCTCGATCAGATTTACACGCGCGAGCGGTATCTATCGCGGGGCAAATTTTCGCAGAAGACGTTTGAAGCGGAGTGCCTCGCGGAATTTGCCGAAACATTTCCCATCGTTTGCGGCGATTTCTCGTTCTATCAATTCCCGACGCCGGAATTCTGGCAGAAGCTGTTTGCATCTGCTCCGGAGGAATTGCAATTCGCGCTCAAGGTTCCGGAGGAAGTGACGGTCGAAGTGTTTCCGAAGCACCCGCGCTATGGGCCGCGCGCGGGCGGACGCAACGAATCGATATCTGAATGCGGATGCGTTGCGCGCACTGTTTCTGGAGCCTTTGGAGCCGTATCGCTCGCGCATCGCGTGCCTGATTTTCGAATTTGGCGCGCGCGGTGCGACGGCTCGGGAATTCGTTGGCACGAAATCGTTCCGTTTTTCGATCGACTGCCGGCGGCGTTCCGCTATGCGGTCGAGGTTCGCAATCGCGAATATCTCGTCGACCGCGTTATTTCGATGCCTGCGCGAGCATCAGGCGGCGCATGTGTTCAACGCCTGGACGAAGATGCCGCCGCTTGCCGAGCAGATCGCGATGCCGGACGCGTTCACCGCGGATTTCACGGTGGTGCGCGCGCTGCTTGCGCGCGGGCCGCGCGTATGAAGACGCGGTCGCGCAGTTCTCGCCGTACGACAAAATTCAGGACGAGAATCCGGAGGCGCGCGACGCCCTGCGCGATTTGATTCGAGCGCATGCGCGAGGAGCGGCGCACGTCCTACATTTTCGTCAACAATCGCTTCGAAGGGAACGCGCCGGAGACCATTCGCGCGGTAGTCGAGATGAAGCTTCCGATCGACGCGCTGCTGCCGCGAGATCGTTGCGGCACTCCGTCGCGGAAAAATATCTGGTGATCGAAGCGCCGCCGGGGGCGGGGAAGACCACGCGCGTTCCTCCCGCGCTGCTGCCGATGTCCGCGGAGAAATCCTTGTGCTGGAGCCGAGGCGTCTGGCGGCTCGCATGGCGGCGCGCCGCGTGGCTTCGGAACTGGGCGAGCGAGTTCGGCGAAACCGTCGGATATCAGGTGCGGTTTGAAGACGTCTGCGGTCCGCGCACGCGGCTTCGATTCGTCACCGAAGGCGTGCTCACGCGGCGCCTGTTGTCCGATCCGCTGCTGCGCGGGCGTCGGCATCGTGATCCTCGACGAATTTCATGAGCGGCATCTGGATAGCGATCTTGCGCTTGGCGCTGCTGAAGAGAATCGACGTGCAGCATCGTGGTGATGTCGGCGACGCTCGATGCCGCGCCAGTCGCGAGATTTCTCGACGATTGTCCGGTCTTGCGCTCCGAAGGAAAGCTCTTCGATCTGAAGATCGAGTACACGCCGCATTCGGCTGCGCCGCTGGAGGAACAAGTTGCAGAGGCGGTTGAACGGCTTAGGGAAGGCTCGACGGCGACGTGCTGGTGTTTCTTCCCGGAGCGGCGGAAATTCGCCGTGCGACGCGCGCGCCTGGAACGCTCGAACCTGCTGGTGGTTCCTCTGCACGGCGATCTTTCGCCCGAGGAGCAGGATCGGGCGGTCGCGCCCGCGCGGACCGCGGAAAGTGATTCTGTCGACCAATGTCGCGGAGAGTTCGGTCACGATTGAAGGAGTCACGGCGGTGATCGACAGCGGACTGGCTCGAGTGGCGACGGATTCGCCGTGGACCGGATTGCCTTCGCTCGACGTGCAAGCGCATCTCGCAGGCGTCGGCGACGCAGAGGGCGGGTCGCGCCGGTCGAACGGCGCCGGGGCGCGTGATTCGTCTTTACACTGCGGAGGATTTTCATCGCCGCGCCGTGCGCGGATCCGCCGGAAATTCTGCGGCGCGAGCTGTCGCAGGTGGTGCTTCAACTTGCGCGCCATGAAGATCGACTGTCTTGGACTGGCTCGAGCCGCCGCCGGACGCCGCGCTGGCCGCCGCCAATAAACTGCTCGACCGGTTCTTGAGGCGACTCCGGCGATGGCCGATCTGCCGTTGCCGCCTCGCCTGGCGAAACTGTTGATCGAAGCTGCGCGGCGCGGCGTTCCGGAAAAAGGCTGCGCGGTCGCGGCGGTGTTGAGCGCGGGCGAGCGCGGCTCGTCCGATCTGCTGGCGCTTGCGGAGTCGGATTGGCAGCCGCAGACGCGGCGCGTTTTCGATCAGCTGCGCAGATTAGTTCCAGGTCGCGATCTCACGCGCGACGACGCGGCGATTCTTGCAATCCGTTCTCGCGGCATTTCCCGATCGTGTCGCGAGGCACCGTCGTGATGGCGAGATTCTGTTATCTCAAGGCGGTTCCGCGCGCTTGCCGGATTGCCGCCATGAATTTCTGGTGGCGATCGATATCGAAGACCGGCGCGACAAAGGATTGCCCCTGGTGCGGCTGGCCGCGCCGATTGAGCCCGAGTGGCTGCTGGATCGCGCGACGTCACGCACGACTCTGGAATGGAATCGCACCGCGGAGCGAGTCGAGCAAGTTACGGCACTGGTTTACGATCAGCTCGTAATCGAAGAGACACGCGCCCCAGCGCCCGCGTCGGAAGAAGCGTCGAAGCTGCTGGCGATGAAGGCGCTGGATGTCGATATCGGACGCTTCGTCGATCGCGAGGCGCTGGATCAACTGCTAGCGCGGGCGGCGTTTGCCGGAATCGAGATCGACGTTATCGCGACGCTGGGTGCGCTGTGCCGCGGGCGGACGAGCTTCTGCCGAGATTACGAATGTTGCTCGGCCAAGCTGCGGCCGCTCGCATATCGATCAGCTTGCGCCCGAAAGACTGAAGCTGCCCGGCGGGCGGGAAGTGAAGGTCCACTACGAGGCCGGCAAGCCGCCATGGATCGAATCGCGGCTTCAGGATTTCTTCGGAGTGCGCGAAACTCCGCGCATTGGATCGACTCCGGTTGTAGTGCATTTGCTCGCGCCGAACCGCAGGCCGGTGCAGGTCACCAGCGATCTCGCCGGATTCTGGGAGCGGCTTTATCCGCAGGTGCGGCGAGAGCTGTCGCGCCGATATCCCAAGCACAAGTGGCCCGAATCGCCGTAACGGATCCGAGTCGCGTTTGCTACCATAACTGGAACAATAAGGACCTTCAATGAAGCGAATCCTAACTGCTCTGCTGTTCACCGTCACGCTCTTCGCTCAGGACGATCCGCCTCAAGCCGCCGGGGGTGGTGGACGCGCCGGAGGGAACGCCGCGCTGCCGGCTCCCAACCCTCAGCCCTATGACCGCGTGATTACCAAAGATGCGAAGACTAGAAAAGGACTCTTCATAGTCCATCAGGTCGGTGAGCGGTTTTATTACGAAATTCCAAAAGGCGAGCTCGACACGCAGTATCTTTGGAACACCCAGATTGCCAAGACTACGGTCGGCGTCGGTTACGGAGGCGGACAGGTCGCCAATCGCGTGATCGCCTGGGAGCTGCACAACAACCGTGTATATCTGCGTGACATCAATTTCAGCGTCACGGCGAAACCCGATACTCCCATCGCCGAGGCGGTGAAGGATTCCAACAATTCCACCATCATCATGGCGTTCAACGTGGCGGCGTATCATGACGGCGACCCGGTGATTGAGGTCGGCCGTCTCTTCTCGACCGATGTTCCGGAAATGAGCGCCCGCCAGCAGCTAGGCGCGACCGCTTTCGATGCCGCGCGTTCCTTCATCGATCACATCTCGTCCTATCCTGAAAATATCGAGGCGGAAGCAACCGTCACCTATACCCGAACCGGCAACGCCACGCCTGCCGCGGGTGGACGCGGAGGAGGCCTCGGCGGAGGAGCCATGCGCGGCAACAGCGCGACCATCGTTCTGCATCACAGCATGGTGCGCCTGCCCGAAAAACCAATGATGCCGCGCTTGTTCGACGAGCGTGTCGGCTACTTCACCACCGCCCAGATGGATTATTCCGCCGATGAGTATCGCGCCCGCACCGTCCGCTACATCGCCCGTTGGCGGCTCGAAAAGAAGGACCCGAGCGCGGCTCTTTCAGAGCCCGTGAAGCCCATTGTTTACTACCTCGATTCCGCCACGCCGAAGAAATGGGTTCCCTGGCTCAAGAAAGGAGTCGAGGATTGGAACGAAGCGTTCGCCGCCGCGGGATTTAAGAATGCCATCATCGCGAAGGAAGCTCCCACCGCGCAGGAGGATCCTGATTGGAGCCCCGAGGACATCCGCCACTCTGTGATCCGATGGCTGCCGTCGACGGTCGAAAATGCGAGCGGTCCCGCATATCTCCGACCCGCGCACCGGCGAAATTCTCAACGCCGATATTCAGTTCTATAACAACGTGATGAACCTGGCCCGCGACTGGTATTTCGTGCAGGTCGGCCCACTCGATCCGCGCGCGTCGAAGCTCCCTTTGCCGGACGACTTAATGGGCCGTCTGCTCGAATACGTCGTCGCTCATGAGGTCGGCCACACGCTGGGCTTCCAGCACAATATGAAGGCCAGCTCGATGTATCCCGCCGACAAAATCCGCGATAGAGATTTCGTTCACAAGATGGGCCACACGCCCTCCATCATGGATTATTCGCGATTCAATTACGTCGCGCAGCCGGAAGACAAAATCGCCGTCGAAGATCTGATTCCGCGCATCGGTCCTTATGATGTCTGGGCCACCAAGTGGGGCTATATGCCGATCGCCGCCTCGACCCCGCAGGAAGAGAAACCGACTCTCGATAAGATGGCTCGCGAGCAGGACCAGACGCCCTGGTATCGTTTCTCCACCGCGAATTCCGCCGGGTCCGATCCCGGGTGAAGAAACCGAAGCCGTTGGCGATGCCGATGCCGTCAAGTCGACCGCAATGGGCATGAAGAACCTTCAGCGCGTCTCCAAAATGCTGATGTCCGCGACTGCCTGGAAGGAAGGCGAGACCTATGAGGATTTAAGCGAGATCTACGGCCGCGTGCTCAGCCAGTGGCAACTCGAAATGAATCACGTGGCGCAGGTAGTCGGCGGTTTCAACAGTCAGGAAAAAGTGGTGGGCCAGGAAGGTCGCATCTTTACCCTTGTCCCGAAAATTCGCCAGGAGGAAGCCGTGAAATTCCTGGTCGATAACGCGTTCGTGACGCCTCTTTGGGTGGTCGATCCCGATATTCTGCGGCGCATCGAGCCAACCGGAGTTCTGCAGCGCATCGCCAACGCGCAAAGGAGCGTCCTTAATACACTGCTCAACGACCAACGCTTCGCCCGCCTGATCGAGCAACAAACGGTCGACGGCAATGCCGCGTACACCGCCGCGGAACTTCTCGCGACAGTTCGCAAAGGCGTCTGGAAGGAACTCGACGGCACGCAAATCAAAATCGATGCCTATCGACGCAATCTGCAGAACTCCTATCTCGATCTGATTAACACGAAGCTAAACGGATCTCGCCAGGCCGCAGCCGCTGGCGGTCGTGGAGGAGGCGGTGGTGGACGCGGCGGCGCTGCTCCCGCCGTCAGCGAAGATGAAAAGCCGTTCTTCCGCGCCGAGCTGCGCGCGCTGAACGCATCCATCTCCACCGCGATCGCCAAGGCGACCGATCACGATACCAAAGCGCACCTGGAAGGCGCGAAGGACCAGATCGCCAAGATTCTCGATCCCAAATTTCTTCCGCCTGCCCCGGCAGCGCCAGCAACCCCAGGTCGCGGCGGCGCGGCAAGATAACTACTGCTCCGAGGAGACCTCGGCGATATTCGCGACCGTGTCGCCCTTCTTCATCGAAGGGACCGAACAGATGTACGTGATCACCCCGGAAATGGGCGACCTCACGTCCTCCAGCTTGTTGCCGAAATAATCCGTCACATAGCCGATGATCATTCCCTGCTGGACGTAAGCTTCCGGAATTGCCAGCGGATAAAAAATACCGGTCCTGACCGCTTTTCACCGTCGTGAGCTTCCGGAGCCACAACGGTGTCTGCGTCGGCATTGCCTCGCCCGGTAGCATCTTCAAATGGCGCATCACGTTTTCACAGCCGCGCACCAGGACATCGATATCTGCGGCATCGGTTGTTCCCGCATGGCCCGCCTCCGCGATAATTGCCGGCTTTCCGCGATCCAGGGCGAATCGCGAAATCGAGGTCGCACCCGGCACCGCCGGAGTCGAATTGACTTGAAGAATCACATGGTCGAGCCCAAACGCCAGCGCCATCCCGCGCACCGTCCTGTCCATCTGCTCTTTCCCCGTAACCGGCGAATAAACGTATCGCACGCAGATTCTCATCCAGGTCGCCTCCATGCAAATCGATCAGAAAATCGCACTGCTCGATCACCTGATGTGCAATCGCCCACGATGCCCTCTCCGTCTGTGTTCCATCGGCCTTCCCCGGATACATCCGGTTCATGTTCTTTCCGTCCACCGGATTGACATGCGGAACTTTCTCCGCGAACGATGCCAGGTTGATCAGCGGAAGAACGATTAGCGTTCCTGAAAGATCGGCCGGGTTGGTATGCCCTAGCTTCTCGAGCGCAATAATCGAGGCGTACTCGGTTCCGTGAGCGCCCGCGACGATGACCAGCTTGGGTCCAGGTTTTGCCCCGTTGATCACGATCACCGGAATATTCGTGCCGGCATCGACGCCGGCTGGGATTTGAATGAATCCGGTCGCTCTCTGCCCTGTCTTCGCGGTCGCCGTGCCCACCGTGACGTCCGCCCATCCTACCGAGCACGCCAAGAAAAGCAGTGTAATTTTCATTGGACAATTATACATAACATGTAGTAGACTGCCTACACAATGAGTCAGCAATTTCTTCAGGGCACCCTCGACCTCCTCATTCTCCGCACTCTTCTCGCCGGACCCACCCACGGCCACGCGGTCGCCAAGCATCATCCAGAGGACCTCGGAAGATCTGCTGCAAATCGAGACGGGATCGTTATATCCGGCCCTGCATCGCCTGGAAGCCAAGGGCTGGATCGCGGCCACCTGGGAGCTTTCCGACAAAGGCAAGCGCGCCCGATTTTACCGCCTTACGCCGCTCGGCCGGAAAAAGCTGGCGAGCGAGCAATCCAAGTGGCAGGCATTCGCCCGCGCCATGGGCTTGATCTTGAATCCAGTGGATCAGGAGGAATCATGATGGAATTCTTTCGCAAATTAAATTGGCTCGTGCACCGCCGGCGCAGGGAACAGGAATTGCGCGAAGAATTGCAATTCCACTTAGATGAGGAAGCGGAGGACCAACAGGATCGAGACTCAGCGCGCCGCGAATTGGGTAACCTGACGCGGCTGCTCGAAGACACCCGCTCCGCCTGGGGATGGACCTTATTAGAGCAGTTCGCCCAGGATCTGCGCTATGCCTTCCGAACCATGTCGGGCAATAAGTTGTTTTCGTTACTCGCGATCGTCTCGCTGGCGCTCGGCATTGGAGCGAACACCGCGATTTACAGCTTCATGGATTCGATCCTGCTGCGCTCGCTGCCGGTCTCCGATCCCGAATCCCTGGTCGTGCTCAACTGGCACGCGAAGCAAACCAAGTGGGGAAGTTTCGTCATGCACGCGATCAGCGGGAGCACTTTCGACGATCCCAAGTCCGGCACCACAGCGGGCATTTTTCCCTATCCCGCGTTCGAACTGTTTCATCAGGACGATTCGATCTTCTCGAGCGTATTCGCCTATCGCCCAGCCAGAAATCTGAATGTGACGTTTAAAGGACAAGCCGATCTTGCGAGCGGCGAGTACGTCTCCGGCGATTATTTTCGCGGGCCTGGCGGTTCCCCCCGCGGCCGGACGCCTGATCATTCCCGACGACGACCGCGCGGGAGCACCGGCCGTCGCGGTGATCAGCTTCGCACTGAGTCAGCGTCGTTTCGGTGGACCCTCCAACGCCGCCGGCCAAACCATTCTCATCAACAATCTTCCCTTTATCGTGCTGGGAGTCACTCCGCCCGGATTCTTTGGCGTCGATCCTGCGGCCGCGCCCGATGTCTACCTTCCGATGCACGCGAACCTGTCTGCTGAAGCCGCCGATCAGTTTAGCGAAGGGGCTTCGCAGTACCTCGATCGCAATTATTATTGGATCGAGGTCATGGCCCGTCTTCGTCCGGGCGTCAGCCTCACCCAAGCTCAGGCCGCGCTCTCTCCGTCATTTCAAAACTGGGTAACGACCACCGCCTCCACCGACGCCGAGCGTGCGAACCTTCCCGCCCTGGTGATCAAGCCAGGGGCAGCCGGCCTCGACAGTCTTCGCCGCAAGTATTCGAAGCCTCTCTACGTGCTGATGACCCTGGTTGGCTTGATCCTGGCCATCGCCTGCGCCAATGTCGCGAATCTCTTGCTGGCGCGTGCCTCGGCTCGAAGGCGCGAGATAGCTCTGCGCCTGAGCGTGGGCGCCGGCCGATTCCGCGTCGTACGCCAGCTGCTGACCGAAAGCGTTCTCCTGGCTTCTCTCGGCGGAGTTCTAGGAATTCTATTCGCACTCTGGGGAATGCGCTTTCTGACCCTGCTGCTCGCCAACGGAAACGAGAATTTCACCTTGCACGCTGAACTGAACTGGCGCGTGCTCGGCGTGGCGATTGCGCTCTCGCTACTGACCGGCGTGCTGTTCGGGCTCGCTCCCGCGCTGCAATCCACACGCGTCGATGTCATCTCCGCCATGAAGGAAATGCAAGCGGGCGAAATGATGGGGCGTCGTTCCTTCTGGCGCATCAGCCTCAGCCAATCGCTCGTCATAGGGCAGATTGCCGTGTCACTGCTGATGCTGGTCGCGGCGGGACTCTTCGTCCGCACGCTAACCAACCTTCAGTCCATCGAACTCGGCTTCAATCGCGAAAATCTTCTGCTCTTCGCGTTGGACGCACGCAAAGCCGGTCACAAGGATCCGGAGATCACTGCCTTCTACGGCGACCTGCTGAAGCGATTCAGCGCCCTTCCCGGTGTGCGCGATGCGAGCCTTTCCAATCAACCGCTGATTGAAGCCGGCTTTGGCATGAGTCTCGACATACACGGAAAGCCGGCGGACGGATCCAACCGCATGTTGGTCGTCGGCCCTGCTTTCATGAGGACCATGCAGATTCCCATGGTCGCCGGCCGCGACATCGACGAACGCGATCAACCGGACTCGCAGGCCGTCGCCGTGGTGAGCGAGTTTTTCGCCCAACTCAACTTCGGCGGCGAGAATCCGCTCGGTCAGCACGTAGTGATTCGTTCGTTTCCCAACCGCCCGGGCCGCGATATGGAAATCGTCGGCATAGCGAAGGACGTGCGTTACGGCGGACTCAGGGACAAACGCCGGCCCGTAGTCTACGTCCCCTATAACCAAGGCTTTCCCAAACCGAGCCAAATGATTTACGAACTGCGCACGTCGGGCAACCCTCTTGTGCTTGTCAACGCAGTGCGCGAAATCGTTCACCAGGCCGACTCGCTCGTGCCTCTCTCCAAAGTAAAATCCCAAGTACAGGAAATCGACCAGACCATCAACCAGGAAATCATTTTCGCCGACCTCTGCACCGCCTTCGCGATACTGGCTCTGGTCATCGCCTGCGTCGGCCTCTACGGAACGGTCTCCTACAACGTGGCGCGCCGGACGGGCGAGATCGGCATCCGCATGGCGCTCGGAGCGCGTCGGGGGGACGTTGTCAAGATGATTCTCCGGCAGGTCTTCATGCTCGCGGCAGTCGGCCTGGCCGTCGGCCTGCCCATAGCGTTCGGCGCCTCGAAACTGGTGTCGTCGTTTCTTTACGGAATGAAATCGAACGATCCGCTGGCCATCACCGCCGCCGTAGCAATCCTGCTAGCCGCAGCGATTCTAGCCGGTTACGCCCCAGCCCGCCGCGCGTCCCAAATCGATCCAATGGTCGCACTACGCCACTGAACCGCCATGCGCAAGCATGCGGATAGACGCCCCTCACTTCGACAAATATTTCTTAGGAATTTTCAGCGCCATCGTACCCGCCACCGTCACGACGTCGTACTTCCCCACAGCGCCAATTAACATATGCGCCGCCCATGGCTCCAATTGAAAATCCGCCGTCAGCCATCGAACCATATCCGTCGTCGCGAGCTGTAAAGCACGATCGAGCGAGCTCACAAACTCGGGCTGCGATCCCAGGCTGATCAGGTAATCCGCAGTCTCAAGCCGCGGCCCCGTGACATGCGCGTTCTTTTTCACATCGACGGAAAACTCCACGTCCATCGACGTTTCTACCCCCGTGCCGGTTGGTTCGCCGTCCGCCATCAGCGCATGCCCGTCGCCCATGTAGAGCAAAGCGCCCGGATGAAAAACGGGCAGGATCACGGTGGCCCCTTCGCCAACCTCGTTGTAATCCATATTGCCTCCGTAATTTCCCGCCGGTCCTGAGGTGGGCGAAAAGTCGCCGGGCGCCGCTACTCCGATGCAGCCCAGCATGGGCCGCGCGGGAAACTCGAGCTTCGCTTTCGCGCTCATCGGCTCGTGGAGTCGAACCATATTGTGCTCCAGATCGAGATCCCACAGCATCTGGCTGTCGCGGCCTTTGGTTACCAGATCCATTTTGAAGTGATTCGGGTAGATGGTCTCCACATAATCAGGCGTGAGCGAATACAAGCCCAGGCGATAGGCCGTCGACCCCCAGTTCCGGTTGAGGCGCACCTTGCTCAGCTTCACCAGGATCGCGTCGCCAGCCTCCGCGCCCTCGATGTAAAAAGGACCCGTCAAGGGATTTCCTCCCGGAGAACTCTGGTCGCCGCGAAAATTCTTGCCTCCGGAATCGAGTGTCTTTGTCACGATGACTTCGCCCGGTTTGATCCGCTTGAAAACCGGATTGTCGTGCGAGAAGGTGCGGTAATAGTGCTCTGGAATTTGGGCGAACAGGCTCGCGGATGCGAGGGCGGCAAGCTGAAGGTAACGGGGCATGTTCCATATTGCCATGCCGCTCGGTCCATACGCGCGCAGCTTCCGCACGGTAGCGTCGCAGTCGGGAATAAATTACCCGAACGTCGAGAACCGCCGCCGACGTGAATCTGGTCTAACTTCCGTCCCGACATTTATTTGCGGGCGGTGGAAACATATCTGCTGTATCCAGGCCGAGGAGGAACACGCGTAATGGATCTTAATAGCATTAATCCAATTGTGCTTATCATCATCGCGGCTGCAGTGGTCGCCGTCATTGTTGCGCTGATCATCTATATGAAGAAAGAGCGGACTCAAAAGCTTCGCTCCAAGTTTGGGCCGGAATACGATCGGGCCATCGACGCGCACGGGAATCGCTCGCATGCCGAAACCGAGCTAGAGAAGCGCGCCAAGCGCGTGGCGAAGTTTGATATTCATCCGCTCACTGCGGCGGAATGCGCACGATACGCCGAAGATTGGCGTCGCGAGCAGTCCCTGTTTGTAGACGATCCGAGAGCGGCCGTGCGGCATGCCCATACGCTGGTGCAGGATGTGATGAAACGACGCGGATATCCGGTGGGCGATTTCGATCAGGATGCCGCCGATCTTTCCGTCGACCACCCGCGCGTAGTGGAGAATTACCGCATCGCGCATGAGATCGCGCTTCGAGACGAACGCGGTCGGAGCACGACGGAAGATTTACGCAAAGCCATGGTCAGTTACCATGCGCTGTTTGATGATCTTTTAGACCAGCCAATTCGATCGGCCGAGGAGGTAAGAAGATGACACCGCAAGAAATCGATATTCGCGAAGAACGGCGGGAGAGGGAGAATCGCCTCTCGACGGCTGATTTGGCTGCCGCCAATAGCGCCTCGACGTTAACCATGACCAAGGCGGCCCCGGAACCAAACTTGCCGTTGTTCGCGCAGAACGATGCGCAGGATTTCCGCTCCCGTTGGGAAAAGATCCAGATTGGCTTCGTGGATGAGCCTCGAAAGGCTGTCGAGCAGGCGGATGAATTAGTCGCGAGCGCGATCAAGCGGCTGGCGGAGGTATTCGCGGCGGAGCGAACCAAGCTGGAAGGAGAGTGGGATAAGACCGATAACGTCTCGACGGAGGACTTGCGGGTAGCGCTGCGGCGATACCGGTCGTTCTTCGACCGGCTGCTGTCGGTTTAGCTGTAGCCGTCAAAAGGATCGCTTCCTGTGTCCGCACCGAGCCGTGACCGCAGGGAGCGATCTTTTTCAATTGCAGCTAGTCATTCGGCACGGAGAGCATCCATCGGCTCGATGGATGCTGCCCGGCGAGCGGGCAATAGCGCAGCGAGTAAGGCTGCCGTTACAAAAAGGACAGCGACGGCGGCAATCACCGGCGGGTCCACAACTTGCACGCCGTATAGAAAGCTCTGAATCACGCGACCGCCGACAATGCTCGCGATTAAGCCGGCTATTAGCCCCGCGACCACTGGCGTCCCGGCCTCGGCGAGCGTAAGAGAATATATTTTTTGTCTCGTCGCTCCGAGAGCCATGCGCACGCCGATTTCCTGTTTGCGCGTAGCGACAGAATAGGTCAAAACACCGTAGATACCGAGCATGGCCAGCAGCAGCGCGGCGATTCCAAAGGACAGCAGGACAAGAGTTTGAAAACGCTCCGTCGCAAGTGAATCGTTGACTTGCGAGTCCATGGCCTTAACCCGGGCAATGGTGACGGTCGGCGCGTATTTCCAGATCGCCTCGCGCACGCTCGCAATCAGGTCGGCCGCTGGTTGGAGGCCGCGTACTACAAAGTAGCTCCCAAAGGGCGGCCTGTCCTTATAATGCACGTATGCCATTTTGGCCGGCGCCGATTTGAGAGACGTGGTGCGGGAGTCGGCGACAATTCCGATCACGGTGAAGGTCCGGCCCTCAATGATCACCTGGGAGCCAATCGGATTCTCGTTTGGCCAGAGAGCCTTGGCCTCGCTTTCCGACAGAACGGCGCTGCTGAGATTGCGGTCGCGATCTTCAAAGAAGCGTCCTGCAACCAGCTTCTCGCGCATGGTCTCAAAATATCCTGGACTCACCCAACGTAAATTGAGGAGAGGCGCTTCGAGGTGCGGCCGGTCTACGCGCTGGATCGGTTCGATCCAGGATTCTCCTTCAAGAGGCATGGCGCTTACCATCCCAGCCGACTGAATTCCCGGAATAGCATGTAGATTTTCGAGGACCCCGTCGTCGAACGCGATCCGGCTCGCGTCCGGTTTGTAAGTATTGCGGGGAAGATCGACGGCGGCGACTACCACTTGCGCCGAGTCGAATCCCTTGTCCTGGTGAAGAAGACGGAGCAAGCTCTTGGAGAAAAGGCCGGTGATCAGCAGAAGGACCGTACATCCAAAAACTTGGAGGCCAATCAGCCAGGTACGGATCCTTGGGCTCTGGCGGCTGCCGAGCGCACGCCTGCTGCTCTGCTGGAGAGCGGCTTGTGGATCGGTGCGGAATAGTTTAAGGGCCGGCAAAATGCCGAAGAGAATACTCGAAGCAAGAGTGAGCGTCACGGAAAAGAAGAGTACCGTCCCGTTGAGATGGACCTCCGACAAACGCGGGAGGTCGACGGGCGAGTAGAGGCGAAACAGACGCAGGCCAGCGGCGGCGAGACCGATTCCCGCGAGCCCGCCCACGGCGGCCAGCAGCAGGTTTTCCGCGAGCGAATTCCAGAGTAGTCGCCACTTCGGTGCTCCGAGAGCGCTCTGTACCGCAGCCTCGCGATTCCGCGAAAGGGTCCGGCCAAGTTGTGCATTAGCCAGGTTCACGCAGGCGATTAACATGAGGCCGGCGACGGCGGCCATGAGCAGCCACAAGCCGGTTTTCGCTTCGCCGACCACGGCTTCCTGCAAGGGCTGGACGGAAGCGAGCAGCGCGCCGGGCCGGTTGTCCCTGCGGTCCGCCGGCATCTCTTGGATGACTTGCGTTTGAATCGATGTTAGTTGCGCCTCCGCTTGCTCCACGCTGACACCCGGCTTCAGGCGGGCGAGGACGATCCAGTTGCCGTAGTCTCCAGTCCAGCTCGACTGGCTCGGGTCGATGACGGCAGGGAAGAAAATGGCCGGCTCCTGAACGTTGTTCGAGGATTGTTTGGAGCGGAAGGGGTGCAGCGCATTTCTATTCGGGAAATGGAAGTTAGCGGGAAGGACGCCGACCACCTGGCGAGGCGTATCGGACAGACGGATGGTTTTGCCGATCACATCGGCGTCGCCATGGAACAGGCTTTGCCACAGAGGATAAGTCAGAATCGCGACATTATCGTGGCCCTTTACGCCCTCCTCCGGGACGAAGCCGCGCCCGAGTAGAGGCGTAACTTGCAGGACGTCGAACAGGTTCGGCGAGGAATTGACCACGCCGACCAGGCGCGGATGATCGGTGCCCAGAGTCAGGCCGCTGGCGCCTTGGCCCAGGAGTGTGAGTGCTGTAAATACGGTCGAACGTTTTTCCCAAAGATCCACATGGCGAGGATTCGGGCCGACAGGATGCGCCGATAAGGAATGAACGCGCTCCCATGCAACCACCAGATTGCCGCTGTCGCGGTAGGACAGGGGTTCGAGAATTACCGAATCGACCAGAGTGAAAACGGCCGTACTCGCTCCTATGCCGAGTGCGAGAGTGAGAATCGCGGTCGCGGCAAAGCCCGGACTTTTGCGCAAAGTTCGCAAAGCGTAGCGGAAATCCCGAGTGAGTATCTCCCAGCGGGTCCATCCGAACATTTCGCGCGCCTCCTCGTTTGCTAAGCTCTCAACTTAAGACGCTATAATTGCGAATAGGTTCTTTCAATATGCGGGTCCTGGTCTGTCTTTTTATCGCTGCTCTGTGTCTCGAATCGCAGCAGTCCCCTCCCAAGGTGGCCGCCGTGCAGCCGGTTAGCCAGCCACTGAAAGATCCGACGGTGCAGCAACCCACCTTTGTCACCGGAGTACAGGAAGTCATCGTGCCGGTGACGGTAACCGACGAAAAAGGCAAATTTGTTTCCGACTTGGTGCAAAGCGATTTCCAGATTCTCGATCAGGGGAAGATTCAGAACATCCAGTATTTCAGCCGCGAGCGCGCGCAGCCTGTGGTGGTTGGGATACTGCTGGACCTGAGCAATAACAGCCGTACGCACTGGAAAAATTATCAAGACGCGGCCATGGAACTGGCCAATACGCTGCTTCCCGGCGACAAAAGATACTCCGGCTACCTGATCGGCTACGGCAGCGAGGCCGAGTTGATGGTCAATACGACCCAGGACGGCGAAAAGATCATGGACCGGATCCGCAAGCTGAAGCCGGGCGGCGGGTCGGCGCTTTACGATGCGATTTATACGGCCTGTACCAAGCGGTCGCTGGTCCAGGGCGAGCCGGTCGACCCGCGCCGCGTTGTCGTCGTGATCGGCGACGGGAACGACAATTCGAGCAGCAAAACGCTCGATCAGATTATCGAGCTCGCGCAGCGCAATCTGGTTACGGTTTACGGGATCAGCACGTCGGCCTACGGTTTCGAAGCGTCGGGCGACCCGTCGCTGGTGCGCCTCGCGAAAGAAACCGGCGGGCGCGTTGAGTATCCGCTGGTGAATCCTTACACCGACGTTTCCGGATACCTTTCGACGCCGTCGGACGATGGCAATTATGCATATACGGTGGGCAGCGGCGGCTATGCCTCGGCCATTGCGTCGTCGATTTTCAAGTCGGTCGCCAACATCGCCGGGCGAGGTCACCACGCAGTATATTTTGCGCTACATTCCCGAGGTGGCGGCGGACTCGATTAAGCAGTATCGCTCCATCGAAGTAAAGGTCAGCCTGGCGAACGTGACGGTCCGGGCTCGAAAAGGCTACTATCCCTTCACCCCGTAATGCCGATAAGCTGGCTTACCAGATGCCCGTCCTGACAACCCAGCACGCGCAATACATGATTATCGCTTTGGAGCTACCGGGCGCGGATCGCGTGAACGCCGGTGTCCTGCTGGAGGACCCGGCCACCGATCGGTTGTGGGTGCGGCTGCGGCGCGACTGGGAAGAGTTCGCTCCGGAAGAAGCCGAGGTCCTGGCGGCGATTGAATACGACCTGACGGCGAAGGCTCAGGAGCTGGGCGCGAAGGAGTTGCTCCGCTATCTCGAGGATACGCTCTCTAACATTTTAGTGGTGACGGATCGGCGCGAAGTCCTGGCCGATGATTTTGAGCGGGCGCTGGGACGGCTCTACCGGGAACATGTGCAATCGACCGTGCGGCCGTTCGTCACGCATCTGCCTCGCTATTCGCTGGCGGTGGCGGCGGGGAAATTTCTGGAAAATCAGGAAGTCGAAGAAGAAGGCTGGGAGGAAGCGCCCTCCGATCTGCGGCTGACCAAGGAACTGTTCGTGGCGAGGATCAAAGGAAGGTCGATGGAGCCGAAAATTCCCGACGGCAGCCTGTGCGTCTTCCGCCAAGGTGTAACGGGATCGCGGCAGGGCCGCTTGGTGCTTGTCGAACGCTGGGCGGCGGAGCAAACGATCGCTACACGGTGAAGCGCTATGCGAGCGATAAAGCGCAACGCGAGGACGGCACGTGGTCGCACGAAAAGATCACGCTGATGCCGCTGAATCCCGAGTTTGAATCCTGGACGCTCGACCCGGAAGAAGAACGGTTCCGGATCGTCGCGGAGTTTGTGCGGGTGCTGGACTAAAAACAATTTCCGCAGAGACGCAGAGAAAAAAAGAATTTCTCTTCCTCTGCGCTCTCCGCGTCTCTGCGTGAACCATCTTCTTAAGTCTCTAAAACTTCCTTTAACTTGTTCAAAAACTCCGCCCAGCCCGTCTTGATGGCCTCAAACTCGTCGTCCCAAGCCGCCCCCGCCCCGAACCCGGATTGGACCAGCCGCAACCTGGTAACCCCGTCCCCGACCGCTTCGATATAGTAGTCGACCGCAATTATTTGCGTAACCCCTGTCTCGACCGGCCGCCCTTTGGAGTCGTAGGCAATCGACCGCCCGGAAGACACCCCGAAATGCGCGCCGGGCTCCCAGGCGGAAATGGTCTTCGTCATGTCCATCCCCGGTCCCCAGGAGATGTAATATTCTCCCCCCACGCGCGGATCGACGCGTGCCTCCGGCCCAAACCATTTCACGATCTCGCCAGGTTCGGTGAGAGCCCGAAAAACTTCCTCGGGCGTTGCCTTGATCTCAATAACGCTCTCATGCGATCTGCTCATATTCACTCCAGATTTGCGGATTCGTTGCTCGATTCTTCCAACTTCAGTGCCGGATAGCTTGCGGAAATAACCCGGAAGCGCCGACCTCCCTCAGCTCGCTCATCGTGATATTTGGCGGCCAGGTGCGCCATCGACGCGGTTAGCTCCTGGGCGAACGCGGCTCGGGATTCGGCCGAGGCAAAGCGAATCTCCGTTTCGAGCGTCAGCGTCGCGATGCGTTTTCCGGCGCGCCGTGCGCGTAGGCACAGTGTCGCGAGATCGCGAATTACCCGGGCCGCCGTCGATACCAGGTAGGCGGCCGAGAAACGGTCCGCCGTAACCGCTTTGCCCGCATGAGGCGCAATCAGAAATTCGCGCGCCGTTGCCCGGACGATTCTTTCCATGCAGTTCCCTTTGCGCCGCTCTTCCACCAGTTCGAGAAACCCTTCGCGTTCGAGCTCCCGCAAATGGTAATTCATTTTCTGGCGCGGCACGCCAAGGCGGCGAGCAAGTCCGGCCGCGGAATCCGGCTCCGCCAGACTTTCAAGAAGACTCAGCCGGCCGGCCTGGAGCAGAACCGCAGCCTTGCCCGGGTTCTGAACAATCTGGAGTGCGACCGGCATGTAGAAATTAGACACCGAACAATACTGCCTGTCAAGAAAAATATTATTGTCGGCAGGAGAAAGCCGTATCGGCCGCAGATGAACGCCGATCCAAACACGCCCGAGCCTTTTTCCCATCTGCGTTCATCTGCATTGATCAGCGGCCAATCTTGTCTTTGATTTAGACTGTTAGTAAATGCGGAAGCTTTTATTGGTGCCGTTGTTATTCATAATGCTTTGCGTCATGGCCTACGCTCAGAAGTACGACGGCCCGCGTCCCCCGAAAAAAGACGTGATCTATCTGGTCCACGCCGATAACCTGGTGCCCACCGAAATCGGCGACGCCAAGGAAGAAGGCAAGAAGAACGATCCCGTCTACACCTTCCCCGGCACCAGCTCGCCCGCCCGCACCCCTCTCGCCGAGCCGATTTTCATGATCGACAGCGACACCATCCGGCCCGATTCGGTGGAGCTGTACAAAATGGACGTCCGCAGCGGCCATCGCGAAGTGAAGGTTTCCGGAGGCTCGCGGCGTAGTGGCACCAAGGCCCTCCGCCTCTCCGTGACCAAGCTCGATCGCGGAATTTATAAGCTCGAAGCGTCAGAAACTCTCGATCCGGGTCAATATGCTCTCTCACCAACCGGCGGGAACCACGTCTTTTGTTTTGAAGTGTATTAAGACAAGGTAAACTTGAACAATATGTTTGTTGGATTAGAGCACACCGCTATTGCTTCGCCCAGTCCGGCGAAACTCGCGCAGTGGTACGTGGACCATCTCGGATTTCGCATTAATTTCGAGTACGATGGAAACTATTTCGTGCGCGCCGCCAATGGCGCGATGCTCGAAATCATTCCCTCCGAAGGCGCGCGGGCCGAGCAGAAGATGCGCGACGAGGGGATCCGGCACCTGGCGATTCAGGTGGACGATTTCGATGCCGCGCACGCGGCGCTCGCAGGCGCAGGGCGTGAATTTCACCGGCCAGCCCTACGTGAATCAAGGCAACCGGCTGGTCTTTTTCACCGATTGCGACGGCAACTTCGTGCACCTGATCCAGCGGGAAAAGCCGCTTACCGTAGAGATCAGGCCCCCTTGCTCCAGCGCGTCTTCAAAGCATTTCAGTATCGCGACTTCCGCTTGATGTGGATCGGAGCCTGCACCTCCACCATCGGCACCTGGATGCAGATGGTGGCGCAGCAATGGCTGGTCTACACCTCTCGAAGGACAATCCTTTCTTCCTGGGCCTGGACGGATTTCTGGGCCAGATCCCGATCGTGCTCTTTTCACTTCTGGGCGGCGTGATGGCCGATCGCACGGATCGCCGCAAGATGCTGCTCGGTTCGCAATACGTGCAGATGACCACAGCGCTGACGCTTGCGGCGCTCACCTTCTTGCATGTGGAAAGGGTCTGGCACATTCTGGTTCTGTCCTTCATCGTCGGCTCCGCGCAAAGCTTCGGCGGACCCGCGTACTCAGCGCTGATTCCTTCTCTGGTCCCGAAGGAGAATCTGCCCAACGCCATCGCGCTGAACTCCATCCAGTTCAACCTGGGACGCGTCATCGGTCCGGCGCTGGGAGGCATCACGCTGGCCAACGCTGGGGCCGGACTGGTGCTTCGGTCTGAACGGAATCTCCTTCATCGCGGTCATCATTTCGCTGTACATGATCAACGCCGGCTTCACCCCCGCCAAATCCAGCGAATCGATGCTCGTCAGCATGAAACAAGGCATCGCCTTCATTCGTGTGCAGGAAGGCATGAAGCCTCTGATCGTGCTGTCCTTCCTGATGACCATGATGGCCATTCCGCTGATCACCTTCCTGCCGGTGTTCGCCAAGGAAGTGCTACACGGCAGCTCCGGGACCTTCACGGCTCTGCTGTGCTGTTCGGGCGTCGGCTCCATTTGCGGCGCGCTGATGGTGGCCGGAATGGCCAAAACGAAAAACCAGGGGCGGACGGCGCTGCTGATGCTGATCATGCTCGGCGTTGCGACGTTCGTGTTCGCCCGCTCCACGTCGGTGATCCTGTCCTGCATCATGATCTTTTTCGCCGGCGCGGCAATGATCACGGTATTCGCCTCCATCACCTCCTTGGTGCAGGCCATCACGCAAGACAGCATGCGCGGTCGCGTGATGAGCGTGTATAACGTAGCATTCCGCGGAGGCATGCCTATCGGCATGCTGATCGTCGGCAAACTAATCCCTATCTACAGCGCTCCAGTCACGATGTCGTTTGTAGGCGTGATGACGGCAATCCTCGGTTTATACTTTTTGCTGGTGCAAAGAAGAATCGCCCGCCTGTAAATGGAGGGGAAAAATCGAGATCTTTTACGGATCTGAACCGCCATGCGTAAGCACATGCGGACAGACGCGAGCATTTCCGAAGAATCGCTAGGGACACCTTATAAGTGGGGCAGGTTGGCAACCTGCGGACCGATTGTCAATCGGTCCATCCGGGCGCAGCCCGGACACGTCCGCTCCAACCAACTCAACCGAGGGGATCCGACGGTGCATGTGAAATTGTGGCCTGTTCCTAAGCAAACCGGTTTCAGGAATTTTTTCCGAGCCACTCACCCTCGCCCCTCCATCAACAACTTCAGCACATCGTCCGTCGTGCCCGTCTCACCCAGCCGCGGAAAAATCTTTTCGACACTATACCGGTGCGCGTCCGCATCCCGATCCGTCATCGCATCCACCACCAGTGTCACGTTATAACCCAGATCGTAGGCGCTACGCGCCGTCGATTCGACGCCCGCACTCGTCGCGATGCCCGTCAGAACGACCTGGGTTACGCCGCGTCGGCGTAGATAATCATCCAGAGTCGTGCCCAGGAACGCACCCACTCGCTGCTTCGTGACGAGGTGATCGTCGGGGTGCTGCTCCAATTCGGGAACCAACTCGGTCCAATCGGCCGGAAACGAAAACCTACGGAGGCGCGGCATCGGTGCGCCCCGGAGCCCGGCCTGACACGTTGACCAGAACGACCGGCAGACCTTGCTCGCGGAACGCGCGCGCCAGCCGCGCGGCTCGGCCAATGATCTCGGCGGCAGGGTGCGCCATCGGCACCCTGACAATGCCTTTTTGCAGGTCGATGACGACCAGGGCAGTATTGGTATCGAGTTGTGTGAGCGGCATAAATGGCTTAAGGGAGAGGCGACTAGCAGATCGTGCCGCCGGCAGCAGTCCCATCCCCTGGTAAATCGGCCGCATGACTGCATTGACTTTCGGCAGATCGAAAGTGAACCAGAGCGAGCCCACGATGCAGAACGCGCCGGTAACCATCACCGTGTGCGGCGCTCCGATCCGGTGAGCCAGCGTGCCGGCCAGCAAGCTGCCGAAAGGCGCCGCGCCGAAAAAGGCCATGGTGTAATAGCTCATCGCGCGGGCGCGTTTGTCTTCCGGCACCAGCGACTGGATGATCGTATTGCTGGCCGCCGCGCCCTGCATCAGGCCGAAGCCGACGAAGACCATCAGCACCAGCGATAGCCACAGCGTGTGCGACAGGCCGAACAGAATCAGCGCGCCGCCCAGCATCGCGGACGCGATCTGCAGCATGCGCGTAAGCCCGACGACCGACTTGCGGACGGCCAGGGAAAGCGCCGAGACCAGCGCGCCGACTCCCGAGGCTCCCGTCAGCCAGCCGAGCGTATATCGCGCCGCCGTGCAGCACCTGGGCGGCGAACACCGGCATCAGCACGGCGTACGGATAGCCCATCAGGCTGATCAGCGAAAAGAGCAGAAGAATGGTGCGGATCGGGCGAAATGTGCGCACGTAGTCCCACCCTTCGCGCATCTGCTCGAGCATGCTGGTCCGGTTGGCGCGGCGATCAAGCGGCTTGATGCGCATCAGCAGCAAGGATGCGATCACGGCGAAGTAGCTGACGCCGTCGATCAGGAAACACCAGCCCTCGCCGACCGCGCCGATCACCAGGCCGGCGATGGCCGGCCCGACCAGCCGCGCACCGTTGGCCATCGAGGAATTGATCGCGATGGCGTTACTGAGGTCGTTGCGATCGTCGACCATCTGGACCAGGAAGGACTGCCGCCCCGGCATGTCGAACGCATTGATCATCCCCTGCAGCGCGGTGAGCGCGATGATTTCCCACAGCGTGATGACATGTGCCAGCGTGAGCGCCGCCAGGGCGAGCGACTGGACGGCGCCGGCGGCTTGCGTCCACACCAGCAGCTTGCGGCGATTGAGGCGCTCCACCCACACGCCCGCAAACGGCCCCAGCGCAAACGAAACGATCTGTCCCGCGAAGCTTACGATGCCCAGCAGCAGCGCCGAATGGGTCAGGTGATAGACCAGCCAGGTCGTCGCCAGCCGCGTCATCCAGGTGCCGATCACCGAGATGCTCTGACCGAGGAAGAAGAGCTTGAAGTTGCGGTGCCGCAGCGCTCGCCAGGCGTGCGAAATTGAATCTTTCGGCGCCACGGGCCTTTTCACAATTCAACCAGGCGCTTGATGATCTTGCCGGCCGCGAACAGCGTTTCCCGCTCCTGCTTGTCGAGTTGCGCGATGGCCTGCGCCAGCCACGTCCGTTTTCGCATCGCCGACGCTCTTCCGCACGGCCGCGCCCTTCGCGGTCAGCTCGATATTCACCTGCCGGCCGTCGGTCGGATGCGGCTCGCGCTCGACCATGCCCATTTCCTCCAGCGCCGCGATAGTGGCGCCCATCGACTGCGGTCTCATGCTTTCCGCGCGCGCCAGATCGGCGGTGGTGTGAGGACCGTCTTTATCCAGGCGCGCCAGGACGGCGGACTCCGTGAGGGAGAGCTCCTGCGAGCCGGCCGCCGCGCGCACCCGGCGCACCAAAAGCCCGATGGCTTGCGTAAAGTCGACGAGTTCGATGGCCAGGGTCTTTCGCGGCATGACCATTCCATGATATACATAAGAGCAGGTAAACTTGCAAGTATGCCTGTTTAATTTAGGAGTGTGTATGCCGTGGTATCACTACGTAGCTTACTTTTTTGGCGCTGCTTTTCTTACCAACGCCATTCCCCATTTCGTGAGTGGAACCATGGGAGAGCCCTTTCAAAGTCCATTCGCGAAACCTCCTGGCGAAGGGCTGTCCTCCTCCACCGTGAACGTGCTGTGGGGAGCATTCAATATCGCTGTCGGCTACTTGCTGGTATGCCAGGTCGGTGAGTTCAATCTACGCAGTCCAACTCACGTAGCCGTTCTAGGATCGGGCGCACTGGTTACGGCGGTGATGTTAGCCCGTACATTCGGGCGCTTCCACGGCGGCAATTCTCCCGGCGGCGGTACATTGTAAGAGTGCACTTTATACGATTTCTGATGGTGCCCGTGATGTTTTCGGCCATTCTCGCTGCGGGCGATATTGAGTCCAAAGTCACCCACGGTTACGCCGATTCGAACGGGGTGAAAATTCATTACGCGAGCCTGGGGCAGGGTCCGCTGATCGTCATGATTCACGGCTTTCCGGATTTCTGGTATACCTGGCGCGACCAGATGGAAGCGCTTTCCGACAAGTTTCAATGCGTCGCGATCGATCAGCGCGGCTACAACTTGAGCGATAAGCCGAAGGGCGTCGAAAATTACGACATGCGCCTGCTGGTGGGCGACGTGATCGCGGTGATTCAAGCGCTGGGCAAGGAAAAAGCGATCATCGTCGGGCACGATTGGGGCGGCGCGGTGGCGTGGCAGGTTGCGCTGAACGCCCCGCAGATGACCGAAAAACTGATCATCCTGAATCTGCCGCATCCGCGCGGTCTGTCGCGCGAACTGGCGAACAATCCAGCGCAGCAGAAAGCCAGCGCGTACGCGCGCAATTTCCAGACGCCCGAAGCCACCATGACCGCCGGAGCAGCTCACGTTCTGGGTGAAAGATCCCGAGGTGCGCAAGAAATATCTGGAGGCGTTCCAGCGCTCCGACATCCAGGCGATGCTCAATTACTACAAAGCGAATTATCCGCGCGAGCCGTACATCGAAGATAAATCGCCGGTCGTCAAAACCAAGATGCCGGTGCTGATGATCCACGGCCTAGGCGATACCGCGTTGCTGTCCGGCGCGCTCAACAACACCTGGGACTGGATGGGCAAGGATCTGACGCTGGTCACGATTCCCGGCGCCGGCCATTTCGTGCAGCAGGATGCGTCGGAGCTGGTTTCAAAATCGATGAGGATGTGGCTGCTCCGATGACCGCCGGAAGAGATTCGGCTGCATATTTTCTATTCCGGCTGGGCCTCGCGAAAGCTGCTCGACGCGGCGCTCGCGTTGACCGAGGAAGAACACAGCACCGCGAATTCGGAGTGTCCCATAAGAGCCTGTTCGGGACGCTGGAGCACATTTTTTTCGCCGACCGCATCTGGTTCGTCCCGAACGGTCGATCCGCAGGGTCCTCGAATCGCATGGAAGCGCTCGCCGATCGCGTGGGCCCAGGTTCAAAAGCGCTGGGAAGAATGGGCTTCGGCGTTGACCCATCAGGAGATCTGTCCGGTCTGTTGATTACAAAGATCTGAAGGGCAATCCGCATCGTACGCCGGTGTGGCAGATCGTGCTGCATCGTGGTGAATCATGCGACGCTGCACCGAGGACAGGTGATGTCGCTGTTGCGGCAATTGGGAGTCGCGCCGCCGCCTACGGATCTGATTTTCTATTATCGTGAAATTAAGGTCAAATAAGATGCGCTATGATGCGTACTTTTCGTGCTTTTAAGGCGCGATTAGCAGCGCACAAGACCCGCAAATGAAGCTCCGCGTGGACGCCACGGACGCGCCGCGGCACATTTTGCACGCGTCGATGACCATCCCGGCCAAGCCCGGTCCGATGACGCTGCTCTACCCGGAATGGATTCCCGGCGAGCATGGCCCGACCGGTCCCATCGTCGATCTGGTGGGCTTGAAAATCACCGCGGGCGGGAAAACCGATTGCTTGGACAGCGCGATGCGGTGAACATGTACGCGTTTCATGTAACGGTGCCCGACGGAGCGAGCGCGCTCGATGTGGTTTTCGATTTCATCACGCCTCCGGAAGCGGCCGGATTCACTTCCGGGGCGTCGGCGACTACGGAACTGGCGGTGTTGAACTGGAATCAGGTGCTGCTGTATCCGGAAGGCGTGCCTTCGGATCAAATGCGCTTGCAGGCGAACTTGAAAGTTCCGAATGGATGGAAGTACGGAACGGCGCTGCCGATTGCGCGCGAATCCGGGAACGAGATCGAATTTCAACCGTCGTCGCTGACCACGCTGATCGATTCGCCGGTTTCGGCGGGCGCGCATTATCGAACCATTGAGCTCGGCCGCCGGGCCATCGCTTTTTGCATGTTGCCGGCGATAGCGACCGGTCGATTGAGATTGAGTGACGAGGTGATTGAGCATTACAAGAATCTGGTGCAGGAAACGGGGGCGCTGTTCGGGTCGCAGGCATTATCGCAGCTATCATTTTTTGTTGACGCTGAGCGATCACGTGGCGAGTTTTGGACTGGAGCATCACGAATCGAGCGACGATCGCATCGGCGAGCGCGGCATGATCGACGACGTTACGCGAAAGGTCAACGCCGATCTGTTGCCGCACGAATTTACGCATTCCTGGAACGGAAAATATCGCCGGCCCGCCGGTCTCGCGACGCCCGATTATGCCGAGCCGATGAAGGGCGGGTTGCTGTGGGTTTATGAAGGGCTGACGCAGTATCTCGGGCAGATTTTGACGCCGCGCAGCGGGCTGTTGACGGCCGATGAATTTCGCGAGGATCTGGCGATCACTGCGGCGGCGCTCGATCACAAATCCGGCCGCACGTGGAGGCCGCTCGAAGATACCGCGGTCGCGGCGCAGCTTCTTTATAACGCGCGCGAGGATTATGCGGGATATCGGCGCGGCGTGGATTATTACGATGAGGGCACGCTGATCTGGCTCGAAGTCGATGTGATGATCCGCGACTTGAGCAAGGGCGCGAAATCGCTGAACGATTTCTGCCGCGACGTTCGAAGGCGGACCGGGCGGGGCGCCGGCGCTCAAAACATATACGTTCGAAGATGTTGTGGCGGGACTGAACGCGGTGCAGCCTTACGATTGGGCGGACTTCCTGCATAAAGCGCATCGAAGCGGTGGGGCCGCATTCCACGCCTCTCGGCGGAATCGAAAACGGCGGGTGGAAGCTGACCTACAACTCGACGCGATCGGAGATGTGGAGGAATCGGGAAGAGGACAGCAAGAACTATCAACATGAACTACTCGATCGGGCTGAAGGTGTCGGAAGAGGGGAATATTTCCGATGTCGCTTACGGAGGGCCGGCGCAGAAGGCAGGTGTTTCGCCGGCAACGAAGCTGATTGCCGTGAATGGCCGGCAATATTATCCGGTGGTTTTGCGCGAGGCGGTGCAGGCGCGATGACGAAGACGGATCCGATTGAATTGCTGGTGAAGAACGGCGAGTATTATCAGACATTCAAGATCGATTATCACGGCGGAGAGATGTATCCGCATCTGACTCGGGATGATACGAAGGTGGATGTGCTGTCGAAGATTATTGAGCCGATGGTGAAGAAGAAGTAAAAGAAGGAGCCAGAATAAAACCTGGCGGACGCGGGCTTCCGCACTAGACACGGGCGAAAAACGGGACAGCCCGCTCTGTCCACGCGGCGCAGAAGGGATGCAATGCTTTCGCGGAAGATTGCGGGCGCCTTGGGACAGAGTAGGCAGTCCCCGTTTTTCGCAGTAGCAAGAATAACATCTAGCGGGCGGGGAGTTGTTTGTCGGCGAAGTTTAGGAATTGCTCCCAGTCGTAGGCGGTTACTTCGTGTTTGCCGGGGCGGATGTGGAAGCCGATGGTGTTCATGATTGGTTTTTGAAGGGCGGGTAGCGCGTCGCCTTCCAGGCCTTGTTTCCCAAAGAGTTTGTAAACAGGTCCTGCGGCGATCGCGGACAGGAATTCGCCTTTGGGGTCGGCCCATTTGTCGTCTTCGGCGGCGGCCAGATAGAGAGGCCGGGGAGCGACCAAGGCCAACAATTCGTGCTGATCGAAAGGAAGACGGTCGGCGTGCTGGGAGTATTTTTTGTAGTTTTCGCAGGTCCAGTGAGGGAAATGCTCGTTTAACATTTGGATGGTTTCCCCAAAATCGCGCCGCGAGAGGGCTGCGCCCCCTTCACCCGATCCAGCCGCGATGACCATGGCGAAACGGGTATCCTGTGCACCGGCCCATAGCGTCGTTTTTCCTAGCCGGGAATGGCCCATCGCAATGATTCGCTTCGGATCGATATCGCGATTGGTCAGTAGGTAGTCCATAGCTCGACTCATGCCCCAGGCCCAGGCCGAGATTGCGCCCCATTCGTCGGCGGCAGGTTTCGGATAAGCTGCACGCACTCCGAACTCGAAACCACCGTCGAAATCGGGTTCGATGTCCTGGTAGTAAATCGTCGCCAGGCCGTAGCCGCGGGCTAGCATTTTCTCTACCTGCCATTGGGTCGATGTGCCTCGGGACTGCTCCGGCGCGGTGTGGTGCGTTTTGGTTTTCGGGTCCCAGATCTCAGGAAGTTTGATGGCTGGATCGGGCAGGATGGTTTGGTTGCCGGTGAAATTAAGGGCTAGGAATACGGGCACGGGTTTCTTTGACACCGGCAAGTAAATCAGCATCGTGAACGTTTGCTGTGGCAAAGAGAGAACCACCTGTTGACGAATCGCTTTACCGCCTAGAGCGGGTTCGTTGTCGATAACCTCGTAAGTGGCGCTTACGTGCCGGGCGGCGACTGGAACGCGGCCGTACATATTTGTTTCAAACAAATTCACAATTTCGGGGCGGCGTTTCTTTTCCCAATCCGCCTGATCGCGAACATACTCGCCGTTTTGGAGCATTAGAGGGTTGGGGAGAGTATAGGTTCCGACTTTAGATTCGTCGTAGTTTACCGGAGGGGCGGACTGGGCTAAAAACATCAATAAAATTAGGGCTTGCACTGGAATTTATCGTACCGCGCCGAAGGGCAGGTCGGGAACCTGCCCCACTGTTGTCAGCCAGTTTATGACCTCTTCGGGCGTTTTGATTTTGCGGTTTAGAATTGCTTCGAAGAGAGGCTTAGTGACAATGGTTTGGAGCACCGGTTCATAGCTTACGCCTGAGGTTTGGCCGGCTAGCTTCAGCAGAAACGGTACCCGTGGGTCTTCCTTGCCATCGACAGCCAGCGACATACGGTCGGGATGATCGGAGGAGACCAGCACCGTGGTTTTGTCCCACAGGCCCGCATTGGTCATGGCTTCGCGGAAGTCGCTGAGGTAGTTGTCGGCCAGGGCGAGATTGTCCAGATAGGTGCCGACGCTGAGGTAACGCTTGGGAAACGTGTAGGAGAAACGGTCGTAGAGATAAGGCGCATGCGGCACAGGCAGATGCAGATAGACCAGATTTATAGATGGATCCGTCACATCGCGCATCGCGTCGGCATGCATGGCGCCGAGCATTTCGACGCGATGTTTCGCTCGGGGAGATTCGCCAAGTACGGAACGGTTTCGATACGCGAACAACGATTGCAGCTGGAGGCTGACGCTTTCCGGGAACGTACGGCCGGTTTCACTCAGCTGATTTTCCAGGTCGTGAGCTGAACAGGCGGCCAGATCACGCGAAAAGATCCGACAGTAGGGAAGAAACCAGCCCACCACGGCGACGTTGCCCCCCATGGCATGGACGCTTGAGAAAACGGTGGGGTAAACGCTCGCCGCGACATCGTCGAAAAAAACCGTCGACGGTCCAGTTGCGTGAAAAGTGGCGAGGTGTTTTCCGGTAATCAGCGAAGGCACCGATGGAATCGTGTCCGGCGCGGGAGAGACCGCGTTCTCCGCAAAAAGCGATTCCCGGCGGAGACGGTCGAAGGATTGCATGGGGACGGTTGACGGCCGGTCGACAAACGAGAGGCGATAATCGAGCTCGTCGAAAATGATCCACACGATTCGCGGACGGGTAGTCTGTGGGACGCGTGCCGCCAGAGGTCCGTCCGCGTAATCGGCGGAGTGATCGGTCCAGCACCGCGAAATGGAGAGGATCCCTTCCATCAGGATCAGGGGCGAAATTGTGACCAGAACCGCGGAAGCGAACTTGAAAAAACGGCGTCTCGCGATTACTACGGCTGCGGCCAGGAGGAAGGCGAGGGCCCCCACTACGATCCATAGACTCAAGTCAGGTAGTCGATTCGCGAGTAGCCGGACGACGGATTTGCCGGCCAAGATCGCGAGCAGCGACAGCACGGGGAGAGAACCGAGGATGAATCCGGCGGTGCCGTAGCGGGCCGCAATCCAGCGCGCGAAGCGGATGAGGAGAAAAAATACCAAGCCGACGAGAATGACGTTCACGAAGGCCGCGGCGTACTCGGCTCTGGGAGGAGCTTGTTCCAGGTAGAAGGCTTGCGCGGGGGTGTAGTTGATGAGCCCATCCCACATTTCGATGAAGCTGAGGTTGGCGAGTGAAAGAGCGACGAGAAGGTCCGACCAGTCGAGCCCCTTCAAGGCTTTCTCCGCAGCAGATAAAGAGTGCGGCTCGATTCTGCAATGGGTTGTTTGCGGAGAATCTGGAAACTGGAATCGCAGGCCGATTCGAAATACGATGCGGTGAGATGCGCGTAGAGAGGGTCCCGGCCGCGGACCAGGCGGCGGAACATCGGGTCGGCGGGCTCGACGAATTCGAGCAGCAGGAGGTCGGTGGTCAGCTCGCGGGCAAGAGAGAGAATTTCTTCCAGAGGGACGCGCTCCGTTACCAGCATGTGGTGGATTACGGCGAGCATCATCACCATGTCGAACTGTCCGGTTGCGCGATCGAGAAACGAAGGGCACTCGCGGTTACGCCAGCCGAGAGCGGGGGTGGGGCGGCACAGGTCGACTACAAGAGGCAGGATATCGAGCTTCTTTTCCGAGGCTCTTTGCCAGACGCGCCCGGCCGCGGTCGAATCGGAATCGATGGCGACTACGCTCGCGCCGGCCAGGGCGGCTAGTTCGCTGAAGTGCCCGGTGTTGGCGCCGATATCGAGCACGCGGCGAGGATGAAATTCGCGAAGGACCTCGGCGACGAAGGATTCCTTGGCGGCGAGTTGCTCCGCGTTGTAGTGGGTCTGGGTGTCGAGATACTTCGACCAGTGCGAATTTTTTCGAGTGGAGGAAGCCACGCGATGGAGCTGACGGCGCAGGCTGCGGAACATTGCAGAGAGGGTGAACTGGGCCCTCTCAGGATCGGTGGGGCGAGGGCGATAGAGGCTCGCGTCCGATTCGGCGCGGTTCGATAGCCAAGTGGGGATGGAGACCAGCGTCAGAGCGGGGCGGGTGAGCCGGCGGGACCAACTGAGCGATCGATAAACATGCTCCGGTTCAAGTCCATCGCGGTGGGCGAGCCAGATGGCCGCAGGCGATGTGCTTTCGGCAAGAAGAGGGAGCAGGAAGGTGCGGACGAATTGCGCGTAGGCGGGCCAGATGCCGACTTGAACGTCGCGGCGTTCGAACGAGAGAACGTCGACGAAGATCGGCGCGGGTCCGCGGAACAAGATGTTGTAAGGCGCCGCATCCTTTAATAGCCATCCGTGAGGAAGGCACTCATCGGCGAGATCGAGTGTTAGAAATCCGGCGGAGGCAAGCATTTCCCGGGGCCATTCGGCGGGGAAACTGGGAAACGGAATGCATTCATGCTCGGCGAGATGATAATCCGCTGGAAAGTCAAAGGCGAATTCGAGGGGGTGGGGGAAATTCGTGGTGACTAATTGTCGCGCTGCAATAAAGTTGCCGGCGGGCGTGGAGGCAAGGAATTGTTTAAGAATTTCGAATGCCGAGGGTTCGACGGCGCGCAACAGGCGCGAACCGGAGCGAAAAACGAAGCCGCCCGGGTCGCGGAAGGACCGCTCGCGAGGAACGAGCGTCACATTCATTCAGACGGTCGGGTTAAACCGTCATTGTTTAAATTAGGACCCAGGTTGGGAAAAGTTTGTTCGCGGGATTTATTTTTCCACAGGCGGAAACGATTAATAAAGCTACGAATCCGGAAGAGGCAACCGACGATAGCGGCAAGAATAATCTGCACGAACATCGCTCCGGAGCCGGGATCGGCATATGCCATTCAGGCTTTGCTCGCTCGCTAAGCTCAGAGCAATAAGGTCAATATAAAACTTGATATATGACTAGTCTTACGCATGAACTGGTCCCGAATTACGTCCATTTGACATTATCGTCAAATGAGAATGAATACTTTATAACACTATAGAAGGGACGAGAGTTGCGGAGAATATCTTACAAAGCTTGCAAAAGAACTGCGGTGACATTGTCGGGGCCGCCGTGGGCGCGGGCGGCGGCGATGAGTTGATCGCATTTGGATTCGAGCGAATCGTTGGAGTGGAGAATCTCGGCCACCTCTTCTTCCGGCGCCACGCCGTGCAGGCCGTCGCTGCATAGAAGAACCTGCGTGCCGGGCGATGGGTGAAGCTCGTAGGTGTGGACGCGCAACTGTTCGGAGACGCCGATGGCCATGGTGAGGACGTGGCGCATGGGATGGGTCTTGAGGCTCTCCTCTTCGATTCCCAGGCGGCGGCCGACTTCGTTGACCCAGGTCTGATCCTCGGTGATGAGCTTCAGTTTGTCGTTCTCGAAAACGTAGACGCGGCTGTCGCCGACGCTGGCGATGATCGAGTCCGTCGTCGCTCTCCATGGCGGCGATCAGCGTGGTTCCCATGCCTTCGAGGCCAGGATCGGAAGCGGCGGCGTCCATCACGCGGCGATTGGCTTCTTCAAAGGCGCTGACCAAGGCATCGGAGACGGCGTCGCTATCGCGGTGCGCCGGGTCGAGATCCTTCTGGAGCAGGTCGTGAACGGTTTCGACGGCGAGTTTGGAGGCGTGCTCTCCGGCTTGCGCGCCGCCCATGCCGTCGGCGACAACATACTGGCCGAGGGTGGGCGCGACCAGAAAATAATCTTCATTATTAGTGCGAACGCACCCCACGTTGGACGCGCCGTAGGCTTCGATCATGAGCTTTCCGATTATACCCGGTTCGCGAGGCGGGATAGCTGCAATCGCCGGCAAAGTCGGCGGTGGAGCGTCGACGGCAGAGTCGGCGGGTACACCGTCGCAGGTGGAGGTGGAGATTCCCGGGGCGACTCGGCGGTGGTTCCGGCGCAGGCTCCGGCGATGCCGTCAGGCGTGCGCGGATCCCCAGCGAATCCGCACCTTCATGGGCGGTCCACTTTCGGACGTCGACGGGAGCGAGCAGCGATTTCAATTGCATGTAGGCGCGCTCTTCAAAATTGGTCTTCAAACGCTCCAGATTATCAAGACGAGGGTCCTGGCTGGCGCGCGGCCCTTGTTTCTTGAGACAGCGCGCAAGCAGCAAGGGACGCGGAGGGATCGTCGGGATCGAGATCGAGCAGCGCGCGAAAGGATTCGGCGGCGGCGGCGAAGTCGCCTTTTTTCCATAGCGCGTAGCCGAGATTGAAGCGGTAAACGGGATCGTTCGCATCGCCCGCGAGGGCCCGATGAAAATCGTCGATCGAGGCTTGCGATAAATTGGCGCGGCTTTCGGCGGCGCCGAGATTGTTGAACACCTCGCTCAAAGGGACGGCGGCGGCGATCATTTGAAAAGTCTGCTGCGCGCCTTTGTAATCGCCGGATTGAAAACGGGCGAGGCCGAGCAGGAAGCTCGCTTCATGAGAATGAATGTCGCCCAGGCCGACTTTTTCGAGCCACGCGACGGCTTGGCGATACTCCTTCTTCTGATAGTGAAGCTGGCCGAGCTGATAGCACGCGTGCGCGAAATGCGGATCGAGTCGCGCGGCTTGAGTGAAATATTTTTCCTTTTGCTCGGTGGTGTGGGCGAGCAAGCCGCGGATATAATTCTCTTCGGCATCGATGCGGATGGGCGTGCGCAGAGAGCGGAACTCGGATTCGGCCGGGAGCCATGGTGGGCGCGATCAGAGTGAGGGCTCGCCAGGCCAGATGCGCTTCGATGAGTGCCCAGGTCGTCGAGCGCGCCGGTTTCAGTGAACTCGCGGCTGGCGCGCATATGGCGGCGGTCGAGAATGCGCGCGGTCACGCGCAGGGAGCCGGCGGTGATCGACCGGAGGCGGGGCGGGTGAACTCGAAGGACCCGTAGACGATCTGTTCGGCGTCGAGCGTCTCGCCGATTTTCATGATGGACGCTTCGGTGAGCGGGATTCCCTGGCGCAGGCCGAGGCGATGATACGCTTCCTGCACTTCATTGCGGTCGAGCGTCATGACGCCGGTCATGCCGAGCGCCTCGCGCACGGTTTCGGCGACGCTTTCGCCGATCCAGTCGAGATTCGGCGCGCTGGGGTTTTATTGAGGAAGGGAAGGACGGCGGCGGTATCGGCGGCGAGAGGGCGCAGCGCAGCTAACCCGAACAGACCAACGGCGAGCCATCGCTGCATTTAACTCGATTGTAACAGGGGGAGGAAAGGGAGGCCGCGAATCGATTTTGAAAAGTGCGGTTCGCGGCCTGTCGAAGTAGTTACCGCTTGAAAACGAGGGTCGTGCTGGTGCCGCCGACGTGAATGTCATCGAGCATATTCTTGCCGGCTTCCGTACTGCTTTCGACGGAGGTGAACTGGAATTTCTGCGTTCCAGTTTCCACTTTCACGGGGACTTCGAGGCTGGTTTTGCCCGATGTCAGTGTTGCCTTATCGCCATTGACCACAATCCGGTAATCGCCCGCCTTAAAGACGGAGCCGGCAATAACCGCGGGCTCAGTCAGGGTGACTTTGTAGACCGGAGCCGCACTCGCCAGGAGGGCGAGCGAAGCGAAACAAAAAGTGAATCGGAATAGCTTCATAGATAAGAAACGGCTTCCGCGGAGGAGTTTCGTTACCCGGCGGCCGATAGAAAGAAATGATAGGGTCGATGGAAGGAAAATGAAAAAGCCGGGAGGACATGCTCACGCGTCTCTTCCGGCCATGTGGACTGCGGGTACTAAATTAAAAACTTAGTTGTTGAAAACCAGCTTGGTGTGCGTGCCACCGAGGCGGATTTCCGTCACCGTCATCTTGCCGTTGTTGTTGGCATAGCGGACCGAGGTTTCCGGAGAACTTCTCCGTGCCGTTTTCCACCTTCACCGCAGCTTCGACGGTCTGCTTGCCGGCCTTGATCATGGCTTTGTCGCCATTCAATTCAATCTTGTAATCACCGGGTTTCAATTCCTGGCCGGCAACGAACGACGGCTCGAAAATCGAAAAGTGATACGCTGGAAGCAGCGCTCGCAATTGCCAGGGCGAGGGTGCCGAAGGACAACATCAGTTTGGACATTTTCATATGTGATTTTCCTCTTGGTTGATTCGTTTCGTCATTGGAACAACTCAAGTTTTCGTGGAGCGAGCGTGACTCACTCTGTACATATATACGGGCGTCGCTGCGATTTGTTCCGTTACCGATAAAACAAAATTTATAGAAAACGTCTTAGCATTTGTGAGCACTGTTCGATCACGGGAATGGCGTCTCCGAATCCGGACAGCCATTGGATTTCCGGGTCGCGGCGAAACCAGGTCCATTGCCGTTTTGCGTAGTGCCGTGTTTCGAGTTGGGTCAAGTAAATCGCGCGTTCCAGCGTTGTTTCGCCGCGAATAAAGGCCAGTGCCTGCCGGTATCCAAGCGATTCAAAGGGTTTTTCATCGCCAGTGCAGCCTTGTTGCAAGAGCATTTCGACTTCCTGAACCAGGCCGTCCTCAAACATCTGACGCGTTCGCGTGTCCAATAGCGCATATAGCAGCGCACGATCGGGATCGAGACCGATTTTTAATACGCGATAGCCGGTGAGCGGCTCGGTTTCGATGGCGGGAGGCGATGATTCGCCGCTGAGAAGACGAATCTCGACCGCGCGCATGAGCCTCTGTGTATCATTTGGATGAATCCGCTCAGCAGAGGCGGGATCGAGGCGGTTCAGAAGGCGGCGCATGCTGCCCAGGCCTTCCTTTGCTTCACGATCCATCAAACGTTGGCGCGTCGCCTTGTCGCTTTCGGGCAGGACCGGAAGGCCGTCCAGTAATGCCCGCAGATAAAATCCTGTGCCGCCAACGACCACCGGCAGGTGGCCGCGTGCGGAAATTTCCGCGATGGTTTCCCGGCGACGCGCGCGTACTCACCTGCGGAGTAACCGCCGGAGGGGTCGAGCACGTCCAAAAGGTGGTGGGGTATTCCGCGGCGCTCAGATACAGGAGTTTTGGCGGTGCCGATATGGAAGTCCCGGTAGAGTTGGAGGGAATCGCAATTGACGATCTCGCCCGAAAATTCTTCGCATATGCGCAATGCGAGCGTGCTTTTGCCCGCGCCGGTCGGGCCGGCGATGACGATCAGGGGAGGGTTTCGGTCGGAATCCACTTGGTTTCCAGGATACTGCCATCGTACCCCGCCGGACCAGTTAAGCCGATATACTAATGATGGGAAGAGAGATAAAGAATGCTTCAGGCATCACGCATTTTTAAGGCAGTCCGGACGTGGACTGTGGTGGCCATCGGGGGAGCTTCGACGCTTTCAACAGCCGTCGCCCAGACGCAAACCGTGGATCACGCCGCGGCCTATTATCATTACTCGCTGGGCCACATGTATGCGGACCTGGCGAGCATCAACGGCAGCCCCGAGTACATCAAGAAGGCCATCGAAAATTATAAGCTGGCGATCAAGGACGATCCCAACACGCCGATGCTGAGCGAGGAACTCTCCGAGCTCTACATCCAGACCGGCCGTCTGCGCGAGGCGCAGAGCGACGCCGAGGAAGCTCTCAAAGCGAATCCCAACGATGTGAACGCCCACCGCATGCTGGGGCGCATCTTCACGCGCCAGATCGGCGATCAGCCAGGAGACAACGGATCGACGAAGCGATGCTCAAGAAGTCGATCGAAGAGTACAAAAAGATCACCGAGCTCGACCCCAAGGACACCGATTCCTGGCTGATGCTGGGCCGCTTGTAAAAGGTGGCGCAAAATTCGGTGGAGGCGCAGAACGCTTATAAGAAAGCGCTTGGAGATCGATCCTGATAACGAGGATGCGCTGACCGGTCTGGCGATGGTTTATGCCGATCTGGGCGACAATACCTCGGCTGCGGATCTGTTGAAAAAGCTGGCCACCAAGAATCCCACGCCGCGCAGCCTGCAGGCGCTTGGCCGCGGCCTATGAGCAGATGCACGAATACGCACTGGCGGCGGAAACGCTGAAGCGCACGCTGGAACTGAATCCTCCGAACGCGAGCGAGCTGAAGCGGTTCATGGCGGCGGATCTTCGCAGGGCGAAGCAATTTGCACGCGGCGTTGAAGGTCTATCAGGAACTGGTGGCGGAAGAGCCGAGCGATGCCGAATCCTACCTGCGCATGTCCAACATTTATACCGCAGCTTCGCGATTTCACCAAGGCGCGCGCAGGCGCAGGATAAAGCACGCGCGATTGAGCCGAACAATCTCGACGTCCGCTACAACGAAGTGACCATCCTGAAGCGGAAGGCAAAACGTCCGGAAGCGATCGATCGCCTGAAGGAAATCCTGGACACGACGGCGAAGAAGAACTACAGCAAGGACGAACGCGGCAAACCGCATCGAGCTTCTGGACCGGCTGTGGACGCTGTACCGGATGAACGATCAGACCGAGCCCGCGGTGGAGGCGCTGCGGCAGATCGCCGAGCTGGATCATGACAGCGACTGCGGTAGTCGCGGCGGAAATTATCGATACCTACCGGTTGGGTAAGGATCTGCCCAAAGCGCAGAAGGAAGCGGAATCGGCGCTCAAGAAGTGGCCGGACGATCGCACGCTGCATGTGACCCATGCATCGCTGCTGGCCGATATGGGGCAGACGGATGCGGCGGCCGCGGAAATGAAGAAGCTGCTCGACGGGAAGAGCGATCGCGAAGTCTATTTTGAGCTCGCGCGGCTGGTTTACGACCGGGGCCGCAAGTTCGACGAAGAAGCCAAGGCTCTGGACGCAGCCGAAAAGCTTTCGGTGAGCAAAGAAGAAAAACAAGACATCTGGTTCCAGCGCGGCGCGATGTTCGAACGGATGAAAAAGATCGATCTCGCCGAGGCGGAATTCCGGAAGATTATCGAGATCAATCCCGACAATGCGCCGGCCCTCAACTACCTGGGTTACATGCTGGCGGATCGCAACGTGAAGCTGCCGGAAGCGCTCAGCGCTGATCACCAAGGCGCTCGATATCGAACCGAACAGCGGAGCGTATCTGGACAGCCTGGGCTGGGTTTACTTCAAAATGAACCGGCTTGCCGGAGGCGGAAGAAAATCTGCGCCAGGCGCTGGCTGCGCACGCCGCGCGACGCCACGGTCCACGATCACATGGGCGATGTGCTGCTGCGCGAATCGAAGGTGAAAGAAGCGATCGCACAATGGCAGCTTTCGCTCCAGGAATTCGAAAAGAGCCTGCCGGCCGATGTGGAACCGGCGGATGTCGCGAAGGTGAAGAGCAAGCTCGAAGGCGCGAAGGTTCGTCTGGCGAAGGAAAGCACGCCGAATAAATAGTGGAACCGGCCGTTCGCAAGTTCGCGACCTTTGAAGAAGCCGATGCGGCGGATCGGGCATACTATCGGCGCTGACTCCCGCTGAGCGGACTTGCGATCATGATCGACCTGATTTACCCAGAGGGCGGGGATGCGGCTTCAGCGGGATTTGAGAGAGTTTATCGGATTGTTAAACTCGGAGAGCGTTGAGTACGCCATCGTCGGCGGCTGGGCTTTGGGTTTTCATGGGCGCCCGCGGTACACGCAGGACATCGATATTCTGATTCGTGCCACGCCGGTCAACGCTGCGCGTCTAGAGGCCGCGATAGACCGCTTCGGCTTTGCTTCTCTCGGGCTGGCCGCTCAGGATTTTCTTGCTTCGGGCCAAGTTATTCAGCTTGGTCACCCTCCAAACAGAATCGATCTCCTTACGTCCCTAACCGGAGTTTCGGACGAGGAGATCTGGGAATCCGTCGAGCCCGGAGAGTTGGATGGAGTCACCGTATTTTTCATCGGCCGCGCTACGCTCATCAAGAACAAGAAGGCGACAGATCGGCCTCGGGATCGGGCCGACGTGGAAGAACTTGGAGACAACCAGTAAGTTGTCCTTGCGATTAACGGAAATGCTCCCGTCTACCCGCATGCATGGCGGCTCCGAGTGGATACTGAACCGCCATGCGTAAGCATGCGGATAGATGTGGACATCTTGATCCGCTTACCAGGCCAGCCCCACCACCAGTTGCTAGACTGAAGAATCCATGCGCAACTGGATTCTCACCCTCTTCATCACTCTCCCTCTCGCCGCGCAAAATAGCGTCGCGCCGCCCAAGCCGAAACTTGTTCGTCGCTATCGTCATCGATCAGTTTCGCTACGACTATTTGACCCGGCTACCACTCCGAATATACCGGCGGATTCAAACGATTTTTCGAGCATGGCGCGATGTTTACCAACGCTCATTTTGAGCACGTGCCGACCGTCACCGCCGTCGGCCACTCGACGTTTTTGAGCGGAGCCACGCCCGCGCTCAGCGGCATTATCGGCAATGAGTGGTGGGATCGCGCGGCGAAAAAGCGCGTGACCAGCGTTTCCGATGAGGACTTCACGCTTCTTGGCGCAACCGGCGAAGGCTCCTCGCCCAACCGGATGCTGCAATCGACGCTGGGCGATGAGATGAAGATGTCGGGCAAGGGCGGCAAAGTGATTGGCGTGTCGATTAAGGATCGCGCCGCGATTCTGCCCTCCGGTCACATGGCCGATGGAGCGTATTGGTTCGACGGCAAGACCGGCAATTTCGTCAGCAGCACATTTTATTTCGATGCGCTGCCGGAATGGGTGGCGCAGTTCAATGCCTCGCGGCCGGCCGACAAGTACGCGGGAAAGAACCTGGCTCGGAAAAACCATGGCTGCGACGCCTGACGCGAAGTTCTATGCGGCGCTCGATGCGACGCCGTTTGGCAATGAACTGATTCTGCAATTCGCAGAGAAGGCGATGGCGGCGGAAAAACTCGGCGCGGGTCCTAAAATCGATTTGCTTACCGTGAGCTTTTCGGCGAACGATTACGTCGGGCATGCGCTGGGACCGGATTCGGAGGAAGCCCACGACATGGCGTTGCGCGTCGACAAGCTGGTGGGAGAGCTGATTCGCGCCGCCGAGGCGCAGGCGGGCGTGGGGCGCGTGCTGGTGGTGCTCACCGCCGATCATGGCGTCTCGCCGGTCCCCGAAGTGAATCAGAAACGCAAAATGCCGGGCGGGAGATTCGACGAGAAAAACGAGCTCGACACGGTGGAGAAGGCGATGACGGCTCGTTTGGGCGCGCCGAATGGCGGGAAATGGATTCTGTTTTCAGGCGAAGGTTCGCTGTTTCTCAATCAGGATTCGGGCCGGCAAGTCGACATGGCGGAAGAGGAGCGCGTGGCCGCCGAAGCGATTCGCGCGTTGCCGCACGTTTTTCGCGTTTACACGCGCACCCAGTTGATGAACGGCGCCATTTTGGAAGATTCGATCGGCGTGCGCATCCGCAACGGATTTAATCAGGCGCGGTCGGGAAATGTAATTGTAATGCTCGATCCTTATTGGATGGTGAGCCGCAGCGGGACCACGCACGGCGCGCCCTTTGATTACGATACGCATGTGCCGGTACTATTTCTCGGGGCCCAAGTGCGCGCAGGCCGCTTCAACGCGAATATCATGGTGAACGATATCGCCCCCACGCTCGCCACCATGCTCGACGTCGAGACTCCCAGCGGGAGCGTCGGACGGGTGCTTGACGAGATGCTGGTAAAATAGCCTGCTAAAATAGATAGACAAAAAGGAGTTTGATTCAAACCATGTTCCGTTCGTCCCTCACGCTCGCGGTGTGTGTCGCCGCGCTCTTCTCCGTTCCGTCTGCCATGGCGCAGGCGAAGATTGGCGTCGTCAGCCTGCAGAAAGCAATTCTCGATACGGCCGAGATCAAGAAAGCGGCCAATGCCATGCAGGTAAAATATAAGAAGCGGCAGGACGATCTCGATAAAGCGCAGCGCGAGCTGAACGACATCCAGACGCAGCTTCAATCCGCGCAAGGCAAGCTGAGTGCCGCGGGCGAAGCCGATCTGACGGCGCGCGGGCAACGCAAGGAGCGTGAAGTAAAGCGTCTGGACGAAGATTTGCGGGCCGACGTCGAACGCGACCGCACCGATATTCTTAGCCGCGCGCAAACGCGCATGCTGGAAGTCGTGAAAAAGGTTTCGGACGAAAAAGGACTCGACATGGTGGTGGAAGCGACGGCGGTGATTTCCTTCAAGCCCGCGCTCGATATCACGGCGGATGCAGTCAAGTCATACGATAAAGCTTATCCTCCAAAGTAACCATGTCGGGATTTCTTGACCCAGGATATGGTGTAATCGAAGCGCGGCGGGCCAAGCGCATCAAGCTCATCGCGGTGTCGAGTATCAGTATCCTGATCGTCGCCAGTGTCCTGTTTTTCACCTTCCGGAACTGGCGCCAGGAGCGCGCTGTAAAACAGTTTCTCTCGCTTCTCAAGCAGCAGAATTATCAGGACGCCTATAAGCTGTGGGGCTGCACCCAGGAGACTCCTTGCAAATATTACCCGCCCGAAAAGTTTAATGAGGATTGGGGTCCCTCCGGTCAATACAAGGATGCCGGGAGCGCGATAATCGAGAATGAAGATGTTTGCGGCAGCGGCGTGATCTTCACCCTCGACGTTCCTAAAATCGAGCCGTTTGGATTATGGGTGGAGAGCAGCACGAACATTCTTGGCTTCGCTCCTAACGGTTGGGCGCGGTGCCCTGGTGCGCATTTACATCTTTTGGAATATCTGAAATCCCTGTTCAAATGACCGTTCTCGAATCGGAGAGGCTGCTCTTCCGGGACCACGAGCCGGCGGATCTGGACGCCTATTGCGAGATGGAAGCCGATCCTGAAGTGCGTCGCTACGTAGGTGGTGCGCCTCGGACGCGCGAGGCCGCGGAACGGAAATTCCAAGGCGGTTTGCAGCGCCACATGTCGGATCGCATGGCGATGTGGGCTGTGGTTTATAAACCGGAAGGACAATACATCGGTCGCGCGGGTGTGTATCCGCATTTCGGCCCGTCGGGCGGGATCATCCCGGGCGAAGGTAGCTTAGGCTTCTATCTTGCACGAGCATACTGGGGTCGCGGACTCGCCACGGAAGCAGGCCGCGCCTTCGTGAACTTCGGCTTCAATGAACTTCATCTATCGCGGATCGTGACCGCGGTCGAGATCGGCAACGATGCGTCGGTCCGTGTGCTTGAGAAACTCGGGTTCACGCTGGTCCGCACCGAGACCGGCGAAGTGCGGTCGTTCTATCACTTCGAACTGTTACCTCAATGACAACCCGCGCAATGGAAATTTCTCCCGTGGCACATTTGACAGCTCTGCTTCGCCGCCGCGTCCCGACGCACCCGGCTATGCGCGTCGACCCATCCATCGCCGTGACCAGCGGGCTCCAGGTTCATCGACTTCGCGTGACAGAAATAGCAGCTATCGGGAATATCCACCCGATTGTGACAGGTCACGCACAGCGCCATTGGCGGAAAATTGGCTTTACTCGTGACCTCTGAAGTATTGATCCCCTTGTGACAAGTCAAGCACGGAATCGCGCCGACGTGCTTATCGTGCGGGAAATGCGCCAGCACAGTTTCGCGAGGCTGCTTGATCCCGGGCGCAGGATCGTGACACTGGAGACACACCTCCGCCTTCGGGAGATTATTATCTTCGACGCGCGAACTTTTGGTCGCCGACGCGTGACACGTGGTGCATTCGAGCTTCAGTGCCAAATGTGCGCGATGCGAAAAATCAGCGCCAAAAGCGGTGGCCGCCAACGCCGCCAGCGTCAGCCCTTGTAGGAAATTCGCCAAATTTTGTTGCCGCCGTCGTCCGCTACCAGCAGGCTGCCATCGGGCATTTGAAGGATCGCCACCGGCCGCCCCCAGACTTCTTTTTCATCCGGCGACAGCATCCAGCCCGTGAGAATCTCTTCGATCTTTCCCGACGGCTTTCCATTGGCAAAAGGAATGAAATTCACCGAATAGCCGAGCCTCTTCGACCGGTTCCAGGACCCGTGAAACGCCAAAAACGCGCCGCCCTGATAATGTTTCGGGAACATTTTGCCCGTATAGAACGCGAAATCGAGCACCGCCGCGTGCGCCGGCAACAATACATCACCCGCGATCGTCTTTGCTACTAGCGCCGGATTCTCGCCCTTGCGCCGGGGATCTTCGTGCGGCCCCGCGTAAGCGAACGGCCAGCCGTAAAAACCGCCCTGTTTAATGTGCGTGAAATAATCGGGGACCAAGTCGTCACCAAGTTCGTCGCGCTCCTGCACCGCGGCCCACAATGTATCGGTGCCCGGATACCAGTGCAGCCCGATCGGATTGCGCGTGCCCGTCGCGTACAAATCATGCCCGCTTCCATCCGGGTTATAGCGATTGATCGCCGCGCGATTCGGATTCTCTCCCGCATCGACATTCGATCCCGACCCGACCCCGACGTACAATTTCTCGCCCTTCCGATCAAACAACAGGGACCGCGTCCAATGCCCCTTATCGAACTCAGCAAGCGAAGCTATTTCTTCACCCGGCCCGGCGGTCTTCGCTTGGGCATCGTATTTGTATCGCTTGATCGACGTCGTTTCACCGACGTAAACATAGTCCTTCCATAACGCGAGCCCATAAGGCCGATCCAGTTTCTCTATCAGCGCGCGCCTGTCTTTACTCTTCGCGATGTCCGGATAAATCCACACACAACCCTGGCCATCTCGGGCGCTATCGGCGACCAGCATCTCTCCATTTGCACCCAGCAGCATAAAACGCGGGACTTTGAAATCGGTGAGATATTCCTCCGCGCTGAACCCCTTCGCGAGTTTCAATTGCGCGCCCTCAGGACGCTCTATCACTCTCGGATTATTGCGTGAGGATGGAGTCGCATACGGCGCAGGCAGATCGGCTTTCTGCTGCCAGGCAAACGCGGCGGCGGCGAAAATACCACACGCGATCAGGACAGGAACGTCTCGTTTCATCACTTCTATTTTAATGCCTGCAAAAACTCGATGAGCAAACGATTCACTTCCTCCGGCCTCTCCTGCTGCGTCCAATGCCCGACTCCCTGCAGCAGAACCTGCTTCTTCAAATTCGGAATGTTGACCGCCAGATGGTCATAGGCGCCTCGCGTAAATTCAATCACCGGATCGCGATCGCCCGCAATGAACAGCGTCGGCTGCAAAATCTTCGCGCCATCCAGGAACGGCGTCAGAGCCCAATTTCGATCCATATTGCGATAATAATTCAATCCTCCCGTGAAGCCCGTACGCGTATATTCTTCGACCAAAAAATCCAGGTCCTCTTCCGTCAACCACGACGGCATCTTCGGCGCGATAGAAATTCCCCGCGCCGCCGCCGGATCCCTCACCGGACTCCACCGATCCTCCCCCTCCGCCTCTCCCGATAACGAATAAAGCCCTTTCAAAAGGCTCGACCTCACATCGGACATCAGAAATTGATTCGCCCCTGGACTTCGCAGCGAGGCCTGATAAAAAACTTTGCCCGGATAGGTCCGCTGTTCCCACTCAGTGTGATTCATCCTTCCGCGAGGCGAGTAAGGCACGCTCAGCAATGCGACCGCGCGAAACAGGTCCGGCCGAAACAGCGCCGCATAAGCCGTAATCAGCGCGCCCCAATCATGCCCGACGATCACCGCCGACTTCTCGCCGAGCCCGTTCACCAATCCCACCACATCGCCGGTAAGCTGAAAAACATCGTAAGCTTCCAAAGCCTCCGGCTGATCCGTTTGCCCGTAGCCTCGCAAATCCGGCGCCACCGCGTGATAACCCGCCTCCGCCAGCGCCCCCAACTGGTGCCGCCACGAATGCCACGACTCTGGAAATCCATGCAGCAGAAGCACCAGCGGCCCCGACCCCTCCTCGGCATAATGCATGCGGATCCCATTGGTCTCGATCCACCGGCTGGAATACATTCCTGTGCCCCCTTTGCTGATTCTAAATGCTCAAGCTAACCGTTAGCTATCCTCTTATCACTTATGTAGGTGTTCTTATTAACGCTATATTCATAATTGCTGAAAGCAGTCCCGCAGGGCCGTCGCGCCAATTATTCCTAAATGAATCATAAACACACTCGACCGGCTCGCATTGTGCTCGCGGAGGACGATCGGGCGATCGCCCACCTCATCGAAATCGCGATGAAACGCACCGGAATCCCGCACGATCTCGAAACCGTTCATGATGGTCACCAAGCCATCGACGCTCTTGAAAAAAAGTCCGCGGTCGGATATCGCACTCCCGACCTGCTCCTCCTCGATCTCCATATGCCTGGAAAGAACGGCTTCGAAGTCCTCCAATACGTCAAGGGACATTCCCGGCTCCAGCGGATTCCGGTAGTCATGTTCTCAAACTCCAGTCTTGCCGACGATGTAACCAAAGCCTACGAACTGCGCGTGAATGCCTTCGTCCAGAAGAACACAGATTTTGCCGATCTATGCCGCACCACGGACACGATCCTTCGCTTCTGGCTGCAAACCGCAATCCTTCCCTTTTGACGCCGCAGCCGATCGTCCTCCTGTTACAGTCCAGACTCCCAAACCGAACCCCGACCGTCAGGGAGGGGACGCTAGAGGGCGGTACTCCCAAGCCCATTACCGCACGCATCGCCGCCTCTTGAAAATTTCCGCCACGCCACTCCAGCCGTGCTAATGTAAAAGCTTCGCCCCAGAATGTCCTTGCAGATATTTCTTCAGGGGAAGCTCCTCGGCATCGACGAGTTTCTTTACGCCCCCACGCAAAACGACCACGATCAGGTCTTTACCGGCCGGTCGCACTGGATCGCTCTGTTGAGCGAGGTGCTCCCCCGCGCCCTCCTCGCCGAGTTGGGGCTGGCGAAAATTCTGCTCGGATCCAGCGGAGGTGGACAATTCCTCGTTCTCCTGCCCGAAGAATCACGCGACGCCGCTGAAAAATTCCTGGAAGCCGCAGGTGCCGAAATCAGCGCACTAAGCGGTGGCATCTTAAAATTGATCTGGAGCGTCACCGAAAATCTGGGTGACTGGAGCATCGTCCGCCGCCGTCTTACGGACGAAATGGATCGCCGCCGGGGCGCTCCCGGGTTTTCTGACGTTGCAGAAAATCTCGAAGCGGGAGAAGAGTATTTCGCCACTCAGCTCGGCATGAAGCTGCGCAATGCCGAATCCGCTGCGTGGTCGCCCGAAACTCCGGGACGTATTCAAATCGGGGAAGGGAAGCATGTGTGGACCCTCGCCTGGTCTGCGGCCGACGCGTTGCCTTTCGCCCGTCATGCCGCGCCCAGTGATGATGGTCTGGAACCCGCTTCGACGGCCGAGATCGCCTCGCGCGCAGTCGGTCTTCAAACCTGGGGCGTGCTTTGCGGCGACGTCGATAACTTCGGCATCCGCATCCGCCGCGCGGAGAGTGTCGAGGAGCATATCCAACTCTCTGTGCTCTACAAACAGTTTTTCGCGGGCGAGCTCGAAGTGCTGTGCTCCATGCCCGAATTCTGGCGGAAAGTCACTGTCATTTTTTCAGGTGGCGACGATTTCGCGGTCTACGGCGCCTGGGATTCTCTAATCGCACTAGCGCGTGAGATCGAGCGCCTGTTCCACCGCTTCGCCGAAGCAAATTTGAAAAATTTCGACGGACCGGAAGGCAAGACCATCAGCATGGCGCTCGCGCTCGCGCCATCGGTCGACGCCTCGCTGAGCGCCGTATTTGAGGAAGCGGGACAGCGCCTCGAAGCAGCCAAATCCGCCGACAAGGACTGCATCTGGGTGCTCGGACGCACGCTCGAATGGAAGCAATTCGCCGAAGCAGCGGAACTGAAGGATTCGCTCACGCGCATGGTGGCGGATTTCAACGTCTCCCCGCAATATCTGAAGGATCTCTGCGGCATCTATCGCGAGACGCAATCGAAAGTATCGAAGCGGCAGGCCCGCCGCAGCGGAGGCGAGCGTCCCTGGCGCTATCATCGCCGCATTCGCAGAATCCTCGGCGCGGCGCGCACCAGCTGGTCCCCAGCGCGGCGATTTTCAGAAAGCGCAAACTGCCCTGATCGCCGACCTTATCGGCCGCAGCGCCGTTACCGTCAAGTTGCGACCGGCAGGCCGCGTGGCGCTAGAATGGGCAAGGTTGTCAGCCGAGTAGTAACGAAGGGAAAGCAATGTCAGACGAAGTGCAACCCGATAGTGGAAAAGCTCGAAGCTCCTACGCCGGAAGAAACTCCAAAGCCGGTCGAAGCCGTTCAAGCGGAGCCGGCGGCGCCAGCAGCCCCTCCGCGACCTCAAGGCGACCGCGGACCGCGTCCGGAAAAAGGCAGAGACGATAAACCGAAAAACAGTGGCGGCAGGTTCCCGACCTGCCCAAGCCCCAAGCGGAGATCGAGGCAACCGTCCCCCAGGCGGCGGAGGCGACCGCGGCCCGCGTCCTGAAGGAGGCCCTCGTGGCGACGGACCCAGAGGTGGCGGAGGCGACCGTCGCGAAGGCGGCCGCCCCAGCTTCGGCGGGCGGTGGACGACCTTTCGATGGACCCGTTGATATCGAGCTGGAAAAACTAATCTCCGACAGCCTCTATCTCGATAACCAGGCGCACGTCGTAGTCATGCGCATGCGCGACATGGACTCGGGAACGAAGAGCCAGTTGCGACGCCTTTATAACGCAGTCCGGCGAGCCGTTCGCGCTCCTGAAAGCGAACGCCAGCACCAGTTCGTAATGCTGCGCGCGCGTCTGGCATACACCATCGCGCGTCATTCGCTCCGCAGCCTGGATGCGCTGGAACGCCTGCTACTGCAGGTCACGCGCAAAAACGACGCTCGCGGTTATGAGCGATTCAAAGATCTATTCGAAGCGATCGTCGCTTACAACGAGTAAGGAAAATTCATGGCCACGCATACGGCTCACACGAAGTTGCAGTTGATCGGCAAATTGATTCTGTCGGGCGACCTCCATTGCGAAACCGGTCTGCATATCGGCGCAGGCAAAGGCTCTCTAGAAATTGGCGGCGCGGATAATCCTGTTGTGAAGGACGCCTTCGGCCTGCCCTACATCCCCGGCAGTTCCCTGCGCGGAAAGATTCGCTCCCTATTAGAGAACGCACTCGGCCTGACCTCGCCCGCCGAGCTGGTTTATCTTTCCAAGCGCAAAGGCCAGGAAGTTCGCATCCATCAGAGCGATCGTCCGGACGACGAAATCGGCCTGCTGTTCGGCCGCAGCCCTCTGCGTCTCGACCGCGTCGAAGGCGAAGCCGCTCGATGCGCGTTCCGCCACGCCCGCGCGCCTGACGATTTACGACGCGCCTCTGGAACAGGAGAGCATCACCGCGCAGATGCGCGAAAATCTCGACGACGAGATCACTGAGGTCAAAAGCGAAAACGCCATCGACCGCATCACGTCGCAAGCCAACCCGCGCACGCTGGAACGCGTCCCCGCCGGCGCCAGATTCAAAGTGCGTCTCGTAATCGATGTTTTTGCGACGAAGATAAAGCGTTACCCGCGCGCGTGCTCGAAGGCTTGCGCTTGCTCGAAGACGACGCCTTGGGCGGCGGCGGATCCCGCGGCAGTGGACGCGTCAGCTTCAAAAATCTAAAACTAATCTGGAGAGGCCGATCCTTCTACTCGTCGGGAACCTCAGAAGCCGAACTAGCCTCAGGCGCCGACCTCGGAGCGTTACAAGCGCTAGCCAACGACGCCGCCTTCGCCGAAAAGCTATCAAGTTGATATGCGCAGAAACCGGTTTTTATGTGGGGCAGGTTGGCAACCTGCGGCGGGTTGGTAACCCGCTTCCGTGTTTAGGAGAATAAATGTCAGCCCTGCTCATCAAGCTCCGCCCCACCGGCCCCTGGCGCATCGGTCCCGACTCCGGCGACCGCGATCGCGTCGACCGCATCTATCACAGCGATTCTCTTTTCTCCGCTGTGTCCGGCGCCATGGCGCGCCTGGGCGAACTCGATGCCTGGCTCGACGCGACCGCGCGCGCTACCACGGAACCAGCCGTAAGCTTCAGCTCCTGCTTCCCCTTCTATGGCGAAACTCTTTACGTGGTGCCGCCGCGCAACGTCTGGCCTCCGCCCGCATCGCCCAAAGTGCGATTCAAAGGCGCACGCTTCGTCCCTTTAAAGGTAGTCGAGACACTGATCTCCGGCCGTGCGATTGCCGAAGAAAACTGGGCCATCGATGGCTCCAGCGAGTGCCTGATTTCCGGCGGCGCGCAAGGACCGTTCCGCGTCAAGCGTCCGATCGAATGCCGCAGTCGACCGCAACGGCGAAAGCGTCGCGCCGCATTCAACCGCATGTCTCGAATTTACTCCGGGCGGCGGTCTGTGGATGATCGCGTCGTTCTCGGACGATGCCGCGAAGGAGCGTTGGAGCGGTCCTCTCAAAGGCGCATTGCGATTGCTCGCCGATAGCGGATTCGGCGGCGGACGGTCGCGAGGCTGGGGACGTTCCGAGATGCCCGAGATCATCGAAGGCGACCTGCCTCGGCTCCTGCTGAATCCTTCTGACGGATGCCGATGGCATATTGGCTCCTGTCCGTCTTTCATCCCTCGGCCTCCGATGCAATCGATTGGCAGCACGGCAACTATTCGCTCTCGACCCGCGGAGGCCGCATCGAAAGTCACGGCGATGAGAAAAAGCCGACCCGCATGTTGACCGAAGGCAGCGTCATCGTGAGCGCCGCCGCCTCCCGTAGGCGCGGTCTCCGACGTCGCACCGGAAGAATTTCGCGCATCCCGTGTACCGCTCCGGATTCGCGCTGGCGATCCCGATTCCATTAGCTCCAGTAGCGAGGCCGGCATGAGATATCGCATCACCTGTCTCACTCCCACGCTAATTGGCGACGGCCAAAAACTCTCGCCCATCGATTACATGGTGTGGAAGGATCACGTCAACGTCCTCGATCAGCGCCGCATTTTCAAGTTGCTATCAAAAGGTCCGCGCCTCGATGGCTATCTGGCGCAATTGAAAAAAGCCGACCGCCTCGACTTCGCGTCATGGGGAGGATTCGCGCAAAACTTCGCCGGCCGCCGCATCCCTTTTGAAAACGTCAGCGCGATCCCTCATTGGGAAAAAGCGACCGCCGGAAAATCTATCGATCCCGACCTTCGCCATCTCGCCGCGCCGGTCCTTATATACCAGGCACCGCGATCAAAGGAGCATTGCGCACCGGCGCCGTTTCCGATCGCTGGACCGAAGGCTCGATGCGCGATTTATCGGAGCGCCTGCTATCAGAAGACCGTCTGCCGCGCCATCCCGCACTGCGAGCTGAAGAAGCAGTGCTCGGCGGAGTCCGGTTCCAGCCGCATGAAGCGATTCGCGGCTGGCGATTCGAATGCCGTCACGCACGCCGGCATGAAGGTCTACTTGCTTCGCGTATCGACTCTGATTCCCAAAGGCGGCGGCAAATACGAGCTTGGCTGGAAGTCCCAAAGAGGCTCCGTGAACGCCCAAAGAGTGGCAGAATCGACTCCTTTATTGGTCCGAGATGGCCTCCCAGGGCACGTTTTTTGAAGGATTATGGTCAAATAAGGCACCTCAAGATCGCGTCAAAACTGTTCCAGGCGTCGCAATCGCTACGCCGCAAAGCTGCTCGCGCACCACAAAACCTACGCCGAATTCGCCGGCCTTACTCATCTCCACGCGACCATCGCCGATCTGGAAAAAAAGACCGCCGAAGCCGCCGCGCGGCCAGACGCTTGCGTCTTATCTATGGGGTGGGGTGGGGGATTGCTCGGCAAATCGGCCTATCTCGACACCGAGGACGAATCCTACAGAAAAATCCTCCGTCAGACGACCTTTTATCAGAGAGCCATTCAGACCGGATTGCCGTTTCCCAAAGACCCGCAGGGTAGTATTCCAGGGAAATCAACCGAGCCAGCCTTCCGGGATACGTTTTGCTCGAAGTGCATTGAAAAATAAAGAAGAGTACGTATAGAACCTAAAATCCCGTTTGCTCTCACGGCTTTTGCGTGGTACTATCGAAGAGTAAAATTAGAGAGGGTCAGGCAGATTAAGCCCTCCAATCTCAGGCACATTGGCGGTTGGCCTAACATGTACAACGCTTTTTTTGGATTCTCGGAGAACCCTTTCAGTCTCAGCCCTGATCCTGCTTTCTTCTATCGCAGCGAACAGCACGAAGAAGCGCTTGCGAATCTGGTGTATGGCGTCCAAGCCCGCAAGGGATTTATCGTACTATCGGGCGAAGTGGGCACCGGCAAAACGACGATGCTCGAATGCCTGCGCGATTACCTGGAAGCGCAGTATATGGAATTTGCGTTCATTTTCAACTCCCGGATCAACGCCGAACAGTTTTTCGAGATGATCGCCTACGATCTGGACCTGCCGTGCGCGCGCACCTCGAAGACGGAAGTTCTGTTTGCGCTCAATCAGTTGCTGGTGGAGCAGGCGCAGGAAGGGCGCACCGTGGTGCTGATCGTTGACGAGGCGCACAACCTGGATTGGGACGTACTCGAAGAGATCCGGCTGCTGGGAAATCTGGAAAATCGCAACGGCAAACTGCTGCAAATCATTCTGGCCGGACAGCCGGAGCTGGATCGCAAGCTGGACGCGCCGAATCTGCGCCAACTGAAGCAACGAATCGTGTTGCGCTGCAATTTGCAGCCGTTCACTTTGCGCGATGCGATGGAATACATGGAATCGCGCCTGGAAATCGCGGGCATGCCGAAGCAGGACATTTTCTCCGAGGAAATGATGGCCGAAATCCATCTCCGCTCGCAGGGCATTCCGCGCTTGATTAATGCGATTTGCGACAATCTGCTGCTCACCGCTTTCGCGCAGGAATCGAAAAGCTGCACGGTCGAGATGCTGGATGAAGTCTGCAAAGACATGCGCCTCGAATGGCCCGGCAGCCGGCCGCATACGGTCGCGCGCGCGGCTGAAGAATCCTACGAGCGATCCTCTTACTAGAGCGCTGGTTTCCTGGTTTATCCTGCTTGGTTCGGATCTCAGATTTCTTCCGATAAGTAAAGCGTAAATGCAACGCATCCATTTCCGTCTTAACCCTGTGTTTCACGAGTTCTGTTGGCCGGTTGCGGACGGGTCTCGACGGCGTCGGCCGAAGACAAGCCCGCCGGGCTCAGCGATCCGGTCATCCGATCGCGTGAAGCCGACGATACGGCTCGGTTTCTGGCAGGCATGCCAGGGAAACCAGGGCAGTCCGTTCGCGAGTCTCGAAAACGACGACGTGTGGCAAGCAGCATCGCGACCTGGTGGATGCGGCGTGGCACAAAGCGGACGGCGATTTGCTGCAAGGACTGCGCGAATTTCAGGCGCAGGAGCTGAAAAGCGCGCCGATGACGGCAGGCCCGGTGTTCTATCCCTTTAGCGGTCCCGATGCGTTGATGGCGACGGAATATTTTCCGCAAAGCCCTGTCTATGTATTTCGCGGCTCTCGAGCCGGCCGGGACTCTGCCCACAAGAGACGATATCGAAAAGAAGGACATGCCGGCGTACCTGGCAGCGATGCGCGACGACGATGGCGTCGGAGTTGGGCCGCAGTTTCTTTATCACCCGGCAAATGGATCAGCAATTTCGCGGACAGGTGACCGATGGCCTGCTGCTGCCGATTCTCCAGATTGCTGGTGCGGACCAATCACACCGTTTTGGGATTTCGCTATGTTCGTCTGGACGAACAGGGACAGATGATCGATCGCACACTGGATTATCATGCGACGACGCGCTATGGAAATAAGGGCGTCGAAGATCGAGTTTCGTTCGGATGCGGATCAATCGCTGCATCAGCTCTATTATTTTTCCGTCAATCTGGCGGACCACCGGCTGGCGGAAAACAAGCCGTTTCAGACTGTATGTCCAAAGCCTGAAAGGCGCGACTACGATGTTCAAATCGACATCGTACATGCTGCATCGGCGCGAATTCTCGCTGATCCGCAACCTGGTGCTGGAGAATAGCGCCGCGGTGTTGCAGGACGATTCGGGAATTCCGTATCGGCTGTTCGGCGCCGATTTGTGGAAGGTCCAGCTTTACGGCGATTATGATCGGCCGTATGGAAGCTTTAAGTGGATGGAGCAAGTGGATCTTGCGCAACGCTTATAAACAGCCGGGGACCAAGCCCTTGCCGATGCACGTCGGATACGGGTATAAGAAAATCACTTCGAACTTGCTACTCGCCAAGCGGGTTGTTCCCGCGGTTGATAAGGCACAGCAGTAGTAGAAAGATCAACGATTGCGCGAAGACCGCCGGCTGAAGCCGACGCGAGATTAGCGCTTCCTGCCGAATAAGAGCCAGATGATCAAGATTAAGAGGACCAGTCCTCCGATGCCGCCGCCCACTTGCGGCCCGCCATAGTAGTAGCCGCCGCCACCTCCCAGAAGGATCAGGAGAATCAGGATCAGGAGTATCATGTTCATCGAGCCAGATCATATCACGATTACGCTATACTCCTAACGGAAATGCCGACCACTGATTTGATCTACGATGTCGCCGAGGGAATCGCGACTTTAACGCTGAACCGGCCGGATAAATTGAACGCGTGGACGGGCGAGATGGGGATCGCGGTTCGCGCGGCGATGGAGGCGGCCGAGGCCGACGAGAATGTCCGCGTCATCATTCTGACCGGCGCGGGGCGGGGATTCTGCGCGGGCGCGGACATGTCGCTGCTGAATGAGCTGGCGGCGAACGGGTCATCCGGTGCGCGCGGCGCAGGTGCTGGGGCATCAGAGGCAATCGCGATTCGGAGAAGATGCGCGTCCGGATTATCTGGGCACGTATTCCTATTTTCCGTCGATCAAAAAGCCGGTGATCGCGGCGATTAACGGGCATGCGGTGGGGCTGGGGTTCATCCTGACGCTGTATTGCGATTTGCGATTCGCGTCGGACCAGGCGAAGTTCGGGACGGCGTTCTCGCGGCGGGGATTGATTGCCGAGTACGGCGTGGCGTGGATTCTGCCGAGGCTGATCGGCCCGGCGAATGCGCTCGATCTGCTGCTCTCGGCGCGCATCATCGATGCCGCGGAGGCGTCGCGCATGGGGCTGGTCGAATCGCGTATTTCCCGGCGGTCGTCGTTCATGGAGAACGTGCGCGCGTACGCGATGGAGCTGGTGAAATCGGTATCGCCGCGATCGATGGCGGTGATCAAGAGACAGGTTTATCACGGGCTGCTGGAAACGCTCGAAGAGGCCGCGGCCAGCGCGGAGAAAGAAATCCTTGAGAGCCTGCGCTGCTGAGGATTTCAAGGAAGGCGTGGCGCATTTCGTGGAGAAAAGAGCGCCGCGATTTACGGGCCGATAATCCCCGATACGGACAGTTTGTAGCGAAACCGGACACCATCGGGTTCGACGCCTGAACTGTTGCAACAAATAATGGAGTGGAACCGGAATTGCACTCTGTTCGTAATATTCAAGAGACGTTTACCTAAACCAATGAATTGCATTCGACGTGTTTTCCCATTGCTGCTACTCGGTTTGACTGCCTTCGGACAGTCGTCTGAGGTTACGATTTCGATGCCGAAGGCGCCTCCGTTCGTGGGCCCGATCCTCCGGCCCTTCCATATCGAGAGGACGGGTATTTTCGCCAGCGAATCTGACCAACACGCCGCGGCTGGAATCGCTGGTGCGCAGCGGGAATCTGTATTTGTCGGTGCGCGATGTGATCGCGCTGACGCTCGAAAATAATCTGGACATAGCGATTCAGCGCTTCGGACCGTTCATGGCTCGCGAAGTTCTGCGGCGCGCCGATGGCGGAGGACTTGCTGAGAAGCGATATCAATACGGACATTATCGCGGGGCCGCAAAGCGTCAGCACCGCGGGCGTGAGTAGCAACGGCAGCGGCCTGGCGACGGGCGCGGGAGTAGGCGGGACCGCGGGATTCGTGATCGGATATGGGCCGAATCCTCCCAACCTGGATCCGAGCATCAGCGTCCAGGCTTCAGTTCGGTCACTACACGACGCCGGAAACCAATCCTACAGTTGTCGACACATCGGCACTGGTTCAGACGCTGAGGCAATATAACGTGAACTACTCCCAGCAGTTCATCTACCGGGACCGCTGTGGGAGCGTCCTTCGCCAGTTCGCGCAGCGATTACAACAGCCCGGTCTTCATCCTGAATCCATCGACCGTCGGAAGCGTCGACGTCAACATCAGTCAGCCGCTGCTGCAGGGATTTGGCAGGGCGGTGAACAATCGCAACATTCGCGTGGCGAAGAACAACATGAAGGTGATGGACCTGACGGTGAAGCTGCAGGTGATCACCACCATCTCCGCGGTGCTGAATCTGTACTGGGATCTGGTGAGCTTCAACGAAGATCTGCGGATCAAGAAACAGGGGCTGGCGCTGGCGCAGCAGTTGTATCGAAGACAATCAGCAGCAGGTGAAACTGGGAACGCTGCCGCCGATTGAAGTGACGCGCGCGGCGGCAGAGGTTTCCGCGCGGAAGGAAGATCTGCTGATTTCCGAAACCAACCTGGCGCAGCAGGAAACGGTTTTGAAAAATGCGCTGAGCCGCAATGGAGTGGAGAGCGTGTGGCTGGACCAGGTTCACATCATTCCGCTCGACAGCTTCGAGATTCCCAAGACCGACGAATTGAAGCCGACGGCGGAGCTGGTGGCGGAGGCGCTGGAGAATCGGCCGGAGATCACGCAGACGAAGATCAATCTGGAGAGCAGCAAGATCAACGTGCAAGGCACGAAAAACAATTTGCTGCCGACCCTGAGCGCGTTCGCCGACATGAACAACCAGGGGCTGACCGGAATGCCCAATCCCTTCTATCCGCTGGACTGCCGGCGAGCCAGTACTTTGTCGGTAACTATGGCAATATGCTGGGGCAGATTGTCCGGCGCGATTTCCCGAACTACTCGGCGGGATTCTCCTTCAGCATTCCCCTGCGAAACCGGCAGGCGCAAGCCGATTACGCCATGGATCAATTGACCATCCGGCAGAAGGAGCTGCAGATGCAGCGGTCGGTGAATCAGATTCGCGTGGAAGTGAGAAACGCGTTGATCGGATTGCAGCAGGCGCGGGCGCGCTTCGACACCGCGGTCGCGACGCGTGTTCTGGCGGAGCAGAGTTTGAAGGCGGAGCAGGATAAGTTCAAATACGGCGCGACGGGCACGGACGTGACCACGGTGATTCAGGCGCAAAAGGATCTGGTGAACGATCAGACGCTGGAGGCGCAGGCGATGGCGAATTACACGCATGCCAAGATCAACTTCGATCAGTCGGTCGGCCGGACGCTCAGCGTCAACGATGTATCGATGGACGAAGCGATGTCGGGACATGTGGCAGAGAATCGATCCTGCCGGCGACGCTGCCAACGCCGCCGCCGGCGCCGGTACCGGGAGAAGAATGAACGACTGAACTTTTTCCGTCAGATCGTCGCGTTCAGCTGCGCCGCGCGCATGCTGCTGCGCACAAGGACCGGTGATCGATAAGCCCACCGGCAACTTTCTGTGGCGGTCCGTATAAACCGCCGATTCTGCATCCGACGCGAATGACCAACACGGAGCGCATCCATAGTTTGATGCGCGCGGGGAAGATCTATCTCACGATACAGGATGCTATCGCGCTGGCGATCGAGAACGATCTCAACCTGGAAGTGGCGCGCAACGGACCGTTGAACGCAGAATGGGCGCTGGAGCGCGCGCAGTCCGGCGCCGCGCCGCGCGGCGTATCGAGTTCGCAGGGGCAGATCGGTGGCGCCGACGCCGGCCTCGGCGCTCTGGGCAACGCATCGGCGGCGGGCCTCAGCGCAGGTGGCGCAGGTTCCGGCGGCACCGGCGGGAACGGCGGCGTAACGACGTCTCAGATCGGAACCACGGCGCAGCCCTTGGATCCGACTCTGCAAAACCAGTCGAGCTTTTCGCATCTCACGTATCCGCAGGCGACGCAGGCGCTGACCGGCGTGCCGACCCTGGTGGATGGACAACGCATTTACAGCACCACGCTTACCCAAGGTTTCCCCACCGGCGGCTTCGTGCAGTTCAAGAGTTACGAACAGCATTTGAATGAGAACGTGCCCGGTGATAACTACAATCCGGCGTCGGGGCGCGTATCTCCAATTGTCGGCGCAGATTCCGGTATTTCAGGGGCGGGGGCTGGCGGTGAACTCCCGTCAAATTAAGGTCGCGTTGAACAACAGGATCTCGGCGCGCGACAGCTTCCGGTCGCAGTTGGAAAATCTGGTATCGAGCGTAGTGACGCAGTATTGGGACCTGGTGACCGCCGGCGATACGCGGAAGGCGAGACAGGATGCGGCTGATATTGCGGCGAAATTCTACGAGGATACGAAGGGTCAAATCAATCTGGGCACGCTTGGCTCCGGTGGAACTGCCGCGCGCCGCGGCCGAGCTCGAAGCGCGCAGACAGGACCTGAGCATCGCGGTGTCCACGCTTCGCCAGCAGGAAGCGTCGTTCAAAGATCAATTGACGCGCATCCCGGACCCGGCCATTGAGGAGGCGGAGATCATTACGCTCGATCGCATTCAGGTTCCAGCCGATGAAACCATGCCCGGTTTGCGGGATCTGTACGCGAGGGCGATGGCGCACCGGCCGGACATGGCGATTTCAAAGATCAAGGATCAGAACTCGGAAATCGCCAGCATCGGCACGAGGGATGCGCTCCTGCCGACGGGAATTTTTTACGGCTATTATCGCGACCGCGGTGCGGCCGGTACGCCGGTGTTCGTGCCCGGGGAGCCGACGAGTCCGTATTTTTCGGGAGGCTATGGGAAGGCGTTGGGCCAGGTCGTGCGGAACGATTTCCCCACGGAGTACGGCGGCTTTTACTTTCAGGCGCCGATCGGCAATCAGGCCGGCGCAGGCGGATTACGGGGTCGAGCAGTTGCAGCTCAAGCAGGGCGACGTCAGCAGCCAGCGCGATAAGAACGCGATTCTGGTGGAGATTTCGAACGAAATGCTGGCGCTGCGGCAGGCGCGTTCCCGCTACGTGGTGGCGTCCGACGCCTTGAAGCTGCAGCAGCAGTTGCTCGAGGCCGAGAAGAATCGCTTCCAGTACGGAACCGGAACCACCAGCGCTGTCGTGATCGCGCAGCGCGCGGTGGTGGCGGCGCAGACGACGCTCATCAGCAGCCTGTCAGCGTATGCGCACGCGCGGGCGGCTTTGGATAAGGCGCTGGGCGAGACGCTGGAAGTGAATCACGTTTCGGTGGACGAAGGGCTGGATGGACACGTCGCGCGGGAGTCCAGGGTTGCGGAAAAGTGATAAACCGCAAAAATTCTGTACGTAAACGCCGGCGGAACCGCCTGCGCCACAACAGCAGTTACAAGTCGTGTGGGCAGGCGGTTTCGCCTGCAAGTGCTCCATGAGGGTAGACGAAAAAGCCTCAGCCAGGGGGCGGTCTTTCGCACCACCCACGTGGTCATCGAGCGTTGATTCTGCACCACCGTCGTTTTCAGACGGATCGAGCATCTGCCCGCCGAGTTCCTTCGTCAGATCGCACAGCAGCTTTTCGTCGACCAGATAGCGCTCCGAGCCGTCGGGCAGCAGGAAGCGGCGTCCGGCGATATTGCTGATCTGATTTTCGATTCCGATCGAAGACGCCAGGCGGCAGAAGAGCAGGCCGCCCGGTTTCAGAACGCGCCAGGTGCCGAGCAGCATGGCCCGGAAATGTTCGTCGTTGATGGCGAAGTGCAGGACGGCGCTGCTGATGACCACGTCGGCGAAGGCGTCGGGAAAGGACATGTCCTCGATATTTTCGATTGCGGAAATTTCCCGCCGGGAGGACGGATGCGGCGCGCGGGTCCTGATCCACGCCGAAAACTTCGTAGCCTTCGTTCAAAAGATAAACCAGATTGCGGCCGGATCCGCAGCCTGCGTCGAGGATGCGCATGCCTGGCGCGATGCGGCCTTTGAGCAGCTGATCGAACAAATAAATATCGATGGGGCCGAACTGTTCCTGTAAATTCACAAGCGCGTTGATGTCCTGACTTTCGAGCACTCTTTTCGGCGCGCCCTGGCGGGCCGCCTTGATCATCGCGCGGCCGAGCACTTCGGTGGTGGTCGCATATTTCGGAAACAATTTGAGGAACAGCGAGTTGAACGGACCCAGAATCGCGTACGGGATCCGGTAGAGCGCCGTTTTCGATTTGATGCCGTGCAGAGGCTGGATGAAGCCGGGGCGGAACATGTACGCGGCTTTGAAAGGCAGCCGGAGCAGCGCGTTTTCGGTCTCGCCTTTCACGCGAGCCCACATGGAACTGCCGGCGCTATCGGTGCCCTTGCCGGATACATAGATGAAGGTCATTCCCGGGTTCAGCGCTGACGAGCGTCCGCGCGGCACCGAGCGTCAGGTCGTAGGTGATGCGCCGGTAATCCGCCTCCTTCATGCCGGCCGAGGAGACGCCGAGGCGTGAAGAAGCACGCGTCGTAGCCGCGTAGTTGCGTCCTCGATTGGCGCGAGATCGGCGATGTCTTATGCACGATCTCGCGAAGTTTCGGATGCTGCTGCCCGGTCGTGCTGCGGCCGATGGAGAGGACCTTTTCGACAGCCGGATCGAGCAGGCATTCGCGGAGTACGCCTTGGCCCGACCATTCCGGAGGCTCCGAACAGAATGACGTTCATGAGGTCAGATTCAGGTGCCACAAGTATGTGTCATTCTAGGAGCGGACCCGGCGAGGGTCCTCTCACCTGCAGCACTCGCCCAAGGAGCTAATAATCATGAATGAATCTTACGGGCACCGGATCGCCGCCATCCATGCCAACCCCAAGAACCTGTGCGACCACTGCCGCGCAGACCGCGCTGTGGGAGACGGACTATATGTTTTACGGCGAGCACAGCACGCAGAGCTCGCACCCCGGACAGGTGTGCGATGTCCATGCCAAGGAATTCGCGGATAAATGGCCGTCCATTGAATTCCGCGCGCAGAAGTAAATGTTTATAAGTGGTGCGCCCGACAAGATTCGAACTTGTGGCCTTTTGCTTCGGAGGCAAACGCTCTATCCAGGCTGAGCTACGGGCGCCGAGGATTACTGTACCTTAATTCTAACAGCCCGGGCACGATCCCGGTAAACCTCACGAACTGAAAGCAACGTTCCTACGAGTGGGATGCATCTTAGAGACATGAATATGAGACTTGCACGTTGCGGCTTTTCTGATTTCGATCCTGGCGGGTTGTCAGGTTTTCGCACAAGGTTTGGTTTGGGATTCGAGCGGCAATAGCATGCTGCAGCGGTACATATTATTTCCGCGAAGTGATCTGGGCGCTCAATGCCGAGCACGCCCGACGCTTACGCGCTGTTTCGGAACTATCAGCTTTAGCGGAACCGGCACGTACACCATGACATCGTCGACTTATCTCGACGTACGAGCAGGGATCCGAGGCCGGATACTGTCAACGGAACGTACTCCATCGGCGCGGGCGGCTTCGGATTTCTGTCGAGTCCTCTGGCCGGCGGAGTTGTCAGATCCGCGGCATGGTCTCGAACGGCGTCTTCATCGGAAGTTCCACGGAGGGCGGATTTAACGACCTGTTCATTGCCGGTCAGACTCCCCGCATCGACGCCCACGGCAGCGAGCTTTTCGGGCTCCTACGCGATGGCGTACATGAATTACCCCAGCCAGGTGAACCAGGAGGCTTACGACGCGCAATTCACGCTGAATCCGAATGGCGCGGGTACGGTGGGGACGGTCACCATGAGCGGATTCTACCTGGGCTCGAACGCGAGCACAGGCGCGCCGCAGGCGACTACGGTGTCGCAAAATGCGAGCGGCGTAAAATATACCGTAGTCAATGGCGCTGTCGTCATGACCTTCCCGAACTTCAACCAGGGCTCCCCTCAAAACACGCTGCTTTTGACCGGGCAGGAATACCTGTACTTTTCGCCGGACGGCAATTTTGTGTTCGGCGGATCGCCCGGGCAGGCCGACATGCTGGTCGGCGTGAAAACTGGCGGGACGGCGCCGCAAATGAACAGCCCTCTGTATTACAACGCGGGCATCTTCAACGAGCGTCAGCGACGGGCGACTTTGAGACTTATTATGGCTCATTTAGCCTCAATAGCGGCGGGATAGTCGATCATTCGCGGCTACTTTTCGGCAGGTTTGAGCCAGGCATTCGATTCCATCACGACGGGCACGGCGCCGACCACCGACTGGCGCGACCTACAGCGATCCTTATTTGAACTACACCATCGGCGCCGGAGGAACGTATCGCATCGGATTTGGAGTGGCGGCCGCCGGACCGGGGATCGATATCGCCGTGGCTGCGCCTTGCACCGACCCGGTGAACTGCTTCAGCGGGTCCGGCGTTTATCTGAACCCCGCGGGCGTATTAAACGCCGCGAGTTACGCGCCGTTCACGCCGGCGTGTCGCCGGGCGAATTGCTGGTTCTGACGGGCACGGATCTTGCTCCCAATGCCACAATCGGCGCGGGTGACATCGCGCAGTCGGCGAACTTTCCAGTGAAACTTAACGGCGTGCAGGTATTGATCGACGGGGTCGCGGCGCCGCTCTATTACGTTTCGTCGACGCAAATCGCGGCAATTGTGCCGTATGCGGCGGCAGGGTTCAGCTTCGCCACGATTCAAGTGAACAACAATGGCTCCCTCTCCCACATCATCACCGAATTTGTGAACACGGGCACCCCCGGCGTCTTCACGAATCCGGCGGACGGGATCGGCCTTGCCGCGGCGGAACACCTCGACGGTTCGCTGATTACCGAGAACAGCCCGGCGCAACCGGGTGAGAGTATCGCCGTGTACCTGACCGGATTGGGTCAGGTATTCCCGCCGATTTCGGACGGGACGCCCGGTACATCGACAACGCCTTTCAACCACACCGTCAATACCATCAGCGCGGTGATTGACGGTCCCACTACGTCGACGGTGGCGTCGGTTCTCTACGCTGGCCTCGCTCCCACGTTGACCGGTCTCTATCAGCTGAATCTAACGATTCCAACGGGAGTCACAGCTGGAGACAATTACCTGGAGATCGATGTCCTCAACGCCGCCGGAAACCCTACTGCGGTGAGCGAGGAAGCGATTATTCCCATCGGATCAAGCGGCATTTCGGCGAGCGTTCCAGCGCGGGCGGAAGAACAGAATAGCCAAACCTATAAATCCACCAAGCATTGGAATACCCATCCATTCAAGAAACCGGTTTTCGACAAGCCCGCACAACCCTAGCAGCGCGGCAAGAGCATCCAGCACCCCGACGATGCTCAGCCCGGTTCGCCCGCTGCGCATCGCGCAGAATCCCGAGCAGGCCGAGCGCGAGCGATGCCAGCGCCCATTTAAGGAGGCTCGGATAACGAACTGCGTCGATCATCGCCTGCGTGGTATGGCTGAGATCGACGTCTAAGATACGCAGGATAGCGAGATTCTCAAGTACGTCGCAGAGGGCGGCGACGACGCCCAGTAACAGCGGCCAAAATCGCGATGGCGCGTCCTTGTCCCGTGAGAAAAATACCCATGAGCACAAACAGGCCGGCATAGCCGCCGATGAATCCAAAGTCGGCGTATTGCTTGATGCGCATCACTTCGCGGTCGGGGCTGGGGGCGTCGCCCAGAATCGCGTCGACTTCGGCAACATTGCGCACCACTTCCATGGCCAGAATCGGATTGGAAATGCCGCGCACCGGACGCGACGCGTTCGAAAAGGATGGTCGTCCGGAAATAAGAGCGATCATCGCCAGGTTGAGCACGGCCAGAGCGCCAATCCAGCGTTGCATTCGTGGGTCTATCACGGAATCATTATCGTAACGCAGCAGAAAAACCCAATTCGCGCAGAGACGCAGAGTCCGCGGAGAGGAAAAGATTTTCTTGATTTTCTCTGCGCTCTCTGCGTCTCTGCGTGAAATGAATTTATCCCAACGCTTTCGCCGCGTCCTTCGCGAAATACGTCAAAATAATATCCGCGCCCGCCCGCCGGATCGAGGTGAGCGACTCCATCATCGCCCGGTCCAGATCCAGCCATCCGTTGCGCGCCGCGGCGACGATCATGCTGAATTCGCCCGACACCTGGTAGGCGCCGATCGGGACGGGAAAGCGGTCGCGAGCCATCCGGATCAGGTCCAGATACGGCATTGCCGGCTTCACCATCAGCATGTCCGCGCCTTCTTCCAGATCGAGCTCCATTTCGTGCATCGCCTCGCGGCCATTGGAAGGATCCATCTGATAACTGCGCCGGTCGCCGAACTGCGGCGTCGATTCGGCGGCTTCGCGAAAGGGCCCGTAAAACACCGACGCGAATTTCGCTGCGTAAGCGAGGATCGGGGTATTAGAGAATCCGAAAGCATCGAGCGAATGGCGGATTGCGGCCACTCGTCCGTCCATCATGTCGGACGGCGCGACGATGTCGGCACCCGCGCGGGCATGCGAAACCGCGGCTTCGGCCAGCCACGCGAGCGTCGCATCGTTATCGACTTCTCCGTTCACGATCTTTCCGCAGTGCCCATGATCGGTATATTCGCAGTTGCAAACATCGGTGATGACGAGCAGGCCCGGCACGGCGCTTTTCACCGCGCGAACGGCTCGCTGCACGATCCCGTTTTCAGCATAGGCGCCCGACGCGCGCTCGTCCTTGGCCTCGGGAATGCCGAATAGAATCACTCCACCGACGCCGAGGGCGCGGGTCGCCTCGCACTCCTTTACCAGTTCGTCGATCGAGAGCTGAAAATTCCCCGGCATGGAGCCGATTTCTTTCCGAACGCCTTCGCCGGGACACGCGAACAGTGGTAGGACGAATTGCGACGGTTCAAGATGGGTCTCGCGCACCAGGCGGCGCATCGCCTCGGAGACCCGCAGGCGGCGTTTTCGATGGATAGGGAAGGGCACGGTTCTTATTATACGGGCCGTCCAAAGCTTCGCTGGTCGTACAAAGAAAGGAGTCTGGATTGTAGGTGAAAATCCTACACATATTACCGCTATATCCCGCTAGTAAGAAAAGTATAGGCGCTGTAATATCTATTTAATTCTTCTTAAAAGCAGTTGAAAGGACCGGATGCCTTGGTCGGAACTTGTCGAGGAAATCAGGGGCGGGAATCAGGAATCGGTGGCTTTGCTTTATTCCGCTGTCTCGGATTGTGCCCGCGCGCAGCTTTTTCGAAGTATCGACCCGCAAGCAGTAGAAGACCACGTCCAGGAAATCCTGATGATCGTTCTGGCCGCGATTCGTAGCGGGGAGTTGCGGGATGCCCGCTGTTTGATGGGTTTCGTGAGAACGGTAACGCGGCGACAGGCGGCCGTGCATATCCGCCGCGCAGTTGTTTCAAGACGGAGGATGGTATCGATGGAATCCGCGGAACCGGCCTCGCCTTCCAATGAATCACCGGAGGCCCGGCTCGATTCGCGCCAGCGAGTCGCCGCGGTGAAGGAGATGCTCGAAAAATTGTGTGAGCGGGATCGGGATATTCTGATTCGCTTTTATTACGAAGAACAGGACTCGGAAAGTATTTGCCGGGAAATGAACCTGACAGCGACACAATTCCGCCTGTATAAATCCAGGGCGCTGGTGAAATGCTGCAGTTTAACCAACCACACCCGGCCGACCCGTTCCGACCGGATTCATTCGACCAGACCGTTGCGCATCGCATAACGCATCAGCTCCGAGTTGGAGTGCATGTTCATTTTTTCCAGCGCCCGGCTGCGATAAGTGCTGATGGTTTTTACGCTCAGCGAGGTCTCCTCCGCGATTTCAGAAACGCTTTTTCCGGAGGCGATCCTGCAAACCACGTGATACTCGCGATCGGAGAGCGTTTCATGAAGCGGACGCTCCTCCCCGGAATTGATCGAATTTGCTAGCACTTCAGCCAGGCCTGCGCTGACGTATTTTCTTCCGCCGAGGATTCTCCGTATCGCCCGAACCAGCTCAGCCGAGGCATCGCTCTTGGTAATGTAGCCGCTCGCACCCGCCTTGATCGCCCGGAGAGCAAATTGTTCCTCCGAGTGCATACTCAGGATGAGAACAGGAAGTCCCGGATGTAGCCGCTTGATTTCAGAGAGGGTCTCGAGGCCGCTCCGTCCGGGCATTCCTATGTCCAAGATAACGATGTCCCACGTTTTTTCCTCGATCCGCTCCAATGCCTGGTCGGAATTTTCGGCTTCGCCTGGTGGACCGAAGTCCGGTTCCTGCTGAAGGATGTATTTCAGCCCGCTGCGAAGCAGGGGATGATCATCCGCGATCAGTACTCGAATCAACTCAAATACCTCGCACCTCTCTCAGACCCCAACATCTTGCGGTGCATTTCCATACCCGCTTGGAACATTGTTGATTAGACCCACTCTTAAAAAGTATCAGAAAATGCTCCACCAGTAGTCCACTGAAGATTGGTACAGCACGTGCAATGACTTGCAGCAATGAAACCCTGGATTGTAACCGAATCAGGAATATCCGAAGAAATCGGAAAATCCTCCCGGTTTCAACTAGGTAAAATTTACCGAGCGCCCGTAAAAATGACGGCAAACGCTCGACTTGTTCGTTCTCCAATGGAGAGCGGATTTGTTTTAAGTTCCCGTGGTTGCTCCCGCGGGCTCCGAATCCCGGGTTAGGCATATCTGCCGGCCCGGGAGTTCGGTTTTTAATTTAGAAGGGGGAGAATTAAGATGAAAACGACCGCAAAACTCGCTACTATCGCCGCTTTAAGCTTGCTCGGAACAGGGTGCGCCACGAAGAAATATGTCGCACAGACCGTTGCTCCGATCGATGCTCGCGTGACCGGAACTGAAACCAAAAACGCCGATCAGGACAAGCAGATCGCCGAGCACGGAAAGAATATTGAGGAGCTGGATCGCAGCACCTCCCGGACTCGCGAGCAGCTAAAGGACACTGATGCTAAGGCCGTCGCTGCCGGCGAAGCCGCCGCTAAAGCAGACCAGAAGGCTGACGGCGCGTGGAAGGCAGCCGACGGAGCCAAGAGTCTGGCTCAGCAGGGGCTCGATGCCAACGCGCAGCTTGCTCGGACGGTGGATGCGATGAACAAGTACCAGGTGTTGAAGACGGAAACGGTGCTGTTCACGGTCAATCAGGCGAAGCTGACCGAAGATGCGAAGTCCCAGCTTCAGGAACTTGCCAAGTCGACCGACGGATTGGATCGCTACGTTATCGAAGTGCAGGGCTTCACCGATAAGACGGGGTCCACTTCGATCAATGAACGCCTGAGCCAGCAGAGGGCCCAGGAAGTTGCACGCTTTCTTGCCAATGAGTATAAGATTCCGGTGCGTAGCATCTCGACGCTCGGATCCGGTTATGCGTTGCCGGTAGCGGACGATAAGACGCGAGAAGGCCGCAAGTTGAACCGACGCGTAGAGGTTCGTCTCTTTGTGCCGGAAGCGGCGACGGCGTCTAAGGCAATGACAGCCAAGTCGGGCGCGCAGCAATAACGCGCTGACGGGCTGTAATAAGGTTAGGTCGCCGGCCCCTCCGACCCGGCGGCCTTTCAGGGCAGGTGCTCGAGTAGGTCTTTAGCGAGGAGATCTGCACGCCTCGCTAAGCTGACTGCGGTCAGAAGATCTTGTTCCCGCGCCTGCTCTGCTTGTTTTTTGAAGGTCCGAATCCTCTCCAAAGTCTCCTTCTGTTCCGCCGTTAAATTCCTTCCCTCGATACTCGCCACGTTCCGATTCACTCTGTCCAGGCTTTCATCGACGATGCGCTTGTTCTCCCGCTGCTCTTCGGGCGTATAGATCTGTGCGAGCTGAGGTGGTGGGGGGGATTCAGGCGCCGCGGTACCCGTCGCGGGCGGTTTGGGCTGCAGTATCGGAGCCGCAGGACGGCGCGCGACGCGTTTAGGCGCATCTGGCGGTTCAGGCATCGTATCAGGCGTCATTTCCGGCAACTGCGGTGGAACGATAGAAGCCGAATCTGCCTCAATCTGCGGCGCATTGGGAAGTTTGGGCGTGGTATCCGGAACTGCCGGCCAAGTTCGCGGCGGAGGAGGAGTGAAGGGGCGGGCTTGCGCTTTCTGCTGCTGCCGCAAGCAAGACGTCGTTGCCAGCGAGAGCGCGAAGACCCCGTAAATCATCCGCGATTTGCGCATGCGTATCAGGCGTAGCGAACCAGCGCCGGGAACGTCATTTGAAAGGCAGTCCCGCGGCCCGCTTCAGTTGAGAAGTTGATAGTACCATTATGCAATTGAACCGCCCTGAAAGTCATCGCCAATCCGATGCCAGAGCCTCTTATTTTTGTCGTGAAATAAAGCTGAAAAACTTTTCCCCGCGCATCATCCGGAATCCCCGGGCCGTCGTCGGAAACATTCAAAACCACTGCGTTCGCCTCCCGCGATACGCGCAGCCATAAGTTTCCCCCATTCTTCATCGCCTCGAACGCATTGAGAACCAGGTTGAGGATCGCCTGCTTCAGCATGTCGGAATCGCCGCGAATCGGTGCGGACTCGACGGCGTCTTCGAACCAGATCTGGATATTGGCGAGCCGCGCCTGCGGCGTCGTCAGCTCCGCCACCTCGCGCGCGATGGCGACCAGATCCACTTCGGTAAGTTTGACATCCACGGGACGCGAGAAATCGAGAAAAGTTTTCACAACCCGATCGAGCCGCCGCACTTCGTTCGACAGGATATCGATCTCCGCGACCAGTTCTTCCTCCGGTGCGCCCAGCCGCGCACGCAGCAGATCCAGGCGTAGGGAGATCGCATTTAAAGGATTCTTGATTTCATGCGCGACGCCTCCGGTAATGCTGCTGATAGCGGCCAGGCGCGTCGCCACATCGAGTTCCGTCGCCATCCGATCGAGCAGTCCGTCCAGATTATGCTGCAGCTCCACCGTCTGCTCGCGCGCCCCGCGAAACCGTTCGCCCAGGATGTTCAGTTTGCCTTCTACGACGGCGAACTCGGTGGGCGGATTGATTTGCGTGATGCTCAGCGGGTCGACGCCCAGAAAGTTTCCCTGCACAATGCGGTCGATGGTCGCTTCAATGCGCTTCAAGGGCCGCAGCACACGATTGGTCGCAACCATCGTGATGAGAACGGAGATGAGTAAGGCAGTCCCCGAAACATAAGCGAGCGTTTCGATTTGCCCCAGCAGCGCGTCCCGCAGCAGGACGCTCGATACAATTACCTGGATCTGGAATATCGGCTGCATTTCGCCCTGCACGCCGAGGGGAATCAGCACTTGATAATCGGCGCGGCGCTTGATCAGGTCGAACACCCGTTTATAGAAACGTGCCGCGCTCCACTGTTCGAAAGATGGCAGTAGCACCAGCGGCTTCCCGACATCGGGAGGGTTGGAGGAAGCGACGATCGTCCCCTCGGGCCCAGCGATATTGACGTCCTTGATGGCTTTGGAGAGGTTGAGAGCATTTACCAGCATCTTCTCGATGTTCGGATCCGTTGAAACGATTTCCGTCCACTGCGCCTTGGTCTCATTCAAAGGGGTCGGCACATCGCGTTTTTCCGCGTGCGTTATATGTTCCATAACGAAGGTGCGAGCCTGCACGGCTGCGGTCTGGCTGCGTTCGAGAGCATCGGCCGAGAGCGGGTCCACCAGGCTCGCGATATTCACTGCCGATAGTGCGATTGCCACAAACGCCACCAGCGCGACAATCAGTAACACTAGCCTGACTCGCAGCGACATGTGCGCGACTAATGACCACCGGCGCAGATCAGCATAGCTTCGCGGTGAGAGTCTGATGCGGACTCGCATAATGTGTTAATACTGCCGATCGCGGGGAGCGATCGTGTTCGCTAGGCTCCAGCACTCTGGGCGCCATATTCCTTCAACTTATTGAACAACGTTTTCTGGCTGATCCCGAGCACCTCGGCCGCGCGGGTCTTGTTATGCCGGGTATGTTCGAGCGTCAATTCGATCAACGCGCGCTCCGCCTGCTCGATGGTTGAGCCAACCTGGATGCGCAATTCATCGCCGTTCACCGTGGCCCCCGCGGAAGCGGTCCCCGACGCCGCGGCAGTGGAAGGTAGAGCCGCAGTTCCTCCAAAGCTGGTCGATAGATGCGATGCGAGGATAGTGCCTTCCCCGGCAAGAATCACGGCGCGCTCCATCGCGTTGCGCAATTCGCGCACATTGCCCGGCCAGTTGTAGGTCCGGAAACGATCCATGACTTCCTTCGCGACGTCAGTGACTTTAGTTGCGTGTTTGCGATTCAGATCGTTCAATAGCGCTGCTGTGAGAAACGGCAGATCGTCCTTGCGTTCGCGTAGCGCGGGAAGCGGAATGGGAAACACGTTCAGCCGGTAGAACAGATCCTCGCGAAATCGCCCTTCGCGAATTGCAGCTTCGAGCGGCGAATTGGTCGCCGCCAGAATGCGCACGTCCAATTGAATTTCCGTCTTGCCGCCCAGTCTGCGTACACGCGAATCCTCGAGCACGCGGAGCAGCTTCGCTTGCAGCCCGATCGGCATGTCGCCGATTTCGTCCAGCAGGACCGTGCCGTTCTGAGCCAATTCGAAACATCCCGCGCGCCGGTCGACAGCTCCTGTAAACGCGCCCTTTTCATGGCCGAACAGTTCGCTCTCCATCAAGCTGTCGGGCATCGCGGCGCAATTGAGTGCCACGAATGGTCCGTTGCGGCGCGGGCTCAACGCATGAATCGCGCGCGCAGCCAACTCCTTACCGGTGCCGCTCTCGCCCGTGATCAGCACTGCGGCGCGGCTCGGCGCAACCTGCTGGATCAAGCTGAACACTTCGCGCATCTTGGGCGAGGAACCGACCATTTCGCCCAACACGCCCTGATTGCTCAGTTGACGTTCCAGCCGCTCGGCATGCTCGGCCAGTTTTTCCTGCGCCGCCGCGCGCTCCAGCAGCAGCCGCAGCGCCTGCGATTGCACCGGCTTTTCCAGGAACCAGAAAGCCCCCAGATCGTGCACCATGCTCACCGATGTTTCGAGGCTCCCGTACGCGGTCTGCACGATGACCGGAGGCGCGTCTCCGTCTTCCTTCAATTTCTTGAGCAGCTCCTGCCCCGTCATGCGAGGCATGTTCAGATCGGTAACGATGACATGCGCCCCAAACGTCGCGAGCTTCTCCAGCGCTTCCTGGCCGTCGGCCGCCGTTTCGACCCAATAGCCCCACAGCTTGATCATGCTCGCAAGCGCGGTGCGCTGCGATTCCTCATCGTCGACGACGAGGACCCGTGTTACGTCCCGTAGGGTTTCCATCTGTGTACTTCTATTGTGACAGCACAACGGACGCTCATGTTATCATGCCGCCATGCAGGTCCGTGCGTCCACTAAATTCATCACGTTAGGATATGTCTTTTGTCTGCTGCTGGCGGGGGCAATCGCGGCATACTTGAAGTCCACTGGCCCCGCCGACGTCCGTTTGTGGTGGCTGGAAATCGTCCCCGGATTCCTGCTATTGATCGTCATGACGCGGCATATCAAGCAGAGACTGATCAAGCTAGAAATTCTTGGCGACCGCGTACGCTACGAGTCGGGCTTCTTCTCGAAAATGACGCGCACCGAAGAGGTGGTTAAACTCCAGGACATTCAAGTGCACCAGACGCTCGGCCAACGCCTGGTCGGAGTTGGCGACCTATCGTTTGAAACAGCGGGAGCGAAAAGCCCCATCGTGATGCGCTCCATCGACCGCCCGCAAGCCGCCGCCGATCACATATTGGAATTAGCAAAAGCGCAGCGACAACATCCCGATGCCGGTCACGCCACATCGCCCTAAAACTAAAGCCCCGCCCGAGCCTCTTCCACGGTAGGGAAAAACGGGAACACAGTATCCAGCCTCGTCACCCGAAACGAGTCCCGCACCGCCCCGCTTGCGCCAGCCAGCCGCATCTTTCCACTGACCTTCATCAGCCTGCTGTAGGTATCGATGAACCGCCCGATGCCCGTCGAATCGATGTGCGTCACGCCGCTCAAATCGAAAATAAGCTTCGTGCGCCCATCCTTCAGCAACTCCGGAATTACCGCTTCCAGTAGATTACAATCCTCGCCCAGCATCAGTTTTCCGCGCAAAATGATCAAGCTGATTGCACCCTCGCCGGCACCTTGGCTGTCCTGGCGCTCGATTCCCAGCGCCATCTATTCGACCTTGTCGAAAACTTCGCTATACGGTACGGTCGTCTTGCCGTCGGGCTGCACTTTGTCTCCGGCAATGGTCAGCGTCTTGCCGTCAGCCGAGACAGTATAAGTCGAACGATCGAGCGTTTTATACCGCAGCTTCGTCTCCACTTCGAAGACGTGCTCGTCGAGTTTTTTCCGAAGTCTCATCCCCCGCTCAATTTCGTGCACATGCCTGCGACCGACGTCCTGCAAAGAGATGTGATCGTAACCCGTCGCGCCGCTCACCAGGTAATCGTAGCCTTGCACGCGAGCAAAAAAATTAACATCTTCTTTCTTGCCATCGGCCGTCTCCACCTGGGATTCCCAGCGAATCCCGTCGCGTTCGTCGAGGACCCGGATGGTGTCCTGCTTGGGCGCGGCGTCCGCGAATTTCGATTGCTCCGCGATCACTCTCCACGTCCCCGCGAGCGGCGATGCCGGTGGAGGCAGATGGCGGATCATCAGATTCTTGAACTCCACCACGCTGCCCGCGTTATGCTGCTGCAGCGCCAGGAAGCCGTCGGTGAAAGTATTTTTCTCGTCCGTGAAATCGACGGTCTTCTTATCGTTCACAAAAATCTGAATGTGATTTCCTTCGACAATAATGTGCTGCGTCCACCAGGTATCGTCGGGAATCAACTGTTCAAAAACTTTGACGAAATTATAGAGACTGCCCGTGCGCACCGGATCGGTATGTGTGTTATCGACCTGCGATTCGTATCCTTTGGGAAACCCCGGCCCGAACGCGGTGCGAAAATACATGCCCGAATTTCCGCCGTGATTGATCTTTACCTCGGCTTTAAACTCGCAGTTCACGCATTTTTCCTTCATCCAGAACAAATGGCTAGCCGGCCCGTCACCGGTAATGGCGCCATTTTTAACAGTCCAGGATTCAGGATGCTCGTTCGCCTTCCAGCCATCGAGAGTAGAGCCGTCGAACATCGGTATCCAGTCATCGGCCTTGTGGCGAGCGGAGAGAACCAGAGCGGGAGCAGCGAGAAAAAACGCGATTTTAGAAAATTTCATGGCGTACAAGCAAAAGTGTATCGCAGTTCGAACAGGTTCCCCCAACGCCCACCTCATCCCAATCAACAACCAATCATCCCCATCCACAACGCGGAGCCTGGCGCAAAAGAATGTCCATCCGCTGCCGATAAGATGCTTAGCCGGGATCCACTCGGCCCCTAGACACTTGACATGTTTGCCATTATCGGAATTCTCATCGTCCTAGGAGCCGTGGTCGGCGGCTACCTGATGGAGCACGGCAAGTTGCTCGTCCTCATGCAGCCCGCGGAGCTTGTCATTATTGGCGGCGCAGCGGCCGGTACCCTGTTGATCGCCAATCCATTATCCACCGTCATCGCCATTGTTAAAGGAATTCTCGGCGTTCTGAAAGGCAGCCCGCATACCAAGGCGACCTATCTCGAAACCCTGAAGATGCTCAATGAGCTTTTCATGCAGGCTCGCAAGCAGGGCATGGTGAAGCTCGAAGAGGACGTCGAGGATCCGTCGAAGAGCCAAGTCTTTTCGAAGTATCCGAAATTTCTCGCCAATCATCACGCCGTGCACTTCATTTGCGACACCATTCGCATGTCCATCAGTGGAGGTGTGCCCGCCTTCGACCTCGACCAGATGATGGAAATGGATATGGAAGTTCATCATGCCGCATCGTTGGGTCCGATCAGTGCTCTGAGCACCGTAGCCGACGCGCTGCCAGGATTGGGAATCGTCGCTGCCGTGCTTGGCGTTGTCATCACTATGGGTGCGCTCGGCGGACCGCCCGAAGAGATCGGCCACAAAGTCGCGGCCGCGCTAGTCGGAACATTTTTAGGAATTCTGCTCTGCTACGGATTCTTAGGCCCGCTCGCGTTGAACATGACCAAGATGGCCGACGCCGAGCTCGATTATTTACGATGCCTGCGCCAGGGCGTGATCGGATTCGTCAAGGGATCGGCACCGGTGCTCGCGGTCGAATTCGCCAGACGCAGCATCCCGGGCGATTTTCGGCCCACCTTCAAGGAGCTGGAAACTGCATGCCGGGCTGGTTCGGCGCCCCCTGCGGAGGCGAAATAAATGTCCGAGAATCTTCCGCCGATTATCATTATCAAAAGGAAAAGCGGTCATGGCGGACATCACGGAGGGGCATGGAAAGTCGCCTATGCCGACTTCGTCACCGCGATGATGGCTCTCTTCATCGTTCTGTGGCTGCTCAATTCGAGTGTGCAAGTCCGGAAAGCCATCAGCGCCTATTTTCAGGATCCCTCCGGCACCGGATCGCACTCCGGCAGCGCCAGCACTGGTACCGGTGAAACGGTTTCCGTCAACAAGGAAAACATGACTCAGTTGAAGGACAAGCTGGAGCAGGCCATGAAGAAAAGTCCCGAGTTCGAGAAGCTCAAGGATTACATCCAGATGAGCGTCACGGGAGAAGGTCTGCGCGTCGAGATGATGGAGAGCGAAAAAGGCATGTTTTTCGAATCTGGAAGCGGGCGCCCCAGTGAAGTAGGACACGAGCTGATCCTGCGGCTTTGCGAGGAGCTGAAAAAGCTTCCCAACGATCTTATGATCGAAGGTTATACCGACGCAAAACCGTTTTCGAGCGGCGGCGAATATTCCAACTGGGAGCTATCGACCGACCGCGCCAATGCCGCTCGAAAATTAATGGAAGCCAACGGATTGCCGCACGGCCGAATCGTGCAAGTGCGCGGTTTTGCCGATCAGAGTCTGCGCGACAAACAAAACCCGGAAGCGGCCTGCAACCGGCGCATATCTGTAGTGGTCCGCTATAGAGACGCAGTAGAGCCAGAGCCAGCCCCCATTCAAAAAGCCGCCCCCACCCAACCGAACCGCCATGCGTAAGCATGCGGACAGCCGCGATAAATATTCTTCAATTCGCCGCCGGCTTCTCCACACTATCGATCACGTAATACTCCACCGGCCCCTTTTGCGCATCGAGCCTCAACCCCAGCTGCTGCCGTAACGCATCAAAAATATTCGGACGATCCAAAAACCCCGCCGGCAAATTCTCTTTCGGAAAACCAGGCGGCAGCTCCGGCGCGAACGACAATGTGAAATCGTAATTCCCGGTGAGTCCCGTTTTGTTGATCACCGGCCGCTCCTCTCTCTGCAGCACCTGCCCCAGAAACCACGTCAGGTATTCCATCGGAACCCTCTTCCCGACAGTTCCTCCACCACCGCCGCCCTGCATCGGAATCTCAAAGTCCTGAGGACTCTCGTTGACCTTCATCTTCAATCCCGCTTTATCTATGGTCAGCGCATACACCGGACCTTCTTTAATCTCCTTGTGGAATTTCAACTTGAACTCGTCCGCCAGCATGTTCTGAAACATGATGTGCAGATCGTCCAGATTGTAAGATTTATCCGCCTTCGCCGAGATATCCCACCCGTCCGTATTGATCCAGTCCGGCCCGCCCGAAATCTGGCGCATCGGCACTTTGTACATCAGGCTGATCATCAGCTTGACCGGCGCCCCTTCCGTCCGATACTCCTGCCCTCCCGGGAGAGCCTTAATCCCTCCTCCGCGCCCGCCCGGCTTAGTAGGCTTGATCGAAGCCACTTCAAACGTCAGCCGAGCCTGCCCATAAGCAAGGGCCCCAGATATCAGGAGACGCAGAATCATGCTACCCATATTAAATGAGTCAGGAACTTTTGTATTTAGACGATATGCGAGTCGGCCAGAAGTTCACCTCCGACACATATCTGATGACGGAGGAGCGCATTAAATCATTCGCCGCCGAATTCGACCCCCAACCGTTCCATCTGGATGAGGCGGCCGCGCAAGCAAGCGTATTTCAAGGCCTGGCCGCCAGCGGATGGCACACCGCCGCCGTCGCCATGCGCCTGTTAATCACCGGCGGACTTCCCTTCGCCGCGGGAGCCGTCGGCTTGGGCGGAGAAATAGAATGGCCCCGCCCTACGCGTCCCGGCGACATCCTGCAAGTGGAAAGCGAAATAGTAGAAATAATCCCATCGCGTTCAAAACCGAATCAAGGAATAGTAAGAGTACGAAGTATCACCCGCAATCAAAAAGGCGAACCAGTCCAAATCTTCACCGCAAAAATCCTAGCCTTCAAACGCCCACAGTAGGACAGGTCCCCGACCTGTCCTTTTTTATCAGTCTGTATTCAGCCGCAGCAACTCCAACCCCTCCAGCCGATACCGAAACGCATCTTCCTGCGCCCGCACCACTCCATCCCCTCGACGCAAGCCTCCGCCTCCGCCCTCCACCACTCGGCATTTCCTCCAGAAGAATAAAACTTGAAGCACTCCGTCAGATGCCTCTGAAACCCGGCAGCCAGCCGACTCTCATAGTGCGACATCAGGTCTACAACAGACTCCCCAAGATCCGCCGCGCGAATGACGGCCGAAGCCAGAATCGCCTCGCGTACAGCGTGAGCGGTCCCGTCCCCGCACAGCGGATCGAAGCTCATCGCCGCACTACCGCAGGAAATCCAATCATCAGCGCCCAGCGGAACAACCATCCGAGGCGAAGCAGGGAATTGAACCATCGCATCCTCAACGCGCGCAATCTGCTCCCCAACGAGCCGGCTCTTGCTTAAAAGTTCTTCCGGCCGCACCCCCACCGCAATCAGCCACCCTGAATTCAAAAACAACCACCCATCCTCAAGCGACTCAATCCAACAAGCGTCTCTCTGCGCAGAGGCCTTCAACTCCACCGCAACGGCCGATGCCATTCGCGACCCAAACCGATGCTCGACCGTTTGCGCAGGCAAAGGCGGAGCCGCGCAAATCGTCCAACCCGCTTGAGCCTCGCAGGAAACCATTCCCAGGCGATCGAGCAAAACTTCTTCCGACACAACCACCGCCGAATGATCCAACTCCACCGCATCGGAACCCCACGCGACTATTCGTTTTCGAATAACCGGCAGATCGTGAAACAAATCGTCCCGCTGAAAAATATCGCGGATCAAATGCTGCGCCGCCGCGCTCAACATAATGAGAGGCACCCGCGGACGCCCCTTTTTTTCGAACGACACTCGATAGCCAGCCTGATTCAACAGATGACCGCAGCAGCGAGCCGCAATTCCATCGCCGCGTATCAGCACGCTATTTAGGGTCATTTAAGGGTTCTGTGGAGGCACATTTTGGCGTATTTAAGAGCGATTATAGTATCTAAATGCGCCTTCTTGGCATGCTGTTGCTCTCGCTGCCGCTCTCTGCCTCCGAATATCGAGCTGGAATTGCTCGCATCGACATCACCCCTCCGATAGGCCACGAGATGGGCGGATACGCCGCCCGCAAGCATGGCTCGACCGGTATTCACGATCCCCTTTACGCGACTGTTTTGGTGGTCGAATCCGGTGCAAACAGCATCGCATTGATTACTTGCGATTTACGATCCTTCGTTTCGACCCGCTTGGGCAAGAACACGCTAATCAGTTCCTCGCACACCCATTCCGGCCCGCTAACTTGGGAGCTGCGCAGTCCCTGGTACACGCAAGCCGAAGATAAGATGCTGGATGCCATCGCCACTGCCAAAAAAAGCATGTTCGCCGCAACCTTGGAAATTTCCTCCGGAGAAATTTATCTGGGCCACAATCGCCATAAAGCGAACGGCGAGATGTGGTGGCGCAACGCGGAGGCCTTGCCATCCCATCCTGTCGACCCCACCGTTAACGCGCTGATTATTAAGGACGAGCAAGGCAAGACCAGAGCGGTGCTGGTAAATTACGCCTGTCATCCGTCGATCCTGGGACCCGATAACTATGAATACTCCGCCGACTATCCCGGTGCGATGCGGCGCGAAATCGAATCGCAAATTCCTGGAGCCATGGCGTTGTTTATTCAGGGCGGGGCGGGGGATATTAATCCTTATCATGATAAAGAGCCCGTCGCGACGCAGTTTCAGGCCATGGAAGAAACGGGACAACGATTGGGAAAGTACGTTGTCTCTATTCTGAAGAAGGCAAAGCCTGTTACCGGGGCCGCTCCGCACATATTCCGAAGTGCTCGACGTGAAAAATCGATGGCGCCCCGATGAGAAAATTCCGATTGGCTGGACTGCGGGTGCTTTCGGCAACTCATTTTGTTTTGCCGCTTTGCCTGGCGAGCCTTTCGTCGAATTTCAGTTGACCTTCCGTGCAAAAGCCGAGTGCGCCAACAGCATGCTCTTCGGTTATTCCTATTCCGCCGGAGGCGTCTGGGCAGGGTATATTCCGACTATCCTCGCCTCGGTCCAAGGCGGCTACGGCGCTGATTACAATACGACTGTCGCCGTAGGAACGGGCGAACAACTCATTGATCGAGCCGTGGTAAAGCTCTTCGAACTTCGCGGACTACTCAAAGAATTGCCGGACATGAGGTACTGATGCGAACCTTTATTTTGATTGCGCTGCTAGCGGTCCGGATGAACGGTGCCCAACTCCAGGCAGGCGTAGCAAAAACCGACCTCGATCCGCCGCTGGGCATACCGATGGCGGGGTATGGCGCGGCACGATTTGCGAAGGGCACGCTCGATCCTCTTGAAGCGCGGGTGCTTGCGATTTCCGACGGCAGCCGCACCATCGCATTGATTACACTCGACCTCTGCTTCACCTTCGATGAAAAGTCCATGGACCAGATCCGCACCGACGTGCGGGGTTCCGTGGATGAAGTAATTTTCCACGCGTCACACACTCACTCGGGACCGACCTATTCCGAATCGCCGGAAGCGGTGCAGCATGCGGTGCCGCGAATTGAAGGGGCGATCCGATCCGCGGCTGCAGCGATGGTTCCAGTGCAAATCTGCAATGGTTGGGGTCAGACTTACATTGGCTTCAATCGCCGCTACATCGAAACCGATGGAGCTGTGAAGATGTTCTGGCGCAATGAGCCGAAGATTTCAACGACCTTCCCAGTCGATCCGACCGTCGGGGTGATTCGCATCGATCGTCGCGATGGCACGCCTCTTGCGATCCTGGTGAACTACGCGTGTCATCCCGTTGTTCTGGGGCCCGATAATTTCAATTATTCCGCCGACTATCCGGGCGAGATGCGCCGCGTTGTTGAACAGGCGATGGGTCATGAATCCATGGCGTTTTTTTTGCAAGGGGCGCCAGGAGATATCAATCCGTTTTACGACAAAACCCCTCTCATCGAAGATGCTGTTAACGTCATGAAGGAGACTGGACGGAAACTTGGTCTCGAAGCAATTCGCGTTGCTAATTCAATTCAAACTAAGAGCGCCGAAAATGCGCGCATCCAAACGAAAACCGTCGTGCTCACTGTCGCCAACCGATGGAATCGCGAAAAGCTGGAGGCGGAGGTGAAGGCGCACTATCCTGAAACATCGGGAATCGCGCGGCGGTTGGTGATGCAGGAAATGCGGATGCCGGTGACTACTTTCGTGTTGGATCTCGGCGCGCCGGACCGCGACCTCGCGTTCGTCGGATTTCCTGGCGAGCCTTTCGTCGAGTTTCAGATGCAACTGCGCGTGAAGAGTCCGCTGCCGAATTCATTTCTGCTGGGCTATACCAATGGATATTTTGCGTATTTGCCGACGATCGCGGCGGCGGTGCGCGGGGGGTATGGGGCGAACACGAGCGTGAATCCCAGCGCGGTTGGAACTGGAGAACGAATGCTGAATACTGGTCTTGTTTCGATTTATGAGTTGCTGGGGATGCTGTCGGATAAGCCGGGGGCGCCACGCGAGTGAGCCGGGTTGTCGGCACTCTGCGACAGTCCGGGCTGCGCCCGGATGGACCGATTCACAATCGGTCCGCAGGTTGCCAACCTGCCCCACAACATAAGCATCATGGAGCGTAACTTGTCACTTACCAGACGGGGGTTTCTTGCTACTTTACCCATCGCGACGGCACTGGCGCAGTCTGCTCCTCTGAAAATTATCGGGGTTGAGATTTGGGAGCTGCGCGGGCAGCGTGAGGCGGTTCGCGGGGTCGATCAGCAGTATCAGGTCAACCCCAACGATATTTATGAAGAGTTGCGGCAGAAGCCTTATCGCGACTCGCCCAATCCGGTCACCGGTAAATCGCCGATCACTGCTCTTTACTTGAAGATCGTGACCGACGGCGGCCTGGAGGGTCTCTACGGGCCGATCGATAAGGAGGTCGCGATCGTTGTTGATGAACAACTGGGGCCGTTTCTGATCGGCAAGGACGGGCTTGCGCAGGAAAAGCTTTGGGACCAGATGTACCGCTCGAATCGCCACGCGCGGCGCGGACATTTTCTGATGGCGATCAGCGCGGTCGATAATGCGCTCTGGGATCTTCGTGGACGTTATTTTAAGACTCCCGTCTATCGACTGCTCGGAGGGCCGACGCGGAAATCGGTCGAAGCTTATGTCAGCTGCCTAGGATATTCGCTGGAGTTCGACAAAGTGCAGGCGCGGGCCACGCAACTCAAGAGCGACGGCTACCGTTATCAGAAATGGTTTCTCGCGTACGGCCCGGGCGATGGTCCGGAGGGTATGCGAAAGAATGTCGATTTAGTCCGAGTGCTGCGCGAGGCCGTGGGCGAAGATGTTGAGCTGATGTTCGACGTCTATAGCGGCTGGGATTTGAGCTACACGCTCGAATGGGCCAAGCAAGTGGAGCGTTACCGGCCGCGCTGGATCGAGGAGGCTACGCAGGCTGAGAAGATCGATAGCTTCGCTCTGCTACGCAAAGGCACATCGATCCCCGTTGCATCGGGCGAGCATATTCAGGGGCGATGGGAAGTTTACGACTACCTGAAAGCCGGCGCGCTTAGCGTGGTGCAGTGCGATCCGGAATGGTGCGGAGGCACGTCGGAGCTGATAAAAATCTGCACGCTGGCGTCCGTGTTCGATGTGCCGGTGATTCCTCATGGGCACAGCTTGCACGCGGCTCTGCACCTGATTGCGAGCCAGTCTCCGGCGGTGTGTCCTTTGGCCGAGTATTTGATTCTTAAGATGCGATCGTATTATCACTTCGAGAAACATGCGCCGGCTCCGTTGCGCGCGCACTTTGAATTGACGGATTTGCCGGGATATGGAATTGAGCTCGATGACGGGAAGATTGAATCGCGACAGAAGATGCATTGGGGCTAAAGACGTCGGCTGAAGCCGACGCTGGAAGCTGAAGCTTGCGCCACATTTTATTGCTTCTGGACTAATTGGGTCTTTAGCTTATTTACCCATGAGACTTGTTGAGGGGTTAGCGTCACTTGCTCCTGATCGAGAATCAGTCGCGCTTCATCGTTGCGATCTTCGGCAGCGAGTTCCAGCCATGCGATTGCCTGCAAAAAGTCGCGCTCCTCTCTCGTCGTACTTTGCAGCAGCAGCTTCGCCAACTGGACCTGGCACGGAGTCTCACCCACTGCCGCGCACAGCCGGAAATTCTGGTGCGCCCGCTCTGCATCCTGAGGAACACCGTAGCCGCTGGCATAGGCGACGCCCAGAAAAAACTGCGCGCGCCGATTCCCTTGTACCGCGGCATTCCGCATCAGTTCCAGCCCTTTCTCCGGGTTCTTTTGCACGCGGCGACCTTCCATCATCATCCGGCCGATGTCGAACATGGCCGAGGGATATCCTTTTTCCGCCGCCTCCGCGATCAACCGAAATGCGGCGTCACGGTCTTGCGCGATTCCGTCGCCTGCCTCCTGCAGCTTTCCGTACAGATACATCGCCGGCGCATATTTTTGCTGCGCGAGCTTGCGGATGGTATCGAGAGTCTCGGGGTCGGGATGTTCCTTGCTGTGCCTTTTGCGCTGAATTGCGTCCACCGCGAGGTTGAAAGAAATTCGACGCTCGTCGGCTGCCGGATCGAAGCGACGATGGAAGATTCGAAACTTTACTTCTACCGTGGTCACGCTTCTGACCGGATGTCCTTCCTTCAAGGCGGGCCGGAAGATCCACTGGCGAACCGCGTCCACGGCGCGGCTATCGAGCCCGAACCCGATCGGGCTGAGGACGGAAACTTTATCAGGCTTTCCCGTCTCGTCGACAGAAACTTCGATCAGCACGCTGCCTTGGATTCCATTCACGCGAGCTTCGCGAGTGTACCGGGGCTCGATGCGATGGAGCACTTTCGGAGGCGTGACGTCGCCGGTCCGATTGACGGAGAGGAGTTGCAGCGCGAATAGCAAAAACCGCACGATCTCATTTTAGAGCGAGTGGTGGGCTGTCGCGGGATCGTTACTGTCGGGTCTCAAAAACGTTGCCTTGACGGGCCCATCGATTCTGCTAGCGAAAATGCTCGCGTCTGTCCGCATGCCTTACGCATGGCGGCTCAGAATCCATCCTGAGCTGCCATGCGTAGCGCGAACACTTAAAACCGCGCGATTGTTATTGCCCGGTGCCAAAAACGTTGCCTTGACTGAAGAACTAGGATAGACTCCTGTGGGGTGAAACTATGAAGCGAGCGTTTACGTGTGCCGCGGTTGTCGTACTGAGCATGACTGGCCTGTTGGCCCAAAGTAATCCGATGGTCGGTACCTGGAAACTGAATGTGGCGAAGTCGAAATTCACGCCGGGACCTGCGCCGAAGAGCCAAACGGCGACGATCGAGGCGGCTGGCGATGGAATAAAGAACGTCACAAAAGGAACTGCCGCAGACGGAAGCGCGATCGCGTACGGATACACCGCGAGTTCCCTCGACGGCAAAGATTACCCGATAACAGGGCCTGGAGCGCCAGGCGGCGGCGATACGATTGCGGTCAAGCGCATCGATGCCTATACCTTCGAATCGACCATTAAGAAAGCCGGTAAAGTTGTGCAGACGATCAAAGTGGTGTATTCCAAAGACGGCAAATCACGGACGATTACAGGAAAGGGCGTCGACAAGAGCGGCCAACCGACGAGTTTGGTGGCCGTTTATGAGCGGCAGTAAGGCCAACCTGATATAGTCTTCGAAATGAGCCGGACAACAATCGTACGAATTTGTGGTGGGATGGTCTTCCTTCTGGGAACCTGGGTTGCCTACACGCAGACCCCTGCTCCCGCGCAGCTGAAATTAAATCAGGTGAAGGACGATCTTTATGAGATCGAGGGCGACGGCGGGAACGTCGCGGTTTACATCACCAGCGAAGGCGTCATCCTGGTGGACGATAAGTACGAGCAGGATTACGAGCAGATTGTGGCGAAGGTGAAAAGCGTGACCGCGCAGCCCATCAAATATATTCTCAGCACGCATCATCATGCCGACCACAGCGGCGGAAACGTCAAGTTCGCGCCGACGGTGGAGATTATTTCGACGGCGAACGCACGCGCGAACATCGTGAATCACAAACAGCCGAATGCGCCCCGCCAACATGACTCCCGCGCAGGTAACATTCACAGACGAGACCTCGGTATTTCTGGGCGGCAAGGAAGTTCGCGCCCGCTACTTCGGCCGGGGCCACACCAACGGCGACGCCGTGATTTATTTCCCGGCGCTAAGGACTATTCACACCGGCGACCTGATGGCGGGTACGACGCCTCTGATCGATTACGCCGGCGGAGGCAGCTTGGTCGAGTGGACGAAAACGCTGGACGGCGCGATGAAGCTCGACTTCGAGACTGTGATTCCGGGCCATGGCGCGGTGACCAATAAGGCAGGCCTTACTCACGTATCGCAATAACGTAGAGAAGCTGCGCAATCGCGCGACGGGCCTGGTCCGCGAGGGAAAATCTCAGGAAGAGGTCGGCAAAGTGATGGCGGCCGAGTTCGGATGGGCTCCCGACAGTCGATGCAGGCGCAGTGGAGCCTGCCGGGCATGATGACGGAGCTCAAGTAGTTCGCACCGTCGGGTTGCGCCCCTGGAGCATGCCTTCGACGCGGTCGCGAATCGCGGCGTCGAATTCGGGATGAGTGAGGATCCAAAAGCGCTCGGCACGGATGGCGTCGAAGACTTTATCAGCAATCGATTCCGGGGATACGCCTTGATCGATCAGGCTGCGCACCATCGCCGCGAATTCGTTCGATCCGGCCGCCGAGGTCGCGTCGCCACCCGGCCGGTTGCGCGCGCTTTCGCCGATTTTGGTTTTCACGAACGCGGGACAAAGTACCGATGCGCCGACGCGCGCTTTCGCCATCGCGAGCTCTAAATAGAGCGATTCGGAAAGTCCCACCACTGCGTGCTTGGTCGCGTAATAGGGCGAGATGAGCGGACCGGCATGCAGCCCCGCCACCGAGGCCGTATTCACCACGTGCCCCTCGTCGCCCGCGGCCAGCATGCGCGGGACGAAGCTGCGGAGGCCGTGAATGACTCCGTAAAGATTCACGTCGATCACCCATTTCCAGGTGTCGAGCGTCTGCGCCCACACCATCTTGCCATCGGGCGCGACACCTGCGTTGTTGAACAGAAGATGAACGGCGCCGAATTCGCTGTAGACGGCCTCGGCCATCTGTTCCATCGCGGACGCGTCGCTCACGTCGACGCGATAAGGAAGGACCGTCGCGCCGTCGAGCGCCTTCGCAGCTTCATGGAGCGGGACATCTTCGATATCGGCGAGGACAACGCGCATCCCTTCGGCGGCGCAGCGTCCGGCGATCGCGCGACCGATGCCGCTTGCCGCGCCGGTCACGACGGCGACTCTATTTTTGAACTCCTGCATGCTTATTTCGCCTTTCCAAACTGATAGTCCGAGGCCGCGGCGGATCGAGTGCGCCGACGGTAATCAACTACTGAACCCGGCCACACGACCGGACTCTCGCCCGTTCTCTGATCCTGATACCAACTTTTGCAGCCTCCTGCCTGCCACACGGTGCGCGCAAGCCGCTGGCGGACTCTCTCGACGAATTTCTGCTGGCTCGTTTCGCGGATCTCCATGACGGCTTGTCCCTGACGCTTCATCATGCGCAGGCAACTCATCACGTAGCGCACCTGCGCCTCGATCATCAGGACAACCGAATTGTGTCCGAGGCCGGTATTGGGTCCCAACAGGAGGAAGAAATTCGGGAACCCGGTAACGGTGATCCCTAGAAACGCGCTGACTCTCTCTTTCCAGGCATCGTGAATTTCGACGCCTCCGCGTCCGACGATGCGGGTGCCGAGCAGAAGATCGGTGACGCGAAAACCGGTTCCGTAAATTAAAACATCAACGGGGCGTTCGACGCCGTCGCTAGTCACGATCGAGTGCGCGCGCACTTCCTTGATCGCCTCGGTGACCAGTTCGACGTTCGGGCGCCCGAGCGTCGGATAGAAATCGTTGGAGATCAAGACACGCTTGCACCCGAACTCATAATGGGGTGTCAGCTTCGCGCGCAGGGCGGGATCGGGGACCTGCGCCTCCAGATGTTGGCGAGCCTGTTTTGCGCCCTGCTCGCGCAGCCATCCTTTTTTTAGGAATCCTAAGACGCGAATTTCGAGCATCCAGAAAAGGAACGTGCGATATGTTCGCATCAGGCCGGGGAGGCGTTCGAAGCGCTTTCGCCAGCGGTCCACGATCGGATGATCGAGTTTCGGCATAATCCACGGAGCGGTTCTTTGAAACAAACTGAGCTTGGCGGCGAGAGGCGCGATTTCAGGCACGAACTGGATCGAACTCGCGCCGGTGCCGATCACGGCGACGTTTTTCCCGCGCGAGGTCGACGGACGAATCCCACATGGCCGAGTGGAACGCCGGCCCTTCGAATTGGTCAAGCCCCTCGATCTCCGGATAGCGAGGCACGTGAAGGGCGCCCATGCCGGAAACGATCACGCGCGCGTCGATGGTCGTGCCATCGCCGAGGATCGCGTGCCACAATCCGGCGCCTTCGTCCCAGGTTGCTTCGTGCAACCGAGTGTTCAAACGGATTTTTTCGCGAATCCCGTGGCGGTCTATGGACTGGTCCATGTATTGCTGAATTTCCTCGCGGCCCGCGAACATACGGGTCCATTGCGGATTCAAGTCGAAGGAGAAGGAGTAGAGATGCGAAGGGATGTCGCACGCGCAGCCGGGGTAGCGATTTTCCCACCACGTTCCGCCGATGCCTGCGCTCTTCTCTATCACCAGAAACGAATTCATGCCCGCTTCGCGCAGCTTCATCGCCATGCAGAGGCCGGAAAATCCGGCGCCGATTATTAAAGTGTCAACGATCAAGGAGGAACCTCGAAGCTTCTCGCAACGATTGTTTGGCCTCCGGCATCGACGGAACAAGCTGCCAGTCGTGCGGAACCACCGGCCAGATTTTCAGGTCGACCTTAACACCCGCGGCCCGCGCCTTGTCGGCGAGCCGTCTTGAATCGTCGAGTAAAACCTCGTTAATCACCGACGTGGACCAGCATCGGAGGGAGATTCGACAAATCGGCATAGAGGGGCGACGCTAGGGGATTTCGCGGATCGGCTGAGCCCAGATAAAATTGCGCGCCAGGTCCGATATTTGCTCCATGAAAAACCGCGCAGCGCTGGTCGTTGGTAACTAGTGATTCGCCCGTGGCCGCCAAATCGGTCCACGGAGAAAACAACGCCACTGCGGAGGGAAGGGGAACGCCGGCATCGCGCAAGGAAATCAACATCGCGAGTGCGAGTCCTCCGCCCGCCGAATCGCCGGCCACCACGATTCTTCCCGATAATCCGCGATAGACTGCCACCGCATCCTCGACGGCGGCCGGGAACAGGTGCTCCGGCGCCATCCGGTAATCGGGCGCGAAGACGCGGAGCCCCTTCTGCGCGAAGCCCGCTGTAATGGGACGGTGCGTTTCGGCGGAACATCCGACGTAGCCGCCTCCATGCAGATAAAGGAGGGTCACGTCGGACTCCTGCGCTTCGACCCACTCACCTGCAACGCCTCCGATCTGCTGCGGAGTGACGCGCACGTCGCGCGGTACTTTAAATGGCTTAGGCCGGAGCAGCCTGCGAACTTCCAGCGCGTTCTTGGCTTGCGCCAGTTTAGGTTTAAGCGTCCTCTTTAGGATCCAGGTCGTAACGTGGGCCTGCAGGCTCGCCATAACTTGTGCAGTTTACCTTAACGCATCATCTCCAGTTTGGAAAAGGATTCGCGCGGCCTTGCCTCGAACCATCGATCAGATCCGGAACGCGGGCGCGGCGTTGAAGTAATCGCGCCAGCAGCCCGTCGAGCGCCTCTTCATCTCCTTCGAGCCACAGGGGAGGAATTGCTTTCACCGCCTGATCGACAATCTCCTCAGGAAAATTCACGATGCGTCCGAGCCAAGGTTCGAAATCGGCGAGGCCACGCACATGGCGATAAACCGACGGCCGAAAGTACATGCCCTGAATCGCCGATTCCGAAAAACCCCAATTTGGACCGTCGAAGACGAAGCCGTTGTCGATCATTTGCGCGACGAACCCTATCTTCAGGCCATGCGCCTCTGAGCCCGGAATCCATTCTTTTAGCCGCGCGCGAAAAAATACGGATTGGCGCGAGTCGGCGTTGCCCATCCATTTATCGAATGCCAACACGCCCAGGAAATCGTGCAAATTCTCGATTTGGTCGAGAATCGCGTCGGGGAGGAAATCATAGACGACGGTGCGCGCCGGATCTCCGGGATAGCGCGAACCGAAGTGCCAACCGGCGTCGGGCAACTGCCTGGAAGTACCGAGCTGAAGATGAACTTCGGGATTGGCGGCGAGAAATTCCTCCGACATGCGGACCATGGCGGCGGCAGGCGTGGCGATGCCCAGGTAACTCAGGAACGCGGACGCGATCCATTCATTCACTAGAATCCTGCGATGCTGCGGATTGTTGACGAATTTGACGACGTAAGCGTGGCCGTCAGAGGCTTCGAGCAGATGCGCTTGTGCCCCGCCACGCATCTTGCGGATCAGCCGGCGGGCGTCAGTTGGCATAAGAGCCGGGCATGTGAGGCGGGCATGGGAAGCTGAAATCGAGTACCTTAGAAATTATATGACGGACGAAAAGGAAACACCGCCGCGCAGCGGTTTGAGCAAGGAAGAGGTCGCACTGGAACTGATGCGATTTATCACCACCACCACTGGAATGGGCAAGTCATCGAGCGGCGCGGGGTTCGGCGGGAAGACGCCGAAAACTCCGGAGGAGCAGGTGGACACGCTGCTCCAGTTGTTTGAAAAGTGCCGTGCGGCGGTCGGTAAGTAGACCCCACTTGCATTATCAGAGCAAGTTTGTTACCTTATAGTTTCGTAATCCCTTGGGAGGCATCAGGCCCGAATTGTGGCCTGAGCCGTTTGGACCATTCAAAACCATGAGCCGCAAAACTGGTAAGAAGTATTCTGCTGCGTTAAAACAGGTCGAGAGCACGCCATACACTCTCGATGCAGCTGTTCCTCTTGTTAAGAAAATCAAGTTCGCGAAGTTCGATGAGACTGTCGAATTGCATTTGAGACTTGGTGTCGATCCGAAGCACGCCGACCAGATGGTACGCGGCACCGTCGTGCTGCCGAACGGATTGGGCAAATCGAAGAAAGTGCTGGTGATTGCGTCGGGCGATAAAATTCGCGAGGCGCAGGAAGCGGGCGCGGATCTGGTGGGCGGCGACGATATGGTGGCCAAAATCCAGAACGAGAACTGGACCGACTTCGATGCCGTAATCGCTACGCCGGACATGATGCGAGGCGTTGGTAAGCTGGGCAAAATTCTCGGACCGCGCGGACTGATGCCGAATCCCAAGACCGGTACGGTGACGGTGGATGTCGCCAATGCGGTAAGAGAAGTCAAGGCTGGTAAAGTCGAGTTTCGTGTCGACAAGACCGGTGTTATACACGTTCCGTTCGGTAAGGTGAGTTTCGACGCGACGAAGTTGGTCGAAAACGCCACCACGCTGCTGAATGCAGTGATTAAGGCGAAGCCCTCGGCTGCCAAGGGCAAATACGTGAAGAGCGTTACGGTTTGCTCGACGATGGGCCCAGGCGTCCATCTTGACGTTGCGCCTTTTAATGCGAAGACTGTATAGGGTGATCCGCACATGAAAAAGAAACCTGAAAAACAGAAGGACATGGAAGCACTGCGCGCGGAACTCGCCAAGGCGTCGAACGTGTTCTTGACGGGCTTTGAAAAACTGACGGTGGCTCAGGATTTTGAGCTGCGCAAGACCATTCGCGGCGCGGGCGCGAACTATAAGGTGATCAAGAATCGCATCGGCGAGAAAGCTGCCGAAGGGATTCCGGTCGGCGATTTGTTGAAGGAATTGAAGGGCATGTGCTCGGTCGCCTATACTTCCGGCGATCCGGTGGCGCTGGCCAAGGCCCTGACCGTGTACGCCAAAGCCAACCCGAGCTTTACGTTTAAAGCGGGAATGGTGGAGGGCCGGGTGGTCGACATCACCGGCATTCAGGCGTTGGCGAGCCTGCCTCCCAAGGAAGAAATTTACGCGAAGCTCCTGTATTTGATCCAGGCACCGGCGCAGAGGCTGGTCTCGGTGATGGGTGGAGTTGGCAGGAACCTGGCTGTGGTGATCGACCAGGGTGTGAAAGAAAACAAGTTTTCGAGCTAATTAGAACCAAAGGACAAGGTAAATGGCAGACATTAACGCGATTGCGGAACAGATTCAAGGGCTGACGCTCCTCGAAGCATCACAGCTCGTTAAGTTGCTGGAAGAGAAGCTGGGCGTTTCGGCGGCAGCAGCGACCGTAGCGGCTCCGGCAGCGGGCGGCGCCGGCGGCAGCGGCTCCGGTCGAAGAGAAGACGGAATTCACGGTGGTCTTGACCGCCGCGGGTGCCAACAAGATTAATGTTATCAAGGCTGTTCGAGAAGTCACCAGTCTGGGCTTGAAAGAAGCCAAGGACCTGGTGGATGGTGCGCCCAAGACCGTAAAAGAGGGCGTGACGAAGGATGAAGCGGAGACGATCAAGAAGAAGTTCGTCGACGCCGGCGCTTCCGTCGAAGTCAAGTAAGGTGTCGAGTAAGGTTTCTGCGCGCAGCGTAAACCAGATTTAGCCAAGCGCGGCGGATGGACCTTCGGGTCGTGTCTTGCCGCAACAGGCCGTTCGAGTGACGCCATTTGACTTACGGAAATGGCGTTTGTTATGATTTGATTAACTGGAGAAGGCCCCGTAACTGGCAAACGTGAATTTGGAATTCCGCGATCTGCACGGCAGTTCGTCTGAACTACCGCTTGGCTTTGCCCTGCGCGCACATACCTCGCCCGAAGTGTAATCACACTATCGGGCCTTTTTGTTTTGATTTACCGGCGGCATCCTGACCGCCTGCCGGCGTCCGATCGGAACTGAGGACTTTGGATCATGCAAACCCCGGAACATATCTCTTACCGCGAGCGAGTTGATTTTTCGAAAATTAAAACTACAATCCCGATCCCTAACCTGATCGAGGTGCAGAAGAAATCCTACGAGCGATTCCTGCAAATGGATCTGCTGCCGAGCGAGCGCGACGATACCGGTCTCGAGAGCGTTTTCAAAAGCGTTTTCCCGATCTCCGATTTTCGCGGATTGAGCCAGCTCGAATTTGTCGATTACGCGATCGGCAATTGGGAGTGCAAGTGCGGAAACCTGAAGGGTCTGCACCATCTGCGCTCAACCTGCCGCAATCCTGCGTGCGGCGCGACCATCAAGACGGACCCGTTCCATTTGGGCGATGTGCTGTGCCACCGCTGTGGAACATTTAATAAGAATATTGTTACTTTCTGCAATCGCTGCGGCGATCCCGTGGGCTTGCAGCTCAAGTACGATGTGACCGAGTGCGAAGAGCGCGGCATGACTTACGCGGCTCCGCTCAAAGTTACCATCCGGCTTACCGTTTTCGATAAGGATCCGGAGACAGGCAACAAGACCATTCGCGACATCAAGGAGCAGGAAGTATTCTTCGGCGAAATTCCTTTGATGACGGAGAACGGCACATTCATCATCAACGGCACCGAGCGCGTCATCGTTTCACAGTTGCATCGTTCGCCGGGCGTGTTTTTCGAGCGGCAACAGGCGCAAGGTTATTACCTCGGCAAGATCATTCCCTATCGCGGAAGCTGGGTCGAGTTTGAATACGACATCAAGAATCTGCTGCACGTTCGTATCGATCGTAAGCGCAAGTTCTACGGTACGGTGTTTCTGCGCGCGCTCGGATTAAAAACCGACGCGGAGATTCTGCGGGCGTTCTATAAGACCAACGACATCGTTATTAAGGATAAGAAGCTTTACTGGCGGGTCGGCGAAAAAGACGGCAAGATCAAAGACGGTATCATCGGCCACAAGCTGTCGTTTGCGATCAACTCGAAAGTCGGGCGACCAGGTGGTTCCGCAGGGACGCAAGATCACCAACAGCGTCTTCAAGGAAATTCAGAAAGCAAAGATTGAGCAGGTCGAGGTGGCCGCGAACGATCTCGAAGGCGCGTATGTCGCGGCCGACGTGGTCGATATGGATACCGGCGAAGTCCTGATCGAAGCCAATCACGAACTGACGGCACCGATCATTTCGAAGTTGATGGATTCGGGGATCACGACGTTCGACATGTTCTTCCCCGAGCTCGATGACGTGGGCAACGTCATTTCGATGACGCTCCGCAAGGACGGCGTGAAGGCGCAGAATGACGCGCTGCTCGAAATTTACCGCAAGCTTCGGCCCGGCGATCCGCCGACCGTCGACACTGCGACGCAGCTTTATCAGGGCATGTTCTTCGACCCGCGCAAGTACGATTTCTCGCGCGTCGGCCGCATGAAGTTCAATATCAAGCTGCACGATCAGGCCGATTATGCGCCTCCGGCTTGGCTGAGCGATCCGGTGACTGCGAACAAGAATCCGATGGACCGGCGTGTTCTCGATCACGACGATTTTATCGGCACCATTAAATACCTGCTGAAGCTCCGCAAGGGCATCGGCGCGGTCGACGATATCGATCACCTGGGCAATCGCCGCGTTCGCGCGGTGGGTGAACTGCTCGAAAACCAGTTCCGCATCGGCCTGGTGCGCATGGAGCGCGCCATTAAAGAAAAGATGAGCGTCTACCAGGAAATGTCGACGGCGATGCCGCACGATCTGGTGAACGCCAAGCCTGTGATGGCCGCGATCCGCGAATTTTTCGGATCGTCGCAGCTATCGCAGTTCATGGATCAGACCAATCCTCTGTCGGAAATCACGCACAAGCGGCGTCTTTCCGCTCTTGGACCAGGCGGTCTTTCCCGAGAGCGCGCGGGATTCGAAGTCCGCGACGTTCACCCGACACACTACGGGCGCATTTGCCCGATTGAAACGCCGGAAGGTCCGAACATCGGCCTGATCAGTTCGCTCTCCTGCTTTGCGCGGATCAATGAATACGGCTTCATCGAAAGCCCGTATCGACGCGTGAAAGATGGCAACGTGGTCGACGAGGTGCAAATCCTCAATCCTGGCGATACCGATCTTAAAGTCGGCCAGGTGGTGCTCCATCCCGAGCTTCAGAAAGCCATCAAGAATGCCGGCGGGAAAAAGGGCACGCTTGAATACGAAGCCCATTGCGACTATTTGTCGGCATGGGAAGAAGACAAGTACATCATCGCGCAGGCCAACGTGGCGATGGACGATAAGGGTCACATCACAGCCGAGTTGGTAAACGCTCGGCAGGCTGGTAACTTCGTGTTGAAGCACGTCGGTGAAATCGAGTACATGGACGTTAGTCCGAAGCAGCTTGTTTCGGTCGCGGCGAGCCTGATCCCGTTCCTCGAAAACGACGATGCGAATCGCGCGTTGATGGGATCGAACATGCAGCGTCAGGCAGTGCCGTTGCTGCGCGCCGATTCGCCTTATGTAGGAACCGGCATGGAGCGCGTGACAGCGCGCGATTCCGGCGCCGTGGTTCTTTGCAAACGAAGTGGAATTGTCGATTCGGTGGATAGCGAGCGCATCATTGTTCGCGTGGAAGGCAACGTCCAGGAAGGGCAGCTTTCGCGCGAGGTGGGCGCCGACATCTATACGCTGACGAAGTTCAAACGCTCGAATCAGAACACCTGCATCAATCAGAAGCCGATTGTGATGCAGGGCCAAAAGGCCAAGAAAGGCGACGTGCTCGCCGATGGACCTTGCACCGAACTGGGCGAGCTCGCGCTGGGCCGCAACGTTCTGGTCGCGTTCATGCCCTGGCGCGGCTACAACTTCGAAGACGCGATCGTCGTGTCCGAGAAGCTGGTGAAGGAAGATTACTACACCTCGATTCACATTGAGGAGTTCGAAGTCGACGCCCGCGACACCAAGCTGGGCCCCGAGGAAATCACGCGCGATATTCCAAACATCGCCGAGGGTTTCCTGCGCAACCTGGACGAAAGCGGCATCATCCGCATCGGCGCGACGGTGAAGCCGGGCGACATTCTGGTCGGCAAAGTAACGCCGAAGGGCGAGACGCAGCTTACGCCGGAAGAAAAACTGCTCCGCGCGATTTTCGGTGAAAAGGCCGGCGACGTGAAAGACGCGTCGCTCTACTGCCCTCCGGGAATCGAAGGAACGGTGGTCGATTGCAAGGTATTTTCGCGCAAAGGCGCTGAGTTGGACGAGCGCTCCAAACTGATTCTCGAAAATCAGGAAGAGCGGCTCCGCCGCAACCTCGAAGACGAAAAACGCATTCTCAACGACGAGCGATCGAAGCGCTTGTCCAACATGCTCGACGGCAAACAGCTACTCGCCGATCTGCATGACGAGAAGACCAATAAGAAACTGCTCGCCAAGGGCACGGACCTGACGCGCGACATGATCGAAAAACTTCGCGCGCGCGATCTGAAGCGCATGAAGCTGAAGGATAAGGATCCGCGGCTCAACGAACAGGTCGACGAGATCGAAGAAATGACCTCGCGGCAGATCGCGGTGCTCGAAAAGATCACCGACGAAAAAATCGCCAAGCTTCGTAAGGGCGACGAACTGCCTCCGGGCGTCATCAAGCAGGTGAAGTGCTATATCGCGATGAAGCGCAAGCTTTCGGTCGGCGACAAGATGGCCGGCCGCCACGGAAATAAAGGCGTCATCGCCCGCATCGTTCCCGAGGAAGACATGCCGTATCTTCCCGATGGAACGCCGGTCGAGATCGTGCTCAACCCGCTCGGCGTCCCCAGCCGTATGAACGTCGGGCAGATTCTCGAAACGCACTTGGGGTGGGCGGCGCACGCATTAGGTGTCAAATTCGCTACGCCGGTATTCGACGGCGCGACGGAAAAGGACATCAAAGCGCAGCTCAAATCGGCGAACCTGCCAAGCTCCGGCAAAGTTCAACTGGCCGACGGCATCAGCGGGCAAACGTTCGAACAGCCCGTGACGGTCGGCTACATATATATGTTAAAGCTGTCCCACCTGGTCGACGACAAGATCCACGCACGGTCGATCGGACCGTATTCGTTGATCACCCAGCAGCCGCTGGGCGGCAAGGCACAGTTCGGCGGACAGCGTTTCGGCGAAATGGAAGTTTGGGCTCTCGAAGCATATGGAGCCGCTTATGTTCTACAGGAACTGTTGACAGCCAAGTCCGACGACGTCTACGGTCGCGCCAAGATTTACGAAGCGATCGTGAAGGGCGAGGCGGCCGCTGAACCGGGAGTGCCGGAAAGCTTCAACGTTCTGATTCGCGAATTGCAGTCGTTATGCCTGGACGTCGAGTTGATGAAGAAACAGACTGAGGAAGTCGACACTGCTTTGGCAGCGGATTAGTTTGAGAAATTGATACGGCGGGTGTCCATGGTTTCGAGCCACTGGACACCGGCCACTTTTTAGGAGACATCATGTACCGTTCTTCTCCGTACGACCGTGCAAATTTGATCGCCGATTTTGACTCGATTCGCATTTCGCTCGCGAGTCCTGAAAAAATCCGGAGCTGGTCCCATGGCGAGGTCACCAAGCCCGAGACCATCAATTACCGGACTTTCAAGCCGGAACGCGACGGGCTTGTTCTGCGCCCGCATTTTTGGACCGATCGCCGACTGGGAATGTTTGTGCGGCAAATACAAGCGCATGAAGCATCGCGGCGTGATTTGCGACAAGTGCGGCGTCGAAGTCACTTTATCGCGCGTCCGCCGCGAGCGCCTGGGCCACATCGAACTCGCGAGCCCTTGTTCGCACGTGTGGTTCTTTAAAGGATTGCCCTCGCGTATCGGCTACCTGCTCGATATCACGCTGCGCGAACTCGAACGCGTTCTTTATTTCGAAGCTTTCGTTGTGGTCGATAACGGCGAAGTGCCCGACCTCAAGAAGGGCGAGGTCATTTCCGACGAGCGCAAACGCCAGCTCGATACCGAATACGCCGGAAAATACGTCGCCATGATGGGCGCCGAAGGCATCAAGGACCTTCTCAAGAAAGTCGACTGCGAAGGCCTCAGTCTCGACATTCGCGAGAAGATGAAGACGGAAATCTCGCAGCAGAAGAAGCTGAAGTTCGCCAAACGCTTGCGCGTAGCCGAGAGTTTCCGCAAGTCCGGCAACAAGCCGGAGTGGATGATTCTCGATGTCATCCCGGTAATCCCGCCGGAGCTTCGCCCGCTCGTGCCACTGGACGGCGGCCGTTTCGCGACCTCCGATTTGAACGATCTTTACCGCCGCGTCATCAACCGCAACAACCGCCTGAAGAAACTGATCGAGCTTCATGCTCCGGACGTCATCGTCCGCAACGAAAAGCGCATGTTGCAGGAAGCGGTCGACGCCCTGTTCGATAACGGCCGCCGCGGTCGCGTGCTGCGCGGCGCGAACAATCGTCCGCTCAAATCTCTGTCCGATACCCTCAAAGGCAAACAAGGCCGCTTCCGCCAGAACCTGCTCGGCAAGCGCGTCGATTACTCGGGCCGTTCTGTCATCGTCGTCGGGCCGGAGCTCAAGCTCAACCAGTGCGGGCTGCCGAAGAAAATGGCGCTCGAACTGTTCAAGCCCTTCATCTATCATCGCCTTGAACAGCGCGGCCATTGCACCACCATCAAGCAGGCCAAGGAACTGGTCGAGCAGCAGGATCCCGTGGTTTGGGACATTTTGGAAGAAGTCATTAAGGATCACCCGATCCTTCTGAACCGCGCTCCAACTCTGCATCGTCTGGGCATCCAGGCGTTCGAGCCCGTGCTGGTCGAAGGCAAAGCGATCAAGCTGCATCCGCTGACCTGCACCGCGTTCAACGCCGATTTCGACGGCGATCAGATGGCCGTCCACATTCCTCTGTCGCCGGAAGCGCAGATCGAAGCATCGACCTTGATGCTTTCCTCGAACAACATTCTGTCCCCCGCGCACGGCGCGCCGATCGCGGTCCCGACGCAGGACATGGTTCTCGGTCTCTATTACCTGACCAAAGCTCGTCCGGGCACCAAAGGCGAAGGCCGCATGTTCGCCTCCATCGACGATGTTTTGATCGCGCTCGAAATGGGCGAGGTCGAAACGCTCTCGCCGATCCGCCTGCGCTACACCGGCAAGGTCATCGATTTGACTAAGGCTTTCGACAGCCAGAACCTGATGCACACCGAGCCGATCGAGTTCGTGAAGCAGTACATGGACACGACCGTTGGCCGCGTCATCTTAAACGACACTCTTCCCGATGAGATGCCGTTCATCAACGGACTGCTCAAGAAAAAGGGCCTCGCACAGCTGGTCCAATATTGCTACTTGAAGTACGGCCTGCCGATCACCGTTGGCATGCTGGACCGCGTCAAGTCGCTCGGGTTCCTTTATGCAACTCGCGCCGGCATCTCCATTGGCATCGACGACATGATCGTGCCGAGCGAAAAAGCGGGCTTGGTCCGCAACGCCGAAAAGGCCGTCATTGAAGTGGTCGCGCAATATCAGGAAGGTGCGATTACGCACGGCGAACGCTACAACAAGATCATCGAGATCTGGTCGAAAGTGACCGAACGCGTCTCGGAAGAAATGTTCAAGACGATGGAGGAGGACGACCGCACCGGCCGTTACCTCAATCCGATTTACATCATGGCCGATTCCGGCGCGCGCGGTTCGAAGCAGCAGATCCGCCAGCTTTCCGGTATGCGCGGTTTGATGGCCAAGCCCTCGGGCGAGATCATTGAACAGCCTATCACTGCGAACTTCCGCGAAGGCCTGGATGTGTTGCAGTACTTCATTTCCACGCACGGCGCCCGCAAGGGCTTGGCCGATACCGCGCTCAAAACGGCGGATTCGGGCTACCTCACGCGCCGCCTCTGCGACGTCGCTCAGGACGTCATCGTCACCGAAACTGATTGCGGCACGGCCGACGGAATTTATGTCGAGCCGATTATCGAATCGGGCGAAATCATCGAGCCTCTGCGGGACCGCATCGTCGGCCGCGTGGCGCTCGAAGATCAGCTCGACTACGAAGGCAATCTCATCGTCGCCGTCAATTCCGAAATCACGGAGGATCTGGCTGGCGCGATTCAAGGCGCCGGTATCGATCGCGTCAAGATTCGCTCCGTACTCACCTGCGAATCGAAGCGCGGAGTCTGCCAGCTTTGCTATGGCCGTAATCTGGCCACCGGCCGGTTGGTTGAACGCGGCGAAGCGGTGGGTATCATCTCCGCTCAGTCGATCGGCGAACCCGGCACACAGCTCACCATGCGTACGTTCCACATCGGTGGAACGGCAACGGGTTCTGCGGAACAATCCAAACAGGACGCGAAGTCTGACGGATTCATCAAGTTCCTCAACGTCGTCACGGTTAAGAATGCCAAGGGCGAGTTGATCTCCATGAACCGCTCGGGCATCATCGCCATCCTCGACGAAAAAGGACGCGAAAAAGAACGCTACCAAGTCGTCTACGGCGCGAAGATTCTCTACGCCGATGGCGCACCTGTCAAAAATAACGCCGTGCTGCTCGAGTGGGATCCGTACACCTTCTCGATCCTCACCGACGTCACCGGCGTGGTCCATTTCAAGGATCTGACCGACGGCCTGACCATGCAGGAGCAGGTCGACGAAATCACCGGCCGCTCGCAGTGGGTGGTCATGGATTCGACCGACGAAAAACGCGTGCCGGCCATTCTGGTCCGGCCGGTGGGTGGAACCAAGGCGGAGGAAAAGCGGTACCTCATGCCGATGAACGCCCACTTGATGGTGTCGGACGGCGATGAAGTGCACGCCGGCGACGTCGTTGCGAAGATCCCTCGCGCCACCACCAAAACCAAGGACATCACGGGCGGTCTCCCGCGCGTGGTCGAACTGTTCGAAGCGCGCAAGCCGCGCGAAACGGCCGTCATTACTGAAATCGACGGCATTGTCAAATACGGCGAAATTTCCAAGGGTATGCGCAAGCTCTACATCATCGGCGATGATGGCGAGCAGAAGGAATACTCGATTCCCCGCGGTACTCACATCAACGTGCAGGAAGGCGAGCGCGTCAAACACGGCGATCCGCTAATGGATGGCCCCCGCAATCCTCACGACATCATGGCCGTCATGGGCGAGAAGGACCTGCAGAAATACCTGGTCAACGAAATCCAGGAAGTCTATCGTCTGCAGGGCGTCAACATCAACGACAAGCACCTCGAAGTAATCGCGCGTCAGATGATGCGCTGGGTGAAGGTCGACGACATCGGCGATACCGAATTCCTGCCGGAAGAAGTGGTCGATAAGTTCAAGTTCCGCGCGGAAAATAACCGCGTGATCGAAGCCGGGCAGACTCCGGCGTCGGGTAAGACGGTGCTGCTTGGAATCACCAAGGCCTCGCTCTCGACCGACTCGTTCATTTCCGCCGCCAGCTTCCAGGAGACGACGCGTGTGTTGACGGAAGCCGCGATTAACGGCAAGGTCGATTACCTCCGCGGTCTCAAGGAAAACGTGATCATGGGCCGACTCATCCCGGCCGGAACCGGAATGCTGTACTACCGGAACGTAAAAATCGCCGGCGAGGATGTGGAGGAAGAGCTGGTGGCGGAGCAGGAAGCCGCCGCGCTCGACGCCATTCCGGGCTACGACGAAGAGACGCGCGCGCTCTATGCCGGCGGACTTTCGGAAGCTCCGGAACCGGGTCCCGAAGAGACTCTCGCAGAATAACTGGTAGGACAGGTACCCAACCTGTCCTCTTCAAGACATCAATGGGGCAGGTTCCCGACCTGCCCTCTTTTTCGAAATCGCAATCCACGCAATCACCAACAGACAAACTACGCCCGTGGCTCGTCCCGCGACCACTTCCGTCGGCGTCTCAAAAACCATCCTGATTGTGTGCGGCCCCGGCGGCAACGCGATCAGCATATGCCCGACCGCGTCCGCCCGAATCGCCTGCGCACGATCGCCTTCATAGGCACGCCAGTTTGGATCGTAAGTTTCCTGCACCAGGAGCGCCTCTCCTGGACCCACATCCGCCGTGACATCGAGCACGTCGCTTCCCCGCCAATGGCACCGGGCACGATCTCCCGCAGGTCGGGACTCCACCGCTTCGGCATAAGCCTGCACCTGAGTAGTTAGACCTTCTACATGAATGGCAGGCACCGCATCCATCCGCGCCCGATCGACAATTCGCACGATCCCAGCGGCCCCGCGCGGCACCCTATAATATCGATTCCCCTCGCCGTCGTCGCGCAAGAGCGGCAGAAATCCATCGTACATTTTCGGGTCGGGGAAATCCTTGTAACCCTCCTGCGACGCTTTCCCAGGAACCACCAGAATATCGACGCCTAGAGCTTGGAGCCACCACGTGATTACCTTCGGATCGTTCCCGTGCATGACCGTCCATTGCGCTTCCGGCAGTAGAGGATTCAATATTCCTTGCTGCGAAGCGCCGTCCGCCTCTTGGCCCTGGTGCCAGGTGTCGTACCAGAATCGAATCGTGCCCGCAACGAACGCGCGCTGGTCGGGGAAATGTTCGTAGAGCCACGTCTCGGTCTTGTACTCCACGTGCTCCTGCCAGTTCACCGCAGTCGGAAACTCGTGATAAGCGTGCTTCAGATAGCGCCAGCTTGGCCGATACGCGAAAAATAAGAGAATCAGCAGCGCGATGCGAGGAACCAGCTTCAACGATCCTACCGGCGTCGATCGCCAAATAATTCCCGCCAGTTGGACGAAACAGAGAATCGCGAAGACGTCCATCTCGGGAATCAGACGGATGGGATTTCCGGCCACCTGGAATCCAAACCAGCGGAAACCGAGAATGTACGCCGCGAGCCACCACAAGCCACTCCAAATAAAAAACGAATACGATGAAAATCGCGCGAGCCGCCGAACCACCAAGCTGACTGCAAGATAAATCAACAGCAAAACGATCAACACCGGAAGCGACCAGGAATTTCCCGCCGGAGAAACCAGGTATAAATTTCGCGACGTAACCCGGATAAACGAAGGGACCAGCCACCACGCCGTCAACCCCCATCCCAGTACACCGATCAATACCGCATCGCGAACTATGCGCCAGTCAGGACGCTCCAGCAAGCACGCCCACAGAAGTAGAGGCATAGTGATCAGGATCGTCACCAGTCCGTAAAAATTGATCGTCACCGTAAGCGCGATCCCGACCGCGCTCAAACATAGCCACCGCGCATCGCCTCCGCGGAAGCGCTTCCACGCCCCCAACCATGCAATCGGCAGCATCGCCAAGGATGAAATGTGCGGACCTTCGCCATACGTCATCAGCACATGAAGCCGCTGCGGCACATGGAACATGGAGTCGTTCCAAATATCGGGCAAAACTAAGAAGGACGGAGACGCAGTGGCAATCGATACCGTCGCCAACCAAGCGACGCCTCGCGAGCCTGTCGCAGTTCGCGTCCACAGATACAAAATTAGAAATCCCAACGCGTAACAGAACCCGATGAAGAAATGATACCCGCGCGCCGCCGAGACACGCAGCAAAGCGGCGAAGATGGCTACTCCATATCGCGGCCCGGGCGGATACACATAATCGGCCCTGGTTCCGCAATACCAGAGAGGCTGCCACAGATGGTGCGGCCAATTCTCCCTCAATATGCGGCCCTGGGCAATAAAGGAACCCTCAATCGATTTCCAATTGTCGAGATATTCGAGCCGGAAAACAGGAAGAACCAGCGCCGCCATCAACCCGAACAAGACCACCGAATCCAGCCACCAGTTCCATCTCGGCGGCCGTTCACTGCTCATAAATAAACCACGGATACCGGTCGACCGGCAGATCCGCGCGCTTCTGGGCGAGACACCACGTCTGCTCGCCTCGATTTTCCGGATCGTAGCCATTCTCCGCCAGGAAATTTCAGCAGCTTGTGGTGCCCCTCAAACTCCGCGATCACCGTCGTGAAAAGCTTCGTCAGATCGAATCCCGCCGCATTCATCACCTTCCCGATTTCATACGCCGTATACTCCCGCATGTGGCCGATCTCGGGCTCCTTCTGGACCGAGGGCCTGTCGTATTTAAAATAAATCTGCGGATTATCCTGCCCGTCGCAGGGTCTTCGCGACGCTCGTAATGCTCCCCACATTGGGCGTCGTCACCAGCAGAAATCCTCCATCCACCAGCACCCGCCGCGCCTCGATCAGCATATGCATCGGATCGTAAATCAGATGCTCGATAATCTCGCCCGCGATCACTAAATCGAAATGCCCGTCCGGATAAGGAAACGGGTCCCTTTCCACATTGAAATGATCCACTTCGCAGCTAAACTCGCCATCCGGAAACCGCATCGACTTCCGATCCACTCTACCCACCGGCCCATAGTATGCGCCCCGCACCTCGCGATAGCCGCACATCCTGTTCAGCAGCGGAGTGATCTGCATGTAGCAACCGAGCTCCAGGACCCTCCCCGTCGATTGCGGCGGAGGCACCAGCGCCAGAGTCTTCGCGAGCCTGGGCACATGCTTATTGAGATACGCCCGAGCGCCCTCGCTTGGCGCCGGCATCTCGCGCAATGCAGCCTCGAACTTCTTCAGCGTCTCTTGATCGAATGGCTCGGAAAAGTTCTTCTGGTACGACGAGCTCAAATGATAGTTCAGCCTGCGCAGCAGATAGCGAACGAACCGAAGAGGGAAGGGCAGCGACGGCACCAACCCTAAAGTCTAACAGGGCTGCTTACGCCGCCGAAAACAGGCTTTGCTGCTCCGTATAACCCGACCCGAACTGCTCCAATTCCATCGGGAATTTCCGCCGCAGTTCCTTGGGAGCCGTCGCGCGCCCCCCTCCCATCAGGGACTGCAACTGGAGCGCATTCACGACGCTCTTCCCCTGCGCGTCGTTATTAAAGATCACGAAGGTCGAATCCGCGAAGCGGCTGATGTGCTCGATCCGCTTCATCCACTCAGCCAGTTCCGCCTCCGAATAAAGGTAGTCGTGCTGCCGCACCCGCTGCGAATCCCGGCTATACGCGCCCAGCGAATTTTGCGGATTTCGCCCATGCAGCCGCACGTATCCAACCCCCGAGGTCAGGTACGAAGTCGGCGGCATCGCCCGCGTATATTCCGGCTGATCGATATTGCAAAATCCCACGCGGTAGTCGAGAAATACACCCACCGCCTCTTCCGCCATCCAACTGCTGTGCCTCATCTCCGCAACCAGGGGAAACTCGTGAAATGCCCGCCGCAGCCGGATGAAGAAATCCTTATTCTCCGCCGTAAATCGGAACGACCAGGGAAACTGCATCAGCAGCGCTCCGAGCTTCTTCGCGTTTCAGCATGGGCCGCAATCCCTCAGCGAACGACGCGATTTCCGCGCTCGTCCAGCACGCGCGAATGCGTAAATCGTTGATGCAGCTTAGCCGTGAACTGAAACCGTGGATTCGCCTCCACCTTCTTCATCCATAACCTGACAACTTCAGGCTTAAGATGCTGATAAAACGAGCTATTGATCTCCACCGAATCGAACCGGCGCGAGAGAAATTCGAGCGGATGGAAGCCGCTCCCATAGACTTTCGGGTAAACCAATCCGTTCCAATGTGGATACGACCAACCTGCTGTGCCGATGTAGGGGGAGAGTGACATGACAGACGCTCCAATTCGCTATTTATTCGCCTATACTGATAGTAGCGAAGAGGAGGCGAATCTGTCAAGGCTTATTTTTGTCGCGGTTCCTCCACGAACGAAGTCGTATCTTCGATCAGCTCCGCCAGCCGCCGAAGGATGCCGCAGCCTGAAATGCCGTAAACGTGCCAGGAGTTTCACAGCCATGATAGTGTGCTGGCCCGCTTTCGTTTCTCCGAAATTCACACCATCGGTTTTTCCGACCCATACAGGTTCGGATCATCTTCCGCTGCGCGAAAGGAAATACTGGCGGATATCGTCCCTCAACCCCGGCTTGTCCCGGGCTGAGCTGGTAAATTCCCTGCCAATCGGCACTCAAATCGGTGGTCGGAGCGAACTGGTTCCGGACCAGAATCAGGTCCCGGTGCGAGTACGCCCGCCTGACCTTCGACCCGTGGAAGTGATGCACCGCGAAACCCGTCGACATACCCTATATTTTTCTTCAACTTGGCCGCATTTCGCTGCCACGCGCGCGATGGCCGCCCGATAATCGGCCGAATAGCCGTCGAGGTGCATGTCCGGAGCCTCCTCGCCCACCAGGCCGAACGCCATGAACCAATCGCCGTGCCCCAGGATGCACTTGTCAAGAAGCCCTCCCACCGTGTCGAACGCCGGCCGGCGAAACGCCCACATGCCTCCCGTCGCGCCGACCCCTCGCGATCCCGGCATAGGAATAGTCCGTAGCCGCCCCGCCCGCGTTTTCCAGCCCCCGTTCGAATAGCCTTCCGGCAGCCGATACCCATTCTGGATATAATTGAAGGCGAAACCACGTATTCACCCGCATCGGCAAATGACCCGGTCCCATAAGTTTCGCCCGGTCAAATCGGAATAGGACGAGAACGGCTGAACGAAGTCGTAATGCTGAAGCTGGTGAATGGTCTCGAGCGCCCAGTCGTGCCGGGTCAGGTGAAAATCGGCGTCGATATACGCGCCGTATTTCCATCCCGCCGGAAAAGTCTGAATAATCCGGTTGAGAATATTTTCCTTGTGAAATAACTCATGATTCGTGCGGAGCTGCACGTCTCGTGGATCCTGCGCTGGATCCGTGATCTCGAAAGGCCGGTCGCCGTACGCCAATTCCCCTACGTGCAGGCAAACGTTGGCCGAGTCCGCAGGTGCCGGATGCAATCGTTCGCCAGTTCCCGCCGTGTGCGCCAGCGGAACGGATTGGAATAACAGACGGCAACATGGAGGGTCTGTTCCTCCGACCAGTCCGCCCACGGCTGGTGCTGATCGGGATGCTGTCTTGGATGCTCAACTGGCATGGTCTGTATCGTCCTCGTTCGAACGATAGACCAGACCAGACGCCCAGAGCGAGAGTATAAACGGTATCGACTTGAGATCGCGATACAAAAGCCCGCGACCGCGCTTGTGGCGCAGGCGATTTCCGCCTGCGTCTGTGACCTATTGAATCGTCGCCACCCAGTCCGTCCGCACCGATCGCCGCGGCCGATCCGCGCCGGGTGATGCGTCTGCTTCTCTTTGTACATCCGCCGGTCCGCCTCGGCCAGAAGCTGCTCCGCGTCGTTGCCGTCGATCATGAAATGCGCCACGCCGATGCTGATCGACAGCAGGCTCTCATGGAACAGGTTCGGCATACCTGCTCCACCACTTCGCGGAACTGTCGCAATCTTTGCCTCTACGTCGGTCGGACGAACGCCCGGCAGCAGCACCACGAATTCGTCGCCGCCCATCCGCGCCACATAATCGTATTCGCGGCAGCAATCCCGCAGCCCTGCCGCCACTTCGTGCAGCACGCGGTTGCCTTCCAGGTGCCCGAACCGGTCGTTCACCATCTTGAACCCGTCCAGATCCAGAACGCACACCGCTAGCGGAGCGTTCGTGCGCCGCCCTCTCGATAGCTCCGAATCCAGTTGCAGGAACAAGGAACGCGCGTTCGGCAAATCGGTCAGATAGTCCGTCGTCGCCGACGATTCCGCCCTCTGGAAACGCAGAGCGTTCTCAATCGCCACTGCAATCTTCGAGCTGATGGCCAGCAGAATCCGCAGATGATCCTTCGTGAACGCGTCGACTCTCCGCATGATAGAGCGTCAGCACTCCCAGCACGCCGTTCACGCCTTCAAGAGGCACCGCTACGGCCGACCGCAGCGTCGAAAACTTCGCCGGATCGTTCAGATACCCCGGCTCCACCGAAGGATTGCCGTTCAGAATCGGCTTGCGATTTTCCGCGACCCAGCCCGATAATCCTTGTCCCACCGGAATCTCCAGCGATGAGAACAGCCGGAAGTCGTCGCCCGTAACATACTCCGGCACCAGCACCTTTTCGCGCCGGATCCAGATCGCCAGCGCAGAGAAGGGAATGATGCGGCGCAGCCGGACCGCCAGCACGCTCAGCGTCTCATCCAGACTTAGCGAATTGCCCAGATCCTGCGAAATTTCGAACAACGCCTGCACCTCCTGCCTGGCCGCCGCGATCGAAGTCAGGAAGTCGACCGCTCCCTCTTTTGTTCGCCGCTCCGCTGGTACTGCGCGGCGGATGCTTCGAAGCCCGCCGCCGGCGATTCGCCGTTCACGATTTTCACGTCCACCGATAGCTTGCCCTTGCCGCGTTCCTTGGCTTGCGCCAGCTGTTCCAGTCTCCACGTAGCGGGCCTACCAGCACCTCGACCACCTTTGGATCGAATGCCTTGCCGGATTCCGCGATCACCACCTTCATCGCCTCGTCCAGCGGCAGCGCCCGGCGGTATTGACGATCGGTGGCCAGCGCATCCAGGCAATCCACCACCGATAGAATGCGCGCGCCGATCGGAATGCTCTCGCCCGAAAGCCCGTAAGGATAGCCGCTGCCGTCCCATTTCTCATGATGCGCCCGCACGATCGGCACCACCGGGTAGGGGAATTTCACGCGCTCCAGAATTTCCGCGCCCACTACCGGATGAATTTTCATCTTCTCGAACTCTTCCGGCGTCAGCCTGCCCGGCTTGGAGATGATGTGCTCCGGTACGGCGAGCTTGCCGATGTCATGCAGCAGGGACGCGGCTCTGCAGGGCGTTGCATTCTTCCTCGTTCAGGCCCAGATCCTTCGCCATTTCGATGGCATAAACCTGCACCCGTCTGCAGATGGCCGTGCGTGGTGTGATCCTTCGCCTCGATCGCCAGCGCCAGCGCTTCAATCGTGCGCAGATGCAGCGAGGAGACTTCTTGTACGTGCTTTTTCTCCACTTCCAGGCGTTGCAGATAAAGCGGTAGGAGCGATAGATCAGATAGAGCGCGGGTCCCGTCAACAGCACCGTGGGATATCCGATGTACTTGTTGGCATAAGCTCAGCGCTCCGCCACCGCCGCGCCGCCCAGGTAATAAGGTAGCGCCCAGAAGTAGCATTCCTGCCATACCGCACCGAATTTTCTATCCTCCGCCAGGGAGATCACCAGTGCCACCGGCAGCGTATTCAGGAAGAATAAAGCGCATGTCGACACCGCCAGACGGACGGCCGGAGTCCACATTCGGAGCGGAGAGCCACGGCGAGTGATACACCTGCTCGGTAATCGCAATCGCCACAGCCATGGCCGCCGTATTGAAAACCACCTGCGCAGGTCGCGCGCGCCGATCCGTGTTCCACAAGCACTGCACCAGCGTCACCACCGCGCCCAGCACGATGGTCTCGCTCGCCGACAAGTCCACCAGCCCGAACAGTACGAAAACGAAATTCAGACTCAGCGTCCCCGGCATTCCCGGCACGCTGATGCGCATGCGCGAGGAAAAAACCGCCATCAGCAGGAAGCCTGTGTACTTCAGCAGGTCCGCCGATTCCCAATTGGTAAGCGAGCTGACCACCACGAACGCTCCCAGAATTCCGGTGATGAGCACCAGCAACCGTGCTTTCGCCGCGAGGGGCTTGAATATCGGCTGGGGCGCCGGATGGGCCGTTCCCGCAGGCACGACAAGTGTAAGCGAACTCATGTGATAACACTGATACTTAGCACGTCGCCTGCCAGGAATAGGCGCGAATATATGTCATGTTTATCAGAGAGTTAGAGTGGCCTATGCGGGCACGGGGGACAATATGGCACTTCGGGCCAGATAGTATTGCGACAAACTGTCTCATCGGCCGGGGGAGTTTTCTTAGGGCTCCTAGGGTATTCGGCTGAGGGTGCAATTGCTCGAATTGCTGGCGAAATAGAACTTGGTCGAACTGAACATGACATCTGATTGCACGCACGTGTTCTTAGGAATGAAAGCTGTGATCGCCAGCGAGACCATGCGTCAGCTAATGTTGATGGCGGAAAGAGTAGCCCGCTCCAACGCCAGCGTTTTGATTCTGGGGGAAAGCGGTTCCGGCAAAGAGTTGCTGGCCCGCGCCATTCATCATTATTCCGCCCGGTCCCAAAAGCCCTGGGTCGATCTGAATTGCGGCGCGCTCCCGGAACATCTGATCGAAAGTGAGTTATTCGGCTACGATCGCGGAGCGTTCAGCGGCGCCGATTCCAACAAGCAGGGATTGTTCGAGCTGGCGCATCAGGGAACCATCTTCCTCGACGAAATTGCCGAGCTCGATATGAAGATGCAGGTAAAGCTGCTCCGCGTGCTCGATAACGTTCCCTACTATCGCCTGGGCGGCGTCAGGAAAGTCACTGTGGATGTCCGGATCGTGGCGGCGACGAATCAGGAGCTTGAAACCGCGGTGGCGGAAGGACGTTTTCGTTCGGATCTCTATCATCGCCTGACCCAGATCACCCTGCGCGTGCCTCCTCTCCGCAAACGAACCGAGGACATCGCTCCCTTGGCCTCGCATTTCCTGGCGCAGCACAATCCGGCGTTGCGATTCTCACCCGCCGCGATGAACGTTCTGGTGCGCTATTCGTGGCCCGGAAATATTCGCGAGTTGCGTAACGTAGTGATGCGCGCGGCCGTCCTTTCGCTCGACGACGAGATCGGCGCCGACGAACTTCCTTTTTATCAAGGCTCGGATGCTGAGCTGGCAGCGATGACGCCATCCGCCACCAGCATAGAAGGCATGGAACGCAAGATGATTTTCGATGCCCTGCACTCCACCAACGGTCATCAGCAGAAAGCGGCTGCCAAGCTCGGCATTTCTCGCAGAACCCTGAGCCGCAAGCTCAAGGTATACGACTCCGGGCTGACCGAGGCTCGCCTGTGACACTGGAAGAAAAACGTCGCGAAGCGCGGCGTGCGGCCAGCGGCCACGTGCGCGTCACGTTCACCGATCCCACGCCGCTTGAGATCGACGGCAAGTTAATGGACGTAAGCGTGAGCGGCTTCCGCATGGCGCACGACTGCGCCTCGCTGCATTCCGGCCAAGTAGTAGAGTTCGCGCACATAGAAGCTACTGGAAGAGCGCGGGTAATGTGGAACCGCATCCAAGCAAGCGGAGTAGAAACCGGCTTCCTGGTCTTCACCAGTTAGCTCTATCAGCGCAACGCGAATACTGGTAGTCGCTGGCCATCACAAGTGAGGCAGGTTGGCAGAGATTGCTGAAAAACTCGAAACCCACGTCGCGCGCGAAAAAGCAAACGCGCAGGGACGCGTTGTGCGCGATCGGCAGACGCTCGTCGATGGTTTTGTATACCCCAAAATCGCGCTGTCATGAGCCTCCTAAGAGTTTTTCAGCAACCTCTGGCAACCTGCGGACCGATTGTTTAATCGGTCCATCCGGGCAGCCCGGACGTGTGGCGCCCGAAGCCACCGAAATGCTCGGGACCAGCTAACGAGCTACTCCGAACTTCTCAACAAGCTCCCTGGCAGCCCGTAAACGCGCGACCGTACCCTCCGGCCCAAAAACATGAGGATACTTTTCCCGAACCAAGCGCTGCCGCTCTTCCATTTGCGCTTGGAGTTCCAGCATTTTCTTCTCCTGCGCGGCCTGCTCAGCGTCCTTTCGAATCTGAGATAAGTCGGGAAAATAGAGATCCTCCAATCGCTTTACCTCCGCGCTCTCGCCAGCCCACCTTTTGCATATCGTCTGCGCTGCCGCTTCAAACCTCAACTCTCCATTAGTGCGAAGCACCCACGCAAGAGCGCCCATGACTTTACCTTCCGGCGCACCCTTGCTCCACGACACATGCGCCAACCGTACGAGCACCGGCAAACTTCCTTCTGCATCGGCCAGTACGCCATACCAAACCAACAGCCGAAGCATCGCGCTTCCCGCAGCGCTCAAGTCCACCTCACCCTCCGGAAACTTGAACCATTCGTCCAGCCTCGATAGAAACGTTTCCGTGCCGATTTTCGCGAGCCGCTTCTTGCCTTCCTTAATCCAAGCCTTCCCCGGCATCGACTGAAGCCCCGCCGACGTATTGCGGAGCAGCCACTGCCAATCGAACGCGCTCTGCTCGTCCATGGTATGAATTGCCTGCTGAATTCGCCGCGTATGGCACTTCTTCTCGACGCGCCGTGCATCGTGCCAAAGTATCCAACTGAGTTTTCGTTTCACGTTTTGCGCAACGCTGCCTCTACTGGCGCGAAGGGTCTCCCGGTAAGCCAGGACGGAATCGAAAAGGTCCTTCGAATACGGCAAATCCTGGAACGCCTTCTCTGCCAAAGTAACCGGCGGCTCCACATCGGAGCCATGCCCACACCGGTGAAAGGACCTCCGCAGAATTTCCGCCGCCTCCGTCTGATCGGGCTTGATCCCGCTAGCTAGAATCGTGCTGATCAGGATGCTAAAACAGGAAATTTCACGTGAATCGGTTTCCACGCGATAGCGATCGTACGCGTGCAATAGCAGCGGTATTCGCTCCTCCTGTTCAACGAATTCGGCGAAGCGCTTCAAGTCTTGTTTCGACGCATAAAACTGGCCCTTCGGAAGAGTATCTCGAAACGCATTCCAGGACTCGAGGTTCATTTGGAATCCCATCGACAGGTTCGCTGAAACTCATGAGATAATCGCGATTATGAATGCTCGCGTTAGATTTCGTACCGACCCGCCGGGTGTCGTCGAAGTCCCTGCGCGCGATCATCCTGTCGTGGTGATTCACTTCGGACCTTCCGTTTATATTCATTGCCGGCGCGGGCCTTGGAGCCATAGCGGGCTTGGCGTTCATGGAGATATCGATATCGTTCCGGCCGGAATTCCCAGCCGTTGGGAGATGAAGGAAACGGATCGCGTCATTCTTCTCGATGTCGAAAATCAGCCCGGCGTCGAAATCATGAATCGCTTCCAGATCCGCGACCGGCAGTTGGAAAATCTCGGCCGCATGATGAAGACGGAGTTGGATGCTGGTTTCCCTAACGGTCGCCTTTACTTAGACAGCCTCGATTGTGCGGTAGCGGAACATTTGAGAACCCGCCATTCCTCCGCCTCCGCACTCGAACCGTGCAAGGGCGGACTTGGTGCGCAGCTCAAACAGGTCATCGCTTACGTTGAAGACAATTTGTCCCAAGACCTTTCTCTCAAAGAACTTGCCGCGGTGGCCGGCGTCAGTGTCTCGCATATAAAAACGACCTTCCGTGAAGCGGTCGGATTGCCGGTGCATCAATACGTGATTCAACGCCGCGTCGATCGCGCGCAAGTGCTACTGAGCGAAGGGAAGTTGCCCATCAGCCGCATCGCTGCGGAAACCGGTTTTTCTCATCAAAGCCATCTCGCTTTTCACCTGCGCCGCGTGCTGGGTGTTTCTCCGTCCGAATCTGCTCGACGGTTCCGCGAAGTGCATCGGACAATTGCAGTTGATGATCAACGCTCTGCTCTTTCTTAGCCTTTGTGCGGATTGGAACCCCCGGCTCGCCGCGGATTATCTCGATGGACGCGAAAAGGAATGGTTCGCTTGGAAGACCGCGCAAACTCCCGGTGGCCCTTGTGTTTCCTGCCACACCAATGTCACGTATCTGATAGCCCGCCCGGCACTTCGGCGCGAACTTGGCGAGAAGCAGCCGACCAGCTATGAGACGGGTCTCAAGGACGCGCTGCGGGCCAGAATCCCTTTGCACGATGTTTTCCCGAGCGGCGTTTGCGAAAGAGCCTCTGCACGGGCAATCGCTTGGTGTGGAGGCGATTCATGCGGCGCTGCTGCTCGGCGAAGAACCGGCGCTCGAACGGATGTGGTCTCTGCAAATCAAAGAAGGGAAAGAGAAAGGTGCCTGGGACTGGTTCCATCTCGACCTCGATCCGTGGGAGACGCCGCAATCTAATTTCTATGGAGCTGCTCTGGCCGCGCTGGCGGTTAAGAATGCCTCGGAAGAGCATCGCGCGCGCCATCGTGAACAAATTGCGATGCTTGTTGATTATTTGAAGCGCGAGCAGGGAGCGCAGCCGCTGCATAATCGGCTGATGCTGCTGTGGGCGATGCCCGAGGCTCTCGCGGACCAGCAAGCTCTGATCGATGAAGTCTGGAAAAAGCAGCTAGCCCGATGGAGGGTGGTCGGTCGAGTCTTTGGGACCTTGGAACAGGGCCTTCGAGGTCGTCGGGAAGCGACGCGTTATGCCACCGGTTTCGCTGCTTACGTACTCTTAATTGACCATAATCGGTCCGCATAAGGGCATGTTGGAAGCCTTAAATTGGCTTAAATCACATCAGAATTCGGAACATGGATATTGGGCTTCTTCGTCGATGAACAAGGAATATCCGGCGGATTCTATGATGGTCAAGTTTATGCAGGACGCGGCGACGGGATTTGCGGCGCTGGCGTTGTTGGAGGCAGAACGGAAAGACGATTTCACGCAAAGGCGCTAAGCTCGCAAAGAAGACACTGCGCCTTTACGTGAACTATTTCTAGTTGCTGCTGCTGCCGCGGGTTTGTTGGACCTTGGGCACTGACAGATAGCCGACTACCAAATCCTTTTTCACGTCGTTTACTACCAGCTCGTAGGGCAGGACGGATTTCGATAGAAGGAATTGAATCGGCTCGTTGACTGGTGCGATTCTTTTTGTCGACCTTCTTGTCGTCGGCAATGATGACCAGTGAAAATGTGTTCTTCTTTGGCTCGGTGCTTTCGAGGACCAGTTGAATGTCGCCTACTTTTTGCGGAACATTCTTCTTTCACCTTGGCGAGCTTGAATTCGATGTAATTGCGCTCGCCCAATTGCTTCAGTGCCAGCAGCTCTTTGCCGTTGGTGGCGATCAAGCCGCTTTGTACGCCCAAGTCGCCGCGGGCGCTCTTCAGATCGGCGATGGTTTTTTCGATTGCGGACTTGTTGGTTGCAGTGTCGGTTTTAAGCGTGCCGACTTCGTTGGTCACTTCGCCGACCTTGGTCGAGGTGGCCGCGGCTACGTCTTTGACCTGCGAAACATCGGCTCCCAGCGCGCCGATTCTCTGGCCTTGTTCGGCTTGCGCTTTCGAGAGCTTCACCTCGATTTCGTCGGCATGCTTATTGGCGTCGATCTTTGCCTGGCCGCTCAGAGCAGCCGCCTGGGCGCGAGATTGGGCGAGCGCCTTCTCCATCGCCTCAATATTGCGCTTGCTGGTCTGAACCGTTACCGATGAAGTCTCGTGGATCTTTTCGATTTCGGCCAGTAGAGCTTCCTTGGTCTCGGCGATCTGGCCTTTCACTTCGCTTAACTGATAAAACAGGTATCCGCATGCGGCGACCAGCGCGAGCACGGCTCCCATCAGGATCGACGTTTTGAGGTTCGAGCCGGCCGGGGCAGGTGCGTAATTCACCGGAGCGGGTTGCTGCGGCTGCGGTTGCGGGGCGTAGCCCTGAGGCGGATAATTCGGCGGGGGATAATTCGGTGGAGGGTAGTTGGGCGGCGGATAGTTATAGCCCTGAGGCGGCGGATATTGCGGCTGCGCCTGTGGTTGCGGCTGCGGCGGCTGGATCGGTCTAATCGGTTCGTCGTCTTTTGGCAAGAGTGATTGCATGGATCTACCCCAGTTTATTGTAGCTCAACAGCTTGGACGTACAATATCCTTCTTTGAGTTACATGGAAGTTCTGGCCGGTTTGGCGAACTCCATTACTTCCTGCTTAGGCACGCCGGGTTCGAAGCAGCGGCGGCAGCGGGCCTCGTACATTCCAGTGGCACCCACGACGATCAGGTCGTCCGACTCGACCAGGCGCTGGGTGTGTTTCGCGGGATTGCCGCAGCGGATGCAGATGGCCAGGGTTTTGGTGATCGATTCGGCCAGGCAGAGCAGGTCCGGCATGGGGGGAAGGGGCGGCCGAGGTAATCGGTATCGAGTCCGGCGATGATCACCTGCTTGCCGCTATCGGCTAGCTGGCCGGCGATTTCGACTAGATCGGGGCCGAAGAAATTGGCTTCGTCGACGCCGACTACCTGAGTGCGCCAGTCTAGTTTTTGGAGAATTTCCTGGGCTCCGTTAACCGGTTCGGATTTCATGCGCTGATCGCCATGAGAGACGATTTCGTCGGGCGAGTAGCGGATGTCGATGGCCGGTTTGAAGACTTGCACGCGCTTGCGGGCGATGCGGGCGCGGCGGAGGCGGCGGATCAATTCTTCGCTCTTGCCCGAAAACATAGGGCCGCAGACGATCTCGATCCAACCGATGTGGCCTGTGACAAGTTCCATGCGGGTCAGGTGTCAGAATAGCGCAGAATTGTCGGGAGTCGGTCGGAGGGCAGGCCGAGAGAGGTTGCTAAAAAAATCGACCTCGATTTGGGAAGTGGGGCGGACCCCCGGTCCGCGGCCGATCCCCGGATCGGCCTGTACACGTGTTGCAGAGCTGATTTATTGGTCCAGAGCGCGATCGGGGGATCGCGCGCGGACCTGGGGTCCGCCCCACTGTGAAGCAAACCGGGTTGAGTGCCTGGTGGGCCTTGACAGCGGCTCGGGGACGTGATGTAGTCCGGTAAACCGATGCGGGATTTTGTACCTAAGCTGAAGCAGACCGTTCCGGCCAAACCGTCCAAGCCCCTTACGCCCGGACGGACGCTTGACCCACAGACTCGCGGGTTCATGGAGGCGCGTTTCGGTCATGACTTCGGCCGGGTTCGCATCCACAACGACGGGCGGGCGGCGGAATCGGCGCGGGCTTTGAATGCGTCGGCTTACACCGTGGGACGCGACATCGTCTTTGGCGCGGGCGAGTTTGCACCGGCAAGCGATATGGGACGCCGTCTTCTGGCGCATGAATTGACTCACGTGGCTCAGCAGGAGAAGGGCGGGAACGGGCTGAGAAAATCGCAAATCAGCGACGTTGGCGATCCCGCGGAGCGCGAGGCGCAGCAGTATAGCTGGCCGCGCCGCCGCCGGCGAACGCGTTACCGTCTCTCAGGCTCCGAGCGCGGCGATCCACCGCGATATAAAGGACGCCAGCATGGCGGTGCCGCTCGGGAATTTCGCGATCGATATGACCGCCGTCCAGGCGGTGGGGGGACTGACCGGCGAGGACGGCACGCTGAGCTTTAAACCAAATGCGAAAGCGCCAGATTCGAAATCTATCCGTCTCTCGCAGGCTGTGAAGACTCTCGCTTCGCCTCCGGCAAAGACGTCGACTGGTCGAAATCAGGTACCGGCGCCGAAGCCAATCGCAACAAGATGCAGACTACTGCAGCCGACAAGATTCACGTCACGGTCAAGGGCGAAACTCTCAAAACCATCGCTCGGAAATACTACGGTGAGCCGTCGCGCTTTACCGAAATTTTCGACACCAACAAGGCGGTGCTGGACCCCACCATGAAGACGGCCGACGGCGGAAAAGAGCCTTCCCGGAAAGCTCTCGCTTACAATTCCGAAGGCTGTGGGTGGTGGCTATTTCATCGACCACCTGTCCGCCGATCCTAAAGCGAAGGTCCGAGCGACCAAGAACTGATCCGGAGGTGCCGAAGGATTATGTGTGGCCCGGCGAGGAGATTCCGGGGAAGAATCAGCACGGATCGAAGGCGGGCAAGAAGATTGTTGCGGCCAGTCTCTACGACACTCCGCAGACCCCTGCGCAACGCCAGTACACTTTTGAAACTATCGCGCGATCTGAAGACGCCGGCATCCATTATGGGACGGTTCATTGGAGTTTTAAAGCCGATGGCGTTAAAGGGGTGGCCAGCAAGGAGACGCACCGTGTGGCCCCGGGGGTCTCCGATACTTATCGTGCCGCGCTCGATGAGTTCACGAAGTTCTATAAGAATCCCGCACACGGTGATGAAGGGTGAGAATCTTCACAGTATCGCGCAACATTATTACGGCGATCCCGAAAAGTGGGGAGAAATTTATAAAGCGAATAAGGACAAGATAAAAGATCCGAATAAAATCTGGCCGGGTTAAAGCTCAATATCCCGATTATCGGACCGTAGAGATGACGGACAAGCTGCTGGCGGCGCTCGATAGCACTGACGAAAATGTGCGCGCCAGAGCGGCGGTGGAACTTCATAAGCAAGGTCACGCGATGGCGCTGGAGGCTTGTCTGCGCACCTTGAACGATGCTCCCGATACGCTGCATGCGGATCGCACGCCATCGGTCGCGTGTCTGATCGAGATCGGGCAAGCGGCGCTGGGCCCTCTGCTCGATCGGCTGGCATCGGAGGATCGGGCGACGCGCTTGCACGCCGAGCGGGCGGTGCAGGGGATTACGCGGCGGCGGTTTGGCTTCGATGGGATCGCGTGGCCGGCTGGCGCCATGGAGCGATGGATGGAGTGGTGGAGCGGCATCGGATTCGATAGCGGCGATGCTGCGCCTGGGCGCGCCAAGGCGATTGAGCGTTTGCGCGGGGCGATTCGTGCGCCCTAGGGCTTCTGCGTACCGCTGCCTGCGGTCACGGCTCGGTCTACTTTTTTGGACGCGATTCTGGGGGGACCAGGCCGTTGGCGCGATAGTACGCGACTAGCAGGCCGTAGTGTTCGGAGGAGTGTTGAAGCACCGATAAGAAAGGCTGGAGGTTTTTATCGGGACCTTCGGGGTTTGCCTGGATCGCCGCGTTGGCGGAGGCGATGGATTTTTTTAACAGGTCGACACAGGCGGCTTTGGTTGGATATTTGGAGGCATCCTCTTCGTCCCACTTTACTTTTTCGCCCATGCCGGCTTTGCCCGCGAAAATATCGCCGGACGCGATGTGGACGATCACCGCTCCAAAGCTGCGCATCTCAGGCTTAAGTTTGTAGTTATATTTGTCGGCTGGAAAATCCTGCGCCATTTCGAGCACCTTGTTATTGATGTAATCGAAATTCCGCTTCAGCGATTCGGCGGGGGATTTGGAGGGCGATTGGGCGGAGACGGCTCCGAGAAAGGCAATGTAAAGCGTGAATTTCCTCATAATCGCCTGAGCTTATCACGTTATAATCACATCTGGAGGATAATGAGCAAAGAAGATAGCATTGAAGTAACCGGAACTGTTGTTGAGAAATTTCCGAGCGGCCTGTTCAGCGTACAACTGGACCAGGAACGCACCGTGCTTGCGCACTTGGCGGGCAAACTCCGCCGCAATCGTATCCGCGTCCTGGCGGGCGATCGCGTCACTCTGGAGCTTTCGCCTTACGATCTGACCAAGGGCCGCATCACCTATCGTCACAAATAACCATTGAAAATCCTTTTCGTCTTCGGCACGCGGCCTGAGGCGATCAAGCTGGCGCCGGTGGTTCGATGCCTGCGGGAAGATCCGCGTTTTGAAACGCGCGTCGTGGTGACGGCGCAGCATCGCGCGCTGCTCGACCAGGTACTGCGGGCGTTTGCGATCGAGCCGGATCACGATCTGGATGTGATGCGGCCGGGGCAGACGCTGGCCGAATCGGCGTCGCAGAATCTTGGCGCGCGCTCGAGCCGGTGCTGGATCGCGAACGGCCGGATTGCGTGGTCGTGCAGGGCGACACGACCACCACGTTCTGCGGCGCGCTGGCGGCATTTTATAAAGGGATTCCGGTGGCGCACGTCGAGGCGGGGCTGCGCACGGGCGATTTGCGGCAGCCTTTTCCGGAAGAGATGAATCGCGTGCTGACTTCGCGACTGGCGGCGCTGCATTTCGCGGCGACGGAATGGGCGGCGGAGAATTTGCGGCGGGAAGGCGTCGTCACGCGAGGACATTTTCGTCACGGGCAATACGGGAATCGACGCGGTGTTGTCGGTCCGCGATGCGCTGCCGGCGCTTGACGCGGAGTCCGGCGAAGAAAATGATTCTGGTCACGGCGCATCGGCGGGAAAGTTTCGGCGATGGCTTTGTTCGCATCTGCCGGGCTTTGCGGAGGCTCGCCGAGCGCGGACGATGTGGAGATTGTTTATCCGGTGCATCCGAATCCGAACGTGCGGGCGGTGGTCGAGGAAGCATCTGCGCGACGTTCCGAATATCCGGTTGATCGAGCCGGTGGATTATGTGGCGTTTGTCGATCTGATGCGGCGTGCGCACGTCCTGCTGACCGATTCGGGGGGCATTCAGGAAGAAGGGCCGTCGCTGGGGAAGCCGGTGCTGGTGATGCGCGAAAAGACCGAGCGGCCGGAGGCGGTGGAGGCGGGAACGGCGCGGCTGGTCGGCACCGACGAAGATACGATTGTGGCGGAAGCGGCGCGGCTGCTCGACGATCCGGACGAGTACGCGCGGCGGGCGCGAATCCACAATCCTTATGGCGACGGGCAGGCAAGCGCTCGGATTCGCGACGTCTTAGCGGCTCGGTTTTCACCGCCGTTAGCGTATTCGAACGTGCGGCGACGTCCTGGTCCGGCTCTTATACACTCGGGTCGAATGCGGACAACGCCAGTCTCAACGAACCTTCGGCGCGCGGAACGCCGAAGATCAATGATCTGCTGCGGCAGCTATCGGATCGAGTGGTCGGCCAGCCGCAGGCCCTCACGCAGATCGTGCCGTACGTGCAAATGCATCAGGCGGGATTGGCGCCGGAAGGGCGGCCGGTGGGCGTTTTCCTGCTGCTGGGGCCCACGGGAACGGGCAAGACGCGAACGGTGGAGGTGCTGGCGAGGCTTTGCATGGCTCCGAGAAAAGCCTGTTAAGAGTGGACTGCGGCGAATTCCAGATGGAGCATGAGGTCGCGAAGCTGATCGGCGCGCCTCCGGGATATCTGGGGCATCGCGAAACGCAGCCGATGCTGTCGCAGCAGAAGCTGAACGGGGTGACCAGCGATCGATGCAGCTTGTCGCTGGTGCTGTTCGACGAAATCGAAAAAGCCGCGCCCAGCATGACGCGGCTGCTGCTGGGCGTGCTGGATAAGGCGGTGCTGCGGCTGGGCGATAACACGCACGGTCAATTTCGAGCGGACGATCATTTTTCTGACCAGCAATCTGGGCGCGGAGGCGATGCGCAAAGCAGCTTCGGCCGGATTTCGGATTCGAGACGATGGCGGGCGGGCGAAGGGATTCGGCGAAGAAGCTGGAAGGCATCGGCATGAGCGCGGTGCGGCGCAAATTTTCTCCGGAGTTCGTGAATCGGATCGATGCGGTGATCACGTATCAGCCGCTGGGCGCGAAGGCGCTGGCGACGATTGTCGATCAGCAGATTGCGGCGCTGGAGCAGCACATCGCGCATCGCCTGATGGAGAGGGCGTTCGAGCTCGATGTAAGCGATAGCGCGCGGGAGTTTCTGCTTCGCAAAGGGACCAGCGATGAGTATGGGGCGCGGGAATTGAAGCGGGTCATTCTGCGGCATCTGACGCAGCCGCTGGCGGCGATGGTCGCGACGGGGGAGATTCTGCCGGGGGATGTGGTGTGCGTTGAGGGGGCGGAGGATGGGTTGACGATGACTGTGGAAGAGTAAGATCCGTTTACTGAAGCTTCGCGATCTCGGCGTCGCTCGTGGATTTGGGGATCAATTTTACTTGGACGTTCTCATGCGAGCCTTCGGTCAGCGTGATTTTTTGAGCTTCGAAGCGGGTGAGAAATTCGCGGATTTGGGTGTACTCACGGTCGATTTTCTGCCAGGCCAGGATTCGATATTCGCCGGGCGCGAGATTCGTGAATGAAACGGCGCCATTGTCGTCAGTTGTACTGTTGTTCAGTGTGACGTCGCTCCAAAGAGTCACCCGGATGTTCTTGCCCTCGGGCACGGTGGCGTTGATGGTGGCTGCGTTGGGCGCAACGACTATATCGAGCGTCGTGCTGGCTCCCGATCTGAGATCGATTATGCCATCGGTCAGGGGTTGATGCTTGAACTGGATCGACTTTCTGTAAAAATCGTTAGGTGGGGCCCAGATGAGCGTATATCTTCTGGGAGCAAGGTTAGTCCATTCGAAGGTTCCATCTTCTTTTATGACGCCGGGAGTCACTCCCATATTCCCGGCGAGCAGAAGCGTCGGAGGCTTCGTAAGGTGTCCGCCGCCATCGATCTTGATGGTTCCCTCGATGCGCGCAGAGGCAGGCGCGAGTTCCGCCACTATGCCATCGATGTCGCGATCAGCGATCGTCACGGGTATGTGGCAGAACGAATTTCCGTGCTCAAAATTCAGCACGAAATTCCCGGGTGGAATACCGGCGAACTCGAATGCGCCGTCCTGAAGATTCGCTTGCGGATCGTTAGGCCTGAGGTCGCCGTCGGGATGTACCAGACGGATGCCCACGGGGTCCTTCGGCGGATTCGAGACACGGCCGCGGATGCGAAACACAGCGGCCTTTCTGATGTGGATTTCAATGTTCCTCAGGGCTGCTCCGGAAGGGATGTCGCGAGGGACCAGGTCGTCGGTGGGAACAAACTGTTCTTCCGTGCCAGGATGGCCGGGTTGCAACACCTCACGTTCGTGCCGGTCGGGTTCCACGGAAAGATAATAGCGGCCGGCTTGGAGTTCGGCGACCAGAAAGTAGCCCTCTTTATCCGTATATCCCTGTTCGATACCCAGCACGACTGGCTGGCCGTTCACGTGAATCGTTCGCGTGGCTTTGACGATCAGGCCCGGCACCGGGTCGCCATCCTCATCGATCACATGGCCGGCGATCAAGCCCTGCGGCGTCATTTTGATGACTACGTCTTTGACGTGCTCGCCAGCCGCAAGGCCGATTTCTGACTCGTCGTTGGAATCGAGAAAACCCGTACGCTGGGCTTCTGGAGTATAGTCGCCGGGTTCAAGCCCTTCGAAGCGAAACTTCCCTTCGTTACCGGAGACGACCGCGTATCTTGTTTTTTCGCCCTCGAGAAGGACATGAGCTTTCCGCAAAGGCTCGTTCGTCATGGCGTTCACGACCGTGCCTTCGACAATCGCTTTTTCCTGCCCCAGCAGCAGCGCGAAAATGAGCGCGTTCATGGCAATCTCGCGACCTCTGCATCGACCGCCGCTTTGGGGATCAGCTTTAAGTCGGCATTCTCCTGCGAGCCTTCCTGCAACGTCACCGCTGCCGCCTGACCTTCGAAGCTCGCGCGAAATGTTGGGTTTTCTATTACTCCTCGCTCGATCGACTCAAACGCGATGACTCGATATTCGCCGGGCGCGAAATTGCGGAGCGTGAAGTGGCCCGCATCGTCGGTGAGCGCGGGGCGAACCTCAGGATCGTCCTTACTCCACACCTGGACGATCGCTGAAGAAACAGGGTCACCGTTGGAATTGCGCACCGTCCCGGTTATCGCGGCGGGTTTGGCGGAGAGCTGAATTTCGAGCGTGCCTCCTGCACCGGAACTCAGATCGAGCTCCCTGTGAACGACGTCGCGCCCGGCGAAGCGCATCGATTTGACGCAGTAGCCATCGGGCAGATTAGTAATCGCGATGTAATAAGTGGTTGGGGCGACACTGCGCAGTTCGAAAGCGCCGTCCTTGACGTTCGCTACGTCTTCCAGGCCTCCACCGTTGAGCGGTTCGAGTGTGACCTGAAAGGTCTGCGTCGCCGGCGCGTCGTCCAGCTTCACGACGCCTGGAATCTCAGCGCCGGGACTTAGCGCGATTTGGACGTCCGTTACATCTTCTCCTCCGACCGTCACCGGAACATGCGCGGTCGGCCTGTTCACGCTATTTCGCTCCCCATCAGGCACGGCTTGAATCACGTAACTGCCGGGAACGACATTCTGAAATTCGAACAGGCCGGCCGTGGTTCCAGTATTCGACATGGACCCATCCGCGCTGATCAGCATGAGAGGGATTCCCGCGAGGGGCTCGCCGCCGGCAATGAACGCTTTGCCGCGAATGCTGTATACACGCGCAGTGCGGACGCGAAGATTGAGGCCGCGCACTTCGGCGCCGGCGAGGACGCTGACCGGCGTGGCCGCCTGCGCATCGGGTGTGTCGGGATAGAAATTCTCGACCGGCGCCTCGCCCTTGAGAGTGCGCATTGCCGTCTTTGCGCTCAGATAGTAGGTGCCTGATGCGAGGTTTCCTATGACGAACGAACCGTCGGCCTGAGCGAGAGTGCCCTGGGCCTTTTGCAGCCGACGCTGACCGTGAATCCAGGTTCGCCGGTAGACCGAGACGAGGGCGATGCGCCCGATCGGTTCGTCTTCGTCGTCGAGCACCTTGCCGTAAATCAGGCCTTGCACCGGCATCCTGATGGTCACGTCACTCGATGGACAAGGCAACGATGGCGCGGACGACATGAGGTATCCGCTCCGCTCCGCCCTCACCGAATATTTGCCCGATGCAAGATGGTCGAAACGGAAGTTGCCCTCGGCATCTGTAGTGGTTGCAGTCTCAGTGAGCCGGGAATTCACACCTTGGCCGGCCAGATGCAACTGAGCCTTTTTGAGCGGAGCGCCAGTGGATAAACTAGAAACGCGGCCGGAGATCGAGCACTCCTGACCAGCGTTGGGCGTCTGCAAAAGAATGGACAAAAATAGCAACGCCGTCATGGAGTAAACTTAGCATTTTAGCTTCCACAAATGGACCCGCATTCCAGATGCTCGCGCATTAGAGCAGTACGTGGACGGGCATCTGTCGGAAGAGGACTCCTCTCAAGTGCGGACGCATCTCGAGGCATGCGAAGAGTGCCAGCTCCGCTTGGCGGATCTCGCTCTCAAGGTCCAATGGAATGGACCGGAACGGCGGGTGGAAACGCGTGTTCCCGTTAACTTTCCGGGCCGGCTGAAGCAGTTGGATCCGGTAACCTCCGGCGGTCCTCCGCATGACGTTCGAGGTCATCGATATTTCCACCAGCGGCCTGAAAATCCGCACGCCCCGGTCATCTGATCCCGAAGACGCTGGTGCAGATTCGATTCAATGGCCAAGCGGTGCTGGGAGAAGTAAGGTATTGCGTCAAGACGGAGCCTGCATTTCTGGCAGGGATCAAACTGACGGAGGATTTCCCGGCGAAGTGAGCGTGACCGCTCTTTCAGAACTCTCTTTGGCAGCGCATGGCGCCGCCCCACCAATAGCAAATCAATCCAGTGGAGCGGGGCCATGCCCTGCGAAAGACCTCTACAGTTAGTTTTGAGCGGGAACGGTGCGCGACGGGCTAAAATTGGCCATTTATGATTCATCGTTTGCCGCTAGTCGAGATGGCGTCGCTCGCACGGTCCGGTGCCGTTTCATCGTTCGAATTGGTGGAGGCACATCTGGCTGCGCATCGAAGACGTGAATCCGCACTACAACGCGTTCACGATGGTGCTGGCGGATCAGGCTCGCGCATCGGCCCGGCGGGCGGATCAGGGATTGAAAATGGGGCCTCTGCACGGCGTCCCAGTCACCGTGAAAGACAGTTACGACGTGGCGGGATTGCCGACGCGGCTCGGCAGCTTTTTCGCGCCCGAAGCTCCGGCGGGCGAGGATTCGGCGGTCGTCCAGCGGCTGCGCCGCGCGGGCGCGATCATTATCGGCAAGACCAACACGCCGGAATTTTTGGCGAGCTACGAGACCGATAACTTCATTACCGGCCGCACGAATAATCCCTGGAATGTCGAGCGCACGCCGGGAGGATCGTCGGGCGGGGAAGCGGCGGCGATCGCGAGCGGCTGTTCTCCCGGAGGCGTGGGCAGCGACGGCGGAGGCTCCATTCGCGTGCCCGCGCATTTCTGCGGGATCGCCGGACTGAAGCCGACGCCGGGGCGCATTTCACTGATCGGCCATCGGCCTTCGGAAGCCGCGGCGGGGATCACGGTCGCGGGTCCGTTGGCGCGCTCGGTCGCCGATCGTGCGGCTGCTGTTCGAAGTGCTCGCCGGATATGACGATCGCGATCCGTCTGAGCGCGCCGGTGGAGCTGCGGACGCCGAAAATCGAGGGCGCGCGGATCGGTGTATTTGAAACTTTCTACGACATCCCGGTGCAGCCGGCGATCCGGCGCGCCGTGCGCGAAGCGGCCGCGATGCTGGCCGGTCTCGGTTTCGCGGTCGACGCGTTTCGCCCCGAAGGGTCTGGAGCGCGCACCGAATTTATGGAGCTTCTTTTTCGCCGAACTTCCCGCCCGCGCGTCGAAAGAACGAATCGCGGGCCGGGAAGCCGAGGCGCACTGGACCTACACCGAGAATCTGGACCGTCTGCTCGAAAGGCCGCCCGCGCCGGGCTGGCAAGTAATCGAATCGCTGGCGGCGCGGGACCGCATGCGGCGCGCCTTAGTCGAGCAGATGAGAAGCGTCCCGTTCCTGCTGATGCCCGTCTCGAGCATCGTCGCGTTCCCACATCGCGAACGAAAATTCGCGACCGAATCGAAGCCGGTCGGATTTTTCAAGCGATGATGCCGGTGACGTCGTTCAATCTGCTCGGGCTGCCGGCGCTGACGTGTCCCATTCACGCTCGATGAGCAGGGAATGCCGGTAGGCGTGCAGATCGTCGGTCGTCCATGGGAGGAAGAAGCGCTGCTGGAATTGGGCGTCGCGCTCGGAAGCCGCGCGGGGACCGTTCGAGGCTCCGCCAGAACCGGAAAGCCCCATAACGTCAGCGTGGGCGCACATGCTCGTCACAGCGGTGGCCCGCGAAAATCAGCTATTGCAGCGGCAGCACGACCATCGTGCTGGGCTTCGAATTCACCATCACCGAACAGATTGACCGTGGTCCCCGACGGAATATCGTCGGTGATTTTCATCTGCACCAGCGTCATGCCGACCATCCCCGGCGCGGCGCCCGCGAAATCCGGAGCCTTCACGATCGGCCCGATCGTTCAGCATCACCGAATCGGACACGGCCTATCGTCGGGCGTCGCGGGAACGAAGAATCCGTCGACCACCGTGGTCACGTAAGGACCGAAACCCGTCCCGTAGAGCGAAATCGTTTCGCCGTGAATCGCCGGGCTGTCGAAGCGTCACCAGCGTACCGTCCTGATGCAGCGCGAGCACCAGCGGAAGCTGCTGCGCGTTGGCCTGCGTGAACACTCCCGGAGCATCGCGCGAAACTGTCAGCGTGCCGGTCACGTCCGGTTGTCCCGTCTGCGAGACAGTCAGCGTGTAACTCCCATCGACCAGCTCGCTCGGAAGCTGCGCGTTGATCTGCCCCGGCGAGACGAACAGCAACGGCAGAAGATAATTGCCGATCGTCACCGTCACATTGCCCAGCGTCTGCGGCAGAGGACTCGCCGCGGCCACTTGCAGCGCCGGCGCGAGACTGTTTCCGTAAATCGAAATTACCGACCCCGGCGCCATGGTTCCATCAGGCGTCGCGCCCGCCGCGCTCACAATGCCGGCCGGCGCGATAAACGGAACTGCCTGCTGGTAAGCGGTAATCGCGTGAGGACCGCTCATCGTCAAATATCCCGTGGTGAAGTTCCCCGAGAAATCTCCCGACCACTTCACGAATTTGAAGCCGTTGGCGGGAACCACCGTGACCGTAACCTGCGTCCCGGTCCGCGAAAAATCCGTCGGGCGAGGTGCGGACTGTAGGTGAACGTCGCCGACCCCGCGGGGCTGACGGTAGCGATCACCGCCCACTGCGACTGATAGCTCGCCGAAAACGCCTGCGTGCTCTGACTGAACATCGACCGTGCGCGTCGCCGGCGGTCGACCCGTCGGACCAGGACGTGAAGTTGATCCTCGAAACCGGGCTCGAGCGGGAACGCCGACGGCGCCACCACCTGCATCGATGTAGCCCGAGGCGCGGCTCACCATGCAAGGCGTCGTGCAAGGCGACCCGTCGACAGTGAATTGCAAGCCCTGCGGCACGCTGTTGATCGTCAACCTGCGGCTGCTGGCGTGAACGTTGCCATCAGAGCCAGATTCGTAGTGGTGGTCGGCATGGTCAGCGTCTGCGTCGCCGGCCCGCCGTTGGACCAGCTCACGAAGGTCCAGGTCCGGCCCTTGGCGTCCACCTGGTCGCCGGCGCGCTGATGGTATGCGTTTCGCCCTGCCCCCAGACGAAGTTGTAGCCCTGCCAGTTGGTGCGCCCGTCGACGGTCAACTGCAATCCCGGCTGGCTAGTCGCGAGCGTCACCTTCACGCCGGGCACGAACGATGCGGTCACCGTGGCCGCGACGTTGGTCGCGTTATCCGGAACATAGGTTCCGTTCTGGCCGATGCCGTTGGTGAATCCTTCAAATACCCAGTAATTCCCCGTTTGATCGGTTTGCGGCGTGTTCGCGCCGATGCTGTGCGACTGCCCGGCAGAAAATCGAAATCGCCGATGCACAACGCCGGGAATCCCGGAGGAGGCGACTGGCGGAATCTGGTTATACTGCGGATTCGGATTACACGTCGCCCCGTTCGCCGATGGCAACAGCGGCGTCTGCGACGGCGAGCGATCCACCAGTACGCTGAGCCCCGGCGGATTGGTCATGAAATGCACCCGTTTCGCGATCGAGAACAGCGGCGTCAACGTCGTCGGACCGGTCAGATGTATAGGAATTGACCGGACCCGGAACAAACGTGTTGTTGATCGTCCACCCATAGAACACCCAGCCCGGGAAGGGAAATTCAAGCAGGGAATCGGTTCCGGCGGGTAACGAACGTCGTTGTGGTGGCCACCATGCACGCGCCATTGAAGTACCACTAGCTCCATCCACGAATCCGGTCGCCAGTCGGATCGCCGGGCGCGCTCGCGCACGTCGCCGTCGGAGGGCTGTTGGGGAACAGCACCGTCACCAGCGAAATTCTCAGCTCAACGTGGCGATCACCGACGGCATGTTCGGCGATCGCCGTGAACGTCACGTTCGCCGACCCGCTGCCGAGCAACGACTCCTCCCGCGGTCCATCCGCCGAACACGATATTGCGTCAAGCCCGTCGTTCGAGAGCTGGATAAGGCAGCGTGGTGCCGTTCGGACCCGCTGGTAAATGGAAACTGGATAATATGCTTGCTGCCGGCAGGCCACAGGAAGACTTGGGTCGATCAAATACGACACTCCGTCCACGGAGAAAGCCGCGCCAATCGGAGTGGTTCCCGACCTCTACGCTGCTACGATTTGAGCCCAGGCTCCTGCACAAGAGATCAAGATGAATAAAATAAGCCACTTAGCTCTTTGCATACTGCTAAACTGCCTCCATGAAGCCAATCTTTCCTAGCCCATGTCATAGAACTAGGAGACAAGTAGTCCCAATTGGGTAATCGGCTAGGATGCGGAGGAAGCTTTAGCGCAGGAAGTACGAACCGGCTAGGTATTACTGATACGCCCGATGGACGATATCGGCCTTAAAGAAGTTCTCGCCCTTCAGCGGAGCCTCGGCCAGCCGCCGCAGCATGGCCATCTGCCCAACGTGGGTCAGACAATCCGCCACCGGCCCCTGGAACAGCTTATCGAGCGGAGCCTGCAACGGAGCGCCACTGGCAATAAAATCGTCGAACGCGCGCAGGACCGTGAAGAACCGCTCGACATCCTGATCCCACGCCTGCGGAGCCGATTCGCGCCACACATGCTTGTCCTTGGCCATGATCAACCCCCAGTCCAGCACATCGCAAATGTGAGCCAGAATTTCGCCGCCGTCCGCCCATCAGACCCGATGCGAAAATGGAAAACCCGCCGGCGCGCCACGGAGCGCTTTCCCGCCGCGATAGCCGAGCTGGCGAGACGTGTGACGAAATAGATCCGTTGGCTGATTCACAGGGCATTCTATATAGTACTAAAGCTCGGCCAAGCTCGTTGCTTTGTGCTCGCGGCCTGCTAAATGAAAACCGCTAGCGGACACCAACTCCGTAGGCACCATCGGCTGCGTCTTCTCGAGCTCTTTAAAATCGTCGTTCTCCGCACCCGCCTCGTGATACTCCGCATCCGCATTCACCTGCCACAGATCGTAATGCCCGCCCAGCACATTCCGAGCCGCCAGAACACCGGTCAACATCGAATGATCCTGATTATTATAGCGATGCATCCCATTTCGCCCGACAAGTTGCAGATTCGGAACCATTTCGAGGAACTCTCTAATCGCCGCCACCCCTCGCGGATACGCCTCGTCGTACACCGGATAAGCCTTCGGAACCCTCACCACCGTCCCGTCGACCACCTGATCCGCATCGATCAGCCCCAGCTTTGCCGTCTCCCGAATCCCCTGCGCGACCAGTTCCTCGTCCTTCAGGTTCCAAAGGTTATCCCCTTCAAAACAAAAGTATTCGAGGCCCAGGCAAGTCATCTCCGGATCCGGAACCATCTCCGGGCTCCAGTTCTTGTAATTCTGAATCCGCCCGACCTTCACAGTCGAATCGTGAACGTAAATCCAGTTGTCCGGGAACAGAGTCTTCGATTTCACCACCAGCGCGACGGTCAGAAAATCGCGATAGTGAAAATCGTCCGCCGCCTTCGCCGTCGCCTCCGGAGGCGCCGGATCCAGGCTCCGGATCAGGTCCTTGATCGGCATGCTGCTGATCACATGATCGGCGCGATAATATTTGCCGCCCGCCTGCACGCCCGTCACGCGCCCCGGCTCCCAAAAAATCTTCTCGACCGGCGCATCGAACTCCACCTGCGACCCGCGTTCCTGCACGATCGCCCGAGCCTTCTCCCACATCATCCCAGGCCCTTTGCGCGGATAGTGAAACTTATCGATTAAGGTTGTATGTGTGGTCGATTTCTTAGACTGAAACGCGTTCATCACCGCCGACCACAGCGACAACCCCTTGATCCTCTGTGCGCCCCATTCAGCGCTCAGCTTGGAGCAGGGAATCCCCCATACCTTCTCGGTATACGACTCGAAAAATATCTTAAAAAGCCGTTTGCCGAACCGATTCGAAACCCAGGTCGCGAAATCGTCCTCCGGCTTCGTCGGCATAACTTGCGCGCGCAGAAAACTAAACCCGCAGCGCGCCGATTCGATCAGCCCCAGCCCGCGCAGCGCGTTCATCGGCTCCAGAGGATACGCGAAAAACGTGTTCTTGTAGAAAATGCGCGACATGCGCGGACGGCTCAGGAAATCCTCGCCCAGGATCTGCTCCCACATCTTGCGCACCAGCTTCACTTTGGTGAAGAACCGGTGCCCTCCGATATCGAACAAGTATCCTTTATACTCAACCGTGCGGGAAATCCCCCCGACCACCTTGCTCGCCTCCAGCACCGTCGATCGAACCCCCGCGTTAGCCAGTTCGTAAGCCGCACTCAGCCCAGCCGGTCCGCCGCCGATGATCACCACCGGATTCTGTTGCCGGGAAAGCGCTAAAAGAGATTCGGTGGTGGGCGTCTGCAAAGGTGTACCTGATTACCCATCGGAATGTCAGCACCCGATCTTTAGTTTTAAGTCCGCTTCGGCCGAAGAGGACTTATCCGAGTCCCATTTAGGGCCTTCACCTGAGGGACTTTTGGGCCCATCCGCCTTACTCTCGATACCATGACGGCTCTTCTAGCTCTCGTTCTGATGATCACTGCCGTCAAGCAACCCTCGACTCCTCTTCGCGACGGATGCTCGTCGGAAGCGGACGTGATAACGACGCTAGACGCGGGAGTCCCCGTCAAAATCCGCTACGCATTAGCAGGAGAAAGCGTCCCTTGTTATAAAGTTACCGTCGAAACCGGAGGCAAAACATTAGAAGGCTTCATGCCCGCGAGCGCCATTGCCGGACTCGACGAGTTTGAAAAAGGCCTCCGCGACGCCTCCTGGCCGGACCCTGAAAAAGTGCTCGGCTCCATCAAAGCCGCCGCGCAGCAAATGCCTTCTCTTGCCGGCGCCACGCTCACCAACACGCAAGCCGCCGCCCTCATCGAATCGAGCCAGCCCGGCAAAGCTCTCGAACTTCTCGAAAATGAATTGCGCAGAAAAACGATCCCACCACGCTGGCACTCGCGGGCGTCGCGGCGTGGAGATCGGACGACCCTCAGCGCGCTCTCGTCTATTGGAAAAATTCGCTCGACATGCAGCCGAACCCGGATCTGGAACGGCTCTACCGGCGCGTCGAGAAGGAAACCACGGGCGATCAGAGCACCGCAAAACTCTTCGGTCTCCGGGTGCTGCTGCGCTATGACGCGACCTTCGTGCCGGTCGAAACCGCGCGGCAGATGGTAAGCGCACTCGATAGTGAACTATTGCGCATCTCCGACACACTCGGCTGCACCGCCGAAGAACGGCTAGTGGCCATCGTGCAAAGCCGCGAGGCCTATCACAAATCCGACCGATGCTGCGGAATGGAATGGCGGCCAGTTTGATGGCCGCATTCGCGTGCCGGTGGCCGGCGGTCAAGGCATGGACGCGCCTCTGCTGCGAATCTTCGCGCATGAAACCACCCACGCCTGTCTATCGATGATGGGACACTGGCCCGCGTGGTTCCAGGAAGGCCTCGCGCAAAAACTATCAGGCGACTCTCTGACTCCGGCACTGCGCGCCAAGCTCGAAAAAATGGCCAAGGACAACCGGCTTCCCAGGCTCGAAAATCTGCACCAGGACTGGTCGCGCCTCGATACCGACCACGCCGTCGCAGCGTACGCGTTGTCGCTTGCGGCAATCGAAATGTTCTATGAAAGCTACGCTGCCTACGGAATCCGCAACCTGGTAAACAATCCGCACAAACTTGCCGAAATCACTTCAGATCTCGATAAGCGTCTTGGCCTGTAGCCCTCTTCAATTCGCCGTCGGCACCCGCTCCGCATGATCGATCACCAGCATCTCGACCGTTCCCTTGCCCGCTTCCAGTCGCAACCCCAACTGCTCCTGCAATGCCGCAAAGATAAAGGGCTCTGAGCCCGCGTCGGAATTTTCCGGTGTGAAGTAAACAACAAAACTATAATTCCCGACAAGACCAGTCCGATCGATGACCGGCCGGCCCACTTGACCGGGCAAAACATCGGCAAGCTTGGCGATGGGTTGTTCTTTAGCGGTAATTCGTCCCCGTCCATTTCTCGTTTCGATGATAAGAGCTGGAGCGTTTAAGGACAGCACGGGGAAACCGTCTTTACCCTCGTCGGTTTTCATGCCCGCGATTTGATCGTCGTCGGGATTTCCGGTCGAGGTTGGTTTTATCTTCGGGCCATTTTTCGCGACTTGAAGGGCATAAATGGGAAGTTCCTTCGATTCGCGATGGATCTTCATTTTAAAGCGGGTTGCCAATAGGTCCCGCAGCATTTCCTGGATGTCTTCGTTCGTAGCGCCTTCAGGAACTTTCGCCGTGATGTCGAAGCGCAATGTGTCCAGCCAATCCAGGCCCGAAACCTGATAATCCTTGACGTTATATGCGCGCAACAGGATTCGCTTCAGCGTGATGTTGGTGTAACTGATGCGGCCAGGGTCGCTGGTCATGGTGACTCGCGCGCTCGTCGATGTGGACGGCTTAACTGACGCCACTTCGAAAGTCTGCGAAAACGCCAAGATGAGCAAAACATGCGGTATTTGCAGCATGGTGCTACAAAAGTATAAGCTATTCTTTAACCAATGTCTTTTGCGACAATTCCGGAAGCCTTAGTCGATTTTCGTGCCGGGAAAATGGTGGTAGTTGTCGACGACGAAGATCGGGAAAATGAAGGCGACCTTACCATGGCCGCCGAACTGGTTACTCCCGAAGCCATTAACTTCATGGCCACTTACGGCCGCGGATTGATTTGTCTCGCGCTTTCCGCCGAGCGCTGCGATCAACTGCATTTGCCGTTAATGTCAGCGCAAAATACTTCGCGATTTGGGACGGCATTTACCGAATCTATTGATGCGCTTGAGGGTGTCACCACCGGAATTTCAGCGGCCGACCGATCACATTCGATTCGTGTTGCCATCGATCCGAAAAGCACTTCACGCGATTTGGCGCGGCCGGGTCACATTTTTCCGCTAAGAGCAAGAGAAGGCGGAGTGTTAGTTCGCGCCGGCCAGACTGAAGCGGCGGTGGATCTGGCTCGAATGGCTGGACTCGAAGCGGGCGGCGTGATTTGCGAAATTATGAATGCGGACGGGTCCATGGCCAGGGTTCCTCATCTCGCCGAGTTTTGCGGGCTGCACGGCTTAAAAATGATTTCGGTCGCCGAGTTGATTCGCTACCGCCTTGAAACCGAACATTTTATCGAGCGCCGCGCCGAAGGGTGCCTCGAAACTGAGTCGGGAAGTTTTAAGACGATTCAGTATGTCAGCACCATCGATAACCAGGGTCATCTGGCGCTTGTTCGCGGCGATGTCGCTCAAAAGAAAGATGTTCTGGTGCGCATGCACTCGCGGTGTACGTTCGGCGATGTTTTCGGATCGACTCGCTGCGATTGCCGTGAAATGATCGACGCTTCACTCGATCGAATTGCGGAAGAAGGCGCTGGCGTTTTCGTTTATTTGCACCAAACCGGAATCGGCAACCGGCATCATCACCAGCCGGCGGCGCCGCAGCATGAAACAGGGATTGGGGCGCAGATTTTGGCTGACCTGGGACTCTCCACGATCCGGTTGTTGACTAACCATCCGCGAAAGGTTATGGGGCTCGACGCGTACGGAATCGAAATAGTGGAGCAAATACCCGTCATTAAACGCCCTTAAAGTGCCAATTAGCGCCAGATGTGCACGCTTAAGAGCCCTTAAAAAGGCTCTTTGCTAAGAACAGCGCATTGGCTGGCCGTTCTGCTACACGCAAGCGGTAGGCTCGGTCGATGATCCTCTGCCGTGCGAGGTGATGGCGGGATACGCTCCTTTATCGAGCTGCAGCTTCGTGAGCTTCAAATAGTTTTGATCCACATCGCGCTTGCCGGGAAACGCGGCGGATCGTGAACGGGAACCGGCTTAATTCCGAGTGTCGGCTACGGTCAGATTTTTGAAATCGAGAATGCGTTGCAAGGACCCGTGCTTCAGAATAAACCGCTGCGAATCCACCTCCGATTCGACGAACGGGCCGCCGAACAGAGGCCAATGCTCGTAATCGATCGGATGGTCGTTCAATCGCGGCGTGCATTCCATACGTGAATTCGATCGTTGTGCCGCGCAAAGAATGAAAGCGCACGGCGGCATGGGATCGAGCCGAAACTCCAACGGCAATTGCACGATCGCCTTTCCGAATGATGCTAGATCGGGAAACTCGGATCGCGGCCGCCACCTGCACCACGAAACCGTTCTTCAAATAAGGACTGAAAAGCCTTCGGCCGCCGCCCTCTATCGGCTTCCACGAATACGGCTGGAGCGGCCGGCATGCGATATACGCCGACGTCGCCGCCGCGCATGAAAATCCATCCCGACTTGTCTTCCACCACCTCGCTGAGATCCTTCGAGAAGAATCCGTTCACGTGCGGAAAGCGCGTCTCGGGAGCAATATTGTAAAGCGCGATCACCGTATCCTGATCCTGGACGATTCTTCTCGTAAGGCGAGCCGCCCAGCAGCTTATCGGGCGAATCGTACGTCTTCTTCGATTTCACTACGCCTTCGGTCGCGCCATCGGGGTTGAAGACGAAGTACGTCTGCAGTTCCCGACGTCGACGAGTACGGATGCATTGTGAAGAAGGTATTCTGGACGCCGCGCGCGTCTGGCACGGACCACGTCACATCCCAGGAGTGCTGCTGAATCGGCTGCAAAACGCCACCCTGGTCCGAGCCGACGGCGTATTCGCGGCGCACGTACGTGGTCTTGTACACGGGTCCATGCAAGATCGTCATGGAAGCGCCAGCGGTTGCGCGTGCGCTTGCGTTCGAGTGGGTGTAGGGCTGGCTGCGATCCGTGCGCGATTTGCTTCAGAACCTCCGGCGGCTCATACGCGCTGGCCAGCAGATAATAGAGCACGTAATTCGCGGGTACGGCTTGCGGGTGCCCTACGCCGAACCACAACCATCCGAAATCGGCGGACACGCCGTTTGCCGGCTCGACCAGTTGCGATTCGTAGACGCGCGCATGCGCGCCGACGTAAAGCCCGTCGAGATTCTCCGGCGCATAATCGGCGATCAGCATAGTCGAGCATCATCGCCGCGCGCTTCTTCATCGCCGGGTCCTTCGCCCAGGCCGCGAGATAGGACATCGGAAGCAGGATAGACGCCCATGTAATGCGGAGAATCGTACTCGCCCTGGCCGCGCGTGGTGGTCAGCCGCACCCACGATTCGATCCATTGCCGCGCCTCCTCCATATTTTCGGCTGACGAATTGCCGGTGTACCAGTCGCCCGCTGATCCGGCCACAACTGCGACATCAGATACAGACACGTGTAGTAAAGCAGAAAATGATTCTCGGTATCGCCGCGATACGGCATGTACGTCTTCCACGCCTTGTGCAGAGCCTGCGCGCGCCGATTCGGCGTGAGCTGGCCCTGATCCAGATAGGCGATCGCGGTGACCGGGAACATCCAGAACATGTCGCCCGAGGGCTGCGGCCAGAAATTCCTCCAGTTTCCTGGAGCACCACGCTGCGTCCTCATGACGCCACAGCTTGGCCGCGATCTCCGCGTAACCGTAATCACCCTTGCCTTGATAATGCGCGTAGGCGTCGATCATGGCCAGCTTGCGCTGCTCGAACGACGGCTGCGGCGTCGAGAGGGACGCAGGCAAACAGAAGCGGGAGGATGGCGAATTTCATTTGCGAACCTCGCGGAACAAACTTCATGCGATTGATCACGCTTCCGTCTAATTCATGCGCCAGTCCCTGTTTGGACCAACTCCGGCCTACATCGTTCGAAACGTAGAGACCATCGTCGTGGACGCTCGCATAGATTCGACCGTGGACATTGGGATCGAAAATCACGGCTGACCACTTCGGGAACAGGCAGACCGGCGTTGCGGGATTGCCAGGTCCTGCCGCCATCTTCGGAAATCGCGACACCGGGTCCCCAGCCTGCTACGGCGATGCGTTTCGCGTCGGTCGAGTCGAACGCCACGTCGTAGAGCGTAGCGCCCACGCCGATTCGTCCGCTATTTTCGAACGTCTTGGCGCAATCGTGAGATAGGAACACGCCGCCGCTTTGCGTGGTCGCGGCCCACTCACATGCATCATGGGGAGATTGCTCGATGCGCGTAATCTGAAAGCCTGCTGCGCCGGCGAGATGCCAGGTCCCTCCGCCATCCTCGCTGCGAAAGATACCTTCTTCGCCGCCGGCGACCACTGCACCCGCCTGACCGCGGTCGGCTCGAACAGCTTCCGTGAACTTCCGATGTAGCGCTCCGCCGATCTCCGTCCAGGTCGCGCCTCGATCGTGGCTGACGCGAATTCCATGGCTGTGAGCGAAGTAAATCGTGCCAGGAGTGTTGCGGTCCGCGGAAACATCGCGCAGTTCGGTGACATCGCTGCCGGTCAGGATTTTCCACTTCCCGCCGTGTTCAGAGGAGCGAATCAAGCCATTGCCCGCGGCCAGATAAAGGATGGACGGATCAGCGGTATCGTAGTCCAGCGAAAAAATGAAAGGGTGATTGAAGCCCGCGTGCTGCCAGCGGCCATCGGCGTCTTGGACAAACAATCCGCTGGGGGGCAACTTCGCGCCGACCACGTACTCCTTCGTAACGGTCATGCACAAGTACAAACTGAATTGCGCGGACAAAGGAGGAAGCGCCGCGAGCCAGAGCGGCACCAGCCACAGCAGCCGGCGCATCAGGCCACAATCTCCCGAATCACTTCACCGAACACGTCGGTAATGCGGCGATCGATTCCGTTGTTGCGGTACGTCAGCCGCTTATGATCGATGCCCAGCAGATGCAGCATCGTCGCGTGCAGATCGTAACAGTAGGCAGGTTTCTCCGCCACTTTGTACGACCATTCATCGCTGGCGCCGTAACTGGCGCCGCCTTTAAAGCCTCCTCCGGCGAAAAATGTCGTAAACGCAAATGGATTGTGATCGCGCCCCTTGCTTCCCTGGCTGCACGGCATCCGCCCGAATTCGGTCGCCCAGTGGACGATGGTGTCCTCCAGCATGCCTCGCGACTTCAAATCCTTGATCAGAGCCGCGGCGGGCTTGTCCATGCCCGCTGCCATCTCGCCGTGATCCTTGGCGAGATCCTCATGACTATCCCAATTGCGGCGTGGAAACCCGTTGTCCGCGCCGCTCCATACCTGGACGAAGCGCACGCCGCGCTCCAGCATGCGGCGGGCCACGAGGCAGTTGCGCCCGAAATCCTGGGTCACCGGATCGTCGATGCCGTAGAGCGCGCGGGTCGCGGCGGATTCTTTCGAAAGATCCATCACCTCCGGCGCGCTGATTTGCAGCTTCGCCGCCAGTTCATACGACGCGATTCGCGCCTCCAGGCGCGAATCCCCGGAGCGCGATTCCAGGTGCTCCTGGTTCATCTGATGGAGCGTGCGCAGCGAGTCGGTTTCGCCCTCGGGCGTGATGTAGGACGCGGTCTTCGGAGGAAACAGGTCGTAAATCGGATTCGGGCTGCTGGCGCGAATCATGGTGCCCTGATGCGCGGCCGGAAGAAATCCGGCGGCCCAGTTGCTCGCGCCATTGGGCGCGAAACCTCGCGAATCGGGCAGCACCACAAACGTCGGCAGATTATTGTTCATGCTGCCGAGCCCGTAGGAAACCCACGCGCCCATGGATGGAAATCCGGGCAGCACGAAGCCGGTGTTCTGCATGAAGGTTGCGGGGCCGTGAACGTTGGACTTCGAAATCATCGAATGCACGAAAGCCAGATCGTCGGCGCACGATGCCAGATGCGGCGTCAACGAGCTGATCCATTTGCCGCACTGCCCATGCTGCTTCCATTCCCAGGGGCTCGCCATCACCGCGCCGGGACTGCTCTGAAACAGCTCCACTTTGCCGCCGGGATCGAACTTCTCGCCCGTTGCGTTCGAGCAGCAGAGGCTTGTAGTCGAAGGTGTCGCACTGGCTGGCCGCGCCCGACATGAACAACTGAACCACGCGCTTGGCCTTCGCCGGATGATCGAGGCCTCGCGCTGATCCGCCGCAGCAGCTGCGCCAGAGCCAGTCCGCCAAGCCCTCCGCCGTAGCTCCAAAGAAAATCTCTGCGAGTCATTCGTTAATCCACAAATATAAACTCATTCAGGTTCAACCAGCAGCCGGCACAGGTTCACCAGCCCTTCGCGCGACAGATATGCCGACAATGTTTCCTGCTCGCGCTGGGCCGGCTCGCGCTGCAGCGTGAAACGAAACGCCGTCTCGCACCGGATCGCCTCCAGCCTTCTCGACGCGTTCCGCCAGATGTTCGGCCTGCTTCAGGATAAACGGATTGTTGAGCAGCGCAAGAGCCTGGATGGCGGTAATCGTGGTCGTCCGCTTGGCGGTGATCATGGACACGTCCGGGCAATCGAATCGCTCCATCAACGGATCGGGCACGCTTCGCACGATGAACCGGTAAACGCTGCGGCTGAAATTGCCGGACGCGTCGGGATCGAAGCGCGCATAGTCGTAGACCGGAGAGTGATCGTCCTTGAAGAAAAACTGTTCCACCGAAGGACCGCCCATCGTCAAGTCCAGTTTGCCGCTGACGGCGAGAATCGTGTCCCGCAACGATTCGGCGTCGAGCCGCTGCCGGTTGGCGCGCCACAGGTAACGGTTCTCCCCGTCGATGGCCGCGTTGGCAGCATCGTCCGCCGAAGCCTGCCGGTAGACCGAACTCATCACAATCAGCTTATGCAGCTTCTTGAAGGAGCCGCCGGAATCGCGAAACTCCACGGCCAGCCAGTCGAGCAGTTCCGGATGCGTCGGAAGCGATCCCATGTGGCCGAAGTCATTGGGAGTATCGACAATTCCCGTCGCCGAAGTGATAATGCCACACGCGGTTCACGATCGATCGCCAGGCGAGCATGTTGTCGCGGCTGGTGATCCATCGCGCGAGATCCGCGCGCCGCTCGCCTTCGGGCGCGACGAGGCCGGAATCGAACACCGGTTTCAGACCTTCCACCAGGGACAACGCTCCTGGCGACGCGACTGCGCCGGGATTGTCGACGCTTCCGCGCATCAGCACATTTACCGGACGAGGGTTGACGGCGAAGCGGAACGTTCCCTGGCGGCTCGAAATAATTCGCCGCCGCGTAGACCCACTGGGGCTTGGGCAGCGACTTCATCTCGTCATCGACAAGGGCGATCTCCGCTCGCAGGCGATCCAGTTCGGCCCTCACGGCTGGCACGAAGGGCGGCTCTTACCAGCGCCTTTCGCTCGACTGCCGCATCGGCGATTTTCTTTTGAATTTCCGGCGGGCGGCTGGCGGGGTCCGTCGCGTTGACCTGTTTCCATTCCGCCACCTGCTTGTCCAACGCCAGAATCTCAGGTGCGCTGGTCTCCGCCTCCTGCTTTTCAAGCGGGCGAAGGGACGCGGCGATGGCCCGCTTCTTTGCCAATAGTCCGTTGCGCTTGCGGAAGACGGCAGGGTCGCTATCGAAGGGACGGTCCGCGCGATCGATGCCTGCGAACACGGTTTGCAGAGCGTAATATTCCGACTGCTCGAATCGGATCGAACTTGTGATCGTGGCAGCGCGCGCAATGCGCGGTGGTGCTCACCAGCGTAGACATGGTCAGCGTGACCATATCGTCGCGATCCAGAAGCCGCGTGATCTTTTTATCGGTCGTGCCTTCGGCCAATTCCGCGTGGCCGACGAAATCCCAGGGACCTGCGGCGATGAACCCCAGCGCGACCGTCGCATTAGGATCGTCCGGAAACAAATCGTCTCCGGCAAGCTGTTCTTCAACGAACCGCGTGTACGGCTTATCATCATTGAACGCGCGAATCACGTAGTCGCGATACGGCCACGCGTTCCTGCGCGGCTTGTCTTTGTCGTAGCCGTGCGATTCGCCGTAGTGCGCCACATCCAGCCAGTGCCGTCCCCAGCGCTCGCCATAACGGGGCGAAGCGAGCAGCCGGTCGACCAGCTTTTCGTAAGCATCCGGAGATTGGTCCGAGTGAAACGCCTCCACCTCCTCTGGTGACGGAGGCAATCCGTGCAGATCGTAAGTCAGCCGCCTTATCAGTGTTCTGCGATCCGCTTCGGCTGAGGGATGCAGGCCTTTTTCGCGCAATTTCGCAAGCACGAACGCGTCAACTGGCGTTCGTATCCATGCGTCGTCGCTAGGCGGAACCGGTGGCCGGCGTAGAGGGGCTAGCGACCACCACTTCGCCGGCTGGGACCATGGCGCGCCCTGCTCGATCCACTGCCGGACGTTTTCGACTTCGGCCTGGTCGAGCGGCTGCCCCTGAAACGGCATGGCGGGCTGCTCTCCAGAAATGAGCCGGTACAGCAAGCTTTCCGAGGGCTTCCGGGAACGATCGCCGGACCTCGTTTGCCACCTTTGAGGACATCTTCGAGGGTCGCGAGTGATAGACCACCGGCCCTAACCTTATCGTTATGGCACATCTGACATTTCGTAGCCAGTAACGCTTGCACGTCGGCGGCCGAGCCGATGCTGGCTGCAAACCCCGCGAAGAGAGCTAAGTAAACGTAGGCGCGCACGCTGGCGATATCTTACCTCATAGAGCCCTTCGACGACCCTTCAGTAGCTCCGGCGGGAAACCGACATTACGTTCAGGCCCGCCGCTCCCAAGGATTAGAAGTTAAGTCGCAACCCCATCGTGATGAGCCGGGGACCGTACTGCGGGCTGGTGGCTCGACCGAAATTTGCGTTGCCCACCGTGCCGTTAACTCCGAAGTTCGTCCGGTTAAACGGATTGGAGGCGTCGGCACGAAATTGGAGACGCACGCGGCTGCCGTCGCCCTTCGGCCACAGGTACAGTTGCTTGATCAACGCGGCGTTGTCCACCAGCACGGGGGGTTGCCGGAACTTGCTGTTGTATTGCGAGGACGTCCCGAACGAATATTGGCCTGGAACGGAGAAGGCGGCGGCATTGAAGTACAGGCTCGCCGGGTTGTTCGGATTCAGCGAAGTCCGGTTCTGGCCGGTCAGAATCGCTCCGGGGTTGGCGTTGCACATGCGCGCATCGGTGAACAGCACTCCGTTGCCGAGAGTGTCCGCGCAGGTTAGTGCGATCAACGCCCCGCTGCGATATTGATGGGTGTCCGCAAATGTCCAGTTACCGACCACTGCGTTGAGCATGCGGTTTGCGCTGCCCAGGAAATGCTTGCCGGTTCCAAAAGGCAGTTCGTAAGTGCTCAAGAAGTTGAACACATTCGGCTGATCGAAGGGCAGATACGATTTCGCTTGATTCAGGTTATACATATCCTGCGGATAAACTTGTGTCTGCGAAAAGATCTGGCGGTAGGTCAGTAGGGCAAGCGACTTCGACCGGACGTAAGACCCCAAGAACTGCCAATTACCAATTCGGCGACTCACTTTCGCGGTCGCTGAGTCGTACCAGGTTTGACCCTGGCCGCTATTCCGGGAAAAGACATTCAGGAATTGCGGGAAGGGACGAAGTGCCTGGGCGAGCGTCCCGGTGTAGCTCGGGTAGGGTTTCGAGAAGCCCGCAGCGACTACGGCGGGCGCTGTAATGTTTTGCTGGAGGAGTGAACCGAGGTAAAGGTAAGACGGATTGACTTGATTCAAATCGATGGTCGAATTCAGGCGGTTCCCGCGATTCCCCTGATAGTCCACCTCAACGAGCATCCTCGCAATTTCGCGCTGCAGGTTTCCGCTGTACGTGTAAATGCGTGGCGCGATGCCGAACGTAGGTCCCATGTAATCGACTGCTAAGCCATTGCCCGCGTTGGGGCTCAGGAATGGAGGCGGCTGATAGCCCGGCGGCTTCGGAATTCCGCCATCCCATTGGAATGGCGCGTTGAGGCCGTCCGAAATCTGCGCGAAGGATCCGTTGGCGCCGGTGGTGCATCCGCATCCGCCGTTGCTGGTTGCTTCATAGAAAATACCGAATCCGCCGCGGAAAACCATCTTGGGCGCGATTTGATAAGCAAATCCGGCTCGGGGACCGATGTCGGAATGATCCGTCGGCCAGAACCTGGTGACGCCGAGGCGGTCAGGACCGCTGCCCGGGAAAACATATGCGCCCGGGAAACCGTTGGCAGCCGGATTCGGCTCGGTCAAGGAAACGGAACCCATCGTCGGCGCATACCAGTTGATGGGAACCTCATAGCGTAACCCAAGGTTCAACGTCAGCTTGGGCGTAATTCGCCAATTGTCCTGGAAATACACGGCGTAATATTGATAGCGAATCACGGCGTTCTGCACGGGGGTCGCAGCGGCAGTCGTACTGTCGGGCTGGCCGAGAAGGAAACTGGCGAAAGAATTTCCGGTGGTGCCCGTCGCCGCCGGGTCGGCTGTTTCATTACGCGCAAAGACATAGTTCCCGTTGGTGCCGGCCAGGTCGTGAGCCAGAGTTTCCAGGCGGCGCAGATCCCAACCCATTTTCAACTCATGCTTCCCGCGAATCCAGGTCAGGCCTTGGTCAAACTGGGTCGTATAGTTGTTCTGCCCGCCATTGTTGACCTTGCCTTGTTGCATCCCCCACGCTAGTGTAAGCATCGGCTGCCGCGAATTGGATGACGGGCGTTGCATCGGAATCTCCGGTGACGCCTGGGAAACCCACCTTGGACGCAAATCCGCTCTGCGCAGGAACGTACCAGACCTGTACGGTGCGTGAATATCCGTAAGTGGTATGGAGCAACAAGGTCGGCGAAATCGTGAAGTCGTGATTCGCCCGGAAGATTCGGGGCTTTTGGTACTGACTGCCGAGTGCCGTGCCAAGAGGACCCGGAAAATCCGAGACGGCGGAGCTGAGCTGGCTGTCGATCGACTGGAAGTACGAGACGCGATTTCTGGGGCTGAAGATGTGATCGATCTTGAACGCCCAGACGTGATCCGTCACCTGGGTGGTATTGACGAACGCATGGTTGTTCGATAGCGCGCCACCGGTAGGCGCGGGAATGTATGGAATGATATTCGATGAGATTTTGCTGAAGCGGCTAGCCGGAATTATGTTGTTCGGGAACGGTGTGCGGGTTGCCGAAGAGCCGGAGCCGTTGGTGGTGGCGGGATCGAAAATCGCCTGCGGAATCTGGCTGAAGTTTCCTTGCGTCTCGAGCGTGGTTGGAACCGTGTTGACGATCGCCGATGGTGCGACCGGCCGCAAGTCGTTGTCATCCGAGAAGTAGAAGAAGGTCTTATTGTGGCCGTTATAGATTTTAGGAATCCATACCGGACCGCCCACTCCGCCGCCTGTGTCGTTCAGGCGATCCTTCGGCCGGAAGCCAGGGGGATTGCTGGGATTTTGGTTGACGCTCCAACCGGCCGCCTCCCAGATATCGCGACGCATGTTGTACGCCCAGGTTCCATGGTAGTCATTGCCGCCGGATCGGGTGTTGAGGATTTCTATTCCACCGCCGGTTCGTCCGTATTCGGCCGTGTAGGTTCCCACCACCAGTTTGAACTCGCTGAACGCCTCCGCGGAGGGAGGGTTGAAGACCGTGCCGCCCGATTCCGGGATTACGTTGCTGGTGCCGTCAATCAACTGTTCGCGTGCGCGCCCGGTGGAACCGGCAATGCTCGTCTCCGAACCGTTGTTCACACCCGCCATATAGCCCAGAAACGCTGACGGGTTCTGGAGCCCGCCAAACCATAACGGAAGCGTCGTGTACATCCGGGGCGTAAGCGTCTGACCCTTTTCGCTGGTTTCTGTGTCGAGTACGCTTTGTTTCTCGTTGACCTCCACGCTCTGCTTGATGTCGCCGACTTCCAGCGACAAGTCGAGCGTCTGACGTTGCGCGACGAAAATTTCGATCCCGGGTCGGACCAACTTCTTGAACCCGTTCTTCTCAACGGTGACCGTCCATACACCAGGCAGGAGGTTCGGAAATACATACAATCCGGTTTCCGAGGAGACAGTGTGAAGCGTGATCCCCTCGGACGCGAGCGTAGCGTCGATCGTTGCGTCCGGAACACCCGCATGATGGGCGTCTAAGACCGAACCGGCCAGCGAGCCCGTCTGCGATTGACACAACGCAACCGCGGAAGCCAGCAAAATCAGCGCCGTGACTTGCAGGCGTCGAACTACACAGTTCAACATTATTGAATCCCCTTGCTATGCGTTACGACGGAGTTGCCTCGGGAAGCCTGTCCCTCACCCGCAATGAATCACGGCCGCCCGTTACACCCTTAACCGTGCAATAGTCTGTCTGAATTTTCTTTCATTGTCAACGGTAGATATTTGGTCAAGCCTGTGGGGGAGGGCCAGCAGCATGTGAAGGACTCTCCGGGCGCGGGGCACTTCGAATGAAGCCAAAGCACCGCCGAAGCCCTCCTAAGCGTAGGGCATAACGGCCTACAGGCAGACGCCAATCAGTAGTTCGGGCAGGAACCGGAAGCGCATCAAAACCTCCAGGGGGAGATTAGAGCGCACTTTTTCAGGTTCTCATATATACTTCTCATTGAGATCCTGACAAATCAATGTCGGTGAAAACGCTAGGAATAGTATTGTTGGTGGCGGCGAATCTGCCGGCGGCCGCCCCGAGCTTCTCGCGCGACATTCAACCGATCCTTCAAAAGAAATGTCAAGGCTGCCACCAGCCGGCCTCGATGATGTCCGGGCTCGATCTCACCACGTTCGAAGGTTTTTCGAAAGGTGGAAAACGGGGTCCGGCATTTGTAACGGAACGGCCGGATGAAAGCGTCGTCGTCCAATACCTGACCGCGGCTCTGCGACCTCGGATGCCGCTTGGCGAACCGGCGCTGCCTGCCAGCGAGATCGCGCTGATTCGAGAGTGGATTCGCGATGGCGCGAAGAACGATTCTGTGGCGGAGACAACCGAAATACGAACGCCCGTCTATCTGCAACCGCCAGTGATCACGGCGCTGCGTTTTTCACCGGACGGTTCTGAAATTGCCGTTTCGGGCAACGGCGAGGTATTGATCCACAGCGTCGACGGCACCGCTCCGCTGCGGCGATTGATGGGCAGCGCGGAACGGATTCTCGCTGTCGCCTATAGCTCGGACGGAAAACTGCTGATTGCCGGCGGCGGAACGCCAGCGCAGTTTGGCGAGGTTCAGATTTGGGATGCGAAGAGCGGGAAGCTGCTGAGGTCCGCGCGATTGACTGGAGATACTTTGTTCGGCGCGTCGCTTTCGCCGGATGAGTCGAAAATTGCTGTCGGGGGTACCGACAATTCGGTGCACGTGATCGAGACTGCGAGTGGGAAAGAGCTATACAAAATCAGTAGTCACGAAAACTGGGTGCTGGCGACGGTCTTCGGCATGGATTCCAAGAGGCTGGTGTCGGCCAGCGGAGACCGGGCCGCGAAGCTGATTGACGCAACCAGCGGTGCGTTCCTCGAAAATGTGAATTTGCTGCGCGGTGAGTTGGCGGCTATCGCGCGCCACCCGAAGAAAGACATCGTGGTCATCGGTGGAGCTGAGCGAATTCCTTATATCTACCTGCTGGACCGGCCGCGCAACATGAAGATCGCCGACGATACCACTTTAGTGCGCAAGCTCGAAAGACAGGACGGAGCCATCACCGCGCTCGACTGGTCGCCCGATGGAACGCGAATCGCGGTGGCGGGCGCGGCGCCCTCCGTCAATCTATACGATCCGGACACAGGCGAGAAAAAGGCATCCTGCAAAGGCCACGAGGCCGGCATCTACGCGGTAGCTTTTTCGCCGGACAGCTCGAAGCTCGCGACCGGCGGGTTTGACGGCAAAGTGCGGATTTACAGCACCGCCGATTGTACGTTGATCCGTTCGTTTGTTCCGGCGCCGCTCTCCGGAGGTAAACCACAATGAGAACGCTCGTGGCGGGGTTGCTGCTTACAGGCGCGTTATGGGCGGAGCCTCCTTCGATTACCGAATTGCAGCCGCGGGGAACACAAAGGGGCAGGCCGTTTACGCTGACGATTGTCGGCCAGAACCTGGGCGAGGGTGTCAGTGTCATTTCGAATCTTCCCGCTGCCTTCACGCCGATGGGCAATTCAAAGCAGGGCATGCGCGACCGGAACGCGAGCTTTCTGGTCGAACCCAAAGGCGAGTGGGCGGTAGGCGTTTACACCATTCGAGTGAAGGGTCAGAACGGACTCTCGAACATTTTGCTGTTCAGCGTGGGCTCCTTTCCGGAGATCACAGAAGACGAAAGCAGGCCGGGCGCCGAGCCTCATCAGAACGATTCGATTGAGCGCGCCCAGGCGCTACCATCGACCGCGGTCACTGTGAACGGAACACTGCAAGGTCCCGAACGCGATATATACAGGATTCAAGCGAAGGCCGGTGAGCGCCGCGTTTTTGAAGTAGAGGCGCGCCGAGCTGGCTCTGCCATCGATCCTGTCATCCGAGTGATGGACGGCTCGGGAAAGGCGTTGGCCACCAGCGACGACGATCCGCTATTGGACCTCGACGCCCGCGTCGATGTGACTTTTGCTAAGGAAGGCTTTTATTACGTCGAGGTTCATGACGCGCGTTTTTCGGCCCAGACGCAGAATTTTTACCGTTTAATGACAGGCGCTTACACGTATCCCACCGAAATGTTTCCGCTCGGAGGCAGGCGCGGGGAAAAGGTGGACGTCGAACTTTCAGGTACAAAGGTCAACGTCGATCTGAGCGGCGCAAAAACGGGCAGGGTCTTTGTCGGCTTGCCGGACTCGCCAGTCCTACCGCTGCCATTCGCGGTCGGCGATTATCCTGAGGTGACAGAACCGGTGAAAGGACCGCTCACGTTGCCGGTCACGGTAAACGGACGGCTTTCGAAAGCCGCCGAGGTTGACCGCTACGAGCTCAGCGTGGAACCCGGTCAGGAGTTCTTCTTCGATTTGCAAGCGAGAGAACTCGGGACCTCTAAGCTCACCGGTCTCTTAACGATCTTAGACGAACAGGGTAAGAAGCTCGCTTCCGCCGGCGATGGACCCTTGCCGGTGGATGTCGCGGCAGTGCAGGCCAGCAGTCGAACACTCGGTGATCCCTTTCTCCAGTTCAAGGTTCCGGAAAATGTGCACCGCATCTGGATTACGGTCGAGGATTTGGCGCGGCGGGGCGGCCCGCAGTATGGCTACCGCTTGATGGTCTATCGCGCGTCGCAGGATTTTCGAGCATCGCTCGGCACACCTTATGCGAACATTCCCGCGGGAGGCACGACGCTCGTGAATGTGAACATCGCGCGTCGCGGTTATAACGGGCCTCTGCGAATAGAGGCGATCAATCTGCCGCCTGGTTTGACCACTGCGGGCGGCGATATTCCGGCCGAGGTCGCGGACCCCAACAATCGCGCCACCAGCCGGACGGCGATCTTAACATTAACCGCCGCTGCCGACGCGAATCTCACTGCGGGCGAACTCAGTTTCCGTGCTATCGGCTCGGACGAACAAGGCAAGCCGATCGAGCGGATAGCGACCGGGCTGGGCTATTCGATTGGCGTGGCGGGAGCGACGGATCAAGGCGTCGTCGATCGTCAACGATCTCTGACGGGAGCTTGGCTGGGATACTCTCTGCCCGCTTCGCTGACGGATCCACTTCCGGCGACGCTCGGGCTGAAACTGGAGAGTGTCGCGAAGAAGGAAGCAGGTTTTCAATTCCTGTTCCGCTGGACCTGGACGCACGACCGACGCAATGCAAACGTGGCCCGATACCGTGAATGTGGATGTTCCGAACTTCACCGATCTGCGGGTCATTGAGATGGCCATCGATCCCAAGGATCAAGAAGACGGGAACGTTTCTGGTGACGTCCACTCATAAATACACTGCCCGCGCTTTATAATGTAGTGATCAACGGACGCCTTACCGTGAATGGCGCTCGACGGGAAATTTATGCTCCGCTGGTGGCGTTTCCAGTACCAGTGATGGACGACGAAAAGATAAAAATGCGCATCCTTCTGCTGCTCGCTAGTGCAAGCGTATCGTTCGCCTTCGCGGAGCCGGTTACGTTCCTGCGCGACGTGGCTCCGATCCTTAATAAGACGAGTTGCACGTCCGGCACATGTCACGGCGCGGCCAAGGGGAAGAACGGGTTCAAGCTGTCTCTGCGCGGCTACGATCCGCAATTCGATTACGAAGCGTTGCTATACGATTTGTCCGGCCGCCGCTTTAACCGCGCGGATCCGGCGCGCAGCCTGATGCTCGCTAAACCAACGCAACAGGTACCGCATGGCGGCGGATTGCGATTCGACGAAACTCGGCCTATTACCAGACTATTTTCAATTGGATCGCGCAAGGCGTTCCGTTCGGGGATCCGGCGAAGGACAACGTCGCCTCTCTTGAAGTGGTGCCGAGTGAGGTCTTCGATGCCTCGCCCCGGCGAGAAAATGAACGTCAAGATCGTCGCGCGCTTCGGCGACGGGCTGACCCGCGATGTGACTAATGAAGCGGTGATTGAATCGAACACCCCGGATGTCGCGAAAGTGGACGCGGCAGCAGCCGTGAGGGGGAACGCATAGGCGAGGCCACGCTGCTGGTGCGGTATCAGGGCAAGTACGCGACGATTCCCGTCAACGTGCTGAACCCGAAGCCTGGTTTCGCCTGGAAGCCGCTGCCGCAGAACAATTACGTTGACCAACTGATCGACGCGAAACTTCAGAAGCTGCATATCCAGCCGTCTGGCCTGCTCGACCGATGCCGAGTTTCTGCGGCGCGTGACGCTGGATCTGATCGGCCAGTTGCCGACGCCCGGCCGAGGTTCGCGAGTTTCTGGCGGATCCTGCGCCGTCGAAGGTCAAGCGCGACAAGACGCATCGATAAACTCATCGGCAGTGCCGCTTTTGCCGACCGCTGGACCGTGAAGTGGGGCGATCTGTTACAGTCCTCTCGCAAATTTTTGGGGAGAAAGGCGACGTATGAGTTCCGCGAATGGATCCACGATCAGCGTCGCGGCCAACAAGCCGTACGATAAGATGGTTCACGAGTTGCTGACCGGCCGAGGCAGCGTCTTACGACGTTCCGGCAGCAAACTATTTCCGCACTACGCGGGAGCCCAAGCCCACCATGGAGAAAACTACGCAGGTGTTCCTGGGCGTCCGCATGGTCTGCGCGCAATGTCACGACCATCCCTTTGAGCGCTGGACGCAGAATCAGTATTACCAGATGGCCGCGTTCTTCTCCGCGGTCGGACTGCGCCCCGGATATGAAGTGGGCGAGGAGATCGTCTACGATCAGCGGGCCGACTACGAGATGCACCACCCGAAGGACAATCGGGTGATGGCGCCTGAGTTTCTGGTCGCCTCCGTAGGCGCGGTAAAAATTCCTTCCGACGAAAAACGACGCGACGCTTTCGCGGACTGGCTGGTATCGAAGGAGAATCCATTTTTCGCCAAGGCCATCGCCAACCGCATCTGGAGCTACTTCCTGGGCCGCGGCATTATCGACCCGGTCGACGACATCCGCGCGTCCAATCCGCCGGTTAACGCGCCCCTGCTCGCCGCCCTGACCAAAGATCTAACGGACCATCAGTTCGACCTGCAGTATCTGATGCGCGTCATCGTGAAGTCCAGAACTTATCAGGCTTCTTTTCAAACCAACGAATGGAACGCTCTCGACGGCGACAACTTTTCACATGCCATCCCACGGCGGTTGAGCGCGGAGCCTTTGATGGACGCGGTTACTCAGGCCGCGGGCGTCCGCCCGAACTTCCCCGAGGTGCCCGAAGACACGACGGCTTCGCAGCTTCCCGATCCTCACGTGGGAGCGGATGGATTTCTCGACCTCTTCGGACGCCCGCCGCGGAATCGTCCTGCGAGTGCGAGCGTCGAGCCGATTTCAGCCTTCCGCAAGCGCTGAACCTGATTAATGGCACGACGATTTCAGATGCGGTGGCCGATTCAAAGGGCCGAATCGCGAAAAATGTGCTGGCGGTATGACGGACGTGGCGATGGTGGACGATCTGTATCTTGCGACGTTGACCAGAATGCCGACCAAGAGTGAAGCAGAAAACGCTGTGCGTTACCTGTCCGCAGGTCCCCAAACTTTGAAGGCTCAGGATTTGCTCTGGGCGCTCCTGAATAGCAAGGGATTTCTTTACATTTACTAGATATCGGTTACAGAAAAGAGGCGCTTGTGCTGAATATTCCTGGACGAAACGCCGGACAGACCTGCGAAGGACCTACACGGCGGGAACTGCTGAGAATCGGCTCGCTGGGGCTGGCCGGGTTGCACCTGCCCGGTTTCTTTCTTTCACAGCAGGCCGCCAAAGCCGCTGACACGGCCAACAAATATGCCGGCGCGCGAGGCTTCAACAATGCGAAGAACGTGATCATGATTTTCCTCCAAGGTGGCCCGAGTCACATCGACATCTGGGATCCAAAACCAGACGCGCCGGAGAATATCCGCGGAGAGTTCAAGCCTATCAAGACTAAGATTCCTGGAACAATGATCGGCGAGCACATGCCGATGATGGCGCAGGTTATGGACAAGGTGACCCTCATCAGGTCCATGAGCTATACCCCGAACGGCCTGTTCAACCACACCGCAGCGATTTATCAGATGTTGACGGGTTACCCGCCAGACAAAGTTTCGCCTTCCGGTCAATTGGAGCCTCCCAACGCGGCGGATTTCCCCACTGCGGGGAGTCACGTTCAGCAAGCTCAAGCCGATGAAGGACGCGATGCTTCCGTTCGTCGAACTGCCGCGACCCTTGCAGGAATCGGGAATCATCGGCAAAGGCGGCGCGGCCGGATTTCTGGGAAAAGCTTACGACCCGTATCGCATGTATCAAGACCCCGCGGGCAAAGTGACTCTCGACGATCTGTCCCTGCGCAAGGATATTCCGCCGGAGAGGCTGAAGGAGCGTTTCGAATTGCTGAAAGGCATCAACGGGTCGATGCCCGATCTCGAGAAGGCGCTCAACAAATCGGCGGTCGATGAGTATTACGGCAAGGCCTACGATCTGGTCCTAAGCGGCAAGGCGCGCGACGCCATGGATCTCGACAAAAGAAACGCCGCAGATGCGGGAGCGCTACGGAATGCACACCTTTGGCCAGAGCGTCTTGATGTCGCGCCGGCTGATCGAAGCCGGCACGAAGTTCGTGCAAGTGAATTGGCCGTCGGTGGCGAATGGCGATCCGGAGAAAACCGCATGGGATACGCACGCAGCAAACTTTGCGCCGTTGAAGAATCTCCACTGCCCGAAACTCGACCGCTCGCTGTCGGCTTTGCTCGAAGACATGGACCAGCGCGGATTGTTGAAGGAGACGCTGGTGGTGGCGATCGGCGAATTCGGCAGAAGCCCGAGAATGGGCGTCTCGACCAGCGGAAATAGCAACAGTCCGGATGGGCGCGACCATTGGCCGTATTGCTACAGTGGCGTTGTCGCCGGAGCAGGGATAGCGCGCGGAATGCAGTATGGCGAATCGGACGCGACAGCATCGAGTCCGAAAGAGAAGCCCGTGCATCCCAACGACTTGCTCGCGACGATTTATTATGCGCTCGGAATCGACCCGGACATGGAAATCCGCAACCACCTGAACCAACCGCGCGAACTGGTCAAAGGCAAAGTTATTCTCGACCTGTTCATGTAACGACATCAGCGATTATCGCGAGGGCGCGCACAACCGATAAAAACCCTGTGCGCTCAGCTTTTTTTGCGGATTGAGTAAAGACGATTCTCGGTACGCAACAGCAAGCGGTCGCCAACGAGGGCCGGAGTCGCGAGCGCCATTTCGTCGAGATCGTTGGAATGGAGCAGCTCGAATTTGTCGCCGGCTGCGATCACGTACGTCTTGCCCTCTTCGCTCAAGCAGAAAATCTCGCCGTTGTAGCCCCACGGTGACGCAGTGAAATCGCCGCCTGTGCCGATGCGAGCCTTGTAAGTCTGCGCGCCGGTCTTGGCGTCGAAGCGCGTGAGGATTCCGGTGTGAGTAAGCACGTAGATGCCGCCTTCATACGCGAGTTCCGTCGGCAAATAGGTTCCGGCTTTGGGCTGCAGCCAAGCCACGAAATCGTTCAGCTTCGCGCCGTCCGGAGTAGTGAGATCGCCGGATGCGCCCGGCTTGATCGCGGCGATGACTTTGCCGGTGCCGCCGTTCAGGTACAAGAGCCCGTCGTAGGCGAAGGGGCTCGGGATGGGCATCGCGGACATCCCGCCGATGCGCCACAGCTCTTTCCCGTCGCTGTCGTAGCTGATGGCGATTCCGGGGCCGATGGTGACGATCTCGGTGCGCTTCTCGTTTTTCCAGATGTAAGGCGTCGACCAGCCGGTTTGCCGGTCGGAACCGGCAACATGGATATTGCGATCCGTGCGCCAGACCTGCTTGCCGGTGCTCTTATCGAAGGCGGCGATGAATTGCTCCTTCTCGTTGTCATTGACGATGATGACGAGGTCGCCTAACTGGGCGGGCGACGAAGCGGTGCCGAAATCGAGAATGGTCGGGAGAGTTTTCGAGCGGCGTGTTCCAGACTTTCTTGCCGTCGAAATCGTAGGCGAAGAGGCCGAGACCGGTGATGTAGACGTAAACGCGCTTGCCGTCGGTGATGGGAGTTTCCGAACAGAAACTGTTCTTGCGATGACGGCCGCCGGGCGGATGGCCGGCGTAGAACTCGCGCTTCCAGTTGATTTTGCCGGAATCCAGATCGAGCGAATAGAGCCAATAATGCAGCGAGACTTCGTTGGGAAGCTCGAAGTCGCGCGCTTGGAGGCGCTCCAGCAACTCCTTCCCTTTTAGGCCCTGTTTCTGGAGTTCGGCGACGTAGTCGTTCGAATAATCAACGCCGGTTTGCGGCTGCTTGGCCTTGCCGTCGGTGGTGACGGTGGTGAGGAAGACGCTCTTGCCGCTGACGATCGGCGAAGACCAGCCGAGGCCGGGGATGTCTGTGCTCCATTCGATGTTTTCCGACTTCGACCATTTTTCGGGGAGATTGGAGTTGGCGACAGCGGGGTTGGAGGAGGGTCCGCGGAAAGAAGGCCATTCGGGATCGGCGGCGAAAGCGATCGAGATCGCGAAGATGGTTACGAGAGCCCGGGTCATGGTCCTATTAGACGATAGATGACCAGCGAACGTCTCGGTATAGACGATTGAGAGGCGAGGCCCCGGTTGCTTCGGACCGTAAAGTGGATCATTATTTAACCTAAGGGAGAGGCGTCATGCGCTTCGTTGGATTCATTGCGGTGTCGGTGTTTTGCTTTGGAGCAGACCAGGAGCCTTTCTCTTCCGCACAAAGGAAGTATTGGGCCTTCCAACCCCTCGCTCATCCCCAGGCTCCGGCGGTAAAACATAGGAACTGGGTAGCCAATCCAATAGACGCCTTCATCGCCGAAAAACTGGAAGCGAGGGGTCTGAGTTTTGCGCCGGCGCGCGGATCGCGTCACGCTTTTGCGGCGCGTGAGTTTGGATCTGATCGGCCTTCCTCCGACGCCCGAAGAAGTAGACGCTTTCGTCGCCGACAAATCTCCCAACGCGTACGAGAAAGTTGTCGACCGGCTGCTCGCCTCTCCGCACTATGGCGAGCGGTGGGCGCGTCATTGGCTGGACCTCGCCCGATACGCCGAAAGTGAAGGGTTCAAAGCCGACGAGACCCGCCCGAACGCCTGGCGCTACCGCGATTACGTCATTCAAGCGTTCAATCAAAACAAGCCATACGACCGCTTCGTGAAAGAGCAGATCGCCGGAGATGAGTTGTGGCCGAACGATCCCTGGGCGCGAGTCGCGACCGGCTTCAATCGTCATTATCCCGACGAAAGCAATGCCCGCAATTTGTGGCAGCGGCGCCAGGAGATTTTGAATGACATCACCGATACGGTCGGATCCACGTTCCTCGGCATGACCTATGGTTGCGCGCGCTGCCACACGCATAAATTCGATCCGATCCTGCACTCCGATTACTACCGGCTGCAAGCGTTCTTCGCGAACACTGCGGCCGACGACTCGATCTCCGATGATCTCGCCCGAGGAGTTGAGCAAGTATCAGAGCAAGAAAGCGATCTGGGAGGAGCAGACCAAATCGATTCGGGAGCAGATCGCGGCGTTGCTCGATCCTAAGAAGGAGGCGCTGCGGAAGGATTACTTTGACAAATATCCGCCGGAGATCCAGGCGCTGCTGGTCAAGCCTTCGAGCGAACGGAATCCACTCGAAGGGCAGATGTTTCACAAAGCCCAACCCTACCTCAAGTTCGACGACGAGACGGCGGCGAAGTCGCTGAAGGGTGACGACAAAGCCAGGTATCAGGCGCTGCTCGCGGAGCTGAATAAGTTCGCGAATCTGAATCCGGGCGACGCGCCGGTCGGAATCGGCATGAAAGATTTGGGCGATCGGGCGCCTGCCACTCACGTTCTTCAGGTGGGAGCGTACGACGCGCCGCTTCAAGAAGTGCAGCCCGGGTTTCTGACGATCCTGGATCCGAATCCGGCAACCATCGTTCCTCCACCGGGCGGTGGTTCGACGGGCCGCCGCACGGCGCTTGCGAACTGGATCGCCAGTCCCGAGAATCCGCTGACCGCGCGCGTGATGGTGAATCGAATCTGGTTTCACCATTTTGGCCAGGGAATCGCCCCCGAGCCGAGCGATTTCGGAGCCATGGGCGGGCGTCCTTCGCACCCCGAGCTACTGGACTGGCTTGCGTCGGAGTTCGTGCGCGGCGGTTGGGATATCAAATCGATGCACAAGCTGATGGTGCTGTCGAAGACCTACCAGCAGTCCTCGGCGTTTAACGAAGCTGCAAGTAAGGAAGATCCGCGGGACAAGCTGTTATGGCGTTTCCCGCGCGAGCGCCTCGAAGGAGAAGTAATCCGCGATGCAGCGCTTTCCGTGTCCGGTTTATTGAATGAGAAAATGGGCGGACCGAGTATTTTCCCGTCGTTGCCTGCCGGCGCCGGCCGCCCGCGCGGCGGTTGGACGCTTTCCGATGCTGAGGAGCGCAATCGCCGAAGCGTTTATGTTTTCGTGCGGCGCAACTCCCGTTATCCCATGCTCGAAGAGTTTGACATGCCGGATACTCATGAATCATGCGGGCGCCGCAATAAGACAATCACCGCGCCGCAGGCGATGTCGATGTTGAATGGCCAGGTTAGTCTCGAATGGGCGCAAGCGTTCGCGGGCCGTCTTTTTACCGAGGCGGGTGCCGACGCCAACCGGCAAATCGACGAGGCGTTCCGGCTCGCGTTCGGCCGCCATCCGGATGGATTCGAGAAAGATACAGTGCAAACGTTCTTTCAAACGCAACAGCAATTGGTCGCGGCGCGCGCGACTGCAGGCGAGAAGTTGGCGCTTCCCGCGGCGATGCCTGCAGGTTACGATCCGATCCAGGCCGCGACGCTGGTGGATTTTTGTCAAATGCTGCTGAACTCAAACGAGTTCGTTTATAGGAACTAGAAAGAGCCATGAGCCATAAGCGAATCGCCCACTCTCGACGCGACTTCCTTTGCAATGCGGGGAGCGGGCTCGGCGCGCTTGCGCTCGCATCTATGTTCGCCGACGATGCTCTGAAGGCCGCCGACGTTCCCGACCCTCTGCGCCCGAAGGCGCCTCATTTTAAGCCGACCGCGAAATCCGTCATCTGGTTGTTTATGGAAGGCGGGCCGAGCCACCTCGATCTATTCGATCCCAAGCCCGAGCTCGAAAAGCTCGCCGGGACAGCCCATGCCCGAATCGTTTGGGCATCCGATCACCGCAATGGGCACCGGCTCCAATACGCTGATGCCCTCCAAACGGACCTGGAAGCAATACGGACAGAGTGGAATCTGGGTATCGGACTGGTATCCGGAAATCGCCAAGCATGTCGACGACATGACCGTCTTTCGCGCGTGCTGGGCGGACGGCTTGAATCACGTCGGATCCGTGTGCCAGATGAATACGTGCTCGATTCTGGCGGGCCGGCCGGCGCTCGGCGCATGGGTGACGTACGGCCTCGGATCGGCGAATCAAAATCTTCCCAGCTTCGTGGTCCTCACCGACGCGGGCGAGGTTTTGGGCGGGCCGAAGAACTGGAGTTCAGGATTCCTGCCCGCGACCTATCAGGGCACGCAGCTTCGCAATCAAGGCGATCCCATTCTGGATCTGGCTCCGCCGTCGACGATCGGGAAGCAACAGCAGCGGGGACGTCTGGATCTGCTGAAGCATCTGAATCAGCATTTCAATGCCGATAAAGCTGACGATACCGAACTCGAAGCGCGCATCAACGCCTATGAACTCGCGTATCGCATGCAGGCAGCCGGTCCGGAGGCGGTCGATCTGACGAAGGAATCCGACGCCACCCAAAAACTGTATGGCATGGATGACGAGGCCACCGCGAAGTTTGGCACCAATTGCCTGTTGGCGCGCAGACTAGTGGAACGCGGCGTTCGCTTCATCGAACTGTATAACGGCAGCGGCAGCGCTTGGGACGCACACAACGATCTGGAGGGCAATCATTCCAAGATGTGCCGCTCCTCGGATAAGCCGATCGCCGGACTGCTTTCCGATTTGAAGTCGCGAGGCCTTCTTGACGACACCCTGGTGATCTGGGGCGGGGAATTCGGACGCACCCCGTTCAATGAGAAAGGCGACGGACGCGACCACAATCCGTGGGGCTTCACGATGTGGGCCGCAGGGGGAGGCATTAAGGGAGGGCAAGTGATCGGAACAACCGATGAGATCGGTCTCCGCGGAATCGACAAGCGTGCCCATGTCACCGATATTCACGCAACGGTCCTCCATGCCCTGGGACTGAACCATGTAGACGTTACCTTCCTGCATAACGGCCGTTCCGAGCGGCCCACCATTGTCACAGGAGAAGTTATCAGAGAAGCGTTCGCCTGATTACGATCGGAAGCGTTGGGACGCGGCCGAACGCCGCACTTTCTCTACAGCATCACGAGCCCTCGCCGTATCGCTTGCGAAACGGCCTCGGTCCGGCTGGATGCGCCGAGCTTCGCGAAGATCGAAGCGACATGGGTCTTCACGGTGTGTTCAGAAATGGTGAGACCGTGCGCGATCAGCTTGTTGCTCAGCCCTTCAGCGAGAAGATCCAGAACCTCCAACTCGCGGTCAGTCAGCGATTCGGCTAGCTCTTCAGCGAACGGCGCGGCTTCCGGCAGAAGCTTTACGAGAGACGCCGGCGTGATGACTACCAGGCCGGACGCCACCGCATTCACCGCACCCTCAATCTCCTGCGGAGTCGCGTCGCGCGAGATTACTCCTCGAATCCCCGAGCGCAGCGCCAAACTGACGAGCGCTGAATCCGCGTCATCTAATAACAATAAAACCGCGGGAATAGCCAAGTCGGCGAACTCCAGCGAATCGTGATCTGAGTCCGAGACGTCGAGCAGTAACACGTCGGCATAAATATTGGACAAAGAAAGCCGATCCGGATCGACCGCACCGACGAGATCGAGCATGGGACTCGAGCGTATCGTATTCTCCAGCGCCGCCCGCATCGTGCTCGACCGCGACCCTACTAAAACCCTGATCACGCCGCTCTCACGGAGGCCGGAGCTATTTGCGTTGCTACTGTGCGAATATTCTCGCTTGCGCCCCGGCGGAATTGCAGCTCCAGGATTCCACCGCGGCTGCAGTCGATCGCGATCCCCAGGTCTTGGATCGTTTGAAATCGTTTTCCGTCCGCACCCACTAGAATGTCGCCTTGCAGTAGCGAAGCGCGATCGGCGGCCGAGCGCGGAATCACCTCCAGCACGATGAGCCCGGATTTTACCGGCCGGACCACCACTCCCAGCCCATCGTAATCCTGGAACGGAGTCCTCACGAATTGATTGACGGCGAGCGAAGGAATCGCAAAAGCGAGTCCGCCGGCGATCATAGTGTTGACCCCGATGACCTCGCCGCGTGCGTTCGCCAGCGGTCCGCCGGAATTTCCCGGGGCCAGACGTATCTGGCTCACCACCCACGAACGGTTTCCGGATTCGTGAACCACTCCGGTGCTGGCCGCTCCCGTGAAACCCAGCGGATTCCCGACTGCGATTACCAACTCGCCCACCCGCAGCACGGCCGAATTGCCGGACGTCGCAGTGGGGAGGCCGGATGCATCGACCTGCAGAACTGCCAGATCGCGCCGCCGGTCTTGCTTCTCGATCCTGCCGGGCAAGCGCCGTCCATCCCAAAGCTCCACTTCCACGGCGCTTGAACCTCCGGCGCCGTGGATGACGTGAGCGTTGGTAACAATTCGTCCGTCCTGCGACCAGATGACGCCGGACCCGGCTCCGTTCCGTTGCGTCCTCACCTGTACGGTGATGCGGCGTAGTTTCTCGACTACAGCTCCAAAGGAATCGCCCACTGGTTTATCTCCTGCGGCTCGGCCGCTCTCCAATGCGGACGTCCACATCCTTCAATACTCCCGCGCGCAGCAAATGGAAAGTGGCGGTCTGGCCTGCAGGCGTTCGTTCCAAAAACTCCGCCAGTTCATCGGGCTGCGCGAGCGGGGTGTCCGTCCCGGCCCCGCGCGCGCCAACCAGCACGTCGCCTAACATCAACCCCCCAACCGCTGCCGGCCCGTCGGGCTCGATCCCCAGCAACATGATCCCGCGGTCCTGCACCAGCTTTTCTTTCATCTCCCCGGGCAACGCTACCGTCTGCAGCGCGGCTCCCAAAAAGCCTCGGCTGACATACCCTTGCTGGCTCAATTTTCCCGCGATTCGATCGATCGTGCCGCGGGTCACCGCAAAAACAGAACTGCGCGATAAGCCGGTGGAGAGCATGCCCATCATATTGCCGCCCGCGTCCAGAACAGCTCCGCCGGAGAGCGTAGGATAAGCCGCGATGTCCAGGCGGACGAACGGGTCGATCTTTCCGCCGCGCCAGGTTTTCCATTCCGTGGAAACGCCGCTGATAATCCCGAAGGACGCGATGGGTCCGGTGTTCGACGTGCGTCCGACTGCCAGCGCCAGTTGCCCCGGCTTCAGTTTGGCGTCCTCGGCCAACTCCAGCGGAGTAAGACCGGCGGCGTCAACTTCCAGCACCGCAAGGTCCGTACCGGAATCCCGTCCCCGCAGTCGCGCTGCGATCAGGCGGCCGTCGGGGAGAAGGACGTTAATACCTTCTTCAGCGCGAATTCCTTCGCTGGACGTGAGGATTAGATTGTCTCGCCAAGCGATCCCGCTGGATCCGATGCCGCGCCTGGCATGCACCGCCACAATGCTAGCGGCGGCGCGCTCCACGGTTGCGGCTAATTCATTCGAGAGATTTACAATGTCGGTTACCATGATTCCAGCATGACCCCGGAGAGTGGCCGCTGGCATCGGTAAAAAGAGGGATACGGAGCCGCGACCATCAGAGAGCGGATAGGCTCAGAATTATTGAAAGATTGGCTTGTCTTTCGACACGAATCTCACAAACGATCCGCGTGGAGCAATTGATACCGCGGACTCCTGGGGCGACAACACCGCTTGCCAGGGATCTGGAAAATCGGTTCGGAACAAAGCTTCTCCCGGGTCGCCAATAATCGCCGGCTTCGCAATGAGCACTGCCTGAGAGCCCGTGCTCGCGAGGACAACCTTAAGAATCGCTTCTGTGTACGCAGAAGCAGCGACGATTGCCGGCGGGGCTGTTGGCGGAGGTTGATATTGATACGCCGCCTCACCCGAATCCGTGATGATTGCGGAAACCGGCATTGCGCGGGGTCTGGACTCCGTATCCTTCGCGACTGCACCCCGATAAGCGGAAACCGCCGCCATCTCGATTGAAGACATTGCGGGCTTGGCGGCGGCAATTTCTACACCAAATGCCTCGCCCATGTCCGCCGTGATTTTCTTTTGGTATACCGACGCGAAATCTGCAATCCTGCCTGGAGCCGAGAACCTCATCGTGCGATGTGTACCGGGCGGAATAAAGTGCAGACTCCATACGCCATCCGCCAATTCTCTGGAAGATCGATCCGCGAAACGGACCGTCACATACACCGAATCGATCGTATAAGGACAGGCGTTAGTCCATGTGGCCCAGTAATGTTCCTCGTCCGCGCGCAGCAACTCGTGGACTTTAAAACAATCAGACACCTTTGGATGTTGAGCGAACGCAATTGCGGCAAAAGTCAGCCCCAACACTAAGTGCTTCATCTTAAGGAACACCGCCCCGACCCAACTAACCGTAAACGGGTTAGTATCGCATGAATCGGCGGGTCCTGTCAAAAACCTTAGGCGAACGGACTCCTCTTTACCGCGTAGTCGATAGCTTCCTGCGGCACCTTGAACTCCTTCATGCCGCGATTTCCGATATACCCGACTTCCTTTGATCCCCGCCGCGCTGGTGTAGTACGCGTCCACTGTCATCCGGCGAGCCCAATCGAAGAATTTAATTCCTGGCGCAAGCTCCGCAGTCCGATTCTTGCGATACGCGATCTTGTCGAGCATCTCCGTCTTCTGCTCCGCCTTCGCGGTAAGAAAATCGGCATGATAATGCAGCTTCATCTCTTCATCGAGCCAAGCGATGCCCCCGGTGTAAATCGCCGCCATCTCCGGATTCTGGCTCGACAGCAAATCGATAAACTCCGCGGCGCTCCCCTTCGATGCCCCGGGAACAATAATCTCGGCGAGCGTTTTCAGGGTATCGAATTCATGCTGCGTCAGCGCCTTCGGCTTGTACACTCCACCCGCCGTCGTCGCGGCCGCTGCCGCTGCTTCGTGTACATGCTGTGCCGCCTCTAGACCCAGCGGACCCGCCATCGCCGCCGCGGCAATCTTCGCCAGAACGCTTCGTCTTGAAATAGGATTGGTCACAGGCATCTTACACGTTCCCCTTTCGCATTTCTTCCGCGAGATAGTCCGCCGTGCGCCACGCCAGCGCCACGATCGTCAACGTCGGATTCTTGTCCGGATTGCGTGACGAACGGCGCCGCATCCGCGACGAACAGATTCTTCACGTCGTTCGACTGGCAATATTTATTCAGCGGAGCAGTCTTCGGATCGTTGCCCATGCGGACCGCTCCCACCTCATGAATAATGTCGCCGCCAACCGAAATCTTGTCCTCGACCGGCCGATTGCGTTTCACCACCGTCCCGCCCATCGTCTCGATCAGATCCGGTGAACGTCTTCTCCATGTGCTCCACTTGCTTGTACTCGGCGTCGGTCCACTTGAAATGGAATTTCAGAACCGGAATGCCGTACTTATCCACCACGTTCGGATCGATCTCGCAGTAAGTATCCTTGTTCGGAATCATCTCGCCGCGCCCGCTAAACCCGACGTGCGTTCCGAAATCCTCGTAGATCGCCTTCTTGAGCGAATCGCCATAGCCCTCGTGTTGCGCGCATACTCCTGCAAAGCTGCCGATGCCGGGCATGCCGTATCCGCCGCCCAACTCGACGTGATAGCCGCGCGGGAAATCGGTCTTCTTATCCCACAGCCACCAGGGCATGTAGAGATGCGCGCCGCCCATCCCGTCGGAATCATGCCTCTGCATTCCTTCCAGCGCAGGAATGCGCGCGCCCAGGCTGAATCCCGTATTATCGGTAAGATACTGCCCCACTGTTCCCGACGAATTCCCAATCCCGTTCTCATGCCCCGGACCTTTCGAGTTCAGCAGCAGCCTGGCCGACTCGCAGCAGCTTGCCGCCACTACCACCGTGCGGCACTTGATCTGTTTTTCGGTGCGCGTTTTTTTATCGATATACGATACCGCGGTCACTTTGCCTTCGGCGTTTGTGATCAACTCGCGCGCCATCGCGTCGGTAATCAGTGTCACCTTGCCGGTCTGCATCGCGGGAAACACCTGCACCTGGCTCGACGAATAGTTCGACGAAGGAATGCATCCGCGCCCGCACTGGCCGCAGTAATGACATGCCGGACGCCCATTAGTCTCCTGCGTAATCACCGCCAGCCGATTCGGAATGCAAGGAATCCCCAGCTTATCCGCAGCCTTCTTGATCAGCACCTCATGCACGCGCGGCGGTGGACACTTTTGGAAAACTCCATCGGGAGCGCTGCGGATACCTTCTTTCGATCCCGTAACTCCGATGAATTTCTCGGCCTTGTCATAATAAGGCGAGATGTCTTCGTAGGAAATCGGCCAGTCCGTTCCGATTCCGTCGCGCGAGTACGGCTTCAGATCGTAATCCGCGTAGCGCAGCGAAATGCGCCCGTAGTGATTCGTTCTCCCGCCCACGATCCGCGACCGGAACCAGTTGAACTTCGATCCTTCGGCGACCGTATAAGGCTCGCCTTCCAACTGCCAGCCGCCAGCGTGCGCCGAGAAAAACCCGAACGCTCGTCCCTTTCCAAAATAGCTGGCGCCGCCCTCCATCGCGCCCCGATGAGGCACCTGATACGGCCACATGTGCTCTTTAAAATCCTTGGCTGGATTCAGCATCGGACCGGCTTCGAGTAGCGCCACGCTGATCCCGAGGTCCGCAAGAACCTTGGTGACCGTGCCGCCACCCGCTCCGGACCCGATAATGACAACGTCGTAGACGGGGGCGCTGCGAGTGATCTGGAACATGCAATGATTATACTCGCCAACGCTGCGCGCAACCAATTGCTGTTCGGCTCGTCTATAATTTTGTACAGGAACAATGGACGACGACGAAACTGTCAATCCTGAACCCGAAGAGAAAGGCCGCTCCGCCGCTGGAGCCACCCTATCCTGGTTCCGCGACCTTTTCTTAAGCGTGCTGATCGCCATCGTGGTGATCTTGTTTCTGTATCAACCCGTTAAAGTGGAAGGCACCAGCATGATGCCCTCCTTGCAGAATGACGAGCGTATTTTTATCAATAAGTTCGTCTACCGCTTTGGCATCTCCGATATCGGCCGCGGCGACACGGTAGTTTTTCTCTACCCGGGCGATCCGACCAAGTCATACATCAAACGCGTGATCGGCATTCCCGGCGACATCATCGAGATCGACAATGGCAAGGTCATTGTCAACAGCCAGCCCATCTCCGAACCCTACGTTGCCGAAGATAATCGCGACACCATCCCGATGCCCCGCAAAATCGTCCCGCCCGATCAGTATTTCGTCCTAGGCGACCATCGCAGCTCCTCCAACGACAGCCGCAGTTGGGGCTGGGTGCCTCGCCAGAACATCTACGGAAAAGCCGTATTCGTCTACTGGCCCCTGGAAGACCTGGGCGCAGTCCATTAGTGCGATTTGTGGGGCGGCGCCATGCGCTGCCTGCGTTACTGAGCGGTGACCGACGGCCATCTTATACCGAGTAGCTCCGCCCGCGATGAGCTCCGATCAGGATCTGCACCATCCGATGCGCAATCAACTCATGCAGCGTGAGCAGTTCCCGATTCGCCGCGACAATCGCCTCGACATCGAGCGGATCCGCCGGGCCCCCGCCTGCCCTCAGCGCCGCTGACGCTTCCGCAATCACCGGGTCGGAAATCACATCGCCTGCCATCTCCCACAGCGTGATGAATCGATCCACCGCCGTCGGGAAACTTAAGCTGAACACGCCCCAATTGCTGGTCGTTCGCGGAGGCTTGTAATCCAAATTGAATGGACCCGCATACTTATGGCTACGCAACAGCACCAGCACATTCAGCCAGTCCAGCGGATTCACCAAGTCCGACCGCGATATCGACGTCATGCTTCAATCGATACCCGTCATTAATATCGAAATGCCACAGCTTGCCGCACAGCAGCGCCCTCGCCAGCGCCGCCCGCGGAGCTGCGCCCCACATCAGCTCATGCAGATACTCCGGATTCAAGCCCCACCATCTCCGGATGCGTCAACAATCCCGACGAAATAAACGCCAGCATCGCGTCGCTGGTCGGCAATAAAATCTCCGCCTGCGGTTCGAATGGCTTCGCCTCCATGCAATGCTTCAGCGTCGGCCGCCCGAACTCCTTCGCGATCTTGATATCCGCCTCGCAAGCCGCATTCAGACCCTCCGCGTACCATTTGAGCGTCTCCGTCTCCTCTACCGCGCCCTGCACGAAATATCCCAATGACCCAGGCCAATACACCGCGAACTCCGCGCCCAGTTGATGACCGATCTTCACCGTATTTGCCAGCCGCCGGGCCGCATACGCCCGCACTTCAGGAGCCTCCGCCGCCGGACTAGCCGCCCACACCGCGTGATGAAATGTCTCGGTGGTGACCATCGAACACTTGAGGCCATTCGACTCAACGCCCCCTTGATCCGACGCGACGATCGCTTCCTGCTCGTCTTTGAACAGCCCCGGCGTAGGAATCACGTCGGTATCGTGCGTGGTCCAATGCCCGATGCCGATCTTTCCGTATTCTTCAATGACCTTCTCGAATCCCACCGGCTCCCGCGTCGGAGCGTGAAACAGCGCGTGCCCCTCGTACGCTGCCGCCCATTGCGGACCGGAAATGTAATAATTCCGCCTCACGTCAGGCGAATATCCGCCCCCGCAAGCTTTGATCAAGCGCTCCACCAGCGCGCGTTGTTGACTCTGAGGAATTGGTGCCATGAAACGCTTATGATACCTAGATGCTCCGCTCGCTGCTCGCCTTAATCGCCGTTCCTTGTGTCTCCGTTTTGAGCCACGCAATGGACACGACGGTAAAACTCGATTCCGGAAAAATTTCCGGTGCCGAAGCGAGCGGCGTAGCATCGTTCAAAGGCATTCCCTATGTCGCTCCACCCACCGGTGATCTGCGCTGGAAGCCGCCTCATACCATCGCACCCTGGGCTGGCACGCGCAGTGCAAAAGAGTTCGGAGCCGCCTGCCCACAGCCGCCGACCCTCGAACGCACTGACCACGTCAAATTCGACAACCTGAGCGAAGATTGCCTGACCCTCAACGTCTGGACTGCCGCGAATACTTCGGCCGAGCATCACCCGGTCCTTTTCTGGATTCACGGCGGCGCTAACATCGCCGGCTCCGGGTCCACAACCGACGGCTCCGCGTTGGCGAAACAAGGCGCGGTAGTAGTGACCATCAACTACCGCCTGGGGCCCTTCGGTTTCCTCGCGCTCCCGTCTCTCTCGATGGAATCCCCCCGCTTCACGTCCGGCAACTACGGACTGCTCGATCAGATCCAAGCCCTTCTTTGGGTCCACCGCAACATCGATAAGTTCGGAGGCGATTCCCAAAACGTCACCATCTTCGGCGAATCGGCCGGAGGCACGGACGTCGGCTGGCTTATGTGTTCCCCTCTGGCAAAAGGCCTCTTTCACCGGGCGATCATCCAAAGCGGCACCGTTTTTCCCAACTTCGATTCCCGCCGCGCCGTCGCTGAGGAGGCCGGCCAAAAACTTTACGGCGATAACCTGCCCGCCCTCCGCCTACGCTCCACCGTCGAGATTATGAAATCCGCCGCCTTCCAAACCGGCTTCATCCTCGATCGTGGCCCATCCTACGGACCAGTCGTCGACCGCTGGGTCATCCCCGAGAACCCTGCCTTAGCCTTCGAGTCCGGCAATCAGGCCAACGTGCCGCTCCTGGTCGGAACCAACGCCGACGAAGGCTCGATCTATACCGAAAACCTCCCCTTCAAGACCGCAGCGGAGTACCGCAGTTATTTGGCAACCCACCTCTCCGAGGCACTATTCACTCTGTATCCTGCAACCGACGACGCCCAGGTCCAAGCCGCCGCCTCGCGATTGATCACCGATCTGGTCTTCCTCAGCTCCGCCCGCCGCCTGGCCCGGCTCCAAGCGAAGGTGAACCGAAAAACGTTTATGTATTATTTCGCCCATCCCACCGGGGATCTAGCGAAAGTAATGTCCCCCGCCTGGGTAAGATTCGCGGCAACCGGCGACCCCAACTGGCCCGCCTACGCCGCCTATATGGAGTTCGGCGATACCATAAAAGTCGGCGTCGACTTGCATAAGAAGGAACTCGACGCCCTGCCAGCAAAATGAGATCTTCTTTGCGAGCTCAGCGCCTTTGCGTGAGCTGTTTTGCGCTACCCAGGCCATGATGTCCGATAATTAATAGTGGAGACCACACCACATATGATCCTCGAAGCGACCATGCCGTCGATCCTCGAATCCGAATTCAATCCGAAAATATCTGCTGAAGTGCGTTTTGACGAAGCCGCCGCCCGCCTGGGCCTCGATGAAGGAATGCAAAAAGTCCTGCGCAGCCCCTCCCGCGAAATCATCGTCCACATCCCCATTGCGCTCGACGACGGGCGCCTGGAAGTCTTCACCGGTTATCGCGTCCAGCACTCCATAGCTCGCGGTCCGGCAAAGGGTGGCATTCGCTATGCCCCCGACGTTTCGCTCGATGAAGTCCGAGCTCTGGCCGCCTGGATGACATGGAAGTGCGCCGTCACCAATCTCCCCTTCGGCGGCGGAAAAGGCGGCGTCATCTGCGACCCCAGCCTTCTCTCGCCGTCCGAAATCGAGCGCATCACTCGCCGCTACACTGCTGAACTGTTCGATTTCATCGGACCTGAAAAAGACGTCCCCGCGCCCGACATGAACACCAACGAACAGACCATGGCCTGGATCATGGATACCTATTCCATGCACGCCCGCCACACGCAAACCGCTGTCGTTACCGGCAAGCCCATAAATCTCGGTGGATCGAAAGGCCGCGCCGAAGCCACCGGCCGCGGCTGCATGATCGTCACCGAACAAGCCCTCCGCAAACTCGGTCTGGAACGTTCCTCCACGCGCGTAGTCATTCAAGGTTTCGGAAACGTAGGAGGGATGGCCGCCAAGCTCATGTCCAGAGCCGGCTTCAAAATCGTCTGCATCATTGAATACGATGGAGCTGTCTACAACGCCAAGGGCCTCGACATTCCCGCGCTAATCAAACACCGCAACGAAACCGGATCCATTAACGGATTTGAAGACGGCGAACCGATCGATAAAACCGAGGCAATGTTCCTCGAAACCGACGTTCTCCTGCCCGCCGCAAAAGAAAACGTGATTACGTCTGAAAACGCCCACCGCCTCCGCACAAAAATTCTGTGTGAAGGAGCCAACGGCCCCACCACGCACGTCGCCGATCCGGTTCTCGCCGAAAAAGGCATCTTCGTAATTCCCGATATTTTGGCGAACGCCGGCGGCGTCACTGTTTCCTATTTCGAATGGGTGCAGGATCGCCAGGGCTACTTCTGGAATGAGCAGATGGTGAACGATCGACTGGAAGAAATCATGATCAACAGTTTCCAGGACGTAGTAGCCTACGCCGAAAAACACAACGTAAACAACCGTACCGCCGCCTACATGCTGGCTCTCGATCGAGTAGCCTACGCCATAAAACTAAGAGGAATCTACGCCTAGTGGCAGTGATTAAGTCACAAGTCTCAGCCAGGGAGGGGACAGCCGCGCTAAGATGACCCCCACCCCCGAGACACCTTTGATGCGCCAATACCACGGCATCAAACAGCAGGTCCCTAATGCCCTCCTACTTTTCCGCCTGGGCGATTTCTACGAGCTCTTCTTCGACGACGCCATCACCGCCGCTCGAGAATTAGAAATTACCTTAACTGCAAGAAATAAAGAAAAAGGACAACCCATCCCGATGTGCGGGGTCCCCTATCATGCCTCGGAAGGCTACATCGCCCGCCTCATTCAAAAAGGCTACCGCGTAGCGATCTGCGACCAGATGGAAGAAGCCGGAGCCGGCAAAAAACTAGTCCGCCGCGAAGTGACCCGCATAGTGACGCCCGGCACCTCAATGAACGCGGGAGTCCTCCGCTCCCACGAAAATAATTACTTAGCTTCCGTCTTCGCCGACACAACCCGGGCAGGCGTAGCTCACGTCGACATCTCCACCGGCGAATTCCGCGCCACCGAAATCGATGTTCAGGAAGTTTCGTCTGCCCTGGAATCTCTCAACACGAAGGAGTCTCTGGCCCCCACCGGTTCCAATCTAAAACTCCCCTGCTTGAAAACTGATGTGGAGCCGTGGGTCTTCGGCCAAGACTACGCCGCCCGCAGCCTGTGCGACCATTTTCATCTGCTTTCGCTAGATGGCTGCGGCCTGGAAAATCGCCCCCTTGCCACCGGAGCCGCCGCCGCGCTCCTTCACTACTTAAAAGAAACCCAACGAGCCGCTTTAGATCACTTAGAACGCCCCGCCTTCTACAATCGATCCGACGCGTTAGTCCTGGATGCAACCACCGTCCGGAACCTAGAACTCTGTGAGCCCCTCTTCGCGGGCGAATCAAAAGAATCGACTCTTCTCCACGTCCTCGACCGCACTCGAACAGGCATGGGCGGCCGCTTACTCCGTCGCCGTCTCCTAGCCCCCTCAATCGACATAACCGAAATCAACAAGAGACTCGACGCAGTAGCCGAACTGCACGCAACACCGATCCTAAGATCCGCAATCGCAAACGACCTGGCAACCATCCTCGACCTCGAACGCCTCCTCTCGAAACTAGCGTTAACTACAGCAAGCCCAAGAGACTTGGCGGCGTTAGCTAGATCGTTAGCAGTAGTCCCGTCACTCAAGCAACACCTGAAACTCTCTAACTCTCAAAACATCGAGTTAGACGAAATAGCAGAAGTCCGCGATCCCATCCTATCTGCCTTAGCCGACGAACCCCCGGTAAACTTAGCCGACCTGGGAGTAATTCGCGACCACTTCGACCCCCGGCTTGACGAACTTCGCGACATCTCGAAAAATAGCAAAACTTACTTAGCCCAAATAGAAACCCGCGAACGCGCCAGAACCAACATAACGTCGCTAAAAGTCCGCTTCAACAACGTCTTCGGTTATTACATCGAAATTTCCAAGGCGAATCTCCACCTCGCCCCGCAAGATTATGAGCGCAAGCAAACCCTAGTAAACGCCGAACGTTTCACCACCCCCGAGCTCAAGGATCTGGAAGTAAAAATCCTGGAAGCCGAAGAAAAGATGTTAACCATCGAGCGGGAGATCTTCGAAACCCTCCGAGCTCTAACCGCCTCGCACGCCGCCCGCGTCAAAGCGACCGCCTCCGCCATAGCTGAGTTAGATGTCACTGTAGCCCTAGCCGAAGTAGCCGCCGACAACCGCTACACCCGCCCGAAATTCGACCTTGATGGCGAGATGAGTGTAGTAGCCGGCCGCCATCCCGTAATAGAAAAGTTAGCCGCTAAGGACGCTCAGCGCTTCATACCCAACGCTCTCTATTTCCATCCCGAAACCGAGTTCATCGCCGTAATCACTGGCCCTAACATGGGAGGCAAGTCAACCTACCTCCGTCAAGCGGCCTTGCTGACCATCCTTGCCCAGATGGGCTGCTTCGTCCCCGCTGATTCCGCGTTACTCCCCATAGTCGATCGAGTCTTCACAAGGATCGGCGCCGCCGATAACTTAGCCCGTGGCCGCTCGACCTTCATGGTAGAGATGACCGAAACCGCCGTGATTCTAAACACAGCGACATCCCGCAGCTTAGTAGTCCTGGACGAAATCGGCCGCGGCACCTCAACCTACGATGGCCTCGCCCTGGCATGGGCCGTAGTCGAGCACATCCATAAAAATATCCGCGCCAAGACCCTCTTCGCGACTCACTATCACGAACTAACCGAGTTAGCAGAGACTCTCCCCGGTGTCCGCAATCTCCACGTCTCAGTCAAGGAATCGAAGGACCAGATTCTCTTTCTAAGAAAAGTAGAACCCGGAGCCGCAGATAAAAGTTACGGCATCGAAGTAGCCCGCTTAGCCGCCCTTCCCATCTCCGTGATCGAGCGAGCGCGCGAGATCTTAGCCCACCACGAAGACTACGTCCCCAAGAACGCCCCGGTCCAAATCCGCCTATTCGAACCCATCAATCACGACATAGCCGACCGCATCAGAAAAGTAAACATCAACGAACTCCGCCCCATAGAAGCCCTGCAACTCCTCTCCGACCTCCAACGAGACCTAAAGTCATGACGATAAGAGTAGCGGGTGTGATGTCCGGCACCTCACTAGACGGGATCGACGTAGCCATCGTCGACATCCATACCAAAAAACTCTCCTATAAAGCCTTCCACTCGACCCCCTATCCGAAGCCAGTCCGCGAAGCCCTCTTGTCAGTCTCCAACAATATCACCCACACCGCTACCATCTCCCGATTGAACTTCCTATTAGGTGCCCTCTACGCCGACGCCATCCAGGAAACCTGCCGCCGCAAGCGCATCCCTCTAACATCGATCGAACTCTGCGGACTCCACGGCCAAACCATCTTCCACGAAGGACAACCCGTAGAATACCTAGGCATGCGCGTAGCCAGCACTCTTCAAATCGGCGAGGCAGCAGTAGTCGCCGAACGCACCGGCATCCCAACCATTTCTAACTTTCGCGAACGCGACATCGCCGCCGGAGGTAAAGGAGCCCCCCTGGTCCCTTACGTCGACTATCTCCTCTTCCGCCACCGCCGCATTGGAAGAATCGCCCTCAACATCGGAGGCATTGCGAACATCACAGTGATCCCCGCCGCCGCCAAGCCCGAACAAGTCACAGCCTTCGACACCGGCCCCGGCAACATGATCATCGATGCTCTTGTGTCTCACAAAACGAACGCCCGCCAGCGTTACGACCGGGACGGCCGCATCGCCCGTGCCAATAAAATTCATCCCCGCATGCTGGAAGCCATGCTGAGTGATCCCTACTTAACCTTGCCTCCTCCCAAGTCCGCCGGCCGCGAACAATTCGGCCACGAATTCTCAAGCGGCTTGATTGCCACCGGCCTGCCTATCGACGACCTGATCGCGACCGCCACCGAATTCACAGCCCAGTCAATAGCGAACGCAATTCAATTCCCTAACATGACAGAGCTAATCGTCTCCGGCGGCGGCATCCACAACCGCCAAATCATGCGCCGCCTTCGCGAACTCCTGCCGAATCTCGCCGTCACTACCACCAAGACCCATGGCATTGACCCCGACGCCAAGGAAGCCATCGCATTCGCCGTCCTGGCCCACGCGCATATGCACCACCGGCCTGCCAACATCCCCTCCGCCACCGGAGCCCGCCACCCCGCGATCCTGGGCAAGCACTCCCCAAGCCACTGACTCTCGTGTCTCTTAAGAGTTGGTCTGCAACCTCTCACTCTGCTGCGCCTGAAAATCCAACTGCTTCACTCTCTCCTCCGCATTCGTAGACAGCACCTGATTCGACAAGTCATCGGGTAGAGCCTTCTCCGCAGCCTTCTTCACCTTCATCGTAGCCGGCACCAAGCCCTTACCCTTCGAATGTTTCAGATCGTCGATCATCTCGCGGATATATTTCTTCATGCCCGATCTTTACCCCTCTCTCGCCTGTCCCCCTGCACCCCCCTCTCTAACTAATTGAACAAATGTGACAACTTTAAATTCTTGCGTCGTGACTGCCTTTCCGCGCATCATGAGAACATGCGCGTAGCCCAAGTCTCAGCCCCTCGAGGCCCCATAGAAATAGTCGACCGTCCTATCCCCGACCCCAGCACCGGCAAGGTCCGCGTCAAGGTAGAAGCCTGCGGCCTCTGCCACAGCGACGTCTTAACTAAAGATGGCCTTATTCCCGGCTTGGCCTTCCCCAGAGTCCCCGGCCATGAAATTGCCGGAGTGGTCGATGCGGTAGGCGAAGGTGTGACCAATTGGACCAAAGGACAGCGCGTCGGAATCGGTTGGATCGGCGGCCATTGCACCATCTGCCAACCCTGCCGCCGCGGAAAGTTCGCCGCCTGCGAAAAAGCCCAGATCCCGGGCATCGTCTATGACGGAGGCTATGCCGAATACGTGATCACTTCCGCCCAAGGCCTCGCCGCAATCCCCGACTCTCTTAGCTTCACCGAAGCTGCGCCACTTTATGCGCCGGCATCACTACCTTCAACGCTCTCCGCCACAGCGGCGCAATGCCCGGCGATGTAGTGGCGATTCAGGGCTTGGGCGGATTGGGCCATCTAGGCGTCCAATACGCAAATAAAATGGGATTCGAAACCGTAGCCATAGGCAGAGGTGACGACAAGAAAGACTTCGCCGCCAAACTAGGCGCCCATCACTATATTGATACCAACGCAGTCAAGGCCGCCGATGCTCTCCAAAAACTAGGCGGCGCAAAAACCATCCTGGCCACCGCTCCCGACTCCAAATCGATGACTCCTCTTGTGGCCGGTCTAAGTGTAGATGGAACGCTTATGGTCGTAGGTGTCGGCCCCGACAACATCGAAGTCTCCCCAATGCAAATCGTCATGGCCCGTCGTGGCGTGCGAGGCTGGCCATCGGGCACGGCGACGGATTCAGAAGACGCCATGCGCCTGGCGGCCCTAAGCGGTATCCGCCCAATGATCGAAACTTATCCCTTAAGCGAAGCTGCCGCAGCCTACGACCGAATGATCAGCGGAAAAGCCCGCTTCCGAGTGGTCCTGAAAATCACGTAGTCGGCGAGTTCCGAACCTGCTCGACACATGGTGGCACAGGCTTCAAGAGTTTGCTGAAAAACTCGCACGAATCGCTTCCTGTGGTCGCGCTCTGAATCGGCGAACATAATATCAATTGCTCACCGAGCCGCGACCACAGGGAGCGATCATCCGACTGCGTTTTCCGGCAACCTCTTCAGCCCGTGAGGACTTTTCATCAGCCTGCCGCGATCATGCTGGCAGACACAGACTAAAGCATTTTGAGTGAACCGGATGCGTCGCGCATCACTCGTGACTGATTGAAACCTAATAAATTGTTAAGCTTAATCGCGTGTTTTCCTCGCGACTCGATTGGAATTTTCAGACCAACCGCCTTTCGGCGTTGCTCAAGACGAAGTCTCACATCCTCGACCTGACGGAGTCGAATCCGACGCGCGCCGGTTTGGAATATCCTCGCCGGGAAATTCTCGACGCGCTGGCCGATGCTCGCCAATTGCGCTATGATCCCGAGCCGAGAGGCCTGCTCTCCGCTCGCGAAGCAGTAGCCGCCTATTACGGAGACGTTCCGCCGACTCGTATTTTGCTCACCGCGTCAACCAGTGAGGCTTACGCTTATTTGTTCAAGCTGCTGTGCGATCCAGGAGATGAAATCCTCTCGCCGCGACCTTCCTATCCGCTTTTCGAGTTCCTGGCCGGTCTCGAATCCGTTCGGATAGTCCAGTATCCGCTGCGCTATGACGGCGTCTGGCATATAGACTTCCATGCGCTGGAGCAAGCGATAACCTCGCGAACCAGGGCAATCGTTGTGGTGAATCCAAACAATCCGACCGGCTCGTTTCTAAAACGCGAGGAATGGTCCAGGCTGCAGGGGCTAGGTCTGCCGATTCTTTCGGACGAAGTTTTTTCCGATTACGCGTTCGCCCCCGATGACTCGCGTGTGCGGTCGCTCACAAATGCGCCGGAAACGCTGACGTTTTCGATGAGCGGACTTTCGAAGATAGCAGCGCTGCCGCAAATGAAGCTCGGTTGGATCGTGGCCAGCGGCCCCGGCCGCGAAGGTGCGCTCGATCGGCTGGAGCTTATCGCCGACACTTACTTGTCTGTCGCGACACCAGTGCAAATTGCATTGCCGCGCCTGCTCGAAGCCTCCGTCGCGGTGCGCGGGCAGATCCTGGAGCGAACACGCACGAACCTCGCACTGCTGCGCGGATTGACCGTTCCGCTTCACCTTGAGGGCGGCTGGTATGCAACACTGCAGGTCCCACGCACGAAGAGCGAAGAAGATTGGGCAATCGCGCTTCTCGAACGCCGCGACGTTCTGGTTCAGCCCGGATTCTATTTCGACTTCGAATCGGAAGCGTTCCTGATCCTGAGTCTCCTAACCCCGCCCGACGTTTTCGCCGAAGGAACTCGGCGGTTGCTGGAAGAGATTGGCTGAGCGTCGATGGAAAGCGCTGGCCTTGAGGAACCGCGACCGTCAAGGAGCGGACAGACGAAAACAAGCCGAGGCCACCCAAGTGGACTTGCTAGAATCACAGGTTTATGCCCAAACCACGCATCCTGGTCGCGATTTTCATCCTCACCCTCATCCTCGGCCAGCGTTCCCAAATCACAGCGCAAAAGAAATTTGCGCTCACCATCGACAACATCATGCGCGGCCCGGCATTGTACGGCTATGAGCCCACCGCGCCCCACTGGTCCGAAGACGGGCAGCGTGTGTATTTTCAATGGAAGCAAGCGAATGAACCGCGCGTGAAACCCGACGACACCTACGTCGTAAATCGCGATGGCTCGGCATTGAGAAAGCTGAGTGAAGAGGAAACGAAAAATCTGCCGCCTGCTTTTGGCAGCCGCACCAAGGACCGCAAGCGGATCGCCTATGCCGAAAACGGCGATATTTTCGTTTACGATTCTTCGTTGGGTGCGAAGCGGCAGGTGACCAAGACTACCGATATCGAAACGAATCCGCAATTCACGCTCGATGAAAAACGTGTGACCTTCACGCGTAGCGGAAACCTTTATGTCATGTCACTTGACACGGGCCTGCTGGAACAGTTGACCGATATTCGCGTCGCCGCGGTTGAAGGTGCGCCGGCGACTCCCGTTGCTGGTGGAGGGGGGAGAGGCGGTGGCCGGGGCGGTCGCGGAGGCCCGCCTGCAGCAAGTGCGGCGGCCGCGAAAGGCACCGATAGCCAGGAATATCTCAAGAAGCAGGAGATTGATCTGATCCTGGCGGTCAAGGAGAAAAAAGCAGTTCGTGAAGAGGAGGAGGCGAAGCGCAAGAAAGAGGAGGCGGGTCGGAAGCCATTTCAGTTGCAGGCTCGCCAGACGGCGGGCCGTCTTGAGCTGTGTCCGGACGGGAAATGCGTCATCGCGATGGTGACCGAAACTGCCAACGGTGTGAAGAACGAGAATGTGCCGAATTACGTCACGGAGTCTGCGTATACAGAGGACATCAATGGGCACTCCAACGTCGGCGAACCGCAGAACAAACAGCGCGTGGCGATTCTCGATGTCGCGACAGGCGAAGTGAAGTGGGTCGACGCGGGGCTCGGCGATCGCGAGATTCAACTGCAGGCTCCGGTTTGGAATGAAGCCGGCACCAAGGCATTTCTGGTGGCGCGTGCGGCCGATAATAAGGACCGCTGGATCCTGGCGCTTGATCCGTCGACCGGCAAAACCCGCACTCTGTTCACCGAACACGACGACGCCTGGATCAACGGTGGAGGAGGCGGCGGTGCGTTTGGCGGCGGGGGAAGCACGGGCTGGCTGAAACATAGCGAAGAAATTTATTTTCTGAGCGAGAAGGACGGCTACGCGAATCTGTTCAAGATCTCGTTCGACGGTGGCGACGCGAAGCCAGTAGTGGCCGGCAAGTTCGAGGTAAGCGGCGTCGAATTATCGCGGGATGGAAACGCATTCTACTTCACATCGAGCGAAGTGAGTCCGTTCGACCGGCACTTTTATTCGGTGAGCGTCGACGGCGGCGCGCGCAAGCAACTCACGAAGGACGCAGGAAATCACCGGGTCACGCTTTCGCCGGACGAAAAAGCGTTCGCCGACATTTATTCTTACACCAATAAACCGCCCGAGCTTTTTGTCGACAGCAAAAAAGTAACATCGTCGCCCGCGCCGGAATTTTGGGATTACAAATGGCTCGATTTGCCAATCGTTGAGTTTCCGGCGCGGGATGGAGTCAAGGTCCCTGCGCGACTTTACAAGCCGGCGAATTTCAAGAAGGGCGGGCCGGCGGTGATGTTCGTCCATGGCGCGGGATATCTGCAGAATGTGCATCACTGGTGGTCATCCTATGAGCACGAGTACATGTTCAATCATTTTTTGATGGAGCATGGCTACCTGGTGATCGATATCGATTATCGTGGGTCCGCCGGATACGGGCGCGATTGGCGTACGGCGATTTATCGCCATATGGGGGGCAAGGATTTGGACGATCACGTCGACGCCGCGAAGTACATCGTTTCGCAATATGGCGTCGACCCCAAGCGTATAGGGCTTTACGGAGGCAGCTACGGAGGGTTCATCACGCTGATGGCTTTGTTCACAGCACCCGATACATTCGCCGCCGGAGCCGCGTTGCGACCGGTGACCGATTGGGCGCACTATAACCACGGTTATACGGGTAATATTCTAAATCTGCCTCAAAAAGATGAAGAGGCATACAAAAAATCATCGCCCATTTATTTTGCGGATGGATTAAAGGGCGCGCTATTGATCTGCCATGGAATGGTCGATACAAATGTGTTTTTCCAGGATTCAGTCCGGTTGGTGCAAAGACTAATCGAATTGCACAAAGAAAACTGGTCCATCGCGCCATACCCCGTGGAGGATCACGGGTTTGTACAACCATCGAGCTGGGCCGACGAGTATAAGAGGATCTACGGTCTTTTCGAGACCAACTTAAAGCCGAAAGCCTGATGGTCCGTGTCGCCAGTGCGGGGTAGACTCGAACTATGCCGGCTTGCTTGAATTGCGGGGGACGTCTTTGTAAGGGTGAAACGAAGTGCTTTACCTGTGAAATGCCCATCAAAGTAGAAAATAATCGCCAAGTGCACCTGGGGCGCATCAAAGTGGTGCTGACGATCGCATTTTTCCTCTGCGTGGGCCTGACCATCGCATCAATTTTTACCGACGTCGGCCCCTCTTTCTGGAAATGCGCGGCGGCCACGGTCATTCTGCATTTCGTCAAGGAGTCGGCCGTCCAGATGTCTGAGCCGAAAGGCTCTTAATCTCCCGGATCACTAATTCCAGTTCCTCGTCTTTAGTGTAAAAGTGAGGTGCCACGCGAATTCCCGCTCCAGGGCGATAGTCCACCAGATAATCTCGGCGGCCCAGTTCCTGGGTGATTTCATAGCCGTTTGGAACATCGATTACTACGGTGCCTCCGCGTTGGTTTGGATCTCGGGGTGAGTTGACGCGAAAGCCTGCTTCCTCAGCTAGTTCGATGAGTTTCTTCGTTTGGCGTATCGATTTCTCCCGAATTGCGGGTACTCCGATTTCTCCGATAATTTCATAACCTGACATGGCTGAATACATCGCGGGGATATTCGGGGTACCGTTCAGGAAACGATTGATTCCAGGGTCGTAATCGTGTTCCGGCGCGAACAAGAATGGGTTCCGGTGAGCAGCCCATCCGGTCATACGCGGCTCCAGTTCCGGCCACAAATCGCGGCGAACGTACAAAAATCCGGCTCCGGGGCCGCCCAGGAGCCATTTCACCGATCCGCCGACCGCGAAATCGACGCCTAGCTCGCGGACGTTTATCGGCACTGTACCTGCAGATTGATAGACATCCGCGACTATTTTCGCTCCTACTTCGTGGGCCCGGCGCGTTAGAGCGGCCAGATCCTGAATGAAGGAACTGCGGAACAGTACATGCGAGACGGAGACCAGCGCCGTCTCCTCATCGATGGCCTCTAACATTGCTTCGAGGGGGATTGTGATGCCATTTTGTGACGGAATGGTCACCATACGAGCCCTTAATCGACCATAATTGTACAGATTAGATGGGAAATTCATCCCTTCGGAGACTATCTTATTGCGCTTTTGCGTCCAATCGAAGCACGAGACAACGATCTGCTGGCAGATGGAAACGTTTTGCTGCATGACGATTTCAGCCTCGCCTGCGCCGATGATTTTTCCGATTAGATTGCCGACCGTTACCGGCATCTCCCACCAGCCTTCTTCCCAGGCCCGGATGCCACGCGTGTCCCATTCGTCGGCGAATTGATTTAAGCGGTCGCGCGTGCGGCGGGGCATGGCGCCGAGCGAATGGCTGATCATGTAAACGGTCCGATCGAGGATCGGAAACTCTTTGCGCCAGGATAGTAATGGGTCCATCAGGATCGCGCGCCGCCGCTCACAATGAGAATTTCGCCGCTCACATAATCGGATAGCGATGAGCAGAAAAAGAGCACCGGTCCCGCGGCCTCTTCAACCGTTCCCGCACGGCCCAGGGGACACAGATGTTTTACCGCATCGATGGTCGCCTGATGTATCCCGACCTTGATTTTTTTGCCTTTCATATCGATCTCCGAGCCTTCGCCTAGAGGCTGGACCAAACGCGTTTCGATAAAGCCGAATCCGACCGAGTTTACGTTGACGTTGTAGCGACCCCATTCCTTCGCCATGACTTTCGTCAGCCCGTTGATACCGCTCTTACCCGATCCGTAGCCGGCCTGGCCTGCGATTCCGTCGACGCCCGAGACCGACGTGATGTTCACTACTTTGCGCATGACACGTTTGCCCTCGGCGATCTCTTTTTTTGCGGCCTCGCGGATATAAGTGGACGCGGCGCGGAGCACTCGGAAAGGCGCCACCATATGAATATCGAGCATGGCTTGAAACTGCTCGTCCGTCGTTTTCTGGATGACGTTATCCCATGTATAGCCGGCATTGTTGACCACGATATCGATGGAGCCGAATCCATTGACGGTCGCATTCACCAGCTTTTCCGGAAAATCGGGGGCCGTGATGTCACCGGGCATCGCTTTCGCGGCGCCTCCTTCTTTATCGATCATCATGCCGGTCTCGAAGACCACGTCGCGATCGAGATCGTTTAACATCACCGAGGCGCCCGCCGCGGCGAGCTTCAATGCGACGGCCCGTCCTATGCCGCGGCCTGCGCCAGTGACAAGCGCCGTTCTTCCCTTAAGGTCAATAGCCATGCATCGTGTTTTAACACAACAGACGGCTGTGATAGGATCAGGGCAAATGCGAGTTTCTCTTGTCACCCTCCTTTTTGCGGCCACGGCGCTGTTCGCCGCTGATTCCGTTGAGCGATCGGCGGGACAACCGAACGCGCCCGTGACGTTGCAGGTCTTCAGCGATTTTCAATGCCCCCATTGCGCGCGGCTGCATTTCGGCGCGCTGAAGGAAGCGTTGACAGATTGTGTGGCGTCGGGAAAAGTGCGGATCGTCTATCGCGATTTTCCGCTGCAACAGCATCCCTTCGCACGCAAAGCGGCGCAGTACGCGGACGCGGCGGCGCGGATCGGCAGATATGAACGCATCTGCGACACTTTATTCCGCACGCAGGAGGAGTGGGGCCGCACAGGAGACGTGGAAGGAGCGATGTCGAAAGAATTGACGCCGGCGGAAATGGCCAGGGTGCGCAAAATCCTTTCCGATCCAAAAAGTCTGGCCGAGATTAATGGTGAAATCGACGCCGATATGGCTTTGGGAGCTAAAATTCCTCTGGCGGAAACACCGACGATGATCTTGAGCGGCGGGGGAAAGACGTATCCGATCAAAGGCGATGTACGGTACGATTTGCTGAAGCAATTGATCAATACTCTACCGGTAAAGTAGATGAGGCGAGTAGTTGCCATAGTGGGGCGGCTGGCCTTGGCGGCAGTGTTTCTTTGGGCTGCGTATACGAAACTGCGCGATCCCTGGATGGTCTTCGCGATGGAGATCGATGCGATGCACATTGTGCCTGGCACGGCGGTTGAGTTAGTGGCGCGTGCGATGCCGTGGTTCGAATTAGTGGTAGGCGTTTTGTTGGTGATCGGGATACAAATGCGGTACGTCGCGACGGTTGCTACGGCGCTTCTGGTTTGCTTTTTCTCCATATTGTTGTTCCTTTATTTCAAGGGATTTCAAGGCGATTGCGGATGTTTCGGACCGGGGGAGCAGTTGGGTCCGAAGACTTTGGCTCGGGATGGAGCACTGGTTGCGCTTTCATTATGGGTGACCTGGGATGCATTTCGACGGTCGAAATACGTTTCCCTTCGTGAGGGGTCTCTAGTAAGGGGAGACTAATCGCCCCGCAGGTCGGCCATCGTGCCGGAGTAAGGTCTGACAAACGGCTCGGGAGTGCCGCTCCGCTGAAGAACGACTTGTGGCCTCACAGCGTCCCCTCCCTAACGGTCAGGGTTCGGTTTGGGAGCCTCGACTGTACGATCGGCTGAGGGATGCTGCTAGTGCACGTCCCCATCCCGCAGGTCTTATGGGCCGCGTCGCTCCCTGTGGTCACGGCTCGGAAGGGCCGATAAGTAGATCAATTGCTTACTGAGCCGCGACCGCTTTCTCTGCGCCGCGCGAGTTCGAAGATCGCGATTCCTGCTACATTGCCGAGCACGATTACACCACAGATTTTTGCCGTGAACAGCGCTCTGCTTCCTACATCGACGATCGGAAAAATCGAGAGGGCAACGTACAGAAGCGTCATCAGGAATCCTGAGGCGGACGCGATTCGCACGCCCACCGAGGCGTCTTTTAATACAAATGGCAAAGCAAACATCGCCAGATAGGTCAGCGCATAAAAGATGCCGGATGCATTGTTGAATAACTGATACGCTTCCTGCCTCGCGACGCCGGTCATGCCGACCAAGCTGCATGTCAGCGTGGCCGCGCCGACGAACAAAATCGAATTGACCGGCGTCTTGTACCGCGGATGCAGGCGGGTGAACCAGCGCGGCAGCAGATGATCCCAGCCGGCGACCATCGGCAGCCGGGCCGTCGCCGAAAAGTTAAGGCTGGCCTGCGCGATCCGCATCCCGAGCACCGCCATGATCACCCCGCTCGCGATTTGCGCGCCCACGCCAAACGGCTTCGAGGCGATCGCCAACACCTGCGGCACAGGCGACACCAGGTCGATGGAACTCATCGGCACATAAAACAAAACCGAGCCTGTGCCGAGGATGAACAGCAGCGCGATCACCGGCGCAGAGATCAGGATACTGCGGCCAATGATCCTCGCGGGATCGCGCGATTCGCCGGCGAAAATCGCCACGTATTCGAATCCTCCCAGAGCCGCGAAGCCCATCTTGCCGAGGATATTCAGATTGAACAGCGTCATCTCCGGCATCTTCAACTGGAAAGGCGCGGTCACCGGTTTCGCGCCTCGCGCCCACGCGATGGCAGGCATGCGCGATCATCGCCGCAAGAATCAACACCATGGTGAATCCACCTGCGCTGTGCAGCCATTTTCCCGCGCCGAGTCCGATGGTCGACAGCACGGCGAGTCCGCCGAGAATAATCAGGCTTGCCAGAGCGATCGACCATTTGCTTTCGGCAATCCACTCGACACCGGTCGCATACGAAAGATTCGTTGCGGCCTGCACCCCGACCTCCGACATGAGCACCATTGCATAGAGCCACAGATTCCAGCCGACGAGAAATCCCATGCGATCGTTGAAGCCGAGTTTCGCCCATTCGTACAGCCCTCCCTCGAATGGCATCCTGCGGCTCAAATGCATTACGACGATCGCGGAGGGAATGTAAAACAACAAGACGGCGAGCAGCCAGAAGGTGACGTGCGACGATCCGAGTTTGGCCGCGGCGCCGACCCAGCCCAGGCCGATGATGAACAGGATCTGGGTGAAAACTAAATCCCACAAGCCGAGCTCGCGCTTCAGTTCGTGCTCGGGTGGATGCATTGGAAGAGTGTAGCTTAACAGGAAACCGCATCCTGTGGTCGCGGCTCGTTGGCTACGCTTCGTGCTATCGATCACCAGACCGCCGTCGGAAATCAGGCCCGCACTGAGCCGGCCGCTGTTCATCGCTTACACACTTTTTTCACGCAGAGGCGCAGAGCACGCAAAGAACACCAGGAAAGACCTTGGCGTGCTCTGCGCCTTTGCGTGAAAGACTCCGAGGAGTTTTGCTTCGAACTTCGGGGACAGGAGACTAGTGGTCTGCGTCAGAAATCCTATCTGGCATCTGCGAGCAACTGTGGGGCCGCCAATGATGGCGGCAGCCGTCCTTTCAAGGCGGGCTTCTGCGGTACGTCTGCCAGCGCCGGCCGAATGCCGGCTTGGCGCCAAAATTGGCGGCCCCACTACTTAATGATCACTGTGTGCTAGGCAGACCACTTGCGGTTTGCGCGCTTGCCCTGGAAAACAGGCTGCGGTCGATAAGGTATTTCTTCGCGCCTGCAGGCTACAATATAGGAATATGGCAGCAAATCCGCGGCGCCGCTCGGTCGCCGTCCGTATTGGTTCGGTCGAAGTCGGCGGCCCGAATCCGATTGTCGTGCAGTCGATGACCAATACCGATACCGCCGACGTGCAGTCGACGGTCAATCAGGTGATGGCGCTGGCGCAAGCCGGCTCGGAGCTGGTGCGCGTCACGGTGAACACCGACGAAGCGGCCGCGGCGGTGCCGAAGATCGTCGACACGCTGGACAAATTCGGCGTGCGCGTGCCGATCATCGGCGATTTTCATTACAACGGACATCTGCTGCTGAAGAAATATCCGGCCATGGCGCGGGCGCTGGCGAAGTATCGCATCAATCCCGGGAACGTCAATATCGGCAAGAAGCACGACGACAATTTCCGCACCATGATCGAGGCCGCCGTCGAGTACGAGCGTCCGGTGCGCATCGGCGTGAACTGGGGATCGCTCGATCAGGCGCTGCTCACGCGCATGATGGACGAGAACAGCAAGCTGCCGGAGCCGCTGGACGCGAAGATGGTCACGCTGCGCGCGATCGTGGTCAGCGCGATCGAATCGGCGAAGGCGGCGGAGACATACGGGCTGCCATCGCAACCGCATTATTTTGAGCGCGAAGGTCAGCGGCGTGCAGGATTTGATCGCTGTCTATCGGATGCTGGCCGCGGAGTGCGATTACGCGCTGCATCTCGGATTGACCGAAGCGGGCCTCGGCGCGAAGGGCATCGTCGCGACCACGGCGGCGTCTCGGCGTGCTGCTGCAGGAAGGCATCGGCGACACGATTCGCGCGTCGCTCACGCCGCTGCCGAATGGCGATCGCACCGAAGAAGTGATCGTCAGCCAGCAGATTCTGCAATCGCTGGAGCTGCGCAGCTTCACGCCGCAGGTGACCGCGTGCCCCGGCTGCGGACGCACCACGAGCACGTTTTTCCAGGACATGGCCGACCAGATCCAGACCTATCTGCGCGAGCAGATGCCGGTCTGGAAGGCGCAGCTACACGGGCGTCGAGGAGATGAAAGTCGCGGTGATGGGCTGCATCGTGAACGGTCCCGGCGAATCGAAGCATGCGAATCTCGGGATCTCGCTGCCCGGAACGTTCGAGGAACCGGTGGCGCCGGTCTACGTCGACGGCAAGCTGAAGTGCACGCTGCGCGGCGATCACATCGTCGCCGAGTTCATCGATATTCTGAATGCCTATGTCGATCGAACTTACGCGGCGCTGGAAACGGTGAATGCGTAAATGGGGCTGGTGGGCGGCCCTCGCAATCGTCGTTGTGGTCGTCGCTGCCGTCTTTTGTGAAGGGCCACTATTTCCGTGGTCGCCGGTCAAGCCCGGGTATACGCATTTCATTTTGCATCGGGCGGATATTTACTATCCCAGTGGAACCACGCTCGACGAATCGTACAAGCTGGTGGATTCGTTTATCGACGAAGCGGAAACATTCCATCAGCTCAAAATGCCCTATCGCGTGACGGTGATTGAGCCGCGCAACTGGGCCGATTTTCATTTGCAGGCTCCCTGGCAGCGCGGAAACGCGATCGGAGGTCTTACCCTGCAAACCGGAACTGTGATCTGGATCACCCCGAAGATCGCGGAAAAGCACTTTGATCCCGCCGAATTTCTGCGGCATGAGCTATCGCACGCTATTCTCGATCAGAACACGACGTTGTGGCGTGGCCATAAATTGAATGGGCAGCCGTGGTTGTATGAAGGGCTGGCGGTGGATTTCGGGCGGCAGAAGGCGTATCTCACGTCGGACGAATTTCTGACGCGCGCGCAGAGTGAGCGGCTGGCTCCGGCGTTTAACGGGGACAACTCCGACATGCGATTCAATTACGTCGCGTGGCGATATTTTATTGAGTATATAATTCGCGCTCGCGGCCGGGATCGATTTCAGGATTATTTGTTGCGCGTGATGCAGGATCCGGATCAGGCGCGCGTGGTGTTTCCGGAGTTTTTCGCCATGTCGTTCGATGATGCGGTTAGTGCGTTTCAGGCGCGAATGAGAGGTGGTTCGTTATGACTTCGAAGGCGCACGTCTGGCGCCCGATCACCGATCTACCCGATGATCCGAAGTCGCTGACGGATGGAGAACTCGGACCGCTAGGCCGGATTTGGGAGCGTTCGAAAAGGGAGCTTATCGAGCGGGACTCACTCGATGAATTTCAAAAGCGCCTGAGGCGCGAGTGGTCAATTGAGACAGGAATCATTGAAAACGTTTACACGCTGGATCGCGGTGTGACAAAGACACTGATCGAAGAAGGAATCAACGCGGCACTGATTCCCCACGGGGCATCTAACCGTGATGGAGTCGCGGTCGCGCGCATCATTCAGGACCATTACGACGCGCTGGAAGATATGTTTGATTTTGTGGCCGGGCGGCGGGAACTGTCGACCAGCTACATCAAGATGCTGCACGCAGCGCTGCTTCGCAATCAAGAAACCTATACCGTCGTCGATCAATTCCAGCAAATATCGGAGAGGCCTCTCGAAAAGGGGCAGTACAAGAATGCGCCTAACAGCCCTACGCGGCCGGATGGCTCGGTTCATGAATACTGCCCGCCGGAGCATGTCGCGTCAGAGATGGATGAGTTGATCCGCATGCACGCGGAGCATGAAACACACGGAATCCCTGCGGAGGTGGAGGCTTCGTGGTTACATCATCGATTCACTCAAATCCATCCGTTCTCGGACGGGAACGGTCGGGTCGCGCGCGCGATCGCGAGCCTTGTATTCATTAGGGGCGGCTGGTTCCCGCTCATTGTGAAGCGCGACGATTGGTCCCGCTATATCGAAGCATTGGAGAAAGCGGACGTCGGGGATTTGCGTACCTTGGTCGCGATGTTTGTTGAGGCGCAGCGTGACGCTGTCATTCAAGCGACCGAGGTTGCATACGAGGTACACCCGGTTGGGTCTGCGGGCGAAGCGATCCTGGCGGTGCGGGATCGACTCGTGCAAAGGGGAAAGCTCCAGACGGGGGACCTGCTGGCTGCGGAGCAAACAGCGAACCGACTCATCCAGATAGCGGAAAGTCGGCTGTCAGCAATTGCAGACCGCCTCGCAAGGGAGATTGGGAGCACAGAGAAGGGCTTCTCTTTCGGCGCGAGCACAAGGGGAGCGACCCCGCTTGAGGGGGAGCGACTTTATCGAATGGGTCACGTTGCTGATACTGCTGAATACTTCCATGCTGCTGAACTCGGCATGACCACCGTAAGGTCAGATGCTCTTGTGATCGCAGCGTATGCCTTGGGCCCGCGGTATCAAGGCATCATCGGAGTAATCGCTTATCTCGCCGTCGGGCGCGCCGAACCAGCCCCCATCGAGGGCGCGACATTTCAAATCAACTACGAGGAAGATCTCGGAAGCGCCACGGCTCGCTTCTCACCTTGGCTCGACCGAGTTATCGTTGAAGGTCTTAACCAGTGGCGACGAACTCTCTAGCTCAATCCTCCGCCAAAAACTTCTTCGTCTCCTTCAAAAAAATCTCAAATTGATCGTGATGCACCCAATGCCCCGCGTTGTCGACCTTCACCACGCGATGATTCTTGATAACGTCTGCCTGGCCGCCGATCTCCGGGTCCGGCGCCCAGCTTTGCTTGCCCCAGAACAGCAGCGTGGGACAGGTGATGCGGGACATCACTTCTCTCGCGTCGTCCATATTCATTCCATACGTGATGAACGTCCGGACGTAGTTGTCGAATTTCCAGGTGATTGATCCGTCGGCGTTCCAGTTGGTGCCGTGCAGCGTCAAATGCGCGGCCACCTCGTCGGATAAAAACGGATTGGCTTCTTTCATCCGAGCGACGGCCTCCTCCAGCGTCTTATAGCTGTGCGGAGCCCGGTTTTCCGTCTTGCGGATCACTTCGATCCAGTCGCGCAGACGTTCCGATGCGGGCTTCGGCGTGCGATGCGTCACCGGCATTCCGATTCCTTCAATCGCGACGACTTTCTTCACGCGATCCGGATACACGCCCGCATAAAGCAGACTGATCACGCCGCCTAGCGAATGCCCGATGAGTGTCACCGGAAAACCATTGATAATGTCGGCGAGCGCCGATAAATCCAACACATGTTCGGCGACGCTATACAGCGCTCCCGGTGCCCACGCGCTATTTCCATGCCCGCGCAAATCGAGCGCGTAGACATGATAATCGTCGCGCAGCGCGCGCGCCACCCAATCCCAATTGCGCGCGTGATCCAGGCCGCCATGCACCAGGATCAGGGCCGGCTTGCCTTCCGATCCCCAATCCCAGAACTGCAGCTTCAGTCGGTGCGAATAGAAGAAATGTGAGACGGGTTCCATATTAATAATCAGAACGCAGAACGTCGAAATAAATGTGAATGCCGCGCAAAAATTCCGCCACCGGAATGCGCTCCTGATCGCTGTGCATGGTCGCGATGGTTGCGGTATCGAGCACCATCGGCAAGGAATCCGTACGCCGGCACGCCGCGCTTGCGCAGTTGCACCGAATCGGTGCCGTAGGGGACCAGCATCGGCGTCACGACTGCTTCAGGATGCTCCTTCAGCAGCGCGTTTCGAATCGCGGCGAACAGAGGCGTTTCGGCGGAGCTGATGCCGGCGTCCACTGGATTATTTAATCGCTCCACGGTCACGCGGCGGTCGTTGATGCGAGCCTTGATGCCGCTCTCAAACTCGTCGGCGTTGACGCCCGGCAGCAGGCGGCAATCGAGCGTCGCCTCGGCCGTAGATGGAATTACGTTGGGTTTCACTGGCGAGCCGACCCCTGATTGGAGTGTCGTCAACGACATCGTATTGCCTCGAATCGCACTCGTGAACTTGTTCTCCGCAAGCGCACCTCCCGCCGCTTTCGACATCTGTTCCACCACCGGATTTTGTTTCTCCGTAGCGGGCGTTTCCATCGCTTTACGAATCGCGTCGAGCAGAATCATATTTGCGTTTTCCGCGATCGGCTGCGAGCCGTGACCCGCCGTTCCCTTGGCGCGGAGGCGCAGCCACAACATCTGCTTTTCACCTACCGAGACGCCGAAAATCAGCTTGCCTTGTGCAAATAAATCCCTGCTTCCCGCACCGCCCTCGTCGAGAACGTAGGCCGGATCGATCTCGTCCCAATGATTTTTCAGCATCCACTGAATGCCGAGGACGCCGCTCGATTCCTCATCCGCCGTGGAGAGCATCACGATGTCGCGCGGCGGCACGATCCCTGCTTGTTTCAATCTGATGAGAGCCGTCATCTGCTCCACCGCGAGCCCCTTCATATCGAGCGAGCCGCGTCCCCAAATCTGCCCGTCCTTAATCGCCGCTCCGAACGGATCGATCGATCCCCACGCCTTCGCGTCCACCGGCACGACGTCGAGATGATTCAGCAACAGCAGAGGTTTTTTCGAACGGTCGCGACCCGGCAAGCGAACGATGAGATTGGTTTGCCCATTCGGACCGCTGGTGTAAAGCTTCGGCTGTAAATCCCGCCGCGTCAAGCTCGCGTTTAATTAGCGCCGCCGCCTCGGCTGTGTTGGCCGGCGGATTAACACTCGCGATGCGGACGTAGGTTTCGAGTAAATCGAGCGCATGCTTCTCGACGACAGGCCAATCCGGCTCCGCCGCGCGTAAACAAGAACCCAACACACACAGCAATGCAATCGCCTTTGTGGCGCACGCGCCCCTTCCAGCTGGCAGGCGAACCGCCTGCCCCACACGGCTTGCAAACTGCTGATCTGCTTTGGTGGCGCAGGCGATTCCGCCTGCGTGAGCGAGGCTCGGAGATGTGTTTCATTTTTCCGCCGGTACGTCCTTCAACTCAATCGTCAAACCCGCTGCGCGATACGCCTCGATCAGCGCCCCAGCCGCCGGTCCGTATACCGGCTCAGCCACGCGATTGCCCTCTTCCAGCTCCATCAACATACGATAACGAGCCAGCAAGATCTCACTGCGGAAAACCCCGCCCAGATAAGAGATGCAGCAGGCTGCGGTTCGGTCGAATATTTGTGCGCGCACCGCAGTCGCAAGGGTCGCGAGCTGCTGCGCGCCCGCGAGCAGTATCTCCCGAGCCACCGGATCGCCATCGCGCGCGATCCGGTCCACCAGCTTCGAAAACGCGGCGACGCGCTCCCGTGGATATTCGTCGGTATAAAAACGATGCAGCAAATCGTTAGCGCTGGTCGCTCCGGCCGCCGCTATCAGCGCGTCGCGGAGTTCCGTTTTCGGACCCCAGCCCTCTTCGTGGCGAAGCGCGGCACGGAGTGCCTGGCGAACCAAGTCGAATCCTCCGCCTTCATCGCCGAATACATAGCCCCAGCCGCCCGCCCTCGCCGTTTTCCCTTCGCGATTGCGCCCGAACGCGATCGATCCGGTTCCCGCGATCGTCACGATGCCGGGCTCGCCCGCGGTTGCGCCGACCAATGCGACGAACGCATCGTGCGTCACCACGTAGTGCTTCGCCTTGATCAGTTCGCGAACGTACGCGTCTTTATCCGCCGCGCCGCCGCTGAATCCCAGGCACGCCGCTTCGAATTCCGCGCCTTCAAAACCCGCTTCGCGGAGGCACCCACCCACCGCGCGAAGAAATTTCTCCCGGCCCTCCGCTTTCGCCGACGTGATTGCACGGACCTCCGCGGCCGACGCCGACCACGCGTCCCGATTCATCGCCGACCATCGCGGTCGTGCTCGATTGTCCGCCGTCGACGCCCAGGAATAGTTTCACGGCGCCACTACCTTATAGATGCGCGCGCCATAGCCCTTCGCGACCACCTCGAATCCCCACGATTCCGGGTCCTCGCGCATATCGTCGGCGCCCCAATCCGTATCCTGCATCACGATGTAATCGATCCCGCGCGCATGCAGTTCCCGGGTCGCCCATTTGCGAATTCGCACTGGCGGCACAATCGTCTTCGTCTCCGGATCGGACGCGATTTTGACCCAATGCCTGATGGCTCCATCGCCTCGACCTGCAATCGAAGGTTCGCATAATCGAATGATGTGTCCAGTCTCACTTCATCCACCAATTCATACTTTCCGAAGTCGGCATCGAGGTACATGCCGGGCGAGGCCGTCTCCCAGGATCGCCATCGGGTCGCTGGCGAATTGTCGAACGCCATCTGCACGTCCCACGGATTCGGCCATGCCCGCAGGCGCCACGCCGGATCGCGCGGCACCTCAGATCCATTGGAGAAAAAGCGCACCTCGTGGGCCTTAAACTCCTCGAGCGGAGCACCCACTGCCCGTCTGCAAGATTCTAACGCGCCGCGCAGTCTTCACGGGAAATTTAAAAATCATCCGCCGCGTCGGCTGCCGGCTCTCATCCCATCCGGAGTTGAGAATATCCGCGAGATCGTCGTTATAAGCGGATTGAAAACCGACCAGAATTTCGTGCGTGGTGTAGGCATCCGGCAGTCCATTCACCGCCAGCACGGGCACGCCTTTGGGAACCGTGTCCTCAATCATCCGCGCGATCCCATAGCCGCCGAAATTCTGCCGAAGATACCTGTCCTGAGGAATCTTTCGAATCGCCTGCTTCCACAAAATCCGGTCGAGCCTCCAGGAATATTTCGCCGCATAACGGGGAATGATCGGCGGCCAGGACGACACCGCGTGAAACAGCAGCACAGCAGCCAGCGCGGGTGGCCACGAAATCGCCATCGCCATCGCCATCGAGAAAAAGGGCAGGCATGGAATCAGAAACCGCGTGCCGACGTTCGCGAAATACGGCGCGAACAGCAGTAGCCCCGGCAGCAACAATCGCCGCCCTTCGCGAAACCGCAGTGCGAATAATGCGATCGGCGCCAGCAGGAAAATCGGGCCCGATCAGCCCGCCGGTCTTCTCGCCGCGCATGGTTACTTCCAGCGGCAGAGTCCATTTATTTTCGACGCCCATGTTGCTCAGATAATCGTTATACTCCTGCTCCGTCACCACGCGCCGGTAGGGATTCCGAAATACTTTGTTGAAAAACGGCGCCACCGGATTCTGCATATAGATCCAGTCCTTCGCCACCCACGGAACGATCATCGCCGCCGCGCATCCCGCCACCACCAATAACGGGCCGCATCTGTCGCGACTTCCACGCCACGAATCCGACCGCATAGATCGTCATGACGAACGCCGTGTACTTCGCGGCGTAGCAATATCCCGCCAGCAGGCCGATCGGGATCAGCAGCCGCGGCTCGCGAACTTCATCCCAAATTTCCAGACAAGTAAAATACCGAAAACGCGATCGCCGCGACCGCCGCAATCGTTATAGGCGATCGATCCGTCGAGCCCGACTACCGGACTCGCATAAACCAGCAGCGCTCCCGCCGCGCCCACCCACGGCTTCCCGATGCGGCGTCCATAAGCGAACATCGCCATCGCCAGCGCGACCAAAAACGCATAATGCACCAGCGCCGCCGCCGAATGCTTGCCGATCGCGAACGCCGGGAACATACAGCATCTCCACGCCCGCGCTCAGGCTCGGCGTACATGTTGGTGATGATCTTCTCGAATCCATGCACGCGCAAGTATCGCGCCACCAATCCGAGATGATAGGACGACCCGTCCGGGCTCGACTCCGGCGCCCACGCGTGAAAAAAATAATAGACCGTGAACGCCGCGAAAATCGCACCGTAGAAAATCTTGAGCGCGCGGCTCAGCGGCTCGATCGCCTCACCCTGTAATTTCCACGATCCCTTCCATACCGCCCACGCGATCGGCACCGCCAGCATCGCGACCACCAGCGGCCGGTACGCGATTTTCAGCGCCATCATCGCGAATACGACCAGATGCAGTATGCTCGCGCCCAGCACGAACGACAATGGAAATCGCTCCGGCCTCTTCAGCGGAGCCTTCGCCCAGTCCACCATTAACGCGCCCGCCGCGTAGCACGCCGCCACGGTCGCAGCCGCTCCTAGCAGCGCCCAGAAAGCCTGCCACATTATTGCGTCAGCCCGATGCGCGTGAGAATAAATCCGAGCTTCGCTCCATCCGCCGGCGCGACCCACACCTTATCGATCGACGCCGCCACCAGAGTATCCTTCATCGGCTCCACCCACTCCGGCGGCACCGCCTTCTCGAAATGATAATCGCCGGAAGCCGTGTAGCGAACGCTATCCAGCGCATGATCGTTCACCAGAAACGTCATGGTCACCGGACCTGTCGCTTTAAACGTCACCTCCGGCAGCACTGAAGTCGATCGATGTAGCGCAGCCCCTGATTGGTGCGCGTCATCACTTTCACCGTGGGCTTCTGCCCCGTCCATTTCCAGGGCCCCGGTTCGCCGAGCGGAATATCCTGCACCACGTGCGCGATCCAATCGCCGTCGGTCATATTCACCATGCGCACCATCCGATGCGGCCGGCCTTCCTCAAACGGCTGCCTCTGCACCGGAGGCGCATAAGGCTCGGGCATATTCTGGCACGACGACACCAGAGCGGCAATCGCAGGCAATGAACAGGCGGGAACGCACTTCCCTGTTACGATAGCAAACTGGTAAATTGGAGACAGAACCATTCTCGTCACGTCTGACGATAATAGGACCCCTTGCTATGAAACTATTTGCATTGGTCGCCGCCAGCGCGGCCGTACTCTGCGCCCAGGCGCCCGTCCAGTCTCCCATCACGAAGCTTCCGCCCGACACGGTGGTTGCCACCTCCGATGGCAAGCCGATCACCGCGGGCGAGATTCGCAGCATCCTTGAAAGCGGCGATCCGCAAGCGATCGGTTTGGCGCAGGAACAGCCCGGAACAGTTTCTGGGCAACCTGTTCGTCATGCGCTATCTGGCCGCGGAGGGCGAAAAGCAGCACCTCGCGGAGCAAAGCCCGCTGAAGGAGCAGTTGAAGTACATCTTCGATCGCCTGATGGAGGGCGCCGTTGTGAATCAAATCCGGGAGTCGTACAACGTCGCCGGAGGAAGCGATCAAAGACTTCTACGCGCACAATCAGAGCCGCTATGAATTGGCCCGGATCAAAGTGATCGCGATTGGCTTCTGCCCCACCGTTCCGAAGAACCTCGGCACCTCCGATGAAGCAATCGCGGAAGCCGCGAAAGCGGCCGTCGCGGCCTCCGGCTGCACCAACAAACATACCGAGGAACAGGCCCACGATATGGCCGTCGGCATCGTTGGCCAGCTTCGCGGTGGTGCGGATTTCGTGAAGCTAGTCGCGCAATATTCGGAGGACCCGGATTCCAAAGCCACGGAAGGCGATTTCGGCCTCGTCACTCGCGACGAATCCTTCAAGCAGGAAATCAAGGACGCAGTTTTCGCTATTGAAAGACGATGACGTCAGCGATCCCATCCGCTCGGGAAACTTTTTCTACATCATCAAGATAAAAGAAAGAGGGGTCCAGCCCCTGACGACCGTCCATGAGCCGATCATTCAGGAACTCAAGCAGAAGCACTTCACCGATTCCATGAGTGAGCTGCAAAAGCGCTTCAAACCGGTCATCACGCGCCCCGACTTCTTCACCAACGCAGTAGCGACAGGTCCGCCGACCAGTCCCGTCGTCAAATGCTCCCCCCTCTCACCGGCCGCCCCATCCGCGTCGAGCTGCGAAACTCTCTGGGCCCGCACCACGCCGCGACCTCCATACCCCGCCGCCTGATCCTCCTCGATCGCGGAGTTCTGACCAAGCGAGGAGACTTCGAGCGCATTCTAATCCACGAAATTTTCCATTTCGCCTGGGTCCGCCTGTCGAATGAAACCCGCCGCGATTGGGGAAACTTCTCGCTCGCGAGAAAGCCCAAGGCGAACTGGGCTGGAGCGCCGAATGGCGCAAATTAAAGCTGAAACCATCCGACAGCGCGCCAACGCTCACCCCAATGGAAACGCTACGCCCGCGAAAGTTTCTGCGATTCCGCGGCCTGGCTTTTCGCCGGACTGAAGCGTCATGACGAGTTCACACTTGCCGGCCCGTTCCAGGCGCGCGACGTAAAGCCTGGTTCGAGAAGAATTTTGCATCGCACCCAATCGCTATATAATCAAATCAGCCGTGAGATTCCGTTCCATCGCCGCTGCCGTCGCTCTCTGTGCCGCATTATCCATCACCGGATGCACCGAATATTCATCCACGGTGAAGGCCGCGGTGAAAGCGGAGCAGGACCGCAAGCGCCGCGCCGGATTTCAATCTCAAGGACGTCGACGGCAAGCCGGTGAAGCTGTCCGATTACAAAGGCAAGGTCGTCCTGCTGAATTTCTGGGCCACCTGGTGCGGGCCGTGCAAAATCGAAATCCCTTGGTTCATGGATTTCGAGCAGACATATAAGGATAAGAATTTCGCCGTGCTGGGCGTCTCTCTCGATGAAGATGGCTGGGACGCGGTGAAGCCGTACATCCAACAGAAAAAAATCAACTACCGCGTGATGATCGGCACGGAGCAGGTCGCGCAGATGTATGGCGAGGTCGATTCACTGCCGACCACGTTCATGATCGACCGCGAAGGCCGCGTCGCCGCGGTCCATATCGGCTTAGTGAGCAAGAGTGATTACATCCATGACATTGTCGACCTTCTCGGCGCCCCGCAACCGGAAAGCCCAGTTAATCGCGGCAGCCTTCTCGTTCATCCTGCCGTGCTATCGCACAAAATAATAACGTCCTGACCATCGCGCCGCCCGAAAAGGTCACCGCGAAAATCGGATCGGCGACGCAGGTAAAAGTGTCGCTCGAATTGCGCACCGGTTATCACTGCAACAGCAACAAGCCTCTCGGACGATTACCTGATCCCTCTGAAGTTGACCTGGGCCGCGGGACCTTTGGAATCGCCCGAAGTCACGTATCCCGCGCCGCAGATGGAAAAGTACAGCTTTTCGCCGACGCCGCTTTCCGTCTACACCGGCAACTTCGATCTGGTTACGAAATTCAAAGTCTCCACATCGGCCACGCCAGGCCAAGCGATCATCACCGGCAAGCTGAGATATCAAGCCTGCAACGACCGCATGTGCCTGACTCCCAAAACCATCGACGTCAGCGTCCCCATCGACATCATCAAATGAGGACTCTGGTGGCACAGACTATAGTCTGTGTGTGGCTACTTCTCCTGACAGCCTGCAACACTGCCCCGGCAGCCCCGAGTCGACCCTCAACTCGCCACAGAAATCGACAAAATCAAAGCGATCGACAACCACGCCCATCCCGTCCGCCCCGGCAATCCCACCTGACACCGATTTCGACGCGCTCCCGGTCGAGCACCTGGAGTCCTACCCCGAGCCGATCCGCACCCGGCTCGATTCCCCAATCGTCGCCGAGGCCCGTCAAAAAATGTCGAGCGTCGATAAATCGAACCCAGCCGCGGTCCTCGATGCGCTCGGAATCGACGTGATGATCGCCAATCGCGTAGCCATGTCGCCTCCCGTCAGCGAGCCGCGCTTCCGCTTCGCCGGCTATGTCGATGCCCTGATGTACCCTCTCGACAATACGTCGATGATGAAGGACCCGGACAAAAAAGAATTCTTCCCGCTCGAAGAAAAACTCCTGAAGCGCTACTATGCCGAATCCGGCGTCGCATCTAAACCCGCAACGCTGGACGAGTATCTGATCGAAAGTCGTCAGGCCAACACTTAGAGCGCCACAAGCAAGCCGGAGCCATCGCCGAAAAATTCGAGATGGCTTACCTTCGCGGCTTCGACATCGGCAACCCCTCGAAGGCCGACGCTGAAAAAGCCTACTCCGGCCACGGCGAGTACAAGGCCCTGCAAGATTATATTTTCAGATTCCTCGCGACCGAGTGCGGACGACTGGGCATGGCCGTGCACATCCACACGAGCGCCAGCGCGGGCGGATATTTCGATATCGCCGGCGACAATCCTTTGTTGCTGGAGCCTCTGCTTCACGATCCCGCTATGCGCAAAACGAATTTCGTTCTGCTGCACGGCGGCTGGCCATTCATCGGCGAGATTACCGCGATGCTCGAAAATCCGAACGTCTACACTCGATTTCTCCGAGCAGACCTTCACCGGCTATCCCCGCGAAGTGTCGGCGAACATCCGCAAATGGCTGGAATACGAGCCCGAAAAAGTCCTCTTCGCCACCGACGCCTATCCGTTCTCAAAAGAAATCGGATGGGAAGAAGCGGGATATATCGCAGCGAAAACCGGCCGCGAAGCTTTGGGCATAGCGTTAACCGGAATGCTTCGCGACGAAGAAATCTCGCGCGACCGCGCCCTGGAACTTGCCCGCATGGTCCTTCGGGAAAACGCAAGAAAGCTCTACTCCCTCAATTGAAATGCTGATTGTCAGCCATCCGAAGTGAGAAAATACTGCTGTGTTTAGAGTGCGCCCCGCTCTCATCATCATCGCCGCCATGCTCTGCGAAACCGGCCAAAGCGCTGCTCGACGGCCAATCACAGTTAGCGAAGCATCCGAACTCGTTCGCGCCCTCTTGAAACCCGACGGTTGGACCAAGCTGCGCGGCTTCGTTTTGTACCAGGCCCTCTTCGATGCCGAGTTTCAGGATTTCTATTTCATCCACGCCGAATGGGGCAAACCCCCTGTGGCCATCGGTCACTTCGCGGTCGAACGAAACACGGGCGAGGTTTGGGACTGGGTAAAGTGCGGACAGTTCAACTCACCGTCGTTGGGCGAAGCGCAACAGGCCCTACGCAATCGGATCGGCCTGACCGATGCGGAATACCAGCAGATACGAAAACCCGGACCGTTTTGTGAACCGAACGAGAAACCACAGGTTCTCAAAATGGGCCGGCCAAAACCGAAATGAGTTTGTTTCAGTCACTGTGAGCAAACCATGCGGCGCCTCCTGATCCGCCCCGGCGCGATCGGCGACGTAATCCTCTCGCTCCCAGCTCTCGAATCCGCCCGAGCCGATTACACCGAGGTCTGGGCGCCTCGCGCAACACTTGCCACTAATCCGTTTCGCCGATAAAACACGGGCGATCGCCGATACCGGTCTCGACCTCGTCGGCATTACCGACAACGCAAAATGCCCGGCGTTAGAAACGTTCGACGAAATTTATTCCTGGTACGGCACCGGGCGCCCCGAATTCCGTGAAGCAGTCGCGCACTTACCGTTCACGTTTTTCCCCGCGCAGTCGCTCCCTAAAACGCCGCCGCGCATCCTAGTCCCACCATCTCCTCGCCAGGACTTCGCCATTATCCATCCCTATTCGAGCAGCCCAAAGAAGAACTGGCCACTCGAGAAGTTTGAAGCCGTCGCTGCTCATCTCAAGCAAGTCGAATGGTGCGAACCAGGCCGCATCGACGATCTTTATGAACTGGCCTGCTGGATCTCAACCGCGAGCCTGTATATCGGGAACGATTCCGGCATCAGCCACTTGGCCGCCGCCGTCGGGACGCCGGTCATTGCGATCTTCATCTCCACTGACCCTCGCATCTGGGCTCCCCGGGGAGAGCACGTCATCGTCCTCGAAAATCCGTCCGTTGATGAGGTACTCAGCGCCTGTGCGCAGCACCAGGTCCTGAAGCGCGCCTGAATCGACGCCGAGCATCCGTGCAACCGACGCAGTGTTCTTAACGAATCGCCTTGCCATGCGCGGCGGTGCGCATCGTGCCCAGGTCAATCAACGAGTTGATCATGGTCGCCTCGCGCGCCAGGATTTCGATCAGCGTGCGCGGCTTCGTTTTGACGGCCTTCAGAATATCCAGGTGCCATACCGGCAGGAAGCGCCGCTTCAGCCGAGCATCGGAAATCCCCGCCGAAATTTGCGCTAGGCGTGCCTGCATCGACCGGCCAATGAGTCGGAGGACCGTCGATAAAGTGACGAGGTCGCCGATATCGTAAGTGAACTCCATTGGCCGCCGCCCATAACAGGGCTGGCAGCAGGAATAAACAACGATGGTGAAGGCGCGATCTAGATTGATTGCCGAGCGCCACTCCTCCGCGAAGAAATTCCGCGCAGCGAGCGAACGAACCTCGCGCTGCAACTGGACAGAGACCCTCTGCCAGGTGCGAAAGTGCCGGCCATCGCTCTCCGCAGGTGCGACGGCGGCCAGATCGAGAAAAGTTTGTAAGCGGTCCATATCGACTCGGCCGAATTGTACCTTGGGCGAACCAAAAATGTTTCGCCCGCGACAGCGAAGTCCGTGTAGGATAGACACATATGCGACGCAGAGATTTTGTGACCGCCCTTGCCGCCGTTCCCATCGCCTCCGCGCAAGATGCTCCCAAGGTGGAGCGAAAAGGCCGTCTTAAACAGTGCGTGACCCAGGGAGTTTTCGCCCGCGGCATGCCTTTCGAGGACACCTGCCGCGAGGCGGCGCGCCTGGGTTGCAAAGGATACGACCTGCGAGGCCCCGCCGACTGGCCGACGCTCAAAAAATACGGCCTGATCCCGACCATGTATCCAGGGCCGGGCGGCACGATTCCCGATGCGCTGAACCGCATCGAAAATCACGATCGCCTGGAGAAGTCGATGAATGCGGCGCTCGACGAAGCGGCGGCGAATGGAGTGCCCAACATCATCACGTTTTCGGGCAATCGTAAAGGCATGGCTGATTCCGAGGGGGCCGACAACTGCGTGAAATTTCTAAACAAAGTGAAGGCCCACGCCGAGGATAAAGGCGTGACGATCTGCATGGAGTTGTTGAACAGCAAAGTGAATCTTTCTAGCACGGGCCGCTGTTGCCAACCACTTTTCGTCTGATTCAAAGTTTCTAACTATCGATTTTTCGGCCGCGCCGACGATGGCGCCCCTCGGTCCGGCGGTGGATCTGTTTGGCGACGGATCATTTTGGGCGATCTCGGTGCCCGGCCACACCGACGATGACATGGCATTTCTGATCAACGGCGCCACTCCCGTCCTATTGACCGGCGATGCGAGCCACTTCGCCTGGGGCTTCAAGAACGGCGTCGGACCGCGAGGCTGGAATAGCGCGGGAACCGCTCAGGGCCGTCAAAGCTTGGAACAACTGCGTGCCTTCGCGAGAGCTCATCCAAACGTAAGATTCATTTACGGACATGAAGCGGAACATCTCTAATCGGCCGTGGATTCCAGGGCGGCGACCGCAGTGAGCGGTATCAGCGGATCTTTTCTATCGCCGTGTATTCTTTACTCACCACGTCCTTCGGCAGCGCGAGATACCCTAACGCCGCGGCCTGAGCTTGCCCCGGCCCCAGGATCCACTTTAGAAAACCCGCGATCGCGGTTCGCTTGGTTTCGTCGGGGATCCGAGCCGGCACAACCAGCCAAGTGAACGACGCGATCGGGTACGCGCCCGCTTCCGGAGCGTCCACAACGGACACTTTGAAATCCTCGTGGAGACCTACTATACAGCCCACGTCTGGCGCGGGATATCGGCCGCGATCGACTACCAGCACATCGCGAATCCAGGCTACAACCAGGACTGGGACCCGCGTCCGTGGTGAGCTTCCGCCTTCACATCGAAGACGCCATTCCGTTCGACAAGTTTCGCAGTCGAAATTGATGGCACTCAACGGGTCATCCGGCTATCGGCCCTTCACCACCTCCACTGAACCCATCATTCCGGCGTCCAGTGAAATAGAAACGTCCCCACTCCTGGTGATCTCGCCATACGCCAAGCAGAATCATGTGGACCATACAGTGAACGATCAGACCTCGATTCTGCGCTTCATCGAAGATAACTGGGGACTGCCGGGGATCGGCGATCAATCGTTCGACGCCTTGGCTAATTCTATTCTGGGTCACTTCGATTTCACGAAAGTACACGAGGGAGTCGTGTTGCTCAATCCGTCGTCCGGCGAAGTTGCCGCCAAGGCGCATAATTAATCTAGGTCGTTGGTTCGGTATTCGCGCACAGTATGTTTCGAATCGCCCTCGCTAACCTCCGGTTCCCGGCGACTCCTGAGGAGTCTGTCACATTGGCGGAAGAGGCCATCGCCCAAGCGTCGATCGAGCGGGCTGACATAATCTGCTTTCCGGAGTGCTTCATTCCAGGTTACCGTGCGATGGGAAAGCAGGTGCCTCCAACTGATCCTCTGTTCCTCGAATGGGCTTGGTCGCACGTCGGGGCGGCGGCGAAGAAGGCGGGCGTCGCGGTAATCATGGGCACGGAACGCGTCGTCGATGGCGGGCCGATAATCACTGCGTTAGTGATCAACCGGGATGGAATGGTCGAGGGCTTCCAGGACAAAGTCCAAATCGATCCTTCTGAAGAGGCGACTTATACAGCCGGCTCTGGGAGGCGCGTGTTCAAGACCGGTCAGTTGACGTTCGGTATCTCAATCTGCCATGAGGGTTGGCGTTATCCGGAGACAGTCCGATGGCCAGTCCGCAACGGCGCACAGATTGTATTCCACCCTCATTTTCACGAAGCCGAGCCTGGCGGTTCCGTGCCCTCGAGCTTCGCCGATCCTGCGAACACATTTCATGAGAAGGCAGTCTTGTGCCGCGCCGCCGAGAACACCTGCTATTTCGCAACTGTAAATTTCGCGAGCGCCGGCTCACCGACAACTTCGGCGGTGGTGAGGCCCAATGGGACTCTCCTCAGTTACCAGCCATACGGAAAAGAGGGGTTGTTGATCGCGGATCTCGACCTCGCTGTCGCCACCGGGCTTCTCGCGGCTCGTCTTAAACCTTGCTAGTGTTGTATTTTGGTTTGGTTCCCCGCCGAACTGCTCCGAGCGCCTGGTTTGCCGCCATTTTTTAGCTAGGATCTGATGAAGAACGCGCTAATCGCATTGATCATTTGCGCTACACCAGGGTACTCGCAGACGAGCACGCCGTCGCCTCTCGTGTCGCGGCAGGCGCTGGTCAATAAATATTGCACGGGGTGCCACAACGATAGTGTAATGGCGGGCGGGATGACGCTTACTAAACTTGATTTAGCTCATCCTTGGCAGAACGAACTGGGGCAGAACGCGGAACTGGCTGAGAAAACGATTCGCAAGGTTCGGGCGGGCCTGATGCCGCCTGCCGGCCTGCCTCGGCCGAGCGCAGCAGAGATGAAGAGCTTTGCCGCATCGCTCGAAAATTCGATTGATGCGTGGGCGAGCGCGCATCCGAACCCGGGGCGACCGGCTCTTCATCGGCTGAACCGGACCGAGTACGCGAATTCGATTCGCGATTTACTGGCTCTCGATATCGATCCCGCAACGCTGCTGCCGGTCGACGATATGACTCACGGGTTCGACAATATGTCGGACGTGCTGACGGTGACGCCGTCTTTAATGGATGGCTATATGCGGGCGGCCGGCAAAATCAGCAGGCAGGCTATCGGCGATTCGCATGCGAGTCCGGCAATGGTCACCTATCGCATTCCTCGGGTGATTTCGCAGATGCGGCAGGTAGAAGGTACGCCGTTCGGGACGCGCGGCGGCATTTCGGTGGTTCATAATTTTCCCGCCGACGGCGAATACACTTTCAAGATGATTTTCTACGCGTCGCTCGACGGGCCTCTGTTTGGGCGGAATCAGGGGAAGGGTCAGCAGATCGAAATTTCGGTGAATAAAGAGCGCGTCGCGCTGCTGGATATCGATCCGAATTTAAAGTCGACCGACGACTTGCGCACGCCGCCAATTAAAATCCAGGCGGGGCCGCAGCGTGTGGCGGCTGCATTCATTCAGAAATTCGATGGGCCCCTTGAAGACGACGTGATGCCGATCGAGCTCAGCCTCGCCGATCTGAATAACGCGGCTTTTCCAGGCGTGACTTCGTTGCCGCATTTGAGCGATTTCAGTATTAGCGGCCCGTTCCGTGTTACAGGTGTTTCGGATACGCCGAGCCGGGAGAAGATTTTTGTTTGCCGGCCCAGCGGAAGCGCCGACGAATTTTCATGTGCTCGAAAGATTATCGCGAAGCTCGCGCGGCAGGCTTATCGGCGGCCCGTCAACGAAACCGACCTGGAAGATTTGATGAGCTTCTACCAGCGCGGGCGAAATCGGGGCGATTTCGAAACGGGTATTTCGACCGCGTTGCAGGCGGTCATTTCGAGTCCCGAATTTGTTTTTCGCTTCGAACGGATACCGGCTGGCACCGCGCCTGGGACGAATTATCGGGTGAGCGATCTGGAACTCGCGTCGCGACTTTCCTATTTTTTGTGGAGCACTGCGCCGGACGAGCAACTGATCGCTGTCGCGAGCGAAGGCAAGCTCGGGAATACGGTGGTGCTTGAAAAACAGGTTCGACGCATGCTTGCGGATCCACGTTCGGAAGCGCTGGCATCGAATTTTGCGTCGCAATGGCTGCATCTCCAGAATCTAAAAGCGGTGCAACCGGATGCATTTGTTTATCCTAATTTCGATAAGAACCTGGCGCTTTCGATGCAGCGCGAAACGCAGCTTCTTTTCGACAGCATCATGCGCGAAGATCGCGATGTGCTGGATCTTCTGACCGCAAAATATACCTACGTAGATGAAGTGCTTGCCAAGCATTATGGAATTCCCGACGTGCTCGGCAGCCGGTTTCGAAGGGTCGATATTACCGATGAGAACCGTGCGGGAATACTGGGGCACGGCAGCATTTTAACCATGACATCGATCTCGAACCGGACTTCGCCCGTGGCGCGTGGTAAGTATGTGATGGAAGTGCTGCTGGGCACCCCGCCTCCGTCTCCGCCTGCCGACTGTTCCTCCGTTGAAGGAGGCGGCGGAGTCGGGTGCGCTGATATCGGTGCGGCAGAAAATGGAGGAGCATCGCGCTAACGCCGCCTGCGCCGCTTGTCATAAGATGATGGACCCGATCGGATTCGCACTTGAGAACTACGACGGCGTAGGCGTGTGGCGGACCAAGGATAGCGGCCTCGCCGATCGACTCGTCCGGCAAGATGTTTGATGGAGCGAAGCTTGATGGACCGGCGAGTTTGCGGCGCGCGATCCTGAATCATAGCGATGCGTTTCTCGGAACATTCACCGAGAATTTACTTTCCTACGCGACGGGCCGCGTGCTGGAGCCGTCCGACATGCCGTTCGTGCGCGCGATAGAACGACAAGCAGCGCGCAAGAACGATAAATTTTCTGCGTTCGTCATCGCGGTCGTCGAGAGCGGGCCGTTTCGGATGCGACGCGCGGGAGGCGGTGAACTCTTAAAACGGACGCAGGTTTCAAAAAGGAATCGGAGGCGAATGTACATCACTAAGAAGCATCTTTCGCGTCGCACGGTGTTGCGTGGCATGGGCGTCTCCCTCGCGCTGCCTTTTCTCGATTCCATGGTGCCGGCGCAAACGCCCTTAAGTAGTACAGCTGCAAATCCTAAAACGCGGCTGGCCTGCATCGAGATCGTGCATGGCGCGGCGGGCAGCACGGTCGACGGTTCGAACAAACACTATTGGTCACCTGAAAAGGAGGGTCGCCGATTTTGAATTTACGCAGACCCTGAAACCGTTCGAGCCTTTTCGCGAGTACATTACTATCGTCACCGGCACGGATCTGATCCCTGCTACCGCCCATTCGCCCAAGGAAGAGGGCGCGGATCACTTTCGTTCGAGCGCCGCGTTTCTGACGGCTGCTCATCCTAAGATGACGGAAGGTGCGGATATTCTGTGCGGAACTTCGATCGACCAGATTTACGCGCAGAAGTTCGGCCAGGACACGCCGATTCCCTTCGATTCAACTTTGCATCGAGAGCCTCGACGGTTCGGGCGCATGCGATTACGGCTACGCCTGCGTTTACGCGGATACCATTAGCTGGGCATCTCCAACCGCGCCTTTGCCAATGACACTCGATCCGCGGATGGTTTTCGAGATGCTGTTCGGTGACGGTGGAACAGCGGCCGAGCGACAAGAGCGGGAAGAAACGAGCGGCAGCATTCTCGACTGGATTTCGCACAGCGTCAAACGATTGCAGAAGGGCCTCGAGCCCAGCGACCGCGCTCGCCTGGCTAATTATCTGGACAATGTGCGCGAGATCGAGCGGCGTATTCAGCGAATCGAAAAATATAACTCGACCGGCGCAGCGCGCGCTCTGCCGGCCGCCCCGATCGGCGTGCCGGATTCGTACGACGAGCACGTGAAGCTGATGTTCGACCTGCAAACGCTGGCGTTCATGACCAACATGACGCGCGTCTCAGCGTTCAAAATGAGCCGCGACGTGAATCAGCGCGTCTATCCGGAAAGCGGTGTTAAAACGCCGTTCCATTCCTGCTCCCATCACGCCGAAAGCCCCGCCCGAATCGCCGAATTTGCGAAAATTAATCTCTATCACGCGAGCTTGGTTCCGTACTTCCTCCAAAAGCTGCAGCGACACGCCGGATGGCGACGGCAACCTGCTGGACCACTCCATGGTGCTTTACGGCAGTCCGATCGGCGATTCGAATGCACACAATCACAAGCGCCTGCCGATTCTGCTGGCAGGCAAAGCCAACGGACAGCTCAAAGGAAACATGCACGTCAAGCCGGACGACGGAACGCCGTTCGCGAACGTCGCTGTTGACCATGATGCACAAGCTCGGAGTCGAGATCGATCAAATCGGAGACAGCACCGGCGTCATCGCGATCTGAAGGGGCCTTTATTATGGGAGTACGAATTCAAGGCAACAGTTCTAATTGCCTCGTTGATCGCGGCTCGCCGCTTCTACCGATACTCGCCTCGCCGACGCCGTTCAGAACGGCGACAGGATCGCGGTGCGTGCTCTGCTCGCGAAAAAAGTGGACGTGAACGCCCCGCAGGGCGACGGAACCACGGCTCTACATTGGGCCGCCTTCAACGACGATCGTGAGGTCGCGAAGTTATTGCTTGCCGCGGGCGCGAAGTGAAGGCGACCACGCGGATCGGAGCCATCACGCCTCTCTTTCTTGCATGCAAGAACGGCAGCGCCCCGATGATCGAGCTTTTATTGAAAGCCGGCGCCGATCCCGAATTCCGCGACCGAAACCGGCACGACGCCGTTGATGATGGCGGCATCGGCGGGCAATCCCGACGCGCTGAAAGTACTGCTCGCGCACGGCGCGAACGTGAACGCGCGAGATCTCGCTCACGGCCAGACCGCGCTCATTTTCGCCGCTTCGCTGAATCGTGCCGAAGCGATCAGAGTTCTTATGGCGAACGGCGCCGATCCCTCCATCACGTCGAAGGTGACGAAGACGGAGCGCGTGCGATTCAACGCCGATGGCATTCCAGCTCCTGACGAGCCGCCGTACCCCAGCGAGCCAAAAGAACGGCTCCGAAGCAGCCACAAAAAGCAGAGCCGCGGCGAACGCGGGGCAGCCACCATGGGCGGTCAAACGGCTCTTCTTTACGCCGCTCGCGACGGACAAATAGAGGCAGCGCGCGCTCTTGTAGAAGGCGGCGCAGAAGTGAATCAGGGCAACGCCGAAGAGAAAACGACGCCGCTGCTCATGGCGATCATCAACGGCCACTACGACCTCGCGAAAGATGCTGCTTGATCATAAGGCCGACCCCAATCTGGCTAATGTGTGGGGGCTCGCCGCTCTTTACGCGACGATCGATGTCCAGTGGGCTCCCTATGCGTGGTTCCCTCAGCCCATCACTTCGCAGGAGAGCATGACGCATCTGGAACTGATGAAGGCTCTCATCGCGCATGGCGCCGACGTCAACGCCAAACTCGGCAAGAAGATATGGGTCCGATCGTTCGGCGATCGCTCCTGGGCCGATCCTGCCGGAGCCACTCCGTTCTGGCGCGCGGCTCAATCGGACGATGTCGCCGGCCATGAAACTTCTCGTCGCCTCCGGCGCCGATCCGAAAATTGCGACCGCCGGAGGCGATACCGCGCTGATGGTCGCGGCCGGCCTCGGGTGGGCTCCGAACAACACCACCGTTGTTCCGGATTCGTGGAGGGCAGCGGTTGAATATTGTGTTGAGCTAGGCCTCGACGTGAACGCCATCGACGCGAGAGGCTACACCGCACTGCACGGCGTAGCATTCCGCGGAGACAACGATCTGATCAAATTTCTTGTCGCCAAGGGCGCGAAAACCGACGTGAAAACGAAGACGGGCGACACCATAGCCGATATGGCAAACGGCCCGATTCCGCATTCGATCCCTCACGCGGACACGGTGGCGCTGCTCGAAAGCCTGGGCTCAACGAACTCGCATAACTGCCGATCCGATCAATGCCTGGTTGAACCTCAGGCCGATAAGGCTCGCGGCCGCGGCGGCGCGGAAACACCGGCTGGCACAAAGCCTGCAACTACTCCAATCCCTCATTAGGACTGCCGGGCGCTGCCGGTTGGTCCAACAGTTCGATGGCGCTTTCGGCGTCGTCCGCACTCACCTGCAGTCTCATTCCGCGAGAAAGCGGCCATTCGAGCCTCGCAATATTGGCGTCAGTCAAAAAACTTTCGATCCCAGCGGCGCTGAGGCAGCCTTGCGCCAGCAGCGCCTCGGATTGGTCACCGAACTGGCGAATCGTTATCAGTTCCGCAGCGTCATGACGGTCCATATAAGATAAGGATACTCCCCGGTCGGGAGGCTCAAACTGGGGGTCGCACTAAAGCTCTTGTTTTCGATCTGCGTTCATCCGCGTTTATCAGCGGCTAGTCCTGTCTTTGACTTTTTCAGCAACTTGCTAAGGCAGCGAAGCGAATCTATCGGCGACGGTGGAGATAGAATAAGACGCCCATGAGAAGATTCGTATTTTGGACCACCCTCTCTCTCACCGCCGCCGCACTCGCGGCTCAGGTTCTGCGGCCGCTTGAATTTGAGGTCGCATCGGTCAAGCTGATTTCCGATCCTCCCGGGTTCTACAACACGACACTTCAACTAACCCCGCGAGGGTTCAACGCGAATTTCGCATCTCTGCGGCAAATCGCGGGAGTCGCGCACGGCATCCAACGTGTACGAATCGAAGGAGGGCCCACGTGGATGGATTCGGATCTTTACGCGATCGCAGCGAAGGCGGAGAACCCGGACGGGAGCCAGAACGCCGATCAAATCCGGGAGATGCTTCGCACACTCCTGGCCGAGCGTTTCAAACTGCTGGCGCATCGGGAAACCAAACAATTGCCGGTTTACGCGCTGATGCTGAGTAAGGACGGATCGAAAATGCAGGAAGTTAAGGGCGATCCTCCAGGTGCGCCGTCGGTCGCACCCGGGGTGGCACAATTTGGCGCGGGGCTCGTTTTTAAGAACATGGTTCTGGCCGGTTTGGTGAACTACCTTGCGAATATTCTGGGTAGTCCTGTGCACGACGAGACGGGGCTGACTGGGCGGTATAATTTCGAGCTGGATTTTGTTCGTCCGGGGCGAGCGCCCCCGACTGCGGACGCACCCGATATCTTTGAGGCGGTCCAGGATCAGCTGGGGCTCAAGCTCGAGGGAAAAAAAGGACCGGTCGAGGTGCTGGTGGTGGATCATGCGGAGAAAGCCGCCGCGAACTAGCTACTTCACCGCAATTCCGCTGGCTTTCGAAGCTTGTCCCCCTATCGAGACAACAATCGGCTGCTGGCCGGCGCCGATGGTGGATGGAACGGCCACGTTGATTTGATACAGACCGGCAAAGCCGGGTGCAAGGCCACTGAAGGATACGGGCGCGGCGACTCCACCGATGGTGACCGTGGGTGTCTGCGTGGTTTGTGATAGCGCCGTCGACGATGCGGGGTCGCCGCTCGGGGGAGTGTTGGTCACAGCACCGAGACCGTTCGCGTAAAGCGCGATGGTCTGGCCGCGAACCGCGGGGTTCGACGTGCCAATCGTCTTAAAATTCGCGTCGAGCGCGGCGACAGCTCCCGTAGAAACCTCAAAAAATGCGGGCCCGAAATTCGCGAGCGGCAGTGTTACGACGTTCCCGTAAGAGTAATTGATGGCAACCTTCACTTGGGCCGACGACTGCCCTTCAAGTTCCCATGGCACCTGCAAGTTCACTTGCGATGGGCTCACGTAGGTCAAGTGGCCGGGCACGCTGATGCCGGCCGAGGGGACGTCGAAGCTCACGATCACTGAGTCGATTGCCAGAGGGAGACGCGCGGTTGACGATGAATTAGTAACGTCGCTTAGAGCAGAACCGAAAATCGAGATGTACGAGCCGGGGGCCACGGCGGCTGCGGGATTAGCCGCGTTCGAGATTCCAGAGAGGGTTGGCACGGCTCGAGCGGACGCGGTGAAGGCGAATTTTTGGCCGCCTGATGTAGCAGTGACGGTGTAGGTGCCGGGGGACGAACCCAAAGAAAATTCCGCCGCACCGACGCCGTAGCTATCGGTAGCGGAATCGGCGCCCACAATCCTTGCGCCCGCCGAGGTAGTTAAAGTAATGCGGGACGAGGGTACGGGCAGGCCGTAGCCGTCGACTAATTTGAAGAACGCATACGTCGTATCGCCGACGGTTCCATCGTAGTTGTTGCCGTAAATCGGAATGATATTCGCAGCGACGCCGCTCGCGACCAGATACAGATACGGCACACGCATCGAAACATTTTGCCCGGCAATTGTAACGGCCCCTGAATAGGATCCTGCCGGGGGAAGGGAGCCGGAAAGCGTGACAGTCAGTGTAGAGGACGCGCCGGGGGCGAGCGTCTGGCTGGGTGGACTGAAGGTCATGGCGACGCCCGAGGCACCGTGGGAATTGTCGTTGGAGACGGCGAGGTTGACGCGATGCGCTGCCGTTATTGGTCAGGATGATTTGCTGCGCGATGGAGAGACGGGTGATCGCGCCGAAGGAAATCGTGGCGGGATTCGCGGTCACGGTGGCGGCGAGCGCCGCACCCGCGTCGAGCTTTCCTGCCCCGACGGATTGGGCGGTAACGGCGTTTCCCGAATCGTCCTGCACCAGATCCTGTGAGGCGCTGTTCACGAGGGCGCTCTTCACTTGCGCCGCACTCCAGTTGGGATGACTCTGTTTCACCATCGCCGCGGCCCCGGTTACCAGTGGCGTTGCGAAACTCGTGCCGCTCGCGACGGTGTAGCCGTTGGCGCCGTAAACCTCGCCGAGCGGATCGTAGCTTTCGGCAGCCATATACATGTTGGTGCCGACGGCGACGAGGTCCGGCTTGAGGGCGCTGCTTCCGGTGACGGGACCCTGCGAGGAGAAACTGGCGAGTTGGTTATAGACGGTGAGAAGCTGCTCAACCTCGATGGGATTGATGGTGACGTTGTGATCGGGATTCGCGTCCAGGTAACTTCGCAGCGTCCCTCCATCGGTATTCGAAATCATCACAGCGGGCTGCGGTGTGCCGCCGAGGCCTCCGGGAGAAATGGTGGAGGAGGAATCGGCCATGTAGAAAATCACACCAACCGCGCCGGCTGCCACAGCGTTTTGGACCTTGATAAGAAACGTGCAGGTGCCGCGTTCAATAACCGCGATCGCGCCGGTGAGCGAGCTTAGAGGCAGAGACGAACACGCCAGAGCCCCTCCGCCCAAGGTCGTGACGTCGATGGCGGGAGCCGTTAGAGGAGCAGACGGTGTGGTTCCGTCACCGAGATAGGCAGCGTAATTTTGCGAAGTTCCGGGTACGCTGACGGTTTCCGTGAAGGCGTGCGAATTAGTGCTGGCGCCCGCGGCGATCACCGACGGCGCGTCTCCCGGGGAAGCGATGGTATTAAAACTGGGGTAATTGGCGCCGTCCTCTCCGTTGTTTCCCGCGGCAACGACGATGATCATACCGGCCTTGGCCGCGGATTCGAGCGCGGAGGCCAGAGGATCGCACGCGGTGCCGGTACTTTCGCCGCAGACCGAGCCGGTATCGAGAGGGCCGGTGAACGCGGGGGCGCCCAGCGACAACGAAATCATATCCATGCCGTCGTTCATCGCCTGTTCGGCTGCGGTAATCACGACGTCGTCGGAGGTGGTGTCGTTCACTTCGGGCGATCCGAAAATACGATAGTTGCCAAGAAACGCGCGCGGAGCCATGCCGGTGATGGTGACGAGTCCGGCATTAGTGTTCCCCGCGATGACCGAGGCGACCGCCGTGCCATGGCCGGTATGATCGCGCGGCGAAGTATCGTCGGGTCGAGAATCGGCGGCCGGGTTCGATGCGGACGTGCCCGCGGCAAGCATACTTACGTAGCTGCGCGCGACGATCACTTTATTTGAGGTGAAAGCGCAGTCGGTTCCGACACAGATTGGAAAGCCAGAGGGCGGAACGAGCGAGGAATCCTGAAGAGCAGGATGGGTCTGATCGATGCCGGTGTCGAGAATCGCGACCTTGACGCCCAGCCCCGCGTTGCTGACGCCGCCGACCGCGTTCCAGGCTCCACTGGCATCGACGAGCGTCACCGCTCGATTGAGATGGAGCTTGTAATATCGCAAAGCGACGACGCCGGAGACTCCGGGAATGCTGGCAAGTTCTGCGGCGCGTTCGGGGGGCGCGGCGACGAAGATGGCGTTGAGCAATGTATCCACTTCGCCGGTGACGATGAGCCCTCGGGCGGTAATTTCAGACCGAAGAGCCGCGTGCTTGGCTCGAATCTGCTGACGGTAAGCGAACGCTACAGGTGACAGCATCGATTCGCGCGATGGATAAAATTGCGATACGGGTGGGTCGTCGAGCAGCAGAGCGTAGCGGTTCGACACGGGCCGCGCGGCATAAATCGAACCGACGATCAGAAAACAAAAGAGTACTCGCTTCCCCATGATTAGTTCGACGCGTGCCGATCCCCAGCGATTACGTTAAGGAGTGTTAAGGTGCTTAGTTCTCCGTCGGCACCTTATTCCCGCTGTCGATAACGATGACTTCCACTGGTTCTCTTCGCGATTCGAGCTTGAGGCCCAGTGCTTCGACGATAGTAAAAATCGGCGGGGCTGGCGAGTCCGGATTAGCGTTGATTCCTCCCAGCTCCTCCATCGACATTTCGAGCGGAAAATTATAGGTCCCGGGGAGATTGGTGCGATCGAAAACGGGTCGCTGGACGATCGATGAAAGGAAGTCGGACAGTTGGAACATCGTGTGGTTCTTTAGCTCTCTGTGGCCGCTGCTCATATCGTAAGATAATTCACCTTCGCTCTTCTGAAATTTCGGTTACCCTTCCCGGCCATGAGCGCGTAGACAGCCATCTCCCTCTGTTCGCGATGGAGCTTGAGTTGGAATCGCTCCATGAGCAGCGCCTGAAGCATCAGAGGGATCTGGTCCCTCGGCGTGTCATCGGGAGCTTTGGCGACGATGTCATATCGCTCAATCCTGATCCACGACGGTCCGTCGATCTGGTAGGTCTTGACGAGGTAGGCCCTTGCCACGAGGTTGGCAAGAGTCGAATTCGCATAGGAGAATCGATCGCCACTGGCTGTCGTGCGGCCGCCACGGCCAGTCCGCGGCGCGGCTGGTTTAACCGACGCCGCTTCAAACGCCGGAGTCTGAGCGTCCAGCGAGAGCGCGATCCAAATGGTCGCGCAATAGAGCCGCGACCATCGGGAGCAGTCGCCTAAACTAGCACGGTGAAAACATTTTCGCTACGCTCGACGGGGCGATATAGCGTATCGCGCTCCATCGGCTCGCGACCGGCTTCGCGGATCAGGCGCAACAGTTCGCCACGCCGCAGATTCTGACTCGTTGTCGCGCCGGCGTCATGGTAGATTTTTTCTTCGATCACCGTGCCGTCGATATCGTCGGCTCCGAAACGCTGCGCGATCTGCGCGATTCTTGGCGTCATCATGATCCAGTAGGCCTTGATGTGCGGAATATTGTCGAGCATCAGACGCGATACAGCGATTTCGCGGATGTCGTCAAAGCCCGTCGTCTTCGGAATATGCTCGAGAGCCGTATTTTCGGGATGAAAGGCCAGCGGAATAAAGGTCACGAAACCTTTGGTGTCATCTTGTAGAGTTCGCAGTTTTAGGAGGTGATCGACCCGATCTTCCTCCGTCTCGACGTGCCCGTAGAGCATCGTGCAATTGGAGTGGAGGCCCATCTTGTGCGCGGTGCGCGCGACGTCGAGCCACTGATCGCCGGTAATTTTGTGATCGCAGATGATGCGGCGGACACGTTCGGAGAAAATTTCGGCACCACCGCCCGGCATTGAATCCATGCCCGCGTCGCGCAACTTTTCGAGTGTCTCGCGAACGCTCAACTTCGCGCGGTTGGCCAGGAACCCGATCTCGACCATCGTGAACGCTTTCAGATGCACCTGCGGATAGCGTTCTTTCAGTCCGCGTAGCATCTGACAGTACCAATCGAGCGTCAGTTCCGGATGCAGACCGCCAACGATGTGAAACTCCGTGACAGCTTCGCCGACGCCATGGCCCGCGCGCTCCCACACCTGTTCGAGCGACATGGTGTAAGCTGTCGGATCCTTCGCGCGCTTTCCGAACGCACAGAGGCGGCAACTGGCGACGCATACATCGGTTGGATTGATGTGGCGATTCACATTGAAATAAGTCTTATCGCCATGCAGGCGCTCACGGACCTGGTTCGCCATCCAGCCGACTCCCAAAATATCGGGCGACCTATAGAGCGTCACGCCATCGTTAAAATCGAGGCGAGTTCCGGCGTTCACCTTCTCGGCGATAGGCAGCAGGCGCGGATCGTCAAATACTGGTGTCATTTGAAGTAGATATCGGTTGCCCAAAATAGAAAGAATATCACGCTCACATAGCCGTTCATCGTGAAAAACGCCGCGTCGATCTTCGAGAGATCGTCAGCTTTGACCAGACGATGCTCCCACAAGAGCAATCCGGCCACCGCGACGATGCCTGCCATTGCGATCGGGCCGAGCGCGAAAACCCGCACCAAAACGATCAGGCACACCAGCATTCCCAAGTGCATCGCGCGCGCCATCCAGAGTGCGCCGGCGATTCCGAACCGCTGCGGAACGCTATGCAGGCCGGAGTGTACATCAAACGCGTAATCCTGACAGGCGTAGATCATATCGAATCCGGCGGTCCACAAAGTGACCGCAGCTGTCAGCCACAAGATGCGCGGATCGAGCGAGCCTCGCATCGCGATCCACGCCGCGGCGGGTGCGATGCCGAGCGAAAATCCCAGCACGATGTGCGAGAACGCGGTGAATCGTTTAGTAAACGAATAGAACATCACGATGGCCAGCGCGACCGGCGCGAGCAGCTGACAGAGAGGATTCAATTCGCTGGCCGCAAAAATAAAAACCAACGACCACAAAATGATAAAGCCCCAGGCAAACCTCATGGTGAGCTTCCCGGCAGGCAGGTGGCGCGAAGCAGTCCGCGGATTCTTCGCGTCGATGTCAGCATCGAGCACGCGATTGAACGCCATCGCTACCGATCGCGCCGCGACCATCGAGACGACGATGCCAGCCAAGTTTAAAAAAGAGGCCCTGACGTTCAAAATCCGACGCGCGCCAGGCGAGCAATGCTCCCGTAAGTGCGAAGGGGAGCGCGAAAATGGAGTGCTCGAATTTGATCATTTCGAGCGTAAGGCGGAGGCGCTGGAAAAACGTACTCATGGGATGAAATATGATGGCTGCCCACACCGAACCCCGACTGTAAAGGAGGGGACGCTACGCTCCCCCATCACACCGCGACCGGCGCGATCTTTTTGGCCCGCGCTTCCATGTACAAACGGATCGCCTCATCGAGCGGGGGCATAGGCGCGATTCCCAATGACTCCGATTTTGCGTTTGACAGAGCCGAGTATTTCGGACGCCGCGCCGCCGTACGGAACTCGCGCTCATCGGTCGGCTTCACCGGTGGATTCACGTTGGCGGCCTTGAAAATCTTTACCGCCCAATCGAACCAGGAAATCGGTGCGCCGCCGCCCAAATGAATGATGCCGTCGATCCCCTTCTCGACCAGTTGCGCCGTGCGCTCGGCCAGCGCGGGAGCGAACGTTGGCGAGGCCACGTGATCTTCCACCACCTTGATCGGCGATTTCTTCGCGGCCAGCCGCAGCATTATTTCCACGAAATTTCCGCGCGCTGTATCGAGCCCTCCCGGACCGTAAACACCCGACGTGCGAATCACCAGCGCCTTATCCAGATACGCTCGCGCGTACAATTCGCCCACCAACTTCGACACTGCGTATGCGCCCAAAGGCCGCGTTGCGTCGTCTTCGTTATAGGCTCGTCCGGCCAGTCCGTCGAACACATAATCGGTGGAAAAATGGACCAGTCGCGCGTCGACTTGGCGGCAGGCGATCGCCAGATTCCGAACAGCAAGCCCGTTCACTTCGAGCGCAGCGAGTGGCTCCTTTTCAGCCACGTCGACCTGATTATAGGCGGCGGCATTGAGCACGATCGCCGGGTCGTATTGCGCGAGCGCGTGCTCGACCTGAGCGCGGTCCGTGATATCGACCTTGGCGCGCTCGAAGCACGCCACCTCATATTTGCGAGCGGTAAATACCGCTTTCAGTTCGACACCCAGTTGCCCACCACTGCCAAAAATCGCGACTCGCTTCACGTTTCTATTATGACGCGACTGGGTTTATTGGCAAACATCGTTAGCGAGGTTTTTGCGACCACGTGTGCCCGGCCTTCACCAAACGAACCGCGCCAAATGATTCGTTCGAGTGACATTCCGATGGCCCTCGGAGTGCCCATGCTTGGAGATATAAATGCGTCCCCTGGCCCGCTCCGTGATGGCCGCGCTGGCACTCCTTCTGTCGGCTGTTCACGCGCAAAACCTGACGATCGGCCTGGTAGGCGGCGGCAGCCTCACCGATAGCTTTCCGACGGAAAACTTTCCGGGGGGTCCTCCGGGCGGTCCCATCGGCACTCGGGTCTATTCATCCTCGAAAGACTATATCGTCGGCGCCATGTTGGAATATCGTTTCACCCCGCATTGGTCGGTAGAAGGGGATGGCCTGTTCCGCACGCTTAACGGCGTCTTCGCCGCTGTCCTGGCGAACGGATCCCTCAACGGAATCTCCCCTTCCCACGTCGTCACCTGGGAGTTCCCGGTGCTTGCAAAGTATCGATTCGCGGCACGAAAATGGACGCCTTTAGTAGAGTTAGGTCCTTCCTTTCGCACCGCGGGCAATCTCAATGGCTCGAATCCGTCGCATGCCGGAGTGACCGCCGGTGTTGGCGTGGAGCTGCATGCAGGGAAGCTGAACATCGCTCCGACGCTGCGCTACACGCGATGGGCGGAGGATAATGCCATTCTGGGCAATCCGAAGTCTGCTCCGAATCAAGTCGAATTAGTCGCCGAGTTCAGCGCTGCCTCCGAGTCCGACTCCCACCCCCTGGGCAACCACCTGTTCGCGGGGGTTCTCGTGGGAACCGGTCTCACTGGCGGTATCCGAACCTTCAGCGAGTCCTTCGGCCCGCAACCTTCTACCCAAAGCACGGCTTCGCCCGGCGGCTTCATTGTCGGACCCATGGTGGGCGTGATCCTTCCCTTGAATTTTTCGCTGGAAGTGAACGCACTTTATCGGCCTCTGGGCGGCGGCACCACGACGTGGGAGCTTCCGGTGCTCGCAAAATATAAATTCCCCGGTCATTTCCTGAAGCCTCTGATCGAAGCGGGACCAGCGTTTCGTCTTCCCGCCACTGGAGCGATTTCGAATCACGGCATGACCGTGGGAGGAGGCGTCGAACTTTCCGCCCGCTTGCTAAAGATCGCACCTGAAATCCGCTACACCCGGTGGGCGACCGATGGGCTGACGCTTCCGAACCAAGTGGAATTACTGGTCGCCCTCCATTTTTGACGGCCGAAATCAACATTGGACCGATGCTCCGCTCCACGCCGAGACCGAAACTTGAGACCGCTCTTTATCGATAATTAAAGGCTAACCAAACAATCAACCCCACCGCCCCCGGCAGCAGAATTTCCGCCCAGTTCCGCCGCAAAAACGCCACTGTCTGTGTCGTCATCAACGATGCCTTCAACGTCGGCGTCTCCACCGGCTTCGCGGCGAGCGACGACGCCAGGCGTGTCCGCAATCCCGATGGCAGACCGTTCAGCGCCCGAAGAATTTCTTCCCGGCCGCGGCGGTCGGCGATCAAAATTGTAGCTGAATTAAAGCTGTTGGTCGATTCTTCGAGTTCCTTGCGCAGCCGCGGAGGGACTTCACTGACCGATCGATACACTTGCGTCTTACCGCCCTTGGCGATGAAGATCGTCGAGGTCTTCACAGTCACCCTTTGCATAAATCAGCCCTCTACCGGCAGAGCTTTCCGCTCATTGCCGCGATCCGCTATTCGCGCCGTCGCCCGCGTTCCTTCGATTGCCGCGTATTGCAAAGTCACTTCGATAAACCCGAGCGCGGCCTTCGAAAGCGCCTTGTCCTTCCTATAGATTAATCCAATCTGGCGGAACATGGGATCGGGACCCATGGACATCGCCGACAGCAATCCCGTCCGCACTTCTTCGCGGCAATGCGCGCCGGCGCTGAAACCGACTCCCAAGCCGGCCAGCACGAACCGCTTGATCATCTCCGTTGAATCGAGCTCCATCGAGATACGCAAATCATCTTCCACTGGATCGAGCCACGCCGAGATCCGGCTGCGCGTCGTGCCCGTTTTCGGCAATAGCAGAGGCAGCTCACGAAGGTCCTGCGGAAGCACCATCGTCTTATTGGCGAGCGGATGTTTGGATGGCACGATGACTTTAATCTCATCGGCATGGATCTTCGCCACCTGTAGACGTTTCTCTTTCACGGGAAGCTGCACGATGCCGAAATCGGCTTGATTATCCACCACCGCATCCACCACCCGCGAACCGAAAGAACGGTCCACCAGAATCTGCACGTTCGGAAAACGCTTCTTATACTCGCTGAACACGCGCGGCAAAACGTAAATACAAGTTGCCTCGTTGGCCGCGATCACCAGTTCTCCGCGAGGGACCCGCTCCAGCTCATTGATCTGGTTCTGGGCGCGCCGGCGCAGCTCCAGGATCTGCTCGGCATAATCGGCGAAAATGCGGCCAGCCGCCGTCAGGGCGATTTTCGTCCCCAGCCGTTCAAATAGCGATGCGTTCAGCTCCTGTTCCAGCTGCCGCACCTGCGCGCTGACCGCCGGCTGCGTGCGGAAACACGACACCGCCGCCTTCGAGAAACTCTTCAGGCGTACGATTTCGAGAAATGTGTGGAGTTGGTCCAGGTCCATGGTTGACCAAAATGTACGGCCCGCAACGGGATATCTTTAAGTTTAGCGGTTTCGAACTCCCCGATGCTAACGACAATCCTGCGCACGCTCGCCGCTTTGATCCTCTCCGCATCTCTCGCCCCCGCCGAAACCAACGGTCACAGCGTCTTGCTCGTCGTAAACGACAATTCTTCCGTATCCAGAAATATTGCCGACTATTACGCCCGCCGCCGCTCCATTCCGCTGACCAATATCTGCCACATCAGCGCGAGTGAAGACGAAACCATTCCGCGCGACCAGTACAATCTTCAGATCGCAGCCCCTATCGCCGGATGTCTGCGAAAAAGTGGACTCGTCGAGACGGTGCTATACATCGTCACCACGCTGGGCATTCCCTTGCGAATCGCCGGAACCGGAGCCATGGATGGCGATCAGGCTGCAGTCGATAGCGAATTGACGCTTCTCTATCTGGATATGAAACGCCGCGCGCCGCATCCGCTCAAAGGCTCGCTGCCCAATCCGTTCTTTGGAAGAAAGGACGCAGCGTTCGCGCACCCGCAGTTCCCCATTTATCTGGTGACGCGTCTGGCCGCCTACGATTTCGACGGCGTGAAGGCCATCATCGACCGATCGCTCCAAGCCGCGAATAAGGGAAAATTTGTGATCGACGAAAGGGACTCATTCGAAAACAGTGGGGACGAATGGCTGCAGAGCGCCGCCGTGTTCCTGCCGAAGGATCGGGTGATACTCGATACCTCCACCAAGGTGCTGTACGGGCTCAGCGATGTGATCGGCTATGCCGGCTGGGGATCGAATGATAAGAACCGGCACCAGCGTTTTCTCGGCTTCCATTGGCTGCCCGGAGCGATCGTGACCGAGTTCGTCTCCACCGACGGCCGCACGTTTAAGAAGCCGCCGGATACCTGGAATTTAGGCAAAGATTGGACCACCCCGGCTGGATTATTCGCAAATAGCCCACAAACCATGACCGCGGATTATCTTCTCGAAGGCGCCACCGGAGCCTCCGGACACACCGACGAGCCCTACCTTATTCAGACGCCGCGCCCCGAATTGCTGCTCCCCGCATATTACAAAGGCCGCAATTTAGCGGAAAGCTACTATTTATCCATCCGCTCGCTAAGCTGGAATAACATCGTGGTAGGCGATCCATTGTGCTCCCTGGGAAAGCCGTAGGCGTCTAACTTCGCAACTCCTCCGCGATCTCGTGAGCCGCCTTCCGGGCCTGCTCCACCGCCCCAATCTCAAAACTAATCGCGCCGACCTTCGGATGTCCTCCGCCCCCATAACGCTCGCAAATCGACGCCAGGTTGTACTTCAGAGGCTCGTCTGACCCACGGATTCGAACCCACGCTTACTTTCGTGCGGAAACTCGAAGTGCTCACGGAAACCGTGTAAATCGACTCCGGAAATAAATAATACGGAATAAATTTGTTGTACCCCTCAATGCCATCTCCGACAAGATCGAAATACACGACGCCGCCCTCGCACGTCGATTTCTCCCGAATCAGTTGCATCGATCGTAAGTGCCGTTGATAAAGAGGCTGATATATCTCCTGAATTTCCTCATCTCCGGCAATTTGCTCCAGACTACAGTGCCGCATCTTTCGAATAATTTTCTGCACGGTGTCGGAGCCATTGGTTCCCTCAATCACCAGCGTCAATTGCGTGGCCGGAGAGCGCAACTCCACAGCCTCATCGGCATCGGCATATTGCGCGCCATCGACGATATCCGCCCAGCGGACTAGCTCGTCCAGATCCGGCGCAGTGAAATCAAACCGTTCCCGGGCGATCGTGGCAATATAATTCGTGCAGGAGCGGAAATTCGGATCGTACATTTTCCGCCCGCTGGTATCGCTGCGAAAATGTTCCGCATCTTCAGGAGTCAGGAACGCGCTTTGATGATGATCGAACCACCACGTCAATCGCGGATCGGTCGAGTACTTGAAATCGACAATGGCATTCTCATCGCCGTCAAATAATCCAGGCTCAAATAACTGCGAAGCTTTGTGAGCCAGGCCGGTAAACGCAAATTCAGCCTCCGGGTGAAACTTGGCTTCGATGAAGCGGCTGAAAAATGCCGCGGACGCCGCGCCATCGAAACAATGGTCGTGATAAAGAATTCTCATCTTCATGCAGGAAATTCACCCAGGAAAACCTGTTAGTGTCTCGCATAAGGTATCCCCAACGCAAGTGGAGTCAATCAAAGGAGCGAGGACCCAGGCCGTAGCCTGCCCGATTAAACGAACGAGTGCCGCGCCAAATGGCGAGCCGCCTCAGCAGATAAGGCAACACCACAAGGACCGCCAGGATCACAAGAAATAAACCCGCCACGGTATCCTCATCTCCAAGTTTGCGCGCAAGTGTATCCCGGAAGTAAGCCCAGATAATGAAGTCGGCCCCGAAGAGGGCAACCCACAAATAAACGCTCACCACCTGTTTCCTGTTCAGGGGCATCAGTTCGACAATGTAGTGCCCGCTGTGATCGTAAACGTGAAACGGGTCGAGACGCGTGTACGAGATCCGCTTACTGATTAGAGGAACGATGGGGACGTAGCCAAGAGTCACCCACTCGGTCGTTACGAACGAGCGATCCAGCAGAAAGTCGCGTCGCCCATAAATCGCGGTCCCGGTGCCATGAAATTGGAATTGCATGATGTCGAGAGGTCTTCTCCTGGCTCCTGGCTACTTCTTACTAAGAAGCCGGCTCCATGCCAAACCGCCGCAGCACCAGAAACTCCGAAAGATTCTCCGTCGTCAACAAACCCACCAATTTCTCCCCATCCATCACTAGAGCGCATCGACCCGCCTGTGCCATCAGCGGCAGCACTTCCGCCAGATCGTTTTCCGGCTCGATCGAGAGAAAATCGCGATCCATCACACCCGCCACATACGCGTCCGGACCCTCCGCCGCCAGCGACTTCAGCAACAAAGTGCGCCCAAGCAGCCCCACCACCTTATCGCCATGCACAATCGGAAAATCCTGCTGCGAGGTTGCCAATAGCATATTCGCTGCGTCGCGAATCGTCTTACCGTGCTCCAGCGTGTGAAACTCCGTCATCATGGCGGACCGTACTGGAATTCCGTGCGTCAGCGTGCGCCCCGTCGCCGCCGCGAACTCCATCGCCGCGCCCAGGTAAACGAACAACGCGAAAAATACCAGCATGAATTCCGATGCCAGCAGCCCGTATAACCCCGCCGCGATTGCCAGCATTCGTCCGATCCACGCCGCGATCCGCGTCGCCTCGTCCTCCGGACGCACATACGACAGAATGGCCCGCAGGATTCTTCCGCCGTCCATCGGAAACGCGGGGAACAGATTCATCATTACCAGCAGCAGGTTCCCGAACGCAATCAGTCCCAGCAGGTTCACATCGGCCGGCGTCATCATGTCCGAAGGCTTAATCGTAGCCGATTGATTCGTCAGTCTGAGATACCCAAACAAGCTGGCGGCAATGATCGCATTCATCAGTGGCCCCGCCACCGAAATCCAGATCTCCTCGCTGGGCTTGAGCGTCCGCTCCATCCGCGGCAGCCCGCCGATAGGGAACATCACCACTTCGAGCGTCCGCACCCGGAACCGGTTCGCCACCACAGCGTGAGCCACTTCATGCAGCAACACGCTGACCAGCATCCCGATCAGAAACAAAGTATACGTGGAAGTATTCTGATGCCCCGCCAGATCCCTGACGACCACCACGGTGGCTAATAGGATGAAGCTGAAATGCAGGCGAAACGGCGTGCCGAAAAGCGAAAAGAACGGGATCGTGCCCGCAGTTCCGCCATGCGGTTTGCTGGAAAGGTTAGAACTATCCACAGGTGCACGATAACACAGTGTGGATCAACCGAGCCGCGACCACAGGGAGCCACCTAGGGGAAACGCCGTACCGCCGGCGTCTTCTGGCTCGGCAGAGGACCTCCGCCATCGCTCGAACTCACCCTTCGCCCAGGAGAGTTGGAAAAATCCAGATCCGTCTCATCGAACGTAACTGTCCGGTCGAGCATCATCTCGATCGTAGTCCCTTTCGCGAGTACCGCTTCCGGTCCGCGTGTGAACATCACTGCAGCCAATCCCGCTGCGGCTCCGGCAGCGGCTCCGATCCCCGCGCCCATTCCCGCCGCGCCCGCCGCACTTCCCGCCAATGCGCCGATGCTCGCTCCCGCGGCAGCCGTTTCGCCGACCGTCCGCACGTCGCCGCCCTTATTTCCCTCGCTCTTAATCGCGCCTTCATTGCGATCAAGTTCTTCGCTCGCGCGTCCATCGAGCTGCGAAACGCGTGCCCGAAAATCGCGCGTCACCCCATTCGGCAGCGTCAAAGAATCGAAGCGCAGATAAAATTCGCCGCGCCCTTTCACTTTGCCGGGACGCACGACATTGGTAATGGTGCCCATCACATAACTGCCCGGAGGAATCACAATGCGGCCACCCGCGAGAATTGGAAAAACCGTCTCGAGATAAACACGATCGCCCGCCGCCGCGTGCTTGGTGCTGACGCTGTTGATCAAGCTCAGCGGAATATGCGTGCCCGGTTCCACCTCAAAGCTCTTCGCCGCGGGCTTCGCATCGGGAACCTGCGCGAAAGCCCCCAGGCGAGCGGCAAACAAGAGTAAAATGACACGCATAGACACCCTCTTTTACGAGTGTAACCCAGATTAATGTAATTAAAGTGGAGAAAAGATGGGAAAGGGTCGAGACAAACGGCGGCACAAACCTAAGGAAGCAGCACCCCTTGCCAAAGTAGAACCCCCAAGGCCCGAGCCGGAGGCGCCCCCTGCCCAACTCGCCTCTGTTCCCGCGCCCCTCAGTCCGAAGCCGTCGCGCCTCTCGGGTGCAATCGCCCTGCCTGAGCCGGATGAGCCCGAGGATCGTACTCCAGAATTAATAGGCCTACAAATAAGCAAATGATCAAGGCTCGGCAAGCACTAATTGTCCATAACGCCAACAACGAGCCGTGACCACAGGGAGCGGTTTCAGGGACGTGTCCATATTCGCGTCCACTTCTCGGCGCCGTCGGCGTCTCATTCAGCGTTGCAGCGCGCCACGCTCTATTTAGCTTCTTCCACGGATCTATCGGCCCGAGCTGGTTTGGTGGTTCGAAAACAGGAGCGGCGCTACGTCGTTCAGATAATTGCGCCAAACCATAAATGTGTGAGCCCCGCCGCTGGCATGGAACGTGTGCCTGATATTGTGCTGGTCCAGAAATTCCGAGAAGCCTTTGGCCGCCGGGAACAGCCCGTCTTCGGTCCCGCATCCGATCCAAAGGAGGTGAAGTTTTTTATTTGTCGCGTCGGGATTTCCGATGATGCTTGCGAAGGTTTTCTCAAACTCGGCCGGACGGAGTGCGGCGCTGAACCCTCCTACATAACTAAAAAGCTCCAAGTGACTCAATCCGATCCCCAGCGCCTGACCGCCGCCCATCGAGAGGCCCATGATCGCTCTTTGATCCCGGCTCGTCGAGGCGCGATACTGTGATTCGACCAGCGGGATCACGTCCTCCAGCAAATCCCGCCCGAACAGAATTGTGTTTTGCGAGGGTCCGCCACTCTGCGCCTGCGGCATCGTATCCGATGCCACGCCATACCCGAACGGCATCACGACGATGAATGGCTGCGCTTTCCCCGCCGCCAGCAGGTTATCCAGGATGAGATTGACCCGGCCGAAGCGCGTCCATGCAGTTTCATCTAAATTTGCTCCGTGGAGCAGGTAAAGCACTGGATAACGATTCTGCCGTGCCGCATCGTAGCCCGGCGGCGTGTAAACGTTCACTCGGCGGAGCGCATTTATCGACTTCGATTGATACCAGTGTGTCCGGATTTCTCCATGCGGCACGGCTTGGGCATCGAAAAACCTCGGATGATCTCCGCGAACATCCAAAATGCTCATAAGAGTGCTGGGCGTCGAACCGGTTTTGAGTCGGGGATTGCTCGGATCGATGATCCGGACGCCATCAAGGACGAAGTTGTAATGATACATTTCCGGCGCGATGGGGCCGACCGTCACACTCCACATTCCGTTATCGTCTTTCGTCAGACTCTTGCTGCCTTGGACAAACTCGCCGATCAGGCTCACCTCACTGGCTTTCGGCGCGAGGATTCGGAATGTGACATGCCGATCGGCGGCGATTTCCGGCGATGTCACGATAGCCGCCTGGTTTGGTGTATTACCGTTTGGCTGTTGGTCCTCTAGGATTGATACTCCCGATACGCCAAGGTTCACCATGCAAGTTAGCACGAACGTTCTCATCGGAGCCCTCCTATAACCAGAAATCGAGTGATCCACCAAATATACTACCGCTGCGGTGGGATCTGCCTCTGCCATCCGGTGCTTGGGTGCGGATTCAATAGCGATCCAACCGGCTCTACCGACCTGGCGCGTACCCCGAACCTCGAATGATTTGTCCCGGCAATGCGCCAGTGTGCTTGCCTTGGCTCACCACCGCGACGCCATTCACAAAAACATAAAGTACGCCGGTCGAGAGCTGGTGCGGATGCTCATACGTCGCATGGTCGATAACAGTCTTGGGGTCGAAGACCGCTATGTCAGCATTCAGGCCTTCCTGAAGCAGTCCTCGATCCTGGATCGACAGGCGCCGGGCTACAGCCGAGGTCATCTTACGAACCGCTTCTTCGAGAGGCATCACGTTTTCCTCGCGCACGTATTTGCCCAGAATGCGCGGGAACGTCCCGTAGGAACGCGGATGCGCCAGATCCTTAGTTTGTTCCGGATCCAGTCCGGCGGCGTCGGTTCCGATCTTGATCCACGGCTGCTTGAGCTGGAGCTTCACGTTGTCCTCGCTCATCATGAAGTAAATCGTCTCCACGCGGCGGCGTTCGGATAGAATCAGGTCCATCGCGGCATCCATCCAGTCCTTATGCATTATCGAAGCGATTTCGGACAAGCGCTTGCCAAGGTATTGCTTGTTCTCATCCTTGTCGATGCCGACAATGAGAATGCCATCCGGTCCAGCCAATTGGCCCATGTTTTCCCATTCCGTTTTGTCGCTTTGTATCTCGGCGCGAATCCTGGCGCGAACCGTAGTGTCCGCCAAGTTGTCAAACAGCTTACCATCGGCCGCGGTCCAGGGAGGCAGCACCGCGGTCAAACCCGTGCCGCCAGCGGTGTAGGGATACATGTCCGCCGAGACGTCGATGCCAGCCGCGCGCGCCGCGTTGATTTTGGCGATGGCCTGCGGCACCTTCGACCAGTTCCTCTGGCCTCCCGCCTTCAAGTGATAAATTTCAACCGGAACGCCGCCCATCCGGCCGATCTCCAAGGCTTCGTCGATCGCCTCCAGGAACTGGTCCGCTTCCGAGCGCATGTGGGTGATGTAGACGCCGCCGTAAGGAGCCATCGCTTTTGCCATCGCGCCAAGTTCGGCCGTCGTGGCGTAGTTGCCTGGCGGATAAATCAGCGCGGAGGCGATTCCGAATGCGCCGTCCTCCATGGCCTGCCGCACCAGCGTTTGCATCGATTCGACCTCGTTCGCCGTCGGTGCGCCTTGCGCCATGCCCTTCACGTATTGGCGGATGGTGGCGGCTCCGACGAAGGATCCAAAATTGACGGAAGCGCCGTGCTCCTTCATGGCGCGCAACCACGCATCGAAGCCATGCGGGCCTTCAAAAGGCGCAGCGGCGGCCCGTCCGGTATCGCGTTCGCCGGCGGAGGTCTTTTCGTTGGAAGGCGCGTTGGTCACACCCTCGCCCATAATTTCGGTCGTCACGCCTTGCGTCACCTTGCTGATTACACGGCCATCTTTGGAGAGAAAAGCAGCCCTGGACTGGCTCTGAATATCGATGAAACCAGGGGCAACAACGAGCCCGGTCACATCGATGCGCTCGCGGGTCGGTGCATTACGGAGGACACCAGGCGGAGCGATACGGGCGATACGGCCGTCTTTGATCGCGAGGTCACCGTAGAACCAGGCGTTACCTGTTCCATCGACAATGCGGCCGCCGGTCAGAATTGCGTCGTAGGATATTTGTGCGAACGCGACAAAAGTGAAGAGCAGCGCTATCAGGAAACGACTCATAGATACGGAAAGTAACACATACGAGCAACCCTTGGGTCTGCGGACGGCTAAGTTCCTCGAACACCGTTTGGGAGCTCGCGTCACTAGCGTTCACGTCGCTCTGCGTTACTTGGCCGTGTTCTTCGGCAGGCTAACCATATTGGCAAAAATTCGATAGGCGCCAGGAACTCCTTCCGGCAACTGGCGATAAAAAGCGTAGGCGTTGTAAATGTAAATCCCTTTTCCGTACTTCGCGTAGAGCAAACCGCCCTTCTGCGGCGCCTGGCCCGGGTCATGGGTCGAAAGAAGCGCTTCGTAATGAGAATCCCAGGACTGCATCCACTTCGAGCCCCGCTCCTCCGCCCAGCCTCGAAAGTCATTTTCGGTGATTTTGTTCGGCCAATTGAAGACCGGATTCGCGGGCTCCAATATATCGACCTTCGAAGCCTCATCCGTCACTTCTTCAGGATTGTTGCCCATCACGTAAGGATAGGGACCGTAATTATGATCGTACTCAGGCGTGTTGTACTCAACGATAACCACTCCGCCGTCTCTTACGTACTCTAACAAACGATTGTTGTACGTTCGTAAGTCATCCCGTACAGCGTAGGTGCGAACGCCGAGAAGAATCACATCATACTTCCTCAGATCGCCGCCCGCGATCTCTGCAGGCGTCAGGAAACTCACTTTGATTCCTAACTGCTCGAGCGAGGCGGGAACATCGTCGCCACTGCCCATGACATAGCCGGCCTTCAGTTCAGGGGCCACCTTAACGTCCACCCCAGTTGTCCGATAGACAGAAGGCATGTAGAGAAAATAGGGGCGAAGACCGTTGTAGCCTGTCACCTGGTAGCCTTCCCGATAAGACTTTCCTGAGTAAGCCGCCACCGCGGTGATCTCGTATGATGTCTCACCCAGGTTGCTGGGGCTAACTCTGAAATGCGAAAGAATGATCCTCGCCTTCCTGCGCCGCGGAAAATTCCGCCGACTCGGGCGTTGAACGCCAGCCAGCAGGCAATTCCAGCCTCAAAGCGCCCTTAGCAGGCCCTTTCACATTGCTATGTACAACTGCGGTGACCGGGAAAGACTTCGAATCCAGAGGAACGATTCCAGCGCGCGGAGAAATCGCGACTGAGATAGCCGGACCCACTACCAACGGTTCGAGTACCTGCCCCGAGCCGGTTACTCGCTTGACGGTTTGCACCACCTGGTCCACTTCGATTTGGGCCCCGGCATAAGTCATTTCCACTGACGCCGACAGCGGATACGGCGAGCGCGGCAAACTCAAATAGCTTTCGTCGAGGATGTCGTAGTAAGGTTGCTCGATATTCGGCCGCGAGAAGTAAGGCCTCGTGTAACCGGCGGATGCGGCGACGGTAGCGCGAAATGTAGCAGTGACTAATTGATTGGGCAACAGCTCACCGGCGGCCCGCTGCGCATCCGAGATGGACCACCACTTCGGTTCCGCGGGTTTGAGAGACACGCGTCGCAGAGACACCGGGGCCGAACTCTGATTGACCAGTTGGACCTTTACTCCGAATGTCTGGCCAGGAATCGCCATACGGAACGTATCCGGATCCGGTTCCTGCGCGGGAGCAACCGTGGCGCGCACCGCGATTCCCAGCGCCTCAACCAGCGCATCGTTGAATTGTGTGCGCTTGATGTTAAGCTCGCGTGAGATATCGTATTTGGACTCCTCGGATAGGTCACTTCGCGACAGGCGGTCGAGCAGGGCGATCGTGCCCTTCAGTCCACTCGCAAGCAATGGCGCGATCTTATCCGGCTGCGCCGCGGAGAACTGATCGATCGCTCGTTCCACGTCGCTGTTGATCTGCTTCAGCCCGTCCACCAGGAAGATCGTTTCGCCCCGCTTCGCCAGACTAGCGATTCCGACCAGCGACGTATCAATGCCGTCGAAAAACGATTGCTCTTTGTCCTCGGCCGCAACCCGGGAATCAAATCGATGGTAGGCGCTCATCATCGGGCCTGCCGCGGGAATACCGGTACCGCCATTCTGCGATTTCTGATGTCCCAGCCCCTCGCGCGAAAATTGGGAATAATTCAAGCCAAGAAACGGATCGTAAGTACCTTCCGGAATTTCCAGATTCACGGCTAGCGGGCTCGCACTGCCGCGCCGCGAAAATGGTAAACGCGCGTAGTCCTTCAAAGGAGTCCATGGCTTCAAACCGGCCTTGATCTGCTCGGGGAAGACCGTGGGATCACCCGCGAGGCGATACACTTCTTTCGCCATCCACCCAGCGGTCTGGTGGTTGCCGTGACCGTCCGACGGTCCGCCCACGAAGACGGAAGTGATCACCAGCGGCCGGACCAGCCGCACCACTCGCACCAGATCATACAGCACGCGGTCACGAGTCCACTTCGACAAAGTCTCATCCATCGTCTTGGAGAAGCCAAAGTCGACCACTCGTGTCCAATATTGATCGACTCCGTAATACCGGTCGGCAGCAAGCAGTTCCTCGGTTCGCACCAACCCGAGCGCATCGAAATAGTCGGATGACATGACGTTCGCGCCGCCTTCTCCTCGATTCAGCGTCAACAATGCGACCCGGGCGCCCTGCCCGCGTGACTCATAAGTGAGCATCCCGCCGTCTTCGTCATCCGGATGCGCGGTGATCATGATCAGGCTGGCGCGAGTATGCAGCTTCTTAAGACTCTGCCAGACCGCAGCGGCACCGTGATTCGCCGATTCATACGGCGCCTGCGCCGTCAAAGACAGACAGACGAGGGCGATTTGACCCAAGGACAATACAGTCTTCATGAATGATTTACCACAAGAATGTTAACGCGAAAAAAACCCGGCGGCATTTGCCGCTCTTTTCGCGATCCAGTTCAGTCGACGATTGTCAACTATTGACTTTTCTTTAATTACCGCCACTGGGGGTTTTTGCGGCGCGAGATCGCGGTCTTGAGTGCCGGAGGCAAGCATCGGCATCTAAAAGGCTTAGTCGCAATGCGCACGTCATTATTCTGGGCGTTTTTTGTAAGGTCTCAAAGGGAACTCATTCAGCTCGGATTGAAGTATACGTTTTGAAGTGATATAAGTACCGGAGGAAGAAACGAAATATGCGACGCTCCAATCTCGGCAGCACGCTCACTTTGGTCCTCGCCACGTCGTGGAGCGTTTTCGCAGCGGACAACCTCTTGACGCCGCGGGAGAAGGCACAGGGCTGGATTCTTCTATTCGACGGAAAGAGTCTCAATGGATGGGATGCCGGGCGGGATAGCATCGCCACGAAGCAAGGTACTGGGCCTGCGGTTGGCTCGAATCCGCGGGCTTGCTCTACTGCGCCTGTGCCTTCCGGCGGTTCACGCTGGGAGGTGGTGAATGGCTTGCTGGTCCCTTGCGGGGAGCCGGCTGGTTATTTGACATCCAATGAGGAGTACAAGGATTTTATATTGGACGTCGATTTCAGAACGGGTGAGGATACCAACAGCGGTGTGTTCATTCGCTCTCCCGGCGGTACCGGCGGTTATGAGGTGCAAATCTGGAAGTCCCAGCCGCAGGGCTACAATACCGGATCTATCGTTGGTGCAGCCAAGACCGATGGGGACTATAAGTTCATTCCCGACCAGTGGAATCACTACGAAATCACTGCCGACGGCGATCATCTGGTGGTTGTTTTGAACGGCACCAAGACCTTGGACATTCACGACTCGAAGTATGCGAATGGCCGTATCCGGCTGCAGTACCAAAAGTATCCCATCGAGTTCAAGAATATTAAGCTAAAGTTGGTCAGCCATTAAGGAGAACACGTCTATGTTGATCCGGGTATCCGCGTCATTGGCTTTCTTATTCGGCGCGATCGCAATTGTGGGCCAAGTACCGGCCAAGCCGAAGCATATTAATCAGGCCATCGATATGCTGGAACAGGGCCAACCCATCTACTACACCGGTTCACATTCCGGAACAGAGGGTACTTTTGAGCAGGGTAAGAAGGACGCGCAGACGTGGGCCGATTACATCAGCTACGACATGGAACATGCCCCCTTCGACGTCAAAGGCTTGCAGGAATACATGAGGGGACTGGCAGCGGGCGGCCCCAGCAGGAGCGGCCATCGTACTCCGGCGGTCATTGTCAACGTGCCTGTCAATGGAACCGATGAAGCAGCTGTCCGCGCCAACGCCTGGATGTTCCAGCAAGTGCTGGCAACAGGGGTCCACGGTGTGCTCTTAACCCACGCGGACACGCCCGGCGCGATTCGCGCGTTCATTGAAGCGTGCCGCTTTCCAAACCGGGAACAGGGCGTAGGCCAGCACGGTTTAGAGGACGGCCGCCGCGGTGTTCACGGGTCGGCGACGGCAGCTCAGATCTGGGGCGTTTCCACGGCTGAGTACGAAGCCAGGGCGGACGCATGGCCGCTGAATCCAAACGGGGAGCTGCTGCTGGGCGTAAAAGAGGAAGACAAGTACGCGCTGGCGAACGTAGAAGAGAATGTGAAAATTCCAGGGCTTTCGTTCGCGGAGTGGGGTCCGGGAGACATGGCGCTCTCCCTCGGCGTCAAGGGCGGAGCGGTCACCGATCCGAAGATGGTGGCTGCGCGAGCGAAAGTCTTCGCTGCCGTCAAAGCCAACCACATGTTTTTTCTGAATACCTGCAACGCCGAAAACGTGGTTGACATGATCAAAGAAGGTGTAAGATTCTGCGCTGGGAACGCCGCCGCGGCCGAAATTGGCCGTAAATCAACGAACCGGCAGCAGCCGTATTAACTTTCGCAGGGCATGGCCCCGCGCCACTGAAGCATGCACCTTATTGATGTATAACTGTGGAGGTTTCCAGAAGATGCTTGCACGAGCACTGCTTTTGTGGTGGGCGGCCTCGCTTTACGGCGAGGTCAAGGTACTGGAAGATTTTACTCTGATCGACGGCACAGGGCGTCCGCCGGCGACGCACGTTTCGATGATCATCGACAATGGTCGGATCGGCTGGGTGGGACCGGCGGCGCAAGTCCGGATGCCGGCCGAAGCCGAGAAAATCAACCTGGCCGGCAAGTTTGTGATGCCCGGCATCATCAATCTGCATGGTCATATCGGGAACACCGTGGATCTCACGCAGGACGCGAAATTCTTCACGCGCGAAAACATCGAACAAAATCTGAAGACGTACGCCTCCTATGGCGTCACTACGGTGCTCAGCATGGGAACGGATCAGGATCTGATTTTCCGCGTCCGTGACGAACAGCGTTCCGGCCGGCCATCGGTCACACGCGTTTACACGGCGGGCCAGGGTTTTGTTTTCAAAGGCGGATACGGCGGATTGGCGGGCGTCACTCCGCAAGTCGCCGGCGTGGCGGACGTGAAGGCGGAGATCGATTCCCTGGCCGCGAAGAAAGTCGACATCATCAAGCTATGGATGGACGATCATCTGGGGACGCAGAAGAAGATGCCGTATGACATCGCCAAGGCGATCATTGATGGCGCTCATCAGCATCAGCTCCGCGCCGCCGCCCACATCTTTTATTTGCAGGATGCCCGGCAACTGGTCGACGACGGCGTCAACGGCCTGGCGCATAGCGTTCGCGACAAACCCGTGGATCAGTCGTTGGTCCAAGATATGAAGAAACATGGCACGTGGCAGATGGCGGCGACGCTATCGCGCGAGGCGTCGATGTTTATTTATGGGAGTGATGCACCCTTCCTCACTCTTCCTTTTTTCACCAGGAGTGTTTCCGAGAACGTTCTGAAGATGCTGAAGAGCCCGGCGTATCAACAGACGATCCGCTCCGATCCCGAGTTCGGCCGCTATCAAGGATTTTTCGAAATGGCGAAGAAAAATCTCAAGGCCTTGGCCGACGCCGGAGTCCGGTACGGCATGGGCACCGATACCGGTCCTCCGGGACGTTTTCCCGGGTATTTTGAACACTGGGAGATGCAACTGATGGTGGAAGCGGGCCTCACGCCAATGCAGGTGATCGTGGCGGCGACCAAGAGCGGGGCCGAATTTCTGGAGGCGAAGGACTTGGGGACTTTGGAGCCGGGCAAGTGGGCGGATTTGATGGTGGTTGACCGGAGTCCGCTCGAAAATATTAAGAATACGCAGACAATCCGGGCGGTTTACATCGCGGGAAACCGGGTCAATTGAAAGCCGAGTTTTCGCGTCTGTCCGCTTCCTGACGGTCGCGGTTCGGTTGGACCACCATGCGCGAATGGGTAACTCTCTCTAACAGAATTGGCTGGGACAGCTTATGTCCCCTCTTCACTAGAGCAATTAGAGCAATTTCATAGTTGCTATAGACCAGGATGTTTCCCGCATGCCAGTCCCCTGACTGACGCCAGGGGTTGCAACTGTGAAAATGGCCTAATATCCTTTTTGTTTGTCGACTACATTGATCAGAGGTTTGCCTTCGACGAAGCGGGCGATGTTTTCTTTGATGGTGCCTACCATGCGGCCGCGATCTCTATCGGAGCGGCCTGCAATGTGCGGAGTGACGATGGCGTTGGGGAACTTCCACATGGCGTTACCTGCCGGGAGCGGCTCGGGATCCATAACGTCGACGCCAGCGCCTGCCAGCTTTCTCTCATCGAGCGCTTTGATCAGGCTCGGCAGATCATAAACGCCGCCGCGGCTGACGGCGATGAAATAGGCGTTCTTCTTCATCAGCTCGAATTGCTTGGGGCCGACCATCTTGTGGCTTAGCGGCGTGTCGGGGGCGCTGATGAAGACGACGTCGGCATCGGGCATGACCTCGTTGAGCTGATCGGGCTTGACGATGCGCTTGATCATCGGGCTGAACGGTTTATCTTCGGGATCGACGCCGGTAACGTTCATGCCGAACGCCCAAGCTCGGGTGGCGATCTGCATGCCGGCGCCGCCCATTCCAATGATGAGCGCGTTCTTGCCCATGAGCTCAATGACATGGAGATCTCCTTTGTTCCAGGTTTCATGCTGCTTGTCGGCCCAATAGCGGGGTAGATCGCGGGCGAGAGACAGGAGCATCGCAAAGGCGTGATCGGCGAGCTCGGGGCCTTGCACGACTCGGTTATTGGTCAGCACGATATTGCTGTCGCGCAGATCGTTCCCGCCGGAGTTCATGAGCACGTTCTCCACGCCGGCGCTCATGATGGCTACCCACTTCAGGTTCTTGCCGGCGCGCACCTCAGCGGGCGTGATGGCGCCGATGAACGCATCGGCATCGCCGATCTCCTGCATAACCGTCTGGGCGGTCACGCCGATGACGCGAGCTTTGGGAGAGACGCTCTGGTATTCCTTCAGCATCGCGGGATCGGCTCCCTCGACGATGATTTTCTTGGTTTGCGCGTAGGTGGTTAAGGCGCCGAGGAGGATCGGAAGTAGCGTGCGAAACATGAAAGGAATTTTATCGCAGATCAGTAGCGTCCTCGAATCGAGACCACCGCCGCAGATCCCAGGTGACGGGGAAACTTACTAGTTCAGCGAAACGCCGCTTGGCTCCAAGGATCAAACGGATAGTCAGCGATATGCCGCAAGGATCCGCGATTCCCCAGAGGCCGTTTGGCCGTCATTCGGATGTAAAGATTGCCGCGCTGGCGCTAGGCGGCCACCATATCGGTCAGGCGCAGGACGAGGCGACCGCGATTGCCATCATGAATCAGGCGATCGACGGCGGGGTCAATTTCTTCGACAACTGCTGGGAATATCATCGCGGGAAATCCGAAATCTTGGATGGGCAAGGTGGTCAAGGAGCGGCGCAAAGAGCTGTTCCTCATGACGAAGGTCTGTACCCACGGTCGCGACAAGGATCTCGCGATGAAGATGCTGGAGCAATCGCTTCGAAGACTCGCAGACCGACCATCTCGATTTGTGGCAGATCCATGGCGCTTCCTTCGACAACGATGCGGATTTGTTCATTCGCCCGAATGGCGCGGCGGAAGCTCTGGTAAAGGCTAAGGAACAGGGCAAAGTGCGATTCACGGGATTCACCGGCCACAAGGATCCGTCGATTCATTTGAAGATGCTGAATACAGGCTTCCCGTTCGATGCGGTTCAGATGCCTCTCAATCCCTTCGATGCGACCTTCAAAAGCTTTCGGCAGCAAGTGCTGCCGGAATTGAATCGACGCGGAATCGCGGCTCTCGGCATGAAGCCTCTGAGTGGAACCGGCGCGGGAATCACGATGGGCGCCGTCACGGCGGAGGAGGCTCTTCGTTTCGCGATGAGTCTTCCCGTCACCACCACGATTACGGGGATGGAGCGCCTTGACGTAGTGCGCCAAAACCTTAAAATCGCGCGCGGATTTCAGCCGTTGAGCGAAGCGGAAATGCAGGCTATCGCCGAACGGGTTCGGTCTGTGGCGGCCGACGGGCGATTTGAGTTGTACAAGTTGTCGCTCAAATTCGACAATCCGGAAGCGCGCATGGCTCACGATTTTCCCCTGGATATGCAGTCGGTTGAGGTCAAGGAAATGGTGAACGCCACGGAAAACAGCGGCGATCCGTTTCCGAAAATCACACCGTGAGAAAATGATGACGGACTTTTCGCGGCGCGCGTTTATCGGATCGACAATCGCAGGCTCTCTAGCCGCACAGGAGGCTTCCCGACCCATGCAAACCCAAAGCATTCCGATGCGACCTCTCGGCAAGACTGGCGTGCGGGTCTCGGCCTTGGGTCTGGGAGGATTTCATCTCGGCTCGGCGAAGGATCTGGACGAGGCCAAGCGGATTGTCGACGAAGCCATCGACAATGGCGTCAACTTTTTCGACAACGCCTGGGATTACCATGACGGCAAGAGTGAAGAGTGGATGGGCGACGCTCTTCACGGCAAGCGCGACAAAGTCGTCCTGATGACCAAAGTATGCACCCACGGTCGCGATAAGAAGGTCGCGATGCGGATGCTGGAGGAGTCGCTCCGCAGACTGCAGACGGATCATCTCGATGTTTGGCAGATCCATGAGGTGATTTACGAAAACGATCCCGACTTGATCTTCGCGCCCAGTGGGGCCGCAGAGGCGTTGGTACAGGCGAAGAAGGATGGCAAAGTTCGCTTTGTCGGCTTCACCGGCCATAAAGATCCGTCCATTCATTTGCGTATGCTATCGCACGACTTTCCATTCGATACGGTGCAGATGCCGCTGAACTGCTTTGACGCGACATTTCGAAGCTTTGAGACGAAGGTTCTGCCTGAGCTGAATCGTCGCGGCATCGCGCCGTTGGGGATGAAGAGTCTCGGCGGCAGCGGAGAGATGGTGTCGCAAGGAGGCGTTCGCGTCGAAGAGGCCCTCCGCTACGCCATGAGTCTTCCCGTCGCCACCACGATTTCAGGAATGAACTCGCCAGCGGTCTTGCGCCAGAACCTCGCGATCGCGAAAGGTTTTCAGCCTTTCTCCGAAGCGCAGATGGGATCGCTTCGGGAGCAGTGCAAAGAAGCAGCGGGTGACGGCAGGTATGAGCTATTCAAATCCACGAAAAAGTATGATGGAGCTGTGGGGCGAGAGCAGCATGGATTTCCGTCGCCCAAAGAATTGCCGGCCTGATTTACCGCAGCTCAGCGGCGAGTTTCTTTACCTTTCTCAAGTCGTCCACCAATAACTGGTATTCATTGGCGCGTTGTTCATCGGGAGCGCGCAAGATGGCGGACGGATGCATGGTCGAGGTCGCGTGCGGCGCCCACGGATGGCTCACGAACTTTCCGCGCTCCTTGGTGACTCGATAGTCCGATCCGAAAACTGATTGAGCCGCGGTGGCGCCGAGGCAGACGATAATTTCCGGCTTAATGGCCGCAATCTCAGCCTCCAACCAGGGCTGGCATGCCCTCGCTTCAGACATACTCGGTTTCTTGTGGATTCGACGCTTCCCGCGTTCCTCGAACTTGAAGTGCTTCACGGCATTCGTCACATACGCGTGAGACCGGTCGATACCGGCTTCTTCAAGAGCGCGATCGAACAGGCGGCCAGCCGGTCCAACAAACGGACGCCCTTGATGATCCTCCTCATCACCAGGCTGCTCGCCGATAAAGACGATGACAGACGAGGCGGGTCCTTCCCCCGCGACAGCCTGCGTTGCATATTGGTAGAGATCGCACCCGCGGCAGTCTTGAACGGCCTGCCGTAACGTGGGCAGCGTCTTCTTCGCCGGTAGGAATTCGGCCGCGCTGTTTGACTCAGAGCGATTCATGTTGTGAACTCAGCCGAATTTGTTAGCAACTAAAGTTCCGTTTGGAAGACGACGTGCTGCCTGTTAGAACGATGGGGCCTTTAATTGGATGCTGTGGTTGGGCGGAGAAGCAGTCGCTCTATCTCTCGCACTTTCCGGTGATTGAAATTCAGTCTACGTTTTACGATCCCCCCGCCGCGAAAGTCGCCGCCAGGTGGCGTGAACTAGCGCCGCCCGATTTCATATTTTGCATCAAGGCCTGGCAACTGATCACTCACACGCCGGTGAGCCCAACTTACCGGCGACTGAGATCCCCCGTCGCGGCCGAGGATCGCGATCATCTGGGATCATTCCGCGATACGGAGCAAGTTTGGCAGGCGTGGAAGAAGACCCTCGAAATCGCGGAGGCTCTGCAAGTCAAGGTCGTCGTCTTTCAATGCCCCGCGTCCTTTCAGCCAACCGCCAAGAATCTTCAGAACTTCTCGACCTTCTTTCGAAGGATCGGCCGGCAACCTTTTCAAATCGCCTGGGAGCCGCGCGGTTCATGGCCACCCGAAGTGGTTCACGATCTGTGCGCGGAATTCCAGCTCATCCATTGTGTCGATCCTTTTGTGGACCGATCTGTCTACGGCAGTCCGCTCTATTGGCGCCTCCACGGCAAAAAGACGTATGCATACCGCTACACCGATGACGATCTCCAACACCTGAATGAGATGCTTGCCGGCCGGTCAGCTTACGTCATGTTCAACAATGTGTCCATGAAGGAGGATGCGATGCGGTTTGCCCAGATGGGGCCGGTGTTCTTGACGTAGTGACCCAATGTTTTCCGCACATAGCCCACCTCGCCGGCACGTCGACACCAGCTTCCTTTGGGTCCTGAAGGCCCTGGGAGGCTGGTGCCGCGGTGGCGGTCGACTCGCCAGCCCGGCGCTATTTCGAGCGCAAGGCAGCGGTTACAACGGCAGATTCGGGAGATGCCATTTTCGCGATCATCTCCTTTTCGGCTCGGGACCGATACAAGGCCCAATTGCGAGTGTCGCTGGTGACCTTGGTCAGGAAGTAGCTATCGCCGTAGCGGTTGAACGTCAGTTTCGGCGTGCCGCCAATCTTGTCGACCTCTCCGGCCTTGTAGGGCGCCAGAATCGACTTGCCATCCTTGACGTTCTGCAGCATAATAGCGGCCTGGTTTATCTGCTTGACCTGGTAGGTGCCTGCGGAAAGAGTCTTCGCGCCGACAGTGAAATCGAACGGAATGGTGGCGGTAACCGGGCCTTGCGCCAACAGAGCAATAGGGCTCAGTACAGCACTCAGGCCGAGTGTAACGAGGGTACGAATCATCGAGCTTGTCATTTTTTGAAATCTCCTTTTTTCTGTCTCACCGTCTAACGCGGTTGACATGAAGGTAAGCGAGAGTTTTCCAAAAAGTCCGCCAGATTGAGGGAATCCCTTTGCGCCATAAAAAAAGCCCCGATCCGCGCGGTGCTGCGCTGGGATCGGGGCCTGTTCATGGAACGGTTCAGTGAATCGGGTCTAGGCTCCGTAGCGTGCGCTCATCGCCAAATTGGCGGTGGCGATGGGGATGATCGTCGCCATGAGGTTCTGGACAGGGTAGGCAGCCGGCCCTTTGAGAGCCGGGATGATCTGGGCGTTTCCGGACGGAAGCGGTCGGATAAATTCAGTTGAGCCAGCCTTTTGCGGCACCAGCCAGAAGGCCCTCACATTCGCTCCGGGAATTTCAAGCAAGAATGTTTCGTAGTCCTCTGTCGCGGAGAGCCCCGGCAAGGAGCTCAGAGCGTTCAACTCGTCAAACTGCTGCCGCACCAGAATACCGTAAGCAACCGACGCGAGTTTCCAGGCGCCGCTGTGTCGTTGTACCACCAGTCCGGAGATCACCTGGGGCGGTGAGGAATTGTCGCCGGCAAAAATCTGCCAGCCGGCCGGCGTCGGGGAAATGCTTCCGGTGCTGTTGACGACGTCCTTCAGGCTCAATGAGAACACTTGTACCGCGGCCAGGACGCCTGTACCGATTTCGTCCGGCTTGGGAATGTACGGCGCTTCGCCGATGAAGGCGGGGCTGACGATGCCGGCGGGGCCGGACAGGAAAGCGGGTAATTGGGCGGAAAATGCTGTGACGGCGGGAGCTGGCGCGAACGATGGAATGATTGACATAAATTCTCCTTTTGTAATTTGGCGTTCGCGTTACTTCGTCAAGAGGTACGTGTCCAACCAGAACCCCAACTGTGACAACCCGTAATGCTCCGCCAGCGACTCGTAATCCCATAACTTCGGCGGCGTACCCGGAAGCGGATCGAGCACCCACACTTGTTGCTGGCCGGAGCTCGTCATATTGGTCCCGCCAAGGGCAATGAAATGAAAGCCACCTTCCCTCCACGCGATCCTCGCGCATACCGGGAGTTGCGCGTCGGACCATTTCTGAAGGCACTCGAACGCCAGCCGCTGGTTCTCCAGGAATCCCCTCTTCCACAGATTCTTGGTGATGGTCAGCGCCGCATCGAGGGCCTCGGGCTGGTTGCACGCTTTCTCCGCCTGATCCGACTCGCTGCAATTGAGTGGACCCGCGCCGTCCCCAGTCAGGAGTGCGGTTGCCAGCGTAGGCTGGGTCCACGTGGGCGGCGTCGCGGGATCGAGAAAATCGCTAACGGAGACGGCCACCGCACTCCAGCACCATTCCGTTTGCTGCTGGGGCTGCATTGTAAAGGGAATCTTGTCAACTGCGCTGCGGGGGGTCAAACCAAGATGTGCCGGCGGATCGACAGTAACCTCCCTCACGCCTGCGGCCGCACCGGAGTCCGATGGAGCGGCTTGGCCCGAGCAGCTGCCGGTGAACACAATGGGTCCAATCACCACCGTGGGGCAGCACCCGGAGTTGGAACTGGGTGCTCCGCCGCCACTGTCGCCGGGAGGGAGATTGCCCGAACTTCCCCCCTTTGCGTGCCCGCCCCCGTGTTGGGTACTGGATCTGGCTCCTCCACCGCCACTATCGCCAGGAGGTAGGTTGCCCGAACTTCCGCCTCGCGTCTGCCCGTTCTCACCTTGCATGCTAGAACCTTCAACAACGATCGGGCCGATCACTACCGGCGAGCAGCAGCACCCTGAGGCGGACTCGGGCAATCCGCCTCCACTGTCGCCAGGAGGAAGGGAGCCGGAACTCCCACCAAGTGCGTTGGACGAAGCGCTACCATTCCCCTGATGGTCGCCTTGGCTGCCTCCAACTATGATCTTCACTGTCGTATTCCGGACTCGGATCTCGAACTGGTTCGCCATTTGATTTCTCCTAGTTTCTTTTTATCGCGAGAGTAACAATCACTTAAAGCGAAAATTCTTGTGAAACTCCGCCAAATTGTGCGGCTTTTTTTATTGACCTCTTCATTCTCTGCGGACTATTCCTTGATTTTGCGTGAAGCAAATAACTCTTGAAAATGGGGATCTTTGTGCAGAACATCCAGATCGGGCCACCGGGCTGCATCCAATAGAACATCGTCCGGGGAAGTTTTCAAGATATCCAGCGCTTCGCCGTGCATGCCGAGCGCCTCGTAAGTATGCACCGCTATCTCTCGGACAGCGGTGGAGTCCGACGAATGTAAAGCCTGCTTGATTTCCGTCTCGGCCCGTTTCCGATCCCCCAAGCGGGCTGACAGGAATGCTAAGTGGGACCGTTCGACGCTATCGCGGAAGTCGCGCAACACTGCCTGTTCCGCTTGCGCCCAGCCAGTCCGATAAGCTTCCTCGGACTCCCTCGGTTGGTTCGCGCGCCGGTAGGCAGTTCCTAAATTGATCCACGAGAGGCTGTCATTTGGGGTCTGGCTTAGGGACGCCTTCAAGAATGGGATCGCCTCCAGATCCCTTCCCTGATACATCAAAGCACCCGCCAGACTCAAAAGCAGGTCGGCGGTAGGAGGTTTCGCCAGGGCAACGGCGACGCGAAACTCACTCTCCGCGTCCGCGTACCTGCCGAGGTCCAAATAAGCCAACCCGAGCACCCGATGACAATCCGGCTCGTCAGCCGCTAGTTGCACACAATTTTGATACTGGCGAACAGCATCGCGCTCGTCGCCTTGGTCCAAATAATACGTTCCGAGGTCCTGATACACCTTGAAGTCGTTCGGAGCGACAACGACCGCCTTTTTCAACATCGCCAGTGCTTGATCCAACTGGTGGTTGTGTTTGTAAACATTCGCCAGCCGCCGGTAGGCGTCGCCGTTGCCTGGATCCAGTTCGATGGCTCTCAAATACTCCGACTCCGCCTGCTCATACAGCCCTGCATTACGGCGCAACAACCCAGCCACGCGGTGCACCGGCGCCAGATCCAGATTGCGGCGCTGCGCTTCCAGCAGGGATTCGTTACAGCGATCCAGCCAGGTCTGATCTTTGGTGAGAAAGTATTTGAACCACTGCGCCTCGGCCAGTCCCGCCCAAGTGAGCGGCGAATCGGGATCGGCGGCGACGGCGCGTTCAAGTGGCGGCAGGGCGCGGTCGACGGTCGAGTTGCGGTGCGCGTACCACAGCCCCTCCCAGTAATCCTTTTTGGCAGCGTCATTAACCGCATCCGGCAGCGGAGGCAAATGGAGCGCCCCGGTTACCATGCCCGTGATGCCCGTGCCGGCGTAATGAACCTCGCCCGGAGCGTATATCGCCGTCCAATCACCGGAATTGACTTGATTCCGGGCGTCCGTCAGGAACGCGTGCACCACGATTTTGCCGTTTTCCCAGCTAAGGGTTCCGTGGACGACGTGCGTTGCGCCCAGCGCGGAACGGGCCTGTTCGACCGAATCCGCATGACGGCCAGTTACCGACAGTCTCGTGCGCTTCCCTCCCGTCAATCGGCCCAGTTGATCCGCGGCGTCGCGGGAGATTCGCTCCGCCAGCTCCGCCGCGCCTCGATCTGGACCAAACTGATTGGGACCGAACTGAAGCGGCAACATGGCCAGCCGCACCGACTCTTTTGGAGCCGCCGCCGTCTCATAAACCGCCAATCCCACTACGGTCGCCAACAGAGCGGCCGCTGCCGTTACCCAAGTCCACCGCCGCCGCGAACGGGTGGCGTCCATCGCCGCCGCCACCTCCACGGCGCTCTGAAAGCGTTTGGCTGGGTCCGCTTCGAGGCACCGGCGCAAGATCGGGTCATGCGCGCGATCCTCGCTAGTGCGTTGACCTCCGGCCAGTTCACGCAAAATAACGCCGAGCGCGTACACGTCGGAAGCAGCCGATTGGTTTTCGCCTTTCCACAACTCAGGCGCCATGTAATCCGGCGTTCCGGCGGCCTGACTGGACCCTGCTGCGCCCGCGGCGATATCGTCGACCGTGGCCTGCGGTCTGTACGCTAGCCCGAAGTCGGTGATCACGGCCCGTATGCCCCCGTCGGGGTCACGGGCGAGAATTACGTTGTTGCTTTTCAGGTCGCCATGCACCACGCCGTTGTGATGGGCTTCGGCCAATCCCGCACAGATCTGCGCTCCGATGCCGCGCGCTTCGGCTTCCGTCAGCGGCCCATGGCCCAGGCGTGCGCCAAGCGTTTCCCCTTCGAGAAACTCCATGGTGAGAAAATCGACGTCCCCGCTGGCAGTGGATGCGGTATGAATCTCGAAGATTCTGCACACGTTAGGGTGGCTGATTTCGCTGGCGTGGAGCACCTCCGGCGGCAGGCGCTTTCCGAATCCGTTGCGCGCACACTTCAGCGCTATGCGGCGGCCCAACTTTTCGTCAAACGCCTCATAGACAATGCCCATTCCGCCGCGAGCCACCTCGCGTTCGATCCGGAATCGGGAATCGAGGAGCCGCCCGGGTTCAAACGGAGCTTCGTTTTCAGGAGCGGAGAGCAGAGGCTCAAGCAGGAAGCCGTGCATTCGCGTTTCCCACTGGACGTAGTCCCAAGCCTGGCTGAACAAGTCAGCATTCCCGGAACACGCGTTCCGGAGGCAAGATTCACGCTGGTTCTCCGGCTGCGATAGCGCCAGATCCACCAAGCCCATTACTAGTTCGTCATCCTGCTGCGGATTGCGTTCCATGGCCCTCATCCATATGTTCAAAGAGCCACTGGCGCGCGTCGCGCCACATGCGCTGCATGCTGCGGAGTTTCACGCCCAATACGTCCGCAGCCTCCTCATCGGTCAGCCCGAGAAAGTATTTCAGCTCCACCAGACTGCACCACTCGGGCTTGGTTGCCGCGAGCTGATCCAGAAGGCGGCCTACCGTAATCGCCAAGTCGATCTTGCTGCTGTCGGCGGGAAGGAAGTCCCTCAACCCGTCGAGCGCGACCACCTCAGCGTCAGGCTGTCCGCGGGCATAGTCAATTAGAAATCTGCGCATAGCTCTACCTGCTATAGCGAAAAAATGCGCCCGATTCCGCCAATCCCGATCTTTTGCGCCCACCAAACGGAAGTAAACCTGGTCGACCAACTCCGTGGCCTGCATCGTGTGGCCTTTACGCTCGCCCTTCATGAGGTAGTGGGCCAGACGACGCAGGTTGGGCGTGACTAGGGTAAACAGCTCGTTTTCAGCGTCACGACTGCCCTGGCGCCACTCTTGAAGTAGTTGAGTAATATCCCCCATATTCCTCACTTAGCCACAAAGAACGGTCCATTGTACCCCCTTTATCAAGCCGGTGTAGGGTTTACTTTCCGTGAAAGAGCCGGGAAACTGACGGAGGCGACGGCTGCGGCCAGCAACGGAGACTGCCCAACCGGCGTGAGCCCGGAATTCCCGAGCGATCCCTAGCTAAGGTTCCGGATCAAAGCGACGCCTGTACTCAGGGGCGGGCTCCAGCACGAATATGGCTTGGAAACGGAGGTTGCATGACGCTGGATTGAATTTCTGCGGACCACACGTCTCACTCCCACCGCAGCGCCCGAATCGGATCCACCCTGGTCGCTCTCCTCGCCGGAACATATCCCGCCGCCAGCGCCACGCACGCGATGCCGATCGTCGCCAGAACGATGGTCGTCAAATCGTTCGGCTGAATCCCGTAAAGCTGCTTCTGCACGTACCGCGTCAATCCCCAGGACGCGCCCAATCCCAAAACGATCCCGATGCCCACCAGGACCAGAACCTCTTTCATCACCAGCCACACCACATTGCCCGTCGCCGCGCCCAGCGCCATGCGAATGCCGATCTCGCGCGTCCTCCGCGCCACCGTGTACGCCATCACGCCGTACAATCCGATCGACGCCAGCAGCGTCGCCAGCACTCCGAATGCGCTCGATAAGCGTGGCCACCAGTCGCTCCGTCACCAGCGAATTGTCCACCTGCTTTTCGAGCGTTTTCATGTCCACCACCGGCAGCGTCGCGTCGATCTGCTGCACCGCGTGCCGCGCCGCCGAAAAAATCTGCTCCGGCTCGCGCGCCGTCCGGATATAAACCCACATGCCGAGCGTAAATTCCTCTGCTCGTACGGCCGGACCATCTCGATCGGAACTTCGTCGCGCATCCCTTCATATTTCATGTCGCCGAAAACCCCCACCACCTCGATATCCGTCTTGGTTCCCGGGTCGCCTCCCATGCCGATGCGATGCCCCACGGCCCGCCCCTCCGGGAAAAATTTCTTCGCGAACTTCTCGTTGATCATGCAGACCTTCGGCGCGTCCTTGCCCTGATCCGAGGGCCGGAAATCGCGGCCTTGCAGAATCGGCACGTCCATGGTTTTGAAATACCCGGGGGACACGAAGTTCATGTGCGGACCCAGTCCGTCCGGACGCTTCCCCGTGAAAGAGTCCACGGTTACCGAGCTGTCCCACTCATCTCCTTCCATCACCGGCATGACCGCCAGGCTGGCCGACTCCACTCCCGGCAGCGTATTCAGAGCCGCATAGATCTGCCGATACATCTCCCGGCTCCTCTCCGGCTTGTAGCCGTTCAGCGGAGGGTCGATCGAAAACGTCACCAGATTCCGCGTCTTGAACCCCGGGTCCAGATCCTTCAGATTTTTGAGGCTCCGGATGAACAGCCCCGCGCCCACCAGCAACAGCAGCGAAAGCGTCACCTGCGCCACCACCAGCGATTTTCTGAGGCCGGTCGACGCCGTGCTGGTGATCGCGCCCACTTCGTCCTTCAGCGTCGGCGCCAGATCCGGACGCGTCGCTTGCAGCGCCGGAACCAGTCCGAAAATAATTCCGGTCAGCGAGCGAAATGCCGAGCGTGAACAGCAGAATCCGCCAATCCGGCGTCGCCGAAATGGTCAGAATGCTGGTGCCCTTCGGCAGAAAATTCACCAGCGTTTCGTCGATCCATACTGCCAGCAGCAGCCCCGCCAGGCCCCCCGCGAGCGAAAGCATCAGGCTCTCGACCAGCAACTGCGAAACGATCTGCACGCGGCTCGCCCCCAGCGCCAGCCGCACCGCGATCTCTTTCTGCCGCGCCGTCGCCCGCGCGATCAGCAGGTTCGCCACGTTCGCGCACGCGATCAGCAGCACCAGACCGACAATCGCCATCAGCACCAGCAGCGGATTCGAAAACCGGTCCCGCAAAAACGATCGCCCCTTCGCAGCCGGCAGCAGCGTCGATCCACATCCGTAGAAAGGCCTGCTTGTCCTCCGGCGCCGCTTTCGCAAAATCCTTCTCCTGCACCTCCATGTCCAGCATCTGGTGCATCAGCGGCTGCAGACTCGCCTTCGCCTGCTCCATCGTGACGCCGGGTTTCAGCCGGCCATAAGCCTTCACCCAGCGGTTGCGCCGATTCTTCAAATCGTAGAAGCCCTGCGGATCCACTTGCAGCTTCATCATGATCGGGATGCGCACTTGCGGCGAATGCGCTGGGTCCGTCCCGTCGAATCCCGCCTGGCTCACGCCCACCACTGTGAACGGAAACCCGTTCAGCACCAGCTTCTTTCCAATAACGCTGCGGATCGCCCGCGAACCGGTTCATCCAATAGCGATAGCTCAATACCGCGTACGGAACCCCACCCTGCGCCTGGTCGTCGGACGCATTGAACACGCGTCCCAGCGCAGCGCCTACGCCCAGTACCGGAAAATAACTGCCCGAAACAATCTCGCCCGAGATCCGTTCCGTCTTCCCCTCGAAATTGAGGCTAAATGCCGAGTCGTCGCGGCAGAACATCCCGCTGAAGACCTGGTTCTTGTCGCGGAAATCCTCATACATCGGGTAGGAGATCTTATTCGCCCCGCTATTGCTGCCGTAGTGCTGGCCGCGCGTCCACAGCAATACCAACTGTTGCGGATCTTTCACGGGCAGAAGACGCAGCAGGACCTGGTCGATCAGCGTAAAAATTGCCGTATTCGCGCCAATGCCCAGCGCGAGCGAAAGCACCGCGACAGCGACAAAAACCGGCGATTTGCGAAACGTGCGCAACGCGTAGCGGATGTCGTTAAGGAGATGACCCATGAGGGGAGTACCGGCCGATAAGGAAAACGTTACCCGCGATCACCAGTTGGCAAATTTATCACGAGTGTTTCCGGGGGGCCAGGTTCCCGCAGGCTGCTGAACTCATTGGCACGCGAAACCGCCGGCCCCACATCCTACACCCTGCTATGACTCAGGCGATGTTGCTGGTAAAAAAAACAAATTTTAGAATGTGAAGCGGACCGAAACAACCGCGTGCCGCGCCGGCAGAGCTGCCGTGGTGATCTGACCGAATGCGGCATTGGTGTTCGCGCCGCCCGAGGTACAGGCTCCATTCACCGCGCCGCAATTGATGGCTAGCGAAGTATTCGGGTTGCTCGGGTTGAAGTGGTTCAGAGCGTTGAACGCCTGAATCCGGAATTCCAGCACCTTGTGCTCGCCCCAGACATGGAACTGCTTGAACAGACTCAAATCCGTATTCTCCACGCCGGGACCATAGGTAACGGTTGGCTGCTCGTTGCCGATCCCGAGTGAGTTGACCGGAGGCAAGGAGAACGCCGAAACGTTGAAGTCGTACCACAGGGGCGAAGCCGCGGTGGGTGTCTGCGATGAATTGAACAGCGGGCCGTTCTGCTGGCAGCGGAACGGTATCCCTCCCGTTGGCGTACCCGTCCAATATCCGATCGGGGCGCCGTTGGCGGAGCATCCGATGGACAGCGGCGTGCCGTAGTAAAACGTCAAAATGCCCTCGATGTGCCAGTCGTTGGTCAGCAACTTGGTGAAGTTGTTGTTCCAGTATTTGGTGGCTCCGGGAACGGCGTACCCAAAATTAATATTCACGGCCTGCGGTCGCGTGCCGCTGGCAATGTTCTCGAGAAGTTTGTCCGAGACAAACTGCTGGCGCGCATACGCCAGCGTTTTCGACCACGTATAGTTGCTGCCGAAATGGAAGTTCCTGCCCACCCGTTTATTGAACTGCGCCTGCAGCGACTCATAATTAGATTCTCCGTTCGAACTGTACATCTGAATTCCGCCCCATCCGGGATACGGGCTGACCAGCGCGCGAATCAGGTTGGTCGAATAGAATCCGGCGGTGCCTCCACTGGCGCTGGTCGGATCGAGGAATCTGGCAACCGGTCCCGGACGACCCGTTGTTGGCGGTCGGAGTCCAGTCGGTCAGAGGGGGAACGGCATTCAGATCGATGAGGCCCTGGTTGAACTGGTGATGCGCGACGTTCGCCACATAGGCGATATCCATCACAAAGCCCATGCCCAAATCGTGCTGGATACTCATGCTCCAGTCGTAGGTCGAGGGCGCGGGATAGCTCAAAGGGCCGCCGACCGTAGTCTGCGGCGTGAAGACCAGGGACGAGTTCGACAGATTGGCAATATTCTGTTCAAGCACAATAGGCGCCAGGAAATGCGGCGGAGTGGAGATCGGTCCGATGCCTACACCCGAAGCGCCGCTGGTCGCGTCGACGCCGAACGCACGTCCGTAGAAGATGCCGAAGCCGCCGCGCAGCGCGGTCTTGCCGTTCCCGAAGACGTCATAGGCAAAGCCGATGCGCGGAGCAAGCGCAAGAGGAGGCGTAGCTGAAAAGCGAATGAGTCGCCGACTGCGTCTGCACGATACCCGAAAACGGCGTGCCGCCGAGTCCGGCGGTGCTTCCGGGAGCGAACGTTCCCTGCTGCGCGTAGGGATAGATCGCGCCGGTACGAGGATTGACCGAGGCCTTGTCCGCAGAGGGGCAACTGGAGCTGGCGGATACCGCGATGGTGCAGGTCGGGAAGAGCACCTGGCCCTGCGCGGATGCGCTGTAGGTAGAGGCCACGAAAACACCCTGGGTCTGGCCCGGAGCATCGTAAGGGGAGCCCAGCCGCTGAAAGCGCACCCCGTAGTCGAGGGTCAGCCGCCGGTTGACTTTCCATGTGTCCTGCACGAACCACTCGGTTTGCTTGTAGCGGGTGCGGTGGATCAGTTTGAGACTGTCCTGCCCATAGCCATAAGTGTTGCCGGTTAGGGCGTTGGAGAACGGGTCGCCCGTATCCACCGGATTGCTGAGATCGGAACCGAAATAATATGTGCCCGCGGTGTTGTAGACCGAATAATCGCTGACGTTGCGGGCTTCGTGCTCGAAATAGAAACCGGTCTTGATGCTGTGCGAACCCTTGATCCACGTAATGTTATCGGTGAAGGTTGCAAGGTTGTCGGTTCCATCGAAAGGCCACCGGCTATCGAAACCGAACGAGGGCAGGTTGGGAATGCCGGTGGGCGCGGATGCGGCGCTAAACCCGGAAGGCAGACCGAAGTTGATATTCGGCAGAAGATTCAGATAATTGGCCGAGGCGGGGAAGACCGTAGGCAGAGTCAGGGTCTGACCGTTCGAAGTCAGCGGGAGCAAACTCTTGTCGTATAGAGCGGTGTTGGTGGGCTGGTTCTGCTGGTGAGCGCGATTCTGTCCGACGGTCGCCTCGTTGATCAGATTAGGCTTGAAGGTGTGTATATAGGTCATCGCGAAGCCGACAGAGGGAATGAAATAGCTGTGCGGAAACTGACCCCAGCCATCGCCCGCGGCTCCCAGAATGGCGCCGTAGCCGGTCTGGGCCTGGTAGTCCTGCAGGCCGCGCCAGAACATCGAATCCTTCGAAGAGATGTTGTAGTCCAGTCTGAGGATCTTGTCCAGGCGCGGATCGGTGTTGCTCAGAACGTCCGTGAAGTTGTACTGGCGCGCGCCGGTCGGATCGGTTGTATTGGGCAGCGGGAAAAGATTCAGCATGGCGCTGCCGATCGGGCTGAGGCGGCTGAGCGGAATGATGTTGCCTGGAAAGCAACCCGCGGCGCCGGCGGTGGAGCAGGCTTGTCCAGTATCGGGATCGCGGACCAGAATGGGGGAGCCGTTGGGGTTTACGCTTTGTGAAAAGTTGCCCTGCCGCTCGAGCGCCGTCGGCATCGTGTATTTATTGAGCGCGGTGCTCTGCGCATTCCAAAGCTGGTCCCAGGAAAAGAAGAAGAACAGGCGGTTGCGGCTCTTGTTGAAGCGGACTCCCGGAATGATGAGCGGGCCGCCGACGGTGCCGCCGGGATTCTCGTAGCGATACCGGGGCTTCTGCACGTTCAGTTCGTTGTTGAAGAATTCGTTGGCGTTGAATTCTTCGTGCCGGTAGTAATAATAGGCGCTGCCGTGGAACTGGGCCGTACCGTTCTTGATCGTGACGTTCAACTGGCCGCCGTTGCGCGCACCGTATTCGGCCGAGTAATTGCCGGTCAGCAGTTTGACTTCGGCGATGGCGTCGGTGCTGGGTGTCTGGTAGGTGCTGAGGCTGGGAGCTCCCGAGTCCTGCGCGGCCATGCCGTCGAATGTGACCAGAACTTGCCCCTGTTGACCGCCGTTGATCACGGCTGAGTTGCCGTTCCACCCGCGCTGGTCGTAGGTGCCCATGTCGATAACGCCAGGCAGATCCTTGACGAATCCTTCCCAGTTGCGGCCGCGGATCGGGGTCTCCTCGAGCTGCTTCAGGTTGATGTCGGTCGCATGGTCGGAGCTATCCGTCACGATGCGGGCCGCCTTCGCTTGCACTTCGACCGAAGTGGCAACATCGCCGACTTCGAGCCTGATGTTGTGAAGGTCGACCTTTTCCAGCGTTCCTACCGTAATGCCGTTCTGAATATAGGTCTTGAAGCCGGGGTGCGTGACTCTGATGTCGTAATCGGCCGGGAACAGGTCCGGGAAAATGAAGGTTCCGTTTTCCGAGGTATTGAACTCGCGGACCTGTTTCGTGATCTCGTTCGTCAACTGGACATTTGCGCCAACTACCAGGGCGCCGCCGGAATCGACCACGGTTCCGGTCATCGAACCGGTTACGGTTTGAGCGTTGGCCGCTGGCAGCAAGGCCAGCAGCGGGAACATGAGAACAACCCGGTTCATCAGTTGCATCTTCTTTATCATTAAATTTACACCCCTAGTGATCACTCAACTATCCAGTCCTCTACGCGGTTTCTCAACGAAAATCGCACGCGCTTCGGAATATTGCACAAATCGCAACGCGAGCGGGTGAGTCAGACGCGTCTGAACCGCTTGCGAACAGGCCTTCCGATCAGCGTCCCGGCCTGAAATGCTGCCAGACTAACGGTTTCAAGTTATTGCGATTTCAACTACTCAAAGTGATAAGATGCATTCTGTGAGCAGGCCAGCGACAGCCTCGGATGCAGCCGGCCCGGTTCGTGCGGACCCTCGATATCAACTGGAAACGGTAGCGCGCGCATGCAGCGTCCTCCGGGTTTTCTCAAACGACGAGGAGCTGCTGAGTCTCGCCGACATTGTTGGCCGGACGGGGATCGAGAAGACCATCGCATTCCGCATTGTCCGGACGCTGGAGCAACAGTCTTTCCTGCGCAAAGTAAGGGGCCGCCGCTACTCGACAAACGTGCAACTGCTCGGCTCCAGGCGCTTCCGGATCGGATATGCCGGACAGACTTCCGATTCACCGTTCGCAACCGCCGTCGAAGAGAGCTTACGGCGCGCCGCCGCCCGCAGCCAGGTCGACCTGGTGGTTTTCGACAACCACTACAGCGAGAAGATCGCGCTGCGCTGCGCCAGACAGTTGATCGCGGAGCGCGTGGATCTCGCCATTGAGTTTCAGACTCACCAGAAGATCAGCCCGCTGATCTCCTCCATGTTCCAGGCTGCCCAGATCCCGATGATTTCCGTAGATATCCCGCATCCGGGCGCGATATTCTACGGTGTCGACAATTACAGCGCGGGCCTCGCGGCCGGCCGGGCGCTGGTTAAGTGGTGCAGGAATCACTGGCAGGGACAAGCTGACGAACTGCTGCTGCTGGAACTCGAAATCGCCGGTTCGCTCCCTTATTTGAGAATGAGCGGAGTCGAAGCAGCGGTGCGCCAGGCCATTCCCGCGATCAAAGCCGTTCGGATGGAAACGCGAGGCGAGTTTGCAAGGACACTCGTGGGGGTACGCAACCGGCTTCGATCGACGCGAGCGGCTAAGACGTTGATTGCCGGCGTAAACGATCCATGCGTTTTTGGCGCTTTGCGGGCGTTTGAAGAATCAGGCCGCCTGGAATCGTGCGCAGCCATTGGGTTGGGCGCGATACCGGAAGCCCGTAGCGAGCTGCGCCGCCCGGGCAGGAGGCTGATTGGGTCCATTGCCTTTTTCCCTGAGCGCTACGGGGGCGATCTGATCCAGCTCGCCATGGACATTCTTCAAAAGCGAAATGTGCCGCCAGCGGTCTTTGCCAAGCATGAATTGCTCACGCGCGAAAATGTCGACAGCTTCTATCCAGGTGACTCCGTGTTGAGCGATGCGTATGACAAGATTCGCTAGCATCCTGTCCCCGAGCACAAGTTTTGTCACGCAAAGGCGCCAAGCTCGCCAAGATTTTTCTTTGTGTTCTTTGCGTGCTCTGCGCCTTTGCGTGACAAAATAGGCCACGAACTATTGGGACAGGAGACGAGTTATAGGCGCACCCTGGCGGCACTCCTAGCCCCATGCGCAAGCTTGGGGCTCGGCTGATCTTCGGAAGTGGCCCCAAGCTGACGCAGGGGGTTGGGCCGTGCGACTTATGATTTCGTTGCGATTTGAGAAACTTTTCGGAATTGGCTCTCGAGGGCCCGCGTCGCTCCCTGGCGTGAGTCCGACCCATCGCGATAGGTTTGTTATTGCGCTTTGCGCAATGACGGATAGCGCGTCAATCTCCACTGGACCCGGCGGGTCCTTTAAGCAGATGCTTTAGGTGTGAACTTTTTAATTCCCGGCGCGATGCTGGCGCTGCAACTTTCCGCCGCGCCTCCGGTGAATTTCGCGCGCGATGTCCGTCCGATCCTGTCTGACCGGTGCTTTTCCTGCCACGGGCCGGATGAGGCTAAACGAAAGGCCGGGCTGCGGTTCGATATCGAAGATGGGCCGAAGAAGCCGCGGGGCACGCGTGCTCCCGTCGTAGTGCCGGGAGATGTCGCTGCTAGCGAAATTCTAAAGCGGGTGGCGCCGGAGGTTCCGGGGCGTCGGATGCCACCTCCTTATTCCGATCGCAAGCCTCTTACCGATAAAGAGGTGGCCACATTGCGCGCCTGGATCGAGCAGGGCGCGAAGTGGGAGGGGCACTGGAGCTTCAATCCTCCGGTCCGGCCTGCGGAACCGGCGGTCGAAAACAAAGCCTGGGTGCGAAATCCGATCGACAGCTTTATTCTCGCGCGCCTCGAAAAAGAGGGGCTGCAGCCATCGCCGGAGGCAGATCGCGCGCGGCTGTTGCGACGTGTCAGTTTCGATTTGACGGGCCTGCCTCCCACCATCGCCGAACTGGATGCCTTCCTGGCGGACACTTCGCCGGACAATTACGAGAAGGCGGTCGATCGATTGCTGGCATCGCCGCGATATGGGGAACGGATGGCGGTCGATTGGCTCGATGCCGCGCGATATGCGGATACGCACGGGTATCAGGTGGACCCCGCGAAAGAAATGTGGCCGTGGCGCGACTGGGTGATCAAAGCGTTCAACAGCAACATGTCTTATGACCGGTTCACGGTCGAACAACTGGCTGGTGACCTGCTGCCGGACGCGACGCTCGATCAGAAGATCGCGACCGGTTTTCAGCGAAATCAGCCGGATTAATTCCGAGACAGGCAGTATCCCGGAAGAATTCCAGGCGGAGACTCTGGTGGACCGGGCGAGCACCGTGGGAACCGTGTGGCTGGGGCTCACGGTGGGTTGCGCGCGCTGCCACGATCATAAGTATGACCCGATTTCGGCGCGCGACTTCTATAGTCTGGAGGCGTTCTTCAACAGCGTGGATGAGGTAGGCAACGGCGGCATTGCCGATGGCCGGGGTAATTTCAAACCTTACCTGAAGCTGCCGTCGCCGGAACTGGAAGCGGTGGTGGCCCAGAAGGACGCGCAGTTGAAACTCCTGCGGGAAAAGCTCGAGGCGCTCGGATAAGAAACTGGCCGCGGGTCAGCCTGCGTGGGAGAAGACGGCTCTTACCTATCAGCCTAAATGGGAAGTGCTGGCGCCTCAGAATTTAAAGGCCGAGAACGGTGTGACCCTGAAAGCGCTTCCCGATGGTTCGGTGCTGGCGGGGGGCGCGACGCCGCCATCGGCGATATTCGAAGTCACGGCGGAGACCAAGGTGATGAAGAATATCACCGCATTCCGCCTGGAGTTGATTCCGGATGACAGCCTGCCCGGCGGCGGTTCGGGACGTGGAACCGGCGGCAAGGGCGTGGTGACTTTGTTTGAAGTGCGCGCAGCCAATAAAAAAGTCGGCCTCTCGCGCATTACGGCGGATTTCAAGTCCGAGGAGTCGGAACTGAATCTTGTCGTACGTCCGGCGGACCAGTTGAAGCGGGGCTGGGGCATAAATCCGGAGATGAATAGACGGCATTACGCGGTGATCGAGACGTCGCGAATGTTCAACCCTTCGGGCGCCATGACATTTCGGATCGGCAGCGAGTACGAGGGCGCTCCGGTGGGTCGCTTCCGGATTTCAGCAACGGATTCGGAGTATCCGGAAGTTGTGCCCGACGAAATGGCGGCGATTCTGCGCACATCTGTTGCCGAGCGTTCGGAGAAGGACGCGGTTGCGCTGACGAAGTATTTCGTGAGTCATCCGGTGGAACGCCGGAAGGCCAGTGAATCCGTCGCCGCGCTCGAAGCGGAGCGTCGAACAGCGGAGAACAAGATTCCAAGCACCATGGTGATGTCGGAGATGGCGACGCCGCGCGACACGTTTATCATGCTTCGCGGCGATTATCAAAAGCCTGGGGATAAAGTGACGCCCGCAGTGCCGGTGTTCCTGCCGCCCATGCCGCCGGATGCGCCGCGGAACAGGCTCGGCTTGGCGCGGTGGCTGGTCGATCCATCGAATCCCCTGACCGCGCGCGTCGCGGTGAACCGGTACTGGCAGATGTATTTCGGGACTGGCCTCGTGAAGACCGCGGAAGACTTCGGAAGCCAGGGAGAAGCTCCGAGCCATCCGGAATTGCTCGACTGGCTGGCCACGGAATTCGTTCGCACCGGGTGGGACGTGAAAGCGATGCAGCGGCTGATCGTGACGTCCGCCGCGTACCGGCAGTCCTCGGTCGCAACGCCCGAACTGCGGGAACGCGATCCGGAGAACCGGTTGATCGCGCGCGGACCGCGGGTGCGCCTCGAGGCAGAGATGATTCGGGATCAGGCGCTTGCGGTGTCCGGCCTGTTGAGCACGAAGATGGGCGGGCCATCGGTGAAACCCTATCAGCCGGACGGGCTTTGGGAGCAGCTTTCGGCGTTCCAGGGGAAGAAGCTTTTCGAGCGCTCGACGGGTGAGGATTTGTGGCGCAGGAGCGTTTACAGTTACTGGAAACGCACGGTGCCGCCGCCTTCGATGACGATCTTCGATGCGCCCACGCGCGAGTCCTGCGTGGTGCGGCGGCAGATGAGTTCCACGCCGCTGCAGGCGCTGGCGCTGCTGAACGACGAGATGTATATCGAGACCGCGCGGAAGTTCGCCGAGCGGATGGTGAAGGAAGGCGGCGCCTCGCCGGACGAGCGGCTGGCGATGGGCGATGCGCCTGGCGACATCGCAGGCCGGCAAGCGAGCAGGAAGTGAAGATTCTGGACCAGGGGTTGAACCGCCGGCTGGCGCAGTACCGTGCGGATCCTGCTTCGGCGGAAAAGCTCCTGGCCGCGGGTGAATCGCCGCGGGATAAAGCTATCGATACGGCTGAACTGGCGGCCTACACGACGGCGGCCAGCGTGATTCTGAATCTGGACGAGGTAATTACACGCCAATGAATCCACTACGCGAACTTGAACTCATGATGACCCGGCGCCAGTTGTTCGGTCGCGCGGCATCGGGCATCGGGACGGCGGCGCTGGCGTCTCTGCTGGCTCCCCGCGCGCGAAGCCGCGAAGGGGCTGCCGGGGTTCCCGAATTTTCCCGCAAAGGCGAAGCGGGTGATTTACCTGCACCAATCGGGCGCGCCTTCGCAGATGGACCTGTACGACTACAAGCCCGGCCTCGACCAAGCGCTACGCCGAGGAACTGCCGGATTCCATCCGCATGGGGCAGCGGCTCACGGGCATGACTTCGGCCCAGAAGAAGTTTCCCGTGGCGCCGTCGATCTACAAATTCGCGCAGCACGGCAACGCCGGCATCTGGCTGAGCGAACTGCTGCCCTATACGGCGAAGATTGCCGATGAGATCACGGTGGTGAAGAGCACCTTCACCGAGGCCATCAATCACGATCCCGCGATCACGTTCATTCAGACCGGCAGCCAGGTGGCGGGGCGGCCGTGCTTCGGCTCCTGGGTGAGCTATGGGCTGGGTTGCGAGACCGACGATCTGCCGGCCTTCGTGGTGATGATTTCGCGCGGCACGGGGCGCAAGGTGGATCAGCCTTTGTATGACCGGCTGTGGGGCAGCGGCTTTCTTCCCACGGCGTATCAGGGTGTGAAGTTCCGGTCGGAAGGCGACCCGGTGCTGTATCTTTCGAATCCTCCGGGCATCGACGCGGACCGTCGCAGAAGCATGCTGGACGATATCCGGCAGATGAACGAGATCAACGAAAAACAGTTTGGGGATCCGGAGATTGTGACGCGGATCCGGCAGTATGAGATGTCCTACCGGATGCAGACTTCGGTGCCGGAGCTGACCGATCTTTCGAAAGAACCCGCGTCCACGTTCGAGTTGTACGGACCGGACTCGAAGCAAGCCCGGCACTTACGCGTCGAACTGCATTCTGGCGCGGCGTCTGGCGGAGCGGGGCGTGCGCTTCATCCAGCTCTATCACATGGGTTGGGATCACCATGAGGGAGTTCCGCGCCAGTTGCCGCCACAGTGCCTGGATACGGATCAGCCTTCGGCTGCGCTGATTCAGGATCTGAAGCAACGTGGAATGCTGGACGACACGCTGGTTGTGTGGGGCGGCGAGTTCGGCCGTACCGTTTACTGCCAGGGAAATCTTTCGCCCGAGAATTACGGCCGGGACCACCATCCCCGGTGTTTCACCGTTTGGATGGCGGGCGGGGGTATCAAGCAAGGGCTTGTCCTACGGCGAGACGGACGACTACAGCTACAACATCACCGAAAACCCTGTGCATGTCCACGATATGAATGCCACGCTGCTGCACTGTCTGGGCGTGGACCACACCAAACTAACGTACCGCTACCAGGGGCGCGACTTCCGGCTGACGGATGTCCACGGCACCGTAGTCAAACAACTGCTCGCGTAATTGAAGGACGTCGTGTAGCTGCGAACGATAAAAGAAGTACTTCGGCAATTCGTTCACCTTCAATACAACCACTTCCGGTAATTATTTATTGGTCTCTGAATCTCTACCCGTTCGGAAAGAGGCAAGGTCAGCAGTTCTGCTGAATCATCCGGGAGCCAAATGCGGAATTGAGTGTCCGACACAAATTCGGGTCCATCGATCGCGTCCCACTCAGCCCAATCCGGCCGATCCGGCGTCCATCCGGCCGGCAGATCCACGAAGACCTGGTGTTCTGAGGTCGCGCCCGTCAAGGAATCCTGAACGGTGATACTGCCGATTCTTCGTTGCCCCCCAGGACTCGGGTAGTCCCAAAAATCGTCCACTTCGTCGTTCCACCAGCCGGAACGGTATTTGTGGCAAGCGACGATGCTTGTGCAGTCGGGCGAGAATGCGGGTACAGTCATGCTTGTTGGCTTGTGAGAGAGCAATAGCGGAAGTTGAGTGAAGCTTTGGGCATCGACCATCACGTAACCCCAAGGAGTTTGGTCGTACCAGGTCACGAGATATCTCTTGTTGTCTGGGGCCGGAACCAGGTAGCAAACAGAACCCGTCGGAACGCAGATTTCCATCGTTTCGACCGGCCGAAAGGATTGCGCATCGATGCGCTTTAATTCGTGGCGGATTCCTTTCTGCTGCCGGCACTTGCCAAAAGTAACTTCCAAGCTAAGCAGTTCTTTGCCGCCGTTAATCCAACAGAGGTCCGCGCCATGATCGTTGTCCCAGAGAAGAGCGCCGGAGCTGTCCCAAATTCCCGTGTGTCCTCTCGTGCTCATACCGACGCGCCCGCTCACCGGATCGCGGGCGACGCGGTAAACGGTTAGATACTCTTGGTCACGCAGCTTCTGGGGCGCTTCAAATTCGCCTTCCAGCCACTCCGCGGAATGATGGATGAACATCGCTTTCATCTAATTCGGGCTCCAATAAAGCATATCGTTTGCGAGACGCATCATTGCCAATGGCCATCGTCGTCGATAGTATTGCCGGACTGATAGGGATCGTTGCCTCCCCTATCGTAACGACCGCCTTGCGATTGAAATCCGGTTTCGTTAACGACGCCGTTCTGGTTCTGAGCGGCTTCGCAATCATCGCACGCCGCCCCTCCATGACTGGCTCCCCCGGAAGACCACTGGCGCGTTGCATCGCCAGAATTCGTGTAATTAGGGTCTTGAGTGGTCTGGATTCCTTTCTGCTCGGCGTCACCGGATCTGTCGGGGTTCGGAGCGTTTTGGAGAGGCGGCGCACCTCCCACAATATGGTCAGGATCCTTCGGATCGTCCGGAACTCGAACTCTTTGCCCTTCGAGCGGACCGCCCGGCTGCTGCATTTGCTGGATCAATTTACGCTGATCCTTCCTGATGTTATCGCTGCTTGTGAAAATCAACGTGCCGTCTTTTGTTTCGGTCATACCCGACACAGCGACTCCCTTTTTACCGGGATATGCGTTGTGCACGTCGTCGATGATTTTCTGTCCTTGCTGCCGCGTAAGACGAGGCGGAGGCGTTGGCGGAGACGGCGGTTCAGGCTCCTCCTCCGTCGCCGTGCCTGCTGCGTTTCCACCTTTAGTGGCGGAATTTCCCTCGGGTTGATCCGGATGATGACCGATCAAGTCGACCTTGGTTAGAGGCGCGCCGCCTGCATAGCCATAGACGTTCATTCCTCCCTTGAGACCGATCGGATCGGATTGGAGATAGCGGCCTAGTTCGGGACTGTAATAGCGATAGCGGTTGTAGAAGAGGCCAGTTTCGGCGTCGTGATAGTGGCCGGGAAAACGCAGCGCCAGCTCGATTCGATTGCCGGGATCGATGATGGCACTTCCGTATGGGTCGATGCGCGCGGACCAGGCTGCCCGGCCTTGATCGTCTTCCACGCGGACGGGAACGCCGATTTGATTCGTGAAAATGAAGTATCGCGAACCGGACTCCGGCGGCGCCTCTTCGTTTTCGTAGTCGACGAACATGAACGGTACCAGGGCAAAAGGATCTGCGTAGATGTAGATCCGCAACGCACCATCGCGTCCTATTTCGGCGGCGAGCCGGTCTTGATCCCAGAAAAACTCGACTGTACCGTTGTCCCACGATTTGCTAACCCTGCGGCCTAGAGGATCGTAGCGGCACTGCCAGTCGAGCATCGCGCCGCCCACGTGAACAAGCATGTCGGCCGAGTTGTAGTCGTAGACCGTGACGCTGGAGCCGCGCTCGCGACGGCTGATGTGATTGCGGCCGTTGTAAGTGAAGCGATCGCCGTTTGCCGTGCTCAGCCGATTTCCATCATTCAGAATTACGTCGCTCAGGCCGGGTTGTTGTATCAGATTGCCTGCGACGTCGTAGACAAACTGCCGGGGCGAATGTTTGGGGAGGTGCTCAACAATTAGACGGCCGCAGGAATCGTATTCGTAACTGGACGTCCCTCGCAGTGTGTCCTTGACGGTGGTCAAATTGCCAGTGGGCGAATATTTATAGGTTCGGACCCAGGGTGAATAGTGTTTCACTCGTGATTGGTGCGCCTTCAGCGTGCATCTCCCTGTGGCGTTCCAATAGCTGATTTCCGAAGACCCGTTCGAAAGAATGCGGAATACCATTCCGCCGGTCGATCGCGCCTGATGACTCCCTCCCGCTGGATCGACGATGATCAGCCAGCCTTTGCTGTTGGTCTTGTACTTTGTGATGAAGCGTCCGAAAACGGCGGTCTCTGCGAGTTTCTCTTCAGCGTACTTATGGGTAACGCCTTTTCCGTTGCGTTGATCCAGAAGGACGCGGCCGTAGGGGGTGTATTTGAATTGCGCCTCAAGTTCGTCCGTAGCCGCTTCGGTGATGCGGCCGCGATCGTCGTATGCGAAGGAATGAGTTTCGCCGGAAGCCAAACGCCGCACCAGAGGCAGCTTGTGCGGACCGGGTTCGAAGGTCAACAGCGTCTCGCCGTGGCCGTCGACTTTTTCGATGAGATTGTCGCCGATGTCATACCGGTATTCTTCCCGGATGACCCCGTGACGCGAAACACTAACCAGCCGGTCTTTGTAGTCGTGGGAATATTCGGTGGTGGTCCCACCGGCGTCAATGACCATCCGGATTTTTTCGCGAGGCGTATATTGAAACGTGACAGCGCCTCCAGACGGGTCGATTTTGCGATGCAGAAGATTCCACGAGGCGTATTCGTAGCGGTGCACGGCGCCAGCGGGATCCGTATATTCGGAGACGTTGCCGTTCGGATCGTATCTCCATCGCTGGGCGCCACCGCGCGTGTCCTTTTCTTCCGCGAGGCGGCCGCGAGCGTCATAGAATTTTCGAGCCGTGCCGGGGTCGGCCGGAAGAGCACCGGAAGCGATGATTCGCGCACGAAATTCAGCAACGTATCTTGGTAATTCCCGCAAATCCTCCGGGCCGGGATCGTCGCTCTGAGTGATGGCAGACAACCGGCCGTATTCCCATTCGAGAGGAGTTTCGGGAAGCTTGAGGGCCAGCGGATTTTGAGGATGCGGGTCCTGCTCCCACGGGAGGAAATTGTAGCCGAGAGAATCGCAGCGGCCGATGTGCGCGCCGCTTGCGTCGTACAGGAGTTGCGTGATGCGACCGCTTGGTTCGATCTCTTCAGTCACGCGGCCTTTTTCATCTGTCGTTCGGGTTTGGATGCCGCCGTAGGGATCGATGATCTGCGTGATCGTGCCGCTCTCGTTATAGATATAGGTCCAGCAGCCCCCATCGGAATGGGTCAGTAAGGTGCACTGCTGCTCCGGCATGAATTGCAGCGATACGTCGTACAGGCCGTCATCGCCGTAGGTGTGAACGCATCGGCCGGCCTTGTCGTATTCGTAGTGAAACGAATAGCCAAGACGATCGGTCTTCCGAGTCATGTTCCGGCGGGCGTCGTAGGCGAAGGTGCTCGAATGGCTGAGCGCGTCCGTCCATTCGACCAGGTTACCGGCGGCATCATAACGGTAGGCGGCGAGAAGCTGGTCCGGGTGGCCATCGTCGTTCGCGTGGCGCAACTCCGCGATCCTGCCGTACTCGTCGTAGCGAAGAGTGAAAACGCGGCTCTGGGAGTCGGTGATCGCAACGAGTTTCCGCGTGTCGTCGTAGAGGAAATGGAGCGCGGACCGCGCGCTGCCCATGCGTATAAGCGGCGCCGGCGAATGCACATCCTGGAACCAGAAGTCCATCGTGGGCCGGCTCGTCGACTCCAAACGGTACAGTTCGGGATTGACGCGATGCAGAGCAAATCCGTTGCTAAAGACCGCGCGCTGGTTGCCGGCAAGCGCTGCGAAGCCGATCGTTTCGCCTTTTTCGTTGATGTACCGCACGCCGTCTGCATCGAACTCCAATTCCTGCTGATATTCGTGCCGATGACCGTAGCCGAGCGGGCCACATTGGTTTCGAAGCGCGCTGCTGTAGTAGCGGACCCAGCGAAAAGGCTGCGGCGGTCCGCTTTCGTAGTCGATGTTGTCGTCCACGTTGTCGCCGGTGACGATATCCACGGGCTCGCCTGCTTTGCCGCATCCTCCGTTGTCCGGCGGCGATTTCGCTTTGAACGCTTTCAGCCTTTCGAGGATCATGTTGATCGGGTTGGGAATGTCGATCATGGGAAATCCCCCGATCAAGACGTTCGGATGCCCGGTCACCAGGGCGCCGATCGAAGGCGGAAGGCCGGGATCTTTGCCCATGGCTTGCGAAAGAGCCATGGCTACAGCGTCGGCGGCTAATTGAGCGGCGCCCATGGCAGCCGATAGAGCCATCGCCGAAGCCATCGCCGCATTATCCTGAACCGCGGCCTCGGCTGCGTCGGCCACCACGCCGGCCAATCCGGCGATCATGCCCAGAGCTTCGATGGCTTTCAGAGCGGCGCTCGCAGCTCCTGTATCCACGGTGCGGCTTTGACCCTGCACGCAAGCAACGCAGACGTCGCCCAGGCGGGCCGCGCGATGGCCGCCGATGAACACATTGGATGAACCGGTTTTGATTTGAAAAATAGGGACGAATCCCCCGCAGGTAAACGCATACCCTAGATCTTTTACGCGCGCGGCCGGCAGGCTGTTGATCAACACCTTAACGCACGTACCGAGCGTCACTGGACCCATGCTCGGCAGCGGAATCGGAGGCGCTGGAGGAATCAGACTGGGAGGATGGGTATGCGCATGCGGAGTGCCGACGTACAAGGTCGTGATGGTCGCCGAAGGCATGCTCGGAAGCATCGCTGCGATAGGATTCGTAAGGTTCGCAAAGCCGATGTCGAGCATGTCCTTCGGCAGGTTGATCAAGCTCATGATGCCGCCGAGAGTCTGCTGAACGGTTCGAATGTCCTTCGCGACTTTCTCCGCTTGCTGCACGGCCTCATGGCCGGGAGGGGCCGGAGGCGCCGGTTCAGGGCTAAGCATCTCATGCCAGCCCTTGCTGACATTTGCGAACGAAGTGGAAACGTTGCCCAGCAAGCCCGCGGAGCCGAGCTGATCGCCCAGGCTTCCCGTCGATGGCGTGAGCGGCGGCGTGGGGGATGGCTCGGCAGTCTTCGGGGCCCGGTGGGTTTGGGACGCAGGCGCGGTCGAAACGGCTTGGTCTACGTCATGCGAAAGGCCTTCGCGAGTCTGGTCCCAGGGCATGGATCATCCCAGACTCGCCAGTTGCTGGTCGATTTCGTAGGCTTCTGGCGTTTGCTGTGTGTTGGCGTAATGGTATCGCAACCGCAGAAGCATATTTTTTTGCAGATCCCGCTCCTTCAGCTCGGCGGCCATAGTCGCGCCGCGCTGCCAATTTTGGACCGCTTTCTCCACCTTGCCCTGCATGTATTGGCAGTAGCCGAGGTTGTCTATGGATTGGATTTTCACTCCTGGGTTGCGCAGGATCGTCGCCAGGTTTTCGATTCCGCCGTAATAAACTTCGGCCTCGACGAAGCGCTGCTGTTGGAGGCGCAGATTTGCGAGATTGAGCAGAACGTTGCAGAGCACCGGGACGGGTGGATTCTGACCGGCGCACGCAGGCTCGAGCGCCGCCTCGAAGCATTGGTCCGCTTTACTCGCACGTCCGGCTTGCCGATGAATTTCGCCCGCGCTATTCAGCACCAGTGCGGCCATCGGCGCGTTTCCGATAGCCGCGTGATAGCGAAGTACGACTTCGTGCTTTCGCAACGCTTCATCAAATCGGCCGAAGGCGAAATCGCGCTGGGCGCTGAGAAAGATCGCTTGTACGCGTTCGATAAGTGGCAGTTCAGTGTCGGCCGCTTCCGCTTCGAGCGCGTTTTCCATCGCTGGATCGCTGAGATCGGGAGTGTAGAAATCGACACAACGCATGAGGCCTAATGACGCGGTGACCACTGGAGTCGCGGTGTCTTCCCGCAAAATCAGGCGCAGTCCGTGAAACCAGGGGAAGGGGAACTCGTGCCGCAACAATTCGTAAATCAGGCCTGAAAAGCGGATCGCATCTGCTATTTGAAGCGGGCAGAGGACCCAAACGGCGAGGCCGCTGTCCGGCTGCGGCAGAAGCGAGCGCGAGAAAACCATCAAATCGCGCAGCCGAAGCGCAGGCTGCCTCGATTCGTCGAGAATTGACGGCGGGATAGCTGGCCACGGCTTCGCTTTTTGACGTTCGAGGATGAGGCGCACGCCTTCGTGTTTGGCAGTAAAGTCCTCGACGGCCGCGTTTACGTACGAGCGCTCGTCTGCGAAATCGCCGGTATGCATCCAATACATTTCGGAAACGCTGGATTCATCCAGTCCTTCGATCAACTTGAGAATTGTGATCGCGTCGGCGTCGCGGCACTGCACGACGAGAGCAGCTTTTTCACGCTGGTCGACGAACGCTTTCAGCCGGCTCGAAATGCTGTCGAAGAGCTTACGCATGTTTTCAGTCAATTTTGACAACGGCGCCGGCTCACCGAAGCCACAATGGCCTGTTGCTTGGGCCTAGTCGCTTACCAAAAGTAGAAATTTTATCACGAAAAGTGCAGCAAGCGCCTCAAAGTGTCGTCAGTGGAGCGCGCCTCCTCCGACATGCCACAGAAGTCGCCGGAGGTGCTGCTGGTCGAGTTAACGAGGGGGTAAATTATTGAAAGTAGTGGTGAGCGCGGTGGGAATCGAACCTACAACCTACTGATTAAGAGTCAGTTGCTCTGCCAATTGAGCTACGCGCCCGACTTCGGAAACCAACTTCTCTATTCTACACATCCGCCCTGCCGCGACACAACTATTTTGGATTGGAACGCGGCCTCTGCCAGGCGATTTTCATAATAGACTTCTATTGTGGCGAAATTTCTTGCTCTCCTCCTCACGCTCGGTCTCGTCGCTGCCCAAAAGCCCATTAAAATTGTGCTTGTCGGCGATTCCACGGTGAACGACGAAGGCGGCTGGGGCGAAGGTTTTCGCAAATCCTTCGGTGCTCCGGTAGAGGTCGTCAACCTCGCCAAAAACGGGCGCAGTTCGAAAAGTTTTCGCGACGAAGGCCTGTGGGCTCCCGCTCTAGCCGCCAAGCCCGACTTCATTTTGATTCAGTTCGGACACAACGACGAGCCCGGTAAAGGCCCTGACCGCGAGACCGATCCCGCCACCACCTATCGCGCCAACATGACGCGCTATATCGACGAAGCCCGCGCCGCCGCTGCGACTCCGATTCTGGTCACCTCCATCGTGCGCCGTAATTTCGATGCCAGCGGCAAGATCAAGCGCGATCACTTGGTCGATTACGTTGCTGAAGTCCGCAAGTCCGCGGCGGAGAAAAACGTTCCGCTCATCGACCTTTACGCGCTGACGCTAGCCCAATCGGAAGCGTTAGGACCGGACGGAAGCAGGAGCCTGGGCGCAACCACCAAGGAAGGCAAGCTCGACACGACGCATCTCAGCGCCACAGGCCGCCAGGAAATCGGCGCGATCGCCGCCCGCGAATTTATTCGCTTGGAACCCGCGTTGAAGCCATTTATTCGGTAAACGACCGCAGAAAAACCTGTCGGTTATGGTGACGCGCGCCGCCAGGCTTGGTGCGCACTCGTCCAAACAACAACGCGACTAATCCCAATACAGTAAGCAATACGGTTGTAGGCTCGGGAGCCTCTTGAACCAAGACGGGCGTGGTTCCGTCCGATTCGAATAGCGAGAACGTCAGCGACCCCGTAGCGTCCGCGCCCCCTATGTCCCCCTCGGTTATGCCGGAGGTCAACATCATGGAAACATTAAAAGCTTCACCAAGGGTAAACGGTTCCAAGCAGTTGTTAAAGCATCCGAAGAATTCCCCAGCGTCCTGGAAATAGGGCCCAACCTGAACCTCAGAATGTGCGAAGCCGTCAACCTTTTCTCCGTAGGCTCCGATCGAGAACAAAATCCATCCTGGACATAATTGCCCGTCTGTTACCAAAGTGTCGAACCACGAAACGGACGCGGTCGCCAAACCCTGGAGCTCGCAGCGTCACCTAGCTTTGATCCACCTTCCGTTCCAAAAGAGTTCGCGGAACCGTTCACTGAGAACTGCGCACCAGATCCCAGGCTATACGTAATCTCGCCGGAGGCACTGGCTGACACCGGGGGAAACCCGAAGGTGCTGCCCAGCCCGCACGGATCGGGACCGCTTTGCGTCGGGGGTCCGGCCGTAACTGAGCAGGTAAAGAACGAGGAGGTTATTGGCGCCGCCAGGCAAGCGGTAGCACTGAGGATAACGATGAGAATCGAACGTCGCATGAGGCGGATTCCCCTTGGTGAGCGAAGAGTCAACGCTGATTCGCCCGTCGTGCGAAGCTACCATACATTTGACGGCGCGGCTATGGGGAAATTTGTGCGGAGTGCCTAGGTTTGAAGTGGCTACTCTTGGTCAGGAAAAGCGCAGCGCGGCACGAAGGAACCTAATGCATTGTTGTGACGCACTTACACCAGCATCGTCGCGACATCCACATTCGACCGGTGCCCTTCAATCACCACGATCCCGCTGTCCGTCACGTGATACAAGCTGCCGGTCCTGCTCCAGGTCGTAGCCGATCACCGCGTCCTCCGGCACCCTGCACATTCTTATCGAGAATCGCGCGCCGCACCTTGGCCCGCCGCCCGATATCGCAGTTATCGAAAATAATCGAATCCTCGATCAGCGCCCCGGAATGCACGCGCACGCCGCGGCCGAGCACGCTGCCGCGCACCATGCCCCCGGATAAAATCGTGCTCCCCGCGACAATCGAATCCAGCGCCTGCCCGCGCCGTCCTTCCTGATCGAAAATGAATTTCGCCGGCGCGTCCGAATAACCGGCGGTGCGCAAAGGCCATTTGCGGTTGTACAAATTCAGCGCCGGCGTCACGGCGCGCAAATCCATATTGGCTTCGTAATAGGCGTCGATGGTTCCCACGTCGCGCCAGTAGGGCTCCTGATTCGCAGGATCGCCAGGTATCCGATTGGTCTGAAAATCGTACGCAAACATCTCCGTGCGGCCCACCAGCGCGGGCAGAATATCGCGTCCGAAATCGTGCGAGCTCTCCGGATTCTGCCCGTCCGCGTACAACTCGCGCAGCAGCAGGTTGGTCGAGAAAATATAATTCCCCATCGACGCGTAGACGCGATCGGAATCGCCGGGCATCGTCGGCGCGTCCGCCCGTTTCTCGTGGAAGCCGATGATCGCGCCGTCCGGAGCCGTCTCAATCACGCCGAATTCGCTCGCCAATTCCTTCTCCACGGGAATCGACGCGATGGTCACCTGCGCCCGCTTGTGCATGTGAAACTCCAGCATCTCGCGGATGTTCATGCGATAAATATGGTCCGCGCCGAAGATCACCACGAAATGCGGATCGGCCTGTTCGATCAGATTGATGTTCTGATAAATCGCGTCCGCCGTGCCCCGATACCAATCCTCGCCCGGGCGAGCGCATCTGCGCGGGCACCGGAATAATGAAGTGCTCCTTCAGCAGGCTGCTCGCCTCCCACCCCTCGCGAAGATGCTGCAGCAGGCTCTGGCTCTTAAACTGAATCAACACGTAGGTGGAATAAATCCCCGAGTTGATCAGGTTGCTGAGAACGAAATCGACGATGCGGTATCGTCCTCCGAACGGCACCGCCGGTTTGGCGCGTTCTTTGGTGAGCGGATACAGCCGGGTGCCCTTTCCCCCAGCAAGCACAAAGGCCAGCACACGAACTTGCATGAGGGTTATTGTGTCAGCAGGATCGGTCCAAAGGCAACCAATTCGCCAAAATAACCTCGATAATAAGCTCGGATGGACCGCGACCAGATCCTTGACCGTTTACGTGAAAGGATTTTGCGTTATGCGGCATCTAAGTTATCGAGGGATTCGGCCGAGGACGTGGCGCAGGAGGTTCTTATGGTCCTGCATGAAAAATACGCCGCCGTCGATCGCGTCGAGGATTTGCTTCCGCTTTCGCTCGAAATTGCGCGATTCAAAATTTGGGGTGCGCGCCGAAAAAGCGTCCGCCGCGGCGAAAATACCTCGGTTTCGGTCGACGATCTGCCGCTGGCCGGATCCGGGCCCGATCCTTTGGAGCAAACCGAACGGCGCAGAACGGCTCGACAATCTGGAAGCCGCGCTGAAACAACTGGGCGATCGCTGCCGGGAGCTGTTTCGATTGAAACTGGAGGGCCACTCGTTTCGCCGAAATTCAAAAGCGGCTCAAAGTGGAGTCGATGAATACGCTTTATACTTGGGATTTTCGGTGCCGCAAGCAACTGGCGGAGAAATTAAATGACTCCTAGCGACGATATTCTCGATCTACTCGGCCGCTACGCCACCGGCTCGCTCACCGAGGAAGAACGGCAGCGCCTGTTCGATGCCGCGCTCGACGATCAGGAGCTTTTTGAAGAACTAGCTCGCGAGCAGGAATTAAAATTGCTGCTCGATCAACCGGGAGCAAAGGATCGCCTGATTCGCGCGTTGGAGCCGCCGAGGCGCAAAACCACCTGGATTTTCGGCATCGCCGCGACCGCCGCGGCGAGCATCGCGATCATGATGATCCTGCTGCGTCCCTCGCCAAAACCCACGCCTGCCTCAGTCGCGAGGGTTGCGCCGCCGGCGCCGGTTGTCGAGACCGCGATAGCTCCAGAGTCTGCGCCGCGCGATTCAGACAAGAGTTCGCGCCTGGATCTTGCGCGCAACAGGATCGCAAAGTCCGAGCCTTCCCACGTCGCACCGCCCGTGAAAGCCAAAGCCACGGTCGCAGAGCAGGAGTCCCCATCGCCTGCGCCCAATGCGCCCACTGCCAATGCGCCTGCTCCCAATGCGCCTGCGCCCAATGTGACTGAGCCCACCGCAAAGGACGCGCTCAAAAAGCAAGAGGTTCAAGCGCAGGCCGCTCCTGCTTCGTCAACCCAAACGGTGGAAGTGACGGCCGCAAAGCCGGCAGAGCAGCAATTCACACCGACCCAGCAAGCCGTCGGCGGGCCGAGACAGATTGCCCAGCAAAATAGATCCTTGAAGGCCGCCGGACTCGTCGATCGGAAAACCACAGGCTTCGGATTTCACTATTCACTCGCGAGCAAGGGGCATCTGATTATCATTCCCGCGGCCGATAGTTACCTGTTTGTGACGTCCGCGGATGGGACAGTTTTATTCGGCCGCAAACAAATCGCTGGTGCCGTCAGGGTGGATATCCCTCTGCCCGATGCGGTGAATTCAGTGACGATAACGTTCTCCGCGACCGATGCCCAAGTGCAGACGGCTCCCGTTGTGCGCACCCAACAGGAGGGCGATGTGGATGGCGCAGCCCAGGCGATTCAGCTAAAAATAAATCCGTGAAGGGGCTAAGCTTAGAATGATGCGAATCGCGCTGAGAGCCTTGTTAGCACTTGTCGCAGTCTATTTCGCGCTCGTGGCCGCACTCGCCATCACCATGAGGCAGCCGCCGGATAAGTTCGGAGCGGTCATGGCAAAAGTCCCTGGGATGGCGTTCGCCGTTCTGCCGTTCGAAACGCTGTGGATGAACGCCCGCGGAGGCCATCTGACAGTTGGCGACGAGGCGCCGGACTTTACTCTCAAGACCGTGGATGGCGCAAAACAAGTCCGGCTTTCCTCATTCCGTGGAAAGCTGCCCGTGGTGCTAGTCTTCGGAAGTTACACTTGACCGCCATTTCGCCGGGAGGTTCCCGCGCTCAACAATCTCTATGAGCAATACAAGAATCGCGTGGAGTTTTTTGTCGTCTATATCCGCGAAGCTCATCCCAGTAACGTATGGCAGATGTCGAGCAACATTCGAGACAACGTGATTTTTGTCGACCCCAAGACAATCGAAGAACGAACGGCCGTCGCAGAAAGCTGCGTCCGCAAACTCGGCATTAAAATTCCGGCACTCATAGACGGTCTAGGCGACGGAGTCGAGGTGGCTTACACCGGCTGGCCCGACAGAATGTACCTGATCGGCCGCGACGGGATCGTCAAATTCAAAAGCCCACCCGGTCCCTTCGGCTTTAAACCCGCGGGATTGGAAGAGGCTTTATTTAAGGTCAATTAAGGCAATCTTGAGGCCCCTACGAGTCGAATTATGGTCATTTATGGCACCTTACCATTGGCAAGTGATTCAAGGAAGCCCCGTTCGATCACCCAAATCCCGGTAACCCGCTCATTTTGTTGAGAAAACGTCCCCGAGGTTAATACGCCGCTCAGGTCGTTCGGATTCGGCTTTCATGTGCTCCCGCTCCAGCATTTTCTTAAGCAGATCGGTTGAAGCGGAGAGGCGCCGCGTCATCAACTCCGCGATTTCAGGCGTTGCGCATACCGCTTCGAGACGCAATTGGAAGCCCTTGGGCGCGGACCCAACAGCGAACGTCACATCCTGCGCCTGCGACAGAGGTTCGAGAAAAGCATGCGTGCCCGCGCCGAGATTCGCGTCGCCCAAAGAATACGATGGAACCGAAATCCAGATGGGCTCGGAGGGTAAACGCGGCACCTTTCTCCAGTCCTGCAGGACCGATCATCGCTGACGCCGTGCTCGTCGGTCGAAACGGCCATCGCGAGAACGGTGGGACGCAGAGGCACGAACGAAATAAAGTAGCCGCTGCGCGTGGCGGGCATAGAACAAAGCCGCGCCCTCACATTTTCCGCCGTGGCTCTGCGCATAGGCCGCAAGCTTCTTCGAAACGAAGCGCCCGCGCAACGCGAGATACGTATTGCCTTCGGCAAACGCGGCGGCGACGGCATCGAGGTCGGTGCGATAGTCGAGGCCGGTCTGTTCGACGAACGTTTTGTACTCGGGGTCTTCGGCCGATTTAGAACCGGCAATCAGCGTCGAGCACGCCGGCGTGGCGCAATCCGTCGACATCGATGAAGACATGCGTCGCGCGCGCTTGCGGGAGGCTTTGGATAAGTTGCTGGTCGGTGAATGTGCGCGCCGTTCTCCACCAATAAAACGCGCCCGCGGCGATTGCCAGCGCCAGGCAGCGCTAGGGCAATTTTCTTCACACGGCCACGGCGGATTCGCGTGACGCGATCCTGCTTCCACAGTTCGATGTACGGCGCGAGGTCGGCCATCATTTTGGCGAACTGCATCGGGTCGAGCGATTGTGCGCCGTCGCTCATCGCTTTTTCCGGATGCGGATGCATTTCAACGATCAGTCCATCCGCGCCGATCGCGACGCCAGCGCGCGATAACGCCGGGACCAGGCTGCGTTTGCCCGTGGCGTGGCTGGGATCGAGAATTACCGGCAGATGCGTCAGCTCATTCAGAGCCGCGATCGCCGCGATGTCGCAGGTGTTGCGGGTTACGGTTTCAAACGTCCGGATGCCGCGCTCGCAAAGGATCACGTTCGGATTGCCGTGAGCGACGACGTACTCGGCGGACATCAAAAGCTCTTTCACTGTGGAGCTCATGCCGCGCTTCAGCAGCACCGGGCGGCCGCATTTACCGAGCGTTTTCAAAAGCGCGAAGTTCTGCATGTTGCGCGCGCCGATCTGCAAAATATCGGCGTATTCAGCCACTAAATCGACATCGCGATCGCTCATCACTTCGGTAATAATGCCAAGTCCGGTTGCCTTGCGAGCCTTATCGAGCAGCTTCAGCCCTTCGAGTTCAAGGCCCTGAAAATCGTAGGGCGAGGTGCGCGGTTTGAAAGCTCCTCCGCGAAGCAGCTTCGCACCGCCGCGTGCAACGATCTCCGCCGATTCGAGAATCTGGCTTTCACTTTCCACCGAACAGGGACCGGCCATCACGACAAATTCACTGCCGCCGATGGTGGTGCCTCGCACCGTAATTTCCGTTTTCGCAGGGCGAAATTCGCGGCTGACGAACTTATAAGGAGCGGAAATGCGAACGGCGCGCTCGACGCAAGGCATGGCTTCGATGGATTCGAGGCACTGCGTGACGTCGCCAACGCCGACCGCGCCGATAACGACGCGTTCTTCACCTTCGATCGAGTGGACCTTGTAGCCGAACTCCTCAATCCGCGAGCGGACCTGCGCTACCTCTTCCTTCGAGGCGTGCAACTTCATCGAGATAATCATTAACCATCAGTATCTCGCGTACCGGTATTGCTCGCAACGAGGACTTGTCGGGCATGGATTAATGATCGTGGCGACTATTCATCAGCTTGGCCAAGATTGCATCCAAAGGCGGAGCATGGTAATCTCTATAGACAAGAGGACCTATGTCTACCGCAGTCCTGACCGATCTCCAAACTACTGAGCAGCAATACGATAGCACTGTTCGCGAGGACATCGAACTGTTCCGGCAACAAGCTCAGTTGAACCTGAGCGGCCAGCTGACCGACGATCAGTTTCGGCCTTTCCGGCTGCGCCGCGGAATTTATAGCCAGCGGCAGGCCGGCGTGCAGATGATCCGGACCAAGGTTCCGGGCGGGCTGCTGACCGCCCAGCAGATGCGGCAACTTGGCCGCGTCGCCGACGAGTTCGGCGGGCGGCAAAGGCCACCTGACCACGCGGCAGAACATGCAGTATCACTTTGTGCCGCTGGCGCAAGTGGCGGATCTGCTGCATCTGCTGGCCGATGTCCGGCTGACCACGCGCGAGGCCTGCTACAACACGGTTCGCAACGTGACGGCGTGCCCGCTGGCGGGCGTGCATCCGGAAGAGCCTTTCGACGTTCAGCCCTACGCGCGGCGGCTGGCGTTTGCGTTTCTGCATAAGGAACTGACCGACAATCTGCCGCGCAAATTCAAGGTCGCGTTCGCCGGCTGCCCCGAGGATTGCATCGCGACGGCGATCAACGACGTCGGTCTGCGGGCGGTGATTCGCGACGGCGTGCGCGGATTCCGCATGACGGTGGCGGGCGGGCTGGGTCCGCTGCCGATGGAATCGAAAGTGCTGCATGAGTTTTTCCCGGCGGAGGACGTGGTCAGGCGCGTGGAAGCCGTGATTCGGATTTTCAATCGTCACGGCAATCGCGGGAACAAGAACAAGGCGCGGCTGAAAGTTCGTTATGCGCGAGCGCGGGTTCGACTGGCTGCGCGACGCGATCGAGGAACAGTATCAGGACATCGTGCGCAACGGCGGCATCGCGATGCCGGACGAAGTGCCGGAAAGTTTCGGTGGTTTTCAGCCAGTTCCACCACCGAAAGGCTCTGGCGATTTGCTGCCGATTTACGATCCGTCGTCACCGGATTTCAGCAGTGGCGGGAGACCAATGCCAAGCCGCAGAAGCAGCCGGGCTACTCGATCGTCACCGTCACGGTGCCGCAAGGCAATCTGACCGGCGATCAGATGCGCGGTCTGGCCGAGCTTTCCGAGCAGGCAGGCGACGGATCGCTGCGCTTCACGATGAATCAGAACGTGGTGCTCGCCTATGTTCCGGCCGGCGCATTGAAGCGCGTTTATGGACGCATCGTCGGAGCTCGGGCTGGCCGACGACGGCGCCGACGAAATCAGCGACGTGATCACATGCCCGGGCGCCTATAGCTGCAATCTGGGGCTGACCAAGACCATGGATCTGGGCGACGAGCTTGCGCGAGATGTTGAAGACGGAAACCGATCCGCTGGTGCGGCAGCTTGAGAATCAACGCCAGCGGCTGCCCCAATGCCTGCGGCCAGCACTGGATCGGCGACATCGGATTCTACGGCAATGCCCGCAAGATCGAGGGCAGGGAAGTCCCGTATTATCTGATGCTGCTGGGCGGCACCTATCAGCAGTTCGGCGTGGCGATCCAGAGCCTTCCGGCGCGCTTTGCGCCCGACTGCGGTCGAGCGGGTGCTCGAACATTTCAAAGAGCAACCGGCAGGAAGGCGAGATCGTTCCGCGCCTACGTGATGCGGCACAAAGTCGAGACCTTCCGCAAACTGACGGCGGATCTGGTCAAGCCCGGCCCGACGCTGGTCCCAGAGATGTATCAGGACTGGGGCGACGATGTCGCATTCTCGCTGCAGCTCGGCCGCGGCGAGTGCGCGGCGTGAAGATACAGAAGTCAGTTCAGCGCAAAAAAAAGCCAGCAACCAGTTCTGGCTGCTGGCGTAGAGCCTTTCACTAGCTAAGTCGTTCTTAGCCGCGTTTAGACGTTTTGGCAGTCTGCGTCCTGACCGGCTCGATCGCTGACGCCGCTCGCCATGGTGAGCTGCGGGATGGTGACCGAAGTGTCCACCAGCCGAGCCATATCCTGCACCGGCAGACCTTCGGCTTCGCGGGCGAAACGCAGGGCCTTGTTGTCTTCGTCGAACTCGACGCGAATCCAGTCGCCGCCGCGCACCTGATCGGTGGCGATCAGATTCGACATCGGCTGCACCAGCAGCCGCTCGATGGCGCGCTTCAAGTGCCGCGCGCCGTACTTCAGGTCGGTGCCCTCCGTCAGCAGGAAATCCTTGCTCGAATCGGACAGCGTGAACACAAAGGCGCGATCGGTGGACGTGTTGAAGATTCTCTGCTGGACCAGATTCAACTCGATATCGAGAATCTTCTTCAACTGCTCGCGTGCCAAGCGGCTGGAACGTCACGATCTTATCCAGCCGGTTCATGAACTCCGGCGTGAACTTCCGGCGCGCCGCTTCCACGCCGCTGCGGGCAATTTTGCCGGTCATTTTCTCGTCGAATACGCCGGTAGTCGCACTTGATTCGCGCATCGGCGCTGCCGAAGCCGAGCTTCGGAGCCATGATCGCTGCTCATCTCGCGAGGCGCCCAGGTTGCTGGTCATGAAGATCATCGCCCGCGAAAAATCCACCTTGCGATTGTCGCCCAGCGTGAGCGTCGCCTTGTCCAGGATGCCCAGCAACAGGTTCCACAGCGCGTCCGACGCCTTTTCGATTTCGTCGAACAGCACGAAGCTCACCTTCATCGTCTCGGTGTGATACTGATTCAGCACTTCCTGTGACAGCAGAGGATGCGTCTCGCGGTGTCCCAGGTATCCGGGAGGCGAACCGATCAGCTTGGCGATCTCGTGGCTGTGCTGGAACTCCGCGCAATCGATCTTGATGACCGCGCGAGGGTTCTTCAGCAGCGTCTCGGCCGTCGCCTCCACGATACGGGTCTTGCCGGAGCCGGTCGGCCCGAGGAATAGGAAATTTCCGATCGGGCGGCCCGGAGCGCTCATGCCCGTGAGATGCATCTGATAGATGTTGACAATCTGCTGGATCGCCTCATCCTGTCCGATGATCATCCGCCGGAGACCCGTTTCCAGGGACACTCGCCTCCCGGCCTGTCTTTGCCGGATCCAACGGGATGTTTAGCCGTACCATTTTATCTGCCGCCTTTCTGAACTTCGGGGAGCCGCTGTTGCTCGCTCCCCTCCACAAACTCTCAGGCAACCCAAGTGCCATTTCTTTAGATGCTCCTAAACCGCGTAGCGATTCTTCCGCTACTGTTTATCTCTTCGGCTTGGCCGGCCGAACTTCTACCCGGCTGATTAAGGTTCTTTCAGGCATCTTGCAGAAGCATTCGTACTATTTCGGCAATGTCTTCGGGCTGAATTTTCCAATCTGACACCGAATCGGTACCATGCCCGGCAAATTCGGTGGCCACGCTTCCCGGCATGATGTAGCTCACCCGCACGTTCTCGTTCCTCTTATCCAGCATCATCGCTTCACTGAAACCCGTTCAGTGCGAACTTCGATGCGTTGTACGCGGACCCCCGGCAAACGGATTCTTGCCAGCCAGACTACTTATATTCACGATGTAGCCCCCGCCCCTGGTTTCGAAATCGGGTAAAGCTTCACGGCAGCAGTAAAACACGCCTGAGAGATTTGTTTCGAATCGTCAGCTGCCAATCCTCTACAGATAATTCCGAGACCGAACGAAATACTCCCACGCCGGCATTGTTGACCAGCACGTCCAGCCCGCCGAAGTGGGTATCGACGAATCGGAACAGCTCCGGCAACATCCTCATGATTTCTTACATCGGCAGCTTTGCCCTTGACTTTACCGCCAGTCTCCGCGTGCAGCTCGGCAACAGCTTGATCGACGGCGCTCTGCTCGCGCCCGCAAATTGCCACTTGCGCGCCTTCGTCGAGCAGCATCTTCGCGATGGCGCGTCCGATTCCTCGGGTCGCGCCGGTGACGAGGCAAATTTTGTTGATCATATGATTTAAAGGATATGTTGAGTGAAAGATCACAGTGCTTGAAGACACCCTCATCGGAGGGTATTTGTTTTTGATCCAGCGATTGCATTTCGTTGCGGCATACGAACGCCCGCGTCGAAGCCCTATAACTAATGTCGAAACCCTTACAATCGTAAGAGGACGCTCTCTCGAAACTAATGCTCGACACCAGCATCTTCTGGCTCCGCGCTGCGGCGTGCCTCTACGCGATCGGTCTGCTTGCACTCCATGCTGGCCATCGTCCGGCGCAATCAAGCCGTTTATCCGGTGGCGCTGGCGACGTTTCGCGTCGGCGTTGTGCTGCACGCTGTCGCGCTGGTCGAGCTGTCGATGGCCTACGGCCGCCTGCCGCTCGATAACTTCTACGAAACGCTGAGCCTGTGCGCGTTTCTGATCGCGCTGGTTTTTCTGTTCGTCGAATCGCGCTATCCATTTCCACGAGACCGCCGTCGCGATGTTCCCGCTGGTATTCCTGATGACGCTGGTCGCCGCGCTGGAACGGCCCGTCGCCACCTGGCCGAACGTCGGCGTGCGCGACGCCTGGCTGATCGTGCACATTATTCTGGTGCTGGCCGGATACGCGGCGCTGCTGCTGACCGCGTCGCCAGCGTCTTCTATCTGGTCCAGGAACGGCGGCTGAAGAACAAGCAGACGCAGCGCGCTGGCTCGAAAAACTGCCGCCGCTCGCGACGCTCGACAACCTGATCAGCACTTCGATGGGCCTGGGCTTCGTGCTGCTGACGCTGGGCGTGATTTTCGCGATCACCTGGGCGTCGATCGAATCCGGCACGCGCTGGCTGGCCGACCCGAAAATCCTGCTCTCGTTCTTCACCTGGGCTGCTCTGCCTGCTGATGATTTTGCTGCGCGCCTCCGCGGGCTGGCGCGGGACGAAAAGCCGCGCTGATGGCGCTGACCGTGCTCGGATGCTCCGCGCTCACCTGGGCCGCGCACGTCGGATTGAGGCCCGTCGCTGAGCGCCATGAAGCTGCTCCTCACAGGCCTGAATCATCGCACCGCGCCGGTGGAGGTGCGGGAGCGGATCGCGTTTGAGGAGCACGTCTCTGCCCGCCGCGCTCGCATCGCTCTGAAGAACGTCCCGGCCTGCTCGAAGGCATGATTCTTTCGACCTGCAATCGCGTCGAGATCGCCGCCACGGTCGACGACGATGCCGATGCCGGAGGCGCGGTCGAACATTTCTAGCCGAATCGCGCTCGGTCGAACGCGCCTGGGTCGTCGCCGTATCTTTATCGCTACGACGGCTCCGGACGCGATCCGCCATCTGTTCCGCGTGGCCTCGAGCCTCGATTCGATGGTCGTCGGCGAGCCGCAGATTCTCGGCCAGCTGAAAAGCGCCTACGCCATGGCCAAGGAACACGGCGCGATCAGCGGATTTCTGGATCTGGTGATGACGCGCGCCTTCAACGTCGCCAAGCGCGTGCGGTCGGAAACCGATATCGGCGAGAGCGCGGTCTCGATCAGCTACGCCGCGGTCGAGCTGGCGCGCGAGATTTTCGGATCGCTCGACGGAAAACGCGTGCTGGTGGTCGGGCGCGGGGAAGATGGCGGAATCCGCTGCTGCGTCATTTGCGGCGCGCCGGTGTGTCGGAAATCCTCATCGCCAATCGCACGCGGGAGCGCGCCGAAGCCGCTGGCCGAAGAGTTTCAGGGCCGCGTGATCGATTACGACATCGCTTGCTCGACGCGCTGCCGGAAGTCGATATCCTGCTGGCCTCCAGCGCCGCGCCGCATTACATCCTGACGCGCGAACAGATGCGCGCGCGTCATCGGCCGCCGCAAGCAACCGGCCGATGTTTCTGATCGACATCGCCGTGCCGCGCAACATCGAGCCGGACGTCAACGAGCTCGACAACGTCTTCCTCTACGACATCGACGATCTGGACAAAACGGTTCAAACCGAACATCGAAGGCCGCAATGCGACCGCCGTCGAAGCCGAAGAGATCATTCGCGAAGAAGTCGAGCGCATGATGCAGCGCCTGAAAACGCGCGAGGTCGCGCCGACCATCGTCAGCCTGCAGGAACAGCTCGAAAGCGTCCGCGACGAATGAGATCGAGCGCATGCGCGCCCGCCTGGGTCCGATGACGCCGCAGCAGGAGGAAGCCATCGAAGCCATCACGCGCGGCATCATCAACAAAATCGCCCACGGCCCCATCACCGAGCTGCGCCGCACCGCCTCCCACCCCGACGGCGCGCATCTTGTCGGACCTGATTCGCAAGCTGTTTCGCCTGGAGAATAAATGATCGTCATCGGCTCGCGCGGTTCGCAGCTCGCGCTGTGGCAGGCCCAGCATATTGCGCGAGTCTTGTTGAAGCGTGGAGACACGCGCATCGAAATCATCAAAACCACCGGCGACAAGATCCAGGATGTTCCTCTTTCGCAGGTCGGCGGCAAAGGCCTTTTCACCAAGGAAATCGAGGAAGCGCTGCTCGACCGCCGCATCGATCTGGCCGTGCACAGCCTCAAGGACATGCCTTCGGAGCTGCCCGCGGGCCTGATCCTCGCCGCGATCCCGGAGCGCGAAGATCCGCGCGATGCGCTGCATCGGCGCTCCTTTAAGAGATGGCGCGCGCGTCGGCACCAGTTCTCTGCGGCGCTCCGTGCAGCTGAAAGCGATGCATCGCGGACTTTCGATAGAAACTCTGCGTGGCAACGTCGACACGCGCCTGCGCAAGCTCGACGAAGGACAATACGACACCATCGTGCTGGCCGCCGCCGGCCTGCGCCGCCTGGGATGGGCCGATCGCATCTCCGAACTGATCCCTGTCGACGTCATGATTCCCGGCCGTCGGGCAAGGCGCGCTGCCATCGAAACCCGCGACGATTCAGGGCGAGGCGCATCAGATCGCGCGCTACGCTCGAACACCGAGCATCGCGAATCGCCATCACCGCCGAACGAGCGTTCCTCGCCGTCTTCGGCGGAGGCTGCCAGGTCCCGATCGGCGCGCACGCGACCGTTAAGGAATCGGAAATTCATCTGCGCGCCTTCGTCTCAGAGCCGGACGGCTCCAACGCGAGGCGTGGCGAACTGACGGACACAGATCCCGTCGCAGTAGGCCGGCAACTCGCGGAGCAACTCGGGGGCTGAAGGGCGGGAGTACCCTCCGCTGAAATACGGTCCCCTCCCTGACGGTCGGGGTTCGGTTGGGGAACGCGGGCCTGCCCAAACCGAACCCCGACTGTAAAGGAGGGACATGCAAATCTATCGCCGATTCCGAGCCGCGACCGCAGGAAGCGATCCCGACGAGTTTTTAAGAGCGATTTCGCCGGACGCATTACACTAACAACGTGACGTACCTAATCGGCGCAGGCCCCGGCGACCCTTCGCTCATCACGGTGAAAGGCCAGAAAATCCTCGCCCGCGCCGACGTCATCCTCTACGACCATCTCGCCAGCGACCGCCTGCTCGACCTCGCCCCCGCGCACGCCGAAAAAATCTACGTCGGCAAAAAGCGTGCCAAGCACGAAATCACGCAGGAAGAAATTTCGGCGATGCTGATCGACCGCGCGCAGCGCGGCCTGACCGTGGTCCGTCTGAAAGGAGGCGACCCGTTCATCTTCGCCCGCGGCGGGGAAGAGATGGAAGCTCTCGCGTCGGCCGGCCTGCCTTTTGAGATCGTCCCCGGCGTCACCACGCCTTTGGGAATCGCCGCCTATACCGGCGTCCCACTCACGCATCGCGAACACAGCTCGGCCGTGACGTTTGTGACCGGCCACAACGTCGAAGCCATCGACTGGGGCAAGATCGGCGCTGCGGAAACCATCGTCCTGTTCATGGGCCTGGTAAATTTCCCCGCCATCGCCAGCGCGTTGATCGAAAAAGGCCGTAACCCCGAAACGCCCGCGATGGCCGTCAGATGGGCCACGCGACCCGATCAGGAAACCATTGTCGGGACGCTGGAAAATCTCCCGCAGCGCCTTTCCGACGCCGGGAATGAAGCCGCCCGCCACCATCGTGATCGGAGAAGTCGTCGCCCTGCGCGATAAATTCAACTGGTATGAGCGCCTACCTCTATTCGGCCAGCGCATCGTCGTCACCCGCGACCGCCTGCAAGCGAGCCGATCTCGCCGAGCCCTTAGAATCCCTGGGTGCCGAAGCGCTGCTCCTCCCGGCCATCGAAATTCGCGAGGCCTCAGATCCCAAGCCGCTCGACGACGCGATCGCGCGCCTGGACTCCTACGACTGGCTGATCTTCACCAGCGCCAACGGCGTGCGCCATTTTGTCGCACGTCTGGACAGATCGTCGCACGATCTCCGCTCTCTGAAGTCCCGCATCTGCGCGATCGGCCCCGCGACCAAAGCTGCCGTCGAAGCCCTGCATCTCAAAGTCGACCTGATGCCGAAAGAGTACGTAGCCGAAAGCCTGGTCGAAGCGTTCGCCAAAGAAAATTTGCAATTCCGCAGAATTCTGCTGCCGAGAGCCGCGGTAGCTCGCGACCTGGTCCCCCGGGAACTCGCGCGCCGCGGAGCAACCGTGGATGTCGTCGAAGCTTATCAAACCGTCGCGCCCGCCGATCTGGCGGACCGCGCCCGCACGATCCTCGACCGCAAACCGCACTGGATCACGTTCACCAGTTCGTCGACCGTGACGAATTTCATCGCGGCTGCGGGCAGGGAAGCGCTGACCCAGATGAAAATCGCTTCCATCGGCCCCATCACGTCATCGACTCTCCGCGAGCACGGCGTCGAGCCGACGATAGAAGCTCAGCCGCACACCATAGGCGGATTAGTCGACGCTCTTCGTCTATCCGCTCCTTGACGGTCGCGGCTCAGTTTCCGCGCGCAGTCAATTCGTAATCATACGGCTTTCAGAAAGTGCAGCCGCCATTAAATTCCTCGCATAACTCTCCGGAAGCCCTTTTTTCACCAGATATTCCAGAACCGTCTCCGTCGATTTGCCTGACGCGAACCATGTTACTGCTTCCCGATAAACTGAAGGTAACGCAATGCTGGGAGTCATCGTAAAGCAGGCTCCTTTTTCCCTGCTGCAAGAGCCCGGGCGTAACCTCGCGCTCCACATTAGTACTTGTGCGATTCAGTCCTAAGTCGTTTCACGCGGCAGCTAGAACCGGCGCTGTGTATCTCGCGTCCCCGAAGCCAAGGATCGGGTAGAAGATGAATCCGAAGAACAACATCCCCAGTCCGAATCCAGTGCTCTTGCCGAAACTCTTCGCCAATGCGACGACGATCAAAATCATCACCACAAAATTAGCCACCGGCAGGAAGAACAACGCCAGCCACCAAGACGGCTTCCCGGTAATCTTGAGCATAATGATGATGTTATAGACGGGGACAAGCGCGGCCCATCCCGGTTGTCCCGCCTTCTCAAACACCTTCCACATCGACGCGATCATCATGAGTACAATTGCCAGTCCGGCAAACGCGAATAAGTAATTCATTTGTACTCTATCGCCGGGAGTTCAGAAATTATTAAGGATTCGCCGCAATTCTGTGGGGACGGATTCGGCGGATGCGACTCGCAGCACTTCAAAGCCGGCGGCCCGGCCGGAGGCTTCTCCGGCGGCCGAGTCCTCGACTACCAGCGGCTTTTTGGCGCCAAGTAGTTCTGCTGCATGGAGATATGGGTCTGGTGCCGGCTTCAGATTGCCGGCCTCCCTACCGCATACCATGGCCTGAAAATGGTCGCGCAAGCCGGCGCGCACGATGGGCGGCTCGATTTCGGTTCGGCCGCTGGAGGAGACTACCGCCAACTTGTAGCGCGGAGAGAGATCGGAGATCATAGTTGCCGTTTCCGCGAGGAAAGGCGATTTTAGTGTCAATTTGTGGCGAAATAAGGCTTGCTTGACGGCGTATTTTGGCCAGATAAGGTCAAATAAGGCAGGTGTGGATATGCGCTCGACCATCAAACGGTCGGAAATGCCGATACACTCGCGCTGATAGAAGTCCCAGGTCGGCTCCAGGCCGAAGGGCGCGAGCACCTCGAGCCAGCATTGATAATGGATCGGTTCGGTGTCGGCGAGCACACCGTCGAAGTCGAAGAGAATGGAATCGAAGGTCAGGATTTAATTCTCCCATCACAATGGTCAGGCTTTGTAGTCCGGCTTTCGGGCTGGCGAGCGCTGGGGATATTCGCGGCGGACCTTCTTGAGCCAGCGCAGCTCGGTGCGGATGTTCTCGATGCCGAGGCTGAGCATCCAGACCGCTTCGTGAAACTGATGCCCGACTTCTTTTCGAACTGCGCGCAAAACCTCGCGTCTGCGCTCGAGTTCCTGTGCCAGGAAATTTTGACGTTCTTCGAGCTGCTTCGAGAAAACCCCGGGGCGCGATTGCCAGGAGAGCGCGAGCCAGGTGAGAAACGGCGGGCGCTCCATTTGCTGCGTCCAGTCCTTGCGCTCCAAAGCGTCGGCGAGCGCGGCACGACCGCTGACCGTAGTTTCGAAAACGCGGCGCTCCGGGCCGCCCGCGCTTTCCTCTGTTTCGGCTGACGCGATGAAGCCGAGGCGCGCGAGTTTGTCCAACGAATAGTAAATCTGCGGCCTCGAAACTCCTGCCCAGTCGCGAACCTTCCGAAATTCGAGCAGCGCATTGGCTTGGTAGCCGTGCATGGCTCGTTCGGCGAGAAGGCTGAGGAGAACCAGGTCCGGAGTGGTTAAATTTTCGCTTGACACGCTCTTCATAATCTACTAGTCTAAATCAGACTAGTTAGCTTTAGCAAAGGAAAAAGAGAAAAATATGACACTGAAAAGAATGACCGCCAACCTCTATACCGACGATGTTGAATCGTGCGTGAAGTTCTGGGTGGAGCGGATGCATTTTGAGAAGACGGCGGAAGTGCCGGACGGAGGAAACCTCGCGTTCGCGGCACTTCAGAAAGGAACCATCGAGCTGATGTACGGAAGCTATGCGAGCCTGGAGAAAGAGCCGGCGCTCATGGGCGCGTATCAGCGAGGTACGGGATTTCTATTCCTCGAAGTCGACGATCTGGATGCGGTGCTTGCCGCCATGAAAGGCGCGCCGACGGTGGTCCCGGTGCACAAAACGTTTTACGGGTCGACCGAATTCACGGTGAAGGATCCGGCCGGCCACCTGATCACTTTCGCTCATTTCGCCGGGCAATAGCCCGACGTTATAATTTTCCATGATCAAACCCACCGACAAGATCTGGCATAACGGCCGGCTGATCGCCTGGAACGATGCGAAGATCCATGTGCTGTCGCATGTGACCAGTTACGGCAGCTCCGTGGTTCGAAGGCATTCGTTGTTACGCGACCGAATCCGGCCCGGCGATTTTCCGTCTCAAAGAGCATGTCCGGCGCCTGCAGGACTCGGCGAAAATTTACCGCGTCGAACTTCCCTACTCCGCCGACGAACTTTCCGCGGCGATGCTCGAGGTGGTGAGCGTGAACAAGCTGGAGTCCTGCTATCTGCGGCCGCTGGTGATTCGCGGGTACGGAAACATCAGCGTGATGCCCACCAAGGACAATCCCATCGAAACGTACATTGCCGCGTGGGAATGGGGCAAGTATCTGGGCGAGGAAGCGATCGAAAACGGCGTCGATGTCTGCGTGTCGAGCTGGGCGCGCATGGCTCCCAATACCCTGCCGGCGCTGGCGAAGGCCGGCGGGAATTACATGAACTCGCAGTTGATCCGCATGGAAGCCGAGGCGAACGGGTATAGCGAAGGCATCGCGCTCGATTCGGCGGGTTATGTGAGCGAGGGATCGGGCGAAAATATTTTCGTGATTCGCGACGGCAAGATGCTGACGCCTCCGCTGGGCGCGAGCGTGCTGCCGGGCATCACGCGCGATACGGTGGTGACCACTCGCGCGGTCGATGGGGATTGAAATTGTCGAAGGGCTGATCCCGCGCGAGATGCTGTACATCGCCGATGAAATGTTCTTCTCGCGGCACCGCGGTGGAGATCACGCCGATCCGTTCGGTCGACCGGATCACGGTGGGCAAGGGCAAGCGAGGCCCGATCACCGAGAAAATTCAGAAGGAATTTTTTGGGATCGTGGAAGGGAAGATCGCGGATCGCTTCAGTGGCTGACACCTGTTCCGATGGCGGTTCCGGTGGCGGTTCGATAGGTAGAGCGAAGGGCGCCAGCATTCCTGAAAGGAAGGGGCGCCCCACGCGCATCTGATCGGAGGGCAGATGTTTCACAAGCGACTCCGCGCAGGGACCTGACCCACGGCCACCTCCCCCGAGACTGACACACAGGCCCGATCCCGCGCAGAAATCTAGAACGTTTGTACCAGGATTCGGGCGGCGGGGGAAGCGCGAATTTGTGGATTTCCTCAGTTGTTTCCCGCCTGCTTTCGGGGACTTACAGGACCTTGATTGTGGGTATGCTGTGCATAAATCATGACACCCAATAAATGTAGCGGACGGGACGCGATTTCGGGCGATCGGATCACGATTGAGTTCGACGAAGTGATCCAGCATCTGGATCCGGCGTTTTCCGATGAGATCGCCGACGATGAATACATCGCGGCCGGGTTTATCGATATTCAGGTCAACGGATTCGCGGGCGTGGATTACAATGCGCCCGACGCGCCGCAGGAAGAAATCGCTCGCTCGCTACGGGTGATGTTCTCGACCGGCGTGACGCGTTGCTTTCCGACGGTGATCACGGGCGATCCGGAGAAGATGCTGGGGGCGCTGCGGAATCTGGCTGCGGCGCGGGAAGGGCTGACGGATGGTCGCGGCGATGGAAGCGTTTCACGTCGAAGGCCCGCACATTTCGCCCGAAGATGGTCCGCGCGGGGCGCATCCGCAGCGCTGGGTGCGGCCTCCGGATCTGAACGAGTATAAACGTTGGCAGGAGGCGGCTCAGGGGAATGTGCGGCTAGTAACGTTGTCGCCGGAGTGGCCGGAGGCTCCTCATTATATAGATGCGCTCGGCCGGGATGGCGTGGTCGCGAGCATCGGGCACACCAAGGCGACGGCGCAGCAGATTCAGGATGCAGTGAGCGCGGGCGCGACGCTTTCGACGCACATCGGCAACGGCGCGCACGCGGTGCTGTCGCGGCATCCGAATTACATTTGGGAGCAGCTCGCGGAAGACCGGCTGAATGCGAGCATGATCGTCGATGGGATCCATATCGGGAAGGCTTTCCTGAAGGTCGCACTGCGGGCGAAGGGGGTCGAGCGCAGTGTGCTGATTACCGATGCGGTGATGCCGGCGATGTGCCAGCCGGGACGGTACATGCTGGGCGAGGTTGAGGTGGAGTTGCACGAGGATCAGAGTGTGCGAATGGTGGGTGGAACGCGGCTCGCGGGTTCGAGTTTGCGGATGGATCGGGGCGTCGGGAATCTGATGAAGATCGCGGGGCTGACGCTGGCCGAGGCGATCACCATGGCGACGACGAATGCGGCTCGGGCAGGTCGAGTGGGGGGTAGGATTCGAGGGTTGCAGCCGGGGTCGCGGGCGGATGTGGTGAAGTTTCGGGTTGTGGATGGGGGGATTGAGGTGGTGGAGACTTATTTGAGTGGTCGGCGGGTGTTTTAGTGTGGCGGGTGGCAGTCTTAAGCCACGCGCGTCCGGGCTGCGCCCGGATGGGACCGATTAACAATCGGTCCGCAGGTTGCCAACCTGCCCCACAAACGGCGTCGACGTTATCCGTGCGGCGCGGCGGCAGCATAGTTCCGATAACACATATTATGTCAACTAACGTGCTAGTGGGTGCAGTTTGAATATTAATGCATATTAATCAGCCCACTGCGACATTTATCCCGATCAGCACCCGTGCTCCGCGATGTGCTTAGCGAATGTCGCTCCAGCTTTTTGGGCGGCATACTGTGCCTTTGTCGCTTCATTCAATAACTGTCGATATAAATGGCGATCTCCGCTGGCGTCCTGAAACAAAGCGAAGGCTCGTTCGGCATATTCGCCGAGAGCGATATGCTTGTCTTTCAGTAGGCGATCCCTTTCTGGGCATGAGTCCCACTCGCTAAGGTCCATGACGAAGTAAGATTCAATTCCTATGGTTTTTCGTTCGCCGATCCCCGCGGAATCAGCAGCCGTGTGTGTTTCTATGCCGATGCAATACGTCAATGGCTTTGCTTTCGGCTTTTCGCGCCCTCGCGAGTGCGTCGGATAAATTCGTTGGATCCAGTTTGGCTTTGATGGCTGCGTCTAAATCTGCCTTGGCGATCAGCACGCCCTTAATGGCTTCAGTGACCGCGCCGGACAGACGCCTTCGTTCTCCACAAGTAGGCCAATCGACCTTCATCTTTTTTAGGATATGTAGTGTTCAAAACTATACACCTAAAATGAGGGTGTTCTACTGTTTATTTTACTTTTTTCACAAATGCCATCAAGCTCCCAAAATGCTGGATTCGCCCGATCCTGTGTTTTCATCGTGGCGTACGATTCTCCGGCATCGGCGTCGTGGTCGAGATTCGCAGATCGACCTCGGATAACGGGGTGGTGGGTCTGTTTTAACCGACCGTTAGCATTATTTAGAAGCGCCACGTCATCCGGGCGTACACACTGCGCTTTACTTGCGAGGCGTTTACGATTGTGTAGATGTCGTTGGACTCCGGGTGGTGGTCTTGGAGTAGGTTTTGGCCTACCAGACTGAATTCTGTCCGCTCCCCTAAACGCCAGCGCAGTTGTGTGTCCAGCCGCACATAAGATGGGATCTGCTGGGCTGGCAGCGTTCCAACGTAGTACAGGCTCGTGTCCCAGAAGATGCCGCGTCTTAAATCTACGTGCGAGCGGAGTTGCGCCTGGTGCTGGGGACTCGCTCCTTGGGTACCCGATACCGAATCTGTATCGGTGCTCCAGGCGTAGGTGTGCATATGCATTTCGAGGAACGCATAGCCGGGGCTCAAGGTCCAGCGGTCTGAAACTTTCCAATCCGCCGACACCTCCGCGCCATACGTCGAGCCGTACATGCCGTTGCCCCAGGTGAGCGGAATCACGATCCTTGCCGGGTCGGGGTCCGGTTGAAAGAACGGTGCGCCAACCTCTCTCGATCGCAGGTGATCGTAGGTGTTGAAGAAGGTCGCGATATCGACGGATAAGGCGCGGCTCGGTTGGGCGCGATAGCCCAGTTCGTCGGCGATTACGTGTTCCGTCTTTTGCCGCGGGTTGCCGAACAGGACGACTTCCTGAGTCGTTCCATCCGCGGCTGGGAATGCCGCCAGGGCGATGTTGGAGGCGGTATCGACTCGCGACGGCGTGCGGCCGGCGCGGGAAACGGCGGCCCATAAGGTATGACGGACGCTGGGGGTCCAGGCGAGGCGCACGCTCGGCGACACGTCGAACTTATCCAGCGTGTTGTGTTCGAGCTTGGTACCCAGGGTCAGAAAGAGACGGCTCGGCTTCAGTGTGATTTCGTCCTGAATGTAGGAATTGACGGTTTGCAGAGTTTTCGCGGCTGGGAGAAAAGCCAGATCGATGGTCCCCTGAGTGTCGTCGCCCACGCGGCGGTATCCCAGGCCCCAGATCAGATCGTGACGGCCGCGGTGAGCCAGGTGGTGCTGGAAATCGAAGTCCACAGTATTGAGAACTTCGTTGGATTCGGGGCCGTACCGGGCCTGCCGGTCGAAATAGATCTGCAGCGTCGCATCCGATCCGTCCGCGAAGGTATGGCTCAAGCGTCCCAGGAGGTCGCCGCCTTGCAGTTCCGCGCGGCGGTTGAGAGTCACATTTTCCGCCGGATCGAGCACCGTGTGGACAATCTGGGCTCCTTCATTTCCGTTATAAATATCGCCTTGGATGGTCAACGAGTCCGCCGGGGACAACTGGCCGTCGATTCGGAAACCGCCATGCAGCAGATACCAGTTGTCGTAGGAGCTGTCCCCCGCGTCCAGCTGCGGTGTGCTGCTGTGATTTTGATCCTTTACGAAAACGCGATAGCTGAAATTGCCGCCGAGCGCTCCGCCGTACTGCGGCGGTGCCGAATCCGTGTTCCTGAGTTCCTCCGCCCCCGGCTAGCAGGCCTCCGGGAGTATCGCCCGCTTTCTTCGTAATGATATCGATCACGCCGTTCACCGCGTTGGCGCCCCATATGGTTCCGCCGGGACCGCGGATCACTTCGATGCGCTCGATGTTTTCGAGGGGCACGTCCTGGGTATCCCAGTTCACGCCTCCGAACATCGGCGTGTAGACGGCGCGGCCATCGATCAGCACCAGCAGTTTGTCGGCGAGCTCATGATTGAAGCCGCGCGCGGAGATGGCCCAGGTATTGGAATTGATTTGCCCCACGTCCATGCCCGGCACCATGCGCAGCAGATCGGGAATGTTGTCGGCTCCCGAGCGCCGTATTTCTTCTTGAGTGATGACGAAAATTGCCGCCGCGACCTGGGACATCTTCTGTTCCCGCTTGGAAACCGAAGTGACCTGGATGTTCATCAGGTCTTCGAGACTGCGGTCGGACAGGTCCGGGGGTGTCTGTTGCGCCGACGCGGGCATCATAAGGACGACCGTCAAAACCAGGCGCCAGCAGATTCGGCTCCGCTTCGAGTCTATAGTGATTGCACTGCTCACGATCTACATATCGTGCAATCCCCACGTTTCTTATTACTATTTTCGCTATTTCATGAAGCCGGACTGGCCGCTTCCGACTGCGCTTAGCTGATCGTTCAACGGATCGTCGATCGCCAGAACCTTGCGGAGCTTGCTCGGTGAGCGCCGCTTGAGTCTCGGGCCGGAGCAGCTTTTTTTGATACTGCTGCTGAGCAATGTCCTGGCGGCAGAAGAAGCTATGGAGGGCGCGGCGTTCCTGGCCGGTTCGATTCGCGGTGCCTCCGTGCCAGGCGTGGGCGTTCATGACGACTACGGTGCCGGCGCGTCCGGTGACCAGCAGTTCCTGGGGGTGAGAGGCGTAGGGGTCGGTTAATTCGTCCTGCGGCTTCTTGCCCCAGTTGTGCGAGCCGGGGATGACGCGGAGCGCGCCGTTTTCGAGCGTGAAATCGTCGAGCATCCAGACACAGTTGCAGACAGCGTAGCCTTTGGCATCCGGCAGCAGGCCCATGTCGATATGGAAGGGCTGCACGCTGGAGGAATGCGGATTGGCGGAGCGCATGTTGAGGCTGCTGAGCTTGAAGTTGTCGCCCAGGACGCTTTCGACTAGCTCCAGCATCTCGGGGCGCGCGATGGCTTCGCGGAAGACTTCTCCCTTATCGACCAGGTTGGCCAGGCGGCGCGCATTTTCTTCGGTCTTGAACTCGGAGCCGGCGGCGGCGCCTTCTTCTGCTAACAGTTGGTCGACGCGGGCGCGCATGTTTTTGAGCAGTGGCTCACCCATATAGTCTTCGAGAATGGTGAAGCCGTTGTCGGCTAGTTCCTTTTTGTGGTGGTCCATTTCATCTTTACTCTAAACCATGGGAGACAAAAAAGAGCCCGGCGAAAGTCATGAGACTTCGCCGGGCCACGAGGAAAGAAGAAATACACCCGACTGACACAGCTTGTTACTAAACTTTTAAAGAAAATCGTTATCGGCGACCGCCTCCGCCTCCACGCGGAGCTGCCGCTGCTGCGGGATCCGCTGCTGGCCGCTCCACTCGATGCGCCGCGGCTGGAGCTTGAAGATGAGCGGAGGGTGAACCGCTCGATGAACTTCCGCGGCTCTGCACTACTGACGGATTGATCCGCACTGCCTTGCGACCTGTTTCCGCTGGCGACGCTGCCCGCGGTCGAGTTGCTAGAAGATGCTCCGGCTATTGTTGCCGTTGAATCGCTGCCAGCCGCCGGCGCTCGATTGCGATGTTGACGATCCAGCTGTTGATCCAACTGACGCGGCCGTCGAGCCCGTCGATGTTGCCGGCCGGCGGCTTACCGCCGATGTGCTGCCGGAGGACTGAGAAGACGGATTGACGCGCTGCCAACTGCTATTGCTGCTCGACAGAAGCCGCGCGTGCGGATGCGGCGGCCGGACGTGCTGCGGCCGAGCGCGTCATTGCATTGCCCTCTGCTGATCGAAAGATACATGATTGGCCGAGCTGCTCGTAGGCCGACGATGACGAACGGCTCGAATAGAAGTGCGAATTCTCGCTCGAGTGCACCGAAGCGCTGCCGACGGTGTTCGAGAAATGCGTGCTCTCCCGCGAAGGCGCGATCGGCACGGCGCCGCGCACTGCACCGGCTCGGGCCAGATCGCTTGCACTGGCACGAATATTGGTTGCGCCGTTCACGCCCGCGCGGCCGAACTGGTTCGAGGCCATGCTGGTGACGCCGTTCGCGACTCGCGCATTGCGATAAATGTTCGTCACGTTTACATTACGGGCGATGTTCACCGCGCCGAAGCCGCGCCCGTAAATTCCGGGGCCGTACCAGGGGCTGAATCGCTCAAACGGAGCCAGCGCAACCCAGCCGACATTGCCGAATCCGAATCCAAAGCCGACGCCAAATCCAGGTCCGCCCCATCCGAAGAATCCGACCAGCGCCGGCCGCCAGTAATAGGGACCATAGATCGCGCCCGGCCACCATGCCCAGCCGTAGGCGTCCGTTGTACCAGCGGCCATAATGATAAGGAGCCCAGCCCCAGGGATCGCCGCTGACCCAAGTCCAGCCGTAATAGTCGACCCACACCCAGCGGCCCACCTGATAAGGAGCCCAGCCGGGATCGACCGTCGGCACCCAAACCTGGCCGTACGCAGGATCGTTCACCCAGCGGCCGTTGGCGTCCAGCTCCTCGGTGCCGTTGATGTCGGGATTCACGTAGCGTCCGCTGCCGGATTTTTCCAGATCCTGATCGCGGTCGAGATTCCATTTGTCCCATTGATCCTGCGCGATGGCCGCGGTCATCTGAAACTCGGGATTGTCGGCGGAGCCGCGCGCTTCCATGGTTTTTCCGGCGGCCAGCTTCTCGGTTCCTTTGGGCGACGCGATCTCGGCTTCACCCGATCGAACGGTCACTTCGGTTGAACCGTCCGCTTTCACTGTGATGCGATAAACGCCACGCTTCAAAGGTCTTACGGCGATGCTTGGAGTGCTGATTTCGACCTGCGCGTCGTTGTCGCGCATCACCCGGAACAGGGTCGTTCCATTCGGCGATCTGGACTTGATATTGATGATAGGCAAGGTCGCCCAGACGAACCTCGGTCGAGGGCGCGAGGCGAATCATATTGGCGGCATCGAACTGAATCTCGGCGCGGGAGCCTTCGCCGGTCAGCAGGCGGTCGGTCGAGGTCAAAGGAGCGTTCAAGGCAGCGGCGACCGCTTCGCCTGAATCTCCTCGGCGAACGGAAACCACTCCGTTAATGATGCTGATGCGCGCGACGGCGCGATTCGGCGTATCGGCTGTCATTCTCGTTAGGCGTCGCGCTCCAGGGGCCGGGGCGGGTGCCGGAGCCTGGCCCCACGCATGGCCCTACCATCAGCACCGATGCCAACAGTGCGCTCTTCATGCCGTTTGCCTTCACGGCGCTCTTTATAGCACTTGGTCCGCCAAACGATAACTCTTTGATTTTGGGACAATTCCCGCTATCATGACCTCTTATGTCAGTGGCTGAAAACCACCAGCGTGATTGGAAACGATCATGGCTCCGACGGTTGGCGTCCGCCCGCCGCTCTACTGGTTATCAGCGTGCTATTTCACTGGAAATTGGTGCTGACCAACCAATATACGTGGCTCGAATCGCCGGATATGGCGAACCTGGTGCATGCCCTGGATGCAGTTTCAGGCCAGCGAATGGCATGAGGGCCGGTTTCCGATGTGGGATCCGAATAGTTGGACGGGTCAGCCTTTGTTCGGACAGGGGCAGCCGGGGGCGGCGTATCCTCTGAACTGGCTGATGTTCTGGATGCCTCTTAACAGTCACGGCTGGCTGCGGCAGGACGTTTTGCATTGGTATTACGTGCTGATCCATTTCTTGGCTGCACTGACCTGCTATGCATTGGCGCGGGAATTGGGACGATCGCGGGGAGCATCGATTGTTGCGGGAAGCATTTTCTCGCTGGCGGGCTACGTCGCCTATACGGACTGGCCGCAGATGCTGAATGGAGCCGTTTGGGCGCCGCTGGTCTTCCTTTATATATTCCGCGTCGCGAGGGGAAAAAGGGTGCTGGCCAGTTCCCTGCTCTCGGGCTTCTTTCTCGGGGTCACGTGGCTAGTCGGACATCATCAACTGCCTTTGTTTGTTAGTATTGCGGCGGCGATGCTGTGGATCGCATTAGTAGTCAGTAGCCAGGAGCCAGTAGCCAGAATGGTTCGGTTCGCCGTCGCGGCATTTGTAATTACCGGAATGACTAGCGCGTTTCAGACTTTGCCGATGGCGGAGTATGGTCGGCAGGCGGTGCGATGGGTGGGAGCTGGAGGAGCCGGAGGGGTTAGGAGAAACCGTTTCCTTATGAATTACATAAAGAGCATTCCTTAAAGCCGATTTCGTCTGATCGGGCTGCGTCATTCCGGGGATCGAGCCTGGGGCTTACAGTTCCTTTGTCGGCGGAGCTGCCTTGACGCTCGGATTGATTGGGATTGATGCTTGGCTGGAAGGACCGGCGGGTGCGATGGCTGGGGGCGATGGCGCTGGGAGGGATCCTGTTTGCCCTGGGTGCCGAACAGCGTGTTTCACGGGATGATTTATGCGATCCTGCCGCTGGTCGATAAGGCTCGGGTACCGGCGGCGTGGTCGATCGTTTTCATGCTGGGGCTCGCGCCTCTGGCGGCTTTTGGAGTCGATTGGCTGGCGCTTCCGGAAGGCGCGTCCGTAACGCGGCGCGCGGGCTGGATTCTTTCGGGATTCGCCGCGGTGCTGATTTTCGCCAGCCTGTTTTTCTACGCCGCACGGGTCACGCTCGCGATTTCCGACAATCGCATGGTGATCACCGCGTTCGTTGCGCTGCTGCTGGCCGGATTGATGGCGGGGCTGCGATCGGGAGGAATTTCGGCGCGGGCGGGGACGCGTCGCGGTGCTCGGTCTGATCCTGTTCGAGTTAGGGCAATGTCACCGATTACTGGCTGCCCTCGACAGCCGATCATACGCGCACGCAGTATCTGTCGAAGATGGCCGCGCATTTCGATATCGCGCGCTATATCTAAAGGCGCAAGGTGAGTTCGCGCGCTTTACCTACGACGAGAAAGAGATTCCTTATAACATCGGCGACTGGTATGGAATCGAGGCGTTTAACGCCTATGCGGCCAGTGTTCCGGCGAACCTGTGGGCGCATGACATCTTTTCGGAGCGGGTGCAGGATATTCTGGGGATCCGGTATTACCTAGGGAAAACGCCGGCGCGTCCGGATCAGAGCGAAGTGTTTAGCGGCCAGGCGGGCGTCAATGTGTACGAGAATCCGAACGCGTTCCCGCGGGTTTGGTCGGTACACCAATCGCGCAAGGTGATCGGGCAGAAGCAGGCGCACGATCTGCTGGGCGACGCAGGCTTCAATGCGCGCAACGAAGTGTTCCTGGTGGGCGAGGTTCCTCCGCGGCTCGCGTCCTGCAAAGAAGATGAGGTGTGGATGCCGCGCCATGAGCCGAATTATGTGCGCATTGAGGCGCAGATGGAGTGCCGCGGCATGGTGATCCTGACCGACACGTGGTTCCCGGGCTGGCGCGCCACCGTGGACGGAAAATCGGCGAAGATCGAGCGCGCGTACGGCTTGGTGCGCGGCGTGCTGGTTGAGCCCGGGGAATCATACGATTGAAATGCGGTATCGGCCGTTGAGTGTTTATTTGGGGGCGGCGCTGAGTCTGCTGGCTGCGGGAATCGTGATCGCGGGCGTGCGGCGAAATGATTAGAACGCAGTCGGAATCGCCTGCGCCACAACGCCACGCCAGTGGTGCAGGTTCGCTTGGATGGACCAATATGCAACACTAAGGAGAGGTTTCGGAACTTAAGCCTTTGGCGGGTGTCCAACAGACTATGAAGTATTGGGCTTACCTGATCGCCAAGCTGGTTGTCGCGGCCGGCATTGTCTTGGGATTCGGTTGGCTCATCAACCGCCTGCTTCCGGCCCCCAGGGCATTTATCGAGGGCGGACCGTTCCCTGCCTCGCACGACGCTGATTTACGCCATTGCCACTGATGTTCCAGGCGCTGTTTGCGATCGGGCTGATCTGGCTGATCGTCTGGGACCAGCGCTACCGCTGCCGGACCTGCCTGCGCCGCCTGCGCATGCCGATTCAGACCGGATCCTGGACCCATGTTCTGCTGGGCGCGCCGCGTACCGAATACATTTGCACCTACGGACACGGTACCCTAAAGGTAGCCGAGCTTCAAATCACCGGGCGTCAGCAGCCGGACTGGGAGCCGCACGAAGACATGTGGAAAGAACTGTTTTCGACAGAAGACACGCGACGTGGCCGTTAAGCTACACATAAAGAAAACCCTGTTCGCCCGATTTCTCCTGAGCCGCTGGGGGAAAGTATTTGTCATCGCTTGCATTTTGGCATTGGCCACGGGTGTCGGCGTGTTCAGTTATTACTATGTGAAGTACGGGCGGATGATCGAGGACAAGCTCGCCGCCGGACCTTTCGCCAGCACTTCCCTGCTCTACGCCGCGCCGCGACCGGTGATGGTCGGCGACGACGGGCACCTCGATGAAATCGCGGCCTATCTGCGCCGCTGCGGCTATACCGAATCGAACACCAGCCGCGCAGGCTGGTATCACTTGCGGCCGGACGCGATCGAAATCAATCCCGGCCCGGACGCCTTACGATTCGGAAGGCGCGACGATCAAGGTCGACAAAGGCAAGGTCACGCAGATCATTTCTCTGCGCGATCATACCGAGCGCACCCGGTTCATGCTGGAGCCGGAGTTGATGACCAACCTGTTCGATCGCAACCGCGAGAAGCGGCGCGTGGTCAAGTACGACGAGATCCCGAAGGTGATGGTGAACGCGCTGCTCTCGGCCGAGGATAAACATTTCTTTCAGCATCGGGGATTCGATCCGGTCGGCATCGTGCGCGCGGCCTATGTCGACGTCAAGCAGAGGCGCAGCGGACAGGGCGCATCGACCATCACGCAGCAGTTGGCGAGAACTCTGTGGCTCGGGCCGGAGCGCAGTTGGCGCCGCAAGATTCCGGAGACGTTGATTACGCTGCATCTGGAACACAAGCTGACCAAGCAGCAGATCTTCGAGTATTACGCGAACTCGATCTACCTGGGCAACGTGGGCAGCTTCAGCATCCATGGATTCGGCGAAGGCTCGCAGGCTTATTTCGGCAAGGATCTGAAGCAGATCACGCCTGCCGGAAGCCGCGACGCTCGCCGGGCTGATCAACTCGCCTCGCCGCCGCAATCCTTTTTATTATCCGGACGAAGCGAAAAAGCGCCGCAACGTGGTCCTGAAGCTGATGCGCGAGAACGGGTAGATCTCGCAAAGGGATTTAGAGAGACGCCGCGGCGGCTCCCTTAGAGGTCACGCGCGAAGCCGCGGAATCGACCGATGCGCCGTTTTTCGTCGACCTGGTGAACGAGACCCTGCAAGACCGTTTTCAGGATCGCGACTTCCAGACCAATTCCTATCGCGTGTACACCACGCTCGACATGAATCTGCAGCGCGACGCGGTGGCGGCGGTTAAGGAAGGGATCAAGGAAACCGACGATCAGTGGAAGCGCCGCAATAAGAAATACGGCACCGACGAGGAAAATCCGCTGGCGCAGGTGGCGCTGATCTGTCTGGATGCGGAAACGGGCGAAGTGAAGGCGCTGGTCGGCGGGCGCAACTACGGAGTCAGCCAGCTGGACCACGCGCTGGCCAAGCGCCAGCCGGGATCGAGCTTCAAACCGTTCGTCTATGCGGCGGCGTTCACGAAAGCGCTGCAAGGGCGGCCCGGATGCGCTGACGCCGGCCTCGACCGTGGTCGATGAACCGACCACCTTCTAGTTTGAAGACCAGATGCCCTATGAGCCGAATAATCACGGCGGCAAATTCAATGGCACCGTGACGCTGCGCTATGCGCTGGCGCATTCGCTGAATATTCCGGCGGTCAAAGTCGCGGAGATGGTCGGATACGACAACGTCGCGAAGACCGCGCGGGCCGTCGGCCTGAATATCGATATCAAGCCGACGCCTTCGATCGCGCTGGGCGCCTATGAAGTGACGCCGCTCGAAATCGCGGGAGCCTACACGGTTTTCGCCAACAACGGCGACCGCGTGAAGCCGACCTTCATCAAGACCATCCGCGATCAGCAGGGCGCGCGATATTTTCGAAGAGCAAGGCAGGAGCGCAAACAGGCGCTCGATCCGCGCGTCGCCTACCTGGTCGAAAACATGATGGAGGAAGTGCTCCGGTCCGGCACCGGCGCCGACGTTCCCTACCGCTACCATTTCACCCTCCCCGCGGCCGGAAAAACCGGCACCTCGCGCGACGGCTGGTTCGCCGGTTTCACGTCGAAACTGATCTGCGTGGTGTGGGTGGGCTTCGACGATAATCGCGATTTCAAGCTGGAAGGCGCGCGCAGCGCCCTGCCGATCTGGGCCGAGTTCATGAAGCGCGCGCACCAGCATCGCGAATATCGCAACGTGCACGCATTTCTCGGCGCCCGACGGCATCGTCACCGCCGACATCGATGCGGAGACCGGCCAGCTCGCGACCGCCAATTGTCCGAAGACCCGGAGCGAAGTTTTCATCGCCGGCACGCAGCCCATCGAAACCTGCGCTCTGCACGGCGGGGGCACGCAGATCACCGATTGGAATTCGGATAAGAAATCCGACGACCCGTCGAAAAAGGGGAAAGGGCTTCCTGGGCCGTCTTAAAGGAATTTTCAAATAAGTGCCGATCTATATCGTTACGCCACTTGCTTTTAGAGTGGTAAAGTATTAGCAAGGTTTTAAAAAAGGAGGCCAGTCATGGTTTCCAGTCTTGTCTTCGTAACGACTGATTTTTCAGACGCAGGGGAGTTCCACCACAGCCGGGTTCCGTTCCCCGGCCGACGTGAGACAGTCCGCCGCGAGTCCCGCCGGAAGCCGTCAAAGAATATCACCGCTGAACATGCGCGGCGATATTTTCATGGCGCGCAAGATGTATCGCGAGGCGCTGGAGACGTACAAATCCGGCCCGGACGATTCCGCGATTCTCGCCAACAAAACCGGCATCGCCTATCACCAGATGCTCGATCTGGAGAACGCCCGCAAGTATTATGAGCGCGCCATCAAACTGCGCCCCGACTACGCCGAGGCGATCAATAATCTGGGCACGGTTTATTACGCCAGGAAATCCTACCGGCGGTCCATCACGCAATATAAGAAGGCGCTGCGGCTCACGCCCGATTCCGCCTCGATCCTCAGCAACCTGGGTACGTCGTATTTCGCGCGCAAGAACTACGACCTGGCGTTTACCACCTATCAGCAGGCGCTCAAGCTGGACCCGGACGTATTCGAGCATCGCAGCACCATGGGAATCCTGCTGCAGGAGCGCACCGTCGACGAGCGTGCCAAGTTTCATTACTACCTCGCGCGGACCTACGCCAAGGCCGGCGATGTCGAACACACGCTCATCTATGTGCGCAAGGCGCTCGAAGAGGGATTCAAGGAGCCGGACAAATTCAATAAGGACCCGGAGTTCGCAGTCGTCCGCGACAATCCCGGAATTCAAGCTGATTCTCGCCGCGGAGCACAAAGTCCTCTGAGACACGTGCGCTGAAAAACTTCACAGCTAAAGCCTGTGCCACTATGTGATCTGAGGTGGCACAGACTTTAGTCTGTGTTTCAGGTAACTAATGTCCAAGCTTCGCTGTACCGAGCCGCGACCACGGCGAGCGATTCTTTTGCTCGCGCTCCTGACCTCCGCCTGCACCCACGCGCCCCAATCCCCTTCGCGCTACGCCCTTCTCCCTTTCGATAATCTAACCGGCGACGCGTCGCTCGATTGGATCGCCCGCACCGCGCCCAGAATCGCCGCGGCTGAAATTTCGGGCACCGCCCGCGCCGCCGCATCCATCGACGATGCGTATCTGGAAAATGCCAATCGCTTCGTTCACGGATACTTCACGAAAACAGCCAACGCGCTCCGCCTGACCGTCGAAGTGGAGGATTCGACCAGCCACAAAATGATCTCGACCGAGCAGATCGACGGCCCCGTGCTCGCCGATCGTGAATGCGCTGGCCAAGCGCCTCGAACCAAAGTCCGAGCCATTTTCAACCTCTAATGAAGATGCCATCGCGGCTTGGGGACGCGGCGATTTTGAGAAAGCTGTCGCGCTCGATCCGGGCTTTGGTCAAGCGTGGCTGGCCTGGATTGAAACGCTCGCTCGAAAGGGTGACATCCCGGGCGCCATCGATATCGCGAGCCGAGCCCTGGAGAATCCCGTCAAATCCGAAGTCGACGCCCTGCGCATCGAACTTGCGCGCGCCACATTTGCGAAGGATTCGCCAGCCGAACATGAAGCGCTCCGCAAACTGACGGCCCGCGTCGCCGATCCGCTGCTTCTCGCCAATCTGGGCGAACTCGAAATCAGGCGATCGCGATTTTGCGCTGGCCGAGGGAGACTACAAAAAGATTCTCGCCGTCTCGCCGGAAAATGCCGACGCGCTGAACAAACTCGGCTACGCCTACGGCTATCGAGGGCAAAATCGCGGAGGCGGAAGCTGCCTTCGCGGAGTACGGAAACCTCCCCGGCCAGGAGCCGAATTCGCAGGACTCGCTCGGCGAAGTGTATTTCATGAACGGAAAATTCGCGGAGGCGGAAAGAGCATTTCTCCGTGCCCATGAATTGAATGCCGCACTGCTGGCCGGCGGCGATCTTCGAAAAGCGGCCTATGCGCACTGGCTCGCGGGCGATCTCGCAGGGTGCTGACAAACTCTTCGCGCGCTATCTGGATTTTCGCGCAAAGTTGAAGGACCCGACGATCGAGTGGCAGCACGCGCTTTGGGAATACTCGACCGGACGCAAGGACCAGGCCATCGCGCGCCTTCAAAAATCGCCGGATTCCCGCAAGCCGCCGTGCAGATTCGCGTGTGGCGCGGCGATATGAAGCTGCCTTCCAGCGTCGACGAACTGAAGCATGCCTACGAATCCTTCGAGCCTTCCGCCGATGGCCTATATTCGCACACTCTACGCCGAGGCTCTTGCTTACCAACGGCCAAAAAGACGAAGCCAAAAAGCTGGCCGCGCGATGGCCTCTGCCGGACAATGCGGGTGAGCCGGTTCTTCAGTCCCTGGTCTTTCCCAAATACCTCGCACTTCGCCGTATTCTAGGTTTATGAGTTTTTCGCGCCTCCTCAACATCCACCAGAAATTCCCCGATCGCCGCGTCGCCGATATTTCCTCCACCGTGCAAAAGGAACTCGCCGTCCGCCCGCTTTGGCGAGAATCTCAAGCCGGGCGCGCGCATCGCGATCGGCGTCGGCAGCCGAGGCATCGCCAATGTCGCGGCCATCGTACGCGCGGTGGTCGATTACTGGAAGTCGCGCGGCTTCTCGCCCTTCTTATTTCCCGCCATGGGCAGCCACGGCGCCGCGACCGCCGAGGGACAGGCCGACGTGCTCGCGCATTACGGCATCGTCGAATCGGCCATGGGATGCCCCGTGATCAGTTCGCTTGAAGTGGTGCCGCTCGGCTCGACGCCCGATGGAATCGAAGCGTTCATGGACAAGAACGCGTTCAACTCCGACGGCGTTTTCCTGATCGGCCGCGTGAAATGGCACACCGATTTCGCGGGCAAGATCGAGAGCGGCCTGTTTAAGATGATGGCCATCGGCCTCGGCAAATTCGCGGGCGCGCAGCGCTATCATACGTTCGCCTACCACCTCGGTCTGGAGCACGTGATTCGCAGCGTCGGCCGCCAGGTTTTAAAAAGCGGAAAAATTCTCGGCGGCATGGCGATTTTGGAAGACGCCAATCACAATACCGCGCAGCTCACCGCTGTCCCTGTCGAATCAGATGGAACAGAAGGAAGAGGAGTTGCTCGCGCTCGTCAAAACATGGATGGGCCGCATTCCGGTGAAGGAAGTCGACATTCTGATCATCGACGAGATCGGAAAAACGTACTCCGGCGCTGGCATGGATACCAAGGTCGTCAACCGCAGCGTGAATGGCGAATACAATCCCTGGGACACGGCGCCGCGCATCCACCGGATTTTTCTGCGCGGCTTAAGCGACAAGAGCTATGGCAATGGAGTCGGCCTCGGAATGGCGGACGTGATCAACGATCGCCTGCTCAAAGTGATCGACTGGACCCCGACGCAAATCAACTCGCTCACCGCCTCCACCCCCGCCGCCATCCGCACGCCCGCGCACTTCCCGACCGACAAAATGTGCCTCGAAAAATTCTGGCCGACGGTTGGCAAGTTCAATCAGGAGGACGTGACGATCGCGTGGATCGCCAACTCGATGGAGCTGGCAAATTTGCGATTAAGCGAAAATCTCCGCAGCGAGATCGCCGCGAATCCGATGCTGGAGGTCGAAGGCAACCCCGAGCCTCTGGATTTCGACGAGTCCGGAAATCTGCATAATTTGATGGAAGCCGCGATGGTCGGGCATTAGAACAACTCCGAAATGACTGCCTGTGCGAACCAGGATAAGCATTCCAGGAGGTAGCTTATACAACAGCAGCCAGTCGGATTCAATGTGACAGTCCCAATGCCCGATCCACTCCCCTCGGAGAGGATGGACTCGGCACTGCGTCGGAAGACGCACATCCGCTCGGAGCAGATCGACGATTGCCTCGATCTTGTCTATATCCTTCCCTGCTTCTTCATTCGTCGCAGATCGCGTTCGAAACTTTTTGCGGTAAAACGCCGACGGATGGTCACAAGCGGTCGCGCAACTCGCGAAACGAGCGATACTCCTTTAGTCCCTTACCGTCGTTAACTTCTCTCATCGCCTTAATCGTTTCTTTATTCGGGGCCGAGACAGGAAACGGCAGCCCGCGATGCAGCCTCACCTGTGTGAGGAATAGCCGAATCGCCTCGGTAGTGGTTAGCCCGATTTTCGAAAAGATCTCTTCGGTCAACTTCTTGAGCTTCGGATCGACACGCGCGTGAATCATTTCGGTTTTGGCGGGCATGATTCATTGTATCTCATTTGAGATACGCTTCTCCATCCTCACAATCGGCAAGAACTCCCCATTCTCGAGGGGCACCCCGATCCGTTCCACCTCCCGATACCCTCGACCTTTATACAACGCCACACCCGTCAGCGTCGCACCCATCTCGAACTTTTTGAACCCCGCCGCCGCGGCAGCAGATTCGCACGCTTCCAACATCCGAGTCCCGATTCCTCGCCGAGCCCAATCTGGATGCACGAAAAATGCCCGGATCTTCGCCGCATCTCGCCCCGGATCCAGCAGCGAATCCTCTCTGCCGGCGCAATGATCCGCGCCAAACAGCGTTTTCCGCTTGCTCCATCCCCCGCACGCGACGATCGTCCCATCCACCTCTGCCGCAAAATACGTCCCGTCGGCGATCAACTGGGTATCGACTCCGAAAACCGACACGAGCGCGCTCTCCCTTTGCGACGCTGTATAGTCCTCAGCCTGCAAAACTCGCACGGACGCGGCAATCAGCGACGTCAGTTCGGGAACATCAGCAGGAATAGCTTGGCGCAGTTGAAGGTTCATTCGCCGACCCAGGGCCCGGATGAGCAATCTCTAAGCTATCTCATTTACTCCGTGCGCTGCGATGGTGTTATGAATGCTGGGGTTTTGACGAAAAGAGGGGTACGAACGAGGGGGAAATACTAGCTAGGACAAAAAACTACGCGGATGAAGAGAGAGCGGTAACTCTCTCCCCATCCGGCAAAATGGTTAGCTACCCTGCGAAGCGGCGCCGGTCATCACCGACGAAATCTTCGAGAAGATTACGCTGATGCTGCTCGCCACACCCGGCATAATCGCGCCAGCCGCGACAGCCACGAAACCCGCCATCAGTGCATACTCAATGAGATCCTGACCGCGTTTATCTTTCCAAACCTGCAACTTCAAAATAAGATTTTTCATGTTTCCTTTGTCTCCTCTCCCTTAAGGGGCCGCGACAGGTTCCCCGCCGCTGTATAAAAGTTATCATCGGTGGTCTGCTGTTAGAATCAGGGATACGACCTAATGAGCGGCGGAAAACGTCTAAGGCTGGGGAATTTCGTCCCAATGAGCTTACCTTAGTAGTACTATCTCCGCCACAACGGAATAGTAAAGATCCTACCAAAAGCTGTGTTTTCTTAAGTTTAGAAATCTATGAATACCGCTCAATGATTGTGTAGAACCCCAGACCTTCGTCCCCCGCCTGATAGCAAAGGAACTGGCCCGCCCGGCCCGGCCCGTAACCTCGGACTAAATCCATTGCCAAAGGCCGCCGATAGCCATATATGCGGAAATCATGACGATACGCGCCCAGATTTGGATCGCTTTGCTGCTCGGCAGCTTCTTGTTCGCGTTGAGCAACACAGCCGTCTGGAGTGGGATGCTGCATCCTCCGAGAGGATATGAGCCTTTGTTTCTCGTCCGCAGCCATGACATGGCCGAATATACAACCTATATGACCGTGGCCAGCGATCCAACCTGGTTGACACCCAATCTGGATGCGCCATGGACCCTTCCGGGCGGCTTCTTCGATCCATTAATGCTAGTGCCGGGTCGGATCGGGCATTCGCTCGGCCTGAGCACCGCCCTTACATTTCAAGCCACCTTCTTTCTATCGTCAATCCTGGGCGCCTGGGCGCTCTTGTATGCGATGAATTTCTTCCTGCCCACCGCCAGGCAGCGATGGTGGGCATTTGCGGCAATCGTGAGTGCAGTGCCCTTAACCCTGCTCGCAATCGTGCTCAAACCGCTGCTGCCATTCCCAATCGAACTTTATGGATTGGGGATGGTAGAGTTCGCCTATAACTCAGCGGATGGTCTGTTTAGGAGCGGCTTGTCTAATAGTTTCACAATTGCGTGCGGCACCATTGCCATCCTGCTGGCACTGACCTTCACCGCGAAAAGAGTCGTAACCGGCAGATTACGCTATCGTTACCTGTCGGCGGTCACGATGTTCATCTCGGCGCTGCTCCATCCCTTCGAGGTCTTCGTCATGGTTCCCGCCAGCACACTGGCACTTCTTTGGGGCGCGAGACACTCCGGGAAGTGGCAAGAGGCTATCTTAGACTGCGCCTGGAACGCGGGGGCGGCCGTCATCGGTCTGCTTCCCTCTCTACTTCTCGCGTTTCGTTATTCCTGGATCTCCGATCTGTCGACGGTCTTTACCGAGCGAATGTACCCCACTTGGCTGCTTGCTATCTATGGGTTGCCATGCATTTTCGTGGTGTATTGTTTGCTTCTGCGCTACCGCCCCGCTTCGCCCTCCGATGAAGTGCTGCTGATCTGGTTCGTCTCGACTGCCGTGATCGTGTGCCTTCCCTATTGCCCCTATCCCCCGCATCTGCTCAACGGGTTTGCATACGTCACCGCGATGCTCCTGATTCGCCTCTTGTTCGAGCATCGTCAAACAATTAACCTCTATCGGAACAGACGCAAACTGGTACTCGCGCTCAGTTCCTCGGTTGTTGCTTTATCCTTGATCGCCATGGCGCTGCTGCACGTACAACTGTGGAAAGATGGAAGATCCAGTCAACCGTCCCTGCTGCTGAGCGCTGTCACCACTACGGACGAGCGGGAAGTCGCGGAATGGTTACGCGGCAAAGTTTCCCGCGAGGATCTGGTTCTTGCGCCACCGGACTTGGCTCCCTGGCTGACTCTTGTCCCCATGCACGCATTTGCCAGTCACGTTCAACACAGCTTCAACTACGATCATCAATTCCAGGAGGCGAGCGCATTCTACCAGGGTGAATCGCCGGAGATCGCGCGGGAACTCATGCAAGGATATGGAGTACATTGGGTCGTTGCGCCTATCGCCTCCCCTGCCATCCGGTACTTCGACGATCCCCCAGCTGCCGAAATCGGAGCGCTGCGCATATATGAGATTCCCGGCAACCGGCTTAAGCCATACCCTGGTTTAGCCCAACTGGTACCCGCCGCCGCGAAAGCCAAAAGCCTCAGCCGCCTCGTAATGGATGCGAAAGCGTACCTGAGCGGTAAAAGACGCCCGTGAATCAATACCCGAACGAGCATAAAGTACTCGGGCGAAACACCCGTAGGATTAAATGGATGCGTTTTCTTATCTTCCTTGTCCTGCTGATCCCTTCGGCTCTGTATTGCTGGAAAAATCCCGACATGCCGGAGTTCGCCAAGCTCCACGACGGAGGGCTATTTTCGAATCGGCCAAAGAGCCTCGCTACCGGCCAAGGCTTCCGAATCTTGAGCCTGCCGGAGCAGCCCGCGCAAACCAAGTACCCAATCCTTTATCCCCTATATCTCGCTTCGGTCTGGAAGCTGAATCCGAACTTCCCGGACAACCTACGGACGGCGCGCCTGTTCAATTGGATTATTCTGGTCGTTTGCCTCGCCCTCTCCTGGGTCTATCTGCGCAAGGAGGCCTTTTCCGACGCGAGGACTATAATCCTGGTCGCCCTTCTCGCGCTGAATCCCTACATGATCCTGTTCGGAACTGGCGTCTTCACGGAGGTATTCTTCACCGCCTGGGTCCTAGGCGCATTCCTGCTGGCAAGGCGCGACGGTTTGCAATGGGCGGTCCTCGCCGGGGTTGCCGCAGGCTGCGCGTACCTTTCGCGAACCGCTGGAATCGCGCTCCTAATCTCGATGCCCGCCTGGTATCTGTGGCGCCGCGATCTTCGCCGGGCCGTTGGATTTGCCGCCGGCATGATTCCCTTTGTCCTCGGCTGGATGCTGTGGTCCCGCCATAACATGCTTGCGACCGCAGACCACACCCTCATCTATTACACCGACTACGTCAAATACGAGTTCCTTACCATCGGTCTCGACAATCTTCACATTGTTCTATGGAAAAATCTGGATGGCCTGCTTTACGGCATGGGCGGATGGGCCATCCCGCAAGTCATCCAATCCACGCCGGCGAAGGTTCTGACGGAAGTTCTCGGCATCGCGATGATCCTGGGAATCGTGCGCCTCGTCCGTCGCGGCATCGGAGTCCAATATTGTTTCTTCGCGATCGTGTCCTCGGCCATGCTAATCGTGTGGCACTTTCCGCCGAATGAGCGATTCGTGTTGCCTCTCGCTCCGCTGCTATTAGCCGGTTTGATTACCGAGTTGGAGCATCTTGCCGACATGATCAGGCTGGCATTTCATCACAAAGATGTCGGACAGCGCGTGGCCGCTGCCGGAATGGCCGCTGGCGTCGCCGCTGTCATGCTCGGTGCGGTGGTCCTGCAATTCATCATGGCGTTCAGTTATTTGAACAATTCCGCGCAGCAGCAGAGGGCGAAACTGGCCGAGGTGCGCGCCGCCTACACCTGGATCGATCACAACGTGCCCGATTCGGCCAAGATACTCTCGAACGACGATCCCATCCTGTATCTTTACACTGGACATCGCGGAAACTGGGTTCCCATGAATCCCAAAGCCTGGTACGCCGAGGATCATGCGAGCGTCGTCGCGACGTATCGCAACGTTGCAACCTACTGTCGGAGCAGGGGCTTCGAGTATTTCTATTCCACCACCGACGACACTATCCGCTGGATGGACGACCCCGAGCAAACCCGAGCAGTCCGCCGCGCCCTTCACGACAACCCCGAGCTAACGCCGATATTCGAATACGGCTTCGGAACCGTCTACAAAGTAGCCAGTACCCAGCAGCCGGTCGCCAGAAACGGCAATTAACCCCCATCTTCAACTTAACTTCGGGGACATCCATGATAAGTAAAAGTCAATAGGGCAGACGGGGGTGCCCTTCTGACGTGCTCTGAGGAGCCGCCTGGCTGAATATTTTGCGTGATCGGCGTTGCGCGTTGTGCCTCTCGGCGGAGTTCCTGCGGTGCGCAGAACCAGACATCCATTTGCGGTCTCGGGCATGAAAGCCTTCACCGAAGATTGAGTTTGGGTTTGCCTGCCAGCCTCGAAACAGTCAGAGGGAGCCTCGCGGAATTTCTTCCGCTCGCCCAGTCCCTTTCGTGGCGAGGCCTGGCAGGACGCGCTCGACGTGTCACGCATTCTAATGAGAAAGAAGTTCAGGCGGCCATCTCGGGCGCCTGTGTCCGGCCTCCTTTTTGAAATGGTTTTTCCCTGCGGTCCACCGCCAGCAGGTACGCGACCAGCTTCCGCGCCACCGCCAGAGTGGCACGATTGCGGTTGCCGCGGGCGACCTCTTTGTCGTGCAGCAGCGCCAGATCGGGATTCCATCGCGGAGCCAGTTTGGCCGCTTCGATCAGCACCGTTTGCAGATGCGGGTTGCGCTGCTTGGAAATCGGCGATCGCTTCTGAATGCCCGCCGAGCTGTTTTCTCCACTGCACAATCCGCAGTAGCTCACGGCGTGTTTGAGCGACGGAAACCGGCTCACTTCGCCGATCTCCAGCGACCAGCTCAGCGCCGTCACCGGACCGATGCCGGGGATCGAGGTTAATCGTTCCACGCGCGCCTTGAGCGACGGGTCTTGCTGCAGTGCCCGCAGGAGAGCCTTTTCCGTCGTCGCGGCGCGATCCACCGTTTCCCGGCCAATATTCAGCAGAGGCTTCAAGGCGGGTGGCAACTCGGCGGACTCGCGCACCAGTTCGGCGAAGTAGCGCTTCTGATGGAGCTTCTGTTTGTTGTAGGCGACGCCGGTTTCCATCAGCAAGCCGGCCATCCTGTTTTTCATCTGCACGCTTTGCCGCACCAGCAGATGACGATAGCGCCAGGTGCGTCTTCGCTCGCGAATGGCGGTCGGAGCCATGTAACATTCCGGCAGAAGATTGACACGGAGCAGGTCGGCGATCTTCGCCGCGTCGACGCGATCGTTCTTCCTTTTAGCCGCGGCAATGGCGCGCAGCATCAACGGATGCGCCACTTTCAGCGACGCCGCGTGCGGCAGCAAGTGATCGTAGATCCAGCCGGTGAACATGGTCGCCTCCATGGCTCCGGTCCACGGCTGCGGAAGGCGCCGGCTCCAATCGTCGAGCGCGTCGCGCGTGGCATGGATCACCCCCTGTTGGTGCACCTCGCCGCCGCCGTGCTTCACACAGTAGCTGATGGTCTTCTTGTGAACGTCCAGTCCGATGTAGTACATATATGCTCTGAAGAGCCTCCTTGGGTTTGACTCTGAATCAGCACTTCGCTGAGTTCAGCCTTTCGTACACCAGGGTGGCTCTTCGTACTTATACATTCAAACAGTCAGCTATGTTCCGAAGTGAATCTTTAGGACCTCTTCAGCCGCTTTCAAGACGTATTTTCAATCAGATAGACAGCAATTCTCAGTTCGAAAAAAGACAGGCGCCCTGAAGCCCAACCTCGTACCCTAGCAGACTGTCCCCGAAGTGAAGCCCCCGAAGTGAGGCCCGAAGTGTGGCCCGAAGTGTGGTCTATTCATACCGCAGCGCAGTCAACGGATCGGCCCTCGACGCCCTCATCGCCGGAATATAGCAAGCCGCCGCCGCGACCCCGATCAACAGGCTCGATACGCCAACCAGCGTCCAGGGATCGTACGCCTTCACTCCAAACAACAACCCTTCCGTGATCCTACCGAGCGCCAATGCCACCCCGATGCCGCAAGCTAGCCCAATCACGACCGGAGCCAGCCCTTGCCGCACGACCATCGTTCGTAAATTAACAGACGTAGCACCGAGCGCCAGTCGAATTCCCATCTCGCCCCGCCTCTGAGCGACCGTATAGGAGACCACGCCGAAAATCCCTAAACAAGCGAGCACCAAAGCGATCCCGGCAAACACGAGCACCAGCGACAATTGAAATTTCCTCTCCGATACCGACTGCCGATACGATATCCGCCAGCGTCTTGAACTGCGGCACAGGCAATTCCGGATCCAGCTTCCGCAATTCCGCCCGCACCGCCCCCGCAATCGCCTTCGGATCCATCGCCGTCCGAATCACCATCGAATTCGCGTTCCTCCCCCGATACCAATAAGGCAGATACACGACCTGCTGCGGAGCCTTCTCCAATCCATTCCCGCGCACATCCCCCACCACGCCGATCACCTCCAGCGTCGGCGCATTATCTTCCCCGAAATGAAACCGCTTGCCCATCGGACTCTCTCCCGGCCAGATTTTCCGCGCCGTACTCTCCCCGACCATCGCGACCCCATGTTTCCGATCGCTCTCCTCAAACACTCGCCCCGTGCGCAGAGGAATCCCCATGGCGCGAAAATAATCGCCGTTCACGCTGCGCATATCGACCAGAGGACGCTCAAACATCGGCAGGTTCACTCCATCCAGAAACAGCAGATTATTATTCCCCTCCCCGCCCAGCGGCAAAATGTTCGCGACCCCGACCACGTTGATCCCCGGCAGAGGACGAACCGCCTCCACAGCCTTGCGCAAAAACTCCGTGCGATTCGTCCGAGGAATAACGCGTCCCGTAAAGATACAACTCGACACTCATCACGTGCTCGGTATCGAACCCCTTATCCACGTGAGTCAATCGCACAAAACTATTCAGCAGCAGCCCCGCCGCCGCCAGGCACACCGTGCTCAACCCAACCTCGAGCGCGACCAGAACCGTCCTCATCCGCCCGCTGTGCCGCGATTCCGTCGCACTCCGCCCACCCGACTCGCATCCCTTCTTGAGGATCGATCCGCGAAGCCCTCCATGCCGGCAGCATTCCGAACAACAGAGCCGACAACAGCGTCAATCCGCACGCCACCGCCAGCGCGCGCCCATCGATCCGCACTTCATTCAACCGCGCCACATCCACCGGAGCGTTCGCCAAAATAAGATGCAGCGCCCCATACGCGATCGCGATTCCCAATGCGCCTCCGATCGCCGCGACCACCAGGCTCTCCGTCAGCATCTGTCGCAGCAGACGCCCTGTGCTCGCTCCCATCGCCGCGCGAATCGCAAACTCGCGCCTTCGTCCCGTGGCCCGCGCGAGCATCAGATTCGCGATGTTCACGCACACGATCAGCAGTACCGCTCCCACCGCCGACAGCAACAGCAGCAGCCCTTTGCGCGACCGTCCCGTCAGTTGCTGCTGTAAAGGACTCATCTTCGCGCGCAGTTCCATCTTCTCCGGCAGATCGCGAATGAGATCTGCTTCCAGCGCATTCAGCTCATCGAGCGCCCTCGACGCCGAAACGCCTCTCTTCAATCCGGACAATGCAACCGAAATTAAAATCGCCCATCAGCTCCAACTCATCATTACTAAGGGCGAGCGGCTTCCAGATCTCCGGATCCGCATCCTCTATGTGCATCGATTGCAGCTGGCTCAGCCGCGGCATCTTCAATCCCGCAGGCATCACGCCGATCACTTCATAGGGCTTGTCATTCAGAATCACCTTCTGCCCCAGCACCCTCGGATCGGCATGAAACCGCCGCCGCCAGATACTGTCGCTCAGCAGGACCACCTTATCGCTCCCATCTTTATCTTCCGCTTCGAGGAACCCTCGTCCGAGCTGCGGCTGCACTCCCAGCATGGGAAACAAATTGGCGGAAACCCGCGCCGCATTCACCCGTTCCGGCTCGCCTCCAGAGGTCAGATTAAACGTGCGCGCGTCGATCAGCGAAATCTGTTCAGCCGAAGTCCACCGCTTTCTCCATTCCAGAAAATGCATCGCATTCACCGGAAAATCAGGCGCAATGTTAGCGAACTTCGGCACCGATTCCTGGATCGCATAAAGCTGCTCCGGCTCATGAAACGGCAGAGCGCGCAGCAGCACTCCGTCGACCATGCTGAACATGGCGGTATTCGCGCCAATCCCCGCCGCCAGAATCAGAATCACGATCGACGCATAACCCGGATTGCGCCCCAGCGCCCGCAAAGCATAACGAAAGTCCATACCCCTTATACGAACTAACGTCCCCAGAGTTCGCAAAAAGTGGGATTGGTCCCCGACCTGCCCTCCGTTGAAAACGAGTACGCCCCGCGAAAACCGGGACTGATCACTCTGTCCCAAGGCCCCACCTCTCCCGCGAAACCACTCCCGCACTCCAAGCCGCGTGGACAGAGCGGTCTGTCCCGGCTTTCGCCCAGTCCCGAAATCTTCTCGCGAATGGAACCACCGCGCCTCGAACGCCGTAATATCAACATGCGCTACTCCCTTCGGCAGCTAGCCAAGAACCCCGCCTTCGCCCTGATCGCGATTCTCACCCTGGCCCTCGGCATCGGCGCGAACACTGCGATCTTCAGCTTCGTCAACGCGTGGATCATTCGTCCTCTTCCCTTCCCCGACCCCGCCCGCCTGGTCGTTTTATTTGAAACCGATAAAAAGAGCGGCGCGCCCGGCCCCGTCGCACCGGCCGACTGGAACGACTGGCGCGAAAAATCCGGAGTCTTCGAAGATCTCGCCACCGCCAGCAGCGATAATTTCAACCTCACCGGCACCGACGAGCCGCAACGAATCGCCGGCTACAGCGTCTCCGCCGAATTTCTTCCGCACGCTCGGCGTCAAGCCCGCGCTCGGCCGCGAATTTCGTGAAGGCGAGTCCGGCGTCATCATTCTGGCCCACGTCTTTATGGCGCGACCGCTTTTCGTCCGACCCCAATATTCTCGGCCGCAAGATCACCCTTGACGGCGCCGCCGTCCACCATCGTCGGCGTCATGCCGGAGACGTTTCAGTACATTCCCATGGGCCTTGCCGATCTCTTCGCGCCGCTCGAAATGACTCCCGGCTGGCTCGCGCAGCGCGACAACCGTTTCCTCCATGTCGTCGGCCGTCTCAAGCCCGGCATCGATACGCGCCGCGCGTCGCAACAATGGCCGCGTTGCAGGATTCGCTCTCCCGCGAATACGCCGCGACCAATCCGAATCGCGGTGTTTTCGTCCGTCCTCTCCATGACGAAATCGATCAGCAGGCGGCAACGGCGCCGTGAAAATCGTCTATCGCGACAGTTTCCTTCGTTCTGCTTAATGGCCTGCGTCAACGTCGCCAATCTGATCATGTCCCGCGCCACTTCACGCCGCAAAGAAATGGCCATCCGTCTCGCCGTCGGCGCCGGACGATGGCGTCTGATTCGCCAGCTGCTGGGCGAAACGCTGATCCTTTTCGTCGCCGGCGCGGTCGGGGGAGTCTTCTTCGCACGCTGGGGAGTCGCCTATCTGCTGCACGCCATCCCCGCGCGCAGTCTGCCCTATCTTCCGAATTTCGGCAAGGTCGAGGTGGACTGGGAGGTCCTTCTCTTCGCCCTGGGCATTTCGCTGGTCACGGGAATTCCTGTTCGGCCTTGCGCCCGCCCTCGAAGGAACGCGGGTCGACCTCAATACCGTGCTCAAGGACGCTGCCTCGCGCGGATCGGGCGAGCCTCGGCGGCGGGCGTTTCCGCAAAATTCTGGTCGCCGCGGAAATGGCGCTGGCCGTCGTCGTCGTAGTATGCGGCGCCCTGCTCGCCAACAGCTTCGTCCGGATGATGCGAGCCGACATCGGCTTCGACGGCACGCACGTCCTGGTCGCCGAAATGCAGCTTCCTCCGAAATATAAAACCACCGCCAGCATGCAGCAGTTCTACGACGGCGTCATTGATCGCGTCGCGCCTCTCCCCGGAGTCGAGCGCGTCGGCCGCCGCGATGTACACGCCTTTCAGCGACGGAGGCAACGTCGGCCCTCTGACCATCGAAGGCCGTCCCGCGCCGCCCGCCGGCCAAGGTCCCACGACGCGAAGAAACTGGATCACGCCGGACTATCTCGAATCGCTCGGCATCCCCTTGTCGCCGGTCGAAGCCATTTCGCGCCAGGATTCCGCCCGACGCCCCTCTAGCGGTCGTCGTCAACGAAACCATCGTGAAGCGATATTTCGCGGGCGAGAATCCTCTCGGCAAGCACTCTGCGTCTAAGCAGCCGCAACCCGGCGTGGTACACCATCGTCGGCGTGGTGAAGGACGTGAAGTATTACGGCCTCGCCGCGCCTCCCGGAGAACCAGACCTATCTGGCCTTCGAGCAAGCCCCCGTGCCGATGATGCACCTGGTAGTGCGCACCCGCGCCGATGCGCCGCCGCTTGCCCAAGCCATCCGCGCAGCCGTCCGAGCCGTCGATCCCAACCAGCCTGTCTCGCGGATCATGACCATCGCCGAGCGCGAAGAAGAGCGAGTCGCCGGCGACCGAATCCTGACGCAAATCAGCGGATTCTTCGGCGCTCTTGCGCTGTTCCTGGCAGCCATCGGCCTCTACGGCGTGATCGCATACTCAGTATCGCAGCGCACCCAGGAAATCGGCGTACGAATGGCGCTGGGTGCGGAGCGCAGCGACGTGCTCCGCCTTATCATCGGCCAAGGCATGGGCCTGGTTCTAGGAGGAATGCTCGTCGGCACAGCCGGCGCATTCTTAATGGCGAAGCTCCTCTCGAATTTCCTGTACGGCATCACAGCCACCGACCCCGCGACATTCATAACCACCTTCGCAGTGCTAGCCATGGTAGCCTTAGCCGCCTGCGCCATCCCTGCACGACAAGCCCTAAAAATCAACCCGATCATAGCCCTTCGCTACGAGTAATTCCATTACCGAGCCGGGACCGGAGGGATGGTTTCTCGGCATTTGGTTCGAACTGGCACAGACTTTAGTCTGTGTTCCGGATCGGAGCCCGATCCAATCAGACTCGAATAGCGCGGAGCAGGACTTCGGATCGCACAGGTTTCGATAGGATTACATCGACCAGCGCGCGCTCGCTGCGACCCTCGAGATCGGCGCACCAGCCTGCGAGCACGACTATCCTCAACTCGCGCGATGCGACGCGAAATTCGCGAATCAGGGCCAGGCCGTCCTCCAGATCGGGCACTCGAAGGTCAAGAATCACGCTATCAGGAGACTCGGCGAGGAATTGCTCCCGCGCGCTGGCAGCACTGGAAGCCGCGACAACATGATGACCTTCCTTTTCGAATATGAGCTTCCGGATTTCCAGGGCATCCACGTCGTCGTCCACCAACAGCACGCGCGCCATCAGAGAAATTTTACGCCGGCGATCACCAGTTGCGGCATCGCCTGATTCCAGCTTTCCGGAATTTCATCGAAAGGCAGCCGGAACGATTTCGTTTCGCCCGGTTTCAAGCCGCCCATGCGCGGGCTGACGATCGGAACGCGCGAGCGCAGCACCAGTCTGGCCGTAGGAATCGTAAAAGACGCAGTAGATTTCCACCGTATCGAGCGGGCGATCGCCGGCGTTGGCGATCTTGCCGTTGATCTCCACCACCATCTGATTCAAATAGCTCTTGTTCGCCTTGATCTCGACGTCGCTCAATTGCAGATTTTGCACGTAGGCCTTCGCTTCGGGCGTCAGCGGAGCGTCCGCCGGAGCGTGCTTGGCCACATACTGCATGTAGAGAAAAATGCCCAGCCCAAGCACGGCGAGCGCGCCGGCGACATAGACCGGCACGCCGATCCGCGGCTTGGCTCTTCACGCGCTGTGCGGGGAAAATCTCACTGGCCACTGATCGTCATCTCCCGAATCAGCAGAGTGGGCGACGCGATCGAGCCGCGAAATTCCAGGTCCGAGCCGATTTCGACGTCCATCAGCATCTGCTTCATGTTTCCCGCAATCGTGATCTCCGAAACAGGATACGCCAATTCGCCGTTTTCGATCCACATGCCGGCCGCGCCCGAAGAATAATCGCCGGTCACCGTGTTGGTGTCGCCGCCGATCAGTTCCGTGACGTAGAGGCCAGTGCGCATCGCTTTCAATGATTGACTCCGGCGAGCGCTCTCCCGCCTCAATAAAAAAGTTGCCCGGACCGACGCCGGCGTTTCCGGTGATGCCGCGCGACGCGTTGCCGGTGGTTTTCAGACCCAGTTTGCGCGCCGAGTAGGAGTTCAGCAGATAGCTCTTCAGCACGCCTTTTTCGATCACCACGGTGCGGCGGCAGATGACGCCTTCGTCGTCGAACGGCGAGCTGCCGAACAAGCCCGGGATGGTGGCATCGTCGACCACGGTCAGCGATTCCGACGCGATTTTTTCGCCCAGCTTACCGGCCAGGAACGACGCGTGGCGGTAGATGGCGCCGCCGTTGACGGCGTCGAATATATCGCCGAGCAGCGAGCGCGCCGTACGCGGCTCGAACAGGATCGCGGCTTTCTGCGTCGGGATTTTTCGAGGATTCAATCGCCGCACCGCGCGCTCCGCGGCACGCCTGCCGACCTCTTCCGGACTTTCAAGCTTCGATGCCGCGCGCGCGGACGTGTACCAGTAATCGCGCTCCATCGATCCGTTCTGCTTCGCGACGGGCGAAACGCTAAGGCCGCAACTCGAGGTACGGTAGCTGCCCGAGAAACCCCGCGAGTTCGCGAACACGCGCCGGCCGACGTAGGAATCGAAGGACGCGCCTTCGGAGTTCTGAATGCGCGGATCGGTCGCGAAGGCCACTTCTTCGGCGCGCTTCGCCTGCGCGATTTTCCACTCCGTCTCCATGCCCTCGATCGCGTCGTCGTAGAGCGCAAGATCCCCACTGCGCGTGCCGAGATCCGACGCTCCGGCAACCCGGCAAACGGATCTTCGCTGGTGATTTTCGCCAGCTCGAGCGCGCCGCGCACCATCGTCGCGATGCCTTCGGGCGTGAGATCCGAAGTGTAAGACGACCCGCCGTTCTTGCCCACCAGCACGCGAATCCCGGCCGCCGCGCGAGCCCGCTTCCTTCAGGCTCTCGACTTCGCGCATGCGCACGGCGACGGAAAATTCCTCGCCTTCCATGATGGTGCACTCGGCGTCGGTCGCGCCGGCAGCGATCGCGCGCTTCACCGCGTCGGCTGCAAGCGTTTCCAGATCGCTCATGCGGCCGTTCCGCCCACGGTCATGCGGTCGATCTTCACGGTCGGAATGCCGACGCCCACCGGCACGCTCTGCCCTTCCTTGCCGCACACGCCGATGCCTTCGTCGAGCTTCAGATCGCGGCCCACCATGCTGACGTATTTCAACGCCTCGGGTCCGTTGCCGATCAGCGACGCGCCACGCACAGGCCGCGTCAATTTGCCATTTTCGATCAGATAGCTTTCGGTCGCCGAGAACACGAAATTGCCGCTGGTGATATCCACCTGCCCGCCGCCGAACGTCGCGCAATACAGGCCCTTTTGCACCGATCTGATGATTTCCTCGGGATCGCTCTCGCCGGCCAGCATGTAGGTATTGGTCATGCGCGGCATGGGGATGTGCTGATAGCTTTCGCGGCGTCCGCTGCCGGTCGACGTGTTGTTCGTCAGGCGGCTGGAAAGCTTGTCCTGCAAATAGCCGCGCAGAACGCCATTTTCGATCAGCACGTTTTTCTGCGTCGGCATGCCTTCATCGTCGACGTTGAGCGATCCGCGGCGGCTGCCGATGGTGCCGTCGTCGATCACGGTGCACAGAGGGCTCGCCACCTGTTGGCCGATGCGGCCGCTGAATGCCGAAACGCCTTTGCGATTGAAATCGGCTTCGAGTCCGTGGCCCACCGCTTCATGCAGCAGGATTCCCGGCCATCCGGGGCCGAGCACCACCGTCGTTTCGCCCGCCGGCGCGTCGACGGCATCCAGCTGCACGATGGCCTGCCGCGCGGCTTCTCGCGCGAAATGCTCCGGCGTTTTCTCCTTCTCGAAAAAATCCAGCGTGACGCGTCCGCCGCCGCCGGAATGTCCGTGCTGCGGAGCGCCATCCGCCCTGACGCGCCAGCGCGCTGACGCTCATGCGCGCCATCGGCTGGCGATCGAAACTCAGGCGTCCTTCGCTGGTCGCGACCAGCACGTTGCGCAGGCTGTCGGCGTAAGTCGCCTGCACCTGAAACATGCGCGAATCGTAAGCGCGCGCTGCGAGATCGGCGCGCTTCACCAGATCGACGCGCTCGGCAGAGCCCGGTTTCATGGGGCGCGGAGAGCATCGGATAAAGATTGTGCTGACGCGCTTCCTCGAAACCGGTCTTCACGATGGTCGCCGGACCTTTCGCGATGTGCGCCGCGACGCGCGCCGCTTTGCGAATTTTCTCGGGACTCAGATCGTCGCTGTAGGCGTAGCCGGTGCGCTCGCCCGCAATGACGCGCACGCCGACGCCGAGGCTCACGCCCTCGGTCGCGCTCTTGACGATCCCTTCGTCGATGCCGATGGAGGTGGTGGCCAGATATTCGAAATAAAGGTCGGCATATTCGCCGCCCGCGGAGAGCGCTTCGCTCAGGTATGACTCCAGGTCGTGCTCGGTGATGCCGAATCGCTCGGCGAAGAAGGATTGGGAAAGCCCCATACTTCGAGGGTATCACTCAAGCCCAGGGGTTCAAGACCTTGATCCCGCAATCCTCGAAATCACCAACGTTACGAGTCGCCAGCGCCGCGCCACGCGAATGGTCGACCGCCGCGATTTGCGCATCCCCTTGCGAAATCGGTCTGCCCATCGCCCGGTGGGATGCGGCGATTGAGCCAAAGCTCACGGCCGCATCGCTATCGAAGGGCAGAATGCGACCTGCGAAAAGTTCTGTGCGGCCCTTCGGCATCCGCGCGATTCCACGATAGCATCTCCGCCTGTGTGATTGCCGTCGTAAAAAGACTGAAAGGTTGTTCGAGAGCCAGCCACCCGAGAACCGCGCGGGATGGGTCAGGTTTGACCGCTTCTGAGAGAACGTTCGTATCCAGAACGATCATTTCTCAAAATTCGGGGGCGGTCGCATCGGATCGCGTGGCACATCCGGCAAATCAATGCCGCCAAGTGGGGCAACAATCTTCCGTATGGACTCAACGAGGTTCATGCCGGGCGCACCCTTCTCGGACAACGCGACCTTCAGAATCTGGCGAGCCTCTTCTTCCATGGAGCGGCCGTTTCGAGATGCGCGGACGCGAAGGCGCTGCTTCGTGGAATCTTCCAATCGGCGAATCGTGATGCTTGCCATTGCTTTCAGAATGACATTGATCTCAATGATTGCACTTTGCGATCACTTGAAGCCGTCGATAGTCCAACGTCCATACGCCGTCGCGAAACATTTTCGGTCGCAGACGGTTTGCAACCTCGCGGCGAAATGCTGAGCCGCCATGTTCGCCGATGAGCGATCCGCCGAACATCGTGAGCCAGTCCTCCAGCCCGTCTTCACCCTCAACGCGCGTCGGGCGACCGAACAGCGTGGCGAATGCAATCTCGAAACCGTGGCGCTCCAGCAGCGACGTGTATTCGCCGACGCTGGGGAAATACCACGGAGTTTCCACAGGACCCGCGATCTCACGCACTGCGTCAATGATCGTTTGCACATTACCTTTGCCGCCCATTTCGACGACGAACCGGCCGCCTGGGCGCAACGCCTGGGCGACCGACTCCGCGACGCTGTCTGCGTCCTTCACCCAATGCAGCGCCGCGTTCGAAAACACAGCGTCAACTGGAGTATCCACAATGAAATTCGCCGCATCCGCGACGTTGAATCGCAGTGCCGGGAAATTGCGCCGCAGCCTCAGCGATCATTTCCTCCGACCGGTCGAGTCCGATCACCTCCGCACCGCTCTCCGCGATTTTCGCGGTCAGTTGACCCGATCCGCAGCCGAGATCGACAATCCGTTCGCCGCGGCGCGGCGCAAGCATCTCGATTAAGCTCTGGCCGTGCGCAAAAACGTACGAGTGGCGAGCCTGATAACGCCCTGCGTCCCAAGTCTGATTCATGGAGCTGACTTCGCGCAACGGAATCCGATGTCGGTCGACGAATAGCGCTCCGGAATTCTGACAAACTGATATGCGACTGCTGCGTCTAGTTTGGTATTGAACGACCCTCCACGCATGGTAATCCATTTGTCCACGGGCGTCAGAGGAGGCGTCAGCAGCTTCGCGAATGCGGCCTTCGCCGCGGCGTTGGGCTCCACGTTGCCCTCCACCATCTCCCACGCGTTTCCCGCCATCTGGTATTCGGGATACGCCGCGTATGACCTCACTGGCTTCAAAGTCTTGGTGGATAAGTTGGCGAGCGAAACATCATCCGCGTCGCCCCAGGGATATTTGTTGCCCTGGGTTCCACGCGCAGCGCGCTCCCATTCGAGAGCGCTCGGCAATCGCTTTCCTCTCCATGCCGCGTAGTCCCGAGCTTGCGCAACCGTCACGCGCACCGCGGGCAAATCGGGCGCGGCTGTGGGAGGTGTACATCCCGTCGCATTGCAAAACTCCGCGAAGTCGGCATTCGACACCTCCGTCTCATCGACGTAAAAAGCAGGAAGGGAGATCGGCGTATTCTGCTCGCCAGAAAGAAAGCTCCCCGCGGGAATGTAGGTCATTCCTGGAATTGCCGGTGGCTTAGCGTCCGTCAGCTTGACCTCGGGCTTCCGCAAGTCGGGAGGATTTATCGGAGGCTTGCTCCGCGTTATCCACCATGCTGCCCCCGCCCCGCCCATGATGAGCAATACCGCCGGCACGAGCCAAATCGCCATGGATCGGCCCGCCTTTGGGGAAGCGGCGGGGGGAGCACTCAAGGGAAGAGGCATCGTCTTCACCGCCACAGGCTGTGTCCTCTCGACCGCCGCGCCTGAAATCAGACCGCGTAACTCCTCCACCACAATTCGGAAACTCTGCGGACGTTCCTCGGCCTTCTTTTCCACACATCGCAACACCAATGCGCGCGCCTGCGGCGGCACGCCTGCATTCACCATTGGCGCCGGATCGAGTGGCACATTCAGAATCTGGTACAGCACCGCTTCGATGGTGTCGCCGTTCACAGCGCGAGCGCCGGTCAGCAGTTCAAAGAACAACATTCCGAACGCGTAGACATCCACCAGGGGCGTTGCCGGTTTCCCCGCCACTTGCTCCGGAGCCATATAATACGGGGTCCCCATCGTCATGCCGGTCTTGGTCAGCGATAGATCGGCCGTCTTCGCGATACCGAAGTCCATCAGCTTCACGCGCCCGTTTGGATCGATATGAACATTCTCCGGCTTGATATCGCGATGGACGATGCCGCGTCCGTTTACATACTCGAGCGCCTCGGCGATGTGAAGCGCGATCTTCATTCGATCGATCAGGCTGCCCGTGTGGCCGCCCCGAATGGCATCGCGCAGGTCTTCACCTTTGAGGTACTCCATCACGATGTAGGGGCGGCCATCGTGCTCGCCGAAGTCGAACACACTGACGATGTTTTCGTGCTGAATGTTTCCGGCGAGCCTGGCTTCCTGGAGGAAACGCGCCTTGGCCTCGACGTCCTGGCAGGCATCGACGGTGAGCAGTTTCACGACGACCGGACGGTCGATTACGGTATCGCGCGCGCGATAAACGTGCGACATGCCTCCGCCTAAGAATTCAAGCAGCTCATACTTGCCGACGATTGCCGGAATCTGCATTCTCTAAGGATCTGCGGTTATATGATGTGGGTCAGCGCCAGTGCAACGTAGACCAGCGCCATCACCACGACCATCGCGACGCCTGCCATTATCATCAAGCCACCTTGCGATTGCAGTGGCGCGGGCAGGTTGCGCACAAATCCGGGCAGACCATCCAGGTTGACCGCGCGATGCGGATCCGGAGTCTTGGACAGCGCCGTGATCGTCGAAGTCAGCGACGATTGCGTCTGTGACGACCCCGGTTGGCGGATCCCTGTGGCCGCGCTCGACGGCGCCGCCGTGTGATGCGAGCTTCTCCCGCGACCTGACACTGGGCGCGAGGGATCGAGAACCCGTTCCAATTCCTCAACCACGACGCCGAGGCCCGCTGGTCTTTGCGCAGGCTGCTTCGCGGTGCACCTTTCAACCAGCGAGATGATCGGGAATGGAATGTTCTGCGCCCGCAAAGGCTCCAGATCAACGGGCTGGTATAAGAATCTGGTTGAAGATTTTTTCCACCGATTCGCCGGTGATCGGCTTCAGGCCGGTAAGCACCTCGAATAGTAGAATCCCAAACGCGTAGACATCGACCTGCGGGGTGACGGGCTGCCCCAGCACCTGCTCCGGCGCCATATAATACGGCGTTCCCAGCGTGAATCCGGCCCGTGTCAGCGCGATCCCTTCCGATTTCGCGATGCCGAAATCCATCAGCTTCACTTTGCCCGTCGAATCCAGATTGATGTTCTCCGGCTTGATATCGCGATGGATGATTTTCTTGGTGTGAATGTAATCGATGGCGCGCGCCACCTGCACAACAACTCTCAGTCGGCTGGAAAAATCCCCAAGATGTCCGCGCTTAATCGCATCACGAAGGCTTTCGCCTTCGAGAAATTCCATCACGATGAACGGGCGGCCCTGGTCTTCGCCGAAATCGAAAACGCTGATGATGTTTTCGTGGCTGATGTTCGAAGCGGTCCGCGCCTCTTGCAAAAAACGCGCCTTTGTTTCGCTATCCTGGACCCCCGCATCGGTCAAAATCTTTACCGCCACGCGGCGTCCCAGCACGCTATCTTTGGCGCGATAGACATGAGACATGCCTCCGCCCAGGAACTCTTCGAGCTCATATTTGCCGACGCGCGTATTTTCGGGCTTTTCCGCCATCAACGTGCCACCGGAACGACACACTTCAGTTTAGACAAAAACTCCTTGCTAAACACAGCCGGTCCGGTGGTCCCCACGCTGAAATCGTAGGTCAGAGGCTTTCCGTTGATCTTTGTCGGCTGCTGATCGCGGCCGGATGTCACGCTCCAACTGAACACGCTCCCCGTGGTCTTATCCGCATCGGCAAAGAATCGGAATACAGCCCACGGTCCGTCGTAGGTCTTCGCCTGAAACGGGAGTCCGCCGCCCACCATCTTCAAATCCAGTTCAAAATTCCGCGCGCCGGGGCCTGGCCATGTATAGGAATGTTGCGAGCCGCCTTTCAATTTCGACGCCGCGCCATTCACTGTCACATCGAACTCATCGACCAGATCGGACTTCTGTGGCGTCAATGAATATTGATAATTCATGTCCGCTCCGGACTCTCCATAAATCGCGCGAGAGAACTTCATCAGGTTACCGATAAACGCGGCAAATCCCGGACTAAGAGAAGCCCCGCCCGATGCCGAGCATTCTCCGTTGGAGCATTGGAGCACGGTCTTCAAATTGTTTTCGTAATACATCCACAGCTTGCCCGTCTTGGGCTGCAGCAAGGCGCCGAGATCGTCGAGCTTCACTTCATCCTTCGCCTGCGGATCGAACGGAAACTTGTGCAGCGTCGTCTGATTGAACGCGGTACAGAAACTTTGCCCCGAGCCTTTCAAATCGCTCGACACCATACCATCCAAATATTTGATTGGTTGCAGCAGCAGTTCGAGCGACCGCTGATCGATCTGCGCTTCCGAATCCGGGGGAAAATTCGCGCCGAGCTGCCGCGCCGTCAGCGTCGCACTTTGTCCGCTATCCCGCATGGCCCGGGACGCGTCTTCTTTATTGGCCGACGGATCCGCCGCGCGGTCCACCGCCTGTTGCAGCGCCTGCAAGCCTGAATTATAAGGCTTGTTGACATCGACGATGTACAATTGCGCGCTCGGGCAAGGCACCACGCCCTGCGGCGCTTTAAATTTATCCGACACGCCCGGCACGTCCACACAAGTATTCTGCGACGTCCACCAGAACAGAGCGAGCAGGGGCGCGCTGCTGCCAGTCAGCAGAGTCAGCTTGCTCGCGGCATCTTTCAGGCCGCCATACCGGTTGACGTTGCTCTTCTTCAAAACGTTGCGCCATTGCGCGATGTAATCGGCCGCATAGCGATCCATCAGGCCCTTTTCCATCGTCGCTTTCTCGGGCATTTGTCCTTTGTATGGACCCAGTACCCACTCCTCGCCGGCGAAATTCTGCTTGTGGATCGCATCCTGCACGGCCTTCGCGCCGTCTTTCGTGAATGCCCCGCGCACCGTTTCCGAGCTCGTCAGCACCGCCGCGGTTCCTGGAAATTTCTGATTAAAACTAACCGGCGGAAACTGCTTGTCCGCCATACTGAGCAACCCCTGATAGACGCGTTCGAGCCCCGAGAATTGCGATAGGTACACCCGCCCCCGCATCACCGCGCCATCCTCCGCGATCGCCGGGTAAGGATTCCCGTTGTGCAGATCCGACGCGTAATAATCGAATTGCCGCTTCGCCAGATCGAGCCGTTCCTTGCCGATATCGCCTTCCCTGGCTCCGATCCACTTCGCATCGAGCTTCGACGCCAAAAACGCTTGCAGCCCCGCGTCCGACGATCGCTTCCACTCCGACGTCGTCAACAGATACGATTTCAACGTGTCGTACGGCGGACTATAATCGTCATTCGGTCCTGGCGCCCCAGGTGAACGTTGCAGCGATGTGAGCATCTGCGCCTGCGTTGATCCGAACAGCAATTGCCGGAACTTCGCGTAGTAAATTTTCCGAACGTCGGGCAGGATCTCGCTGCCCTTATATAGTCCCCAACGCAGGCTGAACGGCGCGCCGTTGCGTTCGTATCCCGTCAATTTCGCGAGCGACTGCCGGACCGTTTCCAGCTTCTGCAGCGAGTCGATTCCCGGCACCGCGCCCCCTGCCCCTTCGCTCGCCGCGATCCCACGCGATGCTGCCAGCGATTCCTGTTCCAGATCGCGGTTCCCAAAGTACGACCATGTCAGCAAACCTACATAAATCAGGCAGATCGCCGCGACCGACGCGAGCATGATCCGCTTCACCAGGCTCGTCTTCGTGCTCGATCCGCTGGCCGCGCGCGCATTCGCGTCCGCCAGTACAACATCGTTGAACAAGTGTCCTAGGAACAGCCACTGCGGAACCCTTCGACCCGCGCCGCCGCCGGCTTGAGCCACGCCCTGCCGTGCCTTTTGCTCCGCCTGAAATCCCGCCCGGAACATGCGCGTCGCCCCACCGACTTCGGCGTGTTCGGCCGGAGTCGTAGGCGCAACCAGAGGCGCTTCCGGATTCTCCGCAGCCGCCACCGGCCTCACTCCGGAAAAATAAAATCCTCGCAAAAACGGACCCGCGCGCAACTGGCTCGGCCGGCATACATCCACCAGAAACTGGACCAACGAGTTCCGCAGCTTCCGGAATTCTCGAGGAAATTCGTAAGCCTGCGGCAACTTCGTGGCGTCGCCTTCACGCGGCAGCAGCAGCAAGCGATGATCGCAGAACGAATGAAAGAGCTGATTGAACGCCCAAGTCAGCCGCTGGGTTTCTTGTTCCGAATAAACTCCGCTAGCCGCTCCAGCACGGATCGGCACCGTCGCGCCGACCACCTGCCCCGCCTCTTCCGGATTCAGATTGCGGACAAATTCGGCGAAGAATGGAATCCGATCCGCCCGGGTGAACAAAATATACACCGGATAGCTGATTCCTAAAATTTCCGAAATTTCTCCCAGCCTGGCTTGCAGATACCGCGTCGCATTCGCGATCGCCTCCGTCGCACCCGCCCTCGTGAAGGTCTCGAGATCGAAGCATAGCAGCACTCCGCGCGGCGCTTGCCCGCTCGCGCCCATCGATTTCAGCCTCGACGGTTGCAGCTTTTTCACCAGCGCCTTCCAGGACTGCGGATTCGCCATGAGCGCTCCGCCCGCCTCCACCAACACCGTGCCCCGCGCGAAAAAAATGTTCGCTGCGCGCGTCGGCGCCACCGCGTTGTCCTGATAAACCTGCCCTGCCAGCAATTCCGGATCGAGCCCCGAATTCAGAATCGTGCTGGTTTTCGCCGTGCCCTTATCGCCGATCACAAAAATCATCGGCAAATTCTCGACCCCCGCGCCGGCCTTCGATTGCGCCAGCCGGGCGCTGGCTTCGCGAATCAGAGGATCGGCATCACCGCCCCCTCCCGCGGCCGCTGGTGCCCCACCGGAGGCTCCTTGCCCAGAACCCGCGCGATCGATACCATCCTGGGTCTTTTTCTGCACGAACATCGTGATCGCAGCAATAATCAGCGCCACTGCGCCCAAAACGATGGTGGTCACAATCACGGTCGGACTCATGCGCCCGCCATCCTGGTAATGTCGTTCGATCCCTGGTTCAGCAGCACTACGAACACGCCGAACAGCACCGCGACCAACACCACGCAGGCAATCAGGATCACCACCATTCTGCTCACCCACGGATCGCCGCCGGTCTTTACTGGAGCCTCCGCCGGCAGTTGCCATCCCGGCGCGAGCCACGCGCTGGTTTGCCGGATGCGCTGGATTCTATCGCCCGTTTGCATTGTGATTCCGCGCAAATCACCGCGCCCGCCCATGCTGTACCGCCCCGCGAACCCCAACAACAGCGCAAGCTGATAGATCTCCAGCAGGTCCGCCAATTCGTGCGAATCCGTGCGCGTCATCAGTTTGGTCAAATTCTGGAAAAAAATTTCGCCCGCGACGTGATGCCCGTAGCGCTCTTCCTGCAAAGGCTGGCGCGGCCAGTCCGCGAACACCGGCAGCCGCAAATTCAAAATCGACTCATCCAAAAATGCGACCGCCGCGAATACCGCCAGCTCGATATCGTCGGTCGGATACGCTCTGCGCCGCGCGTCTTCCTCCGCCTGCCGCACCGCGCCCCAGATCTGCGCGCGAAACGACGCCGCGTCCGCCACCTGCTGACGGTTCGAACGCAGCCGCTCTCCCACGGTCAGCAGCTCCTGAAACACGAACGCAAGATTCTCCACACGCCGTGTCGGTTGTGTTTGCGGCGTCATGACTGTTCCAGCACCACCAGTAATTGCACTTCAGGATCAGGCAAATCCCCCGGCACATAGAGGCCGATCTGCCGCGTCTGCACGATGTGATCCCAGCAGGGGCCGCTTCTGCTCACGCTGAAATATTGGTAATCCGCACGCACCGGAATCGCCGCCGGAGGCACCGGCAGATGCGTCAGCGCCATCCCCGGCAGCGCGCGCTTCACCAGTTGCGGCAGGAAGATCTTCGAGCAAAGTTTCACGATCTGCGGCGTCCTCCCGATCAGATCCGGCTCGCTGATCTTGCTCCGCAGTCCGAAAATCCACCGCGCGCGGTCCAGGCACCGTTGATCCTTCACCTCGGCCTCATAGAAATAATCGGCACGTTTCACCAGGGGAATGCTGATGAATTGCGTCGGCACGATCGTTTCCAGATGGGTACGGATATGATCGTCCAACTCGCCGAAACTCTTCGACAGATTGCGATGATCGTACAGAGGCAGATTGCGCGGGTGCGATTCGATCGCGAACGTGCACAGCGCTCCGCCCAGTTTCAGCATCTCTATATACAGTGCTTCGGGATGCCCTCTTCGTGTCAAATAATGATGACGAAGCGGAGCCAGCGCCGAATTCACGGTATGCAGCAGCCAGAAATTGGCGATTTCGGTCGTCGAAAACTCGGCCCACGACTTCCCTGCCCCGGACCGTGCGAACCGCGAGCTCTTATCCTCCAGAATCTCAATCAAGCGCGCCATCAGTGACATCACCCGCTCACTCGCGCTAAACTCCACGCACGGCGGAATGAATTCCTCATCGAAAATATAGTGACCGGAGCCATCCCTCTTTATCCGCGCAATCGGCAGCGTAACCAGATCATCCAGCGGTTCGGTGTCCAGGCGCAGCGAAATATTCTTGCGTCCTATTTGCACCGGCTTCTCATCGCGGCCCGTAGTCTCATCGTGCAGCACGCGTACCTCGACGCTGTAGCGGGCGCCTTCGTCGGCAGTATTGATCCCCTCCGCCCTCCGCGGCGCGACCGCCAGCATCACGGTTACCGCATCCTGCGCTGGTGGAAACAAATCGGCAATATTCCGGGCCGCCGGCAGCGCATCGCTTTCCGGCATATGAAAAACCAGGCCATCCGGAAAAATCCCGCGCGCATGAACCAGCGAAACCGTGCCGTTCTTAAGCGCCTCCGGATCCAGTTGAGCCGCCACCAGCCCCCAAGGCTCGAACCATAACGAAGAAGTCGTAAAGCGGGCCGAATCTTCAAAATAGCGGGACTGTGCCTGGAAATGGTGAGGCCCCAGATACATCCCTTCCGACCACACGACGCGCGAGAGATATTTCATGGTGCTGGATGATACTTTATCATCAGAGGGGTGGTGTTCTCATGGCCCAGGTGATTGACAGACAAGAAGTCCACGATTTGGTCGACCAATTGACGCCCGAGCAGATTCAGACAGCCATTCCTGTGCTTCGAGCAATGCTGCAAAAGCCGATCGAAGACGAAGACATCAGCGAGGAAGAAAAAGCTGCGGTCGCCGAGGCGGATGAGTGGCTGAAGCACAACAAGCCAATTCCTTTTGAGGAAGTGCTCTCCGAACACGGTCTCACCGTTGAAGACTTGGACCAACCCAAGGTCCATGGGTGAAGAGGATCGCATTCACGAGTCAGGCACAAGCCGATGTGCGCCGCCTCGATCAGCCGACCGCGATCCGGATCTTTGAAGCGTTAAGGCGCTTCGCCCAGACCGGTGCGGGCGATGCAAAAGTTCTTCAGGGCAAATCGAAGGAATGCCGTCTACGTATCGGAGATTACCGCGTTCGGTACATCGAGGAAGTCCAGACGCTCATAATCAAACGTGTCCTCCATCGCGGCGACGCATATCGTTAACTGGGAGCCGCACAACTTCGGATACCGAACCGCGACTGTCAAGGAGCGGATAGACGAACCAACCCTGTGCGAATCCGCTGTACTTCGCTCCCGAACATTGGAGAACATCCGCCGATGATAGCGCTCCCGGCTAGGGGTTCACGAAATCAGCAAGTTAGAGATGTTGCCCTCCGAATGCCTCAAGCTCTTATTGCGCCGCCCCCACCGCCGGACCCCTAGGAGCCGCCCTCCCCGCATCCAAATGCTGAAAATTTAGCATCGCATTAAACAACAGGAAATAACTCCCATGTGTCTCACTCCGCCACATCGGATTGTTCGCGAACATCAACACATGCCCTTTGCCCTTTTGGCAATCGATCACCGCCGCCTTCCCCGCCAGCTCGCTCCCTCCGCTCATCATCCCCGAAACGAGAAGATCGCTCTCCGCCGCGAACCGTAAAATCACGCGCGGAGCCGCCGCCGGATTCCCACCGCCTCGTCCGCCGCGACCGCCTCCGCCAGCATTGGCATCGTCATCCGGCCCGCCGCCTTCCGTCGCAGCTCCAGTAGGAGGCACGAACAGCGGACGACCCTGCGGAGTATCTGGCTCCGTCATCGTCCCCCGCCCCGACGGCCGATTCGGCCCCGTATCGGCAGCACCGCCTCGACCGCCACCGCCTCCGCGACCACCGCGTCCTCCGAACCCTCCCGCAGCGCCAACGTTCAAAATCGGAGCCGAGCTAAAGTACACCGCCAACCCATCGCCGTATCCATAAGCAATCGGGCTGTTCTTATCCGCGAACACCGCGTTCAGAACGCTCCCTTGCGCCCGCAGCGCGACAGGAGCCTGCACCGAAACGCCCTCGACAAATCCATAATCGATCGGAATCGTAGCGTTCCCGGTAATCGTGATGAACAATCCGCCTTCTTCCACGAATTTGTGCAGCGCGAAAATTCCTTCGAGGCCCATCCCCGGCCGCATATCGTCGGTAGTATCCGGAGCGCCTCCCAGATTCGGCGTGATGCGTCGACGCCTTGAACGGAATCGGCTCTCCCACGGTGGACCGGCCATTCACGATCGACTGCGCGTTCCCGCCGACGGGTCCAAACAAAATCACGTCGTATTTCGACCGCAGATCCGTCATCGTCTTCAATTTCTGATCCGCGATGTAGTCGTAGGGAATGTGCAACTGGTCGAACGCAATGCGATACCAGCCCTCATTCTGCGTATTCGTCCACGTATGAATCAGCGCGATCCGCGGCGCCGGAATGTCGTGCATCGCCGTCTTCGGCATCTCCGAAACCGCGACCACTTTCAACCCTAAATCCTTCGACGCTGAATCGAGTTGCGCCCGCAGATCCGAAGGCGCGCCGTCCGTCTTGATCACGAACGTCCCGGCGTTGAACTTCTGCGCACCCGCACTGTACGGAGCTTCCAGCGCTGACATTTTGACATTCTTCAAGCGATATCGAAAGGTGAAAAGCGTGTTGTCGGTATTGTTATTGATCAAATAGGCAACCGCGCTCCCGGCGCCCGTCACCGATCCCTCGAACTTTGCAGGCGCCGCGACCATCGACATCGGAGCCTTCAGAATCGCCGCATCCGTCACGCGAATCGTCTTCACGTTATGGAGCGCGCCCAGCGTCCAACCTGTATCGTCGTACGGAGGCGGATCGTTCACGTTGTAATACTGCGTGTCGAGCAGCATGTCCGCCATGCGGCTGTACGGCTGATCCATCCGCACCACGTAACTGCCCGCCGGAATCTTCACCTTGCCCGATTTCTGCGCGACCTCCATATCGCCGCTGGTCTTCTGAATCTCGACGCCTTGGATTTGCAGCAGATCCATCAGGTTCGCCGCACCCACCGGACGAGGATCGTCGCTCGGCACCACCCACGCCGCCGGGCCTTCGTTAGACCACTTGTTCACGCGACCTCTTGCTCTTCAAATAAAAATTCCCCAGAAATTCCTTACGATTCGTCGCCGTATAATCCATCGCGAACAAAATCGCGCTCTCCTGCAAATTCACGTTATTCCGCAGCGACCAGTTCACACGAGGCAGAGGAGGATTCGGCCTGAACCACGTCCGCGAAGTCGAATTCGCCGGCACATTGCGAATCGCCGTGTCCGCGCCGCCCGCGCCAAACGTCTCGTAAAACCGCCCGATCGAGTTATGACCGTTGGCGATATAGAACATGTAATTCGGCGCCCACCCGTCGTAATATCCATGCGTCCAAACGCCCGGTACGCCGCGCTTGGTCATCTGCTCGATCTCCAAATACGCCATCTTCTGCCACTCATCCACCACAATCGGATCGAGCCACGCATTATAAGGCCCCATCCCCGTCGAGGTATAAAGAAACGGCACCGATTCGTGCAGATCGTGCAGTACCGTCGGATGCCAATCCAAAAACGCGCCCATCATGTTGCGCGAAAGCGCCAGCGCCATCGACATCCCGTCGCGATTATTATCGTGCGCCACATACTTGCCCCAATAAACCAGGTTCGGCGCAGGCTTGTGCGGAAACTCTTTGCGATAGTTATACACATCCACTTCGCGATCGTGCCCGTCCACTTCACTGCACGGCGTGATCAGCACGATCATGTTCTTGCGGATGTTCTGGATCAGCGGCGAATCTTCGACCGCCAGCCGGTACGCCAGCTCCATCAGCATTTCGGGCGATCCCGTCTCCGGCGAATGAATCGAGCCCGACGCCCAATAGAACGGCAGAGCCTCATTCGCGATCAACTCAGCAGCCTTCTTGTCGTCCGTCTTGCGAGGATCTGCGAGCATCGCCGTGATCTCTTTATACCGGTCGAGCTTCGCGATGTTCGCCTCATCCGACACCGCGACCAGCATCGTGTCGCGACCCTCTTCCGTTTTGCCGATAGAGAAAATCTTCACGCGCCTCGACGATTTCTCCAGCTCATTCATATACCGGTAAATATCTTTCGAGTAAGTCAAATGATTCGGCGCCCCCGCGATTTGTCCCAGCACTTTCTGGGGAGTCGGCACCGTCGCCGAAGCAGGCAGATGATCCACCAGCTCGGTCAGGAAAAACTTTTCCGTCGTGTCCTTCAGGATCTCCGCCGTATAGCCCTCATCGTTTGTCTGCTGCACCACCACAGCTGGCGGAGCCGGTTTTTTCGTTTTCTGAGCCGGTAAAGCAACCGCTGCGAGAACCAGAGCAAGGAGAACTTGTACGCGCATATTTCCGTTATGATACCTCTTTATGTCTGAAATCGAATGCATTGTCGACCTTCTCCAGAGCGGCTACAACGGCACTCCGTGGCACGGCCCCTCGCTCGTAGCGAACCTCAACGACCTCACCGCCGCCCAAGCCGTGCAGAAGCCGATCCCCAATGGCCACTGCATTTGGGAGCTCGTCCAGCACGTCACCGCGTGGGTCAACGTGACCATCAACACCATCGATGGGCAGCAGTACGCCATCCTTCCAGTCGAGCAGGATTGGCCTGCGATGTCGGGCACTGACGATGCCGCCTGGCAAGGGGCGCTCGATATTCTCGACAGCTCGATGGGAGCACTCATCGCGGCGGTCGGCGAATTGCAGGACGACACGCTCTGGGACAATCTCCCCGGCATGGAGTTCAACATGTACTGGCTGCTGATGGGAGTGGTTCAGCACAGCGCCTACCACGCCGGCCAGATTGGCTTGCTGAAAAAGGGCCTTAATTGACCTTAAATGCGCAGTTAGAGCCCTCAACAACGCCTTAAACGTCGAAAATTTCCATAGCTTGATTTAAGCTCTGAATCGGGTCGCGACCCTGCGCCGGCGAGTATTCGTGCGCCACATAACCCGTGTATCCCAGATCCGCAATGGTCTTCGCGACAAAGCGGTAATTCAGCTCCTGCGTATCGTCGATCTCATGCCGCCCCGGATTTCCTCCAGTATGAAAATGGCCTAAATACTGAATATTGTCCTTAATAGTGCGGCAGATATCGCCTTCCATGATTTGCAGGTGATAAATGTCGTACAGCAGCTTCACCCGCGGCGACCCGACCCTCTTCATAACGTCAACGCCCCACGCCGTGTGGTCGCACATATAATCTTTATGCTCGCCTCGGCCTTACCGAAAACAAATTCGGTTCCCGGCCCAAGTTTGGGAACGCCGCCGGTGTGATCGGGATGGAGATGCGTGAAAAACACCATCTTTGGACGCACGCTCAACCGCACGAGTTGCGCCGACAGATCTGCCCCCGGAGCCTGCCCATTGGTTACTCCATTCACCCAATTGAAAAACCTCATCGCCCCCGTGTAGTTGCCATATGGCGGATCTTTTGCGAAGGAGTCGTCGAAACCCGTGTCGACCAGGAAGTCTCCCAACCTTGGATGATGTATCCAGTGCACCAGCACGGCCAGATCGCGCGGCCGATGGTCGCAATCCGCTTGCTTGGGACTGGCAGGGTCGAGGTTCAGGCAAGCGTCCATGTGCACCACGCCGGTCTGAAATGTAGTTAAGAAAATCTCCTGAGGATGCGCCAGCACATCGTCCCAGTTTGTGAACGCGGCTGGAGGAACCGGATAGGGCGTCGTCTCGAATCGGCGAAATCCTCCGCGCACCAGGTAGGCACCGAGGGCAACAATCGCCAGAATCAGAATCGCGGCCACTCGCAGGAATTGCTTGAGTTTCGACACGTCAGTAGCAATCCTATCTTGGTTAACGACATTCACGCACATATGAGGCGGGCCAATGATCCAACTCGCAACTGAATTACGCGGATAGAGTCGACAGCATATTCGCCGGGGAAACCGATCGGGAATGCGGGGTTTGCTGGAGTGCATCAGCGCAAGACCGATACCGTGACTTCGCGGTGGGGAGGAGAGAAAAATGGACAACGAATTAACAGGCGCGATCATCAGCGCCGCCGCTTCGGTGGTGGTTGCGATCATCAGCAAGACTGACCATGGAAAGTCCAGTAATGCCTGTGTTCATTCACCGCGACTCACAGCCTCCGTCCAGCCTTGGATCGCCATCTGCGCGGTTCTCGGTATATGGTTTTTGGCGTCGCCCGGAATGATCCAACCGGCGCTCGCTCACCGCAACTTCTTATTAATTCCCCTCGTGGTTGCGGCACTCGTATGGTTGCGCCCGATTGAGCCGTTGATAGCGGCCTCCGTCACCCTGGGACTGTTTGCCGTGAATTGGATTGGCTGGCGCATTGCCCACGCCGGGACGGAGACACGTTTCCACGCCAATTATACCCACCTCCTGCTTTTTCTTTTTCTGGCGTGCGCCTCGGCGGCTTTGGTCTTTCTGCTGAGCCTGTGGCGTTGCAAAGCCGCAAAAGCGCAGCTGCTTCTCCCGCTGTCAACTCCCGCTCCGCCGATCATTGGAGCGCGTGGCAGCATCGCAGCCGAACTTGAGAGCCTCGCGCAACTGTATCGGTCTGGCGTTTTGTCGGACGATGAGTTTTCGCGTGGGAAAGATGTGATCTTAGGCCACCCTCGACGAATCGTTGCTCACCGGAATGCCCAGTTGGCTTTGTAAGGGAGAAGGGCAGTTTGGACTAAGACCTGGAATCGGGATTACTGAACTTAGAGCTAAACGGATAGAAGGTGAGCTCAGTGGGAATCGAACCTACACCCTACTTAAGAGTTCGTAGAGATGGCGTCCACTACTTCCACCACTGACTGCGACCACAGGCACAGAATGGCGCGTGTTTTATTCCAACGCGAAAACGAGCAAGGCGTGCCCCGCCGCGATGACCACGTACTGTTTGCCGGCGCTCATGAAGCTGATGGGATTAGCGTCGATAATGCCGCCTGCTTCGAAGTGCCAGAGCAAATCGCCCTTCTGCGCGTCGAGCGCAAAAAAAGAACTGGCGTTGGAACCGAACACGAGACCGCCGGCCGTGGCCATCAGGCCTGCGTGCGACGGGAAGCGGAGCTTATATTCCCAACGAATCTGGCCTGTGGCGGGATCGAGGGCGCGGACCGCACCATATGGATCCTCGCCTTTGTAGTCGTGCTGGCCGCCTCCGTTAAAGGCTGCCCCCGGCTTATAATCGGCTTCACCCTTGTGATAGATGGCCGCCATCTCTTTCACGTTGACATAGTAATTGCCGGTCTTGGCGTCATATGCCGAGCTGTACCAATTGGACCCTCCGGCGAGACTCGGCCAAATCAGTTTACCCTCCACTGAGGGCTCCGAATTGGGCAAACGCATGGGCCGCCCCGCTTCATCGAGACCACTTGCCCACGTCTGTTTGACGTATGCCCTGCCCGCGATGAACTTGCCATTAGTGCGATCGAGCGCGTAATAAAAGCCGTTGCGATTCGCCAGCACCACCATTTTGCGCGGCTGCCCCTGAACTAGCCCTTCGATCAGCATCGGTGTCTGCGTCGAGTCCCAGTCGTTCACGTCGTGCGGGGTGTACTGGAAGTGCCATTTCTTGACGCCAGTGTCGGCATCGAGCGCGATCAGGCAGTCGGAGTAAAGGTTGTCGCCGGAACGCGAGTCGCCGTTCCAGTCTGGCCCCGGATTTCCAGTCCCCCAATAGACGGTGTTGGTGTCGGGATCGAAGACGCCGGTCACCCAGGAGGTAGCCGATCCGGTCTTCCAGCTTTCGCCGCTCCAGGTTTCGTTTCCAGGCTCGCCCTTGCGGGGATATTGTTGAAGCGCCAGACCCGCTTTCCAGTCTTGGCGTCGTAGGCGTCGATGAACCCACGCACGCCGAACTCGCCGCCCGCCATTCCGGTGATGATCTTATCCTTCACCGCGAGCGGCGCACCGGTGCCGGAGTATCCGGTTTTGTAGTCGCCCATGGTCACGTCCCACCGGACGGTGCCGACGCGTGCGTCGAGTGCAATAAGGTGCGCGTCGATGCTGGCGTAGTACACGGTATTGCCAAGAATCGCAAGGCCCCGATTCACCCGGCCGCAACACAAGCGGAGATCGCGCGGGATTTCCTTCTGATAACTCCACAAGGTGCGGCCCGTGGCAGCGTCGATCGCCTCCACCATGTTCGGCGGCGCGCTGATGAACAACGTGCCATCGACGACAATGGGCGACGCTTCGAACGCATCCAGTTCGTTCACCTGATGAATCCAGGCGATCCGCAGTTTGCTCACATTGCCGGTGTCGATCTGGTCGAGAGGTGAGTAACGCTGGCCGGTGTAGTCGCGCGAGTAGGTGAGCCAATTGCCAGGTTCCTTGCCCGCATCGCGAATCCGCTCGTAGGGCACACTGATCTGCGCAAGAATGACTTGCGCCAGCAGCACGACGGGCACCGACAACCAGAGCAAGGCTTTCATTTCCTCTCCTTCAAAGACGCGAGATAGGCTACCAGGTCGGTAAGCTCCGTATCCGACAGTTGACTCTTAAATGACGGCATAGGCGACTTGCTTTGCGGCTTGTCGATCCGGGTGATGTCTGATTTCCAGAAGGAATACGAGCGCCCGGAATCGTCGCGCAACTGGATGGAAAAAGAGTCCTCGTTGACGCGGACACCGGTAACGCTCGCGCCCGCCTTTGGGACCACCGTAAGACGCTCGTAGCCCTCCGGGACGGCGGCCTGCGGTTCGACGATAGACTCGCGTAGATAGGCTGGACTCCGTATCTCGCCAATTTGCGTCAAGTCGGGTCCCGCGACGCCTCCCTCGCCGGCGATCGAATGGCACGCGCCGCAATTGCCTTTCGTGCGGTAAATCTCCGCGCCGCGCAACGGGTTGCCAGGTACCGGTTGTTGCGGAACTTTGCCGAGCGAGCGCACGAAGGCTGCCGTCTCCAGCATCTCGTGACGCGACATCGCCTCGGCGCCGGGCATCTCGGTCCCGCGAATCCCCTCGTCGATGACCGCCATGAGCGCAGCGTCGTCAGGAGCGTGAACTAGCCTCAAGCGAATCAGCGTTGGTCCACGGCTCCCTCCCCCTTTGGCCCGTGGCAGCGCGCACAGTGGACCTGGAACAGCTTCTCGCCGCGAATGAGATCGGCGCGGCTGTTGGGGAGTTTTACTTTGGTTTTTGTATCCGCCGCGATGGCGGTGATGGCGAACCATGAAAGCAGCAGCGCTCGCGTCATTGCTGGCGCTATCATATCGTACCCGGCACGCGGTTCACGCCGACGGGTCTCTGTCATTAATTAGCGGAAGAATCCCCTGGCTGAGGAGTGCGCGTGAAAGCTCCGGCGCTGACCGCTCCCGGTGGTCGCGGTTCTGCTTATCTCGATGAATCCCCGAGGCCCGAAATGGCGCCGCAGCCCGCGGTCTGTCGGAGCCTTCTACGGGCTCACCGTCACGGCGTGGAAGGTTTCATTTCGTGGGAAGAATGGGCTGCCTTCGCGGGATCAACCGCGGCGCAGTTTGAAACGCAGCGCGCCCAGTCCCAACAGCGGCACAGCGGTGAGAAGCCATGGCGTTGGCTCGGGAACAGCGCTCACGCTGACGTCGTCGAGGAGTATTTCGCCGCTAACTGTACGCTCGCCTGAGAAGGCCAACACGGTGCTGGTCGACGTTGCCGCGGCGACGAAGTCATACTCCACGTAATCGCTCGGGGTACTGACGCCGCCGGTTGGAGCGGTTCCATCAAAGAGCGTCGCACCGCCAAACGTGACCTCAAGGAGATTCGCTTGTGAACCGGCCACAAAGTAGGAGATCGCATAGGTCTGGCCTATGACTGTAGTCAGAGTTTGGGCGGTCGTGTCAAACGTGTCACTCCAATCCAGAAAGGCCATTTGACTTCCCGAGTGGGCAACGCCGGCACTGCCGCAACCTGCGCCACTGTTGTTACAAATCGCACCCGTCCCGGCTGTGACAACCCAGCCGTCTCCCATTGATCCCGTGTAAGAGTTGGCTGTACCGCTTTCAAAACTCGGATCCGAGACGATATTGGTCGCGCATGCCTGGATGGCCGCTCCGGCCAGAATCGCTGTCAATAGCCATACTCGATGATTCCTGCTAATCATTGGCTCAGCTCTCCGCAATTCAGGATGATGGTTGGGATACGGGATTTCCATTTTGTCTCCCGGCCTCAAGGAGCATACTACTTTTCATACTCTAACGCAAGGGGTATAACCCCGTCGACGAGAGGATCGGACGGCAACGTTGTCTTTGCGGCAGGCTTCTAAGCCTTGACGATCTGCGGAATCAGATCCCCATACACATCGGTCAACCGCATGTCCCGCCCGTTGAAGCGATACGTCAGCTTGGTGTGATCCATGCCCAGCAGATGCAGAATCGTCGCGTGCAGATCGTGGATGGAGATGGGCTGTTCTTCCGCCTTGTAGCCGAACTCGTCGCTCGACCCGATCATCTGTCCGCCGCGAATCTTCGCGCCTGCCATCCAGATGCTCATCGCGCCCGGATTGTGATCGCGCCCCACGCCGCGCTGCGAAATCGGCATGCGGCCGAATTCGCCCTGCCAGACGACCAGCGTCGAATCGAGCAGGCCGGTTGCCTTTCAGATCGGTCAGCAATCCGGCAATCGGCCGGTCGACCTCGGCGGCGTGCCGCGAGTGGTTGTCCTTCACGTTGCTCGTGCGCGTCCCAGGTGTCCACGTTCTGAATGCCCAGGCCGCCGTGATACAACTGCACGAAACGAACGCCGCGCTCCACCAGGCGGCGCGCCATCAGGCACTGGCGTCCGAAGGGCTCGGTTACCGGATCGTCCAGGCCGTACAGCTTCCGCGTAGCCGGCGTCTCCGCGCTCGACGTCCACCGCTTCGGGCGCGCAGCTCTGCATCCGGTAGGCCAGCTCGTAGGACGCAATGCGCGCCGTCAGTTCCGTATTTCCGGGATACTTTTCGGCATCCATCTCGTTCAGCTTCTTCAGCAGATCGAGGCCGCGCGCGCTGCTGGTCCGGCGTCACCTCCGGCGGGCGGCTTGAGATCGATGATCGGCATTCCCGACGGACGAAACACCGTGCCCTGATAGGCTGCCGGCATGAAGCCCGAGCTCCAGTTCGCCGGACCGCCGAACGGACCGCCGTGCGCATCGTAAATCACCACGAAAGCCGGGCAGATTCTGATTCTCCGACCCCAGCCCGTAAGTCACCCAGGAGCCCACGCTCGGGAAGCCCATGCGGATCATGCCGGTCGCGAGCGCGTAGTGGGCCTGCACGTGGTCGTTCGACTGCCCTTTGACCGAGCGCATGAGCGCGAGTTCGTCGACATGCGTGGCGATCTGGGGAAAGATCTCCGAGACATCCATTCCGCTCTGGCCGTACTTCCTGAACGTGAACGGACTCGGCATCAGCGGGCCGGGATTGCCCTGGCGCACCACGATCTCGCCCTTCCCGGTGAGCGGCTGGCCGGCGTATTTCGCGAGCGCCGGTTTGGGATCGAACGTATCCATGTGGCTCACGCCGCCGCTCATGAACAGCGAAATCACGCTCTTGGCGCGCGGCGCGAAATGCGGCTTGCGGCGCTGCCGCGAGATCTCGCGGCGCAATCGACCGGAGGCTGCGCGCGAGCAGGCCGTCCTGATCGAGCAGCAGCGCGAGCCCGAGCCCGCTGATGCCGCCGCAGCTTTCAAACAGAAATTTACGTCGCGACCGGAATCGCTTCACGCATCACCTCACATACAGAAACTCGTTCAGATTGAACATGCACGTGCGCGAGGTCGACCAGCTTGTGCGTCTGCCAGGAATTCGAGCGCGAGCTTGCGCTCCGCTTGCGTCCGGCGGCCGGCTGAGCGCCAGTCGATAGGCCAGATCGACCTGCTTCGACGGATCGCCGGGCGCGGCTTCCTGCAACCGGTTCGCGAACAATCTGCGCCTGGCGTCAGCACGAAATCGTCGTTCATCAGCGTCAGCGCCTGGGTCGGCACGGTGGAGACGTTGCGCGCGCCGCAGGAAATGTTCTGATTCGGCAGGTCGAAGATGTCGAGCAGCGGATAGCGGCAGCCCGCGCTTGCGGTAAATGTACACGCTGCGCCGCCACACCTCCGGACCGTCGTCCGTCTGCTGTTTCCAGATGCCGTTGCTCATCGATGCCAGCACTTCAGCCTGCATCATCGGGAAAACGGGCCGCCCGCCCATCTTCCGGATTCAAAGCCGCCGCTCACCGCCAGGATCGAATCGCGGATGATCTCCGCGTCGAGCCTCTGCATGCGGTAGCGCCAGAGCAACCGGTTCTCGGGATCCTTGGCCATCGCGTCTGCGTCGTCGAACTGCGAAGCCATCTTGTAGGCGTCCGACGTCATGATCAGCCGGTGCATCTGCTTGATGCTCCAGCCCTGTTCATGAACTCGACCGCCAGCCAGTCGAGCAGCTCCGGATGGCTGGGCAGCTCGCCCATCTTGCCGAAATTATCCAGCGTGGAACGATCCCTCGGCCGAAGTGATGATGCCAGATGCGATTCACGATCACGCGCGCGGTCAGCGGATTGTCGGGCGACACCAGCCATTCCGCCAGCGCCAGCCGGCGTCCCGAAGTGTGGCCGGAAGCGGGCGGCAACTCGACGGGCGGATTGCCGTACGTGATCACCTTGATGAAGCCCGGCTGCATCTGCGGACCCTTGCTGTTCGAGTCGCCGCGAATCAGGAAGTACGACGGCGGCGTCTTGATAGCGGCCCGGTCCGCGATAGAGGAAGCTGCCTTCGATGGCTTCGCGCTTGACTCCTTTGCCCGGCGCGGGTTCGTCGCCGGGACCGTCCGGCGTGAAGCGGTAATCGCCGTCGGTGATGCCCGCCGCCACCGGAATCGGCTTGGGCCGCGTCCTTCTCGACCTGCGCGATCTCCGCGCTCAGACGCCGCTTCTCCGTCAAAGTCTTCCGGCTTCATGACGCGATCGATCTCGCTCGGAGGAAACCGATACGCCGCGGATCACCTGGTCGGCCAGCAGCATTTGTCCCGGCGTCCGCTTGCGCCTCCGGCGTCGGCGATCGCGTCCTGCACGTTCTGCGGAAATTTCGCATACTTGGCCGGCAGGAGCCGATCGCGATACGGCTGCTCCAGCTCGCGCAGCTGCGCGCTTCAGTTCGCCCACGCGCGCATCGACTTCCGCTGTTTTCTTCTCGTACGCGTCGGCCTCGCTGCGGCGACGTCAGCGGATGATCCACCTCCACGTAGCCGAACAAGCGACGCCTGCATGCGGTAATAATCCGTCTGCGGGATCGGATCGAACTTGTGATCGTGGCAGCGCGCGCATTGCACGGTCAGGCCCAGCACGCCGCGCCCCATGCGTGCCGATCATGTCGTCCAGATACTCGTAGCGGTTCTCCGGATTGTCCTTTTCGCGGATAGCCGACCTTCGCATAATTTCGCAGGAAGCCGGTGGCGATCAGGCTGTCCTGCGTCACGTGCTCCAGTTCGTCGCCGGCGATCTGCTCGCGAAGGAACTGTTGTACGGCTTGTCCTTATTGAAGGCGCGGATCACGTAGTCGCGATAGCGCCAGGCGTTGGGGCGGTCGAAGTCGTGTTCGAAGCCATTCGAATCGGCATAGCGCGCAACGTCCAGCCAGTGGCGTCCCCATCGCTCGCCGTAGTGCGGAGAAGCGAGCAGCTTGTCGATCAGCCGCTCCCAGGCATCGGGCGCGCGGTCGTTGAGGAACTCGGCGGCTTCGGCGGGTGTCGGAGGCAGACCGATCAAGTCCAGATAAGCCCGGCGCACAAGCGTGCGCGCGACTGGCGGGAGGCGCGGGACTGATCCCCTTCGCACTGAAGCTCCTTGTGCACAAATGCGTCGATCGGATTACCTGCGCCCGGCGGCATCGTGCGCACAGGCTTGCGGAAGGCCCAGTAGTTCGCGAGCTTCGGGAGGAATCGGGGCTTCAGTAATCGGACTGGCCTCCGTAACGAGAGGCTTCACGGCACCGTCCCAGACTGCGCCCTGGTCGATCCAGAGCCGGATGGCTTCTATATCCTCGGCCTTGAGCTTGCCGCCCAACGGCATCGCAGGTTTATCGAGGCCCGCGGCCATTCTGTAAATTCGACTCTTCGCGGCATTGCCCGGTATCAGCACCACGCCGCCTTCCCCGCCCTTGAGAGCGGATTCGCGTGAACTGAGATCGAGTCCTGAGCTCTGCACCGCGAGGCTGTGGCACTTCCAGCAAGTAGCTTGAAAGACTGGTTGGATATCTTTTGAGAAGGATATCTGTCGGTCGTCGGCGTAAGCAGCTGCCGCGCAAATCAGGACCGACGTTAAGACACGCAGTCTCACTGGGATGATTGTACATCCAATCCCCTGGTGCTCGATGGCCTACACTAGAATCGGAGTTTGTACGGAGTTCTACTATGATGAGAAAACTCAGTATAGGCGCGTACAGCGGGTTAGTGTTGTCGTGCAGTCTTCTGTCTGCTCAGGTGACGCAATCGACGACGCCTTGTCCGGCGGAAGGATTTACCGGAGGATTCAGTCGCGGTTGTCCACCAAAAGAGTTTGCTAAACCTTCGGATATCTCGGCCATGATGGTGGCATTGCCGGATAAGCCGCCGGCAACACCACAGAGTCTTCGCCATGTACTCGTATTGTGCAATGCCGTCGGTTGGGTACACACGTCTATCCCCCTGGCAGCGAAGATGGTTGAATATCTGGGAGACAAGACGGGCGCGTGGATGACCACCATCACTTACGACCCCGCCGCGATCACTGCTGAAAATCTCAAGCAATATGATGCGATCTTCCTCGACAGCACCACGGGCGAGTTTCTGGATGACCCGACCAATAAAGCAGCAACCCAGGCGCGCAGGCAGGCACTTCTCGATTTCGTCAAGGGCGGAAAAGGTCTGGCTGGTATTCACGCGGCGACCGATTCGTACCACACCAGCGCACGCCCGGCTCCAGGTGGTGCGGCTGTGACTGCGCTGACAGGCACTTGGCCGGAATTTAATGAAATGATCGGCGGCTTTTTCAAATTTCACTGGACCTACCCGACTCTGATTCCCGTCAAGATCGACGATAAAAACAGCCCGCTGACTTCCATGTTCCCGGCTCGTGGCTATGAGATTGTAGACGAGACATACACCTTCGCCCAGGACTCGTTCAGCCGCAAGCGCGTTCACGTGTTGACCAGCATCAACTACAAGATAATGAGTGCGGAAGACAAGGCAAAAGAACCGGCCGCTACACGGCGGACCGATGGCGACTACGCATTGAGTTACATCCAACGCGTCGGCAACGGCCGCGTATTTTACGAAGCGCACGGCCACGACGAGAAGGTATATTTCCTGCGGCCGTTTGTGGCGCATATGCTGGCGGGGATTCAGTATGCACTCGGCGATCTGAAGGCCGACGACAGTCCGAGCGAGAAATAAAGACGCTCCCTGGCGGCTGCTCTCGGCGAAGAGTGTCTCATCCAGCGTCCGTAAATCTACAAGGCTTCCCCCCGGGAATTGGGTTTGATACACTCCGGCTGCGAAGATCACTATAATTTAGCAATCAGGCAGAAAATAGAAAGGGGACAAGCATGTCCTACATCACCACCGGCCTTACCAACGGAGGCGTAACAACCCACTATAAATTCTCCTACGACCAGTCACTCGGCGGCCCGGGAGGCGTCGAGCCAGCCCGCACCAACGCCGTCATCGCGGCCTGCGAAAGTGACTACAACCTGATGTCGGGATGGTTCGGCGGGAACCTGGTGACGGGCATGACCGTCCAGGTCACGACGCAGAGCAACGGCGCGGGCTGGAGCGGCAGCCCCTCGTCTTCAACGATCCAGCTTAAGTCCCAGGGCGCATCCTACAGCAACAATCCAGCATATCTGCGGTATCTGATCATCGCCGAAGTCGTCGAGATTTTCATGCTGGCGCAAAACATCGGTTGGTTCCAGGGCGGAAACGAGGGCAGCAAGGGAGAAGGGCTATCGCGATTCCTAAGCGGTCAGTTCCTGGTTAAGAACGGCTTCCTCGGTCTTGGAATGGACGCGGATTACGCCGTGGCGGACCTCTGGCTGAACAGCACTCGCCAAGACTTCGTCAACAACGCGCCGGACGATAACGGCTACGACGCGACGAACGGCTGCACGACCCTCTTCATTTATTACCTGTTCACTCAGCTCGGATACAGTATCAATCAGATCGTTGCGGCGGGCTCGTCCACGCTGACAGGCGTCTACAAGAACCTGACGGGGAACTCCTCGGACCCGTTCCCTCTGTTCAAGAGCATTCTGGACCTGTGGTTCCCTTCGCAGACGACCTCGGCGGTCCCCGGCCCGAACTTCGACGATCCCTACCCGCTGGCCGCGGTCTCCTACACGGGCGTCTGGCGCTCCGGGACGGCTCCTTATTATCTCTGGATCCACGCCGACGAGACGCATTTCCTCGCCAAGTGGAACGAGCTCGCCGCGCAAAATCTTCGCCTGACCGACCTGGAAGTGACAACGGTAAACGGCCAGGTGCTCTGGTCAGGAATCTGGGAGCAGGGGACGGACGCGTACTATATCTGGGTCGACGCCGACAAAACGCACTTCCTCGCCAAATGGAGCGAGCTCGCCGCGCAAAACCTGCGGCTGGTTAGCTTCCAGCAGTATAACGGGCTGTGGGCGGGTGCCTGGCGCGGCGGCACGGACGGGTATTATCTTTGGATCGACGCCGACGAGTCGCACTTCCTAGCGAAGTGGACGGAGCTGGCTGCGCAGAACCTCAGGCTGGTCGACTTCGATGTTTATGACGTAAACGGCCAAAGGCTGTGGGCGGGAATTTGGCGCTCGGGCTCAGACGGCTACTATCTGTGGATCAACGCGGACTGGGCGCATTTCGTCGCGAAATGGACCGAACTCGCCGCGCAGAACCTGCGTCTGGTCGGCGTGCGCAACTATGGCGGTCTGTGGGCCGGCATCTGGCGAAGTGGAACGGACGGGTATTACCTGTGGGCGAACGTCAGTGAAGCGAGCTTCCTGTCGAAGTGGTCCGAACTGGCCGCGCAGAATCTGCGGCTGATCGACATGGACGCGGTGCCGCTCGGAGTGGCGGGCGCGACCGGCTCTGTCGGCGCCAGCGCGACGGGCGAAGGTGTTGGGTCGTCGGAGATCGCGGGAGCCCGGTCCGGGGGCGGCCCACGCTCGACGATCGAGGCGACGCTCAGCGCGGGCTTGTCCGGGAGTGGGATGGGCGGAGGCGTCGGCGGCTCCGCACCCGCAGCAGCGCGCCCCGAATCATTGGGCACGAACTCCGGCAACGGAGGCGGCTCTGCCACCGGTCTCGCGGGGCCTGTCGGCGGCAGCGCGGGCAAGGGCGGCGGCAACCTCGCTCTCGTACCTGCGTCGACTTCCCCGACTGGAAGCACAGGCGCTGGCGGCGGCAGCGTTTCTTTATCCTCGACGTCGTCCGTAGGCCCGAGTGGAGAGGGCGCAGGCAAGGGAGGCGGCGAGACGGCACCCGGCAGCGTACCCTCGACCGTGACCTCGACTGTGTCGGCCAGCAGCATCATGAGCGGGAGGAGCGGTGGCGCCGGCGCAGCCAGGCGATGGACGAGAAACGTCTTGACGTCACAAGGTCCCACTGTCGTTTTGCAAAATATGCGCGGGTGACGCCACCGTGAATTAGCGTGGAAACGTGATCCGAAGCCCAAAATATAGTGATACGGTTTCTCTTTGGCCCGCACTTAATAGCTAAGCAGTCTCCATGCGGCAATGACATCTGACGCCGCCGGATTAAGGTTCTCGCTGGGGTGGCTTACCACGCCCCAGCGGGTTAAACGTAAGTGAGGACCCTGCGCACCCCGAAATTGGATTGTGGAGTAGATCACCGGCGGCCAAACAACTACAGGCTCGGCTATTTTCGATTAGAGGCTCCATATTGTGATCGGCTTCGGTTGACCGTTGAGTGGCAAATAGACAAGGTGCGGGCGATGCCACCCGCAGAAACCCCTGGTGTCGGACGAATCTACCGGATAATACCCTTGTTCCGAACGGACGATCCGATGGGTCCGCCTGCGGGATACTTGACATCGCTTGACGTTACGATTGCCATATATCTCCCAGAAGCCGAGTTGGCGACGTTGCGTTCGAATGACCCCTAGTGTTAGTTGTTTTGTCAGCCGGTTCTACGTTCCGTGACAATCTTGTTATACAGATCCCGATAGCATAGGAGGCACGGCTTGCCAGGACTACAGAGCGGATTGCGATAGGGGCACCGCAGACGGGAGCGCCTCGCAAGATACATCGCGACAAAGATGACGAATACAATCGCAAATGCGGTGATGCTTCGAGTTAACACGACGGCCTAATCAGGAGAGAAGTGCTTCGTGCAACAAATGTTTCATTAACGCGTTTCCAATGGTGGGGACGCCTGGCTTTTAAGATATGGGTTGGCAGCACCCCATGGACCACGGAGACAAACCTGTTTGGCCGACGAAGGCCCCAACCAGAATTACAGAAGGTTTGGCAGAAGCGGCGGACGCTAAGCTATAGTGCCAATAGCCTCATACAGCAGATGCATTTCACGCGCGACCACGAAACAGGAGCCACCGCTCGATACAAATAGGTCCATTGACCGGCGAACGCGCACGTAAGTCTCAATCCACGCTCCAGGAACGATTGGGACGCCGGAGTTCGTGGCCGAGCCATTGATTCAGAACGGGCTCGAAACGCTGGACCTAACGCCACTGGCCACTGACAGGCCGCGCTTCCGTTATTTCCTTCAAATCCTGGTGCATGAGGGAGTACACATAGTCGAATGATTCCGTCCTCGAAGTGTACCCCGCGGGTGTTGCAACAAAGCCCGGTAAACAGTAATTTCGGGCAGATGGCGGAGACGTTACATACGTTACCTGCCTGCTGGAACTTCCGACCTGGAAGCTTTTTGCCCATAATCCAGGCATGACAAGACCGTGGTTTGGTCCTATTTTGCTGATGAGCCTTGCCGCAGTCCGGGGTCAGGAACCCGGCAGGCCTGAGAGTTCCACACCTCCCTGTGTGGGCGATTGCACCAACGTCAGTGTGACCTGCTCCGATGTTCACGGCGATGGCTGGGGCCTTCCGGGCACACAAGCCTCCTCCGCCCACGTTGGCAGCTTGATTGTCACGGCGAACAACAAGTCCGTCACGGTTCCTCTCGGTTTTGTCGGAATTAATGGAACGCAGAACCAGACCAAGATTGATTTCTTCCCTCTCTATAGCAAGAACGATGCCATATCTTTTCTCGACGGCGCCCCTCAATTGGAAGGAAACGGCCGCGCGGGAACTGCGAACTTTAATTGGGGAGCCGGAGCATTTTCCGTCGCAACAGGCAGCATGAATTATCAATTTGGCTGCTCCGGATTCTGTTTTGACGGAAAAGGAGCACCGGTGGCCGGTTTTTTTATCTTCACGCTGGGCTGCTCCATGTCGCTAACTATGCAGACGGGACTGGCGAACGCTATCTTCCCTAACGCTGCCACCTCGCCGCCCCCAACCCCGGCCGGCACCCCGGGAACCGGCGGTTCGACGGCTAATGACTATAAAGGCTTAGCGGGATCTTCAGCCAACTCCCTCTACGACACTGCGCCACCCTCGTCCTCACCTTCACCGCATATCCGCCACGGCAACGCCGAGCCGGCTGCCAGTAATGCCGCCAATGGAGGAACCCTGAGCCTCGATCTTCCGTTGCAGCCCGTCGACTCCACCTATAGCGCCGCCGCCACCTGCCCCACCTTGCCCACCGGCTGCTGGCTCACGGTTCCGTCGGCCACGGGGACGGTTTCCGCCTTCACCGAAGCCTCCGTCACAGCGAACTTCGATGCAGGGAATCTGGGGACCGGCGTTTATCCAGCTAACGTTGCCCTGACCGTCACGCCCACCGCGCCATCCACGACGCCCTCCACCCAAAACGTCCCATTTAATTTGATTGTCACCGGCGGCGCGCCTCTGCTGCAGCTCTCCGAGGCGGGTATTCGGTTCCAGGCGGCAATGGGACAGGGCCCTTTGGCGCATCCTATCTCGGTCTCCAGTTTCGGATCGGTCCTCTCCTTTCAGGCAGCCGCGTCCACGTTAACAGGCGGGAATTGGCTGAGCGTGACTCCCGCTTCCGGTTCTGCTTCCTCTTCCTCGCTCACTAATGCGACCATCACCGCCGATCCGGCGGGCTTGGCTCCGGGGTCCTATTTTGGACGCGTGGACTTCAGCGCGCCAGGCGCCGTGGGATCGCCGCAGTCGGAGGAGGTGGTGTTAACCATCCCCGCCCAAGCGCCTACGTTACCCGTCTTCTCAGCCGGGAATTTGATCTTCGTCGCGCAGCAATCTACCAATCCTGCAGCTCAGGCGGTAAAGGTCACCACACTTTCAACCCAGCCGCTCAGCGTAACCACTGCGATTGAGGAGGATAATGCGCCGTCCTGGCTGACTGTTAGTTCCACTTCTCAAACGCTGACGTCGTTTCAGCCCATCACCCAGACGGTCTCGGTGAACTCTGTGGGGCTGGCTCCCGGCGTCTACACCGGGGCGGTACATGAAACTGTGTCGGGCGCCGCGCAATCCCCGATCCCGATAACGTTGATCGTCACTCCGGCGTCCGGTGTATGCACTCCTACCGAACTGCTACCGATGGTGACCAGCCCCGCGGCGAACTTCGAAGTAACTACCGCTTTGCCGATAGCGGTCGAGGCCACCATCGTGGACGATTGCGGTTCGCCTCTGATGTCGGGCGCAGTGCAGGCCTCGTTTCCCAACGGAGACGTTCCGGTCGCTCTCACCTCGGTCGGCAACGGCCTGTGGTCCGGGACCTGGCAGCCACACTCCATCACAGGCGGTCCCGGGACAGTCGCGGTCAATGCCGAATCGTCCTCGGGCCTCCAAGGTTCGGCCCTCGCGCAAGGAACGCTCGACCCGAATCCCACTGCGACGGTGGTCTCTCTGCGGGGCATCGTCAACGCGGCGAGCCTGGCTCCGGCTCCCCCGCTTGCTCCCGGCGGATTTATCTCGATTTTCGGTTCCAATCTGGCGCCGTCGACCGTGACGTCGACATCGTTTCCTTACGGGACGAGCCTGGGTGGCACTGAGGTGCTCCTGGGCGGCCAAGCCATGCCGCTCCAGTTTGTCAGCCCCGGGCAGATCAATGCGTTGGTACCTTTCGGCACTCCGGTGAACGGACCACAACAGCTAATCGTCAAACAAAACGGCGTGTATGCCTTCCCCGAAACCCTGATCGTAGCCCCAGCGAGCCCGGCAGTATTCACGCAAACACAAACCGGTCAAGGTGCGGGCGTGATTATAGTCGTGAAAGCGGATGGCACCCAATTCGAAGCGAGCGCGGCGCAGCCGGCAAGTGCGGGCGATGTACTTGTGATTTACTGCGCCGGTCTAGGTCCGGTCAGCCCAGCAGTCGCCGACGGCGCCGCCGCCCCGCTTTCGACTCTCTCTAAAACAGTGAATCCGGTTACCGTCACCATCGGCGGCCAATCAGCACAAGTACTGTTCGCAGGGCTCGCTCCCGGTTTCGCCGGTCTGTACCAGATCAACGCCCTGGTACCTGCGGGCATTACAGCCGGAGCTAATACGCCGGTTATTCTTACCTCCGCTGGATACTCGAGTGGAGCGGTGACAGTGGCGATTCAGTGAGACGCGATTTTCCGGCCAATCGCGATGCCCTCCTTGTGTCTCGGCTATTTTTTCTGTGCGAAGCACACATGTAGATCTAGACCATCGATTTGCCGGATCGCTATATCCATCGTCAGCATGAATGGATTCGGCGTGAAGGCCGCGGGAACGCCCTCGAATTCAAACTCGGATCCCGTTACGACGGCCCCTGAGAGCGGCTTATCAAGCTTCAACGTGATCTCCGCGGGAGGCATGGTTGCTTCGTCTGGCATTTTCACAGCGACCAGTAACTGAGAGGGTCGGCATGGCGGCTTTGCCGACACGATTACGCCTCTAAGCCGCGGCAGCGCCGAATCCTTCAACCCGGAAATAAAATACTCTTCTCCGCCAGCGCCCGAAAGCTGCGCCTTGATCCGCGTCCACAAAGCGATTTCGGGAAATTTGGTTTCAAACGCGGCTTGCTTCCGCTGGGCAATTTCTTGGGCGGATTCGATCGTGAAATCCGCTGGAGGCAGGGGCGACATGAGCGACATCGCTTTCAACCGCGCCAGGCCTTCCACGTCCACGCCGTGATACTGGTCGTAGATCTTTTCCAAATTAGGCGCGGCAACGTCTTTCTGCCATTTCGCGTCGATCTTTCCTTTGACCGGATCGATTGCCGCGGCTCTCGAGAACTCCCAAATGGCAACCAACGCTCGTTTGGGATCACTCTTCTGCAAACACAACTCGGCCATGCCCAGATACCATGCCGCTTGAACGCTGTCAGAATAGACCGCGATTGCGCGATGAGCCGCGGCCTCCGCTGCGGGACAATCGTTGCGGCTGCGGGCTGCGGCGCTTCGTGATATTTCGATGTAAAGAAGTGCGTCGGTCGCTGCCGCACGCAATTCGCTTGAGGCTTTGGCCCAATTGTCAGCAGTGACGTTGTCTGGCTTTTCAAACTTCTCGATACGCTGCGCGGCCGATTCAGCAAACCCCAGTTGATCCGCCGTAGGGGAGCTAATGCGACGGATCGCCGTCACCGACGTGAAGAAGACCCGTAGCAAGCTCGGAGCATCGATCTTCGCCCCACTCGCGATTAGCGCCGATGCCGCCGCAATGGCTTTCTCCGGTTGATTAGAATCGCCATAGGCCTGTACGTACATGCATTCCCGTTCGATCTTGAAGGTCGACTCCGGATAAGCCTGCTTCCAGGCGTCCAGATCTGGCAGTGCCTTGGAAGAATCCTTCGCAGCGAAATCCTTCGCGACCGCGTTGTAAAGCTCGTATTCGCGAGCATCTTTTAGTTCCTTCTGCTGCGCCAATGCGCAAAGACACACGACCAGACACAACTTTCCTGTGAACATAAAACTCCCTATTCGACTTGTAAGGTTTGATCTACTTGACTATCTCGAAGGACGCGCCGTCCAGCCAAACTCGTCCGCGTCCTTTGGAGATCGCGCCCACCGTGATAAACGTCGCATCGTCGTAAACCCGCGTGGTGATCTCTCGCATGGTCCATTCCGCCGACTGCACCGGACGGTCGTTCAAATCGTCGTAAAAACCGATACGTCCTTTGCTGCGGTCTATGCTAAGTGACATTTGCGCGTGATCGTATGAATCATTCGCCTCGATTTTCATCCACGCCCGAAGTCGCACCGTTTTGCCCCGGTATTGCGCCGCGCTGAAGGTTTGCATCAAATATCCGAACCCCGGAGCGTTATCCGGGATTAGCAGCAGCGCGCATTTCATTCCCTCGCGGCATCCGGAGTTTCGAATCTCTGCCCAATGGTCCGCAACTTGCGGGAGTTCCGGAACGATCCAACCTGGTGGAGCTTTCCCGACGGTTCCCACCTCGAACCTCAAGTTGCGCGGCCCCGAACCCGACGATCCGCGCGAACGTTTCATGCTGTCCAGGCTCGTTCTCGCCATCGCGGACTCCGGCTCCTCAGCGAATTCCTTCAACACTCTCGCGTACGCGTCCTCCGCCGCTGAGACCTGACCGGACTTCTCCAAGCACTGCGCCATATGGAGCCAGGCTTTCGCCGCAATCGGCCGGGGTACTGCCGGATCGGCTTCGATCGACCGGTACTGCTCGATCGCTCCTTTCAGATCGCCCATCACCACCTCGCGATGAATCGCGGATTCGAGCCTCACGCCTGATTCAGAAGCCGCCATCGGCGCTACGAGAGCAATCATAACCGCCGAATATCGCACCGCGACCATGAACGTGTCAGATATGCGTAACATTTTAGCCATCAAAACGGTATCCCAACCCTCGAACGTTGCGCAGATATTGCGGATGTGCCGCATCCGGCTCGATCTTCCGCCGCAGGTTAGCTATGTGATTGTCCACGATCCGGTCGCAAGCAAACGCGCCGGCCGTCCAGGCCCCTTCGATCAACTGCTCGCGGCTCAACACCCGTCCTCGCGACCGGACGAACAAGCTTAGCAATCGAAATTCGATCGGCGTCAATTCGACTGGCGTTCCGTTCCGCCGTAGTTCGGCGCGCGTAAAATCGGCTTCGATCTCGCCGAAGCGATAGGTGCCCACATCCTGATCGCGCTCCGCTCGTCTCAACATCGCCTTGATTCGCGCTCTTAGCTCGCGCGTGCCGAACGGCTTGGTGACGTAGTCGTCGGCGCCGGTCTCAAACGCCAGCACCTTCTCGGATTCCTGAGTTTTCGCGGTAAGCATGACGATCGGGGTGGCCAGTCCGTGGCGCCGCAGATCGCGGCAGACATCGATTCCATCCTTGCCCGGCAGCATGATATCCAGCAGGATCAAATCGAACCGCTCCTCGCGTGCTCGCTGCGCGGCTACCCGCCCGTCGCAGATCACCTCGACTTCATAGCCCTCCAGCTTCAAATCGTCTTCCAGGCCCAGCGCGATGGCAGGCTCGTCCTCGACAATCAATATCCGCGTCATGCTCTCTCCGCCGATCTCAACAGCATTGTGAATGCACTACCCCGGCCTGGCTCGCTCTCCACAGTAATTGCTCCACCGTGTGCACTCACAATATGTCGCACCATTGCCAGCCCCACGCCAGATCCTTTCACGTTGACCGCTCGCGCGGCGCTCCCCCGCACGAATTTCTGGAAGATGATGCGCCGCTCGGATTCATTAATCCCACAGCCGCTATCGCGCACTTCGATTGCGATAAAGTCCTCCCTCGCTTTCCACTCGACCGACACCGGCGCGTCCTCCGGGGAGTATTTCAGCGCGTTGTCGAGAAGATTTCGCAGTGCGACCGCGATCGCATCCGGATCGGCTTCGATCAGACATGACCCGGCCGGAGCGATCGTGGCGATCCGCCGGCCCGAGCCAGCCAAATTCACCCCAAACTCTCCCGCCACCTGCTCAACGACGTTCGCCACATCCAGGATTTCAAATGCATACTGTCGCGCACCCGCTTCCATCCGGCCAAAATTGAGGAGGCTTTCTATCAGTCGTTGCAGCCGCGTAGTTTCCTTTACGAGCGTCTCGTAGTAGAGTTGCCGCCGGCGTTCCGATTGCACTCGTCCCGCTGACAACAGCTCTGACAATTGGCGCATCGACGTCAGCGGCGACCGGAACTCGTGCGACACCGTCGAAACAAACTCGGACTGCATGCGCGCCGTCTGCGCCTCGCGCCTGATCGCCTTCGCGATGAAGTGGGCCCCCAACAGCAGGAACGCAATCATTAACGAAAACTCGAACGTCAGGAATCGTCTCTGATCGGCGAAGCCGGCCGGATTCGCGCTGTTCGATGCCGTTACGTATATCGTCCACGGGATCTGTGATTCTGCGGCCATCCGGACAGCTGCACGCTGGTGAATGTCGTGGCTTCCCGCTACTGTTCGGCCCTCTGGATCGCACAGCGCAACAGTGACGCCCTTCGAAGTCCGGGGAACGAGCGATTCCGGCGAAGAAATCATCGCCAACCTCCGGTCCGGGCCGCCTCTCCACAACAGGAAAAATGATCGATCGCCGACCCGCAGCGTCTCTTCGCCTCGCGATGCCTGATTGCGTTTTCCGTTCTCCACCGCCATTGCCGCCGCTTCGGAAAGGGCCATGGCATCAGCCGGAAGAGCCTCCCGCGACACATTCGACCAATAAAATTCCAATTGATCGCGCGTAACTTGCCAGCGGCCGCCCACCAAGTCGCGACCGACGGTTGCATCCTTCAGCTCTATCCGAGCCACTAGATCCGCCGGCGCGCCAGCGACCAGAGCATTCGTTATCGCCGCCAGTTTCCTATAGGCGTCTTCGGGCCAACCGTATTGCCCCCATGCGGCGGTATATTCTGGCAATCCTCACCAAGGCTCCGGCGCGAACGGGAGCCGATTTCGAAAGCGCCAGAGGTTGGTAGATCGCCAGCGCCTCAGCCGGCTTCGAAAGCGCAAATTCTAATTCCTCCCCCTTCAGAAAGAGCTGCGGGTTGGCTTCCGGCAAAGCCTGGGGCATGGGCGAAAACAAGAGCTTACCGCCGAACGTTTCGATGGACCCGGCTTTCACCATCACCACCAGCGCGCCCTCCGGCGGCCGCGAAGACGCATCCCAGGCATCCAGCCGCTCGCCGAGCTCGGCCAGCACGCCCCGCAACGTCGCCACTACGCGATCGGCCTCTTGCTCAATTCGCTCTTGCGCCCGCTGAGACTCGACCAACCGCTCCTGGTCGATGAGCCGCCACGCCAGCCATCCCAGCAAAGACATGCAGACTGCGGTGAAGGTATAAAGGATAACCAGGAGCGGCTGGGGCGGCTGCCGCCAGATCTTCCAATCGATTCGATCGACCGCGCCAGGTAAGCTCACGGTGATCCGATTGTACACCGGTACCTTCCCGAATCCGCTGCGATTCTGTCAGATTTGTGTCACATCGCCTTTTGGGAAGCCCCAGCGCTGCCACCATCCGCCTCCGCTCAGAAGACCCGCTGCAAATCGAGCACGGATCCCGCCAACGCGACAGCACTGCTGTACCCTTGTTAAGGAGATCGCCTATGGTAAAAACAACCCTTCTTGGGTCGAGCAAGAGCAGCTTCCTCGCCGCCGTTCTGTGCTGCGGGCTAGCGCCGGCCCAGAGTTCTTTGAGCGTCGCTTCCAAGATAGTGGCCAGCGCAAACGGCTTCCTGAGTTCGCTGGATGAGGGACAGCGGTCGAAGGTGCTGTTCGAGTTCAACGACGCGGCGCAACGGATGAAGTGGTCGAACCTGCCCACGACGATGGTGCCGCGGGCAGGCCTGAAGATGGGCGATCTGAGCGCGCCGCAGAGGAAAGCGGCGATGGAGCTGCTGGCCGCCACGCTGAGCAAGCGCGGTTATGAGAAAGTGCTCGCGATCGTCGAAGGCGACGAGGCACTAAAGTCCGCCAGCGGCGGGCGCGGTCGCCGATGTTCGGGCGCGACTTGTTCTACATTTCAATTCTAGGCAAGCCTTCCGTGAAGGACCCCTGGATGCTGCAGTTCGGCGGCCATCATCTGGCGCTGAATATTACCATGGTGGGTCTCGATGGGATTCTCACGCCCAGCCTCACGGCGGCACAGCCCGCGAAGTATACGGTGGACGGCAAGACCGTGCGCCCGCTCGGAGCCGAGAACGACAAGGCCTTCGCGCTGATTAATGCGCTGGACGAAGGGCAGCGAAAGCAGGCGATTCTCAATTACAAAGTGGCCGACCTGGTGCTGGGGCCGGGGCAGGACGGAAAGACGATCCAGCCGGAGGGCATCAAGTGTTCCGCGATGAACGCGAGCCAGCAGGCGATGCTGCTGGACCTGGTGGGTGAATGGGCGGGGATTGTCAACGAACAGGCAGCGGCGGCGCGCATGGCGGAGATCAAGGCGAATCTGTCCGGAACGTGGTTCGCGTGGAGCGGACCGACCACCAACGGGATGCCGGCGTATTATCGGATTCAGGGACCGACGCTGGTGATCGAGTACGCGCCCCAGCCGCTTGGGCGGCGACCCGACGATGCACATCCATACGATTTACCGGGATCCGACCAACGATTACGGGAAGAAGTCAGTGGGGCATTGAGTACCGTCACGATGAGGCGAATCGGAGTGAGCGCGCTGCTCGCGCTGAGCTCTGGCTGGAACGCGCGTCCGCACACCGGCTGGACGAATATCTGCAGGCCACCCTGATCGGCGTGACGCGGGACGGCGATTGACGTGGAGATCCACTTGACGCCGGGCGTTGCCATGCTGCCGGTATTGATGGCGGTGATCGACCAGGATCGCGACGGACGGATTTCCCCGGCAGAAGAGCGGGCCTATGTGGGCCGAGTGGCACGGGAAGTGGAACTGCGAGTGGATGGCGTACCGGCGCCGTTGTCGTTGATCGAGAGCAAGTTTCCCGACCCTCGAAGCCATGCGGGAGGGATTAGGCACGATCCGGATGAAACTGCGCACGGCGCGCAGCGGGCATGAGTTGCGTTTCGAAAATCGGCATCTGCCGCAAGTCAGCGCATACCTGGTGAATTGCCTTGCGGCTCCCTCGGACGGGCTCGTGGTGAGGCGGCAGGAGCGGGACGAGGCGCAGAGGTCGATTGAGTTCGAGTATTCTTTCGAGCGGGCGCAGCAACAGGACCGCGAGCGGCGTGGATCGCGCTGGCGCCATTCTGGCCGGCCGCGATCGGGATGCTGCTGGTGGCCCGGATGGCGGTACTTATCTACAGAGCGAAACACGACAAGAGAGCATCCAAATCCGCCACGAGTTAAACACCTCCTGGACTAAGACGCTGCGTATACTGCAAGAGCTCTGCCTGATCCTGGCAGGCCTATTCGCGCTTGTTTGGGCCATTGTCAGGGCCTGCGTGCAATCGATCACGCTTGATGAAGCAGAGACCTATTTCTGGTTCGTTGCTAAGACGGGCGTGGGCATTTTTTATCCTTACGCGAACAACCACATTCTAAATACCCTGCTGATTTGGCTTACGACACACGCATTCGGTACGTCCAGTCTCACGGTCCGTACGCCGGCTTTGCTCGGCGCACTCCTGTACATTTTTACTTCCTATTTTTTGTGCCGTAGCATCACGGATCGATTCAGTCTTCAGTTTCCGGTTTTTATTTGTCTGATCTATAATCCTTTCATTCTGGATTTCATGGTGGCCGCGCGCGGCTATAGCCTGGCGAACGCCTTTCTCCTGGCGGCGATTGCGATTCCTGTCTGGCACCACGTCAACGCCAAGCCTTCGCTCGACGCGTGCTGCGCATTGGCATCGCTGGCGCTAGGGTTATCGTTCGACGCGAATTTTTCATTTGCGTTCGTCGATCTGGCGGTGTTTCTCGCCGTTGTGACCTGGGCTGTAAGGCGGCGTGAAGGAGAACCGATGGTTCGCATTGTCGCCTGGTGCGTCCTCCCCGGGCTTTTCGTCGCGCTTCTGATCGGTGGATTTCTTTTGGTGCACTGGAAAAGGGAAGATCTCTTTTACGGCGCACGATCTCTCAGCGAAATGACGTGCAGCTTGCTCGACGCTTCGCTCTATCAACTAAACCCACGGCTCGGAGGTCCCCTCTACAAGGTTATGCACTTTCTGAAGCCGTTAATGCTTCCGGCGCTCGGCATTCTCTGTGTCAGTCAGTTTATTGTGACCAGGCTCGATGGTTCGTTGCAGGATGCACGCTCCCGATGTCAGGGAAGATTCGCGGCCGCATTGGCCCTTATCACGGCGTTGTCCGTGCTGATCCACTGGCTGGCATTCCGCTTCGATGGTTTACTTTTGCCGATGAGCCGGACGGGCATCTTTCTGCTGCCTTTATGTACTCTTCTCGCGGGTGTTATCGCCGCAGCGCCCCCTCGATCCGTAGTCGCACAGTGGCTTCGCCGAGGAATTACTGCCGTATTTATCTGCCTGGCCTGCTACTTTCTCCTCTGCCTCCGTCTGACTTACTTCAAGGAATATCAATACGGCGCGGATGTAAAAGACGTTTATTCTGTGCTGGAGCAACTCAACCGGACGTACGGCGTTACTGATGTCGCCGCGCACGGTACGTACCTCAGTTCGCTCAATTTCTATCGAGTGACTGCGAAGAGACAAAGTTTTCCTCCGTTCGTAGCAGTATGGGACGACCATCCCGTCAGCAAGGCAATCAACGTACTGGAGGGAACGTATGAACATGGGTTCATCGAAACCGAGGGGCTGGTAGCTATTTACCAGGGCGAGTCGACCGGGATAGTAATTGCAGTCAGACCCGACGGTCCGATTCCTCTAGTGAGGATCGATCGCGAGATACTTTTGCGTCGTCGCCAGGCTGCGAAATAATTGAAAGCCCATCCTCACGGACCACCGCCTTCTGCATCGCGCTGCCACCACTGGTGTGGCTAAACTGCAGAACAGCGTTCGAGAATCGCGTTTTCTTGTCGGAGTAGACATATGACCGGATTATCGGAAGTGGAAAGTCGGGCTGCACGGCAGGACTGGAGCGGCGCATGACTCTCGCGGAGGGGGTACTGGGCTACTCTGAAATTTCTTCTACTTCAGGGGAGTCCGGCAGGAACACAAAACCCCGATAGAGGACCTCGCCGACCTTCTCGGCGCCGGGTTTCGGGTCCCATTGAATTGTGACGGCCGGATTGATGCCGTGAAGGTAGTCTTCCGCCTTCTGCTCTGCGGCAGAGGACGACCAGAATCCGCCAAAGCAAAAATCTTCCGTCCCGTCCGGACGCACGCCTGCAACACGGTACCTGTTCGGCCTCAGGTTCTCAGTCTTCACTTCGATGGATACCTTCATGAGCGGAAGAATATCATATGTTTCCGTCGGCTCGACGATTACCGGAAGCTAGTGTCCTGGCCTGAAAAGACCGCCAAAGAACAAAATACGGGAGGGCCATTGATTGAGGCCTGCTATTGCCGCCGGCCCGTCTCCGGCTTCCACTCTCGGGCGAGACGTTGGGCCTCTGCAATCTGACCTGGGGTCATCTTGCGGGCGATTCTGTCACGATTCTTGATACCGTCTGCGTTACCGTTGGCACCTGCAAGGTTGTACCACATGTGCGCCTGGGCATAGTCCTGCGGGACGCCTTCGCCCTGCTCGTACAAGATCGCGAGTGCGACCTGAGCGTGCGGATCTGCTTGCTGCGCTCCCCGAGTGAGCCATCGCGCGGCTTCCTTGTAGTCCTGGGGAACGCCTTCGCCGAGTGCGTAAGCGGAGCCAAGCGCGCTCTCCGACTCCGCATCTCCTTGCTCCGCCGCAAAACGGGCCCATCTCACGCCTTCCTTGTCGTCCTTCGGAATACCCTCGCCGCGGAGGTACATGCCGCCGAAGCCGCGCTGCGCGTCTGCTAGCCCTTGTTCTGCCGCGCGGCGAGTACCATCGTCATAGCCTCTCTATAATCCTGCGGGACGCCTTCGCCCTCGCGATACATATTTCCGAGGTTGAACTGCGCATCCGCGATTCCTTGCTCTGCGGCCAAGCGGTACCACCGGAAGGCCTCTTTGTCATCCTGCGGAGCGCCCTTGCCTTTGCGGTACATGATGCCAAGGTTGAACTGCGCGCCTGCATACCCTTGCTCCGCAGCCAATCGGAACCACCTAACGGCCTCCGTCGAGTTCTGCGGGACGCCCTCGCCGTTTTCGTACAACACCCCAATTTCGAACTGCGCATCCGCGATTCCTTGGTCCGCCGCCAGACGGAACCACCGCATGGCCTCTTTATAGTCCTGCGGGACTGATTTCGCCTTCGCGATACATGATGCCAAGGTTAAACTTCGCAGGCGCATATGCCGCTCCGCGGCCAAGCGGTACCAATTCACAGCCTCTTTTCGGCCGCGAGGCCCCCGGCCTTCCGCAGACATTACGGCAAGACTGTACTGGCGCAACCGCGTTCCCCTGCTTCGCTAACCGCAGGAACTCCTTGAGGGCTGCGGCGTAGTCGCCCTTGTCATATGCCTGCTGTCCCGCGGCAAGGTCGGCCAAGGCTGGACGCAGAGCACCAAGAACAAAGCGATTGCGACCTTCACGGAAACATCATAGCGCCGCTGTGGGCAAAACGGGCCGTGAGCTTTTATTAGACGATAAAATATGTTATCGTCTACGACTTGGGGCCATTTGCTATATTGCTCTTGCCTCGGCAACTCACGGGTTGACCACGGTTCGTGAGTGGAGAAGCAGGTAACAGAGTCTCACGCCCAAGCCTGCCACAAGGGTGCGACGTTCTTTGCCGGTGCATCGCCGGTGTTCGCCGATTTTCCTCGCTTTTCACGCAGCTCTTGCCTCATATTGCTTTGTAATGGAACGCACTTGGAGCATGGAGCGGGGAACCTGGCCGCTCCTATGTCTGGCGCTCGCGACCATGATCGCGCATGCCTTCACGGGCGCCGGGTTCGGGTTTCACGGGGACGAGCTGCAGTTTATGGATGACGCGCGCCATCTGGCGTGGGGATATGTGGCCTATCCGCCTATGACTCCGTTCTTCGCCCGGCTGTCGCTCGATCTGTTCGGAACATCGATTGCCGGGGTTCCGGTTTTTCGCTTCGCTTGCGCAGGCTGTGGCAATTATCCTGACGGGGCTGATGGCGCGCGAAATGGGCGGCGGTGTGCGCGCTCAGGTGCTTGCGGGCGCGGCGCTGGTTCCGTACGCTTTGGGCGCGGGCGCCTTGATGGTCTACAATTCCTTCGATAACATTTGCTGGATTCTGGCGGCTTGGTTCGTCGTTAAGCTGCTTCGGTCGGAGGATGCGCGATGGTGGGTCGCGATAGGCGCGGCGGTCGGACTCGGGATGATGGCGAAGTACGCGATGGCCTTTTTCGCGGCGGCGATCGTCGCGGGCTTTCTGGTGACGGATGCGCGTCGTTATCTTGCGAGCCGATGGCTGTGGGCCGGCTGCGCGGTCGCGCTTCTCATCTGGGCTCCGAATCTCGTCTGGGAGGCCCGGCATCACTTTGTCTCGTTCGACTTTCTTCGTTCGATCCACGCACGGGATGTCAGCCAGGGGCGTACGCAGAGCTTCCTGCCGGATCAGATTGATCAATACGATTGCTCCGCTCTGGATCGCCGGCTTGTTTTTTTGTCTTAAGACCGATTCGGGGAAACGATTTCGCACGGTGGGGTGGATGTATGTGATCCTGTTTGCCGCGTTCCTTCTTGCCCGGGGGAACGGGTATTATCTGGCGGCTGCGTACCCGATGCTCTACGCAGCAGGCAGCGTGCAGTGGGAACAGCGTCTGGCGTCGAAGCCGACCCGGCAGCGACGCCTGTGGAGGGTGACTTGGGCGGTGGCCGCCGCCGCCGCAGTGATCGCGGCAGTTGTAGCGCTTCCCATCGGGCCGCCGCAGTCGTTGCAGTGGAAGCTGCGTGATGCCGGAACTGCGCGACGAGATCGGGTGGGAAGACCTTGTGGCGACGGTCGCGAGGGTCAGGGATTCGATTCCTTTAGAGGACCGCGGGCGCCTGGCGGTGCTTACAGACAGCTACGCGACAGCGGGCGCGATTGATTTGTATGGCGACCGGTACGGACTGCCCGCGGCGATCAGCCGGATCAATTCGTGGGGGAGCGCGGGTATGGCGATCCGCCGCCCGAAACCGTGATCGCGATCGGGTTCCCGCGCGAGTTTCTTGAGAGCCGTTTTGCGTCGTGCCGGCTGGCGGCGCAGATCCGCAATCGGTATGGCGTTGTGAATAGGAGCTACCTTCAGGATATTTTCGTCTGCCGGGGATTGAATGAAGGCTGGCCGAAATTCTGGGACGAGCTTCCGCGGTTCGGCTGACGGAGTTACTGGAGCGGCAGCACTCGACCCGCCGGGCTGAGGGTCCCCGCATACCCGATTTGAATTTGAGGATTCGGTGGCAAGTTGCCAGGCAGTTGCACGTTGATCTGAAACAGTCCCCCAAAAGTAGGCACCACGCCTGCATAGAGAATCTGTTGAGGATTCACCGCGACGCCGTTAATCAGCATGCTGAAGCTGCTCAGCGGCGTAACGCTGGCCGCGATCTGGGGAATCTGATTAGGAATCGCAGCCGGATTCGTCGGCCCCAGTCCGGAAGCAAACAGCACCACAATTTCTCCGCTGGTAGCGGGCGATGCCGCGGTGATCGTCGAGCCATTCAAATGAATGCCCAGCACCGTCGTAGCGTCCGATTGAAAAAAACCGGGCGCAGCAGTTTGCAGCATAATCGAGATCGCCGGCCCTGCCAGACTATCGACGACAAGTTGCAGCATCGCCGGCCCCGCGATCAGCGAAGTAGGTATCAGCAGATTCACTTGCGTGGGGGAAACATAATAAATATTGGCCGGAATATTATTGATCAAAACCCGCACCCCAGTCCCGCCAAGCACCGTAGGCAATGTTCCGCCCGATACTTCCGACGCAGTGAGTGAAGCCGTCGTATAGGCAAGATTCTGCCCATAAATCGTGACGAAAGTATTGGGCGCGTAAAACCCGGCGATGCCGGCGGCGGAGTTGGCGATGCTTTGGGCGGTGTAATACGGGCCGCTGCCACTCGCCTGAACCAGTACGAGTGCTGCCAGCATGGAAGCAATCAGAACCCTAGTATATCACCTTAATAAATCAATGATTTGAAGAGTGCAAAGAAGCGCTCGAAATCCAGATCCATCATCACCTCAACCGGTGTGGCATCCGGAGCCAGCGACCGGTCGAGTGGAATCACTGAGCCATAGTTTTGTCCAAAGGTTGTTTCAACATCCAGATAATCCGTTTCCCGCTTGGTGACGAATTTCGTGTCCAGCAAAAACGCCGCAGGCAGCGCATCCCACACATAAGGCAAGGGATTTTTCGCGCGATCGTCGCGATACAAATTCCCGATCGGCGTTCGCGCGGTGATTTGATCCGAGTGCGCCTTATCGATCGGTGCGTGATTGCAAATATCCAGACCGAACATTGTTTTCTTGGCGATGGAGGAACGCAACACAATTTGCGCGGCTTCCGGGTCGAACCAGAAATTGAATTCCTGTCCCTTCATCGCGCCTCCCATAAAAACGAGCCTACCGATTTTCGACGCGAGGTCGGGGCGTAAACGTAATGCAATCGCCAGGTTAGTCATTGGACCCAGCTCCAGCACAGTAACTTTTCCGGGGGATTTTTCGATGCTTTCGATCAGAAAATCGACAGCCCTTGGTCGGCCCCAAATATTTTGGCGGATCTGTTGCAAATGCACCCAGATATTCAATTCCTGTTTCTTTTTTGCTCATTGCGCGAGTATGCACCAGAGGGGCTTGCGCGCCGAAATAAAGAGGGACATCGGAGCGGTGCATTAATTTTAAAATGTGCTCCATGTACCCGGCGCCCGTCGCCGGCCAGAAGTTTCCCGGGACTACCGTGATGCCTTCGATCTCGATTTGCTTCGGCCGCTGAAGAAGCATCACAAGCGCTGCGCCGTCGTCGTTAAAGTACGCACAATCGGTATCGAAGATCACTTTTTCCGGCTGCGAGTAGCCTAAAACGGCCATAAATGCGCAGCTAAGAGCCTTCAGCATGCCTTAATTGACCTTAAAATGTCGATAATCTCATACACCGCGCGATTCTCGATTTTAGCCACACTTGCGCGATATTCGTCCAGCGATGAGAGCAACCGCCGCACAGCGTCGTCTATTCTTCGGAAGTTCGGCAGCACCAATCCTGCGCCCTGCTCCAGCACCCAATCGGCATTGTAGCGTTCCTGCGGCAGCGTCCACATATTGCGTTCGACGATCACCGGCAGCTTCATCGCTACTGCTTCGGAGATGCTGCCGGGGCCGGGTTTACCGATAAAAAAATCTGAGATGTGCATGTACTTCGGAATTTCTGAAGTGAAGCCTTCTATGAAATGTTTTGCTTTCGATTTTCGTCCACGGAGTATTTGGGCCAGCGACTTATTCTTGCCGCACACGAAAATCAACTGCGTATCGTCAAGCCGGCGGTCGATCTCAAGCATCACGCGCGAGCCTTGCCCACCGAACAAAACGAGTCCCGTTGGCTTTTCGGGATCGAGTCCCAGACGCACTCGTTCCGCAGCTCGATCTACGTTGACGGGTTCATAAAAGGTCGGGCGGAGAATCATGCCGGAGGTGCGGAAAATATGGTCGTCTTTGTGACCCAGCGCGCGCGCCTGTTCGACGGCCCTTGCGGTTCCGCAGATGTAGTACTGCTGCTGGCGCTCCATCCAAAAATGCGGAGGGAAATCCGCGAAATCGGTGAGGATGGTTACATACGGAACTTCGGGCAGAACTTTGCGCAGACCCTGATAGAGCGTGCGGTTAAAGTTGGGCACCAGCGAAACAACCAGGTCCGGTTTGGACTCCAACCAATGGCGCGAAAGGAGCTTGGTTGTCGGTCTGTGGTACAACCGAATCACTCCGTGCATGAACTTCAGCCCTTCAGCCGACCCCAGCGTCCAACCTTTAGCGAGCATGAGATTGTAGATATCTTCGAGGCGGATGCGGGTCACTTTACGAAAAATATCGAGCGAATGCAGGACCTCCTGCAGGTTGACGAGCCGGATGGTCCAGGGGAGTTTTTGGGCTTCAATGACCGTTCTCAACGCCGTAGCGGCGGCCCTATGCCCCCCACCAGCGTCGAAATAGATGAAATCAATTTTTGTCACTATTGTTTTATAGCAGTGTCATACCCCTGTTATACCAGGGCTCTAAAAAGGTAACATGCAGACCTCAGTTATTCACTGGGTCGAATTAGGGGATCACCGGCTGATGCGCCAGGTGAACCGTTGGCGCCCTCCACGCTGGCTACGCTTGTGGATGATCGCCGCGACCCGGTGCGGGGATGGCTGGCTGTGGTATGGCATTGGAGCAGTGGTTGCGTTGTTCGGAGGGCCGGAGCGATTTGCGGCGCTGCTTGCGACTGCGTCGGCCGTGGGGTGTGGCATCGCGCTGTTCCTTAAATTGAAACGGTCCTTCGGAAGAAAGAGACCGATGGAGCCGCATTGTTGGGCTACTTTGCTGCCTCCGGACCAATTCTCGTTCCCATCGGGGCACACGATTACTGCATTTGCGGTGGCGATTTCGCTGGGCACTTTCTATCCCGCGATGCGCGGGGAGCTGTTGTTCTGCGCGGGGAGCGTGGCTTGTTCGCGGATCCTTCTCGGCATGCATTTCCTTAGTGACGTGATCGCGGGAGGGCTGTTGGGCGCGGGTTTGGGATATGCGTCAGTGGTGTTGTGGCGGGTGGTGTAGGTTAATTGATGGCAGCGCATGGCGCCGCCCCACTCCCTGGCCTTTCAGCTAAAATGAACAACTCATGCTCCCTATCCCGGAAGCGGTGCAGGCCCGCGACCTCCGGACTTACAAGCATTTCGATCTGCTGCTCGCCATCTTCATTGTTGTCCTTCTGATTTCCAACCTCGTTGGACAAAAGCTTTGTGCCATTGGGCCGTTTGTCATCAGCGGGGGGCAACTTCTGTTTCCGCTCACTTACATCTTCGGCGACGTGTTTACGGAGGTTTATGGATACGCGGCGTCGCGGCGGGCTATCTGGCTTGGCTTCCTTGCCAACGCGCTGCTCGCCATCATGGGACTGATCACTGTGTGGCTTCCTCCCGCTCCGGGCTGGCACAATCAGGATGCGTTTGCGACGGTGTTTTATCAGATCCCCCGCCTGATTGTGGCTAGCCTTATCGCGTTCTGGTGCGGGGAATTCGCTAACTCTTATACGCTTGCGCGAATGAAATTGTGGACCGGCGGAAGAATGTTGTGGACGCGCACTGTAGGCTCAACAGTCGTCGGGCAGTTCGTTGACACGATTGTTTTGGTCGCGATCGGATTTGGAGGTACTGCGCCGCCGCTTACGCTCGCTATCTTAGCCGGATCGGCTTATCTGGGCAAGGTGATTTACGAAGTGGTGGCGACTCCTCTCACTTATGCTGTCGTTGGATATTTGAAGCGGAGCGAAGGGCTGGATGCGTTTGATTATCACAGTGACTTTAACCCATTTCATGTGGGGACGAAGTGAGCATGGTTCACTTTCACGCAGAGACGCAGAGGACGCAGAGATTCACGCAAAGAAGACTAGGTTTGGCGAAGCTGCGGATTTCGGTAACATTCGATAGCCGTGGGCAACTAGAAATTCCGGGTAGATGCCTTCGTGTCCTTCGACGATTAGGATCGGATGGTCGCGCTCGATTAGGTGTCGCATTCCGCGGATCACTTGGACTTCATGCTCCTCTACATCGATCTTCACCAGCGCAATGCGATTCGGGAAGGGCAGGTCGTCGAGTGCGAAGCAGGGGACGGTTCGGTCGCCTTCTCCGCTGACGCGGGCCTGGAAATAATTAGGGAGGCCGGCGTCCCCGTTGGGCACGCGGAATGAGACCTCGCCGGCGCGTTCCGACACTGCGATGTTAAAAATTGAAATATTGCGGTAGTGCGCGCGACGCGCCATGGCGGTCAGGATCTCTGCGGTTTCCGCGATTGGTTCGAACGCGAACACCCGGCCTTCCTTGCCGACTAATTCGGACAGACGCAGCGTGTACTGTCCGACGTTTGCGCCTACGTCCAGCACCCAATCGCCGGGATGCACCCAGTTGGGGAGTTGATCAAACTCCGGCTCATCGGATTGGAAGCGGCCGGATGCGTGCTGCAATCGATATTTCCAGGCCCGCAGACTTTGGCGGATTGGAAATGGAAGGTGTGAGGCCAGGCGCCGGAGCATTCATCGCATTGTCCGCCAAAAGACGGATTTCACGCAGACGCTTCGCGCCCTTGCGCGATACCCTTCTTCACACTTGGGCCGATTTTATACAATTGTTCAGTTTTGAATTCGGCGTTAGGATGCGGTATGAAGCTCGCTTCCCTTCTCTTTGCCGGGACGCTTGTCGTCGTTCCCGCGCTTGCCAGGCCGAAAGTCGCGATCCTCGATACTCGCAGGGCACTGGTCTCCACCAATGATGGAAAAGCTGCGGTCGCTGAACTCCACCGGAAATTCGACCCCGATCAAGCGAGATTGCAAGAAAAGGAAGCCGAGATCGTGCGGCTGCGAAATGCGCCGGAGGCACCATTGTTCAAAGACCGGATCGACGTACTCGTGACCAGCCATCGCCGAGCCACGGAAGACGCCCGCCTGAGGTTCGATGCGGAACAGAAGCGGGTTTATAAGGAGCTCAACGAGAAGCTGATGGTCATCGTTAAGAAGTACGCGAAGCAAAAACATTACGAAGTGGTTCTCGATCAGAGCGATCCGAATTCCCCGATCGTCTGGCGCGAGGATAAAAACGACATCACGGACAAAGTTATTCAGCTCTACGATCAAATGTCGCTGAGCACGCAGATGTCGGGTAAGTTGCGATAATCTTCCGCGTAGTCGAGGCCGTAGCCGACTACGAACTCGTCGGGAATCTGGAAGCCTCGATAGGTCACTTCGACCGGCCTCTGCCGATGCTCGGGCTTATCGAGCAGCGCGGCCACCCGCAGCGTCTTCGGGCGCCTTTGCGCAAACAGCTTCATGAGGTAACTAAGCGTGATTCCGCTGTCGACGATATCTTCCACCACGATCACGTCGTAGCCTTCGATCGAGACGTCCAGATCCTTGGTCAGCTTCACTTCACCCGAGCTGGTCTTGCCCTTCCCGTAGCTGGAGATGCCGATAAACTCGATGCGGGCGGGGGTTTTCATGGCGCGCGCCAGGTCGGCTAAGAAGAAGCAGGCGCCCTTTAAAATCGCAATCAGATAAACGGGACCGTCCGGCAGATCGTGGTCGATTTGCGCGCCCAATTCATTGATACGAGTCTGGATTTGTTGGGCGCTCAAGAGCACTCGGAGCGAAGACATCCGCTGATTGTACTAAAGTCGTGTGCTGCCGGGACCTATGTGAATGTGCGGCGCCGTCGCCTTGCCCGCCATCGCGGTGCGGAAGGCGTAATAGGGAATCGCCCGCTCGTCGAGATATTCGCGCAGCCAGATGCCTTCGGGCGAATCAGGATTCACCGCGACATCGACGCGACCGGTATGATCGAACCCCAGCGCGCGGTGGAAGGCCGTCATTCCCTTGGCACTGATGGGAAGAGGCTCGTCGAAAACTTCTTTTCAAAAGCTAGAGTTAGCGCTTTCAACTCCTTCGGCTCAATCAGGTGGGTGCCGCTGGTTTTCTCTTCGGCCAAGCCGGGAGCCGCGATGGCTTCGGCGTGGGCCATGCCGGCGAGTTCACGCAACAGCGCCGCTCGCACGGCTGCCTTCTGTAGCGCGTCCTCGCGGTTGGAAAGCTCGCGTTCGAGATCCGCTCGATCCGCGGGGGAGGCCAGGTCTTTGGCGATCAAGTCGTTGATTTTAGTTACTTTTGCCTGTTGCCGATCAACCCGGTTTTGGGCCGCTGCCAACATGTCTGTCGCCTGCTGCTCGTCGGTTTCCTCGAGGTGGCCGTAAAGGGTCCGTTCAAGGGTCGCTTCATCCATGGCGTCGTCCAGATTTAACTGGGCGTCAGTGAGTTTGGCTGCGGGGAGGGCGCCGGTTTTGATGAGCCACTGAACATGCTCCATTTCGTGGCGGGCGGCGACTACCCCTTGCGATTCCTGCGCCTTAACGGAGCTTAAAACGACCAAAAACAGCGTCAACTTCATCTATTCTGTCTTAATTATAGTAGAATGTTGGCTAGGAGAACATTTCCTGGGGCTTTTGCAGAAGAGGGCGCAGCTCGCGCCGGAACAGCTATGGCTGGCAGCGGCGGAGGCAGCCGAGGCGAAACAAGCTAAGGATATCAGGGTTCTTGACCTCCGCGAAATCACCACTTTTGCCGACTTTTTCGTGATTGCGAGCGGGGCTAACGCCCGGCAAATTCAGGCGATTGCGGACGAAATCGAGATTCAGCTCAAGCAGCTGGGCGAGTATCCTAATAGCGTCGAAGGCTATCAGAACGCCGAGTGGGTATTGCTCGATTACGGGGATTACCTGATCCACATTTTCACCGAGAAGGCGCGCCAGTATTACGATCTGGAGCGGCTATGGCGCGACGGTAAAATCGTAAACAAAACGTAAATCCGATTGCGGGGGACCCCTCGTATATCGTATTGTTAGGACAGGTAGGAGGCTACACCAATGAAAAAGCTACTCGCAACGTTTGCCTTATCGGCAATCGGATCTATGTCGGCTTTTGCCGGCGAATGGACCGGCTACATCGCCGATTCAAAGTGTAAGCACGTTGACGGAACCGAAGCGCATGTCGCCTGCACCGAAAAGTGCATCAAGGGCGGAGCCGATGCGGTGTTCGTGACGGCTGATAATAAGGTCCTTAAAATCGATAAGGATTCGATGGATAAAGTAACCCCGCACTATGGTCATAAAGTTACTGTCACCGGTAAGGTGGACGGCGACACCCTCAAGGTCGATAGCATTAAGATGTAATGATTGTGGCGCGGCATTAACCTGCCGCGCCATTTATTTTTTGACCGGCTGGAATTCCATCACCAGTTTGCCGGCGGCGCCGTTGTAGACCAAGGCGACGTCCTTAGGCTTAAGTTTTGTCGTGCTGATGGAAAAGTAGAGTAATCCCTCCACTGGCGTTTTGGTTTCTTTGTCGGGGAGGATCTTCGCGGTCAGCGGAGCTAACGCCGGCGTTTCTTTGGCATTTTCGTCCATCTGCGTACCCTTGATAACGTCCCTTTGAACCGTCCCCGGGCTCGACCCGAGGCCAGCGCCCATTCCGCCTACTCCCCAGCTCGATTTGCTTCCGTCGGCGGTGCCGTGTTTCACTACCATTGCGCCTTTTCCGGCGATTTCGGAAGGAGCGAGGGCTTGCGATTTCTGGCCATCTTTTCGCGAGATGATCGTGAAGTCGTCGGGGCCGACACGCAGAGGCGCTGCCGTCTTGGGAATCACTTTCATGCGGACGACGATGTAGCCTTCGCCGATATCGCTGCCGATCGCCTCGGTCACCTCGGCGTGTGTGAGGATTACGCTGCCTTCCAGGTCGACATCGTCGTTGCCGGCTTGGCCGGGGAGTTGCTTGCGATCGCCGCCAAAGCACAGAAGCCCGATTGTGCCAAAGAGTAGAAATCGTTTCATAGGCTCAAATCTCCTGATCGTTGACGAATCTCCATGCAACCGCGACCGGTCGGCAACACCTTACCCGGATTTAGACGGCAGCCGGGATCGAACAGTTTCTTGAACCGGCCGATCATCTCCAGTGTATCCGGTGCGAACTGGTGGCCCATCATTTCCATTTTCTCCATTCCGACGCCGTGCTCGCCGGTGATGGAGCCGCCGACGGCGATGCAGTAATCGAGAATCTCGTCGCTCGCCTGTTTCACTTTGTCGAACTCGCCCGGCACGCGAGGATCGAACAGAATGAGCGGATGCAGATTGCCGTCGCCGGCGTGAAAAATATTGCTGATGGTGAGGCCGTAGCGCTCGCCCACTTCATGCATGAATTTTAGCGCGGGCGCGATTTGCGTGCGGGGCACGACTCCATCCTGAACATAGTAAGAGGGACTGCAGCGGCCGACGGCTCCGAAGGCGTTTTTGCGGCCTTTCCAGAGCAGATCCCGCTCCAGCGCATTTTGGGCGACGCGAAATTCGCGGGCGTTGCAGGTGAGGCAGACTTCGCGAATCTGTTCGACTTGTTCCTCTACTATTTCGCGGAGGCCTTCGAGTTCGATGAGCAGAACGGCGGCGGCGTCCATGGGGTAACCGGCATGGGTCGCTTCCTCGATCATGCGGAGCATCACGCCGTCCATCATTTCGATCGCGGCGGGAGTGATGGCGTGCGCGGTGATTTTTTCGACCGTCGCGCCGGCGTCCTCGGCTCGGTTGTAAATCGCGAGGATGGTTTTCACCATTTCCGGCTTGCGCATCAGGCGGACGATGACCTTAGTTACGAGGACCATGGTGCCTTCGGAGCCGACGAAGATGCCGGTCAGATCGTAGCCCTCGCCTTCGGTTGAGGTTTCGATCACGGTGCCGTCGGGCAGCACGGCTTCGATTCCGAGCACGTGATTGGTGGTCACGCCGTAGCAGAGAGTGTGCGGACCGCCGGCGTTTTCGCTGACGTTGCCGCCGATGGTGCAGGCGCGCTGGCTCGACGGATCGGGCGCGTAGAAGTAGCCATCGGCCTCGACCGCCATGGTGATGTCGAGGTTCACGACGCCGGGTTCGAGGACGGCGCGCTCGTTGGCTAGATCGATTTCCAGAATACGATTCATGCGGGCGAAGGAGATGACGATGCCGCCGGCACGAGCGATGGCGCCGCCGGAAAGTCCAGTGCCCGCGCCGCGTCCGACGATGGGGAGATTGTACTCGGCGGCAAGTTTGACGATCGAGACTACGTCGGCGGTAGATTGAGGGAACACGACCAAGTCGGGGCGCGATTTGTCGACGCCTCCGTCGTATTCGTAAAGAGTCAGGTCTTCGGGTTTGTAGAGGTAGCCGCGGGGGCCGAGGAGTTTTTCGACGCGGGCGTGGAGAGCGGAGGGCAAGTTAAAGATTACTCTGGATTGGCACGATGCCGGGCGACGCGCTCCATAACCTTCTTGTCTCGCGCAGCCTTTTTTAGATCGTAAGCCGCTTGAAGTCGCATCCACATTTCCGGAGAGCTGCCAAATAATCTGGACACTTTGAGGCACATAACGGCGGACAGGGGCTTTCGTTCCCCCAGGATGTCGTGCAGCATTTGTCGGGACACGCCCAATGCCTTCGCGGCGGCGGAGATGGAAAGGCCCGTCTCCGGCAGAATATCTTCTCGAGAAATTCTCCCGGATGTATGGGCGGAAGATTGTTGTTTTTAGTGGTAGTCTTCAAGATCGACCTCGATTGCATCATCGTCTATCCAACCAAACGTGACGCGATAGTTTCCGGTCATGCGTACTGACCAACGCGGCGGCTTTCCCTGCAGCGCATGAAAACGAAAACCGGCGATACTCATGTCGTCGGGCCTGGCGGCAACGTCTAACAATTGCAGGACGCGCACGCATTTTCTAACATATTCCGGGCCGATCCGCCGGGTCTCTCCTTTGAGGTGCAGATCCTCAAGCCCTTTGTGGCGGAAGCTAACGATCATCTTGAGTCTAGGCCCTTCGCGCTATTCATGTCAACCAAATAGTTTACATAGTGTTCTTAGAGTATCCGGTAGAGGCTCTTCGCAAGAAGAGATCTAATTCTTGACCATGCTATTCATACGCGCCAGGAACTGGGGGTCCATCCAGTTGAAGGCGTCGGGGGTCTTTTCCAGCACTTTGCCGTCGCGGCCGATGATGTAGGTTTCGGGAATCACGAAGGTTCCATAACTGGCGCTGATGTCGGCTTCCGGGTCGCGGGCCGTGTCGAACGCTACGTGCCTTTGGGTGAGGAATCTTTTGTAGAGATTCTCATTTTTATCGATGCTGATCCCGATCACGACTATGCCTTGACTCGCATATTCCTGCGCGAATTGGTTCATCGAAGGGAGCTCCTCTACACACGGCGGGCACCAGCTTGCCCAGAAATTCAGGGCCAGGATTTTCCCGCCGAAATCCGAGCGGGTGATCGTCCGGCCATGCTCGGTGACGATGGAAAAGTTGGGCGCGGTGTCGCCGGCTTCGGTGATGTGGATCTGGCAGCGTGCCGGCCACGGTCCACACTAAGCCCACTGTCAGCAATAAGATCGCGACCATCAAAATGCGGTCGGTGGAGAGTTTCACGCTATCATTTTAAAGGATCGCGGGCCTGATTTGCCGCATCCAATCGTGTGGCGATGCTTCTCACCCGCAAGGCCGAATTTTCCGCGTCCCATGTTTGCGCCAACCCCGCGTGGAGCGAGGAGCGGAATCGCGAGGTTTATGGCGCCAACGCGAATCCTAACGGCCACGGGCATAATTACGTTCTGGAAGTGACCATTGAGGGCGAGCCGGACCCGGTGACCGGCATGGTGTTCGACCTGCGCGAGCTGAAAGAAATCCTGAATGAAGAAGTCGTGGAGCCGATGGATCACCGCTTTCTGAATCGGAGGTTGCTCCGTTCGACCGGGTGGTCCCGACCACGGAAAACGTCGCGATCGAGATCTGGAACCGGCTCGCATGGACGGATCGGGCGGGATGGCGTGACGCTGCGCAATGTGCGGCTTTATGAAACCGGCGACCTGTTTGTCGACTACGGAGGTGCGGCATGAAGCTTGACTCGTCGTTACCGGTTTTCCGCCTCCCATCGGCTCGATACGCCGGCGCTCAGCGCCGAGGAGAATCGCAAATTGTACGGAAAGTGCAATAACCCTTACGGCCACGGCCACGATTATGTGCTGGACGTCACGGTGGCGGGATCGCCCGATGAATCGGGGCAGATCGTCGAGCCGGGAGGCGCTCGAACGCTCGTGTCGGGAGCGGATTCTGGCGCGGTTCGATCATCGAAATTTGAACACCGATATTGCGGAGCTGACAGGCGTGGTCGCGACCACCGAAAGTCTGGCCGTCGTGATCGAGAAGGCGCTGGCCACGATCGCTGGCCGCTCGCGGCGAAGCTCGACCGCGTGCGCATCTCGGAGACGGAACGCAATATTTTTGAATTGGAAGCGAAATGAAGAACAAGGCCAGTAGTAAAAGTCATGCCGCCCGCAGGGGCCGTCGATCGCCTCGCGGATGAAAGACGTGCTCGAAATGCTGGGCGAGGATCCGGCGCGCGAAGGGCTGGTGCAGACGCCGGAACGCTATGAGAAGGCGATGCGGTACCTGACCAGCGGATACACCACGAGCCTCGACCAGATCGTCAATAACGCGCTGTTCAACGTGAAGGTCGATTCGATGGTGATCGTGAAGGACATCGAATTTTTCAGCATGTGCGAGCATCACATGCTGCCCTTCTTCGGCAAAATGCATGTGGCGTATTTACCGAAGGACAGGGTCATCGGGCTCAGCAAAATTCCGCGGATCATCGACATGTACGCGCGACGGCTGCAGTTGCAGGAGCGGCTTACGCAGCAGGTGGCGGAGGCGATGGCGGAAGTGATCAGCCCGCGCGGCGTGGGCGTGCTGTGCGAGGCTCGGCACTTCTGCATGATGATGCGAGGGGTGGAAAAGCAGCACTCGGGTACGGTGACCAGCACGATGCTGGGGAGCTTCCGGACGAACAAATCGACGCGGGATGAGTTCTTGTCGCTGGTGAATCGGCCGGTTTAGGGTTCACAATAAGACCGGGCAGGTCGGGAACCTGCCCCACTGTTACTGCAACGGCTTCAGCATCGCATTCAGATCTTTTCGCGAATAATAGCGGCCGCGTCATGATCACCGCTTCGATCTTTTGCGTGTTGTGAATGTCCTCAAGGGGATTGGCGTTGAGCAGCACCAGGTCCGCGGCCTTCTTCACCTCGACCGTTCCCATTTCGTCGAGCTTGTTGAAATAGCGCGCGGGATTGCGGGTGGCCGATTGCAGGGCCTCCATCGGCGTGAGGCCGGCTTCCACCAGCAGAGCCAGTTCCTCATGCAGACCGAAGCCGGGGAGCACGGGATTCCAGCCGCTCGCGTCCGTGCCGGCCAGAAATTCGACGCCGGCTTTGCGCATATCGCCGACCAGTTTTTTGTACCGCTCCAGCAGCGCCACGATGCGCGCGTGCAGCGCTTCGTAATCTTCCGGCGACAAGATCGCGCAGATAGAAGTGTGACGCGAGGATCCCAGGAATCGGTCCATTGCTCTGGGCAGAAAACGTCGGCGCGGGTCGTGGGCGAACTCGTCGTCGCGGGCGCGGGCGAATGCCGGAGAGCACCACCAGCGTCGGCGTTTGCCAGGTGCCGTTCTTCACGAACTTCGCGAATAGCGCCGCGGCTTTCTCCTCGCTATAGGTATCGAACAAGCCTTCGGGATCGGGAAACGCGAGGGCGCGCAGACGGGCTTCGCCAGTGATTTTGTCGCTGGTCATGGTCGCGACGCGGGCGGCGCGCAGCTCGTCTGCATTGGTCGAACAATCCAGCAGTATGTTGATCAGATGCTCCTCGCTCAACTGGCCCGCGTCCGATGCTTCGCCGTTCGAAACGGCCTCCGGCACGTGGCCGGCAAAGGGGATGCCGATGGCGCGGGCCTCGTCGGCGATGGCGAAATACGCGTCGCGAGGGATGCTGTTGTAGACCTTCAGAAAATCGACGCCGGTTTCGGCCAGCGCGTCGTACGGCGAAGCGGGCCTGCTCGGGATTAGCGACCGCGAAGGCGCCGGGCGGAGGCGGTCCGTTGTTCAACATCATCGGCCCGTCGATAAATCCCGCAGCGTAAATGCGCGGAACGTCCGCGCGCATCCGCCATTCGCGAATCGTCCGGATGGGAATGCCGGTGAACATTTCGCGCACGCCGGTGATGCCGTTCGCGAGCAGCAGCGGGAAGAAAATCTCCGGCGCGGTTGAGGTGCACGTGCATATCCCACAGACCGGGGATCAGAAATTTGCCGGTGCCGTCGACGATGTCGGCGCCCTTCGGAGCCTTGATCGATTTCTTAATCGCAGTGATCTGCCCGTTCTCGATCCGACCGACATCGCCGGGCGAGCGGTCGGCTCCGGTGGCGTCGATGATGGTGACGTTTTGAATGACCAGGGATTGCGCGGAGCAGGCGAGAGAAAGAAAAAACAGTTTCACTCGCGACCTGTCGGAGGGCACGTCCCCTTCCTGACGGTCGGGGTTCGGTTGGGAACATCGATGGCGCTGGTGCAGAACCCCGACTGTGAAGGACGGGACATGCTAGAGCAGTTTTTGAATCGCCGCTTCGATGTCCTTCACCGGCGTCTCGCCCGAGGAAGGAACGCACGCGCTTGCCCGAGCGATCGTAAATAAACATCGCCGGCATCTCGCCCGACCACTTGGAGTCGACCAGGTTGTAGAACTTATCGTCGTCGGCGGCTTTTTTGAGATAGAACGGCGCGGCCACGGCATTTTGCATCAGCAGTCTTGAACGCGGCCGCTCGTTGTTCCGGCTCGTCGGCGGAGACGGTGACGAAATCCATGCCCGCGGCGCGCGCAGCTTCTCGGATAACTTGACCAGCTGCGGCATCTCCGCGCGGCAGGGCACGCACCAAGTGGCCCAGAAATCGACCAGAACAATCTTGCCCTTGTGCGCGGCGACCATTTTGGGAAACGAGGCTTCGGTCAGCGGCGTGAGTTTCGACTGCGCGGGGAGCAGGCCCAGCGTGACAGCGAACGCGACAAGCAAGCCGCATTACTTTTTCTCCGGCTTGTCCGCCTTGTCGGCTTTGAGATTTTGAATCACGATTTTCCGGTTGTCGAAAATGCTGATCTTCTTGCGCGCCGCTGGTCAGGTGATTATTCTTGGCTTCCACTTCGTAATCGTTGTCGATCTTGAGGCTGGAAAAATGATACTCGCCGTTCGCTTTCGTGATGTAGGATCGCATTTGCAGCGTGCGCATGTCCTTCAACTGCACCACCGCTCCCACCACCGGTTTGTCGTCGTTGTCGAACACGGTTCCCTGCACCGAACGGAGGGTCGCTTCTTCCTTCTTGCTCTTCTTGTCGCTCCTGCGCGGAGGCGCCCAGAGAAAACACGAGGGATCGCGAGAGCCGAAAACGTGCGGGCGATGCGGGTCATTTCTTTTTCTCCGGTTCCAGAGTAAACATCATATCAACACGATCCAGTCCCGTCACCGAAGCTTCTTTCTCCTCAGCGCGAAATCCCTTCGCCGACGCCTTCACGACGTAAACGGCCGGCGTCGCGGGTACATGGATCACGAACTCGCCGCGAAAATTGGTCGCCATTTCCGACCAGTTTTTTGTGCTTTGGATCGTCGCGGCGGACCAGCGTCACAGTGGCTTCCGGCAGCGCGTAGCCGGGATCGCGAAATACTGTGCCCGCGATTACCGTGTCGGGGTCGTTCGATTTCTTCTTATCCCCGGCCGCCGTTTCCCCAGCAGCATTAGGGCGGCGAACCCGCCGGCCAAGGCCAGCGAAACGAAGAAGATTCTTAATACTCCTCATCCTTTTCTTCTTCTTCCTCCGCGGCATCGTCGTCATCTTCGAAGTCGTCGTCATCGTCCAAATCGTCTTCGTCTTCTTCGTCTTCCTTCTCTGACGCGAGTTCCAGAGGAGACACGCCGCTCACGGCCAAGTTCGCGCCGCACTCCTCGCAGATGAGGGAATCGCCCTCGTCCAGCTCCTCTTCATCGACGTCAATTACCGCGTCGCAAAGCGGGCAGTTGACCATCTCCGTTCCTCCTCCCAAAATAAGTGCACAGAGCACGTCGTGCTTCTGCGCCATTCGCTTCAAATCTAATATCTACCACGATAGAGGGGTGAAAGAAGTTACACCGGTTGAGGATTTTGCGCGGCCTCGGCCAGATCGGCGGGCGACAGGGTGACGAGAACCTTCTCCAGGTCCTCGCCGGACTTCGATCATGCGCCGGAGATGCGCCGCGGCAATCTTCATGACACCATGGATCCGTCAGGGGATGACCGGTTTCGCGGCTCAGCGCAAGAAGGTCGGGATGCCGCAACGCCAGCACGCGTTCCTGACGCTCTTCCCCTTCGGTCCAGATGACGAATTTGACGTCCACCGTGTCGGCGTGGCGGATCGAGATTCCGGTCTGCAACCAGCGAAATTCGACTTGCCAGATCCGGCCGAAAGGATCGGGACCGGCTTCAAATCGGCGAGAATTATCGGGCATTACTCTCAGATTACCAGATGATGCGCGTCCGGACGAATTACTTGCGGAGGCGCAGTATGGCCATGAGACCAATCAGGCCCGCGCCGATGAGCGCCGACCGTCGCAGGCTCGGGCGTAGGCGCGTCGATCCAACTGCCCTGCGAAATCCAGGCCGAAGTGAGTCCGCGCGACCTGCATCGACACCGAACGATAAAGTTCGTTGGTGCCATCTACCAGGTAGGGAGCCAGTTGCGGCGAATGTGAACATGCCTTCGGTCGACGCCAGGCATCCGATCGGAGTTCTGGAGCATATTCGAGCCCGGCTTCAGGTTTCGGCGGCGAACAGTGTATGCCCGTTTAGAATCACCGATGTGGAATCGTCCGCCAGCACCGTCTAAGATTGCATCGCCGGTAATCGCGCCGATCAGGGTGAAGTGCGTCGTGAACATCACCATCAGCGCCGTCGGGAGGGACTGAAATACCCGGGGTCGGCCGGATCGCCTGTCGATCCATAGGAAATCCAGTCGGAATCGGGCAGTGGCCGGCGCCCAAGCTGGGTTCGGATTCGAGTGTTCCCGCTAAATCCACTGTCGGATGACCGGAATTGTTGGCGGTATTCGAGGCACTCGCTATCGACATATATAATGGATCGCGTTCGCGGCGACGCCGAGGAAAGCGAAAACAGAATAGCTTCATGTTCTGAAGTGCTAGTTCAGACGGTACGGATATTCTGCCTAGGAAAACCCCTACTGGATTATTCTGCTCACTAGGAAACTGTCTGTAGGCTGAAGACTGCTCCGGGGTCGCGGTTCGATGGGCGCGGCCATCGCGTGAGAAGCTTAGCTCAGCGCCGCGACCACATCTTTCAGCGCCGCCGCCGGGAACGCTGCCCTGGGCCACCGTCTGATTTCCTCCGCCTCTGCCTCCCGCCGCCGTGACGGCTTCTTTCACCCGATTCCCAGCGTGCACTCCCGAATCGGCCGACGCCGCCAGCAGCACCGACGCCGGATCCTCGCTCACCGCCAGAAACACCGCCTTGCCGCCCGCGATAAACGCCTGCGCGCGCGCCCGGACCGCATCGTCGATCGGACCCTTTTGCGTCACTCGCCTGATTCCGTCTTCGCCCGGAGCCGTCGCGGCATGCAGTTCCCCGCCCTCGCGCTTCGCCAGTTCCGTCGACAGCCGCACCGATGTTTTTTCGAGCGTCTTCGTCTTCTCGATCTGCGCCGCGATCAGCGCCGGAATCTCTTCGAAGGGGGTCGACAACGTCCGCGAAATTTCCGAGAACAGCCGGAAATCGGTCCGCGCCGCGCGCACCGCCCTCAACCCGCAAACAAATTCGACGCGCGTGGTCCCGCGAATCTTTTCGAGCTTCCGGATCTGCCAGCGCCCCGATCTCCGCCGTCGATCGCACATGCGTCCCTCCGCACGCGCTGCGGTCCAGCCCGTCGATGGAAACGATGCGCAGCGTGCCCGTCCGCTCGCTGCCTTGCGCAGCCCCAGATCGGCCGACGCGTCTTCGAAGGTAATCAACACCGGCCGCGCCTCGCGCCACGATCTCCGCGCACCGCTCCTCGACCCGCTCAATCTGCTTCGCATCCAGACGCGCCGCGCTCACATCGATGGTCGACACCACTTGCGCCCATGTGAAAACTTACGGTCCAGATCCCGAACAATTCTTCAAACACCGCCGACAGCAGATGCTGGCCGGTGTGCTGCTGCATGTGATCGAACCGGCGAGTCCAATCGACTTCGCCCGTCACTTCACCGAGATGCGAGCGGTCGATCTCAAGCACATGCACCACGCCGCTCATCCTCATCGACCACGTCGACCACCGACGGCCCCGCCGAGCATCCCGAAATCAAAAGGCTGGCCGCCGGAGGTGGGATAAAACGCCGTGCGATCGAGCATACACGCGCCGCCCTTCGTCCGCCGCCTCAACGACGCGCGCCTGAAACTCACGCAGATAGCAATCGTTGTAATAAAGCCGTTCGGTCATAGAGGATACTGTACCGCGTGGCTCGTTGAGCGAGTGGAAAAGTCCCCAGGCTTACGCCAGGGGTTTATAACCCCGTCCGTGAGGGCGGGGATTTCGCGATTTGCGTTAGTGGAGTTTTTCGACGACCACGAAGGTGATGTCGTCCACTTGCGGCATGCCCTCGGTGAAATCTTCAATCGCTTTTAAGCATCTCTGTTCGACCGCGTAACTGCCCGACGGAGCCTCCTGTTGAATGATCTGGAGAAGTCGTTTCTCTCCGAACATCTCTCCCTGCGGGCTTTCTGCGTCCGTAAGGCCATCCGAATACACTACCAGGATGTCCCCTTGATCCAGATGGAGCGCGCGGGACTGATAAGAGGCAAAATCGAACATACCCAGAAAATATGCGTCGGGGACCAGCCATTCGATCTTTTCCGAAGCACTGCGGAACAGGTACGCCGTATTGTGCCCCGCACTGATAAATTGTCCAGCGCCGTCGGGATTGAGCAAAAATAGAAACAATGTGACGAACTGATAGGGCAACGATTTCTCGCACAGGAGCTGGTTCACACGGTTCAAGACGTCCTGAGGAGCGCTACCGGATCGAAATTCCGTGCCGAGTGCTCCCAGCACCATCGAACTTAACAACGCCGCCGCCATCCCTTTCCCCGAGACGTCCGCCAGCACTCCCATTAATTCTCCCGAGCGCATTTGCAGAAAATCGTAGAAATCCCCGCCCACATAACGGGTAGGCTTGTTGAACGCATGGATGCGGAAATTCTCAAACTCCGGCAAATTACGAGGAAGCAGGCTTTCCTGTGTTTCCTGCGCCAAAGCCAGCTCCTGCTCCATCTTCTTTCGCTCTTCCAACGTCTTAAGACGGACGACTTCGCGGCTGGCTTCCAGCTCCTGCACCGTCTCTTTCAAAGCGAGGTGCAACAACCGGACTTCCAGAATGTTATGAACGCGCGCCCTCAGCTCGGCCATATCGAACGGTTTACTGACGAAATCCTTGGCCCCCGCTTCGAGCGCGCGCAGCTTATGATCCGGCTGAGCAGTGATGACCAGGACCGGCAAGTATCCGCCGGCTTCGATTTCCTTCAGGCCTTCCATCACCTGGAAGCCATCCATTCCGGGCATTTGGAGATCGAGCAGGATCAGGCTGTAGTGGTTTTCACGATGAAGATCGCAGACCTGGTTCGGATCGGTCGTGGATTGGACCGAGTATAGCCGGCGACGCGCAGCATTCCCTCGATCAAGCGAACGTTAGCTTCCTTATCGTCAACGACCAGGATTTTGGCGTGTAGAATTTCGGCTGAGCTGACCATGAAACGCGATTTATTTGGTTGGTACGGCTTGGTGCGCCGCGAATTCCAGTGCGACGTCCAGCGTATCCATGAACTCATGGACCCTGATCGGCTTGGTCAGATAGCGGAAGAATCCGGCTTGCAGGCCTTTCTCGATGTCGCGCGGCCTGGCATTCGCGCTGAGTGCGATCACGGGTATGTGCGCCGTTGCCGGGTCGTGGCGCAGGATTTCGAGCGCTTCGATGCCGCTGATGCCGGGTAAATTGATGTCCATCAAGATCACATCCGGCCGGTTGACTCGTGCCAGATGAATGCCCAGAATTCCCTCTTTAGCGCTCAGCAGTCGGATATCGGAGCGACGCTCCATCAACTGCTCAATCAGCTTCAGATTCGTCGGGTTGTCCTCTACATAGAGCAGCGTGCGCAGCGGAGCGCCGCTCGGAACCTGAGCGTGGGCAATCGCCGCCGGCTCCGTCGCATCCACACCCAATTGCGGTTCGACGCTGGAGTTCAGCTCGAACCAGAACACGCTTCCCGAACCCACCTTGCTTTCGACGCCGATCAAGCCTCCCATCAACTCCACCAGGCGCTTACTCATCACCAGGCCGATGCCTGTACCTTCCTCCGTACTGCGCTCTTGTCCGAGACGGTTGAACGGCTGAAAGAGTTGCGACAGCATGTCCGGCGCCAACCCCGGCGCCCGTGTCTCTGACGCTGACCCGCGTACGTTCCGGAGTGCTCATGGAGCATTCCACAACCACGCTTCCATTGGCCTGGTTGTATTTGATTGCGTTCGAAAGAAGATTAATGAGAACCTGTTTCAACCGGGTCCGATCGGCATCGACAAAATGAGGGATACCGGCCTTAGGAAAGATCATTTTGATGCCGCGCTGCTGCGCCTGCGGCTCGATCATCGCCTGGCATTCGAGCATCACCTCGGCAATCGACGTCGGCTCCCTGGAGAGGGCCAGCTTACCAGACTCGATCTGCGCGAGATCGAGGATTTCATTGATCAGCTCCAGCAAATACCATCCCGCGTGCAGAATCTGGTCGATGCTCGCCGTCTGGGAAGGTGTAGGCGGCGGGGAATCGGAGTTAATGAGCTGGGCAAAGCCGAGGATCGCGTTGAGGGGCGAACGAAGCTCGTGGCTCATGCTCGAAAGGAAATCCGATTTCGCGAGGTTGGCCTTCTCCGCCGCCGCCTTGGCTCTCTCCAGCTCGATATTATTTTCCTGCAAGGCGCGTTCAAAGCGTTTGCGTTCCGTGACGTCGCGCGCCGCGGCGAATACTCCTTGCAGCTTGCGGTCGCGATCGTGGAAGGTGGTCGCATTGTAGGAAACCACTGTTTCCTTGCCGTCCCGCGCGCACGCTGTCAGTTCATAGTCGGTGACCTTGGTTCCCCGCAAAACCTCCTTGATGCCCGCCTCGGCTCGCTCGGGATCGGTGAAATAATTCTTGAAGGGAGCGCCGATCAGTTCGTCTCGCGTGCAACCGGTGAGCGCCTCCATCTGCTGATTGACATCGGTGATAATGCCGCGCGGATCGGTGGTCATCAACGCGTCAATATTCGATTCGATAAGAGATCGCGTGTAGAACTGCTGATCGCGCAGGCGCTGATCGAGCAACTGCTGCTCGGCTTCCACCTGTTTGCGCGCGGTATTATCGGTGCCGATCAAAAGATAACCGATGATCCCGCCTCGAGCATCGCGCAGCGCCGTGACGGACACTACGGCCGGAAAGCGGCTGCCGTCCTTGCGAATGTAAGTCAGCTCGTAGATGTCTTCGATGCCGCGCGAGGCTTTGAAAACCAGCGCCTCGAATCCCGGTGTGATGGGAGTGGCCAGCTCTAAACTCAATATTTTTGCGCGCGCGATGACTTCCTGGGGATCGGAAATATCGGCGGGGGTAATTTTGTCGACCACTTCGAGCGCGGTGTACCCCAGCATGCGCTCGGCACCGACGTTGAATAGTTGAATGACGCCTTTCTCGTCGGTGGCAATGCTCGAAAAGTTAGCGCTGTTAAATATCGCGTCCTGAAGCGCTCCGGTTTTGAGCAAGGCTTCTTCGCGCCGGAAATTGGTGACCACGTCGGTGACGGCGTCGACGGCAACAACATCCGCGGCGCCGGCGGCAATCTCGGAAATGGCGGAATCGTAGTGTTTCGAAGTCAAGTGCCGACCTCCAATAAGACGCGAACTATGTGCGGAGCGGTAGAAGGAATAGTCAGACGCGGGATCGCAATTCTTCCGCGGCGCGGAACCAATCCGCTTCCGCAGTCCCTTCCGGACAGCCGGCAGCCTGCCAGATTTCATGGGCGCGGGCTGCAATCTCTTTATGTCCGAACGCAGCGATGCCGTGTTCCGTTTTCGCGCCATGATGAACCTCGACGGTGAACTCATGGGCCTTCTCGGAATGCTCCAGGCTTTGACGTGAAAGCTCCTGCCCGGTCAGGTGCTCCTGCTTGCCGTGTTGTTCTGCGGCACTTCGATGAGCATGCGCGGCAAGGTCGTGAAGTTCAGCCGCCCGCTGGTGATTTTCATAATGCGATCCGTTGTTATAACGAGTGGACATAATCAAATACTCTCGATCTGGCCGGACTTCGAATGAGCTTCCTTGGCGAGTTCGTAGGCGCGATCCGAGTACTCCAGTGCGCGCTCGGAATGCCAGTTCGCAGTGGGGTTATCCCCTTTTTCGTTGTGCTCGGCAGCGGTACGATGGGCCTTCGCCGCCCGTTCGTGCTCCTCGAACGCTCGTCGGTGCAACTCGTGCACGGTTTTCTCCTTTGAAAGCATATATACAAATACATAGCACGAGTTTGGCCAATCCCATGGCTAGGTCGATGGCTAGTGGCACAGACTTCAGTCTGTGTTTCGAAACGGGCTTGTTAACGAAGCCTTTACCATCTGTCCGCATGCTTTACGCATGGCGGTTCAGGATGCGGGTTGAGCGGTCACCGATATGAAACTGGCCGACGGTAAGCACCGTGACCGCAGTTAGGCACGCGACGCTCGAGCCGTCCCGCTGCGCATGCTTCGACTCGTGGGCTGACGTTGCCTTCGATTACGTGGCACTTCATAGGGAAGGGCCAAATCCGTAGTACTGACTCTTCCGAGCGAGCGCAACCAATTGGCAACCGTCTTCCGGGCTTCGTCGTTTTCGATACCAAATCGCTCATGCATCTCTGCTACAAAGTAGTCCCGCCATGCTTTCATGTGATCACGGTTCATAGCTACAACTCCTAAAGTCCGCGAACGCCACTAAATGCATTGTGCATGCGGAGACCACCGTCTCCTAAGCCAGCAATGCAGATCGAAAAACAGGTAAAGCTTGATCGAGTACCCACAGCCTCACCCTCAGCAGCAGCGCTGACACGCTACACGTCAACGCTGTTTTTCTTAGCAGGTACGGGACCAACTCCGATGTCGACCGAAAGACCCTATGTTATTGGTAGGATTGACGCTGATACCCCCTCCGCATTTGCGGGGGTGCTTTTTGCCCGTGACCGTGCATGGTCAGGCGACTGCCGGTCGTCACAAATCGCTCCGCGAAACGCCTAGTTTCTTCATCATTGCGTTCAAAGTAGTCCGTGGCATCCCGAGACGAGTTGCCGTTTTGCTGACTACGCCGCCGCACTCCCGAAAGATGCGCAGGATGTAATCCCTCTCCACTTCCTCAAGCGTGGAGCCTCCAATATCGCCCCCCGCTCCCGAACGGAGTTCCGCTAAAGGCGCTCGGAGATTGGGACCCCGCGACAGGATAACGGACCTCTCGATAAAGTTCTCGAGCTCCCGCACATTCCCGGGCCACGGCCAATTTACTAGAACTCGTATCGTTTCTGTGGGGATTATCTCGATTTTCCGATCCATTTTCTCGGCGTACTTCCTGGTGAAATGCCGGGCAAGTATCGGTATATCTTCGGGATGATCCCGCAGCGCCGGGGTCGTAATTGGAAATACTTTAAGGCGGTAATAAAGATCGCTGCGGAAAAGTTTATCTCCCATCATCTGGGTCAGATTGCGGTTAGTTGCCGCCAGGAGACGGACATCTATAGGGATGGTTCGGGTGCCTCCCAGTCTCTCGAAGGACTTCTCTTGCAGCGCCCGCAGCAGCTTGGGCTGCAGATCGAGAGGAATATCACCCACTTCATCCAGGAAAAGAGTACCCCGGTGAGCCATCTCGAATCGTCCGATCTTTTGCGACAATGCTCCGGTGAACGCGCCCTTTTCATACCCGAACAACTCGCTTTCGAGTAATCCGGTAGGAATGGCCGCGCAGTTCAGAGTAACGAAAGGACAATCTCTGCGAGGACTGATTCTATGGACCGCCCGGGCGACCAGTTCCTTGCCGGTGCCGGTCTCTCCCAGGATCAACACGGTTGCATCGGTGGGCGCGACCACTTCCACTTGCCGCTGCACCCTACGCATGGCTGCGCTGGTTCCGACAATTTCCTCGAAGCCATGTTGCAACAGGGCATTTTCGTAGTCCAGATTCTCGACCCGCTCCCGTTCAGTCAAATCCTGGACAAAAGTGATCCATCGGAAAGGCGAGAGCTTCAATACCGCCGTGGCGACCAGTACCGCGACCCGCGACCCATCCTTTCGTAACAGTTCTTTTTCGAAAGGCGTGCAGGCTCCGAAGCGCAGACCTTCTTCGTGGGCCAATTCATCCAAGGGGGCGTATTCGGACGGCGTGAGCTCCGGCCAACGAAGCCGGCCTGCGAGCAAATCAATGCGGCTGTATCCGACCAGTTGAAGAAACGCATCGTTCGCTTCTGGAATCCGATCGAACTCGCCGGAAACAATGCCGGCGATCGCCGATTCCACCGGGAGAGGCCGGCGGCGGGCGCGATCGCGCCGCAGTTTTTCGTCTCTCTCGTGGCGATCGCTGAAGTCGCGGACCACTCGCGCGAACCCTTGTAAATCTCCCCTTTCGTCTTTGAGCGCCATGGTAATGGAATTGGCCCAAAAGCGCGATCCGTCCTTCTTCACATGCCAGCCCTCCGTGCCGACATGACCTTCTCCGGTGGCCCGCTTCATCTGTTCTTGTTGGCTTAGGACATCATCGCCGTAATCGAGAAGAACGGCGGATTGGCCGATAATCTCCGACTCCTTGTAACCGTAAATGCGTTCCGCACCGGCATACCAGGCGGCCACCTGTCCGTCCGCGTCCAGCAGAAAAAGTGCATAGTCCGCCACCCAAGTTGGAACTCTGCTATTAAGGAAACCCTTGAGCTCGGGCAATTTTTCGGTCTTTTCACGCAGCACTAAAACATCCCGCACCGGCAACACGTTCCCTTTGGCGGAGTACTCGACGTCTCGCGAATTTCCGTCCGGACCGACCAGTTGAAGCGTTCCTACCTGTTGGCCCTCTTCGAGAAAGGTACTCCAACGCTCCGATATAACGGCTTTGAAGCTGGGTTCGGTGAAATCATCGAGACTGCGGCCGATGATATTTTCGCGCGGCACACCGAGCAGCTTGCTGGCGCCGACACTCGCCTCCCGGCACTGACGATCGTTGTCGGTGAGCAAAATGGGAGCGGAAGGATAGAATACGATCGCCCGGAACAGCAGTTCCAGCTCCTTCGGCCCGTTCGCGAACAGCCAATTCTCAGCTTGTGGCTGAGAGCTCATAGACGCTTCCTTCCTTCACCCGTCATTCCGGGAGCGCCAACGGCTCGAAAACACACGACGGAGTGCCTCCAGGGGTAGGAGGAGCCGAAGTGGCGGAAACTGATCGTAACATTTATTCGCCATTCAGACAGTATAATTATGACCGCCCGTGGTCAATTATTTTCGAAGACGGAAATGTTTAATTATGCTTGTTGGCAAGTTAACATTGATAAGATATTTCATTAGGATAAAGATCGTCCTGGATGGTTTCTCGCGTGCTAGATAAACCTCATGCGGATGAAATCCTTCACTTCCGTCATAGAAATCAGGCCTTGGAAGCACAGTATTCTCGTGGATCGACGTAGTACTGCTCGTCTGGAGCTCACTTATATGGTTTCTTTATCCAGACCGGGTGAGGCATTCAGAATTATCGCGAAAACCGAAAATGTGAGCTCCAAAGGCTTCTTTTGTCTCTCTAAACAGCCATTTTTTCCAGGTGAGATGCTTAATTGCGAAATGGCGATTCCCGGTGGTTTTGATGCAAACGATTTGATTTTAAGCGCCGTGGTGGAGGTTCTTCGGGTTATACCACGACACATGACGGGAGGCTTCGGTATAGCTTGCCGGCTGGAGAGCTACACAATCTGTCACGAGCCGTGACCAGGTGAGCGGTACTAGAAGTTTTCACTAGTACCGCGAATTTCCTTGACGATATTTCGCCGAGTGACCGCCGCCGGTCAAATAACGGCGTGAGCCAGCCATACAAGTTGTCAACGAACGTGTCTGTAAGTCTCACGCATTGAGCATGATCACCGATGAAGCCGCGCCGGTAACATCCTGGGCCAACGCATGCACATCTGCTCCCGCCGTTCGATGGAGGGTAACGACTTCCAAAGCCGATAATTTTTCAGTTTCGGTCAGGATCCGTTGCTGTAGCCGCACTGCGTCGCATAGCAAATTGCGATGCCACGAGGTCGTAGCGCATTAACCCGCCAGCCTGAGATGGGACAGCAGATAACAAAGCTGTACTCGCTCAGGCTCCCACTTCAGGACCACCCGCCCAGCGTTTCGGAGGTTGAAGTGCTTGCTATGCTTCCTCAGTTACTAGAAAGGGATGTGATGGCATCGTCTTTTCCGGGGTTCCGATCCCTTGTCGAGCACAGTCCCGATGCGATTTCTGTGATTGATTCGGACGGAGAAATATTGTACGGAAGCGCGTCTACCGCAACAATTTTCGGATACTCTCCCGAGGAATTGGTAGGACGGAATTGCCTGGAGTTAATTCATCCCGAAGATCGCGACCATTCCAGCCGGACGCTCCGGGAGGTGGTGGCAAAGCCGCCAGGCCCGCTTCAATGGGATGCGCGCATTCTTCATAAAAATGGGGGCTATCCCTGGGTGGAGAGCACAATATCGAACCTGCTTCTGGAGGCTGAGGTGCGCGCCATCGTCGTCCAACAGCGAAACATCGACGCGAGGAAGGCGGTAGAAGAAGAACTGAAACTCCACGTCGAGGAACTCCAGCGATCGAATGCGCGCCTGGAGGAATTCGCCTACACCGCGGCGCACGATCTCCGCGAACCGCTCCGCGCAATCTCCGCCTGCACGCAAATGCTGGTGGAGGATACGCCCATGGATGCCGGAACCCGGCAAATGGCGAAGTTCATTGTGGACGGCACCGCGCGCATGTCCACTTTAATCGACGATCTGCTTTCCTTTGCCAGCACCGGCGTCCGCGAACCCCTGCGACGCGTCGACTTGCAGAATGCCGTGAGGCTGGCTCGGGAAAACTTGCAGTTGGAGATCAAGGAGAGTGGCGCGAGGATTACCTTCGACGAGTTGCCGGCCGCGCTCGGCAACGAAATCCACCTGGTACGCCTGTTCCAAAATCTGATCGGCAATTCGGTGAAGTATCGGGGGCGGGATGCACCCGAAATTCACTTGGGTGCCGAGAGGCGTGGGCAGGACTGGGTTATCAGGGTTGAAGACAACGGCGTCGGAATCGCGCGCGAGAACCAGAGCCGCGTATTCATGCCTTTCGTGCGCCTGACCGATCGGGAGGTCCCCGGCACTGGCCTCGGCCTCGCGGTTTGCAGGAACATCGTCGAAGGATTAGGTGGCACCATCTGGGTAGAGTCCGAGCTCGGAATTGGATCGACTTTCTCGTTCACTCTAGCAGCGGCGGATGAGACCGGGTAAGCTGTCACCAGCCAGATCGTTAGCGTGCCCCTCCATTTATGCTGGCAGGCGAGACCGCATGCTCCACATGACCTGTAAGTTGCTGTTCTGATGTTGTGGCGCAGGCGTTCCGCCTGCGTTTTACGTCATCGCCAGGAAATTTTTCCGCAGCTCGGTAAGCATGCGGGTAGACGCGAGCATCTTCAGATCGCTGCGACAGGCACTAGTTAAGATTGTTCTCTTTATTATCGTTGGCCTATCAGCAGGGATTGACCATATGCGGCCAGATGACGCCGCGCGGTCAGTATCAAGATTTCCTGCGAGCTCTCTGTGCCCGTTGTAGCGAATGGATGCCACCAAACAACCATTCGATTAGACGGGCACTGGAATGCGTGCCAAAAGGCAAAGGAATAAATAATGACATTTTTTAAGGCATCGAACGTAGTGTGTTTCGCCGGGCTGATCGGCGCGGCGCTCATACCGACTGCTAAGGCCGACGAATGGAACAACAAGACTGTGATGACCTTCAGCGGACCCGTGGAGATTCCCGGTGTTCACCTCACCGGCTTTGGCGTGCTGCCCGCCGGCACCTATGTGTTCAAGCTCCTCGATTCGCAGTCCGATCGCCACATCGTCCAGATCTTCAGCCAGGACGAGAAGACCGTCTATGCGACGATTCTCGCCATCCCGAACTATCGCCTGAAAGCCACCAGCAAGACCGTAATTACATTTAGTGAACGGCCGGCCGGCGAGCCCGAAGCGCTCCGGGCCTGGTTCTATCCCGGAAAAAACTGGGGCGACGAGTTCGTCTATCCGAAGGCCAGAGCGGTGGAAATAGCCAAGTTGACTAATACGCCGGTGCTCTATACCGAAGCCGCGGTTCCCCTCGAAGTCGCCGAACCGATCAAGTCGATTAGCGCTCCGGTCGTTGTGGAATTGAAGCGGACGCCTATTATGGCGATCCAACCGACGGGAGAACAAGTGCAGCTCGCCGACGTGGTTACCGCACCGCCGCCGGAGGAGTTACCGGTCGCGACGACTACGCCGATGGCGGCTGCTCTCCCAGCCACGGCCAGCACGCTGCCCCTGATCGGGCTGATTGGACTAATGTCGCTCTTTCTGTCTTTGGCCTTCGGTGCGTTCGAAAAACGCGCTCGATAGGCACAGACAGGGCGGGCGAAAAGGACAGGTCGCAAATGGAAGGCCGAGTTAGCCCGCCACCAAAGCCCTTGCTGAAGGGTCGTCAAAACGGGCACAACGACAGTTACAGAACCAAGGCGCGCGGGCTAGCGGTGCTCAATTCGCCCGGTCTGAACAAGGGCACTGCTTTCTCGCTGGAGGAACGAAAAGCCCTGGGCCTCACCGGTTTGCTTCCGGCGGAGATCAGCACCCTGGACGTTCAGGTTACCAGTGCTTACACCCAGTTCGGGCGGCTAACGGATGAGCTGAGCAAGAACATTTTCCTGACCGCTCTCCACGACCGCAACGAAGTGCTGTTTTACCGGCTGTTTTCCGAGCATCTCCGCGAGATGATTCCTATCGTCAACGACCATACCGTCGGAATGGCCGTAGAACACTACCACCATGAGTGCCGGCGTCCGCGCGGAGTCTATCTCTCGATCAACCAGCCCGAAATGATCGAGGAGGCATTTGACAATCTACACGCCAACCCGGCCGATATCGATCTGATCATCGCGACCGACGCCGAGCAAATCCTGGGTCTCGGCGATTGGGGCATCGGCGGCATTGAGGTGTCCATCGGCAAGTTGGCCATTTATACCGCGGCAGGCGGCATTGACCCGACCCGCGTAATCCCGGTAATGCTCGATGTCGGCACCAACCGCGTGAGGCTGCTCGACGACCCCACCTATATCGGCAACCGGCACCCGCGAGTCCGCGGAGAGCAATACGACGATTTCATCGATGCTTACGTCAAAGCCGTGACCAGGCTGTTCCCGCATGCGCTGCTTCAGTGGGAGGATTTCTCACCCACCAACGCGCGGCACATCCTCGAAAAATACCGCAACCGGATCTGCACCTTTAGCGATGATATGCAAGGCACCGGCGCGATCACTCTGGCAGCAGCAATCTCCGCCTTTCGCGTATGCGGGACGCCTCTGCGCCTCCAGCGGATCGTCATCTTTGGGGCCGGCACAGCGGGAATCGGAGTCGCCGACCAGCTTCGCGACGCCATGGTGCGGGACGGACTTTCGCAGGAGGATGCAATCAAACGATTCTGGTGCGTCGACCGCGATGGTTTACTCACCACGGGCATGCTGGATGACCTACGCGACTTTCAGGTGACGTACGTCCGCGCTGACGCCGAGAGTAAAGACTGGAAGCACGCGGTGGGCGGGAACGGCGTTGGTCTGGCCGAGGTAATCCACCGCGTACAGCCGACCATGCTGATCGGCGCATCCACCGCCTCCGGCAGTTTCTCCGAAGCGATGATTAGAGAAATGGCCGCCCACACCGAGCGGCCGATCGTTTTTGTGCTCTCCAATCCGGCCGCGCAGAGCGAGGCGAAACCCGCTGATCTAATTGCCTGGACGGATGGGCGTGCTTTAGTCGCCACGGGCAGTTCCTTCTCCCCAGTGACATATAAAGGAGTGACTCACGTCATCGGTCAGATAAATAACGCCATGCTCTACCCCGGCTTAGCTCTCGGAGCCATCGTCTCCAGAGCCAGCAGAGTCAGCGGCGGTATGTTCGCGGCGGCGGCGAACGCAGTGTCGAGTCTCGTAAGTGTCCGCCAACTCGGAGCGTCGCTGCTCCCGAGTATTGACGATTTGCGCAGCGTTTCGATGACAGTTGCCGTAGCAGTCGCGGAGTGCGCGGATGCCGAGGGCTTAGCTACAACCAAGTTCGGAGACGGCGTGGAGCGAATGCAGGAAGCCATGTGGCAGCCCGAATATCGCCGGATCCAGGCATCCTGACGTTTGCCACTGCTAGCCACGAAAACCAGTAGCATTCCCTGCCCCGGAAATTAAGTAGAGAGATTGTTGAGTGGATCCAACTAATATCCAGGGTTGATCCTCTTCAAACAGACTCGCGCGCTGTCCAGGACGATCGACCGTCACGAAAAAGGACGGTACATGTTCGAAGCGAAGAAACTGGTTCGGGTATGGTGTTTGATCGCTGGCATTCTCTTGACCTCCGCTGCGTCCGCTCAAACGCATCCCCTGAATCCTCCGTTGAAGGACTGGAAAGTAGCAACATATTGGGCGCCTTCAGCGCAACTCGGCTCGCATGCTGAGAGCACGGCCGCAAGCTCGACCGCAACGCCGTTGGCATTCGTCGCCATCCCGCCCTGCCGCTTGCTCGATACGCGAATTTCCTCCGCGTTGAGCGGCGCTTTCGGACCCCCTTCGCTGGTGGGCGATCCTTCCCAGAGTGGTAACTTCGCCCGCACGATCCCGGTGCCGACCTCCGGCTGCGCCATTCCAGTTGCCGCAGCCTACTCTTTCTATATGGTGGTCGTGCCTCCACCTGGGGGCGTGGTCGGCTTTCTCTCGGCGTGGCCCGATGACCAACCATGGCCGGGAACGGCAACCCTGAACGCGCCCGTAGGCGGCGTTGTCGGGAATGCGGCGATTGTGCCAGGCGGGTCCGACGGCGGAATAAAAGTATTTGCTACGAACTCAACAGATCTGGTAATCGATATCAACGGCTACTTCCTGAATCAGCCGGCAATCCATTTCAGGGGACTTTGGAGCGTCACGGCATCCTATGTATCGGAGGACATCGTTACCTTCGGATCCTCAGCTTCCAGCTACATCGCACTGGCGGCAAGCCAAGGCTGGGAACCCGACACGGATGCAGCTAGTGGAGGTCCTCACTGGGGAATGCTGGCGCAAGCCGGATCCGTCGGGCCTCAGGGGCTGAGCGGATCTCAAGGACAGAGCGGATCGACTGGAGTTGCAGGCCCACAAGGCGCGCAGGGCACAACTGGGCCAATCGGTCCAAGCGGAGCCCAAGGAGCCTCAGGGCCGGTAGGTCCGAAAGGTCCACCGATCTCATTTCAAGGAAGCTGGAACAATTCGACAACATACGCCGCAGGGGACGCGGTCTTCTATAGCGGCTCAAGCTACTCGAGCTTGTCGGGAACGAACGTTGGAAATACCCCAACCTCGGGTGCGCCGTGGGCACTATTTTCTCAGCAGGGATCGACAGGAACAACAGGACCGACCGGCCCTGCCGGCATCGCCGGGCCGACAGGTCCGCAAGGCACGCAAGGCAATCCGGGACCAACTGGGCTTACCGGCGCTCAAGGTGTCGCTGGCCCAACAGGCGCGACCGGTCCTACAGGACCAACTGGACCGCCTCTGACTTTTCAAGGCACCTGGAACAGCGGGACGACGTATGCGACGGGCGACGCCGTCTTCTCTAACGGGTCGAGTTACATCAGCCTGTCAAGCGGGAACATTAATCACGATCCGGCGAGCGGTGCTCCCTGGGCATTGTTAACGCAGCAGGGATCGACCGGCTCAACTGGTGTGGCAGGACCCACCGGCGCAACAGGTCCCGCAGGACCAACCGGGCCGACTGGCCCGCAGGGGACGCAAGGCAATACCGGATCCACTGGACTCACCGGCGCTCAAGGAGTCGCTGGCCCGACAGGATCGACAGGCCCCACCGGGCCATCCGGACCCCCCGTCACTTTTCAAGGCACGTGGAACAGTGGGACCACCTACGCCACAGGCAACGCGGTGTTCTCGAACGGATCGAGTTACATCAGCCTGTCGGCCGGTAACATCAATCAAGATCCCGCAAGCGGCGCTCCCTGGGCGTTGCTGGCTCAGCAGGGATCGATCGGAACAACCGGATCAACAGGACCGCAAGGTGCAGCGGGTCCGACCGGCCCGACCGGTCCTACCGGTCCGCAGGGAACGCAAGGCAATACCGGCTCGACTGGACTAACCGGCGCTCAAGGAGTCGGCTGGCCCAACAGGATCGACAGGTCCCACTGGGCCAGCTGGGCCACCGGTCACCTTTCAAGGCACCTGGAGTAACGCGACCACCTACGCGATAGGCAACGCCGTCTTCTCCAACGGATCGAGTTATATCAGCCTGTCCAACGCGAACATCAACCAAAATCCGGCCGAGCGGCGCTCCCTGGGCTTTGCTAGCGCAGCAGGGATCGACAGGCGCAACCGGTGCAGCAGGGTCGACCGGCGCACAGGGAGCACAAGGCAATATCGGATCGACCGGCCCCACGGGCCCCCAAGGAAGCGCCGGAGCTGCCGGAGCTATGGGAGCTACGGGCGCAACCGGCACCGCTACCATTTACGGCGATGGCTCGGACGGCACCACAGCCGCAGTCTGCAACATCACTTCGAACACCAACTGGATCAGCAGCCCACCGACCACCGACATCCAGTGCACCAACTTCACGGTGCAGACAGGTGTAACTTTGACCGTGCCGAGCGGCACCTTGATCCACGCAACCGGCACGGCCACCATCTCGGGAAGTCTCGTCGTGCAGGCTGGCGGCGCACAGGGCCTGTTCATAATTCCATCCGGCAACATTAATGCGATGGGTCCGGGTGGCATCGCCCTTTCTAACTTTACTCTTCGGAAGCTGTTGACGCCGGGAGCGTTCGGAGGCGGCGCCGGCGGCGTATTTTTTCCCAGTGGAACCTCTGGCTATGGCGGCGGAAGCATTGTGATTCTCGCGGCTGGTGCGATCAGTGTGGGCGGTGCTGGATCGATAATTGCCAGCGGAGCCACCGGAGCGGATGAAGCAGGTCCGGGGGTGGCCGACGGCGGCGGTGCCGGCGGTATCGTCATCCTCGCTTCGAAAACCTCCATCACCAACAGTGGCACGCTGACGGCGAACGGCGGCAATGGCGCGGCATCCGTGAATGGCGTCAATGACGCCGCGGGCGGTGGCGGAGGAGGCCTTATCCACCTTCTCGCCCCCACTGGTCAAATTACCGGCGGAACCAGAAATGTGGCCGCCGGTTCCGCAGGCACGGGTTCCTTCACTGGCGCCGAAGGCTCCTTTGGAGGCGGCGCAATGGGCGGAAATGGCGGTAATGGCTCTAATGGCTCGGGAGCGACGAACGGATCCACGGGAGTGTCCCTGACGACTGCGGTCGCCGATCCAGCCACATTGTTTGTCCCGTAAACTACCGCGTCCCGGCGAGTAAGCTTTGGCGCGCTTCATCGATGCGCCTGGGATACCCATCGAGCAGCGCCCTCTTCGATGCGAGCCACGTCCCGGTCGCAGCGATCTCAATTTCCGCTTCGCGCATGGCATCGAGCATCGGCTCCATTGCCGGTCCTCCCGGTATGCTCCGAACCTTGACGAAATTCGCTGGATCGAGCGCCTTCAACAGAACCGCCCGCGAGGTCGACACGTTGGTCGCACTCAACACAGCATCTACCATCGCCTCCGCCGAGTACTCGCCGCGAAGCTTACGGACCGCCCCAGAAACGATATGATGCGCTTCGCGAAAGCTCATTTTCTCCGACCGGACCAGCGTATCGGCGAGCTCGGTAACGCTCAAGAAATCCGCATTGGCCCGCTCCGCCATCCGCGCGACATTCACCTCGCAATCCGCTATGACACCTGCCAGCAGGCGGAGTGTGCGCAGCGCCTCGGCGGTCATCGTGAAGACCAGCGGCTGCAGATCGTCCTCACTATCGACGATATCGCCGAAGGGCGTGTTGTGCGAAGCGATCAGGATCCCCTGCGCCTGCCCCAGCGCTTTGCTCGCGAGTATGCGCACGTGCTCGAACGCCACCGGATTGCGCTTCTGCGGCATAATGCTGCTGATTTGCACCCAGGCGTCGGAAAGCCGCAGGAAACCAAATTCGACAGTCGACCACAGCAGAAAGTCCTGCGTCACCTTGCCGAGATTCACCATGCAAGTAGCGATCGCTCCCGCAGTCTCCGTGACATAATCGGTCGCCGCGATCGCGCCGTAGGAGTTCAGTTGCAATCCTTCGAACCCGAGCAACTCCGTAGTGAAATAACGATCGATCGGAAAGCCCGTCGTGGTGATGGCGCAAGCTCCCAGCGGATTGCGGTTGACTGTCGCGAACGCAGCCTGCAGCCGCCTGGCATCTCTGCCGAGCATTTCAATCACAGCCAGCAGATAATGCGCGAGCGTAGTAGGTTGCGCCGGCTGCGTATGTGTATACCCCGGCATGATGGTACCGACATGAGCACGAGCGATCCCGAGCAACACTTGGCGCAGCGCGTCAACCGCGGAAACCACCTCGATGATTTCATGACGCAGCCGCATCCGGTATTGCGTAATGTCGATGTCGTTGCGGCTGCGCGCCGTGTGCATGTGGCCGGCATTTTCCCGCCCGCAAGCCCGTTCGAGAGCAGCTTCGACATGAAAGAACAGATCCTCGTATTTGCCGTCGTACGATGCGCGCGCCAGTTCGACGCGATCCAGCGAATCGAGCCCTTCAAGACACCGCTGGGCAACCGCTAGAGGAATAATCCCCTGCCGTGCCAGCATCACCGTGTGTGCGTAGTGTATCTCGAGCAGCGCGTCCAGAAAATAACGCTGCGCATCTGCGAAATTAACGGCCAGCACTGTCTCTGAATAGATCGCCGCTGGAAACTCACTCACTGCGCCGCTACCAATCCGCCCGGATTCCAATTTGAAGCAGCCTGCCTTCAAGAACGCTGCTGACCGGAGCAAATGTCGGAGCCGTCAGGATCGCGCCCAGCGCATTGGTCGCCGCCGTCACGTTGGTCGCGGTGATATTGCGGGTATTGAAGATATTGTTCGCTTCAAAGATGAACTTCACGTTGAACCGCTCGCGATACGAGTACAACGTACGGGTTAACCGCGTGTCGATCTGATAAACGTTCGGCGTGCTGACAGTGTCTCGCCCGATCCCCAGCGGACGTTGCGGCGCCCCGATCGGATCGAAGTTGAGCACCGTACTCGTCGTGATACTTTCCTCATCGCCATTCGAAATATTCGCCAGTAGCGTCAACTGGTTCCCATTCGCCAGCCGATTCAGGATACGATTTTCGAGCTTGTAAGACGGCATGAAAACCGCGCTCATCGTAAAAGCGTTGGGCCGATTAATAATCGAGTTGCCATAATCCCGGTTGCGATTCGTGGGATCTTCGATCGCCGTGCTTTGATCATAGCCCCATAGCTCCGGCGCATCGCTAAGTGAATGCGACCAGGTATAGGAGGCGTTCGCCGAAAAGCCTGTAGAGAAGCGATGCGTCAGATTAACGATCAGCGCGTTATAACTCGCGTTCGCTCCGCTGTCCATCAAACGAATACCGTTGAACTGCGGAAAAAGGCGCGTGTTCGCGTTCACCGCGCTCGAATAAACCGGTCGCCCGTCCGCCAGGAAGCTGGTCGGATTAATCAGATTCACGTCCCGCATATAAGTCAACTCCCGCGCCCCGGTGTTAACGTAGCCCACCGTCAGCGCATCGTTCTTGCCTAACTGACGAGTAATCTGGATGCTCGAATTGATCGTGTAAGGGGTCCGGTACTTCGGCGTAAGAGCATAGATAGTGGGAGTACCAAGGCTGGCATTCGCCGTCGGCACCGTCGGAAACAGCGGCGCACCCGCTGTCGTGGGAGTAAAGCTCCCCTGGAAGGCTGTGGCCAGTCCTCCGTTGGCGTAAGTCTGATACCAGAGATTGGTCGACGGCACATCGTAGAAGAAGCCGGAGCTCACGCGCAGCACTGTCTTGGAATTCATGCTGTACGCAAAGCCCAGCCGCGGAGCCCAATCGTTTCCAGGATTGTGAAAATGCTGATTGTAGACGAACGGCGCATTCGCAAGGGCCGGAGGGGCGGCGTAATAGTCGTAGCGGACGCCATAAATCATCAGCAGGTTAGGCAAAAGCTGCCAGCTATCCTGCGCGAAAAAGTCGTAGAAATTCGACTTATACGCCGCGCCCGGATTACCCTCCGTGGTGGAGAAAGTGGAGTAGCATAGCGCGGGATTCGTGATACCCGAAACGGTGCACCCGGTCGTGTTGTTCTTCGCCGCCAAATAGCTCGCGACATTCGGGAAGGTGTACTGGTTGTACACCGCGCTGGTCTGGTTATCGTTATTCTGCTGCCAGCCGAAACCAACCTTAACCGTATGTTTGCCGGCGATCTTCGTGAAGTTGTCGTTGAGGCTGGGGACTTTCTCGGCGAAACGCTGGCCGGCAGCCGACAGAGGCGTCCCGTTGAACTGCGCGATCCCGGAGATCACGATATAAGGCCCCGGCCCGTCGATCGGATCCGGCACGTGATGTTCATTGCGATACGGTTCCGAGGCGCGCAGCTCGTTGAGCGCGGTCGGGGAAAACGTCGTCAGCAGTTGGAATCCGCCAATGTGAGCGCGATCGTGGAAATCTGAAGCCGCATTCAGCGCGTTCAATCCGCCGTCGTTCGTATTAAACGGATACTCGTTGCGGAAATAGTTATACCGCGCGAAAAACTGGTTCTTGGAGTTGATGTTCACATCGACGCGCAGATCCAGAAATTGAACGTGCTGCACCGTCCCCGCCGTAGCCAGCTGCGACGCGGGGATTCCAATGGCCGCTGCATTGGCGGGCGTAATCGTGACCGGCTGCGGTGTTCCGCGCAGCAGATGCTCATAGGCGCCGAAAACGAATACCTTGTCTTTCTTGATCGGACCGCCGCCGTTCATCGAGTAATCATGCAGGTCGATACCCGGGTTGATCTGGTTCGACGCCAGCAAAATTGGACGCGCGCTCCACCCCGGCGGCCGTCCGATAAAGTAAAACTCGCCATGCAGCTGATTGGTCCCGGAATTGGTAATAGCGTTGTAAATATCTCCGGTAGTGCGCCCGAATTCCGGAGCAAAACTGTTCGACACCGCTTGCACCTCGCGGACATAGCTATCGGAAATCGCAAACAGGCGCAGCCCGTACTGATCACTCTCCGTATCCACCATTCCGTCCATTTGATATTGAACTCGATTATCGAGGCCGTTGGTATTGACCACGCGCGGAACCCCCAGCTCCGGATTCGGATGCCCGCTCACACCCGGTTGGAACAATACAAAGTTATAAGGATTGCGCGAGGTCAACGGTAGATTCTCGACCTCTATCTGGCTGATGGTGCGGCCGGTCGAAACGCGCGATGGCTCGATCACCGGCGCGCCGCCGGTTACCTCGACAGTGGTTGAAACCGCGCCGACCTTCAGATCCGCGTCAATGACGCCCTCGGTTCCGGCATCGAGCACCACGCCCGTGTGGCGCTGCGTCTCAAAACCTTCCTTCTTAATCGTTACCGTGTAAGTCCCGATAGGCAGGTTCGGAATCACGAAATAGCCGTCGTCGGTCGATTGAGTATCGCGCGTGAATCCGGTGCCATTGTTATTGACCACGACCGTCGCCGCGGGCACGGCCGAACCAGCGGGATCCGTGACGCGTCCGCGAATACTGCCGTTAATCGCCTGAGTCTGCGCTAACGAGAGCCCCACGGCAACCGTGAGCAGAATTGTCCATAAAAGAAATAATCTAGCCATCTCATCGAACCCCTTTTCTGCAACTGATGTCGAGGAACATCGAAAGTTGCAGAATGTTTTTGTGACTCAAATGTATCACCGTCAGCAAGGGGACACGTTCTTCAGCGGAGCGGTTAGCTAACGAAGCGCCGAATTATGGTCAAATAAGCCCTTCCATCGCCGTCCTTCTTGGCGCTTTATGGCGTTTTATGGCATTTTAAGCAACGCTATTCTTCCTCTTCTTCCTCACCAGCCCGCGCTGCCTTAGCCGCAGCGATGATTTTCTCGGCCTGCAACCCCGGCACGAAATCGTAATGATCGAACTCCATCGAGAACGATCCGCGACCCTGCGTCATCGACGTCAACACGTTCAGATAATCGAGCATCTCCGCCATGGGCACCTGCGCTTTGATAATCTGCGTCCCGCCCTTGGTGTCCATGCCCGAAATTCGTCCACGCCGGCTATTCATATCGCCCATCAAATCGCCCGCAAACTCAACCGGAGCTTGTACTTCGACGTTCATCACAGGTTCCAGCAGCGACGGTTTCGCCGCCTCCATCCCCGCCCGGAACGCCTTCCGTGCCGCCAGTTTGAACGACATTTCCGACGAATCGACATCGTGATACGACCCGTCGTAAACAACGACTTTAAAATCGACCACCGGAAAGCCCGCGAGAAAACCTCTTTCCGCCGTCTCCAGAATGCCTTTCTCTATGGCAGGAATGAAGTTCTTCGGAATCGCGCCGCCGAAAACTTCGTTCGCAAACTCGAATTTTCCGCCGCGCGCCAGAGGCTCCATGCGAATCCAGCAATCGCCAAACTGGCCGTGGCCTCCGGTCTGTTTTTTATGCCGCCCCTGCACTTCCGCCCTGCCGCGAATGGTTTCCCGATAAGGAATTTTCGGCGCATGTAGCGCCACTTCAACACCATAGCGTTTTTTCAAACGGCTGACGATGATCTCAATATGCTGCTGCCCGCACCCCGCCAGCAGAAACTCCTTGGTCTGCGGATCGCGATAGAATCGCAGCGACCGGTCTTCCTCCAGAATCTTATGGATCGCGTTCCCCATGCGATCTTCATCGTTGCGCGTTTTGGCCGCGATGGCATAGGCGATGGAAGGCTCCGGCAAACGGACTTCCGGATACTCGATCATCGCCGCTTTATCGGCCAGCGTATCGCCGGTCAAAGTGTCGCGCAGCTTCGCCACCGCGCCGATATCTCCCGCGTGTAGCTCATTTAGCGGTTGTATGGTCTTTCCGAAGAATCGCGCCGATGTGCGCCAGTCGCTCGTCGACGCCGGAGCGCGAATTGACCAGGTGCGCATCGTTTTTGAGCACGCCCGAGATCACTTTGAAATAGGAAACCCGCCCCGCGAATGCATCCGCAACGGTCTTGAAAACAAACGCGGAAACCGGCCCGGAATCTTTAATTTTGCGCTCCGCGTCCTTGCCGTTTGCCTTGCCATTCCACGATCCGCATTCGAGAGGACTCGGGAAATGTTCGTTGATAAAGGAGAGAATTAAATCGCTGCCGATATTGCCCGTCGCCGATGCGCAAAGCACAGGAGCGATGCGCCTTACCCGCACCGCTTCGCGCAATCCATCGAGAATATGATCGACCGGCAGCGTGCCCTCAGCGAAAAATTCTTCGAGCAGCGCATCGTTGCCTTCGGCAATCATCTCGACCAGCGCTTCGTGCGCCGCCTTCGCCGCATCGGCCATATCGGCGGGAATATCTGCTTCCTTCCCACCCACATAGGACTTCATGCGAACCAGATCGACGATGCCCTTAAAATCTTTTTCCGCGCCGATCGGCATTTGAATCGGAATCGCCGTGCGCCCGAACACCGAGCTGAACATTTTCAAGCGTGCGCTCAAAACTGGACCGCTCCCGATCCAGCTTATTGATAACAATCGCCCGCGGCAGCACGAATTCATCGGTGAAGCTCCAGACCTTTTCCGTCTGCACTTCGATGCCGGCAATTCCGTCGACGATAACCAGCGCTGCGTCGGCCGCAATGAGCGTGCCTCGAGTATCGTTGATAAAAATGTTGAAGCCCGGAGTGTCGATGAGGTTGATCTTCTTCCCCTTCCACTCCGTGGCGGCGACGGCGGAAGAGATAGTGATCTTCCGCGCAATCTCCTCGTCGTCAAAATCCGTAATCGTTTCGAGGCGAGGAGTAGCGCCGCTGGAAAAAAGAAGAGCCGCAGTAAGGGCCGTCTTGCCGGAATGTCCGTGGCCAACAAGGGCAACGTTCCGGATATCGCTCGTTTCGTAAACTTTCATCGGAGAAAGGTTCCTTAACGAATTGTAAAACGAGGATAGTATCACAAACCGGTGAATTCAGTCGGGGGCGTAGACTGGAATAACAGATGAAGTTGAGAACTCTCCTTTTTCTGGCCGCGCTGACGGCCTATTCGCAATCCACCTGGCTCGACCCGTTCGTGGGGAAAGATCTGTGGAAGTCCTCGCGCGAAGAGCAAGCACGCATCCGGCAGCTCTTCGAGAGTCCGCCCCGGGGGTTTTTTGTGGCGCCGGTTCCTTGGCATGTCTGGCGGACAGTACATGGTGGTCAGACTCGTTATATCGTCCTGTTTGGAGAAAAGCTTTTCACGCACCCCGGCGGTTCGTCGGCATGTATCCAGCTGTTCGATGGAAGCGCAAGGAAGATCAATAGCTGGTCGTTTCACACCGGTTGGCGCATCGCCCTTACCGAAGCCTCAATTGAGTATTCCAACGAGCTCGCGAGCTATCTCGTCACCCTTCACACGGCCTCAGAATCCGGTTCCGACGGTGTGGCAAGAGAGTACTTTGCTGTGAGTCATGACCGGGTTGGATTGGTCCGCATGGAAAACGCTGAGGGAGTGCGGGTCCAAAACGATTATCTCTTTTCGAATGAGATCGGTGTCATGCCCGAGGCGAAGACCGTGTTTCAATGGTCAGAGCTGTTGGAGTCCGACGACGAGGCGGATGTGCTCTCCGCGCTCGTCTTCCCGGGTGGCAAGCACAGCGACGACCCGCAGAGGCGACCGCTTCCCGGCCCACGCCTGATTCCGGGCCCACATGAGAGTAAGTACGCGAACCTTTATTATGAGCTGCAGAAAAACGAGGCAATCCGCGAGCAGATCAGGCGACTGGGCAATTCAGACAGCCAGTGGATTCGTGAGGCGGCGGTGCTCGCTGCGCTGAATCGGTAGAGTCATCCAGTGCGACTACGATGCGTTTTCCCAGGACCGCCAGCGCCGCTTGCAGCTTTTCCGACTTTGTCGCGTGATTCGGGTCGAGCATCCGGCGTACTACCGTTTCGCGGACACCCAGGCGGCGGGCCAGGTCGCTGTTGGTGATTTTTTGTTCGCGCATCGTTAGATAGAGGGCCAGTTTTCCGGCGACCCATAGAGGTACTGGCACGAGTTTCCAGCCTCGCTTCACAGGGGAAGGCTCGGGGATTTCACGTTTCTCCGCGATGTGTGCGGCGATTACGCTTCCCAGGCAATCGGCGGCCTCTTCAAATGCTTCCTGCATGTTTTTGCCGTCGGTATGGGTGCGCGGGAAATCGGGGAAGCTGACTACCGGGCGTCCGCTTTCGTCGGGGCGGAAGGTTGCGGGATAGGCGATTGAAAACATGGTTGGCTCCTTCACATATCTTGTGGGCTGATGCCGAGATCCTTGCACATCGCGCGCAACAGACCAATTCCAAGTTCTTTCTTTTGGTCCTTCCGTACCGTTGAAGCGGTACCGAAATAGACAGTTCCGTGACTACCTTTTCCCCTTGCCGGGACGACGCGGAGATCCACTCCATTCCGTCGGGCGAGAACACGCAGCCTGCGCAGAAACTCGCTGCCCCGCACGCATTTAGTCTCGCACAGTTATGTGCGAGATTCAAGAGGAAAGACATTATTGGCCGCGGATCCGTTGAAAAAGAAGATTCAATGTTCGCGACGAAAAAGATCAGGGGGACCTGAGCTTGTTAGCTCCGCGATCGTGGCGATTTCTCAACGGCGTGGGCTGCGCTAATCTCAGGGAATGAAGCGTCTTTTCGTGCTTGTCTTGGTTCTTACTGTCGCTGCGTGCAATAACAGGGAATCGTCGACACGCTCGGGAATTGATCTGGTGGGGATGGATACTGCTGTTGCGCCTGGGGACGATTTCAATGCTTATACCAATGGGGCGTGGATCAAGGCTACGCCGATTCCCGCTGACAAGTCGAGTTACGGCCTCGACGCTATCTTGACCGACGAAACGCGGAAGCGCACTCTTGCCCTCATTGAGAATGGGAGGAATCAGAAGATCGGCGATTTCTATTCGAGTTTTATGGATGAAGCGGGCATCGAGTCTAAGGGAATCGCGCCGCTTAAACCACAGCTCGACGCCTTTGCCGCGATTACGGATCGACATGCGCTGGCAACGGCTCTGGGCGCGGGATTGCGAGCCGACGTTGACGCTTTGAACAGTACTAATTTTGAGACGGGCAATCTGTTCGGAGTCTGGGTCACGCAGGGTCTCGAAGATCCGTCGCATACCTATCCTTACCTGCTGCAAGGTGGACTAGGAATGCCGGACCGCGATTACTACATCTCGGCGTCGCCCAAGATGGCTGAATTACGTAAGCAGTATCTCGCGCATATCGAGGCTATGTTCAAGCTCGCGGGGTTTACGGACCCGGGCGGCCGCGCGGCACGCGTATTCGCTCTTGAGACTGCAATGGCAAAGGTACATGCTACGCGCGTCGAATCGGAGGACGTTCATTCCGCTGTTTCATGGAATCAAACTGACTTTCCGGCGAAAGCGCCGGGAGTCGACTGGCCGGTGTTGTTGAAGGCGGCCGGGCTAACCGACGCCCAGGTTATTATTGTGTGGCATCCCAAAGCGGTTACGGGACTCTCGGCGTTATGCGCTAAGGAGCCGCTCGATGCGTGGAAGGATTGGCTCGCTCTCCACGCTATCGAAGAAGCCGCCGCTTATCTCCCCAAAGCATTTGTCGACGAGCGGTTTAATTTTTTCGGCAAAGCGATGAGTGGCATCCCGGAGCTTCGCCCGCGGTGGCAGCGAGGCATCGATTACACAAACATCGCTCTGGGAGACGCGATGGGAAAGATGTATGTCGACCGCTATTTTCCCGCGGAGACCAGGGCCAAGGCACAAGCCATGGTCGGCGACCTGGTGAAGGCGTTCGCCAAGCGCATCGACTCACTGGCGTGGATGTCACCGGAGACGAAAGTCAAGGCGAAACAGAAGCTGGAAACGTTGAAGGTCGGCGTTGGGTATCCCGACCGGTGGCGCGATTACAACGGTCTTGAAATCGTCAAGGGAGACGCGCTTGGCAACGCGCAGCGCGCGGAGTTGTTCGAATATCACTATCAGCTCGGCAAACTTCACCAGCCCATCGATCGCGGCGAATGGTGGATGACTCCGCAACTGGTCAACGCGGTGAATCTTCCTTTGCAAAATGCTTTGAATTTTCCCGCGGCGATTATCCAGCCGCCGTATTTCGATGCCAACGCCGATGCGGCGCACAATTATGGATCGATGGGCGCGATCATCGGGCATGAAATCAGCCACAGTTTCGACGATCAAGGCAGCCAGTTCGATTCCGAAGGACGGCTCGCGAACTGGTGGACGAAAGCCGACTTCGATCATTTCCAGGCCGCAGGGGAGGCGCTGGCGGCGCAGTTCGATAATTATCGGCCGTTCCCTGATCTGGCAGTGAACGGGAAGCAGACACTAAGCGAGAATATCGCCGACGTGGCGGGACTGCTGGCCGCTTACGATGCCTACAGGCTTTCACTCCAGGGAAAACCGGACGCAGTGAAAGACGGGCTCACTGGGGATCAGCGTTTCTTCATCAGCTTCGGCCAGAGTTGGAGATCGAAGGTACGCGACGCGGAGTTGCGCAGGGAGATCGCTACCGATGGGCATGCTCCGGAACAGTACCGCGCCGATACGGTTCGCAATCTGGACGCCTGGTACGGTGCATTTTCCGTGGAGGCTTCGCGGAGGCTGTTTCTGGATCCGAAGAGTCGGGTGCATGTATGGTGAAGGAGCATTTATTCGCGCCGTCTTTAGCGTTGACTTGGAGGACGATCTTGGCAGGGCATGGCCCCGCCCCACATCTGCGAATTAAGGACTTGGATGCTGATTTGGCGCGCCTGTCCCCTCCTTTACAGTCGGGGTTCGGTTACCCGCGAAGGGTGCCCTCGAGATTCTGTGATGGCGGCGTCGAATCGGGCCGATAGCGCATCGAAGCCGGGTGTTGGGCCCAGCCAATGGAGCTGATCCACGTCATCAAAAAGGGCGATGTCGGTGCGCAGAGTGGCTAGGGTTCGGAAGAGCATCGCTTGTGCTCGCTCGCGCATCAGCGTCGCGGCTAGGGCACTCGCATTGACGGCGTCCACGTGCCAGTCGCGCGAATTCTCGGGGATTGATTCCAGATGGCCGAACTTTGCGAGAACGGCCGCCGTCGATTTCGCACCCCAGCCGGGTAGGCCCGGATATCCGTCGGCCGCATCGCCGACCAGCGCGAGGTAGTCGGGAATCGACGCTGGTGGCACGCCGAACTTTTGGATCACGCCAGCCTCGTCGCGCGTGACTCGCTTGCGGCGATCCAGTTGAACTACACGAGTCCCGCGAACACACTGAGCGAGGTCCTTATCGGGCGTGCAAACAATTACCTGATCAACCCTCGCGTCGCGCGCAGCGGCAAAAGCCCCGGCAGCCAACGCGTCGTCGGCCTCGAACTCCACCATCGGCCAGACCACGACTCCTGCCGCGGTGAGAGTCTCTTCCAGCAAAAGGAACTGCACCAGCAAATCGGGATCGATGCCGTCGCCGGTTTTGTAGCCCGGCCACAGGTCGTTGCGAAACGACTCAATGACGTGGTCGGTCGCGACGGCGATGTGCGTGGCACCGCCTTTGATCATGCCCAGAACCGAGGTCAGCACTCCGCGGACCGCGCCGACCTCATGACCATTCTGATCCCGTGCCGAGGGCAGCGCGTAGAAGTGGCGGAATAGTTCGTAGGTGCCGTCGACCAGGTAGACCTTCAAGGCGCCTCTCCCAGCGCTTGCACGATCGCCTGAATATGCACTCGCGCGCAATCGACATGCGGGAAGTCGGTATTGGTCTCGTCGAAGATAAGTGAGAGATCGGTTCCCGCCAGCACAATCGCGTCGACCGGCAACTCATGCGCGATGCGCGTCAAAGTAATTCGCCCTCCGGCGCCGCCTTCTACGGTTTGCATGTAGGCCTGGTGAATTGCGTCGACCTGATCCGGTACCAGCACTTCGACGCCATCGAGCATGCCGTACATCCGCGACTCGACGACGAAGCGCGTTCCGAACAATGCGACGCGGCGGTAGCCTCGCGTGCGGATTTCTTTCGCTGTTGCCTCGATGATGTTCACGAGCGGAATCGCCGCAATCTTTTCCAGCTCGCGAATGCAGAAGTGGGGAGTTATAGAGGAGATGGCCGCGACCTCGGCTCCGCCCCGCGCGAGCCGATCGATCAGGCGCGCGAAATATTCAGCCAACCCGACGCGGTCCCCACGCTGGACGTCTCCTAACACGCGATCCAAGTCGGCGTGGACAATCAGCATCTCGCCGGCTTGCGCCTTGACCAGTTCCCGGTAGTAGTGAATGGTCGCGCCGGGGCCCAGGCCGCCGATCAATCCCAGATTCCGCATAGGATCACGCTTTGTATTTCTTGATCTCGGCCTCGGAGACTTCGCTGCTCATGCCGGGTTCTTGGGCGCGGCCACTTCGCCATTCTGGATTTTCTGAGGGCCGCTGGATTCCATGTAGATGGCGTTCGGCATCGCCAGCAGCATGTTCAGATTGGTGGATCCGCCTCCGTGGCTGGCGAGCTCCAGGCCGTAGGCGTCGGCGATGCGCCGCGATCTCCATCCATTCCGTGACGCCGCCGGCGCGGCGATTATCGGGCTGCACGACGTCCGCTCCATGGCGGGAGATCAGGTCGGCAAACGCATATTTGGTATTCAGATTCTCACCGGTGGCGATGCGCATATCGAGTTCTTTCGCCAGCTCCGCATAACCTTCCATTTCCTGGGGCGGCAGCGGCTCTTCGTACCAGAAACAGCCCATCTCCTGGTAGACGCGGCCGCGGCGCAGAGCATCGTTGCGATTGAAAACCTGGTTCGCGTCCACCATCAGATTTTTGCCCTTGCCGAGAACGTCCTGAGCGAGCCGGATGCGCCGGATGTCGTCGTCGAGAGAGCCGCGCCCGACCTTGATCTTCACCGCGTGATAGCCCTGTTCCATGGCCTCGCTGATCACCCGCTTGAGGTGCGAGAGATCGTCGTCGTGGTCGTAATACCAACCGCACATCGAATAGACCGGCAGGCGGTCGCGGAAGGCGCCGAGCATTTTGTATACCGGCAGATTCGCGCTCTTGCCCAGGATGTCCCAGACGGCGATATCCACCGCTGCAATGGCAAACTGAGTCGCACCGCCAACGCCCTGATATTCGAGCGCCTTCCACAAGTCCGCGCGGATGCGCCGGGGGAATGCGGGGTCCTTCCCGATAATTGCGGGCTTCACTTCTTCTTCGAGAATCGTCTGCACAACTCGCGGCCCGCCGGCGATCATCCCGAACGAGCTGCTGGCCCATCCGGTGATGCCCGCATCGGTGCGAATGCGCAGGACAACCGAGCCGCTTTCCGTCCCAAATGCGTGGATCGCATCGTAGTAAGGAGATCCCGGAGGACGCTTCAACACGTCGGTTTCGATCGCGGTGATCTTGATCTGTTTCTGCTGGACGGATGCTGCGGAAAGCGCGACGGCGGCCGCGGGCATCCCGGCTGCCGAACGAAGAAGCTGCCTTCTGTTCATGTGGTGCCTCCGAATCAATTCTCGATGGTGCGGATGCGGGCGCGCAAGTCGGCTCATTCATATCTTTCGATGAACATTTGAGGAAATTCACGCGTAAATTAAAAGGGAGATCAAATTTGAACTTTCAGCGGGTTGTAGAAGAAATTCATGTGATGGGCTCGAACCTGGTGGAAAAGGTTAAGGAACTGATCCACGAAGGGAACGTCCAGCGCATCATCATTAAGAACGAACAGGGGCAAACCCTGGTGGAGATTCCAGTCACATTGGCCGCTATCGGAGTGGTGGCCGCGCCGGTGTTGGCGGCGGTTAGCGCGATTGCGGGGATCGTCACGAAGTGCACGCTGGTTGTGGAACGTCGCGAGCCGCCATCGGCAGCGCCACCAACGAGCTAAGGGGATCCCGGTCGGCCGAATAGGATTATCGCGCGGAAGCTGTTACCCTAATAAGGAACTGAGGTGAATTCCGTTGGCTGAAGTGCAAATTATTAATGGCGAGAGCCTGGAAAGCGCGCTCAAACGCTTTAAGCGAAAGGTCCTTCAAGAGGAAATCATTAAGGATATCAAGAGTCACGCGTTCTATTTAAAGCCGGGCCAGAAGATGCGTGTCAAGGCGGCGCTGGCTAGAAAGCGCAGTCGTAAGAATCGCGCTAGAGATTCTGAGTCGGACCACAATCGGAAGTAATTATCGTCGACACCGGCTCGATCGGACGGATTACTTTTTCTCGGGCGGGAATCGTGCGTCGATGGGTTTATCCGGGTTGGCGTGGATTTGTAGGACTGCGCAGTGGTGGTAGCTGAAGTCGCCATCCTTATTCAGGCCGTGCGCGGCCATGAACTCGACAATCTGAAGGGTGCAGGAGGTGCAGTTGATATTCGGAATGTCAACGTCGGTTTCCAGTTCCTTGTCGAAGCGGGCGGTGTGAGGAAAGAGTCCGTCGGCGAGAACGGGCGGAGCGGGTGGGTATTGGATGGTTGCCGAAACCGACCTGGGACCTTTGCCGGAGTCTTCCGTTTTCGTCTCGGGATCGGGAGGAAGTTCGTCGCGCGAGTTCACGGCGAGAGCGACCCGATAGAACCCCGGATGAAAAACCGTCTCGCGAAGTCTGATGTGAAGCTTGTCGCCACCTTGGATCCTGGTTAACGCGCCGGTGGGCTTGCCCGGATCGGCGGTCGTACCACCGCAGGGCGCTTTCTTCTGTGGATCGCCCAGCTGAGACTCTTCGAGCCACGATGCGGGTTCGAGCAGCCTGAAATGTGCGCCAACTGGGAGCGCAAGAACCATCAGCGCAGCAGCACGCGTTCTCACGGAATGGTTGGGTGTCATCACGCCAGCATCTCCTTGATCACGTTGCCGCCGAAATCGGTCAGCTTCTCGTTGCGGCCGTTATGAAGGAACCAGAGCCGGTTCTGATCCAGTCCGAGCAACTGCAGAATGGTCGCGTGAAAATCGCGCATGGAGTAGCGCGGGCCGACGCCGCGCAGTCCCATCTCGTCGGTTTCGCCAATGATGGTGCCCGGCTTCACGCCTCCGCCCGCGAACCACATCGTGAATCCGTGGGGATTGTGGTCGCGGCCGTCGCCGCCCTGCGACATCGGCAGGCGACCGAATTCCGCGCCCCAGATGACCAGCGTGGAATCGAGCAATCCGCGCTGCTTCAGATCCTTTAGCAACCCCGCGACCGGGCAGATCGGTCATGCCGCACATTTTCTCGTGATTGCCGACCAGGTCCTTATGAGCATCCCATTGCATTGAGACTGGTCCGCCGCCGGAATAAAGCTGGATGAATCGGACGCCGCGCTCGACCAAACCGCCGCGCCAGCAGGCAGCGCGTGCCGAATTCGCTGGTGCGCTTCTCGATCCACACCGTAGAGCCTGCGTGGTCGCCTCGGTTTCCTTGGATAGATCCACGGCTTCGGGCGCATGGCTCTGCATGCGGAACGCGAGTTCGTAGGAACTGATGCGCGCCGCCATTTCCGTGTCGCCGTCCGAGCGTATCCATCTCGTTCATCTTCTGCAGGAAATCGAGTGTGTGCCGCTGGCGTTCGGGCGTCATGCCCTCCGGCGGCCGGAGGTTGAGGATCGGACTTGGCGCCGGAGCGGAACACGGTGCCCTGGTAAACCGCGGGAAGGAAGCCCGCACCCCAACACGGCGTGCCGCCTTCCGGCGTGCCTTCGGGTTGCGGCATCACGACGTATGCCGGAAGATTCTCGCTCTCGCTGCCGAGGCCGTAGGTGATCCAGGAACCCATGCTGGGATAGCCCATCAGGATGCGGCCGGTGTTGACCTGATACATCGCGGGCGCGTGAACGGTGCTGTCGGTATAGAAGCTGCGGACGAAGCAGAGGTCGTCGACGCACTCCGCGATGTTGAGGAAAAAGCGACGACACTTCGCGGCCGCACTGTCCGTATTTTTTGAATTTCCAGGGACTCGAGCAGCGGCGTGTCGCCCTTGGTGAACTGGCTCACGATCGTGCCGTAGCTGGCGGGCAAGCGGCTGGCCGTTGTATTTTTCGAGCGCCGGCTTGGGATCGAAGGTATCCACCTGACTGGGCGCTCCCACCATGAACAGGAAGATGACGGATTTCGCTTTGGCGGGCAAATGCGGGGCTTTGGCGGCGAGCGGGTTGACACGCTCCGCGGCGATGCCGGCGGGTCCAAGCAGCGAAGCCAGTGCGACGGCGCCGAAGCCGTGGGCGGCGCGGACCAGAACATCGCGCCGCGTGACTGCCGGCCGGCATATGACAGGGAGGCCTGTCGAGGATCAGGGAACATAGACAAACTCGTTTCGGTTGAACAGAGCCAGACAGAATTCCGGCAGCGTGCCGCCGGACTGGCAGGAACTTTTCGGCCAGCTCGAGTTCCGCTTCGGGGCGGGGCGGCCGCGATAGCGCCAGATGCCACGCGGAATTGATCTGCACAGTCGCGACGCTTGCCGCACGCATTTTTCGAGCCGGCGCCGCGAAGGCGTGCGATACTTCCTGCATGAAGTCGCGATTGAACAGCGAGAGAGCCTGCAGCGCATGCGTGGAAACCGGCCGGACGGGGCATGAGGTGATCGCATCGGGTTGATCGAATGCGGAGAGCAACGGCAGACGCACACTGCGCTTGTTGTAGAGATAAATGCCGCGGCGATTCTGCACGCTTTTGTTCGGGACTGACGGGCCACAAGACCGTCGCGCTCGTTCTCGGTGAAGATCAGATTGTAGACTTCCGGCTCGATGGGGATTTTGACCGGGCGGCCGCCGATCTGCGGATTGAGCGTGCCGGCAACCGATAGAGTGGCGTCGCGGATCATTTCGCGCATCCAAGCGTTTGCGATTCATGCGCCAGAAGAGGCGATTGTCGGGATCGATCTTCGACTTCGCTTCGTCTGGTCGCGAGCGATTGCCGGTACACGCTGGACGTCACGATCAGACGATCCATGGCCTTGACGCTCCAGCCGCGCGCCATGAATTCGGCGGCCAGCCAGTCGAGCAGCGCATGACTCTCAGGCTTGTCTCCCATAATGCCGAAATCGTTGGGAGTGCGGACCAGTCCCTCGCCCATGCGGAACTGCCAGATGCGGTTCACCATCACGCGGGCAGTCAGCGGATTGTCCGGCGAGGCCAGCCATTGGCGAAGCGCGGTGCGACGGCCCGACGGAGTCTTGGGAATTTCGTAGCCGGCTCTGATCACGCAGCGGCACAGCGGGATCGACGGGATCGAGCCGGCTGTGCGGATCGCCCAGGCGCAGCACAAAGCTCTGCGGAGCTGGCTCGTCCGGTATTGACGAAAGCGTAGGCTGTGGGCAGCGGATCGGGCGCAGTCATCTCGATCTTCATGCAGCTGCTCGCGCAGTTTCGCGCGCTTGCGCCTTGTCCTCCGGCGGTCATGACGGCGACGACTTCGTCCCAAGTCGGCTTAATTGCGCCTCGGCGTTCTGCAGCTAGAGTCTTCTGTTCGGCGGTTCGCTTGGTCCTTCGGGGGTGTTGCCAGGGCTTCGAGTAGCTTCGGGTCGAGCTCGCGCTTGCGCTCCTCCTGAGCTTGCTCGTCGTACGGTTTCGCGAGCGCCTTGAGCGCGTCTTCGATTGGCGCCAGCCGCTCCTTGTAGGCCTTGTCGCGCTTCATTCCAGGCAGCCTTTTCTGCTCAGGCGTGGCGATCTCGACTTCCTTGCCTTTGGCTCCGGCGAAGACCGCCTGCAGACGGTAGAAATCCGCCTGCAGGATGGGATCGAATTTGTGATTGTGGCAGCGCGCGCAATTGACGGTCATGCCCAGGAACGTCTGCCCGACGTTGGTGGCGATTTCGGTGAGCACTTCCTGGCGGCTCTCCTCGGGATCGATGTTTCCGGCCACGACGTGTTCCGAGCCGGCGCGGAGATAGCCGGTGGCGATGAGGGCTTCTTTGATCGCCGGGAAACATCTCGTCGCCGGCGATCTGCTCCTTGATGAAGCGATCGTAGGGCTTGTCGTGATTGAAGGCGCTGATCACGTAATCGCGATAGCGCCAGGCGTGCGGCCGGTCCTGATCGAGTTCGAAGCCATTGGTGTCGGCGTAGCGAACCACGTCCAGCCACTTCGAGGCCCAGCGCTCGCCATAATGCGGCGACGCGAGCAGGCGATCGACTACTTTTTCATACGCGTTGGCGCATGGTCCTTCAGAAACGAATCCAGTTCCTCCGGCGTGGGCGGCAGACCGGTGAGATCGTACGTGACCCGGCGGAGGAGTTGAGCGCGATCGAGAGGTTTCGATGGCTCGAGTTTCTTGCGCCGCAATGCATGGAGAATGAAGGCGTCGATCGGGTTGCCTTCAGTAGCCGGAACCGGCGGGCGAACAACTTTTTGAAAGGCCCAATATCTTCCCCGCGCGCCGATGAATGCGTCCTCCTGGCTGTCGGCCCAAAGGACTCCCAAGGCACCCGCAATCGTCACCAATCCCAGCGCGAGTCTCATCAATGGCCCCGCAGCAAGTCCAAAAAGCCGTTCACAATCGCGTTCTCAGCACACCCTGGCTTTAGGTGCGAAGTGGTGATCTCGTAACTTACCTGATCGAACGCAGCGTCGTTGGGTATGTATCCGCTCGACCCATTCGCGTGAGTGACCATGATGGTATGACTGAACGGCGACTCTCTCTGAAGGCGTTGATGGATCATGGTAAACACTTCGCCCGAGACGCCCGTAATAGCGACCTTGTCGATCATCACCACGCCAAGACGAATACTAACCGGGTCAGCATCCGTGAATTTGTAATCCGCGCGTGGGCGAGAGCCCGCTTCGACCTGGCGACCTGGGCACGTAACGACCTTCTGTGAACCCCCAATCCGGGCCTCTGATGACGTTTTGATACCGCCTGCCACCCGGATAGCTTCTTCTCCCAGCATCTTGCCCAACGCGTCGACGAGAGTGAAATCTTCTCCACTAGCCATGGAGACGGGGTTCTGGTCGCCGGCCGCACCGCTGGTCCACAACGCGACGGGACCCTCATCGCTAGTCTCTTCCGGCCGCAGCCTCAAGCGAGGACCGCCGTCGGACCTCGGATGATTCTTGCCGCGATAATGTTGCTCAACGAAACGTGACGTCGCCCCCGCCAGATCGCCGGTGATTTGATAGTTTTCCGGACCCATGATAACGGCGTGAACTGCGTAATTGATCAAAAACGCGATTGGCTTTCCCGTCATGTCTTCGAACCTGAGGACAGTAACGGTTTTGTCGGAGGGTCCGTTTTCGTTATAACCGAGCCACCAGCCTTGGCCCGAGGTCAGTTCCCGCCGGTTGATGTTCAGGTAGGCCGCACCAGTTCCGATCCCGAAACTCGCCGGCTGAAGACGCGCCTTAGCCTGGCGCACAGCCTCGACGGCAGCGGACTCGACGTTCATTGTGTAGTCCGCGGTATTCGGAGGAGTTGCGCCTAGCGTCGGCGCGCCGTGATCGTGTACCGCCGCGAACAGAACATTCTCGGGTCGGATGCCTGCCTCGGCGGCGATTTGCCGCGACACGTCTGCCCAAACAAAGTCCGGAACGTAGAGGAGCTCCCAAGCGACCAGAGCGACCTGGGTGGCTCCGTCATCGAGTACGATCGCTCGCACAAAGATGTTGTCGTGGATCCCTTTGAAACCCTGCGTGCGATTGGCATACCCGCTCATCGATAGCGCCGCACCAGCCGATGGTGTGATATCCACGCGGGCGGCGCCAGCGCGCAAGGCCCCTGCTTCGCCCCGGCACAGCGTCATGCCTGACGCCGCCAACACGATAAAGGCGAGTCTGCTCACTCTGGGTTGACTTCTTCTCACAGCACGGTTCGTATGAAGTATACCGCCGCTGGGCTTTGACAGTCGCGGTCAACAGGTTAAGTCTTGGATTTGTCGCCGCCCTTTTCGTTAGGCGACGTCCCGGCGGCGCGAACGTTCATGAACTTGTTGAGAGTGTCGAACCAAAATGGCGCTCCCAGAGAAGCGGCAATCGCGGTTAGAATCCAACCCACGATGTGATCTGGAACCACTGCCCAGAGCCATGGAAACGCAACCATGCTTAACAGGTGCATACCCGGAAACGCAGTCGCTGTTCCAGGCTGCGACGAACTTCGGATTCGGCTTTTGCATGCTCGTACGATCCGGCCTACAATCCGCTTCGGTAAGACCGGGGCCGCGCAGGCTTGGATCCGCGCAAGCATCCAGATGATGAAAGATACGGAACTCATTGGTCCAACCAGTTAAGCCGCTGAGATCGGCTTTTTGCTGCGCGGTCAGCGTTTGGCCCGTGGGGGCCGCGTTTGGACCATTCGGAGCTTTCGCTTCCTCAACGATTTTTTCGCGCAGCGCTGGATTAACCATCAGCTTCTGCGCAATCTGGATGGTATCCGCGTTCATCAGGATCGTGACTATGCTCGCGATCACCACGGTCCAAACCTGAACCCTGTTCTTGTACCATCCGGATACGCGATCCATTGAATCGTTGAACCATCCCTCGAGCTTCTCTTCGACCTTATCCACCGAGTCGCTGCCATTCGTGAGAAGAGCTTGGAGCGACTTCTTGACGTCGCTGTTCGGAAGGTTGTCGACCGATACTTTGATTTGCGCGAGCCTTTGCTCCGCCGTCCCGGTGGCGGCCTGACCCTTGGACAGAATGTCGAGGACAGTGAGCGCGAAAGTCTTCGACGGAACATAGGCGGGATGCTCACCCGGACGGGCTCAACGACTTGATCAGCGGATGGCTGTAGAAGGCATCGGAGAGGGACATGATTTCATCCGGATATGCCTCACTCAGCAGTGCCCGGTTGAAGCGCAACAGATCGTTTCCCTTGGGCAGCTTCGCGATGTCAGCCTTAGTTTCCGGGGTGACCTTGCTATCGTCGATCTTTTGATGGAGTCCGGGCTGGCTTAAGGCCGCATTGAGTTTATCCGCCATTGCCGCCGCCAAATCTGCTGGTGGCTGCGCGTTCGGGCTCGCCGCCAGCGCCGCTTGAAATTGATCGATGCGCGATTGCAGGGCTGCCTCGAATGGCCCCACCGCCTGAGTAAGCTTGTCGTCGGGTTTAGTGAATCTTTTCGCCAGCGCTGCCACGTTGATATCCACGGGGCGGATCAGGTAGGTGCCGTCCGGCGGGGCATGGAGCAGCCGGCGAATTCCCTCTCTTCAGGGTCGCGGCGCGGGTCTTGAAGAGCTGCGCGAGCCACTCGTTCACGGTGGTGCACATCAGTCCCAACAGCAGATAAACGAAAACCAAACCTATCGCGACATCGAGGACACTCGAGTTGAACATTTCTTCTCCGATCCTCCTGAACTTCAAAGTACCTGAAAAGATTACTTCCTTCTGGTGCGGGAAGTCAAACCTGGAATCTTGTGTAACGAAGGCACCGGGATATCTCACTAAGCTTGTATAATTGTTTGGCCGCCGCACAACACGTCTGGCCAAAGGAGCCCTCAGAGGACATGTCGACATTCTCGCTGACCGACAACTTCAATAATCCCGTTGCCGTCCCTGTGAATTGGACTTCGCTCTCCGCGTTGTTCAAATATTTGAAGTCGGAAACACTGCATCTGATGGTGTATCCGGATTTCCTCCAGCACAAAGACGAATTGATCGCACAAATCGTCCCGCAGCCTTTGAAGGCGCAACTCAACGTGGGTTATAAGTTTGAACTGGGAGTCGCGAATCCCGAAATCGACATCACTCCGGAAGCACAAATTGCCGTTGAGGTTAATGCAAAAGCCGGAAGCAATCTTTTTGACGACGATCCATTTGCGATTGCGGCTACGATACCTTCCGATGTCGCTTACGTGGGATTGACGATCGACGGCTCACTCGATTTGGACGTAAGCGGAACGTCGGGCGATCTAACCTTCGGGTTTGATCGCAGCACCGAAATGAGTCTCGGATACTGGCGCGCGTTTCCGGCCAGCGGCGCGAATCAACCGACGCTGGGCGACGCGTTCGCCGCAAACGATATCGAATTTCGTGATTCCCGGTGATCTGACCGATCTTAGCCAATTGCAACTGAACGATATCTGCACGGCTTCAGGCACCGGCAGTCTCACAGTCTCAGGTGGAGTCCAGGTCACCGCCAGCCCCAATCCCCTTGCATCGGTAAACCTGCCGCTTAACGCTGGAAGCGTCACGGTGCAGGAAGGCGCGATGGCGGGACTCACCGTCTCGTTCGGATCACCGGCTCCTACCAGATCCGGGTCGCGCCGGCTGGATACTAATATTATCGAGTTGAGTTTTCTGAAAGAGAAAGGAACCACTCTCAAGACCGACCTTACCGGCTCAGCAGGCATTACCGCGATGAAAGGCGACAAGGATCTCATTGCCAAATTGCTTGGGCGCGATTGACCCCAAAACCGACAATAGCCAGTTGTTGCAAGGCGGATTGACAGACGATGAGGCGCAGCACACTCAGCGATGCCATCAAAGACTCGATTGACCACAGCCTGCAGGCTTCCTTCGACGATTCGCTTTCGCTGATTACCGATGACCAGGCGGCGTTTCAATACCACATCGACGTGGATGCGGCGCAACAGCGACCCGGTCGCCAACGAGGCTGTACACCGGGCACTCGAAGGCGATCTTTCCAATTTGACGGCGCTGGAGGGTGGAATCACAAGCCGACGGGACCATCGCTCGCCGGAGTGAAAGATGATCAACAGTGTCTTCTCGACTGCTATGAAAAAAGAAGTGTCGTTCAAAATCAATCTGCTGGGTCTGCTGAACGTTCTCTCGCTATCCGATCTGGTCCGCGGCAGCAAAATCATTAAGGACCCGGTCACGGGCGACCTCACGATTGCCGACTCGGTAACGGGCACGCAGATCGACGCGATCGTTGAACCTCCCAAGCGGCAGGAAAGGCTGAGGCAGGCGATGTTCGAATCGCTTATGGTTACCGCCGCGTACAAGGCGAGCGGCGCCGTGGAAGCTATCAATCTGTCGAGCCAAAGCTTCCATTTCGCGCTCAACCAGAACACGAATGCTGGAGTGATGACCGATTACCTGAACTGGCTGGTGGCGCTCGGTCTCATTACCGCGGCAATGAAAAACAGCAGCTTCTGGGAAGCTTTCCCGGCCAGGGTTTTTCGACCTGCCTTCTTAGGACAGCTTTGAGTGACGCTCAGTGCCGCTCGATGTTTTTCGATGAGCAAGGCAACCTTCGGCCGGAAGCATATTACTTCGACTGCGGACGGCGTGCCATGATGGCGCTGTTGAACGACAAGACCGAGCCTTTCGACCAATACCGCTACGCTTTGCTCGATCAGCAATGGCCACAGGCGCTGGAAACAGGACCCTCGCCACAGCTGGCGCAAGTGGCGGGAATCACAATCGCGAATTCGAACTATCAGGCGATTCTCTCCCAACTGATTGGCGACGTGTACGACATTACCTGGTGGGCATCGGGGATGGTGGAGGCCGGGAAAGCAACTGCAGGCCATGATTACGTTCCTGGCGGGGCGGGATCCCGTTTCCCTCAAGAACGACCATGCTTTTGACATGCAGCGCGCCAGTCTCCAGAAAAAAATGGCGAAAGTTATCGGCGGCAGCAAGACCCGGTTCGAAGAGCCATGGGGAATGGTGTCTCTTTATTGGGCCGCGGGCTCTCAAGGAGCATCGGCGAGGTTAGTAACGTCGGGTACACTTCAATGAGATGCGGGAGAACTCACGTTCGACCTAGAATTCCGGATGATTTGATATAATCGCCACCGTCAGGAGGCGACAGCATGAGTAAGAGAATTGCGTATTGCGCAGATGGTACTTGGGATACTTCAACAAGTCACACCAACGTTTACAAACTATATAAAGCGCTGACTGTCAGCGCCGATCAGATGCCGTTCTACGATGACGGAGTCGGCGCCAGCGGCAATCCGATCGTCAAAATCGCAGGGGGAGCATTCGGAACAGGTCTTTGGGAAAAGATCAAGGATGGCTACACCAAAATCTCCCAGGTCTATGAAGCCGGCGATCCGGTATTTATTTTCGGCTTCAGCCGGGGCGCTTACACGGCGCGCAGCTTAGCCGGCATGATCATGGCCTGCGGTCTGCCTACTCAGGATTTCAGCGACGATATGGTCGATACCGCCTTCGACGCGTATCGCGATAAAGCGAACCGGGCAGACAAGCTGAAAAAATTGGCTAACTGCAACCTTGTGAATGCGCGAGATCACGATGGTTGGCGTCTGGGATACGGTCGGTTCGCTCGGAATACCTTCGGGCTTCGGCGGCAGTTGACCCCATCGCTTACGGCTTTCTTGACACCGGCCTGCATCCGAGTATTAAGAACGCCTATCATGCGCTGGCGATGGACGAGAAGCGCGCTCAGTTTCCGCCGACGCTCTGGAAAGGTCCGGCCGCACGATGGTCAAACTCTCGAACAGGTCTGGTTTACTGGCGCCCACAGCGATGTGGGTGGCGGAGAACCGGATGACTTGCCGGGGACGACAGCCTTATCCGATATCACGCTGGGCTGGATGATGTCCAAGGCCAGTGCTCTAGGCCTCGCAGTTCGATCCGGCAGTCCTGGCGCAGTACACCATGCCGCTGCGTTCCGGAACTCGCGCTCGACAAATTTCACGAATCGTGGAAGATCTTCTGCGGATTCCCGAGAAGGCGCTCCATCGACTGGCACCTCCTCCATCGCGAACAGCGTAGTGATCCGCTGCACGGAGGATTCAAGCTGGCGTCCTCAGAACCTGATCTTTGAAAGCGGCTCTCTCGCCTCAGAGCTATCAGATCGTCAGCGTCGTTAAAGACCCGGCGGCCGCCATGGCCGGCGGCTGCTGGCGATTGGAGCGACTACGGGCTCACAGCGTCTTCAGGTACTCGACCATCGCGCGCTTGTCGTCCGCGCTAAGCGTGGTGCCCCACAGATGGCCGCCGTTGCTGTTGCCAGCCACGCTGGTGTCATAACGGAAGCCGATGCGCTCGGCTTCCGGACCTTGCGAAACAAATCCGACTTTTTCCGGGTCGAGCACGTCGTATCCGCGATAAAATGACTTGGGCCTTTGAGCCGGCTCTTCCAGCAGATCGGCCAGCGTGGGAACCGAACCATTGTGCAGATAAGGTCCGCGCAGCCACAATCCTTCGAGTGTAACGTTCACGTAACCGTTCTGCTTTACGAAGTGAGTCAGCCTCCAGAAATGGCCCGCCCCGTAATTGTTGTACGCGGTCGCGGAATTCTGGGTCCACATGTCCATCCGATGCCGATCGGTTTGAAGCATGGGATCGTCAAGCGATTCCACGCGCCCGGTTCGCGCACCGCCGAGCGCATGACACGCCGCGCACTGTTGGCGTAAAAATCTGTTTCCCTCGCGCCGCCAGCGCCGCATCCACCGGAAACGGAAATTTCGGCGGCTGCGCATAGCTGATGTAATGCATGATTCTCTTCAAGCTCGATTGGGTATCGGATTTCTTCCAATCCTGATCGACCCACTCGGGCGGAGTTCCGTCGCCGATGGCGGAGGAGATCACCACTTCCTGCAAGTTCGTATTTAACCCATCCCAATGGAACGAATAGCCCTCATGCGCGGCTAGATTCCACACCGGGACCATATCCGAATTGCCGATACTGCCATCCACCGGTTGGTTCAATATGCGATATTTCACCGGATTGAACGGATCGATGCGCCCGTTTCCCCAGCGCGGATTGTTCTTCATCCAACCGTATTGCTGGTATTCGTTCTGTTGCCGCAGCAGCGTAAGCTTGGTAAACGGAATCAACGCGAAGCGATAGGTCAGCTTATCGAGCAGCGATAGCGAATAGTTCTTCGCAATCTCCGCCATGATCGTGGTGGAGTTGAATCGCGGATCAGCCGCGCAGGCAAACAGGAATCGCAAATAATCTTGCGGGCTGGTGGTATGGCTCGGCGCCGCCGGCACAACCACCGGCTTGTCGCTCGCATGCACGCGATAGGTTGCGGTATGGCAAAAGGCGCAGTTGATTCCGACGCGCTCGATGCCGATTGTTTGCTTCGAAAATCCGATCGGCAAATCGCGCCCTTCCTGCGCCACGATCCCGAGCGATTCATATCCGCCGGCATACGGCAGCTTGTCCGGAAAGATGCGCGGCAGCACCAGCCAGATCCAATACGGCACTCCCGCGGTGGCTTCGGTGCCGATCGAGCCATAGAGAAAGTGTTCCTCCTCGGAGGCGAAATAAGGCGGCGGCACCGTGCGGAAAAACTCGTAATACGTCAGGCCCGCGCCGATCGCAACCAATACGATCGCGATCGCCACCAGGCGCATCCTCCACTTGCCGGCGCCCGCCGGCGGCATGTTCGTTCCAGGCGTCGCGTCAGCGATGTTTCTTCCCGCTGCGCCGCCTCGAACTGTTTTTTCCGCTTGCCGGATCGCCAGTGTCAGCAGAATGGATTCGGGGATAAAAAACGTCAGATCGAACAGCCCGAACATGAAGTAGTCGCGATTGAATATGCAGAAGAAGATCACGCCCGCCAGTCGCGCCATTACGGCCAGCCATGCAACCGGCCGATATCGCAGCGGCTTCGTCGCCGGAATGTAGAACAGGCTCAGAAGAATCAGCAGCAGCGCCGCGAAACTCGGCCACATCGACGGCGACGCCGACGGCAGCGAGAACATCGCCAGCATTTCGTCAGGCAGGAACAGCGTCGGCAGCGCCAGGGCGAAATTCGCCAGAATGCCCAGCCAGACCACTCGCCCGAACCACTGTTGCGTACTTGTTCATAAGGATGCGGACGCTACAGCGTCTTCATGAACTCGATCAGGTCCCGCTTCTGATCGCCCGGGAGCGTCGTTCCCCACAGATGCCCGCCGTTGCCGTTGCCCGGAATCGTCGTGTCGTACGAGAGTTCCCGCCGCGCGAGCGCCAGGCGTGTCGGACACGAATCCGACTTTCTGTTGATCGTAAACGTCGTAGCCGCGCGCGAATTGCTTCGGACGATTGGCCGGATCCTCCAGCAAATCCATCAATGTCGGGACGGAGCCGTTGTGCAGATAGGGCGCGCGCGCCCAAACCCCATCCAGCGGCTGATTCGCATATCCGTCTGTCTTGCTGAAATGCGTAAACCGGTACTGGCTTTCCGGATACAGATTCGCCTGATTGACGCAAAAAATATAGGTATATGAATTCAGCCGGTAAGGGTCGGTATTCACCGAGGCAAGAGGTTCCACGGTTCCCGTTTTGTTGCCTCCGAAACTGTGGCATCCCGCGCATTGCTGGTCGAAAATCGCCTTCCCTCGCGCGCTTCGCGCCTGATCGATCGCGAACGGATATCGCGGAGGCGGCAAAGTCCAGATCCAATCGTGAACCCGCTGCAGGCTGGCGTGATCCACCGTGACCGGCGTCACTCCGGCCCCCAGCGATGCGCTCAGATTTCGCTCGTCGACGGAGGTGTTGTTCCCGTCCCAGTGCAGATGCATTCCCTCTCGCGGCTGCTGGTTCCACAGCGACGGAAAATCGGACGCGCCGATCAACTCGTCGTGCGGAAGTTGGTCCAAGGCCCAGTTGAACTGCAGCGCTTTGTAGGGATTGAAGGTGTCCACGCGGCCGCGGCCCCAGGCCGGCAAAGATCCGCTGAGCGCGTAGCCCATGCGGTTCTGCAACTCGAGTGTTTGCAGTCTTCAGCCGCTGAATCAGCGCGACCTTCAGCAGCAGCTTCTGCATCAGGCTGACATGTTCGCCGCTCTCTTCGGCCTTTTGAATCACGTTACTCGCCGTCAGCCGGTCATCCAGACTGCACGAGAGAATGAATTGGAACAACCGCTCGAGATCCAGTTGGTGCGCGGGCATGCCCAGCACAATCATGGGCGGGCTATCCGGCATTTCCCGCACGGTTCCCGTATGGCACACCGCGCAGTTGAGACCCACCTGCTCCATGCCTAAACGCCAACGCCGCGAAACGCCGATCGGCATATCGTGATTCGGCTCGAACACCAGCCCTAACGACGCGTAGCCGCCCGGCAGCTTGTCCGGACAAACTTTCGGCAGCGTTTTGAAGACAAGGTACGGCGGAAGCACGCCGCCTACCGGGTGAAAATCGTTCCGCCCGGCTCGCTTCCAATCGATCCGTACTTGAAATGCTCCTGGATGTCGGAGTACTGCGCGCGTGTGATCCCTGCCGAAATACCACAGCAGGTAAATCGCGATTAGCGCGATACAGCCAGCACGATGGCCAGCAGCACCAATCCGCGAGCGCGATGCTGCCATTCGTCTACCGGGCTCGAATAAACTTCATCGACCAGATTTCCTTCGGCGGTCTTGATGATCATTTCATCGGCGCATGCTGCGCTGTTCCTCACTGCGTCGCAGAAAACTGCGATGGATGAAAAACTTCCAGGATCTTCGCCACCATGGCATCGTGGTCGCCGTCGAAGCGCCGCACGTCATAACATCCCAGCGGATTGGCGATGGCGTTCACTAAACAACGATTGCAGAACGAACAGGGCTTGTCCGGCAGATCCCGCCCCGATTCCAGAATCTGCGGCAGGTCCCGATTGGCGATCAGCGGCCGCGCAATCGACACTGCATCCGTGTAGCCTTCCGAGATCACCCGCCGTATCACTCGCCCGTCCTGATATCCGCCTGTATTGATAATCGGAACGCTGACGTTCTTCTTGATTTCCTTGGAATACTCGGAGCTCACCGCTTCCACCGGATGATCTTTCTTCGTGCGTCCCCAGAAGAAAGAGAAGATCGGGCGCAGCAGCCTGAAGTGGAACATGGTGTAGTTGAAGTACCCCAGCACGCCGCTTGAGATCATGCTGCCGTACCACCAGTTCAGTTCGTCCGGCGGAAAACCGCCCGGCGGCAGCAGCGGGTGCGGGAACATGCTCCCGATGGAAGTATGGATCGCGTCCACGCCTGCCTCTTCGGCCCACTTCGCTACCTGAATTCCTTCTTCGATGGTGTTGCCCTTCTTCTCCCACGGATAGAGCGCGTTGCCGAAATCCACCGCATTCAATTTCGCCTGCAGGTGATAATCGGTTCCCACTTCTTTGCGGATCGCCTGAATGATTTCGAGCAGAAACGCCGCGCGATTCCGCAGGCTTCCGCCATATTCATCCCTGCGATCGTTGATTGCCGAGCTCAGGAACTGCGTAATCAAGTATCCGTGCGAAGCATGCAGCTCCACGCCATCGAGTCCCGCCTCGCGCGCCCGGCGAGCGCCGTCCGCGAAATGCCGAATCGTCTCTTTGATCTGCTGCAGCGTCATCGCCTCGCACAGCAGCCCATGAAACGTATCCATGCGGTTGGTGGACGATAAGCCTTTCCTCCGGAAGTTCTCAATTCCAGGGTTGTCGCGCTGCCTTCCTCCGTGGCTCAGCTGCATCAGAAACTTGCAGTCATGCCGGTGCACGGCTTCGCCCACCGCGCGCCAGAACGGAATCTTGTCGTCGCTGTCGATCATCGCGTAGTTCGGCAGAATCCGTCCCCGGATATGCACCGGAACGAACGACGAGATGATCGCGCCCACGCCTCCGCGTGCGAACGACTCTTCCCAATTGATGCGCGTCTGCGAGCCCGATCCGTCGTAGTTGTCGAACCGGCCCGAGACATTGGACCGGAACAGACGGTTCTTCACCGTCAGGTTGCGGAACTTCAGCGGCTGAAAGATTATGTCTTGATCCATAACGGAGACCGAACTCCGCTAAAACGTCTTCATGTACTCGATCAGCGCCCGCTTCTGATCGTCCGGCAAGCTCCGCGCCAAACGTGTGCCCGTGATCCTGAATGAAATCGGGCGATTGATTCCGCGCCAGCAGCAACGGCAGAAATGCTTCGAGTTGCTTGTCGTACTGGCCGTGGTTCTTCAACGCCTGAACCAGACGCACCAGTAACTGTGGATCCTTGTTCAACATGTTTCAGCGTTTCCAGCAACGGGCCCGGCTGCACCGCCGCATATACGTTGATGTTGGCCAACAGATCGACCGGAGTTCCGGCCGGAATGCGAATCGTGATCGCTCCCACGTTCAGCACGGAGTCCGTTCCCGTCACTTTCATGGTGGCGAGCCCGGTGCGCTTTTCCGGCCATAGCAGCTTTTCGACCGCATCCTGAAAGGCATCCATTCGGCCCTTCACCGAAGGATCGCCTGTAAACTTGCCAAGCATATTGTTATGAAAGAACGGCGCCGTCGCCCACATGTTGATCAGCGATGGCGTGCGATAGTAGCCGCCGCCATCCTGGTGGATCTGATAGGTGATCTTCTTGGTCGCATCGAATGGATTCTCGAGGATCAGCGTTGCCCGGCGAAGGCAGTTGCTTAAAGGTCACCGACGAAAAATTCTGCCATATGTGGCCCGTATCCGGATTGGTTCCGAGCGCACGATTGGAATTCGTCCCGATCGCCATTCGCGGGTCGCTCGACACCAGAGGATACCGATCGTCGTCCGACAGGAAGTTCTTGTCTAGGAAGTCGGACGTCTTCACCAGCTTCACCCACGCCGCGGCCGCTTGCGGGGAATGCTTGTCCAATCCCTTGCGTCACTTCCGGCGGCAGTTTGCTCGAATGGCAGCGGGCGCACTGCTCGGCGAACACCGTCTTGCCCTGATCCAGAACGGCTGGAGTGCCCGTCGACATGTAAGTATTTCCGCCCGGCGCGTCTTTCAGGTAATACGGCTGGTTCGCGTCCAGAAAATTCGCCGCGTTGGCCATGCGCGCCGCGGTCAATTGCCAATCGACGCAATCCTGCTGCGCCTTGTTCAGATCGAACGGATGCTGCACGGTGGGATTCTTCGCATCGGAATTTAGCGGCAACGGTCTGAGAATCCCCATAAAGGTGTCTTCCAGACTCATGCGGTAATCGGGGCAAGTGCCGATATTGACGTACACGCGCAGCGCAGCGCCCGCGGGTCCGATCGAATCCGAGCCGTCCTTCAAAATGTGCGGCACTTCCTGAGTGGTGCCGTCGTTCATCACCTCGGCGTGCTTTGGCCGTGCCGAAAGAATGTACCAGATGGAATTGATCGCATTGGGATTGTCGATGAAGTCCGTACTGATCCGGCTGGTATCGGAGGTTCCAGGCGGCTGCGAATCGAAAACCCAATACACAAAATTGTTTTGCGTGAGCCGGCCCTTGAACATCTCGCCTTCATGTATATACTGATTGCCGATGGCCGGCGCCAGATTCTCCCATTGCGGATTTTCGGGGTCAGCGGGCGGCTTGGTCGGATTGAACGAAATATGACAAACACCGCAGGTGAGGCCAGCCACGTAAGGAGGCTCGATACGGGGATCGGAATTGAGAAACTTGTTCGCATCCCACACCGCCGGATTGAAGTCGGGGTTGGGGAAGATGCGGATACCCATGATGCCGCTCGAATACGGATCGGTGCAGTCGTCGAGATTCAAGCCGTAAGCATCGGGTTTCGCGGCCGCTTTGCATCCGGGGTCGTTAATGACTCCCAACTTTTCAAAGCGCTGAGCGCGCGGCGTGTGGGTAACATAGCGGAGCAGCGCGACATCGATCGGAAGGTCGGCAAGCTTCGAAGTGAGCCACAGCTTTTTCTCAGTGAGTCGCCAAAATCGCGGATTGCCGCGGGCGTTTTCCGGACCGCCTTGCGTGCGCAAAGGGTCCCCCCCCGGCCACAGATACCAGGTGCAAGCTCCCGCCTTTTGTTGGTCGGAGAGATAGTAGCCGTAGTGGTCCGGCAGGTTTCCCGGAATCCCGTCACAGGTTTGCGTATAATTCGCAAACCTCAACTTCGGGTCCGGATATTTTGATTTTCGCTCCGGACACCCCAGGGTAAATACGCAAAGGGCAACTGCGAATACCAAACTTAGTTTTTCAGGTTTCATTTTCACCCTAACCGTGCGTCACTCAAATTTATTTGCGCATCATTCTATCGCTAGTAAAGTGCAGAAAGCAACCATATCGTTTCATGCGGTCGGATTCCCCATCGCTGGAATGCTGATAGAATCGCAAGGATGCTTAGCTATCCGCGCTCGTTCGCGCGCTTAGGGATTTGCTGCGGAGTCATTAGCGCCATGAGCCAGAGCTCCCCCGCTCCGGTCAAGGGTGTCTTCGGAATCTACGGACAACCTGGCCACGATCGGATCCAGGTTACTGAAAAACCCAACGGCCGCATCGGGGTAAATCTCAAACTTTACTTTGCTAATGGTCACACCTGTCAATTAAACAAAGACGGTAATTGGAGCGAGGATCACGTTGCAATCGTGGCCGAAGGTCTGGAGGCGAACCGGTCGTGCAAGTTGAATCTTTTCTTCGAGAACCGTCGCGTTCTCCTTAAAGATGAAGGTGTCCAGTGCGCGCCGGTCTATTGTGGAACCCGAGGCAAACTGGACGACGTGAGCTTGCCCAAATGGGAAAAGGAAAAGTAAATGTATCCAGTGATCCAATCAAGTTTCCCCGCATTTAGCACGAAGTTTGAAGGTCGCATACCACACATGTACCTCGACGTTCTGGGGCTGGTAACGGTTGGAGTCGGCAATCTGATCGATCCCGTCGAAACGGCGGTGGCTCTGCCTTTCCAGTTCAAGAACAATCCAGGATCTGCCGCTACTCAAGACCAAATTACCCAGGAGTGGCAGACGCTTAAGAGTGATACGAGCCTTGCAACTAAAGGATACAAGGCGTGCGCGGCCATTACCCAATTGGAGCTAAGTGACGACGCGATCGATTCCCTGATATTAAACCGGCTGACTCAAAATGAAAGCTTCTTGAAACGCCAGCTATGGTTCCAGGGCTTCGATACGTGGCCCGCCGATGCCCAGTTGGCCCTGCTGAGTATGGCGTGGGCGATGGGGCCTGGGGGGCCTGGGGGGTTTCCACACTTTCGCGCTGCATGTCAAAGCCTGGACTTCGCCACGGCTGCGGCGCAATGCAGGATGAACGAAGCCGGCAATCCGGGCCTCATCCCGCGAAACCAAGCCAACTTTACTTTATTCGCAAACGCGGCGATCGTGCTCTCAGGTGGTGCCTTCCAACGCTCGACACTCTATTACCCGCGAGTATTGACGGCGGCGGACGTCACATAACGTGGTGATTTATGGCAATGTTGGGCGCTCTAGAGACACATTTAAGGCCATTTAAGGCTTCAAATACTTCGCCAGGAACGCATAAATCTCCTCCCGCGAGTCCCGCGCCAGCTTGGTATCCAGCCGATTGAACATGTGCCCGCCCGGCGCATTATCGTAGATCTTCGACTCGAACTTCTTCCCCTCCGCTTTCAGAGCCATAATCATGCGCTGCACTTCCAGCACATTCACGTCTTCATCGTTGGTATTGCTATGAATCAGCAGAGGCGTCGCGAGCTTTGCTGCATACGTGATCGGCGATCGCTTCTCATATTCCTTGATATCGTCCCGCACCGACTTGCCGATGTGATACGCAGCCGAATATTGCGCCTGGTAAGCGGGAGATTCATAGCCCATTCGCAGCACCAGATCGCTAACCGGCACGCCTGCATAAGCTACTGCGTATTCTTCTGGATGGAGCAGGATTTGCATCAGCGTGATCAGTCCTCCGTGACTCCACCCGATCGCGCCAACTCGTTTCGGATCGAGAAAACTATACTTCTCGAGCATCCAGGCTTTGCCCGCAAGCACGTCGTCTACTTCACGGCCGCCGTAGTCGATCTGATTCGAGAATCCCTGCCCGTATCCGGTGCTGCCGCGATAATCAGGGGCGATCACGGCGTAACCCTGCTCCATCATTTCGCGAATGATATGCGCTAGCTCGACCGACGACACGTTGCCGTGGAGCCCCTGATGCGCGAGCACCAGCAGCGGCTGCTTCTTGGACCGGTCCATCTTTTTCGGAATGAACGTATACGCGCGAATGATCAGAGGATTCCCCGCGCCGGGCGCCGTCTTGTTCGGAATATGAACCGGCGGCAGACTCGCGTAAGCAACTTTGTCGACCTCGGCAATGTCGCTCAACTTCTGCACCCACATCATGTCGTCGAGCGCCTTCAGCACTGTGTCATTCGGATTCGCCTGTCCCGTAGGTCCCGCGGTAGCAGCAGGCACGGCAGCGGCCGCAGCGCCAGCACCGCCGCGTCCCCCGCCAGTTGTTGCAGGTGGAGGCGCGTTTTGTGCGACCAGGGAGAGACAAAAAACGAAGAGAATCAGATTCCGCATCAAATTAGTCTAACCGTGTTCGGGTACTCTTTGCGCGCTGCCTCACAGGCTGAAGCCTGCGCCACCCCAGCCCCCGGCGACTAAAAACCGTATAGGCGGGAGGGATTCTCCACCAGGATTTTTTGGCGGGCTTGGGGGTCGGGGGCCCAGATTGCGCAGTTGGTTGAATAGGCGGCCGTCGTCGATTGCCAGTGGCTTGGAAATCTTTAGGGATGGTGTTGTGTCGGGGTGCGGCCAGTCGGTGCCCCATAGAACGCGATCGGGGTTTGCTGCTATGAATCCCTTGGCGAAAGGCGCTACGTCCAGATAATCAGGAGCTTGCGTCGAGGCTCGGTAGGCGCCGGAGACTTTCACGTACGCGTTGCCGGCGCGGAGGAGGTCGATCAGGTCGGCTAAGCCTGGCTGGTCGGGTCCTAAGGCAGTTTGAATGCCGCCGAAATGATCAAAGACTATGGGAATGGGTGAGGAGAGTATCTGGTCCTTAATCGCGGGGATGATGGCGGCGCTGGTATAAATTTGCAGGTGCCAGTTGCGGGCTTTGATGCGGGTTATTGCGGCGGTGAGACGCTGTAGGGCTGCGGCTGGATCTGTCTGGCCTCCGGTTGCCAGGTTCAGGCGAATGCCGCGGATGCCGGAGTTTTCCAGGACGTCCAGATCTTTCTCTGAGGTCTTGTCGTCGATTACTGCTATGCCTCTGGCGGTCGGGCCGCGGGTTTTGATTCCGTATAGTGTTGCCGAATTGTCGGTGCCGTAGACGCTGGGGGTGACGATTACTACTCGCTTAATGTGGAGCGATTTGTGGATTTTCGCCATTTCCAGAGGGGAAGCGGGCTCTGGGGTGTAGACTCGGGCGGCGGAGAAGGGGAATTTTTGGGGGTCTCCGATTATGTGCGTGTGGCAGTCGCAGGCGTTGTTGGGGACGGCTAGGGTTACTGGGGTTTGCTTGGCTTCTAGTTGGCAGAGAGTGCCAGCGGCTAGGGATGTTAGGGCTGTGCGGCGGGTTAGCATGGGAATTTAGCGTCTGTCCGCTTCCTTACGGTCGCGGTTCCGCGAGAACGTTGGCGGAGGACAGGTCGGGGACCTTTCCTACTGGAGATATTGGTTTAGCCATTTTACGGTTCGCTCCATTAGATCTTTTTTGTGATCGGCGCTGCGGAACATGTGGCCTTCGCCGGGGTAAACGACCAGCTCTGTGGTGGTGCCCTGAGCTTTTAAAGCGTGCCAGAATTCGTAGGATTGCGGGGCGGGACATTCGCCGTCGCGCTCGCCTACTACTACCAGGGTCGGGGTTTTTACGTTTTTGATGAAGGTGATGGGGCTGCTCTTTGCGTACACGGCGGGATCGTCGTAGACGGATTTGCCGAAGTATGGGATCATCCACTGGTCGATGGAATTCTGGCCGTAGTAGCTTTGGTAATTCGCGATGCCAGCGCCGGCTACGGCTGCGCTTGAAGCGATTGGTTTGGGTTACGGTCCACATGGTCATGTAGCCTCCATAGCTCCAGCCGGCTACGCCTAGTCGATTTTCATCGACGGGAACTGTTTTCAGAACCGCGTCCACGCCGGCCAGGATATCGCGGAGGTCACCGTAACCGAAATCTTTGACGTTGGCTTTGGTGAAGGACTCGCCTTGGCCGTAGCTGCCTCTTGGGTTGGGGAAGAAAACGAAGTAGCCTAGCGCGGAGAGGACGCTCATATCGAAGCGGTCTTCGGGCCAGTGCTGGGCGTTCAAATAGGCGGGGCCGCCGTGGATCGACACTACCATGGGATAGCGCTTCGAAGGGCTGTAATCGCGCGGGTAGAGGAGCCAGCCTTGGACGTCGAAGCCGTCGCTCGTCCAAGAAACATTTTTTACTTCGCCCCATTTGCGGGTGCAGGTTATCGTTGGCGTGCGTGAGTTGTTTCCAATCGCCGATTGGGCCGGCCCAGATTTCGGGAGGATGCTGCCAATCGCTGCGAATCACGGCGGCTATTTTGCCGTCGCGGGCTGCGGAGAAATTCGCGAAGTTGCCTTCGTCGTGGATATTCTCGCCGCCTTGCCATAGGCGCTCGGTACGACCGGAAGGGAGTTCGAGGGTGCTGATGGCGCTGCCTCCGCCGACGATTTCTGTAAGCAGCATTTTTGCCGGGGTGATCCATTGGATGGAACTGACGGAGGACTTGCGGTCGGGGGTGCGATTGACGGACTGGCCTCCGGAAGACGCAATGGTGAAGACGTCGCCCCCGGTGAAGCCTTCGTCGCTCATCAGGCCTTGGATAAACGCGATCGACTGTCCGTCGGGGGACCAGCGCGGTAGGGCGATTTGGGTTTCGGGACGGAAGATCGACTTCATTTTGCCGGTGTCGGCGGACATCGTATAGAGTTGCGCGATCCACCAGTTGTTATCGCCGGGGCCGGGGGCGGAGGTTAGGGCGAAGCTGCCGCTGTCGGGGGACCAATCGTATTCATAGATGTTCATGTCGGCTGGGGAGACTTGTTTCGCAGCGCCTGTCGTTGTGTCGACGATGGTTAGTCGTTGGTTGTGGATCTCGCCTCCGATTACGCCGGTTTCTATGGGCTCGGCTTCTAAGGGGCCTCCGCCGCTGGGGGCGTTTTCGGCGAAGAGGAGGGCGATGTGCGTGCCGTCGGGGGAGAAGCGGGGGTCGGTTAGATAGCCTGTCAGGTTGGTCAGTTTGCGCGGCTTGCCGCCGGTGGAGGGGGCGACGTAGAGCTGCATTTGGCCTTTCTTGTCGTGGTCGGAAAGGAAGGCCATGGTGGTGCTATCGGGGGACCAGGTTAGGTTGCGGGTCGTGGCTTTTAGGAGGGCGATGCGCGTCGGGGCAGATTTTGTCGGAGAGGTCTGCGATATAGATTGTGTCCGCTGGCGAGCCAGGCGGCGTGCTTTCCGTTGGGGGAAATTGCTACTTGATCGAAGGTGTGGACTGAGGCTAGTTCTGAAAGGATAGGGCCGACGCGGGGGTCGGTGGGGGGTTGGGCTTGGCAGAGAATGGTGAGGATTAGGGCGGCGAGGATCTTTTTCATTTCGTTTCAGGATAGCGCTCGGGCAGCGCAAGGCGCCGCCCCACGAAGGCACGCCGTACACTGTTATGCATGAGTTTTACTCGGCGTGAGGCTTTGTTGGGGGTGGCGGTGATTCCTTTACTTGAGGCGCAGACGGATTCTTCGATTTGTTTTATGAGCACGGTCGAAATGGCTCGGCTGATTCGTGCGAAGAAATTGTCGGCGCGGGAGGCTCTGGCGGCGCACTTAAAGCAAATCGAGCGAGTGAATCCCAAGGTGAATGCCATCGTTACGCTGGTTCCAGAGATGGCGGAGGAGGCGGCTAGGAAGGCGGATGAGATGCATGCGCGGGGGGAAACGCTCGGGCGGCTGCACGGGCTGCCGGTGGCGCATAAAGATCTGGTCGAGACGCGCGGGATCCGCACTACTTTTGGGTCGCTGCTCTATAAGGATTACGTTCCGGCAGAAGATGATTTGATTGTCGAACGGCTGCGGCGCGCGGGCGCGATTACGATTGGGAAGACCAATACGCCGGAGTTTGGCGCGGGATCGCAGACCTTTAATAAAGTGTTCGGGGCGACGCATAATCCTTACGATTTGACGAAGACTTGCGGGGGATCGTCGGGCGGGGCGGCGGTCGCGCTGGCGTGTGGAATGGTGCCGGTTGCGGACGGATCGGATACCGGCGGCTCGCTAAGGAATCCGGCGGCGTTCTGCAATGTGGTGGGATTCCGACCTTCGATTGGGAGGGTGCCGAATCCCAAGGCGGCGTTTGCGTGGTCGACGTTGAGCACTTCGGGATGCATGGGGCGGTCGGTAGCGGATCTAGCGTTGGTGTTGAGTACGATTGCGGGTCCGGACTCGCGGGCTCCTTTATCGATTCATGAAGCGGGGGAATTGTTTGCGCGTCCGTTGGAAAGAAGTTTTAAGGGTGTGCGGGTGGCTTGGTTTAAGAATTTGGGCGGAGTGCCGTTCGATTCGCGGGTGCGGGCGGTGGTTGACGGGCATCGTCGGACTTTTGAATCGCTGGGATGCGTGGTGGAAGAGGCGGAGCCGGACTTTTCGCTGGCGGAAATTTCATTTCGCGTGCTGAGGGCGTGGAATTCGGCGAATACTTATGGCCCGCGGCTGAAGGAACATCCGGACGCGTTCAAGGACACGCTCAAGGGCGAGATTGAAGAAGGGCTGCGGCTGACTGGTATGGATCTGGCGCGCGCCGAGACGGCTCATGGGCAGCTCTGGCGGCGCTTTCAGGCGTTTCTTGAGAAATACGAATACTTCGTGCTGCCTACTACGCAGTTGCCGGCGTTCGATATCAACACGCCTTACCCGACCGAGATCGCGGGCGTGAAGTTCGATAGTTATATCGACTGGATGAAATCGTGCTGGTATATTTCGGCGACGGGCAATCCGGCGGCGACGGTGCCGGGAGGTTTCACGCCGGAGGGGCTGCCGGTGGGCGTGCAGATTGTGGGGCGCGATAAAGAAGATTTCAGCGTGCTCCAAATGGCGCATGCGTTCGAACAGGCGACAGGCTTCGGCAAGCGGCGGCCCGCCATTGCGTAAGATGGAAGAGTGATGAGATTCGGACTCGCGCTATTGGCTTTCGCGCAACTTCGTGCGGCGGGGGTCGAGTTCAATCGCGATGTGAGGCCGATCCTTTCCGATAAATGTTATGTCTGCCACGGTCCGGATGCGGCGGCCAAGCATGTTCCGTTCCGGCTGGACAGTGAGGCGGCGGCGAAGGCCGATCTGGGCGGAGGGCGGCACGCGATTGTCGAAGGCAACGCCGATGCGAGCGAACTGGTCCAGCGCACGGCGGCTTCGAAAGCCGGCGCTGCGGATGCCTCCGGTGGCGTCGGGACTTACGCTGAGCGCGGCGGAGATCGCGACGCTGCGCGAGTGGGTGAATGAGGGCGCGAAGTGGCAGAAGCACTGGTCGTTTATTCCGCCGGTGCGGCCTGCGGTTCCGGAATTCAAGAATGCGCGCATCGCCGATCGATGCTTTCGTTTTGCAGAAGCTCCAACGCGAAGGACTGAAGCCCTCGGCTGAGGCGAATCGCGAGACGCTGATCCGGCGCGTTTCGCTCGATCTGACGGGACTGCCGCCGACGCCCGCGGAGATCGATGCGTTTCTGGCGGATCGGTCGCCGAACGCTTATGAAAAAGTTGTCGATCGGCTGCTCGCCTCGCCCCGGTATGGGGAGCGGATGGCGTTTCGCTGGCTGGATGCGGCGCGCTATGCGGACACCAACGGCTATCAGTACGATGGCGAGCGGGTGATGTGGCGATGGAGGGATTGGGTGATCGATGCGTTCAATCGCAACCTGCCGTTCAATCAATTCACGCGCGATCAGATTGCGGGCGACATGCTGCCGAACGCGACGCTCGAACAGAAAATGGCGACGGGGTTCAATCGCAACCATCGCGCGAATACCGAGGACGGGATCATTCCGGAAGAGTACGCGGTGGAGTATGTGGTGGACCGGGTGGAGACGACGTCGGCGGTGTTTCTGGGCGCGACGCTGGGCTGCGCGCGGTGCCACAACCACAAATATGATCCGTTCACGCAGAAAGAGTTTTACCAGGTCTTCGCGTACTTCAATAATGTTCCCGAGCAGGGCCGGGCGATGAAGTACGGCAATTCGGAGCCGATGATTCCGGCTCCGACGAAGATGCAGCAGGCGGCGCTGGCGGCGATCGAAGAGAAGTCTCGCGCGGCGGAGGATGGGACTTCGGAAACAGGATGCGACGATCGCACGCGAGCAGAAGCAATGGGAGCGGGGGCTGAGTGCGCCGGTTTACTGGACGCCGACGCGGGATCTGGATACGGCGGTCGTTTTCGGACGCAACAGTCTGGCAAGCGTGTTTGACGGGAAAGTGTTTGTGAATCGCGGCGCGGTTGCGCGGTTCGATATCGAGGATCGATTTACGCTTTCGGCCTGGATTTATTCGGACCAGATGCCGGATGGCAGCGTGATGTCCCGCATGGCGGACAACCCGAAAGGCAAGGGCTTTGGCGTTCATCTGGACAAGGGCAAGGTTCATGTCAACTTCACCAGCACCTGGGCGGACGATGCGATTCGCGTCGAGACGGAGCGCGTGCTGGAGCCGAAGAAGTGGCATCACATCGCGGTGACATATTCGGGTTCGCGCATGGCGGAGGGGGTTCATGTTTATGTCGACGGGCAGCTCGAGAAAACGAAGGTGCTGCTGGACACGCTCTATCGGCCGTTCCGCAATGCGGGGAAAGTTTTCGATCAGCCTTTTCGGATCGGCACGGGATGGGGCCCGGAGCGGCGTTTCCGCGGGCAGATCGACGACGTTCGGGTGTATAGCCGGGTGCTGGACGAGCGCGATTTGGCGGTCCTCGCGATGGGCGAATCGGTGAATGAGATCGCGCGCAAGCCTGAGGCGCAGCGATCGGCGGCGGAGAAGTTTGAAGCTGCGTTCGGCATATCTAGCGAACGCCGCGCCGGCGGATATTCGCAAGCTTGCCGAGCAAATCGACGCGCTGGCTCGACGAGCGGGCAAAGTTGGAAGCTACGTTTCCCACGGTGATGGTGATGGCGCGAGGCGAATCCGTCCGAAGAGCACGTTCCTGCTGGTGCGCGGCGCTTACGATCATCCGGGCGATAAGGTCGTCCCCGGGCGTGCCCGCGGTGCTGCCGCCGCTGCCGGCGGGCGCGCCGAACAACCGGCTGGGATTTGCGGAATGGCTGATCGATCCGGGCAATCCTCTGCTCGCGCGGGTGACCGTGAATCGGTTCTGGCAGATGTATTTCGGCACGGGAATCGTCAAGACGGTCGAGGATTTCGGTTCGCAGGGCGAGTGGCCGTCGAATCCGGAACTGCTCGACTGGCTGGCGACGGAATTCGTGCGCATCGGGCTGGGATGTGAAGGCGCTGCAAAAGCTGATCGTGACCAGCGCGACCTATCGGCAGTCGTCGAAGTCGACGCCGGAGCTGCTGCAGCGCGATCCGGAGAATCGGCTGCTCGCGCGAGGGCCGCGGTTCCGGCTGCCCGGCGGAGATGATTCGCGATCAGGCCTTGAGCGCGGCCGGATTGCTGGTCGAGAAGATCGGCGGGCCGTCGGTGAAGCCGTATCAGCCGGAGGGTCTCTGGAAAGAAATCAGCATGCAGGACATGGATTACGTGCAGGGCCACGGCGACGATCTTTACCGGCGCAGCCTGTACACGTTCTGGAAACGCACCATCGCGCCGCCCGAGATGATCAATTTCGATGCGGCGAATCGCGAAGCGTGCGTGGTGCGCGAGACGCGGACCAATACTCCGCTGCAGGCGCTGAATCTGATGAACGATGTGACGTTCGTGGAAGCGGCGCGGTTCATCGGGCAGCGCATGATGAAGGAAGGCGGCGCGAAGCGAGGAGGATCGGCTGCGCTACGGGTTCCGGCTGGTCACGGGACATTGGCCTTCGAAGGCCGCAGCAGGAAGTGCTGCTCGCGGAGTCTGCGGTTTCATCTGCGATTATTTCGAGCGATCCGAAAAAAGTGGATGCCTATCTGGAGCAGGGCGAATCGCAGGCCCGATGCTAAGCTCGACCGCGGGAGCTCGCGGCGTATGCGTCGGTGGGCAGCCTGTTGTTGAATCTGGATGAAGCGATGACCAAGGAGTAAGTTTTGGATCCCGAGAAGAAGCGCAATTGCTGATGACGCGACGTCATTTCTTCGGGCGCGACGAGCGCCGGACTCGGCACTGCGGCGCTGTCGACGCTGCTGGGCGGAAGAGGCTGAGGCCGCGCGAGGACTGCCTGGGCTTCCGAATTTCCCGCCGACGGCGAAGCGCGTCATTTATCTGTTTCAGCACGGCGCGCCGTCGCAGCTGGACCTGTTCGACTACAAGCCGAACTTGCAGGAGCGTCGCGGAACGGATCTGCCGGATTCGATTCGCATGGGGCAACGGCTGACCGGCATGACGGCGTATCAGGCGAAGTTTCCGACCGCTCCCTCGATTTTCAAATTCGCGCAGCACGGCGAGAGCGGGACATGGCTCAGCGAATTGCTGCCGCACACGGCGAAGGTCGCGGACGATCTGTGCATCATCAAGTCGCTGCAAACCGACGCCATCAATCACGATCCGGCGGTGACGTTTTTCCAGACCGGATTTCAGATCGCGGGACGGCCCAGCATCGGCGCGTGGATCTCCTACGGTCTGGGCAGCGGAGAGTCGAGGATCTGCCGGCGTTCGTGGTGATGGTGTCGCAAGGCGCTCGGAAATTCGCAGGCGCTGGCGGACCGGCAATGGGGCAGCGGATTTCTTGCCGACCAAATTTCAGGGCGTGAAGTTCCGCTCCGGCGCCGATCCGGTGCTGTATTTGTCGAATCCTCCGGGTTATTCCGACGATGCGCGCAAGCGGTTCCTGGACGATCTGGCGAAGCTGAACCAGCTTACTTACGACGAGTATCAGGACCCGGAAATCTCGACGCGCATCGCGCAATATGAGATGGCGTTCCGGATGCAGCATTCGGTGCCGGAGCTGACCGATCTGTCGAAAGAGCCGGCGTCGACGTTCGAGATGTACGGGCCGGATTCGCGCAAGCCGGGTACCTATGCGGCGAACTGCATTCTGGCGCGACGGCTCGCCGAACGCGGTGTGCGATTCATTCAGCTCTTCCATCGCGGCTGGGATCAGCACAATAATCTGCCCAAGGAAATCCGCCGGCAGTGCCGGCAGACCGATCAGCCGTCGGCCGCGCTGATTCAGGATTTGAAGCAGCGCGGAATGCTGAAGGACACGCTGGTCGTTTGGGGCGGCGAATTCGGGCGCACGGTGTATTCGCAGGGCACGCTGACCGAGGACAATTACGGCCGCGATCATCATCCGCGCTGCTTCAGCGTTTGGATGGCGGGCGGAGGCGTCAAGCCTGGCGTGACCTACGGGGAGACGGACGATTTCAGCTACAACGTGACCAAGAATCCGATGGATGTGCACGATCTGCACGCGACCATCCTGCATTGCCTGGGCGTCGATCACACGAAGTTGACCTACAAATTTCAAGGCCGCCATTTCCGGCTGACGGACGTGCACGGAAACGTGATCAGGGATTTGTTGGCTTAGAGTCCCAGGTTTTCGCGGGCATAGCGGATGCACGCGAGGTTGTAAGAGTCTTCCAGCTTCAACTGCTCCGGCGCGCTGAGACCGGTGGTCTTCGGAAGAGGCTTTTTCGGCGGATTCTTCTCGATGATTTCCATCATGCGCGCGACTTGACGGGCTGGGATGTCCTCGAATGTCACCCAATATTTGCTGGTGAAAATCGGCACTTTCAAGGGATCGCGGGTGATCATTTCCAGATCGAAGACCATGTTCGGATCCTTCTGGCGCAGGGTGTCGACCATCTTCTTTAAATCGAGGAAGCCTTCGCCCATCGGAACTTCCGACAACAGGAATCCATCTTCATAAGGCGCGACTGCCATATCTTTTATGTGGCAGGAAAAGATCCAGGGCTTCAATGTTTCGAGCGTGAACATCGGGTCTTCACAAAAAGAAACGTTGTTGCCGAAATCGAAGTGCACACCGACGTAATCGCTCGCGAGGCGCTTCATCCACGCGGCTTGCTCGACAGCGCGCCAGCCCTTGTGATTCTCAATCGCGAGGCGAACCTTGTACTTTCTAAGAACGGGTTCGGCGAGCGCGACTTGTCGCTGGTTCTGTTCGAAACTCTTCTGATAATCGGCGAGTGTATTGAACGTCTCGTAACGGCGTCCGGTCATGGCGGCGTGCAGGCCGAACGCTCCAACCTGGCTCGCGGCTTTCACGGCGGCATCGTAGGCGGGGAGATCCGCTTCGGTGTTCGGGAGGCGGATATTGAAGATGACGTGCATGTTGTCGGACTGGATTTTGTCGCGGAGTTTAGCGATAGCTTCAGGGTCCGTGGGCGGTCCGCCGCGGAGTTCCGCGCCGCCCAGACCGAGGCTGTGGCAGTAATCGATGAAGTCCCCTTGAGGATTCGCTTTCAACCACGCGCCGAAGGCGGTCGGCGAGCCTCCGAGTCCCAGTTTTCCTCGCGGATTCGCGACGGGCTGAGCGAGCGCGGTGCAAACGGAGCCGGCGGCGATCAACATGTGTCGTCTTGTAAGCATGGGTGTAAGCATCGGGGTCACCTCTTCAGCGCCTCATTCTAACGCGAAATTCGATATACTCGCCAACGTGCGAATGATGTTTCTCATTTTAGTGTTGACGCTGCCGCGTCTCATGGCGCAGGAAGGCGGCGGTCGCGGGGGACGCGGAGGTACACGGGAATTCCTCGGGCTCGGACCGGCTCCCGACGCTGCCTCCGCTAAGAAGGGCGAGCCGGTTTATATCGCGAATTGCGCGGGCTGTCACGGGAAGACGGCGAGGGGCGGGCAGGCGCCTGACCTGGTCCGGTCAGTCGTTGTATTGCATGACGAGAAGGATGAGGAGATCGGACCACTGATCAAGAATGGCCGTCCGCAAGCGGGAATGCCTGCATTTCCCGGCTTGAGCCAGGAAGATATTCACGGCATTTCCCAATTCCTCAAGATGCAGGTGGAGCTTACTGCGAACCGAGGAACCTACGGCCAGACATACAGCGTTCTGAGAAGCCAGACTAGCGGGGATGCTCGCAAAGGGCAGGACTTTTTTGAGGCGAACTGCGTCGCGTGTCATTCCGCTTCGGGCGATCTGGCAAAGATTGGCGCGAAATTTCCCCAGGCGGCGACCTTACAGTCGCGATTCATCTGGCCCTCTACTCCTGGACCTGCTCATGCGACGGTGACGGCGAAATCCGGGCAGTCGGTCGCGGGAACGGTTTTAAGGCTCGATGATTTCGATGTGGCGCTGCGCGAAACGAGCGGCGAGTATCATTATTGGCCGCGCGATCAGGTACAGGTTCAGATTGAGGACAAACTGGGCGGCCATCGCGCGCTGCTTCCGAAATATTCCGATGCCGATATTCACAACGTGACTGCTTATCTGGCGACACTCAAATGAAGACACTCTCTTTGATTGCCTCCGCTGTTCTGACCCAGGCGCAGGGTCTCGATCCAAAAGCGTTCAGCTTGTTTAAACTGCCCGCGGGTGTTTGGCCGACCTATAACGGAGACTACTCGGGACGGCGCTTCAGCGATCTCGATCAGATCAATCAATCGAACATCGACTCGCTGAAGATCGAATGGATGTACCGGATTCAGGGGATCGGACCGCAGCGCGGCGTCGGTAACCCGACGATTAAATCCACGCCCCTGCTGGTGAACGGCGTTCTCTACTTCACGATTCCCGATCACGTTTTCGCGATCGATGCGCATACCGGCGAGCGGCTCTGGCAATACGATTCTGAGGATCACGGCGGGCATCTGGTCGGGCAGCGAGGCGTCGGGATGTACGGCAATTGGCTGTACTTCATGAGTCCCGATGGATGGTTCATTTCGCTCGACTCGAAGACCGGCAAGGAGCGGTGGAAGAAGAAAGTCGCCGATGAGAAGCTGCAGTATTTTACGACCATCGCGCCGATGGTGGTGAAGAATCACATCCTGATCGGGGTCGGCGGAGACGCGATGGATGTGCGCGGCTATCTGGAATCGCGCGATCCGGAAACGGGCGACCTGCAGTGGCGGTGGTGGAGCACGCCTGAAAAAGTGGGCGATCAGGCTTCCGACACTTGGCCCAACAAATCGGCGATGGATCATGGAGGCGGCATGACGTGGCTGCCCGGGACTTACGATCCGGAGCTGAATCTTTTGTATTGGGGCACGGGAAATGCGAACCCGGTTTTCGCGGGGCAGAGCCGCAAGGGCGCGAATTTATGGACGGCGTCGATCGTCGCGCTGAACCCGGATACGGGAAAGCTAGCGTGGTGGTTCCAGGCTTCGCCGCACGATACTCACGATTGGGATAACGTCGAGACGCCGGTGCTGTTCGATGCGGTGATCGACGGGCAGCCGCGAAAATTGCTGGCGCAGGGAGCGCGGTGCGGATGGTTCTTTGTGCTGGACCGGACGAATGGAAAGAATCTGGTGTCGGCTCCGTTCTCCGGAACCGGCAACTGGGCGAAGGGAGTGGACGCGAAGGGTCAGCCGATTCCGGATCCCGCGAAGGAGCCGAAGGAGAATGGGTCGATGATCGATATGCCGGCGATGGGCGCGACGAATTGGCCGCCTCCGAGCTATTCTCCGCAGACGGAACTTTTCTATTTGAACGGCACGGAGGGTTACGGGATCGCTTATCTTTACGACACCTCGGACGACCCGGAAGGATACGGCGGGGGAGGCGGCGGGAACTTCGACACCAAGTCCGCGTTGTTCGCGCTCGATATACGGACGGGGAAGGTCAAGTGGAAGCATGAACATCCTGGAAACGGCGGCGTGTCGGGCGGAATCATGACGACCGCGGGGAAACTTTTGTTTACGGGGGATTCGGGACAGCTCGTCGCGTTCGATCCGGCCGACGGCAAGATTCTGTGGCATCAGCGATTGACTTCCAGTGTCAGTAACGGGCCATCGACGTGGACGCTGGACGGCAAGCAGTACATTATTGTTGGCGCGGGGGATACGCTTTACGCGTTTACGCTGGCGGTGAAGAAGTAGTGGTGGCGAATCGGCCGCTCCTTGACACGTTGCAGAGTGCCGGTTGCGAACCGGCGCGCAGGATGCCATCCTGCCCCACAGCGTCGAATTCAGTAAAGAGTGACCGCTCTCGAAGGTCGCGGCTCCAAAAAACAGTTGTCCTGTGGATCGGATTGGCAGTTGCAGGGCTCCTTGGGGCTCAGGCTCCTACTGACATTAAGCCGGGGAGCATCACTTATGAAGAGATCGCTTATCCTTATCCCGTCCAGTACCTGCCTCTGACTTTGTACGGGCAGGATGTGCGCATGGCTTATATGGATGTGCCTGCGGCGGGCACTCCCAATGGGCGCACTGTCATGCTGTTTCATGGGATGAATTTCGGCGGATTTTATTTCTCGGGGCTCATCGAGGTGTTGCGGAACCAGGGTTTCCGCGTCGTCGTGCCGGACCAGATCGGCTTCGGGCGTTCTTCAAAACCGATCATCCCTTATAACTTTCACGACATGGCTCTCAATTCGCGAAAGCTGCTGCAGAGTTTGGGGGTCGCCAGAGTCACGATCATCGGGCACTCCATGGGAGGCATGCTCTCGGCGCGCTTTGCGGCATCGTTTCCGGATATCACCGAACGCGCGGTGATTTACAATCCGATCGGCCTCAAGGATCCTCGTTACGATCGCCCGTGGTCGAGCGCCGACGATGCTTATAAACGCACCATGGCGCAGACGAACGACCAGCGCTGGCAGGCTTTCTATGCCAACATCCGCCGCTACTTCCCTTCCCCGGGGGCGTGGAAGCCGGAGTATGAACAGTATGTGCGGATTCTTTATGCTCCGACGCTTTCGAGCGACTGGCCGCGTCTCGCGATGGTCCGGTCTATCTATCAGCAGATCTTGTATCTCGATCCGGTCGATTATGACTGGCCGAAAATCAAGATGAGGACTCTGGTCATCGGCGGAGATAAGGATACTGCGGATTTTCCGGAGCGCGCGAAGCATATCGCGGAGACGATTCCGCATGGAGAACTGGTGCTGCTGCCGAATCTGGGGCACGTTCCTCATATTGAGGCTCCTGATGTTTTCTATCCTGCGCTGATGAAGTTTCTTACCGCGCCGTGAAAACGGAGTTTTAACACACTACGCAGGTCCAGTTCGCCTTCTTCGTCCTGAAAGCCGGAGAGGATTCCGCGTTGGGCTACTCGCTCGAAGTCGGGACGCATCTGTACCGATCACTTCCTCGTTGATATTGGCCACCACTACGTCGAAAGCCTTATCGCGGACGGCATCGACGCTGCCGATAAAAAATGGGAAGTCGCGGGTCGCCGCGTCCGGATCGATGTCGCAGGCGATCACGCGTGCCGGCGCCCAACAGTTTTGCGGCGATCGATAGAATTCCCGACCCGCTGCCGACGTCCAGCACGGAATCGCCGGGCTTTACGATGCGCTCCATCGCTTCCAGGCATTTTTGCGTGCAGGGATGCTGGCCGGTGCCGCATTGCAAGCCGGGATTGATTTCCAGGCGAAAGCGGCCTGGCGGGGTCGGCTCGGTGCGCCACGGCGCGACTAAGAAGAATTTTTCGCCGACCAGTAATAGGCGGCCACGCGTCTTGAGTTTGCTGGACCCAATCGACCTCGGGAGCTTCGCGTGGTTCGCCGAATTGCGCGGCTGTCTCGCGATCGTCGAAGAACGCTTCGACCCAGCCATCGTGCTCGATGATGCCGAGCGTTCCGGCTTCGTACAGATCGGCGAGCAGATCCGATAGACGAGTCGACGATGAACATCAGCCCTGAACGCGCTTCTCTTTACCGGCCCAGAATTTCTCTTTGAGAATCATTTTGCGGATTTTTCCGGTGCCGGTTTTGGGCAGCGGCTCGGTCGAGAACTCGATGATGCGCGGCAGCTTGAATTTGCCCAGGCGCTGCTCCAGGAATGCCATCAATTCCTCGGCGGTGAGCGATTCGCCGGGTTTCAGGACCACGATGGCGGCGGGCACTTCGCCCCATTTATCGCTGGGCGCGGCGACCACGGCGCATTCGAAGACCGCCGGGTGCGAGAAAATCGCGCGCTCCACTTCGATCGACGAAATATTTTCGCCGCCGGAAATGATGATCTCCTTCTTGCGGTCGACGATGTGGATATAGCTGTCCTCATCCCACACGGCCATATCGCCGGTGTGGAACCAGGGTCCGGTCATCACGGCGGCGGTGGCTTCGGGCTCCTTGTAATAACCTTCCATCACGTGATCGCCCATGGCGACCACTTCGCCGATGGTTTGCATGTCGCGCGGAACGTCGCTGCATTTCGCAGTCGACCACGCGCACGGTGACGCCGGGAACGGGCCAACCAGCCATGGCCTGCCGCCGCAGGCGCTCGGCATTCGAGGGATAAGACGGAACCTTGTGGCGGGACGACGTCAGCACCGGCGCGGTTTCGGTCAAGCCGTAGCCGGCGATGCATTCGGCGCTCGGGAAAGGCTTTTTCGACGCGCTCGACCAGTTCCGGCGAAGCGGCCGCGCCGCCGATCATCACGCGCCGCAGGCTGGAAATGTTCCACTTTTCGCGATCCGGGCGCGTTGATCATGGCGTTGGCCATGGTCGGCACCAGGCACATGTCGGTGGCTTTGTGTTTCTGGATCAGCTCGAAGACGAAGGTCGGCTCGAAGCGGCGCACCATCACCTGCTTGATTCCCATGTATGGTGGAGCCTTGCGGACGGCCCCAGCCGTTGGCGTGGAACATGGGGATGGTGTGCAGGTCCACCATGCTCTCGATATCCTTATAGATGGCGCACGACGTCCAGCGCGTGCAGATACAGCGTGCGATGCGCCAGCGTCACGCCCTTGGGCGTGCCGGTGCTGCCGCTGGTGTAAAACAGCTCGGCGACCGACATTTCGTCGTAGGTGAAAATGTCGGCGCGCTCGGGATGGCCGTGCGTCGACGATCTCTTCGTAAGTCAGATCGGCGACGGGACCGTGCCGTCGAGCGTCGACCCATTTTTCTACGGCCGGGCAGCTCTTCTTGAGCTTCTCGACCATCGGCGCGAAATCGTTTTCGAACATCAGCATTTTCGCGCCGGAGTGGCACAGGATGGAGGTCAGCTCCAGCTCCGACAGGCGGACGTTCAGAGGCATCACGATGCCGCGCGCCTGCACCACGCCGTAGTAGCCTTCAATCAACTGGTGAGTGTTGAAGCTCAGGTACGCGACGCGGTCGCCCGGGGCGATGCCGAATTTCGGAAGGCCGGTGGCCAGCTTCTCGCAGCGTTCGCCGAATTGCGGCGTAAGTGAAGGAGCGATCGCCCGAAACGATTCCGATCTTCGAGCCGAAGACGTCGATGGCGCGATGTAGACAGCGCAGAGGTGTAAGTGGAACAAACATGGTTCAAAGGGCGCAAGTCAATCTTGCGCGAGTCTCGATTGTACCCAAAATGCGGGTATCTGGCAAAAGCATTCGGTCAGGGGCTGCTCGATCCTCACGTTAGGCGTCGGGATCGCGGTCGGCGTGCGCGCCTTCGAGGTCGCCCAACTTCTCTTTGGCCATGGCGCGGGCGCGGTACATGTAGGGCGCGTCGCGGGCCAAGGAGATGGCCTGATCGTAATCCGCGATGGCCCTTTGATGTTCGCCTTGGGCCTCGAGAAGCTGGCCGCGCTGATAGTAGGCATCGATGGTCGGCTGAACGGCCAGGGACTTGTTGAGTTCCTCCATCGCGTGCCGGGGGTCGTGCCGCTCGATGTAAATCAGGGCGATGCCATTGTGCGCCTCGGCGAGGCTGGGATCCAAATCCGCAGCGACCTTAAAATCGGCAAGCGCCGCGTCCGGCTCGGCCAAGGCGCGATGGGCGTTGCCACGCTGCAGGTAGACATCCGCACGCTGCCCAGACATCTCCAGAGCGCGCGTGAAATGGACGATAGCATCCTGATACTTGTCGGGACGCATCATTCTCATACCTTCCTGAAATTCCTTGTCGGCGCGCAGAGGTGCATTCCCGATGTATGTAAACACACCGTAGGCAGCGGCCAGCATCGCAACGGCGCCGGCGGTGATGACCACCAGTTTGCGCTGACGTCTCCGATGTGCCAGAACCTGCGGGGTCAAAACCGGACGATTGACCGGCGGCGGCGGTTTCACCATGTCCCAAAAACGACTTAACGGAGACTCAGGCATCATCAGCGCTTTATTATAACGTGCTGAAATTCGATTCGAGTGATCTTCCGTGGTGGCGGAGACATACTCGATCACCACCGGCCGCGATTGTTCACCGCAAACCAGTGTGGTCGAGACCCCTTCGGCGTTGTGCAGCTCCACTTCGTCGGGGTTTTGAACGTTCAGCTCGAGGGTTCTGGCGGGCGTTTGAGTCGCGATGTCAAGTCGCACCGGCGAGGAATCGCAATGGACCCACGTCAAGGTTCCCTCCGCCCGAGCATCTCCTTTGCGATTTTCCCAGGACGAAGGCGTGATGACCCCGGGCGTCGTTCCGCGAACTGCGGGGATTTCAGACGCCAACAGAGTGAGTGCCGCCGCCATCTGCTCCTCCTGTTCGGTCGAGGCCAAGATTGCCACCCGCCGCGCCGATTCGGCGGCTGCTTGCCGGTCGCCCGACCTCGCCTGCGCGTATCCGAGCGCATGCCAGTAAGTGAAGCCCGCGGTTCGATCCCGACTGCCTCGCGCAGATGATCGATGGCGGCGGCAAAATTGCCGTTGTCGGTGGCGCGGACGCCGAGCAGGAAATGAGCCATCGCGAATTTCGGATCCAGCGCCAGCGCCTTCTCAAGAAGAGCATTGTCGTTCTTCAGAATCGCCAGTTCGAAATAGGCGCCTGGATCCCCATACCCCATAGCGATGGCTCGTTCGAACTCATGCTCAGCATCGGCTTTGCGATGCTCCGCCATCGCGAGCGAACCCAGTCCGGAGACCGCGGCCGGCGACTGCGGACTATTCTTGGCCGCCCGCAAGAACAGGGAGCGTGCTAACTCGAGGTGGCGTGTGCCCAGCGCGAGTTCGGCCAGGGCGAGCGTCGCATCGACCGGAGTCAGACGCGTCACCTCATGTGTCTCCGCCTCGTCCATTGGCGGCAAGGGCATCGTCATATTTCTCGGGCTTCGCAGGTAGGGCCGCAAAGCGGCGAGTGCGTCCTCCATGGATTTGCCGAATGCTGCTGTGAAGGCTTCCTGCTGGGGCTGACCGTCGTTCAAAAGCCTCACGAATTGAGGCATTCCGTCTTTCCAAGCCGGCGAAAGAGTCAGCATATGCACTAATGCCCAGCTTTCCGCATAGAAGATCGGCCCGTCCGAGCGATTGCCCAAGGCCAGATCCTCGGCGCGTAACCAATGCCCGGAAGCGAGCAGCGAGAGATGCGATGGGATGATCTCCCCCACGCGCATTTTAGTCGCGGTTATAGCGAGGGTGGAATAAAATTCCGCCATCCCTTCGTCCAGCCAACGCGGCAGCGCAGCGGACGAATGTCGTAACACCATGTGCAGGTATTCGTGAGATGCAATGCGCCCTAAGCCGGTATCTTCAAAGGCGACGATGAGATCGCGTCCGTCTGCGGACTGATAGAAACCCGACGCGGCCGGGTCGATTTCATAATCCAGGAAATCCCGGCGCGACGAGAAAATGAAGACGCGTACGGGCGTGGGCGAGACCGCGCTACGGGATTCGTCAAACACGCGATGCAGCTTCTCGAAGCGGTGGAGTACGGCAAGGGCGGTCTTCTCACCGCTATCGGTGAAAATCTCGGTGGAGGGAGAGGCGATTCGAATCCAAGTGGCTGCGCCTGTAGTGGAGGCGAACAAAGCAACGATCGCAATGCCGCGCATGATTCGATGTTACGTCATGGCGGTGTCGACCTACCGAGCCACGACCGCAGGGAGCGATCGTTCCGAGCGCGTTTTTATATGATGGACGCAGTTCTCCCGATGAAAATCAGCATTCTCGATCAATCTCCTATCTCCGAAGGATTCACGGGCGCCGATGCGTTGCGGAACACGCTGGAGTTGGCGCGCCTGGCCGACACACTGGGCTTTGAGCGCTACTGGGTGGCGGAACATCACGGCACTCCGATGCTGGCCTGCGCCAGTCCGGAAGTGATGATCGCAGCGATCGGCATGATTACCAACCGGATGCGGATCGGAAGCGGCGGGGTGATGCTGCCCCACTATAGCCCTCTGAAAGTCGCCGAGACATTCAGTATTCTCAGCGCGTTGTTTCCCGGCCGCGTCGACCTTGGCATAGGCCGCGCGCCCGGCACCGACCACACGACGGCGATCGCTCTACAGCGCGACCGCCGCCAGCGGGCACCCGACGATTTTCCGGAGCAGCTTGGAGAATTACTCGGGTATCTGGAAAACAATCTGCCGCCCGGGCACCCGTTCGCTCGGCTGGCAGCGCTGCCGGGGCGGCCTCATGTCCCTGATCTATGGCTGCTTGGCTCCTCCGCGCAAAGCGCCGTGTGGGCCGCCGACAACGGCCTGGCTTACTGCTTCGCCGATTTCATCAATCCTGAAGGTGCTGCCTATGCCGGGATTTACCGGGATCGGTTCAGCGCCTCTCAAACGCTGGCCGCGCCCCGCATGATGGTTGCCGCCATGGCGATCTGTGCGGAGACCGACGAAGATGCACAGAGGATCGCCTCCAGCGCCCGAATGACGCGCGCGCTATTGAATGAGGGAAAATTGATTCCAGTCCCGCCCATCGATAAGGCTCTTCATTTCTTGTCCGAACGCGGGCCCAACCCGGACGCCATCGCCCGCCCGCGCCGCGCGATTATCGGCTCACCCGCTGCGGTGAAGACGGGAATCGAGGAGTTGGCGAACCTTTATGCCGCCGACGAAGTGATGATCGTCACGATTACCTACGATCACGCGGCCCGGCTCCGCTCCTATGAACTGATTGCCAAGTCGTTCGGACTCCGATAAAGCCAGAACGATCAGGAAGTTGGCCTTCTTGTCCTTCGATCGCCGCTAGGATAGCGAACACGATAGCATGACGATAGAAGGAAATCCGTGACGATTCTTTTTAATCGACGACAGGCCCTGGCCGCGCTGGCCGGTAGTTTGGCATACGCGCAGACTCCAGACCTGGACATCGCAAAGGGGCCGTTTCAGGGGACTCGCGAATCGCTGAAGGCTTACCGGACGCCGGAATGGTTTCGCGACGCGAAGTTCGGGATCTGGGCGCACTGGGGTCCGCAATCGGCGCCGGAGGATGGCGACTGGTATGCGCGCAACATGTACATGGAAGGGAGCGCGCAGTACAAATTTCACTTCGAGCACTATGGGCATCCCTCGAAGGTCGGGTTCAAAGACGTCATCACCACATTCAAGGCGGAGAAGTGGGATCCCGAGCATCTGATGGATCTGTACGCGAAGTCGGGCGCGAAGTATTTTGTGAGTATGGGTGTGCATCACGACAACTTCGACATGTGGAATTCGCGATACCAGGCTCGGTGGAACGCCGCGAAGGTTGGTCCGAAGAAAGATATCGTCGGAATGTGGAAGCAGGCGGCGCGCAAACGGGGGTTGCGCTTCGGCGTGAGCGAGCATCTTTCCAACAGCTTCGATTGGCTGGCGCCGTCGCATCTAAGCGATAAGACCGGACAGTTCGCGGGCGTCCCTTATGACGGGACGGATCCGCAGTATTCCGATCTTTATCACAGCTACGAAGGCATGCCGGCCGATTTCGCGCAGACGGCCAAGGCCATGGGCCGCGTGGCGCCGGATCGATGGAAGCAGCAATACTTCAACCGGATTCGCGACCTTCTCGATCAGCATCAGCCGGATCTTCTTTACACCGACGGCGCGATTCCGTTCGATGAGTATGGGCTGAGCCTGGTGGCGCATGAGTTCAACCTGAGTGCCAAGACGCACGGCGGCAAGGTCGAGTCGGTTTATAGCAGCAAAGCCGCTGCGGATTGCGCCGAGGGAACCTGCGTGTTGGATCTGGAACGCGGCCTCGTCAACAAGATCTGGCCCGATCCGTGGCAGACCGATACCTGCATCGGCAGCTGGCATTACAAGAAAGGGATCGTGTACAAGACGCCGAAAACGATCGTGGATATGCTGGTCGACATCGTGAGCCGCAATGGAAATTTGCTTCTCAATTTTCCGCTGCCAGGAAGCGGGGAGCTGGATGCGGACGAGTCTCAAATTCTTTCGTCGATCACGGCGTGGATGCATATGAACAGCGAGGGGATTCACGGGACGCGTCCCTGGAAAGTTTATGGCGAAGGGCCGAGTCTGTCGAACACCGAGGCAGGCGCGGCGTTCAATGAAAAGAATCGCAAGGATCTCACGGCGGAGGAGATTCGATTCACTTCCAAAGGCCAGAATGTTTACGCATTCGTGATGGGTTGGCCCGCGGAGAGCGTTCTGAAGTCGTTCGACCAGAAGGTTCATAATGTCGAACTGCTGGGGCATAAAGGGAAGCTGAAGTGGTCGCAGGATGCGGCTGGGCTTAAGGTGACGATGCCGGCGGAGAAGCCGTGCGAGTACGCCGTGACGCTGAAGATTCACACAGTCTGAGCGCCTGGACCTAATGGAAGAATCGTCCTCGAAGTTGAGCCGCAGTAAACTCGCCGCCGCGCACTAAATCGAGGAGCGTGCGTTCCCTCCCTAGAATCTGATCGACCAGATCGTGCAAGCGCTCACGCCCGGACTCTGGCACCGTGATTAAACCGTTCTCATCGGCATGCACCATATCGCCGGGGCGAATAGTAACGCCCGTTATCTCGACTGGTGTGCCTGTGCGGACGATGCGGTAATTGGCGTGGCTCGCCACGGCGCCTCGTGCGAAATAATGAAAACCAATTTTGCGGACCGCGGTAAGATCGCGCACACCGCAATCGCTGACCAGGCCGATCGCGCCCAAACGCGTGAAAATGGTCGCCATCACTTCGCCGGCATGAGTGGCCCGGTCGCGATCGCCTCCAATTTCCTGCATCACCACGACGGCCGGCTTGGGCGACGCTTCCACTGCCTCGAATAATTCGACGAACGCTTCTTCCGATTTCGGCGAACCGAGGGTTACGGTTTCAGCCTGCGCGGTGACGGCGTATCCGCACATAGGTCCGAACTCCGGAAACAGGCATTTCAAGTCCAGAGACGCGTACCCTTCCGCGCGCGGGCGCAACGTCAATAACTCAATCGCGTTGGCGAGCGTGGCTGTGTCTACCGTTTTTAGATATGCAATTAATTCTCTGTCTATGTTTGCCATATGTTCTTTTTTTGGAGCGGGTTTTTTAAGTTGATACACCACGTTCTCCACGATCGTGCCGCCGTAATCCACGTTCCGCCGGCCTGTCATAACGCCGCCGATCTTTTCCACTGCTTTTTGCGACCGGAGATTCTGTGCGCCAATCACGAAGACGACGGTATCGACAAATTGAAATGCGTGATCCAGCATCAGGCGTTTCATCTCTCCGTTGTATACGCCGCCCCAATGCGAGCGGGCCAGAAACGTCCATCCGATTTCAATTTCTCGCTTCTCCGGATCGTATGCGAGGTAGCGCGACGAGCCGACGATTTTTCCGGTCTTTCTGTCGATGGCAACAAAAGCTCCACCTGATTCCAACGCCCCCGCAAAGTATTCCTTGAAGACTTTCTCCTTATAGCGATTGTGAGCGGGATGCTGCTCCCAGATCATCGGGTCCGAAGCGGCTGCGAACAAGTCTTCCCAATCGTCAGGTTGAAGGGGCCGGAGTTCAATCAGTTCGCCAACCAGATGAGGCTGCAATTCGAAATCGCTCACTGCGGCAGAGCCCAGGAAAACAGCACGCCGCCCGCGCTGGTTACGACATACTGCCGTCCATCCAATTCGTACGTGATGGGCGAGCTTTGCATCGGCGATCCCGCTCCTGCGTGCCACAGCGTCTTACCGTCGCTGGTCCGCAACGCGAGAACGTTGCCCAGTGCGTCGCCCGTGAAGATCAGTCCGGAGTCCGTCGTAAGCACGCCCGCACCCGCGCCATTGGGTCCCAGGTCGTGACTCCATCGAATCTTGCCGGTCTGATAGTCGATCGCCTCGAGCACCGCCTTCGCCCAGACATCATAATCCGCGCCCGCCCAGCCGAAACTTCCATCGGCCGGCTTCGCGAAGTAGATGCCGTAGCTGGGATGCGCATCGACGATGAACAGCCCGGTCTTCCTATCGAAACTCGGGACTGCGGTAGTTGGTGAGGCCGCCTTCGTTCGGCGCGATCAGACGCCCGTCCGGTGCTGGTTCTTTCGCAGGATTCGGAATCGGCTGGCCCTTCTTATCCACTCCCGTGCTCCAGTTAACCGGACCGAAGGTAGTGGTCAGCAGGCTCTCTCCACTGGTCCGGTCGAGCACAAAGAAATAGCCGTTGCGCGAAGTCTGCATCAGCATCTTGCGCGGCTTGCCCTTGAAATCGGCGTCGACCAGCACCGGCGTTTCGACCGCGTCCCAATCGTGAGTATCGTGCGGCGACGGTTGAAAGGACCACGACAATTTCCCGGTATCCGGATTGATCGCGACGATGCTGCACGTGTAAAGGTCGTCGCCCGGCCGCTGTTTGCCGTTCAACACCGGCGTCGGATTGCCCGTGCCCCAATAAATCAAATTGAGCGCTGGATCGTAAGTCCCGGTCATCCAGGTCATGCCGCCTGTCGTGGCGTCGGGCGTTCCGGCGGGAGGCGTGCTGTCCCATCGCCACTGCGTTTTGCCGGTTTCGGGATCGATCGATTTGAGAAACCCGGTAAGATTATCGAAGTCGCCCGAGACCCCCACGATTACGTGATTGCGCACGATTAACGGCGACATCGTAGTCCAATAGCCCTTCTGCGAATCGGCCACCACCACGTTCCATCGCACCGTGCCGTCGCTCGCGTTCAGGCAGATCAGATGCGCGTCCGGCGTCATGAAATAGAGCCAGTCCTTATACATCGATACGCCGCGCGATCCGATGTGAAACCCTTTGTTCGCCGGAGCGGTGTAATGCCAAAGCTGATGGCCGGAGCGCGCATCCACCGCCCATACGTTATCGGTAACCGTTATATAAAGGATGCCGTCGACCAGCAGAGGCGAGCATTTAATTTGCTGCTGCTGCCCGGTTTGAAAGGCCCACGCGAGGCCTAACTGCCCGACATTCTCCTGAGTGATTCCGGTAAGCTTGCTATGGCGCTGCCCGGAATAATCGCCGTGATAAGCGGGCCAGCTATCGGCGGGCGGATTCAGCAGCATCGCAGGATCGACGCCTTGCGCACTGACCGCGCCAGCAGCGATTGCTAATCGAGTAAGTAGACGTGTCATTTTTTTACCGAAGTAAGTTCTGAGCGGTGAAAACCACCGACGCAAGAGCCACAAAAATCAGTCCCGCAACGAAACAATAGAACTGCCGCTTTTCGTACGTCAATATATCGGCGCCCATGAACGCACCCTTCATCAGGTTGATACTCTTTTCCTTCGCGTGAGGCAGCTGCTCGGCGATGTCCGGCAAGGAAAACAGAAGTTGGCCTGCGTAAAAGATCGACAAAACGAAAGATATGACGCCGAGGGACAAGAGCAAATCTAAGGCGACATTGAAGCCTTTCAACGAAAGGCTTGCTGCTTGAATCGTACCGAGCTCCTTCATTACCTCGAAAATACCCGCGATAGCCGCCGTCTCAATTGTAATCACCCACTTGCTCCAATCGTTCAGGAGCTTAATCGCCTCCATCTGTTGCTTCTTTTCGAGAGTGAGTTCATTCATACAATCTGTACCCTGTCGCTTACCGCAGCGTTTGCAGATACGCCATCAAGTTGTGAATGTCGTCGTCCGAATACTTCGCCAGCAGGTCGGCATGCGCTTCGGCCGGCGCGTCGACTGAGAATTTCACTTGGCTCGTCGGCCAGCTCCGGTAGCGATGCGCGGCGTCACGCAGAGCAACGGTGAACTCGTCCTGATACGCCAGCTCTCCCGTAACCTTCTCGCCCGAAGGAAGCGTGATCGTAATCCGAGCCTTCGCGCCTCTCGGATAAAGAAAGCGCTCCTCCAGCTTCAGCCCTTCGAAACGCGTCGCGATACCGGCCAGATCGCCAGTCGGAGAGTGGCAGGACGCACACTTCCCCGCTCCGTTGAAATAAACCTTCCCCGCTGCGATGTTTCCGGTTTGCAGATCCGCGGTCTCCACGCCGCGTCTCTTCCCCACTTGCGCCTCCGCCTTGGTCTTCTGATCGTGAATAAACGCGACCAGCGCGGCGATTTCGGCGTCGGGCAGAGAAAATCGCGGCATGCCTTTTTCTGCGCGACCCTCGCGGATAACAGGCGCGATCTTGTCGCCTCCCACGTCGGCCGCAACCAGTTTGGAGCGCGTTAAGTCGGGTCCGTCCTCGCCGCCCGCGGCATCCCGGCCATGACAGAAGGCGCATTGCTGCAAGAACACCGGACCGCCGCGCTCCGCCGGGGTTTGCGCGGTCATGAAAGAAACGCTCCCCAGCAAAGTTACCAAGCAAGTTCGCATAAAGATCGAGGCTACCATACAGTGTTCCGTTCCCTGATGGTCGCCGCTCAGTTTCCAAGCACGCCACCAGTAAACTGTCCCATTGATTTTGTTAGCGGGAATGGTCGCGTCTACCCGCATGGCTTAGTACGCAAGCTGAACCGCCATGCGTTTAGCATGCGGACAGACGCTATCAAGATGACCCGGACATCTTGCTAGTGTAAGCTCGGCCTATGAACGTTGTCGAAGCCCACTACGCTGAGCCCGGACTTTTGGAGCGAGTGCGAGAAGCACTTCGCGAAAGCGGGCTGAATCCGGATAGCCTGAACCAATCCGACCTCGCGAAACTGGATCAGTTCCACGTCGGCGGACTCGACGCAACCAACGCCCTGGCTCACTTAGCCGGGATTCGCGAGACCGATCGCGTGCTCGATTTAGGCTCAGGCGTAGGCGGCCCATCGAGGCATCTCGCGTCGACCTTTGGATGTCATGTCACAGGCCTCGATCTGACCGACGAGTATTGTCAGGTCGCCGACATGCTGGCGCAAGCGACCGGCCTTTCGCACCTGGTCTCCTATCAGAAAGGAGACGCGCTTCATACACCCTTCGACGACGCGACATTCGACGTCGTGTGGACGCAGCATGCCGCCATGAACATCGAAGATAAACGCGGACTGTATCGCGAAATATTTCGCCTCCTCAAACCCGGCGGCCGCCTCGCCATCCACGATATCGTCGCCGGAACAGGTGAGGTGCGCTATCCCGTCCCTTGGGCTCGCCGCGCAGATTTCAGCTTCCTCATTTCCGAACTGGACATGCAGCAAGCATTAGCTGCCGAGGGCTTTCAAAACATCGTTTCTCAGGATGTAACGAAAGAGGGAATCGAGGCGCTCCGGCAGGTCGCCGGCAAGGCCGCCTCGCCCGGCTTCGGACTCCGCACCTTGATGGGTCCGGAATTTCCAGTGATGATCGCCAATCTTATTTCCAACCTTCAAAGCCGTGCGTGTCGGGTGGTCCACGCGACCTGCACGAATAAGTAGTTGACGGCCTCAGTCGAAGCCCTTACAATGCTCAAATGATCAAAAAACGGGTATTCGTTCCTGTCGTTGCTTCCTTGCTGCTTATCGGAGGCATCGCCATCGCCGAGCAGCCAGCCCAAAATGTCTCCAAGGGAAAACATCCAAATCTCGCCGCCGCGCAGCGTTTGAGCAATCAGGCCTTCGAGAAGATTACGGCCGCGCAGCAAGCGAATGAATGGGACATGCAAGGCCACGCCAAGAAGGCGAAGGATCTGCTGGAACAGGCCAACAACGAGCTGAAGCAAGCGGCTCAGTCGGCAAACAAGAACGCCAAATAATCAAGCCTTCGCGACCGCCGTCGTCTGCCGGGCAATCAGATTAGTGCCGACGCGATACTCACGCCCGGCGCGCGATGGATCCGCCATCATGGTCCACAGCGCCTGAAACGCCACGCGGCCAATCTCGATGCGAGGCACCGAAACCGTGGTCAGCGCCGGCTGTGTAAACTCCGCGAACAAAATATCGTCAAATCCCACCACCGATAAATCTTCCGGCACGCGCAAACCTCCGTCGTAGGCGCGATGCAGCACGCCAATCGCGGTCAAGTCGTTTCCCGCTACGATCGCCGTCGGCGTTGAACCCGCCAGCAGCTTCGCGCACGCGAAATATCCGCCCTTCACCGTGAAATCCGCATCGATCGTCGCCGGCGCTTCGATGCCCATCTGAACCGCGCTTTCGAGGAAAGCGTCTTTTCGCCGCTTCGCCGAATGCAGATGCACCGGACCACCGATATAAGCGATGCGCCGGTGTCCCAGCCGGCTAAGATGCTCCAGCGCCTCCACGATCCCATGCTCGTAATCGAGCACGATATTGCTGATCGAAGTATCCACGCGTCCCAAATCCAGGTACACCGCCGCGACGCCATGTTCAGCCAGCAGATTCACAATCGCCGGATCGATCTGCGACGTCAAAACCGCCACCCCCGGCACCTGCAGTCCCATCACCCGCTTCACCGAATTTAGAGTTCGCTGCGCGTCGTAATTCGTATTGAGAACCAGCGCGTCCATGTTGTTCAGCAGCGCCTGCTCCTGAAACGCCGCCGTCACTTCGGGGAAAAAAGGATTGCGGATATCGGAAATGATGAGGCCGAGCAAGCTGCTTCGTCCCCGCGCCAGATCGCGCCCCGCCTGATTCTGCGAGTAGCCCAGAACCTGAATCGCATCGAGCACCCTCTGCCGCGTCTCCGCCGTAGAGCCGCGTGTCCCATTCAGAACGTGCGATACCGTAGCAGTCGATACTCCAGCCTTCGCAGCCACCTCGCGAATGCCCACCTTGCGCTTCAAGAAGACAGTGTACAATCGCCGCCCTCTCCTTGACAGTCTAGGAGAACCGCGCTATCCTCTTCCTAGATCCTCTAGGAGAACCGCATGGCTAAACCTCTCGACCTGTTGCAAGGCACGCTCGACATGCTCATCTTGAAAGCCATCTCGCTCGGCCCGCTCCACGGCTATGGAATCCTCCTGCGCATCCAGCAAATTTCCAAGGATCGCCTCGAAATCCAACAAGGTTCACTCTACCCCGCCCTTTATCGCCTGGAGCACCAGGGTTGGATCGCAAGCGTTTGGGGCGAATCCGAAAATAACCGCAAAGCAAAATACTACTGCCTTACCGCCCGGGGCAAGCGTCAACTTCACCTGGAAGCCGAAAACTGGAACCGCATGACCGACGTCATCGGCGGCATTCTCAACACCGCCAAGGAAGAGTTATGAGCAGAGTTATGAGCAGAGTTATGAAACTCCTCAAAAATCTCTTCCTCCGCCGCCGCATGGAATCGGAAATGGACGCCGAGCTTCGCTTCCACATCGACAGCTTCAGTGCCGACCTCATCCGTCAAGGCGTCTCCCGCGAAGAAGCCCTCCGCCGAGCTCGCATGGAATTCGGGGCTATCGAATCAAAGAAAGAAGAGTGCCGCGAATCGCTCGGCCTGCGCCTCTGGGACGAGCTTTTCAATGACGGCCGCTATGCCCTGCGCATGATGCGTCAGAACCCCGGCTTCACCGCCGTTGCCGTAATCTCACTCGCCCTCGGCATCGGCGCCAACACCGCGATCTTCACGTTCGCCAAAGAAATCCTCTTCACCACCATGGCTGTTCCTCATTCCGAGCGCCTGCGCGTGTTGACGTGGGCGCCCAGCCCGAAATCAAATTTCACCGGCCATTCCTGGGGAGACTTCGGACCGCAGCTCGCCGCTCCGTTCCCCTATCTCCTTTATCTCGACATGCGCCGCCACAACGACGTCCTCGACGATCTGGTCGCGTTCAAAGACGTATATCAGATGACCGCTACGGTCGATGGCCAAGCCGAATCGGTCGACGGCATGCTCGTCTCCGGAAATTTCTATCAGAGCCTCGCTCCAAGGTTGATCGCCGGACGTCCTCTCGCACCCGAAGACGACTCTCTGTCGGCGACCCCAGTCGCTGCGATCAGCGACGCCTACTGGGCGCGCCGTTTCGGCCGATCCGCCGACGCTCTCGGCAAGGCCGTCAATTTGAACCGCGTGCCAGTCACCATTGTTGGAGTCAACGCGCCGGAATTCAAAGGACCCAAGGCGGGAGGCACGCCCCAGTTCTTCTTGCCGCTCAGCCTGCAGCAGCAGATCATTGCGAACCCCAGGGGCTCCCTGCTCGCCAAAAACGACTTTTCATGGCTCATGATCATGGGCCGTCTGAAACCTGGCGTCACCGACCAGCAAGCGAACGCCAGCCTGGACCTTACGTTCCGCAACGCCATCCACACCACCATTCCCGAACTCAAGGACACCGATATCCCGCGCTTCTCACTGATCGCCGGCAGCCGCGGCCTGGATCGCCGCACGCGCGACTTTTCCAAGCCCATCTATCTGTTGCTGGCTCTCGCCGGCCTGGTTCTATTAATCGCCTGTGCCAATCTAGCGAACCTCCTGCTCGCCCGATCCTCCACGCGCCAACGCGAAATGAGCCTCCGTCTCGCCATGGGCGCCAGCCGTTCCCGTGTGATGCGACAGGTCCTTACCGAATCTCTCCTGCTCGCCGCCTTCGGTGGTGCCGCCGGTTTATTGCTCGGCTACTGGGGACGAAATCTTATCCCCAGTCTCTTCGATGATTCCTGGCATCCCAGCGGCATCGATCCGCAAATGGACTGGCGCGTCTTCGCCTTTGCGTTTGCGATCACCCTGATTACCGGCCTCTTGTTCGGCGCGGCGCCCGCGTGGCGCTGCACACGCGCCGATGTAAATTCCGGCCTGAAGGAAACCGGACGCATGAGTACCACTCGCCCCAAAGCGCTCCTCGGCAAAGCACTCGTCGTGTTGCAGGTATCGCTGTCGCTTCTTCTTCTGATAGGAGCCGGCCTGTTCCTGCGCACGCTGCTGAATCTGCGTACCGCCCAAATCGGTTTCAACCCCGAACATATTCTTCTCTTCGATCTCCACCCTTCGCGCGCGGCCTATCCTGCGTCGCAGCGCGTCCCGCTCTACCGGCAAATCGAGTTAAAGATGGCCGCGCTTCCCGGCGTCGAATCCGCTACGCTCTCCTCCGAAACATTGATCGCAAACGGTAAGGGGCGCGATTGTTTCAGTCCGACGGACAATCTGGCGCTCCTGGTGGACGGCGGCAGCCCATGGGATATTAGCGTCGGACCGGGTTTCTTCGCAACCATGGGCATTCCCGTCGTCCACGGCCGGAGCTTCACTTCTCGCGACGACCAACACGCTCCGAAAGTCGCCATCCTGAATCAGCGGCTCGCGAAAGAATTCTTCCCCAATACCAATCCGATTGGCCGAACAATAATCTCGTGCGACGGCGGCGCCACGCCTGTCGAGATCGTCGGCGTCAGCGCCGATGCAAAATACGATAGCCTCCGTAACCCCGTACCGCCCACGCTCTACCTTCCCTACCTTCAAGACAGCGACGCCGGCGGCATGACCTTCGAACTGAAGACTGCCTCCAGCACCGCGAGCATCGTCACGGAAATCCGCGAAGCCGTCCGCTCCATCGACAAAGATCTGCCGATCCTCGAAGTCCGCACCCAAACCCAGCAAATCGAAGCGACGCTCACCAATGAACGCGTCTTCGCAACCCTCACCACCGGCTTCGGCATCCTCGCCCTGATTCTCGCTAGCATAGGAATCTACGGCATCATGGCCTACACCGTCTCGCGCCGCACCAATGAAATCGGCATCCGCATGGCCTTAGGAGCCCGCTCAATCACCGTCCTCTCCATGGTTCTGCGCGAAACATTCCTGCTGGCGCTAATCGGAATCACCGTCGGCTTGGTCGCCGCCGCAGCGTTGACCCGTCTCGCGGCGACCATGCTCTACAATTTAAAACCGACCGACCCGCTGACCTTCATCGCCGCCGCGCTCCTCCTGACGATCATCGCTCTGGCCTCCGGATTCCTCCCCGCCCGCCGCGCCTCGAGTGTCGATCCGATGCACGCTCTCCGTCACGAATGACCATTCAGATCTTCGGAGTAAAAAACTCGCAGGCCACCCGTGCCGCCGAACGCTTTTTCAAAGAACGCCGAACGCCCGTCCAGTTCGTCGATCTTCAGAAAAAGCCCATGTCCCAAGGCGAAATCAAGCGCTTCATCGACCGCTTCACTCTGGCGGCCCTAGTCGACCGCGAAAATCCCTCCATAAAATATCTCCGCCTCTGCGACTCCGAGTTACTCATCAAAATCGAGCAAGACCCCAAGCTCCTGCACCTCCCTCTAGTCCGCTCCGCCAAAGTCCTAAGCATCGGCCACGACGAGGATTCCTGGAAGGCAATGATCGCCCCATAAAGCGCAATCACAGCGCGAAAAATGGGCGAAAAATGGGGAAAAATGGCGACAGTCCGCTCTCTCCCCACTTTTCGCCCCGGGAAAATGGGGGAAAATGGAAAATGGGAAAAGAAAAATGAAAGAAAAATGGAGAAAAATGGGAGAAAAATGGGGACAGCCCGGAGAAAAATAGAAAAATAAAAATGGTAAAAATGGGGACAGCCCGGACTGTCCCCACTTTTCGCCCACTTTTCGTCCCCACTTTTCGCCCCAGCAACTCCCCTTGCACTGCGCAGTTGTGGGGCAGGTTGCGAACCTGCGGACCGATTGTTAATTGGTCCATCCGGGCGCAGCCCGGACGTCCGTGTTTCTGGGTATATGATAAAAACCATGCCCGCCACCCGTCGCAAATTCCTGACAAATTCCGCACTCCTCGCCACAGCGTCTCTAACGCAAGCCGCCGTCCCCCGCGAACCCGGCGTGAAACTGAAACTCGCCCTCAACGCCTACTCCTTCGACAAGCCCCTCATGGCCCACACCATGACTCTCGACGATGTCATCCACTTCTGCGCCCAGCAGCGCGTCGACGCTCTTGACGCCACCGGCTATTATTTCCCCGGCTACCCCAAAGCCCCGCCCGACGACTATGTTTACAACTTGAAACGCACTGCATTTCTCAACGGAGTCCAGTTGAGCGGCACCGGCGTCCGCAACGATTTCGCAGTCTCCGACGCCTCCGCGCGCAAGCGCGACGTGCAAATGGTGAAGGATTGGATCGAAGTTGCGAGTAAACTCGGCGCCCCCGTAATCCGTGTCTTCAGCGGACGCACCCGCCCCGAAGGCTACACCTTCGATCAAGTCCTCGAATGGATGATCCCCGAGTTTCAGGAGTGCGCCGAATACGGCAAGCAGCACGGCGTAATCCTCGGCCTGCAACAGCACAACGACTTTCTGAAAACAGCCGACGAAACAATTCGCGTCATCAACGCAATAAATTCCCCCTGGTTCGGAGACATCCTGGACGTAGGAAGCCTCCGCACCAACGATCCGTATCAGGAGATCGAAAAATTAGTCCCCTACGCCGTCTCCTGGCAGCTCAAGGAGAAGGTCGGGTACGGCACCAGGGAAGTAAACACCGACCTCAAGCAGATTAAATCGATCATCGACAAAATCGGCTACCGCGGCGTCCTTCCCTTCGAAGCATTAGGCACCGGCGACCCCCGCGAAAGAGTCGTCGCCTTCCTCCAACAAATCCGCACCGTCTTCGCCCTTTAAAACGTCGCGCTGTGCGGATTTGAAAAATGGGGACAGTCCACTCTGTCCCAAGGCGCCCGCTACTCTTCGCGAAACCCCCGGCTCTTTTCTGCGCCGCGTGGACAGAGCGGACTGTCCCCGTTTTTCGCCCTGTCCCCATTTTTCGCCCAGTAGCCAAGCTGAACCGCCATGCGTGAGCATGCGGATAGACGCAACAACCTTCGATATCGGTTCACGCTATTAGGTACTCCCTCGCTTTCCCCAACGCCCTCTCCTCGCCCGTATCCACCACCAGCTTCGGCAGCACAATCTCCTCAAACTCCCCACGAATCTTCCGGTACAACTCCACCGTCCGATTCCTAGCCGGATGCCTGCGCGCCTGCTCAATCCTCCGCCGCGCCACGTCTTCAGAACACACGCATTCAATAATCCGCCAAGGCGTCCCGAGCCTCTCCGCCGCCCGAATCGCATTCTCCACCTGATAGGTTTTGGAAAACGTGCGCCCGTCAAGGAATACAGTCAACTTCGGATGCCGCGTCAACAAATACTCCGCTGTCCGCTGCATCAAATCCTGAACGAAATCATCCTGCTCAGTCGAGTACTCCACAAACGCCGCTGAAAACAGGTCCGCCCGAAGAGCGTCTTTATTCAGCACAATCCCGCCCATTTCCTCCGCCAATGCCCGCGCTAACGTACTCTTCCCTGTCCCCGGTAAACCGGCCATCACGACCATCATCGGACCACTATGATAAAGAAATGGAATCCCCCGTAGCTGCTCCTCCCGAGCATCCCTCTGTAGTTGAGCTGGAGAAAGAGTATCTGCTGCAAAACTACGCGCGCTTCCCGCTCGTCATCCATCGCGGCAAAGGCTGCTATGTATACGACACCGCGGGCAAGCGCTACCTCGATCTGATCGCCGGAATCGGCGTGAACGCGCTCGGCTACGCGCATCCGCGTCTCACCAAGGTCATCCGCGAGCAGGCCGGGTTGCTGCTGCACATTTCCAATCTCTACTACCACGAATATCAAGGCCCTTTAGCCGAGCGCATCGTGAAAGTCAGCGGACTCAACCGCGTCTTTTTCTCCAACTCCGGCACCGAATCCATGGAGGGCGCCTTGAAAATGGTGCGCGCACATGGAACCAAAATCGATCCCGCCAAATATGAGGTGGTCTCCCTCGAAAATTCCTTCCACGGCCGGACCTTCGGCGCGCTCTCGATCACCGGGCAGGAAAAATACCGCCGCGATTTCGAGCCGCTAGTCCCCGGCGCGCGCTTCGTCCCGCGCAACGATATGCACCGCGCTCGAACAAGTGGTCAATGAGCACACCGCCGGAATCGTGCTCGAGCTGGTGCAAGGCGAAGGCGGCATTTTTCCGATGACCCAGGAGTATGTCCGCAAAGCCCGCGAACTGGCCGACCGTTATAACGCCCTCCTGGTATTCGATGAAATCCAATGCGGCGTCGGCCGTCCCGGAACGTACTTCGCGTATCAGTTGTTCGACCCCGTCATCATGCCCGATGTGATGGTCGCGGCAAAACCCCTGGCCTGCGGAATCCCTTTAGGCTTCATCGCTGCGAATGAACGCGCCGCCGCATCGATCGGCCCCGGAATGCACGGCTCGACTTTCGGCGGAGGACCCCTGGCATGCAGAGTCGCCCTGGAGTTCTTCGATATTCTCGATCCTCTGCTGCCCAAAATCGTCGAGACGGGCAGCTATTTCCGAATGAAGCTGACCGAACTTGCCAAACGCTACGGCTTCATCAAAGAGGTGCGCGGAGTAGGCCTCATGATCGGCGTAGATCTGGATATGCCCGGAAAACAAATCGTGCTGGACGCCATGGCCGAAGGGCTGCTCATCAACTGCACCCACGACACAGTGATCCGAATGTTGCCCCCCTACATCCTGACCGAGCAAGACGTGGATCGCGCCATCACAGTCCTGAATCGAGTCTTCAAAAGAGCTTTGCGCGCTTATGCGAATAAAAAACTCCGGCTTCCCGATATTGACGTCAACCGCGACATCGAAAAACCCAATCATCATCTCTTCCCAACTCTGCTGACCGTAAGTAACATCGGCGGACGGATCGGGATTCCGCGGATTATTCGCTGAATTGTCGAAAGTGCCCCAGCACTGCAGCCGCATTCCCTTCTTAAGCGGAATAGGGGTTTTCAGACGATAAGAAAGCTGCCAAAAGAAGTCATAATTAGGGACATTTAAGAGTGTATTGAGGCCGCTATTGGCGCTATTAAGGACGAATAAGAACGATTTACCGCGCAGATGCATGTGTGGAAAGAAGCTCAACAGCAGCGCATCGTTCGGAATCGACCCCCACGCCGTCACCCGATAGTCCTTTTCCCCAGCCGGGATTAAGAAATGGTCATTATTGAGCTGCAGCGTCAGCACCCGCTTTTCCGGAGGCTTTTTCGCAAACACCAAAGCAACCGAAGTCCGATCCGAAGCCGGCTTCCCGTTCGGGGTGTAATGAATCTCCAAAACCAGATCCGACCCGGCTTTGATCAGCTTCGCCATCCCCTCAGGCCACGAATCCGGCGTCGACCCGGGCGCGTAAACCGTTAAAATATCAGCCTTTGTCGGTCCACCGGTCCAGGTCGACCCAGCTTCCCGAATATAAACGACAATATGATGCACCACCGTTCGTTCCCCGGGCCGAACCTCGACTCCCTGCACCCACCGATCCTCTTTAAAGCCTGTAGGTATAGGAAAGTATTGATATTCGACAGCCCCCGAAGCAGGAACCTCGAACGGCTTTGCCATGGTGAGTTCCAAATCGGGCTTGAAACCCGAAGTCCACGTTTTTTCCGGAGGGGCGTCCCGTAAATCGCCCTTCTCCGCGCCCGTATCTGCCCATTTTATAAGCATTTCGATCTCGGAAGCACTCAGCGACCGGTCATTAGAAAAGTGCCCGCAACAAGGATCGGCCGGCCACGGAGGCATCTTGCGGGACCGCACCTGATCCCGAATCGCCTTGGCCCAAGGACGAGTCTCCTCATAAGTGCGAAGCGGCATCGGAGCCATCTGCCCCGGCCGATGGCATTCCTGGCAATGATTCTGGAGGATCGGCAGGACGTCGCGGAAAAAAGTCACGGCCAGCACCGCCGCTTGCATACCTCCTAATATATATGCTTCTCAGATGTCTTGACGCCGGATTCTAAAAAGCGCATGATTGGTATACATGAAGTTCCAGATCTACGCTTCCTTGGCGATGTTGCTGGCCGGTGCAAGTGCGGCGTGGGCGCAGCAGGTGATTTCAGCGCACTCCGGCGTGATTCATTTCGTCGAGGGCACGGTTACTCTCGATGGACAGCCGGTCCAGCCGAAATTTGCCGAGTTTCCGGACGTGAAAAACGGCCAGACGCTCGCCGCCGAAGATGGTCGCGCGGAAGTTCTGCTTACGCCTGGCGTGATTCTCCGCATCGCCGAGAACAGCTCGTTTCAGATGGTCTCGAACAGCCGCTCCGATACGCGCCTTTCGATCTTGACCGGTTCGGCGATCGTCGAAGTCGGCGAACTCCTGGCATCGAACGCGATCACCGTGCTTTATAACGATGCGCACATCGAGCTCGTGAAGAAGGGCCTGTATAGGATCGATTCTGACCCGGGCAAACTTCGCGTTTACGATGGCGAAGCGCGGGTGACTGCTGGAAATCAAACGCTGCTGGCGCGCAAAGGCCGCGAGGTTTTGTTAGGCGCCGTGCTCGATATGAACGGCTTCGATGTTAAGGATACCGACGCGTTTCTGCGCTGGGCCTCTCGCCGGTCTGAGTCTCTGGCACAAGCGAATATCTCCTCGGCCCGGTCCGCTTCGAGTCTCGGCTATGCCGGCTCCAGCTATGGATCAGGTTACGGCTATGGCTCCGGGCATGATGGGCATGGGGAACTGGGCCTATAACCCATGGTACGGGATGTTTACTTACATGCCCTACGGCAACAACATGTACTACAGTCCCTTCGGCTATCCGTTTTATAGCCCGACCAACGTTGGCTATTTTGTGCCTTCAAGCTGGTTTCAGCGGTAGCGCCTTTCCGATCAGCTCCAGCGGCCTCTCTGCTCATTACGGCGGCACGAATGGAACTGGGACCATGGCACCCCGCGGATCCTATGGCAGCACCAACGGCGGAGCAGCGGCGCGTGGCAGTTATAGCAATACCAATACTGGACTCGGCAGCGGTGGAACCAGTAGCGGCGCGAGCAGTGGCAGCAGCAGCGGAATGAGCAGCGGCGCCGCCGGTCATGCGGGCGGTGGTGGCGGCGGTATGGGCGGCGGCCGGAAGTAGTTTGCGAATAAAATCCTAAAGAGCTTGCCGGACTATAAGCCGGTTTCTGTACTCCGTTTCCGAGAGCGACAGTCATTCCTCTTGGCCGGAGATCTCTCTCCGGCTCCAGCGACCTACCCGGAAGTCTTAACGGAGCGGGCCGCTCCTCCTCCCCTATTTGGTCTTGCTCCGCATGGGGTTTGCCCTGCCGGCGCGCATTACTGCGGCCGCGGTGCGCTCTTACCGCACCTTTTCACCCTTACCTGCCAAAATACACGACAGGCGGTATAGTTTTCTGTGGCACTTTCCGTAAAACTCGCTTTGAGCGAGCCCCCCCGGCCGTTAGCCGGCATGTTGCCCTATGGAGACCGGACTTTCCTCCCGCCAGATTCGGATTCCTCCGACTCCAGCGAGCGACTGCCCGTCCGGCAAGCCCGGCTTCATTATCGAGAGTTGGAGCACCTGACCGCAAGCGAAATTGTTAGAAACATTAAAGAGAACTGGCGTATCTCTACGTGCGTTCGTGTATTCTAGTTGATTCAGGGTGCTAGTACGTAGGGTTTCCGTCTTATAAAATCGAGATTACGGTAGAGTTGTTTGCAGAGTTGAGGAGGGTCAACATGTTCAACAGATTTGCCGCGTTGTTGGCGGTGCTGCCGTTACTGGCAGTCGGGGTTTCCGCGCAGGGTCTGGACACCAAAGCGTCCAAGAACGACTGGGAAGAAATCAATTTCGAATTTAATTCGTCGGTACTGGTGGATGGATATCCCAGCCTGCTTCGTGTAGCAGAGCTGTTGCAGACAGCACCCCGGCTATAAAGTCCGGGTGGAAGGCCACACCGATATCATCGGCGGCGGCCCTTACAACGAAAAGCTCGGCCAAGCCCGCGCCGATACGGTGCGCGACTTCCTAGTGAAGTATGGCGCGAGCGCCGGACAGATCTCGACCGGCACGCGCGGCAAAGTGGACCCGAAATATCCCGGCCAGAAGGCCGACCTTCAGTAAGACCGACGAAGCGCGCTGGATGAATCGCCGCGTGGTGCTGACGGTGATGAATGAGTCGGGCGGCGTAGTGGGCGCGGGCGGCCCGGGCGATGCGATCCGGGCCATGGAAACTGCCCAAGGGCATGACGGACTGCTGCACGCGAAGTGCTGAAGCGGCTCGATAAGCTCGACGACATCGCGCGTCTGTTGAAGGATCTGGCGGATCAGAACGCGCAGTTGAAGAAAGATATCGCGGACCTGAAGAACAATCAGGCGGTGCTGGAGTCGAAGGTCAATCAGCCTCCTCCGGCTCCGATGCAGATGCCCGCGCCCCCACCGGTGAAGCAGGGAGATTCGCGCTTCCAGTTGCTGGGCATGAACGTCGGCGGGGATCAGGACGGCCACGTGACCTTTACCGGCAAGGGCCGGTTTTTCGGCGTGTTCGGCGAGCATTATGCGTTGCAGGCGCAAGCCGAGTATCTGTACACCAACGGCGACAAAGAAGGCCAGTTCGATATCGGTCTTGTTGACCGCATCGGCCGCGTGCAGGCCGGATTATTCGCCAGCTTCAAGAACGCGATCGTCGCCGGGGCGCAGAACCAGCGGCACACTGGGCCAGGGAGCCCTCACCGTCGACTACCTCTTCAAGTGGGGCAAGTTGGGAATCTTCGGCACCAAGGGATTCATGGATAACGCGCGGATTTACGATGCGGCTTACGTAAATCCGCATGACCGGTTACATCTCGAGCGATTTGTTCACGGAGAAATTCCTGAAGATTGTGGATCAGGTGGGCGTCAGCGCCACCATCGGCCTGTGGGGCAACGCTTACCTCGAAGGCAACATCGGATATCTGAAGAGCTACGTCAGCAGCGGACCGCCCGGGCGGGACGCTGCGCTTCGTTTTCCCGCTCAACACGCACGTCGCGTTCACGGTCGAAGGCGGCGTGAACGAGACGCTGCTCGCGTCCGACCGGCAACACCGGCCGCGCCGTGGCCGGCGTGCAGTTGGGCAACCTGATGCGTCCGAAGGAATTCGTTTCGTCGGGCATTCCGATTCCGGTGGATGTACCGCGCGTCCGATACGAAGTGCTGACGCGCCAGGTGCACGTGGGCGAAACGCCTCCGGTGGCCAATGCGGGTCCGAACCAGATTGGTGTTCCGGCCGGGACGATTACGCTGAACGGATCGGCTTCCTACTCGCCCGATGGCGATCCCGCTGACCTATCAGTGGACCCAGATCGCGGGTCCGACTGTCGCGCTGAATTCGCCGACAGCGGCCGATTACGACCTATACCGCGACACCGGCCCAGTCTTACGCATTCCGGCTGACCGTCAAGGATAACTTACGGCGGCCAGAGCTCGGCGCAGGTCTACGTGACGACGGTGGCGAGCACGGGTCCGCAGATTGTTTCGTTCGTCGCGAATCCGACGTCGATCACGCCGGCCAGTCCTCGACCCTGTCATGGTCGACCACCGGCGCAACCTCGGTGACCATCTCCAGCATCGGCACGGTTCCGTTGAACGGTACGGATCCTGTTTCGCCGACGGTGACCACGACTTACACGTTAACGGCGACCAACGCCAATGGCAGCGTTTCGGCGAATGCGACCGTGGTTGTCACCACGCCGCAGACCGCGCTGACCGCTTGCTACGCATCGCCCGACCAACATCATGGCGGGTGAATCGGCGACCTTGTACTACACGTCGACAAACGCGACCTCGGTCAGCATCAGTCCCGGCTGTCGGCACGGTTGGCCTGAGCGGCACCGCCGTGGTGTCTCCGACCACGATCGACCACCTACACGGTGACGGCGACCGGCGCGAACGGTCAACACCAGTCCACGTGCAGCATCGCGGTGTCGGTAACCGCGGGCGCGCTGCCGAGAATCGTACAGTTCTCGGCTTCGCCGCTGACGATCCTGAGCGGCCAGAGCTCGACGCTGCTGTGGGTGGTTGATAACTCCACTTCGCAGACCATCACGACTCTCGGCACGGTAGTAGCGGCGGGTTCGCAGAGCGTGACCCCGGCGGCGACCACCACCTACACGTTGACGGCGACCAACGCCGCCGGCAGCGTAACGGCAACAGCGACGGTGACGGTGAACCAGATTCCGAATCCGATCATCGTGAGCTTCACGGCGACTCCGAATCCGTCGACCACTCCGGGCGGCCGCAGTGGTGTTGAATTGCCAGACGCAAAACGCGGCCAGCATTACCATGGCCGGGTTGACGTTCCTGACACCGAACATCACCTACACGGTGTACCCGCAGACCACCACGTCGTACATGTGTATCGCGACGGGTGAAAACGGGGTGACGGCGAGCAAGTCGGTGACGGTAACGGTGGGCTCGACGACACCGCCAACCGCGGCACCGCCGACCATCGTAATCTCTGGCGGCAGCAGCCAGACGACGACGGTGCGCAACGTACTGATCAACGCTTCCGGTTCGAGCAGCCCGGCGGGCAACACGCCACTGACCTTCCAGTTGGTGGCCTTGTACGGCTCGGCGGAGATCGTGAACGGAAATACGTCGACGCCGACGGTAGTACTCGGGCCGGCGCCTGGTCCGTACTACTTCAATCTCACGGTGACGGACAGCAAGGGCATGTCCACCACGCAGGAGATCACGATCACTTACGCGCCTTAGGGCGGTGATAGGCACGAGGAGGCGGGTTCCGGGAGACCGGACCCGCCTTTTTTATTGGGAAAAGAGCAATTCACGCAAAGGCGCAAAGCTCGCAAAGGAAGAATTCGACTTCGGAGACAGTCAGCTATGGTACGAAGCGAGGCTGAGGATTTGTTGTTTTATTTTTGTTGTGGATGATGGTTTCTTACTTCGTGCGATAGCTGACTGTTTGAATGTATAAGTACGAAGAGCCACCCTGGTGTACGAAAGGCTGAACTCAGCGAAGTGCTGATTCAGAGTCAAACCCAAGGAGGCTCTTCAGAGCATATATGTACTACATCGGACTGGACGTTCACAAGAAGACCATCAGCTACTGTGTGAAGCACGGCGGCGGCGAGGTGCACCAACAGGGGGTGATCCATGCCACGCGCGACGCGCTCGACGATTGGAGCCGGCGCCTTCCGCAGCCGTGGACCGGAGCCATGGAGGCGACCATGTTCACCGGCTGGATCTACGATCACTTGCTGCCGCACGCGGCGTCGCTGAAAGTGGCGCATCCGTTGATGCTGCGCGCCATTGCCGCGGCTAAAAGGAAGAACGATCGCGTCGACGCGGCGAAGATCGCCGACCTGCTCCGTGTCAATCTTCTGCCGGAATGTTACATGGCTCCGACCGCCATTCGCGAGCGAAGACGCACCTGGCGCTATCGTCATCTGCTGGTGCGGCAAAGCGTGCAGATGAAAAACAGGATGGCCGGCTTGCTGATGGAAACCGGCGTCGCCTACAACAAACAGAAGCTCCATCAGAAGCGCTACTTCGCCGAACTGGTGCGCGAGTCCGCCGAGTTGCCACCCGCCTTGAAGCCTCTGCTGAATATTGGCCGGGAAACGGTGGATCGCGCCGCGACGACGGAAAAGGCTCTCCTGCGGGCACTGCAGCAAGACCCGTCGCTCAAGGCGCGCGTGGAACGATTAACCTCGATCCCCGGCATCGGTCCGGTGACGGCGCTGAGCTGGTCGCTGGAGATCGGCGAAGTGAGCCGGTTTCCGTCGCTCAAACACGCCGTTAGCTACTGCGGATTGTGCAGTGGAGAAAACAGCTCGGCGGGCATTCAGAAGCGATCGCCGATTTCCAAGCAGCGCAACCCGCATCTGCAAACGGTGCTGATCGAAGCGGCCAAACTGGCTCCGCGATGGAATCCCGATCTGGCGCTGCTGCACGACAAAGAGGTCGCCCGCGGCAACCGCAATCGTGCCACTCTGGCGGTGGCGCGGAAGCTGGTCGCGTACCTGCTGGCGGTGGACCGCAGGGAAAAACCATTTCAAAAAGGAGGCCCGAAACAGGCGCCCGAGATGGCCGCCTGAACTTCTTTCTCATTAGAATGCGTGACACGTCGAGCGCGTCCTGCCAGGCCTCGCCACGAAAGGGACTGGGCGAGCGGAAGAAATTCCGCGAGGCTCCCTCTGACTGTTTCGAGGCTGGCAGGCAAACCCAAACTCAATCTTCGGTGAAGGCTTTCATGCCCGAGACCGCAAATGGATGTCTGGTTCTGCGCACCGCAGGAACTCCGCCGAGAGGCACTACACGCAACGCCGATCACGCAAAATATTCACCCAGGCGGCTCCTCAGAGCACGTCAGAAGGGCACCCCCGTCTGCCCTATTGACTTTTACTTATCATGGATGTCCCCGAAGTTGAAGTTGAAGGCCGTCGCCGTTTGCTCATTCCTGTTGAGTCTGGGTGTATACTAGCCGAGTCCTGGTTTCTCCAGTGCGAGAATCCCGGGTTCATTCACATCGCATCAGGAGGATCCCAATGAAGAAACTATCTCTCGTTTATGTGGTGCTCGCCATCGGGCTGGGCGCGCTAGGTCTCGATGCTCAGACCACCGCAATACAGGGACAAGGCTGCTTCAGCCTTCCCAATTACACGTCCCTGCAACACGCGATTGCCATGGCGACCGCGACTGAAACCAGCGGACTCAATAATCAAATGTGGGCTACGATCGTAAGCCGGGATGGAGTGGTTTGCGCGGTCGCATTTTCGGGGATAAATCGCGGAGCGCAGTGGCCGGGAAGCCGCGTGATTTCGGCCCAGAAGGCTAATACTGCGAATTCATTCAGCTTGGACGCCTCGTCGAGCAGCGGCGGCTCCGGTCAGCCTACCGGTCTGGCTCTGTCGACGGCGAATCTCTATTCGGCCGTGCAACCAGGTGGGAGCCTGTTCGGCTTGCAGGAGAGCAATCCGGTGGATACCGGCGTCGCCTACGGAGGGCTTTCGGCGTTTTACGGAACGGCCATCGATCCGATGGTCGGGGCCAAGATCGGAGGCGTCAACGTATTCGGAGGCGGTCTCGCCCTTTACGCACAAGGTAAGGTGATCGTCGGCGGCGTCGGCGTTAGTGGAGATACTTCATGCGCGGACCACGACATCGCCTGGCGGGTGCGCAACATTCTCGGGCTGGACCACTTGGCGGGCGTCGGCGGGGTCTCGGGCGACACCGCGCGTCCGGATAATATCATTTACGATATTACGCCGAATATGTTTGGTGGCACCGGCATCAGCGCCGGCGGATTCGGTCATCCCACGTGCATCAATACGGGCAATCAGAAGGCGCTTCCCCCGGTGATCCCGTAGAAATTGTCGAATAAAAAAGGGCGAGTTCTCAAAGAGCCCGCCCTTTGTTTATCAATCGGTAAGGTCGCAGCGTTACTCAGTATCCCGCGTACGCTTTTTCCGGTTACGCTTGCGCGCCAGAGCTTCCTTGGTGCGCTGCTTCTCACCTGGCTTCAAGTAAAATGAATGTCTCTTGATTTCCTTGATGATGTCCTCTTGCTGGACCTTGCGTTTGAAACGGCGCAACGCGCTTTCCAGGGTTTCTCCATCCTGGATGTGAACTTCAGCCAAACCCGACTCACCTCGCCTTCACAATGGGAACGGGCATACGATATGCACGCCCAGCTTCAGGATAACAGCTTCCTGCTTTCCACCCGGTAGAAGATAAGGTAAGCGAGTCCTACGCCGATGGGGATGAGTCCCAGGAACCCGAGGGCTATCGGAAATCCCTCCTCTTCCCGCGGCGATGTGCAGGAGCATCTGAATTTCCTCGGGCGTCGCTCCCTGCTCTCGAGCCTCAGTTGCCGCTCGCACCGTGACCTCGATCGGAATCTGTCTGCGCGAAGTGACGGCGATCGCCGACAAGGCGACAAAGGAGGCGAGTCCGGCGAATAGCCAGATCATGCCGTGCAGTAAATAGGTGCGAGGAGTCCACGGCGCCATCTGGGGCAGCGGAGGGTCCACGCCTTTATCGATCGCCGCGAGCACCTGCTTGTGCTCCATTTCGCGAACGTGATAGCGGTAGGCGAAGCCGACGAAGACCGTAACGCAGGCAAACACGAGAATCACTAATATGGTTCCACTCATGCCCATTGAGACTTCGGCACGCGGTGCAAAAGTTTCAGCGCGTGCCTGAAACTTTTGGCGGACCCGGCGAGGTCTAATTTACGAGAATGGCGTCTGAGGAGAATATCGCGTCGCTGCTCGCGGCCGGCCGCCGCACGGAAGCGTTCGAGGCGCTGCTCGCCGCCTATCAGGACAAGGTCTTCCGCCTCTGCTACTCGATGCTGGGAGATCGCGCGCAGGCCGAAGACGCCGCGCAGGAGAGTTTTCTGCGCATCTGGAAATCGATTGATCGCTATCGCGGCGAGTCGGCGCTTGGCACCTGGATATTTTCGATTACGCCGGAATGTCTGCCTGACCGCGATTTCAAAACGCGCAAAGTTCGCCCCGCTTGACGATGCCGACCGGCCGAAGCCGGATGCGCCGGACCGGCAGCGCGACATCGTTCGCCTGGTCGGCCAGCTGCCCGAGAATTATCGCCAGGTGGTGATGCTGTTTTACATGGAAGATCGATCCTATGAAGAGGTCGCGCGGTTGCTGGATCTGCCGGTGGGCACGGTGAAGACGCATCTGCACCGCGCGCGCCAGCAACTCGCTACTATGGTTAAGGAGGCGGACAGTGGCGTTCGGACGAATTTGAGCTAGATCGACGAAGAACTCGACCAGAGCGTTCGCTGGAACCTCGGCGCCCGCGAGCCTCGCGTCTTCCGTCATGAATCGCGTTCGCACGCCGGCACCCACTCGATTGCCGGAATTTCTCGACGCGATCGGTTGGGTGGGCATCCTCTCCTTCGCCGCCGGCTGCGCGTTTTCGTCGATTTTGAAATAGTGTTATCGTTGCCAGAATGGCCAGGCATCTTTCGCGACCATTTACTAAAAGATCAAGATTGCATTCGTCACCGGAGGCGGCAGCGGCATCGGACAGCGCATGGCGGAACGTTTCGCCGAACATGGCGCGAAAGTCGTGCTGGTGGGCCGTAAACAGGAGAAACTCGACGCGGCCGCGTCGGCGATTCGCAGCGCGGGAGGGTTCGCGGACAACCGCCGCGCTCGATGTTCGCGATTACGCCGCGGTCGAGGCTGCGATCAAGAAAACGCGCGAGGAGCTGGGCGAGATCGATATTCTGCTGTGCGGCGCCGCCGGGAATTTTCCCGCGTCCGGTCGCTGGCATGTCGGCGAACGGATTTAAGGCCGTGATCGATATCGATCTGCTCGGCACATTCAACACCTGCCGCGCGGCGTACGAATCGCTGCGCAAGCCCGGAGCATCGGTGATCAGCATTTCGGCGAATCACGCGACACGTGGCGATCGCGAATCAGGCGCACGTCTGCGCCGCCAAAGCCGGCATCGAACTGCTCATGAAGACGCTCGCCATCGAGTGGGGCCCGCAAGGCATTCGCGCGAACTGCATCACGCCCGGGCCGACCGACGATACGGAGGGCATGCGCCGCCTCGCGCCGACTCCCGAGGCTCGCGCGGCCGCGGAAAAGAGCGTTCCCCTAGGCCGCTATGGTACCAAGGACGAGCTCGCCGACCTGGCTCTGTTTCTCTGCTCATCCGCGGCGTCGTATATCACGGGCGCGGTTTATCATTGCGACGGGGGAACCTCGCTGACCAGCCGATCGAGCATCGGCTAAAATCAATTCTTCATGGTTCCAAAATCGGCGGAGGTAGTCATCATCGGCGGAGGCATCGTCGGCGCGAGCATCGCGTATCAGCTCACGTCAGCGGGCTGCCGCGAGCGTCGTTATTCTCGAACGCGAAAGCAGCCAGGGCAAAGGCTCCACCGGAAAAAGCATGGGCGGCGTGCGCGCGCAATTTTCGACGCCCGTGAATATCCAGATGTCTCTCTATCTCGATTCCCTTTTTTCGCGATTTCGAGCAGACCATGGGGCATCCGTCGGGCTATCGCGCGCAGGGATATCTTTTTGTCGCGACACGCGAATCGCCATCTCGATTATCTGCGCGCGAATTACGACCGCCAGGTCGCGGCGGGACTGAAAACGGCGTCGCTTGTGAGCCGCGACGAAATCATCGCGATGCGTTCCCGCAGCTCCGCTCCGACGATATTATCGGCGGCAGCTTCTGCTCGACCGATGGATTTGTCGATCCCTACAGCGTCATGACCGGCTTCACTCTGCGCGCCGATCGATCAAGGCGCAGAGTTGATTCGCGATGCGCTGGTGACGGGTCTTTCGCTCGATTCGAAAGGCGATCGCGTCGGTCGAGACCACGCAAGGCTCGATCGCGACGCGTACCGTCGTCAATGCCGCGGGCGCATGGTCGGCCGCGATCGCGAACATGGCCGGCATCGATCTTCCCGTCGAGCCCCTGCGCCGCATGCTGGTGCCGACCGAGCCTTTCGATAAAGTCGCGCACAGCGCGCCCGATGGTCGTCGACATGTCCACCGGTTTTCATTTTCGACCCGAGGGCCTGGGCCTGTTGATGGCCTGGAACGATCCAGAAGAAAAGCCCGGCTTCAATACAAACTTCGATCGCGCCTTCGTCGAAAAGATTCTCACGCGCGCCGTGGATCGCGTGCCTGTGTTCGAAGAGCTGGAAGTAAATCCATCGCGCGCCTGGGCGGGGTTGTATGAGATGACGCCGGACCATCATCCGGTGCTGGGCGCGGCTCCCGGAGTCGAGCGGATTATTTTTCGCCAACGGATTCAGCGGGCACGGCGTCATGCATTCGCCGGCGACGGGAAAAATCCTCGCGGATCTTATTTTAAAGGGCTCGACCGACCTGATCGATGCTAGGCTGCTCGACTACGCGCGCTTCGCCGAAGGCCGCCTGATTGAAGAAACCGCCGGTTCTATGAAAGGTACAGCCTTCTGCTTCCGCCAATCCTGCCAATCGTGCGCCGTCGATTCGAACATCTCCTCCGCGGCCTGATGCAGCCAGCCCGATGGCCGCTTTGCCAGATCGCGGCCGAGCACCGCCGCCTTCACGCTCCCCAAATGAACGTTCGCCGTTTCAAATCCCATCGCGAACAATAATTTCACCGCGTCGTGCGTCGCCGGCAGAGACGCCAGCTCGATGCGCGAGCAATCCGGCGCCAGCCGCCGCAGCATCCAGCGTCCGCAAAGTTTCGCGAACGGATCCGGGCAGCGAATCGACCGGTCCAATATTTCCTGATAGAACAATTTCGCCTTGGGTTTTGCCGACCGTGCCCATAACCACGCCGATGTCGTCAACTCCTTCGCTTCGCGCGCCACGCGTGCCTCCGTGCCAATCCGCCAGCGCGACGAATCGCAATCGGCCCAGGCTTCCCAGTCCCGCGACGCGATGCACCACGCGAAATTTCAACTTCGGATCGGGCATCATCCGCTTCAGCGACTTCGCCGCGCTCGATGGAATTTTTCCGGTCAGCGTTTTGAGCGCCTGCATTTTTTCCCAGTAAAGCTCCGGCTGCTTCAACCGCTCCACAGCCATTGTCCGCAGAACCGGATGATGCTCCGCCAGCACGAACACTCGCCCGCCCGTTTTCAACGCCGCGCGATAGCCATCCAGAATCGCCCTCGAAGCCTTCCCCGGCGTGATCATTTTCAGATGATCCCCGGCGATGGCGAAATGCGCGCTGGTCGCGAGCCTCACCAGATCGCAGGTATAAGGAAGCCAGCAAGCCTCGTCGAAATCGTTGATGCCCCACACCAGCCGGCCTTCAACGTCGCGCCACGTGCCGAAATTCTCGACGTGCAGATCGCCGACGCCCAACACCAGCGGAGCCGCCGCCGTTTTCGGCGACACTTCAGGCCACGTCTGCGCCCAGCGATAAAACGTCGCGCGCAAAAACGGAAACGGAGCCTCGCGCATCAGCTCATGCTTATGCTCCAGATCCGCCGGCAGCAGCGGAATCCGCTCATGCAGCCAAGCCTCGTATTTCTGATTCGCCTTGATGATGTTCATAATCCGCCATTAACTTTATACTTTTTTAAACACTGTGGGGCGGACCCCCGGTCCGCGGTCGACGCCCCGTCGGCCTCCGTTTCAAGCTGACGGTCCGGCGGGATCGAGGCGTCCGCCCCACCGCGCCTGCTAAAATCTTTTCTAATGCATCGTCTACTATCGCTCGTAATATTTGTCTCCCTCTGCCTCCCCGCCCCCGCCCAGCGCCGCGGAGGACAAGGCGCCGCACCCTCCGCGACCGCACAGGGCCCTCTTCGCGACGTTCACTACCGCTCCATCGGACCCTTCCGCGGAGGACGCGCCACCGCCGTCGCCGGCATTCCTTCGCAGCCCCAGACTTATTATTTCGGCGCGACCGGAGGCGGCATCTGGAAGACCACCGACGGCGGATTCACCTGGCTCCCTGTCGCCGACGGCCAGATCGCCACCGGTTCCGTCGGCGCGCTCGCCGTCTCGGAATCCGACCCGAACATCGTCTATGCCGGCATGGGCGAAGCGTGCATTCGCGGCAACGCGTCCCCCGGCGACGGTGTTTACAAATCGACCGACGCCGGCCGCACCTGGAAACACATGGGCCTGGAACAGACCCAGCAGATCGGCGCCGTAGTCGTGAATCCGCGCAATCCGAATATCGTATTCGTCGCCGCGCTGGGCCATCAGTTCGCCGCGAATGAAGAACGCGGCGTCTATCGATCGATCGACGGCGGAGACGACGTGGAAACAGGTTCTGACCCGCGGACCCAAAGCCGGCGCGGTCGACATCGTGATGGACGCGAATAATTCGAACGTCCTCTACGCGTCGTTCTGGGAAGTCTATCGCACGCCCTATAGCCTTGAAAGCGGCGGCCCGAGCAGCGGCATCTGGAAATCGACCGACGGCGGCGAAACCTGGCACGATCTCACGCACTGCCAATGGCATGCCGCGCGGAATTCAGGGAAAAATCGGCATCACCGTTTCGCCCGCGAATTCCGATCGCGTCTGGGCGATCGTAGAAGCCGATGACGGAGGCGTTTATCGCTCCGATAACGGCGGCACTTCATGGACCCGCGTCAATCAGCAGCGCGACCTGCGCCAGCGCGCCTGGTATTACACGCACATCTACGCCGATCCGAAAAACGCCGACGAAGTCTACGTGCTCAACACCGGCGTCTATCGATCGAACGACGGTGGCCGCACCTATCGCAACCATCCCGACGCCGCATGGCGACAATCACGATCTGTGGATCGACCCCAACGATCCCGAATCGCATGATCGAATCCAACGACGGAGGCGCCAACATCACCACCAACGGCGGACGCACCTGGACGTCGGAAAATAATCAGCCCACCGCGCAGTTTTATCGCGTCGCGCTCGATAACGATTTTCCGTATCACGCCTATGGCGCGCAGCAGGATAACACCACCGTGCGCACCGCCACGCGCGGCCGCGGAGGCATCACGGAACGCGATTGGTACGACGTCGGCGGCGGCGAGAGCGGCTGGATCGCGCCCGACCCGCGCAATTCGAACGTGGTCTACGCCGGCTCCTACGGCAACCTGATCACGCGCTTCGACGCCTTCACCGGCGTGCAGCGCAACATCAATCCGTGGCCCGATAATCCCATGGGACACCCCGCCGCTGACTTGAAATACCGCTTCCAGTGGAGCTTCCCGATCGTCATTTCGCCGCACGATCCGAAGGTGATTTACGCCGGCGCGAACGTGCTGTTCAAGAGCACCGACGAAGGACAAAGCTGGGAGCAGATCTCGAAGGACCTGACGCGCGACGACAAATCGCGGCAAGGCTCCTCGGGCGGCCCCATCACCAAGGACAACACCAGCATCGAATATTACTGCACCATCTTCACCGTCAACGAATCGACCATCACGAAGGGCCTGATCTGGGTCGGCTCCGACGACGGACTCGTCAATCTGACGCGCGATGGAGGCAAGACTTGGACGAACGTCACGCCGCCCAAAGATATTCTTCCGGAGTGGTCGCAGATCAACGCTATCGAGCCTTCGCCGTTCGATCCCGCAACCGCCTACGTCGCCGCGACCATGTATAAATCCGACGATTTCGCCCGTATTTGTACAAAACCAGCGACTACGGCAAGACATGGAAGAAGATTGTCAACGGCATCCCGGCCAATCATTTCACCCGCGTCATTCGCGAGGACCTGAAGCAAAAAGGTCTCCTTTTCGCCGGAACAGAATTCGGCATTTATGTTTCCTACGACGATGGCGAGAACTGGAAATCCATCCAGCTTAATCTGCCCATCGTGCCCATCACCGACCTCGCATTTCACAAGCGCGACGACGAGACTGGTGGTCGCGACGCAAGGCCGCGCCTTCTGGATCCTGGACGATCTTCCGCTGCTGCGCGAGATGAAAGGCGGCGCGCCCACCGATGACGTGCACCTTTTCGCGCCGAAGGAAACGCTGCGCGCCGAAGGCGGTGGTCGCGGGGCGGCGGCAGCGCAGCTTCATCCCCGTCGGCCAGAATCCTGCCGGCCGGCGCGGTGATCGATTATTGGCTCAAGGATCGTCCCACGGGCGAAGTGAAAATCGAGATCCTCGACGCAGCGGGCAAACTGGTCAACAAATATTCGAGCAACGCTCCGTCCGCCCGGCGCCCGGCGGCGCACGGAAGACGCAGACGCCGGTCATCGACGAACAAGGCGGAGGTGGAGGCGGCGGCCGCGGAGGCTTCGGTGCACCCGCACGCGCCCCGCCCAGGCCGGGCATGAATCGCTTTATCTGGGACATGCATTATCCCGACGCCACCACGTTCCCGGGCCTTATCATGTGGGCCGGATCGACGCGCGGCCCGATGATCATTCCCGGAACATACACCGTCAAGCTGACGGTCGGCGATAAAACGCAATCGCAGCAATTCGTGGTGAATAGCGATCCTCGCCTCAAGACCACTCCGGCCGAGTTCACTGCGCAGCTTTCGCTCTCCATCCAGATCCGCGACAAGCTGTCGCAGGTGAACCAAGCCGTGGTCGATATTCGCGCCGCGAAGAAGCAACTCGAAGACTACGCGGCTCGCCTGAAGGACGACGCGGCGGCGAAGAAAGTGGCCGACGCCGCGCGCGATCTCGATAAGAAGCTGACCGCGGTCGAGGAGGAACTTTACCAGATCAAAAACCAAAGCAGTCAGGACCCTCTGAATTTCCCGATCAAGCTCAACAACCGGCTGGCAGCGCTTCTGGGCGTGGTGCAGTGTACCGACGCGGGTCCGACCAAGCAATCGAACGTGGTCTATGAAGGCCTGGCGAGCGAGGCCAACGCGCAACTCCGCGCCGCCGACAAACTTCTGAAGGAGGACGTCGCGCAGTTCAACAAACTGGTCCGCGATTCGAACATCCCCGCAGTCACGGTTCAACGCAAGGAGAACCAATGAACGATGGTGGCGCGAGCTTCAGCTTGCAGCGTCGGCTTCAGCCGGCGTTCTGCGCGCTTCGCAAAGCCTCGACGGCGGGTGTGCGCCTGTTCTTCAACATAGCGGAGCCCGGCCGTTACGGAACCGCCATGCGTAAGCATGCGGACAGGCGTGAATCCTAGTGGAACTCTACCTCCTCCGCCACGGCATCGCCGAAGACAACGCTGAGCAGTCGCGATGCCGACTCGCCAATTGACGGAGGAGGGCCGCCAGAAACTTCGCCGCGTGATGAAGCGCGCCGCCAGCGGCCGGCGTATCGCCGTCGCTCATCATTTCGAGCCCCTATAAACGCGCAGTGGAAACCGCGGAGATCGCTGCAGCGGAGTTGAAGTATAAAGGAGAAATTCTGCGCGCGGGCACGTTCACGCCGGACTCTTCCCCGCCCTCGGTCTGGTCCGAAATCCGCGAGCATCGCGACGAAGCGTCGATTCTGCTGGCCGGCCACGAGCCTCTCTTTTCGGCGACCGTCGCGTTCCTGTTAGGTTCGACGCAAGCGATGGTCGACTTCCGCAAAGCCGCATTGGTTCGCATCGACATCCACGGCTTCGGCGCGGAACCGCAAGGTGTGCTGCAATGGATGCTCACCCCGAAATTGGCTATTGAGCCGTGACTACCATGCGACAATTCGTATCAGTAATCCTGGCGCTGACAATTCTCGCGCGCGTGCTGGACGCCGACGCGCCCGCCATCGCAGCGCAAATTGCCGCGATTCCCCTGGGCGCGAGGATCGAGCTTCGCACGAAGACAAACGAAAGACTCCGCGGCTCAAAAGGCGCAGCATCGGACACCGGATTCATACTAGTCAATCCATCCACTGCGGACCGCCAGATTGCTTTTGACGACGTGGCTTCCGTCAAACTCTACAAATCGCATACCACGCGAAATGTTCTGATCATTGTCGGGATCGGTGTTGTGGTCACCGTGGGAATTCTCGCTGCAGTCATATTAAGGTGCGCTCCGCTGGGGTGTAATTCGAAGCTCTGACGCATGTTAATCTGAAATTTCCCGTGCAAAAATCTGAACCAGGAGATGCGTTCACCCGACTTGTCGAGATCATGGCGCGGCTTCGCGCGCCCGGCGGCTGCCCCTGGGATCGCGAGCAAAATTTCGACACCATCAAAGCCGTATCTGCTTCGAAGAAACATATGAAGTGATGGATGCGATCGACTCGCGCGATTGGAAGGGACTCGCCGAGGAGCTTGGCGATCTGCTGCTGCAGTCGGTTTTCTTCGCGCAGATGGCATCCGAAGTTGGCCATTTCGATATTCGCGATTCTCTGGAAGCCATTAACAGCAAGCTGATTCGGCGGCATCCTCACGTGTTCGGCGACGGCGACGCCAAGACCGTCGGACGACGTGCTGCGCAAATGGGACGAGATTAAGAAGACGGAGAAACCTCGTCCGCAGGGCCTGTTAACAGGGGTTCCGCGCACATTGCCCGCGTTAGTGGAAGCGCAGCAGATCGCTTCGCGTGCGGCAACCGCTGGATTCGATTGGGAGAATGTCGACCAGGTTTTTGACAAGCTGAAAGAGGAACTTGCTGAACTGCATGCGGCATCGTCGCCCGACCAAAGAGAAGATGAGTTGGGCGATATGCTTTTCGTTATCGTCAACATCGCTCGCTTTTTGAAGGTCGATCCGGAGCAGGCGTTGCGGCGCACCAACGCGAAATTTCGCTCACGCTTTTCTCACGTTGAACAAGGTCTCGGAAAGCCTTTACAGGACGCGACTGTCGCGGAGATGGAGGCGCTCTGGCAGGCTGCGAAAAAGCTATGATCGAGATCCGCGAACTCACTCAGAATCAGGAATTTGTCGAAGCCGTCAAGCTGCAGAAAGCGATCTGGGGATTTGATGAAATCGATCTGCTGCCGGTGCGCCTGTTCGTCACGGCGAGCAAAATCGGCGGGCACTCCTTCGGCGCTTACGATGGCGATCGCATGGTCGGATATTGCATCGCGATTCCGGGAATAAAGCCGGGCGCTAAGGGCTATCTTCACAGCCACATGCTGGGCGTGACGAAGGAATATCGCGATGCCGGGCTCGGTCGAAAATTGAAGCTCGCGCAACGCGATCGACGCGCTTCGCCAGGGCGTCGATCTGATCGAGTGGACCTTCGATCCGCTCGAAATCAAGAATGCTTTTTTTAACATCGAGCGCCTGGGCGCGATCGTTCGCCGCTTCGTCCTGAATCAATACGGAACCACGTCGAGCCATTTAAATGCGGGTCTGCCGACAGATCGCTGCACGGCGGAGTGGTGGCTTGAAAGCGATCGCGTGATGGCGCTGATGGAAGGGCGCGAGATGCCTCGGCCGGAAGTGGTCGCGCGCATTCCGGTTACGAACGATATCTATAAGATAAAAGCAACAGATACAGCTCGCGCGCGCGAAATTCAGATGCGCGTGGCCGATCAGTTCCTGGAACATTTCGCGAAAAACCTTGCCGTAACCGGCTTCGAACGGTCGGCGGAAAATGGAACCTACCTCCTTTCGTCATTGGATTGAAAATGGGAATCAAAATAGAACGCGTCACTCTGCGCCAGATCCGGATGCCTCTGGTGCATTTCTTCGAAACCAGTTTTGGGCGCACGTACGAGCGCCAAATTGTTCTGGTCGAAGTGGTTGCCGACGGCGTTTCCGGATGGGGCGAAGTCACGGCGGGGGAGAATCCTTTTTATAACGAGGAGTGGACCGAATCGGCGTGGCTGATCGTTCGCGATTATGTCGCGCCGCGCGTTCTCCGCTACGAACTGGAGGGGCCGGAGGAGACTCAATCACGCACCTCCCACATTCGCGGACACTTGATGGCGCGCGGTGGGCTCGAAGCGGCGGTGTGGGATCTGGAGGCGCGCAAGAACGGCGTTTCCTTGGCGAAACAGATCGGCGGCGGAGCGCGCAACGAAATCGGCTGCGGCGTGTCGATTGGTATTCAGGATTCCGTTCCGCAACTGATTAAGAAGATTGAAACCGAAGTGAACGCCGGCTATCAGCGCATCAAAATGAAGATCAAGCCGGGCTGGGACGTCGACGTGATTCGCGAAGTGCGCGCTGCGTTTCCGGATATCCAGTCTGATGGCCGACGCGAATTCCGCGTACACGCTGGCCGATGCCGAGCGTTTGCAGAAACTTGACGAGTTCAACCTCATGATGATCGAGCAGCCGCTGGCGCATGACGAAATTATCGATCACGTCGCAATTGCAGGCGCAAGTTGAAAACGCCGATCTGTCTTGACGAATGCATTCGCAGCGCGCATCAGGCGGAGCAGGCGATCCGCATGAAGGCTTGCGGAATCATCAACATCAAACTCGGCCGCGTCGGCGGATTCCAGGAAGCCAAGCGCGTCCACGATTGCGCGCAAGCAGCACGGGATTCCGGTGTGGTGCGGAGGCATGCTCGAATCCGGCATCGGGCGCGCGCATAACATCGCGCTTTCGACGCTGCCGAATTTTGTTCTGCCGGGCGATGTATCCGCGAGCAAACGCTATTGGACGCGCGACATTATTACTCCTGCGGTCGAAGTTTCGGCGCAGGGCACCATCACCGTTCCGACGGGGCCGGGCTTCGGATACGAGATCGATCACGACTTCCTGAACTCGGTAACTGTCAGGGAGGAAACGGTTAGTTGACCGGTTTCCTGGGCCTGCTACGCGACAACCGCAACTACAAGTTCATGTGGTCGGGGCAAGTGGTGAGCGAAGTTGGCGACCACTATAACAATGTCGCGGTGTTTGCGCTGGCGCTTTCGAATACCGGCTCCGGATTGGTCGTCGCGGGGATTTTGATTTCGCGCGCGATCTGCGCGGTGCTCGCGGGACCCATTGCGGGCGTGCTGCTCGATCGCATGGATCGCAAACGCATCATGATTATCAGCGACTTGGTGCGCGCCGTCATCGCGATTCTTTTTATCTTAGGGATTCCGCAAGGGCGCACGTGGCTGCTTTATGTTTTGAGTGGTGCTCTGATGTTTGCATCGCCGTTTTTCTCAAGCGGACGCGCGTCGATTCTGCCGACCATCGCAACGAAGCATGAACTCCATTCCGCCAACTCATTGACGCAGTTGACGCAGTGGACCACGCTCACGCTCGGGTCGTTTTTGGGAGGCTCTTCGGTTTCGCAGTTCGGATACAAACTGGCGTTCCTGTTCAACGCGTTTTCGTTCCTGTTTTCCGCGTGGTGTATTTCGCGGCTGCACGTTGAGAGTGGCTTTCGCGCCGAGCGATCGGACGTTGCGGGCGACAAAGTTGTGCGGCCATGGCACGAATATACCGAGGGCCTCGGTATATGAAGTCGTCTCCGCTGATACTGGGAATCGGTTTAGTTGCAGTCGGATGGGCCACCGGCGGCGGGGCGGCGCAGATTTTATTCAGCGTTTTCGGCGAAGTAGTTTTTCATCGGGGCCCGACCGGGATCGGCATTATATGGGGTTGCGCCGGGATTGGATTGATCATCGGAGCGCTGGTCGCCCATCGCATTGGAAAGACCATCAGTTTTGAGAATTATAAACGCTCGGTTTCGATCTGCTATGTGATTCATGGCGGGTCGTATGTTTTGTTCAGCCAGGCGAAGACGTTCGGATGGGCATTATTTTTCATCGGCTTGTCGCGTGCAGCGGTGGCGGTGAGCAGCGTTTTAAATATTACGCAGCAATTGCGGCATGTTTCAGATGAATTTCGAGGCCGGGTATTTGCCACCATCGAAAGCTGGAACTGGATGACCATGATGCTCTCGATGGCGGTTGCTGGACTGGCATCATCGCACGTAAGTCCGCGGGTTATTGGGGCTTGGGCTGGCGTCTTCAGTTCGAGTACGGCGATCTTTTGGGCTTGGGCGAATTGGACGGGAAGGCTGCCGGAGCCGGCACTTTCGGGCGTCGACCCGGACGATATTGAAGTTCACGACGATCCTACGGTTTAAGATGGTGACGTGGCGGCTTTAGACAATCGTGTAATTGTTGTGACGGGCGCGGCGAAGCGCATTGGGCGCGTGATCGCGTTGCGGCTCGCGAGCGAGGGCGCGCGGGTTGTGATTCACTACAACGAGTCGGAGGAAGAGGCTCGTCAGACTGCAAAAGAGTGCGGTAATGCATCCCTATACCGCGCTAATCTTACCAAAATCGACCAGATTGAACGCTTATTTGACCTTATTTCGCACGATTACGGACGCATTGACGGACTGGTCAATAATGCTGCGCGGTTCACTCGCATCGATCCATTGGAGTTGACGGAAGCGGATTGGGATTTTATTCACGACATCAATTTGAAGGCTACGTTTTTTTGTTGCCAGCAAGCGGCGAAGCACATGTTGAAGGGCGATGGCGGGAAGATTGTGAACATCAGTTCTCTGGGAGCGATCAAGGCTTGGGCGCATCATGCGCACTACTGCGCGTCGAAGGCAGGAGTGGTGATGCTGACGCGGGCGTTGGCTAAGGCTTGGGCTCCGAAGATTTCTGTTAATTCGGTCGCGCCCGGGGTGATTCCTTTTGGAGAGCCGGATGAGAGGGTTAAGAAATTGATTGCGGCTACTCCGGCTTGCCGGGCGGGGACTCCGGAAGAGATTGCGGATGCGGTGATGTATTTTTTGACGGCTACTAATTTTGTTACGGGGCAGTTGGTTGCTGTGGATGGTGGGTTGAGTCAGAGATAGTCGTTGGGGTAGGCGCGGCGGTGTTCTTCTGCCATTTCCATTGCGGTGCCGATTTGGATTAGCTCGCCTTTGCCGATTCCGGGGCAATATTCGCCGGTGCGGTTCCACTCTTGGCGATTTTCTACCAGTTCCGGCCAGAAGGGGAAGGTTCGGCACTGCGTCGGTTTTGCGGGGTGGAGGCTGCAACTGTGCTCCAGCAGAAACGGACACTGTTTTTCTCGCGGCTTGCGGAAGCGCAGTTGATAACGGGTGCGGTAGACGTACTTCTTTTCGAAAGCGCGCGGCGTCATGTTCATGAATTTTGCGGCGCGCTTCAGATCGTCCTCGGTTAAGTAGACGAACCCCGACTGATCGCAACAGTTGATACAGCCGCGCTGGCAGGTGAATCGCAGACCGGTCATTTTGCGAGCTTCCAGATGGCGGTGTGGCGAATCCTGCTGACCAGAGCGCCGACGCTCAGGATGGCTACATCGAGTACTACAAACTCGTGTCCTTTTCGTTCATAAGCGTGTGCAATTTTACCGCGCACTTCAAGACGCTCGCCGTCCCGGGCCGGCTCTCGGTTGCGGACTTCGCTGGACGCGTGGATCCAAGGACCGAGCGTGTAGTTGTGCATCAGCAGCTCGTTCGCAAGACCGAGAATTATAGCGGGATGGGCGAAGCGCTCGGGTCCGATGAATGCGTCGAGCGGCGCGCTTACGCCGGGATGCGACAGGTCGAGCGTTTTCTCAAAAGTTCCGAGTAGCTTTCCGGGCTGCATGGTTTCGCGCGATGCTTCCTGCTTAGGAGCGGAGTGCTCGCCGGGATAATCGGTGAGTTGCGCGGCGTTGTCCATCCAGGCTGTTGCCGACGCTCGGGAACCGGCCTCGATCTTGATTCGCCTTTCCGGGCAGATCGGCGATGGATACCGCTACTTCTTCGCCTTCATAGAACGGCTCAAAGAATCGAACATCCATCGCGCCACAATGGAGCCATTCAGATCCAAAATGGTCGATTACCGCTGCGGCCAAATATCCATATATAGTTACGCCGGGAACCAGGCCTCCGCGGAATCCGTATTCGGCGGCGACGCTATCGCGATGGATCTGATTCTCTGAATCCGTCGCCGTATTGACTGCCCTAACGCGAAGAGAAGGAGTCATCCGGATCGAGATTAACACAGTGGGAGGGGACCTTAAAATAATCTAATTGGCAGTTGTTTTCTACGCAACAAATCCTTAGAATCTGAGTTAGAATCCTTAAATAAAGGTAGGTATTCGAGAGGTTTTCGATGAGCCTGAACGTGTTTGCCATTACATGTCCCTTTTGTGCATGGAAGCCTGGAGACCGGGACCATCCAGAGCGCCAGGTTTCTATCTTACCGGGGCCAAAGCACTTGTTTACCGACGAAACGGGCCAAGCGGGACTTTTCGTCAAATTTCTGAAAAGCGGTTCGTGGTATGAAGCTGACCGGAACGAGTTTTGCCGCTCAACTGTTCCTTTACACGGCCCTCAGGAAAAGGAGCTCAGCGCGCGACGCGGCGCGTAATTTCGCGGACCAGGATCGCACCCCGGCGCTTGCATTCCGCAGAGGCTTCAGCGGTCTGCTTGCGATTTACGGTGTACTCGTCCTGGCTGATGTTCTTTGCAAGCCGGTTATTTACGAGCGTGGTGTTCTGAAGGCGCAGTTCCTTGTACCATGCGCGGTTGTCGATCTCCGATGTAAAGATCTCCTCAAGGGTGCAGCTCGAAAGATCGTCTGGCCAGTTTGGCATCAAACACTCTTATCGTCGGATCGGAGGGTTTTCATTAGGCAGTAGAGGGCGTAGCGCGACGACGGAGCCGGTTTGTCAGCTTTCGCGCGGGCTGGTTTGGGCGTCGATGCGGCGGTCCAAATGGCGGGCCAGCAGAAAACGGGCGATGATTGCGTAGTATATAAACAGGCTGTAGCGCACGTTATAGAACGAAATGGCGATGGAAATGATGGCGAGCAAAGGCATCGACAGGATTCTTTGATCGACATCGCGGCGCACATCGCGGCTCAGGCTGGGATCGGCGAGATCCGCGGCGCGCGTGACGTAGAACCACATGGCGAACAGTACCAACGAAATGGTGGCGAGGTTCGCGCCATAAATCACGACGGCGAGCTGCGAAACGGTTCCTACGCTTAGCAAAGAAGTGGTGAACGGAAGGAACGTGACCAGCAGCAGAAACAGCAGATTGATCCACATAAGCTGCCGATTCACGCGGCGCAGGACGTGGAACATCTGATGATGCGCGACCCAATACATGCCCACCAGCGCGAAGCTGAGGACGTAGCCGTTTAGCTTGGGCAGTAGCGCGTGGAGGGCCTGCATCAGATCGCTCGCCCCAGGCGACAGTTTAATATCGAACGCCATCAGGGTGATGACGATGGCGAATACGCCGTCGCTGAAGGCTTCGATGCGAGTCTTAGGCAATTGCTCAAGTTACCATGGCAGCATGAAGGGCGAAACGGTGAAGCGGCTGGCGCGCGAGTGCGGATTCGAGCTCGCCGGGATTGCCGCGGCTGAGCCATCGGGGGATTTTGCGCGGTATCGCGAGTGGGTCGAAAAAGGTTTCGCCGGGGAGATGCGTTACTTGACGGATCGGCGGGCGGAGGTTCGAAGGGATCCTCGCAACCTGCTCCCCAGTGCGCGGTCGGTGATCTGCGTGGGGAAACTTTATAACACTCCGGGACCCGCTGCCGGAAGCGTTTCGCGATATGCGTGGGGTGAGGATTATCATCGCGTCATGCGAGACGGTCTGGTTCGGATGGTGGAACTGCTGGAGCGCGAGACCGGATCGTTCGAGCATAAGATATGCGTCGATACTGCGCCGCTGCTCGAGAGAAGTTATGCGCGCGAGGCGGGGCTCGGATGGGTCGGCAAGAATACGTGTTTGATTAATGAGCCGTTGGGGTCGTGGTTTTTTCTGGGCGAAATCGTGACGTCGCTCGAGATGGAGCCGGATGCGCCTCCGCCGGATCGCTGTGGGACCTGCACGCGGTGCATCGATGCATGTCCGACTGACGCTCTGGTGCCCGATGGGGACGGGCAATGGACGCTCGATTCGCGGCGCTGCATTTCCTATTTGACGATCGAACTGCGGGGTCCGATTCCGGAGGAGCATCGCGAGGGGATGGGCACGCACATTTTCGGATGCGATATCTGCCAGGACGTGTGCCCCTGGAATAGCCGCGCTCCGATGACCGGGGAGCCGGCTTTTTTCGCGCGGCCCGGATTGAAACTGGAAAATATCGCGAAACTTTCACCTCCGGAATTTCATCAGACTACTTGTGAAAGCCCTATAGCGAGGGCTAAACACGGTGGAATGCTGCGTAATGTTGCTATCGCTATGGGAAATTCGAGGCTCGATCGTTTTCGCGGGCCGCTGGAGGAGATGGCGTCGTCTCGCGATGAGATGATCGCCGAGCACGCGCGATGGGCTTTGAAAAAACTTTCGCAATAATGGCGTTGACGCTACCGGTGAGTTTTGCGGCGTCGCTGCATGAAACTATGGCAGGGCAGCCGGGGTTCACACACTTCTATAATCTGGAATACGACGAGGCACTGGCGGATTTTTCGGCGCAGGCTACGCGGACTCCGGAAGTGCCCGACAACTATAATCACGTCGCGCAGACAATTCTCTATCGGGAAATGTATCGCGCGGGGATGCTCTCGAGCGATTTTTTTGTGGGCACAAAGTTCGTGCATCAGCCGAAGCTTCCGATGAGCGAGGCGGATGAGCAGCAGTTCCGCGATTCGCTGAATCACTCGATCAGCTTGTGTCAAGAGAAGCTGGCGGCGAAGGCGGACGATACCGAGGCTCTGTACGCCATGGGCGTCAGTTATGGGCTGCGCGGGAATTTCTTGTTTATCGTGAAAAAAGAGTGGGTGAATGCGCTGCGCGATGTATCGGAAGCGCGCAAACTTCATCGGCGCGTGACGGAGCTGGATCCTGATTTCATCGACGCGAAGCTGACGCAGGGCATCAACGACTATATCGTGGGAAGTCTTCCGCTGACTTGGAAGCTGTTTGGATTCCTAGGCGGCTTTCGTGGCGATAAGCAGCGTGGGATACGCACGTTAATCGAGGTCGGCGAGAATGGGCGGATCAATCGCGTGGATGCGATGGTGCTGCTCGCCGCTGTGTATCTGCGGGAGAAGAAGCCGGAGAAGGCGATCCCCGTGCTGACGCAGTTGACGGAGGCGTTTCCTAAGAATCCATTGTTGAAGGTGGAGTTGAGCAAGGCGATGGAGGCGGCTAAGTAAGGGGCGTTCGACTGCGGCTGCCGCCTCCCGAGGATTTCGTAGATCGGTTTGTTGTCCGTCGCGAATCACTGCTCGCCAGGCTGCCAATCGTTCTGCCCGCCTCGCCCACAGCCACGTCGCGAAATAGCCGCGCCAGCCAGCCTCCATGGATTTGCGCCGTTCACGCGATTTCCTAGCGAGTCAACGAACACATGATCGGCGGCCATCAGCGCCGTAAGGGCCATCACTTCATGGCAGTTGATGGCCGCCAGCCAGTGCTTGAGAATCTCGGCAGAGCTGCTACTGGCAGAGTTCCTACTGTATGATGGCGGCTCCATTGATTCCGCCCGTGATCTTCATCGTAAAACGCAGCGTCAGCTCGCCCTCGGTGCTGAGGTCGAAAAGCGTTACGTCGGAATAAGCTCCGTTGCCAAGATCGATCACGCCTAGCAGGCCGTTCAGAACAGCCAGGTCGGTCGGCGGGCCGGTTAGGGTCGCGACCGCGGATTTGTCGAGGAATACGTTGCTATCGCTGACCAGATATCGCAGCAGTTGCATGCCTGGACTGTCGGCCGAAAATAGAAAGTGTCCGGACAAAGCGTTCCAGCAGGGCGCATGAGTAATCGCACCTTGTTGATTGGTGAAGGGCGTGGGGCCGACAGCGGTGCTGACGATTTGGCCGTTCACTATCAGCGTTTCCAGATCCGAATGCGCAATGGTGGCGTACACGTTGGCGCCGTCCGCAACCATTCCGAAGGGAGTGTTGTTGTTGGGCGCGGCCGGCAGTTTGACGGGAACGCTCGGGCCGGAAATGCCCGGAGCCCCTTGCGTGGATAGGTTCAGCAGGCCGATGCTTCCGGTCTTTTCCGAATAAATGGCTCCGCCGGCGTACGTAATAATCTGCGCGGAACTACCGTCGCCGATCTGGAGCTGAGCGATACCATCGTTGGCGCCGACCGTATTTCCGTATACCGGGAACGATTCCGCGGTGGTGGTTCCGAGGACCACCAGATGATCGTGGCCGAAGGCGACCGAGACCGGCTGCGAGGTTATTTTGACGGTCTGAATGGGCTGCATCGCATTGCCCACGCGCTCGAAAATCGTGACGGTGGAGGAGCCGAAGTTGATCGCGGCCGCCAGATCGCCGGACACTGCTACGCCGCCGGCATTTCCACCGGAGGCCGTCCCGCCATTACCGCCCGTCGGTACATACTCTGTCCCTTTTGTTACGGTATTGATCACCGCCAGGGAGTTGGGGCTTGCATTGGTCTCCGTCAGGAACAAAGGAGCCCGGGCGGGTTTGGCCTGGGGCTCATCGGCGCCGAAAGCAGTCAGGGAGGCGAGTGCGAACGCTGCCAGCACCTTGCCGGTGTGGCTATTCTTCATCAACATTTATTTCTCCTTGCTAAGAATTAGTGAAACCAGCGAAGCGCGGTCAGAATTAAATCTCTATTCGCAGCGAGGCGGCAGGAAGTTACGATAAAGTTTTGGAATTTATGAATGGGCGCTTTGTGGGGCAGGATGGCGCTGCGGGTGGGCTCACTTCTCCGCCGCCAGCACCCCCATCAACGCAAAAAAGTAAGCCGCCAGCGCTGGTCTCTGCTCAAACGGATAATCCACCGCCGCGTGCACAAACACCGCCATCAATCCAATCCCCCACAACGACCGCACCGCCCCCGGCGCCAGCATCGCCACCAGAGAAAGCATCGCTAGAAATAGCGGCACTCCTCCTTCGACCGCCCATTGCGCCCAATCGTCGTGAGCCTGATTGACGAATGTGCCGTCGTCATAGAGCGCATATTTCGGATACGCCGCGGACCACGTCCCCAGCCCGAATCCCCCAACCGGCCGGTCGCGAACCATCGCCAACGACGACCGATTTAAGTCCGCGCGCAGTGAATAAGGATGCGGTTCCTGCAGCCTCTGCCAGATCGTCTGCCATCCCACCACCGCGATCAGCGCACACGCCGAGGCCGCGCCTAACACCATCACGCGCGCGAGTGAACGCCCCGAAATCACACCCCTCACGTATACGAACACCGGCAGCGCAATCAACAATGCCAGACAGATCGCCGACCCCGCCCGCGATCCCGCCGCGACCACCGATGCAAACAGCGCCGCCGCGATTAACAACCAAACAAGGGATCGCTTCTTATCGCCAATCGCCGCGCCAATTGCGAGTCCCAGTGCAGGCTCGAGAAACGCCGCGAACTGGTTGCGGTAAACGAACGGCCCCAGCGATCCCACGATGAAGAATGCGATCACTGCGCCAATCGCGACCAGCAACGAGAAGATCAATTGCGCTGTAAGAAATCTCTGCCTCACGTTCCGATCCGCAGTGAACCGCAATGCAATACAAAACGCCGCACAATCCGTCGCCCAGTCGAGCGACGAGTGGAGCGTGCGCTCGGCATCAACCGAGATCCCCGCCGCGACTTGCACCAGCCCCCACATGGCAACCGCCGCCAGCAACGCTCCGATCGGATGAATGCGAAGCACGAATCGCTGCCTGATAATCGCGACCGCGGCCAGAGTGAATAGCGCGGTCTCAAACGCCGTCAACGCCCATCGCGGTTCGACGCGCATCGCCAGGATTCCCGCCCAAAGAATGGCCGCAAAAATCCAAATCACGGCGCAACCAGCCGGATGTGGCGCAGTTCGACATTCCCCTCAGCGCGAGATTCCCCAACCGGACGTTGATACACGAGTTCGAGATCCGTAAATCGATCACGCGCGACGATCGTGAACTCACCGGGCCTCCAATCCTCGCTCGGCAATAAAGGCATGTCTCCGCCTGCGACGCGCCATTCGAGTCCAGTCGGAGACTTGATCCCCACAGTCCGCGACTCCCATTGAAGCCTGTACTGCTTGCTTGCACGAAGACTCAGCATCTGCCGGAGTAGAGAGACCGATTCCGCTTGTTGCCCGCTGAGCACGATGCGATGCGCCGCTGGTGCATTCAAATTTATATGCGTCACTCCCGGCGATTCGATCGGCCTCCAGTCGAAACCATGATTCAGCGGTTCCGTCGAAAAATCCCCATTAAAAATTCCCGCTGGCATTGTGTGCCCGGTCAATATCCAAACATCAACCGCCGCGCCATCCCGGTCTGCAATCAACTGATCGCATGCCCCTAATAACAGCGGCAAATCCCCAGCATCATGAAAAGCAGCGAGCCTCCGCGCCACATTTGAACTCTCAGTCGGTTTCTTCTGCAACAGGTACACCAGATAACTCGCAAGGACGTCATGCCGATCCGGAATCCCACGCCTCAGAACTTCGCTTGCGTCATTACTGACCCGCCAGCACAGGTCGTACGCCGGAGTCCGATCGCCGTACGAAGCCTCCAGCGCCGCGCGCATCCACTTCCAGAACTCATCCTTCATTGCCAATTCGAAAATAAAAATTCGCCAGCGTCCAGCGAGGCTCAAACTGATGATCCACATTCGCCGCCTCCAACAAGCCAATGCTCCGCATTCGCCGAATCGCCCGATACCTCGGCCGCCAGCCCCAAACGGATTCGCGGAGCCGACGAATACGGATTCAGCTCTGCGATCTTTTCCAGCAGAGCGTGCGGATCTCCACCGTCATAATCGAGCTGCAAAGCCCTCGTCGCCAGATACTCCGTATTACGCGGAGCGATCTCTGTCGCCCTCTGAACTTTGTCGAGCTCGGAAATAATAATCCGCCCGCGCAAGCACGATGGAAAACCACACCGCGATTCCAAGTGCCGCAAGAGTAATTGTTCCGAAAATACGAGAAATGTAATACATCTGGACTACGACAATTACTTCTTGCCCGCCGGTACTAGCCGACCCTATACTGTTCTCAGTGATTCGCAAAACGCTCTGTCTATCCGTTTTTATTTCAGCCGTCGCAATCGCCGCTTCTCCCGCCATCGGCATCGTTACGGCCAGCGGTCATTTTACCTTGGACCGGTCGCAGGTCTGGGGCAACGCGACGGTTTTTGAAGGTTCGACGATCGAAACCGGCGCAGCATCTTCGGAAGTCGCATTGCGCAGCGGCGCAAAGCTGCAGCTTGCCAAAGATTCCCGCGCGCGAATTCTTTCCGGCCGCGTGGTGATGGAAAAAGGTATCGGCCAGGTGTCGGCACCGGAATCGTTCGAAGTGAACGCGGGTAACCTGCGCATCCACAGCGACGGCCGCCTGCGCGTGATTGTCGGCGAAGGAGTGCAAATCGCATCGCTAACGGGAATCGCGCGAGTTTCCAGCGCCTCCGGAATGTTGCTCGCGGCAATTCCGGCCGGGCGCACGATGAACTTCACGCCGCAGGCCGCCAACGGTTCGGTAGCCCGCACCGGCTGCCTGATGTACAAGGATAATCACTATATTCTGCAGGATGAAAACACGCAGGAAGTGGTGGAGTTGTCGGGCGGCGAAAATCTCAAAGAGCAGCTCGGCAATCGCGTAGAAATCACTCGGCATGGCGTCCACCGCGAAGCCCGCAGTCAGCATCGCAACGTTGTGGTCGAGCGTCGCGGGCATGACGCCAAAATCCACCGGAGGCTGCCTCAGCGTCGCTTCCAATCTCGGCGCGCAAACCGAAGCGGCTGCCATCGCTGCCTGCAGCGACGGCGGGTGCAGCGGCGGCCGGCGCAAAACAGGCGGCCGTTGATGTCCACTCGGCAGCGAACGTAGCGATTATCGTGGCCGTCGCCGGCGGCGGCGCCGGCGCAGCGATCGTGGTCGATGAGCAAGAAAAGCTCCACCAGCCCTTAATTTAAGGTCAATTAAGGGTCCCGCGAGCGTTTTAGCGTCATTTGTGGCCAATTAAGCGCACATTAGAAAACCAGTTCGACACCACCGCCTTATAATTGAGTCGTGTCCCCATCCACAACTGCGTTTGTCGAGCAGAATAAAGATCGTCTTCTTGAAGAACTGTTCGCGTTTCTGAGGATTCCGAGCATCAGCACGCTCCCGGAACATAAGAATGACGTCGACCGGGCCGCGAAGTTTGTCGCCGACAGTTTGACCGACGCGGGACTGGAAAATGTCGAGATCATTCCCACCGCCAAGCATCCGCTGGTTTACGCCGATTGGCTGCACGCCCCCGGCAAGCCGACGGTGCTGTGCTACGGGCATTACGATGTGCAGCCGCCCGATCCTTTGGAGTTGTGGAAGTCGCCTCCTTTTGAGCCTGTGCTGCGCGACGGGAATATCTACGCGCGCGGTTCGGCCGACGACAAAGGGCAGATGTACATGCACATCAAAGCCGTGGAGGCGCTGCGCGCGGTTAACGGAACGCTGCCCGTCAACTTGAAATTTCTGATCGAGGGCGAAGAGGAAATCGGCGGCGAATCGGTCGCGAAATATGTCGCCGAAAATCCCGCAAAATTGAAGGCCGATGTGGCGCTGGTATCCGACACCGCGCTGTACGCCGAAGGAATTCCGACGCTGTGCATCGGACTGCGCGGGCTGGTCTATACCGAGATCGAAGCGAAGGGTCCGTCGCGCGATCTGCATTCGGGTTTGTATGGAGGCGCCGCTCCGAACGCGGTCTTCGGATTGGTGGAACTGCTCTCGAAACTGAAGGACGCGAACGGTAAGATCCAGATTCCCGGCATGTACGACGATGTCGAAGCCGCCGGCGCGCCGCCGAAAAACAAAGCTGGGAGACGCTGCCTTTCGATGAAGCGGAATTTCTGAAAAAGGAAGTCGGGTCGACCAGGCTTACGGGCGAGCCCGGCTACTCGGTTCTCGAACGCGTGTGGGCGCGGCCGACGCTTGAAGTCCACGGCATCGCGGGAGGATTCACCGCGGCGGGCGCGAAGACAGTGATTCCGGCAACGGCGACGGCCAAGGTCAGCATGAGGCTGGTGCCGAACCAGAACGCGGAAAAAATCGTCGCGGCGTACAAGAAGTTCGTGCAAGAAAACGCGCCGGCGGGGATCGAGGTCGAAGTTCGCGTGCTGAGCGCGGGCGAGGCGATCATGGTGAATCCGGATCATCCCGCCATCGACGTCGCCGCGCAGGCTTTTCGCGACGTGCTGGGACGGGAAACGGTGTTCGTGCGCAGCGGAGGATCGATCCCCATCGTGGGCGATTTCGCCCGGCATCTGCACATCCCGACCATCCTGATGGGATTCGGCCTACCCGACGATGGACTCCATTCGCCCAACGAAAAATATAAACTGTCGAACTACTACGCAGGAATCGTGACGATTGCCCACTTCTTTGAACAATACGGAAACTGACACGCGGCTGCCGTAAGACCGGCTCTGCCGCGCAGCAGAGCGTGGTGCGCTCGGCGGGCATCGTTTCGCTCGCCGTGTTCATGAGCCGCGTCACCGGGCTGCTGCGGGAAATGGTGATGGCGCGGCTGTTCGGCGCGGGGCTGATTCAGGACGCGTTCAATCTGGGCTTCCGCATTCCCAACCTGACGCGCGACCTGTTCGCCGAAGGCGCTCTATCCAGCGCGTTTGTTCCGACCTTCACCGATTATCTTTCCACCCGCACGCCAGAGGAGGCCGCGCGCCTGGCGAATCTGGTGGCGACGGCGCTGATCATCGTGGTGGGCACAGTCTGCGCGGCGGGCATGATCTTCGCGCCTCTGCTGGTCTCGATGCTCGCGCCGGGTTACGCGGCGGTGCCCGGAAAATTCGAGCTGGCCGTCACGATGACGCGCATCATGTTCCCGTTCCTGCTGGTGGTTGCGCTGGCGGCGCAGGCGATGGGAATGCTGAACGCGTCGAACAGATTCGGCGTGCCGGCGATGGCGTCGACGTTCTTCAACATCGGCTCCGTCGGCTTCGGCGTCGGCGATCGGCGTATGGCTCGGGCCGCGCTGCTGCACATCACATTTCGCGCATCGACGGCATGGCGATCGGCGTGGTGCTCGGCGGAGCGCTGCAATTGTGCTGGCAGTTGCCGAGCCTCTATAAGCTGGGATATCGCTTTCATGCGGCGTTCGATTGGGCGCATCCCGGGCTTGCAGCGCATTCTGCGCATGATGGCTCCGGCGATTTTGGGGAACGCAGCGGTGCTGATCAACGTGGCCGTCAGCACCAATCTCGCCTCCGCGATCGCCGACCCGGTGCGCGGATACGACGGGCCGGTGAGCTGGCTGGGCTACGCGTTCCGCTTCATGCAGCTTCCGTTGGGGCTGTTCGGCGTGGCGATCGGATCGGCCACGCTGCCTTCGATCTCGCGCAGCGCGGCGGCGGGAAACATGGACGAGTTCCGCCGCACCTTCTCCAAGTCGCTGGGGATGGTGTTTCTGTTGACGCTGCCTTCGTCGGTTGGCTTGGTGGTGCTGGGGCAGGTCGATTATCGGCGCCATTTATCAGGGCGGAAAATTCCAGGTTTACGACACGCAGCAGACCGCGACGGCGCTCTCCTGCTATGCGATCGGCTTGGTCGGATATGCGGGGTTGAAGGTGCTGAACGCCGGCGTTTTACGCGCTGAACGACGCGCGCACGCCGATGATTGTGAGCGTTTTGTCGATCCTGATCAACTATGCCACGGCAGTGATGCTGATCCGGTGTGCGCGGGTTTGGGCACGCGGGCGTTGCGCTGGCCACTTCGGCGGTCGCGCTGTTCGGATTTGTGGTGCTGTTCGCGATCCTGCGGGCCAGGCTGGGCGGGGTTTATGGGCGCGAACTGGCGGCTGGGTTCGCTAAGGTCGCGGTGGCTTCGGCGGCGATGGGCGGTGCGGTATTCGTGGCGTCTCGCGGCAGATGGAGCGGATGGCTGGGAGTGTCGCAAATGGCCCGCCGGGCGGATCTGGCGGTATCGATTCCGCTGGGCGTGGCGGTGTTTTATTTTGTCTGCAGGGCGATGGGGGTTACGGATCTGGATATGGCGTTTCAGGCGGTGCTGGCGCCGGTCAGGCGGCGGTTGCGGAGGAGGCGGTCAGGGTGGAGTGAGGCGGAGGCATTGACATGGTCCGCAGGTGCCAACCTGCCCCACTGAATTGATCGGGTTCGTACCATCGGTGCGGTAGGTCGAGGACCTACCGTGGACTAGGGTCTGCATGAGCAATACTAAAGTTTTAAGGGATTATACCGATTGCTTCGCTAAAGAAGGCAGTTTTGAAGATCAGGCTCTACATCTGCGCGGTGCTTGCCTTTACCTCGTTGGCGATTTCCGCCGACTCGCAATAAGGCGAAACGCGAGTATGAGCTTGGACTTCGGCTGGAACAGGCCGGGCAGTGGCAAGAGGCTTACGACGCATTTTCGGCGTCGCTTGACGCCGAGCCCGGGGCACCCGCTTATCTGCATCGGGCGAAAACTGAGCTGGCGCTCAATCTTCCTCAAAAGGCCGTCGACGATCTGACGGAGGCGATTCGCATCGATCCTAAGAATCCGGACGCGCTGCGCTGGCGCAGCGAAACCTACGCCAAGCTGGGCAATCCGCGCGGGGTGATCGCGGATCTGACGGTGCTGTTCGATCTGGGCCTGGAGACCTCCGCGCTCTATTCCGAGAGGGGCGCGGCGCACCAGCGGCTGGCGCAGTATCAAATGGCGGCCGACGATTACTCCAAAGCGATTCGATTGCGACTGGACGATCCGGAGGGGTGGAAGGGCCGGGCGAAGGCGTATTCCTCGCTCGGAAATTATCGGGACGCGATCGACGATTATACTCAGGCAACCTGTTGAAGCCGGACGAGGCGAGTGCGTATCTGGAACGTGGTTTCGCATACGGGCAGCTCGGCGAATTTCCGCATGCGGTGGAGGATTGCGATCGCACTCTGAAGATAGATCCGAAAAATTTGCGTGCGTTGACGCTACGGGGAGCGGCGTATGCGCGGCTCGGATTCTACGAAAAGGCGCTGAGCGATTTCAATGGGGCGATTGCGATCAACCCTTCGGACGCATCCTTATATCTGGCGCGGTCGAGCGTGTACGCGGCGACAGGCTTGCACGAGAAGGCGCTAGCAGACCGCATCGAAGCGGTGAAGTTGAAGCCGGATTCGGCGGAGGCGCTGGTGGCGCGCGGCGGATCTTATCACGCAGTCGGCAATCACGATCAGGGAATCGCGGATCGGAGCGAGGCCATCCGCCTGAAACCGGAGATGCCGGAGGCGTGGTGCGCGCGCGGGAGCGCCTATTTCCTGTTGGGAAAATATAAAGAAGCGGCGGACGATCTGAATCATGCGCTGCGGCTGAAGCCTGATTATCAGGAGGCGCGGAACGTCCTCGCCAAGACACAGGATGCGATTGCAAAGGTCGAGGCGGCGCCGGAGACTCCGGTGATTGCCGCGGTTTCGGCCAAGCCTTCGCCCATCCCGGGAGCAGAAGTAATGGCGGCTAAAACCGTTGATCCTCCGAAACCGGTCGTGGCGAAGACGGTAGAGAAGGCGCCAAAACCGCTGAGCGTCCCCAAGGCGTCTGCTGTCGAATCGAAAAGCGCGGCCCAGCACAATCAGGCTGGGCGCGACTTAATGAAACAAGGGAAATACCGCGAGGCCGTGGAAGAGTTGAGCGCGGCGCTGCAGGAGAAACCGGACTTCACGCTGGCGCTCAACGCGCGTGGTTTCGCGTATTACCTGCTGAAGGACAACACGCACGCGCTCGCCGATCTGGACGAAGCGATCCGGCTGAATCCTAAGTATCTTAATGCGTATCAGAATCGGGCGCGGGCGCGGAAGGCCGCGGGGGATACAGCGGGGAGTGCGGCGGATGAGGAGAAGGCTCGGGAGTTGCGATAAGAGATCGCTCCCTGCGGTCGCGGCTCGGTAGAGCTGTTACTTTGAGGCGATTTGGCGGTCTTGGAGCATTTGTTCCGCGGTTGCAAGCTGCGCTTCGTTACCTCGCAGTGCCAGAGCTCTTGATTCGTTGTAGGTGAATACCCGCCGCATCTGGGTGGTGGTGCGGATCTGCGTGGCTAACTGCTGGAACGCGGCGACGGTCGGCGTGTCTTTTACGTAGTACACGCGGACGAAATTTTCGCCGTTACGATCGTTGCTCGCGTATTGGTAGGTGGTCGAGGCAGTTCCCGCGGTTACGGGTTTACCCAGTTCGGTGACCATCCAAGAAGTGAACGCAACCTGATCGGCGGTGCCGCGGACGATGAGAGCTCTGGCCGAGTTGTAGGTGAATATGCGACGGATTTCGCCGATGGTGCGGACCACCGTCGCGACTTCCTGAAACTGCTGGACGGTTGCGGCGTAGGGCAGGTAGAAAACCTGGACCGCGGTCTCGCCATGATTGGCGGTGTCGATCATCTGGTATTGACGCGAGGTGGTCCTTTTCGCGTCCACCGGCTGGTCCAGCTCGCGAATCAGAAATTCGGCGGCTGCGACCTGGTCGGCGGTTCCGCGCACTGCGAGAGCTCTCGGAGTGTTGTAGGTAAAGACGCGACGGATTTCGGCAATGGTGCGGATGGTGGTCGCGACTTCCTGAAATTCCTGGATTGTTGCGGTGTGGGGCACGAAGAAAACGTGAACCACGTCGTCGGCGTTGTTCGAAACGCGGAACTCCTGCGTCACCGAGTCGGGGACCGTTTGGCGGTCGAACTCGGTGAAGAGGAACTCGGCGATGGCGATCTGGCTCGGGCTTCCGCTTAGCGACAATGTTTTTTGCGCGGCGTCGGCGGTTACATGACTAGCGTCGGCGATGGTGCGGACCATGGTGGCAAAGTCATCCAGATCCTGCTGCGTTTCGATGTGGTGCAGATGGAAGACCCGCGCGGCATCTTGGCCGAACGCTACGCTCGCGGATAGTGCGATAAGAAGCAGCTTTGCTCGCATATGTTCCTCCTATTGCTCGCCTGTCCGCATGCTTACGCATGGCGGTTCAGTTGCTAACCTAAGGCTTGTGAAACTGCGCCTGCATCCCGTTAGACGTCGGCAGCTGGCGAAACGTGCAAATCAGACTTCCAGTAGCGATCCGATCTCATTCGCGGGGCACTCGGCGGCCGACGTAGAATGTCCCGAATAAAGCATAGACCGCGCTTACCTCGTCGAAACGCATTTCGTAAATCAGCTTTTTGAAGATGAGGGGATCGTCGGCGAACAGGTCGACGCCCCATTCCCAATCGTCGAAACCGATGGAGCCGGAGATGATCTGCCGGACCTTGCCGGCGTAGCGGCGGCCGATTTCGCCGTGATCCTGCATCTGGCGCTGACGTTCCGGCATGGGGACCCGATACCAGTTCTTATGCTCGCCGCGGCAGGCGGTCCATGGGATAGAAGCAGATGAACGGATTCGGCGGAATTTCAGGGAACAGGCGCGGATGCATCGCGGCACGCTGGCGCGCCAAGCGTCTCCTCGATCTCGGCGTTCCATTCTGGGGTGTGCGGCGCGATCCCTCGTTCGGCGAGCGACGTGTAGACTTTCTCGGACGATTCGTAGAGGCCCAGTTCGACCACCGATAAATAGGACGTCGTCTGTTCCAGGTAATCCCACAGTTTGAGTTTCGCGAGCGCCAGTTCAACCAGGTTGAGCGCGGTAAAATCCTTGCGGAAATGAACCAGCATGATGTCGCCTTTGTGGCCGAGCATGGAGAAGGCGGCGGTTCCGTCGGCTTCCATTGCGGCCAGCGCGGCAGACGCATCCTTCAGCATTTCAGCGCGTTCCGCGGCGCCGAGCGCTCGCCAGGCGGGCCATCGCACGCGGAGCATTTGGTGCAGCAGGCTTGCGCCTTCGATGGTGAGCGGCATCGCAGGCAGATTTTCAAAAGAGTACATAGTCGGCTTCTACCAATGTTACCGTGCTAGAATCGTTAATCAATGCACCCAGATACCCATCTGGTGATTCAGCTCCAATCGCTAGACCAAAAAATCGCGGCGCTTGAAAAAGAAGTAGCCGCCCTGCCGAAGCATATCGCGACGATCGAAAAGGCGCTTGAGTCCCACAACCGCAAACTGGAAGCGGATCGCGCCGCGCTGGCCGCAAATCAGAAGGATCGCAAGAGGCTGGAGGGCGAGATTCAGGTTCACGAACAGAAGATCTCGAAGCTGAAGGAACAGATGCTGGGGGCCAAGACCAACGAGCAGTACAAGGCGTTCCAGCACGAAATCGAGTACATCCAGAAAGAGATTCGCAAGGCCGAGGATCGCATTCTGGAGCTGATGACGGAATCCGAGCCTCTGGACGCGAACGTGAAGAAAGCCGAGGTCGCGCTGAAGGAGGAGAAAGTGGTGGTCGAGGAAGAAAAGGGTCGCGCCCGCAAGCGGACGGCGGAGGATCAGGGATTTATCGATCAGCATCGGACGGACAGCGCGCGGAAATCGTATCGCAAGCTGCCCAAGGAGACGGTGCTGATTTACGACCGCGTGCGACTGAAGTCGGGCGGAGTCGCGATCGCCGAGGTGGTCAATTCGCGCTGCCAGGCGTGCCAGATCACGATTCGTCCGCAATATCTGCAGGACCTGCAGAAAAGGGACGGAGCTGATGCGCTGCGAGCAGTGCGGCCGGTTCCTGTACATCAATCCATCCGGTGAGCTTCGAGGATGTCGCCGCAAAGGCAGGCTAAGCTCGTCGAGTTCATTGCCGCCTGCGATCTGGCGGTGGTGAGTTATCTTTCCGCTGAAGGCACGCCGCAAAGCGCGGTGGTCGGGATCGCGGTGACGCCTGAACTTGAGATTGTTTTCGACACGGTCGCGAGTTCGCGGAAATATCGCAGTCTGAAGGCGCGGGGGGAGTGCTCGGTCGTTATCTGGAGCGGCGAGGTCACGGTGCAATATGAAGGAATCGCCGAAGAGACCATGGACGATCGTTATAGGGAAGCCTATTTCAAGAAAATGCCCGATGGAAGGGATCGGCTGAGCTGGCCGGGAATTACCTATTTCGTGGTGCGGCCGAAGTGGATTCGCTATAGCGATTTCGACGCCCGGCCTTGCGTAATTGAGGAATTTTCGATTTAGTCTAACTGTCCGCTCCCTCACGGTCGCGGTTCGGTGCGAAAAAAAGGGGCCGGCACGATCGCCAGCCCCATTCACAAGGAAAATCGCGCGTTATTGCTTTACCGGCGCGCTTGACGCCGCCGGAGCGGCCGGCGTCTTCGAGGCCTTCACTTCTTCGCGGCCTTCTTATTCGCCACCTTGGACGAGTTAGCGGACTTCGCCGTTGTCGCCTTGGTGGACTTCTTGGCCTTCTTGGTGGTCTTGGTGGTCGAGGTCTGCGGGGTTGCCGGAGCACTCGAGGGCGGCGTGCTCTGTGCGAACATCGCGGCCGCAGTCAACATCGTGGTCAGAATCATGCGTTTCATTTTCGTTTCTCCTTTGATGGGGTGCTTTCGATCTCCCCTTGCAACTCCATCTTGCAGCCGTATGCCTTTTGGAACACTAGCCCCCGCAGGCGACTGAATCGCACGGCTTTGCCGTATGTGCGACGAGCGTTTGTTAATGAAAAAACGTTAGTGTGGGATAAGTCCAATGCGCACACTGCTACGCGTGCTGGTGATCGGATTCGCGGTGGTCATCGCGCTTCTGGCCGCCGCCGCCGTCATCGGAGTTCACAACGCGCGATCCATTACGGCAAGCGCTTCGGGGCTGGTTGCGGATCAACTGGTGATCACCCGGCTGCTGGATGAAGTGGAGCGGGAGCAGGAAGCGCTCAACGCTGCCTTCTATCGCATGTCGCGGGCGCCCGAAAAAGTGGACCGGGCCAAAGTGCTTGCGGCTCTCGATCAGACCGGAGGCGAGGTTGCGATTCTGGTCGCGAAAGCGCGCGGAGGGCCGGACGAAGGCAGCGTGGAATGCGCTGGAGCGAGCGGTGCTCGATTTCTCCACCGAGGCGCGCCAGTTATTGACAGGCAAGAAAGCGCCGGGATTTTCGTCGCGCGATTTATTTTTTCGACACGAAGAAGTCACCACGGTAGTAGCGCATCTCGCCGACTTGAGCTACGCGCGCGCCGCGGAAACAAGCAGACAAGTGGACGCGCAGACCAACAGCATTGTCACCGAATCCGTGTTGCTGATCGGGGGTTGCCTGCTGGTCGCGCTCGTGTCTGCGGTCGTCACCGTGCGCATCGCGGCTCGCGTATTTCGCCAGATGGAGGCGCAGACGAGCGAACTGAGCCGCGTGTCTTTTCGGATGCTCGAAACGCAGGAAGCGACCGCCCGCCGATTTTCACACGAGCTGCACGACGAGCTGGGCGGATCGCTGACCGCGATCAAAACAAATCTAACCGGCAGCGATCCGAAGATTGAGGATTCGATCAAACTCATCGACGACGCCATCACGAATGTGCGAACGCTGTCGCAACTGCTGCGCCCGACGATCCTTGACGATTTCGGCCTGGATGCAGGCATCCGCTGGCTAGCCGAGCGATTCAGCGAACGCACCGGCATCGACGCCGATTATCGTTCGCACTTCGATGGACGCCTGGCCGATGAAACGGAGACGCATCTGTTTCGCATCGTGCAGGAAGCGCTTGACCAACGTCGCGCGCCACGCCAACGCGTCGCGTGTGACGATTTTCCTCCGCGCCGAAAATGGAAATATCCGGTTGACGCTTTCCGATAACGGTCGAGGGCTTCCACAAGTTGCGCCTGAATCATACCGGCATGGGCCTGACGGGCATGCGTGCGCGAGCCCGTAGTGCGGGGGGCGATTGCACCATCTCATCCACGGCGGGAGGAGGCGTTACGATCGAAGTCACGGCTCCGATGGAACGCATATGATTCGAATTTTACTCGCCGACGATCACGCGCTGGTCCGCCACGGTTTCCGCATGATCCTCGCTGCGCAGCCTGACATGGAAATCGCAGGTGAAGCCGGGCAACGGACGCGATGCTGTCGAACTCGCCCAAAAGCTCAAGCCCGACGTGGTTGTGATGGACGTTACGATGCCGGAGCTGAACGGCATCGAAGCGACGCGCCGTCTCATCGAGCTCTCTCCGCGGACTCGCGTGCTCGCACTTAGCATGCATAAAGATGCTGTTTACGTACGTGAAATTCTGCGGGCCGGCGCTCGCGGATATCTCTTGAAGGATTCGGCCGATGCTGACTTGCTGGCTGCTGTCCGCGCGGTTGCCAAAGGCGAGGGCTATCTCAGCCCTGGCGTTTCCGACGCCGTGCTCAGCGATTACCGCCGGCATGTTACGGACCCTCTCGACCTGCTCACCACCCGCGAACGCGAGGTCCTGCAAATGATCGCGGAAGGTAAAACCAACAAGGAAATCGCGACGTCTCTCAACCTGAGCGTTTATACCGTCGAAGCGCATCGCGGACGGCTCATGGAAAAATTAAATTTGCACAGTACGGGAGAACTGGTCAGATTCGCGGTGCGGAGCGGCCTGATGGACTGAAATGAATCTCTGCGATACCTGCCAGCATTGCCGCGTTATCCGCAACGATCGCGGATCGATTTTCCTGTTATGCGAGCGGTCGCTGACCGACCCGTCATTCCCCAAATACCCGCGCCTACCCGTTCTCGAATGTCGCGGCTATGACGAACGGACTCCTTCGTAAAAGATCTCCAGCTCCACCGGCGACCCCGCCCCGATCCCAAGGACCTTCGCCGCAGATCCCCTGATTCACCACCACCTCGACATAACCGGAGCTGCCGACAATTGCGAACAACTCGCCAATCGTCGTTTCGGCATACGTCGCCGCGAGCCTGGTAATTCGTTCCAGCCCGGCACGCAGCTCCATCGGCTGTGCCGCGAGATCCGGAAATTCGTCGATGTGAAAATTTGTGATTAAATTTCCGAACCGGTCCGTCTTGAGCACAACCCCGCTCCAGTCATGGCGCGATAATCGCGTCGGCTTCAGTAGGAAGCTGCGAACTGAATCGTGAATGGGCTTCCCGAACTTCGCCGGCGTTAAACCTTTTGACAGATGCGCCGCCGCGGGAGCAAATACATCGCGGCCATGAAATGTATTGCTGACTTTCTTTAAGAAAAGCTTCTCGTTCGAGATCACTCGCACCTTGTGACGTGACGTGTCATAGATCATCGACAGCACGCCATTATCCGGGGCGATGAAAAACTGTCCTTCCGCCTCACACAGAATCGCGCGCCGCGCGCTGCCGACGCCTGGGTCCACCACCACCACGTGAATCGAGCCTTTCGGAAAGTATCGCCATGCCTGCGCGATCACGAACGCGGCCTCATTCACGTCCTGCGGCGCGATCTCGTGCGTGATATCCACGATGCGCGCGCGGGGCGAAATGCCTAGAATCACGCCCTTCATGGTGCCCACAAAATGGTCGCTGGTTCCGAAATCGGTGGTGAGTGTGATAGGTCCGCGCAACATCTGCTGTTAAAATTAAAAGAAAGCCGTGCAGCGATATTATTTCGATCACAACGCGACAACGCCCGTATCCCCCGAGGTGCTGGAAGCCATGCTCCCGGTGATGACCGAGGTTTTCGGCAACCCCTCCAGTATCCATCATTATGGGCAGGCCGCCCGCGCCAAGCTCGACCATGCGCGTCGGCAGGTCGCCGCGATGCTTCGTTGCTCCGACAACGAAATCGTGTTCACCAGCGGCGGAACGGAGTCCGACAATCTCGCGATCCTCGGAATCGCCATGGGCGGTCATGTCATTACGACCACCATCGAACATCCCGCCGTCCTCGCGTCCGCGCGACCAACTCTCCGTCACGCGCGTGCCCGTCGATGGCAGCGGTATCGTCGATCCCGACGCCATCCGCCGCGCGATTCAGCCCGGACACGAAGTTGATCAGCGTGATGCACGTCAACAACGAGCTCGGCACCATTCAGCCGGTTGAGGAGATCGGCCGCATCGCGCAGGAAGCCGGCGTTGCGTTTCACTCCGATGGCGTTCAGGCAGCCGGGAAAGTTCCCATCGACGTGCGCGCCATCCACGCCGATCTCTACGCCATCAGCGGGCACAAAATTTATGCGCCGAAGGGCACCGGCGCGCTTTTCATTCGCAAAGGGCTGCAGCTTCGCGCCGCAGGTTCATGGCGGAAGTCATGAGAACCGATCTGCGCGCGGGAACGGAAAACGTCGCGGGCGCAGTCGCGCTGGGCGCCGCGGCGCAATGGATCACTCGAACACGCCGCGGCCGAATGGCCCGTCCTCGCGACGCTTCGCGATCGGCTGGAGCAACGGCATCCTCGCTCGCGTTGCCGACGCGCACGTCAACGCCGCTGGCAGCCTTCGCGCGCCCAACATCACCAATATCCGCTTCGACGGAATCGATAGCGAAGCTCTGCTCATCGCGCTCGATCTGCGGGGCTTCGCCGTTTCCACCGGCTCCGCCTGTTCCAGCGGCGCGCAGGAGCCTTCGCACGTGCTGATCGCGATCGGTCTGACGCGCGAGCAGGCCAAGTCGAGCATCCGTTTTTCGCTGGGCCGGTCGAACGACGTCGCGCAGGTCGACGCGCTGATCGACGCCGTCGCCGAGATGCGTCGCCCATCTCAGAAAGCTGGCGCCCGCCTATGCCTGAGTCGACCATTGCAGTCGCGATGTCGGGCGGAGTCGATAGCTCCGTCGTCGCGGGAATGCTGCGCGCGCGCGGCGAGCAATGTCGTCGGGCTCACCATGCAGCTCTGGAACCAGCGGCGGCTTCCGGAACTTGTTCCCGAAGGCGGTTCCACCGGGCCGATGCTGTTCGCTCGATGATGTGTACGACGCTCGCCACGTCGCGCAGCTTCTGGGCATTCCTTATTACGTCGTCAATTTTGAGGATCGCTTCGAAGCGCAGGTGGTGAAGCCGTTCATCGACGAATATCTCGCGGGCCGCACGCCGGTGCCGTGCACGCTGTGCAACAACTTCATCAAGTTCGATCAGTTTCTCGACATGGCCGAGGGCGTGGGCGCCGAGCGCATCGCGACCGGCCATTACGCGCAGATCGACTGGAACGCCGACACCGGGCGCTGGGAGATGCGCCGCAGCGCGGATCGCGCCAAGGACCAGACCTATTTTCTCTTCGGCCTGAAGCAGGAGCAGCTCGCGCGCACGATGTTTCCGCTGGGCGGGATGGAAAAGTCCGCCGTGCGCGAGCTGGCGCGCGAGCTGGGCATCCCCACCGCCGCCAAGCCCGATAGCCAGGAAATTTGTTTCGTTCCGAACGGCGATTACGCCGCATTCATCGACGCGTATTTTAGGGAGCAAGGCATCGCGCCGGCAGAAACGCAAGGCGAGCTCGTCACCACCGACGGCCGCGTGGTCGGCGAGCACTCCGGCGTCCATCATTTCACCGTCGGCCAGCGCCGCGGCCTCGGCGTCGCCGCGGGCGAGCCTCTCTACGTCATCTCGACCGAGCCCGCATCGAAGCGCGTCATCATCGGCCGCAACGACGCTCTGCTGCGCGCCGACGATGACCGTGAACGACGTCAACTGGATCTCGATCGCGGCTCCTGCTGCGCCCGTGCGCGCCGAAATCAAGATCCGCAACAAGCATCAAGCCGCGGCCGCGACCATCACGCCCACCGCCGATCCTTCGCGCGTCGAGGTTCGCTTCGATGAGCCGCAGCGCGCCGTCACTCCCGGCCAAGGCGCGGTATTTTACTCCGGCGAACTGGTCCTCGGCGGCGGCTGGATTGGTAAGAGATATTGAGTACTGGATTGCCCGTGCCGCAATCGCAACCGTAGCCGTCTTCCCTTCCCTCTCGAACGTAATCGCAAAGCTTCTCGATCGTCTCGTTCCCGCGCCTCCGCCGCATCGCCCTCAAGAATCTGACGATGGCCGGATTCTCGAATCCCGAGCAGATCGCCGACGGCGTCTTCCTCTCCATCGCGCGTCTGCTCGCGACCTTCGCCCGCCTTCCGCGATTGACGCCCCGAAACATTTCGTCGCTGATTCGTTATGACGGTCTGGAGAATTTCCAAACCGCTCTGGCGCGAGGGCGCGGCGTTCTGGTCGCCACCGCGCATCTCGGCAACTGGGAACTGAGCGCGTTCTGCTCACGCCTGGATGACCGCGCCGATGCACATCGTGGTGCGCCCTCTCGACAATCCTCGCATCGATGCGCTGGTCGAGCGCTATCGCGCCCTTTCCGGCAATCAGATCATCGAGAAAAAGGACGCTGCCCGGGGCATCTTGAAAGCGCTCAAAGCGGGCGAAGCCGTCGGCATTCTGATCGATCAAAACACCACGCTCGATCAAGGCGTGTTCATCGATTTCTTCGGCACGCAAGGCCTGCGCCGGAACCGCTTTCGCGAAACTTGCGCATCATAGCGGAGCCGCCGTCGTGCCCGGTTTCGCGCTCTGGTCCGCACGAGGAGCAGCGCTACATCCTGCGCTTCTATCCGGAGATTCCAATGTCCGGCGATGTTCGCCGAAGACACCCAACGCATCCACGCGCAACTCGAATCCGTCATCCGCCAATATCCCGACCAATGGCTCTGGATTCACCGCCGCTGGAAAACGCGCCGCCGGGAACCCGATTTACTGACGCCGCCTCTTCGCGTATTCGACATGGCTCGACCAGCGAAAACTGCAGCCTCTTTTCCACGCCATCCACCCGATCCAGCCGCACGCGCACCTTATCGCCGATCGAAAACTGCTTCCGCGTCCGCTGCCCGATGATCTTGCGCGTGTTCTCGTGATAGGTGTAATGGTCGCCCAGCAGCGTGTCCATCGGCACCAGCCCTTCGATGAACATCTCCGCCAGCTCCACGAAAAATCCGAAGCGCTGCGTGGAAATGATCAGCGCGTCGAACTCCTCGCCCACGTGCGCGATCATGAACTTCACTTTCTTCCACTCGACCAGCTCGCGCTCCGCCTCCGCCGCGCGGCGTTCGGTGGTCGACGACGAATTCGGCGATCTCACGCAGATCGTCCTCGTACCCCTTCCCATCCAGATGCGCCTTCAGGATCCGATGCACGATCAGATCCGGATACCGCCGGATCGGCGACGTGAAATGCGTGTAACTCTGCGCGGCCAGCGCGAAGTGGCCGACGTTCTGATCGCTGTAGCGCGCCTGCTTCAACGACCGCAGCATCAGATAACTCAGGATGCGCTCCTCCGGCTTGCCCTCGATCTTCGCCACCAATTTCTGATAATTGCGCGACGTCAGCTTCGCGTTATCCAGCGCGACAATCTCTCCGCGAAACTTTTTCACCGGCGCGCCTCCGCCCACCAGCGAATAGCCGAACTGCGTGGCCACCTCTTCGAACTCCAGCACGCGCTTCGGATCCGGCCGTTCGTGAATGCGGTAAATCATCGGCAGGCCAGCTTCTTCGATGTGCGACGCGACGGCTTCATTCGCCGCCAGCATGAACTCCTCGATCAGCCGGTGGGCGTCGTTGCGAGCCGCGCGCCTGATCGCCGATCATCTCGCCGAATTCGTCGAACTCCAGCAGAGGCTCCGGCAAATCGAAATCGATCGATCCCCGGCGCACTCTCTTCTTGTTAAGGATCAGCGCCAGCTCCTGCATCAGCTCGAATCGCGCGACCAGCGGCGCATAGCGGTTCCGCAGTTCCGCGTCGCCTTCGAGCACTCCGTGCACCGCCGTGTACGTCATCCGCTCCGCGCTGCGAATCACGCCGCGCGTGAAATCCTGCGCGACCACGTCGCCGCGCTTGTCGATCTCCAACAGCGCCGATAGCACCAGCCGATCTTCATGCGGCCGCAGCGAGCACTGGTCCGTCGATAGCTCGAGCGGCAGCATCGGCACCGCGCGATCGGGAAAATAAACGCTGGTTCCCCGCAGCAGCGCCTCGCGATCGATGGCCGACCCGGGACGTCACGTAATAACTCACGTCGGCGATATGAACCTGCAGCGCGAAGTTCCCGTTCGCGAGCTTCTCCACCCAAACCGCGTCGTCGAAATCGCGCGCCGTTTCGCCATCGATCGTGACGATGTCGAGCGCTCGAAAATCCCGCCGCTTTGCGATCTCCGCCTCCGGGATCGCACCCGGAATCGACCGCGCCTGCTCCAGCACATCCTCGGGAAACTCGTGCGGAATGTGATGCGACGCGGATCAGAATCTCGACGTCGACCCCGAAATCGTCGGCTTTCCCGAGGATCTCCGTGACGCGTCCGATGGGCCGATCGCCGTCTGCCGAAATCGAGAATCTCCGCGTTGACGATCATTCCGTCCAGATCGGCAACCGTCTTCACTTCGACCTCACGCGCGCCCACCCGATTCGCCGAAGCCTTCTTCTTCGGAAACTCCATGCCCTTCCGGAATCTCGATCCATTGCCGGATGCGATCTTCATGCGGCACCACGTAATTCCCGCGCCGCCGCACGCGAAATTCGCCCACCACCGAAGGATGCGCGCGCCGCAGCACCTGCATGATTTCGCCATGATATGCGCCCTCGGTCGCCGCGCTTCAATCGGATCCCAACACGATCGCCGTGCATCGCCTTGTGCGCTTCTTCCTTGGTGATGTAGACGTCGCCTTCGACGCCGGGGATCGGCTTATCGGGAATCAGAAACGCGTAGCCGTCGCGATGAACGTTCAGCCGCCCCTCGATCAGCTTGCTGGCTTTAGCGCGCGCCTTGTGTTGTGCCACGTTTCATTATCCCGGTTTGACTAATATGGATGGAATGGAACTGAAGACAGTGCGGCTGGAAATTCCGGAGAACGGGAACATCATTGTCGGCCAAAGCCACTTCATTAAAACCGTAGAGGATATTTACGAAGCCATCGTCAACACAGTGCCGCAAATGAAGTTCGGCATCGCGTTTAATGAAGCCTCGGGAGCCTGTCTGACCCGCGTCGACGGCAACGACGCCGCGCTGAAAGAAAATGCCACGCGCAACGCGCAGTTGATCGCCGCCGGCCACACTTTCGTCGTTTCGATGCGCGAAGGCTATCCGATCAACGTGCTTGGCCGCATCCGCGACATCCCGGAAATTTGCACGATCTTCTGCGCCACGGCAAATCCAGTGGAAGTGATCATCGCCGAGACCGAACAAGGCCGCGGAATCCTCGGCGTGATCGATGGCAGCAGCCCCAAGGGCGTCGAAACCGAGTCAGGCCTCGAATGGCGCCACAGCCTGTTACGCAAGATCGGCTACAAGCGCTAACCTTTTAGCCCCGCAATCACGCCGCGCATGTACGCGAAGCTCTTGATCATGTTCGGCAGCGGATCGGTGTCGTCGATCTCATATTCCAGATTGATGTAACCCTGATAGTTCATCTTCTTCAACTGCGTGAACAGCGCCGGGAAAGGAATTTTTCCGTCGCCGCACGGAACTCTGGCTGTCTTTCGCCGTGAAAGCTCGCCAGATCCTTCACATGCATATCGAGCAACCGCGGACCCGTCTCTGCCACCGTCGAGACCAGGTCAACGCCTGTGCGAACGGTGTGCCCGATGTCGATGCAAAGCCCGCAGCGCGGATCCATGTTCTTCACAACCTCCAGCACATCCTGCGGCTTCTGAAAATTCTTGTCTTCCGGGCCGTGGGCGTGCACCGCGATCTTGATGTCGTATTCCTTGACGTACTTCTCCAGCTTCGGCAGAACTGTCCACGTTCGGCATGCACACGATAGTGGGCATCCCGCAAGCCTTCGCGTATTCGAACTTCGATCGAATGTCGGCTTCATCGTCCGTTTGGAAATAGATGGTCCCGCCGCCGACGATTTTCAGGCCCGCCTTCTCGGTATCGGCGATGGCCTTCTTGATTTCAGCGGGCGTCGACGTCAGAGGCAGATGCACATCCTTATAGTTGATGTATTTACGCCAGCTTCTGTGTTCCCTGAATCGCGATCTTGCGGCCGAACTCGCGGAAGGAATAGCTCGCCACGCCCAGCTTCAAATCGCCGGTATCGCCGACGGTCGCCGCCGGCTACTTCCGCGAACATCTCCATCGCCGAGAGGGCGCTGCCCAGCAACCAGAACGCGGCTGAACATCTGCTCGTCTCGATGTCGTCATGGTCATCACCTCTATCGATTGATGTTTAATACACTGCGATCACTGTGCTGCGTGCCGGTTGCCTCCCCGGCCATAGCCGCCATGCGAGCAGCATCGTCAATACCTGAACCGTGACGATCATAGCCACCACGCCGGGCCATCCGTACAGTCTTCCACACAGGACCGGGCGCCGCCGAGCCCATGCTCCCGCCGATGTTGTACACCATCACGTACAACCCCACCGCCAGCGCGCGGTTGGTTTTCGTCGCCAGGCCGATAAATCCATTCGAACAGGTCTGCGCCACAAACACCGCATCGCAAACCAGCGCGAGCCCGATAATAATCACGATGACGTTCGGAACCAGGGTCAGCAGCGCACCGCAGGCTCCCGCGGCCATGCCGCACAGCAGCACCAGCCTGTGGCCATATTTGTCGATGTATCGTCCCGCGATCGGCGTCACCACCGCGCTGGTCAGATAGACGAAGAACAGCGAACCGAGGATCGAGGTCGGCAGCGAAAACGGGGGCTGCGACAGATAGAAATTGATATAGGTGAACGTCGAAATCAGCGAAAAGAACACGCAGAATCCGACCGCGTAGGTGGCCAGCAGCAGAGGATTGCGGAAATGCTCTCCGGCCGCGGACCAGAACCCGCTCGCAGGAGGCGCGGGCTTCTTGCTCTCCACCGGCATGAACCGCCAGATGATCAGCGCGCTCAGCAAATTCAATCCGCCGAGCACCAGGAATACGTAGTGCCAGTCGTATCTCGACGCGATCAGTCCCGGCCAGGAATCGCCCCAGAAATCCGCCCACCACCGTGCCGCCGACGTACGACGACATCCCGCGTCCCGATTGCGCCGCGCCCCATTCGTCGTTAACGTAGGCGATCGTGACCGCGAAAATCCCAGGCGTAAACACGCCTTGCAGAAACGCCAGAACAGCAGCGAAGGCAGTCCCGTGGCAGACGCCGCAGCGAGAGTCGAAACCGCCGAGCCCGAAGCCCGCGATCACGATGGTCTTCTTGCGCCCGATGCGATCGGAAATTCTCCCCGCCATGGGAGCAGTGAGCGCCATGCCTAGCGTGCTGGCGGTTACGGTGAGGCTCGCCAGAAACGCGGTGATTCCCAGGGCCTTGCTCAATACGGGCAGGATCGGCTGTGTCGCGTAAACAGTCAAAAACGCGCAGAACCCCGCGAAGATGACCGCTAACGTACGCTCAATTTGGCGAGATATCCCACCAGAATACCATCGCCTCGTCGCGCCACGGCTAGGGTGCTGTAAAATAAACTTAGATCGTATGATGAAGACCTTCGAAGCCGTGTACAAAAATGGAGTTCTTCGCCCAATCGATCAACTGTCCCTGCCTGATCAATTGCGGGTTACGGTGACGATAAGTGACGCGACGCAATTTGAGGGCAATGCATCCGCCTATTTTTCCTCCGAAGAGTGGGAGGCTGCTCTTCGCGACGAGATTAGCCTCGACGAAGTTCGGCAGGCATTGTCTTCAATAGATGGATCCTTGTCAGACACCGTCATTGCATTGCGTGAAGAACGATAAGTGGCGAATGTTTTTCTGGATACCAGTGCGCTCGCCAAACTCTATCACCAGGAACTTGGCTCCGATTACGTAGAAGGTCTGCTGGACGCACAAGGAGGGAATCGGATCTTCGTCTCTCCACTATCACTCATCGAAATGGAATCGGTGCTCGCGACCAAGGTTCGCATGGGACAACTCAGCCGGGCTGGCGTTGAGGTCGCTCGTAGAAAGTTTCGTCTTGATCTGGAAAAGCGGCGACTACATGTGTCGCCGGAATTTGAGAAACGTCACTTCGAGTATTCTCGAACCTGTGTCGCGATTTACGGCATCGGGGAAGGGCTGCGCAGCTTGGATGCATTGCAACTCTCGATGGCAATGCATCTCTCGAATGCGGGACTGCTCCATTTTCTCGTCGCCGCCGACCAAGCCCCTTGTCGAGTTGCTCGCCTGGAACACATCCCTGCGATCGATCCTCAAGCGCCCTCCGCTACCTAAGCCCCCCGCTTCCGAATCTCGATATTCAGTCGCTTGATCTTCTGATTCAGCGTCGACAAAGGTACCCGCAACGCCTCCGCCGCCGCCGTCTGGCTCCAGTCCGACGCTTCCAGTTGCTCTATGATTTTCCGCCGCTCGTAATCCGCGACAATCTCGAACAAGCTCGCGTCCGCCGGCCAGATGGCCGCTCTCGTCGCGCCGGATTCGCAGCCCTTTCGCTTCGAGCAGATGCTCCGGCAACACGTCCACCGGCACCGACGTTTGCGACGCCAGCACCACCGCGCGCTCCACCACGTTCTCCAGTTCGCGAACGTTTCCCGGCCACAGGTGATCCATCAGGATCTGCATCGCCTCCGGCTCGAAACTCAGCATCGAGCGCCCGTTCGCATCCAGATACTTCTCGTTCTCCTTGCAATACTTCGCGAAAAAATGGTCCACCAGCGCCGGAATATCTTCCTTGCGATCGCGCAGCGGAGGCAGCGCCAGGTTGATCACGTTCAGCCGGTAATAAAGGTCCTCGCGAAACTTCCCTTCCTCGACAGCCTTCTTCAGTTCCGCATTCGTCGCCGCGACGATCCGCACATCCACGCGGATCGTTTCGGTCGACCCCAGCGGCATGAACTCGCGCTCCTGAATCACGCGCAGCAGCTTGGTCTGCGTTTCCAGCGAAATCGTGCCGATCTCGTCGAAGAAAATCGTGCCCGCGATTGGCGATCTCGAAATATCCCTTGCGCGAAGCCACCGCTCCGGTGAACGCGCCCTTCACGTGGCCGAACAGAGCCGATTCCAGCAGGTCCGGCGGCACCGACCCCGAATGCACCGGCACGAACGGATGCTCCGGCGCGCGCCGAATGCGCGTGAATCGCATTCGCGATCAGTTCCTTGCCCGTCCCCGTCTCGCCCGTGATCAGAATCGTCGCGCGGCTCGCCGCGACCTGCGCCACCAGATCGAGGATCTTCATCATCCTCTCGCTCTTGCCGACGATGTTCGGGAAACTGTAGCGCTGCTTCAGCGCGCGCTTGAGCTCGGTGTTCTCGCGCTCCAGCCGGCGCTTCGAGATCATGCGCTCGATCTCGATCAGCAGCTTTTCGTTGTCCCAGGGCTTGGCGAAATAATCGTTCGCGCCGCGCTTCAGCGCCTCCACCGCGACCTCGATCGACCCGTAAGCGGTGATCATGAACAGAGGCGTCTCGCGATCCCTCAGCCGGATTTCTTCGAGCACCTCCATGCCGCTCTTGTCCGGCATCATCAGGTCCACCAGAACAAGATCGTAGGTCGATGTTTCGAGCTTTTTCAGCCCTTCGGTCGCATTAAACGCCAGCTCGACGCGATAATTTTCGCTCGAAAGCAACGCTTCCAGGCTCTCGCGAATATCGGGCTCGTCGTCGATCACCAGAATGCGGCCGCGGGAAGGATGTTTCGGGTGCGATTACGTCGACAGGAAGCGGACCCTCAGGAATCATTAACGAATCAACCTGTCATTTTGCGAGCGACGCCGTCTGCCGATTAGCCGTGCGGTCGAGATGACCTGCGTCGACACCGCCTGCACCGCGACCATCGCCGGCTCCAGACACCGTGGGCTTTTCGACCACCGCGGGCTTCGCATCGCTTCACCGGCACCGCCTCCGGGAACGATAGCTCGAACCGCGTCCCCGCGCCGATTTCGCTCTGCACCTCGATGTTCCCCGCGTGCTCGCGCACAATGCCGTAGCTCACCGACAATCCCAGGCCCGTTCCCTTTTTCGCGCCCTTGGTCGTGAAAAACGGATCGAAAATCTTTTCCAGATTCTCCCGCGCAATCCCCGCTCCCGAATCCGCCACCGTCACCAGCACGCGACCGTCGTGCGCCGACGTCTTCACCGCCAGCACGCCGCCCCGCTCCATCGCATCCCGCGCATTCAGGAACAAATTCAGGAAAACCTGTTGCAGTTTACCCGGACTCCCTTTGATCCGCGGCAGCTTCTCGTCGAGCGTCAGCGTCGCCGTCACGCCGCGTCTTCGTCAGCTGATGCTCCATCAGCGCCAGCGTCTCCCGCACCACCTTGTTCAGATCGACGCTCACAAACTCCGTCGGCGAAGTGCGCGAAAAATTCAGCAGCGAATTGACGATCTCGCTCGCCCGGAACGTCTGCCGCGCGATTTTTTCGAGCAGCGGCGCCTTCTGTTCGTCGCCCGAAATCTGCTTCGCCAGCATCTGCGCGTAAGTCGAAATCACCGCCAGCGGCGTATTCACTTCATGCGCCACGCCCGCCGCCAGCAGACCGATCGAGCTCAGCTTGTCCGCCTGCACCAGCCTCCGCTCCAGCTCCGCCCGATCCGTCACGTCGTCGAAAATAATCAGCCGCCCGATCTGCGCGCCGTCGCGCGAAATCAGCGGCGCAATCGCGATATTGAGCGTCACGTCATTCAAAGCCACATCCTGGGCTTCAGAACAAATTTGTAAACGTTCTCGACGCCCGCGCCCAGCCGGTCGCACAAATCCGCCGGCAGCAGTTCGCTCAGCTTCCTCCCCAGCGCTCTCTCGCGCGAAATCCCGGTCAGCTTTTCGATCTGCGAATTCCAGCTCTCCACGCGATCTTCCAGATCCGCCGCCAGAATGCCGACGTTGATCGATTCGACGATGTTCTCGCTGAACTCCTTCAACTTCTCGTACTCTTCCACCTTGCGCGCCAGCGATTGATACAGCATCGAATTATCGACCGCGATGCCGACGTATCCCGACAACGTCACCAGCAGCTCGACATCTTCGCTCGATAGAAAATCGCCCGTCTCCGTGCGGCTCACGCCCAGGTACGCGATCGTCCGCCCTCTGCGCCGAGCACGGCAAATAATAAGTCAGCTCCAGCTCCGCAATCGACCTCCGAGCCGACACCGGCATCTCATGCGAAACCACGTCCAGCAAATTCCGCGTCCGCTCGAAAAACAAATACGGCTTCTTCGGACTCGCGCTCAGAAAACTCATATCCAGGCCGTACGGCACATTCTCCGTCTGCTTCCCCCGGCGATTGCTCGCCAGTTCCAGCCGGAACCGCGACTCGCCTTCGTCCCACACGAAAAACGCCACGTGACGAATCCCCAGCGTCCGGATCAGCCGGTCCGCCACGCTCTCCAGCATCTCGCCCAAATTGGTCGGCGACCCCAGCTCGCGCGCAAACTCGATCAGCGTGCGCCGGTAATCGTAGCGGTCTTTATAAAAGTAATACCGGTCGAGCTGCTCCTGGATCCAATTCCGGATCGGCTGAAACACGAACGCGGCGATCAGGATCAGCGCCACCATCGCCGTGCCGCTCAGCTCGCCCGCGCGTGCTCACCGTGAAAATCAGGCCGTAGAAAATCGACAGCACCGCCAGCGTCGCCAGCGTGTAAACGTAGCCTTCCTGGAAAATCACGTCGACGTCCATCAGCCGGTAGCGCAGAATCGCGTACGCCCAGGTCAGAGGAATCAGCGGCAGCGACAGCACCGCCAGATTCATCGCATGATTCGGAGGCACGCCCATCAGATAAGGAACCGCGTAAATCAGCGCGAACGGCAGCATCCCGATCACCGCGCCGTTGCGCAGCCAGGTCAACTGCCGCCGCACCACCGGATCGTCCGCTCGGCGCAGTTGCCACGCCAGCACCATCCCGCCCGCCAGATACATCGCGCACAGGAACGTCAGCCACGTCCGATCCAGCATCCACCGCATTTCGAGCAGAGGCGCCGCCGTCCGCACATACCCGAACATGATCCCCAGATGGAACGCCAGCAGCGCCAGCCCCGGCAAATAGAGCAGCACCGCCGCGCCCCGCCGCCGGATCCACTTCTGCGGCTCCGGAAACACGCAGCAGAAATGCAGGAACAGCGTCGGCGCCAGATACCCCGCGACCACGTTGCCCAAATAAATCACCTTGTCGAAATTATTCAGCTTCCCCGAATAATGGAACGACGACATGATGAACGACGCCAGGCATAGCAGGAAAAAATGCAGCGCCCGCGGCGCGTTCCCGCGGCGGAAATAGACGAACAGCCCGATCGCCAGATAAACCACCGCCACCGCGTATTGATAGAAAATCGTGGAGTCGCGCTCCACCTGCGCCGATAATCACCTTGGCGGTAAACTTCGACCCGCCGCGTTGAATCTCGTAGTCGGCCTTCGCGCCAAGGACCCAGCCGCGCCAGCACCTCCGTCGCCTTCAGAGCGTTATCCATCCGGACGCCCTCAATCGACAGCAGCACGTCGCCGGTTCGCAGCCCCGCCTTCAGCGCCGGACTCCCCGGAGTCACATAAGCCGCAACCACCCGCTCGGAATCTGCCGTTGCACCTGGTCCATCCAGGCCACGCCGTCGTCGGGAAGCGCAAAACGGCTCTGCTGCTGGAAATTGATGGCCGCGGCGATCACCGCCGCAACCGTCACAATCACCAGCAACGCACTAACGAGCTGTTGCCTGAATTCCCTCATACCCCAACCCCAAACTCAGCAGACACGAACCCGGCCGATTCCGGAGCACGTGAATGACCACCCTTTTGCCGAAGCTTGTGATTGATATTACAGCACTTCCGAGCCCAGAACAAGCCCTACAATATGTATTTTAGGAGATCCCAATATACGCTTGTGTATCGAATCGTCCCACCGTTTCGTGCCTACAACTAAAGAGAGTGTCCACCACCACCCTCCCCTCGCGCCTCTCCAACGACGCCGGGACCACCGCCTTCCGCATCCTCGCCGCTATCAGCTTCTGCCATCTCCTCAACGACATGATGCAGTCCGTCGTGCCCGCCGTCTATCCGATCCTCAAGACCTCCTACCATCTCGATTTCAGTCAGATCGGCATGATCACCGCATCCCTCCAGATCACCGCCTCGCTCCTCCAGCCCCTGGTCGGCATCTATACCGACGCCCACCCCAAGCCCTATTCGCTGGCCATCGGCATGGGATTCACGCTCACCGGACTCCTGCTGCTTTCCTCCGCCCCCAGCTTCGTCGCGATCCTGGCCGCCGTCGCGCTGGTCGGCGTCGGGTCCGCCGTCTTTCACCCTGAATCCTCCCGCATCGCTCGTTTGGCCTCCGGAGGGCAGCACGGCCTGGCGCAATCTCTCTTTCAGGTAGGCGGAAATGCCGGGTCGTCCACCGGACCCCTGCTCGCCGCCTTCATCGTCCTCCCGAAAGGCCAGCACACCATCGCCTGGTTCTCCATCGCCGCGCTGATCGCCATCCTGATCCTGACCCAAGTCGGCACCTGGTACAAAAATCATCACCCGCCGACCGCCAAACGCGAGAGCCCCCGACGCGCCATTCGACTCTCTCCCGCCGGAAAGTCGCCTTGGCGATGAGCGTCCTGATCGCGCTGATCTTCTCGAAATACATCTACCTGGCGAGCCTCACCAGTTACTACACCTTTTACCTGATCACCAAGTTCCACGTCTCCGTCCAAAGCGCGCAGATCCATCTTTTCTTATTTCTGGGCGCTGTCGCCGCCGGAACCTTCGCCGGGGGCCCGATCGGCGACCGCATCGGCCGCAAATACGTCATCTGGTGCTCGATCCTGGGCGTCCTGCCGTTCACCCTGGCTCTGCCCTTCGCGAATCTCTTCTGGACCGCGATCCTGACGGTCATCATCGGCCTGGTTCTGGCCTCGGCCTTCTCGGCAATTCTCGTTTACGCGCAGGAGCTGATTCCCGGCCGCGTCGGAGCCATCTCCGGCCTCTTTTTCGGACTAGCTTTCGGAGTAGCGGGAATCGGAGCCGCCCTGCTAGGCCGTCTAGCCGACGCGACCAGCATCACCTTCGTCTACCAGCTCTGCGCCTTCCTACCCGCGATAGGCCTGCTAACCGCCTTCCTCCCAAACCTCGAGTCTCAAAGCACATCGCACTCTTAGCGAGCTTGGCGCCTTTGCGTGAGATATCTTCGTTAGTGACTCATCGAATAAACAATATAATTAACCCCGATCCGAATCCCAAGAGCCGAAAACTTCTCCAAATAGTGCGGATCATCCGCCCACTCCCACGAATCTCCAATGTCGGAATTGAAACTTGCCGCCACCATCACCCGTCCCCGGTCGTCATAAATTCCAAACCACCGCGCCGGACACCCTTCGCACTTCCAAGTCACGCCGGTTGATATGTATCGCGCGCCCGGCACCTGATAGCGATCGTCCAGATCGTAAATCGTGTGAAAAATCGAATCCCGATTATCCAGTTCCACAATCGGCCGATCCGGAAACACCCGATGCATCCACTCCTCGAACACCGCCTGATCCGCTGGCCCCCAGTAATCGTCGGTCATGAAAAACCCGCCGCGCAGCAGGTAATCGCGCATCCTCTCAGCCTGTTCATCGGTCAGCCTGCCCCTCCCCGGCTGGACCGCATAAATAAATGGATAGTTGTAAACGTCGTCTCCGTCGTCCAGATTCACCGGCTGCTCTACAGACCGTATGTGGATCCTGGTCAGCCTTCGAACCGCCTCCGCAAAATGGCGATCAGCCCGGGGATAATCCTGCGTCCACATCGTCCCGCCCTCTCTCCAGTCGGAACGATACCCGCGATACCCCCGCACTCCCGGCGCCGGAGGATACATCAGCCGCGTAAATACGAACTCCGTTTTTTCCTTCCAGTCCTTCGGCAGCGGAAAATCGTCATACTCCACGCCCGGATACTGGCGAAACGGTTTTTGAAATGCAAACAGAGCCCCGCAGAAAATCATCCAAACCGCGACTCGTCGCACCTGCATTTCCAATAACTATCCGGCCCCTGAACCGCTATGCGTGAGCATGCGGATAGACGCGAAACCTAATGACTACTCATAATCTTCTTAATCCGCACCCAAGCCTCATCCCGGGCCTTGGCATTCGCCGGCGTAGGATCCGGCTGCTCCCCCGCCCGCATAAACCCATGCCCCGCGCCCTCATAGGTCACTGGCTCATAAACCTTACCCAGCTCTTTCATATTCGTGACCGCCCCCGGAATCATCGCGCCAATCCGATTGTCCGTCCCACCATAAAATCCAAACACCGGGCCCTTAATGCGCGCCATCGCTTCCTTATCCGGCGGAGGCCCATAAAAAGACAGCGTCGCCGCCAGATCCGGACGATTCGTCGCGAACCGGAACGCCTGCCCGCCGCCGTAGCAGAACCCGGTCACGAACAATTTCTTCGTAGCCGAAGGCAGCTTCAAACCGTAATCGGCGACAGCGTTCAAGTCCGCAGTAATCTGATCCGGCGGCAGCTTCCCGATCGCCTGCCCTACTTCGCCCGACGGAAAATCCTTGGTGCGCCCGCCTTTGGGACCCATCCCCGACAACAGATCCGGCGCGATCGCAATGTAGCCCGCCGCCGCGAACTCATCGGTGACTTCCTCTACCCAATCGCTCATGCCGAAAATTTCATGGATGACCACAATCACCGGCGTATTCTTAGACGCCTCCGGATACGCAACAAACGTCTCCACCTTGCGTCCGTCGTGCGTGACCGTCACCCACTCGCGGTGCCGGGGCGATTTGTCAACCTTCGCGCGCGCCCAATCCTGCGCGGAAACCAAAACCGCGCACGCCGCCAAACCCAGCATCATTCTCCTCATGCCAATAGTTTACTTCTTCGGGCGGGCACAAGCAGCCCCTTGATACTCCCCAATTCTCTTCACCGATCGCACCGAAATACTCTTCGCTGCCAGATCCGGAACACCAACGATTTCGAGATGGTACCCCACATCGTCCTTGGCCTTTTCATATCCCGTAACGATCAGCATTTCCTTGCCCTGCTCGCTGATAAACACTGCTCGCGAGCCTTTGTCGAGACATTGTTTTACGCACTCCGGATTATTAGGACTAATATTGCCGGATGCGACGCGCCCCTTCGCGCATCCCTCATCGGAAAACCAGCCTGTCAGCGTCACCGGCTTCGTCTCTCCATACAGACAGCCGCAAATCATGAATAGGGGAAGTAACTTCATAAACTTGAGACTCTGGCGCGGAGCTGCGGTTAGCCTGCCCTACCTCCACTCTACTCTCGCGCTAACAAAAATAATCCCCAACTCCCGATTGTCCGCCGCAGTCGGCGCCAGCGTCTTATCGACGCGAAAATCAAATCGATTTCCCCATTCCCCCTCCAAACTCCGCGTCACGTTATAATCCCCCGCCCGCGAAAATGTCTCGGGAGCCAAAGCATGCTCCCCTACGCGAATATCCATCGTGATCGCCCCCAGTTTCTCGATCTCAGCGTCAGGCACATTCACGTGCAGCGTTAAACTCTTCGCCGGTCGCGAACCGGGAAACGTCAGCGAAAACTCCCGCGCACTCCATCGCCAACCGCCGTGTTCCAACACATAAAAGCCCGTCGACTGCTTCAAAAATCCCGAATCTCCCGCCGAAATTTCCGCAGCACTGGGAACCGCCGGATCCGGAGGCGGTGCCGGTCCCATGCCCAAAGTGTCCGGAACAATATCGATCACCTCGGCATACGCAATTCCGCTCCTTTGCGGCACGGTGTACCTTCGCATAGCAGGTCGTCCCTCCGCGAGCGCCCGCAGAAACCCGATCGACGTCGCTGGGATCTGGCGATTCTGCGGACCGTTCAACAGAAACACCCCGCCATGGCGAATCTCCTCAATCCACGGCCCGTTCCAATCGGTCTTATCGACGGTCGAATCCCAAAACAGCTCCCGCGATCCGCACCTGCCCATTGGAAAGAACATAAATGCTGTTCTGCAATCCCCAATCGAGAACCTTAATCTCGCGCCCGGGAAAATCAGCCCGCAATCGTTCCGTCAAAGCAAAAATTCCATCCGACCAAGGCCCAACTCCGCCCGTTCTCCGCAACCCCGCCAGCGCCGCAGACGACCAGTAAATCGCGGATCCCACATAAACCGCCGCGATAAGGATCACCACAAAGTGGGGCGGCGCCATACGCTGCCATCCCAACACCACCACCATCGCGGCGATCGGCACCAATGTCATAAGGTGATGCTCCCCGATTGGCAAAGAAGAAAAAAAGTAAGCCGACGTATAAAACACCAGCGTAAGCCCAGCCACCCGCGCCAAAACTCCCGGCTTTTTGAAAGCCACGCACGCCACGCAACTCGCCGCAATCACGAGAGGAAACAGCCAAAGTTGCCATAAAGGTAACGAAACAGGCCCTCCCCATACGCGATGATGTTCACCATTGCTGAGGACGGTTTCAGACAGCATCCACAGCCGGTGCTGCAACCGCTGCGCCAAGGTCCCTGCGACCGGAAACATGCCCACCGCCTCCCAAGTTCCGCCGCCCGACAATACTTGATACGCCAAAAACGGTAGCCCGCCGACGATGCCGCCGATCGCAAAGGCGGCCCAATGCGAAAGCGGAACCAGCAGCCGCCGCCCCACTGAAATAACCAGGGCAGCGAAAAGCGCCCCCAGCATCCAGACATAATTTGCCCGAGCCCAAACCCCCAGTCCGATCGCCGCGCCGACCCAAAACGCCGTGCGCGGACTCCCGCTCCGAAGGTAAGCCGCTGCCGCAATGCACAATAATCCAAACGCACACATCACTGGCGAAAATCCCGAATTGTCCAGCGCCGTCATGTCCTGATAAGAAGGATTAACCGCCAGCACCCATGCGCCCGCGGCGGCAGCCGGATAACCCGCCTGGCTTGCCAGCAGAGTCGCGATTCCCAAAATCCCCAACGCGCCGAACGTCATCGCCATCCCTCGTTCGACCTCCGCGCGCGGCCCGAACAACGCGAATAAAGCCAGACACGTATATTCTTTGATCGACCCGATGTAGCGAGCGCTCATCAACGGAAAACAGTGCTCCTGGACGCAGAACCAAGTGTCCGGCGCATGCGGCAGCTTCAGCTCTTCGTGCGAATGCAGCAGCGAAACCGACCCGAGCACATCGATCGCCTCGTCATACTGAAACCCCGGCTTAGTCCGAATTAATAAAATCGCCCAAACGCAATACCAAACAACCGCCGCGCCAATCACCCACCGCCATCGACTTTCTGTCATCTCAAAACCACCCGAAACACAAATCCCCCCAACCCCGCCGCCAGCAATCCCCACGCAATTCTCTTCCTCCATCCAACCGCAACCCGCCGCGCCCCCCAAGCCAACCCCGCAAACACAGCAACCTGCCACACCCCCGCCGCGACGCTATAAGGCATGGGAAACCCCGAAACCCCCAGCCCATGAAACAACCCCAACACTCCAACGACCCATGCCAAACTCTTCGCCGAAGAAGCCATCAGGATCTCGACCGCCAGATACGCCACAGTCAACGCCATAGCCGCCTCCAGAAACCGCGGAGCCAGCGGCCATGGAACGCGCGGCCCTATCAAAATCGCCCCAGCCTCTCCCATCAGAAAACACCCGAACGGCAACATCGCGCGCGGCGCCGCAATCGCCAACCCCAAAATAAATAGCAGCCCGATCCAATTCCTCCCCGCCCGAACAAACCCCAATCCGAACTCCCGCGCGAAAGTCTCGATCCGCGATGGAGGCCGGAACCGCAGCTCCGACCTGGGATATGCCTGATCGAAAACTTCCTGATCGCTATTCGCCCCCCGCACCGCATGCAGCCAGTGCACATGATTCGGTACCGTAGCTTCAAAGAACCTGCACTCAACGCCCAACCGCTCCGGCACCAAAGTCGCGAATTCGTAAGCAGCATGGCAGACATACGTGCCCTCCTCATCCGCGCACTTCGCCGACCTCCGTTGCCCTCCGTCAAAATGAATATAGTCGAGAATCGAGGACGGGTTCGCCATCTGCGCGACTTCCACCATCGGTATGCGCAACTCGTAATCGGCCAGCGGACCATCGATGCGCAGCTCCCCCGTGCTCATACTGACCACATGCGCCCACGCCGGCGCAGCGATCAGCAGCAAGCTACTGCGCCGCCACACGCCTTTGTCTCCGCAGCCGCACGTAAAACACGCGAAGCGCGGCAATCACCGGCACCGAGAAAAACATCCCCGGCACTCCGGCAATCTGTTCCCCCGCCAACACGCCGAACAATACCAGCAGCGGATCCACCTCGACGCCGGAGCTCATCAAATACGGGCTCAGCACGTAATCCTGGAAAATCCGGTAAATCACCAGGAACATCACAATCCATAAAGGATGCGCATATCCCGTGAACGCCGCCACCAATAAAATCACCGCCGATCCTGTCAGCGGCCCCACCACCGGAATAAATTCCAGCATCGCCGCGATCCCCGCCAGCAGGATTGCATAGGGTACCGACGCGATCGAGAGAAAGCCCGTATAAAACGCAAACGTCGCGAGCGCCAGCAGCACCAGCGCGCGAATGTATTGCGCCAGCAATAAGTGCAGATCCATGAAAATCTCATTGACCACGGTCTGGTTCGCGTGAGAAAAATTCTCGATGATCGTCCTGCGGATCGCCGGCCCGTCCTTGAGAAAAAAGAAACTGAGAATCGGAATCAGAATCGCGCTCAGCACATTGCCGATGCCGTTAAAGATCTGTACCCCCGCGCTTGAAAGCAGTGGAAGCACTTCCTTTTCCAAATCGGCGAGCCGCTGTCTTACCAGATCTATCAAAGTAGGGCGCGCAAATTCGAGCCACCCGGGTAAAGGCAGACCCAACAGCGGATCTTGCCGATGCGCCAAATCCGGCAACCGTGTCAACAGGCTCGCAGCCTCCTCACCAATCCGGCCGCCGACGGAAATCAACGTCAACACAATCACCGCGACCAAGGCGACATAAACCAGCACCAGGATCACGACCCGTGGAACCCGAGCGGGCATGGTCCGCTCGAAAAACGCCACAATAGGTCCCAGCAAATGCGAGAAAAACAGCGCCAGCACGAAAATCATCAGCGTGCGGCGAACTTCGTAGATCAATACAGCGACCAGCGCGAACAGAAACACTGTCCACGCGATTTTCAACGCGTGCCGGTCGATTCCAATCATCTAGTAAGCCAGGTCATTTCGATATCGATCTTTTCCGTGCCGCCGATCGCTGTTGCCGGCGTCGCTCCGATGGTCGGCGGCCTCCTTGCTGTGCCCCCTTCGCACGTTCGGTGGATACTGAACCGCCATGCGTAAGCGTGCGGATAGACGCGAGCATCTTTGTTAGGAGGTCGTTAGCATGTCCCCTCCTTCACCGGTCGGGGTCTAGATACGCGCTCCACCTGACGCCATACATAGTAACGATCTCCCTACAACAGGCCACTAGCCCATCTCCAAAACCGCTTATCTCGCATAAGAGTGCGGTTGCCCAACCCCCTAGATCGATACTATAGCAATAGTGGATCAACCAACCATGCGCGCGCTGGTCGCCGAATTTCAGGAGCTCGAAGATAAACTACGAGCCGGCGGCGGCCCTGCAAAAATCGAAAAGCAGCATCGCGAAGGAAAACTCACCGCCCGTGAACGAGTTGCGAAACTCATCGACCCCGGCACCGCGTTTCTGGAAATCGGCCTACTAATCGCCTTCGATAAATACAACGGCCAAGCCCCCGCCGCCGGCGTCATCACGGGCGTTGGCCGCATCGAAGGAAGGCCGTCGGTCATCGTCGCCAACGATGCGACCGTCAAGGCCGGGCGCTTGGTGGCCGGAAACGATTTCCAAGATTTTGCGCGCCCAGGAAATCGCCATGCGCAACCGGATTCCGATTGTTTATTTGGTGGATTCGGCGGGAGTCAATCTTCCCTATCAGGACGGAATTTTTCCCGGCCAGTATGGCGCGGCACGAATTTTCTATTACAACTCCCTGATGCGCCGTCGATTGCACGTGCCCCAAATCGCCGCCGTGATGGGAATGTGCATCGCCGGCGGAGCGTACCTGCCGGCGCTCTCCGACGTCATTATCATGGTCCAGGGCTCCAGCTTCATGGGCCTCGGCGGACCCAATTTAGTGAAGGGCGCAGTCGGTCAAATCACCGATGCTGAATCACTTGGCGGTGCCAGTCTCCACACGAGAACCAGTGGCGTCGCGCATTATTCGGCGAAAGACGATCCGGAATGCTTGCAGCTTATCCGTCAAAAGATCCGCGAACTTCCCGAGCCCCCCGCTCCTTTAAAAGGCGTAGCTCCAGCGAAATCCGCGGAGGGCCTATACGATGTTTTGCCTGCCAATCACCGCCTCCCGTATGACATGGAGGAAGTCATCGCGCGCATCGTCGATGCCGGCGATTATCTGGAATTTCAGCCTCATCACGCGCCCGAGATGTTGTGTGCGAACGCACGCCTCCATGGTCGCGAAATCGGGGTCATTGCCAATCGCCGGGGCTTCTTAAAAACATCCTCGGGACCACGAATTGGCGGCATCGTGTACACCGAATCAGCCCTTAAAGTGGCTTATTTCGTCGAAAACGCGTCCCGTCGAGGCCTTAATTTACTATATTTGCAGGACGTTTCGGGCTTCATGGTCGGCGTCGAAGCCGAAAGCGAAGGCATCATTCGAGCCGGCGCGGCGATGGTCGAAGCGATGGCTTGCGCCACCGTTCCCAAAATTATCCTCACCATAAATCACGCCAGTGGCGCCGGTTATTACGCGATGGCCGGCCAGGGATTCGATCCGCATTTCACCTTCGCCTGGCCCACCGCGCGCATCGGTGTGATGGAGGGCGACGCCGCGGTGCAGGCCGTTCATGGCCCGGAGCTCGCGAAATTGAAAGCGGCCGGAGAGAAAGTTCCTCCAGAGTTGGAAGAGCGCATCGCGCAAACGCGTGCCGATTATGAACACTGGCTCGACGCGCGATTCGCCGCCGCGCGGGGGCATGTCGACGCGGTGATCGATCCGCTAGAGACGCGGCGCGTTTTGCAATTTGCTTTTGAAGCTGCGGCGGGAACTCGCGAACATCTTATACTCGAAACTTTATGAAACTTCGCATCGAGCAGCATGGCCGGCTTTATCGCATCGCTCTATCTTCGCCCGAGCTTCGAAATGTAATCGATGCCAACGGCTGCCGCGAACTTGTGCGCGAGCTTCGGGAGGCCGAAGCGGACCCCAACGTAGGCGCAATTCTTCTGGAGGCCGATGGCCACATTTTCTGCGCTGGCTGCGAACCCGATGAAGAGTTGATGTCGATCGGCAGGAAGATTACGAAGCCGATTATCGCGGCCGTGCAGGGTGTGGTGTTATCGGGAGGCCTGGCCCTGGCGGCAAACGCGCACGTTCTAGTCGCGGCGCAAGGAACCAGCTTCGGGCTCACCGATATCCGCGAAGGCCGGGCTAGCGCGGCAATCGGCGGTGCCGTCGCGCATGCGATTGGCGCTAGGCGAGCGCTCGAGTTGGGACTCAGCGGCAGGGTTTTCTCTACCCCGGAGGCGCTGGCGTGGGGCTTGGTCCATCACGTGGCACCGGCGTTCGAGCTGGACGACCGGGCAACCGAGGTCGCGAGCGGAATTGCCAATGCCAACCCGGAGGCGATTCGCGCTATGCTAAAAATCTAGCATGCGCTGGACTCTTGCGATTTTCGTTTGCCTGCTAGCCGCGTGCCGGCATCAGCCGCAGGCCTACCTGCTGAAACAGGAGGGTCGCACGCAGCTTCTGACGCCTCCCGTTTCAAAGCCCGAAATTAGGAACGCACGACAGCACCCGGCGCAGAAGAACGGATGCGATATTGAGGCTGAGTCTTTCTCGGTGGCCTGGCACGGAAACACCGCGCGCGTGTCGGTAAAAGCGGAAAGCTATTACGCACCGCCACCCGCGCCAAGCCAGCCGGGGACATCCGCGGTTAGCATCGCCGAAAGCGGGCCCCGCGTATATGTCGATTCACTAGCGCAGCTCGAAGGCTTTCGCGAGGCGCTGGCGGCGCGGGAAGACTCCGGCTGTTTTCGAGACGATGAAGGCGCCCATCTGCGGCAGGCAATCGCGGAGACGTTTCCGTTTCCTCCACAGATTGGCGCGTTTCTCCGCTTCGGAACCTACCAGCGAACGGGTTTCATCGATCTGCTGCCGGATTTCGTGATGAGGCTGGTGAGTCCGACTGGCACGGAGCCCGATGTTTCTTTCTACGAAGTAAAGCGCGTGCCCGGCGAAGATCGGGTGCGTATCACGCTCGCGTCCGGTGCCGGCAAAGCGCTCGCCGTGCCGGAGAAGCCCGCCTATTTCCGGTATTTATATTGGACCGGCGGGTCAACGCACTTTCGCACCACGATTCTCGGCGTGCCTGAACGAGCGATGCTGCGCGATGCCACGAGTCAGTTCCTATCCGCTCCGGAAGCGTATTGCGCAAAGCCCGGCGCGGAAGTGTTCTGCCAGTCGATCGCGGTGACGGTCGGGATGAATGCCGGGTTCTATGTACATATAAACGGCAAAGATGTTTTCGTGCGGCTAGGCGGGCAGATCGCCGAAGCATTGGGAGAAGCCAGAAATGGAATGCGCCCAGTAAGAGGTCCGCAGCCGCCTCCTCAGAATGTGACAGTCCGCCGCATGTTTCACGGAAAACTGATTCCAATTAAAGTCGATGGCCCCGCGAATAATATTCTGTCGCTAGTAGCGATGCCAGGAGACGAGATCACAACGCCCAAATCCCCTGACTGACGCCAGGGGTTTATAACCCCGTCCCGTCAGGGCGGGGATAACCATGTAGGAGCGGCACTCAACCCTTTTTGTCGCGTCCACCAACTCCGTAATGACATACTAAGCAGTGATGCTTGCCGCCGAGCTTGATGCCATTATCGAAGGCCGCCACCATGACCCTTTTGCCGTCCTCGGGCCCCACGACCTGGATGTCCGCGCGTGGCTGCCTCAGGCGGCCGAAGCCTCCCTCGTAATTGGGGAGGAAACCATCCGTATGGAATGCATTCATCCCTCCGGATTCTATCTCGCCATCCTCGACGAGTCCCCTTCGAACTATCGCATCCGCATCAAGCTCTACTCCGGCGAGTCGCTTGAATTCGAAGACCCCTACCGCTTCCCTCCCCTGCTCACGTCTTTCGAATTGCATCTGCACGGCGAAGGCACCAATCACGAAAGCTATCGAACCCTCGGCGCGCATCCCGTAACCTGTGAAGACGTCGCCGGCGTGCGATTCGCCGTTTGGGCTCCGAACGCGCAGGTGGTCAGCGTGCTCGGCGATTTCAATGGTTGGGATCGCACCCGCCATCCCATGCGCCTGCGCGACGGAGGCATTTGGGAAATCTTCATGCCTGCGACTTGAAGAAGGCGCCCACTACAAATATTCCGTGCTCTCGAAGAACGGCTCGGAGCAGTTCAAGTGCGACCCCTACGGCTTTTACGCCGAGATCCCTCCGAAAACCGCATCCATTGTCTGGGGACTTGTCGAATTACACCTGGGCCGACGAAGTGTGGATGGCCGAGCGGCCCAAGCGCCAGTGGCTTCACGAAGCCGTCTCCATCTACGAAGTGCACCTGGAATCCTGGATGCGCGGCCCCGGCAATCGTCCGCTGACCTATCGCGAATTCGCCCACAATCTGGTCGATTATGCCGTCGCACATGGGCTACACGCATCTCGAACTGATGCCCGTGATGGAGCATCCTTTTTCCGGCTCCTGGGGCTATCAGGTCACCGGATATTTCGCGCCCACCTCGCGCTTCGGCACGCCCGACGATTTTCGCTATTTCGTCGACGCCTGCCACCAGGCCGGCGTCGGCGTGATTCTCGATTGGGTCCCCGCGCATTTCCCCCGCGACGCGCACGGACTGTTTCGCTTCGACGGCACCGCGCTCTACGAACACGAAGATCCGCGCGAAGGCGAGCATCGCGAGTGGGGCACGCTCATCTTCAACTTCGGACGCAATGAGGTCCGCGAATTTCTTCTTTCGAACGCGCTCTACTGGCTAAAGGAGTTTCATATCGACGGCTTGCGTGTCGATGCTGTCGCGTCGATGCTTTATCGCGATTATTCACGGCAGCCAGGCGAATGGCTCCCTAATAAATTCGGCGGCCGAGAGAATCTTGAAGCGATCGATTTTGTTCGCCGCTTCAATGAATTGGCCCATCAGGAGCCGGGCGCGATCACCATCGCCGAAGAGTCCACTTCCTGGCCCGGCGTTTCCCGGCCGGTTTACGCCAACGGCCTGGGATTCACCATGAAGTGGAACATGGGCTGGATGCACGACATGCTCGATTATTTCGAAAAAGACTCTGTTTTTCGCAAGTATCATCAATCGAATATTACGTTTAGCATGTTGTACGCCTTCACCGAAAATTTCGTCCTGCCCATCTCGCATGACGAAGTGGTGCATCTGAAACGATCCCTACTTTCCAAAATGCCCGGCGACGAATGGCAGCGTTTCGCCAACGTCCGCGCGTTTCTCGCCTACATGTACGGGCATCCGGGCAAGAAGCTGTTATTCATGGGCAGCGAATTCGGCCAGACCGAGGAATGGAATTATAACGTCAGCCTGCCGTGGCATTTGCTGCAGTATGCGTTTCATTCGAAACTGCAGACCATGGTGAAGGAATTGAACTTGTTTTATCGCCGGGAAGCCGCGTTGAATCAGGTGGATGACGATTATTCCGGCTTCGAGTGGATCGATTTCCGCGACTCGGAAGCGAGCGCGATTTCCTTCCTGCGCTATTCCAGAAGCCGCGACGAATTCCTGGTATTCTGCTGCAATTTCACGCCGGTGCCGCGATATAACTATCGGATCGGAGTGCCCGTGCGCGGCCGCTATACCGAAATTTTCAATACCGATTCAGAAATGTTCGGCGGATCGAATATGGGGAACTCGGGGGCGGTTTGGGCCGACGAAATTGTGAGCCATGGACGCCCCGCAAGTTTAAGCGTTACGCTACCGCCGCTCGCGGCGGTGGTATTTAAGGCCATTTAAGGCTCCGTTCGACGCCTTAAAAGAGTATTTATGGTCATTTATTACCACAGCACGCGCTCCAATGCCTCGACAAAGAAGAATTCGCCCCACATCACCGATTCATCCACGCCCAATCCTTTGTGGACGTGATACACGCCGCCTTTGAGGATTCCTTCCCACTTCGGATCGGATTTGGCGAGATGCTTTTCGCATAACGACCGCAGAATCTGCACCGCGGTCGACCAGTAGAGATGGCCCTTCATGCGAATCCGGCGCCAGGCGGCACAAGCCGCAACAAACCGGCGGCGGAGATCGCGGCGGAGGACGTATCGAGCAGCGTGCGATTCTCCGCCGGCGCGTTGAAATCCCACGGCGGAACTCCGTCGGATGGGCAGTGCGAGATGTAGTAATCGGCGCAGGCCTGCGCGGTTTCGAGGAAATGCGGATCGCGGCTGTATTCGTAACAGGTGGTGAATCCGTACAGCGCCCAGGCCAGGCCGCGCGACCAGCAGGAATCGCCGCGATAGCCCTGATGCGTGGTCTGGCGCAGAAATTCGCCGGTATCGGTATCGAAAATTCCTTCGTGCGCGCGTCGATCCGTCGCCGCGAACCAGCACTCGGCGCGTGGTCAGCGAATGGCGCATGGCGACATCGCGCAGGCGCCGGTCGCCGGTTTCGCGCGCGGCGTAAAAGATAATGCCGACGTTCATCATGATGTCGATGAACAGCGAATTATCGGCCACGAACGATCGCAGATACTGGCCCTTTTCCTTGAACCGCATGGCGAGCGTGCGGCCCGCCTCGATCAGCACTTCGCGATGCGCGGGGTCCTTGCGACAGCCGGTACCAGCGATAGTACGTCGACAGAAACAGAAAGCCCAGATCGTGCACGTCGCGGTCGTGCTTGCGCTCTTCGAGCGGCTTGGTGTAGCGGATGGCCTGCTCCAGCCAGATACTTCGCGTCGGGCGAATCGGCGGGCGCGTGCTTCTGGAAAATCCACATCATTCCCGGCAGAAAGCCGTCGCACCAGTGGGTCCAGGCCGGACCTTCGTGCTTCCATTTGCCGTTCTGCGTGTACAGCGGATAAAACAGAGGGTGCTTTTCCACCAGCTTGCGCACTTGCTTTTGCGCGAAGCCGAAGGACTGCTCGAACAGGTCTCCGGTTTCATTCGAAAGATGAATCACTTTATTTAGGTTCTCCAGAACATGATACAGCCCTTGGCGAGATGGCGTTGCGTGGCATTCATCGGGAATGATCCCTTCGCCCGGCAGTCGAGGGGTGCGCGGGCCGCGTCGTACGGCGCGGCCCGAGCAGGATCCGACGGTGGCGCCCAGACTCCCTTTCATGCGCGCGCGAATTCCCGGCGCCTCAATTTCGGAAAACTCGATCCCGAGAATCGAATAGGTATCATATTTCTCCAGGCGCACGATCCGGCCATTCGCCGTCGCGCCCTTGGGAATCACCATCTCGACCCTTCTGCTTGACGTCACGATTCGACGCGGGCATACAGAGGATCGCCGATCGCCGCGTTCTGGAGATCGATTTCCTTGGCTAATACGAGTCCGACATCCGAGCCCTTCGGGAAGATCGAATTCGCGCGTGGGAATCGGCGCGGCGTCAGGCTTCGCCTGCGGGTGCGTCTCCAAAGGTCACCACGGATTCGCCGGAGAACTGGCGGCAGGAGGTGAACTTCACGTGATTGTGCTCTTCGCCGCCCATTAAACCCGACCATGGTGAGTTCGCTCTGCGCGGGCAGCAGAAAATCGCCTTCGCCGATGCGCGCGACGGCGTAGTCGATTTTATCTGCGGCCGAGGCGAGCAGCAGTTCGGGCAGGAATGTCGTCGGCCACCACTTCGATGCGCTCCATATCGTAGCGTCGCCGGATCGGCGTAAAACGAACCGTGATAGCCGACGATCGCGCTTGCGGTCGGAGACGCGAATGCGGTATCCGGAGAGCATCTGCGGCACGTTGTAATCGAACCGAATGGCCTTTTTTCCCTGGAAATTCTCCTCGCCCTGATAATGAAACGTCGCGGAGCGGGTGGCGAACAGCGCCTGTGCATGGGTGCCGAAATTCCCGTTGCCGATGGCTCCGGAGGTGACCATCTGGTGACGACTCGAATCTCGTCGAACTTCTTCGAACCGGGCCACGCGAACATTTCGCGCCCGTCGACCAGCGCGACTTCCAGGCGCAGCGTGTCGACGATTTTCAATTTGTTGGTGAACTTGGCACGGGAGGAGCGCTCAATGGTTTCGACGCAGGTGTAATTCGGCTGATGCTTGAGATTGAAAATCATCCGCGTCCGGATTTTCGTCAGCGCGTCGAGATCGGGCGGACAGAGGCGTCTGCGCACGCAGGCATAGCACCGTAAGCGCGACGGGGATCGTACGCATCGATTTCATTATAGGTTCGGCTGCGGAAAAACTCACTGGCAGGCGGAAAACCGGCTGCCCCACTCGACTTGTAACTTGCGGATCTGCTGTTGTGGCGCAGGCGGAGCTAAAAAGAGTAATAATTGTTTTTTGACTGGCCAACCCTGCCGCCCGGTTAATTCTGCGTGCGTGCTCATAGAAATCGGACATGTAGAGGCGATCTTCCGGTACCCCGTGAAGTCCGTGGGCGGCGAACGACTCGCAGGTCGCCAACCTTGGCTGGCACGGCCTGGATGGTGACAGACGCCTGGCGTTCCGGCGGATTGACGACCGCAGCGGCTTTCCTTTGCTAACAGCAGGCAAGCTTCCCGAACTGCTCCTATTCGCTCCGCTGCGCCGTGAAGACGGTGTACAGGAAGCCTTCCTTCGCTTTTTCGCACGCCGGATGGCGTAGAGTTGCCTGTCTTCGGGGCTTGGCCGCGGAGGTGGGACGCCGCTACGGGGCTCCCGTGCAGATGATGCAGTTGAATCATGGCATCTTCGATGACCAGCATCTCCGTGATTGCCTCCGATACGGTGCGCGAGATCGCAAGACTTGCGGGGCGTGAGCGCGGACGTGAGCCGATTTCGCCCGAATATCGTAGTTCGTTCACTTCGATCGGTTCCCTTCGAGGAGGATGACTGGTTGGGCGGTGTGCTCTTATTCGGCGAGGGGGACGACGCCCCCGCCATCACGGTCACGATGCGAGATGTCCGTTGCTCGATGGTAAACCTTGATCCCGACTCAGCAAGTCCCGCGCCGGAAATGCTGAAGGCGGTGGTTCGCGCGAACCAGAACAACGCGGGAATCTACGGCGCCGTCACTCGCATCGGTCAACTGGCGGTGGGACAGAAAATACACCTCCGTCCGGCGACCGAGAAAAGGGAACGTGGGTGAGTTGGATCTCTACGTGGCTCACAAAGAGGACGGTAAATGGAATCCATTTTTCCATCGTGAACTGTGACTATGCGGATGCCGGATGGGTCGGGTCCCAAGGGCTTTCCTACGGGACCGGTGGTGACGACGTGGAAGTTGGGTGATTCGCCGCTCGAATTGCGATGGTAATGGCCGGCGAAGCAATATTCGACTTTATATTGTTCGAATAATTGCAAGAATTTGGGTGCGCGGACCGAGAGGAATATTGAAATAATCGTCCGGTTCGTCGGCCTCTTTCAGGAACCAGGGGATGTGCTGGAAGATCGCGACGCGCGTGCCGGGCCTGATTTTCTTGAGTTCGGCTTCGAGCCATCGGCCTGCTTATCGCCTCCGTCTGGAGCGCCTTTGGGATGCTGAATCAGGCTGGAATCGAGGACGATGCCCAGAAAATCGCCGTGGCGAAAAACATAATAGTCGGGACCGAATATCCTCCGGTATTGGGCGAGCGATTCGGGCGTCGGCTCATTGCCGACGTCGTGATTTCCGGCGACGTTGTGCAGAGGGATCGCCGGGTCGAGCTTGGCCGCGATGCGCCGGTACTCGGCGATCTGCTGGGCGTTGCCGGCCTGGTTGACGAGGTCGCCGCAGACCACGACGAAGGCGGGCTTCAGCCGGTTGGCGGCGTCGATGGCGAGTCCGAAATTGATCGTTTCCTGAGCAAAATCGCGATTTTCAGCGAACATGCCGAACTGCGGATCGGACATTTGAACGAACGTCAAGTCGGCGGCGGGAGCGATTCCGGCGACCAGAAGGAGAGCAGCGAGGCGCGTCATTTTAACCTCGCATGTTAGCATCGGGGAAGACATGTCAGCGAAGATTACGATCAACAATAACGGCTCGATTCGAATCGAAGGCGAGTTTTCGATTCACGATATGGAAGGCAAGCCGTTCGACCTGGCGGGGCGAACCACCATCGGTTTGTGCCGCTGTGGACAATCGCTGAATAAGCCTTTCTGCGACGGATCGCATGGACGGCTGGGTTTCGAGTCGGTGTGTCCTGCGAGGGAACTTCCCGCGCCGAAGCCCAAGTTGTAGCGCTACCGTCAAGAAGAACCCCCCCGGTAACTAGTACATCGTTTCAGCAAAACCAATGCATGCTTGTGTGGCAGGATGGCATCCTGCGCGGCAGTTGGCAACCGCCGCTCTTCGCAGGTCCGAGGAGGCCGATCGCCAATCGGCCGCAGCTTAACAAGCTGCCCCACAAGGCCACTGCGGTGACGAGATCCGAAGGTATGTTTTGGTGAAACGAATACTAGTTCATTCGTCGACGGAAGCAACGAATGACGTCTTCGAGAGTGTCGATAAGGTTCCCATTCTCCCGGCCGGTCACAGCACTCTAAATTTTCCCTATCCCCTTTCCTTTTCGAACTTTGGAATCGGCGCGACACCTCGGCCGCTGGACACTTGTATAATCTCTGGAGCGGGATGGGTTTCCTAGCGGGGCTCTCTCTGACTAGTTTTTTCGCGGCCGCGAAACGTCGTATTACGGCGGTCCTGAGCCTCTGGAAACGGAGGACCTTGGGTCGATCTCATAATGTCCGCTGGTGGAAGCCAGCGGGTTCTCAGAGGGCTGGCATCAAGCTTGGACTTGTTCCAATGCTAGAGGCCCGTCCAATCCAGCGGCCGGCTGCTCTTAAGCTCAGCCGGTTGCTCGCGATTTTTCGTAAAGCGTGCGCTCCGTCGCGGAAAGAGCAAAACCGACCATAGTCTATTGTACGTAGCAATACGGATAATCCTTGGCGGGGTTTTCGAGATAATTCCGCTCCTCCGGCTACAAGATTCAAAACGACAAAATCCTAAATCGAAACAAAGGTTTAGGGGTGTTTGCACCCTGTCACGGGTGACGTGTATCCCAAGGAGGGATTTTGATAATGATTAAGAGATTTCTGGTTCCGGTTCTGGCTCTTGTGCGTTCGGATTGCCGGCGAGGGCGAGTGTGGCGGCCTACTGCAACCTCAACTGCGGATCGGACACCGCCGCCTTCGACAGCGCAGTTTCGTCGGACGGATATACTTATGCTAGCGGCACAGACTTAGCATTTACTGGTGGACTTTCTGACGGCGGACTGCAGTATCTCGACGGCGCAACGAGTGTTCTGTTCGCGGCATCAAGCGCATTGACGATAACGGTCTCGGACGTTCTGGAAGCGACCTCAAACAACTCAATTACAATCTCGGTCCCGGCCGGGTACGCAGCCATCCGGCTCTTTCTGTCGCAGACAGGAGTGGTTGGCAACGCCTTTACCTGTCTGGATTCCGCGTGCGACTCCACCTACCTCACTTCCACGCCGGCGGAGTCTCTTACATCAATTCCACGCCCGGATCTCCGTGGACTATTACGCTTTCGCCCGACAGCCCCGGAGAAAGGATCATTGTCGACAGCTTCAACCCAGCGGGAACATCCCAGGGATCCAGCGGCGGCGATACCCCCGAAGTCGGCACGCTTCTCCTGATCGGCAGCGGACTTATCGGGATGCGATGGATGAAGGGCCTCCCGCGTCGCTATTTCGGGACTCCGCAGACAGCCTAGGCACTGTCTCGACGATGTCGACGGGGAGCAATGCGGCGCTCTCGAGTGTTTTACCAGAAAACACCACCTCCGCGAGAGCGCCGTGCTGCGTTTCGCGTGCGCTGGAACTGGTCGAACACCAGGTTGCCCAGCGAATAAAAAATCACGCCGTTGGCCACGACACTCCCACGGCTGGGTGACGTGCGGATGATGGCCGACCACCACGCGCGCGCCGGCGTCGATCGCGGCGTGGGCGAACTCGATCTGCTGCGGATTCGGGTGCGGGCGATATTCGGTGCCGGCGTGCATGGAGACGATGGCCACGTCGGCATGGCGTTAGCAGGCGGGCGACATCGGCCTGCATGGTAGGGACGTCCATGGTGGCGATGCGATCGGTCGACATCCTTATAATTGCCGTTCGATTGATCGAAGGTGTAGGCGAGGAAGCCGAAGCGCAGGCCGTTGCGCTCGACGACGGTTCCGGCGTGCGCGGCTTCGGCGGTGGGCGCGGAACCGACGGCCAGGATGCCGTGCTGATGGAGCCAGGAAAGCGTGAACTCCACGCCGTAGCCGCCGCAATCGCGGGCGTGATTGTTGGCGGTGGAGACGATGGCAGATGCCCGCGGTCTCGAGCGCGGCGATCATCTCCGGCTCGGCTTTGAAAATCATGCCGTGTTCCATCAGGCGGCCGCGATCGGAAAACGGCGCTTCCAGATTGACGAACGCGATGTCGGCGGAGCGCAGCACCGGCGCGAGATCGCGCAGAGGCGACGCCGGATCGTGACGCGGCGCGCGCCAGGCGTGCCACGTGGCGCGAGAGCATGACGTCGCCGCCGCAGCAGAATGCGGGTTCTTTTAGGCGGCGTCGGACGGGGAACGATTTCGGGCGGCGCGGTGCGATGGAAAGGGATCGCGGCGAGCACCGGAAGCAGCGCCCGGCGCGTGAGAATCATTTTCGAATTTTCGCCGCCGCGGCCTGGTCGAGAAACCAGGCGACTTCGCCGCCGTCGCGCTCCGTAAGCTGGCAGGGGAACTTTTTCGGGTCGTGCGGGCCGTAAAGAACGTCCGCAAGAGGCTCGGCTTTATCGGCGCCGGCCACCAGCATCACCGTATGTTTTGCGGCGAGCAGCACCGCGGGCAGCAGCGTGACGCGATGCGAATTCAATTTCTCCACGTAGACGGCGGCGGTGAGGCCGGTGCGATCGTCGATCAACGGCTCGCCTGGAAACAGGCTGGCGGTATGCGCGTCGGGACCCATGCCGCGATGGATCACGTCGAACTTGCGGAATGCCTTCGCCGAATACGAGCCGCAATTCGTCGGCATAAATTTCGGCGGCATCCCCGGGATCGCGCTCGGTCTGCACGCGATGAATATTCGCCGCCGGAAATTTCGCGGGCGCGAGCCAGGCATCGTTCGCCAGTTTGAAATTGCTCTTGCGAATCGGTGAGCGGGACGCAGCGCTCGTCGACCCAGAACAATTGCACGCGATTCCAATCGAAGGGCACCGCCGCGAAAATCTCGAACATGGGCTTCGGCGAAGAGCCGCCGGAGATCGCCAGCGTCGATTGCTCCGAATCGCGCAGGTACTGGAGAATCTGCGCGGCGCAATGCCCGGCGGCGGCGTGGGCATCCTGGAACACGCGCAGATCGCTCATGCCAGCACCTTGTCGAAAACCGGATCGGGGCCGAGGATCGATAGTTCTTCGCTCATCAGTGTCTCCTCCGATAACAACACGCGTCGTCGACCGGCGGATGCGGCCGCCGGCGTGTACTTCGAGCGTCGCTTTGTCGGGGCGCGTGATCGTCACCTCGGAATCGCCCGAGAGCACGATCGATCGCAAGCTGCGCGTGCCTTCGGCGCCATGCTTCAGCTCGACGTGCGCCTCCGGCAGCGCGCGTCTCCATCCACTTGGCGAAATAAATCGAACTGGGCGAGGGCGCGTCGCCGCCGTAGAAAATCTGCACCGATTTGATGCCCATCGCCGTTCCCTCATCGAACAAACTGGCCATCAACTCGCGCAGGCCGGTGAGCTTGGTCCAGGCGAGATCGGCCACCAGGCGCCCTTGCTTTCGCAGCTCGCGAATCACGGCGATGGCGGCTTGGGGATCCGCGAGCGGTGGCGCTATCGACGATGATCTTCTGCACCAGAGGCAGCAGCGGCGTGAAGGCATTCTCAGAAAACACGCGAGTCCCGCGGCACCACAGCACCGCCGGCAGATCGGAGACGATCAGCGGCAGCAGCAACTGCGCGACGTGACCCAGCTCGGCTGATCCCGCGCGTGATTTCGATTCCTTCGGCGCAGATCTGCTGATGCTTGCCGAACGGCATCCAGCATTGCGAAAACACGCTTGCATCGAGCCCCGGCTTTTCATTCAGGCGCAGCACGATGGCGCGCGCAGGATGATCGTGCATCAGCACGCCCAGCGTGTGGCGCAGTTCCTGGCAATCGGCCGCGCTTTCCGCCGCGACCACCAGCGTCATGCCGCAGGCGCGCAGCACGCCGCCCGAAACCTCGGCATTGCGGCCCAGATCGCTCCACAAATTGCGCAGATCTTTGAGGATTTTCTCCGGCTCAATCGAGTGGTGGGCATCAGCCGTTCCTCCATTTATGTCCATTGCGCGCGAGCATCGCATCGCTTTCCGCCGGACCCCAGGTGCCCGGATCGTAATTCGGAAAATCGAACACGCGCTCGGTCCAGGAATCGAGAATCGGCGTGACCGCCTGCCAGCTCGCCTCCACCATATCCTGGCGCGTGTACAGCGTCGCGATCGCCGATCATCACGTCCATCAGCAGCGTTTCGTAGGCCGAGGGCGAGCGCTCGCCGAAGCTCGATCCGTAATTGAAATCCATCGAAACCGGGCGCAGCCGCATGCCCGCGCCGGGATATTTCGACAAAAAGCGCAGGGAAATGCCCTCTTCCGGCTGAATGCGCAGGATCAGAAGATTGGGCCGCGGCGGACGCCCGTCTTCGGACGTGAACAGCGCATGCGGCGCGCTGTTGAACTGAATCGCGATATCGGTGGTGCGCTTCGGCAGTTTTTTCCCGCTGCGAATGTAGAACGGCACGCCCGCCCAGCGCCAGTTGTCGACGAAAAAAGTCGCGGCGGCGAAGGTGTTGGTCTGCGAGTTCGGATCGACGCCCTTCTCCTCGCGGAATCCGCGATACTGGCCCGCGACCGAGTAAAGATGCACCTCTTCCGGCTTCATGATCTTCACCGACCGCAGCAGTTTCGCGCGCTCATCGCGCATCGCGTTGGGCTCGAACACCGCCGGAGGCTCCATCGCGATGGTCGCCATCACCTGCAGCAGATGATTCTGAATCATGTCGCGCAGCGCGCCCGCTTCCTGATAATACGCGCCGCGGCCCTCGACGCCGATCGATTCGGCGGCTGTGATCTGCACGTGATTCACGTAGCGGCGATTCCAGAGCGGCTCGAAAATCCCGTTGCCGAAGCGGAACGCGATGATGTTCTGCACCGTTTCCTTGCCCAGGTAATGATCGATGCGATAAACGTCTTCCTCGGGAAACACGCTGTGGACGCGGGCGTTCAGCGCGCGCGCGCTATCCAGGTCGTGGCCGAACGGCTTCTCGATCACCACGCGATGCCAGCCTTTTTCAGTGCTGCGCCCCATGCCCGCCGCGCCGATCGCTTCCACCACCGGACCGTAATAGCTGGGCTGGGTGGAAAGATAGTAGAGCACGTTGGGACGGTTCAGCTCGTCGAGCTTCGCTTTCAGATCCGAATAGAGCTTGGCGTCGTTCAAATCGCCGGCAACATAAAAAATATTGCGCGCGAAGCTGTTCCACAGGTCCTCGTCGAAGGGCGAGTCCTCGAGGAACTCCTTCACCGACTCGTGCATTTTGTCGCGAAACGCTTCGTCGGTCATCGCCGTTCGCGAGTTGCCGATGATGGCGAAGGAATCGGGCAGACGGCGCTCATAAGCGAGCCGGTAGAGCGCCGGCAGAAGCTTTCGTTTGGTGAGATCGCCATTCGCTCCGAAGATCACGATGGCGCATTCGGGCACCCGGCGATCGAAGCGCAAAGGGTCTGCAAAAGGATTATTGGAGGCCACTCGTCTTCAACATACCATGCTAAGATCGGGTTGAATTTTATGCAGAAAAAAGTCCTGGCCGTGATTGAGGACCTGTTTTTTACCGTGAAGATCAACGAATCCGCCAAGCACGCGGGATTGACCGCGGAGTTCGTGAAGAGTGAGATCGACGCCATCGACCGCGCGAAATTGCAGCCGGCGGTGATCGTCATCGATTTGAACTGCGCCGCGATCGATCCCTTGCGGCTGATCGGCGAGCTGAAATCGTCGCCGGAGCTGAAAGGCATCAACCTGCTGGGCTTCGTGTCGCATGTGCAAGGCGAGCTGAAGCAGAAAGCTCAGGAAGCGGGCTGCAACATGGTGCTGGCGCGGTCGGCTTTTTCGCAAAACATGCAGCAGATTTTTAAGCGATACGCGGGGACGATCTGCGTCTATCCGCTCCCTTACGGTCGCGGCTCCGTTACGGGCTCGAAATTAGCGTGACACGGAACCGCGACCGTCAGGGAGCGGATAGACGCTACTTCTGCCGACTGACCGACAATCTCCATATACCTTTTAGGCGCCTGCGTGCCGATGCTGATGTCATGAAGCTCCGTCCAATCGCCCTTCTCGTTGATCCGCATCGTGGAACTGGTTCGATATTGTCCGACGCGTGAAGCCCCATGTCATCCCTTTGCCGTTCTCGATTAACTTGACTTCAGTCTCCAGAAAACGCCCGTCGTTGAACGCGCGCATGTGGTAAGTCCCGGCTCTCGTCGTCATAAGAGACGATCCCGAGGCCTGCAGAGCCGGCTTGCCATCAGCTTTGCCGACCCCTTCAATGAGCAGAACCAACCCGTCGAGCTTGTACTGCGCATCCTCGGTCTGCATTATCACGACCGGTTCCCCTGGTCCACGCAGCATACGCGCCTCGCCGGCCCACTTTCCCACCAGGAATTCGAGTTTCTTCATCGCCGCGCGTTGCGCATCGAGATCCGGCGTGCGCGGCTGCTGATAAAGCGACAGGATGCAGCAGATTAGAGCCAACATATTATTTCACCGCCACCGTGACTCCGGCCTGACTCGCAACACCACCGACGGTGATCACCAGCGGCTGCGCTCCGGTCATGCCTGTGGGGACGGTCAGGTTTACCTGCATGACTCCGCTCACTTCACCCGGTGCCGGACCAGCATAACCGACGGTCGCGGTAACTCCTCCGATGGTCGCCAAAACCGGCAACGTCTGCGTCCCTACGCCCGGCGCGATCGAGCCATCAGTCGCTCCGCCCGTGATCGTTCCTCCACCGGTAGCGAGCACCGCTACGACGCTTCCGCCAGCCGCGGGATTCGCTGCCGTGTTCGAGCGAGGTCCCTCCATTCAGAACCAGTCCCGGGCCGCTGCCCGACGCGTTCTCCGTGAAAATCGCTGGAGCCGACGCCGCGACCGGAACCGTGACGTTGTTCGACACAACACCGTTATAGCTGTATTGCACCACCGTCTGCTGCTTGCCCGACACTTCGTAAGGGACCACCGCGCTGATCTGCCCCGCAACCGCGTAGATCAAGGGCGCGGCCTTTCCATCGAAAAATATCTGCGCCCCCGAAAGATTGGAAGAAACCAGTCCATTGCTATCGAGCTGAGCGCCGACCAATGTTCCCGGCCCCAGGTTGGCCTGAAAAATCGTGACCAGTTCGCCGGGCGCAACCGCTCCGCCCTGATAGCTCGCCGCGTTCACGATCGCCGTCGAGTTCAACACCGGAGGCACCGTCTGCAGAGCGCTGATCATCGAATTGAACGCCGGCTTCGGCTGATAATTCAGCATCGAAGGGAAGCGCCGCGCCGAAGCCCGGATAGGAGCCAGGTATCCACGAATGCTTGTCGGTGAATCCCCAGGTCTGAAACGCGGTGCATCCCGGATTTTGAAGGCAGACCGTGAGGATGCGCTGATAGGTCTGCGCCTGCGTCTGCAGGTTCGGCCGCCGTCGCGTTGCCGCTCGAATCCACCGGAATGCGCACGTCCATCTCCGTGATGTGGACCTGCAAACCGAGCGCAGTCAACTGCTGAATATTCTTCGCCAGGCCCGCGGTGCTCGGATAGGTGCCCGTGGATCGATGTGCATCTGGATGCCGACCCCGTTGATCGGCACGCCGCGCGTCACGAAATCCTTCACCATCGCATACACCGCGTTAAACTTCGCGCCCGGAGTCCTCGATGTTGTAATCGTTGTAGAACAGCAGCGCATTCGGATCGGCCGCGTGCGCCCAGCGAAACGCCTGCTCCACGTATCCTGTTCCGGTCACTCCGATTCCCGGCTGGTTGTACCAGATGGAATCCTTCATCGCCGTCCCGGTCCCGCCCTGCGTGTCGCTCACCGCCTCATTGACCACGTCCCAGGCGAAAACTTGTCCCTTGTAATGCGTCACGACGGTGTTGATGTGGTCCTGAAGCACCGCCGACATCGTGGCGGGCGTCGCCGTCATCGCCAGCGTGTTGACCCACGTCGGATTGTAGGCCTCCCAGCACAGATTGTGCCCGCGGATCTGCATCTGATGCGCCTGGGCGAAGGCCACCAGCTCGTCGCCGGGCTCGAAATTGTAGGTGGTTTGCGCCGGATGAATCGGATCCCCACTTCATCGCGTTTTCCGGCTCGAGCATGCTGTACTGGGTGCCCAGCGTGGACGCGTACAGAGGCATCCGGTCGCCAAAGGATCGGGACTTGCCGAACTCATACGGCATCTGCCGCGGCGCCCATCAGCAATGCTCGTCTGCGCGCCCGCTTGCCGTAGAGTGGTTTGCGCCGGCAGGAACGCCGCAAAAATCGAGTATTAGAAGGAAACTTTTCATCTCCTTTAAAACGCTTCAGCGCACCGACAGATTTAAGTGATCAGTTGCGAATCACTCCCGACTTCCTCACCCTCTCATACTCCGCCATCAACTGCTTCGCGATCTTCTCCGCCACATCCGCGCTCGCGCCGTGAAACTTCGCGCCGTTGCTTTCCTGCGTGGTCGACCACAACACGTCGCCGTCCTTATTCACCAGCCGCACCGTTGCCAGCGCTTCATGCTTGCGCTCCTTTACCTCGCTCGATTCGCCTCCGCCGATGCCGCTGCCCATGCGACCGTGCGCTCCGGGAACTGTTGCCGCCGCTCGCGCCGTTATAGCGCGAATCCGAGCTCACTCCCTCCGAATCGCTCGAATTCCCGCGCATGCTCACGTTTTCCGAAGACTTGAACTGATCGGTATAAATCAAATCCTCGGCCGCGCCGCGCAGAAAAGCGTCGGCGCGCTCCTGGTTTTCGGTGACCACGAACAGTTTCGAATTTTGCAGCGCCGTGATGATCAGGTCGCGCATCTGCGCCGCCGTCTCGCCGCCCGTCAGCCGGTCGACGAACACTCGTTTAATCTTCGGAAGCTGATCGGAAAGATCGTCCCCGAATAACAGCAACAGCAACAGAAGCGTCATCCTCGCCCCGCCTTTCGCGCCTCTTCATCCTGATACTGAACGCGCTGCCCGGTGCGTGCTTCAAGGCTCGCCAGTGTCGCGCGAATGTCGTTCTTATCCACGCGAAACACCAGCGCCTGCTGCTTGCCATCCTCATCCGTATAGCCGACGGTCAGAAAATGCTTGCGTTTCTTCACCAGTAGAAATGCAGGCGAAATGATGATCGCCAAATCGAGCCTGCGGCCCACCGTCTGGCCGTATTCCAGGAGATTGATCTTGTCGTACGCCACGCGAACGTTCGATTTTCGCGAATAAAAGGCGAAGTACTGCGGGTCGCTGACGGTAATCGCACCCGAGGTCGCCGATCGCGAGTTTCGGCCGCCGTTCCGCCGATATATTCAGACTCTCGCCTGCCCGAACGCGCTGCGCAGCGCAGACCATCAGCAATAGGAACCGTTTCGGCACAAATACTAGTCGCGCGAACGTCGAAGATTTCTCAACATTGCTATCCTGAAAATTCATGTTCCAGGAAGTCGTTGAGGCCGAAGGCCACCTGATCGATTCGCACCTGATGGAGCGCATCTTCGACACCGTGGTCGAATACAACGGCCGCTTCGAAGTCGAGGAGTTCAGCGTCGGGAAGACCAACGCCGAGCCGTCCCATCTGCGCATGAAGGTGGAAACCGCGCAGAGCCGGCCGACATGGAGCAGATGCTCTCGAACCTGATCGCCCTCGGCTGCACGCCCGTCGATGCCGGCGACGCCACGCTCGAAACCGTGGAGCGCGACCGCTGCGCTCCGCTCGATTTCTACTCGACCACCAATCATCGCACCCAGGTTCGCCACGATGGCGAATGGATCGACGTCGAGAATCAGCGCATGGACGCCATGATCGTCGTCGAGAGACGGTCGCGCGGCATGCCGCCGCCTGCGCGATCTGAAGACAGGGCGATCAGGTCGTGACCGGCATGCGCGGCATCCGCGTGCTGCCCGAATCGAAGGAGCGCGACCGCCTCGCCTTCGCCTTCATGAGCAACGGCATTTCGTCCGAGCGCCAGCTCGATACCGCCGTCCGCCAGACCGTCACGCTGATGGAACAGGCGCGCGTCGCCGGGCAGAAAATCATCGTCGTCGCCGGACCCGTCGTCGTCCACACCGGCGGCGGACCCGCCGCTGGCGACGCTGATCAAGGACGGCTGGGTGCAGGCGCTGCTCGCCGGCAACGCGCTCGGCGTCCACGATATTGAGGCGGCTCTGCTCGGCACTTCGCTCGGCGTCCGCCAAACCGACGGGCGCCAGGAAGAGCACGGCCATCGCAATCACATGCGCGCGATCAACGCGATCAATCACGCCGGCAGCATCGCCAAAGCGGTCGAAACCGGTCGCCTCACGCGCGGCGTGATGTACGAATGCGTGCGCGCGCATGTGCCGTTCGTGCTCGCCGGCAGCCTGCGCGACGACGGTCCTCTGCCCGACACCATCACCGACATGAATCTCGCGCAGGACGCCTATGCCGAACAACTGCGCGGCGCGGGACTGGTGCTGTGCCTCGGCTCGATGCTGCATTCGATCGCGACCGGCAACATGCTGCCCAGCTGGGTGAAAATCGTCTGCGTCGATATCAACCCCGCCGTCGCCACCAAGGTCAGCGATCGCGGCACCGGGCAGGCGGTCGGCGTCGTGACCGACGTCGGCCAGTTTCTCGGACTGCTCGCAGCACGCACTTGGAAACGTCAGCAATGAAGCGCCAGTATACCGACGACCACGCGGCGGCCGGCGTACAGCGCCGAACTTCCCGAAATCGAAACCTGGCCCAACCAATATCAGACCGGCTACGAGATCGAAATCACCATGCCGGAGTTCACCTCCGTCTGCCCCAAAACCGGCCTTCCCGATCACGGCACGCTGACGCTCCGCTATGTGCCCGACAAGCTTTGCCTGGAACTCAAATCGCTCAAAATGTACACGCTCGCCTATCGCAACCTCGGAATTTTTCAGGAGAACGTGGTCAACCGCATGCTCGCCGATATCGTGAAAGCCGCGAAACCTCACTCCGCCGAAATCGTCGGCGATTTCACGCCGCGCGGCGGAGTCTTTACGAAAATCACGGCGAGCTGGAAACGCAAAAATGGCCGCTAATTTAGAAGACGACGAGTTGACCGCGGCCATCCAAGCGATCCGCGATCGCGTCCGCGCGCGCCATCCTGAAAATGGACTCGGCCTCGAGGGCGTAGCCGCCGCCGATCTGCTTCCTCTGCTCCACGCGCGCGATGCGGCCGAGGCGAAGGTCGCCGCCATCGGCACCGTCAACCCGCGTCCGCCGGGCCTCAAGAACAATATCGCGCAGTGGTTCAAACGGAAAATCGCGCGCGCGCTCGACTGGCATGTGCGCGAACAGGTCGAGTTCAATCGCGCCGCCATGCGCTGCGTGCAAGCTTCGCTCGAAGCGCTGACCGAAACCAACCGCGCCCTCGCCCGCTGGCATCTCATCATCGCGCACTGCGCGAGGAAATGGAGCGGACCTATCGCGAAGAGATACTGACATTGCGCCGCGAGGCTCAGGAGCTGAAGGACATTCGCACGCACTGGGCGGAATGGCGCGTGGGTTTCGAGGACCGCCGCGCAGCCAGCGAAATTCATCTGCTGCGGACCATTTCCGAATTGCAGGGCGCATTTCAACATCGCGTCACATTGCTCGAGCAAAATCTCCGGCAGACCGAGCAAAGCTATCGGGAAACGGCCCAGCATCAGCATCGCGAATTTTCCGATTCGCTCCATCGGAATACGCTCGATGTTCAAAAGCGCCTGTGGGCTGACCTGCGAGGAGTCCAGCGTCAGTTCGAAAAATTAATTCACACCGAACTGAAAGTAATTCGCCTGAAAATCGGCCGCGGCTGCACAGTCGGCGCCCGCCCCCGCTCCTTCTACCGAAACCAATATCAACATCGACTGGCTGCGATTCGCCGAAACATTTCGCGGATCCGAAGAAGACATCCGCGACCGCCAGCGGCACTATGTGCTGCGCTTCGCCGGATCGGCCCCGGTGCTCGACCTGGGCTGCGGCCGCGGCGAATTTCTCGAAGCCGCGCGCGACGCCGGCCTCGCCGCCTCGGGCATTGATCAGAGCGAGGAGTGCATTGCGCTCTGCCGCTCCAAAGGCCTGCACGCCGAAAAGGCTGAATTGTTCGCGCATCTCGATGCGCTCGCCGATCAATCGCTCGGCGGGATCTATTGCGCTCAGGTGGTCGAGCACATCGACCCGCATCGACTGCCCGACCTGATCATGCTGATGGCGAAGAAACTGCGGTCCGGCGCCCTCGCCGTAATCGAAACGCCGAACCCGGAATGCCTCGCGATTTTTGCGACGCATTTCTATATCGACCCGACGCACACGCGTCCGGTCCCACCTCGTTTGCTGGCATTCTATATGGAAGAGGCAGGATTCGGCCGACTAGAAATTGAGCGGCTCTCGCCCGCCGTCAATTCGATGCCTTCACTCGCCGAACTGCCCACCGCCGTGCGCGAACAATTTTTCGGTGGACTGGATTACGTCATTTTCGGCCGCAAACTCTAGCTAAATCAACTGCGCCACATCGAACCGCCAATTTCCCGCTCGATGCTGCTCCCACAGCGCCAGGGCCTGCAAGGAAAACGCCGTCGATACCGGATTCACGTACGGCAGAAGCTCCCCGCCCTTCCGCCCAAACCAAAATCCTCCATCGACCCTCCCATCTTCCGACCGCGCCTGATATCCCGCCACTCGCTCGGCTTCCTCGGCAGCAGCGGTCTCGTTCAACAAGACGGCGCCCAGGTAATGCGCTGCCAATCGCACCCGGAGCAACTGCGCGCACACATCGGAGCGCTCGAATTCCGGCGAGATCTCGCGCAACAACCCCGCCACGCGATCGATCCCGGCACCGAGCACAGCAGCGCAATCCTCGCGATCGGCCGCAATAAAGAGCAGCGCCTCTAGAAAATACAAATAAGGATGCAGCCGGTCCATCACGCGGCTTCGATCAGGGTCGCCCGGCAGAAACGATTCGTGCGTTCGAAGCGCTGATTCGAGCGCCGCATTAAACATCCGTGCGCCATGCTCATCGCCGATTCCCAGCCATGCTGCCGCCGACTTCAATTGATAACATCCCGGACTGCGCGACCATTGACGTTCATAATTGAGCGGCTGCTTATCGGGGAGCTGGACAACCGGATGGAACACACCGTCTCCGATGAAATCGAACGCCAGCGATAGGGCACCGTCGCGCGCCCGCTCGCAAAACTCCTCCGCGCCAGTCGACCGCAGCCCGCGCACGATGATTCCCACATCGAAAAAGTACGCGAGGTTCGATGCAATTTCGAAAGGAAACGTATGCGCCTCCGCGTCCCAGGCATCATTCGCCAGAAACCGCGCCGAGGCTATCGCCGCATCGCGATACGTCGGGTCGCCCGTGATTGCGTGCAGGTACGAAAAAGTACTGACCGCGTAACCGGTGATTTCGTTTGAAACGGGAACGTTTTGTTCGAGGTCGGACCTGTAATATCGCGCGACGCCGCCGCTTGGCGCCCTGATTCCCGACCGGAGGAACCAGCGCCCAGCGTCTTCAAGAAATGTAGCCAACACTCAATTTTATACTGAGCGGCCACCGCAGGGAGCGCCTGCGGTCCACCCAAGGTAATGAAGAACGATGATGGCCCAAGCTTCACAGGCTGCGGAAAAAGTCTTTCGCAGGGCATGGCCCCGCGCCACAGAGGTTCCCAAGCTAATAATTTTTCACTGTGGGGCGGCGCCGTGCGCTGGCAAAAAAACAGCTCTTGGAACTTTTTCCGCAGCCTCTTCAGGTTGCAGCATCGGCTTCAGCCGGCGGTCTTCGCACGCAGAGTTCCGACGGCGAATGCGTGGCGAATTTTGGCTTGTTCTTCAGCGGAGCTAAACCACATGACTTGGCGGAACGCAGACACCCCGCGTCAGCACCGCCTCCATCTCCGCCTCCAGCTGTTCCAATTGAATCGGCTTACTCACATACCCATCCGCGCCCGCGGCCAGGAACCGCTCCCGATCGCCCTGCATCGCATGCGCGGTCAACATCACGATCGGAGTGTGTTCGCCGCGTCGCGTATCCTGTTCCCGCAGGAACCGGATAGCGGTCATCCCATCCATTTCGGGCATCTGCACGTCCATCAGGATTACATCGAATTGCACTTTCTCGGCTTTTTCGAGAGCGGCCACTCCGGTCTCCGCCAGCGCGACCAAATGTCCGCGCTTCTCAAGGAGTTTTTTCACCACCCGCTGATTCACTGGATTGTCTTCTGCGACCAGGATGCTCAGCGGCCGCGATAAGGAGGAAGATTTCATAGCAGGCGCGAAGTTAGTCGGCACGGGCTTTTGCGCTTCCGCCGCCGGCGCCAAACCCAGCCGAGCCGTGAACCAGAACGTGCTGCCCTCGCCCGGACGGCTGATTACCCCGATCTGGCCGCCCATCAGTTCTACTAACCGCTTCGAGATGGAGAGGCCCAGGCCGATCCCTCCGTAATTCCGCGTGGTCGATCCGTCAGCCTGTCGGAACGGCTCGAAGATCACCTGTTGCTGCGCCGCTGTGATCCCGATCCCGGAATCCTTGACCGTGAAACGCAGCAGCGCTTCGCGAACGTTATCTGTTTTTTCCTCTGTTTTCTCCGCCGCGTTTTCCAACGCCACGCAAATTTCGATAGATCCGATCTTGGTGAACTTGATCGCGTTACTCACCAGGTTCAGCAACACCTGGCGAAGGCGCACCGGATCACCGATCAAAACTCGCGGCACACTATCGAGCGTCGTGCGCCGCAATTCCACACCCATACGCGCCGCCACGACCTCGATCGGACGCACAGTTTGCTCCACCAGCGCGGCCACCGAGATCGGCACTGGATCCAGTTCCATACGGCCCGCCTCAATCTTCGAGAAGTCCAGAATGTCCCGGAGAATCTCCAGCAGAGTGTCGGCCGAGGCACGTGCCGTTTCGACGTAATCCCTCTGATCCTCAGAAAGCCGCGTCTCCAGCAGCACGTCCAGCATCCCTATAAATCCGTTCATCGGCGTGCGGATCTCGTGGCTCATGTTGGCCAGGAACTCGCTCTTTAAGCGGTTCGCTCCCTCCGCGCGCTCCTTGGCGTCCGCCAGTTCGGCGGTCCGGGTGCGAACGCGAGCCTCCAAATCGTCGAGAACTTGTGCTAACTCGTCGTTCAGCGACTCGCGATCGGAAAGCGCGGATTGCAGCTGCCGGTAGGAGTCGGCGAGGCGCACCGCCATCTCATCGAAATCGTGCACCAGTTGAACGATCTCGAGCGGAGCGTTCCCCGGAAGTTCCGTCGGCGTCAGCGCGCCCCCCTCCATCACCCCGCTGCCGATGCGCTGCGCCAATCCTTCCACCGGCTGCGTCAGCGATTTGCTAAGCTGACGCGCTCCAAACGTGGAAATCAGCAGGCCGATCAAGACCCAGACAGCCGTGACCAGATAATAGCTCGTCGATTCCGCGACGATCACGCCCAGCGGCTGCGAAAGTACAATCGTCCATCCCGCTTTCGTGCGGGTGAGGCTGGTCAGCCATTTTTCGATATGTCCGTCTGCCACTTTTCGCTCCGTGCGAAACACTTTGTGGGACGATTGGCGCGCGGCGGTCACAATCGGAGATTCGCTCAGTTTCTCTAGGGGCTTGAACGGCGCGCCTGGGGATGCGAAAACGACGCGGCTCTGCTGATCGAGAATCAGCAGCTCCCGGTTCTTCATGTAAGAGATACTTTCGAGGAGTTGATGGAAACCGGAGCAACGCAGGGATCCGCCGGCGATTCCCACCATCTCATCCTTCTGGTTGTACACCGGCACCGTCAGCATCACCATCGGATCGGCGCCCATCTCGCGTCCCACAAAAACATCGGAAACAAACGGCCGTCCGGTCGCAATCGTCTGGCGGACATAATCGCGATCGGCGAGACTTAGTCCTAATATCGAGCGCCCTGTCGCTCCGCGCAGGGGATCCACCGCCGTCAGTATTCCCCGCATGTCGACGATTGCCATGGTTCGAAAAGCTGGATATAGAGTGTGAAACTTCTCAATGCGCAATTGGTTTTGCCGCGGGTCCATCGTTTCCGCATCGAGGACGCTGCCGAGCGCGATCAGGCCGGCCTGATTGCGGTCGATATAGTTATCGAGTTCCGTGGCCACGCGCGCGACCGCTTCCTGCACATGTCCGCCTGCCTCATTTTCCAGCCGTCCACCTTGCAAAAAGTTGAGCGCGATGCTCAACGCCAGAAAAGCCACGACGGTACCAAGAATAAATCCGCGGGCCAGATACTTGCGCAATGGAAGCGCCGCCGCGGGGAACGCTCCAAGCCATCCCCTCACAGGGGACAATCCGCTGATCAGGTCGGCGAGCGTGACGTTGAGTAGCCCATTGAGAACGTCCTTGCCCGCGACTGCCCACAACGCATCGGTCGGAATCCCAGCCCGCGAGTGACCGTAAATGAGAACCAGAGGGGTGCCGATCAGCAGCCAGAATATTGTCGATGCATAAAGCGGTAGAACACGGCGCCGGACCAGAATTCCGATGACGCACGCTTCAAACGCGTGCGTGAAGATCACTCCGCTACCCATTGCGTGAACCCATATGGGCAGCTCCGCCACGACGGCGGTGAGGATTCCAAAAACCGGACCCAGTGTCAACGCAATCAGTAGCGAAAACACCTCTCCAAATGTCATCGGAGCGCCGCCCGGCAGCAGCATCGGGAAGCAGTTCAAGGCAAACCCGGCCATTCCAGCCGCGAGGCTAGCCAGAAGACGACGCTGTAGTTGCGGAGACAAGATGGCCCTGCAATCTTCTCGACAGTTACAAGAGAAATGTTATAACAAGCTGGTGGTAATAGCCCAGCATTTTCGCGAGCGTAATAAAATACATTATCGCCTTTCCCACTGGCCCATTTGGATCTTCGTATTCTTCCTGGCCCCCGGCCCCCTCATCTTCGATCTGTTCGAGCGTGGATTTGACCGCCTTACAATCCTGTGGCTCGGCGCGGTTTTGTTGGCGACCGGCCTCGCCGGATTGCGCGGGCGTCTGCCTGGCGTCGAGCCGAGGCCTTATATTCTCCGCTTCACCGAGGATAAGCCGAATCCTCTATATCGACGCGTTTGTTATACCGTGGCCTGGGGCGATCTGCTCAGTTTTGCGATTCTGAATTTGGCGGGACTCAGCTATGCAGTCTTTACTGGCACTTGGCGGTTGCGCCAGATTTACGCGTCCGCCTATTTCCCACTCGCCATCGCCATCTGGATTTTGGGCGCGCTGGGTAAGCTGCCGCGGGTCGGATCGTCGACGAAGGGCGAAGGAACGGAACGGCGGTATTTTTACGGCACCGTGTGGGCCGTCTGCGCCGCCGAGCCTGTGCTCGGTATCCTGTGGAAAACACTGCCACGATCGCATTTGGCCGACGTGGTGAAACTCATTGTTTTTGCAGGCATTTTGGCAGGCATGGGCCTCCTCGCCCGCCGCGGAGTTTTGCCGCGCACGCGCGCCGTTACGCCCGGCGAGTGGGCTATTTCGGATTAACGAAGCTGCTGTTGAATAGAGAAAAATTCGTCGCTCGAGGAATAAGATCCCACTGGCAGATTTGCGATCGCGCTTTCAATCTTTTCGACGCGTGTCTTGCGAAACGGCATGGAGGAGAAGGCCCTGGAACCTCCGTCCACCTGCGTCCGCTCAACATAACGCGCAAGAGAAGATGGGCTGAACCCCGCCGCTGCTGCCACGCGTATGCCGATCCCGTCGGCCTGCGTTTCAAATTCGCGAGCGAACACCAGCGTGGCGGCCGAGTGCATGGTTTCGGGCGCCGCGAGACCGCGATTTAATTGCGTTGTCCCCACCTCCGCGATCTGGCCCCGCGTCAGCATCCTCGTCCCGTGCCGCATGGCGGTGTGGGCCATCGCGTGAGCCAGCATCCCGGCGAATTCCGCCTCATCCCGCGCAGCGAGAATCAGGCTCTCCGGAACGAAAACATATCCTCCCGGAAGGACAACCGGCTCGTGGGTCCCGTGGGTGTCCGGTGTGTCCTCAACGATTACAGCGACGCTGTACGTGGGGAAGAAATATTTTCCTGACGCGTCGAGCGGCACGGCCAGCATTTCCGACGCGATCTTTTGCGCCAGCCTCTGCACATACTCGCGAACCGGCGAATGTGCGGTAGGAGTTTTTCGTTTCAGCATGGACTCGGCCATCTTGGCACCGAGGTCGGCCTCTTGTTCCAGACTGTAGAAATTCACCCCTTGAGCGCTGGCGGCCAGCGCGGCGAAAAACAGTGCGCAAGTCCTCATGGCGACAATTATACGCTCCTTAATCTGCCATATATGACGTTAATTGTCGCGATAGGAACCCTTAAATGACCTTAAAAGGAGAATCTGAGCGCTAATTGCAGCTGCCTGGAGAAGTTCGCCTGAGTGGTGATTTTTCCGAAGGTGCTGCTGCCGAACGAAGTGCTGGGGCCGTAGAACAGAGGCGTATTCGTCGCGTTCAACGCCTCGGTGCGGAATTGGGCTTTCAGCTTTTCTTTAATAGAGAAATTCTTAAATATTGACGCGTCCCAATTTACCTGTCCCGGTCCTCGCATATCGATGGTCCGGCCGAGGTCGCCGAAAGTGAACTGCGGGGCGGTTGAGAAGGCTGCCGGATTAATGTAATCGTTGAGGCGGGCTTCGAGACTGCCGCTGGTTACCGGCGATACTCCGGTGGCGTTCGGGCGCTGGCTGCCGTAGCCGAAGCCGGAGTTGAAGTTCGTGCTCTGGCTGATCTGGAGCGGGAATCCGGTCTGGAAGATGGAGACGGTATTGATGACCCACCCACCGACGATATTGCTCATGATTCCGCCATTGCCGAGCAGCGCTTTACCTTTACCGACCGGCAGCTCGTAGGAAATGGAGGTGGACCAGCGGAACGGCGAATCGATATTCGAGAAGGCGTATTCGGACGCCATGTTGTAGGGATTCTGCGGCGCTTTCGCTCCGCTGTTCAGGGTATTGCCGACGCCGCCGCTCGATTCGTCCCAATTGCGCGACCAGGTGAATCCGGAGAAGAAAGTGATTCCGTGCGCGAAGCTCTTCTGCGCCTTCAACACCAGCGAATCATACTTGGCCTTGTTATTATCCGTAAACAATTTGCTGATCGAGCCATACGCCGGGTACGGCAGCAGGAGCTGCGATTCCTGAACGGTCGCAGTGCCGATGACGCCGGCTCCGCCGTGGCCGTAAAAAGGATTGGCGACGGACTGGGTGAGCGCCGAACCCATGGAGAACAGGCTCGGATTGAGGGCGTTTTCGTTGATCGACGCCGCGCCGAGTGTCATGTGCTTCGATCGCGATCCGACGTATCCGACCTCCGTCACGATACCGTACTTGAGCTCGCGCTGAACGTCGAGGGAGAACTGCTCGACGTAGGGCGATTTCGCGTTGGGGTCGACCAGTGAGAAGGATTGGCCGATTCCGGTCAGCGCGCCGAGCGACTTGCCGACGGGCTGCAAAATGCCGTTCGGGAAGGGATTGGAGAGAGTGCCCGCCGAAGTTGCATTGTTATCGGTCGATGCGATGTAGGGTGTGGTCTGATTGTAACCGACCGTCGCGATCGGAGATCCGAGGGCGAACTGCGGAGCAAAGAAAACGCCATAGCCTGCCCGAACGACGGTCTTCTTGGTGAACTGGTAGGCTACGCCGACGCGCGGACCCCACTTGCTGCCGTACGGATTTCCAACGGTGGTCGGGCGCGCCGTTACCGGCATAGACCACCTCGCCCTTGGGAGAAATGCCGGTGACGTTGGCGGCCAGCGGATTCGCTACGGCGCCGTTGAAGTTCACGATCATGCCGTTGTTCTGCTCATACACTCCAGGTTCGTGCTCCCAGCGCATGCCGACGTTGATGGTCAGCTTGCTGGTGACGCGGAAGTCGTCCTGGATGTAGAGGCCATAGTAGTTGGCGATATCGGTGAGCTTGCTGGAGGTGTAGATGTTGCCGCTCGACGGATAACCGAGCAGCATGTCGGCCAGATCCGCGCCGCCCGTGCCGGAGCTGGTGGGTGCGGACTTGGTGAAAATCCCGTTGAATGCGTACTGCCCCGCAGCGTCGTTGGCATCGTTTCCGGCTGCCTTGATGCGGCGATAGTCGAAGCCCGCTTTGAGGCTGTGGCGTCCCATATACTTTGAGATGCTGGTCGAGAAGTTATCGGAAGCGAGCACGAAAAACGAATTGTTATCGGTAACGCCCAGCTGGTAAAAATTGCTGGTCGTAACGTCCGGGAATTGCGCGAGCGCTTTGGGGATCGCGTTCACATAACCCGCCGGGAAGCCCAGGGAAGATAGGTTGTAACCCTGGCTGACGTCATAGCTGTAATTCGGAAAACGATTGAAGCCGTAGCGCACCGTGAGCACCGTCGTCGGGTTCAAGACGAAAACGTTATTCAACTGGGTAGTGTCCACGCGGCGCAGCAGGCGCCACTGGTCGGGGCTCGAAACGGTGGGAAACTCGGTGTTACCGGGCTCGAGTGAGAAGTACCGCAGGTAGCTCAGGCTGGCGCGCCACCAGGTGAAAAAGTCCTCGTCGACTTTCGCCGTGTACTGCATCGCTCTGCACGGCAGTTGTCCTGGCGCATTGAGATCCAAGCCTCCGTAGGAGGAAGGAGTGCTGGTGCCCGGTTGAAAATTGCTCGCCAGGGCTAAGCCCACGGGGTTCAGGCGCGATGTGGGAATCACGTTGCCCACGAAGGGCTGCCGCACGCCGTTGATGGTATTGAGAGGGTCGTAAATCGTCACGCTGCTTTTAGAAAAATCGCCCGTTTTCTCGAGCGCGGTCGGCGTGGCGAAGACGGAGGAAGACGACTGCGTGTCGTCGTAGTGTTCCACTCCCAGATAAAAGAACGTCTTGTTTCTGCCGTCGTAAAGCTTGGGAATGAAAACCTTGCCGCCAAAGCTCGCGCCCCACGTGGTGTTGGGCTGATTAGTGATCGGCGAGTTCGGCACACCCGCGGCGTTGCTGCCGGCGGCGTTGTTGAAGAAGCTGTTCGCATCCATCGGAGTGCGCCGCAGATGGCCGTACGCGCTGCCGTGATAGGTATTGGTGCCGGACCGCATCAGCGTATTGAACATGCCGCCACCGGTGCGAGCCATTTCCGCGTCGTAGGTGTTGGCCTGAATTTTGACTTCCTGCACTGCTTCGAGCGACGGAATAATGATGGCTCGATTCGTCGAATCGGTGATCGGCACGCCGTCGATGAGGTAGTTATTGCCGCGGACGGGGCCGCCGGAAATGGAGATCGAAGAGGAACCGCTCTGATCCTCCATGCGGTTGTAGGCGGGGTTGCCCACGGGAATTACGTTCGGAACAATCTTGGATAGCATGAACGGATTGCGGCCGAGGTTGGGAAGATCGCTCAGTTTCTGATTGTCCAGCACCTGGCCTTGCGAGGCGTTGGAACTTTCAAGTGGCGCAATTTCTTCGGTGACCTGCACGCTTTCCGTGACGGCGCCAACCTCCATTTTAAGATCGATGGTAAGGAATTCCTGGGTGCCGACGACGATGCCTTTTTGCTCGACTTTCTTGAAGCCGGGCGATTCCGCTGTGAGCATGTAAGTGCCGGGATCGACCTGCGAGAACGAGAACTCGCCCGAGGCGTTGCTCAGTTCCGAGCGCGCCACGTTGGTCCCTTGATTGGTCAGAGTGACTTTGGCTGTGGCGATAGTCGCCTTGCCCGGATCCTGCACCAGGCCGCGAACGCCGCCCAAGTAAGATTGTGCGAGAGCGCCAGTGGTCATGACTGACACGAAGGCGGCCCCTAAGATCATCTCGCGAGAAAATCCCCTCATTATTCACCCCTTTGAAGATTTGGCTAAAGCAAGATTCGAAGCAAAGTACAGACGGGAGGAATCCAGACAGGGGGCTTACTGCGAGGCGCTGGCTTGCAAAATCCCAGAACAAGACAACCGGGCTCGCTAATTGGGGTTGATGGTAGCACACGGCGAAATTTAAATCAATCCATAGTGACAATGAAATATCCCTAATGGGGGGTGATGGTAATCCGGCGGGGCGATATTTTTTTCGATTATCCGCATGCTTACGCATGGCGGTTCGGTAAGGCGCCGACATAAAAAGGTTCAGCCCTCTGGATGACCAGAGGGCTGAAGGATTGAAAAACGAAATAGATGCTCAGTTAGCGAGTGGCGAATTTGCTGCGACGGAAGACGAACAAGCAACGCGCCGAACGCAAGGAAGTCTACAGCGAGGTTCGCTACCGTGGAAGCCTCGGGAGTGCTCACTTTGTTAACGACCAGGAACTCCTGAGCTTGACCGGGAGTGCCGACGGGGCCCGAAGGGCTGGGTGTATAGACCGTTACATTTGAAAAGGTGGATCCCGATCCGGGGCCTGGAACATTGGCAGCCGCCTGGGCCAGCCAATAGTTAACGCCAGCCTGGGTAGTTGTATCGCCGTAGGCGCTTAGCCAACCCGTAACGGCACCACCCTCGAACACCGACCAGATCGCGTAGGAGATTTGACCCTGCATGAGCGAATTCGACTCATTGGCAAGAAGCTGCTCAGAAAGCCAAGCTACTTCTCCATACCCCTGGCTGTTCTCCGTTCCGAACAAACCGGTTGCCGTGCTTCCCACCGTCCCTACGGAGGTGTTCCAACTCTCACCCAGATAAACCTCATCGATGAAATCGTCGCATATGACCGGCGTATTGACGACGCCGTTTACCGTGGCCGTGTACGGGCTTACATAGATGCCGTCAAGAACTGTATAGTTCCCGGCACCCGTTAGAGTAAGCGTGGTACCTGCTATGGCGTGTCCACCTAAACAGGATAAAACAACAGCGAACTGTGAAATTCTACGTCTCATTCTTTGCGCTCCTCCGAGCGAATTCGGCCATTCGGTCGAACCCTTTCCAGCAACGTGGCCGATGCCATCTGCAATAGCATCTAACCGAAACTACCCGCTGCTTCCTACATGTAAAACCTTAGCAGACTTCCAAATCGTTTGCAATACCGTTTCTACTCGTCGTAAACAATTGGTACCACAGGACTTTAACGTCTCTAAAGGTACCAAGAGTACTATATATAGTTATGCCTTTCGATCCATCCCCAGATTAGCTTGGCTTGGTTATACTTAGACAAATGCCGTCCTCCTGGAACTCGCTGCGATTGATTGTCTTAGTCCTGGGGGTTTCTTTGGCCGGGTGTGCCGGAGATCCAAATGTCCGGAAGGCCAAGTATTTTAATAGTGGAAAGGATTACGCAGCCCGGGGCAGAAATGCGGAGGCAGTGGTTCAGTTTCGTAATGCAATCGACATCGATCCGAAGTTCGCAGGCGCCCATGTTGAACTGGCGCGAGCTTATCTGAATTTGAACGCCCGGGCGGACGCTGTGCGCGAATTTCAAGAGAGCTTGGTCCTTGATCCGAGCAACTCTCAAGTAAAGCTGGAACTGGCCCCTTTACTGCTCTTGAGCCGGAATCCCGACCGCGCGGTTGCCTTGATCAAGGACGTATTAAAAGCCGATCCAAAGAATTCCCGGGCACACGCGATTCTGGGACAGAATTATGCTGACAGCAAGGATTTACCCAGTGCTATCCGCGAAACTAGGGCGGCTATCGAGATCGAACCCCGCGTCGAGTATTACGCTGCGCTGGGTGCATTGGAATTGGCATCGGGGAACGCTGCGGAAGCGGAGGTTGCATATAAAGGAGCGACCGCCCTGGCGCCGAAGTCGGTCCTGGCCCACGTTTATTTAGGTGAGTTTTATTTTTCCCAGAAGCGTACCGCGGAAGCGACGGCGGAGATGCAAGTGGGAGCCGGATTGGATCGGCGCGCGGTGCCGCCCAGGGTGTTTCTCGGTCGGATCTATGCCGACACCGGCAAGTTAGACGATGCCGAGAAGATCTTTAAGGAACTGCAGGATATTGCTCCTGACGATCCGCAAGCATACCGCGCGCTGGGGCTGTTCTATGCTTCGACGGGGCAAAATGATAAGGCGGCCGCCGAATTTCGCTCCCTGCTTGCCAAGAAACCGAAAGACAGCGCGATCAAAACCGGACTGATCGAAACTCTGATCGATCTGAAGCGGGCAAACGAGGCGAAACCGTTGATCCAGGAGATCCTGGCGGGGAATCCCTCGGATGCGGAGGGCATGTTTGCGAACGGCCGGATTCTTCTCCAGGAAGGGCGATTCGCGGAAGCAGTGGCGGAGTTTGAGAAGGTCGCAAACGCCGATCCGAGATCCGCGCGGAATTACTATTTTCTGGGCTTGGCTCAGCGCGAGGCGGGCCTTCCGGTCTCGGCCAAGGGTTCTTTGTCAAAAGCGCTCGAATTAAACCCGGGACTTGCGGACGCGTCGCGCGCACTGGCCGCGTTGAGTGCCCGGACAGGCGATTATGAGCGCGCAACGAGCGTCGCTTCCAAAGCGCTTTTGTCTCATCCGAATCTCCCGGCGCCTCATGTTTCTCAGGCCGAGGTTGCGTTTGCGAAAGGAGACGCCAAGGAGAGCGAAGCGCAAATTCTGGAAGCGTTGCGGAGCGACCCGACCCTGTTACCTGCTTTAGCGACGCTGGTGAAGCTATACGGCGCGGAGGGCCGTAGCCGAGAGGCTGCCGAGCGGCTGGAGACCCTGATCCAGGGACATCCTAACAACGCCGGTCTGCATTTCCTATTGGCGATTGCCTACTTTGATTCCAAGGACTTGGGCCGATCCGAAGGTAGTCTCAAAAAGGCGCTGGAGCTGGATCCGAAGATGACCGATGGCTATGCAATGATGGCTAACATCGATGCGGCAAGGGGCTTGACCGAAAAGGCGGAGGCAGATCTGCGGAACGCTATCCAAGCGAATCCTCGAAACATTTCCAACTACCTGGCGCTGGCCCGCCTCTACCAAAAGCAAGGGGATTGGCAGGCGGCTAAGAAGGCTTGCGAGCAAGCTCATGCCCTGGATCTTACAGCACCGGCACCGGCGGCTCAATTGGCGTTTCTTTACCTGGACCATGGAGGGGATGCGAACGTGGCGCTGGCGATGGCGCAAATGGTGAAGGAGAAGATGCCGGATTCGGCGATCGCGAGCGATATTCTGGGATGGGCATATTATAAGGTGGGGTCCAGGGACTCGGCTTTAACGAACCTTCAGGAAAGCGTACGGAAATCGCCGGACAATCCTGTGTTCCAGTACCACCTGGGCATGGCCTATCTTGCTGCGGGCCATCTACCGGCGGCGGAGCGGTCACTTCAGCTCGCCTTGAGAAATGAGGGCGATTTCGCCTATACAGCGGACGCTAAGTCGGCATTGGAAAAGATATCGAATTCCCGGCGTTGAAGAGCGGTACTAAGCTTCCACTTCAAAATCGATCCGGTTGGATTCGCCGAAATCGTTCGAAAGGTGAACGGCATGACGTCCAGCTTTGGCGAGAAGATGCGCTGGGACCATAGCGCTTAGCAGATTTCCGCTGCCGTACGCGCTTGGCAGAATCGTCGAATCCATCATGATGACCGTGGTGGGCGTTGCGTTGGCGCAGTCGACGACCAAAGCCGACCAGCCGTTCGGCTGAAGATTGAAAGACTGGCCGACGATTGTCCCCGATGGGTGCAGGCGGCGCAGCACTAGCGGCTCCGGCTTTTTTGTTTCGCCGTTTTCGCCAGAACTCAAGAATTCTGAGGGCGCGAACCTGATCTCTTCACCCGGGGGTCGAACTCCGGGGCGGAGTTTATGCGGCTGCCAAGCGGTTTTCCATTTGCCTTCAAAATACTGCTTGTTCTGATCGAAGATACGGAGCGAGTCTTTGGGCGGAAGCTTGGCAAAAGATCCATTGCCGAAATGATGAACGAAACAATCCTCGGCGGCGATCACGCTATATCCTGCCTTCTTCACAAGATGTGAAAAATCGTCGTCTTCGAACATGCCTATCTGGTAGCCGGGATCGAGACCTCCAACCTGGTCCCAAACCCGCCGTGGAACCAGGACACAATAAAGCGGCGCGACGGAAATTTCGATCGATTGGTTCGCCTTTTCGAACGAAAGATTCGGCCGCGAATTTCTCCATCTCGCAGGAATTGGCGTAGCCAAAACTGATCTTGGTTTCGTTGCCGGAAAAATTCGTAACGGCCGCCACTGCTCCGGTCCCTTGATCCGTGTCACAGTGATGAACCAGTCGCCCAATCCAACCCGGAGGGACCAGCACGTCCGGATTCAGCAAGATCAAGTACTCTCCGGTCGCCTGTTGTGCGGCGATGTTATTACCACCGGCGAATCCGATGTTCTTCTGTTGATGGGTGAAGTGTATACGTTCGCTGGCCCTGGCGTAACGCTCGACAAGTCTCCGCACCATGATCGGTTGAGCAGTTGTCTACCACGATGATTTCGTAGTTGGGCCACGAGGTGTTTCGGAAGATCGAATCGAGGCAAGGTCCGATGAATTCCTCACAGTTGTAGGTAACGATGAGGATCGACACGCGCGGAAAGCTTTCCCGGACTGCCTGGTCGATATCGCGGCATCGCATCGCCCAGGTATTCGATTGGGCATATTCCATGCGGCGCCGCCGTTTGATGGCGCCGTCTTTGGACCAGGCCTCGGCTACCGCCAGATCGACCTTCGTGGCAAAATCTTCGACATCCATGCCGATATAGAGAAGATCCGAGTCGCGCGGTAATTCACCCATGTTGGTTGCAACCACCGGCTTGCCCTGACTGAAGTACTCATAGAGCTTCACAGGGTCGACTGCTTTGGTCAGATTGTTCAGCTTAAACGGGATGAGGCAGACATCGAAATGGGATAGATAGAGCGGGATTTCGCGATAATTTTTCTCGCCCAGGAGCTGCACATTCGGCAAGTCACGCAATTGCGAAATATCGACTTCATGCACCTGGCCGATGATGACGAAGGTGTATCGAGGACGGGACTCGGCGACCTCGGTCAACAGGTCGAGATCGAACCAATCGGCAATGGCTCCGTAGTAGCCGATGATCGGTCCTTTCACATCCGCCAGTAAATCGTTCGGACGGGGGACGGCGAAAAAATCGTAATCCGCGCCATTGCGAGCAAGCAGAGGCTTTCGTCCCGCCGCAGCGTGCCGTTCATAAAACTGTTGCGCGCTCACCACCAAGACGTCGCACTCGCTCGCCAATTTATTTTCCTCGGCAAGATTGTGGTTGCTGATACGAGGCTCGGCGGTCCAGTTTTGCCAATCGTCCATGCAATCGTAAACGACCCGCGCTCCGAATCGCTGCTTGAGGTTCAGTCCTACTCGCCGCCAGTAGGGAAACTGCAGGAACGCGCAGCTTTCCTGGAGGTGAAAATCCCTATAAAGCCGGTCCAGGGACAGGCTATACGATTCCGCGTCCCGCGTCGTCATGTGTCCGCCATAGAGATCTGGACGCACCCCGCGGAGCCGGACTTCCCAAATATTTTCCCGCAACGGGACCGCTTCATAAGGCTCCGCTGCGGATTCCGGTAGAAATCGCGCGGGACTTACCCAAAATACACGGTGTCCCAGACGGGCAAACTGCGAAGCAATCTGCTGCGGCCTCTGAAAGCGAAATTCAAAATCGAAAATCGCCAGGATGACGATGTCATATTTCGGATGCGGGGCAGGCTCCGCATGTTCGGTTCCTGCGACCGGGACCGGCGGTTTCTCGATCATGGCCAGCCGCTCAGGCATGTAGTCCCAGACATTGGGAAATCGAAGTTCAAACTCATCGAGCGATCCAGGGCCGGAGAACGGCAGCTTGATCGCCCATCGAACAAAGGCAGCAAACCCGCGGTGGGTGAAGAGGGTGTACGCTTTCCGAATCGCCAGCATTACCTTCCACGCTCGCTGGGATCGATACACTGCGAACGAAGAATTGAACTGGAGTTGGAACTGGTCTAGCCCCAACACTGATTTCTCGCGCATATCTCCGGCTTCAAGCAGACGATCCGCAACAGCTCGCTGACCTAAACGTGCGTCTCGCAGTTCGCCATCTAGTGAAATGTGAATGCGGCGCCGTTTCTCCAGCTCCGATTCGAGAGCGCCAAGGCGTTCTTCTAGACGGGTTTGCAAAGCTCGGTGCCGGTCGGACTCCTCGGCGCGCTGGTTACGCTCGTCCTGCAACTGCCGGGCACTCTCGATCTCGAAGCGTGCAATGCGGGCGTCGTTATCCCGATCACGCTGAGACGCGGCCGCCTCAGACGCGGCAAGGTCAGAAGTAAGTCTATCCGCGCGAGCGATGAGTTCGCGGCGCTCTGTCCTCCACGAGGTTTCCTCGATAATCCTGGAATTCCGTTCTTCGGTCGATCGCTGGATCTCCCGCAGCGCCTTCTCCCACCCCGACTCCTTGTGTGCCTCCGACACAGCGAGTCGAGACAGAAGATCGTCTACGCGTGCGACCAACAAACTAAACTCTTCTCGCCTGCCGGCTTCTTTTTCGACGGCCGCCTGATGCGCTGCCGCCGCAATCTCCAGTTGTGTGAGTAGCTCGATTCTTTCTGCTTCGAGCTTCACGATTTGCGCCGACAAAGCATCCGCCCTTTCGCCATGGGACGAACTGAGCTTCTGGTAATGCTCGAACTCATGAAAGAATCGCCGATTGGTTTCGCGTAACTCCTGACTCTCCCGAAGCTGGGCTTGGATCCCGCGCCCAAGCAGCGAGAGCATTTCAGCATTGAAATCAGGCGGCTGCATTCCCCGATCGAGAATCTCAATGGCGATGCGAGCGTTCTGCCGGGCCGCGTCGATGAAGCCTTCAACCGAAACGGTTCTCTTGTCTGCGAGAGCTTGTTCCATCTTTTCGGCCAGCGCGCGGGAATCGAAGGAGCGGATCTCCAGAGTGAAGGTCTGCAACCCGGTGCGCTCCATCAACTGATGGACTTTGGCATCGTAACTTAGCGCCAGAACGGGCACCCGCGCCAACATTCCCAGAATTAGCGAATGCAGGCGCATGCCAATTACGAGATCGCACTGCGCCAGCACCGTCACGATCTGCTGCGGGGAAAGATCGCGCAGCAGAACCGATGCCCGATCCTTATGTTTCATCAGAGCTTGGACCCGCTGGGCGATCAGAGTGTCGTCCTCCGCCGAACCTATCAGCCGTTGGAAGGGAACGAACAACACACTTCCAGGATTAGCGTCGAGAAAAAGATCGAGCCCCTGGGCGACTTCCTGCTCCCAGAACTTGGGGTCAATTCCAATATTCCAGGGCCGTAGCGCGACGGCGATCCGCGGCCCATCAGTTTTCTCGCCGATGAGGCCATCGAGATCGACCAGCACTTGCCCGAGCGGCAATCCAAACGCGGCATCGGCCGTGATGACGATGCGCTCCTGCGGAACTCCCAGCGATTCGAGCACTGTGCCAGACCCCGCGTCGCGCACCGTTATCCTCGCGGAAACGTCACAGGCGAATTTGGTGAATGAGCGGGCATGATCGGAAAAGATCGGGCCGACTCCCACGGCGTACAGCATCACTGGCTTGTTATACAAGGTCGCCATCGCCGCGGGCGCGGTATAGAAGGTGATTCCCCAATGATTGTCGGTGAGAAATGAGCCCGGGTCGACTCCTAAATAATCATGGAAAATCCCCCCGCCGCCGATGACGACTAAATCCGACGCGCGCGCCCCTTCCATCATGGCCAAGGCGTCGGACCAGAGAATCGTTTGGATGCCAAGGGCTGCAGACGTGGCCTCCGGTGTCGCGGAGGTCGCGGTGATCTGAAGATCGGCGCGCTGTTCCCGCAGATGAGCGACCATGGCTGCCAGGATTGCTTCGTCCCCGGTGTTGCCGAATCCGTAGTAGCCTGTGATGAAAACTCGCTTCGTCAATCCTCTCGACCGTCTCTCGAGCGTTCAGCTCCGGGTGCTAACCAAAGGTCGTGCCATCGCAGCCCACTCTCTGGTTTTCTCCGCCGGCGGGGATACGAAGTGAGACGCGATTGCGGCGCATCTTGCCGTCCAGCTTTCGCGCTCCGCCACCACGCGTCGCCCGACCGCGCTCGACAGGTCGTTCTCCTCCATCGCCGCTTCCATCTGAGACACGAACTGTTCCGGAGTGCTTGCGACATAGACCAGATCATTGAATTCCTGCACTTCGGGCAACGGACTGCTAACCACCGGATGGCCGCAGGCGAAGTATTCGTACAGCTTCAACGGATTCGTGGCGAGGGTCAAAGGGGATATTTTGAACGGAATCATACATACGTCGATAGATCCCAGATGAAATCGCAAAGTCGAATACGCAACTTCTCCCATCAGGCGAACGTTGGCGAGCGTTCTCAACTGATTAATCTCGTTCGACTCGATTCTGCCGAAGAGCAGAAATTCCCACTCGGGATGCCGGGAGGCCGCTAACCGCACGCTTTCTGTATCGAACCAGAAATCAAGCGAACCGACGTAGCCGACACTTTTGCGGCCCGCTCGGGAGCGCCTGGGCAAGAAATCGAAATCCTCCGCCCGCACCGCGTTGCGCAGAATCGCCGACTTCCCGGCGATCGCGTTGTGCTCGCGGGCCTTGGTCTCGAGCAACCATTGCGAAGAGAACAGGACCGAGTCGCTGATCGCAAATAAATCAGATTCGGAGGCAAGCAGGTCCGGGCCAATGCTCTGAAAGCCCTCCCACAGGTCGTGGCAATCGTAAATCACGCGGCAGCCATGACGCTGTTTGAGAATCTCGGCAACCTCATTCCAAAGCGGCAGGCTGACGATGACTATGGGGCTCTCGCTTTTCGCCTCGCGAAGCAGACCCTCAATCGCCGAGACCACAGCCGCACTTTCGGACTTGCTCAGACAACGTTGGTGATATACCGGCTCGCGAACCAAATGGACATGCAGCTCGAGTACTCTTGACATCAGGCGGGAAACGATTCGCCGCGCGCTCATCGGATAAGGATTGCGGAATTCGCGGCCCAGATGCGGATTCAGGTAGAAACAACGATGCCCCAGTTGCGCGAGTTCGGAAGCCAGATGCTGGGTCCTCTGAAAGCGGGTATGCCAGTCCGAAGCGGGCAGAAAGAGAATGTCGGGAAGCGCACCTTGAGTCTCCATCCACTCATGAACATTCGCGTCAAGGCGTTGTGCCGGATAACGCCAGCAGTCGGTGAACTGGGAAGGGTAGCGCTCGCGGAAGAGGCGCGAATAGATCCACTTCAAATAATACGGCCGGGCATATTCCTTAGCAATCGTGGCTGGAGAGCTTACAGACTTTTGCCGTGCAGTCGATCTCATTCCATAGTCGATTCTAGTCGAGCAGCGGACTTACATTTTTGTACAGATATGTTTTACATACTCTACCGCAAACTGCTCCGAAAAGCTACCCAATACAACGGCATGCATTTTGGTTTACGCATTCTCACGCCAAAATCTCGGTCCAAATAGAAAAGGTACTTCCAAATCGACACAACAGCACAGTTTCAGGAGACAAAATCGCGGAAAAAAAAGGCTGCCAAAACACCCTCGTTTCCAAATCGGGACAGCCGTGGGATGCCAGCCAGTCGGCCCCCCTCAACTGCGGGAGTAGAGCACTATTCCATGAGGGACGTCGAGGTCACTAAGGAAGACGCCCTGGCACAGAGCGCAAAAGGGACCCTGTCCGAAATGTCGCAGGAAGTTATAGAAAACACTAGCTTAGTCTTCAGGGAAGCGGCCAAAGTACGCAGATCAACGTAGATGGACTAAGTGAGATTAATCCCATCCTTAGATGATTGGTCAACTTTTTTTACGGCTTTGAGCCAATTCGTTCTGTAACGCATCGCGGCTATATTTATCTTTGAAAGTACTGTGAGGAAAGTAATGGTACGATGTTCAAATTAGATTACATTCGTAGTTTGGCAGCCTCCTTGCTCAAAGGCTCGGTCGCGTTGGCTGCAATCCTCGTCGTTTCAACTTGTGCATTCGGTCAGATCACGATGAGCCTGTCGGGCGGTTCCGGAAGCCCTGGCACCGGGGTGGTATTGAATCTCTCGATGACCCCCAATGGCGCTCTACCGGCGAGCCTCCAGTGGGTTATGACTTACTCAACCACTGATTTTTCCAACATTGTCGTGACTGTGGGGAGCGCGGGGACGGCAGCTGGAAAGACGATCACCTGTAACAACACTGTCGCCGGCACCTCCAGCTGCGTGTTGTACGGTATCAACGAGACGACGATTGGCAGCGGCGTGGTCGCTACGGTGACGCTGACGATCGCGACATCAACCTTAGATACTTCTTCGAGTGTGCAGCTAACAAGCGCCATGGGAAGTAATGCCTTGGGCGGGGCCATTACCAGCACAAACTCGGGATCCGTTGTGACCATCGTTCAACCGACTCCTTCCATGACCGGAGTGTCCTGCGCGCCTGCGACGGTTATAGGCGGCCAATCGAGTACCTGCACCCTGACGCTCAGTTCCGTTGTGATCTCCGGCACATTCACCGCAACCCTCTCGAGTAATTCCACGCTGGTTACGGTGCCGGCATCGGTGACCGTTTTCGCGAGCAGCAACTCTGCGACATTCACCGCCACCACGATCGCGACGGCGACCACAACCGGAGTCACCGTCAAAGCGACCAATGGGGCAGCAAACGTAACTACAATTCTTACTGTGTCGATCCCCTGCACTTATACCTTGACTCCGGGCGCGCGCAGCTTCACCGCCGGCGGCGGTTCGACCACCGTTGTTGTTGGAGCCGGCACCGGGTGTGCCTGGACAGCCGCCACCGATTCTCCGCTTTGGGTTACGTTGCAGAGCGGAGGCGTTTCGGGAAATGGGAATGGCTCCTTCGTGTACTCGATCGGAATCAATCTCACGATGGCTCGTCTCGGAACGATCACAGTTGGAAACGCATCGTTTAAGGTTATGGAAGGCGGATTGACCTCCATTGTTCCGTTTAACGATGTACCGCCGACGGATCCATACTTCGATTACATCTCGTTGATGTCGAATTACGGGATTACGCTTGGATGTCTGGCGAGTCCGCCGCTCTACTGTCCAACTTCGCCGGTTACGCGTGCGGAAATGGCGGCTTTTCTGGTGCGTGCGTACGATGTTGCCACGGGATTGCCTTTAACGTTCCCACCGACGCCTTATTTCCAGGACGTTCCGGCCTCCGGAATCCCTGACAGCATTTATTTCGACGACGTTCAGAGACTGGCCCAACTCGGCATCACCATCGGTTGCCAGACCAGTCCTCCGCTTTATTGTCCCGATCAATCCGTCACCCAGGGAGAAATGGCGGCCTTCATGATCCGCTCCTGGATGCTGCTAAACAACATAACTGTTCTCGTTTACCCGCCCACGCCGCTAACCGACGTTCCTGCCAATGACCTGTACTTCAGCTTCGTCCAAAAGATGGTCCAGCTCGGATTCTGGACGGGTTGCGGTGGGGGATCTTATTGCGAGAGCACGAATGTATCGCGGGACCAGATGGCTCCGATGGTGATGCGCGCCATGATGGGCGCACCTTAGGATTTTGCGGCAGCGGCCAGGAGAAGCCGATTATAGCTGGGCGATGGTATAGCTCTTAATCTGGCACGCCAACCCAAAGCCCGGCTCCATGCCCTTTGCCACCACGCGAACGACTTCCACGACCGCACGAAGCACTAGATTGATTTCCGGGAGATTCTTTCCGGAAGCTGCACTCGGGATGACCACTTCACAATCGAGAGTCTCGTTGGGAGAAAACGGGCGGTCGGAAATACAATAGAAGCCCTTCGTGCTTAGATTTTCCGTTTTCGACACAACCGGCGATGCCTCGCCGGGTCTGGAAAGGGAAACGGGGCAGGCCAAATCGAGTCGTAGCGCGCCGCGTCGGTCAAAAAGCTTGGCCGGCAGCGACGAAACGAGGTCGTCTGACGTTCTCCAGGCAGCACTGGACTTCATGGCCCAAAAATCAAGCACGCGGAAGACCACTCAGAATCACTTAGAAATTCGATGAAATTACCCTAATTTAACGGGTTGGGCAAGCGTAACGACATCTAATTATCCGGTAAATTTCGCCTGCGCCGGTAAAATATACCTCTATTGAGGATATTGGTCCTAAGGCCGGATCTCCTACTCAGTATTGGAGCTGCTAGAACTCGTAAGGGTTTTTTATTCCCCCGCTTGATGAATCTCCTCATCGGTATTTTCTTCTCAGCACAGTATAATTAGTAGCAATATGGATCTCCTCGCGCCACAGCCCGTCGTTGACTCGAAATCTCTGGAAGTCGCAACCCGGAAAAAGGATAAGAGGAAAGGTCGGCGCGATCCGATCTCGGGATCGATGACCATCCTGTGGGGAACGAACTCGCAGGAAGAGCGGATTTCGCGAGCAAGCGTGATCGATTTGTCGGATCGAGGGGCTAAATTCCGCGTGGCGGAACGAATTCCCGCAGGGTCGTGGCTCATGTTCAATTACCACCAGCTCGGCGTCAGCGGGCGCGGTACAGTCCGCTATTGCCAGATGGTCAAGAGCGCTTATAACATTGGCGTCGAATTTTCTGGCGGAACCGGCTGGAATCAATCCTCGAAAGGCTTTACGGCAGGATTGCGAAACTTGAGTTTCGCCGTCGATCGCCTCCAAGAAGCGGACTCGAACGACACCGCATAGCAGGCGAACTATTGCACGACGAACGGCAACGATCCGGAATGCCCAGTCGAAGCCTTTAGCGACACAGCAACTACTCGTGGCTGCGCGTAATATTCCGCCGGGACCTCGGCGGTGAGCAAGGAACTATTTCCAAATACGGTCGTCAGGGGATTGTTATCGAAGAGAATGACTGTATCCCTGGTGGCGTTCTCGCACTCGACGGCGATCGCCGATATCCCATTTGGCTGCACGTTGAACTTGATTCCCGTGGCCGTCGCGCTTGGATGCAGCACTTTCAAGACAAGGGGAGGCGCGGCCGGCTCGCCTGAACCTGCGGCACCCTTGTTCGGCAGCTGTTTCTCTGAACACCCGCAGACTACTAACACAACCGCAAGAAGGACCCAAAAGCGCACACTGACGATCTTATCAACTTTACTCCCATATAATGCTTCTGAGATCCAGTACGGCGATTTCAAACTCTCCGGCCTCCGGTACTATCCCGAATGTGAGCTTACGCCCATTCCCGCCGCCTTCCCTAGCCGCCTATCATCGACCCATATGATCCTTGGTCATCTGCACATTCCCCCAACCGCTCTCGTATTCGCCATCCTGGCCTTCTCGCTCTTCATCGCCGTTATGGACTTTGCGAAGCGCCGCGCATCAACCCGTGCATTAGCAACGGTGCCCAAATCCAGTGGTCCAAGGCTGGATGTGCTATCGGCGCCTGATATTGCCGCTACGCCGCGCCCAGTCGGACTGATCGCCGGGATCGCCGGCCTGCCGCACACCGATCGTGCCGTGGCGAGCCTGCCGGTGGCGAACTTCCTGCCTTTACCTCGACCAACTCCGAGAATGCCTCGGCATCTGGAATCGCCTAACCAACCTGTTTCCTGGGCCCGGTAGGAAACCTGACCGGAGACCAGAATTTCTTTAGGCGCTTCCGACTGACTGGCAATCCCAGCAAAAGATTGACCACGAGAAACAGCAGAGAGGAGCTTCGGACAATAACCTTCATGGGGGAGAATCCTCGGTCCGCTAGAATATCAAACTTTGGATCCGTCCGCACTCCCGGTCCGAGCGGCTCCCCAAGCCGCCTCACCATGCGTGGTAGCTGCTATCCCGGCGATTCAAGCATCATGATGAATCTGGTATCGCATTTGGTGAGATACTTCACTACACTAGGACCCGGGATGTTCTTTCCCACCGCGCTCAGCCGGACTTGTGTTCGCAAAGGAATTTGCTCGGGGACTTCGATATGAATCCGGCGGATTGAAATATCGATGCATCGCCCCGGCATACATCGAAGCTGCCCACGCTCATTTACCCAAGCTACCAGCACGGACCCATCGGCGGACTTCATCACGTGTCAACCTCTGCGGCGGACCGCTTGGGCCTCGCCAGTAATGCACATTACTTCGGCCGCCAACACGCCCACTTGCAGGGGCAGGAACATTCGGGCTAGTACTTCAGGGCGATTGACGCATCATGCCCCAGGCCGTAGGATACCTTTGAGAGCGGGCTCAAGGCGCCCCATTTAAAAAGCACGGAGAACCACCGCGCGTAGCACCTATTGCTCCGCTCTCGCCATTTCTCCCCCACCGGCTGCGGCGGCACACTGAGCGCGGACATTGCTCGGTCTGCCAAAGCTGGATAAATAGTCAGACAGGAGCCGCGTTTCCTTGTGGTGCGCTCCATGTCGCTCCAGACTCTCGTCGTAGAGTTGGCGGATGAACTGCAGTCTCACGTCATCAACTCCGATGTGATCAGGCATAGTGTATTGTGCGTCAGCTCCCTCAAGCGTTTCATGATCGGAGCGATTCGCGCGACGCTGAAATGGACGTCCGGGGCCGCTCTCACGTTCCTTCATTTTTGCCGACGTCCCATTGGAGCCGCGAATCTCATTTATCACCCTCTACATTAAAAGCGTAGAACGGAGGTAAATTGCGTCACAAATAGTCGATTTATTTTGCGCCACAGTGTGGTGTCCAGGGGGTCGCCCGGACGCCAGAAATTGCGCGATGTGCACGCTGAGCCGCCAAGCGTCAGCATGCGGGCAGACTCGAAACGGCCCTCTCTAGTTCTCAGAAGGCTTCTCCACCCTATCGATCACCACAAATTCGCGCGGTCCCTTGGCCGATTCGAGCTTCAGCCCCAGTTGCTCCTGGATCGCGGCAAAGATCGACGGACCGCCCGGCGGATCCGACGCCGTGGGCCGAGGAAAAGCCAACTCGGCTCCTGGCCCGACTCGGAGATCATTTAAGCCTTGCCGTGGTTTCGTCGGGAGCAAACTCCAGAGGAAAATCAAATTTCCCAGTGAGCCCGGTCTTGTTGACGACGATTCTGTCCAGGTCGACTCCTAGCGCTTGGGCAAGATCGTCACAAGATCGTCAAGAGTCCCGCCTTTAACGTTCCAATCGACAGTGTATGCCTTCCTTTTTCGCATAGCGAGTGCACAGAAAGGAGTTCCCGGCGGGGGCATCACCAGCGGTTTCGAGAGGTCGAGCACCATGCAGCTTCCCTCTTGAAACGACTGCAATTTGGGACCGTTCTTAGCCACCGCGTCTGAGAGGTATGCGACGCAGCCGGAGGGGATTCACACTCATTTGAATTGATCATCGTGATCGCGATCATCCTCATCCTCGGGGCGGTTGCGGTCGCGGAAATGAATCAGCAGCTGATGATGGCTCATGAGACCGCGGCCATATAAGAGATTAAAGCGATCCATACCGCAGGCTCAGCATTACGCCCAATTCGGTCATTACGCCGACGCACTAAATGCACTTGGTCCTCACGGAGCCCGCGCCATCGATCCGGAAGCGGCAGGGCTGATTCCCCAGAACCTGGCGAGCGGGAAGAAAAGCGGTTACTCTTCGAGGTCGCGCCGGCACCCGAAGGCTACTCCGTCATAGCCGTCCCACACAAGTTCGGCGATTCGGGGCGCCGAAGCTTTTACTCCGATCAAACGCTTGTGATTAGAACCAGTTGGACGGCGGAAACCGCGACGGTGAATAGCGCGGCCATCGAATAGCCGCCCTGCACACTTTGGCGCTAAACTGCGTCTAATATAGTGATATGCAGAAAAACCGCCTTCGCCGAGGTTTCTCGCTCATTGAACTGCTGATCGTGATCGCGATTATTTTGATCATCGCGGCGATCGCCGTCCCCAAAATGAACAAACAGATCATGGCGGCGCACGAAATGGCGGCCATCCGCATGATCACTACCATTCACACTGGCGAGACGCAGTATTATTCGCAATTTGGCCGCTACGCACAAAATCTGGCCGAGATGGGTCCACCGGCAAGCGGCGCGGCAGGCCCTGCGGCGGCCGACCTCCTGCCCAAAAATCTGGCCGACGGCAAGGCCAGCGGATTTATTTTCACAGTGGTCGGATCGCCCACCGGATATTCGGTGACGGCAGTGCCGGAGGCCGTTCGGGAGCTCGGGCAATAGAACCTTCTTTTCTGATCAGACGCTAGTGATCCGCAACAACTACACCGCCGAACCGGCCACGGTAGTAAGTCCGGAAATCAGATAGCCTTCAGGCTGACCCGGCCCGAGCCGCCGCGGCCTTCTCACGAAGCCAGTTCGCCGAATCTTTTCTCTTCATCTGGTCGAGCAAGGTCGCCCGATACTCCATATTAGTCGCCAGCTCCGCCGTCCTCTCCCGCCCGCAGGATTCCCAAACCTTAGCCGCGCACGCCAGTTCAGCCAGCGCGTCCGCATAACGCCCGGAACATTCCTCGATGTGCGCCGTAGTCTCATAGGCGACCGCCAACCGGGGGCCTTTTTTCCGCTTGAAAGTACCGATACACATGGAGAGTAACTCCCGCCCGCGCGAAAAATTTCCCCATTCGATATAGAGCCGCGCCACGCTGAACTGCATCTCCGCAAGCTCCTCCTGATCGCTGCCGACCACCCGATCCTTCAACTCAAGCGCCCGCTCATAAAGCGCCGCCGCCGCCTCGATATCGCCCGACTCTTCATGCGACCCGGCAAGATTGTGCAGATCCCGCGTCGCCTCCGGCAGAATCGGCGCCGTGCTCCCGCTCATGAATCATCAATGCTCTGCGCAAACAGCGCTGCGCTTCTTCATGGGAGCCGCGCGCGCGGTAAAGAATCCCAGCCTCGCTCAACGCACCGCCGGTCTCCACATGATCCTCGCCGTAGCTCTCTTCAAATAGATCCGATCGCCTTTTCGAGCGCGGGAATCCCGTCATCGCCCTGCAAATACCGAGCCATCCCGAGCCGTTGAATCCGCCGCGCCATCCGTATCGGATCCGGATGAGGCATCGCCGCCTCGATGCGCACACCTTCCTCGAGCAGGCTCTGCATGGCCAGATAATCGCCGCGATCGTGATAACACCTCCGCCAGAGCGTCGACGCACTGCACGTATCCGGAGGGTTGGCAATGCGAGCCGTCAGATTCCAGCGCGGCCCGAATGGTAGCCTCCGCTTCATCGATTTTCTCCGCCCTGCTTTCGCTGCGCCTCCGCCAGCTGCAATTGGAGCCGGATGCGCGCCGTAGGCGAACCGCCGCTCGCGCCGAATTCGTCAATCGCCATCCTTTAAGCCGTTCCTCCGCCTCGACAAAATTTCGAGCCTTAAGCTGCCGGTCGCCCTCTTCGCGATTATATTCGCCCGCCTTCAGCCACTGCTGAACAGAAGGCGCTGCCCACGCGAACAACTTCGCCGGCGAGTTTGAACTTGAGCCACAGTTCAATCATGGAGGTATCCACCGGTGAGATCGGTGGACTAGGGCCTAGACTTTAGATCGCTAGGTGTGAAAGTCGAGCACCTGAGGATCGAAACTAAGTACTAAGGAGGCATATGCCAGAAGACCTAGGCATGGAATCTCAGGCTTCACGCCAGGGGTTATCCGCACAACCGTCCTATCAACTCCCGCAAATACCCCACGCACTTCTCCAAATCCTTCACCGCCACAAACTCACCCGACTTGTGCGCCACCGTCATGTCCCCAGGCCCGAACACGATCGCCTCCGACGTCATCGCGCTCAAATGCGCCGCCTCCGTCCCGAACGAAACCGTAGTCGCACTGCGCCCCGTCATCGACTCCACCATCCCCGCCAGCCTCCGCGTAGCCGAAGGATCGAACGCCGGGTCGAGCCTCTTCACATCAAGCCGCGCATCGATTCCCTCAATCCGGCCAGCGCCTCGCGAATTAACTCCGCCGCCCAATCGCCCGCCTGGCCCGGAACCGGCCTCCATTCGACCGTAATCCGGCACTCCCCCGCAACGATATTCTTCGCCGTCCCTCCCTGAATCAGCCCGACATTCAGCGTAGTGAACGGAGGATCGAACGCGCGATTCTTCTTCGCCTCCAGCTTCTTCGCGACCTTCTCCAGCGCAGTCACCACGCGAGCCGCATCGAAAATCGCCGACCGCCCTCGCGCCGGAAACGCGCTATGCGCTTCCTTCCCTCGCACGACAATTTCCGCCAGCGCATATCCTTTGCCGGCGCACACCGGACGCAACCCCGTAGGCTCCCCGATCACCATGTGCCGCGCGCGCAGCGCCTTCTTCCGAGCCAGAAATTTCGCCCCCACGCATCCCACCTCTTCATCGGCGGTCAGCACAACAGCCAGGGGCTTCGACGACCTTAACTTCAGCGACCGCCGCCAGCACGCAAGCCAGAAACCCCTTCACGTCGCAACTGCCGCGGCCATACAATTTGCCGCCGCGAATCACCGGCCGCACCGCCTCGCTCCACCCCGCATCGTACGGAACCGTATCCGTGTGGCACACCAACGCGAGCTCCGCGATCCCCGGTCGCGTCGCCGCCACCAGATTGATTTTCTCCACGCCCGCCGCGTCGCGATAAGGATACCGTTCGATCTTCCAGCCCGCCAGATACTTCTCCGCATACTCGATCACCGGCAGCATTCGACATCGGCGACACCGACGGAATCGCCACCAGATCCAGCAAAATCTCTCTCTGCCTTTATCGCCATAAATTCCGCTGCACCTCGCCGAACTCGCGCACAATCTCTTCTTCCAAGCGGATGCCTCCCGTCGCGACACCACCATCTCCCCCGCGACACAAACATCGCGCACCGCCGTCCTCTCGAGCGAAAACACCACATGCCCCAGCAGCGACTCCGCGTCCGCCCCCGCCACCGAGCAATCGTTCAAATCGACAGTGAAAAAATCCGCCGCCCGCCCGACCTCGAGTCTCCCCCCGTCCGTCAGCAAACTCCGCGCCCCCGATTCCGTAGCGCTCTCAAACAACCTTCGCGCGAGCCCCTCCCGCGAAGTATCCGGCGCCAGCACCGCCCTCTCCAGCCGATTCATCCGCAAATGATATTCCAGCTCCCGCGCATCTTCGAGAATATCGATCTGCACATTGCTGTCGGACCCGAAACAAATCCGCGCCCCCGCCTCGAACAATTTTTCCGCCGGCACCGCCCCATCCCCGAGATTCCTCTCCGACGTCGGACACGCACACACCGTCGACCGGCCCAGGAATCGAGCCTCCTCATCCGTGATATGAATCGCGTGCACTGCCGTGAATCTCTCGTCAAGAATCCCGTTCTCATGCAGCAATTCGATCGGACGCAGCCCATACTCGCCGAGACACGCCTCCACTTCCGCCGGCTGCTCCGAAACATGCATATGCAGCGGCAGCTTCTTCGCCCGCGCATACTCCGCGACCTCGTCGCAAATAATCGAGAGGCACCGCCCGAACACTATGCGGAGCCACACCAACCCGCGCCCCGTCGCAATCATCGTCATCCGTATCGGCGATAAACCGATCCACATCCGGCGTCAGAAACCGCGCCTGCCCCGGATCCGGATCCTTCTTCCACCCCGCCCGCACATAAGCCGTCCGCAACAACGTAACGCCGCAGCCCGAGCTCTTCCCCCGCCCGCAAAATCGCCCGCGCGACCTCCAAATCCTGATGCACATAATGAAATTCCCCCACCGCCGTGATCCCCGACAGCAGCATTTCGAGAAACGCCATCCGCGCCGCGCGATAAATTTCCTCCGGCGACATCGCATTCGCCGCGTGATACATGCTCTGCCGCCAAGTCCAAAATGTATCGCGCTAAGCCGAAGTCCGATGCTCCGTCCGCCCCCGAATCACGCGCTGAAACGTATGCGAATGGACATTCACCAGCCCCGGCAGAATCGCGCGCCCCTGCAACCGCTGCGCACTCTTCAAATCCCCCTCGTCGCGCGAAAAGCGCGTGATCGAGCCTTGATCATCCACCACCATCGCGAGGCCCGATTCAAACTTCCCGCCCGTATAAATAAGATCCGGCAGCCACGCTGTCATCGCTACAATCAGAATAATGTTTCAACTCACCGTAGCGCTGCTGCTCGCTACTTCTTTCGCCTTCGCCCAACGAACCGTCGTCATCGCGTATGGAGACATGCGCTTCACGGATCCCAAGGAAACGCAGGCCACCAATCCCAAGGTTCGGAAATGGCTGGTCGACAAAATCGCCTCGGAAAAACCCAGCGCGATCGTCATCAGCGGCGACGTTCCCTACGTCGGAGAGCGAGCCGCCGACTACGCCGAATTTCACCTGGAGACCGCTCCCTGGAGAGCCGCCAACATCCCCGTCTTCCCCGCCCTGGGCAATCATGAACTCCGCGGCGACGAGAAGAAATGTCTCGAAAACTGGTGGACCGAATTTCCACAAGCTGCGCGGCAAGCGCTGGTACATGGCCGAAGTCGGCGACCGGATCGTGGTGCTGAATCTCGATAGCGCATCGACGCTAACCCTCCGCAGCGACGCAGATCAAGTGGGTCGAGCAGCAGCTCATCAATCTCAAGAAGCCCGTGCGATTCGTGATCTTCAATCTGCACCATCCGCCCGTAGCCGACATCGAATCGGGCGAAGGAGCCAGCCACAACCCCCGCCCCAATGAACTCGCCCTTGCCGATTATTTGACCACCGCTCCGCAAGGCAAGCGCGTCCGCTTCATCGTCAACTCCGGACACATCCATAACTACGAACGCTTCTTCCGCGACGGCACAGTCTATCTGGTCTCCGGAGGAGGCGGCGCCGCCCCCGTTCCCGTTGTCCGCGACGCCAACGATCTCTATAAAGGCACCGAATATCCCAAACTACCACTACATAAAATTCGTCCTCCGCGGCAAACACCTGACGGCAGAAATGATCCGCGTAGCCGACCCGTCCGCGCCCAATCCCAAATGGGAAGTAAAGGACCACTTCCAAATCACCGCCCCCTGAACGAGTAGGGCAGGTTCCCGACCGTCAGGAAGGCAGACATCTGGCACATATCTCCGACCACCCACCTCTGTTAAAATCCAAATCGATGACCACCCCTGCAGTTTTCCCGCCCGGCGACCGAGTTTGTCCACAACGCCCACGTGCAAGGCATGGAAGGCTACCTCGACCTCTACCGTCGAGCCGAACAAAACCCCGAAGAATTCTGGGCCGACATCGCCTCCAAAGAAATTCACTGGTTCGAAAAATGGTCGAAGGTCCTCGACTGGCAGCCCCCTTTCGCCAAATGGTTCGTAGGCGCGAAAACCAACGTCTCCTACAACTGCATCGACCGCCATTGCCTCACCCACCGCAAGAACAAAGTCGCGATTCTCTGGGAAGGCGAGCCCGGCGATCAGCGCTTCATCACCTATCAGGAACTGCATCGCCTGGTCTGCCGCTTCGCAAGCGTTCTCAAATCGCGTGGCTATAAAACCGGCGACCGCGCGGTCATTTATATGCCGATGGTGCCCGAGCTGCCCATCGCCATGCTGGCCTGCGCGAGACTCGGCATCACCCACAGCGTGGTCTTCGGAGGATTCTCCGGCGAAGCTCTGAAAGCCCGTATTCAGGACCTCGGCGCGACCATCGTCATCACCGCCGACGGAGGATTCCGCCGCGGCAAAGAAGTGAAACTCAAGCCCGCCGTCGACGAAGCACTCGTCGATTGTCCCGACGTCCGCGACGTAATCGTCTATCGCCGAACCGATTCCGAAACAGCCATGAAAGAAGGCCGCGACCACTGGTGGCATGTCCTAGACGAAGGCGCGAGCGAAGATTGCCCCGCCGTCCCGCTCGACAGCTGAGCATCCTCTCTACGTCCTCTACACCTCCGGCACCACCGGCAAACCGAAAGGAATCCTGCACACCACCGGAGGCTATCTCACGCAGACCACCGCCACCATGAAGTGGGTTTTCGATCTGCACGATAACGATACCTACTGGTGCTCCGCCGATATCGGTTGGGTCACCGGCCACAGCTATATCGTCTACGGTCCTCTTTCCGCCGGCGCGACCACGGTGATGTACGAAGGCGCGCTCGATTATCCGAACTTCGACCGCTGGTGGCGCATCATCGAAAAATATCGCGTCAATATTTTCTACACCAGTCCCACCGCCATCCGCGCCCTGATCCGCCAAGGCGAACACTGGCCCGACGGCCACGATCTATCGAGCCTGCGCCTGCTCGGCTCCGTCGGCGAACCCATCAATCCCGCGGCCTGGGAATGGTATCACCGCGTCATCGGAAAGGGTCGTTGCCCCATCGTCGATACCTGGTGGCAAACCGAAACCGGATCCATCATGATCGCGCCCATGCCCGGCGCGGTGCCTCTCAAACCCGGCTCCGGCACGCTTCCCATGCCCGGAATCATTGCCGATATCGTCGATCTGAAAGGCACCCCCGTGGGCACCGACCAAGAGGGCTATCTCGATCATCACCAAGCCCTGGCCCAGCATGATCCGCACCATCTGGAACGATCCCGATCGCTACAAAGATCAATACTGGGGCAAACTCCCCGGCATTTATTTCACCGGCGACGCCGCGCGGCGCGATGCCGACGGCTATTACTGGGTGCTAGGCCGCGTCGACGACGTAATGAACGTCAGCGGCCATCGCCTGAGCACCATGGAAGTCGAGTCCGCGCTAGTCCATCATCCCGCCGTAGCCGAAGCCGCGGTGGTCGGCAAGCCGCATGAGATCACCGGCCAAGCCGTGTGCTGTTTCGTGACCCTGAAGAAAGGCGATTGGGACCACGAAGCGCTAGGCAAAGAACTGCGCCAATGGGTAGCCCACGAAATCGGCAGTTTCGCCAGGCCGGAAGAAATCCGTTTCTCCGACGCCCTGCCCAAAACCAGAAGCGGAAAAATAATGCGCCGCCTCCTCCGCGAAATCGTAACCTCCAACACAGTAAGCGGCGACGTAACCACGCTCGAAGATCTAGGCGTCGTAACCAAACTAGCCGCCCAACACGACGAGGATTAATCGACGCCGGCGTTAGTACAGTATACACTAATGAAACTCTCTAACCTGCTGGTGAGGAGCACCATCGTAGCCGCTCTGGGCGGTCTGCTCTTTGGATTCGACACGGCTGTGATTGCCGGCATCACGGGCGCGCTGACGAAAGCATACAGCCTCTCCGCCGGCGGTCTGGGACTGACGGTCGCGAGCGCCCTGTGGGGCACCATCCTCGGCGCCATGCTCGCCGGCATTCCCGGCGAAAAGTTCGGACGCCGCGATAGTCTCCGCGGCATGGCGATTCTTTATTTCGTCTCCGCCGCGGGCTGTGCCTTCGCCTGGAACTGGGACGCGCTGGTCTTCTTCCGCTTCATCGGTGGCCTCGGCATTGGCGGCTCCTCCGTCCTCGGACCCATGTATATCGCGGAGATCGCCCCCGCCAAATGGCGCGGCCGGCTGGTGGCCTTCTTTCAATTCAACGTGGTCGCCGGCATCCTCCTCGCGTACCTCTCCAATTACCTGATCGGCCTGGTGGGGTTCGGCGAAATGGAGTGGCGCTGGAAACTGGGCGTCTCCGCGCTGCCCGCCCTACTGTTCCTAGCTATGCTTTTCGCCATCCCGCGCAGCCCGCGCTGGCTTGTCTCGCAAGGCCGCGTCGATGAGGCAAGACAAGTTCTCCGCCAAATCGGCGAAGAAAATATCGAAGCCGAGTTGAAGCAAATGGTGGCCTCCGTCCATCTCGACCAAAGCCACGGCGCCGAACCTCTCTTCCGATCAAGTATCGCACTGCCCATTTTCCTCGCGATCTCGATCGGCATGTTCAATCAACTCTCCGGCATCAACGCGATTCTTTATTACCTGAACGATATTTTCGCGAAGGCCGGATTTACCAAAGTCTCGGGCGACCTGCAAGCCGTCTCCATAGGCGCGACTAACCTGCTGTTTACCGTCATCGCCATGTCTATCATCGATCGCGTGGGGCGCAAGACGCTGCTCCTGGTCGGCTCGGTCGGCACTGCCGCGTGTCTCGGCGGAGTCGCCGCCGTGTTTGCTTCCGGAGCGCATGAAAATCTCCTGGTCTGGCTGCTGGTCGGCTTCATCGCATTCTTCGCCTTTTCACAAGGCGCGGTGATCTGGGTCTACCTCAGCGAAGTGTTCCCCACCCGCGTTCGCGCCAAAGGGCAAAGTCTCGGCAGCTTCACCCACTGGGTTATGAATGCCGCCATCTCCTGGGCTTTTCCCATCCTTGCCGCGCGGTCGAAGTCCATCCCGTTCGTTTTCTTTTCCGCCATGATGGTGGTGCAGTTTTTCGTGGTATTGTTCATTTACCCCGAGACCAAGGGCGTAACTCTGGAAGACATGGAGGAGAAGCTGGCAACCTCATGACCTTCACACGCCTCTGTCTACTCTCGCTTCTTGCTCTTTCCGCCTTCGGCCAGGCTTACAAAGAGCCTTACCGCCCCCAGTTCCACTTCTCGCCTAAAGAACACTGGACTAACGATCCGAACGGCCTCGTCTACTTCGAAGGCGAGTATCATCTCTTCTTTCAATACAACCCCTTCGGCGACATCTGGGGCCACATGAGCTGGGGGCACGCGGTAAGCCAGGATCTGCTCCACTGGCAGGAACTCCCTGTGGCGCTGCGGGAAGAAGACTGGCGTCATGATTTTCACCGGCAGCGTGGTCATCGATCGCAGCGAATACCAGCGGCTTCTGCCTCGACGATAAGCCCTGTATGGTCGCCGTTTATACCGGCCACATAACCGAACTAAGCCCGCCCTCCAGACCCAAAATCTCGCCTTCAGCAACGATCGTGGACGCACCTGGACGAAATACTCGAACAACCCTGTGCTCAATTTGAACATGTCGGACTTTCGCGATCCCGATGTCTTTTGGTCCGATCAGTCGCAAGCGCTGGATCATGGCCGTCTCGCTCCCCAACGACCACAAGGTAGTCTTCTATGCTTCACCCGATCTCAAGCGCTGGGATCGCGTGAGCGAATTCGGACCCGCGGGCGCAACGTCCGGCCAATGGGAATGCCCGGATCTTTTCGAACTTCCCGTCGATGGCGACCCCTCGAAGACCCGCTGGGTGCTTAAGGTCGGCCTAAATCCCGGTAGCCTTCAGGGCGGATCCGGGCGAGCAATACTTCATCGGCACGCTTCGATGGCACCCGCTTCGTCAACGACAATCCGCCGGCGCCTTACTCTCTGGAGCGATTACGGAAAGGACTGCTACTGCGCGCTCACCTTCAACAACCTGCCGGCTTCGAGAAGTCCGGTGATGCTGGGCTGGATGAACAACTGGCAGTACGCCGACAAGGTTCCCACTCATCCCTGGCGCGGTCAGATGACCATCCCTCGTGAACTCAGTCTCCAAACTTTCCCGGAAGGAATTCGACTGGTGCAGAAGCCGATCGCCGCCTTGAACTCCCTGCGCGAGATACATAGCATTGCGTCCAAGAACATATCAGCCGAAAGCTTCACCTTAACCGCAACCATGGACCCACGAGGCGCGAAGAAAGCCGGCTGGAAACTCTTCAGCGCCAATGACGCATATACCGAAATCGGCTATGATAGCGTTCGCAAAGAAGTGTTTGTCGACCGCACGCACACCGGCAAACCGCTTTCAGCAAGGACTTTCCCGCCCGCACTGCTGCGCCTTTCTCAGCTCCGCAGGCCCGCTCACTTTCGAATTCTGGTCGACCGAGACTCAATCGAAGTATTCACGGCAGGAGGCCGAATCGCGATCACTAACCTGATCTTCACCCCGCCCACCATCCGGATATCCTTTTTCTCAGAAGGCGGAACTCCCGCAAAACTCCTCAGTGCCGAATCCTGGTCGCTCCGGTCAATCTGGTGACAGAAAATCAGTACATGCCGACGTTTCGGCCAGAGGGCGCAAATGGTCACCTCGCTGGCCGACCCCGCACCCTCAGATCAACCCCACGTTGCGTTTGATCTCCTTGATCACCGAATCCATCTTGCCGTTCCACACCTGCTTGGCGAGGCTAAGAGTGAAGTTCTTTGCCACATGGAACGGAACATGCGACGGCAACGACAGTGCCTGTGGGTCCACCACCGCATCCACCACCACTGGACCGCCTTGGTGCGCCAGCGCCTCCCTGATCGCTTCTCTTACGTCACCGGGCTCTTTGATCCGAATTCCCTTCGCGCCCATCGCCTCCGCGACTTTAGCAAAGTTCGGGTTTTTAAAATCGACGCCGAACGGAACAACCCCGGCTTCCTGCATTTCTATGTTGACGAAGTCGAGCGACTCATTGTTGAGGATGACCTGCACCACCGGCGTCTTCCGCTGCACTTGCGTGAGCAGATCGCCCAGCCCAAGCATCGTGAATCCTCCATCGCCGCACAGTGCGATCGTCTGGCGCCCAGGAAATGCGAGTTGTGCTCCGAAAGCGTTAGGAGCCGCATTCGCCATGGACGCCCATGAGAACGAACCGAAAATTCGCCGGTTCGGCCCGCCCTTCATATGCCTCGCCGCCCAGATGCAAGCCGTACCTGTATCTACGAAAAACATCGCGTCGTCGGAGGCAAGTTCGCTGATCGTCGCTGCCAGGAACTCCGGCCGGATCGGCTTAATCCCCGGTCCCTTTTCTACATAATGTTGAAGCAGTTCATCGAACGACTGCGTCTCGGCAACATGCTTGTCGAGAAAGTGGGTGTCCGTCTTGTCGCTGACCTTGGGGAGCAGTGCTTTAACAGTCGTCTTGATGTCACCCACCAGCGCAAGATCGACGGCAGTTCGCCGTCCGATGTGTTTCGCGTTCCTGTCGATCTGCACTTTCTTGACGTCATCGCCAGGGAGAAATTCGGAGAATGGAAAATCGGTGCCGAGCAGCAGCAGCAGATCCGCATCGTGAATCGCCTTATAAGCTCCGCCGTAGCCGAGAAGGCCTGTCATTCCGACGGCGTCGAATTGTCATGCTCCAGCCACTGCTTACCGCGAAAGCTGTAGCCGACAGGCGCTTTCAGTTTCCGAGCGAGTTCGAGTACCTCATCGCGCCCATCGCGACAGCCGTCGCCGCCGAAGATCGCAACCTTCGTCGCCTCCTCGATCATTTCCGCAAGCTTGTCGAGATCGGAGTCATCCGGACGAAATACCGGCGATGCGGGAATTGTGATTTTTTGAAAAGAACCCTCTGGAGCGTTCGCCGACGCAATGTCGCCAGGCAGCGAGATTACCGTCGGCCCCTTATCGATAACGGCAGTAAGAACCGCCGTGGTCGCCACCGCCCGAATCTGCTCCGGGTTGACGACCCGCCCGACGTAGAGACAAGCGGTATCGAAGAACTTATACGGGTTCAGCTCCTCAAGCGCGGAGGTATCGATGATTCCGGTCTCGACATCTCCGGCAATGGCAATGATCGGCGCTCCCTCCTTGCGCGCGTCCATCAATCCATTGAAAAGATGCGTTACCCCAGGGCCGGCGGTCCCGCAAACCACCACTGGATTGCCGCTCAAATACGCGTCGGCGACGGCTGCGAAAACTCCATATTCTTCATGGCGAACGTGGATAAATTCGATTTTGCCATTGCGCCGAAGCGCGTCGATGACCGGATTTAACGCGTCTCCCACGATGCCGTAGCAGCGTTTAACGCCGGCGCTCTCCAGCATTTCCCACAAGACATCCGCAACGTTTCTTGACACGCACAGTTAGATGCCATCGGCAGGGGTCAGTTTCATCCAATTTACGGCCGTTTAAGGCGCAACAGGAGCCCTTAACGGTGAGTTTATGGTCATTTATGGGTTGGGTGCGCCGCCTGGGTTCACTTTTTGCCCTTGTTCCTGGCTCGATGCCCACTTGGCGTGTCCCTGGGTCTGAGTCTATACGGAGCGCTCCGCGCCGGCCCAGAAATGCTCCCGGAGAACTCGCTTTAGCACCTTGCCTGAAGCGCTTTTCGGTAGGTCCGTTTCGGAAAAGTCGATTCGACGCGGAACCTTATAGTTCGCCAAGAACTGCCGGCAGTACGCGATCAACTCGTCCGCGGCGAGTTGTGTTCCAGCTTTCAACACCACGCAGGCCGTCACTAGCTCTCCCCACCGTGGATCTGGAATACCGAAAACTGCTACGTCCCTGACGGCAGGATGATCGAAGATTACTGCCTCCACCTCGCCCGAATAGACGTTTTCGCCACCGCTGACGATCATGTCTTTTGAACGGTCCAGTATGTAACAATAGCCGTTCGAATCCTGGTAGCCGATGTCTCCCGTTCGAAAAAAGCCGTCGCGAAAGGAAGCGGCAGTCTCCTCTTCGTTGTTCCAGTAGCCCCGCATTACGTTCGCGCCGCGTGCGACAATCTCACCGGGGTTCGGAGTCTTGACCGGGTTGCCTGCGTCGTCCACAATTTGCACGTCGACGCCTGGGCAGGGCCGTCCACAAGACATTAACCTGTCGGCGGTATGTTCTCCATCCTGTAGGCCCGTGAGGAAACCGGTTTCACTCAGCCCATAAACCTGTACGAGTTGCGTGTTCGGCAGAAGTTCCCGAGTCTTACGGATCAGTTGCGGGGACATTGGAGATCCGCCGTACGCGAGCAACTCAAGGCTGGTCAGATCGTGCGGGTTAGATTCGGCGAACTGAGTCAGGAAATTGATCATGGTCGGGACGAGAACGGTATAATTCACTCGCTCTTTCGCGACGACTTCGCAGAACACTTCCGGCTGGAAGCGTTCGAGAGTAACCTGGCTAGCGCCAAACATTGGCGCCGCAAACATCGCGGGGAAGTCGGCGATATGAAAGATCGGCGCGGCGTGCAGGTACACACCGCCTTCGCGATAGCGCATCCAGTAATTGAAATTGTTTACGTCCGCAAGAATATTAGAATGCGTCTGCATCACGCCTTTAGGCCGGCCTGTGGTCCCGCTTGTGTAGATGAGCGCCAGGTTCGCATCCGGATCGTAGCAGGCGTCTGGACAGCTGCCATCGCCACCAAATAATCCGTCGCGGTCGAGCACGATATCCCAGGAAAGGGGCGTTTTCGGTTGCGGAAGCGTCGAATGCCGAACGATTCCGCGCGGACTGCAGTCCGCCAGCACGTGATCAATCTCGGGGACGGAAAGCCGGACATTAATCGGAACTACGATCACGCCGAGCCAACTGCACGCATAAACCAGTTCGATATACTCGGGCGCGTTGGGAAGCAGGAACGCGAGGCGATCCCCTTTCTTGAAACCGGCCCTGTTCAGTCCCGTGGCAAGCCTCCGCACGTGATCGTGAAGCTGGGAGAACGTGAGTGTCGATTGGCCTAAAGAAAGTGCGGGTCGTTCAGGATAATATCGGACCGCCCGGCCCATGGAATGGACATAAAGCATTCAAGTGTTCTCCAAGACTCCGATCCTGGCTAAGGTAACCGCTTCAGGAGGCCTTAGCCTTCCTGCCGCTGAAGTCCGGGTTGCGCTTCTCGAGAAATGCCGTGAAGGCCTCCTTTGCTTCGGCGGATTGGACTCTGGCAGCGAATTCGCTGAGTTCACGGCTTACGGCTTGACCAATGGACTCCCGGTCTGGAGCCTTGATGAGTTTCTTACAGGCTCTGAGGGCTCCAGCCGGTTTCCGCGCGAGGTTCATCGCGACCTCGGAGGCTTTAGTCCAGACGTTCTGATCGGGAACAATGGCCGTCACCAGGCCAAGCTCGTTTGCGCGAGCCGCACTGATTGGCTCACCCAGTAAAATCATCTCGGCCGCCTGCAGATATCCAATCTGTCTCGGCAGCGTGTAGCTTGACGCAAGTTCGGGCACGAGTGCGAGGTTGATAAACGGGACCTGAAATCTCGTACCTTCCGCGGCGTAGACGAAGTCGAAATGTAGAAGCATGGTCGTGCCGCCACCGATGGCCATGCCATGCACCGCTGCGACCAGCGGTTTGCCGAAGCGAATCAGGGCATCCAGAAAGCGAGCCTGCGGGCTATCGCCAGGCCCCGGAGGATGGCTCACAAAATCCGCCAAATCATTGCCCGCGGTGAAGGAATCGCCCGCGCCGTGCAGCAGCACAACGCGGACGTCATCGTTTTTGTCGGCCCGGTCGAGTTCCTCTGCGAGGGCAGCATACATCCCAACTGTCATCGCGTTCTTCTTAGACGGGCGATTGAGTTGCAGACGCAAAACGTTGCCGGAAAGTTCAGTAATGATCTCCTCCATGATTGTTACCATGGGACCGTTACCCGGAGATTTCCGCGTACGCAATGCCGCTCAAGTTTCCTTCCGCGAACAGGAGCGCCTTCTTTCCGACCCGTCCAGATTGCAGCGATACACAGAACCGCCGAGGTCGGTCAAGTACATGCGAGTATTTTTCAAGTCCAGCGCCAGACCGATTCCCTCCATCAAGTGATTGACAATGATCTCGGGATCTTGGCGTATTCCGGACGGCGCGTCCAACGGCGCCCGATTCACAGTGTTGCCACGCGGCGGATCGCCGCGATCGGTCCAGTACATCATTCGGTTGGTGAGATCGAGGTCGAGGTCGATGGGCTCAGGGAGACTGTCGTAAAGAAGTTCGATATCTTTCCGATTCTTGGGATCCTGGCCTTTCGGAATTTCGATCCCGGCTCGAAAAATGCGGCCCCGGCCGGCGTTGTCGGGACCTTTTTGCGTCCAGTAGATCTGGCCGCGGTCCGTGTCGAGAGCGATTCCAACGCACCATTTGGTTGCGTCCGTCCCGGGCCGCGGATCGCCATTGCTAGTATCGACGAGAGTTTCGAGCTTGGTGCCATCGAGATCGCCGCGCATAACTCGCATGCCTTCGCGATCCGACCAATAAAGCTGACCGTTCTTCTTATGGAGCTGGAGCTGTTTTGGAGTATGTGTACGGCCTTCAGGAACAATGGTCACGAGATTTGTCCCGTCGAGGTTCGCGCGAATGATCGATCCGTCATTTGCGCTCGGGATGCCCATGTTCGTCCAGTAGATGTGGCCTGCCTCGGCATCGACGACGATGCCGTCGGGAAGTTTGCGGCCTTCACTCACGATCGTCTTCAAGTCCGAGCCATCGGGAGTGCATGACATCACGCGTCCGCTCGATAGATCGAGAAAGAACAGACGGGCAACAGTGGTCTTTATGGGTTTTTGAAATGTTGATTTCTTTACGGTTGTCTCATTCATCGCTTACCTCCAACGGCCTCTCGGTCGTGACTTGCCTGTGGAATCGTCGCACTGGCTCGAAAGCCTTCAATCTGATCGGCACTGAATCCGAGCTCACGCAGCACCTCGTCATTGTGCTCACCCAGTTCCGGCCCGCGGCGTGCCGCTGCCTTCGGCACGCCGTGAATTTTGATCGGGCTGCTTACAGTCCGCGTCAGTTGTTCGCCGCCGCCTTCGATCGGCACAATGATGTCGTTTGCGAGTACCTGAGGATCCGTAGTTACCTCGGCCGGCGTTTTAACGATTCCATAAGTGATGCGAGCGCGTTCGAAAACGTCGTGCCAGTATGCCAGGGGTTGCGCGGCGAAGATCGTATCCAGGATCGCCGCAAGCTGCGCTGAATTCTTTCCTCGTGCGGCTCATCGGTAAATCGAGGATCGGACACGAGTTCCGGGCGGCCAATCGCGGGCGGAAGAGCCGGCCAATCCTTCGGTTGCATCACAATCAGGAACCAACGGTTGTCCGAGGTCTGGTAAACGTTGAAGGTCGCGTTAGGCGGGTTCTTGCGATCATGAAGCGGGTAGAACTTCGCATTGCACAGAGCAGCCTGAACCAACACCGCGGAGGACCAGACTCCCTCGGCGATCAGTGAGGTGGTCACATAGCAACCCTCGCCGGTACGTTCACGCCGGTATAAGCCCGTGACGATCGCGGAGTAAAGTCCCATTGCACTCGCATGGTCCCCGCTGGCGGGCACAGGCAAGGTGGGAGGAGCCGGGCTGCTCGGGCGGACATCTCGTCCTCGGGAGGGTAATCCGATGAAGGTCATCCGCGAGCACGATTATCTTCGCCGGGAAGCGGTTCCGGACTTTTCGGCTTTGAGACGCATACTGACCGCATTCTTCGTCGGGCTGATGCTCTGTGTCGTTATTTGCGTCGCGGCCATATTTCACGATGCCCAGCCGGTGCGCAAGGTCGCGCGCCGTTGCACCTGCGAGGCCTCCAAATGGACGAACCCAAACTGATCGACATCACCCAGCTTTCGCAGCAGCTCAACATTCCCAAAGGAACCCTGTACAACTGGGTCTACCTGCGCCGCATCCCGTTTATCAAGGCGGGACGTTCCCTGCTATTTGACGCAAAAGAAGTGATCCAATCCATGCCACATTGCCATGTGAATAAAGAAAGGTGAGTCCACATGCCAGAGGATACCTCGACCTTCGAAAGGCATTACCGGATAGGCGAACTCGCGCGCAATTGGGGACTCGGACGCGAAACCGTACGGAAACTGTGCATGGAAGAGCCGGGCGTCATTAAGATCCGGCTCGGGAAAAAGAAAGCGCACACGACATATTCAGTCCCGGAGTCGGTGGCCCGCCGTATTCATACGAAGCTCCTAAACTGCGCGTAAAGAGCAAATCCGATTCTATCGAATGGCAACAATTTTCGGCTTCGGCTTGCCCTCGAAAGCGTCCTTGAGTATCGCTGACAGCCTGTTCTGGCGCTCTGGAACCCATCGCGCATAGGATCGGCGCAGCATTTCTTCCGTATCTCCGATCAACTCAGCGGCATCGGCAATCGGAACGCCCTTTTCGAGAAGAATGCGCACGAAGGTATGACGGAACCGATGGGGATGAGGCTTTTCCTCGAACTGACCCGCGAGCTTGAATACCACGGCCAGCCGCTTGTTGCGCCAGATATCGGTCAGCTGTTTCATAGTGAAGCTGACACCGCAACGGAAAATCAGTGGGCCATTATTTTCCTCACGGGCCCTGAGGCGCTCAACCAGCCATGTCGGAATCCATGTGAAGAGAGGTCTCCGGGTTTTATGCATCCTGAGAAAAACGTCATTTCCCTTCAAGCGCTTGGTTATATCAAAGGTGGCGACATCGGAGATACGCAGGCCGGTGTAAACCGAGAGGTAGATGAAATCCTTCGCATCCTCGCCAGTCCAGTTCCGTTTGCTGCTGTCCAGAGCATCGCAAGCGGCATAAATGCGCGTAAGCTCTTCATCCGTGAAGGGAGCCTTGGGAAGCGTGGTGGACGAGCCTGGGGGCGCCTCCAGATCATCTGTGATATCCTCGCCAATCCATTTGCGTTTGCGGCAGAAACAGATAAAGCTCTTGAGACGGTCTAGCTTTTTTGCCTTCGCCCGAATTCCGTCTTCCCATGACGCATAGAAGCGATCCATGTCACTGACGCTGAGCTGATCGAGGTACACATAGCCTTTACTTTCGGCAAAAGCGCGTACCTGATTGCTGAAGGTCTTATATTTCGCATAGGTGGTCGGCTGAATGCCCCGGTTCTTGCACTTTGCCAAAAACGCGTCAGTTGCCTCAACGATGGTGATGCGTTGCGGTGCCGTTTTCTCTTCTGGGATAGCAGGCGTAGAGGATGCGCCCTTCCAGCTTCCGGATACATCCCATGCCGCGACAATGACTTTGGCTTCGTCCCATTCCCATCGGCCCGTACTTTGCCTGCTGAATTTCTTTTGCAGAGTGCCTGAGGCGATTATGGGGCAGTCGCAACGCTTCCAGCCCTTGCGTCGTTCATCCAAATCGCTGGTCTTGAGGTCTTCAGGATGGCCCGCTTTGCAGTCGCGGCGATGGCGTCGATAAAGACTGAGTGCCATGTCTGCATTCTACGACGGATTGCACGATATTGCACGACAAAAACAGCAAAATCTCGTATGTCGCTGATAAATAAGGAGGGCGGCTGGTGGGATTTGAACCCACGACTTCCAGAATCACAATCTGGCGCTACTACCAGCTGAGCTACAGCCGCCGTGAGATTTCATTTTATCACTTAAGCCCTGCTCGTCTCCACATTTCATCCACCCGCTTCGAAACCTCAGCCGGCATGCGAATCACATCCGGCCAGGGGCGTGTGAATCCTTCTTCGGGCCACTTCTTCGTCGCGTCGATACCCATCTTCGATCCGTAGTTCGCCAGGCGGCTGGCATGGTCGAGCGAATCTACCGGCCCCAGCACGAACTGAATATCGCGCTCCGGATCGATGTTATTAAGGGCCTTCCAGGCTACTTCGCTTACGTTCTGCACGTTCACGTCTTCATCCACGACTACGATTACCTTCGAGAACATGGCTTGCCCAAGCCCCCAGATGGCATGCATCACCTTTCGCGCGTGACCCGGATACGATTTTCGGATGGCAACGAAAATCATGTTGTGGAAAATCCCCTCGGCGGGCATGCAGATGTCGCGGACCTCCGGCAGTTGCAGGCGCATCAACGGGAGAAAGATCCGTTCGATAGCCTTGCCCATGTAAAAATCTTCCATCGGAGGCGGCCCGACGACGGTCGTCGCATAGATCGGATTCTTTCGGTGCGTGATGCAGGTGAGGTGAAAGACCGGATAATCGTCGTCAAGCGAATAAAAGCCGGTATGATCGCCGAAAGGCCCCTCGCGGCGCAGCTCGCCTAGCTCGACGTAGCCTTCAAGCACGATCTCGGCCTGCGCGGGCACCTCGATGTCAACAGTTTCGCACTTCACCATCTCGACCGGCTTTGACCGAAGAAATCCCGCGATCATCATCTCATCGAGATCGGGCGGCAGAGGAAGAATCGCCGAGTACATGGTCGCCGGATCTGCGCCGATCGCGACCGCGACCTCCATGCGCTTGGTGGTCCCCGCGGCACGCAGTCGGCGATAGTGTTCCGCTCCCTGTTTATGAGTCTGCCAGTGCATTCCGGTGGTACGTGCATCGTAGACCTGCAGGCGATAGCAGCCGCAGTTGCGCTTTCCTGTGTCTGGATTCTTGGAAAAGACCATCGGCAGAGTGATGTAGCGGCCTCCGTCCTGCGGCCAACATTTGAGGATCGGAAATTCGTCCAGCGAAAAATCGTCGCGGCGGATCACGTCTTTGCAAGGTCCTCCGGAAACGACTTTTCGGAAAAAACGCGCCGATCTCGCCCAGTTTCGGTAGCATTTTCAATTTGCCGATGATTCCTTCGGGCATCCGCATTTCGAGAAATTCCGAGATGCGAGCGGCTACTTCATCGACCGATGAGACTTCAAGAGCGATCTCCATTCGACGCATGCTGGCGAACGCGTTGATCAGCACAGGCACGCTTGAACCCACCGGCTTTTCAAACAGCAGCGCCGGACCGCCCGACTTCACGCTGCGATCGGCAAATTCGGTGATCTCAAGCTCCGGAGAAACTTCGAAAGGAATGCGCTTCAGTTCGCCTTGCTTTTCGAGCGCGCGCACAAAGTCCCTCAGGTCGGTGTAAGCCATAATCTAACTATGACAAACGCAGGACCATTTAAGACAGCATTTGTTTCGGGCGCGAGCCGGGGAATCGGCCTCGCTTGCGCGCGCGCACTGGCGGAAACGGGCGCCCATGTGGTGCTGGCTGCCCGCGACGCCGCGAAATTGGAGGCCGCGTCGCGCGAAATTCCGAACTCGACTTGGGTGACCATCGACCTTGCATCGCCTGATTCCATCAAAGAAGCGTTCGCAAAGGCCGGGAAAATCGACATTCTGGTCAATAACGCGGCTGTTACCAAGGACGGCCTGGCGCTGCGGATGAAGAAGGACGATTGGGATTCGGTGATCACCACCAATCTGACCGGATGCCTTTTTGGCGACGCAACAAGTTCTGCAAGGCATGATGAAAGCCAGATGGGGACGCATCATTAATATCTCGTCGGTGGTCGGCGAGTCGGGAAATCCCGGGCAAGCAAATTACGTGGCATCGAAGGCCGGTTTGATCGGATTGACGAAGTCACTGGCGCAGGAAATGGGGAGCCGCAACATCACGGTAAATTCCGTCGCGCCTGGGTTTATTGAGACGGACATGACGGCGGTTCTATCGCAGGAACTGAAGGACAACATTATCGGCCATATCCCATTAAAGCGAATGGGGCGTCCCGAGGACGTTGCGGCCGCAGTGCGATTTTTGGCGAGCGAAGAAGCGGGCTACATTACGGGCGCGGTGTTAAACGTCAACGGCGGAATGTACATGTGAAGGCCTGCTATGGCTGTACGAAATGTCGTGCGCGAGCGGCTGACCTTTCGATCCGCCGGCCACCGGTGATTTGAGCTGCCTCTTGCAAGAGAACTATACATCCCGAGCTGTAAACAACCCTCTGAAATCCGGCTTTTTAGGCCTAATATTATGAGATCGACCCCAAGGTCCCTCCGCTTCCAGAGGGCTCAGGACCACCGTAATACGACATTTCCCGGCCGGGAAAAAGCTGCCGAAAAAGCCCCGGTGAAGGACTCCTTCTGGACTTAGAGTACGCGGAAGCACGAACAAGATAGTTCACGCAAAGGCGCAACGCTCGCAAAGGAAGGGAGATAAATTCTCTTACACGCGTGTGATTGCGGCTCGGACTTGGCCGATCACATTCGCCGAGTCGCCACGAATCACGGTGCCTTGAGGCCGCCAGCGCGAAAAGAATCGTTCGCTCGCAAATCCGTTGAAGATGGCGATCAGAGGCACGCCGCGGCCGAGGCGACGTGTTGGCCCGCGGAATCGTACCCGACGTATAACTTGCTGCGGGCGATTTGCGCGGCGAACGGTGCGAAGGCTCCTTCATGAGTGCGCATTCCCGGGAGCACGGCGCGCTCGACTCGGTCGCGCTCCTCGGCGCTGCCGCCTTTGTCGACCAGGATCGATCCGCCGGTTTCCGCTAACGCACGTAAGAGATCGCAATTCGAAGTCGCCATCGATTCGCTTCGAGGGATTTTCGCCGACCCCCAGACTGACGGTGATGTCCGCCGGTGCATCGGCCGATGGAAGCGGCGCGACGAATGGCAGCGCGCTCTCGACGCCGAATACTTCGTGCGCCCATCTGCTCGCAAGCGCCGACAGAGGGTCATTGCCTTCGCCCCCATAACTGCGGCTTTCAAAGAAGAAATAGTCTTTCTCATCGCAAACCGAAATCAGCCCGAGCTGCGTCAGGCGGGAGTCCGGATCGATCACGATGCCATCGTCGAACCACAGGCTCGCCGAGGCGCGCAACCGGTCGATCAAGCGCGCCGCTTCGAGCATAGGGAGCAGGAAGATGGCGAATGCGCGGATCGGCCTCAAACATTTCGTACGATTTTCGTGGACCCACAAAAACGATCTCGGCATTCGGGATAGCGCTGTTTAGCGGCGTCGAGCAATACGCTGGTCACGGCGACATCGGCGCCGAGCGTGATGCGCGAGAGCACGTACACTCGATTCGCCGTGGCCGGAGCAGTATGCGGCTCGACATTTCTCCGCAACCGTGGAACCAGCTCAGGGCACGCGCGTTCGATCACCTGCGTGAACAGATCGTTCGTAAGTGCGGCAGAGGGCCGGCTCGAACAAATCGCCTAGCCGCTCGACGACGATCGATAGCAGCGCGCGGCCTTCGTCTTCGGCCATCGCGCGATCGAGCAGATCGGCCGGCCACGGTTCATCTCGCAGACAATGGCCGAGCAGCTGCCGGCTATAGATACTTTCCAACCAGCAGCTCCAGCTTCTTGCGCGTCGCCTCGGGAATCGTCTTGCGATCGGTGATCAGCGCATGCGCCAGCGCCGAGCCGCATTTGCATTCGCGCGTTTCCGGCATCGCACGAACGGCCGCCGCGACCACCTTCGCCGCGTTCTCGGCGTTCTTGGTCAGGTTCGCGATGATGTCGGTCACGGTCACGGCGTCGTGATCCGGATGCCAGCAATCGTAATCGGTCACCATCGCGATGGTGACGTAACAGATCTCCGCTTCGCGCGCGAGCTTGGCCTCCTGCAGATTCGTCATGCCGATGACGTCCATGCCCCAGCTGCGATACAGTTTCGATTCGGCGAGCGTCGAAAATGCGGGGCCTTCCATGCACAGATACGTTCCGCCGAGCTTCGCGGTCACGCCCGACTCTTCCGCCGCGACGCAAGGCGACTTGCGAGAGCTGCGGACAAATCGGATGAGAGAAGCTGATGTGCGCGACCAGCCCTTCGCCGAAAAATGTCGAGACGCGCCCGCGGGTGCGATCGACAAATTGATCGGGAATCACGAAATCGAGCGGCTTGTGCTCCTCCTTCAGCGATCCCACCGCGCTCAGCGACAAAATCCGCTCGACGCCGAGCGACTTGAATCCATAAATATTCGCGCGGAAATTCAATTCCGAGGGCGAAAGGCGATGCCCGCGTCCGTGACGCGCTAGAAATGCGACCTCCTTGCCCGCGAGCTTGCCCGACAACGTAACGATCCGACGGAGCGCCCCAAGGCGTCTCGATCGCGCGCTCTTCCTGCGCTTCAAATCCGGGCATGGAGTACAGTCCGCTGCCGCCGATAATTCCAATGGTAGGTTTCATTCTTGAATCAATTCCAGCAGCACGCCGCCGGTGGACGACGGATGCACGAATACGTATAAGATGTCCGCCCGCGCCGGCGCGCGGCTCGTTCAGCAACCGCGCGCCCGATGCGCGAAGCCTTTCGACCGCCGCGCTCGAGATCGGGCACTTTCAACGCGACGTGATGCAGTCCTTCGCCGCGCTTTTCGAGAAATTTTCCGATCACGGAGTCGGCTTCCGTCGGCTCCAGCAATTCAATTCGCGGCTCGCCCACCGGCAGCATCGCGACGTTGACTTTCTCCTGCGCGACGGTCTCGCGCATCGCGACTCCAGACCAAGCTGGTCGCGATAAAACCGCAGCGCCTGGTCGAGCGACCGCACCGCGATGCCCAGATGATCGATTTTACAGCCGTTTAAGCCAGTCATTGCAGTATCGAATATGGATCGCGCCGCTTCTCCGCGACGTCGCGTCCTGCCGCGAGAAATTCTTCCTCCGGAAACCGGTCGAGCAACCGCTCCCGCAGCATTTCGCGAAGCCGTCTGACTCCAGATTTCCGCCGCGTGAGATTTGCCCGACGCTCTGCGCCTGATATTCGCGCGCCGCTTCCAAAGCTTCGTTAATTCCTTTCCCTTCGGTCGCCACGGTGTGCACAATCTTCGGCGTCCATCCATCCGGACGATGCGACAAGCCGAGATAGTTGTTCAGCTCGCGCTCCAGTTTTTCGGCGCCCGGCAAATCGGATTTGTTGATGACGAACACGTCGGCGATTTCAATGATACCGGCTTTGATCGCCTGTACGTCGTCGCCCATGCCCGGCACCAGAACCACCATCGTACGCCCGCCAGCCGCGCGATTTCCACTTCGTCCTGCCCGACGCCGACGGTTTCGACGATCACCACATCGCGTCCCGCGGCATCGAGCAGCATGGTCATTTCCGTGGTCGCGCGCGCCAGGCCGCCCAGCCATCCGCGCGTCGCCATGGAGCGAATGAAAACTCCCTCGTCGGCGTGATGCTGCTGCATGCGGATGCGATCGCCCAAAATCGCGCCGCCGGTATAAGGGCTCGACGGATCGACCGCGATCACGCCGACGGTCTTTCCCTCGTCGCGCAGCGTGCGCACGATCTGATCGCAGAGCGTGCTCTTCCCCGCCCCGGGCGCGCCGGTGACGCCCAGAATCATGGCGCGTCCGGTGCGCGGAAACAATTCGCGCAGTAGCGCTTCCGCCTCCGGACGGCGATCCTCGATCCAACTCGCGGCGCGGGCCAAGCGCGACGACGATAGTCGCCACTGCCGAGCGATTTTCTCGGCCGCGATCGCGTCAGCTTCTACGGCATACAATGACTCTTCAGCAGTTGCCGCGCGATCACCAGCCTCTGAATTTCGCTGGTCCCTTCGCCGATGGTGCACAGCTTCACGTCGCGATAGAATTTCTCGACCGGATAATCCTTGATGAAGCCGTAGCCGCCGTGAATCTGCAGCGCTTCATTGGCGACGCGCACCGCGCGCTTCCGATGCAAACAGCTTCGCCATGGCCGATTCCTTGTTGACGCTCGCGCCCGAATCCTTCAACCATGCCGCGCGCAGCGTCAACAAACGAGCGGCGTCGATCTCCGTCGCCATGTCCGCCAGCTTATGCTGAATCGCCTGAAATTCCGAGATAAAGCGGCCGAACTGCTTGCGCTGTTTCGAGTATTTCAGCGCCGCTTCATAGGCGCCCTGCGCGAGGCCGACCGACAGCGCCGCGATCGAAATTCGTCCGCCGTCGAGAATCCGCAGGCTGTCGACGAATCCCTCGCCGCGCTTTCCGCACAACTGCGTCGCAGGCAAACGGCAATCGGTGAACAGCACCTCGCCGGTGGGCGAGCAGCGCATGCCCAGCTTGTTTTCTTTCTTCCCGACCTTGAATCCCGGCGTGCCCTTTTCCAGAATGAACGCCGAAATTCCGTGCGACGACGCGCTGCGATCCGTCATCGCCATGGCCACGCAAACGTCGGCGACCTGAGCATTGGTGGTGAACGTTTTCCCGCCGTTCAGCACCCACGAATCGCCATCGAGCACGGCCTTGGTGCGAGTGCCCCCGGCATCCGATCCCGCTTCGGGCTCCGTGAGCGACCAGCATCCGATCCATTCGCCCGACGCGAGCTTCGGAATGTAGCGCTTCTTCTGCTCGTCGTCGCCGGCCAGATAAATATGATTGGTGCACAGCGAAACGTGCGCCGCGACGCTCAGCGCGATCGACGGATCGACGCGCGCGATCTCTTCCATCACGATGGAATAATCGACGTAGCTGTAGCCGGAGCCGCCCAGACTCCTCGGGAAAAACCGCGCCCAGCACGCCCAGTTTTCCGAGCCGCTTGAAAACGTCGACGGGAAAATGCTGCGATTCGTCCCACTCCATCACGTGGGGCCTGATCTCCGCTTCGCAAAATTCGCGAATGGATTTGCGCAGCTGATGCTGTTCCGATGTGAAGCCGAAATCCATCGGCTAGGCGATCTCTTCCTTCTTCGCATCCCAGCGCATGGTGCGGCCGAATCGATAGCTGTCGACCGCCATGCGGCACGCGATCGACACGCGGAAGCCGAGCTCGAACGGGCAGTTCGGCTCCTTCCCGGTGCGGATGCAATCGAAAAAATTCAGCATGTGCGCGTGCGGAACGCGCCTTGGCGTTGCCAGTCATCTCCGTTCCCGTCGGCGAATTCATCTTTTGCGGAAGGTAGCGCAGCTGATTGCGCGCGCTGAATGGTGCCGTTGTCGCCCAGCACGTCCTCGGTAATGCCCAGCTGATTATTGCCGAAGCCCGAAGCCCAACTGATCAGCATTTCTTCCGGCTGCTCGATCGAAACGTTCATCGTATCGGGAACTTCGCGGCCGTCTTTCCACAGATAAATGCCGCCGTTCATGGTGACGGCCCTGGGGCATCTGCAGCTTCAGCGCCTTGTACCAGAAACTCACCTGGTGGCACATGTTCTCGTACACGTTGCCGCCCGAATAATCCCAGAAGAACCGCCAGTTCATGTAGCGATTCGGGTCGAAATCATGCGGCGGCGCATCGCCCTGGAACGACTTCCAAAGGATGTTCTCCGGATTCATGTCCGGAGTGATCCGCGCCGTCCGCGACCACTGCGGCTTGCCGTGCGGCGTGTTGCGGTACATGTGCATGTCGATCGCAGTGATCTTGCCCAGCTTCTGCGGATCGCTCAGCCACTGCTGCACGTCGATCATGTGGCCGGAGGAGCAGCTCTGATGCCCGATCTGCACCGTATGCTTGCCGCCGTCCTTTTGAAACGCCGCGCGCATTCGCTTCGCGTGGTCGACGGTGAACGCCATCGTCTTTTCCTGATACACGTGCTTGCCGGCGTCGAGCGAGGCGCAGAAATGCTCGGCATGAAGATGCTGCGGCGTCGCGATCACCACCGCGTCAATCGATTGATCGTCCAGCAGCCGGCGATAGTCGAGATACGTCGCCGCCGCGGGCACCAGTCCCTTGGCCCGCTCCAGCTGCTTGGTGTAAATGTCGCAGAACGCCACCACTTCGGTATTCGGGCAGAGCTTGATCCAGTTGAACAAATCAGTGGCGCGATCGCCGAAGCCGATGAATCCGACGCGGATGCGTTCGTTCGCGCCGAGCACTTGCGCCGGCACCGCAGCCAATGTGCCCGCAATCCCAGTCGCAAATTTGCCGAGAAAATGGCGGCGAGAATCCATGCTACGAGTGTACCAAGCCGAAGCGATCCAAAGCGTTTCGGCGTGTTTCGCAGTACGATGCTCTGCCTTTTGGCCCGCTCCCATTAGAGCCGCGACCAGCGGGAGTCGGTTAGGGGAATCACTTCGGGTCACTTCGGGGACATCCATGATAAGTAAAAGTCAATAGGGCAGACGGGGGTGCCCTTCTGACGTGCTCTGAGGAGCCGCCTGGCTGAATATTTTGCGTGATCGGCGTTGCGCGTTGTGCCTCTCGGCGGAGTTCCTGCGGTGCGCAGAACCAGACATCCATTTGCGGTCTCGGGCATGAAAGCCTTCACCGAAGATTGAGTTTGGGTTTGCCTGCCAGCCTCGAAACAGTCAGAGGGAGCCTCGCGGAATTTCTTCCGCTCGCCCAGTCCCTTTCGTGGCGAGGCCTGGCAGGACGCGCTCGACGTGTCACGCATTCTAATGAGAAAGAAGTTCAGGCGGCCATCTCGGGCGCCTGTTTCGGGCCTCCTTTTTGAAATGGTTTTTCCCTGCGGTCCACCGCCAGCAGGTACGCGACCAGCTTCCGCGCCACCGCCAGAGTGGCACGATTGCGGTTGCCGCGGGCGACCTCTTTGTCGTGCAGCAGCGCCAGATCGGGATTCCATCGCGGAGCCAGTTTGGCCGCTTCGATCAGCACCGTTTGCAGATGCGGGTTGCGCTGCTTGGAAATCGGCGATCGCTTCTGAATGCCCGCCGAGCTGTTTTCTCCACTGCACAATCCGCAGTAGCTCACGGCGTGTTTGAGCGACGGAAACCGGCTCACTTCGCCGATCTCCAGCGACCAGCTCAGCGCCGTCACCGGACCGATGCCGGGGATCGAGGTTAATCGTTCCACGCGCGCCTTGAGCGACGGGTCTTGCTGCAGTGCCCGCAGGAGAGCCTTTTCCGTCGTCGCGGCGCGATCCACCGTTTCCCGGCCAATATTCAGCAGAGGCTTCAAGGCGGGTGGCAACTCGGCGGACTCGCGCACCAGTTCGGCGAAGTAGCGCTTCTGATGGAGCTTCTGTTTGTTGTAGGCGACGCCGGTTTCCATCAGCAAGCCGGCCATCCTGTTTTTCATCTGCACGCTTTGCCGCACCAGCAGATGACGATAGCGCCAGGTGCGTCTTCGCTCGCGAATGGCGGTCGGAGCCATGTAACATTCCGGCAGAAGATTGACACGGAGCAGGTCGGCGATCTTCGCCGCGTCGACGCGATCGTTCTTCCTTTTAGCCGCGGCAATGGCGCGCAGCATCAACGGATGCGCCACTTTCAGCGACGCCGCGTGCGGCAGCAAGTGATCGTAGATCCAGCCGGTGAACATGGTCGCCTCCATGGCTCCGGTCCACGGCTGCGGAAGGCGCCGGCTCCAATCGTCGAGCGCGTCGCGCGTGGCATGGATCACCCCCTGTTGGTGCACCTCGCCGCCGCCGTGCTTCACACAGTAGCTGATGGTCTTCTTGTGAACGTCCAGTCCGATGTAGTACATATATGCTCTGAAGAGCCTCCTTGGGTTTGACTCTGAATCAGCACTTCGCTGAGTTCAGCCTTTCGTACACCAGGGTGGCTCTTCGTACTTATACATTCAAACAGTCAGCTATGTTCCGAGGTCGGCGACGTTCGATTAGCGATGAAAATGGCCATTCCATAGTGGTTTGTTTGATCGTTACTCATTCTTCCTCAGGAAGGGGATCGCGGCCACGCACGTTTCTTGTGCCGTAACTCGCTGGATTTACGGCCGGGAACTACGAAACTCCTGTCGCAATCAGGCATTTCGGGCCATAGCGGACTGTCCCCGAAGTTAGACCTTGGTGGACGCCAATTTTTGACGGCAACTGCTATTTCAAGGGGCGCACCGTGCCGATCTGCGATTACCGTGTGATAATCCGGATCTCGGCGGATGTGGACTCATTGGCGCGGACGGTTAGTCTCGTGCCCTGCTTGAGCAAGACGTCATCAAGTAAGGCGGTATCGCCGGCCATCGCGATCCCGTAATACTCGCCGGGACGGACCGCGGGGACGTCGAAGGAACCATTCGGCAAACAAGTGGCGCGGCGGATGAAGTCGGGACGTCGAAACACAGGGTCCTGGGGAATTAACATAACGCTTTCAGCGGCGCAGGTTCCCCGCACGGTTCCACCTCCTAGCTTGTAAGTGACAGTCAACTGCTCGAAACCGGTGAGGATCTGCACGTCGGAATTGAGGGCGTCCCGGTCGTCCAGCCGAATTGACTCGACATAATATTGCGGAGGTGGCTCATCGGCAACGATCAGGTATGGTCCCGGGTAAACATTCTGGATCGTGAAGCCCCCTTTCGTGTCCGGATTGCTGGTGAGGAAGGCCCTGGCTCCCGACGCGGCGCCGGCATTGAAGGCCAGTAGGACCCCGGGCGCCTTTGGTGCAGACGCGCCGTCGGGAACTTCCATGACGATCTTTCCATGGATCGAAAACGGCGCGGCAAGCCGCATGTCGACGTTCTCCAAATCACCTTTAACCTGGATTCCCTGGGCCGCCGATAGCTCTGCCCCGTTCCGCTGCACTTTCGTCGACACTCGCCATTCGCCGTCGGGCACCGACTCGAACTCGAAGGTGCCGTCACTCATGGTGCTTTCATGGAGGCCCGGAAAATCGATGCCTTTTCCCAGAGTCACGGCTATCTTGGGTACAGGATCTCCGCGTGCGTCGAGGACTACGCCACGAATGCGATGCACCCGAACTGCCGCGAGTTTGACATCCAGCAACAGCTCGCTTCCGGTCATTACTCCGGCGGCAAGTTGCGGATCGGTGACACCCGGATAAAAGGTCTGCGCCCAGCCGAATCGCTGATCGTCGCTTGATTCCGGCGCTTTCCACGAAGGCGGCGCCATCGCCGAAACGATCCATGCGCCCGGTACGTCAAGATCGACGATGCTGTATTCGCCCTTCGCGTCGGTCCTTAACGTGCGGAAGTATCCGATGCACAAAGGCGGCTTGCACGAACTGCTCTGCCAATGGAACCAAACGCTCGCGCCTGGAACAGGCCTTTCTCCGCCATCAAGTACCCGGCCAAAAATCTTGCCGATCGGATCCAGTTTGGCATCGAGATGTACCTCGCTTCCGGAATCGACCCGAAGAGGCTCCGGGCTCACTCTATCCAGCCGATTCGGAACCGGCCAGAATCCGGCGACCTTGTAGTTCGCTGCGTAGACGCCATCTTTGACGTCCTCGACCCGGAAGCGGCCCTGGGAGTCCGTGGTAGCCGAGTAGGCGATCTTCCCAGTCTGAACGAGATTCACGGCAACCCCGGCGATTCCCGCCCCGGTAGCGGAGTTGATCACTAGCCCTTCCACCCTTTGCGCGGTAAGGCTGGCTGCCCCCAGCAGCCATGCGGAGAAGATCGCGCGCAGCATAATTTTAGGATAGGACGTCGATCCCTAGGAAGGGTTACTGTCGCCTTCTAAGGCATCACGCGCGCTTGCGACTTTCAGCCCGCTTCGCAATCGCGACCAACGCGCGGAGCGCATCATTCACTGATTTCGAGTCGGGGAACGCCGCAACCAACTCAGGGTCGAGAAGCACTACGTTGGTACCTAAGCCATACCTGCCAGCGTACTTGCCCCGAACACCATTGGAAAAATCGTACTCCGCTCTCATTTCACTGGAGCGGCGCTTCGTGGGAGCCTTCTTCGTAGTTTCTTTTTTCATGCTTTGTCGCCGGCCGGGCGCTGATTAGGCGAATCCGCTCGTGTCTGATAGTATGAACCACCAATCAGCAAAGTTCGCTGGATGGACATGCCGACGATAACGAAGCGCTCTTCGTCAAGGGCATCATCCGGGTCCGGGACCGTGATCGAAAGGGGATCACCATAAACCGTACTCGCCTCGGCGAATGAGACGCCATGCTTCCGCTGATTCGCGGAATCCTTTTGCCGATCCCATTCAAAAGCGAATCCACTCATCTACCCCAGCCTATAAATCGCCACCCCACTCAACAACTTCGGATAAAAATCCGTCGACTTCTGCGGCATCACTCCCCCCGCAAACGCGATCCGAGCCATCTCTTCTATCGGCGTCGCCTCCAATATGAACGCGACCTCCGCATCCCCCTCGCGCACCTCTGCGACCGCCGCGTCGATCCCGCGGACATACTTGATGTGCTTCTCCTCCCGCACGTCCTCTTCACTGATCCCAGCAGCCTGCCGAGAATATCGCTGGTGCAGCACCGGCACATCCAACTCTCCGCCTACCCGAGGCCGCTCCAACAAATGCTGTCCCGCCCCAGTCACAACTCCGATCCGCACCGTCGACGGACTTGGCAACCGCTAGCGCCCTCTTCAATTCGTCGATGGAATGCAAGGGCGTGGCCGACCAGTGCTCCTTCGCTCGCTCGTGAAATCCCGTCGGGTCGATTCCGCGCAGCACCCGGTGCGTCGCCAGGATCTTCAATCCCGGCGCGTGCATGTTGAAAAACGCCATCACCACGTATTGCGCCGCCTCGTCGTCCGGATGATCCTTCGCATAACCGAGCGCCGTCTCATAACGATGATGGCCGTCGGCGATCAGCAGTTTTTTATTGCCCATCAGCGATTGAATCATCGCGACCTGAGACTGATCCGCGATCGCCCACACCCGATGCCGTGCCTGATACTCGTCGATAACATCCAGATCGGGCGCGCGCTTTGACGCTTCACTCAAAATCGCGTCGACCGTACCGTCCGGATCCGGAGTACAACATGAAAAGCTGCTCGAACTGCGCGCGCGTATGATCCAGCAGCTCGCGCCGGTCCTTCTTCGGACCCGTCAGCGTCTGCTCATGCCGATAGACGATGTTCGCCGAATAATCCTCCAGCTTGCCGAGCCCGATGAAACCCTGCCTGGTCAGCCTCTCGCCGGAATCCGGCACCTCGAACTCCTGCGAGTACGCATAGAATCCCGGCACAGCATCCTGCACCAGAATGCCTTCTCGAATCCAGTCGTCAAAACATTTCGCGGCATCCGCGTAGTTCTTATCGAGAATGATCCGCACCAGATTGTAAGGGCTCGCGGCAAGATACTGCGCATGCATCTGCGGACTGATCTTGTCGTAAGGCTGAGTAAGCAGATTCGCCGGATCACCGGCCTTCGCTGAGTAGCGAAAAGGTTGGAAAGGATTTTACGTTGGCCAACTAATCAGGATACCAGTGGGGCAGGCACCTTATTTCTTAAACGACACCGGCGCGCTGATCGAGACAGGCCGCGGATTCACCAGCGTCTTTCCGATCAACGGCGAAAAGAAATGGCACTCGAAATTGATGATCTCGACCGTCAGCGTTTCATCGTCCGGCCGCTCCGGCGTCGATTCCTGATACCGAACCCGCACGTTCTCCGGCTTAAGCCCGAGAAAGCCGTCAGCAGAAACGCGCGGCGCCACCTGCTCGCCATAAAGAATCAGGTTCGTGATGCGGTCGGGGCCCTCCCACGGATGAACCACTCCCCACCGCACCGACGACCTGACCCGCTCAACCAACGCCTGGTGAGCAAAAAGCACCTGCGCGCAATCGATCACGCCGAGCAGCAGCGCGAAAAACGCGAGCAGGACGAACGTCGCCTCGACCAGCCCCTGTCCCTTATTTCGTCTCACGGCTCACGTTCCCCAGGAGCGTAACGTCCGACAAAAGGAAACTCGACGCCTGGACGCCCCTCAAGGGAAATGGTCTTAAAAACCGCATTCACGGGATAATTGCGAATCGCCACATGGACCGCAGTGGGCACGCCGGTCGTATCCTTCACCCATTCGACTTCAACCTGATCGGGCCGCAGATTCGCGACTGCAGGCTGCAGATCCGTCGGCCTGGCATCGCCATAAACCACCATATTGCGAATCGCGGTGCGGGCTTTTTCAAGGTCGGCATCGCTCGCCGCGCGATAGGTGCGCATGGCCGCATATCGGCCTCCGTTGCCCACCGCCGTCACCAACTGGTTGTAGATGTAAAACGTATATCCGAACTGAAAGGTCCCAGCGAGACAGGAAACCATGACGCCCGCGCACACCGCGAGTTCGATGATCGCGTGGCCACGTTCATTTTTCATTCGGTCAGCCTGACCGGATTCGCAGCGGCAGCCGCATGCGCCGGCACCGTGAAATTATTCGGTCCGCCCACCGCGCGCAGAAACGTAATCTCGACGCTATTATCAGGAGCCGTGACGCGAGCTTGCGTCATGCTCGACAGCGTCGCGAGGATCTTTCTCCCACTTCGAGCCATCGGCGCTGAACTCGACCACAACTCCCTTAAATTCCTGCGTTCCCAGATTCCAACGCATCGGGATCTTCGCCACAGCCTCACGCGCGCAAGTCCACGCCGGCTTTGGTTCCATCGAGTTTCGAGGCCGCCGCCATCGCCGCCGCGTCGGTGAAAACCTGCGCCTCGTTGCGAGCGATGTAAATCCGTCCGACATCGAACGCCAGCCCCATAACTGCCAATAAAAGCAGCATGGTGACAGACATAGCGATGAGCACGAAGCCGCGCCGTTGTTTCGAAACCATCCTATCTATACAGAACGGCTGACCAGAGGCGGAGCTTTAGGCATCAATAAGATGGCGGCACCTGCAATGGCGACGCCGATCGCAATCCATTGCGTGATCGAAAGCGGCAAACCGAAAGGTAGCGCCTGCTCGTGGAAGCGCTCGAACTCTATGAAAAACCTGGCGATCGAGCTGACCAGCAAGTAAATACCGATGATCTGCCCCGGAGGATGGGCGCGGCCGTAGCGCCAATAAAGGAAACCAAACAAAAGCGCTTCCGTCGCCGATTCATAAAGCTGGGCGGGATGCAGAGGGACGTCCAGCGGCACGCCTGTCAGTCCGTAAGCCTCTGGATTCTTGAAGGTTACGGCCCAGGGCAGGTGACATTCTTTGCCCCAGCAGCAGCCGGCGGCGAAACAGCCTAGTCTGCCTATGGCATGGCCCAGGGCGATTCCGGGCGCGAACGCGTCGGCGACAGGGAGCACGGGTAATTTGTTGTGGCGAATATAGAAAAACGCCACAATGAGAGCCAGAATCAGGCCGCCTTGGAAGACCCCGGCGGCTTGTAGAGTTGATAGCGAGAAGATCTGAATATCTGGCCAATCGAACGCGATCATGAGCAATTTAGCGCCGATTAAGCCTCGCTAATGCGACATAAACTGCAAGATTAGTGATCTTTTCGGGGTCTAATCCGCCCTTACGCGCTAGTTTTACGGTGACCCAGAGGCCGGCCAGGAAACCCAGCGCGACCAGGACGCCATAGGTCGGAAGGTAGAAGCTGCCAATTGAAAATATCTTGGGGAACAATCTACTTTGAGGATAGCACCGGAGGTTTTCAGGGAGCCAGCAGCTTCGTGAGGATGGACTGAATCTTCTTGGAATCAGTGCTGGAGGCAACCACCTTGCTCGACGAGTCGAGCAAGAGTATCGTACCCTTCGAAGAGTCTGCGCCAAACTCCTTTGCGAGCGAAGATCGGTCCGAGGCCAGAGGGAAATTAACCTCCAAGTCCTCCATGTAGGTTTTGGTATCGAAAAGGCTCGCACCCTCAATGAGGCCGACCGACTTCAAGGCTTTGTTACCGAATTTGCTCATGATGAACGAGATGCCCACTATTTGAAGGCGCGCGGCCTTGCTTCGCGGATTCACGAAAGCTACGAGCGTCACCTTCGCATCGCCGGGGTGCATCGAAACGTGCTTTCCATTCCAGTCGACTCCGCTCCAGTCCGGAAATTGGCGTCCAGCGAACGGTCCGGCGTCTTCCGGGGAGATCGTCTTGTCAGTGGCCTCCTTCTCGGCCGGCGGTGGGGGCGCTGGGATGGAAATACGAGATTCCAGGGCACGCCGCCGCTCGAATTCCTGCACAGCGGGTAGGGAAGTCCCGAGGACGTAGCCTCGGACCTCCGCTCCAGAAAGCACAACAGACACCGCATAGCATGGCAGGGTCTCCCCCGCCACGCCATGATGAATTGCGATCTGGTCAGAGGTTTGAACATTTGCGAGGATCACCGCATCCTCGCTACAACCATCGCGAACTGACACGGCGGTAGCAGCATCCGTAGCGAGCGAGGTAAGTAGAAACAGGGCAAACATCATACAGTTAGTGGCCGGTTAGTGGCTGAGCCTCAAGACTTCGGAAGCCAACTGGTCGAACAGGTTCTGGAGCTGAGTCGGGTCGGCAGTCACCAGATACTTGCCTTGCTCCTGACTTGTTTGAAACGCAGGATTCGCATACAAGTTCGGATTATTGTTGGGATTATAGGTGGCATCGTAGGGCAGCGCGGGGATCCACTGATAGTTGGCCACGATAGGAAGAAACTCGTGATCCACGGAATCGCTTCCGTTTCCGGTGAGATAAATTGTATTGATTACTGTGTGAAACAGTTTAGCTGGCCCTGTAGCCGCGTCGGAGCGTATTCTATACGCCTCCGCCATGGTCGCGTTCATGCTGGCAGCCACGATTGAATTGGGCTGATCCGGTCGAAAATAGCCCGGGTAAGCGTTTGTCGCCTGGAAGAAGTTCGACCCTGAGCCGATACTGAAGCCAGACCACAGTCCACCTGTATTTTTGGCGGCTGGCACATAAGTGGTGTTGTTCTCGCTATTGACTTGGTAAAGCCAGTAGTCTTTGGAGACCATCCCGTTGCATAGCCCGGTGCTGCAAATACTCGGGCTGGGGGTGGTGAAATTGGTCGCCACAACGCCGTGGGTAGAGTTTCCATACAGGTCCGTATCGGGGATATAGGCGATCAACTGCCTCATGGGAGACGCACCGTTGCTGCAAGGTCCCGCACCGTCGTATACAGGAGCTGCATCGCCGGCTGGGTAATTCGTCGTACTAATGGGGGTGAAGACGCCGCTGGTGGTGCCTCCGAATGGGTCCTGGTTTCCTCCCTGCGTGATGGTGCCGGTGATGGTTGTAATGGTACATCCCAGCACTGGCATACCGACGCAAATTCCATTCTCAAGCGCTCCGGTCGAGTCCGTCTTGCCATCGGTCCCACCGCTGGCACAGCTGGTTGGCCGTCCGTAGATCGTCGCGCCAGTCTGCGCCGGCGGCTTCGGCGTCGTTGCGGCCGCTCCCCAGCGATTGTCGGAGACAACACCGCCAGACCCAAACACCTTAAATTGCGCGGAAACGCCATTCGGTGAACCGTCCGTGAATAGCACGATGGAGTTGTACGCCAGCTGTAGATTCACGGCCTGGATCTGACGGTACGCTAATTCCAGCCCGGACACTGTATTGGTGTTGTTACCGCAAGTGATCCCGGCTAGTGCCGCGTCGAGAGTTCCATCGAGGAATGTGTTTACGGGCTTATAAATCAAAGTCGCGGTCCAATCGAACGTAATCGCGCCCACTGTATCGTAGGGGCTGAAATGCTTAATAAAAGTCCGCGCTGCGTTCGTCATATCCAGGCAGGCCGTGTTCCCATTCACATCGGTCTGATTCATGGAGGACGATATGTCGAGCACGAGCATCATTACTGTCCCGCGCCGGGTGGCCGTTCCGGTGGCGGCGACGATCACCGAGTTGGGTGCCGACATAAGAGGAATCGCATTGAGTATACGGATAAAATAGGTAGGAGCCGGAACGGAAGCAGATACCGCAATATCGATAATTCCACTTGGATTTCCGTTCGCGTCGGTTTCGTCGACCGGCAGGGGAATGGTCAGAGTCGGAGTGCCTGCACCGAGGTAACCCGCCGGAAAATTGGCGTTAAAGAACTGAGTGGCCGTAGTCTGGGCGGCGGCTTGGGCCGCACTTAGCGTGTTCCCCAGATTTAGCGAACGGCCGGCTGCGAGCGCGGCGGCATCAACTGCGGAAGACAGGCGTCCCTTGATGACATACATGGTCCCGGCGTCTACCGCCAAGCCGACAAAGCCGATCGTGATACCGATCATGAGAGTGTGCGTTATCAGGATGAAGCCGCGACGTTTCTGGTCTTTGCTTACAGTTTTTGGGCTTACTGTTTTTGGGCTTGCTGTTTCTGGAGTTAGGATCTGAGGCATGAAACTGGCTCCTAGGTGATGGTCCGGTAATAAAGGATGGGCGGTGGATAGGGCGAGAATATCGCGATGCTGCTGATGTCGGCGTAGGTCTCGGAGATAAGAGCATATTGGCTCTGGGCGAGCGTGATGGACGCGCTCAATTTTGTCGGGGGGGTGACCTGGTCGCTGGTATCCGTGGCGATGTTTAGGGCGGAGATGGTGCCATCAGTCTGAACATCGGCGGGCGGAGGCGTTCCAAAGGCGCTCGTCCAGCGGGTATTATTCCCAATGGGCACATAATAGGCCCACACGTAGCTGCCAAAATTGGCGCAATTGGACGTATCCCACGGCGGACCGCTCGGATGAGCTATGAGCTTGGCTGCGCCGCACTCGGTCGCTCCCACCACAATAATCTCAGAAAGGAAAATGGCTCCGTTCCCGCTCCCCACTAGCGGATCGAAACTCGCGTCGGTAGACATTCCCAATCCCTTTGCTTCCCGCATCAGGAGCCGTTGATTTGCCGGGATCGCCAGATTAAGGCTCGAAGTGGGATCGGTCACCGAGCGCACCATCAACACCGCGGCGCTGCGAGTGATGTTACTAACCTGGAGCGCTTTATTCAGCATCGCTCCAATGGTGAACGCACCGGCGAACAGGAAGGCCAGCGAGATGGATACGATGGCGAACTCCAACATCGCTTGGCCGGATTCTGATTTTGAACGGATAGGCATAGTCACATATCTCCGATTTAGGGCAAAGGCGGAATCGACGTCCCTTGCGCGAGGCCACCGAGCACGTCCACCGCGGAGGCCGAAAGGGTCAAGCCAAGTCCTGTTTTGCCGTTGATGTCTGTTACCTGGCTGCCGGCAGTGTAGTTGTAGCCGGTAGTCCCGACGATCGGCACCATCCAAAACAGCGGAAAGGAGGGCATGGTCACTTCGACCACGTTTCCCGGCTGATTCGCGTAGCTGACGGTGATGGTAGCGGATCCGCTGTTGGTGACGGCAGTATAGGTGTACGGAGTACCCGCCAGCGGGGGGGATCCGGACGGGATGGTGCATGCGCCGTTGTTGCAGGTCAGAACAGGCGTCGTTAGGCCGCTCGAGCCACTGGGTAAGGGACCGGTGATGTAATAGTTCACAAAAACGTAGTTGGCCTTGGTGCCAGCCAGGAATCCGACCGCGTTGTCCTGCACAACCTGGGCAATGCAAGCGGCCTGCGAAGCGCAGGTGTTGCCGTTATAAGTGGTTTGGTAGGTGATCGCCCAACGCGACCCGGCTCGCGCGGCTTGGGACAGCAGGCTTTGTATGGAAACCGCGTAACACACGTCGATGATCCCGAAAAACATCGCCATCATCGGCAGAAAGCACAGAGCGGATTCGAGCATCGTGTTGCCGCGCTGTGTTCTCCGCCGCGGGGATATTGCGATCATGATAACCCCCTCCTTTTTACGTGGCCATGCTCCAGACGGAATGCCTGGAGATACTACCTGATAAAGGGAGTTTAAAGGTCGATTGGCAGAGACGCCATCAGGTTTCCGCATCGAAAACCTGCTAAGGAACGACGTACGTCCTCTAAGGACTTCACTGTAGCTATGTTAGAACGACCGGGGGATGTTCACGCGGGATATTGCGTCAAAACCGCGTCTTTAATAGGACTTGCGTTTCCTTCGGTCTACACCGGACCGCGACCGGGGGAAGTCTCGACCGGTGCGCACCCTAGGCGCCTTACGTTGGAACCGCTAAGAAATTTGGTCTGATCTGCGCCTCGGGCGAGAAAGCGACGCGTGGTTGGCCCAATTTCCGCAGAGAATCGCAGCAACTTGGCCTGTTTGGAGACTCCGCGCCGCTACCCAGTACTATCTATCGGGCCGTACTGCCCACTAAGTGCTTTTCCGTACACGCTCACTCTAGAATCAACCAAGCTGTCACAAAACTCATGATGAGTCAAGCGGTCGAAATCGCATTCTGCTGCCAACAGATAACGCTACGAGCCACTGGAAAAATAAGCAGGCGGAGCCTTACTCTCTATTAAGCACTTTGCTCTATTGCTCGAATCCAGGAATCCGCCGATGATAACCCTATAGAGGTTCGAAAGAACTGATGGGCTCTTCCCGCAAAGACTACTTTTCACCGAAATCGAAAACGAGATCGCGAACGCAGGCCGGATCTGCCATCGTCGAAGGCGCATTGGTGTTGTTGCCAATGATGGCTCTGTTTTTCGCGATGATCGATTTTCCCTTCGCGATTTTTATTCAGAACACCATTCGAGATTCCGTCCGCGAGGGGGTCCGTTTTGCGATCACCCAGCAAACCGGTGCGGGCGGTCAGGACGCAGCCATCCTGGCGGTGGTCGAAAGCTATTCGCAGGGCTTTATCAGCGCCGCCGGCATCGCCTCCGGCGCCAACACATTCTCGATTACTTATTACAACGGCACCACGCTCGCCAATGCCGGCGCAGGCGTTGGAAGTAACGCGCAGGGAAATATTTGCGTGATCACAGCGGCGGTGCAGCATAAATGGATGGCTCCGGTCTGGCAGAGCACAGGAATTCTGACTTTCAACGCTTCCTCCTCCGACGTAATGGAAGCTCCGCCCCTGGGCGTGTTGCCCTCCAGGTGAGCTGTATGAATGGAAATCGAATGAATCGACCGAGGCGAGAACGACAAAGCGGTAGTACGCTCCTTGAATTTGCCATTGTGGTTCCCTGCCTCACTCTGCTGTTCTTCGGAAGCATCGGCCTGGGCGTCATGATGGGCCGGTATATTCAGGCGGTGGTGGTGGATCGCGACGTGGCGCACATGTACTCCGACGGAGTCGACTTTACGCAAACCACGCCGCAGAACATCATCGTTCAGCAACTGGCGCTGGGCACCGGGATGACGGCGACGGGCGGAAATGGAGTCATCATTTTTTCTCAGATACAAACCGTCTACCAGGTGGATTGTACGGCCGCCGCGGTGTCGCCCTGCACAAACCTCGGTCTGCCGGTGTTTACCCAGCGAATCGTGCTGGGGAACTCCGGTTTGCGCACCAGCAATTTCGGCACGCCCAGCTCGACGTTGATGAATGCGAGTGGCAATATTTCGCCGAGCGTGTACCTGACCAATTCCGACACCACCGTTCGCGTTGCCGCCGCGTTCGAAACGAGACTCTCCGCCGCCGCGGTAAGCGCCGGACTTTCAGGAACGGCCCCGGTGCAGCCTCAAGGCAACATCGCGTATATGGTGGAAACTTACTTTCAGTATCCGGACATCGGCTTTCTCGGATGGAGCACCACTGGTGGAGCCTATAGCTGCTTCATCTTCAATTGATCCGAAGAGCTGATCGCGGTGATTCACTCAAAAGAAAAGGAATGAACATATGATGAGGAGAAAAAGACAGGCGGAGCGAGGCATGGCGGTCATTGCGGCGACCATCATGTTGGTCATTCTCATCCCCGTGATCGGTTTGGCAATCGATGTAACCCTGCTCTACGTGGATAAGGCACGTTTGCAAGGGGCAGCCGATGGAGCCGCGCTTGCAGGTGCGGAATCGCTCGCACGCGGAACCAACGACGCCGCTCAGCAGACCAGCGCCCGGCAGGCCGCAGCCGAGTATGTGTTCCTGAACTATCCCACGACCTTCTTTTTTACCAATAGCATCACTGTCAACCAGGCGACGGACGTCACGATCGATGAGACCGTCGCGAACCAGAGAACGGTCGGCGTCACTGCGCATGCTAACGTTCCGACGCTGTTCATGCAGTGGCTCCACTTCACTTCCACCAACGTAGTCGCGAGCGCGACGGTTACGCGCCGCGATGTCAATCTGGTGCTGGTGGTGGACCGGTCGGGCTCTCTCTCATGCGCTACCGGCAGCTGTTCCTGCGCCGCGGTGCAGCAGGCGGCAACTAATTTCGTGAATAAGTTCTCCAATGGCAGCGATAACGTCGGCCTGATCACCTTTGCGTCGACTACCAGTCCGGACTTTCCGATTGCCAATAATTTTCTGGCAGCATCGGCAACCCTGCCTGCACCGACCCTGACGATTCCGCAATTGCTTGGCAACATAACCTGCGCGGGGTCGACCAGTTCGGCGATGGCGCTCTGGTACGCTTACGATCAGCTTGTCGGACTGAATCAGCCCAATGCTTTGAATGTGATTCTGTTCTTCACTGACGGTACACCTACCGGCGTCAATGTGAACATGCCGATTGCCGGGGGTTGCAGTTTTCCACATGCGGCCACGGCGTCGATCAAATACCCGTATCTTAACGGGCTATACAGCACGTACACCGGGGGCGACACGTTCTTCGGACTTTTGAATCCGACCAACACCAGCGGAACCGTTCCTCCCGACGATACTAATATGACCAAAACGACCGACGGAACCAACGCCGCGGGATGTGCTTTCGCCAACAGTTGGGCTAGCAATGTGAGTGGCGTTTACACCGATTTCAGTGGTGTTCCCGAGACGGATGTGTTCGGGGACAATCTCATCAGCGGATATCAGCCAACAGGACCGTACAACGCCTGTGGAACCACCACATGTATGTCGATAGGAAGCGGGACAAACCAAAATGCATCCAGTATGGCCCAAAATGCCACTGACGACGCCGCCACGCAGATTCGCACCGGTACGGTCGAAACTGGCCCCTTGACACATGCCGGTCATGGCCTGTCGAGCGTAATCATTTACAGCATCGGCCTTGGAAACGCATTGGTGGGAACCCTGAACCAGGACCTGCTTACGCGAGTCAGCAACACGCGAGCAAGCTCGATCTATGTTGCGCCTCCAACCCAACAAACGGGAGACTTCATACTCGCTCCTACGTCAGCCGATATCAATGCTGCATTCGCAACGATCGCGGCAGAGATCCTGCGGATCGCCAAGTAGCTCTGGCGAACCGTAAGGATCCTCCGGCCGCGGAAAAGCTGTCTACCGGTGACACACGTTCTTTGCATGCGGGTGGACGAGAGCATCCCCTGGCTCACACGAGTATGTGTAATTATTCTTGCTTTTTACCGCTCCCGAAGGTCGCGGCTCCAAAAAACAGCTCGGGGTTAATGGAGCCGCGACCTGCGGGAGCGGTCAGCGGCACCCCATCAGGTAGGGCGGGGACCGGGGGTTGCGTCGCTCCTTTTCTGGCCGCACATGGCGTCGCCCCACAAAGGCAACTCAATAGCTTGGGTACTTATGTGGCGCGGGGCCATGCCCTGAGAAGGATTTTTCCGCAACTACTTCTCTGCAACCAGCTTTTTCACCAGATCCTGCAGAGCCTTATCGTGGAGTCCCGACGCGACAATCTCGAAATTCGCATTCAGGACATAGGTTCGCGGAAGCGTGTCAAAGTCGACGTTGTACCGCGCCGCGATATCGCTGCCATTCGGCACAATGCGGATTCCCGAGCGGACATCGTCGACTGCATCCTTTAGCACCTGGAGATTACCCGACAGGCTCACCGTCACAGCACCCAAGCCCTGATTCTGGAATTGACCGTACAATCCGGATACAGCCAGAAATTCGCGAAAGGAAGCCTTATTGCCCGGCGTCCAGAAGCACACCAGAAAAACTTTGCCCTTCAGACTATGGACGCTCACTGCCTTACCCTTCATATCTACTGCGGAAAAGTCCTTGAACGGAGGATAGTGAACCTTTTCCACGGGAATGGAAGGAGCCTTCGCGACGGGCGCCGCCGGAGCCTCGGGCGCGGCCGGGGCAGCTACTGGAGCGGGTGCGATATCCGCAATCGATGCCGCCACTGCCGTCCTGTGGCGCTCAAACTCGGCAACCGCGGCCAGTCCGTCTCCCAGTACGTATCCCCTGACCGGATTTCCACCTACCACGGCCGTCACCGCGTAACACGTCTTCCCGTAACCAGCCATCGACGAACGCACCTCGACCGGTGCGTGCGGGGCAAGGGTCGCAAGGACCGGGGCCGATTCCGAACAATCTTCTACCAGTGAAATGCTAACCTGCTGGGCGGGGGGCTGCAACAAAGCGAGAAACGCGACGTAAGGGTACACAGATAAGCGTACGGCTTCCGCCCCAGCGAACCAATCGGGGGAATACCTGAGAAGCCCTTTATTGTTTGCCGCTCATGCTAAAATTTTGTTAGAAGGCGTGATCCGTTGACTGCCCGAATTATATTTAGCCTGTCCGCGCTGGCCGCGAGCCTCCTGGCTGGTACCAGTCCGCCGATTTCGCATCCTTCGCAGAATTCCTCGGCGCGATTGTTGCATCCTCGATTATTGTGCCTCGGGTCGTCCTTCGCGCTGGCCGTCATCCGAACATTCATCGCCCGTTCTTTCCTTTACTCCTACGCCCGACGCGGCCTTCGCGCTCGCCGCGCTGACCGCCACTCCATTTCGCCGTTCGCTGTGCCTGGTGACGAGCCTTGTCGCCATCGATTCCATCGAACGGCGCCATCAACGCGAATTCCTCCGCTGCTAATCGCCCGACTCCCACTCCCCGCACTCGCATTAGCAGTCCGTAATTCCAAGTGGAGGAAAAATGATAGTTAACGATGTTCTCGCCAAAGTTTTTGGCACCAAGCACGAACGCGATGTGAAGGCCATGCGGCCTCTGATCGCCGCGATCAACGAGCTGGAACCGCGCATGCAGGAGCTTTCCGATGAGGAACTGGCCGCGCAAACCGCCGTGTTCCGCCAGCAACTGGCACAGGGCGCCACGCTCGACGATCTGCTGGTCCCCGCCTTCGCCGCCGTGCGCGAAGCGGGACGCCGCGTCCTGAATATGCGGCACTTCGATGTCCAGCTGATCGGAGGCATCGGTGCTTCATCGCGGCAAAATCGCGGAAATGAAAACCGGCGAAGGAAAAACGCTGGTCGCGACTCTGCCGGTTTATCTGAACGCGCTCGCCGGCAAAGGCGTCCACGTCATCACGGTGAACGATTATCTGGCCCAGCGCGATTCGGAATGGATGGGCCGGATCTACAAATTCCTGGGCATGACCGTCGGCGTGATCGTCCACGACCTCGACGATCAGGAACGGCAAGCCGCCTACGCCTGCGACATCACCTACGGCACCAATAACGAGTTCGGCTTCGATTATCTGCGCGACAACATGAAGTTCCGCATCGCCGATTGCGTGCAGCGCGAGCATTATTTCGCCATCGTCGACGAAGTCGATTCGATCCTCATCGACGAAGCGCGCACGCCGCTGATCATTTCCGGTCCCAGCGAAGAATCGACCGACAAGTATTACAAAATCAACCGCATCATCCCGTTCCTGACCCGCGGCGAAGTGATCGAGGGCAAGGAGCCGGGCCAGAAATGGACCACCGGCGATTATACGGTCGACGAAAAACACAAAGCCGTCGGCCTCACCGAAGAAGGCGTGCTGAAAGTCGAAAAACTGCTCGGCCTGAGCAACATGTTCGACGCGGTGAACTTCGAAACCAATCACCACGTGCAGACCGCTCTCAAAGCTCACGTGCTGTTCCAGCGCGATCGCGATTACGTGGTGAAAGACGACGAAGTCATCATCGTCGACGAGCATACCGGCCGCCTGATGCCCGGCCGCCGCTGGAGCGATGGTCTGCATCAATCGGTCGAGGCAAAAGAAGGCGTCAAGATCCAGCGCGAGAATCAGACGCTCGCGACCATCACCTTCCAGAACTACTTCCGCATGTATAAGAAGCTGGCCGGAATGACCGGCACGGCCGATACGGAAGCGGCCGAGTTCGAGAAGATTTATAAACTCGAAGTCACGCAGATCCCCACCAACAAGCCTCTGCTGCGCAAGGAATTTCACGACGTCGTTTATCGCACGGAAGAAGAAAAATTCCGCAACGCCGCGAAAGAAATCAAGGAGCTGCACGAAAAAGGTCAGCCGGTGCTGGTCGGCACGGTTTCGGTCGAGAAATCGGAAAAACTGTCCGGCATTTTAAAAAGGATGGGCGTCCGCCATGAGGTTTTGAACGCCAAGAATCACGAGCGCGAAGCCTCCATCGTCGCCCAGGCGGGCCGCAAAGGCGCGGTCGTCGTTTCCACCAACATGGCCGGCCGCGGAACCGACATTCTGCTCGGAGGCAATCCCGACTTCCTCACCCGGGAGCGTCTGCGCAAGGAAAATAAAGATCCCGATCAGGTGCCCAAAGCCGAGTGGGACGGTGTCTATAGCATGGTGAAGGCGCAGATCGATAAGGAGCACGATGAAGTCGTCGCCCTGGGCGGCCTGCAAATCGTCGGCACGGAACGCCACGAATCCAGGCGTATCGACAACCAGCTTCGCGGACGCGCCGGCCGCCAGGGCGACCCCGGCAGCGCGCGTTTCTACCTGTCGTTGCAAGACGATCTGATGCGCATTTTCGGCGGCCAGCGCATGCAGAACCTGATGCTGCGCCTGGGCATGGAAGAGGATGTGCCGATCGAAAGCAAGATGATCTCCAAGCGCATTCAGGCCGCGCAGGAGGCCGTCGAGGCGCAGAACTTCGCCGCCCGCAAACACATTCTCGAATACGACGACGTCATGAATAAGCAGCGGCAGGCCGTCTACGGCATGCGCCGCGCGCTGCTCGAAGGCGCCGATCAGAAGGAGCGCATCAACGACATCATCGCCGGCATTCTGGGCGCTTTCGTCGATCGCCGCGTCCCGGAAAAAAGCCATTCGAGCCAGTGGGATCTGACCGGCCTCGAAACCGACGTCCTGACGCAATTCGGCGTAAAGATCCGCACCGAAGAGCTCGCACAATCTCGACCGCCGCGAGCTGGAAGAAACCGTCAACGACCAGCTGGTTAAGAAATACGCCGAAAAAGAAGGCCTGATCGGCACCGAGCTGCTGCGCGAAACCGAGCGCATGATCATGCTCAACGTCATCGATAACCAGTGGAAAGATCACCTGCTGTCGATGGACCATTTGAAGGAAGGCATCAACCTCCGCAGCTACGGCCAGAAGGATCCTCTCATCGAGTACAAGAAGGAATCCTACGATCCTGTTCCAGGACATGATGGACCGGATTGAAGACGAGACCATCCGCTACCTGTTCTTCCTGCAGCGCGTCGAAGATCCGGGCGCGAGCGTTCCTTATCCGGAAGTTTGGGCCGAGGAGCCGGACGACGAAGGCGGCGAGCCGGTGGCCGTTGCGGCCGATCCGTTGAGAACGGCGAGCGCCAGTCCGCGGCGCAAAAAGCCGCGCAAAATTCGGTCCTCGATTTCACGCGCAACATCGAACGCAAAAAGGAAAAAGAGCTGGCCGCGTTACAATTCATTGGCGGCGAAGCGCCTCGAAACCCAAGCAGCCGGTGATAGCGGCGAAAAAGGTCGGCCCAAACGATCCTTGTCCGTGCGGGAGCGGGAAAAAATATAAAAAATGCTGCAACAAACCTTGAATGTTTTTGTTGTTCCTGCCGCTCGCTGGCGCAGGCAGCTATTTTCCCCGAGCACATCGGCACTTTCGACAAAGGCGCGCCGTACTGCGCTCACCATGCCCGACCGGGCTTTGTTCGACGAATTCGGCCTCGAAGCCACAGAGCAGGCGGAATATAAGTCCGACGCCAAGCATTTTACCGCAACCGCCTGGCGCTTCCGGGATGCCACCGGCGCCATGGCATTCTTCCAGGCTCACCGGCCCTCCGGAGCCACGCTCCGCGCCGCTCTCGAAACTCGCCGCCTCCACCTCTGACGGCATCGATTTTTGCTTATGGCAACTATGTTTTCCAGTTTACCGGCGCGGTTCCTCCGGCCGCCGATTTGCTGCCGGTTTACGCGCAATTGCCCAAACTTGAGCAATCGCCCCTCCCCGCCCTGATGAGTTTTTTGCCGTCAGCCGGCCTGATCCCGAATTCAGAACGCTATATCCTCGGGCCGGTCTCGCTAGAACGGTTTGAGCCGCGGATCGCACCCTCGATCGCGGCATTTCACTTGGGAGCCGAGGGCCAGCTTGCTAAGTATAAGAGTCCGAAGGGTCCGCTGAGCCTGGCGATTTTCAACTACCCGACGCCGAACATGGCCCGGGAACGGCTGGCCGGATTTCAGAAGATCCCCGGCGCGATGGTAAAACGAGCTGGCCCCCTGGTAGCCGTCACGATCGACCCTCCGGATCTCGATTCCGCCGAAAGGCTGCTGGCGCAGGTCAGATATGAGACCAATCTGACCTGGAGCTTCGAAGGTTCCGGTCAATGAAGTCAAAGGGTTCGCGCGGACGCTGCTCAACATTTTCGTGCTGGCCGGAATAATCCTGGGCATGTGCCTGGTGGCAGGAATTGCCATTCGGAGGGTTTAAAGTTTTAGCTCGAAAGATGGGCCGGCGGGTGGATCCGGACTCCATGATCACGCTCGGACTCGACGGTAAATAGCGCCTCGATAAGCCTTGGCAGTTCTGACCCTTAGACTGGAAACAGGGGGCCGTTTCAGGGCTTTCGCACACGTTTTCCACAGTTGGAAATATTCGCACTGTACCGCTAACCCCTTACTGGTTATCGGGTTGAAGGGCAAAAAAAGCGCGGGGAGTTTTTCCCTTGACATCATTTCCCGCACGTCCTAATATCCAATCACACAGGTTTTGGCGGTTGCGATGCCGTCGAATCTGATTCTCCCATGTACATCGCCCTGTGAATAACAGGGTTCGTAAATGCTCACCTCTAACCGGTGAGCATTTTACGTTTGAGGGCGCCTCGCGACGCCCCAGGACAAGTCCGTTTCGCCTCCGAATGGGATCTTGTGTGTTACCATGCTCCTGAAGTGCTCACGACCTCGCGGAGAGGTGGCTGAGTGGTCGAAAGCAGCGGTTTGCTAAACCGTCGTAGGTCGAAAGATCTACCGGGGGTTCGAATCCCCCCCTCTCCGCCAGAAATCGTGCTTAAAACAAAATATTACTTGCTGTTTTGCTTTGTAACCGAAGCAGATCTGTCCGTGGTTGACCTGAGTTGGCGTTCGCGAAGCTACGCGGACCCATCCGAGCATCTTTGGTGTCGCGGTCGATTCGGGCAAGATCCCGGCGACGGCGTTTGATTAAGGATTAGCGGTGGGTGTGGATTAGCCGATTATTCCGGGCGAAAGAAGATGCTGTGGCAGCTTCGGCAAAGAAATGGGGCGCGGCCAAATCTTCGGAACAACCAGGCAATCACCCCTACGCGTTCGGTGCGGCGAACGTCTCCCGACCCGCATTTGGGACATTGAAGTACATGGCGTTCATTGCGATTCCGCTGCATCCGCTCCATGATATTACTTTAGTATGCGGAACTTCGGTCGGGACCTTCGATTCGGTTTGCGCAGCCTGCGGCGCAGTCCGGCGTTCACTCTGGTAGCTGTCCTCTCACTGGCCTTGGGGATTGGCGCGAACACTGCGATTTTCAGCGTCATCGATGCACTGCTGCTTCGCGATCTGCCGGTGAAGGCGCCGCGGGAATTGACGCAGTTTGGCAATGGACGCGCGTCCGGCGTCGATGACGATTTTCCCAATGGCGAGACTTTACTGTTCTCGGTGCCCTTCTTTCGGCAAGTTCGCGCGAATAACTCCGTGTTTGCCGATGTGGCCGCCCAGGAGAGCATGATGGTCGCGGTGCACGCGCGCTTTTCGGCGGGCTCCGAACCGGAGCGGCTGAGGGTCCGGGTAGTCTCCGGCAACTATTTTTCGACGCTCGGGGTTGATCCGGCAGCTGGACGGATGATCACGGCGGACGACGACTTGAAACCGGGAGGGCATCCCGTGGCGGTGGTGAGCTACGCATTCTGGGAGCGACGGTTTGCGGGCGACCCGGGCGCGATCGGCAAGACGTTTTCCTTTAACGGAACCACGTTTACCATCGTTGGAGTCGCGGCCCGGGACTTTTTCGGGATCGTGGTGGGAGAAGTGGCGGATGTGTGGATTCCTTTGTCGATGCTGCACGAGGTGCAGCCCTGGTTCGATAATCCGTATGCCGCGAGATCACAATCGCTATGGCTGATCGGACGCGCAAAGGCCGGTGTGAAACCGGCTGCGGCGGCAGCCAACGTGAACCTTGTCTTTCAGCAATGGCTGCACGAGTTGGCCGGCGCTTCACCATCGGCCGACCAGGTGGAGGATATGCGCAGAGCGCACATCGTGATGACCGATGGAGCGAAAGGGATCTCCGATCTGCGGAATAGTTTCTCGGAGCCGCTGAGAATTCTGATGGGAGTGGTGGGCGTGGTGCTCCTGATCGCTTGCGCCAACGTCGCGAATCTGCACCTGGCTCGCGCGGCGGGACGAACGCGGGAAATTTCAGTGCGGCTGGCATTGGGCGCGTCGCGAAGAATTCTGATCGCGCAGCTATTAACCGAGAGCGCGCTGCTGGGTTTGATGGGCGGAGCGCTGGGATTGCTCGCCGGATGGTGGGGCAGCCAGTTGCTGCTCAAGAGCGTGCCACAGGCGTTTGCCCTGAACGTGGAAACAAATACGCGGGTGCTGCTGTTCACCTTCGCGCTTGCCGTCGGCACCGGACTGCTGTTCGGAATCGCGCCGGCGCTGCGGATGACGCGCACGGATATCGGGTCTTCGCTCAAAGAAGGAAAAGGCATGGCGCGGTCGCAATCGCGTAGCTTGCTGGGACAAGTGCTGGTGGGGGGCCAGGTGGCGCTGGCACTGTTTCTGATGATCGGCGCGGGATTGTTTTTGCGCACTCTACTGCGGCTAAGCGAGACCAATGTGGGCTTCGATAAAGACCACGTGACGATTTTTGAACTCGATAGCGGCGCGAACTCTCTGAAGCCGGAGGCCGCGCGAGTAGTTGAAGAGCGGGTTCGCGCGCTGCCGGGTATCGAGGCGACCAGCTTTGCCATGATGACTTTCCAAAGGGGCGGCTGGACGGCGCCGGTGTGGCGCGAAGGTGTGGACCACACCGAAGTGAATCAGACAGAAATGGACGGGAATCGCGTCGGCGCGACTTACTTCAGCACGATGGGTATGTCGATGCTGGCGGGCCGCACGTTTGGCCCTCAGGATACGCCGCAATCGCAACATGTGGCCGTCGTGAATGAAACATTTGTTCGGAAACTATTTCCCGCTACTCCGCCACTGGGGCGGCATTTTTCGATCGGGGGATCGTTCGATATCGAGATTATCGGCGTGGTGAAGGATGCGAAGTACCGGAGCCTGCGCGAGAAGCCGCGCGCGATGTGGTTCCTTTATACCGAACAGGAGCGCGACGGATATGGCAATTTGATGGTGCGGATGCGTGGTGAATCGAAGGCGATGATTCCGCAGATCCGGGCGGCGATTCACGACGAAAATGCGAACGTATCGGTCTCGATGGTCGCGCCGCTGGCCACTCGCGTGGGGGAATCGCTCTCACGGGAGAAGCTGCTGGCGAGGCTCGCCACGTTCTTCGGCGTGCTGGCGCTGCTGCTGGCGTCGATCGGACTATATGGCGTCTTAGCGTACTCGGTTTCGCGGCGGACCAACGAGATCGGAATTCGGATGGCGCTGGGGGCAAGGCCTGATACCATCCTACGAATGGTGGTGGGCGAATCGCTGATCGTAGTGGGAGTCGGCTTGGCGGTAGGCATTCCCGCGGCGCTTGCGTGCGGACGATTCGTCGCCAGCCAACTTTATGGCGTTCCGGCGAACGATGCGTGGAGCATTGTTGGAGCGGCTGCGATACTGACTGCGGTCGCGCTGATGGCAAGCTTTTTGCCGGCTAGACGGGCGGCTCTCCTGGATCCGCTTACCGCGCTTCGCGAGGAGTAATGGCGGAACCCCTCCCAAGGTGTTGGGGGATTTCGCGACTGGGTAGCGGAGGAGTCAGGACACCTAGCGGGCTGCTCGTTTAAGAGGCTGAGGGATTTCACGACGGGGAGTGTTTGCGGAGTCCTTCAGCACTGAGTTGAGTGCGGCCTCCAGTAAATCGCTGAGGACTTGTTCAGCGCTGAGTTTGCCATCCTTGCGATACCAGCGCGCTACCCAACTCAGCATCCCGAACAGACAGAATGTCGCTACAGTCGGGGACAGATCGCGGAGTTTACTCTCGGCGGACAGTTGCTCCAGAGTCTCGCGTATCAGTTCGAAGTAGGCACGCTTTCGACCCTTGATGACCCGGCGATGCGCAGGAGTAAGTGCGTACATCTCGTCGAGCAGTATGGAGACGGCTCCGCCCACGTCAATAACTCGCTTGGCATGACGCGAGATGATGGTCCGCAGGCGCTCTGTGGCATCGGGAACCAGCTTTGCGGGAACCATGACATCCTGGTCGATCATTTCCATTCCGTAGCTCATGATCTGAAACAACAGGTCTTCTTTTCCCTCAATGTAATGATAGAGACCGGCTTTGGTCAGTCCGACTGCGTTGGCAATGTCGTTCATCGACGTGGCTTCGTAGCCCTTGCGGCACATAACCTCCGCCGCCACGCGATAGATGTGATCGGCCCGTTCTTCCCGGCGCCAGATGGGTGCTACTTTTTTCCTTTTGATGCGACGTTCCAGAAATCACCTTCAAACGAACAAACGTTAGCGTATGACAGGGGAATCACGAATGTCAACCAAAAAGCGTTTAAACGGCTCGTAACTACCCTAGTCTTGACACCCCATTGTAATTCGAATATAATCTACCGAACGGTCGGTTAAACGACTGGACAGTTGGCAGACAGTCAAACCTCAGTTAACGGGGGGTCGGTTATGTCTCAAGAGTCTTCGACGCGAATCGCGATTCGGTCCTCCCTTCCCACGGCGCGTCATTTCCTCGGTTCTAACTTTCTTCGCTTCTGCCAGTGCGCCCCGAGGAGTTCGCGCACTATGTGAGTGCCCGCAATCCGTCAAAAGGGGACGGTAATCATGTTGAGAAGAAAATCTGCGTTGATTCTGCTTCTTTCGTTACTGATTTGGACCGCGATGGCTATCTACGGCCAAGCGCCCACGGGAACTATTCTGGGGACCGTTACCGATGAGACCGGTGCCGTGATCCCGAACGCGACACTGACGATCACAAACAGGGCGACAGGGATTGCCCGAAGCGTGGTGACGAATTCCGAGGGATTTTTCAGCGCCCCGGCGCTCCCTGCGGGTCAGTACGAATTGCGTGGTGAGGTGCAAGGCTTCAAGACCGTGGTTCGGCAGGCGGAGGTCGAAATCGGGCGCAGCACCACGGTCAACATCCCTCTTTCGGTGGGCACGTCGAAGGAAGTCGTCAATGTCGAAGCGGCTACTGCGCAGATCAACTATGAGAACCATGAAATCCAGGGCATCGTGGAGCGCGACACCATTCAGGATTTGCCCATCAACGGGCGCAGTTTTATGGAACTCTCGACACTGGAACCGGGAGTCACCATTTCCCCCGGTTCCACGGCTCAATTCAACACTCTGTTCACTGTAAGTGTGCTTGGCGGCGGGAACCGCACGCTATTCACAGTCGACGGCGGAAACATTTCCGACAACATCGACGTGGGCGGCGGCATCTCTTCGATGAACTTCTCAATGGATACCGTGCAAGAGTTCCAGATCTCCACTGTCAACTTCGATCTGGCCACCGGTATCAGTTCCGGCGGTGCCATTAACATTGTGACTCGTTCCGGGAGTAACACCCTGCACGGAAGCGCATACTTCTTTTACCGCGATCACAACATGGCAGCCTATCCCGGGTTGGCACGGAATCCGTCAGTCCCGAACCCGTTCTTCGCGCGGCGCAACCCTGGCGCCTGGTTGGGTGGGCCGATCATAAAGGACAAACTTTTCTTCTTCTTCAACTATGAGTACATGAATCAGGTCCAGGCGATCTCAGTGCAAAACACTACGCCGTCGTTCGCCGCGCTACAAGGCACGTATGGGAGTCCTTACGTCGGCAAGCAGTTGAGTCTCCGCATGGACTATCATCTCTCGGCGAAGAATAATCTGTTCCTGCGATACTCCCACGACGGAAACTCGGGCTTCTCGCAATCGCTGGAATTCGGCGATCCGTCCAATTGGGCCCATAACACTAACTGGTCCGATCAAAGCATCATCGGAGTTACCACTGTACTGACTCCGACTCTGGTAAACGACGTTCGCTTCCAATACAACTATTGGAACAACAAGAACCAGCCAGCCTCCGCGTCGGATTGCTCAGGCCCTTGCGTAGCCGGCGTGCTGCCGAATATTTTTACATTTGTCGGAGCGAACCAAGCCGCAATAGGTCCTAACTTCAACACGCCACAAGGGCGGAATACGCGACGCTTCGAATTGGTGGAATCGCTGACTTGGCAAAAGGGATCGCATCGCTTGAAGTTTGGAGGCGACTTGAATCCCACCCGCTCGAATGGCCTGTGGGGATTCTGCACGCCATCGTGCCTTGGCGCATGGGCGCCGGAAGAACTGACGGGCGCCTTCGAGCCTATATACGGTGCGGCGTTACTCCACGGTTTGTTCCCGTCTGTAATCAATGCCAGTGGAGGAGCTATCCCGTTGACCACGGACGCTTCCGCGCTGAACCTTCCAGTGTTCCTTTATCCCAGCAGCATTTTTAGCGGTGTAGGAGCGGGAGCTATTTCCACTCCCGCGCCTTACGACCATAACCAAAATGAGAACTATAACCAGTACCGGGTTTACTTCCAAGATACCTGGAAGATCACCAAGACCTTTACGTTCAACTATGGCCTGGGATGGAATGCTCAGACTGGTTTCTATAATTCCGACCTGCCGAAACCTGCGTATTTGGCGCCGATTCTGGGCACGGGTCCGAACAATCTTGGCCCGACGGTAAACAACACCCGGGAATTCCAGCCCGCGTTCGGATTCGCCTGGAGTCCTTTCCGGGATAACAAGACAGTCATCCGCGGCGGCGCGGGGATTTATTGGGACAGCACACCGGGATACTATAAGCTCCGGGAAGCTCCAGTGATCGGTCCAGTGGGCAACGGCAGGTCCACGCTCTCGGGTAGCGAATTTACGAATCCCTATCCCGGGGTTATCAATCTGTTCACAGGTCAGCCACTGCCAGTCGGCTCGAATTTTCAACTCGAACAGCTTTACAACGTGACGGTGGGACAATTCCAGAGTCTGGTGAACCAACAACTACCTGGTATCGAAGCACAGATCGCACCGCCGAATCCACAGACCAGCGGCCCTTACACGGTGAGCGGCATTAACATCACCAAACAGGGTGTTGAGATCTATCCGACTCACTTCCCGCTGGCTCGCAGCTACCAGACATCCATCGGTATTCAGCGCGACTTGGGCCATAGCCTCACACTTACGGCCGACTATGCGCGACGCCAAGGTGAAAATGTTTCACTGAGTGAGATCGATCTCAACCACTCAAACTACTACGTGAACGGAGTTCCGAACCCGGTGATTCCTACCTGTACTCCAGCTCAGCAATTCGTGACGACGGCGGAGTGTTCCACTGGTTCAATCACTTTCTGGACAGACCAAGGCAGAGCGATTTACAACGGGTTACTGGTGAAGGTCACGGGACGTCCACAGAAACGGCTCACCATGGTGGTCTCCTATGCGCTCCAACGTGCCACTGATGAAAACGCATGGAATGTGTTGAACTGGATGCAGGGTTATGGCCAATACTTACCGCATCACAATCTGACGATTGCCGGAACGCTGGCGTTGCCTTGGGGATTCCAGCTGAGCTTAAACTCATCGATCATCTCCGCCACACCCGCCGAAGCTAGTATCTCCACGATCGAGCTGCCGGGAGTCGATGTAAGCGGAAGCCAAGCGCTACCAGGCCTGCCCTATGGTTCACTAAACGACGGGACTGGCAAAGCGGGACTTGCGAACTTAGTGAGCCAGTTCAATAGCACCTATGCCGGAACAAAGGACGCTCACGGCCAGACCATTCCGAAGTTGGCTCTGCCAAGTAACTATTTGCTAGGTACTCCGATCATGTCGCAAGACCTTAAACTCTCGAAGATCTTCAAGTATCGGGAACGGTACAGCCTGGAGATTCGCGGCGAGATGTTCAACGCACTCAACATCTCTAACGTAAACGGACAAAGTTACACCTTGGATAATCAGGCCGCGAATCCATCTCAGCAGACTTACGCCTTCGGCCAGCCGACTGGACGCATCGGGCAGAGTCTTGGCTCAGGCGGACCTAGGGCTGTTCAGGTCGGGGCGCGGTTTACATTCTAGGTTGATAGAGCTAGGCCAAAGCTTTAACTAGAGCCTCGGCAACCTCTTTCGGGGAGCGGCGCAGAATCGTCTCGTTTACCTGGATACCCATCGAACCCGGTGTCGGCGGTTTGCCTATTATGATTCCTCGATCGGCTAAACGCTTTTGAAAATCTGAGTCAGGGGTGGACGGAAGGTCCAACTGGAATATGTTAGTGCCGGCTTCTATGCGATGCACTCGAAATTGTTTCTCTTCGAGCAGGCGGAGTAATTCCTCGCCTGCGCGCACGGCTTTTTGGTAGCGGTCTTCAAAACCATCAAGGTAATGCATAGCAACGGCCGCTGATTCCCAGCCGTGAAGGACTCCGCCGCCGAATTGATGACGCAATACTGCCGCGGCTTCAATTAGCTTTGCGGGGCCAGTCAGAATGGCTCCGAAGGGCGCGTTGAAGTATTTGTATAGCGATACGTATACGGTATCGAACAGTGCCGAATAGGCCGCTGGTGTGATCCCGGTATATGCTGACGCCAGGTACATGCGGGCGCCATCGAGGTGCATTCCAATCTTCTTTTCGCGGGCAAAGGCGGAGATCTTCTTCATCTCTTCAAAATCGAAAGCCTGGCCGCGGGTGCGGCGAACCGGAGATTCAATCGAGATTGCGCCGACTGGAACCGGATAGGGAGGGGAGCCAGACTTCTCGACCGATTCGACTACTTCCGACGCTTTAATGGTGGCCCGACCGGGGGCGAGTGGGACCAGGTTGAGTCCACTTAGAGCCTGCGCGCAGTCACCCTCATCGCGGTAGAGATGACTCTCCTCCTGGACTAGGACGTGCCGACGTTCGCCTGCAAGCAACCGCACTGCAACGTGATTGGCCAGTGTCCCGGTCGGGAAAAACAACGCTCGCTCTTTGCCCAGCAGCTTCGCGAAACGGCCTTCCAGTTCTTCCACGGCACCGCCAGCCAGGTAGGAATCAATCTTCGCTCCGCCTGCCGTCAGTGTCGCCAGAAGCTGGGCATACTGAGTGGCCAGCAAATGTACTCCGTCACCAGAAAGCAACACGGGAGGCTCGGTAGGCAGTGATTGCGGCGATGCTGCGCGTTGAAGCGCGACGGTCGACGCGGCGGCTTTTAGAAAGGAGCGGCGATTGGGCATCTCCTTTCTATATCACAGTTTCTATAACACAGCTGCTAGACTACTATTCTCTCGATGCCTTTCTCCATCCGTGCGCGCCTCAGTGCGATGATGTTCCTTAACTACGTGATTTGGGGGGCATGGTACGTCACTCTCAGCACGTACCTGACGAATGCGTTGCACTTCACCGGAACGCAGGCAGGGGCCATTTTCGGAACGACGGCGCTGGCGTCCATGATCTCCCCATTTTTTGTGGGTCTGATTGCCGACCGATATTTGCCCACCGAGCGCGTTTTGTCGGCTCTGCATTTTATCGGTGCTATTTTGTTATGGCGGGTTGCGAGTGCACAGACATTCGGAGCCGTCTACGGCCTTCTGCTGGCATATTGCCTCTGCTACTTCCCGACGATCGCTCTGACGAACTCGCTCACCCTGCAACATGTACAAGATCCCGGCCGGGATTTTCCCCTGATCCGTGTTTTCGGAACGCTGGGGTGGATTGCCATCGGGGTGGCGGTCGGGTCCATGGGCTTTGAGAAATCCGCCACCCCTTTTCTTCTGGCGTCGGGCGCATCGGTGGTGATGGGCTTGTTCAGCTTGATGCTACCTCATACGCCGCCGGTTGGCAGAGGAGACGCGCTTAGCATACGTGGGGTGCTGGGGCTCGATGCGCTGGTGATGCTGAAGGACAGGTCGTTCTCAGTCTTCGCGATAGCCTCCATACTCGCGTGCGTTCCACTGACTTTCTATTTCTCGTTTACAAATGATTATTTAAACGATGTCCACTGGTCGAACGCTGCCGGCAAAATGACACTCGGACAAGTGTCGGAGGTAGGCATGATGCTGGTGATGCCGTTCGTTCTTCGCCGCGTGAGTGTGAAGAGAATTTTGCTGATAGGTCTGGCGGCGTGGACGGTCCGTTACACACTGCTAGCCTTCGGCGATGCGGGGCCACGCGCATGGATGTTCTATGTCGCGATTCTGGTGCACGGCGTATGCTACGACTTCTTCTTCATGACGGGACAACTGTACACGGACCAGCAGGCGCCGGCCAATCTGCGCAGCGCGGCGCAAGGCTTCCTTACTTTCATGACTTACGGAGTGGGTATGTACGCCGGGTCTCTGATCTCGGGCAACGCACTCGATTTCTTCACAACAGGATCGGGCGCTGAGGCAGTTCGCAACTGGGAGACATTCTGGCTCACTTCGGCGGCGGGAGCGTTTGTGATTTTGCTGATTGTAGGAGTGTTCTTCAGGAACGGAGCTAAGATCGAGGCGGTGAAGGGGGCAGAGTGAAGGCCACGTAGACGCCACCGGATGTGGAGGGTTTGCCGGACTTGCCGCCAGTGGCGTAGATCACCACGTATTGTTTGCCGCCCAGTTCGTAAGTTATCGGAGTGGCGTTTCCGGAAAAGGGTAGCGTGGACTCCCAGAGTAGCTTACCAGTGAGCTTATCGAAGGCGTGAAACTTGCGGTCGAAGTTTGTCGCCGCGATAAACACCAGGCCACCGGCAGTAACTATGGGTCCGCCATAATTTTCAGTTCCGGTGTCCTTCAATCCGAGCTCCGGATATTCTCCGAAGGGGATCTTCCACGCATATTCGCCGGTGTTTAGATTGATTGCATTCAGAGTTCCCCACGGCGGAGCGACGGCGGGATAACCATCCGGGTCCAGGAACTTGTGGTACCCGGTGAAACGATACTTCTGATTGCCCTGCGAAGTTAAGACTGGCGCCAGTTCCTTGACTTCGCCGCTCAGAATGTATTGGGCGATCGACGCCGATGCTTCGGGGCTTAGATTTGGGAACGAGGGCATCCGGCCTGCACCTAGCTTCATTGTCAGTACAATCTGCTGTTGAGTGCGGCGGCCATGTAAGTCTGTCAGAGAGGGAAATTGCGGAGGAGCACCTTGCAGATTGTCTCCGTGACAGCTGGCGCAGGTGGTGAGGTAGAGTTGACGGCCCGATGTTCCTTCAGTACTCTCTGCGAGACTCGAGGTCCAGGCGACGTCATTGGCATTGACATACAAAAGCCCTGTTTCCGCGTCGAACGCCGAGCCACCCCATTCGGCGCCGCCATCGAATCCAGGGAAAATTACTGTCTCACGACCGACGGCGAAGGGAACAAATTGTCCATCGCTGCGGAGGGTTCTAAACTTTTCAAGCACCCACTGGTGAACGGCAGGCGTGCGGTTCGAGAGCATGTCTTCGGTCAGCAACTGACGCGCGAACGGTAGAGGCTTTGTTGGCAGGAGCTGCGTTTCGGCGGTCACCTCGCCAGGGACCGAGCTGGCCTGATACTTTTTATATTCGATCGGAAACAATGGCGTTCCATTGGTTCGATCGAACAGAAAGACCCATCCCTGTTTGGATGTTTGTGCGACGGCGTCGATCAATTTGCCGTCGTGTTTCACTGTTACCAGGGTCGGCGGCGAGGGAAAGTCTCGATCCCAGATGTCGTGCTTGACTCCCTGAAAGTGCCAAATGCGTTGGCCGGTTTCGGCGTTTAATGCGAGCAGGCAATTGGCGTAAAGATTGTCACCGAGCCTGTCCGCGCCATAAAAGTCGCTGGCTGCCGAACCGGTCGGTACGTAAACGATTCCACGATTCACATCAACCGCCATGCTTGCCCAGCTATTGGCTGCGCCGGTATAAGTCCAGGCATCTTTCGGCCAAGTCTCATAACCTGGCTCGCCGGGATGCGGAATGGTGTGGAACGTCCAACGAAGCGTGCCGGTGCGAACGTCGTAGGCTCGAATATCTCCTGGCGGTGCGGGCAGCGCTTCCGGAGTTCGATCGCCGACGATTAACAGATCCTTATAGATTATCCCCGGGCTGGTTTCCACGATCGACTGTTTTGCCGGATCGCGGCCCAGGTTTTCACGTAGGTCGATCCGGCCGTCTTTTCCGAAATTGAAGACTACCTTTCCGGTACGAGCGTCGAGAGCATACACGAAGCTTTGGACCGCCGCGAAGATTCGGCGGTCGTCGCCGGAGGACCAATACACTACTGAGCGGTTCGCGCCGCGGCCGGTGATTCCAGAGTCGAATCGCCAAAGAAGTTTTCCGGTGGCCGCATCGAGAGCTATTACTTTGTGCTTGGGAGTGAGTCCGAAGAGGACACCGTCGACCACGACGGGCTGAGTCTGAGGATCGCCGGGACCATCGGCAGTGTCATAGCTCCATGCGATCTGAAGTTTTTGGACGTTGGACCTGTTGATCTGCTTCAAGCTCTGAGTAGCGGGTTTGAGTGGGGCCTCCGCCGTATGCGGGCCAATTCGTCGAGGGTTGAGCTAGAAGATGTGTTGTGAGAAAGCCAAGCGCGATCTCAGGCAGAGTTAGAAATGGCGTTCGCATCAAAGTCTTAACTTACGAAACTAAAAGGGCGCCGGCGGGAAGTTCCCGCAGCGCCCTTAAGTTTACTACTACGACTCGCGGATTAGAACTTCACTCGGAGGTTGAAGGTCAGCTGCCGGGGCGAATTAAACTGGCCGCCGACCCCGTTCCCGTTCGCGTTGTTCGAACCGAGGACGCCAAAATTGCTCGGATCGGAGATGGACACTTCCGGGTCGTTCAGAACCACATGATTGAACACGTTGGTGAACTGGAAGGACAAGGTTGCGTAGGCCCGCTCCTTGAACACGGCGAAGTCCTTGGCGACGTTCAGATCCATGTTCCAGTTAGACATGCCGCGAATCTGGCCGCTCGATCCGCAACTGGTGTCGTACCCGAGAATGCAAGGCCGGAATTGGTTGAAGATTGCCGCCGGATTGGAGTACATATTGAGGCTGTTTCCGCCATTGGCAGGATTGCTGTTGACACCCGCGCCCGTTGCGCTGTTCGCAATGTTGACGTTGTAATTGGCGTTGGTTCCGCCAGTGTATTTCGTCCCGAGAACCGCGCCATCGTTGGTGCCGCTGTTTTGGGTTTCACCGAACGAATCGTTGTTGCTGAGGGTTCCGACGGCCAGCGGCGCACCGCTGCGGGCTGCAACGATTGGAGCGATCCTCCATCCGCCCAGCGCGTACCCAAGGATGTTCCTCCGGCCTTTGAAGAACGGATCCGACCACAGGAACGTCTGCGTATAAAGAAACTTGTAGTCGTAGAACTGCGGTCCGTACATCGATTGCTGGACATTGTAGGGGTTGACCGCGGTATATCCTGACGTTGCCTGAGACTGGTTGCCTGTTCCAAGCGCGCGTCCCCAGGTGAAGTTCGACAGCGACGTCACGCCGTGATAGTCCTGGGTCTTAAACGTGGTGTACAGCGCATTGTAATTCGATGAGCCGGAGCTGTCGTCGACGTTGATGCCCGCAGCCTGGCCCTGTGGGACCGCCGCGCTAACGCTGCTCGGAATGGTTCGGCCCAGAGTCCAGGAGGATGCCTGGCTCAGAGCGTTCCACAAGCTGAAGTTCTGAGTCTGGGTCATGTAGCTATACATCGTGGCGTTGTGCATAACCGCATTCGTGCAGCTTCCAAAGCCCGCGCAGAAGGACGAATTAGCGCCGCCCAGCGCCGACTCGATGAACGGTTGCACCGGAACATTGAGGTTCCCGTTACAGGTCGGGCTCAGCCCGCAGGAGTTGATGTACATCCCCGCGAAGGCCTGTGCGTAGCTCTGGCCGTTCAGCGTCATCATGGTCGGAACCGCATCGAGATCGCGCTGCATCCACTCATGCGTGATGAAGCGCCCGATGTAACCAATTTCGACCAGCATCTTGGGCCTGATTTCGCGCTGGATGCTGACGTTATAGTTATACGTCGCCGCCGGCCGGAAGCTCGGATCTAGTCCCGAACTGGCTCCTGCCGCCGCGGCTCCATTAATGCCCGGATAGGACGGCTGGGGCAGGGTCTGGGAGACTGCCGGCAGCGGACCCGCGTTGCCATCGGTTCCAATGCGGAAAGCGGTCGCCGGAGTTACACCGCCGGTACCCAGACACTGGCCGGTCATCGAAGCGCCAATGCAGGAAACGGGCGAGCCGAGCCCCGGTCCCAACAGCGGAACCAGCACTAGGCCGACGCCGTTGAGCCGACTATAAATCTGGCCGTAACCCGCGCGGATCACAGTCTTTCCATCGCCCGTAAGCTTGCCGAGCATACCGTTGCCCCTCGGATTCCAGGCGATCGCAGCACGGGGGCTTACGCCGCCGTAGAACGGATTGTACGGATAAGTGTGACTCGCGCCCGTCACATTGCCGATGGTCGAAAATCCGATGATCGGGTTGTAAACTTGACCAGCCAGCGCCTGCGTAGATTTGGTTGCGAAGTAATTCGAGAAATTGATCGGGTTACCGGAGGAGTTGACCACCTCCACCTGCTTGCCGTTCTGCTCTACCGGCGGCATTTCCACCTGGTAGCCAAGACCGTAAGTTAACGTCACCGTCGGACTCATGTGCCAGGAATCGGTGATGTAGAGATTGTAGAAGTTGATTCCGCTCTTGTCGAACATCGGCGTCCCCAGCGGGCTCAAGGTCAGATTTGGGCCGCTGCGGGTGTAGAGCACCTGCGGCTGATTGACGATACCGAGAACCTCCGTGTAATACTTCTGCCATGTGCTGGTCTGGCTACTGGGGAGGCCCACAGGATAGTTCGCCGACGAATAGGAGATGGCGGAGGAATTGACGATCTGGTCTACCGGCGAGGTATTGATACCTTGGCCGTTGTCGTTGCGTTCGTGGTAGTCGAAGTTTCTTCCGAAGAGTCCGCCAAACTGAATCACATGGTTGCCCACGATTTTCGTCAGGTCGTCCTTGTACTGTTGGTCATGCCCATCCCAAAACCGCTGACGCGTATTCTGGTTGTTCACGTTGTAGGGGATCAGCGCGCTGGAAGTCTCGCCACCGATTTCGAGCGCAGCGCCCAATCCAGCCAGTTGCGGCGGTGCGGCCGAAGACGCCCATTGCCACCAGATCCTCGTGTAGCTCCAGACGAAACTGTTGGTCAACGTCGGGGTGATATTGGTGGTCAAACCGGCTACCAGCATGTCCGGTTTCTGCGGACGCGGAGCACGCGCCGCGGGGACACCCAGTTTATCGCCCGGCAGCACGCCGCCGATATCGATCTGGTTGGTGGTCAACTGATTCAAAGCATAATAACGGTAACTGCTGTACATGCGCCATTTCGGACCGAAATCATGATCCACGCGGCCCACCAGGAATTTAGTGGTCTCCGGAAGTGATACCTGACCCTGGAATCCCTCCACGTTGTGAGCGTCGCCGGTGTTGAAGTTGTTCGGCTCCGGCATCTGCTTGGTCCAGATCTGCTGAACAATGGAATTGATACCGATTCCGCGCGGATCGCAGGCGCCGCCCGCCGCACGCGGCAGGCGCTAAACGTCTGCCCGTTGAACGTCACCGCATAGGGATTGATGTTGAAGGGAACGTAAGTACCGCCTTCGTTGATTTGAATAACACCCACTTTCAGCGCGTCCGTCGGCACCGGCTTGTTGATGATCTCCGATTGGGGAAAGTTGAAGCCTTCCCAACCGAAAAAGAAGTACGTCTTGCCGCCCAGCATTTTCGGCAGCATCGGACCGCCCACGGTAAAGCCGTATCTTTGGTTGTGGGTAATCGGGATCGGAGTATATCCCAGGTTTCCGCTCGGCGTGTGGTTGTTGTCCCAGGTGTTGGCTCCACCCACGTCGCTCGAGGAATAGTAATAGTACGCCGAACCGTGAATCTGGTTCGATGCCGCGTTTCGTTACCACGCTGATCTGGGAACCGGAAGAACCATTGAAGTCGGCGGTCTGTCCGGCCGTGGCACACTTTGAATTCTTCGATGGTGTCCGGTGGCGTGGGAAGAACACCGCTCGGAGGATTGCCCATGCCGCCAAAAGCGCCGCGAGCGTAGCTCCCCGTATAGTCACGCATGCTGCCGTCCATGTCATTCGAGTTGTTGCCGCCGTCCAGTTGGAACGTGTTCTGGTCGTACATCGCGCCCGCCACCGCGCCTTCCGGCGAAACGCCTGGCTGCATGATCGCCAGACTAGATGCGTCGGAACCGAAGATCGGCAGATAGGTCAGCGAATCGCCCGAAACCGTGGTGCCCACTGTGGCATTGACCGTCTGTAGCTCGGCGCCTGCCGACGTCGTGACTTCCACCACGTTACTTACCTGGCCAACTTCGAGCGTGGCATTCAGAGTCAGGGTTTCCGCAACGTTCACGGCCTGCTTATTCACCTTACGCGTCGAAAACCCGGTTTTGCTAAATGTGATGTTGTAGGTTCCAGGGCTGACGTTGACCATGATGTATCGTCCGGCGTCGTTGGTTACCGTCTTAAGCGCAATGTTGGTGGACGGCTCGATTAATGTGATTTCCACGCCCGGCATTGCCGCGCCTTGTTGATCGGTGACTTCGCCCGACACGGTGCCGGAAGACGATGATTGAGCCAACGCGGAAACGCTGCTGAAGGCCAGCAGCATCGCGATGACGAAGAAAACTCCATACTTTCGTCGCGAGAGATTCATGCTATTTTCCCTTTCCCACTACTCTAAGATTGGTGAAGGTAACGCAATAACTTCCAGGCGTGGCGCTGGTCAAAAACGATGAAAACTGTTGCCCCTTGAAACGCATTTACACCCCTTGATTTGTATACTTACGAGTTACTCGCCAAGCAAACAAAATCCTGTCCGAAGGTTAAGTGGAGGCGCAAATGCGCGCGCCATAGCTCACTGGCGTCGTAGCCAGACGATGGACGTCGTTGTCCGCCTTAGTGTAAATAGATGACCGCCGGGCAACCCACCCGTCAGTTCCACTTTCCCCAACAGTACAATTGCGGGCGAGTATAACATTCTTAGCGGGTGATGTAAAACATTTTTTTGTAACTTCTAACTTGGATCACATTTCCAAGTACTTGCGAACCCTTGCCGCACTACGAATCATTACAATCCCGGAGCCGCGACCACAGGGAGCGATCATGAACGGTGATATTCTTAATTCCTCTGTAGCACCTTCATGCCACTCGAGAATTGGGAGCGCGTTCAGGACCTCTTTTTCGCAGCAGCGGACCTGCCTCAAGACGAGCAGGCGCGTTTCTTAGCCGAGCATTGCGGCTCCGATCCCGTACTGCTCCTTGAAGTGGAGTCGCTGCTCGCCGCTGACCCCAAAATGGGCAGAATGGGAGAGAAAGTTTTTGCGGCCATAGAAACCGAGGCCCAATCGTTCGTCGACATCCCAACACCGATCGGCTCTCGCCTGGGCGCGTACCGCGTGATGCGGGAAATCGGACGAGGCGGCATGGGCACCGTTTTTCTCGGGATCCGCGATGACGAACAGTACCACAAGCAAGTCGCCATTAAGCTGATCCGCCATGGCATGGATACGGCCGATGTTCTCGATCGATTCCGCCATGAGCGTCAAATCCTGGCCAATCTCGATCATCCGTATATCGCGCGTCTCATCGACGGCGGCACCGCGCCTGACGGACGTCCGTTTTTCGTCATGGATTATGTAGAGGGCGTGCCAGTCGACACGTTCTGCCGGGAGCGCGGTCTGGATATTGCTGCGCGCTGCGCCCTGTTCCTCTCCATTTGCGAAGCAGTCTCCCACGCGCATCGCAACCTGGTGGTGCATCGCGATCTGAAGCCCGGCAATATTTTCGTCACCGGCGACGGAACGCCCAAGCTGCTCGATTTCGGCGTCGCCAAGCTGCTGAACACGAGCGCGGAAAGTGGATCGCCGGAGACCCTGTCCGGCGGCTTACTCACACCGGAATACGCGAGCCCGGAGCAGGTGCGCGGGCTCCCGGTCACCACCGCGACTGACGTTTATTCATTGGGGGCGATTTTTTATGAGCTCTTGACCGGCGCGCGCGCTCATTCGCTCGGCGGACGAAGTGCCTTGGAAATTCTGCGCGCGGTGTGCGAAGAAGAGATCCGCCGCCCCAGTCTGCTCAACCGCCGCGTGGACCCCGATCTGGACAACATCGTTTTGATGGCGATGAGGAAGGAGCAGGAGAGGCGCTATCAATCCGTCGACCAACTGGCCGAGGATATTCGCCGCTACTTAAGCGGGAGGCCCGTGCGGGCGCGTCAGGATACGCTGCAGTACCGCGCCGGAAAATTCGCGAGGCGTCATCGAGCGGCCATCGCGGGCGCTGTATTATTCATCGCCGTGCTGATCGCGGGAGCAACCACCGCCGCGCTCCAGGCCCGCCGCGCCACCCGCGAACAAGCCCGCGCCGAGCAACAGAGGCAGCGTGCCATCGAAAGCCAGGCACGCGCCGAAAGCAGCCAGAGAGAGGCGGAATTAGAGCGCGGTAAGGCCGAGGCGCAACGCTTGCAGGCCGAGCGCGAGCGATCGACTGCCCAAGCCGAGCGCCAGATCGCGGATCGCCGCTTCGAACAGGTGCACCAGTTGGCGGGCAAGTTCCTGATGGAATTTCACGATTCTATCGCCAAGCTTCCAGGGTCCATCACCGCCCGGAAAATGGTGGTCGAGACCGGGCTTCAATATTTCGATACCTTGATCAAGGAAGCGCACGGCAATCGAGAACTGCTCCAGGAAATTGCCCGCGGCTACGATCGCTTGGGCGACGTGCAGGGCAATCCGTACTACGCCAACCTGGGCGATTCGACCGGCGCGCTGGTCAGCTATCGAAAGGCCTTCGCGATTCGCACTACGGTTTCCGATCCGTCGCCTGAATTTCTGCGGGATCGAATCGGAGGCGATGTAAAGATCGGGCAGATCCTGGCACTCAAAGGCGAACTGAAAGCCGCGGAGGCGACTTTGCAGGAAGCTATTTCACTGGCGCAGCAAGGCCCCTCGCAATCTTATCTGTTGCGCGACGCGCTGGCGGGCGCCTACCGCGCGTACGGCGATATGCAGTTCCGCACGGGCAAGTTCAATCAGGCTGTTGAGCCTTATTCAAAAATGCTCGACCTCCGCACGCAGTTGGCGCGCGAAGAGAAGGATCCGTCAGCGGAGCAAAGAGGGGTGGGCCTTGGGCATTCCAAGCTCGCCGACGCGTATGTGCGGTCGTCCCGCCCCGCGGAGGCATTCGAACATATCCGCATTGCCATGGAAATCGACAGGAAGTTTGCGGATGCGGATCGCAATAGTGTTCCGCTGCTCCGGCAGCTTTATGTGGATCATACTTTGCTCAGCTTGATATTTCGGGCGAACGAACAACTCGCCGCTCCCGGCGAGGCGAAAGCTATTGCCGAAGCCGCCGCCGAACTCGCCGATCGAATGGTGGCGACGGATCCGAATAACAGCACCGCGCTTTTTGATGTCATGACGGCGCAGTCCCTGGTGGGCGATTGGCTGCGCGACCACAACGATCCGGCGGGCGCGGTGATGCACTATCGCAAGGCCGTCGACGCGGTTGAAAAATACGCCGTCTCCGGATCGCCCGCCGCCTTCACCGGTGATGCGCTAGTGTTCGCGCACCAGCGTCTGGCGTCCGGTCTGGGAAGAGCCGGGCAGCTCGCCGAGGCGTTGGAGCATTGCAAAAAGGCGGAGGAATATCTGGCGCGCGCGGAACGGCAAAACCCCGGCCTGGTGCAAACGGCAAGCCGCCGCGCCGATATCGCAACCACCAGGGCGGATGCTTACCTGGGTCACAAGAATTGGGGTGAAGCGATTGCCGCCTACCAATCTGCCGATCGCATTTTCGAAGATCTGCGCCTGCGGGATCCAAGTAACGACGGGCACCTTTCCGAGCAGACTTCGCTGCGCATCCGTCTGGCGGGATGTTATGCATCAGCGGAACAATGGACGGAAGCTGTGCAAGCGATGCAGAAAGCACTAGACGTTTTTGCCGACCTCGCTCGCCGCCGTCCCCTGCGGCCGAGGGAGGAGGATCAGCGCCAGGATGCAGCGCAGAAACTGGCAATGTGGAGTCGCAACTAATCTGTGGCGCGCGCCCAGGCGTGCCGTGTCGACGTCTGTAGCGCACTGATTGTCACGCCTCTACTCGATCGTGTCCACCTCCAGGGAGCGCCTCGCACACGCCCGGCGGTTGCTGAAAAACGCACTTGGAGTACCGCTCCCTTCGGTGACGGCTCGGTAAAACAATGGATTTTACGTATCGCCGACTCCGAGCCGCGACCGCAGGAAGCGATCCGTTCTTGGTTACACTAAACTCCATGCGTCAGTGCCTTGTCTTTCTCTGCGTCGCATCTCTGTTCGCCGCCGACTCCTCGCAGTGGGAGGAAAAATTCCGCGCCATCCCCAGTCCCCAAAATCTGCGCGACTACATGCAGCGGCTGTCCGCGCGCCCGCATCACGTCGGATCGCCCTACGATAAGGACAACGCGGAATGGATCGCCGCCAAGCTCAAAAGCTGGGGGCTCGACGCGAAAATCGAAAACTTCGACGTGCTCTTCCCGACGCCCAAAGACCGGCTCGTCGAGATGGTCGAGCCCACGAAGTTCACCGCGAAACTTCAGGAGCCGCCGCTCGCCGTCGACCCGACTTCCGATCAGCAGAGCGAGCAACTTCCCGTCTATCACGCCTATTCGATCGACGGCGAAGCCACCGCGCCGCTGGTCTACGTGAACTACGGCATCCCCGCCGACTACGAACAACTCGCGCGCATGGGCATTTCCGTCAACGGAGCCATCGTCATTGCGCGCTACGGAGAGTCGTGGCGAGGCATCAAACCGAAAGTCGCGGCCGAGCACGGCGCGCTTGCATGCATCGTTTATTCCGATCCTCGCGACGACGGCTATTCCGTCAACGACGTTTTTCCCGAAGGTCCCGATCGTCCGCGCGACGGCGCGCAGCGCGGCAGCGTGATGGACATGCCGCTCTATCCCGGCGATCCTCTGACGCCCGGCGTCGGCGCAGTCCCGGACGCCAAGCGCCTGCCCATCAGCGAAGCGAAAACGCTGACGAAAATTCCCGTGCTGCCGATGTCCTACGGCGACGCGCAGCCGCTGCTGGCCGCCTTGAAAGGACCCGTCGCGCCGGAAGCATGGCGCGGCGGCGCTGCCCATCACGTATCACGTCGGACCGGGCCCGGCCAAGGTTCACATGCGCGTGAAATTCAACTGGGATACCAAGCGGCTTTACGACGTGATCGTGCGCATTCCCGGCTCCGAATATCCCGACGAATGGATCATCCGCGGCAATCATCACGACGCGTGGGTCAACGGCGCGGAAGATCCTGTTTCCGGCGCGGTCGCCGAGATGGAAGAAATGCGCGGCCTCTCCGAATTGCTGAAGCAAGGCTGGAAGCCGAAGCGGACCATCATTTATTGCTTCTGGGATGGCGAAGAACCCGGGCTGCTCGGTTCCACGGAATGGGCCGAGACGCATGCCGCCGATCTGCAGAAGCACGCCGTCGCCTACATCAACTCGCGATGGCAACGGCCGCGGATTTCTGAACGTCGCAGGGCTCGCACTACGCTCGAAAATTTCATGAACGGCGTGATGAAGGACATTCAGGATCCCGGAAACCAAATTGACGGTGTGGAAGCGCGCGCAGCTCGTCGGCATTGCAGCGCTCTCCCGCCGAAGCGAAAGCGCGAGCTCCGCACGCGTCCCGATCTGCGCATTGGCGCGCTCGGCTCGGGTTCCGATTACACCGCGTTCATCGACCATCTGGGCGTCGCGTCGCATCAATCTCGGCTTCGGCGGAGAAGGCGGCGGAGGCGGCGTCTATCATTCCATCTACGACGATTTCTACTGGTACACGCATTTCGCCGACACCGATTTCGTCTACGGCCGCGCGCTGGCGCAAACCGCCGGCACCGCGGTCATCCGCCTGGCCGATGCCGGAGCTGCTGCCCTTCCAGTTCGGCGATTTCACCGATACCGTCCGCACCTATATCGACGAGTTGAAGAAGCTCGACGCCGATCAACGCGCGCGAGATCGAAGAGCGCAATCGCGAAATCGACGAAGGCGTTTTCACCGCCGACGGCCGATCCCCGCAAGAAATTCGTTCCGCCGCCGAAGGATCCGGTGCCGCCACATCTGAACTTCGCGCCGCTCGAAAACGGGATCGACGCTTTGACGCGCAGCGCGCAGAAGTATGATGCCGCGCGCGCAGAAGGCGACTCCGTCGAACGTCCAGGCCGTGAACGCCAAGCTGATCGAGAGCGAGCGCCGCCTTACTGATTCGGCGGGACTTCCCGGGCCGTCCCTGGTTCCGTCACATGATTTACGCGCCTGGATTCTATACCGGCTACGGCGTCAAAACCATCCCCGGCGTTCGCGAAGCCATCGAGCAGAAGCGCTGGCAGGAAGCCGATGAGCAGATCCAGCGGGTCGGAACCATCCTTATGAAGGAATCGGACCTGCTCGATGAGGCCGTAGCGGCTCTTAAATGACCATAAAAGTGCCAATCCGCGCTCGCTACAGTGCCTTAATTGACCATAAATGAAACCTTTTCTGTAAAGTGGCGTATTGTTCTCCGAAGGAGACTGGATCCAATGAAACGTGCCGCTATTCTTGCGTTGGCTCTATCGGCCGCTGTTTTTGCGGCGGACTATAAGGATGTGAACCGAACCGTCGCGCTTAACGGCAACGGTTCCGTGGAGATCGAGACTCACAAAGGGTCGATCAAGGTTTCGACCTGGGATCGGCAAGAGGTTGAAATTCAGGCGCGCATTGAATCCGAGCCGGGGACGATCATGGACCGGCGCCGGTTCGACGGAACGGACGTACATATCGATTCGACTCCCGATGCTCTACGTATCAAGACTTACTATCCGGAGTTCAACTGGTGCTGCTCCGACGATAGCGGCACCAATCCCGAAGTGCGATACACCATCCGCATGCCGAAAACGGCGCGGCTCACGATCAGGGATCATCGCTCCGATACGGAAGTTACCGGGCTCCAGGGCGCGCTCGATTTGACTACGCAGCGCGGATCGGCGCGACTGCACGGGCTCGGCGGCGCGTTGCATCTGGATACGCATCGCGGCGACGTTCAGGTTGAGTTTGCGTCCTTCACGGCGAACAGTAACATCATGAACTATCGCGGGACGGTGGAGTTATCGATGCCAAAAAACAGCCGCTTCGATCTGCAGACGAACTCTGGACGGCGAGGATCTATTGAAACGGATTTTTCGGTGATGACGCATACTATCAGCCGGCGTGGAGAGACTGTCCATGGCACGGTGAACGGCGGGGGACCGGCGCTGCGGATTGAGACGGAGCGCGGGGAGGTTCGGGTGCGGGGGAAGTAAAGAGTTACAGCGGGGGGAATTTGTAGAGGTGGCTGATTAGCTCGATTTTTTCGCGGATCATTTTTTCGTAGGTGACTCGCATCGAGCTGGTGGCGGATCGGGCTGACGGCTGGGCTTCGGACAGATCGAACCACGATTCCTTCAGGTTCACCGCATCGGCGGTATAGAGGAAGCGGCCTTCCCCGCTTAGGATTCCATACACTGCGGCATAGCTTGAGGAGACTAGATAGTTATCGTGCCTGTAGGCGTTCAGCTCCTCGCGGTGCTCAGCGAATAAAGGCTTGCCGAGTAGTTCGCTGTTCTGAATGGGACGGTGGCCGAGCAGATAGTAGAGCGATGGCGTGATGTCGGAGTTGAAGGACAGCGCGTCGGGGTCGGATTGATACTTTTGCTGCCATCTCTTCGGCAAGTGAAAGATCAGTGGAACGCGCAGAATTTCCGGGAAGATGGTGTAGGCGTGTCCCCAGCGGCCTTGTTCGCCGAGCGAATCGCCGTGGTCGGCGGTGAGGACGATGACACTATTGTCGTAGATGCCTAGCGTCTTGAGAGTCTGAAGAAATCCTCCGAAGCAGCCGTCAATGCGGCGCAAGCGGCTGGCGTAGGGCGCATAAAAGTTACCGTACGGATTGCTGTCGATCGACTTTGCACCCTGGCGCGAGATCACCGAAATATGGATGTTCTGCGGCTGGGTGTAGGCGAACACCGGTCCATTTTGCGCGGCGCCCAGATTCGAAGCCAGCTCGGTGAGCGAGTGGCAGAAATCGAGTTCCATGGTTTCAGAACTCAGATCGAGTTCCTTGAGTTTCGGCCAGGGCGTGACGACGGTCTGCAGGATGGAGTCGCGGGTGATGAAGGCCTGATAGTCATGAGCCTCGATCAATTTCTGCAGGGAATTCATGGGAGCGAAGGGCGTGACGTACTGCTTGTGGATCATCGCGCCTCCGACCCAGAGGGAAGGCTCGGAAAGGCCGGTGCCTCCGTAGCGGGTGAAGGTGTTGCGCATTACCACGCTGTCCGCGGCGAACTGCGCGATATTGGGCGTGAAGTCCACGTTGGGATTGTAGGGCGAGAGGTAATCCCGACGCAGACTGTCGACCACGAAGATGAAAATGTTGGGCGCAGCTTCAGTGAGCGGCTCGGCGTGCTCCGCCAGTTTAATTTCGGTGGGCTCGACATGAGCCGATCTGGGAAGGTTGGTATTGCGCGCCAGGAACTGATAGAAGCTGGCATCGACCACCACGGTGGACATACTATCGTGCACCAGCTTGAAGGAGGGGTCGAAGCCTGCGTAACTATCGAGAAAGCGGGAAAACGATTCCTTCGAACCGGTCATTTCCCACAGAGACCGCTCGCCGGCTTCGAGCATGCGCTGCGCCGGGACAAATGCAAGCGCCAGGATCAGGAGCCGGCCCGTGCGCGAAGGCGCGAGTGTCAGACGGCGACGCGACATGGCGTAGAAGATGCGGAATGTGGCGACCCAGATGAGCAGCGCGGTGAGTTTTTGGAACAGATGGTTCCAGTCGTTTTTGGAACTGGCGACGGCGAGAAAAATTGCGACTGCGGCGACAACCAGGGTCGTCAGGGCTGCCCGCCACCAGTGCGGCGCGACGAAGTTTTTCGAATTTCCGACCCACAGGGCAAGGTCGAATCCATTTTCGACCGGCGCGGGTCTGGCTTGCCGGATGAGAACTGAGACTCCGGCAGCGAGCGCCGAACAGGCCACTCCGAATAACGCCGCATAGTTGTCGGCGGCGGAACTGGTGAACGAGATCGAAGGGAACACCAGCTTGGTCATCAGCAAATAGACCACCCAGGCACCGAACACATAGCAAAAAACGAACAGGGTGCGCTGCGAATTGCGGAACCAGCCAGCGACCACGGTCAGCAGATTGAGCCCAACGAACAGCACTGCGAAAACGAGCACATGAGCGGCCAGACTGCTGGTGATGGCGAGTGTCCTTTGCAGCGGGGTCCAGGCTTGCGCGGTTCGCCAGTTCCCCAAAGCGGAATAGATGAGAGACAAGAATACGGCGGTGGCGCAGGTTACCAGGAACAGGCGCGGCTCTCCGTATGCCGGTTTGCCGCCCCATTGAATGGCCGACCAGTTTTCGGAAATCCCGATCGCTGTCAGGTAGAGCATGGGCTCGAACATGACGAGCGCCCATACGTAGCTGCCGGTTCCATTCTGCATGACCGCAAAAACGGGATGGACTGTGAAGAAAATCGCGAGCGGTATGTGAAGGCACCAGAAGCCCGCGCGAAGCCGCATCGCGAGGCGGCGCCGAGGGGCTGGAGGAAGCGGCTCCAGACAGAAGAAAATTGCGACCGCGAGCAGAGCGATCCAAAAAATTCCCGGAAAAGCCCGGCCGAATACATTGAGTGCGGGAACCAGTCCGCCCTTGTGCACCTGTTGATACGTGAAAGGAACATAGGCGAGCAGAGCCCATAACGAGCTGAGGAGAAAAACACTGGACACTGCTACGCGCAGCACGACGGAAAGCGCGGTCACGTGCGGGGCCGCCGATTTCCGGCGCCCGAGGAGCCGCCGCCGCCCAGAGCCAGGAATGCAATGCGCATTTCTTCATAGTTCGGAGACACCTCGACGCCGTGTTGCAGGTAGCGGCGCGCGGCTAAACGGTCGCCCATGCGAGCGAGAATCATGCCGGCGGCGAGCAGCGCGTCGGCGCTATCGGGAGAACGCTCCAGTGCCTGGAGGATATGAGCGTGCGCTTCCGCTGTCCGGCCCAGGGACATTTCGGTACGGGCGAGGCCGACGGTGAGGTCGGAATAGCGCGGGGAAACTTCGTGCCCCTTGACATAGAACTCGTGGGCTTTCTTTTTGTCGCCGCTGTGCTCCAGCTCAAGCGCGTAAAACAGGATCATGTCGGAGTTGGTCGGCTCGAATTCCCAACAGCGCTTCTGCGCGTCAAGCGCCTTAGTGAGGTCCCCTGCGGAGCGATAGGCGAAGCCTATTTGCGGACAGCCTTCGACCGGAGTCGGAGAGTGCTGAATATACTCTTCCCACAAAGCCGCTTCTTCGTCGTATCTCCTCTGCGAATGCCGGATTCTTGCGAGATTTGCTGAATAAACGGCGTTGTCGGCGAATTCTTTGTGGAGCCTGGCGTAGATCTCGTCGGCCTCATCATACTGCTCCGTATCGAGAAGAGCCTGGCCTTTTTGGCGGAGAATACGGACGTCTTCGGGGGAGAGACCCTTATGCTGATCGTCGTCTTCAATAGGCGGGTTGATCACCAGTGCATAGAAAAAAATGTACAGAATGGCACAAGGGACAGAAAAGCGAAGGAAAGGGATCTCAAACATCTTTTCTAATACCTGAAATAAAACGTGCAGTCGGCTTCGTATTGCCACAGAGGGCCGATATACAAACGGGTCTGGCGCGCGACGCTGACCGTAGCGCGCATCCGATATTTGTTTTTGAATTTCCAAAGCGATTCGATCGCGGCGGAGGCGGAGCGTTGGACGCCTAAATCGTTGGTGCTTTGCACCTCGAAGGGGGAAGCGCCCTCGCCTAGTCGCAGCCCGATGAAATGGTCCGCGTCGTCATAGTATTTCCGGAAGGACAGTTGAACGCTGGTGGACGTGCCCGCCACGGGGTCGGGATCGACGAACGCCCGGCCGAGGATCCAATAATTTCCGAACCACTTACCAACTGAACCCGTATAAAGCAGCGTGTTGCCACCGAAGCGCATGTAGCGGAAACCGGCCGACGCCTCGAACCCTCGCGGCAAGCTTTGGAAGATCTCACCGCCAAGCCGACGGTGCGGATAAAGCGTTGCGTCCGGCGAGAATGCTACGTCGAGGAAACCGTATGTTCCGTGACGGATACTAGGGTAGGATTGCAGGTCGATCAAATTGCTGCCTTCGCCGAACCAGTTGGCGTGGGAGAAGGTTGCGGTGACCCACCCGGCAGTGAAATTGCGCGATATGTCGACTGCCGTTTCGTGCCAGCTCGAACGCTTATCGCTGTAAAAGATGTTCGATTCGGCAACCCCGGCTTCCCACTTTGGCCCGTCGGGGGCTGGGGATGCGTTTCCCTGTGACGAGGGCAAGATCACGCGTGGCGCCGCGAGGTCGGTTTGAGCCTTTTCGAGCTCGACTTTATAGTCCGGGTCGAGCGGGCGCAATTTCAGCGCGTTTTGCGCGAGTTCCGCGGCGCGGCGTGGGTTTCCCGACCAAAGCTCCAAATGAATCAGCCCAAGGACCGCATCCTTATAATCGGGGTCCGATTTGAGCACCACGGTGAATGCGCGGCGGCCTTCCTCGTAATGCTTATTCCAGGAGCAGATCAGGCCTAATAGGACACGGGCGTCAGAGTCGTCAGGCGCCTCCTTAAGATGTTCATTCAAAAGGGCGATGGCCTGCTGCGGATGATCTGAGCTAGATAACTCCCGGGCCTGGCCCAGGATGTTCTCAGTTTGCGCATAGCTCGGCAATAACAGCACAAGGCTCAGGATTAGCATCCGCATCGATTTCAATTGTTTGACAAAAGAGTGATCGGCCCCCCGAGGCAAACCCTGTACCCTCTTTTAGTACTAAACACTTACCCCTAGGTCTAATGCCTAGAGAGTTCCCTGACGAAAAGATCAATACACACGTGTTACTTCGCGTCCAGATGAAGCTCCCGAGCCTGGGGTTCGTGCGGCTATTGAAACCACGCCTTGGGTTTGGTTCGGCGGAAGAACGCGCCGATGACGAGGTGGCCGTTGCTGTGGCGGGTGTCGAGACGGAGCCGTTGCCCGACATTGAAGAAGCACAACTTACAGAAGCACAAGTTTCTCTCGCACTCCTCTCCGAGCAATTAACGAGAGAATCGGTGGCGGCGGCGGCTGAGGAAGTTCTCGAACCGCCGCCGATCGCTGAAGCGCCGCCAGTCGACGTCGAGGAGGAAGCGGAAACCCCCAGCGTCGCCGAACCAGACCCGGAGCCTGAGGTGGAACTGGAGGCGGAGCCGGAACCGGAGGCAGAGGCAGAAGTGGAACTGGGACCGGAGAGCGAGCCGGAGGCGGAATTGGCGGCGGAACCGGCCCCACGGCCCGCGCCTAAGGCTCGCGCCGCACTGGTGGTTCGCACGGGGCTGGTCGCCCGCACTGGACTTCTCGAGGGATGCAAAATCGGGGCAATCGGGTTTGGGAGGCAGGATATCGCTGGAATAGCCGCGGCAATGATCGACGCTAGGGCGCGGGTTGAATTCCTGCCGCACGGGGAGTATGGGGGGCAGGGCGAATTCGACCTTTTTCTCCTGAATTGCGCGTCCGTGGAGGTCCTGAAGCGGGAGGCGCCGTCGTTCCGATCGGTGCTGGCTTCGGGCACACCGGCGATCGTAACGGGAAGCCGCACGGCGCTGACGGTGCTGCGCGGGAGCGGCGATCCAAGAACCTGGGATTTTGCCGCGAAGCCGCTGCATATGGACGAGTTGATATGGCGCTCCGTGAACCTGATTGCGCGCTGCGAAGAAGCACAAATCCCGCGGAAGCTGCCGGCCAGAGTGGTGGTGGCGGACAACGATCCGTTCACGCGCACGCTGATCGAATCCGCGTTGACGCGCCAGGATTTCGCCTGTGAACTGGCGGAGGATGGCGAAGCGGCCTGGGCCGCGATTGAGAAAACTCAGCCGGGCGCGGTGATTCTCGACTTGACTTTGCCGAATCGCGACGGGTTCCAGTTGATGGCGGATATTCGCAGATCACCGGGCCGCAAGCCGAAGATCATCGTCCTTTCGGCACGCCAATCGGAAGCCGATATTCTGCGGGCATTCGCACTGGGCGCGGACGATTACGTGACCAAACCGTTTTCACCGCTGGAATTAAGCGCGCGACTCACGCGACTGATCGGGGGGGGCGCGGAAAATGTCTGAGCGTGCGCGGCGGTGGATCGCGAAGGCTCGCGATTTCGTTAAGCGATGCTTTGAACCGCACCGGCGAGGGGCATTGGTCGCGTTGATTAAGGCGAGCCTGCTGATTGGAGTGCTCTCCGAGCTGGGATGGCTTCTCAACACGCGCTACTTCTCGCGCCGGTTCGCGCAGCTGCCGATTTCTTTGGCCTGGTCGATGTTGAGCGTGATCTTCCTGGTGACGGTGACGGAGGTGTATGGCTCCTTGCTGTTGAAACTCAGGACCGCAAGGGTTAGCAGGTTGAATGCGGCGGCCAGCCTGCGTCTTACGGCATTGGTCACCGCGTACATCTCCGGCGAGAAGGGGCCGGAGGAGATCGAACTGGCGGGAAGAGACTCGCGGAAAGAGCTCGAAAAATGTATCGCGACGGCGCTGCTGCGATTGCGGGGATCCGCGTTGCGGCGGCTGTGTGAACTGCCGGCGGTCTCGAAGCTTCGCGATAAGTGGATCGCGCAATCGCGCAAGGGCGATGCCGAGCAACGGCGATACGCGGTAGAACAGATGGCTCTGCTGCGCGATCCGGCTACGGTTCCCGCATTGGAGAAAGCGCTGGAGGATCCGGTGGGAGCGGTGGAGGCGGCGGCGGTTCGAGGATTGCTGCAGTTGCCCACCTATCAAAAACGCGACGAACTGCTTCAATCGCTCGCCGGGCGGTCGTATCTGGTGCGGGTGCTGACGGCGTGCGAATCGGGCGATGAGGCATCGGGGATGCGGGAGCGCGAATCGGAGGTCGGGTCGCTACTCGCTTTGGCGCGCGCGGTCGGCCCGGTAGAGGAGCTCGCGAAAGAAGAGGCGGCGGCTCGCGCGAGTTGCCTGGCGTTAGCAGCTCAGGGCGCGGTTGGTCTCGACTCACTGCGACGAATGTCGGCTGCGGGAGAAGCCGGGGATGCTCCCGCCGAAGCTCTTGGCGCTTCCCTTGCGGCGGCGGCGCGCGGAGGAAGAACGTGATTTCCGGCGACCTGGACATCTACGTTCACCGCGTTTACTTTTTCTTTGAATCCGGCATTATTTTTTATGTTTTCGTCATCAACCTGATCTACTTGTTCCTGGTTGCGCTCGGGGTTTTTGCCCTTCGCAAGCATCACTTGCCATTCTCGCCGGCTGAGCGGGATGCTATCCGGCGCTCGCCTTTGACGCCATCGATCTCGCTTATCGTGCCCTCTTATAACGAAGAGGTTTCGGTCCGGGATAGCGTCGGATGTATGCTGCGGCTCGATTATCCGAACTATGAGGTGATCGTGGTCAATGATGGCTCCAAAGATCGCACGCTAGAGCTGATGATCGACGAATTCAAGCTGTTTAAATCGGCGCGATCCGTGGCGGGTCCCATCGAGACGAAACTGGTGCGAAGAGTTTATGAGTCGACTGAACCGGTCCGCCTGCTGGTGATCGATAAGGCAAATGGCGGCAAAGCGGATTCGATCAATGCGGGAATTAATGCCGCCAGATCCGACCTGGTGATGGTGGTCGATTCGGACTCGCTGATCGAGCGCGACGGGCTGTTCGAGATGGTGAAGCCGTTTCTGGAGGATCCCGAGCGAATGATCGCGGTCGGCGGTACCGTGCGGGCGGTGAATGACTGTGAAGTGCGCAGCGGGATGGTTCGGGGGATTCGTACTTCTAAATCGCTGCTCGCAAACTTTCAGTCCGTCGAATACCTGCGCGCATTTTTCGGCGGGCGCGTGGGCTTCAGCTTGTTCAACTGCATGCTGATCATCTCGGGCGCGTTCGGATTGTTTCGGCGGGACCGCGCGATCGAGGTCGGCGGCTTCGATCATTCGTCGATCGGGGAGGACATGGAGTTAGTGGTGCGAATGCATCACTACTTTATCGATAAGAAACAGCCGTATCGCATCGCCTATGTCGCGGCGCCGGTCTGTTGGACGGAGGTGCCGCAGGAATGGAAGATTCTTCATCGTCAGCGCAAACGCTGGCAGCGCGGCACGGTCGATAGCCTGTGGAGGCATCGCGAAATGCTTCTGAATCCGCGCTACGGCGTGGTGGGGATGTTCGCATTTCCTTACTTCGTATTATTTGAAATGTTCGGCCCAGTGGTTGAGACGCTGGGTTATGTGCTCACGGTGATCGGGCTTACGTTCCACATCATTTCGACCTCCGTCGCCATCCTGTTTTTCACCGTATCGATCGCCTTTGGGATTTTATTGTCGACCAGCGCCGTGCTGCTCGACGAGCTTACGCCTTGCCGCTTTCCCAATTGGAGGAACACGCTGACATTGTTCGTAGCCGCTGTGCTAGAAAACTTCGGCTTCCGGCAAGTGCTTACATTGTGGCGCGCGCAAGGTTTGTGGGAAGGGATTCGCGGGAAGAAAACCAGTTGGGGTGTGATGGTGAGGCGAGGCTTTTCGCCATCAAAACCGTAGCGTCACGAAGATAAGATTCGCACTCCTGCCTTGGAAGCCACGTGAACTTCCGAAGTGAATCCGACGAAGAGGCCGTGCTCCACCACGCCCACGACGTGATCGAGTTGTCTCGCGAGATCGACGGCGGAAATCGACGGCTCGAATGCGCAGTCAAGAATGTAATGACCGCCGTCACTCACGAACGGCTCCCCGTCGATTTTTCGACGTAACGACGGTTTGGCGCCGAGGTGCGACAGCCGTTGCGCGGTAACCTGCCAGCCGAAAGGAACCACCTCCACCGGCACGGGAAACTTCGCGGCAAGATGGTGGACCAGCTTGCTATCGTCGACGACGATCACCAGTCGCTTACTGGCACTCGCTACAATCTTTTCGCGTAGCAAAGCTCCGCCGTGCCCTTTGATGAGATTCAGAGTGCCGTCTTCGACTTCATCCGCGCCGTCGATGGTGAGATCGATTTGAGATTCCTCGGTCAGGCTGGAGAGCGGAATTCCCAGGACTCGTGCTTCGGCCGCGGTACTCTCCGACGTCGGAATGCCAAGGATACGCAACCCCTCCCGCACTCGTCTGCCCAGCGCGCTCACGGCTAGCGCGGCGGTGGTTCCGGATCCTAACCCGACAATCATTCCATCCGTCACCAACGCCGCCGCCGATTCAGCGGCAGCGATTTTCAGGGGATTATCGGCAGGGTTCATATATTTGCATTGTCGCGCGCGACGGGGACCAGAGGTATGTCGCGGCCAGATCGTTAGCGTGTCCCCTCCTTTACAGTCGGGGTTCGGTTTGGTTTATCGCGCAACCGAGCTTAGGTCGCCGTCATAATTGGCACCGAACCGCGAGGTCAGGTAGGGGACAAGAACGGTTCCGCGGGACAGACCACTAGCAAGCTCCCTGCGATACTGTTAGCGGAAATGCTCGCGTCTGTCCGCATGCTCACGCATGGCGGTTCAGCGTGGATACTGAGCCGCCATGCGCAACAGGCTGCGGAAAAAGTCTTTCGGATGCCCGAAAGGGCAAAAATCGGGGGTAGCAAATGTATCCCCAGGGCTCGGCGAGCGCGTATAAGCGCGTCTAATTGCGTCGCGAATTTTTCGCGGCGATCGCGGAGGACCTTTTCCGCAGCCTGGTAAGCATGCGGGTAGACGTAAAAGATCTCGGGTTGACGACGATATTGTATTTCGATATATTGCTATCTAATATATGGCTATCAGCCCCTTCGATCGGGAAATGAAGAAAGGCAGCGCGGAACTTCTGGTACTGTCCCTTATCGAGGGCCGCCCACGGCACGGCTACGAGATCAGCAAACTTATCGAGACGCGCTCCGAAGGCCGATTGCGGTTAAACGTCGCCTCGCTCTATCCCCTGCTCTACCGGCTGGAAGGGCGCGGATGGATCGACGGGCGGTGGGTTGAAAAGGCTGGCCAGCGACGGCGCCGCTTCTATCGCCTCACCGCGCAGGGGCGCAGGGTTCTGGCCACTCAACGAGAAGGCTGGCAGCAGTTCGCCGACTCTATCCGGCGCATCACAGGAATCGATTATGTCTGACTGGAAAGATATCGTACGGCAGAAACTCGCTGGCATGAAAATCGACGGCGCGCACGAAGGAGAGATCATCGACGAGCTCTCGCAGTACGTCGAAGATCGCTATGAAGAACTGCGCGCTGGCGGAGTTCCCGAGATCGAGGCGCGGCGCCGCGCACTGGAAGGTCTCGGCGATGGCGAATCGCTCGCGCGGGAGTTGCAAGCCGCGAGACGCTGGAAGAAAGTTGAAGCGCCGCCCCACACGGGCACGACGTTCTCCGCGATTCTTTACGATCTGCGCATGGCCGTGCGGGGCGCCCGCAACCGGCCGGGGTTCAGCTTGATGGTTATCGGGATCCTGGCGCTCGGGATCGCTGGGAATGCGGCTATTTTTAGCCTTTTCAACGGCCTTTTTCTGAAGCCGTTGCCTCTCCACGACTCGGCACAACTTGTCGACCTGGATGAACGCGCCCCTAAGTGGAACCTCACCTATACAGGTATTGCCACTTGGGATTTCTTCGCCTGGCGGAGCGGCAACAAAACATTTGACGGCATGGCTTTCTTCGACACCGGCCAGGTGAACTTCTCTTACAGAGGGGCTTCGCAGCGCGTGCATGAAGCCGACGTGACTCGCGATCTGCTGGACGTGCTGGCGCTCCAGCCTGCGCTGGGACGCAACTTCACGGCGGAGGAGGATCGACCCGGCGGACCCAAAGTGGTGATGCTCGGTTACGATTTATGGCAGCGCCAGTTTGGAGGCGACCGCGGCGTCCTCGGGACAACGGTACAGATTTATAACGAGCCGCACAGTGTGGTTGGCGTACTTCCCAAGGAAGCCGTGTTCCCCGAAAAGAGTGACGTCTGGAAGCCGCTCCAGGCCGATCCGAATTCGCAGAACTCGGGCTGGGGCCTCAGTGGAATCGGGCGGCTGAAGCATGGCGTCACGTACGAGCAGGCCACCGCGGACCTCACACGGATTCACAAGAGCCTGATTGCCACTGGGTCCAAAGATAATGAGTTTACGTTCCCGGTGCTCACGCCGTTGCGCGTTCGTTACCTGGGCGATTACCGCGAAGTCAGTAAGGTGCTGCTGACGGCCGTGGCGGTGGTGCTGCTGATCGCATGCACTAATATCGCCGCTCTCATGCTGGTCCGCTCCTCCTCGCGCGTAAGAGAAATCGGCGTCCGCATGGCCATCGGCGCATCGCGAGCGCGAATCATACGTCAGTTACTGAGTGAAAATCTGGTGCTGGCCGTCGCCGGAGGCATCGCCGGAGTTCTCCTCGGCCGCCTGCTGCTCTCAGCCCTGGTAACGCTGCTTCCGGACGACACCCCGCCCTGGATCGATTTCCAGATGGACGCGCGTTTTGTCATTTTCGCAGTGGCTATTACGGCCGGCGCCGTTCTCCTGTTCGGCCTCGCCCCAACGCTCCAGGCCTCACGCGTCCCGGCCACTTCATGCCTGCATGAATCGGGTGGGCGGATGACTTCGTCGCGCAGCCGGCGCGCCGTTTTGAACTCACTGGTAGCGGGAGAAGTCGCTCTCGCGGTCGCATTGCTGGTCTGCTCCGGACTGCTGGTGCGAGCCTTTCAAAAAGTCCTGCACACCGACCCTGGCTTCCGCGCGGACAATGTCCTCACCTTCGGCGTCGATCTGCCTTCGGTCCATTACGATAAACCAGAGAAGCACTACGCCTTCTTTCAAACGCTGTTGGAGCAACTGCGCCAGCTTCCGGGTGTCACGAGTGCCGGCGCGGCAAACCTCCTGCCGATGGGCGGCCATTGGGGTAATTTCCTGATCGCCGAGGACGATCCGCCGCAGCCACCTGGAGCCAGCACACCGGTCGTTCTGCAAATCATCGCGTCGCCAGGCTACATCGAGGCGATGGGCATGACGCTACTCGCGGGCCGTTTGTTCGACGAGCACGATGGAGACGAGAAAGATCAGCCTGTCGCCATCGTGAATCAGAGCTTCGTCGCCGAGCACTGGCCCGATGGGAAAGCTGTTGGCAAGCGCATCCGATATCGCTATGCCAAGGCGCCGTGGATGCGGGTGATCGGCGTAACGCGAGACGAAAAGCACTACGGCTTGGATCAGCCGATGAAGCCCTCGGTGGTGCTTCCGATGCGCCAGCGACCGCAAAGCAGCCTCAGCATTGCTGTACGCACTTCAGGCGATCCCGAAGCATTGGTGGTCCCTGTGCGTCAGTTGGTGCAGCGCATGGATGCCGATCTTCCACTCTTTTCGGTGCGCACGATGGCGGAGCGGGTCCGCCGTTCGCTATGGGCTCGACGCGCCTATTCCTGGCTGTTCGGCGCCTTCGCTTTGGTGGCTCTATTCCTGGCTGCGGCGGGCATTTATGGAGTGATCTCCTACGCTGTAGTTCAACGCACTTCCGAAATCGGCATCCGGATGGCATTGGGAGCGAGCCCCAACGATGTTCTCGCCGGGGTCCTGCGAACAGGCATGTCTATGGTAGCTGCGGGAGCCGTGGCCGGGGCAGCTGCTGCGCTGGGAGCTAGCCGTCTGCTCGAGAGATTGCTCTTCGGCGTGAGTGCTTACGATCCGGCGGTCTATGCCACGGTACTCGCGGGAGTTGCCGCCGTCGGACTGCTGGCGAATTTAATTCCCGCGCGGCGGGCCGCTGGAATAGATCCCATTCGGGCGCTTCATAGTCAGTAACGATGAATCCCCGGGCTCGCGCCAAGGGGTTATAAGCGACATATTAGTGCGGGGATCGAGGGGCGAGACGGCGGGACTCGGTCATTCCGACGGTGGAGACTCTCGCGCCTGTCCGCATGCTTTACGCATGGCGGTTCAGCTTGGAAACTGGCCCCGACCGTCAGGGACCGGATAGGCTCAGAACGCTGCCTTAACGAACTGAGCGCGGCTAGCCCGCTTCAGCGGGTAAATTTGCCCCCGGGAGCTTGTCGGGATTAACGACCAAAAAGATGCGGTGGATCAGGCCCGATTCGTTTAGCTCGATCGACACCACCGAGTTTGGAGCCGAGCCTTGCATCAACACCACGCCGGGATCTCCGTTCACATTTACGAATCTCGCGGTGAGCCCCACGCTCACGCCTTTCTTCGCTATGCCTTTGAAGAAACGCGAGACCTTATCTGCGCCATAGATGGGGTTGATGGTCGCCGCGACCTTGCCGCCGCCGTCGGAATGCATTTCGACGTCGGGGCTCAACAACGGGAGCAATTGCGATGGATCGCCAGTTTGACAGGCAAACAGGAATTGCTCCAGCACGCTCTGCTGGCGGGCGCGATCGACTTTGAAACGGGGTCGGCGCTCGCGAATGTGTTTGCGTGCTCGCGCGATGAGTTGGCGGCAATTGGCCTCCGATGTATCGAGCGTGGCCGCAATCTCGGCGTAGTCGGCGTCGAACACTTCGCGCAGCAGGAACGCCACGCGCTCGTCGGGCGACAGCGTTTCTAAGATGTGCAAGAACGCCAGCGACAGCGACTCCGCCATTTCTACCGCGCTCGATCCGCGAGGCTCGACGATAGGCTCCGGTAGCCATTCGCCTACGTAGGTTTCTCGTTTGCGGCGAGCGGATTTCAGAGAATCCAGAGAGAGCCGCGCGACCACCGTCGTCAAATAGGACTTCGGCGCGCGGATCTCTTCTCGTGAAGCCGACTGCCAACGCAAGTAGGCATCCTGCACAATGTCCTCGGCATCGGAACGCGTGCCGAGCATGCGATAGGCTAGCGAGAACAACAGAGGGCGGTGCTCCTCGAATTGATTTTCATGCTGCATTGCGAGCAGACTTGCTTGTTTGTACCATGCTGGCGGCGCGCAGAGCGCTCGCGACTACGGCGTCGGTGAGCATGTTTTCAGGGCCGACCCAATCACCGGCGAGGAAGATGCGTTGTGGCGCGAGCGCGTCGACGTCGGGCCGGCCTTCACGTATGGCCATGGCGTGCGAGACGGTCATGCTGGGAAGAAAACGGGTCATCGTGACGCGATCGCGCCAGCCAGGAGCCATCAGGTCGGCGAACTCTTCCAGTTCGATGCGGTCGGCGACGGGGTCGGAATCAGCTTCGAGATATTTCGCCATTTGGATTAGCGCGGAACCCGCAGGCGCAAGCTTCGCTGCCGCGGAGTGGACCGAATAGTAGAGCGGCCGGTCGATGCCGAGACCGAAGTTGGCGGCATCTTCCGGAAGCGCGCTGAGGCCCAGATCGAGGCATGCTACGCGCACGGGACGCAGATGGAGGAAGCTGACTCCGATCAATTTTTCGACGGTCGCGGGAGGCACGGCCAGGATGATACCGTCGGCGTCCAACTCGGCGATGGAATTCACGGGCGTGCTGCACCGAATCTCAATGCCTAAGGAGCGGGCGCGCGCCGCGAGTCCATCGACCAGCGTCTGCCAGCCATGATCGAGGAATGCTACGTTCCCGGCAATCGCCAGGGCAAGCTGCTGGAGCGCAGCGGTGGCGGAAAGATGATCGTGATCGGCGACGAAGGTGGTGAGGCGGGTAAGAGCGGCGGCGAGTCCGCGCACTTTGGGCGAGCGCGTGTGCTCGTCGATCCATTCGCGCATTGTGTGGCGAGGTGTCTGGTTCGGAGCTTTGCCGGCGGCGAGAAGGCGGAACAAATTCCCGGCTTCGAGCTTCTCGGAGACCCCGAGCAGAGGCGATGTCAGCAGTGATGCGGTACTCGCGATGAGCGGATATTTCTTTCCGTCGTAGACGAGGTGGGTCTTCTCCTGCACTGGCAGGTGGCCTTCAAACGGAATTTTCCATTCCTTGAACGTGCGCGTGGCGGGCCCTCCGCGATAGAGCGCGTGCGGGCCGAGATTAAGGAAAAAGCCGGAGTCCTGCTGGGTGATGGCGCGTCCGCCAAGATGCTCGGATTGTTCGAGCACAGTGATTTTCCGGCCTGTTTGGGCGAGAGCGTTGGCGGCGGTAAGACCTGCCAGGCCTCCGCCGACGATGATGTAGGATTGCATAGCGTCCTCTGCTCTCTAGGACGAGATGGGGGTTGCGTTTGTGACAGGTCCGGCGTCTTCTGCCCAGGCCGGAAAAAATCTCGAAACTCAGAATTGCGTAACTGTATCTCACGGTTGGGCGTGACGGAGCAGAAGCGAAAACGCGAACATGGGGTTAATCCGCCCTGTGAGGAAAGGCAACGCCTTACTGAGGAGTTTTTGATAGCGTATCGTGTGCTTACCGACTTGCAGAGTCAACAGGTACAGGCAGTTATCGCGCACGAACGCGACTTCTCCCGCTTCGACGATTTAATTTATCTCGCCCGCGAGAAAAAGGACAATGCAAAATACGCGCTCATAGCGCACACTGAAAACCATCAATGTTAAGGAGGTTGGACCCGTGGAACTTACCCAAGAGGAAAGAGCACGCATTACCGACAGCACGCACAAAATCCAGTCCGCGAACGATGCGCTGGCTCATGTCGATCCGAAAAAGATTCCAGAGATTCATGAAATCCAGGAGTGCCTGGAAGATTCCGATAATGCGCTACGGCGAGTCCTTCGCGCACCCGATGGGCGATCCGTTCAGACGGAAAGCGATAAAAAGAAGCCATCGTAGCTCGCTGCCATCGACGGAATTAGGACTGGTAGGCGCGGCAGGACTCGAAACTCCGACCCACAGTGGGGCCGAGCCGATATAAACTATCCAGTACGCGAGCGGTCTGTCGCCCAATCAAGCGTCGATAAAGGAGCGAATTATGTGCGATCAGGATCATTTTGAGCAGGACCGGGAGCAGTTCGAGGCTCTCGGATTGGTGACACGAAAGCAATTCGGCATGATGTTAGGAGCGGGCATGGCCATGATGCTGCCGCAAGTCGCGAACGCGGCGGAGGTGACCGAATCGGATGTGAGTGTGGTGACGCCGGACGGCACCGCGGATTGTTACCTGGTGCATCCGTCGAGCGGCACGGCTGCAGGCGTTCTTATCTGGCCAGACATCTTTGGGCTGCGTCCCGCGTTCCGGCAGATGGGCAAGCGTCTCGCCGAATCGGGCTATTCGGTACTCGTGGTGAACCCGTTTTATCGCACCAAGAAAGCTCCGACAGCGGACGCCGGCGCGGCAACCCCGATCCAGGAGTTGATGCCTCTCGCGCGAGGTCTGAACGAGACGACGCACATGTCGGATGCGAAGGCGTTCATCGGGTGGCTGGACCGGCAACCCTCGGTTGCCAAGAACCGGAAGATCGGCACACAGGGCTATTGCATGGGCGGCCCGATTGCGTTTCGTACCGCAGCCGCAGTGCCGGATCGCGTCGGAGCAGTCGCATCGTTCCATGGCGGCGGACTCGTGACAGATTCGCCGAACAGTCCGCATCTGCAGGCTGCGAAAAGCAAGGCGCAGTTTCTCATCGCGATTGCGGCCAATGACGATGCGCGGTCTCCCAAAGATAAAGATGTTCTGAAGGAAACGTTCACCAAGGCCAACCTGCCCGCAGAAATCGAAGTGTACACTGGCGCCGCGCATGGCTGGTGCCCTCCGGATTCGGGGGTCTACAACGAGCCGCAGGCCGAGAAGGCATGGAGCCGACTGCTTGTACTGTACGGAAAAGCTCTGGCTTGAAGGTCCGGACGGAATTGCGACCGACGGGCAAGGCTGGATTGAAGGGGCTGCTGAAAAACATGCTCTATAGTACGCTCCCTGCGGTCACGGCTCTGTAAGCAAAATTTTACTGATCGCCGATTCCGAGCCGCAACCGCAGGAAGCGATTGATGCGAGTTCTTCAGCAATCTCTTGCTGCGATCGACGCCGAGGAAGCAGCCTTATGGTACGTTATTCGTGGAGATTCTCGACCCATGGAACAAATCATAACCAAGCTCCTTCGCGACTTCGAAGACGGTTTCCTGAACCGCCGCCAATTAATCCAGAACCTCGGCCTTGCGTTCACCGCCGCCCTGGGTGGAGCTTATGCACAGACGCCCGCCGGGAAGCCTGCCGGCACACCAGACTCGCCGTTCAAAACCGTCGAACTCGATCATATTTCCTATCAGGTCAACGACTATCGTGTGACGCGCGATTTCTACGCTGAGCTGATGGGCATGGAAGTCAAGAACGATAACGGAAAGACCCAGTGCGAGTTGTACTTCGGTAGTTCGATGCTGCTCGCGCGGAATCATTTCCGGCCCCGCGGCGCGAAGGAGCGGACTCCGCTCCGCCGGCAGCCGCGACTCCACCGGCTGGCAACCGGCCGGCGCCTACCTCGCTGGTCGATCACCTTGCCTATCGAATCTACAATTGGGATACCGATCAGGTTCGGGACGAGTTAATGCGGCGCAAGCTCCTGAAGGAGAACGCGAAACCCGATACCGGCGGAGGAATTCCGGGCTATTCGAGCTTCCACGTGAGCGATCCGGACGGGTTCAATCTCCAGATCAGTGGCTGGGCCGGGCCCAAGGATTCGGTTACGAAAAAGAAGTAATCTCGACGAAAGCGTCAGTCGATCCCCGTCGGATCACTTCCCCGCGGCGCACGAGCGGCCGTTCTCGGCGAGGCCCCACGCCATCGCATTGCTATAAAGCTGAATGATGAGCTCCTCGGAGTACATCGACGCACCATGACCAAGTGCCGAGTAAAAAACATGGCCCTTTTCCACGCAGTGCCACCACGCGAGGGGATGATCCGCACCCATGGTGGCTCGGCCGGGATTGTACGTCTGCTCGTCGACGGTCAGAAGGATATGGTAGCCGGGCTTGCCGCGAGGATTATCGGCAAACGAATACCACTCATCCGCCCGATGCCAGAGCGGAGGCAAGCCCTTTGTGATGGGATTCTTCGGATCCTGCACGTGAATGTCACCCGGCTGGATGGAGGAGTGAACGACAAATTGAGCTCCTATCAAAGTATCCACATACCACTTCCAATCCGCCGCCGAGGTGCGGCCCGCACCACTGAAAACGGGATCACCGCCGGAGCCGTGAGTTCCGACGAATGATCCACCGTTTTCCATCCAGCTCTTGAAAGCCGCACGCTGGTCTTCGGTGAGCGTATCGCCGCTGGTGTTATTCCAGACGACCACCTTGAACTTACCCAACTGCTCCTTGTTCATGACCGCACCATTCTCCGTAATAAAGAACGGCCACCCCCGCTCGTGCGCGATTGCCGCAAGGGCCGCGTTGGACGCCTGAATCGCCGCATCGTCGCGAAAGCCATTGGTCTTGGAGAAAATCAGCACCCCGCCCGCTTTCATATCGGGCGGCAATACCGGCGGTTCTTTGTCGAAAGTGGGAGCGGACACAAAGCCCGGACCTCCGCCACGCCCACCCCGACCGCTGCCGCGCGCCCTTCGACCGCGGAGGCCGGAGGCTGCTGAGCCGGAGTCACTGCTGCCGCGGCGATCCACGCGGATACTGCGAATTTTACTTTGATGTTCATGTAGTCTCCCACTTTTTGCTTAAGCATCGCAGATTTTGGGGACGGACCAGAGCGCCCTCCATAGAACGAAAAGGATAACCAATGTCACTACCCCCGGTGCCGTTCGGCCCTCTTCCTTGGCCTGCCCCCCAACTTTCCATTCGCTCTCGACGCAGCCTGTTTTCCCGTGCTCCGCGACATCCCACCCATCTGCCCCAACCTGGACGCCATCCACGCCTTGGACCCCAGAAAGCCCTCTAACAGACCGGGCACGTAGAGGTCCGCATCGAGCGCGGGGAAGTGGATGCCAAAGCCGGACGGACTGATCTCGATTTCCTTGAGCTGCGAAGGCCGAGCGCCTTCGAGGCCCTCCACATCGGCCGGCGAGAAACTGACAATGAGCTTAGAACTCAGGTGAATCACGATCCGCCCGGTCTCGCGATCGTAGTGCGCGGAAACCGCCCGCGGAATCCTTGTCTCCAGATCCTTCGCACGCAGGTTTCCCCGTTCGAAATCGTCACGCAATGCCATGAATATCCTCCCATGCCCTACACAGATGTTTTAAGTTCGGCCTCAGGACGATTGCGATTCCGCGAAGCTACCGCTTCGGGAATCCATAGTTCTCCCTCACTTCCGCTGGCCCGGCCGAACAATTCAAATTGAATACCGCCTCACAACCGCGCCCAATCACATGGATATGGGCCGGCCGATGGTCGTTTGAATAGACGACTACCCGCAGTCCATCGAACCGCATTACGGTCGGCACGACTTTAAGTATACGTACATTCCTAAGCGCTTCGGTTAAGCTCCGCAAGTATGCGGGAGCGGCTAAAATGGGCCGATGCGGCTCGCCGTTTTTGCATGGAATAGACTTAAAATCAAAAAGCCGATGCTGATTTTTCAGTTCGTCGCTACTCTCGCAGCAACACTTTTCAGTGGCGCCGCAATTTACATCAATCTCGTGGAGCATCCGGCCCGAATGGACTGCGGAACAGAGTTCGCGGCAACCGTTTTCGGTCCGAGTTACCGGCGGGCAGCGGTAATGCAGGCGGTCCTCGCGGTAGCCTCCACCGTCGGCGGAATCGGCGCGTGGTTCATGCATGCGGGGCTGCCTTGGCTCGTGGGCGCCTTGCTGATCTTTCTCGTTGTCCCTTTCACATTGATGGCGATCAGGCCAACGAACAACCAACTTCTGGATCCCACTCTCATTCGCAAGTCCGAATCAGCCCGACGGCTGCTGCAACGATGGGGAAAGCTTCACGCTGTTCGAAGCGGGCTTGGGTTGGCTGCGTCGATTATATTTCTATCGTCGACGCAATTTTAACTTCCAGCAAAATCGTCTGTTTTATAGCGATTTCGCTATGTGGAATATGGCCATATTAGGCACTTTTAAGGCGCCTCTCATGCGTGTTTAAGCCTCGTTATTGCAGTTTAAGCACCTTAAAGAAGGTGAGGCAGCCGCCCGGAACGGGTTTGAGCTCCACGCGGTTGCCCCAAGGTCGGTTTTATTTTCCGCGAATGCCGCTTCGCCGGAATACCGTCTTTCGAGCCTCTGCGGACAGCGGCGCCGGGCTCGCCGTCCTCTCCAGCGGCAGGAAGTTCGCCGCGCTGTCCGGAGTCGCCAGGAACCCGTGGAGATCGCCGTCGCTGGTCGGCCGCGAGACCCACGATTTCTCCGCCCGCATTGATCGAGTTCGCCAGCAGCAAATACAGTTTCTGCGGATTCGACGTCAGCATGGCGTTGAGATCCGTCATCGATCCGCTCTCCCAAACAAACGCGCGCGGATTGAAGTTCGAGTCGAGCGATACTCCGACGATGACGCCGGGATCGTTGATCGAGATCGCGGTACTGGCGAAGTCTCCCGGCAGCGTACCGATGTCTTTCATTCCTGTTTCCCAGGTCCACAGGAAAGTGTGAAACGTCGTGTCGCCCGTCAGATCGGAATGACCCGACCACCTGGCCACTGTTGTTGATGGCGCACGCGTGGTGCCCCCCATTCAGTCCTGTGCCGCCCAGGTTGCCGAGGTTGATCGCCGCGCCGCCTTCCCAGAGCATGGCGTGCTTTTCCACCAGGTAGAGGCCGCTGTTCGGATTGAAAGCGCCGCACGTTCCCGACGCGCCCACCACTTGCCCGTTATCGTTGATCGAAGCCGCGACCCCGTCCGGATCGCCCGGAAAAACCGGCAACGTCGTGGTGCTCGTCTTTCCCCACAGCACTGGCTGGAACTGCAGCACTCCGCAGGCGGCGTTCGGATCCTTATTGGTCGTCTCCGCCCACCCCACCGCCTCGCTGCGATTGTTGATCCAGTTGGCGATGCCGTTCGGCCCGCCGAGCGTCGGCAGTTTCGTCATCACGCCGTTCTGGAACACGAACGGCAGACACGCGGTGGACGACTTCGCCACGCCATCCGCATTGAACCCGCAGAAATCCTCGCTGTTCGCGGACGGTGGTTTGCGCCCCACCCACCACCTGACCTTTGTCGTTCACCGGAACTAGCCATGCTGTTCAAACCGCCGAGCCCCGGCGTCGCCAGATCCAGCTTGAATCCCATGAACCACACCGCCGCGTGCGATTGGTTGTTCGCTGTACCCGCCGCACCCGCGATCAATCCATTGCTGGACATGAAGTAAGGCGTTCCGGGAGCTCCGCCAAGCGGGCCGAGATCCTGAACCGAATAAGTGGTGCCGCACTCTGCGCCATGGCGAGCGAGGTTATCAGACTCACGCCCAAAATCAACATCGATTTCATATTTCCTCCAGACAGGATGATTTCCTGTCGCCGGTACAGGCGGAACGCCGAGCCGAAAGCGGCCATGGGTGTCATAATTTTTTCTTGGACGCGGAAATCACCAATCTGCTGAAGGCCTGGTCGGCGGGCGATCCGGCCGCGCTCGATCAGTTGTCGAAGGAGGTTTACGATGAACTGCGCCGCATGGCCCGCCGCCACATGAAAAGCGAACGGCGGGACAACACGCTGCAAACCACCGCCCTGGTTCACGAAGTCTATCTGCGGCTGGTCGATGTAACGAAAGTAGAGTGGCGGCAGCGCGCGCAATTCTTCGCCATCGCGGCGCAAATGATGCGGCGCATTCTGGTGGACGCCGCCCGCGCGCGCGCCTCGGACAAACGCGGCGATGGCGCGGTGCGTGTGAATTTCGATGAAACCGCCATCGTCTCGCCGGAGCCGGACCGTTCGATCGTCGCCTTGGACGACGCGCTCGCCGCGTTCGCCGAAGTCGCTCCGCGACAGGCCAAAGTGGTGGAGCTGCGCTATTTCGGGGGCCTTCAGGAAGAAGAAATCGTCGAGGTCCTCCAGATTTCGCCCCGCACCGTCCGCCGCGACTGGGACTTTGCCCGAGCCTGGCTGGCCCGCGAACTGTCGTTAATCCGCGGCATTAGTATCATGATTGATATTCAGACATGACTCCGGATCGTCTGCGGCAGATCGAAGAGCTCTACCACGCCGCTCGCGAAGCAACGGCCGACAGACGTGCCGCTCTGCTCGCTCAGGCCGATCCCGAATTGCGCAGCGAAGTGGAATCCCTGCTCGCCCGTCAGGATGAAAGCCTGCCGACTCTCGACCCTCTGACACGTGACGGCATGCACTCCGGCACTCGACTCGGTCCTTATCAGGTGGAGAGCAAACTCGGCGAAGGCGGCATGGGCGAGGTTTTTCGCGCCGTCGATACACGGCTCGGGCGCGCGGTGGCGATCAAGGTTGTCGATCAGCAATTCAGCGCGCGGTTCGAGCGCGAGGCGCGGGCCATCTCATCGCTCAATCATCCCAACATCTGCACGCTCTACGATATTGGGCCCAACTACCTGGTGATGGAGCTGCTGGAGGGCGAGACCATTGCGGCCCGCTTGAAGAGCGGACCTTTGCCGGTGGAAGAGGCGCTCTCCTACGCCGCGCAGATCATCGCTGCGCTAGCCGAAGCGCACGAGCAGCGGAATCGTCCATCGCGACCTGAAACCCGGCAACATCATGCTGACGAAATCGGGCGCTAAGGTTCTCGATTTCGGACTGGCGACATGGGAAGGCGACGACACGCTCACCGGCAGCCGCATGGTGATGGGAACACCGGCCTACATGGCGCCGGAGCAGCGCGAAGGCAAGCCCACCGACGCCCGCACCGATATTTATTCGTTCGGCCGTGTCTTCTACGAAATGCTGACCGGGGTGCGTCCCGCGTTCCAGCGCAAGCGCATGCCTTCGCGAGCGCTCGAAAAAATCGTGAGCCGGTGTCTTGGAGCAAGATCCCGGACGCCGCTGGCAATCCGCCGCCGAGCTGGAGCGCGAACTGGCAACAGTGACCGTCTACACGCCCATGGAAATCGGTTTCGGCCGCCGCGGCCGTTTTGGCCCTGTTCGCCATGGCCGCTCTGATTGGCGTTGCGATCTTCGCCTGGCGGCAACGCGCGGCGCCCGTCGAAATCCATTCGCTCGCGATCCTTGGTCTGGAGAATCGGTCCGGAGATGCCAGCCAGGACTACTTCGCGGATGGGCTCACCAACGCGCTCGCGGCTGATCTAGGGCGCTTGAACGGACTGCGCGTGATTCCGCCGGCGACGACCCTGACCTATCGCGGGACCAAGAAGCCGCTGCCCGAAATCGGAAAAGAGCTGAATGCCGACGTGCTGTTGGATGGGACGGTGTCGCGAGTAGGCAATCGCGTGGAGATCAAGACGCGGCTGGTGAACGCGCGGAGCGGGCGCGATCTATGGAGCCACACCTATGACAGCGCGGCAGCGGACCTGCCGGCTTCACAAAATCAGATCGAGCGGGACATTGCCGCGCAAGTGCATGCGTCGGCGCCCGATCGGGCGCGGTTGATCGACACGCGCAAACTCGATCCGCGCGCTTACGATCTCTATCTGCGCGGAAGCTACCACCTCGGGCGCGTCACCGCTCAAGACGCGGACCAAGCCATTGCGCTCTATGAACAAGCGGCCGCCATCGCGCCGGATTTCGCTCCGATTCAGGCGAATTTGGCGAGCGCCTACGCGCAAAAGTCCTTCTTTTTCGCGCCCGACGATCAGCAATTGGAAGGAGCGCGCCTTCGCCGCCATCGAGAAGGCGTTCGCGCTCGACCCCAATTCCGCCGAAGCCCACCTGGCGCGCGGCCTACTCCTGTGGCGGCAATCGCACGGGTTTCCGCACCGCGCCGCGCTGGCCGAATTCCGCCTGGCGGCGGCCGCGCGGCCGAACCTGGAGGACGCATGGTGGAATATCGCGGGGGTCCTGATTCACGTCGGGCATTTGGACGAGGCGCTGGTGGAATTGCGCAAAGCCGAGGCGATCAATCCCAGCGAATCGAGAGCGTCCTCGCGCTTCATGGAAGTGTATCTGTTTCAAGGCAAGCCTCAGTTGTCACTCGATGAGCGAAGCCGGACACCGCGCCAGGGTGACCATGCCGATCATGGAGTTCGATCACACCTGGGCGCTGATCGACCTGGGGCGCTTCGAGGACGGCAGCGCGGTCCATCCGGACAGGCTTTGACGATTCCAAGCCGGGCGCGGCCGGACTCAAGCACGCCGTAAGCGCGCTGCTCGCGGCTCGCCAGGGAAATCGCCAGGCCGCGGAGTCCGAGATCCGGGCCGCGCTCGCGGAGCCTCAGGGCTTCGGCCACTTTCACCACATCACTTTCATGATCGCCTGCGCGTATTCGGTGCTGGGAGACGTGGCTCACGCGCAGGAGTGGATGGAGAAGACCGCCGCGGACGGGTTCCCGTGTTTCACGTTGTTTGAAGTCGAGCCCAGCCTGGAACGCTGGCGCGCGACGCCGCAGGGTCACGAGTTCCTGGTGAACTTGCGGCGGGAATGGGAAGCGACGCCGTAGCTCGATCGGTGATTGCCGCCGGGCTGACGTTCAAAGGAGGGGTTTTTCCGCGGGCTCACATAACACGGCGTTGAAGCAAACACTAGTGGTAGGCGCGGCAGGACTCGAACCTGCGACCCTCAGCTTAGAAGGCTGATGCTCTATCCACCTGAGCTACGCGCCCGCACGTCCATATTAACAATGGGGGGTGGCCATGCGGGGCGCAAAGACTGCGAGGCGAAAGAACAGTCAGCAGGAGTGCATGCGGCGCCGGATCAGTCCGAGTCCGCCGAGACCGGCCCCGATCAGCAGAAATGCGGATGGCTCCGGTGCGCTGCTGCTATTGGCGGTGGCGGAAGTGAAATCGACCAGCAGACCGGTCGGATTGGTAGATGCTGCGGGACCATTGAAGGTCTCGAACGTAATTGTATTCACTCCAGCCACGAAATCGCTGTTAATTGTCTGGGTTACGGACAGCGTGTCCAAGACGCCTGCGGGAAAGCCTGTGAGCGTATTGCCGTTCAATATGACGGCAACCAAAGCGTCGTCCACGGCGAATTGAAACTGGAGAGACGCCGAGGTGGGATCGAGGCCCGTCAGATCGAAGGTCGTCGTGTAGTAATAGTTCGTGCTGGGGGAGTCCGTCTCGCCATCGGTGTAAGAGGGTTGCGGAGAATCCCATCCGTAAGTGGCGGTATCCGCAATCCACGGGCCAAAGGGGTAACCGGAAGTATCGGTCACGAAAGCGTTCGTCGAACCCGGAGTGTGGGGTTTGTGGTAACGGTCCAATTTGGATCCGGATTGGTGGGTGTAATCCCGGCTCCGGTATTATTAATCGAGAAGCTGTCAGCGCATCCAATTCCACTCGTAGCCAGGATCGCTGTTGCTAAGACAAGGGTTTTCGAGATTTTTCCTTCGACGCGCGAGGGCATACCTACGGAGGCATTTGCTCTCACAATGGACTATATCGGCCAGCCAGGGGAAATACTCCAGGGGGCATTTGCCTAAGAAGTCTCTTAGCCCTCGACCCCCGGTAGTACTCACGCTTTTACCCAAGACCGTGCTAGTCTATCCCTCTTATGAGGTTGCTCCCGGCCATTCTGCTCTCTACGGCTATTTTTGTCTCCGCGCAGGTGCCGACTCCGGAATCGGTGCTGGGGCACAAGCCCGGCGACGACTTTTATTTGGCGACTTACGATGAGTCGCTCGCCTATTTCCAGAAGCTTGCGGCGTCGACCGACAAATTGAAACTGGCGCGAGTCGGGAAGACTACGCGAGGGCTCGATTGGGATATCGCGATTATTTCGTCTGCTAAGAATCTAGCCGAGCTCGATAGGTATAAGGACACGGCTAAGAAGCTGGCTCTGGTCAAAGGGTTGAGCGATGCCGATGCGCGCGCGCTGGCTCGGACGGGGAAGGCGATCGTGCATATCGACGGAGGCCTGCATGCGACAGAGGTCGCGGGCGCGCAGCATACTATTCAGCTCGCCTACAACCTGGTGACCAAGACCGATACTGAGACGACGAATATTCTGGACAACGTGATTCTGGTGCTGTGGTTTTCCATCAATCCCGACGGCCAGAATCAAGTCGCGACGTGGTATCGCAGTAATCTGGGCACTGCTTATGAAGTGAGTCCGGTGCCGGGGCTGTGGCAGGAATACATCGGGCACGACAATAATCGCGACGGCTATATGAATAATATGGTCGAGTCGCAGACCATTACCAAGGCGGTGCTCGATTATTATCCGCAGGTGTTTTACAACCATCACCAGACGGCTCCGTTTCCCGCGCGCATCTGGATTCCTCCGTTCGCCGAGCCGATTTCCGCGAATCCGCATCCTTTGATGTGGCGATGGGTGAATAAATTCGGCACGTCGATGGCGGCATATCTGGACGAGCACGATATGCCGGGCGCGATGCATCGCGGACGCTTCGACGACTGGTATCCGGGCTTCGTCGATCATGTGAACAGTTTCCGCAATACCGTTTCGTTCCTGACCGAGACGGCGCTCTATCGCTACGCGACGCCGCACTTTTACACCATCGACGAGTTTCCTCGCGATAAGCAGGACTTGAAGGCTGAGGTATTTTATTCGAGCCCCTGGAGAGGCGGCTGGTGGCGTTTGCGCGACGCGACGAATTACATGCTGGGCGCATCGATGGCTGTTCTGGATACCGCGGCGAAAAGTCGCGAAGAGCTGCTCTACAACCGCTATCAGGCCGGTCGCGACGTGATCAAGAGGTTCGAGACGGATCCTCCGTACGCGTACGTGATTCCGCAGGAGCAGCACGATCTGCCGACGGCGGCGATTCTTGTCGAGAAGCTGCTGATCAATGGAATCGAAGTGCATCAGGCCACGCGCGATTTCAAAGTGAATGGATCGATGTATAAGGCCGGCGACTGGGTGGTGCTGATGGATCAGCCCTTCGCATCGCTAGTGAAGGAATTATTCGAGGCGCAGCATTATCCGGATCTGCGTCCCGCGGGAGGTGGTCGAGGCGCGGCGCCGGCGGCGGGCGGTGGTCGCGGCGGCGGTGGTCGTGGAGCAGCAGCGGCTCCGGCAACTGCGGCAGCTCCGGCGCCAACCCCGACACCTGCTCCGACGGCAACGGCGACACCTGCGGCAACACCTGCGGGTGGAGGAGGTCGCGGCGGCGGTGGACGCGGCGCGGCAGGAGCGACTGCCCCGGCGAATCCGACCGGCAGTTCGTTTGAAACTCCGTACGACGTGACGGGTTGGACGCTGCCGATGCAAATGGGAGTTACCGTCGTCATGGTCGTCGAGCCGGTGACCGAGCGACGCGCGCGCGGCACTCAAGAAAATCGACCGCGTTACGCCGATTGTCGGCAAGATCGAAGGCTCGGGCCCGATGTTCGCGTTCTCGCACAACTCCAATGCAGCGATGAAATCGGTGAACGATATTTTGAACGCTGGCGGCACTGTCAGTCTTCGGAAAATCGGAAATTTACGCGGGAGCCAACGCCGGCTCGATTTTGAAAACCAACGGAGTCGACGCGAAGTCGGTCAACGATTCGCCCTCAGCGGTCGCGGTGAAAAAACTTCGGGTCGGATTGTACGAGCCCTGGGCCGGCAACATCGATGAAGGCTGGACCAAATGGATTCTCGAACAATTCCATTTCCCCTTCACGGTTTTGCACAACGACGACGTGCAAAGTGGACACTTGCGGTCGAGGTTCGATTCGATCGTCATCGCCGAGATGGCCACGCGGCAGATCGTCGAAGGGATGCAGCCGGGCACTGTTCCCGGCCGATATGCTGGTGGCATCGGCGATGAAGGTGTCGAGGCTCTGCGCGAGTTCGTCGAACAGGGAGGCACGCTGGTCACGCTTGGCAACGCGTCGCAATTCGCGATCGATCGATTCGGCCTGCCGGTGACCAACGTGGTCGCGGGACTAAGATCCGACGAATTTTTCTGCTCCGGCGCGCTTCTTCGAGCCGACGTGAAGGAACATCCCGTGACGGCGGGGCTGCCTCCGCAAGCGGACCTTCTCTTTGAGCGTAACGAGGTGTTCGACACCAAGGCCGGATTTCGCGGCACGGTGCTGGCCAGCTACATCGCCAATCGCAATCCGCTTACGAAGTGGATATTTGATCGGCGCCGAAAAGATTGAGGGGAAAGCCGCGGCGCTCGATGTGGTGCTGGGTCAAGGCCACGTGATTCTGATCGGGTTCCGAACCCAGTGGCGGGGCCAATCGCACGGAACATACAAATTCTTATTCAACGCGATGTATTACAACAATTCGATGGCGCCGGCGCTTCCCGCCGCAGCCGAGCCTCCTAAAGAAGGAGGACGCGGCGGAGGACGTGGACGCGGAAACGCGCCTCCAGCGACTCCGCCTGTAGTTGAACCTGATTCCCAATCTGGCGGTGATCCGGTGAGAGCTCTATCGTTGTTGACGCTTACGGCGATACTGGGAATCGCGCAAATCCCGACGCCCGAATCGGTGCTGGGACACAAGCCGGGCGACGATTTCTATCTCGCCACTTACGACGACGCGCTGAATTATTTTCAAAAGCTGGCCGCGTCCAGCAAGCGCATCAAGCTCGTGAAGGTCGGCAAAACCACGCAGGGCCGCGACTGGTATATGGCGTTCATTTCGACGCCCGAAAACCTGGCGCAGCTCGATCACTATAAAGAGGTCTCGCGCCGGCTCGCGCTCTCGCGCGGCGTCAGCGATGCCGAGGCCCGCAAGCTCGCGCACGACCAGAAAGCGATTATCCACATCGACGGCGGGCTGCATGCGACTGAGGTCGCCAACGCGCAGCACACCATCCAGCTGGGCTACGATCTGGTTGCGAGCGAAGAGCCGGAGTATAAGCGCATCCGCGAGGACGTGATCACGGAGCTGTGGTTCTCCATCAATCCCGACGGCCAGAACATGGTCGCCAACTGGTACCGCCAGAACGTCGGCACGCCGTATGAAGTTTCCCCGCTGCCGTATTTATGGCAGGAATACGTGGGCCACGATAACAATCGCGACGGCTACATGCTGAACATGATCGAAGCGCAGGTGGTCACCAAAGCGACGCTCGAAACGCAGCCGCTGGTGTTTTACACGCATCATCAGACGGCTCCGTTTCCGGGCCGAATTTATCTGCCGCCGTTCGCCGATCCGATTTCCGCCAACATGCATCCGCTGATGCTGCGCTGGCTGAACCTGACCGGCATGACCATCGCGTCCTATCTCGATGAGCACGGCATGCCCGGCTCCATGCATCAGGAAACCTTCGACGTCTGGTATCCCGGCTACCTCGATAACGTCGGGAATTTCCGCCATACGCTTTCGTTCTTTACGGAAACAGCGCTCTATCGCTACGCGACGCCGCATTTTTATACGGTCGACGATTTCCCCGCGTCAAGGCAGCCTCTGCGCGCGGAGATGCTTTATTCGAGCCCCTGGAAAGGCGGATGGTGGCGCCTGGCCGACGCGTGCCGTTATATGTACGGCGCGTCGATGGCGGTGCTCGACATGGCCGTCGAGTATCGCGAGCAGATGGTCTACAACAAATACAAAGCTGCGCGCGACACCATCGAGCAGTTCGAAAAAGATCCTCCGTACGCGTATATAATTCCGCGCGAACAGCACGATTCTCCAACCGCCGCGCTGCTGCTTGAAAAGCTGATGCTGCAGGGCATCGAAGTGAAACAATCTGCCGATCCGGACGCGTGGGTGATCATGATGAATCAGCCCTTTTCCGGATTGGTCAAGGAGCTGTTCGAGCCGCAGAAGTATCCGCAGTTATCGCAGCGGCCCTATGATGTGACGGGTTGGACGCGTGCCGTATCAGATGGGCGTAGAGGTCCACGCGGTGACCACGCCTCCGTCGGCGAAGTTCAAAGATTCGCTCAAGCCAGTGCCGATGAAGAACGGCTCCATCGTAGGCTACACCGCGCCATTCTCGCATGCCGAAAATGCGAGCCTGCACGCCGTCAACGAAATTCTCGCCGCGAAGGGCGCGGTCTCGTTCGCAGGCGATGAAATTTCCGCCACAGGCATCGACAAAGGAAAACTGGATTCGATTCTCGCCGCGAATCATTTGAAGTCCGTCTCGGCCAAGGGCGAAGGCAAGCCCGTGAAGGCCGCGCAGAATCGGCCTCTACCGTTCCTGGAACGCCAATATGGACGAGGGCTGGACGCGCTGGATTCTCGAGCAATACCAGTTCCCGTTCGCATCCTTATATAACGCCGATGTCATCGCGGGACACTTGCGCGACAAATACGACGTCATCGTAATGCCCGATTCGCAGACGCGCCAGATCATGGACGGCTATCGCCCCGGCACCATCCCGGAGCGTTACGCGGGAGGCATCGGAGAAGAAGGTCTGGACGCGCTGAAAGATTTCGTCAACGACGGAGGCACGCTAGTCGCCTTCAACAACGCCTCGATGTTTGCCATCGAGCAGTTCGATCTGCCCGTGACCAACGCGCTGGCAGGCGTCAGCGGCACAGACTTTTTCTGCTCCGGTTGCCTGCTGTCAATCCATGTCGAAGACCCCAAAAATGCTTTGAGCGCCGGTCTTCTCCCCGATCCGATCGTGATGTTCGAACGCAGCCCCGCCTTCGACACCAAGCCCGAATTCAAAGGCTCAGTCCTGGCGCGCTATCCCAAGGATCGCAACCCGTTGGCAAGCGGATATCTGATCGGCCCCGCGAAAATCGAAGGCAAAGCCGCCGCGCTGAATGTCGAGTACGGCAAAGGCCACATAGTGCTACTAGGCTTCCGCCCGCAGTGGCGAGGGCAATCGCAGGGATCGTACAAGTTCTTCATGAACGCGTTCTACTTGCAATAGTCATCAGGGCCTTTATTATTCGGTACTGAGGGCTGCAACGACCATGAAGAGATTGGATGAGCGTTCGTGGCGACGGCAGCAGACCAAGTGAGTACCGTACTCATCTTGTCGATCGTCGCGGCCGCAATCGCAGGCATTTTGTTCCGCCCGAAGGACTGGCCCGAAGCGGTGTGGGCCTGCCTGGGCGCATTTCTGCTGGTAATCACCGGACTGCTGCCTGTTTCAAGAGCGGGAATCGCCATAGCGAAAGGAACAGACGTGTACCTGTTCCTCACCGGAATGATGCTGCTCTCCGAACTCGCGCGACGAAATGGAGTGTTCGACTGGCTTGCCGCGCACGCGGTCGCCGCAGCCCAAGGATCCCGCACGCGATTGTTCTCGCTCATTTATATTGTGGGCGTGGTGGTTACTGTATTCCTGTCGAATGATGCCACTGCCGTGGTGCTCACGCCGGCGGTCTACGCGGCGGTTCAGAAAGCTCGAATCAAAGCGCTTCCCTATCTTTTTGTTTGTGCCTTCATCGCCAACGCTGGGAGCTTCGTTCTGCCGATCTCTAACCCGGCGAACCTGGTCGTTTACGGCAGCAATATTCCTCCACTCATCCCCTGGCTGAAAACCTTCTTTCTGCCGTCCGTGGTTTCTATTGCCGCCACCTATCTCACCCTGCGATGGTTATTTCGCAAGGAACTAACGGGCCAAGTAGAAGGTGGGACCACGCCCGGTAAAATGTCTCGCGAAGGCCGGCTTGCGGCATGGGGAATCCTGGGTACCGGCACAATCCTGATCGCGGTTTCAGGATTTGGACTCGACCTGGGCCTGCCTACCTGCGTCGCCGCTGCGATCGCCGTCCTGGTTGCCAGCCGCGAAGTGAAAGAGATTCTCAAAGGAGTCTCCTGGAGCGTGCTGCCTCTGGTGGCGGGTCTGTTTGTATTAGTGGAAGCGCTGGATCAAGCCGGCGCACTCCATTACGTGGCAAGTCTCCTCAGCAGCTGTTCGACTTTGCCGCCCTTGGCCGGCTCCCTGGCCGCCTCGTTCGGAATAGCGGGGCTATCGAACGTGATGAATAACCTGCCATCAGGGTTGCTGGCGGGCGGCGCGCTCAAGACGGTCCAAGTTCATCCTTTTATACGGGACGCAGTTCTCGTCGGTGTCGATCTTGGGCCGAACCTGTCGGTAACCGGCTCTTTAGCGACGGTCCTCTGGCTCATCGTATTGCGTCGCGAAGGCGAGCAGATCAGCGGATGGAAATTTCTGAAAGTCGGCCTCATCGTAATGCCGCCCGCGCTTTTTCTAGCCACGATCGCTCTGTCCAGGTCGTAGGGCGTGCGGAGGCAGATAGTGAAATCGAACCAGATAAATATTCTCCCCTTTACCATGCTTCGCGACTTTCAGCAGGTCGACGACACCGAGAAATCCCGACTCCCGCGCTAACATCGGAGTGATATCCGGAAAACCGATCAGATCGATCGAATCCACCACGATCTCACCTTCTTCCATCCGGTAGCGGTTGCCCACTTTGACATGGGGACTCTTCCAAATGCGGACGCTACAGGTAATGTCTCCTCGCCGAACGCCCTCGCGAAGTCGCTTGGTGAAAACCATGAAGAAAGTCTACCTGCGAACGCCAAGGGGATGCTATGCTACTGGCCGAGATGCGATACGGTGCACTGCTGTTGCTCGCGATGACAGCGTCCGCCCAGACCGATTGGCCTTCCTATGGCAACGATCCCGGCGCGATGCGCTATTCCTCCTTGCACCAGATTCATACGGGCAACGTCGAACGCCTGAAGCCCGCGTGGACATTTCGTACGGGAAAGCCGGGATCGGAGGCTGTGCCGATTGTCTTAGACGGCGTGATGTATTCGACCGCTCCGGACGGCGTGTATGCCGTGGTGCCGGAAACCGGCGAGTTGCTTTGGAAATACGACGCGGCGCCGTCGGCTCTCCGCGGGCTGGCGTACTGGCGTGGCTCCGGAGGCTTGCATTCACGCGTGTTCACCGGCAACGGGCCATTCCTGTTGGCCCTGGACGTGACCACCGGAAAACCGGCGCCGGGATTTGGCGAGGAAGGACGCGTGGATCTCAAGAAGGGCGTGCTGGGAGATTTAAAAGACGGGAGGTATTCGTTACAATCGCCGCCGGCCGTGTTCGGCAACGTGATTATTACAGGATGCAGCAACGGCGAAGGCTCGCCCACCGCGGGTGCGTATGGGGACATTCGCGGCTGGGATGCGAAGACGGGAAAGTTGCTGTGGACCTTTCACACCGTGCCTCGGCCGGGAGAACCCGGATCCAGAGACCTGGCCTCCCGACGGCTGGAAGAATCGATCGGGAACCAATGTATGGGGCTTCTTCACGATTGATGAGAAGCGGGGAATTGTCTATGCCCCCCTCGGCGCGCCGACCTCGGACTTCTACGGCGCCGATCGCGTGGGCGACGGTCTGTATGGAAACTCGTTAGTGGCGCTCGATGCGCGGACCGGCGAGATGAAGTGGTATCGCCAACTGGTGCACCACGATATTTGGGACTATGACTTGGCCGCGCCACCGGCATTGTTCGAGATTCACCGTGGAGGGCGCGTTATTCCGGCGGTCGCTCAGATCACCAAAATGGGCTTGCTGTTCGTTTTCAACCGCGTGACCGGCGAGCCGGTTTACGGGATGGAAGAGCGACCGGTGCCCCAGACCGAGGTGCCGGGAGAAGTGACGGCCAAGACGCAGCCCTTTCCACTGAAGCCTCCGCCCTTGGCGAGGAACACGTTTCGGCTGGAAGACCTGTATGACCGGTCGCCGGAGCATGCACGCTTTTGCAAGGATTTGTTTGAAACAAATCAGATGAAGATCGGCGGCCCGTACACGCCCCTGCCGCTCGAGGGGAACGCGCTGTTTTTCCCGAGCACGCTGGGCGGTGGAAATTGGGGTGGAGTATCGGTGGATCCGTCGCTCGGCTTGTTGTTCGTCAACGTGATGAACATCGCCCAGTGGGGGCACATGGAGAAGCGCGGCTCCGAGTACGTGCGGACGTCGGCGTATGGCCCGTATGCGCGGTTTTGGGATGCGAAGACCCGGATTCCATGCCAGAATCCGCCGTTCGGAGAGCTGATCGCGGTGGATTTGGCTTCCGGCGAAATTGCCTGGCGGTCTGTGCTGGGAAGGATCGAAGCGTTGGAGGCGATCGGCGTACGCAATACCGGATCGCTGAATATCGGTGGAAGTATCGCAACCGCGGGCGGTCTGGTATTTATCGGCGCGACGAATGACTCCCGCTTCCGGGCATTCGATTCGCGCACGGGAAAGCTGCTCTGGGAAACCAAGCTGGAGGCGAGTGGGCACACCATCCCTATTTCGTACATGGGGCGCGACGGTCGGCAATACGTGGCACTGATGGCGGAGGGAGGCGGAGGGTATATGGCGGGAGGGCTGAGCAATACTCTGGTGGCATTTGCGTTGCCGGATGTGAGCCGCAAACCGCTGCCTGCTTCAGTTTCCCAGGCGGTGGCCGCCGCCGCTGAGGCACGGCGCGGGCAGCCGCAAGTCGGTGCGTTTGCGCCTCTGGCGCTGCCGGTCGGCGGGGAGAAGGCGCTCCTCGAGAAAACCTGCGGGACAAGTTGTCATTCGCTGGAGGTGGTGACCAGCCAGCGAATGAATAACGGGGAGTGGAACGCAGTGGTACAGAACATGGTGGTTCGTGGAGCGCAGGCGTCGGACGCGGAGGTGAGCGCGATCGTGGAGTATTTGGCGAAGACGCTCGGGCGGTGATCAAAATCGGCGACGCGTAAAAATCAACCGCTTACCGAGCCGCGACCGCAGGGAGCGTACTCCCAAGCCCAACCGTGTCTTTGACTTTTTCTACAGCTCAGCGACTTCCATCAACTGATTGCGAGATAATTGATTTTTCTCGGACTCGCAACGATTATCTGTCGAAATTCACGCATTACCAAGTGAGGTGTTATGGGTGACACGATCTTTACTCCGCTACAATTCCGCAACCTGACCATCAAAAACCGGATTGTCCGGTCGAACATCTCCGGACGCTTCGACAATTTCGACGGCACCGGGAATCAGGCTCGCATCAACTGGGAGCTCAAGTTCGCACAAGGCGGCGTGGGCGCGATTCTTTCGTCGTTCGTGCCCGTCACCATGCGCGGCCGCATCGTTCCCAACTACGCGACCATCGACCGCGACGAATGCATTCCCTTCTGGACCGAGGTGGGAAAGCGCGTGCATGAGTTCGATTGCAAATTTATATTGCAACTGAGTCACGGTGGACGCCAGCGCGATCTGCCGGGCTTCGAATATCCAAAAGGCCTCAGTTCCACCGACAACGACGATCCCCTGCACGGATTTCAGGCCGAGCGGATGACCACAGATCAAATCGCAGAGACGGTGCAAGCGTTTGCCGACGGTGCGCGGCGTGCGCGGGAAGCAGGGCTCGATGGTGTGGAGCTGCATTCCGCCAACGGCTATCTGATCACTCAATTTCTTTCCTCCGCCACCAACGATCGCACCGATCAGTACGGAGGGCCGCTCGAAAATCGCGCCCGATTCATCCTTGAAATTGTCGCCGCGATCCGCAAAACGGTCGGCTCCGATTTTCATCTCCAATCGAAAATCAGCGCGACCGAGAACTGCAACGCGATGGTTCCCGGCGAAGCCTCGGGGAACACCATCCAGGATTCGGTGCAAGTCGCGAAATGGCTGGAACAAGCCGGCGTGGATGCGATCCACGTCTCGACCGGCGGATATTTCCCGCATCCGCGCAACCCCGCGGGCGATCTGCCGATCGACGATTTCGTGAAAGTGTACGACTCCATGATTTCGAGCGGCACCCAAACCTACCGCAACTACAATCTGATTCGCGCCGAGCCCACCGCCACGATCTTCCACGACGAATGGGTCAAAAATCGCGGGGACATGATCGAGGGTTTGAATCTGCCCGATGCGAATGCGATCAAAGCGGCCGTCGGAATTCCCGTGATTTGCACCGGCGGCTTTCAAACCGCCTCAGTGATTCGCGCCGCGATCGACGAAGGCAAATGCGACGCGGTCAGCATCGCGCGATCGCTGGTTGCCAACAACGATCTGGTGAAGCAGTTCCAAGCCGGCGCGGATCGTCCCGCAGTGCCTTGCACGTACTGCAACAAGTGCCTGGTCAACGCGGTGAAAAATCCGCTCGGGTGCTATGAGGAATCGCGATTCGCCTCCCGCGACGAAATGATCGCGCAGATTTACTCCGTCTTCAACCCTCCCGAATTCGCGGCAGGAAGTACCGCTTAATTTGCCGGGCAAGGTTCCGACCACCGAATAGCTCAAACGGCTTCAAACCCCGGCGACGGCTTCTCACACAACAACTCCAAAAACGCCTGCGCCACCGGATAAAATCTCTTCTTCTTCCGATGAATAATCCCCAACGGACGATACAGCTCCGGCGCCGCAATCGGAATCGCGACCAGCCGACCCTGCGCAATCTCGTCTTTCATAATCCGCGCCGGCATGATGCTCACTCCCACCCGATGCGCCACGGCTTCCTTTATCATCTGTATGTTATCGAAGTGAAGCGTAATATTTACTTTAATTCCCTGCCCGTTCAAAAACCGCTCGATATCCCGCGCAATCGGCAGATCGTCGTCGAAGCCGATAAAATCCACCCCGTGCAAGATCGCTTAAATCGACAGAGCCCAAAGCCTGCGCCAGCGGATGATAGGGCGATGCCGCCACCACCATTTCCTCCTGCCTCCACGGCAGCACAGTGATCTCGCGGCTCGGCTCCGGATAGCTCACCAACCCCAGATCGGCCGCATCCGACAAGCACCGAGGAATACACCTTCTCCGGCCGCAAATATTCAACCTCTAATTTAGCCTCCGGCAGCCTTCGCCCAAATTCCTGTTCAAGTTGCACCATCTCACTTAAACCAACGGAGTAGATCGACGCTACCCGCACCGTGCCCTCCACCTCCTGCTTCATCCGGTCAATCGCGACGTTAAACTCCTCTCTGCGCCGCAGCACATCCCGGCAAAATTCGGAATATAAGATGCCCCGCCGCCGTCACCACCAACGGCCGTGTCGACCGGTCCAACAGCTCGATCCCCAGCTCCATGTTCCAGCTCCTGCACCTGCTGGCTCGCCGCACTCTGGCTTACCGAATTTAATGCCGCTCCCCTGCTGAAGCTCCGCGTTTGCGCGATATCCCGAAACAATTTCAGGCTTTCGTGTGCCATTTCAGCACATCATAGCATCAGTGCTGCTAATATTGCAATGATGTAAATCCTGTTGACGTGATACTGTGGAATCGTGTAATGTAAAGCATGGAATACCCTCCAGGTCGTCAGGGACTCTACGACCCACGCCATGAACACGACGCGTGCGGGATGGGTTTCGTGGTCAATCTCAACGGGGAGAAATCCCACGAAATCATCCGCAAGGGCATCGAAATCCTTATCAATCTGACCCATCGCGGCGCCTGCGGCTGCGATCCGGAAACCGGCGACGGGGCCGGCATCCTCATCCAGATCCCTCACGAATTCTTCGCCCGCGAATGTGCCGCGCTGGGATTTTCCTCTGCCCGAGCCTGGCACTTACGGCGTCGGCATGATGTTCCTGCCGGTCGAAAAGCAGCAGCGCCTGATCTGCGAAGGCATCGTGGAAAAAATCGCTCGCGAAGAAGGTCTGACCGTTCTCGGCTGGCGCGATACGCCTCTCGATGGCGACGCCATCGGCCGCGAAGCGCGCGCCACGCAGCCTTATATAGAACAGGTGTTTCTGCGCGGCGCCGCTGGCTGGGCGCAGGATCATCTGGAACAGAAACTCTACGTCGTCCGCCGCCGCGCCGAAGCTGCTGTCGCCGCGCTCGACATCCGCGAGAAGTCATTTTTCTACGTGCCCTCGCTCTCCTCGCGCACCATCGTATATAAAGGACTGCTTCTCGCCCCGCAGATCGCCGAATTTTACGAGCGAGTTGAAGGACCCGTCCACGCGCAGCGCGCTGTGCCTGGTCCATCAGCGTTTTTCGACCAACACGTTTCCCACCTGGCCTCTCGCCCATCCCTATCGCTACGTCTGCCACAACGGCGAAATCAACACCGTTCGCGGCAACGTCAACTGGATGAACGCGCGCGAATCGGTGCTCGCCTCAGACCAGTTCGGCGACGACATCAAGAAAATTTTCCCCGTCATTCAGCCCGGCAACAGCGACACCGGCTCGCTCGATAACGCGGTCGAGATGCTGACCCTCGCCGGCCGCAGCCTGCCTCACGTGATGGCCATGCTGATCCCGGAAGCCTGGGACGCCGATTCGACCATGCCCGACGAAAAGCGGGCGTTTTACGAATATCACGCGTCGTTGATGGAGCCGTGGGACGGACCCGCCGCCGTCGCCTTCACCGACGGCAAATGGATCGGCGCGACGCTCGACCGCAACGGCCTGCGCCCCGCCCGCTATCTGGTCACCAAGGACGGCCAGTTGATCCTCGCGTCCGAAACCGGCGTGCTCCCCATCAAGCCCGAGGACGTCGAATATAAAGGCCGCCTCCAGCCCGGCAAAATGCTGCTCGTGAATCTGGAAGAAGGCCGCATCGTGCCCGACGAAGAGATCAAGCACGCCCTCGCGACGCGCCGGCCTTATCACGATTGGCTCGAAGAGCACCAGATCATGCTCGACGAATTGCCCGAGCCTCCGCGCGTCTACGGCTTCGATCCCGAAACCATCGTGCAGCGCCAGCGCGCCTTCGGCTACACCGAAGAGGACCTGCGCCTGCTGCTCACTCCCATGGCGACCAACGGCGAAGAACCCATCGGCTCCATGGGCACCGATACGCCGCTCGCGTGCCTGTCCGATAAGCCGCAGACCCTGTTTCATTACTTCAAACAGCTTTTCGCGCAGGTCACCAACCCCGCCATCGATCCGATTCGCGAACAGCTGGTCATGTCGCTGACCAGCTACATCGGAACCGAGCGCAACATCCTAGAAGAGACGCCGCAGCACTGCCATACGCTGAAGCTGCCCCATCCGATCTTGACCAATCTCGACCTCGAAAAACTGCGCCGCGTGAGCTGGGGCGATTTTCTGGCCACCACGCTCTCTGCTGTTTTTCCAGCATCGGGCGGCGCCAAAGAATTGGAGCGCGCCCTCGACGGTCTCTGCCGCCGAGCCTCGCTCGCCATCCGCGATGGCTACCGTCTGCTGATTCTTTCGGACCGCGGCGTCGACGACGAATACGCGCCGATCCCCAGCCTGCTCGCGCTAACCGCCGTTCACAATCACCTCGTGCGCGAACGCACGCGCACCCAAGTCGCGCTCATCATCGAAAGCGGCGAGCCGCGCGAAGTGCATCATTTCGCCATGCTGATCGGCTACGGAGCCAGCGCCATTAACCCCTATTTAGCCATCGAAACCATCGAAAACAGCGCGCAAAAGGCGCTTTTAGGCGACCTAACGTTCGATAAGGCGCTCAAAAACTACAAAAAATCGATCAACAAAGGCCTGCTGAAAGTCTTTTCGAAGATGGGCATCTCGACGCTGCAAAGCTATCGCGGAGCGCAAATCTTCGAAGCCCTCGGCCTCAATAAATCATTGATCGATCAATACTTCACCGGCACGGCCTCCCGAATCGAAGGCGTGGGCCTCGACGTTCTAGCCGAAGAAGCGCGCCGCAAACACGAATACGCCTTTCAACCCATCACCGAATCGGAAACCGAACTGGATCTAGGCGGCAATTACCAATTTCGCGTCAACGGCGAATATCATCTGCTGAATCCGCAGACCGTTTCGAAGCTCCAGCACGCGGTAAAAGACAAGCGTTATGAGACATTTCAAGAATACGCCGCGCTGATCGATCAGCAGAATCGCGACCTATGCACCCTGCGCGGATTGATGGATTTGCGTACTGCGGCGAAACCTTTGCCGCTCGAAGAAGTGGAGCCGGCCAGCGAAATCGTGAAGCGATTCGCCACCGGCGCGATGTCGTTCGGGTCGATCAGCGCGGAGGCGCATGAGACGCTGGCGATCGCGATGAACCGCATCGGCGGAAAATCGAACACCGGCGAAGGCGGCGAGGACGAGGCTCGGTATGGAACCGAGAGGCGCTCCGCGATCAAGCAGGTGGCCTCGGGACGATTCGGCGTTACGACCAATTACATGGTCAACGCCGACGATCTGCAAATCAAAATCGCGCAGGGTGCGAAGCCTGGCGAAGGCGGCCAGCTTCCCGGGCATAAAGTCGACGAGACCATTGCACGCGTGCGCCATTCGATTCCCGGCGTGCCTCTGATTTCTCCTCCGCCGCATCACGATATTTATTCCATCGAGGATCTCGCGCAGCTCATTTACGATTTGAAGAACGTCAATCCGAACGCTCGCATTTCGGTGAAGCTGGTCGCCGAAGTCGGCGTCGGCACGGTTGCGGCGGGAGTCGCGAAGGCCCATGCCGACGTCGTGCTGATCAGCGGACACGACGGAGGCACCGGAGCCTCGCCGCTCACTTCGCTCAAACACGCCGGCATTCCCTGGGAACTCGGCCTCGCCGAAACCCAGCAGGTGCTGGTGCTGAACGATCTGCGCAGCCGCATCATTGTGCAGACCGACGGAAAGCTGCAAACCGGCCGCGATGTGGCGATCGCCGCGCTGCTGGGCGCCGAGGAATTCGGATTCTCCACCGCGCCTCTGGTCGCGCTCGGCTGCATCATGATGCGCAAGTGCCATCTGAATACTTGCCCTGTGGGCATCGCGACGCAGGACCCTGTGCTGCGCAAGAAATTCACAGGCACTCCGGAAGACGTCATCAACTTTTTCTTCTTCATCGCCGAACAGGTGCGCGAGCACATGGCCAGCATGGGCTTCCGCCGCATGGATGACATGATCGGCCGCGCCGACATGATCGAGATGCGGCCGCTGATCGATCACTGGAAAGCCAAGGGGCTCGATTTTTCGCAGATCCTTTTCAATCCGGACGTCCCCTCGCGCGTCGGCCGCCGCTGCACCATGGCGCAGGATCACGGCCTCGATCAGGCCCTCGACGCCAAGCTCATCGGTTACGCGAAGGACGCGATTGAGAGACGGCACGCCTGTTGAATTCAAGCTTCCGATCCGCAACGTCGATCGCACCGTCGGCGCCATGCTCTCCGGCGAAATCGCGCGCAAGCATGGATCGAAGGGCCTCGAACCGGGCACGATTCACTTCTCGTTCACCGGCTCAGCCGGCCAAAGTTTCGGCGCGTTTCTAACCTCCGGCGTCACGCTCGAACTCGAAGGCGACGCCAACGATTACGTCGGCAAAGGATTATCGGGCGGAACGATTATCGTCTATCCTCCGCGCACCTCGACGTTCCTGCCGGAGAACAACATCCTGATCGGCAACGTGGTTCTCTACGGAGCCACTTCCGGCGAAACCTTCTTCAACGGCCGCGCAGGCGAGCGCTTCGCCGTCCGCAATTCCGGCGCGACCGCCGTGGTCGAAGGCGTCGGCGATCACGGCTGCGAGTACATGACCAAGGGCCTCGTGATCTGTCTGAGCGATACCGGCAAAAATTTCGCAGCGGGCATGACCGGCGGATTCGCCTACGTGCTCGACGAAAATGGCGAGTTTCAAAAGACCCGCTGCAATCGCGAGAGCGTCGACCTGGAACGCGTCGAAGAGTCCAAGGACATCGAAACTCTGCGCTACTGGATCGAGCGCCACGCCGAAGAAACCGGCAGCCCCCGCGCCAACTGGATTCTGGACAAATGGCCTTTCATGCAGCCGAAATTCGTAAAAGTTTTCCCGCATGAATACCGCCGAGTCTTGGGCGTCGCGCAGAAAAAAGGAAGCCGTCCATGGGTAAAGTAACCGGCTTTCTCGAATACGAGCGCGAAGTTCCCGCGCGCCGCCCCGTAGAGGAGCGCGTCAACGACTACTTCGAAATTTACCAGGATTTCGACGACGCGAAAGTCGAGACGCAAGCCGCGCGCTGCATGGATTGCGGCGTGCCCTTCTGCAATACCGGCTGCCCTCTCAACAATCTCATCCCCGACTGGAACGATCTGGTCTATCGCGATCGCTGGCGCGAAGCGGTGCGCACCTTGCACGCCACCAATAATTTCCCCGAGTTCACCGGCCGCATCTGCCCCGCCCCCTGCGAAGCGGCCTGCGTGTTGGGCATCAACGCGCCTCCCGTGACCATCAAAGTCATCGAGCGCACCATCATCGATCACGCCTTCGAACAAGGTTGGATTCACCCCGAAACTCCCGAAGCATCGAACTGGAAAAAAAGTTGCCGTGGTAGGATCCGGTCCAGCGGGCTTGGCGGCGGCACAGCAACTGGCGCGAGCGGGACACAGCGTCACCCTTTTTGAAAAAGCCGATCGCATGGGAGGCTTGTTGCGCTACGGCATCCCCGATTTCAAAATGGAGAAGCTCGGGATCGACCGCCGCCTGGAGCAGATGGCGGCCGAAGGCGTCGAGCTGGTCACGAACGCAACCGTTCATGCCGCGGACCTCGTCAAGTTCGATGCCACAGTGCTCGCGATGGGCGCGGAGCAGCCTCGCGAGCTGCCGATTGAAGGCCGGCAATCTGCGCGGCATCCATTTCGCAATGGATTTTCTGCCGCAGCAGAACCGCCGGGTTGCCGGCGACAACGTGGACGCATCGACCGCGATTCTAGCGACCGGCAAACGAGTGATCATCATCGGCGGAGGCGACACCGGCGCCGATTGCCTGGGCACCTCGCATCGTCAAAAAGCGGCGTCCGTAAAGCAGCTCGAAATAATGCCGATGCCTCCGGAGAGTCGCGCGCCATCGACGCCGTGGCCTTTGTGGCCTCTGCAATTGCGCGTAGAAAGCTCGCATGAAGAGGGAGGCGAGCGGCACTGGTCGGCATCTTCGACGAAGTTCACCGGGGACGACGCGGGCAACGTGAAGCAGCTTCATTTGAAGAAGCTCAATACGGGTGAAGAAATTGTGGTCGATGCGGATCTGGTGTTGCTGGCGATGGGTTTCACGGGGCCTGTGCGGTCGGGGTTGATTGAAGAGACTGGGGTGAAGCTAGACGCGCGGGGCAACATCGAGACGACGGACTACGCGACGTCAGTACCCGGAATTTTCGCGGCTGGGGATGCTCGGAGAGGGCAGTCGTTAGTGGTGTGGGCGATTGCGGAGGGGCGGAAGGCGGCGGAGGCGGCGGGGCGGTATTTGGGAGGCTCTAGCGCTTGAGTCGAATCAATCAAAAACACTGGCTGAAAACTTGCCATCGCTGGTGCGGTCCTGCATCCACGAGAGCATGTCGACGTTCCCGCGTATCGTGAGTTCAATTAAACGAATCAGCTTTATCACTTGATCGACCGTGTGTTCTACCTCCGCAAAAGTTATGTTGTTGAACCTCGACCATTTGTCCATCCCGCTTTCACGATCGGGCTGGGCGGATGCGTGAACAATGGAGTCTCTCAGTTCCTTCGCCGTCTGAATAACGAATCGTAGCTCTGGACAATTGTTTTCCTGGAGAGGCGGATGTTCGAGGCCGGCAATGATTCTTGGATACTGGATAAGTTTGTCCCGAAAACGCACATATCGCCGAGCTTGCTTGGCCTCATTCCATTCGGTGAGCGTCTCCAGTTCCTTCGGCTGAAGTTTTGTTCCGGCCGTGATGACGTGGTCGGAGGCGATCCCGTTCATATAGCACTCAACCAAGTAGAAGGCAGTGGTGACCGTTGCTCGATTCAGAGCATCGGCCGTCTTGGCGGACTGCTTGTCTTCGTATGGCGTCGGCGGCCGCGTTCGATTAAGTTCGTGAGCTTGGTTAAAGAGAGCGCAGAGATCCTCAAACAATGAGGCCTCAAGGATGTGGACCTCCCGGCGGGGGTGTGATCGATTCTTACCGTAGTCAAGTTCGATGAGGGCGTGCAGCGGAAACTTGTCGGGGCTCATCTTCGAAATGCCGGGCATCAACTGCTCAAGTCGGAACTGGGGCAGGAACATTGCTTGACCTGGCGGCGCGCTCTCCGCGTCTTCGAGCAGTTCCATAAGCTCTTCGCGGGACGCTGTGACGTCACAGCTTCGGCGTAGTGCAACAATTTCGCCTAATGTTTCGTTCAATAGGCCACGAAGCCGTGAACGGTCTGTAGTCGCTCGGACGCCGAGTTGTAATTCCTCAATTTCGCGGCGCTTCTCCGGGGTGACTTGATCCAACAAGAGTAATATGGCAGAGTGTTCTCTGATTGCCTCGACGGTTGAGATGCGCAGCGACTGCAGTCCACGCACGCTCATATTCATCCTCCAAGAGGCATCTTTGGGTAAATGATAAGCCTAACAAAATTTGGAAGGGACAAAATTACGAGACACGAAATCATTCTCTACTGGAGTGACGAAGACCAGTCGTTCATCGCCGAAGTACCAGAACTTGCCGGATGTGCCGCTGACGGCTCGACTCGACAGGAGGCGATTGCCAATGTCGAGGTCGTGATCGCTGAATGGATCGAGACAGCTAAAAAGCTCGATCGTCAAATTCCTGAGCCAAAGGGTCGTTTGCTATTTGCTTAGGGCCGCATCGAAAGACGCCTGCAGCCTGGAGTGGCCGCCCCACAACCGCCTCGGGAGATTGATTCCTTCAGGAGATCGCTTCCTTTGGTCGCGGCTCGGAATCGGAATAAGACGTTTGCGGGAAGCGACTACCAATGTCAAAGTTGTGAGAGACGTATATAATCGGGTCCTACTTCCCCACCACCCTCGCCCTAATCAAGCGATCCAGCTTGGGAAACTCCCGATCCAACCACCCATTCCCCTCCTCAAACATCCTCTCCTGCTTCCCTGCCCTCATCCCTCCACCCGAGCTTTCTCCATACCCCGAATAAAGCCTCTCCACCACATCCATCCCCTCAACCACTATGCCGAACGGAGCAAAGCCCGGCTCCTTGTCGTTGCGCGCCGAGTTGTCTCCCAAATTGATGAACACTTCCGTCGACCGCGTGTTCGGCCCTGTATTCGCAAACGCCACGAAGCCCCGGGTATTGCTCTGCCGCGGCACATCGTCCCCGATCGTACGATGTCTCCACTGCTGCGCAACTTTGGGATTCCCTGCGATCCCGAACTGCGCCCACCGCCCCGCCACCACTCGGAAGAACCGCGAATCGTCAAAATATTTCTTCCGTACGAGCTCCTCAAACCGAGCCGACCCGAGCGGAGACCAATCGCGATGCACCTCGATCACAAAATTCCCCGCTGAAGTTTCAACCTGCACACGAAAAACCGTCGGCCGCTCATCGGCGGCTGCGAACATCAGAAATAGGAGAGGGACGATTTTCATCAGGCGGTCGCTCCTATTTTCCCTCGGGGCACGGCTTCTGGGAGGACAATCCCGAGCTTGTGAAACTATTTTGGTTCTCGATGATCTATTGCATGAGGTGCTGCGTGCAGCCCCGGGCTGAATCTTTTGCTTATGTCCCTACGTTGCTCGGAGAGCTGAAAAACGGCGACGCATGGGCGACGAGACGAAAGAACCCAATCTGACGGACGGCGAGATTCCGTCCGAACCACCCAAAAAAGAGGATGTCAAAGAGAAGGTTCCGGAGGAAGCACCGCCTAAGAAGCGCTCGCGGAAATGGTTCTGGATCGCGTTACTGGTCCTGATCATCCTGGCACTCCTGGTGGTCCGCCACTACAGAAGCAAGGAAGCGGAGGAGAAGAAAAAAGCCGCGGCCGTTAAGCCCCAAGGAGCGTCCATTACGGTTGGCCAAGCGAAGACCGGTGACATCAATATTTATGTCGATGCGCTGGGGACGGTGACGCCGCTCAATACCGTTACGGTGTACAGCCAAATTACCGGAAGAGTGATGGCGGTTCACTATCGCGAGGGGCAAGTAGTGAAAAAGGGCGATCCGCTGGTGGACATCGATCCGCAGCCGTATGAGGCGACGCTCAAGCAGGCGCAGGGAAATCTGGAGCACGATGAAGGCGTGCTGGCGCAGGCGCGCATCGACTTGGCGCGTTATCAGGCCGCATACAGCAGAAACGCGATTGCCAAACAGCAGCTCGACGATCAGGAGCAGGCGGTCAAGCAGGACGAAGGCACTGTCAAGGCGGATCAGGGCACTGTCGATTACGACCAGGTGCAGTTGAGTTACTGCCATATTGTCGCGCCGATCGAGGGGCAGGTCGGATTGCGGCTGGTAGATCCGGGGAACACGATTTTTTCGGGCAGCGCTTCGACGCTGGTGGTGATTACAGAGCTGCAGCCGATTACGGTGGTTTTTAACGTATCCGAGGATGATATTCCGCAGGTTCAGGCGCAAGTGAAGGGCGGACGCGCTCTCACGGTGGACGCTTTCGACAGGGCGAATGCCAAGCAGATTGAAAGCGGAAAGCTGACATCGCTCGATAATCAAGTGGACACGACTACGGGAACCTTAAAGTTTCGCGCGACCTTTCCTAACAAGAATCTGGTTCTTTTCCCGAATCAGTTTGTGAATGCGCGGCTGTTGCTGAAGACGCTGCGTAAAGTGGTTCTGATTCCTACCGCGGCGGTGCAGCATAACGGGACCGATGCCTTTGTCTATGTCGTTCAGCAGAACAATACGGTGAGCGTTCAGCAGATTACTACGCTGACCAGCAACGAACAAGTGACGGCGGTGCAGGGCGTGAATGCGGGGGCGAACCTGGCGACCAGCGGATTCGACCGGCTGGAGAATGGCGCATTGGTTGCGGTTCGCACGCAGGGGGCAACCCAAGCGAGCGCGGGAGGGACAACTCCGTGAATCCGTCGCGGCCATTTATTCTGCGGCCGGTGGCGACGTCTCTGCTGATGGCGGCGATGTTTCTGGCGGGCGGCGTTGCGTATTTCCAGCTTCCGGTGTCGGCATTGCCGGAGGTGGATTATCCGACGATCCAGGTCCTGACATTTTATCCGGGGGCGAGTCCGGATGTGGTGGCGTCGGCAGTAACGGCTCCTCTCGAAAGGCAGTTTGGACAGGTCGCGGGACTGAGCCAGATGACATCGACGAGCGCGGGCGGCGTGTCGGTGATTGTGATGCAATTCCAGCTCAGCTTGAATATCGATGTGGCGGAGCAGGAGGTGCAGGCCGCGATCAACGCGGGGCAAAGTTATCTGCCAGCCAATTTGCCGACGCCGCCGATTTACAGCAAGTCCAATCCGGCGGACGCGCCGGTGTTGACGCTGGCGTTGACGTCGAACGAAATGGCGCTGTCGAAGGTCGAGGATCTGGCGGACACGCGCCTCGCGCCGAAGATCTCGCAAATCACGGGCGTCGGCTTGGTGAGTATTTCCGGAGGGCAGAAACCGGCGGTGCGGATCCAGGCGAACCCGACGGCGCTGGCATCCTACGGGATCAATCTCGAAGATCTGCGCAATGCGCTTACCGGCAACAGCCTGAACTCGGCGAAGGGAAGCTTCGATGGACCCGCGCAGGATTACACGATCAATGCGAACGACCAGTTGCTGACCAGCGACGATTACAGATCGGTGGTAGTGGCATATCGCGACGGCGCGCCGGTGATGCTCAGCCAGGTAGCGCGAGTGATCGACGGAGTGGAGAACTCGAAACTTGCGGCTTGGGTGAATAGTACGCCGGCAGTGATCCTTAATATTCAGAGGCAACCGGGGGCGAACACAATACAAGTGGTCGCGAGCATCGAGAAGCTGTTGCCGACGCTTGAGACCAGCCTGCCGCAGTCCATTCACGTGCAGATCGTCACGGATCGCACGACCGCGATTCGCGCATCGGTAAAGGACGTCGAATTTGAATTGATGCTGACGGTGGCGCTGGTGGTGATGGTGATTTTCCTGTTCCTGCGCAGCCTTTCGGCGACCGTCATCCCGAGCATCGCAGTGCCGCTTTCATTGGTCGGCACGTTTGGCGTGATGTACCTCGCTGGGTACAGCCTGAACAATCTTACGATGATGGCGCTAACGATCTCGACGGGATTTGTGGTGGATGATGCGATCGTGATGATCGAGAATATTTCGCGTTACATCGAGGAGAAAGAAGAGGGGCTGGACGCCGCGTTGAAGGGCGCGGAGCAGATCGGCTTCACGATTCTATCTCTGACAGTGTCGCTGATCGCGGTGCTCATCCCGCTGCTGTTCATGGGCGACGTCGCAGGGCGCCTGTTCCGTGAGTTTGCAGTGACTCTGGCGGTGACAATCGTGTTGTCGGCGTTCGTCTCCCTGACACTGACTCCAATGATGTCCGCGCGACTGCTGAAATACACGCCTCCGGAAAAGCAGGGGCGGTTCTATCGCGGTTCCGAACGCGTATTCGAGAGGATCATCGCATTCTACGGACGCACGTTGAAGTTCGTTCTTCGGTATCAGAGGATCACACTGATGGTGGCTCTGGTGACACTGGTGCTGACCGCGGTTCTGTATATTTATATTCCAAAGGGGTTTTTCCCGAGCCAGGATACTGGGATTATTCAGGGAATTTCGCAGGCATCCGCTGATACTTCGTTTACTGCAATGACCCGGCAGCAGCAGGCGCTGGCGAAAGTGCTGCTGGCCGATCCGGCGGTCGATAGCATTTCATCGTTCATCGGAGCGGATGGGACGAACACCACGCTGAACAGCGGTCGTATCCAGATCAATCTGAAAGCGCTCGATCAGCGGAAGATGACTGCGATGGAGGTGATCAACAGGCTGGGGCCGAACCTGGCGAAGGTGGAGGGGATCAAGCTATACATGCAGCCGGTGCAGGACCTTACTGTCGATGATCGAGTGAGCCGTACCCAGTATCAATACACGCTGGAGGATCCGAACGCGACTGAGTTAAACGGGGTGACCCATGATTTCGTCGCAAAGCTGAAAGAGCTACCAGAACTGGCTGACGTCGTGACGGATCAGCAATTGGGCGGCGTGGCTGAATCGCTAGTGATCGACCGAGCCACTGCGTCGCGGTTCGGTGTGACGCCCGCGACGATCGACAACACTCTTTACGATGCGTTCGGACAACGGCAGATCAATACTCTCTACACGCAATTGAATCAGTATCACGTGATTCTGGAGACCGAGCCAAAATTTCAGAGGAACCCTCAGAAGCTGCACGATATCTATATTCAGTCGTCGTCGATCAGCACGGCGCCGACCGCCGTCGCATCGAATACGGCGGGGTCATCGTCGGGCGCAGGATCGGGCGCGTCGGCCAGTTCGGGAAATGCGCTGTTGAGGGCGTCCTCGACCAGTGGCATCTCCACGCCCGCATCGTCGACGTCGGCGCTGACTTCCGGAACTACGAACGTATCATTAAACGTCAACCAGACTTCGTCGCTTTCCACAGCTTCCAATGGGAATGCGAGCTCGAACGTTATATCGAGCGCAAGTGCGAACACTGGGGTGTCCTCAAGCGCCACAACCTCGGTTAGCGGAACGTCACGGCCGACGGCCGCGAGCACGGCGACAGCATCGGGGTCAGGCGGAGGCGCGGCGCAAAGCACGACGGCTTCTACTCCAGTTCCGCTAAGCGCCTTCACTCATTTCGAGACGCAGAGCGAGGCGCTTTCCATCAATCATCAGGGTCAGTTTCCAGCGGTAACGATCTCGTTCAATCTGGGCACGGGTTATTCATTAGGGCAGGCGCTTGATGCGATCGACAAGGTGGTTAAGAAGGCGAATCTTCCGCCCAGCGTGATCGCCAATTATCAAGGAACGGCGTCGGCATTCGAGGGCTCGCTGGCGAACGAGGGTCTGCTGATCCTCGCGGCTCTGGTGACTGTCTACATCGTCCTCGGCGTGCTGTACGAGAGCTTCATTCATCCGATTACCATTCTTTCGACGCTACCATCGGCGGGCGTGGGAGCACTGCTGGCGCTACTGCTATTCGGGTTGGATTTGGACATCGTTGCCATTATCGGCATCATACTGCTGATCGGCATCGTGAAGAAGAATGGCATTATGATGGTCGACTTCGCTCTCGAGGCCGAGCGCAAGGAGAACAAGAGCGCTACCGACGCGATCTATCAGGCTTCTCTGCTGCGGTTCCGTCCGATTATGATGACTACAATGGCGGCGCTGTTGAGTGGCCTGCCGTTGGCATTTGGGTCGGGGATCGGTTCGGAACTGCGCAAGCCGCTGGGCGTCGCGATGGTCGGCGGTTTGATTTTCAGCCAGGTACTCACTCTCTATACGACGCCGGTGATTTACATCTTCTTTGACGATCTGGGTGCGCGATTCTCGCATCGCAAGAAGGAGAAGAGGGCGTGAATCCGTCAGGGCTATTCATAGGACGTCCGGTGGCGACGACCTTATTGACAGTGGCGATCGCGATCGCGGGCTCGATTGCATTCGTGGTGCTGCCCGTGTCTCCTCTACCTCAGGTGGACTTTCCGACGATCACGGTCGCTGCCTCTTTACCGGGTGCGAGTCCGGATATTATGGCGTCATCGATCGCGACGCCCCTCGAACGGCAGTTTGGGCACATCGCCGGCGTGACAGAGATGACTTCGGCGAGCAGTCTTGGGACCACGGGTATCACACTGCAGTTCGATTTGAGCCGGGACATTAACGGCGCGGCGCGCGATGTGGAAGCGGGGATCAATGCGGCGCGGACTTATCTCCCAGCGAATCTGCCGGCGAATCCCACGTACCGCAAAGTGAACCCAGCCGATTCGCCTATTCTAGTGCTGGGCCTTCAGTCAGACATCTACGATGTTCCGACGCTCTACGATGAAGCGTCCACTGTCATCTCCCAACGGATTTCGCAGATCGCTGGCGTCGGGCAGGTGACCGTAGTGGGAGCATCGCTTCCCGCCGTGCGCATCGAATTAAACCCGAACCAGTTGGCCAGCTATGGCATCAGCCTACCTTCGGTGCAAAGGATTGTCGCGGGCCAAAACTCGAACCTGGCGAAGGGGCAGGTAGCGGACGGCGACACCACGGCGGACATTCTCGCTAACGATCAGATTTCGAAGGCGGTCGACTACAAGCCGCTGGTGATTGGCTACCATAACGGTGGAGTTGTTCGCCTTCAAGATGTCGCCGATGTGATTGATTCGCAGCAAACGGTCCGGCAGGCGGGATTTCTTAACGGCAAGCCTTCCGTCAACATGCTCATCTTTCGCCAGCCGGGGGCTAATATCATTACGACGGTAGATGCTGTGCAGGCGGCGATCCCATCGCTTCAAGCTACGATTCCGCACGGCGAACATCTAGTCACAATTCTCGACCGAACACTCACGATTCGCGCGTCCGTATCCGATATTGAGCGAACGCTGATGATCTCAGTGTTCCTTGTTATTCTGGTCGTCTTTCTATTTTTGCGAAATCTTCGAGCGACTCTCATCCCCGCGGTCGCAGTTCCAGTCTCATTGATTGGAACCTGTGCGGTGATGTATCTGTGCGGCTATTCGCTGGACAACTTGTCTCTGATGGCGCTGGCGATTGCTAGCGGTTTCGTGGTCGACGATGCCATTGTAGTGATGGAGAACATAACTCGGCACTTGGAAGAGGGTCTCACTCCGATAGCGGCCGCTCTTCAAGGCGCCCGAGAGATTGGCTTCACAGTATTCTCCATCAGTGTCTCGCTGATCGCAGTGTTCATTCCGCTGCTGCTCATGGGCGGCATTATCGGGCGCCTCTTCCGCGAGTTTGCGATAACGCTCTCCGCCGCGATTCTGGTATCGATGGTGATTTCGCTGACCACCACTCCGATGATGTGCTCCCAGGTACTGGTCCCCGACAAGCACATCAAGCACGGGAAGCTATACGCCTGGAGTGAGAGAGGCTTTCAAAGGGTCCTTAATGGATACGAAAGCAGTCTCTGCTGGGTACTCGATCATCCGGCGCTACTTTTGATAGTGTTCCTGTTTACTCTGGGGCTGAACGTTTTCCTGATCGCCAAAGTTCCAAAGGGCTTCTTTCCGCAACAGGACACGGGCGCAATGAGCGGCGGCATGCAGGGGCCACAGGATACCTCGTTCTACGCGATGCGGACGGCGGTGCAGCAATCGGTCAATATCATTAAAGACGATCCCGCGGTTCAGAACGTGATGGGATTCACGGGGGGGCAAGGGGCGACGAACAGCGGCTTCACATTTATTGCGCTGAAGCCTCTGAACGACCGCAAAGTAAGCGCGGAGCAGATTATCGATCGCTTAAGGCCGAAGTTAGCACACGTACCAGGAGCAGCCACCTTCCTACAGCCAGTTCAGGACATCAGGATCGGCGGACGGCAATCGAGCGCTGAGTATCAGTACACACTCCAAGCCGAGACCACGGAGGATCTCCAGAAGTTCGGCCCTCTCCTTCTTGCGCAGTTGAAGAAAACGCCGGGGTTCGAAGACGTCAACACGGACCAGCAGAATCGTGGATTACAAGCCTTGCTGACGTACGATCGCCCCACTGCCGCGCGGCTGGGAATAACTCCACAGTTACTTGACAGCACGCTTTACGACGCCTTCGGCCAAGCGGAAGTGTCCACCATCTATACACAGTTGAATCAATACTACGTGGTGATGGAAGTTGCTCCGAAGTACTGGGCAACGCCCGACGGCCTGAAGGATACCTACGTAATACCAAACTCGGGTGGAGGAGCGATCCCTCTTAGCTCAGTAGTTAAGTATGTTCCCTCCACATCGCCTTTGTCAGTAAATCATACTGGACTGTTCCCCTCCGTGACCGTATCCTTCAATCTTGCCCCCGGTGTTTCGCTTGGCCAGGCAACTCAGGAAATTCAAAGCATACAGGGAAAGCTGGGAATGCCGCAGTCGATTCATGGCCAGTTTTCCGGAACATTGGAAGCCTTTCAAGAGTCTCTCACCACAGAGCCTTACTTAATACTGACCGCAATTCTGTCGGTCTATGTGGTTTTGGGTATCCTTTATGAGAGTTTGATCCACCCGATCACGATTCTCTCGACGCTGCCTTCGGCGAGCCTGGGAGCCATTCTCGCCCTTCTGATCACTGCAACCGAGTTGGACGTGATGTCGATAATAGGGATCATTCTCCTGATCGGCATCGTAAAGAAGAACGCCATCATGATGATTGATTTCGCGCTTAATGCCGAGCGAAACGAGGGAAAGAACACCAGAGACTCTATCTTCGAAGCATCGATGCTGCGCTTTCGTCCTATTCTGATGACTACGATGGCGGCACTCTTCGGCGCTGTTCCACTTGCGCTCGGCACTGGTATGGGGTCGGAACTCCGGCGTCCTCTAGGAATTTCTATCATTGGTGGCCTCATTGTCAGTCAGGCGCTTACTCTGTACACGACACCAGTTATTTATCTGTTCATGGACAACTTGCGACTGAAGTTACAAGGGGATAAGCAAGCCAGACTGTTCACACGGAGTGAGCCTGCGAGACAGGAGGCATGATATGAAAGCGATGTCCGCAATTATGCCTGCCGCGTGTATTCTTATAACTAGCTCGTGCAACGTTGGACCCAAATACGTCAAGCCAGCGGCACCCACTCCTCCTGCCTTCAAGGAGTCCTCCCCAGCGGCTTACAGTTCGGCTCTCGATGGCGCCTGGCAGCCCGCCCAGCCGGCTGATGCGAAGCTTAAGGGAAAGTGGTGGGAAATATTTAACGAGCCCGAGCTCAACGCTCTCGAGGATCAGTTAAACATCGACAACCAGAACATCAAGCAATTCTTTGAGAACTTCATGGCGGCGCGCGCGCAGGTGCGGGAGGCGCGGGCGGGCTTGTTTCCGACAGTAACCGCGAACCCTGGTCTCACTAAGACTGGCAATGCAGGAAAGACGAACGCATCATCGACCAATTCAGGAAACGGCACTAGTGACTATTCACTGCCACTCGAGGCGTCGTGGGCTCCGGACCTGTGGGGGCGAGTCCGCAATACCGTGCGCGAATTTCAATTTGCCGCGCAAGTAAGCGCCGCGGATCTGGAAAATGAGAGGCTAACGGAGCAGGCGGCACTTGCTCAGTTCTACTTTGAACTCCGCGGTCAGGATGCGTTACAGGATGTGTACAACCGTACCATCGAGGCGGACCGAAAGGCGCTCGAATTGACACGCGCTTTGGTTGAGACCGGCATCGACAGCCCCGAGGCAGCGGCGCAGGCGGAAGTTACCCTTGAAAACGCGGAGGCGACTGGGATCGGCATTGCCACCAACCGCGCAATATACGAGCATGCGATCGCGACCCTGATCGGTAAGCCTCCGTCCACCTTTTCGATGCCAGTGAAGAACCTTGCTACACCAGTTCCCGCAATACCAGTCGGGGTTCCTTCGGAGCTACTCGAGCGGCGTCCAGATATAGCGGCGGCGGAACGAACTATGGCGCAAGCGAACGCAACCATTGGAGTCGAAAAGGCGGCTTACTATCCTACGCTGAGCCTCACGGGCAACGGGGGATTTCAATCGTCCTCGATTGCGAAGTTGTTTTCACTCCCTGCGTTGTTCTGGTCCGTGGGAGCTTCAGCTGCACAGATCATTTTCGATGCTGGCCTTCGCAACGCTACGGTCGCCCAGTACACCGCCACTTACAATGCTGACGTAGCCGGGTATCGGCAGATCGTCTTGACGGCGTTCCAGCAGGTAGAAGACTACATCGCAAGTGTCCGCATTCTCTCGCAGCAAATCGCCAAGCAGGAGGCGGCAATTCAGGCTGCGCAACGATATCTCGACATTGCAACGGCGCGATATCAGACCGGTCTCGATCCTTACTTGAATGTGATTACTGCGCAGACTCTTCTGCTGAGCGATCAGCAGACGCAAGTAACTCTGCGGGTTAGCGAGATGACCGCGGCAGTTCAGCTAATCCAGGCCTTGGGCGGCGGATGGGACGCCACGCAGCTTCCCACACCATCGCAGGTTACATCAAAGGACACGTCGCAGGCGCCTGCTAAGGTTCCATAGTAATATCGTCCACGGCGAGCCCGTCTCAGTATGCACGGAAGCGCTCGACTATCCACCGCCGCGAAACACTCACGCGTGTTCGCTGATCCTCTATTATGCGGAATAAGATTCTCATTGGTATAGCCATTGTTCTTGTCGTAATGATCGCTGCTTGGGGTATATCTGGCCCCATGCTGTCGCGGATCGCAAGGGGGCGCATCGTCTCGGCACTTGAAGAGAACTTCGCTTCCAGCCTTGCAGTGAAGACTCTCGACGTTTCCGTATTTCCGAGCGTCTCGATTGTCGGTGAGGGTTTGACATTTCGACTAAGAGATCGACCGGAAGCGCCTCCATTGTTCACGATTCGCAAGTTTACCGCTCGCGCGAATATGCTCGGATTATTGGCGAGACACGTAAGCTCGGTGACATTGGAGGGCCTGGATATCCACATACGGCCGCGCGAGGACAACGCTCATCCGCAGAACAAATCGGAGAAGAAGCCGCCACGATTTGTTATTGATGAAATTATCGCCGATGGCACCAACCTAACGACGCTCCCGAGGGATGCGTGGAAGGAGCCTCTGCAGTTCGATATCCAGCATCTAAGGCTCTATGGGGGTGGTCCGGCTGACGCAATGAGGTTCGACGCTGTCTTGATGAACGCGAAACCGCCCGGCGAGATCTGGAGTAGCGGAACGTTCGGACCCTGGGACAAAGAGGAACCTGGTGGCACTCCGGTTTCGGGCAAGTATACGTTTCACGATGCCGATTTATCAGTATTCAAGGGCATAGCCGGCAAGTTGTCTTCCGACGGCGACTATCATGGCTCACTCGGACATATTGAGGTTGCGGGCACGACCCTTGTCCCCGATTTCAGGCTTGTGATCGCCGGCAATCCAGTTCAGTTGACCACTCAGTTCAAGGCCGTGGTTGACGGAACCGACGGAAATACATATTTGCAGCCAGTAATCGGGCAGTTTGGACACACATCACTAAAGGCACAGGGATCCATCGAGGGAAAACAGGGCGTACGGGGAAAGACCGTCTCACTTGACGTGGTTGTTGACGCAGGTCGCATCGAAGACATGCTTCTTTTGGCGATGAAGGGGAAACCAATGCTGCGCGGAGCAGTTCATTTTCACACCACACTCCTGATACCGCCGGGTGAGGTGGATGTCGCGGAGAAAATCGGCCTCGACGGAGCGTTCACAATGGATTCAGCACACTTCTCCGAGCTCAATGTACAGGAGAAGGTCAATGAACTTAGCCATCGCGGTGAGGGGAAGCCGGAAGAGTCGGATCACGACCCAGTCGCATCCAACTTCAAGGGTCAGTTTAAAGTCAATAAGGGAGTCATCACACTAAGCAGCCTCTCTTTCGCGGTACCGGGTGTCACTGTCGATCTGAACGGGACCTACGGTTTGCTGAACAGTGAAATGGATTTTCGGGGAACGGCTCGGCTTGTCGCCAAGATCTCCCAGACCACCACGGGTTGGAAGTCAGTTTTATTAAAGGCGGTTGATCCCATCTTCAAGCGGAAGAACGTTGGAGCGGAGATACCTCTTCGAATCACAGGAACTCCGGATAAGCCTTCCTTTGGACTCTGAGGAATGCGGCCCTGCACTTCTACAAGGCCGCGTCTGAAGGTTAACCTTTCGAGGGCGGAAAATGCTTGAACATATCCTCCACGGAATGTTCCAACTTCTTCTCGTTCTTGTCGGGCTTCGAGGAAAGTGTGTCGGTCGCCGTCCCCCGCCAAACCAGCTTCTTTGAGTTGCCATCGAATACATCCACGATTAATGTTCCAACTGGGGTATTCTCCACTGTTGTCATCGCATCGCCGAACCCACCGCGCCAGCGCCAACCACCGCCTAAGCCGGTGTAAAACGTGTCCAGCGTCTGCTCATTGTGCGTACGGCCAAACGCGGAGACAGTCGCATCGCCGCCCGACTCGACCTTATTCCAGCCCTTCGCCGCTAATTGTTGGTCCACATCCTGCATGATTCGCTCCGACCATAGATCGTCGGTGCCTTTAGCGCTGATCCAAGAGTAAGTCTTGTAGTGACTGAAGTCCGCGCCGTGATCGTAATCCGTCTTCACACTTGCGAGCAGCAGACACACGCCCGCCAGCATTGGAATCGCAACTTTGAGTGCTTGTCGTTTCATATTCCCCCTTCTTTTTTGGTCGCGACGCTACATCGCGCCTCATCGGTTCGATCTTTCAGTCTGGCATCCCGTTACATCGCACCAATGAAGAAGAGGTAATTTCGTTCACGCCCTACCGACAGGGATTGTCCTTCAACTCTCTTCTCGCTCCGACCTGAATTTGCATCCGCTTGGCGCAGGAATTGCTAGATAAGGATTAGAGCGAAGCTTCTAACTATATGTCTTTTATGGCAATATCAGTTTGGCATCAAAACGGCATGTGAGTTTTCGATGGCAACATCGGTCGGCGCTCCAAAACCAGAGGTCCGTCCACGTGCCAACCCGACGGACTTAGTGTCGTCGGGTATCGAATGGTTCGGCGAACTGGGGGTGTTTTGTGGCCGGGTAGCGAAAGCGATGTTTACTCTTCCGTTCGAATGGTCGGAATTCGTACATCAACTGGACGCCGCGGGATCGAAGTCCCTGCCTCTGGTAGCGCTGGCGGGATCTGCAACTGGGGTAGTCCTATCCTTGCAGTCGCGCGCCAGCCTCGTGCGATTCGGCGCGAAGGGTATGCTTCCGACGATGCTCGTGTTTTCCATCATCAAGGAGATGGGGCCGATCATTACGGGCTTGGTCGCCAGCGGACGCATCGGAGCGGGCATTGGCGCGGAGCTCGGATCGATGAAAGTCACCGAGCAGATCGATGCCATGGAAGCTTCCGCGGTCAATCCCTATAAGTATCTGGCCGCAACCAGGATTCTGGCTTGCATCGTTGTTCTTCCCTTGTTGACGATTGCCGCCGACGCGTGCGGAATCCTGATGGGTTGGATCGCCAATACGCTTACGGAGCCAATTTCTCTACAATACTTTATCAACACCGGAATCAATGGAGTGTCATTCAGTGACTTCCTCCCCCCTACGCTGAAAACTGCCATTTTTGGCATGATTATCGGCACTGTTTCCTGTTTTCAAGGGATGAGAACGCGGGGAGGTACGGAAGGTGTCGGGCGATCCGCGACCACTTCTGTAGTGCTGTCCTCGCTCTTCATTATTTTGGCGGATGTGATTTTGGTGCGCTTGATTCTCGTGTTTTTTCCGACCTGAGGAAATATGGAGCCGCAACCGGTCGTCGTCAAAGGATTACGCAAAGCATTCGGTGAACAGCAGGTGCTGAAGGGGATCGATCTTGCCGTCAACAAGGGTGAGATCCTAGCCGTGCTCGGCAAGAGCGGAACGGGAAAGAGTGTCCTGCTGCGGTTGCTGATCGGTCTTGAGAAACCCGACGCCGGCTCGATTTGCATTCGGGGCCAGGAGACCACCGATCTTCAGATGGATCAGCTAAATGAAATGCGGCTGAAAGTAGGCTTCCTGTTTCAGGAAGGCGCACTCTACGATTCTCTTACCATCGCAGAAAATGTCGCGTTCCCCTTGCGGAGGCACACCAAGATGTCGGACTCAGAACGACAGGAGAAAGTGCGCACACTCCTCAATAGTGTCGGATTGGATAAAGACCTGGAGAAGATGCCCGCAGGTATTTCAGGCGGCATGCGCAAGCGAGTAGGATTAGCGCGAGCTTTGGCGCTCGATCCGGAGATCCTACTCTTCGACGAGCCGACGGCGGGACTCGATCCGATCACCGCCGCTGAAATCGGAAAGCTGATTCAGAAGCAGCGCGAGAAGCGGAATGTGACCTCTATCGTCGTAACTCACGACATGCACGCGGCGCATCACTTTTCCGACCGCTTGGTGATGTTGAAGGAAGGCAATATCCTGCTTACCGGCACATTCGAGGATTTCCAAAAAAGTAAGGATCCGTTCGTAGCTCAATTCTTGAGCGACGCAGCTTGAGGCTAATATGTCACAGAACCTAAGGGTAGGGATATTTATCGTAGTTACGCTGGCGGCTTTCGCCACAGCTGTCTTTCTTATCGGCAGCAGAGAGTCACTGTTCCGCTCCAGCTACAAAGTCAGAGCCGATTTCGACAATGTCGCCGGACTGAACGAAGGAGCCGATGTACGCGTCGGCGGCATTCGTAAGGGCTCCGTTAAGAATATCCAATTGCCGAAAGAGCCTAATGGAAAAGTTGTCGTTCTGATGGATCTGGAGAAAGAGACTCAAAGCATTGTGAAGCTCGACTCGGTTGCCGAGATTAAATCCGAGGGAATGCTGGGTGATAAATACATCGAAATCTCCTTTGGCTCGATGGACGCTGCAAAGCTGCGCGGCGGTGAAACCATCGGATCGCAGCCGCCTCTCGATATCTCCGATCTATTTGCCAAGACAAACAAGATTCTGGATACCACCCAGGGTGCGTTAACCAACGTGGTGAACGCGACGTCTAACATCAACGACATTTCCGCCAAAATCAATCATGGCCAGGGCACCGTGGGCGCTCTGATCAACGACAAGACTATCTACAATCAGGCGGCTGCCACGGTTACCTCGATGCATGAGGATGTGGATGCGCTGAAACATAACTTCCTCCTGAAAGGCTTCTTCAACAAGCGAGGGTATGTGGATACGGACGAGTTGAAAAAACACGAGATCTCAAAGTTACCGGGCGGCACCGCCGAAAAGACGTTTACATACGCTGCGAAACAGGTTTTCGACAAACCGGACGCGGCGAAGCTTAGAGACAAAAAAACTCTGAATGAAGCCGGCCAATATTTGCAGGGACGCAAGTTCGGAGAGGTGGTTATAAGCGCCTCCGCCAGCATGAAGGGTGACTCTGAGAAGGACCGCACTACCACCCAGGCGCAAGCAATGGTGATTCGCAATTACCTGGTACAGAATTTCCGGCTGGATGATACGCGAATTAAAACGATGGGCCTTGGCAAAACCGCCGACAGCGGGGACGACGGAAAAATCGAAATCGTGGTCTACCCCGCGGATGTGAACGCGGCGTCCGCAAGTCAGAAGTGAAGCTTGCCAAGAACTTCAGATAGCATCGGAAATTGAAGTCAGCGGGAAATCCGACGCGACGATCGCCGGCGCGACCATCATGCCGCCTTCCAGTCCGCGCACGCGCGCCGTCTGGCCCACCATCTTGGTGTTCTTCAGCAGCCGCACGGGACTTTCGTTGAAGCGGAAATTCATGATCGGCGTCGTGATCTTGCCGTTCTCGATCAGGAACAAGCCGTCGCGCGTCAGGCCGGTGTTTTGCAGCGTCTGCTGATTCACGCCGCGGATGTACCAGAAATGCGTGACCAGCAGGCCGCGCTCCACCGAGGCGATCAGTTTTTCGAGCGGCGTGTCGGTGCCTTCCAGAATCAGGCTGCCGCGCCTCCGCCGCCAAACCCCACCTCCGCCGCCTCCGCCGCCGCGACCTCCGCCGCCCGCCGCCGTTGGGTTTCTTGCCGGTCTTTTCAGCCCAATAGCGATCGTAGCCAAGGTTCGCGATCACGCCTTTATCGACGTAAGTGAGCGCGCTCGTCGGGCAGCCAGATCGCCGGTCCATGGCGAGGATGGCTGGCGCGGATCGAAAGGATCGCTGCGCAAGCTGATGAACTCGGGAAACACCTTCTCGCCGAGCAGAGTTCCGCCGCCGCGCTTGCAGAGAAATGTCCGGCCCTCCTCGGTGGCGCGCGCGGAAAATCCGCCGATCATCAGGCGCACCAGGTCGCCGCAAGCGGTCGGCTCCAGCACGACGGTATAGTTGCCGGGCGCAAGCTTCTGCGGATTCTTCCAGCGCTGACATTTCTCAATGGCGGTCGAAGCGAGTCCCGCGCTGTCGATCTCGGAAAGCTTCATCGACGGCTGCCCCGCCCATCCGGAGCTCGACCCGTCGGCCATGCGAATGGTGGTGGTCAACTGCGAATCGCTGGTGTTGTGGAAGCCGAAAAGCCCGGTCTTGTTGGCGATCGCCGTGATGCGGTGAGATCGTTCGATCAGGCCGGCCGCGACCAGCTTCTGCTTCATCGCCGCGTCGATGATGGTCTTCACGTGCGGGATCATCTCGGGCGATCGGGCGTTGGCGGTGTGCTCGTCGTAATCGAACGTCTTGGGAAATTCCTGCGGACCGACGGGGCTCAGGCGCTCCGGATTTTGGGGCGTCAGGGCCGCGAGTTCCTCGGCTTTCTTCACCGCCGCGCGCAGCGAATCGTCGTCCAGATCGTTGGTGGCGTAAGAGCCGGTGCGGGCGTCGCGCGTGGTCACGATCGACAGGTTATGGCGCAGCGAAAACGACGCAGTGGTGATGCCGTTGTTGGCGAATCGCGTGTACGCCTGCTCCTGCGCGGTGATGGTCACCTGGCATTCGGGGAAGGTCGACATCCCGAGAACTTTTTTGGCGATCTTCTGTGCTTCGTCTTGGGTCAGCATGATTAGTCCGTGAGAATGACGTCGATCTTGCGGAAGCGCGTCGGCGAGCAGCCGTGGCTGATGGAATTGATCTGCGTAGGCTCGCCTTTCGCGTCTCCAGTGGTGCCGAACTGGCGCCAATAGGCGGGTCCGGCGGTGCCGTCGCAGGCCTGCCAGAAATCGGGCGTGCGGGCCTGATAGGACACGCGCGAAATCATGTTGCCCTTCTTGCCGCCCTTGATTTCCCAGAACGCATCGCCGCCGAACTGGAAGTTGTAACGCTGCTGATCGATAGAATAACTGCCGCGGCCGTCGATCAGGACGCCGTCGTCGATGCCGGCAATCAGATCTTCCAGCGTGGTCTCCTTCGGACCCGGTTTCAGCCACACGTTCGGCATGCGCTGGAAAGGAACCGTCGCCCAGGAATCGGCCTGGCAGCAGCCGTGCGATTCCTTATCGCCGACCAGAATGCGCCTGCTCGCGCGTGGTCTGGTAGTTGCGGAAAATCCCTTTGTCGATGATGGTGAACTCGCTGGTCTTCACGCCATCGTCGTCGTAGCCGCAGGTGCCGAGGCCGCGGGCCTGCGTGCGGTCGCCGATGAAGGTGCAATGCTCGCTCGCGATGCGTTTGCCGATCTTGTCGGGCGTGATGTAGCTGGTGCCGGCGTAATTCGCTTCATAGCCGAGCGCGCGGTCGAGTTCCGTCGGATGCGCGACGCTCTCGTGAATCGTCAGCATCAGATGGTTCGGCATCAGCAGCAGATCTTTCTTGCCGGGCTTCACGGCGGGCGCGTTCAGATGCTCGATCACCTCCTCGCGAAGACGCATCGCATTTTCTTCGAGGTTCATCTCCGGCACGTATTCCCAGCCGGCGGACGCCTGCGTAGGCGTGTAGTTCCGCGTAGCGGAGGTCCCGGCCTGGCGATCGACCGCCGTGGCGCGAAGCGGAGCCGTAAATCTGAATGATCAACTGCTGGATCGAGGAGCCTTCGGACGATGCGAAATATTTGTCTTCGGTGCGGAAATTGATGTTCGCAGTGCCGCTCTGGACGCGCTGATTTTTCTTGATCTCATTGCACACTCGCTGCAGCAGATCGATTTTTTCCTGCATCGAAACTGCGAACGGATCTTTCTCGTGCGGCGTGACCCAGCACGTCGCGATACGCCTTGACGGGCGCGAGCTGCACCGGCTTCGGCTGAATGCTCGCGTTGGCCTTGGCGATGATGACCGCTTCACCGGTGATGCGCGCGATCTCTTCCGGCGTGACGACGGGCGATGAAGCGAATCCCCACGCGCCGTTGACGATGACGCGCACGCCGAAACCGAAAGTGGCATCTTCGCCCACGTTGGGAACGGAGAGAGCAGGACCGCCGCCTCGTCCGGATTGCACGCGCAGGCCGATGCGCTGGTCGCGGAGTCGCACGATGCGGATATCGCAGTACGTCGCTTTGTACTTCTTGCCTTCGCGCAGCGCGACCGCGCCCAGTTTTTCAAGTTCGGGCGGAGGCGTCTTCGCGTCCTTCGGTGCGCCAAAAAGATTCGCGGCGAAGGCAGCCGTCGAGGTGGCGAGGAAATGCCTGCGGGTGAGCATATTAGTGATTAGTTTACTAAAGGTGCTTGAAACGGCGGTAAGGTTACAGGCCAGACGGTGAGCGAATCACGTCGCGGTTACTACCACTTCCCCGATCTCATGGAATGGCTCAGGAATCGCAATCCCGCATTCGCGCAAGGCATCCAAATGGGCTTCAATGGCTTCACGAATCAGAGTCTCGACTTCCTGACGGTTCGCTCCGACTGCGATGCAACCGGGCAGATCCGGCACCGTGGCGCCCCAGGAGGAAGGACCTTTTTCGTAAATCACGGAATACCGAATACTCACTTTGCCTCCAATCCAGAGTCTTTTAGGATCGTCTTGAGGGTGCTTGTTGGAACATCGTCTCCGGCTTTTCCCGCCACCGTGACCAACTTCGGTTTCACCGGATGCTTGAAAATCCGATGGCTGCCTGCGGTTCGCACATGCTGCCACTCATTTGATTCTAGCAATCGAACCAGGTCACGGACTTTCACGGTGCGGCCTTCAGCAACTCCTCCGCATATACCGCTCCCGCCGGCGTATCTTCATGTTTGAAAAACACGAACACGTCGCGTCCGTCAGCGCGCAGACGCTGGACCCTCGACGCGATTTCAGCCCGCTCTTCGACCGAATAGTCGTCCTTGCGCAAACGGACGTAAACGAACTTGGCCGTGATCACTTCCGGCACCTCAAATTTTTCCGACTCCGCCAGGCATAGTGCGATTCCATGCTGTTCGAGCAAAGCGTTCACTTCATCCGTCAACCATGTTTTGTTGCGGAACTCGAACGCATAGCGGATGTCGCGCGGAAGCTTCTCGAGAAACGAGGCCAGCAGCGGCGGATCGGCTTTGAAGTTCGGCGGCAATTGAAACAGAACCGGGCCCAAGCGGCGCGTGGCTCGCAGCGGATCGATCGCGCGAAAAAACAAGTCCGTAAATTCCGATTCCTTCAATCGCAGCAGATGGGTGATGCGCATGTGCGCTTTGCATGCAAACAGAAATCCCTCAGGTGTCGCCGAAACCCAGTTTTCAAGCGTTGAGGCTTTCGGCAGTTGGCGGAACGTGTAGTTGATCTCAACCGAATTCAGACGCGCAGCGTAGTGCTTCAGAAAATCTTTCGCCGCTAATTTTTGAGGATAAAAGTCCGGTTTCCAGCTCGGATACGCGAAGCCTGACGTACCTGCGTACAGTTGACTCATACGTGCCACTGTACACTGAAATTATCGTGGCGGAAAAAATAGAAAAACCCAAGCGCAGCCAGTCTGAGCGATTCCGCGAACTATGGCCTGACATTCGCGAAATGGTTCAGCCCAGACGCGGAATTCTGGCGGGCGGATTCGTGCTGATGGTCATCAACCGGGTTAGCGGACTCGTGCTGCCGGTGTCGACAAGGTATTTGGTGGACAACGTCATCAACAAGCATCAGGCTCAGTTACTGACGCCCATCGTTTTGGGTGTATTGGCCGCAACGCTGATTCAAGGCGCCACTTCCTTCTCTCTGACGCAGTTGCTATCGAAAGCGGCCCAGAGGCTGATCGCCGAACTGCGTCGTAAAGTTCAGCAACACATCGGGCGGCTCTCCGTGAGCTATTACGACGCGAATAAGAGCGGCGCGCTGGTATCGCGCATCATGAGCGACGTCGAAGGCGTGCGCAACCTGATCGGCACAGGTCTGGTGGATTTCGTGGGCGGCCTGATGACCGCCCTGATCGCACTGGTGGTGCTGCTGACGATCAGCGCATTGATGACGGGGCTCACGCTGACATTCCTGATCTTTTTTTCACTCGCCCTGACGAAGGCCTTCGGCCAAATCCGCCCGATTTTCCGCGAGCGTGGAAAGATCAACGCGGAGGTGACCGGGCGCCTAACCGAGTCGCTGGGCGGCGTTCGCGTGATCAAGGGATATCACGCGGAGGAGCGCGAAGCGGAAGTATTCGCCGGTGGCGTTCAAAGGCTGCTGGATAACGTCATCAAGTCGCTAACTGCGATGTCTTTGATGAGCTTGTCAGCGACGGTGCTGATGGGAATCGTGGGCGCGATCGTGATGTTTGTGAGCGCCCGCGAAATCGCCGCGGGGCAGTTGACGCTGGGACAATTCATGGAATTTACCGCCTTTCTGGCGTTTCTGATTGCGCCGGTGGTGCAGATCGTGAGCATCGGCACACAGTTGACCGAAGCCTTCGCAGGCTTGGAACGTACGCGGGAAGTGCTGCGCGAACGACCCGAAGATCTCGATCCGAAAAGAACGGTCGCGCTGGGCACGGTGAACGGCAATCTGGCGTTCGAACACGTTGGATTCTCCTACGACAAGGACAAGCAGGTTTTGTTCGACGTGAGTTTCCGCTCTGAACCGGGAACCGTGACGGCGCTGGTTGGGTCGTCGGGATCGGGAAAGTCGACCATCATTTCTCTAATCGCCGCGTTTCATGTGCCCGAAAGAGGCCGTGTCACAGTAGACGGAGTCGACCTTTCGACCGTTCGCCTGGAAACCTATCGCACCCAGTTGGGTGTGGTGCTGCAGGACACGTTTCTGTTCGACGGCACGATTGAGGAAAATATCGCCTTCGCCCGTCCCAACGCCACCAAGGAACAGATCATGGAGGCTTGCCGCATCGCTCGCGTGGACGAGTTCGCGGAGAATTTCGAGAAAAAATACGAAACCATCGTCGGCGAACGGGGCGTCAAACTCTCGGGCGGCCAGCGGCAGCGCGTTTCGATCGCGCGGGCGATTCTGGCCGATCCTCGCATCCTGATTCTCGATGAGGCGACGTCGAGTCTCGACTCGGAATCGGAGTCGCTAATTCAGGAAGGTCTGAAGTATCTCATGAAGGGCCGCACAACATTCGTGATCGCGCATCGTCTGTCGACAATACGAAGGGCAGATCAAATCCTGGTGGTCGAAGCGGGACGAATTGTCGAGCGCGGCACGCACGAAGTGCTGTTCGATTTGAACGGGCGCTACTGGGATCTGTACACGCGTCAGCACGGCCTGGAGGCGAATCTCTTTCTCGCGCCCGGCGAGGGCGACGTAGTGGAAGACACCGGCCCGGCCAAGGAAGCCAAAGACGCAGGCATCTCCGAAGCGATGCGGTTGTTGCGATAGCTGCATCGCCTGTCCGCATGCTTACGCATGGCGGTTCGGTAGGGTGCTGAACCGCCATGCGTAAAGCATGCGGACAGGCGCTAAAATCTAAAATCCGATGCCGACCAGAAACGCAAGCTGATTGCGGTTCGTGTTTATAACTCCGCTAAAACTTTTCAGCGCGTCGCCTTCGTAGCGAATTTCCGGAGAGATTCGCATCACTAACGCGTGAATCTCGACGCCGGCCCCTAGAACGATACCGAAATTCGAAGTGTGGTTGGCGACGATGAAATTCTTGGCGTCCGATAAATGGCTGAAATCGAGCCCACCTTCGATGTATGGCTTGATCGGGCCTTTTAACAACTTGTACTTCGCTACAACGGGAAAGTCCCACTCGCCGGTCTTCGCTGAACCGGTGAGGTTAGTGAACTGCAATCCGCGGTAGAGTGCATCCGCTTCGATCGAAAGATGCAGCGGCAAGCGTACTTCAACGAACGGGCCGAGCGTGTAGGAGTTCGAACTCGCTGTAAGGGTCGTCACCGTCGGATACGGCTGGTTTTGAAAAGCGTCCGTAAAAGGAACTCCGATCTTCAAGCCCGCCACAACCGGTTGCGCCTGAGCAAGACCTATAAAAACAAAAGAGCACAAAAATGTTTGGATCGACTTCATACTCCTATCGTACGTCAGAGCAGATGAAACGTCACCTGCACCTGAGCGGGTGCGGTTACCGGATGGCCTCCCGCCATCGCCGGGCGAAATCTCCATTTCAGGACCGCCTCTTTGGCTTTTTCGTCGAGCCCCAGGCCCAGACTCTTCACGACGCGGATATTCGCCACGCGACCGTTCACGTCTACATCGATCGCCAATAGTACGGAGCCCGAATAACGCGCCTTGCGCGCCTCCTCCGAATATTCGGGCTCCTCCGAGTGCAGCAATTTCGGCTCCTCTGTGATCCCCAGCGCCTTGTACGAAACCGGGCCGTTGCCATTTCCCGGACCTTTCCTGATCCCCAGTCCACTGCCGTCGCCGATTCCAAATGGACCTCCAGCGCCGCCTGACAAAGCTCCGGGTTTGCCCAAAGGGTCGCCAAACTGAGGCGCGGTGATGTTGAACTCCGGCGCCTCGATCATTGCTTGCTGAACCATCAACTTCGGATTTTCCAGACGTACCGCCATAGGAGGCACGAATAACCTGGTCTCTGGACGAGGCGGCGTTCGGCCGAGAGAGGCAGGCAATGGATTCCGCTGCCCTCCCCCTCCTTCCGCCTTTGTACGCAAAGCCGGGCGCGGCGCGATCAGGGGGACCACTCGAACCGGCATTCGTGTGATTGAATCCCGGACCGAAGGCACCGAGACGAGCAGCAGAAGTGAAGCAATAACGCCGATGTGGATCGCCAGGGACGTAAGGATCGGCGCTTTTCGCATGCTAAAAATCCAGCATGCGGAAGGCCATTTCTAACTTCTTGAAAGTGCGTCCGGCGCCTGCGTCGTTAGCGCCACACCTGTGCCGTTATAACTGTTCTCGCGCCGCGCGTGTGGCAAGCTCGTCGCACCGATTGTTGTCCCCGTGGCCGGCATGGCCCTTGGTCCAGGTCCATTGCATTTCGTGCTTGGCGACTATATCGTCGAGCATCATCCACAGGTCCTGATTCACCACCGGCTTCTTGGCAGCGGTCTTCCACCCGTTGCGCTTCCAGCCTTTAATCCAGGTGGTGATGCCGTTTTTCAAATACTCCGAATCGGTCACCACTTCCACCTCGCATGGTTCCCGAAGCGCACGAAGACCCTCGATGGCGGCGGTGATTTCCATGCGGTTATTAGTCGTGTGGGGCTCGGAGCCAAACAGCTCTTTCGTTTTTTCGCCGCAGCGCAGGATACACGCCCATCCCCCCGGTCCGGGGTTGCCGATGCAGGCGCCATCGGTGATCAATTGCACATGTTTCATCATCTTCTATGTCGGGGATCGCGCACGATCCCGTTCTATTATAGATACAGTGCCCGAGCCCGAAGTAAATTCGCCCGGCGACCAACAACCGGTGGTCCTGGTCCCGATCAGCGCAGAGGATTTCTCCCGCCGCAAATCGCGCATCGGATGGGGTGTGGCGGGTGTGATTCTCGTTATTTTGGCTGCCACCGGTTACATGTATAAGCGCTCCGTCGACCCCATGCACGCCCGGGAATCGTTCGACGCGGGAACGCGCTTGTTCAAAATTGCGCGCTACAACGAGGCTATTCTTTCCTTCGATCGGGCCATCGCTCTTAAGCCCGACATGGTCGACGCATACCTGATGCGCGGGAAATCGTACGTCGGAAAGGCTGATCCCGAACAGGCGCTCCTCGACTTCACGAAAGTGATCGAGATGAGTCCCTCTAATCCCGCCGGGTGGCTCGCCAGGGGCGCTGCCTATCTCGACCTCAACAATCTTCCGTCCGCGATCGAGGATGCGACCCACGCGATCGCGGCCAATCCTGAGGAGTCTGCGGCATACAGCCTGCGCGGCTCGGCCGAGCGTAACGGCGGCGACACGAAAAAGGCACTCGACGATTTCAATCGGGCCGTCGAACTGCAGCCGAGTCCCGGCAATTTTTTCGAGCGCGGTTCAACCTATCAAATGCTAGGAGAGCACAAACTCGCGATCGCCGATTTCGATCGCGTGATCGAAGTGATCCCGGATCTCGCGAGCGCATTTTTCGCACGCGCCGAATCACGCCGTCTTCTTGGAGATCTGGCTGGCGCCCATCAGGATCACCTGCAAGGGCGAATTTTAGACGGCCACTAGCAAATCGTTTCGTCAAGACATATCTTCGGATCTGTCACCCCGGATGACCTTGTGGGGCAGCTTGTTAAGCTGCGGCCGATTGGCAATCGGCCTCCTTGGACCCGCTGGGCATCCACTCAGGATTCCATCCTGCCCCACAGCACTCAATTACGGACCCTGAAATATGTTCTTTTCCTCCGGCTCCGCGACGGATCGCACTGCGGCCGTGCGAAAAATCGTGAACGACCGGCTGACCTTAAGCTCAGCCGGCCGCTAGCGGATTGGACTGGCCTCTAGCATTGGAACAAGTCCAAGCTTGATGCCAATCCTCTGAGAACCCGCTGGCTTCCACCAGCGGACATTATGAGATCGACCCCAAGGTCCTCCATTTCCAGAGGCTCAGGACCACCGTAATACGACGTTTCGCGGCCGCGAAAAAACTAGTCAAAAAGAGCCCCGGTAGGAGACCCTTCCCGCTTCAGAGATTACACGAGGGTCCAGCGGCCGGGCGTGTCGGAGCGATTCCAAAGCTCGACAAGGAAAAGGTAGAAAAAATATAAGTGCGGTGACCGGGAGCGCAAGGGAATCTAACAAGAGAGGTGTTTCAGGCGTCCAACGCAATCAACTGCGAATCCATTGAAAGCTCGCGCTCGAAGAACGCGTCGACCATTCCTAAAATCTGCCGAGCTTCCGTGGCCTTATAAATCTCCACCCGCAAATGCGAGCCATTCCGCACCCCGTGCGTGAAGTACGTTGCGAACTGCTTCATCTTCCCGACAGCATCCGGCGCCTGATGATCGCAGAGCATCGTGTAATACCGGCGCATGATGTCGTAACGGTCCCGCTCCGAAGGAATTTGATAACGGCCAGTGTTCACGTACTCTTGAATCTGGCGGAAAATCCACGGATTCGACGACGCCGCGCGGCCGATCATGACTGCATCGCAGCCGGTTTCGCGAACCATCCGAACCGCATCTTCAGGTGTAAGAACATCGCCGTTTCCGATCACTGGAATCTTCACCGCGGCCTTCACCTCGGCGATGCGAGTCCAGTCCGCATGACCGCTGTAGCCCTGTTCGCGCGTGCGCGGATGCAGCGCGATGGCTTGCAAGCCGCAGTCCTCAGCCAGCTTCGCCATGCGAACATTTACCAGTTCCCGATCGTTCCAACCCGCGCGGAATTTCATGGTCAGCGGGATCGTAATGGCGGAGCGTACGGCCGTCAGCAAACGCTCGACCAGCGGAAGATCGCGCAACAGCCCGGAGCCTCCGTTGCAAGTCACCACTTTTTTCACAGGGCATCCGAAGTTAATGTCGACGATATCGAACCCGCGGTCCTGGCAATGGCGCGCCGCATCCGCCATCACCTGCGGATCGGAACCGAACAGTTGCGCCGAAATGGGATGCTCATCTGGATCGAAATAAAGATAGCGAAACGTCCGCCCCGGTCGCGCGCTCCCTTTGGCGATCGCGACGATCCCATGCGAGCTGGTGAACTCCGTCATGATCAGCCCGCAGCCGCCCTGGGCGCGGATCAGGCGACGAAACACGGTGTCGGTCACGCCGGCCATGGGCGCAAGAACTGTCGCGGGCGCAAGCTGGATGGGACCGACGCTGTAAGTCTTCGGGAACATTCCTCAACCTATCTTAACGTGACTGATCTGCAAACCATAAAGGAAGCCATAATAATGGCCATAATAATGGAATGATGCGCTACGCAATGGGCACCCTCCTCTTCGCCGTTTCTATGAACGCTCAACCGGCGAGGTTCCTGCCTCTCGCGGACTTTGTTAAGGACTGGCAGATCTCGAAACAATTCACGATCGCAGTCGCCGAAAAGATGCCGGCCGAGTTTTACGATTTCAAAGCGACGCCCGAGGAAATGACCTTCGGAGATCAGATGGTCCACTTGAGCGGATCGCTGCTTTTCATATTCGCGAAGATCGCCGACGAGCCGCCGGCGTACAAAGCAAGGCCCGACAAAATCACCAAGAAGCTTGCACTCGATATGCTCAACCAGGGATTCGATTACGTGATCAAACTTCTGCCCAAACTGACGGACGAACAGCTGACAAAAGCCTCGTTCAAAGTCGATTTTGATGGCCGTCCGACCCCTGAGATCAACGGCCGCGACATGATCATGAACATGTTCATCCATGTCGCGCACCATCGCGCGCAATGCGAAGTCTATCTCAGATTGAAAGGAATCACCCCGCCGACCTACACATTTTAGATGGCTCACCCTAACCGGCGACCTTCTCCCAGTCCCCCGCCTCTCCAAACTTCCCCCCTGTGAGCGACGCATCAATATTCCGCAGCAGCCCCGTCAGCACGCCGCCGGCACCGACCTCGATGAACCGTGTTACACCGCTCCGAGCGAGCAAGCGGATGGAATCCGTCCACAGCACCGAATTAGGCACTTGCTGATACAAGCCTTCCCGAGCCTCCAGTCCCATATGAATTTCGCGCGCCTGCCAGTTGTTCACCAGCGGGATCTCTAAATCGCGAAACACTGTCGCATCCAAATCGATCTTCAACTGATCCTGCGCCGGCTTCATCAGGGCACAATGAAATGGAGCGCTGACCGGCAAAATGATCGCTCGCTTCGCACCCACAGCTTTGGCGAGCTCGACCGCCCGATTCACTGCCCCCGCGTTTCCCGCTATCACGATCTGATCGGGCGAATTGAGGTTCGCGGCCGTCACAACCTCGCCCTGCGCCGCCTCCTTCAGAACGCCCTCCAATTTATCGAGAGGCATCCTTAATAGAGCCGCCATCGCGCCCACGCCCGCCGGCACCGCCGCCTGCATATATTGGCCGCGCCTTCGTACCAGCCGTACTGCATCCACGAACTCGATCGATCTCGCCGCCACCAAAGCCGAATACTCGCCCAAGCTGTGCCCGGCAACGAAATCCGCGACAATTCCCTTCTCTTTAAGCACCGCGTGCGCCGCCACGGACACGGTGAGTAACGCTGGCTGCGTGTTTTCTGTAAGCTTCAACGCATCGTCAGGCCCTTCAAAACACAGCTTCGAGAGCGCGAATCCGACCGCCTGATCCGCCTCATCGAAAACACGCGCGGCCTCCGGATAGGCATCGGCAAGCGATTTGCCCATGCCGGCGAACTGGGACCCCTGCCCGGGGAAAAGGAATGCTGTCTTGGACATGAATTATCAGGGTAAACCAGTTGGACTAGATAGTCAGAAAAAACCCGAAGCTTTTTTATGCCGAAATGCGTCGATATGGGTGAAGGAGGATGGAGCATGACAAATATAAAACCCGCCCCCACAAGTACAGCGAAAGTTTATTGCCCCATGTGCACCCACACCGTCGACGCCACTGTGGAGCATCAGCCGAAGCACATTCATGTGAAGCCGGGCCAGAAGTGTCCTCGCTGTACCGGTTCACTCGACGCCGGATACATCATGTACCTCGAACGTGCTGCCTAACTTGTTATAGTGGGATGGTGAGAAAGAAACGAGAAGCGCCGTCGCCAGGAACTCCCGTCGTGGAGACGTCGACGCCCGATGCCATCATCGAGCAGGCCCGTCTTGCGATTGAAGCAGACCGCATTAAGAAGCCGAAAGGCTGTATCATATGCGGTGAGGAAAGCGCGCCGATCTCGACCGAAGGACTGTGCTGGGTCTGCCGCCGCCTCAAATTGAGTGCCTGGCGCGATTCCGACAGCCAAATGACCGCTCAGGAATAATCCCCTCACACGGTCCCGTCTGCACAGTGTCCCCAATGTTTCTTCGGTAGACAGAACCAGCATGCGTAAGCATGCGGACCGACGACACAATTTATTTCTTAGTAGTCTCTTTCTTCTCCACCTTGATATAAGTCGCTGGAGCCTTATCGAACTCCTTCTTCTCATCGATGCTGCAGAAGTAGTAAGTCTTCCCTTTGAACTCGGTCTTCGGCGCGGTCGACGTATCGACCATCATTCCGCACACCGGGTCCTGCGCTTCCTTAGCCGGTTTCTCATCCGTCTTCTTGGCGTCCTGCGCGCCCGCGAATTGCAAAGTGACCGGTGCGGTCAGAACCACTGCCAATGCGAGATTGCGTAATTTCATCTGGAGACTCCTGCTCTTATGATAGCTGCTCGTAGACAAATGCAGCCGCGGCCACGTCCTCGACCCCCAGCCCAAGGGACTTGAAAATCGTCACCGGCGAGCCGGCCGGGCGCGCCTCGATTTTCGACAATTCGACAATCTTAGGATCCGCCCAATCGACCGGCGCCAGCAGCAAATCGCCAGCCTCGATTTTCGCCTGCTCAATCGAGTCGACCGCAATCAACTGAGCGCGAGCAATCAGCTCCGACGGCAATTCACGCCTCTGCGCCTGGTTCGATCCCATTGCATTAATATGGGTTCTGTTGCAAATAGCAGAATGACGACAAGCGGCAGCATGAGTTGTCCGAATTCTACGCAGCGAGGCCAAAGAGGTTGTGAATAAATTGGCGCTGCCCTATCGCGTCTGCCTTATCCAACCATCGAACCTGCCCTTTCCGAATCATATGCATCGCCTCGTAACCTTCGATCGTCCTCCATGCGCCTTCTGGCGACCGGAATCCGAGGCTCGCGGTAATGCGCTTTTTGATGAAGCGGTGGTCCTGCTCAATGATGTTGTTTAAGTAAGGTGAAGGGCGGCACAGACAACGCCGACCGAGATCGCGCGAATCCTTTAACTCAGCAATGGCGCGGCCGTAGGCGGGATGCCCATCCACGTTCAAAACCCGCGGCCGGACCCCGCCGCTTCCCGATAATGCCAAACGCAGGAACAGCTTGGCTGCCGTGAGGTCTCGCTTCGGCGACAACATAAAATCGATCGTGTCGCCTGAGGAATCAACAGCCCGGTACAGGTATGTCCATTTACCGGCGACGCGGACGTAGGTCTCATCCACGCGCCAGGAACGATTGGGACGCCGGAGTTCGCGGCGGAGCCGTTGATTCAGAACGGGCGCGAAACGCTGGACCCACCGCCAGATCGTGACATGGTCCACGGAGAGGCCGCGCTCGGCCGTTATTTCTTCCAAATCCCGGTAGCTGAGCGAATACCGCAAGTACCAGCGGACACACAGTAGGATGATTCCGTCCTCGAAGTGTCGCCCGCGGAATAGTGTCGGTCGGTTCTTGGTCAAGGTTCACCTTACCAGATCGGCCCGCGCTGTTTGCAACAGAGCCAGCTTCTGGATAGTGAGTAATCAAACATCGCACCGGTTGGAGCCCATCCGACCGGGGAGCTTGTTTTTTTATTGGCTGACTCGATGGTTATTTCAAGGGGACATACACGCGAGCACGAATGGATCGTGAGCAAACTTGAAGTCCTTAAAATTCGAACGAGGTAACAAATGGAAGATCAATGTACGATCATCGAGGGACAACCGCTGTCGGTATCCCTAGCGGCAACTCGCCAGGAGGCAACATGGCTCGGCCATCCAAAATCACTGAGCGATTGATTACGAATTTCTGCTCTAGTCTATTTGTTACTGGGTCCATAGAAACCGCAATCGCGGACACCGGCATTGGACGCGAGTCTTACTTCCGATGGAAGCGCCGGGTGGTCCAGGGCACAGCAACCAAGCTAGAGCGGCAGTTTATGGAGGCGGTGGATCAGGCGGCGGGTGAAAGCAAGCAACTCCGTGAGTCCGAGATGAGCAAGCGCTACGCTAAGTCTTGGCGTTCCATCGCCTGGTGGCTCGAGCGAAAATATCCCAACGAATACGGGAAGAGGCGTCCACCGCCTTTGCCAGATCCAGACGACTTTTAATCAGAGACCCGTCCAAGGTGCTCCTGCACCAACCTACGATCACGATGGCTCGGATTGGATTGTATAAAGCACGACGCGCGCGAACTTTTCGCTCGAATCGATATGGTCTTTCCGTCAAGGCGGGGACTTGACTGTGTGCAGGATCAGAGCGGTCATGTGGTGTGGTCAAATCCAAAAAGCCAAACACCAAGGGTTCTTCGAATCGGACCGGTTCAAAAAATGCGCCGAAGATGCTGGTCTATGAAGCCCTCGCCACGTTGAACCGGGACTTTGAACAGACGCTGAGGGATCTCCATCAGCTCGAAGAGCTCAGCATTTTCCCGCATCGTTGGCAGCGCAAGTTTGTAAAGACCTGGCGTGCAACCCTGGAGGAGACCCGCGCCTGGGCGAGCTTCGAGGTCCTCGAAGTCCTCCATCGGAAAGAAGAACGGGAATGGGTCCGGTTCGGACGCATCCGCCAACTTGCGGAGAAACAATCTGAATCCGATGGGATGGTCGCACCCTCCGAATCAACCCAGCCGAAGACCCGCCGTAGCGGCTAAAGAAGGCTAGCCAGTCCGGGAACGCGTTGTTCTTGCGGTCTTCATTGGGCCCAGTCATCGCTTACGTCTTCGGAACCAATAGCAAGTCTTCACACCAGACTCGTTTCCCTTAAAGTGATAGGGAACCCATGCGACACGGACTGCTGAGCCTGCCCATCGCTCCCGCTTACACGACCCGATCGGGCGCGGCCTACTGTGGGGATTCCCTCAAGCTGTTGGCGGCGCTGCCGGACACGAGCATCAATCTGGTGATCACATCGCCACCCTTTGACCTCCAAAGACAGAAAGCATACGCCAGCAAAGATCAGGCTGATTATGTCGATTGGCTGGTGCGATTCGCCGAACAGGTTCGTCGGGTGTTAACCGATGACGGCAGCTTTGTGCTCGATCTCGGCGGAGCCTACGAAAAGGGCTTTCCCACCAGAAGTTTGTATAATTTTCGCGTTCCCATCAAATTTTGTGACGAACTGGGATTTTTCCTCGCGCAGGATTTTTATTGGTTTAATCCGTCGAAGCTGCCGAGCCCCATCGAATGGGTGAATAAGCGAAAGTTGCGCGTGAAGGACGCGGTGAACACGGTGTAGTGGTTCAGCAAAACGGAATGGCCGAAGGCCGACGTGACCAAGGTGCTTACGCCCTATAGCGCCCGCATGAAAAAGCTGCTGGAAGATCCGGCGTCTTTTTATAAACCCAACTTGCGCCCCTCCGGACATGACATCGGCACAGGGTTCGCGAAGGATAACGGTGGCGCAATCCCGTCGAATCTGTTACAGATTTCCAATAGCGAATCAAACGGCCAATATCTGAAGGGCTGCAAGATCATTGGGGCGAGACCGCACCCCGCGCGGTTCCCAGCTAGATTGCCGGAATTTTTCATTAAGCTGCTCACAGAGCCAGATGATGTCGTACTGGATATCTTCGCCGGCTCAAATACGACAGGTCAGGTAGCAGAAAGGGCGAAGCGACGCTGGCTAGCTTTTGAACGATCCCGCGAATACGTTGCAGCGTCAGCCTTGAGATTCCTTAACCCGCAAAAGAGTCGCACAGAAATGCGGAAGATCTACGATCAAATCGAGGCGGGCAAAACGATTGATCTCGATCCGAAGAGCGCAAAAAGACGCTCCGCCGCTGAACAACGGAAGGTCCTGACGACGGTTGGCAATGTGGTGTCAGCCGGGACGCATTCGCACCCTATCGCCGTACTTCTCCTGGCGGAACGCGACAAGCTCGATCGCGCCATCGAAGCGCTGGAACGAAACGCCGACGATTCCTACGCCCCTCGCTGAAACGACGGCTCGGGCGCCGGGGCGGTTTAGTCACCCACTTCGGTTGCGGAACTCCGGGCGTCGCAAGTAAAACCAGCCTTCCTCCTGAGCGGCAGAATGGCTGATAGGAGGCGGAATGAGCCCTCCTGACTGGGGGTGAAGTCAACTCTGAAAACCCGGTCTCGCCACTTGATTTGTGGGGGCACACGGAGCGTCCATGGAGCTGTGGTCAACCACCACAGAAAAGGACACGCCCATGCATGAAACCGTAATTCGATCAATGGAAGAGTTAGTAAGTTCGAAGATCCCCGCACTTAAAAAGCGATACCGGGAGTTGTTCGGAGAAGAATCGAAATCTTCGAACAAACAGTTTCTTTTTAGACGAATCGCCTTTCGGCTGCAGGCCAATGCCGAAGGAGATTTGAGCGAACGAGCGCGCCGCCGAGCGGGCGAAATTGCGGATGATAGGGATCTCCGGGTCCGAGCGCCGAAGGAATTCGAGGCTCGGCCGGAGTCCGCTCCCGCCAACATCGATCGCACAAGGACCACCCAAGGATTACCGGGTGCCGGTAGCAGGCACGTTGCTCACTCGGCGCCTTGGCGATCGACAGATCGTGGTCAAGGTGCTCGCTGAGGGATTCGAGTATGAATCTCGCCGCTACCGTTCCCTGAGTGCAATTGCCCGCAAGGTCACCGGCACACGCTGGAATGGCTTGTTGTTTTTCGGCCTCGCGGAGCGGCGCGATGCATAAAAGCGTTCCCACCGTTCGTTGCGCTGTGTATACTCGCAAATCCACGGAGGAAGGTCTCGATCAGGATTTTAATTCGCTTCACGCCCAGCGGGAGGCCGCGGAAGCGTACATCATCAGCCAGAAGCATCTCGGCTGGACCCTGGTTCCGAGTCATTATGATGACGGCGGATTCACCGGCGGAAATCTCGACCGCCCGGCTCTGAAGCAACTGCTCGAAGATATCGATGCCCGCCGGATAGATTGCGTCCTTGTATATAAGGTTGATCGTCTCAGCCGGTCGCTACTCGATTTCGCGCGGCTGGTGGACCGGTTCGATCAGCGCTCGGTCAGTTTTGTTTCGGTTACCCAGCAGTTCAACACCACCTCCTCGCTCGGCAGGCTGACGCTGAACATCCTGCTTTCATTCGCTCAGTTCGAACGCGAAATTATCGGCGAACGTACGCGCGACAAGATGTCGGCGGCGCGGCGTAAGGGCAAATGGGTCGGTGGAACGCCGGTGCTGGGCTATGACGTCGTTCCCGGTGGCGGCCGACTGATTGTGAACGACAAAGAAAGTCGCCGCGTCCGCGATATCTTCGCCTTGTTCTTGCAGCATCAATCTCTTTCCAAGGTGGTCGCGGAACTGGCGCAGCGGCGATGGCAAACAAAATCCTGGACCTCGCAAAATGGGCGCGCGCACGCAGGTCGTGACTTCGGCAAGGCGTCGTTACGCCGGCTGCTCACCAACGCCATCTACTCCGGCAAGGTCGAACACCGGGGTTCGATCTACACGGGTGAGCAGCCTTCGATCGTTGCGCCCTCGGTGTGGCAACAAGTCAATACCCAATTGCGCGGTGGCCGCCGCACTGGGACCGAAGCGACGCGCGTGCCTCAGCATGCTTTGCTTGCGGGTCTGCTGCTTTGTAAAAGCTGCCAACGGCCGATGGTACCCACCTATACGGCCAAGCCGGGGCGGCGCTATCGCTACTACATATGCCGGTCCGCGCGGCAGAATGGATGGAGTTCCTGTCCCACCAAATCCGTGCCGGCGCGCATGATCGAAGATTCGGTCCTCGATCAGCTTCGAACCGCATTGCGGGACTCCGGCACGCGCGACCGACTAAACATACCCGAAGCCCAATGGGAATCCTTGGAACAGGATCGTGCTGCGCTGCTGCGCGCAGTCGTTAAGGAAGTGACTTATGAGGGAACCACCGGCGCGGTTTCCCTGAATCTGATCCGCTGCGAGGACCCTCATGAAGATTAACTTCACCGTTCCCTTCCGGCGCGTCACACCGGCTAGAACTATTCCGGTTGCACCTCTTACGCACGATGGGACGCGGGCTGGTAAGAGTGATGCTTAGGCCACAGCTTTTGGGAAGCAGGCAAGAGCCTCACTGGTCTTTTTAGGGGACCAGAGGGCCCCGTATTGCCTTTGTGTTGATTCGCGGGGACCTCTGTATTAACATGTGCGGCTCGATTCGCCTTTAATTCTCGCTGGGTTTTTCCACCCGATCGATAACCAGAATCCGCATCGGGTCCCGCGCGCTCGCTAGTTTCAAACCTAGCTGTTCTTCGAGAAGAATCGCGATCGACGGACCGTTCGGATCTCGGATCGCATTGGCGGCGGATTTGAGGAGAATGTCGTAATATCCTTCGATCCCGGTGTGGTCCACTACAGGCCGGTCGACTCCGGCGAGTTGCGATAGTTGGGCGGCAAACGAATCCATTGAGGAATCGGCAAACAGGAAACTGCCGTCGATGATGCGCGGCAGCTTTTCAAGCGCATGCGTCGCGGAATCTGCGTTCCGCTTCGGCAGCCTCGGTCCGCCTTTGGCAATGCGCAGTTCATAGACAGCAGTCTCCTTCGTCTCCCAATGCAGCGTCAGCTTGAATCTCTCCGTCAGCAGATTGCGCAGCATCAGACGAAGCTGCGGAACGGACGCGGAGTTCTCCGTCCTCGCCTCAATATCGTAAGGCCCCATTCTCGGTTTCCAGAATTGATCGAGCTGATAATATTTGACGTTGTAGGCCCATTCAGCGGCCTCCGCCACATCGATATTGCGGAACCGGACGCTCGTCGGCGTGTACTCAATATGGGAGCGGTTGCTTCCTTCGCCACCTTGTCGCCCAGCCGATGGCCGGATCGAGGCAACCTCAAAGCGTCGCGCCGGATCTGCTGCTTGGGGCGGAGCAAACCATAGCATCAACGCAACAGCTGCCGTCATGTCGGAAATGCTATCAGATTGACGTGATCGCGGGAGCGCTGCTCGGATGGAACCGTCTCTGCTGCTGCTGCCCAACCCCACAGCGGTCGGCCAGTGGCGGATGCGGCGCGCCGTTGCGCCACCGGCGGGCTTGGTGGCGCCCCTCGGGAACCACTCACGGGATACCCGGCCAGTTGGCTTCCAGCCCGCGTGGCGCGCGTCACCGAGCGGGAATCAAGTGACGTTACCGCACGGTCGCGTCACGCAATAAAGGATGGCGGCATGGGTATTGATTACGACCGACCTTGAACTTACAGATACAATCAGATAATTAAGGCTTCACGTCCGGCTCGCACTCGCGAAGTTGTGGTGCATGTGAAGGGGCGATCATAGCTACGTGATTCTCAAGCTTTTTGCTGAAGGCGATGGTCAGGCGAGTGAAGCGGCGCATGTTCAGGTTCTGCCGTTTGAGCGCAGCGCGCCAAAATACTTCGCACACGCTACTTCCGGTTTTGTGTCGCGGCCCGCTGCTGACCATAAGCTACCAGTGCTTCAAAACGCGGGTCTTCGCGGAGCGAATTGAGATCGGGATCCCTTTCAATCGCGAGATCGCTGGCAGAGTTCAGCCCGTGGTCGATGGCATTGCGTAATGCTGCAATGGCCTCCTCACGCCGGCCGCGATGGGCCAAGATGCACGCGAGGTCATAACCAGTGCTCGCAGCATCCGGGTGCTCCGGTCCGAGGACGCGACGCTGAATATCCAGCGTTTTGCGCGCCAACGTCTCAGCCTCCTCGTACCGGCCTTCCTTCTCCAAAGTCCGGACCAATTCGGCGGCCGTCGTTAGAGTATTAGGATGCTCACGCCCGAGAACCCGGCGCTGAATCTCCAGCGTCTCGCGCAGCAAGCTCTCCGCTTCGGAGTATTGGCCCTCCTTTCTCAAAGTGGCTGCCAGGCCGCTCATGGTTTCGAGCGTATTTGGGCGGTCCGGTCCAAGGACACGGCGCTGAATCTCAAGCGTCTCCCGCTGCAACCGCTCGGATTCCGCGTACCGGCCCATTTGCTGGAGGGTTCCGGCCAGACCCTTCATTGCCCACAACGTGTCCTGGTGCTCCGGTCCCAGAACACGCTGTTTTGTGGAGAGCGCTTGCTGCTGTAACTCGAGCGCCTCCGCGAGTTGGCCCTCGGCGAACAGCGTATTCGCGAGATTGTTCATGGACCGGAGAGTATCCGGGTGCTCCGCTCCGAGAACATGGCGCTGAAGGCTGAATGTCTCGCGCTGTAGCTTGTCCGCTTCCGAGTAGTGTCCTTCCTGCTGCAGGGTATACGCGAGATTATTCATGGCAGTCAACGTGTCCGGGTGTTCCGGCCCCAGAATACGGCGCCGAATATCCAGCGTGGCCCGCTTCATCTTTTCTGCCTCGGCGTAATGACCCTCGTGGCCCAGTGTAGCGGCCAGATTGTTCAGGGTCTTCGCGGTCTCGGCGCTGTCCGTCTTGAAGACGCGCCGCTGGCCATCGAGCACCGCGCGCTCCAGTTTTTCCGCCTCGGCGTAGTTCCCCTCCCGGTCCAGCGTCCAGGCGAGGTTACTCATGGACCTTAGTGTGTCCATATTCTGCTCGCCAAAAACTCGCCGGCGGGTCTCCACTGTCTCGCGCTGAAGCTTCTCCGCCTCGCGCGCTTGGCCTCGCTGGTTCAGGATCCACCCCAGTTCGTCCATGGACCGTAGGGTGTCCGCATTCTCCGGCCCGAGGGCGCGGCGCCGGATTTCAGCCGAGCGCCCAAACAGCAATTGCGCGCGAGGAAACAGCCCGAGATTCCTATAGACAATTCCCATGACGTACATCATCTCTGCCTGGAGTTCCGGGTCGTGGGCCAGTCCTGAGTCGATATCTCTTGACGCTTTGTCCAGAATCTCCCGGGCAGTGACGCTGTTGCCGCGGGCCGCGCTCGGGTCCGACACCTGGAACATTCCTTCGATAAATCCGGTGACCCGGTTGGCTCGATCGCGCTCGCGCGTGATGCGCCGTAGCTGAATCGATTGCATGCCGGTAAACGCGGCCAGTAGCAGCACCAATCCCGCGGCCACGGCGACGCCGAACGGATGGCGCCGGACGTATTTCCGGGCACGATAAACGGCAGTCGCGGGACGGGCGATGACCGGCTCGTGGGACAGATACCTGCCGAGGTCCGCCGACAACTCGGACGCCGTAGCATACCGGCGGCTCGGATCCTTCTCGAGCGCCTTCATCGTGATCCAGTCCAGATCGCCGCGCAGCAAACTCACCAGTTGTTTGGGCTCCGCCCTGCGCATCCCGGCGGTTGCCTCCAATCGTTCGCCATCCGCGCCGACCCGCGTGCTCGGACGGGCCGGCTCCTGCTCCGAGACCATTCGCTCGATTTCCCTCCAAGGACGATTGCCGGCTTCAAAAGGACGATGGCCAGTCAGAATCTCGTACAGCAAAACACCGAGCGAATAAATGTCGGTCGAGCTGGTCACCGGTTGACCGCATACTTGCTCCGGACTGGCGTAGTCCGGAGTCATTACACGCCAGTCCATGCGCGTCACCAGGGGCGTATCCAGGCATTCCGGATTTAGCAGTTTTGCGATTCCAAAGTCTAACAGCCGGGGAACACCTTCCTTGGTGACCAGAATGTTGCCCGGTTTCAGATCGCGATGGATTACCAAATTCTGGTGCGCGTATTGCGCGGCGGAACAGACCGTGCGAAACAAACGCAGGCGGCTCGCGATGGAAAGCCTGTTCAAATCGCAATACCGGTCAAAGGGCAGGCCTTCCACATACTCCATCACCAGGTAAGGCAGGCCAAGTTCCGTGCGGCCGCCATCCAACAACTTGACGATGTTAGGGTGGTCCAGCGCCGCCAGCGTCTGCCGCTCGTTACGAAAACGCTCGAGGACCGGATCGGTGCCGATCCCCGGCTTGACCATCTTGATCGCCACCCGGCTGCGATAGTTCTGATCGTCGCGCTCCGCCAGAAAGACCACCGCCATCCCGCCATGCCCAATCTCACGGACAATGCGGTACGGGCCGATTTTCTCCGGCGGGGCGGTTATCCCTGATTCGTTGGCGGCCAGCCTGCCCATCAACTCCAGTGCAGGCGATTCAATGAAACGCTCCGCGGGCTTGTCGAGAACCAGCAAGGACTCCACTTCCCGCCGAAGCGCTTCGTCGTCCCGGCAGGCATGTTGGAGAAATTCCGCGCGGCGGCTCTGGTCGAGTTCCAACGCGCGGTGAAACATATCTTCGACCCGGCTCCAGAGTTCAGGCTCCATGTTCAGTTCGCCTCGCTTATCTCCCGCAGAAGCCAGACCTTGGCCAGCCTCCAGTCCCGCACCACGGTTTCCACCGACACCCGCAGAACTTCCGCGGTTTCTTCGATACTCAATCCGCCAAAGAACCTCAGTTCCACGACCTTGCTTTTTCGTCCATCCACGGCGGCCAGGGCATTCAGCGCATCATCCAGGGCCACCAGGTTGGTATCGGGTTCGTTGGATACCGAAGGCGCTTCGTCGAGCGACAGATGTGGCGTACCTCCGCCCCTTTTTTGGTACCCGCGCGAACGCGCAAAATCCACCAGAATGCGCCGCATCAACTGTGCGGACACGGCGAAAAAATGCGCCCGATCCTTCCAGTCGATTTTTTGGCAGTCCACCAACTGTAAATAGACTTCGTTGACCAGAGCGGTGGTTTGCAACGTGTGGCCGGAGCGTTCGCCCGCCATGCAGCACTGGGCGATACGGTGCAGTTGGTCATACACCAGTGGAGTCAGCTTTACGAGAGCCTGTTCGTCTCCCGTGGACCAGGCCTTGAGCAGGTGCGTGACGTCGTGGGTCGAAGGCGGAACCATCGCAAGCCCCCGTGGGTTCATTACAGTACACTGCTGACTGGCATGCAGTCAAGCCGTCGCGAGCGGCTCTTCTCCCGGGCGGCTGTAAATCCTTTTCAACTTTCTCATCCGCCGGTGACTATTTTGCCCCCCCGTTCCCGCGTTTCTGTACAGAGGCCTATTAGTGTGGCCATCGGTCAAACAAGGAGGGGCGCATATGTCGTTGAAAGAATGGGTTCGTAGCGTCAAGGAGCGGGGCGACGACCAAGAATACAAGGGATCTATGAGTAATGGGCTTCGGATTTTTGCGACGAAGAGCCGGTTTCACAATTGCTTGTCAAAAGCGTGGCCCCGCTTAAGACGTACATTCAATCATCGGGCTGGCCAGGAGGAAAGCATGCCGCTCTTCAGCACGCGAGCTACACACTCGTTTCTCACTATGCGATCGACCCGGATAGCGCTGGGCTTGGCCGTGATGTGCGTCTCGCCTGCTGGAGCGTCCCCATTGTTCAGCGCCAGGGTAACCGCAGGCGCAAATTTCGCTTGCGGCGGTAGTGACACACAGGTTGTCACAAACGCGACATCTGCAAGTGCATCGGCAGACTTCTCCGGATATTATGGCGAGATAGTGGGATGCGCCGACCCAACCAACCCCAACTACGGCGCTGGTGAGTTTGCGACGGGTATGTCGGCAGCCGATCTCGCCACGGGATTGCTGCAAGCCTCTGCTGGAGCGTCCTTCTCGGGAACCGGCTTACAAGTTGGTGGCGGTGGCAGCGCCAGCGCTCAATTCACCGATACGCTCGATATCATTCCCATCGGCGCAGGAGTCCTCATCCCTGGCACCGCCGTCCTTACCCTCTCCTTAGATGACAGTGCCCTAGGCTTGATTTTCACCGCAGCAGGCGACTTAAGCTACATCCAAGGCTGGATTTACGCGGCACAGGACGGGATTAACCTGACGCCCGTAGTTGGTATGTGTAACGTTGGCGGCGAAGGCCCTAATCCAGACGTACCGCCCTTTGAAGAGCAGTGCCAGTTCGCGCTTCAGATGGGCATTCCGATTGATGCCTCAGACTCCGTGTTCTCTTTTACTATGCTTCTAAACGTTGGCTCATCCAATGGCTATGCTGATGCATTCAATACGGCGCAGGCTGGCGTGGTCCTGCCCGCTGGAGATACGTTCACATCCGCTTCCGGCGTCTTTTTGACGCAACAGGGCAGCGACGTGCCCGAACCCGCGAGCCTGGCTTTGATCGGGTCCGGACTCCTCCTGCTCGGCCTTCTGCGCGCCAGGCTCCGCCGATAACCTCACGGCGATGGCCGCGTTGTTCCCGCCCCTCTCGGCGGAACGATCGGCAGCGAGGCTGCTGTTCCGCGGGCAATTCCACTGCAACGAACCGAAAGGTCGATGCTGGAAGCCAGCCTTTTGCACGGCGTTTTGTCGGGTACATAAAAAAGGCTCCTGACCGACAACTAACTCCTCCTTCGCTCGATAATCGCAAGAGATTCTCCTTGCTGTTCTCCCGAACCCGAGTGATGAATGTGACGACCGCGAACAGCCCATAAGGAGGGTTATGGTATCTTTCCGCGATTCTCGCCAATGAACGTGACGTGACGGACCGGTCGCGTAACGGCGCCTAGGGACGAGGCCGTATCACTGGCCCTACCCCCTGGCTATCAGGCAGCGGCGCTCAGATCAATTCCTATTTTCGACGTTGCGACCGCAGGTGATGCACGAAGCGGGATGCGGGGTGTGGAAGTGAGTCAGTTCTTCCCGTTATCATCAGATTCACTTGAGGGCCTGCACGCTTGGTTGAAGCCACGAAAAGGCGAAATCCGTGATCGATGGGAATAGTGTGGTCAGGAGTCCGATCAACGGCCCGATGCCAAATCCCACCAAACGGAGCCAAAAATCCCACCCCAGTTGTCCGGGTTGTGTGTTGGTAATGTGGCTCAGCGTCGCATCGCGAGACATCTGGGAATAGACGAGAATCGTTAATCCGCCGACTAGCAGGAAGACGACGAGGAAGATCGCGCCTAACACGCTCAGCGGGTCGAAAGGATAGCTCGATACTGCAAGAGTCGTGCCGACGAATAGCCACAGGATACCCAACGCGATGGTGCGGATGCGCCCTAAAGTATTCTGGATGAATGCGAGGTAAGGTAAGACGAAAAACTCCTCCCCGGCCCGCATATACGGCTTGAGTTTTTCGAAGGGGATGTCGAGTTCGTTCTGGTCGTTGTCTTTTGCATCCGGGCTGGAGCGTCCGAAGATCAGAGAGTCGGTTTCGCCGCCCCAGGCCCTCAGCAGGACATTTTTCATGACCGTACCCGCGAGGGATGTCAGTTGCTCCTGGAAATCGCCAAACGGTGTTATGTCCGTGACCGGCCGGTCTTTTTCAAGAGTAACGAACCATTCGGCAAAGACCGCGATGTTTCTTTCGCACGCGCGCAATTGCAGTATCAACTCCGTTCGATCGTTCGACTCGGACGCATTGCGGGGCGTCCAAGCCGTCACTGTGTTGGTCAGGTGCCTGAGGCTCTCAATCTGAAGCGAAATCACGCGATACCGTTCGTCCAACACGTTTCCGCTCATCTTCCAGATCGAGCCCCATGCCAGTCCTTTTAGGGCGCGCAACGTGCGCCGAAGGGGCATCCGATCGAGATAAACCAGTAACTCGCGAAGTTTGCTCCAGGCCATCCACATTTGGATGCCATCCGCCAGGATCACTGCAATACAGATACAAACCCACCAGAAGATCACCTCGCCAAAGAAACGCTCGCCCAGAGTGCGGACCCAGGGGCCTTCCAAGCCAACCCCGCAGATAACGATCGTGCTTAGGAAAGTGATTACGAGCCGCTTCGAATACTGCCGCGTTAAGGGAAGGGCCTCTCTTTCGACGAGAGCTCCGGCCTCTTCGTCGCTAAACATCGGCATTCGGTGCTTACCGCTCTTCATAAACTTCGGCAGGTCGTCCACTTTCGGCAATCGGGGGCTGTCCTCGCCGAAATGGCCAAGTCCGCGCAGGTTGAACCAAAACCATAGATACGCGCCAGCGAGCAAGAGGATCTCCGGAAGCAGTCCCGAGACGCCGCTGGTGAGATTGACGCTGCGCCAATAGGCGGGAATGCGATTCGCCGCCGTCAATTTCGAAACCATCCAGATCTGAACGATGAGGAATAGCAACAGAAAGACGATGGCAGAGCCGCCGGCACGGAGCTGCCACCTTCGCCTCACCGAGTCCGATACTCGCGGGGGTAAACAGACCACCGGCGCAAGCAGGTAGTTCATCCGGCACGCAAAGATCGCGGGGATGATGCTCGCCAGAAGCGAGATTGCCAAAAGGACTCCGGTGAGAGGATCGTGGAACGGAGGTGGGGATGCGAGCCATGAGAACAGTCCCGAACCTGCCGCCACTGCCACGGCCAGCATCACAAGGAGCCCGCTTCCGAAGGCGATCAGCGCCGGGTGCTGCCATCGGGCTAAGGGCGCGAAATTCACTCCGACTGGTACCAAGTCAGGTTCGATCAGTTTAATAAACAATTCTTCGACGATCGTCTGCCCAGCTTCCGGGTGCGCGTCGTCTATGACATTCCTCTTCAGATGAAAGAGGCCGCCAGCGGCGACGAAAGGTCTCGTTTGGATATGGCTGGCCGGCAAATCATGCTTGCGATGACACAGCTCAGCAGCCAGTTCGTGGAATGTCAGTTGATCCACCACATGGCACATGTGGCGACGAAAACCAGTACCGACGCCGATCCTTCTTGGCTAGAAGAGATGAAGCGGCTTCGCAGCCTGGGGGCGCCCGTTATCGCAGAATTTGGAGGCGAGCAATGAGTATCGCGGGTCGGATCTCCGTCGCCGAAATCGCAAAACGCCTCACGATCGGCAGAGCGGCGGTGTACAAGCTGCTTGAACAGCGGGTAATTCCCGCGATCCGGCTGGGCCAGCGATGGCTAGTGACTCGGCACTCCTATGAACAATGGGAGCAGCGTTGCGGTTCCATCGACCAGATGGGAGGCACCGTGCAACACATTCGCTGAGATCGAGTGACCTTTTACGTACTCGCCAGAGTTACAGTGTTTCTGGAATGAGTTGAGAGCGGGTGTGGGGAGCTGGGCCGGTAACGGCTCCGACTTCCCCGCCCCATCGGGAATGGCTTGTAATCCCCACTCAGAAGGGGACAATAGGCAGAAATCGGGGTCGAATAGGTAGGCAAATGGCAATACACAAGCGTAAACGTAGGGGTAAGGTCGATTGGTACTTCAAGTACAACGCGCCGGGAGGCTCGCGAGATAACCGCCGTATCATCCGCGCTTTCGGCTACGCCACCCGTCAGGAGGCAATCCAGGCGGAGTCAAACCGGCGCCAGGCCGAACAGCAGAAATCTGAGTTGGCGAAAGCCGGCGGCAACGTTGATCGCGAAGCTCCAAAGACCCTCGCCACCCTGCTCGATGAGTTTTTCAGTCACCACGCTTGCGAGAACCTCGCGCCGAAAACGGTCGAACGTTACCGTGACGTGGTGACGTACATTTCGCCGGAGCTTTTAGCGAAGCCGCTGGCCGAGATCACGTCGCTACACCTCACCCGCGAGTGGGCCAGGCTGCTGAAATCGGGAGGGCATACCCGACAGACTAAGTCGTCACGCCCGCTCAGCGGAAAAACTGTTCGGAATATCGCGGGTGTCATTTCGAGCGCTTTTGCGCGGGCCATCAAATGGGGACTCGCCTCGATCAATCCGGTCACCAACAGCGAACGGCCGAAGGTGAAGAGACATCGCGCTATCGCGCTGACTCCGGCCCAGCAAAAAATGGTGATCGAATCGGCTACCGAACCCTGGTGTTTGAGGCCCTACCTGGAAGTGGTGGCGGCGACGGGCTGCAGGCGCGGCGAGGTTCTTGCGCTCCGCTGGTCCGACATCCAGGACGGTCGGGCAATGGTCGCCCGGTCGCTGACGCAAACCCGCGAGGTCCTCGAATTCAAGACGACGAAAAGCGAGGAGCCGCGCGTGGTCACCCTGCCCGTGTCTGCGATCGCGGTGCTGAACGGCCACCGGGTGGTCCAGGACCAGTTTCGCTGCCAGTTCGGACCCGACTATAGCGCCGACTTAGATTTGATATTCGCGAATCCCGACGGCAGCCCGTTTAAGCCGGACTCGATTTCGTCATCGGTATCGCTGCTGTTTCGCCGCCTGAAGCTTCCGAAGGGCACCAGCCTTCATTCGCTGCGCCACACGCATACATCGCACCTGCTGGCGAGCGGCGTACCGCTTACCGCCGTATCTGCCCGGCTGGGGCACGCGTCGATACGGACGACTCAGGAAATTTACTCGCATATGATTCATGGGCAAGACGATGCCGCGGCGGAGGCATGGGAGAGATTCCAGAACCAGCCGACTGGCGTAGAGCCGCAGCAGAAGGGGCGCGTGCAGTGAGGGCGTGCTGCGTGGCGGCGATGAGATTTGAAATTGGCGGAAAGATCCGGCCGCCGCGAACTTCTATGGTTTGCCGACTACGCCGCCAAGTGGAGCTTCCTCCAATTGGACTTCGCGGGCCTGGGCCCGACGGGAATCCGGGTTCCTCCATGTGGTGCGGCATCCGCGTGGCATCGATGCATGCCAGCATCTGCGGTTTTGCGATCATATGTTTGATCACCGCACCCAGATCGTTACCAACCACTGAGTCCAAACTCCCCGAACCATCACACCGAGAAAGTGGCTACCCGCTGATGCGGTATCGGGCAGGCGCACATTAACTTGCGTGACTCCCGCCACAAGACCAGGTGCTGGCCCGGCATATAGGACGTTCACCGCTTGGCAGACTTGACTCGATCCGCACGGGGGAGGTCCCTGACTATCCGCGCCCCAGAAATCCAAGGCAGCCAGCACTGGGAGCATCATTTGCCCGGCGCTCGTTGCCAATGCGCCGTCCACAGAGGGCGGGTTGGTTGCACCTCCTCCCGTGATGTACGCGATGACAAGCCCTCCTGCCGCTACAGGGTTCTGTGAGGTATTGAGGGTCAGGGCGCCGGTGGCCGGATCGAAGTTCTGAACGGCCCCCGCACCGGCGCCGCTCCCATCGGCAGTGAACATTGCCGGAGCAGCGGCGTCCACAAAAATGGAAACTGGGGGCGATTGAGTGCCCTGGTTCTCAACCACCAAGTCGCTCCGGACTCCGGGAAGTGCGCTGAATGGGACGATCGCGCCGACTGCGCCAGCCGATGTAAAAAGAACTGGCGCAGCCGCATTATTGAACAGCACCCGAGTTCCGGCCAGTTGTGTAGGGAAGCTTCCTCCGTCCGGCGATGCCACAGCAAGAGTATCTGGTCCGAGCCCGGTTCCGAAAATGCTGACCAATTGCCCGGGAGCAAGCGCGTCCGCGGTGAAGTCCGCCGAGTTTAAAACGGTCCCGCGTAAGAACGACGGACCGTTCGGTGAGGGCGGAATGAGGTCTGGTGTAAATTGAAAGCTGCGAGTGCGCAGCCAGGATTCGAGTCTCAAGGCTGAGTTACAACAGTTGATCCACGCCGCGATGTCCAGTGCGCCGTCCCCGTTAAAATCGGCCACCGCAATCGCAGCAGGCGTCGTGTGCGGCAAAAGTTCTGTCGCTTCCAGTAAACGGCCGCCGCCCGCTGTGCCGGTGCTCAAGAACAGCCGCGATGGCTGGCTGTTTCCATGAACTAAGATGTCCGGCAGCCCATCGCCATTGAAATCAGCCGTGTATAGTGGATCCACGTATGGCAACTGGCTACACGGACTACTGGACCGCGGCCATGCGGGCTGTGCGATCAGATTTGTCGCGTCGCGAAACGTTCCATCGTGGTTGTTCAGCAGGATCTGAACCGCACCTTCGCAGTATCCCGGCCCGTTTACGGCGTTGACCAAGTCCGGCCAGCCGTCTCCATCCATATCGACAACTCGCGCGCTCACCGTGCCCCGGTTGCGGCCCCCGTATCTGGTGGGAAGTGCATTGTCCGGCGCCACAGAGAAAAATCCATGGCCGTCGTTGAGTAGCAGCAAGTCGTGGGGGTTGTTGCGCGTGTCTCCGGAGCCAAGGAACAGGTGTAGCCGCCCGTCATGGTTAAGATCAATGAACTTAGCTGCCGGGTAAATATCGAATCCGCCAGTTCCCAAAAGTGCCGGCAATCGGCTTGGGTCGCCTGAAGTGAAATGACCCTTTCCATCATTCAGATAGATGCTGGGCGGAACGTCGCTGGGACCTGTCAAGTATTCGCTAGGTAGAGATCGATAGTACCGTTGCCGTCTATATCGCCGCACGCCACATTGTGAGTGAAGATATTCTCTTGCGGCAGGCCTGCCGCGGCGGTCGCATCCTGCAGCCGCCCGTCGGCGGTTTGCAAAAGCAGCACGCTTTGGCCTCCGTTGTTTCCACACGACGGATAACACTCCCCAGTATTCGCGATGAAAACGTCCTGGCGCCCGTCCCCGTTGAAGTCTGCGACACAATAATCGCGGGGTGTAATAATTTCCGGCGGTTGCGGCCCTAATACGCGCGCTGTCACGTCGCTGAAATTTCCTTGGCCAGTGTTGCGAAAAGCGGCACAGGGTTGGGCCGCGGCTGTGAGCCCCTGGCAAACAAGCAGGTCGATGTTGCCGTCCGAATCAAAGTCAATCGGAATGGATAGAGTCGGGGACTGAATCGTGTTCTGGGAAGCCGTTAGGCTTTGGATCTGAAAGTACGGGCCACCCTCCAGCAGCGCCGTTCTCAGCCACGCCGGGAATACAAACAAGGCTGGATTGCCATAGATCAACTGCAATGCCATGTGGTTAGGTCCAACATCGCGCAGAGTCAGACCTTGTCCGTCGTCAAGGGGCCAGTCGGCGATCAGCCCCGGTTCGCTACCCGTGAGCAACTCCGTTGCATACTGGGGAATCTCGGAAGGTTGCAGAGCGCGACCCCAAATGCGAAACTGGCGCAAACTGCCAGGGAATCCGCAGCAGTAGGAGCTTCCGTTGCCGTAAGCTTGTCCCCCAAGCACCAGAGGGAAAGAACTGATCGGGGGCTGGCCCGTGGCCATAAAAGTGCCCTGCGGCTGCCCATTTAGATATAGCGTGATTTGGAGGTTGTTGCTGGTGATCGCGATGTGATACCACTGTCCGGGCAAGAGCGCCTGACTAGTGTGTACGTTGCCGCCCGATTGCGAATAAGAGAGTTGGTGAGTGCCAGCCTCGAAGTCCAATTCGTACGCATTCGACGTGGTGAACACCCTCATGTACTGGCCGTCGACCGCGTCGAGATCGAGCATTGCCCAGAGTTCGATCGAAAAATTAGCTCCTAAATTTAATTCCGGTGGCGCGGGGACGGGTGCAAAAAAGGCCCCGCCGAAATCATAGATCCAGGTTTGGGTTGGCGGCTGGATCGTCGGAAGAGATTGGGCACGAGCTATCGGCACGCAGAGGGCGACCATAACACCCAACAAACGAAGGCCTCTCTCTCTTTTCATGTTTCTACCCAGGAATCGCTCTTTTCGGGAGTATACCCAATCGAAGCGCATGTCGGCTACTCGGACTTTGGGCCGAAACGGCGATGTGGGAGGCGCAGTGGCACTTGGATGAAACAACGCGCTATTCGGTGAATTGGCTCCCTGGGCGGTTTCGCTGCTGTTCCGCCGCCTCAAGTTCCAGAGGGCGCGAGCCTTCATTCGCTGCGTCACACGCATAGTTCTCATCTGCTGGCGAGTGGCGTACCGCATACCGCCGTATCCTCGCGGCTGGGGCACGCTCGATTCGGACGACCCAGGAGATTTACTCGCACATGATTCACCGGCAGGACGACGAGGCGGCGCGGAAATGGGAGGAGTTTCAGAACCAGCCGACGGGCGGGGAGCCGCAGCAGGAAGGGGCGCGTGCAGTCTGAGGTTTCGGCAAGGCTGCATAGCTGGGCTAGACATCGCAGATCAAGTTCAGGGTTCCACGAACTCGGAACCATTATGGGCGTCACGTTGCGGAATTGGCGGACGGGCGTTTCGAGTAATTGCCTCTGAGCAGACCGCCGACTTGGTATAATTTTCCATCTCGGAGGTCGCGCGAGGCCGATGCGAACGTCGCGGTTGTTTTCCCTCTGCCTAATATTATTGCCTGATGCTTTTGCGCAGCCCACTTCGGGAAATGTCAAGATAGCTCGCGCCCGACTATAGCTTTGCTATTGGAACTTCGAGCGGCGGTACCGCCTACACGATTACCGAGAATGGCCAGACGCTTTCTTCCGGGCCGCTTACCCAACTCGCTCTTTTCCATTTCGACGACTCGCTGAACACAACATCCGGAGCTCCTCCATCCAATTCAGCGGGCGCTGCGTACGACACGGGCAAATTCGGGAAGGGACTCTATATTCAAACGGGCGCGGGAATCATGTATCCCAGAGCTTTGCTCAACCTGTCCGAAGGGACGGTCGAGATGTGGATTGCCCCCCGGTTCAATGGAAGCGATCCGGCCTTTGCGTCGCCGGCGGGCTACAGCATCTTCATGTATAGCGGCGCCAACGGCGACTACTTCAAGATTGGAGAAGACCGGCCCACCAAGGGCGGGTTGTTTACGCGAACGCACAGGGGAATGGACAGTATGAGAGCGCGTATAATTCAGCCGGCGGCGACATGACCGCTTGGAAAGCAGGCGAGTGGCATCACGTCGCCGCAACGTTCTCGGCCAGTGCCAACCACATCAGGTTCTACCTGGACGGTGTAAAAATTGCCGACAACAACGAAGGCTACTATTATGCGCCTTCCACCGCGGGAGGATCAATCCTACTCGGGTCGACGGTTTTTATGGTGATTAGCTGCGGGTCTCGAACGTAGCGCTGTCCGATTCCGCCATTGCTTTCGACGCCGCGCGTTCGGCACCCTTCGCCGACAATGAAGTGATGTTCTCGCTCGCGGGCATTTCGCCGGGCCAGTTGAATTACTCTGTTACAGGATGCGGGTCGGCCATATATAACTTCACCGGCGTCCCGATAACAACCTCGCCCGGCGAGCGGTTTGTTACTTCCGGTAGACCGCGGCCACGGTCACCTTCAAAAATTTCAGGCTACCCTTGACGGTATTCGACAGGCACTGCTTCCGATTATTCCGTTCAGGCGATCGATACGGGGCCGCCCACCGTTTCACACCAAGGCGTGATCAGCGGACTCTCCGCCGACCCTCTAGTCGTGAATAGCGTCTACATCCGGTGCGCCTCCAACCCCGATTACCTGCAATCGGTGACATACCGGGTGGTATCCGCGCCCGGCGCCGCGTATCCGCGCATCGGGAACATCTGGATAGGACAGTATGTTTTCAGCAACGCGCCCGATCAGGCGCAGAAGACGCAACTCGTTCTCGGAGCCAATGCGTTGAGCGCGGCCAATGTCGCGCAACTCCGCGCCACGAATCCAAGCTCTTGAACATTCCTGCCGTATGTTACCGATAATGGCGGCGAGGGTTCGCCACCCGACGCTTATTTCCTAAGGGATGTCCATGGGAATAAGATTGCCGATTGGTGTAGCAGCACGCCGCCACGGTACGTCCTCAATGTGACTAGGCCCGAGGTATCTCAGTTTCTGGCAGATTGCTTACCCGAGCGCTGGCCCAGTCGAACTTCGTTTTCGACGGCGTGTTCCTCGACAGCTTCAATACCACCATCCCGCAGCCGTTCACCGATCGCTACGGGAACATCGTCCAAATCGACGCGAACGGCGACGGCATTCCGGACGATCCGGCGGCGCTCGACGTGGCATGGAGCGCGGGCGAATACGCGGTCCTGAGGGCCTTTCGATCTCTGGCCGCCAGGCGCGTACGTTTCGGGACATGTGCTCGATGCTCCGGCGGAGTCGCATCGCTGGCGGCCTTTAACGGCACGAGCATCGAGTTTTTCCCTGAGAGCGTGCGAGAAGGTCAAGCCCCGTTCAGCCAGCTATGGAATCTTTATCAGGCATGGAATCGCAGGCGGTCGCTCCGGCGCTGACCATGGTACAGGCGTGCCCGCCCAATCAGCTCTCCTATGGATACGGGTATTTCCCCCTGAACGCGTTGCTTCCGTCCACCGTGGCCTTTGCGCAAGCTCGGTATCCGAAGATGCGCTTCGGACTGGGATTGACTCTCATGGGAAACGGATTCTTCGGCTTCGATTTTGGCGACGAAGCGCCGCCGGTAGCTTGGTGGTACGACGAATACGATTTCAAACTCGGGACCGCTATCGGCCTACCGGAGCAGGTCGCGGCACCGGCCCAAACCGCAAATCTGCCCATGAATCCGGGCTTCGAGTCCGGGCTCACCGGATGGGAGCTCAGCGTCACCAATGATGGGCAAGCCATGGCACGGCGGCATCGGATTCCTCGATGGCGGCAGCGGACTGGCTTCCGCGCATATCGCGATCATCTCTCCCGGAACCGTCAACTGGCACATCGATCTAGAACAGGATAATCTTTCACTGAACCCAGGAACCGAGTATCAGGTTCAATCTGGGCACGAGCAGATTCGCCCCGAACCATCACCGTCTTTTCACAAGGAGGCGCGCCGAACTATCCGAACTATGGTCTCGCCGCGCTAATCGCCATCGGCACCAGCTGGGGCCAGTATTCCGCCTCGTTCCTTGCCCGTCACGGCCAACGACGGACGCTTGAATTCTGGGTCGGCGACATCGCGGGCAACGTCTGGCTCGACGACGTACCGCTCTCCCAACGGCCCGCCCGCTTTATCGCCGCGACTTTACCGTGTCGTGTTCCTCTTGAATGGGACGGCAACGCCACAGACGATTTCCCTCGAATCCGGCTTCCAGCGATTCACCGGGAAACAGGCACCCCTCTACCAGTACATCGTGGACGATTCGGATGGCGGCTTTAGCGCTACGGGTTCCTGGAACACCGTTACCTACAACACTGGTCCCGTATTGGTCCGGCCGAGGACGAATCTTCCGTCCGAGCCGCAAAACTTCAATGGCCCTCACCATCACTGCTGGCAAGGGAGCTGCCACGAACTGGATTCAGGCAGCGGCCAGGCCCAGTGGAATGTCACCCTCCCGCTGATGGCCAGTATTCTATCCAGGTTTGGCTGCCGGCGGCGCCGGGCGCGGCGAGCTGGACGAAGAACGCCGTCTACGAAATCGTTGCCGGCGAAAACGTCGTGACTTCGGCCACCATCGACCAGACCACCGCCAGTCCAGGGGACGCCTGGCACTAGATTGCGACCGTGAGCCTCAAGATCGCGGCGCACCGTCCCTGCGAGTCCGGAATGCCGGCTCCGGCATCGCTGATTGCAGATGCGGTCTATCTCGCGTCGGCAGCCCTGTACAACGACGGTTCAGCCGCGCCGCAGGTGACGCTCGGCGGTTTCGACGGTATCTTCCTTCAACGCCAGCAGCCCTGCCCGCGCCTCCCTCGCAGATGAACGCGGTGGTCAATGCGGCGAGTTTTCAGCCAGCGATCGCTTCAGGCGGATTCGTTTCGATCGTGGGAACCGGTTTTGGTGCGTCGGCCCGAGGCTGGACGTCATCCGATTTTTCGGCCGCAATCTCCCGGTCTCGCTCGATGGCGTGGGTGTAACGATCAACGGCAATCCGGCCTACGTCGAGTACGTTAGCCCCACCCAGATCAACGCCATTGCTCCTGACGACAGACACCATTGGGAATGTGCAAGTGCAGGTGACGACGCCCCAAGGCACCAGCTATCAGGGACGGCCCTGAAGCAGGCGTTGTCGCCGGCATTTTTCACGTACCAATCCGGTACCACCACCTATGTGGCGGCGATCCATCTGGACGGCACCCTTGTAGGTCCCGTTGGGCCGTCCTCCCGCCTCGCGGTTCCGGGCGAGATGCTCGAAGTCTACGGCACCGGCTTTGGCGCGACAAATCCGGTGAATCCCACTTCCCAATTGGTCCCCCAACCGGCTCTGCTGGTCTTGCCGGCCAGGTGTCGATTGGAGGAGCGAAGGCATAGGTGCAATGGGCCGGACTTGTGTCTTCAGGGTTTTACCAGCGCAAAGTCCGGTCCCAAATCGCCGCAGGCGACGAGCCGATACAGACCACCGTCAGCGGATTTCAAAGCGTTCGAACGCCTTTATCGCGGTCGCTCAGCAGTGAGTGCGGACCGCTTTTCGTCGGCTATAGTCCCTGACCAAAAACGTTATTGGATTCTGCCCTCCGGATCCCTGAGCGCGGACGACACTTCCCCCCAACGTCGTTTGAACTACTAATGGCGCAACTCACCCTCGCCAAATATCCGTCCGGATGATCGGCGTCAGGGACGGGTAGTGGGTCTATTTGAAAATTCAAACGGACCCACTACCCAGGGACGAGGAATCGCTCCATATGGTCTTGGAGCAGACGACATAAGGCGCCGCTGTCAGGAGATTGCCGATCCCAAAATTGTCTGCATCGAAGACGATCGGCATCGATAGGCTATTACGAGCGGCCCCGATTTCGATTTCCAGTGATGTTGCGTTGCTCGGGGGGCGTGTACTGAAAAACGAA